>CAVTPW010000019.1:0-296594 GCA_963736725.1 uncultured Acidobacteriota bacterium | reverse complement strand
TAACCCAATGGGGTCGAAGATTTCCGTTCAGATCAAAAGGCCGCCACTCGGCGGGTGGGTTGGAGCGCGGAAGTCCGCTCAGTCGGATGCGATTTGTCGGAGCCACAACCGAAACACTACGCTAGTTCGAGCAAAGCAGTCCTTCGCGTTGACGGCGTCCTAACCCCTCGTTAAAGCAAAGCTACGGAAGCGTTCGGTCTGTCCCCCGTTTCTTTCTTCCCGTTTCTTTCTCCCGTTTCCTCTTGAATATGCCTTGACACGTATATGCTATGTGGAGTATATCAAAAGCGTGGAATCTGTATTCGAAATCATTGCGGAGCCGAACCGCCGCGCGATATTGAGCCTCCTGGTCTTGTCCCAGCAGTCGGTTGGAGAGATCGAGCGTCAACTTCGCATGTCGCAGCCGACGGTGTCAAAGCACCTGCGCGTGCTGCGCGAGGCCGGTTTCGTGCAATCCACGGTGGACGCACAACGCCGTCTCTACCGGCTGAAGCCAGAACCACTTCAGGAGCTGGATGCCTGGCTGGCGCAGTTTCGCCAGTTCTGGTCCGCTCACGTGGATGCCCTGGAACGCCACCTCGACCGCATGGATCAGTCAACCCCAACGAAAAAGAAGACCGGGAGAAAACGAAGCGGCCCAAACCGCGAACGTGACACAGGAGAGACGAAATGAAAATCAAAGTAACCAGCGTATACGTGGATGATCAGGACAAGGCTCTGCGCTTCTATACCGAGGGACTCGGCTTTGCCAAGAAGACCGATTTCAGTCAGGGCCCATATCGCTGGCTGACGGTGGCCTCGCCCGAGGAGCCAGACGGCACGGAGCTGCAGTTGGCGCGGAACGACAACCCCGCGGCCAAAGCCTATCAGCAGGCGATGTTTCAACAGGGCCAGCCCGCAGCAATGTTCTTCACTGACGACATCCAGGGCGATTACGAGCGGATCAAGGCTCGCGGCGCCGAGTTCACGATGCCGCCTACCGACGTGACCGCCTCGATTATTGCCATGCTGAACGACACCTGCGGCAACCTGATTCAGCTCACCCAGCTGGCACGTTCACGCTAAGGAGAACCAGGTGACGCCCAGCGAGCAGTACACACCGGGCCCGGCCATCGGGGCGCAGATACGAAAGGACGGCGAGAACTGGACGCTCATTCTCGTCAGAGAACTGCGCCACTCGCCGGAAAAAGTCTGGGAGGCGCTTACCGACCCAGCGCAGCTGCGCGAGTGGGCTCCCTTTGAAGCCGATGGGAGCCTGGGCACGGTGGGATCCACGGTGAAGCTCACCACGGTGGCAGCGCCCAGGCTGCACGTTTCCGTTGCGAGAGTGACGCGAGCCGACGCTCCGGAAGTACTTGAGTACAACTGGGGTGACCACGATATGCGGTGGGAACTCGAAGCTTTGGGTGGCGGCACCCGCTTGACGCTGTGGACTAACATCGGTCGCCGCTTCATCGCGATGGGTGCTGCCGGGTGGCACATTTGTTTCGATGTTCTGGATCGCCTTCTCAGCGGAACTCCCATCGGCCGCATCGTTGGTGGCGAGGCGATGAAGTTCGGCGGATGGCAGCGGCTGAACGCGGAGTACGCCAAGCAGTTCGGTATTGAAACGCCCAACTGGCCGCCTCAGGCGTCTCAGAAGTCGTGAATCGAGGGGGGAGCGCAAAATAA
Source organism: uncultured Acidobacteriota bacterium (assembly GCA_963736725.1). Classification (GTDB taxonomy): domain Bacteria; phylum Acidobacteriota; class Terriglobia; order Acidiferrales; family UBA7541; genus Acidiferrum. The sequence goes on along the minus strand of CAVTPW010000019.1, from coordinate 294,923 downwards.
ATGCACCCAGCACGCTCCATCTAGCATTCCGATACTCGGTTTATTTATGGTCCGTTTGTAGAGATCCCGAAATACGCCCCCCTGGTTCGGTTTGTCTTCCTTCCTATTCTCGTCCTTTCGGGACTTTGGATGTGGAACGGACATGTCGTTCGACGCCTTATTTCGAAGCTTTCGGCGCGACCCGCTGGGGCGGCTTACCTCCAACGCTAGGCCTGTTTATCGAGTTGGGGGTAGCGCAAGCATCTGTGGACAGCGGCCCTATGCGAAGCGCGTCGAGGTAAGGTCAGCAGCGGAGGTCGATGCGGGCATGTCGGGGAAGCTTTCACGCCAGAGTTCACTGAGATGAGGCAAGAACAGCCTACGGCTTGCCGAGACTACGGTTCGATTCGGAATCACAAAGCTCGATTAAATACAGCCGTTATGGTGGGGACTATTTTCTTGACGGCAAGTAACCCGTCTGTCTTACAATCGCGCCGTGCCACGAAACGTCATCCTTGGATTCGGAATCAGCCTTGACGGTTACATTGCGCGGCGCAATGGCGACCTCGATTTTCTGGTCATCGACAAAGAAGGTGAATCGGTGATGGCAGACTTCTTCTCCAAGATCGATACCACGATCATGGGCCGTAAAACTGCAGTTGCCACGGCGAAAATGCGCGAGAGTGGAGAGATCCCCGAGACGCCGGGCATGGCGAATTACGTAATCTCTCGGCGATGGAAACCGGGCAAACGAGCGGGTTTTGAAGTGGTGAGCGGATCTCTGAAAGCCTTTGTGAGAAAGCTAAAACGCCGCCCGGGGAAAGACATCTATCTGGGAGGTGGGGGCGAATTGGCCCGCAGTTTCCTGCAAGAGGATTTGGTGGACGAGCTCTTCATCGGGCTTGATCCCATACTGTTAGGCGACGGCATCCCCGGGTTTCCGGGCAAGTTTCCGCAGCGCGACTTCCAGCTAACAGAATGCAAGTCCTACTCGAATGGATCGGTCGGGCTACGCTATGAACGGAAGCGGGCTAAGATCAGCCGATCCTCGGGCAGTCTTGGCAACATCGAAGTGCCCGCGTCGCTTTGCTCCGACGCTTGACCGGTTTCCTCCTGGAACCGTAATCGGCTTCCCTCCGGAATGACCGGTCGCCTCCAGTGGAATCCTCACAATTAAACTAGTCACGCGAAAACCGTACAAGAATTCGAGGCATAAAGATCCTATGAATCCATCGGAACGTATTGACCAACTGATCGCAAAACTCCAGGACTGGCGCGGCAAAACCTTGGCCAGCATCCGCAAGAGCATCCTTGCGGCCGACCGAGAGATAGTCGAGGAATGGAAGTGGATGGGAAGCCCGGTGTGGTCTCGCGACGGAATGATCGCGGTCGGCAACGCCCACAAAGAAAAGGTGAAGCTTACCTTTGCTCACGGGGCGAGCCTCCCAGATCCTGACAAGCTCTTCAACGCGGGCCTCGGAGGCAATGTGTGGCGAGCGATCGATTTGTTCGAGGGCGATCAGATCAATGAGCGCGCTCTAAAAAATCTCGTCCGTGACGCCGTTGATTACAATCAGATCAAATTGAGGAGCAAAGCACCTGCAGGTACTCGAGCGCGGGTGCATAAAAGTAAGAAGCGATGAACGAAAGTGTTTTCTGACGAATTCCCTTTGCGGGACTCCTGACAACGGTGCTTGACGCCGCTGGGTTGTCCAAAGGAGTTACCGGACGAGACACCGGAAACTGCAAGCCACAATTCAACGATCAATTCGAGTGTTTGCAACGCGGTCAGCCAACCCTTTGTTGATTACTGACCGACTCCAGGGGCAAAGCGCCTGGCGAGCGGAGAGTTCGAATATCGCGCAGGGGTGGTTGGCCGAAGTGACGGCTGTATTCGCGGTTGAATTGGCTGGCGCTTTCGTACCCGACTTCAAACGCGGCACTGGCAGCGTCTAGACCGTCGATGAGCATGCGTTCCCGCGCTGCATGCAATCGAAGTTGTTTTTGATATTGAAGAGGACTCATGGCGGTCAGCGCTCGGAAATGGTGGTGCAGCGTGGACACGCCCATGCCCGCCGTTTTTGCAAGATCTTCCACCCGTAGCGGCTTCGCGTAGTTCGTCCTGACCCACGCGACTGCCTTTGCGATCCGATGGCTCTGGTCTCCGAGCGTGGCAACCGCTCGAAGTCGCCCTCCCTCAGGTCCACGGAGGATTCGGTAGACGATTTCGTGTTGAATCAGGCCACTCAGAAAAGGAATGTCCTGCGGTGTGTTCAGCAGGTCTATCAGCCGGCAGCAGGCATCAAGCAATTCGGCGGTGGTCTCACCGGTGGCCATGGCAGGACTGCCAGAAGGCGCCGCAGGCGCCTGAACCTCCTCGCGGCTAAGAAGCTGTCTGACTACGGCCATATCGAGCTTGAGCACGAAACAGAGATAGGGCACCTGCTCGCTTGCCTCGACCACGTTGCAGATGACTGGCAAATCGAGCGATGTCAGCAGGTATCGCGACTCGTCGAAGATGAAGGTGGTTCCGCCAAGGTCCGCTCGCTTGCGCCCTTGCGCGACCACGGCGAGGCTTGGCTCGTAGGTGGCCGAGGCCGGTGCTGTGGGGGCGGTCCGCCGGGACAGCAGCAAACCGGGTACGTCGGTTATCAGTTTCTCTTTAGGACCAATGAAAGAGGCAATTTTTCGGGCCAACTCGCTGCGCAGTTCGCGCGTTCGACCAGGTGGCGGAGAAGCACTGTTGTTGGGGTATGTCATTGTATTGGCTTCCGGTGCGTTGCCTCTAAAATAGCCGCTCGGCTCCGAATAGAGCAATGAGTTTCCACCTAGCGAGAGGAATAGGCAAGAAGTCGGAAGGATCGGGCTACCGCTTCTACCGCGGTTGCTCTTAAGCTCGGAGGTGAGAGAAGCGGTTCGGGAGGAAAAACGAATGGAAAAGCGCAAGCTTGGAAAAAGCACCCTGGAAGTATCGGCGATCGGGCTCGGCTGCATGGGGATGAGCTTTGGCTACGGTCCGGCCGGAGACACGCAGGAGATGATCTCGGTGATCCGGGCAGCGGTGGAACGCGGCGTGACATTCTTCGATACAGCGGAAGTCTACGGCCCGTTCACAAACGAAAAACTCGTTGGGGAAGCGCTTGCTCCCTTCCGCGAGCAGGTGGTGATCGCGACCAAGTTTGGGTTCAAGCTTGATCCGAACACGGGGAAACAAGCCGGGCTGGACAGCCGACCCGCGCATATCAAGGAAGTCGCCGAGGCCTCGCTGAAGCGGCTCCGGACCGAAGTCATCGACTTGTTCTACCAGCACCGCGTTGACCCCAACGTGCCGATCGAAGACGTTGCTGGAGCAGTGAAAGAGCTGATTCAGCAAGGAAAGGTAAAGCACTTCGGACTTTCGGAAGCGGGGGTGCAGACGATACGCCGCGCGCACAAAGTTCAGCCGGTGGCCGCACTGCAGAGCGAATACTCGCTGTGGTTCCGGGAACCTGAAGCAGACGTGATCCCGACCTTGGAGGAACTGGGGATCGGATTCGTACCCTTCAGTCCACTTGGTAAAGGTTTCCTTACCGGAAAGATCAGCGAAGACACGCAGTTCGACCAAAGCGATTTCCGGAACATCGTTCCTCGCTTTACGCCAGAAAACCGGAAAGCGAATCAGGCATTTGTGGATCTGCTTGGCAGATCTGCGCAACAGAAGAAAGCGACCCCTGCGCAGATCGCGATCGCCTGGCTGCTGGCGCAGAAACCGTGGATCGTGCCGATCCCGGGCACGACCAAGCTACATCGGCTGGAAGAAAACATCGGAGCCGCTAACATCACACTTTCGCCCGACGAAGTCCGCGAGCTGTCGATGGCAGCCTCAAAGATCGCGGCGCAGGGTGCCCGGTATCCCGAGGAACTGCAAAAAATGGTGGGCCGCTGAGACACGATTGACGAGGAGCCGAGTGTGAAAAAACTGCTTCGCTTGGCGTAGTGTGTTTGCTTGCCGGCGTGACCGCAATGACGCTGTCCGGGAGCCAGGATCTCGTTGGAAATGAAGGCATGCGAGGACGGTTAATCGGTGCGTGGCGGCTGGCCTCGCTCGAAGCGGAAAGGCGCAGACAGGAAAATTCAGAAAACCGACTTTATCGGGCTGCTGGTCTTCACGCGCGACGGCCACATGTCGGTCCAGGTTATGGAACGCAACCCGCAGCCACAAACCCCTGCCGGACCTGAGCCTGTCGGTCGCTAAACGATGAGCACATGGTCGCGAGACGAACGGAGCTGTACTGGTTTAGCTGCCGACGGTACTGTTGGCTTCTTGTAGTTCTGGGCTTACTTTTCGCGACCGGCTAATCGAGTCGGCAATTACCCAGGCCGCGCCCGCCATCGCCAAGCCGATCGAGCTGCCGGCCCACGAGAAATGCACAGGAGGAGAAACAAGGAGTCTGGGCGCCCACACCAGAACCTCGAAGCCGACAATCATCGCGGTGAGCAAACGGGAGGCGAGACCAGCGAGAATTCCCGAGAGTATGGCAACGGCGGCGAGCAAGAAAAACACGGTGGTCGCTATCGCCCAGAACAATTGTCCGGGCGGAATCCACTTCGGAACAAAGCTGGCCGTCCCCGAAAGATAAAACAGGTGCTCCAGCGCGAACGAAATCACGCAGATCCCGAACGAACGGCTGACCCGAGCCCTCCTGCCCGCCCACACCGAACCGGGCGGTGCTAACGATGCGTAAACTACCATCCCCGCGATCACTAACGACAACTCTTCGAAGAAATTCGCCCACACGTCGTACACGCGAGGAGACCCAAGTATCTGAGGCACCCACAGCAACGCAAATACAGAATAGAGGACCGTTAGTATCACCGCGCCAGCATCGGCGGTTCGGCGCCACAAAATGGCGACGCCTCCGAAAAGCTCAACGATAGCGGTGATGTATGCGAGCGCCTCGCGATGAGGAACATTTGCCTGGACACGTTGCCAATTGGTTGCGAAGTCGCTCCACACCAAGCCGGAGACACCAAGCGCGATGGCCCCCGCTCCATAGACATAAATACCAAGTTTCGATAGGGCTGCGCGATTTACCATCGACGAACCTCGTGGATGCTATGCCACAGAAACGTGTCCAGAATCGCGGCCCGTCTTTCGTTGCGCAGGGGCAAGGCCCTTCTGTCTTGGGTTCGGTTATGCCGGGACAAACTATTCCGCGATCAGGTTAATATCGAAACAGGTCCAGCGACAATATCCACTTAAGGGGAGCTTGGTATGGCCACTCCGGTCTCGAGGAGTGGTTTTACCCCATATTAGGCGATTGCCTACCTTCTGCTCCACCAGACCATGGTGACCCCGAGGCAAACGACGGCAATTCCGATCCAGCGATTTCGGCTGACGTGTTCACCCAGGAAAGCTTTTGCTCCGAGCGCTCCTGCAGCATAGCTCAGGGCACTCACCGGCACTACGAAACTCACTTCCTGAAATGAGAGAATACCGAGAAGCGAGAAGAACCCCAAGCTCATCAGAGCGATACCCATCCACATCCACGGCAAGCCTAACGATTGCAGAATGAAACTGAGAATAGATTTGGGACTAAAGTCGTGGACTTCCCCGATGCTCTTCATGGCGCGACTTACGCACAGCTCGCCACCGGTTCCTGCTACGACAATGAAAAAGAACAGGACCCCTTCAAGCATGTTCAGGCGCTCCGGTTGTGCTGGGCGAGGTCCGACCTACGATGAAAACGCCCAAGCAGATCACCGTCACGCCAAGCCATCGTGACGGGGAGATCGCCTCTCCCAGGACGAGGTAACTCAGCAGGGTGATGGAAAGGTACGACAGCGACGTAGCAGGTTGTACATAACTGTAATCCGCCCAGGTCAGCAGCAACATGTGAACAATAAAAAATACCAGCAAGCAGCCTATGCCGAGCCAGATATAGCCGGACATCAATACCCGAGAGGCGATCGGGACAAGATCGAGAATTCTCCCCGAATTGACCGAACCGGCGCGTTTCATGGCCTTGCCGAGAAATACGTTTCCAAGAGGTCCCAAAACGATGCTGATCAGAATCAAGGGAATCGTTTTCAGCTGGAGTCTGCGAGTATGGGTCACGTATTCATTTTCACCGATGATTTAGAATAGCAAAATCAGCACAACAAAAGCCGCATAGATTCAGAGGGTCTTTCAGGGAAGGCGCGCGAAATCCCGGCCGACGAAGAAGCAGGGACTCGTGGACTTTATGAACTGTCCCGTTACGTATCGTCGGTTGATCTCAAGATGAGGGAATGCAAACCCGGAATCCGCTGGTATTCGGGAATTTCTCTCGATCAGGATAGAATCGTAAGGCGGGCGACACACCTGCCGTTCTGCGGTCCGGCGGGTTCCCGCGTCAGTTCTGCGAGCCGCAGTGGAATCAGGAATGAGGTGCCGTGCCTCCTAAGCTTCTAGAGCACGTCGTTCTTTTCGCGGCTGCCATTCCGTTTGTTTTCTACTTTCTCGTAATCTACAGCTCCGCGCGCTATTTCTGGCAGTCGAGGACGCCATCCGCGAAAGAACACAACTTCACTCCTCCTGTAAGCAATCTCAAGCCGGTCCGAGGCCTGGATCCTGATGCTTATGAGAATTTTGCCAGTTTTTGCCGACAGGACTATCCCGAATATGAACTCATTTTCTGCGTAACTGACCAGACCGATCCTTCCGTGCCGGTCATCCAGAAATTGATGCGAGACTTCCCGGAACGGAAAATCCGTCTGCTCTACAGCGCTGGCCACACCGCCATCAACGATAAGGTTGCTAAGTTGCGACTAATGGAGCGTGAAGCCCAATACGAGTATCTGGTTATCAACGATTCCGACGTGCGCGTGGACAGCAATTATCTGCGAACCGTCGTCGACCCGTTGCGCGACCCCAAAGTCGGCGGCGTAACTTGTTTCTACGTAAGTTCGCAGGAAACAACGTTTGTCGACAAACTTCAAACCGTCGGGATGATTTCCGACTTTTACGCAGGCCTGCTGGTGGCCTGGCAGCTCGACGGTGTACATTTCGCGCTGGGGCCGACCATGGTGTCCACCAAAGAGCGTGTCAAGAGTTTCGGGGGATTCCAGGTACTGGAGAATCGCCCTGCGGACGATCTGCTGTTCGGGCGCCTGATCGCCGAACAGGGCGTCGAGGTGAGGCTTTTGCCGTACACCGTCGAGACAGTTCCCGATTTTCAAGGATTCGGTGAGCTTCTCGCAAAGCGCTTGCGCTGGATGACGGTAATGAGAGCCATGCGGCCGTGGGGACACTTTGGTCTGCTGTTTACCTGGGGGCTTCCATGGACGACGCTCGCCGTTTTGATTCACCCCACCGCCAGTGTGGTTGCGTCTTATTGGGGTTTGTATTTGATCTTTCGCTTTGTCACGACGTGGCTTATCGGAATCCACGGACTGAAACACGCAGGCCTTTGGGCGAAAATGCCGTTGATTCCCGTTTGGGACGCCATGGCATTTCTAATCTGGCTGGTAAGTTTCACACGGACATCTATCCGCTGGCGTGGCGTCGATTACCAACTTCGGAACGGTCAATTCGTTGCCGGCGTGGACGCTCTTGTTCCGGATTCCTCTGCGAAGAGCGATTCTTAGAGTATCGACCATCACTGTTTGGTCCAAAGCTTTCTCAACGTTTCTTCCTCTCACTGTTCCCCACGCCGAATGCCTGGGCGGCTCCGACAGATACCCCAGCGGCGATATTTGTTTGCGTCCGGCGGTCATTGCGTGGTTCGCGCCAATTGACTTGAGGCAGCATAATCGTGGGGTCAACACGGTCTCGATACTTCAGGGCAATGTTCATAATGGAATCAAGGAGAGATTCCGACAGATAGCGCGGCTGTAGGCCCAGATCTAGCAGCTTGGAATGCTTCGCGTTGTAATAGTGCTGTTCGGCCTCCACCCGCGGGTCCGGGATGTGGTCGATATCGACCTTCATCCCAAGGTACTTCCCTGCTTCCTGCACCTTCAGCGCGATATCCAAAACGGAGAATTGTTCCGTGAACTGATTGTAGACGCGGCATTCTCCTTTCGCCGCTGGGCTGAGACACGCCAGTTCGACGCACCGCACGGTGTCCCGGATATCCAGAAAACCCCGCGTCTGGCCGCCCTTTCCGTAGACCGTTAGGGGTTCGCCGATGGCCGCTTGTACGCAAAAGCGATTCAGAACCGTGCCGAATACTTCGTCATAGTCGAGCCGATTGATCAACGCTTCGTCTAATCCCACTTCGTCGGTCGTAGTGCCGTAGACCACACCCTGATTAAGGTCTGTAGTGCGCAGCTGCCAGATCTTGGACGCAAACATCATGTTGTGGCTGTCGTGCACTTTGGAGAGATGGTAAAAGGAACCCGGCTGCTTGGGAAAAGGCAAAACGTCGGTGCGCCCGTTGTGTTCGATATTGATGTAGCCTTCTTCGATGTCGATGTTGGGTGTGCCGTATTCTCCCATCGTGCCGAGTTTAATCAGGTGACAATCCGGTTGCACTTCCCGAATTGCGAACAGGACGTTCAAAGTCCCTACGACATTGTTCACCTGAGTGAAAACAGCGTGCTTTCGATCAATCATCGAGTAGGGAGCCGAGCGCTGCTCGGCAAAGTGAATAATCGTCTCCGGTTCAACCTGCTTGACCGTGGAGAGTAAAAAGTCGTAATCCGTGACATCTCCTACAAAAAGATCGATGACTTTGCCCGTCAGGCGAGTCCACGCCCGAAGCCGATCGCTTAGCGGAAGGATAGGTGTGAGAGTCTGGGCACCCAATTCGTGGTCCCATTGACGTCGCACAAAGTTATCCACAATAGTTACGGAATGACCTTTGGCCGAAAGATAAAGCGCGGTTGCCCAGCCACAATACCCGTCCCCGCCCAATACGATAATTTTCATGACTTCCCCTATGGTAAAGTCCCGTCTCGCCGTTTCCTCGGGAGTTGTTTTCCTGCCTTCAATTCCCGGCGAGGGCGAATTGAGTTCCAGTGCACCTGGAATCTGTTGGCACGGACTAGTTTCTATCCGGAGAATCGATAAAAGCCGTCGTCAGATCCATTTGTCGAGTCTGCACAGCCATAGGCGCATCTCCTTCCCCAGAGTCACCTTCATAGGGATGGACGATTCGACCTAAACCAAATAGGTATACCAGTAGGCCCAAGAGTCCCACAAGAACATTCCACACGCGAACGCACAGTAAGGCCTCCGCTCCTCCGCTGATCCCGGTCAATTGAAAGAGGGCATTAAACGCGGTCTCTCCCACGCCGATGCCCCCAGGAGTTAAAGGAATGCTGTTCACCAAATGCCCTATCGGCGCCACCAATGCAAGTCGCATTGAGAAAGACCCTGGATTGACGACATATAAGGCGAGCGCCGTCACCGCGATAAGGGCCATATTCGCCAGAATCGACAAAAGCAGTGCAAAGAGCAACGTCCCTTGAGCTTTACCGTGCACCGCCATGGCGTCAAGGACGCGAAGCGCAAGGTTCTTAATCCTAGGCCATCTGGCCAATAAAGAAGGGACCCACGAACGCGCCGGCAAAAAAAACAGGAACAGCGCCGTGCCGGCGATCATCGATCCTGCCAGCAAAGCATCGAGATAAAGGAGGCGCCTCAGTACGGAAACGGAGCGCAGGAAATCCAGAAAAAAGGGGGCAAACAAGAGAGGAAGCAGTACAAGTGAAAGTAATCCGACAAGCCGGTCCACGATCAGAACGGTTGCGACTTCCGCACGCCTTCCGTGATTCTCGCGTGTTGCATAAACAAGTTTGGCAATATCCCCACCCGCCGCTCCGGGAAGAAACGTGGAGAAAAGAAATCCGATCAGGTTTAGTTGTATGGAATTGCCCAGAGAGAGGCTTAGTCGCGCACTACGGAACAACAGGGAGGCTCGAACCGACATCATGAAAATGTCGAAAAGCAAGAAGCCAAACGCCGCAACGGTTACCGGCCAGACGGCAAAAATGCGGGTTAGAGAGGAAACATTGATCTGGCCTGATTTCGCCAGATAAACAAGAATCGCCACCCCGATGGCCAGCCGCAGGAGGAGAAAAGCGCTCTTTCGCAGGGTGTCACGCCGAGAATTTGTGGCAGGCTTCGGCAAGGCGTCAGTGGGGGGCATCGTTTCCTGTTGACGAGCGAGTGGGGGTGACGGGCTGCATGGTCGCAGCCAGGCCGCTGGAAGAGCTCTGAGACGCTACATTGGTTAACAGGAATTTCCCCCCGCTGCTTGAAACGGTCTTGAATTGCTCACTGCCCACAAGATGTTCGATGCGATCCAAACCTTTCGCGGACGCAACCAAGTAGTATTTATTGGCGCTTGTCCACAAATCCTTGAACTCAGAATCGTTCAGAAAAACCGGCGGAGCCCCCGGCGCAGCCCCTCCATATTCCAGATTATTGAACTTGCCATTCAAGAGCAAGGGGTCTTGATCCGTGTAGAAAATGACGGAAGAGAACGTGTAGTAGTGGTGGTCAACGATGAGTTTCCCCGGAGGCGCCGAAAGATAGGCATTCGCGAGCGGACGAGAAGAGAGGTAAGGATCGAAAACAACGAGCGCCAGCCGGGCTGCATGAAAAAACACTACCATCATCAAGGCCGAGGCCAAAAAAGCTCGCATACCTGACCACCGCAGATTACCAGCGGCACCCAGCAAAAATGCCGCTCCTGCTACACAAAGCGGCAACCGGAGATAGGCAAAGGAGTCGAAGGTGAGATCCAACATGTGCCCGAGCGACAGGGTGTAAGCAGAAGGATGATGCGATAGCGCAGAGGAAATATCGCCAGGAGTGGGCAGTCTGTGCACGGCGACAGCGATGCTGAAAGCGGTCAGCGCAGCGAGGGCGCTGATTGCTCCCAGAAGGCGTGTTCCTCGATTGATCCACTTCCCTCCCGCAGCCATTGCGGAGCCGAGCAGCAGCGCGAACGCCGGATAGCACGGCATCGAATAGTATTCCTGAGTCGTTGAAAACGTGAAGAAGACGAGAATGAAACCGGTCCAGCAGAGCGCCAAAAGTCTGGCCTGGCCGGCGCGATCGGCAGGTTTAAAGCGCAGCTGCTTGATCGCTGGCAAGTACACACTCCAGGGAAAGAGCCAAAGGAGATGAAACGCCCAGAAGTACAGCCGCGGAACCGTATTGTAGTCGCGTGGATATCGTAGGTTGAGAAACCGCAAGAGCTGCTCATTTATAAAATAGAACCACAAGAATCCGTGGTACAGACCAGGACCGCTCTTTAGGGTCAAGGCAAAATAGGGCGGGTTCCGCAGCGTGGCCAACACATGCCAAGGGGCGGCGATAAGCAGCACGATTAGAAAACCGCTTACGGGCCGAAGCCGCTGCCACGTCCTGCGGGAAAATAATTGTTTGGAAACGTAAAGGTAGATCAGGGCCGCCGCGATCGGGAACACAATGCCAACCAGACTCTTAAGCAAGAGCCCAACGCCTAGACTTGCGGCAACAATGGCCGCCCACATTCGCGGCTGTTCCTCCTTTTCATCCAAGGCACGCAGGAATGCCCATAAGGCAAGGGTGATGGTGAACGTGAGCATCACGTCAGGGATCTGGATGCGCGTGAACAGGAACAATCCGACGCACGTGGACATGCACAATCCTACGTAGAAACCTGTTCGTTTTCCGAAGGCCCACATGCCGAAAAGCGATGACAGAAGCGCGAGAGCGATCGAGGCGAGCGCCACCGGCAGCCGGGCGACCCAATCGGCAACGCCAAAAATCTTGTAGCAGATCGCGATCAACCAATAAATCAACGGCGCCTTTTCCAGGTAAAGAACCCCATCCAGTCGTGCGGTCACCCAGTCGCCGCTTGCGAGCATGGTTCTCGCGATCTGCGCCTGCACGGCGTCCACATCGTCCATAAGGGAAGGCGGCGAGAGCACACAACCCAGATAGATCGAGGTTGCGAATAAACAAACGAGAAAGAGTAAGAACCAGCGGCGATCGAAAAGACGGTTCATTTCCCCGGAAGGGGCTAGATTTTGACTTGCCATCTTTTCATCCACAAGAATAATATGAGCAGACCCCAGAGGTGATATCCAACATTAATTTCCCGCTGAAGGTGGCGTTTCTTGAGAAGTTCAAGGCCATCTCGCCGGAACAGTTGTCCGTATTCCGACAACCCAAATGCAAAGGAATCTTCCAGCAATCCGCGCAGAGGCCCGCGAAGCCATTCGTGCGCCGGGATATCAAAGCCGATCTTTTTTCGCTTGAGCATCGCCGGAGGCAGCTTGCCTTTCATTAATTCGCGCAGCACAACCTTTTGCCGTGAACCCCGGACCTTGAGCTCGGCGGGCAGGGTCGCCGCGAATTCCACGATCCGATGATCGAGGAACGGCGGCCGGACTTCCACAGAATGAGCCATACTCATGCGATCGCTTTTGGTCAGGATGTCGTCTGCAAGGTAATATTTCTGGTCCAGCCAAAGGAACGGAGCCAGATCGTCATCGACGGGCGCTAGATACGCCATCTGACCGAGAATCTGGTCGAGTGTCCTCGGCAGCGGCTCGTAGAGCAGTGCGCTTATATCGTCGTCTGCCGACGTTCCGTTCCAATAGACGTGCGCGCGCTCCGGCGACATGAGCGATCCTTCCAGCAGGCGCCTCACTTTGTACTCGAACCCAATTTTTTCGTCGGAAACCGGCCAGAACCGCATTGTTGAGAGGCCCGTTCGTAGTGCCAGGCGCGGAAGCCTGCGTAGCTGCCGGGCAATTCGGTTGGCACGATAGGTCAAATATCCGCCAAAAAGCTCATCCGCGCCTTCGCCGCTCAGGGCCACGGTCGTCTTTTTCTTGCAAAGCTTCGATAAAAACCAGACGGGTAACGCTCCGGCATCCGCGCTTGGTTCATCGGAATAGTACGCAAACTCTTCAATCGCGCCTCGAAGATCCATGGAGGGATTCAAATCCAATTCGTCGTGGTCCGTACCATACTCCTGCACGACCCTCAGGATGGAGGACGATTCGTCGAAGCTGCGCCCCTTGAAAGAAATGGAAAACGATTTCAACCGGGAAGAACTGGCCTTTGCGGCGTAGTGCAAAATCGAAGTGGAGTCGATTCCACCGCTGAGCCAGACCCCCAAGGGCACATCCGACAGCAGGTGTTCTCGAATGGATTCCGCCAGAAGCGCGTCTAGTTCCTCCTTGGCATTTTCTAGCGATACTTGGCGGATTTTCCCGTACGGCAGTTGCCAATAGCTTGCCGTTCTAGTTTCACCGTCGCGCCATTCCATCCAGTAGCCTGGTGGAACTTTTCGAATGCCATCGATCAGCGTCCAAGGACACGGGATGTAGTTCAGCGAGAGGTAACAATCGAGCGCTTCACGACTTAAGGTTCGCTCGATTTCGGGATGGACAAAAATGGCTTTAAGTTCAGAACCAAAATATAGATCCTCGCCCTTCTGTGCGAAATAGAGCGGCTTGATTCCCATTCGGTCGCGGGCTAGAACAATGCGTTTCTGAGGTACGTTCCATACGGCGAGCGCGAACATACCCCGAAGGCGAGCGAAACACGCCATATCCCATTGCAAAAATGCCTTCAGGACCGTTTCGGTATCCGAATGCGAGATAAATCGGTGCCCTAATTTCTCAAGCTCCGCCCTCAATTCGAGGTGATTGTAGATTTCACCGTTGAAGACAATTCCGCATTCCCCGCCATTCTCAAGAATGGGTTGATTTCCACATTCAAGATCGATGATTTTCAGGCGCGCGGCCCCGAGGGAAAACAGATTCGAGGAGAAGATGCCCTGCTGGTCAGGACCACGATGGAAGAGAGTCGCCACCATATCCTGAATCATTTCCCGGGACGGCATCGAATTCTTATGTGTGAATCCCGCTATCCCGCACAATGCGAGGCACCTTTCCAACGGTAGAGGTTTTTCGAAGCTTCTAGCTTCTCGATCTAGATGCCATACGAAGTTTCGCCCAAACTGGGGATACCGCCGGCATAAAAAGCAGGCGTGCTAAACATGAAGTTGAAATTATGGCAGAAATCCATTCAGCGTGAGTGCACTCTCAGCACATCCCCGAGTCTCTGCACCATCAATTTGGATGCTTCCCGCTCGATATCGGCACGAGCAGCCGTTTCTTTACGCGGTACTCCAGACCGCGCCACTTAATCTTATCGGAAAAGAATCCAACCAACCAAACCGCGGCGCTGATCGCATCTCGCAACGGCACCAGCCAAAGTCTCGGTGTGACCATCTCGTCGCCCACGATCCAGCGTCCGGCAGCCCAGGCGACGCTCAAGCGCAACACCAGATACGCCGCCAGATAAAACGCCGCGACCCCTGGCCATCCCGCAATTCCAGCGACAACTGCCGCTAGCAACGCCCACGGCAGACCATGCGTGACGATCATCCCGACGTAACCCGCTGGCCTAACATTGCGCAACCCAATCGACCAACGCAGCTCGTGAGTCAAAAACTCTCTGAGACTCTCTTCGGGAAAAACCATCCACACGGGCTCGCGCATCAATTCGACCCGATATCCTTGGCGGGCGATACGGTTTCCCAGTTCGAAATCATCGGAGTTATAGTTCACCATCGCTTCCCAACCGCCGATTTCCGCCAGATGTTTCTTCGTCGTCGCCATCGTCCAACCGAACGCGAATTGCACTTTCCCTTCGAGTTTCCGGGCGACCAGGGCGCTGGGCACCGAGTCCATGCACATCCCCAGCATATCCAGGTCTGCAGCAAATGTACCCCCGCCCGCACAGCGATAAAACGAAGTCACCCCTCCCACGGCGGGGTCCGCGAACGGTCCTGCCACTTCGCGCAGGTAGTCGCGGCCCACGCGTACGTCGCTGTCGGTCATCACCAGCAAATCGTACTTGGCTTCCTTTACCAGCCGGCAAAAACTGTTAATTTTGTTGTTCTCCCCGAGCCGCTCCACGGAAGTCACCAGGCGGATCTGCCGCTCGGGAAAATCGCGCCGGAGTCTCTCTATCACCGGGATGGCCGGATCCGTCAAGTCGGCCACCGCGAAGATCATCTCGTATTCCGGATACTCCAGCCGGCAAAAACTCGCGAAGTTTTCATACGCGTCCCGATCCACTCCGCGAACCGGCTTCAGGATGCTTGCCGGAGGCAGAACAGCATCGCCCCGCGCCGGAAGTCTACGTAGCGTCCGGAAATAATCGACAATGCAGTACAGCGAAAGAACGTAGTACACCAACGGCCCAGCCGCGAGGATCAGCACAATCAGCCGCAGAGCTGGCAACACGGTTTTTCCTTTGCCCGAGCGTTTATGAACATCTTCATGTCCATCTGCTAGTAAACGTCGTTCCGCTTCGCGGTTTTCACGGGCACTCTTAGCCCGCATGATAACACTCTCTCCTTACATCCTGGGCCCGCGCAGCCGCGCCCGCCCCCGTCAGCCGCATCGCCGATTTCGCTCGAATAGCCTTCCCTTCGCGCGGGGCCTACGCCAAGCTTTCTCGCCCTTCGCATCATTTGATTCGGCCAGGAAGCTGTTTCAGCGGAGTTGGCATCCTACTGTTGTTCGCGTGTGCTTGTCACAAGATGTGCCCTTTTGCCGTGAAAAACGTCGACCGCTTGAGTGCGTTCTCGGAGGCTATTTTTGGTCGATGCGCCAGGAGAACTTCCAGTTGCGTAACTTAATTCCTCGTTTGCTTGGTGCGTCTTTCGGTGTTGCCTTGAGTATTCTTCCCGTCTGGGCCCAGCAAAGCGGCGATACCTCTCAGGCCAACAGCTCCAGCAAGAATACCCCCGCCAGTATTCCAGACGATTCTCTCGTGAAGACAAAGTCCGCCGGTTCTCCTTATGTGGAGCTCGATAGTTGGATCTATTCCGCAATCGAGCGACTGGCCGCCCTTGGCTACATTCATGCCGAATTCCTCGGGATGCGGCCCTGGACTCGAATGGAGTGCGCGCGTTTCGTCCAGAGAGCGGGGCGAGAAATCGACTCGGGCCATGCCGCCTCGAGCGAAGCGGCCCGCTTGCAGCATGAACTAAAAAAGGAATTCAGGGCGGAAATGGACGCACTCGCTGGCGGCCAGAATCGCGTGATTCGGCTCGAATCGGTCTACGCGAACCTCACCGGCATCGACGGCATGCCCTTGAACGACAGCTATCACTTCGGCCAGACCATCATCAACAACTATGGCCGCCCGTACCAAGAAGGATTCAATAGTTGGGACGGTTTTTCCGGATACGCCACCGCAAGCCGCTTTACAGTCTACGTCCGGGGAGAGTATCAATATGCCCCGGCGGCGCCCGCCTATTCCCTTCCCGTTCGCGAGGCAATCGCCGCCGCCGACAACAACCCCCTGTTGCCCGCGACGCCTGTTCCGACCACCAATCAGTTCCGGCTTCTCGATACCTATGTCTCCGCCAATGTCGCCAACTGGGACCTGGCGTTCGGCAAGCAAAGTCTATGGTGGGGACCCGGTGATGACAGTGCGCTGCTATTCAGCGACAACGCCGCGCCTATCTACATGGCTCGCGCCAGCAGGATTGCGCCCTTCCGGCTCCCATGGATTTTTCGTTGGCTGGGGCCCATGAAGTTGGACCTGTTTTTCGGGCAACTTTCGGGGAATGCGTATCCTCCGCGCCCCATGATTCACGGGGAAAAAGTCAGTTTTAAGCCCACAGACAATCTGGAGCTGGGTTTCTCACGCACTACGGAATTTGGCGGCGTAGGACGCGCGCTGACTGCCGGGGCCATCTTCAACAGTTATTTCAGCTTTTCGTCGTCGGTGGGATACAGCGCTTCACAGAATCCGGGCAAGCGCACCGGAGGATTCGACTTCAACTATAAGGTTCCCTACGTGCGTAACTGGCTGACGGTGTACGCCGAAGCACTTTCGGCGGATGACCCGTCACCGCTGGATGCGCCAAGGCGCGCGGCGGTCAACTCTGGGATTTACCTGCCGCGGCTGCCGGGTGTGCCAAAACTGGATCTCCGAGTGGAAGGGGCGTATACCAACACGCCCGCGGCGGACCCCCGGCCGATCGGCGGAGAATTCGTCTACTGGGAGCAGTTTTATCACGACCTGTACACCAACGACGGCAACCTCATAGGAAGCTGGATCGGCAGGCAAGGGCAGGGACTACGAGCGCAGAGTACGTATTGGTTTAGCCCTCGGAATTCCGTTCAATTCGGATACCGGCATGCGAAGGTCGCCAGCGACTTCATTCCCGGCGGTGAAACACTAAACGACGGCTCGGTTAAGGTCGACTGGTGGATTCGTCACGACGTGAGCGTGTCCGCTTTGGTGCAATACGAAAAGTGGCTCGCACCCATTCTTGCGTCCAGTGCCCAAACCGATTGGACGTCATCCGTCGAAGTTACATTCTGGCCGCGCTCATGGAACTGGTAAGAAAGACGGCGCGCCTTTTGGCAGATTCGGTATTCACCGAACCCCACCGGCTTGCTAGATGCTCTCTCCGAAATCCGGTTCTGCTTCCGGCAGTTTGTCGCCGTCTCGCGCAACCCATACATACAAGGTCGGCAGCAAAAAAATACTCAGCAAGAGAGCCCCAATCAACCCTCCCACGATGACGATCGCGAAAGGACGTTGCGAGTCCGAACCGATGCCGCGGGAAAGAGCAGCGGGCAGTAACCCCAACGTGGCGACCAGCATCGTCATCATGATGGGCCGCAAGCGAAGCACCGCCCCGCCAATCGCCGCGGATTCGATGGTGTGGCCGGCAGCACGCAGCTGGTTAATGTACTCCAGCATGATCACGCCAGTTTCCACCGACACGCCGAACAGCGCAAGAAAACCCACGCCGGAGGAGACGCTAAGGTGTGTGCCGGTCAGTAAAAGCGCCAGCAGCCCTCCGATGGGCGCAATCGCGACGTTGGCGAGGATCAAGACCGCCCATTTCGCGGATGCGAACATCGTATAAAGAATGATGAAAATTACCAACAGCGTGATCGGCACTACGATGGCCAATCGCTTCTGAGATCTCTTCTGGCTCTCGTATTCGCCCGCCCAATCGATGTGATAGCCGACCGGAAGCTTCACTTGGGCGCCGACAAGTTTCATCGCTTCTTCCACGGCGCTGCCGAGATCGCGGCCCCGCACGCTGTACTTGATCGCCACATAACGCGAATTCTCTTCGCGATAAATCTCCGACGCGCCATCTTGCACTCCGATTTTCGCCAACTGCGCCAGCGCGACGCGCTCTCCGGTGGGCGACACCAATCGAATGTTTTCGATCGCTTCCTTCGTGTCGCGATACGGCGCTTGATACCGAGCCACTAGGTCGTAGCGCTGCTCGCCCTGCAAAACCTGGCTCACCGCTTTGCCGCCGATGGCGGTCTCCACGGCATCTTGCACGTCCGAAACATTGATACCGTGCCGCGCGGCCTGCTGCCGGTCCACGGTTATGTTCAGGTTCGGCTGTCCCAGAACCCGAAACAATCCCAAATCTTCGATGCCGGACACGTGCCGCATCACGTTGACGATCTCGTCGCCTTTTTCCTCGAGAACCTTAAGGTCGTCTCCGTACAATTTGATCGCCAGTTCGCCCTTTACTCCGCTGACCGCCTCCTCCATGTTGTCCGATATTGGCTGAGAGAAATTCCAAAGCACGCCGGGAGTCTTCTCCAGCTCACGATCCATCGCGGAGATCAATTCCTCCTTGTCCTCTCCAAACACCGGCCGCCAATTCTTTTTAGGCTTCAGGTCCACGAAATATTCGGTGTTGAAAAATCCTGTGGCGTCGGTCCCGTCATCGGGACGCCCGACCTGGGAAACCACCTGGGTCACTTCCGGAAAGGAGGCCAGAACGACGCGAGCCTGATTCATGATTCGCGTTCCTTCGGTCGGGCCGGTGCTTGGAGCCAGCGTCCCGCGCACCCAAATCGCGCCCTCGTCCAGGTGCGGCAAAAACTCCGAGCCGATCACACCGCTGAGCATCAAAAATACAGCGATCGCGAAAGCCGCTGCTCCTGCGCCCACCGTCACGATTCGGTGTTCGATCGCCCACTTGAGCGCATGCTGGTACCGCTCCCGGAGAAACTCCATTACCGGGTTGCGCCATTCCTTCACACCGTGGCTGAACAGCAGCAGCGCCAGAACCGGCGCGATCAAGATGCAGAAAACCAGCGCGCCCAGCAGCGCGAACGAAACCGTCCACGCCATGGGCTTAAACAAGCGCCCTTCAACGCTTTGCAGCGTGAAAATCGGCAGATAGGCGGTGATGATGATGGCCCGCGCATAAAAGACCGGCCGCAGCACTTCCATCACCGCGTCGCGAATCGTCTCCAGAGGCGTCTTATGCGCGCTCGCAGGCAAGCCAAAATGGCGAACGATATTTTCGATGATCACCACGGTGCCATCGACCACCATGCCGAAGTCCAAAGCGCCCAAGGACAACAGGTTCGCCGGGATCTTGTTAAGGTCGAGGCAAATCGACGCGAACAACAGCGAGAAAGGAATGGTCAGCGCGACGATCAGCGCACCGCGGAAATTTCCCAGAAAGAAAAACAAGATCACCGATACCAGCAGCACGCCTTCCGTCAAATTGTGCATTACCGTGTGCGTGGTCAGATGCAGCAGATCGCTGCGATCCAGAAACGCTACGATCTTTACGCCCGGCGGCAGAATCTTTTCGTTCAGCTCCTTCACCTTGTTGTGGATCGCCACCAGCGTCTCGTCCGCGTTCGCGCCCTTACGCAGCAGCACGATACCCTCGACCACGTCGCGATCGTCGAGCACCTCGCCATCCAGCCGGTGAATGGCTTTCCCAATCTGTCCCAGCCGGATCTTCGGCGCTTGCGTTACCGTCGCGATGTTCCCCACCCGGATCGGCGTGCCGTTCTGCGTCTTGATGACCGTCTGGGCGATATCGTCCACATCCGTGAACAGTCCGACGGCGCGCACGTTGATCTGCTGGAGGCCCGCTTCCACAAAGCTGCCGCCCGCGTTCACGTTATTGTTTGCAAGTTGTTGCTCCACTTGCGCGATGTTCAGCCCGTAGGCCACAAGTTTCCCGGGATCGAGCCGCACTTGATATTCCCGGGTCGTCCCGCCAAAGCTCGACACATCCACAACGTTCGGCACCGACTTGAATTGCTTCTCGAGGGTCCAGTCTTCGATGGATTTCAAATCCATCAAGTCGTATTTCGGGTTGCTACTGCGCAACGTGTACCAGAAAATCTGTCCTACCGGACTCCAGTCCGCTCCCATCTGCGGCTGCAAATTGTTCGGCAGGTTGACCTGGGAAAGACGCTCCAGCACCTTTTGCCGGTTCCAGTCATTCTCCGAATTGTCGTCGAAGATCAGCATCACACTGGAAAGTCCAAATAGCGACGCCGAGCGGAGATGCTCCAGGTGCGGTATTCCATTCATTTGCACTTCGATGGGGATCGTAACTTGCTGTTCGACTTCTTCCGCCGCGCGCCCTGGCCACTGCGTGATGATCTGCACGTAGTTGTTCGCGACGTCCGGATACGCTTCCACCGGCAGGTTATGAAAGGAAATCGCTCCCCATACCAGCAGCAGCAGGCCCACGGCGATTACCATGAATTTGCTGTTCAGGGCCAGGTCGATAGCTTTGCGCATCAACGGCCAGTCCTTGCGTGCTCAAGAAAATCGCGCACTTATTGCTCCACCGTGTTTTGCAGCACGAGGGCGTTACTGACCAGCTGTTGTCCCGCTTTTATGCCTGACAGAATCTCTTGCGTGTTGTCCGGCAGTAAGGATCCCGCCACGACTTCGACGCGGCGAAATTTCTTGTCCCCCGCGGGAACATATACCCAGTCTCGATCGTGCAGATGAAGAATCGCCGAAGCTGGTACCGCCGCGTGTGACTCCTTCTTTTGTCCGTGGAAGATGGCGCTCACGAACATGCCGATGCGCAGAATTCCCGGATTGTGCACCTCGATGCGCACTTTCGCGGTGCGGATGGTCGGATCGAGGATCGGGCCAACGTTGCTTATCCGCCCGGTGAGGACTTTGTCCGGGTAGGCGCTCATGCGAATTTCGGCCGTCTCGCCGACATGGACGTTCGCGAGATCGTTTTCATACACGTCGCACACGATCCACACGCTGGTAAGGTCCGAAATTGTGAACGGATTGGGAGAACTCAGACCCTGCACCCCGGCGGCATTCGTTACTTGCTGGTCGGTGATCACTCCCGAGATTGGCGCAACGATATCGACAATCGCCGCGGGGTGGTTTACGTCTGCTCCCAACACGCGCAGATGCTCGGTGGTGTTCTCGACGTCAACTTTGGCCTTTTCCTCCGCATCTTGGGAAACCTCCAAATCATTCAGCGAGATGGCGCCTTTGCCATAAAGCAACTTCGAACGTTCCAGCTGCGTCCGGGCTAGCTGCTCATCGGCAACAGCCTTGCGATAGTCGGAGAATGCGCCGGAGATATCCGAGCTTTGTACACGAAGCAGGAGCTGTCCCTTTTGCACGGTATCGCCGAGGCGGGCTCGAATCTCTACGACTCTTCCCGTAGCGAGCGAAACAACCGGGACCGTCCTCGCAATGTCCGGGGTAACCGCACCGGTGGTCACCAGCTGTGATGCCGAGGTGTGCTCGACCGCCGTCGCCAGCGGAAATTGTTCCGGATGGTCGGTCAGCACGATATTCACGTCTTCTTCGTGCTCCACCTTGGTTTGTGGCGGCGCTTCTGCTTTCGGATCGCTTTTGGTTTCGCTGCAACCCGCAAAACATAGAACTAGAACGAGGGCCAGCGCTGTATTTTCAAGCCCCAGGCGTCTCATGGAATGACCTCTCGTCCCACCGCAAGATTTAATTGACCCGCGGCATCCAGATACGCGCCAATCAAGTTTAGATAGTTGACCTGCACACCGCGGTAGTCCGATTGCGCCCCCAGGAAATCGAGCAGTGAAGCTGCGCCATGCTCGTACGAAAAAGAAATCGTGTCCCGCACTCGCGAGGCCTGCTGCAGATAGTGGTCCTTGTAGGGTTGCAGCAACGCCACCGTACTCGCCAAGGTGGCGTATGCGGAATCCACGTCGCTGAAAACTTGCGCTCGCGTAGCTTCCATCAGCCTCTGGTTGCGATCGATGTCCAATTGGGTGCGCAGCTTTTCGCCCTGATTGCGATCAAAAATCCGCAGCGGAATGCTGACGCTGACCCCGATGTATTGATCGATCGGAGGATTGCGGCCAACGTCGACGCCGAACGTCGGGTCCGTCGATCCCATGGCGATCGCCAGCCGGTGATCGGTCTTGGCTTTGTCCACCGATTGCAAAGCTGCGCGTAAATCCGGGCGAGTGTCCAGGGCAATTTGCCGCACGCTGTCCAGCGACGCCATGTCCAGGGAGAAATCGAATAGCCCGGTGACATCGAATTGCTCGACCGGAGTGCGGTCGTTCAAGAGCGCGAGCATCTGAATTTTCGCGGTTCGCAAGCCAACCTCGGCGGTTTGCAAGTCCGATTCGTACTGAACGCGCTGAAGCTCCAGACGGTCCAGGTCCACCTGAGCGATCGCACCAGCGTTGTAGCGGTCGCGATTCACACTCAGCACATGGTCGTAGTACGAGAGATTTTCCTTGGCCAGGTCAAGTACCGCCTTTTCCTGAAGCGTCTGTACGAAAGCGCTCCGCAGGTTGAACAAAAGCGTCCGTTCCAGGTCCGCCTGGTTCGAGATGGTGATTCCGGTCGCTTCCTTCGCGCTGTCCAGCCGAAGCTCACGCTTGTGCTGCCGCTCGTGCAGATAAGTGAGCGTGGCCGAGGGCAGCACAAAGGCGAAAGCCCCGTGGTCTGGGCCGCCAGGAAACGGGTCGATCTGATCCGCCAGCAACGCAAGGTTCGGGTTGGGGCGTAGATAGGCCGTCGTCTCACTAGCCCGAGACTCATCTATGCCGATCTGTCCGGCGTGGAGCGATGGGTTGGCGGCCTCGAATTTGTCGCGAACCTCCTGCCAGGTCAGCGCTTTTTGCGCCAGACCGCTCGGCACCAAAAAAGCCAGCCCCATCGACGCCATACACAGACGCTTCGGTACCCAATTCATGAAACCTCCATGTCCTTTCCTGCGCGTCGCTGAACTTCAACAGCTTTCCCACGCGCCCAGATCTAGCACGATCAGTTTACTCGGGAGCAAGCGAACCTGACCTTTATTGACCCCGCCAGTTGATGGAACTATATCGATGGCCGCGAGCGCCTCAGTTTACGCGTGTGTGAATGACGTGTTTAAACGCGATGATCGCCGGCCGGAGGTGCTCGGCCGAGAACAGAAATTCCCAGTGGAAAAGCATGGTTGCAAAGGACTTCGACGGCTCGCGCTTCCGGAGCGACACGCGTCTCCCAACCGCGATCCTCTACCGCGCAATCGCCGCAGCCCCGGCCGATAATCGCGGCCGCTGCATCTTTGGTCTCAGAATTTGGCAACGCCCGGGCCTGTTCGACGTTCAAAAAGACACCAGAAAACGCGGTTGGATCGGTCAGCGTGAAATTTCCGTGCCCATCGTTCACCAGAATCACTACCGGACGATCGAGCGACCTGGTGGTGACGATCAAGTCAAGGTTCTTGTCGCCATTGACGTCGCGGAGAGCGATCTCCAGTCCGCCTACCGGCGCGGTCACGCCAATCAACTGCTGAGGCCCGGCGCTCATCTGGAACCCAATCCAATAACGCGCGCGCGAAGTACCAATCTGCCCGATCTCCACGGTAGCGAGGTCCGGCCGGCTATCGCCATCGAAATCCGCAATGGCAAACCGCGAACCCATTAGCATCTGCGAAGATGCCGAGCGCGGCACCGGCGCGGCCGTGCCGCGGCTGGTCTCACTGAAAACCGCGCACATCAGCAATACCGCCAACAAAGCAGGTTGCCGAAAGGGGCGACGCCCCAGAACGCTCCTGTATCGAGATGGGCTTGTCATAGGGCCGGCGAAATACGAGACAACCTCAGGCGGTGACAGCCTGTCCTGGCCAAAAGCAGGATATCACTCCTCTCCGCGGCCACAGTAGTCTCCGTGGCAGTTTGTGTAAGGGGAGCACTCTGCATTAGAAGCACGAACTGAGTCGAGGAGTTTTCTGTCTTTTGCCCCCCCGTTCGATATATCTTATGGCCGCTTACACCTCAGAACCCAAGGACTGGCACGAGGCACCACAACAATCGCCAAGAGTGGGCCAGCGCGCTGGAGACGCCAGCTCCCGGCGGCACTAGCCGGCGTGGATGGCTGCGGGATGGCCGACGCAACTGCCCACCTGGCGCGGAGACCGATATGGCCCTTGCCGAGAGGACGAGCCCGATGAACAAAGAGCAAGTTCGCGACAAGATTCATGAAGTCGGTATTCTGCCCGGCGTGCGCACCTCGTCGGCTGAGGACGCGCGCTTTGCCGCCGAGACCATTGCCAAAGCTGGAATTCCAATCGTGGAAATTACCATGACGGTGCCCGGTGCGCTCGAGGTCATTTCCGACCTGGTCCATAACCTTCCTCACGTCATCGTGGGCGCAGGTACGGTTCTCGATATCGAGACCGCGCGGCTCTGTCTGCGCGCCGGTGCCAAGTTTTTGACCAGCCCGGGACTCGATTTGGAGATCGTGCAGTTCGCGCGCAAGGAAAACGTGTTGATGATGGCGGGGGCACTGACACCCACCGAAGTCATTACCGCTTGGAAAGCGGGGTCGGATTTCGTGAAAGTTTTTCCCTGCGCTCAAATGGGTGGTGACACCTACATCAAAGCCTTAAAGGGCCCCTTCCCACAGATCCCGTTGATCGCGGCTGGAGGCGTGAACCAGCGCACCGCCTCCGGGTTTATTCTGGCCGGCGCCGAAGCGCTGGGCATCGGCGGCGAACTGATTCCCAGAGGCGCCATTCAGTTGAGACAGCCGGAGCAAATTCGCGAGTTGGCGCGCAGGTTTCTAAGCTTCGTGAAAATCGCGCGCGACCTTCGCGCTGCGTCCTGATGCCGCGTAACGGCCGACGGAATCCTGGCCCAAGGATTCCTTGTCGATCGCGAATAGCTACCAGGTGTTTCCGTAGCCGCACAGCGCTGCTGTGCCCTGTCTCGGCGAGATCTCACACGAATCTCGTTGCAAGCCTTCGCAAGCATTGAGCTAAACACGAAGTGATAAGTGCCCACACTGGAGCGACAACGATCAGGTTGTGCTGGACAAAGCAGCCCGTCCATTGTTCAATGCCGTCGCACCTCTTGTTTTCGGCTAGTACCCGCGAGCAGCGCGCTTGCGTCGTAATGTCGCGCCCCGAGTGCTATTTGAGCTCTGGCCGGTGCAAGGTCCCGTACAAGGAGAGATTCCCAGATGGCCGATCCCGAAGCAGACCTAACGAGAACCTATGACGCAGTGGTGGTCGGATCTGGCGCCGCCGGCGGGATGGCGGTACATGTCCTCACCAGCCACGGCCTGAAAGTCTTACTGCTGGAAGCGGGCAAAAAACTCCCCATCGAGAACGAACTTCGCTCGATGGAGTGGCCGTACGACAACGCCAATCGCGGAGCGCTCCCGCCGGACCAGCATTCTCTCACTTTCAACGAGTACACCATCCGCAGGCCGCCTTATGGTCCCGGCTTCGAGAAATCCAAGCACCTGCGCAGTTATATCGGCGACAGCGACTACGTGAAGAACATCGTTGTCGACGAAAGGGAGAATCCGTTCACCGGCACAAACTACGCCTGGGTTCGCGCGCGATGTCTCGGTGGAAAAACCAATATTTGGGGACGCCTCTCGCTGCGTCTTTCCGACTACGACTTCAAAGCCAAAGATCGCGACGGCTTTGGCGAAAACTGGCCGATCAGCTACAGCGATATCTCTCCCTACTACGACAAAGTGGACCTATATCTCGGCGTCACCGGCGTAAAAGAGAACCTGCCTCAGCTGCCCGACAGCAATTTCCAGCGCCCCACAAAACTAAACTGCGCTGAAGTCACGCTGAAGCAAGGCCTGCAGAAGATGGGCCGCGTGGTTACCCAGTATCGCGCCGGCGTCACCACCGACGGTCTCAAGCACAATAAATATCGCAGCCGCTGTTATGGACGCGGGGCCTGCGAGCGTAAGGGTGGCTGCGACATTCACGCCGCCTTCGACTCGCCCACCGGCCTGATCTACCCGGCCAACGATACTGGTAACCTGACGCTGCGCACCAACGCGGTAGTCCGCGAAGTCACCGTCGATCCGCAAACCGGTAAAGCCACCGGCGTCCACTTCATCGATTCCGAGACCAAGAAGGAATACAGCGTCCGCGCCAAGGTTGTCGTGGTTGCAGCCTCCACACTTGAATCCGCTCGCCTGCTATTACTGTCCAAGTCGCGGCTCTATCCAAACGGGCTGGCCAACTCCAGCGGTCACGTCGGACACAATTTCTGCGAGCACGTTATGGGACCAGGCGTCACCGGCCGCGCCAAGGATCTCGTCGGCAAGCCGCCCACACTCGACGACGGCCGGCCCGGCGGCTTCTACTTGCCTCGATTTCGCAACCTCACCGAGAAGAACCCCAACTTCATCCGCGGCTACGGATTCGAAGGCGGCGCCGGCAGTTCCATGTTTCCCCGCGGCACGGACGTACACGGTTTCGGTGCCTCCTTCAAAGAAGAAGTCCGCAAGAACCAGGGCGCCTATATCGGCATGGGCGCTTTCGGCGAGGTTCTGGCGCGCTACGAAAATTATGTAGACCTCGATCCCGTCGTGAAAGACAAATGGGGCGTCCCTGCGTTGCGCTTTCACTATAAGTTTGGCGACAACGAACACAAGATGGCCCAGGACATGAAGGAATCAGCCCAGGAAATGTTCGAAGCCGCGGGCTTCGAGATCATCCGTGTCAGCGATCGCGTCCTGACCGAAGGTTGGTCCATCCACGAACTCGGTACCGCGCGCATGGGCAACGATCCGAAGACTTCGGTCCTGAATCAATTCCAGCAGTCTCACGACGTCAAGAACTTGTTCGTGGTCGACGGCAGCGCGTTCGTCAACGCCAGCTGCCAGAATCCCACCTGGACCATCATGTCTTTGTGCTGGCGTTCCTGCGACTATCTCGCCGACGAACTCCGCAAAGGCAATATCTAAGGAGACCCCATGTCCAAAAACGATCCCGTTGATCTGAGACAAGATCGCCGCCAGTGGCTCAAGACTTCCGCGACGGTTCTCGGTGCGTCGTTATTACCACTCTCCGCACCGGCGCTCGCCGACCCTCGCCAGGGCGAAACCCCGGCACCCGCGCCGCCAGCAAAGCCCGCCGAGACCAAGTCCGCGGGTCGCTTCTTTACTCCCAGCCAGCACACCCTTGTCGAGGAACTGTCCGAGACCATCCTTCCCGCCGACAACCACTCCGGCGGTGCAAAAGCGGCAAAGGTCGCCGACTACATCGACAAAACGCTCCGAGAAAGCACCGACGACAACAAGAAAGCACTCTGGCGCGAATGCCTGCCCCTCATCGATTCGATGAGCCAGCACTACAACGGAAAATCTTTCGTCAACGCCAACCCAGAGGGAAGAATTGCCGTCCTCACCGTGCTTTCCGACAACGACCACATAACCGACGTTCCGGAAGTTCGCTTTTTCCATGAACTGAAGAGAATGACCGTTGAGGGCTACTACACCACAAAAATGGGCATTCACGACGAACTTGAGTACAAAGGCAACCGCATTCTGCAGGAATTTGTCGGCTGCGACGACCAGGGTCCCGCAACTGCCTAACGTTGGAGCGTGGTGGCCCAACTGCGGATTCGCAGCGCTAGCTTCCATTCACACCACACCGGGGAACTCATGGCAGAAGGTAAAGTAAAGGTCGGCATCATCGGCTCGCAATTTCAGGCGGATATCCACGCCGCCTCCCTCCAAATCATGCCGCACGAAGCAGAACTAGTAGCCGTCGCCTCTCCGACTCCGGGTAACGCCGCCGCTTTCGCCAAAAGATTCAACGTCCCGCGCGTCTTCACCGACTACCGCGAGATGCTGAAAGAGCGCGACATCGAGATGGTCACCATCTGCGCCCCCAACAGCCTCCACGCGCAAATGACCAGAGACATTGCCGCCGCGGGCAAACACATTGTCTGCGAAAAGCCGCTGGCCATGACCATCGCGGAAGGCGAAGAAATGATTGCCGACGCCAAGCGCCATGGCGTCCTGCTGATGTACGGCGAAGAGCTCTTCTTCACGCCAAAATACCTGAAAGCCAAAGAAATGGCCGACGCCGGCGCTTTCGGCAAAATCTATCTAGTTAAACAAAGCGAAAAGCACTTCGGCCCCCACAGCGACTGGTTCTGGGACGTGAACCGCTCCGGCGGCGGCGCCTTCATGGACCTCGGCTGCCACGGCATCGCGTTCTGTTACTGGTTCCTCGGCCGCCCCGCAATCACCTCGGTCTACTGCCAGATGGGCACGCACGTCCACGGGCACAAAACCAAAGCCGAAGACGATTCCCTCTGCATCCTTGAATTCGCCAACGGCGCTACCGCGCTGATCGAAGATAGCTGGGCCCGCCGCGGCGGCATGGACGACCGCATCGAAGTCTTCGGCGAAGCCGGCGCCACCTACGCGAATCTGCACATGGGCAACGCCCTAACCACTTACAGCGAAAACGGCTACGGCTACGCCGTAGAAAAAGCCCCCACCACCAAGGGCTGGACTTACCCAGTCTTCGAAGAACTCTGGAATTACGGCACGCCGCAAGAGCTAACCCACTTCGCGCGCTGCGTCCGCGGAAAAGAAACCCCGCAGTCCACCGGCGAAGACGGCCTCGTCGTGATGAAAACTCTCTACGCCGGTTACGCTTCCGCTGGAGAAGGCCGCAAGATCGCGATGCCCTTCCAACCACCTCCCGGCGTGAAGAGACCCATCGAGCTTTGGCTAAATGGTCCCGCGCATCGCCAAGCCGCGCATCCATGACCAATCGCAA
This sequence comes from uncultured Acidobacteriota bacterium, assembly GCA_963736725.1. Lineage (GTDB taxonomy): Bacteria > Acidobacteriota > Terriglobia > Acidiferrales > UBA7541 > Acidiferrum. The sequence goes on along the minus strand of CAVTPW010000019.1, from coordinate 266,130 downwards.
ACACTGGCCCACGATGAATCACAAATACTTTGTAGGGGAGCAGCACCGCTGCGCCCCAGCTTGCCCGGACGTAAACACCCCCACCGCTTCGCCTTTTCGCTATCGTATCGACGGCGAATCACCACAGGAGGCAATCGCATGCTTTTGCAGATGAGGATCCGGCTGTCGGTGATGATGTTCTTCGAATATTTCATCTGGGGCGTCTGGTACGTCACGCTAGGCACCTGGCTCGGCCAGCAACTTCACTTCTCTGGAAAAGAAATCGGCCTGGCCGCTGGCACGACCGCGTTAGGCGCCATCCTCTCGCCATTCTTGGTGGGCTTGATGGCCGACGAATGGTTCGCCACCCAGCGCCTCCTGTTTGCCCTTCACGGCGTAGGCGGCGTTCTCTTGTGGGTAGCCTCTACGCAAACGACGTTCGTCCCCATGTATCTCATCCTACTGATCTATTCCCTCTGCTACATGCCCACCATGGCGCTCACCAATTCCCTCGCCTTCCGCCAAATGAAAGATCCCAAACAGGATTTCGGCTCCATTCGGGTCCTAGGCACTGCCGGTTGGATCGCCGCCGGCTTGCTCATCGGTTTCTTGCGCGTTGAGCCAACTGCCGTCCCTATTCGGTTGGCGGGCGCTGCGTCGATCCTGATGGCGCTGTATTGCCTTACGCTACCGCACACGCCCCCGCTGCGGTCCTCGGCGGGCGGATTCAAGCTCAGCAACATCTTCCCCGCCGAAGCCTTCCACCTCTTCAAAGACCGCAACTTCTCGGTCTTCGCCCTGGCCTCATTCCTGATCTGCATCCCGCTTCAGTTTTACTACGCCTTCACCAATCCTTTCCTGAACGAAATTGGCGTACAAAACGCGGCCGGCAAAATGACCGGCGGCCAAATGTCCGAACTCCTTTTCATGGTTACGTTGCCGTGGTTCTTCCGCCGCCTCGGCGTGAAATACACGCTGTCGCTGGGAATGCTGGCGTGGGTCCTGCGCTACCTGATGTTTGGCTTCGGCAACAGCACCGACTTGGTCTGGATGCTCTACCTGGGCATTGTCCTGCACGGCATCTGCTACGACTTCTTCTTCGTAACCGGCCAGGTCTACGTAGACCAAAAAGCGCCCACTGCCCTGCGCGCCGCTGCCCAAGGCCTGATCACCTTTATCACCTACGGCATCGGCATGTTCCTCGGCGCCTACCTCTCCGGTTGGGTAGTCGACCTCTACGTGACGTCAACTCCAACCGGCGCTCTAACCCACAACTGGCGCTCGATCTGGATGGTCCCCGCGATCGGCTCCGCCATCGTCTTGTTCATTTTCCTGGCGGGATTCCGCAACGAAGACCAGAAACCTGGTGAGTCTTCGTCGTTGTAGAGTCGAGCTTGACTCGCCATCTTGGATTTCTCCGAGAGCTTTGCCCGAGGTTGCCTCACAGTTTTGCGTTTTGTGCCGAAAGGGTAGCGGATTTTGAATTTCGCTGAGGTCCTCGGCAGCGCCGCGAGCTGTTTCCTGGAGTTCAATGCGGGTTGCTTCTCTGGACGCTGTTTGTCGCTTCGGCCGGCCCCGTGTGTTGTCATTCTGAGCGCAGCGAAGGACCTCGACCGAAGACCCTCCCCGGTTGAGGTAGAAGTCGCAGGCCGTCGATGTGAAGGCCCACCTAGAATTTCATCTCATCCCGGGTAACCTGCGGCGCATGCCGAAACTTCCCAATCTCCAAACCCTTCACGTAAGCCAACCGCAAAGCCGCCAACTGCACAGGAACAATATCCGCCAAAGGCGCGAGCCACTCAGGAACGGCGGGCGCTTCAACAAACGATAACCCGCCACCATCGTCACCCGAAGGCCCCACAACACGGACCATCGCCCCAAACCGCACCAAATCCCGAGCAAGCCCCAAGTTAAGCTCCCGAGTCCGCCCTCCCGGCGCAAACACGACAGCCCGAAAACCCACGTCCACAATCTCCACTGGCCCATGCCGAAAACTCCCGCCAGCCAATCCCACCGCAGGCTCCTTAGCCGTTTCGCTGAACAACAAAGCTCCTTCCAGCGCCGAAGCATAAGAAGGCCCGCGTCCCAACAGGTAAATGGGCGATCCAACCCGAAAAAAATCATCCCACCCGTGAACCCGCTCAAGCTGCTCCGCAATCAGAGAAGAAATCCGAGGCAAAATCCCAGCCATCTCCTGGTGCCGCGTCTCAAACTCCCCAGAAACCGCCCCCGCGAGCAACAGCAACGCCGCCACAGTCCCCGTATAGCTCTGCACCGCAACCATTTCATCCGCCAAGCTACCCACGATCACCGCAACATCCACGCCGCGCCCAAGCGCACTCGAAGCCTCATTCGTGACTCCAATCGTGTGCGACGCCACTCCCTTCAAGCGCCCCAACAACTTCACAATCTCAACCGACTCCCCTGACCGCGAAACCACCACCACCACAGCCTCGGCACAGAGCCGCTCCTGGTAGTGCAGCAACTCCCCACTCTCCACAATCCCGCAATCAAATCCTTTCGCCGCGAGCTCATACTGCAAAGGAAACGCCGCGTGCAGCGAAGCACCCATCCCGGTAACCACAATCTTCGGCGCCTCACGCAAAAGCCCAGCCGCCTTCGCCAAAGCGCCGCGCCCCTCGCCGCCCTGCCAAGCCAGCACCTTCGCGAGCGACCGTTCCTGTCCCCGAATATCCTCAAGCAACCGCGATTCGTTCATCTAAGTTCGCTCCATGGATAACAACCCGTCGAGAAAGTCGGTCCCGAACACCGGTACCGCGTAATGGACACGTAGCGCCCTCGTCTTCGCGGGTCTTCGTCACGGCACGGTTTCAACCTGGCGTGAACGCCGGGAGCGGAGGATCCTGCGCCCCACACGCCCAGACCTGACGCCTCATCAACCGAGAAGCAGGCGATCGATGCGAGCGCTAACGTCGCGCAAATACGCCTCGTCGCCGGGCTGGAGTTCGGCGATGACGCTGCCCGAATAGCCGGTCTCGGCGAACGCCGCGCGCACCGCGGACCAATCGACGTCGCCGTCACCCAGATTCACCCAGGCGTAGCCCTCCTGTTTGCGCTTGAAGTCTTTCAAGTGCACTTTCGCGATGCGCTTGTCGAGGGTGCGAATCCAGTCTTGCGGATAACCGTAGAGCATGACGTTCCCGACGTCGAACCACGCTTTGATCCAGGGACTCTGAAACTCATCGATATACTTAACCATCTCCGGCGGGCTCAACAGGAATTTGTTCCACACATCCTCCATGGCAATAACGACTTTGAATTCGTCAGCCAGCGGCAGCAACGTGCGAACTTGCTTCTGCGATCGCGTCCACGCGTCAAGGTAGGAGGTTTGCGGGTTGACCACCGCCGGAACCAGCAGCACCGTGTCCGCGCCCCAAAGCTTGGCGTTGTGCAAAGACGTGCGCATGCCCGCCAAGCTGGTCTCGATCACGACCGGATCGCTGGAGGAAAGCGGATACTTCCAATGATCCATGTTCATAACCGAGTCGATGCGCACGTTCGCGCCGTCCGCAGCTTTCTTGATCTCTTCGGCTTTCCCCTGGTCAGGCTCGGTAGGAACCTGCACGACTTCAAAGCCCGCGTGGTGGATCATCTTGAAGCGCTCGGCGTAACTCAACTTTTCGGGCGCCATCGTGAATACCACGCCCTTCTTGACAGCGAGCGGCGGAGGCAGCGGAGTCGCATTCGGCGCGCCAGCCGAATGCGACGACGAGGCGCGAGCCAATCCGCCCCCGGCAAGACCCGCGGCACACGCTACGGTGATCGAAGATTTCAGAAACTCGCGACGCGATGCGTTACGCATGGAAACTCCTCAGCGAAGTCGGTTCCGCATTAGCCGGGGAGACGCTATCACAGAATCGCGCCCAAGAAAGTGCGGCGTCGTCTTCCATTAGGTCTGCGAGAGGACCGCATGGTTCCCGGCGCGATCCACTTTACTGGTTCAGCGGGAATGCGCTCGCGCCCGGACCTGGTAACCGCCTCAACTCTCTCTCCTACAGCGTTCGCGGGATGGCTGGGCTGCCATACTCCCAATACCATGAGAGTCTTTAGCTTGGGGGATGTGTGACCGGGGGCTTTTCTCGTCCGCATTGACTCCAACGGGAAAACTCGTGTCTCTGCTCGGCAAGATTTGGTATCGGGTAAACGTGGACGACTGCGTCGACTTGGCGGCGCAAGTATCGTTTTATTTCGTCTTGTCGCTGTTTCCATTTTTTCTGGTGCTCGCTTCCCTTCTCGGGTGGATCTCCACGTCGGCTCGTTGGGATGCCTTTGCCGATTGGATGACCGCTTATTTCCCCAGCCAGGCGCGACGCTTGGTTCTTACCGGCATGCTGGAACTGTCGCATGGGTACGCGAGCTTCCTGTCGATCGGGCTCCTGGCGACCCTCTGGAGCGCATCGTCGGGGTTTATGAGTTTGATGGAAGCATTGAGCGTCGCATACGGAGTGAAGGATGGCCGCAGCTACATGAGGAAACGACTGATCGCGACCGTCGCAACCCTGGTTGCCGCTTTATTCGTACTCCTAAGCTTTGCCCTTTGGAATTTAGGTCACTTGGTGGAAGGGTTCGTTACCACTGATTTTCACTATTTCATTCTGTTTCAGACCCAGTGGAAGTTCATACGATGGCTCGCTACCTTTTCGCTGTTGTTTCTAGGCATCGACCTCATCAACTACTTCCTGCCGGCTCGGGGCCGGCCGTGGAGATGGTTCACGCCCGGAACGATTTTCGTGGCCCTGGCTTTTACCGTTGCGACGCTCGGCTTCAACTTCTACGTCGCGCACGGCTCCAACATTCCCGAGATCTACGGCGCGCTTGCGGGCTTCGTCGTCCTTATGTTGTGGGTTTACGCGGCCAATCTGCTTTTGTTGATTGGAGCGGAAACGGACGCGGCGCTGCGAGACAGCCCGCCGCATGAGGCGGGCGCGTGAATCTTGGTTTCCGGTGGGTTCTGCTTAGCTTGCTATCGCTGGCCTTCCTGACACCCGGAAGTTCATCGCAAGAAGTGGGTACGGCATCGCAGGAATCGCAGCCGGGTTCCTATGGCGGCTTTGAGGGACGCACCGTTTCCAGGATTGATATCGCCGTGCGGCCGAGTGAAGACGTTGCGGCGATTCGCGCTTTGATCCGCCAAGAAGCTGGCCAACCGTTTTCAATCGAAGCCATCAAGAGCAGCGTGACCGCCTTGCAACAAACGGGAAAGTTTACGCAAATTCAGGTAAGCCTGGAGCCGCAGGCCGCTGGTCTTCAGGTTCTGTTCATCTTGCAACCCGCTTACGACATCGGACTGGTTTCCTTTCCGGGCGCCACGAAAGCTTTCCCTTACTCGCGTTTACTCCAGGCCGCAAATATTCCGACGACTGCACCCTTTGTGCCCGACTACATTGCCGACGAAGAAAAATCTCTCTTGCGTTTCTTTGCTTCCGAAGGGTTTTTCACCGCAACTACCAGCGCACGCACGCAGGTCGATGACGCCCACCGCATCGTCAACGTCATCTTCGACTGCGAACTGCACTCGCGCGCAAAGATCAGCTCTCTCACCGTGCAGGGAGTTTCTGCCGAGGAAGCCGCCGACGTGGAAAAGACCCTCGCTTCGTTCTGGGCAACGGTTGCCGGCGTCTCGCTGAAGCCCGGAACGACCTATTCTCATGGCCGAGTTGAAAAGTCGCTCGAACACCTACGCGCGCACTTCCGGAAAGAGGGACGCCTCGCTCCCAACGTGCGGGCCGAGCCAATTTATGATTCCGAGACAAATCGCGCCCAACTTACGGTGGTGGTCCAGCCGGGCCCTATGGTTGTCGTGCGCGTCGATGGAGCGCACATCTGGAGTCGCACGGAGCGCAAGCTGCTGCCGATCTACCAGGAAAATGCCGTGGACCAGGACCTTGTCGATGAGGGCGCGCGCAATCTGGTGTCCTATTTTCAAGGCAAGAGCTACTTCGACGTGAAGGTTGATTCGCACCTCGACAAGCAGCCGGACCTGGTGAACATCGTCTATCACATCAACCGGGGAAGCCGCCACCGGGTATCGGACATTAAATTTGCCGGCAACAAATACTTCACTGCGGATCAGCTTAACGCGCGCATCGTCATCCAGAAGGGCAAGTTCTTTTACAACCGCGGAAAATTCAGCCAGGACTTGTTGAAGAAAAGCGTAGCTTCCCTGACGGCGTTGTATCGTAATGCAGGTTTCACCAAGGCAAGCGTTACCCCGGCGGTTTCCGATCGCGAAGCGAATGTCGCGGTAACGTTTACAATCGACGAAGGCTTTCAGGACCGCGTTCATGACCTGAAAATTGTCGATAACAAGAGTCAGCCAATGCGCCTGAAAATCGGTAAGCGGCCGCTGCAACTCGCCGCGGGAAAACCTTACTCGCCGCACCTTCTGGAGACCGATCGCAACTACGTTCTGGCCCAATATCTGAATCGGGGCTACCCCAACGTGCAATTCGATTCCAGTGTCGCACCGGCCGACGGCGACCCCCATGCCGTCGACGTCGTCTACAAAGTAGACGAAGGGCCGGACGTGCACATGGGGCAGGTGGTATTGCTCGGCACCGGGCACACGCGTCCTTCTTTTGTCAAAGCGAAAACAGAACCGAATGTGAGCGAAGGGAAGCCGCTTGGCGAAGGACGGCTGCTGCAATCGGAAAGCGATCTTTACAATCTGGGAATATTTGATTGGGCGAGTGTGACGGCGATCGGAACTCCCGACAGTCAGGATGTGCAGCAGGTTCTTATCCGCGTACACGAGTCCAAGCGCAACACGATGGATGTCGGTGGGGGGATCGAGGTCATCCCGCGTAACGGCAATATCCCCGTGGGATCGGTAATCGTTCCGGGGTTGCCGCCGATCAGCCTGGGAAACAAGTTTACGGTTAGCCAGAAAAGTTTCATCGGGCCGCGTGGGTCCCTCCAGTTAGCCCGACATAATCTTCGCGGACGCGCAGAAACCGCCACGCTAGGGTTGGTGGCTTCGCGTCTGGACCAGCGGATCAGCTTCACGTATGCCGATCCCGACTTGCACGGGTCGTCGTGGTCGTCGCTGTTCAGCCTTTCGACCGAGCGGACCAGCCAGAATCCTATTTTTACGGCGCTCCTCGAACAGACTTCGTTGCAGATCGAGAAATCTCTTGATAGGAAACGCACGCAGAAGCTTATCGGAGGATACAGTTACGAGCGCACGGACCTGAGCAATATTCTCATTCCGGAGCTGGTGCTCCCACAGGATCAGCACGTCAAACTCTCCAGTTTCTACCTGCGGTATGTTCGCGATACACGCGATAAACCCCTGGATGCTCATCGGGGGCAATATCAGACGTTTACTGCCGGGGTTACGCCGGAGGTTCTGGGATCGAGCAGCAACTTCGCGCGCTTCTTCGGGCAAACCGCGTTTTATAAGCCCATCCGGCCGTGGCTGACGTGGGCCAATAATTTCCGGCTTGGGCTTGCCGCGCCGTACGGCGAGGCTGGCTATGTTCCGTTGAGCGAACGGTTTTTTTCTGGTGGACCGGACTCGTTGCGCGGCTTCCCGATCGACGGAGCCGGGCCGCAGAGGTCCATACCGGTTTGCAGCAATCCTTCGGACACATCAACGTGTACGCTGATCAGCGTACCCGCGGGAGGGCTGATGCTGGCGATTTTCAACTCCGAAGCGCGCTTCCCGATTCCGCTCAACGAAAACCTGGGCGGCGTGATCTTCTATGACGGCGGCAATGTCTATGCGAACATCAACGCGCATCAATTTCTTTCGAATTATTCCAATTCGGTCGGTATCGGCTTGCGGTATAACACGCGCGTGGGGCCGATTCGGGTGGATGTGGGGCGCAACCTGAGTCCGCTGCCGGGAGTAAAGGCAACGCAATATTTCATCACCTTGGGGCAGGCATTTTGATGAGCGCACATAAAACATTACGACGGGTTCTTTTTGCGGTTGTCGTGATGGTCGTCGTGCTTTTCGGTGCCGCTGCCCTGGTTTTGCATTCCCGCGCATTTCGATCGTATGCCTTGGGAAAAATCATCGAAGCAGCGCAGGACAGCACCGGGACGCGGATGGCCGTTACAAAAATGGATCTTTCCTGGTATCCGCTTGGCGTCGAGTTCGAGGGCCTCTCGGCGCAGCGTCGCGATGACAGTTCGAAACAACCGCTGTTCACTGCGGCACGGGTAACCGTACTTCTGAAGATGATCCCGCTGCTGCATCACCAGGTGGACATCGACAAAGTGGACGTCGAGCAGCCCGCTATTTTTGTGCGGACCGAATCCAACGGGCGCACCAACTTGCCGGATCTCCCGGACAATCCCGGTTCGCGTTCGAGCTTCGAGACACAGGTTGCGCTCTTGATCGTTCGCGACGGCCTGATCCATTACGATGATCGCCAAATCCCGGTGTCGGCCGAGTTGCGCAATTTTCACACCCAGATCGCGCTCGATCGCGCGACGAACTCTTACAAAGGCGAGATTGCCTACGATGCAGGGCGCATCACGACCCCGAGTGTGCGGACCTTCGACCATTCCGCGAACCTTCAGTTTGTTGCGGACAACACGCACAGCTTGATTGAGAAACTCGACCTAGCGAGCTTGCATTCGCATCTGCAAGTGCGCGGGGATTTGACCGACTACAAGAACCCGGTATTCACCGGCGATTACCGAGCGGCCGTCGTTGCCGAAGATCTTCGCTGGATCACCGAAAATGCTTCCCTGCCGTCGGGCGAATTGTCTTTGCAAGGAGGCGTTACCTACCGCAGCGCGCAAGGGCGGACCTTTCTGGAGCAAACCTCTCTCGACGGACATTTGGAAAGCGGCGCGCTGATCGTTCCGGTGAATCAATCGAAAGTCACGCTGAAAGCTGTCCGGGGCCGCTATCGGTTGGAGCGCGGCTTGCTTCGTTTGGATGAAGTCCGGGCGGAGGCTTTCGGTGGGCGCGTGACGTCGGACGCGGATGTCATCAATTTGCAAACGAATTCCGGCCAAATCCGGCTGACTGTTCGCGGCGCAGGGCTACAGCAGGCCAGCAACGAACTGGGTGCAAATCCTTCACAAAGCATCAAAGTGGCCGGGCTCGCCGATGGGGAACTTGGCGCCACTTGGAAAAATAATATTCGCGATGCGATGGTGCAGGCCCACGGAGTGATCCGCCGTCCTGCAGGATTCGTAGCTGAAAGCGATCGTCTACCGCTGGAAGGAAACGTCAGCGTCGATTATGACGTCGCGCGGGACCGGGCTTTGTTTGGGCCATCGACGCTTCGGGCCAACGCCACGCAGCTCAGCATCAATGGCGTGCTGAGCAGCGATTCGGCGTTGAATTTGCACCTGGCTACGAGTGATGTTCACGAGTTGAGTGCTTTGGTCTCCAGCCTGTCGCCATCGAGCAGATTGCATGGCATCGCCGCGTACGATTTGCATGGCGCCGCTGAATTTACGGGCAAGATGTCGGGCGCGGTGAACGATCCTCACCTGCAAGGGCAAATCACGGCCCCCGGCTTAGACGTTCAGGACACCAAGTGGCGAACGCTGCAAGCACGCATCGGCGTCGACTCCCACTCGTTCAAGATCGAAGATGGGATCTTGACCGGCGAGGAAAAGGAACGCGTCAACTTCAGCGGAAGCGCGAAGCTTGTGAATTGGTCGCTCGATCCCTCAGCACCGCTGTCGCTGCATACGCGGGTTCAAAATGTGTCTGTGGTGGAGATTCAACGACTCGGCAAAACCTCGTACCCGCTTGCCGGGATTCTCAATGGAGACTTGTCGTTGAGCGGCTCGGAACGGGAGCCCGTGGGCCAAGGCCGCGTCGAGCTTGTCCACGTGGCGGCCTGGAACGAGTCGCTGAATTCATTGAACATTGATTTCCATGCGGACAAGCGGGCCATCCGTGTGACTGGGCAAGCCAGCGCACCCGCGGGTGCAGTCGCCGCCAAGGGCACCTACGACCTTACGTCTCGCCGCTACCAAGTCGAGGTGAATACACAAAACCTGAAACTCGAACAGGTGCGCGCCCTGCAGCAGAGTCAAGATGGGGTCACGGGTCAACTGAGTGCCGAGATTTCCGGTAGCGGCACCTTCGACGATCCCGAGTTGACGGGACACGCGCAAATTCCATCGTTGCAGGTGCGTGGAGAAGACTTTAGAGGAGTGGATGCGCAGATCGCCGTGCAACACCAGCATGCGGACCTCACGTTCCGCTCGACCGTCGAACAAAGCTCCCTGCAAGTGAAAGGCGGCGTGGATTTGACGGGCGCCTACCCCGCGAAGTTGACACTCGACACGGGGGTGGTGCCGATCGGGCCACTGCTGACGAAATTTTTGCCCGAGCACGCACAAGGCGCTTCCGGCCAGATGGAGTTGCACGCCACATTCGATGGTCCGCTGAAGGAGCCGGAGAAAATCCAGGGGCACGCGGAGATCCCCACGGTTCATCTGCAGACGACGTCGTTCCGTCTTGCGAACGCAAATGCCATAACTTTGGACTATCACGGCGGCGTGCTGCAGATACGCAACGCGGAGCTGAAAGGCAACGGCACGGACATCCGCATCGATGGTTCCGTCCCAATCGAAGGCACCGGGGGCATGAACCTTACCGCGAATGGCACATTGGATTTGGGGCTTCTGCAAGAGTGGACCGACGGCGGCCATTCGTCGGGACAACTCAATGTCGAACTCCAGGCCAAAGGCACGAAAACGCAGCCGGCCATTCAAGGACGCGCGCGCATCGTCAACGCCGCGTTTACCTCGGAGGACTTGCCTATCGGCATCGAATCGCTGAACGGTGAGATCTCGATCGACGGCCAGCGCGTGCAGATCGTGAATCTGTCCGGCACGGCGGGAGGCGGAACGATTTCGGTTGGCGGCTCGGCCATTTACGGGCAAAACTCCAGCTTCAACCTGGCGCTCGACGCTACCTCGGTACGCGTGCGAGAGAACGGCGTGCGCGCGGTTGTCGACGCCAACCTGGCTTTGAGCGGCGCAACGACCGCCTCAACGCTCGGAGGGCGGGTGACGATCCACAAGTTGTCGTTCAATCAGGGATCGGACCTGGCGGACATCGCGGGTCAGTTTTCAAATGACAACGTGGTCAACGGTGTGTCGAGTTTGGCCAACACGGTGAAGCTGAACATCGCCGTGCAATCCTCCGACGACCTGAGCCTTGCCAGCAGCCAGCTGAGCATCGCAGGATCGGCAAATCTCAACGCCGTCGGGACGCTGGGGAACCCCATCATTCTCGGCAGAGTGGCGCTCAACAGCGGCGAAGTATTTTTCCTGGGCAAGCGCTTCGAGATTCAGAGCGGCACGATTGCTTTCGCTAATACTGTGCGGACCGAGCCGGTCGTGAGCTTGTACGTCAATACGGTCGTCGATCAATACACCATCACCGTAAATCTCACCGGGCCTCTCGACCGCCTGAAGACCAGCTATACATCGAACCCGTCGTTATCTACTGCGGATATCATCAACCTTCTCGCGTTTGGACAGACCACCGCGGACGCGGCATCGAACGCTTCGACGCCAGCGTCGGTGGCCGCTGAATCGGCTGTGGCAAGCGCCGCGGGGAGTCAGGTCGCGTCGCAGGTTCAGAAACTGACCGGCATTTCTCAACTGAGCTTCAATCCACTTGCGGGTAACAACCAAAATCCGGGTTCGCAGGTCGCGGTGCAACAGCGCGTGTCCGGGAATATTCTTCTAACCTTCAGCACCGATGTCACTTCCGCCCAGAACCAAAGCGTTCAAGTGCAATACCAGGTGAAGCGTGACGTCACCCTGTCGGTCCTGCGCGATGAAAACGGCGGCTACGGACTGGACGTGCGCTATCACAAGGCATTTTGAGCCAGCGAAATGCGCCACAGGGCAATGCCCTCAGCACGCGGAATCCCATTCGTTCGTAGATCGCTGCGGCTCGCTGGTTGACTTTGCCGACGTGCAGGAAGGATTTGACGCCGGCAGCCGCGTGATCTTGCATCAGTCGAGTCAACAGCGCCCTCGCGTAGCCTTTACCTGCGTGGGCGGGGTGCGTACAGACCCCGCTGATTTCGCGATAACCGGTCATGCACAGCCGTTCGCCGGCCATGGCAAGCAGCTTTCCCTGCACCCGCATCCCGTAGTAGCTTCCCATTTCGTACGTGCGCGGTTGGTAGAAGCCTGGAAACGCGAGTGAGATAAGCTCGAACATCTCGCCGGCATCTTCTCGCGACCGATCCGGCATGGAAAGCTATAACCTTCAAGGCACAGCGGCGCGACACAATCGGTGGAGGAAGCGGCGCCGAGAATCTATCATCAAAGCATGGGTCAACCATATGGTTCGGAACCGCGATACGGGTCGGAGCTTGGGTCGGAGCAACATCAAGTTCATCCTTTTCGATTTTATGCCGTGACCGCGAGTTTGCCGCTGATGTCGACGCTCGGGGCTGTTCCCTTCCAGTGGTCGGCAGGCTTGGCTGGATTCTACGCTGTGATCCTGCGGCAATTTCAGAATAGCGATCGAGCCAGCACGTGGTTGGTGTTTGCCCTGGTTTGGATGGTTTGCGCGACGGCGGCAGTGACGAGCGCGTTTTTCGTTCTTTGCGTGGCCGAGATGCGGAAGCGAATTCTCGCGCGTCAGTTTGCACGCCAAGTCAGTGCCTCGAGGGCGGAACGGCGAGTCTAAGACGCCGTAAGAGTCGCTGAAAAATCCAAGAACGTTTCTTCCCAGGGGCTAAAGCCCATTGCAAGCGCGTGACGAACGTCGGAGCTGAAGCTCCACACTCCAAAGGAGCTCGCTAAGGCGGCGCCTTTTGTGCGGGTGCCCCACCCTGGAGTTTTCAAATCCTACCTCCGGAGGTTGCTCCCGGAATCGCTTGCAATGCATTGATTTTGCATTAGTGAACGCGATTTTCGGTTCGCCTTGGGTTCTGGTGACTCGTGGACAAAGACTGGTTTACATAGCAGGGCAAGTGCAGAGGATGGAAAGGAAAAAAGCGCCGATTGGCAGCGCCTAGAACGAGAATCTCGCAAAAAAAGCACAGCATGAACTGAGGAATATTCACGGACAAATTGGGGGGCGAATTTCTCGCGGGGAACATGAGACGGGGAAACGCTTGAGAAAAGGACGGCCGAGCTTGACGGCGCAGCGGGTGGCTCTGCGACGGGCAGCGCACCAGTTGCTGGATAGCCCAAAAGTTTTGGACGACCCGCTGGCTTTGGCCATTGTCGGTCAGGAGGCCGCGGGCTCACTGGCCTCGGAGCGGGGCAAGATGCACCTCCCGGTAGCCAAATACTTTCGGGCGTTTCTGGTGGCGCGCAGCCGGTTTGCGGAAGACGAACTGTCGCAGGCTGTGGAGCGCGGGGTCCACCAGTACGTAGTTCTGGGAGCGGGACTCGACACGTTCGCTTACCGCAATCCGTATGCGGGTTTGCGGGTTTTTGAGGTTGACCATCCGGCTACCCAGGAATGGAAGCGGCAGCGACTTACGGCTGGGGGGATTCCGATTCCGGAATCGGTGACGTTTGCGCCGGTGGATTTTGAAAGTCAGACGATGGAGGAGGGGCTGCGGTTGGCGGGGTTCCGGACAGGTGAGCCTGCGTTTTTCTCCTGGCTGGGGGTAACCCCTTATCTCGTTCCCGAAACGGTGCTGGCTACCTTTCGACTGATCCTTGGGATGTGCGCCGAGAATGGAGTGGCGTTCGATTATGCGGTGCCGAGATCATCGCTCCGGTTGCTCGGTCGAATTGCCTTTGACGCCTTGGCGGCGAGGGTTGCGGCAGCTGGGGAGCCTTTTCGGGGATTTTTTGAGCCGCAGAGACTTGGGGAGGCGCTTCACGGGATGGGTTACCGGCATGTGGAGGATCTTGATACGGAGAGGATCAATGCGCGGTATTTTTCGGGGCGGACCGATGGGTTGCGCGTCGGCGGGAGCTTGGGGCGGTTGATGAGTGCGCGGGGGTAGACCTTTCGTTTGGGGCCGAAGGTTGAATCGTGCAGGATTTTTTGCGCGCCTTGATGACGTGTCGGGGGCCGGGGGGCAAGGTCCTGCGCCTCTACGTTGCTAACCTCGGAAGGAATTTCGCGCTTTGGGAGACCGTACGAACGATTCAGGAGCACGCGATGGCAACCGTGCGCCGGGGTTGCCGCCGGACGGAGCCAGCCCCGCCTCAACCAAGGAACCACAACCTCAAACCGCGGGGTCGGGTTGCAGGGCGAAGAGTTGGAGAGAGCGGGGGGCTGCTTCGTATTTGTCGCCGGACTTGAAGGACTTGGCTTGGATGGTGGACCCGTTGCTGGTGTCGAGGAGCATGGACCAGTGCTCGCTGCCTATTGTGTTGGGAATGGCGAACGGAACCGGTTCGTGGAAACTGTTGAGGACAATGAGCAGGGTGGCGTCGGAGCCGCGGCGGCGGAGGCCGGTCGGCTGGCATCGGCCATCGATCAACATGCCGAAACAGCGGTCGGTTTTCCAGCTTTCTTCCTGCATTTCCTCGCCTGAAGGGTGAATCCAGGTGACGTCTTTGATGCCGAGCTCTTCGTTGTAAATGCCGGTGAGGAAGCGGTTGCGGCGAAGGATCGGGTATTCGTGGCGGATTTTGGTTAGTTGCTGCACGAAGTCGATCAGGGCGCGGCCTTTGGTTGCGACCGTCCAGTTTACCCAGCTGATTTCATCGTCCTGGCAGTAGGCGTTGTTGTTGCCTTGCTGCGTGCGGGCGAACTCGTCACCGGCCAGAAGCATCGGAGTGCCCTGAGAGAGCAAAAGTGTCGCCAGGATGTTGCGCATCTGGCGCTCTCGCAGCTTGCAGACCTGGCGATCGCGGGTGGGGCCTTCGACGCCGCAATTCCAGGAACTGTTTTTGGAGCTGCCGTCCTTGTTGTCCTCTTTGTTGGCTTCGTTGTGCTTTTCGTTGTAGCTGACCAAATCGTTGAGAGTGAAACCGTCGTGTGCGGTGACGAAATTCACGCTGCACCAGGGCTTGCGACCGCGACGGTTGTAAATGTCGCCGGACGCGCTCAGTCGCGGAGCCACGGCGCCCGCGGTATCGTCGCCCTTCCAGAAGCCGCGAATGGTGTCGCGGAATTTATCGTTCCATTCGGCCCAGCCAGGCGGAAATTCGCCGACCTGGTAGCCGCCCGGGCCGCAGTCCCATGGTTCCGCGATCAGCTTAACCGTGCCGAGGACCGGGTCCTGGCTGCAGGCTTTCAGAAAACCGCTCTGGTTGTCGAAACCGTTGGGTTCGCGAGCGAGAATGGTGCCGAGATCGAAGCGGAAGCCATCGACCTCGGTTTCCTGGATCCAGTATCGCAAGCTGTCGGTGACCATTTGCATGACGCGGGGATGGGAGAGATTCACGGTGTTGCCGGTGCCGGTGTCGTTGATGTAGTAGCGGGGCTTGTCGGGCATGAGGCGGTAGTAGCTGGCATTGTCGATGCCTTTGAAGGAAAGCGTCGGCCCCATCTCGTTGCCTTCGGCGGTGTGGTTGTAGACGACGTCGAGAATGACTTCGAGACCCGCATCGTGGAAACGGGCGATCATTTCCTTGAACTCCTGGGTGGCTTTCCCGGCGAGCGGAAGCATAGGGCGGATGCGGAGCGAAGAAACCGATGGTGTTGTAACCCCAATATTCGCGAAGGCCTTTGTCGAGCAAATGGCGGTCGTTGACGAAGGTGAAGACCGGAAGGAGCTCGACAGAGGTGACGCCTAGAGACTTTATATACGCAACGACGTCCGGATTGGATAGCCCGGCGAAGGTGCCGCGCTGTTTTTTGGGAACTTTGGGGTGTAGCTTGGTGTAGCCGCGAACGTGGAGCTCATAGACGATTGTGCGATCCCAGGGGACTTGATGGCGGCGGGTTTCCTGGCGCCACTCGAAGTTGGGATCGACGACGAGGCATTTGGGGACGAAAGGCGCGGAGTCGCGCTCGTCGAAAGAAAGGTCGCCGTTTTCGGCGCCGATGGTGTAGCCGAAGCAAGCGTCATCCCACTGGAGCGTGCCGATATGGGCGCGCGCGTAGGGATCGAGCAAAAGCTTGTTGGGATTGAAGCGATGACCTTTCTCGGGCTCATAGGCTCCGTGAACGCGATAGCCGTATACCGTGCCAGGCTCTAGGTTTGGAACATAGCCGTGGAAGATTTCGTCGGTGTATTCCGGCAGAGCGATGCGCTGGCGCTCTTCTTTGCCCTCGTCGTCAAACAAGCAAAGTTCGACCTTGGTGGCGTTTGCGGAGAACAAGGCGAAATTAACGCCTTTGCCGTCCCACAACGCTCCGCGGGGAAACGGTTGACCTTCGCTGATTTCGAGACGTCGCCGGTCCTTGATGATTTCCGCCTTGGTGGCCGCTGTCGCACACATTGTCAGTAATCCATTTCAGCTGAGGAGATTTTGTAACACGTCTGATGCCCATGGCCAAGTTTGGGGTACATGGAGTACCTCGTTGATGCGTTGAATCCTGTAGCTGTCTACATGGAATGCTGTATCGGAGATTTGCGTGGCTGCGTTGCGGAAAAACGAACCGGCTGCGGCCGACTTTGCTCGGAAAGTCCTCAATCGATTTAAGAATGACGAATTGCGTCTGGCGGCGTTAGAATGCGCTCATTATTTGGAGGTCTGGGCAAATGATTGTTCGCATCGCTTGGGTGGTCGGATTGGTATTGCTGGCAGGTTCCTGCGTGAGTGCGCAAACGAAATTGTCTCCTAAATGGGAGGAGCTGACCGCCGCGGATTTCCGGACAGGAATTCAGCAGTCTAAAGGCGTTTGCTTGCTGCCGTTCGGGATCTTGGAAAAGCACGGGCCGCATTTGCCGCTGGGGACGGATTTGTTGAACGTGCGGTATGCGTCGCTGCACGCGGTGGAGCAGGAATACGCGGTGGTGTTTCCGGAATACTACTTCGGGCAGATTTTTGAGGCGAAGCACGAACCCGGGACGGTGGCCTACAGCATCGAGCTGCAACTGAAGCTGCTGCAGGAAACAACCGACGAGATGGCGCGGAACGGCTGCAAAAAAGTGATCATCGTGAACGGACACGGCGGGAACGAGCACTTGCTGCCTTTGTTTGGACAAGCACAACTGGATAAGCCGCACGACTACGTTGTGTACGTATTGGATGGCGAACGGAGCAAAGCGGGCGGGCCGGCGAAAAAGTCCACAGGAGTGGATTATCACGCGGGAGAGAATGAGAGTTCGAACCTGCTGTACACGCACCCTGAATTGGCGCATATCGATCGCGCGGCCAGCGAGTCCGGGGCGGACCAGAAGCGGGAAAATCTGCCGGACCAACTGTACACAGGAATTTGGTGGTATGCGCGGTTCCCGAATCACTATTCGGGCGATGGCTCGGTGGCGACCAAGGAGCTTGGCGAGTGGAACGTGAAGAATTGGGTTGAGGCCATCGTGGAGTGCATTCGGGCAGTGAAGGCCGACGATGTGAGTTTGAAGTTGCAAAATGAATTTTATGAGAAGAGCAAACATCCGCTGGACACGCGGCCTTGATCGTCTCCTTCGTGCAAATGCACCGGTCTTACGATTACCATGACTAATCCGAAGCGACTGCAATCGGACGAAAATGCTCTGGGGATCAACACGGAGATCACGCGACGCGATTTCCTGGGGTCTACCTTACTGGCTTCCGGCGCGGTGTTGCTAAATGGCATCGCGCCCGCGGAATTGCTCGCCAGCAACGATGACTGGACCGGTTATGGAGGCGTGGGCGAATACAGCCGTTCCAACGGGAATACCCTAGAGGTGCTGCAGGCCGGCCATAAGATGCGGGACCGCGCCTACAATCCCCTGCCGACGGACGCCGTCGATACCGGCGAGATCTATGATTGCGTGATCGTCGGTGGAGGGATCAGCGGCCTGGCCGCGGCCTTAACGTTTCTGCGGCTCGCTGGACCGAAGGCTTCGGTTTTGATCTTGGAAAATCATCCGATCTTTGGCGGCGAGGCCAAGCAAAACGAATTTCTGGTAGATGGAAAGAAGCTCATCGCTCACCAGGGATCGGCGATCTATCAGATTCCGTATCCGCACAGTCTCTTCGCGCGGTTTTACGATTCGATTGGATTGCACGACCCGATATTGAACTATCAGAAGTGGGCCGGACCTCAACCGCCCATGACGCTGGGGCGGACGCCGTACGACTCCGCGGGGTTGAGCCGGGGCGAATATGGATTTTGGTTTGGCGCCAAATTCGGCCGGCAGAACGGGTTCTGGTTGATCGATCCGGTAGGCAAGGAAATGCGCGGCGCGCCGGTCGCCGAGAACCCCCGCAAAGAACTCCTCCGGTGGTTTTCAGGCAAAGCCGCGGAAGAAGCAAAATTCGATCTGCCGAAATATGAAGGAGACGCGGCTTCTCGAAAGCTCGATGCGATCTCCATGGAACAACACTTTATCGACCATTTCGGAATGAGCCGCGACACCATCCGGACGTATTTATCACCGGTGGAGGGCGGGGGTTCCGGGCTGGGGCCGGATGCGCTTTCGGCTTATAACGATTACGCCTGGGAACTGCTGCACCCGTTGGAGGACGGATCGGGCGAAATGGTGCAGATGTTTCCTGGCGGGAACACGACGATTGCGCGATTGCTGGTGAAGACGCTGATTCCGGACGCGATCGACGGGCCGGCTGGCATCGAAGGGGTAAGCCGCGGCCGAGTGAAATTCGAGGCGCTGGATGTTGCCGGAGCAGGGGCGCGGATTCGGTTGTCGGCTACTGCTGTTTCGGTGCGGCACGACGGGGATCCCGCGAAAGCTGAGTTTGTGAATATTGCATACGCGCTCGATGGAAACGTATTTCGTGTGAAAGGGCGGTCCGCGGTGATGGCCGGTGGAAGTTGGACGACGAAGCACATCGTTGAGGATTTGCCTGGGGAACACCGTGCGGCTTACGCGCAGTTTTATCGCTCGCCTTGCATGATGGCGAATGTTGCGGTGAGGAACTGGCGATTTTTGTACCAGATGGGGATTAGCGGTTGCCGCTGGTTTGAAGGGTTTGGCAACTATATGGATGTTTGCCGGCAGGCGGTGGTGGGTGGTATCGACGAGGGGATCGGTCCCGATTCGCCGGTGGTGCTGGCGGTGAAGGTTTTGTACTCGTATCCGGGGTTGTCGACCGAGGATCAGGGGCATCGCGGGCGAGGAGAAATGCTGGCGACGTCGTTTCGCGATTACGAGCAGCGCATTCGCGAGCAGTTTACGTTGATGTTTGGGGCTGCTGGTTTCGAAGCCAAGCGCGATATTGCGGGGATTGTGCTGAATCGATGGGGGCACGCGTACTTGAATCCACAGCCGGGATTTTTCTTTGGGAACGACGGGCAGCCGGCACCGCGGGAGACGTTGCGAAGCGCGCCGTTCGGGCGGATTGCTTTTGCGAATACGGACTTGGCTGGGGCTATGGATCATCGATTTTCGATTCTGGAGGCGCAGCGGGCAGTGAATCAATTGATGGATCAGGTTTTGCGAAGTTGAGGGCAGAGCCTTGGCGGCGGGTTCGGTGAATTGTTGTAGGGTGTGGAAAAACCATGGCGGACCATTCTCTAGCACTCCAACAGTTTGAGGTTTCATGCATCCTTGCCGGATGCCCTCAAAATGACAGTTTGTGAGCAGTTCGTGGAATAGGGATTACGGCTTGGTGTGTCCGTAGTGGGTGATTTTGGCGTCGTGGACGACAGCGATGTAGCGGCCGGCGGAGAGGAATTGCATTACCTTGGATCCTTTGCGGGCGAGTTGGGCCCAGCGGGAACTGGTTTGCGGGTTTTGTTCCAGGCCGCGAATGGGATTGCCTTCGAATTCGAAATCAACCTGAACCAGTTTGTGTTTTGCGGTGCGGCGGATGGGATAAGTGTGGTCACCCAGCGTGACCCTTTTTGCGGAGTCGACGAGGGTTTGGCGCCAGACCGAAAGGGCGGCTTCATCGAATTGCGATGAGCGAAAATCTGCGGGCATCTCCTAATCTTAGCCTGAAATTTCGAGGTTGGAAGTTCAGAGGCGGTGGCACGGACAGAATCTTGCCGGGCAGGGGCGCCGCAGTGCTGCGCCCCTGCAAGCGTTGGGAGGCGTTGGAAAATCGATCCGGGCATGCCAGGCGGTTCTTTGCAGGCTGGCGCGATGGGTTAGAGCGCGACCAGAGCATTCGCGCCTGTTTGGCTGGGTGCAGCGGTACGGCGAATTATCGGTTTTGACGGACTTGCTCGATCCAGCGGGAGAGAACGTCGTTGTACGGGCCTTCGACGTCGATGAACTCGATGCCCATACCGATGCGCGGCTTGAGGATTCGCGTGACGGCCAGGGCTTCGACGGTTTGACCCTTTCGAGACATCGTAACTCGCAGGCGGGCGCCGACGGGAAGGGGTTTGCTGGTGCAGACAAAGCAGCCTCCGAGTGACAAATCGGAAGTCACCCCGCTGGTGCGAGCGCCCGATTCCATGTCGATGATCTCGACGTCGGCTGCAAAGGGAAAGCGAATAGCATAGCGGCGGTCACGGACGCCAGCCTTGACTGACTGGCCCTTGGTAGTACGATCGTCCATAGAAATCACGTTACTCAAAGTTTTCATGTCCGCAACGAGAGGGATCAATGGCTCGGGAACGCTTATTCCCGAACTCTCAGTTTGCCTGAAACGCCCTGAGGACATAGCGGTTCTGTCGAACTGCAGAGCGAAAAGATCAACAGTTTGACGCCGCAGCGGCTCTCCGGACATCGCGTTATTAATGGGAACGACAAAGACCGCCCGCGGCAATGTAGGGAGACAATGGCGCCGTGTTAGGCTGAGGTTGTAGCTATCCCTCAAGCGAAACGAGATTATGCGTCCGGAAGGACTTCGGCAAAGCGACCGTATTAGCTTTCGTATGCCCGTGGAAGCGTCATGGGTGGGCAACGGCGGCGTGGAGGTCAGACAAGCCGCAGAAATGTTGCTGGTGAGCCGCAACGGCGGGGTGCTGCGGGTGGCCGAGAAGCTCTTTGCCGGGCAAGAGATCACGATTCGCCGCCAGCGAGAAGGCGACAACTGGAAGATTGCGCGGGCGCGCGTGGTGGCTGAAATTGACCAGGAGCCTGACGGGTTTCTCTACGCGATTGCGATCATGGAACCGCGAGCTGATTTCTGGGACATCGACTTCCCTGCCCCGCACCAGGCGCAAGAAGCGCTGGCAAGATTGCTGATGGAATGCAGCTTCTGCCAACGCCGCGAGGTGGTGTACCTGAACGAGCCGGAACTGAAATCGTTTGAAATCCGAAAATGCGTGGCTCGCGTTTGCCCACACTGCGACTCGCCGTCGATCTGGATCGAAGCGCAGCCCGAGGTGAGCGCGGAAGCGCCCGCGGTCCCCGAAAGTGGAGATGAGAGGGTTAATCCGCGGCGGAATCGGGCGCGGGTGAAGGCGCGGGTCTTGGCTTGTATTCGGCGGCGGGGATTTCAAGAGGAAGTAGCGGTGTGCGAGGACCTTTCGAAGGGCGGAATCAGTTTTCGCAGCAGGAACCAATATCCCGAGGGTACGCGGGTGGAAGTCGCCGTGCCGTTTACACCAGGGAGCGCGGCGATTTTTGTACCGATCCGCATCGTATTTTCGCAGGCGATCCCAGCCGCGGGACTCTATCGGCACGGCGCCGCGTATGTGCGCACGCCTCTTGAATCCGGGGATTGATCCCGGCCCCACCCATCCAAAGACGTATACGCCGGTGTTGCCCCCTTTTTCGGACCTAGTCGAGGACCGCAGCAGCGTCGCGCTCGTGCCGCCGCCGGTGCAAGTAGTGCATTGCGATGTTGAGATAGACCTCGCCGCAGGGCGTTTCGATACAGATCACCATCGATTCGGTGTCCGCTCCGCCGGCCAGGCCTTGTTCGTTCATGTGAATTTCCGGCGGGAAGACTTTGAAGCGGAACCCTTGATCGTTGAGCAAGGTCACGGAGTTTCCGATGACCATGTTGGCAAGCTCGCAGACGGTTTCGCGCGCGAGTTGTTCGCTTCCATCTACCGCGCCGCCGGCGAGATGGCTTGCAATCTTCAGGGCCACTTCGGGCGCCAGATCGAGAATGACCCGGCCTTCGATGTCGCCTTTGATGAGAATAAGAGCGGCGACACCTTTGCGGCGATAGGTTTCTTCGTCCATCGAGAGATCGACGATCTTGGTGGCCGCTTGTAGCGATTCCGCAAAGACGGCGTCGGCGGCGTTGATGAAGGGCTGGATGAGTTCCATTCTCATACGCGTCGCTCCCCCACCAGAGCGACCGGAGCGCCCGCGGCGTTGGGATCGTCACTCAATACGTAACGCAAAATTTCGTAGAGCACTTCGGCTTTGACCGGCTTCTGGACAAAGTGCTTGGCTCCTTTCTGCAGGGCCGCCAGAATATTCTCCTGGTAACCGACAGAGCTCACCATGACGATGCGCGCGTCCGCGTGCTGGCGGACGATGCGCTCGACGGCCTCGATGCCTTCCATCTGCGGCATGGTGATATCCATGAGCACGATGTCGGGCTTGGTGCGGTTGAACTCCGCGATGGCGGTCAGGCCATCGCCGGCTTCACCGGCCACTTCCCCGCCAAACATCTCGATCATTTTGATGAGATTCTTGCGGGCGAATACGGAATCGTCCACCACGAGGTAGCGGACCGATTGGTTGTCTTTGCGATGCAGAGGCGCGAATTGTTGCATGGCCTTCTCCTTCGTCCCATTGCACAAATTACGTGCGTTGGGAAGAAACTGGTGTCCTTTCGTTCTTTTCGTTCTTTTCAGCTTTTTCCGGCCGATCACTTTTCTCGGGTTTGTCGGATTTCTCTAAAGGTGTACGGTCCCCGCCACCATATTGATTGACCAGGAACGCACCGATACCTTCCAAGGGGATAATCTTATTGACGTGGCCTTTTTGAATCGCGGCGCGCGGCATGCCGCTGACAACGCAAGTGTCTTCACTTTGCGCGATGGTCACACCACCGGCGGCCTTGATGGCGCCCAACCCTTCGGCTCCATCCTCGGCCATACCGGTCATGATTACGCCCACGGCGGAAAGCGCGAATTCCTGCGCAACGGAATGGAAAAGCACGTCGACCGAAGGGCGATGGCCGTTCACCGGAGGACCGTCCGAGAGGACCGCCATGTCCCCTCGAGGCATGCGTCGAACCATCATGTGGCGGTTTCCCGGGCAAATCAGGACGCGCCCGGCGTTAAGAAGATCACCCGACTTCGCTTCGCTGACGTCCAGCGCACAGCACTCATCCAGCCGCCGTGCGAACATTTCCGTAAAACCCTCCGGCATGTGTTGAACGACAAGGATGGTGCAGGGAAAATCCGCGGGAATCTGAGACAGCACGAATTGCAAGGCGTTTGGGCCGCCGGTGGAGGTGCCGATGGCGATGATGCGGCTTGGCGGAAGCACAGACCGCGCGCTCTTTTTTTGATTGGGAGGATCGATGGCCACGGCCGCCGGCGGAAGTTTGCGGCCGGCCGCGCGTTTGGCGACCTTGATCTTTTCGATCAGAACGTCCGCAATGGTTTCCAGATGACCCGCGGCAGCGTCGGTGGGTTTGGGGATGAAATCGACTGCCCCTAAAGCCAAAGCTTTCAGGGTAGAGTAGGCGCCTTCCTTCGAATGCGTGCTGAACAGGATCACCGGCAAAGGCGCGCGCTTCATAATGAGTCGCAGCGTCTCCATGCCGTCCATGCGCGGCATTTCCAGATCAAGCGTGACCACGTCCGGCCGAAGTTCCTCGATTTTCTTCAGCGCGAAAGCACCGTCCATCGCCGTGCCCACTACTTCGATGGAAGGATCGCGCGCGAGAATCGCCGGAATCAGCTTTCGCATCAAGGCGGAGTCGTCTACGACGAGAACGCGTATGGTGTCGCTCACGCGATTGCTCCGAGTGGAGTGGCACGCGAAAGTCGCGCCAGAACCGCAGGCACATTCAAAATCAACACCACCGTGCCGTCTCCGAGAATCGAAGCCCCGCTGACCAGGTCACTCGAAATTATCTCCGTGGGGAGCGCCTTGATGACGAGCTCTTCTTCCCCGACCAAGCTGTCAACGAGCAGCCCGAAGCGCTTCTCCGCCGCGCCGATCACGATGACGAAATTCTTTTTTTTCTTGCCTTCAACCGGGGTGTCCACGGCGTGAATCCGGCTCAGGCTGTTCAAGCGTACGAGCGTCAACACCTGCTCGCGCAATCGCAGCACTTCGCGGCGATCGATACGATGAATCTCGTTGTCGTTGATGCGCGTGATCTCCACCACCGAAGAGAGGGGTACGGCGAACAGACGGCCGCCGACTCGGAAAAGTAGAGTCTGGATACTCGCCAGCGTCAGGGGAGCGCGCAGTTGAATGGTGCTGCCGCGGCCTTTGTTGGACGAAATCTGCACCGTGCCCTTCAAACGATCCAATACGGTGCGCACCACGTCCATGCCCACGCCTCTTCCGGAAACTTCCGTGACCTGTGCAGCGGTGCTGAATCCCGGTTCAAAAATCAGATTGAGGGCTTCGGAATCGGAAAGGCGCTGCGCTTCGTCGGCTTTCAGAACTCCTTTTTCCACGGCTAGCGCACGAATCTGCGTCAGGTCGATACCCCGCCCGTCATCCCGCACCTCAATCACGACTTGCGTGCCTTGATGGTAGGCATTCAAATAGATGGTGCCGCGCGCAGGTTTGCCGGAAGCAATGCGATCCTCGGCGTTCTCTACTCCGTGATCGACCGCATTGCGAACCAGGTGCATCAGCGGTTCAGCCAGGGCGTCGAGAATGCCTTTGTCCAGATCAGTGTTTTGCCCGGAGACTTCCAGAGCGATGTCTTTGCCGCACTGCTTGGCGACGTCGCGAACCAGCCGGGGAAATCGGCGGAACAGCTGCTCGACGGGAACCATGCGAATCTTCAGCACGCATTTGTGAAGTTCTTCCAAAACCCGGGACTGAAAAGCCAACGCGTCGGAAAGCTTTGCGCGGACCGGATCGCGCGAGTGGCGCTGGTCGAGTTCGGTCAAAGCCCGATTCAGCATGGACTTCCCGATGATCAGTTCGCCGACCAGATTCATCACCGCATCGATGCGCGAAGCGTCCACGCGAAGAGAGCTTTCCGCGACGGCCGCCGCCGCCGAAACACCTGCGGAAACCTTCGGGACTTCGCCGAATTCCCCTGTTTCCGTGGTCTTGGCGGCAACGCCCGCCGCTTGCGCTTCAAGAAGTTCCCCCAACAATTCGTGCTCGGCCGTTTCCAGGCTTGCGGCGCGCTCGATCCGCAGATCGGAGACGATGGCCGGAATGCGGCAGCGTTGCGCAATGCGTTCTTCCGGTTGCAGGCTGGCCAACGCGGCTTCGACGACTTCGACCGTAGCCGCGGCAGAATTGTCTTCCGGGCGGAGCGCGATCACCGTACCGCAGCCATGCAGGACGTTGCGGATCAGTTGGAAGGCGGCCGCGTGCATCAGGCTGTTCGGGTCGATGCGCAGCGCGATGTTGTAGACAACTTCACCGCGGTGGATCGCTTCCGAAATCATAAGTTGTTCGTATTCGGTCCAGGCGAATTGCGCGGTCACTTTCTTGGGGGCCGTATTCTTGGGCACCGCCGCGGGAGCGGCAAGTAGCACGCGGATCAACGCGCGCAACGCATCCGCGGGTGGGGGATCGATGTTGCGCTGGTACGCAGCGAGCATCGCCGAAAAACTATCGGTGGCTTCCAGGACCACCTCGGCGAGTTTTGTCCCACGCGTCTGTCCCACTTGCGGCGACAAGACATCTTCAAGCTCATGCGCAAGTTCGCTCAGTTCGTAGTACCCGCAAGCCGCCGAATCACCCTTCAGCGTGTGCACCGCTCGGCGCACTCGCCGGATCACTTCTACGTCGGCAGGGTGCGCTTCAAGTTCCAGACCTGCTTCATTCAATGACTGCAAAAGTTCGCCCGCGCTCTCGAAAAAGAGCGCGCGAAGCTCGCCGCTGCGATCCTCGGGGGGACGGCTCATGGAGTGGCCTCGAGCCGCTGATACGCGGTGCCATTGTTTTCATGCACCATGCGGAACTTCTGGGTCAGGCCAAACAAACTTTCGGCGTGGCCCACAAACAGGTACCCACCCGGATTCAGGCAGTGCCAAAACTTTTCGATGAGCCTTTTCTGCTCGGCTTCGTCGAAATAAATCATCACGTTGCGGCACAGAATAATGTCGTTGCGGCGCGGCAGGAATTCTGTCTTCAGGTTGTGAAAGTCGAATTGAACCAGTTCCTTGAGCTGCTTTTTGATCGCGTATTTGTCGCCGACTCGTTCGAAATAGCGCAGCCTGCAAGTGTAATCGACCGGCTCCATTTGCTGCTCGGTGTAAAGGCCTTCTTGACCGGCGCGCAGGCTCGCGTAGCTGATATCCGAAGCTACGATTTCCAGCTTCCACGGCGGAGGAATCAACGGTTTCGGCGACGGCATGTCGAACGGGAGCGGATTGCGAAGATAGTAGTACGCCAGGGCATCGCAAATCAGAATGGCAACCGAGTACGCTTCCTGGCCGGACGAACATCCCGCGCTCCAAACACGAAGCGTCCAATCTCGGCGCTCCTGCTTCCTGCGGAGAAGTTCTTCGAGGACGCCCTTTTGCAGCAGGTCCAACTGCGGACGGTTGCGAAAGAAACTCGTCTCATTGACGGTGAGATTTTCCAGCAGCGCCGCGAGCTCGTTTTTCCCTTCGCGGCTGGTTAACAACCGGTAGTAACTGTAGAAAGAGTCCATCTGGCAGGCTTTGAGCCGGCGCTGAAGGCGATCTTTCAAAAAGTGTGATCGGCGCTCGTCGAAGAACATGCCGCATTCCTGGTAGACGAGTGTCTGCAAGAGTTTGAGCTCTGCTTCGGTGAGCTGAATTTGGGCGGTTATGGTTCCCATGATGGACGCGTGTGGCAATCCGCGAATTTCGTGACCAGGCCGGAGTAACCGGACGGGTCGCTACTTCACGGCGGCAACAGTTTCCGCGGCCTCCTCAAGTCTTTTGACTTCCTGGTGGTGCAACAACTTTGAAATATCCAGCAAGATAATCAGGCGGCCTTTGAGTTTTCCCACGCCGGTGACGTAATTCGACTCGCCCTCGGCGAAAACCGATCCTGGCGCTTCGATGTCCGACGGCGGAATCTTCAAGACTTCCGACGCGGCGTTGACAATAAGTCCGACCAGCTTGTGGTCAAGTTCCACGACCAAAATCCGGTTCTTCTTGTCCGGCTGCACGTCGAAATGGCCAAATCGTTTTCGCAGGTCCATCACGGGGATGATTTTTCCGCGCAGATTGATTACGCCCTCAACGGTCTCAGGCGCACTGGGAACGGCGGTGATCTCCGGCACGCGAACGATCTCGCGAACCGAGGCGATCAGCACGCCAAACGTTTCGCTGCCGATGCGGAAGCCGACGACCTGGAGGTCTTTTTCCATTGCTGGATCTCCCTCGCCCTAGGAACGCGCGAGTTCGGCGTACTCCGATTCTTGTTCATGACGCGAATCGCCACGGCGACGCGGCTTTGGTTGCGGCTGATCGCGGCGCACACGGCTTTGCGACGAAGTATCCAGAACGAAGCGGTCCATGCTGTCCAGGAGGTTGCGGGAAAGTTTGAGCATCTGCTCGGCTGCCGCGGACAACTCCGTGGAACTGGAAGCTGACTGCTGCACCAGTTCGCGCATCTTGTCCATGGCACGGACCACCGCTTGAGCTCCCGAGGCTTGCTCTTCGACGGCGGAATTGATTTCTTGGGTGATTTCGGTGAGGCGGCCGGTGGCTTTCGCGATCTGCGACGAGCCTACCGATTGTTCCGCCGTGGCGGCTCCGATTTCCTGAGAGAACTTGTAAACTTCGGTGACAACGTTGGAGATCTTGTGCAGCGCGGAACCCAGATCGTTGCCGAGGCTCAATCCCTCTTCCACGATCCGCGTACTGCGCTCCATGTTTTCTACCGCTTGGCGCGCTTCGCGTTGAATACTTTGGATCAGGTCGGCGATTTCCTTGGTCGATTGCGTGGACTTTTCCGCGAGCTTGCGGACCTCGTCGGCGACTACCGCGAACCCAAGACCATGTTCGCCTGCGCGCGCCGCTTCGATGGCTGCGTTCAGGGCCAGCAAGTTGGTCTGTTCCGCCAAATCATCGATCACTTCGATGATCTTGCCGATGTCGTCGGCGCGGTGACCGAGCACGTTGATGATTTCCGCCGAAGACTGAATGGCGTGATTGGTGCGGTTGAGGCCGTCGGTGGCCTTCTCCATCGTCGCGATTCCGGTGACGACTTCTTCGCGCGAACGGTTGGCGATGTCGAGCAACACCTTGGCGGTATCGGCCACGCGCTGAATCGAAGTCACCATCTGGTCGATCGACGCAGACGTCTCCGCCACACTGGAAGCCTGGACTTGCGTATTCTTCACCACATTCTGCACGTTGATGCTCATCTCGTGCATCGTGCTGGTGACTTCTTCAATCGCCGAGGATGCCTGGACGCTGACCTTGGCTGACTCATCGGCCGCGCCGGCAACCTGGTTCGATCCCGCAGACACTTGCCCGGCGGAATCGCGCGTGGTCCGGACCAGTTCCTGAAGCCCGTGCGACATGCGCAGGAACGCGTTGCCAAGGGTGTCACGCTTCGAACGCGGGACCACTTCCACGGCCAGGTCCCCTTCTGCCACGGCCATCGAAACCCCGGCCATTTCTTTCAGGTACGCGACCATGTTGTTGAAGGTGGTCGCCAACGCTCCAATCTCGTCGTTACGGTGAATGTCGATGTTCTGATCGAGATCGCCAGAATCCCCAATCTCCCGCGCCACCGTAATCAGGTGCGTCAAGGGCTCGGTGATGGACTTCGCGGTGTAAAAAGCCACGCAAAGACCCAAGAGAAGGGCCGACAGCGTGCCGCCCGTCGTAAGGCCCGTGCTGAAGGTGCTGGCGTGCGCCGCCGATTTCGTGGTTTCTTCGAGCGACTTGGTAATTTCCGCGTTCGTCTGATCCAATACGACCGATGATTTCGTCAACCAGGACGTTGGGTCTTTCTGAAGATAGAAAATCTGCAGGTCCGAAACGGTGGCGTCTCCGGAATCGACTTGGTGCCGCTTGGCAAGCAATGGCTTGGCAAAATTATCGCCCCAGCTCGATTCAGTGCTCTCGACCTGAATCAAAGCGGTGCGGAGAACGTCGCTCCCTGCCTGGGATTCGCCGCGCTTGACCAGTTCGTTGATGTCGGAGAGGCCGTGGTTTACCTTGTCTTCGTCTCGCGGATCACCGCTCAGCAGAAAGTTGTTCAAGTTGTTTCGATTGAGCATGATCTGGTAGCGCACCGCTTCGATGGTGCGCACGCTTTGGAGCGCAACCGATGCATCCGACCGTGCCGATTGTTCCTTCAAGCCCGCCACGATGTTCACGATAAATAGCGCGACGAGGATGACCAGGATTGACCCAAAACCCACGTATAGTTTCTTGCCGATCGTCATTGCGAAAACCCTCCACCCCTATGGCAGCGTGCTGCGTTTGCAGCTTCTGCCGGAACTTCTTGTCTTCCCTTTATTTACTCGTGGCCGCTAAAGTCGAACTCCACAACTTGCGTGGATTCTTCCGGAGCGGGCAGGAACTTCCATTCCTTCACCGCGTCCTGGCAAGCCTGCACCAGTAGCGGATGTCCCCCGACCGCCCGGGTGCTCTTGACGTGTCCGTCCGGCGCGATAATTACTTCGATCTTTACTTTGCCGGTGACGCTCATGCGTTTGGCGAGTTCGGGGTAAACGGGTGTGACCCTCGACTTGACCTTGCGCTTGCCTTCGTCCGTCGTTGCAGTCTGCGCCAGCCCGGAGGCCGCCAGCAGCGCCGTGGCTCCCGCGCTTGCCAACACCATCCTTGTCCATCTCGATCTCATCGACACTACTCCTCCTAGAAAGGGAAAGCCCACGGCAGAGAAGGCACGTCGAGGGCCAGCTTTGGAGAGTTCCCATGGGGCTTGCGATTCTCGCGACACCACTGCACAAACCTAACGCAACACGGAACTTAGCCGCCGCGGCGCGCCTTCACCGCTTCGCTCGGCTTTTGCGAAATTGTCTCAACGACCCAGGATTCGCGGCCACGGGTCTCACGCTGAGACGTTCCGCCTTGGTTCAACATTCGATGGGTAGACGATTCAGCAACACCCCTCGGTTCGGTGATTGACTCACATTGAGATAGCTAGGTAGCGTGGTTGTGCGGGGAAGTCATCAAATTGAGACGCCCGCGCTTGCGTCTCAATCAAACATGCCTAGAGCAACGCCTAAAACTTCCAGCCATCTCACTCGCAGCCGCGAAGCCAAAGGATCGGCTCGCCCGCAGAACCGAGAAGCCGAGGAATTGATGGAGCTTGCCGTTGACGCCGCTCAATCTCGGAATCTCCCGGGTTTCCTCGAGCGTTTCGCGGCACGCGCCACGCGCATGCTCGACGCCAAGTGGGGCGGCGTCATGGTCTTTCGCGGCCGCGAAACCGACCTCTATCAAGCGAATGCCCAAGATGACCCTCTCGAGCCTTCCCGGCACAGTGCCCTTGTCCGCATGGCCCGCGAACACCCGCGTCAAATCGCGGTCCGGCTGCTTTCGACCGATGCCGCCTTGACCGGCCTGACCGGACATCCCGGCGCCGCCGTAATCCTGGTGCCGATCACCGCCAGCGACGAGGAGAACCTGGGATCGGTTTGCCTGCTCCGCGATCGTGCCACGCTCGAACGGAACGAGCGAAACCTCCTGCATGCCTTGGCGAGCCACGCGGCTCTTTCGCTTGAAAATTTCCGCAGATTTTCTCAACTGGAGCGATCCAAACGTCAGTGGGTCGAAGATATCGACGCCATCAGCGACTACATCGTGGTCCACGATCGCGCGTTCCGGATCGTTCGCACCAACCGCTCTTTGGCTTCTCATCTGGGCGTACCGCCGGTCGCGCTGGTCGGCGAGGCCATGAGCACCTTGCGACAAATCGGTGAGACCGGCAGCGAGTTGCCCTGCCCTTTCTGCCGCGACACCCAGCAAGCCCACGAAGAATACGTGGTCGCCTCTCCCGAGCGCATCTTCCTGGTATCGACTTCCCGAACGCCCGGAGTTTCCGACGACGACGCGCGCACCATCCACGTTCTGAAGGATATGACCGATCGGCGGGAAGCCGAGCGCCGCTACCGCGAACTGTTCGACAGCATTCAGGAGGGCTTGTTCTTCGCCACCCCGGATGGGAGGTTTCTCGACGTCAACGACGCCATGGTCCGCATGCTCGGCTACGGATCTCGCGACGAACTGTTGCGCGCCGACGTGGGCCCCCACCTCTATCCCGTTCCCGCGGCCAGAGAGCGCTTCTCGCGCGCTCTTTCCGAGCGCGGCGTGCTGCGCAACTACGAGGAGACCCTGCGCCGCAAGGACGGGACCCTCCTGCACACGCTGCAAAACATCACCGCGGTCCGCGATGCAAACGGAAAGATCGTCCAGATTCGTGGCCTGATGCTGGATGTCACCGAACAGCGAACATTTCAGTCTCAATTGCAACGCGAGCGCGACTTCAACCAGAAAATTCTCAATACCACGCAGAGCATGATCCTCGTGCTCGACACGGCCGGGTTGATCAGTTACGCCAACCGGCGTTGCTTCGAATCCGGCTACCGCGAAGACGAATTGATCGGCCACCGGCTGGTCGACTGGGTCGAGGCCTCGCACCGAACCGATTTCGAAGCCGCCCTGGACACCACCGCGAACGGGCACCAGGTCGAGAACCTGGAACTGCGCGCCCGCCGCAGCGACACTTCCATGGGGCACTTCTCCATCTCCCTCAGCCCCATGCGCGACGAGCAAGACCTCGTAAACAACGTCGTCGTGGTAATGACCGACATCACCGACGCCGTATTGCTCCAGGCCAAACTGGCTCACTCGGAAAAAATGGCCTCCATCGGACGCTTGGTTTCCGGCGTGGCCCACGAAGTCAACAATCCCCTGGCGGCCATCCTGGGATTCACGGACCTGCTCTTGGAGAATCCTGCCATCCCGGAGAATGCCCGCGAGGACCTTCAGATCATCCTGCACGAGACCCAGCGCACCAAGGACATCGTCCAAGATCTGCTCAGCTTCGCCCGGCAGCGCCCCGTCCAGCGTGAGCTGGTTCACGTAAACAACGTCCTCCGCCAGACGATCAAGCTTCGCAGTTACGACTTCGCCAGCCACGGCGTCGAGGTATCGGAAAACTTCGATGAAAATCTCGCTCCGGCATTGGGCGATGCGCAACAACTCCAGCAGGTCTTCCTGAATATCCTAAACAATGCGTACGACGCGGTACAGGACGCCGGACAACGCGGCCGCATTGTGATTCACACCGCCCGCAGCGAACAAAACATCGAGGTCGCCATCACCGACAACGGCACCGGAGTTCCCGACACCGAACGCATCTTCGATCCCTTCTACACCACCAAACAAGCCGCCAAGGGCACCGGTCTCGGCCTCAGCATTTGCTATGGCATCGTTCGCGCTCACGGCGGAGAAATCCTCTGCCGTAACAACCAGGACGGACCGGGCAGTACCTTCATCGTGCGCGTTCCGGTTGCCACTGAAGCGGCGACGACGGCGGCCATCGCCAAGGAAGCAGGGCGATGACGTTGCCATCCGAGTTCCGAGCTCCTTCACCGATTCTCTTGATTGAAGACGAACCGTCGGTTACCGCTTTCTTGCGTGCAGCCCTGGAGCGACGCGGTTACGCGGTTGTGGATGCTTCTTCCGGCGCCGAAGGGCTCGAAAAACTCGACGGTGGCAAATATTCCGGCGTGATCTCTGATATCCGCATGCCGGGATCGGTTAACGGCGCCGAGGTTCATGCCTGGATCCAGCAACACCGCCCCGAACTCTGCACCCGCATCATCCTGATCAGCGGAGATACCGCCAACAGCGACACCCAGGCCCTGCTGGCGCAGAGCGGCACGCCCTGCATCGAAAAGCCTTTTCGAGTTCAACAACTTCTGACCATTGTGGAGAGAACCTTCGGGAAACCATGAACGCCGACCTGAAAATTCGTTTACTTGTGGTAGACGACGAGCAGAGCATCCGCCGTCTCTGCATGACCATCGGAACATCTCTAGGTTTCGTCTGTGCGGAGGCGGAAAGCGCCGAATCCGCTGTCCATCGTCTCGAAGCGGAGGCCCCCGATCTGGTTTTGACGGACTTGAAGCTGCCTAGCCAATCCGGCGTCGAACTATTGCGGCAAGTCAAAGCCCTGATTCCCCGCACCGAAGTCGCGATCATGACCGGCCACGGCTCGATCGAGTCGGCAGTTGATGCCATGAAACTCGGGGCTTATGACTATATCGAGAAGCCATTCCGGGTCGAAAAGATGCGCTTGCTGCTTCAGCGCATGGCGGAAAAGATTCATCTGATCACCGAGAATGAATTCTTGCGCGAACGTGTCAGCACCGAAGAAAACCTCGACGGCATCATCGGAACCTCTGCGAACATCCAGGACGTTCTACGGATGATTTCGCGGCTGAAGGATACCCGCACTCCGGTTTTGATCTCCGGCGAGAGCGGCACCGGCAAAGAACTTGCCGCCCGGGCCATTCACTTCCGCGGGTCCATGGCGCAGACGCCTTTCGTCGCTGTCGATTGCGGCTCTTTGGTCCCCACCCTGATGGAAAGCGAGCTCTTCGGTTACGAAAAAGGGGCGTTCACCGGAGCCTCGAAGTCCAAGGCCGGCTTGTTCGCGGCCGCCAACGGCGGCACCATTTTCCTCGACGAAATTGGCGAGTTGCCTCTGGAAATGCAGGCCAAACTTCTCCGCGTCCTCCAGGAAAAGGAAGTTCGACCCGTCGGCAGCAACGAAAAAGTGAACGTCGACGTGCGCGTCATCGCCGCCACCAACCGCGATCTCGAATCCGCTTACCGCGGCGGCACTTTCCGCAAGGATCTCTATTTCCGCCTCAATGTCGTTACCGTCCATCTGCCTGCTCTGCGGGATCGGCGGTCCGATATCCCCATGTTGGTCCACCATTTCCTGGACCGCTACGCCCGCGGCGAAAACCTCCAGGTCACCGCCGCCGCCATGAAGAGCCTCCTCCAATACGATTGGCCTGGAAATATTCGCGAACTCGAAAACTGCGTCGCGCGCGCCGTGGCCCTGGGCGACCGTCATATTATGGATGTCGGCGACCTTCCTCCCGCGATTCGCATGGACTCCGCGTCTCCGGCGACCACATCGCTGCAGGACACCGCTTCCATTTCCACGACCGCGCTTGCAGAAATGGAGCGCATGACGATCCTTCGCGTATTCGAGCAAGCCCACGGCGACAAAGCTCTTGCCGGGAAAATGCTCGGAATCAGCCGCGCCACGCTCTACCGAAAACTGAAACGCTACAATATTCCCATGAAGCCTGAACCTGCCGAAGCTGCCGATGAAGCCAAGGTGCACGCCGCATCTCGCTAGGCGCGAGACGTCTCACCTGCGCTTCCAACTTGCCGGAACCTCGGGCCGCTGAGACACCCGCGTTTCACCCTGAGACGCCGAAACTCGTTGCTAGCCCCCAAGAAATATCTAAGCCTCACCGTTTCAGCACCTTTCTACCCGCAAACGTCGTGAACCCGTTTGGCGTCAGACGTGCATCCTTCCCCTCGGCATTCTGTGTTTAGCGGGTTCGGTGCGCCCGTGCGCCGAGCGATGGCACCAGCAGTTGCGGTTAGGCACGTTGACGTGCCGCTCAGCAGTGGCGGCCAGAGGTTGCGGCGGTATGAGAGGCGATGTGAAAAGCTCAGCAGGAATTGCGCTGCCGGATCAAGAACAGGGTTGCGCGGAGCAATTGGCACGTTTCTTTCCGCAAGCGGCCGCGGTGCGTGTACCGGTGCAGGTAACCGCGCTTCGCGGGGGCCGCACGAAGTTGCGCGAAGCTGCCACCATCGAGTTTGGCGCGCCCGATTTCGCCATTTTTCTTTCCACTTTGCCCCTGGAGTTCGACGATCGGGTAAGACTCGAGCGTGATCGGAAAGGCCTCGCCGTCGAAGCCACCGTGATTGCCGTGCAATACCACGAAGGCCGCAAAGCAGTAGCCGTTAAGTTCACGCAAGGACCTTGCGACTGGGTGACGCAGCCGTGACCAAAATGACCACGCTCAATTTGTCTTACTCCCCGCCGCCGCGCGCGGCGGGTCCCAGCCAGGACCAATGGAACGAAGCTCGCTCGGTGTTCCCTATTTACTTGGCCCTGGCCAAGCAGCTCACCATCGACGTTCCCTTTTCGCCGGACAAGCGTCACCTGCCCGAGAAGCCGGACGCCGAACTCTTTGACAAAATCCAAACATGGCTCGACGCCATGGACCAGCAGGTTCTGGTCTATCAGCTTCGCCATCTGCTGCAGATGACCACGCTGAACGCCAGCGAAGCCGGACTCTGCGCACTGATCCAACGCCATTTGCGCAAACCCTCCAAATCCAATATGGACCGCGACAAGACCGACTTTCTTCTTGTCCAGTACTTCGCCCTTTGCGCCCCCGCGAAAATCTATCACAAGCAGATCGACCTCGAAGATGCCGCGCAAGTCATGAAACCCGTCCTGGGCGAGGTCAGCACCACTCCGATCGCCTGGTGCGAGCCGCTGGAAAAAATGATCGTCGCGTTGCGCGGCTTTCGTAGCCTCCGCGAGATGTTGAAGACCAATTTCATCGAACAGGGTCGCAAGGTGAAGGAAACCGCCGGCAAGCTATTCTACGAGCCGTCGTCCCTGCTGGCTTTCATCCGTTTCAATTTTCTCCTGCGCCGCACGCTGATCGAACTGATGCACGCCGATCTGATCGCCATCCGCGCAGGTTTGAGCCAGCTGGACTCCGCCGGCATCCACATTATGGACTGCCATCAATTCGGCCTCTCCCTCGCGGAACCGATCGGCAAAGTCCGCCAGCTTGCCGATGAGTGGAAGCAGCCTTTCCAGCAGGAATACACCGAGCGTTCGGTCAACGAAACCTTCGAAAAACTCCTGGCGTTGCGCTCGGATGTGGAGCGCGCACTCGAGCGTCTCGCCCCAAAGACAACCGAAAACCTTGCGCCGGAAGCCGCGCGCCGCGAAGCGGCATTTGACGCGCCTGCGCGTTCTGCGCAGGAAGCGCCCCGAAAAACGGAGGCTCCCGCGGCCTTGGATTTCGAAACTTGCCTCGAGCAAATCTGGGAGCAACTCATCGCCGTACCGCCGACACGTGGCCGCTCCATGACCACTATCAAAATCGGCAACGCCCGCATCCTCATGTCTTCCTGGGAGGTCACCGCCTTTGTGAGCGAGGACAGCCCCTCCGCGGAGGACTTGCGCCGCGCAGTGGTCGCCCGCGCTCTGGTCACCTCCGCAACCGAAGTCGCCAAGGAATCCGGCAATGCCACCGGTCTTGACCGCGCGCTCTCGATCGCGCGCATCGAAGTCTCTCGCTTGCAGGAACGTGTGGACGTCGCCAAGCAAGCGAAAGACACCGAAGCCGCCGTGAATCTCGGCATCAGCACCAAACGATTGCTTTCCGCACTCGACGAAGCAGAGAAGCTGTAGCAAGCCGGCGCACGTGGCGATTGACGGACGTACAGAGATTTCAGCCGAAGCATGATGGAAGACAGAGATTGGGAGCCGTTCCCTTTTGCCAAACTCCAACGTATTGATTGTCACGGATGAGACCGAATTCGCGCGCTTACTGACGGCTTGCTGGCAAGCCGAACGCCAGGCTCCCGGAATCACCGTCCTCGGCAGCGATTTGTGGTGCGAGCACGAAGAAATCGACCACCAACTTGTTGTCGTCGGGCCGCTGCGGGAAGGCAAGTCCCCGGAGATTCTGAAGTCGCTGGCGCCCGCAACCGCCGTGATCCTCTGCGCCCCGGCCGACTCGCGCGAACTGACTCAATTGCGCGCCCGGTACCCGCGCCTCGTCCACATTCCCCTCCGGGAAGACTGGACACAAACACTGTTGCTCGTCGCCGGAGAATCCCTGCGTCGCACCGAAGCGCTGCGCGCCGCGCGCCTGGCCGAGAAAAAAGCCGCGCGCAACGAACACCACGCCACGCTGGGTCGCTACATGATCGACATGAAGCACAGCGTCAGCAACGCGCTCACCTCGATGCTTGGCAACGCCGAACTCTTGCTCCTCGAGCCCGGCCAGCTTTCCCAGCAATCTCTAGCGCAAATCAAAACCATTCACAGCATGGCTTTGCGCATCAACGAAATTATGCAGCGATTCTCATCCCTCTCCACCGAGATGCGGGAAGCTGAGAATGCATCTCAAGCTGAGACGCAGGACGCGCTTCCGTCGCGTTCTCCTCGCCGCTAGCGATCTCCAGTCCTACTGTAAGTGCCTCATAGCAGGGCCGTTATACAAACGCGACACACGCTCGGATCACGGCCCCAAGCTGGCCGCTGACGTGCACCCTTAGGCAGCGGAGAACTGTTCGGAGAACTCTGTGGTGCTGAAAAAAATCCTCATCGTCGACGACTCGCCCTCGCAAGTGCGGTTGATGCAGGGCCTCTTGGAAACCGAAGGCTACCAGCCTGTCGGCTTGAACGATCCGCGACGCATTGAGGAAACCATCACGGCCGAGGCGCCCTGCGTCATTCTCCTGGACGTCGTCATGCCGGAGCGCAACGGCTTCCAAGTCTGCCGCGAGCTCAAGAGCAGCGCCAAGTTCAACGCCATCCCGGTGATCCTGGTGACGTCCAAAGACACCCCCAGCGACCGCTATTGGGGCGAGCAGCAAGGCGCCGACGGGTACGTAACCAAGCCTTTTACGCGCGAAGAGTTACTTCGCGCCGTCCGGCGTTTCGCATGAACCGCCGCTCGGGATACGGCATGAGCCAGCACATGAGGACCACGAAAGCATGATCGAAGATTTCCACCTGACGCCGCTAAGCGCCAACGCAGACGCAGCCGATCTGCTCGAAGCTCTCGGTCCGCTCGACGACAGCCCCGCGGAATCGCAGTACTGCGTCTTCCGCAGCGGCCGCGAACGATTTTGCCTGCCGGTGCTGGACGTCGAAGAAGTGTTGGACTGGCCGCTGCTGACCAAGGTTCCCCTCGCGCCGCCCTATCTGCTCGGCATCTTCAACTTGCGCGGTGTGATCGTTCCGTTGATCGATATCGCTTTGACCGAGGGCCGGCGTCCCGGCCTCCTGCCGAAGCACGTGGTTGTCGCTTCCCTCCGCGGCGAAGCCGGCCATGACGACCTTCGCGTCGGCATCGCCGCCGACGAAGTTATCGGCACCTATTCCGTCACTACCGAAGATCTTCTGGAACAGGCACCCGAGAACGTCCCTCACTGCATCGGCATGTTGCGGCACGAGGATCGCCTGGCGCTGTTGATCGACTTAAGGAAATTGCTCGAGGTGTATCCGGGACCGAGTATTTGACATTGCGGCAACGCCGCCGGCAGTCGCCGGAGCTTGCCGAAGGAAAGCTTTGGAGGAAGGCATGAAATCGCGACTCAGTTCCACAATCTGGACGCTTGTTCTCGCAAACGGCGTCGTGCTGTTCGCCGTGCTCGGCTTGGCGTATAGCGCCGGCCGGCAATCGGGCGGCGCATCCCTTTTTGACTTTGGCGCATTGCCAAGCGGCGCGAGCGGCTCCGTGCTCCTCGCCTTGGCGCTCGCCGTCGGCATGGCCCTGATCCTGGCGTGGCGCCTCGGCAGCGCGTTGCTTTCGCCGGTCAAGCAGCTCGCGGATTTCTCCGAGCGCTTCGCCGCCGGCGACGTTCGCGCCCGCGCGGAAGTTCACTCGCAAGACGAACTCGGTTACATCGCGGAAAACCTCAATCGCGCCGTGAGCAAGGTTTCGAAGGCCAACAGCAACCAGGAAGCCAACGACAACCTCCAGCGCAGCATCACCGAACTCCTGACGGTCATCAACCAGGTCGCGCGCGGTGATTTATCCCTGCGCGGGAAAGTCACCAACGACGCTCTCGGCAACGTCGCGGACTCCATCAACTACATGCTCGACAATTTCACCAAGGTTCTCGAGCGCGTCCGCAAGGCCGCCATGGAAGTCACGGCCTGCTCCAACAACATTCTCGTCGCCGCTGACGAAATGCAAGCCGGCGCCACCCAACAGGATCAGGAAATCACCAACACCTCGAGCGCCGTCGAAGAACTCACGGTTTCGATGAAACAAGTTTCGAACAATGCCGAAGCCAGCGCCGAAGCCGCCCGCCGCGCTCTTGACGCTGCCGAGCAGGGCAACCGCGCCGTCCGCGACACCCTGGAAGGCATGCAGCGCATCCGCGCCTCCGTGCAAGCCACCGCGAAAAAGATCAAATCACTGGGCGATCGCTCTCTGGAAATCTCGGAAATCATCAACGTCATCAACGACATCACCGAGCAAACCAACCTGCTCGCGCTCAACGCCGCCATCGAAGCCGCTCGCGCCGGTGAAGCCGGCCGAGGATTTGCCGTCGTCGCCGATGAAGTTCGCAAGCTCGCCGAACACTCCCGCAGCGCCACCAAAGACATCGCGGCCCTCATCAAGGCTATCCAGGCCGAGACCAACGAAGCGGTGGTCGTCATGGAAGAAGGCACCAAGGAAGTCGAGAGCGGCGCAACGCTGGCCGACCAAGCAGGCCGCGCGCTCGACGCCATTTCCAGCGTCGTCCGCCAGTCCGCAGAACTCGTGCAAGAGATCTCCCTGGCCTCGAAACAGCAGGTGCGCGGCACCGAAGGCGTCGCCCACGCCATGCAAATCATTTCCAGCATCACGCGCCAGACGTCGCAAGGCACGCGCGGCACCGTCGCAACCGTCAGCCAGCTTGTCAAACTCTCGGATCAGCTCAACGAAGCGTTGGCGCAGTTCCGGGCAGCAAAACAAGGAGGCGTTGGGGAAGAATCCGAACGGCCCGTTCCGGCCGGCGCGGCGCGATAGGCAACGATTCCCTGCTCCGGCGTGGACCGCTCGGCGGTCCCACAGCAAGGCGGCCGCTCGGCGGTCCCACAGCTAGACGAACCGGAGCCGAAACGTGATCACGATGACCGAACGCCAGGGACCTGCGATCCGTTTGAGCGAACACGAGTTGAGCGAGATCCGCATGTTGATCGAGGAGCGCACAGGCATTTGCTTCGACGAGTCGCGCGAGCGATTTTTCTCCACGCGCGTCCGCGAGCATCTCGGCGCGAAGAAACTCGCCAGCGGCACTGAACTCTTGCGTGCCATTCGCAAAACGAACGTCGAGTACGAAGCCTTGCTCGAATCGTTGCTGACGCAGGAAACGTCGTTCTTCCGCTACCCGGGCGTTTATGAAGCCTTCGAAAAGCGCTTGCTGCCCGAGCTGCACGTGAAAAAATTCTGGAAGAATCCGCGAACCCTGCGCGTTTGGAGCGCCGGCTGTTCCACCGGAGAGGAACCCTATTCGATCGCCATCACCATCGCCGACGCGCTTTCCTTCGCCGACTCGTGGAGGCTCGAGATCCTTGCCACGGACGTAAGCAGGAACGCCCTGAAGCAAGCGGAACGCGGCATCTACAAAGGCCGCAGCGTCGGAAGCGTCAGCGAAAAGCAGCTTACAGCCCATTTCAACAAGGTCAAGGAAGGGTATCAGGTCAAGCCCCGGCTCCAGAAAATGATCACCTTCGCTCAAATGAATCTCGCCTCCGCGGTCTACGTGGGCCGCATGGACCTGATTTTTTGCATGAACGTGATGATCTATTTCACCGAAGAGCGCCGCCGCACCCTCGTGCAGCGCTTCTACGACAGCCTCGAACCCGGCGGCTACTTATTTCTCGGTCATTCCGAATCCATCTCCAAAATGCCCGTGAAATTCCAGGCCATCGTCCTCAACGATTGCATTCTCTACCGCAAACCCACGTCCGAGGAACTCCAGAAGACCGAACTGGTCATGGAAGGAGGAATCGCGTGAGCATGCCGGACCGCGAAGCTGTCGAACTCTTCCTCCAGGAGGCCTCCGAGCATCTCCAGTACCTCCGGGAATACGTCAGCGTGCTACAGGAAATCGAGCCGCGCCGCGAAGATCTCGAGCGCCTTTATATCGCCGCCCACACATTGAGCGGCACGTCCGCCAGCTACGGCTTCCCGCGCTTCTCCGAAATCGCCGGCAAGCTCGCGCACATTTT
Organism: uncultured Acidobacteriota bacterium; assembly: GCA_963736725.1. Lineage (GTDB taxonomy): Bacteria > Acidobacteriota > Terriglobia > Acidiferrales > UBA7541 > Acidiferrum. Next base: position 225,160 of record CAVTPW010000019.1, on the reverse strand, counting down.
CCAATACTCCTTGAACGCCACTCTCGGCGACGACCTCCACGGACCTCTAACCGAATTCCTCTCCGATGGGATCTCCCTGCTCGAAACCGATCTGCTGGAGATCAGCGACACCGGCCAGGAAAACGTCGAAGACATCGCCTCTTTCAAGGAACGCTATCGCTTCGCGTTTCCCGTCGAACCCGTTCCACTGAGCTTCGACCAGCGGGAACCCTCGACTCCCCAGTACGTCGACGAGGTCCCGCAATCCGCTTTCACCGGCTCTTATTTCGACGCGCTGCCTTCTGACGACGAGGTCGGCGCGGAAATCCTCGAATTCTTTCAGCCCGAAGCCGAAGAACATCTCCAGGTTGTCAGCGATTGCCTGATCTCGCTCGAAGGCAACAACAATCCCGAAGAAATCAATCGCCTGTTCCGTGCCATTCACACGGTAAAAGGCTCGGCAGCGCAAGTGGGCCTCAAGCGCTTGGGCGCCATCGCTCACCGCGTCGAAGACCTGATCGGCCGTCTGCGCGACGGGGAAATCGATCCATCGCCGGCGGTCGTCGATCTCTGCCTGGAATCGGTCGACGTCTTGAAAAAGACCCTGCATCGCCAGTGGGCCGACGAATCCGAGATGCGCGCCGGTGTCGACTCGCTGCTCAATCGCATCGCCGAATTTGCCCCGCTCGATGCCGAAGAAGCCGTAGCGGAAGCGCAGAGCGTCAATGGCTCGGAATTCGCCGCCAGCGCCGGGATCGCGGCGCCGCCCCAACCGCGCAAGTCCGCCAAGCAACCCGCGAGTCCAACGACTTCCGCCAAATCCGTGCGCATCGCCCTCGAACGCCTCGACCGCATGATGAATACCGTCGGCGAGCTGGTCATCAACCGCACTCGCATGGTCGGCCGCGTCTCCGAACTCGAAAAACTCGTGGACACCCTCAGTTTCTCCAAGGAACGCTTGCAGGGCAAAGTCAACGAGTTCCAGGAAAAATACGAATTCAACCGCATCAGCTCCTCCCGCGCGACCGCCTCCTGGAACGCGGCCACCACTCCAAAACGCCTGGCAAGCGCCGCCGCGGGCGAAGCGTCCTTCTTCGACGATTTCAGCGAGCTGGAGATGGATCGCTACGACGACTTCAACATCCTCTCCCGCTCCATGGCTGAAATCTCCGCCGACGTCAACGAAGTCCTGACGCAACTCGAAGGCTACATCGGCCGCGTTGAAGGGGACATCGACGAATTCACGAAACTCGCGCATCACCTCCAGGACGAATTCACTGCCGCGCGCATGGTGCCCATCGGCACTCTTTATTCGCGCTTGTCTCGCGCCGTTCGCGACGCCGCGCAATCTGCCGGTAAACACGTCGAGCTGGACTTCGTCGGCAACGAAACCGAACTGGACAACAATATCATTCAGCAGATTTCCGACCCGCTCGTGCATTTGGTCCGCAACTCCGTCGCTCACGGCATCGAGCGTTCCGACGCACGCCTCTCGGCGGGAAAGCCCGCGGCCGGCAAGGTCTCCCTCCGCGCGTATCACCGCGGCAATCACATTTATATCGAAGTCGAGGACGACGGCGGCGGCATCGAGTACGAGCGCGTGAAACAAAGCGCCGTCGAACGCGGCCTGGTCTCCAGCGACACTGCGGAGCGGCTCACCGAACGCGAACTTCGCGAAATGCTGTTCCATCCGGGTTTCTCGACCGCGCCCGCCAAGACCGAACTCGCAGGCCGCGGCGTCGGACTCGACGTCGTGCGCGCAAATCTCAACGTCCTCAACGGCGACGTCGAAATCGAAAGCACCCGCGGCCAGGGCACCAAATTCACCCTCAAGGTTCCCCTGACCCTCATCATTTCGCCCGCGCTCTTCGTTCGTTGCGGTGGTGTCAGCTTCGCTCTCCCGCTCGCGGTTGTCGAAGAAATTCGCCGCATCCGTGCAGACGAAATCGAAGACGTCGGCGGCAAACTTCTCACAAAAGTCCGCGATGTCGTCACCGAGGTCGTCCGCCTCGATACCTATCTCGGTCTACCGCCGCTCGAAGCCATCAACGGCTATTTCCGCATGGTCGTGGCCAACACCGGCAACCGCCAGGTGGGTCTCATCGTCGAAGAAGTCCTGGGCAAAGACGAAATCGTTATCAAGAATCTTGGCGAATACCTACGCCGTGTAAAACTCTTTCCCGGCACGACCATCGCCCCGGACGGCAGCCTGATTCTGCTGATCGATTTGAACCGCATGGTGGCCACCGAGCCCAGCGAACGCCGCACCTTGCAAGCCAGCGCTAGCGCCGCACGCGTCTTCGCCCCTGGTTCCGAAGCCGTCGCACGCGGCACGATTCCCACCGACGCCATCGACCGCGTCGAGCACGAACGCGTCATCGTCGTCGCTGACGACTCCATCAGCGTCCGCAAATTTGTCGGCCGCATGCTCGAAAAGAACGGCTATCGCGTCAAGCTCGCCGCCGACGGCCTCGAAGCCGCCGAATTGGTCGCGCAGCACGGCTGCCATCTCGTCATCACCGACCTCGAAATGCCGCGCATGACTGGCTACGAGCTCATGGTCCAGCTCCGCCAGAGTCCCACGACGCGCCGCATTCCGGTGATGGTCGTAACGTCGCGCGCAGGCGCCAAGCATCGCGATCGCGCCATGAAGGAAGGCGCCGCTTCATTCTTGACCAAACCCGTGCAGGAAGATCAATTGATCGCCGCGGTCGAACAACTTATGGGAACGGAGGCGACGCGACCCGCAGTGCCGGTAGCGTAGGAACAAGCGATGGCGACCCTTCCCAACAAAAAATTCCGCGTCCTCATCGTTGACGACTCGACCTTCATGCGCAAGGTCCTCGAGACCATTTTGAATTCCGACGATCAGTTACAAGTCGTCGGGCAAGCCAAAGACGGACGCGAAGCCATCACCCTCGCTGAGTCCTTGAAGCCCGATGTCATCACCATGGACATCAACATGCCCCACGTCGATGGTTTGCAAGCCACCGCGCAAATCATGACCACCAACCCGCGTCCTATCGTTATCGTCAGCTCGGAATCTCGCGAAGGCGCCTCCAGCACGCTCAAAGCACTCGAATTGGGCGCTATCGAATTTGTTGCCAAGCCTTCCAGCGGAATTGATCTCGACATGCAAAGCGTGAGGGAAGACCTCCTGCGCAAGGTTCGCATGTCCGCCAAGGTGCGCGTCGTCCGCACCGCATCCCGCTTGGCGTCCACGGTCCAAGCGGTGAACCCTAACCCCGCCACCGCGGCAGCGCGCGCCGCCGCTCGCCCACAGCCAACTGCGCCGATCGATCAGCGCTTTCCCATTGTCGTTCTTGGCGCTTCTACAGGCGGCCCGGCCACGGTCATGCGCCTCGCTCCCGGTTTTACGCGCGACTTCCCGGCTGCCGTCTTTCTCGTGCAGCACATGCCCGCGTCCTTCACCACGCAGTACGCGGCCCAACTCGCCGAGTTCACCAGCATCCGGGTCAAAGAAGCCGAGCCCAACGAGCCTATTCAGCCCGGCACGCTCTACATTTGCCCCGGCGCGCAGCATCTGCGCATCACTCCCACGGGCCGCATCCAGCTCGACGGAACATCCGGTCGCATCAACGGCTATCTTCCCAATATCGATGTGACCATGGAGAGTGCCGCTTCCTACGCGGGCGCAATGACCATCGGTGTCGTCTTGACCGGTATGGGCAACGACGGCGCGGCAGGCGCGAAAGCAATCCAGAGCGCCGGCGGCCTGGTCATCGCCCAGGACGAAGCCACCTCTGTAATCTTCGGCATGCCCGCCGAAGCCATCAAAGCCGCCCACGTCGAGCACGTTCTTCCGCTCGAGGACATTTACTCGGCCATCGAAAAACGCGTCATTGGTATCTGCAAATCTTCGCCCGTGGGAGTGCGCTAGTGCGCCTGCCCATCCCCACAAAAGCGCACCCGGTTCGCACCGAGCAGATCATCCTGTTTCGCGTCAGCGGCCAGCTCTTTGCCGTCTCTTCTGCATCCGTGCAGGAAGTCCGCAGCGTGGACACTCTCGCCGGCGCCGCAAAGGAAATCGCTCAAGCAGGCCTCCGCAAGGTGCGGCACATCGTTCAACGCGGCGAGCACGCTCTCTATGTCGTGAACGGCGCCATGCATTTCGGCCTGCCGCCCTTCGCGCCTGCGCTCGTCTTTGTTCTCCGCCGCACGCGCACCGCTCTTTTGGTTGACGGCATCGAGAAAATGACCACCATGACCCGCCTGCAGGCCCTCCCGCAGGCTTTCTGCAACGACGAGCGCGACTGGTATCGCGGCGTCACGGCCATCGACCAAACCGTCGTTCCGGTTGTGAAGCCCGAAGGCTTTCTCTCGCCCGATGAACTGTTTCTGCTGGACTCGTCTCTCCAGCCTAAGGAATCGCCGACAGAAATTGCGGCCCAGGAAACCGCCTCCGGCAGTCTGCTTCCGCAACCCGACACCATCGACGGCGAATCTGCGAGCTTTCGGCCATGAGCCCCCAGATGGATTCCGAATCCTTTGTCCTGCTGCGCCTCGCCGAACGCCGCTTCGCCTTGGCCGCGGGCGATATCGCCGAGCTCGTCGCGCCCAGTCGCATCTTCCGTTTTCCCCACCACACCAAGGAAATCGAAGGCGTAATCCTGCGGCGCGGCCGCATCGTTCCGGTCTGCGACGTCGCTGCCAGACTCATCGGCAAAAATCTTCTCTCCCGTCGCTTTTATCTGATCGCCCAACGGCGCTACGCCACGGGCACGGAATGGATAGCTCTCCCGGTCACCGGTGATTGCGAACTCATCTCTGCAGAAATGATCCCCGCCAGCGAAGGCGACCTTCCGCACGTCTCCGGTTGGCTCTCGCACGACGGCGACGTCATCGAAGTGCTCAATCTCAACGCTCTTACTCCCGGACCTATCGCCGAGCTGGCACCCGCGCCGGGCGGAGCCCTCCAGCAGGAGGTGCATTCATGACCGAATCTGTCCGCGTCCCCAAAATTCTACTGATCGACAGTAACGTCTATTTCTCCAAGCGGCTAAGCGATGCTCTGAAACGCGAAGGTTTTGAAGTCTTGTCCAGCACGCAACCCGCGTTCGCGCTCACTACGCTCGAATACGACACGCCTACTGCCGTGGTCTGCTCCACGAACATGCGCGAGATGGGTGCGCTCGAAATCGCCAAGATCATTCACGCCGATCCCAAGAACGCCTCGCTCCCCATCATCGCTCTCGGCGACGGCAGCCAGCGCGCTCTCATGGAGGCTTTTCAAGCCGGCTGCGACGATTACATCGACCGCCAGCGCCAGCCCGCGGTCATCGCCACGCACATCCGCAACATCATCATCAGCAAAGCCGAAGGTTTCCAGCCCACGCAAATGCTCGCGCAGGCTGATACCAGCTTGAGCGGCAGCCTCTCGCACCACGATCTTCCTGGCGTGTTGCAAATGCTCGGGCAAGCGCGCCAGACCGGAGCGCTGCATATCAACGCCGCCGCCACCGACGCCGTGCTCTTCTTCGACGCTGGCACCATCACCCACTCGGAATGCGGCAGTCTGTTCGGCGACGAAGCCGTCATCCACATCGTCAAAAGCTGCATCCAGGGCGGCGCAGGCGTCTACAAATTTGTTTACGGGGCCACTTCGGCGCAGCACACCGTACTGCGTTCGGCTACAGACCTCATGCTGGACGCCATGCGCGAGTACGACGAAAGCGCGCAAGACTTGGCGAACAACAACCTGGCAGACAAGGAAGCGCTATGAGCGAAATCATGGTCGTACCACCACTCACCGACGCGCCGGCAAAACGCACGCCTACGATCTATTTCATCGACGACTCCGCCACCATGCGCGAGGTCATCAAGATCGCCTTCCGCCGCGAGAACTTCAACGTCATCGCTTGCGCCGACGCCGCGTCCGCGCTCGCTCAGTTCGAGCAGAATCCCCCCGACGCCGTTATCACCGACGTCATCATGCCCGACCAGGACGGCTACTCAGTCTGCACCCAAATCAAACAACACCCTCAATTCGGCAGGATTCCTGTCGTGCTCATGTCCGGCGTAGTCAACAAAACCGTGGCCGACAAAGCCGTGTCTGTTCAAGCCGATGAACTGATCCGCAAACCCTTCCAGCCCCAGGAACTAATCGGCCGCGTCAAAGCCCTGCTGAATCCAAAATCCGCGACCCCGGCGCCACCCGCCGCGGACCGCCCCGCGTTTCCCAGCATTCCCAATGCCCCCAGTGCTTCAAACGCGCTCAACAGTCTTTTCGCACCACCGCCGCCCGGGCCAACGCCAGCCGTGCCTCAACCCCACGCTTCCGAGCAAAGAGTCCCGGAATCCGCGTGGCCCCGAGCCCTAGCCGAAGCTTTCAACCCCAACGTAGGCGCCGGGCTTCAGCCCGGCCAACCGGCGAATTCTAATCCATCGTTCCCGGGCGCCCGATCCACGCAACCACCCCCGTACGCCCAACCACAACCCCCAACCCAACTTCGTTCCATACCCAGCCAGGACGCCCAAAAACTTCGTGCCGAAGTGGCCCGTCTCGAACTCCTGGTTAAAAAACTGCAAACCGAACTCCAACTCGAGCGCCAATACAACCAAGCCCTCGAATCCCAAATTCACGACCTAACCCACACCGAATAGCGATTTCACATCGCGACCAACTTGCAGCCTTGTAACTTATACGTTGCATTTGCAACGTCAGGAAGGCCGAGAGGAAACAGCGGCTTTTTCAGGCGGTGCAGGTCACCGTCTCCTACGCAACGGCCCTTGGTGAGGATCGCCCTGAGTCTGGCCCGAAGATTGGAATGGTTGATCAACTCGAAATGGAGATTTCCTTCACCGGAAACCTTCCGAGGAGCAAGGGAACAGACAAGCAATTGGGCTTCGACTCACCGTCGAATCCGTTCCCTAAGTGGCGCATCACCGACTCTCACTCTCGCGCAACCTTCCCGCTGCTTTGCAATCCCTCTAACCAGCGCCGCGCCTTCCCGGCCTCCGGCCGGTCCCCATGCTCGCGTAAAAATCGCCGCAAAGCCTGCGCGGCATCCTCGTACCTGCCTACCGCCGTCAACGCCTGCGCCACCAGCAGCGCAATTTCCGGCGCTTTCGCTGAGGATGCTGCCAGCGCCGCCTGTGAACTCTTCAGCGCCTCGTCGTAGCGCCCGCTCTGGTAATACGCTTTCGCCAGCACCCAATGTGTCTCAAAATCAGCAGCGGCGTCGAGCTGCAGCGATTTTTCCAGCGGCGCAATCGCCTCCGCATACTTCCCCTGATCCGACAATGCCATTCCGAGCGCCGCAAACGCTCGAGCATGCTTCGGGTCGACCTGCGTCGCCTTCTCCAATGCGCTCTGCGCCTGCGCGTAATTCCCCTGCTTCAAACACAAAACGCCCTGCACATACAAAACATCGGGATGCCCAGGCGCTAGCCGCACCGCCTCGCCGACAAACTTCTCCGCTTCTCGCAACTTTTCGGCCCCAAGCGCGCGCAATCCCCGATCGAAGGCCTCCTGCGCCTTGGGTGCGAGTATCGGCCTTCCCGGGGTGCCCACACTATTTTCAGCGGCCAAACCCTTCCGCAGATACACATCCACCGACGTTCTCATCGGTGCACGGAGCGAAACTTGCTTCTGAACACTTTGGTATCCGGCCGCTTCCACAACCACTGTGAACTCGCCCAGACTCGTCACCACAAAGACCAACTGCCCGTCGGAGGTCGCGCCTTGACCGCTCGGAATCGATCCGTCGCGGTACAATCGCACCATCGCCGGCGAGGAAATCGGATCGCCGGCACCGTCGTGAACGGTCAACGCAATTTCCCCGCCCTTCCCGAAATAATCATTCGCCTTGCTTCCGTTGTCTTGGCCACCCACGGTGGTAGTCCACAGCAGCGAACAAACCAAAGCAGCAGCCAGAGCGCGAGCCAACGCCGCAAGCGGGCATCGCGCAAACTGCCGCGGCGAACACGCTGCGCAAGAACGCGTGAACTGTAATTTGACCTGTTTCCTGGCCCGGGTGAAGTAACGCATGAGGGCCTCGACGAATTGCCGCGAGCCTAGTCCCCCAAACGCAACACGTCAAGCAAAAGTAGTGGTCGGTCTTTAGACCGGCCGTACCCGGTCCCAGGCACACGCGACGACCCTGAACCTCGCGGGTGTCGATGCCGTATCTTGTATCTCTTTGGCTCACAACCGCGTACAGTTGAGTCTCCCTCTTGAAGCCTTGTGGAAGCCCCAGTGAATAGAAAGGTCTAATGAATAGTCAAACGGTTTACCGGTGGCAGACTCCGTACGACTCCGCCGTTCTAGAGATGGACCTGGCCCGAATCCCAACTCGCGTCAAAGAAGCATTGAGCGCCATCGAAGAGCGGCTGCGGAGTTGCATTGAGTATGGCAGTCCCGAACACAGAGCGATTGAAGACGCCCGCCGAGCGCTGGCCTCACTGAAGGCGAAACGCAAATAAAATTGGGCTGACAGCCCCCCTCCCTGGTTTTTCGTCAGTATTGATTCCGAAAAACTTAAAGCCGTTTTGTCCCTGTCTGGCGTGAACAATGAAGTCATTTGAATTCGCATGGGGATTTTGACGGCGTGTAAAGAAGTGCTGCGTGCTGGCACGATTCGGCAGGGGACGGCGTGGTTCTATCTTTATATATATATGGATTAATAGAATAGTAATACTGTTTAGCGAAGCCTGCCTGCTAGAGCGCTTGAGCTACACAGCAAACTTCAACGCCGACTGGCGTTCTTGTAGGAACCTCCGGACGGCCGTGTCGCGCTCCAAACCGATGGCCATCTCGTACGCTTGGTGAGCTTCCCCCTTTGCGCCTGTCTTGGCCAGCAGCTCCGCGCGGGCCGCCCAGTACGGTTGATATTCGGCGAGCCGCGCGTCGCTGGTTGCCTTTGGCAAGGCATCGAGACCTGCGCGGGCGCCGTGCAGCTCCGCAACTGCCAGCGCGCGATTGATCGCCACCACCGGCGAAGGCGTGACGGTGGAGAGCGCATCATAGAGTTTCACCACATCCGCCCAGTTTCCGTTCCCGGTGCGGCGGCGATGTACGTGCGCCGACTGTAAAGCCGCTTCGAGCTGAAACCGGCCGATGGTGTTCAGCGCGCTCGCGGTCCGCAGCAGCGCTTCGGCTTGTTCAATCATCTGCCAATCCCATAGGGTCAAATCCTGCTCCGCCAGCGGAATGTATTCACCACCTGCACCGCGCCGCGCACGACGCCGGGCTTCGGCGTGAAGCATCAGCGCGACCAAACCGAGTGACTCGGCCTCCTGGGGGAGCAGTTCGACCACGAGCCTTGCCAAAAAAATGGCCTCCCCGGTGAGGTCGCGGCGCGCGACGTCGGTGCCGCCCGGATCGCTCCAGCCTTCTGAGAAAGCGGCGTAGATAGCGTCCAACACAGTATCGAGGCGCACGGGCAGCTCCTCGCGTTCCGGGATGCGGAACGGGATGCCAGCCTGACGAATCTTCTCCTTGGCCCGGCCAAGGCGCTTGCCCATGGCCGCGGGAGACATGAGGAAAGCCGAGGCAATCGTCTTGGCGTCCAGGCCGACCACGGTCTGCAGCATCAATGGCGCACGCACGGCGATGTCGATGGCGGGATGCGCGCAGGCAAATAGCAACGCGAGGCGCCGGTCCGGAATTTCTGCCTCTGCCACGGCGGCGGCGAGGCCTTCCACCTGGAGTTGCAGTTCGCTGACCGCGGCTTCACTGGTGGAGCGGCGGCGTAGGACGTCGATGGACTTCCGCTTCGCGACGGTCATCAGCCAGGCTTCCGGGTTTGCGGGGCATCCGTTGCGGGGCCAATCCGCCAGGGCCGCTGTGAATGCATCGGACAATGCGTCTTCGGCGGCGGCGACATCGCGCGTGCGGGCCGCGAGAAAGGCTACCAGTTTGCCGTAGCTGTGGCGGGCGACGGCTTCCGCGGTGTGGCGGGATTGGGACTCGGCATTATTGAAATCTGTGGGCTCGGCTGGCACTTCGGCCTCGTTCGTCTCAGATCTACATGGCACCGGTCCCTGCGCGCACGTCGGGCCGAGGAAAGCGCCAAGAGCAATCACTCAGTGGGCTGAGAAATCTATGTGAGAATTGTCGAAAGCTCCCTCAGCGGCTAGAACCTTGTTGATGGCGTCAGTCACGGTACGGCTGAAAGCAGTGCCCTCCCGTTCTTTACGATGACTCTTCACGCCGGCTCGTACCATAGGACGACGTTCCCGTTGGCGAACGCGCGGGTCTTTTTTAGCGTCAGGTTCAGGCGACAGTTTATTCCCTCGAACATTGTTCTTCCAGCTCCGAGGATGACGGGAATCACGGCGATTTGATATTCGTCGATTAAGCCTTCGTGCGCCAACTGTGCAACGATGGTGCCGCTACCTAAGATGGCCATACCGTCTCCGGGCTCATTCTTCATCTGTTGCACTTCGGACGCCAGATCGCCCTTCACCAGCCGCGTGTTTTTCCACGTCGCCTTGTTCATCGTTCTGGAGAACACCACCTTGGAAAGATTGTTCATGCCTTCCGCAACTACCGGATCATTTTGCGTGGCATTTGGTGTGGGCCAGTAGCTGGCCATCAAGTCATAGGTCTTCCTGCCAAACAAGAGCATGCCTCCGCCGCTGGCATTTTCTGCGGCGAAAGAATTCCATTCAGCGTCGGGTCGGTAGGCCCAGCTCATGTCTCCCTTTGCGTCCACAAAGTAGCCATCCAGGCTCACGTTATTGAAGACAATTAATTTCCGCATGTGTCTTTCCTCTCTCGCCGCCGATAAAACTTTGGCGAGCTGAACTTGCCGCTACAAAAATCTAGGTTCGTGCCCTGCGTTCGTGTTGTGGGGGCATTGCCGGCCTACAGCTCCACATAGGTCGAGATGTCATTGGTTAGAAGCGTGCCCTCGCGGACCGGACGTACTTCGACGACACCGTGGAGCGCGGTTGGGGAACGCGCCGCCCAGGCAATGGCTGCGTCCAGATCGGCCACCTCGATGATATGGAAGCCGCCGAGCTGCTCCTTGGACTCGGCATATGGACCGTCGAGGACTTGGGTCTTGGCGTTTAACACCCGCACGGTGGTCGCGGCGGAGGTTGGATACAGACCCCTGCTGTCTCTTAGCACCCCCGCTTTCGTCATGGCCTCCATGTAAGCCCGATAGGCACCCAGCCAATGCTCTTTCTCGTCTTTGGTCAGTTGGGGCCAGCCTGCTTCGCCGACGTAATCCATCAGGATGTATTTCATTCTCGATTCTCCCTATCCTTCGAACGAGCTCAGTATGCTGCTACTACAACGACGCCGGAAACCAGCAAGTTTGGACAGCCATGCGGGAAATTCAAAGGGCACAAGCGGTGGCAAATACGAATTCGCCGTGCGGTTGCAAGACGCAAGGCTGCCGGACCTGGCAGTGGACCCTGGGGCGAGTCTGTGGGCTGTGCTTGGGCGCCTCCGTATCGGGTAGGCTAAGGATGACAACCCGTTGCCTTCGGGTCCGTTCGTCCTCGGGGGCACCACTTAACCATCGTATTTAGTTATCGTTACACAGGGGCTAAATGCTTCCTAGCCCACGGCCAGACGCTCGCTGAACCTGGGCGCAGTCCTAGGACTGTCCTGGTAGGCGTGGCCTGAATCTGTCCCGGTGGGCAGCTTGTTCGCCAGTACCTCCATAACTACCATCCATCTTGTCGGTAACCTCTGTCGTCTCTCCCGCCGGCATGTAGTGGATTGACTGTAACACGCTGTAAGAAAACACTTTAACGAAAGGGTCCCCGCGACTACATGATACGTGTGTGTGAAGATCAGGATGTTGAGAACGACGTAAAAGAAGTTAAGGGAGTAAAAGATCGAGCGGAGGGACTTTTTGCGGCGCTCCTGCTGGGCGTCTCCCTGTCGGTATTGGGATTTGTCGCGGGATGTGCGGGGTCGGCTTCCGCCACGAAATCCACTACCCCTATTAGCGTACCGCCTGGCAGCACCAGTGCTACGAACGTGACTTCGGTGGCAATCACCCCGACCTCGGCTTCGGCGAGTGCCGGGGGAACGGTGCAGTTCTCGGCAACGGTCCTGGGCACCGCCACCAACAAATCGGTGAGTTGGAAGGCGGCTTTGGGGCAGATCACGTCGTCGGGGCTGTATACGGCGCCCAATAACGGCGGCAACGACACTGTTACCTCGACAAGCGAAGCGGATTCCACCAAGGCTGCGACTGCCCAGATCGCGGTGAACGCACCGAATCCCACTGCGTCGACCGCGACTTCGGGGCCGCTACCCGCGTTTCCAGAGGCGCAGGGGGGCGGCGCGGCGTCGGTCGGCGGACGCGGTGGCGCGGTGATCGAAGTCATCAACAATAACGATTCGGGAACCGGATCGCTGCGGGCTTGCGTGATGGCTACGGGTCCACGCACCTGCGTGTTCCGCGTGGCGGGATTGTTCCCGATCACGTCAGCAGATCTTCGCTTCAGCAGTCCCTACTTGACAGTGGCGGGCCAGACCGCGCCGGGCGAAGTGATCATCGGCGGCTCGAATACCAACGGAGCGCTGTTTGGCATTTCTACGCACGACGTTGTTTTGCGCTACGTCACCATGAGCCCGGATAATTTCAACGTGACTTCGGGACCGGACACGGGAACGACCAGCATCTGGATTGTCAATTGTTCGGGGAACGGAACCTTAAATACCGGGGGATGCTACAACATCGTTGTGGACCATGTGACTACCCGTTGGTCGGGAAACAAGAGCTGGATCACGACCAGCAACTACACGCCGTTCATCGATGGAAACGGCAACGGGGACGGTCCCAATCACGACATCACTACGCAGTGGACGCTGGACTACGAACCGCACGAAGGGCATCCGGTTGGGTACGGAACAGCTACCGACGAGACCTGCGTCGGGACGCTCTCCGGACCTTGTCTATCGCCCAGCGAGAAGAACATCGACTTTCACCACGACATGTTTGTGAACGTCGGTCATCGGATTCCCGAAAACTCGAACTTCTCGACGCGCTGGGTGAACAACATCATTTACAACTGGAACTACTATGCCAATGAGTGGCTCGGCGCCGAGCAGATCGACGACATCAACAATAAGTTCATCACCGGCAACCTGAACTCGGGAGCCCAGGCCCATCCCATTCATTTCACAACCAATAGTCCGGAGATGAGCGGTAATCCGTCGGTGTATGTGAACGGGAACATCTTTGGGCCACAGGGCACGAACACCGTGAATTCTGACCAGTATGGCGAATTGGTCAGCCAGATTACCGGAGAAAACGGCGACGAGACCGGAGCCATTCCTGGCAGTTGGAAGCGCAGCGGTCCAATGGACGCCAGCAATTCGTTTCCAATTATTCCGGACCCGGCCACCAGCTTGGACAACATCATGCTGTCTACCGTCGGCAATTCGCAGCATCTGGACTGCAATGGCAACTGGGTCTCGCACCGCGATTCCGCGGACCAGCGCATCGTCAGTCAGTATCACAACGGAGGCAGCGGCGGATTCTGGCCGAACGCCGTGACCTTTTCCGGACAGGTACTCAGCACGGCAGATGCTCCGGGTTCGGACTGGCAAGATCACCCGGTGACCGGTTTCACCGCGTGCACGGAATCGCAGCACGACGGCATTCCGGACCAGTGGAAGGAGCTGAAGGGCCTGAGCAAATCGGATCCCGACCTATACAAGAAAACCGCGCCGAACGGGTACACCTGGCTGGAGAACTACATCGACGGCCAGTGAAGTTGACGACGCGGAGTGGAGGTCGCGCGATCGGCTTGCGGATGGGCTCACGCCTACATGCCGGGAAGCGCGCGCACCTCCACAATGCCGTGCCCTGCCGCCGGACACCGCGCTGCCCAGGAAATCGCGGTGTCCCGATCGGGTACGTCGATCAGGTAGTAGCCGCCCAGTTGCTCCTTCGATTCTGCGTAGGGGCCATCGAGGACCTGCGATTTGCCGTTGGCGATTCGAACGGTGGTCGCAGCAGAACTTGGACCTAGGCGTTTGTTGCCTCGGAGAACGCCCGCCTTCGCAAGCTCGTCGGTATACGCCAGGTACGCCGCCATTCCCTGCTCCTGCTGCGCCTTCGTTAAGTTGCTCCAACCACCCTCTTGCACGTACGCCATCAGAATGTATTCCATGAGGAGTCTCCTTAGTGGATTGTAGGCGAGTAGGATGCCCGCCACTACGATGACGCTCGAACAGGGTTGGTTTGGACAGCGATGTTATGGATCGGGTTGGGGCCGCACGTTTTGGGCTTGGGGTGTCTGACTTGGCGTTGAGACCCTTCGCCTATCCTTGTCTGCTAGGCTCGAGATGACCGCAGTTAGCTGGGGGGCGGCGGTGTGGCAGACGGCGGTGGCAGGGGCTGTCTGTCGTGCCGGGGGCGGCGATTCTAGTGGCTGAGCGCACCAGTTCCCTGTCCTTCAGGCAGTCCTTCAGGCTAGTTGACGCTAAAGCGCTGATTCAGTAGCCTCATGCGCGAGTCAATAGCGGGCAGCGAACGCGAGAATCGTTCGGGGGAAAGCAGGGCTGCGATGACCGAGAAACCTGTTGTGCCCATTTCAAGACGTCAGTTTGCGCGGCGCGCGGCGATCGCTTCGGCCGTAGCCTCGATCGCTTCAGCCGCGGCTTTGGGCGGCGACCTCGCTTCGGGCGCTGTGCAGACTCTGCCCGCTGGCAGCCAGGCGTCTTCATCGCCAGCACAGCCACAACTGCCTCCCGGTGTGCCGAACCTTGCGCCCGAGAGTCAAGCCGAAGCCGACGCGCGCTTCCAATCGATCTTGGCACAATACGGTAGCCGCTTCTCCGACGAGCAGAAGGCGGATCTGCGCCGGCTTTGCAACGGCGCGCAACCAGCGCTGGACCACCTGCGCGCCTACAAAGTGGAGAACAGCGACGGTCCCGGCCTGTATCTGAAGCCGCTCTTTGAACGTGAGAAGAAACCGAAGTCTGCGGCGCAGCTGGGCGCCGCGAAAACTTCTGGGGCGGTGGTGAAACCATGAAGCGCACCTGGTCGTGGAGAACGCGTCGTGGTTGTATCAGCGGCAACGCTCGCGCTGAAGCCCGCCCCTGCGCTTTTGGTTATATTTTTGAAGCTGCGCGGCTGGGCCGTTAGGGAAAGAGCGGATGCCGAGCGAAGAACTGTTTAACTTGCCGGTTACGGAATTGGCGAAGCGCATTGAGGCGAAGACACTCTCGCCCGTTGACCTTACACAGCTGTACCTGAAGCGCAGCGAAACATTCGGGCCGCATCTGAACGCCTACGCACGACTGACCCCCGACATCGCGCTTGAGCAAGCGCAGGCCGCGGAAAAAGAAATTCGGCGCGGGCATTATCGCGGGCCGCTCCACGGAATCCCCTACGCGGCCAAGGACTTACTGGCGGTGAAGGGGGTACCCACGACCTGGGGCGCGAAACCTTACGCCGATCAGGTGTTCGACTACGACGCTACCGTTATCGAGCATTTGAATCGCGCGGGCGCGGTACTGCTTGGGAAAGCAGCGATGATCGAGCTGGCCGGCGGAATGAACTACCGGTTCGCGTCCGCGTCGCTGCAGGGAGCGGCGAAAAACCCCTGGGACACGTCGTGCTGGACCTGCGGGTCGTCTTCCGGGTCTGGCGCGATCGTCGCGGCGGGACTGGCGGCATTTGCGATCGGAACGGAGACCTGGGGATCGATCATTTGCCCGTCGGCGTTTTGCGGCATCAGCGGACTGCGCCCGACGTATGGGCGCGTGAGCCGCTATGGCGCAATGGCACTGGCGCCTTCGATGGACAAGATCGGGCCGATGGCACGGTGTGCCGAAGACTGCGCGCGAATCTTTGCGGTGCTGGCTGGACACGACCCTAAGGATCACGGCACGCTGCCGGTCGACAAAGCCGCGTTCACGTATTCGCCATCGATGGAATTAAAAACGAGATCGCTGACGGTTGGCTGGCTTACGAACGCGTGGAAAACGGTGGAACCCAGCGTGGTGAAGATTGCCGACGCCACGGAAAAAACTTTGCGGAAGACGTTTCCGGTGGTGCATCACGTCGCTCTGCCGCCAGGGCCTTGGGATGACATCGGCAACGTCATCATGGGCGTCGAAGGCGCGGCATCGTTTCGGTCGCTGATTCGCAGCGGCCAGGTCAGCGAGCTGGCCGATCCGCTAGGCCAAATCAACGGGTACGTGAACGAGCAGACCTCCGGCGCGGATTATCTGCAGGCGCAGCGCATCCGCGAAATCCTACAGAAGAAAATGGCGGACCTGTTCGATTCGTTCGACGTGCTGGCGACGGTTGCTCAACCGCTGCCGGCTACGCCGCTCGATTTCAATTTAGAGACTGGGCTGTCGTTCCCCGATCCGCTGGGAGCCATCGGCAACCTGTGCGGGCTGCCGGCACTCTCGGTTCCGTGTGGCTTCACAGAAAAGCATCTTCCGGTGGGTTTGCAATTCGTGGCTCGAGCCGGCGACGATTTCGGCGTGATTCAAGCGGCCCGCACGTACCAATCGCATACCGATTGGCACCATCGGCATCCGAAGCTTACTTGACGCTCGGAGGCTTTGTTTTTTGCAATCAGGCTGCGGATAAATATCGGCCAAGCTTTCGTCGGCGGCTGAAGCTCGGTGAGAGCCCGTACTTTGCGTCGGAACTAAAGCTGCGACCTCCTCAATTAGAAGCGTCTGAAGAGCGATTATTTGGGTAGCGTGGGGTTCAAAATGTTCGTGCTACGTCGAGGACTTCGCGCACGGCGCGCAGCAGTGCGCTGCGGTTGAACGGCTTGGTCAGGATGCGTACCGACGAACCGGACTGCGCGGCTTCGGTCGCGGCGTGCTCGCTGTAGCCGGACATGAAAATGATGCAGAGTCCGGCGTGCGCCTGCTGTAGCAGCGCCGCCAACTGCTGGCCGGTCATTCCCGGCATGACGAGGTCGGTGACCAGAAGATCGATTTCGGCGGAGTGTTCCGCAGCGAGTTTGAGGGCTTCCTGGCCGTTACGCGCTTCGATAATGGTGTAGCCTGCGGCTTCCAGAAATTCGCGAGCGAGTTCGCGCACATCCGCTTCGTCTTCGGCGAGCAAAACGGTTTCGGTTCCGCGCGGCGATTCGGCGACGGGTGTGGAAGCGGCGCCCTTCTCGACGGGTTGATCGACGCGCGGCAGATAAATTTTGAACGAAGTGCCCTTGCCGACTTCGCTGTAGACCCAGACGAAGCCGCCGCTCTGTTTGACCACACCGTAGACAGTGGAGAGACCTAGTCCCGTTCCCTTGCCCTGTTCCTTCGTGGTGAAAAATGGCTCGAAGATCCGCGCTTGCGTTTCCGCGTCCATGCCAGTGCCCGTGTCGCTGACCGCGAGCAGGACGTAGTTACCGGGTTCAACGATCGGTCGGGTGCTGCTGTAGGCGCGGTCGAGTTCGGCGTTCGAAGTTTCGATGAGCAAGCGCCCGCCGTTGGGCATGGCGTCGCGCGCGTTCACCGCCAAATTCATGATGACCTGCTCCATCTGGCTGGCGTCAGCGCGAATGGCGCCCAGGTTGGAAGAGGTACGGATGACGAGATCGACGTCTTCGCCAATCAGCCGCGGAATGAGCTTGCCCATTTCTTCGACGACGTTGTTCAGGCTCATGACGCGAGGTTGCAACACTTGCATACGGCTGAAAGCGAGGAGCTGGCGGGTGAGTGAAGCAGCGCGATCCGCGGCGCGATCGATCAATTCGATTTTTCGCGCCGAACTATCCGCCGGCGGCAATGCATTCAGCAACAGTTCGGTGTGACCCTTGATGACCATTAACAAATTATTGAAATCGTGGGCGACGCCGCCGGCTAAGCGTCCGACGGCTTCCATCTTTTGCGCCTGGCGAAGCTGTTCTTCGAGTTGCTGGCGCTCGCCGACGTCTTGGGCGACGACCAGATGGACGGCGCGGCCGGCGTATTCCAGTTGATGGGCGATGATCTCGGTGTCGATCACTTTTCCGTCTTTGCGAACATGCTTCCAGTGCCCCTTGTACTGTTCGTCGGGCTTCGGTTGGCGAATATATTCGAGGAAAGCGGCTTGTTCGCTGGCCAGGCGAATGTCGAGAACGGTCATGCCCTCAAACTCTTCGCTGGAGTAACCGTATTCGCGAACGGCCGCCTCGTTCACCTGGAGGAAGCGAAGGGTCTCGTTGTCGAAGACCCAGGTGGGAAGCGGATTGTGCGCGAACAGGAGGCGGAACATCGAAGCGCTCTTGCGCAGAGCATCTTCGGCGCTGCGGCGCTCGATGGCGAGAGCGATGTGACCGCCGACGGAATCGAGAAATTCGAGATCGCGAATGTCGTAGGCCTTTTCGTTCTGATAGTGCTGAACGACGAGCACGCCAATGGTCGCGGTGGGCGTTTTGAGCGGGACGCCGAGCCACGCTGGAGACGGCGAGCCTACGAGTTCGACTTCGTCGCGCGCGGCGAGGCGATCGAATTCCGATTGCGGAATCAGCGTGGCGAGGCCGGTGCGAAAAACAAAAGCGGTGCAGGTGCGACTCACTTTTTGCGGGGGCGGCGGCGGATCGAACTCGTCCGCGAAAAACGGGAAGTGAAACGTGTCGGTTTCCGCGTCGTGCAGAGCGACAAAGCAATTTTCCGCGTACAAGACTTTTTTCAGCGACTGATGGATGCTGAGAAGCAACTGGTCGAGGTTCGCGGTTTGATTCAGCGCGTGGACAATGTCGGAAATGACCTGGCGCTCTTCCTGCATCCTTTGAAGATCGGTGACATCGAGAAGGCTGACAACGATGGCTTCAACGCCGGGGTAGCGCAAATGGTTTTGCGCCGAAACTTCGAACCAGCGCCACAAACCATCCTTGCGCTGGAGCCGGCAGCGGGCGTTAAACCACGCGCCCGGCGATTCAATCAATTCCTGAAGACGCAAGCGCGCACCAGGTTGTTGGTCCGCTTGCAACAAGTTAATGATGGGCTTTCCGACCAAATCGCCGGAAAAATGACCAAGGACGCGGCCAAATCCTTCGTTCGCATAAAGAACCGAACCGTCGCTGTCGAGGAGAGCAAGGAGTTCGCGGGTCGATCCCAGCAACGAAGAGAGTTGCTCGGGACCCAGCATGGTCTGCTCGGAAGATAGGCGCTGTGACATGGGGACGTTGCGTGCCATAGCGGCCCGCAAGAACGCGGGCTGCGGTGAATCCGGCAGCCTCCGCTGAAGATTCTGGTGCTACAGCGACCACATCGAACGGGCCGAGGAACGCGTGATGGATATAGGATATGTTAAATGGCTTAACGGAAAAGCTAACAAGAAGGAGGGTGCGACGAAAAAATGACTGTACGGAAGGACAGGCGGTGCCCGGAAATTCGAGGATTTTCCGGGACTGGCCGAGCGTGCTACGCTCCGGGCGTCAACGAAGGTTTCTCGACTGCGACAAATAGTGGAAAACCGCGGTAGGGAGGCGACGTCGCTATGCATTCGATCTGGAAGGATATGTTCGTATTGGGCCTGCCGGTACTCGAGAAGATCCTGCGGCCGATTGTGGTGTACGCATTTCTGGTCGTCAGTTTGCGGCTGTTCGGGAAACGCGAACTGGTGCAGCTGAATCCTTTCGATTTGGTGGTTTTGTTGACGCTGTCAAATACGGTGCAAAACGCGATCATCGGCGACGACAACAGCGTGAGCGGCGGCGTTGTCGGGGCGACCTCGCTGCTGGCGGTGAATTATCTGGTCGTACGCTTTTTGTACAAGCACCGGAGATTGGATCAGATCGTCGAAGGGAAAGCGGATGTGCTGATTGAGAACGGCAAAGTGCGGACGGAATACCTGAAAAAAGAATTGATCACCATGCAGCAACTCTCGGCGGCGGCTCGAAAACAGGGATTTGACGATTTGTCCGAGGTCCAGCAGTGCGTGCTGGAGCCGGGAGGCACGCTGACCTTTATTGGCAAGAAGCCGGACGCGGAGGCTGTGCGGCATCAAGAATTGTTGAAGCGTTTCGAGATGGTGACGCAAGAACTTGGACGGTTACGCAAGGCGCAACCGCCGGCTACGGCGTAGGCGTGCTGGCACTCGCCGTCGGTTGAGTTCCTGCGCGTGGAATCGAAGAATAGTAAAGGAGATTGGGTTTGGTCGGACGGACGCTAGCTCACTACGAAATCACCGCGGCGATTGGCGCTGGCGGGATGGGTGAAGTGTATCGCGCCACCGACCGCAAGCTTGGACGCGAGGTGGCGCTTAAGGTGTTGCCCGCAGCCCTGGCTGGCGATCCCGAGTACCTGGCGCGCTTCCGGCGCGAAGCCCGGGCGATCGCCGCGCTCAACCATCCGCAGATCATCACGATCTACTCGGTGGAGGAATCCGACGGAATCCATTTTCTCACGATGGAGCTTATCGAGGGTCAGTCGCTGAAGCATCGGATTGCCGCGGGCGCCATTCCAATCGAGCAGATCCTGGAGATGGGAGCTGCGCTTGCGGACGCACTGGCTGCGGCGCACGAAAAAGGCATCGTGCATCGCGACCTGAAACCCGCCAACGTCATGGTGACGCCCCAAGGTCGCGTAAAGGTGCTCGACTTCGGGCTGGCCAAGGAGATCCTTGCAGCGAATGGGACCGACACCACGCTGACGGCCGATGGTTACACGAGAACGAACAAGGTGATGGGGACGCCTGCGTATATGTCGCCGGAACAGGTCGCCGGCCGTGGGACCGACCACCGCACGGACATTTTCTCGCTGGGGATCGTGCTGTACGAGATGGCTTGCGGGCAGCGGCCGTTCCTCGGCCGATCACCGGCAGAGTTAGCATCCGCGATCCTGTGCGACGCGCCAAAACCTTTGAACGAATTGCGGCCCGACTTGCCAGAAGAATGCTGCAAGGCCATTCACCACTGCCTCGAGAAGAACGTCTCCGAACGGTTGTTGTCGGCGGGGGATCTGCACAGTGTATTGCGCGCAACCACAGGCAGGAGGAACGCCGACGCGATGCGGCCCCCGATCGCGGCAGGCCGGCCTTGCTCCACAGCGCCGAAGGTTGACTTGGGCGCGGCCCGCGCTGATCAGGGGTTCTGGATCGCCGTCCTACCGTTCGGATACAAAGGTACAAACGCCGAGGTGACGGCGCTGGCCGAGGGTCTCACGGACGAAATCGTGACCGGCCTATCGCGGTTTTCGTACCTCAAGGTGATTGCGCGCAGCTCCACGACGAAGTATGCGCACCAGGAAGTAGACGTCCGCGCTTTTGGCAAGGAACTTGACGCGAGCTATGTGATGGAAGGCAGCCTTCGACTGGCGGGGTCCAAGCTGCGGATCGCTGTGCAACTCGTTGACACGAACTCTGGCGCGCATCTTTGGGCAGAGACTTACGACCGTACTTTTCACGCCGAAGACGTCTTCGCCCTCCAGGATGACGTTGTACCCACGATTGTCTCGACCGTCGCCGACACCTACGGCGTCCTCCCGCACACGATGAGTGAAGCGCTTCGCAGCCGCGACCCGGAACAACTCACGCCTTACGAGTCCGTGCTTCGAAGCTTCGCACACTTCCCGCGGCTGTCCACCGCGGAGCATGCGGTATCGAGGTCCGGCTTGGAACGGGCTGTCCAGCGAGCACCGGGCTATGCGGATGCGTGGGCTATGCTGTCGATGGTGGTGAGGGAGGAACACGCGCACGGGCTGAATGCGCAACCTGATTCCCTGGAACGCGCGCTGGCCGCTGCGCGGCGCGCCGTCGAAATCGCACCTTCGAATCACCTCGCTTACCACGCGCTAGCCTCGGTGCAATTCTTTCGACGGGAGTTCCAAGCATTTCGGATCTCCGCGGACCGCGCCATCGCGCTCAACCCCATGGACGGATTCACCGCGGCTTACCTGGGTTTTCTGATCGCCTATGCTGGCGACTGGGAACGTGGTCGTGCTCTGGCGATACGAGCCAGGCGGCTCAATCCACATCATCCCGGATGGTATTGGTTTGGTTCTTTCTTTGACGCTTATCGCCAGCGCGATTACCGTGGCGCGCTGGACTACGCGCTCAAAGTCAACATGCCTGGATTCTGGCGCACGAATCTGGCCCTGGCAGCAGCCTACGGACAGCTCGGCGAAGAAGAAGCAGCCCGGGAAGCGGTGCGTGGGCTGCTGGCACTGCGACCCGACTTCCCTACTATTGCGTGCGAGGAGTTGGAGAAGTGGTGGGATCCGGGACTGGTCGAGCACCTTGTCGAGGGACTTCGCAAGGCGGGTTTGGAGGTTCGCGCGGCGCATTCAAAGTCGAGCTAGGTGAGCAGAAGATGAAGCCAGGAGCTGGGGAACTGCGAGAATTCGCCGAGCGCTATACGGCGGCGTGGTGCAGTCAGACTGCCGTGAGCCTGGCCGCCCTTTACTCGCTGACCGGCTCACTTAGCGTCAACTCCGACGCCGGCGGAAGGTCGAAAAGCCATCCCGCGGGCTGCTCAGGCATTCATGACGGCGCTTCCTGATCTTCCGTTCGTAATGGACGACCTCGCGATACAGGGGAATCGTGCCGTTTACCATTGGACGCTGCGTGGCACCAATACCGGGCCGGGCGGAACCGGGTGCCAGGTTCGCATCAGCGGTTTCGAAGTGTGGAAGATGGGTGCAGACGGACTGATTTCCGAGTCTCGAGGGCATTTCGACAGTGTTGAGTACAAACGACAGGTGCAACGCCGGGTTCCCAAGGTCGAATAGATCATGTTCCGGTGTCGGCAGCGAATGGTCGCCAGTTCGAACCAGGCGGTGGCCAAGGTGCGTCCTCCGAGTGAGGGTCGGGTAGGAGGACCGAAGGGCCGGGCTGAAACCCGGCCCCTACAGCGCGGGTGGCTAGTGGAGTAGGAAGCCGGTGATGGCCAGGACTACGCCCAGCGCGGCTATGGTTATACCGCTGAACCAGAAGAAACGCTTCTTGGTTAACAGCGTGATCGAGCAGATGACCAAGCCCATTTCCAGGAAGACTTCGCCGCCGTCAAAGCGGTCGGCACGGCGGCTTACCAGGTCGCGCTCGGCTTCGAGTTCTTTGGCTTTGTCGCTGATTTCGTCCTTATCCTTATCGTAGCGATCTACTTCCTTCACATATTTTTCGTGGACCGCAGCGGCTTTTTCTTTGTCCTGCGGGGACAGTACGTCAAGCATGTCGGCTACCGCTTGCATTTCGTGCAGGCGGATATTTTTGGCTTGATAGTAGGCCCACTGGTCGGTGGCTTTAGCTTGCAGTAGCAGCTCCTCGGTGTGGGCACGGTGACCGAGCAAGGTAACTATGGCTCCGAGAACGGCGATGATAGCGATCGTCACCGAAACGGGAATCGTGAGCGCGTGCTTCTCGGTTTCTTCGGCTTCGGGCAGTTCGATTCCTTCGGACATTTGTGAGTGCGTTCCTTTCGGCGATCAGTTGTCGCTGTCGGCCGCCATGGCATTTAGAGAATCGGAGGCGGCAGCGATGGTTCGGTCGATGTCTTGCGAGGTGTGCGCCGTGGAAACAAACGCGGCCTCAAACTGCGACGGCGCCAGAAAAATACCGCGGTCGAGCATTTCGCGGAAGAAGCGGGCGTAACGCTTGGTGTCGCAGCGCTTTGCGCCCGCATAATCGCAGACGGGCTGGTCGGTGAAGAACAGCGTGCCAAGCGAGCCGGTGGAATTGACCTGGCCGGGAATTTTGGCGTCGGCGAGAGCCTTGCGGAGTCCGGTGGCGAGGCGGTCGGCTTGTTCGGCGATGCCGTGGTAGAGGCCGTCCGCGGACAATTGCTTTAGCGTGGCGATCCCGGCGGCCATGGCCAGCGGATTGCCAGCTAGCGTCCCTGCCTGGTAGACGGGGCCCAGGGGCGCGACATTGTTCATTAATTCCGCGCTGCCTCCGTAGGCTGCCACCGGCAGGCCGCCGCCGATGATTTTGCCCAACGTGGTGATGTCAGCCGTGCCACCGAGGAATTGTTGGACCGCGCCGTTGTGAATGCGGTAGCCGGTGATGACTTCGTCGATGATCAACAGCGCGCCGTTCTTGCGAGTGATTTCGCGCAAGCCGGCAAGAAAACCGGGTTCTGGGAGGACCACGCCCATATTGGCGGCGATGGGCTCGACGATGACCGCGGCGATTTTGTCTTTGTGTTCGGTGAAGAGTTGGTGGACGGCTTCGAGGTTGTTGTAGGGCGCGTTGAGAGTCAGCTGCGCCAGAGCCTCCGGGACGCCGGGGCATTCGGCAATTCCCAGGGTGGCGAGACCCGAGCCAGCCTCGGACAGGAAGCTGTCGGCGTGGCCGTGATAGCAGCCTCGAAATTTCACGATGTAGTCGCGCTTGGTGACGCCGCGGGCGAGGCGGACCGCGCTCATGGTGGCTTCGGTGCCGCTGGAGACAAAGCGAATCTTCTCGAGTGCGGGGATGGTGCGATTGATGTGGGTGGCTAGTTCGATTTCGAGTTCGGTGGTTACGCCGTAGCTGGTGCCGCGCTTGGCTTGATCGGCGATCGCGACGGTGACTGCCGGGTTGGCGTGGCCTAAGAGCATGGCGCCCCAGGAGCAGACGTAATCGAGGAGTTTGTTGCCGTCGACGTCGTAGAGATATTGGCCTTCGCCGCGCTCGATGATCAGCGGGTCGCAGCCTACGGACCGGAAGGCGCGGACCGGGCTGTTGACACCACCTACGAGGAGTTTCTCGGCGCGGGCGAAGATTTCGCGGGAGCGGCGGCGGGTGTTTTTTGTTTTCGTTTGCGTGGCGGTCATGGTGTTGCGCTCGGTTTCGACGATTCCGCGGCTAGATTTGTGCCGATTCACTCGAAGAAGCGGAAGATCGCAGCCAGTCAGAAAAACGACGCCCCTGCTTACGCCGGAGAGCAAGTCCCTCCCCTACACGTATGGTGCTTGAACTTGCCTATAAATTATCACGGAGCGAGCCACCGTGCGATGTCCTTGGCGTGGTAGGTGAGAATGATGTCGGCACCGGCGCGCTGGATGCCGGTCAGGATTTCGAGGACGGTGCGGCGCTCGTCCAGCCATCCGTTCGCGGCGGCGGCTTTTACCATGGCGTATTCGCCGCTTACGTTGTAGGCGCCCACGGGGACATCGAAAGCGTCTCGTACGCGGCGGATTACGTCGAGGTACGGCAGGGCGGGCTTGACCATGACCATGTCGGCGCCTTCTTCGAGATCCAGCGCGACTTCTTTCAAGGCTTCGCGGGCGTTGGCGGGGTCCATCTGGTAGCTCCGGCGATCGCCGAATTGTGGCGTGGATTGGGCGGCTTCGCGGAACGGGCCGTAGAAGGCGGAGCCGTATTTGGCGGCGTAGGCGAGGATCGGCAGATTCTCGAATTTGTGGTCGTCGAGTTTGCTGCGGATGGCGGCTACTCGGCCGTCCATCATGTCGCTCGGGGCTATGATGTCGGCGCCGGCGCGGGCGTGGGAGAGGGCTTGGTTCGCCAGGATCGCCAGTGTGGCATCGTTTGCGACTTCGCCGTTTTCGATCACGCCGCAGTGGCCGTGGTCGGTGTATTCGCAAAGGCAGACATCGGTGATGACGACGAGGTTGAGATTGGCTTTGCGAATGGCTTCTACGGCTCGCTGGACGACACCCTGCGGCGAGGTGGAGCTGGAGCCGGTGGCGTCTTTCGATTCGGGCAGGCCGAATAGAATTATGCCGGGAAGGCCGAGGGCTTCCACTTCGCGGCATTCTTCGACCACTCTGTCGACCGATTGTTGGGCAACGCCGGGCATCGAGGTGACTTCCTGGCGGACGTTTGTTCCGGGGCAGACGAACATCGGATAGATGAGCCCCGAGGTCGTGAGCCGGGTTTCGCGAACGAGATTGCGAAGGGCCTCGGTGCGGCGTAAGCGGCGAGGGCGATGGATGGGGAAACTCATCCGTGCTTGGCTCCTGCTATGGGTTTGTGCGTGGCGTTTTTCGTGAAATGCGATTCTAACGCGTCAATGATGGATTGCGCGGTTGTGTCGGCGGCGGTGATGACACGGTCGATTCCCTGTTTGCGGAGAGCGGCGGTGGTTACCGGACCTACGGCTGCGAAGATCATTTTATCCTGCCGACCGACCAGGGAGGTCTTGCCGATCAGTTCGGCGAGATTGTTCACGGCGCTAGGACTGAAGAAAATGGCGGCATCGGCTTCTTGGGCGATGATTTTGGTGGCGTGGTCGCGATCGATGTCGGCGGGAGGGAGGGTACGGTAGGCGACGACTTCGGTCACGCGTGCACCGAGGCGCCTCAGGGCGGCGGGAAGATCGGGGTTGGCGCGGTCGCTGCGGGGGAGGAAGACGGATTTTTCACCCGGGTGCTCTTTGCCGTCGACGTCTTGGTTCGCCGCGTTCTGGGACGGCCGGTCTGAACACCGGCGACTACAAAAGCTCTGGAGTTCGGAAGCTAGTTCTTCGGCGAGCGCGACGCCCAAGTGGGTTTTGGCAACGTGGTCCACAATGAAGCCGGCTCTGGTCGCTTCCTCGTTCGTTGCCGGGCCTACCGCCGCGATTCGGGGATGATTGTCAATTTTTTGCACGGAAATGCTTGTGGCGGCGCTTCGTGTGACGACGGACTGAACCGCATTGGCGCTGGTGAAGAGCACCCAGTCGAATTCTCGCCAGCGGCTCAGGGCCGCGTCGAGCGAAGAGTAGTCTTGGGGCGGGGAGAAGGAAACCAGCGGAAGAGGGAGCGGGATCGCATGGCGTTGCTGGAGACCAAAGAAGAGCTCGGAGCTCTGCGCAACGGCGCGAGTGATGACGATGCGTTTGCCTGCTAAGGATGACGCTGGAGGGGACGGTACGGACTTCGGCGGTGCGGCGCGATCAGCCACGTTGACGGCTCACTTCTTCGAGGATGTTTTGCGCGCCGGCATCGATCAAAAGTTGCGCCATGCGTTCACCGAGAGTGCGGGCCTGATCGGGCGGCGCGGTATCGCGCTGCTTGATGTATTGGAGGCCGTCGATTGAGCAGACACAAGCGTCGAGGACGAGTTCGCCACGCTCGATGCGAGCCCAAGCGCCGATGGGGACCTGGCAGCCGCCTTGAAGGACCGAGAGCAGGGTGCGTTCGGCGACGATCGCGGCCCGAGTTGCGGCGTCGTCGAGTTTCTCGAGGGCCGTTGAGGTTTCCGCGTCGGACGCGCGGCATTCCACACCGAGCGCACCCTGACCCACAGCGGGCATGCAGACCTCGGGCGAAAGCGTCTCGCTGATGCGATGCGACCAACCGAGACGGTCAAGTCCGGCTTTGGCGAGCATGACGGCGTCGTACTCGCCGGCTTCCACTTTACGGAGGCGCGTGTCGACGTTGCCGCGGAGGTCTCGCACGTCAAGGTCCGGGCGAATGTGGCGGAGTTGCGCCTGGCGGCGAAGGCTGCCGGTGCCGACGCGTGCGCCTTCACGAAGGTTCTGCAGCGTTGCGCCATTGCCGGAGACCAGACAATCGCGGACATCTTCGCGCCGGCAAATGGCGGGAAACGACATCCGGGGCGGAACGTCGGTGGGAATATCTTTCACGCTGTGGACAGCGATGTCGATGGACCCATCGAGTAGGGCGTCCTCGAGTTCCTTGATGAAAATTCCCTTCCCTCCGATCAGGGATAGCGACGACTGCTGCATTTTGTCGCCGGAAGTCTTGATGATGACGATTTCGCCTTCGATGCCGGTGGCCTGGAAGATCTGGTTGCGGACGAATTCGGCCTGCCACTTGGCCAGGAGGCTGCCGCGCGTACCGATGCGGAGCTGCTTCATCGCTTGTCCCGATCCGAGAGGAAAAGGTCGCGAAGGGCTTCGACGTTTTGGATTTTGCGGCGCAGCTCGCGTTCGCCGCGGAGGCGTTCGGCGGGCTCGACGAGGAGTTTTTCGAGCAGCTCGTCCATCAGGACTTCCATGTGTTCGCGATCTTTGGGACTAAGATGCGTCACGGACGCGAGGCGCGTGTGAAGAAAGGTCGTGCGTTCTTCACGCAAGCGGGCACGCAACGCGGAGACAAGACCGACGAGTTCCACGCTGGCTTGCCAGGACAGAAACTTGCCGACGTGATCTTCGACGATGGCTTCGGCTCGGGGGACTTCCCCTTCGCGAGCCTGGCGATTTTGTTGGACGATACCGCTGAGGTCGTCCAGGTTGTAGACGTAGAGGTTGTAAAGATCAACGGCGGCGGCTTCGATGTTGCGGGGCATGCCGAGGTCCATCAGGAAAAGTGCGCGGTTGCCGCGGGCATTCATGGCGGTCTCGAGGACGCTGCGAGGCAGGACGGGTTCGTCGGCGGAAACCGAAGAGACGACCACGTCGGGCTTGAGGAGCGCGGAGTCCCAACTGCCCCACTCGACGGCGTTGCCGTCGAATTTTTGGGCGAGCTCCGCGGCGCGATCACGGGAGCGATTCATGACAAACAGGTCAGTGACGCCACGGTCGCGCAACGTAACAACCACTTGTTCGCTGACCGCGCCGGCGCCGAGAACCAGAGCGGCGTGGCCGGCGAGTTTGCCGAAAATGCGTTCGGCAAGTTTTACGCCTGCGGCAGCAACGGACATGGGCCGCGAGCCGAGTTCGGTTTCCGTGCGAACGCGTTTGCCGACTTCAAGCGCTCCCTGGAACAGGCGATTGAGCACCGGGCCAGTTGCGCCCTGTTCATGCGCCGAACGATAGGCCTCGCGAACCTGGCCGAGGATTTCGGCTTCACCCAGGAGCATGGAGTCGAGCCCCGCGGAAACGCGGAAAAGGTGGCGGACGGCGTAGCGGTCGTAATGATGGTAAAGCGAGCTGGTGAGAATATCCGGACCGACGGAGTGAAATTCGCTGAGAAAGGACGCGAGTCCGGACAAGCAGTTGTGCGAGGTCTCCGGAGGAACGCCGTAAACCTCGCTGCGATTGCAGGTGGAAAGCACGAGCGTTTCATCCAGGATGCCGCGGGAGCGGAGTTCGTCGGCGGCGCGGCGTGCCTGATCGGCGGTGAAAGACACCTTCTCACGCACCTCGACGGGCGCTGTGCGATGGTTCAGACCGACGAGGACGATTTCCATTCCCTTGCTGGTGCGCTCCTCAAAAGTAACGGTGACTGTGCGAAAGATAGAGATTCACGACGGTAAAGCTGAGCACGACAATCACAAAATTGAAAATGCAAAGACGCGAGGCTCGAGCGCCGCGCCAGGTGGTGGTGCGTGAAAGCTGGAGGTACGCGGCGTACAGCACGAGCACGAGAAGCGTGATCACATACTTCGAGTCGTAGTACCAATATTGGCCGGTGAGACGGTCAACCCAGATGAAGCCGAGCACCGTGCCTACGGCGATGGAAATGAGACCAATCAGGACGCTGGAGCGGCTCATGCGCTCGAGCAGTTCGAGCGAGGGCAGCCGCCAGACGACTTCGCTGAGTTGGCGATTACGCAGGAGGCGATTTTCAACGAGAAAAATCAGGCTGAGCACAAACGAGAGCGCAAAAGCGGCATAGGCCAGGATGCTGAGCGTGACGTGAAACGCGAAGATGGGGCCGTGCGCGATCGTCGGGGTGAGCCGGTCAGCAGGAGCGATATGGGCTGCGAGAAAGAAGGCAAGAATGAACGGCAAGACAAAAGCACCGACCGAACGCTGGCGATGGTAAAGCTCAAGGCCGAGATAGGTCAGCGCGAGAAGCCAGCCGAAAAGCGACATCGAGCCGTAGAGATCGTGGTAGGGGACGGTGTGGAGTCCGCGGGAACGCTCCAGGAGCGCGAAATAGTGGGCGACCAGTCCGAGGACCAGGAATACCGTGCCCAATCTGCCAGCAGTCTCACGGCCGGAGCGCAGGAAACGGACGTAGGAGCCCAGGCTCAGCATGTAGGCGAGCACGGTCAGAAATAGGAAGAGGTGCGGCATCGGCTATTTTCGCGGCAAACGGGCCGGGGCCGCCGACCAGCGGGCACCCGGACGCGCAAGCAACATTCAACCTTGCGAGTATAGCTTAGCTGTTTGGTGGCCGCACCGCGACCCATTCCTGTGCGCCAAACGCCCCCGCTACCTTCTCATTGGGTTCGCTGTTCGGCCGGGCAGGGTCTCCAGCAGAGGCAGGCGGGATTTGTTATGCTGCTCTGGGAACTGACATGAGTTTGCAGAGTAGTCCGGTGAATCGGAAGCAGTTGTTTCTGCGCGCGTGCCGCGGAGAGCCAGTGCCACGTCTGCCGGTTTGGATGATGCGGCAGGCGGGGCGGTACCTGCCGGAGTATCGAGAGATTCGGGCCAAGCGAGCGTTCCTGGAAGTTTGCAAAACGCCGGACTTGGCTCTGGAAGTGTCGATGCAGCCGTTCCGTCGGTTCGGCGTCGACGCGGTGATCGTGTTCTCCGACATTTTGATTCCAGCGGAGGCCATGGGGTTGCAGCTGGAGCTGGGCGATGCCGGACCCAACTTGCCGGAACCCGTGCGTTCCGAAGCCGCTATCGACAAACTGCGCATCTTTGATCCCGAGACCGAAACGGGCTTTTTGATGGAAGCTATCCGGCGGATCGTGCGCGAGGTAGGACCCAGCGTGCCGGTGCTGGGTTTCGCGGGCGCTCCATGGACGCTCGCTTGCTACATGGTGGAAGGGCGGACCAAAGAGGGTTTCGCGACGGTCAAGAGTTTGTTGTATCACCGCCCGGATGCGTTCGAGGCTTTGCTGTGCAAGATCGCGCAGGCGACCGTGGGATATTTGAAGGCGCAGATCGCGGCTGGGGCGGCAGCGGTGCAACTTTTTGATACGTGGTGCGGCGAACTTAGCCTGGCGGAGTATGAAACCTATGCGCTTCCCGCGGTGCAAGAAGTGATTACTCAAATCGCCGGGGAGGTTCCGGTGATTTATTACACGAAAGCTTCGCATCACCTGCTGCCGGCGGTCGCGCGTTCGGGCGCCGACGTGTTGAGCGTGGATTGGCGGATCAACTTGCGCGAAGCGCGAGAGACCTTGGGACCGCGCATCGCATTGCAGGGCAATGTGGATCCTGCGGTGCTGTTTGGTCCGCCAGAGAAGATTCGCCGGGTGACTTTGGATACCGCGGCGGCCTTGGGCGGCGTGGGGCATATCCTGAATCTGGGTCATGGGATTTTGCAGGGCACCCCGGTCGAGAATGCGCAGCTTTTCATTGAAACCGGACAGAAGGCCGAGCTGGCGGAGTTCAAGTCCGCGGCTCCGTCACGCTGAGGTCGCATGACCGTGACACTCCCCAATCCGACGTTGCAGCAAATGAGCGATGAGCTGCGCGTCAGCGAACAGTTTCTGGCCAAATACAATCGGCCGGGCCCGCGCTACACGAGTTACCCGACGGCCCCGGTCTGGAACGACGCATTCGGTCCGGACGATCTCGAGCGCGTGCACGAAAAATCCGATCTCGCGCGGGCGCCGGTCTCGCTGTACATGCATATTCCCTTCTGCGAGAGCTTGTGCTTGTTCTGCGCCTGCAACGTTATCATCCAGAAAGACAAAGCCGTAGCGC
Organism: uncultured Acidobacteriota bacterium; assembly: GCA_963736725.1. Lineage (GTDB taxonomy): Bacteria > Acidobacteriota > Terriglobia > Acidiferrales > UBA7541 > Acidiferrum. The sequence goes on along the minus strand of CAVTPW010000019.1, from coordinate 193,843 downwards.
CGCCGTACCTTGGCGTTTTGAAGCGCGAACTCGATTGCGTCGGCCGAAGCGTCGCAAAGGAGCGCTCCGTAGTGCAGTTCCACTGGGGCGGCGGAACTCCGACCTATCTCACGCCTCCGCAGATCGAAGACTTGTTCGGGGCTGCTCGCGAAAGCTTTCACTTTGCGCCGGATGCGGAAATCGGAATCGAAGTCGATCCGCGGGTTACATCGCGCGCCCACCTGGAAACGTTGCGACGGCTCGGATTCAACCGTCTGAGCATGGGCATTCAGGACTTTCACCCCGACGTGCAGAAGGCCATCAACCGGATCCAGCCGTTTGTATTGACCCGCGACCTGATTTCTGCGGCGCGTACGCTGGGCTTCGACAGCATCAACGTCGATCTCATTTATGGCTTGCCGCACCAGACTCCGGAACGCTTCGGGCACACCGTCGAGCAGATTCTAGAGCTGGCTCCCGACCGCGTTGCGCTGTTTAGTTACGCGCACGTTCCCTGGCTGAAAAAGCAACAAGGGGCGCTTGCCGCATTCCTGCCCGAAGGCATGCAAAAGTTCGAAATTTTCCGCACCGGTATGCTGAAGTTCCTCGAAGCCGGCTACCTTTATATAGGCATGGATCACTTCGCCAAGCCCGGCGACGAACTGGCGATTTCGCAGCAGAATCGCACGCTGCACCGCAACTTTCAGGGGTACACCACCAAAGCGGGCGCGGATCTTTACGGCCTGGGGGTCACCGCCATTAGTGGAATTCAGGACGCGTACGCGCAGAATCACCGCGACCTCGCGTCGTGGGAAAAGGCCGTGGCCGACCGCGGTATCGCCACGATGCGCGGTTATCATCTGTCGGACGATGACCGCCTGCGTCGCGCCGTGATCAGCCGCTTGTTGTGCCACACCCTTGTCATCAAAGATGAGATCGCGCGAGAGTTTGGCATCGACTTTGATGAGTACTTTGCAGAAGAACTCCGGTGCCTTGCGCCCTCACGCGACGATGGCCTGGTTCTGCTCGAGCGCGGCGAAATTCGCACGACCTGGCTGGGACGCATCTTCATTCGTAATCTGGCGATGGTTTTCGATCCCTATCTGGAAAGGCAGCAACTTGCTGCCAAGCCTTTGTTCTCGAAAACACTCTGATATGGCGCGTTCTCGGGTTGGGGCGTGACGCTGCATGTTCCAGCGCTGATCGTTGGCGGAGGAATTTCGGGGTTGGTTTGCGCGCACGCTCTGCGCAAAGCGGGCGTAGACGTTGTGGTGCTCGAAGCGTCTGACCGGCCGGGCGGAGCGATTCATTCGGAGCGGCGAGACGGATACTTGCTCGAACTCGGCCCACAAAGCTTCAGCGCTACCGCCCCGCTGCTCGAACTTTGCTCCGAGCTCGGCATGGAACGCGAAATCGTCAAGGCAGCGCCACACGCGCCGCGTTACGTGCTCGTTGACGGCGCGCTGAAGCAGGTTCCGTTGAGTCTGCCGTCATTCCTCACCTCTGATTTGCTGGGCGCGCGAACAAAATGGATCATCGCTCGCGACCTGTTCGGCAAGAGCCATGCTCCCGAACAGGACGAATCCGTCGCCGCTTTCGTGCGCCGGAAATTCTCGGCGGAATTACTCGACCGGCTTGTGGGTCCCTTTGTTTCCGGTATATATGCGGGCGATCCGGAGCGGCTGAGCGTGCGAAGCGCCTTTCCGACGTTGTATGACGCGGAAAAGCGTAAAGGTAGCGTCATCCGCGGGATGATGGCAAGGTCCGGTAAGGAACCTCGACAGCGGCCCACTCTGCTGAGTTTTCGCGACGGCACCGAAACGCTTGTCCGCGGGCTCTCTGCGCGTCTCGGTGACGCCCTCCGGTTGAACACCCGCGTCATTCGCATCCGTTGCTCAGGCGCTCCTGTTTACGCGGAGCCTCGAAGTGCCCGTGCAGGCGTCAACACGACCTCACAAGAGCCGATTGGCAATATCGCTAGCGCGGCTTTTCAAGCGACGTGCCAAACACCGAGCCTGGAAGAAACGATTTTCGCGGACAATCTGGTCATGGCCACACCCGCCGATGTCGCCGGCGGGCTTCTTCGCAAACTGCATCCCGATTTCGAGTCCCTGCTGGGAGCAATCGAATACGCGCCGGTCGCGGTTGTGTCGCTCGGTTATCGACGCGCCGATGTCGGTCATCCACTGACCGGTTTCGGATTTCTTATGCCGCGATCGGCTGGACTACGCGTTCTCGGTACGGTCTGGAACTCTTCTCTATTCCCGGGTCGAACGCCGGACGGGCAAGCCTTGCTCACTAGTTTTTTGGGCGGAGCGACCGATCGAGCGGCGGTGAGCTTACGGCCCGAGGAACTCACTACGCTCGTTCACGGTGAGATCGCGCCGCTGCTGGCGATTGGCCGAGCGCCGAGCTTCTCGAACGTGACGATCTATCCCCGTGCGCTGCCGCAATACAATCTGGGCCACGCGGATCGCCTGGCGGCCTTGGAAACGCAACGCGCGAACTTTCCGAATCTGTGGCTGGCGGGCAATTACCTTGGAGGTCCCTCGATGGGCGCGTGCGTTGAGCAGTCTCGAAATGTGGCCAACCAAATACTCTCGCGTCCGCAGCGTTAAGGCAGTAGACTCATCCGGCTCAACGTCGCTGACGTATATCCTGCAGGAGACAAAGAAAGCCTAACCTGTGTTCCTGGCGGCCATGACATCCAAGTATGGCGATGGCTCCCCCGACGCGGCGCTGGTGGATAGGCTTCTTCACAGGGACGTGAGCGCATTTGAAGAGCTCTACGACCGGCACTCTCGCATCGTTTATGGCCTGGTTTTACGCATCCTGCAGCAGGCTTCGACATCCGAGGAAGTGGTGCAGGATGTCTTCCTCCAGCTGTGGCGCAATGCCAGCCAGTATCAATCCGATCGCGGCCCCTTCGTACCCTGGCTGTTGACCTTGGCGCGCAATCGTGCGCTCGACCACCTCCGACTGAAAAGCGAACGGCAGCGCCGGCGGGAGAACCAGGCCGACGAACTTCCGGCCATCGCGCAGGCCCCGGAATATGAGAAGGCGCTCGATGCGAAGCGGCGCGCCGAGCTTGTTCGTTCTTTGATCGGAACGCTCAGCGCACAGCAGAAAAAGGCCATTGAGATGGCCTATTTTGAGGGCCTAAGTCACAGCGAAATCGCCAATGCCTTGCAGGAACCGCTGGGCACGGTGAAGAGTTGGATCAGGAACGGATTGTTGCGTTTGAAGGAAGGATTGCAGGCTGCATCGTGAGTGAACACGACCAATTCCGGGAGCTGCTTGAGGCTTACGCGCTCGGCGCGCTCGATGTCAGCGAGCAGGCGGCGCTGGAAGCGCACCTGGCCACGGGATGCGCGGAGTGCGCCAAGGCGCTGGAAGAAGCGCGCTACCTAGTGAGCCAGCTTGCCTATCTCGCGCCACCCGCGGAGCCTTCGGAGATGCTGAAGGCCGGGCTACTCCGAACCGTGCGCGCCGAGTCGGCCCCGGCGAAGATTACGGAAATGAAGGCTTCCAGCGGATCGATTCCCCTTTGGCTCTGGGCCGGTGTGGCCGCGCTGCTGATTTTGTCGGTGTACTCCACCTGGGATGCGCGGAAACTGCAAAAGGAAGTTCAGGATGTGAATGCTCGCGCGGCCGCGGAACTCAAGCACCGCGCGCAGTTGGAGCAAGAACTGACTTTGGCAAAGCATGAGGCTTGGATCCTCACAGATCCGAACTCGAAGAAGATCGACATCATGCCGAACGATAAAACGATGCCGATCCTTGAGGCCTTGTGGCATCCGCAGATGGGGATTTACATCACCGGACAGAAAATGCCGATGCCCAAGGGCAACAAGGTTTTGCAGTTGTGGCTGATACCCAAAGCTCCTGGCGCCAAGCCCATGCCTTCGCACACGTTCTGGCCCGACGCGAACGGCAAAATCACAGAGATGGTCGACGATCCCCCGGAAGTGATGGCGCAGACCAAAGCTTTAGCGATCACCGAAGAACCCGCGGGCGGAAGCCCGCAGCCAACGAGCACGCCGATCTGGGTCGGCGGCGTCAGCTAGCGGCTTTCTCTGGACGTCTGGCGCGACAGCATGACACTTTGTTTCTTTTGGTTGCGCGCCTGTTCGCCGAGGACTAGCTCCGCGCAATGTTTCGTAGGAGGCTCCGCCGACGTCATGCGCTTTGATGTTGCCCTCCCTGTCGATGAGTATCGTTGTGAGAATGGGTCCGACATTGAGCAGGTTTCGGATCGTCTTTGTTGGATCGGCCAGTGAGGAGAAGGAATAGCCCGAACTCTCTCAGGAACGCGCTTTTTTCGTTCGAATCGTCGTCAATTCCCAATACGACCAGCCCTTTGTCTCCCAGTTCCCGGTGTAGCAGCTCTAACGCTGGCATCGCCTCACGGCAACTCCCACACCAGGCGGCCAAAATCGAGAACGACCACGTTGGCGCGCAGCTCGCTTAGCCGCACGTGGTTACCGTCAAGGTTACGCAGCGTGAAGCCCGGTGCCGGTGTTCCAATTCTGTTGGCTGCTGCCTCGTTCTGGCCTTGCGATCGCTCTTTGGCGTGGATTTTCGCAGGATCAAACGTAAACAGAGCCGCGTCCAGATAATCTAATGTTGGTTGCGACGGTGAACGTGGTCACCGAAGCCGACGAAAATGTTCCGCCGGCTGCGGCTGAGGCAGTCCGCATGGCTTTACACACGGCTATAGAATACTGGACGTCCTTGCTCTACGTTGCTTTGGCACGATTGGTGGCCAACGTATACTACGAGCACCCTATGAGCGAACAAAACAAGACGCGGCGGCAGATGCTGGAACAGTTCGTGGCGAACAAGCCGGATGATGCTTTCTCGCGGTATGGGCTAGCCATGGAGTGCATGAATGGCGGCGACACCGGGGCTGCGGGCGGGCACTTTCGCGAATTGCTGCAGCGGAACGCGGACTATGTTCCGGCGTACTTGATGTACGCGCAGATGCTGGCTCGCGAGGCACGGGCTGAAGAGGCGCGGCAGGTGCTGACGACCGGAATTACTGCTGCGGACCGAAAAGGTGATTCGCACGCGCGATCGGAGATGGAGAGTTTGCTGGCGGAGATCGGGTAGCTCCGTGGTCGCTCTTGTATACAATCCACCTCGCGCGGGGCGAAAAACTCGCGCCTTTTTAAGGCGAAGGGCGCGGCGCCCAGAATGGCTACGCTTGGTCGTGCCGCGCATTTTCTTGGGCTTGCTTCCTGCCCTTGCGCGGTCTGGTATGATGAGTTCATGGGAGCAACGCGTCCCGAACGAATTCCGCTTTTCCCTCTGAACGTCGTTCTTTTGCCCGGCGGCGACCTTCCCCTGCATATCTTCGAGCCGCGATACTGCCGCATGGTTCAGGAATGCATCGAAAACAAAAGTGAATTCGGAATGCTGCTGTCGCTGCCAAAGGGCGTGGTGCGCGTGGGGTGCACCGCCGAAGTCGTGAACGTCGCAAAACATTACGACGATGGACGGATGGACATCCTTACCGTGGGTCGCGCGCCGTTTCGCATTGTGGAACTGGTGAACGCCGAAGCGTTTGGCGACGACGTCTTGCTGGAAGGCGCGGTCGACTATCTCGATGATCGGGACCGGCCTGTCGACCCCGAGGTGAGGCGGAAGCTTGTCGAGCTCTACGAGGTATGCCACACGATCGTGTACGGCGACTATCCCAAGAATGTGCAAGGAGCCGGAGCGCAAGCTTTGTCTTACGTCGTGGCGGGCACTCTGCCCATGGACCTGATGTGGAAGCAGAAGGTGCTGGAGCTGCGATCGGAAGCGGATCGGCAAGAGCGGCTGGTGACGCACCTTCGCGAGTGGGCGCCGCATCTACAGAAGATAGAGATGTTGCGTCAGAACGCCGAGGGAGATGGGCACGGATTGAACTAGATTTTCAGTGGGCGAGCAATCGTCCCGCGAAATGGGGACCTAATGACGGCAAGTACATCGTTACAGTCGCGACCTGGAACACCGAAGCCGCGAACGCTCGGTGAATTGCGCAACATTCCGGATTTCGACGCGGGAACTGTATCGATTTCGGTAAAGAACGAGTTGCGGCGGAACCTGCTGCGCGCCATCGAGAAGAACGAGCCGCTCTTCCCCGGTGTGCACGGATACGAAGACACAGTGATTCCGCAGATCGTCAACGCGTTGTTGTCCCGGCATAATTTTATTTTGCTGGGATTGCGCGGACAGGCCAAGAGCCGGATTCTGCGGGGGTTGGCGCAATTGCTGGATGCCGAAATTCCGGTGGTGGCGGGATGCGAAATCAACGACAACCCTCTGCACCCAATCTGCCGGGCTTGCCGCGAGAAAATCGCGTGCGAAGGTGACGCCACTCCGATCGCCTGGATGCCGCGCGATCAACGCTACGTGGAAAAGCTGGCCACACCGGACGTGACGATTGCGGACATTATCGGCGACGTTGATCCGATCCGCGCGGCGCGGGGCGGGCGCGATCTTTCTGACGAATTGACCATTCACTACGGCTTGCTGCCGCGGGCCAATCGCGGGATCTTTGCCATCAATGAGCTGCCCGATCTTGCCGGGAAGATCCAAGTCGGCTTGTTTAACATCATGCAAGAGGGCGACATTCAGATTAAGGGCTACCCGCTTCGGCTTCCGCTGGATGTGCTGCTCGTGTTCACCGCGAATCCGGAAGACTACACCGCGCGCGGAAAGATCATTACTCCGCTGAAGGATCGCATCGGAGCAGAAATACGCACGCACTATCCGGCTACGGTGGCGGAGGGCATGACCGTCACGAACCAGGAAGCCTGGGTTGCTCGGGACCTTCAGCGAAAGATCGAGGTTCCGCAATACCTGCGCGAGGTCGTCGAAGAGATTGCATTTCAGGCCCGCGAGGACAAGCGCGTCGATCGGCGTTCGGGCGTTAGCCAGCGGCTTCCCATCACCACGCTGGAAAGCGCCGTGAGCAGCGCCGAGCAGCGCGCCGCGCGCACCGGCGAAAAATGTGGTATCGCGCGGGTCGCGGACATTTATGCGGCGATGCCGGCGATCACCGGCAAACTCGAGCTCGAATACGAAGGCGAGTTGAAGGGTGCCGACACGATTGCGCGCGAATTGATTCGCGCTGCAGTTGGCCGCGTGTTCAGCAAGCATTTCGGTGAAGTCAGCTTTCAGCCGGTGATTCAGTGGTTTGAATTGGGCGGCGAATTGAAGCTGCCGGAGCTTGCGACGACCGCCGAGCGATACGAGCAACTGTCGAAGATTCAAGGCCTGATGGATCAGATCGGCAAGCTAGGCGTAAACGACCGCAAGGAGGCGGGGGCCGCCGCGGCCGCCGCGGAAATGATTCTGGAAGGCTTGTGGGCACACCGGCGCATCGGTCGTTCTGAAGAACGCGGTTACTTTGCTGAAAAGCCGCGACAACCCGAGCCTCGCGAACGCGAGACCCCGAACCGGCCACGACGCCAGTTCAATTGATGTAGGGACGCGCTTTAGCGCGTTTGGCGTGGGCATATTCCCTGGCTGCCAGCATTGGCGCTTGGCGAAGGTGAAAAGGAAAGGCCAGCAATGAAATTCATTCGCTACGGGAAATATGTCGGCGAGCCGGCCGATGCCGTTGACCTCGAAGAATTGGTGAAGCGGCTCGGAAACTTTTTCCTGCAAAGCGGATTCGAGTCGCAATTCTATGGCGTGTCGGAGATGGACCCGGAAAAGTCGATGGAGGCATTGCGAGAAGCAATTCTGCGCGCGCTGCAAGAAGGTGATTTGCTGCCGCAGGAAGCGATGAGCAACGAACTGCGCGAGATGCTGAACAATCCGGAAACGGCCAAGAACAACCAAGCCGTCCGCGACTTGATCCAGAAATTGATGGACCGGATGGCCGAACAGGGCTACATCAATCCACAGCAGCCGCCGCAGGTGACGCCGCCGCCGCAAAGCAGCGCGCGCGGGCAAGTTGGGCAAGCGCAGGAACGCGAAACCGAAGCGCGATTCGAGATCACCGACAAGACCATCGATTTTCTCGGCTTCAAGACCTTGCAGGATTTGCTCGGTTCGCTGGGGCGCAGCAGTTTTGGGCGTCACGACACGCGGGACTTGTCCACGGGCATTGAGGCAAGCGGCGTTTCGCGGCAATACGAATTCGGCGACACCCTGAACATGGATGTCAGCGAGACCCTGTTCAACGCCGTGCGGCGCGACGGCGCGAAGGTGCCGATCGAAATTACCTACTCCGACCTGATGGTGCACCAGTGCGAGTATCACAGCTCGTGCGCCACGGTGGTGCTGCTCGATTGCAGCCATAGCATGATTTTGTACGGCGAGGACCGCTTCACGCCGGCCAAGCGCGTGGCTATGGCGTTGTCGCACCTGATCCGAACCCAGTACCCGGGCGACACGCTGAGCCTGGTCTTGTTCCACGATAGCGCGGAGGAAGTGCCCATCGGCGAACTGGCACGCGTGCAAGTCGGCCCGTACTACACCAACACGCGTGAGGGTCTACGGATGGCCCAGCGGATTTTGCTTCGGCAGAAAAAGGACATGCGGCAGATCATCATGATCACTGACGGCAAGCCTTCGGCGCTCACGCTGGAAGACGGCCGTATTTACAAGAATGCGTTCGGGCTCGACCCCTTTGTCGTGGGCCAGACGCTCGAAGAGGTCAACAAATGCAAGCGGGCGGGCATCCTGATCAATACGTTCATGCTGGCCAGCGACTACAGCCTGGTGCACTTCGTGCAGAAAATAACGGAGATGTGCCGCGGCAAAGCCTACTTCACCACGCCGTATACGTTAGGGCAGTACCTGCTCATGGATTACATGCAGCGTAAGACCCGACAAATCCACTAGGCGGACACATTGATCGGCTCCGGTACTTCCCCACGGCAACCTGCCAAGTTAGACTGAAGGTATGGCGCTATCGGGGTGGATTTCGCGCATTCTGCACTCGGACGGTGAGATGACCCATATCGATCAAGGCAATACGGCCCCCACTTTTTCCTTGAAAGACCTCAGCGGCCAAACGTACTCGCTGCCCTCTTTGCTCGAGAAGGGTCCCGCCGTTGTGGCGTTTTTCAAGATATCGTGTCCCGTGTGTCAGTTCACTTTCCCCTTTCTTGAGCGGTTGTACAAACGCTACGGAGACGCGGCGACATTTCTGGGCGTATCGCAGGACGACGCCAAGGCTACCAAGAAGTTTGCCGGCGAATATGGTGTCACGTTTCCGATGACGGTCGATGAGAAGGGTTATCCGGCCTCGAACGCTTATGGACTAACGAATGTGCCTACGGTCTTTTTGATCCATCCGGACCGAGCCGTCAAAGTCATCTGTATGGGTTTCGACAAGAAAGCGTTGGAGGATATCGGGGCAGCGCTCGCGGAGCGCAAACGGATGGCTCCCGCCGCTTTATTTCGTGCTGACGAGAAGGTCCCGGCGCACAAACCGGGCTGAGGATCTAAAAACTAGGTCCGGTCCGGACCTACTCAGGCAAACCGCGACATCCCATGGGACTTCGCTGCCATTCGACGCGGGGCAAACGACGTGGCTCGGGTTCCGCGAATCTCGACCGGCACATGGAGATTGAAGGATGGACGGACATCTCGGTTCATACTTCGATTGGTGAGCGTAAGGGCGTCAAAGGTAAACCAGCGAATGGGCGCTTTAACGCCGGGAGGGGCCATCCGCTTTCCTACAGGCTGGTGTCTTCTTCGAGCGCTTTTTTCTTGTGCTTTGGTAAGCGCGTTCGTTTGTCGGCGATGACACGGGTGCCCGCTGGGGCCAAACCGGATTCTCTTGCGCGGCGGCGGGCGACCTGACCTACGTCCAGGACTTTTTTCTTCCGTTTCTTCATCGCTGCTCTCTAGTTTCACGCGTGGCGTGAGTCACGGATGCCTTCGCGGGGGTAGCTTAGCCCACGATGGCGGCCGAGAAAAGGGCGTTTGTGTGACCGGGATTGCGTTGAGATCGCTCGGCTATCCCCGTCGGGTAGCCTCAGGATGACATGCAAATAATTCAGGTTATCGTGAAAGGATGCAGTCCCAGGGACACCGTGACCGCTTCGGGTGACGAAGACGACTGCACGTCAGAAGCTGAACGTGACTTGGAGATCGATGCGGCGATTTGCCGTGCTGGATGCGTAGGGTTGGCCCGCGAGGCCGTTCGACTCGCCGAACAGCGGCGAACTCAGGTTTCCAACCGGTGTGGCCAGGTTCACGTTGTTGAAGACGTTCCGGGCAGCCACAGCGAACGTCAGTCCGTAGCGCTTGTTCGTCGCACCGGCGTCGAAGCCCCCGCCGCGAGGCCCGCCGCCACCACCGCCGCCGCGTCCTCCTCCGCCGCCCGGACCACCGCCGGGCCCGCGACCAAACGTGCCTCCGCCGCCAGGCCCTCCAGGACCGTTCTGTGCTGTCGCTTCTTTCACCTTGCCAAAGCCAAAGGTTTTGCTCAGGCGCAGATTCAGAACGAAGCGACCGGGTCCGGTGGCGTCGTTGATCGGGAGCAGGGTCTCACCGGGTGTGGGGGCCACATTGAAGCAGCCGTATTTGGTCTGCACGATATTCGGTGCCGGTGTCGCCGAGCAGGTGGCCACGCCAGGCCGCGTGTTGAATTGCGCATCGCCAAAGAGATCTTCGCCGGTGGTGATGTTGAATGGCACGCCGGAGCTGGCGATCAGGAATGGGCTAAGACGGAAAGCTTTGGGAAGCCCGATGGTGCCGCCCATAAAAACACGGTTGCGATAGTCAAACGAGGCTCGGCCATAGTCCGAAGAAGGATCCAGAGGATCGGACGGCATATAGGTGGGGCCGGAAGTGTCGCCGTTTGCATAATTCAAGACATAGTAGCCAAAAAGGGTGAGCTTCGTACCCATGCGTACGCTGCTGTTCACGATCAGCTGGTTCTGCTTAAAGACCCCTTCTGACTGATATTCATACAGGATTTCATTCGGGGGCAGCGCTCCCGCTTGGTTCGCGTTGATGAAATTGGTGTAGAAAGCATGATCGCCCCGGGAGTTGAGATAGGTGACCGCGACATTGGCGTACTTCGAGAGCTGGCGCTCGAGGCTAACGCCGGTCTGCATGGTGTACGGAGTTCGAAGATTGGGATTGGGCTGGTAGATGGTCTGCGGCGAGAGGGTAGCGGCTGAAAATGCCGAGGGAGGCACGGTCTGATTAGGATTGAAGAAGGCTGGATTCTGCACCAGATATACCTGCTGAACCACACCGTTTTGCAATTCCTGCGCCAGCACCAGATCTTCGGTAAAGCGATCGTAGAAAATTCCATAGCCGGCGCGCAGCACCATTTTAGGCGAGGCGTTCTTTCCTTTTGCGCCAATGCCCCAGGCAAGACCCAGCCGCGGCGCGAAGTCGGCGTGGTCGCCGAGGTTATTCTGAGTTTCGTAACGCAACCCGGCACTAAACGTTACGTTCGACCGGATGCGCCAGTCATCCTGGACAAAGAGCGCTCCATCCAGGTAAGTGACATCGGCGTTCGCGCGGCCCAGCGAATTGACGGCCAACGAGTAATAGCTGGGGCCGATGCCCATGGCCTGAATGTCGGCCAGTGTCAGACCCGTAGCAAGGTCCTGCAACATCATCTGGTACGACTGTAAGGGCGTGATCGCGCAATTGTTATTCGTGGTCGTCGGAGTGCAAATGGAAGGAGCCAAGGTGCGTTTGCCGAACGAATATTCGCCGTTGAAAGTGGCGTTGGTGGAATTGGCGTCGGTCGTGGCGCGCAGGCGTCCGCCATACTTCAGCGAATGCTTGCCGATGGTCATGTAGGTTTCGTTTTGCAACTCGTAGCGATTCTGGGTGTCGTCGTTGGTACCGGTAGTGTTGCCGCCATCTTGAAATGCGCCGGACACCGAGAGCATGGGGGCGGTGCTTACGGGGCTTTGATTCGCAACCTCGTGGATGTACTGAAATCGGGTTTCGTTAATGGTTCTGGGATTGAGCGTCTGGGTGTCGCTGATCTGCAGCGTATTTTCCGAGTCAAACTGGTTGGTTCCTAGAGAGGCCAGGTTGAAAGCGCCAACGCTCTCGTTGTCCTGGGTCTGGCGATAATACTGGTAACGGACCGAAAGGGTGTTGCCAGCGCTGACTTGATAATCGAGTCTCGGGCTGAGATTGATGCGGGTGTCCGGGTTGGGCACCGCGGCGCTGAACGGCGTTACCAAGAACGTCGTCGGGTCGACCACCTGGGCGCTGACTATGTTTAGATTGTTGATGTTCCGCTCTTCGTAGTTGAAGAAGATCGAGGCTTTCTTGCTGAGCGGGCCGCCGATGTTGCCGCTAAATTGGGTGGATTCGTAGCCTGGCGGCTGTTCGCCTTCGGGCAAGCGTTCGAACGGGTTACGGGAATTCAACGCCGCTGTGGTAGCGGTAAGAAATAAAGAGCCGTGCCACTGGTCGGTGCCGGGCTTGGTAAGGATTTCGATTCTTCCGTAGCCCAACTTGTCGTATTCGGACGAAAACGGATTTTGATTGATGCGTATCTCGCGGATCGAGGCTTTTGGCGGCAGCTGCCCTGCCGTGAAACCGTCGATATAGATTTGCCCGCCGTTGGGTCCGGCGGACGGGCCTGCCAGAGCTTGCAGGTCGGCCTGGAGTTCGTCCGGATCGTCGGAAAGCGCTTCAAGATCCTTGCCCTGAATGATGATTGCGCCGGCGTTGGCGGCCGGATTCACGTCCAAGGCAGCGGCGGCCTGGTCGGTGACGACGACTTTCTGTTCCTGCGTTTCGATGGCGAGCTTGACGTCGAGCTTTTGAATTTGTCCGGCGGTGAGCTGGACGGCACCATTTTCGAAGGGGGTGAATCCGGTGGCGATTACTTTGACGCCGTATTTACCGGGCGCGAGGCCCTTGATCTCATAAATTCCGTCACGGTTGGTGTTTGCAGTTATGGCGTCCCCATTGGGGGTGGTCAGCAGGACCGTCGCAGTAGCGACGAAGCTTCCCGATGGATCGGTGACCTGCCCGCGCAAGGTGGCGGTATTGGTCTGCGCCGCTAAGGGGAGGCACGTTACCCCGGCGAGCAAAACCAGCAGGATGGCGAGGATGCACTTTTGGACTTGCCCGAAACTCATCTAGTCTCCTGGAAGCGGTAAAAGGATTTTTTTGTTCGCGTCACTGCGCTGCCGCATCGCCGCCAGGAGCGCCGCTGAGGCTCCAAGGCGTCAAGATCGATTGGCCGCCGCTGGCCTGAAGTATGGGCTCGACGCCCGCCAGAAGCGTGATCGCTACAACGTTCCCGTCTGGAGATCCCGACGTTGCGACAATCATCACGGCGTCGCCTTTTTGTAAGTCAGCCAGCGTAGCGGGGGGCATGCGGCCGATGGCCTGCTGTAAGTCTGGCGGCCCGCCTTGGCCTCCTCCAACTTGGCCTGCGCCGCCAACCCCGGCTTGTCTTTGGCCGCCAGCCGGTCTTTCCGCAGCTGCGGCGGAGCCACTCGAAGGCGATGCTCCTTGAGACGCTCCGTCGGCAGAAGCGGTTGGCTGGCCCCCGGGTGAAGTGCCTTTCAATCGCGCAGCGATTCTCTGCGCCATCGCCGGGGGCAATTTCCGCAATTGGGAAGTGTCGTTCACTTTGACTACCACCGGCTTCTTGGTGGCCAGGTCCGATACCGTGATGGCGCCGGCTCCCGCGTCGATCGAACCGATGGTTCCCGAGATATTCCGAAACGAACCGGAAACGATCTCATCCGCCGTCAGTTCGCCGCCATCCGTGCTGCGAGCTCCGCGTGCGCGAAGCTGATCTCCGACCTTAATCTGATCGATTGGCGCGGAGGTGGCCTCATCAAATTTCACCGAGCCCGGAGCATAGCGGCGCTGGATGGTATCTTTCGAAACATGCACCGTGACGTTCTTGTTGGGGCCGAGCGCTGACGTCGAGATGGTGACCACACTTGTCGCTGGATCGACGGCGCTCACCAAGCCGCCCACGCCGTGTTTCTGCCACTCTTCGCGTTCGTGCGCGCGCTTGTCGGCGATGTCGGCCTTCTTCATGGCGATCACGGAGACGGCTAGCAGAGATTTGCCGTCCGGACCGGTTGTGCCGCGGACCAGGATGCGATCGCCGGGTTGTAGATCTTCCAGTTGAAGAGGAGCAGCGGTTTTCAGGTCGGTCTGGCCTGGCTCGATGCGCAGAAGGCGTGCGCCGTCCTGGACGACCACGGCGACGTCGCTTCCACCTTCGGCCGCCAGCGTAATGTTCTTTCCCGAGGCGGCTTTCACGGTCCCAACCGCTTTCGCGGCAGGGGCCTGCGCGGCTTGGGCCCTAAGGTCGGGGACGGCGCAGGCCGCGCAGCACAAGAGCGCGATGAAAATCCGCAAACGTAGGGGCCCCAGCAACTCGCATGAGGATTTGCCTCCGGATTTGTATGCGCTTTCGGCCATTACACGACCCACTCTCGTTTGCTTCGCCCCCGCAGGAGGACGTGCCATTTAGACGTATCGCGGGTAGCTAAATGTTACACAAATGACTCGCGGGTCCACATCCTGATACGTCTCGAGGTGCTTGCTGGGCAACGACTGCAGGTGAGATGCGCGAGGTTCGTAAAGGGCTTATAGCGTCGGCTGGAGAGCTGGAGAGAAAGGCCCTCGGCGGACTTTTCCGAATCCAGTGGATGAGACTTTTCAAGCATCCCCTTCGGAGGCCGTCCGGTGACCATCGTTCTTTGCCTATAGCGGGCGGTCGGTATGAAAATACTTTTTGTAGGCCAGGATCCAATCGCTAGAAATGTCATGTTGGGCGGTTCGGAGGTCGAGTTCCCCGTTGCACACCATTTCGTACAGGCGGTCTTCCAACTCGTCCTTTACGTGCGCATTCCAAACCGTGGAGTAATAGGGCTGCGGCCACAAATTGTGAATGTCGTCCGAACCGCCAAGCTCCGGCGTGATGAGGAAATCCACTTCGTAGTCCTTGGAGGGAACGCCGCTCATGCCGTATTCCTGAAAAACCTGGCGCTGCACGGAAACGGGGATGACGCGGGGGGTGGCTGCTTGAGGAGCGGCGCGACAGACTTCGCGCAAATCCACTTGCCGCGTCGCCCCGGGGGTCAGGCTTCGGCTTGGTTCGAGCGGACCCACGGCATCGATCGATGCGGAATCTGGCACCTGCAAACGATGCGTTACCGCGAGGGTCGCGAAGATCACGATAAGAACCGCCGCGAAACCAAAAGCCAGGAGCTGCCGAACCGGCGAGCCGCGAACCCCGGACCGCGTTCGGGCGCTCGAAGCAGCCGCGAATTCCGATAGATGCGCCTTTAGCAGCGCCCGTCTGCCAACCTCGGATGGCAATTGCGGATCGAGCATGGCATGCCGCGCTTCGACCAGGTCGGCGATGGTAGTTTCGAAGCGACCCCTGCGCGCGCGGCAGTCCCAGCAAGCCGCCAGGTGCTCGCTGATTTCCTTCGCACGCTGTGCAGGCAGTTCTCCGTCGGCTGCCAGCAACAAGTCTTCGTCGGAAGGATGAGAGTCTTGGGTACGCATGTAGCTCACCCCCGGTCGGCGCGCTCGAGGCGCGCGATGGAACGGGTCAAAGAAATGGAAACCGCGCCGAGCGACATCTCCAGCACTTCTGCAATTTCACGATAGCGGAGGCCTTCGGCGCGCAGGTGCAAACAATATTGATCGCGCAAAGGGAGTGCACGGAAAGCGGCAAGAAGATATTGCTGCCGCTGGCTGAACGCGAGTTGCTGTTCGGGGCTCGGCGCAGGATCGACGTGCCCTGCCGCGAGGAGATCGTCGAGTTCCGCGTGGTCCGGCCGGGCCTGGCCCGCTTGACGCGCCTTGAGGGCCAGATTGTGGGCGACGCGAAAAATCCAGCCACGAAGATTGTCGCGCGGCCGGCCGAACTGCAAATGCCGGAAAAGCGCAAGAAATACCTCTTGAACGATCTCTTCCGCGTCGTGGATTAGCAAACCGATCGAAAGCACATAGCGGAGCAGGCGAGTGCGATGTTCGTCAAACAAACGAATGACTTCGCGTTCGGCTTCCGAACAAACCGATTCCGAAGTGGCTTTTGCCACGGTGGTCAGCACCCGGGAGAGGCTCCCGCCTGAATCAGGAACGGTCATATATAGAGGACAAAGCGGCTCACCTAGTTTACATTTTTTTCGATCGGTTGGCGTCACCGCAATTGCCGGTGCTGGACGGGCACAGACAGGAATGTGTAAGCTATCGCGGCTTGCCTTGCCGCCGATTCTTCCTTACAAAATCCTTATGCCCGCTTCATCACTTCCTAAGCCTCGTTGCGCTATCTTCCCCAATTGATTGAACTTGTTTCGCGGCGAGTCGTTCTTTGGACAGAAGGTCATTTTGCAGCGGATCGACCGCCACCGGGGATCGATCTGCGCTGATCCTGCACTAGACAGGTCCTGCGAATCAGAACACTGGCGTTGCTGGGAGACGTTGGGGACTCGGGCGGTTGCTTTGGGAAGGAGCACTTCTTTGGCGGACATAGCATTCGTTGTGGCGACCGTGATGTTCTTTGTTGTCGCCATCTTCTATCTTCGCGGCTGTCAACGACTCAAATAGAAATGCGACTAACTTATGCTTGAAAATATTGTCTTGATCGCGGTGTGCGTTTGCCTGTTCGGCTATCTCCTGATGGCCCTGCTCAGGCCGGAAGATTTTTAGCCATGACCTCCAACGGTTGGTTCCAGATTATTTTCTTCTTGCTGGTGATCCTCGGGATCACCAAGCCTCTCGGCGTTTTCATGACCCGGGTATTCAACCGCGACAAAACCTTTTTGGATTTCGCGCTGCGCCCAATGGAGCGCTTGATCTACCGGCTGTGCGGGATCCGCGAAGACCAGGAAATGCATTGGATTGAGTACGGCACCACCATGCTGCTCTTCAGCGGCGTCTCCATGGTGCTCCTGTATCTGATCGAACGGCTGCAACACTGGCTGGGCTTCAATCCTCAGAGATTCGCCAACGTTGCTCCCGACCTTGCTTGGAATACCGCGGCGTCCTTCACGACGAACACGAACTGGCAAGTCTATTCCCCCGAAACGACGATGAGCTATCTCACACAGATGGCCGGGCTCGCCTACCACAACTTCGCTTCCGCCGCCGTCGGCATTGCTTTGGCGATCGCCTTGATTCGCGGCATAACGCGGCGCGAATCAAAAACCATCGGCAACTTCTGGGTCGACCTGACGCGCTGCTTTCTGTGGGTGCTCCTGCCCGCCTGCCTGGTTATTTCGCTGGTCTTTGTCTCGCAAGGCGTAGTGCAAAATCTGAAGCCCTATGCCAGCGCGCAACTGGTGGACCCGCAGACCGTGCAGACGCAGGGCGCCGACGGCAAGACCGCCACGCAGACGGTCACGCAGCAATTCATCGCTCTCGGGCCGACAGCTTCGCAAGAAGCCATCAAGATGTTCGGCACCAACGGCGGCGGCTTTTTTAACGCAAACAGCGCGCATCCATTTGAAAACCCCACGCCGTTCACGAATTTTCTGCAAATTGTCTTGATCTTCGCGATTCCCGCGGGTCTTACGTACACGCTCGGCCGTATGACCGGTTCGCCACGCCACGGCTGGGCTGTCTGGGGAGCGATGGCCATTCTCTTCCTGGTGGGAGTTACAGCCACTTACGCCGCGGAGTCGAGCGGCAATCCCCAGCTTGTCGGTATCGACCAAACCGCCAGCGATCAGCACTCTGGCGGGAACATGGAAGGCAAAGAAGTGCGCTTCGGAATCGCCAACTCCGCGCTTTTCGCCACGGTCACCACGGATGCCAGCTGCGGCGCCGTCAACAGCATGCACGACTCCTTCACTCCCCTGGGCGGCATGATTCCGCTGCTCAACATCATGCTCGGCGAAGTAATTTTCGGCGGCGTGGGCTCGGGGCTCTACGGCATGCTGGTCTTTGTCATCCTCGCAGTCTTCATCGCGGGGCTGATGGTCGGCCGCACTCCCGAATACCTAGGGAAGAAAATCGAATCGTTCGACGTCAAGATGGCCATGCTGTCTGTCCTGGCCTCTTCGACGACCATCTTGTTGTTCGCTGCGATTGCAGTGATTTCCAAACCCGGTCTGGCTGGCATCAGCAATCCCGGCCCTCATGGCCTCTCGCAAATTCTGTATGCGTACACCTCGTCGGTGGGAAACAACGGCTCTGCTTTCGGTGGCATCAACGCCAACACGCTTTGGTACAACAGCACCACGGGGCTCGCCACGCTACTCGGGCGCTTTTTCGTGGTCATTCCGATCCTGGCCATCGCCGGAAGTCTGGCGGCGAAAAAGACCGCTCCTGAATCCGCAGGCACTTTCCCGGTCACCGGCCCGCTGTTCGCAACACTGCTCGTGTCCACCATCCTGATCGTCGGCGCGCTCACCTTTTTCCCGGCTTTGAGCCTGGGACCGATCCTTGAGCACTTGCTCATGCTCGCCGGAAAGGTTTTCTGAGGACTCCCGTGGAACACTCATCTCAATCCAAACCGAAGCCACTCGCGGACAAGAAGATCGTTTCCCGCGCGATCGTGGATTCGTTCACAAAACTAAATCCCAAGACGATGATTAAGAACCCGGTCATGTTCGTCGTCGAAGTGGGTGCTTTGTTGACGACCATCGAGCTGGCGATCGACACCTGGCGGCATGCGGGCCAATTCGGTTTCGGGCTGCAGATCACCCTGTGGCTTTGGTTCACGGTGCTTTTTGCCAACTTTGCCGAAGCCATGGCCGAAGGCCGCGGTAAAGCGCAAGCCGACACGCTGCGCAAATCCCGCGCCGAAACCGAAGCGCATCTTTTGCGTCCCAATGGTTCGATCGAAGTGATCGCCAGCTCAAAGTTGCGCACCGGCGACGTGGTCGTGGTAGTGGCCGGAGAATTCATTCCCGGCGACGGCGAAGTCATTGAAGGCGTCGCCAGCGTTGACGAATCCGCTATTACCGGCGAATCCGCCCCCGTAATTCGCGAATCCGGCGGCGACCGTTCCGCGGTTACCGGAGGCACGCGCGTGCTTTCCGATTCCATCAACGTGCGCATCACCTCGAATCCCGGCGAAACCTTTTTAGATCGTATGATTCGCCTGGTGGAAGGCGCCTGCCGCCAAAAAACTCCCAACGAGATTGCGCTCAATATCTTGCTGGCCGGGCTCACTATCATCTTCTTGCTCGCGGTCGTCACCCTGCAGCCGTTTGCGATCTATTCCGGCGCGCCGCAAAGCATCTTCGTTCTAGTTTCCCTTCTGGTCTGCTTGATTCCCACTACGATCGGCGGACTTCTCTCGGCCATCGGCATCGCCGGGATGGACCGCATGATTCAGCGCAACGTGATCGCCATGTCGGGCCGCGCAGTCGAAGCCTCCGGCGACGTGGACGTCCTGCTACTCGATAAAACCGGCACGATCACGCTCGGCAATCGACAGGCCACCATGCTGTTCGCGAGCCCCACGATAGCGGAAGCCGAGCTGGCCAACGCCGCGCAACTTGCTTCTCTCGCCGACGAAACCCCCGAGGGCCGCTCGATCGTCGTGCTGGTGAAGGAAAAATACGGCCTGCGAGGCCGCGAACTGAGCCAGCTCAGTCCCGTCTTCATCCCCTTTTCGGCGCAGACCCGCATGTCCGGCGTCGATCTGGACGGCTTGCAAATTCGCAAAGGCGCTCCTGAAGCCATCTCCCGACACGTCGCCGAGCGCGGCAACAAAGTGCCGGCCGAAATTCAACAAAATGTCACCGACATTGCCAACGGCGGAGGTACACCTCTACTTGTCGCCGAAAACGGCCGCGTGCTCGGGGTGATCGCGCTGACCGACATCGTGAAAGGCGGCATGCGCGAACGCTTCGACCATCTGCGGGCCATGGGCATCCGCACCATGATGATCACTGGTGACAACCCGCTGACCGCCGCCGCTATCGCGCGTCAAGCTGGCGTGGACGATTTTCTCGCGGAAGCCAAACCGGAAGACAAAATGGCGTTGATCAAGCGTGAGCAAGCTAAAGGCAAACTCGTCGCCATGACCGGCGATGGCACCAACGATGCCCCGGCCCTCGCTCAAGCCGACGTCGGCGTGGCTATGAACACCGGCACGCAAGCGGCAAAAGAAGCCGGCAACATGGTTGACCTCGATTCGAACCCGACCAAGCTCATTGAAATCGTTGAAATCGGCAAGCAGTTGCTGATTACCCGGGGCGCGCTAACCACGTTTTCCGTGGCCAACGACGTCGCCAAATATTTCGCCATTATCCCCGCTATGTTCGCGGGCGCGTTTCCGCAGTTGAACGTGCTGAATGTCATGCACCTGGCCACGCCGCAATCCGCAATTCTTTCGGCGGTAATCTTCAACGCGCTGATCATCATCGCGCTGATTCCGTTGGCTCTTCGCGGCGTGCGCTATCGGCCGGTCGGCGCGGCCGCTCTGCTGCGCCAGAATCTGCTCGTGTATGGAGTCGGCGGCGTAGTCGCGCCGTTTATTGGGATCAAGCTGATCGATCTACTGATCACCTATTTGCATTTCGCATGAGGCCCGTATGAAACAGAATCTTCGCATCGCCGTTCTAATCACGCTGGTCACCACGGTCATCTTCGGCCTGATCTACCCGCTCACGGTCACCGGTCTTGCGCAGCTCCTGTTTCCCAACCAGGCAAACGGCAGCCTGATCGCCAAGAACGGCCAGGTTGTCGGCTCGCAACTCCTGGGTCAAACTTTTTCCACGCCAGGTTACTTTCGCTCGCGTCCCTCAAGCGCTGGGACCGGCTACGACGCCACCCAATCGTCAGGGTCGCAACTTGGCCCGACAAACCACCAGTTGATCGATCGTGTCAAAGGGGATGTGGTCAAACTCCGAGCGGAGAATCCTACCGCCGCGATCCCCGTGGATCTGGTAACCGCATCCGGATCCGGCCTCGACCCTGAAATCTCTCCAGCCGCTGCCGAATTCCAGATCCCCCGCGTAGCGCACGAACGCAGCATCCCCGAAGACGACGTCCGCTCGCTGGTCGCCAAGCACACCCTCGGACGCCAATTCGGTTTCCTGGGCGAACCCCGCGTCCGCGTTCTCGAACTAAATCTCGACCTTGACGCCACGTATCCGCGAAAATAATTGTTATGCGCGGACCGCGTATTCGCCTTGCTGTGCTCTTGAAGTGATCTATTGAGCTGGAGTTTACGATTTCCGCCGGCGGGTTCGCGAACAGTGCGGGCTTAGGTTCAAAAAGGTCGCCCCGCACTGTTCGCACCCCGATGACTTAGGCGATGGAGCGGCCAACGAACCTCAATCGGGGTGGGCGTGACGCCAATTCCAATACTCGGACTGCTCTTTCCTGCTCGCTTTGGCGAATTCATGGTCCTTCCGGTGTTTTTCCGCAAGGAACCGCCCCCAAGCGTCTCTCTCGTGGTCGTCCCACTGGTGGTAATCCTTGTGATCCCGGTCATACACGCGGTCTTGAGGCGCGGGGCTGGCCACGATGGCCACGGGCGCAACAAGTGCAGCGGTCAGGCATAGGGAAGCGATATAGCGATGTGCACAATGCATTCGGTAACCCTCCAGGCCCACAGAACAACAGAAACGTTCATCAGCAGCCATACCCGGAATCCCTTAACTTCAAGGGAAATTTCCGTTGCACGAAAGCGTTTGCGACCAGGACAGTGCGAGGGCTTCGACCGCGACGCTGGCAGAAACCTTGGTTGAATCGGCATTGCTGATTGCGGCCACGGTATTGGCGCCAGTCTGCGCGGGCCGTGCAGAGTCCCGAACAATTGATCGTGCCTAGTCTGGCGCTCCATCGGACGCTCTTGTCCGTGACGATGGCCTAAACAGTCGACGTAAACTGAGAGGTTCCACTCGTTGCGAACTTTGCCCCTGTCCGACCTTCCGCCCGGTACTGGCGACGCTGCCGCTGTGGAAACAGCAATCGAAGTAACCGCAAGGCCGGACGGATCTGGGGCGCCCCTGCGAGCGCCCCGCGAGCCAAAGTGAATGCCAGCAAGGACGCAGAAAGCATCGCCCGAGCCGCAAAAAACGGAATCTTGCCACGAGGAATGACGCAGAGAGTCGAGAATCGCAGGTTCGTACGCGAGTCCAGTGCCTGACAACGGAGCTAAAACGAGGAGCCTTTGGAAGCGCGAACGGGCACCGCTGCCACGGAAACCACGCCGCTGCCTGAAGGCTGAAACTCGATGTCGGGCAATTGCTCCACCGCCCGGCGCAGCGACTGCTCCCAGCTGGAATGGATCAGGTTCAAATCGTGGTCCCCCGCTCCGACCCGCCGATATCGGGTCACTTCCAGCGAATCCTTTTTGTACAGCAGTAAGTCAAAGGGTGGACCCACGGTGACGTTCGACCTCATGGTGGCGTCCAGAGAAAGCAGGGCGTATTTTGCCGCGACCTCCAGCGAGGTGCTGGCCTGAATTCCTCGGTCCAGGATCGGCCGGCCATACTTGCATTCTCCTAATTGCAGGTATAGGGAATCTTCGGTGGCCGCCAAGGGATTTCCCTGGGGGTAAATCAGATATAAGTTTGGTTCCTGGCCGCGAACCTGCCCACCCAGCAGCAAATGCACGTTAAAGCTGAACGAATCCCGCTCGAGCGAAGAACGGTCGATGTCGGAGACTCGCCGTACGCAGTCCCCTACGATACGTGCCGCATCATATAAAGAACTGGCCTGCGCCAAGCCACGCCCGGCATCGAAGTCGGCGCGCAACAGGGTGACCACCGATTGACTGATCGACAGGCCGCCACTGGTCAGGATGACGAAGACGCGCTCGCCCGGCTGCACGAACTGGTGCATTTTGCGGCAGGTATTGACCTGATCGAATCCCGCGTTGGTGCGGGAATCGGATGCCAGAACCAGGCCTTCGGTCGTCATGATGCCCAAGCAATAAGTCACGATGCGCCTCGGGTTCGGAAAAGTTTGAAGCTACCGCATCATAGCACCGACTCGTCATCGCATATTTGTGATCTGCCGCAGCAAAAGAATTTTAGTGGAACCGATGTGGAAAAGGTTTACAACCAGAACGTATGCTGATTCGCCTGGGATACGACATGCAGTTCGAAACCACCGCCAACGTGCCGATGGTGACGCTTCTCAAGGTTCATCCTTCCCGCGAAAAAGATTTGCGAGAGCCCGACGAGCTGCGCACCGATCCGGTCGTCAACACCGAGAATTTCCTGGATCGCTTCGGGAATCGCGGCACCCGCTTGGTCGCCCCGCCCGGCCGGATCCGCCTCCACAATTCAACGCTGGTGGAAGACTCGGGGCAGGCCGATCCGCAGGCTCTCGACGCCCGCGAAATTCCCGTCGAGCATCTTCCCGTCGAAGTCCTGCCGTATCTCATGAACAGCCGTTACTGCGAAGTGGATCTCTTGTCCAGCGCCGCGCTGGAGCTGTTCGGAAAGACCCCCCGAGGCTGGTCGCGCGTGCAGGCTGTTTGCGACTGGGTGCAAGGCAAAGTCTCGTTCGGTTACAAAAACGCCAGCGCGTTCCGCACCGCGTTAGGCGTATACACGGAACGCGCCGGCGTCTGCCGCGATTTCCAGCATCTCGCAATCACCTTCTGCCGCGCCCTGAATATTCCCGCGCGCTATGCCACCGGTTACCTTGGCGACATCGGCATACCCCCCGCTCCTTTTCCCATGGACTTCAGCGCCTGGTTCGAGGTCTACCTCGACGACCGCTGGTGGGCCTTTGACGCCCGCCACAATACCCCGCGCGTCGGGCGCGTCCTTATGGCTACCGGACTCGACGCCACCGACTGCGCCATCACCACCAGCTTCGGTACCGCCGCCTTGAACAGCTTCGCTGTCGTCAGCGATGAAGTGAAGAGTCTCGGGCAAGCCGCCGGATAACTCATTTTTCGGGCGCGGGTACGGCGGCCCCGCAACTACGACTTTCGCGAAGGGGTCTTCGCGGTATTCGGGCGCTGCGGCTGGAAGCGATATCCGATCCACGGCTCGGTCAAAATATATTTCGGCCGGGCCGGATCCGCCTCGATCTTCTTGCGCAATTGGTTGATGACCACCCGCAGATTCTCGGTTTCTTCCCCGTAATCGGGGCCCCACACCGACTGCAACAAGCGGCGATGCGTCAGAGGCTTTCCCTGGTTGGCCACGAGGTGTTTCAAAACATCGTATTCCTTCGGCGTCAGGTGGACGTCGCGCCCGCGCACGATGACCTGACGGCTCTCAAAATCGATGTTTACGTCTTTCGATACGAATGGCGCGAGGGTATCGCCCGGAGCGTATCTGCGCAGCGCTGAGCGGATCCGCGCCAGCAGCTCTTCGATTCCGAACGGCTTCACCACGTAGTCGTCAGCACCCGCGTCCAGCGCCATGACCTTATCCCGCTCGGCGTTGCGCACCGTCAGCATGATGATGGGAGCATCCGATGACCGACGGATTTCTTTGCACGCTTCCAGACCGCCCATCCCGGGCATATTTATGTCCAGCAGCACCAAGTCCGGGCGCTCTTTGCGCACCGCGTCGACGCCTTCTTCACCGGTCTTGGCTTCGGTAATCAGGTAGCCGTGACTGGAAAGCGTGCTGCGCATTACACGCCGGATTTGTGGTTCATCGTCCACCACCAGGATGGTTTCGCCGCTCATCGGGCCTCCCGCTGGCCGCGGTCCTGGTTGCGGTCCACCGGCAGCGTAAACGAAAAAACCGAGCCGTGACCCAATTGACTGGTGACGCTAACCGACCCTTTGTGCGCCACGATGATGGCCTTCGCGATGGGCAGCCCCATGCCGGTGCCGCGCACCAGATATCGCTGGTCCTTACCCCGATAGAATTTGTCGAAAATCATGGTCTGCTCGAAGTCATCGATTCCCGGGCCGCGGTCCGCCACGCTGGTGGTGACCGAATCGCCCGTCAACTCCGCCGTGATCGTGATCGGCTGGTCCTTGGGCGAATACAAGTTCGCGTTATCGATCAACTGCACCGTCGCTTCTTTGGCGCGCTCGCGGTCGGCGCGCACTGGAGGAAGATTCGCATCTATTTTAATGTCGATCGGGCGACCTGCCAGCGCCATCTTGCAGTGCGCTAGCGAAGCTTCGATAATCTCGTTGATCGGAGTGGGCTCGAGGTCCAGTTCCACCTCACCCGCTTCCAGCTTGGCCATTTCTCCTGCTTCTTCCACCAGGCGGTTCAAACGATCGCACTCTTCGTCGATGATCGTAAGCAATTCGCGCATCTGCACCGGATCAGGATTCGCGGAGGCGAGCAGACTGCTCACCGCTGCCTTCATGGAGGTCAACGGAGTGCGAAAGTCGTGGGTGATCGAGTCCAGCAGTGCCGACTTAAGGCGCTCTCCCTGCCGCTCGGCTTCGGTTTGTCCAAGTTGTTCCACTGCTCGCGCGCGTTCAATCGCGATGGCCACCAGCGTGCTTACCGCTTCCACCGATTGCCGGGAGAGTTGCGAACCGGAAACTCCCAGGCTCCCGATCGGCCGCACGCCAAGGCGCACGGGAATAAAATAGTTACCGGCAGCAGCATCGATCGTGATTTCATCGTGCTCGAAGGCCGCCTTCATTTTCGCTTCATCCAAATGCGAAGCGCCAAATCCCGAGCGGTAAAATTTGTCTTTCTGCGGCAAGAACAACTCCGCCGCTCCGGCCTCGAAGCTTTCCACGATGTAGTCGGGAATGGCGTTCATCAGCTGAATCACATTGCCTTCGCCCAGCAGCTTCCTGCTGAAACGATAGAGCCGCTCGACTTCGCGTCTTCGATGATGCGCTTCGTCGGCTTCCGTGCGAATTCGCGAAGAAAGCTGGCTGCCGGTGATCGCCGTAACCAAAAACACAAAAAGCGCCACCCAATTCTGCGGGTCGGCAATCGTGAACATTCCAATCGGTGGCAGGAAAAAATAGTTCAGCGACAGCATTGCCAGCACGGACATGAACACCGAAACGGCCATTCCCCAGACTGCTGAAACTGCTAGAATTGCCAGCAGAAAAGAAAGCGCTACCGTGGTGTGATTGACGTGCAGGACCCGGTAATAAATATAGGTAACGCAGATAACGATGGCGACCGACACCGTAAGTCCCACGATGCGGCCGCCCAAGAATCGTTGCATCCCGGTATTCTATCGTATGCAGGAAGCATAACCCGGAGAATATAGCCGTTGCCCAAGAAGCCCGAAGACTGGCTGGAGGTCGCCTCTCCGCCCCAGAAGTCGCGGGGCATCTTCAAGCTATTTCTCGGCTACGCCCCAGGTGTCGGCAAAACCTTCAGCATGCTTAGCGAAGCGATTCGCCGGCGCAGTCGCGGCGAGGATCTGGTCATCGGCGTCGTGGAATCCCATGGCCGCAAAGGCATCGAAGAACTGATCGAGGGGATGGAATGCGTTCCCCGCCGGAAGCTCGAATACAAAGGCACGGTTTTTGAAGAAATGGATGTCGACGCAATTCTCGCGCGTCACCCGCACGTTGTCCTGGTGGACGAGCTGGCGCACACCAACATTCCCGGAAGCAAACACCGCAAACGTTACGAGGACGTCCAGGAACTCCTCGCCGCCAAGATCGATGTGGTCTCTACGCTGAATATTCAGCACATCGAGAGCATCGCTCCGGTCGTGCGCTCGATTACCGGGATCGTCGTCCGGGAAACGGTGCCGGATTGGGTGCCGCTGACGGCGTCGGAAACGGTCATGGTGGACCTCACTCCCGAAGCGCTACAAAACCGCATGAAGCGAGGCGATGTCTACAGCACCGAGAAAGTGGAGCGTTCGCTCAAGAATTTCTTCCGGCGCGGCAACCTGATCGCCCTGCGTGAACTCGCATTGCGGCAGGTGGCCGAGCAAGTCGATCGCAGCCTCGAGACGTACATGGAAGATCAGGACATCCGCAAGAACTGGGGCGTCCGCGAGCGCATGGCCGTCTGCATTTCCGCAAATCCCGCGGGCCAATACCTGATCGCGCGTGGCGCCCGCATGGCCCGGCGTATGGATGCCGAACTGTATGTCGTTCACGTTGATCGTGAGATCGGAC
This sequence comes from uncultured Acidobacteriota bacterium, assembly GCA_963736725.1. Classification (GTDB taxonomy): domain Bacteria; phylum Acidobacteriota; class Terriglobia; order Acidiferrales; family UBA7541; genus Acidiferrum. Next base: position 166,938 of record CAVTPW010000019.1, on the reverse strand, counting down.
CCAAAGAATCGAACCACGCTGCTTTGGCGGCGAATTTGCGCTTCGCCGAAAATCTTGGCGCGAAGGTTGTTCGGCTGCGAGGGCGCAGCGTTGCCGATTCGGTCGCCGAATTTGTGCGCTCCAAACACATTACGCAGGTGATTTTCGGGCGCGCGGCAGTACACGATTGGCGAAAATATCTTTACCTTTCCGCCGTGCACCGGTTCCTTCGAGAGTCCCCGGCCGTCGATGTACACATCGTGACCCAAGAGCCCGAAGAGTAGCACGAACCACGGGCCGCGCTTTCCGTGCTCCCGCGAAGGCTTTGATGGCAGATTCAAAGGATAAGCCAAACTTATCCTGTCTCGCATTAGTATTAATTTGACTGATTGACTTCCCTTCTCCGATCCTGTATCTTCATGGCGTTGTGAACCGTAACGCCATCACGCACGCGCGAGCCATCCCGGCCGTTGACACGGTACGGGCTTCCCGCGTCGTCGTACGAATTATTCCCGTAATTGTTCGGGGATGTACACCAGGATGATGGCGGCCTAGCCAAAGCAGCGCAGACGACTTTCAGGGCCATCATCCAGATCGGGATGATGGCCCTAGTTTTTTGGCCGCACCGTTTCCGTTGGGGTTTTGCCGACGACGACGGCCGGGTATGACGAGCGAGAATATCAGGAGGAACGACGCAGTGACACTCCCTTTGCCGAAACCCCGAAGTCACGCGCTTGTTGACGGCCCGAATCGCGCCGGCGCCCGCTCCATGCTGCGCGCCTGCGGACTGAAGGACGACGACTTCGCCAAGCCGCTGATTGGCGTAGCCAACACTTGGATCGAAATTGGTCCGTGCAACTATCACCTCCGCGAGCTCGCCGCGGACGTCAAAGCGGGGATTCGCGCGGCCGGCGGAACCCCACTCGAGTTCAACACCGTTTCCATCTCCGACGGTATCACCATGGGCACCGAGGGCATGCGTACCTCACTCGTGAGCCGCGAAGTGATCGCCGACTCGATCGAGCTAGTGACCAGGGGAAACATGTTCGACGCGGTCATCATTCTGGTGGGCTGCGACAAGACGATACCCGGCGGCATCATGGCCGCGGCGCGATTGAACATTCCCGCGCTGGTTTTGTATGGAGGATCGATTGCGCCGGGTCAATTCGAGGGCCACGCGGTCACCATTCAGGACGTTTACGAAGCGATCGGCAGCCATGCGCGCGGAAACATGAGCGATGCGCGATTGACCGCTCTCGAGAGCGCGGCTTGTCCGGGTGCCGGGGCATGCGGCGGGCAATTCACCGCGAACACCATGGCGCTGGTTGCCGAATTTCTCGGCATTGCGCCGATGGGATTGTCGGGGGTGCCGGCAACGAATTCGGAAAAGCACAAGGCAGGGTACCGCGCCGGAGAACTTTTGATGGATCTTCTTCGCAAGGACATCACGCCGTCAAAAATCATCACCAAAGCGGCGATCGAAAACGCGATTACCGGAGTGGCGGCCACTGGCGGATCGACAAACTCCGTGCTTCATTTGCTGGCCATCGCCAACGAAGCGCGCATTCCCCTTTCCATCGATGACTTTGACCGGATCAGCACGCGTACGCCGATCCTGGCGGACTTGAAGCCCGCCGGGCGTTTCGTGGCGACCGATCTGTACGCCGCGGGTGGCACGGCCCTGGTAGCGCAGCGGTTGATCGATGCCAAGCTGCTCGACGGTGACAGCCTGACCGTCACAGGCCGCACGATTGGCGAAGAAGCGGCCGCGGCGAAAGAAACGCCGAAGCAGGAAGTGGTTCGCGCTCTGGACAAGCCACTGAAAACGACCGGAGGCCTGGTCATTCTGAAAGGCAATCTGGCGCCGGAAGGCTGCGTGCTTAAAGTTGCGGGCCACGACTACAAGGTCTTCCGCGGGACCGCCCGAGTATTCGATAACGAAGAAGCTGCGTTTGCGGCGGTCGAGAGTGGAAGCATCAAAGGTGGGGATGTAGTGGTTATTCGCTACGAAGGGCCAAAAGGCGGCCCGGGCATGCGGGAGATGTTGCAAGTAACCGCGGCGCTGGTCGGTGCAGGTCTCGGCGATTCCGTAGCGTTGCTCACCGACGGGCGATTCTCCGGCGCTACACACGGCTTGATGGCCGGACACGTTGCGCCTGAAGCGGTGAACGGCGGACCGATCGCAGCCGTTGCCGACGGCGACACGATTGAGTTCGATATTCCTAAACGTTCGTTGAACGTGGCGCTGACGGACGCGGAAATTCAGCGCCGCATGTCTACTTGGAGAGCACCTACGCCCAGGTTCAGCACGGGAGTGATGGCCAAGTATGCTTTGATGGTTTCCTCGGCGGCGCAAGGAGCGGTGACGACGCCGTCGGCAAGTCTTAGTCGTTCGATCTCAGAAGGTGTGCACGCGAGGACCCTATGAAGCTGACCGGTGCGGAAATTCTTTGCGAGACGCTGACGCATCTCGGCGTCCGCCATCTTTTTGGATATCCCGGCGGAGCGATTCTGCCCGTCTACGACGCGCTCGGCAAATCAAAGCTACACCACGTGCTGGTGCGCCACGAGCAAGGCGCGACGCACATGGCCGACGGGTACGCGCGAGCCAGCGGCGGTGTGGGTGTGGCGATGGCTACCTCCGGCCCCGGTGCGACCAACATGGTCACCGGCATTGCGACCGCCATGCTCGATTCCTCTCCGGTGGTGTGCATCACTGGACAAGTCAGCAGCAAGCTGCTCGGCTCCGATGCGTTCCAGGAAATCGATATCACCGGCATCACCATGCCGATCACCAAGCACAACGTGGTGGTTTCACGCGCGGAAGACGTCGCGCGCACGGTTCGCGAAGCGTTCGTGATTGCAAATTCGGGGAGGCCCGGACCGGTTCTTGTCGATATCACCAAGGATGCGCAGCAGGCCTCCTGCGATTTCAACTGGGAGACTTCGGCGCCAAAGCTGCCCGTCAAGCGGCAGCGCGTTAATTACGAAAAGGCGGATTTTGACCGCGCCGTGGAGCTTTTGAATTCCGCCAAGCGGCCGCTGATTCTCGCGGGGCATGGAATCATGGTTTCCGGCGCGATGCGAGCGTTTGAGCAATTTGTGCGCAGCGGGAATTTCCCGGTGGCGATGACGTTGCTCGGCATCGGCTGCTTCCCTGCCAGCGATCCGATGAATCTGGGCATGATGGGCATGCACGGCGAAGCTTGGGTTAATCACGCCATTCAAGAGGCCGACCTGCTGATCGCCGTGGGTATGCGCTTTGACGATCGCGTAACCGGCGACCTGCGCACCTACGCGCGAGATGCTCGCAAGATCCACATCGAGATCGACCGCTCGGAAATCAACAAGAACGTAAAGGTGGATGCCGCCCTGGTCGGCGACGCGCGCGAAGTGCTCGAACAATTGCTTCCCTGCATCCAGCGCCGCGAACGACCCGACTGGCTAGCCCACATCCGCGAACTGAAGGGCGACTCCGCGGTGCGTGACATTCAGGGCCTTCCCGACAACGGCCATCTGTACGCCGCTCATGTGATTAACGATTTGTGGAAAGAAACCAACGGCGAAGCCGTCGTCGTGACCGACGTGGGCCAGCACCAGATGTGGGAGGCGCAGTACTACCATCACAACCAGCCGCGCTCGCTGGTGACTTCGGGAGGATTGGGAACCATGGGTTTCGCGCTGCCCGCGGCGATTGGCGCGAAATTCGCCAAGCCCGACGCGGATGTCTGGGTAGTGGTCGGCGACGGCGGCTTCCAGATGACCATGTGCGAGCTCGCCACCATCGTGCAGGAAAAAATCAAGGTGAACATCGCCATCATCAACAACGGATTCCTGGGCATGGTGCGGCAGTGGCAGGAATTTTTCTACGACAAACGCTATGTCGCTACGCCGCTGGTGGCGCCTGATTTTGCTGCGCTGGCGAACGCGTTCGGGATTCGCGGCGAGCGCATCACTTCTCGCGCCGATGTCACGCCGACAATTCGCTCCGCTCGAGAGAGCAAAGAGCCCGTGCTGATCGATTTCCGCGTCGAGCAGGAAGATTCCGTGTACCCGATGGTGCCTGCGGGCGGCGCGCTGCACGAAATGATTCGCCGGCCGAACAGTCCGTTGGTGGAAACCGCGGCAACCGAGCTATAACCAAAAAACCGAGGAAATCATGCAGACACTCGTCGCTTACGTGGAAAACAAACCCGGCGTATTGAACCGCGTCTCTTCGCTGGCGCGGCGGCTGGCCATCAACATCGATTCGCTGACGGTGGGCCCGACCGACAACGAAGAAATCGCGCGCATGACCATCGTGGCGCACACCGACGAACGCGGCGCGCACCGGCTCGAAGCCAGCCTGGAAAAGCTTGTCGATGTGCTGCTGGCGGAGAACGTTTCGGGGCGGCCGTTGCTGGAGCGCGACCTGGCACTGATCAAAGTAACTGCCGATCAGAAAACGCGACCGCATTTGATGGAGCTGATCAAAGTATTTCGCGCGCGCGTCATCGACGTGGCCCCGGAATCGCTGATTCTGGAAGTCTCGGGGACGGTGGACAAGATCGACGGATTGTTGGAAGTTCTGCGGCCGTTCGGCGTTTTGGAAATGGCAAGATCCGGGCGCATTGCCATGACCCGCGGTGGAGATTTGCTGCGTCCGCCTGGGGCGCCGTCGAAAAATGGTGAACTCGAAACCGCCGGGTCCAAAGTTTAGAACTTTTTTCGTCGGGTAGCTTTGTGAAACGGACCTCAGCGGCTAAAGCCGATTCGAGGTGAGGCTTTTCGGCCCGGCTTCAAGCCGGGCCCTCCCAAACGCCCTAATCGAGATTAGTGTAACGACCGCAAAACGGTCCACGAGAGGAAACCAACCAATGGCACATCTCTATTACGACAATTCCGCGGACCTCGCGCTCATCCAAGGGAAGAAGGTCGCGATCATCGGCTATGGCTCGCAGGGGCACGCGCATGCGCTGAACCTTCGCGACAGCGGCGTCGCCGTTCGCGTCGGCTTGCAGCCCGGCAGCGGATCGCTGGCCCGGGCCCAGAAGGAAGGCTTGACCGTCAATACGCCTGCCGAAGCCGCCGCTTGGGCGGACGTGATCATGATCCTCACGCCAGATACGAAACAGCCCAAGCTCTATAAGGAATCGATCGAGCCCCATCTTTCGGCAGGCAAGACCCTGATGTTCGCGCACGGCTTCAACATTCGCTTCGGCACCATCAAGCCGCCCACCAACGTGGATGTCTCCATGATCGCCCCGAAAGCGCCGGGCCATCGCGTGCGCGAAGTCTTCACCGAAGGCGGCGGCACGCCGGCGCTGATCGCCATCGAGCAGGACGCCAGCGGAAACGCGAAGGCGCTCGCGCTCTCCTACGCGAAAGGTCTCGGGTGCACGCGCGCCGGCGTTCTGGAAACCACCTTCACCGAGGAAACCGAGACCGATCTGTTCGGCGAACAAGCCGTGCTATGCGGAGGCGTCAGTGAGTTGATCAAAGCGGGATTTGATACGCTGGTCGAGGCAGGCTACCAGCCGGAGGTCGCTTACTTTGAGTGCATGCACGAGCTAAAGTTGATCGTCGACCTTATCTATCGCGGCGGGCTCAGCTACATGCGCTATTCCATCAGCGACACCGCCGAACAGGGTGACTACACCGCCGGGCCAAGGATCATCACCTCCAAGACGCGCGAAGAGATGAGGAAAATCCTGGCTGAAATCCGCGACGGCAGCTTCGCCAAGGAATGGATCGCAGAAAACGAAAAGGGCTGCCCGAACTTTCTGGCCACCCGCCAACGCGAGCAAACCCACCGCATCGAACAGCTGGGGCCCAAGCTGCGCGCCATGATGCCTTTCCTCCAGCCGGTTGTCGCTCCGGGACTAGCCACCAAAGCGGCGGCATCCGAGAACTAGCTCGCGCACATTATTTTTTTTCGCTAACCGTCGAACTTAGCTTCTTAAAAGTGTACTCGCAGCGGTTGACATCACCGTGAATTTGGGCGATTCTCTCGCGCCATGAAAAAGCAAGAACCTCGGATTCCGATGCCGTCTCCGAATCTGGTAGAACGCATCGACAATCTCACCGTGAAGCGCCAGGAGATCATTCGCCCCATCCTGGAGCACCCGCGCGAATATGTGTTGCTGAGCGTGCGCGCGATGGCGCAGCGCCTGAAGACCGATCCCGCCACGATCGTGCGCATCGTGCGGGGACTGGGCTTCGGCAGCTATCGCGAGTTTCAGCATCATTTGCACGAGCTATCCATAGCCTTTGCCACTCCCGTCGATACCATGCAGTCGGCCAGCCGCGATTTCAGCATGCCGGCTCTCGTGCAGGAATCGCTCGCGCAAGGGGTGAAGAACCTGCATGCGCTGAAGAACAGCCTGGATGCAAAGCGCCTGGCGAAGGTCGCGAAACGTTTCTTCAACGCGCGGCGCATTGTGGTATTCGCGGCGGACGGCGCCGCCGTGCTTGCGGAATATCTGGAGTATCAACTTTCTATTCTCGGGCTGCCGATCATCGCGGTCTCATCGGCGGGGGGCATGACGCACCTGGCGCGACTGGCGACCAGGCGCGACGTCGTGGTAGCCATCAGCTTTCGGCGGGGCTTGCGGCAAACCGTCGAAGGAGCGCAACAAGCGCGCGACCACGGCGCCTACTGTATCGGCATCGCGGACACTTATCTGTCGCCGTTGGCCCGGGTTTGCAACGAAGTGTTCCTGGCCTCGGTCGACGCGGCCTCTTTTGGCGTGTCGTTCACCGCGCCGATTTCGCTGCTCGACGCCATCATTGCCAGTTGCGGACAATATCGCAGGCCGCTTACGTTAGCGGTGGCGAAGGAAATCGCGGAAGAACAGCGTAAAGGTTTCCGCTGGTACAACCCCTGAGGGTCTCGGTCAACCGAGGGATTGTTCCGAACAGCCTCGGCGACGCCATTGAGGTCCAATACGATTGGAGAAATCTGCGACCGATCGCGTCGCTCCGAGCAGGTCACGCAAACTCAGCCAAGCGAAGTTTTCCCTAGCTCCGCGACCCGGCGTTCGTAAACCATCTCGCACCAGCCATGCTTGCCACGATAGCGAAACACAATCTTATGGCCTGGCTCGATCTTGGCGCGAGAACGGACGATCGAGTCCGACAGTTCGACCCAGTCACCGGTCACCAAGTAGTTGCCTTCCCAACCGCGCAACTCGAAATGGCCATCATTCTTTAAGGTAAGCGGAGCCGCGTTGCAAGGAACAGATTTGCCCTGAATGGTCGCGGTAGCGCACTGGTACCGACCAGAAACGCCTGGGGTTTGCGCACGACTGGCAGGCGGCAGGACGAAAAACAGCGCGGCGACCGAAGTCAAGTGCAGCCACTTGAATGGAAAAGGGTTGGGCTTCATCCAGTCCTCCGCGTCCACCAGCGGCCTCTGCGGGAGGCTGTACCTTCGTACAGGTAGCTCGTTGCACGCCATTCACCAACCGGCCCCGCTGTATATTGCTGATAATAAAGCGCTTATGTAGTCTCTAAGGTCGCCTGCGGCTCCCCACGGACACTTTTGTGCCCCACGGGAACATTTCTGGGGAAATCTTTGCAGACTTTTAGGCTTCTGTTCGGCGACTGTCTGCGACCTGCAGGGTCGCCCTACGCGTCAATCGAAAGGCAATTCCGCCACGGCCTCACCGTCTTTTCGTGGGTCCGAAGCGCCATAGTTCACACCAGTGGCAAAGTCCCGCTGGACGGCCTGTCCACCCCCCACCACGCTCGAGAATGTGCCCTTCAACTCTATCTTGTGGCCGGCCGCGGTCAGCTCATTCCGGACATTCTGGGAAAAGCGGTTCTCCATGAACAGATCGCAACCCGTGAAGGTGTATTTCGAGAAGCGCGCCGCCTCCAGCGCGGCCTGAATGTTCATTTTGAAGTCGGCGATGTCGGCGATGAATTGAGCATGAGCCTGAGCCTGGTTCCAGCCGCCCATGATGCCAAAGGCCATGCGCGTGTCGCCCCTCTGTGCGAAGCCCGGGATAATGGTGTGCAGCGGACGCTTGCGTCCCGCCAAGCCATTCGGCGAGGCCGGATCGAGATTGAATAGCCCGCCACGGTTGTGGAGAACAAATCCAGTTCCCGGCGCCACGATTCCCGACCCAAAAGAAGAATAGTTGCTCTGAATGAGCGACACCATATTTCCGTCGCGATCTACCACCGTCAGATAGGTCGTCTCGCTTCCCGGCGGCAACTCTCCGGCCTTGGCATCGCAGTTGGCGTGTTGCGGATCGATGAGTTTTGCTCGTTCGCTAGCCCAATTCTTCGAAAGCAGCGCGACAACCGGCAGTTTCTGCTTTCGCGGATCGCCAATATATTTCGCCAAGTCGGTATACGCGAGCTTCTTGGCTTCGATCTCGGCGTGCAGGGCTTTGGTCGAGCCGAAACCCCAATCCTTCTGCCCCAACGGGAACGTCTCCATGATGTTCAGCATTTCCAGTGCGGCGAGGCCTTGCCCGTTCGGCGGCATTTCGTACACGGTCCAGTCGCGATAGGTAGTGGAAATCGGCTCGACCCATTCGCTGGAGTATTCGGAGAGGTCCTGCGCGGTCATGGTGCCGCCATGGCGTTTCATGGTGTCCAAAATCTTTGCAGCCGTTTCGCCTTTGTAGAAGCCGTCGCGGCCGTGGTTGGCGATCTGTTGCAGCGATGCCGCCAGGTCTGGATTCCGGAAAATCTCTCCGACTTTGGGCGGATGGTCCTGCGGCAGATACGTCTTTGCAGCGGACTCGTCGGCACGCAGGAGATCGACATCACCGGCCCAATAACCCGCAACCCATTCGGGAACCGGGAAGCCGTCCTGCGCGGTCCGGATCGCGGCACTCAGATCTTCCGCTAGTTTTTTACGCCCGAATTTGTCCACAAGTTTCTGCCAGCCGTCCACCACTCCGGGAACCGTGACCGCGTTGATACCGCGTTGCGGCATGTCCCGCAGACCTTGTTTCTGCAGAAACTCGATGGTCAGTCCCTTGGGAGACCAGCCGCTGGCGTTCAATCCATAAAGTTTGTTGGCCTTGGCGTCGTAGACGATCACGAACAGGTCACCGCCGATGCCGTTCATCATGGGTTCGACTACGCCCATCATGGCGTTTGCGGTGATGGCTGCATCGACAGCATTACCCCCGCGTTCGAGTATGCGAACACCGGCCTGCGAGGCGAGCGGTGATTCGGTGGCCACGATCCCGCCGCGCGAAATTACCATCGACCGCCCCTGTCCGCGGTCCTGCGCTTGCGCGGACGGAAACAACAGTGCAGCAACTACGCATGTGGCGATGCTCAAGCGAACGGAAATCAGCATGATCCCTTCCTGATGGTCGGCCGACTGTGACGTGCCGCACTGTATCGCGAGCGCACCAGCCTCGCAAGTCTCGCGATTGACGCGAGGGGCCACGGCGTCGCACACTCATAGCGAGTTCTTGGGAAATTCCCCGATAACGCCCTAGAATCAAATGGACGCCGCCTGGCATCCAATCTGTGCCTGCATGGCAGCGGATCGTTCGCCTTGGGAGACCTGAATCGTGCCTGAACAAAGCGCTGAAAGTTCCATTTCGCGGCAACTGAATCCCGAGTCACAGATCGAAGCACAAATCGATGCCTTTCTGGGCGGACGAAGCTCCGATCCCTTCGCGCTGCTCGGCCCGCAACCCGTCGATACCTCCGCGGGACGCCGCTGGGTAATCCGTTTCTTTCATCCCCACGCAACCTCCGCCGCCGTCAAGGTATCCGGAGTCCCGGCCGCAATTGAGGCGAAAAAACGCCGCGACGCGGGCTTTTTTGAAGCCACGCTGCCGGAAACCTATCGCGATCGCCCGGACGCTGCGAATTATCGCATCCGCTTTGATTCGGACGTCGGCCAGTCTTTTGAGCGTTTCGACACCTACGCGTTCCCCTACCTGCTGAGCGATTTCGACCTCTACTTGATGGGCGAGGGCCGCCATTACGACGCTTATGAAAAACTTGGCGCGCACATAAAGACGGTCGCCGGAGTCCGTGGTGTGAATTTCGCGGTGTGGGCGCCGAGCGCGCGCCGCGTCAGCGTGGTCGGCGACTTCAATCACTGGGACGGCCGCGTGAACCCCATGCGGGCTCGAGGGTCGTCCGGCGTCTGGGAACTTTTTGTCCCGGAGCTGAACGAAGGAGCCATCTACAAGTTCGAAATCATCGGCCCCCGCGGAGAACTGCTCCCGCTCAAAGCCGATCCGTTCGCGTTTCGCGCCGAACTGCGACCCCGTACCGGTTCGATTATCGCGAACCTGGATAACCACACCTGGACGGACTCTGAATGGATGTCGCGGCGCAAAGATACCGCTTGGCTGGAATACCCAATCTCCATTTACGAAGTGCATCTCGGCGCCTGGCGTCGCGTACCCGACGAAGGCAACCGCTGGCTGACCTACCACGAACTCGGCGATCAATTGATTCCCTACGTCAAAGAGCTCGGCTACTCTCACATCGAGCTTCTGCCGATCATGGAGCATCCTTTTGACGGATCATGGGGATATCAAACCATCGGCTACTATGCGGCGACCAGCCGGTACGGAACGCCGGACGAGTTTATGGAATTCATTGAACGCTGCCATCGTGCCGGCATTGGCGTCATTCTCGACTGGACTCCTGCTCACTTCCCCCGCGACACGTTCGGCCTAGCCGAATTCGACGGCACGCATCTGTACGAACACTCCGACCCGCGGCAAGGCTCTCATCCGGACTGGGGCACGCTGGTTTTCAACTACGGCCGCAATGAGGTCGTGAACTATCTGATCTCCAACGCCCTTTTCTGGCTCGACAAATACCACATCGACGGCCTTCGCGTGGATGCCGTTGCTTCCATGCTCTATCTGGATTACTCGCGCAAGGAAGGCCAGTGGGTCCCTAACGAATTCGGCGGCCGCGAGAATCTCCACGCCATCGCATTCCTCAAGCGCTTGAACGAAGTCGCTTATGAACGTTTCCCGGGTTTGCTGACGATCGCCGAGGAATCCACGTCCTGGCCTGCGGTGTCACGTCCCACGTATCTGGGTGGACTTGGCTTCAGCCTGAAGTGGAACATGGGCTGGATGAACGACACGCTAAAATACTTTTCGACCGACCCGATTTATCGCCGCTTCGAACAGAACAAGCTGACCTTCTCCCTGCTCTATGCCTTTACCGAAAACTTCGTGCTTCCCTTTTCGCATGACGAAGTTGTTCACGGCAAGAACTCACTCCTGCACAAAATGCCCGGCGACATGTGGCAGCAATTCGCCAATCTCCGGCTGCTGTTCGGCTACCAATACGGGCATCCCGGCAAGAAGCTTCTTTTCATGGGTCAGGAATTCGGGCAACGTGAGGAATTCAGCGAAGCCCACAGCTTACAGTGGCACCTGCTTCAATATGAAACGCACCGCGGCCTGCAAAACCTTGTCGCAGATCTGAATAGACTCTACGCCGCTGAACCCTCGCTGCATCAAGTGGACTTCGACTGGCACGGCTTCGAGTGGATCGACTGTAACGACGCCGACAACAGCACCTTCTCGTTCGTTCGCCGGGGCAAAAACCAGGACGACATGATTATTGTCGTGCTGAATGCGACGCCCGTGGTGCGCAAGGGCTACCGGGTGGGCGTGCCTCGTCCCGGGCTTCTATAAGGAGGTCCTGAACACCGACGCGGCCATTTACGGCGGCTCCAACGTCGGAAATATGGGCGGCATTCACTCGGAGCCCGTAGTACACATGGGCCGCGAACAATCCTTGCCGATGACCCTGCCCCCACTCGCGGCCGTCTTCCTGAAGTGGACGCCGGGCTAGCCCGGGCAATGCCCGCCTACCGCTTCTGTGCGATGCCACCCTGCCGTCCCTAGCCCCAGGGCGAACGAAGGAACACGGAAGTCATTCCCTGCTTTGCCTCGAACGCTTCGAGCCTTCCGAGTTCCATCAGATTTCGAGAAACATTTCTGTGGGGTACTTCGTATATTGAGCCAAGGTGCGAGGCTCGAGCCGTTTTTGCTCGAAGTCCCGCCTCGGGGAGATTTCAAGCCCCGCAGTCTTGAAGGAGGCAGTCCACTATGACCGACCGCACGCGAAAACTCTCTGCCCTCGCGCTCATCGCAGCCGCGCTGGCTATTACGCCGATCGCCGGGTTCGCCCAAAATAGCTCAGGAAAGTCCTCCGAACCGGCCAGTCGAGACCGCTGGCTGCACGTTCGTGTGGAAAATCCCGATTCCAAAGAAGAGACCGTACGCGTCAACGTCCCCCTGGAACTCGCCGAAAAGATTCTGCCGACAATCAACCGGGACCGCCTCCAGAGCGGCAAGGTCAAGGTCGACGAGATCGACTGCCACGGCGTAGACCTGCACGCCTTGCTGGATGCCGTCCGCACCTCCAAAGACGGCGAATTTGTCACCGTCCAGAGCAAGGACTCCGATGTCCGGGTGGCCAAGCAGAACAACTATTTTCTCGTCCATGTTGCGGATAAACACCACTCGACGAAGAAATCGACCGTGGAGGTCAAAATCCCAATGAAGGTCGTGGACGCGCTGTTCTCTGGCGGCAAGGACGAACTTGACCTCGTTGCGGGCCTGCGCGCGCTGTCTGCGCAGGGGGATACGGAGCTGGTATCGGTGAAAGATGAAGAAAATACCGTGAGGATCTGGCTGGACTCGAAGAACGTGTCTGATTAACCGTGCGGTCAAACCGTAGGCGTATTGGGATCGAAGCCCTACACATCGACTCGATGGTAAGGAGAAAGATATGCTGCTCGCGAACCTAGCCCTCGGCGTAGTGGGAACTGTAGTCCTGGCCGGCGCGTACACCTTTCATGACGGCATCCTGCGGGTGGACGCAGATGAGCAGGACGGGCGGCACGTTCATGTTTGGGCTCCTGCCGCTATCGTTCCGATTGCCATGCACGTCGTCCCCAGACGACACCTGGAACGCGCGGCCGAGCAGGCCCGGCCGTGGCTCCCTACAATTCGCGCTTTGACCAAGGAACTCGAGAAGTACCCAAACTCTGAGTTTGTCGATGTCCGCGAAGGCGTCGACGACGAGCACGTTCGCATCTGGACGCAGGGCGGAAGTCTAATGATCGACGTGAAGGAACCCGGTAAACAGGTCCACGTCGCGTGCCCCTTGGCGATGATCCGCGACATGGCCTACGAACTTGAGGCCAACGCTCCCGGCGTGTAAACAGTCAGAATCGTCGAGCCTGCAGCGCAGCGCGGAGTGCTGCGGCTTTCTGCCCCAACCAGGCACTACCGAAACCGCAAAGCGCCTTTGGTCCGATTTACGGGGTCTTGTGCTGCTGCATGAACGCTTGAGGATCGAATTTCGTCACCGGTCCGGTGATGTGATCCGTTGCTCCGTTGATGATCTTGGTTAGCACCATCGAGTTGTTCTTTCCGGCCTGCTTCACCATCGCCATCGGCGTGACCTTATCGCTAGTCCAGACTTCGTCCGTGCCGTCATCCTTTTTCCAGTGCGCGCAACGGAACGTCCCGGCGGGAACGGTGATCGTTTCGGTCCCCACCTGTTGCCATTTTGCCATTTCATCCTTCATGTTGTGCTTGGCCGCCTGGCTCGGATCAAAAGGCATTTCCATAGCGGGCTGCCCTGGTCGTTGAAACACGATCTTTGTGAACTCGAAATCCTTGCTCACCAGCATTTTGGTGTACATCATGGCCCCTTCTTTCGGGTCCGTATGCCCCACTTCCATCCAATAAGCTTCTCCGGTCGGGGTCATCTCTTTCCCGACGATCGTCATTTCCAGTTGAGCGCCAGGCCGCTTTGGGTCGGTGGACTGCTGTTCATAGGCGGCGCCGCTTCCCACGACCGGTTTGAAGATATCCGCGATATTCGGCTTGCTAAACAGCCCTATGCCCATCTGCCCAACGACGCCAGCGGAAAGGCAAAGACATCCAGCCGCTGCCAACAAAACCCCAAGCAATCGCTTCATCGTCTTCGTCTCCTTTGGACACTGCGGTTCGAGGCCGGTTGCGCGATTATACGGCGAAGGGTCAAGAGAATCGCGGAGTTTTGCGGCGCCCTCTCGATTTTTCGTCCGACGAATTGACAAAGGTCACGCCGCGAAGACCCACGCCGGCGTCCGACGCATTCGCCTATTCGTACGCGAGGGCTACGACGGGATCGTAACTTGCGGCTCGCAACGCCGGATACGCCACTCCCGCAGCAGCTCCAACCAGGGCCAGAACGATCGCCGACAACACCCATCGCCAGGTGATCAGAATCATCAATCCCGGATTGGTTTCTTTCAGAATCGCTTGGGTCAGGAAGGTCACCAGGATGCCGACACCGCTTCCGAGCAGCGTGAGAACCAGCGTCTCGCCCAGCAGCATCTCCACAATATCGAATCGCGAAAACCCAAGCGCCTTCAAGATTCCGACCTCGCGCGTCCGCTCCATCACCATGGTGTGCATGTTCAGCAGGACTACCAGGAAGCTGATCACGATACCCAGTCCCACCATCGATCGAACGAACGGCTTTAGTTCAGGCAAGTTGGAAGAGCTCATGAGCGTGACGTATTCCGACATCGACCTCACACGATTGTTTGGAGACAACTTCAAAATTTCCGCTCGGGTTTTTTCCGTGTCCCCTTTGCTTCGCACGTAAAACATCGATACACGGCTCTCGACGCCGGCGATCTCTTGCGCGGTCTTAATGGGAATGAAAAATCGCGCCCCTTTGCCGTGCGCTACAACGCCGCTGATCGTGAAGGTATGATTCAGCAGCGTGATATGGTCTCCCACCTTCAGGTGCTTCGACTGGGCTATGATGTCGTCAGCGATCACTTCGTCCGGTGATTCAAACTTGCGGCCCGCCCGGTACAAGAAACCCCGGCTCAGCGCGTTAAATCGTTTGTAGTCGATGCCATAGATCATCACCAGGTTCTTCGGCTCGGTCAGAATGACAGTCGGCGCAACTTCGTCCACCCCGGGCAGTTCTCCGATCTGATCGGCCAGAGTCTCCGGCATCACCGCGCTCGAGAACGCAAAGAAAATAGACGAGTTGGGCGGCTGCACGAGGATATCCGCGCCGACGCCTTCCACGCGTTTGCCCCACTCGGAAATTACTCCCGATGTGAGGCCCACGATCATCAGCACCAGGATCACTTGAATGGCGATGGCGATCACGCTCAGCGCGCACCGCAGCGGCCGCGCCGCTATGTTGCCCCAAAACATCTGCACCAAGGAAAAAGGTCCGTCGAAGGTGTCATTCATCGGTTGGAATCCCGTTCGCTACCCAGCCGCGAGCAAGACGTGTGCCGAATCTCCATCCAGATATTTCTGCTCCGTGAAGTTTTCAACACAAGTGTTGATAAGTTTGTGGAAAAGCTCGCTTCATCTGCGGCTAACTACACGCTTCTCAGTATTCTGACTCGGTTTGCACAATTCCGGTGCAAGTATCTTGCTCGAGCGTGGTCGCGCCGCGAATCTCCGCTGAGCAATCCCGAACGCAACGATAAAATTCGTCGCGATCCACGCGCGCTCAGTACCCGCAACCACATCGGTCGAAAACTCTTCGCGATCACTTAATACCATCGAGGCGGCTTATCCAAATGTATTTTGATCGTCTGCCTGGCCTCGTTGACGTCGTACCAGCGCCCGTACGTCTTCCATCCATCGGCAACCACCTGCACCAGGGCTCTTCCCATCGGAGCGTCCGGAATGTGAGCCGCACCATCACGGTTGGTCTTCACATTCAGCTCCAGCGTCTTGTCTTTCTTCACCTTACGTTCTTCGATGTACTTGATGTAGATACTGGCGTTCTCGACTGGCGTCGCATTTTCGCCGCCGGACACTTCGATGGTGACGTGAGACGTTTGTTCGGTCAACGTCTGCTTGGCAGGCGGAGCTTGCTTGTCCTGCGCAACCATCGGCGCCTGCGCGGCGCAAAGCGCTAGCGTCCCGACACCCACCGCAACTAATCTTCGAAATCGCATCTCCGTCGTTACTCCATCCTCCACGCAGCGCACAGCTTGGTCAAGTCTAACCGCTACTATTTTCGATGCGCGCTGGAGTCGAGATGCTGCTTGTTGAGCTCGCGACCTTCGGCACGCGCACCGGGCAGTCGCTGGAAACTCCCTGCTATCCTGAGTTTGACTGCCCGGTTTCGCTACGATACCTTCTTTTCAGCATCCTTCCCGCAACACGGCAGGCCATCGACGCCGAATCGCAGCGCGATGCGGTTCCGAGCGGGAGAGGCCAGCGAGATTCCGTCCATTTCATCGAGCGGAGCGCTTGACGAAAACCTCAAGCGTCGCTTTGCGGACCGCGTGTAGCGGCACGTAAGCTCTCGGGAGGCAATTCGGCGCTTTGCAATTTCTCGGAGACAGGAGTCCCCATGGGTTTCGCTACGAATGCCATCCACGTCGGCCAGGAGCCCGACCCCGCAACCGGCGCAGTTGTGGCTCCGATCTACCAGACCTCGACGTACGTGCAGACCGAGCTCGGCAAGAATAAAGGCTACGACTACGCCCGCACCAATCATCCCAACCGCAAAGCCCTCGAGCGCACCGTGGCGAAGTTGGAAGGCGGCCAGTCCGCTTACGTTTTCTCTTCCGGCATGGCCGGCATCGACGCCGTGTTCCGCCTTCTCCGCCCCGGCGACCATGTCATCGTCTCCGAAGCCGTTTACGGCGGCGTGTTTCGCCTTTCGACGCAACTTCTTGTGCACTTCGGTTTGGAGTTCAGCTTCGTCGATACCTCAACCCCGGAACTGGTCCTCGGTGCGCTTCGTCCCAACACCAAGATGCTCTACGTGGAAACTCCCACAAATCCGACAATGCGGGTGACCGACATTGCAGCTGTCGCTAAAATTGCCGACGACCGACGCGTAACCTTGGTCGTGGACAACACTTTCCTCAGTCCCTACCTGCAACGCCCCATTGAACTCGGCGCTCACATCGTCGTCCATTCCATGACCAAGTACCTTAACGGCCACAGCGATTCCACCGGGGGGGCGGTCGTCCTCACGCGCCCCGAAGACGCCGAGAAGATTTATTTCATCCAGCGTTCCGCGGGCACCGGCCTGGCCCCCATGGACTGCTTCCTGACCTCCCGCGGCATCAAGACGCTCGCCGTGCGCATGCTGCAGCACAACGCCAACGGCCTCTCCATCGCCCGCCACCTCGATGCTCATCCCAAAATCAAGAAGGTCTACTACCCCGGCCTGCCTTCGCACCCGCACCACGAGATCGCTCGCAAGCAGCAGCGCGGACCCGGTGCCATGCTGGCCTTCGACCTCGGAACCCAAGACGCCGCTCGCCGTTTCCTCAATCAGGTAAAACTCTGTTCGCTCGCCGAAAGCCTGGGTGGAGTGGAAACGCTCATCTCCCTGCCCGCGCTCATGACCCACGCCTCGATGCCTGCAGAGGTCCGCGAACGCGTAGGCATCACGGAAGGCTTGGTTCGCCTCTCGATCGGCATCGAAGACGTCGAAGACATCATCGCCGACCTCGATCAAGCTCTTCTCCACATCTAAGTCTCTCGCCATCGCTTGCGAGCGCTCGGTCATGGATGCCGAAGGGCTGTTTCTTCCAGCAAGCGAGGGATCGCCAGGCCCATGCCAAAACGGAAATAGCGCAGCCAGATTTCCGTGCGGCGTTCGAGCAGAAGAACTTCGCTAGGCCTGAGGAACGAGTGACCGAACGCGGCCTACCGGCGGGCCTCATTGACTCGTACTCGCACTGCACTTAGAATCGCCCCGCATGCCCGACCCGGCTTCCCTCTCAGGTCAAACCATCTCGCACTACCGCATCGTCGAGAAACTCGGCGGCGGTGGCATGGGCGTTGTCTACAAAGCCGAAGACACCAAGCTCGGACGTTTCGTAGCCCTAAAATTTCTTCCCGACGATGTCGCCAAAGATCCGCAAACCCTCGAGCGCTTCCAGCGAGAAGCCCGCGCCGCATCCGCCCTCAACCATCCGAACATCTGCACCATCCACGACATTCAGGAACACGAGGGCCGCGCCTTCATCATCATGGAATATATGGAAGGCGCCACCCTGAAGCATGTCATCACCGGCTCTCCACTGGAGATTGAACGCCTGCTCGAAATCGGCATCGACGTTTCCGACGCGCTTGACGCCGCTCATGCCAAAGGCATCATCCATCGCGACATCAAGCCCGCCAATATTTTCGTGACCGCGCGCGGCCACGCCAAGATCCTCGACTTCGGTCTCGCCAAGCTCACCCTCGCCAGCGCCCCGTCCGGCGATACGGCAAGCGCCAGCGCAGGCAACATTACCGAAGACCACCTCACCGGTGCCGGCAGCACCGTTGGCACGGTTGCCTACATGTCCCCTGAACAAGCCCTCGGCAAACCGCTCGATCCCCGCAGCGATCTGTTTTCCTTCGGCGCGGTTCTCTACGAAATGGCCACCGGGGTTCTTCCTTTCAAGGGCGACACGTCCGCCGCTGTTTTCGACGGCATCCTGCATCGAGCTCCCGTTGCGCCCGTGCGCTTCAACGCCGAAATTCCCGACGAACTCGAGCGCATCATCAACAAAGCCCTCGAAAAAGACCGCGACCTTCGCTACCAGCACGCGTCCGACCTCCGCGCCGACCTCAAGCGCCTCAAGCGCGAAACCTCCGGCCGCTCCATAGTTCAACCCGCTGCCGAACCCGACGGCCAGGAATCTGCGATCCCGCCAAAAAAAATCTCCAGCGGCCGCCGCAAGCCGGCCACTGCCACCGCGGTCGCCACGGTGGAATCCGACGTACTGCGACCGTCAAAATCCCTGATCGCCGGAGGCGTAGTTCTCGCTGCTTTGGTTCTCGCCGTCGGCGCGTATTTCTGGCACTCCCACGTGTCCGCCAAGCTCACCGAAAAAGATACTATCGTGCTGGCCGATTTCGCCAACTCCACCGGCGACGCCGTCTTCGACGACACCCTGAAACAAGCCCTCGCCGTGAATCTCGGCCAGTCTCCCTTCCTGAACATTGTTTCCGAAGACAAAGTCCACCACACGCTGGAAATGATGGGGCAGCAATCGGCGCAACACATCTCCAGCGATTTGGCGAGAGAGATTTGCCAGCGCGCGGGTGCCAAAGCTTCCATCGATGGCTCCATTTCCGGTCTCGGCACCCAATACGTCATTTCCTTGGGGGCGGTAAACTGCGCCACGGGCGACGCCCTGGCTCGACGCCAGGCCCAAGCGCCAAGCAAAGAGCGCATTCTCGAAGCTCTCAGTGATGCCGCATCCAGGTTGCGAACCGATTTGGGTGAATCCCTCAGCTCGGTTCAGAAATACGATGTGCCCTTGGCGGATGCCACCACGACGTCGCTGGAAGCTTTGAAGACCTTCAGCATCGGCCAGCGAACCGGCCACGAAAAGGGCACCTCCGAGTCCATCCCGTTCCTAAAGCGTGCCGTCGAGTTGGATCCCAATTTCGCGATCGCCTATACCTCGCTGTCCACTTCGTATTACAACCTGAACCAGATCGATCTCTCCATCGCCGCCATCCGGAAGGCCTTCGAGTTGCGCGACCGCGTTACCGAACGCGAGCGCTCCCATATCACTACCCTCTACTACGACATCGCCACCGGCGAACTCGAAAAGGCCACCGAAGGTTACAAGCAATGGTTGCAGATCTATCCCAGGGACACGACCGTCCATGGAAACTTGGCCAACGAATTCATGGTGGCTGGCAAGTATCAGGACGCCGTCGACGCCGAGAGGGGCACCCTGGCGAGCGATCCCAACGTCGTCGACTACTTGAACTTGGCCGCCAGCTACATAGCGCTCAATCGTTTCGACGAAGCCCAAGGCGCCATCGACGACGCATTTGCTCGCAAGCTGGATGATCCCGTCATGCACGAAAATGTGTATACCCTGTCTTTCTTGCGTGGAGACGTCGCTAAATTCGAGCACGAGTTGTCGCTGAGCGCGGGAAAACCGGGATGGGAGGATCTCATCCTCTCCCTGCACTCCAACACCGCGGCCTTTCACGGCCGCATCAGCGACGCACGTTCCCTTTCAAAGCGCGCGGCCGACGCCGCCGTGCGCGCCGATCTTAGGGAACCTGCGGCTCTCTGGCTCGCCGATGCCGGTTTACGCGAGGCGGCCTTGGGAAACCGCGAGCAGGCTCGTCAGTTTGCTGCCGAGTCCGGAAAAATTGCTCCAAGCAGCCGCGATGCTCAGATTTTGGTCGCTCTTGCCCTGGCGCGCAGCGGAGACGCCGCACGAGCCCAAGCGATTGTCGAGGATTTGAACCGCCGGTTCCCGGTCAATACCATGGTCCAAGCGGTCTGGCTTCCCACGATCCGCGCCCAGGTCGAACTGAGCCGCGGGAATGCCGCCAAAGCCGTGGACCTGCTGCAGCCGGCGACGCCCTACGAATTAGGTGAAGGTATCGGCAGCCTGAATTTCGTTTGCATCTTGCCGGCGTACATCCGAGGGGAAGCCTATCTCGCCGCGAAACAGGGCAGCGCCGCAACCGCCGAGTTCCAGAAAATTGTCGATCACCGAGGGCTAGTGTCCAATTGCTGGACCGGTGCGCTGGCCCACCTGGGTCTCGCTCGTTCCGGTGCTCTCGCGGGCGACACCGCGAAGGCCCGCACGAACTACCAGGACTTTCTCGCGCTGTGGAAAGATGCCGACCCCAGTCTTCCCATCCTGCAGCAAGCCAAAGCCGAATACGCCAAGCTCCAGTAGCACAGCCACTCCTGGCTGCCCCAGCGTAAGCACGCACCCATCCTTTCCACTAACCAGCGATGTTTTCGCCCTCAGTTTCTCTTCGTTCTTCTCTGCTCCGCCACCACTTCGCTTCCATCTTCCGACTTCTGGCAATTCCAATCTCCACCTTCGAACCTCTGCCCCTCATTGACTCACCCCGCCTCTCCACATAAAATCCCCGGCACATGCCCCAGTCGCCTTCCCTGATCGGTCAAACCGTTTCGCACTACCGCATCGTCGAAAAACTCGGCGGCGGTGGCATGGGCGTCGTCTACAAAGCGGAAGACACGCGTCTAGGCCGCTTCGTAGCCCTGAAATTCCTCCCCGAAGATCTCGCCCACGATCCGCAGTCGCTCGAACGTTTCAAGCGCGAAGCCCGTGCCGCCTCCGCCCTCAACCACCCCGACATCTGCACGATTTACGACATCGGCGAGGAATCGGGCAAGGCCTTCATCGCCATGGAATTTCTCGACGGCGCCACACTAAAGCACGTTATAACCGGCAAGCCTCTGGAACTTGAGCAACTCCTCGGTCTCGGAATCGAAATTGCCGATGCCCTTGACGCCGCCCACGGTGCCGGCGTCGTTCACCGCGACATCAAGCCCGCGAATATCTTCGTCACCAAACGCGGCAACGCCAAAGTTCTCGACTTCGGCCTCGCAAAAATTGCCGACCTCGCCGCCTCCATTACCAGATCCGATGCCGCCATGACCGAAGCAGTGCGTCCGGACCATCTCACCAGCCCAGGCACCACGCTCGGCACGGTCGCCTACATGTCCCCCGAGCAAGTCCGCGGCAAAGACGTGGACGCCCGCAGCGACCTCTTCTCGTTCGGCGTCGTTCTCTACGAAATGGCCACCGGCGCCCTCCCCTTCCGCGGCGACACTTCCGGCCTCATCTTCGACTCCATCCTCAATCGCGCCCCAGTCTCTCCGGTGCGCCTGAATCCCGATCTCCCCTCCAAACTCGAAGACATCATCAGCCGCGCCCTGGAAAAAGACCGCGACCTCCGCTATCAACACGCCTCGGAGATGCGCGCCGAACTCAAGCGCCTCAAGCGCGACACCGATTCCGGCCGCTCCGCCATTCTTTCTTCCGATCCCGACGCGAAGCACGCGCAACACGCGCAACTTTCGGTTTCCGCCGCGTCAACACCAACGGCGTCGGCTTCCGCTTCCGCCAGTTCCGGTCCCTCCGCTGCCATGAATTCGGTGCCAAGCGTCTCCTCGTCGGTCGCCACCACCCCAAAGAGGTCGCGCGCGTTGGTTCTCGCGGCGGCCGCGATCGTTGTCGCCGCGGTCTTCGCCGGCGGACTGTACTGGCGTTCGCACGCAAGCCCCAAACTCACCGAGAAAGACACCGTGGTCCTCGCCGACTTCACCAACACCACCGGCGATCCGGTATTCGACGGCGCCCTGCGCCAAGGTCTGTCCTCTCAGCTCGAACAATCGCCGTTCCTGAATCTGCTTTCCGATGAGCGCATTGCGCAAACTCTTTCCCTCATGGCCCAACCCAAAGACGCCCGGCTGACCCACGAGGTTGCTCGGGACGTTTGCCAGCGCACCGCTAGCGCCGCCACCATCGAAGGCTCCATCTCGAGCTTGGGCACCCAATATGTCGTCGGTCTCAAAGCCGTGAACTGCCACAACGGCGATCAACTGGCCCAGGAACAAACCACCGCAAACGGGAAAGAACAGGTGCTGAAATCCCTGGGCGACACGGCCACCAAAATCCGCGAAAAGCTCGGCGAATCGCTCTCGTCGCTGCAAAAATTCGACGCACCTCCTGAAAGCGTCACCACCGCTTCCCTCGAAGCGTTGCAGGCCTACAGCCTCGGCTATCAAACCATGACCGTGAAAGGCGACTTCGCCGCGGCTGTGCCTTTATTCCAGCGAGCCACTCAACTCGATCCCAATTTCGCCATGGCCTTTGCCCGGCTGGGCACCAACTACAATAATCTGGGCGAAGACTCGCGGGCCGGCGAAAGCCTTCATAAAGCCTACGATCTTCGCGAGCGCGCCAGCGAGCGCGAACGGTTCTATATCACTTCGCATTATCAGGACTTTGTGCAACGCGACTCGGAAGCTGCCCGAACCACTTACGAAACCTGGGCGCGCACCTATCCACGCGACGAGGTCCCGCCCACCAATCTGGGCGTGCTTAACCAAATCCTCGGCGACTACGACAAAGCCTTAAGCTCAGCCCGCGACGCGTTCAAACTCAGCGCCGACGGCATCGCCTATGGAAATCTCTGCCACAGCTACGTGGCCCTGAACCGGTTCGACGAAGCCAAAGCCGTCGCTCAGGAAGCCCAATCAAAGAATCTCGACGCGCCCTATCTTTACATCGACGTTTACATGATCGCGTTCCTGCAGCATGACTCCGTGGGAATGGCCCACGTCGTCGAGCATTTGATGAATTCGCGCGGATACGAAGATCAGATTCTCGGGATAGAGTCCGACACCGCCGCATATTCTGGCCGGTTTGTGAAAGCCCGGGAACTCGCGGACCGATCGATCGAATCGGCCGTACGCGCGGACATCAAAGAGCGCGCCGGATCGCAACAGGCCATATCTGCAGTACGCGAGGATTTCATCGGAAATACGCCGTTGGCCGTGCGCCAGGCTCGCGCCGCTCTCGCCCACTCGAACGACCGCGCGGTCAGCGGAATATCCGCCATTGCGCTTGGCCTGGCCGGTGAGACCTCGGAAGCCACTCGTCTCGGCGACGATATTTCCAAGCGATTCCGCGAAGACAACACGCTGCAATTTGGGTTGCTGCCTATGGTTCGGGCCTCCGTCTTCCTCCACGACAAAAAAGCGGCCCAGGCGGTTGAGGTGTTGTCGCCCGCCGCGCGTTATGAGTTAGGCGGCGTCAACCCCGGTTTCAATCTCATACCCGTCTATTTGCGCGGGCTGGCCTATCTCCAACTCAAGCAAGGTTTGTCGGCAGCCGCCGAATTTCAGAAAATCATCGATCATCCAGGCATCGTTGGGAACACGGTCGTCGCTCCGCTGGCGCACCTCGGATTGGCGCGCGCCTACGCTTTCGCCGGTGACGCCGCGAAATCCCGCACCGCCTATCAGGACTTTTTTGCCCTCTGGAAAGACGCCGACCCCGAGATCCCCATCCTGCAGCAAGCCAAATCCGAATACGCCAAACTCCAGTAGCCCCGCCACTGCTGGCTGTGCTCACGCGATCCGCGCCACACCTAAATCTGCTCGCGGCCCTTCGCTGCGTCACTTCCCTGCCGGCTTCACGCTTTCCTCCAGCCAATCCAAATACTCCCGCGACCCCGCCGCAACCGGAATCACCACAAACTCCGGTACCTCGTAGCTGTGCCAATGCGCAACTTCGTTCTCCAACTCCGCCAGTCGCTTTTCGGTCGTCTTGATCACGATCAGAACCTCTCGCGCGCTGTGCACTTTCCCCTTCCACCGGTAGATCGATTGCACCGGGCCGAGAACGATGTTCACGCACGCGGCCAGCCGCTTGCGAACCGCGCGGCTGGCGATCCTCCGCGCCTCCACGATGGATCCGCACGTCACCAGTACGATCCGGCTGCCCTTCCCTGTGACCATCGCTGCCTCCTTTGTACGCTTGCGAACCTTCACGAGAAACTATCGACGCGACATCGCGATCCATTGTTACGCCACGAGCTTCTTTTTTCTGCCTGCACCGGGCTAGAATAGCGACGCCATGACTCCCTCTCCCATCAAGTTCGGTACTTCCGGCTGGCGCGGCTTGATCGCCGACGATTTCACCTTCGCGAACGTGCGCTTGGCCGTCACCGCCATCGCCGGGCACGTCAACGACCACAAAACGAATTCCACCATCCTGGTCGGCTATGACCCCCGCTTTTATTCCGAAGAATTCTCTCAACTCGCGGTGGACATCCTCCAGCAGAATCACATCCGCACGTTGCTCTGCGAAACCTTCACCCCCACTCCTGCGATCGCCTACGAAATCATGCGCCGCAAACTCGATGGCGCCGTCAATTTCACCGCCAGCCACAATCCCGCGCAGTACCACGGCCTGAAATTCTCCTCGGCCGATGCCGGACCCGCGCTTCCCGAAGTTACCAAAGACATCGAAGCCCGCGCCGCGAAACTGGCCGAGCAAGACGGCGCTATTGCGAAAGCCCCGCGTCACCAAAGCACCAAAGAGGAGATCGTAAACCTTCGCGACACCTATCTAAAGCGTCTCGGAGAACTGGTTCGTTTCGATGTGCTCGCCAAAGGTAAAGCTAAATTCGTCGTCGACGCGCTTCACGGTTGCGGCGCCGGCTATCTCGATCGCGTGCTCGCCGATCACGGCGTTTCGATTCAGGCGATGCGCACGAACCGCGACTGCCTGTTCGACGGCACGGGCCCCGACGTCTCCGAAGAAAACCTCGCGCCCCTGCGCAAGGCCGTCACCGAATCCGGCGCGACCGCGGGGCTCGCGACCGACGGTGACGCGGACCGCTTCGGCATCATCGATCGCGACGGCACTTGGGTCTCGCCGAACCACATTCTGGCCTTGGTCTACGATTATCTTGTCGAGTCGCGCAGCTGGAAAATGCCCGCCGCGCGCAGCGTCGCCACGTCACAAATGATAGATGCAGCGGCAAAGGCGAATGGCCAATCGACCTACCAGACGCCCGTCGGCTTCAAGTACATCGGCCAACTCATCCGCGAAGATAAGATCGCGATGGGCGGCGAGGAAAGCGCCGGCTTGACCATCCGCGGCCACGTCCCGGAGAAAGACGGGATCCTCGCTTGCCTGCTGGTGGCCGAAATGCTGGCCGCGCGCGGCGGTTCGTTGCGCGATGAGATTGCGGCGTTGTTCAAGAAAATTGGCCGCGAATTTTGGCCTGTCCGCGAAAACCTGCACCTCAGCGACGAACAAAAGGCAAACGCCATCAGGAAAGTCGCGGTGGACGCTACGACACTCCTGGGGCGAAAAGTAGTTTCCGTGGATCGCACCGACGGCGCAAAATTCGTCTTCGACGATGGAAGCTGGATGCTGCTGCGGCTTTCCGGGACGGAGCCGCTGCTCCGCCTGTACGTCGAAGCGGACAGCCCGAAGGCGTCCGCACGTTTGACCGAAGAGGCGACCAAGTGGGTACTCGCGTAGCGCACGAAGAACCGGAAAACGGCTTCAACGAATTTCTCAAGCAACACGGGCGCACCATCCTTGGATTGTTCGTGCTCGCACTGGTCGTGCACGATGTTTTTGGCGCGCATGGATTTATTGCCATGCGCCGCACGCAAAACGAAATTGAACGAGTGCGTAAAGACATTGACCGCCTCAATTCCGAAAACATTCAGCTGGGTCAAAAAGTGAAAGCGCTCAAGACCGACCCCCATGCCATCGAACAGATCGCCCGCGAAGAACTGCAGCGCGCGAAACCCGGCGAAGTGATCATACGGATTCCACAGTTGCCGCAACCGCAGGACCCGCCCGCGAAACCTTAACGGCCCGCTTCTTCCAGCGCGTCCGCCAAATCGATAGTGCCAGCATCGCCACAAAAATGATCACTAGACCCACCGTCGCCGTGGCGATGCTGCATCGCCCCTTCGGCAAGATCGAAAGCCGTCCATACACGAATTCGATGTGGACCCAGTAGACCAATAAAGAGGTTTGGCCGAGCTGGATGATCGGGCTGAAACCTTTTTGGGCGAATCCCCAGCGGCACCACGCGTAGGTGAGAAACAGAATCACGAGGAGGATACCGCAGCGCATCAGGAAGAAACTGGGGCTGGTGTGCCAATAGTCGTAAATGGCCGGATCGTAGAGGCGGATAGGACCGGCGTCAAAGAGCACGGAAAGAGCACAAGCAAGAGCCCCTGCACTGCCTACGGCGACGAACGCGAAAACTTCTTTTCGCTTTGCGAAGTCCGACAACAGAAAGAAACCAACCGCCAGGCCGGCAAACGCGAATGCGACCCACGGGAAAATCGGGAAAAGCCAGGCTTGTGGGCGCCCGAAGGTATGGACACCGTTGAGATAAGACTCGAGTGGCCACGGGATGGAGCTCAACCGGCTGGTCGTCCACAAGAGCGGCGTAACCAATACGACCAAGGTGGCGAAGAGCAGCGAGCCGGCGACCGCGCGATTGCGCAAAGCCGCGAGAGTTTTCGTTGGCGCAGGCACTGCCGTCGCGGAACGCGCAGGAGCGCCCTGCCATTGCGCTTCTGATCTCAACGACGTAAGCCAGCAAAGAACGCCCATCAACATCATGGAAAGACCGAGGGTATTCAAGATATCGACGCGGAACAGGTCTGTCCAAGGAGAGATTGGGTAACCCAGGACAAATTCCTGGATTCGGAATGCTATGCCCAAGGCGTAGATTTCGGCTCCGCGAAGAATTGTTTTCTTGGCGATGGCGTTGCGGCTCGCGCACTTTTCGCGAAGTTTTTCCGTAACCAACGCGAAGGAAATGCCGGAGAGAAAAATGAACAGGGGAGCGGGGAGCGTGCCTCCCAGTTGCGACCACGGATAGAGCCAACCCTTTCGGGCGCCGGGAGCCAGCCAGGAGCTGTAGCAGTGCGTCTGGAACATCAGGACGCAGGCGAGGCCGCGCATCCAGTCGACGTAGGCGAGGCGGCGTTCGGGTTGGGGTGGCGGCATCATGGATCGCCTGGTCGGATAGTGGGCCTCCGATTATCCGACAAACCAAAAGCTAGAACGATAGCGGACTCATTCAAGTCAGTGAACCGCAGCCGCAATCAACGTCACATCGTCGCCGAACTCACCGCCGCAGAATTTCATTACCTCTTCCATCACCCGCCGCTGGCAATCCGCCGCCGACGCTCGCGCCGACGCAGCCGCTGCAGCGATTCGCTGGTACCCGAATTCCTCCTGCTCTTTGTTCGCCGCTTCGCTCACTCCGTCTGTGTAAAGCAACAACCGGTCGCCCGAAGCCAGTCGAATCGTGAAATCCTGATACGTCCACTCCGGCTGCACCCCAAGAACTCCACCTTGCCCTGATAGCAGCTCCGTTTGCCCTCCAGCGTGCACCAGAATCCCGGGACAGTGTCCCGCGTTTTCGTACGTAAGGGTTTTCTTCTGCCCGTCCAAAATCCCATAAAAAAACGTAATGAATTTCCCGGGCGCCACATTCCCGCAAACGAAGGCATTCAACTTTCCGCACACCATTGCGGGCGAGGTGTCCGGCATGGCATACGCCCGGAAAGCTGCTTGCAGATTCGCCATCAGCAGAGAAGCGGTCAGCCCTTTTCCCGAAACGTCGCCCACACAGATGCCAATGCGATTGTCGTCCAGGCGCAGCACGTCAAAATAGTCCCCTCCCACGGTCCTTGCCGGTTGCCACGCGCCCGCCAACTCGATGCCCGGAAGTTGCGGCAATTCCTTCGGCAGCAAGTTCTTCTGGATCTCCAGCGCTTGCTTCAACTCCTGTTCCTGCTCCTGCAGTTGCAGCGTTCCGCGCTCTACGGCTTGCTCCAAAAGTTTGTTCTTGGCCTGTAGTCTCGCTTGAATCTTTAAAACCGCGTATCCGGCAATGCCCCCCACCATGCATGCCACCACGACGATCTCCCAACTCGCGCGAAATGCTTGCCAGTAGGGTCCCACTGACGGGTGCATCCAGCGAAGCAGTGCCACCGACGCGAACGCGCTCAAAAATGCGCCAAACGCGAGCAGGGGTATATAGAGGATCCAATTCCACGGGAATGGTCGGTGGTTATAAAACCGGCTGCCGAAAAGCAGCAACGCGTACAAGGCGTTCCCAACTACCAGAATACAAACACCCATGAAAAGAAGGGGTGCGCCGGGCGTCACCGCCGCGACCAGCGCGGAGATCATCACGCCTCCGAAAACGATCCGCTGCTCTGCCCGAACTACCTCACGGAGAAGCGGCTTGACTGCCAGTTTCCAGGAACCGAGCTGAGTGGACAAAGGAGCCTCGAACGTAGCTTCAACTTAACTCACCTGCCTGTCCGCAACAACCCCCGCGCCTCGGCTCCGAACTCCCGTCTCTTGACTCCAGGTTCCAATTTGATTCACTTCGCGCGATTCGTGCTCGTGGCGGCGATTCGTTAAACCCCGTTCTCTGAAGAGCGCGGCTGCAGATTTTCGGTCGCGACGCTCCGACCTCCGAGGGTCACTCTAAATACAAGTTCGGTCGCTGTGATGCTTTTGTGGTGCGCTACAATTCTGGCTTGGCTGCTACACGACAGGTCGGGCCGCTGGCCATGCTCGGAATATGGGCCGCGCTTAGCTTTGGCGGCGTTGTGTATGCTTGCTGGCTTGGGTATGGCGGGCGGGAATTTGCAGCTACCGTTACCACCTTTGCCGTTTACTTTGACCTGCTGCTGCTGTTCGCGGCGCGCGGCGTGCCGGAGTTTCTTTCGGCGCGATTCGAGGCTGGCAGCGGCTACCTGCTGGGCATGGCGGTCATTTTTGGATACCTGATTTATTCCTTCGGGACAAATACTTTTGCGTTCGCGCGTGCTGGTGCCATTGCGGCCTTAGTGTTCATTCCGTTGGGGTTGGCGGCATCCGCGGAGGGTCAGCCGCCTGGTGCGTGGCAGGATTACGTCACGATTTCTGGCGTGTGGGTGGCGGTTAAATTCTCGCCTTCGCATTGGTTCTGGCCGTGGCCTGGTGGGCGTTTGGCGTATGTGTTTACCGTGCTGCTTTGCGTAAACGTAGCGCTGGCTACGTTCCTGATCATAAGGCGCCTGCCCGGAGTGGGCTACAGCGTCGGGTGGGGCCAGCGCTGGGGGTTTTATATTGTTGGAAGCTTCCTGACCTTCGCCGCAATCGCTGTTCCGCTCGGCATAGGCCTGCATTTCATCCAGTTTGCGCCGCATTGGGAGACCTGGAAGACGGTGCCTGGTCTGACGCTGGCGATCTTGTGCTTCACGGCTTGGCCCGAGGAGTTCTTGTTTCGCGGCTTGTTGCAGAACATGCTGGCGCGATCGACGAAGAGCGATCTGGCGGGCTGGGGGACGGCTTCGGTGTTGTTTGGGTTCTCGCATATTACCAACATGGGATTCCCGAATTGGCGCTACGTGATTCTAGCGACGGTGGCAGGGCTGTTTTATGGCTGGACCTGGCAAAAGAGCGGATCGATTTTCGCCTCGGCCATCGTGCATGCGCTGGTCGATGGGCTGTGGCACTTCCTGTTCCGCACGCTCTGACAGGCGCGATTTTATCACCCAGCTTCGGTATTCCCCGCCTGAATTGAGGAACCTGGGAGTTACTACGGATTTAATCTTCAACCGCGCCAGCACTCCAATACCGGATCTTAGCTGATTATCGGAAGAGCGTTGTTCTCGGCAGAACAATCGCGCAGGATGCCAAAATCAACCATCTTGCGGACCAACTTCAAGTCCACACGAAGGTGCTCTTGGTGGAGGATGTTTTCAAGAACTTCTTCTGTCGGTCGCCCATCGAAATATCGCAATACCCGAGCGAGCTTTTCCGGCATTACTAAAGGGTCGTATTGACTGTAGCCGAGAACCCGATAACCCTTTCCTTCTCCCTCGACGCCAATGAATTGGACCTGCCCCAGTCGCAACCGCTCCGGAGTGGCTTCTGACCCCAGATGGACGTGAGCGTCGTGAACCAGTTCCGCCAAAATGCGCACTCGTGGCCCGGATATGTGCACGACTTGCTCCCAGGTGAGGCCATCCACCAAGCTCGCACAGGCACGATAGAAATCCGCCTCCCGTCCCACCCTCGCGCCCCACAATTTACGGTAGTGCCCCCAATTAATTTCTCCACCCAGCTCCGAGACCTCGGGCGACGAGTGCTGGGTCATTTCCTGCACTTGCGCAGATCCTACCTTGAGTTCAGCAAGGCACCAGATCGTAAGTTCTTGTTCGACGATCTGCAAAAGAGTGTCGGTTAACTTCCAAAAGCGGCTTCCCGTCTCGCCGCGAACATGCTTGCAGAACCAGGTAGAGCATACGCCGGGCCTATGCCTCCAAACGCCGCAGTTTCCGCCTGGATCGAGAAACTGACATCGCAATTCCGGGGCTCGTCCGAAAACGTTGGGTGTATTTCGGTACAGCAAGCCAAACACCGATCCGGGTCCAGCCCACCGTGGAGTGACTGCTACTCGCCGAGCTATGCGCCGTTCCAACTCTTGACGACCGGCAGCTACCGAGGGATCTGTGTCTGAAAGAATCCTTCCCGCGAGGAAATTCGGAAGGCGAGGTTGGTATGCGCAACACTTGGTCAACGGATGAAAGTAGGTAGCCTCCGGTGAGCTTTCAGGTGACGGAAGCATCGCACAATTCTGGCAGGTAGCTCTGGTTTCGGCTGGAATCGGGCCGCCGATGATGGTTCGGAGCCAAGGGGCGTACAGCGGTGGGAGAGCAGCTTCAGGGACCATATCAATTTGTGCGCGATGCCACGCACCCGGGCGGTTATATTATCAAGTGCCCTGCGTAATGGGCAGCGGTTTGTTTTTGGCTTTACGAAACGCTGGGGCCGGTTCGGGATGACTAGGAGGGCCACTTGATGTTCCTCAGCCAATCGAAACCAGCATGTGCGATGATCCCGAAGTCGTTTCGATTTCACTTCGGAACTTAATCGGCCAGCTTGGCGTACCAATAGATGAGGGGAAACCATGGGAACGTTTGGGCAAGATTTGCAGTTTGCGCTGCGGATGATGCGGAAGAATTTGGGTTTCACCGCAGCGGCGGTACTTTGCTTGATGCTAGGGATTGGGGCGACTACCGGGATTTTTACGGTGGTGAATGCGGTTTTGTTGCGGCCGCTTCCTTACTCGCATCCCGAGCAGCTTATCCGCGTTTACACGGAGTTTCCGACGTTTCCCAATGGAGGATTGCCAAGGTTTTGGACTTCGGCACCGGAATTTTTCGATTTGCGACGCGATACCCATTCGTGGGCTTCGCTGGATGCCTGGCAGACCGGCGGCATGAACTTGGGTGGTGCGAGCCAGCCGGTGCGTGTGACGGCGGCGCTGGTGAGTGGCGGCATGCTCGAGACGTTAGGAGTTGCGCCGATTTCGGGGCGGTTGATATCGGCGGCTGATGATGCGCCGGGTGCCCCGATCGTCGCGGACATTTCGTACGGGACCTGGAAAACCGTGTTCGGCGGTGATCCGAACATTGTCGGACGGGAGACGCGCCTCGATGGGAAAAAGTGCACGATTGTCGGAGTGATGCCGAGGACGTTTCAGTTTCCTCCAGGCGAAAGCGATCCGCCGAAAGTATGGTCTCCGTTGCAACTCGATCCTGCGGTCCAAACCAATCGCGGCGGGCACAACTACTACTTGCTGGGACGGTTGAAGCCGGGAGTATCTCCGGCGGCGGCTCAGGGAGAATTGGCGGCGCTGGTGGAATCGTACGGGGAGCATCGTTCTCCGCATACGCACAGTTTTAGTCCCAAGGATCACACCCTTGTGAGTTATCCGCTGCAGGCGGAGGTGGTTTCCAGCGTGCGACCTGCGCTTTTGGTGCTGCTGGGAGCGGTGGCGTTTGTTTTGTTGATCGCGAGCGTCAACGTGGCGAATTTGTTGCTGGCACGGGCGGAGGCTCGACGGCGGGAGATTGCGATTCGCGGGGCCATGGGGGCTGGATTGGCACGGCTGGCTCGCCAATTTGTGACCGAGGGGATTTTGCTCGCGCTGTGCGGGGCAATTTCTGGTTTGGCGCTTGCCTATGGTGGCGTGCGATTGGTGCAGTTGACCAACGCAGGTGGCATTCCGCGGGCCGATGAGATTGTGATGGATTGGCGGGTGTTGATGTTTACGCTGGGGACCAGCTTGGTGACGGGGGCACTTTTTGGGTTAGCGCCGCTGGTGCCGTTGCTGGTGAGCGGGATTTCCGGCTCGCTGAAGGATGCGGCGGGAAGTACAACGGCGGCGGGCGGGGCGCAGTTGTTTCGGCGTGCGCTGGTGGTGGGCGAACTGGCGATGGCGCTCGTCTTGCTGATCGGTTGCGGCTTGATGTTGCGCGCGTTCTGGAAATTGCAGGAAGTGCACACCGGGATGGCGCCGGAGAACGTGATCACGATGCAGGTGTCGCTGCCAAGCGGGACGTATACCGATAAGGCGAAGATCGCGGGGTTCTGGGAGCGCCTGGACGAGCAGATCACCAGCCTGCCGGGGGTACGGTCGGCGGCGCTCGTGTATGGTATGCCGCCCGTGCGAGCTCCGAACATGAACGATACCGACATCGAAGGATTCGTGAAACGCGAAGGCGGGCCGATCGAGAACGTGGACTTCGATCAGGTGGTGACCAAGGATTATTTCGCGACCATGGCAATTCGCTTGATGGAAGGACGATCTTTCGATGATCGCGACACGGCTGCGGGATCGCCGGTGGTGATCGTGAACAGCACTATGGCCCGTACGTTTTGGCCGAATGAGAGCGCGATTGGGAAGCATGTGCGTGCGAACGGTGGATCGAAGGATCCGTGGAGCACGGTTGTGGGGGTGGTGGACGATGTGAAGAACGCGGGGCTCGACCGGCCAGCGGGCACGGAGATGTATTTGGCGTATCAGCAGACGGAGAGTTTTGCGTTGACGGATATGTTTGTGGTGATGCGGGCGCGTTCGGGAGATTCGCGGAACCTGGTGGGGGCGGTGCGCGAGCGATTGAATGCCATGGATTCGTCGCTGCCTTTGTCGGACGTGCGGACCATGGATGACGTGTTGGAGCGGGCGCAGGCGCGGCCGAGATTCTTGACGCTACTGCTGGCGCTTTTTTCCGTTACGGCGCTGGCGATTGCTACGGTGGGGATTTATGGCGTGGTGTCGTATTCGGTGGCGCGGCGGACCAAGGAGTTTGGGTTGCGGATGGTTTTGGGAGCGCAGGGCGGGGATGTGTTGGGGTTGGTGATGAAACAGGGAGTGGGGATGGTAGTGATTGGGCTGGCGGCTGGGTTGATTGCTGCGTTTGCGTTGACACGGTTAATGGCGAGTTTGTTGTTTGCCGTGGCGCCTACCGATGCAGCTACATTTGCCGGAGTGACGGCGGTGCTGGCTGCGGTGGCGCTGGCGGCTTGCTACGTGCCTGCGCGGCGGGCTACGCGGGTGGATCCGATGCAGACGTTGCGGTATGAGTGAGGATCGTTCGCTCGAAGCGAGTACCGCAACACGTCGAAGGCAGAAGGCGCTTGGCGAATTGTCAGTTGAGGTCCTTCGCGCCGGGATACGTCGCAATCGGCTTGAGGTCGATGGGCTCAGATCTGTGCTGCGCGTTCCTGGAAGGTGTTGCTGCAAGACGCAAGACGAGCTACCTAGCCCGCAGGATGCCGGCGCTACCCGCTGCGCTACTGCGCCGCTCGAACAGCGAAAGATGACCGCGGTTAGCGGACTACACCGGCCAGGGGGCTGCTCGCCGCGGCGTAGAGGCGCTTGGGCATGCGGCCGGCTAGGTACGCTTTGCGGCCGGCGGTGGTGGCTTCGCGCATAGCTTCGGCCATCAAGGTGGCGTCCTGGGCTTCGGCGATGGCGGTGTTCATGAGGAGGCCGTCGGCGCCTAGTTCCATGGCTTGGGCGGCGTCGCTTGCGGTACCGACGCCGGCGTCCACGATCATGGGGACTTCGGTGATGCGCTCGCGAAGGATGCGAAGGTTAGCGGGATTCTGGATACCCAGGCCGGAACCTATCGGGGCGGCGAGCGGCATTACGGCTGAGGCACCTGCGTCGATCAGTTTGCGGGCGGCGATCAGGTCGTCGTTGGTGTAGGGGAGGACTACGAAGCCTTCTTTGACCAGGACGCGGGTGGCTTCGATCAACGCTTCGGTGTCGGGAAACAGCGTTTGTTGGTCGCCAATGACTTCTAGCTTGACCCAGTGGGAGAGGCCGACTTCGCGGCCGAGGCGGGCAGTCCGGATGGCTTCGTCGGCGGTGTAGCAGCCCGCGGTGTTGGGGAGGATGAAGATCTTTTCGCGGTCGATGTAGTCGAGCAGGGATTCTTTCGATTTGTCGGTGAGGTTGACACGGCGGACAGCTACGGTGACCATGTCGGCGCCGGATGCGGCGTGGGCGCGAGCCATTTCGTGGAAGCTGCGGTATTTGCCGGTGCCAACGATCAGGCGCGAGCGGAAGGCGCGGCCTGCGATTACCAGTTCGTCTGTCATGGTGTCCTCGACTGGATTCTAAACCTCCGCGGGCGCGGCTACAAATGTTCGAGAAATCCACAGCTGCCCGCATTCCCATTTTCTTACAAGCCATTGAAAACATTGCTCCTTCAGGCACGCAGGTGTGCTTGGCCGCGCATCAGTTAATAAACAGTAAGCGTCCGGAGTTTGAGCCGATTGGACGCAGGGTGAGATTTGCTGTAGTTCTATAGAGTGCCGCGCAGACGTGTCGATGGACGATGCGGATGCTGCTCTGGCACCACTATGTTTGCTGAACGCACAAGTTGGAATCTCGCGCCGAATCGCTTGAGCGAAGCTCTGGCACAGCACCTTGGTGCCGGAAAGCGGATCTACGATTTAAGCGCGTCGAATCCCACCGAGGTGGGCTTTTCGTACGATCGCGAGACCATTTTGCACGCGGTGTGCGACCCGGCGGCGCTGACGTATGTGCCCGACCCAAAGGGTTTGTTGCGGGCGCGCCAGGGCGTGGCAGACTATTACGCGGAACGCGGCGACCAGGTGTCGGTCGAAGACATCATCCTCACCGCCAGCACCAGCGAGGCCTATTCGTTTGTATTTCGCGCGTTGTGCAACCCGGGCGACCAACTGCTGGTGCCCGCGCCGAGCTATCCGCTGTTTGGATTTCTCGCCGACATTCATGATGTAACACTCGCCCACTATCCGCTGGTTTACGATCACGGCTGGCAGGTCGATCTGCCATCGCTGGAGAAGGCGATCACGCCGCGCACGCGGGGAATTATCGTGGTGAACCCGAACAACCCCACGGGACACTTCGTGAAAACAGAGGAGTTGGCGGCGCTCAATACCATCTGTTCGTCGCGCGACATGGCGTTGATCGCGGACGAAGTCTTTCTGGACTTTGCGCACGTCGATTTCAACGGACGCCGGGAACTTGGCAAGGCGCGACCTCGCCTACCGAATGGCGGACGCCCGCAATCGCTCGCGGCGAACGGCGGAGCGCTCACGTTTACGATGAGCGGACTGTCGAAGATTTCGGGATTGCCGCAGATGAAAGCGGCGTGGCTGGTTGCCAGCGGCCCGGAGGCGATCAAGAAACAGGCTTTGGAGAGAATCGAAGTGATCGCGGACACGTATTTGTCCATGAATGCGCCTATTCAGCTGGCACTGCCCGTTTTTCTGGAGCAGCGGCATGGATTTCAGAAGCAGGTGCTTACACGGGTGCGGCGAAACGTGGGAGAACTGGATCGGCAACTGACGCTGCGAAAGGCGTGCAGCCGGCTGGAAATCGAAGGCGGATGGTACGCGGTGGTGCGCGTGCCTGCTACGCGTTCGGACGACGATTTGGCGGTGGATTTGTTGACGAAAAAAGCCATTTATGTCCACCCAGGCCACTTTTACGATTTCGCCACGGATGGGTATTTGATCGTGAGCCTGATTATGCCGGAACGGGATTTTGCGGAAGGCTGCCGGCAGATGCTGTCGATGTTTTGAGAAAAAGAAGCGGTGAAGCAAACAAGTGGCGAAGTGAAGAAATCCAGAAATCTCACCGTACGCGATCGGATTAACTTTGGAGGATGGGGCGTGGCTCGGCGACGTCGGCGTAGAGCTGCGTGATGACGTCGCGATATTTTTGCTCGACGACACGGCGTTTGAGTTTCATGGTGAAGGTCAGGCCGCCGTTGTCGAAGGTGAAATCGTCGGGCAGCAGAGCGAATCGCTTGATGGTCTCCCACTGCGCAAGATGCGTTGTCAAGCGGGTCACTTCCTCTTCGATGAGCTTACGAACAAAGGGATGGACGACCATTTCTTTGCTGGAAGGAAACGTAATTCCCTGCTCCGCGGCTTTGGATTCGACGGTCACGGGATTCGGCACCAGCAGCGCGACGACAAACTTGCGCTGATCGCCGACAACCATGGCGTTCAGGATGTACGGGCTGGTCTTCAGCGCGTTCTCGATGGGTTGCGGAGCGACAAATTTGCCCGCCGCGGTTTTCAACAGGTCTTTCTTGCGGTCGGTGATGAAGAGATAGTTGTCAGAATCTAGATATCCAATGTCGCCGGTGTGGAACCAGCCGTCCTCGCCAATCACTTCGCGGGTGGCGTCGGGACTCTTGTAGTAGCCCTGCATGACGCAAGGCCCTTTGGCGAGGATTTCGCCATCAGACGCGATGCTGATCAACACGTTAGCGATCGGCTTACCGGAACTGCCAACGCGGTTTTTCGGGTAGTTAGAGGTCAGGACCGGAGAGGTCTCGGTCAAACCATAGCCCTGATAGATCAAGATTCCGATGGACCAGAAGAACTCGGCGAGAGCCTTCGACAGTGGCGCGCCGCCTGAGAAAACAATGCGCAATTGGCCGCCGGTGCCCGCGCGGATTTTGGAAAAGACGAGCTTGTTGGCAACCGCCCACTGCAATTTGAGGAAGGGGCCGGCCGACCCCTCGCCGCAACGCCAGGGTGCGGCGCGTTTTGCAACCTCCATCGCCCAGTCAAAGAGCTTTCGCTTGATGCCGGTGTTCTTGCTGCCCTTCTCCATGATGCGAGCGTAAATTTTCTCGAACACGCGGGGGACCGCAGCCAGGACCGTCGGCTTGAGGTCCAGCAGGACTTCCGATAGAAGATTCACATCTTCCACGTATCCGATGGAGATGCCGTTGAAGAGCAGGACGTAGTCCA
The DNA here is from genome assembly GCA_963736725.1 of uncultured Acidobacteriota bacterium. Lineage (GTDB taxonomy): Bacteria > Acidobacteriota > Terriglobia > Acidiferrales > UBA7541 > Acidiferrum. The sequence goes on along the minus strand of CAVTPW010000019.1, from coordinate 129,554 downwards.
TGGTGCGGCCGTAGATGTGGGCTAACGGAAGAAACGACAACGCCTGGTCTACGGCAGGTTTCAACTCCGACGTTGACCAGGAATCGGTCGCGTTCGAACAGATGTTGGTGTGCGTGAGCATCACCCCTTTGGGTTCGCCGGTTGTGCCGGAGGTGTAAATAATGGAGGCGAGCTGCCCGGGGAGAACTTGCGAGGCCCGCATGCGGTAGGCGGCGATTTCCGCACCGCTCGCCGACGCGATCAGCGTTTCATAGCGAAGGCATTCCGTGGGTACGTCCGATCCTGCCTCGGCAACGATGATGTGCTCGAGTTCGGGAAGGCGCGGACGACACGCCAGGAGCTTCTCCAATTGTGGCGCGCCGCAGACGACGACCACCTTCGCGCCCGCATGATTGAGAATGTAGGTCATGCGGTCGGGCGACTCGTTGAAATAGACGGGGACCGTGATGCCGCCGGCTCCGGTAATGGCAAAGTCGGCGGTATGCCATTCGGGCCTGTTGGTGGCCAACAAACCTACGCGGTCGCCGGGTTTCACGCCGAGCTCAACAAATGCCATGGATAGGCCGGCAACGCGGCGGAGGAGTTCCCCCGAGGAAATCGGGCGCCAGAGATTGTCGCGGCGATACATCTGGGCGCGTGGGTTGGGAAGCGAATCGATGGCGTTGAGAAATCGCGACGGAAGAGTGCCGTAGGTCATTGAAGTTCGCTCACTTTACTCTAACCGTTTTGCGGGCGCAATTCCTAGGGGAGGCGAAGCCGGGGACGTTGATTTCGGCAATGGGCGATGGTGTTGAGTTTGCGTGCTTGCGTTGGGGTTGAGGTTTGAACAATCCTTGCTCCCGGCAAGCACGGGTTAGTCTCTACTTGTTCGCGATCGCGGCCCTTGACCGTGGATGAAGGTCGGCGGAGGCGATCGAACAAACGTACGCCAGAGAATTCGTGGTGGACCGATCGCAAAAGCACGCGGGCGTGCGTTAAGATGGGCGACGGAGATAATTTCATGAGCGCGACAATTCCGGGAACACGTGCGGCGGCGCTGAGCGACACTTCGTTGTCGAAGGGGCCGTTTCGCGCGGCGCGGGGCACGCAGATTTCCTGCAAGGGCTGGCAGCAGGAAGCGGCGCTGCGGATGTTGATGAACAATCTGGACCCGGAGGTGGCCGAGAACCCGCAGGAATTGGTGGTGTACGGCGGAACGGGGCGCGCGGCCCGAAATTGGGAATGCTTTCACGCGATCGTGCGGTCGCTGCGGGAGCTTGCAAACGACGAGACTTTGCTGGTGCAGTCGGGAAAACCTGTGGCGGTTTTTCGGACGCACGAATACGCGCCGCGCGTGTTGATCTGTAACTCGAATCTGGTAGGTCACTGGAACAACTGGGATCGCTTTCACGAACTCGATCGCGCGGGCCTGATGATGTACGGGCAAATGACGGCGGGGAGCTGGATTTATATTGGGACGCAGGGAATTTTACAAGGGACGTACGAAACGTTCGCGGCTGCGGCGGTGAAGCATTTTGGCGGCAGCCTGGCCGGAAAATTGGTAGTGACCGGCGGCATGGGCGGCATGGGTGGAGCGCAGCCCTTGGCGGCTACCATGAACGGGGCGGCGTTTCTGGGAATTGATGTCGATCCAGAACGGATCAAGCGGCGAGTCAAGACGGGGTATTGTGACGTGATGGTGACGAATCTGGATGAAGCGCTGCGCATCCTGAAGAATGCGGTGCGCAAGGGGGAAGCGAGTTCTGTTGGGCTGGTTGGCAACTGCGCCGATTTGATTCCAGAGATGGCGCGCCGCGGCGTCGTTCCGGATTTGCTGACCGATCAAACCAGTGCGCACGATCCGATCGGCGGGTACGTGCCGAACGGCATGACGCTGGAGGCGGCGCTGGAGTTGCGAAACAGCGATACCGATGAGTACAAGAAGAGGTCGATGGCGGCCATGGCGGCGCACGTTCAAGGCATGCTGGATTTGCAGAAGCTTGGGGCGGTGACGTTCGACTACGGGAACAATATTCGTACATTCGCGTTCGAGCAGGGCGTGAAGAACGCTTACGACTTCCCGGGCTTCGTGCCCGAATACATCCGACCGCTTTTTTGCGAAGGCAAAGGGCCGTTTCGCTGGGCGGCGCTTTCCGGAGAAGCTTCCGACATTGCTCGGGCCGATCAGCTGGTGTTGGAGATGTTTCCACAGAACGAGCATCTGGCGCGATGGATCAAGCTGGCTCAGAAGCGCGTGAAGTTTCAAGGACTGCCGTCGCGGATCTGCTGGCTCGGGTATGGCGAACGCGAGAAATTCGGCTTGGCGCTGAACGAACTGGTTGCACGCGGTGAATTAAAAGCGCCGATTGTGATTGGCCGCGACCACTTGGATTGCGGTTCGGTGGCTTCGCCTTACCGCGAGACAGAGTCGATGCTGGACGGCTCCGACGCTATTGCCGATTGGCCGCTGCTAAATGCCCTGGTGAATACGGCGAGCGGCGCGTCGTGGGTGTCGATCCACAACGGCGGAGGCGTGGGTATCGGTTATTCGCAGCACGCAGGGCAAGTGACCGTTGCCGACGGGACCAAAGAAATGGCGGCACGCATCGAACGCGTGCTGACCAACGACCCGGGCATGGGTGTGGCCCGGCATGTGGACGCCGGCTACGGCGAAGCTACTGAATTTGCGCGCAAGTCTGGCGTCAAGATTCCGATGATGTAGTGCCGTTCTGGGACGGCGACCGTACGGTCCGGAGTTTGCTCCAACCGCGTGCCCAGCGAGACCCGCCATGCATCGAATGAGTGAACGTTGGATGGAAAAGTCGAGGAGGTCAATATGTACGTCATTTTTGGAGCAACGGGTCACACCGGTTCGGCGATTGCGGAAACGCTTTTAGCAAAAGGCGAAAAAGTACGCGCGCTTGGACGTAGCGAGGAACGCCTGGTCAGCGGTCGCCAAGCTGGGCGCGGAGCCCTTGGTCGGAGACATCGCGGATTCCGCATTTTTGATCCAGGCGTTCGATGGGGCGCGGGCGATTTACTTTATGCTGCCTCCCGATCCCGGCAGCAACGACTATCGTGGACATCAGCGGCAGGTTATCGAGGCGGGCGCGACGGCGCTGGAAGCAACTCGCGTGCACTACGTGGTGGCGCTGAGCAGCTTTGGCGCGGACAAGGAGTCAGGTACCGGTCCGGTTGCGGGACTGCATGAGATGGAGTCGAGGCTGCAACGGATCGCGGGATTGAACGCGCTGAGCCTGCGGGCAGGGTACTTTATGGAGAACGTGCTTCCGCAGGTTGGCGTGATTCAGAATTTCGGCATGATCGCGACGCCGCTGCGTAGTGACCTATTGCTGCCGATGATCGCCACCGAAGATATCGCCGCAGCGGCTGCCGAGCGCTTGCTGAAGCTTGATTTTTCTGGGCATCAAACGCGGGAGTTGCAAGGGCAGCGCGACATCAGCTACGCAGAGGTGGCCCGGATTGTGGGCGCAGCGATTGGAAAACCGAACCTCGCTTACATGCAACTTCCTAACGAACAATTCATTGAGGCTCTGACGCGGATGGGCTTCTCCCGGAGTTTCGCCGGCCTCATGGTGGAAATGACGGATGCGTTGAATGACGGCCGGATGGTGGCGCTGGAACCCCGATCTGCTGCGAATACGACGCCGACGTCGTTTGAGGCCTTTGTTCAGAAGGCATTCGTGCCGGAATTTCGAGGCAAGGCTGCGACGGCATAAACGCGCGCCTGTGCGGCGCATAGGGTTGGCCCGGCAGCCGAGCCTGGATTTGAAAAAATTGCAAAAGTACATAGGTTAGAGGGTTTTTGCGAATTGCAAAGGCCCACCAAGTCCTGGCCGAGTGCGAACCGGGGCGCATACGACCGAATGGGTGTGCGGGGTTGGCCGGTTTTTGGGCATAATACCAGCACCTTGTCGAATTCCCTTCTTATTACTGGCGCTTCTCAAATACTTACCCTGCGTGGGCGTGCGCCGCGTCGCGGGAAGGCGCTCTCGAATCTTGGAATCATCAAGGACGGGGCGCTTCTGATTCGGGACGGCCGGATCGTTGGGGTGGGTACCCGCGCGAAAGTTGAGGCGTTGCCCGAAGCGCGCGCTGCGGAGAAATTGGACGTTGCGGGACGCGTGATCCTGCCGGGTTTTGTCGATTCCCACACGCATTTGATTCATGCCGCGAGCCGCGAGGAAGAATATGAGTTGCGGATTGCAGGCGCAAGCTACGAGGAGATCGCGCGCAAAGGCGGCGGCATTCTAAATTCCGTGAAGAAGCTGCGGGCGGCAACCTCGGACGCGCTGAAACAGCGAGCACGGGCGGCGTTGCGCGAATTCGCAAGGCACGGAACGACCACGATCGAAGCGAAGAGTGGTTATGGGCTGGATGTCACGAGCGAGCTGAGGATTTTGGGACTGCATCAGGAGTTGAAGCGCGAGCAGCCGCTGGAAATTGTCTCGACCTTTTTAGGGGCGCATGTGGTGCCGGCAGAGTATCGAGGGACACCGGACGGTCCGCAGCGGTACGTGGCGTTGCTGATCAACCGTCTGATTCCTGAGGTGGCGGAACGAAGCTTGGCGGAATTTTGCGACGTGTTTTGCGACCGGGGGGCGTTCACGCGGGGACAGGCGGAGCAGGTTCTGGAAGCGGGTGACCGTCAGGGGCTAAAACCGCGGCTTCATGCCGAACAGTTGACGCGCACTGGAGCGACACAACTTGCAGTGCAGCTTGGGGCGGCCAGCTGCGATCACCTGGAGCAAGTGAACCAAGCGGATATCCGGGCGTTGGCGAAGTCGAAGACTGTCGCGACGCTGCTTCCTGGATGTGATTTCCACCTGGGTTTGAAGCAGTATGCGCCTGCGCGGGCACTGATCGAGGCGGGAGCGATTGTGGGGCTGGCGACGGATTACAACCCGGGTACAAGTCCGACGCTGAGTATGTCTATGATTTTGTCTCTGGCATGCACGCAATTGCGCATGACGCCCGCGGAAGGCGTCACGGCGGCGACAATCAATGCGGCTTATGCCTTGCGGCGCGAAAAGGAGATTGGTTCGCTCGAAGTGGGCAAGAGTGCGGATGTCGGCGTGTTTGAGGTCGAGGACTACCGGGAAATCCCCTACTATTTCGGCGTGAACAAGTGTTGGATGACGATCAAGCGGGGCGAGATTGTTTTCCGCTCGGCTGCTGGCGGACATCCGAATTTGTGAGACAACTTTAACGATGTGCATCAGCAGTTGAAAAGGCTTGTCAGAACCCGGAGAACGCCGGCGGCTTTTTCCAGGTTTGTTGCGGTTGAAAGCCTGGCCCTCCCGTGCAGCGCACTCTCCATTCAACGCGGAGCCTGGGGTGGCTGACCGGGCAAAAATCTCCTATCATTGAACAAGCGCCAGGCGTCTTGAGGAATCCATTGCGATGAAGCGACTGATCGAGTGCGTGCCGAATTTTTCCGAAGGGCGGGACCCCGCAAAGGTGGACGCGATCGTGGCGTCGATGAGTGCGGTGGCGGGTGTGTATGTGCTGGACCGCGAGATGGACGCAGACCACCACCGCTCGGTGGTGACGCTGGCAGGGGAACCTGATGCCGTGGCCGAGGCGGCCCTGCGTGGCGTGGGCAAAGCAATGGAATTGATTGACCTGAACGTGCACACGGGGGCGCACCCGCGGGTAGGAGCGGCGGACGTGATTCCGTTTATTCCGATCCATGGGGTCACGATTGAGGATTGCGTGGCGCTGGCGCGGCGCGTGGGGAAAGAGATTTGGAGCCGCTATCGGATCCCGGTGTTTTTCTACGAAGCGGCGGCTACCCGGCCGGATCGGATCAATCTCGAAAATGTAAGACGCGGTCAGTTTGAGGGTTTGCGGGACGAGTTGAAGCGCAACCATGAACGCCAGCCGGATATTGGCGAGCCGAAGCTTCACCCTACCGCGGGCGTGACCATCGTAGGGGCACGTAAATTCCTGATCGCCTACAACGTAAACTTGAACACGCCCGACGTTGGCATCGCCAACAAGATTGCCAAGGCGATTCGCTATTCATCAGGCGGGTTGCGCTATGTGAAATCCATGGGCGTGGAATTGAAGGCGAGGAACTTGGCGCAGGTGTCGATCAATCTTACCGATTTCGAGCAGACACCGATGCATCGCGTGTACGAGATGGTGAAGCGGGAGGCGGCGCGGTACGGGGCGATTCCCGTGGGCAGCGAAATCGTCGGTTTGATTCCGAAAAAGGCGATGGAGATGGCGGCGGATTACTTTTTGCAGGTCGAGAATTTTTCTCCAGAGCAGATTTTCGAAAACAAACTGGAATCCGCGCTGGCGGGACCGCCGGCGGACGCAGGGGTCAAAGAGGGCAAGCTGGCGGGCCTGGCTCGGCCCTTTCTGGAGGCGGTTGCAGCACCCGCGGCAACGCCTGGCGGCGGAAGCGTGGCGGCGTTTGCCGGAGCGATGGCGGCATCGCTGGGGCAAATGGTCGCGGGGCTATCACGCAAGAAAAAATCGCAGCTGTCGATGGTGGACAAGCTGTCGGACGCGCTCGAGGACATGCGCCGAACAGCGGAAGAACTGACGGTGGCCATTGATCGCGACGCGAATTCCTACGATGACGTGATGCTGGCATTCAAGCTGCCGCAAGGCGATGCTGGCGAAATAAAATGGCGCGAAGAGGCGATTCAGATCGCGACGCGGGCCGCGGCCGAAGTGCCACTTGAGGTGGCGGACCGTACCGTTACCCTTTTCGAACGCCTGGGACAACTTGCGGCTATCGCGGCCGCATCCATGAAGTCAGACTTAGATGTAGCCCGTTTGATGGCTGCGGCCGGCGCCAAAGGCGCATTGGCCAACGTCGAGATCAATCTCGATGGGATAAAGGACGCCGGGTACGTTACGGCAACGCGAGAGAGGGTTTCAGCGCTGCGCGAGCGCCTGGGCGAAACCCGCACGATCAACGCGTAATCGTCGGCGGTCTTCTCCGAAGGCCGAGTCGGAGTAGGAATCATGATCGCTCATAACCCCCTCCACGGATCCGGACAAGCGGGATTCCCGCATCCGGCTCTTGCCTTAGGTGAGGACGCCCATGCGACGCAGGGGATAGGGATGACAGACGGTAGGCAGAGGCAGCCAGCGAGTGATGAGGCGCCGCATGCGATCCCACAGGACGCGGCCTTTTTGGCTGCGCCGCGAAAGCGCGCGATGCCAAAGTCGTCCTACTTGGTATCGAAAAAGAGCCAGCGCCGAGTTGTTCATGGGCACTCCGTAATACCGGATATGTCCACGCACCACCGCTGCCAACCACTTGCCCTGTTCGGGGATGGGTTCGTGCATGCGGCGCTGAAGCTCGGCTTTCACCGCGTTCAGCTTCGCTTGCAACCTTTTGCGTATCGTTTGCCGCAGCACCGTAAACCGTCCATTGCTCCTCTTCTTCACGCAGATATGCGTAAAGCCGAGAAAGTTGAACGTTTCCGGCTTCCCTTCGCCACGCCATTGTCGTTGGTCGATCGCATACGGACCAAACTCCAGCAGCCGTGTTTTCTCGGGATGCAGTTCCAAGTTGAACTTCTTCATTCGTTCCGTAAGTTCCGCCCGAAACTGATCGGCATCCGCTTTGCTTTGGAATCCAGCCACGATGTCATCCGCGAATCGCACCACGATGACATCGCCGTGCGCGCACTTTTGACGCCATGCTTGGACCCACAGATCGAATGCGTAATGAAGATAGACGTTCGCCAAGAGCGGCGAGGCACTTCCGCCCTGGGGCGTCCCTTCTTCCGTTCGTACTCGTTTCCCATCCTCCAGCACGCCAGCCTTCAACCATTTCTGGATGAGCCGCACGACGCGCCGGTCTGCAACCCGGTGCTCAACGAACTTCACAAGCCATTCGTGGGAAAGCCCATCGAAAAAGCCTTTGATGTCCAGATCGAGCACCCAGTTCACTTTCTTCGTCTGCAGTCCGGTGTACAGAGCATCCAGCGCTTGATGCTGGCTGCGCCCTGGTCGGAAGCCATACGAAAACCCGAGAAAATCCGTTTCGTAGATAGCATTCATCACCTCGACCGCCGCGCGCTGGACGATCTTGTCTTCCAGCGCCGGAACTCCGAGCGGTCTCTGCCGCCCGTTGGCCTTCGGGATAAACACCCTTCGCACCGGCTTCGCTCGATACGCTCCTCGCTTCAACCTTTCGGCAAGTTCCTGAAGATTCCCTTCCAGTTGTTCGCCGTAGTGTCGCCACGTCTCTCCGTCCACGCCCGGCGCGGCTTCCTTCTTCAGCGAGAAGTAGGCCATGCGCAGCGTTTCCAAGTTGTAGATGTGGTGCAAAAGCGCCGTGAACCGCAACTTCTTATCCTTTCCTGCTGCTTGACGTACCCGCTCCAGCGCACTCAGCGCGTCTTCCCGGCTCGGTGTCCGGAACGCGTTTTGCTGTGGCAGGTTCCCTTTGGCCAACCCTCTTCCCTCCATCCCTTCCGCCGCCGGTTGCCCGGCTTTGTTCGAGGACTTCGCAGGTACTACAGGGCTGTCCGACTTCCCAGGTCCGTTCGTCATCGGCGTACGTCCTTAGACTTCCCGACGCGTCCCAAGGCAACTGCGGCCTTGGGCGAACTTGGGATCTCCCGGTTCCCGAGCGAGGTGTCTGCGTACGTGCACGGGGTCTCTGACCGCGCGGGACTCGGGCACACCTCGCGATATCGGTGCACCCGATGGAGCCTTCCGCTTCTCCTTACAGCGTCGGCGTCCCGGAGTAAGTGTCTTACGCGGCTGAATACCCGGCCCGCACGTTCCCCTGTCAACGCTTCGACGCTGCCCTTGCGAGCAGCTCCGCATGACTCGGGGCCGATGTGGGTCGCTACCTCACATTCGTATGACTTTTGCATTCATTACACCTCGCCGGTTTAGCCGGCGCACAAGGAGAATCACTATGAACCGAATCGAGAGATTCAGGGCGACTTTGAGTATGCGCCAGGTGCTAGCCGTGTGCACTTTAGTGGCGCTGACGCTGTTTGCGCCCAAACCCGCGAATGCCGGTCGGTTGGGCGCGGACGTCATCGCGCTGTTCCCGAAAGAAGTGGGCGAATTCGCTTATGCGGATTTAAAAAAGGCGCGGACCCTGGCGTGGTTTCCACAACTGCAGCAGCAAATGTTGCCGGAGCGTTTCCGCCAGTTCGAGAAGTTTTTGGCTTCCGCCGGCGTCGACCCGAACTCGCAAGTCGAAGAATTGGCGTGGGGTCTTGTCGCAGAGGGCGTGACCAGCAAGACCGCCGAAGCAGGATCTTCCGCCGTGCCGACCGGGGAGCAGATCGTGGGAGTTGCGCTGGGCAACTACAATCCCGAGTCCACCGAAGCTTATTTCAAGCAGCAGAAGTTGCCGACCTTCAAAGCGCGGAACTACACGCTGTATGCTTTCGGCACGGGTTCCGGGGCTAACGATCTTTTCTTTTTCTTCATCGATTCGAGCACCGCGGCGTTCGGCCATCGCGCGCTGCTGGAAAAAATGATTGAAGTGCGCTTTGGAACCGAAGAAGGCCTGATGCGTAATGAGAAATTCTTTCCGCTGGTGAATGAAGCGAACGGCACCGGAGTGTTTTGGTCGGTGTTGAATCCCGCATACACCCGCTTGGCAATGCAGCAACTCGCGCCGGAGATTCAGCAGTTTCCGGACGCAGCGAAACTCGTGACGCGAATGCAGAACATGATTATCAACATAGACGCCAGCAGCGGCATCGACGGGAAGTTTCAAGGGATTTGCGGATCGACAGACGACGCCAATTCGCTCGGGCAATTGCTGCAAATGGGACTGATGTACAAGCAATATCAGTCGAAAACGGATAACCCCGACATGGCCCAATTGCTCACGCAGGCCAGCGTTACACCGAGCGGCGACCGGATCGTGGTGCACATGACGCTGACCGACGATCAGATGGCCTCGTTGATCAAGCGCAATACGTTTGCGTTCAAGATGTAGTGATTTTTTATTCCGGCATCCATCTAACCAGTGACCATCCATCCAGGGGCTACCCGATAGAGTAGCCGAACGATCTCAATGCAAAGCGCAAACGACAGTCTTGGCGGCTTGCTTCTATCGAACGCTATGGCAGGCTCCGGGGTTGAGGTTTTTCGCGCCTCCTTGTCGGATGCGCTCAGAATGACAACCGGCGGTTATCAGGGAAGCGGTCGTGTTGGCGTGGTGCAGGTCGTGACGGCGACCTGCGGTGCGATGCGAGTACCCAACGTTACGACTGGGCGTTTGGGGCACAGCCGTGCTGCGCCCCGATGGGATGGTGGGGTCGAGGCTTGATCGGGCAATGGATTTGTTTTTCAAAAGGCGGGGCAGGTTCTACGTCCGCTCTTTTTGTTTGGAGCGAACTTATCTGCTTGGCGCGCCTTGGCTGATGTACTTGGTGAGGCGCGTGACCGCTACCTTCCCCTGCGTTTCGTACTGGATGCGATCGACTCCGCCCAGTACTCCGCTTGCTCCGACGCCAACGCCGGATTGCGACGCGGCCTTTGCGATCGTGTCCAAGCCGACGGCTGGAGCCATATCCCCTTCGTAGGAGAGGGCGACTTCAATGCGATCGGAGAGGCGCGTGAGGGTTACGTTCAGGTGCGGATGACTTTCCGTCAAACGCTCGAACGCTTCTCCGCACGCCGCGATCACGGATGCCTGCAACTGCGCCGTGGCGTCATTCTCCATGCCCGCCGCTTCGGCTAGATAGCGAGCCGCGCCGCCGACGGCAGCCGCCAATCTGGGATCGGCATCAATTTGCAGCCTAATGCTTTTGGATTCAGTTTCCACGTTGTTCGTTCGCAAGCGCTACGTCGCACGCTTCCCGGCAGTCCGGGCAGTAATAGAGGCTGTCGGCGCAGAGCCGCACTTTATTCTGTCCCTTGCAAATGGTGCAATATTTTTCGCAAGTGCATTGCTGTTCCGTCTTGTCGCACATGGAGCAGACGATGGGACCAGGCATGGGAGCCTCCTTGAAAACTGTACCTGACTAAAGGCTGGGGCGGCAAGGCGCAGATCGGTGGCGGGACGCGGAGAATTTACTGGAGGTTTGTTTTAGCTCGCCGGGGTTTCATGTACCGGGTGGGTGGCCGCAGGGCTCCGGGGACGGCGCCCTCCGCTGCATGTTTTGTCGTTTTGACGCGAGAAAGAAGCGGCGGGCGGCTTCTTTGACGCTTGTTTGAGCGCGTGTTAGTATCGATTTCTGCCTGAGCATGCGGAATGGAATCAGTCAACACGCCTACAGCTAGCGAACTTCGGAAGACGCCCCTCAATGCCGTACACCGGCAATTGGGCGCAAAAATGGTCAATTTTGGCGGCTGGGACATGCCCGTCGAGTACCCGTCGAGCGGCGGGCTGGTCGCCGAGCACAAGGCGGTGCGCAGCGTCGTGGGAGTTTTTGACGTCAGCCACATGGGTGACATTCGAGTTCGCACCGGGAGGACCGGAGGCGGCGCTCTGGCAGCTGTCCAGCATCTCAGCATGAACGATGCATCGAAGTTGGCTGTCGGACAGGCGCATTACTCGGCGCTGCTGTATCCGAAAGGCACGTTCGTGGACGATGTCATTGTTCACCGGCTTGGCGACGACGATTTCCTGCTGGTCATCAATGCAGGAACACGTGAAAAAGATGTCAGCTGGGTTCGCGAGAATACCAAAGGCTTTGACAGCGTTGTCGAAGATCTAAGTGACAGCTACACGCAGCTTGCGATCCAAGGGCCGCGCGCGATTGACGTGATGCGCAAGCTGACCGACGCGAATCTCGACGGCATCAAGAATTATTGGTTCACGCACGCCACCGTTTGCGGACTGAAAGACACCCTGATTGCACGCACCGGCTACACCGGTGAAGATGGTTTTGAGATTTATGTACCCTCCGACAAAGTAACGAGTGAAGAAGTTTGGAAGCGGGTACTGGAGGCGGGGCGCGAATTCGGGATCGTCCCCTGCGGACTCGGAGCGCGGAACACGCTGCGGCTGGAAGCAAAGATGGCGCTGTACGGCCACGAGATCAGCGATACGATCAATGTTTGGGAGGCCGGCCTCGAGCGGTATTGCAAGATGGAGAAAGGTGATTTTATCGGCCGGGCCGCGCTGGAACGCGCCAAGTCGTCGGGATTGAAGCGCACCCTGGTCGGCTTGGAGATGATCGACCGCGGAATCGCGCGGGATGAGTATTGCTGTTGTGACGAAGTTGGAGAAGCGGTCGGCGTGATCACCAGCGGATCGCCTTCTCCCACACTGGGAAAAAATATCGCGCTGGCGTACGTTCCGCCGGCGATGTCGGCAGTGGGAACGTCGATTTACGTGGAGATTCGAGGCAACAAGTACAGGGCTCAGGTGGTGCCGACTCCATTTTACAAGCGGCCCAAGACGGTTGCCGTTCCGCAAGTTGTGAAGACAGCCTGAATCAAGCTAAGTTTGCATGTTCCCGGCCGAGCCGGGTCGACAAAGGAGTCAGCATGGCGTACCCGGCGAAATACCGTTATACGAAGCAGCACGAATGGGCCGATATCCAGGGCGATGTGGCCACGATCGGAATCACCGACTACGCGCAGCACGAATTAGGCGACGTGGTATTCGCGGAATTGCCGAAGGTCGGCGCCAAGGTCGAATCCGGGAAGTCGTTCGGTACCGTGGAATCGGTCAAAGCGGTCAGCGAAATCTACTCGCCGGTGTCCGGCGAAGTGACCGAGATCAACGGCGAACTGCAGAACACGCCAGAGAAAATCAATACCGACCCGCATGGCTCGGCGTGGCTGATCAAAGTGCGGCTCGCGAAACCTGAGGAAGTGAAGGGGTTGATGGACGCGACGGCCTACGAGGCGTTCATCGCGGAAGCGGACAAGGGCAAGGAAGTCTCGGCCTGATGCGTTATCTCCCCAAAAGCCCTACCGAACGCCATGAGATGCTCGCCGCGATCGGCGCCAAGTCGATCGACGATCTGTTCTCCAGCATTCCGGAGCGTTTCCGGTTGCGCGAGGCATTGAAGTTACCGGGACCTTTTTCCGAGGCGGAAGTGATTCAATATTTCAAGGAGCGCGCCAGCGAAAATTCGTTTGGATACACGAGCTTTCTCGGCGCGGGCGTCTACAATCACCTGCGCTCGGTGGTCACCGACGCCATTATCCAGCGCGGCGAGTTCCTCACCTCCTACACGCCTTATCAAGCGGAAATTTCGCAAGGCACGCTGCAGGCAATCTTCGAATTTCAGACGCTGATGTGCCAACTTACCGGGCAACAGGTCGCCAATGCTTCCATGTGGGACGGTTCAACGGCCACGACTGAGGCCGTGCTGATGGCGGAACGCATCACCGGACGCACGCGCGTGCTGGTGGCGCGTTCACTGCATCCGGAATATCGCGATGTGCTGAAGACGTATGCGAAAAATTCCGGGCTGCAGGTTCAAGAAATTCCGTACGCCCCCGATGGATCGCTCGACCAGAAAGTGCTCCGGTCGGCGATCGGGGATGATGTCGCAGCGGTCGTCGTGCAATCGCCTAATTTTTTCGGCGCGATCGAACCCCTTTCGGCGTTGGCCGACATAGTGCATGCATCGGGTGCGCTGCTCACGGTTTCCATTACCGAGGGCGTGTCACTCGGGTTGGTGAAACCTCCTGCGGAAGCGGACATCGTTGCGATGGAAGGGCAAAGTTTTGGCCTCGCGCCCAGCTACGGCGGGCCATTCGTCGGCGTTCTAGCGACGCGCGACAAATTTGTCCGGCAGATGCCGGGGCGATTGACGGGACAAACCATCGATACCGAAGGGCGACGCGGATTCGTGCTTACCCTGGCAACTCGCGAGCAGCACATTCGGCGCGAGAAGGCGACCTCCAATATCTGCACCAATCAGGCACTTTGTGCGCTGGCCGCGACCGTCCACCTGACTCTGCTGGGCAAGGAGGGACTGCGTGAGATGGCGCACCAGAATTTCTCGAAGGCGCAGTTCGCGCTGGCTGAATTGACCAAGATTCCCGGGGTCAGACGCACGTTCGCGGCGCCGTTTTTCAACGAATTCACGATCGAACTGCCGCGGTCCGCTCGAATCGTCAATCACGAACTGCTGAAAGAGAAAATTGTCGGACCACTGCCGCTCGGCCCGTCGTATCCGGAGCTGACCAAGAACGCGCTGGTGTGCGTAACCGAAACAACCACGCGCGCCGAAATCGCAAAACTTGCGGCGGCGGTCCGGCGCGCCTTGGATCAACCTCTGCCGTAGGTGCCAGCTACTCGACGCTTGCAAAACCGCACGCCTTGAAGGGCGGTTCGCAACAGAAAGACATAGTTTTAAGGAACTCGGTGAACAAAAAGATCAAAAAAGCGTCCCGCCACACCAGTCAGAACGAGGGTCTGATCTTCGAGAAATCCTCGCCGGGCAAGCGCGCGTTCGAACTCCCTCCGCTGGATGTCCCACCGGCCGACCCTGCAACACTACTGGGCACGAACTACCGTGGAGAAGGTATCGAAGGGTTTCCCGAAGTCAGCGAGATCGAAGTGCTGCGACACTTCACCCGCCTTTCGACATGGAACTTCGCGATTGACCTGGGCATGTATCCGCTAGGTTCCTGTACGATGAAGTACAACCCACGGGTGAACGAATTCGTGGCACGCCTCGACGGCATCGCTACCGAACATCCATTGCAACCGCAGGAGCTTTCGCAGGGCTGCCTGAAAATTCTGCGTCTCCTGGAAAAATGCCTGCTGGAAATCACCGGCATGGATGCGATTACGCTGCAGCCCGCCGCGGGCGCGCAAGGCGAACTCACCGGATTGCTGTTGATACGTGCGTATCTGGAAAAGCAAGGTAACGCCCGCAAGAAGGTTTTGATCCCGGACTCGGCCCACGGGACAAATCCGGCGACCGCGGTGATCGCCGGGTACGCGGTCGAAAACATCAAGTCCGAATCACACGGCCAGATCGATGTCGAGAAACTTCGCGAGCTCGTTACCGAGGACGTTGCGGCACTGATGATCACGAACCCATCGACGCTGGGCATCTTCGAGGAACGCATTCCCGAAATTGCCGAGATCCTCCACGCGAAGGGCGCGCTGCTTTACATGGATGGCGCAAACATGAACGCGCTGGCGGGCGTGGCGCGGCCAGGTGACCTTGGCGTGGACGTGATGCACCTGAACCTACATAAAACCTTTTCAACGCCACACGGTGGTGGCGGCCCGGGCGCCGGCCCCGTGGCTATGAAGAAGACCCTCGAGCCTTTCCGGCCGGTTCCCATCCTGGTCGAAAAAGAGGGCGGGCGGCTGGCGCTGGAGCCCGTGCGCCCGCATTCGATCGGCAAAGTGAAAGCATTCTCTGGAAATTTCGGCGTGCTGGTGCGGGCGCTTGCTTACATTCTGGCTTACGGCCCCGGCATTCGCCAGGCAACGGAAGATGCGGTGCTCAACGCAAACTATATCCGCAAGCACCTGGAAGGCGTTTACGAACTGCCCTATTCCCTGCCCTCCATGCACGAAGTGGTTTTCAGCGATGCGATCCAAAAAAAGAACGGCGTGAACACCATGGACATCGCCAAGCGCCTGATCGACTACGGCTTTCATCCATACACTACGGCGTTTCCGCTGATCGTGCCGGGCGCTTTGATGATCGAACCGACCGAATCCGAATCCAAGGAAGAATGCGATCTTTTCATCGATGCCATGCGGTCGATCGCCGAAGAAGCCGCGGCAACTCCGGAAATCGTGAAGACTGCGCCTCACACGACGCGCGTGCGGCGTTTGGATGAGGTTGGCGCAGCGCGTAATCCGATCCTGCGCTGGGATCGCTCGCGACCCGAGAAAACCGCCGCGCAAAAGAAGCATGACGTCGCCGATGCGAAGCATCGCGAACCAGCCCCGGTTACCCCGACTGCCTGAACTGCTTGCGATTCACTTCACGGCACAGTGACTTCGCGCACTCAAGAGCGGCTCGTTCCTCTCTGCTAGACTGGATTTTGGAGCGACCTCTCGCTTTGCTCGCATGACTCCCGCGCTGGCCGCATGGCTTCCTAAATCCGTTCTGTTATTGCGTGCTTACGATCGCCGCAAATTCGTGAGTGATTTGATTGCTGGCGTCACCGTCGGCCTTGTGGCTCTGCCGCTCGCGATGGCTTTTGCCATCGCGTCTGGCGTTACGCCACAAGCCGGGATCTACTGCGCGATTGTGACCGGTTTCTTGATCTCCGCGCTGGGTGGCTCGAAGACGCAGATCGGCGGCCCGACCGGCGCTTTCGTCGTGGTGGTGTCTGGGATCATCGCCAAATATGGAATCGAGGGCTTGTTCACCTGCACGATGATGGCCGGCGTCATGCTATTGATCCTCGGTGCGACCGGGATGGGCTCCGCGGTGAAATATTTTCCGCGACCCGTGATCATCGGCTTCACCAACGGGATCGCCATTCTGATTGCCAGTACGCAGATTCGCGACTTTTTCGGCTTGCGCATGGCCACAGTGCCCGGCGACTTTTTCCACCGCATGCGAGCCTACGGACAGGCGTGGCATACGATTTCTCCTACGGCCACGGTTCTTTCCCTCACTTCTCTGGCCATCATGATTCTCTGTTTGAAGTATGCCAAGCGAATCCCGGGCGCGATCGTCGTCACGTTCGGAGCCACCATCGTCGTTACCTTGCTGCACTTGTCGGTGGAAACGATCGGGACGCGATTCGGCGGAATTCCCAGTGGATTGCCGGCGTTCGCCGTGCCGCGTTTACACTACAACGTCTTGCGCCAATTGCTGTCGCCCGCGTTCACCGTCGCCATGCTCGGCGCGATCGAATCGTTGATGTCCGCGGTGGTGTCGGATCGCATGAGCAAGGACAAACACAATCCCAACGTCGAGCTGATGGCGCAGGGTATCGCCAACATCGTCTCGCCGCTGTTCGGCGGCCTGCCGGCCACCGGAGCGATCGCGCGTACCGCCACCAACGTGCGTTCCGGTGCCAAGACCCCGGTCGCGGGAATGATTCACGCGCTGACGTTGCTTGCGATCGTGCTCTTTGCTGCCCCGCTAGTGAAGAATGTGCCTCTGGCGGCCCTAGCCGCCATCCTGATCATGGTCGCCTACAACATGGGAGAATGGCACGAAATCCCGGAAATCTTGAAGCTGACTACGGCCGACATTGCCGTATGGCTGTTGACGCTGACCCTCACGGTCGTAGCCGACTTGACGTTCGCCGTCGAAATTGGCATGGTGCTGGCCGCACTGACATTTATTCGCAAGGTGTCTCGTACCACCACCGTCGCGCGGGTTACCCGCGACTACGTGGAAGATAGCCGCGTGCACATCTTGCAGGGCAAAGACATCCCCGACTATGTAACCGTATTCCGCGTACACGGACCATTCCTGTTCGGCTCGACCGACAAATTCTCCGAAATCCTGGACGACCTGCCAGCGCTCCCGCCGATCGTAGTCCTGCGGCTTCGCAATATGACCGCGATTGATGCCACGGGACTCGGCGCGATCCGCGATTTGGCCGACCAAATTCACGCTTCCGGCAGGTCATTGCTGCTTTGCGGCGCGAGAGAACAACCGGCGCAGCTTATGCAACAGGCGGAATTCGAACGCCACGTCGGCGCCGAAAACATTTGCGCCAGCATCCAGGGCGCCTTGGAACGAGCAGCGGAGATACACCAAGGCTCTCTTGCGGGCGCACCTCCGATGTTTGTCGAAACGAAAAACTGACGCCGCTGTCCTCCTGTCCGTTGCCGACAAGATAGCACCTTGCCGTTTTCAGAATGGTTGAGGGCGACGCGCCTACTTCGAGAATCGCACGGTGTCGAGAATCGCGATGAAGGTCTTGTCGTAGTCGCTGTACGCCGGCTGCGGCGCGACACACAGAAAGGAAAGCAAGCCGTTCGACTGCATCACGGTGATCAGCCAATCCGTTTCCTGCCCGCCGATCGGCGAATCGTTGCCCAAGTAGGTGGATAGTCCAGGCTGTCCGTTCAGCCTGACGGGCGCGGGCGATTGGGTCACTTTGAGATTTGGATTTGATTTCCGCAGACTCTCAATCAACCGCTGCGTCGCCTTTGCCAGCGCGTCCGAGTCGTGCGCATCCACTTGAGGCGATGTCACGCCACCGATCACGCCGTAGGCGAGTGCACTCCCGTCGTCTCCCTGGACCACGCCACGGGCAGGCGCGAACGAAGCCCCGTTTTCGGTGTCGCTTTCGCCCCAGTTGTCGGGATACTTCAAAGTGAACGAATGACCCTGATACTCAGAGAAGTGGCTCGAAGCGGGAGGTGGGGGTGTCGCTCCACCGGCTGCAGTCACTGGAACGATCTTTTTTGCCACCGGCAGGGCCAGTACCTCCCGTTTGATTGCCTCGAATTCCGCGGAGTCCCGCTTCGCACCGCCAGGCGGCCCGCCAAGTTTGTCGATCTCCTCCTCCACGCGCTCGACGCGATGATCGGGGTTGGGATGATCGGACAAAAACTGCGGCGGATTCTTTCCCGCGGTCTCGGCTTGCAATCTCTCGAAAAATTGCGCCATGGCACGCGGATCGTAGCCGGTGTCATAGAGGACCTGCGTGCCCATGACATCCGCCTGAGTTTCATCTCCGCGCGAGTACCGCAGCAGTATCCCGCCCGCTCCCAATGCCACCCCTTCTGTCAGCAGATCTCCGGCGGTATTCCCGCCAAACAATCCACCGAAGATCCCCGCCGCACCCTGCGCCAGTTGCGTCTTGGACGCTTGTGCCGTGCCATGCCGCAGGGCGACGTGCGAAAGCTCGTGCGCCATTACGGCAGCAAGCTGCGCTTCATTGTCGGCTACTTCGATGGCGCCCCGATTCACGAAAACATATCCGCCCGGCAACGCAAACGCGTTGATGGACTTGTCGTTTACACAGTGAAATTCCCATGGATACGTGATACCGCGGGTAGGCAGCCTTGCCACCAGGCGAAGGCCAAGCTTGGTTAGATACTCGTCCACCTTGGGGTCATTGCACAGCAGGACCCGCCTTTCCAGCAAAACGGCGTTCTGCTTTCCCAGTTGGACGTCGGTCTGGGGCGAATACAAATTCCAGGGCGGTTTCAACTGGGTTCGCTGCGCCCGCGCCACAGACACACCGAGAGGGAGGCAAGCTGTGCAAATCAGCGCGATACGCGCCACGTAGCCGGACATGATGCGATCCTCAAAGTCACTGTACACCGGCTGGTCGGAAAAGAAAAAAGCCCGGGTGAAAAGCCACCCGGGCGGAATGAGAGAGAGAAGTAAAGGAAACCTATCGAGCCAAACGGGGCGTGGCTTCCGGCGCAGGCGTCGCTGGTGGAGCTTCCACGGTTTTCCCACTGCGTGCCTGTGCGGGCCGCGGTGGCGCGATCGCGGGTTCGAGGCGGCGAACCGGCATCGCCAGGTTTTCGCCTTCGCGGATGAAGGTCAAGCGGTCCTGACTCTTGTCCCAGTCGATGCAGACCAAATCGCCCAGGTGCACTTGCTCGGTGGCCAGCAAGTTTGCCAGCGGATACACAACGTGCCGCTCGATCGAACGCTTCAGGTGCCGGGCGCCATAGCGCTGGTCGGTGCCTTCTTGCAAAAGAAATTCCTTACCCGGGGTAGTAACACGGAACAGGAATTGGCCTTTCGCGGTTTCCAGCACGCGCTGTTGTACTTGACTCAGCTCAATTTCCAGAACTTCTTCCAATTGCTCGCGCTTCAGCGGGTGGAACACAACCACTTTGTCCAGCCGGTTCATGAACTCTGGCGAAAATTTTCGGCGGGCCGCTTCCACCGCGGTCCGTTGGACCTTCTCGTCCAGTCCAGCTGCCGACTTATCCTTTGGCTGCACGAAGCCCATGCCGCCGTTGATCAGTTCCGCGATCTCTCCGCCGCCCAGGTTCGAGGTCAGGAAAATCACGGTTTGGGACAAGTCCACGCGGCGATTATCGCCCAAAGTCAGAGTCGCTTTGTCCAGCATACCCAAGAGCAATTGCCACAGGGCATCGGACGCCTTCTCAATCTCGTCAAAGAGCAAGAACGACAGTTTCAGGTCATCCCGGTGGCTCTTCGCCAGCTCTTCCTGGGTAATCAAGGGATGGGTTTCCCGGTGTCCCAGGTAGCCTGGGGGCGAGCCGATCAATTTCGCGATTTCGTGGGAGTGCTGAAACTCCGCGCAGTCCACCTTGATAATGGCGCGCGCGTCCCCAAACAGGATCTCCGCAGCAGCCTCAACGATGCGCGTCTTGCCCGAACCGGTTGGCCCGAGAAACAAAAGATTCCCGACCGGGCGGCCCGGTGAATTCAACCCCGCACAGAACACCTGGTACATGTCCACGAGCGCCTGCACACCTTCTTCTTGCCCTACGATCTTGGCACGCAGCGAGCCGTGGAAATCCCGCGTTTCGTTGCTACGGATGGTGGGATCCAACTGTTGTCTTACGGCGGCTCTCATGTTTGCTCTCCCCGAACCCGGTGTCTCAGGAACCCGCGAGGCTGGGTTAGTGCATGGGGCATGCCATTCTGTTCCATAACCCCATTTCGGCGGAAAGCGGAGTAAAGTCAATGACATGCGGGAGTTGCACTTCTGGAAACTGTCTCATTCGGTGAGACGTTGTTCGATCCAGGCGCAAAGTGAGAGAAGCGAAACAGTTTGTGTCAGTTCGCAAACGACAAAAAGCGGCTGATTTGCGCCACCACCGACACGTGGGTCTAAAGTGCTACTTGAGATGATCCTCAAGCAGGCTTATCCGGCCGCCATCACGGCCACGTTGGGTCGCTCGCTTGGCGGCACGGCGACACCGTCGCGGAACGCCACCATGCGGCCCGAGTTCGCAGCCACGCGCTCACCCGGCACGACAATTCCCACGAGATTGAGCGGATCGGACGCCGAAACGCTGACCACCTCTCCGGTTGTTGGGAGGTTTCGCTGTGCGCGCACTGATTCCACGGCCACCGGCAGGGCGAATTGTTCTCCCAGGAAGCCACTGACAAACCTTCCGCCACGAACCTCGCCGCGGTCCTCGAGGCGTCTCAAAGCCATCAACAACTCGCGCCATTTCGGCAGAATCGTCTCCCGGCCCAGCAATTCACGAAAGACGATACCGTAGCGCCGCAGCAGCATCCAGCAAATCGCCTCCAACGCGCGAGCGCGTTCTACCGGCTCCCCGGTGTAGAGCAACGACCATCGTCCGGCACTATGCCGTGGTCGAATGCTTCGTCCGTGCCCCTGCCCGGAGCGCCGTTTCGGATCGATCAGCGCACGCAGGTTATCGAAGCCGTCCGCGGTCAGCAGGCCGCCGGCGACCAGTTCCCAGAGCGCCGTCTCGACCTCCGCCTTCAGCTTGCCGGTTCCACGCACGATATCCGCAAAAAACGAAGCCCCCCGCTGCCGCAGGAAGTGCATCACCGCTTTAGCGTCCGGGCTGAGCCCTCGCAATTCCTCTTCACCGGCTTCCCGGCGAGGGATCATCCAGTCGGTATCCTCCCGCACGAAGAAGGTGATCGGTGCAACGCTGGTCGGCACCACCCGCCGGCGTTCCGGCGAGACCGTCTCGAGCGTCGCCGGATGGGGCGATACCCTGCCCCATCCCACCGCCCCGGTCAGGCACAGCTGATCCAGCACCTTGGCGTCGTAATCCGCGACACGCCGAGCCAGAATCTGCCGCTCCCAGGAGTTCGCCGGCGCCTCGAAACCTTGCATCTGCTGCAAAATCTCCAGCGTTCCCCGCTCGCCGAGGACCTGGCTCGAAGGCGCCACGTGCTGCCACCGCAGCAGCCAGCCCATGAATTGGGCCGCGGTGACCGACTGGACCTGTTTCCTCAGCGAGCCGAGCGTCAGCCGGTGAATCCTCGCCAACAGTCTGCGATCGCACCATTCCGTTTCGCCCGCAACCGACTCCGTGAACTGCCCGCGCAGCACCGCGCCGCTCGCTTCCAGTCGCAGCATCGCTTTCTCAGCATCCGCGGTAGCCAGCCCGAGCGCGCTCCCCAGATCGCCGGCCGTCACTGGCCCGGAATGAAGCATCCACCCTGTCGCCAAATCTAGCGTTATGTCTTCCCGCGATTTCGCCGCCGACGCCAGATGCGGCAAATCCGCTTCGAATCGCACCTCAGGGAAAATCTGTTCGAACGCCTTCGCGCGTTCGGCCGCCACCCAGTACGACGTATCACCTACCCACGCAGTCCCCGCCCGCCGCTCGGCCGCGAGCTGCGCAAAGCAGCCGCTCCAGCGGGGAACCGATTCCTGCAATCTCCCTTGGAGCCTCCCGCGCGGCCAGAATCCACGGGTCGTTCCGGCCGGCAGCGCTACCAGACTGAGCAGCGCATCGTGCAATTCTTCCGCGTCGCGAACGTCGGGCCAAGCGTCCGCGCAAACTTCCGCGATCGCCGCCGGGTCCAGCCGTCCCACTTCGGACAGCACCGCCTCGGGCAGTACCCGCCTCATCTCCACGGCGCGCGCCCGGCGCTCCTCGAGCGGCGCGTCATCCAGATAGGCATACGGATTCGCGTTCAGGATCTCGTGCGAAAACTGCGAGGGCACCGGCGTATCCACCGCCAGGCACTGAATCCGCCCTTCACCGATGTCCCGCAGCACACCCTCGAGCCCCTCGATGTCCATCGCCTCGGTGAGCACGTCCTTCATCACCTCGGCGATCAGCGGATGGTCCGGAATCTTGATCTCTCCGACGATATTTTCCGGGCAGGCGGACGCTTCGGGAAACACCGCTGCCAGCAAGTCGTCCGCGCGCATGCGTTGAATTTGTGGCGCGACCTTCTTCCCCCCCTGAAATCGCAACAGCGCCAGCGCCCGGCCCGCGTCCCATCGCCAGCGCGCCGTAAATAGTGGCGAATCCAGCGCCGCTTGCGACAAAACCTCCCGCACCGAATTCGGATGCAGAAAGTGAAAAACATCCGCCAACGGGAAGCTGTGCTGCTCCGCCAATGAAATATTCAGTCCATTGTCGGTGGCCGCCGCCTGCAGTTCGAAATTGAATGACCGGCAGAACCGTTTCCGCAGCGCCAATCCCCAAGCTTTGTTGATCCGCCCGCCAAACGGCGCGTGGAGTACCAGCTGCATTCCGCCGCCCTCATCGAAGAAGCGCTCCGCGACAATCGTTTTCTGCGTAGGCACCGACCGCAGTACGGCGCGCCCAGCTACGATGTACTCCACAATCTGCTCGGCGCCCGCATCATCCAGCCCGCACTCCGCCTTCAACCACTCCACCGCCGCGGCAAATTCCGGCGAACCCTCCCGATTCGCGCCCACCGCCACGCCTTCGACGGCCAAGCTAACCGCGTGCCGCAAGTTCGCAACTTCTGCGGAGAGCTCCGCGGTACGCGCCGGCGCCTCGCCCAGCCAAAACGGCACGCTTGGCGCTGCTCCTTGCGCATCCTCGACCAGCACACTGCCGGAGTTCTGCACCCGCCGCACCCGCCACGAGGTATTCCCCAGCAGAAAAACGTCGCCCGCCAGACTTTCCACCGCGAAATCTTCGTGCACCGTGCCGACAATGGTCCCTTCCGGCTGCGCAATCACGGTGTACAAGGCATTCTCGGGAATTGCCCCGCCACTGGTGATTGCCGCCAGACGCGCGCCTCGACGGGGACGCAAGATCCCATTCACGCGATCGCGGTGCAAATAGGCCCCGTATCGCCCACGCCTCGCCGCGATGCCTTCCGACAGCATCTCCACGATTTTGTCGAAGTCCGCGCGCGCTAATTCACGATAGGGATATGCCTTCCGAATCGCGTCAAACAGTTCCTGTTCGTTCCAGTCCTCCGCCGCACACATGGCCACAACCTGTTGCGCGAGAATGTCCATGGGAGCATCCGGAATTGCCAGCCGATCCAACTCGCCGTTGCGGATCGCCCGCACCAGCGCAGCGCATTCCACCAACTCATCGCGGGTCGTTGCAAAAATCCGCCCCTTGGGAATCGCGCCGCGCCAGTGGCCCGCGCGCCCAATGCGCTGCAGTCCAACGGAGATCGATCGCGTCGAACCGATCTGGCAAACCAGGTCGACACTGCCGATATCAATGCCCAGCTCGAGTGACGCTGTTGCCACCAGCGCCTGTATCTTTCCCTCTTTGAGTTTGTTCTCCGCCGCCAATCGCAGCTTGCGCGACAAACTCCCGTGGTGGGCAGCAACCGCATCAACGCCCAGCCGCTCGGCCAAATGGTGCGCCACACGCTCGGCCAACCGCCGCGTGTTCACGAATATCAGCGTCGACCGATGCTGCTGCGCCAAGGTCGCGATCCGGTCGTAGATCTCACCCCACATCTCGTTCGACGCCACCGGTCCCAGCTCGCTGCCCGGCACCTCCACCGCCAAATCCAATTCACGACGGTGGCCTATATTCACCACGATGGGCCCCGGCCGGCTGCCGCCGGTCAGAAACTCCGCCACCAATTCAATCGGTTTCTGCGTCGCGGACAACCCGATGCGCGCCAAGGGCTTCCCGGTCAAGTGTTCCAACCGCTCCAAAGACAGTGCGAGATGCGCGCCGCGCTTATCGTCGGCAATCGCATGGATTTCATCCACGATCACGGTTTCGACGGTCTTCAATATCTCGCGGCTCTTCGCCGCCGTTAAGAGGATGTAGAGCGACTCCGGCGTGGTGACCAAAATGTGCGGAGGCCGCATCAGCATGGTGCGGCGCTCGTGCGCCAAGGTATCCCCGGTGCGCACCGCGGTGCGGATTGCCGGCATCAAGATTCCGCGCTCTCCCGCCAATTGCAGGATTTCGCCCAGCGGAACTTCTAGATTTTTCTGAATGTCGTTGCCAAGAGCCTTTAGTGGCGAGACGTACAAAACTTCGGTGCGCTCTTGCAGTTCACCGCGGAGCGCCTTTCTGACCAAGGCGTCGATACAAACCAGAAATGCGGCTAGTGTTTTCCCCGACCCGGTAGGCGCGGAGATCAGCGTCGCCTTCCCGTCCAAAATCGCCGGCCACCCCTGCTCCTGCGGCTCGGTTGGCGTCCCGAAGCGCCCGACGAACCAATCCTGAATCAGCGGATGCGCCCATTCCAGACCGCAGAAACCGGATTGCGTCTCGGTGCCCATGTACGATTCCAATTATAAGCGTTTCGGAAAAGATCTGCTTTAGATGGGAACTTATCAGGCGAGCTTGTAGCCACGGGGCGGGTTTAGAGAAAACTCATGCCAGGTCAGGTCCAGGAAATCAAAACGCAGCCCATCCGTTCCCTGGTGTCTGGTCCTACGCCAGGAACCAACTTCTCTCTCTGGTCAGAGGATCTGCTGAAAAGCTTAGGAACTGGATCGTTCGGGCTTCTTGCGCGCCTGAGGCGCAGCCGCGGGTGCCGAGGCCGGCAACGCAGCACGTGTCTTTTTTCCCTCGGCCACAGCTTCGGAAGGAGCATCCGCGGTCCGGCCGTCCTTCACATCCGCCGCCGCGGCCTTCGCTTCGGCCGGCTCGGGTTCGGTCTGCACCAGCGCGCCTTCACCTTCGCGAACAAACGTGAGTCGCTCGTGCTCGCCGTCCCAATCGATACGCACCAGATCGCCCAAGTGCAATTGCTCGGTCGCCAATAAATTCGCCAGCGGATAGACAACATGCCGCTCGATCGCTCTTTTCAGGTGCCGAGCCCCGTAGCGCTGGTCGGTGCCTTCCTGCAGCAGGAATTCTCGCCCCGGAGTCGTCACGCGAAACAGGAACTGCCCCTTGGCAGTCTCCAGCACGCGCCGCTGCACTTGACCGAGTTCGATCTCGAGCACTTCTTCCAACTGCTCTCGCTTCAATGGATGAAACACCACCAACTTGTCCAACCGGTTCATGAACTCCGGGGAGAACTTTCTGCGCGCGGCCTCGACGGCCGTCCGCTCGACTTTCTGATCCAGCCCCACGGTCGAGTTCTCTGACGGCTGCACGAAACCCATGCCGCCGTTCATCAATTCGGTAATCTCACCGCTGCCCAGATTCGACGTTAGAAAAATCACCGTCTGCGACAAATCCACGCGCCGATTATCACCCAAGGTCAATGTTGCCTTGTCCAGCATGCCCAGCAGTAATTGCCAAAGCGCGTCGGAAGCCTTCTCGATCTCGTCAAACAACAAGAACGAAAGCTTCAACTTGTCCGTGTGGCTTTTGGCCAATTCTTCCTGCGTAATCAGCGGGTGGGTTTCCCGGTGTCCAAGATATCCCGGGGGCGAGCCGATCAACTTTGCAATTTCGTGGGAGTGCTGAAACTCCGCGCAGTCCACCTTGATCAGTGCGCGCGCATCTCCGAACAGAATCTCCGCGGCTGCTTCCACAATGCGCGTCTTTCCCGAACCCGTCGGCCCGAGGAACAGCAAATTTCCAACCGGACGCCCGGGCGAGTTCAAGCCGGCGCAAAACACCTGGTACAGTTCCACCAGCGCCTGCACGGCCTCGTTCTGTCCCACGATCTTTGCCTGCAGCGCGGTTTGAAATTCCAGCGTATCCGTGCTGCGTTGATTGGGGTCCAGTGGAAGGATGAAGTCTTTCATGGCCGCCTCCTTACGTCCCGCGGGTGCGAGGACGCAGTACCAAATCGTCCGCGTCGATGGTCAAACTGCGACAACTTGACCTGAAGCGTGGATTGCAGGAGCCGCAACTGCAGCAGCAACTCCCCGGCCACGCCGGACGATTCAGAAATTCGGAGTACGGGCGGAAACAGGTCCGCTAAATCTAAATTCAAATCTCGCAGGTCCCCCACCAGCTTCTGTACCAACGGGGAATTCGCATCGGCGAGATCCACTTGCTGGCCGTTCACTTGCTCCCTCAGCGCTCGCCAGTTGAGCTCGACGAACGGATGTTTCTTGGAGACTTCGCGCACCACTCGATCGGTGATCTGTGCGCGCTCGCCCAGGCGTGCCAAGTGAATTTGCTTCACCTTCTCGCCCCGACGCACGTTGTGCACCAGGTAAAACTTCTTCCCTTTGCGCCGCACAAACGCCATGACTTCGCCTCGTATCGTTTCGACCTTGGGTGTAGTGTACTGCGCTTCCACTACACACCGCAACGGAAACTTCACGAACTCGCAACAAATGTTTCCAATGCGTTATAGCAATAAAATACATCCTGCTTGTTCGAACCCTTCATCACTTTTTTCGCTCCGTTCCATTTGCCTTGCGCATCCTCAATTCTTTCTTCTCTGGTCTCTCCCGCAAGTCGCCGTTCGCGTTCGCCCTCTGGTTATTAGATGCCGTTGCTCCCGCGTTCGCTCCGTCGGAATACGCACGCTTGGTCTGTGGCGCGTCCCGGGATTGTCATTTCTTGAACTTTGCTCCGCTCACTCATCGCTCGCGACCTCTATTGCAGTAAACCCGCGTGCGACTGTTTAGTCTTGTTGCTGTTGGCTCGTACCGTTACTATGTCGCGCGGCGTCAAAACTACGTAGCCGCCTCCAACTATCGAATTGAGGGATTCACGATGTCGTCCTGGGATCCGGTTTATCGCTTG
This sequence comes from uncultured Acidobacteriota bacterium, assembly GCA_963736725.1. GTDB lineage: Bacteria > Acidobacteriota > Terriglobia > Acidiferrales > UBA7541 > Acidiferrum. The sequence goes on along the minus strand of CAVTPW010000019.1, from coordinate 102,193 downwards.
GTGAAACAAATTCCGCGCGGGCGGGTTCTATCGTATGGGGCGCTTGCTAAGATTCTGCGCCTGCGAGGTGGCGCGCGCAGCGCAGGCCGCGCCATGGCCGCCACTCCCACCGGAAAAGGCATTCCCTGGCACCGCGTGCTCGGTGAAGGCGGTAAGATTCTAGTGCGCGAGCCCTACGGCTCGCTCCAGAAAAAACTCCTCGAAACCGAAGGCGTGCAGGTCATCGAATCGCGCGTCAACCTGAAGCGCCATCTCTGGACGCCTCCCCGCAACGCCAAAAAGTCCGCGAAAGAAAAAACAACGCGCAAACGTACTCTTAAATGAGTCGGTGCCGAATCCTGTAGCCGCCCTCTCTTGCCCCGAGCCTCGAAGGGTGTAAGGGCCGGACGTAGTTTAAACACGACCGCGATCGAAGCGAAGCAGCTCGACCGCCGTTGGCAGAAGTGCGCGGCTGCACGGCTGTCGCTGCCACAAGATGAATCGCCTCATCTGCTGTATGCTATACGTTCTCTGAAAACTGGATCCAACAGCGGCACACTCCGCCGCAACGCAAACTCATGGCTGAACCCGTCATCCAGGTACAAAATCTTGTCAAGCGCTACGCCGACGTCGAAGCCGTCCGCGGCGTAAGTTTTACCGTGGAAGAAGGCGAAGTCTTCGGCTTGCTAGGCCCCAATGGCGCCGGCAAAACCACTACGGTAGAAATTCTCGAAGGCCTGCGCACCCTGGACAGCGGCCGCGTCTCGGTTTGCGGCCTGGATCCGCAGCGCCATTCCGATCAGCTAAAAAATGAAATCGGCGCCGCTCTGCAATCCACCTCTCTGCCCGACAAACTAAAGGTTTTTGAAGCCCTCAAACTCTTCGCCGGCTTTTACTCCCGCCGCCGCGATCCCGAAGAACTCCTCAAGCGCTTCGGCCTTACGGAAAAACGCGATACCTTCTACGGCAAGCTCTCCGGCGGCCAAAAGCAGAGGCTCGCCTTGGCCATGGCTCTTGTCAACAATCCACGCGTTCTTTTCTTTGACGAACCGACTGCCGGCCTCGATCCCCAGGTCCGCCGTGAAATCTACGACATCATCGACGAGCTGCGCCGCGAGAAAAAAACCATCGTCATGACCACGCACTATATCGAAGAAGCCGAACACCTCTGCGACCGCGTTGCCATCGTTGATCACGGCAAAGTCATCGCCCTGGGCACGCCCCGCGAACTCAAAGCAAGCTCAGCCGACAAAACGCGCATCGAAGTGCGCCTCGCCCGCCCCGAATCCGAAACCGTCCTGACCCACCTCGATGGCGTCTCCGATTGCCGCAACTTGAACGGGGGCTACGCGCTCCATTGCCAGCGTCCGCCGCAAGCCATCGTCGCCCTCGTGAAGTATCTGGAAGCGCAAGGCAACGAGCTCGTGAGTCTGGAAATCGCCACCCCTTCTCTCGAAGATGTGTTCATCGAACTCACCGGCAGGAGACTCCGCGATTGAAGCACTTTCTTACGTTGACGAGCATGCGCATGCGCCTCACCCTGCGCAACAAAGCGTTCTTGTTCTTCGGCTTGATCATGCCCTTCGGCTTTTTCTTCCTCTTCGCGGGTGTCTTTGCGAAGGGCGACCCTTCCGCCGTTCGCTTCTTGCTCGGTCCGGTGATTTCCCTGGCCGTGATGGGTGCGTTCTGGGGCTTAAGCGTCGCTCTGGTGACCTTTCGTGAACAAGGAATTCTGCGCCGCTTCCACGTGACCCCGGTTACCTCCGCCGACATGCTGGCCTCCAGCATCGTCGCCAACTATCTCCTGATTCTTCCCACCATCGCCATTGAACTGCTCCTCGCCAAGTTCATATTTCACGTATCTGGGTTCGGCAACCTGTTTTCTCTGTTCGTGATGGTTACTGTGGGGGTGATTTCTTTCGGGTCCATGGGACTCGTGATCGCCAGCGTGACCAATACGATGCAGGAGACGCAAGTCCTCAACCAGCTGTTTTGGTTCGCGCTAATTTTTCTTTCGGGTGCAACCGTTCCCTTACCGGATCTTCCGAAATCGGCTCAGGCTGTGGGCGTCTTTCTGCCCGCCACTTACCTGGTCTGGGGTCTACAGGGCGCGATCTTCCTGGCTGCGCCCATCTGGCATCTCTGGACGGAAATCCTGTCGCTCCTCGGCTGGGCGATCCTCACGTTCTTCGTCGCCGCACAGCTTTTTCGCTGGGAACCCGAATCCAAGATCCCACGAAGGGCCAAATTGTGGGCTGCTGCGACCGCTCTCCCTTTCCTCTTGTTGGGAATTTGGGAAAATCGCACCGGAACCATTCTCCTGGAATCAAAAGCGGCCTTCCGCGCCATCAATCGCCCCGCCAAAACCGAACAACCGTCCAGAGTTCCATCAACGTCGGACGAAAAGTAGCGCGCGACTCCGCGCACAAACCCATTCACAAATTAATGTAAGGGCGCGCTGGTCTTTTCTCGCCTAGGTGTCGCTACGTGGTTTCCCGGGAGCACCCGTAACCCCGCCAAATTGGTTTTCTACCACGCCGCATTCACTCCGCGCCCACATTGACGCTCGCATTCCGCTACCGTATTCTGCAATTTCAAATGGCGAGGGTGGCCACATACAAGGGGAGCAGCGCACATGCCAATCACCAAGACCGAAAAAATCTGGCACAACGGAAACTGGGTCAACTGGGACGATGCCACCCTGCACGTCCTTTCGCACGTCGTCAGTTACGGCTCCGCGGTCTTTGAGGGCATCCGTTGCTACGACACCAAGCAAGGTCCCGCCATTTTCCGGCTCCGCGAGCACATGCAGCGGTTGATCAACTCCGCCAAAATCTACCGCATGGAGCTGCCGTTCTCGGTCGATCAATTTTCCGCCACCGCCACCGAGCTGGTTCGCCGAAACAAACTCAATTCCTGTTACGTCAAGCCCATCGTCCTGCGCGGCTACGGCGAAGTCGGCGTCAACCCGCTCAGCTCGCCCATCGACTGCTACATGGCGTGTTGGTCCTGGGGCGCGTATCTCGGTCCCGAAGCCCTCACCAAGGGCGTGGACATCGGCGTAAGCTCCTGGACCCGCATCGCTCCGAATACGCTGCCCGCCATGTCCAAGGCCGCTGCAAATTACATGAACTCGCAACTCATCCGCATGGAGGCCTCCTTTAACGGCTACGCCGAAGGCGTCGCGCTCGACACCGACGGCCACGTCAGCGAGGGGTCTGGCATGAACATTTTCCTGGTGCACGACGGCGTGCTCTACACTCCCCCGCTAGCCACCAGCATCCTGCCGGGCATCACCCGCGACTCGGTCGTGAAAATAGCCGAAGATCTCAAGATCCCGGTGAAGGAATCGGTAATCCCCCGCGAGATGCTTTACATCGTCGATGAAGTCTTTTTCGTCGGCACCGCCGTCGAGATCACGCCTATCCGCTCGGTCGATCACATCCAGGTCGGCAAAGGCGTCGCCGGCCCCATCACTCGCCGCCTGCAAGAAGAATTCTTCGCCATCACCAGCGGCAGCAAGCCCGACCACCACAACTGGCTAACCCCGGTAAACGCTCCAGTCGCGACCACAACGCGCTAGCCAACCCGCGTTCCTGCGGGTCGTAAGCAATATCCAACCGTCGTCTCAGCAACCCTATTGTCACGCTGAGGGCATCGGACAGGGATACTCGAACAATCTCCGCGTACGATGCCGTTGAAATCCTTGCTCCTCACCGGGACCGACAACTCGACGCTTGGGTAAACGCAACGACGGCGGGTCGACCCGTGTTTCGGGCATGACTCGCATTGCCCGGTTCGGAAGGACTGTCCTCAAGCGCTATAGCACCACGGCCGTGTTCCGGTTAGAATCCCTCTCGTCCCCGGGCACATTCACCCCTTCCCGGCTGGGAGGACTCTGGATGTACAACATCCCGCAGAAGCTCACCGCTGAATTTCTCGGCACGTTCGCGCTGGTCTTTTTCGGTGAAGGCGCCATCTGCGCCGATCAATTTCTTCACGGTGCCGGAGGACTCGGCCTGCTCGGTATCGCCGCCGCGCATGGCCTCGCCATCGCCGTCATGTTCGCGGCTTTCGGCCAGGTCTCCGGCGGCCACTTCAATCCCGCGGTGACCATCGGCTTCTGGGTCACCAAGCGCGTCAGCACTCTCGACGTGATCCTCTACTGGGCTGCCCAACTTGCCGGCGCCATTGCCGCGGCTTTTCTCCTGAAAGCCATCATTCCCGAAGACACGTGGCGCGCCGTCGCTCTCGGCACCCCTGAGCTGATTCGCGACCTCCCTCGCCTGTCGGCCATGATCCTGGAAGCCGTTGCCACCTTCTTCCTGGTTCTGGTCGTCTTCGCCACCGCCGTAGGCGACAACCAGGCCTCCGCGCGCTCGGTCGCGGGCTTGCCGATCGGCTTGACCTTCGCTCTCGGGGTCATGGTCGCCTATCCCTTCACCGGAGGCGCGCTGAACCCCGCCCGCGCGCTGGGTCCCGCCCTGGCCTCCTCGCACTGGGCCAACTGGGGCGTCTATTGGGTCGGTCCTCTGGCAGGCGGCTTCCTGGCCGGCCTGCTTTACGACTCCCTCTATCTGAACAAGCTGTAGCCGCTTTTGTTTAGAGCGGCGAGGTTTAGAGTCGGGTTCACGATCCGAGAAAAGGCCGAAGCTTTTCGGTCCTGGCCGCGGTTCTGAGGTTCCCCAGCCCAACTGCCCACCCGCGCAGTTAACTACCGCGCGACGTGTCGCTCTGCATTTCTTGCCCGCCCAACTCGCGAATGCTAAGTTCGCTGTATTGCGCCGTCATCGCGGAGCTTACACTTCATGGCACTGAATATTGACGATCTCCTACGCCGCGCCGTCGAAAACAAGGCGTCCGACCTGCACCTCAAAGTCGGCAACCACCCTTACCTCCGCGTCGACGGCCTGCTGACCCCGCTCACCGACGTCCCGCGCATCACCCCGGAAGAAATGCTCTCGATGGCGTTTAGCATGATGACCAATCGCCAGAAGCAAAAGTTTAAGGAGACCGCCGAGCTCGACATGGCCTACGGCGTAGCCGGTCTGGGCCGCTTCCGCGTCAACGTTTTCCAGCAGCGCGGCAACGTTGGCATGGTCTTGCGCGTCATTCCCACAAAAATCCGCACCACCGAAGAGCTCAATCTTCCCGCTGTCGTCAATCGAGTTTGCGAAGAACAGCGCGGACTGGTCCTGGTCACCGGCACCACGGGTTCCGGTAAATCCACCACCCTTGCCGCCATGATCGACCGCGTCAACGCCAGCCGCTCCGACCATCTGATCACCATCGAAGACCCCATCGAATTCCTGCACCGCGATAAAAAAAGTTTCATCAACCAGCGAGAAGTCGAAGTAGACACCGCGAACTTCTCCACCGCGTTGCGCGCCGCGTTGCGTCAGGATCCCGACGTGATTCTGGTCGGCGAAATGCGCGACCTTGAAACCATTTCCACCGCTCTCCTCGCCGCCGAAACCGGCCACTTGGTTTTCTCCACCTTGCACACCCTCGACGCCACGGAAACCATCCAGCGCATCATCGCCGTCTTTCCGCCGCCAGAGCAAAAACAAATTCGCCTGCAGATGGCCGCTACGCTGAAAGCCGTCATCTCCCAGCGTCTGGTGCGCCGCGCCGACGACGCGGGCCGCGTTCCAGCCGTCGAAGTCATGATCGCCACCGCTTACATTCGCGATTGCATCATCAACCCCGACAAAACACGCCTGATCCGCGACGCCATCGCCGCCGGCGGCAGCCAATACGGCATGCAGACCTTCGATCAATCGCTCTTCGACCTCTACACCAAGCAGCTGATCACGTTAGAGGAAGCCCTCTCGCGCTCCTCCAACCCAGACGAATTCCGCCTGCGCATTCAGGGAGTACGCTCCGCCTCCGACTCCGCCCGGGAAGAAATGGAAAAGCAAATGGCCGACTTCGAGCGCTTCGCCCGCAAGTAGGCAACACGCCTCACCATGGACTCAATGCTAGGTCGAGCGTGGACTTTTTCGACACCCAGCGTGTTCGCGGTGATCGGCGCGATCGGGATGCTCCCCTCGTTTACAGATCACATGCCCCTCGGCCCGCTGCCGTGGGGGATGCTCACCGTGCTTCTTGTATTCGTTGCGATGGTGAGCTCAGTCATAGTTACGGTCTGTCTTGTTGTGTTGCTCGCCAAAGCGAACGTTCCAGGCAGCAGCCGAATTAGCGCTTTGTTCGCCACGGTGGTGTCGTGGAGCTGCTTGGCGCTTGCACTAAAGCTAATTCGCTGAATTGTACGTTCGTCAAACGCTACTGCTCGACGCCCCGTCCGCGGGAACGCCCACTTTTATTCGCTTGGCTGCTGCAGTATCATCCACGGGCCCACCCGCTCCGCGAAAGGAATCCCATGCTCCCCACCGAAGGTAGTCCCACTCGCCGCAACTTCTTGAAACTCGGCGCCGCGATCGCCGCTACCACAAGCCTGTCCAGCTTTGTACTATCTCCGCAACCCGCCGCAGCAGCGGATGAACAAGCTTGGATCGTCGGCCCGCAACCCGGCTATTCTCCCGAAGTAGGGACGCTGGTCTCCATGCTCGCGTTCACTCGCAGACAAGTCGTCTACAACGTCAAAGGCATGACACCAGCCGACCTCGATTTTCTGTTCGACGCCAAAGCCAACACCATCGGCGCATTGCTTCTCCACCTCGCCGCCACAGAGCACTACTACGGCTTGAACACTTTCGGCGGCATGAAGTGGGATTCCTGGTCAGACGACGAGAAAAAGAAATGGGACATCCCCATGAACCTCGGGGAACCCGCCCGCAAATCCATCAAGGGCAACAGTCTCGACTTCTACCTCAACACCCTTCACGAATCCCGCGAAAAAAATCTCGCCGAATTCCGTAAGCGCGACGACAAGTGGCTGACCATTGTCGAAACTGACGGCGACTCCAAGGCCAACAACTACGCCAAGTGGTTCCACGTAGCCGAACACGAATCCAACCACGACGGCCAAATCAAATTCCTCAAGAGCCGCCTCCCCGGCGCCAAACCCGCCAGCGAATAGTCGTCGGGATAGAGCCGCAGCAGGGACGGAGCGGTCGTGGTCGCAGGCCTGTCGGTCCCGGTCGTAACCTGTCATCGGCGACCGAAGCGGAGGCTTTTTCTTACGCACGGTTTTCAGACCGTCGGCCCGCGTAGTGGAGGATCCTGGGCGAGATGGATCCGCGCCGGCACCCGCCCTTCGTCTTGCTCGGACTTTTCCCGTCTTTACTTCGTTACTTCATTACTTCTATGCTTGTTCTCGTGTTCTCGAAGTCGCAAAAACTCGACACTGAATCCGAACTCTACGAAGTCGCTCTCCGCGCCCTCACCCGCCGCCCCCACTCCGTCCACGAAATGAAAAAACTCCTTATTCGCCGCGCCACCAGCGAACTCCTCGCCCAGGTGGTTCTCGCACGCCTCAAGGAAAACCGCTTGATCGACGATTCGGGTTACGCCAAACAATTCGCGCGCCAGCGCACCGAGATTCGCCGCCAGGGCAAATTCCGCATCGCCCGCGACCTTCGCGCCCGCGGCATTCCCGACCGCCACATCGAAGCCGCCATCGCCGAGTCTACCGACGAAGCCGGCGAGCGCGCTGCCGTCCGCCTTCGCATCCAGCGCAAACTCAGACTGTTCCGAGGACCCATCGACCAAAAGAAAATCGCTTCACTCTACCGCACCCTCCTCGCGGCAGGCTTTCCTTCCGACACGATCCGCCGCGAACTAAAATCCCTCGCCAGTGAAGACGTCCCAGACGTCCCCAACGACTCCGAGTAAGGCAAAACCGCAAGGTTATCGTGCGAGCAGAGCAAGCCGCTCTTGGGGATGGTATCTTTAGGAAGCCGGGACTTCAGTTTATCCTGAGCCTCGAAGAGCTCCCGGCCTAACTCGTCGGAAACGAAGGGACTTTCGCCCCGGAACAAAGCTTTCTCCGCGGAAAGCTCCTACCGCCCACGAAGTAATTTCTGGTGGATGTCTGGCCAAAACTCTTCGAATACGTTGCCGACGCCGTCGTTGAGCAACTGACTCGCCCACCGTTCCAAGGTCTCGCCGGCGCCCTGCCGTTCACCACGGGGATAATAACGGCTGGAAATTTCGGTGGCCATGCCGCTGCCGACGATCTCCGAGATATTGAACCTCGCGGCGCCCTTGTCATTTTTGGTTATCCACAGACGGCTGATGGCATAGCGAGTGCGGTGAAAGAATCCTCCGCGATAGAGCGTGTAATAACGCGGATCCTCATGCGTGATGACCGGGAGAATGGCTCCGGTCATGTAGTTCTCGACGCCGCCGTCGGCGAAGGTGTGCCAGTAATAGCGGCCGTAGCCGGCCGCCCCCTGGCGAAATTCCGGATACGTATTCGTCGCCTGCTCGATCGCCGCTTGCATGGCGACGGAAATAAAAGATGAATAGTCGAAAGTACCCTGGGTGGCCAGCCAGAATTTTTGCTTGATCGACAGCGGAGGAAGTTGCGTATTGGCGCTCACCGCCTGGAAGTTGGGGACGATCCCCAGAATACGCTTGGTTTGCTGGCCGCCCGAAGAGTCGTCAAGCGGCGTGGTGTCCGCTGGCGGCGCGCCGGGGGCTTGAGGATCGGACTTGGCGGCAGGCGATTGCGGGGCTAGCTTGGTCCGGGAGCAGTTGGTCTGAGAGCAGAAAGTAGGCTGCCGGCATTCTTTGCGCGAGCACAGGCAGTGGCGATTGGGCGGACAGTGGGGAGCCCAGGAGCGTGACGAGAGGTACGGCAAACGCGACCATCTGTCCTAGGGAAAGAAAGCCTGGCGAAAACCTACGGGAGACACGTACTCGGGTTCTGAGCATTCCGGGATAACCGTGGTGTAGGACGTTGCGAGAGGACCGATTGGTTGCAAGAGAACGTGGGCCCTGAATCCCCCGCGTATTCAAAATGCCACCAGGGCGACCATCGCAGCACGACATGGGAGTAAGGGTGGCAGGATCTGTCGCTAACCAGCGCAGGGACGTAGGTGGCGCAGGGAACGTCAGGAGGCCATGGCCGGTTACCGGGTCCCCACCCTTCGCTTTCGAAGGGTGGGCCCTTTTTTCGCGACCTCGACACTCAGAAATCGCGCAATCTCTCTTGCTCGATCGAGAGTACCGAAACGTATCCCTTAGCAGATCAGCCATCCTGTGCTGCAGTTCCGCTTGAAATCGACTTTCGGTTCTGTAAACCCGGCCCTTTCGTCACTCGTCCCAAATCGGCACACGAGCTCGGCCGCCGGCATTTCTGCGATTCCGTCGCGCCCCTGCGCATCCAAATCCACTCGCCTCCCGCGCATTTGCATGATCTTCAACCGAAACGTTGCGGGCATATCTCGGAGCATGGACGGACGTGTCCGTCGAATGCTTCCATTTCCCTCGTCTCCGTGCCTCCCAGCCTCAACTCTGCCATAATCGAAAATCGCACCCGACTCCACAACCGAGGCTGACGTGACTGGCGACCCCACAACCCGCTCCTGGAGCGGCAACGACATCCGCGAGACCTTTCTCCGCTTCTTTGAAAGCAAAGGCCACCGCCGCGTCCGCAGCAGTTCCCTGGTGCCCCACGGCGACCCCACCCTGCTCTTCACCAACGCCGGCATGAACCAGTTCAAAGACGTCTTCCTAGGCCTCGAAAAGCGCGACTACAACCGCGCCACCACCGCTCAAAAATGTGTCCGAGCCGGCGGCAAACACAACGACCTCGAAAACGTCGGCTTCACCAAGCGCCACCACACCTTCTTCGAGATGATGGGCAACTTCTCGTTCGGCGACTATTTCAAAAAGGACGCCATCGCCTACGCCTGGGAGTTGATCACCTCGCCGCAGTGGTTCGGCATCGACAAAGCGAAGCTCTACGCCACAGTCTTCGGCGGAGCCGAAGTCGCGCCGGGAACGACGCTGGGCGTAGACGAACAAGCCCGCGGCTTTTGGCTCGAGCAAAACGTTCCGCCCGAGCGCGTGGTCCCCATCCCCGGCTTGAAAGACAATTTCTGGGCCATGGGCGACACCGGCCCCTGCGGCCCCTGCAGCGAAATTTTCTACGACATGGGCCCCGCGGCCTCCGAAGAAGGCCACCCCGACTGCAAGTTCCCCTGCGACTGCGGCCGCTACGTGGAAATCTGGAACTTGGTTTTCATGCAATTCAACCGCGACGCCAGCGGCACCCTCACGCCGTTACCGAAACCCTGCGTCGACACCGGCCTGGGCCTCGAGCGCTCAACCGCCGTTCTCCAAGGCGTCATCTCCAACTACGACACCGACCTTTTCGTCCCCTTACTGAAACGCGCCGCCGAACTTTGCGGCGTGCAATATGAGCAAGAGATTCGTTCGGAGGCCTTGAGAAGCAGCGCCGCTTCTCTGCGCGTGATCGCGGATCACGCCCGCGCCACAACGTTCCTCGTCGCCGATGGGGTTTTACCCTCTAACGAGGGACGCGGCTACGTCCTACGCAAGATCATGCGTCGCGCCATTCGCCATGGCCATATCTTGGGCCAAAAGCGCCCCTTCCTTCATGAAATGGTCAGTTCTGTCTGCGACTTGATGAGCGGCGCCTACCCGGAGCTCGATGCAGAATTCCAAAAGATATCCCAGGTGGTTCTCACTGAGGAAAAACAGTTTGCTCGAACGATTGAACTAGCGTCTGAGAAACTCGAAGATCTCATAAGGTCGGCGAAAACTGAAGAGAAGAAAAGGTGTGTGGAGGCATTCGCGCACACGGAGGCAGGTAATGTCGATCGCGGATTTCTCGATAGGGACGCGGATCTTTTCCTGCCGACCGAACCATTGGATCCCAGACGAACAGCGGATAAAGAGTTGGTAGTTTTTGAATCGCAATTGCCATTCAGAGAATACCTAAAGGAGCATTTCCGCCCACTCTTGTCCGGATCCAAAGCGTTCAATCTCTACGAAACGTATGGATTGCCGCGGGACTTCATCGAGGACGCCGCCAGAGATCATGGCGTGCTTCTCGACAGCAAAGCCTTCGATTTAGCTTTTGATGCGGAACGCGCCAGGGCGCGGGCGTCCTGGAAGGGAGCGCACAAGGAGGCGGCGAATCCGGCTTTTGCGAAGATTGCGGAGAACCTCAAGACCGAAAAGGATTTTTACCGCGATGCGACGGCGAAAGACGTTCGCGTTGAGGCCATCATTGGCAAGAATGGGCCCGTCAACGAATTGAAGGCTGGCGAGTCTGGCGACGTGGTGCTTGACCGCACGGTCGTCTACGCCGAATCTGGCGGACAGATGGCCGACACCGGGGCGTTCTACGATGCCTCCGGCTCGCAACTTCTGGCCGAGGTCAGTTCGGCGTATTACCCCGTGGCTGGCTTGATCGCGCACAAGGTCAACGCCAAGGAGACGCTGCGCGTTGGCGATCGCATTTCCGTCGTCGCAGACGCCGAGCGGCGGGCGCGGATCATGCGGAATCACTCCGGCACGCACCTGGTGCATGCGGCGCTACGCAATATTCTGGGGACGCACGTGAAGCAAGCTGGGTCGTTGAATGCGCCGGACCGGCTGCGATTTGATTTTTCACACTTTGCGCACGTGGATGCGGAACAATTGCGCGATATCGAGCAGCAGGTGAACGACGAGATTCGCCTGAACACCGAAATCGATACCACCGTTACTTCGCTCGACAATGCGCTGGCTTCCGGCGCCCTGGCCTTTTTCGGCGATAAGTATCCGGAGAGCAACGTTCGCGTCGTTACCATTCCCGACGAGCGCGCGCCGCGCGGCTTCTACTCGAAGGAGCTCTGCGGCGGAACGCACGTACAGCGCATCGGCGATATCGGCGTCCTCAAAATTGTGGGCGAGCAATCGGTGGCGGCGGGCGTGCGACGGGTCGAAGCGGTGACCGGCATTGGCGCGCTGGAGCATTTTCAAAAGCAGGCGCAAGTTCTCTCGCAGATCGCTGGCAAGCTGAACGTCGGCGAAGACGACGTTCTAGCCACTGTGGAAAAGCTCTCGCAAACTGTGAAGGCGCTGGAGAAAGATCTCGAGGCGCAGAAGCGCAAAGGCGCCCTCGGCCAACTCGATGAGCTTGTCGGCAAAGCCCGAACCATCAAGGGCGTAAAGGTCATTGCGGAAGAAGTGCAGAACGTGGATCGCGAAGGCCTCCGCCAGCTCGTCGATAGCCTCCGGCAGAAGCTGGGCTCTGGCGTCGTGGCTTTGGGCATGCCTGACGATGGCAAAGTTGCTCTTATCGCCGGAGTAACCAAAGACCTCACCACTAAAGTCCATGCTGGCAAGCTGATACAGGCCCTGGCCAAACAGGTAGGCGGCTCGGGCGGCGGAAGGCCCGATTTGGCAGAGGCTGGCGGAAAGGACACAAACGGCCTAAAAACTGCCCTGCAATCTGTTCCCGGCCTAGTCGAGGCGTTGCTATAATCCGCGTTGCCAGAAACGTGTCCGTCGGTGGACACCCATTCGTACTATCGACACCCCACGGACCAAAACCGTACCATTCCGCGTGCATTCGAAAGAGGATTTGTGAGCCTTCCCCGGCCCATGATGACGAAACGCGCGCTCCTGCGGACCGGTGCCTATTTGGGCGCCTGTTTGGGTGTACTGGCGTTCTGTGGAAAACCCGCGAGCGCTCAGATTGCCAAGGTCGTGGACGACAGCGGTCGCCGATTTTTCATCAATGCCGAGCCGCCGGTGCAGATCAAGCTGGCGCCGGCGAGATCGCATGCGGCCATTTACATGCCGGAGCAGGCTTCGTTCACAGGGCGCGGCCGGCCGGCCATGAGCATCGACCGGGACGGCGCGGAACGCCTGGTGCGGGAAGCCGCAGAGCGGCATAACGTCGATCCGGCGCTGGTTCGCGCCGTGGTTGAGACCGAGTCGAACTGGAACTCTTCGGCAATTTCCCGCAAGGGCGCCGTGGGGCTCATGCAGCTGATGCCGACAACGGCCCAGCGGTTCGGCGGAAACGATTTCTACAGCCCGCAACAGAACGTCGAGGCTGGGGTTAAGTACCTAAAGACCTTGCTGGAGCGGTATGATGGTAATCTCGATCTGGCCCTTGCGGCCTACAATGCCGGAGAGGGGGCCGTCGACAAGGCTCATGGTATCCCGGCGTTTCGAGAGACGCGTAACTACGTGCAGAAAGTGCAGAATGCCTACTTCCGGCCAGGATCGGGAAGACTTGCGGATATGTGGGCCAACCCTCGAGCAATCCACAAAGACGTGGATCCGTCCGGCCGCGTCATATTCTCTAACGAATAAGCTGACTCCGGTCTTGCCGGAGCCGCATCAGGTAAGGGCTTAAGATGCGCACGGCCGCATGCCGAAAACTTTTCCACGCAAGGTTCGCCCGCGTTTCGCCAGTTTTTGCCCTGAACGAGGTTTCGATCAGGTCTGTCGAGGTTGCGCATGAACTTCTTTCCAGGATACCTCTGGCGCTAGGGCGATGGGCGGCGGTTTTGAACCCTGTGGCGTTGGCCGAGGCGCCCCGACCTTTCCAAGCTCAGGGTAGACCAGAGTGTCGGTGCTCAACGCCTGCAGAGGGTCCTGTTGTCGATTGGTTTGCTTTTCTTGTGTGCTCTGCCTTGTTTTGCGGCAGAGGGGGCTGGGACTGCCAATACCAACGTGAAGCGGCAGGCGGCTTCGGCGCAGTTTGCCCGGGCGGAAGACCAGAGGGCTGCGCTGAACGACAAGCCGGCGAACAAGCGGTCGCTGGCCGAATACAAGCAAGTTGTCTCCACCTATCGCCGCGTTTATTTGATTACGCCGCATGCGCCGGAAGTGCCGGAATCGCTGGTGGCGATCGCGGAGCTTTGCGTAGAGATGGGCGACCGGTTCGGCCGCAGCTATTACCAGGAGGCCGCGGATTCGTATCGATTTTTGATTCATGAATATCCCGCGAGCAAATACGGGCAGGACGCCATGTTCAAGGTGGCGGAGCTTGAGAAAGATCAACTGGGTGATCCGAAGCGGGCTTCGAAGACGTATGACGAATTCTTGAAGAAGTATCCGCGGTCGCCGCGGCGTCGCGAAGCGCAGGAAGCGCGCGCGGAACTGGCGCTGGTGCTGAACGCGCAGGCGCCGACGGTGGCGAAGAACGCTCCAGCGGAGCCGGCGTCAAACTCATCGGCGTCGGCGAAAAACGACGAGCCGGCGCAATTGTCGCGCGAGATGCCCGACGATGCGCGGTTGCCGCCTGCGTCACCCGGTGGCAGCGTGCCGCGGGTGCGACGCATCAGCACGAAAGCTTCCGCGGACTCGACGCGGGTGACGATCGACCTGGAAGATACCGTGCAGTATTCGTCGGCGCGCATTCGGAATCCGGATCGCATCTTTTTCGACATCCACGATGCGCGGCTCACCCCGGAAGTCGCGAAGGCTAACATTCACGTGGAAGGTGAGCTGTTGACCGCGGTGCGCGCGGCGCAGAATCATTCGGGGATCGTACGGGTGGTGCTGGACGTGGACGGAGTTCGGGACTACACCGCTTCGCTGCAGGACAATCCGCCGGAACTTATTATTGATTTGTATCCAAATTCCGGGGCCACACGCGCGGCGAAAGCGACCAATTCTGCTCGACACAGCGAGGGTTGCCAAACCCGGGGGCAGGAGTCCTGCGCCCCTACGACGCCGGCGCGAACGGAAACATCGGGGCGAACAGAAACATCGGGATTGACCGAACAATCGGCAAAACAAACTTTGGTCGACGTGGCCAGTGTGGAGCCCGGCGAGCGGCCGGCTGTGCAGCCATCTGCTGAGGGGACCGGGACGTCTCCCAATGCGACTTCCCTTCCCCCTTCCCTGGTGCGCGGGAACGCTGGCGGCTCCCGATCAAAGTCGTCCAAGAATTTGACGGCGAGCAAGCCGGACTTGATTCAGCCGGCGTCCGCGGCGACACCTACTCGGGATGGGCAAGCGACGCTCACGCGGGCTTTGGGACTGAAGATTGGACGGATCGTGATCGATGCCGGGCATGGCGGGCACGATACCGGCACGATTGGGCCAACCGGGCTTATGGAGAAGGATCTTTGCCTGGATGTGGCGCTGCGGCTGGGGAAGATCATCCAGCAGCGATTGCCGGGGGCGGACGTGGTGTACACGCGGGCAGACGACACGTTTATTCCGCTGGAAGAGCGGACGCACATTGCGAACGAGGCTAAAGCCGATTTATTTATTTCGATTCATGCCAATTCGAGCCATGACCATGGGGCGCGAGGGATCGAGACGTACTACTTGAATTTGAAGGGATCTCCGGATGCGATGGAAGTGGCTTCGCGGGAGAACGCTACCGCGCAGGAGAGCGTGCACGACCTGGAGGATTTAGTGAAGAAGATCGCGCGCAGCGAAAAGATCGATGAGTCGCGGGAATTTGCCGCGGACATCCAGGACTCGCTGGCCAAGCGGATTCAGAAGACGTACAAGCCGGTGAAGGACCGAGGAGTGCGTAAAGCGCCGTTTGTGGTGCTGATTGGCGCGGATATGCCGTCGATCCTGACGGAGATTTCGTTCCTCAGCAATCCTGCCGACGAACAGCTTTTGAAGAAGCCGGACCACCGCCAGCGCGTCGCGGAGGGTTTGTACCAAGGCGTGGCCAGTTACCTTCAGAGCTTGAACAGCATGACCGGGAACCTGCCGAAGCTGCCCCTCACGCCGGCCGGCCGGTCGGCTGCGGTTGCCTCAGTTGATCAAACCCGGAACCAGCGCTAACCTGTTGGTGTCTAACATTATTGGCCCAATGCCATCACGATTCACTATTTTCGCCGCTTTTTCCTTCCTTTCCTTCCTGGTGCCGCCCCTGCGAGCGGCGGACGTCAGGTGGCCCGGCAACTTCGGGCACTGGACCGACAGTGGTCCGAGCCCGCGAAATGCAGCGCAGATAAATGAAACCTCGAAGCGGGATTCTCTTCTGCAGGAGGCTGGTCTCTCGAGTGTAGCCTTTCGAGTTTACGTTCAAGGAGATCGCAAGGCGTATTTCACGTTGTACACCTTTCATGATTCCAGCGGTGCTTATGAGGCATTCACAGTCCTCCGGAACCATATACTCAAGGCGGAACCGGGGGAAAAGCCATTCGGGAAAGCGATCTACAAAAGCAACCAGGTGCTGGACATCGTCAGCGATTCCGAAGCTCGAATCCGGGGCGCAGGACGAGGCTGCCCAATGGGTACAATCGATTTCCGACGGCGTAGCCACACCCCCAATCGCAAGTTACCTGCCCGATCAAGAGCGTGTGCCGGGGACGGATCGGTACGTGCTTGGACCTGTCGCGTTCCAGTGGGCAGCGGAACTAGTTCGTCTGGATGCTGCGGCACTGAAGGATGTTGCGGGGTTTGATTCGCACGCGGAGGCGATGTTTGCAAGGTACAAGGCGGTCAAGGATGAGGCTACCTTGCTGCTGATCGAGTATCCGACGCCGCAGTTGGCGGAATTGCATTTGCGGCATTTGCAGCGCGCATTGCACGAGGCCAAGCTGAGCACGAGCAGTATCGAGCGGAAGGGGTCGTTGCTGTCGATCGTGCTCGGCCCTACTTCGGCCGAGTATGCGGAGAAGTTGCGGGGGGCGGTGAAATACGAAACCGAGGTTACCTGGAACGAGCCCAGCACTACAGCGACCGATCCGCCGATTACCAGTACCTTGGTAAAGATCATTATTGCGACCATGGTGCTTATGGGGATGGCTTTTGTTTTGGGGATTGCGTTTGGCGGGGTGCGGGTCATTACCAAGAGATTGTTTCCGGGGAAGGTTTTTGACCGGCCGGCGCAGATGGAGGTTTTGCAGTTGGGGCTTTCGGGGAAGCCGATTGATCCGCGGGATATGTATTAGGATTGTGTCACCGAAGATTGCACTGGCGTTTCGCGATAGCCCGCACAGCAGGCCGCAAATTCGCCCAGGGTCTCACTTCCCAGACTTGCGCCGTTCAAGAAAGGCATGCCCTCGCGAACTAACCCTGACAACACAGAGTCCGTCCACTTCCTCGGTTCTGACAAGCCCACGATCATTGGCCTCTTCCCAAATCGGCAGCCGGGGGCAGGATGTGCGCCAAGCGCCCATTACGTCTTCATAGCTCCTGTCGCGTTTTGCAAGCCATTCCAGGAGATCGAGGATCAGAGCGTCCACGACGGTGTCGATCATGAGTATTTCTTGCCGTGCCTGCCCCCCAATATATCGCAATTAGAACTCTCTCACGCTGTGAGGATGAATCCAGACGTGGGCAGCAGGCTGGGGTTGGATCCCGGGTTGGAATCTCTGGCCTGGTAACTCGAGGACGTGACCGGGACGACGAGACGCGACCCGCGACCACCGGCGTGACAGGTTGACCGCACGGGACCCCGAAAGCCGTTATGGCGAG
The DNA here is from genome assembly GCA_963736725.1 of uncultured Acidobacteriota bacterium. Lineage (GTDB taxonomy): Bacteria > Acidobacteriota > Terriglobia > Acidiferrales > UBA7541 > Acidiferrum. Next base: position 84,880 of record CAVTPW010000019.1, on the reverse strand, counting down.
GCAACCGGGAAGTAACGGAATTCCCTTCCTGGCGTCTAAACCAGTCATAGTCGGTGTGCCTAGTAAGCGAGCCTAAGTTGGCGTAGCATTTGAAGATAGCGGCCGGCGGGGATCGGCTCCAGGGAGATGTGCTCGGAATGCTTCGTCCAGGGTGGAACTCAAACAGTCAGTTGGGAGTGAAGGTGTTTGCTGCGGGGCTTTTCACCTTTGCGGCTTTTGCGGCGGGGTGTGGAAAGACTTCGGCGGGAGACCCCGCGGCGGGCGGCGGGATGCAGGCGATGCCGGTGCAGGTGGAGGTCGCCAAGTCGCAAAAGATTCCGGATGCGACGGAGTATCTTTCGCTATTGAAGTCGCGGCATTCCGCGACGATCAACCCCCAAGTGGAAGGGCAAATCACCAAAATATTCGTGAAATCGGGTGACCGCGTAACCACGGGAATGCCACTTTTGCAGATCGATCCGCTGAAACAGCAGGCGACTGTGAGCAGCCAGGAGGCTAGCCGCGTCGCGCAGGAAGCGAACATGCGCTACGCGAAAGTGCAGTTGGATCGCGAGAAAAAACTGTTTGAAGCCGGGGTGGTGGCGAAGCAAGAACTCGATAACGCGCAGACCAATTTCGATGCTGCTGAAGCGCAGCTGAAATCCTTGGAACAGCAGGTCACCACTCAGCAGGTGGAGTTGCGTTACTACACCGTCGCGGCGCCGATGGATGGGATCGTAGGGGACGTGCCGGTGCGCGTAGGTGATCGCGTGGCGGTGACGACCCAGCTGACTACGGTGGACGAGCCCGGGGCCGTGGAGGCTTATATTTACGTTCCTGCGGATCGGACCAGAGATTTGAAATTGGGCGTGCCGGTGCATTTGATTGATGCGGCGGGGCGGGACCTTGCGAATTCACGGATTACGTTCATCTCGCCGCAGGTGGATACCGAGACGCAAACAGTACTGGCCAAGGCTACCGTCGAAAATGCGTCGGGCAGTTTGCGGGTCGCACAGCAGGTGCGGGCGCAGGTGATTTGGGGATCGCATGAGGGCACGGTGATACCGGTCCTGGCGGTTACCCGGATCAATGGGGAGTTTTTTGCATTTTTGGCGGAGAGTGAGGGTAAAGGCACGGTGGCACGGCAGAAGTTGCTAAAGCTTGGGGATACGGTCGGGAATGATTATGCGGTGTTGGACGGCATCAAGCCTGGGGATCACATCATTGTTTCCGGGTTGCAGTTTTTACGGGATGGCGCGCCGGTGATGGAGCAGGTGCAGAATTGAGACGATACGTTGGAGATTAGAAGCTAGACGGGGTGGGAAGCAAATACACACAGGGTCATTTGGTTGCCGGGATCGCTCCACTTCGCGAGTCGGCGCTCAGAAGGCGAGCGCAAGAGAAAGCCGGCCGCTCCAGTCGGGATGACAATTGTAAAAAGGAGCGGTTGAGGAAAGGGCGCTGAAATTTGTTTGTTGATTTTTTTATTCGACGGCCGGTGTTTGCTACGGTTTGTGCGCTGCTGATTATTCTGGGCGGCGCGATTTCTATTCCTTCCCTTCCCATTGCGCAGTTTCCTAATTTGGCCCCGCCGCAGGTGGTGGTGAGCAGCGCGTACATTGGGGCGAACGCGCAGACCGTGGAATCGGCGGTGACCATTCCCTTAGAGCAGGCCATCAACGGCGTGCAGGGCATGAAATATATCTCGTCGAGCAGCGGGAACGACGGGACGAGCCAGATCACGGTGACGTTTGACGTGTCGCGCGACGTGGACCTGGCCTCGGTGGACGTGCAGAACCGCGTGAATCAGGCTTTGGGGCGGCTTCCGGACACCGTCAAAAACACCGGAGTCATCATTACCAAACAACTGGGCGGGTTCGTTTTTGGCGCCGGCGTATACACCGAGAACGGGCAGTACGACAGCTTGTTTCTCAGCAACTACCTCGATATCTACGTGAAGGACGCGATCAAGAGGGTCCCTGGCGTCGGCGATGCGATTATTTTTGGCGAGCGCAAGTATGCGATGCGCCTGTGGCTCGATCCGGCGCGGATGGGCGAACGCGGCCTGACGGCGACGACGGTGCTTAGCGCGCTGACCGAGCAGAACGTCCAGGTTGCGGCGGGAGAAGTGGGGCAGCCTCCCTCGAATGACGCACAGGCATACGAGATCAGCGTGCGCGCGATTGGGCGGCTGACCGAGCCGTCGGAATTCGACAACATCGTATTGAAGTCGGGTACGGACGGCACGCTGGTGCGGTTGAAGGATGTGGGGCGCGCGGAGCTTGGGGCGGAGAGTTACGATTCGCTGCTGCGATTTGACGGGCATGATGCGGTGGGGCTGGCGGTCACACAGCTTCCGGGCGCGAACGCGCTCGATGTGGACAAAGCGGCCAAGGCGGAGCTGGCGCTGCTATCGAAGAATTTTCCGCCGGGAATGAAGTATGCGGTGGCGTTCGATTCGACGACCGTGGTTGGAGAATCGATCAAAGACGTGCTGATCACTTTGATCCAGGCGGTCTGCCTGGTGATCATTGTCATCTATTTGTTCCTGCAGGATTGGCGGAGCACGTTTATTCCCGCGATTACGATCCCCGTATCGCTGATCGGGACATTTATTTTCGTGAAGATGTTTGGTTTCTCGATCAATACGTTGACGTTGTTTGGGATCACGCTGGCGACCGGACTGGTGGTGGACGACGCGATCGTGGTGATCGAGAACGTGGAGCGGCATATTACCGAGGGCATCACGGAGCCGCACAATGCCGCGTCGGTGGCGATGAAGGAAGTCGCGGGCGCGGTGATTGCGACGTCGTTAGTGCTGGTGGCGGTGTTCGTGCCGGTGGCGTTGTTTCCGGGGACAACCGGAATCCTGTTCCGGCAATTTGCGCTCACGATTGCGTTTTCGGTTTCCATTTCCGCGTTCAATGCGCTGACGCTGACACCGGCGCTGTCTGCGATTTTTCTGGGACACCACCGGGAGCGCGCGCAAGGGCGATTCTTCCGAGGGTTTAACCGCGTCGTCGAGGCGGTGACGAACGCTTATCGGAGCACGGTCCGACATGCGATCGGGTGGCGATTCGCGGCGCTGGTGCTGTTTGCGTGCGTGCTGGCCGCGACGTACTGGGTCTACCAACTGGTTCCGCGGGCGTTTATTCCGGAAGACGACCAAGGCTTCATCATGTTCATCATCCAGGCGCCGCAGGGTGCGTCGCTGACGTATACACGCGACATCTGCGCCAAAACCGAACAAGTGCTCTCGCACGTTCCGGAAATCAGCGCTGCGTTTACGGTGGCGGGATTCAGCCAGGCCGGGAATGCTCCGAATCGCGCCATTATCTATGCGAACCTGCAGCCGTTCGACCGGCGGAAGGGTGAGCAACACAGCGCTGCGGCCATTATTCAGCGATTGCGAGGACCGTTGTTCGGGATACCGGGCGCGCTGGTCGTGCCGTTCAATCCGCCAGCGGTGCAGGGGTTGGGGCAATTCGGAGGATTTCAGTTTGAATTAGAGGACTTGGGACGTAATTCGCTGCAGACGATCGCGAATTCCGCAAATGCTTTGGTGGCACAAGGAAATGCGGGCAAGGATCTGACCGGGCTGTTTACCAGCTTCACCGCGAACGATCCGCAGTATCTGGTGCGCATCGACCGAGAAAAAGCCAAGAGTTTGCAGGTGCCGTTCAGCCAGATTACCAACGCGCTGCAGGTTTATATGGGCTCGGTATACGTGAATGATTTTGACTTCAACAATCGCTCGTACCGCGTATACGTGCAGGCGGACCAGGTGTTTCGAGCGCAGGCGAAAGATATTCGACAGTATTACCTGCGGTCCGATACTGGGAAAATGATTCCGCTCGACAACGTGGTGACCATCGAGCAGACCGCCAATCCGCAGGTGATTACCCATTACAATTTGTTCCGGTCGGCGGAAATCGATGGGAACTCGGCGCCGGGGCGGAGCTCGGGGCAAGGCATCGCGGACATGGAGGCGCTGGCGCGGAAGTCGCTGCCAAATGGCATGACGTTTGAATGGAGCGGATTGTCGCTGGAAGAACAGGAATCGGGGGGCAAGGCGACCTTGCTGTTCGGTTTGGGACTGGTCGTGGTGTACCTGACGCTCGCGGCGCAGTACGAAAGCTTTGTGTTGCCCTTTATCGTGCTGTTGGCAGTGCCCGTGGCGTTGCTGGGAGCGATTGGGTCACAGGCCTTGCGCGGGTTGCAGAACGATGTGTTTTGCCAGATCGGATTGGTGATGTTGATCGGGCTTTCGAGCAAGAACGCCATTTTGATCGTGGAGTTTGCGGAGCAGTTGCGGGAGCAGGGGTTGTCGATCGTGGAGGCGGCGATCGAAGCGGCGCGAATCCGGCTGCGGCCGATTTTGATGACCTCGCTGGCGTTTATCTTGGGAGTGGTGCCGCTGGTGTTTGCGCAGGGGGCTGGACGCGCTGGACGGATCTCGGTGGGGACGACCGTTTTTGGCGGGATGATCGCGGCGACGACGTTGAACCTGCTGTTTATTCCAGTGTTGTATGTGCTGGTACGGAGTTTGGTGCCTAGCCGCAGGACGCATGCGGCGGTAGTGAGTGAGCCGGCGGATTAGAGTGGTTATCGGCTGGCGTTGGGTAGTGGCCGCGGCCTCGGCGGAAAATCGTCCTTTTCAAGGTTCCTCTTTCTCTTCCTCAGGACAGCTAGAGCCTTTCCTCGCCCATTCGGCGTTTCTATTTCATACAGAGATGACTGCGTCTTGACCTTGTAGTGACAAAGCCCACAAGGGAACGCAGATACTTTGGCCTCCATGTCGATCTGCACGCGATGTGCGCGAACACGGTGGTGTGCCCGGCGATGATTGCCGAGGATCCAGCGGTGCGAGCGACGCTGCCCGAAGCCGAGACCAAGGAGAGGGTGAACGGCGGCCTTGTGTCTGCGGCGACACGGATGGCGGCCGTTGCCGCGGTCGTTTTCTTTTTGGCTACGGCAGTGCGGTCGGGATGGAAACGCGCGGAGACGGATTTTCCCAACTACTACACGGCCGCGGTGCTGATGTGCAAAGGGATGCCAGTGCGCGAGTATTACGACTGGACGTGGTTTCAGCGGCAGATGAATTATGCCGGGATCGAGAGACAACTCGGAGGTTACCAGCCGCAAACGCCTTTGACAGCATTGCCGTTAGTCGGACTGGCTACTTTCCCAGCGCAGACGGCGAAACAGATTTGGCTGGCGCTTAATTTGTGTTTCTTGGGTATTACGGTTTGGCTGCTCACGCGCGTGACCGGGTTTCGGCTCGAGCACATGACGCTGTTGGCGTTTTTGGGATTTGGGTCGCTGTACAGCAATTTTTTGTATGGGCAATACTACGTTTTTCTGCTTTTCTTACTCACGGCTTCTTTCTACTGCTTGGATCGCGGGAAGCTCGCGGCCAGCGGACTTATTTCGGGCGTGGCTTTCGGTCTGAAGCTGTATGGCGGGCCGCTGCTTTTGTATTTTTTGATCAAGAGGAACTGGAAGGCCGCAGCGGGATTTGTGGCGGCGGTGGCCTGTGGTGTTGCGGTAGCGGTCGCTTTGTTCGGGTGGAGAGATCTGCACTTTTACGCGACGCAGATTCTGCCGCGGGCGTTGGAAGGGGAGATCATCGATCCGTACAACAGCGGGAATGGGACGCTGGCGACGCTGCTGCGGAAGCTGTTCGTTCTGGAGCCGGAGCTTAATCCACGGCCGTTGTGGAATGCACCGGTGGTGTTCTTTTTCCTGCGGCCGTTCGCCAGCGTGCTGATTCTGCTGGTTACCTTGCTGGGGCTCGCGGGCGATCGCGCTGGGAACGAGCGACGAAACTTCGCGTGGTTCCTGGTCGCGATTCTGCTGTTGTCGGCGAATACCGCTTCGTACACGTTTATTCTGCTGTTGCTGCCGATCAGCTTGCTGCTGGTGGATGCGGAGTTGACGGAGCGAATATTCTTGGTAGGGGCATTCTTGGCGTTGTGCTTTCCTTTGCGTGCGGGATGGAGCGCGGTATTTCCGAAGTTGTGGGTGCTGCTTGCGGTTTTCTTCGTGGCCGGACGGCACGATTTGCGCGCGGTGCGCCCCAGACTGTTGCTTGCAGCCTTGGGCGTTGCGGCGGTGCTTGCCGCGGTGGATGCACAACGGCACGTGGTTAGTTATGCGGCAGAGCCGGGGCAGCGATTCGAACGGGTGGCGGTGCAGCAGAATGCGCTTTTTTCCGGCGCGCCAGCGGTGTCGGCGGCGGGGCTGTTTTATCAGTCGATTGGGAAAGACCGATATATTTTGCGCTGGCTGCACGATGGCGTGAATGAAGAGTTGGCCTTTGAGGGACACGCCTTTCGTCCGGCGGCGCCGTTGACGGAGGGACCGATCTATTTTGAGCTGGTGTCCCATGGCGTCTCGACGACGATGGCGTTCGACCCTGCGACGCGGAGGGTGGTGCCGCAGGCCCGGCCTGCCGCAACACCCGCTTCACGGCCGGCCGGGGCAGCCAATTCCGCAACGTCATGGGACGGGCGATGGATCGCGTTTGAGCGGGACCAGAGCGGGCCGCGACAAATCTGGCTACGCAACGTAGCGAGTGGGACCGAGCGACAACTGACGGGAGGAAATTGCAACAGCGAGTCGCCGGCATGGGAGTTGGATTCCAAAGTCATTGTCTTTGCCAGCGATTGTGGGCGGGGCATCGGATTACCCGCGCTGTACCGGGCCGCGATTGCGAGCCCCGAGCGGGCTGTGAGGTGACGTCGTGTCACGGACTGCGATGAAGCCGCTAGGGTATTTCGGGGCGCATTTGACGTGAAGACATGCGTGGTGATCAGTTCGTTGAATCGGGCTGGGATCCTGCACGAGACGGTGAAATCGCTGCAGAAGCAGACCATCGCGCCTGCCGCGGTTATTTTGTCTTTGTGCGATCCGGCCAGCGTCTTGCCGGAGACGGCGCAGCTTCCCTTGGTGCGCGTCGTTCTGGGAGGGCCGGGGCTTACCAAGCAGCGAAACCGTGGCGCACAGATTACCCCTGCCGGAACGCAGTATGTTCTGTTTCTGGACGACGACACGGAGCTGGCGCCGGAGTTTTTGGAGAGCATGGAAGAACTACTCGAACAGCATCCCGAGATCGTGGTTGCGAGCGGCGTGAGCGCAGCGGACGGTCTTCGGCTGGGACGAGCGCTGACACGCAAGGAGGCCGAAGTGGCGGCGCGAGATCATCCCAGCGAAAACGGTACGGAGCCTGCGGAAGGGGCTTACGGCTGCAATATGTTCGTCCGGAAATCGATTCTGGAGAAAGTACCATTCGACGAAAGTCTGCCGCTCGGGGGATGGCTGGAGGATTACGATTTCTCAGTGCGCTGCAGGCAACACGGATCCGTAGTGTGGAATCGCGGGACATGCGTTGCACATCTAGGAGTCCAGCGGCTCACCCGCGAACGAGGATTCCCTGTTGGCTACTCGCAGATCGCAAACCCGTACTATCTTTGGCGGAAGCAGGTGATCCCGTCGTTCGCAAGGCTCATCGTTAAATTCTGGTTTCCAGCGCTGCGCGTGAGCCTTCAGGGCACGCTGCATGGCAAGCCCCCGTGGAATAAGACGTTTGACTATCCGGGCAGACTGCGGGGCAACGTTCAGGCTTTGGCCGATGCGGCGCGGCTCAAATTGGCGCCCAGTCGAATTGTCACGTTTACAAAGGATGAGCAAGGCTCTTCGAACGGAGTCTAGGGCGCCAGGTACTTGAGGATGAGACGCTCGTCTTCGGCGGTGAGATTCGCGCGCACTCGCATCTGACGCACGACGGCCTTGGCTTCGCGAGGTGAAAGGTCCTCCGGGGGTACATGGCAGCGGCCGCATTGTCGCTCAAAGCGTTTCTCGCCTTCTTCGCTTTCGGTGGTAGCGCTTTGCACGGGGGAAGACTTCGATACCTTCGTTTGCGCTTGCGGAGCAGAGTTCTTTGCAGTTGCACCAACAGAGACCAAGAACAGGGTCACGAGACCCAAGCGAGTGGCGAGTCGAATATTCATTTGGGACCTCCGGGAAGAAGTGGAAACAGGAAGCGGTAGGTGATCTGAAAATTCCAGATGTTGGAGTTACCGAGAGAGCTGAACTGACGGCCGTAACTGGTGTTGAGACGAAGATTGTGGGGGAGATAGTAATTCAAGCCGAAATCGACTTGTTGGGTGTCGGCGCCAGGATTGACGTCGTCGGGCGACGGTGTGCCCAGATAGAACTGTTGCACGCGACCGATGGCCTGAAGGCGGCCTAGCCAGCTATCCGCGCCACGAAATCGCGAGAAACGGTATGCGCCTTCGATCCAGTAGCCTTGCCCACCGCGGGTGTGTGCGTACTCTGCTCGCAGATCGAGTGGAGCGCTGCTAGGCTGCCAAACGAGATACGTGCCCCACGAGTTCAAGTGAACGTCCTGCAAGAATCGCTGATACGACACGCCGATTTCCAGGCGCTGGCCCGGAATGAAGGTACCGACGCGACCGCCTGTGGACCGTCCAGCGTTGAACTGGCGGGCGGTCACAAGCGCCGAGAAATAGGCGACGTAATTGAGTTGCCAGTTCTTGCGAGAAACGGCGACGCCTCTGAGCATGCCACCTTCGCTGGAACCGGAAGTGCGAGTGCCAATGCCGGCGATCAGTGGGGCATCCGAGAGATTGTGGATCCAAATGGGAGCGATTCGCTCGTTGTAGATACCGAATGGAGTCAAAAAATCGCCGACCACGATGGTCAGGTGAGAATTGGCGACGTAGTCCAATTGGAGGTAGTCGACACTCGAGAATGTCAGGGAGTGGTAGGGGCCCGTAGCGCCGTCTTCGCGGGAGACAAACTCGTCGAATGTTCCCCTGGATTCAATTAGCCAGTGATCTCCAAACGGAATTGTTACCACCGGCGAGATGACGGGCTGGAAGACCGTAGCTCCGCCCGAAGTCGTGCTCAAAAACTGAACTCCACCCGAGATGATTGGAGTAGAAGATTGAGCGGAGATCGCCAAGGCAGCGGACAAAGTCACCAACAACGTAAATAAGCTTCTTGGAAACATCGGCTCCTCGCGAGCCGGCAGAGAATTCCGAGCGTTTCGTGGAACTCCGTACCGGCTCAGTGATAGGTCCGTCGGCCGCTTTAACCAGCGCGGACGATCACAGGATAGAGAGAAGCTAGAAGTGACTTGTCATGCTCAAGTCAAATCAGGGTCACGATTGTGCAGGACAGGTTTGACCGCGCCAGCGCTGAGTGGCAGCCCTATTTCCGCTCCCATAATTCGTCTGCGCTAGGAAATACTTGTACGAGTTCATATCGATGGAACAGATAGACTTTCAGGGGTGCGAGTGCATTCGCGCTGCGGCGGCCAGAGTCTTGGCTGTCGAGGCGTTTTGACCAAAGAACGTATCGCACTTCCCTTTCTCGCAACTGTCGAATCGCCAGGTCAACGTCTTCTGGACGAGTCTGTTCATTAGGCCCAACGGCATCCAGGAACAACGGATTGCGCAAGCCGAGTGGGACATACATACCAGGCCATGCAGCTTGAAAGAAAAAACTCCCAGGCTCCACGCGTTTCGTGATCCACAGCAGTTCTTCACAAGTCTGCGGATCAGCCGCGGCGCGACCCGCAGGCAGATCACAGACGACATATTGCTGGTGATGCCTTGCCCAGGTCTGGCGCAGCGCCAGGCAAGCAACTCCGCAATACAACACCGCGATGATCGGACGCCGATACCTGGCGGCGTGGCCGACGAGCCATAGCAAAAGAACGATCCCCGGCATCGATACGGCATAGATGCGCAGCCAATTCGGGCTAATCGCCACCTCGGCGAGCAAGAATATTCCTACCAGGCAGAGCAACAGCGCCCCGCGACGATTGGACGTCGAGTCGCGCGGTTCGAACCGGGATCGCAGCAGAGCCAAGACGTAAATTACCGGGAGCAAGAGATAGACGAATATCTGCTGAGCCGCCAGCGGCAAAGCGCGCCACGTCAAGAACTCCGGCAATCCGAGGTTGGCAATACCTGACACGCGGGGGGCGTATCGCCAGACGTAGACGACCTGCTCATACCACAACCGCTGCGCTCCTACGGTGGCCATGAAATAGGCGTTGAGCACGAGCACCGACACGATAAAACCTAGAAGCAGCAGCCCCGGACCGCCAAGGCTCTTTCGCCAGCCGCTTTTCGCACAACGCTGCTCCCAAATCAAGAACACCGAAAGACCGAGCGCAGCAGCCGCGCCGTGGGTCTGCGTAAAGAACGACGCCAAGCCGAGCAGCCCTCCGCATCCCGCAATCCTGGGGCGACTGCTCTCACGCATCAAGACGAGTGTCGCGCACATAACCGTCAGAACGCTGAACCAGTGGTGCGTGGCGTTGAGCGGTTTGCTGAAAATGAGAACCAGATACAACAATGTGGCCAACAACGCTTGACCGCGTTCCATGACTTGACTGCCGACGCGAAAACATATCCAGCACAGAGCGGTGCCCAGCGCAAGAACAGTCAAGTTCAGAGCCCAGATATGGAGTCCGAGCAACTTGAACACCGCAAGAAACAGGAGATCGGTGCCCGGAGGAGTGTATTGAAAGAAATCGAGATAGGCCCGCTCGCCGAGCAACATGCGCTGGGCATTGGTCCAGAAAAACACCTGATCGTCGCCCTGGAGCACGGGGACATGGAGAAAAACGAAGAGGTTGATGTACAGGTAGAACGCCATGCCGGCCAGGATCAAAGCAGTGAAGCCCCTTTCGTGGCGCTGGATTCGCAAGGGCGGATGCACACCTCGCTGTTCCGGTGGCGATGAAGGTTCCGTTGCTGCGGACCTGGTTGGGTTCCAAGAAGCTTCGCTTGGTGGATGCACTACCGTAGAGTTCTACTCCTTCGCGTCTTCTGCATCAACGTACTTAAATGCATATTCACTGGTGACTCCAATTTAACTTGCGTGTGACATATCCCCGTTTGCCATCCACCACACTTGTCGTTGCCTGTCGACGATGGACGAGGAACGCAATAGCAGTTTGGGGCGCGAAATATGAGCATCAGGCACTGCCGACCAATACGTCGTCCGCGAAAGTGCGGCGTTAGGTCGAAACCCACAAAAACGGGAGTACGGGAATGAATTCGAGCGTGAGAATTGCGGCGATTACTGCCGGCGTGTTGGCCTTGACTGCGGTGGTGGTTGGCGGCCAGCCAAAGATGCCAACGGACAATACAAAACACATCGAGATTGTGGCGAGCCGATTTTCGTTTTCGCCGAACGAAATCACGGTGAAGAAAGGCGATCCGGTCACGATTACGGTGCGGTCGATGGATGTTACCCACGGGCTGGTGATCGAGGCGTTGGGTATTCGAACAACTCAAATCAAGAAGGGCCAGCCGGAGGATCTGACGCTGACGCCGGAATCGGCCGGCACATTTCAGGGTAAGTGCGCGCATTTCTGCGGCAAGGGGCATGGTTCGATGACTTTTACGGTGCACGTGGTCGAATGAACGGTGGGCGTGTCCGAACAGGCGCGGCAGCGGCTGCGCTGCTCGCATTTGCGTTTGTGGGAGCCGGCTGCAAGGCCACGCCGCGGGGAAAATGGGAGACGGCGGCGGTGACGCGCGCGAAGCACTGGGTATTTGTGAGGAATAAAGACGCGAAGAACCCGCTGCCGGCTACGCCTGAAAACATCGCCGACGGCAAGGCGAACTTTTCACATTACTGTATCGCGTGCCACGGCCTGGACGGGCAGAATACGGGCGTGCCCTTTGCGGAGAACATGGCTCCGCCGGTGCCGTCGCTTGCGTCCGCGAATGTGCAGTCATACACCGACGGGCAACTAAAGTGGGTGATTGACAATGGCATCTTCCCTTCCGGCATGCCTGCGTCCAAGGGGATTTTGACCGATGAAGAGATCTGGGCAACGGTCCTCTTTATACGGCACTTGCCTACTGCGGGAAGCCTCGGCGAGCCGGCGATCTACAGCGGAGACGACAGCGAACCTGCGACGCGGGACAACACTCAAAAGCGATAGTTGAGAGAGCAGACGCAGCGTTTGCAGACTGGATTGTTGGGAATGTCCAACGTTGCGCGGAAGGCCAGAGCGTCCTCGCCGTTGACGACGTCTTCCAGCGATTGGCGGTGCGCGTTGCCGATGGGACGGTGAAAGAAGCAGGGGCGGACGGCGCCGTCGGCTTCGATCACTGCAGACCTCCACGGCGCGTTGCAGCGGGGAGACTCGGTGTGGTCGAGACCGAGGTGAGCGCGGAAATGCGTGGCGATGCGGCGAAGCTTGACGGGCGATTCCGCAATGTAGCCGGAGTCGAAGTCGTCTGCGTGCTTGGCGATGAGCGACTCGATTTCGCTCGCGAGAACGTCCACTTGATCCACTGAAAGGGCCACTTCGCTCTGACGATCGGCGGACCAGGCCTGGGGACGATTGAAGGCTTCGGACGTGAGATCAGCTGCCAAGAAAGAAATCCCGTTTAAATTCAGTTGCTTTGCGGCGTGTAGCGTTTCGCAGAGATGCGCGTGGTTCGCTTTTTGCACGGTGGTGCGGCCGGTGACCGTAATGGACGGGCGCTGCTGCCTAACGACGTCTACACCCGAGCGTAAGAGAGCGAAGGCTTTGTCGACGCGGCGGATGGCGTTGTGAATTCGCTCGGGACCGTCGAGGGAGACGATGACGTCGTCGAACGATTCGGCGACTTCCGATGCGTGTTTGCCGAGCAGCAAACCTGTCGTCAACAGTGTCAGACGAATCTGCCCTTGCCGAAGCATCTGGCAGAGCTGCGGCCATTCGCGGTTGAGCAGCGGCTCTCCGCCTGAAAAAACGACCCAACGGACTCCGAGGCGACGGATGGATTCGAGGTGGGGCTGCAGATCCGCAGGGCGCAAGGAGTGAGAGTCGTTGGTTTTCCAGATGTCGCACATCACGCACCGGCAGTTGCAAGAGGTGTGCGCGTGCAGAACGAGGACCGGAAGTTGAGTTATGCGGTGCTGCTCGGTGTCGCGGGCGGACGCGCCGATGGTGACCAATTCAAACCGGGAGGGCATGGCGGACCCTTCTTCCGCCCAGCTTGATTTCGCCGGGGAGGTGCTTTCGTGCTTGGTCGAAAAGACGGCTTAACGGCGCGCGAATCCAGCGAACCTCGCCTTCGATCTCGAGGGGACGCAAACCCGTTGTGACCAGCCTTGGGAGACGGCTAAACAATTCGCGAGATGCCAACTGAACGTGGCCGCCGACAACGACGAGCTCCACGTCGCGGTAATCGAGCGAGGCGAGCCTGCGGGCGGGCGATTGGCCGGTGTCCCGGGCGGCGATGAAATCGGCCAGCGCGCTGACGCGCAGGGTGCCTTCGCCGGAATTGAGTCGTAGAACTCGCGCGGCGCGAGTGGTGACCAGGGAATAGAGCTGCTCGACGGGCAGGCCGACGGTTTCGGCGGCGAAACGAATTTCGTCCAAGAGGTCGCCTGCGGCGGTCAGAGGCGAATCGCTGCCTAGAGCGAGACGCGGAAGAGTTGCCAGAATCCTACGATCATGGGTGCGGCCAAACAGGAACACGTTGGACGTTGGGCACCAGACAAGCGCGGCGCCAGCGGACCGCAGGAGGGAGAATCCGCATTCGTCGAGAGCGAGGCCGTGGACGACGACGGTGCGGTCGGTGAGAGCATCTTGTTCGGCGAGCCGGAATATTTCACCTGCGCTGTGCGGATCGATGCCTTCGGCGAGGTGGAGGATGAAGGGCTGATCTGGCGGAGCTGACTTTTGCTTCTGCGCCATGTCGTTGTCGAGGTGAATGGAGTGGGCCCAGGAGAAGTCGCGCTGAACTCGAACGGCGAAGTGATTGTCGAAGACTTCTTTGACGTAGGGATTGTGATGACAAACAGTGGTTACGCCGCAGAGGAGATTGCGGATTCCGCCCCACCACAGGCGCACGTCTTTGGGAACGGCACAATGCTCGCGGAGGGGCGAGGCGTCGGGACGATGAATGTCATCGGCCCACTCGACGAAGTTGCGGTATCCGCCTTTGCCAAGGCGGGGGAACAACGCAAATTCCAGATGATCGTGGGCGTTCACAAGGCCGGGGAGTATCAGGAAACCGCTCAGATCGAGGCTGCGTTTGCTGGATTTCGCGCGATGAAATGAGATTGCAGCACTTGGTTTAAGGGAAGCGATGCGACCTTCTTCGATGGTGAGATTTGCTTGGGTGCTTTCGTAAGGGCCCAAAGCTACGTTAGCGCCTTGGACGAGGATAAGGGTCGCTGAGGGCTTTGTTTCGGGAGCGCCTATCGGGAGGCTGGCGTTCCCGGGGCATTGTCTTCGCGAGTTGGGCCGATGGCGCTTGAGGCGGAGATGCGCGATATAGATCGCAGGTAGCGCGGCGGCAGCTTTAAAGGCATCGGTCTTCCCCGTTTGTTTGAAGATCTCAAGTTCTGGATCGCCGAAGTTTGGTTCGAGTAGGGCTTCGGTTTCCATGCCGAGCGCTTCGAAGGAACGAAGTACTTCTCTGATTGGCCTCGAATACGTTGCAATGTCCACAAAGGATCGGTCGACACGGAATCCGCGGCGCCAGCCGAGTGCAGCGGTGGTCGCCGGATGGAGATCGGAGAGGAAAAGCGATCCGCATGGACGCAAGAGTCGTCGGACCTGTTGGGCAAAGCGAGCGAGGTCTGGCAGGTAGCTTGCGAGCAAGGAGCAAAAGATCATGTCCGCTGAAGACCGTGGAAACGGGAGGTCGATGCAATCTGCCAGCACCAGGTTGGCAGAGTTGCCGAGCCTTAACTTTGCTTGAGACAACATTTCGGGAGAAAAATCCACGCCAACCAGAATTCGAGGTGATTTCCCGGCCAGCTTGGCGAGCCAGCGGCCCGTGCCACAACCAAGGTCCACGACGTCCAGGCCTTCGATCGGAGGCAGGAGCTGCTCGAGGAAGCGCTGCTCGAGAGAAAGCATCGGATTGGGCTCGGCGTCGTAAACGGACGAAACCAAGCGGTAACCGTCCTTTGGAGAGAGCGCCGAAGCGGAAGGCGGACCAGAAATTCCGACGTCCGCGCGGACTAAAGGCTCTCGGCCTTGGGTTTGCGGAGATTGATGAATTGGTGCGCCCAACGGAGTTCCTTTGGATAGGCGTAGATACGCGCGGAATAGCGCCACGCGCTGAGAGTCTTGAGCAGAGCGCGGCTCCAGCGGGGAGCGCGTATGTCTTGCACCGTAGGCCAGCGCGAACTAACCACGGTTTCAAAGTTGTCGATGAGGTCCTTTGTTTTGCGGGCGAGCCACGGCGTGTTCGGATTGATGCGCAGCGTGTAGTCCATCCAGCGCTTCGAAGCCCATTCGTCGGGGGTGGTGGGGAACGCGATCTGGTTATCGATGTTGCCGTACATCGCGGTGCGCTGGGGAACCGGCGTGTAGTGGTACATGATGATTTCCGATTGCGGGTTGATGCGCTTGATCGTGCGGATGAAGCCGAGCGTTTCGCGGGTGTCGCGTTCCGGATCTCGC
Organism: uncultured Acidobacteriota bacterium; assembly: GCA_963736725.1. Lineage (GTDB taxonomy): Bacteria > Acidobacteriota > Terriglobia > Acidiferrales > UBA7541 > Acidiferrum. Next base: position 69,435 of record CAVTPW010000019.1, on the reverse strand, counting down.
GGATTGCCGATGACGAAGGAAAATTCCGGGATTATGTTGAACTGGCGGATGCGTTTGGCGAGGTTCAGAGTTTCCTCGGTGGTAATGTCCTTTTCCATTTCCTTCAGGACCCAGTCCGAGCCGGACTCGGCGCCGAAGAAAATCATGGTGCAACCTGCGCGGCGGATGGCGGTGAGCGCCGCGTCGGAATATTTATTGACGATGTCGATGCGGGCTTCGCACCACCACTGTAGGTTGAGTGGGGTGATGCGCTCGCAGAGTTCCATGGCGTGGTCTTCGCGGAGGAAGAAGTTCATGTCGTAGAACTGAACCGAATCCGCGCCGTATTGCGTGACCAGGTGGCGCAAGACGGCTTCCGTGCGTTGCGGATTTTCCATTCGTTCGCGATTGCCGTAAGCCGCGTGGATTCCGCAGAAACTGCAACGGAAGGGGCAGCCGATACTGGCGTGGTGAACTGCGGTGCGCTTCCCGAAAAAGGAAGGGCGCAGGTATTTTTCCACCGGAAGCTTGTGGAAAGGAGTCCAAGGGAATGCGTCCGGGCCTTTCATGGGTCGCTCCGGGTTGTGCCGGTGAAGACCGAAGATATCCTTGAAGGAGAGGCCGGCGATTGTTTCAAACTTTCTTTTGCCACGGAGAGCTTCCAGTAGTTCGAGCAGTGTGTCTTCGCCCTGGCCGCGCACGGCATAGTCAACATACTTTGCGTTCAGCGTTGCGTCGCTATAGATCGAGGGGAAATAGCCGCCCCAAACAATCGGAACCTTGGGATGGAGGCGCCGAATTTCGATGCAACTTTCGACAGCGGCGGCCATCTGGGGGCCGGGCATGACCGTTACGCCCAGCATCTCGATTTCGTGTCGCTGCAGCAACCGCAGAATCGTATCGGTGGGATTGTCGTCCAGGTTTCCATCGACGATTTCGTAGTCTTCCTTGCCCTCGAGGACTGCACCGAGGGCCAGAACAGAGAGCGGCAAACGCCTGTTGCGAGGCCTTGTGGAGCGCGGGTTGTACAGAATAATCATGGGATCCTCAACTTGTATTTTTCGTGGACGCAAACTGCGTGGCCCTCGTGTTTGCCGCGCAGACTGACTTACGGGAATTGGCTGGTACGCTCAAATTCCAATAAAACATGATCGCCGACGGCGCGAAGAACCGGCCACGCGGAAAATACCCTGTCCATCGCTTCCAGGAACGCCAGGACGCTGGCGTGCTTGCAGGCCCAGGATTCCACATACGACGGCGGCACGAATAAGCCGACGGCGCGAGTAGAGCGCAGGCGGAACCACGGCGAGAATGATTCGCGCATGCCGGCAATTGTCGGGTACCAAACGGGCACGGTGATTTCGTTCAGCCGGGCCAGGGCGCTGCCACGGAGACGCCGGAACGCTTTCGAGAAATTGGCTCGGACGCCATGCCAAGCTATTTCCCACAGACAAACGCGGGTGGAGATGCAGATTACTGCCACGGCGCCGGGTTTCAGAAGTTGAGTAAGTTTCCGGGCCACGTGCGACGTGTTAGCAACGCAATTCAGGCCGGAGAAATTCGACAGCACACCGTCGAACAAGGCGTTCGGCGAGAGAGTATCGACGTCTTCGTTCTTCAGCAGACGGAATTGCAGAGACGCGTTTGGAGCTTCGAGGGACTTGCGGCGTTGGGCGATTTCGATCATGCGAACCGAAGCGTCGCAGCCGAGCACGGAAATTCCACGATTGGCCAAGAACAAGGCGTCCTCGCCGGTGCCACAGTTCAGATCGAGAACACGATGGCCTGGGTGAAACGCTTTCTTCAGTGAATTCCAGACGACATTACGCTGCGCTCGTCCGATCGAAGATGCCGTGAAGGTGACGTCGTAGGTGTCCGCCATGCGATCGAAAGCGGCAGACGCGCCGTGTTCAGCGAGCTGAGGCCACTGGAATCATGCTTCCACCGCGTTGATGGAGGTGTACAAGCTTTCGCGTGCGGCTTGAATGCGCGACCGCAGCTCGGCTTCGGCGGCGTTTTTCATTTCGCCACGCTGCAGACGCGCGAGCTGAACTTCATCGCGGAGGAGGCGGTCGGCGCATTCGTAGAATCGTGCTGGACGACGCCCCGTCATGACGATTTCACGATCTGAGGTTTCGGCCCAGGGCTTCAGCTGAACGAGCGAATCCGCAACGCTCTTGTAATAGGGGGTGCCTTTGATCGGGTAGGCAATCGTGGTGAAGAAAATATCCGGGTCGGAGCGCTTGACGTGCTCGATGGTCGCTTCGATGTCTTGGATCTGTTCGCCTTCGTAGCCCCACATCAAGAACATGCCGGTCTGGATGCTGTGCGTTTTGCAGGCGGCAATCGCGGACTGTACTTGTCCGACGGTGACGCCGCGATCCATCGAATCGAGGATGCGTTGCGAACCGCTTTCGGAGCCGATCCAAACGCGGAAGCAGCCAAGTTCCCCGAGCAAATCGACGACTTCGTCGTTCAGGCGGTCGGCCCTGGAAATGCACTCGAAGGGGATGCGCAGACCGCGACGGCGCATTTCCGCGCTGTACTGACGCAGCCAGCCGTGGTGAATGGTGAACACGTCGTCGGCAATCCAAACCATATCGGGGTGATAGGTCGAGAGCAGCCACTCGACTTCGTCGACCACCGCGAGAGGCTTGCGACGGCGGTGTGTCATGCCGAAAACCTGGTGACTGCACCATTTGCAACGGTAGGGACAGCCGCGGGCGGTGATGAAGGAGAGCGACCCTTGGCCGTGAGCGTCGCGCCAGGTCCGGACGTAGCGATTCACGTCAATGGCGTCTCTTGCGGGCCACGGCTGGGCGTCGAGGTCGGAAATTTGCGTGCGCGGAGAAGTTTGGCGGAGTTGCCCGTCTTCGCTGAGAAAGGCGATGCCGTTAACGCTCGCCAGGGCTGAATCTGAATCTTGGCGCAAAGCGGGGAGCAGCTCTTCCATGGTGATCTCGCCCTCGCCCAGGACGACGACATCGGCTCCGGACTCGAGATATTCGCGAACGTAGGCGCCGGGTTCCGGACCGCCGACGATGGTCCTCCAGCCGGCTTCGTGGGCGATGCGTACAATGTCGACGACCTTTTTGCGAGTCATCAAATTCGCATATACACCCAAGACAGAAGGGCTCTCGGTCTGCAAATGTCGCGTCAGATCCTGAAGGCTGGAGAAGGTGGTGTCAAAAACCTCGACGTCGTATCCTTTGCTTCGCAGGTGCGAACAAATATAGAGGATGCCTAGCGGCACGTAGGGCTTCATGATCTTCAATTCTTTTGGATCATCGAAGAGAAAATATCCGTGAGTCAGGAGAAGATCGGGCATCTCAAACGCTCCGCGCGGAGTCTACGAGCCCGTGAACAGCGATAAGCTGTGGCCGCTTTGGTGAGTTGCAGAGGGCGCCGGAATCTTCGTCCTCGGCGAGTTCGGTCGCGTCCGAATTGCGGCTGATCGGTTCGAGAAGCGCTACGCGATCCCAGAGCCTTTGGAGCTCGATAAGTTGTTGAGCGTCCGAGTCGATCCGCGGGGAGTCCACCTCGGCATGCAGTGCATCGCGCATGGCACGATAGAAGACATCGGTGTAGGCGCCTTTGAACATTACGCACAGATCGTCGCTATCGGCCCAGTTTTGTTTTGGCCCGAGCTGCTGGCGCACGCGTTCGTAGAAGCGGGTGTTCGGCAGGGGATAAGAGAACGATACTCCGATATCATCGGGCCGGGTTTCGCGGACCAACGCAACGGTCTTCTGGATATCTTCCCAGGTTTCGCCCGGATATCCGAATTGGAGGAAATAGCAAGCGCGGATACCTTCGCGGTGCAAGTTCTGGCGCGCAGAGACGACTTCTTCAACTTGCAGACCTTTGTCCATCGCATCCAGGATCTTTTGCGAACCGGACTCCACTCCCATCCAGACTTCGGCGCATCCGGCGCGCTGCAGCGATTGAACGGTTTCCGGCGTAAGCAGGTCGGCACGGGCTTGAATCTTGAATGGAACTGCGGCGTCTCTCTTTTTTACTTCCAGGGCAAGCTGCTGAGTCCAATGGCGGTTGAGAGCGAAAATATCATCAGCGAACCAGAGATGCTGCGCGCCGTAGATCTCCTTGAGGAAGCGCATTTCCTCCGCGACTTCTGCGGCGGGACGCGCATGGAAGTTGTCTCCGAAGATCGGCTTGGCGCACCAGTTGCATCGGAACGGGCATCCCCGGCTAGCGATCAGATTGAGCGAAAATGTCCCGTGGGCGGCACGCCAGGCTTCGCGGTATTTTCGAATATCGATCAAATCGCGGGCGGGCAGCGGGAAGCCGGCAAACGGACGAGCCGGCGCGGGCGTGCGCTTTTCAAACACTTCGTTCGTGCCCACGCGCTGCAACGTGGCCACTCCCGGTACCTGGCGGCCATCGCCTCCGTTGCGAATGGCGTTCACGACTTGAAGCAAGCTGTGCTCGGCTTCGCCGACCAGGACAAATTCGCATCCATGGCGCAGATAGTCGATCGCATGATCGGTAGCGTCCGAGCCGTGCACGATCACGCGGGCGCCCGCCTGGCGGGCTTCGTCGATCATGGAGAAGGCGACTTCGCGCATGCGCGTGAGACACATCTTGGTAAGGAAGTTGAAATCGTCTTCATAGATCGCGACGATATTGGGGTTGTTGCGGCGGAGGGCGTGGCGAAAACCAGACTCCGGTTCCTCGAGCATGGAATCGAAAACGGCGACGGAAATTCCATGCTGGCGCAGGACGCTGGCGGCATACAAAGTTCCGAGAGGTGGATAGGGCTGCATTTTCCGCACTTGCTTGCGGTCGTAGGGCAAGTGGTAGGAATGGGTCAGCAGGACATCAGCCACGGGAGTTTCCTATAAAAGCGGTTCGCGTTGAAGGCTTGCTCAGCATAACTCGCTGACCTCCGTGCTGAGCGGTTGACCAGTGAGCAGGGATCGGCGGGTCACGATGCGCTCGAAGGAACGTGCCACCCAAAGCTCCCACGGAAACGAATATTTGTTCGCACGAATGCGCCATCGCAACGGAGCGCCCAGCGCGCGCCGAAGTCCCTGTCGCAAGCTCGGATAGTTCCTGGTGGCTTTGCGGAGTTGATTGTTGAGCAAGAAGAATTCGAGCATTTTGCGCAAGCGCGCGAGTTCCTCTCCCTGGAGCCAGGGCAAAACGCTCTTGCCCAAGGGAAGATCGACCCATTCCTGCAAAGATTGCGGCTCGCGCAAGCCCAATTCGCGGAGTTGGGACCAAATGGGAATGCCCGGATACGGCGTGAAAATATTGGGAGAGAAGCTCACGTTCCAGAATTGGCGGGCGATGTCGCTCATGGTACGCAAGGTTTCGACGCGGTTGGCTTCGGTCTCGCCGGGATACCCGAAAATGAGATTGAAGGTGACGTGAATGCCGCCGAGGGCCGCCTTTCGCGCGGTCTCATACATTTCGTTGAGGTGCTGGTGCCGTTTGTTCATGAGCTTGAGAACATCAGCGGAAGTGGACTCGGTTCCGAAGCCCATGTGCGAAACGCCGCTCTCGCCCAGCATGCGGACCTCGTCGTCGCTCATACGACAAAGGAAATCGGTGGAGGCCTGGAAGGTCCAGTTGAAGCGAAGCTTGGAATCGAGAAACCCCCGCGCAATTTCCACCGCCCGGCGCCAATCGACGGGAAGATTCGAATCGAGCATGGCGACTTCTTCGATCCTGTAGCGTTCCACAAGATCGGTGACTTCACTTATCACGCGCTCGGCGGCGAGGGCGTTGAACTTGCGTTTGTAAAAGACCATGTCGGTGCAGTAGTTGCACGCGTAGGGACAGCCGACGCTGGTCGCGTAGGCGAGTTTTCTGACTCCACACAGGCGCTCGTAGGCATCGAAGTCCGTCAAGTGGAAGGCGGCCATAGGAAGATCGTCAAGCAAGGCGGTGCGCCGCTCCGGAGAATGCTGGGTCAAACCGAAAGGCTTGGAGGAAACGCCTGCAATGTCATTAAAGGCTTTACCGTCCGCGAGCCGCTGCGCAATTTCCAGAAGAGTGAGCTCGCCTTGTCCGCGAACGACAGCATCCACGTAGCGTTCATTCAGCGTCTGTCCGGGGACCAAACTTGGATGCCAGCCACCGAAAATCACGGGACAGCCAGGCCGGGTTTGCTTCACCAGCTTGGCAATGCGCACTGCGCCGCGGATCATCGGACCGGTGAGCACAGAGACGCCCAAGCACAGCGCGTCTTGAACTTCGCGCAAGACGCGGGCTTCCCAGTCTGGAGCAATGGCCGCGTCAATGATGGTGACTTCGAATCCCGCCGCCAGCAGGGGCGAAGCCAAACTAAGAAGGCAAAGTGGCGCACTCAGGGGAGGGCCATCGTAGGCGGGATAAAACAGGACCACTTTGCGCTTGGCTAACAAGCGGCACCCGAAGTTGCGGGCTCGAGACGTTTCGCATCCACGGCCGGCTTCGCGGCCGTCGTCTTACGCTTCAGTTTCTCGTTGAGCCACAGTTCGACGGGAACTGCGTACACATCGTGGTCGAGCCGCCAGCGAGCCGGAAACGAAAAGGACTTCTGGATGAGCCGTGTGGAGCGGCTGCGGATATCCGCGCTGATGGGAATGCGATCGAACGCCAGCCTCAGGTAATCGCGCATGACCTGGAGACGGCGATGCTCGCCACCTCGCAGCCAGGGGAGCGTGGTGTACCGAGGAAAGAAATCCGCCCAACCCTCGAAAGAGGTGGGCACTTCGATTCCATATTCCTCGGCGCGTTGCATGACCGGCGCGCCAGGATAGGGCGTGAAGATGTTGGTCCAGAATTCCGCGCCTGGATGGCGGCGGCACATGTCCATGATGAAATCGATGGTCTGGCGCCGCTCGACCGGCCCTTCGCCTGGGTAGGCGAAAATGATGTTAAACGAAGGGCGAATGTCAGCCGCGAGGCAGCGACGGGCGGTTTCGTAGATCGTTTCGAAATTCTGGAAGCCTTTGTTCATCAGCTTCAGCATTTTCTGCGAACCGGACTCGGCGCCGTGGCAGATCTGCTGGAGGCCGGCGCGGCGAAGCAGCTTTAGGTCTTCGACGCTCAGGCGCGAGGTGAGGTTCGTGGTGGCCTGAATGCTCCAGCGGAAGTTGGCTCCGGCGGTGACCAAACCGTCGGCGATCAAGCGGGCGCGATCGAGATCGACGAGAAAATTGTCGTCGACGACCCACAACAGCTCGAGACCGTAGCGGCGCGTGAGATCAACAGTCTCTTCCACGAATTGATCGGCGGAAAGCGCGTTCCATTTGCGCCCGTAAACGCCGGCATTGGTGCAATAAGAGCAGTTATAAGGGCAAGCCAGGCTGGAGATGTACATCGCCCAACGGCGGCCGCAAACGCGCTCGTACGCGTCGAAGTCCGCGATGTGGTAGGCCTTTGGCGGAGACTCAACGATCGGCCGGAGAGGTCGCTCGGTGGTGAAAAACAATTTGCCGTCGCGCTTGAAGCCGATGCCCGGAACCAGATCGAGAGGCGAGCGATGTTCCAGGTGCTGCACCACGTCTAAGAGCGAATCCTCTCCCTGCCCTTTGACAACGATGTCGATGTAACCGGCTTCCAGGGTCTGTTTGGGGAGCAACGAAGGATGCCAGCCCCCCAGGATCACGGGGAAATCAGGATTCCAGGCTTTCACCGCGCGTGCAATCTCGACGGTCTCCCGAATCATCGGGCCGGTCACCAGGGAAATGCCGAGGCAGATGGCATCTTTCACTTCTTCCAAGACGCGCTTTTTATAATTTGGGGTGATCGTGGAGTCGATCAGGCGGATGGAATATCCGGCGCGCAACAGCGGCGTGGCGACGGCCAGCAGGCCCAAGGGCGCCGTCGCGTCACTGCTGGCGAACGACGGAAAGAAAAACACAACCTTCTTCGACATTCGTGCGTTCCGTATCCTTCTGACGTTTTGAAATTACGGTTTGGGCTCCAGAGGCGTGTCACGACCATGTCACCGGGCTGTCATTTGTTCGCTAGCTGCGTTCATACTTCCCGTTTTCGCGCTAAAGTCGAGCACGACATGACTAAGTTGCACCTTATTAATCGAACTGCGCTGCCGTTGCACTCCGACCTGTTGATTGCAGGTGCGCACTGCGCCTTCGCGACGAATTCAGAACGAATTCTCGCGTCGGTGAGCCGTTGGCGCTGCCCTGACCGGCCTCGAAGCGAGCGTACGTTCGAAATGAATGTGCTTCTCGACGCATCGCTGCCTTCTCATCGCGACGTGTTGACCCAGACGCACTTTCGCGGACTTCATCACCTGGTTTTCGCAACCATTGGAGCTTACGAGGTTTTTGTATTCGACCTGTTGCGCAAACACGTTGTGGGCGCTGTCTCGCAAGCCTCGGCAACCGACGCGGCATTCTGGAATTCGCACTGGCTGCCGATCACCGTTGGAGTGATGGGAACCACCGTGGGTACCGTACCAGTGCACACCGCGTGCCTTGACCGGAGCGGAAAGGGTCTGCTGATTGCGGGCGTTTCAGGAGCAGGAAAATCCACGCTTTCGGTAGCTCTGACGCGGTGTGGCTTCTCGCTCATTTCGGATGATTGGACCTATGTATCTAAGGAAGCCGACGCCTTGGTCGCGCACGGAACGAGCGCGCCCGTAAAGTTGCTGCCAGATGCCATTCAATATTTTCCCGAGCTCGGTGGACGAACTCCGAAAATGTGGTTCAACGGTGAGCTTGCTTTTGAAATCGAGCCGAAAGCATTGTGCCAAGACGCTACAGCGTTGCGTTCGAGCCCTCATTGGCTGATGTTTCTCGAACGCACTTCCGCGCCGGGTTGCGATTTTTCCGCTTACAGCGCGGATGACGCTCAGGCATTCTTTGAGAACGGCGCCGAGAGGCTCCCTGACCAAGTCCCGGACGCGGCGAGCGCGCGTTCTGTGATGATTCGATCCATTGCGAACTGCAAAGCGTGGCGTGTACGAACCGGGGAGTCACCGCAGGTCACAGCTGACGCCATTTCTTTATTCTGCGAGAGGAACTGAAGTGTTTACGCCCAAGCCTGCTTCGCATAGAGACCCGTTGGATTTATTGCGGCGTTTCGCTCCGACTCCCTTGAAAGCGCAGATCTACCTGAAGTTCGCAAACGTTTTGCTGGAAACGAACGACTTGAGTTTTCTTTCCTCGTTGTCTCCGCTCGCCGTCCGGGAACCGTCTTCACTGTCCTGTTTGTGGAAGATAGTTCGTGATGTAGACGTTCGGGGCATGACCACGGAAGCATCGATCGTTATGGCTGGAAGCTTGATTGTTTACTCGATGGGCCCCGCGTGCTTGATGGGAGCTGACCGGGAACGCGGCGAGATCCTGGCGTTCATTGGACGCGATGTAGACGCGCGCCTTTTTCAGGAATCCATCCTCCCGTCGCTGATCCGCTTGACGGAGTTCGTCACACCCAAACTTAAAGCGCCACCCATGGCGCGCAGCACAGAACTCCCGTTTGAAGGCGGTTGTAATGCGTAACCGCAGTCTTCGGATGCTCGTTCTGTCCGCGCTAGGTCCTGCTCCTGAGTTTTCGCGCCTGCGTGCCCTTCGCCACTCCAGTGCATCCCAACTTCGCGACCTGTTGCGCTGGCTGGATCAAAGCGGCCTGGCGCTGTATTTGTTGGCCCAACTCCAAGACCATGACGCCCTTGGTCATGTTCCCGAAGCGTTTCGCGACGCACTCGAGTCCCGATCCAAGGCAAACCGTCAGAGGACTCTTGCGATGTTCGGTGAATTCGAGCGCCTCGTCAGATCGCTCGGTCGGAGTGAGGCTCAGTTTTGCGCTCTCAAGGGCTTCACGTTGACTCCGGAATTCTGCCGTTCCGTCGAATTACGGCATCAAACTGACTTCGATTTTCTTGTCGCGAAAGACTCGCTGGAAAGAGCGAAACAGGCCATACGATCCTGCGGCTACCAGCAAGAAGAAACACGAGAAGCCGGCGAGGTGACTTTCGCAACTCCTCTTCGACATATTCCCTCTCCGAACGACGATATCTATGCGTCACCTCGCCATCTGGAGGTCGATCTCCTGACCACTCTTGGTCATACTTCCCATGGCGTATCGATCGATGCACCTGCGGGCGGCTTGGACCGTATTGAAAGCAAGACTTTGCAGGGCCTATCGTTCCCCGCCCTTCCGCTGGAACAAATGTTTTGCCTCCAGGTGATGCATGCACTCAATCACTTGCTGGGATCATGGGTACGCGTGTCCTGGCTATTTGAGATCGGGTATTTCCTGGACCGCCACTACGACAATACGGATCTATGGCGCGCAAGCATCGAACGGTTGGGACCTGACTCGAAGGCTCGAAATGCATTCGGGCTGGTTATTTCCTTGACGAAGACACTTTTCCCCCGTCGAATTCCCCAACTACTGGATGACTGGTGTCTACAGTCGCTGCCTCCTCGCATCGAAGCCTGGGTGACGCAATTTGGCCTAAAGACCGCGATCTCCGACCTGGACGGGGCCAAGTGGACACTTTTCGTCCACCGCGAGTTCGTTGACCATCGAAATTCGTGGAATTCCTATGTAAGAGATAGAATTTTCCCCCTGGGACGGCGGTCATCGATTGGCAGGGTCACAACTGCCGACCTTGGGACTAGAATGAGGGTAAGGGTATCGCAGTGGCGCCACACGATGCGTCGGTCAATGTTTCATGCGCAGACTCTATTCTCATTACCGCTCGAAGCGATCCGGTGGAAATACGCTCTTCGCTCGCTCGAAAGGCAACGCGTTGTGGTATCGCCGGCACCGACCAGGTGATTTACAGCGGCTAAGTCAGCATTATCCGATGGTTTGATAACGCTTTTCAGAAATTGCAAGGAGGTTTGTTTGTCATGAGGTCCCCTTTATACCGTGCCTCGCGGGTTTGCCATCGCCTTTTGGGTGCCGTGTTACTGGTAAGCCCGGCTGCTTTTGCGCAGTCCGAATCGGCCCCGGTCCCTCCGGGAACCCAACCCGAAATTGCTTCGAAGATCGACCGCTTGACGAAATCTCTCGAGCAGACTCAGGTCGAACTGGCTCAGTCCAGAACAGAAATTCAGGAATTGCGTGCGGCGCTCCAGGAAGTGCTCACCCGGATGAATGCGATAGCGCCCGGACCAAGCAGTGCCGAAAATCGGTCTGCAGGCGACGTTGCTGCGCCCCAGGCCAACTCGCCGCAACAGCAGTCCGAGGAATCTCGTAGTGGACCAGCCCAAGTCTCTCAGGACGATTGGGACATCCTGAACGCCCGAGTTGACGAGCAACGCCAAACCAAGGTTGAGAGCGGATCCCGATTTCGCTTGAAGCTTTCCGGCATGGCGCTATTCAACGCCTTCGGAAACTTTGGTTCGGTTGATAATGCCGACTTGCCGAGCATCTCTATTCCAGAAGTTCCGGGATATTCCCGCGGGAGCGCGGGGGCTTCGGTAAGGCAATCCATTATCGGTTTGACAGGCTTCGGACCCGAGCTTTTTGGAGCTCGTACCAGTGCCGACGTGCAAATGGATTTCTTCGGCGGAATACCGACCGGCTACGGAGCGTCAAGTTCCGGCCTCGCGGAGGTTCGGCTCGCGAGAATCCGGTTCGACTGGAAAAACACCTCGGCGGTCGCCGGCCTGGATTACCCTTTCTTCTCGCCCAATCAGCCTACGACCTACATGACAGTGGTGGTACCGGGCTTTGCCTCGGCCGGGAACCTGTGGACGTGGACCCCGACCATACGCGTAGAGCAACGATTTAGCGGAGCGTTATCGCCGTTCAAGGTCGAAGCTGGATTTATGGATCCTTCTTCCAACACGGATTACGCCCCAAACACAAACCTGCGACTCGCGTCTCCGAGTGAGAACTCGCGGCAACCGACGTACGCCGTCAGGCTATCGGCGAGCACGAAATCTGAGGATCGACCGGCGGTAATCGGAATATCCGGCGTGTACTCTCCCCAGAGGTTCATCGGCGCCTATGAGGTCGCCGGTTGGGCGGGAACACTGGATTGGAAGATTCCGCTTCTCGCTCGAACCGAGCTATCGGGTCAGTTTTTTACGGGAAGAGGTCTCGACGGTTTCGGAGGTTTGCCGATGAGCCCGCTGCAACCCGCTGACGCTCTTTACTATGCCACCGTCACCGCGCCGGAACTCGCGAGTCTCGGCGTCATTGGCGGTTGGTCGCAATTCAAAATCAAAGTGAGCGCGCGAAATGAATTTAACATCGCGGCGGGCGCGGGTGATCGAAACGCCGCCGAATTGCGGGAATCGGCCCTTTCAAATTCCTTCTTAATGTCCGTGCCGGCGCGAAACGAAATGCTGTTCGCGAATTACATTTTCAGGCCACGGTCCGACCTGTTGTTCTCTGCCGAATACCGCCGGCTGCGGACGTATGAAATCACCGGAACGCCAAACTCGGCTGGACAAATTGGCTTGGCAGTTGGATTTCTCTTCTAGGCCCAAATGAGACCTGCTTTCCTTCTCGTTCTGTTTTGGCTGACGCTCCCGACCACGCCGAATTTCGCTTCGCTAGCGAGCGCCCCCGACCAGCTAGCGACCGACGTCAATGGCCAAGTAGAGCTGAGTCAAACAGGGTCTGATCACGTCGCCGACGCATCTCAGGTTGTCGTGTGGCTTGTGCCCACAACGACCGTTCAACGAGTCTCCGCGACCACTCCAAGAACACACTATCGCTTGGTCCAACACAACAAGCGCTTCGAACCTAACTTGTTAGTGGTCCCGGTGGGTAGCGTTGTGGACTTCCCGAATGCCGATCCCTGGTTTCACAATGTGTTTTCGCTTTATCGCGGGAAGCGTTTTGATCTGGGTCTGTATCAGGCTGGAGCGCAGCGGTCGGTCAAATTCGATCGCATCGGCCCGTCCTATCTGTTTTGCAATATTCATCCGGGGATGACGGGTGTTGTCCTGGCGGTGGAGTCGAGCTTTTTCGGTATCTCGGACAAAACCGGCCGCTATTCGATCGCAGATGTGCCCCCCGGCAATTACGCGATTCATGTGTGGTATGAGAACGCGACGCCCGAGGCGCTGAAAGGCTTGCAGAAGGCGGTTGTCGTCGAGGGTGAAAACCGCACCCTTTCGACGATCTCAGTCCCGGTTGTAAAACAGGTACAAAGGAATCACAAGAATAAGTATGGCCAGGACTACGATCCTGACACGCTAAGAACGGACTATTAGAGTACAAGCGACCAGAAGTCACAGTAACTCAAGCAAGGCCGTCGAACTCGCAATCTTGGACGTCAGATGACTAACTCAAGGGCAATGTGAAAACACCTTCAAAGGACAAAAAAATGGATACCGTTTTGGTTGTGGAAGACAGCCGCGCAATGCAGAGAACCCTGCAACGCCTCCTGGAAGCTGATTCGCTAAACGTCGAAATCGCTTCGGATGGAATCTCGGGACTCGAGAGCTTCCGAAAGCAGCAACCTAGTGCGGTGCTGTTGGACTTGAAGCTACCGGGACTTTCCGGCAAGGAGCTGTGTCGCGAGTTCAAGACCATCGCGGCATCGGTTCCCATCGTCGTGCTGAGCGCCAATGCGGAAGTAGAAGACAAAGTGCTCCTGCTGGAGCTCGGTGCCGACGATTACGTCACCAAGCCTTTCAGTCCCAGAGAGTTGCTCGCTCGCGTCCGGCGCGCCATGCGGCGCGGGGCCTCGAAGAGCCCACAAATTTCCAGCGTCCCGGCAAAAGCCGTGAGCCACGAAGTCCTGGTTTTCGGCGACACCCGCGTCGATTTCACCAGTATGGAAGCCACGCAAGCGGGCAAGCAGGTCACGCTCACCGCTCAAGAGTTCAAACTCTTGAAATTCTTTGCATCCTCGCCGGGCAGGGTGCTTACGCGAGACGAGTTGCTCAATGAGGTTTGGGGTTATCAGAACTATCCGTCGACCCGCACGGTGGACAATCACATCCTCCGGCTTCGCCAAAAACTCGAGCCTGACTCTGCGAATCCCCGCTACTTTCTAACCATCCATGGCGCTGGCTACAAGTTTGTCCCCGGTGCTTCCAGCGGCGGTACATTGTCGCAATGATCGGACGTGGAGGCGCCATGACGCATCTCCGCCTGCGAACCCAGCTCTTTCTTGCCACGCTCCTGACCATTTGCGGGCTGACGGGTGGACTCCTGCTTATCATCCGGCACACCGTCAGCGTAGAAACCGATCGTCAGGTCCGCAACGGCACCGAGGCTTCGGTCCGCGCGTTTGAGGGTGTTCAGCGGCAGCGCGAACGCCAGCTTTCGAGCACGGCGGCCATGCTGGCCGATCTCCCACCCCTGGAAGCCATGATGCCCACCGACGATGCGCTCACCATCCAGGACGCTTCGACAACGTTTTGGAAGTTGGCGGGTAGCGATCTTTTCGTACTAGCCAAGCCCGACAAACAGATTGTCGCTTTACACATCACCAACCCCGGCTGGCCACAGGAAGCCGCCCAACGCGACTTGAAGCGCTCCATTGAACAAGGAGACGACGCCTCCTGGTGGTATGACAATGGCCGCCTCTATTGGGTATTTCTCCGTCCGATTATTGCGGGAACGGGCAGCGAGTCGAAGGAACTCGGCTTTCTGGCAATTGGCTACCAGGTTAATTCTAGTATTGCGGAGCAGATGGCGCTTGTTGCCCAAAATCAGGTCGCTCTCGCTACCGACAAAGACCTAATTGCATCCACCCTTCCTCCCAAGGACGAAGCCGCGCTGCAACGATTGATCAGCCGCGGGGGGCCACAGACTAGCCCAGAATCCAATGAAGTAGCACTGGCCTCGGATCGTTACGCGTTTTCATCGGTCCTGTTACACGGCGCCTTGCCATCGCCGGTGCGCTGTTTCGTCATGATGCCTTTGGCACCCGTCGATGCATTCATGCGCCGGCTCACCAACACGATTTCTATCCTCGGCGCGTTCGCGGTCATTTTCGGCGCCTTGCTCTTCGGATTTGTGTCTCGCAAAATCACCAAACCTCTCGACAACCTCGTCGCCGGAGTCCGCGCGCTCGCCGGAGGCGACTACACCTATTCGATAACCCCGGAAGGAACCAGCGAGGTTGCCGAGCTAAGCACCGCCTTCGCGAAGATGCGTGGCGAATTGCTGGCGTCGCAGCAACGCCAGATTGAAACGGAGCGAATAGCTGCTCTGGGGCGCGCCGCCAGTTCACTTTCTCATGATCTCAGGCACTATTTAGCCGCGGTTGTCGCGAACGCGGAATTCTTGTATGAAGCGGATGAGCTCAAGCTCGACAAAAGTGAAATCTACAAGGAAATCCAGACCGCGTCCACGCAAATGACCGATCTTATTGATTCCCTGCGAGAACTGGCCGATCAGCGGCGTGCAATCTCACCCGAACCGAGCGACCTCGATCGGATAATTCGTCGCGCCATCGAGGCAGTCAAGGTCCGGCACGAGTTTCGCGGCCGCACCATAACGATCATCGCTCACAGTGGCACCGAAGGCGTTTTTGACCCCAAGAAACTCGAGCGCGTTTTCTTCAACTTAGTGCTGAATGCGTGCGAAGCCACTGCAGACGACGACAGCAGGGTCACCATCGACGTCCAGGGCGCGAAAGAGTCCATTGAGGTCCGCGTGATCGATGAAGGTTCCGGCGTTCCCGGCATCATTCGCGACAACGTGTTCGATCCGTTTGTGAGTTCCGGCAAGCCTAACGGAACAGGTCTCGGCTTGGCCATCGTCAGCAAGATCGTCCAGGATCATGGCGGAACGGTGAGCATCGAGCGCACCTCGGAAACCGGGACCGTGATACTGGTCAAGCTTCCTCGCTCGCCCCGCTCGGTGCTCTCTCACTCGGGTTCCACCGTAGTTTGATCGCTTAAACCGGGAACGCGTCGAAATCGGTAAACATCGCGGCTGGCCACGGGCAGTCCCGCCAGCTTCAAGTACAAGAACAGTTGGTACTTGTGGTTGATCAGGTGTTCCAGGTTGCCCAGGAGAACGGTCAGGAGCGTCTGTCCCTCTGGAACGAATAGGGTCGGAATTCTCGTCGAAAGTCTTTCGTCGGTGCAGCACTGGAATCCTCGTCGAATCTGCGCCGCAAAGACTCCGATTTTCAGCCGCGCTTCGTCGGGCGAACAAAATTCATTGACGGTCATCGATCGAAGCTCCTGGAAATCGGCAAGTTCCGATGGAAATGCGCGATAAAAGGCCGCGCAAAATCCGCCCAGGCAGTCCAGGAGGTGACCTAGCACATGCCCGAGGTCATTCGCCTCCGCCGCTTTCGACCCCAATTCGGGGCGCCAGTTCAGGAGGTTCGCCGGCACCAAGGAGACCAGGTGTTCGGAGCGTTCGATGCTCTCCATCACTTTTTCCGCCAGGGAGCCTACCAGCGGTTGTTCCGCCATCGTTTTCTCCGCACTTGTTCAGGAGCTCGCCAAACTCGAACCGGTGCAAGCGGAATAGCGCGCCCGCGAGCACCCCGACCGCTACGGTAGCCTACATCACCGATCCACTCGCTGGACACAAAGATGACAGCCTGTTGACACTCCGTGGATTGACCCGCACAAACCTCAGACGTAAGGTCATACCGTCGGCGAGTGAGTTGCGCTTCGGTCTCAGCAGGCAAACTCAAGACGCGATTTTTTCGATTCCGACCAGGGTTTTGGCGCTGAATGAAACCAGCAAAAGATTTTAGCTCGGCTCACCTTCTGAAACTTTTCTTGCTGGTAGAAAACCGCCTGCTCCGCGAGGCCCTGGCAGGCATTGTGCGTAAGCAGCCGGATTTCTGCGTCGTCGGAGTCGATCGCTATATGCCCTCGATCGAGAAACAATTTCTCGAGTCCGGGTGCGACATCCTGGTCGCCGACCATGCCAGCGCAACAATTTTCCCTCCCACTTTTGTTGCCGACTCGCTCTCCCTTGCTTCCCGGAATGAAGATTGTCCTGCTGGGAATGGAAGAAGACCCGGAAATCTTCCTGCAGGCCGTGAGGGCCGGCATAAGCGGATACCTCTTGGGCGACGCGAGCGCCGAAGAAACGCTCACGGCCGTCCGCCGGGTCGCTCAGGGCGAAGCGGTATGTCCTCCCAGGCTGTGTCTTCATCTGTTTCAGTTCGTAGCGCGGGAAGCTCTGAAGGGCTCGCTGGTATTGAATCAGCGGGTCTGCGCGAAACTCGGCCTTACCCCCAGGCAACAACAGCTTGTTGCCTTCCTCGCCAGGGGCCTGACCAACAAAGAAATCGCCGCGAACCTGAACCTCTCCGAGTTCACCGTCAAGAATCATGTCCACCGTATCATGCGCCAGTTGAACGCCGAGAGCCGCTATGCAGCGGTGCAGACCGTCTGCGAGAGCGGTTTCGGCGCGAACCTGCTTTCTTAGGCGAGCCGAAAGCGATTACTCAAATCGCCGCCATCCCAGTAGCTCCAGCGCAACCAGAAAAACAAACTCAGAACCACCGACAAGATAGCGTCTCCACAGCCGCAGAGGTTCCTGCAACAACCGGAAAAGCCACTCGAGTCCCCGCTCCCGCATCCATACCGGCGCTTGCCTTTTCCGGGACGACAGAAAATCGAACGCTGCTCCAACTCCGATCACAACCGGCACGCGCAGTTGATTCCGGTGCTGCTGCATCCACATTTCTTGTTTCGGTGTGCCAAGCCCTATCCACAAAACGTCAGGGGCAGCCCGGTTGATATCTTCGATGATCGCTGTATCCTCTTCTGGAGTGCACGGCCGGAACGGCGGGGAGTGCGTTCCAACGATCGTAATGCCCGGACATGACTTCTGCAGCGACACCGCCAGTTGTTGTGGTACTCGCGGCGCGCCTCCCAAAAAGTAGTGTCGATAACCTGCCACCGCCGTTTCCTCGCAGAACTGCAGCATCAGCTCCGGGCCATAAACGCGCCGCGGCAGATGGTATCCGCGGAATCGCCCAATCCAAACCACCGGCATACCGTCGGCGACCACCAGGCTGGCATCGGCGAGGGCTTGCTTGAATTCCGCATTGCGCCTCGCGTTTGTGATCCCGTGCATTCCAGTCACGGCGATGTAGCGGCAAGTCTCACGACGCACGATCCACTGTCGCATCTGGAGGATCACATCCGGAATCTGCATTGCGTTGAATACAACGCCGAGGACCGAGAAGCGCCTTCGCGCTGGAACGTCTCGATTGCCAAACGCCTCGCGCCTGGTCTTTCCGGGGAGGGAAGATACGACCGGCGTGGCTGTCGAAGGGCAGTTTTCGGCGCGAAGCGTCATTGCACGCCACCACCGGCGACGGCAGTCAACACCGCTTGCTGCGACCCGACCGGCTTACCTAAAATCAACGTCTTGTACAAACTGACGAGCTGCCCGTAATTCCGTTCCGCGGTGTACTTCTCCTCAAATTCCCGTCTGGCAGCGCGGCGCATAGTTTCCATCTCCGCCCGATGCGCCCACGCCCATTCCACTTTGGCCGCTAGGTCCGCGTCATCCCCCGGTGCGACATGCAAACCGGTGCAGCCGTGCGCCACCATCTCTGCGGTTGGCCCGTGCCCGGTGGCAATCACCGGAACGCTGCACGCGAACGCTTCCACAATGACTAACGGACAGCCCTCGAACCAATGACTCGGACAGATCAGAAAGGCCGCGCCTCGCATCCACCGGAACACCTCGTCACGCGAGACGCTTCCAACAAGTGTGACCTGCGTTAAACCGCTCTCGCGAATCTCTGTGGCAAGTTCCTGCCGCATGGGCCCGTCGCCCAGAATGAAAAGGGGAATCGCGCGAGCCAGGTGTCTCCACGACGCCAGCAGTCCTCGCAAGCCCTTCTCCTCGGAGAGTCGCCCAACAAACAGTCCATACCGTCCAGGTTGTTGCGTTTGCGAGGTTCCCGGGTCGGGATGAACAAAATTGGGCTTCACAACCATCCGTTGCCGCGGCAAACCTCCAGATATGAACTTTCCACGAGCAAACTCAGAAAGCGCGACGTACGCATCCACCTTTGTTTGCCAGGTGCGCAGGACCCGGTGCGCTGCCAGCATCGCGGCCACGGCAGCAGAGGCCGGCCGGCTACCGCGGTAACAAGCATGAGCCACTGCTCTCCAAGCCATCCCTTTGCCCAGGCACTCCTCGCATACTTTCCCTTCTCTGAGGAACGTCGCTCCCGGACACACCAATCGATAGTTGTGAAGCGTCTGAACAACCGGAATTCCTCGTCGCGCACACGCGTAATAAGCCGAAGGGGAGATCATGGGAAATGTGTTATGAAAGTGCGCAACTTCAGGTTTGTGTTTCTCGATTAAATCGTCTATCTCGCGGAACGCCTTCGATGCCCACACCGTGTCGACTCCGGCCGAGATTGTCTCTAACAAGCCATGCCCGCGCAGTTCGTCGTTATTACGCGAGTAATAAGAGACGCCGTGGCCGTTTCGTTCCAGCAGCTTGGCCTCGGCATCGGCGACAGCGTCTTCTCCGCCGCGCTGCTGGTAACGTTCGTGGACGAGTAAAATTCGCATTATGATTTCACACCGATAGCGCGCCGGGGCCGTCTGTCTCGAAGGCCTCATCAAAAACAGCGTCATACGACACGACGGGCTCGCCTTTCCACGCAAACGTCATCGCCAGGAGAATGCCTACTCCCCCGGCCGACGCCGCTCCGGCGAGAATATTTTCGATCGCGAGTCCCATGACGATCGAAGGCAGCGCACCAGCGAAAGCGAGCGCCGTGCCGCCGCCGTCGGCGGCGATTTTTCTGACAAAGCCGGTTGTCGCGGCAATTAGAAATGTAAGCAGGAGGGCCAACCCAAGAATTCCCCACTCGTACAAGGCGCGGAGAAATTCGCTGTGCAAAACACGGTTCGCATCGATTCCTTCGCGATCGTAGTGGTCTGGATCGTGGTTCAGCATCAACGCAGCGCCGCTGCTCGTCCCGGAACCAAAAAACAGCTCCGCGCCCGTTCTTGTTGCAAGGTGCTCGAGGATGTCCTCGTAGATTCCGAGGCGCCACGCAAACGTTCCGACGTCTTCGACGGTAGAATCATCATCGGACGCGGCCCAGACCAATTCATCGATTCGGTTGTAAGGCAGGTAGGAAACCAGGATCGCGATTCCGGCGGCCCCAAGTGCAAGCGTCACAATGATTTTTCGAAGGTTGGGCCTCCACTTCAAACCCTCGTGCTTTCCTGGCACGAATTGGAAGCATGCGATCACCACCAGCGCGACCATGCTGACAAACACATACCGGCTGCCCGAAAACACGATCGTGACCATCAGACCGCCGCAGGTTGCGTAGTGAAACCAACCTTGCTCCCCGGAAAATAGAAGGATCGCCAGTACCGCCACCAAAAATGCCGCGTAGTATTGCGGTGTTGAAAACGATGTAAAGCGCTCTTCCAGACCTCCCCACGCGTCACCCAGGACAAACGTTTGCAGCACCCCTAGCAAGATCACCGACCACGCCACCAACCGGAGCAAGCCGATGTCCACCCAGCGCTCCCCCCACGCGCTGCAGAAAATCAGGAACAACACGAAATATGTAATTAGGTAGGCAACCATTTTGAGCGCCGCCAACGGAAAACCACTCCAGACTCCGGCGATCGCTGCATAAACCACCAAGGCGATCCACATTTTCTGTGGCAAAGTCCAGGCCATGTCCTTGATTGGCGCAAAACCTGTCCGTAAGAGAAGCAGCAGAGGCAGGCCGCCAATTCGGACCGTGTTCTCAAGACCAACCGCCGTCGCGGAGTTGAAAGTTAGAGAAGTAATGTCCATATGCGCTGCCAAGATGAAACAAAACAACGACCATCGCATTGGCAACAACACCACGCCGGCGGCAAACACCCAGAACAGCACTCGGGCTACGAGCAGCGCTTCATCCGGCATTGGACCCGGCCTCCGCGTACAACTTCGACCAACCGGACGCAAATTCCGTCAAACCGTAGCGGGTCACATCGATTTGCGCGCGTTGTCCCATGCTGCGTCTTGCCTCGGCCGGCATCTCGGCGAATCGTGCAATGCAGGCGGACACTCCCAGCGGGCTGCGTTCCATCAACAGCCCGTTCTCGCCATCACGCAGAAATTCCTCTACACCGTTTAGCGGAGTAACCAATAAGGGCAGGCCCGCCGCCGCCGCTTCCAGCGCGACCAGTGGAAAGACCTCGTAGTAAGACGGCAACATCAGCGCGTCCCCGGCCCACAGATACGGCCGGACATCTTTTTGCGTCTCTACAAACTTCACTTTTCCATTCAATCCGCTCTTGGTCGCGCGCTCTCGAAAGGAAGCGATACCAGCACTCGTACCGCCTACCACAATGGCGTTCAGCCGCGAATCGCTTGTGGATCCAAGCGCTGCCAGCAACAGTGGCAGCCCTTTGCGTTCGTAGTGTCCGAGGGCCACAAAGGCAAACACGACATCCTCGGTTGTCCATCCCCACTTCTCGCGAAACGCGCGCCGGTCGAACTCCGCCGGCGCGCGAAGGCTTTCGAGATCAACGGGATTGGCCAGCACGCGAATCTTGGCGCTCGCACGTGGATACGCGCTCGTTAACTCTCGGCACAAGCCTTGGGAAGGCGCGACAATCCGTGTCGCCCGTCCATATACCCAGGGCTCCAGCAGGGCGTGCAATCGGTGATCCAGCCAACGCAACGCTCCCCGCAAGCCGCCCGCGCCGATTCCCTTCCAATGACGATCAAGAAACGCGCGGTGGCAAAAATGCGCATAAGCGATGTCCCCAAACAGCAGGTTGCTTTCGATCACCTGCACGACATCGAAGCGCACTCGACGGCGAAGGCAATGCCACGCGTAACAAAGCGGCGCCAATAGATGGAACACGACGTAAAGCAGCACCAGAGGACGCTGCGGCGCCGGGACGCGAATCCAGCGAATTTTGTCAGGCCGGGGGTTTTCGAACCGAGCAGCAAAGACCGTGAATTCATGGTCGTCGCACAGAGCCCCGAGAATGGCCAGATCACACTTACCAATGGCGTTCTCAGGCGTCACGATGTAGTCGAACAATGCGATCCTCATGGCGTCATTTCTCGACCGCTCCGCTTGCGAAGCGCGCACAATCGGTCGATGTTGTGAAACGCCGTCCCACTGCAGCCCTTCGCCGCGCAGAATTTGATCCAGCCGTGATTGGCATCGTCGGAAACAAGCACGCCTCGCGGGCTCAGCTTTGCCCACACCGCTTCGTACTCCCACAACATGTGATCTGGTGTATGTAGATCGTCGTGAAAAAATAGATCGACGCTGGGAAGCTCCCGCAGAAGCTCCGGCAACGCATGACGCACGTCGCGAAGGATTACTCGATGGGAGTCCCCGAGCGAACTCCGGATCTCTCCGGGAATTGCCCACCCAACTCCGCGCTCGTGCCAGGCATACGCGGAGCCATCAGCAAGCGCCCGTCCGCTCGCTTCTTCCAGTGGCAGCTCAATGGAATACAGCCTGCCACCTCCGTTCTCAATCAGCGCAGCACCGAAGAACGACGTGGACACTCCCGCTGCAATTCCCGTCTCGACCACCTGGACCGGTTTCAGGGCGCGCGCCAGCGCATAAAGGATCATCCCGTCATCGAAACTGACACCGCCCTGCCCATTGCTTTTGTCGCTAACTGCCGCAACCACCCGCTCCAATCGCGGTCGCCACTTGGAAAATCCCAACAGCGCCAGATCGACATCGATCCCCAGGCCCTGAAGAAACCTCGACGGACTGGTCTGACGGAATCGCCTAAACACCCACTTCGCATACGCGTAACGCAACACTGCGACCGGTCTTCGCCGATAGTGCGGAGCCTGGGAAACCTCCAACGCGAATCTTGTCAAATTCATCGTCCGAATCCCTCGCCGCGCACAACGGTATCGGCATCGCCGCGATCGCGAACGGCACAAAGCAACACGTGAAACGAAGTCAGCAGCGGGTGAAACACGCTCGCCGCCTTGACGTCATCGGTCGGCACCAAGATCACTCTGTCGGCCCACTCCGATAGGGCCTCGCACGAGTCGAATACGCTGTACGAGTACGCCAAACCGTCTCCTTCCGAAAGACGGTAGCCTTTACCCAGAGTCTTCAGCCGGTAGGCCCCGCGAAAAACTCCCGCCTTGTACAGCAACAGCTTCGCCCACCGCGAAAACAGGTTCCCGTGGGCAAAACGGTTTTCATCGGATAGAAACACGGCTTTTCGGGAAACGCGCATCATCTCGCGAACGATGCGGTTCGGATCTTTCACGTGGTGCAGAACTCCGCATTCAAACACCGCATCAAAAGCCTGGTCCGCAAACGGCAGCGCCTCGCCGGAACCCTTCGTGATCAAATGCGCCGGAATCAAATTCGCCTTCACGGCCTGTTCAATCAACGCCGCAACAGGTTCGACCCCGTGCACCGTGATTCCGCTCTTCTCTCGCAGGAAGTACTGCAGGCCTCTTCCCGTACCGCACCCAACATCCAAAACGCTCGATACGCCCAGGGCGTCGAAAAAACCATTCATATGTCGGAGCGCGACGTAATGCTCATCTCCATCGCGTACGTGCTCCGCGTCATACGCGTGCGCCGTACGCTCGTAATACTCTCGCTGCATGGCGGCTGCGGCTTTCATGCCGTTTCACCTCTGCGCGGTATTCTTGTTCTCAAATCCGCTTGAGGCACCGCATAAAAAACCCAGCCGTTGACGCCCATATAGACAACAAAGCCCGCCACCATGCTCGCTGCCGCGCCCGCCAGTCCCCACCACCGGATGAAGCTCACCGCCGACACAATCGCAACCGGCGCAGCAATCGCGTTCGCCAGCAAATCGAAATGAGGTTTCTGCGAAGCCCGCAACGCCGTGGAAAAGCCCATCGTCAAGCCGTTCGCCGCGGGAATCAGGGCCAGAATCGGCATCAACCAGGCGTACGCGGCAAACTTGCCTCCAAACAACAGGTGCTCCACGCGGCCCGCGACCACCCACAACAACGCCGCAAAGCAGAGCCCCGCTGCACACAACAAGCCGCTGACGATCACTGCCCTTTGCCGGATACGATCGACCAGCCCCTGTCCAAAGTCGTACGAAAATCCCGGCAGCACCAGAAGCCCCGCGGCGGTAACCGCCTGTGTCATCACCGAAGCAGGGAGCATCATCGCCCGCAATGTTCCCGCCGCTCCCAACCCAACAAACCCCGCTACCAAAAACATCTGCACTTGCCCTGAGATCGAATACAAAATCGTGCTGCCCACCAGCCAGCGTCCATAGCACCAGTTTTCCTTCAGCGCAGAAGTCCACACGATCGGTTCGTCGCTAGCGGCGGGCGCCCGAAACGCCTCCAGCTCGATCTGCCGCAACACCAGGTACGAACCCGCAAGGCTGGCCATCCCGACCAACAGAAATACCGAGAACGGACTAAGCAGATCGAAACGCCGAAGCGCGTAGAGGCCGATAATCGTCAACGCAAAACAAGATCCACTCCCGATAGCTGCGGTGACAGGCCGCTGCCTGACGTAACACGTTCGCCTCGCGAGAAACAGAAACAGCAAGAACGGCAGAGCAAGACCGCTACCCGCTATCGCCCCCGCCAGCGGGTTGGCGGGCGCGATCCGCCATACAACCAGCGCGACGCAAACCACACCAGCCGAACAAACTCCGACCAGCACTCCGTGCACCACCATCTGCGCGCGAAAATATTCACGCATCTGACTCGCGTGCCGCGAAGGCCCCATCACACTCATCGGCTCAAGTACGATCACGTTGTGCAACCCGGTCACAAACAGATACCCAGCGAACGCGATCGCATACGCTCCGTAGATTTCTGGCGCCAGCCATCGCGCCAGAAGGAAAGTCACGCAAAATCCGGTCAGCGCCGTCAGCCCTTGATCTATCAGCGACCACGATGACTTGACGCCCAACGCACGCAAACTGCCGGCCGTCAGCAAATCGTCGACCGCGACGCCGCCCGTCCCGGAAACCCGCGGCGTCTCACGAAGTCCCGGCACTGAAGGAGCAGGTACCGCACTCAAGGCCAAACTCTCAATTCCCCTCCGCCCGCAGCACTACCGGCAGCGTTTTCAGCAAAATCCTCGCATCCAGCCCCAGACTCCACTTCTCGATGTACTCCAGATCGAGCGCCATGTTTGTTTCGAAAGATGGATCACGCCGCGCCGTCACTTGCCACAGTCCCGTCACACCCGGCTTCACTTCCAGCCGCCGCAAATCCTGCGGGCGGTAAAGCTCGAAATCATCCAAAGGATGAGGCCGCGGACCTACCAAACTCATATCTCCTCGGATGACGTTCAGGAATTGCGGCAACTCGTCGATGCTGAATCGACGCAGCCAAACTCCTGCGCTTGTAATCCGAGGGTCGTTCTCCATCTTGAAAAAGGGCCCATTGCGTTCGTTCGACGACATCCGCAATTCCTCTTTTGCTGCGTCAGCGTCAACCACCATCGTCCGCAGCTTGTAACAGCGAAAGTTCTTCCCTTTCCATCCCACCCGCAGCGCCGAATAAAACACCGGCCCGGTCGAATCCAGGGCGATCCACACCGCTGCAAGCCCCACAATCGGCGCGCTCAGCACGAGCCCCAAGGAACCCAGCACAACGTCCAGTAGCCGTTTCGCTGCCAGACCAAACGCCGGATGACACACTGCTGTTCCACTCATCGACAGAAATCCGTTCCTTTTTTGAAGGCCACTGTTCCTGTTGAAATTCGCCTCACGGCGACGTTTGACTCACGCTCGCCGCGTCGCCGCGAGTCGTTTTCGCCCCTTCCGGCTTCCCGCGCCAGCTTCTACGCGCCCAACTCCGCGCCATCGCGCCGCGCACCGCCGACGCAGCCGCCGCAAATCGCCGCGTGCTCATCACCACGGCCGTCCCCATTTCCTCCAGCAGCACCCGGCCGGGATCGTTCGAATCGGTTTCTTTCCACTTCTTCCGCGTCAAGATCCACGCCACGGTCCCGCACAACGTCACAAATGTTCCGCCCAGCGTCAGCAGCACGCGATGCGGCCCCGACTTCACCGTCGGTACCACCGCACTGTCGAGCACCTTCACGCTGGGAATTTCCTTCGCCTCCTGCACCTTCGCCAATTCGTATTGCTGGGTTAGCAGCTCGTAGACCGTTTCCTCGATCTTCGTTCGCCGGTACAAATCCGCGTAGGTCACGCCCAGCAACGGTAATTTCCGAATCGACGGATAAAGCGAATTGTCGTTTCGAACCTCGGTAGGCGATGTGCTGCCGCCCAGTTTTTGCAGTTGCTCCCGCAACTCCCCGATCCGCGCCTGTAACGCCTTCACACGCACATTGTTCACCGTATAAATCTTCTCCAGTCCGCTCGCCTCCGCTTCTGCCGCAATCAACTGCCCTTGGAGCACCGCCGCCGCTTCCACCATCGCCTTCCCTTGCGCAGGAATATCGATCGCTGTGTTCTTGCTCGCGAATTCGCTGAATTTTGTTGCGGCATCGTCCAGATCGCTCTTCACCGTCTTTAATCGCTCTTCCAGAAAAATCCGTTCCCGCCGTGCTGACGAAGTGCTGACCTGCGCCACCAACCGGTCCAGCTCCCCCACATATGCTTCCGCCATCGCAGCAACCTTGTGCGGATCACCATCGGTCACCGTGATCGTGATCACGCCGCTCTTACGGTCCTCGCTGATCTTGGTGTGCAATTCCAGCTTTTTTCGCGTGTACTCGATCTTCGTCGTGTTGTAGTCCTTGCTCAGATCAAACTCATCGATCAATCGATCCGCAACCGTGCGGCTCTCCAGTATCTCCACCAGCACCGCGCCGTTTCCTCTCCCTCCTAGCAAATCCCCAGCCAGTCCTCCGATTCCGCCACCGCGCGCCGCCAGCGCCGCCATCAGCGCGGCCCCGCTGCCCGAACCTGATTCTGGCGGCATTAACTTCGCCGTCGCCTCGTAACTCTTCGGCAGCAGCAAGGTCACCGCCGCGCAGAGTACCGCGCCGCAGACAATCGCCTTCGCCAGGGTGCGCCGGTGCTCCCACAGAAGCCGCGCTCGCGCGATCCGCTCCTGGCGCACCCGTTCACTCTGGGCCGCGCTGACCCGTCGCGCCGCACCGTTTCTTTGCGCAATTTGCCTCTGCGCCGGTTCCTCCGGTGCTCGAACCACTTCGTTTCCATTCACGTTCGTCGTCATCCCACCATCCATGCGATCCGCGAATCACGGCCGCAAATACGCCACCGCAATCGCCAGTGAAGACGCCACTTGCGCCGCCTGAAAAAGATTTGCCCAATTCCGCGCTCCCACATTCGGCGCTTTTTCCGGCACTACGATCGAATCTCCGGGTTTCAGCACCGCCTCCAACGGGTCGCCGTTCCAAAACCCAGGATTGTTCTTCGACCCGATCACTGATCCGTCCGCGCGAATCACAAACGCCGCTTTCTTGTCCGCTAGTTGCGTCAGTCCACCCGCCTGGCTCAAATACCACTTCGCGCTGCGGCCCTTCTGGTAGCTGATCGCCGTTGGATTGAACACCTGCCCGGTAACGGCAACAAAATTCGCCTTCTTCGGAATCAACAACACGTCGCCATCCCGCACCGCGACGTCCGCCTCGGTATTGCGCCAGGCATTCACGTCCGGCTGGATGTGGATCACCACTCGCCCGATCGGCTGATTTTCTTGCAGTTGCGTCAGCGCCGTCTCGGTCTGGGCGATCGCCGTCAACTTCAAATTCTTCTGGTCGGCATCGTTTTCTGGCAGTGACTTCAATCCGGCTTCCTCCTGCTTCATGCGCTCCACCAATTCGGTCCGCGATTTCATCTCTAGGTCGCGGACTTCTTTCCTCATCAGCACCGCGCCGTACGCGTACGCCTCCGGACCAAACCCACCCGCGCGCTCCAACAGCGAACTCAGCCGTTCTCCGGGCCGGATGCCGAACGAACCGGCGTGTTGCACTTCGCCTTTCACGGTCGCCGACGCGGCAATGTCGTTCCAGCCGGGATTCTGGCGAATCGTCAGCACGTCACCGTCGCGCAGCGGCACGTTCGCGTTTTCATCTCCATTCAGCGCCGCCGCTAGTGGCACCGTCCGGCTTTCGGTCTGGACATTGCGCGGATCGCCTGCGGCATAACTCGTCAGGTCGGCGTTCGCGTTATCCGCGCTGCGTTTCAGCCCGCCGGCCACTCCCACCAGGTCTTCTACGTGCATGTTGCTGGTCAGCGGGTAGCGCCCCGGCTTTGCCACTTCGCCCTTGATATAAACCGTCGCCGGTTCCACTTTCGCTGCACTCCGGTGAATCAGCAGCCGGTCGCGCGGCTGCAAAACCAAGTTGTCGGCTGGATTTGCGGCCAGCGCGGCCGTCAAATTCACGCTCACGATCTTCATCGTCCCGTCGGCTTGCGTGCGAAACAGTTGCGCCGCGTCTAGCGCGGCATCCGGTGACACTCCACCCGCCAGATAGATCGCATCGCGTAGCCGCGCCTCTCCGGAGGTCTTGTACTTGCCGGGCGAACGCACTTCCCCTCCGACCCACACTGTCGCCGCTTGTTCGAAATCGTACCGGCTGAAAATTCGCACCGTATCCAGCGCTTGCAGTTTTGGGCTCGCCGCTGGGTTCGCAAGTGCCGCCGCCAGATCAAAACTTTCCACGCTCGGCCGGAAATCCGGAGCGTTCAGCCGGACGATTTCCGCGTAGTGTCCCGCCGGCTCAGGCAGCAAGTCGGCGTAGGAGGCAATGACGTCGGTCAACTTCATCCCCTCGCGGTAGGAATAGCGTCCCGGCCTTTGTACATGACCCTGCAGGTAGATCGCGTTTTCGTTATAGGCCGCGATGGGGAAAATGTGGATCTCGTCTCCGTCTTCTACTTTCACCGCAGCGAGTTGCTTTTCTACCGCCGCGGGATCGCCGCCCGGAGAAATCTCGATCGTCTGCATCGTCCGCTTTTCGTGTGCCTGCAAACGCTGCAGTTCGATGTGCTGCAGTGCCGCCGCCGGTAAGATTCCACCCGCGAGGTCGATGGCATCCGCCAGCGTCGACTCCTCATGCAATTCGTAGATCGCCGGACGTCGTACCATGCCGCTCACAGTCACCTGCGCTCCCACAGGCGGTACCAGCAACGAGTCGCCGTTCTCCAATCGCTGCGCGTCCGACGCCACTCCTCTCAGCAGCAAATCGTAAGCGTCCACCTGCTCGATCAACTGTTTCCCGCGATAGTGCTTCAGTGCCCGCAGTGATCCGCGTTGCGTCACGCCGCCGGCCGCAAACAACGCGTTCAGCGGCGTCGAAAGCGAACTGATGTCGTAAGCGCCGGGTTCGGCCACCTCTCCGACTACGTACACCCGCACGGTTCGCAGTTTCGACAACGACACGTCTGCAGACGCATCCTGGTACTGCGACCGCAGCGCCTTCTGCACCGCTTCCTGGACATCCCCGAGCGTCCGTCCGCTCACCAACAACGGTCCTGCCTCCGGCAGCGCAATGCGCCCTTCCCGGTCCACCGTTCTCACGAAGCGCTGCGAGAACCCACCCCACAGATCGATTGCCAGCCCGTCACCCGGGCCCACGACGTAGTCCGGTCCCACCGGCAAATCCATTGGCACCGCATCCAGGTCCCGCGTGCCGTAACCGAACATCGCCAGGCCGAAACGGCTCAGCTTCGCGTCGCGCGGCGAAGCCTGCACATACAAATCGTAGAGAGAGGGGATGTCCGAATAGGGGTTGGGCTTCCGTTCCATTACCGCCGGCGTGATTCCTTCCGCATCGAAAGCCGTTTTTCCACCCGGCAGCCTCACGATTTTTGGCTCTTTGGAGCCTGAAGTTGTACCTCGCAGCGGATCAACTCCTGTTGAAACGGGAAACAAATCCAGCAGCGAATTGCTGCCGGATCTTCCGCCGTCTATTTCCGGTCTTGTCGACGGCCCGATCCCATTGCTGTCCTGTGGCCGCTTCATCGGGTTCGACGCCAGGCTAAAGTTCGCTTCCGTTCCCAACGAAGTTTGACCGCCGCCGTCGTCACTGTTCGCAGCCGCCCGCAACGTGCGCGCAAGATCGGCAGGAGAAACCGACTCCGGCAGGCTAGGCAGGGTCGGCTCCGACTCTGGCGTAGCTTGCTGCCGTGGAGTACGCGGCTTTGCGCGGCCCGCAGGAGCGTCGTCGCAATCCGCGTCGCGCTGCGCGTCGCACCCAGACGTTCGCACCGTCTTTTCATCGACCCGCGGCTGCAGCGCCTGCGCATCTTCCTGTCCTTCGATTTGCACCAACCGCCGCGCCCGCTCCTTCAAAATCAGGTCTTGCTCCTTCGCCGCATCCGAATCCGGATTCACGCTCGGCAGCAGATACCCGTATCGCTGCACCAGGCGTGTCGCCACCGAGCGGAATGACAAATCCTGATCGAGCCGCTCAAAAATTCCCTGGTCGCTGACCGCCGAATCCTCCACGATCTGCCCGTTGTCCCCCGCTTCCTTCGCCACCCAATTCTTCAACTCCACCAGAAGACCCGGGTCTTTGATCAGCACGCCCTTGATCTGCGCCGCCGACGCCGCCACGCGCTGCAAATTTTCCTTCACCAAATCGGAACTATCGGTTGATCGATAGCCACTCGCGCCATCACGCGTCGTCCGCTGGCCACCGTTCAGCTCCTGTGCATAAGCGAGACCGCTGACTCCAATGGCGCAGAAAGAAATGATCGCGGCCAAAGCAGTCCGCCAGCCGATGTAGCGGCCGCCGACCGTAGCGAGCGCGTTTACGCGTAGTCGACTTGTGGACCAAGCAGTCGTGGCAATCCGCAACCTGTTTTGTTCTCTGTGATCCGTCCAAGAAATCACGCCGCTCCTCCCACGCCTTGGGTGATATTGCGCATCACGCCGAGGATTCCCTCCTGCGAGGGCTCGATGTCGCTGCAATGGATATCCAGCTGAAGCGACGCCCAGTAACAAACGCTGCGGTTATGCTCGCTGGCCACCGCGATAATTCTGATGTCCGGATGCGCTCGAAGCACCGTGTCGCAAATGCGCGGCCGTTGTCCCAGCTCATCGAGCGAAATCACCAGCAGATCAGGCGCGGTCTTTTTCACGGACGCGGGGATCTCCGCTTCATTCGATACTTCCCCCACGATCTCGATGTCCGCGCGCTCTGCAAGCGTAGCCAGCAACAACTCGCGCATTACTCGCGGCCGATTGGCCACAAGGATCCGGATGACCCTTTCCATGCCAGTCTCCTGGAACACACCTGCAAGTATTCGCGGATTGAGCCAGATGCACAGGTTCAAAGACGCATCGCAGCAGGACTAACGAAGAACTAAGGGGACGGACCTAACGCGTAACGTGCTTTGACATCTCTTTGACAAGCGCTTGACACGAGGTCTTCGGAAGAACGAAAAAGAGAATACAAGATCAAGGGGGCAAAAAAAGAAAGTGGCCACGCGTTGGCCAGAGGTTCATCCTTATATATCGCCGACATTGCTCTTATTTTTCGGCAGCTCAATGATGGAATACGTTTGGTCGACACGGAATTTAGGAGGTTATTCGATGCAGGCAAATACGTTGGTAGGGATCGCCTTGGTAGCTTTATGCTTCGCGTCACCCTCACGAGCACCGGCTGATTTGACGCCGGCCAATTCCCGAAAGACGGCCTCGGACTTCACTCTCAGCGACTCGAAAGGTAATTCCGTTAAATTGTCCGATTACAAAGGTAGGGTGGTGCTGCTGGATTTCTGGGCAACCTGGTGTGGCGGTTGCAAGGTTGAAATTCCCTGGTACATGGAGTTTCAGAGTAAGTACAAGGGCAGCGGCCTCTCCGTCATCGGCGTTTCGATGGACGAGGACGGCTGGCAATCGGTTAAGCCATTCCTCGAAAAGCAACCTACAAACTACTCCGTTGTGATCGGCAACCCAGACTTGGCGAAGCTCTATGGGGTCGATGCGATGCCGATGACGTTGCTGATCGACCGCGAAGGTAAGGTTGCTGATTCGCACATCGGTATGGTGGACAAGGACACCTTTGAGAGCGAGATCCAAGTACTGCTGAAGGATATCGCCAGCAAGAACTCCAAGTAAACTGAGGTCTCGGGCATAACGAACAGAAGGCCAGAGGGCTTATTTACGGTGACATAGTAAATCAACCGGTCATCTCATCCGCCTTGTTCGCCTTCTTCCTAAACCTTCGCCGACCTCTTCTTCGCACCCTTGATAATCGCCGCTCTGCCAGCAGCCGACAAAACGCGCTTCTTCACGCCGATACTTCACCTTCTGCGGAGTGCCTCAGAGTTTTGCGGCCGCTCGTACTCCGCTCAGTTTGTGCTGTTTCTTGCCTACCTGTTTTTCGAGTTCTCTTTCTTCGCGCTGGATCGCTGCCAGAATATCCATGGGTCACGATTATGCGGTTTCCACCCGCGAATCAGGGTGGTCAACTTTCGCGAAACCTACCTTGACGACAACTTGCGCTACCTCCCGAGAGCATGGGAAAAAGGAAGAAAGCAGTTGCTCGCAGGGGACAGGTCGTTCCAGGTCAGGAATTTCCAGGCGCTGACTACATCCGCTAGCTGCGGACACAACCTTCCTCCCCAGCTCCGCGCCACCCGTTACGAAACTCTGGATGCGCTGCGTGCTCCTCGGCTGGTGGCTCGTTGTATCCCTCCGACTAGCCGCCTTTGCCCCGTTGGTATCTGCCACACGTATTCGCTCGATCACCGACTTAGAGCCATGAAACTTAAATCCCGCTGCATCGTCTGTACTTATGTCCATAAGCCTCTGCTCGACGTCTAAGACACTCTGTAGAGCCCAGGAGCGGACCTCCCATGCCAAACTGGCTTGCCGATCTTCACTTCGGACTCCGCGCCCTCCGGCGCAGCCCTGGGTTTGCCCTAGGCGCCATCCTCGTCCTCGCCCTCGGCATCGGCGCCAACACCGCCATGTTCTCCATCGTCAACGCCGTGCTCCTACGCCCCCTCCCCTACCAAGATCCGTCCCGCCTCATGCAGGTCTGGCACGTCCCGCCCGCCAAAAGCTTCCCCGGCATGACCCTCTTCTCGGTCTCCCCCGCCAATTACCTCGACTGGCAAGCGCAGAGTACCTCGTTCGAGTCCATGGCCGTCTACGGCGGCCGCAGCTTGACGTTCGGCAAGGATCGCCCCGAAGTCCTTGAAGCCGCCGCGGTTCCCCCGGACTTCTTTACCGTGTTGCGCGCCCGTCCCCTGCTCGGCCGCAGCTTCGTCACCGACGACGATCGCCCCGGATCCGACCACGCCATTCTCCTCAGTTATAAATTCTGGCGCGACCATTTCGCCTCCGATCCCAACATCGTCGGCCGCAACATCACGATTAACTCGCAGCCTTACGCCGTCGTCGGAGTGATGCCCGATAAGTTTCGCTTCCCCAGCTTTGCCAAAGCATGGATTCCCCTCGCCTGGTCCAATGAAGACCGCGCCGTCCGCGGCAATCACAATTACATGGTCATTGCTCGGCTCAAGTCGGGAGTGGACATCGCGCAAGCTAAAAGCGAGCTCGCCGCCATCTCCACCCGCCTCGAACATCTCTATCCCGAAGACGACAAAGGCTGGGGCGCCACCGTCATTCCCCTGCGCGAACAAATGATCAGCGACGTGCGCACGGCGCTGCTCGTGCTTCTCGGAGCCGTCGCTTTCGTTCTTCTCATCGCTTGCGCCAATGTCGCCAATCTCGTCCTCGCCAAAACGTTGGCACGCCGCAAGGAAATCGCCATTCGCACCGCGCTCGGCGCAGGCCGCCCCGCGATTCTTCGCCACATTCTTTCGGAAACGGTGCTTCTCTCGGTAATCGGTGGCGCGCTCGGTTTCCTGCTTGCTCGCGTGAGCCTCGGTCTTCCCATACGACTCCTTGCCGACTACCTGCCGTCGTTCGCCGACGTCGCGCTAGACACCCAAGTACTGGTTTTCACCCTGTTGCTTTCTGTGACCGCCGGCGTTCTCGCCGGGCTCATTCCATCGCTGCGTTTCTCCCGCGTCGACGTTAACGAAGCCCTCAAGCTAGGCCAGAGCCGCGGCAGCTCCGACTCCGGCGGCAAAACCCGAAATCTGCTGGTCATCTCCGAAGTAGCGCTTTCTCTGGTTCTGCTTATGGGCGCTGGCCTGATGCTACGCACCTTATTCGAACTGCGCCGCGTTAGCCCCGGTTTCGATTCCGGAAACGTTCTGACCATGTCCGTGGCGGTCAGCCACGACCAATTCGCCAGCCCTGCCTCCCAAATCAGTTTTTTCCAGGAAATTCTGCGTCGCGTCCGTGCTCTCCCTGGGGTCGAAGCTGCCGGCACGATCGACGATCTCCCGCTCGACGGCGAGGGCGGCTCGCATCAGCCCTTTTCCATTGAAGGACGTCCCGTCCTTCCCATGGCCGACCAACCGGAAGTCGACGTTCGCCTTATCAGCCCTGGCTATCTTCGCACCATGCGCGTCCCGGTCATTCGCGGTCGCGACTTCACTGACGTCGACGCCGCCGGACGTCCCGGCGCCGCCCTTATCAGCGAAGCGCTCGCGCGTCGCTTCTGGCCCAACGAGGATCCTATCGGCAAGCATCTGACTCTCACCTTCTCCCCGAATGTCGATCGCGAAGTCGTCGGCATTGTCGGCAACGTCAAACTCGATTCCCTCGACGAGGCTCGCCCCGTCGACACCATCTACGTCGCCCTCGGGCAGCTCACCCCACCGCCAACTGAAAAATGGCGATCCTTTGGGCTCACTTTCGTCGTGCGCACCGCTTCCGATCCCCACAGCGTGATCTCCGGGGTCACTGACGCCATCCATCAAGTCGGTCCCGACATCCCCGTGGTCGATGTCCTCAGCATGGACGACGTCATCGCCAAATCCTTGTTCTCGCAGCGTTTCGTTCTCTACCTGCTCGCTTGCTTTGCCGGACTCGCGCTGCTTCTCGCCGCCGTCGGCATCTACGGTGTTCTCTCCTACACCGTGCGCCGCCGCGTCCGCGAAATCGGCATCCGCATGGCCCTCGGCGCCACAAACTCCGATGTCCTAAAGCTCGTCGTCACCGACGGCATGAAGCCCATACTCCTGGGCATTGTCATCGGCCTGGTCGCCTCTCTGGCTCTCAGCCGACTGATCGTCTCCTTAATCTTCGGCGTCCGTCCCACCGACCCGCTCACGTTCGCCGCTGTCGCCTTCCTCCTCGCCACCGTCGGCGTCTTGGCCAATCTGGTACCGGCTTATCGCGCCACCCGCGTGGAACCAGTCCGCACCCTCCGCGACGAATAATTCATGGTTCTTCGAACCAGAGAAAGAAGCAAGATTCGGACAGTGAAAATGAAGGGCTTACCGCTTCTTTCTAAGGAATAGGCGAGAAGGGTATGGCGCAGCCATTCCACCCTCGATTCTTGGTTGGAGGGGAAACGTTCCGGGCCCGGTGAAGATTTGTAGGTTATTCGGAAGTTCGATGATTGAACGCATCGGGCTTTGCTTTTTCGGGGCGCCGCTGTGGCTCTGGTGAGGAACAAGTCCCGTACCTTCAGTTTGCGGTTAAAAGCAGTTCCATGGGACACAAGGGTCCAGCTCGCTATTTCGCCCAGGGTGGCACAACGCCGGTCATGCGCGCATAGGCCACGAGTTGTCCCATGTGCTCGTTCGCATGCACGATGATGCGCAGGTACATCCCGTCTACTGTCGTGTCTCTATCCTGGATACGGACTTTGCGCTGGAGATCTTTTGCCGTTTCGGCTAAATGCGCTTCCTTTACCGCCACCAGCGAACGCTTGAGCCAGGCGATCACTTCCGCCTTCGATGTCACCGTCTTATCCATCCCTTCTTTCAAATCGGCCGGCATTTTTGGCCCTGTCACGCTCAGTAGATAAAAATTTGCATCCACGATGTGCATGTACACTTCGCTGGTGCAGCGCACCCCTGGCGCGGGCCGCCACGCGAATTTGTCCGCTGGCGTGGCCTCCGCCAGCGCAATCAATTGCTGGGACACATGCCGCCACTCTCCGTCATAGCCCTGCCAGATCCCTTCCGGGGCCGTCTGCGCCAGCAATGAGCGTCCGCTGAACAATATCGCGCTCAATAGCACAACGGACAGAAAAAGAGCCTTCTTCATAATCTATCTCCTCCGCGGGGCCACATACGGCGCCCGATCGTGCGCCGAGGCCGGAATACAGTTGAGAGAGTCGGGCAAGGGCGCTTCTTGTATTATCGGCGGTCGACAGGATAACTGCCTGACGGGACCGAGCGTCTTGCGGCGCTCAGGCAAGAGTACTCAAGGTTGGTCCTCGGTATCAGGGCGCATATTGAGTAAAAACGAAGTCGCGAGAAGCTTTCGCGTGGCAGGGGGAACAGGTTTTAAGCGCTGCCTCGGTGCCCGGTTTACCGTCTTTGTCAAAGTGTGCGAATCCCCAGCCGCCCGTCGTGGCGTATTTTTTTGAATCCTTGACCATAAACTGAACGTTGGTGGGTGGCCCGGGAACGAACGATTGGGAACGGCCGAAGACTTTGTTGTTTTCCTCCGACGGGACGTGACTGTAATGCAAAGCGGCAATGATTGTGCCGTCCGGAAACGGGAGCTTCCCATCGCGGTAGGCTTTAATCGCTACATCATTGCCCAAAATGGCAGCGAAACTGTGCAGGTCGCCTTCTTCGTGAGCCACGGAGATGAACCTCCAGTCTCGGTATCCAGGCGGAATTTTGATTCCGAAGATCGGGACGGCCTCTCCACCGCCTTGTCCCGATGCAGGAGCTGTTAAGACGATAACGCCAGTCCCCATCGCAACTCCAACAAGCAAGAAAGCGATCCATCTCATGGGGCTCTCCTTTTGAAAGCACCTGCCAGCTTCGCGTGACCGGCCTCGTGCGGTGACCGCATGCTACCACCGGGCGAGATCGCCGGACAACGAAAGCTATCTCTGCTATGAAATCGAAACAGCATCACCGCTCACGGCGAACCGAGGAGTGTCCGCCTAGTGATTCTAATGCGCTATCGTAGTAGGTGCCTCCGACCCCGCCACTCGATTTGTGCTTTTCGATGAAGGCGATCAGCCTTTGGCGGATCCGTTCAGCGTTTGGAAAAGTTCGATCGGTCCAAAATCGCTTGGATTTATCGAAAAAGCCTGCGTCACTCAGGAATGCGACACCGAAATAGGTCGTCTCTTCGAGAGAGCTCGCGGCAGAAAGAGGCTTAAATGAGCCGTCCGCCTGAAGGGATTCACGCAGACAGCGGTCAATCATCTTCTGAATCTCAGCAGCGATTTCCCTCCTTTGTTCCGGGCTTGCGTGGGGCCATCCCCACTTGAAGAGTGTCACTACGTCCATCGCGTTGTGGTTATACTGCTGCCCTTGATAGGTCCATCCGACGGGACTATCGCGATCTTTGACTGCGAGCGTCGTGTCGATTACCTTGCCCATTTCCGGCACGTTGCCTTGCAAGTAGTTGATGACATGAAACGTGGTGCTCAGATCGGGGATGAATTGAACCCGGCCATCGACAACGTATCGTTCTCCCCAATAGCCAGTCGTCGAATCGCGAAGTTTGTGCAGCACCAACTCAAGCAACGACTCCTTCAGTCCTGGATCAAACGCATAGTTGTCTGGTGCGCCGTCCCGCAGAATGAGACGTGTCAAATCCGCCAGCGGCTCGTTCAACTCCTCTTGGTGGTCTATCCCTTCGTGCGCAATGTCCGAGACCGAAACCGACAGGAAATAGGACCCCAGCTTTTCGGGCGAATTGATCCGGTCTAGGAGTCCTGTGGGAAATTGAAAATGTTTATCGCCCTGTAGCTGGTCGTAGGCCGAATCGAGCTGATAAAACCACAGCGTCAAGCAACTCGACCGTGGCGCCCGATTCGTTGGCGAGGCAAGCACGCTCGTCAGCTCTTCGGATCGTTGATCGACGCGAGCGAAATCCGCAGTGGCGTCGATCAGCCAGTGCAACTCTCTAAGAATGGCTCGCGCGCACTGAACGTCTTGCCCGTTAAGCTCCCGAAAAAACACCTCTTTCGAAAGCTCCTCCACCTGGGCGTTCCGCGGGGTTCGTCGTTGTTCATAATTCGGATCGTACGAAATGAACTGCCGTTGCTTAAATCCTTCGATATCGCGATCCAGGTGCTTCAATTCCGCACGAATTGCCTGGTGGTTTTTACGGGCGGAGGACTGCCCTCTCAGCTGCGAGAAAGGGGAAATGCAAATGATCAGCACAAAGGCTAATACTGATTTCATGCTGGGGGCTACGTTCACCCAAGCAGTTTATCGTTCGAGAAGCCGCGGAACAATGACTGTCACCGATTCCTGTTTGTCGTCTCCAGCTTGATCCTTACCCCTTTTTTCCTCGTGCCTCATCCCATCTGATTGCTTAGCGGGCATCAAGTGGTTTCGGAGGCGGTCGGACGGCTCCATACCCCGCCGATAGAAAGAGCCATTCCAGCTGGGCCGCGAATGACGAAGTCCGAAAAAGGATCGGCGGATGGGGTTCAAAGCGGAACTACAGCGAACAGCGTCGGGTATCCGTCCGCTACGGCGACAAGTGTCGCTCTCTCGATTGCCGGGCCATTCGCCCAGCTTCGGAAACCTGCGCGGGAGACATGTCGGCGGGGCAAGCTGCCCTTAATCCTAACGCCTCGAGTCGTGGTGTTGGTTCTGAAGGTCCTTGAGCCGACTCACGTCGTCGCTCAACACGGCCCGATCGCGCTCCGATAAGCGCTCGTCATCGGCTGACTTTCGGAGGGAGTCAATGACATCGTTGACGTGGCCATTGTCCCACTCACCGTGTTCGAGCTTCGCTTGCAAATCCATCAGCTCTTGTTTGGTTCTCTCAAGACGATTACGTTCCTTGTCGGCCGCCCGATTCGCACTCCAGATATGGTCCAGATCAGTCCTGATCTCTGCGAACACATGAGACCGCCACCGATCCCCGGCGAAGCGGGTGTCACGGTCGTGATACCAGTCTTGCGCGGCCGTACTCAATCCAAGAAACAGCAGGGCGATCAGCCCTGTCATGATGGTCTTTTTCATAATCGCAACTCCGCGTTTTTTAGATTTCTCTGTTTTCGATGAGATATAACGCATAGGCACAGGAAGCGAGGCCCAGGAACATCACAATCAAGCCGAGAAATGCTACCGTTGTCAACATCCTTGGCTCCAGTCCCAAACTCACGTCCAATCGATACGGTTTAACCCTAGCCAAACGACGATTTGACAAGTTTTTTGATCAAAGACGAAATATTCGCCCGGAGATATGGGGGCGAGCTGGCTCACTCGACGTCGAGCATTGTCTAGGTCTGCTGCAGCACCAACCCAAACGGGATTTCCGCCCAAGTCTTCCTTGAAGATGTCCAATCTCGGTGAACTCATCTGGTTACCCCGATCGGGAACGTGGTGTTTTTGGACAATGCAATCCTTTTGCCATGGTTCTAACTCTATAAAACGAAGAGAGATGAGCAGAGCGTGGACACCGCAGACCGAACAGAGTAGGTAATTAGTGCCTGATGGTAGTTGGCAGAAGCGAGATTTTTTCTAATGTCGGATTCCGATGGCAATACAGGGTCTATCGTAGTGCCTTGGCTTTCCGCAATGTCGGTAGCCGCGACACGACGCTAAACTTACATGAGGGCGTCACGCTTGAGAGCATCGATTATTGGCGACTCTCCGGTGGTTAGGCGGCTTGAAGCAGACTTCGAACGCACTCGACTAGTTTCCACCCGCCCTCCGGCTTAGAAACTACGAGGTTCGCACCTGCGGATAGTGCCAAGGCGCGGCCCACGGTGTCATCGTACATCGTGAATAGAATGATCGGTATTCGGGGCATGATGGCTCGCAGCTCCGATGCAGCTTGCACGCCGTTCATCCGGGGCATCGCCAGGTCCAAAACCACGAGGTCGGGCTTCAGTGATCTCGCTTTTTCGATGGCGTCTACGCCGTCAACGGCTTCACCGCAAACCTCCAAACCCAATTGGCTCTCCAGAAAAAGCCGGGTGACTTTCCGACAGGTCTCGCTATCATCAACGACCAGGATGTGTTTTGACATAAAAAGTCATCCTCTGTAGATCAGACTCAGCTGCGCTGCAAAAGGTTTGCGCGGTTGCAGTCCTGTTTCATTGCGAGGGTTGCTCGACGGATTCGTGATATGGTTCGCTCCCGTTCAACACGCGCTTGAATGGCTTCGCATCGCATACAACAACGTTCAACATTTGCCCACAAGGAGGTTAGGAATGGTCATCTGCGAGCGGCTGCGAGAATTGCGCGAGAGTTGAGAACCTCTTTTCAAGGAGATCGCGAAAACAGTACGGGATTGCTGTACGGCTACACATCCCACGTTGAGAATGGCCACTCAGTTCGCGCGATCCAGACACGGAAAGAGCTGGCACGGGTTCTTCAACAGTGGCGCGTGGAGTTTCGTTCTCTACAAGGCAAAGCGGGTCCAGGCAACTGCTGGAATCTCATCGCATGGTGCAGAAAACTGGAGGCGCGGGCGGGAATCGAACCCGCGAGTAGCAGCTTTGCAGGCTGCCGCCTTACCACTTGGCCACCGCGCCTTGGTAAATGGGGGGACCAAAGTTGCATTTCTCTGCATTGTAAATTCAGGGGAACACCAAAGAGGTCGCGCTAGGGCGCGCCCCTAACATTGCCGCGCCCGCGCCAACCCGGCGTTAATACGCATCGGACCTGCGTCAGTGCGCTCCTGCTGCTAGCGACGCCGAAGCGGTCTGGTTTGTGACCGGAGCGCCGATCAGGTTGCCCCACTCGGTCCACGAGCCGTCGTAGTTCTTCACGTTGTCGTACCCGAGCAGGTACTTCAGCACGAACCAGGTGTGCGAGCTGCGTTCGCCAATGCGGCAATACGCAATCGTCTCATCCCCGCCGGTGACGCCCTTGCCGCCATACAGCGCCGCCAATTCGTCGGCCGACTTGAACGTTCCGTCTTCCGCCGCCGCCTGCGCCCACGGAACGTTCGCCGCGCCTGGAATGTGTCCTGCGCGCTGCGCCGTCTCCGTCATTCCCGGAGGCGCAATGATTTTGCCGCTGAACTCGTCCACCGAACGCACGTCCACAAGATGACCCGGGGTCTTGTTCTGCACGATCGCCAGCACTTCGTCGCGAAATGCGCGAATCGAATTATCCGGCTCACTGGCTTGATACGTCGTCCCCGCTACCTTCGTCGGCTCCGTCGTCACCGCCCGCTTTTCCGCCAGCCATTTCTTCCGCCCGCCGTTGACCAGCTTCACGTCTTTATGCCCGTGATACTTCAACTGCCAAAACGCGAACGCGGCAAACCAGTTGTTGTTGTCGCCGTACAGCAGAATGGTGGTGTCGTTCGAAATCCCCGACTTGCCGAGCAGGGCCTCCAGCGCCGCTTTGTCGATCAGGTCGCGCCGGATGTTGTCCTGCAGCTGCGTTTGCCAGTTCCATCCCACCGCGCCGGGAATATGCCCTTGATCGAATGCGGTCGTATCGACATCCACTTCCACCAAACGTGTGTTCGGCGCGTTCAGGTTCTTCGCCACCCATTCGGTGGAAACCAGAACTTCCGGGTGCTTGTAGTCAGCCATTTTCCATCTCCTCTTTTCATTTTCGATTCGCGTTTGGAAACTCGTTGTGCCGCAAAATCTGGCCCAAAACAAAAAACCCACCGGCCATTTCGTTCTAGCGGTGGGGTCAGAAAACCGAGGCTAATCTTGCATTGCTAGATGCCCAGCCTCCCCGCGCCAGAACACACACAAGGACAACAGAGACAGCAACAAGCTGCCATAAGCCGAGTCCTCTGAGGGTTAGCCAACATAGACCCAGCATACATGCGAACCTTAGGCCGCGCAATAGTACGATCGGCCGGTGCTTCATTGTCCTGAAAACCTCCGCTCTGCCTTTGCAACGGGAGGGCACGGCTTTCCGCCGTGCCCGAAAGATCTGGTTTCAGTTCTGGCTTTGGTTCACCCCGATCAAGCAAAGAGCCGGTGGGGCAGAAACGTCACGAGGCCGTCATACCTCACATCCCCCGCTGGCTGGCCTGTGCTTGACTGACGCAATACGGAGGCGCAGTATCGCCCTGAGACCGGAGGCTTTGCCATGACGAGAAAACTCTGGGCTTCACTTGCCTTGATCGCCCTTGCCACCGTGGCTTCGGCCGGACCTAGGGGCACTGTGCCGCGCGAGGACGCCGGCAAATACCAGGCCCACGCGGAACGCGACGGCCTCATCATCGGCGCCGAAGTCTTGACCTCCGACCAAGCCCACAAAAAG
This sequence comes from uncultured Acidobacteriota bacterium, assembly GCA_963736725.1. Taxonomy (GTDB): domain Bacteria; phylum Acidobacteriota; class Terriglobia; order Acidiferrales; family UBA7541; genus Acidiferrum. The sequence continues at coordinate 27,433 of CAVTPW010000019.1, read as the reverse complement.
TTTTCCGCCAACGTCAACCGCTGCTGCATTGTCGTCGAAGTCGCTCTTTATCCTGCGAAAGACAAGCCGGTGGACGTGCTGCTGGACGACTTCGCTCTAAGGCCTGCCGAAACCGACATTGCCGCTCGGCCGATGAGCCCTCAGGTGGTGGCGGCCCGGCTGGACAAGAAACCCGAGGCGCAGAGCCGTGTCTCCACGACCGGCAGCGCGGGAGTCGGCTACGAGTCGGGAACCTACATCGACCCGGTTACCGGGCGGCCGGTGAAATACCACGGCGTCGACACCGAAGCCGGGGCGGGCGTTGGCGTCGATCCTTCCACCCGTTCCTCTGGCACAGCCGACCGCAATCGCGCCGACGTCGAAACCGAACTCGCCGAAAAGGGCCTGCCCGAAGGCTCGGCATCCAAAACCGTCGCGGGCTATCTCTATTTCCCGTCGTCGATCCGCGAGAAGAAGCGAAGCCCGCTCGAGCTTACGTACAAGTGCAAAGACCAGACCATCGTTTTCTCTTTGCAGTAAGTCTGTCCGGTCTCTGCTCCCTGCGCTAAGTGCGATCCTTACGCTGAGATCGTTGCCGAGTAGCTTCAGGATGACAGCGCCCGAATTAGGAAGCTTCTCGAGAGGGCTCGACCTCAGGAGCGCCGTAAGCTTGCAAATTCTTGGGCTCTAGCCCCCGAGGTTCTTATTTGCGACCGACCCGTTGCATGACACGGGTTCTAGTTTCCGCTCCCTGATCGCGCCGAAGGCAACTCATACGTTGAGATCCTTCAACTACTCTGGTCGGGGTAGCTTCAGGATGACACCTTAGTCCCGTTAAGAAACTCGCGCTTACTCCGCGTTCATCACGGCCGCGGGCCACCAGTCACATCTACCCCGCGCTGCCCACCGCCGCAGCAATCGCTTCTCCAAGATCCTTCGTACTGGACCTGCCGCCGATATCCGGCGTCCGCACCTGCGCTTTCGCCAACACCTGCGCAATGGCGTTTTCGACCGCGTCAGCCGCCTCCAGTGCCCCCAGGTGCCGCAGCATCATGGCCCCCGACCAGATCTGCCCGATGGGGTTGGCGATTCCCTTTCCGGCGATATCCGGCGCCGAGCCGTGAACCGGCTCGAACATCGACGGAAATTCCTTCTCGGGATTCAAGTTGCCAGAAGGCGCGATGCCAATTGATCCGACGACCGCAGGTCCCAGATCCGACAAAATGTCGCCGAAGAGATTCGACCCAACGACGACGTCGAACCAATCGGGATGCCGCACGAAATGCGCGGTCAAAATATCAATGTGGTATTGGTCGGTACGCACGTCGGGATATTTTGCGGCGATTTCGTGGAAGCATTGGTCCCAGAACGGCATGGTGAAGATGATGCCGTTGGATTTGGTGGCCGACGTCAGATGCTTCTTGCTCTTGCGCGCCAGCTCGAAGGCGTAGCGGATCACCCGCGTAACGCCCCGGCGAGTAAAAATCGTTTGCTGGATGGCCATTTCTTCCGGCGTGCCTTCGTAGAGGCGGCCGCCAACATTCGAGTATTCGCCCTCGCAGTTTTCGCGCACGATCACGAAATCGATGTCGCCGGGCTTCCAGTTCTTGAGCGGTGTTTCGATGCCGTCGAACAACCGCACCGGACGCAGATTCACGTATTGCTGAAACGCCCGCCGAATCGGAATCAGCAAGCCCCAAAGCGAGATATGATCGGGCACGCTGGGATGCCCCACCGCTCCCAGAAAAATGGCGTCGAATGGCCGCAGTTGTTGCAAGCCCCCGTCAGGCATCATCTTCCCGGTGGCCACATACCGCTCGCAGCTCCAGTCAAACGGCTGCCACGCGAATTGAAATCCAAAACGCTGGCCCGCTGCTTCGAGCACGTGAATGCCAGAAGGCACCACTTCCTTGCCGATGCCGTCGCCGGCGATCACCGCGATTTTGAACGATTTCATGATTCTATTATGCCGATGTATCAGGGTTTCCCGTTTCGGAAAGTCCGCCATCGCTTCCAGGTTTGCGTGCCGAGGATTCTAGTCAACAATTTACCCCTCCGCGTATCTTTTAAACACAACACAGCGTGCTCCTGTGCAGCTTGCTCACTCGCGCTTCCGATACAAGCCCAAGACGCAATATAAAGGGCGCCCCTTTTGGAGTAGGGTTTGGGTGTTCGGCTCAATCCCCACAGAAAAGGAACGCCCTCAATGGACAGCAAAAAGTATATCGGTATGGATGTGCACAAGGAAAGTATTTCGATCGCTTTCCTGAATGCTTCCGGAAAGATCGGGGTGGAATGCGTAATGGAGACCAAAGCGAGCATGATTCTGGAGTTTTTCGGTGGGCTGCGCGGAGACTTGCAGGTCACCTTTGAAGAAGGAACCTCGACCGCCTGGTCGTACGACTTGAAATGGTGAGGTCTGAGAGGCAGCCCGCTTGGACCTTAAGCATAAGCGCTAATCGTTCGGGTGGGTTCCTGTACGAAGCGAGCGCCGGTTGAGTGCCTTCCAGGAGAAGGCCGGCACAAAGCGCTGTCCAAGCGCCTCGGAAACATTCATCAGAATTTGCTCTTCCTTTTCCTGCCAGCAGAACTGCGCTCCGCTATTCGAGCCGAAGCGCGGTCACCGGATCGACGCGAGTTGCTCAAGCGCGTTCGGCGGGTGACGAAGCGGTCTTCAGCCAGAGGCAGAGGGCGCCGGCTGCCAGCGTGATTGTGCCCAAGAAGATGAAGCCGGAGTAGAAGTTGCCGGTGTGTTTGTTTAATGCACCGACGATTAGCGGAGCGAAATAGGCGCCTAGATTACCGAGGGCGTTTACGAAGCCCATTACGGAGCCTACGATTTTGGCGGGCAATGTTTCGGTGGGGATGGCCCAGAAAGGGCCCATTGGGCCGTACGCACCGATGCCACCTAGCGTGATGAACGCGAACGCCAGCGCTAGGGAATACGAGATGGCGGCTACGGCGAGCAGGATGCAGCAGCCTCCGAAAGCCATGACTGCGGCGGCGTGGATGCGGCGTTCGCCGGCGCGGTCGGAATGGCGTCCGACGAGCATGAGCCCTATGCAGGCGGCGATGAACGGCAGCGTGAACAGGAATCCGGTGGAGAGGCCGCTCATACCTTTGAAGGTGCCCATAGCGCTTGGCAACCAGAACAGCAGGCCCATCTGGCCGCTGACGAAACAGAAATAGACAGCGGCAAGGAGGAAGACTTGGGGTTGAAGAAGCGCTCGGAGGTAGGACTCGCCTTTCGCGGTTTCCAGGTCGGTCGATTCTGCGCTTAGCGTGGCGACGATGGCTTCGCGCTCCTTTACTGGCAGCCACTTGGCTTGGCCTGGATGGTCCTGGACAACGAGCAGCCAGACGATGAGCCACAGGAATGGGAGCGCGCCTTCGGCGATAAGCATGGAGCGCCAGTTCCAGTGGTCAAGGACCCAGCCCGAGAACGGCGAGGAGATGACCACGGCTCCGGGGAGGCAAAGGAGCCACATGGCGTTGGCGCGGGCGCGTTCAGCACGGGAGAACCAATGGGAGAGCAGGATCAGAGTGGCGGGAAAGACTCCGCTTTCAGCCACTCCCAGGAGCAGGCGCAACACCAGCATTTCGTGGTAGGTGCGGGCGAAGCCGCAACCTACCGCGCAGATGGCCCAGGCTACCAGGAGGACGCTGATGAATTTTTTCGGGCTCCAATGTTTGGCCAGGTGGCCACCAGGGATTTGGAGCGCTAGGTAACCCCAATAGAAGATGCCAGCTACGTTGCCGGCTTGCTGTGGGTCGAGGTGCAGGTCGTGGCTGATGCGAGGGAGAGCGAGGGAGATGTTGGTGCGGTCGATGAAGGCGATGGTATACATCACCAGGGCGACGGGGATGATGCGGAGCCAGCGCCGGGAGGCGGGTTCGTTGGATGACGGCATCGGTGGGGAATGTATCACTGTGTGGTACTGCGTAGTGAGTCGCGAGTAGTGGGTAGGGGAAGCAGCGGCAAGATTTCTGCGGCGGCAAATAGAAGAAGCCGGGAGCGCTTCCCCACAGCGCGGGCACGTGGTAAGGCCGGCCTGTTCCCATAGCTTCTTTCCATGGCAGCCGCCGGGAGTTTTGTCGAGGATGCGATAGCCTAACTGGCGGGGAGCATCAAAATCTGACCGCGATGGATGCGAAGTGTTAGGGTCCGGTCGTGCTTCTCGAAACGGAAGCACTACCCGGCGTCTCTTGCATTTGACACTACGCGCTAGGTTCGACGAGCATCCTAGTTGAAGATACTATGAGCTTTTTCCGGGAGGAATGATGGCGCGGTCTATGTTCAAGGGAATGTTATTGGTGTTGGTGTGCGGTTGCGCGGCGTTTGCGCAGGATACGGGGCGCGCGGATGCCAACGTTACGCGGGCTACCCTGGAGAACGGGATGCGAGTAGTGATCGTGCGCGATGCTTTGGCGCCGGTCGCTACTGTGATGCAGAACTATCTAGTGGGTGGGGACGAAACGCCTGCGGGATTTCCAGGAATGGCTCATGCGCAGGAGCATATGGCTTTTCGCGGATGCCGGGACATCAGCGCAGATCAGATTGCGGCTATCTATGCGCAGCTGGGCGGGTTGAGCAACGCCGACACGCAGCAGAACATTACGCAGTACTTTACGACGATCCCGGCGGCGGACGTGGAGCTGGCGCTGCGGCTGGATGCGGCTTGCATGCAGGACGTGGATGACGCCCAGGCAGAATGGGACAAGGAAAAAGGAGCGATCGAACAGGAAGTGGCGCGGGATCTTTCCAATCCAACCTACAAGTTTCTTACGCGTTTGAATGAAGACATGTTTTCGGGGACGGTGTATAGCCACGATGCTTTGGGCACCAAGCCGTCGTTTGACGCGACCACCGGCGAGATGCTGAAAAAGTTTTACAAGGACTGGTACGCGCCGAACAACGCGATCCTGGTAATTTCCGGGGACGTCGATCCAACGGCGGTACTGGCGACCGTGAAGGAGCTTTACGGCAAGATCGAACGGCGCACTTTGCCGGTGCGGCCGGAGGTGAAGCTGCAGCCCGTTAAGTCGGAATCGTTCACGCTGGACAGCAATCTTCCCTATTCCCTTTCGTTTATTTCTTACCGTCTGCCGGGAACGAAAAGCCCGGATTACGCAGTCGCGCGGATTTTGAGCGATGTGCTGGCGAGCCAGCGGGGAAACTTGTACGCGTTGGTTCCGCAGGGAAAGGCGCTTGCTGCGGAGTTTGGCATCGGGGAGACGTTTCCGGAAGCCAGCGTTGCCTTTGGAGTGCTGGCGCTGCCCGCCGACGCGGATACCGGCACGGTGACGCAAGAGATGCGGAAAATCCTGAACGAGTACGCGGCGAAGGGAGTTCCCGCGGAGCTTGTAGATGCAGCGAAGCGCGGCGAGGTGGCGGGGGCGGAGTTTGCGCGGAATTCGATTCCAGGATTGGCGGAGAGCTGGTCCGAAGCGCTGGCGGGCGAGGGGCGTGAATCTCCGGACGAGTTTGTGGAGGCCGTAAAGAAGGTGACCGTGGCGGATGTGAACCGCGTCGCCAAACAATATCTGGTCGATCAGAGCGCGATCACGGCACAACTCAAGCCGGTGCCGTCGGGCGAAGCGGTCTCCGAAAAAGGTTTCGGAGGCAGCGAGCAACTTACTTCCGCGCCCACGAAGCCTGTGGCACTGCCTGCCTGGGCCGAATCGCATTTTCTCACACTGAAGACTTTCGCTATCCCGACGTCGTGGACAGACACCACGCTGCCAAACGGGTTGCGTCTGATCGTCAAGACCGACAGGACGAGTCCGACGGTTACGGTGCTGGGGAGCATACTGCACAACGAAGGCCTGCAAGCCGCGCCGGGAAAAGACGGAGTCGGCGACGTGATGGACGAGCTGTTCACTTACGGCACGACCACTCTGGATCGGCTGGCATTTCAGAAAGCGCTTGACGACATCGCGGCGAGCGAAACGCCTGGGTTGAGTTTTTCTTTGCGCGTGCTGAAGCAAGACTTCTCGCGAGGAGTACAACTGCTAGCGGACAACGAGTTGAACCCCGCGCTTCCGGGGGAGGCGCTGGAAACGATCAAACCGCAGATTGCGCAATTCGCCGTGGGAAACCTGAGGAGTCCAGGGTACAAGACCGACCGCGCCATCCTTGCGGGCTTGTTGCCTCCGAAAGACCCTTCGCTGCGGGAAACAACGCCGCAGACGATTTCGGGCCTCACGCTAGAGGACGTCAAACAATATTACGCGAAGGCGGTGCGACCCGACCTGACGACCGTGGTGGTGATCGGCGATGTCACCTCCGAGGAAGCGAATGGCGTGATCGCAAAATGGTTCGGCGGGTGGAAGAGTTCCGGCGAGAAGCCGGAGGTGACGCTGCCGAAAGTGCCGTTGAACTCTGCGTCCGTGGTGAACGTGCCGGACCCGAGCCAGTTGCAAGATACGGTGCACCTCGCGGAGATGATCGGTATCACGCGATTCGACGCCGACTACTATGCGCTGCAAATGGGAAATCATGTGCTGGGAGGAGGATTTTACGCGACGCGGCTGTACCACGATCTGCGGCAGGTGAACGGCTACGTGTACAACGTGGACGTGAAGCTGGATGCGAGGAAGACGCGAGCCGACTACACGGTGACGTACGGGTGCGACCCGGTGAACGTTTCGAAGGCGAGGCAATTGGTGCAGCGCGACCTGGTGGCGATGCAGAAAGAAGACGTCAGCCCGGCGGAGCTGCAACAGGCGAAGTCGCTGCTGCTGCGGCAACTGTCGCTTCGAGCGGCCAGCGAAGACGACCTGGCCGGGAGCCTGCTGGGCTTTGCAGATATGAATCTGCCGCTGGACGAATTGAATCGAGCGGCAAGCCGGTATGCATCGTTGACCGCGCCGGAAGTGCGGGCGGCGTTCGCGAAATGGATCCGGCCGGATATGTTTGTGCAAGTGGTGCGGGGGCCGGCGCCGCAATAATGGGTGTATGCTCGAACGGCTTTTGCACCCGCCGTACGTCACGTTGATCGACCCGCTCGGTTCTTCTGACCGGCTAATGTCTAAAAAGAAACCCGCATCCTGACATCCGACCTTAGCTGGAGGCCAGGGTCACTCACTGAACCCTGGTTGCCTCTGAACGGGTCAGGCCGTAACGCTTGATCTTTTGATAAAGCGAACTGCGGGGAACATTCAGTTTTTTCGCGGCGGCGTCGACTCGCCAGCCTTCGCCGGACAGAACGTGCTGGATGTGCTGCTTCTCCATTTCTTCCAGGGTCGCGTCCACGTCACCAATGGCGTTGTCGGCGAAGGATGCACGTTCAAAATGCAGATCTCTTTCGGTGATCAATTGGTCTTCGCAAAGCAGCGCGGCTCGCTCGAGGACGTTTCGCAGCTCGCGAATATTTCCCGGCCACGAATAAGACTGAAGAGCGAGGGCCGCGGCGTTCGAAATACGGTATTCGCATCCCCCAAAATCGCAAGAAAAGCTTTGCAGGAAACCGGCGGTCAACAACGGCAGGTCCTCAAGGCGCTCCCGCAACGCCGGCGTCGTCAAGGGAATCGTGCTAATCCGGAAGTAGAGGTCACCCCGAAACAGCCCTTTTTCCACTGCCGTGGGGAGGTCGCGGTGCGAGGCGGCGATCAAACGCAGATCCACGGAGCGTTCCCGTAAATCACCTAGCCTGCGAAAGCGTTTCTCCTCGAGGACCTTGAGCAGCTTGGGCTGCACTTGCGGCTCCATGTCACCGATCTCGTCCAGGAAGATACTGCCGCGATGAGCAATCTCGAACAAACCCGCCTTGGCTTGGCTTGCTCCGGTAAAAGCGCCCTTCTCGTAGCCGAACAGCTCGCTTTCCAGCAACTCGCGTGACAGGCCTCCACAGTTGAGATCAACGAACGGCTCGGCCGAACGCGTGCTGTTTTCATGAATCCACTTCGCGAGGACGCCTTTACCTGTGCCGGTCTCGCCGCCAATGAGGATGGGGCTGTCGGCATGAAGGAATTTGCGTGCGAGTTCCGCTAGTTTTCGAATGGCGGGGCTGCTGCCCACGAAGGGATCAATGGAGGTGCGCTCGCGCCGAATCTTCTCGGCCAGCTGTTTGTGGCGGTTTCGTTTGTTTTCCAGAGCACGCTGTAGCATCAGGTAGAGAGTCGAAAGGTCGGTGGGCTTGGTGAGAAACTGGTCGGCGCCGAGTTTGACGGCTTGGACGGCAAGTTCGATGGACCCATTGCCGGTGAGGATGATTATCGGAACATGCGGCTCGACAGCCTTCCACCGCGAAAGAAGGTCCAGCGGATTCCCATCGGGCAACGAATAATCGAGAATGACGGCGTCCGGCCGCGCAGAATTCCAGATGTCATCGGCGTGAGCGCAGCTGTCTGCTCCTATGGCCTCGTGGCCATGTTGCTCGAAATAGTCGCAGATCGTGTCGCGAATGCCGCTTTCGTCTTCCAGTACAAGAACTCTCTGCTTGGACACAAGGGCCTCCCCAATTCTTAATCGAACAAGCTGGGATGGAAACGGTCACTTGTCTGTTTAGCAGGGGTGATTAAGCGGCTGAAAAATATAGGCGTAGAGAACCGAACTTCCACCGTGGTTCTAAAGCAAGACAACCAAGGAGTTTGAAACGTGGAGTGCGGCAGTCGCTCGAAGGCACGGATCGCCTTCGGGCTACTGTGAGACCACTATCGCGAAGGTGTACCGGACACCGTGGATCCGACGGCTTCCAGAACGAAAGGCATTTCGTCCTCCACGATTCGTACGAAAGCCTGCACAACAAGAGGATCGAACTGCGTACCGCTGGATTCGTGCAGACGCCGGATGACTTCCTCTAGCGGCAGACCCGCGCGATAGGGTCTTGTCGAGATCATGGCGTCGAAAGCGTCGATGACGGAAACAATGCGTGCTCCGATAGGAATCTCGGCGCCTTTGAGGCCCGCGGGATAGCCGGTCCCGTCGAAGTTTTCGTGGTGATGGAGGATCTGCAGGCTGGTGTGTTCCAGCCCGGGGAGATTGCGTATAACGGTCCAACCGAATTCGGGGTGGCGCTTGACGATCTCGAATTCCTCGTCGGTCAGGCGGCCCGGTTTTCCCAGAATGCTGTCGGGAATGGCGACTTTGCCGATGTCATGAAGAAGCGCACCGGTCTCCAAGTCCGGCAGGGAGTGCTCCGGCACGCCCAAGCTACGGGCGACGCGAAGTCCCCACTCTGCGAGCCTGGTGCTGTGCATACCGGTGTTTAAATCTCGCAGATCCAGCATCTGGCTGAAGGCGCACACCACGGCAGCACGCATTATTTTGGCTTGGCTTTCCAGATCGCCAGACAGCTGTCGAGCCGAAAAGATCGGCAGCTGCGGTTTTGCGACCTGGCCGGTGGAAGACAGATCGATGTTCATTAAAAGTCGCCAAGTGGGCTCTGGGACGCGCCGACAGCCCACGAAAGATCCAAGCGACCACTGCCCATGCCGACGGCCAACAACAGTTGGGCATGGCCGACGTAAAGTTTTGCCTGGGTCTGCGCCACGTTAGACCTGGCATTCTCGAACAGGTCTACGCAGGCGGAAACCATCGGCGCGCTGAACGAAGTTCCCCATCCCGCGGCGTATCCGCCAAATGGGTAGGTCGTAACCATGGCCTCACCGGGAGCAGCCACCCACACAATCTGATCGCCGTAGTTTGAAAACGAGGAGCGTTGGTCCTGGTTATTCGTTGAAGCGACGCCCATCACGTTCGTGTAACCCGCGGGATAGACCATCTCCATTTGGCCGTCGTTCCCCGCGGATGCGACAAACAGCGTGCCCTGACTCTCGGCCCAGCTTACGGCCGCCGCCATCGCCTGCGATGAGGTAGTAAAGTCGAAGCTCATGTTGACGACATTGGCGTGGTTTTCCGCTGCGTAGTAGGTAGCGCGAATGATGTCGGAGAGATTGCCGGTGCCGTCCGCATGGAATGCTTTCAGCGGCATGATCGAGGCCGTCGGGGCAACCAGGTGCAGCAATCCCGCAACCATGGTCCCATGACCGAAGTCCGCATACTGCGGGCTATCGACCATCGCGATGCTGTGCTGGTCCACCATGGCAATGGAGTGCTGATTGACTTGGCCCGGCGTACAATTTACGCAGGGCGTTTCGTTCGCCGGTGTGCCGCTCGGAAGGTCGTTCATCTCCGAGCCACCCACTTGATTCCTCGTAAAGTCGTACCCCGGGAGCAGTACCGGTTTCAGGACCGGATGATTGGGATCGACCCCTGTGTCGATGTCCGCGATAATTCCAAAACCAGTGACATTGAATGAACGCTGCGTCTGGCTCAGACCGATGATCTGCGTTGCGGGCTGGTCGACATAACCCTGCCATACCACCGAGCCGTAGTACTGCATTGGGGTCGTATTCACCAAGGCAGGCGGAGGCGTAGTGGCCTGCGCGCCGCCGGTCGCCACCGTGATGACTTGATCGAGTTCGGCGTCGAGCACTCCTGGCAGTGCCTCTAGGGCCGACAGGAGCAGTAGGGGATCCTGGTTGCTTGGACCGGCGAGCAGAAATACCTGATTGAGTCCTCCATCCAGCGGTCGGACGATCTGGCAAAAGTTCGCCGCACAAAGGGCCTGTAGATTCAGCAGACCTCCAGTGGTACGAACTATGTAGCGGTTCCCCAGCGGGTTATTGGTCGCCCCCAGGACAGCGACGTTCAGAATGCCGGCGGTACTCTGAAGCACGCTCGACAAGAATTGGGTGTTGACCGAGGCCGAGACCGAAAGCACGTAAAAATTGCTTGGGGAACCGCTCAGAGTCTGCGTGACCTGACAGCCCTCAAGCAAACATAGAAAGCTCATGGAGCCGGAGCTGAGGTTGGATTGCACCAGCACGGTTGTACCGGCGGCTGACGCCGGCTTAGCCGAAGCCAGCGCCAAGAGAAGTGCGATCAAGAGGATGGGGCGTTTCGTCATGAGACCTCGCATTTTCCTAAATCTGTCGTGTGACTCTGTCCCCCAAACATATGTACCGCTTCCCGCCCAACCCTCTGTGAATAAGTGTCGGGCTTGCCCCCGAAGCTGGCCATAGTACTTGGGTTGGCTTCGCCTTACTTTTGCCTCCGCTTACAAAGCGCTGGGAATGACCTGCCTTCCCACCTCCCGGCGGCGCCGCTCTGGAAGGCGCCGCCGGCTCCCTGCTCGACTCGCCTTGCGGCTGCTCCCCGCCCGGCGAATCGGGAATCAATGCCGCAAAAACGTTCGCATTCCGATGCCATCCAAGGGGATGGTCAGCTCCCGACCGGCCACACTGCCGAACGAGATGCGGAGCCCTTCTTGCGGCATAAATCCGAGCTGAAACTCGCCGAGGCGATTCGTCGTTGCCTCCACCACCTTGGTGTTGCTCGTGTGGAGCACGATGGGAACCTGGGCAAAGGCTGGGTTCTGCGTCCCGCTGCTGGAAACTTGTCCGGCGATGTGGACGCGATCGGAAGGAGGCTCGGGCTCGAGCACCAGTTCGATAGAAACTTCGCCCGCCCGATACAACAGGTGCCTGGGCGCGACTGCCCCGGAGCGTACGCCTGCCAGCGCGGGCTGCCACAGACTGTCAAATACGAGCCGGGGAATCTCAAAAATACCGGACCTTCGTTTCGGTTCCGCGGCGACGGCAAAGGCGTTGATCACGTGCCGGACAGCCGACTCCGGGACCTGGAGGTCAGATTCTCGCTGGGCCGTCTCTCTGACGAGGATCCATGTATTCAAAAGCTTCGAACAAGGCTGGCAACCCGTTTCCAGGTGGCGCTGCATCGATTCGGTTTGTTGCGGCGATAGCTGTTTGTTCACAAAATCTACCCATTCCTCTGAAGCAAAGTGTTTCATTTTCTTTCTCCTCATCGGTCGACCCTCCCCCGTTTTTCCAACGCCGTGAGGTTCTCCCTTGCTAATAGGAGTACGTCCGTGCGCAAAAAATAGAAAAATCTTTAAATCGATTCGACAGCGGCAAATTCGACCCTAAGTGCTTTGCCTACTATGAGAAAGGGTGCCCAGTAGTAGGGGTGCGGGTAGTCTTGCCTTAGTTCCTGGCTGGCCTCGGTCAAGGCCTCGGGCGTGCTCTGCGAGCGGTAGAGGCATCGGTAGAACGAAGTCATGAAACGAGCGGTGCTCTTGTCGTGGACGTCCCACAACGTCAGAAGGAGCGAACGAGCTCCGGCGTAGAGCGCACCCCGAATCAAGCCGACGAGTTCATCGCCCGCCGCCACCACGTTGAGCCCGGTAGCACAACCGCTCAGAGTCAAAAGTTCGGCAGGAAGCTGCATCTGGAATAGCTCGTACAGGTGCAGGTAGCCGTCTCCCAGGCGGATGCCGGAAAACATGGGATTGTCGGGGCGGAACTGTCCGTGGGTGGCGATGTGAATCAGGGAGCTGGACGGGCCCCTTTTTGAGAGGAGCTCGTGATTGGCGCTCTCACCGAGAAATAGCTCCGATCCCGGCAGGGTACGGTGAATCGATTCGACTTCCTCCTCGATCAAAGGAGCCTGCGCATCGGGAACACCCAGGATCAAGGCCCCCCCGGAGGGTCTCGCACCTTGGGCGTGGCAAAGGGCGAAGACACTGGCGCTCGGGGCATAGGAGAAGGCGAAAGAGTCCGCTAGGAACGCGGCGCCGTCATACAGAGCGTGGAACGGCAAGCAGTGAAGCTTTGCGTGTGGCACGACAACCAGATGGCCGGTATTCAAATGCATTCGGATTGGTGCGATCAATTCCCGATACAAGTCCGACAAATGGGTCATCGTGGCCTGGTCGGCGTTTCTGGGGACGTCTGCCTGTACTGAATTCAGTCGAAATCTTTCCAACTGGAAGCGAAGCAGGCGGAGCCCTTCGGAAATTTTCGACGTGGTGGTGACCGGCACAATTTCGAGTTTCTGCGCGGTGAGCACCATGGCCAGAATCTGGTCACCGATGGAGAAGTATTCCACCAGCGTTGTGTTCGTGGGCAGGATCTCGCGAACCTTCTCCAAGGGCACGCACTGTTGTAAAGGGAGGGCCTCAAACGAGGAGGAGGCTTCCGGCAATTCCGCCAGGACTTTCAGAAGTTCTCTCTCGCGCTCTTCGGCTTGCAGGTGCAGCTGTTGAATCCTGTCGGCGGAGTTTTGTTCCGCGCGCAACTGCTCCAGCTCGATGCGATGCTGATACCAGTTCAACTCTTCGCGCAATGCGCGGACGCGACGCGCCAGAGCGCTTTGTCCAATCTCTTCGGCCGGCAACGTGCGGCTCTTATGAAAAATCATCTCGACAAGACTTCGAGATTTTGCGAGTTCGATATACTGGAAGACCTCTTCGTGGGATGTACCGTCGAGTTCCTGGCTGAGACACAGGTCCACAAGCCGCTCGTAAAGCTCGACCTTGTTCTTCATGAACGATACTTTTAGTTCATCGCGGCCTAGACTACTGCGCAGGCTTTCCAGTTCCGTTCTGGCACGCTGATATTCGTCGTAGGCGGATCTTGCGTTGCCCTGCTCTTCCTCGATTTGACCCAGAAGAAAGTGACCGTGATATCGCAGAATGGGGCTGTCTACAGTGCTGAGCACCTCGAACGCGCGAAGACACTCTTCGCGGGCATCGGAGGAACTGCCGGTGCGCATGCTGACCTGAGCGAGCAAGAAGTGGCACAACACCGCCTTGTTCTTCATCAGCGAATCGTCAAAAAAGCCGGCCGCCGCTCGAGCGAGACGCCGGGCCTCGTAGAGCCGGCCTTCCTGAAACAAAACGATGGCGCGGTAAAGGTCGATCAGCCAGGGCCAAACGCTATTCTTCTCCCGCACGAAAAGGGGCTTGGCTTGTTCGAACAGTTCCAGCGCGGCGCGGGATTTGCCCTCTTGCCCCAACGCGATGGCTTCGTTCGCCAATATTTTCGCAGCTTCGTAACCAATATCGAGCTGGCTAAACAGCGCAAATCCTTCCTTGGCGATGTCGTGGACCTCGGCGCTTAGATTCAACTCCACGTAGATTTCAGACAGATCGAGATAACAGAGCGCGACGAGATACGAATATTTGATTTCTTCGGCAGCCTTGCGCGCATCCTTCAGCATTTTGATGGCGAGGCGATAGTTTCCGCGCAAGTAATGCAAGTAGGCGATGTTGTAATCCGTGATGAGGAGAGTTAGCGGAAGATCGTGGCCTTGGAGCATCTGTTTCGCACGGCCATAGGTCGCGAGCGCCTGTTCGAAATCATTCATAGTGATCAGGCACATGGAGATGTTGTTCAGGGAAATGGCCAGCTCTTCGGTGTCGCCGTGTGGAAGAAGTTGCTGATAAGCCTGCAAGTAATAGGTAAGAGCTTCGTCGAAGCGGTCCTGGCGATGATAAATATTACCGATGTTGTTATCGAGCCGGGCGAGGCGTCGCGTATCGCCCAGCCTGAGGAAAATCGCCTTGGCCTTTTCCGCGGCGTCGAAAGCCCGTTCGTACGCGCCCAACAAGATTTGCGGTTGGATCGCCGCGGCCAGGGTGCGGGCGACCCCTTCGTAGTCGGCCGTCTTCTCGAACAGTGCGAGGGCGGCATCGTATAGTTCAACGGAAGCCTGGTATTCTCCGCCCGCAGCCAATACGTTGGCTTTCATACGATAGCTCTGGGCCAGTAGTTCGTTCTTGCCAAGAGTGCGCGCAACCAGAATGGCCGTCTCCGCTAAAGACATGGCTTTCACGGAGTTGACGCGGAACTCTTTCTGAGTGGCGGCGTTCAATTCCAAAACGGTGTTCGCGCGCAAAAGCTTGCTGCGCCGCAAGAATGCGACGCGGCTTCGGTCATCAGCCATGCCGGAGAGTTTGGAAAGAGCCTCGTCTGAAAGTGCGGGCTTTTCGGCGGGTTTGCTTGAGGCCGGTTCGCCAGACCCCGGTCCAACAAGCGCTTTTATCTTGGTCCCCGCCTTGGCGTCCGCGCGACGGTGTTTGGTTACTGGCACGATGGCGCGCCCGCAGGCTTAATAAATATTTGGTCCACATTCCAGAGGACATAAGGTTCGAGCACCGCGGGGTGGAAGTTGCCGACGTTTTGCTGTGCACCCACCAGAATATTGGGGCTGACCAAAAAGATCAGAGGCAGGTTCTGCGCGACGATTTCTTGCACGCGGTCGTACAGCTTCTTTCGGGCAGGGTAATCGGTCGTCTCCGCTTGGGTGTTCATGAGGCGGTCGAGTTCCGCCTCCCACGGGGTTGCCGGCTTGTTTTCCCCAAGGTCCCACAAATGCGTCTCGCCGGACGAAAGCCATAAATTCATCTCCGGCGTCGGGTCCGCGTCTCCGTTGACGAGATTCATCAACACCATTTCGTATTGCTTTGTGTTGAGCACGCGGTCGACCAGCGCCCGGAACTCCATGGGGACAATCTGCACATCCATTCCCAGCTGCTTCAAATCATCCTGCGCGATGGCGGCGAGTTTGGAACGCTGCGCGTTTGACGAACTCACCAGAATGGTGAAGGTCACCGCGTGACCGTGGCCATCCAAAAGGGCGCCCTCCGTATTCCAGGAAAATCCCGCGGACTGAAGCAACGCTTTGGCCTGCTCCAATGAACGCTCCGGATGGGGAAGACTGTGGTCGAGCCACAATTTATTTCCGGGGGTCACGTTGCCCCAAATAGGCGTGGCGAGCCCGCCGTACACCAGGCGAACCATACCCTTCCGGTCCATAGCCATGGAAACCGCCTGGCGAAACCGCAGATCGCGAAACCATTCCTGTTTCGCTACGATGTCCGGAGATTTTGTCGAATCAAGGTGGTTCATGTTGAAAAACAAGAATAGAAATTCCAATCCCGGACCGAGATCGGACATGCATGGTCCCTTTGTGCGAGCATCCTTTTGCAAAAGCGAGAAATTGTCGGCGTTCACGCGTTCCAGCACGTGCGTCTCGGCGCTCTGAAACTTGATCACTTGCGCGTCTTCATTCGGCACGAAGACGAACATCAGCCCCGCCAGATATGGCAGTCGGCCTCCTCGCGAATCCGTTTTCCAATAGTACGGATTGCGTTCCAGAACGACGCGCTGCCCCGGAAGGCTCTCCTTTAAGCGGAACGCCCCGAGGCCGGCCATTTCTTGAGGCTGCGCGTTCGCGCCCCAAATCTGCGACACCTTGCCTTCGCGGTAGGGCTTTTCCAGAAGGTGGCGGGGCAGCATCGCTAGACCATCGAAGATTCGCTCACCTGGGCCGTAAGGCTTCGGCAAATCGAACTCCACGGTGTACGTGTCGACTTTATGCACTTCAATCGATTTGTCATCGAGCATGAGCAAATCGCGCTGCGGTGAATGCAAATTTTCGTCCAGATAGAGCTGAAAGGAAAAAACCACGTCGTCCGCAGTGAAGGGTATCCCGTCGGAAAACTTGACCCCCTGGCGCAGCTTGAGCGTATATTTTCGGCCATCGGGCGTCACGCTCCATGACTTGGCAAGTGCCGGCTCGGTTTGCTGCGTTTCGCGGTTAATGTGGATCAGGTCGGCATTCATCACCCCGATGACTTCGCGGGAGGTCGCATCCACGGAAAGAATTGGGTTCAGTGTCTTTGGTTCCGAGCGCAGTGCGACAACGAGCTGCCCCCCCGGCTGGCCGGGCTCCCCTTTTGCGGCGGCATAATCCTGCGGCATCGCCCTCTCGGCCATGGGCCCTATCGCAAGCATCGCGCACGCGAGCAAGACGCCAGCGATTGATTTGACTGGAAACAGCGAACTCATACGCTCACCGCCGCAAATTTCTCCTGCAAAGCGGTCGCTGCCCAGTGATACGTGAGGAATAGAAGAACCAACCCCACCGCGGGCAAATACATCCACCAGTAGGAAGTCAGCACACTGTATTTCTGGAGTTCGCCGAGAAGGCTACCCCAACTTGGTATTGGTTCTCCAACACCCAATCCGAGAAACGAAAGAGTGACCTCCGCGAGTACGAACTGGGGTATCAGCAGAGCCGCCATGGTCAGAAGCGTGCCGTAGGTTTGGGGTAGCACGTGACGCCGCAAAATGTGCATATCGGATGCGCCCATGGCCCGGGCGGCAAGGATGAAATTCCGTTCTTTCGCGCTCAACACGATTCCCCGAACCAAACGCGCCGGCCGCGCCCAGCCCACGAGTCCGACGACACCAACCAGCAACAGAAAAGCGTCTGTTGTTTTGATTCCGAGCGGAAGCACGGCGCGGACTGCAAAAAGTAGATAGAGCCACGGCAGAGCGAAAAATAATTCGACGAGCCGCATGATCACGGCGTCCAGCCACTTTCCGTAATAGCCCGAGACCACGCCCAGTATTGCGCCGACACTAAGAGCGATGGCCGCCCCCAGCATTCCGGCGAAAAGTGAAATTTGCCCGCCGTACAGCATGCGAGAAAATTGATCGCGACCAAAATCGTCGGTCCCAAACAGGAAGATGCGTCCTCCTGGATCGACACCGAACAGGTGCAGCCTGCTCGTCCAAATCCCGAGAACGTGGTACGCGGGCCCTTTCGCGAAAAAACGCACACCGTACGCTCGCTCCGGATCTTCTTCGTACGCAGCGTCACTTCCCGCTTTTTCTTTCCAGGCATAAACGAACGGCACTGCGTGGAAGTGAGCCGCGCGATCTACGAAATGGAGATGGCTTGGTGGGGCAAACGGCAGGTCGCGGTTCTGCGCCGAGTAGTCGTACGGCGCAAAGAATGCCGGAAAAATGAAGAATACGTGCAATCCCACCAGGAGCGTCGTCAGCGCGGCGAGTTGGCTGCGCGTTCTCACGGCATCGCTCGAATCCGCGGATCACTGCAATAGAGGAGCGTGTCGGCGAGGAGATTGCCAGCTACGAGAAACACCGACGAAAGCATTACGACCGCCATCACCACATGCACGTCGCGCGCAAGGATCGCCTCCAGCACAAGTGGCCCAAGCCCGGGCCAACTCAGCACGATTTCAACCAGCAGCGACATGCTGAGGAGCGCCCCGATCGAAAATCCCAGAAATGAAATCAGAGCGTTGGCGGCAACGGGAAAGGCGTGTCGATAGACCAATCTCCACTTGGGAATTCCGTGTCCACGCGCGGCGTCGACGAATGGCGAATTCAGGACCGCCACCATGGCGGTGCGGACATGGCGCACAAGTACTGGCGTCAAGCCGGCCACCAACGCGAGCACCGGGAGAGCCAGATGAACAGCAAGGTCCCAGAATCCTTTGAGTGAAGCCCCGCTCGCCGAGTTTGCCGTCGCCATGCCTCCGGTGGGGAACCAACCGGTGCGCGCCGCAAATAGCAGCAATAAGAGCGCGATCAGCACCTCGGGAATGGTGATCAGGATGGCTGTGGCGATGCCTCCGACCCGGTCGATCCAGTCACCGCGGTGCAAGGCCTCTACAACGCCCCACGGCACTGCGATAGTCCACGCCAGCAAAGTGGCGAGTCCCGCCAGAAGGAGTGTATTTCTCGCCCGCCACCAAAGGAGCGATCCCACCGCGCATCGGTACGACAGCGAATACCCAAATTCGCCGCGGGCCGCGGACGCGAGCCAGTGCTCGTAACGGACCGGCAGCGGTCTGTCGAGGCCGTATTGGATCGCCAGCCCTTTGACGGTCTCGGGCGAAATTTGCGGGTTTAGCTTCAACTCATCGAAGAAGCTTCCGGGGGCAGCAGAAAGGAGTACGAATGTAAAGACGGACACTCCGGCGACAATAAGGATCCCGTGAATGGTCCGCCGCGCGAATCTCCACATTTGTTACTTATCCAGGAATACTAGAGATACGTCTCCAGTCTCTCCTGAACGGGAAGGTGACGGCAGGGTCGCGGACTCGAGCTGTTGCGTGGCGGTAAACAGTTCACTTCCGGAACCTCGACGTACGATACGGCCTCCATTCATCACCGCGACCTGGTCGGCAACGCGACTTGCCATTCGTAAGTCGTGCGTTATCCACAGATACGCAATCGAGTGCCGAGCCCGAAGGTCCAGCAGTAGATTTCCGATTTGGCCCTGCGTCGAAAGATCCAATGAGGACAGCGCCTCATCCAGGACCAATATCTTGGGCTGCAACGCAAGAGACCGCGCGATGGCAACCCGCTGTCGCTGTCCCCCGCTGAGTTCAAGCGGCCGCCTGGACAGCCATTTTTGTGGCAGGCCGACCTGATCCATTAACTGCCGGACGCGCAAAGCCATCTCCGTGGAGTTTAAGCAGGCCTTGTGAATAATCAGAGGTTCGGCGAGTATCTCTTCGATGGTGTGGCGCGGGTTCAGCGCTGAGGCGGAATCCTGAAAGATCAGTTGAATGTCACGCCTCGTGGACTTGAGCGCTTTCCGGTTCATTCCAAGGACGTTGCTGCCCTTGTAGAGAATTGCGCCCGAGGTGGGCTCTTCCAGACGGACGAGGCAGCGCGCCAGACTCGACTTGCCGGAGCCAGATGGTCCGACCAGGGCGAGCGTCTGGCCTTCATGGAGTTCGAGAGAAATGTCTTGCAGAGCAACAAGCGTGGAGCGGGCCGCGCCAAACAGTCGTCGCGTGGCATACGATAGCGTCAAGCCGCGAACTTCCAGGACCGGTGGCGTGGCCTTCGCCTCGGATTGGCGATCAGCCGCCATACAGAAAACACTCCACGCGCTGTTCATTTTCCAATTCCACGGCCGAGGGATGCCTAGCCTCGCACGCGTCCAGGCGACGCGAGCATCGAGGAGCAAAACTACAACCCGTCGGCAGGAATTCAGCGTCTGGGGCGGATCCCTCGATGGTCGGCAACCTTGCCTCGGCAGGTAGCCTTTCGGTCTCGGGTCCGGCGCAGGCCAAAAGACCTCGCGTGTATGGATGCCGCGGTTGACCAAAAACTTGATCGAGTGATCCCGTTTCGACGATGCGCCCGCCGTAGACGACGGCCACGCGATCTGCCAGCCCCGTAAGTATTCGCGGATCGTGGGTAACCAGCAGAACAGACATCTGCTTTTCCCGCTTAAGCTCACGAAAAACATCCAGGACTTCTTGTTCCGATGTGGAATCAAGCGAGGCAGTCGGCTCGTCCGCCACCACCAACGCAGGCTGGCAACTTAGCGCCTGCGCGATGACGATGCGCTGCTGCTGTCCCCCGCTCAGTTGGTGGGGATAGGCGTCGTAAAACCGTCGCGACGTGCTCGTGAGATGAACGCGTTGCAAGAGAACTTCGGCTTCTTGCCGGCAACGCTTCGGACTCCAATCGCGATGGGCGCGAATAACCTCGGCAATCTGGTCGCCTACTTTGATGACAGGGTTCAGTGCTTGCCCGGGATCTTGCGGGATCATGGATATTCCCGCCCCGCGAACGCTCTGCATCTTGCGTTCGCCGAGTTGCAGAAGGTCTCGACCGTCAAACTCCATCGCCTCAGCGGCCACGCGCGCGCTATTCGATAACAAGCCCAACAACGCTTTAGCGATCGTCGATTTTCCACTGCCTGACTCGCCTAAAATCCCCACGACTTCGCCCGGCCGAACTTCAAGGAACGCGCCATTGACCGCGTGAATCCTCTTACCGTGGGCTTGAACAAAATGTACCTGGAGTCCAAGCAACTTGAGCAAAGGCTGCATGGCGGCTGTCGGAGTGCCTCTCTCCAAGGCTAACGGTGCCAAACATTGCGTGTCTATACGCCGCCAGTGGTGTTTTGGGCACTTTGACGCACGGGTGGTTTCTCAAGAGATCGTCTAAGTTGCAGAGGACGCCCGCGCGCGGGGCGATGTTGCTATCTCTGGCTCGTACGGTTGACCGTTCTGTTGCAGCTGTAGAATGTAGGGCAACAAAAATGACTCGAGTCGTTCGGTATCTACTTTCGCGGGACCCTCAAATTCGACGCCCATGCAGTCTTGACCCGTCAAACGAACGATTCGCGCCGAGCTGTGCAGCGGCGGCTTTCCGCGTTCGAGTTCCACGACGATCTGCAGTATTGACCCGATGGGAAATCTACGCGCGGACTTTACCAGCATTCCGCTCGTACTCATGTCTATCGTTGTGCCTTCCGCGTGTTCGTTACCGTATTTCAGCGAAATTCTTCGCTGAACGGTCACGCGAGCAGATCGCCGCCTTTCCCGCTCGATAGGCGCTTGGGTGACCCGCAGCAAACGCAAAAGCGATCGGCGGTCCACAGGTTTAAAGAGCACGAAGTTTACGCCCGCCTCAAACGCACGCGTCATGAAATTTTTCTCGCGGTCGCCGGTGATCATTACAATCAAGCTTTTCCGGTTGAGTCCCGAACTTCGCATCTGACGCGTCAGCTCCAGCCCGTCGGGCGACGGCATTCGCGAATCCAGAAAAATCGCATCGAACCTTTGCTGGCGCAGGCGCTGCGCAGCCGCCGCCGTGTTTGTAAGGCTGCAGGCCTCGACGTCGGCCATGCTGAGCACCTCGCGTATCAGTTCACAGGTTGGCTCGTCATCATCCACAATCAACACTTTGTTGGGCACGGCTTCTCCTTAGTTCCCGCAG
Source organism: uncultured Acidobacteriota bacterium (assembly GCA_963736725.1). Taxonomy (GTDB): domain Bacteria; phylum Acidobacteriota; class Terriglobia; order Acidiferrales; family UBA7541; genus Acidiferrum. The sequence goes on along the minus strand of CAVTPW010000019.1, from coordinate 6,085 downwards.
AACGGCCGGTCGGCCATGGGTCCCTGGGTTCTCGCGTTGCGATTCATCACTCCCGCGACGGTCAACCAACGGTTCAACTTTTCCAGCAGCAGGCGAAAATCCACCGGCTTGGAAATGCATGCGTTGCATCCAGCCCGCAGAATGCGTTCCTGCTCGCTGAACATCGCGTGGGCCGTGACCGCGATGACCGGGATGTGGCGCCGCGCCTTGTCGAGCCGCAACCATGCTGCAAGTGACAGCCCGTCCTCCGCGCCGAGTTGCACGTCCAGCAGCACAGCGTCGGGTTCGCATCTCGCGACGGCGGCGAGCGCTTCCGATAGCGACCTAGCGGAATCGACGCTGAATCCCTGCAGTTCCAGCCAGTCGCACAACATCTCGCGGCTAAAAGCGTTGTCTTCCACCACCAGAACGTGTGATTTCATGGCCTTTCCAAGTGATGCTCCGGCACGGCGCGCTGCAATTGCCGGAGCAAGTCTTCCTGCCAATCGTGCTGTTTGTGGCCGAGGAACTCCGCATTTGCGCGAAGGTACTTTGTCTCGTCGTGGCTTAAATCCTTCGAGGTGAGTACGAATACCGGAAGGTCCGCGGTGCCGGGGTTGCTGCGCCATTCCGAAATCAAATCGAAGCCACTTACCTCCGGCAGCAGTAAGTCCAGGATGACCAGCGCGGGCGATGACATCGCGACGCTTGCCCGTGCTTGGGCGCCGTCGGCAGCGGTCTCCACGACGTACCCATTATTCTGAAGAAGCTCCGTGATGACCTCGCGGGTAGCTTCATGGTCTTCCACAACGAGAATCGGCTGCCTGGATGGCGTGCTCCCACGAGCGCGGATGCAGCGAGCCACTGCGGCCACCAAGGTATCCTTCTCAACCGGTTTCACCAGGTACTCATCCGCTCCGAGAACGCTTCCCATGCCGGGTTGATCCACCATGGTGACGACGACTACGGGAATCGTCGTCGTGCGCTCGTCGGCCTTGAGCTGTACCAATACGTCCCAACCGTTCGTGGGTTTCATGAACAAGTCGAGAGTGATGGCATCCGGCTGAAGATCCATGGCCTCCTTAAGGGCGTGCTGCGTCCGCTGGCAGATTGTCACCTCGTAGCCTGCGGAAGTGAGATACGCGGAAATAACTTCCGCGGCGGCGGCATCATCTTCGATGACGAGAACCCGGTGGGCTTGCTCGAACGAAGCGCTGCTCTTCCCGCTGCGGTCGCTTGGACTTCGCCGCGTCCTTGGCAATCGGCAGGAGAAAGTAAAAACTGCTCCCCTTGCCCAGTTCGCTTTCCAGGCAAAGCCTACTCCCGTGGAGCTCTACCAGGCGCTGTGTGATGGCGAGCCCAAGTCCGGTTCCTTCCATGGCTTCGCCAGGCGTCGGCAACCGGTAGAATGCTTCGAAAATGCGTTTCTGTTCGTCGGCAGAAATTCCCGGACCTGAATCGCGCACTTGGATGCGCACGCGATCTTCCTCGAGGGTAGCCATCAACTGAATGTGCCCTCCCTCCGGAGTGAACTTGACGGCATTGCCCAGAAGATTGAGCAGTATCTGCTTGAAACGCGTGGCGTCGACCCGCACATGCAATCCTTTATCGGCGGCTTGCGACAGGTGCTGCAATTTTCGGTCCGCCAGAGGCCGCATGACGCTCAGTGCTTCGCCAAACGCGCTGCCAAGGTGAACATTCTCGGTGACCAATTCCAGTCGTCCGGCTTCGATCTTGGACAGATCCAGGATGTCATTGATGAGCCGTAACAGATGCTTGCCGCTCTTGTTGATGTTATCGGCGTAGCGGCGTTGTCGCGTGTTCAAGGTCCCATAGCGCTCGTCGGCGATCAGCTCGGAGAACCCCAGGATGGCACTGAGCGGCGTCCGCAGTTCGTGGCTCATGGTCGAGAGAAACTGGTCTTTGAACCGCGTGGCGCGCTCGGCGTCCTCCTTCGAGCGCACCAGTATTTCTTGCGCCTGTTTGCGCTCCGTGATGTCTTCGGCGACGACCACGGCTACGGTTCGGCGGCTCACCTCGGCGATGTGCGAGGTGACTTTTACGGGAATCACCCGGCCATCCTTGCGGCGGTGCCTGCGTTCGCTGGATTGAATGACCGGTCGTTCTTTCTTCATCTCCGCCAGCATGGAATCGACGTCCTCTTGCGGGCGTATTTCGGTAATCTTCATCGAGAGGAATTCTTCCCGGGAGAAGCCGTAATTTCGGACCGCGGCGCGATTCACCTCAAGAAAGCGAAGCGTCTCGACGTCGTAAACCCAGGTGGGATACGGATTGTTTTCGAACAGAATCTCGAAACGTCCCTGGTTCTTGGTCATCTTCGCCTCGGTTCAAATAGCCGGCTCAAGACCCAACCGGGGACGCCGTCTGGCGTTTTAGGGTCTTTCCCGGCCATTGTTCCGCTTAGGAATACGGGTAGGAAAAGATCGCAGAAATATAGGCCGTCGAAAATTCACAAAGCCGGAGTCACTCGATGGTGCGCTGGAGCTGCGGTAGCGGCGACCTAATTTAACCGTTGCATGGTCTGGGTCTCGATCCGCTATCTCCATTCCTCATCTCCAGGTATCGGTGGTCACCTCGCGTTCCTTCGCCTGCGTCCCTCCGTTACAGGAGGTCAAGGCAAGTATTACGTCCGACGTTGCCGAGCTTCGAACTAGTTCGGCTGGGCCCGGTTCGTCCAGGACTTGCCGAACCGCCAGAAACAACGCTTCCTTGCAGAACGGTTTGGGAAGTACGCGCGTTTTCGGTTTGCATGCCGAGCGCGTGGATCCCGCGTAGCCCGACATGCAAAGAACTCGCATTCCCCCGCGATGAAATCTCAGATAGTCGCTCAGCTGGTAGCCATCCACTTGCGGCATGACCACGTCGGTCAGCAGCAGATCGATAGAGCCCGTATAGGCGGTAGCGATCTTGGCGGCTTCTGAGCTCGTGCGCGCCTCCAGGATCGTGTAGCCACTTTTTTCCAGGAGCGTCCGAACCAGTCCACGAAATGCTTCGTTGTCGTCCACCAGCAGGATAGTTTCCGTTCCGGTCAGTACATCAATCGGCTCGGCCTCCGGCGCCGGATGGGTAAGCGGAGCTTCGACCAGGGGCAAATAAATCATGAACCTGGTTCCTTTTCCGGGCTGACTTTCGATCGAGATCGCACCGTCACTCTGTTTGACGATGCCGTAGACCGTAGCCAGCCCGAGTCCCGTGCCTTTGCCACCCTGCTTGGTCGTAAAAAACGGCTCAAAAATGCTGGCCTTGGTCTTTGCGTCCATGCCCACACCTGTGTCGCTGACGGTCAGCAAAACGTAACGCCCCGGAGCGACATATGGCTCTCGATGCCGGTAGCTTTCGTCCAGGTCGACCGTGCTGGTCGAAATCTTAAGTTCCCCGCCGTGCGGCATCGCATCCCGGGCGTTCACCGCTAAGTTCATGATTACCTGCTCGACTTGACCCGGGTCGGCTTTCACCCGTCCTGCTGTCGTACCTGGCTCGAAAGTCAGTTCAATGTCTTCCCGAATCAGTCGGCGAACTAACTGTTCCATGTTGGCGATCGATGCGTTCAGGTCCAGAACTTTCAACTGAAGGACCTGGCTGCGGCTAAACGCCAGCAGCTGGCCCGTCAATGCCGCAGCGCGGTTCCCCGCCTTCAGGGTCTCGTCTGCGAAACGTCGCAAGCTGTCTCCACACTTCGTTGCGTCCCGCAGTAATTCTGCATAACCTATGATCACACCCAGCAAATTATTGAAATCGTGTGAAATGCCGCTCGCCAGGCGACCCAGTGCTTCCATCTTCTGCGATTGCCGCTGTCTTTCTTCCAGATGCTTGTCCTCGGTTATGTCGCGGCCGATGCCTCGAATGCCGGCAGGTTTTTTGTCTCTATAGATCAGCGAAATACTGACGCCCAGGGTGATCAATCGACCGTCCTTGCGCACGATGTCCAACTCGAACGAGGTCTCTCCTCCCTCGAGAATCTTCCCTTGGCGCAGGCTACGTTTCAGCTCCAGGGTCTTTGGGCCCAGGATTTGCGCGGCATCGGTTTCGATGATTTCGTCCAATCGATAGCCGGTGACGCTTTCACCCGCTTTGTTGAGGGATGTTATCTTCCCCTGCAAATCGGTGGTGAACAGGACGTCGTTGGAGTGCTCGAACAGATCCCGATACCGCTCTTGTGCATCACGCAGGTCGGCACGCGCTCGTTCTCTTCCGGTTACTTCGTTCGCCAGGATCAATTGAGCTTTCTGCCCGTGGAACATCATCGGGCAAGCGGTGATTTCGGCTTCCAGGACGTTCCCGTCTTTTCTCCGGTGCCGCCAAATGCGCCGCGGCCCGGTCCTCTGCGGAGCCTCCAAGTGTTCCCTGAGCGCTTCTACGTCCTCCGCGGGATGGAGCTGATCGACGGTCATCGCCGCGAATTCGTCGCGCGCGTACATGTAGTTGTGCATCGCCGCATCGTTGACGGCAAGGAAACGCAGCTTCTTTGCGTCGCAGATCCACATGGGATGAGGGTTGTCCTCAAATAAAGACCCGAAGGCGTTGTAACTCACCACTAAAGGGCCTTCGGAGTATCCTTCATCCTTGAAGCCCGAATGAATTTTTGGACTCTTCGGGGAGCCGGTCTTGCGATTCACACCAAAGATTGCATTTCCGAGCATCGGCGCTCCTTCATACTCCGCGGTGCAACAAACGTATCTGCGGGGGTTCCACAAGGGGCAAAAAGGCACTGATTCCGAGTTCTGCAAGGCGCACTGCCTGTCTCGTGTGAATCGGGACGCGATTGACTCTTCCGAATCGCGATCCTATGGCTCCAAAAGTCCAGGATTCAGACGGCACAGCCTTCAACGAGGCCCAAGCGCCCAGAATGTGCGACCTCCGTTGGCAGATGGGCTTCGGTGAGGAGGGCCGGCTTGGCTCGCTGGGTACAAACGCCCGCTCGCTCTTGGCCTGGATATAGTCGCCCCACAGAATCCTGTCAAAACTTCGACTCTTGGTGATGGTGTGTGCTCTCATGGCAGACAAGGGTCTGGTCGGTCGGGTTTGATTGGTGCAGAGGTCTCTTGGGCGGCTACAAATTCTGTCCAGAAATCAGACAGAAACCCTAGTAATCCAGGGGGTTTCTCCAGGCCTAAGGCCTTCTACATTTTTTCATGTATGCCGGATTGCGCAACCAAGTCCACGCTACGTCTATGCTGGTTATTTGGATGATAGTAAAATTATCTACCGTATGATGTGTTTTCATTAAAGTCTCCGCAGGAGAAAAAAACTCTAATTGCTTTGCGTGCTTTCGCTGAGGGAGAAGCTACGGGAGCCAACAGGTGCCTGCGATGATCTCCACGAAAATCCGGGAAGAAACAGAAGGCGCTATTCCCGCCGCACATCCCGACGAACAGCTCGTGCGCGATTGTGTCGACGGCAAACACGAAGCATGGTCGGCCTTGATCGACAAATACAAGAATCTGATTTTCTCCGTGCCCATCAAGTACGGTTTTTCCCGGGACGAAGCCGCCGACATCTTCCAGGAGGTCTGCCTCGGCCTCCTTTCCGAACTGAAGACCCTTCGCGAACCCCGCGCCCTTCCCAAGTGGCTGCTCACGGTCACCGCCCACAAATGTTTCCACCGAAAACGACTCGCGCGGCGCCTGGTGAGCATGGACTCGGAGGTTTTGGAGCTCCCCGGCATTGAAGTCCCTCCAGAAGCATTAACAATAGTCGCTGAGGCTGAAAGAGAACAAGGGCTTCGAGAAGCCATGTCGGATTTACCCTCTCGATGCCGCAGGTTGATTGAGATGTTGTTTTTTGAGCAGCCTTCGCGACCTTATCGCGATGTAGCCGAATCTCTTGGCATTGCGGTGGGCTCCATCGGGTTCATCCGTCAGCGCTGCCTGGAAAGACTGCGGAAAAAAGTCGAAGAGCTGGGAACGCGTTAAGTCCGCCTGGTCACACCCCAGCAGTTCGTGGCTTCCGGCGAACTTGTCGGGACCTTGGAGGAACAGGGGCCGGACCTGGTTCCCGGGTCCAAAAGGCGAATGGTAACAACCTCTACATCGTTCGGATTCCAAGATAAGGCCGCGGCAATGGCCCACGTCGGTTAGCGGCTGGA
>CAVTPW010000018.1:0-191096 GCA_963736725.1 uncultured Acidobacteriota bacterium | reverse complement strand
TTGACGTCGATCACTCCGCTGTCCGGAAACCGCGGAATCGAGGGGACTTTTGACTTCCTGCGCACGATCGTTCCGGGATACGTTTACGCTATTCGAGCGTTTCGCTACAATCCCGGCTCGGAAGGTACGAGCAAATCGCCACAGACGCTGCCCGATGACACCTCCCGGCCGGAAGGTCTCGTCAGTGACCAGCAAGGGGGAAAAGCGATGAATCCGCGATGGAACCGGCGCGATGTCTTGAAAGGTTTGGCTGCGGCATCTACCGCCATGATTGTCCCGCCGATGGGAGCAAGCCACAAAGACGGACGGGCTGCGCGGTCGGTCGAAGTCCAGATCTTCTCTGTCAGTCCTCATACGTTTCGAATGACTATCCTTCCTGTGGGCAAGAACGCAGTGGTTGGATCGATACCTTTTGACGGGTCTCTTGTTCAAGAGTCCTGGGGCGTGCCGGTCGCCAGGTTGCGCGCGGAGGTCGAACAAACCATTGCCGTGGGGGGCGTCCAGCTTACGATTTCTCTCGCCCCGCTCAGAGTCACAGTAAAGAAAGCGGGTGGCGATGTGATCCAGCGATTCGCATACGACGATGACACCGGCGCCTTCTCTTTCCTGACCGGATCTTCGCCGTTGCTTGGTCTAGGAGAGGGTGGACCGCAATTCGATCGGCGGGGTTCCGTGGACCCTATGCGAACCGGTCAAGGCGGCTACAAGCTTGCGACCCACGGTGCACGAGTTCCCGTTCCTTGGATCATCGGGACCTTCGGGTGGGCGATGTTCTTTCACCAGCCTTTCGGCACCTTTGACCTCAGCGGAGCGGAAGGGAAGTTTCAACCCGCAAGTGCAGACACGGCACTTCCACTCGATCTGTTTTTTGTCGCTTCACCCGATCCAGCGGTGATTATGTCCGAGTACGCGCGCATCACCGGCCTCGCCGAGATGCCTCCGCTTTGGAGTTTCGGCTATCAGCAGTCGCACCGTACCCTGGCCAGCCGGGAGGAGATACTCGGAATAGCCAGGACCTTCCGCGAAAAAAAACTACCGTGTGACGCGCTCATCTATTTGAGCACTGGTTTTTGCCCGTCCGGCTGGAATACGGAGAATGGCTCGTTCGTGTGGAATTCCAAAGTTTTTCCTGACCCCAAGGTAATGCTCGAGGAGTTGCACCGAGAGAATTTTCATGCCGTGATGCATGCCGTGATTCTGTCTGACACACTTCGTGGCAACGTGCATGATCCGTGCGAAATTTCGCGGTTCGACGAAACCGAAGCGAGCTGCTACTGGGACGCACATCGCAGAGATTTCGCCATGGGAGTGGACGGGTGGTGGCCAGACGAGGGCGATCCGCTCGATCTCGCATCGCGCCTGGTGAGGAATCGGATGTACTGGGAAGGGCCGCAGATCGATCGACCGAACGTACGTCCATACGCATTGCATCGCAACGGCTACGCCGGCATGCAGCGGTATGGTTCCTTCCTGTGGTCAGGGGACGTGTTCTCGACATGGGAAACGTTAAAAACTCAAGTTCCCATTGCCATTAACACCGCGCTTACGGGCATTCCGTATTGGGGCACGGACATCGGCGGCTTTGTTCCAACCCCAGAATTTACAGCCGAGCTATATCTGCGTTGGTTCCAATTTGGTGCGTTTTGCACGCTGTTTCGTGGGCATGGACGTGCCTGGAAACTCCGACTGCCCTGGGGATGGAACACCGGAGATCCGGGCCCCACGGAAATAAATAATTATAAAGGCGCTGCGCTTCCCGATCCCGGCCAGCTGCATGATGCGCGCGTGGAAATAATTTGCAGGAAGTATCTGGAACTGCGCTACCGCCTGCTGCCCTATTTGTACAGTTCCGTGCGCGAGTGTGCTACCACGGGAATGCCGATCATGCGGGCCCTGTGGATACACTTCCCCGAAGACCCGAAGGCGGTGGCATGCGGCGACGAGTACCTGTGGGGAGGGAACTTGCTCGTCGCTCCGGTCGTCGAGAAAGGAGCAACGACGCGCGAAGTGTACCTTCCACAGGGCGCCTGGTACGACTTTTGGACTGGCGAACGCCTGGATGGCGGCCGCGAGATCACCCGGGCAATCGATCTGGAAACAATCCCACTTTATGTGCGCGCTGGATCGATCTTGCCGCTGGGTCCGGTGAAGCAATTTGTCTCCGACACAGTTGATGGGTCACTTTCGGTTTCGATTTATCCCGGCAGCGACGCTTCGTTCTTGCTTTACGAAGACGACGGCTCTTCGTTCAACTATCGTCACGGCGAGTGGATGGGAATTCAGATGACCTGGAATGACAAGAACAGAGCACTCCAGCTATATCTGGCTCCCGGTTCGCGTTTCCTGCCGCCGGAACGACGGGTGATTACCGTGAAGTTGGGCGAAACAACGCGAAGCGTGACATTGGACCGAAAGCCGGTCGAGGTCTCCTTCTAAAGATTCAAATGCGTCATGGCTAAGCCTTGCCACGCTCGGCAAGAGCGTGGTAAACGTTTACCGTGCGGTGTTGCCGAACTTGCGCGGTTGTTTGTGGCCGCGGGCCACGTCGCCTACGCCGACAGTAGTCCGCATCCTGTTGGGTAAGGTTGTTTGCGTATCGAGCAGATAGAAGTGGAGACAATAGGGGGTTGCCATGTCAAATCGATCGCCGATCTCGCGCAGGGAATTCGTGGGTTCGGCTATTTCCTCCGCCGCGGTGGGATGCATGCCTTTTCAGAATCTCATGGCCCTCTCGATGGGACCCGGCTCGACGCTGGCGGATTCCAATTGGAAAGATGAAGGAATACTTTTCGTGGATAAGTCTCCTTACGCCAAACTGCACAACGTTCCGGTGCGTGCGGTGACGATCACGCAAGGATTCTGGGGAGCACGCCGCGAGATCAATGTCGAAAAAAGTATCCCGTCGATGGAGAAACTGCTGGAAGCCAATGGACGCATGAACAATTACTTGCGGCTGGTGGGCAAGAGCGATGCGCTACAGCACGGGCCATTCTATTCCGATTCGGACGTCTATAAATGGACCGAAGCAGTTGGGTTCGCGCTGCAGTCCGGCGATCGGCCAGAATTGCACGCGCTGACCGACAAAATCATTAAGGAAGTCGTCGCGGTCCAGGAGCCCAGCGGCTATCTGAACACCTACTATGTGGGAGACCATGTGAAGGAGCGCATGGAACCTGAAGCACAACGCGTGGGTCATGAACTCTACAATCTCGGCCACATGATACAGGGAGCGATCGCTTACTATCGCGGGACAGGTGACCGCACGTTACTCGACGCAAGCATTCGATTCGTCGATGGCTACCTGCTGCCTAGCTTCGGTCCCGGCGCAGACAAGAAGCCGATCTTTTCTGGACATCCGGAAATCGAGCTAGCGCTCATCGAGTTGTATCGCACTACCGGGGACAAGCGCCACCTGGAGCTTGCAGGCTATATCCTGCAGGGCGATGACCGCATGAAGTTTCCTGCGCGCGCTTATGTCTATAACTTCAGCGGGGTCCCGTTCACGTCTCGCACGCACCTCGAAGGTCACGCCGTACGCGCGATGTACGCTTGTTGCGGTGCAACCGACTATTACATGGAAACGGGCGACCCATCGTACTGGAAGACGCTGAACGTGCTCTGGAACGATCTCGTGTCCTCGCAAATGTACGTGACCGGTGGAGTCGGCGCACGCGGCCAAGGCGAAGCCTTCGGCGACTCCTATGAGCTTCCCAATTTCACCGCCTATGGCGAGAGCTGCGCAGCCATCGGCAACATGATGTGGAACTGGCGCATGCTGACCGCCACCGGCGACGCGAAATACGCCGACGTCATCGAGCGTGCTTTGTACAACGGTATTAACTCCGGGATGTCGCTCGACGGTACGCTCTATTGTTATCGCAATCCGCTGGCTTTCGATCCGTCCGGAGGGGACCGTATTCGCAATCCGTGGTACGACACCACCTGCTGCCCGCCAAACCTTGAGCGCACCTTCGCTTCCTTGCCCGGCAACTTTTACAGCACCAGCAAGGAGGGCCTTTATTTGCACTTGTATGACAATTCGCAACTGGATTGGCATCTTGAAGATGGAACCGGCCTCAAGGTTGTACAAAAGACAAACTATCCGTGGGAGAGCGACGCCGAGATCGTGGTCACGCCGGCGAAAGCTACGGAGTTTACGTTTTATCTGCGCATTCCAGGGTGGTCTGACGGCACCCAGGTCAAGGTCAACGGAAGCCTCGCTTCGGGAGCGACTCCCGGGCAGTATCTCGCGCTGCGACGCCGCTGGACGCCGGGTGACGTCATTAACGTCAAATTCAACATGGCTCCGCAAGTGATCGAAGCAAATCGCCGTGTGGTCGAGGATTACGGCCGTGCAGCCATTCAGCGTGGTCCGCTGGTCTATTGCCTCGAACAACTGGATCAGCCTGACGGTGTGGCGTTGTACGACGTTTCTCTGGATCTGCGCCGAGCGAACTCCGCAGAATTCCAGGAGGAATTCAAGAGTGATTTGCTAGGCGGAATCGTGGTCTTGAAACATTCCGGCGCATCCTATGACAAGTCCGATTCGAGTGGTAACCTCTACGCTCGATACGCCCCTGCGACGGCCAAGGTACGCCAGGTCGAACTGAGATTTATCCCCTACTACGCCTGGGCAAATCGTGCAGCGACACCCATGCAGGTGTGGACGCCGGTGCTCAGGGCCTAGCAACCTGGGAAGCGTCACGGCTTATATCGATCAATTTGGCGCGGTGGAATCGTTGGGAAATTGATTCTGCAGCGGTTTGGCAAATTTGCTCGCGTCGATGGGGACGTTCTGTCGAATTTCCTCGATTGATAGGCTCGATCTAGTTCCGGGCTGCGAAACAACCACATGAAATGGAACCTGTACGCCGTCAACGACGCGGTAATCCGCATAATCGAATTGCACGGGTTCCACACCCAGAGGGGAATCCGCATTTAGCAACAAGCGTACGAGCAAGTCCGATTGCTGGTCGAAATAGAACTTAACAGCGGGTTGCCCTTCCCTGATCCCGTACAGAACATTCACTTCGCGCCCTTCTATTTTTTCGGGGTACTCGACGCGCAACTCCGGGAACATCTGCTGGATGTGCAGGGGGAACTGCAGGTCGGCCTCCACGCGCGCGGCCTCCATGTCCGCACCCTGCAGGCCGCGTGCCGGGTGCCCCGGCAAGCCGACCCATCCCGCGCGACCGTCGAAAACCTCGGTGCTGTCCCCTGCCGGAAGGTGGCGTATGAGCGCTCGCCTGGCCGGAGATTGTGTGAAAGCTTCCACGGGTGCGGACTGCCCCCGAGAAGTCGCGGCGCCTTTTTCCACTCGACTCGTAATATTGTTTATCGCCGGAGCGCCACCGAGGGCCCGGATATAGTTGTCAATCAACTGAACAGCCGAAGGCAGCGGAACAGCGGGCGGCACGCTGGATGCAAGCTTTTGCGCTTCGGAATCGGCCGCGCCCGGGCTCGATGGCGGTTCGTTGCCGACCACGGGGGTGGCCGCCGGATGGTTCGCGCCGCGATGGCAGGAGTAGCAGGTCAGTTCGCGCTGGCCGTTGAACTCGCTTTGATTCAGCGCGAACATCATTTTCATCATGTCGCGCGCCGTTTTCTTGGTTTTCTTGTCGTCCTTATCGAAATGACCCTCAACATGGCAGAAACTGCACTCCACTCCCAACGATGACGCCATGAATTGCATCGCGGGAATCAGCTCGCTGGACCGAATCTGTTTGAGTATTTGAATGTTCTTGTAGACTTCGCCTGCTTTGTTCGGAGAATCAATTGTGGAGTCTTTCCGCGCTTCGTTCTCTGAACCGGAACCTTCGCTCATCGCCGCTTTGATCTTGCCGGACAATGCCGCCGCTTCCGCGGTCTTTCCTTCTTTTTGGTACAGGCCAATCAGCGTGCTCGCCGCGGGCAGATTCAGGGGATCGCGTGAAACGGCCCGCTCCAAATGCGCAATGGCCCGCGCAACATCGCCCTCTTGAATGTAAGGTGAAGCGGCGCTCGCCTCGGTCAGAGCCGAATTGGGATCAAGCGCAAGCGCACGTTCAAACGCGAACTTGGCATCCGCAGTTTGTTTTCCTATCAGCAACGCTTCGCCGATCCATTTGAAGAAATCGGCATCATTTCTGAATTGTTGCTGGACTTCGGTCAAGGCGCGGTATCCCTGAATCACGAACGAAGACGAATGTCGCTGCATACCGACGTCAATATAAGCGATTCCAAGATTTCTCTGCCGTAAGTCGGGGGGAGGTTCGCGCCATGCCTCGATTTCGCTGTTGGCTGGCAGTTCGCGCTGCGGTTCGGGGCGGCGCTGAATCCGGTGATCGGTGAAAGCGGCGTGGCCCCCGTCCTTCGCGTCGCGCCGGGGCATGTGGCAACCAAGGCAGTCGCTCTCTCTTGCGGGATGAGAAGGAGAGAAGCTGGCGGTGTGGCAGGTGAGGCATCGAGCGCGATAATACGCAACAGAATCCGCAAGTGCCTCGTGAGGATTGTGGCAGGTTCCGCACCACAAGCGGCTATCACTGTTACGCGCGCAAGCGCTCTGTGCAAGCTGCTCGACGTGACTGATCACCTTGAAATCGCCGGCTGGCGAGCCGGCGGCGTCGCATTGTGGTAAATCGTGTACGTCTCTTCCAACCTGTGCCCGGGGACAAAATCACTGAGCTTTTTTCCAGGGTTAGGAACCCGCGTTGATCCAAACAAATGACATTGCTCGCAGACGCTGTCCCGCGCGCCCGGCTCTAGTTTTGCGGGATTGACTATGGTGCCCGCGCGAGGATCGGCGAGGTGCTTTTCCACGGGGCCATGGCACCGTTCGCAAGTGATGCCCGTCGCGGCAAATATCGGGGGCCGATACTGATTCAGAGTGCCGGGGATATGTAACGCGGTTCCCGAATGACACAGCAGACATTCTTCGCTTACCGGGCGCGTGAAATCGGGATCGGGCAGATTCTCGTAGCCGGGCGCAAGGTCATAGGACTGGCGGCTCTTGTAGTAAGCGACCGGGGACTGGAATAAGTGTCCTCCGAGGTCGATCAGATACCCGCTGGCGTGGCTGCCCGAACCCACAACATAATCGACACGGTACTCGCTTTTGTCTTCCCCGTTTTCCCAACGTTGCCAATACCCGCCGGCAGACGAATGCATGGTGATCTTCGTGTCCCCGGCGGCGACCGTACCGCCTGGCTCCTGTGCGGCGCGACGCAAAGAATGCGCCATCGCCGAGCGGGCGTAACCTTCGACCTCGGTGGCATGGCAGAATACGCAGCGAGCTGCTCCGGTGGGCTCGCCGAGCGGCGGAAGTTCAGCAGCCTGCGCGTTGTGAGAAGCAGGGGTACTGCGAGCAGACAGGCAGCGTCCCAAGGAAATACTGCCTAGAAAAACCACATGGAAAGCGACTGCCAGGCAAATAATTTGTCTTGCAGTGGCGCGCTGAAATCGCCCAGCCATGAAAACAAAGCCTAGACGTCCACCGTATGGTAGAGGCGGTAAGGTTCGTCGCCGATGGCGGCGAAAGGACGAAATGTCACGTTTCCGGCGCGACCTTGCACCACGCAATCGGCCGAGGACGGAGAAGCTGCAGAAGCAGCGAGAAGTTGCGAGCGGGAGAAACTCGCAGGCAGGTCCCCCACGCCGAACAGCGCAAGCGGTCCGCGGAGTAGCGCTATCGTCTGGGGGTTCTGCTGTCGACGGCCTGCAGGCGAACGGGCATTCCCATCTCATACTCGATCCGGTCGCCATTTTTCCAGGTGCGAGACACGGCCAGGAATTTTCCAGGGGTCACATCACCTTCCACGCGCTTGCCATTCACAGAAATCCGCGTCTTCGCATCGGCCCAGGCCGGCACTCGCACATAAATCGTAAAGTTTTCCGCCCGCGCCATTTCCAGCTGTAGTTGAGAAGTGTTCGAAACCGGATAGCTGGTTTGCTGCGTTAGAGAACATGGCGTGCCGCCTTGCATCCACGAAACCCGAGAAGGAAGAAAGAGATTAACGTAAATACCTTCCTTCGCCGGGTAGTAAGAGCTGATGCCATAGTCGGCAGCCAGTTGCGGGAAAGTGCCCGGAGCAGCAAGGCCATTTGTCCTTGTAATAGACCTTTTTGGCAGCGTCCTTGTTGTAGTCGGAATAATAAAAACTTGTGCCGTCCGCGAGAATCGGTTTCGCGCCCGCGACCGTGTTGTACAACACCTGTTCCATGCTGTCGCCATAGCGTGAGTCCCGCGTCACCCGCAACAAATACCGTGTGATTTTGAATTGTCCGTAAGCGCCACACGGTGTCTCGAAGCTCGAGCGCGTCGTCCCCAGACTCGCAGCCAACAGCCCCTTTCCAGGCACGACGAACGCCTCATCAGGTCCCCATCCGCCGGTGGCATAACTTTGTTCCTGAACCATGCGCAATCCGTTGGTCGCTGCGCGCAGGTATTTTTCGTCGCCTAACACCAGATACGCCTGCATCGCCGAGCTCAGGGTGTTGACGTGACTGTAGGCGTGCTTGCCCGGAAGCGCATTCTGGTTTTCCGCGAGCGCGTTGTAGTACTCGTGATAGATAAATCGTTCCCCTAGCTCGCGGTAACGCTTGTCTCCGCTGCGCTGATACGCCAGAAAGAAATTTTCCGGCAAAGTGTAGGTCTCATCCCACGTATAAGCGATTGTCTTGTGTGGCCGGGCCTCCTGTTCGGCTCGGCTCAGCGCTTTTTCCGGCAGGTGCGGCAGGACCGCATCGGTCGCACGCTTCAGAACAGCGAGGGCGGTGGGATCTCCCGCGAATTCATGAGCGTCAATCAGGCCACAGCACGTTTTGTCGAAGGTGTAGCCGGGCAGCCGGTAATCGACGTAAAACTTCCCCGTAGGCTCTACTGTCTCGGCAAAGCCGCGCACCAAGCGCTGGACTTTTTCTTGCGTCGGCTTTGACCCGGTCACCGCATACGCGCGTGCCAAGCCGGAAAGGTACTGGCCAAATGTATGGCCAGGAATGAAGCCGTGAAAATTGCCCGGGCTGTTGTTGTCCGGGGGCGTAAAGTCGTCCGCGTTGTCGTACCAGCCCCCGAGGTCGGGGCCGGGAGCCGGTAGACCTTCTCGCTGCCGAAACGGCTTGAGCAATCCGTCTTCGTTCAGGTTCAGAAATAACTGGTGGTTCTGGTCGAACTGTACGCGGAACGGCCCGTCAAGAAGTTGCACCTTTGCGTAGCCGAAGATCGAGAGCGGCGGCGTAATCGCCGCGGACGTCGGCGTTTTCGGCCACGCCGGAAGAGCCCGCGCCGCCAACAGCCCCGCCGTAGAAACCGCCGCCGACCTTAGAAACTCGCGCCTGGACTTACGCGTGGTCTTGACTTTCATAAGGGAGGTCTCCTCAACTTGGTTACGCGACGCCGCCACTTGTCAGATTCCGACCGGTACCCGCGCAGCGATTTTTCGCCGCAAATACGTGAGCAAGCGTTTTCTCAGAGAATCCATGTTACGCAGGAGCGAGGCTCGCCGTCAAACGCAAGCTGTATTCCTTTTCCCGGATGAAGTATCCTCGCTTTGCAGGGATTTTGCTTCTACCGATACCGTGATGGTTCAATTCAGGCAACTCATTCTCGCAATGAACCTGTTGGCTTGCCCCTTTTCGGCCTTTCCCCAGACCCACGAAAGCCAGGTTCAACCCATCAGTTCAGCCCTAGCGGCCCGGGATTACGACAAGGCTGTGGAGTTGAGTCGCGCTGCTCTTCAGGATTCGCCCGGAAATGCGCAGTTGTGGACCCTGCAAGGCATCGCTTTCGCCAGCAAGGGCGACAACAAACAAGCGCTGAGCGCATTTCAGCAAGCACTGAAAATTTCTCCAACCAATATTGCGGCGCTGGCCGGCGCGGCTCAGGTGGAATACATGGCGGGAAGTCCGGGCGCTGTGCCGCTGCTGAATCGATTGCTGCAATTGCGACCCGGGGACCCCACCGGCCACGCCATGCTCGCGGTCCTGGAATATCGTCAGGGAAATTGCACTGGCTGCCGTCCCCAATTTCCAGAAAGCCGGCCAACTGCTTGACTCTCAACTCGACGCACTGCACGCATACGCCACCTGCCTGGTAAAACTCAAGCGGCTCGATGATGCGGTACCGGTCTTTCAGAGAGCCCTCGCGGTTCGCCCGGACGATCCACGCGAACGCCATGTCTTGGCTTCCATTCAGCTTATGGATCACAAGTCGCAGGATGCCCTCACTACGCTGAAGCCACTGCTGGACGCCAAGGACGTGGACGCCAGCACGCTCGAACTTGCATCGAAGGCCTTTGAAGACGTTGGCGACACGCCGCAAGCAGTCAGCACGCTTCGTCAGGCTCTGTTGTCCGATCCACGAAATGTGAGTCTCTACCTGGATTTTGCCAACATCAGCTTCGCGCACCAATCGTTTCAAGTCGGCATTGATGTGATCACCGAAGGCCTGGTGTTACAGCCGAACGCCGACGATCTCTACGTGGCTCGCGGAGTTCTATACGTCCAGTTGGCACAATACGACAAAGCCGAAGCTGATTTTGAGAAGGCCTACGAGCTGAATCCGAATCAGTCGTTGAGCACCGCCGCTCAGGGATTGGCCGCGGTACAGACGAATGACCTCGATAACGCACTGGCGTCGATTCAGACCAAGCTGCACCGGAAACCGAATGACCCGCTGCTGCTCTATCTACAAGCGGACGTGCTATCGCAAAAAGGCGCCGATCCGGGCAGCCCCGAGTTTCAACTCGCCGTGCGTTCCGCGAGAAAGGCGGTCACCTTGCAGCCCACACTCGCCGCCGCGCGAACCGTCCTCGCTAAACTGTACATGCAAACTGGGCAATACCAGGAAGCAATTGAGCAGTGCAGGAAGGCGTTAATCAATGATCCCAAGGATCAAACCGCGGTGTACCGTCTGATTCAGGCCTTGCGAAAAACCGGGCAGCAGCGAGAGATTCCCGAGTTACTGCAGCGTCTGGCTCAACTCCGCGAACAAGCGACCAAAGAGGAGCAGGAACGCTACCGCTACAAGATATTTGAAGATGATCCCGCGAACCCTGCGCCGCAACCTTAGAGGCGGAGTCTTCTGGTCCGTTTCGCGTGGATTCGGAGAAAATGTTTACTCGCCGGCGCCTGCTGGGCATACTTGACTCTGGAAATCCTACAACACCCAAAGGAAATCTGCCGGAATGACCTGCACACGTCGCCACTTTATGCGATTTTCGCTCGGATCGGCGATCTCGCTGGCCGCCGAACGAGTTCTCGCGCAAGGTATAGCGACCCACAAGGCGAAGCCCCTCGCGCGCCCAGCACCTTCCGGTCGTCCGTTCAACGCGCACTTTGTCGATGTCGCGGCCGGCGCGGGATTGAGCGCGCCGACCATATACGGCGGCGTCGAGAGCAAAAAATACATCCTGGAATCGACCGGCTGCGGTTGTGCATTCATTGACTATGACAATGACGGTTGGATGGATCTCTTCTTGCTGTCGGGCACTCGCCTGGAGGGCGCTCCGCCCGAAGCAACCAACCGTTTATACAAGAACAATCGCGACGGCACCTTTACCGACGTCACGGAAAAGGCCGGCCTGCATGCCGTTGGTTGGGCCTGCGGTGTTTGCATCGGGGACTACAATAACGACGGTTTCGAAGACATTTTTTGCACCTACTTTGGACAAAACATTCTTTACCGCAACAATGGTGACGGTACCTTCACGGACGTGACCCGGGCTGCCGGACTTTTGAGCGACCCGCCGCGCTGGGGTGCGGGATGCAGCTTTCTCGATTACGACCGTGACGGGCACCTGGACCTGTTTGTCTCGAACTATGTGCGTTTCTCTATCGAGCACGCCCCGATTCCCGGCGCGAACACGAACTGCAACTGGAAGGGCATTCCCGTCGAGTGCGGGCCGCGAGGTCTTCCCACCGGCCGGCATTTGCTCTACAAGAACAACGGTGATGGAACGTTTACCGACGTCAGCCAGCAGGCCGGCATTGGCAAGGCCACGCAAACCTATGGCATGACCGTTGTGGCGGCGGATTTGGACGAGGATGGCTGGCCGGATATCTACGTCGCTTGCGATTCCACTCCGAGCCTGCTGTTCATGAACAACCATGATGGTACCTTCCGCGAAGAGGGAGTACTGCGGGGAGTCGCCCTCAGCGATGATGGGGAAGAGCAGGCAGGAATGGGCGTGGGGGTTGGGGACTACGTTCTGGACGGGCATCTCGACCTCTTCAAAACGCACTTCGCCGACGACGCCAGCGTGCTTTACCGCAACGACGGGAAGGGCAATTTTGACGATGTCACTCGTCCGTCGCGCGTCGGAGTAGAGACCCGCTACGTCTGCTGGGGAGCCGGAATCATGGATCTCGACAACGACGGCTATCCGGACTTGTTTATGGTTTCGGGAAACGTTTATCCGGAAGTGGAACGAAAGCTCCCGCAATATCCAAACAAGACGCCTCGCGTGGTCTTTCGCAATCTCGGCAACGGCGCCTTTGAGGAACTGATCGAAGCCGCCGGCCCCGGCATTGCCGAGCCGCACTGCAGCCGCGGATGCGCCTTCGGCGACTTCGACAATGACGGCGACATCGACATTCTGGTCATCAATCTGAATGAACCTCCGTCCCTGCTCCGCAACGATATTCGCGGCAAACAGAATTGGATCAAGGTGAAACTTGAGGGCTCTAAATCGAATCGAAGCGCGATCGGGGCTCGCGTCCTGGCCCACTACGGCGGAAAAACACAAGCGCAGAGCGTCTTAAGTCAATCCAGTTTCTATTCCTGTAACGACTCACGATTGCACTTTGGCCTTGCCCATTACCCGGCCGTCGATCTCGAACTGCATTGGCCCAGCGGGCTGGTCGAGTCCTTCAAGCATGTTCCGGTCAATCAATTGATTACGTTCAAGGAGGGGGTCGGGCCTGTGCCCAATCGGGGCTGGTCTAAAACGTGACCCAACGATCCGCGTTTTTCGTTAAGTTCTCGTCACGTACCGCCTAATCTAAAACCATTAG
Organism: uncultured Acidobacteriota bacterium; assembly: GCA_963736725.1. Lineage (GTDB taxonomy): Bacteria > Acidobacteriota > Terriglobia > Acidiferrales > UBA7541 > Acidiferrum. The sequence goes on along the minus strand of CAVTPW010000018.1, from coordinate 178,109 downwards.
AAAGTGCTTGACAGATGCTTGCCATCAAAATATATGATAGGACATTCGAGAAAACGTTTACGCACAAACGCTTCCGTAAACGTTGAGTCTGTCCGATGAAGGGGTGGAACGCATGTATTCAAGGTCCTTCGCAGGTTTTCTTCTTCGCTTATTCGTCGCTCTGTTTTTGACCGCGGGCGCGGCTTGGGGACAGTACACCGCGAGCATCCAAGGGTCTGTCACGGACCCGAGTGGCGCGGGTGTCAGTCACGCGACCGTTACCCTGGAAAACGTTTCAAACCACGTCACAGCCGCCACCAACACGGACGCCGATGGATCGTATCGGTTCGTGAGCCTGGCGCCTGGACCTTACAAGATTTCCGTTGAAGCTCAGGGTTTTGCCAAGGCGGAAGAGAATTTCACCCTGGAGACCAATCAAAATTTGAACGTCCCTCTTGCTCTGAGGGTCGGCGCCGCAACCGAATCGGTGTTGGTCACGTCGGAAAATCCGTTGGTGAACACTGCTGAGACCCGAAATCAGCAGACACTGCAAACCCAGGAACTCTCGACGCTCCCACTTGCAGGACGCAACATGCTCTCGCTGACCACCATCGCCCCAGGCGTCAGTGGACTAGGGTTGTCAGGCGGTCCGGGCGTCTCTTCCGGCACCCCGGGGTCCAGCGTCAACAATTTCTCCACCGAAACGGCCGTGGACGTCAGCGCCAACGGTCAAGGAACCGTCGCGAATATGTGGATCATTGACGGGCTGGATGTCACGAGCAGCGTTAGGCAGGGAGTTTTGAATCTCGTACCCAACCCCGACGTGATTCAAGAAACGAACATTCAGGTCAACACCTATTCCAGCGAGTACGGGCACGGAAGCGGCCTGCAAGTCGCCATGACGACCAAGTCTGGTTCAGATCAATTCCACGGTTTGGCTAGCGACTATTTCAATTATCAGTCGATGTTTTCGAAGTATTCTCTGCCCGGCGCTTCCCAAAGCTATAGTCCCTTTCATAGCAACAACCTTTCCGGGACCGTGGGCGGCCCCATTATTCCGAATCACCAATTTTTCTTCTTCTTCGGCATAGAAGCTTTGCGTTCTTCCGCTTCTACCGGTAATCAGACAGAGACTTTTGCCGATCCCGCGTTTGCTAGCTGGGCTTCGACCAATTATCCCAATAATTTCGGCACTTTGATTTTAAGCAAGTACGTGCCTCAAAATGTGACTGTTAGCGGAGTAACCGCGACTGCCGCGCAGATTTTTCCCGGCACTTGTGGAACGGCCACCACTAACTTTCTGCCGTGTGCGACTCCCATGGTGGACAGCGGCACTTTTAATTCCGCAAACATCATCAACGGCACGCAGTATTACGTCCGCGTCGACAAATACTTCAAGCGCGACCGCATTTACGGCAGCTTCTTTCGCACTCTGCAAGCTAACCCCACGGCCAATGTCATTCCACAATTCTCCACCACGAATAATTATTGGGAGCGCGCCTTGCAGGTGGACTGGACACACGATTTCAGTCCAACCACGCTGAACGAAGTCATCTTTGCTCAGAACCGCATCGAGGGCAAAAATGACGAAACCGGCGACTTCACCATTCCGGGCATCAGCGTTACCGGGCAAAGCGTAGGGTACGGCGTAGGGTTCGCGCAGGGCGATTTCATCCAGCACAACTACCACTGGCGTGATGTTTTGACCCATGTGCACGGCGCTCACGTTCTAAAGGTGGGCTATGAAGGCTTATACGGCGATGACGTCGAGCCCTTCCAGGGCCCTTGGTCTCACCCCGCCTTCTCCTTCAACAACCTATTATCGTTGGCTCAAGATGCTCCTCTCACCGAGTCCGGCGTCATGTACAGCCCCATCACTGGCCAACAGACGCTCTGGAGCTGGGACGCGGCTTCCAAGACTTGGGGCATTTTTGCCGAGGACACCTGGAAAGCCCGGCGCAATCTGACCATCACCATGGGTTTCCGTTTCGACGATCAGGGCAATCCGTACTCGAAGACTCCCACGACCGTTTTTGGCAACTTCTACCTTGGCGCGGGATCGACTTTTGCCGATCAAGTGGCCGCTGGATTTGCCAAACCAACCCACAACGCGCTCGAGAGTTCGCCTAAAGCGTACAGTCCGCGTATTGGTGCGGCCTGGGATCTCAGCGGAAACGGGAACTGGGTATTACGCGGCGGATTCGGAATGTTCTCCAATTGGCTGACGCCCGCCAACATCCAGGAAGAGTTCCGGGGCAATCCGCCAGGGCTTATCAATCCCACTTTTTTCGCGGCAAATGCGCCCGGCAACCAACCAGTCTTTGTCCAGGGTACCTCTAGCAAACCTCCGTTCGGGTTCGCTTTCCCGCAACTGGCTGGCACCGCCTTGTGCCCTGCAGCGCCTTGTCTCGATTCCGCGGGAGGAATTGTCGGAGCGGGCTTAGGGATTGGAGGAATCAATCCCAATATTGTCTCCCCCACCGCATATATTTGGTCAGGCACGCTGGAGCACAGGCTCGGCAACTGGTTAGCTGCTTCGCTGTTGTACAGCGGATCGCGCACTTCCAACCTGGTTGGAAACGGCAACGCGGGAGGTATTGTCTCGTACGGCGTTGACATTAACGAGCTGCCGGGTGCCTTGATCGGGGAACCGCTCGGGTCGGCTCCAGACCGGCCCAATCCGAGCTTTGGCCAGATCGCCTATACCCAGAACAACCGCTACGCCAACTATGAAGCCGTGACCTTTGACCTCCGGGCCAGAGCGAGCCGAGGCTTCTTTGACGTCTCCTACACACGCTCCTCTTCCCAGGACGACGCCAATAAATATCCAACACCAGAGAATCCTTCTACGTATTACGGACCCTCGCCTTGGGACGCCCCCAACCGCTTCTCGGCCAGCTTCAACTATGAGCAACCCGGCTTAAACGGCGGTTCCGGGTTCATTGGACACGCCACCAGCGGGTGGGGCATCAGCGGCACTAGTATTTATCAGACCGGGTATCCTTTCACGGTCTTCACTTCCGCAGCGTACAACGGCACGAATTATGCAGTTGGTGCGGACGCCCAAACGACTCAGACCGGCGACTACCTTGCCAACGGAGACAACTTCAGCTATCCGAACGCCACGAATTATCAGGAGTTGACGTCGCGGGCGGCCTACACGACCACCGGGGCTTTCACGGCTGGGCAGTTCACGGTGCCGACGGCGGGCACCAACGGCGACGAAAAGACTGGTCAATTCCGCTATCCAAATTTCATCAGTACGGATGCGACCGTTTACAAGAACACCCACATCAGTGAGCGGGTTGTTTTCCAATTCCGCTTTGAGTTCTATAACCTGTTCAATCACCCCAACTTCACCGGTATGCAGGGTGATCTGTCACAGGGCAACTTCGGCTTCGTTACCCAACAAGCTCTACCGAGATGGTGGCAAATCGGCGGCAAGCTCTATTTCTGACCGGATTTGCCTCTGTAGATATACGGGACCACTGCTCACACCCCTGCGGTGGTCCCCCGGGGCGAGGCGGTACTCCCTTGGGACCCCTCAATCTTCGGAGGATTCCTCAAGGTCTGGCCCAAGAGCCGCGACAATTTGCTGGATCGGAGGCGGCGATGCGGCCCTGCCTCATTTCTTTTGGTGTCCACACCCCGGCTGTTCTAGCCTGGTCCAGCAGCTCGCGCCCTCGTCCGATGCCTCCACCCTAAGGCCGTTCAGGCGAGCGTATAACCGACTACAAATCAGCCGGAATCTTTCCTCCGATTTCAAGATGAGCATGGTTGACGGGTTCTGGTTGCAATTAACAATTTTCTGAGTGCGCGAATGCCTCAAGCAGCACTCGATCAAGAATTTTCCTTAGCCCCTCGCTTCCAGGATCCCCACGGCCCGCCGAGCGCTGACGATTTCGTTTTTTTTACAAGATCAGCTGGCGTTAACGTTAACGTTGAGTTCCAAAATGCAAAATGCGCGCGTTAACGTTAACGGCGTCTTGCAAAAACAAAATTTCTTGAGATTTTCAAGAACAGGTCCGCAGGTACTATTGCAGTGTGTTTTCTTCGGGACTAAGGTAAACCCGGATGGCCACCTAAAATGCTCGTGCTTAGGATGCCTTCTCTTTTTTAACGTCCCTTGGTTCCTTTTGTAAAACTTGGCGCCGCGTTGGCCGCATCAAACACTGCGAGCACGCGTCGTAGCTCGGATCTTTGCCCCGGAGAACTCTATGAACGCTCGTCCGCAGATTCTCGTCGTATCCTCTGACCACGATCATCGCCACACGCTCACTTCCATCCTGCAAAAGGATGGCTGGACCCCCTTGCACGCCTCGCGTCTTAGCGAGTGCCGCGATCTCCTCGCAAAACAAAATGTGGGTCTGGTTTTCTGCGAGCGCCGCCTCGCCGACGGCACCTACCGCGACCTTCTCTCTGTTGCCCAGGCTCCAGATCACAGAGTGCCCGTCGTTGTCACCTCACGCCTCGCGGACTGGGACGAATACCTGGAAGCCCTCCGCTACGGGGCCGTCGACCTGATCGCGTCGCCCTGCAAACCCAATGACGTGTCCTCGGCAATCGCGCAGGCCCAGCGCGAGGACCACGAAGTCGCTGCCCAAGCCAGCTCGCAATGCGAACCCGTGCACCCGGCCGTCTCCGCTGCAGGCGCATAAGGCGAGCGGCCTAGTGCATTGGAAAGCTGTGCCAACCCTGAGTCCGTGTAGCAGTCAGGCACCGCTTCAGTCGTTTCGTTAGGCGCTCCCCGGGTTCGGTTTTTGCCGTTGGCTCCGCTTTCTCGCCTCGCCTCGCCGATGGGATGCGGGTATTTTCCCGCTGCCCAGCTCGCACTTCGTTGTGTGAAGCACCCGGCCTTGCCTTTTGTGTATCATTATCTCCCGTGAACTTCCTCCTCACCCCTGCCGAAACTCGCGTTCTTGGTGCGCTCGTTGAAAAAGAAATCACCACCCCCGAATACTATCCGTTGTCCCTCAATGCCATCCTGAATGCGGCCAACCAAAAATCCAATCGCGATCCGGTTATGGAACTTGGCGAAGACGCTGTTCGCCACGCCCTGCATTCCCTGAGCCAGCAAGGCCTGGCCCGCTCCGCCGCTACCGACGGCCGCGTCGCCAAGTTCGAACATCGCCTCGCCGAAGTCTTCAACTTCCACCGCCACGAAATCGCCCTCCTCTGCGTTCTCCTTCTCCGCGGCCCGCAAACTCCTGGCGAACTTCGCACCCGGACCGACCGCCTTTATGCATTCGATGATCTCGCCGCGGTCCACTCCGCCCTCAATCTCCTTATGAATCGCGAACCACCGCTTGTAAGGGTCCTCGCTCGCCAACCCGGCACCAAGGAAAGCCGCTATGTCCATCTCCTATCCGGCGACTTCCAGGAATCCGTGTCCCAGCCCGCCTCCGGGGATCCTTTGTCAGCGGCCCAAATCGCCTCTGGCGTTTCCTCCGATTCCAACAGGCTGGCCCAACTGGAACAGGAAGTGGCCACGCTTCGTACCGAAGTCGCCGACCTCAAGAACCAACTTGCCGCCTTTCAAAAGCAATTCCAGTAGTCTCCATTCGTGTACCGTCGCACACGCTTGGCCGCCGATAATTGTTCACCCTGCCTCCTTACGGTGAAGTTTTCGCTGTTCCCAGCCTCCGTTCAATGCCATGATCCCAAAGCAGTTACTCCCTATGTCGACCACCGCGCTCTAGTACGTTCAGAACCGATAGGCGATGGAACCACAAGTGCATCGCTAGTAGTCTGAACGCACTTTCTTGATGGTGAGACGTTTGGTCGGAAGCTCTTGTTCGTCGGACGCAGAGCTTGGTCGAAGCAAAGGAAAAACATAAGCATGCCGGGTTTCCCCGACCCACAAACGCCGTTCAGGGGCGCTATGACACGAAACGCCGCGCCACGCCAAACGTTCGCTACCAGGGAATTCGCCGCTTCCGTCCCCACGGAAATGGATCAAACACATGGATAAGAGAATCTTCCTTACGCTCGTTCTGCTGCTGAGCGCGATGTTTACAATCAAAACCGTCAGAGACTCTCACCGGTACCGCGTGCTGGCAAACGGCGCTCGAGCCGCGCACCACCAGAATCAGCATGCCGATGCGCTGCTGAAAGCCGACCCGTCCACGGTCCAGACGCCGCTGGTTCATGCTTCGTTCCGACCGCTCAACTTCGCTCTTCTGCGTGGCGGCTTTTCCTCGGTCGACGAATTCTTCGAGCGCGTCCACGACGACCCCGTGCTGCACGCGTTCTACGGCGACTGCGCCGACCGCAACGCCACCATGTTTGCCCTGCCCGAAGACATCACCGCCTTTAGCACTTTCCGCAAAGGCGACAAGATCAAGTGGGCGCAAAAGCCTCTGCTCATCAAAAAGGGTGAGTACGTCATGAGTTACTGCGGCAAGACCGTTCTTGCCCGCTGCGGCAATCTCATCAGTGTCTCGCCCATGCAGCCCAGCGAAGACGTGCCGCCCGCCGTGCTCGAAGCACCGTCCGAGCCTGTCGAAACCCCGCTGACTCTGGAAGCGTCCGCCGCCCCGGCTCCCGCGATTCCGGTCGGCGCCGCCGTCGTGCCTACCGCCAACGCGAACTCGCACCGTTTCTTTTTCGTTCCACCGTTCTACGTTCCGCCCGGCGGCTCTCACGGCGGTCCTCCGCCGGCATCCATCGTTCCCCCTCCGGCCACGGTCGTTCCGCCTCCACCTACGACGGTCGGTCCTCCTCCGCCAGCTGGAACGCCGCCTCCTCCGCCGGTGGCTCCTCCTCCGCCTCCCATTACGACGGCTCCTCCACCGCCGCCTGCGGGCCCTCCAGCGCCCCCAGCCGGCCACATGTCCGGCGATGAGTTCTCCGGACACCAAGCGATGTTTACGCTCTTGATCGGCCTGTTTGTCATCGCGCTTCTGAAGCTGACCACTCGATGAAAATCGGCGGCTACGTCCTCATTGTTCTGATCGCGCTGTTCGTCGTAGCCGTGCCGTTCTTGATGCACGCCCACTGGGCCGAGCTCGGCCCCTATTGGGCCCGCGCGGCTGCGTTCTTCGTTCCGGGCTCGGTCCCATTCGGGGACCACGTCATTACTCCCGCCGCCGACGTGACCATTACTTGGCAATGCTCTGGCGCCGAAAATATCCAGATCTTCTCGATGCTCTTCGCCACCGTCTTCCTCATGAACTGGAAGCGCATGCAAGGCTGGAAATCGGTCCTCTTATACATAGGCGCCCTCGCAGCTCTGGCGATCGTAAATCTAGCCCGCATCGTCACCATCGTAGTCCGCGCCAAAGAAACCCACTACGGCCTCGCCAACACGCTGGCGTTGGCACTTCTGATCGTTCTGGTCTGGAAAATAAAGTGGCTCCGCCCCGCCGCCTCAGACCCAACCCCCAGGTCCACGTAAACCATCGATCACGCCCTCTAGTAAGGGCGTAGAACCCCTGCGCCCTCACGCCCAGACCCCTCGCCTCCTGGCTGTTCCGACGGCTGCAAAAACAAGAGGGCGACCCTGTGCCGACGGCCAGTCTCACCTGCTTGACCATTTTTCTTACCTTCCCCGATATCCTCTCGGGAAAACCAGCTATCCCCCGGCAACTCGACAAGGGAAAGGAGCGACCATGCGATGCTATGCGGAGCTGTCAGACTGGACCGATTCCTCGCAGGCATCGATGGCTCGATCGAGTGGCTGCACTTCAGCAAGGACGTGCAGCAGATAACTGCAGACTATGGGAAAACCATCGACACCATTTTCATGGGACGCAAGACCTATGAGGTCGCCGCGGCTCAGCATCTTCCGGCCGGAAAAATTTCCAAGAGCACCAAGCGTCGAACAAAAAGCGAACCCGCCACTCGCACCTATGTTTTTTCGCGCACGCTCAAGTCCATCGATGCGAACAAGGTGTCACCGCTGCAATAGCCGGGCCGCATCCTGCCCGAAACCGCACGGGCTGAAACCGCCCCTGTCCGCTGAAGAAGCGAATCGTCCCACAGGCGGACATCTTGCCCCGCGCACAATTCTCGGCAATCAAGTAACTGCTGTGAGATCAGCGGAATAGCAAGACCCCGGTTGGAATTGAACGTGCTCCCACCACACTTCATCTGGAAAGGAGGTGCGCGCAACGATGCAAACGCTGCTCCAAGACATTCGCTACGGCATCCGCATGCTGGCGAAAAATCCAGGATTCACGATAGTAGCGGTGCTCACGCTGGCGCTGGGAATCGGCGCGAACACCGCGCTTTTCTCGGTCGTCAACGGCGTGCTCCTGAACGCGCTCCCTTTCCGTCAGCCTGACCATCTCGTCGCCTTGTACGCAAACCGGGTGCAATTCCAACGCGCATCGATTTCCTACCCGAATTTCCTCGACTGGCAGCTGCAGAACCGCACCTTCGACTCCATGGCTGCGTTTCGCCCCGACGACTTCAACCTTACCGGCGCCGGCGAAGCCGAACATATTCGCGGCGAAATGGTTTCCGCCGATTTCTTTTCGACCCTCGGCGTGCAGCCCACGATCGGCCGCTGGTTCACCTCGCAAGAAGACCAGATCGGCGGTGCGCCGGTCGTCATTATTAGCGCAAGTCTGTGGACGCGCAAGTTCGGTTCCAGGCCGGACATTGCAGGCAGGAGCGTCGCGCTCAACGGCACGAGACTACACGATCATTGGCATCGTTCCCGCAACGTTCCATCTGCAAACGCAGAATTTTCCCCAGAATGTCGAAGTCTACCTTCCCATCGGCCAGTGGAACGACGTGATCTTTCACGATCGCTCCTCCGGCTTGGGCACGAAGGGAATTGGCCGGCTTAAGCCCGGCGTCACGCTGGCGCAAGCTCGCGCCGACATGGTTTCCATCGCCAACCGTCTCGCCGAAGCCTATCCGGTAGCCGACAAAGATTCGGGCGTGACGGTGATGTCGCTCAAGGAGAGCATCGTCGGAGATGCACGGCCTTTCCTTCTGCTTCTTCTTGCGGCGGTAGGATTTGTCCTGTTGATCGCGTGCGTCAACGTCGCCAACCTTTCGCTGGCTCGCTCGACCAGCCGCACCCGCGAATTCGCCATCCGCTCCGCGCTCGGCGCAGGCAGACGCCGCGTGCTTAGCCAGCTCCTGACCGAAAGCGCGCTGCTGGCCATCGCCGGCGGCGCGCTGGGATTGTTGCTAGCGGAATGGGGAACGCAAGGGGTGCTGAAGCTTGTCTCCGACTCGCTTCCGCGTGCCGCGGAAGTCGGCCTGGACGGCCGCGTACTTCTTTTTGCCGTCGCCATTTCGTTGCTTTCGGGAATTCTCTTCGGCCTGGCGCCAGCCTTGAAAACCTCGCAGCTCAACGTGCAAGCCACGCTGCGCGAAGGCGGTCGGGGCTCGAGCAGCCGCCACCGCGTTCAGGCGATCTTCGTCGCCACGGAAATGGGCATGGCGGTCGTGCTCCTGATCGGAGCAGGCCTCATGCTGCGCACTCTTTCGAGCCTCTGGAGCGTCAGCCCCGGATTCGATCCGCACCACGTGCTGACATTTGACGTAGGGCTCCCGCCTTCGGCCGAAACCGAGACTCCCGCGTTCATCCGCTCCTCGCTTGCTTCAGCTCCACGATCGTCTCGCCGCGGTTCCGGGCGTGCAATCGGTCTCTATGCTGCGTGGCTCGCTCCCGATGGGCAGCGACTCCGAAGATCCTTTCTGGATCGAAGGCCGCCCCAAGCCGGTCAGCGATAACGACAAATACTGGTCAATCTGGTCCGAAGTCGAACCCGACTACTTGCAGGTAATGCGAATCCAGCTTGTCCGGGGCCGCTTTTTCACGAATGCGGACACGGCGAGCACCGCGCGCGTCGCCGTCATCGACGAGGATTTCGCCGAGAAATTTTTCTCGCACGAAGATCCCCTCGGAAAGGTTTTCACCGACGATTATGTCGGCCCCACGCAGATCGTCGGGGTAGTCCGCCACGTGAACCAATGGGGGCTTGAAGAGAAACTAGCGATGCGCGCCGAATTTTATCTCCCCTTCCGCCAAATTCCCGACCAATACATGACGCGCACGATTCGCAACACCACCGTCGTGCTCCGCACGACCGGCGACCCGCTCGCGCTCACGGACACGATCCGCCACGAAATCCAGCAAATGAACAGCGAACAGGTAATGTTCAGCCCAAGATCGATGGACGACATCGTCTACAACCAATCGGTCATGGCCCAGCGCTTCTCGATGATTCTGCTGGCGGTCTTCGCCGCGGTCGCGCTGTTGCTAGCCAGCGTCGGCATCTACGGCGTCGTCTCGTACATCGTAGGCCAGCGCACGCAAGAAATTGGCATTCGCATCGCCCTGGGCGCCCAGCAAATCCAAGTAATGCGCTGGGTAATGAACGCCGGCGCCCGCATGGCCCTGATTGGGGTCGCGTGCGGCTTGGCCGCCGCGCTCGCTCTGACGCGCTTGATGGCAACCCTGCTCTACGGCGTAAGCGCCGTGGACCCGCTGACTTTCGCTACTGTCGCTGTCTTGCTGATGGCGGTCGCGCTAGCCGCTTGCTACATTCCCGCCTGGCGCGCTATGCGAGTCGATCCCATCGTGGCCCTCCGTCACGATTGACCGCCGCCTCGCTATGGGGCACCGATACCCTGGGCGTCCAAGGTCTGTGTCCCGCCGCTCCCACCCACACGTACCAACCGATCCGGCGAGTGCAGGAATTCAAGAACCGCGTTCAAAAGAGTGCGGCCCAGCCGCAGGCTTCTGGGGGGAACTGTCAAATATCGACTGTCTCTTGAATTTATGGCCGAAATGGGATGTATTGGGAGCGGCGTCTCGCGGCATCGGGGTGCTCATCAGGCTTGGGGGAAACGCTGACAAGGTTTGTTCAGGGGCTGAAGCTTGATGCGCACGGGGCGTTAGGTCGGAAGCTGAAGTTCCGAGCTCCAAGAGAGTTCGGCACCCGCTATCGAGTTTGCCGAAGACGCTGGAGAGTTCGGAGCATACTGGAGTTCGGAACAGCTAGAGAGCACGCAGACTTGCATGGTTGATTACCACAGCGGCGACGACGCATCGAGAGACAGGCAGCCTGGGTTCCTGCTCCGCAGCTTGTTCCGCTCCGACCACAAAGCGATCGGGTTGCAATACCTGTGGCTTGCCCTGTTCAGCGTCTTTGTGGGCATGATCATGTCGCTAGGGATGCGCCTTCACCTGGTCTGGCCCGGGGCACGTCTGCCGTTGTTGTCCAGTCTGGGGAACTCGCCTGGGCGATACGCTGCACTGACCTTGCTGCACGGCTCCCTGATGGTGCTGATGGTCCTCACTGCTGCGCCGCAAGCTGGCTTTGGCAATTACCTCTTGCCCATCCAGATTGGCGCGCGAGACATGGCCTTCCCGACGCTCAACCTGATTGCGTTCTGGACGACTGCGGCCTCGCTGGTTGGCGTCACCGTCGCTTTCTTTCTGGCGCCGCAAACAGGCCTCACGCTGTGGATCGCCAGCGTCGCGTTGTTCTGCGCCGCGGGCCTTGCCAACGCCCTCGATTTCAGCGTTACCACGATCGACCTGCGTGCGAAGGGCATGACCTTGCCGCGTCTGCCGATCACTGTCTGGGCGTGGTTCATCAATGCCATCCTGAGCTTGTTGATCTTCAGCATCCTGCTGGCCGCGTGTGTCTACCTCCTCGCCGACCGCCTTTTCGGCACGCACTTTTTCTTGACCCCAAACTTTTTCTCCACCGCCTGGCCGAATTCTCAAGCAGTCACACTACCCGCACTCTGGCAGCGCCTATTCTGGTTTTTTGCCCAGGCGCAAGTCTACGTCGCCATCCTGCCGTGCTTCGGCATCACCACGCACCTGATCTCGACGTTCTCGCGCAAGCCGGTTTGGGCCGGGCGTGCCGTGGTGCTCGCGTTGTGCGCCGTCGGCCTGTTCGGATTCTGCATTTGGGGACAGCACACCTTCGCCAATGGTCTCAATCCTTATTCGCCGCTCGTTTTCTCGCTGTTGGCTTCCTCTCTGGGTCTTCCCGCATCCATTCTGCTGATGAGCTGGTTCGGCACGCTCTGGAACGGCAAGGTCCAGCTGACCACCGCCATGCTGTTCGCCCTCGGCTTCGTCTCCCTTTTTCTTGCGGGAGGGCTGTCCGGATTGTTCCTGGCGCGCACCGATCTCAGTTCGGTCGCGGCCAGCGACGACTACATCGCGGGTCACTTCCATCTGGTCATGGGCATCGCGGCGACGTTCGCGATGTTGGGCGCATTATTTTTCTGGTTTCCCAAAATGTTCGGCCGTGGCCTCGACGAACGCCTGGGCAAAACCCATTTCTGGATCACGTTTTTCGGCGTGTACTGCATTTTCATGCCGATGCACTGGCTGGGACTGATCCCCCACCTGCACCTTTCGCCCGAAGCGGGGCTGACGCTTGCCCCCGCGGCAGCGGCCGGCGATTCGATCGTTTCTCACCATCGCAACGCTGATAACGATTGCAGCCCAAGGGATATTCCTGGTGAATTTCGTAGCAAGCCTCGATGCGACGCAACCAGGCCGTGGTAAAAAATCCCTGGCGCACGACCACCCTCGAATGGTCGCTGCCGTCCCCGCCGCCACTCGGGAATTTCATTGGTGCCGCACCGGTTGTCTATCGCGGAGCCTACGAATTCGGCGCACCCAATGAAGCGTCGAGCGACGCAGAAGATTTCGCTCTACAATCTCTTCCGACCAGCAGCACGCCCCCGGCACTGCCCGGAGGAAGGGATCCAGGGCTGGCGACCCTGCCGCCACACGCCGCAGGGACAATGTAATGGCCGGTCTTTACACCGCCCAGCGCACGGGTTGAAACACGAAATGTAGATTCGCATTCAGGAACCAAGGAAAAGACCATGCCGGGCACAAACACAGTCGACGACATCGAACTCATCATCGAAGACAGCGGCGGAGGCGGCGGTAATCGGACGCCCCCGGGCGGGGACGGCGGAGGCGGGGACGGCGACCCACACAAACGCCGCAAGCCCACACCAATCTCGCCCCGCCGTTACCACACCGCCATAATCCTGGCGATGCTTTCGATCGTGATGTTTTTCATGGCGCTGGCGGTCACCTTCCTGGTCCGCAAGATGAGTAGCGACTGGGTTCCGGTCCATCTCCCGTTCATGGTGTGGGTGAATACGATCGTTCTTTTGGCGAGCAGCGGAACAATGGAATCAGCCCGCCGCAAAGAACTTGCCGGCGATCGCAAAGGGTTCCGTACATTCTGGCAAGTTACCACCGGCCTCGGCGTCCTGTTCCTGATCGGTCAAGTTGTGGCCTGGCGCCAGCTGGTCGACCAGGGTTTTTATGTCAGCACGAATCCCGCAAGTAGCTTTTTCTATATTTTCACAGCGGCGCACGGAGTGCACTTGCTGGGAGGCGTCGGCGCACTTTGCTACGTCCTGTTCCGCAATTTTCAAAAAACGAAGCTGACGCAATCGGTCGCCGCCGAAGTCACCTCGCATTATTGGCACTTCATGGATGGCCTGTGGTTGTTCCTGCTCGCGCTTCTGTATTTAGGGAAGTAGGTACGGATAAAGGACGACGGCAGCCTCGCGTCCGCTACGGGCAGCCAGCAAGGATGCCTGGCGCTACCAGGGCTTTGACTGCAGCGAGATTGACACGCGACGCCCTCCCCAACCAGGCCGGTATTTTCATGGCCGGCTAAGCTGGAAGGCAGCACGAGCGTTGTGAGGAAGTCGCTTTTCCACCGTCTTGGAATCGGCAGTCGACCCAGCACCGTAGCGGAAATGCCGCGTGCTTACGAGCAACGAAGAAAATCGGAAATCGCGTCGGTGACTCGAGCGATCTGCGTCGTCGCGCAACTCGGGGTACATCGGAAGCGAAAGCACTTCCTTTGCGGCGCGCTCGGAGTGAGGAAAATCGCCGACCTTGTGACCGAGCGATGTGTAGATCGGCTGCAAGTGCAGCGGCACCGGATAATACACCGCGCTTCCGATTTTCCGTTCGCTCAGAGCAAGGTGTAACTCATCGCGCTTCTCCACACGAATCGTATACTGGTGGAAGACGTGCGCGTATCCCTCCGGCACGAACGGTGGCATCACGCCGGGCATCTGTGAAAGCCGCCGCGTGTATTCGGCGGCGTGAACTTGCCGCGCCCGCTGCCATGCCGCCAAGTGCCGTAGCTTGACGCGCAGAATCGCGGCCTGTAACTCATCCAAGCGGCTGTTCCAGCCAGGTTCGCTGCTGACATACTTCTCAGTTTGTCCGTGATTCCGCAACGTGCGGATTCGTGCAGCGAGTTCCGCCGAATTCGTGACCACCATGCCGGCGTCGCCGTACGCTCCCAGATTTTTCGTAGGGTAGAAGCTCAAGCACGCCACATCGCCGATCGAGCCTGTAGGACGGCCCTTGTAGGCGGCGCCGATGGCCTGCGCGTTGTCTTCGATCACTGGCAAGTTCCGCGCTTTCGCAAACGCCATCATGGGATCCATGTCAGCGGCTAATCCGTAGAGGTGAACGGCGATGATGGCGCGTGTTCGCGAACTTACCAAGCGGTCGAGTTGAGCGGAATCGATGTTGTAGGTGCTGGGATGAATGTCGGCAAAGACCGGCTTCGCGCCGAGCGCGCTGACGGCGCTGCCGGTGGCAACGAATGTGAATGGCGGAAGGAGTACTTCGTCGCCGGGTTGAACGCCACACGCGCGCAAAGCCAGAATCAGCGCGTCGGTGCCGCTGGCCAAAGCAACGCCATGCGGAACATTGCAGAGCTTGGCGATTTCCTTTTCGAGGGCGGCGCCTTCGCGTCCGAGAACGAAATGCTGGGACGCCAGGACGTGGTCCACCGCCTCGCGGATTTCTCCGGCGATGGTGGCGTATTGCGCGGCCAGATCCAGTTGCGGGACCCCCGCCTGCGCGGGAGGCGCCGGCGGATTCACGGTTACGGATCGATTCGCGCTCATGGGAACACGACCATGCCAAGAGTGTAGCGCAGATTCTTCCTACGTGGTCGTGGCCGCCCCATCCCGCGGTTTCTGGTCGTTACGTGGTGCGACCAATGGTGACGGAGCAACGCAATCGTTGCCAGGCTACTCCGCCGTGGGCCTCGCTTTAGGTGTCTAGTTAGTGAAGTAGGTGACAAGTTGGCGACAACCGAATCCAGGAGAGTTTGCATGCTGCTAACATTTACCAAAGCAGGGGGCATTGTCCTGGGGGACTCACACCTTCTCGTTCCGCACGACTTAGACTACGTCAAGTGTTGAATAAAATTTGGAGGAAGCATGAAGACGGATAGCGGGGGTGTGTTGCGTCCGATACGTGGAGAGTTGCTTTGTGTAGAGGCAACGCGTGAGGACAGGAGGCCGAGCGGCCGGACCGGAGTGTGGTCGCGCGTTGCGATCGCGCTCGTGCTGGCCATGGGGACTGGTTGCCGCGGGCGCCGAAGCGCAGGATGTGGCCTCCATTACCGGGACGGTTACGGACAAAACGGGAGCGGCGATCTTCGACGCAACCGTCAGGTTGACCGACACGCGCACGAGCGCAGTGTATGCATCGCAGACCGGAAGTTTTGGCGCATATCTGTTCGCGCGGGTGCCGGCCGGCCAAGGGTATACGCTCACGGTGAGCAAGGATGGCTTCAAGACGGTGAGTGTGACGAAGTTGGTGCTGGCGGTAACGGAAACGGCGACGTATGACGTAACCCTGGAACTCGGCAACGTTTCCCAGACAGTTGAGGTAGTCGCCAGCAGCGGTGCGGCATTAAATACCGTGGATGCCGCCATCGGCAATGACATCGACACACGCCGGGTCGCGGAACTCCCAAGTTTGTTTCGAACCAATGCGGCCGCGCTGCTGACCTTGGCTCCGGGTGTGGTTGGACACGACGACGGAGGGCTCGAAGCGGACAGCCAGTTGGGTTCGGTGACGGGTTCGCGCGCGGACCAGGGAAATATCATGCTCGACGGGCTGGACGTCAACGACGAGACCATTGGGCAGGCGTTTACCGCGGTGGGTTCAGCTCCGATCGACTCGATCGAAGAGGTACACACCATCGTAGGCGGCGGGCAAGCGGGATTTGGGCGAAGCAGCGGCGGGCAGATCAGCCTGGTAACCAAGAGCGGCACGAACGACTGGCACGGATCGGCGCACGAGTACAACCGCAACACCATCTTTGCTGCGAACGACTTCTTCAATAACAAGAACGGCGTCGATCGCCCGCCGCTGAACCGTAACCAGTTTGGCGGAAGCGTGGGAGGGCCAATCCTCAAAGACAAGCTGTTCTTCTTCTTCAATTACGAAGCGCGGCGCGACGCTCTCTCTACGCAGGTACAGCAGGTGGTGCCAAGCAACGCATTCCGCAGCGGTCAACTGAACTATGTGAATGCGAGCGGAAACATCGAAACGACGACGACCGCGCAGTTGCAAGCAATCGATCCGCAGGGAATCGGGGCCGACCAGTCCTTCTTGAGCTTTATCGACGGCCGGTATCCGGTGGGCAATGACCCGGGCCTGGGAGACGGGCTCAATACGACCGGGTACATCTTCAACGCCCCGGACCACGTGCGCGACAACATCTTTACGGGCCGGATGGACTTCAACCTGAATGCCAAGAATAAATTGTTTGGAAGAATCCAGGAGGACCGGTTCAACGACGATCAGACTGCTCCGCAGTTCCCGGGCGATCCGAATCCCTTGGTCAGTAGCATCAATCACTCGCGTTCGTGGGTCGTGGGCGAAACATGGACGATTTCGAACAACCTGATCAACCAGGCATTTGGCGGGTTGACGCGGCAATTGGTCGATTTCCCGATTAACTTCGCGCCAACCGCCCCGAATTTGCTGTCGCCAAGTCTTATCGCAAGCCCGTACGGAGACATTCGTGGACAAGGGCGCAACGTAGCGGTGCCGGAATTCCGCGATGACATTTCCTACATTCATGGGAAACACAGCCTCACGTTCGGAACCGACATCAAGCCGATCCGGGTGCGATCGTCAAACCAGTCGGACATCAATTTCGTGGGCATCGGGTTGGGCGGAAACATCCTTACGCTGGATCCCTCGACACGTCCCGCCGATATTTCCAGCGACCCGGCCGCGCAGGCCGAGTGGGACAATGCGTTCCCCTTGTTGCTGGGAAGGTATAGCGACACGGATTCATTCATTGACTACGACAAATCGGGGAATCCGCTGCCTCCGTACTCGACCACCAATCGAAACTTTCACTACAACGAGTACGAGTTCTACGCTCAGGACAGCTGGCGAATCCGGCCGGACTTGACGGTGACCTACGGGTTGCGCTGGCAATATCACAGCGTGCCATTTGAAGCCAACGGATACGAGTCGGTGCCGACGACAAACATCGATCAAGTGTTCAACGCGCGAGTCGCGGCCGCGGCCGCGGGGGTCTCGGGGAACGATGCGGCACCGCTGGTTAGCTACAACCTGGGGGGAGCGGCAAACAATCAGCCGGGCTACTACAAGCCGGACTACCATGACTTTGGTCCGAGGCTCGGAATCGCGTACTCGCCCTCGTTCAACGATGGATTGCTGGGCGCGATATTCGGCAATCGCAAGACGACGGTGAGGGCAGGTGGGGGAATCTATTACGACCGCGTGCTGAGCACCTTGTCGTTCGAACTGGACGAGCAGACCTTCCTGTTCGACTCGAATCCGACAGTGTTCTATGGAGATCCGGCCGGTGGCAGCGATCCGGCCTTGAACCTGCTGCTGAGCCCGCGATTCACTACGCTTGCGGCTACGCCTCCAGCAGCGGCACCGCCCGCGGTGACGCCGCGGCCGCTTACTCCGAACGTGGATGCTTCAGGCAACCCGATCGGCCTCGCAGAACTCGGAGGTTTCCCGAGCTTTCTGCAATTCGACAAGAACTTCAAGACCCCCTACTCGGACAGCTTTTCTCTCGGGATCCAGCGGGAGTTGAAGGGCAACGTGGTCGTTGAGGTCAACTATTACGGCAGACTGGGCCGCAGGTTGATCGCCGACGGCGACGCAGCGCAGACCTTGAATTTCAAGGATCCGACGTCGGGGCAGTTCTTGAAGACCGCTTTTGCGAATCTGCAAACCGAAATTCAAAAAGGCCAGCCGATTACAGCGCAGCCGTGGTTCGAAAATCAGATTACCGCGGCGGGGTTCAATTGCACCGGGTTCGCGCCAAACTGCACCGACCTCGTGGCGGAATTCTTCGGAAACTTCGTCAATGTGGGAGACCTTTCGAGCACGATATTGGAGTTGTCCAGGGATGGGCTTCTGAATCCCAACGTCGGCTTGTATGCGCAGACCGGAGCCAACGGCTACATCGGAAACTATTCCTCGTCTTCCTATAACGCTTTGCTGGCGAGCGTTCGCAAGCGGTACTCCAACAACTTACTGATCGATTTCGATTATTCCTATTCGCACTCGATCGACAACCAGTCGAATATCATCAACGATACCAACCAGTTTTCGTTCAGCGGGCAAGGATTGATCTGCGACCTGACCGACCTGCGGACGTGCCGGGCGGATTCGCTTTTTGACGCGCGGCACATCGTCAGCGCCAACTACGTGTACGACCTGCCATTCGGCAAGGGACAGAAGTTTCTGGGGAGCACCAGCGGCTGGGTGAATACGCTGTTGGGCGGATGGTCGACTTCGGGAATCTTGAGCTACCGCACGGGCTTCCCGTTCACAACGCACACCGGCACGTTCCCGATTAACTTCACGCAGGACGCCCCGGCCGTGTTCGATGGAGATCAACAAGCGGTCCGCCAGGGCATACACACCGATCCAACGACGGGGGCCATTCAGTTTTTCGCAGACCAGACCGCGGCACTGAACGCGTTCAGCTTCCCGTTTGGAGGAGGGACCGGAACGCGCAATCCGGTGCATGGTCCGGACTTTACGAATCTGGATATCGCGGTGTCGAAGAATTTCAAGATGCCGTGGTCGGAACATCATACCGTGCAGTTCCGGTGGGAGGCGTTCAACGTGTTCAATCACGAGAATTTCGCGGTGCCCGGTGATCCGAACGTGCTGACCAACTCCAACAACATACTGCTGAACCCGTCGGGATTTGGCGTTATTACCCAGTCGGCGGGCAGTCCGCGGCAGATGCAGTTTTCGTTGCGGTATGATTTTTAACTGATTGTCGGTTGGTTTGAAGCCAAGGGCCGAATCCGGGATACCGGGTTCGGCCTTTTTTTGGTGTGCCGAGGGGCGAGCGAGACACGATGGGTGTGTCGCAGGTCCGGTTGGCTCGGTACTGTTCTTGCCGATTCGGGTCGACCAGCGGAGCAAGCCTCGCCCGCACAGGGGGTGCGGCTTAGAGGTTGCGCAGGTGGGCTAGGCGGAACGGGGAGCCCAGGTTTTGGCGGAGCTCTAGCCAGTGTTCTTCGGGGATGGAGAGGAAGACCTCGACCACCTGGGGGTCGAACTGGGTACCGGAGCAGCGCCGAATTTCTTCGCGGGCGTGGGAAAGCGGCAGTGCTTTGCGATAGGGGCGGTCGCTGATCATGGCGTCCAGGGAATCGGCGATGGTGAAAATGCGGGCGCCCAGCGGGATCTGTTCTCCTTTGAGGCCGCGGGGGTAGCCCGAGCCGTCGAAAAATTCCTGGTGAGCGAGGACGATTTCGGCAGCGTCGCGGAGAAAGGGTATGCGGATCAGCATGTTGTAGCCGATCTCGCAATGCTTGCGCATAATTTGCTTTTCGTCGTCGGTGAGCGGGCCGGGCTTGCGGAGAATGCCGTCCGGGATGGCCATTTTGCCGATGTCGTGAAGGAAAGCGGCGCGGGCCAGGACCGGGAGATAGGGATTGGGCACAGGCATGGTCTTGGCGATGGAGATGCAGAAGGCGGTGACGCGCTGGCAGTGGCCTTCGGTTTCGGCGTCCTTGAGGTCGAGGGCGCTGCCCAGCGCTTCCAGGGTGTCGTCGTAGGACTGCTCGAGTTCCGCGTGTTTTGCGGTGAGCTGCGCGGTGCGCTCTTCAACGAGTTGCTCGAGATTGCGCTGGTAGGTGCGGTTTTCAAGCACCAGGCGGCGATGCTGTAGGGCCCGGCCAACGCCCAGGAACAGTTGATCTTTCTCGAAGGGCTTCAGGATGTAGTCATAGGCACCGCGGCGGATAGCTTCTAGCGCCGTGGAGATGTCGTGAATGGCGGTGACCATGATTACCGGGACTTCGGGATCGTATTGGCGGAGCCAATCGAGGAGTTTGATGCCGTCCATTTCGGGCATGATCATGTCGCTCAGCACGAGATCGGGCGTGACGCGCTTGACCTGGTCCTGGGCGGCACGGCCGTTGCTGACCGCGGTGCATTGATAGCCCTTGGATTCGAGCATCGTCGACACGACTTCGCGGATGGCTTCTTCGTCGTCCACGACCAGTATGTTTTCAAGGTCCACTATGGTTGGCTCCCAGTAGCCATTATACGGGACGGCACAGGGGGAATGTGGGGCGCTTGCCCAGTCAGAAAATAGCGTGTTAGCGTCATGGTAAAGCTGGTCACCGATATCCATGGCACGATGAGACACGGCTTGCACAGGGACTCGTGCGGCTGTGGGGACTGCGGTCGGGAGGCAAGACCACGTGTTGGGGAACCAGGGACTGCTGGCCATCACCTTCTTCGAGATCACAGCATTCATCGTGCTGCTGGTATTGTTCCTTTTATTGCGCCGCGACCATCCAGCCAATTATTTCCGTTTGTGGTTGACGGGTTGGGCCTGCCTGACGATTTCCTCCCTGTTTGACCTGGGCTTGGTTCTTCGAGAGTTGCCGGAGCTGCGCGTGGCAGCCTTGGCGGCGCACGTGGGCGCGCTCGTGGTGTTTCTGCTGGCGGTGATGCAATACACGGCGGGAGTGCAAAAGCGCAAGTGGCCCGTTTTTGCTTTGTTGGCTGGGACCGTGGCGACGATTTGGTGGTTCGAACGGGACTCGGTGGCGCAATTTGGATCGCTCCGTTGGGAGACCGCTGCGCTGGAATCGGTGGTTTGCTTGTGGGCCGGCTGGTTACTCTGGCGGGCCGGGTCACACAAAGGACATGGCGTGCGGTTGTTGGCTGGGGGGTTTTTTGTCAGCGCGTTGAACGGCATGGACCGCCCGCAGTGGCCCCATCATCCGGTGTTTTTGCTGCGCGTGGCGTTTGACCACTTGCTGCTGGTGGCGATCGGCATCGCGATGGTCGTGCTGGTGCTCGAGAGAGCACGGGCACGCAGCGAAGAATTGAACGATAAGATGCGGCGCTTGACGCTGTTGATCGCCGCGAGCACGCAGACGCTTTCGGTAAACGAAGTGCTCGACCAGGTGCTGGGGCACTTGGTGGAAAGCTTGGGAGCGACACACGGGCTGGTGCGGCTGGCAGAAGGGCAAGGGGAAGCCGTCCAGTTGATTGCGCGGGCCTCGGTCGGATACGACAAGGCTTTTCTGGAGCGGCACGGACAGGTCCCGGCGTCGGAACCGTGGATGCAGCGGGTGATCGAGAAACAATGCGTGTTTTTTAGTGTCGAGGACGAACTGGACGTCACCGCCCGCCGGCGCATGGTGGAGAGCGGGATGAGCGAGATTGTGGCGCTGGCTCTTCTGGGCAAGGAAGGACCCCTGGGCATTATTGCGCTGGGCTCCACGCAACATCTGAAATTTCAAGCCGACGAGATTTCGTATCTGGGAAATGTGGCGAATCTGCTGGGCTTGACGCTGCAAAACGTGCGGCTGTTCGAACAAGTGGCCACCGTGCAGCAGCAATGGGCGTACACGTTCGATTCGATCGGCGATCCTATTCTGGTCCACGATCGCGAGTTCCGGATTTTGCGCAGCAATCAGCGACTCAGCCATCTTTTGGGGCGAGAGAGCAGCGCGCTTGTCGGCCGCGCGGTCGCCGACTTGCTGACGCGGAAAACCGCGAACTACGAGAATTGCCCCTACTGTGAGGGAATCGCCGGGGAAGGCGACGAGACCGATCCCTGGTTGCCCGGATATTTCCTGGCATCGAATTCCACTTTTACCGACCCGCAAGGGCGGCAGTTGGGAACAGTCCACGTGTTGAAGGACATTACGGATCGAAAGCGGGCAGAGGAGAAATATCGCACGCTGGTTTCTAACGTTCAGGAAGGGGTGTTCATCTCCACGCCGGCTGGGCGATTCCTGGACTTCAACGACGCCTTGATGCGCATGCTCGGGTACGAACACCGGGAGGAATTGCAAGGCGTCGATATCCCGTCGATGTACGTGAACGGCTCCGATCGCGAGCGGCTGAAAAGGTTCTTGCACGAACACGGCTCGGTGGCGGATTTCGAATTCGAGGTCCGGCGGAGGGACGGGGAAGTGCGCACGATGATGGAATCGTCCATCGCGGTGCGGGATGCCGGCGGGAATATGACGGCGTTCCAGGGTTTTTTGCTGGATATTACCGACCGCAAACGCGCGGAACAGGAAATCCGGCGGCGCAATCGCGAACTGATGGTGTTGAATTCGATCGCGCAGACGCTTACCGAGTCGATGGACTTGAATGATTCCTTGTACCGGACGCTGCGGCAGATGGCGGAGCTGTTTAGTTTGGATGCGTCGTCGCTTTATTTGTTTGACGAGCAGGGTTTGACGCTGCGGAGAATTGCGGCGGTGGGTTACCGGTCCGAGTTCGCGAGAAGTTTTCCGAAGGTGAGCGTGCAGCCGGAGCTTTTGCAGCACATCAAGGCGGTGCATGCGACGTTTTTGTCGGCGCAAGGTTTGCCGCTGCCGCCGATATTCCGGACCGTGCAGCAGAGGGAAGGAATCGCGTCATCATTTCTGGTGATTTTGTGGTCCAAGGACCGCGTGGGCGGGGTGCTGTCGGTGGGCAGCCGGGCGCCGCGGGAATTCTCGCCGGCCGATATCAATCTGTTGATCGCGGTGGGGAGCCAGATTTCGAACGCGATCGATCGCACGGTGCTCTACGAAGAAACACGCCAGGCCTACGACAATTTGCGGCGGACACAGGAGCAGTTGCTGCACAGCGAAAAAATGGCGGCGGTGGGACAGTTGATTTCGGGCGTCGCACACGAGTTGAACAATCCACTTACGGCTATTCTGGGATACAGCCAATTGCTTACGGCGAGCGCGGACGTCGGCCCTCAAGGAATAGAATACGCAGACAAGTTGTATAAACAAGCGCAACGCACGCATCGAATCGTGCAGAATTTGCTGAGTTTTGCGCGGCAGCACAAGCCGGAGCGCATCGCGGTGCAGGTGAATCAGATTTTGGAAGATACGCTGGCGCTGCGGGACTACGACTTGCGGATGAAAAATATTCGCGTGCACCTGGAACTCGCGCCGGACCTGCCGGTCACGGCTGCGGACCCGCACCAATTGCAGCAAGTTTTCTTGAATATGGTCAATAACGCCGTCGATGCGGTTCTTGAAGGGGCCAGCGACGGCGATATTTGGGTCCGCACCGGCGTGCGTGGAGATCGTCTAACGGTGGAATTTACCGATAGCGGCCCCGGGGTGCGCGAGCCATCGCGCGTCTTCGATCCGTTTTATACCACCAAGCCAGTTGGGAAGGGAACCGGGCTGGGGTTGAGTATCTGTTACGGAATTGTCACCGAGCATGGGGGCACTATCCGGGTGCGGAACGTGCAGCCGCAAGGGGCCTCGTTTGCGATCGAGCTACCATTTCAGGCGGCGGAGAAAACGCAAAAACCCGGCACGTGGCGTTTGGCCGCGCCAACGCGCGAGGGGCGCGTACTCCTGATCGATCGGGACCAATCGGTTCTGGAAGCGGTGGGGGCAATTTTGCGCGGGCGAGGTCACACCGTTCGGGCGACCGGGGTTCTCGGCGATGCACATCGTGCCCTGCAGGAGCAGGAATTCGATCTGATTGTAGCGGACATGCAGTCCTGCGGAGCCGCCGGGCAAACCGGATTGCACGCCTGGCTAATGGCAAACCGGCCGGAACTGGCGCCACGGGTGATCTTGATGCGAGCGACCACGCCTTCGGCCGCCTGGAGCGAACAGACGCGAGAAGCGCTGCAGGTGTTGCAAAAGCCATTCAAGGCAGGCGATTTGTTGGCGGCAGTGGAAGCAGCGCTAAGCGACGTCCACACCGTTCCCGTCGAGTGATGAGGCGATCTGGACGGCCATGGCGGCGCGTTCCCCAAGTTCCTTCATTGCGTTTTCCATCTGCACGGCCAGCTGGCTGACCATGTGGCTCAGAGTATTCAGCTGCGGGATCGGCAAGAAACCGTAGTAAACGCCAGCGCGGATCATGTGGTAACGCCACGAGAACTCCAGGCTCAACCAAAGGCGATTCAATTCCTGCCGGGAACCGACCGCCGGCGACAAGGCCGCAACCGCGCGAGCCAGGCGCAGCAACCGTTGAAAGTCATCCCGAAGTTGCGCCAGGTATAGGAGTGCGACCCCACGGCGTTCTCTGCGCACCCGTTGGGCAATCCCCGGTGAACCTCGCCGCGCCAGATACTCCATGTCCGCCGGCGACGACGCTTGCCTTATCAGTGCGAAATAGGTGGCATGACGCCGGCCGGATTCTTCGAGAGAGGCAAGATCGAACTTGCCACGCGAACTTTTGCCGGGAGCGCGAAGTGCCCAGGCGAGCAGAAGCAGCAGCGCGATAGCCATCAAGGAAAAAATGAATACCGCGCTCGTCATGGCCCGAGGACCTGTAACCTCAGGAACTTGGACAGCACGTCGTTTAGCGCACGCAATCGGGAATCGACCTCTGGTGACAGCCGGTCATAGGTGGAAGGCGGCAACAGCGGGGGTTTTTCCTCGGTCCGGGCAGGGTGGCTCAGAGCGATTGCCCAGGCAATCTGAACACCGAGGAAGACCGCCACGCCCGTGTAGTTCCAAACTGCTCCAAACTCAGGAAAACGGCGCAGAAAAAGCGCCTGAAGAATCGTGTTTAACGCGACCACGGTGCAGGAGAAGACGCAGAATCCGCCTAGAAGCATTTTGTAGACGGGATCGACCTGGATGGAATAAAAGCGAATCAGAAGCAGGCAGGAAATCATGGCAACCGCGAAGGTCAGATGATAGCCGCGATTGGCGATCATCAGGATCCAGTCGGGTCGTCGTTCCGCGCTTGCAGCCGCAAAGGAAATCACAACGACGGCAGCGGCGGCGATCAAACGCCACGCGAGGGCCCAAATGCCCGCGTAGTGCCGCAGGACCCGGTGAATGATTTCCGTAGCGGCCAAAGTCTGGAAGGCCAGCGTGACCAGCTCCGAAAGCCAGGCCAATTGCAAGGCGATGTAGGAGGTAAAACCAAACCGCACGTACACGCAAAGGAGAAAGACGGCTTGACAGAGATTGAGAGCAACATAAATGGAAAATAAGGGAAGAGTGTGGAAATGGCGATTCGCGATGACCAGGAACACGAGGCTGAGCTGAACGACAGCGCCGACAGCCCAAAGGGCAAGCAGCAGAGGAGGAAAATTCGCCATTTCGCGGCATCGTACCACGTCCGCAAAGGCGCAGGATAAACTAAATGACACGACGAGAAGTTGTGAACATTTCCGGCGATCGTCAGGGCTGGATCGGTCTTGCGGCGCTCCGCCACCTCACCTGTAGAAAAGATCCGTAGAAAAAACTCCACAGCCCACCGCCAAGCGGGCTGTGGAGGAACGTCTCTGGTTCGATGAACGCGGTCGAGGTGACGTCCGTTGGCGGCCGATTCCCGCTACGACTTACGCGGACAGAGCGGATGTCGTCGCCCACGGCACCGGTGGTGGCAGGGGCGAGCCGCTGGCGAAAAGCATGGAGTTTGAGCCAGCGTTGTCGTTCGGAGTGGCGTTGACTGAGTCAATAACAGGGAGTACGATCAGCAGCGTCAGGGTCAGCAGAATGAAAGTGTAAGAAGCATTTTTGTTCACGGGAAACTTCCTCCTCCGTGGAGACTGGGAGGAGGCCGCGCGAACCGAATTACGGAGTGCGAAACGTTCTGTCTGCGGAACGGGGCAAGATGGGGACGATGACGCAGTTTCAGCAGAATCGCCGCGTGATTCAGGATTTCACGTCCACCACGCTGGCAATGATTCCCAGCTCGTTTGCGAGGCTTACGTATCTGGCGTCTTTGCGGGATTTATCCAGCGGGCGCTACGAGCATGCCGGCTTGACGGCCGTTTACCGGCCCGAAGCCGTCCAGCAAGCGCTCGAACAATGTCACGAGGAGATATTCGAGCGGATTCTCGAGACACCTTTGGAAGAGCAGGAACGCGACCTTCGAGCGCACCTGGAGAATATGGAGCCCGGTCTGGGTGTCGCGGTATTACATTGGCGGAAGTTGGAAGCCTACAGAACGTTGCTGCCCGTCGAAGCGCCCGATTATCTCAAGGATCTTTTTTGCTCGAATACCCGCGCGCTGCTGGAGATTCTGGAAGAGGAATGTTGTAAGGTTCGTTGAAGCGGGTAACGATGCCGACCACCCGGCCGACGACTTCGGCTTGGTCCGGGACCGACCAGGATTCAGGTAAACAGCGGGATAATGGATGGGGTTGCATGACCAGGTGCGACCCGGCTTGGTGAAACCACCCGCAGCGGTAACCGCCTCGAACTTCCACAAAGTACATCGGCCGGTCGTACTCGGTCGTCCAGTCGGTCTCCTCGACCCGTCGCATCGAAACGTCCACCAGCACAATGCTGCCAGGCCGCAAGAGCGGCATCATCCGCCGGTCGTCCAGGCCGATGTATCCGTAGCGGTGGCGATCGTTTCCGCCGGTCAAGACGCCTTCGAATTTGCCCCACTGTTGGACCATGCGGGACAAGAACTCGGTGCGTTTCGGATCGAAAGCCGGATCAAAGTGGATGGGGATGCGCAGCGAGGCCGGGGAAGCCATGACGTGACTCTGGGGAGCGTGGAACGTGGCGGCGTCGCCGAAGAACTCGTCGAGGGGCACTTCATACCATCGAAAGATATCCAGCGGGTTCAGGTGGTATATGACCGCTAGCGTGTAGATTTTATGCAGGCTCGGAATGACCGACCGGTTTTCGATATCTGCCAGGCGGCTGATGTGCAGGACAAATTCTGAGCGGCCGCGTTGTGCGGCCAACTCGAAACTCGATCGCTCGACGTCACGATACGTCAAACCGAGACGTTCGCGGACCTGCCGGAGTCGGAGGCCGGGGAGCATAGTTTCCTCTGGAGGCTAAATGTGATGCCGAGCGTACACCAGAATTAACATCTGTTAAACATCCGGAACACGCCACGTGAGAACAAGCTGTGGAAACATGCTTCGTAAGGCCGAAACAAGCGACGCGCGCGTCGCAGATTTGCTGGAATGCGCCGCGCACGGCGTGCCGGTGGGGAATCTGCTATTCTCGAACGAGCATGGCGATCTCGACGAAATCCTCGTTCTCCGGTGTCTTGGTTCTGCTGCTCGCGTCGCTGGCAGCCACCGTGGTCCTTAAAGCGCAACAATCGACGACGCCCGCCAAGCCCGGGACACACAACAGCACTGCCAACGCCGAGTTTGCGGCGGCGGCCGACGAAGTCCTGCAGCAGATGAGCGAGATCACCGGCCTGAAGCTGCGCGCGCCCCTGAAAAAGAGCTTGCGGTCCCGCGAACAGATACGCGCCTACGTGGTCAATGAAATGAAAGAAGACAAGGATCAGGCCGAGCGCTATGCCGGCCAGCGCAGTGCCGAAGCGTTCGGTCTGCTGCCCAAGGGATTCGATCTGGACTCGTTCATGGTGGACCTATTAACGGAGCAGATTGCGGGACTCTACGACCCGAAAGCGCACGAGTTTTACGTTGCGGACTGGATTCCCGCCGCCGATCAGAAAATGGTGATGGCGCACGAGTTGACGCACGCCTTGCAGGATCAACATTTTCAAATCGACGACTGGGCCAAGGCCGCGCGGCCGAACGACGACGCCGAGTTAGCGAGAGAGTCGGTGCTGGAAGGCAGCGCGATGGCGGCGATGGTCGATTACCTGCTGCAGGGCACCGGGCGTTCGCTTCAGGACCTGCCGGACATCGACCCGTCGATGCTGATCGGCG
Organism: uncultured Acidobacteriota bacterium; assembly: GCA_963736725.1. Lineage (GTDB taxonomy): Bacteria > Acidobacteriota > Terriglobia > Acidiferrales > UBA7541 > Acidiferrum. The sequence continues at coordinate 150,222 of CAVTPW010000018.1, read as the reverse complement.
ATATGGAAAGCACTCCGATGCTGAAGAAAGCGCCGCCGTTTCTAAAGGATGCGTTGGTTTTCCCCTACCTGGATGGACTGAATTTTTCGGCTGCGGTGTTAAAACCGAAAGGGTGGAGCGCGCTGTCGGGTATATTCGCGAATCCCCCGGCGTCCACGCAGCAGATCTTGCACCCTGCGCTTTACCTGGAGGGCAAGACGCCCCCGAAGGTCACATTGCCTTCGATGGACAAAGACGTGGGGACGGATTGGTCGAAGCTCGAAGAAAACATCATGGGTGAGTTCGGGTGGAAGGAAGCGCTGAGACAGTTTTTGGGTGAGGAGAGGGCTACGCCGGTTTCGTCCACCTGGAACGGCGACCGGTACGCGGTGTACGAGCAAAAGAAAACCAAGCGCCTCCTCCTGATTGCACGGCTGGATCTGGCTACCGAAGCAGACGCAGCGCGCTTTTTCACGGCGTACTCCGAGACTTTGAAAAAGAAATACGAGAAGCGAACGGGCGAGGATGGCCAACGTGAGCTTCTGTCTTTCGATACGGCGGATGGAGGCGTGTTCTTGCGATGTGTCGCCGCTGCGTGCGTGACGCTCGAAGGCGGCGACCGCGCTTTATTCGAGAAGCTGAATAGTAAACTGGAGTGGAGTGCGCTGCCCGCTAGAGAGGCACGGAACAACTTCGAGGACCGACCCGGTGGCAATCGTCGCGCAACGCAGCACCACGCCGCGTTCAACAACTAAAATAAAGCGTTTTATGCTGCTCGTTGAACCGCGAGCACAGTCAAATCGTCGGTCTGCTTCATTCCGGCGGTAAAACTGTCCAAATCCGAGAGGCAATGCGAAAGCAGCTCGGCGGGAGGGCACTTGCTGTGCGTCGTCGCGAGCGCTTTCACGCGGTGTAGTCCGTATTCCTCGCCCGCCGCATTGCGCGATTCGGTCAGTCCGTCGGTGTAGATGAGCAGAGAATCGCCAGAATCAACCGAGAAGCGGAAAACAGGGAAGTTCGCGCTGGCAAACATGCCGAGAGGGACACCCGTTGCGCCTTGTGACTTCGGGTTGACGCCTACGAGATGCAACAGCGGCAGATGTCCGGCACTGACGAGCTCGACGGCGCCGTCTCGCGATGCGCGGCCAACCACCAGCGTGGCGAATTGGCCAGCCAGAGTGCTTTCCGAAAAAATGCGGTTGGCGGCTTCCACCATGCGGTCGAGGGGAAGATCGGCGTCCGCGAGGCTGCGGAAAGTTGCGTGGAGATGGCTCATCAACATCGACGCAGCCACGCCCTTGCCGGAAACATCCCCGAGAAGGAAGAGCAAGCTGCCTTTCGATTCGAAAAGGTCGCAATAGTCGCCGCTCACCAGTCCGGCCGGTGCGTAGTGGTAGCGGATTTGCCACCCTGCGGGAGAAAAATCGCGCGGCGGCAATAACGCCTGCTGGATGCGAGCAGCCAACGCCAGATCGCTTTCCAGAGCGCGGCGCTCTTCGGTCGTCAAGTCGTCGAGACAAAACTGCACCAGAGGATCGGCGAGCAATCGCTCCGCTTCGATCGGTTCGTGGCAGGCTTGGCACAACCCATAGGTGCCCTTGTCCATGTGGGCCAGAGCGGCGTCCACGTCGCGCAGCAGGGAAGAGATGGACGCATCCGCTGCGGGCGATCGCAACGCGGTTTCCAATCGATGGTGTCGCCGGAGCAGCTCGGTGCGAAGGTATGCTTGTTGTGCGGTAGCCATTGGAGTTCCCAGGGAAGTTTGCTGTTTTGAGGCGGCAGAATCCATCCGGTTTCCCCCTTCAAAATCGAAATTTACGCAATTTCGAGACGCCCCGCGCTTTGGCGTTCACAACCGTGGGCGGCGGATCGAGCAACGGTAAAGCCCGCCGCCGTACAACGTCCCCAAGCTCCATTCGATGCTGGAGCCGGGCCACGCGATTCAGGAGTCGCTGTTGGATACGAGCCATGCGAGCCGGGCGGTCGACACCACGGGACATGGCCTCGAGCCGAAAGAGGTTTCCTAACGCCGCTTGGCCATATTCAAGGGCCCGGGTCAGATCTTTTGCATGGCGCTCGTAATGGATCGCAAGCTCTTCGCAGGCGAGAAGGGCGTCGGCGAGAGCGGCGGGAGTGACAGTTCGGGGCCTGGTCAGTTCTAGCCAGAGCTCGATGGCTCGGTCGTAGTCGCCGCTGCGCTTGGCGAACAACGCCATTTCGCGCCGCGCCTGGGGACGGTACTCGGCCGGCAGCCCCAGATCGAGCGCCTGCGAGCAAGCCGTTTCTGCGCGACGCGGGTCGCCGCGGCGCTTCAAATATTTCGACAGGCTGAAGAGGTCGAGGCCGACGAAGTCTGCGTCCGGCTCGTTGGGTGCGGCAAGCAGGGCCTCGATGCGGCCCAGAATCGCGGCCAGACCCCGCAAATCCATCTGGTTGTGACGCACAACGGCCGCGAGGGGTTCGGCAGGGCCGCCGCGGATGTAATCGAAATAATGCTGCGGGATCAGGGAAGACAGAATGTCATCGCCGCGGTGCCATCCGAGGCGGTGGGCGTTGAGGACGTCGCGCTCCAAATCGACCAGGCGCACCGAGCCGAGCCGTAAACGCCATAGCGCTCGAGCGGGATGCAACAAGTCGAGATGCGTAACCAGCTTCGGCGTGGCGATAGCGCGGGTCATCGTGAAGCGATTTTCCAGAAGCGGCCAGTCGAACGATTTGCCGTTGAAGGTTACCAGCACCGGGCGCTCCACCAGTCGTGCCGCCAATTCGTGCAGGATGGAGTGCTCTTCATCGAAATCGCGCATGAAGAATTGCTCGACCTGCAGGCCGCCGGCATCCCACCACGCTAAACCGATCAAGAACGCATACGTTCCGGTGCCGCCGGACAGACCTGTGGTTTCGGTGTCGAGGAATAGCCATTTCGTGGGATCGGAGAGCGCGGCTTGCACTCGCTTCGATGCTGCGAGGTCTCGCGTGCGGCACAAAAGCTCGAGCGTTGCAGCAGACGGCTGCGCAAACTCCGGCGTGGAAAACCAATTGCTGACCGACACGTGATCCCCATAGACATTTGTGGCGATGGTTGCACCCAGCAGTTGCGAGAGAGCGTCTTCGGCTTCGGGAGCGCGTCGCGTGGTAGTCGCAGGGCGCGATGCCGTCGGTCGCGCGGGTCGCAGCGCCGACAGCCGCGAGAATTTGTCCGTTAGCGTCTGCACTTAGGCACACAACCGATCGAGGATGGCGAGCGCGGCCTCTTTCGCGCGTGGCGCGAGGTCGCCCGCAGGGCCGATGCAGGATGGGCATCCTTGTTCGCAGGCGCAACCTGTGATCAATTCCCGAGTTTTCGCGACGAGCAATTCGTGCACGCGAAACAGCGGCTCGGAAAAGCCGATGCCTCCCGGGTAAGCGTCGAAAAGGTACAGGTTCGGTTCAAAAAATTCCTTGGCGTTTGCGGTGACGGCGTCTTCCAAGCGCGCGGAGACCAATTCGTCGCTCTCTTTGCCCGGTGTTGGCGGGCGTTCGCCAATGGCCGTTCCGAGATCGCGGCGGTCACACATCAAGAGCAGTGTCCCGACCGACTCGAGCGCGTGTAGCAAGCCGAACATGCCGCTCTGCCGCTCGCTGACGGTGAAGGGCAGCGACTCCAGCAAGGGCCTCTCGAGCGTGATCCAGTAGGAAGTTGTGTGCATTTCGTTTTCGGGAAGCTGAAGCTCACCCGCGCCTATGTTTTCGTTGGTAAAGAATTTGATTTTCTTGAAGCCGACCACTTGCGACCGCACCAGAACATCGCCGTGGGACCGCGCAGCGGGAATATCCGGGTTCGATTCCTTGGCCCGGGCTTGCTCGGCGATTTCGAGCAGGCGCACCTGCGTGTAACGAATCGCGTCGGTGTAGTAGTCGACGTCCACCTGCTTCACGTACGCTTTGCGTTCTTTGAAGTCGAGATGCTCGACGTGGTATTGCTGCGCTCCGTGCAGATAAATGGCTTTTTCGTGCACGGTCGTCAGGGCGCTGGAGAAATCGACCTCGCCGATCACTTCGGGCTGGCCGGTAATGTCGACGATGATGAAGTTGTCGCTGGTGAGCGAGCGCAGGCTGACGGTGTCGGCGGGATACGCTTCCTGCGTCCAGTGATAGTGCTCGCCGGCGCGATGGAGAAAGCCTGCTTCGGCGAGGCGCGCACAAAGGTCCGGCACATCGACTTCGCCGAAAGAATCGTCGGGAGAGACCGGCAGCTCGAACGCCGCGCATTTCAGATGATTGATTAGAATTTCCAGATTGTCCGGCTGAATGAAGGCACGCTCGGGCGTGTTGCCGAAGAAATAGTCTGGGTGGCGCACGATAAATTGATCCAGGGGCGTGGACGATGCGACCATCACCGCACACGAACTGCCACTGCGGCGCCCGGCACGACCCGCGCGCTGCCAGGTTCCGGCAATCGTGCCGGGGTAGCCAGCCATGACCACGGTGTCCAGCGATCCAATGTCGATGCCCAGTTCCAAGGCGCTGGTCGAGACCACGCCCCGAATGCGGCCGTCACGCAAGCCCCGCTCGATTTCGCGCCGCTCCCCGGGAAGGTACCCGCCGCGATAACCGCGAATCGTTTCCGGTTTGCCGGGCAGGTGTGGGTTGGCCTTCTGCAAATACGTTAGTAACAGCTCGGTGTGCAGCCGCGAATTGGCGAAGACCATCGTCTGCAAATTGTGCTTCAGAAATTCCTGCGCTACTCGCGACGATTCGTTCAGATAGCTGCGGCGGATGCCGAGTGCGCGGTTCACCACCGGAGGGTTGTAGAAGACGAATGTCTTTTCCGCGGCGGGTGAACCGTTGGCGCTGAGAACGTCCACCTCGGCTTCGATCAGCCGTGAAGCCAGATCGCCGGGGTTCGCGATCGTCGCCGAGCAGCACACGAACTGTGGTTCGCGGCCGTAAAAGCGAGCGATGCGCCGCAAGCGGCGCAATACATTGCACAGGTGGCTGCCGAAGACGCCGCGGTAGGTGTGCAACTCGTCGATCACGATGTAGCGCAAATTCTCGAACAAGCGCGTCCAGCGCGTGTGATGCGGCAGGATGCCGGTGTGCAGCATGTCGGGATTGGTAAGGACAACGTGGCCCTTTTCGCGAATCGCTTTGCGCGCGTCCGCAGGCGTGTCGCCGTCATAAGTGAAAACTCCGAAGCGATTGTCCAGGCGCTGGTTGACATCGTGTAGTTCGGCAAGCTGATCTTGCGCCAGCGCTTTGGTGGGAAAAAGATAGAGCGCGCGCGTGTCGGAATCAGCGAGTATCGCGTTCAGGATCGGCAGGTTGTAGCAAAGTGTCTTGCCGGACGCCGTGGGAGTGACAATGACCACGTTCTTTCCCGCATGCACGGCCTCCGCTGCTTCCGCCTGATGCGTGTAGGGGCGGCCAATACCTTTTCCCCTATACGCAGCGACCAGATCGGCGTGCATCCAGCCAGGGAACTCGGCCCACTGCGCTTGCTTGGCGGGGAAGCGGCGAACCGCGGTGATCATCTCGCCGGTAGGGTCGTGCTCCAGGAAGGCATGGACCACGCCGAACGCGCGTGCGATGGGTGTCGTCGTGTCGGGCGCTCGGGAAACGGCGATGGAGTTAGGCATAATCCTCCTCGGTGATTCGCTTTTTGTTCGCTAACCTAGCACGCGGGGAAAGCAGGCGCAAGGCGGAAATGAAGCTCTCCCGGAAAAGGTGAGAGCAAGTCGCCAACACTGGGAGACGGCCCGGAAGCGAACTAGAACGTCTTGGCAGCCGATAGATATTTACAAATGGAACCAAAGCCGGCTAGTGGCGCAATCGCAAGATCATCACCGCGCCCACAAAAAAGAGCACCGCCGAAGTTCCGAACGCCGCTTGCACCGAGAACGCGCTCCACAAAAATCCAACCATCAAGCTGGATAAGAAGTCGCCCCCGGCATTGACGGCGGCGAGGGTCCCAAAGGCCATCCCGTGCTGATCCTTGGGCACAAGTTCGGCCGCGACGGAATCTTCCAACGCCTCTTCGGTGCCAATATACAAGCCTGCCAGGATGGAAATCACGACAAGCAGGGTGAGTGACTGCGTCCCGGTGCACAGCAGAACAGCCGTCACGCCCCCCAGCCCGTACCCTGCAGCGAGCACGAGTTTCCGTTGGCGCACCTGATCGCTTATCCAACCGCTCAGGTACGCCGAGCCTGCGTAAAACGCGTTGTGCAGCGTATACAGAGCCACAGCGATACTGGCCGCGCGCGCCGGGCCGTGTACCGGCGCAAGAGCCCGCGATGCATAGAGGATCAGCATTGTGTGTGAGAAATCCCCGGCACCAAATACTCCGACGCCTACCAGAAACCGGCGAAAGGGAACGGGCAACAAGCGCAATCCAGCGGCAAACGATCGCTGCGCGCGAGCCGCCATGGGGCGCTCGCGCACCAGCAGCCAAAAGGCCGCCACCGCCACCAGGCCCGGCACGAGCGTCCAAAGAAAAACCGTGCGGTACGAATGATGCGTACGCTGCATCAACCAAAGCGCCGTCAGCGGCCCGGCAATCGCGCCTACAGTATCCATAAGCCGCTCGAATCCAAACGCGCGGCCGTAAGCGTCTGGCGGAACGTCTGCGGCGAGCAGCGCTTTTTTTGCCGGAGATCGCACGCCACGTCCGAGCCACGCCACCACGCGGCCGAAGAGCACGTGATACGCCTGGGTAGCAAACGCAAACGAAGCGGTGGCCAGCGCGGTGATCGCGTAACCAAATACGGCGAGGGGTTTCCGGCGTTTCAGCCGGTCGGTGTAGTGCCCTGCGCCGAGCTTGGTGAAGCCCGAAAGCCCGTCGGCAATACCCTCGATCGCTCCCAGCCACGCGGGACCCGCGCCGATGGCTGCAAGAAACGCGGGCAACACCGCGGTCGCGGTTTCATGGCTCCAGTCGCTGAATAGGCTAGTCAGTCCAACTCCCAGCACGGTTCGATTGAGCCAGGATTTGTGGTGGGCGGGTTCGGTCATTGGTAGCATGTGGGTGGGGGTGCCGTTCGCTTCCATTCAGCTAAAATTGGCCCCGCGTCCAAGGCATTCTTACCCAGGAGTCAGAGGAAATGCGAATCGCCATAGTATCGGACATTCACGGCAACCGGAGCGCCTTTGAAGCCGTCCTCGGCGACCTGCGTCAGGTTGCGCCTGACCTCACGGTGCACGGCGGTGACTTGGCTGCGGGCGGCGCACACCCGGCGGACATTATCGACCAGTTGCGTGTCCTCGGGTGGCCCGGTGTCCGCGGTAACACCGATGAGATGCTGTGGGCCCCGGAACGCTTGACGGAATTCGCCGCCACGCAGCCGCAGCTAACGAAGATTTTGGCCATGGTCGAGGAGACCATTCCCCCGACCGTCGCAAGCATCGGTGAAGAACGTCTGCGATGGCTCGAAGCACTTCCCCCGCGATACGTACACGAAAACTTCACTTTGGTTCACGCGAGCCCCGAGGACCTCTGGCAAGCGCCCATGCCCACTGCCAGCGACGTCGAATTGCGCAATACGTACAGCTCGCTCGGTGCTCCACTCGTCGTCTACGGCCACATTCATTGCCCATTCGTACGTCGGCTTCCAGGCTTGACCATCGCCAATACCGGCAGCGTCAGCCAGTCCTACGACGGGGACACGCGCGCATCTTATCTGCTCGTCGATGGAGAGAGCATTACGATTCGCCGCGTCGAATACGACGTGCAGACCGAAGCAGAACACCTCCTGCGTTCGGGCCTGCCCCACACGCGCTGGATGGCCCGGGTCCTCCTCGCCGGAAAATACTTCCCGCCCGAATAGAGGGAGCTTTTAGACCAAAAGCATGCTGCATTGCGAGTGGAGAGGTCGTGCTTGCTACTTTTTGGCGGCGCGATACAGAATCACGCGCACTTTCTCGAGGGTAATTAACCCGCCCTCGACCATTTCGTCGAGCCTCGGCAAAATCTTCTCGATGCGTTCGGTGAACTCCACGACTTCCAGAATGATGGGCAAGTCCTGCGAGAGCCGCAGGATCTTGTCGGTGTGATAGATGCTCGATCCACCGAAGCCTGCGACGCCGCGCAGAACCGTCACACCCGAGAATCCGTCTTTGCGTAACATCTCGACAATCGCCTCATACAGCGACTTGCCATGCCACTTATCGGATTCCCCGATGTGAATGCGCATTAACGTTCGTTCGCCTTCAAATTTTTCGTGCGCCATGTGCGGCTCCTAGAACCGGTTTGCCAGTCGAATGCCTGCCACCGACAGCAACAGGCCGATGACGACGCTGGCTGCGACATAGGTCGTCGCTGGCAGCCACTCGCCATCCTCCAACATCTTCGCCGTCTCCCAGCCGAAGCTGGAAAACGTAGTGTAACCGCCGAAAAATCCGACGGTGATGGCTACGCGCCAGTCCGGCGAGATCACCATACGGTTCATCATGAACTGGCCGATCAGGCCAAGGAAAAAGCACCCCGTCAGATTGATGAGCAGAGTGCCGTAGGGGAAGGTGCCTCCAGTGCCCACCTGTACAACGCCTTGTAGCCCATAGCGTAATAGCGTGCCGACGGCCCCGAAAATCGCGATCAATGTCAGGCGCAAGTTTGCTCCCATTCCAAATCAGCCGGAACGCCGCTGAAAAACCCGGCATTACTCCGGCTACCCTGGTAGGGGTGCAGCACCGCTGCGCCCCGGCAGGGCCATCAACTCAGCCATGGAATTCTGTGCATGAATCCCGGCCGGCGATACCGTACCGCAACAAAAAACTCCTGGCGCCGCTTGGCAGCCAGGAGTCATTAGTTCCGGCGATCACTCCAGAACGGTTATGGCGAACCCCATCGCCTCGAAGATTGTATTTCGGCGCATAGTTTATCCGCGAAGCTTTGCCTTCACAATAGCGGCGCGCCGATGATGTGCGGAGTCCGTACCGGGGAGCTACCGCGCCGGCGCGCGGTTATCTTTTTTGAAAAGCCGCGGTACTTCGCCTGCCCAAGGCCTCCGCAGCCAGCCGCCACGGCAACCCCTAGTAGTGGAAGTGGTAGCGAATCTGCACGAAGACTTCGCGCGGATTCAGGAAGTGTGTTCCGCCGAAGGTGAAGCTGTTGTCGAGCAGGACGCGGCGATTGGCGACATTGATTCCGTTCACGCTGAGCGAGAACTTCTCCGCGAAATCTTTGGCCAGCGTCAGGTCGAACGTGGTGTGCGGCTGAAGATGATCGTTCGGGTCCGGCGGGGAGTTGCCGTTGGTGAACCCCGAGGCGTAATAAACGTCGGTTGAGGCGTAGGAACGCCACGGCAGCGTGTATTGACCGCCGATGTGCAGCGTGTTCCGCTGGTCATGATCGAGCAGCGAATAACCATTGCCGAACGAGAAATCGGTCAGGCCGCCGTTGATGCCCCCGAAGCCCAGCGCTAACTGATTGGAATAGGTCACATAGACCTGGCCGCGGTTGTGGATGCGCGGAGAACGCAAGGTGAGTTCCCATCCATTGATGCGTGCCCCCTGGATGGTGATGGGAAAAAAGATGTCGGAATTATTGAGATTGTTGTGGTCGAAAAAATTGTTCGCGCGGGTAAGAAAATTGTCGGCGTCGAGTATCCATCCCCGGAAAGGAATCGTCACGCCAAACTGGTGTTCTTCATCTCGCTCCCCGTGCAAAGGAATGAAGCCCAGATTCTGGCTGGTAGCGAATTGAATTAGCGGACCAGAGATCGTGTCCAAGGGCGGCGCCTGGTAAAAGTGGCCATAGAAGCCACGGAAGACCCAATTCAGCTTGGGCATGCGGACCGAAGCGCCAACGCGCGGGCTGGTGGCATTTTCAACCACGCCGCCCGAGAAATGCGTCTGGCGAACCCCGGCGTTTACCGTGAGCCATGAAGTCGCACGAAACTGGTCCTCGGCGTAGACAGCTCGTCAAGCTGCCGTCGGGATTCTCGACGGCGGGCGGAGAGAGATTTGGCTGACTATCGTCGTTGAAGATCAACCCAAAAAGCTGATGATCTTGCTGGGCGAAACCGTAGAAACCCGCACGCAGGTTGTTCCGTTCCTTCACCCACGCCAGCGTCGCCTGGCCTCCTTCATACTTCGAAGAGCGATCCTCGGTCGCGGAGCTGGGCAGATCGAGCGGACTGCTTTGGTAGTCGGCGGTATTGAAGTGGAAAAAAGGCGACACCGTCAGAAGCAGGCCGGGACTGAAGGTGTGAACCCACGAGAATGTGGCGAACGAGTCGTTCTCGCGATTGGCGTCGTGAAGAAACTGGCCCAGTGTGTTGGGGTCGTTAGGATCGAATGGAACCTGGAAAAAATCGCGCCGCACCTGAGCGACCAGGCGCAACTGATCTTTGGAATCCAGGTTGTAAATCAGCGAGGTAAACCCGCCGAATCCGTTCGCGGCGTCGTGAAGGACCGCCGAGGTCGGCGATTCCAGGCCCAGATTGGTCCGATTGCCGTTGACGCTGGCATAGTAGGCGAAGCGGCTTGTGTGTCCACCGAAATTGAGTTGATCGTCGCTTTGGTAGAAATTGCCGGCGCTCAGAATCAATTCGGCTTCGTTGTTGCGCTCGAAACCCGTGCGCGGAGCCACGTTGAAAATTCCGTAGGTGCGATCGCCGTAATCGGCGGAGTAGCTGCCACGCTGCATTTCGACGGTGTCGATATCTTTGGGATCGATCTGCGGCCCGAGGTTGCTGGCGATGTTGGTGTTGGGAATGGGTACGCCGTCGATCAACCAGCTCACCTGATGGCCGCCCCGGATGTGCAGTTGATCGTGCGTGACGTAGGCTCCCGGAGTGTAGTCGGTGATCATCGCCAGGCTGCTTGTGCGCGATGCGCCGGGGGTCTGGCTGATGTCTTCCCGATCGATCAGGGTTGTCGGCGTGACCGACTCGGTCTGCGCCGGAGCGGAATCTGCGGTCACGGTGACCGATTGGTTTTGGACTTCAATCTTCAATTCGAAATGCAGAATGGGAGCGGTGCCGGAAAGCACCGACACGATTTGTTGGCCGGTATCAAAGCCGGTCTGTGAAACGGTCACCGTGTATGCACCGAGCGGCACCGCATCGAAATGGAATTGGCCTTCGGCGTCGGTTTGCACGGTTTGGGTGTAGGCGGATTGCTTGGCCTGCAGAACAACTTTTGCGTCGGACACCGGGCGGTGTTGCGGGTCGTGCACGATGCCGCGCACGGTTCCGAAAACGGTGCCCCATGCCGCACTCCCCAAAAAAGACAGAACAGCGAACAACGATAGTACGCGTCGCATGAAATCCTTTTCTCCTCGCTGCGAAAGCGGTGCGCGACTTGGGGTCGCGGCCAGTGTGAATCGAACGGAGTTTGCGGGTAGTGAAGCGATTTTACAGAACGGCGCAGCTAATTCGAGGAGGAGGAGAAAGAGGTTCGACCGATCGGGGAATTTCGATGGACCGCGTCCGCTCGATACGGCGAGTAACCAGAATCGGGGACGAAGTGAAGGTCGCCGGCGGCAGCACAAAGGCCACCGAGGTGACTACCGGCTTGTCGGGGTCCTGGCAGCAGGACATCGAGCAGTTCATCAGGGCCATGCCGTGGCCGCAATCTTCGGACGCGAAAGAATTCGCTGGGGCTTTTTGGTGATGATGGTTCGGAATATTGCAATAGCCGCCTGCGCAGCACGCCATGGCGTGGCTTGACCACGCGGCCCTGACGAGCGGTGCGTACACAAAGACAACCGCCAGGAGACAGGCGAGCGCGGAGAAAATCCGGCGGCGATGGTGGATGCGGTCCGTCATCAGGCACTCAAAGTATACATAGATGGTAACCTAAGTCCCATTTCCGGGGGATGACAAAGTTGTCCTCAGATTGTAACTTGTCACCGCGACCCGGCGGCGCTCGGAAAATCCTGGTGGCCCGCGCTAGGACCCGTGTAAGGACCGCTCACGGAGACGTAAGTGCCACCTCTATCTTGACTTGCGGCTAGGCGCATCGCAGACTTTCCTTATGGCTCACACCTATATGCTGTTCGATTTTGGCGCCGACGAAGACAAAGCTCAGCAGGCGCGCCACAAGCTCGAGGGATGGAAGCAGGCGTTTCGTCTCGACAAAAAGCTGCAGGTAAAGTTCGACCGCGGCGAAGACCTTGGCTCCGAGGCGTCAGAAGCCGAAGAGGCGCCGAAAAAAGCGGAGAAGCCGAAGTCCAAGTCGAAAGCGAAGGCGAAAACTTCCGATGCAGCAGACGGCAAGAACGGCTCGGTGAAGTTGCTGGTCCGCTTGTATTTTTCCGCTCACGAGAAACTCTCCGAGCAGCAATGGCTCGCCCGCATTCCGGCCGACGATCTTTTTAAGGGAGCGGCTCCTAAAGTGGTTCACGAGGGCGAGCCGGAGTTTCCCGAAGTTCTCAAGCAGTTTGAATCCCTGAGTTAGCCTCAGTGACCCCTGGGATTGTCGCTGAACCGAGGAGATGGCGGGCATCCTGGGCCGGAGTATCCTACGTTGAGATCCTTCGCTGCGCTCACGATGACACCCCGGGGGCTAGTACGCGCGTTCATCGCTCTGCACGGCAAGAGAACCGGCCGTCGGATACCCGCCAGGGAGTCATTTTTCGAGTTGCGGGGTTAGGGAACCACTCCGCGGACGGTTGGCACAATCGAAACCGTTTCCGGTATAATTGGGTTTCCGCGGCCTATCGACACCACTTCATGACCAGGGTTCAAGACGAGGGCAACTGAATGGCGGTACAAACTCGTGTCAGGGTGGCAAAGCTGGACACGGTCCGATTTCGCGGGCTCGACCGCGATACCCTGATTCGCCTTTACCGCACGATGTTTCTCTCCCGCCGCCTGGATGACCGCGAAATCCAGCTGAAGCGGCAGAATAAGATCTACTTCCAAATCTCGAGCGCCGGCCATGAAGCTGTTACGGCCGCAATGGGGTTGCTTCTTCGTCCCGGCGTCGACTGGATTTACCCCTATTACCGCGACCGCGCGTTGTGCCTGATGCTGGGCGTGACCCCCCTGGAAATGTTGCTGCAAGCGGTCGGCGCGAAAGATGACCCCGCTTCGGGTGGTCGGCAGATGCCTTCGCACTGGGGGCACAACAAATGGAACATCGTCAGCCGCTCGTCGTGCACGGGAACGCAATTCGTGCAGTCGGTGGGCTCGGCCGAAGCCACCCTTTACTACGAGCACCGCCAAAAGGCGCTGGCACAAGCTAAGAAGGCTCCTTTGGGAGAGTTCGTTCGCCACGACAGCGACGAAATCGTCTACGTGTCGGCGGGTGACGGAGCCACCAGCGAAGGTGAGTTCTGGGAATCACTCAACGCCGCCTGCTCGAAGAAGCTTCCGTTGCTCTACGTCATCGAAGACAATGGGTACGCCATTTCGGTCCCGGTGGAAGTGCAAACCGCCGGGGGCAGCATTTCGCGCCTCACGCGTAGTTTCCCTGGATTGCACGTCGCGGAATGCGATGGCACCGACCCGCTGGAAAGCTACGCCGTCGGCAAAGAAGCCGTGGAATACTGCCGGCAGCGCCGCGGCCCCGCGCTGATCCACGCGCACGTCATTCGCCACTACTCCCACTCGCTTTCGGACGACGAAAAGCTTTACAAGACTGCCGAGGAGCGCGAGGCAGAAGCGCACCGCGACCCGCTATCGAAATTCTCCCTTTTTCTGGTGCGCGAAGGGCTGCTCGATCAGAAGCAAATCGAAGCCTTGGAAGCCGAAGTCGATCGCGAAGTCCGCGAAGCCGGGGACCAAGCTCTGGCGGCCGAGCAACCCTCGATCGATTCGATTCGCGTCAACATCTACTCGCCCGACGTCGATCCGACGTCTTCGGCCTTCGCCGCCGAGCCGCAACTGCACGGCGCTCCCAAGACCATGGTCGAAATGGTCGCCGCAACCCTTTCCGACGAAATGTCGCGCGACGAACGCATCACCGTTTTTGGCGAAGACGTCGCCGACGCCAGCCGCGAAGAAAATCTCAAGCACGTAAAAGGGAAGGGCGGCGTCTTCAAAGCCACCTCTGGCCTGCAAAGAAAGTACGGGGCCGACCGCGTCTTCAACACGCCGCTCGCCGAAGCCAGTATCGTCGGCCGCGCCATCGGCATGGCCGTCCGCGGACTCAAGCCGGTGGCGGAAATCCAGTTCTTCGACTACATCTGGCCCGCGATGATGCAGATTCGCGATGAGCTTTGCGTCTTTCGGTGGCGCTCGAACGGCAATTTTAAATCTCCTGCGGTTCTGCGCGTCGCGATTGGCGGCTATCTTACCGGTGGTGGCGTTTATCACAGCCAGAGCGGCGAATCGATTTTTACCCACTGCCCGGGCCTGCGCGTCGTCATGCCGTCGACCGCGCTCGATGTCGCTGGACTCTTGCGCACCGCCATTCGCTGCGACGATCCGGTGATGTTCCTCGAGCACAAGCATCTCTACCGCCAGCCTTACAATCGGTCTGAATATCCGGGCTCTGATTACACCGTACCGTTCGGCAAAGCTCGCCTGGTAAGGGAAGGCAACGAAGTCAGCATCATCACGTATGGCGCGATCGTGCACCGCGCAGAAGTGGCTGCGGCGCAGTTGCAGCGCGAAGGCGTTTCGGTTGAAATCATCGACCTGCGGTCTCTCCTGCCTTACGATTGGGACGCGATCGCCGCGACTGTCCGCAAGAATCATCGCGTGATCGTCGCGTACGAAGACATGCTCAGCTTCGGTTACGGCGCGGAAATCGCCGCGCGCATCGCGCAGGAGTTGTTTGAGGAATTAGACGCGCCGGTCACACGCGTGGCGGCTATGGACACCTTCTGCGCCTACCAGCCAAAGCTGGAAGACGTGATCCTGCCGCAAACCGACCACTTGACATCCGCTGTTAAGCAGCTTCTCGAGTACTAGTTCCAAAAGGCCGACGCCCGATGGGTCCGGAAACTTTTTCCTCTCTCCAATCGTATGCAATGGTAGAACTATCGAAGCAGCTCTGTGGAGGTGCGGTGATGATCTGCGTCAACTGTCAAAAGCGCATCACGGACGGATCCAACTTTTGCTACAACTGCGGCGCCAAACAGCCGCTGTCCCCCTCGTTCGGAGCGGATTGGGATGCTGGCGGGAAAAAGCGGCTGGTGCGGTCCAGCACGGATAAGAAGATTGCCGGAGTGTGCGGCGGGCTGGCCGACTACTTCGATCTAGATGCAACCATCATAAGGATTTGCTGGCTGCTGGCGTTTCTATGTGCGGGCACGGGCCTGTTGGCCTACGTTATTTTGTGGATCGCCTTACCCGTCGCGCCCACGGGCATAGCGCCGGTGTCCTCAGTGCCGGTGACGTCCCAACCGACGACGCGTTAGGGAACTGGAACGCTCGCGAGCCGACCTGAAGCGGTGTCGGACGTGTCTGCGATTGGTTTCCCGTACTATCGGTAACACCATGAAAACACATCGGGTTACGGAGGGCTTTGTGCGCTTCAGACAATTTGTAAGTGCATGAAAAGGCGAAACATAATTTGTCTGTGAGTGATGCTCAGAAAGGGAAGGTCCTCGAGCGGAAACAGTCCTTGCGCAGCTTGTCTATGCGAGGTATGTCGCCAAAAAAGTACAAACTTGTCGGGGAAATCTTGCCCGCGGACGCAGCCGAAGCGGCTTCACAATTCGGCCCGAGAGGCAGACTTGCCGAAGAATGGGTGGCCGCCAAGTGCAACATGCTGGAGTTGACGCCGGGCAGGGCGAGCCCACCCCTACAGGGTCAGGCCTTTGCGGCTCGTGGGGCACGCGGTCTTGCTTCGCTGCGTTCGAACACCGGGTGATCGAGAGAGACTAGGCCTGCCCCCAGGGTTGCCAGCGCGAAGCACGCCGCCGCCAGCGCGAGAGGAAATTCGTAGTCGTGCACGGCCATGTATCCGTGGAAGCTGTGCACTTTCCAGATCGCAACGCACATTTCGATCGCCAGCAACAATGCCGCCGGACGCGTGAATAGTCCCAGCAATAGCAACCCGCCGCCGAAAGTTTCGAGCATGCCGGAGACATAGACGAAATATGCCGGAAGGCCGTGCTCGACGAAAACGGCTTGGAGGTTTCCGTGCGTGTGCGTGAGCTTTGGATAGCCGTGGTAGAGGTAAATGATGCCGAGGACGAGGCGCAGAACGAGTAGCGAAAGAGGTTGCAGTTTATCCAGGAATTTCACCGACAAGTCTCCGGGCAATTCGAAGGACCAATGTAGGGCAGTTCTTCGACTCGCCATTTACTGGCTTTGTTGAATCTAAACCCGCCTTCTCGAAGAGGGCGGCTACAGGACGCGGGTCCAGCGACGCAAGGCCACTGGCTCGAGGCCGGCGCTGATTGCTGATCGATTCTCCAAGAAATCAGCGACCGTCGCGGATTGTAGCAGAAAACTCCTTAAGGATCGGTCAACCGGCGCTGCGTGAGAATCAGTTACAATTGTTTGTGACGCAGAATCGTTGGGGGAAACACCTTTCAGGGCCTTTGTCGTCGATGGGTGTAATCGACGCGGGGAAAGATCATCGGAACAGGAGCCATAAAGATCGTGGGAATCGAACGGGCCCTTCCCGGAAGTTTCGGTAACTCCGCATGAAGCGAAAGCTGCTGATCGCGGTGCCTCTGCTGATCCTGGTTGCTGCGGTAGCGTGGGTGCTTCGGCCGAAGCACGAGTTGGTTGGCGAAGGCTATATCAGCGAGCGCAGCATCACGCTGTGGAGCAGCGTCGCGCAAGTGCGCGAACCGGTCGAGACTCTCCACTATGGCGACCGCGTCGATGTCATGGGGCGCCGGAACGACAACGTCAAAATTCGGACGGCCGACGGGATCATCGGTTGGATCGATGGCCGACAACTTCTGGAACCCGCCTTGTGGGAACGCAGCATCAAGTTGTTGCAACAAGCCCAGGCTATTCCGGTGCAAGCCCATGGTCGCACCAAGGTGCAAACCAATCTTCGCGTGCAGCCCGGCCGTACCGAGCCTCGCCTGTATCAATTCGGGCGCGGCGTGCCCGTCGAAGTCGTCGGCCGTGGCGTTGCCGACTGGGCTCAGGTGACCGACGAAAAGGAACCCGGCAACGACTCCGGCAACAAGAAAGAGGACTGGTATCTGGTTCGCGCGGTGGCCACGCGTCCTCCCGGCGAAACGGCGGCCCGCACCGCGGAGACCAACACGACCACACAGCCGGGCGATCAGAGCATTCCCATCGCAGGATGGGTTGTGGCTCGCTTTGTCGAACTCGATCTGCCCGATCCCGTTCGCGAAGGGATCGCGTCCGCGAACGTCCGCGCGGTGGCGTGGTTTGAGCTGAGCCGTGTAGCCGATTCCGCCGGCGGAAAGCCGCAGTACCTGGTGGCCGGAACAAAAGGCCCGGATGGCCAGCCCTGCGATTTCACCACACTTCGCGTCTACACCTGGGATGCGAAAAAGACGAGGTATGAAACCGCCTTCATTGAAAACAATCTTTGCGGCCAGATGCCGATCCGTATCGCCAAGGGGCCGAAAGACGAGCCGGAGTTTCGTTTTCAGGTGATCGGCGGTGACCAGGGAGAACGCGTCTACCGCCTGATCCAGACCGTTGTCCGGCGGATCCGCGCGCCGGGCGAAACGCCGGCAAAAACGAACCGTGCCAAACCTGGGAAACCCGCAGCGCGTTGAAACCGTTGAAATTGCTGCTTAAGGTAAGATGTAGAAACGCAGGTTCTGGTCGGAGTGTGATGAATGACGCTGCACATCAGCGAAGCTGAGATTCGTGTCCTGCTTACCATGCCGATGGCGGTCGATGCCGTCGAAGAGATTTCACGGAAGCAGGCGAGCGGCGAGGTCGTCGTTCACCCGCGCAGGCGCTTTGAGATTCCCGGCGGAAATTTCTTTCACTACATGGCAGCGGCGGACTACGCCGCGGGCTTTGTCTCGATGAAGCAGTACACCTATGTGCGCGGGAAGCTGCGGTTTCTGGTTCCTTTGTACGAAATGGCCACGGGCGAACTGGTGGCCTTGATCGAAGCGGACTACATGGGCCAGCTAAGAACCGGAGCGGCTTCCGGCGTTGCTACCAAATACCTGGCCCGGCGGGACGCGCGCGTGGCTGCGATTATTGGTACGGGCGGGCAAGCGAAGACGCAGCTGGAGGCCGTTGCGGCGGTGCGTCGCCTGGAATCGGTGAAGGTTTTCGGACGCGATCCCCAGAAGCGGGAAGCCTTCTGCAAGGAAATGAGTGAGCGGATTGGCGTGCCGGTGCGCGCCGCGGCGTCGGCGTCCGAGGCCGTGCGGGCCGCAGACATCGTTTGCACCGCAACCACCGCGGTACAGCCGGTGGTCAACGGCGCCGACCTCACGAGCGGCGTACACATCAATGCCATTGGCGCGAATCACGCGCACAAACGCGAACTCAATGACGAGGCGGTGGCCAGCGCGGACGTGATTGTGGTCGATTCGATCGAGCAATCGCGGCAGGAAGCCGGCGACTTGATCATTGCGTTTCACGGAGACGAATCCTGCTGGACGGGCGTGAAGCGACTGGCCGACGTGGTCGCCGGAAAGACCGGTGGCAGGACCAGCGACACCGAGGTCACGCTGTTTAAATCGAATGGAATTGCTTCGTGGGATTTGGCGGTGGCCATGAAAGTGTATAAAACGGCGCGGGAGAAGGGGGTTGGCAGGGAGTTGCCGCTCTGGAGCGGACCCGCGGAGGAGTAACCTGCTCGTCGGAATCGGAGCGCTCGCGCTGACCGAACCGGGGAGCGGTTACGTCGGGCACGGAGCGTTTGCGGGCAGAGCAATCCTGTACCCCTTACAGGGGGCGGCCGAACATGCCGTCTTGATTGCTTTTGGGGATTAGCTTTGCGGGTTGCGCATTTTGCGTTGCAGGGCTTCGTGTAGGCGGGTCCTCACGTCCTGGGGAAGTTCTACTTGCTGTGCATCGCAGAAAATCTCCACAGTCAGTTTGGTCTGGTTGATCACCAGCGTGCATTCTCCGCAGTGCTGAAGGTGCTGCTCGATTTCCAGCTTCACCGCGGCGTCCAGATCGCCATCGATGTAATTCGAGATCTCGAGAATGACGCGATGGCAATTCAATTGGGTTTCCTATCGCGCATATAGCGATCCAGCTTTTGGCGAAGTTTGAGGCGCGCGCGCAACAGCCGTGACTTTACCGCGGGGACGGAAATTCCCAGCACGGCAGCGGTTTCCTCGGTAGAAAGCTCTTCGATGTCGCGCAGCACGAAGACGGTCCGAAAATCGGCGTCGAGCTGGTCGATCACCTGCTCGAGAATCGCGTGCATTTCGGATTGCGCGAAACGCTGCTCCGGGCTTGGTCCCCAGTCCCTGATCTCCCGGGGCATCAAGTCGTCCTCGCCTTCGACGGGCTCATCGAGCGAAATTTGATTCGGGCGGCGTTTGCGCAGGCGCATCAGCGCTTCGTTGGCGGCAATGCGGACCAGCCAGGTGTAAAACCGCGAGTCTTCTTGGAAGGTATTGAGGTGTGAGTAGGCCTTCATGAAGGCGTCCTGCATCGCGTCTTCGGCGTCTTCGCGGTTGCGGGTGATATTCATGGTCAATCGAAAAATCTTACGTTCGTAGCGATTGACGAGTTCCTCGAAAGCGGCCGCATCCCCAGACTTCGCCGCTTTGACGAGCAAAGGCTCGTCCTCGCGGGCGACTTTCGACGGAAGCCGATGTGGGTGCGGTGTGCTCAATGCCGTGTTCTGGAAGGCGCGAACAGGGGTCATCGTGACCTCGACGCGTCGACCTATAACGGTAGCACAGTGAGCAGAAGTTCCCATCCCAGACACCTGTTTGGATGAGGGTGCCCGGAGGCAAGATTCAGAAAATACGAGGATTCTTTGCATACGCTATAGGGAGGCCCTTATTGACGATGCCGGGGCTGCGGGGTACAGTGGGCTTGCAGACCAATTCTTATCGATGGCAAGACTTGCTCGCGTATCGAAACCGCCGCATTCTAATAATAAATTCATACCCATGTTTGGTAGTCCGGTGTTTGACCACGGAGCGAGCAAAGCTATAATTTCTGCATCTGGTTCTTGTTCAGGCAGTTGCAAGTGCCTGTCTTAGTTTGCGGCGAGAAAGCGATTTTCAGGCAAGCTAAATATGCGAACACTCCCCGACCATCTTCGTAAGGGAATGAAGCTGGTGATTGTCGGTTGTAATCCCACGGAATCCTCGGTCCGCGTGGGGCATTACTACGCCGGCCGTGACAACCCGTTCTGGCCGATGTTGTTTGAGAGCGGCGTGGTGCCCGAGCCGTTCGATTATCACGACGACAAGCGCGTGATCGAATTCGGGATCGGCTTGACCGACCTGGTCAAGCGGCCTTCGAAAACGACCGAAGAGCTTTCCCGCGCGGATTTCGCGGAGGGCCGCATCGTTCTCTCGCAGAAGCTAGAAGAGTTCGCGCCGCGCGTCGTGGCCTTCAATGGGAAGCTGACCTATGAACAGTTTGCGCAGCGGAAGTGCAAGTTCGGCTTGCAGAAGGAGCCGCTGTACGGCGCGCGCGTGTACGTGCTCCCGGCCACACCCAGCGCAGAAGCGGATAAGAAGAGCGAAAAACTTCAGCATTTCCGCAAGCTGGCACAGCTGGTGAAGCGCGTCGAGAAGGAACGTGATTATCCCGAGGCCGAATCGGAGTCCTGATGAGCACTACCCCGCAGAGTGTTCCCGAAAATTCCCTGATCCTGGAAAAACACGAAGACGGCGTCGCCACGCTGACCCTGAACCGGCCCGAGAAGCTGAACGCGCTCAATACCGATTTGGCCGTGGCGCTGAATGAAACTCTGGGGCGCATCGGCACGGACAAGAATATCCATGCGGTGGTTCTGACCGGCGCGGGGCGGGCGTTCTGCGCCGGCGGGGATTTGGCGGAAATCTGGCAAGGCCGTCAGAAAAACGACGTCGCGGATCTAGAGCCACTGCTGCGCGCCGGGATGCAATCGGTGCTGAAGATTCGAACCATGCGACAGCCGGTGATTGCTGCCGTCAATGGAGCCGCGGCGGGCGCGGGCATGAACATCGCTCTGGCCGCGGACTTGCGGTTTGCTTCCGAGGCGGCGGTGTTCGGGCAGAATTTTGCCAAGGTCGGCTTGTTTCCGGATTATGGCGGCACATTTTTTCTGCCGCAGCTTATCGGGCCTGCGAAAGCGGCGGAGATGTTTTACACCGGGGACATGATCGATGCGAAGACCGCGCTGCAGATGGGGTTGATAAATCGCCTGGTTCCGGCGGATCAGTTGGCGGGTGAAGCGAAGGCGTTTGCGAAGAATATAGCTCAGGGGCCGCGAATGGCCAGCCGAGCGCTGAAACAAGTGCTGTTTGGAAACCAGCGCGCGGAACTGACCAAAGCCCTGGAATACGAAGTGGAAGAGCAGATGAAATGCTTTGCGTCGGAGGATTGCGCCGAGGGTCTGCGGGCATTTTTCGAGAAGCGGAAACCGAACTTTCAGGGCAAGTAACTGCCCGCTGGTGAACGGCTGCCTTCGTAGAAATGGTTGAAGTGGGCGCAAGCCCTTCGTAGCTCAGGGTCAGGAGTGCTTGTGCTCGTTTCGGATGGTACACGCGGGCTCGCATCGATGGAATCCCAATGGACAATCTGGAAATAACACCCGCCGAAGTAAGACAGAGACTGGACCAAGGCGAGAAGTTGCTCTTGATCGACGTGCGCGAGCCCTGGGAGTTCACAATCTGCAGTATTGCAGGCGCGAAATTGATTCCGATGGGCACGGTTCCCGCGAACCTGCAGGCGCTGGACACCGACGACGATATCGTCGTCTATTGCCACCGCGGCATGAGGAGTCTGGATGTCGCCGTGTGGCTGCGTGGGCAAGGAGTGGAGCGGGCGAAATCGCTAGCCGGGGGAATTGAGCGCTGGTCGTTGGAGATCGATCCGAAAGTCCCGAGATACTGACGCCAGTAGCTGGCGCGGGGGTGCGGGGAGCACCGGTTGTGCGAAGACGGGCCCGGCGTGCCGTGCCCCTACGGCTGACTATGAAAAGGAAAGTCAAATTTCTGCAGAAGCCAACGTGCACGACGTGCCGCAAGGCGAAGTCGTTTTTGGAGACACTTGGCGCTGAGCTCGAGCTACGCAATCTAGATACCGAGCGTCTGAGCGAACCGGAGCTGGACAAACTCATCGGCACCCGGGATCATCGCAAATTTTTGAACACGCGCAACGAACTGTATCGAGCGCGAAAGATGAAAGACAATCCGCCGGGGCGGGCCGACGCGATCAAGCTGATGGCCAAGAATCCGAACCTGATTCGGCGCCCGGTAGTGATTCGCGGCGAAGAAATCGTGCTTGGTCATGACGAGCAGGCTTTCCGGAAGATGGTTTCATGAAGCCTTTGGTGTGCAGATGGAGGTAAAGGCCGTAGCGGTGATCGGCGCGGGGATTGTGGGCCAAGGCTTCGCGTACCTTGCGGCCGTGAGTGGATACCGAACGATTCTTGAAGACGTTTCCGATGTGCGGCTCGATCGGGCTACCGGTTGGATTGCCCAGAGTTGGGAGCGAGCTATGGCTGACGGCACGCTGGAAGCGGTCGCTCGCAACACCGCCGCCACGAACCTCTCGACAGCGCACACGGTGGAAGATGCGATTCGGGGGGCGGATTTGATCATCGAGACATTGCCCGACGAAATGGAAATGCAGATCGAGCTGTTCACCATTCTCGATAAATTTGCCAAGCCAAATGCGATTTTCGCGAGCACGGGTTTGCTGTCGATCACGGAACTGGCGGAGGTCACCTTTTGCGCCGATCGCTGCATCGGGATGCGGTGCGCGGGTAACCCTGCAGAATCGAAGACGATCGAGCTGGTCAAGGGATTGGATACTTCCAGCGAGACGGTGGCCGCGTGCTCGGAGGTTGCCCGCCGATTGGGAAAGGCGGTCGTCGTGGTCAACGAACACGAAGCGGATAAAGTTGACGAACCGGAGCGGAAATTGACCCATGTCCAAGACTAGCGCCCGCCAAAATGGCAAAACCGCGAAGAGCGGAAAACGGAAAACGATTCCCGCGAAGTTGGTGCGAAAAATCATGATTCAGCAGGGAGACCTGACGGAGATGGATACCGATGCGATCGTGAACGCCGCCAACAACGACCTGCTTCTGGGGGGCGGGGTTGCCGGAGCCATACGGCGTAAGGGCGGCGATGAAATTCAGCGGGAGTGCAATGACATTGGGAGCATCCCGATCGGCTATGCTGCGATCACCACGGGCGGCAACCTGAAGGCCAAGCATGTTATTCATGCCGCGAGCATGCAACTCGGGAGGAACACGACCGCCGAGGCTTTGCGCCATTCAACCGAATATACGTTACGCGTCGCGAGCGAACGCGAGCTGAAGACCATCGCATTTCCGGCCGTGGGCACCGGCGTCTCCGGATTTCCTATGAAGGAGTGCGCGGAAATCATGCTGCAGGAAGCGGTGCGGCATTTGGAGCACGCGAGCTCGATTGAGAAGATTTATTTTGTATTGTTTGATGAAGAGGCGACCCAGACTTTCGAGGACGCTTTTCGTCGCATGCAGGGGGTGTCCTCTCTTGCTTCTGCTTCTACGGGGAATGGAAGGTAGTGAGCGGTCACCGCTTGCCATGGATTTGGGAGCGCGTGTTCGAGCGGAGATCGGGCGCCTATCCTCGTCGGGTAGGCCCAGGATGACGGTTTGCGACGCGGTTGGACCAATCGGGCTGACGTGGGAGCAGGCACAGCCAACGGTGTTTTTGCTATCCGTAAGATTATGGCGAGTCGGGGCGGCGCTTCAGGACCGGGCGGTTGTCGGGTTGGGCCGCGGGCGTCTGAGTGGAGGCAGGGCCTGTGCCGCCGGGGACCGCGGCGGAGACCGCGCCTTCGGAATAGGGTTTTTTCAGAAACGATTCGGCGGTGGCTTGGGCGTTGCCGGTGTCGTCGTTGGTTTGTTTCGCTTTGCTGTATTCGTTGACGGCGCGTTCGCGCTGGCCCAATAAATCGAAAATCTTCCCCAGGTAGATGTGGCTCCAGACTTCGGTCCACTTTTCAGGCGGCTCGGGGACGGTCTGCAGAGATTCGCGGAAGGCGTTGGCGGCGGCCTGGTAGTTTTTCTGGTAGAAGAAGGCTTCGCCCATGCGGAAGTTGGCCAGCGGGCGATTTGGCTGGATCGACAGAGCGCGTTGATATTGCGAAATGGCGTCGTAGTAGCGGCCCGCTTCGGCGAGTTCTTCGCCTCGCGCGATGGCGGCCCGGGCGCGCAAGGAATTGCTGCCTTTCAGGACCACGTTGTTTGGGTCAACTTTGATGCCGCCAGGTTTGGGACGCCCGAACGTTTCGACGGTGAATGAGGATTCGGTGCCGATCACGTCCACGGTCTTTGTTTCCGGATTTCCTTCGGTGTCGATGCGAATCTCGATGGGCATGCTGAACGTGTCGATCGGCTGTTTAATTTTGCCGACAACGCGGAAGCCCTGTTTGGTGCGATAGACGACGTATTCCAGGGTGAAGTCAGGAACGCCGGTGGAATTAAGCCATTGCGCGAAGAAGCCGCGGAGCTGGGGAGCGGGCACGGAGCCCTTGGCTAAAGCGTCGGCGCGCTGTTGGGCGAGGTTTTCGAAATCGTCGATGGAAGCGCTCTTGCCCTGGTACTTGGCATAGAAATCGTGGAGAAGAGACTTGAAAGAGGCGTCTCCCATCTGGGCCCGCAGCATGTGGAAGATCATCGCGCCCTTGTTCATGACGACGGCGCGATAGTCGCTCGAATAGGGCGACAAACGCGCGGCTTGCGCGACCGGCGCGGCATCTTCACCCATCAGCGCGCCCACGGCGAATTCATCGACCGCTCTCAGGCCGGCCTCGCGACCAGCGTTTTGCTCGGCATAAAGGGCTTCGCAATAGCGCGCCAAGCCGTCGCTGATCCAGACATCACCCTGCGAAGCCGGTAGAACCGAGACGCCCCACCATTGCGAAGCAACCAGACCCGCGATGGCGCGATCGCTTCCTTTGGGATCCCAGATGCGTTTGCTCAAAAGCAGAAGGCCGGGGGCGGCAAAATCCCGCACGGTTCCGTCCGGGAGCTGGGCTACGGTAACGTCAGCGTCGTGGAGCGGGCCAAACATGTCAGAGAACATGGTGTACGCGCGCGCTACGTCCGAAGCAAAATCGCCGGCATTCGCCGAAGCCGAACGCGGCGCGTACACAGCCACGTTGACCCCCTCGGCTTCCTTGGGATTGAGCTGCAGGTCTCCCGCAACGAAAGTTCCGTTTGGCGCCGGATAGTCGCACTGAAAGGTGTACAAGAGACGTCCTTCGCCGCCATTTTTGCCGGCCATCGGCGAAGGCGCAGAAGCTTTGCCCGTTCCCGCAACAGCAAAGGAGTCCGGGACGTTCAAGCGAAAAGTACCGGTGTAGCGGTTGGCCGGGAAGTTTGTCAGCGGAAACCAGCGAGCGGGGAGCAGCAGGTAAATGCCCTCCTTGCTGATGACGGCGGTGCGCAAGCCGGGTATGGGACTGTTGTCTTCATTGGCGAGCAGGCCCGAGTAGGTGAAGGTCAACGTCACGCGCGTGCCGGTAGCGACAGCCGACGGCAGCATTACCGTGAGGAACAATGGATTCCCACTGTCGCGTTCAAAGTTGAGCGATTTGCCGTCGGCGGACTTGATCTCTTTCACGTCGAGGTTCTGGTGAAGTTCGACGCGAACTCCGCCGGAAACTTCCTGCGCTTTGAAATCGATCTTGACGACAGCGGAGATGGATTGGCCGGCGGGATCGAGCGTGGCAGCAAGGTCGTAGTGCTCGGCGAGGAACGACGGAGGGCGAGGCACCTGCGCCAGCGCGGGCGAAGCGAAGCAGGCGAGCAGCAGAAGGATAGTTAGTAAAGACGCAGAACTAATTTTTCGCGGGCGGGTCATCTGACCCCTTTCAGGCACATCGCCAGGGAACCCTACATAGGATAGCAGAGAGTGCCGTTAGCGTTGCCAGTGGGGTGTGAGTTGGGAGGTGCAGACGGTAGGGGGAAAGAGACGGAGAAAGACCGCGGCCGAGACCCAGAGAGGGCGGAGGTGCGCGCAGACTGCGTCTTGCCGACACGGCACCCTAGCGGACAATGGCGTGGGTCTTTGGCGGTCAGGTTTGGTTTGCTCAGTTCGACGATCACCCATCTGGCGGGGGCATCGCCGTAGCCGCACGGGAAAGCCACAAACGCCAGCAGGATACCGGCGCGACCAGTGGCATGCGGATGCTTTTACCGTAGGTTACGGATGAGTTCGAGGATGGCATCGGCGGCGCGGTCGACCGCTCCCGGAGGGCCGAGACGGTGGCGAACTTCGGCCAGGTTCGCTCGCATCGCGTCTCTTGCCGCCGGGTCGCGCAACAGGTGCAATAGTTCCTCTGAGACCCGCTCCGGCGTGAAATCGCTTTGAATCAGTTCGGGCACGACGCGCTTCTCAGCGATTAGATTGACCATGCTGAAGAAAGGTGTGCGAACCAGAGGTTTGGCCAGCAAGGCCGTGAGAGGGGTTACGCGATAAACGACAACCATGGGCACGTCGAGTAAGGCGGTCTCGACGGTGGCGGTGCCGCTGGAGACAATGGCGGCGTCAGCGGAGGCGAGCGCGTCGTAGGTGCGGCCTTCGACGACGCGCACAGGAATCTCGGGCGGCCAGCCTTCGCGGAGCATCGCGGCGCTGCTGTTGTGGGCGGCGGCGACTACGAATTGGGCTTGGGTTTGGCGATGGATGCGCACGCAGGCTTCGCGCAAGACGGGCAAATGCTGGTTCAGTTCGGCGGAGCGACTACCGGGCAGGACGGCGACGACTGGACGCCCGGGATTGAGTCGCAACTCGCCGAGAAAAGTCGCTCGATCGACGGAAGGATGTACCGCACCGACAAGCGGGTGGCCGATGAATTTTACCGGGACGCCGGCATCGCTGTAGAACTTTTCTTCGAACGGAAAGATACACAACGCTTCCGCGAAACGCCTACGGACGATTCTGACGCGCCAGGGACGCCAAGCCCAGAACTGCGGACAGATGTAGTAGACGTTACGGATGCGGCGGGCTTTGAGTTTCCGGGCCAGGCGGAGATGGAAACCGGGGAAATCGGTGAGGATGGCGAGGACCGGCTGGCGACGCTCCGCTTCGGCGACCAGGCGGCGCATGGCGCGGATCAGGGAGGGAAGGTGACTCAGGATTTCGGTGATGCCTACGACGGAGACTTCGGAATAGTCGGTGACGATGTCAACGCCCGCAACGCGCATTTGCGGGCCGCCCATGCCGAAGAGTTTTACGTCGGCGCGTCGTTGGAGGGCGCTGGCCAGGCGGGCGGCGTACATGTCGCCACTGGCTTCACCGGCGGAGACGAGGATGGAGATTGGAGTCATGGCGCGTCGCTTCGAGCACCCTCGGGTATCACGCCGGGCGCGGAGACGGCTGCCATCTTGCCACGATTCCTCCACTCCGCGGCCTTGCGCCCAAAAGGCGGGCACAGAAAAAAGCGGGTACTGGGGTTGGAATGACAGCGGTTCGCGGGCGGATGGTCACAAAAACATCGCGTCGTAAATGGAATCGTGCCGAGATGGGACGCAGCAGGGCCGCGCCCCTACAAAGGGGGAGGTTATGGATTGGCGTGATGAAGTGAACGGGCATACGGAAACAGGAACTCAGTCGCTGGCGGGAAGAGGCAAGGGTAGCGGGGAATCGGGTTGAACACGTGGGGTGGCGGATGGCTCGGGTAAGTGGAGTTCTTGCTCTTTGTATTGGAGCTGGTAGAGGCGGTAGTAGATGCCGCGGTGGGCTAGAAGTTCCTGGTGAGCGCCTTGTTCGCGGAGGCGGCCCTTGTGGAAGACGAGGATGCGGTCGGCGTGTTGGATGGTGCTGAGGCGGTGGGCGATGACCAGGGCGGTGCGGCCGCTGAGCAGGCGGTCGAGGGCTTCGCGGATCTGGAATTCGGTTTTGGTGTCCACGCTGGAGGTGGCTTCGTCGAGGATGAGAAAGCGCGGGTTGTGGGCCATGGCGCGGGCGAAATTGATGAGCTGGCGCTGGCCGACCGAGAGCGTGGAGCCTCGTTCGTTTACCGAAGAGGCCACGCCTTCGGGGAGGGAGCGAAGGAAATCTCCCAGTCCGATTTCTTCGGCGGCACTTTCTACTTTCTTGCGATCGATGCCGGGTGAGCCCAGACGGATATTGGATTCGATGGTGCCGCTGAACAGGAAGGGATCTTGCAAGACGATGCCGAACATGCGGCGCAGGTCTTGGATATTGATTTTGCGGACGTCGATGCCGTCGAGGAGAATCTGGCCGCGCTGCACGTCGTAGAAACGAAGGAGTAGGGAGATGAGCGTCGTCTTGCCCGCGCCGGTGTGGCCCACGATGGCGACGGTTTGACCTGGGGCTACGCGGAACGAGACGTCGCGCAGGACCCAGTCGTCTTCGCCGGGTTCGGGCTTCGGGCTGTAGCTGAACCAGACGTTGCGAAATTCGATTTCGCCGCGCGGGTTGTCCAGGCGAAGGGCATCGGCGGGAGAGACGGCCGGTGCGGGCTCGTCCAGGAGTTTAAATATGCGCTCGGAGGCGGCCATAGCGGACTGCAGGATGTTGAATTTTTCACTAAGGTCCTGGATGGGTCGGAAGAAGCGCGTGGCGTACATGGTGAACGCGGTCAGCACGCCGAGGCTTAGCGTATTGTTCAACACGCGATTGCCGCCGGACCAGTAGATCAGGGCGATGGCGAAGATGCTCAGGATTTCTACCGCCGGGTAGAAGAGCGCAAAAGCCAGGATGGCGTCGCGCCAGGCCAGCATGTTGTCGCGATTGCGGCGGCCGAATTCCTGGCGGGCTTTTTGCTCGCGGTTGAAGATCTGCACTACGCTCATGCCGGAGATGTATTCCTGGAGGTAGGAATTGATGCTGGCGACCGCGGTGCGAATGCGGCGGTTGGCGTCGCGGACAAACATTCGGAAGAAATAGGTGACAACCAGGATGAACGGGAGGACGGCTAACGCGTCCAGGGCCAGGCGGCGATCGATCGAAAAGAGCCAAACAGCCAGGACGGCTAGCAGAAAGAAATCGTTGATCATCGTCACGACGCCCGCGGCGAAAAGATCGTTCAGGGCGTCTACGTCGGTGGTGACACGGGTTACCAGGCGGCCCACCGGGTTGCGGTCGAAGTACGTCATCGGGAGGCGCTGGATGTGGGCGAAGATGGCGCTGCGCATGTCGTACATGGTTTGCTGGCCGACGCGCTGCATGATGCGGATTTGTACGTATTGGGCGAGGAAGTCGAAGACCAGGACACCGAAGAAGACAATGCTGATGACCAAAACGCCGTGCCAGGCTTGCGGTTCGGCGATGGCGCGGTGCATTCCTGGGACCAGGTATTTGTCGATCGCGATTTGAAAGAGTTTAGGGGGCGCCAGTTCGAGCGGCGTCACGATGGCGACCAAGGCTAGAGCCAGCAGCACACGCCAGCGATACGGGTGCAGATATTGCAGCAGACGCCGCAACAGGTGCGAATCGTAGGCTTTCCCGAGTGCTTCTTCTTCGTGAATGTTGCTCATGCGTTTTCTAGCTCTTCTTCGAGCAGTTGTTTGCGATACAGATCAGCGTAGTAGCCTTCGCGCGCGAGCAGTTCATCGTGCGTACCGCGTTCGATGATGCGGCCATCGCGGAGGACGACGATTTGGTCGGCGTCCTGGACCGTCGAGGTGCGATGGGAGATCAGGATTGTGGTGCGGCCTTCCATCACACCGCGGAGACTTGTGAGGATGCGCTCTTCGGTCTGGGTGTCTACGGCGGAAAGGGAATCGTCCAGGATCAGGATGCGGGGGTCGCGAATGACAGCGCGCGCGATGGCACAACGTTGCTTTTGTCCGCCGGAGAGAGTTACGCCGCGTTCGCCGACTACCGTGTCGTACTTGTTGGGGAAGCTTTCGACTTCGGAGTCGAGACTGGCGATTTCGGCGGCGGCACGGATCTGCTCCAGGTCGAACTGCGGGAGGCCGAAGCCTACGTTGCCGCCTACGGTTTCGGTGAAGAGATAGGTGTCCTGGGGGACATAGCCTATCGAGCGGCGCAGGCTTTCCAGAGGCCATTCACGGATCGGGCGACCGTCAATCAGGAGTTGGCCGTCGGGGGCTTCCCAGAGGCGAGCGATCAAGGCGGCTAACGTGGTTTTGCCGCTGCCCGTGGGGCCCACGATGGCTAGTGTCGAGCCTGCAGCGACTTTTAGATTGATGTCGCTTAGGACTGCGTGGGCTGCGCCGTTGCTTTTGGTGGCCGTGGAAGAAAGCGAAGATCCGGCAGGGCTGGGTAAACCGGCGCCACCTGTTTTGCCTGCGCCGTTGCCGGCTAGATTTGTGGGATAGCTGAACGTCAGGTTGCGGAATTCGATTTCGCCAGCGACCGGCGTTTGCGGCGGAACGGTGGCAGCGCGGTCGTCGATTTGCGGGGCGGCGTTGAGGATGTAGTTCAGGCGGCCGGTGGACGCGGCGCCACGCTGGAAAATATTGGTGACCCAGCCTAGCGCGATCATGGGCCAGACCAGAACACCTAGATAAGTGTAGAACGCGATTAATGCACCGAGCGAAATTTTGCCGCTGAGGAGTTGATGACCACCTTGCCAGAGAACAATCAAGAACGATGTGCCGATGAGGGCCTGGAGCGAGGGCATGAACATGCTCCACGTGCGGATCAGTTTGATGTTGCGGGAGACATATTCACGGTTGGGCTCGTCAAAGTCGCGGATTTCCGCTTCTTCCTGGGCGTAGGCGCGAACGACGCGGACGCCAGAGAGGTTTTCCTGCACTTTTGCGGAAAGAGATGCCAGCGAGGCTTGGATCTTTTCGTAAAGCTCGTGGATGACTTTTCCGAAGTGCCGGACGGCAACGAAGACGACCGGGACCGGGAGAAGAATCCAGAGCGTGAGAGAACCCGAGAGCTTGGCCAAGACCACCAGAGCCAGAACCATGGTGGCCAGGGTTTGACCGGTGTACATGATACCGGGGCCGAGAACCATGCGCACGTTGTTGAGGTCGTTGGTGGCGCGCGACATCAGTTCGCCGGTGCGGTTGCGGACGTAGAATTCCGGTTCCATCAGCAGGAGGCGATTGAAGAGGTCACTACGGATATCGAATTCGATATCGCGCGAAACGCCGATCAGAATCCAGCGGGTGGCGAAAGACATGGCGCCCTTGAGCAGGACGCAGACCAGCAGCAACAGGCAATAAATTCCGAGCGCGTGGGCACTGTGCGGCGCGTAGAAGGGAATCGAGCGGCTCAGCCAGGAACCGGAAAGCAAATGTCCTTGTGAACTGGATTCAAACGGCCTGGTGCTTCCCGCGATGACGTCGGTGATGACGCCGGTGCCGAGCGGGATTACGTTTCCGATCAGGCTGGTCAATACGAGACACAGCATGCCCAGCGCGATGCCGCCCGGGTAGCGCTTGAGATACGGCGCCAAGCCGAGCAGGTTCGCCCACGAAGAGGTGGGTTTGTTCGTGGCCGGGGTCACCGTGGGGGTAGCAGCGGTTTTTGACGTGGTGGTCATCGTAAGGTTGATTTCGGAGTGCCGCCGCCCATGGTCGCCGATTCGACCAAGAAATGTTCGTAGCTGCGATCGAGCGACTGGTAGCGCTTGACCTTCGGATTCCAGCGCACCCCGATAGGCAACACATGCGGATCATCCGTGCCCTTGAGCGGCGTGAAATACATCTGCAAGCCGTTGACCGGATCCTGTTCGTATTGAATGCGCCAGCCGGTAACCTCCGCGAGCGGCGTGAGGCCCAGATACCCCTTGGCGTTTTTGAGGTGCTCGTCGCAGCGGAAGATTTCGGCCCATTGGCCGTCTTGATTTTCCGCAATTACGGCGCGGGTCACGATGGTGCCGGGTAAATTATTCTTGGGCGTTTTTGGCACGACGTTCGCCGCCAGGAATTGCTGCTTGCCGGTCTTTGCGAGATCGCCGAACACCAGTACCTGCGTTTCCGAGCCGAGCAGTGACTGCGCACCGGCTTGAATATCGTCGGGCACCGCTTGTTCGGTGGGTTTTGGCGCCGGTGCCGGCTCGGACTTCGTGGCGGGCGAGTCGTTGCCGCAACCGTAGAGAAAGCAAATCGCACAGAGGGCGACTAGTTGTAAAAATCTCAGAGAAATTCCTCCGATGGCTGCCACTGCGCGGTGCAGGTGCTCGAGGTTGCCCCACGAGGTAAAGGACGGCATGGCCGCCCGCTTGTTAGCAGCGGCGTGACGACAATCGCAGGGTGTGGCGCTTTGCGTGGGTTCGCTCATTTAGAGACTTGGCGCCGCCAGGGTGATTTCCACCACTCGACCGGGCTTGGCGTTTTTCTCCGGCGTGCACAGAACGGCCATTACCTGAGGCACCTCGGGTCCCGCCCAATCGAAGGCGTAATACAACAATTCTAGCTGTTGGCCGTCTTTGGTGGAAGGACCGCGGGAGCCCGGTTGCCCATAGAGCGCGAGCACGCGGGAGCAGGAGTCGCCGACCACCAGGCCGTGGCCCGTTGTCCAGCGCCAGTGGGACTCGGCCGGGGACGCGCAATCCTCGGTCGAGACGGGTTTCGAACTGGGCTCGGCACTGGCTTGGGCGACACGAACTTCCATGATTGTGCCGCCGGAGTCGGGGATGATGGACAACAGTTGGTTTCGGCAACGATCCTGCCAGATCTTATTTGTGCCGTCGTACTTGGTGGCGGAGGGCTTGCGGAACAAGCGCTCCGCTTTCGCAATGTCGTCGCGGCCTGGCCGCAGACCCGCTAGTGTCAATTCGTCGTTGCGCGGCTGGGTTGCTGTGGCGCTCACGTCGGTTTCTGTCTTGTGTGGTGAGCCGGACGCTTGCGCGAACGCGTGCGCAGGAATGCAGGTCAGCAGCAGTGCGCTACCTCCGCGCCAGAATTGCATCCATCCGCGCTTCAAAGTTCTCTTCTCCCTCGGACCATAATTCACTGCGCTCGACCGGAAGGGCGCGCTCAATCGCTTCCACCCAACCAAACAATTGTTGGATGTTCTCGCGGGTCTTTGCGTGATATTCCTTCAGGTTGTTGCTCACCGCCATCCACTGGCGGAAGGTATGCTCTATCGGATGGTCGGAGGAATCAAATGGATTCGAAGCGGCGCCGGGAGCGAGCAAGCCGCCGTGCCCAGTGAAGAAATGCTCGAAGCCGAGATCGGCTGTGAAATGACCAGCGGTGGCGGCGAGACTGTCGTCGTAATCGAGTCCATGGCAGGTCAGGATGAGAGGTTGAGGCTCGTGGCGCCAGGTGAGAGTCTCCACGTCGAAACGCCAGAGGTCCCAGTTCGCGGTGGCGATATAAGCGGAGTCGGAATTCAAATTCTGAACGGCGAGCGCGGCGACTTCGGCTGGACCGGAATTTTGGGCGCGCAGGTCCCATTCGGCCACGGACGGCTCGGTCGCGTTCAAGGGTTGTATAACCAGTTCGGTGAAAGCGCTTTTGGTGGCGGAAAGCGGAGCGGTGGTGAGGAAGCGAGCGAATTCCGCGATCATGGTTTGATCGGAGAAATCACGGGTCCAGACACGCAAATAGGAATGATTGGCCATAGGAACAAAGACATTATACCGGGCTCTGCGGGTGCAGGCGAACCCGCGGAACACCCGGCGAAAAATCGTGAAATGGCGACAAGCAAGCGCCGAGGTTAGCGGACAGGCGATTTACGCATCCGGCGAGCTGCTTCGAGAACGAGAGCGCCGTTGCCGGGCGCAAGCGTGCCCTCGGGAAGCAAGAGGATATCTTCGAACCCGACGCGGGTATCGTAGCCGCGGGCGGCGGCTTGGTCGATCAGGTTCCAAGCAGTGTGGTTCAAACCGTGAAGAACGCGGGGTAGCTGCACGCCCGCAACGTCGAGCATGGTCTCGATTTGTTCCAGGGTTTTCAGTGCCGCTTCAGTGGATGACTCGAAAGGTTCCAGGAGAATCCGCAAGCACCGCGATGCGAGTCCTTTGGGCGAGATCGCTTCGACTTCGACCCCAGCACCGCCGGAGATCCGTATTTCAGCGAGTTTGGAGCGATCGCCAGGTCTGACCGTACTCTCCACGAATGATCGCGCCCCTACTGCATCGCTAAGCCCAATTTCGACTCCGATTCCGCGGGAGAGCAACAGCTCTGCGAGCGGCAAAGCCCCGTCCTCTTTGAAATTTACGGACGCGAAATCAGGAAAAACTTTCCACCGCGAAACCGCTTCGTGGCGCAGCTTGGCGTCGCGCAAAATCCATGCGCCCGTACTGATGCCAACGGGTGTACCTGGAACCGATGCACGGACCGCCGCCAGCGCTCTGGCAACCTCGTCAGCGTCGAGACTCTCGCGTCCATCCGCTCCTCGGACATGGAAGTGAATGGCGCCGGCACCGGCCGCCACCGATTCCTCAGCCGACGCGGCCAGCTCCTCTGGCGAAATCGGAATTGCCGGGTGCTCGGCGCGCGTGCGGCCTCCGTTCAGGGCGGCTTTTATAAGCATAGTCGTTCGCTTTGCGGTTCAACTGCCAAACGCAAATTCAGGTGAGGGAACGGGCCATCCCGGCGCCGAACGCAAACGCTTTTTACATCGCGCCGGTTGGTCATCGAGTGGTCGAGATCTTGGCCTTACGAACCTTGCTTGTTCTCTTCGGACGAAGAAGCGCCGGGCGGGATGGGGTCCAGCTTTGTTGCGATCTGCTGCATGCGATCCCGCAAGGCATCGCCGATGTCGGCGAAAACCCTGGTGCAAGTGTCGCGCAGTTTCTCTTCGGCGGTAGCGGCGATTCTGGTCACGGAATCGCGCGATTGGTGGTCGAACGATGTCACCGTCGCCAGCATCCACTGGTTCGAGACGTTGTCGAGGCGTTCACGATAATGCGTGGCGGCTTCTTCGCCCATCCGCGAATAGACGTTTTGCATCTCCCGTTGTTGCGCGCCGGTCATCGCCTTCCAGGATTCGAGCAAAGGCGCAAATCCAGCTTGCACTCGCTGGTTGGCTTCGGCGACCCCCGCCTCCATCGCGCCGACCATGCCTTCCTGGAAGCGCCGCAGAAAATCTTCCTGCTCCGTGGTGACCTTTTGCGTGAGTTCTGTACGC
The DNA here is from genome assembly GCA_963736725.1 of uncultured Acidobacteriota bacterium. Lineage (GTDB taxonomy): Bacteria > Acidobacteriota > Terriglobia > Acidiferrales > UBA7541 > Acidiferrum. The sequence continues at coordinate 115,253 of CAVTPW010000018.1, read as the reverse complement.
GTCGCTTCCATCTGTGTCCGCGTTTCGACCGTGGAGCGTTGCAGCTCCGCTTCGAAGCCATCCAGATCCTGCCGGGCGTGACGTTGAATCTCGTCGATGAACGCCGCGGAGGTTGTTTCGGCGGCCTCGGCAAACAGCGCCCGAGCGCGTTCGAAAGCCTCGCTGACCACCTCGGCCATCTGCGTCTGCGCGTAGGTTACGAAGTTGCGGCTCGACTGGTCCAGCTCGCTGGCAAATTCGCTGGCGATGTCGCCGGCTTTTTCGCGAAGCTGATTCCCCGCTTGTTCGCTCACGCGTTCGGCGGCACTCTGGGTTTGCGTTTGCGCGCGCTTCTCGTACCATTCGGCGGACTTGATCAGATCCTCGACAGTTTGCTGCTTCACCGTCTCCACTCGAAGTTCGAGTTCGGACAAACTCCGCGTGGTCACGCTCTCGGCGGATTCGCGCAACAGTTCTTCGACTCCTCCAAGGTTCGCGCGGAACTGGCCCAAGGCCTCGGCGAACGATTCGTCAGTGCTCGCACGAATGCGTTCCTGGTGCATGGTAAGCGCGGCGTCGAGCAGCGACCTGCCCCCGGCCAACCGTTGCATGGCTTCGTTGGCTTTCGACACTTGCGGCTGAACCAGCGACTCGACTTGTTCTGCAAAACGCGTGACCGCTTGGCGGCCGGACTCATCGAAGGCGGTCCGGATGCGTGCCGAGATCTCTTCGAGCAGGGTTTCTGACGTGCGATGCAATTCGTTGCGGTGCAGGCTCAAGACATCGTCGGCTTGCGATTGAAAGCGGGTGAGGGCGTGCTCTTGTACGGTTTCTAGCCGGGCAGCAAGTTGCTCGAGGCGTTCGGAGGTCTCGGCCGCACGAGCCGCGGCCGACTCCGCCCGCTCGCTGTGTGTTTGCAACGATTCGCGCAATCCCTGGGCCTGGCGTTCGGATTTTTCGGTGAACTCAGCTGCGGACGCGCGGAAAGCCCCGCCAACACGCTCGGACTCTTGCTGAAACGCCGCCAACAAACCATCCGTACGTTCGTTCAGCGAACCCGCGGCACGCTCCTGCGCCGCGACGAAAGCATTGTCCACCGCCGTCTGCCAGCGCGCTTGTGCGGCTTCTGCTTCGCCCGCTAGATCGCTTCGCCATTTAGCCTGTGCGGACCCGAGCGCCGCGGTGACTTGCTGTTGAACTTCCTGCGCCGCGGCGTTGAGCGAGTCCAGCCGGGTCGACAGCGATTCCTCCCAATGACGCACAGCCTCATCGACGGCGCGATGCGCCGCTTCGGCGCGAGCCCCAAGTCGTGCTTCTGCCTGCTCAGCGACCGCGCTGAGCCGCGCGATCGTTCCCTCGGCCTGCTGGCAGGCTTCGCTGATCGTTTCCGCCACGCCGGTCAATTCCTCCGCGTGTTGCGCGCGTTGGGCAAGTCCTTCTTCGGAAAGCCGCGCTGTCAGTTGGCGGGTAACCTCTTCCAGTTGGGGAACCAGGCGCTTGGGCAGATCTTCCTGCAGCGTTGCCGCGGCAGCCTCGTGAGACGCTCGACTCCGAGTCTGAGATTCTTCCTGGATCTTCTCGATGGCGTTGGCGATTTCCTTTGACAGCACCTCGCGTGCCTCGGCGACCTTGTGTTCCCATTGTTCGGCACTGATACGCCGCTCGGCGGAAACCGCCTGAGCCGCCGCTTCTCGCGCCGCCGCTTGGATCTGTTGCCGCGCCTCGGCGAGCAGGCGGGTAACGTGACGCGCCAGTTGCAGCGACGCATCGGTAGTGCTGGCGGGCGACGGAAACACGCGCACATTGTCAGGGCCCGGCGTGGAAGGCATGTCGGCCTCCGTGAGCGAAACGTGAAATTCCGTTTCCGACGTATCCACCGGCATCTGCGGTTGCGATGGTGCTGGCAGCGGCAGGTTCACCTGCGAGATTCCGTGGCCGGCAACGGCCGCTTGGGTTTTGTCGGATTCCGCAGCCGCGAACCAATCTTCGGGAGGGAAGGCGATTCCCCACACGTTGCCGGGGGCCTCCAATTCGAGGGCCACCTGAAAAAGTTGGCGCACGGTTCGCGGGCGCTGGATCCACGCGACTCGGCCTCGCACGGTGCGTGGCGGCTGGTCGGTCTCCGGATGTGGCACTTCGAGCCTGACCCACATATTCTTCAGCACGTAATGCTTTGACTGATAGCGACATCCATGGCAATTCAGGATGAGGGAGCTGGTGCGCTCGACAAACGGCCGCCCGAGCGCGTCCACGCCGGTCACTTGCAGCGGCACCGCTTGCACGATGCGCGTGCTGCGACGTTTTCTAAGATCTGAGGTCGGATTCACTGCTGTCTCAGGCGCCATTTCCGTCGTTTCATCGGCAAGGTTGCTTCCGAAATCATCCATGGGTGGGGCCGCCGTTTCTGGTTTTTTACTGCCGTACCACTGCCGGTCAATTTCGTTTGATTTCCGAGCCGTCCGCCGTCGCGGCATGGTGCGTCCCGGTCAGGAACGTCCATATTTCCTTGGCCACCCAAATAGGTCCAACCAGTAAATAAATGGGTCCCTGGAAAAACGCCGGATGATTTCCTTCAATGCGATGGCCCAGGAACAAAAAAATCCAGCCGCCCAGGAAAAATAGGGCTCCCCAAATCCATTTCGTGAGGATCAACAGGATAATTCCGACAAATATCATGGGTATTCCGACGCCGTGAAGCACCTTGTTCCAGGCGGACGAGTGCTCGTGATCATATTGCGCCATATAGCTAGCGAGACCTGGCATAGCAGAACTCCAAGCGTGGGGACGCTGCCTGCGGAATTACACTTTATACCGAAACTCAGGAAATGGCTAGGCGGTAGAGTGTGGAAATCCGGCGAAAAAAACAGCTACAAATCGCGGCGGCCTTCCATGGCTTTCATCATGGTGACTTCATCGGCGTATTCCAGGTCCGCGCCCACCGGGATACCAACGCCGATGCGCGAGACCCGCACGCCGAGCGGCTTCAGCAGTTTCGACAGGTAAACCGCCGTGGCCTCGCCTTCCGCGGTAGGGTTTGTCGCCATAATGATTTCTTCGACGGTGCCTTCTTTCAGGCGCTCCACCAGCGACTTGATCTTCAACTGTTCCGGACCGCGCCCTTGCAGCGGCGAGAGCGAGCCGCCCAGCACGTGATACATCCCGCTATACATCCGGGTCTTTTCGATGGCCATGATGTTGTGGGCTTCCTCGACGACACAAATTGTTTTGTGGTTTCGCGTCGGGCCCACGCAATACAGGCAAGGATCGGTGTCGGTAATGTTGTGGCACGTGGAGCATTCGCGGATTTTCTCTTTTGCGTCCCGAATGGCGTCGGAAAGGGCGAACGCATCCTCGGGCGCGGCGCGAAGCAGGTAAAACGCGAGGCGCTGCGCGGTTTTCTGACCGATTCCGGGGAGATGTTTCAGCGCATCGATCAATCGTTCTACAGGGGCGGCAAAATCAGGCATGCCTGATGTGTAGCACAGCGCGCGTCTGCGCGCAAACGCGCCAATGGCACGCTCCAGAAGCCGACGCGCCGGAACCCGCCGGTCTTTCTCGCAGTCCGGCACACACCGCCGTCTTTTCTCCGGTAGGAACACAACACGGCGTTGTCCCATTTCCGCCCACGACCACAGCAGTTAACGCGAAAAAGGAGCCTGCACACGTTCAAGGATGGAGGGAAAGTAAAGCTTGAAACGGAAGAGAGACTAGAACAACCCAGGAATCTTAAGCCCAGCCATTCCGGGAATCCCGCCGGACAGGTTCTTCATTTGATTGGTGAGTTCTTCGTCCACGCGGCGCGACGCCTCGTTGACCGCGGCACGCACCAAATCCTGCAACATCTCTTGGTCTTTGCTCGCAAAAATGTCGGGTTCGATACGCACATCAACAAGCTGCTTCTGCCCGTTCATTCGCACGGTGACCATGCCACCGCCTGCCGAGGCTTCCACCGTTACCGAGTTCACCTGGCGTTGCAGGTCTTCCTGCAGTTGCTTGAACCTGGAGAGCATCTGTTGGAGCGCGTTGACTTCCATCAGGATTCCTCTGGGTTACGCTTCACTTCCGTAATTTTCCCGCCGAAACGTTGCAGCATCGATTTTACCATCGGATCGCGCTCGAACTGGGCTCGCAATTCCTGCGTGCCCGGCGCTCCGCTCCCTGCCGCCGCCGCTGCAACTGCTTCGAGTTTAGCACAGACGCGCACCGGTCGTCCGAGCACCTTGCTTGAAACGCCACGCATCTTCTCGAGCGAGTCGCGGCCTTCCAGCATTTCTGCGAACGCGCGCTCGGCCGGCGAAAAATAAATACGCAGCTCCGCACCTTCGAGCTCCCAGCGATTCCCATGCTCCAGAATTTCTCCAAGCATTTTCTGTTGCGACTGGATCGCGGACTTGATTTCTGCGACTTGTTCTTCGGAAAGTCCGCTGGCCGACGGTGCAGAGGTCGCGGGTCCAGACGATACGCTCGCAGAACTTTCAACGCTGTCCAAATGTGCGTCTGGTTCGTCGATGGTGGGAACGATCGCAGGGGCTGCCGCGGGTTGCGGCGCTCTTTCCGTGCGGATCGGCACCGGCGCGTTCGGTGGGGCAGTCGCGAAGCTTCGCGGCGCAGGCGTGAAGGGGACTGGCGCACTCAGCGCCGATGACATCTCGCGACGCGGAGCAACCGCGACCGGGGACCCCGACACGCCGCGCGTCGGTCCACCACCGACTCGAGCCGTCGGGACGCCGTTGCGAACCTCCGCCAGCAATTCTTCGAGCGGCGCCAGACGCGACGCATTGACCAAACGCAGCAAGCCCATTTCCAGATGCACACGCGGGTCGGGTTTGCGCCGCAGGTCGTCGTCGGTCTGCAATAAAATCTGAAAAAATCGCGTCAAGTCTTCTTCGCTGAACTCCGCGGCCGCGCGCGCCAGTGCCGGCCGCTGATCGGGTGTCGCCGCGATCAAATCGGAATCCGCTCCGGACACTCGCGCGATCAATAAGTTGCGCATGTGGCGAATGGCCTCGCGGCAGAAATGCTGAAGGTTTCGCCCTTCTTTTTGAAACGTGTGTACCAGCGCCAGCGCCCGGTCCGCCGATCCCGCCGCGATGGCTCCGACCAGTTCTTCCAGCGCATCGTCCGGCACCACGCCGAGCAGTTCGCGCACTTCCTTTGCGGGAATCGTTTCGCCGCAGTAAGCGCGCGCCTGCTCCAGCAGCGAAAGTGCATCGCGCAAGCTGCCTTCCGCCATTCGCGCGATCACTGCCAGCGCGCCTGGCTCGATCTGCAAATTTTCCTTTTGCGCGATTTCTTCCAGGCGTCCGGTGATCTCCGCGAATGTCAGCGCCCGGAAATGGAAGTGCTGCGACCTCGAGCGAATGGTGTCGACCAGGTTTTCCGGCTCGGTCGTCGCCATCACAAAGATTACGCGGTCCGGAGGTTCTTCCAGCGTTTTCAGCAGCGCGTTGGACGCTTCGCCGGTCAGCATGTGCGCTTCGTCGAGGATCACCACTTTACTGCGGCTGGCGGCCGGGGCATAACGCACCATTTCCCGCAACTCGCGGATTTGATCGATGCCGCGATTCGACGCCGCGTCGATCTCGATCACATCCAGGGAAGTCCCCGTCGCAATCTCCGTGCAGGAATCGCACACGCCGCAGGGCTCCGCCGTGGGACCATTCACGCAATTCAGCGCTTTGGCCAGAATCCGCGCTGCGGTAGTTTTCCCGACACCGCGGGCCCCCGAGAAAATGTAAGCGTGCGCGACGCGGTTGTTGCGGATGGCATTGCCTAATGTTTCGGTGACGTGCTTTTGGCCCACAAGATCGTCGAATGTTTGCGGGCGCCACTTGCGGGCTATAACTTGGTAGGCCATTCGTTTTTGAGACCCAAATACTACCGAAGCCAACTACTCCGTACTTCCGAGTTCTTCCTGTTCTCTCTTGCTTCCTCTTTACGTCGCTACTTCTTTTCCTGCTCCCTGCCATCGCGAGGAACTTCGGGTGATCTGCGGCACCCGAGGCGATCCCGATACCGTTGCTCCCTTCCGGGCCTGGCGGGGTTCGCGGGACCTCGTTGCACAGAGCCCGAAGCTCCACGCGATGGCAGCGGCACAAATTCGTGCGACTGCGACGTTCAGTCTAACACACAGCCACGCTCAGTTTTTCAAATCGCAACGTCGGGTGCCGCAACCTTGCGCCTCTTAAGCGTGCGAATTTGGATTCTCTCCAACGACATCGCGTGTTGCTGGAGGCAATGGTCCATTATTGTTTCGGGAAGTTCGGGTCCGCTTTCACTTCCAGCATCTGCTTTGTGTGCCGCTCGCTGTGCGCCGCGATCAGCAGCACCCACTCATAACCATCAAGCTTCACGCCCATCGGACTATCGATAGCGTGCGCCCGCAAATCCGGCGTGGTCTTCAAATACTCCTCGGTTGTCGCGCGGCTTTCCAGGAAATGCTTCTCCGCGTCGGCCGGAGACCCAAACCGGTTTGTCGGCTTCAAAGGTTCCGGCGCTTGAATCTTGTGTGCGCGATCCGGCACCTGCGCCAGCACGCTGGAGTCGATTCTCTTTAACTCCTCGGGATCCCGCGGCGGAATCGCCGGGCTCTTCATCACTTGTTCCTGGTCCATGCCGCGAATCATGTCCTCCGCCGCCGCGAGATGCTCCATCACTTCGGCAATCGACCAACGGTCCGGGCCCGCCTTGAAGTTCCACTGCACCTCCGACAATCCCTTGGTCGCGTCCACCACGCCCTTCTTCGTCGATTCCAGATACGCCAAAGCGCGATCCTTGTCAGCTTGTGAAACGTCCTGCGCACCCGCCATTGCCGTGCAACACAGTGTCAACAGAATCGCCAACCCGCCGATCAGAACCTTCCTCATGCGCACACCCTCTCTTTCGTAGTGATCCTGGAACTTTCTCGCCTTGGAACCTGGTCACACCGGTACAACGGGTTTTGCTGCGGCGACTTTCCTTGCGAGGCTTCCCGAGAAATCCATTCGCTCGGGGGTCAGAACTCCTTGTGCGCACCAATGTACCAGCGGTTTCGCCGTGCGTCCAACAGGCCTCGTTCCGCCATGCATTTTCGCGAATCGCGCGTCCCACGTATTGTAAGAAATTGACCCCTCGAACCCGGGGTGCTAGGTTTCGGCAGAAGGGAACTAAGGTCGTCGACTAGCCGCGCATCGGCACGTGGTTGGCGTGCCCGCCGTAGTTCGCCAGATAGCTGGAAGGGTTGATGCCGGAAAACGCCCGGAAATCGTGATTGAAATGCGCTTGATCGAAATACCCGCACGCCAGCGCAACTTGCGGCCAGTCTACCGCGCGGCCCGTCGAGATCACCCGCAGCACCTTCTGAAATCGCCGCACCCGGCAGAACAATTTCGGCGTCAGGCCGACTTCCTTGCGGAACACATCGATGAATCGCCTCGCGCTCAACCCGATACGATCGCTCACCGCCGCAATGTTCTGCGTTTCCGGCGTACCGTGAAACTCGTTCAGCGCAAATGCCACCGCCGGATGCCGCTCCGGCACTCCACCTGCTGCGGCCAGTAACGTTTCCTCCAGCACCCGAGCCTTCGCCTCGGGCGTCCGCGCCCCGAGCAAGCGCTCGCGTACTCGGCTCGCCGCAGCCCGGCCCCAAAACTCATCCAGCCCCGCCTGCACGTTGTGCAATTCGCCGAACGGCAGCTTCAAAAATGGGTACGCCCCGCCCGGTTGGAAATGGACTCCCGCCACTCGGGTTTCGGTGGAAGTATCGATCGCAAACGATTGCGAGTGCGGCCCGCATACCACGTTCCCGCGAAAAATCTCGCGTCGCTCTAGATTTTCTCCGCCATAGACGGCGAAGCGTTCCTCGTGAAGACTGAAAACCAGCTCTACCGAGCCGTCCGGCAAGAGCCGCTCTTTCGGGTGCGGAGCGGGACCACTCTCCATCACCCAGATCAACTCCACAAATCGATCCAGGGGAGGCGCAGGCTTGCAACCGTAAGACACCATAAGCGGAGTCTACTCCTTCCACCTACCTTCCTAGACGCGGGACCGTCTTCGCCTACTACGCAAGCGCCGCCGACGGTGTTTAACGGTTCGCCGAGGTAGTGCTTCGACGTGGTGCACGGATATGGACTGGACTCCCGGGTGTCCCACTGAGACCGCGCGGCGCGGTGCTGCACCGCTACAAAATCACCGTCAACCGTGGAAGCGCGGGACTCCCGCGCCGCAGCCCGGCAAAATCTAGGCCAAGCAGCAGTACCCAAACGACACGCCGCAATATAAATCGCCCCCCGTTTTCAACCTGTGCTATACTGTCGTTGCGCTTAATACCGCGGTTGTGTAGTGCGGCTGCTCTTAGGATTAGTAACTCAGTACCGAGAATACCCGCCTCCAGTTTCCTCCGTTCGTCTTAGGTGACACCCAAATAAGACTGGCATGAATTCTGCCGAGTCGCACCGCTCAACGTGTGTGCGCCGGCAACCTTCAGCCAGCAAGAAAGCAATACCGAATGCTAAGTTTCACAGAATCAAATATTTCCGCCTATACCAAGGAGCGTTTGGCGTCTGCGAAGTTCACGACGCCCACTCCTGTACAGGCCGCCGCGATTCCGCAAGCCCTGGAAGGCAAAGACGTTCTCGCCACCGCGCAAACCGGAACCGGCAAAACGCTGGCGTTTCTAATCCCCGTGATGGAGCGTTTGCTCCAGGGCAATACGCCCGGGATCGCCGCGCTCATTCTCGTACCCACGCGCGAACTCGCCATGCAAGTCGTCGAGGTCTATAACATACTCCGCGGCCGCCAGCTTCAACCGGCCGCCTGCGTAGTAGGCGGCCTTTCCGAAGGCGCCCAACTCAGCGCCATCCGTAAAGGCGCCCGCCTCATCGTCGCCACCCCCGGCCGCCTCGAGGATTTCCTCGATCGCCGTCTGTTCAACTTCAAGGATCTTCGCATCCTCGTTCTCGACGAAGCCGACCGCATGCTCGACATGGGCTTTCTCCCAGCCATTCGCCGCATCGCCGCGATTCTTCCGAAAGGGCGCCAGACCATGTGCTTCTCCGCAACGCTGGAAGCTTCCGTTGTCCATCTTGTAAAAGACTACATGCGCAACCCGGTACGACTCGCGTTCGGTTCCGTGCTAAAGCCTTCCGAGAACGTCCGTATGCAAGCCTTCGAGGTCTCCACCGACCGCAAGCAGCAAACTCTGAATCGCTTGCTGGCCAAGGAAACCGGTCGCTGCCTGGTTTTCGCCCGCACCAAGCGCGCCACCGACCGTATCGCCAAAAATCTAAACCGCGACGGCTTCTCCGCCGCCATGATTCACGGCGACCGCTCGCAGTCGCAACGCAACTCCGCCCTCGCTGGATTTCAGCAAGGCCGCTTCCGCGTTCTGGTCGCGACCGACATCGCCTCTCGCGGCATTCACGTCCAGGACATCGCGCACGTCATCAATTTCGACCTGCCCGAAGTCGCCGAAAACTTCATCCATCGCGTAGGCCGCACTGGCCGCGCGGGAAAACACGGCGTAGCCTCCACGCTCTTCGCCAGGGAACAACGCTCCGAACTCTTTCAACTCGAGCGCACCCTGGGCATCAAGATGGAGCGCCTAAACGCCGACGACAGCGCACCCGCGCCAGCCCTGGAACAAACCGGCCGCCTCCGCGAATTCCCAAATCATCAGCGCCACGCGCCGCACAGCAGCGCAGTCAACGGCCACGCAGCGAATGGCAATGGATACGCGAATCAACGCGACTCCATGCCCCGCCACGACTCCGCGAACGGCGTAGCCGTAGCAGCCGCGAAATCCAAAATGTTTCGCCTACCAGGCGAAGTCTTCCAAGTCGAAGCCGACTAACCCGTAACAACCGCTTTGTAGGGGCACAGCAGCACTGCTGTGTCCCTACTCGGCAACCCGTAAGCACGACTCTTGCTCTTCTCGGCCAGGAATTTCTCCGTGCCTCCGCGCAAATCTTTCTTTGCGTAGCCCTCTTTCTCCTGCCCCCAAAACCGTATATCTTCTAACCCACCCAAAACCGTGGAACCCATCTCCCACTTCTTCTACTCCGACCGCTTGAAACTCCAATTCTGGGACTACGGCCAGGACAACAAGCCCGCGCTAGTCCTAGTCCACGGCGCCCTGGACCACGCCCGCAATTGGGACTGGGTCGCGCAATCTCTCTGCCACCACTACCACGTCTACGCCCTCGACCTCCGCGGACACGGCAACAGCGCCTGGGCCCCCGGCGCACCGTACTCGGTCGCCGAACACGTCCTCGACCTCTCCGCCCTGCTCGACGTCATCAACGACTTCCCAATCCGCCTCGTCGGCCACTCCCTTGGCGGCGGCATCGTCCTGAGCTACTCGGGCGTCTACCCGCACCGCGTCCATAAAGCGATCTCCATCGAGGGCCTGGGTTTCCCGCAGGAGCATCCCATCCATGGGCCAGCTTCGGGACGCGTCCGCAAGTGGATCGAAAGTATCCGCAGTCTCGAGAAGCGCCACCCGAAAAGCTATCCAAGTCTGGACGCCGCCATGGCCCGCATGCGCGAAGTAAATCCTCGCCTCACGGATGAAGTAGCCCGCCACCTCACCCTGCACGGCACCAATTGGGAATCCGACGGCTCGCTACTCTGGAAGTTCGACAATTTCGCTCGCGTTTTTCCGCCCTACGGCCACAGCATCGAAGACGCCGTCGAAATCTTCGGCCAGATCACCAGCCCCTTCCTATTCTTCTGGGGCCTCGAAAGCTTTCTTCCCGTCCCCGAAAACGACCCCCGCTTCCAATCCATCCCTAACCGCCGCCTCATCACCGTCCCCGGCGCAGGCCACTGGGTCCACCACGATCAGCTCCCCCTCTTCCTCAGCGAATCTTCCGCCTTCCTCAGAGGTTAAGGTCCAATGAGCACCGAACTGTCATCCTGAGGCGACTTGGCGTCAACCCCAGCAACCCACAGAGATTCAACCAGAATCAAATGGACGAAACCTGTCTCGCGGCCTGGAACGAATCGCGCCCTGAAAGGGAATCTAATCGAGTGCGTCAACCTAAACCCAGCGTCACACAGAGTTCTCGGACGGCAAACCAGTGACATCGATCACCCTGCACCTTGCCCGGCGCACCCTCCCGGCCGTCTTCCTCGCACTCGCGATCGTGTCCGCACCGGCCCGCGCGCAGCAAGCGGCGCCTCAACAAACACCGTCCCAGCCACCCCAAGCGCAGCAGCCCGCGCAACCCTCGCCTCAACCAAAAATCGCCGTGGAAGTGAAAACCGTCAGCGTCCTGGCCACGGTCCGCGACAAACACGGAAAGACCATCTCGAATCTCACCAAAGACGATTTCTCACTTACCGAAGACGGCCACCCCCAACCCATTGACTACTTCGCCCGCGAAAGCGACCTGCCGTTGCGCCTCGGCCTGCTCGTGGACACCAGCCTGAGCCAACGCCGCGTGCTCGAACAGGAGCGCAGCGCCAGCTACAGCTTCCTCGATCACCTGCTGCGCCCCGACAAAGATCAAGCCTTCGTAATCCACTTCGACAGGGAAGTAGAGCTGTTGCAGGAGTTCACGCCGTCACGCCCCAAATTGCAGGCCGCATTGCAGCTGTTGCAAACACCAGAATTCGACGGCGGCAGAGGAGGCGGAGGGGGAGGCCAAAGTGGAGGTTACCCAAGCGGCGGTAGCAGCGGAGGTGGTGGCGGCCGTGGTCGCCGCGGAGGCGCAGGCACGCTCCTCTACGACGCCGTTTACCTAGCCGGCGACGAGATCATGAGCAAGCAACAAGGCCGCAAAGCCGTAATCATCCTCTCCGACGGCGTCGACCACGGCAGCAAAGAAAGCCTGTCCACTGCGATCGAAATGGCTCAGCGCTCGGACACGGTGGTGTATTCCATCCTTTTCAAAGACGACGAGGGCTACGGCAACTCGATGGCGAGAATGGGGGGAATGGGCGGAGGTGGCCGCCGCGGCGGGAGATTCCCGCAGGAAGAGCGTCCCGACGGCAAGAAAATCCTCCAACAAATCTCAAAAGAAACTGGCGGCCGTCTGTTCGAAGTCTCGAAAAAAGAAACCATCGACAAGATCTACGCAGACATCGAGGACGAACTGCGCAACCAATACAGCCTGGGCTATGCCCCGGACAAAAACGCCGGCCCCGGTTATCACAAAATTCAACTCACCCTGAAACAAAAAGACCTGGTAGTCCAAGCCAGAGACGGTTACTACTCCGGCCCATAGAAAACGAATGCCGAACCATAAACTTCCAGCCGCCTTCATAAGAGGGTTTTAGAGCAAGCTCAGGCACTCCCACCTGCTGAAGCTCGATTCCAAACCGTGTGCTTCCGAGTTCCCTTACCGCGCCCCCATCCGTTCCTTCACCTGCCTCGACAAAATCTGCACTTGCTCCTTCGTAATCCGAAGCTGCCCATCGAGCACAACCATCAGCCGCCCGGCCCCGCCATCCCGGAACGCCGCGTTGTCCACGGTCGCATACGCTTGCGCCGCCGGCGGAAGCGTCGCGCTAAGATTGGTCCCCTTCTGCATGGCCGACAAAATCGCGTTCCGAATTTTATCGCGGATCATCGGCCCAAACGTCCCCGACCGCAGCAACTCCCCCAGCGAACCGTCCGCTTCAATCGTGCCCACCTCGGGAACAAGTTGTAGTTCCGTATTGTTTTGCTCGACGCCCGGCGTAAGCGTCACCGGAACGACCGCATTCCCGCTGACCACTTTCTTGGCCTGTTGCTTCCCGAAGGCCTTGATGCACGCCCACCGCTCGTAATGGAGTTGCACGGTCGCGACGCTCGCCGGCTCGGCAGGCACCAGCGTGGCGTTCTGGATGGTGATGCGATCCCCGCAATGATCGTCCTTATCCAGTTGCGAGCCGAGCAGCCCGGTCATGTTCTGTTGCAGGTCCGCCAGGTCCGCGCTCAATTCCAGCTTAAATATGTTCAGATCGCGATCCTTTGAAACCATGGAAATCAGCGCCGACGCTGTGATCGTCACCGCCTGATCCTTGACCGTGAACGGAATCTTGATCGGAGGGATTCTAAACGTAAGGTTCTGCGACTGTGCCGGATTTGCCTGCACCCCGGCAATCAGAATCACGGAGAGAATTGTCCAAATCCGGTGTTGGTATTTGTTGTTCATCGACTCCCTTAGATGCAGCCGCAAGCTGTTGGTGAGTCGAAACGAGGTGCTACGGACTTCAAGCGACAAGAAAAACGCTCCAAGGTGCCCCGTCGCACAGTCCCAGGAGCCCCCCAAGGCTCTCCGCGCTATACGTTGTAATCTCTTTCCTTGATGGCGCACCGCCTGGTTCGGTTGCCCGATCCACAAAGCAATCTGCGCATCGCCGAACGCGGTCGCAATGCCGTAACCTTCGGCCCTAAGCGAAAAAAAATGCAGGGCACAACACCGCTGTGCCCAAACGCCCAGGCCTCGACGGGCCCACACCCCAATGAGCGGGCATCCCGGCTTCAGAAGGCCCGCAAATCGCCCCGAGAGCAAAACGTTGCGAAAACGAACTTTTTCCCTAGCCTGCTTGAGCACCCTGCTAAACCGATCAACGCCGAATCCTTGTCATCCCGGAGCCTGTCCGACGAGGAAAGGCGAAGGACCCCAACGTTATCCCCCGAACCAAGCCGGCGCCCAAAGCCGAATCAACCCAACCCAGAAACTGACCCGCCGCTTGGTCTACACTGAAGACGCGGAGTGAACCATGGCGACTCAGAACCCACCCTTACCAACCGATCCAACCATCCGCGAAACTCCCCGAAAGTCGGCGAATCTATTCCCGTGGATTCTCGGAATCCTATCCGGCGCCATCCTTACGGCGGTGCTACTTGGCGCGCTGATCTGGCTCTCAACCGGCCTCGGGCTGTTCCACCTGATTACCAGCATGCGCAGCGGCGGTACCCAGATCAATGTGGACCAACCCACCGTCGTTCATCAGATCCAGCAACTCCAGCGTCTAGAAACTGTGAGCTACTCGATGGACAAAATTATTTCCGGCGAGCACGCCAACGCGTACCTTCCAAAATTTCTGGCCGGCGACCGACTGTTGCTGGTCGTGCACGGAGAAGTAATCGGGGGCATCAATCTCGCTGGTTTGCAGCCCGGCGACGTTGTGCTCCAAGGCAACAAAGTATCGATTCGCCTGCCCGCCGCCGAAATCTTCAGCACCCGCCTCGACAACGCCAGGACCAAGGTCTATTCCCGCGACACGGGCCTGTTTTCGTCCCCGGACCCCGACCTCGAAAGCCAGGTGCGCGCCGAAGCTGAGCGCCAACTTCAGCAATCCGCCGTGCAGGACGGCATCCTCAAGACCGCCTCCGACAACGCCCGCAGCACCATCACCAGCATGCTACAAGGCTTCGGCTTCCGCGAAGTAGACCTCCGCCCGTAGAACAACTGACCGCGTTGCTGAGAATCGCGGGATTCTTCTGGTCCTGTTCCGAGCCATTGGCGGTGCATCCAATGGGAGCGCATGCGTTTGTCTGGAATCTCGCGCTCAGCGGAAGCGGAGTCTAGGAGTTTGCTTCCGGTCGTCTATCCGCCGGGCAGGATGTTCGTAGACGTCATTGATCTCGAATGGCTATAAGAGCTAAGCGAGCCGGGAGTTTATACCCTAGATGTCAGCGGATTTGACGAGCAGAGCAAAGCGACCATTCGTAGCATAGCTGTGACTCTCAAGATTTGAACCGTAGTTCGCACGTGCCCGGTCAGTCGCACGACGGCAATCAAGTGTCCCTCGGAACTTTTCGACTGTCTTCGCCGTAAAAACAGGTATGAAACAAGATCATCCGGTCGTCGGGTCCCGTTGGGTGCAGGTGTCGATTCTAGTTGGAGTTGGACTCTTCATTTTAGCCCTGACTGTATCGGCTGTCTTTGTTCCGCAACTTCGCCGTCTGCACTTGTTCCAAGCGCTGATTTATGTGTTTGTGATCGTACTCACTCGTCAAAATAGCGCGTGGGGCTTTGGCATCGGGTCCATCGTCGCGGTAGCCTGGAACAGCCTCAATTTGTTCGTGACACATCTCTTTCAGGCCGGGGCGGGACAGTTTTGGTTTCTTCTGCACACGGGTCATGTGAGCCGGCCTGACACCTTGATGGTCATGGTTGGCGGTGTGGGGCATTTCGTGCTCATCATTGCGTGCATGGCCGGGTTCCTCCAGCAGCGGCCTAGCGTGAAACAGTGGGGGCAGTTCTTGGGAGGAGGGTTGTTGGCTCTAGCCTACTTCGGTCTGATTGTCGCCACCACAGCCCCGCACTAGGGTGCCTAATCCGCTGGAAGGCCGGGCCATGCTCATTCAAGAAACTTGTCGTTGAACAAACTCCTCGCAAGCTGCGTAACCCGATAAATCCCACACCGGCACGCCGCTTCTCCGGCAACGTGCATCAGGCTTGTCGATCTCGGCAAACAAAACGATTTTGTGAGTTCGGCAACGGAAGCCACACTCCGCATGATTTTGCGTTTGTTTTCATAAGCCACTTTATACCGGGAAAACAACACAATCGTCGCTTTCCTGAGGCAAGCATATCGCACGCTTTCTCGATCCGGCGCCTGCGCGTTTCCGGTTGCTTCGCTGAGCTTATCGAGAAAATCCAGTCCCGCCGCGCCATTGGTGTGATGTCCTCCCACCCTGCCTGCGCCAGCGGGGCGGCTGCGAGGGCTTTGCGTAAGTCTATTGGCACCCTGATCTCCGGTTCTTTTCCGGCCCGCGTAATCTCCACCGTGACCGTGTCTACAGCATCTGCGCCTGCGGCATCGCGCATGGTTTTATTAACCCTGAGCCAATGACTCCCTTTGCCGTTTGGTTCGAGAGCGGCTCGAAAAGGGAAGCCATTGATCATACCCTCGACCATCGTCATGCCTCGTGATGGAAGCTTCGCACTCGCGTTCTTGGGCAGAGTTAGGGTCCACGATCCAGTCTTTGCGTTTGCCCTCGGCCGAAACAACTCGGCGCCGAAGCGAATCGTTGACTTGATTTCTTGCGGTTTAGTCAGTTTCATTGGATGTCATACTACCAAACAAAATAAAAATGTTTTGCCAGGCTAGCTCCCGATACGTTCGCAATCGGAAATCCACAGATTATAAAGGGCGCAATGAAATCTTGAACTTGTTCGACGAGAACAACCCAAATGCTTTCTCACTCTTCGACACCAAGGAAACTCTGATGTAAGTGATATGGTCGCGGGTCGCGCCGACTCTGAAGCGGGACGGTTGGGTAGATGGCTGAGAGAAGGGTTTGTGACCGTGCTTGGCGCGTTCACACCCGGAGCAAGTTTGCATCGATTAGTGTCTCGGTTCAGCGTGAAATGGAGAAGAGGCATTCTCCGTTAGTGTAGATTCCGCCCCTGCGGGGCGGAGATTTTCAAGTCATGAGGGTCTATCGTCCGATGACTTCCTCCTGTCAACGTGCAAAGCGGGAGAAGGACCTCCCGCGCTGCTGAGCCATCGGCTCGATGAGCCCTCCGGGTTATCCCTCGGCGTGGTTGCGTTCCCGCAGTGCCCGCTTCCGTTTCACCTGGCAAAATCATTGTAACTCCGCAACGAGCTGCCGTTTCTCAACATCCGGTTTGCCCGTGACTCCGCCGGAACCCAGACCGGCCAGACCCGAATCGTGAGTTGTGATCGCCTGGTTTCGACAACTATCTCTCCTATTGGGGGTCTGCCAATCAACGAGTTGTACCCGTCAGGCCGTTGCCGTCCATTGATCCGATATCCGTCCGAGGCAAATCTTAGCGTGATTTTTCGGTCAAAAGTTGAGTAATCCGCTGCGGTTTAATCGTATACAGGATATATGTCGGCTCTTCCCATGACATTGAATACGACAGCCGAAACCGAAACGGCAAAGATTGCTCGAGGCTTACGTGAGAGGGATATGGAGCTTCTTGCAGACCTGGTGGAGCGCTGTCAGCATCGACTGGTGCGCTACCTGCTATACCTCGTCGGGAGGCGAGAGTATGCTGAGGACCTTGCGCAGGAGACCTGGGTTCGCGTGCTGCAACGGGGCAGCCAGTACAACGGGCGGCAGCGGTTTGATCCATGGCTATTCGCGATCGCCCGCAATTTGGCAATAGATTACCTCCGGAAAAAACGAAAAGCGGTACAGACAGCTTCCTTGCCAAATGATCGCGATGCAGTGCTGCTGTTACCTTCCTCCGGTCCTTCCCCATTCGAAGCCGCGGCTCGAAGCGAAGACGCAATACGTCTGGCCGGTCAACTGCAGATTCTGTCACCGCTGTATCGCGAGGCTTTGCTGCTGAGGTTTCAAGAAGACCTGTCTCTTCCGGAAATCGCTCAGGTTTTGGGTGCCCCTGTGACAACGGTGACGTCCAGAATCTATCGCGGTCTTGCAGCACTGAGATCCGCATTTGAGGAAGGGGGTGATTCGCCTGGAGTGTGACAAGAGATTTCGCGAGCTTATCGACAGGTCTTTTGTAGAAGAGGTTTCAGAAGGCGAAAGAAAGCTCATCCATGACCACATCCGCGACTGTGATGGCTGCAAGCGCTACGTCGAGCTAACTGCGCGTACGATTCGGGGGTTGCGGGAATTCACCTTTACCAGTGAACCAGATTCGAATGCCCAGGTCCGTGAGATTCTTGCGCATCACACCGGGACAATGCGACAGCACAACGTGCAATTCAAGACCTGGGCTGCATTTGCTGTAGCACTCTCGATGTCATTTGTCGGATCGGCACTCGTGTACCAGATGGCCAAGCGCCTGGCGGTCCCAATGCATTTTGACACTGCTCAAGTCCAGGCAGGCGTGCTCGTCTTTTGGCTGCTGCCATCTTTTTGCTCGGCCTTATGTTTGCTCGCGGCGCCTGGTGAGAATAGAGGCATTGCATGACACAGCAATCGGCGTTGCTTTTGATACCGTTCTTGGGCGGACTTGTAGTTGCGGCTATCTTATTGGGAACCGCAACGCGAAATATTCTACCCAGGTCTGCAATGGCCATCGCAGCACTGGCGATCCCGATTTGGGTAGTCTATTTTGCTTCCAGCCAGGGCCGTTCCCTACTTGCTCCCAAAGGATTTCTCAGTACCATGCCGGAAGCGCTTTGGTTTGGCTTAACGTTTGGCGTCTTCACCGCGGCTTTTTTCCTTGCCCTCGGATATATTTATGGGGACGCAAAAAGGCGTCAAATGCCTGCTTGGGCCTGGGTGATTGCTGCTTTCCTCATACCCAATTTGATTGGATTCATCCTTTATTTTCTGTTCCGAGGGCCTCTCCTTGGTCCTTGCAGTTCCTGTGGCAAGCCTATTCGAGGGGGAGAAGCATTCTGCTCACACTGCGGATGCTCGCAGGGTTCCACTATCGGACGCATCGCAGCTGACACTCGCGAAAAGGGGGTATGAAGGCTAGCTTTGCCCGGGTCGTCGTATAAATTTGAGGAAGAAGCGCCCGTTTGATCACAGCGCTCGTGTTGCCACGGTTTAGAAGCTGGTCACGTTTCTGGCGGGACCGGACAAAGGGGACTTCAGCGTGCTACACAATCTGAAGTAAAAAGGTGGTAATAACGTTGGCATCAGACAAAACGGAGGACGGTATGAAGCGTGAGCGTGCCTTGCAGGTCGTGTTGGTGTTGGTGGGCTTGTTTTATTCCTTTTGGGGCTATCTCCTGTTCGACGCTCTGTGGCACTCTAGCTGGCTTAACGGGCATAACGATGTCTTGCCGATGTTCCTGAGCCTTAACACGGCGCTCGGGCCCTGTCTGTTGCTGGCCGTTAAGCAACCGGCCAAGCATCGCTTGATGATCGCCTATGGGGCGTGGTCAAGCCTTGCCCATGGGTTCACGATGACAATCCAATCGGCGGAGGCCGCGGCGCACGGGATGCACAGGCAGGATAGTCCCCAGGACATTGTGATCTTTGTCGCGATTGGAGTCGCGCTGCTTGCACTCCTCCCGGCAAAACAAGCATCACCGGCTGGCGCGCCTATCAGTGAGCCGCGCTTTGCCGAACGCTAGGGGAACCTTCCACCGCCGCGCGTGTACCGAGATACAAGGACAGGTCGATGTAAGAAACATCGATATGCCAGTGCTGATGCGGTCGCAGCGGCTGCTCGAAACCGGTTCCCTTGCGCGATGGCTTGCTCTTCCACCGGGATAATAATCCAGCTTGCTTCAACACTGGCCAAACACTCGCCGGACTAACCGCCGCAACGTCAGCGTCGAGCATCATGAACGTCAGCCGCCGATACCTTCCAGCGGGTTCTTCAGATGGAACTCGATGATTGCTTCTTTCTCCCACAGCTCCAACCAGAAATCGCGGGTAACCCAACCGTTGTGCTCGTTGACGAACCCGTACCGCCGCCGCCGGTCATAGAACTTGCTGGCGGTCACGCCCAGCCATGGGACGAACCGTCCCACGCCGATCTCGGCCTTCTCCGACCAGCGCCGGACGAAATCCACGACGAGGTCCCGCTCATCATGCGGCACCCAGATGCCAGTTAGAGTTCCCCAAGACTTTTTTTGCGCGATGTGCTCAGCCATCAGCTCAGCCAGGACCTCGTCCTTGGTCTGGACCTTCTTCTCCAAGAACTCGATCCGTTTCTGCTTCTCCTCCACTTGGCGCTGGGGACGCTCTTGAGACTGAAAAGCGGCGGCTCCGTTCTCGCACAGTTCTTTCTGCCAGCGGTAGAACACCGTTCGCCGCAGGCCTAGTTCTTCACACAGCTCCGAGACGGGTGCTCTGTCCACAAGAGGCCGCCTCAGGATGGCTACTTTTTCTTCTGGCGTGAAATGCTTCCGTTTCTTCCTCATACGTTCGCTCCGTTATCTTAACGGACGAACGCTTTCTCCATTTCCAGCTGAGGCGGGACATTAGAATCCTTCTGAAGAAGTTTGCGAACCAGGTCGTAAATTGTCCTAGAGCTGGCGTACAGGAATGGGGATCGAGTGCATTTGGCGGACTGAGCGCATTGAAAACAAATAACTTACGATTCCATTAAGAGTTTAATGCTCTAGAATCAACAACTATGAAAAACAGGGGGCAAGAGATCGTCCCGCCCTTGCTGAATTTTCCTTCGCAAGTTTGCGTTTTAACTTTGGCAAATGTGAATGAAATCGGGCGGATTTCGTCGTAGCATTCAGCCATGGCAAATCGTCGTCGCTCTTCTTCTCGTTCTTCGGGTCTTTCGCGCCGTTCATTTCTAGCCATGTCGGCGATGCTGCCGTTGGCTCTCCGCGGTCTCGCAGATCCGTCCATCCCCGTAGGCCTCGAACTCTACTCCGTGCGCGAGTCCCTGAAAAAGGACCTCGACGGCACCCTGAAGTCTGTCGCGCAGATGGGATATCAATGCGTCGAGTTCTACGCGCCCTACTTCGACTGGACCGAAGCGCAAACCAAGGATGTGAGAAAGCTCCTCGACGATCTCAACATGCGCTGCTATTCGACCCACAACAACGCCAGCTATCTGAGCAAAGACAACATCTCCCGCACGCGTGACAAGAACCTCATCCTCGGCTGCAAGTACGTAGTGGTCGCCTCTTCGCAGCCCAATCCTGGCATCGATGGCTGGAAAACCTTCGCTGGCGCGCTCAACTCCGCGACAGAACAGCTGGAGCCATCGGGGTTGAAAGCCGGCTACCACAATCACAATGTCGAGTGGATTCCTATCGACGGCGTCCGCCCTATGGATGTGCTGGCCAAGAACACCAAGCCAACGGTCATGCTGCAGCTTGACGTAGGCACCTGCCTCGAAGCCGGCTCCGATCCCGTCGCATGGATCAAAGCAAATCCAGGCCGCATCCGCTCGCTGCACTGCAAAGACTGGTCGCCGGACCAAACAAAGGGCTACACCGTGCTGTTCGGCGAAGGCGCCGCTGACTGGAAAGCAATCTTCCAGGCCGCCGAACACGGCGGTGGGGTCGAATACTACCTGATCGAGCAGGAAGGCAGCCGCTTCCCGGAACTCGACACCGCGCGCAAGTGTCTTGACAGCTTCAGAGTGCAGAAGGGCGGAGGTTAGAGGGCAGAAACTGTAGGTGAGGATCGGAAAGTCGGTGCGTTTTGAGATCACAAGCGGAAATGTAGAATCCGAAAGTCAAAAACGGAACGCTCGAGCGCGCTACGGCCTTCGCTTTTCACCGCGGCCACCTCGTCCAGCGTGCGCTTCAGCCGGTTGCGGTCGATGGGCTTGGGCGGAAAATCGGTCGCGTCGCGGATGGCCTCGAGCGCCGAATCCAGCGTTGGCAGTCTTCCTAGAAGTGGCTGCGCAGCAGAAGGTTGGTTGCGAAGCTTTCCACCGGACCGTAGAAATAACGGAATGCCAGCAGTCCCACCAGGAGCCCCAGCCGAGCGTAGCTACTTCCGCGGAGCCAATCGAGGTAACGTTGCGCGGTGCCCTCGCTCATCAGCAACATGATCCCGGTGCTGCCGTCTAGCGGCGGGACCGGAAGCAGGTTGAACGTACCCAGCAGCAGGTTCAGCGAAAACAACACAAACAAGGTCACCAGCGCAAAATCGGCGGGTTCACCGGGTTTGAAATGCAGCCAGCCCATCGAAGTTCCTATCCGCAGTGCCGCTGCCGCGAGGAGCATCAGCGCGAAATTTGCCGCCGGCCCGGCGAGCGCCATCAACGCCGCCCTTTTGGGATGCTGCCGCTCCCACAGCGGATCAAAAGGCGCGCTGGCCCACCCGATCATGCTGCGCGTGAACAGAAACGCCAGAATGGGGACCACCACCATGCCCCAGGGCTCGCGTCGGACATGCGGTATCGGATTGAGGGTCACTTGCCCGGCCAGCGCCGCGGTGCTGTCTCCGCCCAGTTTCGCGACAAAGGCATGTGCTGCTTCGTGACAGGTGGTGGAAAAAAGAAAAACGACGTACGAAATGAATCCGTAGACGAGGATTTCGGGTGTGAGATCAGGCATCGACGTAAGAGCGTAGGGTCTCACGCGATTATTTGCAAGCGGGAGCGGGCCGAGCGTGGAATTTGACAGCGTCAATGGGGGAAAATGGAGCGTATTTTCGAATAGCAGGGGGAGCGCAGAACACGCCAGAAGCATTTCCTCAGAGGCTGCCTCCCATTACGCGGCGATGGTTAGGTCGGAACGGAAACTTCGCCCCCTAAACCCACCGCTGTAAAGAACCAGAGCGACCTACGGAACTACTGAGGGCCGGCTACGGGCGGACTTTTCTCCGCAGCTCGGACATGGCCTGATCGAACAAAACTTTTTCGGCGGGCGTGAGGCGCCGCGACGCGCCCCTAGCGAGGTCGCCCAGCGCGAGCGGCCCAATGGCAACACGCACGAGCCGCAGGACTTCCACTCCCAAGGCCTCCAGCATGCGGCGGATGTGCCGGTTTTTGCCTTCGTCCAGCACAATTTCAAGCCAGGAGTTTTTTTCGCCCGAACGCAGACGCCCGGCGCGTTTAACGCGCAGGATTTCGCAGCCGCTCTCGATTCCGCCTTGCAGCCGGGCGAGCAGTTGGTCGTCCGCGATCTGGCCGATCTGCACGTGGTAGGTTTTGTCCAGGTGCGTGTCCGGTGCCAGAACGCGCGCCGCCCACTCGGAATCATTGGTTAGCAGCAGCAGACCCTCGCTCGCTTTGTCGAGCCTCCCGACCGGCGCGATCCATCGAGCGTCCTGGTCGCTTCGGCGGGTCGTTTGCCGGGCTTGGGGCGGGGCTTGTCGTTGGGCGCGAACCCGCCGGCAGAAAATCGTAGACCGTCTCGCGTCCCTTTTCGTCCGAAGCCGTCGTCAAGGCGCCGCGCGGCTTGTTGAGTACCAGGTAGAGTCTGTCGACGGCAACGCTTGCGCGTCCGTCAACTTCAATGCGGTCGAATCTGAAATTCACGGGCGTTTCCGGGTTGCGTTTCACGGCTCCGTTCAGCCGTACGCGTCCTGCCTGGATCATGTTCGCAGCCTGGGAACGGGAACAGATCCCCATCTTGGACAGCGCTCTCGCGAGCCCTATTTTCCGACCGGCCTCGCGGCCAGCGTCGCTCCCCGTATTTTGAGGAAACTCCCGAGGTTTTCTTCGCACGCCGTGATTATATGTCCGGCCGGGCAGCGGTACACCTGCAGCTTTAGCGGGAATTTGCCGAGTGCGAGAGGGAAGGGCACGGCGCGAGGATCAGGTGGTCGAAGCTAAGAACAGCGGCCACAGGCCAAACCGGGCTGCGGCGCGATGACCTTGCAGCGTTATGCCATCGAAATAGTTTTGGGTGGAAGGTTGCAGAATCGTCAGAAGAAGGAGGAGCGTCGCGTCCCAGCCCTACCGCCTCGTTTTTCGAAGCGTACCACGCCGCCCCTCCCCCAACTTTGCGAACTTTATAGCCCGCGGGAGGATAGTCGCAGATGCTAAAGCGCATCTCCATACCCTGAATCTTGTAATTGGCACCGGGAAATTTCCCGGTAGCGCGACTCCAGAGACGTTGGCGGAAGCCGGCTACCGAAGGGGGGATTGCGTTTCCAGGAACGCGGCCGCGGGCGTTTGCTGCCGGTGGAAAATGCCCTTCAGCATGTCGGTGTAGTACTCGGTCAGCACATTGTACCCGCTGTTGTAGCCGAGGTTGACGCCCCAATTCAGAAATACGCGGGCGGCGCTGCGGTCCTGCGCCGGGTAATAGCTGGTGGAAATCCCGCAGGAGAGCAATTGCCCGACGGTCTGCGATCTGTTGAAGCCATTCGTGCCGTCGTCGCGGCGCGTGATGAACGTGCGGCTCACGGCATACCATAGGCGCGAAACGGCCGAGCCCGATCCTCGCCGGAAATAGCGCGGATCTTCGTGCCACACCGATGGAAAGACGCCATAGATCAACATGCTAGAGGAAGTCTGATCGGCCTGGGCGGCCGCCAGGCGCTCACCATAGGCGTCCCATCCATGTCCGTAGTGCGGCTGGCCGTTGGTTGCCTGCTGGATTGCGGACTGAAACGCATCACCGACATATGCGCTGAAATCGAAGGACTGATGTACGGCCAGCATATACTTCTGGCCGACCGAGAGTGGTTGTTGGTTCGCCGCGGTATTGTTCGCGCTCTCAAAATCGGGAATCATCCCAAACATGCGCTTGGGTGGATCGTTGCTCACGATCGGACCAGCGCTGACCGATGTTGTCGCCGCCGATAATGTGCCAGCGCCCGGATCGGGTAGGGCAGATCCGCAGGGCACGCTCGAGGTTGTCACCATTTGGGAAGTTGCTGGTGGTTGCGAGGCCGGATCAGCACAGGAGCGCGGCACGGCGGTCGAAGTCGCATGCAATACGGGGCTTGCGGCCGGCACAGCGTTCTGCGCGGATTGTGCGCAAGTGGCGCTCGCGCAGAACGCCAGCAGGAACACCGAGATCGTGCCTGCGCCAATGGTCGTGGCTACATCTCTGGACAATGCGTTCTCCAGTAGCGTTACCGGACGGAACCATTCTTGGCTTTCTCGCTCTGCGCGGCGATGGTACTAACCGCCTACCACAGTGCGTTGGTAACCTGACCCGACGAGCAGCCGTAGTTCAGTGACCCTGCGCGAATGCCTGACGGCAAGGCTAGCGGATGCGAAGCGCGCAAAAATCGCAAAAAGCTACGGGCAGAATTCCGGAGCGATCATCGCGATGGGTGGGAACTAATCGCCTACAGGGGTGGCCGACGCCGAGGTCGGCAAGGACACCATTCGCGCTTTGTTTTTCGCGAACCAGCGCCGGATCGCCTTTCGAGAGGGCTCTTCCCAATAACGAAACACCAGAATGGAGAATGCGACGAGGATCAGCGGTGCCAGCAGTTCGCCGAAACGCACGAACCCGGCCGGCAGGCCGGAGAGAAAAATCCGCGCCCAGGTCGTGACGGGCAAACGCAACAAGTACACAGAGTAACTCGCGCCGCCGAGCAGAACCATGACGCGCGTTGAAAGAAATCTGGCGAGTCCACTTCCGCCACGGGCCAGCTCATAGACAAGTACCGAGAACGGCAGGATGACCACCGAGACCCAATCGCCCAGCGGCAGGCTTAGCGCGGCCAGCGTCGCAAATACCGAAGGATAGACGCGAAGCGGCCTGCTGACCCGGCTTTCGGCGTTCTCGTCTCTCAGAAATCGCAGGCCCATCACCACGCCCAGCAGGAACTCCGGAATGCGCAAAACCGGCAAGGGCACCACTCTTTCGAAGAGGGCGGCATGGTTCTTCCAGTCGCCCAGTCCCTTCACCGGCGTGTGCCCAACGACGCAGATAGCGAGTAGAACAGCAGTGAGCCAAAACAGCGCGCGATCCCCTCGGCGGGAGATCCAGGGAAGGACAAACGGAAAACAAATGTAGAAGAATGCCTCGGCGGAAAGCGTCCACGCGGGATAGTTCCACACCCCGGCCATATCCGGGTTCAGCGGGTTCCAAGCCTGCACCATGCCGAGGACCGCCAGGCGCGTGCCGAAGTGCAGGCTGGTGGCAAACGAATACGACAGCACCAGCGAAAGCAGATAGACGGGATAGATGCGCGCAAACCGAGCTTCCCAGAAACGCGCTTTGCCCGAGAAGCCGTCGATTTGGCCCTCGTAGGTATAGGCCAGGATGAAGCCCGAGAGCAGAAAGAACAAGCCGACGGCGAGGTAGCCATTACTCAGAAATGTCGCCAACAGTGGAGGTAGGGGATAGCGATGCGCCAGGCCAGGGAAGGCGTGAAACAAGACCACGTACCACGCGGCCAGAAAACGGACCCCGGTGAGAGCGGGCAAATCCCTCCGACGAGTGGCAACGTATGGGCGTGGCGGCAGGGACGTGGATTGTGCTGGTAAGCCGGGAGACAAAGCGACACCTCACGAGGAAATCGGATCGTTTCATTGCGAGGGATCCAACCGCAGGCCCGACCGGCGGGAGGGAGGTCCCGTTGGGGACATCGAACTTACTTGAGTAAATAGTATCACTTACGGGCCTTTTTGTCGAGATGAGGGGTGCGCAAACGAACCGCGAAGCGTTGCCGTTTAAGGGGTATTTAGAGTCGAAGACATTCTCGGTTGGAAGGTGGCTTACGGCGCGGCGGTGCGACTGTGGTGCCCGAACAGGGTATGAGGACCACCATAGACGAATTCACGGGCGATATTGATGCCCGCGAAGGCCAGCAAGGTGTAGTTGCCCATCCGCAGACCATCCTTGATGCCGTAGCGGTTTGGGTACCATCCGTAGACAGCGGTCGTCGTGCCCACATACGGAGCAACGATCGCGGCAAGGGACAAGCGGCGATGGCCGCCGTCGCCGTGGCGTGCCGTCACCGTCGAAAACCAGGCGTGATTCAGCCGCCGGAATACGCCGGTGCACTCACAGCGGTAGTACAAAGTGTCTTCCCGGAAGGCTTCGGCCAACGCGTAACGCGTCGTCGTCGTTACCAGGGCAATCCCGAAGTCGGACCCCGTCCGCTCGCCGTACGCTGCCGCACCTTGTCCCCATTCTGGAGGGGCTTTGTCCGCTTGATCGATGGCTCCCAGGATCGCGCCGCTAGCCATGGGATAAGGGCCGAAGGCGTCGTAGAAGAAGTGGCGGAGTTTCGTTCGTTCGGTGGGGCGATGGTAGGTGAGGTCGAGTCCAGGGGTAATTGTGCGGACCGAAGGTGAAACTGCGCTGCTCGAGGAAGGTGGTGCTACGGGGGCGGATTGCGCGTTTCCCACGGGCGAAAGCACTCCCAAGGTTGTGACGGCGAGCAACAAAGCAAGAGTCTGCAATCGCTTCATGTGAAGTTCCTTACCCTGAATTCCATCTTGCAACCGAGTGAGTGTGGCAGCCTGCTCGGAAAGGCCGAAATCGTTAGGGTAGGAGTATCACGGGGAGGCACCCGCTGTCTGTCTTTAAAGGCACATATCTTCTGGGCCTGGGCTATCGGGATTAGCTTCTTTTTCGCTCCGGATTTATGACCATAGTTCACTGGAGTTTCGTTGTGAAGAAGATGCCGGCGGGTTCCTTCGAGGCAAAATGTCTCGCGATCATGGACGAAGTTCAGGGCAAGCATGAGGGGGTGGTCATCACGAAGCGTGGCAAGCCGGTGGCAAAACTCGTCCCAGTTAGTACCGAGACGGACGAGATTTACAATTTCCTGGCAGGCAAGGGCGTTTTCACGGGAGACGTCGTTTCCCCAGCGGTTTCGTCTGGAGCATCCAGCAGCAGCGTCGTTTGGCCGCCGAAGCTGGGTGTCCCTTGGCTGCGACCTCCCGCGGCACGATAAGACCGTCGGGGTCACGCGTTGTGGCCGCATCTGTCTAGGCAAGAGAATCAACTTCAGCAAAGCCTTCGGCGAACAAACCGTGGGATCAAAGAAGTGCACGACGATATCTGGCCGGTGAGCTTTATGAATTATGATTTGGGATATTCGATCTGGAGACCCGGGTGCTCGAAGCGTTCGAAAATCGTGGCGGCGATCATTTAGCAGGGTAGACTATAATCCACTATCTATAATCCACTATAATGGCGTCACGCGCCCGTAGCTCAATGGATAGAGCATTTGGCTTCGAACCAAAGGGTTGGGGGTTCAAGTCCCTCCGGGCGCGCCATATTTCACCAACGAAACCGTGGTTTTGTGAGAATTGTCAGGCAGGGATCAACAGCCGTGCTACCAGTTTGCTACCCTTGGATTCCCAGCCTATCGCTCCGTGAACGCAGTAAACATCTCGTGCCGTCCCCCTCAGTTTGCTTATAGTGCGGATTCTTAATCTTGAGCCACCCGTGCTCCGAATAGACGCTCATCCTCCGCTTGCAAACAATCCCTTCCAAGTTCCGCTCACAGACCTCCTGGAACAAAAGCTTGCCGTCTCGTTCCACGTGTTGGAGAGTACATGATTACCCGGGAGATACAGGGAGGTATCAAAATACGGGCTGGAGTTCCACCAAGCGTTCATATCGCTAAGGCAATTTCCTGAGGGGCACAGAACGAACTGGCTGTCGAAGCCCAGATGCACGCTAACACGAAGAGAATTGGACGGACTGAAATTTGCCGCCTCACTCTTATGGGCAGGATTTGGGATACACTGCGAAGCAGAGCTTTTTTAGCCGGGTCGAAAACCGGTTAGGTTCCCAGTGTTGCTACAATCCTCCGTACATTACTTCGAATCGGTGTATAGTGTCTCATCCAGAGGGGACGATTCGACGTAGCTAGAACGGAGGACCCGCGACAATGAGTGAAGAAAATAAACCAAAGGAAGCGGCAAAGAATCCAGCGCGAGAACTGTCACCGGAAGAGCTGAAGCTGGTTTCGGGAGGCGCGGTAGAAATCTTTCTGACCCTCGATGGCATTCCGGCCGAGGGTGAAGGACCTGACAAAGAGAAGAAGAACTGACAGTAAGTTCCCTTAGTCCTATCAGTTTCTGGGAGCCAGCGGTATGACGATGCCTATCCTCTAGCCCGTGGTTTGTTGACACGTCTGTAGCTAAACCCACGATCAAATCTCCGCATTTGGCACCGTGTAACAATCGACTCGCCGGTGGGCCGCCTTTGTTGTACCGACGTCACAGAGCCTTTGTGAGCTGCACAGCGAAGACCAGCGCGAAATTAATAGCGGACAAGCTCGCGCACTTATCCGAACTGCGCCAGAAGTTCGAAGCGACAAACGACCTCACCAACCTCGGTCTGGTTGCCAGGAACATCGCTGCGCTGGCGGCGCTTTCAACGATCGAAGAGAAACCCTCAGAGACCCTCTCGACTGCCGAGTGGGCCCAGGCACTCGTTGCTTACCGCGAACTCGATGACAAAGAAAAGCTGCTGCACGCCGCCATTGGCGCCTACCGGCACGACATGTCGCCGGCAGCGCGCTTCCTGGTCAAAGATGCTCTCACGTGCCTGGGCAGGTACGAAGAAGCCTACCAGGTTGTTTTGGAGGCGTTACGCACCCTTCGCAGCAAGCACTCCACCCAGCAGGCCTTAAGGGCCTACACCGGAGCGTACTTCAGGCTGTGCGCGTATACCCAACGGTGGGACTTGTGCAAGTCCGCTCTGGAATCGGACGTTTTTGAACTGCAGTCTTCTTCCTTAGATCCAGGGTTAGTGTGGCGCGGCGAGATGACGGACGCACTTGCTCTGGTGGGTCCCGTCGTTAGGCGGGGGCGCGGCATAGGTGATTTTCTAATGCTGGCGTGGTGGTCGCAATTTCTCCACTGCTTCGCGCCCGACGTCTGCTTGGTTATTAGCAAAGAGGATCAAAACACCATGGCACCCCTGTTCAAATTCCTGAAGACCCGAGGTATCTGCATCGTCGATACCAACTATATTCCGCGTGCCGCGAAACACGTCTACGACATGATGTTTTGGCAGCTAGCGGACTTCATGCCGGAAAGAATTTACGACATTATGCGTTTCCTTCCTGCGTGGCCCGCGAAGGCTCCCATGCAATTCAAATCCGCAAAGCTGAAAGTCGGCCTTTGCCATACGGCGCTGGCCGCGGAGGACAAGGATGTAGTCATCAAGCGCCGTCAGCTCACACCAAGTAATATCGACCGGCTGGTGGTGCGCACTCAAGATGTGATCCAGTGGGTGAACTTGCAGTACAACACTCACGACTCGCGGATGCTCAATCCCAACATCAAGGGTTGGGAGCGCACGGCGAACGCCGTCGCGGGGACGGACATCGTGTGCTCCGTCGACACCAGCACCATGCACCTGGCTGCCGGGCTGAGAAAGGAAACTTGGGTCCCCCAAAATACTATTGCCGACATAAAATTCGCGTGGACTTGTGGCGATAAGTGCATGGTCTACCCCACCATCAAGGTTTTCCGTAGTGGTGATTTCAGGTTTGATGGAGCGATCGACCAAATCATCGAAGCTCTGCGCGAAAGAGCCGCGTAAAACACCAGTCAAAGACGCCCCGTGCCTTGAGCGGAAGCCGCTGCATGGAGTGAATTTTCAGGGTCCGGACTACATCGGGAATCGTCGCCATCATCGCAATTGGAATAATCGATACGATCGTTCCCGCCAGAATTCATCCACGAGTCCGACAATGGGCATGGAGTGCCACATCAGCGTTTTTGGGGACTCGCCGCATCGTTTGGAGTGACGTTGGGGTGCTTCGCCGAGCACGTGTTGACGCCCGGGCGGAGCAACCCCGCCCCGACAAAGGTCGCTACGCGCCTTCCGAAGGCGCGGTCGCTATCTCGATTTGCAGCTTCTGCGCGCCTAGTTGCGGGTGCGTCGCTGTTAGAGTGACCGTGCCTGGCTGTTCTTTCGCGCGGATCCAGATGGCGCCGGTGCCGCCGATCAGTGCGAAGGGGTTGTCGCCGATAATTTCGGCGGGGCCTTCGAGGTCGAACTTGACGGCGTCGTTGGCGAACGGGCGGATGGCGCCAAACTCATCGGTCACGCGCAAAACGATGCGGGTGGAATCGGCTCCATCGGCGAACAATTTTGTGTCGTCGGGCCGCAGTGTGAATTTCTGATCGACGCCGCGGCCGGACATGGTTTTCGAGATCACTTGTTTGCCTTGAATGTAGCCCTCGATGCGCAGATCTCCCCATTGGAAGACAGCCTGAGAAAGGTCTGCGACGAAGGGGGGATAGGGCAGGTGGGCGAATTCGCTCTTGTTGGGATCGACTTCGGCGACCAGCTTGTCTGCTATATAAAATTTCAGGTGCTCGCAGTTGGAGCAGACCCACGCCTTGGTGAAACCGATGGACTCGTCGCCGCGGGCCCAATGAAAAGCCGGCTCGAGGACTACTTCCTCCGAGGGATCGCATTGCGACTTGTAAAAACCGGCGGCGGGTTTAGGTTCGCGAAAAATATCGGTCACGCCGTGGTAGCAGATGCGGTCGCCGGAACCAAAGTCGGCGTGCGTGTTGTAGTCGAACGCGCACCAGCCGAGGCCGCCGGCGTATTGCGGGTTGGAGGCGAGCTGATCGTGAATGCGCGCGTGGCGCAGCATGTGCTCTTGTAGGCGTTCCACTTGATCGATGGTCTTGGTCGGATAGGTGTGACCAACAAATTCCGTGTTCAGGTAGCGCGGATGATTCGGCGGCTTCAGCGGGAAACCAAAATCGTTCATGGTGAAGACGTCTTCCAGGAACTCCGAGGATTGGAAGTAGCGAATGCCGCAGGTCTGCCGGGTGGGATCCAGTTTGTGGGCCATAGCGTTGGTGCGCACGTAGAAATCGTGATCGTCTTTGGATTCGTTGATGCGTACGCCCCACACAATAATGCTGGGGCGATTCCAGTCGCGGCGGACCATGCGCGAGACGTTGTCGACGGAAATGTCCTTCCATGCCTGGTCGCCAATGTGCTGCCAGCCCGGGATTTCTTCCAGCACCAGCAGGCCTATTTCGTCGCAGGCATCCAGGAAATGCCGCGATTGCGGGTAGTGGGAAGTGCGCACGATGTTGCACTTTAATTTATTGCGCAGGATGTTCGCGTCACTTCGTTGCGCGCGTCCCGGCATGGCTTGGCCGGCAAAAGGGAATGTCTGATGGCGATCGAGCCCTCGCAGTTTGATCACTTTCCCGTTTAGGGCGAAGCCATGGTCGGTGAACTCCGCGTGGCGGAAGCCGACCGTGCGATGGTCGCGGTCGAGCGGTTGTGTTCCTTTCAACAAGCGCACCTGCACGGAATACAGATTTGGATGCTCGAGGTCCCACACCTTGATCGCACCCAGGCCTTCTAGATGCACGGGGTGCGCCATGGGTTCGGCGGAGGCCTCCGAAGCGGGCACGCGCTGCGTCGCTTTGGCTACCGTGCGATCGCCCTCTCGCAGCTCCACTTCGAGCGTCAACGGCTCGTGGGACGCTTCCATGTGCTGCAGATAGCAGTCCACGTCTAAGGTGGGCTTTCCGCTCAACACATCTTTGGGTTTCGCACAAATATTCTCGATAAAGGTCCCCGGCACGATGCGCAGCGAAACCTCACGGTAAATTCCGCCAAAGGTCAGATAATCGATCTGGTAGCCGAAGGGCGGAATGTCGGGCCGCTCGGTGGAGTCCACGTCCACGGCCAGCACGTTCTCGCGATCGAAATCAATATGCGGCGTCAGGTCGAAAGAAAATGGCGTGTAGCCGCCTTTGTATTCGCCGAGGTTCACGCCGTTGATCCACACCGTGGACGCAGTCATCACACCTTCGAAATCGACGAACACGCGGCGGCCGCGCGCTTCGGGCGGCAGTTTGAAGCGGCGCCGGTAGATGGATACAAACTCGTACGTTTTGTCGTCAAAGTTGTGCCATGGCAAGCGCACATTGGTGTGAGGAATGACCACGCGATCGAATCCGGAATCGTCGAACTCGCGGCCATGCGCTCCTTGCGCGAACGTCTTGCTGTAGCGCCAGTTCCGATTGATGGGAATGACGATGCGACCGTCGCCGCTTGCCGCCGCTGCAGCGCGGCCTGCCAGAGTCCCGGGTGCGAGGGTCGCGCCTGCAATCACGGTGCTTGTCGTCTTCAGGAAATCGCGTCGGTCCATGGTGTTCCTTTTCGCCGCTGGAATGTCGAAAAAAGCGTGCGGATCCATTTGCCGCGCGAATGTTATCAGGTTAAGCGCATAACCTCCAGCGCGGCGGAATTCCTGGGCCGGTCGGGCCGAATCACTAGCGACAAAACTCCGGCAATTCCGTCTCGACGATGGATCCGTTACATGGGGATGGGCTTCTGGCTGTTGCGCTGGAGGTACCAGCATGGGGAGTTGCCCATGTGCGGAAACAGCGAGCGCACGCAGGGCGTGTCGACCTCCGGTTGCTGCACGTCGAACTCGTATTCCGTTTTTCCATCCTTCATCGGGATTGCGAGTAGGCGATACATGTGGACCGTCCCAAATGCCTGGCCCTTCTTGGGATATGCCATCTTCCAGCGCACCAGAAGATAGTCGCCAATGTAGACCAGTGCCAGCAGGAGAATCACGGCGACCAAGGCGCGTTTGGCGATGACCGAGGCCCGGCTCACGGATTTCGCTTCCCCACGTCTAGGGGTCTAGGCGCGCGCCGCGCGAAGGCCGTCATTTGCAGCAGGGCCTTGTCCGCGGCTTCGATCGCGGGGTCGTGTTTGTTTTGCAGATCGCTTAGGGTGGGAGCGACGTTTTCGTCGGGCAGAATCCCGGTGCCTTCCAGTTTGCGGCCTTTCGGGGAGAACCATAACACTTCGCTCATCTCTAACACGCCGCCGCCTTTCATCACCCGCGGTTTGGCAATTCCCAGGACGCAGCCGCAACTCTGGCTTCCGACAATCTTCGCGCGCCGCGAGTCTTGCATTCCTGCTGCGAACACCTCCGAAGAACTTGCCGAGCGCGCGTCGACTAAGATGACCACCGGGCCGGAATAAATTTGATCGCCAGGCCGGCCCACGTAAAGCTCGAGCGGGAGCCGGAAAATCCCTGCAAATTCCGAAAGCGGTTTGCCAGAACGCGTCTGGTCTTTTGCGAACAGAGTTTTTTTGTCAAAAAAATAGGATGCGATCGGGAGCAGCACGCCGAGGTCGCCGCCGCCGTTTCTGCGCAAGTCGATCACCAGCCCCGGCGTATTGCGGAATCTCTCGAGGGCCTGCCGGAATTCCTTGGTAATGGCGGGCTGAAAACCATCGAACCGGATGTACGCGTTCCCCGAGGGCAATACGTCGGTCGAGACCTCCGGAGCCGACGAATAAATTTGCCGCTTGAGGGTGACGTCGAAGCGCGAGCCGTCCGCACGCTCCAGCGTCAGCCGCACCTCGCTACCCGGCGGACCGGCGAAGAGCCGGCCATAACTGAGCATTCGGGTCGCGCGTTCGGACGACGAAGGGGGTTTGCTGTTTTCGATTTCGGAAACCCGCTCCGCGATGGGTTTCCCGTCGATGCTGAGGACCTCCATCCCGGGTTCGATGCCCGAATGGGCCGCGCTCGAATCGCGGCGGACGGCGGTAACCACCGCCCGTCCGTCCACGTCGTCCACGCCTATGCCCGAGCTGACTCCCTGCTGTTTCTTGTAGTTTTTCCATTGCTCCGGAGAATTAAATCGCGTGTGCGCATCGTGCAGTTCGCCGGTCATCTGGCTCATCAGCAGATAAAACTCTTGATCGTCTTTGGCGGCTTCGATCAAAGGGCGATAGCGCGTGCGAATGTCGTCCCAGTTCACTCCGTTGAACGACGGATCGTAATAGTGATCGCGAACGTCTCTCCAGGTTCTTTCGAAAATTTCTCTTTTCGCTCTTAGCGACAAGCGCTTCGGAGCCGCGGAAATGGGATTCTCGGGCGTCGAGGAAGGAAGGGCTCGCGCCAGCATAACCGGCCGATCGGCAGCGAGCGTCAGCGCAAGAAAGAGAACGCTGCGGCGGATGTGTACGCCAATGGACACACAGGTTCCAGTCATGGTGATCGAGCGGTGGGCCAGCGCCGTTCCCGCAGAAGTGGATTATAAGGAGTCGCACGGAATCGCGCACCTTGAACTTATGAGGAACCAGGGGCCGGCTGGAAACGGTGGGCGCCGCTCTCGTGCTCCGCTACGAGGGACTAGGGTCGGCAGGCTCGTTCGCGAACAGGCGCGCGAGTTCCGCGTGTTCCATGACGACGGCGGGATCCTGTTGAATGGCGTCGAAGTAGCGCTTCTGGAAAGCGTCGCCGGATTCCGAAGGTGCGAACATTTTGCGGGCCAGCAGGATCGCGCTGCGCGTGTCGTCGGGGCTGACGGGAACTTCGCCCGCGAGGCTTTCGTCGAGACGCACGACGAATTCGGAAATATTGTGCAACCAGGCGAATTGCTCGTGGTCAATCACCAGCCGGAAAAGTTCTCCGGTGTTGACTTTTCCATGCACACGCTCGTACTCGCGGCGTTCCATGTCGAGCAGCGTCTTGTGCAGCTGTAGCAGCGCCAGACGAAGCGCAACGAGTTTTTCACGCGCCGGATTAGCAGGTCCGCCGGTATCGGCGGAATAGGGATTGGGAGCGGTCATAGTTGCCGCAGCGCTTGGCGCGACAATTTATTGTGCGACAAGAGGCCGCCGATTGCCAAATGCGCGCCCGGAAGTCTGAACAGGGAAAAACGAATACGCGACCGAATCGCTGGGTAGGCCCAGGGGGTCAGTCGTGGTATCGCTGTTCGCCCACAGGCAAAGGAATGGGCAGGCGATTGCCCGGCGGCGGCAACGGGCAGGTCGCGTAGGGCGTGTAGGCGCAGGGTGGATTCTCAAGGTGGTTGAAATCCAGCACCAGCTCGCCGGACTTGTCGAGCCCGTTCGAAGGAAGGCCGGTGTACAGGAAGCGGCACGCCGCATACGTCGTCGAAGAGCTTGTCGTGTCGCGAAGGATAAAGAAAAGTTTCGTGACGGGATTGTCTTCCGCGACCGGCTCAAGTTCGTAGGTCTTGCCGCGCAGCGTAAATTCCGCCGCACCCGGGACCGGTTGATCGTAACTGGTGCCGATCAGCGTCGCGAGCGTGACGCTCTTTGGCGGAGTGTATGGAATCCAGCGAGCCTTGACACGGAAAGCGCGATCGGGCGCGTACCATTTGAGCCCGTGAAAGCCCACCAGCGCCGCGGACTGCGCGTCTTTAATGCGCAACGCGAACCGGTCGGCGCGCCGCACCACGTAAAAATTCAGCGTACCGCTGGTCATGCGTGGATTACCCTTGTCGGTGTCGGCGCCGGTGCGAAGATCCTGCGACTGCGCGGGTTTGCCGTCAATGAGCAGACCCTGGGCGAACCCATCCGGCGGAGGCATCAGCGTAACGGTCGTGCCTTCAAGATGCAGAACGCCCGCGTGCGCGGGGCCACTGGCGGGCAAATGGATTTTGTTGTCAGCCGCGGAGCCAAAACTGTTGTCGCCGGAGGCCAGCCATTCAAGGCCGGTAAGGGATAGCCATCCGTCTGGTTTTCGCAAGTCGGCGACGTGCTGCGTTCGCCACGCGGCGAGGTCCTGTTGCCAAGTGGCTTCTTGCGCCAGAATCGGCGCGGCCATGATGGCGAAGGAAAATAAGAACAACACGGCCACGGGAGCAAGGCGCTGGAGACGCATCAAGAAAGTATAGTGGCTGAGGCGGCCGGAGAGTAGAGGGACTTGGGCAGAATCGCACGCGTCTTTTCAGGCCTCGGCGCGCCCTGGGTGGTTACCGCGCAAGCGTCAAAAGCCGCGCGTTCAGCTCCATCAGATCTGCTTGAAAGCGGTAATAGCCGCGGTGCCATTCACCGTTGGCCTCGTCCGCGCCGACGCCTATGACCGCAAAATCAGAAGTCTGCCCATCCTGTTCGCAAACCTTCGGAAAGCTCTCCCCGACGTAGGTGGCCGAGGCAGACGCGACCAACTGCTTGCAGTCGGCGAGGGAAATCACGGCGCGCAACATCCCCTGGTTCTGAGCGTGGGGCTGGCAGAAGTAGAGATTGGGCATGACAGGACCATCATCGGCAGAAATGCGAGGAACTTTAATGGTACGTCGGGTCCACACGGCGCGTGAGAGTCAACAGGCCGAAAAGTTGGTCGGGATACCGAGCATGGGCTCCTGACCCGAAATGGGCCTGACACGCCTGCCGCACAGTCAAATTCGACCCGTTCGACCTGCCAAAACCGTCGAATCGGTCTCGATGCAAGCCTGAGGAACGCTTCGTGGGTCAAATGCGTCTCGCGGGTCGCCGTTTAATCAGAAATTTCTAGGAAGCGCTCACCACCAGGTTGTTCTTCACGGAAAAGACGTTGGGAACACCATTGGCACGCAGACCGGCCAGGTTCTTGTCCGTCTCGTTGTCCGCCACACCTTCGAGCGCCACATTTCCGTTTTTGACGATAATGTGAATCGAGGGGACTGCCGATTGCGCGTAGCGAGACAAGGCCGGCTCACTGTAGATGGCGCGGAACAGCGCGCGACGCAGTTGATCGTCCATGGGCGATGGCGGCAACACTTCAATATTGTTCTCGACGCTGGATACCCCTTCGACGCTCTTAACAGCGGCTTCGGCATCGGACTTGAGCGTTGGTCGGACCACTTGACCCATGAGAACAATTTTGCTTCCCTGCACTTGAAACGAAAGGTTGTCAAACACGGAGTAGTACGGCAGCAGCACCAGTTGGTGCCGCACTTCCTTGATCAGGTTCTGCTGGCTTTTCGGTTCATTTTGCTTTTGCGGTGCCCCGGAAGCTTGAGGCAGGGAAGTGAAGGGCATAACCATGAGAAGGGCAGCGAGCAGGATACGGCGGTAGGCAACCATGATTTCTCCCTCAGATTCAGAATTTTTCCCCCGGGTTCTCAAGTTTAGACTCAAGATGCAATCCAAAGGACTGCATGGGTAACCCGAGGGCGCGGATGTTAGCATGGGTTGGGTCGCAGCGTGACGATCGGTGCGGCCACGTAGAGTCCGAGCCTAGTTCTTGGCCGGGTCTGTCACCGCAAGCCTGACGCTGCGAACCTTCCGGAAGAAAGAGGAAACCGAAGACCGTGCTGGTAATTGCGCATCGTGGGGCTTCCGGACACGCGCCCGAGAATACGCTCGCGGCGTTCAAGCGCGCGCTTGCGCTGGGGGCCACGTTCATCGAGACCGACTTGCAGCTTTCCCGCGACTCACACTTTGTCGCCATTCACGACGATACCGTCAACCGGACCACCAACGGTCAGGGTAAGGTCCACGACCTGTCGCTTGCCGACCTGCGCCGCTTGGACGCCGGCTCATGGTTCGGCAGCGAATTTGCCGGGGAGCGCATCCCCACGCTGGAGGAGATTCTCGAGTTCTCCAAGAAACATGACGTGGTTTTCTATCTGGAGCTCAAGCCCGGGGGTTCCTGGGGTGGAGAGCACAGCCTGATTGGGGCGTTGCGCAATTCGGGAGAGATTGCCAGAACCATCGTAATCTCCTTTGACGCCAGCATTCTCGGGGCGTTGCGAAAGATCGAACCGACGGTGATGACCGGACTTCTTTTCGACGGCCAGATCGATCTTCCCTTGCAGCGCGCCGTGGACGTGGGAGCGCGACAGTTGGCCGTGCGCGGCGACTTGGTTACACCCGCGTTGCTGGCGGAAGCGCGAAAGCGGGATTTGCAGGTGGTCTGCTGGACTGTGAATCAGCCGGCGCACATGCGCTTGCTGATCGAAGCGGGCGTCGACGGCATCATGAGCGATTATCCGGATCGGTTAGTGGCGGCGCGGCCGAAGGAAAAAAATAGCCCATAATCCTGCCGATCAGGTCGCAGCCGTGCTGCGCCCCTACAAAGCCTCGCGGCTGCCGCTGCAGGATGCTTTTTTCTAGCCTTTGTGGCGGCGAACTTGATTCGCCATCTTTCTTTTTTCGTGACTCAAAGTTCTCGATGAAGGCGAGCCAGGAGAGGCAGGCTGAGTTGCTCCGCTCGAGCGTCAAGCCGAAGGCCCAGCCGTTCCAGAGTCGCGCGAACACGGTCGGGACTGGCGATCGCGCGAAGGTTGTTCACCAGCGTTTTACGTTTGTGCGCGAAACACAATTTTACGAAATCCAGAAATCGTGTTTCCTCGCTCAAACCGAGCTTTGCGCGTTCGCCGGGAAATCGCAGGGTGACTAGCGCCGAGCCCACTTCGGGCGGCGGACGAAATGCGTCGCGAGGAATCCGTAGTACAAGTTCGGGCCGTGCATAGAGCTGCGTTACGACGGATAGGTAGCCGTACGATTTGCTGCCCGGTTGCGCGGTCAGGCGTTCCGCGACTTCGGTCTGAATGACGATATGCATCTCGTCGATTGCGTCCGCGAACGCAAAAAGATGGTGCAGGATCGGCGAAGTAATGTAGTACGGCAGATTGCCGTAGATGCGCACGCGGCGGCCCGCAGCAATCGCGGCGATGTCGGCTTGCAGTACGTCTCCCGGCACGACAGACAGCTCGGGAAATTGTTGGGTCAGGTGCTGAAGCTTGCGGGCCAGCGAAGCGTCCAGTTCAATGGCGTAGACGGGTGCGCCGGTCGCGGCCAAATGCTCGGTCATCTCCCCGTGACCTGCTCCGATTTCAATCCAGCAGTAGGGCCGGCGATAGCGTTTGTCGTGCTCTGCCGGCGACGGCGCAAGCGTTTGCGCCGAGACGCGTATCGCGCGCGCGATCTGTTCGCGCCAATCTAAATCAGCGAGGAAATGTTGGCCGAGACGTTGACGAGCCATTCGGGAACAGTGTAACAAGACGCGGACCCTGGAAGAATCGCGCGGCTTGAAACAGGGAAGCGACAGGCCCGCAAAGGCATGCCCACAGATAGCAAGCAAGGAAAAGCAGCAATCCCAATGTGGGCGACAACACGAACAGAGCGACAAGAAAGTTTTCTGGTTGGCCCAGGGAAACTGTCGCGCCGCTCTTGCTCGTCGGGATGAAGTTTGTCTTCACCCTCCTGCAAACACAGCCCCGCGGCAAAAGTTGCGTCGGATGGTTTCTCGAGAATCGCGTTTAGCGGGCGGAATCGACCCAACGCACCATGCTTGACGGGCACTCCGGGGTTGGATAGCGTAAAAGCACGGTCGAATCCTATGATGGCAACACTGTGAGAATCCTTTTCGTGGCGTCGGAAGGGCTGCCGTTCTCAAAGACCGGCGGCCTGGCGGACGTGATCGCGGGGCTGCCCAAAGCCCTGGTGGCACAAGGCCACGAGCTGGCGGTGGTTTTGCCGCGCTATCGCGATACGAAGGTTGCCGGCGTGCTAGTGCCCAGCCTGACCGTTTCGATGGGTGGAAGGTTGCGGTTTCCCGCGATCGCCGACGGCGGGGTGCTCGGCGGCGTGCGTTACTTCTTCGTTGACGACCCCGAGTATTTCGATCGCGACGGTCTGTACGGCGGACGCGGCGGCGATTATCCCGACAACGCCGAGCGTTACAGCGAGTTCTGCCGCGTGGCCATCGAAATTGCGAAAAATGTCTGGCCCGCCGACCTCCTCCACTGTCACGACTGGCAGGCCGCGCTCGTGCCGGTGCTGTTGCGGACGGCCTATGCCAACGATCCGGTAGCGCAAAATTTGCCGGTGGTCTTCACCATCCACAATCTTGCCTATCAAGGTCAGTTCGCGCGCGGCGTTCTCTCTCGTGCCGATATCCCGGTCAGCGTATTTCATCCTGGGGGAATCGAATTTTTCGGCAACGTGAATCTTCTCAAAGGCGGGTTGGTGTTCTCGGACTACCTGACCACCGTCAGCCGCAAGTACGCGCAAGAGATTCAGACCCCGGAGTTCGGCTACGGGCTGGACGGCGTGGTACGTGGGCGCGCGGACCGTCTGGTGGGAATCCTCAACGGTGTCGATTACACCGCGTGGAACCCGGAGAAAGACAAGCTGATCGCCGCGCGCTATTCGGCGAAGGATCTAAGCGGGAAGCAAGTCTGCAAGCAGGCGCTCCGGAAATTGTTCGAGTTCCCGCAAGAGGAGTTGGCGCGGCCGGTGATCGGAATCGTCTCGCGCTTTGCGGA
Organism: uncultured Acidobacteriota bacterium; assembly: GCA_963736725.1. Lineage (GTDB taxonomy): Bacteria > Acidobacteriota > Terriglobia > Acidiferrales > UBA7541 > Acidiferrum. The sequence continues at coordinate 75,072 of CAVTPW010000018.1, read as the reverse complement.
TCAGAAAGGCTTCGATCTGATTGCCGAGCGTGCCCACGAATTGATGCAGGAAGAAATGACGCTGGTGGTCCTGGGCACCGGAGACCGTAAGTACGAAGATTTATTCCGCTCGCTCGCCACCGCATATCCTGGTCGTGTGGGCGTGAAGATCGCGTATGACGATGCCGTCGCGCATCAGATCGAAGCGGGTGCGGATCTTTTCCTGATGCCCTCGCGCTACGAACCTTGCGGCTTGAACCAGATCTACAGTTTGAAGTATGGTACGGTCCCGGTGGCGAGGGCGACGGGCGGGCTTGATGATACGATTGAAGCGTTCGATCTGGAGTCCGGGACCGGGACCGGCTTCAAGTTTGAAGAATATTCCGGGGCTGCGTTGGTGCAATGCGTGCGGCGTGCGCTGCAGCATTATGAGGACGAACGCATCTGGAAGCGCATCCAATTGAACGGCATGGCCAAGGATTTTTCATGGAAAGGTTCCGCGGCCGAGTACGCCAAGGTTTATGCCGCCGCGCGAGCGGCAAAAGGTTTAGGGCAAACAGCTTCGAGCGGTGTTCCCGCCACACGAAACCAAATGCCTGTTGCAACATCTAATTAAACTGTTTAAGGAGAAATTTGACGGCGAATTGCAGTAAGCCGTTGAGGACAAACGACATGGCTGACAACAACATTTTGGCGATCACCGACGGAAACTTTGAAGCGGAAGTTCTGACGGCCAGCAGCACGCAACCCGTGCTCGTGGATTTCTGGGCCGAGTGGTGCCGCCCGTGCCACATGCTGGCGCCTACCGTCGCAGAAATCGCGCACGACTACGCGGGTAAATTGAAAGTAACCAAATTGAACGTTGACGAAGCGATGAACTCCGCCGGACGCTACAACATTCGCGGCATCCCCACGCTGCTCGTTTTCAAGAATGGGCAGGTCGTCGAGCAGATCGTCGGCGCCGTGCCCAAAGAGCAGATCACCAAAGCGCTGGAACGTCACGTCGCCTCGTAATCTGCAGCGCTCACCAGCAAAATCGAATAACGAACAGGGCGATTCGTGCAGTAGAATGCGAGCGCCCTGTTTTTGCGTTTGAGCGCGACCTTTGCGCGGTGACCTCGCGCGAGGGTGCCGCGTCAACGATGCTGGGCGACGAGACGGCACGACGAAAGCGTGGACCACGTTGGCTACAGCGGACACCACAGCGACGCCCAGTTCGCCGGCGTTACCGCCGGCAATCGGTCCACAGCCTGCCACGGACGACCGTGGCCCCCAGCCGATGTCGCGGCCGGGCCTGAACGAAACCGTCCTTGAAATCTTGAAGCCCCTGCCTCGCGGCACGATCCTCGATTGTCCCGCCGGAGAAGGCGCTCTCGCCGAAGAGTTGGTCGCCGAGGGCTTCGCGGTTCGCTGTTGCGATCTCTACCCGCAATTATTTCGACTGCCGGGTGTGGAGATTAAGGGCGGCGATCTGGCCGGCATGCTGCCCTATGCGGCAAGCTCATTCGACTACATCACGTCGCTCGAAGGACTGGAGCACATCGATTCGCCGCCGCAAGCCTTTCGCGAATTTAAACGTCTGCTGAAACCCGGCGGCCATCTCATCATCAGCGTGCCCAATATAATGAACGTCGAGGAGCGCGTGAAATGGCTGCTTTTTGGTTATACCTCGCACTTCAAGCCGCTCTCCGCGCAGTCGAAGGCGCAGATTCATGAGTCCAGCGCCGGCCTGGACGAAATCGCGGTGCACGCCAATCCCATCGGTTACAGCGAGCTCCGCTATTACCTGGAGAAAAACGGCTTCACAATTCAGGGGGTCCATCGCGACCGCAAAAAAGCGAACCAATGGCTCTACTGGCCGATCATCGCGCTGATCAAGCTGCTGGCGAAACTAACCAGCGAGCCCCGCCGAAAAGATCGCTGGACAGAAGAGCTCGCCTCCGATCACGTCCTGCTAGGCGGCAACACATTGATCGTCCATTCCATCCGGAAGCATTAGCGGCCGGTCGGAAACTTGTAGGGGCGCAGCACTTCTGTGCCCCTACTCGGCAAGATGACCAGAGCTCATTTTTTGTGCAAGCAGCATCCTTTTTCCACCCGCGGAGAAAACCCGTCGATGAACAATCCGGAAGAAAAACTCATTTCGCTGCCGCTGGGCAACCAGCGAAATCAACATCCCCTACCACGACAAAGAATGGGGCGTCCCGGTCCACCATGACCACACCTGGTTCGAGTTCCTAACGTTGGAAGGCGCGCAAGCCGGCCTTAGCTGGGACACCGTCCTGAAGAAACGAAGCCGTTACCGCGAAGTCTTCGCCAACTTCGACCCGAAAAAAATAGCCCGCTTCAGTTCCAAAAAAGCAAGAATCTTGCTAGCCGACCGCGGCATCATCCGCAACCGCCTGAAAATTGCCGCCACCATCAGCAACGCCCAAGCCTACCTGCAAGTGCAAAAGGAATTTGGCTCCTTCGACGCTTACATCTGGGCTTTCGTGGGCGGCAAGCCAAAACAAAACGCCTGGAAGACCCACAGGAAACTCCCGGCTAGCACCGCCGAATCCGACGCCCTCAGCAAAGACCTTCAAAAACGGGGCTTCCGCTTCGTAGGCTCCACAATCTGCTACGCCCTGATGCAAGCCACTGGCCTGGTCAACGACCATGCGGTTGACTGTTTCCGATATGGACAGCTCGCTGGAACCAGAAAATAGTTTTGCTGCAAGTCGCGTCAGCGGTTGCTACCCGTCTTGCGTTGAAAGCGCCGCAAGCTTACGATTAGAAGTCTGCTCGTACCCGGTTCTTCCCAACAGTAGTAATCCGCCGTGGAAAGTGCGCGGACAAGTGCGGTCAAGGAGAGCGTCCGAATGAAATCGGTGGTGGTGGTAGGCGCGCAATGGGGTGACGAAGGCAAGGGCAAGGTCGTGGACTACCTCGCCGGCTCGTTCGACTACATCGCCCGCGTCGCCGGCGGGCACAACGCCGGGCACACCGTGATCATCGGCAAGAATAAGTACGTGCTCCAACTCATCCCCTGCGGCATTCTGCGTCCCAAGCAACAAGCCGTGATCGGCACCGGCGTGGTCATCGATCCCGGTGCTCTGGTGTCCGAAATCGAAACGCTTGCGAAAGCTGGTATCGAGGTAAAAGGCCGCCTGCACATCAGCAACCGCGCCCACTTGATTTTTCCGTATCACCGCGAACTCGACAAGGCTGCCGAGACGGCGCGCGGCGCCAACAAGATCGGCACTACCTCGCGCGGCATCGGCCCCGCCTATGAAGACAAGATGGCGCGCCGCGGCCTGCGCACGTGCGACCTACTGGACCCCGCGCTATTTCGCGAGAAGGCCGCGCGTGTGGTCGCGGAAAAAAATCGCCTTGCCAAAGGCGCATACGGTGCGGACATCGATTTCTCTCATGAAGTCGAAGAAACGCTGCGTCAGGGCGAAAAAATTCGCCAATACATTTGCGACACCGCGGAACTGGTCAACCACGCGCTCGACGAAGGCAAGTCGGTGCTCTTCGAGGGCGCCCAAGGCACCATGCTCGACATCGACCATGGCACCTATCCCTATGTGACCTCGTCCAGTGCTATTTCCGGTGGCGCCACGGTCGGCGTCGGTGTTCCTCCGACCCGCATCAAGAACGTGTTGGGCATCTCGAAGGCATACACCACGCGCGTCGGCGGCGGCCCGTTCCCGACGGAGATGCCGGACCTGGACGCGCAAGAAGTCCGAGAGCGCGGCAAGGAATTTGGCGCGGTCACCGGTCGTCCGCGCCGCTGCGGCTGGCTCGATCTCGCGATGCTGCGCTACTCGAAAATGATCAACGGCATCGATTCGCTGGTGGTCACGAAACTCGACGTCTTCGACACGCAGCGCGAAATTCAGGTCTGCGTCGGCTACAAGTACAAGGGCAAAACGCTGCAAGAGATGCCCGCGCTCTCCGAACAGTACGAGCACGTGAAGCCCGAATACAAAACGCTGCCGGGTTGGTGCCAATCCACGTACGGCGAGAAGGACGCCGGCAAACTGCCGAAGGCTGCGCTCGACTACATGCGCTTCATCAGCGAATTTTTGCAGGTAGAGATAGGCATGATCTCCACCGGCCCGGAACGCGACGCCACGATCGTGCCGGAAGGCACGCTGTTCGCCCGCTGGCTCTAGCACTGGCAGTGTTGCTCGCAGTATTGTCGGAAAGTTGTAGGGGCACAGCATCGCCGTGCCCCATGTCCGCAAAGATTTCACCTTTACTATGGATTCCTCGACCATGCTCAGCCACGAGCAAGCCCGCCAAGCCGTAGTCGATCACCTGCAAACCAAGAAAAGCCCCCGCGCAACCACCGTGGTCAACGTCTGGGAAGCCCTAGGCTACGTTCTGGCCCAACAAATAAAAACCGATCGGGAGTACCCGCCGTTCGACCGCTCGACGCGAGATGGCTACGCGGTTCGTGCAGCCGACGCTTCAAAGGGAGCCGATCTCCGCTGCGCCGGCGAAATCAAAGCAGGCGACAACGTCACCACCCCGCTGGCCCGATGGACCTGCACGCAAATCATGACCGGAGCCGCCCTTCCGCCGGGAGCCGACGCCGTCGTGATGATCGAGCACGCCCACCGCGAAGGCGACAAGATTCGCTTCGATCGCGACACCCGCCCCGGCCAGAACTTCGTCCCGCGCGGCAGTGAAGTAAAATCCGGTCAAGCGATCCTCACGCCCGGAACGCGTCTCGGATTCGCGGAAGTCGCACTGGCCGCGCAGGTAGGCCAGACCGAATTGCTCTGCGCCGCGAAACCTCGCGTCGGCATTCTCTCCACCGGCGACGAAATCGTCCTTGTCGATCAAAAGCCGGGCCCGTTCCAGATTCGCAACAGCAACAGTGTTTCTCTCGCCGCGCAAACCAAACTCGCCGGCGGCGAACCGGTGTTGCTGGGAAATGCCCCGGATCGCCCGGACGTCTTGCGCGCCAAGATCGAGCGTGGTCTCAGAGAAGATATCCTCGTGATGTCGGGTGGCGTCTCGATGGGGAAGTACGATCTGGTCGAAACCGTGCTGAAAGATCTCGGCGCTGAATTCTACTTTGACGCGGTCGCTATCCGCCCCGGCAAACCCGCCGTATTCGGCCGCTGCCGCGACACGTTTGTATTTGGATTGCCAGGCAATCCTGTGTCTACGATGGTGACCTTCGAGCTGTTGGTAACCGCCGCCATCGATTTGCTGAACGGCGCGGAAGCCCGCGCGTTGCCATTGGTGAAAGCCCAACTGGGCGAAGCCCTGAAGGAGAAACCCGGGCTAACGCATTTCCTGCCAGCCCGCGTGCAGTGGCAAGGATCAACGCCAGAGGTCAAGCCCATAACCTGGCGCGGCTCTGGCGACGTAGCCGCCCTCGCCCGCGCCAACTGTTTCCTGGTCGTCCCAGCCGATCGCGAAGAAATCGCCGCAGGAGAGATGGTCTCGATCCTCCTGCGCAAGGACATTGTGTGACCCAACCGCCTCCGGGCCCTCGGTGCTGCGCCCTCGGTATTAATACCTTGGTTTCTCTCTCTTGTTCAGCGAAGCCGGACGGGGCACGGCACCACCGCGCCCGTTCCGCCGCATCCACGTAGACCCAACCCATGCCCAAACTCTCCCATTACGGCAAAAACAGCGAAGTCCAGATGGTGGACGTCTCGACCAAACAGGTAACCACGCGCACCGCCGTAGCCCAAGCCTACGTCAGAATGAAGCCGAAAGTAATCAGCGCCGTCCGCCGCCTCAAAAACCCCAAAGGCAGCCCCCTCGAAGTCGCCCGCATCGCCGGCATCGCCGCCGCGAAACGCACCGCCGAGTGGATACCTCTTTGTCATCCTCTGCCATTGACCCACATTGATGTGACCGCACGCCTGTGCCAGAATGGCGTTGAACTTCGTTCCACAGTTGTGGCGACCGCTCAGACGGGCGTGGAGATGGAAGCCTTGGTCGCCGTTACTGCCGCAGCCCTCACGGTCTACGACATGTGCAAAGCCCTCGACAAAGGGATGGAGATTACGGATATCTGCCTGGTCACCAAAACCGGCGGAAAGAGCGGCGATTTTCACCGCGACGCAAAGGCGCGCCCCGAAAACTCGGGCAGCGGCCGGACAAGACGGTCTGCGCGCCGGCGGAGCGGTTCGCGATGAGTGCAGCGGCGGCAGCGGGCGGTAAGAGCGTCACCCTGCTTCTGGTCGACGACAATCCCTTGGTCCGCGATCTCATAGCGAAGGGGCTGGAATCGGTGTGCGAGGTGGCAATCGCTGCGGACGGCGCCGACGCCCTGCTGAAAGTGATCGACGAGCCCCCCGACGTGATTCTTTGCGACTACAAGATGCCCGGCCTCGACGGCCGCCAGCTCTTCGAGAAACTGCGGGGACGCGAGAAGACGCGCCACATTCCGTTCTTGTTCATGGCGGGCCGCGCGGACATCGAGGAACGCTTGCGGCCGCTGGTCGACGGTGTCGAGGAATTCATCACCAAACCATTTTTAATTAAAGATTTGGTTCGCATCACAAAAAAAGTCGTCGATCGCCTACACCTCGAGAAGCTCCAGAAAACCGCGTCTCGCCCGGGGGTGATTCAGGGTCGGCTCGAAGAGATGAACATGACCGACCTGCTGCAGTCGCTCGAGATGGGGCAGAAGTCGTGCCGCTTGATCGTGCGCAAGGCTGGCGAGCAGGGCGAACTCTATTTCGCCGGCGGGCAATGCCGCGACGCGAGAATCGGCAAGGTCGAAGGCGACGACGCCGTCTACAAAGTCATTCTCTGGGCCGAAGGCGAGTTTGAAATTGATTTCAACGCCGCCAATGCATCCACGCGCACGACCACCACGCGCAACACCACAGGACTGCTCATGGAAGCCATGCGCTTGATGGATGAATCCAGCCGCGACGCGGTCGAGACGCAGTAGCCGCCTCGATGCGAGTGGCGGTCCTCACCATCAGTGATTCGGTTTCGCGGGGCGAGCGCGAGGATTTGTCCGGGCCCGCGGTGGTCGCATTTTGCCGCGGCTTGGGCTGGGAAGTCATGGCTGGCTTGCGCGTGTCCGATGACCCGGCCGATATTCGCCAGCAATTGCGCGAACTCGCCGACTCCGGACGCGTGGAAGTGATCGTCACCACCGGCGGTACCGGAATTGGCCCCCGCGACAACACCCCCGAAGCGACGCAGGCCGTCGCCGACCGCGTACTACCCGGCCTCGCCGAAGAGATGCGCCGCAAAGGCCTCGAGAAAACGCCCACCGCGGTGTTGTCACGGTCCATTGCCGCTACGCGCCACAAGTCCCTGATCGTAAACCTGCCCGGAAGTCCGCAAGGTGCGGTCGAGTCACTGCAGGCCGTTGCTCACCTGCTCCCGCATGCGGTGCGGGTTTTGCATGGCGCGCGCCACGACTAGCGACTTAGTAGCCATAGACTTCCGTCAGTGTGCACGTCTTCGAAGGGTGCGCCTCAGTTGGGAGGTGCGGATGTAAGCGACGGCCTTAGCCCGTCCCTCGTCTCAGGATTCCTGGCCATCCGTCACCAAACGTCACGTCGTCTGTCCAGCCGCAATCGGTGTATTCGTGACGCGTTCTCGTCTTTCGCCTGCAGGTGAGGGCAACATCTTGTAGTGCAGGCGGATGATGACGATTCCAAGAAACGAGACTGTGTGATCGGTGCGCAGCACTCCCTCGCCATCCACGTAAACGTGAAACAGTTCGTGCAGCGTCGTGAAATTCCTCACCCGCCAATGGTCCGGGCCGCCGTCCACCAGCCGGTAAAATCCCGACCGGCCGAATCGCGATCCCGATGAATCCAGTCCGAACGAGCCATCGGCGTGCGCAACGGGACGCAGATAGACATTCGCGCTGCCGCGGCACGGAAATGTCACCTTGACGCACGGATTTTCTTCGCCCGGAATCTGCACCGTGGAATACAAACCGGCGTAGATCACATTTCCCGACGATTTCAGCCGGCGCAGCCATCCCGTAGCTACCACGGCGCGCGATCCCGGGTCGCGTAGCTGGATCACCTCGCTGCTCATGCCTTTCGCTACTTCCAGAGACGAAATGGGAAAGTTGAGTTGGTCCATGCGACGGCTGATGAATTCCACCAGCAGCCAGAGAAAGAAACGCCCCGCCAGGGAAACCTCGCTCCACACTTCGAGCTGGTATTGCGCGGCATGCTCGTAGAAATCGCGAATCTCCGGCCGGATGGCATACGGATTGAACGACGGCCCGCGCAGTGCGCTGAACTCAGGAATGAGGCCGGCGTTTCCCGGCGCCTCGATGCGAAACCCTTGCTCCGCGGCGATGCGCTCGTAGATTCGGGTGCCGATAGGGCCCGGCTGGCCCAGGAAGCAACTCAGCCATGGCGCATCGGTCTTGCGCACGCGCTTGCCGGTTACGCGCACCATGATCTCGATGCCCCACTCGAGGCAGAACCCGATGGCGTTCCGGAGCATGGAGAGGACACTCGAACTCGGCCGGTCGGTTACAGCGGTTTTTGGACCGTTGCGATAGGGCGGGGAAGGCATGGCGATTGTCTCATCTTGCCATCCTCGCGCTTCGGTGGCGGCGCAGCGTTCGGCGAGCGTGCTGCTTGGATCAATAGCCTGACGAGCGAGCTGGGCGAACGGCCTGGGCGAGCGCCGGAACTGGAACGCGTTCGAGCTTCGCAAATCCGGGTTGACCAGGTAGCCGAACGCGTCAACAATGTCTGCACCATGACACAGAAGCTATCAGGCAAGAAGTTAGCCGTTTTGGGCACCGGAAAGCTCGGCGGGATTTTGCTGCGGGCCTATCTGAAGCAAGGTTTGTTTGCCCCGAAGAACGTAACCGCGACCGTCAAGCACCCCGAAAAAGCAGCCGCGCTGGCCAAAGAACTCGGCGTCAAGGTGACCACCGACAATCGCAAGGCGGTTCACGGTGCGGACATCATCCTCCTCGGCGTGAAGCCGCAAGTCGTCGGCGAGGTACTGAAAGAAATCGCTCCGGGCCTCAGTGAAAAAACGCTGGTGATTTCGGTGGCCGCGTCCGTGCCTACCAGTTACATCGAACAGCATGCCGGTGCGAAAGTGCCGGTGATTCGCGCGATGCCCAACACGCCTTCGACGGTCGGTTGTGGCATGGCCGGCATTTGCGGCGGTTCTTTCGCGAACGCCGAGCATTTGGAAATAACCCGAGCGATGTTTGACCCCGTAGGCCGCACCGTGGTGGTCGAAGAGAAAAATATGGATGCGGTGACCGGCTTGTCCGCATGCGGCCCTGCATTCATTTACATCATTTTGGAGTCGCTCGCCGAAGCCGGCGTGAAAGTAGGTCTCTCGCGCGAGGTATCTACACTGCTCGCCGCCCAAACCATGAAAGGCGCCGCCAGCGTGGTGCTGGAAACCGGCGACCATCCTGCCTTGTTGAAAGACGCGGTAACCACGCCAGCTGGCTGCACCATCGACGGCATCCTCGAACTGGAAGAAGGGAAACTGCGCGTGACGCTGATCAAAGCGGTCGTGAAGGCCACGCAGCGCGCCGGCGAATTGCTCTTCGAAAAATGACCGCTACTCGACGATCGAGAGCCAAAACCGGCCCCCCGCGACCCCTGGGGTGCGGCACTTTGCAAAACTGGGATTCAAAATGTAGGGGCGCGCTTCAGGGCGTCCCTTCCTCGCTGGTAACGAGCCGCACGATACGGAGACGCGCTTGGACGAGCAGCTGAACGAACCTAAATCGCCCTCCCGGGACGATCCGAAAGCGAAGAAATACGTCTCTAGCGCGGCACTGGCCATGGAACTCCCGTTCACCATCGTGGGCGCCGTTCTTCTCGGTGCATTGCTGGGCTTTTTTCTCGATCACTGGTTGCACACGAAGGTGATTTTCACGCTACTGCTCGGCGGCGTCGGGTTTGCGGGTGGCTTGAAAGAAGTGCTGCGGCGCCTGGGTTGAAATAGACGGTGCCTGTTTCACGGCTAATCTGTGAACAATGACCTCCACTCTGGGTTCCAACCGCAGAACGGGACGATCGACAGCGTTCCCGGTGCGACGACCGAGCGGCGCATTGCCTGGCTGACGCTGGCGATCGGATCGGTGGCCGCCGGCGTCACCGGCATTTCGTATCGGTGGAGCTGGGCGGCTGGCTTGCTCATCGGGTGCGTGCTGGCTTGGCTCAACTTCCGCTGGCTGCGGCGCGGAATGGATGCCCTGGTGGCCGCCTCGACGGCTCAGGTCGATGCTGTCCAGCCGCGTGTACCAGTCGGCGTCTATTTTCGCGCGTTGTTCCGCTACGGGTTGATAGCCTTTAGCGTGTATGTTATTTTTAAAGTACTTGGTGTTCCTCTCGTGAGCATGGTGCTTGGGTTGTTGGCGTTAGGAGCCGCGGCAATTGCGGCGAGCGTGTATGAAGTGTGGCATCCGGTGGAAATCAGGAGCGATACCCAAGCCATGCGAGGCTTAAAATAGAGACATGGAACAACACGTAAGCTGGATCACGCAAGCCGTCAATCATTACCTCGGGGGCTTGGCGCTCGCGTTGCTTTCCGCGCTGCACATCCAGCCGGAGCACCCGAATATGCCCATCCCCGAACATGTCGCGATGGGTTTTTTTGTGCTGGTTGTTGGCACGTTGCTGGCTTTGCTGGTCAGGTCGCGATTGTCGGTGGAGCGTCCTGGCGCCGCCCAGCAAATTGCGGAACTCCTGCTGACGAACAAAGAAGGATTCGGGATCAACGATATTTTGTCGGAGAATGCCGGTCATCACTGGCGCGAGTACGTGCCGCTGGTGGGAACCATTTCGCTTTTCATCCTGTTGGCCAACCTGTTTGGTGTTTTCCCCGGATTTAGCTCGCCGACCGCAACCGTCAGCGTTCCGCTGGCCTGCGCCATCATCACGTTCGTGTATTTCAATTGGCAGGGCATCCGCCATCACGGGCCGTCGGGTTATGTGAAAACCTTTACCGGAGGCCTGAGTTGGCCCCTGATCCCGCTGATTTTTCCCGTGGAAATCATCAGCACCTGCGCGCGCTTGTTGTCCTTGACAGTGCGTCTCTGGGCCAACATTTTTGCCAGCGATCTGATTTACGGCCTCTTCCTGGGCTTGTTCGCAGCGCCTGCGCTGTGGGGTTGGACAAAGCATCCAGCGATCGGTCTGGCGCTGGGCATCCTTCCCGCGTTGATCCCCATCGCGTTCATATTGCTGCACATCTTCGTTTCGGTAGTGCAAGCCTATGTCTTCACGATTTTGCCGGCGGTCTATATCGGTTTGGCGACAGCAGAAGAGCACTAGACTTTGGCGCGTCGACGCTCCTGGTAGCGCCGGCATCGTTGCCGGCTCTTCGATTTCGACGCCGTCGCGGTCCTGCTATCGAGCGAGTTTGTACCAGCCGTTTCAGCGTGAGCCCGGCTGCACGGTGTCCGGGAACCACCTCCTGGCGGCAATTCAAGAGGAGGCAGTACATGAAAAAAGCAGCGGTAGTATGCATGGTGCTGCTGGCGGTGATGTTGATCGCGCCAGCGGCGTTCGCGCAGGACAACAATGCTCCGGCAAAGTCGCCGATCAATACGACGACGTTGGTGATCGCGGTAGGCTTCGGCGTGGCGGTCGCGGCGTTTGGCGGCGGGCTGGGCCAGGGCCGAATCGCGGCGGCGGCGTGCGAAGGGATTGCACGGAATCCGGGAGCGGCGGGCGGCGTCCGGGCGGCAATGATTTTGGGCCTGGTGTTCGTCGAAACGCTCACCCTGTTCACGTTCGCGCTGGGTTTCCTCCTCTACTTGAAGCTCTAAGCCTTCGTTCTCAAAGACATTCCGATGTCTCCGACAAGCCCGGGAGCGCAAACCTCCCGGGCTTTTTCTATCTGTGCCGAACCTGTTCGATGGCTTGGTGAAAGTCCTCTTCACAGCCGGATGGAGATAAAGTGATAGGGAAGCGCAAGGATCGAGCCGCGAGGCGCGGTCCGAAAGCAGCGCCGAGCAAACACGCGAACCGATGAACAAAAACTGGATTTGAGGCCTGCGGTCGGGCGAGCGAACCTGTGATCGCCAAGCCTACGTCCATCAAGGCACTGGCGGTAAATTCACCGGTTGTGCGCGGACGGGGAGCGAACTTACCTCAGGAGACCGGTTGCATGTCACGGAATCGTGACTGAGAGTGGAGCGATGCACTCTGACCGTGCGGCAGAAGTCTGCGCGCAGGAAAACGGTTGGCAGGCTTACAAACCAGTCAAACCCAAAGGCTGGGAGTATTGTTAACCAGAAATTTCTCAGACCCTGCCGTTAGCCCTCAAAGAAAAAGCACCCTGTGAAGGTGCCGGAACAACCTTTGTCGCCGCAGACTCGCTACCTCTTGGCTTGCGCTTGCAGCAGAGCTACGGTGCGCTTTTCGTCTATAAGGTGGCGGCGGCCATCTTCGCTGGTGGTGGCGCCTTGCTTGATCAGCGCGATGGCTTGCTGCGGAGTCAGCGACGGATCAAGCGCAAAGAGTTTGGCGGCGAGGTTGACGACGTTGGGCGATGCCATCGAAGTGCCGGAAAGCTGCAGGCGGGCCCCGCCCGGAACGAAGCTTTCTACGTTGTAGCCGTCCGCGTCTACCAGGACAGTGTCGCCATAGCTGGTGAACGAGGTTTCGTCTCCGGCTTGGTTCACGGCGCCGACGGCGATGAGATTAGGGAGGCGGAGTGAGGGGGGAACGTCTTCGGTGAAGCCGGCGTTGGAATCGGTGTTTCCCGCGGCGGTGACGAAGAGCGTGTTGGGAGCGCCTTTGATGGCGTTTTCAATGTTCGCCTTCCAGATGGCGTAGAGTTCGGCGGCGCGCTTCTTGCGCTCCGCGGGGTCGGCGCCGCCGCCCGTTTTCGAGAGCCATTGCTCAAATTCGGCGGGATCGTCGCCCCAACTCATGTTGACCACGCGGACGTTGCGGTTTCGGAAATAGTCCGACATCTGCTGGAAGGCGGCGCCCAGGTGATGGTCCCATTCCGCAGTCGGAGGAAAGGGGAGTTCGGGAAGTTGATCGTTGAAGCGGGCGACGACCAGGCGAGCGGCGGGATTGCCGCGCACGGCGATGCCCGCGCAATGGGTGCCATGGATGTAGTGGCCCAGGACGGCGTTCAATTCAAACATCTGGTGCATCTGGTCCGAAGACAGCGTGGCGAACTTCTGTTGCGTCGTTTGCGCGTCGGGGGAATCGATGCCGTTCTGGAGATCCAGAAAGCCTTTGATTTGGCCGCGAAACTCGGGATAGGCGTTCTGTTGCTCGGCGGTCAGGGGATATAGCCAGGAGGACGATGGGCTGCCCTGGTCATCGAAAGCGAGCCCGTGCGTGCCGCTGGCGGTGGGATTCGGGTCGGTGAAGAGCTGATCGGGGAAAAGGGAGACATCGATGCCGGAATCCCAAATGGCGACCAGGACGGGCGCCAGCTTTTGATCGGTCGAGAGAGTGACTTCGCGGGCGGCCCAAATGTCCGGTTTGACGACGTTATGGAGTGCGATGTACTGCTTCAGCACTTCGGCGCGGGCAGGTCCCAGGGGAATAGAAAATTTCATGAGGTTGCGCGCGGAAACAAGGTCCCAAGCTTCGGAGTTGTCGAGCGACCCGGATTTCTGGACGGCGGGATCAAGGTCGGTCTTCACCTCGGCGATAGCAATGGCTTTCGAGAAAACGCGAGAACCAGCGTAGGAAGCCTTGATGGTGTCCTGCACGACGTCCCAAGGCAGTGGGTCGATGGCTTGCTTGTAGTGCCTGACGAAGGCTTGCTCGTAGTCGGGACCGCTGGTGGTGGTGGTGTCGAGGGCGGCGTGGAGGCGGGCGCGCGCGAACAGGCCGGTGGTGAGCTTGGCGGAAGGCTTTTCTTCGAGGGCGCGGAGGGCCTCGACGGTTTGCAGGGCGGCTGCGTCCTCGCCGGCGAGTTCCTGCAGGTCCAGCTTGGCGCCGAGCAGCATGCGCAGCGTGGCCTTGTCGTTGATGTCGTAGTCACGAAAGACGGAATCAAGGTCGGCGCGAATCTTGGAAGCGAAAGCATTGAAGGTGGTGTCGTCGGCCTGCAAGAGATCGGAAGCGGAACCTTGAACGGGGTAGCTAAACCGCGGGAGGTCGGCTTGGCTGCTGACTTTTTTCTTCGTTGTCGATTGCGAGTCAGAAAATGGGGCAAAGAGCAGCGCTAGGCAGATCAAGAATCCCGAGGCAATGTTGTAGCGTTTCCGCATGAGGGGACCTCGCATTGGGAATTTTTGAGCGTTGAGAGATTACATGTGAGCAGAGTCTAGCACCTCATCGAGCAAAACGAATCCGGGTGATAAGCCAAGCGCCAACCATGGCCCAGAGGATCAAGGCGGTGCCGATTCTCATGATTGCTAGGACATCATGAGTAGCCGGGTTTGTTTTAACGGAGAGAAGCGGGTGTTGCTGTTTGATTACTTGTGAATATCTGTTTTCGTCCTTCTTGCGCCCCTCGCCACGGGCGTGGACGGTTCCCTGTTGCCGCCGGGTTTCCGCCCGGCGACCCATTGCGGGCCGGTCGGGAAAGTTCGCCGCGCGCTTGCACGGCGAACCGGATCATGCAGTGCGGAGCGTAAAGTCGGCTACTTGGATGGAAGGTAGCTCAGGTCCGCGCGGAACTTGTCGATTTCCGAGGTTATGCTCTCGATCGAGGAGTCAAAGCGCTTGTTGATGGAGTCGGCTTCGTCTGCACCGAAAGCGTCCATCAGCATTTGGCGGAAGGGCTTTGTGTCGGGCTTGCTTTCGAAATCAGCCCAGCTCTTGTGCGGTTGAATAAGTACGTAGGTGCCGGCCGGGCCGCCGTTGACTAGGGTGAGCCAGAGGTAACCGTTGACCCATTTTGTTTTCTGGATGGCTTCGCCGGTGCGCGCCATGGCGCTGCGGAAGTCCGCTTCTTTGCCGGCGCGCACGTGGTAAACGGTGATTTCCGAAAACTTGTCGGTAGCTTTGGTATCGCCGGGGCTGCTTACCTTGGGCAGGAACTCATAGTATTGAGTGTACAGGGATTGCACCGACGCACCGATGACCTTGTTATATTGGTCAAGGTCCGCCTGATCGGGAACCGAGGGTTTGTCGAAATCAGCCCAGTGCTGCTCTAATCTCCCGACAATGTAACTGCCGGTGTGCTCACCGCTGACGATTTCCCATACGTAGAGGGGTTGCGTGTCTTTCTGTTGCTTGTGCCATTCCGCTTTTTGTTTGCGGCCTTCTTCATACTGCTTGACCATGCCGGTTTTGGGAGTCTGGAACTCCAGCGCGCTGATGGTGCCGGGTTTCTCCTGTGTCAGGCCTGAGGCGGCGGTGAGCAGGGTTATTCCGAGGATCGACGCGAGTTTCTTCACATTCATAGAGATTCTCTCCTAGTGGAAAATTCGTGGAACGTGGATTTAAGGCAATTAACTTGGCCGACCAGAGGTCGCGGAGTAGCACCCGGGGAGACGATCTCGATTCGGGCTACGGCGACGCGTGGTGTTGGGTGCGACTATATGCTTTTTGACGGATGAAGCAAGCGATTCGTTGACGAACGCTCGGAAAAACCCGAGCGCAGGAAAAAAGCTGGCCGTTCCGGTCGAGATGACAGGAAGTCAGGGATGCAGCGCCTGCTCGAAGCTCGATTAGTGGCCGAGGAGATTGGATTGGAGGACGAAGCTTAGGACTTGGTTGGGGAACAGGCCGAAATAGACGGTGCCCGCGGCGGTTACGACCAGAACAACGTTCACCGGGAGCGGGAATCCGATTACGGCTGGGGCCGGGCCGGACTCAAGGTTCGGCTCGCGCATGTACATCACCACGATCAGGCGGAAATAGTAGTAGGCACCGATGATGCTGTTGACCGCCATGAGGACGGCCAGCCAGATCAGGTGGGAGTTTACGGCCGCTTTGAAAACGTAAAACTTCCCGAAAAAGCCCGCGGTGACGGGCAGTCCCAGTAGAGAAAGTAGGAAAAGGCTCAGAGCTGCGGCTACTACCGGCTGGCGGCGGCCGAGGCCCGCGTAGTCGTCAAGAGAGAGGTGCTTTTCGCCAGCGCCGCCCAGTTGGGAGACGATGGTAAAGGCGCCTAGTTTTACCAGGGCGTAGCTCAGGAGATAGAACAGGACGGCGGCGAAGGCTGCGGCGCCGCCGGTGTCGGAGTTGCCTTCGAGATAGGTGACCGCGGCGAAAGCGACCAGGATGTAGCCTGCGTGCGCGATCGAGCTGTAGGCCAGCATGCGCTTTACGTTGGTTTGGACGAGCGCGCCGAGGTTGCCAACGAACATGGTTAGGACGGCAAGAATCCAGAAAGCCCAGAACCAGAAATGAGTGGCAGCGGGAACGTCGGCGAAAATGCGCAGCAGCAGCGCGAAGGTGGCTGCTTTAGGTCCGGCCGAAAACAACGCGGTTACCGGTGTGGGTGCGCCTTCATAGACGTCGGGGGTCCAGAGTTGAAAAGGAACGGCGGCTACCTTGAAGCCCAAGCCGATCAGGATCAGCGCCAGGCCTAGTTTCAGGAGATTGCTGCTGCTGTCAGCGTTTTCCATCAACGCGAGATTCGTGGTGCCGGTTACGCCATAGACGAGGGCGATGCCGTAGAGGAAGAAGGCGGTGGCGAACGAGCCGAGTAGGAAATACTTCATGGCGGATTCGCTGGACTTGATGGTATCGCGGCGGTATCCGGCGAGGACGTAGCTGGAGATCGAACTCATCTCGAGGCCGATGAAGGCGGTCAGCAATTCTTGCGCGGACGAGAGCACGCCCATGCCGGCGGTGGCGAATAGCACCAGGGCGAAGAATTCCGCGGACTCCAGATTTTCGCGTTCGAGATATGGGCCGGAGATCAGCACGACCAGGATGGCGACTGCGCCCACCAGCAGGTGGAAGAAGATGCTGAAGGCGTCCAGCTGGATCAGGCCGTGGAAGGCGGGGCCCGCGCCCACGGTGGTGTAGGCATAGATCGTGGCGCTGGTGCCCAGGATCGTGCCCAGGATAGCGAAGAAGCTTAGGACGTGGCGATTGCGGGTAAAGGGTTGGAGGAGCATCAGCAGGACGCCGAAGATGCACCAGAGGGTTTCGGGGAGTACGCGGATTAGGTCTTCAAGGCGGGGGATCATTTAGCGGGCTCCGGGTGCTTCCGGGGAACTGGGGGTGCTCGCTTGTGCCGACCTGGTCGCTCGTGCTGACGTTGGGGTTGTTCGGACATCCTTATCGGATGTTCTCCGAATGACAACTCTTGGTTGAGGTGTGGAAAGAGGCAAAAGCAGATCCCTTGCTCCGCTTGGGATGACAGTCGCGAGCGGTTGTGACGGCGGAAACGGTTGTAATGCTGGTGAATTTCGCGCTGCAGGCGTGTTCTCGAAGTTGGTCGATGACTGCGAGGCGCGAGCCGTACCCCCGGCGGCTAAAGCCGGTCGCGATGGTGAACCTTTGGCGGCACGATTGAAGTCGTGCCCTCCTGTGGTTTGCGTGAATTGCTCGATTGCCGCGGGGCGCGTGGCTTGCTGTGGGTTGCTGCGCTGCATTTGGTCGAGGACGTTTTGGCTGGAAGCGGCGAAGCGGTGGGTGAAGAAGGTCGAGCCGATGCCCATCCAGAGCGTGATTACGGCCATGGTCGCGAGAATGCCGAATTCGCGGCTGGAGATGTCGGGTAGGGCGCGATTTTTTTCGACGGTGACGTCGCCGAAGAAGACGCGTTGGTAAGCCCAGAGCAGGTAGCAGGCGGAGAGGATTACGCCCAGGGCGGCCCAGCTGGCCCAGTTGGCGTGCAGCTGGAATGTGCCTAGCAGGATCAGGAATTCGCCCACGAAGCCGTTGAGCATCGGCAGTCCCATCGAAGAGAGCGCTACGAACAGGAAGAAGGCGGCCAAACGCGGCATCGGGGTGGCGAGGCCGCCGTATTCGGTGATTTCGAAAGTGTGGCGGCGGTCGTAGAGCATGCCTACCAGCAGGAACAGCGCTCCGGTGGAGATGCCGTGCGCCAGCATCTGGTAGACGGCGCCTTGCATGGAAATATTGTGGAAGGCAAAGATGCCCAGAACGACGAAACCTAAGTGGCTGACGCTCGAGTAGGCGACTAGTTTTTTCAGGTTTGGCTGGATGAGCGAGACCAGGGCGCCGTAAATGATGCCGATGATCGCCAGCGTGGCTACCCACGGCGCGACGCGATGCGCGGCGTTGGGAAACAGCGGGAGGCAGAAGCGAATCATGCCGTACGTGCCCATCTTCAGCAAAATGCCCGCAAGCATGACGGAGCCCGCGGTGGGCGCTTCGACGTGGGCGTCCGGCAGCCAGGTGTGCAACGGGAACAGCGGGACCTTGATCGCGAAGGCTACGAAGAAAGCGAGGAAGAGCAACATTTCCTGTTGCGAGGTTAGCGCAGCGAAGCGGCCGTCTTGCAGGAGTTGCTGGATCTTGGGGAGGTCGAAGGTGCCGGTCAGGTTGTAGAGCCAGATGATGCCGACCAGCATGAGGATCGAGCCGGCCATGGTGTACAGGACGAATTTTATCGCGGCATAAATGCGGCGTTCGTGGCCCCAGATGCCAATCAAGAAGGCCATGGGGATGAGCATGACTTCCCAGAACAAGAAGAAGAGGAAGAGATCGAGCGAGACAAACACGCCGACTACCCCTACTTCGAGCATCAGCAGCATGACGAAGAATTCTTTTACGCGGTGATTGATACTGCTCCAGGACGCCAGGATGGATATGGGTGTCAGGAAGGTGGTGAGGACGATCAGGAAGACGCTGATGCCGTCCACACCCAGGTGATAGTGGATCGGCGGGTTGGCGATCCAGTTGTAGTATTCGACCAGGCTGTAGCCGGCTACGCCGGGTTGCACGCCGGGAATCAGCAACAGCGAGAGCAGGAATTCGGCGATGGAGATGGTGAGCGCGAGACGGCGAATCCAGACGTGATCGTCCCCGCGCAGAAGCAGAAGCGCGAAGGCGCCGATTGCGGGGAAGAAAATCAGTACCGAAAGCAAGTGGCTGCCGGGGATCATCAGCGCACCAACCCGATCGCAGCGGTTTTCGTATACGGCCAGAAGAAGATGATGGCGATGACCACGATTGCGCCGATGACGACCCAAACGGCGTAGCTGCGGGTGTTGCCAGATTGCGCCTGGCGCACGTTGTCGCCGACGTCGAGAGCGCCCGAGGCCACGCCGTTGACGGCGCCATCGATCATCTGCACATCGACGGTCTGCCAGAGAACTTTCGTCGAGAACCAGAGCAGCGGCTTGACGACCACGGCGGCGTAGAGTTCATCGACGTAATATTTATTGAGCAGCGTGGTGTAGACGCCTTTGAAGGACTTGGCAAGCTCGGCCGGCTTGGTGGGTTTCTTCAGGTACAGCCAGAAAGCGACGCCAAAGCCGAGCAGCGCGGTGATCACGGCTACGATCGCCAGCGGAGTCTCGAGAGCGTGAGCTGCGGCTTCGGCGGCGCCGGATTCCGCGGGCGTGCCTTGCGCGAAAACGGGTTCAAGAAACTTGGCGAAGTAATCGGGCTGGCCCCAGAAAGCGGGGGCCGCCAGCCAGCCACCGACAATCGAGAGGACCGCGAGGATCATCAGTGGAACGAGCATGCTTTTCGGCGATTCGTGCACGTGGACGTGATGCTCGTCGTAACGTTCTTTGCCGAAAAAGGTAAGGAAGATCAGACGAAACATGTAAAACGACGTGAGCAACGCTGTGAACAAGCCGATACCGTAAAGAATATAGCCGCCATTTTCGCTGCGGTAGGCGTTCAGCAAGATGGAATCCTTGCTGAAGAAGCCCGCGAGCGGAGGGAACCCGGCGATGGCCAGCGTGGCCGTGAGCATGGTGATGTAGGTCCACTTGATCTTTTTGCTGAGGCCGCCCATTTTGAGCATGTCTTGCTCGCCACCCATGGCGTGAATGACGCTGCCGGCCGCGAGGAAGAGCAGGGCTTTGAAGAACGCGTGGGTCATGAGGTGAAAGATGCCCGCGGAAAAGGCACCGACTCCGCACGCCAGGAACATGTAGCCAAGCTGGCTGACAGTGGAATAGGCGAGAACTTTCTTGATGTCGGTTTGCACCAGACCGATGGTGGCGGCGAAGATCGCGGTGGCGCAGCCAATGATGGCGACGATGAGCATGGCGCTGGGAGAGCGCATGAAGAGCACGTGGGAGCGGGCGACGACGTAAACGCCAGCGGTGACCATGGTGGCGGCGTGGATCAGGGCGCTTACCGGCGTGGGGCCCTCCATGGCGTCCGGGAGCCAGACGTATAACGGCAGCTGGGCGGATTTGCCGGTGGCGCCTACAAAGAGCAGGAGGCAGGCGACCGTGAGCGTGCCGTACTGTCCCATGGCGTCACCGGGCATCGGAACGGCTTTGGCGAAAAGCGGAACGAAATCGAGCGTGCCGAACGTTTTGAAGAGCAGGAACATTCCCAGCATGAAGCCGAAGTCGCCGATGCGGTTGACGATGAACGCTTTCTTGCCAGCGTCGGCAGCGGATTTTCTGAGGAAATAGAAGCCGACCAGGAGATAGCTGCACAACCCGACGCCTTCCCAGCCGACGAACAGGAGCACGTAGTTGGCGGCGAGGACAAGGATGAGCATGAAGAACATGAACAGGTTGAGGTAGGAGAAGAAGCGGTAGTAGCCGCCCTCGTGGGCCATGTAGCCGGTGGAGTAGATGTGAATGAGCAAGCCGACGCCCGTGACGACGAGAAGCATCACGACGGTGAGTTGGTCGATTTGTAGGTCGAAGCCAGCGCGGAACGAGCCTGCGGCGACCCAGGTGAAATATTGCTTCACCCAGGGAATTTGTTCGGGCGAGAGCTGCGAGAATTCGCGGACGGCTTCGAGCGCGAAGGCAAACGAAAGGCCCGTCGAGCTCAGCGCGACCGCGTTGACGATCTTGTTCGGCCATTTGCCGCCGAACAGGCCGTTGATAGCCGAGCCCAGCAGGGGCAGGAGCGGGATGAGCCAGAGATTGTCGAGTATCGGCATTAGAGTTTGAGCAAGTCCACGCGCTCGACGTTGAGCGATTGCCGGTTGCGCTGAATGAGAATGATGATACCGAGGCCTACGGCCGCTTCCGCAGCCGCTACCACAATTACGAAAAGGACGAATACCTGGCCGTCGAGGCGGTTCCAAGCCTGGCTGAAGGCTACGAAAGCGAGGTTCACGGCGTTGAGCATCAACTCGATGGACATGAAAATGGTGATGATGTTGCGCCGGAAGATGAAGGCGACAACGCCCAGGCCAAAAAGGATGGCGCTGAGGATCAAGTAGTAGTGCGTCGGGATCATGGGTGAGTTTTCTCCCGCTGCGCGAGAACGATCGCGCCAAGAATCGCGACCAGGATCAGGAACGAGGTCAGCTCGAACGGGTAGACGAAATCCTGGAACAGCAGGGCTGCTAACGCCTTGGTGGGAGCGGGGGCCCCGGTCTGAGCCGCGGCTTGCACGCGGTCGGTGGAGCGGGCCACGGCAGCGGCGATGAAACCCATCAGCACGATGGCCAGCGGAAGGCCGGCCCAGCCTGCCATCTTAGAAAGGTTGGTGCGCTCCTCGGCCCCGGCGTTCAGAAGCATGATGACGAAGACGAACAGGACCATGATCGCGCCGCCGTAAACGATGATCTGCACGGCGGCGACAAATTCAGCGCCCATCAGCAGGTAGAGGCCAGCGAGCGCGACCATGACGACGATGAGCGAGAGCGCGCTGTGGATCGGATGGCGTTGGAGGATCAAGCTGATTGCCCCCAGAACGGCCATGGCGGCCAGCACGAAGAAAACAAGCAGAGGAGCGTTCATTAGTGGCTCCTCAGCAAAATGATTGTGGCGGTGATGACTACGTTGGCCAGCGACACAGGCAGAAGCAATTTCCAGCCGAAGGACATGAGCTGGTCATAGCGGAAGCGAGGAAGCGTGCCGCGCATCCACACGTAGACGAACAGGAAGAAGAAAATTTTGCCCAGCAGCCAGAACGGACCCTGGATGAATTCGTTAATGAACGGGAAGGCGATCAAGACTGCCCCGATTACCGTGATGACCGTGCCCACACCGGGAAGAATGATGCGCCCGAAAATCGTTTCGTAGCGGATGCCGTCCCAGACAACCCAGAGGCCGAACGGAATGAGAATGACCGACGGCAAATAGTGAGTGAAGGTCCACGACGCGGGGAATGGAGAGAGCCAGCCGCCGAAGAACATGATCGCGCAGAGCGAGGAGACGGTGATCATGCTGGTGTATTCGGCGATGAAGAACATCGCGAACTTGAAGCTGGCGTACTCGGTGTGAAAGCCGGCGACAAGTTCGGATTCAGCTTCGGGGAGATCGAAGGGGACGCGGTTGGTTTCCGCGATGGCCGCGATGAAGAAGCAGAGGAAGCCGAGAATCTGCGGGAAAATGTTCCAGCCGATAATGCCGCGCTCGGGATGAATCGCCTGGGCGTTGATGATGTCGCGGAGGCTGAAGCTGCCGGCCATCAGGAGGACGCCTACGACCGACATCGTGAGGGCGAGCTCATAGCTGACCATTTGCGCGGAGCTGCGCAGTCCGCCGAGCAGCGGGTACTTGCTGTTGGAGGACCAGCCTGCCAGCGCGACACCGTAGACGCTGAGCGCGGTGATGGCGAAAAGGGCGAGGATGCCGATGTTGAGGTCTACGATGCCGAGATAGATGTCGTGGCCGAAGACGCGAAGGGGGTCGGGGCCGAAGGGAATGATGGCGATCGAGGTCAACGCCAGCGCCAGGGCCATGAGCGGCGCGAGGAAATAAGTGAATTTGTCGACGCCCGCCGGAGTCGGATCTTCTTTCAGTAGAAATTTCGCGCCGTCGGCGAGCGGTTGCAGCAAACCGTGCGGGCCGACGCGGTGCGGGCCCCATCGCGATTGCATGTGCGCGACGACTTTGCGCTCAAACCAAGTGAGATACGCGTTGACCGTCAAGACGATGAACATCAGCAACGCGACCTTTACCAACGTGATGATGATTTCGGCGTGCTGAGCCAAAGAGTTGAGAAGGGAGTCGATCACGGCTTGGCGTCGGCCTCCGGCAGAGATTCCATCATGGTGCAAAAGCGGCCGAGAGTACCGCTGGTGAATAGCGTGTCTTGCGCGGAGCGAATCAGGCCCGCGGGAACATCGTAGGGCGCGTGGCCGTTTTTGGCGACGCGCGCATGCGTGGATTCGGCGCCCCCAGTGAGCAAGCCCGCGGACTGCACGTCGTAACCTTGCACCGCCTTGCGAATTTCGTCGAAAACCGCAGCGGGAGATTTGTAATGAAAAGCTTTGCCCAAGCCGATCTTTTGGAGTTGGTGGGAGAGGATGCGGAGCAGATCGAAGTCGCTGCGGGCGCCCATCACTTCGGCGGCTTTGTGGAGCAGCTGAATTTCGCCGGAGGTGTTGGTGACGGTGCCGTCTTTTTCATAGGCAGAGGCGGCCGGGAAAACGATGTCGGCGGGCCGGGACGTGTCGGTCGGAAACAGTTCGTGAACAATCAGTAGCTGCAGATTGCCGCGCCCGAAACCCAGCGTGCCGTAGTGCGTGAGGGGGTTCGCGCCGACGACGTAAAGGGCCTTGAGTTTGCCGGACTGCGCGGCTTCCACCATTTGCGGCGTGGTGAGTCCGGGCTTTGAGGGAATGACCCCGCCCCAGAGTCTCTCGAAAGACTCCCGGGCGCCCGCATCGTTCACATAAGCGTAGCCGGGCAAGCGATCGGGTAGAACGCCCATGTCGGCGGCACCGCGGGAGTTCGCATAATCGCCCAGCGCCATGTAGCGAACCGTTCCAGGAAGCTTTGATCCGAAGGCGACCAGTTCTGAAATAGCCGCGCCGGAAATCTCCGCGCCGAAAACGATGGCGACTTCAGGTTCCTCTTCGAGGGCGGCCTTAAGTTGCACGAGTTTTTCGACCATGTCGGGCGCGAGTTGGCCTTCTTCACGGCCCATCCAGCGAATCGCCGCAACCTCCTGGCCCTCGGCAACTTTCACGAACTGTGTGGCCTGGCGGCGCAGTTTGATCTCGTGCGCATTCAAAAGGAACAGTTTGGCGCCGTGATGACGAATGCCGGTGCGAATCTGCCAGGCGGCCAACGGGTTCTGGTTGGTGGGATCGTTGCCGATCACCAGAACGGCCTTCGCTTTGTAGAGTTGTTCCATGGTTAGCATGGAATCGGCCGCACGGTCGCCAAGCGCGGTGACTAGGCCCGAATAATCCACGGTGCGATGATGATCGATATTGTTGGTGCCAAAAGTGGCGCGGGCCAGGCGCTGGAACAGATAATTTTCTTCGTTCGAGGTGCGATTGGAACCGATGAAGCCGATCGAATCGGGCCCGTTGGCGTCTAGAATCAGCTTCAGCTTGGAGGCGGCGGCCTCGGAAGCCTCTTCCCAGGAAACGGGATAGAGTTTGTCACCTTTGCGGAGCAGGGGCTGCTTGATGCGCTCGGGATGCCTGGTGAAATCGAAACCGAAGCGGCCTTTTACGCAGAGGAAATCGCCGTTGATGCCCGAGAGGTCGCGATTGTTGGAGCGCAGGATTTCGTGGTTGCGAACGCTCAGCGTGGTCTTGCAGCCGTTCGAGCAGTGCGTGCAGACCGTGGAAACGTATTGCATTTCCCACGGACGCGTTTTGTAGCGGTAGGTGCCGCTCGTTAAGGCGCCGACCGGGCAGATGTCGATGCACATACCGCACTCTTCGCATTCGAGGTGATCTTCGCGGTTGGGAATGATCACGCTGTTTGCACCGCGCATGCCGACGCCCAAGGCTTTTACATCCATGCCTTCATCGCAGACGCGGACGCAGCGGAAACAGAGAATGCAGCGTGGAGCGTCGTAATAGACAAGGTCCGACCATTTTTCTTCGGGGCGGTGGATTTTTTCCTCGACAAAGCGGCTGGTATCGGCGCCGTAGCGGAAGACCATGTCCTGGAGTTCACACTCGCCGCCTTTGTCGCAGACCGGGCAGTCGAGCGGGTGGTTGGTCAGAAGAAATTCCAGCATGTACTTGCGGGCTTGGCGGACCTGGTCGGTGCTGGTTTTTACGACCATGCCCTCGGTTGCCACCAGCGTACAAGCGGTTTGCAGCTTGGGCATTTTTTCGACTTCGACCAGACACATGCGGCAAGCCGCCTGCAGCGAAAGGCCCGGGTAATAGCAGAACGAGGGCACTTCGGTGCCGATGCGACGGGTGGCTTCAATGACCAACGTTCCCGGCGGAACTTGCACGTCGCGGTCGTCGATCTTCAGGGTAACCAGCTTTTGGTCTGTCATCGTTGTTCGATCTATTCAGGCCTTCGCCTACCCGGCTCGGGCCTACCGCGAGCCGACCAGCGCTTCGGCGGATTTAAAAGGGCAGCGTCCACTCAAATGATCTTCAAATTCGTTGCGCCACTTGGCCACGATGCTGATCGTCGGCAGCGCGGCGGCATCGCCAAGCGGGCAGAAGGTGCGGCCGAGCATATTTTTTGACAGTTCGCCGATCAGGTCGATGTCTTCCGGCCGGCCGTAACCGGCGTGGAAGCGATCGAGCATTTTCCGAAGCCAGCTTGTGCCTTCGCGGCACGGAATGCACCAGCCGCAGGATTCATGAGCGTAGAAATGCATGATGCGGCGCGCCATATCAACCATGCAGGTGTCTTCATCCATGACGACCATGCCGCCAGAGCCGAGCATCGATCCCGCTTTGGCCACCGAGTCGTAGTCCATGGGGATGTCAATCTCGTCGGCCTTCATCAGTGGGCAGGAGCTGCCGCCGGGAATTACGGCTTTTAGCTTTTTGCCTCCGGGAATGCCGCCGGCGACTTCGTAGATGAACTTTTTCATGTTCATCCCGAGGGGAACTTCGTAGATGCCCGGTTTGTTTACATGCCCTGCGACGCAGAGCATGCGCGTGCCGCCATTTTTTGGCGTGCCACGATTGGCGTAGGTTTCGCCGCCTTCCAACAGGATCGCAGGAACGGTGCTGAGGGTCTCCACGTTGTTAATGATGGTGGGGCAGCCGTACAGACCGACGACGGCAGGGAAGGGGGGCTTGATGCGTGGATAGCCGCGCTTGCCTTCGAGCGACTCCATGAGGGCGGATTCTTCGCCGCATTCGTAAGCGCCGGCCCCGGTGTGGACGATGAGATCGAAGTCGAACCCGGAGCCCAGGATATTTTTGCCGAGGTAATTGCGCGCATAGGACTCGTCAAGCGCGGTTTGCACGATATCGAGCACGTAACGATACTCGCCGCGGATGTAGATGAAACCCATTTTCGCGCCGATGGCGCGTCCGGCGATGGTGATGCCCTCGATCATCTGGTGCGGGTCCATTTCCATCAGCGGGCGATCTTTGCAGGTGCCGGGCTCGGACTCGTCGGCGTTGCAGATTACGTATTTGGGCTTCGGCGAATCTTTGGGAACAAACGACCACTTCATGCCGGTGGGGAAGCCCGCGCCGCCGCGCCCGCGAAGATTCGATTTCTTGACTTCGTCGATGATCGTTGCCGGAGTCATTTCGCGCAGGGCCTTCTCCAGCGCTTTGTAGCCGTCGTGCTGAAGGTAGACGTCGATCTTGTGGGAGTCCTTGATGCCCCAACGGCGGCTGATGACCGGAGTCTCGGCTTTGTCGCGTGGGTGCAGGGCGCCGGCGGTGACAGGTTCCGGCGTGGTCTTGCGGCCGGCGTCGAGATCCTCGATCAGGCGGTCGAATTTGAGCGGTGTGACGTTTTCAAAGAAATCGTAGTTCACTTGCAACGCGGGAGCGCCGGTGCAGGCTCCAATGCACTCAACTTCTTCCAGGGAGAAGACGCCGTCGGCGGTGGTCTGCTTGTGGCCGATTTCGAGGCGCTTTTTCGCGGCTTCCAGAAGTTCGGTGCCGCCGCGGAGCATGCAAGCGACATTGGTGCAGATTTGCACGTGGTGCTTGCCCATGGGCTTGCGGTGGAGCATCGAGTAATACTCGAGCGTTTCTTCCACCTGCACGGTGTGGAGTTCCAGCCGGCGGGCGATCTCCGCGATCATCTCGTCGCTGATGTGGCCGTATTCGTCCTGGGCATACAGCAGCATCGGGATGAGTGCGCTGCGCTTGACCGGATAGCGGTTTTGCAGCGTCTCAAAGCGCTTGGTGAGTTGTGGCGAAAGTTCCATGGTCCCCATGTTGGTGCCGACCCAGTAATTCTCGTGCCGAACCGCCGTGCCTGTTGAATCGCGTCGCGCCGAGCCACCAAACTTGGCTAATGGTCATCCCGAGACTATCTGACGAGGATAGCCGAACGGTTTCAGCGTTAAAGTTGTCGCCAGTCCCAGCGGTTCAGATCCTTCGCTCCGCTCAGGACCACAACCACTGGAAGTTTTGCTCAAACAAGTTGAAAGTCTGCTCACCGGTCGACGTCTCCCAGGACGATATCGATCGTTCCGATGCAAGCGATGACGTCGGAAATCAGCTGGCCCTCCACCAGTTTTGGCAGAGCCTGCAAATTAATGAACGACGGGGAGCGGAAGTGGCAGCGCAAAGGTTTCGGTGAACCGTCGCTGGCGATGAAGCAGCCCAGTTCGCCGCGAGGAGACTCCACGGTCGCAAACGCTTCGCCCGGGGGCGGAGCAAAACCTTCGGTGAAAATCTTGAAGTGATAGATGAGCGCTTCCATCTCGGTCTTCATTTTTTCGCGGCTTGGCGGCACGATGCCTGGGGCTTCGGTGCGAATCGGTCCCTCGGCAGGAATCTTGTCGATCACCTGGCGAATAATCTTCAGGCTTTCGCGCATTTCCGCTACCCGAACGATGTAGCGCGCAAAACAGTCGGACTCGGTGCGCGTGGGTACGTCGAACGCAAAGTCTTCATAGCTCGAATACGGGAACATCTTGCGATTGTCGTACGCGAGGCCGGCCGCGCGCAGCGTCGGCCCGGTCATGCTGTAGGCCACCGCGTCTTCGGCGGAAATGACGCCCACGCCCTTGAGGCGCCCGAGCCAGATGCGATTCCCGGTCAACAGTTGTTCGTATTCGTCGATGCGGCTGGGCATCATCTTCAGAAATTTCTCGACGCGTTCGACCCAGCCCGTCGGCGGTTCGAGAGCCAGCCCGCCGATGCGGATGTAGCTGGTCATCATGCGCTGCCCGGCGACGAACTCGAAAATTTTCAGGATTTCTTCGCGCTCGCGAAAGCAGTACAAGAAAACCGACATTGCGCCCATGTCGATTGCGTGAGTGCCCAGCCAGACCAGGTGCGAGGAAATCCGCTGCAGCTCGACCATCAAAATACGGAAATATTGCGCCCTCTTGGGGACTTGCAAACCGAGTAGTTTTTCAACTGCCAGACAATAGACAAGATTGTTGCCCAGTGGATTCAGGTAATCCATCCGGTCGGTCAGCGTGATGGCCTGGGAATAGGTCTTGTCTTCGCATGATTTTTCGATGCCGGTGTGCAGATAGCCTAGATCAGGAACGGCTTTGAGAACGGTTTCACCGTCCAGTTCCAACACGATGCGCAGCACCCCGTGCGTGGAAGGGTGCTGCGGCCCCATGTTGAGGACCATCGTTCTGGCCCGGCCTGTAGCGGTTTCGACCGTGGTGCTGCCCAGAGAAATTCCTGTCGTGCTCATGGGCGACTCCTGGTATAGCGGGTCGCGATCGCCGGAATGTCACGGTAGCCTTCAACGGGAAAGTCCTTGCGCAGCGGATAGCCTTCCCAATCATCGGGAAGTAGAATGCGGCGGAGATCAGGGTGTCCGGTGAACTGAATCCCAAACAGATCAAAAATCTCGCGCTCCAACCAATTTGCGCCCGGCCAAACGGCAACCATGGAATCGACGACGGGATCATTGCCGTACAAGCGGACCCGGATGCGGACCTTTTGGCGCAGGGGGATGGAAACCAAGTGATATTGCAACTCGTAGCGAGGTTCCATCGGGAAACGGTCGAGGCACGTGGCGTCGCTAAGGAGGTTAAACTGCAGGCCGTGTTCGTCGCGACAACGTTCGGCGACGTTTCGCAGATTCTTTCGAGCGACCACGACCGTCGTCTCACCGCGGAATTCGATTACTTCCTCGATCGCGTTGGCGCTCCACGACCGCAACCCGGCGACTACAACATTAGTATTCTGACTGCCGCTTTCCGTCACTGGCTCCGAAACCCCGCTTTGCGCCGACTAGTGATGCCAGTCGAACGCGCCTTTTTTCCACAGATAGATGTATCCGACCAGGAGGATGGCGATATAAATGAGCATCTCCACGAAGCCGTAGACTCCAAAGCTGTGTGAAATCTTGAACATGTCTCGGTAAATGTAGGCCCAAGGGTACAAGAAGATCGCTTCCACATCGAACAAAATAAAGACCATCGCGACAAGATAGAATTTTACCGAAAAGGGCTCGCGGGCGTCGCCGATGGGCTCCACGCCGCATTCGTAGGCTTGCTGCTTGGCGCGATTCGGACGCTTCCACCCGACCAGGATAGAAGCCGCCGTCAAAGCGCTGGCGAGCACCACCGCGATGATGAGGTGTACGAGAAGCGGAGCGTACGCATGTAGACCTGATTCACTCATGGGCGTCGCGCTATAATAACGAGTCAAGCGCCGCCGGGTCAATGCGGCGGCGAAAAAATTCTGCGGGATACAATTCCTGGCGTCCAGGTTGAGGTGCGTCAACGCATGCTGTTCGGTCACAACACAAACGTTACCGTGGATGGAACAGTATTCCACGTGCAGACCGAGGACCGCGGGATTGCGAGCGCCGTGCTGGATACGACGGTGCACTGCCGCGGGCGCGTGCTGCATCGACGGACCACCAAGTACCTGGATTTGCTGCCGCTCGACGCGGACCGCGAGCAGGCGCTCAAGATCCGGCTGGATGATCAGCATCACACCATGGTCGAGGAATTGCGGTCGGGCGCGCTGAAAATCGAGGCGCCTCCCTTGCCTCCGCCGCGGACTACGAGCGGCGCCGCGCCGTCAGCGTCGGCCGCGATTCTGAACGATGCGGCGAGATTTCACGCCGCGGCCAGCCCGGCTCCCGTCGTGGCACAGACAAAGGTAATCGCGGTCGAGATGTTGAATCCGAGAACCTGGCTGACCGGAAAACACGCGACTTTATATTTGGTGGCGCGGCACAAAGACGGCGGCTCTCCGGCAAGTGGCGCGCGCATCACCGCGCGGGTCGCAGGCGCCGCCGAACTGACGGAGGTGACTACGGCGGCGTCCGCCGATGGCCACGCGCATCTTGAATTCGAGATGCCGCGACTTGCCGCGGAAGACGCAGCCTTGGTGATCGAAGCCGTTTCCGGCGAGGCTCGCGGGCAATTGCGATTTCAGTTGCGTGCAAAGCCAAAGACACCGGCGGTAGGATGATGGAAATGGAACCGACGATATCTGTAAATGGCGAGACGCGCGGCGCGGTTGCAGGCGCGACAGTGATCGATCTCTTGCGCGACCTGGGGCTAGACGGCGGCCGCGTGGCCGTCGAGCGAAATCTGGAAATCCTGCCGCGCCACAAATGGACCGAGACGCAAATCGAACCGGGCGACCGCTACGAGATCGTTCAATTCGTCGGCGGCGGGTAGCTTCCTACGGCGGGAACGGTCCAGACTGCCAGCTCACGGCAACGGCAACTCCCGCAGCATAGATTTCGTGGGTACGGAGGTCTCGCACGGAGTTCGTTCCGCGCAAACGGCGATGCGCAGTTCCTATTCGCAGCGTAGCACGGTCAGCGGATCCACCTGCGTCGCACGCCGAACCGGAGCAAAGCTGGCCAACAAAACCGCGCCGCACATCACTGCGACGGCCACAGCGTACGCGTCCACGTCATTGGCGGTCACTCCAGGGAGTTGGCTCATCAACAGCCGTGCCACGCCCCACGCCCCCAGCAGACCAACGGAAACTCCGATCAGCACAAGCCTCATGCTGCCGCTGAGCACGAGCCACAAAACACTCCGGCGATCCGCGCCGCAGGCCACGCGAATACCGATTTCCCGTGTGCGGCTTTCCACCAGATATGCCATCACTCCGTAAATGCCGATGCCCGCGAGAAACAGCGCCACGAGCGCAAAATAACTTGCAAAGTGCGTGAAGATTTGGATCGGCGCTTCCTCGTCGGCGATGCGTTTTTCCAGACTCTCCACTCCCGACAGTGGCTGCTCTTTGTCCAGTGACCACACCGTACTCTGCAACGCCGAAGACAGCGCCGCGGGTTCGGTCCTGGTGCGCAGCACGACCGCCATGGAAGTACCCGCGGACTGCGCGTAGGCCGCGTAGGTTTGACTCATCGGGGTGTCACCCAGGTTGTAGAATTTGACGTCTTTCACGATTCCTACGATGGTGTACCACCGGGGATCGTCCCGTCCCAGGCGCAGCTTGTGCCCCAGCGCCTCCGCGCGTTCAAAAAAGCGCTTTGCCAAGGTTTGACTGACTACTACGACCGGCAGAGTGTCCGGGCCATCCTGTTCGGAAATAAAACGCCCGCGCAGCAGAGAAAGCCCCAGCGTCGAAGCATATCCAGGGGTTGCCGCTGTCGCCAAAGCTTCGGGGACATCGCCCGGCGCTGGTTCGGGTCGTCCGTCAATCCAAAACGCAACCCAGTTCGCGCTATGGCCGAACGGGATATGCCCGCTGGCTGCCACCGACTCTACTTGCGGAACAGCCCTTAGTCGCGCAAGCAACTGTTCGTAGAAGGCCAGTTGCTGTGCCTTGCCGGAATACCTAGCGACCGGCAGGGTCATCTGTGCCGTCAGCAAGTGATCGGGGCGGAAGCCGGGGTCTGCGTGCAGCAGGAGCGACAGCGATTTCGCCGTCAGCGCAGCCGGCACGAGCACATTCAGCGCCAGCACGATCTGGCAGATCACCAGCCCCTTGCGGAGTCGCTGGCTGGTCCCGGTTGCCGAACCCGCCGCTCCCGACTCCTTCATCGCCTTGGTGAGGTTCAGCCGATATCCTTCCAGCACGGGCGAGATCGAGAAAAGTAGCACGCTGACCGCCGCGACACCGACCGCATAAGCAAGCGTCGCGCCCCCCAGGTAGATGCGGCCGTAGTTGGGCAAATAGCCGCGGTTCTCGTAGGGAATCGCCGTCGCAATCCAGTTTCCGGCAACGCTGGCCACCCACAAGCCTGCAGCGATGGACGCGGGGATCAACAGGGAATTTTCAGCAAGAAATTGCCGCGCCAGCCGGCTTCGTGTTGCTCCCAAGGCCAGCCGCAACGACATTTCTCTCCGGCGGGTCAGGGCCCGAGCAAGAAAAATGCCGGCCAGGTTCGAGCATGCGATCAACGCAATGCAGATGGCTACAACGAAGCCCGTGTAGACCGCCTGATTCCCTACGTGCTTGCCGATCTCTTCGGAAAGACGATTGACCAGAATGCCCGAGTTGGTGTTGGTTTCCGGATACTGCTTTTCGAGGTTGTGAGCGATGATGTTCATCGCCGGCTCGATCGCCGAGGCTGCCACTCCAGGCTTTCGGCGTCCGATCACGTTCAGCCAGCCGGCGGCGCGGTCGGCTCGCTCTTTTTCCGTGAACACCAGCGGCACCCAGATATTGGCGCGGCCCATCAATGTAAAATGAAAATCCTCCGGCACCACGCCTACGACGGTGTAGGGCTCGCCATCCAATTGAATCGTTTTGGAATTGGGGTTGGACTGGAAGCGCTCCCGCCAGAGTCCGTAGCTGATCACCGCCACGCGGGCTGCCCCCGGGCGGTCTTCGCCGGTAGCAAAGTCCCGGCCTTGGACGGGAACGACGCCCAGAGTTCGAAGGAAATTCGCACTGACGCGCGCGCCGTGAATGCGCTCCGGCGTGTCGCCGCCGGTCACGTTGAACTCTTGCGGCCACCAAGCGGACAAATTCGCAAAAACCTGGTTCTGTTGCTGCCAGTCGAGAAAATCCAGCGCTGACGCGCCGGCAAGCCAACCCTTCTTGCTGTCTACCTTCCAAACCACGGCCAGGCGTTGTGGATCGGGAAAGGAGACCGACCGAATCACCCACTGCTGCAGCATGTTGAACAGCAGGCAACTTGCCCCCACGCCGACCGACAGGGTGAGCACGGCCACGAGCATCAACCCAGGACTCTTCCTGAGGCTGCGGGCGCCATAGCGAAGATCTTGCGCGAGATCATCGAGCCAACGCCCGCCGCGCGACTCCCGGCACTGCTCCTGGTAATTCTCCGTGCTTCCGAATTCGATCCGTGCGCGCCGCGCGGCCTGTTCGCGGGAAAGGCCGGAACGTACGAGTTGGTCCTCGCGACTTTCCATGTGGAAGCGCATCTCGTCGTCCATGTCGAACTCGAACACGGAGCGATTCCAGATGCTGTGCCAGAACGAGCGAAGTCCCGAAAACATTTCAACCCTCCTGCGAAGTCGCGGGCAGCGCGGTTCGCTGCACCGGCCCGAGCGACACGGCTTTCCGGATCAAAAAAGCGAGCGTGCCCGGAACGAGTCGCTCTCGACGGGCCACGCCGCTCTCCTAAGTAACTTTGGGAAGCGTACATGATCTCCCCTAAGTTGTATAGGAGAGAGTTGGACGCCCCGACGGTTGGCGAGTTTGCGGGCGTCTCCGAAAATCTTTCTACGTTCGCGTCGGCTCCTCCGCTGATGGCCGGAATACTACGCGACGCGCGACGCCGGGCGATCAAGATACTTGATGAGGACTACGTCGTTTCCTTTCTCGTTGTATATGAGTTCATCGACCAGCTTTTTTGCCATCAACACCCCGAAGCCGCCCGGCCGCAAGCCCTGGTCTTCGCGCACCGCTACGTGGCGAAGCAGGTCCTCGGGCGAAGTGTCTTTGGCGGCGTGACGGATTTCCTCCAGGGAAAAGCCCTGGCCCGGGTCCCTGACGCGGCAGGTTATCGCCCGCCGAGAGCGAATGAAGGAGATTTCCACGTGCTGGGTGGGATCAAAATGCGCGCCGTGCTCGATCGCGTTCAGCAGAATTTCCCGGAACGCGGAGATCACGTCCTCCAGGTCCGCTTCGGGAATGCTTGGGTCCCTGACGCCGTGCAGGAACTGGACCAGACGATTAGCGGTGGCAACGTCGCACCGCGCCGTCAATCGAATCCACGCCGGTGTCGCCGAGAGGATTTCGATCCCGTCGTCCCAACAGGGCGCGGCCATGGCCGCGCGCACCATGTCCACCAGAGCGGCCCGGTCAAACGGAGCGGAGAAATAGCTGAAGGCGCCTTCGCGCATGGCGGCGATAACATCGCCAGGCGTCCATTCGTCCACCAGGATAATCAAGCGGACGTGAGGGCGCACGCGTCGGATCTTGTGCAAAAGCTCAATGTCTTCGCGGCCGCGGGTTTTTCGGCTGGTGATGATTAGGTCGGCCGGATTTTCCCCGGCGTGGGAGAGAAGCTCTTGATTGTCGGCGATGTGTTCGATGTCCCAGCCTTCTGCGGTCAGAACGCTGGTGAGTAGTTCGTCGATCTCGGAACCCGAATCGACCACAAGTGCGCTCTTTGTTTCTATGACATCGGTATCGGAGCAAGGGTGTGTCACAAGGCCTCCCTCTAGAACAATTTCCTCTACTTGCAGCGAACCGAGTCTGCGACGCGCGTAAGCTGCCGGTCAGTGGTCGTCGATGCCACAACATCTTACGTCTTCGACGCGAGATATTTCTTCCAGGGCTTCCAGTAATAGTTTGGCCAGCCTTGGCGGACACCTTTCTGGTCGTGCTGTGGCACGCCTGCATGAACCAGATGGATGTGCGTGCCGCCCCCTGGTGCTTTGCCGAAGTGCAGAATCAGCGTCGAAATCTCTTCCTTTTTCCAGTGTTTCGCCCGCCAGGATTGCACGATCAGCTTGCCGGGAATGATGAGCAGGGTCGTGCCGTGAATCGCGCCGCCGTGCGCGTACCACGCGCCTCCGGCTTTACGCGCCAACTTCGCGGGGGCTCCGGTGGCG
Organism: uncultured Acidobacteriota bacterium; assembly: GCA_963736725.1. Classification (GTDB taxonomy): domain Bacteria; phylum Acidobacteriota; class Terriglobia; order Acidiferrales; family UBA7541; genus Acidiferrum. The sequence continues at coordinate 40,318 of CAVTPW010000018.1, read as the reverse complement.
GCGGTGTGTTTCTTGGAATCGATGTAGAGATCGAAGACGGTTTTGACCGGAGCGCGAAAGCCGGCGTGCTGCTCGATGGTGCGCGTCATGGGTGCGTCCTCCACGGGGGAAACGGCGCGAAGCGGCGCTATGCTAGCTCAGAGACCGTCGAGAATGTGCCCCATCTTCTTTTTCTTGGTTTGCAGGTACGAGCGCGACGTTTTCGATATGCGCGGCTGGCAGGGAACTCGCTCGACCACGCGAATACCGGCGTTTTCCAGTTGGCGAACTTTCTCCGGATTGTTCGAGAGTAGGCGGATTTTCTTCGCGCCCAGTTGCTTCAGAATCTGCGCGGAGAAATCATAATCGCGAGCGTCGGCCGCAAATCCCAACTCTTGATTGGCTTCGACCGTGTCCATCCCGCCGTCTTGCAGTTGGTACGCGCGCAGCTTGTTCATCAGGCCAATACCGCGGCCTTCCTGCGGCAGGTAGAGCAGAATGCCGGACGACGCCTGGCCGATTTTTTTCAGCGACAATTCCAGCTGCGCGCGGCAATCACAGCGCAGCGAAGCCAGAACGTCACCGGTCAGGCATTGCGAGTGCACGCGCACGAGCGGCGCCGTTTTTCCATTGAGGTTGCCGCGGACCAGCGCCACCGCCTCTTCCTGCGGGCCTCGGCCTTCAAAGCCGTAAATCGTGAAACGGCCGTAACGCGTCGGCAGTTCGGCGTGCGCCACGCTGTGCACGGGAAGCCGCCCGTTGTTTGGAGACGTTTTGCGTCGAGTGGAAGCGTTCATCAGCGACAACGAGTTTAACAGGAGTGCCATGATCTTCGACTATAGCCCTTGCTAGGTTCGGTTTGATGCGCTGCACGCCGTTTCGATGCACATTTTACGAAGGCTTTACATCTCCGGGACGCTTTACATCGAGCAGTGGATTGGCTAGCGTTAGCGGCATAGCCGCCCCAAGCGGGGGACAACTTGCCGTAGCTTCCAATGCGGGGCGGCGCAACGCCATGACCGATACCTCCATTTCCGCTTTGTTGTTCACGCTCTTGCTGAAGGTGGGCGTGGCGGCGTCGTTCGCGGCATTGTTGGCGCGGTGGAACACCTTTCGCCGGGTACTGTTCACCGAAGAGCGCGACCCGGATCAGAAGCTCAAGTTGATGTTGTTCATGACGCCGCCGCTGGTCGTCGGAGTGGCCTTGCGATTGGTCGGGTTTCCGTACCGGTTCGCGGACCTTTCCGTGGAAGGCGCGTTTTTGATGGGCTTGCTCGGTGGCCGCGTTGTGGGGCCCATCGGCGGCGCCATCATCACCATTCCGGCGCTGATGGGCCATGAGTGGCTGGGCATGCCGGCGGCGGCTACGGCGGGGCTGCTCGGTGGCTTGATGCGCCAGGCGATTCCCAACAAAGAAGACCTCTGGAACTTTGGCCCGTTCACGTTTCTGAATATTCCGCGAGACCTGTTGCGGCTGGTGCGGCAAGCCAAGATGTCGTGGGAACTGCTTCCTTTGCTGGCTTGCGTCGGCCTGGAACTCGGGCGGGTGGTGTTGGTTCTCGCCACCAAGCCGAAGTGGCTGTTCGCCATCGATCCACACTGGAACTGGTGGCTGATGCTTTCCGTGCTGGCCACGGTAATGTCGGTTGCGGCCCCGCTGAAAATTTGGAACAACACGCGCATCGAAATGAACCTGGAGCGCCACCAGCAGCTGCTGCTCAAGGCGCGCATGGACGCGCTTTCGAGCCAGATTAATCCGCACTTTCTTTTTAACACGCTCAATACCGTTTCGTCGTTGATCCGCTTCGATCCGGACATGGCGCGCGGAGTCGTCTTGAAGCTGAGCAATATTCTGCGGCGGCTGCTGCGCAAGCACGAGACGTTTGTGCCGTTAAAAGAAGAATTGGATTTTATCGACGACTACCTCGACATCGAAGTCGCCCGGTTCGGACGCGACAACCTCGAGTTCACCCGGCAGATCGAAGACGACGCCCTGGAGGCCTTCGTCCCCAGCATGCTGCTTCAGCCCATCGTCGAGAATTGCCTGAAGCACGGCTTGGCGTCGAAGCTGGAGGGCGGCCGCATCCAGCTGCGCACCACCAACCGCGACGGCCGCCTGCACATCGAGATCGAAGACAACGGCGTCGGCATCTCGGAAGAGAAGATGCCGCACGTCTATGTTGAGGGCATCGGCTTGAGCAATGTGCGCGAGCGTCTGCGCGTGCTCTACGGAACCGACTTCCGGCTCGAAATCGAGAGCCATCCAGGCGACGGCACGCTGATCCGCATCAACATCCCCGAGCTGATCTCCACCATGCAACCGGTCAGCGGAAGCGCTACCCGCTAGGCGACCTGTACGACCTTAGCCACCCCAACGAGGTTTTGAAAAACGAAGCCGTCGAAAAACGAAGCATGAACCGACACATCCGTCCATGCTTCGCCAACAACCCATGAAATCCGTCACTTAGCCCAATTTTAGCCCGTCGAATTCTGGATTCCGCTCGGCCCGCACCCTGTCAGCTCAAGACCCGGATCAACGTGAAGCCGTCATACCCTTTGCTTCCAACCGTCTGGATGGCAGTCGCTCCGACGCGCGGTTCAGCCGCCAACCGCTCATTCAAGCGACGAATTCCGACAATGGCGGGTTCCTGGTTAGCGAGATCAACCACCGCCCCGTCGCGCACTACGTTGTCCACGATAATCACCGTGCCAGGGCGGGAAAGCTTCAGCGACCAGTCGAAGTAGGGCGCGTTGTTCTCCTTGTCGGCGTCGATGAAGATGAAATCGAATGGCCCGCGGCCCTCGGCGGCGACCTGCGGCAGAGCGTCCAGCGCCGGGCCGACGCGCACTTCCACCACTTGGCTCAGTCCCGCGTGAGCGATATTAGCGGTGGCGACTTTCGCGTGTTTGGGATCGAATTCCAATGTAATCAGGCGGCCGCCCGATGGCAAAGCTCGTGCCAGCCAAATCGTGCTGTAGCCGCCCAGCGTCCCAATTTCCAGAATGTTTCGCGCCGACTGCATTTGCGCCAGCAGAAACAGTAACTTGCCCTGCGTGGGGGACACGGCGATGGCCGGAAGTCCGGCTGCGGTACTGGCCGCGATGGCGTTCTCGAGTGCTGGGTCGGGCGGCACAAAGATTTTGTCGAAGTACTTGTCAACTGCGGTCCATTTTTCCTGGGTCATGGCTGTGGTTGTCGCCGTCCTTGCGGGTTTTAGAGAACTTGCTCGGCCTATAGTTTAACGCACACGACCCCACAAGCGAGCGCTAGGATGGGAAACGCTCGGATCAAACGATGGATCCACTCCTTCACGATGGGTGCGTTTGCGTTGTAGCGGCGGCCGGCCGTTTACTCTGAAAGCGCAAACGGATCGCGATCGGCTCGCGCCGCTGTTCTCCGAGGGCGCGTATTCTGGTGTCTCCTAGGTGCACCCGTCCAAGGAATAAAAAGGCAATCGCAGGCCAAGATTGACAGGGAGCTGCATCTGCAGTATATTCTGTAATGACAGAAATAACAGAAATTGCTGCTGGACCAGCTTTGCCCAGCAAACCAGGACAAACACATGAGTGAAACGACCAAAAGCGCGCTTACCCCGGTGGCACAGAAATTTATTCTGCATTGGGGCGAGATGGGCACGCGCTGGGGGATCAACCGCACCGTCGCGCAGGTGCATGCGCTGCTGTTCTTGTCGCCGAAGCCGGTGCCCGCGGATGAGATTGCTACAACCCTAGCGGTGGCGCGGTCAAACGTGAGCACCAGTCTGCGGGAATTGCAGGGGTGGGGGATTGTGCGCGCAGTGCACATCTTGGGCGACCGCCGCGATCATTTCGAGTCTATCAAGGATGTCTGGGAGATTTTTCGCATTGTGTCGGAAGAGCGCAAGCGGCGTGAGATCGATCCGACGCTTAAGGCCATCAGCGAGTGTGTGGCGGAGTTGAAGGCCAACCCGCAGGGGGACGCGTATGCCCGAGAGCGGTTGGAGAGCATGTTGGAGTTTTTGACGGCAATGACCGGATTGTTCGAGGAAATCTTGCGAATGCCGGTGGGCGCATTGAAAGGCGTCGTGAAGTTGCGCGGGAAAGTAATAACGCTGATCGGGAAAAAAGCCGCATCCGGCTAGCGCCGCAGACGCCTCCGCGCCCGGTCGATGTGGGGCGCAGCGCTGCTGCGCCCAGTGCAGCAAGATGCCAGCAGGGTGCGGGACGCCAAACGACGGTGACACGAAATGGGAAAAACGCCGACCAAGAAGCAGGCGGCGTAGAAATGACAGGAACACAAAAATGATTTCGCTGGCATCGGAATTTACCGACGGGAAAGGGCGGCACGCGCGAGGGTGGCTGTTCTTCGACGCGGAGTGCCGATTTTGCACGCGTATCGCGCGGTGGCTGGCGCCCATTTTGCACCGCCGCGGCCTGGCGGTAGCGCCTCTACAGGACGTGCGGGTAGGCGCTCTGCTGGGTTTGTCGAAGGCCGAGTTGATGCGCGAGATGCGCGTGTTGCTGGCGGACGGTCGCCAGTGCGGAGGAGCCGATGCGGGCGTGGCGCTGGCGAGGGAGATTTGGTGGGCTCGGCCGTTGGTTTGGCTGGCAGCAATTCCCGGAATGATGAATTGGTTGCGGAGCGGATACCGTTCGTTGGCTGCGCGGCGAAGCTGCGCGGCGGCGCGATGTGAGAGAGTCTGAAGTGCCTAGTCGAGAATCATTCGAGGAAAGCCCTTTCGAGCAAGCAACGAGACTCGCAGTAGCAGTACGTCACGCTCGACTCGCAACAATCTCGTCCTCACCAACCTCCAAGGCGTAGCGCGTTGCAGGTTCATCCAAAAGGTTGCGCTACGGTGGAAAGCAAATTCGCCAAATGGGTGCCGGCGGCCTCTTGCCCGGCTAAATCACGCGCGGGCGGCGCGGGATTCCGATAGGACGCGGCGGTAGTATTCCTCGTAGCGGGGGATTACGTCGTTAGCGCAGAATTTGGATTTGGCGTCGATACGCGCTTGGTGGCCCATTTCGCGGCCACGGTCGGCGCGCGACAAAATTTCCAGGGCGTAGCGGCTGGCTTCTTTCACGTCGCCGGGTTCCACTAAATAGCCATCCACTCCCTGTTGGACCACCTCCGGAAGGCCGCCTACATTGGTGGCGATCACCGGGACTTCGCAGGCCATCGCCTCCAGAGCGGCCAGGCCGAACGATTCGAGTTGCGAGGGAAGCAGGAACAGGTCGGCGGAGCTTAATTTTTCGTAGACGGCGTTTTGCTTTCCCAGGAAGAAGACATCTTTTTGCAGGCGCTTCTTGCGCACCAAGTACTCGGCGGCGCCGCGGTCGGGGCCATCGCCGATGAGGAGCAGCTTGGCGGGCATCTTGGCGCGGACCATGGCGAAGATTTCGACGACATCGGTGACGCACTTCACCGGACGGAAATTAGAGAGGTGCATGAGGATGGGCTCGCCGTTGGGCGCCCACTGGGCCCGCTGCGCTTCGTTAGGTGTGCGGGTGTAGAGGTCGCAGTTGACGAAGTTGGGGATGACCTCGATGGGGCGCTTGATGTCGAATTCCTTGAGGGTTTGCTTCAGCAGGTAGTCGGAGATGGCGGTTACTCCGTCGCTTTGCTCAATCGAAAAACGCGTGATGGGAAGATAGCTGCGGTTGCTGCCAACCAGGGTGATGTCGGTGCCGTGCAGCGTCGTGACAAACGGCAGGCGACGCGGTGCGGCCATTGAGCGAGCTAGCATGGCGCTTACCGAATGCGGAATGGCGTAATGGACGTGGAGGACGTCCAGCGACTCGGCCTCGAACACCTCGAGCATTTTTGTCGCTAAGGCCAGCGTGTATGGGGGGTGGTCAAAGAGCGGGTAGGAGGCTACTTCGACTTCGTGGAAGTGGATGTGGGGGTCATTCGGATTCATCCGAATCGGTGGGGCGTAGCTAATGAAATGGATGTCGTGGCCGCGGGCGGCCAGTTCCTGGCCGAGCTCCGTGGCCACGACGCCGGAGCCGCCGTAGGTGGGATAGCAGGTTATGCCGATGCGCATGGCTGGGTGCCGGTTCCTTTGTTGGCCGTGGTACGCGGGGTGCAATAGTTTCGCATTCTATTTGACATCTTGCTAACCGGAGCGGTTTCCGACCGGGCCGGAATCCCAGGGCGCCCGTCCTCACCGGATAGGCTCAGGATGACAGGTTTTTCGGCACGACGGCCGGTTTCCGGCACGACGGCGGTTCCACCTTCGTGAGTCCGTAGTTGGCGCGGGCTAGCTTCTGCGCCGGCCTGGGTGCTCGGTTAGACGCGGGAGACGGGGAAAACGTGACATGGGCGCCAGAGAAGCTTCGGGGGGAGAGCTGCGGATTTGGGGCCCGGGCGTTGGGGGCACAACCGTGCCGTGCCCCTACAAGGTCGGGGTGAGATTTAAGTTTGGCGCCAAAATTTTGAAGCGTTGAGATTTTAGCTTAACTGCCCTATGCGTCGGTTGCTACTCGTCGCCGCCGTTTGCGGAGTCTTCACCGTCTTTGTGGACGTACTTGATCACGCGCTTGAAGATGAGCAGGTTTGGGGCGCCTTGGCGGGTGAGCTTGATGCAGTCGCGGTCGTACCACTCGACCGTCCCGCGAAGGGTTTCGCCGTTATCCAGCACGATCGCCATCGGCGTACGGGCCTGCATCTGCTTGACCCAATAGAAATTCTCGGCGTGCGTCAACTCCGGCGGAGCAGGCTTTTTGCTCGGCGCGGGGCCATTGTTCCCGTGCTGCGGCCTAGGAGGCATTTGTTCCTTCACGTCCGCAAAGCCAGGACGAAACATCCTGCGGTTCACCATGACTGCTCCTTACTAGTAGGGGTGGCTTCTCTCGTATGATGCATACAAAACGCGCCGGGTTACAGTTGGGCTTGGAAATGTGCGGAGAAATTGATTGGTACGCTGGAGTCATAGCCATCAGAGATTTGCGCGCGGTGGATTTGACGCCAGAGAGGCCGCCAGCGCGTCGAGGCCCAGTTGTCGATTCAAGTTGCGGCGCAAGCCGGAGTGTAGCTGATCGAATCCAGCGATCGCGCGCATTACCCAGGGAGTATCCACTGCCTTGCTGAGGGTCTGTAGTTCCCGAGAGAGATGCGGGTTGCGCAGAACGGGTTGTTTCGCGCCGGAGGTTATTTCAAGAAGATCGCCGAGCAGACCGTAGAAGACTTGAAGCTGGTCGTCAAAGGAAGTATCGCGGTCTTTGGCGAGGGCGCTGGTGTCGGCAAACAGCTGGGCAAAACCTTGGGCGCGCGCGGTGCGATCGAGAATGCGCAAGGCGTCGCGGTGGCGCTGCACGGTTTGCTCGACGTCCATTTCCATGGCCAGTCCGGGACTCCCCTCAGAGAGTTGCGCGGCGAGTTTGCGGTCGGCGGGTTTGCGATCGGTCTTCTCTTGAAGGATCTTTTCGACTTCGGTTTGCGGCAGCGGGGCAAAATGAAACTGCAGGCATCGGGAGACAATCGTGGGCAGAAGAACGTGCGGCGACGGAGCGGTCAGGATCAGCGTCGCCGAACCGGGGGGTTCCTCAAGAATTTTCAGAAAGACGTTGGCCACATTCCAGTTCATGGTTTCGGCGCCATCCAGAATAAAGACGCGGCGGCGGCCCATAGGTTGGAAGTAGGCGGCGCGTTGCACGGCGCGGAGCTGGCCGATGCGCATCATCGGGCGGGCCACCGGAGTCTTGAGACGCACGGGATCGGGGACCACTGCCCAGACATCGGGGTGCGATTGCAGGATCAGCGGCATGCGCTCGACCGTCGCGGCGTCGGCGCTTTCGCCGCGTTCGCCAAGGCCTTGCTCGATAAGTTTTTGCGGTTCGGCCAGCAAGCTGATGCGCTTGCAGGTTTCGCATTCGCCGCAGAAGTCGTCGGGGAGGCGCTCGCAGTTGGCGGCTTGCGCGAACAAGCGGGCCAGTGTGTATTTTCCTACGCCGCGAGGGCCGGTGAAGAGCAGGGCGTGAGGGACCCGTTGGCTGCGCAGCGCGCCGCGAAGAGCGGCTACCAGGCGCGGGTTGCCGAGGAATTCGGAGAAGCCCACGTTAGCGCGCGTCCTTTCCGGCGTGGCTGACTAATTTTGTGCCGAGCAACGGTTCAACGATCGCCACGAGGTCGGCCGCGATCGATTCCGGGGTGCGCATGGCGCTGCGCTGGAGGTCGAAACATTCGATCGTAGTCCAGTTCGGGCGTTGAGAGAGTATGTCGTACATTGCTGCGGCATTTTCCAGATGGCCGAGGCTGCTTTCCTGGATGTCCTGTTTCGCGGAGGTGTAGCCGCGGGCCGACTTTTTCGCTACCAGCGCTTGCGCTTGCGCCGGCGGCACGCGCAGGTAGACCACGCGATGTTCGCGAGGAAGACCGTAGATGTTGTATTCGAGGTGCTCGATCCAGGCGATGAAGTCGTCGCGCATGTCCACCGGGACGCGGGCAGTTTGGTGGGCCAGATTGGATGCGATGTAGCGGTCGGCGAGGATGAGTTTGCCTTGGTCGAGGGCGGCGGAGAGTTCATGCTTGGCTTCAAAGCGGTCGCCGGCGTAAAGCAGGGCGGCGAAGTGTGGGTCGACGGTGTCGAGGGCGCCGAAGTCGCCGTTCAGGAACTGGCCGACCATTTTTCCGAACCAGGACTCGTAGTGAGGGAATCCTGTTGAATGGACCGGCACGCCGCTGGCGGTGAGAGCCTTCGCTAGAAGATCCAGTTGGGTGCGCTTGCCGCTGCCATCGATGCCTTCGATGGCGATGAGTTTGCCCGCTGGTGTGAACACGTTGTCAAACAGTTTACCCGCACGCGGGAAGTGCCGCAACGTGTGGCCCTCGCACCTGGTAGCGCCGGTATCCTGGCCGGCTCGTAGTGCGTGATATCGTGGACAAAGGGAAGGAAGCAAAAAAGTAATAAAGTAACGAGGTAACGACGGAGGCGGCTGTCGGTGAGGCGAACGTGAGCGTGGAGGCTGTACGCGAAAATCTAGCGAGGATTCGGGAGCGGATCGTCGCGGCCGCGGCGCGCGCGGGGCGTCGCAGCGAAGAGATCACGTTGATAGGAGTATCGAAAACGCATCCGGGGACAGCGATTCGGGAGGCGTACGCGGCGGGGCTGCGGAATTTTGGCGAAAATCGGGTGCAGGAGTGGGAGGGAAAACGCGGCGAGCTTGGCGATCTTGAGGACGCGAAGTGGCATTTGATCGGGCATTTGCAGAGCAACAAGGCGGCGCGGGCTGCTGCAGTGTTTCACTGCGTGGACTCGGTGGATGATTTTTCGCTGGCGCAGCGGCTGGATCGCGCGCCGAAGCAGACCGGTGGCGCGGCGAAGTTGCGCGTGCTGCTCGAAGTTCGCGTGGCGGAGGAAGAAACCAAAAGCGGTGTGAAGACCGCGGAGCTCCCGGCCTTAGCAGAAAAAGTAGTCGGATTGCCCAGATTACATCTAAGCGGGTTGATGTGCATTCCGCCGTTTCTTGACGATGCTGGTCAGGTGCGGCCGTATTTTCGGCGTTTGCGGGAACTGCGCGACGCGTTGGCGACGCAGTTGGGACTGGCGCTGCCGGTTTTGTCGATGGGCATGTCGCACGATTTTGAAGTAGCCATTGAAGAAGGCGCGACGGAAGTGCGGGTGGGGACGGCGCTATTTGGGGAGAGGCCGGCGCCGAAGGTGTGAGTGTCTATTTTTCCGGGAGACGTCGGGATGAAGTTGTTTACTCCGTTTCGAATACGAGAGATTGAGTTCAAGAATCGGATCGTGATGTCGCCGATGTGCGAGTACTCGGCCAAGGACGGGCACCCGCAGCCGTGGCATATGGTGCACCTGGGGAGCCGGGCGGTGGGCGGCGCGGGTCTGGTGATGACCGAAGCGAGCGCGGTGGAGGAGCGCGGGCGAATTTCGGCCGAGGATGCGGGTATTTATAATGATGCCCACGTCGCGTCGTGGCGGCCGATTGCGGAGTTCGTGAAGGCGCAGGGCGCAGCAGTGGGTATGCAGTTGGCCCACGCCGGACGCAAAGGGAGTACGGCGGTGCCGTCGGCCGGGGGCAAAGGAGTATCGATTGCCGATGGCGGATGGCAGCCGGTAGCGCCGAGCGCGACGCCGTTTGATGCGGCGTACCCGATGCCGCGAGCGCTCGATCCGGATGAGATTCATGAAGTGGTCGGGGCTTTCCGAAAAGCGGCGGAACGAGCGCTGGCGGCGGGTTTTCAGGTGGTCGAGATTCACGCCGCGCACGGCTACTTGATTCACGAATTTCTGTCGCCGTTGAGCAATTCGCGGACCGACCAGTACGGCGGCGCGTTCGACAACCGGATTCGTTTTGCGCTGGAAGTGGCGAAGGCGATTCGCGAAGTGTGGCCGGCAAGTCTACCCTTGTTTTGCCGCGTGTCGGCGACTGACTGGGTGGAAGGCGGTTGGGACTTGAAGCACACGATCGAATTGAGTCGGCGGCTGAAACCCTTAGGCGTCGATTTGATCGATGCTTCGAGCGGTGGCGCGGTGCCGTATGCGAAGATTCCGGTTGGGCCGGGGTATCAGGTTGCGTTTGCCGAGGCGATTCGTTGGGAGGCGGGCATCGCGACCGGGGCGGTGGGCATGATTACCGATCCGGCGCAAGCCGACACCATTCTCGCTACCGAGCAGGCTGACCTGGTTTTTCTTGCCCGGGAGTTTTTGCGCGATCCTTATTGGCCGAGGCGGGCGGCTAAAGCGCTGGATGTGAAGATCGTTGGGCCGGTGCAGTACGGACGTGGGTGGTGAGCGGCGGCGTGAGCGAATCCCAAGAGAAGCAAACCATCGGCGGGCAGGCCCTGGAGATTGCGTCGCGCGACGGGGCCGTGATTTTTCAGGTGCGCGTGCAACCGCGCGCCAGTCGGGATGAAATCGCGGGTGTCCTTGCGGGGGCGCTGAAAGTTCGACTGCAAGCGCCAGCGGTGGAGGATCGGGCGAATGCCGCGCTGCGCGAATATCTGGCGGAGCTTTTGAAAACGCCCAAGTCGGCTGTTAGAATCCTCGGCGGCGAACGCAGCCGCGTCAAGCGCATCGAGATTCGGGGAGTGCCGGAGCGGCAGGTTCGTGCGTTGTTGTTGCACGAAGCTTAGACATTACACGAAGCGTAGGTGTTTGCTGCCGCGGAACGGATCGTCAGCCTCCGTGATTCGTGCACCGGGCACACGCCCTTCGAGGCTCAGAGTAAACAAGAGTGCCGGTGGTGCTTCGGACGTCTCGACAAGGAAACGGGAAGGGCAGACAGCCGCATGAGCGTCGATATTCAGGAAATGCAAAAGGATTTGCGCGCTGCGAAGCTCGACGGCTGGCTGTTTTACGATTTTCGCGGGCGTGACCCCATTGCGCAGCGCATTTTGAAGCTTCCCGTCGCGATGCGCACGAGGCGATGGTTTTATTTTGTGCCCGCAAAAGGCAAGCCGCGAAAACTGGTTCATAAGATCGAGTCGGAATCTTTGGCGGCGCTTCCCGGCGACACGTTCTACTACGCCGGCCAAGAAGAACTGCGCAAGAATCTGGCAAAGACCGTCGGGCGGGCCAAGACCGTGGCCATGCAGTATTCGCCAAAAGCTGCCATTCCGTATGTGGCGATGGTGGATGCGGGTACCGTGGAACTGGTGCGCGGCGCGGACGTTAGAGTCGTGAGTTCCGCGGACCTCGTGCAGAAATACGAAGCGTGCTGGACTCCGCAGCAGCTGGAATCGCATCTGCAGGCGGGTAAAGCGATCGATCGAATCGTGCGCGATGCGTTTCAGCAAGCGGCCACCCACGTGCGCGAGAAGAAAATCCTTACCGAATACGATCTGCAGCAATGGATTCGGGCAGAGTTTGCTGCGGCGGGAATTACGCGCGAAGAGGGCCCGGACGTCGCGGTAAACGCCAACGCGAGCGATCCGCATTATGGTCCCGCAGCAGGGAAGTCGGCGGCGATTCGTGAAGCCGATTTGCTGCTACTCGACGTTTGGGGCAAGATGGCGGCGCCAGGCAGCGTCTACTACGACATTACGTGGATCGGTTTTCTTGGCGCCAAGGTTCCCGAAAAGTACGCGAAGATTTTTCGCATCGCACGAGATGCGCGGGATAAAGCAGTCGACCTCATTCTTTCCAGCACCGCCGCTGGAAAGCCGCTCCAAGGCTGGCAGGTGGACAAGGTCGCGCGAAGCATCATCGAAAAGGCCGGCTACGGAAAGTACTTTTTTCACCGCACCGGCCACAGCATTGGCGAATCCGTGCACGGCAATGGCGCGAATATGGATGGGCTCGAGACCCATGATGTTCGGCACCTGATTCCGCGAACGTGCACGTCGATCGAGCCGGGAATCTATCTGCCGGAATTCGGAATTCGCACCGAAGTGAACGTGTACATTGGAGAACGCGAAGCACGCGTGACGGGTGCGGTTCAGAACGAAATCCTGCCGCTTTTGGCGTAGAGAGAAGCTGCGGCACAAGCTGCCGGAACGGACCGGAGAATGATGGAAGAAACTCAAATTGCTGCTGAGCCTTCAGAGCACCAGGCGAAATCCGAGGGCATGGCGTTTGCCATGGGCCTCGCCGGTTGGGTCTTGCCCGGCCTCGGCCACGCCTTGCAAAAAATGTGGGGAAGAGCGATCGCGTGCTTCCTGACGGTGGGAGTACTCGTGATCATCGGCGCCGGCATGCGGGGCAATTTGTTCACCGCCGAAGGTGGCGACGCTTTCGCCGCGCTCGGATACGTCGCGGACCTGGGCGCGGGAACCTTCTATCTGCTTGCGAAATCGCTGGAGACGGATGGTCCGGACGTGTCTCGCGCCGATGGCGATTACGGCACGCGATTCCTTGCCGCTGCCGGCGTGCTGAATTTGCTCGCGGCGCTGCACGCCTATGAAGCAGCACGTGGGCGGAAGGCCTGAGGCCCGCGTGAAACTCCAGCTCAGTCATTTTCAGGCGATGCTTCTGTTTGCGCTGGCGATTTCGATTGCATTCGGTTTTTTGAGCCGAAGACCGGCGCTGGAACGTTTGAAGTACATCGGCTGGTCGTTGCTGATGTTCTTGCTGATCGGCATCGGGATTGGCTGGGTGATGTACCCGTTCTCGCGCTAGAACGCTACGTGCGCGGATCGACGAATGGGGAGATTGTGCGCGTCGGCGGGATGGCATCGTGAGGCAGTTGATGTCGCGACGCCTATTTCGATTCTTTGCCCTTCGTCATTTTTGCGGTCACGAACAGTAGCAGTTTCCGATCCTTTTCGTCCATGCGCGACAGAAGACCTATCAATTGGCGCAGAAAGCGCGCTTCTTTGCCGGACGCGCCCCAGTTGCCGGCGCCGGTTCCCTTGCCTTCGAGCGCCGGATGACGCCGGGGAGGCTCGTCGCCCTCGTAGAGAAGCTCGTAGAGCGGCACCTCGAGCGCGCGCGCAAACTTCTCAAGCGTTTCCACTGCGGGAACGGTGTGGCCGTTTTCTACGCGAGACACATAACAGCGAAGCAATCCGGTGCGTTCCTGAATGTCTCCCTGCGATAGTTTTTTTTCTTCCCTGAGCGCACGCAATCGATCCGCGACGATCATGAGCACCTCCTGTTGGCCATCGGTGTCGTGGAGTTTACCGTAACACTCATGCTTAGTACCATCTGTGATTTTTACCTTACAAGCAGCACGCCGTCCTGGACCGCCCCATTTTGGTCGCCCATCGCGAAGCGGTACCAAGAATGCGGTTGTCGATCGTAGTGCAGCCGGCGAGTGGTTCGGATGGCAGCGGCAATCGCGTCTTGAAAATATGGCACGGACCACGCGGCGGTGTTCCTCGATCTTCCACTCGGGTTAGTTTTCCCGGCAGTTTAAGGACACCAACGACGTTCGCAACTTCTGTATATTGGTTTGGTTGTGTATGGAGCGGCCGAAAGTTTCTGCCTTTCCAGGCCTAACTCTTGCGGCGTCAGGAAGACTGATTTGCTCCAGCAAAACTTTTTGCTATTTTGCTTCCAAGAGCAAACTGCCGGTAAAATCGACGTGCAATTTGGCGGTCGGGCCAGTCACGGTTCCGAGGTCCTTGCCATCGACGTAGTTCGTCACTTGATAGGCCTTGTCGCCTAGTCCGCGCAATTCCACGTCGCCGGTCCATTTTGCGGTCTTGTCGCCTTTGTCGCTTGCAGCTGGCGTGTAGAAGGCATAGTACATCGCGCCCCCTTTTTCGATGGCGTATGCCTCAGGCGTGTCGTACCCGTAGACATACAAGTCCAAAAAGTTTCCCTTTGAGAGCATCTTTTCGTTGTAGAGCGCAATCCATTTCTTCCAGCGGGCTTCCTTCGAGGTGTTCAAGTATACGTTTTGGAGTTTCGGACCATAGTTCGGCCACGTGAACTTCGTTCCCAAAACTCCGCCAGCCCCCAGCGTCGAAGCGAAGTCGTCACCAACGTCCTGCTCATTGTCGGTGTTGGCTCCGGTGATGCGGGTCAGTTCAACGTGATCTCCGTAGATAGCGGCGTTGGGGCCGAGCAGAGCTTTGTACATTTTAATGCGCCGGCGTACTTGCACCGAGCCGACCGGATCGGCGGTCACGGCCTGGTCCATGTAGCGCAACCAGGCAAGGCTCGGCGGAGTTCCACAGGGGCAGCTTTGCGTCACACTGTCTGCTTTGAGTGCGCGGGTGGTTTCAAAGATGGTCTTGTACACTTCGCCCATCGCGTAGACAGAGTCGAGCGGCGATTTGTGGTGATGCTTGGGATTGTAGCAACGCGGAACGGAGTAAATGTTGTCGAGCTTGTGCCCGTCGAAATCCCAATCGCGGATGAAGCGCTCGGTAAGTTGCTTGTAGTATTCGCGGACCTCGGGAAGTGCGGGACAAAGCGTCGCCAGGTTTCGCGTCATCCTGGCAGGCTGCCCTTTTTCGTCAAGGATCAGCCAGTCGGGGTGCTGCTTGACGACATCGGAGACCACGTATTGGTGATCCTCATATTTGAACTTTCCATCCTCCACCGCCAATGGCAGCCACCAGAGTTGGACCTTTATGCCTTGCTTGTGAAAATCACTGACCATTTGCTGGATCGACGTTCCTCCGAAAGTATCGTTGCGGGGTTGCCAATCGCCGTAATTCTCGAACCAGCGATCGTCAAGCGTGGCCCAGTGAATGCCCAGCTCCTTCAATTTGGGGATGGTGTCGGTCATTTGTTTTGGCGTTACGTTGGATTCGTAACCCCAGCCGCACCAGCTGACAGCATAATTTTCCTCGTTGTTTTTCGGGCGCGTCAAACCTTCACGTTCTACCGCTTGCGACCAGGTGCTCAGCGGTTCGTAGTAGTCGCCGTGAAAAAGCGCCATGAATGTTCTCGGCGTTGAGAAGCTCTCACTGGGCTTGAGCGTAGTGCTTGCCGGGAGCTCGACGGCCGCGTCCACTTTCCCGTCGGCTGTTGTTCGCACCGGAACCGAGAGCGCCAGCGGCAGCGTTTCCAGATGCCCGATCGCCAAGCCCATGTTGCGGGTCCAGAACGCAACCACCGGTACTCCTCCGCCTACGCGGCCCAGGTCGTCGTGCGTTTCCACGGGCGCGCCAAAGGGATTGTCTTGCGAAAACTTCGCCGGGATGGGCAAAACGTCATCTTTTCCCCAGCGGATGCTTGAGCCGAAAAACGCCCACATCTCGTGAGGCTTCGCGTTGCTGTCGGCCAAAGACGCGTTCAACGTGTGATTTTGCAACGCCACTTTATCCAGGGCGATTTCTTTGTCACCGGAATTTTTGTAGGTGGCCGAAAGCAACGCCAGGGCAGGGAAGTCGTCATACACCTCGACGGTCAGGATTTCGTCGAGTCCACTACTCGCGCTGTGACCTGTTAGCTCCACTCGTTTGCCGAGGGAGCCGAGCTTGCCATTCGCCGGCCGGATTTGAGGGTGCTGCAGGTCGCGCACAAAATCGTTGAGGGGTTGCTTGCCGCTGGTTACGACAACTCCAGAACTTGGCGATGCTTCATCGAGAGTCAGCCATTGCGTCCCGTTCTTGAAGCGGCCCGACAAATTGCCATTGGCGGCCAGTACAAAATCCGCTTGCCCCGTCTTCAAATGAATTCCGTCGGGTAGGGTCTGTACCTCGACGACCGATACCGGTTCCGGTTTCTTCTCTTGTGCCTTACATCCGCAAAAAACCGTTCCCACCGTGGTCGCGATCAAGAACGCCACCGCGCTGCTCGATCCTGGGAAAAGCCGGTTCATCGCTTGTCTCCGTGATACATCGCAAAAATCTTTTCGGCGTTCTTGTGGTAGACCTTCTCCAAAATGGAATCCGGCAACTCCATTCCGTAAATCATCCATCGCCCCTGTCCCGGATACCCCGAGTACGGAAAATATTCGTCGGCGGTCTCCAGCCAGCGGAAATAGTTGGCATACACTTCCGGCACGGGCTCCGAATCGGTTCCGAACAGAACGCGGTCCTGGAACTCCGCGAAGAATTTCGCCGCTCGGCGCGGCTGCCGGCCCAGTTCTGCTTGCCTCGCCCCTAATTCGACGTACATATTCGGATATTTTCTGAGCCAATCGGATACCGCGTCCAGATTTTCCGGCCAGTTCGCGACGTGCAACGCCATAAACGTGGTGTTCGGATGCTTGGCGACGATGTGATTGCGTTCTTCGAGCAGCGTCTGTTTTGACGGGAATGCGCCTCCGTAAAAACTCCAGGAAGGATTCCGCATCAACTCTTCATACCTTTCGTTCTTTGCGTCGGTCGGTGTAAAAAAAGCCTCTGGATCGGTGGAATGAATCGCCACGGGTATTCCCAGTCGCCCGCACTCTTCCCAGACCGGGTCCATCCGCGGATCGTCGATAGGAACCAGTTTTCCACTCTTGTCTTTTACTGCCAGGCCCCAGTCCTTCAGCACCTTCAGTCCCCGCGCGCCGCGCTTTACCGCATCATCGAGCTGCGCCACCATTTCCGCGCTGAAATTGGGATCGTCGATCTTGCTCCAGTCCATTTGAGCGAAGACCACGAAACGGTCGGGATACGGCTTTACCATCTTGTCCAGCACACCCTGAAGTTTTTCTCCCCACATTCCCGTCAGGATGACGATTTTCCTGACATTGGCTTGATCCATGCCTTTTACCACGTCGGCTGGCGGGACGTCGGCGCCGTGAACTCCTCCGGCGTCGTTAACGTGATTGTGCACATCAATGACGTAGAACTTCGCGCGCGGCACCTCGTGCGCGGGTACGTGCAGCATGGGCTTCGGATCCCAGTCCTTCAAGAGCAGCGTCATCCGTTTTGCCGCGTCCGGATCTTCTCGGTACTGAATGTCTTGTGCGGACGCCGGCAGAACAGAGGCGGCCACGAGGGCCACGAGTAGCGCAACCGGTGTCAGCCAACGCTTCACGTACGGTTTGTTGGTCATAGTTTTTCTTCTGCTTCCCGCAAATCCTTTGGTCTTGTCACCGGAAATGCGCACCGCAGAGTGTAAACCCCCGGGGTCAATAAACGAAAGTAAAAGAAATAAAACGAAGGAAGAAGCTTTGGACCCTCGCGGGTCGACAGCTCCGGCAAGGTCTCGAAAACCGGTAGGTTTGGTTTCCATCGAACCGACCCTGGCAATGCGCGGTCAGGCGGCAACCAACCGTAACCAGGACAGTGCTTCCGGGTCGCCGGCGCGAAGCGCGGGGCCCAGGGGAGAGCCGAGAAAAATCAGCGTTCCCTGCCCCACATGCCTTTTCAGCGCTACGGGCAACGCTCCGACCCTGCCGATCACGTCTCCGTCGCTCGCCGAGACCGGAATCACCCGACTGAAGTCGCGAACTCTTGTCTCGCGTGGCCAAAGGTAACTGACGTAGGGAACGGATGGGTGACGATCCCGCTTCGTTTTCGGATGTTGTTCCGGGCGACGCGGAGGAACAGCGTCATCCGCAGGATTTCCCGTCCAGAGGTCGACCGGTGGGTCAACTGCGATGTCAAAATGACGCAGCAACATTCTTTGATGGGCAGTAAATTCCGCCGGGCTTAAGAATCCCGCGCCGGATTCCAACAGAACGTGAGTCCCCGCTTCCAATAGATCCGTTAGGGTTGACGCTGTGGAGGGAGCCATCGCTCCGAAGCCGGGAACAATTGCGATCAGGCAAGTCCGTCGCGAGTTGAGGTCGGCTTCCGAGAGGAGGCGGTGTTCGCCGCGGAGCGCCGCTTGATATCCTTGGAGCGATTCGGGAAGGACGCAATGCGAATTCAGGTCGAGCAGAGCGCAATCAAGCGTGCCTCCCGGCTGGGCAACGCGCGCACCTAACCCGATCGGGTCGAATGACCACAGCGTGGCAGCGCAACCCGTCAGGCCACCCAGAAAATGCCGGCGCGGAATGTTCGTCCCCGGACCTGCGCCTTTCATTTTCACAGCCGGCCTGAAATCAGGCGGTCCACGTCGGCCGCGGTGTCGTAAAACTGCTGGTCCTGCGCGTAACGGTAGCGAGCTTCCATTTCGGGAATCAACCAGCCGTCGTAACCCACTTTGGTGATCGCTGCTCGTATCGCGGGCCAGTTGTTGTCGCCAATGAAAAGGCTGGTATAGACCGTGTCGCAACAGCGGCCGCGTTTTTTCATGACGTCCTTGAGATGGATGCGCGTGATGCGCGGCCCGTGCATCTCGATCCATTGTTCGGCGAATCCCGTGTCGTGAATATTCCCCACGTCGAGGTGAATGCCGACAAACGGACTGTCCACGTCATTGAGAAAGGTCCAGAATTCTCTGGGCGTCAACAAAAAACGTTGTTCCGAGTTGCAATTCTCGCAGCCGATCCTAACTTTTGCTTTCGCCGCGACCGGCGCGAGCTGTTTCATGGCATCCAAACAACGCTGGTACACCTCGTTGTAGGGAACTTCTGCGGTCACCAGTCCAGCGACCACAAGGATGGCGTCGCAACCGAGCAGTTGCGCCGTCTCCAGCTGGCGCTCCACGATGCGCGTCGCCTGAGCGCGGACGTTGGGATCCCGTGCCGAGAGAGGAGTCTCCCAGTGAAGGCCGGTAGAAACGTTGGAGACCACCAAGCCGGCATTTTCCACTTTGCGGCGCAACTCGCTCACTGCCGCGTCCGTGGTGTTCATCTGAAACCACGGGACATCACCAAGCCAGAGTTCGATGCCGTCGTACCCTGATTTCTTGACGAGCTCGAGTCCCCGTTCGAAACTCCAGCCCTTTGGGATCATATTGTCGCCGATGGATTTTTTCATGGCACCTCGTTTGTTGCCGGCAAGCGCCTCGCATGCACGCACAGATGCAAAACGGCTCCGCGACTTGAAAGCGAACGCGTGGGTAAACGAACGATGAGCCGTACTGCCGAACGGGGGAGAGTCTGACACACTAAGCGGCCGCATTACAAAAAATTGATTCGCAACCAAACGAAAGGGGCGATGCCCGGAATTGTCGTTCTCCTGTCGAAGACGCTCGGGCCCCAATCGCGCCTCTGGAATGCCAGCCGCAAGGCAAGAATCCAATTTCTTGCTTTCATGACGGCAAAAATCGAGGGTGGCTGCTCCGCGTTTTTCCTTGACAACTACAAAGCCTTCCCATATCGTCCATTTCCAATCGCAATAAAACGAAACAAATAGGTAGTGAAGGAAAACAAAGGAAATCAGGGCGGCGTATGCGTATACAAGCCAAAGGGCCTGCTTCGTAGACTCCCTGAAGGAGAACGTGCGGTTGGCTAAGTGCCCCCATTTCGACAACATCCTTGGGTTGAACGAGCCGATCTCCCGTCGCGATTTTCTCGACGGGATGCTCGTTGCTTCTACGGCCATGGCGGTGGGAGCCGCTTGTCCATTTCCCCTGGGAGCGCAATCGTCCGGCGGCCCGGTCGCGGGATGGACCGGTTACAGCGGAGAGGGGGATTACCAAGGTTCTGCGGGAAACACGGAGCAGGTTGTCCAGAACGCGCATACCGTGCGCGACGGAAAGTTTGACAAGGCCCCATCGGAAGTCGTGGAAACTGGTGAAGTCTACGATTGCGTGGTGGTCGGCGGCGGGCAAGCTGGTTTGTCCGCCGGCATGTTCTTCTCGCAGCAAGCGGATGCGAAGCGCACCTGCCTGATTCTCGACAACGCGCACATTTTCGGGGGCGTGGCCAAGCGCAATGAATTCGTCGTGGACGGGCATCGTCTGTATGCGCCGCAAGCTTCGGTCCACTTTCAGCCTCCGTATCCTGACAGCTCTCTTGGGAAGATCTACGCCACGATGGGTCTGGATTGGGACGCTTTCAAGTCTTACCAGAACTGGCAGGGGCCGAAGCCGGAGATGTGGCTGCCCCGCAGCCCGTACGGCACTGGAAAAATTAACGGCAAGGAAGCACTGGGTTTCTACTTCGGAGCGAAGTACGGCCACAAACCCGGAATCTGGGTCACCGATCCTTGGGGCAAAGGCCTGGAAGGCACTCCATTTTCGCCGGCAACTCGAAAAGAGATGTTGGCGCGGTGGGCCGAAAAGCCTGTCGTTCCGCCGCTGGTATACGACTACCCCGGCGACGCCGTATCGCGACAACTCGACAGCATGACGCTCGAGGACTACTTCATTCGTACCTACGGCGTAAGCCGTGAAACCGTTCGGCTGATGGATGCTTCTGAAGCCGCTGGCGGATTTGGACTGGGTCCCGACGCGCTATCCGCTTTCCTCGTCTATGAGTGGTCGAAAATTATTCCCACCGTGGACGACAGCATGGAATCAGGTATCCAGATGTTTCCGGGAGGAAACTCCGGAATGACCCGATTGATGGTCAAGACCATGATTCCGGGAGCGATCGACGGCCCACGGTCAATGGAGACGGTGTGGAAGGGCGCGGTGAATTTCGGAGCGCTGGATCAAGCCGGCCAGCGAGTTCGCTTGCGGCTGGATTCTACTGCCGTGCGGGTCGAGCACATGGGAGAACCGGGCAAGGCGGAGTTTGTTTCCGTCGAGTACCTCAAGAACGGCACGGCGTCCAGGGTCCGGGCGAGAACCGTGGTGATGGCCGGAGGCGGATGGATCACCAAACACGTGGTTCGAGACTTGGACCAAACGCGCAAGAGCAGCTACGAGCAGTTCAACTATGCGCCGTACATGACCGTCAACGTGGCGGTTCGCAATTGGCGATTTCTTTATGACCTCGGTATCTCCAGCGCGCAGTGGTTCGATGGCTTCGCACGTCAGGTGAACGTGCGCAAATGCGCCCTTTTTGGCGTCGATTCGGATGTTGTCGGTCCCGACCTGCCTACTGTCCTAACTTTCTTTGTGGATTTTACAAAACCTGGCCTGCCGCCGCGGACTCAGGGGCAGCTTGGTCGCGCCGAACTGCTATCGACTCCCTTTGTTGACTACGAGCGCCAGGTTCGCGAGCAGATGACCGAGATGTTTGGTGCTTCGGGGTTCGACGCCAAACGCGATATCGCCGGTATTGTGATGAATCGATTTGGTCACGCTTTCATCAATCCACAACCTGGCTTCTTTTTTGGACTGGATGGAAAACCAGCTGCGCGCGACGCGCTGCGCAATGGTCCTTTCGGCCGGATTGCTTTCTCTCACGCAGATTTATCCGGGGCCATGGATCACCGCAACTCATTCATGGAATCACAACGAGCAGTCAGTCAACTATTGGACCGGGTCCTTACTTAGTGAAAGGATGGAACATCCGCATGTCTACGTTTATTTTGAATCGCAGCTTTTCCCTAAGATTGGCGCTCTTGTTGCTATTGGGAGTGATTCTGCCTGGCCAGATATTCGGCCAGGTGGACACCGGCGCTATTTCCGGCACGATTAAAGACACCAGCGGAGGTGTCGTGGCGGGCGCGAGGGTGACGCTCATCAATGAAGGGACGGGTGTGTCGATATCGACTACCACAGGTTCCCAGGGCGAATATGTTTTCTCGCCGGTGAAGATCGGTCACTACTCCTTGTCGGCGGAATTCAAAGGTTTCGAGAAGGTGCAACAGAACAACATCACCGTCGACGTGCAGCAAAAAGTGCTGATCGACGTCGCGTTGCCGCCTGGACAATCGCAGGAGGTAGTTGTCGTCAACTCCGCGCCACCCGCTCTGCAGACTCAGGATGCTTCGGTTGGACAGGTCATCGAAGAGCGCGCCATCAACGCGCTGCCATTGAATGGCCGCAACTTTACGTTTCTTGCGCAACTCTCGGCGGGTGTAACTCAAGATCAAAATGACACCCGCGGCTTGGGCGCCAGTGGGAGCTTCGCCGCCAACGGTTTGCGCCCAGCGCAGAATAACTATTTGCTCGACGGTCTGGACAACAACGCCAACCTTGTGGACTTCCTGAACGGAACTGCCTACGCGGTGCGCCCGCCGGTGGATGCCATCGCGGAGTTTAAGGTTGAGACCAACGATTACAGCGCAGAGGCAGGGCGTTCGGCCGGCGCCGTGCTCAATGCCACCATCAAATCAGGAACGAATCAGTTTCACGGAAACGCGTGGGAATTTATCCGCAATGACAAACTGGACGCCGCAAACTTCTTCGAGAATTCAGGTGGAATACCGAAAGGAGAATACCGCCAGAATCAATTCGGAGCGACCTTTGGAGGTCCAATTCGCAAGGACAAGACCTTTTTCTTTATGGACTATGAAGGCACCCGTATCCGTCAGGCGGTTCCCTATGTAAGCACGGTTCCAACAGCTCTCGAGCGGAGCAGCGGTTACACCAACCTCTCGGAGCTGCTTACGCAAGGTGGCACGCGAACCGATGTTCTGGGACGTACCTACGCGCTCGGCCAGGTCTTCGATCCTTCCACGACGCGACCGATCACTTGCGGAGTTCCGGATCCCGTCTCGGGGATGACCGCTCCTTGTACGGGTGTGGCTGCTGGAACACAACTTGGCTTTGTTCGCGAGCCTTTTCCCGGCAACATGATTCCGGCAAATCGGCTCGACCCCAATGCCATCAAGCTCTTGAATCTTTTTCCGGCGCCCAATCTTCCGGGCTTGTTCAACAACTATGCTTCGAATCCGGTATTGAGCAACAATGCCGACCAATTCGACGTACGTATCGACCATAACATCAGTGCAAAAGACAGCATTTTCGGACGCGTGAGCTACGTCGATAACCCCACATTTATTCCGGGCCCGTTCACTGGCATCGCGGATGGAGGATCGTTTTCCTCCGGGGATCAAGAAGCGCGCTCGGTCAACACCGTCGTGAGCGAAACGCACATGTTCTCTCCTACGCTCATCAACGAAGCACGCGCGGGTTACAACCGAATTTCCGCGTCGCGACTTCAACCGAATGCCAATACTGCGGGAATTCCGGCGCAGTTCGGCATTCAGGGAATTCCGCAAGGTGATTCCAATGGCGGACTGGGTTCTATTTTCATTACGGGATTGAATACTCTTGGCAGCAACCAGTACCTTCCCTCGATCGAGCTCAGCACCACCTCGCAGTTTACAGACAACCTCACGAAAGCAGCGGGTCGCAATACCTTCAAGGTTGGTTTCCAATACCAGCGACTCGGATTCAATATTCTGCAACCTCCCTCGGGCCGCGGGACCTGGACTTTCAGCGGGATTTACAGCGAAGTGCCTTCAACGACCGGAGGCAACACCGGGCTCGCACAAATGCTGCTGACACCGATTCCGGCCACGGTTGCGGGCGCGGCCGATGACGTGGGCGGAGCGGACAGCATCAACGCCTCTAACATTTCCACTACGTCGATGAAGCGCAACTACTTCGCCGGGTATTTTCAGGACGACGTAAAGGTGAAGCCCCGACTGACCGTGAACCTCGGACTTCGCTACGAATACTTCGGACAATTGACGGAAAATTACGGCGCGCAGTCCAACTTCCAGCCGTCCGCGACAGTAGGCGGGGTTTCCACGTTCCTGTTGACCAATCAGCGCTGCACTACTCCGTTTTCGCCGGACTTTGAGGCCGCCGCCGCGGCAGAGAATATCGCCATTCAATGTTCGGGGCAGCCCGGGCTTGGGGTGTCGCAAAAAGCCAATTTTTCACCGCGAGTCGGCTTTGCCTACCAACTGACGAATAAACTTGTTTTCCGGGGCGGTTACGGAATTTTCTACGGCGGCTTTGAAAATTCCGCGCTCTTGACCTACAACGATTTTCCATTTCAATTCAACCTGAACTATCCCAACCTGGTGCCGAATGCGCCGATCACGTTTGCTAATGGATCGATCGGAACCCTCGAGACCGGGCTAACGGCGATTCCGCTCACGTCCGCGGCGGCCGAACCGGGTGGCGTCGGGCTGATCGGTGAAGACTTCCACAACAAGACTCCTTACACTCAGGGGTACAACTTGACGACGCAGTACCAGCTCGCGGCGAACGATACGATCCAAGTGGGTTACGTCGGCAATACCGTTCGTCACCTCGCCGTGTACGAAAATCCGAATACTCCGCGCGAGATTCTTCCGCTGGGCCTGGACTCGCTCGCTTATTCCCCGTATCCCGATTTTTCCGGTGCTACCTACACCAGCTTCGCTGGCAATAGCCACTACAACGGACTGCAGACCAATTACGAGCACCGCTTCAACGAAGGCCTGAGCGTTCTGGCCAACTTCACCTGGTCCAGTTGTCTGACCGACGCGATTGACGTTCTCAATGCCACCTCCATCACCGAATTCCGCGCCGCTTATCTGCCCGGCTTCGGCATTCATCAGGATTTCGGCCGCTGCGATTTCGACATCAACAAAGTCGTGCACCTCAGCGGCAGCTACGAGCTCCCCTTCGGTAAAGGCCGGCGCTTCGGCCACGATAGCGGCCGCCTCGTGGACGCTGCGTTCGGCGGCTGGGGCACGAACTGGATCCTCACGTTGCAAGGCGGCCAACCCGGAACGGTTACCTGTGCAACACCCACCACTTCAGGATTCGGCTGCAACGCCATTCGAGTCCCTGGACAAGACCCCAACGCTGGTCCGCACAACGTGAATCAGTGGCTCAACCCCGCGGCATTCGAGACCCCTCCCGTCGCGGTCACCATCGGCCAGACCGACTACAGTCCGCTGGGCGGCGGACCGAGCAATTTCCGGGGCCCCGGATTTCATCGCCTCGATTTTTCGCTCTTCAAACAATTTCAGCTCTCCGAGAGATTCCGTCTCGAGTTCCGGTCCGAATTCTTCAACCTCACCAACCATCCAAATTTCTCCAATCCGGGTTTCTCGGGCAACGGCGTCGTGGCCGCTCCCGGGTCACTCGACTACACCAGCGGCAGCTTCGGAGAAATTACCTCCACGCGCGATGGTCAAAATGATCAACGCGAAATACAATTTGCGCTCAAATTGTATTTTTAGATGAGCAGGGGCCGCGTACCTTTGCGGGCGGCGTCCGTGGCGGGTCCGGAAATCGGAATCGCGCGTTTGCCGAAGCAGGAGGCCGCGGCTTTTTGTGTGAACTTCATTCGCAGAAAGGCATGACAGTTCATGATGGCAAGGGTTGACTCAGGTTCCGACAACCGCAAGCAGCGTGGAGCCATCACGCTCCACGAAATTCGCCAACAACCCGAACTCTGGCCCACAACTCTAGAACGCGTTGCCTCTTCGACCGCTCATTCCTTTGTCAAAGATCGCGCCGCGGTGATCTGTGGCGCGGGCAGCTCGGCCTACGCGGCTTCGGCCGTCGCGGCCGCTTGGAAGAACTCACTAGCCATCCCCACAACCGATCTTCTCACTTTCTCCAAGGGAGAACTGTCGCACCTGGCTCCGGACTTTGCTGCCAAGGGCGTGCTCGTTTCCTTGGGACGCTCCGGGGAAAGTCCGGAGAGCGTCGGTGTCATCGCGCGTATCAAGAAAATGTTCCCGAGCGTGATCCACCTCGCCATTACCTGCAATGAGCATGGCGAGCTGGCCCGTTTGCCGGACGTGCAACCGCTGATCCTCGACCCCCGAACAAATGACCGCAGCCTGGTCATGACCGGTGCTTTTTCGAACTTGCTGCTGGCGGGCTTGGCGATCGCGCACGGCCAGTTCCTTGCCACGCATCTCCCTGGCATCATCGCCACGCTAAACAAGGCTTTTCCAGAACTTGAAAAAAAGGCGCAGCGTTTGGCTTCTCAATCCGCCTCTCGTCTTATGGTGCTGACTTCCGCTGGCTTGGTTCCCTTTGCGCGAGAAGCGAGCCTAAAGGTTCTAGAGATGACGGCGGGACGCACGGTGGCGATGAACGAGACGTTTTTGGGTGTTCGCCACGGCCCGATGAGTTTTCTTCGGCCCGATTCCCTGGTCCTGTGCGTGCTCTCTTCGGATACGGAAAGACGCCGCTTCGAAAAAGATGTGCTTCGGGAACTCCGGCAAAAAAAGCTGGGTCACGTGATCGTGGTCGGGTCTATGGCGTCGGACAGCGAACTTGGCCACGACGTCATCCCGGCCATAGCGCCAGACTTGCCCGACGATCTGCGTGGACCGTTCGAAATCGTCTTTCCTCAATTGCTCGCGTATCACCTGAGTCTGGGCTCGCACCTGGACCCCGATAACCCGAGTCCGGATGGCGTGATTACCAGGGTGGTGCAACGATTTGAATTGCACTGATCGAGAGATGCCCCTGACCTGGTGGTACTTGGATGGGAAAAACGATGCACCAAGCTGACAGACTCCGCCGGGGCAAGAGCTCTCTCGTAATTCAAAATCATCGACTCGTATTCCGCCACGGAGAGAAGCGATTTGGCCGGTGGAGAAAATGATCCGAGCCAGACGCACGCATAAGCGTTGCAGTGCAGACCGATCTGAAAAACACGTTTTTGTCGTCTGAGGGAAAGAGGATTTGTCACCTTGGGATCGTCCAGCAAATCGTCGAAGTTCAGCGAATACCTGTTGGCGTCGCGGGAATTGGCGGTGTGCTGGCACGGTCAGCAGCTGGGTTGATTGAAGGTTTCCAGCCCCGTGGGGGTGGAGCAGATCCCTGGGAACGTCGTGCTCCCGATTGTTTCGATGGTCAAGCGTTTAGGTGTCGGGAATGGCCGGAGGGGGAAGTTCGTTTAGGTTCGCGTCCATGGTAGCCCGGTTCGTTTTTTGGTCTGCTGTCGGAGGTCAACATGCAAGGTGGCGATGTCCAAAGTCAGGAGTCGGCGTACACAGTCGGTTCGGTGAACAGAACTTGGATGCGCTTGTTCCCGCTGATCGTTTCCTTGTTCTTCGCATTCGCTGCCGGCCAGGTCTCGTCGTCCGCGGCTGCAGAGACTCCAAAAACTCTCGAGCTTGCAGAAAATTGGAAGCTGAGTTCCGCAAGCAACCTGCAGCTCACCGGAGCGGCCCTCTCGCTCCCCGAATATAAGGACACGGATTGGCACGCGATCCGTCGAATGCCTGCCACGGTCCTCGAGATCCTGCAAGAGGATGGGGTTTATCCCAATCTCTACGTTGGGCAGGACATGGCCGAGAACGTTCCCCAGGATTTATACAAGCAGGATTGGTGGTACCGAACCACATTTGAAGCGCCTTCCGGCTACGCGGCGTATTTGCTGGAATTTCCCGGCATTAACTACCGCGCCGAGATCTGGTTGAATGGCCAGTTGATCGCGGACAGCAAGCGCGTCGTCGGCATGTACAGCGCGCATGAACTCAATGCGACGCAGTGGATCAAGCCGGGGCAGCACAATACGCTGGCGGTGAAAGTCACACCGGAGCGCGCGATTCAAGATGTCAACGGCATCGAACTCGCCGACAGTTGGTTCGACTGGCTGAACTGGAAATATTTGGGCTACCAGGGGCAGCGGCCCGAGAACAGCCACGGAATTTCCTTTGTTCCGGACCGCAACGCGGGCATCTGGAAGCCGGTGTACTTGAAAGTTTCGGGCGTGGTCACCCTCGGCGATCCGCTCGTCAACACGGAACTTCCTTTACCGCAAACCAACTCGGCCAAAGTAACGGTCTACGCCGCATTGCGAAATACCTCCAACCAACCAGTAAAAGGAATTCTTCGCGGGACGATCTCGCGGCCGGGCAAACCCACCATTCCGCTCGAACAGCCGGTTACGCTTGGTCCCGGTGAGGAGCGCCAAGCAACCTTCGCTCCCTCGCAATATCCGCAGCTCGCCGTCGCGAATCCCGATCTATGGTGGCCGTACACCATGGGAAAACCGAATCTCTATGATCTTCATCTTGAATTTCTCGAGAACAACCAGCTTTCCGATGCGGCTCACGTTCGCTTTGGTGTCCGTTCGATTACGCAATATCGCGATCAGGACGAACAATTTCCAGCGGTCGGGAAAGGCGGAAACTTCTACCTCAAGGTGAACGGGAAAGATTTTCTGGTGCGTGGCGGCGTGTACACGCCCGACCTTTTGTACCGGTATGACGAGGACCGCGAAGCCGCCGTCCTGCGTTACGTAAAGGACTTGGGTTTGAACATGCTTCGCTGGGAATCGAAAATTTCCAGCGAGCACATCGTCGACCTCGCCGATGAGCAGGGAATCCCGCTCATGTTCGGTTGGATGTGCTGCAACCAGTGGGAAAAGTGGGACCAATGGGATGACGAAGACCACCGCGTCGCGGAACAGAGCCTTCGTTCGCAGATCTCCATGCTGCATCACCACGCCTCCGTGTTTATATGGGCCAATGGAAGCGACGGCTTGCCTCCCGATCCCGTCTTAGCCAGGTATCGTCAAATTCTCAACGAGTTGCACTGGCAGAACGCCACCGTGGACACCGTGTCTTCGTTCGCCAAAGACGATCGAGGCGAGCGCAAGTGGAACGGCATCCATATGGAAGGTCCGTACAGTTGGAGGCCGCCAACCTACTGGTTCAGCGGAAAGTACGCCGCTTCACGTGGATCGTGCGCCGAGCAAGGCGACAATGAACACATACCTACGTATGAAAGCCTGAAGAAATTCATCCCGGCCGACAAGCTCTGGCCTATCAACGACACATGGTTTTTCCATTCCGGCGCCAATCCGGGAAACAACAAACTCACCACAATCCAGCACGTGATTGATCGCCGCTATGGACCCTCGAGCGGCGCCGAGGAATTCTCGCGCAAGGCGCAGCTCGCGCACTACGAAAACACGCGGGCCCAGTTCGAGGCGTTCGCCGCCGACGGATGGGCCAACCACAAAATGACGATCTACTGGATGCTGAACAGCCATTGGCCTTCCTTTTTCGGAAATATTTTCGACTACTACTTGAGTCCCGGCGGGGCCTATTACGGCGCCAAGGCCGGAATGCGTCCTCTGTCCGTGGTGTTTGATTCGTACGCAACTGGTGATCACAGCGAAGCGAAGATTACCGTCGTCAACCAGACTCCCGTGCAGCAGAAAAATTTGCGTGTGCGCGTGCGGGTGTATGACTTGCAGGGAAAAGTTCGCGAAGACCGCCATGCAGACAATCTTCAGGTCGATTCCGGTGGCGCAGTCCAAGCCTTAACCCTGCCGCGTTTTCCGGATAGTTCCGACGTTTTTTTTGTGCGTTGTGAGTTGCTTGCAGCCGGCGGAAAAGTGCTTGCGGAAAATGTCTATTGGCAATCGCAGAAAGACGACGACGTGGGCGAACACGACAGCGCTTTCGGATTGAAGCCGGTCAGTTGGGCGGACATGACTTCGCTGAATACCATGCCCCAGGTTCCGTTAGAACTCAGCGCCAATCATTCTTCGTCCGCGGGGGAAGAGCACATCACCGTGCGCCTGCGCAACCCGTCAGAACACATTGCATTCTTCGAGCGTGCTGCGATCACCGCCGCCAAAGACGGCGACGAAATTCTACCCATCGAGTACGACAACAATTACGTCACCGTTTTTCCCGGAGAAACAGTAGAGATTCGCGGCGTGCTTCCGCAATCTGCAAAGGCCGCGTGGGTCAGGCTGGACGGCTACGATACACCGCAAACTGCCGTAACCATTAAGTAGAGCGAAAATCCCGAACTTCGCGCCGAGTCGATCTCAAATCTTGTTTACGTCTGCTCGAAAAGGAGACTCACACCGTGTCAAAGAGAATCCATAGCTTGTACTGCAGCGTCGCACTCGCGATGCTGATCGAGGCCCTGATTCTCATCGCGCCTTGCGCAGCCCAGCAGCTGGCGAACGACAAGCTCGCTCTGACCGTAAACGCCAACGATGGAACCTATCAGCTCGCGGTGCGCGGAGGGCACCCCCTCTTTACCAGCCGTGTGGCCGCAGAAGTCAATCACGAGTGGCTGCGTTCCACCGACTATCCGCGCCACACAGCGTCGGAATCCAAATTTACCGACGAACTCGGTTCCGGCCGGACAATCACCGTTACGAACTCTGGACTTCCCGGGAAAGCGGACCTCATTTTGGTGATTCAGCTTTACGATCAAACCCCCTACGCCGCCCTCCAGGTAACCATCCAAAACGCCACAGAAAAGCCTCTCACGCTGCAATCGGTCCGCAGCCTCGAACTAGCCGGAGATGCGGCGCTGAATCTTGGCGGCCATGCCTCTGCCGATCGCGTTCTCTCGGACAGCTACAGTGAGGATCGGCCCGATTTGCAGCTCTACGATTTGGGCAAAGCGCCCCACGGGATGCATCGCGGCGTCGGGAGTCAGCTCATCTACAATCGCGAAAGCAAGCAAAGCCTCTTCATCGGAGCGCTCACTGCCGATCGCCTGCTGACCTACCTTCATTTGCAAGCCGCAGGCGAAAACGCGGCGGCTAAGATCGCATCCTACAGCGTCGATTTCGCGGGAACCACGGAAATCCAAAAAGAATTCGATCTGAAAGGTGGTCCGGAAGAAAACCAGCTGGAACTAAATCTGCCCATCGAGCCCGGAGCGAAATTCATCTCGGAACGTCTCATGCTGGAAGCCGGCCCCGATTATCACAGCCAGTTGCTGGCCTACGGAGACGCGATTCGCAAGTTGCACCATGCCCGCGTGGCGCCACAAACTCCCATCGGTTGGTGGAGCTGGACGGCCTACTACGGCGCGATCAACGAGGGCGAAACCTTGGCCAACGCCGACTGGCAAGCGGCGCATCTGAAAGCCCTCGGCTACAACTTCTTCCAGGTCGATGAAGGCTACCAATACGCCCGCGGCGAATACGAAACAGCGAATTCCACGCAATACCCCGAAGGCATGCGCTTTGTGGGACATCGCGTCGTTGGCGACGGCCTCCTATTCGGCGTCTGGACTGCCCCGTTTCAAGTGACTTCGCGCGCCTGGGTGTACGAACACCACAAGGATTGGCTGGTGCACAACGCCAAAGGCGAGCCGATCCACACCGAACTTCTCTGGCGCCAAAAATCCGACGTAATCTACGTCCTCGACACCACCAATCCCGGCGCCCAGGAATATTTGCGCCAGACCTACCGCACGCTGGTTCGGGAATGGGGCGTCCGCTTCATCAAGCTCGACTTCATGGACAGCAGCGCCATCGAAGGTTTCATGTATCGCCCCAACACCACCGCGCTCGAAGCCCTGCGTATTGGTCTGCAAACCATCCGCGATGCCGTCGGCAACGATGTGATCCTCGACAAGGACGGCAGTCCCATGCTCACTCCGGTCGGCCTGGTGGATACCGGAAGAATCTCCGCCGACACCTCGCACTCATTTGAAGGAACGAGGACGGCTGCCTCGGGAATTGCCGCGCGCTTTTACATGCATCGTAATTATTTTCTCGACGATCCGGACGCCTTCAACACCGTCGCAGAAACTTTCCACGAACGCACGCGTGCTTCCGCGACGTATCCCTTGTCGGAAGCGCAGACGTCGATTGCGCTCGCCGCGGTATCCGGTGGAATGTACGAGATTGGCGACGACATGATAGTCATGGGCGCGCAACCGGATCGATTGGCGCTGGTGGAAAACCGGGATCTCTTGAACATGGCCAAGATGGGCCGCGCGTCTACACCCGTCGATCTGATGACCTACGAACCCGAAGATGAAGTGCCTGGCATTTTCTTTCTGCGCGAGAGCGCGCATCAAGCGATCTTGACGGTCTTCAATTGGACCAAATCGTCGAGGTCGCATACGTTAAAGCTCGCGGACCTGGGACTCCCGGCGGACCATTCGTTCACTGCTTCCGACGTCTTGAACGAAAACGCGCCAGTGCCGATGGCCAACGGCGCGGTGCAGATCGAGAACCAAGGCCCCCGGTCGGTGAGGGTTATCAAGATTGTCGATAGCAGCGTCCCAGCGAGCGCTCCGACGGTGATCGCGAACGTCCCCACTACCGCTAACGCCGGTGAAGCGTTCGCCTTAGAGGCGCAAGCGGATGCGAGCGGAGTGGCTTCGATCGGTTACGCCTGGGATTTTGGAGACGGAATCACCGGCGAGGGCGCCAGGGTGTCGCACACCTACACGCGAGAGGGCACATTCACGGTTCGCTTGACCGTGCCGGGCATCGACGGAGCGGTTGCAACCGAGACTTTCCCTATCAACGTTACGGGCGACCTGCACGCGTTTCCGAACTTACTGGACAATCGCCGATTCCGAGATCCCGCAGACCACTGAGAAGTCCGAACAGCCCGCGATATCAAGGCCTTACGGTCAAGCCTCTGTCGTCGACGCACGCCGTCAGAGAGCCCCGACCGGTAGCGACGGCTTCGTTGTCGGCTTTTTGTTGGTCGGGAAGAAAGAACGAAGCCTAGACGGATACGTCCGTCCATGCCTCACGGCTTTTAACCGGTGAAGCCACTGATTCCATTGCTGTTAAGGGAGTTTCGGCTTCTGTGCCGCCGAGCCAAGGTCACAATTTCACAACGTCACCCCGCGAGAAACGATTTTCGATGCCCAGCTTCGCGAAACGCTTCGGTGCCGCCGCTCCTGGTGGTCGACAGCGCACCGGTTAAATTTCCGTATCGCAAACAATCTTCGATCTTTGCGCCGCGGATGAATTGATGGAGGAAGCCCGCATCGAAGCTGTCGCCCGCGCCAATGGTATCTACAGCCGCGATTTTGGTCGGCGGGGCTTCAAAGGCTTCCGACCCGCGGCGAGCGACGGCTCCTTTATCGCCGCGCTTCATAACCACCAAAGGAACTCTCGCCGCCAGAAAGTCCAGCGCCTGCATCGGATCGTCGACTTGCGCGAGACGGCAGGCTTCGTCTTCATTGGGCAAGAGCACGTCGAGCCAGGGCAGTACATCCAGGACGTCGCGTTCCCAGCGATTATCGGGGTCGTCGTTGGTGTCCATGGAGGTGGAAAGCCCCGCTTGTTTTGCCAGGCGAAACAGATCGGGCACGCGCGGGCGGAGTGCTTTTTGCAGAAAGTAAGAAGAAAGATGGAGGTGCTGTGCGTTGAATACGAGCCCGAGATCGAGATCCTCGAAACGCATGTCCGCCATCACACCCGGATAGGTGAGAATAAACCGCTTTTTGGGTTGCGGGAGAATGACGCTGAGACCGGTCTTTTTGCCAGGGAAGGTTCGAACGGCCGAGACGTCCACGCCGCTTTCCGTTAGGCGTTCGAGGCACATTTTGCCGAGAGGATCATCGCCAACGGCAGAATGAAACCCGACGCGAGTTCCAAGAAGCGCCAAGTTGTGGGCAAAAATCGCCGAAGAGCTGCCGAGCGTGAGGGTCAAATTTGAGGCGAGATATTCGCGATCGAGATCAAAATGGCCCGGCAACCCATAGAGCACGAGGTCCAAATTGAGCTCGCCGACCACATGGATATCGAATTTGTCTTGGCTGGTCATCGGATCTGGTGCCCTCAACTGCAGTCGGATCAATCGAGAGTTCGCACGGAAATCTTTTGCTGAAAATCTCGAATATTTTTGAGCCTGGCGGCACCCGGAGAATCGGCCGAGCAGTTTGCCGCACCGCAGGCTGCCGCAAGTCTTACCGTATCTTCGGGTGAAAATCGAGACGCGATGCCGAGCACAAATCCGGCCATGGCGGAATCTCCGCAGCCCACCGTCGAGCGCGGCTGGAGTGGAACCACCGGGGCGAAAAGCACTGGCGCACCCGTGCCGGTACAAAAAAGAAGTCCTTCCGAACCGAGGCTCAGCGCCGCGCTCTGTGCGCCCAGACTCAGCAGCTTGCGAAGCGCGCCGACCGCCTCGGAAAGGGAAGAGACCGGTTTCCCGAGAAGTTGAGCCGCTTCTTCGCGGTTTGGCTTAACAAAGTAGGGTTTTTCGGCGAGCGCCAGCCGGAGCGGCTCGCCACTGGTGTCCAGGAACGTCTTGCAGCCGAATTCCCGCGCGCTCGCGACCAGACCTGCGTACAGTTCCGGTGCGGCACTCGGGGGCAGGCTTCCAGAGAAAATAACGAAGGCATTCTCGGAGCCCTCCGCGAAGAGTTTTCTGCACGCGCTTCCGAATTCCTCCCATTCTGCTGAACTGGGCGCCGAGCCCGGCTCAAGGATTTCCGTAACGGTGGCGTCGTCTTCGACGATTTCGAGATTCGTGCGCGTCGGCTGCCGCGTGGCAGTCGCAGTGGCCTTAATCCCCAGGGCAGAAAGCCCCGCCAGGAGTTCCTGGCCGCTCGCACCGCCGCATGGACCTATCCAATGAGGTGTTCCACCCAGTGTATGCAGCACCATGGCCACGTGGACCGATTTCCCACCCGGAAAATCTTGGGCCGCGCGCGCGCGATTTACGCGGCCACGCACAAGTGACGACACTGTGAGATGTTTGTCGATCGCCGGATTGGGGCTGACGCAAAGAAACATGGCGCGATTCGGTGGTTACTCCTTGACGTTGGAAGCGGCACCGGTGCGTTCAAACCACGGCCGCGCAGCGGTGAGGTGGGCATTCACATTCTGAATGTTCCGCACCCCATGTTGCTGTAGCCATTCATCCAGCGCCTGGGCGCCTTGATGTACGAAAATCGGGACGCCGTCTTGCCAGGTTGCGCGTCCGCAGAGCACGCCAGAAAACTTCGAGCCGGCCTCCGCCGCCAGCGTCAGCGCGTCCGCGAAGGTTTGATTGGAGACGCCTTCGGACAAATAGATGAAGGGAAGCGAGGACGCTTGCGAGGCGCGCGTGAAGTGAGCCTTCGCTTCCGAGCGCGAATAAATCGCCTGCGACCGCGGCAAACTGGCCGACTCGACGAAATTCATATTCACGGGCACGCCGATTTTCAGCACATCCACGGCGTAGCTTGCCTTGCAGAACTCTTCAATCGAACGAGTCACCACGCCGGGCTTTATGCGCGCGAACTCGACTCCTTTTTCATCCATTTGATCGTGGTAGCTGACGATCTCGAGGAAAAAAGGAACATCGGCGTCGCGGCACTCGCCGCCAACCCGAGTAACCCAAGCTTGTTTGTGCGTGTTGACCGCGGCGTCGCTCAACGGAGAGTAGTACAGGAGCACTTTCACCGCGTCGGCGCCAGCATCCTTCAAACGCTTCGCGGTGAGATTATCCAGCAGTCGCGGCAGCCGCCCAGGAACGGACTTGTCGTATCCACTTTGTTCATACGCAAGAAGCAGCCCTGCATTCTTCGCTCGCCGGCCGGCGGCGGGCAGCCCGTATTCGGGATCGAGCAAAATGGCGCTGGCATAAGGTGTAAGAAACTGGCTGACTTTCTCCTTGAACTGCACGAGCCACTCGATGGGAACTTCGCTGGTGTCACGGGCGCTGGCCTTTGCAAAGAGCTTGCGCAGAGCGCTACGCTGGTCAATCGCGAGCGCCGCGATGACGCCGCGCTCATCCGCCAAAGCTTGTAAACCCTTTTGTTTTCCAGGTGAAAGTGGCAGAACAGGCTCCGTAAGAAATGGCAAGTCTAATGAGTGTCTTCAAACCAGGCAAACGCGGCGCGATCGACCAGGTGCTCCCGGGAACCGTCGGGGGTTTCCCGAAAGAAAGCTCTTACGATTTACTTCGCTTTATATCTTTTACTTACTATCATTCTGTAAGTCAAGTGGAGAAATGCGCTTGCAAAGTGCCTGGTCCGCCAGGAGTTTTATACGAGGGTGACTTCGACTTCCGCCTCGCGCAGAGCTTTGAGGTCCTGTTTGGGTATTCCCCGGTCGGTAATCGTTTCATGCACGGCGGAAACATCCATGATCAGCGACAGGCTCCTCTTTCCAAATTTAGAGGAATCGCATACCACAATCGTTCGCCGTGCCGATTCGGACATCGCCCGGTTCACGCGCGCTTCCTGTTGATTCGGTGTCGAGAGCCCGTAGCCCACGTCGAAGCCATCCACGGCCAGAAACAGCATGTCCGCGCTGAGTTTACGCAGCGACTCTTCGGCAAGCGGACCAACCAGCGAGAAGGAACGCTTTCGCAGCGACCCGCCCGTAAGAATCACCTCGACATTGCTATCGGCCAGTTCAGCCGCGATATTTGTTGCGT
Source organism: uncultured Acidobacteriota bacterium (assembly GCA_963736725.1). Taxonomy (GTDB): domain Bacteria; phylum Acidobacteriota; class Terriglobia; order Acidiferrales; family UBA7541; genus Acidiferrum. The sequence goes on along the minus strand of CAVTPW010000018.1, from coordinate 4,257 downwards.
TGGTAATGACCGTAAGACTGCGCACGTGGCGGCACCCTCGAGCAATCGCGGTTGTCGTGGTGCCCGAATCAAGAATGATCACCTGTCCGGGGCGCACCATGCGCAACGCCGCGGCGGCGATACGCAGTTTTTCCTGCCGATGCAACCGCTCCTTTTCACGCAGAGTTTGATCCTGAAGCGCACCCGTCCGAATCGGTAGTGCCCCACCGTGCGTGCGTTCGAGCATGCCCTGGTGATGCAGATACTCCAAGTCTTTGCGGATCGTGATGAGTGATGTCCGAAAACGCTTGGACAGGTCGCGGACGAGGACCCGGCCGTCGTTTCGCAACAATTCCAGAATTTCGCGGCGGCGTTCCTCGTTGAGCATCGAGATGTCTCCGATCGAGAAAGTGTCGTTTTGTTTCTTTTCGACTTTCTCAAGCTTTTCAACGAAAGTCTACTGAAGAGGGCGCTCTCTTTGTCCTGTTCCAAGAGGAGATCGCGACGCCGTGTCAGAACGGCGTTGCCGCGTCACAAGGAAGGAGGAATTTGCGAACGGAATGGGATGCGGCTCGAATTACCTCCGCCGTTCCTGAACTCATCGCTCACGACCAGGGACGAACCGGAGTGCACCTGACCGTCCGCATGAAGATCGCCGGTCAAGGGCCAGAAACTCAGGGCGAGGTTTTACGGCCCCAGGGATAACGCGCCTGGCGGTCTCGCCCTTTCAGGCCTGAACCATGGTTTGCGCCATTACAGAAACGCAAATCATTGTCCGGAGACTTCCCCAGATTCGATGGACTCATCACCGGTTTTCAGGAATTTGGCCGATTTTCGAGCGACGAGCCCATGTTTGGTCGAATAAGCTTTGCGCGAGCAACGGTGCGGGAGCCCACAAGGGCAGCGTCAGGAAACAGAGCCCGAGCGACGAAAGCGCCCGATTTTGTTCATCGGAACTCTTTTTCAGGAGGCTTCGTTGTTCGACTGAAAATGCCCAAAGCCAAAAATTAAGGGCGCATAAGCCGTTAAGCTTTTGCGCCCTCTTTTGATTGATCCGTAAAGTTTTTACGCTTCCCGGTTCAATCTGGCGTCAATGTAATCCTGTCGTTCATTGTCGTCAACCGGAATCCCACTTCATATCTGTGACAATCTGTGGACGACTGTGCAAAATTACCGAGCCGGACCTAAAACCATTTCGCTATGCCACCATAATGCGAGCATGTTCCCTGTCGAGTACGGCTGAAGCTCTTCGTCAGGGTACGCTCGCGACGTATTGGACGCGAGACCTGTCATCTCGGGCTCCGACGTCCGGAATTGTTCCCGCAACCGCGCTTATGGCCAGCATGAATGGAGTTATCGGCGTCGTGTTTGGGTCGGGGTGAGCAGCATCTGGTCTGGATCGGCTTGGACTTGAGCGTAGCCCGCCGGGATTTCGAAGAGGCTTGCGTCGAGCAGCGAGTCTGAAAACGATGACACCTGGGTGGTCATTTCCATCAGGGCGTTGGGGTCGGGATTTGGGTTTGGCGGTGGGGCGGGGGTGCCCGCTTTGGCGTTGTCGTCTTGTTGCTTCTTCTTTTTGTTGCCGAAAAGGGAGCCAAGGCCTTTGACAACCGCGTCCGAGCCACTGGTCGGGATGGAACTGCCGGAATCGGTGGTCCTGGAACTGTCGTTTGACGATGTGTTCGAAGAAGCCTGGGACGCGTTCGGATTGGTGCCGGGCTGCGGCGGAATTCCCATGCTGATGTAGGAAAGCAGCGGTAGACCTTTTAGCGCAGCCGAATTTTTCTGCAGTTCGCTCATTCCCTGCGTCATGCGTGGATCGACATGGATGTTGGAGGGTGGCACCCAGTTCACTTGTTTGGCCATTTTCTTGTAGAACTCACCGATTTCCTGATAGCCCGCGACGTTGGGAGCGACATAAGTGTCCATGGTCATGGTGAAAGTCACGCTGTTGGGCTGACCGGGCGTTGACGGCGGCGGTGCTTGTCCGTTGTTCTGCGCTTGCATCTCCATATCCATTTTGACTTTGGTTTCGTTCGTGGGTTGCCCGAGGATGACGCGAGTGTCGCTGCCGGGCAATACGGTGATTTTCGGAGTCACCTGAAGCTGAGCGTCCTGAGCCTGGGCAGCGGGTTTTCCCGCGTTTTCCTGCTGCATTTTAGCCTCGGCGTCCCGGCGGGCTTTTTCCATCGCGGCTTTGATTTCTTCGAAGGTGGCGACGGAGTACGTTTTTTTCTGATTGTCGATAGATATTATCCGCTGGCCGTCGAGGTCGATAATCTGGATGGAGCCGTCAGAGCCGTCGGTGCGGAGGCGATTGCCTTTGATGTAGTGCGTGGTGGTGATGGGCTGCATGGCAGCGCGGGAGTCTTTGCTGAACTTTGCGGCGAAGTTGGCCATGCCCATCAACGCGCCGCCGGTGATTTGGGAAGTGTCGGTGTATTTGAAGTCGGCTAGGGCCGGTACGGAAACCAGGGGGAGCAAGAGCAGTATTGAGAGCGATTTGCGGGCTAGGTTCATGGGATGAGTCTCCTGTGATTCGCCTGGATTATTGTTGGTCTCGGCTGGCGGCTGGGGGCTGGCTGAGTTAATGGCGGATATTATGTTGTAGGCGATGGTTGGGGGCAAGGGAGAATGCGGGAGAGTGGTGCGGATTGCGTTGAGAATATTGATTGGCGATGGCAGCGTTGTCCGCTTTCATGTGCGCGGCAGGAATAAGTGTCGTTTGCGGCTGTACCTCAGGGATATGAAGAGAGCCAACCGTGGTTTGCCCAGCCGTTGGACGGACCGCAGGCTGACGCGTAGCTGGTCGGTAACTACACTCCGTTGCTCCGGTTCGACTGCCCTGTGATACGATTTTTGCCGGAGGACAACAATTGATGGACGTAATTGCTGCACTACAAGACGAAGCAACTAAGCTCAAGAAGCAGTTGGATACGGTGCTTCACGCGATGCATTTGTTGGGTAAGGGTAAGAGTAAAAGTAAGAACGTTCCTATCAAACGCCGACGCATGAGCGCCGCTGGTAAAGCGAGAATTGCCGCTGCACAGAAGAAGCGTTGGGCGAAGGTTCGGGCCGCGAAGAAGAAAGCCGCTTAGTTTTCTTACCGAAATAATCAGGCCCCCGATTCTCGCGAGAGTTTGGGGGCTTTGTTTTCAGAGACGAGATCGTTCGGAATAACGGCATCTGAATAGTTCGCGAGTTCTTGACTCAGGACACGAGTCCGTCTGTGTCAAACGGTTTCTCTACGATTCAATAGAGTCGTTCGGTGTCGACAACTGATCGTCTTGGGCTTTTCTGCGCTCCACATCCTTGACCGTCAGTGAGTCATCTTTCTCCCGTAGGTTCTCCAAGGCTTTCGGGGCGGCTGTGATTTGGTCACACGCATACTGATGACTTGTTTTCCAAGTTGGGTTTGTGAGCTGGCCGTGGTGGCTACATAGAGTGAATTTTCATGGTCCGGACTAAATCGGGAACCGTCGCAATCACCGCGATTAGAATAGTCAACACTATTACTCCCGCCAGGATTACATCCACGAATCCGAACATGGACATGGAGTGCCACATCGGCATTGAGTGCATAGCGTCGCCTCTGCTCAATAGGATGCGGGTGGGACGGTAAAGGGCGGCGGCCTCAGCCCCGCCTGCGGTCGTGAGTTTGCGCACGGCGGGCCTGCTACCATCACATCGATCGGGTCATCGGAACGTGTCCACGGCCTGCTCGCACGCGATGCTTGGTGTTCATAAAATCACGCGCACCACTACCCGGAACCCATACACTCCGCCGTACCCTATCTCCCCGATTCCCGCCAGCTGAGCCAGCGCGTAGCGTTGACGGTGAAGCGAAAGGGAAGGGAGACCAAAGTGAACCACAAACCGAAAGTCCTGTTCTTCTCCACTGGCGACACCACTCGCAGTCAGATGGCCGAGGGGTTTCTCCGAGCATACGCGGGCGACGATTTGGTAGCGGCTAGCACCGCCGTGGACTCCGTGGAACGCGACCCGCTCGCGATCGAAGTAATGAAAGAAGTAGGCGTAGACATCACCACCCAACGCCCCAAAGATATCGCCCAATTCTTCAAAGAACATTTTTCCTGCGTCGTGACTGTGTGCGACGCCTCCAGAGAAAAATTCCCCGTCTGGCCATTTACTCGCAACATCCGCAAGTGGAATCTCGCCGACCCCGAACGCGCCACTGGCTCGTCGGAACAAAGGCGCGAAGCCTTCCGTCGAGTCCGCGACGAAATCTGTCGTCAAGTGCGCGACTTCCTAAGGGAA
>CAVTPW010000017.1:0-13845 GCA_963736725.1 uncultured Acidobacteriota bacterium | reverse complement strand
TCACCAGGCGTCAACAGGTGCATCACCTGACCAACCGTTTTTGTTTTTTTCTTAAGTACTTTTAAATATTCTAGTCCCAGCCGCCGAGATCGTTCTTTTGATCGAGAATGGAAAGCGGACTGGGCATCATGGAATCCAGTCGATCAGCTCGCTCTCTCATCCAAATAATTCGCTGACCTTTTTTAAGACTCGGGCGAGAGATCGTGTCCTGCCTGCTCCCAAGCCTTCCAAAGCACATTAGCCCTTTTTGTTTTCTTGTGCCTAATGCAAGTCGTCAGAAATCCAAAGAACTCAGGTTGGACTGGGCGATACTTTCGGGCGAACCGCCGCGGAATGCGATTCCGACGCAGTTTAATGGCTCAAAGGGGCCAGTTGGCGCGCGCCCAGTTGATCAGCTCGACCATTTCGTCTCCACCGGCCAGGGTGTTCATGAGGACCCCATTTATGGTGCCCCCGCTGGAAACCACACCGGCCACCTGGACTTGATTGTCGTTGAACCAATCAAAGAACGGGCCACCGGAATTGCCGTGGGCCAAGCTCGCCATTGTTTCGAGGATTTCTCCGTCATCGTCACTGACATTGTTGAAGATGGAAGCTTGCTGCCAAGCCGGCTCGACGCCTCCACCCATGTCGCTGGGATAGCCGATATTGATCCAGACATCTTCGCCATTCCAATCGTCGTCGTAACTGATGGAGCCCAGGTAGCCGAGCTGAGAGCCCATGGGTTCGAACAAGCGCATGACGGCGTAGTCGTGGGCGAGATTGAATTCGTCGTCCTCGGTGTTGTAGTAGGTTACGTCGCTCGTGTAGGAGCTACCGAACGGCTGACTGGTGTCAAAGAGAGCGGGGATGAACTGCATCCACCAGTTTCCCTTTGCAATGCTATTCCAAGGAATAACGTGGCGGGCAGTGAGCACCAAGCGATCTCCGATGAGCACGCCGGATCCCGCGAAGCCGTCGCTATTGTAGATCTTGCCGGTCAAATCCCATGGCCAATTGGTATCGGTAAGGATTTTCCGGGAGTCATCGGGGAAAACGACCAATGGCCTGGCGGAGCCGCCTTTCATACGCACGACCGGTTCTGGAGATCGCGGCCGTGATTTCGGCTGAAAAGACATGCTCCTCCATCTAGGCCGAAACGAACCAGGGGAACCCGACGCGCCCCGTTTGCCTGGTAGCGGCCTCGAGAGCGGCTGCGGATGCAGCTTCTGGCCGGAGAGGTGGTCTTGCACATCGCCCTGAACTTCGAAGCGCACCTGCCAGATCGGCGAGCCCTTGGCGCGGGTATCCACGCGGTCAATCTTAACGCTGTGCGTGATCGCGGACTTCGATGGCGAGCTTACGAAGACGGTCCGGGTCCCAAGGCCAGCCCGCGCATATGGGCTTACTCGCGTTGCATCGACTGGTTGTCGGTTTCGGAGCTCTTTGCGGGTTAGGGGCCTCAGAGATTTCCGGCGCGCCATGCGTCTACCTCCCCGGTGCGGGCTGTCCTAAGTGTAGGCTGTGTATGATTCTTGCACGTCATCCGCAGAGCAAACTAGCAAATTTGATGAATTCACGCATGTCTTGAGCGTGCTTCCAATTTGTGACCCAGGTTTCTAGTTGCCGTAAGACGTCAACAGATCTATCACTTTTCTCCGCTTTGTTAGCCATCTCGCAGTTTTCTTGACCGAGTACGCGGGGGTCGACTACACTTACTGATTCGGAAACGGCTACTGATGCGGCTTGTGGACGCATGTGTGTTTGGGATCGGTTAGCCGCTGAAGACCGGCGCCCACAGGCGGGCCTCGTTGACCTTGGCTTGCTTGTGCGGACGCCCGGGCTGGTATGGGCTGACCGAAACATCGGATACGCGCGGAACGTAATTAGGAATAGGGAAATAGAGGGGGATTGTTTTGCCAAAGCGAACCTATCAGCCGCGGAAACGGCGGCGCGCGAAGACGCACGGATTTCGCGTACGCATGAAGACCGTAGGAGGCCGCAAAGTTTTGGCGGCGCGCCGCAAGAAGGGACGCCATCGGCTCACGCCCGAGTAAGCCGGAGGGTCTGGAATTTCCCCGCACGGCGCGGTTGGTGCGGCGGGGAGAATTTGATGCCGTGTATCGCACCGGCAAACGCCGCTCGAATTCCCACTTCACTGTTTTCTTTCGCGCGAACCAACTGCCGGAAACGCGGTTTGGATTTAGCGTCAAGAAGGCGCTGGGCGGCGCGGTAGTGCGCAACCGCATCCGGCGGCGTGTGCGAGAGATCGTGCGCTGCCATCGCCAGGAGATACCTGCAGGATGGGACATCGTCATTCACCCGAAGAAAGTGGTCGAGCGGGCACCGTTTGCGGTTGTGACGGCGGAGTTGTTGCGGCTGGTGGGGAACCCGTAGACAGCGTGCCAACGGGGACGCAGCTTGCTGCACCCCTTCAAACGAACAATGCGCGCGGAGTGTGCGCGCGCGGAGCTCTGTTTGCGCTGCGGTTCTACAAGACGTATCTGTCCATGCTGTTGGCCGGGAGTTGCCGGTTCGAGCCTACCTGTTCCCGATATTCTTACGAAGCGATCGAGCGATTTGGGGTGGCGCGCGGCTCCTGGCTCACCTTGAAACGCCTCGCGCGATGCCAACCGTTTTCGCGGAAGTTCGGCATTGACCCCGTTCCTGAAAATTGGCCCGTTCCCGAGAATTGGGAAGCGTTGTCATCGGCGCCGGCACAGGACGTTTGCCACCCTATTTGCCACTCTGGGGCCGCCAGTCATGAGGTTCGCTCGTGAGCGACGAGAAACCCAAGTTTGGCCACGAGATGCGCTTGCTGGCCGCGTCGCTGCTCTCGATGGGCGTGATTCTGCTGTGGACGCGGTTTTTCTCGCCGAAAGCTCCCATTCTTCCCCCGCAAGCGAATCGTTCGGCGCAAACAGGTCCGGCAACGGCCGGCAGTGCGCCGACGGCTTCCTCGTCGTCGGGCGCCACCGAGCCCGCGTCTGCTAAGGGTAAGGCCACGGGGATTTCCGCCCCTGCCCCAGTGAAGGCAGCAGCCAAGGCCGATGCCGAAGAACGCAACCTCGTCGTCGAGAACGACCTCTATCGCGTGGAATTCTCGAATCGCGGCGCGGTGGTGAAGAGCTGGCAACTCAAGAAATATATGGATGACTCGAAGCCGCAGCGGGTGCTGGACGTTGTACACCCCGAGGCAGCGCAGCAAACCGGCGGCTGGCCGTTTGCGCTGGTGCTGGACGACGAACAACTGCAAGCCGCCGCGAATGGCGGTCTGTACCAGATTTCTTCACCGGCAAGCACTTTGCAGGCGCCGGCTGACGCGGAATTTTCCTGGAGCGACGGCCACCTGGAGGTGACCAAGCACTTTCGCTTTGATCACACCTACGTAGTTCGCGTCGAGACGACCGTGAAGTTGGACGGCGCTCCGGTTATCGCGGGCCTCGGGTGGCTGGGTGGATTCGGCGACTTGACGGTTTTGAATCCGGCGCCTATCGACACGGTCTCTGTCTTCTCCACCGAAAACGGCAAGTTAACCGATATCGCGGCCAAGAAACTCGAAGGCCCGGAAAAGTGGACGCCCGGCGTTTGGCAGGGTGGCAAGGATTGGGACGGAATCGAAGACCGTTATTTCACGGCGACATTTCTGCCACCCAACGGCGCGGCGCCCGGAACGCTGGAAACGCGCTACTGGAAAGTTTTCCGAACCGTTCAGGTGGACGGGAAAGATACGCAGGAGCCTGTGCCGCAAGTGGCGACGGCCGCCAAGCAGCCCCTGGCGCTGCGCGTTTACGTAGGCCCCAAAGACTACGACGACCTGAAGAAGATGAACCCGCAGCTGCACTCGCTGGTGAATTTCGGGTGGCTGGAATTCATCGCTGATCCACTGTTCCACGGGCTGAAGTGGCTGCACAACTACATTCCCAATTGGGGCTGGGCCATCGTAGTGCTCACGCTGGTCATCAATATCCTGCTTTTTCCGCTACGCATTTCCAGTTACAAATCGACGCTGAAAATGCAGCGCGTGGCTCCGGAAATCAAGCAGATCCAGGACAAGTACAAGAAGTATTCCATGCGGGATCCGCGCAAAGCGGAAATGAACAAGGAAGTGATGGCGGTCTACAGTCGCGAGGGAATTAATCCCGTTGGCGGTTGTTTCCAGATGTTTCTGCAGATGCCCATCTGGATTGGCCTGAACACCACGCTGCGGTATGCCATTGAGATGCGTCACGCGCGGTGGTTCGGGTGGATCACGGACCTGTCCGCCAAGGACCCTTATTACGTTTTACCGATCGTCATGGGGCTGTCGATGTACCTGGTGTCGAAAATGACGCCGATGACTTCGACCGATCCGCAACAGCAGATGATGCTGAAAATCATGCCGGTGACCATGGCTGGTATTTTTATGATCTCGCCGATTTCCAGCGGCTTAGCGGTGTATATTCTCACCAGCAGCCTTGTGGGGATCTTGCAGCAGTGGTGGCTGAATCGCGCGCACCCCGTAACCGCTGTGCCTGTGAACGCGCTGAAGGGCAAGAAATCGTAAGGGTCCTCGTCGTGGTCACTGTATAGTCGTCAATCGCTCGCAAGGAACGCATGCCTCAAGAACTCGTCAAGGACGGCCATCTGGACCGCGAGGCTGCGGCGGAGGCGCTGCGTACGTTCCTGGAAACGACCGTGCGCAAGGCTGGATTTCAACTGAAAGTGACGGTGCGCGCGATCGCGCCGGCCGGCGAACCCGGAGGCGATGCCGAAGTCGTCGCCGACCTCGACGGCCGCGACAAGGAGTTGCTGCTCGAACGCGGAGCGGAGCTTCTGAAAGCGCTCGAGCACCTGGCGTTTCGCGCGCTGCGACTGGAGCCAGCGTTCCACGAGAAGATACATCTCGATTGTGGTGGTTACCGCGCTTTGCGGTTCGAAGAGTTGCGTATGACCGCACGGGTCGCTGCCGAGCGCGTGCAGACCTCGAAGCAGCCATTTCGACTGAATCCCATGTCGTCGCGCGAGCGACGTATCGTGCATCTGACGCTGAAACAGATGCCCGGCATTCGCACCGAAAGTGTGGGTGTCGGCGAAGAACGCCAAGTGGTCATTCATCCCGCCGAAAGCCAGGCGCGCCGCTAGGAATTGCTCACACGATTGATCCCCAACGAGCGCCTGGGAACGCCCTTCTCCTGCATGGCGTCTGTGCCGGCCGCTATTTTGCCCAACCCTGCGACGATACCGTTCCCGAGGGGCCGAAGCGCACTTGATACGTGAACGAGGCTGGCCGATCGGGCCTCACGTGCGGGAAGCGCAAGTCCGATATTTCCACGATCGCGTCCCCGCCTTCCTTGTGAAAGCGCGTCACCGGAAAACGCGCAAACCACAGCACCGTTTGGACCTCCGGAAGCTGCTTCGCGACTTCAGTATAAGAATTTGCGGGAGCGTCGGGATAGAAGCGGTACTCGATGGGAAGAGCCTGGGCGGAACTCCCAGCCGGGAGCGCGCCTTCGCCTGCGGCGGCGTCCCCCAAAGTAACCCGCAGCTCGTACACTCCATGCGGCGCGCGGACCAGCCCGTCCCAGTGCCACAGCGACGGCGGCAACGGCAAAGCGCCGATGGATTGAACGTCGAGCTGCTCGAGGGCGGCGAACTTCTGCACTCGCTCGAACGCCACATGATGCGCATAAGACGCGGCGGCGTAGTAGCAAAGCGCCAGTACAACTCCCGCCAGGTTCCACGATGCGCGCTTGACCTTCAGTCCAAAACCCCGCAGTGCGGGGAGCAGGAATACGGCGGCGAGAATTGCAACCACCGAAAGAATCGATCCCGCAGATATCGGAGCGCCGACAACTCGCGCGATTCCGCCGACGACGAACGTTCCAAAAACAAAAATCAGCCAGCTCCACAGCGCGCGTCTCCGCAAGTCCTCAGGTTTTGCGTAGACCCACGGGAGAATCTGCGGAACCAGAACAATCGCGCTGAGTGTAAAGTCCACGATGAAGATCAAATCCCATGCAGGACGCGACCATTTCCATGGCGACCAGATCATTGTGCCGAACGAAGTCGCCAGGTCCAGCACGATGTGACTTGCAATTCCGATCGCGTAAATTCCCGTCAGCGCGGCGAACGACGGCGCGTCCCATTTTCGCCAGCGCGTGAACCACCGCGTCAATGCGGCCAGTGCCAGCGCGAAAATCGGCAAGCAAAGCAGGGAATGCGTGATGCTGCGATGCCAGGTCAGGATCAGCAGGTCGTTTTGTGAAACCATTCCGCGAAACACGTCGGAATCCGGGAAAATCGCGCCGAGCATCAGCGACCAGGTGATCACGCGGCCCCGATTGACAGGGCGCAGTGCGAACATCTCGTCGCCGCTAAACAGCGCTTTGCCAATCAGCGCGCCGGCAATTCCGTGAGTGATGGTGTCCATGCTGGGAGTCTATAAGAGCGATCGCCGCGGCGGAAATCTCAGTGCACAAAAATCAGCGGTGAGCGTTTTGCGACGACATGCCCAACGCGACGAGCGGAAACCCCGTGCCGCTGCAGCGCAGCCAGCGCGGCGTCCGCTGCGACTGGCGCGATGGCTACGAGCAGTCCGCCGGATGTTTGCGGATCGAACAGCAGGTCTTGATACTCTCGCGAAACGCCGTTGTCGAAACCTGCGCAATCGCCGACGAAGGCGCGATTGTTTTTTAGACCACCGGAAAGATGTCCCTCGCGAGCCGCTTCTACGGCGCCGGGGAAATAATCAAACGCCGCGTGATCGATTTCGAAAGAAACGGATTCAATTCCGCGCGTGGGATCACCGAGCGACATTTCACGGGCATGGCCGAGAAAACTAAAGCCAGTCACATCGGTTACAGCGTGAATGGGCTGCGCTTTTACGGACCGATCCTCGACTTCTCGCAACGCTTCGGCCGCAGCGCGATTCAGCGTCGTCATTGCAGTGATAGCGGCTGTAAGAGATACGGGAGTAGCGCGATCTTTTTTCAACGCCGTCGTAATCACGCCCGTACCCAACGGCTTTGTGAAAATAAGTGCGTCGCCTGTGCGCGCGCCGACATTTCGCCAAAAACGATCGGGGTTCACGACACCGGTAACCGCGTAACCGAAAAGCATTTCTTCGTTGCGAATCGAATGTCCGCCGATCACGCTGCACTTCGCTTCATCCATTTTTTCGAGGCCGCCGCGAATAATTTGCTCCAGAATTTCCGGGTCTCCTTTTTCCGGAAATCCAACAATGGACAGCGATGAGATGGGACGGCCGCCCATGGCGTACACGTCGCTCAGCGCGTTCGCAGCCGCGATCTGACCGAACAGGTGCGGATCATCGACAATGGGCGTAAAGAAATCGACAGTTTGCACCAGGGCCAATTCGTCCGTCTGTCGATAAATTCCCGCGTCATCGTTGGTGTCAAAACCCACCAGAACATTCGGGTCGCTCTGCCGTGGCAACTTTCGCAGTACGGCATCGAGCGTTGCCGGATTCAATTTCGCGGCGCATCCCGCGGCCTTCGCCATCGACGTCAATTTCTCACGCTCCGCCAAGATCCTCACCTCCCATGTCGCATTATAAGGATGCTTGCTCGTTCGCGCCCGTAACTTGTCAATTTCTGCGAGGCCATCACCGCCGCCCAAAGTTGCGCCCCATGCGGGAACGTGCTCTTATCGCCGCATGCCTTGGGACTTCTGGCTGATTTTCCTTTTGCTTGGCGTGGTCATTCCTTGGCGCGGCCGCTATCGTTTGCGTCAACTGCTTGCGAAACCTTCAGTTGGCTCGGCCGAACGCATTTTGCTATACACCTCGACCATCGCTTTCCAGTGGATTGCCGCCGGCGTCGTGGCGTGGCGTGCATGGGCGCACGGCCTGAGAGCCAGCCAGCTCGGCCTGGTTCCCCATGGCGCCTGGCCGGTCGTTGTCGCCGCGATCGGAGCGGCCATCCTGGCCACCCTGCAGTGGATGAACCTGCGGCGAATGAGCCGAATGCCAGCGAACATGCGCGGTCAGCTGCAGGCTATCGCACAGAGAATCCTTCCGCAGTCAACCCGGGAGGGCGTTGCCTTCTTTGCGCTAGCGGTTACCGCAGGCGTCTGCGAGGAGTTTCTCTATCGGGGTTTCGCTATGACGGCATTCACACATGCGGGCATCCCCTTGTGGGGCGCGGTCGTGCTATCGTCCATCTTGTTTGGACTCGCTCATCTTTATCAAGGCCGCGGCGGGCTGGTCGGAACGATGGGTTTGGGTCTTCTTTTTGGCGTTGCTCGAATCACCTTCGGCAGCCTGGTCCCCGTCGTGTGCTGGCATATCGCTGTCGATGTCGTCGCGGGAATCGCAGGTCCCCGCTATCTTATTCATAAGACGTTGGTTGTCGGCTTGTGCGAGAAGTTGTAAATTCTGAAAGAGGTGATCGTCTTAATGGCCCCCGCCGGACCCGTGCCCCCGTCCTCCTCCACTATCCACCGCGCTCTGGCGGAGTTTAACCTGACCGCAAACGAACAGCAAGTCCAACAGATTCAACAATATATGAGCATTCTGTTGAAGTGGAACGACGCCGTCAACTTGACCGCGATTCGCGATCCGCTGGAGATACTGCATCGCCACTTCTGCGAGTCGATGTTCGCAGCGTCCGTTACTTCTCTCGATAAGGGTCGACTCGCCGACGTGGGCTCTGGAGGCGGCTTTCCGGGACTTCCCCTGAAGATCTTGCGCCCAGAATTGGAAGTATTTCTCGTCGAATCGAATGTGAAAAAGGCCACATTTCTAGCGGAAGTGGTTCGTGATCTTGAGCTTACAGGAGCTCGGGTGCTGGTTAGCCGTTATGAGGAATTGGGTGAGGAGCTCACCCCGCTCGACGTCGTTTGCTCTCGCGCCGTAGGTGAATTTCCGGCTTTCCTGGAATGGGCGGCGTCCGCACAGATTGATGCGCGGCAAGCCCTCTTGTGGATCGGTGGTCGAGATCTCGAGGAAGTGCAACGTCTGCCAACGTGGAATTGGCGCGAACCGATCCAGATTCCACAGTCTCTCAGACGATTTCTCCTAATCGGCACGCGAAACACCGAAATGCCGGCTTAAGCACAGAAAATCAACAGTTTGCAAACGCCAAAGTCACCCGCTGACCTATGCATGGACAATGCCCCTTGTTTGGCCGCAGGCCGTGGAAATCGAGGCGGCCCCAACAACGTTTCAGTGTCCGGGCGTCGCCCGAGACTTCGGCCCGTTGAATCGTGAAAATATCTGACTGAATTGCATGCATGCCCTCATTTTTGTGAAAGGGTCTGCCCCCTTGCGTTCCACGTGGAACAGCCATGAGGTTCACCACGTTCGCAATGCCATAGCTCTCTACCTATTTTTCGCCCCCGTTGCAGAATGTCACTTGCTCGGTTCCGCCGTTCGCCACTGGCTACCGCACTCGTTCAAATGGGAACCCAAGAAAGTAATCGACCTCCGGCTCGGCCAATCATTGTTTCACGTGAAACAAAACTAGACTTCGCACCCACAATCTCGCACACAATGATTCCGAATGCGTTCCACGTGAAACACAAATTGCGATCCTGTAAGAGCGCGCTGCCGTTGGGACGAGGTGTTCCACGTGAAACAAAGAACAACTAGCTCGGTCTCCGCTGCTACGTACATTTGCCTCGATACGTATCCGTTCCACGTGGAACAGTCGTCCGCGCTGTCGTTACTAAAGGAACTTCTCTTAGGCGTTCCAGTCGCATACACGAGGGTCATCGGCAGCAAATCGTTCCACGTGAAACAAAGATCAGCCCGGTCCCCGTTGCCGAGTACACGTGTCTCGATAAATCCGTTCCACGTGGAACAGTCGTCCGCACTGTCGTTACTAGAGGAACTTCTTTTAGGCGTTCCAGTCGCATACACGAGGGTCATCGGCAGCAAATCGTTCCACGTGAAACAAAGATCAGCTCGATCCCAGCTGCCGAGTGCACGTGTCTCGACGTATCCGTTCCACGTGGAACAGTCGTCCGCGCTGTCGTTACTAAAGGAACTTCTCGTAGTGGTTCCAGTCGCATGCACAAGCGTCCCATCGACAGAAACCCGTTCCACGTGAAACACCGCGCGAGTTTACTGCGTAATTTTCCTCAGTTCACACAATATATCCGCGTGAAACACCTTGCATAACGGCAAAGCCTTTGCTAAATTTTCGCCCATCGGGGGATTCTTGGCGAGAATCATCGCGGTTGCAAACCAAAAAGGCGGCGTCGGTAAGACCACAACTGCCGTGAATCTCGCCGCGTGCCTCGCAGCGGTCGAACAGCCGACACTTCTCGTTGATTGCGACTCCCAAGCCAACGCAACCGCGGCAATTGGCTTTCCCAAAGATCCCGCACGCAGAACTCTCTATCACGCCCTGATTTTGAGCGAACCTTTCGATAAAATCGTCCAAAAATCGCAGGTCGAAGGCCTCGATGTGTTGCCCGCCGACAAAAACCTGGCCGGGGCGGCCGTAGAGCTAGTTACTGCCGAGCATCGCGAATACAAGCTTCAGACCATGCTCAACGGCCTTCATGAGCGCTACCGCTTTATTATTCTCGACTGCCCGCCGGCTCTCGATTTGCTCACGCTAAATGCCCTTGTTTCCGCCAGCTCTGTGCTGGTTCCTATTCAGTGCGAATATCTCGCTCTGGAGGGCGTTTCTGAACTTCTGGATACGTTGATGAGAATCCGTCGCACGCTAAATCCGCGGTTGGAGATCGAAGGCATCTTGCTTACGATGTATGACGAGCGCACGACGCTATCGCGCCAGGTCGCGACGGACCTGCGAAGTTTCTTCGGAGCCCAGGTTTTTCAGGCCTTGATTCCCCGTAATGTCAGGCTCGCTGAAGCACCAAGTTTCGGTAAGCCTATTATTTTCTATGATATCCACAGCAAGGGCGCTGAGGGCTACACACAACTCGCCCAGGAGGTAATTATCAATGACCAGAAACGCTTTGGGAAGGGGGCTCGGGGCGCTCATCCGTGAGCCTGAGCCGCAGGTTCCCGCTGCATCCGCTCCTGCAGCTCCACCCTATCCTGCGACATCCGGTGGCGCGGCCGTGGCCCCGGCACGAGACTCGGCTAACAGCGGTGCGCCGCTCCAAATCGACGCTGATCTCATCGATCCAAGCCCATTCCAGCCTCGCACGCGATTCCGCGAGGAAGCTCTCGACGAGTTAGCTCGCTCCATCAAAGCCAGTGGCATCATTCAGCCACTCGTCGTTCGCTCGATCGGAAGTCGCTTTCAACTCATTGCCGGCGAACGCCGGTGGCGAGCCGCTCAGCGCGCCGGTCTAGCCAAAGTTTCGGCGATTATTCGCGACGTGCCCGACGAACTCGCCCTGGAAATGACGCTGGTGGAAAACATCCAGCGCGAAGATCTGAACGCCATCGAAGCCGCGCGAGCATTCGAGCGCCTGATGGACGAATTTCAACTGACCCAAGAGGCCGTCGCGGAACGGACCGGAAAAGACCGTGCCACCGTCGCGAACGCGATTCGCCTGCTGAAATTGGAACCGACCATTCAGGATTGGATTGAAGAGGGAAAGCTGACTGCAGGACATGGTCGTGGCCTTCTCGCAGTCCCCGACTCCAAACTTCGCATGCGCTATGCCCAGCGCGCCGCTCGAGGAGGCTTGACCGTACGGCAGATCGAACGCCTGGCATCTCGGCGCTCACGCGGTGTCGGCGCGCCCGCCGAAATTCATGTGGACGCCAACATCCGCGCCGCCCTCGAGGAACTGCAGCGCCATTTGGGCACAAAAGCCCTGTTACGGCAGAAAACAAGAATGCGTCCTGGCCAGCTCATTCTCGAGTATTACGACGAAGCTCAGCTCATGGGCCTGTACGATCGCCTGATGAAATAAATCGCAACGTGATCGCGTCAAAGTCGGTCGCTGTTCGCGGTGCCCGTTGGTTCAGTAACCTGATTCGACAACTCAGATTTCACCGCACTTTATCTTGTCTTTGAACCCCGTTAAAGTGGAAAGGTCGGATGGGGGTTGTCATGGCTTGGAAGTGGCCCGGAGCTTCGAAAAATGGCGGCGGCGAAGAGTGGACTGGTTTTATTGACCAGGGCGTAACGCTCGAGGGCACGCTTCAGCTGAAGGGCACTTTCCGAATCGATGGAAACGTTAAGGGCAACATCATTTCCGAGCAGACCGTGGTCCTCGGTGAAGGTGCAAGAGTCGAGGGACAGATTGAAGGCAATCGCGTTGTAATCGCCGGCCGGTTTGACGGCGTGATTTTCGCCAGGGGACGCGTAGAAATCCAAGCCAAAGGCGTGGTCACCGGCGAAGTGCATTCGCCGTGCATGGTCATCGACCCAGGCGGAATCTTCGATGGGCGCTGCCACATGCTCGCATCTTCCGACTCCTCCGCCGGCGTAACGATCCCGATTCGTGCCGTCGGTGCGTAGCACGATACTCACGGGCAATCGCTCCCTTCTCCCAATCAAAACATCGTAGACCCCGACGCTGAGTTGACACGTCTCGCACGCCAGATTATCGTTCCTGGTGAAGTTTCGTTGAGGCTCGCCTCTCATGAAAATTTTGGTGGTAGGCGGTGGCGGTCGGGAACACGCGCTCGTGTGGAAACTCGGCCAGAGCTCGCACGTGAATAAAATATGGTGCGCGCCCGGTAACGGCGGTATCTCGGACGACGCCGAATGCGTCGCCATCGACCCAGGGGATGTTGCCCAACTGATCGCCTTAGCAGCTGACATCAAGCCGGATCTAACCATCGTCGGCCCGGAGCTGCCGCTCGTTAATGGAATCGGCGACTCCTTCACACAACGAAAATGGCCCATCATCGCTCCTTCCCAGCAAGCTGCGCAGCTCGAGGGTAGCAAGATCTTCGCGAAAGAATTCCTGCAGCGGCACAACATCGCCACAGCAAAGATGTATGGGGCATACGACTCGCCGCAGGAGGCATTCGCGGCGTTAACTAATGTGGCCTTTCCGCTCGTCATCAAAGCGGACGGCCTTTGCGCCGGCAAGGGCGTGTTTCTGGCACCGGATCGTGACTCCGGCCAGGATTTTATCGAACGGGCAACATCACGGCTCGAGTTTGGTCCCGGTGGCCGCCGCATTCTCCTGGAAGAGACCCTTCAAGGCGAAGAGCTTTCTTTTATTATAGTTACGGATGGTGAACGCTATGCGCCCCTGGTCCCAACCCGCGATCACAAGCGGGCGTTCGACGGCGATGAAGGTCCAAACACCGGCGGCATGGGTGCCTACTCCAGCGACGAACTGCTCTCTCCCGCCATGCGCGACTCGATCCTCCGCCTTGTCGTCGAGCCGACAATCCGGGGATTGGCCGTCGACGGCATCCGTTACCAGGGATTTCTCTATTTCGGCTTGATGCTGACGTCCGCCGGGCCAAAAGTGCTTGAGTTCAACTGCCGTCTCGGCGACCCCGAGGCCCAAGCGATCGTCGCGCGAATCGATTTTGATCTTGCCGAGGTACTTGCCGACACGGCCGCAGGCCGACTCGACCCGTCTGGACTGCGCTGGAAGACAGGGGCGAGTGTCTGCGTTGTGCTGGCTTCGGGCGGATATCCAGGAAGATTTGAGATCAACAAAACGATAACGGGACTAACCAATATAGTTGAAAATAGCGGTGTGAAGGTGCTGCACGCCGGCACAAAGCGCCTCGACAACTCCCTGATCACAAACGGCGGCCGGGTCCTCGGTGTTACGGCAGCCGCTCCATCTATCGAATCGGCGCTCGAGAAAGTATACGGCGCGATCCCCGAAATCCATTTCGACGGCATGCACTATCGCAAGGACATTGCTGCGCAACCGAACCGCGTGCGCGCAGCCGGGGACGGATAGCCGTGGCGAAGGTGCTGCACCTATTTTGGACTGGCCGGCGCGGCGCGCTTTGCC
>CAVTPW010000016.1:0-49925 GCA_963736725.1 uncultured Acidobacteriota bacterium | reverse complement strand
GCTCCCCTGTAACGCCCCAACACGTGCCGACTTCGGCTTACGCCCGATTCCTTATCCCGGCAACAAATAACTCTCCTGTAATCAATGAATTAACAATCGGCCATGTTTCGTGACCGCGACCCCTTGTTGGGGTGTTCAATTGCACTTCATTTCCGTGCCGCCAGGTCTGCCGGCACCAGCCCAGATCGAGTTTTTCCGAGGCATATGCGACACAAAAGCACATCGACCCTGATACTCGCCCTGTCCGTACTGTTCGCAACCCTGGCAGCCGGCTGCATTGCGAATCCCGTCGCTCGGAAGCAGAAATTCTACGATCAGGGTCTGCGCGACTTCGCCAAACAAAAATATCCCGAGGCCATTGTCTCGTTCAGCCGCGCTCTTCAGGTTGACCCGAGATTCCCGGACGCCCATTACAAACTTGCCCAATGCCACGAGCGGCAAGGCAACTGGGGTGCGGCCATTCGAGAATTGCAGCGCACCATCGAACTCCAGCCCGACAACTGGCATGCGCAAATCGACCTCGGCCAGATCGTCCTCGCGGGCGGAAAGAGCCAGGACGCCAAGGATCGCGCCATGGCCGTCCTGCACACCGACCCGAAAAATCTCGATGCCCAGCTCCTGCTCTCCAACGCAGACACCCTTCTCGGCAATCTGCAGGACGCCGTGCGCGAAGCGCAAGACGCCGTCGCGATCGCCACGGAGCAAGTGAAGCCGTACATCAATCTGGCGATTATCCAGCAAAAAGCCGGCGCCGACGACCAGGCCGAGCTCACCCTCAAAAAAGCGCAGTCGGTCGATTCTTCCTCACCCGCGCCGGTTATGGCCCTCGGTAGCCTCTACGCCCGTCACAGTCGTTGGCCAGAGGCGCAAGCTCAATTTCAATCCGCGATCAACCTGGCGCCCGCCGATCCGCAACCTCGCTCCGCACTAGCGACCCTCTACCTGAAACAAGGCGACACCTCCGGCGCAGAGAAGGTCTTCACGGACGCCAAGCAACAGGTTCCCGACAATCCGGCCATCTATCGGCTCCTCGGCGACTACTACATGGCGCAGGGGAATCTCACCGCCGCGCTCGCCGAATTTGGCGCGCTTTCCACCCGCTATCAAAAGGATTTGCAAGTCCGCAAGACCTACATCCAGCTCCTGATTCTGAATCATCGTGTCGATGACGCCTCGCAACTGAACGACGCCATTCTGGCCGGCGCTCCCCAGGACGCGGAATCCCTGATCCTTCGCGGGCAAATTCAAATTCAACAAAACCATTTCGACGAAAGCATTCTCACCATTCGGCAGGCGCTGAAACTCGATCCCGCCAGCGCCATGGGTCACTACCAGCTCGGCGTTGCTTTTCAGAAAAAGGGTGAGACCCAGCAAGCCGAGGCGGAGTGGTACACCGCCGTGCGCATACGCCCCGATCTTCAGGAGGCATGGTCCGCGCTTGGCACCAGTGCTGCACAACGCGCCGACTGGGGATCGCTCGAATCCATCGCCGCCCAACTCCGCAAGATTGCCCCCGGCTCGGCGGAAGGCTACCTGTTCCACGCCACCGCACGGTTCAATCAGGGCGATGCCCTCGCCGCGGAAGAAGATTTCAAGCAGCTCATCCAGATCGCCCCTCAAAAGGCCCTCGGCTATGTCAAACTCGGCCAACTCCGCACCCAGGAGAAGCGCTGGAACGAAGCCGAGGACTCGTATCACCAGGCTCTTTTGCGAGATCCAAACTCGCTCCCGGCGATCGAAGGGCTGGTAACTCTCGACTTTGCGCGAAACCGTCCCGCCGACGCTGTGCGGCTCCTGCAGGCCGACGTCGAACGAACCTCCGGCAATTCCACCCTGTTTCTTCTTCTTGGTCAGGCACAACTCCGCAACGAACAGCCAGCAGAAGCCGAACGCGCTCTTGCGCGGGCGATCTCCCTGGACAATCAAAACGTGACTGCCGTCGTCCTGTTGGCGCAATTGCAAGTTTCCGCTGGAAATGTGGAGCAGGGTATTGCCAGCTACCAGCGCGCCATAGAGCTCGCCCCCAGTAATGTCGAGCTTTATGTAGGTCTCGGGGCTCTATATGAATCGCAAGGAGATTGGCAGAAGGCGCTTGTCTTCCATCAGAAAGCCCTCTCCATTCGACCCGACTACGCACCCGCGGCCAATGATTTGGCTTACCTCATGCTCGAGCACGGCGGCGATGTCAATGTCGCTCTATCTCTGGCGCAAACGGCGCGCCGCGGCCTCCCGACCTTGCCCAATTCCGCGGACACCCTGGGCTGGGCCTATTATCACGGCGGCTCGTTCTCGGTCGCCGCTCCTCTGTTCGAAGAGGCCGTGAAAAAGGAACCCAAGAATCCCACCTATCACTACCATCTGGGGCTCACGTACCAGAAGCTGAACGAATCGGTCCGCGCGCGCGCCGAACTTCAACGGGCCATCACCATCGACCCAAAGTCGCCCGTAGCCGACCAGGCCCGCCAGGCAATCAACCAAGGCCTCGGCTCGTAAGGTTCGTTCTTGACGAGGGCCTGCAGCCCGCCAAGGTAGCGCAGAGCGAAGTCGCCGGAGCCCTGGTCAGCCGAGATTCAAAAGGCGGCCGTTCGAAGTCAATCCCGCGGAATTGACTCCCGGAGTATCGGGGAAAAATGCTCCGCCAGCCGATCTGTTCTCCGTCTTGCAAAAACCACTTGGCTTGCGTTCTTGTGCTGAAGTAAGTAGCAAGGAAACTCTCGCCTGGAACTTGGTTCTGTCCCTGCTCTGGAAACGCCACGTTCTTCATTCCCACTTGGCTTTCGGTGCCTGGCGATTGGGATAGGAGATCGCTGGGTTGCTGCTTCAGGTTTCGATAGAATTTCTCTGCTTGTCCATCACTGTGGTTCAGTTCCTGTTCACCACACTCACCCGTTTCTTCGTCAAAAAATGCAATCGTCTGAAAGCTCGGGTGATCATCTACGCCCATCAGTAACATGTTCGGCTCCTTTCTCCGAGCCTATGGTCGTTAAACAACCAAAGTTTACTCGGGGCGAGGAGCCGACATAGTTATGCAATCAAGTGCAAAATCACTCTGTTAGAGAGGGATTGGAATGGGCAAAAACGACCAACGGCTTCACTCGCCGAAACAACCCGAACCCGCTGCCGAACGATCGGAGCGAACTATGGAATGGCGGCGCTGACCTGGTTGGAATCCAGGCTTTCATCGCCGCCGGAGTCGACCGATGTAGCCACGTAGAAGTACGTCGCGCCTGACTGAACGCTGGTATCGGAATAGTTCAAACTGGCCACCAGCGAGGAATTCAGCTTCGTGTACCCACTCCCGCTTACCGTGCTGCGGTAGACGTTATACCCGCTCACGGTCGAGGTGCTCGCGTTCCAGGCCAGGGCCACCGAATACGCCTTTCCTGGTGCGGCTGTAAAGTTAATGCTCGTCTGATTTACCCCAGTCAGCGTGACACTCTGATTCGCTGGTGCAAACGCGTAGCCCGATTCGCCGGGCGTGACCGTATAGGCTCCGTTCGGCAAGCCCGTGAAGGTGTAGCTCCCGGAGGCATTGGTCGTCGTTGTTGCCGCCGTCGGCCCGCTCAGCACGACTGTGGCTCCGCTTCCTCCGGTTACGGGGCTGATCGTACCTGAGATGCTGGCGGTCGGACCGGTTTGCGGCGTCGCCGCAAAGTTCAATCCGGTGATATTGGCGGTCGTGATGGTCGCGGCCTGCGTGGTGGGATTAAATGTGAATCCTTTGTTGCTGGGAGTAACCGCGTACGTTCCCGCTGCCAATCCTGTGAAACTGTAAGTACCTGAGTTGCTCGCGGTCGTGGTGGCGCTGGCCGTGCCGCTCAGCGTGATCGTGGCGCCGCTCCCACCCGTGGTCGGTGTCACGGTGCCCGAAATAGCAAAGGTCTGCGCCGCAGGTGTCTGGCTGGCCGAATGGCTGACGTTTCCGGCGCAACCCCAGGAAAAGGTCGCGAACACAAACGCCGCCACGCACGGTGGGGCGCGGCGTTCGCAAACGTCCAGAAACCGTGACTTCTCGGACCGTCTCATATACTCGACCTCCCAAGCCTGGCGGCTCGGGTCTGCAACGAGGCTACGTCCTTACCGTAGAAAGCTAAAGTCCAAATTAAGTACAGGTGTGCGCCTGTACGTCGGGACCGCTCACTACGAATGTCTCCTTCGGGGGTGGGCCGTATATAGCACGGAACGCTGTGTTTACGCGACTAGTTCGGCGCCTCCCGGGGGTCGTCTACGGGATGGCTGCCGTGGCTTGGTTGGAATACGTGCTCTCGTCCCCGCCCGAGTCGACGGCGGTGGTCACATAGAAGTAGGTTGTGCCCGATTGCACGGCGCTATCGTCGTAATTGGTGACGCCAATCAACGATGGATTCAGCTTCGCATAGCCGCTGCCGTTCACGGTGCTGCGGTACACGTTGTACCCGCTGACCGTCGAACTGCTCGCTGACCACGTCAGCGCTACCGAGAACGACTTGGCCGCCGCCGTGAAGTTGACTCCCGTCTGGTTCGCTCCGTTGATCGTGACGCTTTGATTCGCCGGCGTGTACGTAAAGGCCGCATCGCTCGGGGTAACGGTGTAGCTTCCGTTGGCCAACCCAGTGAAAGAGTAGTTGCCAGAGCCGTTCGTGGTCGTCGTCGCGCCCGCCGCTCCGCTCAGGAGTACCGTCGTGCCCGTTCCACCACTTGTTGGCGTGATCGTGCCTGAAATCGTGAACGTTGAAGGCGCTTGTGCCGTCGCCGTGAAGTTCACTCCAGTGACGTTCGCGGTGGTGATCGTCGCAGATTGCGTCGTCGGGCTGAACGTGAATCCGGCGTGGCTGGGAGTAACGGCGTAGCTTCCAGCTGCGAGCCCCGTGAAGGTGTAAGCGCCCGAGCCGTTGGCCGTCGTTGTGCCGCTCGAGGCTCCGCTCAATGTCACGGTAGCTCCGGATCCGCCTGCCGTTGGACTAATCGTCCCGGAGATGGAGAACGTCGGCGCCGGCGCCGCTGTGGCGGTGAAGTTCAAGTTTGAAACGTTCGCCGAAGCGATCGTGGTGGCCTGCGATCCCGGAGTAAACGTGAAGCCCGTGTTGTTCGGCGTAACCGTATACGCGCCATTCGCGAGCCCTGTGAAGGTGTAGGCTCCGGAACCGTTCGCGGTCGTCGTTGCGCCTGCAGTTCCGCTCAAGGTCACGGTCGCGCCCGCTCCGCCCGCCGTCGGACTGATCGTGCCAGAGATCGAGAACGTCGGCACTGGTGTTGCCGTCGCAGTGAAGTTCAAGTTCGTAACGTTGGCCGAAGCAATCGTCGTGGATTGCGATCCGGGTGTAAACGTGAAGCCGGTATGGCTCGGTGTGACGGTATACGCGCCGTTTGCGAGCCCTGTGAAGGTGTAGGCACCCGCGGCGTTCGCCGTCGTCGTTGCTCCGGAAGTTCCGCTCAATGTTAGGGTTGCTCCGGATCCGCCGGCGGTTGGACTGATCGTTCCGGAGATCGAGAACGTCGGCGCCGTCGTTGCCGTCGCGGTGAAGTTCAAGTTTGTAACGTTGGCCGAAGCGATCGTGGTGGCTTGTGATCCCGGAGTAAACGTGAAGCCCGTGTTGTTCGGCGTAACCGTATACGCGCCATTCGCGAGCCCCGTGAAGGTGTAGGCACCCGCGGCGTTCGCCGTCGTCGTTGCGCCTGCAGTTCCGCTCAAGGTTACGGTCGCGCCCGCTCCGCCCGCCGTCGGACTGATCGTGCCAGAGATCGAGAACGTCGGCACTGGTGTTGCCGTCGCAGTGAAGTTCAAGTTCGTAACGTTAGCCGAAGCAATGGTCGTGGATTGCGATCCGGGTGTAAACGTGAAGCCGGTATGGCTCGGTGTGACGGTATACGCGCCGTTTGCGAGCCCTGTGAAGGTGTAGGCACCCGCGGCGTTCGCCGTCGTCGTTGCTCCGGAAGTTCCGCTCAACGTTAGGGTTGCTCCGGATCCGCCGGCGGTTGGACTGATCGTCCCGGAGATCGAGAACGTCGGCGCCGTGGTCGCCGTTGCGGTGAAGTTCAAGTTCGTAATGTTGGCCGAAGCGATCGTGGTGGCTT
Source organism: uncultured Acidobacteriota bacterium (assembly GCA_963736725.1). Lineage (GTDB taxonomy): Bacteria > Acidobacteriota > Terriglobia > Acidiferrales > UBA7541 > Acidiferrum. The sequence goes on along the minus strand of CAVTPW010000016.1, from coordinate 43,871 downwards.
GTGATCCCGGAGTAAACGTGAAGCCGGTATGGCTCGGCGTAACGGTATACGCGCCATTCGCGAGCCCCGTGAAGGTATAGGCGCCAGCGGCGTTCGCCGTCGTCGTTGCGCCTGCAGTTCCGCTCAACGTTACGGTGGCGCCCGATCCGCCGGCTGTCGGGCTGATCGTGCCGGAAATCGAGAACGTCGGGGCCGTAGTCGCCGTCGCGGTGAAGTTTAAGTTCGTAACGTTGGCCGAAGCAATCGTCGTGGACTGCGATCCCGGTGTAAACGTGAAGCCCGTGTTGCTCGGTGTAACCGTATACGCGCCGTTTGCGAGCCCCGTGAAGGTGTAGGCACCCGCGGCATTCGCAATCGTCGTTGCTCCGGAAGTCCCACTCAACGTCACGGTTGCCCCAGACCCGCCTGCCGTCGGGCTCAACGCCCCAGAAATGGTAAACGTCGGGGTCGACGTTGCCGTCGCGGTGAAGTTCAAGTTCGTAACATTGGCCGAAGCGATCGTGGTGGCTTGTGATCCCGGAGTAAACGTGAAGCCGGTATGGCTCGGCGTGACCGAATACGCTCCATTCGCCAATCCCGTGAAGGTGTAAGCACCCGCGGCGTTCGCCGTCGTCGTTGCTCCGGAAGTTCCGCTCAACGTTACGGTTGCTCCGGATCCACCGGTGGTTGGACTAATCGTTCCGGAGATCGAGAACGTCGGCGCCGTCGTTGCCGTTGCGGTGAAGTTCAAGTTTGTAATGTTGGCCGAAGCGATCGTCGTGGACTGCGATCCGGGCGTAAACGTGAAACCCGTGTTGCTCGGTGTAACCGTATACGCGCCGTTTACGAGCCCCGTGAAGGTGTACGCACCAGCGGCGTTCGCGATCGTCGTTGCTCCGGAAGTCCCACTCAAGGTCACGGTCGCGCCCGATCCGCCGGCCGTCGGACTGATCGTTCCGGAAATCGAGAACGTCGGCGCCGTAGTCGCTGTGGCGGTGAAGTTCAAGTTTGTAACGTTGGCCGAAGCGATCGTCGTAGCTTGTGATCCCGGAGTAAATGTGAAGCCGGTGTGGCTCGGCGTGACCGAATACGCTCCGTTAGCCAGCCCCGTGAAGGTGTACGCACCAGCGGCGTTCGCAGTCGTGGTAGCTCCGGAAGTTCCGCTCAAGTTTACCGTCGCGCCCGCTCCGCCGGCCGTTGGGCTCAACGTCCCAGAGATGCTGAAGGTTTGCGGCGTAGTCGTATTGTTTACGGTCACCGCAACGTTTGCGCTCGTCGCCGAATTCCCAGCCGTATCGGTAGCCACCGCGCTGATCGTGTGGCCTCCATTCGATAGCGTCGTCGTGTTCAGGATGTATGCGTAGGGCGCGGCGGTCAGGCTGGTCCCAACATTCCCTCCATCCACGCGAAATTGCACCGTCGCAATCCCGACGCTATCAGAAGCCGTCGCCGTCACGTTCACATTTCCCGATAGAGTGGCTCCGGCCGTGGGTGAGGTAATCGCAACGCTCGGCGGAGTCGTGTCCGTGGCTGCCGGCGTCGAGAACATCTGATCGCTGCTCGCTGCCGTGCTGTCCCCTGCCGTGGAGAGTACACGGTAGTGATACGTAGTGCCCGCGGCGAGACTCACAAGGCCCATCTGGTGGGTCATCACCATCGAACTGTTGACCGGGGTGGTCGCCCCGTAAGCAGTGGTGGTCCCGTAGTTGATCGCCGAAGTGGCGGGAATGTTGGTCACCCAACTCAACTGCACGGAGGAGACTGTCGCGCCGTTCGCTTGTACATTACTGATTGCCAGACTGGTCGCCCCAGGCGTCGCGGTTTGCGCGTTGCCAGGGGTTACAACTCCCGCGCATCCAGCCAGACCCAAGCTTAAAATGACGATAGTTAGAACGGCGGTCAGCAGCAGGAATTCACGCCTGCTGGCAGAGAGAGCTGCACTGAGCATTTTTCCATCACCCCGGAGGACGGCAAACCTAGACAGCGCGCGAGCAAAAAATCCCGACCGCGTTCCCTATGCACTGTGGAGACTACTGGCGGATGGAAATGAAGGTAACTGGACTCACGACGCAAATGAGGGCAAGGTCGGGGGCCGGATTAGTACTGGCCTTAAGGGCAATACAATATATGGCGGTTTGGCGTTCGTTGCGGATGGATGCTGTAAGTTATTACAAAATAAGCTGTTAGTTGGGTGTCGTGGATTCGCGCAATTCGTCGGATTTGTTAGCTGTCCAGCCCGGTGCTGGTACCCGAATTCGGCCTTTTCTTCCTTCCCGGCAGTAGCGAGACCAAATCCTTGGCCAACGCGTCAGGCGAACATACGTTCTTGTCTGCAACCCACCGAGTTTGCTAGGCTCTCAGGCGCGTGCGGGGTACCTTGAACTCTCTTCTTTCATCGGCCAAAAGTCCCGTTCTGGTTGGCGTCACGGGCGTCGCTGCAGCGTTGATTTTGTTCACGCTGCGGTATCCCGCGTCTTCGGTCCCCGCCACGCTCGCGACGGTTCTTCTTTTCTCCGGCGTCTTCGCTTACGTTCTGTTTAGCCACGAAAACGTGAAGCTGTTGCGCGAGCAGTTCGCGCGCCAGGAACTTGTGTTCGTCGATTTCGGGCTGGAGCTCGATGAAACCGGAGCCCTGTCTGTCTGGGCCGCCAATCTCGGCACATCCAGTTTTCTCGTTAGCGAACTTGAAGTCCGCACGCAAGAACGTCCCAATTCTCAGCGCTGCCAGGTTAACGTCGTCGTTCCGGCTGGAACGCTCGGCCGCATTCCGTTTGACGATCGCATATTTCACAATCTTCGCGCGGATGCGTTCGTACACTTTGACGTTTCGCTGAAATGCAGAGGCATGGCGGAAAATCATCAAACTCGTTGGAAGGCTTTTACGGTCGAACGCAGGCCGCATAGACAGCTCGAAGAAGGCTTCACAGGCCTGTGGGGCGTGGCGTGCCCCAAATGCGACCGCTTCGATTTCATGGGCATGAAGACCGAAGGTTTGGCCGATCTGGACGCCGCGTGGCGCCGCCAGGCCGAACTGGAAAACGATCTGACAGCGTCTTGTCCGCGCCATCATTCCGCGCTGCTAACGGAAGCGACCCGCGCAACACGGCAGCTCGTCGGATCCTCGAATGTCTCCTAACATCGGGCGAGTTGTCGGGGCCGCGTGAGCGTTTTCTTTGTCGTTTCTCCTTTTGGAAACCCAATTCATTGAAGACCTCCTCGATGAGGACAGAGCCTAGGCTCGCCCTTTCCGAGACGCCGTACCATCGTACTTCGCTAAACGCCTCTGCCAACTTGAATTAGCTCCGCTTCCGCTTCTCGACGACCTCCCATCAGGCGACGTCAAATAACAAGTAGGCCAGCGTCAAGTAAACACCCTATCGACCCGCCACACTCCCGGCGTGTCCAATAGAAATGGGAAGCGAGCTGTCGCTTAGGAGAGAAGCCATGTGGGCCATTGTGATTGTCGCAGCGCTCAGTGTTGTCGGAGTAATGGGCTATTTCTTTTACCTTACTCCAGGGCCCGACGACCAGATCTGATCGCGTTATCTGCATCCCTGCCTGCAATAACCCCTGTTTAGCTCAGCCTCGCTAAATCGCGTCATATCCCACTGCCACGCTGAAGTGTGCGCAAATCCGTTCTTTCTGCTAAATTGTTTCCGCAGCAATTTGTTGGAGTAACAGGGGAGAGGTGTCCGAGCGGTTTAAGGAGCACGCTTGGAAAGCGTGTGTAGGAGAAATCCTACCGTGGGTTCGAATCCCACCCTCTCCGCCATATCTTCAAAAAACCTCAGTAAATCTGGGTAGTGACCTAGAAGACTCTATAATGCGCGACATATTTTACGGTGCGTACTCTTGCGAAAAAAGTTGATCTTCGTGGCGAACCGTCACCCAATCGGGACACGAAATCGTCGGTTGCAGTAAATCCATCCGGGTCGAAGGTGGAGTTGATGATGATTTATGGAGGTACCACGCTAGCGGCGTCATTGCCCGATATAAGGCAAAGACTGCAACAAGGAGCGCAAGAGGGCACGTGGGCGCATTTGTACTGTAGAAGATGACATTTGATATGCCGCTCGCCGTGGCAGCCGCGAAGAACAGGGCAATCAAGACGGGGTGCGCTAGGTGCATGACTAGCCATCCTTGCGGGTAAACAGGTTGCCCAAGATGAGCGCGACCGTTCCATATAGGCATCCGTTCAAAAGAACCACCACCGTTACGATAAATATCTGTCCGGGAAGCGAGGCGTTCTCAGTCGCCATCAAGAAAAAAGATGGAGGGCACAGGAGCAAATACACGAACTCGCCTAGCGGTAATGCATTTCGATGAAGGTTGGAGTAGTAGGAATACCCCGTCAGGGCAGCAGCGACAGCCATCCCAATTGGCGCAAACCGCAGGAAAGTCTTCTCCATAAGACTCAAGTGTAAGCGCACGGCGAGACCATCGGCCACTAGCGTCGCACCTGATTTAATAACATTTACGGCGCGTACTCCTTTTCAAAGATTTGATCTTCGCGGCGAACCGTACTCCCAATCGAGGACGCGAATTCGTCGGTAGCGGTACGCACCCCAGCCGAAGGTGTGAACCGTTTTCTAAGGCACGGGGCGGCGAGCATCCACCCGTATTTCCGGGGAGATCGTTCTCGACGCCCGATTAACCCTAGTGTGAAGGTCGCGTTACCGGACGTCGACCGTATCGGAACCCAATCTGTCCATTTGCCGGGCGCCGACCTACGCAGCCTGGACATCAGTTTCGGATCAAGCGTTACCGGCCGATCCCCAGGCACAAGCTCCGCGAAGGTTACCAACGATCCGCATCGCGAGCCTCACCGTGAAACCGATTCCACGGGGCTCATCGAATCGGACGCGCGCAAAACTCCCCGCGTCCATCTGGATTACCCGTGGTCGCACCACCCCAAGCTTCAAAGAGTTTTGTTTGTTCTTGACATACGAATTAATTAGTACTAAGACTGCTAGATGAGACCAAAACATGCAACGCTGACTCCGCTCGAACTGGAGATCATGAAGCTGGTGTGGGAGCGCGATAGTGCCATGGTGCGTGACGTTTATGAGGTGCTGCTGCGGCGGCGAAAAATCGCATACACCACAGTGATGACCATGATGAAGATTCTCGAAACCAAGGGCTATCTTAAGAAACACCGCCACAACCGCGCTTTCGTCTACCAGCCGGTGCACCCGAAGAGCAAGGTGATCGGCGGCATGATTCGCGAATTCATCGATCGGGTTTTCAACGGCTCAGCGGAACCACTGCTGGTGCACCTGGTGACATCGCGCCACATTCGCGAGAAAGACCTGCAAAAGATTCTGCGAATGGTCGAGGAGACGAAATGAGTTTTCCTGAAGAAGTTCATTCCATCCGGAGTCGCCGATGATCGCGCCGCTTTGGTTCTCTAACCTTTTGTCCTGGGCCGCTCAAGTAGCGTTGCTCGTCTTCGCCGCGGGCTTTGTCGTCCCGCGGGTCGTGCAACTTCGTCAGCCGTCGATCCTGCTGCCTTATTGGCGTGTTCTCCTGCTCGTCTGCCTCGCGCTCCCGCTGATCCAGCCGTGGCATCACGCGCGAGTCATCGGGACGATCGTTCCCGCATCCGATTTCACGGCGCCCATCTTGCCGCCGTCGTCGATGGCTTCGATTGCGCGTTGGCATCTTCCCAGCCTCGAAGCGATTGCTCCGATTCTCGGGGTGCTAATCCTTGCTGGTATCGGGGTGCGCTTCGCCATGCTCGCCATCGGCCTTTGGAAGCTTTGCCAGTTTCGCCGGGCCTCTTCGCCGATTTCGCCGTCCGCCGAGTCCGCCACCCTCCTCGACGCCATGCGCACTCGAGTCAATACGGACGCCGAGTTTCGCTTGTCCGCCGCCGTCGATTCGCCAGTCACCTTCGGCCTCGCGAAGCCGTCCATTCTTCTACCCGAACGTTTTCTCTCTCTGAACCCGTCGGTCCAGGCGGCTATCGCCTGCCATGAATTGCTCCACGTGCGCCGCAACGACTGGGCGCATCACCTATTCGAAGAAGTGGTTCGCGCCACATTGTGGTTCCATCCGGCCATCGCCTGGCTTGTTGCACGTGTCCGGCTGGCCCGCGAAGCGGTTGTCGACCTCGAAGTCGTGCGGCTCACCAGCGAGCGCAAAACTTACCTCGAAGCTCTGCTCGAATTCACCACGGCGCGTCCGCGCACCGCGGCCATTCCAGCGCCGCCCTTCCTCGCCGAGCGCCAGCTCGTCGAAAGAATTGCTTTGATGGTCAAGGAGGTTCGTATGTCTCGCCCAAGATTCATCGCTTCATCTGTCGTCGTCGTGGGCTGTCTAGGGCTAGCCGTTGCGCTGGCCGCATGGACTTTTCCTCTGAAAAACTCGCCCCTGCCTGCCGACTCCGCCTCCGCGAGTCGCGGAACCCAGGGTGACTCCGGTGGAGCAGCCCAGACGCTCCAGCGAATCGTCCTGCGACATCATGACTTCGCCGCCAGCTCTTTGAATGACGGCATCCTGAGCGACGAACAAGCGCGTATGAATCAGCTTCCCGACCACCCTGTGGTGGACTCCGTTTACGATGCGAAGAAAGTGGAACACGTGGAGAAGGTGCTCGAAGATTTTTGGAACCAGCGGGGAATCACGGTTGACGTGCATGCCAGCTTGATCACATCGCCGCGCTCGTCGCACTACGCGATCTTGCAGTTGGATCTTTACAAACAAACCATTCTGTCAGGCAGGCTCGAAGGAGGCATTTCGGGCGGTGTTTCCAGCGGAGTCGCGCAAGGCCTATCGCGCGGCGTGTCCGCGGGTATTGGCCAAGGTCTTTCGAACGGAGTCGCCACGGGCATCGGGCAGGGCGTCAATGGCGGAGTAAAACGCGGCGTTGTAGAGGCGGTGAGTTCAGGAGTCAGCAGCGGCATAAACAACGGCATAAACGCCGGTGTGAGTGGTGGCGTTAGCGACGGAATGAGCAGTGGCGTCAACGGTGAGATGCGCAGGCAAGCGTCTTCCGGCATACCCACGGTGAACTATTCAACGATTTGGACCGACACCGTCAAGCGTGGGCCTATGCTCCGGCAGGTGCGTGGTCTGGGCAAGCTCGTCAGCGCAGGAGATTCCACCTTAGTGGCCAAAGTAACCATGCCCGTCTACATGACCGTGGACGTAAGGCCGAATCAATCCGCCGCCGTCGATACGCGCATGGGCGTGGTCAAAGGGCACGTCGTCAACATCAGCCCCTCCGGCGATAATTGCTCTATAGATGTTGCACTCGATTCGGCCCTACCGGAGCGCGCCACAGTGGGCCTGACCGTCGATGCGACTATCGACATCGAAAAGCTTGAGAACGTCCTCTACGTTGGCCGTCCCGTTCACGGCGAGGCCAACACTACCATTGGTCTTTTCAAGATCTCTAAAGGCGGCTTAGAAGCCCAACGGGTTAACATCAAACTGGGCCGCTCTTCCGTCAACACAATCGAAGTCCTGGACGGTCTGCAAGCCGGAGACAAAATCATCCTCTCCGACATGTCCGAGTATGACAACGTCGAGCGCATCAGCCTCAGTGAGAAACAGCCGTCCAGCCGCTAACCAACGTGGGCCACTGCTGCGGCCTGATCGCGCAAAGCGACTCGGGGTGGTGCCATGTCTCATTAATATCACTGCTGGAGCTTCGACGCAGGCTGTGTGGATCAAGAACACTTCAGAGAACCAATCTCTGAACAGTGAGTCATAGCGGTGGGTGGAACGATCAACGGCAAGCAAAGCTACCTGTTGAATTCCAACGGACTTCTCCGAGTACGCTGCTAAACCAGGAGTTTCACTTCAGGCCTTCAATGAAATCATTCACGTCACGCACCACATCAGCCTCTTTGCTTTGAAACAGGTAGTGGTCGGCGTTTTCAATGCGGATAATCCTTGCCTGCGGAACCTGAACCTCAAATGCATGCACCTGATTCTCCATTGTGCTTCGGAAGAAAGGCGAGTGAGGAACGTTGAAGATGGCTAATACGGGTAAGGCAATCTGCGTAAATCGTTCCTGACCGTCGAGAAGAGCCACACTGTATGGATTATCTATCGGCCCGGGCGGGGAATTCTGGGAAAGGTAGTCCTTTCGTTGCTGAAGCTCTTCCTCGACATGCTTAACGTCCGCGAGTACTTCATCGAGTTCTTTTGGGTTTCTCGGGAGCGTTCCGAGATGCACTTGGGTAAGCTCGTTCCGAAGCGCGATAGAGTCGAGAACCAAATCACCATGAGCCTTGTCGTACAGAGCATACGGATAACCGGCATCAATATAAATTAGCGCAGATATCGCGTCTGGATGCCGGGTGCCCACCGCACTCAAAGCCTCTCCGGCAACAGAATGTCCCGCGAGGACGGGACGATTGAGCTTCAGGGTGCTAATTACAGCAGCGACATCGTCGCCAAGTCTACCTGCCGAATAGTTTGAGGGTTCAGCGGGTGGAGCGCTCGACCTCCCAAACCCACGAGGCGTGATTCCGTAGACATGATACTTGGCGGTGAGCTTGACAGCGAAACTCTCGAAAACGTGAGCGGTGTCACCGAGTCCAGGTAGCAGAATAAGCGAACGCCCACTCCCGCCCCAGTCCAGCACTTCCAGTTTCACATCGGGTTGCACTTCGATGAAACGAACATTAGACGCTACTGGGGCGGACGCATTTGGAGCTTGAGCATTCGATGGGAACAAAGGCAAAAACGAGAGAAGGAGAAGGCCGAATTTACGCATCACGATATTATGGGTGACGATACTCGCTCTCGCAACACAGGCCTGGTGGAACTGACGTTCGGCCTCCAACGCGGGTGGCCACGCACTCTCAAGGGCCATATCCGGTCGCGCCGGCCGTGGTCACGCAAGCGCTGATTCCACCGTGGACGGCTTAACCTTTGCGAACAACGTCACCCTTTTCAAACAGGGTGTTCAGACACCTTCAAGGAGTAGAAGAATGCAAAACGAGAAATGTGTCGCTGCAGTCGGTGACATCGTCAAACTAAAATCCGGCAGCCCAGAATTGACCGTCGTCGAAACCGACGCCGCTGAAGACACGATAACAGTCGCGTGGATCGCGAACAACGACACGCGTTATCGAAAGGCGACGTTTTCCGAGTGCATGTTTGCAGCGCGTGTGACGGAATCATTTCGTTTCGACGGCGCTTGGCGCATCCTGGAAATTGGTGCGCCGGTCGTGGTCTCGCACCGTGGGTGACGTGAGCGACATGACAGCCGCATAACCACGGTTAATCGCAACAACTCTTGGCGCGTAGTCCCTCTACACCTTCCTTGGCAATTATTGGAACCATGACGAGGCCCGCCACCGAGTCCGCCCACCATAAACCGAGGGTCGCGTTGAGTAGCAATCCCAACAGTAGAATTGCAGACAGATAGGTGCAGAACTCCGTCTGCTTCGCATCAGCGTGCATAGCCGCGCTGCCAAGGGCGCGTCCGACTCTTCGCTTTGCTCTTGAGAGCAGCGGCATGACAATCAACGAGACGCAAGCCAGGATGATTCCGGGTATGCTGTGTTCCGATGCTGTCTTGGACCACAGGTTGGAAGCGGATTCCCACGCGACGTATACAGCCAATAACAGGAAGCATGCGCCCACAATCCGCAGCGCCCGTCTTTCATTCCGTTCTCTTCGATGAACGTCCGCATCAACGCTCATTCTCCACAGGAGAGTCAGGCCAGAAGTTACTTCGATGAAGCTGTCGAGTCCGAATCCTACGAGCGCGATGCTCCCAGCGATTACGCCAGACGCAACAGCCACCACGCCTTCGATGGCATTCCACCCAACGGTGAAGTATTCGAGTCTTCTTCCCCGACCGAGGGACACCGTGCGATCTGAAACTGCGCTCTCGCTCATGGGCTTTAGTTTACAGCAGTGAGCGCTTCCATTTTGACCGATGGCGATCAGGCGGTTGGAGACGACCCGGTCCCGAAAGCACGTAGGCGGATGATGGTTCGGAAAATCAGCACTTCATATAAACTCGGCGCTATGTTCAGCCGCATCCAACTTGTCTTGGTAGTTCTCCTGTTTTGTGCTGGAAACGCAGCCGCACAATCGGTCGACGAGGAGAAGGAGCTTGCGGTAGTTGAGGTAGGAGCCGCTGCATTTCGCAGCATCACGGGCGACACGGCAAACAGCTTCGGTCCATCCGTTGCCGTCGAGATCACGCCGATTAAAAACTGGCTCGAACTTGAGTTCGGCACAACGGCGCTCTTCCGACGCCACTCCACGGAGTGGGGCACGGACCTGCTGTTCAAGAAGCCGTGGGACATTTCTCCGAAAGTGGAATTTATGTTTGGCATCGGCCCTGAATGGGATCACTCGAACCAATACGGAATAAAGACCAACTCCGTGAGCGGAGAGGCCATAGGAGATTTCATGTTTTGGCCCTCCCGCAAGCACCGTTTTGGTTGGTATCTGGAACCGACTTACGAGTACAGCTTTGCGCGTGGCCGTGAGCAATCCGTGGGTATCACCGGAGGCCTACTGATCTCGATTCCTTAGAGTTTGATTCGTTGCAGTTTTGTGATTCCGGGGCGCTGATTGGATGGTGGACGGCGTAGTGCCAACAGTCAATTCGCAATCTTCACGGGCGATGGCAGCGGCAATCTCACCACCAAAACAGAGACGCGGTCAAATCAGCGTTCACGGCGCGGGAACGGTGGTAGTGTCCTCTGGTTTAGGAAGGGTCTTTCCTTTAAAGAGTCCTCTAGTTCTCATCGTAGCTTTGGGTGTGTGCCTTCTATGGTTCGCTTTGCAGAGGCTTAATCGAATCGAGGATCTTTGGACAAGGTCTTGGACTTGCTGGTGCAGCAGAATACCGGAGAGGGAAACTTCAGAAGAACGGCCAACAGAGCGGCGGCAATCTTCAATCTGCTGAATGACGAAACAGGTTATGCAAAGAAGAAGATGGCCCTGGCTGAAGAGCAGATGCGAAGCACAAACCAAGAACTTCAAGAGAAACACGGGGAAGCATGGAAGTTGAACGAAGAGTGGGCGAAAGAGTTCAACGGTGGAACTACGGACTTGGAGTTCGTGGAATGGTGCAAACGCAAGAAACAGAACGAGCCAAGCACCCCAGAGTAGAGTGCGGAATCTTTAACGTTCACGAAACGCTGTAAACATGTCGTGCCGCCCTTCCACCTGCGAATACCCTGGGTTCTTGATCTTCAGCCAGCCATGCTCCGCGTACCGTCCCATCCGTCTCTTCGCAACCACGCCTTCCAAGTTTCGTTCCCGCACCTCCTCAAACAACAACTTGCCATCCCGTTCGATATGCTGCGCGTACAAAAGTTCTGAGCAGTCGCTCCCCTCAATCAATTTCTTCAATTTCTTCTTGCACTCGATCAGCGGAACGCTACGCAAGTCCACGCCGTCCAGCCACACCAAATCAAATGCGAAGAACACCGCCCGCCCTCTGCGGTATAACAATTCCTTGAACTGGCTCACGCCGTTGGAACCGAGGGCGACGATCTATCCATCCAAGATCGCATCCTTGGCTTTCAACCCCGCCAACGCTTCGCGGAGAGTCTCGAAGCTCTTGTACGCGAGAACAATCGGCATCGACCATCTTCGAGGTAGGCCAGACAGCGAAAGCCGTCGTGCTTCAGTTCGAAGAGCCAGTCCTTGTCGTCGAAGGGTTCCAGTGATCTAGCGAGCTTCGCGGGTAAGATCGATGGGAGCACGATTTTATTTTATCAGACCGGGCTGCAGTCCGCTGACCGCAAGATTCAGATTGTTTTTGGTAGCATGACGGCGCTACGATGAAACCGCTGTCACGACTGCCGCAGCAAACTCCGAGGCTCGCCGTGTTGAAACATATCTTCGACAAGTTCAGAGAATTGCTCAGCAAGGCCAGAAAATGGATGCCGCCTGAGGACAGTCCGTTCCGTGTACGTTACACGAGCACTCCATTATGGAAGCCTTGGCGGGACTATTAACGCTAGCCTGCCCTCCCGTTTCCTCCTCGGGGGACTCATGATTCAAACCGACTCCGAAGATATCGAGAGAATCCGCGCTCGCATCCGTGGAATGACCGACCATGAACGAATATGGCCGCGCCGCCGCCCACATGGCCGATCCAAAGAACAACTCTGGTAAGCCGAATCCAGTTTTCCAGATTCAATTGGACGAGGCGAAAGCAGAACGGCGAAGACGGCATCCGAAAAAGTGAAAGTACTACGCTGTCTGTAATTGCGGCTACTTTTAGGAATTTCAACCAAGCCCAGTTCCGTCTAGTAACGTTAGGCGCGGGGGTAACGGAAGAATGGGCGCGTATCGTAGGTCATCCCTACTTCTTATATGTACCGGCCCAGGTGATTTTGTCCCACGACGTCTTGCAGCGCCCCGAATTCCGCCAAAATGCCTTCCGCACCTGTAATACACCCTACATAGGAGGTCGGTAGACCAAAATGATCAGGCGTGCTTTTCCTAAAGGTTCTCGGGTCAGCGCAAAAAAGTAGGTGTAGCGACACTGAGGCCGAGCGTATCTTGCCCCCGCTCGGCCCGGTACCTTTTGTTAGTCTGGAGTCGTGGAGGTTGTGGACATGAGCACAAGAATTCTCATCCTGTTTATCGTACCTTTCGGCAGCTTGCTACTCGCAGGGAACCCACACGTAAAGGAGCAAGGAGACATGACCGCCGGTTGGCAATCTCAGACGGAGCCGCAGACACGCGCTCGTGCTAAAGCGAAAATTGCCGTTCAGAATTCTGAATCTAAGCCCTACGACCAAACCGCGAGCCCGGCACTAACCGAGATCCATATAAGTGAAACATTCACCGGAGATATCGATGGCGAATCAACGGTTCGGGCTTTACAGGTTCAGCGCGACGATAAATCCGCCGGCATGGTCAGCATGCAACGATTCCGCGGAAAACTCGGCGGACGCCAGGGCACCTTCGTGCTTCAAGGTTCAGAAGAAATCGGCGAGAACGGCTACATTAAGGCGACATGGTTTATCGTTCCCGGATCGGGAACAGGTGGTCTTTCCGGGCTGCGCGGCGAGGGCGGCTTTGAAGGCGGGTTTGGAAAAGGGTCGGACGGATGGCTGGATTATTGGTTCGAATGACGTAGCTACAATCGTCGAGCCGTGATCTGCCCACGGTGCGTCGGCAAGTTCCAGTGCGTCAAGCTGATCGTTGGGTGATCGCCGCACGGCGTAGTTCCGAGGAAGGGCTGTGTTCAAACGAGAACACGAGCTATAGGAGACCCGCAATCCCGTCCAAATCTTAGACGTCGGTTTTGCGAGAAAAGCACCGGCAGTAAGCTACCCAGTATCATTGACTTAACACCGTACTAAACCCTAAGATGAAGCCCCGATGGTGGATTCTTCCTCTCTAATTGGCCGAACTGTCTCTCATTACCGCATTGTCGAAAAACTCGGCGGTGGAGGTATGGGCGTCGTCTATAAGGGAGAGGACACCCGCCTGCATCGCTTCGTGGCCCTCAAGTTCCTGCCGCCAGACGTTGCGCGTGATCCGCAAGCGTTGGCCCGATTCCACCGCGAAGCGCAAGCCGCATCCGCTTTGAATCATCCCAACATCTGCACCATTTACGACATTGGCGAACAAGATGGGCAGGCGTTCATTGCCATGGAGTTTCTGGACGGCGTGACGCTGAAGCACCGCATCGGCGGAAGGCCCGTCGAAACAGATGTTCTGCTCACCCTCGCGACCGGAATTGCCGACGGTTTGGATGCCGCGCACACCGAAGGAATCGTGCATCGTGACATCAAACCCGCCAACATTTTTGTGACCAAGCGAGGGCACACCAAGATTCTCGACTTTGGTTTAGCCAAAGTCACGTTCACCGGGACCGGCTTTTCCGGAGCGACCGCAACCGGGGACTTGACCGCGGGCGTGAGCGCCGATCATTTGACGAGCCCCGGCAGCACGTTGGGCACGGTCGCCTACATGTCTCCAGAGCAGGTTCGCGGCAAGGAACTCGATGCACGGACGGATTTGTTCTCCTTCGGTGCAGTTTTGTACGAGATGGCGACGGGTGTTCTGCCATTCCGAGGCGAAACATCCGCGATGATTTTCAAAGCTATTCTGGATGGCGCGCTTCCGCCGCTCATGCGGTTAAATCCTGAACTCCCGGCGGAGTTAGAACGCATTATCCATAAGGCTTTAGAAAAAGATCGTAATTTGCGTTACCAGAGTGCCGCTGATATGCGCGCCGACCTGGCACGACTCAGGCGCGAACTAGATTCGGGAAACTCGACAGGCGCTGGCATTTCGGGAAGTGTTCCCGTTGGCCCGGCAAGTTCGTCATCCGTGTCAACCGTTGCGGCAATTCCCAACACCTGGCGCACGCACCTGATTAGTGCCGTTTTGGCGGCCTTGCTGGCCCTGGCGGGAATCGCCGGATGGTATTTCCTGCACAGTAGAGAAGAGGCAGGAAAAGTCACGTCCCTCGCCGTGCTGCCCTTCGTCAATGCCACCTCCGATCCAAACAATGAGTACTTAAGCGACGGCTTGACCGAAAGCCTGATTGGAACACTATCGGAACTGCCGAATATCAAGGTGATGGCCCGCAGCACGGTCTTTCGCTTCAAGGGCAACCAGCAAGACCCCCAGCAGATCGGCAAATCCCTCGATGTTGGTGCGGTGCTGATGGGGCGCGTAACCCAGCACCTCGACGTGGTTGCCGTGCAAGCGGATCTCGTGAATACCAGGGATGGCACGGAGCTTTGGGGATCGCACTACGAACGGAAAATGGCGGACGTTACGCAAGTGCAAGAGGACATCACGCGAGACATTTCCAAAAAATTGCAAGTGCATTTGACCGGCGCGGAACGCCAAAAGCTGGGTAACGCCGGAACGACGAATCCAGAGGCCTATAGGCTGTATCTGGAAGGGCGTCAAGAATGGTACGGACGGTCGAACGCTGGCATCAAGAAGAGCATCGAGTTGTTTCAACAAGCAATCGCTGCAGATCCGAACTACGCCCTGGCCTACACCGGCCTCGCTGACAGCTACTGCGTGGCCACCGGCTACGGCGTCATCGTCCAGCCCAAGCAAGCGTTCGCCTTAGCGGATACCGCATCACGCAGGGCCCTGGAACTCGATGATTCGCTCTCCGAAGCTCACGCCGCCCGGGCCAGCGTACTTAGTTCCACTTATAAATGGAGTGAGGCTGAACCGGAGTATCGCCGGGCCATCGAGCTCAACCCCAATAACGCCAACGCGCACTACTTTTATGCGTTTACTTTCCTGATGCCGTTAAACCGGATCGACCAGTCTCTCGAAGAGTTCCGCGTGGCGTTGTCACTGGACCCGCTTTCTCCAATTGTGAACACGAACTACGGGCTGACGCTGATGGTGGCCCAGCGCTATCCCGAGGCCATCGCGCAACTCCAGAAAGTGTTGGAGCGCGATCCGTCATTTCTGCCAGGAGATTTCTACGCGTCGCAAATCTACGCAACGGTCGGCCGCTATCCCGAGGCCATTGGTGCCATGCAAAAGATCTCACTGGGGGCAAAGGGCCCCTGGACTCCAGACGCGCAGGGCTTCATCAAGCTGTTACTCGATCCTGCTGCCCCGGCGGCGCCCGCCACCACTGCCGTCGCCTACGCTCTGGCGGGCGATCGCAATAAAGCGTTTGCATATCTGGAGAAGGCCTACGCCGAACAAGACGCCGAGCTGATGGCCTGCATTCGCTACCCCGCCTTCGAATCTCTCCATTCCGATCCGCGCTGGACAAGCTTGATGGACCGCCTCGGGCTGCCACACTGACAATCGAAACTGTCAATATTTCCTGGGCGGGGCTTTATTTATCGTCTTCTCATGACGCTCTGGGACGTGTGACCGGCTATACCTGCAGCTGTTGAAGAAGCGGATCTTGCGGACAAGCGACAGAATGATTTCGCGGACGCAGCCGGCAGCTCCGTAACATGTACAGCACGAAATCTCTCGTTGGCAGGTGCAGCAGAAATCCATCGCGACGACTTCAGCTATTTCGTAGATGAGCCGCCGTCCATCGCCCAAAGCGGCAAGGGCGTAGTGGTCGCGTGAGTCTAAGCCCTGTCCGCAGGTGGTTCCTCCGCGCAGGATAGTGGCATCGGAATTTGACCCCTTGACGTTCTTCGCTTCCTTCCTCACCTTCGCCCACCGCTTCTTCGCCGCCTTTACCATCGCCGCTCTGCCAGCAGCCGACCAAACGCGCAACCCGAACGTCTGAACAGAATCCATCAAACATTCGTTGACTCGCCCTCCGCGTCGCCTCTAACATCGCACCACAGAGATACGCCTCCAACGATGATCGGCCAATCCATCTCACACTACCGCATCCTCGAAAAGCTCGGTGGTGGCGGCATGGGTGTCGTTTATAAGGCCGAAGACACACGACTCCATCGTGCGGTGGGTCTGAAATTCCTGCCTGCCGAAATGCTCCACGACTCCTCTGCTTTAGAACGCTTCCGCCGGGAAGCACAGGCTGCCTCGGCATTAAATCATCCGAATATCTGCACCATTTACGACGTTGGCGAGCAAGACGGCCAGCAATTCATCGCGATGGAGTTTCTCTACGGGCAGACCCTGAAGCACCGGATTTCCGGTAAACCGCTGCCGCTCGAGCAAGTGCTGGAGTGGGGGACGGAGATTGCGGACGCACTCGACGCGGCGCACGCCAAAGGGATTGTGCACCGCGACATCAAGCCCGCGAATATCTTTGTGACCGAACGTGGGCACATCAAGATTTTGGATTTTGGCCTGGCAAAGTTGGTACCGGGGCGCGGCGCCTTGGACTTTTCTGCGATGCCAACGGTCACGGATCTGGGACAGCTCACTCGTCCGGGCTCGATGCTCGGCACTTTCGCCTACATGTCGCCGGAACAAGTCCGAGGCGAAGACGTAGACGCCCGCACGGATTTGTTTTCCTTCGGCGCGGTGCTCTACGAGATGGTAACCGGGGTGCTGCCCTTCCGCGGCGAGACCTCGGGCGTGATTGCGGAAGCGATTCTGAATCGCACGCCGGTTGCACCGGTGCGACTGAATCCCGACCTTCCCCCGAAGCTCGAAGAGGTCATCGCCAAGGCGCTGGAGAAGGACCGGAAGCTGCGCTACCAGAGCGCCTCTGAAATTTGCACGGATTTGCGGCGGCTGAAGCGCGATTCCGATTCAGCGCGAATCGACACTGCAGCGGTCGAGAAGTCTTTGGAGCCGGCTAAGAAAAGCACGGGGAATCGAAGAGCGGGGGTCGCTTTCGCAGTGGTGTTGATCGTCACGGCGGCGGTGGGCGGGTGGCTGTTTTTCTCGCGCAAGGCGCACGCGCTGACAGACAGAGACACCATCGTCCTCGCCGACTTCACAAACACAACCGGCGACACAGTGTTTGACGGCGCGCTGCGCCAGGGGCTCTCCGTCCAACTTGAACAGTCGCCTTTCCTGAGCATTGTCTCGGACCAACAAATCCAGCAGACGCTCGGGTTAATGGGCCAATCAGCCGACGCGAGACTCACACCAGCGATTGCGCGGGAACTCTGCCTGCGGAGCGGAAGCGCGGCCGTTCTCGACGGTTCGATCGCACAGATTGGTACGCAGTACGATCTAATTCTCAAAGCGGTCAATTGCGTAAACGGCGAATCGTTGGCGAGCACCGAAGCCCAGGCAGGGGACAAGAACAAGGTTCTCGACGCGTTGGGAAAAACTGCCTCGGAAATGCGGAACAAGCTCGGCGAGTCACTCGGCACCGTGCAGAAGTTCGATACCCCTCTGGATCAAGCCACTACGCCATCGCTTGAGGCCCTGAAAGCCTTCAGTTCAGCCCACAAGATAATGTTCACAACAGGAGCTACGGGAGCTATTCCGCTTTTCAAACGCGCCATCGAATTCGACCCGAATTTTGCCATTGCCTACGCATGGCTGGGCCGCGCGTATAGGGATCTTGACGAAAACGCCACCGCTGCAGACTACACCCAAAAGGCTTACGAGCTCCGGGGCCCTACCAGCGAGGCTGAAAAGTATTTCATCTTGGCCTCATACGATATCGTGACCACAGGAAATTTGCTGAAGGCCAAACAAACCTGCGAGCTTTGGATACAGGCCTATCCTCGCAATCCGATGCCGCGAACTTTCTTGTCGGGGCCAATCTACCCGACCTTTGGACAGTATGAGAACGCGGTTGAGGTCGGCAGAGAGGAACTCCGGGTGAGCCCGGAAAGTCCGGTCCCTTACTTTGTTCTCGGATTCAACTACGTCAGACTGAATCGCCTCGATGAAGCGAAGGCGACCTACAGACAAGCTCTCGAACGCAAGCTGGACCACCCTTACCTCCATGCTGACCTGTATCTGATTGCTTTCTTGCAGAACGATACGGCAGAGATGGAGCGTCAGTCAGCATGGTCGGCGGGCAAGCTGGGACCAGAAAACACTATGCTGGCCTTGCAAAGCGATACTTCTGCCTATCGGGGGCGGCTCAGGGAGGCCCGGGATTTTTCTCGCCGAGCGATGGATTCCGCCGGCCTTGCAGACCTGAAGGAAGCTTCCGCAACGTTCGCCGCTAGGTCGGATTTACGGGAGGCCCTATTCGGCAACTTAGATGAAACTCGGCGCCGCGCCGCTAGCGCTATGCAGCAATCGAGAGACGAGGGCGTGCAATTCAGCGCCGCGCTCGCTTTGGCGTATGTAGGCGACGACAAGCAGGCGCAAGGGCTGACCACCGATTTGGCCAAGCGATTTCCGGAATCGACAATGACCCAATTCAAATTCCTCCCAACCCTTCGCGCAAAGGTTGCACTCAACAAGGGGAATGCTTCCGAGGCCATCGAGAGTCTCACAACCGCCGCGCCGTATGAACTCGGAGTATCCGGTAGTTACTGGTGGACCGCCTTGTACCCCGTTTATGTGCGAGGAGAAGTCTATCTGGCCGCGCATCAGGGCGCCGAAGCCGCCGCCGAGTTCCAGAAAATCATCGACCATCGCGGAATTGTGTTGAACTCGCCTATCGGCGCGCTCGCTCACCTCCAAATCGGCAGGGCCTATGCCATGCAAGGCGACACCGCCAAAGCCAAGATGACCTATCAGGATTTCCTCACGCTCTGGAAAGACGCCGACCCCGACATTCCCATCCTGAAGCAAGCCAAGGTCGAGTACGCAAAGTTGCAATAGAGCCATGCATTCTGAAACGCAATGTCGAGACCACCATTCGGTCGGTCGAGTTGAGGAACCTTTATGCCGTGGATTCCCGTACATCCCCCTGTTAAGATTGTTAGGATTTAAGTCGGTTATGAGCCTTTCGAGGGTGAAATCCTCTGCGCGAGGACTACAACTCTCAAGACTCAAATCGATCTAAATGGCGGGAAAAGCGACGAGAACCTCGAATTTTCTAGCTTTTTGAACGGAACGGAGTGGAATCCCTCCCTCTCCGCCATTTATTGGCCGGACTTAGTTCGGGAATTCTTTCATGATCGTCCGCACCGTCGAACAAGTCCGCCGTGCCTTCCGCATCGTCGCCGGGTTTACCCTGTTGCTCGCCGGAGTCGTGATGATCATCACCCCGGGTCCGGGATGGCTGGTCATCTTTCTGGGATTAAGCCTGCTCGCCGCGGAATTTATCTGGGCTCGCCGGCTGATGGACCGCATGAAGCGCCAGGGAGAACGCGTTCGCGAAGCGGTGTGGCCCGTGCCGAAAAATGTGCCCCCTGTGGCCGCTGCTGAATCGTCCACCGAATCCAACAAGTCGGAGTTGTAAACATCTCTCGGAGGTCGCCTATGGAAGTGGGTCTCGTAGGTCTTGGCAACATGGGTTCGGGAATCGCCAAGAGCTTGCTTCGTGCCGGACATCGCGTCACCGCATACAATCGCACACGCTCGCATGTGGACGCGCTGGCTTCTGACGGAGTCAAACCCGCGGCCACTCCCGCCGACGCCTGCCACGGTGACGCCGTCCTCACCATGGTGGCTGATGACTCCGCCGTCGAAGCCGTGGTCTTCGGAAGCTCCGGCATTTTGAGCGCCCTGCCCAAAAGCGGTTTGCACATTTCCTTAGGCACCATCAGCGTTAGTCTCAGCGACCGACTCACCGCCGCGCACGTCAATGCCGGCCAGCAGTTTGTGGCCGCACCCGTTTTCGGGCGTCCCGATGCCGCCGAAGGAGGAAGGCTTGCCGTAGTCGCCGCCGGACCGTCGGCAGCCATCGAGCGCTGCAAACCTCTTTTCGAAGCCATCGGTCCCAAGCTCCTCGTACTCGGGGAGAAGCCTTCGCTCGCCAACGTCGTGAAACTGTCGGGAAATTTCCTGATCGCCAGCGTTCTCGAATCTCTGTCTGAAGCGATTGCCTTCGCTCGTAAATCCGGCGTTGACCCCGCTGTGCTGCTCGATTTCCTTACCAGCACGCTGTTCAACGCGCCAGTCTACAAAGTCTATGGAAACCTCATCGCGGAAGGGAAGTACGAACCGGCAGGTTTCGCCGTGCCACTCGGCCTGAAGGACGTTCGTCTGATCCTGCAGGCCGCCGAAGCGCAAAGCGTCCCGATGCCGATGGCCAGCATCATTCGCGATCGTTTCATCACCGCCATCGCCCGCGGCAACCAGCACAGCGACTGGTCGGTGCTCGGCCGCATCGCCGCCGAAGATGCCGGCCTGCCCGCCGCGAAAACGGCTGGCGCTTAGCTCTTCCGTTGCAGGGGCGCAGCACGGCTGCACCCCAGCTTGCCCGGGGGCAATTGAATTAAGGATGCGTCGGCGCACACGGCCGCAAGGAGAAGCACTACCTTGGGAAAATCAATCGCCGCATGGCAAGGAAAATGGGCGCTAGTAACCGGCGCCAGCGCCGGCATCGGCAAAGCGCTGGCCGAAGAATTGGCCGCAGGCGGAACCAATCTGGTCCTGACCGCCCGCCGCCGCCAGCGCCTGGAAGAACTCGCCCGAACGCTATCGACAACCCGCAAAATCAAAGCCGAAGTTTTCGTAGCCGATCTGGCCGACCCCGCGGGCCCCGAAAAAATTCTGGCCTTCACCCGCGACCAAAATATTCACATCGATTTGCTGATCAACAACGCCGGCTTTGGAGCCTACGGCGAATTCGCAACCTCGGATCGCGCGCGCCAACTGGAAATGGTGCAGGTCAACTGCGCCGCGGTTGTAAACCTCACACAATTGTTTGTTCCCGCGATGATCGAGCGCAAGTCCGGTGACATTCTGATTCTCGCCTCCACTGCTTCTTTCCAGGCCGTGCCGTACATCACGGTTTACGCGGCCACGAAAGCGTTCGACTTGTCCTTCGCCGAAGGCCTCGCGGAAGAACTAAAACCGTACGGAATTCGCGTTTGCGGGTTGTGCCCAGGTTCGACCGAATCGGAATTTCGCCTCGTCGCCGACCAGGTCAACGTGCCCGCGGCGAATCGGAGACAGGAAACCTCTGAAAAAGTAGCTCGTACGGGTTTGCAAGCTCTCGTGGCCGGAAAAAGCTACGTTATCTCGGGTCTGGGCAACTATCTTGGTGCCCAGAGCCAGCGGCTCGTTCCGCGCCGCGTGGTTACATCCATTGCCGCAAAGATGTTTCGTCCTCCGTCAAAATCGAAGTCCTGAGGAAACTCGACAAAGCTAGGTATCCGGGCAGCGCGCAACCACCGAAAGGCCAACCCCTTGTGGCCTTTTGCTCATCGAATTCCGAGGCTACCCTGGTCTAGCCAGTCAGCCCCGCTATCGTGAAGCTCAGCCTCGCCATTTTCGTCGCCTTGCTTGTGTCGGGATGTAGTCTTGCGCCAGTTTCATACGACCTCCACCGGGAAGATCGCGACCCAATTCTTTTTCCGCCGAAAATATCTCGGAATCGGTCCACTGCTTCTTACACACGCGTCAGCATCCGGAGCGCCCGAAAACACGTGAGCGAAATTCCTGGATGCGACATTGAGGGCGAACTGATTTCGCTAAACTGGCACGGACGAACCGCGAAAGTTACCCTCTCTACGAAGTCATTCTTCACCGTGTCAGCCGACCGCAGCTCCACGCAGGTTGACCGCGGGACCGACATGGATCCTTTGCTCACGATGGAAAAATTCCGCTCGGACTTGCTCGACCGCCAAACAAAAGGTTGCCTAACACCGGAGGAAAGCGGCCGCCTACGCCGCTCGATGGTCGAAAATCTCCCGCTCCCACCGGTAGTCGCCTACTTCTTCCTATTGGGAAGCTACGATGTGACCGGATACTTCGATCTGACGCCCGCTTTTCGTATGCAGGTCACGAGCCCCATCTATCCATCGGGCGTCGCGCCTTCTCCCGATCGACTCCGGGGATACGAAACGGCGAATTATGTCTTCCGCAGCGAAGCGACGGACAATCGAGTTGTTCTGGTGTTAGCGAGCGCCACGGAGGTTCTTGTCGGCGAAGCCCCAGTCGAGAAACATACGCTTCGCAATGAGTTGCCGTTCTCCAAATCGCCTGGCTACTTCCGCTTGCTCTTTATGGCCGAGAAGTCCTCCACCGATCGCGTCACCCGAGCAATCCTGCTGTCTGCACCAGACCAAACCAGGCTCGCCCTGGCGACCACCAAGAGCAGAGTCAGCGCAGAAAGTTTCTGCGGAACGCTTTCGGTTCCGGATGCGACCTGCACGATCTTTCCCAAGAATTTTGGCGTCAGCCCGGAATTACGCGTGACGGTAAATGGTGAGTTTAAATTTGTCCGAGTCGGAGGATTCCTTCAGGAAGTTCTCAATCTCGAACAACCTGAAAATGGCCCACCCGCGACCTTGAAGGTGCACAGGACATTCCGTGGTCGCCCTATTCCCATAAAATTCGATCATTCGAGCGCGGACATCTTGAGGTTCGTCCTCTTGCCAGGCGACGAAATCACATACTAGCTATGCGCAGGTGAGGTGGGCGTCCGGTCGGGTGCATTCATTCGTAGCGCAACGCCACCATGGCATCGACGTGAGTGGCGCGCCGCGCGGGCAGGTAGCACGCCAGCATCGCTGCGAGCAAGAGCACGGCCGCGACCGCCCCCACCGCAAGCGGGTCAATCGCGCTGACTTCATACAAGATCGACTTCATGGTGCGCCCGACAAAGTAGCTGCCGCCAAGACCCAGCAGCAATCCGCCCGTCGCCAGAAACATTCCCTCTCGCAGCACCATCCGCAGCACTTCTCTCGGACCTGCACCCAGCGCCATGCGCAGCCCGATTTCCTGCGTGCGCTGCGCCACCGCGAACGACATCACGCCATAAATCCCGATCGCGGCCAACACCAGCGCCACGCTCGCAAATCCCGCGAACAGCAAAGTCGCAAAGCGATCGCCGGCCAGCGATTCATCTACGAGTTGATCCATGGTTCTCACGCGATCCAACGCCAGATCCGAATCAAAGGCCCGCACGGCGGCCAAAATGCTATTCGCCATGGTGGCCGGATCGCCAGCAGTGCGCACGCTGATCTCTGCCGTGGGGAAAGGGCTCTGCCAGAAAGGCGCGCTGATTTCGGCGGAGCTTTCCCGTCGAACGCTTCGATTATGGACGTCATGATAAACGCCAACGATGTTCCATTCGATCGGAGGACCCATCGTGCTCACACCGATCTGCCGAACCACGACGCGCTGTTTCAGTGGATCGAGATTGGCGAGATATTTTTTCACGAAGGTTTCGTTCACCATGGCGACCGGCAGGCTCCCGGCCACGTCCTGTTCGGTGAATCCGCGGCCATTTAGGACCTGTATCCCAAAGGTGCGGAAATAGCCGGGAGTGACCAGCGTGAACCCGGCGCCGGGAAGCGCGGAAGGATCAGCCGCAGGCTGTCCCGCAATATGGAAAGCCATTCCCCAGCCCCGCCAGACGATCGGCGTGCTGCTGGAAGCGGTGGCGGAGGAGATTCCTGGAAGCGCCGAGATTCTGTCGAGCAATGGGCGATAGAACGCGGTGACCTGTTCGGGATGCGGAAAACGATCGAAGCTGATCGGCAACGCGAAGGTGAGGACGTGATCTTGACGAAAGCCGAGGTCCACGCGCGTCAACTTCCAAAAGCTGTGGATGATCAAGCCCGCTCCCGAAAGCAGCGTCAAGGCCAGCGCGAACTCGGCCACCACCAAAGCGCGCCGCAATCCCTGGCGGCCGCGGCCGCTCGAGCGCCCGCCTTGCTTCAACGCATCGTTCAAGTCCCAATGCGAAGTCTGCAACGCTGGAGCGCACCCAGACAAAACTCCCGCTAGCACCGTGGCGGCCAAGCTGAAAAGCAGCACCGGCAAATTCAGCCGGATGTCGGACTCTGTGGGGATCGAAAATTGCGGCAGCAGGACCACGATCACCTTCAGCAACATCGCGGCAAGGCCGACGCCCAATGCGCCGCCAAGCGACGCCAGCACAAGGTTCTCCGCCAAGAACTGCGAAAACAATTGCCATCGCGTCGCGCCCAGCGAAGCGCGCAGCACCGCCTCCTTCCGCCGGATGGTGCCCCGCGCCAGCAACAGATTGGCCACATTGACGCAAGCGATCAGCAGCACGAATCCCACCGCGCCCATCAGCAGCCACAAATCCTTGATGGTGTCGCGGCTGGTAAAATTGTTCTTCAGCGGCTCCACGCTGACGCCCCAGCCGGTGTTGGACTTCGGATACGTCTTGGCAATCCGCCGTGCGACGCCGTCCATGTCGGCGTTGGCCTGCTGCAGCGTAACGCCGGGCTTCATTCGCCCCGTCACGAACATCCAGTGCCGCTCATGCGTGATCTGATCGGGCCGCAACGCCATGGGCACAAATAATGGAGATTCGTAGCGATCCGGCATTCCCGCGGCCAGTACGCCAACGACGGTATAAGGCTCGGCGTTGAGCCGCACTTGCTTGCCGATGATCTGAGGGTCGCTGCCAAAGCGCTCGCGCCACAGCGGGTGGGTCATGATCACCGCGTGTTCGTTGCCCGGCACTCCCTCTTGCGGATCAAAATCGCGCCCCAGCGAAAACGGTATGCCCTGTAAACCGAAGAAACCCGGCGTGGTGATTCTGGTGGGCATCGGCTGGGGGGTACCGGACACCGACAGGCTGAAGGTCCACTCGTCCCAAGCCACGAGATCCTGGAACACGGAATTTTCGCGTTTCCAATCCAGAAAATCGCCGGGAGAAACCACATTGTTGCTCCCGTTGTCCTTTGACCACACCATCACGAGCTGTTCGGGATGCGGCATCGGCAAAGGCGCTAGCAGCGCGCCATACACCACGCTGAAGATCGCGGTGTTGGCGCCAATCCCCAACGCCAGCGTCAGAGTCACCACCGCCGCGAATCCAGGATTCTTGGCCGAAATACGAAAGCCCAAACGCACATTGCGAAAAAGCTGCTCCACCGTTCGCCACCGCCACACTTCGCGCCCATCCTCTTCCACCAGCGTCACGTTTCCAAACTCGCGTCGCGCCGCATATTCCGCCTCTTTGCTCGACATCCCGCCCGCGACGAGCGCGTCGACCTTCTCCTCAAGATGTGTGCGAATCTCCCCGGAAAGGTCGTCGTATGGGTGCCGCCGCGAAAATATTTGCTTGATCGACTTCATCGTTCACCTGGCACGAACGCTTAACGAATCCTTTCCGCCATTCTCGTCATTCAGAACGCAACGCCACCATCGGATCGACGCGCACCGCTCGCCGCGCCGGTAGATAGCACGCAAAAAAGCCTGCGGTCGCGAGCAGCACGCTTACGGCCACGAACGTCAGTGTGTCCGTCGGGGCAACCCCAAATAGAAAACTCGACATCCAGCGGGTCGCGCCGTAGGCGCCCAACAGCCCAACGCCTACTCCGGTAAGCACCAGTCTCATGCCGTGGCCAACGATCACTCGCAAAACATCGGGGCGTCGCGCGCCCAGTGCCATCCGCAAGCCGATTTCGCGGGTACGCTGCGCCACCAGATACGAAAGAACGCCAAATATTCCAATGGCCGTCAGCAGCAGTGCCATGCCGCCGAACCCGGCAAGAAGAAACGTATTGAAGCGGTCGCCCGCCGCCGACAAAGAAACAATTTCGCCCAAGGTGCGAAAGTCCGACGTGGCCTCGTTGGGATCGAGCGAACGGACGGCGCTGCGTATGGCGGAGGCAACGGTCAGCGGGTCTCCCGCGCTGCGCACTACGATGTTCATTCGTAGTCGCGCGTTTTGCGCGTAGGGAAGAAACATTTCGGGTCGCAACGCTTCTTGTAGCGCGATGTGTTTGATTCCGCCGACCACACCCACGATTTCCCGCGTGACCAATTCCGGTTTGCCCTCGTAAATCTGCAAGTGCTTTCCCATGGGGTCTTCGCCGGCGAAAAAGCGTTTCGCGAACGGTTCGTTGATCAGCACCGTAAACGTCGATTCCGGTGTGTCCCGCGGCGTGAATTCCCGGCCCTCCAGCAAAGGAATCCGCATGGTTTGAAAGTAGTCGCCGGCCACGACGCGTATGTCGGCGTCCAGGCGGTCCGCGGGAGGCACTGGTGGGTGCTCGGCAATGGTTACATAGGTGTCGTTCCCCTGATGGTCCAGCGGCAACTCCGATACGAAGCCGGCAGACTGAACCCGAGGCATCGACACGGTTTGGTCCTGCAGGCGATCGAAGAACGCCCGCCGTTGAGGCTCTTTCTCGAGTTCGGGCCCGGTCACGGAAATCTGCGCGGTGACGATGTTGGACGGATCGAACCCCGGATTCACATGCGTCAGCCGCCAAAAGCTATTCACCAGCAAGCCCGAAGCAATCAGCACCACCAGAGACAACGCCACTTCCGCACTCACCAGCACATTGTGCGCGCGATGTTTCGACCTCGATGGCCCGGCAGCGCCGCCCTCCTTCAGATTTTGCGTGGTGTCTCGGCGGCTGGCTTGCAACGCCGGCCCGAGGCCGAAAACAATCCCGGTGAGGACTGCGACGCACCCGGTAAACGCGAGGACCGTTCCGCTGACGATCACCTCGTCGAGACGCGGCAGATTTTCTGGTCCCAGCCCCTTGAGCAAGTCCACGCCCCATTTGGCCAGCACAATTCCCGCCGCACCGCCGGCCAGCGCAAGCAACACACTCTCGGTCAGCATTTGCCGCACCAGCCGCAGCCGGCCGGCTCCCAGCGTCACGCGGATCGCGATTTCCCGAGTGCGCGAGGTATTGCGAGCAAGCAACAAGCTCGCAACGTTGGCGCACGCAATCAGCAGCACGAGGGCGACCGCTCCCAGAAGAACCAGCAGCGCCGGCCGAACGTCGCCCACCAGCGACGCCTGCAGCGGAACCAGCCGCATTCCCCATCCGGCGTTTGAATCCGGGTATTGTTTTGTCAAGCGCGCCGAAATCGTGTCCAGTTCCGCTTGCGCTTGCGCCATCGTCGTGCCCGCCTTCAATAGGCCGTACACGCGCAGAAACCGCTGTTCGCGGGACTTCATTCCCGTAACTTCAAACGGTGCGGGAATCCACAAGTCACCATCGGAAAACAGCGGAACATCTTCGCGCAGCACGCCGACCACCGTCATGCGGCCGCCGTCGAGCACCACCGATTTTCCGATGGCGCCGGCGTCGCCTCCAAATCGTTCTCGCCACAGCCTATGGCTAAGGACCACGACTTGCGGCTTGCTCACCCCCCCATCCGCCGCCACAAACGTGCGCCCGAGCAGGGGCTGAATTCCGAGCAAATCGAAGAAGCCCGCGGTTACCACCGTGCCTTTCACTTGGGTTGGTTTGTCGCTGCCGGCCAGGTTGAAGATGGTGTTCCCGTCGATGAGACCTTCCAGATGATCGAAGGCGTGGTTTTGCGTTCGATAATCGAGAAAATCAGGCGGCGAAACATCCGACTCGTTGCTGATCGGAAATGTCCCGAACGCGCGCACCAAACGGCTGGCGTTGTGGAAGGGCAGGGGCCGCACAAGAACGGCGTTCACCACGGAGAAAATTGCGGTGTTCGCTCCGATGCCCAGCGCAAGAGTCAAGATAGCGGCAGCGGTGAATCCCGGATTCTTGCGCAATCCGCGAAAGCCATAACGAACATCGTGGAGGAAATCTTCCACCCACGGCCATCGCCAAACTTCGCGGCTGTCCCGCTCCATCAACGTCACATTCCCAAACTCGCGTCGTGCCGCATATTCAGCCTCTTTCCTGGACATTCCGGCGGCCATTAACTCCTCAACCTTCTGTTCGAGGTGCTCCCGAATCTCCTCGGACAAATCACCATAGAGGCGTGGCCTCGAAAATAATCTCTTGATCCATTTCATGACTTATCCATGCGCAACGCTACCGATCGTTCGTCACCGGAACGGGCCCAGCAATGCTGCGCCCCCAACGCGCTGATCGGCATCATTCGTATCGCAGCGCCACCACCGGGTCCACGCGCATCGCTCGTCGCGCCGGTACGTAGCTGGCCAGCAGCGCCACTCCCATTAGCAGCAGGGGCACCGCCACAAACGTTGCGGGATCGGTGGTTCCGATTCCGTACAGGAGGCTGCGAATCAGCTGCATAACGAAGAACGACACCATCAATCCAGCGGCAACCCCGAGCAGCGTCAGCAATGCGCCTTCCCGCACCACCATGTGAGAAATTCTTTCGGGCTGCGCGCCCAGCGCCATGCGAATGCCGATTTCTCGGGTGCGCTGCGCGACCGAGTACGAGACCACGCCGTACAATCCGATGATGGTCAACGTAAACGCCAACGCCGCAAATGTGCTCAGCAACACCGCTTCGAATCGCGGTGCCGAAATGGAGCCGCTGACGTACTGCTCGAGGGTCTCGACCTCGCGCAATGGCAGGTCCTTGTCCATCGAACTCACTAGCGACCGCATCGCCGGTACGAGCGCGTTGGGGTTCGTGGTGGTGCGCACCACGATGGTCATCTCCCCGATGAAGTCGGTCGGCGTCTGGGGAATATAAACCTCGGGCCCAGTATCGCCGCTGATGTTGCCGCTTTTCACGTCGGCGATGACTCCCACGATTTCGCGCAGGGGCGCCACATCGCTGTCGCCAAACGAAATGTTCGGCTTGATCCGGCGTCCCAACGGGCTTTCTCCGTGCAAAATCTGGCGCGCGAACGTCTCGTTGACAATCGCCAGCGGCGGCCCGCCTTGTTCGTCCCGGGCGGTGAACGTGCGGCCCTGCAAAAGCGGAATCTTCATCGCATTGAAATAGTTTGACTCGATGATGCGAAACTCCACGCGTGGCCGCTGCGACCCCGGAACGGGATGCCCTTCAATCTCGAGCGAAGTAAACATACTTCGATCCCCGTCCAAAGGCAGTCCGAATACGGCGCTCGCCGCGTTCACCCCCGGCAGTGCTCGAGTCGACTGCAACAGATCGTGAACAAAAACAGCCCGTTGCGCACCCGGGTGGCGCTCCGCGGGCACGTCCAGCAAAAAAGTCAGCATATGGTCGACGCGAAATCCGGGATCGACATGCCGCAAGCGATCGAAGCTTCGCAACAACAACCCTGCACCGATCAGCAGCACGATCGCAATCGCCAGCTGCGACACGACCAGCACGCTACGCAGCTTGGTGCTACCCGGCCCCGCGCTCGCGCCACGCCCGTTCTCGCGCTGTGCCTGCTTCGCATCCGAGCGCGAAGCCTGCATTGCCGGCGCCACTCCGAAACTCATGCCCGTGGCAAGTGCGACAACGAACGTGAATCCCAGTACCCGATTATCGATTCCGACCTCCGACGCACGCGCCAGGCCTTGCGGAGCGATCGATAGCAGCGCGCTGGTCGCCCAACGCGCGACCACCAGCCCCAGAACGCCGCCGATCATCGCCAGCATCAAGCTTTCGGTCAGCAATTGCCGGACCAGCGTCCCGCGACTCGCTCCCAGCGCCGCACGAAGCGTGAACTCCCGCTGCCGCACCGTGGCCCGCGCCAGCATCAGGCTGGCCACATTCGCGCACGCAATCAGCAGCACAAAACCTACCGCGCCCAGCAGGATCATCAGCATCGGACGCATGTCTCCGGCAATCGCGTCCGACTCCGCCACGATCGTCGCGCTTCGCGGACGATTTTCCGGATATTGCCGATTCAACTGTTCCTGAATTAGTTGTACGTCCGCTTGCGCTCGCGGAACTTCGACGCCCGGCTTGAGGCGCGCAATGACCTGAAGATAAGCCACCCCTCGCTGTGCGGCGATCTGCGAATTGCCCTTCAGATCATTGGCAATGGTGGTCCACAATTCCACCCGCTTCGCCCGCACCGGAAACTGGAACTGTGGCGGCATGACTCCCACGACGCTGAACTTCTCGCTATCCAAGGTCAGCGCACGGCCCAGCACATTGGGATCGCCGCCGAAATGGCTCTCCCAAAATTCATAGCTGAGCACCACAGGCTGTGGCCCGCCACTCGGCTTGTCTTCCTCCTCAACGAACCCTCTGCCGATCGCCGGCGAAACACCGAGCATGGAAAACAAATTGGCCGAGACCACGACGCCAGCGATGCTCTCCGGCTGATCCCCGCCGGTGTAGGTAAAGCTGGAGGGATTCCACACCGACATCGCTTCAAACGAGTGGCTTTGCGATCGCCAGTCGAGAAACGCAGGGTAGGATACTTCCCCGGTGCTGCTTGGATGCCGCAGGTCCACCGAATTCACTGCGACCAGGCGGCCCGGCTCATGAAATGGCAGTGGCCGCAACAGAACTGCGTCGATCACGCTGAACAGCGCCGTGTTCGCCCCGATCCCCAGCGCTAGCGTCAGCACGGCCGCGGCCGTGAATCCCGGATTCCTGCGCCACGTCCGCAATCCGTAACGAACGTCCAGGAGCAAGCTTTCAACCGCGAGCCATCGCCAGATACCGCGCCCGTCTTCTTCAACCAACGTCACGTTCCCAAACTCCCGGCGCGCCGCCGCAGCCGCCTCTTTCCGAGACATCCCGCCCGCCATCAGCTCCTCAACCTTCTCGTCGAGATGCCCCCCAATCTCGTCGGAAAGATCGCCGTACAGCCGCCGCCTCGAAAAAAGCCGTTTGATCCAACTCATGATTCACTCCGCACCAAAACTCGCATCACCCGATCGAGCGATGACCGCAGGGGGCACGGCCCTGCCGTGGTCGGGGAGGTATCCCCAATGACCCTAGCGACCGCCGTCATTCGTACCGCAGCGCCACCATCGGGTCTACCCGCACCGCTCGCCTCGCGGGTAGGTAACACGCCAAAAGCGCAATCGCTCCGAGACTCAGGGAAACCGCCACGAAAGTTACCGGGTCAGACCGCGGAACGTTAAACAGCAGCTTCGAGATGAACCCGGTCAGGGCGAACGAAACACCCAGCCCAAACCCAATTCCCCCTAGCGTCAGTCCCAGTCCTTGCCCAAGCACGAGTCTGAGCACGTCCCACCGCTGCGCACCCAACGCGACGCGCACGCCCATCTCGTGCACTCGTCCCGTCACCGCGTAAGTCATCAGTCCGTAGACACCCACCATGGCTAACACCAAAGCAAGGCTTGCGAAGGCGGCAATGAGAATGGTGTTGAACCGGCGTTGCGCGACGGAGTCCGAGTAAATCTCCGCCATCGTTCGCGTCATCAACAGGGGTTGCTCTTTGTCCACTGCCGCTATCGCTCCGCGCACCGCCGAAGACACGCTCGATGGATCAACGCCGGTGCGCACTACCGTGACCATAAACTCTTCCGGTAGCTGAAGAAACGGCAGATAGATTGTGGGTTTCGCAGGGGCGTCGAGGCCGTCTTGCAGCACATCTTTGACCACTCCCACGACGGTAAGCCACGTTGGCGGCGTGCTGCCGGTACTAAAGCTCAGGCGTTTACCGACAGGATCCTCGCCGGGCCAATAGCGGCGAGCCGCGGTCTCATTAATCATGAGCACGACAGTGGCGCCGTCACGATCGCGTTCGGTGAACTCCCGCCCCTGCAGCAGAGAGATACCCATCGTCGGAAAATAATTGACGCTCACGACGCAACGATCCGCGACAGGAGCGTCTGTATCCGATTCATTCGGGCGTCCTTCCTTCGTGAAAGGACCGCCTCCGTGAATTCCACTCAGCGGCAGACTGTCGATGGTTCCGACTGATCTCACTCCCGGCAGCACCCGAATGCGTTCCAACGCTTGCCGGTAAAATTCAACCCGCTGTTGCGGCTGGCGATACTTCGCCTCCGGCAGAGCCATCCAAACGGTGAGGAGGTTTTTCGGCTGGAAGCCTGGGTCCACCTGTTCCAGCCGCACGAAACTCTTTAACATCAGGCCCGCACCAATCAGCAGCGCCAACGACAAAGCAATTTCGGAAATCACCAGCGCGTTGCGCAAACGGAAATATTTCGCCGGGAAGCTTGCTGTGGTCACCTCACCCTTGAAAGATCGGCTCAAATCAGCACGAGAAGCTCCCAGAGCGGGTGCCAGGCCAAAGAGCATGCCGGTCAGGACCGACACGCCAAAGGTATACGCCAGCACTTGGCCATCGATTGCGATCTCACCGAGACGTGGAACGTTTTCGGGGCTGAGCGCCACGAACGCAAATATCCCGCCATAGGCCAGCAAAAGACCCAGCGCTCCCCCTGCGACGGCCAATAGCAGGTTTTCGGTCAGCAGCTGGCGAACTAGCCGCGCTCGGCTGGCACCCAGCGATGTGCGCAAGGCGATCTCTCTCTGTCGTGTGGTCGACCGCGCAACCAGCAGATTGGCCACGTTCGCGCACGCAACCAGCAGTACCAGGCAGATCGCTCCAAGAAAAATCAACAGCGCAGGGCGCAAGTCTCCGACCACCTGATCCAGCAGCGGTTCGATGCGCACGCCAATCCCGCGATTCTGAACGGGATACTGCCACTCCAACCCGCGAGCGACCACATCTAAATCCGTGCGGGCCTGGGCAATCGTAGTGCCTGTTCTAAGCCGCGCAATGACGCCCAGCATGTTCCAATCCCGCTCCCCGGGATTCACGGTCAGGCCGAGCGGCGCCCAAAATCCTGCTCTCGTCGAAGGAAGAACCGATTTTACCGGCACCGTGGGAGGGAAATTAAACCTCGCGGGCATCACGCCAACCACGGTATACAGTTCGCCGTTCAGGGTGAGCGCCTTGCCAATTAGCTTCGGATCGGCCGCAAACGAATCTCTCCAGACCTCGTAGCTCAAGATAATCTCGTGATCGCGGCCGGGTTGATCCTCGTCGGGCAGGAAATTACGCCCCAGCAAGGGTTCGGCGCCAAGCGTCGGCAACAAGTTCGCGGAAACCTTCGCGCCGAACAGCACCTGGGGCTGACTCACATTCGTCAGATTGAGAACGTGAAACTTATACGCAGCCATGCTCTCGAAGACTTTGTTTTGTTCCGCCCAGTCCCGGAAGTTGGGAAAGGACACCCAATCCAGGTCAACACCTCTCTTCTGGTCGTGCTCCACCACCTGCACCAATCGCGCCGAGTCGGAAAAGGGAAGTGGACGCAGCAATACTGCATTTACAACGCTGAAAATCGCGGTGTTCGCCCCGATTCCGAGGGCGAGCGTAAGAATGACGACCAGCGTGAAGCTCGGAGAATTACGCAGCGTCCGCAAGCCGTAGCGAAGATCCATTACGAAATTTTCGACCGCAGCCCATCCCCAAACCGCGCGCCCGTCTTGTTCAACCAGCGTCACGTTCCCAAATTCCCGCCGCGCCGCCGCGGCCGCTTCTTTCCGAGACATCCCGCCCGCCATCAGCTCCTCAACCTTCTCGTCGAGATGCCCCCCAATCTCGTCGGAAAGATCGCCATACAGCCGCCGCCTCGAAAAAAGCCGTTTGATGCAACTCATGATTCACTCCGCGCCAAAACTCGCATCACCCGATCAAGCGATGACGGTAGGGGCAGGGCCCCGCCGTGGCTGCTCCGATGTTTCGCCCAGGCATCCAAATTCCAGCGATGGCCGTCAGTCGTGCCGCAGCGCGACCATTGGATCGACCTTCGTCGCTTGCCGCGCCGGTAGATAACACGCCACCATCGCCACAACGGTCAGCGAAGCGGCCACCGCTGCAAAGGTCAACGGATCGAGCGCGCTAACGCCGAACAGGAGGTTGGCCATCAACCGCGTCAATCCGAAGGCCACGACCATCCCAATCGCTACGCCTGACAGCGCCATCTTTGCGCCCTGGCTCAACACCATTTGCAATACGTCTCCGCCCTGCGCCCCAAGCGCCATACGGATTCCAATCTCGCGCTTGCGCTGCGACACGGTGTACGAAATCACGCCGTAGATGCCGATCATTCCGAGCAACAGCGCCATGGCTCCCGCAATCCCCAGCATCACCAGCGTGAACGAAGTCCTCGCCAGCGATTTGTCGTAAACCGATTGCATCGTTCGTAGGTTCGCCACCGGCAAGGTCGAGTTCACCGACCACACCGCTTGGCGCACCTCGTTCAGAAAGCCTTCGGTCCCGGCGCGTTCACTTCGCATAACGAACGTCGCTGTCCGTATCGCTCCTGATCCAACCCCAAAAAATTGGTCCGTAAGCGCGGGCCAGTACACGATGCCCGGCGCTTTTTCCTGCACGCCGTTTTCACGCACATCCTGTATCACGCCGATCACCTCGTGCCACGGCATCTTCAAATATTCGCGCAAGCGTTTGCCGATAGCGGCCGACGGCGTCCCCCACATCTCGCGCGCCAGATTCTCGGAAATCATGACCACCGGCTTGGCGCCGTAAACTTCTGTCCAGGTCAGGTCTCGGCCGGCAACGATTCGTGTGCCGGCCGTCCCATAGAAACCTGGCGCTACATACTTGTACAAGCGTAGCGGCCCGATTTCGCCATCCGGATAAGTTTTGTCCTCCGCGAATATTTCGTCCCACCCGGATTCCGTCCCTTCCATCGGCATTTCGCTTCCGAATCCCGCCGATTTCACACCGGGAATGGCCTGCAGCTTGTCCACAATTTCGTTTTGTATTCGCGTGACCCGTTCTGGATCGGCCACCAGCGACTCCGGCACGGCGATCCGCATGATCTGCAGGTGCTGCGCATCGGTGAATCCAGGCTGGACGCTCTGCAATTCCTGGAACGTGCGAATCATCAAGCCGGCGCTCACCAGGAGCACCAGCGCCATCGCCACTTGCCCCACTACCAGCACGTTGCGAGCGTGGTACCGTTCTCGGCTGGCACTCGTCGTGCGCCCCGCGCTGCGAACCGCCAACGCGACCCGGGGTCCCGCGTATTTGAGCGCCGGAATCAATCCAAAAAATAGGCCCGACAGCAGCGAAACCAGCAGCGTGAAACCGATCGTCCGCGAGTCCAGAGAGATTTCGCTTAAACGAGGAATGTTTGCCGGACCTGTTGCAACCAAAAGCCGCACTCCGGCGTCAGCCAAGCCGACTCCGATGGCTCCGCCCATGAGTCCCAGTAGCAGGCTTTCGATCAGAAGTCCCCGAAGGATCCGAACCCAGCCGGCGCCAAGCGCCGCGCGAACGGCCAGTTCTTGCTGCCGCGCTTCCACCCTTACGAGCAGCAAGTTCGCCACATTGGCGCAAGCGATCAGCATCACCACGCCGATCGTTCCCATCACCACCCACAACAGCTCGCTCACGTTGCCGATGACTTCTTGCTTCAACGGCCGAACGTCCGGTGTGATGCGCCACTGCTCGTAAATCCGTGAATTCTGGCCTGGCCCGTTGGACCACGAGTCCATCCAGACCGGCAACATCCGCGTCATGTCGGCATTGGCTTGGGCGATCGTGGCGTTCGGCTTGAGCCGCGCGATCCCTTGAAATCCGAACCCCGCCAGAATCAGCTTCCCGCGCTCGAAAGCCAGCGGCACCATTACGTCGAAATCGGTGTCGACAAACCGGAAACGCTGCGGCATCACTCCAACGATTTCCCGCGGCCGGGAATCCAACATCAGGTTGCGCCCAATCGCCGAGGGGTCGCCCCCGAACCGGCGCTGCCAATAGCCGTAGCTGAGCATCACCCTTTCCGGCCCATGCGCCACCTGGTCCGCCGGCGTAAACCAGCGCCCCACGGCGGGCGGCACGTCCAGGGTCTGCAGCACGCCATCGCTCACGTTCACCGTCCGCACCTGCTCCGGCTCCGCCAAGCCGGTAACGCTCGCCGTCCCCGCGTACCAAACACCCACCGATTGAAACGTCCGGTTTTGCTCGGAATACGTGGTGTACATGGATGGCGACAACAGCAGCCCGTTCTCGAAATCCGCCAGCCCCGCCGCGCCCGGTGCCGTTTGGTGCAGCGACACCAACTCTTCGGCCTTGGGATAATTCAGCGGCTTCAACAACACGCTATTGACAACGCTGAAGACCGCCGAGTTTGCGCCGATGCCTATGGCGAGCGTTAATAGCGCGACGGCCGTAAAACCCGGAGCTTTGCCGAGCATCCGCAAGGCGTAGCGAATGTCCTGGATGAAATCCTCGGCCGATGGCCACCGCCAAACCTCCCGCCCGTCCTGTTCGAGCAAAGTCACATTGCCAAATTCTCGTCGAGCGGCTGCCGCAGCATCTTTACTCGACATTCCCTCGGCAACCAGTTCCTCGGTTTTTTCTTCGAGATGTCGTCGAATCTCATCGGCGAGATCGTCATGGAGCCGCCGCCGCGAAAATATTCGTCGAAACCAACTCATGCATCACCCCCCGCAAAATCCACGCCCCGCCGTTTGCTGTCCCCTGCGATCCGGCGACGAACCGCTAGGGGCACAGCATCGGCGTGCCCGCTCCGACATGCGCGAGCAGCGATTCCGGCCCGGTCGGAAAAAATCTCAACGCGACCGCACCCGACACGTTCCGACGAGGATGCGCGAAGGGTCGCAACGCAACCCCACAAAAGGTCAACCGGGTATGTTTTGACTTTCAAGGCGCGACTGTCCATTTCCCTCATGATTCACCCGGCGCTAACACTCGCGTAATTCCTTCCAGCATTCTTTCGAAACGGGATACCTCATGTTCCAGGTGTTTCGTTCCCGCCGGCGTCAGCTTGTAAATCCGCACGCGGCGGTTGGTCGAAGAGATGCCCCACTCCGCTTTCACCAGCTCTTCTTTGAGAAGCCTCTGCAGCGCGGGATACAATGACCCTTCTTCAATCTGCAGCAAATCGTTGGAATTTCGCTTGATGTGCTGCACCAGCGCGTAGCCGTGCAACGGCTGGCGTTTCAGCGTGCGGAGTATCATCATCTCGAGCGCCCCAGGAAAAAGATCTCGCTGTTTGTCTTTGCTCATAAGCTCGCGCGGTTCACTTTCTCCGATAGCATAGTTTGTACTAGGCCTAGAGCAAAATAGCCTCACTCGCGGTTCCTGTCAACGGGCTTTTGCTGTACTTCCCAGGGCCTCTCCAAACGTCCAAACTCAAGCGGGTTTCACGGTTCGAATAACAGAACGCGAAACCAAGGTGTCGCGGGTTTTGGAGCCGGTGTACCTGCGCCGGGAACCTTTTTGTATGGCGCCGGGAAATACAGGAGAAAGCCGAGTGGGGTTGCGGGTCAAACAAAACGTCGGACCAGGGGAGCCAGGGATTTTAGACGAAACCAGGGACGACGTTCTCTTGCGGCAGGCCGCCAAGGGTGACGAGGACGCCTTCACGGCCCTCTACCGGCGGCATCAGGCGGCGCTGTATCGGTTTGCGTTGCGCATGACCGGTAATGCCTGGGCGTCGGAAGAGATTGTGCAAGACGTCTTCATGACGCTGATGCGCGAGCCCAAAAAGTACGATCCTGCGCGAGCGGCATTGGCCGCCTATCTTTACGGGATCGCTCGGAATCGTGTGATGAAACATCTGGAACGTCTGCCGCGAGAGGTTGCGTTGGACGAACAGAACGAAAACGGTTCGCGTGGCGGCGCGGCGGTCATAAATGCGGTGACGCCGATGCATTGGGCGGTGCGGCAGGAACGCCTGGAGCAAGTGCGCGCCGCCGTTCTGGAGCTTCCGGCCGAATTTCGCGAAGCCGTGGTGCTCTGCGAACTGGAAGAGCTTAGTTACGAGGAAGCGGCGCAGCAGATCGGTTGTCCGATCGGAACCATCCGTTCGCGATTGCATCGCGGCCGGGCACTGTTGCTAGCCAAGCTGGAAATGTTGCGCGACGTTCCGTTGCGCGAAGCTCCACGGCGATTCAGCGCGGCCCGCTGAGATTCGGGTCCATGTAGTAGCAGCCGGTCCTTAGACTGGCGCGCAGTAAACGGCAAGACGCGGCAACGAAAGGGAAGTGCGCGATGAAGTGCGAAGAATTTGAAGCCATCGGACTGGGGCTGGATCGCGAAAGCCCGGCGCAGGGGCTCGATCCTGTCGAATTCGCCGAAGCGATCGAACATGCCGATAACTGCGCGCGGTGCGCTGCGCTGCAAGAGTCCTGGCAAGACGCGCAGCTCGAGTTGCAGTCGCTGCGTGAGTTGACGCGGAACGCCAGCGCGCCGGCGCGCGTGGAAATGAGGTTGCGCCAGGAATTGTGGGCCAAGCGTCGAGCGATGAAAGTGCGAGGGTTTGTGCGGACAGGCGCTTGGGTGCTGGCGTCGGCAACGCTGCTGATCGTGGGCATGAGCTGGTGGAATTGGCACATCGCGCAAGAGGATATCCCGCTGCAAACCGCGAGCGCTTCGGTGAGCAGTGCGGCGAAAAATACGGCGCCGGCAAATACGAATTCGGCGACCGAAGCCATCGGTGAAGCGGTGGAGAGCAGCCCGAGCGATTCCGCGGGCGCCGCGACCCTGGTGGCCGCGAACGATGCCGAAGACTTCACGTTGCTGCCGGGCAGCTTGGCGCAAGAGACCGGTGATGCTGCTGTCGTGCGGGTGCGTTTGCAGCGCGGTGCGCTGGGTGCCCTCGGGCTGCCGGTGAATGAAGAGCGCGCCGGCGAATGGATCCAGGTGGATTTGTTTGTCGGTCAGGATGGACAGCCGCAGGCCGTCCGCCTGCCGCGATGAGCAGGCGATTACCCTGCAGCAATTTGAAAGCCGTGGAAAATATTTCGTGGCGGCGGGATTAGCGGTAGTCGGGAGAGAAGAGGAGAAGAGACGATGAATCGGAAAAGTTGGTCTTGTACGGCTTTGACCTCTACGGTATTGAGTTGTGCGCTGCTGCTGTGCGTCGGCGCCACCCGCGCTCAGCAAGGGCCTCCTCCTGCACCGGACATGATGATGCGCGGCGGCGGGCCTGGTGGTCCGGGTGGCCCCGGACCATTCGGTGATCGTATCGAACTGATGGGCTTTGAAGGACTGCACGGCAACAAAGTGGTGAAGGGCGCGCCGTTCTCGGCGAGCGCTGCGACCGAAACGACCCAGACGCTGCAGGACGGAACTTCCATTCATCGCACGACGACGAGCACCCTGTACCGCGACAGCCTGGGGCGTTCGCGCAGCGAAGTGACGCTGTCAGGCTTCGGCCCGTTGCAAGCGTCGGGAACACCACACACGATGATCACCATCGCCGATCCCGTAGGCGGGTCGCATTACGTGCTGGATGCGCAAAACAAAGTGGCGCACCAGATGACCATGAGGACGCACGGCACGCCGACGGCCGAGCAGGAGGCGGCCTTCCAGCAAAAGATGCAGGCGCGACTGCAGAAAGAAGAAGCTTCCGGCGCGGTGAAGAAGGAATCGCTCGGCACGCAAACGATCAACGGCGTTAGCGCCGAGGGCACGCGCATCACGCATACTATCGCGGCTGGACAGATCGGCAACGACAAGCCGCTGCAGATCGTGTTCGAGCGCTGGTATTCGCCGGACCTTCAAGTGGTGGTGAAAAGCACGCGAACCGATCCGCGTTTCGGAACCACGACCTATACCCTGACCAACGTGCAGCGGACCGAGCCGGCAGCTACGTTGTTTACGGTGCCGTCCGATTACACCGTGCAACAAGGCGGGCCAAGGAACGGAGTGCGAGGTGGCATGCGCGTTCCTCCGCCGGATGCGCAGTAAAGCCGGTTTGCAGTACGCCGGTCTGCGATAGACCGGTTTGTAGCAGCAACGATCTTCTCTCCTGAAGACGGCACGCCCTTTCCGCGACGTCCCCCAATGTCGCGGGAGGGGCGCAGTCGTGTTGGAACGAAGATCTTTCCCCGGCAACAGCACTTTCCAGCATCACGAGCGACGCGTATTCCAGGACGGCGAGCGATGCGGGTCTGTCCGATCGAGGCGTTGCATCACGAGTGAGGTATCTGACGCGCGGGTGACCGATAGGTGGCAGACGAGGAGGATGACGGGGCGCGCCGCGGCGCAACGGAGTTAGCATCACTTCGACCTTCGCCGAGGGGTGAATGCTGATGCCAACTGAAAGACGACGTGCTCCAAGGTACCCGTTCAAAGCCAGGGCCGAGATCATCGACGAGAAGGAAAATGCGCGGACGTCGTCGCGCGTGAGCGATCTGAGCATGCACGGATGCTTCGTGGAAATGATGAATCCGTTTCCTGAAGGAACGACGGTGGTGATCGAGATCTATACAGAGACCGAGTTTCTGGAAGCTCACGGTACGGTGGCGCGCATCGAGCCAAAGCAGGGGATGGGATTGACGTTCAGCGAGATGCCGCCTTATTTCGCCGGTGTTTTGAACAAGTGGGTGGAGCAGGCCAATAGCCGGAAGGCGATTTGATCCCCCTACCGAAGTGAGCAGAGAAATTGGAGATTGGCAGCTTGGGGAATGCGGCTGCGGATGTGAGAAGGCCGCGGCTGGAGCGGACGGTAATTCAAAAAAAAAGGGGAGCCGCGGGGCTCCCCTTTTTCTTAAACGAGTTTCCGTTCCGCTTACTGCAGGGCCGGGCTGCCGCCTACGCCAGTGACGCATCCTGCGCCGGCGAGGTTGTACTGAATGACGCCGGTTTGGCTGGAGCAGAACTGACGCTGACCGGTGGTGCCGACGGTCGAAGGCGTTCCGGAAGAGGTGTACGTGTCATACAGACCATCGCCGCCCTTAACCGGGGCATACAAGAACGTATAGCCGCTCTTGGCGCCCGCTGCCAGGACGTTGTCGATGATGCCGGTGCCGCCTGCGCAAAGAGCTCCCGTGTTGAGTTCGGTGAGCGACGCGGAGAACCCGATAGCCGGGCAAGACGCCGCGTAGTTCACTTCACCGGTGTTGACGGTGCGCACGGAACCCACCGCCGATGCTTCGTTGGCGGCCATCTTCGACTTGATGAGGTTGGGGATGGCGATAGCCGCGATGATCAGAATGATCGCCACGACGATCAAAAGCTCGATAAGAGAGAAACCCTTTTGTTTTTTCATATGCCGCATGTCCTCGTTTTCCGTCTGCTGATTTCGCTACACCCTGGATAGTGCACGACACCAGCCAGACTGCACGGTTATTGCGATAGATTGTGAAGAACTGAGCAAGCCCTAAGCAAATGAATACAATCGACTTGTTTGCAGGGGAATATTCGGTACCGAAAGGAACCAAAGTTCTTAGCCGAATAGTGGCTAGGGTAAGTGACCTTAAGTGTCATTCAGGCAACCAGCCGCGGCTGGTGGGAGCAGAGAGAGCAAAAAACGACCGGATCCCTGCCTCGGGGCCGTTCCCTGCCGAGCTATTCCGCGCGCAGGGCCTCGACCGGATCGACGGCGGCAGCGCGGCGAGAAGGCACATAGCAAGCTAGCCAGGCGGGCACCAGCAAGCCGGCACAAACGGCGAGATAGGTGAAAGGATCGATAGGGCTGACCCTGAAAAGCAGCGACGACATCAGGCGCACGACGATGATGGCGGTGATGACGCCCAGGGCCACGCCGATTCCGGTCAGGCGCATACCTTGCAGCACGAACATGCCAGTGAGCGTTTGTGCTCGCGCACCCAAGGCCATGCGAATGCCGATCTCGCGGGTGCGTTGCGTCACGGAGTAGGCGATCACCCCGTAGATACCAACTACACCGAGCAGCAGAGCCATGCTCCCTGCCACGGCAAGCATGATGAGGGTGAAGGATGTGCGGGCGATGGACCTTCGGTAGTAGTAGTCCACCGTGTTGACGTTGGAGAGGGGCAGGTTCGGATTCACCGACCATACTGCCTCGCGAACATCTTTCATCAGGCTTTCAGAGCCGGCGCGCGTGGTGCGGATGGCGAAGGTGGCGCCGCGAACTACGTCTTCATCCTGACCTTCGAATTTATTTCTCATTACCGGCCAATAGATCGTGGATGGAGCGGGTTGGCTTACGCCGTCGTCGTAGACGTCCGCGACTACGCCTACGATTTCTCGCCAGTCGTCGGTGGTGGCTACGCGGATGCGCTTGCCGAGGGCGTTCGCGGGATTAGCCCAGTATTCGCGGGCGAAATTCTCGGAGACTACGGCTACGGGCAGATGCTTGTAGGTCTCGTCCCAAGTGAAGAGACGGCCGGCAATCAGCGGAGTGCCTAGCGTTTCGAGGAAGCCTGGAGCAGCGCGTTTGAAACGGCGGAGCGGGGGCAGTTCGCCTTCGGAATAGGTGCGTTCGGCGAGGAAGATGGGATCGTTACTGGAGTTGCCGTCCATCGGAACGCTGCCGCCCCAGGAAACCGAGGTTACGCCCGGGATAGCTTGAATCTTGTGTTGGATGGCTTGGTCCATGCGGACGACTTGCTCGCGGTCAGGAACTTGCGGCGGATTGATATAGATGTCAAAGGCTTGCAACTCGGCTGGCTTGGAGAAGCCGGGGTCCACGGTGGTCAGGGCGTGGAAGGTGCGAATCATCAAGCCCGAGCAGATCAACAGGACCAACGCCAGGGCTACCTGAACCACTACCAGGACGGCGCGGGCGCGGTGCTGCTCGCGGCTTTGGCTGATGGCGCGGCCGCCTTCGCGGATGCCGGTGTTGAGGCGTACTCCGGCGTACTTGAAGACCGGAATGCAGCCAAACAGTATGCTGGCGAACAGGGCGACCAGCAGGGTAAAGAGCAAGACGGGGCCGTTGATGGTCACGTCGTGGATGCGCGGGAGGCCTTGGGGAGCGAGGACAACCAGGAGGCGAATGGCGGCGTACGCGAATCCGAGGCCGATGGCGCTGCCTAACAGGCCCAGGATAACGCTTTCGAGGAGGAGTTCGGCGGCAATGCGGCCGCGGGTGGCGCCGATGGCGGCGCGCACGGCGAGTTCCTGGCGGCGGCCTTCGACGCGGATGAGCAGGAGATTGGCGACGTTGGCGCAGGCGATCAACAGGACCATGCCGATCGAGCCCATGAGGATCCAGAGCGTGTTGCCGACGTCACCGACGACGTCTCGCTTTAGCGGGCGGATATTCGGGCCGATCTGAGCTTGCTGGAATAGCTTCAGGCTGAAGCCTTCGGGGGCGGGAAAGCTGCTGAGAACGATGGGTTGCAGGCGATCGATGTCGGTGTCGGCTTGCTGGATGGTGATGCCCGGTTTCAAGCGGGCCAAAGCGCGGTAACTGTAATTTCCCAGATGCGTGGTGGTGCGGTCCCACTGCATGGGAAAGATCAAGGTGATGTCGTCGCGATCGAGGAAATGAAAAGTTTTAGGCAGCACGCCGATGATCTGGCGAGACTTGCCGTCCGCGATGATCGTGCGGCCGATGACGGCGGGATCGGCGCTGAATCGGCGGCGCCAGTAACCGTAGGTGAGCAGTGTAGTGAGCGGAGCGCCGGCGGTGTCGTCCTGGCGGCTGAAGGTGCGGCCCAAGATAGGATTGACGCCGAGCAGCGGCAGGGTGCCGTCGGTCACGTCCAATGCGGACACTTGTTCGGGCTCGGCGACACCGGTGATGCTGACCGAGTCGCCGTTGTAGACGCCGATGTCGATGAAGCTCTTGTTTTGCTCGCGAAAAATAAAATAGTTCGAGGGGGCGATGTTGA
Organism: uncultured Acidobacteriota bacterium; assembly: GCA_963736725.1. Taxonomy (GTDB): domain Bacteria; phylum Acidobacteriota; class Terriglobia; order Acidiferrales; family UBA7541; genus Acidiferrum. The sequence goes on along the minus strand of CAVTPW010000016.1, from coordinate 332 downwards.
GATCCTGGATATTGAGTCCTGGGGCTTTCTGCCAGACTCCGACCAGTTCCTCGGCGTGGGGATAAGGCAGCGGCTTGAGCAGGACACCCTCGAGCACGCTGAAAACGACGGTGTTGCCGCCCACACCGGCGGCCAGGGTGATCAGCGTGATAATGGTGAACATCGGAGCGCGGGCCAGCCTGCGGAAGACCTGCTTGAGTTGATTGCGAAATTCAGCCACGAACTACCTCCCGGGAGACGGACAAGACCCTCGGCGCGGCATCACTGGCTCGCGCTGCCTATAGGTACGAGATCGAGCGGAAGAAGTTCCGAACAACCTTGGCTTTCCGCTG
>CAVTPW010000015.1:0-481713 GCA_963736725.1 uncultured Acidobacteriota bacterium | reverse complement strand
GGCCGGGGTGCGGGTACGCCAGCGGATTCAGCAGCACGCCGTTGACAACCGAAAACAGCGCCGTATTCGCGCCAATTCCCAGCGCCAGTGTCAAAATCGCGATCGCCGTGAATCCCGGTGACTTCGCCAGCATCCGAAACCCATAGCGCAAGTCCTGAAGAAGCGTCTCCATGCTGTCTCCCGTCGTTCAGACAATGGCAGAGTGGACCAATCGTACCGCACGAAACATGGGTCATTCCAGCGCATCCGCCAGTTCCAGGCTTGTTGCCCCTCGGATTGTGGGCGGGAAAGGGTGTTCGACGAGCTCAGCGCGAACCTGCAGCGCGTTTCTCCACCGGACCTCGGGATGCGAGGACCGATTCCTGCTGAGGCTGACCGCGAGGGTGGCCCCGCTCAGTTTGTTTTCTCGAAGGCGACATTGCGAGCGTTTACCGAAAACACGCTCAGCCCGCTGACGCGGTGATTCGCATCTCTGTGGAACACGATCGCTCCAAGCTCTTCATTCTCGAATTCATCTTGCGCGACGGGGGTCAGCTTTAGCACCGGATCCCAATTCTTCCCGAGCACCAAGTATCCCTCGTGGATCGAGAATTTGTAGGTCGCATCGAGCTCCGTGCTCTTATACCGTCCAGCATAGGTCTCCAAGGCCGCGCCGCTTAGGTGTGGCTCTTCGACCCTTTTGCCTGCGAAAAATGCCTCACCGTCCATCTCTAACGTGGCCTTCATGCCACCCTCGGAGTCATCGAAAGTGATCGTGCCCGTGCCAAGATCCTTGAATTGATTCGGTCCCACACGACGAAGATTCGCGCCCCAGGCCATCAGATTGCCCCCCGAAGCGGTAAACGAATAAACAAAATGTTTCCGCGGGTCCAGGTATTTACCGGCAAACGGACTTGGGTCGGGAAAGCCACTGCCGTTCGGCGATTGGACTGAGTCCATTTCAGGTCTCAGACTCTTTTCCAGGTAAACTTCGGCTACCTGGCGCGATAGATTCGTCACAACGGCGTTCGCCAAATTGCAGAGGCACACTACTGTGAATCGCTGTTCCGGAAAGCGCAGAATTCCGGTCCGGTATCCGAATAGTGCGCCGTTGTGTTCCACGGTTGGTAAGCCCCGATAGGTTTCTATTTCCAGTCCAAGGGCGTAGCTGATCTGCTTACCGTTGTTTAGCACTCCGCGCGTCTGCAACTCTTTGAGAAGCGTGCCCTTTCCCAATTTGTTGGCATAAAAGTTCCGATCCCACGGAAGCAGGTCGTCCACGCTGCTCATCAATCCACCGGCGCCGACGATGTCATAATCTGTTGACCAATCCACAAGAAAATTGCCGCTGCCTCCGGTCGCGTACGCGGAAACGCGCCCGGGCAGCACGACGGTGTGATCGTCGTAATATCGAGTGTGTGCCATTCCCAGCGGCCGAAAAATGTTCTCGGTGGCAAATTCAGCGAGAGACTTTTTGGTTGCGCGCTTCACGACTTCGCCAAGCAAAAAATAATTTGTATTGCTGTAAATGAACTCGTCTCCGGGAACGTTGTTGAGGCTTTTCTGACGCGCGACGAGGTCGATTATTTCTTCTTCGGAATGAATGTCTGCTGGGTTGCGGCCGGAAAGTTCAAGCAAGGTCAAGAAGTCTCGAAATCCGCTGGTATGGTGCAACATTTGCCGCAACGTGATTACGTGTCCGTAATCCGGAAGTTCCGGGATATATTTTCGGACGTCGTCGTCAAGCGAAAGAAAGCCCTGTTCGGCCGCCAACACCACGCTGGCAGCCGTGAACTGCTTCGAGACCGAGCCCATGTAAAAAACAGACTCACTCGACAGTAGATTGCCGAGTTCCAGGCTGGCGGCGCCGTAGCCCTTGCGGTAAATGAAGTTACCGTCCCGTATCACGCCAAGCGAGCAGCCCGGCGAACCAGGTTTGTCGTACGCGGCGAAAATCCGATCCACTCTTTCTTGATCCACTTCCCCCGCATGGACGGGGAAGTTCACGACGAATGCGATTGCAACGGTGACAATGGCGGCCAATCGCATCCGATGCTCCTTCGAATACGGAAATTCTCGCTTGCGGTCGAATACGGTACCAATTGTCCCCGCGTCTCGCAATTGCTCCGGGTTCTCGTGCTGTCCATCACAGGTCACAAACGGCATTCGAAGAGATCCGAAACTAGACGCTATGCCCGTTCCGGACGATCTTGGTATACTTGGGCCGCAAACCAGGTTGCACCCCGTCCGCGGAAAGGGATGATCCCACCTGAATGAGTCTTTGACCATCAAGCAGTGACTTCTCTTCTGCCCGTTATAGCGGACACCGGGCCATAGAAAGAGGAGTTATGTCTCGCCAGCTACCTGAAAAACCCAATCTCGAATATCTCAAGAAACAAGCCAAAGAATTGCTGCGTGGGATGCGGCACGGCAAACTGGCCGATGTCCAACATACGCTAGCCAATGAGTACGGTTTCGCGACCTGGGCCAAGCTCAAATCACATGTTGAGGCGTTGGGGCTCAGTCCGGCAGAGGCGCTGAGGGCGGCCGTGTGCGACTGTGATTCGGCGCGCGTCCGCGAGGTGCTCGAACGCCATCCCGAGTTGCGGGCGAGGATCGATGATCCGCTGCCCAACTACGGCTTCGGCCAGCACGCGTTATTCGCGGCGGTACAGCGGGGCGATCGGGCAACCATCGATGTCTTGCTGCGCGCGGGCGCCGACATTCAAAGGCGAACGGCATGGTGGGCGGGCGGATTCGGCGTCCTGGACGATTGCGATCCGAGCCTCGTGGATTTCCTAATCGAACGCGGCGCGGTACTGGATGCGCACTCCGCGGCTCGGCTCGGGTGGATGCCAAAGCTGACGGAGCTGGTGGCCAGCGATCCGGAGGCGGTGCATGCAAGAGGTGGCGACGGACAGACGCCCCTGCACTTCGCCTCAACAGTGGAGGTTGCCAAGTTTCTTCTCGACAACGGCGCCGAGATCGACGCGCGCGACGTGGATCACGAATCGACGCCGGCTCAGTATATGCTGCGCGTCGATCAGAAGCGGCACTATCCGAGCGACAGGCAGGATGTAGCTCGCTATTTGGTGTCTCGCGGATGCCGCACAGACGTTCTGATGGCGGCAGCGCTCGGCGACACCGATCTCGTGCGGCGCCACCTGGACAGCGATTCCGCTTGCATTCGGATGAACGTATCGGAGGAATGGTTTCCAAAGCAGGATCCGCGAGCCGGGGGCACGATTTACATCTGGATGCTGGGGGCGCACCGCACCGCGCACTCGGTAGCGCGCGATTTTGGTCACGAAGACGCTTTCCAGTTGCTCATGGAACGCACTCCAGAGGACCTGAAGCTGACGCTGGCATGTGAACTCGGTGACGAAGCGGTGTTTCACGAATTTCTTTCGAAGCATCCAGATGCGGCCAAGACATTGTCCGAGATCGAGCAGCGAAGGCTGCCCAACGCCGCGCAGAACAACAACACAAAGGCCATTCGGCTGATGTTGGAGGCGGGTTGGCCGGTGGATACTCCAGGAGAGATGGGGGCGACGGCGCTGCACTGGGCTGGGTTCAACGGTAACGCCGAGATGACCCGCGAGATACTGCGCTTCCATCCGGGGCTGGAACTGAAATCGCGGGAGTATCCGGGTACCGCGCTCGCCTGGGCCGTGTACGGATCCGGGAACGGTTGGCGTCGAGACACGGGAGACTTCGTCGGGACGATTCGGGCGCTTCTAGAGGCTGGAGCGGCTCTGCCCGCGCATGCTGAGGAATTGGAGCCCAGCGACGCGGTGCTGGAGGTGCTGCCATGAATTCGAACAAACGACCCGTCTCAGTGACGATCGTCGCTTGCGTATACCTGGCGGTGGGCGTCATCGGCTTCGCTTACCACTTCCGCGAACTGGCGGCGCTTCAACACCAGGCCGTCTGGGTCGAACTCACCGAGTTCCTTGCGCTAGTCTGTGGGGCATTTATGCTCGGAGGCCACAACTGGGCGCGTTGGCTTGCGCTTGCCTGGATGGCGTTCCATGTTGTCCTAAGCGCCTTTCGCGCGTTCCCGGAGTTCGCCATCCACGCTGTCTTTTGTGCCGCGATTGCCTGGTTTCTTTTTCGTCCCGACGCTGCGCGGTATTTTCGCGGTGAGCCAACCGAAGCAAGCTAACGGGGAATCTGTCGCCGGTCCACGCTAAATAGGTTACCTCCAAGCTCGGGTTCGAACCGGATTCGCTCTTCAACGGCGACGCGTCGGATGCCGTTAGGGTCGGGGAACGGAAGCACCAGGTCCATTGCCCGATCTGAGCCGTACTATGTCGATGTTTGCGAACGGATTGACCCCCGCCTGCTCGTCCCAGATCACGAGGCGCCCTGACGCTAGATTTTCGCCGGCCCTGCGTGGTTGCGGATACGCTCGCATCCGCAGCGGTGCCATTCTGGAACAGACTCAGCGGGCGTCTACCAGGGAAAAAGAATCGCTGCTTGAAATCTCCCGTTACCTGGCTTACCGGAACCCGGCGCCGTGGTCTGATCACCAGTTCCAAGTAAGCCCATCGACCACGGATCGGCTTCGTCAGGGCCGACCTTCCCGATGGGTGGACAGTGCAGCGGAGACGACGTAGATTCTGCGTATGATTAGCCGCTCCAGTCGCCTCCCACTGATTGCCCAAGTGATTGCTCATGCCCAGTCGTACGACGGCCGCACAGCTATCGTCGATTCGCAGGGATCTTTCCGCTACAGCGATTTGCTCGATGCGTCGTCGCGGGTGGCAGCGGCGCTGCTTGCTGGCCGCGAAGACCTTCAGCAAGAGCGCGTGGCGTTCCTCGTGACGCCAGGATTTCCCTGGGTGGCGGTGCAGTGGGGCATCTGGCGGGCCGGCGGCGTTGCCGTCCCATTGCCACTCAACTCGACAAGACCTGAGCTGGAATACGTTGTCGACGATACGGAGACATCGGCGTTGGTGTGCGACGCCCTGGCGGCTCCGCTGTTGTCTCCCACTGCCGCAGTCCGGGGCATCCGCTTGCTGTCATATGACCAGGTTGCCGCTCGCCAGTCAGCAGCATTGCCCGGCATTGCCTCGAACCTGTCCGCGAACATCACCAACGAGCGGCGCGCCATGATTGTTTACACCAGCGGCACGACGAGCCGGCCAAAGGGCGTGGTCACGACCCATGCAAACATTACGGCGCAAATTATGAGCTTGGTCGAAGCTTGGGAGTGGTCGGCTGAAGATCGTATTGTGTTGTGTTTGCCGCTGCACCACGTGCATGGAATCATCAACGTTGTTTCCTGTGCGTTGTGGTCGGGCGCGACGTGCGAGATGCTGCCGCGTTTCGATGGGAATGCCGTTTGGGACTGCATCGCCGGCGGCCGCATAACTCTGTTCATGGCCGTGCCGACGGTCTACGTGAAACTCATCGCGGGCTGGGACACCGCTTCGCCGGAGCGCCGCGCGAGCCTGAGCCGGGCGTGCGCGCGATTGCGCTTGATGGTGTCCGGTTCAGCAGCCCTTCCGGTGAGCACGCTCCACCGCTGGAAGGAAATCAGCGGCCACACGCTGTTGGAGCGCTATGGTATGACGGAGATTGGCATGGCGCTGTCGAACCCGTTGCGGGGTGAACGCCTGCCCGGCAGCGTCGGGATGCCTCTGCCGAGCGTCGAGGTTCAGCTGGTCGGAGAAAACGGTAAGCCGGTTGTCCCTGGAACGCCCGGCGAGATCGAAGTGCGCGGCCCAAGTGTGTTCGCGGAATATTGGGGCAAGCCTGACGCAACCCGCGAGGCCTTTCGCGACGGTTGGTTTCGCACTGGTGATACCGCGGTCGTCGAGAATGGTGTCTACCGCATTCTCGGCCGGACCAACATCGACATCCTCAAGACGGGTGGACACAAAGTATCCGCGCTGGAGATTGAGGAAGCGTTGCGCGAACATCCCGCGCTGGCCGAGTGTGCTGTGGTCGGCGTGCCCGATCCGGAGTGGGGCGAGCGGGTCGCCGCAGCCGTGGTGCTGAACAACGGCGATACGATCGATCTGCCATCCCTTCGCGCGTGGGCCAAGGAGGTGCTAGCAGCTTACAAGGTGCCTTCGCGGTTTCTGGTGCTGGATTCGCTTCCGCGCAATGCCATGGGGAAGGTGATGAAGCCCGCGGTGGCGGCGCTGTTTCAAGCCGCGCGCGACGGCGACTCCGCAGTCTAGGGGACATCATGGCGAATGGAACAGCGACCCGCCTGCTACCCGCAATTCCCACCAAACTTTCACGCCAGCAAATCACTGGATTCTGGGGTGCATGGGCGGGTTGGACGCTGGACGGCATGGATTCGGTGATCTATGCACTTGTCCTCAGCCCGGCACTCACGGAATTACTTCCGAAGTCGGGGTTCCAAGCCACTCCGGCCAATGTGGGGTTCGCGGGATCGACGTTGTTCGCGCTCTTTCTGGTTGGATGGGGACTGTCGCTGATTTGGGGGCCGATTGCCGATAAGTTTGGCCGCACCCGGGTGCTCGCCGCCACCATCTTCGTTTATGCCATTTTCACAGGAGCGGCCGCTTTGGCGCAGACGGTGTGGCAGTTGGGAGTGTTCCGGTTGCTGGCAGGTATCGGAATTGGCGGCGAATGGGCGCTGGCGGGCACCTACGTCGCCGAAGCGTGGCCGGAAGACCGCCGCAAGATGGGCGCCGGATATCTGCAGACTGGTTATTACGCGGGCTTCTTTCTGGCTTCCGCTCTCAACACTACGGTTGCAGTGCACTACGGCTGGCGCGCCATGTTCTGGTGCGGTCTGACGCCGGTCGTCGCAGCCTCCGTGGTTTTTCTGCGCGTGAAGGAGCCTGAGCGCTGGCAACAAAAAGCCAAGGCGAAAGCCGCCAGTGGACTTTCTTCTCTGCGCCGGATCTTTCGTTCTCCTTACACGCGGCGCACGCTGGTCAACACCGTGCTACTGGCCTCGGCCATCTGCGGCTTGTGGGCCGCTGCAGTGTATGCTCCGACGGCGATCGTCGCTCTGGCGAAGCGTGCCGGCATGCTGCAACCGCAGGCCGTGCGCATGTCCTCCTTTGGAATGGGGTTGCTGTCGCTTGGGACAATTCTGGGATGCCTGGCGGTGCCCCCGTTGGCTGAACGCTTTGGTCGCAAGCGAACCCTGGCCTTTTACTTCCTGGGGATGGCGGCTTGCATCCTGCTCGGTTTTGGCTGGGCGTTCTACCTGCCCGAGGGGCTGCATGCCTTCATTGCGGTGCTGTTTTTCTTGGGCTTCTTTGGCGGCAACTTCGCCGTCTTCAGTCTTTGGCTCCCGGAGCAATACGGGACCAGCGTCCGCGCGACGGCGTTTGCCTTCACCACTTCGTTCGGACGCTTTATCGCCGCTGGAGCGAACTTTGGGGTGGGCGCGCTGGTCAGCCGCATGGGAACTCTAGGCGCGCCGGTAGCGTTCACTGCGATTGCCTTCGGCGTCGGCCTGCTCGTCATTCCCTTCGCCATGGAAACCCGGGGCAACGCGCTACCCGACTAAGTATTTTGGCAAATGGGTATACTTGAGACTTGTCAGCTTAAGTCGGAGCGTTCGTTGCGGATGCGATACAGAAGATATGCCACCACGCCAAGATTGATCACGAGCGCCAAGGCTCTTAACGCCGTTGGATGTCGATGTATCTCGTAAACTTCCACTGGGACCAGCGAGCTCGTAATAATTACGCTGAACCACTCGGCCCAACGTTTTACGAGCCAGAGTCCAACTCCCTCCGTCAAGAAGAGTCCCGCATAAAGAAAGCTGCCAAATCCGAGATCCCGGATCTTATTCGGAGTAAGGGTGGCTGCCTTCACAATGGCGCGACCCACGTACCGGCTGCCCGGATCCAGGCCGAGTCTCGCAACTCGCTCGGCCAAGTCGGTCGCGACGTCGGAGTGGACCAGCTTCAAAGCGGCGACGCCAACAGCGATCAGAAGGACCCCTTTGAGCAGTTTGAATAGTGCGATCAGCCTGATCAGTCTGGTATCAGGGGATTTCATCGAATATCTCATGCGTGTCTGGTGCAAGAAATTCCCGCGCCGTCGTTATAACGCAGGCCGGTAACCCGCTTGCTCCCGCTTGTAAGAGAAGCCCACATCTTCATCTGACTGGGATGGAGATGAAAATGCGATGGAAGCGCAGCAGTCGGAGACTGACCTGCGCACCGGTCATCGGTTAAGCTTGCGTTCGAGCCGCAATCTTATCTCGGGCCATTCGGAGTTCACCACGCTGAAATACACCGTGTGCCGCACTCGCCCGCTGGACATGATCATGTGATTCCGGAAAATTCCCTCTTCCTTCGCACCGATCCGCAAAATCGCCGCCCGCGATTTCTCGTTCAGCGAATCGGTCTTCAATTCCACACGCATGCATCCCAGCGTCTCGAACGCGTGCCGCATCAGCAGATATTTTGCCTCTGTATTCACCGCCGTTCGCTGCCACTCGCGCCCAATCCATGTGGACCCGATCTCCACGCGGTGATGCACTTTCTCGATATTCATATACCGCGTGCTGCCAATCACCCGCCCCGAAGCACGTTCGACCTGCGCGAACGGCAGCGACACGCCATTCGCCTGGTCCTTCAGGGCCAGTTCGATGTAAGCGGTCATGTCCTCGGGATTCCGCACCGGAGTCGGAATCCATCGCCACAACTCTTCTGCAAGTCCGATCTCGCACAATCCCGCGTGGTGCCCCCGCGACAGTGGCTCCAGCCGCACGTGCGCACCTTCCAAAACGACAGGTCCGATGATCATCTCGCCGGAAGTCATCCCCGCAGTCTGCGTGTCAACCCGGCTGTACAACAGCGCCAATATGGACGATTTGCCCCTTCCTCCTCTCAGCGAAACCTCACCCCACGCCGCGCGGCAGGCTATCCTTATAGCCATCGGTCGCTATCTTCCATCACCGCCTCAGCTTCGATTTTAAACTGTCAACCTCTCGCCTGCCGCCACGGATGCCTGGACCGGGCGGGAAAAAGAGTCACAACTGCGGCTCGACAAAAGTGCCGCGGAACCAAGAGTGAGGTATGATAGATTCTTGCGAAACTATACTTTAGGATGACGATGCCGACCGAAAAGAACGGAAAAGTACTGCTAAGGATCAGGCCCCGCGGGTTTTGCGCGGGCGTCGTGCGTGCCGTCGATATCGTGGAACTTGCGCTGGAAGCCTACGGCGCTCCCGTCTACGTGCACCACGAAATCGTGCATAACACCTATGTAGTCGAGCAGTTACGCCGCCGTGGCGCGATCTTCGTGGAAGCCATCGGCGACGTGCCCCACGGCGCCGTATTGGTATTCAGCGCCCATGGCGTCCCTCCCACGGTCCGCGACGAGGCCAAGGAACGCTCGTTGAAAGTGATCGATGCCACTTGCCCGCTGGTCACCAAAGTTCACCTGGAGGCGCTCAAGTTCGCACGCGAGAAGCGCACCATCATTCTGATCGGTCACCGCGATCATCAGGAAATCGTCGGCACCTCTGGCGAGGCGCCCGACCGCACCATTGTCGTCGATTCCGTCGCCGCCGTGGACGCTCTCGAGGTCGCCGAACCCGACAAGCTTTCTTTCCTGACGCAAACGACGCTCAGCCTTTATGACACCCAGGAAATCGTCGCGCGCCTCCGCCAGAAGTTTCCCGCGATCAAAGGCCCTGCAAGCGACGACATCTGCTACGCCACGCAGAATCGCCAGGAAGCCGTGGAACAAGTTGCCAAGGACGTCGACTTCATCCTCGTCGTCGGGTCGCCTAACAGCTCGAATTCGAATCGTCTCGTCGAAGTTGCGCAACGCAGCGGCGTAAAAGCCCAGCTCATCGATTCCGCCAAGGACATCGATCCGCAATGGCTCGAAGGCATCGAGCGTGTTGGCCTGACCGCCGGAGCGTCCGCGCCCGAAGTGCTGGTCGAACAAGTCAGCAGCCGCCTGGCTGAAATCGGATTCACCGATCAACGCGATCTCGATTTGATCCGCGAAGATGTGCGCTTTACTCTGCCGCCGGAACTGGCCACCATCGCCGCCGCTCCGCGCAGATAGGGGGTCGGAAATTGGAGTTTACCCTGATGTAAGAAGGGCTCCGACATAAGCCCTTCCGCCAAAGGGCTTTAGCCCCTGAGGAATTGTTCTTTGGTTGTGTAGTAGATTCAACGGGATCAGGGCCAGCTGTTAAGCCGCTCGGGCTGACGAAACGAGCGGACTTAAAAGAGTAAGCCGTAGCCCAGCCCCACGCTGGGAAACAAATCACAAGGAGCCAAACTTTGGCGGTCAAAATCGTCCGTCAGCCGAAGAAGATTGCCTTGATCGGTGCGCCCTCGAGCGCCGCAGCATTCCAGCCCGGCAGCGAAAAAGCTCCTGCCGCCCTGCGCGCCGCCGGTATCGTCGAACGGCTGCAGAGTGCCGGCTTCGAGGTGGCTGACTACGGCGATTGCGCTCCTCGCCTCTTCGCCGACGATGAAGAACATCGCCGCGCGCGCAACCTTCCCGCCATTGTCGCTGGCCTCAACGATTTAAAGGTGCACACCGAAGTCGCCGTGAAAAGTGGCGCTCTCGTTCTCGTCCTCGGCGGCGATTGCGCCCAATCGATCGGCCTGCTCACTGGAGCCCGCCGCTACTACAAGCACATCAATTTGTTGTGGTTCGACCGCGACGCGGACCTGAATACGCCCGCATCCACACCGTCCGGCCGCATCGACGGCATGGTGGTGGCCCACATCATCGGCCGAGGTGCGCCAGAACTCGTGCGTTTCTGGGGCGAAACCCCGCTGGTCCGCGAGCCCGACGTAACGCTATTTGGAATCACCCGCCTCGACGCGCCAGAGCAAGAATTCCTGAGCAAATCTCCACTGCGCCACATCAGCGCCGAAGCCATGGCCGCCAAAGGCGCAAGCGCAGCCGCAGCCGAAGCCCTGACCCACCTCCACGCCGACACCCGCGAATTCGTTCTGCACATGGACCTCGACGTAATCACCCAAGACGATTTGCCGCCCGTGAATGTACCGGCGAGCGGCGGAATGAGCCTGAACGATGTCCGCGAGGCCCTGAAGCAATTTGCCGCTCACAAAAATCTCCTCGGCCTCGACATTGCCCAATACAACCCCGACAAAGATCCCGACGGCTCCAACGCCAAGAAAATCGTTGACCTGATCGTTGAAGCCTTGTCCGCACGACTCCAAACGCTCGCTTCAACCGAACCGTTGGCTTCCGATCCAGTATCCGCTTCCTCCGAAGTCCTCGACACCGCGCCATCAGAATCCTGATAGCGCTCCTAGAGGGGCGCACCGCAGCAGCTACTACCCGAAAATAGAACCGTTCTTAGTCTAAATATCGCCTAAAGCCTGGAGCTGGTCGTCGGAGAAATATGCTTCGTGAGCGCGGGCGCTCTTCCGGTGTTGACTCTGCTGGGCCGCGCTATTTCCAGCGATTAGCCGCGTCATTCACTGCCTCATTCAGCAGGCGTGCAATCCATCAAGTAACCATGGATCTGCGCGGAATTATTGTGGTTGAGACAATTATCATGGCGTGCCGGGTGCAGGCGTACGCTTGCGGATGTAGCGGGCTAGGCCCAGGAAGCTCAGGTTTAGGGCAGCGGTGAAGGCGTGGTGTTCGGCTTCGATGTGGCCGAGTTTTTCGTCCATTTCGGCGCGGGATTTCTTGATGAAAGTGTTCATCGCTGCGGCCTCGCGGGCGTCGGAGTCTTGCGCGGCGGAATCTTGCGAGGCAGCATCGCGGTTCGCGGAGTCTTGCGCTGCAGAATCTTTGGCTGCAGAGGCCAAGGCTTGTTCGGCGACGGCGCACCAGTGGTGGAGGCGCTCACGGAATTCGGCGATGTGGGCTGCGGGATTGTCGGCGTAGCCGTAGTGGGTGAGGAAGAGGCGGGCGGGCCGGCGGGCGAGAATGGCTGCGAAAGATTGATCCCAGAGAGTGAGATCGATGTCGGGTGGCGGCGTGGCGGGAAGAATGTACGGCCCGTTGTCGATGCGGATTCCGGCGGTGTCTCCCACGAAGGCTAGGCCTGCGGCGGCGTCGAAATAACTGACGTGATGTCCGGCGTGGCCGGGCGTGTACACGACTTCGAGCTTGCGAGAGCCGAGCGTAAGCGTTTGTGTGCCCTCCATGATTTGAAGATTTTCCGGCGGGACCGGCAGCGTTTCGCCGAACAGGATCGGGAGCTCGGTCGCCCCATAGGCGCGTGGCGCTGGCGAGAAGTTTTGTCGGGTCCACCATGTGACGCGCGCCGCTGGCGTGCACGTAGACGGCTAGCGCGGGATTTTCGCGTACCAGAGCGCCGGTCGCGCCGGCGTGGTCGAGATGGATGTGCGTGAGCAGGATGGCGTCGAGATCGTCGATGGAGACACCATGAACGAGGAGTTGCTCGCGGAGCGTCGCGAGCGTGGATTCCGGACCGGGATCGATGATGGCGCGATGATTTTCGGACTCGAGAAGCGCGGCGGCGATCGATTTCGGGTGGCCGACCCAGTTGGCGTCGAGTACTGTAATCTTGTTCATACGGTGTTCAAACAGATCCTAGAAAAACGCCCACGAGTTTCGTCCGTGTGAGAACCGCATTTGAGAAACTTCCCGCAAGCCCATTCTCTGTAGCACTCCGGTGGTTGAGATTCTTCAGGCACCCTCGTCGGATGCCTCAGAAATGACAATGTTTGCTTTTCTTGGCGTCAGGCACGCGCTTAAAGCCGCCCTGACTTTTCCACGCAGACTTTATCGGGCTGTCCAACCTCCGTCGATGAGAATGGTGTGGCCGGTGATGAGCGAGGCGGCGGGCGACGCCAGGAATACGACGGCCCCGGCGACGTCCACGGGTTTGCCGATGCGGTGCAGGCCGGCGATACGCTCGATGACGTCGGCGCGAAACGCGGGATCGGCGAGGGCTTCGTCGGTTCCGGGCGTGGAGATGAATGTTGGCGCGACGGCGTTGACGGTGATGTTGTGCCTGCCCCACTCCACGGCGAGGCATTTGGTGAGATGCGAGACGGCGGCTTTGCTGGCGCAATAGATCGATTCGGTCGGCAGAGCGACGAACCCGGCTTGCGAACTTATGTTGATGATGCGGCCGCCTGTCTGGCGAATCATGATTTTCGCAGCGGCCTGGGCAGCGAAGAAAGTTGCCTTCAAGTTTAGCGCCAGGGTCGCGTCGAATTCATCTTCGGGAACGTCGAGGGCGAGATTGATGAAACCATTGCCGACGTTGTTGACGAGGATGTCGAGTTCACCGAAGTGCGCGGCGGTGCCGACAACGGCGCTGGAAATTTGATGAAGATCGGTGACGTCCATCTGGAGGGGAAGCGCGCGGCGTCCCATGGCTTCGATTTCGCGGGCGAGTTCGCTGCCGGTGTTTACGTCGCGCAAGCCGAGGGCGACGTCGGCGCCCGCGTTGGCGAGGGCCAGGGAAATGGCACGGCCAAGACCGCGGGCGGCGCCGGTGACCAGGGCGACCTTGCCAGTGAGATCAAATTTGGGGAAGTCGGTCATCGCTGGTTGCTAGTCCTCTCTGGGATCGTTGCCGGGTATGAGAACACATGCGGGCGGTCTTATGCCACTGGACGGACAATCGTTCGTGGCTAATGGTGATGGGGCTGCAACTTTATAGGTGGCCCGTTCGCGGCTAATAGTGATGGGCTGCCATTTTGTAGGTGGAGCGTTCGCGTTTCAAGACGGCCAGGGCGTTGAGGGTTTTGACGATGGCGCGCCGTTCCTTGTCGTCTATGGGGAACTTGATTACCCGCTCTCCGATTGCGTTTTGAGCGGCTTCGATGCGGCTCGGTAAAACTCGGGGGTCGGTTTCGAGTACAGCGGCTTCGTAGAAGGGCATCCAAGCGTAATCTGCATTCACAACAGCCTCCTTCCGAGGGGACCGGGAAGGTGTCCAACCAAGGCTAGACGCCGATGTTAGTACGATGGGGTACAACTGCAAGAACTTTTGGTTAATTATGGCACGGTACGCTGAAGTACCGAGTGTGGAAGATTGGCAATTCACAGCACAAGTCGTCTGGCTCCAGGCGGATTGGCTAGCGGCCGAAGATCAGGGTGGCAAGCTTCGGTACGGCGGCGATGCCGATCAGCAAATAGGCGATCGCGCAGAGCAGATAGTCCCAGCCATTGAATGGTTTCAGCAAAGGCATTGTTCGATCACTATCCTTCAAAAAGGTTTCGCGCTTGTTACGGCTGGGGGAGTCTTGCGGAAAGACCGCTGCAAGTAGGATGCCGGAGAAGCGCGTGCGAGTCTATACGGCGAACCCCGTAGCAAGGGCGCTCCCACTGAAGCGTATCGCAGTAAAAATACTGAGAATCTTTGTTCCGGGGGGCTAAAGCCCCTCTGGGAGCGAGTGCTTTACCTCCGAGCCTTTCTTGCATAAGGGTGAACGAAAGCTCCGACTTCTGGGAAAACGAAACGAGCGTGACGAGCTACGACGCTGAGGCCGGGACGCGTGTTATTTGGCGGTGACGCGGTCGCGAATATTTTGGTACTCGGCGCCCGAGAGGACGCCCTTGTCCAGCAAGGCGTGTTTATCGCGATATGGCCGGGCGGAGATGATTCTGCGGGCCGCCGGGCGATTGATGCCGGGCAGTGCCAATAGATCGCTTTCGGAGGCGGAGTTGAGATCGACGAGGGGGTGCTGGCCATTGTTCCAGCCATCCTGGACGCCCTGGGCGGCGGCGCGAGCTTCATCCGCGGCGTCGTGGGCGGCTTCGCCAAGTTTTCTGCCGGCGTCCTCGATCGCAGGCTTTGCGCGCTCGGTGGCTTTGGCCACTTCGTCGCGGGTTTTTTCGTCGCGCGCGCGTTGATCGGGATCGTTGGAGTTACAACCTGCGGAACCCGTGACGATGAGCGCGGAAGCCAGGAAGAAAGACAAAGTGATGAACGGACGAGACCGCGGCATAAAGGCTCCTGAGATTTTGCTGCTAGCGAATCGCGACGTGATTTGAATTTCCAGCGGTTTCAAGTCGCATCCTCCAGGCGCTGGGTTCGCGCTCCACTGGGGCCGGAGCGGCCCGGCCCCAGTCGACACGCCGAAATCAATCGGAAACGACGATCAGAAGCTGGATGCCTGGGTGGACCGGATCGATCAGATAATATTGCCCATCGATTTCGTCCACGTACACGGCATCGCTGTAGCTCCAACCCGCGGGCCAGGGGTTGTTGTACACGAACCAATAGCCGCCATAGTTGAAGCGGCGATCGTCGCGGCGAGCGACGCGGAAGGTGTGCTGGCGGCCAAAGTGAGCGCGGAAGTCTGTTTCTTTGATGGTGCGGTTGCCGTTGCCGCCGCCCTGCGCCTGTTGAGCGTGTTCCGGCGCGGGTTTATCCGGCTTGGCCTTTTCGATTTGCTGCTGCTTGTCGGTCTGCCTGGCTTTATCCGCTTGTGCTTTGTCCTGCTGCTGCTTTTCTTTTTCCTGGGGTTGCTGCCGGTCGGGCTCCTGTTTCTTGGGCTCTTCTTTTTTTGGCTCTTCCTGAGCGGGTTTCTCTTTATCCTTATCGGGCTCCTGCAAGGCATAGGCGGGGGTGGCTACGAGCAAGGCGAGCAAGGCTGCACTAAATGTGAGTCTCATATTTTTCTCTCCTCGAAATTTCCGGTCCAGTACATCCACGGGTCTTTTCCGCTGTACCTGGCGGCAAGGGTCTACGGCGCCAAGGAGCCGCGGCTGGAATTCGGTATGACGCGGATCCTTGTGCTTACCAACTCGACGCGCGGGGAGGCGCGAGCGCAATTCGCGCTGGTGGAGATCAGATGCTCGGGCCCGCTGGAAGGACGCGCAGGCGGCGTTGTGCGACCGACCGAGGGGCGCCCAACCGAGCGGGCAGTCGATTCCTGCGATTTAGTTGCCACCTAACTGACGAGTTGCTTCATCTAAGGTCTGAGCGCACCCGCAGTGTCCTGTGCGACTTGAGAGTTTGTGAACCGGCGCACAACTGCGTTGCGCCGAGGCGTTTACCGCCTCGCCGGGCGAAATACAAGCGCGTGAAGATATTTCGGCGGTGCCCGCGCGATGCTGTGGGGCCTGGAACGAGTTTATGTTTCGAGATGCGGGTTCGAATCGACGATGGTCCCCGGAGGGTGATCTGGGACCGTGCACCGGTGCTGTACCTCGAAAGGGCCAAGCAAACGTCGCAATAGGGAAATCACAGGAGCCGGAAGACGGCGACTTACAGGAAAGCCTTGCGGAAATGGCGGTGTGTGGAATACGCTATGGTCACCGCGCTTTGCTGGTTCTCGTGAAGTAAACCCCGGGGTGACGTTCCAAGGAGCTGGGGGAGTAGTGCCGCCGGGTCCGAGGAAAAAGCAGAGTATAGGCTGCAATGCGTCTTACGCAGTTCGCCGGCAGCAGCGGTTAAAACCCGGTGGACGCGTGAATAACACATGATTTCGTAATGCTAAAGTCTTTTGGAGGATACGATGCGCAGGTTGTGTCTAACAGTGGGGTTGAGCGTGATACTGGCCATGCCGGTATGGGCCCAGCAGAGCAACGACGGCACGGGTAAAGCGGCGGCAACTACGGATGACAGCACGGCGGCGACTGCGCCGGAGAGCACGAATGCAGTTCCAGCGTCATCGTGGAATTTTGCACCGCCGGAACCGCCGCGAGCGACGCCATTTCCCGGCCCGGCGGCCTCCGCGGGCGGCGACGATAGCGCGCCGGGAAAAATGACGCCGCGGTATGAGATCGCCGGCATGTTCAGCTATATCGATTTTGAGCCAGGCAGCGGTTTTGCCCCGTGGAACGCCTATGGCGGCACGGGATCGTTCACGTACAACGTGACGAAATACCTGGGCGTGACGGCCGAGTTCGGCGGCTACGACTTCGGCAGAAGCTCCAATGGGACCCTGGTGAGAAACCCCGGCAGCGCGATCACCTACCTGTTTGGTCCGCGACTGAACTTCCGCCGGGATCACTTCGTGCCCTTCGTGGAGTTTCTTGTAGGAGGGTTCCGTCCTGACATCAACGTCACCGGCAACTTCGCCCAGAATACCTTTGCTCTGGCGGCCGGCGGCGGCGTGGACGTAGTTTTCACGAAGAATATCGCGTGGCGATTTGCGCAGATCGATTATTTGATGACCAATGCGAACGGCCCCAACGTGAATGCGACCGGGCGCCAGAACAGCCTCCGCCTAGGAACGGGTTTGGTGGTTCGCTGGGGCTTTCCGCCGTCGGCGCCACCCCCGCCGTCGGGACCCCCGACCGCTTCGTGCTCGGCGACTCCGGCGTCGATTTATGCCGGGTCGAACGATCCAGTGGCGATCCATGTGACGGCCAGCAGTCCGGCGAGCCTTCCGCTCACCTACAGCTACACGGCGACGGGCGGCGCGGTCGATGGCACCGGGCCGGACGCGAGGTGGAATTCCTCGGGCGTGGCCGTAGGCACCTATACGGTGACGTCCAAGGTTGATGACGGCAAGGGCGGCACGGTTTCCTGCACGGCGGACATTGCCGTCCAGGAGAGGCCGCATCACCCGCCATCGATTTCCTGCTCGGCGAACCCGAGTTCGATCGCTCCTGGCGAAAAGTCGACGATTACGTCGACGGCCAGCAGCCCGGACAACCTGGATCTGACCTACAGCTATTCGGCGACGGGCGGACAGGTCACCGGAAACGGACCGACCGCGCAGTTTGACTCGACGGGTCTGCAATCGGGCAATTACAAAGTAAATTGCTCGGTCACGGATTCGCGCGGCGACAAGGCCGACGGACAAGCCAACGTTGACGTGCAGCAACCGCCACCGCCGCCACAAGCGACCAAGGTGGGCGAGTGCGGCTACATCAAGCCTGGCCAGGCGCGCTTCGACAACCTGTGCAAGCGCGTCGGTGACGACGTAGCGTTGCGCTTGAAGAGCGATCCCAACGCCAAGGTGGTCATCGTAGGCTATGCCGATCCGAAGGAACCCAAGGCTGCCAAGCTCGCGCAGAGCCGTGCAGACCTGGCCAAGGCGTACCTCGGCGAGAAGGGCATCGACGCGTCGCGCAGCACGACGCGGACGGGCCAAGCCTCAACGGAGAAGGGCACGGAGAAGGAAAACCGCCGTGTCGAATTCATCTTCGTTCCGGAAGGCGCGACCTACTAAACGGGTAACCCGGAATTCGTCGCGCGCCGGGATTGCAGCCGGCGCTTGGCGAAACCGGGAACAAAAACCTAACCGACTGACGAGCCCTTCGAGGGAAACCTCGGAGGGCTTTTTTTTGAACGGGGAAGGAATTATCGAGAGTGCGAACGGGTCGCGGCCCAGATTGGACTTCGTGCGAGGAAGTGACTTCCCCTGCAAGCGGCGTTGAACCGGAAAGGTTACCGATGATAGAGCAAAGAATCGGTGGTCCGAAACGGGAGATGAACATGGCGCCAGAACAATATCAGCCAGCGCGCACTGAGTGGTCGAATGCCGCGGCCTCCGGTGCAACGGAATTGGCTCGCGAACCATGCCGACGCTACGAAGAAAACAAGACCGACTCACGCTGAAACATTTTGACCGCCAGGAAGAGCGCAACGCCGGCGTAGAGGCAGGTAGAGAAAAAGATCAGCGCAATGTAATTCCAGTGGTACGTGCCGGTGACCAGCTCTTTACAGAGCAAGCTCACGTTGAGAATCGGAACCAGCGCAAGTTTCGAGGTCAGCTCGATACCGGGCAATACCGCGGCGATGGCCGGCACGATCACGACAAACGTCATGGGCGTGAGGTAACTCTGCGCTTCCTTGAACGTCTTGGCGAATAGAGAAATGGTCATCAGAACAGCGGAGAACAGGACCGCCACCGGCAGCGCCATGACAAACACGGCGATAACGGTCTTCGGGCGCATGGTCAACATCGGGAAACCCTCGCCCATGCTTTGCTCTCTGGCGAACTGCGCGAGGATAGCGAACGAGCCTCCCATGGAGATAACCGAAAGTGTAGCGGTGGCGAGTGATGCGGTCAGCACCACCAGAAATTTTCCGAAGACGAGGTGTGTCCGCTCGATCGGACTGGACAGAATCGTCTCCATGGTGCCGCGTTCTTTCTCGCCGGCGGTCAGGTCCATTGCCGGATACATCGCGCCGGTCATGCACATTAAGATCACCAAGTAGGTGATCAAGCCACCATAGGACTCGCCTGCGACCTTTTCCTCCGAAACGACATTTTGCTGATCGATATCGAACGGCTTCATCAGGCTTTCCGGAAGATTTTCCGACGTCAAGCGGCCGCGTACGATTGCGTCTCGATATTCGGTGAACAGTTTCTCAATGCGGCTCGCGCCCAGCATGGATTTCAAGTCGTCTTTAAAAATATAGATCTTCACTTCGGGATGGTCGCCCCGGGCGATGCCGGCCTGAAAACCGGGAGGGACGTCTACCACGGCTCGAATCTTCTTGTCGGAGATGAGATCCACGTAATCGGGCGAACTCTGCACCACCCGGAGATTCCTCGCGCCCCGGAGATCTCCTACGACGTCCGGAGAGTCCTCCCCGCCGAGGATCATGATTTTCGAAGGTTCGCGGGTAGCTTCACCGGCGATCTCCACAAAGGCGTAGCCGATTCCGAAGGTGAGAACCGGAAAGAGAAACAGCGGAATCAAAATCGACGAGACCAGCGTGCGCCGGTCGCGCAGCGCCTCGGTCAGCTCCTTGCGATAGACGATGCCGATGTTGCGCAGCGACATCCTAATGATCCTCCGAGGAGACATAGTGGGGCGCCACTACTTTGACGAAAATTTCCTCGAGATCCTGCTCTCCGTATTTTTCGCGAAGTTGCTGGAGGGTGCCTTCCGCCAGGAGCTTTCCGTTCTGGATGATGCCGATCACGTCGCAAAGTTTTTCGACTTCGCTCATGATATGCGTCGAGAAAATCACGGTTTTGCCCAGGTTGCGGCATTCGCGGATGAAGGCGGTGATGGTGCGCGCGGTCATGATGTCGAGCCCCAACGTGGGCTCGTCGAAGATCATCACCGCGGGATCGTGCACCAGCGTGCGCGCGATCGAGGTCTTTTGCTTCATTCCCGTGGAGAGCTTGTCGCACCGGCGGTCGCGAAAGCCGTTCATGTCCAGTCTGTCGAATATTTTATCGACACGCGTTTTCAGAATCGCGTCATCCAGGCCGTTCAAGCGTCCGAAGTATTGCACCAGCTCTCGGGCGGTAAGCCGCGGGTAAAGCGCTGTCGCGGTGGAAAGAAAGCCGACGTTGGCGCGAACCTTGTCGGGGTGCTCCACGATGTCGTGACCACACACGATGGCGGTGCCGCCGGTGGGCTCGAGGATGGTGGCCAGCATGCGCAATGTAGTGGTCTTGCCGGCGCCATTCGCACCCAGTAATCCGTAAATTTGCCCGGGCAAGCAGCGAAAACTGACATCATCGACCGCGCGAATTTCCCCGCGTTTCTTATCCCGAAAGTACTTCGACAGGTTATGGACTTCGATCATCGAGTGGCCTTCACTCGCGCCAGGGGCACGCACTTTCCCGGATGGTAACGGCTGCATTTAAAATGTTACTGGAAAACAGCGGTGCGGTGTGATGGCAAAGCCGATCCACGGTTCCATGCGGCGAGCCGATCCGAATGAATGACATCGAGCCGGCGGAAACGCCTCTTCGGGCGCAATCACAGCGACAGCGTCCTGCGAGCCTTCTTCACCCATGTCGCTGGCATAGGGGCCCTTGGTAACCGACACGCTCAAAGCGACTTAGCGCTACGGGTATCCCAACGCGCGCAGCCGCATCCCTGCATCAGGGACGCGAATCGCGTACAACGTTGCTAGGGAAAGCTGCGGCCCTATTGCTACAATCAACCTCTTTGAGGACCACCGGACGGCGGGCCGGCAAGCCACGCACCTGGGACCAACTGCCACACGACGCGAGTGTGCCTGCGTCCCGCTGCGCGAAGGGCACCAAGCAACGTTCAGGACAAATGGATCGCCGACTGCGAAATCGCATACTGATCTTCCTGCTAGCAGCGGGCCTGCTGACCCTTGTCTTGATCAAAGTAAGCGGCCGGCAGCCGTTGGCGAAGATCTCCGCGGTTACGCCCGTTCGCGAAAACATTATTGCTTCGATCTCCAGTAACGGGAAGGTCGAGCCCATCTCGCCTTTCGTCATGCGCGCGCAGCTGGATACATTCGTCGAGAGAATTCGCGCTGCGGAAGGACAAGCCGTCAAGAAGGGACAGCCCCTGCTCGAATTGAACGTGAAAGATGCGAAGGCCCAACTCGCCCAGGCGCGCTCGAAATTGCTTCAAGCGGAAAATGATTTGAGCGTGGCGAAGAGCGGTGGAAGGCCGGACGCGGCCGCACAGGCCGCGGGTGCTCTCTCCACGGCGGTGGCGCAACGCGACCGGTTGCAGCGCAGCCACGACGCCTTGCTCAGGCTCATCGCGGAGCACGCCGCCACGAAAGATGAACTCGCCGCCAATGATTTGGAACTGACCAAAGCGCAGTCTGAAGTCACGCGGTTGACCGCGGCGAAGCAGGAGTTCGACCGCGGCGTAGACTTGGATGCGAATCAAGCGCCGCTGCTCGTGCAGCAGGCGCAAAGCGAAGTCGCAGCGCTGGAGGAGAAAGTGCGCAACGGGCAAATTGCGGCGCCCTCCGACGGGACGCTGTACTCCTTGCCCGTGAAGGCGGGTGACTACGTGAGAGTCGGCGATTTGCTCGCGGAAATGGCCGATCTGCGTCAAGTCCGTGTACGCGCTTTTATTGACGAGCCCGAGCTCGGAGCGCTCGAGCCCAATCAGCCGGTGAAAATCACCTGGGATGCCTTGCCAAACCGCGTCTGGATTGGGAAAACGGAAACCATTCCCAAGCAAGTGGTGGCGCGAGGGGCGCGCAGCGTCGGCGAGTTGCTGTGTACCGTGAACAACGACAAACTGGAGCTACTCCCGAACATCAACGTGACCGTGCGCATCAATTCCAAGGAGCGGGACAACGTGCTGGCGGTGCCCCGCGGCACGGTGGAGGCCGAAGGGAATCGCTTCTTCGTTTATGTCGTGAAGCGCGGCGAATTCGAGAAGACCAAACTGGAAAAGCGCGAGATCCACGTGGGCATCGCCGATTCCACCAACTACGAAGTCATCAGCGGTTTGCAGCAAGGCGAAATGGTCGCGTTGCCGGGTGACTTCGATTTGAAGGACGGCATGGCGGTAAAGATCATGAACACGGACGCGAGTACCGTGCGAGGCCGGCAGGATGCCAATTAAAATACAGCGGCCAGCTCTGCCGTTGGTCTTGCTCCTGTTTGCGAGCGCGACTCCGGGAGTTTCCCCATCAACGAATTTGCAGCAGGACGAAGGATTTGAGGCCGGCCGGCAGGCATACGAAGCCAGCGACTATTCCAATGCTGCGCGAAAGTTGCAGGATGCCGGGGCGAAAAATCCTCGAAATGCCGAAATCTACCTGCTGCTGGCGAAGACTTACAACGAAATGCAGCAGCACGACGCCGCGATCGCCAGTGCGGAAAAAGCCGTTGAGCTCGACCCGCAAAATTCCGTGTACCACGAATGGCTCGGCCGGGCGTATGGCGGCAAAGCCGAGCACGCCGGAATGTTTTCGGGGCTCTCGCTGGCAAAGAAAACGCGCAAGGAATTCGAGACCGCAGTGCGGCTGGACGAAAGAAATTTTTCCGCCGCGCAAGCGCTGGTCGAGTACGACTGCAGCGCTCCAGGAATTGCGGGTGGCGGCGAAGACAAAGCCCGGCCCGAGATCGCAAAGATCGCGGCGCTGGACGTTGCGGAAGGGCACTACGCGGCAGGAAATTGCCGGCGCCAGAAAAAGGACTTCGCCGCGGCCGATGCGGAATTCACCAAAACGCTGGAGAATCATCCGAAAGTCCGCGAACTTGATCTACGACATCGGCGATTACGCGATGAAGCACGGACAGCCGGAGCGTCTCGTTGCGGTAGCGGACCAAGGCGAGAAGGTTGCAGCGGCGGATCCCCGGGGAAAGTTTTACCGTGCCGTGGCTTTGGTGCTGACAAAAGATTCCGGTGGCAGTGCGGAAGCATTGTTGCGCGAATATTTAAAGGCCGCGCCAGTGCGAAATGGCTACCCGCGTCCTTGGGACGCCCATGACTGGCTGGGACGCTGGTACGAAAACCAAGGCAAGACGCAGGCCGCGATCGCTGAGTATGAAGTCGCGCTCAAGATGGAGCCGAAAGACAAGAACGCGAACGAAGCGCTGAAACGGCTGAAGAAGGCGTGATGTCGCGCACCGAACCTGAGTTGCCGGATTCCGTGAAATCAGATCCTATCTCCCAGAGATTTACCCGGCAGGTGCTGCCATGATGGCCGTCCGAGAAACGCTATCGGTAGCCATCGACGCACTGCGCTCCAACAAAGTCCGCGCCATGCTGACATCGTTAGGCGTGATCATCGGAAGCGCTTCAATCGTACTCGTCGTCAGCATAGCGCTCACCAGCCAGAAATTCGTGATCGGGCAAATCGAAGCCATCGGATCCAATCTGGTATGGGTCGAGCTCATCAACGCGGGCAGCAAGGGCCAGCCGCTGAACTACGAGCTCACCGTGGAGGACATGAATGCGATAAAGGCGACCGTGACCGGCGTAACCGAAGTTGCCGGCACGCGCGAGCTGCCCATGTCTATTGTCGTCAGTGGGCGCGAGCGGCCCGTCAACCTGATCGGAGTGACCGACGGATACCAGGCGATCCGCAAGCTAATCCTGATCCGCGGGCGCTATTTCGATACGGCCGACATGGAAAACCGCAGCAAGGTCTGCTTGATCACCAAGCAAGTGTCGGATCGCGTGTTCGGCTTCGACAATCCCATTGGCGGAACGATTCGCATGGGCGAACTCACGTTCACAGTGATCGGCGTTTTTCGCGAGCGCGTGGCCACCTTTGGTTTGTCCGAAATTAAAGACGAGTCGGTGATCATTCCGCTGACGCTGATGAGGTACTACACCGGCGTTGATGTGCTTCGCGTGTTATACGCACAAGCCGACGGCGCGGACGACGTGCCTGCCGTCGAACGCCAGATCGCCCGGGTGCTGCACAGCCGTCATCCAGTCGCCGCAGAGTACGACGTGCAAACCCTTACCGCCATTCTCAGCGCGGCGAAAAATATCTCTCTGGCACTGACGATCGTGCTCCTGCTGATCGCGTTTATTGCGTTGCTGATCAGCGGTATCGGGATCATGAACATCATGCTGGTCACCGTGAAAGAGCGCACGCGGGAGATCGGCATTCGCAAAGCCATCGGCGCCGCGCATCGCGAGATCATGTATCAATTTTTGTTCGAGGCGTTTCTGATCAGCGGCGGCGGCGCGATTATCGGGATTTTGATCGGGCTGGCGATTCCAGTAGCGGTGCAGCCGTGGCTTCCCGGAAATTTGCGGGTGCCGGTGTCGACGACCAGCGTGCTGGCCGCTTTCATCGTCTCGTGCTCGACGGGTCTGCTGTTTGGTTACCTGCCGGCGAACCAGGCGGCACGAATGCAACCGATTGAATCGTTGCGATACGAGTAAGCTCGACTCCGCAACCAAACGATAGCGAGGTAGGCATGAGAAAAACCCGCTGCAATCGCGAAACAGTGAGACTGCTTCAGCGCGGTCTGATGATTGCTTTTTCGATGGCCCTGTCGGCTGCCGCCGTTTGTGCGCAGGAAGCACCATCTTCGCCGGAGGCCAGCGCCAGCGCCGGCGCACCGGTTGTCCTCACACTGAAGCGGGCTATCGAACTGGCGCTGCAGAACAGCAGGGACATCCAGGTAGCGAAACTTCAGGTCAGCCTCGCGGATCGTTCAGTGCAGATCACCAGATCGCAGTTTCGGCCGAATCTTTTCGCTGGGTCGGGCGCCGGCTACACCTACGGAATTCCAGAAACGCCCGGCGGTCAGGCGCCAGCGCTTTTCAGCGTGACCTACCAGGAACAAATTCTCAACGAACCATTGCGTGGACAACAGAAAGAACTTCAGGAGCAGGCGAAGTCGCAGCGGATTCTTCTGGAGGACACTCGAAACAGCGTTATCGCGCGCACGGCAGCCGCTTATCTGGAGTTGGGCATGGTCCGGCACTCGCTCGACCTGTTACGAAAAGAAGAGGCTAGCGCGGACAGAATTCTGGAAGTCACGCAGCAGCGCGAGAAAGAGAACTTCGAGTTGCCGGTGGAAGTGACGCGTTCGCAGCTCACCAAAGCGCGCGTGGTTCAGCGTGTGTTGCAACTCGAAGGACGCCAGGACGAACTGGAAGTTTTTCTGCGAAGCCAGACCGGCCTCGCTCAGGACACGCCGATCGAGGTTACGCCCGAAGATCTCCCGGGCGAAGCCGAACAGGAAGGCGCGAACCTGGTCGCCACGGCGATGCAGAGCAATACTTCGTTGCTTGCCGACGAAGCGGATGTACGCGCGAAAGAATTTCGCCTGATGGGCGAAAAGCACGGCTACTATCCGACGCTCCAACTGGTCAGTGTGTACAGCCTCCTCGGCAAGTTCAACAACTACGCCGAATTTTTCAAAACGTTTCAGCGGAACAACTTCAACGCCGGCGTGCAAATTAACCTTCCGATCTTCAGCGCGCAAACCAAGGCCAACATCGCGCTCGCCGAAGTCAATCTGCATATCGCCCAAGCCAACCTGGCGAACAAGAAAAGCGAAGTAAGTGCCGCGGTGCGCCAGAAGACCAGGCACCTGCGCGAGCGTGATGCCTCCAAGGAAGTGGCGCGCCTCGAACTGCAACTCGCGCAGCAGGACGTAGCGGTGCTGCAATCTCAGCTGGACGAAGGCAAGATCAACCTCCGCGAAGTCGAGCGCGCCCGTCTCGACGAAAACGAAAAGTGGATGCTCTACCTCGACGCCAATTTTCAACGCCAGCAAGCGCAACTCGATTTGCTACAAACCGCCGGCCAGCTCGACAAAGTCTGGCAGTAGCGATTTAGGCGCGGGCTAGCCCGGCGGATTATTTCGCGAAAATTCATCCCCGACCTTCATCGGTGACCTCGTATGCAGATCGAACAAGAAACTCTCCAAGCCTTTCTTGCTGCAGTGAAGAAGCTGGACGCCGGATTCGCGGCCTTGCCTGCGCATGATTTGAAAGCGCCGGGCGCGAATCGGCTTGCCGAAGTTTTAGACGCCACGGCCAACCGCCTCCACGACAATTACCCCTACTTTCATCCGTTGTACGCCGGGCAGATGCTGAAGCCACCGCACCCCGTGGCGCGACTCGCCTACGCCCTCGCCATGTGGATCAATCCCAACAACCACGCACTGGACGGCGGGCGCGCGACCTCCGCGATGGAAAAAGAAGCGGTCGCCGAAATTGCCGCTATGTTCGGCTGGACAAATTTCCTGGGACACCTGTGCGGCGGCGGCACCATGGCGAATCTGGAAGCGCTCTGGGTTGCCGGGCAGCTTCGGCCCGGGAAAAAGATTCTTGCCAGCGAGCAATCGCACTACACACATCACCGCATCAGCAACGTCCTGCAACTCGAGTTCGAGTCCGTGCCGGTGGATTCGCGCGCACGCATGGACATCGACGCGCTCGCCAAGCGCGTGGCGCGCGGCGACATCGGCGCAGTCGTCGCCACGATGGGCACCACCGCGACAGGTTCGGTCGATCCGCTGCCGGAAATACTCGCGCTGCGCGACCGACATGGTTTCCGGGTGCATGCCGACGCCGCATACGGCGGGTACTTCACGCTGGCGCAAAATCTGGGCGAGCACGCCACCGCGGCGTTCGCGCGAATCACCGAAGTCGATTCCATCGTGATTGACCCGCACAAGCATGGCTTGCAACCGTATGGCTGCGGGTGCGTATTGTTCCGCGATCCAGCTGTCGGCCGTCTCTATAAACACGATTCGCCATACACCTACTTCAGCTCCGCCGAACTCCACCTGGGGGAAATCAGTCTGGAATGTTCGCGGCCCGGCGCCGCCGCCACCGCGCTGTGGGCGACGCAAAAACTCCTTCCTCTGCAACGGGGAGGGGAATTCGCACAGGGCCTGGAACGCGGCAGAGCCGCGGCCCTCAAGCTATACCAAGAGCTCCGCGCGAGCGAAGCCTTCGTTCCAACCTTCCCGCCCGAGCTGGACATTGTCGCGTTCGCCCCACGCTCGTCCAGCGTAGAGGCCATTTCAGGGCTTTCTCGCAAGATTTTTGCCGAAGCCGCTGAATGCGGATTGCACCTGGCGCTCGCGGAATTGCCGGTGACTTTTTTCGGGAATTTGCAGGCGGACACAAACAGGGGCCGCCAGACCCTGACCTCCCTCCGATCGGTCTTGATGAAGCCGGAGCATTTGGACTGGGTCGAGCGGATTTGGGAGCTTCTCCAGAGTGCGGCAGCAAAATCCGCGATTACCGCTACCAAGCGGTTTTAGCCGTTTCGGTCCGGGTTCATCCTTGCGATTGCGATGCCGCAGCGGCTTGCAACTCCCACTTAATGCAGCATTTAACCGTTTGACCCCCAATACACGCCATTCGCAGAAAGCCTTGGAGGGATGCAACCAACTCCGGTAAACTATTATCTAGACTAAGGGGCTCGGGGCTCGCCTAACAACACTGGTTCTAGGACATGGGTTTGTGGCGAACGGCTGTGGCGAAAACGGGAAAAGTCTTGCACAGCTCATTTTGCTTTTTTAACACTGAGGGTGATGAATGCCGGATTTTATGAAGACGTTGCTGTTGAATCCGCCGAGTTTCGACAACTTTGACGGCGGAGCGAGTTCGCGGTGGCCCGCGACACGCGAGATCGAGTCCTATTGGTACCCGGTTTGGCTGACCTATCCCGCCGGAATGATTCCCGGCAGCCGCCTGATCGACGCTTCTCCGCACAAGGTCAACTGGAAGCAGACCGTCGAAATCTGCAAAGACTACGAATTCCTGGTTTTGTTCACGTCCACGGTCGGCTTTGGCAGCGACGTAAAACTTATCCGCAAGATCAAAGAAGTCAACCCGAGCATGAAGATCGCCTTCGTCGGGCCACACGGGCACATCAAGCCGGACGAGACGCTGATGGCCAGCGAGGACATCGACTTCGTTACCCGCGGCGAGTTCGATCACTCCGTTGTGGAATTTGCCAAGGGCAAGCCGCTCAGCGAGATTCTCGGCGTCAGCTATCGCCAAGACGGCAAGATCGCGCACACCGCGTCGCGGGCACAGCTACACACCGCGGAGCTCGATGCGCTTCCGTTTGCCACCGATATCTACAAGCGCGACCTCAAGATCGAAAACTACAACGTCCCGTTCCTGCTGCACCCGTACGTCTCTTTTTACACGACGCGCGGCTGCCCCGCGCTCTGCACTTTCTGCATGTGGCCACAGACGATTTCCGGCCATGCGTGGCGTACGCGTTCGACCGAGAACGTGGCGCGCGAAGTGGCCCAGGCGATCGAATACTTCCCGCAGATGAAGGAAATCTTCTTTGACGACGACACCTTCAACATCCGCAAGGATCGCGTCCTGGACCTATCCGCGAAATTCAAGAAGTTGAAGTTCCGCTGGTCCTCGACTGCCCGCGTGCACAGCGACTATGAAACGCTGAAGGGCATGGCCGACGGTGGCGCCCGCCTGTTCATCGTCGGCTTCGAGTCCGGCGACCCGCAAATCCTCAAGAACATAAAGAAAGGCGCGACCGTCGAGATGGCCCGCACGTTCATGAAGAACTGCCGCAAAGTCGGCATTCGCGTTCACGGCGACTTCATCATCGGCTTGCCCGGCGAGACCAAGGAAACCATCGACAAAACCATCGAGTTCGCTAAAGAACTCGATTGCGAAACCATCCAGGTTTCACTCGCGCACGCCATGCCCGGCACCGAGCTGCATGACGCCATGTCCCAGCAGGGCTTCCTGAAGGTTGAAGCGCTGGCGGATTCCGGCGGGCACCAGCTGCCACACATCGAGTATCCGCATCTGTCGAAGGCCGAGATGATGGGCGGCGTGAACCGCTTTTACGACGAGTATTACTTCCGCCCGAAGGTTGTGTGGCGCATCGTCCGCGAAGCACTCTGGGATTCCCACGAGCGCAAGCGCCTCTATGACGAAGCCACTTCCTTCCTGAAGCTCCGCTCCGAGCGCTGGAAGTGGGTCCGCCAAGGCGGCGACATCGACAAACCCATGATCGCGGTTCCCGGCACATCGTCTGGCAACGACTGAACCGTCGCCACAAACGAACCGTAAAACACCACCAACGAAACGCAAAAACGCGCCCCTTCCCCTGGGGGCGCAGCACCGCTGCTCCCCGTTTGCCCAGGCCTACCAGGCTGCCACCCGACCTTGAGTCAAAAAGTGGCCTGTCCTTCCTGAGGGCATCCTACATGGATGCCCGATAGGGATTCCGGCCGGGCCGGAAAGAACCTCAACCGCCGAAAACGTAAAGCATGACCACCGGGCGCGGTCTTTCCTCGCTCCTCAAACGCTCCATCGATGCCGCTACAACAACATGCGAATCCCCAGTAAACTAATCTCATGAAACGCGAATTGCGTCTCCGCATCAAGACCTTTGTCATGATCCTCGTGATGGTGGTCTGTGCCAACGCCGGCGATCTAATGCTGAAGCGCGGCATGAACCAGATCGGCGCCGTTCCGCTCTCGCTCACCGGTCTCCAGCACGCTTTCCTGCTTACCATCACCAGCGGAACGATCTGGATCGCCATCCTCTTCCTCATCGGTTTCACCGCCAGCTACATGATGCTAATGAGCTGGGCCGACTACAGTTACGTCATGCCGGCGGGCGCCTTCGGTTACGCGCTGTTGACATTTCTTGCGGTGGTTTTTCTGCATGAAACCGTTTCGCCGAGCCGCTGGATCGGTGTCGTATTGATCTGCGTTGGCGTGTTGGTCGTCGGCCTAACCAAGCCCCGTACCACCGAAGTCTTGGCGCGAGCGGCGGCATGATGCGCAGCGTCTTGCTGTTTACCCTCTTCATTTTGTGCAGTACGGGCGGGGAGATCATCGTAACGCACGCCATGAAGATCGTCGGCGAGCCAGCGCGCCTGCGGCCACGCGAAATACTGGAATTTCTCGGGCGTGCCCTGCGCAACGCCTGGTTTTGGACCGGCCTGCCACTGCTGGCCGCCTCCTTCTATCTGCTCCTGCTGTTGCTTTCCTGGGAGCCAATCAGCCTGGTGATTCCCGCCTCCGCCCTGAACCCCTATGTTTTCGGCACCTTAGCCGCAAAATATTTCCTCGGCGAACAAATCAGCCCAGGCCGCTGGGCCGGCGTAGCCCTGGTCTGCGCCGGCGTAGCCTTGGTAGCGCTAAGCTGAGGCCTGCACCTCCAAGTTCGGTGTCGTGCGGGTTTCAGCCTCTAGGAGCCGATGGTCGGGTTCCTAAGTGGCGGATAGCGGTAACCGAGGAAATCTCGCCGCGGTTCGCGCGACGGGGTAGGAGCTAACTGTAGTGGCCGAGCTCTAGATCGGTTCGGTCCAATGAGCGAAGCGCGCAAAGCGTCTCGCGCCGAAAATATTCCTTAACATCCAGGTCCCATGTCTCCGTTGCCAATCCTGTGTCTCCTCGGGCGCGCCACTTGCAGGCAAAAAATTGAATCCCGGACGGACGGGTCCGTCGCTTTAAAAACTCTCCCCAAGCCAGCCAGCTCTCTGGCCCGCCAGCCACTACCGTCCGCTCGCGCCTTCAACTGGCTCCGCCCGGTTGGTAAACACAAACTTTCCTCCCGACCGAGCCACCTCGTAGGTTGGCCCCAGTCTCTCGAGGTAAGCCCGGCGGCCGTCATCGCCGGTCACAAAGTACAGTTTGTTCGCCCCGGTCCAAGCCCGCGCTAACTGGGCATCCTCAATAAAGATAGGCGCCGCGTCGGGAAACAACGACCCATACCAAAGCCCATTGATCCGGCCGTTAAAGATCAGCATCTGCCGCGCGGTGTAGAAGTTAACCGAGGACGCATTGGCATACTCCCCGTCGCAAACGATCTGGTCACTGGGCTGCAGGTCGCGCCGAATGGCCATGGCCAGTGGCTTGGAGCCCAGCACTGGAGCGAAAACGCCCAGGGCCACATGAGCGCACTCGATGAATAGGCACATCATCGTCGCCAGCACCCAGTTTGCCGTCCGCGGAAACCCGCGGCGCCGCAAAAGCCAGTTGAGCCCGCTCCCAAACAGAAAAGCGATCGCCGTGCCCACTAGCGGCCCTCGAAACAAACTCATCGCGCCGCCGGTAAGATCTAGGAAATGGCCAAGGGACAGCACGTAAGCGTCGGGGTTCTTGTTAAGCAGGTCGGCGAGCTCCATGCCCGGCGCCGGGGCGTGAGAAATCAGCGCAA
The DNA here is from genome assembly GCA_963736725.1 of uncultured Acidobacteriota bacterium. GTDB lineage: Bacteria > Acidobacteriota > Terriglobia > Acidiferrales > UBA7541 > Acidiferrum. The sequence continues at coordinate 450,551 of CAVTPW010000015.1, read as the reverse complement.
GCGTGAAGGTAACCGCCGAAATGAGCAAGCCGACGATGAGAAAGACGATCGCGGAAATTCGGCCAGAGCGCGCTACGTCGCTGCCGAAAGCAGATTGCGATTCACGCGCCAGCCAACTGCCGAGAATGAGCGCGAGTCCCGGCAGCGCTGGCGCCAAATAATATTCCTGCCGCGTTGAAAAGCTGAAGAAAAGAAGAATCACGATCGCCCACACCAAAAACAGTAGCAGTGCGGCTTCGGGCGATTTGCGAGTCTCGGCGGTGCGGAGCAGACGCAATCGGACTTGCCGGATAGCTTGCGGCAGGAAGGCGCTCCACGGGAGCAGCCAGACAAGGATCATGCCCCAGAAAAGAAGCAGCGGAAAGGTCCCGTAGTCGGCTGGGTATCGCTTCCCGATGTAGCGGAGGAAGTGCTCGTTGACGAAATAAAACCACAGAAAGCCCTTCGCCCCACCAGCGGGCGGATTCCGCAGTGCCGCCAGCACATGCCAGGGAGCGGCGACGAGAAGAAAAACGAAACTGCTGGAGACCAGGCGCATCTTCAGCAGATGGCGCAAGTCGCCTGTCAGCAGCAGGAAAACAAGAATGATCGCGCCGGGAAAGACCAATCCGATCAATCCCTTGGTGAGGACATTGAGGGCGACGCTTGCCGCCAGCGCCCAGCACGACCACAGCGACGGCTGCTGTTCTTGCCAGCCCTGCAAAAAAAAATATAAGCCAAGCCCGATCCACAAGCCGACCAGCAGGTCGGGAATCAAAATCCGTGTGAACAGATAAGGACCGATCGACGTGATGCAGACGACAGCAGACCAAAATCCGGCCTCCGCGGAAAGAAATCGCCGGCCCAATTGCAACAGGAGAAATGCCAGGCAGAGCACACCAAGCCCCTGAGCCAAGCGAGCCGAAGTCTCGCTGACGCCGAAGAGGCGAAAGCTGACAGCCATAGCCCAGTAGGGAAGCGGTGCCTTTTCGAGATAGCGGATACCGTTTTCGTGGAGGGTCACCCAGTCGTGGAGGGCAAGCATTTCGCGGCCGGCTTCGGCGTGAGCGCCGTCGGCGTCGTCAAAAACCGACGGATGCGGAAGGCCGGGCAAAAAAATCGCCAGCCACAGAAGAAAAATTGTGCCGAGTGAAGGCCAGAGGCGCTGGCCGAAAAAAGTGCTCATGCCGTCAAGAGACCGTCGTCAAAGCGAACAGAGTGCGTCAGATTCCCAAGCATGCAAAAGAAAGCTTAACACGAGCGCGCGAGCCAACACTTCCACTGGCAGCGCCGGCTTGCCCTGAGCTCGAAGGGCATCCTGCCTGCTCCGGAAAGATCCGCCGCGTTGGAACTCCCTCCGGTCCCCTTACCGCCCGTCGCGCACCACTCGACCCGCATCGCCCCATGAACTATGATTTTCCCAGCGACCCTAAGGCCTGACCCGAAGAGATAAACTAATCTGGAGCAGAATGCACACCGGCTGGAGAGATGCACTACTACTGATTGCGGCGGCGCCGCTCGCGTATTACGTTACGGCGACAATCGCTGCGTTACGATTCTTCCGGCGGGAAAGCGCTCGGGCGGTTCCGTTTTATACCCCTCCGGTCAGTCTATTGAAACCTGTTAAGGGCGTCGATTTCGGTTCGTATGAGAATTTCCTGAGCTTTTGCCGTCAAGATTATCCTGATTACGAGATTCTTTTTGCCGTCAATGATGACGCCGATCCTGCGATCCCCTTGATTCGACGGATGATCGCCGAATTTCCGGCCCTCCGGATCTGTTTGATCTCGGGCGCCGCGCAAATTGGCACAAACCGCAAGGTCAACAATTTGATTGAACTCGCGCGCGAGGCGCGCCACGAAATCCTGGTTCTTACAGATGGCGACGTGCGTGTCTCGCCGAACTATTTGCGTGAAGTGGTGGCGCCGTTTGCGGACGCTAAGATCGGTGCGGTGACTTCGTTCTACCGTGGCATCGCCGAAAAAAACCTAGGCGCGGAACTGGAGGCCATCGGTGCCTCCAGTGATTTTTTCGCCGGCGTACTCGTCGCCCAGTGGATGGAAGGAATGAAGTTCGCATTGGGCGCCTCGATCGTAACGACCAAGCACTGGGTCGCCAAGATTGGCGGGCTCGAGGCCATCGTAAACATGCACTCGGATGATTACGAACTGGGCCATCGGATCGCGAAGGCGGGCGGCCAGGTATTGCTCTCGCAAGAGTCGGTATGGACCATGTATCCAGCTCAAACCACCCGGGGATTCTGGAACCATCAGGTGCGCTGGGCCCGCACTGTGCGGCTCTGCAGGCCGATTTCGTATCTAGGATTAACCTTCACGCACGGTTTGCCGTGGGCCTTGCTCGCCGCAGTGGTCGCTCCGGCAAAGTGGATAGCGGCAGCGTACCTGCTGGCCTACGGGATTCTTCGTCTGGTGATGGCATGGACTGTCGGCGTCTGGGGCGTCGGCGACGAAGTGTTACGCCGAAATCTTTGGTTGGTTCCTTTGCGCGACGCGATCTATTTCGCTGTCTGGCTGGCCAGCTTTACGTCCAACCGCATCCGTTGGAGCGGCGAAGAATTCACCATGCAAAAAGGCCAAATGGTCCCCGCCGATTCCGCCAAATCCCCGCGAGCATAGCCAAGCATAGCCAAGCAGCGATCAGCAAGGCATCACCGTTACAGAATCGCTCCCGTCGCTCCCCTGAAGGGGCACAGCACTGCTGTGCCCCAGCTCGCCCAGCCGTCAACAATCGGCACAACCTTTCGATCCGATTGCCAGCGGCCTTGTTCTTGTTGAACTCAGCCAGGATGGGCACGGCGGCGCCGTGCCCTACGCTCTATCGCAGGTTGCGCCCGGAAACTGACACGTTGGTTGACGCCCTTCGTATTCCCTATTAAATTAGAAAGGTCGAATCGTGGCTGCCGGGAGAGCCGGACCTGCCGCGATTCCTTTTTGTTCCTCCCCGCTGGGAGGTCGTCCAATTGGTAGGACTCCAGACTCTGACTCTGGCTATCCTGGTTCGAGTCCAGGCCTCCCAGCCAATTATTTTCAATCATTTAGCTGACGCCAGCTCCGCGCTTGGGCGCATCTGAGGCGCAACTGGGGCGCAAGTAGGCATCATTACTTCCTCCAATTTGGCAACCGCACGCCGCTGCGATTCTTCGACCGACTGTACGTAGAACGTCAGCGTCGTCTGGGGGGAAGAGTGTCCGAGGACCTGTTGTGCTGTCCGAACCGGCTCTCGCATCTCGCTCAGAGCGGTCGCTACCGAGCGCCGAAAGACGCGCCATCCAGCTTGCGGTAGACCAACAGCCTTGAGCGTGGGATAGAGAACCCGTCTGAGCAGATTCACAGGTTCGTAGGGTTTGCCAACAGCGTTGGGAAAAACAAGATCCATTTCGCTGCGGCGGCTATTCTGCTTGTGAAGTTGTAGTGCTTGGGCCAAACCAGGACTCAAAGGAATGACGCGCTCACTGGCTTGACTTTTAGGCACTCCGAATTCGCCGCGATAATAAGTGCGCCGGATGAGCAATAGCCGGCGCTCGAAGTCGACGTCGGGCCACTTCAAACCAAACAGCTCCGAAGCCCGCATTCCCGTGACCGCTACGACCGAGACCATGGTTCGGTGCGGTTCCTCTAGTTGCTCCAGGATTTTCATGACTTGGGATGGTTGGAATGTGACTTTTGGGCCCCATTTTCTTGGGGCCACCCAAAAGCGAGTGGCTTCTGCTTCCAAAGCGAGCGGCTGCTTTATGGGAGGGAACCCAACGCTATTAAGGGCGGAACCGGAAAGCAGAGGCCGCGAAGCTGCAGGACGCAGGAATTAGCCCGAAGCAGTGGCCCAAGAAAATGTGTGGCAGAAAAAGGCTGGCTTACTCGACTCGACAAAAGTCAGTACGACGGGCGGACCACGTCAACATGCGAAACGAAAAAAACGGTCGCGAATGTACGCGCGCGGATACTGCCAGTTGGAAGAACTGCACAGAAGGGAGGGAGGGACAGTATCGTATCGTTGGGACTGGACAATCCGGGGAGAGGAGAGGACCCGGGGCAACGGTCAGCGCGGTTCGAGGGACGTGGCCGGAGCCCCATGGAAGTCGCCGATGATGGCTTGGAGCACCGTTTGCGACGATTACTTCCGGGTGGCCGACTAACGGGGAGCTAGCCCGCTAGGAATTGAACCTGCCGGACTGCCTGAAAGCAATTTGCTTAACCCTCAGAAGTTCAGTTGCCGATTGCGCTGATCTCGATTAGCTCTTGAGCAGCGTCCTCACATACGCGGCGGTCAGCGGAATCCTGCGAGCTTGGACCCCAGTTGCGTCAAAGAACGCCGCGGTAACTGCTGGAGGGCAGACGGCATTGGCACCTTCCGAGCCACCGCCGAAATTGTTGTCGTCTCGCGAGAGAGGGACAATTTTGATTTCGGGCATTTCTTCCATGGTAAGAATCTTGTAGCGATCCCAATTCGTGCTGGTCACTCTTGATTTATCGAAAGTGACTTCTTCTTTCAACGCTTCGCTGAGGCCCATGACGACGCCGCTCTTCATGCAGAGGCCGAATTGGCGTGGGTTGATAATTTTTCCTGGTTCGCCACCGATGGTGAACCTTGACACATGAATGACGCCGGTATCCGGAACAACCGTAATTTCGGCGATGCCTACCCAATACGCGTTTTCTCGAAGCATGACGCACACCCCGCGACCATTCACGGGAGTGCTGCCCGTTTTTCGCGCCTGCGATTGAGGTGAAGATCGCGGTTCCCAGCCTGCGGCCTTGGCCGTGGCTTTGAGAATGTTGATCAACCGCTCGTCGGTTGTGTGATCCAAACGGAATTGAATGGGATCTGTATTTGCCGCAGCTGCCGCTTCGTTGATCAATCCTTCCAGAGCAAAATTTTGCTGCCGCTGTCCCGGCGTGCGCATGATATTGCCACGCAATCCACCCGATGCCGTCTCCGCTCCGAGGTTAGGCATTCCATACACATCTTCCAGTCTGTTTTGAATCTTGTCATAGACCCATTCCGTAGCGATCCATCCGCCTGGTTCCGACGCGCTGCAAGGCATCCCGGCAAGAAGAGCACCTATGGGGCGCGGATCCATCATGTGGGGTGAGTAAAACAAACTGTGCAACGCGGTCACGTGGCCACTCGGATCGAGACCCGCCTGGATGTCGGATATCCAGGCTGGAGAGACACTCGACCACATCATGTCCTCCTGCAAGGTCCATTGGACGCGTACGGGTTTGCGGGTCAATTGCGAGAGAATTAGGGCATCGCTTTCTGCGCCATCGCCGCCGAACGTCGTGCGACCGTATTGGCCGGAGTGATCCAGCCAACGAACTACGACTTGCTCCGGCGTGGTTCCTAGCATATACGCAATGCGTGCACGCAGGCCCTGCGACTGGGCTGAATGCGTCCACACGGTGACACTGCCATCACTGCGAACATCGGCGACAGCGACGAACGGGCCAATTGGCGCGTGCCTCACATAAGGCTGTTCGTAGGACGCAGAAATTGTCTTCGTAGCTTTCGCCAGCGCGGCGGTAACGTCGGCCGGTTTTCCGCGGCTTTCCGAGGGCGTGTTCCATTTGTACGCGCGAAGCGTTTTCGTGACATTCTCGCTACCCGGCAGCCCGGCCCAGTCGGTCCACTTCGTTCCGCCGGCAACGGCGCGCGACGCGCCAATGGCTTCCCATTCATTGTTAGAAACGACGGCGACGAGATTACGCTTCTTCACGATTTCTGCCGTCGGAAACTGTTTCTTGTCCACTGCGCCAACAGAAATCAGGGTTGAACCAAGTGTTGCGGGGCGAATCATGCGAGCGTGAAGCATTCCGGGCAACGTGACGTCGCAGCTCCATTGAGTTTTGCCTGTTACTTTGTCGGGAATCCCCGGCACAGGAAAAGACGTCCCCATCACCATGCATTGATTGAGCGGCCTCATCGGCGGGTCGCCGGTCACTGTCAGGCCGTCCAGCCCATCTACGCCGACCCATTTTCCCGGGGCGGCCTTCGCAAACTCGCCGGTCACCGGAATCTTCAAGTCCAGGTGCTGCCCCTCAAGAAGTTGTCCGTAACGGATGCTCTTTCCGCCGCCAGAGATGAGACCATCAACGACACTCAGATTTTCGACGGGTACACCGAGTTGCGTTGCCGCCAGCCCCAGCAGCGCTTGATACGTGTACGCGGCGACCTTGCGAACGTTGGTCATTCCGCTCAGGAAACCAGCAGAGTATCCGCCGTCCGGTGTCTTGTCCGTGTCGCCCATGATGAGCGAGATCGTTTCCGGCCGGACGCTCAGTTCCTCGGCTATCGCCTGCGTGTAATACCCGCTCATCCCGGTACCCGTCTCGGTCCGGCCCGTGCGCATCAGAATCGTATTGTCACTTCGGATCTCAAGCCACGACCGCAGCAATGTCGGGTTGAGTTGGTTTGTCTGCAGCGAAGCTTGGCTTTCGGCAGTCTGCGCGCGAAATCCCGCTGGAAGGGCGAACGAAACAAATAAAGCGCCGCCCACTTTGACGAAACCGCGCCGCGTGAGCGTCGTTGTGAATGGCATGATTGGCGAATCGCTGGACGTTTCTGTTTTCACCGTCATGGCATGCACTCCCTTCAGGCCTTCATGGCCTTGGCGGCGCGTTGCACAGCATCGATGATGGCCGCGTACGTGCCGCAGCGGCACAAATGAGGTGACGGCGGCTTGTTCGTGAATGCATCTTTGATTTGCGCGATGGTTGGATTCGGATTCTTGGCCAGCAATTCCACCGCGGCGATCATCATCCCGCTCTGGCAGTAGCCGCACTGCGGGACCTGTTCGTCAATCCACGCCTGCTGTACGGGATGCAGTGTTTTCTCAGCGTCCGCCGCGCTCAACTTCTTCTCTACTGCCCAAACCGCGGGCAATCCTTCGATTGTCGTCACTTGCTTGCCTACGGCGTAAGAAACCGGCGTGATGCACGTGCGAATTTCCTCTCCATCAAGCAGCACAGAACACGAGCCACACTGCGCCATCCCGCATCCCAGCCGAGGACCACTTAGTTTTAGTTCATTGCGCAGCACGAAGATCAAAGGCGTTTCCGGCGCCGCGGACACAACTTGCTTGGCGCCGTTCACGGTTAAGGTGAGTTCACTCGCCATATCTTTCCTCCCCGAACAAGACACACCTCACAAGTCAATCCTGGGACATGACTTTGAGCTCTACGACATTCCTGTTCGTTGTTCCCGCTGCCCGCTCCACAGGCCGTCGCTGCCTCCCGATCCAGCCTTTGCGCTCGCTCTCCGTGCCGTTGCGACCAGATACCACGCCGGCCAACACAACGCCCAATCCAGAGTCCACCGTGGCGGTGCCCACCAGTGATGAGCCCCGCTGCTCCACCCCGGAACCATCAATGCCGTGATGGTTATTGCCAGTGCCATGGCCCAGCTCCGCTTCATCCTTGAAATTCGCAAACCCTGGTGAACTCCCCAGATCGCGGGCACCAAAAAGAGAAGCAGGCAAAACCTCGATAAGGACTCGACACGGAATCTCGACAAACAAAACAAACAGGGCGAATGGCAAAGTAACGTGCTAGCCCAAAGAGTCCGCCGCGACAACGATCCGACTACAAAACCGCCCGTCCAGGACCAGCCGATCAGAAGGAGTGCCTGGCACAGCAATACCAGGGACCCGGAGCCCAGTGTCAGGGACGACTTCTGGAGAAGCTCGGGGCATCGTACGGTCAGATAACTCCAACTGACAGACAGCGAGAACCCCATAAGGAGAAAGCTGCTTGGAAGGGCCACTCCGAATCCCGCCAGCCATGGCCGCCAGCTTTTCCAAACGACCGCTTCCCGGCGGAACACCAGGCCGAGCACGCCCAGCAGCCCTTGCCAAACGTTTTCGTTGCCCTCCACCATATCGCCCAGGACGGCTTCGCGCTCGTCGTGCGCCAGCAGTCGGGCAGCAGCCTCGACGAAGGACCAGCTGGTGCTCGTCATGAGGCGCTCCCCGTTCGATTCCCCACCCATGACGCTCCGCGACTCACGCGCGTCACCGCGTCGTAGAAGGCCTTCGCGGCCAACACGCCCTTAGGCGTCACACGAACCATGCGCTTGGCGCGGCCACCCCGTTGCGGCGTGGCATCGCCCATCCACGTTTTCAGAAGACCTTTTGTTTCGAGACGATCGATGGTTGTATAGAGCGCGCCAATGGAGCACTTTCGTCCCGTCGTCGCTTCGATTTCCTCACGAATCGCCGCGCCGTAGGCGTCATCTCCAAGCCCAGCAGCCGCCGTGATCAACAAATATTCGAATTCGCCAAGCATGATTAGAACCACATTGTGATACTAATACTGCATCGCGTCAAGGCGTTTGCATGCGGCCACAGGCGGAAGGACTCCCTGATTGTGTATGGATGACGGGCAACCCGGAAGTAATGCAAATGTTGCAGACGGCGGCATTCGCAAGGGTAGGCGCTCGGACGAGATTCGCTCAATAATTCGTCCCTGGCCACTCCCTCCGCTACGACCTAAGCGCGCCGCCTCCGGCACCGCAGGTCTTCGCTACAGGAGTGGCGAGGGCAAGACAAACCATGCTCTAATGTCAGAAACGTCGGCGGGCGAACCCCAGCCCGAAGCTATTCCACTTAACATATAGGACATGAAAATGTCTCCTTTTTCTGCCCCATGTTTCTGGGGCACCCAGAGGCGAGGGCTTCTGCTTCCAAAGCGTGCAGCTGCTTTCAGAATTAGCATATCCAGAGTGCCCTGCACGAGATCAGTCGACTCGCTTAATTCGACCGTAATGCAACCATCGGATCGATCCTGGATGCCTTCCAGGCGGGAATATACCCAGCGATTGCCGCAACCCCGATCAAAAGCGTTCCCACCTCGATAAAGGTCACCGGGTCGCCGGTCGTGATCCCGAACAACAGGCTGCCAAGCCCGCTCGCCAGAGCTCGCGACCCTATCATTCCCAATACCAGCCCTAACTCAGCCATTGCCAACGTGCGGAGAACGATCCCGATCTGCACGTCGCGGGGGGATGCCCCCAGCGCCATCCGAATCCCGATTTCCTGCACCCGTTGACTCACCGAAAACGAAATCACCGCGTAGATCCCCAGGGAAGCGAGTATCAAGGCGAAGCCCGCGAACCCGGCCAACAACAGCACCAGGAATCGCCGCGGAGAAACCGCCCTGTCGACCAGATCCTGGAAATTCACAAAGTCACGGACCGGCAGATTGGGGTCGATCGGCCGGAGAGCCGTTCTAAGCCCCGCCGCGACACTGTCCGGTGGCAGCGCGGTTCGCACCACTAGTTGCATGGCCGCGTAGTCCGCGGTTTGCCTCATGGGCAGATACATCTCCGACCCGCTGGCCTTTTCCAGAGCTTCATGACGGACGTCGGCGACTACGCCGGCCACACTGACAAACGTCCGACCGTCCACGGTAATCATCTGCCCCAGCGGGTTCTGATCGGGCCAGAGTGTCCGGGCCATGGTCTCGTTAATCACCACCACGGGTTCGCTCATTGCGCGATCCCGCTCCGTGAAGGTTCGACCCGACCGCAACGGAATTCCCGCCGCCTCGAAATACCCGTCGCTCACAATGCGAATGAATGCCAATGGTTCGTGGCCCTTCGGATAAACCTGTCCTTTGGCGAGCACAGTCCACCCGCGGTCGCCGCCCAGCGGCAGGACATCGGTAATCCCGGCCGCCAGAATACCGGGAACAAACCGTGCCCGATGCAGGACCTCGTCGATAAACGAGTTCTGCTGCGGATAACTGGAGATCTGGAAGCTTGGGTCAATCCTCAGCGCGGCCGCCCGCTCCGGTTGAAATCCCAGATTCACGTCAAGTACTCGGAGAAAGCTCCGAATCAGCAGTCCCGCGCCGACCAGCAGTATGCAGGCGAAGGCGAGTTCGGAAACCACCAACCCATCGCGGACCCAGGCATGCCGCCTGCCGCCGCTCGACCCACGGCTAGCATCTTGCATGCCTTCGCGGAGAGAGAGTGCCGTGACGCGTAGAGCTGGCAGCAGGCCAAATAGCACGCCGCAAGCGAACGCCGCCAGCAAGGTGAAAGCCAGCGCGCTCCCATCGATCCTGACGCTTTCGAGCAAAGGAAGGTTGAATGCATGGAGATGCGCCAGTTCACGCGTGCCGGCCACTGCGAGGAGCAGCCCCAACAGGGCGCCGCAACACGAAAGCGCCACGGTCTCCGTGAGCATCTGCCGCAGCAAGCGTAAGCGTCCCGCTCCCAGCGCCGCCCGCGTAGCTATCTCCTTTTGCCGCGCGCCCAACCTCGCCAGTTGTAAATTCGAAAGATTCGCGCACACAATCAACATTACTACCCCGACAGCGCACGCGAGCACGAACAGAGCCGGTCTTACTTGTCCGCTCACATGCTGCTCCAGCGGGACCAGCCTCGGATCCATTGCGTTCCGTTCCGGATACTGGCTCTCCAGTTGTTTCCCCAGCGTCGTAGATTCGGCCTGCGCGCCCACAAGCGTCATGCCCGGCTTCAGTCTTCCGATGATCCACATCGTGTTCCCCTGGGGTTTTGTTTTGTCCCTCAGCGGCCAGGGGATGAACAGATCGACGGGCGTTCCTGGGGCAAAGATGCTCGCGAAATCAAAGGATGCTGGCAGCACTCCCACCACCATCGCAGGCTTGTTGTTCAACAAAAGTTTCCGGCCCACGACGCTTGGGTCGGCGGAAAAATGCCCCCGCCAATAGCTGTAGTTGAGCAGCACGGCCGGCGGTGCCGAATATTCCCCCTGGCACTCCTCGGTGGTGAACGGTCTTCCGATTGCGGGTTGCACACCCAACAGGGTGAAGAAATTTTCCGTCACAGGGACGGCGGTGAGCCGCTCTGGCTCGCCATTTCCTGTCAGTTCTTGGTCGCCAGCGCGGTAATACGCAGACCAACCCGCCACATCGGAGAAGGATCGGTTAAACTCCCGGAAATCCACATAGTGTTCGGTTTGCGTGTTGAAGTTTTGCTCGCCATTTGCAATCCATACCAGGCGTCCTGGATCGCGAAAGGGGAGCGGCCGCAGCAGCAGAGCATTGACTACACTGAAGACCGTGGAACTAGCTCCAATGCCGAGTCCGGCAATAAGAATCGTAAACGCCGCGAAGCCGGCATCGCGTCGCATGCCGCGAAACGCGTAGTGTAGATCCTGCGCGAGATCGGACATCCAGCGCGCGATCCAGGTGAAGTGAGCTTCTTCCGATATCTGTGTCATATTGCCAAACTTTCTGTACGCCGCGGCAATGGCTTCGGGCTCGGACATGCCTTGCGCGATCAGATCATCAATCATTGACGCAATGTGGAATTCCATCTCCTCCGACAGCAAGCGACTCCTTTCGCTGCGGTCCAGCCAATACCGTAAGCGCCTTCGAAAACGCTTCCAAATTGAACCGGCTTGCATGCGCCCCTCCAATCTGAATTACGCGAACCCCATGATGCGGGCTACCGCCCCCGTGACCTTCCGGTAACGGGCAGACTCTTCAGTCAGATGTTTACGGCCGTCCGCGGTGAGCTTGTAGAAACGAGCCCGCCGGTTGTTGGCCGACTGGCCCCATTCACCCTCGATCCAGCCATTCAGCTCGAGCCGCTGGAGAGCCGGATAAAGAGAGCCTTCTTCGACGCGCAGCAGATCGTCGGACAATTGCTGAATCAGTTGCGCGATCGCATAGCCATGCAAATGGCCGCGCATCAATATTTTGAGAACGAGCATGTCCAGCGTTCCAGGCAAAAGGTCGACTTTCGGTTTTTCGGTTCCCATAGACTGTCTATTATAAGACGACGGACTTCTGCCTTGGTTAGGCGAAAATCGAAACTTCATTTATTCAGCTAGACTTAGGAAGGAACGAAGAACCCGTTAAGAATAAGCATCGAAGCTGTCCTGAGTGCCCGGCAGAAGGTCGGTTTTCGGTTCCCATAGACTGTCTATTATAAGACGATGGACTTCTAATCTGGTTAGGCCAAAATAGAAGATTTGTTTAATCAGACAGTCTTTAGGAACGAGTGTCCGATTTCGCGACGGTTCTTCCCGCAAGTGGACACCTGGTGGATAGCCCCGTTGCCGACAAACCGCTAAATATAGGTAGCACAGCGAGTTAATAGTGAGGAAGGTCGGAAGAATACGTGCTCATAGGAATGCGCGATGCTAACGCTTTGGCAGGATTTGCGGTTCGGGATTTTGCATGGCCTACAACATGTCGGAGGATTCTTAAATGTTCCGATCCATCGCTCGCGTCGTGGCTCCTGTTGGCCTGGTGTTTGTTTCCCTCTTGGCGTCCTTGGCCAACGCCCAAATCTCGCCGAGCCTGCCCAATCCGATCGCGGCGCCGAATCCGCTGACGACGACGTTATCCATTTTTCGTAGCAATATGCAAGACAAGATCATGAAGTCGGCGGAAGCGATGCCAGAGTCCAAGTACAGCTATCGGCCGACGAAGGACGTTCGCTCGTTTGCCGAGATCGTGACTCATCTGGCGGATATATCCTACACTTTGTGTTCGAACGCCAAGGGTGAAGCGCCCCCCATCATGGCTGCCGGTAAGGGCTCGAAGACCGAGATCATCGGCTACCTCAAAGGCGCGTTCGGCTACTGCGATGGCGTGTACTCCGGGTTCACCGATGCACGCCTCAATGTTCCAGCGGACTTCTTCGGCTTCAAGACGAACAAGATGTTCATCTTGACGCAAGTCGGAAATCATGACGCTCTGCATTACGGCAATCTCGTTACATATCTGCGCATCAATGGCATCGAGCCGTCCGGGGGGTGGTTTTGATGGCAGAGGCACGCGCGAGCCGCCACGCAGGTCCAGCAAAAAGAGAAAGCGGGTACCTATTACGCCTTGTTGCTGAAGAATTGATGACGTTCTTTAAGTCTCTGGTAAGGAATGAGCAGGACTAAACGAGAGGGGAACCATCGTGGCGCTAGGCAAGTTGACTCCTCGGGAGTTCGTATCTTGGCGAATGGCGTCCATTGCAAGACGAGGGATCGCCGGGATTTTCATATTGTTTTCGAGTGGATTCACGGTGGCGCAGACTTCATCCAGTGGTGCCAACACCGCACTGGTCAAAGCCGGGAGACTGCTCGATGTGAAGACCGGCGACTATCGGATCGATCAGGGGCTATTGATTGTCGACGACCGCATTAAGGAAGTCGGTCCACTCTCCGTTGTCCAATCGCATGCACCCAAAGACGCGGCCATCATCGATCTGACGCATTTCACGGTGTTGCCCGGGCTGATCGACGCGCATACACATTTGCTGCAAAACAACGCTGCAGGGCTCGGCGATGAGCCCAATTTGCTCATCATCGTGACCTCGATGAGCACGGCATTGCGAGCGCTTCTCGGTGCCGCGATGGGGCGTCAAGATCTGGAAGCTGGGATCACCACGGTGCGGGACGTGGGCAATTCCGGGTTGAATGGAGACGTTGCCCTTCGCGATGCCATCGAAGGCGGTTGGGTGGCAGGCCCGCGCATGGTGGTCACCACGCGAGCACTCGCGGCGCCGGGTGGGCAATTCGTACCCGCAGAGCGTATCCCTCCTGATCGTCAGAACGTCATCGACCAGGAATATTCGATCATAAGCACACCCGACGAGGCACGCAAGGCGGTGCAACAGGCGGTGTACGCTGGCGCGGACTGCATCAAGGTGATCACGAGTCATCAGATTTCGCCGGAGGAAATGAGAGCCATTGTGGAGGAAGCGCACCGGGCCGGCAAGAAAGTTGCCGCGCACGCGATCGATGATCTGGAAACCAGAACGGCGGCGGAGGCAGGAGTGGACTCGATCGAGCACGGTTATGATGTGCCGGACGATGTATTGAAGATAATGGCCCAGAAACATATTTTTCTGGTTCCCACAGATGGATCGGACGAATTGTGGAGAAAGACCATCCGGCCGGAATTCGGCGAACGCGCGACCCCCGAGGAGCTAAAGCAGACAAATGATATCGTACAAGGCGTTTTTGGCTCGCGCAGCCAACGGCTCCGGCGCGCCATGGCGGCCGGAGTGCCGATTGCCGCGGGATCCGATGTCTATGTTGACCATCCTGGGATAACGCGCGGAGAGGCGAGTGTGGCCGTCGTGCATGGTTACGTCGAGTCGGGCATGTCGCCACTTGAGGCAATTCGCACCGCTACTCTCAACGCAGCAGAGCTACTTGGTTGGCAGGACCGCATCGGTGCTCTCGACGCAGGAAAATTCGCTGACTTGATTGCAGTAAGTGGCGATCCGCTTAAGGACATTTCGGAATTGGAGCGGGTTCAGTTCGTGATGAAAGGCGGGATCGTCGTGAAGGACACCGACAGTAAGCGCCAGCGCACACGGCCACTTACCAGGCAATCTTGGTTTTAGGGGTGATTCCCCGCGCTCACCGCCACTCCCTCCACTTCGGAGGCGCTGCCTGTTTCTTTTTCGCCTGCCCGCCATCTGGGGAATTCGCCAAGCCTTGCGGTCGATTGGTCTGTGGTTTGCCTGCGCGGTCCGTCGTCGCAACAAGCGCAACGAGTGGGCGGAAAATTGAACGGTCGAAATGGAAGATGCAACTAGGAGACTGTAGCATCATGATCTCACCACGAACGCGCAACGCATTGTTTTCAATCCTTGCTTTGTCGATCGCTTTTCTGAATGTGGGTGCGAGCTCTGCCGCTTCTATAAAAAGTCAAGTCATAGTCCGAGAGCTGCGGTCGGAAAATATCGCACGTAATAAAAGCGGCATCGAGCCTGTAAGACGGCTGCTGGTTTATCTTCCCGCTGGTTATGGCCCATCTTCATCGGAGCGCTACCCGGTGATCTATTTTCTTCCTAACCCTTTTGAGGAGAGCTATCGGTACGATTTCGATCATAGAGATGCTCAAGATCTGTTTGATCGCGCCATTGCGGACGGTGTGATCAAGAAATTTATCCTCGTTGTGGTTGATATGAATACACCACTTGGAAGTTCGTGGTACGCAAACTCTTCGGTCACTGGTAACTGGGAAGATTTCATGATTCAGGAACTAGTGCCTTATATCGATGCGAATTTCAAGACTCTGTCCAACAGGGATTCACGAGGCATTGCCGGAATTTTCATCGGAGGATATGGAGCTCTCCGCCTGGGCATGCGGTACCCGGACGTTTTTGGCTCCGTGTACGCCATGCACCCGGTAGGAACCGGGACAGGTGTCGGCGTCAGCATGGCTATACCCAAATGGGACATTTTAACGGACGCGAAATCGATGGATGACGTAAACAAAGATGGAGGCACACGCATCTTCACCACCATGTTTCAGGCGCATCTGCCCAATCCAGCCAAGCCGCCCCTGTTCATCGACCTGCCAGCGCGGCAGGAAAATGGGAGGTTGATCATCGATGCCAAGCTAATGGATCGCTTCCGCAACAACTTTTATCTGGAAACGATGATTCCGCAATATGCCGCTAACCTCAATTCTCTAAGAGGATTCAAGTTTGACTGGACGCGCAACGATGCAAATTATGACCATGTGTACGCCAACCAGGCTTTTACCCGCAAGCTGAATGAATTCGGAGTTATTCACGGTGCCGAAGAATACACTGGCCCCTTTGACGAATCGAATTGGGGCGCTGACGGCCGAATCTACACCGAAGTTCTGCCATTCTTCCGAACACATATGGTTTTTGCGGAGGAAAATGAGCATAGGCAGAGATAACGTTGATAGGCAACGGAGTGGCCATAATTCTGCTTGTCAGAAGGCGCGAAGATGCCGGGCGCAGGAATTTGGCCCGAAGCAGTGCCCAGAAAAAAATGAGCGGCAGAAAAAAGCTGGCTTAGCTGGCTCAATAAAAGTCGGCACGGGGAGGTGATACACGTCAGTAGCCACGGCGGGAAGAACGAGTCGAAAACCAGAGATGCCTTCGAAGTGCGTTTCACGTCGAGTAAGTGGGCTCTCGTTGCGAGTGGCCCATGGGAGTCAGCGCCTGCACGCAACGGTAGAGCCCGTCTGGCAGCACATCAGTCCGGTCTGTGACATTTGAGTCGCCGAGATCAGTTCTGGCACATACGATGCGACACTTGGAACGCCGCGTGTAGCTAAAAGGGGGATCCTATCGATGAAATTTATTATTTATATGGTTAGCGTAATCGTGTTGGGTCTATGCCTTTCGCCTCGGCACGACCCGGCGCGGGCTGCAGAGCAGATCAAGTTTGCGATGACCGCCGATCATTGGACGACGATGGGCGAAGTTGAATTCGTCCAACACGATGGGTATGCGGCGCTGCAACTGAAGCCTGGGAACTATGCGGAGCATAAGATGACGGGTCAAGCCGTGCTTAACGACTTTACGTTCCGGAATGGGACGATCGAATACGACGTCGAAGCACTGGGGAGTATGGGAGCCGGGATCGGATTCCGGCGACGCGACAAAGATACCTATGAGGATTTCTATCTGCGGCCCCGTCCAAATTGTTCCGCGGCAGTGGACTGCACGCAATACGCGCCACGAACGCACGGCGTTTTGCTCTGGGACCTTTTTCCGCAGTATCAAGCGCCCGCACCTTTGCGCGAAGGCGAGTGGAACCACATCAAGATGGTGATCTCCGGCCAACGAATGAACATTTACATCAATGGGGCAAAGACGCCGACGCTGAAGATCGGCAGGCTGGAAGGCGACGCGCAAGAAGGAGGCCTGTTACTCCATGGCCCCGGCATCTTTGCGAATCTGAGCGTGATTCCGGATGCGGTGGAGGGACTTGCTCCTGAGCCGGAAAAGGATGCGACCGCGGATGACCGCCATTTTGTGCGGAGTTGGCAGCTCGCACCTTATTACGCGCTACCGGCAGATAAAGAGCCAAGCATCACGGATTTGCCCGGCCCCTCGGCGGCTTGGCTTCCGCTGGCTGCAGAACGCAATGGACTGGTGAACATCAGCCGGCAATATGGCCTGCCCTTCGACCGGCCAGCGCGCGCCGTAGCGTGGCTTAAAACGACGATCACTTCCGACAAGGTACAATCGAAGAAAGTGGGCTTTGGATGGAGCCGCGAAGTGTGGATCTTTGTGAACGGACGATTGGTCTACGCGGACAAGAACCTGCCGGACGGCCGATGCTCCCTGGAGAATGGATCTTTCGAGTTACCTCTGAATGCAGGAGCAAATGAGGTTAGTGTGGCGGTGGCCAACAATTTCTATGGATGGGCTGTGATCCTGCGGCTAGAAGACATGGATGGCGTGCAATTTGCGCGCAAGTGAATCGACCATGATTCGTTTGAGCCGTTGCGCCGGACCCGGCAACTGGTAACAATACAGCGTGCCGTCCTACGAACAGAACTTAAAATCAAAGCTCACCGATGGGTTACTGAAGACCTGGATGGGCCGCAGTCTGCTGGCGCTCCTCACATGGTCCGTGATTGGCTTTGTTTTCGCACTTCCTAGTCTTTCGAGCGGCGGGAACTGGAGGCTCTCGCTTCTTGCGTCGCTCGCCCAATGGTGGTCGTGGGGATTGGTGACGCCGCTGATTCTAGCGGCTGACCGCCGGCTACCGTTTTCCGGCAAACAACTCCCCCGCCGGGTCATCGCCCACCTGCTGCCTAGCCTCCTTTTCACCGCAGCGTACATTTACGTTTTTGCGGGCGTTAGAGCTCTGTTTGGGATGGTGCTTGGAGTGCGCTACTGGATGGCAAGATCCTTCTCGGTGCGTTGCGCGGAATGTTTTTGTGGAGTTGGCTGGTCTACTGGTTGATCTTCGGCGCATGGCAGATCTATCAGTATTACGAGCGCTATCTTTCGGGTGAGCTACGGATGGAGCGAATGGAGAGGCAGTTCTCGGAAGCGCGCCTGAATGCGCTGCGCATGCAACTCGATCCGCATTTCCTTTTCAATGCGCTGAATACGATCTCGTCGCAAGTGGAACCAGATCCCAAACTGGCGCGAAGAATGATCGAGCATCTCGGCGATCTTTTGCGCCTGTCCCTGGAGTCCAAGGACAGGCAGGAGGTACCGCTGGCGGAGGAGATGGCTTTTTTGGAGCACTACCTGGCAATCCAGAAGATACGGTTCGGGGACTACTTGAAGATTGAAATGCGCATCGCGCCGGAGGTGAAATATGCTTCCGTGCCCTGCTTGTTCGTGCAACCACTGGTGGAGAATGCCATCCGGCACGGACTTTCGCAGCGGTCTTCCGGAGGATCGGTGATCATTTCGGCAGAACGGGTGGAGAATCGGCTGGAGATCCGCGTGCAGGACGATGGTGTGGGTTTGCCGCCCGGATGGCAGTTGGAGACTTCAGCGGGCTTGGGGTTATCTGTGACGCGAGAGCGCATCGATTCGATAAGTGTAATTCATCTCGCGAGGCGGAGAAGTGCTCGTCGTCCGAAACTCCCTCGAACCGAGGATCGCGAAGTGGGGTCATCTTCGCCACGCGGACGAAGAGGGCGAAATTCGCGGCAGACGAACGCGCTGCTCGCGGCGAGCTTGAGCCTGCGAAGAGCAGCAACGAGAGTCGCTGTCTCTCGGACTTGCGCCGGTGAGAGCCGAGGCATTCCCATCCGCAGAGTCAACCTCAATTGTGGCTTGTGAGCGATGAGTTTCGCCAAGCCAAGCGACGACTTTCGCCACGCTCCCGGCGACGAGTTTCGCTGGTTTGGGCCATTCCAGGGGCGTTACTAGAGGGATGGCTACCAGGCGTGACGGAGGGACGAGTTTTGCCAGACGAAAGCGGCGAGTTCCGCCGGTGGCGCAAGTGATGGAGATCGCCATTTGGCGGGACCACACGGCTAGCGTTATGAATACTTTGAGGCTCGTCGTTCCGGGACGGATCGCCCTCGATTGCAGAATTGCCGAGCCCATTCACATTTGTCCGTGGTTGGAAGTCTGACTGCGCTTTGGCACTATGATGTTGAACATCGTCGGCGCGCCGATAGTCTGCAGCACGAAGTCGAAGATGAAGTTTGGGGGATCGAAAACAACGTGCCAGCTTCTTATCAAGTCAAACTTCCAGTGCCTTCGGATTGGCAAGAGTTGCAGCGAATGACCTCCGCGTTGTACAAGCGCATCTGGAAAAACGAGGATATTCAGGAATTTGGTTCTATAGGGCAGCGGCAGGATGGCGTGGATATCTTCGGGGCTATACGTGGCACGAAGAAACTTGGAGGGGTTCAGTGTAAATGTGTGTCTTCCTTCACCGTTAAAGAGTTAGAAAGCGAGTATAGGGAGGCTCTTGGTTTCACTCCGGCACTCTCGAAATACGTGATCGTGACGACGACGAAGCGAGACACAGCCCTCCAGAGGAAGAGCGTAGCCCTCAGTCAGGAAGGAAGGCTTCGATGCACCGTCATGTTCTGGGAGGAGTTCTGTACGCGGTTAGGTGAAGAGAAGGACTTGTTACAGAAATTCTTTTCAGAATTCATCCTGTTTGACATTGAAGGTGATATCGCCGGCAAGCTGATAAAAGTTGATATCGACGTGAGTCATTTCGAACTTGTAGTCGCAGAGTTAAGAGCGAAAGAGAACCATTATGCTGGGACGGTTCTTGTTTCTGATCTTCAGACTCGCCGGTGTATCACATATAGACTAGGGGATGATTGGTCGCGACTGGAAGGTGTAGTTGGGATTACACGGTGTGATGCATTTCTTGTATCGAAGTGGTTGAACAGCTTTAAACAGATCAAAAAGCTATTGCAGATTGGGGTTATCTCGACGACTTACGAATTAACGCCGGAGGATCGAAGGGAAGCTGATGATTGCGGCCTTATCCTCGCTAAGAACTGAGAAGAGGAGGATTCGGGATCGAGCGTGGGGGTGGTTACATCAGCCGGCGATCGCGGACGGTGAAGCAACTATGGATTGTGAATGTCCCGTAAGCAACGCAGTGCTTAAGCGTGAATTTGCCCGGCTCCGGCGCGCCGTTAGCTGGATCGAAGATTCTGCCTTCCTCGTCGACTGCAATTGCGTGACGGATCTCTTCCCCATTGAGTCTGGCGATGACGCCGCAATAGAGGCGCTGGCCGAGAGGCGGAGCGTTTTCGTCCACCTGGTCGATTTGAAATCCGAGAAGGTTCAAGTAGCGTGTAGTGCTCCCCGCTGAAACTGGACGGCTGAATTAGATATGATTCAGGGCCTCCAAACAGGAGGCACCATGAGCAAGAAACCACGTGTAACTCGGACCCCAGAAGAAAAGTGGCAGATTCTCCAGGAAGGGCTGAAGAGCGGAAATATATCAGAGACGTGTCGGCGTCATGGGATTGCCGCGAATCTGTTTTATCGCTGGAAGGATGAAGCGGAGCAGGGAGCCAAGGCAGCGCTTGGGGGTAAAAGCGCTGCCGCCGCGGAAACCGAGAAGGACCATCGCATCCGGCAACTGGAACGCACGCTGGGGCGGAAGTCGCTGGAGATTGAAATCCTAAAAAACGTCGTGGGGGAGTGAGCTGTGGTGCGGTTCACTCCCAAGCACGAGAGATCGTGGCGCAGGGCTTCACCGCCACGCTGGTGGCCGCGACGTTGTCCATCCGCCGGTCGAGTTTGTATTACCGGAAGCAGCCACGGAAGAGCCGCGCGGACCGGCAATACGACCAACAGATCGTGGTGGCCTGCGGAGAAAAACCCGCGTACGGATATCGCCGCGTGGCCTGGTGGCTGCGCCGAAAGGAAAATCTTGTGGTGAATCGCAAACGGGTGCTGCGAGTGATGCGTGAACGTGGGTTACTGGTGCGTTCTCGCCGTTTGCGAGCACGACGGAAGAAAGAGTGGGGGCGTGTGGAAGCCGCAGAGCCGAATCAAATCTGGCAGTCGGACATGACCAAGATCTGGGCGGGCCCAACGGTGGGCTGGGCATACCTGGTGTGCGTGATCGACTGCTGCACCAGAGAAATCCTAAGTTGGAATCTGTCGCATCGCTGTCGGACGGAAGAAGCTCTTGAAGCCGTCGAACAAGCCGTGCTGGCGCGTCTGCCAAAAGGCAGCCGGGAGGCCCGCGTGACCCTGACCACCGACAACGGAACGCAATTCACTTCGGCGCGCTTTATCGAAACTTTGAATCGGCTGGGAATCACCCATCGACGCACGGCCTATAATCACCCGGAAGGCAACAGCTACATCGAACGCTTTCATCGCAGTATTCAAATTGATTCTTCCATCCAAAAAACGCCTAATCTGTTCGCTGTGGCGTTGGAACGCCAAGTCCTTCTGTTCTTTCTCTGTCGCGCCAATGTCTTCTGCCGTGGGGTCTGGCTTTTCTAGGAGCGGAAGGCCCTCTTTTTGTGCGCGGAGTGCATCTTCGAGGAACGCCTTTCGGCTAAAGAAGACGCGGGGAATCCCGGGAAACCTCTTTTGCACCTCTCCCGCAAGGTCGAATCCACCCTGGGGCGATTGCCCTGCCTCAACAAGCAAGGCCCGCATTTTCGCCTCTAGGGCGGAGAGCTGACCGTCCAGCGCGCCGATTTCGGCGCGCTTCGCCTCATTGGTGTGGGGGCCATAGTAGAGGTCCAGCAAACAGAGATCCGGTTTTTTTACCCGCTGCGCCCGCAATTCATCCATGGCTTTATCCAGCGTTGGACCGGCTCCGACAATGTAATCGTTCTGCATGGACACACGGAAGCGATCAAGTTCGTCCGCGTCATCATCGACAAAGCAAACCGCTTTCTTCATGTGCGCTCCAGGTGCAATGAACTGGTTTGAAAGCCCCACCTGGGAGTGTGCCGTGGGGTATCGGTAGCCGGAGTATATGATTTGACAACGATAACTAGTGGCTGTTGACTCGGGGCGTTCACCGTTTAGTGATTGCGGACAAAGGTTCCAAGCGTCTTGTCCTTTCGCGCGTGGTTTGCGGGAATCACGGAGCCATGTATCACGACATAAATCCCGGGATCGAGGAGCTGGACGGCGAGAAGGCTCTCGGTCAGGTTTTGGAGGCCGTCGCTACCCTCAAACCGCCTAGGTAGGTTGTTGGGAGCTTACGAACAGTGGTGATTCATTGCGTATTTCCGTCAAACCAGGCGGACGGGTCCAGCTCCGGACGACACAATGTGCAAAAACGACAGAGATCAGGGGAACGCTCAGAGTCGGGCGGCTTGGTCTAGGAGCGTTCGACCTTGGGGGTCGACTGAGCTCCTAGCGGTTCGCGGAAAGGATCCATCGGAATCGGCGCGTACTCGACCTCGATGATCTCGAGATGGTCCGTCTTCGCTGGCGCGCGCAGGTCCACGCGGTCGCCGGGGCTCGCCTTCATCAACGCATTGGCGAGAGGCGAGCGCCAGCTGATGTAGCCGCGGTCGAGGTCCACCTCGTCGATACCGACGATCGAAACGACGTGTTCAAGGCCGGCGGCGTCCTTGTAGGTCACGGTTGCGCCGAAGAAGACGCGCGTAGCGGCTGACCCCGACCGAGGAGCGGCGGGATCGACGACCACGGCCGCGTCAATGCGTTTCGTGAGAAAGCGAATCCGCGAATCGATCTGGCCTAACCGTCGTTTGCCGTAGAGGTAATCGGCGTTTTCACTGCGGTCCCCGTTGCTAGCAGCCCACGCTACAACCTCCACCACCGCGGGCCTCTCGCGACTCAGTAGGAACAGATGCTCGTCTTTCAGCCGCTGCAACCCGGCGGGCGTGATGTAGTTTTTGAGCGTCGGCCCCGCTTCCTCGCGCACCGGTCCTCGGAGCGGCCGCTTTGTTCGCATTTGCCAATCTGCCATGGGGTTTCGTGTACTTGTGGGGACCCAATCTCGGAAGGTCCGCGCCTCGGTCCCGATAATTCCTTGCACGGTGAACGTCACGTACGAGGGCTAGACGTCGAATCATACATCGTCTTTCCTGTGGCACTCTTGGAAAATGCGGTGACCCGTCCGATTCCATATCAAGGCGAAGAAACATGCGGTTCACCTAAGCGATGAGCCGATGAGTACGGCGAACCGTAAACTTTCGGCTTGCCCGTGATACAGCCCGGAGGACGGGCTGCGAACGCCGCGGGTACGACAGATTGGCGTTAGCGCGCCGCTTGCCGTAAGAGCACCCTGAATGCGTCCTCGTCGATGTCGGAGGCTTTTCGCACCTTGATATGCCGCACGTACTGGCCTTTGCCTTCGAGGATCCGCTGCGGATCCTTCAAGCCAGAGCCGCGGAAGAAGCCAAACTGGACGTAGTCCGTAGCCGAGTAGACGTAGGCGACCGGTACGCTCCCCATCACCCAGCAGCCGTTGCCCCACTTCACTGATTCCTGGAGTCCGGGCGCGACGCGCTTCACGAACGTGCGCAATGTCCGGATTATTGAGCGGTTTTTAGGCGACTGATCGGCGAAGTATTCATCGAAGCTGCCATACTTTTTCATTTTCATGGCTCACCTCAGATGCTAGGCCAGCTCGCCGGACCTGCAAAGCAGTGCTTCTCGACAACACGCTCAGCACGCGGCCCAAGAGTCCGCTCGCCAGTATCCCTTTCAGGCGAACGATTTCTCAGCTTCAAAACCCGTTAGCACCTTTACCTTCAGATTGAAGTCCTTCACGTCGCCAACTTTTATTTCGCCGAAGTCGGCTCGCATCTTGGGGTTAAGGTTGATGGAAATGTCGCAAAGCTCCGTCACCGCGCCTTTCTCCAGCAGGTGAAGCCGTTGGACCGGCTCGAATACCGCTCGTTTATTGCTAACCGCTCGTACCCGATACTTTGCCGTGATGTCTCTCTCTTCTAGGATGGGCTCCCCTGCAGGCGGCTCCGCGACATTTGCTGGCATGTCGAATGTGATTTCTGAGAGCTTTTGCAACGGATACTCATCGAGGCACATAATGTG
Source organism: uncultured Acidobacteriota bacterium (assembly GCA_963736725.1). Lineage (GTDB taxonomy): Bacteria > Acidobacteriota > Terriglobia > Acidiferrales > UBA7541 > Acidiferrum. The sequence continues at coordinate 426,842 of CAVTPW010000015.1, read as the reverse complement.
ATCGCCAAGCCAGACCGCCCCCCATTTCTTGCAAACGTATACTGTGGCCTCCGTCCCGTTGATCTTGGTCGGCATTTCTGACCACTCCGCGCGGCCCTCCTGCATTTCCTGCAACACGACATTAGCTCTTACTTGGTTGGAAAGTCTGAGGTGCGGCAAAAGCATGTACGCAACATTCAGAGGATTTGTCACGGAATAACGTTTCTTCCTCATTTCGCGCCAAAGGTAAGGGGCCGAAGGCCCAAGCGCTAGGCGGTCGATCTTCTTCATCACGATGGAAGCCCGTGCAACTCCTTCGACCAGCCGTCGGTACTGGACCGAAATAAACTTGTGCTCCGACCATTGTTCCGGTAGTTCTTTATGGCTGATGTCGTAGTTTCGTTTTTCCTCGAATCTGTGGCGCTCAGTGAATCGCCGGAAGGAATCTGCCTCGGCGGCAAGGGCGTTTAGCTTGGTCGCCGCAAAATAGAAGGTCAGTCTCCCGATTTTAGTGGTTGCCAGCTCCGACAACCTGGCAACGATTTCATCGTGCAATTTGTCTCGCAACGCCGAAATGAATGCGAGGTCGCGATTCCGCATATCCGCAGCAACGTCTGGCGTCAACCGCCGACGCTCTTCCGCCATCAGGAAGCGGAGCATCGTCCACGTGCTGATAATCTCGCCGACCTCCCCGCGAAGATTCGACACAAGATTGTCCAACTCGGTATTTATGACGCGTAGTTTTACGTGACTCATATCCGTCAATTTTACGATGGTTTTGAGCCGCACTCCCGGCTGGGGGCCTCGCTCAACCACCTCGACCGTTAATTGCACTACATCCCTCTTCCGGTGGGTAGTGAGGAGCGACCGGCAAAACGTTCTAGCGGTGAGGACAGCCTGGCCAGCAACAGGGCCGGCGCATTCCTTCTTTAAGTTCCGAGCATACCCGCTCAATGTGCTGCCTTCTGGTTTCCGGCTTCTTGACGGAGAGAACCCAGCAGATCCACTCATTGCGCGCGAGTGGGGTAATGTCCTCCCACTTTGCCCGCGCCACTGGGTCCGAAATCAGAACTTTCCGCAAATCCGCTGGTATATGGTGCACCGCGCCAGAGGACATTTCTTTCTTACCCATGAATTTCATTCTACATCGCCTGTGCCGCGGCCATCGTTGCAGGTTCAGGCGAGTCTTGTTCCAATGGCATTCTTGCGCAATGCCGCCTGAGCCGTTTGCATTACTTCCGACTTGCCGTGATGCGGTCAGCGGGTGAAGGGCCGAAATGTGGCGAAAACTGAGGCTGGATTCAAGATCGGCGGTCTAGATAGATTCTCCCAGGGATTTGTCGCATGATCGTTCGTAGTCGCCGAGGTGCGAAGCTCTGATGATCGACATACTGACAAGGAGGCTGCAGCAATATGGCCGACATAGGCACAGAGGTTCTGTTAATTGCGGGATTTGGGCCGATCGATCACGACATTGCTGAAAGTCGCAAGCTGTATGCCGACAGCCTTGGCATCTCCTTCAAAGAGGACGGTGGCGGCTATCTATATACCGCCGCTCTTCAAGGCGCAAAGCATTTTGCGCTATGGCCTCTCTCGCAGGCCGCGCAGTCCTGTTTTGGCACGGATTCCTGGCCCGATAACATTCCCGCACGCATGGCTGGAATTTGAAGTGGAAAATGTGGAGAAAGCGACGGCCGGTCTTGAATCGCGGGGATATCGAATGCTCATTAAGAACAAGAAGGAACCGTGGGGCCAAACCGTAAGCCGGTTCCTCTCACCCGAGGGCCTGCTGCTCGGTGTCACATTTCATTCCGTCGATGCGTGATCAGAAATAATCTCCGCTCATGGTTACTCATCAAAAGATTTGTTCGTCTTTCCGGTATGATTGTCGGTCTGACCGAGCGTTTTCCGGCGGAAGAGCGATTCGGGCTGGTTGATTATGTTGCTGCGGTTTCGCGTTATCGCATCGAAGAATTGGAACGGCTCGCAGGCAAAGGATCAAAACTCCCCGCAAAGCACAAGGTTCACCTACAGCACGTCACGGTGGCAACCATGCCGGAAGACTATGAGTCACGGTTGATAGAAATGTTTCCTGGACGCTTCAAGAAGTTAAAGCTTCTTGCACCTGATCCGTACGATTTGGTGTTGTCCAAACTCGAGCGGAACAGTCCAAAGGATCAAGGCGACGTCGAATATCTGGCAAGAACCGTGCTGCTGGATACCAAGATCCTGCGCGACCGATATGAAAAGGAATTACGCCCAAACCTGCTGCCGAGAGAAACCTGGCACGACGACACTCTAGAGATGTGCATAGGTTCCTATTTTTCAATCCACGGGTGAGAGAGCCTGATCCTATCAGCGCGATTCGCAGTGCGTTCCTCAGTCGGTTTCGGAATTGCTCGCACTCTGTCAACGGAATCCCGCTAGAATAAACTACCTGCAAAACGCTTTAACTCTTCGCGGCGTCGCGCGGGCATTTCTCACGAGGAGAACTTCGCACATGTGGGCAGTGAATTCTCGGTGGCGTGTACTTTCAGTTTTGACGATTCTCGTATGTTCACCAGTGCTTCGTTCTCAGACGCCCCCGCTAACGCCCGACGTGCCTCCAAATTTTGAAACGCCCACTGCCGGCTACGATTACACCAAGCGCGTAGTGATGATTCCCATGCGCGACGGCGTAAAGCTATACACGGTCATCGTGATTCCAAAGGACGCAAAGAATGCGCCGATAATTCTCACGCGCACACCGTACGACGCCGAGCATCGCGCGATCCGCTCCCACTCGACCTCAATGCTTAGCGAATTGCCGCAGGGGGACGAAGTTTTCGTCAAGGGTGGATACATCCGCGTGTTTCAGGACGTGCGCGGGAAATATCACTCGGAAGGGGAGTACGTCATGACGCGTCCGTTGCGCGGTCCCCTCAATTCCAGTGAAGTCGATCACTCCACCGACGCCTACGACACCATCGACTGGCTTGTCAAAAACGTACCTGAGTCCAACGGCAAAATCGGCATGCTGGGCAGCTCGTACGAAGGATTCACGGTCGTCATGGCGCTGGTGCATCCGCATCCCGCGCTGAAAGTTGCCGCGCCCATGAGCCCGATGGTGGATGGATGGATGGGCGACGATTGGTTTCACTTCGGCGCTTTCCGTCTGCCCAATCTCGATTATATCGCGGAACAAACCTCGGCCAGAGGCGAAGGCCAGCCGCTCGTGCGCCAAGGCTACGACGATTATGAAAATTTCCTCCGCGCCGGATCGACTGGTGATTTCGCGAAGGCCGCGGGTCTGGATCAATTGCCGTTCTGGAAAAAAGTCTCCGAGCACCCCGCCTATGACTCCTTCTGGCAAGGTCAGGCGCTCGACAAAGTCATGGCCGAGCAGCCCCTCACCGTCCCGGTCATGTGGATTCAGGGGCTGTGGGACCAGGAAGATATGTGGGGAGCGATCCACTGCTACCTTGCCGTCGAACCGAAAGACACGCACAACGACAAAAATTTTCTCGTGATGGGTCCGTGGCGTCACAGCGGCGTCAACTACGAGGGCTCCACGCTCGGCCCCTTAAAGCTCGATGGCGACACCGCGCTTCAATTTCGCCGCGATGTACTGAGGCCTTTCTTCGATCAATACTTGAAAGACGGCGCGCCCAAAGCCGACACGCCGCCGGTATTTATCTACAATACCGGCGAAAACCACTGGGACCGCCTCAAGTCCTGGCCCCTGGCTTGCCCCAATTGTGCCGTCAAATCACAGCCGCTTTATTTCACGCCGAATTTCGGTTTGTCGTTCAACGCTCCCACAGAGCGCGACCCACAAGCGTCGTCGGGGAATGACGCCTATATTTCCGATCCTGTGAACCCGGTTCCCTACATTCCTCGCCCTGCCGTTTCCTCCGACGAAGACACTTGGCGGCGCTGGTTGCTGATCGACCAGCGCTTTGTCGATAGCCGTACCGACGTTCTCACCTATGAAACGTCGCCGCTCGAAAATCCCGTGCGTCTCGGCGGCGCGCCGATCGTCAATCTCGTTGCTTCCACCAGCGGCACCGACAGCGACTGGGTCGTAAAACTCATTGACGTCTTCCCTGACGAAGTTCCCAGCCGGCTGGAAATGGGCGGGTATGAACTAAACATCGCCATGGATATTTTCCGCGGACGCTACCGCGAAAGTTTTGAAACGCCGAAAGCCATCACGGCGGGTACCCCGCTGACGTACAAATTCATTCTGCCCACCGTCGACCACGTTTTCGAGCCGGGCCATCGCATCATGGTGCAAGTGCAATCGAGCTGGTTCCCGCTCTACGATCGCAACCCGCAGACCTTTGTGCCGAACATTTTCTTCGCCAAGCCTCAGGACTACGTAAAGGCCACGCAGCGCGTGTATCACGCTGCGGGCGCCGCCAGCTTCATCGATCTACCGGTTGTCGCCGCACACTAGCGTCGTTCCGTTGGTGAGTTCCACGCCCCTCGTGGCCCCTCGAAGCGGGGGGCCATCATGGCTGCCCGCCGTCTGAACTGGCTTGAAGTCCGCGGATGCAATCTGCGTGAAGCAAGGTCACCTGCGGCCGCGAAAATTCTCTCGTCTTCGTCGAACGGCGGCTCGTTCGCGCCGAGCAACTTCGTCGCGGTGTTCGTAAACGTGCCGTAGAGTCCGTACGAGGTCGGTGAAATTTGGCTCGAACCGGTGGAGTGGCTCTAGATGCGACGGATCGTCGGACGCTTCTTCCTCGCGCGGAAACCAGGCTATAAGGCGATACCTTGCGATTGTCTTTCCTCGGCAGATGCGGGTGAGGCTGCGCTGACGCTTTTCATTTGATCCTCATCCTGCTGACGGGCGAAGTATTCCTCCTCGGGTCAAATGCACGTGGTCTACCAGACAGAACTCGACTATCGCGCTAAACCGCCCGCGGGTCGGAGAACTTCTTAAGAACCACGATTGCCAGTGACCCGCTCGGATGTGCCGTCCTTGACCCGCATTGGGAAACGGGTTGATGATCTCCCTGCCGCATGCGAGTCCAAGGTTCGACCAAGTCGATCCGCCGGGACGGCAGCAAATATCAGGAGGCTTCCAAGTGGCAGCTATTTCGTCCGGTGTTTTGGTTGTGCGCAAGCAAACGCGAAAGAGATTCTGGTGGGCTGTGGCGAGTTCCTTCTTGTGGGCATCCTTTTCGCTTTCGGCAGCGGCTTTGCCGTTACCCTCGATGCCAGTGTCGCAGGAGCTGAAAGTGTATTTCGTGGATGTGGAAGGGGGACAAGCAACTCTCTTTGTCACGCCCGCTGGCCAATCCCTGCTGATCGACACCGGCTGGGATGGCAACAATGGCCGCGATGCGGACCGCATCGTGGCGGCCGCCAAGAACGCGGGAATCCAGAAGATCGACTACGTGCTGATCACGCACTTTCATGAAGATCACGTCGGCGGTTTGTCGCAGTTGGTCGCGCGAATTCCCGTCGGTACCTTCCTCGACCACGGCGACAATCGCGAGCCAGGCGATGCACCGACCGTGCAGGGATTTCAGGCTTATCAGAAACTCGTGGCCACGGGAAAATTCCAGCGGCTCACGCTCAAGCCCGGCGACACGCTTCCCGTGAAGGGAATCCACGGCACGGTCATTAGTTCTGACGGCGCGCTGATTGCGAATTCCTTGCCCGGCGCCGGTCAGGAGAATGTCAGTTGCAAGGAATCGGAGCAGCGTCCCGCGGACAAAACCGAAAATCTCCGCTCTCTGGGATCGCTGATCACCTTCGGCAAGCTGAGAATTCTAGATCTCGGCGACCTCACCTGGGACAAAGAGATGGAACTCATGTGCCCGGTCAACAAGCTCGGCAAGATCGACATTTACATTGTGTCGCACCACGGATGGCAGCAGAGCAGCAGCCCGGCGCTGGTACACGGCATCGCGCCTCGCGTAGCCATCATGGACAATGGCGCCAAGAAAGGCGGCACGCCTTCGACTTGGGACATCATCAAGTCGTCGCCGCACCTCGAGGATTTTTGGCAGCTGCATTTCTCCGACGAAGGCGGCGCGGCGCACAACGTCGCTCCGGAGTTCATCGCCAATCCTGACGGGCCTGACGCCGGGAATTATCTGGAATTGATCGCGAAGACCGACGGAAGCTTTGACATTCTCAATTCGCGGACGGGGAAGACGAAGCACTATCCGGGGCGGCCGTAGGTAGATGGATGGGTTGAGCGGTTCGTCAGACATCGACCACTAGGAGTCTGGGGCCCGGGCGTTTGAGGCGCAGCCTTGCTGCGCCCTTCAAGTGGTTTTGCGCGTGGGCGCGAACTGGTTGGTGCGAAGATTATCCCTTGCTGGGGCTTGGGGAGAATTTTAGACAGTAGCCGAGGCCGATCACCAACAGGATCGCCCCCCACCAGACGTTGGCGTGCAGGTGGAACAGCACGACCGGATTCGCGGGCGGGTGAAATACCTCCCAGACTCCGGCCGCGGTAATCAGAATGCCGTTCACCAGCAGGGAAATGCCGATAAAAAACCAGATCGAAACGCCGCCCTCACTACGCATGTCATCACCGCCTGTTTTGACCAGAACTTCACCAGAACAGAATATTCAACACCACGAAAACCACCGCCACTACGCCAGCCCAGAAGAGCGGCTTCTCGTAGAAAGGCAGATCGCCGACGGAGGGAATTTCGGTCAGGCCCATGACCAATCCAGCCAGCTCCGCGTCGGGTTTGGGCTTCGTCGCGTAGCTGACCAACACGGTTACCGTTACGCATACCAGGAACGACCACAGCGCCTGGAACATGTCTTGCGCGAGTCCTTTGGCATTTGGAGACAGCGCCACATAGCGCAGCGCCGAGGGGTCGATCTTCACCCAGGTCCACATGCCAATCGAAGAAGCGGTGCCGCAGAGCAATCCCCAGAACCCGGCCGGCCCGGTGGCACGCTTCCAGAGCATTCCGAGAACAACCGTGCCGAACAGCGGAGCGATAAAGAAACTAAATAGCGCCTGTACGTAATCCATGATGCTGGCGAACTGCATGACCAGATAGGCTGTGCCTACACTGACGAGTACGCCGATCACCGTGGTCCAGCGGCCCATGTTCACGTAGTGATGATCGCTGCCCTTGCTGTTGATGAAGGGGCGATAGATGTCGTAGGTCCAAACGGTAGTGAAAGCGCTGACGTTTCCCGCCATGCCGGACATGAAGCCGGCAATCAGCGCGGTGATGCCGAGGCCGAGCAGCCCCGGACCACAGTAACGGGCCAACATGAGCGGAAGGACGTCGTTGTAGCTATGCAGGCCGGCGGCTGCGGCGTTGGCCTCTCCGGTCAGTTTCATGGGGAGTACGGCCAGGCCAAGCAGTCCGGGCAAAATAACGATGAGCGGCACCATCATCTTCAGTCCTGCTCCGATGATCGGGGCCATCTCCGCGCTGCGGATATCTTTCGCGGCGAGGATGCGCTGCACGACCAGAAAATCCGTCGTCCAATAACCCATCGAAATTACCGCGCCGAGGCCGAAGACGATGCCCACCCAGTTGATACCCATCGGATTGCCGGCGAAGGTGCCGAGCGTGGACCAGAGGTGGACGTATTGATCCGACGCTCTCTGGGCGATCAGCACTTTCAAATTGCTCCAGCCGCCGGCTTCGTACAGGCCCAGAATTGGAATGAGTAACGCGCCGGCCCAGATCAGGAAGAATTGCAGGACCTCGTTGAAAATGGCCGACCTTAACCCGCCTAGAGCGACATATATCCCCACGGTCAGCGAGGAAACCCAGATGCTGAAATTGATGTCCCATCCCAGCACGATTTGCATGACCTTGGCCATGGCAAACATGTTGACGCCGCTCATCAGCACGGTCATGAAGGCGAAAGAGACGGCGGAGAGCGCGCGGCTGGATTCTCCGAAACGCAATTTCAAATATCCGGGAACGGAGTGCGTCTTGGAAATGTAATAGAACGGCATCATCACCAGCGCGAGGAAGAGCATCGCCGGAATGGCGCCGATCCAATACCAGTGCGTGGCTAGAATGCCGTATTGATAAGCTGAACCCGCCCAGCCCATCAATTCCAGGGCGCCGAGATTGGCGGAAAGAAAACTGAGTCCGGCCACCCAGGCGGTCATCTCGCGGCCCGCCATGAAGAAATCCTCGCCGGTGTTGGCCCGCCCGCGGAGATAGAAGCCGATGGTCAAGACCAGAGCGAAATAGAAAATGATGATGGCGAAATCGATTCCGGTTAGATGGACCAGTCTGGTGGAGGCAAACATCGCCAGGGGCAGCATCAAATAGGTTCCTTTCCATGGCCGCGAGCATTACGGGAGCGGGCCTTGGTGTGCGGTAATCGTTTGCTAGCACTCAGAAAGTAGAGAAGGCCGCACGTTTTGTCAATTGGCTTCAGGTTCACACTTTCCCTGCTAGACTCACTCCATTCATTGGCTATTTCTTGGCCCCGCGATTCGAAGTGCCGCACACTGTCTCGCGAATCGTCGCAGAAAGCCAGAAGAAAAATCGATTGGGCTCGCTTGAAGCGTCGCTAGCCTCAAGGCCGGCGGTCCTTGTCGGCGTACCTGCCCCGGGGTAGACTCTCTCCAATCAATTTTTGCTCGTTCGATGCCAGGGCGGGACCGCTGCGTCTTCGCAGGCCGCCGTATATGGTTACGCTGTTTTCGCGCAAACGGATGAAACCATGATGGTTTGCTACCAATGACGGGCGCCTACTCTTCTGCGCTATCGTCGGAAACGATTCGCGATAGCGCCCTCTATAACAAGGACCTTGCTCCCATCTCGCCGGAGCGCCGCACCTGGCGCACTTACAATTACGCCGCGCTTTGGATCTCCATGAGCGTCAACATTCCGACGTACATGCTGGCCAGCGGCATGATCGCCGGCGGCATGAACTGGAAGCAGGCTCTGTTTACCGTGTTTCTGGGCAACGTTGTTGTGCTGATACCCATGCTGCTCAACGCTCACGCAGGCGCCCAGTACGGCATTCCCTTTCCGGTGTTCGCGCGGGCTTCTTTCGGCGTTCTCGGGGCAAACGTTCCGGCGGTTCTGCGAGCGCTGGTGGCGTGCGGTTGGTTTGGTATCCAGACCTGGATTGGCGGGGAAGCCATCAACGCGATGATCGTCGCGCTGGCGCCGGCTTGGGCGCACGTTGCGTATGGCTCGGCGCTCTGCTTTCTATTCTTCTGGCTGCTCAATGTGCTGGTAATCTTGCGCGGCATCGAGACCATTCGTTTCCTGCAGGGCATTTCCGCCCCGTTCCTGCTACTGATCGGGCTGGCGCTCCTGCTTTGGGCCCGCTCGAAGGCCGGTGGTTTCGGCCCCATGCTCGCGACGCCCTCGAAATTTCAAACCTTCGGCGAGTTTTTCCGCTTCTTTGTTCCTTCGCTCACGGGCGTGGTCGGCTTCTGGGCTACGGTCTCGCTCAACATACCTGATTTCACGCGGTATGCTCGCAGCCAGCGCGATCAGGTCGTCGGCCAGGCTCTCGGGCTTCCCGCGACGATGACATTTTATTCGTTCATTGGAATTGCGGTTACCTCGGCGACGCTGATCATCTTCGGCCAGGCGCTTTGGGATCCGGTCGCGGTGCTCTCGCGGCTGGGCAATCCATTTGCTGTCGTTCTCGCGATGCTAGCGCTTCTGATGGCTACGCTTAACGTCAACGTGGCCGCCAATGTGGTGTCCCCCGCCAATGACTTCTCCAATCTTTCTCCGCGGCGCATTAGTTTTCGTACCGGCGGCATGATTACTTGCCTCATGGGCATTGTGATGCAACCGTGGAAACTGATGGCGGATTACGGAAGTTATATTTTCGGCTGGCTGGTCGGGTATTCTGGCTTTCTCGGCCCTATCGCTGGCGTGTTGATCTGCGACTACTTTGTCGTTCGCAAGAGGATGTTGCTGGTGCAGGATCTTTACCAGCGCAACGGACTCTACGAATATCAAGGCGGCTTCCACTGGCAAGCTTTGGCCGCGCTGGCTGCGGGAGCTGGGGTCGCTTTCATCGGCTTGGTCGTTCCGCCGCTGCACGTCTTGTATAGTTACGCGTGGTTCGTGGGCTTTATCGTAAGCTTCTTCGTCTATTTCGCCGTGATGCACAGCGTCCAGCCCATCGAGCAGGCTGCGGACTAACGGGAGCTTCTCATGGAATTCGGCATCACCATCAAACCGGACCTTACCATCGACCGCATCGTCAACCTCACGCGCCAGGCGGAGTCCGCTGGTTTTCGCCACGGCTGGATTTTTGACTCGCACGTTATCTGGATGGAGCCGTTTCCCCTGCTTACCTTGATGGCCGCGAACACCAAGATCATGCATCTCGGTCCTTGCGTCACGAACCCAGCGGTTCGCGATGTCACCGTGGCCTCCAGCTTGTTCGCGACGTTGAATCTGCTATCCAATGGCCGGATGCAAATGGGCATTGGCCGCGGCGACAGCTCGCGTCGCGTCCTCGGCAAAAAGCCCACCACGCTGGAAGACCTGGAAAATTTCGTAAAGACGTTTCGCGATCTCAATGCTGGTAGATCCGTCGATCATGACGGGGTCGCGGCACGCTTTCCCTGGGCTAGCGGGAAAATTCCGCCCGTCTGGGTCGCGGGTTACGGGCCCAAGGCCCTGCGTACCGCTGGACGCATTGGCGACGGCGTGATTCTGCAATTCGCCGATCCCGATTTAATTTCGTGGTGCTTGGGTTTTGTTCGCGAAGGAGCTCAGGAAGCGGGCCGCGATTTCAGCAAAATCGAAGTGATGGCCGCGGCGCCGGTCTGGGCTTCCGACGATCTATCTTTGGCGCGCGACAAGGTCCGCTGGTTCCCGGCGCTGGTTTCCAATCACGTCCTCGATCTCATCTCCAAATACAAACCCGAAGAACTCCCGGCCTCGCTGACTTCCTTCGTAAAGGATCGCGGCAAATATGATTATCTTCACCACTGCGAAGTGGGGAGCGACAATGCCAGTTTCGTGAGCGATGAAGTGATCGACCGCTTCTGCTTGGTCGGCCCCGTCGAGCAGCATCGGAAGAAACTTGAGGCTTTGCGCCGCGTCGGCGTCACGCAATTCAATATTTACCTGATGTGCGGCGACGAAGAAAAGACTCTTGAAGTTTACGGCCGCGAAGTCTTGCCGCATTACAGCCAAACCGTTGCATGAACAACAAGCCCGTGTGTTTGATCTCAACGGAAAGTACTACCGGCAGACTTAGACCCAACTGAGGACCTCTCATGCGCTTCGACACCATCATCAAAAACTCTACGATCGTCACCGCCGTGGATACGACGCTGGCCGACGTCGGCATCTCCGGCGGCAAAATCTCGGCGATTGCTGCGCAGCTCTCCCCGGAAAATGCCACGCAGACTATCGATGCCAGCAACCATTTGCTCTTGCCTGGCGGCATCGATGTGCACACGCACCTCGACATGCCCTTCGGCGGCACGACCTCCGCCGACGACTTCCAGACCGGCACGATCGCCGCGGCTTTCGGCGGGACCACCACGCTCATCGACTTTGCCATCCAGTACAAAGGCCAGACGCTACGGCACGCTTTTGACACCTGGATGAGGAAGGCGCACGACAAAGCCACGATCGACTACGCCTTTCACTGCATCATCACCGATCTGGGCAGCGCGCAGCTCGAGGAAATGGCCGACCTCATTCGCGAAGGCGTCACCAGCTTCAAACTGTTCATGGCTTATCCCGGCGTCTTCATGCTCGACGACGCCTCTATCTTCCGCGCCATGGGGCAGGCGGCGAAACATTCCGGTTTGATCTGCATGCACGCGGAAAACGGCGGGGCCATCGACGTGATCGTCCAGCAAGCGCTCGCAGAAGGCAAACGCGCGCCGAAATATCACGCGCTAACGCGTCCCACGACCGCCGAAGCCGAAGCCACCTCGCGCGCCATTGCCCTGGCTGAAATGGCCGGCTGCCCCGTGTACATCGTGCATCTCTCTTGCAACGACGCGCTCGAAAAAGTTCGCGAGGCTCGCGACCGTGGCCTCCCCGCCTATGCCGAAACCTGTCCGCAATATCTTTATCTCTCCCTCGACAACATGAATGGGCCCGGCTTCGACGCCGCAAAATATGTCTTCACTCCACCGTTGCGCGAAAAATGGCACCAGGAAAAACTCTGGCATGGTCTCACGCACGATACGCTGCAGGTCGTCTCCACCGACCACTGCCCGTTCTGCATGAAAGAGCAAAAAGAACTTGGCGTCGACGACTTCACCAAAATTCCCAACGGCGGCCCCGGCATCGAGCACCGCCTGAGCCTCATCTATACCGGCGGTGTCCACGGGAAACGATTCTCACCGAACCGCTTCGTCGAAGTTGTCGCGACCGCACCGGCAAAACTGTTCGGCCTCTTCCCGCGCAAAGGCACGATCGCTGTGGGTTCCGACGCCGATCTGGTCATCTTCGACCCCAACGAGCAGCAAGTGATCAGTGCCAAAACTCACCACATGCGCGTCGACTACTCCATGTTCGAAGGCATTCAGATCAAAGGCGTCCCGAAAACGGTGCTGTCCCGCGGCCGCCCGGTAGTCGACGCCGGCCAATTCGTAGGCCGCCCCGGCAACGGGCAGTTTCTGCGCCGGCAAACCTACGCTGGCATCTAGGAACACGGAAAGAGATAACGCGGAGACGCAGAGAGCGCACGGGATTCGCAAAGAACGAAGATGGACTCGGTGCCAACTCTCTTCTTCGTTGCTTTGTTACGTCGTTGCTTTGTTATTTTGCTTCTCTTCTTGTTCAGCCCACCACGTGATACGGCCGCATCATCTCGTTATCTTCATGCTCCAACACGTGACAATGCCACACGTATCGAAACTCCTGCCCCGGCGCCACTTGGGTCCCCGCGGGCAAATCAAATCGCGCGATCACTCGGGTGATATATCCCGCATACGTCTTCACGGTGTCCTTCCAAGCCGGCCGCTCATTTGACTCCGGCGCCATCGGAATCCCCGTGTAGACCAGCTTTCCTGATTGCAGATACTGCTTCACATCAAATGGCTGCCGGTTCAAAACCTGAAATCGCACCAGGTGAATGTGCATCGGGTGCACGTCGCCGGTCGCGTTCGCGAATGACCAAATCTCCATGGTCCCCGCTTTTGGGTCTTCGGTGATCGGGTCATCCCAGTGTTTTCCGCCCAGCATGCCCATCATCGTGTACCCGTCCGATGGCCGATCCATTTCCGTCAGCGCCAGCAAGCGCTCACGAACCGCGAGGGCCGGATTCAGTGGCGCCATCGCCGACAAAACATCTGGCAGCGAACTCACGTCCTTGCCCGAGAGAGGTTTCGTCACGCGGAACAGCATCACTTCGGACGGAACCACTTCTCCGCCGCGCGCGTACGGAGCCGGAGCATCGTTCGTCATTGCCAGACTTGCTCCCGCGTGTTCGCTGAAATCGATCACCACGTCAAATCGTTCGCCCGGCGAAAAAATCAGATAGTGCGAACTCAGCGGCGCAGGCAGCAGTCCGCCATCGGTCCCGATCTGGCGGAAGGGCGGCGCGTCAACCGGCTGTCCGATCGGCTTCCCGATGGTGTCCGCAGGCACCAGCGTCAGATGGTAAAAGCGCGAATTCGAACCATTCACCATCCGAAACCTGTACCTGCGCGGCTCGACTTCAAGATACGGCGCCGCCTTCCCGTTCACGCAAATTGTTTGCCCGAAATATTCCTGCAACCACATCGGATGCGTTCCATTCTGCGCCGGCGGGTAATAGAGCGAACCATCCTCAAGAAAGGAACGATCCTGAATCAGCAGTGGCATCTCGCACTCGCCGCTGGGTAGATTCAGCGCGTCTTCCTCCTCGTCGCGAATTACATATACGCCCGCCATTCCCGCGACCACGTTCAATCGCGTAATTCCCATGGCATGATCGTGGTACCACAACGTCGTTGCGGCTTGATCGTTTGGATAGTGGCTTGGCTTCGGACCGTACGCGACTCCGGGTTTTCCGTCCGGTGTGATCCATGCATCCGGATAGCCGTCGCTTTCCGGCAAAACTTTTGCGCCATGGACGTGCGTCACCGTGCGCACTTCTGGAACGCCTTCTTCGGAGCCGTGAATCGTCGTATCGATCGGCAAAAAATGCTTCTTCGGCAGCTCGTTGATCCACTTCACCGAAAATGGCTGTCCCGTGCGAGCTTCGATCGTGGGCCCCGGCCACGAGCTGTTGTATCCCCACATGCGCGTCGGCGGCAGGTCCCGGTGTATCTTCTGGCGAAACTCTCGAATGGGAATCTGTACCAGGCTTTCCGGATGTTGTTCTGGATGAATCACCGCGGGTACCGGCAAAGCATCCACGTATGGCGTTAAGACTTTCGGTTTTGGCCTGGCATCCGGGGTCTTACCTTGCGTTGCGCGGTCCTTCGCAGTCGCAAACCCTTCGAACGCCCAAGCTCGCGTTTTCTTTGCTCCGGTGAAAACCCCGACCCCTGTAAGTAAGCCTATGCGCAGCAAATCGCGTCGATCGATCTTCAACCCGTGTCTCCCTTGTGACTCTGGCGTGAAAGAAATCTATCGGTCACGAATACCCATAAGAACAAAATGCATTGCCGGCCAGAGCGCGCAGCCCTGGCCGGCAACCAACGTCAACGCTTGTTTATAGCTGACCCTCTGCGGGCCTCAGTTGGGGCTAAAGTTTGGGTGATCGAAGTCGAACATTCCAAAGCAATCCCCCAATGCCGGTGAGTTGGTCGGCACGTAGGTATTTCCTGGCGCATGAACGGGCTCAGGAAGATTGTCGCGGCTGCGCGCAGTGATCTTCGGCAGGTTCCAATTCCTCTCGATGAACTTGATCATCGAAACATGGTCGTAGTACACGTGCACGACGTTGCCCTGTTGCGAGTACGGGGAAACCACCAGCAGCGGAATGCGCGTTCCGTCGCCGAAGAAATCCACCGGTTGCACGTAGCCGGAGTCGTAGTAGCCGCCGCCTTCATCGAACGTGATGAAGATCGCGGTTTCCTTCCACACGGCAGGATTGGCCTGCACGTCGGTAACAATCTTCTGCACGAAGCCTTCAAACAGATCGAGCTTCGAGGAGGCCGGGTGGCCGTCGGTATAGCCGCTCGGTTTTACGATCGATACTGCCGGCAGCGTGTTGTTCTTGATGTCCGAGTACAGGTTGTCGGCATCCTGGATGTGCGCCGTCCGCAGCGCATCGTTAGTCATAATGTCCGTCGCGTACTGGAACGGATTGCAGATGTTGCAATAGTCGTCGAACTGGTTCTGCGCGGCCGTGGGATTCGCTTCCGCGGCGATCGAATCCGCAACGTACAGGTTCCAGTCCTCGCCGTAGTATTTGAACGAGACATTGTGTTCCATCAGCACGTCGCCGATATGCCGTACCGGCACCGGCGGAATCGTGAACGGCGACACCGACAGCGGCAGAGGAACGCCATTCCCCAGATAACCCGGGTTGTAGTTGTTCAACAGGTAGTAGTGGCCTGCTTCGCAGTTCGGGTTCACCGGCCGCGGCAGGGATTGCAGATAGTTCACGACGACGGGCACCCCGGGCTGGGTAAGGTCAGCGCACGCGCTGTAGGTTCCGCCGCTGTAGCCGTCCTGATCCCAGTAGTTGTTGGTTCCCGCCTGCGGATTGGGATTCTCGATCTCGTTGGTCGGGGGAACGGCCGCGTTGCCCATGCCGTCAGTGAACCAGAGGGCGTCGGCAAAGCCGAACATGATGTGGTTTGCGCCCGTTCCGCCCATCACCGATTGATGGAAGTTATCGCTCAGCGTGTAGGTGTCTGCCAGATGCTTGAAGTAGGGAGCGTCGCCGTTCTGCACGTTGTAAAAGCCCATCGCCGTCGAGCCTTCGCCGGTGGTGGCCGCAGTGAACGGCGTTGGTTGCGGGCTGCCGTTGTCCCCCGCTCCGATCGTCGTTTCTACCCATGGAAACAGGTCTGCTTGGCATCCGCTGCCATTTGTCGCCGAAGCGAGGGTCACGCTGCAATCCTCTTGTTGCCACATTTGATAGAAGCGATGCACCGGGCTCGCGGCGTAGTCGTCGTAGCGCACCCCGGGAGTAAGCTGGAAGGGGCCTCCAGGCAGTACGAAAACGTTATCGATGCGCGTGTCGGGAGCCTTGGATGGCAGACCCGTGGCCCCAGTCAGCAAGTCGAAGTCGTAGGTGGGAAATAGATTGGGCTCTGCTTTGAGCGCGACCGACAGGCTGATAAATGGCGCGGAAGCCGTCGCGGTGTCGCTGGCAAATTCCGGCGCGCCGCCGGTCAAGGGCGTGGGGAGAGTCGTATAGGCCGCCTTGGATCCTGGCGCGAGTGAAAATGTTCCGCCCGAATCCACGGCGCTGAATTGCGCCGACAGGGCATAGTTCGGTCCGGGTGTGCCGTCCACGTTTACGATTCCCTTGGAGAGCAGGTTCGAGACCGTCTGCCCTTTTTTGGGAACGTACGTGGCGAAGACATGGTCGAAGCTGCGGTTTTCACCGATGATGACGATGACGTGTTTGATCGGCGAGGTGGTCTTTCCATCGTTGCTGCCGGTATCGGTTTGTGCTCGAAGCGGAGTTGCTACAAGCAATTGAGCTGCGACGAACATGGCCAGGACTTGCTTGACGTTCGGCAAGTTCTCTCTCCATTTAGACAAGCGCGAATGCATCTATGAAACCTCCATCGAGGGACGTGTCGCGCAACCAGCAGGCTGGAGGTCCGGATTACGCGCGCCCTAGGTGTAATCGCGTCGTGTTACAGGGGCGCAACAACGCGATGAATGGAAGGACAAAGTCGGAGGGATTCTCTCGAGGGCTCGACAAAATCTACAAATGCTCCCTTGGCTCCCGCAAATTTTCGAAACAGCAATCACGTCGATTTGTTTTCATACGCGTCGTAGCTCGTGGCGATAGCGCGGATTTCATCGAGCGTTTGCTCCCGCCGCAAGAAGCCGTTCTCCAGCACCGTTTCCAGCTGATCGCCTTCGAGCGATCCTCCCGCTTCTTGCTTCACGGTTACGAACTGTTTTCCGTCCTTCAGCAAGATGAAGCGGCCGGCGCGCGAATCCTTGCCCGGGTCGGTTACCGGCTGCTTGTAGACGTCGTGCCACTCCCCGTTTACATCAATGGCCGAACACTTCAAGGCAAACCGCAGCGTGTCGCGGTTGATCTGTTGTAACAAAGCGCCACCCATGCCGAAACTCCAGTTGTCCATCGACCAGCCACGCCGCGTCAGCTGCGAAATCATGTTCTGGATGGTGTAGTAGTTCACTCCGTCCCCCTGGATGAAGCGCACCTGCGGCGCAAGGACCTTCCAGCCTTTGCGGTTCACCTCGTAGCCGAACTTGTCCGCGGCGATGTTGAACAGTTGCTCCAGCACGGAAACCGCATCGCCGCTGTCTGGGCGAATAACCAGCGTGCCGTTGCGCTGCAGGATCTTGTCCCGTAACTTGCCGCCCCAAAGATTGCGAACCGCGTTGTAAATATCGTAGGAGTCGCTGACACACGCCACCACGCCTTCCGGGACGCTGTTCAGAATGTTTTCGTAGGCTTCCGCCTCGTACTCCCGGCCCCACGCCGTGATCGTGGAATGTTCCGAAGCCGGAATGCTGTGCCCGGCCATGTCCGCTCCGTAATACTGCTGGAGTAGTTCGATCGCGGGCAGATTGTCTGTGCCGAGAAAGTTGAACAGGTGCGCGGCGCCGCCAATGGCCGCGGATTCACGGCTGCTTACGCCGCGAAATCCGAAATCGTGCAACTTGAACGCAATGCCCGACGGGTCCCCGGTGCGCACCAGCGCTTCGCCGATAATCTGTTTGATCGCGCGGCTGAGCGTGGCTACCGTGATCGGGTACCAGATTTGAAGCAGCACCGTCTCCGCCCAGTTCGTGAGCCAGTAAAATTCAGGGTCGGTATTTTCTACCGTAACGATCGCGTTCTGCGCGCCGACCACCGAGCCTTCCTTGACGGCTCTGACGCGCAGCGGCAGAACCCCGGCATATTTTGCGTATAGGCTTTTCCAGCCCTCGTAGTTGAAGCATTTAGGATTGCTGGAAAAGTGCTGGCTGGCGAATTTTGCCGCTTCCTCGATGTGCTCTGGTGTGAAAACCTTTCCCGCGAAGTTCGATTTCAGGATGTACTGGAGGCCGGCCATTTCGGAATGATCGAAAAAGCCGCCGCGCGAGCATACGTAGGAATAAATAAACCTCGTGTTGGGCGGGTACTGCCACCAATGGCTAAGCTTGTAGCTGTCCGTATTCAGGATTGGATTGAAACGAAGGGGCTGTATGGTGGTCTCCTATCTCGTGTAGCAACGTCATTCCTGGCCGTGCGAGTACTCGGTTCTTCGTTCAGGGCTCGGCGTAATCGTGCAGTTGCGGCCCAAAGAAGAGCCCGAACGGATCTCCCGAAGGACGGAACTGTCACTCTGAGGGCATCCGACGAGGAAGCTCGACCAGAGATTCCGGCCGGGCCGGAAACAATCTCAACTTTCGGAACCCTGAAAAAGCCAGATCGAGTGTTTTCTTTCCGTTCTCACGCGAACTCATTCCCTGGCACGCCCTGCAACTACTGCAACAAACTCAACAATCGCCTACCAATCCGTGGAAAATCATAAAGGCTGCTCCAAGGTGAAGGAGATAAACATTAGGCGTTCGTCGCGCTGAATTTGCAAGACTACCGGTGCCCCCGGCTTGAGATTGCCGAGCGCCGTCCGCAGCCGGTCGAGCGTGGTCATCGGTTCGCCGTTCAGCGTCCGGATCACGTCTCCGGCGGCGAGTGGAATTTCTGCTCCGGCCTCGCTGGAACGCGCAGCGACGATGATCCCGAAAGGGTCGCGCAGGTCGGGAGCCATTTCCGCGACCTTCTTGTCGATCTCAATGCCGAGGATACCCAGAGGCCGAACCAGATTCTTTTCCGGGTCGGCCAGCGCGCTGATCTGATCCATGTTGTCGGTGTGCTCGATCACCGGGACGTCAAACGCCAGGCGATCCTTCCCGCGCAGCACTTCCAGGTGCACTTTGTCCCCCGCGTTCACCGACATCAGCCGGAAAGACAGGTACGGAATACTCTCCGCCATGCGCCCATCGATGGTCAGCAGCACATCGCCGATCTGGATGCCCGCCGCCATCGCGGGTCCATCGGGTTGTACGTCGGACACGATCACCCCGTAGCTCCGCCCCAGATTCAGCGCAGCGGCCAGCACCGGCGTGATCGTTTGGAGTCCGATGCCGATTTGCGCGCGATGCAGGTGCCCGAACTTCCGCAATTGTTGGTATGCGACGCTCACCACGCTGCTCGGAATGGCGAACCCCAGACCTTCGTTCCCCCCCGACTGCGACAGGATGAAGGTGTTGACCCCGACGACCGCGCCGTCCACGTTCACCAGCGGGCCGCCGGAATTGCCGGGGTTGATGGGCGCGTCTGTCTGGATGTACACCATCGGCGAATCTGGATCGGTCTGACGAGCCACGGAAGAGACGACGCCCAGTGTCACGGTATTGCGCAATCCCTCGGGACTGCCGAACGCCAGAACTACCTCGCCCTGACGCAAACTGCGATAGGAGGCGATCGGCAGCGCGTCAAGCTTCACATTTTCCACCTTCAAGAGCGCAAGATCGATTTCGCGGCTCACACCGACCACCCGGGCAGGCACTATATTCGTTTTCGTGGACAGCAGAGACTGCAGCGAGCCATCCGGATTGCCGGACGGCAAAACCACTTGAACGACTTGAGCGCCGGAGACCACGTGCGCGTTGGTGATGATGTAACCCGCGGAATCGACGACGAAGCCGGAACCAATGGCTTTTTGCCTGCCGATGACCACCCCGGTATTGCCGTGGGTTTCCTCCACCGTGCCGTAACCCGCGACCAGGATCTGCACTACGCTGGGCGACACCTTGCGGATCAGCGCGTCCACCGACTCATTCAATTTGTGCAGTGTGTCGTCGGTATGACTTTGGGCCGCCGCCGGCGCCGGACCGTACAGCGTTGCAGAGACGCACAGCGCGAACGCGGCAGACGCGAGTCGAAGGGCCAGCCGGCGAGTCTTGGGTGTTGGCATCAGCGAATTCTCCGTTGGGGCGGTCGGCCCGAAAGACACGGGCCGCGACTGCCCATTAGACTACAACCAGCGAAAAAATGCCGCCGGGTCCCGAGATACCGAATTGACGCGCGCGATCGGTCTCCAAATGGCAGCCGGGAGCAATCCTCTAATCGCGAGTCTTGGTGGATTGGGTTAGTGAGCCGCGCAAGGCACCGCGGACGTCGCGGAACAGAGAATACGCGGTCACAACGACGAGGCCTATCAGCGTGTAGCAGAGGTATGGGTTCAGAATGTCCACGGTCCGCCGGTAGCTTTCGGCCGAACTCCCCGGTTTGTCCGCCAACACGATCCAGTAACCCGCTCTCAGCACCAACAACAGGATGATGATCCAGCCAAGATCGTTGATGATGCGGAACAGAGACCGCAGCCAAACCCAATCCGGGCGAATCAGGTTGACCCCCGCTTGCACCATTCCTGCCAAGGCCAGCAGGACGACCGGCCAGTAGAATTGATGCCAGACCGGCGCGGGCTTGAGAAAGGCCGCCGCGGGACCAAAAATCAGGAAGGGAGAGGCTTGCGCGACTCGAAGCCAGCCTATTGCAACACCCAAAGCCACGAATTGCGCAACGGAATCCAGCCGCGAGACCTGACGAGGTTCCTGCTTCGGACCTCGCCCACTTTTTCGGGTGGCGCCCATCGCGAACGCTGGATGCCAGGGATGCGCCAGCCCCTGGGGATCCCAGCGATCCGGGAACTTTGCCCAATGGCGGTCGGCGACGGCAAAAATCAGCGTGATGACCCCAAATTGAATGAGGAATTGATGGAGCAGCGTCGACAAAGTACTTACCACCGTGACGGAGTGGCCGCTTGCGAACAGAGCCGTTAGGACAATAAGGATGACGATGCCGGTGAGCCCTAGATTGAACGACAGCACCTTGATATAGAAGGGAAATAACACGGGTCCGATCCACTGGCGGCCGAAGGCCACGCTGCGCTGGTCCTGGCGATAGCGGCTGGCGACGAGCAGCGGGTGCCCGAGCCGCTTCAGGATGGCCTGTACGTCAGCTTCCCCCAACGGCCTGCCGAGTTCGGCTTCCTTGTCTTCGATCTGCGCGTGGATGTTCTCCGAGAGTTCGTTGACGATGTCGTCGCGCTGCTCTGACGGCAGACAGCTTCGGATCGACTTGAGATACTGATCGAGAAGTTCCATAGCTCCCCTTACCTGCCGAACACCTGATAGGCAACCAGACCGAAGCGACCGATCTCCAAAAGAACTTGTGCCGACGCGCTGGTGGCCTGGGCCAGTGTGTCCAGAACGGCGGGTCCGGCAATAGCTAGCAGGCCCGTGCCGAGAATCACCAACAAGCGCTGCGAAGATACAGTTTCGGAATGGTAGGCCGCGCACCTTGCGGCGGTCTGCGTCCCGGGCACTATGTAGGCTGTATCTGTATTGCGATCAATGAGTTGCATGATGTTACCCTTTCACGATCTCAGTTAACGAAGAATCGATGCTCTTCCACTCCGCCAAGAGTTGCTGGAGGATTAACTTGCCGTCGGCCGATAGGACGTAAAAACGTTTGTTGCGCTTATCTTCCTCGCGCCATTCGCTGACCAAAAGACCCTGGGTTTCCAGTCGGCGAAGCAGCGGGTAAAGCGTGCCTTCGTCGATGGCCATTCCATGCTCCGCCAGGGCCTTGCGGAGGGTGTAGCCATACTGCTCGGAGCGAAGCTGGGCTAGCACTGCGAGGATTAGGGAGCCTCGCCGCAGCTCGGATCGTAGGTTCTCGAAGACGTTGGGATCGTTGGTCATGTACTGTGCGTCATCTACTGTACGACGCATACTGTACGATGCACAGTAATGTCTGTCAAGCGAAATTTTACGTGCGATTCATTTTGTTGCAGATAAGGTTCGCGGAGTTCGGGGCAAGCTTCGGAAACGCGCGTCTCCGAGGCTGCTCGGACGATGCGCAGAACTTTGGCAGGGAGTGCGCGGGCGGCACGCAGTTTGCAAGTGACGTTGGGAGATAAATGCCGGAGATGCGACGATTGAGTTTGTGCGGGGGCCGGAGCTTTTTAGGCGAATAAATCGATGGCGCGATTACTGACTACGGAAGACCGGCGGCTTGAGGAAGCGCGGACGCGAAAGAAATATTGGAAGCGATGGGGTCCGTATCTCTCGGAGCGGCAGTGGGGAACGGTTCGGGAGGACTACAGCCCCGGTGGTACCGCATGGGAATATTTTCCGCACGATCACGCGCGCTCACGCGCTTACCGCTGGGGTGAAGACGGAATTGGCGGGATCAGCGATCGTCATCAACTGATCTGCTTCGGGTTGGCGCTTTGGAATGGCCGCGACCCCATTCTCAAAGAGCGGCTGTTCGGACTGACCGGCCACGAAGGCAATCACGGGGAAGACGTCAAAGAATATTACTTCTATTTGGACTCCACGCCCGCCCACACGTACATGAAGATGCTTTACAAGTATCCGCAAGCGGCATTTCCCTACGCGCAGCTCGTCGAAGAAAACCGCCGGCGGGGCAAGGACGCGCCGGAATACGAGCTGGTGGACACGGGCGTGTTTAACGAAAGCCGCTACTTCGACGTGTTTGTCGAATACGCGAAAGCAGACGTGGAAGACGTCCTAATCAAGATCACGGCGGTGAACCGCGGCCCCGAAAGCGCTGCGCTAAAGATTCTGCCTTCGCTGTGGTTTCGCAACACCTGGTCGTGGGGCAAGGATTTGCGGCGGCCGATGGTGCGCACTGGAACCAGCTTGCCAGGCTGCGTGAGCGCGGAATTGCAGCATTGGCACTACGGGAAGCGGTGGCTGCTGTGCGCGGGGCAGCCGCAGTTGCTGTTCACGGAAAACGAAACCAACCTGCAAAGGTTGTTCGGCCGCCCAAACCGCTCCTATGTCAAGGATGCGTTCCACGCGTACGTGACCCAGGGCGATAAATCGGCGGTAAACCCGAAACAGATGGGGACCAAGATGGCGGCGCTCTATCCAGTGGAATTGGCGCCGGGCGAGAGCGTCACCCTGAAATTGCGGCTCACGGACATGGATCCGTTGAGCACGATGAGTGAAAACTCCGGAATGCTGGGAACTGTCGGGTCGCCTGCCCACGCGGAGCGGGCCGAAGGTGTTCCCAGATCGAATGATTTCGCGGACGCTTTCGATGATGTGTTTACCGCGCGGCAAAAGGATGCCGACGAATTCTACGCCTCGCGCGTTCCGAAAGAATTGTCCGACGATGCCAAGCTGATCATGCGTCAATCTTTTTCCGGCATGCTGTGGTGCAAACAATTTTATCACTACGACGTTCGCACTTGGTTGGACGGCGATCCCGCAGGTCCTCCTCCGCCACCCGAGCGCCTGCAGGGCCGGAACAAGGATTGGACGCACCTGTACAACGACGACGTCATCTCGATGCCGGACAAATGGGAATATCCCTGGTACGCCGCTTGGGATTTGGCGTTCCACTGCATTCCGATCGCTCTGATCGACCCCGATTTCGCCAAAGAGCAGCTGATCCTGCTCCTCCGCGAGTGGTACATGCACCCGAACGGGCAATTGCCTGCATACGAGTGGGCGTTTGGAGATGTGAACCCGCCGGTGCATGCGTGGGCGGCCTGGCGTGTTTATAAGATCGAGCGGCGCATACGCGGGGTCGCGGACCGTGGATTCCTGGAGAAAGTTTTTCACAAACTGCTGCTGAATTTCACCTGGTGGGTGAACCGTAAAGATCCCGAAGGAATGAATATTTTTCAGGGCGGATTTCTGGGCCTGGACAATGTCGGCGTGTTCGACCGCTCGGCGCCCCTACCTATGGGCGGCCACCTCGAACAATCCGACGGCACCAGCTGGATGGGCATGTATTGCCTCAACATGATGGCGATTGCGCTGGAGTTGGCCAAGGAAGATCCCGCCTACGAGGATGTGGCTAGCAAATTTTTCGAACATTTCGTGAACATCGCCCACGCGATGAACGATATGGGCGCCAACGGCAAGTCGCTGTGGGACGAGACCGACGGCTTCTACTACGATGTGCTGCACCTGCCCAGCGGCGAGGAACATTTCGTGAAGATTCGTTCCATCGTGGGGCTTTGCCCGCTGTTTGCCGTGGAAACTCTGGAACCCGAGATTGTCGATCGCCTGCCGGGATTCAAACGCCGCATGCAATGGTTTATCGACAACCATTCCGACGTGCCCGAACACATCGAGATGACCGAACGCTCGGCGCGCGGCGTGCGGCGCCTGCTTTCGCTGGTGAGCCGCAAGCAATTAAAGCGGGTACTGGGGCGGATGCTGGACGAGACCGAGTTCTTCTCACCCTACGGCGTAAGGGCGATGTCGCGTTATCACCTCGATCATCCTTACGAGGTATGCGTAAACGGACAGGTCAACCGCGTGTGCTACGAGCCGGCGGAATCGAACACCGGATTGTTCGGCGGAAATTCGAACTGGCGCGGACCGATCTGGTTTCCGGTGAATTACCTGCTGATCGAGTCGCTGCAAAAATTTCACCACTATTACGGCGAGGATTTCAAAGTCGAGTGTCCGTCGCGCTCCGGAACAGACTGCGACCTGTGGCAGGTGGCCGCGGAGATTTCGCGGCGGCTTGTGCGCACTTTCCTGCGCGGTGACGACGGCCGCCGCCCGGTATACGGCGGCACCGAGATGTTCCAGCGCGATCCGCACTGGAAAGATTTGATCCTGTTCTACGAATATTTCCACGGAGACAACGGCGCCGGCCTCGGAGCAAGTCATCAGACCGGATGGACCGGGCTGGTCGCCAAGCTCATCGAACAAAGCGGTGAGTGACGCGCAGCCCATCTGCTTTGAACCGGCGCGCGCTGAGCACGCCGATATATTTCTCGCGATGATGCGGGCGCTGGAAGCAGCCGATCCGGGGACCACGCCTTTCGACGAAAAGCGGCGACGCGTAATTTTCGACGAATTCGTGCGCGACAACACCTATGGCCAGGCGTGGCTGATCCTCGAGGGGGACAAGCATGTCGGCTACGTGGTACTGACTGTTTCGTTCAGCTTCGAATATCGCGGCTGCGACGCATACATCGATGAGTTGTATATTGCTGAAGAGTGCCGCGGCCGGGGGATAGGCCGGCTGGCGATGGAATTTGCCGAAGGCGCAGCACGCGAGCGCGGCGTAAACGCGATGCACCTGGAAGTTTCTCGCGACAACGAGGCGGCTCTGGAACTTTACCGCCGCGCAGGCTACGTCGATCACGGCCGCTATTTGATGACCAAATGGCTGGATCGCGGCAATTCTTGAGTTTCGCGGATGCCAGTGCCACGGGAGATTTGCGGAGACGATAGTGCCCAATCGAGCTGAAAAATTGCGCAACAAGCCGGACTCTCGTGAGCCGCAACCCGCCTCGCAAGAGCAGCCGGCGGTGGTGGCAACCGTGGCCAAGGCGCCGGGGAAGACCACGCGCGCCTCTCGCAAGAGGCCTGTTCCAGCCGCGGAGCGAGCGGTGGTGTCGCCCACTGCAAGGATCAAATTTGGCCGCGAAGTGTGCGGAAATCTGGAAGCGGGCGAAGCACGCGAATGGCTTGTAACCAACGGAATTGGCGGGTTTGCCTCTGGAACCGTGGCAGGCTGCGTGACGCGGCGCTACCACGGACTGTTGGTCGCCGCCCTGCATCCGCCTGTGGGGCGCACCCAGTTGGTGGCCGGGCTGGACGAAGTTGTCCGGTACGCGGGCACGGAGGGTTTGCTGGCAACGCATCAATGGGCGAGCGGCGCGGTGGATCCCAAGGGATTCCTGAACATTGAGAGTTTTCGGCTGGACGGCATGACGCCGGTCTGGACCTACGCGCTGGCCGACGCGCTGCTCGAGAAGCGCGTGTCCATGCGCCACGGCGAGAACACCACCTACGTGGAGTACACGCTGCTGCGAAGCAGCAGCGCGGTCGAGCTCGAATTTAAGGCGCTGGTCAACTATCGCGATTTTAACGGGTCCACGCATGCCGGCGACTGGCGGATGAAAATCGAGCCGATTGAGGATGGCGTGCAGGTCGTCGCTTTCGATGGCGCGACAATCTTTTATTTGAAGTGCGCGGGGGCTGCCTGCGAGCCGCGCCATGAGTGGTACCGCAATTTTTATTTGCCCGTGGAAAAAGAGCGGGGTTTGGACGATCGAGAAGATTATCTGTTTGCGGCTTTGTTTCGCACGAAACTGAAGGTGGGATCAAGCGTTACGTTTGTGGCCACGACCGAAGCGGGCGCCGGGCTCGACGGCGCTAGGGTCCGCGCGGAAAACGCCGATCGCGATGCGAAACTGTTCGAGTCCTGGCGCGTGGACAACCAGAAAGGTGTGGCGGAGTCCCCGAACTGGCTCCCGCAACTCGTCCTGGCAGCCGATCAATTTATCGTGAAGCGCAGCCTGCCGCAGCATCCCGATGGGCGCAGCATTATCGCCGGCTATCATTGGTTCGGCGATTGGGGGCGCGACACCATGATCGCGCTGCCGGGTTTGACCCTTGCGACCGGACGCGCCGACGTGGCACGGCAGATTTTGCTGGCATTCTCCGAATACGTTGACGGCGGAATGCTCCCGAATAATTTCCCCGACGGCGGCGGCAGTCCGGTCTACAACTCGGTGGATGCGGCGCTGTGGTTCTTCGAGGCGGTGCGGCAATATTTTGCTGCAACCAAGGATGGCCGGACCCTGCTGCAACTTTTCCCCGCGCTCGGCGAAATGATCGATGCCCACGTCAAGGGCACGCGATACAACATCCACGTTGATCCTGCCGATGGGCTGTTGTATGCCGGAGAACCGGGAATACAGCTTACTTGGATGGACGCCAAGGTCGGCGATTGGGTGGTCACGCCGCGGACCGGCAAGGCCGTGGAAGTCAATGCGCTGTGGATCAACGCGCTGGAAACGATGGCGGAATTCGCGCGGCTGCTGGCGCGGCCCGGTGGCGGATACGAAAAGCTTTCCGCGAAAGCCCAGAAAAATTTTCAGAAATTTTGGAATGAGGACCGTGGCTGCTGTTTCGATGTGATCGACGCGCCGGGCGTCGGCAACGACGCCGCGCTACGGCCCAACCAGTTATTGGGCGTATCGCTGCCGGTGAGTCCCTTGACCGAAGAGCAGCAGAAGTCGGTAGTCGATTGTTGCGCCCAGCATTTGCTGACATCGTACGGGCTGCGCAGTTTGGCGCCCGGCGAGCCGGGATATCAAGGAGACTACGCAGGCGGGCCGAAGGATCGCGATGCCGCCTACCACCAGGGTACCGTGTGGGGTTGGCTGCTGGGACCCTTTGTGCTCGCCCACCTGCGCGTGTACGGCGATCGCTCTGAAGCCATGCGTTTTCTCGAGCCGTTGGGAATTTCCGTGCACATGTACGGGCTGGGGACCTTGGGCGAAATCTTCGAAGGCGATCCTCCGTTCACGCCGCACGGCTGCATCGCGCAAGCTTGGACCGTCGGCGAAGTCCTGCGAGCCATGCGCGAACTCCAGAATTATCGCGAATCCTAAGTAGCACAGGCACTCTTGTTTGCCCTGAGGGGAAGGGCCGGTACCCGCGCACAATTCGCCGAGTGGTCAGAAAGTTAGCCTCCTGACCGTCCAGTCAGCGCCGGGTTGTGGGCATTTCGTAAAGCTCAATCAAGACTTTCCCTCGCTCTTCTGTCGGTACCAGAAAGAAATTGATGCGCGTTCCGTCCGCGCCCGGCCGCTTCTCCGGATATACCGCCGCAACGCCAAAACTTTCCTTCAGGATCGCCGCAGCCCGATCGACGTCGCCGCAGCGATATTCAACCTGTTGTATTCCCTCGCCAAACTTGGAGAGGTAACGCGCGATGGCGCCGGTCCCGCCCGGTTCACGCGTGGTCAGGACATCCAGGGCAACGCCGTCGGGAAAGTGCAGCTCGAACTCTTCGGCGTCCTGGTCCGGCGGGACCTTCGCGAGGCGCGGTGAACCGTTGACTTCGCGAATTTGCGCGAATCTCGCGGGCTGGACGGCTAGTCCCACGGTGACGGCCGGGTGATCGAAACCTAGCAATACCGCCAATGCGGAACTGCTTCGCCACGCGCCCGTGGCTTCCTCGGCCAGCGATCGCCCGGTGTGATAAATCTCGCTCGCGGCGGCGGATCGCGAGAACGACTCGGCGCCGCAGAGATTCGCTATCGCTGATGCGAGAGGGCTGGACATAACGACGGAGGAATTGTAGCGTGAGGGAGCCAGAACAAGCGCGGCGAAATCGCGTAACCGAAACGCAGGTTCTTTCATCCGAAGGATATGCCGAAGCCTGTCCTGTTAACCGTCGATGACGATCCCGAGGTGCTCCGCGCGATCGAGCGCGACCTGCGCAGCCATTACGCGCAGAAGTACCGCGTCATGCACGCCGATTCTGGCAGCGCCGGTTTGGCCACCCTGCGTGAACTCAAAGCGCGAAACAATCCAGTAGCCTTGCTTCTTGCCGATCAACGCATGCCGAGCATGGACGGTGTGGGGTTTTTGGCCGAAGCCATGGATATTCACCCCCAGGCCAAGCGAGCGTTGCTGACCGCCTACGCCGACACCAACGCCGCTATCGATGCCATCAACGAAGCCAAAATTCACTACTACCTGATGAAACCGTGGGATCCTCCGGAGGAAAAGCTTTTCCCGGCGCTCGACGATCTGCTCCACGATTGGTCGGCGCAATTCCGTCCTCCCTACGAAGGCATCCGCGTCCTCGGTACGCGCTGGTCTTCGCGTTCCTACGATCTGCGGGATTTCATGGCGCGCAACCAGGTGCCCTACCAGTGGATTGATGTGGAGTTGGCCGCGACCGATCCGGAGGTTCGCCGCCTGATCGAATCCCTGGGGCCCGAATTGGAAAAGTTGCCTCTCATTTTGTTTCCGGATGGCCAGCGCATCCCCGAACCTTCGCAACAAGCCATCGCAGATAAAATCGGTCTACAGACTCACGCGCAGACAAACTTCTACGACCTCGCTATCGTTGGCGGTGGCCCGGCGGGTCTCGCGGCAGCCGTGTACGGCGCTTCCGAAGGCTTGCGCACGGTGATGATCGAACGCGAAGCGCCCGGCGGCCAGGCCGGCCTGAGCTCGCGCATTGAAAACTATCTCGGGTTTCCGGCGGGGCTCAGCGGCAGCGATCTTGCGCGGCGCGCCGTGGCGCAGGCACGGCGCTTCGATGTGGAAATTCTTTCCCCGCAAGTGGCCATGAGCGTGCGCGTCGACGGGCCGTATCGTTTCCTCAAACTCGGCGACGGTGTCGAGATTTCTTGCCACGCGCTGCTTCTGGCGATGGGCGTTCAATGGCGAAGCTTGGATATTCCCGGCATCGAGCGTTTTCAGGGTGCCGGCGTCTACTACGGCGGCGGAACTTCCGAAGCGATGTCCTGTAAAGGCGAGACCGTATACATTATCGGGGGCGCCAACTCCGCCGGCCAGGCAGCCATGCACTTCTCTAAATTCGCCGGCAAGGTCATCATGCTGGTGCGCGGCGAATCGCTCGCGAGTACCATGTCGCACTACCTGATCGAACAGATTGAGAAAACTCCCAACATCGAGGTTTGGCTGCAGACCGTGGTCACCGAAGTTCACGGCGACGCGCGTCTGGACGCCATTACGATTTGTCGCGGCTCGGTCGCCAGGCCAGAAAAACTTGCGGCCAGCAGCCTGTTCATTTTTATCGGCGCGCAGCCGCGCACCGAATGGTTGGGCGACTTGATCGAGCGCGACGACCGCGGGTTCATCCTTTCCGGCCCGGATCTGTTGCGTGACGGGAAGAGGCCAAATACCTGGACCTTGGATCGCGATCCGGGTCTACTGGAGACGAACGTGCCAGGAATTTTTGTGGTCGGCGATGTGCGTCACGGTTCGGTCAAGCGCGTGGCTTCCGGCGTCGGCGAGGGCGCGGTGGTCGTGCAATTCATGCATCAGTATTTGGCCAAGGTACAGTGACGCGTTTGCCGCGGTTCCCCGGTTGCAGGGTCGGCTTGAGAGTGACAAACGAATGACCGATATGTCAGACGAGACCGCAGATCTGTACGGCACGTTAAAGCCTCCAAGCAATCCATCGGATAAAGCGACCATCTCCACGGCGCTTCGCAAAGTAGCCATTTTCACCGATCTGCCGCAGGCCGATCTCGACTGGTTCGTCGAACGAACCCACGAGTTCCGTTTCGAACCCGGCGAAGTGATGATGCAAGAGGGCACGCCGGCCAAATTGATGTTCGTTCTCCTGGAAGGCGAGATCCGCGGCCGCAGCGAACGCGGCGGCGACGCGCCGGTGATCACCATCGAGGCGCCAACGGTCACCGGACTTCTGCCCTTTTCCCGGTTGAAGAACTACAAGCTGACCATCCGGGCCACCCTGCCGACCTGGGGGCTCGCCTATTCCCATACCAAGTTTGGCGAGCTCTTGCAGCATTTGCCGGAGCTTTCGCAACGCCTGGTGGGCATGCTTACCGATCGCGTGCGTACCTACACGCAAGAGGAACAGCAGAGCCAGAAGCTTGCGGCGCTCGGGAAGCTCTCCGCCGGGCTCGCTCACGAGCTGAACAATCCATCCGCAGCGGCGCGCCGCTCGGCAAGCACGCTGCGCGAGTGTCTTGCGCGACTGCGCGAAGCGGTCCGAGCCTCTGCGATTGGCCCTGACGACTGCACTGCACTCGCGGAGCGCGAGGAAACGATTCGCGCCTCGCTCAAGCCCGCGCAGTACAAGGACGAGTTCGCCCGCGTCGAGCGGGAAGAAGCCATTCAGAGCTGGCTCGAAGCCCGAAATGTGAAGGACGCCTGGCAACTTGGCCCTCTCCTGGCGGAAGCGAATCTTACCGACGCGAATCTAGAGACGTTAGCGAGCGCCGCGGGAAAATCGGTCGGACCGGAGCTTACGCGCTTCGCCACACTCCTGGAAATGGATCGCATTGCCAACGAGCTTGATCACAGCACCGCGCGCATTTCCGATCTTGTCCGTGCGATTAAGGAATATTCCTATATGGATCAGGCGTCCATGCAGGAAGTGGACATCACCGAGAGCCTGGACACGACGCTGACGATCATGCACCACAAGCTTAAGCGTAGTATCACCGTGACGCGCGACTATGCTCCCGATCTCCCGAAAGTGATGGCGTACGGCAGCGAGTTGAACCAGGTGTGGACCAATCTGATCGACAACGCCGCCGATGTCATGAAAAACGGCGGCAAACTCGGCATTCGCGCGATCCGCGACAACGACTACGTCCGGGTCGAAATTGCCGACAATGGCCCGGGCATCCCTGACGAAATTCAGTCGAAAATCTTCGAGCCATTTTTCACCACCAAAGGAGTCGGTGAAGGAACCGGTCTCGGCCTCGACATCGCCTATCGCATCATCAAGAAAATCAAGGGCCTGATCACGGTCAAGTCCGTGCCCGGCGACACGCGTTTTGAAGTAAGAATTCCCATTAAACCCGCGCCATGAGCGCGGCGGAGGCGTCACGTGGCTGAAGTCTGTACGCATACCGATCAAATTCGTCCGGTGAAGCCTAAGACCAAGGGCTGCGAAGAATGCATGAAGATGGGTGACACCTGGGTCCATCTGCGCCTGTGTTTGACCTGCGGGCATGTCGGATGCTGCGACAGTTCCAAGAACAAGCACGCCACCAAGCATTTTCACGCCGTCAAGCACCCCATCATCCGCTCCCTCGAGCCCGGCGAAAACTGGATGTGGTGCTACATCGACGAAGTAATGTTCGAGGAAGAATAAGCCGCGATCGCGAATCCGCCGGCTCAAATGAGTAGCCTCGACGGGTGGCGCCGGCATCCTGCCGGCGGTTTTCCGATGCGTACGCCAGGCGCCAAAGAGCCGGCAGGATGACGGCGCTACGAAGCCTTTGCATGCGTCAGGCGCTGTGGAAACAACAGGGAAGCCACGATCGCCACCAGCAGAATTCCCGCCACCACCAGCAGGGAAATGTGATCCGCTATGTGCACCCAAGGCTCCACGATCATTTTCCCGCCGATGAACGACAACACGAACGCAAGCCCCACGGTCAGAAAACGCAGCCGGTTCAGAAATCCCGCCAATAAGAAATACATAGCACGAAGGCCCAAAATCGCGAAAACATTCGACGTGTAGACGATAAACGGATCGCGCGTGATTCCGAAAATGGCCGGAATGGAATCTATGGCCAAGGTCACGTCGGTAATCTCCACGACCAGCAACACCAGGAAGAGTGGGGTGGCGAAAAGCTTTCCTTCCTTGCGCACGAAGAAATGTTCGCCACCATAATCGCGAGTCAGGCGCAGGTGGCGGTTGGCGAACCCAAAGAAAGCGCTTTGTTCCGGCCGAATATTCTCTTTCTTGGCGAAGAGCATGTGAATTCCGGCGTAAACCAGAAACGCGCCGAATATGTACATGATCCAGGAAAACTTCTCGATCAATTCCGCGCCGGCGAAGATCATGATGCCGCGCATGACCAGCGCTCCGATGATTCCCCATTCCAGCATGCGGTGCTGAAATCGTTCGTCGATCGCGAAGGTGCGGAAAATCACCAGGAAGAGAAACAGGTTATCGACGCTCAGCGCCTTCTCAATCAGATAACCCGTAAAAAACTCGATCGCGTGCTGATAACCCGAGAAGCGCCAGATTCCGAGACCGAAGAGCACCGACAACGCGATCCACAGCGCCGTCGAACGGAACGCCTCACGCAACCCGACCTTGTGCAGACGGCGATTGAAGACGCCAAGGTCCAGCGCAACCGACGCCAGCACGAAAACGTTGAACCCGATCCAAAAAAGGGGTGTACCCATGAAGGCGGCGCCTGGCGCGGATTAGGGCGTGGAACCGTGCGCGTCGGTGGCGTTCAGATTGGTTAGCTCGATTCGCGTGTCGCGTCCGGCTTGTATCGCTATGGGGACATCCCATTTCAAACGCACGTCGCCGGCTCCCGCATCCAGGTTTAGCGTGCTGAGCCAGTAGTGGCCGGCGGGCAAATTGGTGACCGAGGCGTGTCCATCGAGGTCGGTGTCGGTCTGCGCCGCCAGATATTTCGTCTGCGCGAGCTCGGGAGCAACGCGTAACACGCGTCGTTTTTGTTCGGACTGAAGTTGCGCCCACTTAGCCTGAGGGTTCACGCCGGACAGTTCGAGCTCCATTCCGCTCATGGACTCCGGATGCGTCTGAATAAACTTTTTCAGCGCCGTGAAGTACTGGTCGTGCTGTTTTTGATAGCGGTCGGGATGGTCGGTCTTGTCCGCGTCGACATATTTGGGTTTGGGGATACCGCTGGTAACGCCGCCGCTGTTGGTTCGCTGATACGCCATCAAGAATTCAGGGACGTGCAGGATTTCGTCCGGAGTGAGCGACTTATCGAGATTCGGCGAGGTGAGATCGAGCACGTCGTGAGCCTTCAGCCATTCCTTGAGTTCGGGTGAAACTTTGAGGTCGCTGATGAATTTTTCGCGGTTAGGAGGGGCGTCCTGTGCCTCGACGTCTTTACAGATGTCGGCGTAGCTTTTCGTGAGCACGTAAAAAGTGAACTGCCGGACCGGCTCCGGGCGCGCAGCCGTAGGCGAGATACGCGCGATGAAACCGAGGGACCCACTCGCGGCTTGCGCGCCGGCAGGACGCGCCGCACAGAGCGAACACAGCAGCAGGACGAAGATAAGCGGGGACGCTTTTTTCATGGCCTCATCGTAGCAGATTGGCTTTATGGCTTGGGGAAGAAGCCGATGTTGAGTTTCACCAACTGCATTGGAATTGGGTTTGGCCAGGGCAGCGTGGCCCGGTAACTCGCGTAGAAATTGAACATCAGCGCAGTTCAACGCCGCCTGCATTTCATTGGCGGCGGATGCGGCCATCCAATAGCGACACTGCGTGCACACCTACGCTGTGGAAGGCGCAATCGCTTGGTATTTTTTGTGACGGACGTTTCGCACTCCCGCGCCGAACGGCGCGACGGCGGAGAGCGTCTGGAGACCCGCACTGGAGAAATTTGAAGAAACAAGCCCCATCGGCCACTAAATCTGCAATTCGTCCTACACAGTAACCAAATCTGTTCGCCAGCCTCAACACTTGCTAAGTAATCCGAGAAGTGGTTTTGGGCGGGTTCCACTTGGCCGGATTCCGCGTTTATCAGATGGGATGTGAAAATCGCCAGCGAAGTTTTCTATTTGCACTCGCCCCAGTTTTGATCGGTGTAGAACACGACGGTGTACCAATTACTTTCCAAACGACCCACAGACGGAACTTCACAGGGGATACCAGCGTATTTTCCGGGACGGTCGTTTACGGCAGCGGCGGAAAGCGAGTCGCTCGGGTCAAAGACGAGGAAAACGACTGTGTTATTTCCAGCCCAGCCCCAGCTATCCCATTCCACATGCCTCAGATCACCATTTGCCGAAGCTGGCTGGGCGAGAAGCTTTCCCTTGTAGTCGCGAGACCATGCCAACCATCTGGCGGTGGTCCGGATCGCGAATTGGTATCTGAGGTGGACGAGGAACAGAAGCGGTGTCAGCACCCAAATGATTGCCAACGCTGACAGCACCGTCAAACGCTTTGGACGAGATTTGCTCATCGCAACGTATGCCGTCAACGAAATGCTGACCAGTATCAGAATGGGTCCGACCAGAAAAAGATATATGAAAAGGGCGGTGTCTGATTGGCAGACCGCGAGTGAAATAAATACGACAAACGCAACCAACGCCGCAATTGACGGCAGCCGCCAACTAAATCGACTTGCGTTGCTCGGATTTTCGACCATTCCAGAACTAGCTACTCAAAGTAAATCATACGGAAATGGTCGAGCGGCAACCGGGGATGGCAACTGTCCGCATAAACGCCCCGCAAAGGTTAACCTGGCGTGGACCCGCACTCACTAATAGAGTCGGAAGGTCACTTCGATCGGGACGATCGTCGCCACCGGTTTGCCGCTGGGTCCGACTGCGGCTTTGAATTTCCAACCTTTCACGGCCTCAATTGCTTTTTCTTCGAGGCCCAGACCAGGACCCTTTACGACAGAGATGTTGACGGCGCGACCGTCGGTGGTGATGGTCACCTGCAAAACGACGGTACCTTGATATTTGGCCTTGCGGGCTTCGTCGGAGTATTGGGGAATCGGGCAATACAGGCACACCGGGATACCGACGCCGTTAACGCCTGCGCGAAACGCGCCGCCACCGGTGCCGCCGCCTTCTCCGGGACCCAGACCGCCGCCTGAGCCGCTGCCGATGCCGGTGCCGTTGCCGTGGCCGAGAGAATCGGAGAGCGCATTGGCCAACGGATCACCGAGCCCATTAGGACCATTAATCTTAAGGTCGGGAGGACCCAGCAGCGAGGGGTCCATGGCGAGCTTGGGATGCTCGTTCTGAATCTTAATCTGCGGCGGCGTAAACTGCGTCCACTTGAACTTGGGCGGCTTGCCTTTGTTCGGAGGAGTCAGCGTGTGATCGTTGGCGCCGCCACCACCGCCTGCCTTTGTGGCCCCGGCCGGGAGCTTCGCCATGTACGGCGAAATGTCCAGGGGAGTGACATCAAGCTTGTTTTTCGCCGCGGTGGGCTGTTCCTTCCACCAAATCAAGGGCACCACGAGCAAGGCGACGATTAGAATGTGCAGGCCGAATGCGGTGATTTGCGTCCAGCCGAAGTTCTCATCCTTCGTCCAGATTTCTTTCACCTTTACCGGCTGAATTCCCGGAGGAAGTGGCGGCTGCTTGGAGGGCGAAAAGAATTCCTTGATACGATAGCCGAAACCGCCAAAATTGGCTCCCCAATTCACAGCCAAACGGCTGTTCATCGGACCCTTGGGCACCGGCCGCGAACTGAAGAAGTCTTTGAGGTTTTCGTTAAAGCCGCCACCATACTGGTCGGGCATGAGGGTGGAGTGGACGTTCGGATTCACCTTGATGGGCTTCTCGGTGAGAAACTGCTTGAGGTTGGACCAGAAGCCGTCGGTGACGACGCGGTCTGGAGTCTCGAATTTCGGCATAGCGGAGGCGGGTACGGGGACGGAGGGCTGCGCGTTGGAATTCGGCGCGCCCGGCTTGCTCATATCTGGCGGCAAAAGGTCGATGAAGTTGCTCGGCACGTGTTCCCCTAACTCACCCCTACCTCAATAGACGCGGATATCCCCATTTAGGTGGCTAACGCAGGTACGATTCTGACGGTGCCGGATTGGTTGCACCCCGCACCGGGCTGACACCTGCTTGCCGTTCATTGTACCATACGTATTTACGCAGGTTTCCGATGTTTCCCCCTCCTAACATCCGAGGGTACTTGAGGGAAATGACGGGATTAGAAGGGAATCGATCCGATCGATCCATGGCCGAGCCACTCGAAATAAAGAAAACACTGAATCTGCCAAAAACCGAGTTCCCCATGAAGGCCGGCCTTCCGCAAAACGAGCCGAAGCAGCTTGCGGCGTGGGAAGACGCGCGTCTTTACGAGCGCATTCTGGAGGTGCGTAAAGGGAAACCGCTTTTTGTGCTTCACGACGGGCCGCCCTATCCAACGGGCGAAATTCATCTAGGCACGGGGTTGAATAAAATTCTAAAAGATTTGGTCGTCAAGACCAAGAGCATGGCGGGTCACTACGCGCCGTACGTGCCCGGGTGGGATTGCCATGGCTTGCCGATCGAAACGAAAGTAGAGAAGGAACTCGGCGGAAAAGAGAAGGTGCCGCCGGCGGAGTTCCGCAGTTTGTGCCGGGAGTTTGCGGCGCGCTATGTCGAGCAGCACAAGAAGGACTTCAAGCGGCTGGGCATCTTCGGGCGATGGAACGACCCGTATTTGACCATGAATTTCGCTTACGAGGCAGTCATTGCGGGGGCGTTCCTGGATTTCATGGAGAAGGGCTACGTCTATCGCGGGCGCAAGCCGGTGTACTGGTGCCTGTTCGATTCGACGGCGCTGGCGGAAGCGGAAGTAGAGTATGGGGATCATGTCAGCCCGTCGATCTGGGTGAAATTTGCGGTGGTCGGGGGCAGTGGCAGCGGGGTCGCGAAATTGGGCGGGGATGTCGGCGCGGTCATCTGGACCACTACTCCTTGGACGATTCCTCACAACCGGGCGCTCGCGTTTCATCCTGATTTCGACTACGCCGTGGTGGATACCGAAAAAGGTGCGCTGCTGCTTGCCGCGGACCGCGTTGCCGCGTTGCAGGCGGAGTGCGGCATTGCGGACGCGCGTGTTCGCGCGACCTACAAGGGACGCGATTTCGAGGGCATGAAGTTCCAGCATCCGTTTTTGCCAATGCAGGTGCCGGGGGTGCTGGCCACCTACGTCACGCTCGATCAAGGCAGCGGCATCGTGCACACCGCTCCGGGCCACGGCGTAGACGACTTCAACACCGGGCAGAGGTACGGGCTGGAGGTCGCCGCGCCTCTGAACGACCGCGGCGTTTACCTGGAAGGCTTGCCCGAGTACAAAGGCAAAGACGTTTTCACGGCGAACCCGATCATCGTGAAATTGCTCGCAGATCGCGGCGCATTGCTCGGTCATCACGAATACAAGCACAGCTATCCGCATTGCTGGCGCTGCCACAACCCAGTGATTTTTCGCGCCACCGAACAGTGGTTCATCGGAATGGATCAAGTGGCGCACGGCGCGAAGGAATCGCTGCGGAAGGAAACACTAGAGAAGATTCGCGGCGTGAAGTGGATCCCCTCGTGGGGTGAAGACCGCATGTATGAAATGATCGCGGAGCGGCCGGACTGGTGCGTTTCGCGACAGCGTTTTTGGGGCGTGCCGATCATCGTTTTCTATTGCGATGCGTGCGGGACCCGGCTGGAAGACTTCAAGGCGCTACGCAACGTCGTGAAGTGGTTTGAGAAAGAAGGCGCAGACGCCTGGTACAAGCACTCGGCCGAGACGCTTTTACCCGCAGGAACGAAATGCTCGTGTGGGGCGACAAAATGGCGCAAGGAAAACGACATTCTCGACGTGTGGTTCGATTCGGGGTCTTCGCACCTTGCGGTGCTGAAGGGGAACGAGTGGCCGGCGGATGTTTATCTGGAAGGCCCGGACCAATATCGCGGCTGGTTTCACAGCTCGTTGTTGATCGGCATCGGCATCCGCGGCAATCCTCCGTACAAGGGCGTGGTTACGCACGGCTGGACGCTGGATGAAAAAGGCCAGCCGATGTCGAAGTCGCTGGGCAACACGCTGTATCCGGCGGAAATCTGTGAACGATGGGGCGCCGACCTGCTGCGGTTGTGGGTTGCGTCGGTGGAATATCAAGCCGACGTGAAGATGAGCGAGCGGGTGATGACCCAGCTCAGCGAAGCGTACCGCAAGATTCGCAATACGTTCCGGTACGGTCTCAGCAACCTAGCAGACTTCGACCCCGCGCGCGACCAGGTGCCCCACGATCAGCTCGACGAAATGGATCGCTGGATGCTGGAGCGCACCGCCGATTTAGTGAAACGGTGCCGCGAATGGTATGCGGGCTACGATTTTCATCGCGTGTATCATGCCGTCCACGATTTCTGCGTCGTGGATCTCAGTTCGTTTTACTACGACGTCTTGAAGGACCGGCTGTATACCAAGGCCGCGAAGAGCAAATCACGGCGATCCGCGCAGACCGCGGTCTGGAAAATCACCAGCGCGCTGGTTCGCCTGATCGCGCCGATCCTGGTTTTCACCGCCGAGGAAATCTGGAGATATCTACCGAAGACGGCGGGCGAATACGAAAGCGTGCACATGGCGCTGTTCAGCGAAGAGCAGGAGCTGCGCACGGACATTGCGCCGAAGCAGGTGGCGCTGTGGGAGCTGCTCTCGAAAGTGCGCGGCGAAGTGCTGAAAGCGCTGGAAACCGCGCGCAACGAAAAGAAAATTAATTCCGGCCTGGAGGCCAAGGTTTTGCTCAACGCCGAGCTCGAACTCAAAGCCAAGCTGAAGCAATATCTTCCGCTTCTCCCAGGCCTATTCATCGTTTCCCAAGTGGATTTTCTTACGGCGGGAACAGGGGACTATCGCTCTGAGGCGATCCCCGGGTTGGAAGTGACCGTACAGAAGGCCGACGGGACCAAGTGCGACCGCTGCTGGAATTACTCTACTCACGTCGGCGAAAACAAGCGCTACCCGACGATATGCGAGCGCTGCTCCGAAGCTCTCGCCGAAATTGAAGGGGCAACCGAAGAAGCGGCGACGCGGAGCTGAGTTCGGGCGGCGGTCGTTGACTTTGGGTCGTGGTGTTGGTGACGGATTTCTTGCGGTGATGGCTTTTAGCGACGGCTGTTGGCTTTGGTTGGGCTGGTCGGCGTTGAGGTCCTTCGGGGATCCTTATCGGATCGCCTCGGGAAGACAGGCAAGGTAGCGCTGGTAATTTTTCTTTCGGATTACGGTCTTTACGATTACGGTCTTGGCGGATTACGGTGCCTTGCAGCGAGCGGGGTGCCGGACACTTGGCGGGGCCGGCAGGAAGCCCTTCGAAGCTCAGGGCAGGCCGGCGCTACCAGTTGCTGCGGAGTACGGTTTCTTGAAGAGGATTCGTGAGGGTGCGGTGGCTTTGATTATTCCAAAACGATTGCGATGGTTGTGGCTCACGCTGGGGATTGTGCTGCTCGACCGCGGGACCAAGGCGTGGTTCGAGACGCAAACCTTTGAAGGGTGGCGCCGCGAACTGATTCATAATTTCATTTACCTGGTGCACAGCAGCAATCCGGGCATCGCGTTTGGGGTGCTGGCGGATTCGTCTTCTCCATGGACGCGCGTTTTTTTGATCGGAGGCTCCGTCGTGGTCATTTGCGCGCTCGCGTGGCTTTTCGCTGCCGGGCACAGCGGCGGCACCTTGACCGCGGCAGGGCTCGCTCTGCTGCTAGGCGGCGCAGCGGGCAACGTCACCGACCGCATCTTCCACGGCGCGGTTACCGATTTTTTCGAAGTGCGTTTCGGCAGCTACCACTATCCGGCGTTTAACGTGGCCGACTCGGCCATCGCTATCGGCGCCGCGCTCATCATTCTGGACGTGCTGTTTGGCGCCAAACATCACGCGCCCGAAGTTTCGGAACACGAAGCCGGTTGACGCCGCCGCTGCGCACAAAATGAAGCACGACTTCGTTGTCCTTCCCGAAGAAGCCGGCGAGCGCCTCGACCGCATCGTCACCTCGCATTGTCCGGACCTTAGCCGCACTCGCGTGCAGGAGTTGATCGAAGCCACGCTGATTCTTCTGGATGGCCGCGCTGCCAAAGGCTCGCATCGCCTGCACGGCGGAGAGCGCGTCACCGTGGAAGTGCAGCCCCGGCCACCCATGCGGGCGGAAGCGGAATCCATCCCACTCGAGGTCCTTTACGAAGACGACGATGTAGTTGCGGTGAACAAGCCGGCGGGGATGATCGTTCACGCGGGCGCGGGAAATCCGCGCGGCACGCTGGTGAACGCGTTACTGGGCCGCGGGCAGAGCTTGTCGCAAGGCGGCGACGTGTTGCGTCCCGGAATCGTGCATCGCCTCGACAAGGACACGTCGGGCATCATCCTCGTCGCCAAGAATGACACGGCTCACGCAAAACTCGGCGAAGCGTTTCGCCAACGCACTGTCAAGAAAACGTACATCGCCCTGGTCGAAGGCTTGCTGAACGAAGGCAGCGGCCGCATCGAGTTTGCCATAGGCCGCGATCCCAAGCGCCGGGTTCGCATGACCGCGAGGCGCACAGCGGTTCTAGCCGACGCCCGCGAGGCGCGCACCGATTGGCGAGTTCTTGCGCGCATCGACGCGACCACGGTGGTCGAGGTCCAGCTGCACACCGGGCGGACGCATCAAATTCGCGTACACTTCTCGGCGCTGCATCATCCCGTCGTTGGGGACACGCTCTACGGTGCGGCGCCGCAACTTCACGCCGGCAAAACGGTGTTGCCGGCGCTCGGCCGCAATTTCCTTCACGCTGCAAAACTTGGATTCGCGCACCCGCGCAGCGGCGTCTGGATCGACCTGCGCGCTCCACTGCCGCACGCTTTGCGCACCTTCCTGCGCGAGCTCGCCGCCGCGGCAGGCCACGATGCGCAAGGAATTGACGCTGCGCTTGCCAACTACCTATAATCAAATCCACATGCGACCTCTATGGATATCGGTTCTGTTGGCGATGACGCTGCTCGTCACCTCCGCCAGCGACCGCGCGCAGCAATCCACCCCGACGTCCGGGACGCAACAACCGGAAGCCCCGTCACCGCAGACACCGCCGCCTTCAGGACCCGCGGGGCAAAATCCGGGCAGGATCACCCAGACGGTGAGCCTGGTGGACGTTCTCTTCACCGTCTTGAACCGCCGCAATAAACTCGTTCCCGATCTTGAAAAAGACGATTTCAAGATTTGGGACGACAAGACTCCTCAGTCCATTCGCTATTTCAGCAAACAGACCGATCTCCCGTTGCGCATCGGCCTGTTGATGGACACTTCCAACAGCATCCGCGACCGCCTGAAGTTCGAGCAGGACGCCGCCACGTCCTTCCTCTTCTCCGTTCTACGCCGCAACAAAGATCAAGCTTTCGTCATGACCTTTGACGACGAGCCTAGCGTCCTGCAAGCGTTCACCGACGATGCCGGGCGGCTGCGCGACGAGATCGTTAAAACCCGCGCCGGCGGCGGCACGGCGGTGTACGACGCGATCTACGCCGCCTGCGAGAAGGAACTTAGCCATCCTCCCCGACCTCCAGGCGATCAGCCGGACGTGGTGCGTCGCGTGATGATCGTGATCAGCGACGGCGATGACAATCTTTCGACGCACACGCGCGCCGAGGCCATCGAGATGGCGCAACGCTACAGCGTGGTCATCTACACGATCAGCACCAGCACGCAGTGGATCCAGTTGTCGCAGACCGACCCGTATAAATTGGCCGATCGTAAGACGCATCTTACCGAAGGCGACCAGATACTCGCCGATTTGGCAGAGGAAACCGGCGGGCGGGCGTTCTTCCCGTATCACGTGGACGATCTCGATCAGTCGTTCCAGGATATCGGGGACGAGCTGCGCAATCAGTATTCGATCGCTTACATTCCGACGAATTCCATTCTTGACGGCAGGTACCACAAGATTCGCATCGATGTGCCGGAACACAAGGGTTATCAGGTGAGGGCGCGCCGCGGGTATTTTGCTAAGGCCAACGCCAATACGTCGCCGGTCGCGGCGCCTTCAGGTGAGTCGAAGTAATTCGTCTCCGTCGTTCGCGCCAATCAACGATCTTCATTTTCACTAAACAACGACTGTCACTCCAACGGCACTACCGGCGAGGGCAATCATCGCGATTGTCAAAATCTCAACGCATGCCCCGCGATCAAGGCTTTCGTCTGCGCCGTTCGCAGGGGGGCTTTTGGTTGTGGTGGGAGCGACTTCGAGTCAGCTTGGTTACTTGGTGGTGTCGCGCAGCAGCACGGCATCGGACTCGTTGTGGCCGCGCTCGATGGCGATCTGCGAGCCGTCTGCGGAGAACTCGTACATGGAGATGCGCTCGGCGGTGAAGTGCGTCAGCTGCCGGTAGGCGGAGCCATTCAGCGGCTGCAGCCACAGATTGTCGACGCCCTTCTCGCGGACTTTGTAGACGACCGCGTTGCCTTCCGGCGCAAATCGCACCGGATCCGATGCCCGCGGGTCGATGTTGTGATACGTCGTCTTCTTGTCCGCGATGCTGAAAATGTTCAGCACGAGCTTGTGATCGAGCTCGCGAATATCGAGCGTGGACACGAGTTTGCCGTCTGGTGAAAGGCTGTATCCGGAGGAGGGATCTTCGATGACCGTTTCCGCGGATCCGCCCTCGACGGGAACGCGCTTCAACGACTGATTTTCTCGAGGCGCGAGGTAATAGATCCACTTGCCGTCGGGCGAGCATTGCGGCGACTGCTCGTTCCGTCCAAACGTGAGTTGCGTGACCCCCGTTGTGTCCACTCTCCACAAATTAACGGAGGCGCCGCCGGTTCTGGGGATCGCACGGAACACAACGTACTTCCCGCAAGAGACGGCTTCCGCGGGGATCCGTTTGTCATCGGACAGCAAAACCGATTCGCCACCTGCGGGACTCACAAGCCGAATTACATCGCCTTGCGGAATGATGAGTTTCCCGTCGGGCATCCAGTTCCAGCGGTAGATCGGTTGGTGCGACATCAATGGGACGGCTTGCAACTCGTCGGGCTTGGCGGCGGGCGCTACGCTCAGTGCGAAAACAGACTGGATCTTTTCGGCGGCGATGATCTTGCCGTCGACGGAAACGCTGGGGTGG
This sequence comes from uncultured Acidobacteriota bacterium, assembly GCA_963736725.1. Classification (GTDB taxonomy): domain Bacteria; phylum Acidobacteriota; class Terriglobia; order Acidiferrales; family UBA7541; genus Acidiferrum. Next base: position 383,710 of record CAVTPW010000015.1, on the reverse strand, counting down.
AAGTAGTCGTTGGTATCGGTGGTTAGCGGCCGAAATTCACCCTTGGGATAACTCACGAAGCCCAATTGTCTCTGCTGCAAGCCACGTTCTACCGAGACCGTGGACACGAGCAGGGAATCGGTCCCGGGCATCCATGTCGGCTCGTAATAGATGCGCTGGGGACTCAGGGCGACTTCCTCACGCTTGGCAGTGGCCACGTCCACGGCCATCAGGCCGCCCAGCGAATCTTGCGTGGTCTGCACGATGGGGATGACGATGGTCTTGCCGGTCGGCAGCCACACGGGTACGTCGCTGTCGGTGGCCAGCATGGTATTACTCATTAGCGTGCGATCCGGGGAGCCGTCGCTGTTCACCAAGAAAAGATCGAAATTGGGGGTGTCGTGATGTTCCCGGAGATACGCGAAACGTTTGCCGTCGGGCGAAAACGTGATGGGGCTGTCGACGTCGCGAACCAGCAAGCGCGGTGTTCCTCCCAGCATCGGTGCGGAGTACAACGCCGCAATGGTGTGCTCGGACTCGTCGCGGCGGACGCAGTAAATGTAGTTCGCGTCCGGTGAGAAAGTGAGCCCTGAGTAGCGCGTCGCTGCAGGCGGAACGATTTGCGTGTTGCTGCCAGTGGGGATATGCCGAAGCCAAAGCGATTGCAGTCCACCCTCGTCACGCACGTGAAGGAGATACTTGCCGTCGGGCGAAAGCGCTGCCAATGAAACGTGGCCATTGTTGGTCAGGTTTTCGATGGAAAAATGTTCGAACGGTACGTGATGCTCGCTCTTCAAAAAAGAATAGATGCCGAAGGCAGCAGCCGCTCCGACGATCGCGACCAGCGCGATGGTCAAGCCCGCGCCCAGTTTGTTTTGGCGGGCGGCCTGCACGAGAACCGACCCGCTGGACTTTGGCGTGGCCGACGCTCCTTCTCCTGGCAGAAGTCCGCTTTCGGTCGCCGCCGCTCGCCGCGCCGTGGATGCCTCCGCAGGTGCTGTGCGTCCCGAGTCCGACTCGCGTTGCAGCCGCTTGAGGTCGGCGCGAAGCTCCGCGGCCACCTGGTAGCGGACGTCGCGATCCTTCTCCAGCGCTTTGTTCAAGATGCGTTCGAATTCCGCAGGCACCGCCGGATTCAGCGTCACCGGAGCCACCGGCGCGTGGTGCAGAATGTTGTCGAAAACGACGGCGCTGGTCGAGCCGGGAAAAGGCAGCTTGCCGGTCACCATCTGGTAGAACACCGCGCCTAGCGAAAACAGGTCGCTGCGTGCATCCAGTTCCTCGCCACGCGCTTGTTCCGGAGACATATACGCGATGGTGCCCACCGCCATCCCGGGACTCGTCAGAAGATTTGTCGAATCCCCGATGGTCTCGCCCTCGCCACTGTCGTCCCTGGTTTTCAAGAGTTTCGCCAAGCCGAAATCCAGAATCTTGGCGGTGCCGCGCTCGGTCACAAAAATGTTGCCTGGCTTGATGTCGCGGTGCACGATCCCTTTCTTGTGCGCCGCATCCAGCGCGTCCGCCAGCTGGATGCCGATCTCGATCGTCCGCGAAATGGGTAACGAACCCGCCGCCAGCAGCTTGTCCAGCGGCTGGCCTTCCAACAGTTCCATCGCGATGAACGTCCGTCCGCCGTTTTCTTCGATTGCGTGGATGGTGCAGATTCCCGAGTGATTGAGAGCCGAAGCCGCCCGCGCCTCGCGCAGAAATCGTTCCAGCGCAGTGACGTCGCGATCGGTCTCCGGCGGCAAAAACTTCAGCGCGACGCGACGTCCCAGCTTGGTATCCTCGGCTTCATAGACGACACCCATACCTCCGCCACCAATCTTGCGGAGAATCCGGTAATGCGCTATGAGTTGACCGTCCACGATGGAGTTTGAAACACAAATGGTAGTCGGTGCCGCGAACTCGGTCAATCACTCACTCGCGGTGAACAACGCGTTCCCCAGAATGCCGCGTCGCAGAATTCCTATCCAACTGAGCGGTGCCTATCGAATCCCCATCCTGCTGTGCCTGCTCTCCGTGTTGGTCCCGCAGTCGGCAAAAACCACCACCGCCGATCGCGTTCCGATCGTGGAGGCGCTTGGCTGGGTGCGCAGCGCCCCGCGTGACGTCGGCGAATTCGATTACGTGATGACCGTACGCGTGCGTTTCCTGTTCTTCTGGGGCGGCAAAGACGATGTCGGCGGCGGCTACATCCGCATGGGCGTCTCCAAGACCGATCCCCGCCAGGAACTTCTTCAAGTGCTCTTCGGCTCCGACCCCGCCAAAGCGCCGCGCGCCATCAACCGCTGGGGCGCCGGCACCGAAGTCGTGTGGCACAAAGATCCCGCGATGCACCCCGCGAAAACCGACGACGTGGTCGCCAGCGCCTTCTTCGGGTTCATGAAATCTTCGAAAGGAAAGTCTGTCTCCGAGATGCAGGAAGAACTTCGCAAAGAAAAAAATGGCGGCGAGCATCAATTCATTGGCATCCTCAGCCGCGTGGAATCCGGACGCGCCATCTCCCTGATCGTGCCGCTCGCGTCGGGCGAAGACTACAACCTCCACCAATACTCCGAAGCGGAACCCATCATGCTGGAAAAGCTCAGCTCCTCGGAACTTCCAGCGCGCACCCTGGAAAATGCCCCGGGCTGCCCGCGTGCCGGCGAGTTTCTCGGCGCCGTTTCGCAATTGGCCGACGCGGCGTCAGAGGGCGCCAAGGCTCCACAGTCGTTGTGCTACGTGTACGACGCTCAGGTGAATACCCTGACGCTCGAACACCTCGAACCGATTCACACGCTCACGGTAAAAGTGAATTCGTCAAAAGGCGGGACGCTGACCGAGCAGACCTACAAAGATCTGCTGCAGGTCGATTTCGTTTCCTCACACCAGACGACAGGGAAGCGCGTTTACTTCACGCTTATGCTCGGCACGCAGGGCGCTTTGCGCGGCGTCCCGGTGCAAATCCGCTACCAACCCAACTGGTGGTTCCAAATCGTCCTGAATCTGCTCCCCAATGCGTCGCCCAAGTGAGATGCGCCCGATAGTATTTCGGCCGCTCGCCATACCGTGAAGTCATGCAGTAAAAATCTATCGCCCAACCTTCTCGTCCAAGAACTTCGTCATCACTTCCAGCGCTTCTTTGGTCTCCGGCAACTGGTAGTGATACCAGAACGCATGCGGCATCGCTTCGTAGACGACCAATTGCGCGTCATCCCCGGCCCGCAATAACGCTCGATGAAACATCGCCGTATCGCTCAGCAACAGATCCCGCGTGCTGGTCACCAACAAACTCGGCGGCCATCCCTTCAAGTCCGCGAACAGCGGCGAAAGCACGGGATCCTTGCGGTCCGTGCTGCCGGCGTAGGCATCCTCGGGCGGCTTGTTAGGATCGCGTGGCTCCAACCTCCCTGAAAATCCATCCAGCGCGAACAATTCCTGCGAGTCCGTCGGCCTTGTGTAGTCCGGATGCACCGAAAACATCCCCAGCGCACCAGGCATCGCGACTCCCGACTGTTTCAGTCGCGCCGCCACTTCCGCCGTCAACGTCGCTCCCGCCGAGGTGCCAAAAATCCCGATACTGTGCGGCTTGTAGGTCTTGAGCAGTTCCTTGTAAACCGCGACCACATCGTCCACGGCCGCCGGAAAGGGATTCTCCGGCGCCAGCCGGTAGTACACCGAAACCACCTTGATCTTCGCCAGATTGCAGATCGGCACGCCTTCGATTAACGACCCTGAATCCGAATTGAAACCGCCTCCGTGAAGATTGATCAGCACGCGGTTACGGTTCGCCGCTGGCGCGTCCAGCGGCGTAAGAATGTCCGTGCGCACTCCCGCCGTAGTAGTCTCTTCCAAATTTACCGGGTACAGTCTCCGCGCCTCGGCCGACTGCCGCTTCCGCCACTCATCGGTCCCCGCCCGCCGCTGTTCCAAGGTCTGCGGCGCGTTGCTCTTCTGCGTCAAAGACGCCAGCCACTTCTGCGCCTCCGGACTCACCGTCGACGGCATCGGCACCACCCGCTTAATGTACGCCGTGCCATCCGGGTCGAACGTGACCCCATCGCTCGCGGCCACCGCCCCGGTCGGTTTCGCGGGACCATGCTGATCGCATCCGGTCGAAAGCGCGCCAATCAACGTCATTCCCATCAACAACATGCCGGCCACGTCATTTCTTCGCGTCACGCGAAATCCCCCTCCCAGTCCAGCGATTCGAAATCTGGACGCCCGTCAGAAAAATGCAGATTCTGAAGCTCCAGCGAGTTTTATACGACAAGAGCGGAAGTATTACAGAGTGGATATGAATAGAAGTGCGTAACAAGGCCTCCCATCTTTTCCCATTTTGGAACGTCTCGGCTAGCTGTCTCTTCGACTCCGTCGGCATGGTGCAGCCGCTCTCGGGAGCGGTCGCCCTAGACAGTTCGCAAAGAATTTGTGGACCTGCTTCGAGGTGGGCTAGGCCGAAGCAAAGCGGCGTCTAAACCTCCTGCAATGAATCAATGGAGCCCGCTCGTCCCAATAAGCCTCGATTGAGGACGACGCCAAAAAAATAAAGGGAAGACGGGCCCCTGCCTAAGATGCGCCCCTTGGGGTGTCGGGAGCGCTCAAAGAATGCACGGACATGTCCGTCCATCCTTCCGGTTCTGCACTCAGCCTCTCGGGGCGTAATAGCCTTTGCGCGCCAGCACCTTGTAATCGTGGTTCGACATATCCACCTTAATCTTCCGGAACTTACCGTCGTGCGCAGAATTGGTGGGGTAGTAGCCCAGTGTGTACTGGCTCCTCAGCTCTTCCGAGATTTGGTCGAACGCTTCGGCCAGATGCTTCTCCGAATTCGCCACGATCATGCGCCCACCGGTCTCGTCGGTCATTTTCCTGGCGGCGCCCTGATTTCCGCCGAAGTGCGGGTCGGCCACCAGCAAAATGTGGATCACGGTGTCGGTGCGCTGCGCCGCTTCAATGGCCTCCTCGATACGCACCTTGCTGCCTTCGTCTTGCGCGTCGGTGACCACCACGATGGCCTTGCGTCCCGCTTCCGTAGTGAGTTTCTCGTTGCACGCCAGGTAAACCGCGTCGTAGAAGGCAGTTCCGGTCACATGACTCGTCGGCACCGGCCCAGGATTGATCATCCCGCCGCTCATCGGCGTATTGATTCGTGCCTTGCGGATCGCCCGGTCCAGTTGTCCCCGGTCATCGGTGAAATCCGACAGCAAATCCACGTCGGTATCGAACGACATAAGCAGCGCTTCATCGCCCTTCTTCAAAACACGGTCGAGAAAGCGCCCCCCCATGTCCTGAATGGCTCCCAACATGAATTGTTCGCTTCCCGAAGTATCCAGAAGCAACGCCAGGGTGATCGGCATCGTTACTTCTTTAGAGAAGAACGCTATCGTCTGATCTTGGCCGTCTTCCTGCAGCTTGAAGTCTTGCTGCTTGAGGTCCGTGACAATGCGCTTGTTCTTGTCGCGCACCGTCGCGAACAGGTTCACCAGGTTGACTTGGGTTCGGATTACCGGGCCTTGCGATTGCGGGTCTTGCGGCAAAGCCGGTATCGCCAGGGCGACGGAGAGGCCTACAGCCAAAAGCGACATGACCACTGCCGCCAGCAGTTTCTTCACTGAACGCATGTATACTTTCCTTGAACAGAGATGCCCGGCACGAAGTCGCTCGCCGCTGGGATGCTTCCGCTAGCGTAGGATGCCGCGAAGCGGCGCGGGGGATGCAGTGACGCAATCCGCCAGAACGGCATCAAAGCAAAAGAAGTTTGGCCTGAGGACCATGAAAAGTCTACGAAAAATCGCGGTTGGAACCAGTGTCATCCTATCGCTGGCGCCTTTGGTTTACCTCGCGGCGCAAACTCCCCAGTCGTCCGTCCAATCGCCGGCGTCTTCGTTGCCCGGGGCGACGATGCGCCCACCCGCCGCTTCTTCCTTGAGCGACGCGCAGGCGAAAATCACCGTTAATTCCAACCTGGTCATTCTTCCGGTCACGGTCAAAGACCATTCCGGCGAACTCGTGCCTGACTTGCGTCGCGACGAATTCCGGGTTTTCGAGGACAACGTCGAGCAGCGCATCGACGTCTTCACCGCCGAAGCGTTTCCGCTCTCGATGGTCATCCTGATCGACAACGACCTCAAAGATAAGGACGCCGAAAAGGTGCAAGCCAGCCTGGACGCCATCGTCGGCGGCATGAGCACCGAGGACGAAGCCTTCGTCTGCCGCTTCGACCAGTTTTTTCATCCCGGCAAGGGCTTTACTGCCGACCAGGACCTCTTGGTGAAAGAGCTCAAGCGCACCAGTCTCGATACCGAGCCGAGCGTGGGCACCCCTAGCGGCCCCTTCAGCGGCCCGACCATCAACAACCATTCCGTAGTTGACCAGTCCTCGATCGACAAATCGACGCAAATCATCAAGGGGCAGCCGACCAAGGCCCTGGACGATGCCGTTTTTGCCGCCGCCCAGCTCCTGCACGATCGCCCCCGCAGCCGCCGTAGGGTGATCCTGCTGATCTCCGACGGCGTCGATGGCGGCAAGAAGTTCAATAAAGTCAGCTCGGACGACGTCATCAAAGCCCTGCTCCACGAGAATATCTCGGTCTACAGCATCGCCGTTCCCAGCGCCTATCTCGAACGTAAGATTTCTCCGATCGACCGGACGCGCTCGCCGCTGATTCGCTACGCCGACCATTCTGGCGGCGAGGTCTATCACGCAACCAAAGAGCACAGCTTTGAGGAGTTTTACTCACGCTTGACCGAAGAGGCTCGAAACCAGTACACCTTAGCTTACGTGCCGCGCGGCACCGATCCTGCCGCCGAGTATCACACCATCGAAGTCCGCGTGAAGCGCGAGGGTCTGGACATCAAGACCCGCGAAGGCTATTACGCCGGGCAGATTCCGGCCGCGCAAATCCAATAGCCGTTGATGGCCGGTTTTGTGCCGGCTGCTTGTTCGCCGGCAGATTTTTTCGCCGTTGTGCGGATTATTCTTGACAGCCGCGCCGACCGCTCGTATACGAAACAGAGAGGGCGGCCGCGGCAACGCGAGCTCCCTTAATGAACGACGTGGAGGGAGACGCGCGATGAAGAAAAAGCCCAAGAAAGACGAAAAGCCCCCGAAGAAAGGCAAGTAGCAGCCACTCGGTATCCGCACGGGAAAGAGCGCTGTGTCACCCGCAGCGCCCTTTTCTTTTTATAAGGTCGTCCTTTGCGAATGCGCCGGGAGGGTTTTATGACCCCTGTGTTCCGGTCTTTGCGATCTCTTTGTTGATTCCGATTCCGGGCCTTTCGCTGTCCTGCGGCGCGCCTCACACGGAAAGTGCCTCTTCGTGGGCCGGACAAATCGGTTCGTAAGCGCAGGTGCGGCAGGCATAGCCGGGCTTCGGCGAAAATTCACCCGCGCGAATGTCCGCGGCCGCTTCCTGCACGATCTTCTGCGCCTCATCGAGCTGCTTGGCGGTTCGCGTGGTGACTTGGGTTTGGTTGTTCTGCAAATAATAAAAAACCAGCCGCACTGGGTTCAGCTCCAGAATTTCTTTCGCCGCGATTGCGTAGATGCTTAGTTGCAAGTCGCGGCGCGCGTCCGCCTCTTTCCGCGACTTCCCGGTTTTATAGTCGATGATCTCCACGTCGTTGCGGCCGAGTGAATTGATCTGATCGATCCGCCCGTTTATGATTACGTTATTCTCCAGCGGCAGCTCGAATGCTTTCTCCTGCTCCAGGATTTCGGGGGGATTCTCAAGTAAGGTGGCGTGGAACGCGCGCAACTGCTCGATGCCATCCTTCTTATATTCGCCTTCCTGGTAGTCGTCCTCGAATCCAGCGGAGGTCCATTCGGTCTCGAAAATCCGCGCAACCTCATCGAACGGCAGCTTTACACCTTTTCGCAATTGATCGACGAAACGCTTGATGGTTGTGTGCATCACGCTTCCGAAGGTAAGCGTCGCCTGCGGCCCTTCCTTGAGCGACCACACGCGGCCAAACAGAAATTGCTGCGGGCACTTCCGGTAGTTGTCGACCGCCGATGCGCTCAGCTTCAACGGCTCGGGCGACGGCGGATGAAACGTCTCAGCCCAATCCGCAATTTTGGAAAAGATCCGCGGCCGTTGCGACAAGGAAGGGAACAACGCCGACGCGCCATTGTTCCTGCCACTGGCGGCGCGTGCGTCTTCGTCCCGGGGGCGCACCTTCGGCGCAATTTGCAGCACGTCGCGGCGCTTCACCGACGGCTCCATCAAAATATCTTCGATGAAGGTCGGCACTTTCCCCTTCTTCTCGGTCAGCGTGGTGATGGTCAGCTTGCGCTCGGCCCGCGTCAGCGCTACGTAAAACAGCCGCCGCTCTTCTTGAATGTGAAATTGCCCGGCAGGCAATTCCTCTTTCATCAAGTTCGCGGGAAACTCGAACAGCGGCAAGCGTTCGCGGGGAGGAAACGCGCCGTGATTCACGCGCAGCAAAAACACATGCGGGAATTCCAGGCCCTTGGCGCCGTGCACGGTCATCAACTGCACCGCGTCACCGGGTGGGTCATCGTCCAGGCAAACCACGCCACCCGCCTGCTCGAAATAATCGAGATATTCCAGAAATTCCGGGAGCGAGCGCGTGTCGCTCTTCGGCTCCCAATCTTTCAAGAACTGCGCAAGCTGCGTTACGTACCGGCGGTCGCGCATGCCGGCGAGCTGCGGAATTTCCAGCCACTCGGTCAGAGCACCAAGAATTTCACGGGCCGTCCGCCGCTTCATGGTTTTTCGTTGTGCGGAAGCAAATTCCAACAATTCGCTGAGTGTTGCGGCCGACGGATTGAACGGCAGCTCGGACTGCGGCGATTGCAGCGCGTCGTACAGCGAAGTCCCGCGTTTCTTTCGCGTGCGTTCCGCCAAACGCACAAGGTCAACCGGTTCGAGGTGCCACGCCGGCGCCGCCAGCACCCGCGCGCACGCAATGTCGTCGTAGGGCTTGGCGATCAGCCGCAAATACGCGAGCACGTCGCGCACAAGCGAATGTTCCAGAATCGAAAGCCGGGTAATGACAAAAGGAATGTTTCGCAGCGAAAGCTCCTCCACCAAACGGTCGCGATGTGCATGCTGGCGGTAGAGCACCGCAAAATCGCGCCACGGATTACCCGCGCGGTGCAAGCGTTCCAGTTCGTTGGCCACCCACAAAGCTTCCTCGTCCTCGGTCGCTAGCTCGACGACACGGATGCGTTCGCCCTCCTCGCGCGTTGGCGAAAGCACCTTGTTCGGGAAGTCGGCACTCACTTCGTTTTGCGCGATCACCTGCGTGGCCACACGCAGAATATTCGGCGTCGACCGGTAATTTTCCGTCAGCGTCACGCGAAATCGCGTCGAGTCCTGCCCGGTTTTCCAGCCGGCAAAACGCTCCAGAAAAAGTTTGAAGCTCCCGAAGGAAGCGCCACGAAATCGGTAAATCGCTTGATCGTTGTCGCCCACCACCACGATGTTGCGCGGTTCCGGAGAAAGCAGAAGCAGCAACTCCAGCTGCGCAATATTCGTATCTTGAAACTCGTCCACCAGAATGTGTTTGTACCGCAGCTGAAAGCGCTCGCGGAGCGCGGCATCGTCGCGCAATAGCTTGACCGTCCAGGTAATCAGCGAGCCGAACGAAAAATATTTCTTGTCGGCGAGCAACTCTTCACTGGCTTTGTAGGCGCGCGCGATTTCTTTCTGTAGTGCGACGTTTTCGACGCGCTCGAGATAGGTATCTTCGTCGAGCTGTTTTCGCTCCGCCTGCAGGTCGCCCTCGAGTTCGTCGGCGTAGCGTTGATAGTCGTCACTGGAAACCAGCTCGTCCTGGCAACGCGAAAAAAATCGGAGAAAGTCCCCAAGAAACTGCCCGGGTTCCGCAAGCCGCCGATATTTCTCCAACTTGAGACGCGCCATATTGCGGCGTAGCAAGATCCAGTGATCGACGTCCTCGAGCACGGTAACTTTCGGGTCGATTTCCTTCAGTAGCGTTTCGCAGAAGGCGTGAAACGTCGCCATCGTCACGTTCTTGCCGCGCTCGCCGCACGTTTTTACCACGCGCGACTTCATCTCCCCCGCAGCTTTCTTCGTGTAGGTCAGGCCAAGAATGTTTTCCCCGCCCAGGGAAGGATCGGTATCCAACAGGTGGCGAATGCGTTCGGTGATGACCCGCGTTTTCCCGGTCCCGGCTCCGGCGATCACCAGTAGCGGCCCCTGCCCATGTGTAATGGCGCGCCGCTGCGCGTCATTCATCTTCACTCCGCCGTCATCCAGCGGAGGATTCAGATCAAAAAGTGTGGGATTCACGTCACCAGACTAGCGGATTTCCAGGCGAAGAGGAAGCGAACGCCGCAAGACCCAGTGAGGTCTTCGCAGAACCTAGCCAACGCGAAATCCCTTCGCACTTCGTGACGACGCTCGACACCAAAAAGGGCCCGGAATGGCACGGATGCGAAGCGTGTCACAGTCCGGGTAAGAATACGCTCTCGTGTATGTCGAGCGCTTGCCACGAAGTCGTACACGACATCGCCCACCTCGAGGACGCGAAAGTCTGGAAAGGAATCTACTGATGGCGAGCGCAAACTCGTTGGAGAAACGGCTCCGAACTGCCGGGACTCTGCTGACCGTCGGATTGCTGATTGAAGCAGTGTGCTTGCTGTGGTCGAAGCCAATCACTTTCGTCATCTTTGTGCGGTGAGCGGCTTGATGATCTTTGCGGGAGTGGCCTTTTTTCTGTTTTCGCTGGTGTCGACTCCGCGCGTTCACGATTGAATGCGCTTCTCCAGGGGATTTCTCGCCGACTTGTCGCTGTTCGTGAATGCCTCTTAGCGCTGGGACTTTTTCCCCGCTGCGACGTCCGCGGCGAATTGCGCCGAGTGGCCCCGAGGCACGCTCAGCGATTCCCATTTTCCAGTTTTCGTGGTGAAGTGCTTGGCGGCGAAAACGATCTGGCCGATGTGATGCGAGTAGTGGGCGATTTGCCGGTTGATCGCCTGCATGACAGAGTGTGGTTCAGTACGAATCGTGATCGCGCGAGCCAGGTCTTCGTCGGTCAGCGGTTCCAGCGCATCAAAGACGTACTTCCATCCAGCGCCCCACATCGCCATCAGTTCGGCGCGTGATTTTGGTGCGTCCTCGAATTCGGTATCGCGGTTGCGGTCGGGTTTTTCGCCGTCGGTGGTCAGAAAGTTTCGCCAGCGCGAGCGCATGTTTCCGACCATGTGTTTCACGATGATGGCGATGGAATTCGATTCCGGATCGAGCGTCTCGAACAACCCCGCGTCCGGGCACTGCTCGATGGCGCGCTCGCCCAATTTTTTGTAGTAGCGGAACAGAGAGAGGGAATCCTGCAAATACGAATGGCTGAATTGGTGCGGCATGGATGCATTTTGCGACGGCGGAGAGCCGTGCGCAAGAAGGTCTTCCATCTGGTAACTTGCAAGGAGGGAAAGCGTATTAGGGAGAAGGCGAAGGAAAAAAGCTTGACATTTCGCCTTTTGTTCGCCTATGATTTGCGTCGCGTTAGCCCGTACTTCACTTCGCCTCGGAAGGAAAAACCATGACAATCGGCCAATCGATGCTGTCTGAGTTCGATCAGGAAATGCAGAACACGCGCAAGGTACTGGAGCGCATCCCCGACGACAAATGGAACTGGAAGCCCCACGACAAGTCGGGCACGGTCGGGTGGTATGTCGGACACATCGCCACGCTGCCGGGGTGGACGACCATGACGATCAACACCGAGGAACTCGACTACGCGCCGGTTGGGAAACCGTCGTTTCAACCGCCGAAGGTCGAGAATCGCCAACAGGCTCTGGAGGTTTTCGACAAAGAGGCCGCGGAAGCTCGGGCGGCGCTCGCCGGCGTCAGCGACGAAGACATGATGAAGGGTTGGACGCTCAAGGCCGGCGGCCAGACCATTTTCGTCATGCCGCGCATCGCGTGTATTCGCGGAATGGTGATGAATCATTTGATTCATCATAGGGCGCAGCTTACGGTTTACTATCGGCTTCTCGACATTCCCGTGCCGGGACTCTACGGCCCCAGCAGCGACGAAAACCAGGCTTCCGCTTCCGCGTAAGGCGTCAGCGGCGACGTCGACGGAGAATCGATACCCACACCGGTCGTGACCCTGCCTGGGGGTCGAGCAGCGCTGTGCCCTGACAAGGCTGGGCGAGCGATGAATTTCGTCGACGGGGCATGGTGGTTCGCTTTCGGTTCCTCAACGAATCCTATAGTTCTTCCCGGCATCTCATATAATGGTGGTTCGGAGGGTGCTATGGAGGTTCCGGTCATTCTGTCCGCGGTACGCACGCCGGTTGGAAAATTTCAAGGCGGGCTGGCCAGCTTTTCCGCTCCCGAACTTGGTGGCAAAGTGGTTGCCGAAGCCGCTCGGCGCGCTGGACTTGACCCCAAACAAATCGACGAAGCCATTCTCGGCAACGTGATTCAAGCCGGACTCGGCCAGAATCCTGCTCGCCAAGCCGCGCTCAAAGGCGGCTGCGATCCTCGCGTCGCCGCGCTCACGATCAACAAAGTTTGCGGTTCAGGCTTGAAAGCGGTCGCGCTGGCCGCGCAAGCCGTGCGGCTTGGCGAGTCCGAAATTGTTGTCGCCGGCGGCATGGAGTCCATGACCAACGCCCCTTACCTGCTGCCGCAAGCGCGCTCTGGCTATCGGCTAGGCGATGGAAAGCTGATCGACTCCATGATTCACGACGGTTTGTGGGATGCGTACGAAGATTTTCACATGGGCGTGACCGGCGAACTGGTCGCCGAAAAATACGGCATCACTCGCGAAGAGCAGGACCGCTTCGCCGTCGAGAGCCACCAGAAAGCGATCCGCGCCCGCAAATCCTGCTTTTTCGAAGCGCAAATCCTGCCGATCGAAGTTCCGCAAAGAAAAGGCGAGCCCATCGGCATCAAGTACGATGAGTCTCCCCGCGAAGATACCTCGATGGAAGCTCTCGCGCGGCTGAAGCCGGCCTTCAAGAAGGACGGTACGGTGACCGCCGGCAACGCGCCCGGCACCAACGATGGCGCCGCCGCATTGATCGTCACCAGCGAGCGCAACGCCCAGCGCCTCAGCAAACAACCGATTGCGCGCATCGTCGCGCAAGCCGTCAGCGGCGTCGAACCCAAGTGGGTAATGATGGCGCCGGTCGAAGCCGTTGAAAAACTTCTGGCCAAAACCGGCTGGGACCGCGACAAGGATGTCGACCTGGTCGAGCTGAACGAAGCGTTCGCCGTTGCGGCAATCGCCGTCACGCGTCAGCTCAAACTCAACCCCGAAAAAGTCAACGTGAACGGCGGCGCTGTGGCCATCGGTCATCCCATCGGCGCGAGCGGCGCCCGCATCCTGGTCACGCTCTTGTACGAATTGCAACGCCGCAACCTCAAGCGCGGCATCGCCGCCCTATGCCTCGGCGGCGGCAACGCCGTGGCCCTCGCAGTCGAGCGCGCATAACGTGAAATACTGCCCGCTATGCGACGCGGAATATTCCGCAAGCCACACGCAGTGCACGGTGTGCGGCGTGGATCTTGTCCCTGAAGAACTACGCGGCCAGCCCCTTGACGAGCGGCAGCGCAAAGAGCGCATCGTGGTCATCTGGCGCGGCGGCGATCCGCTGGCCGTCAGCGAGGTGATCAGCGCGTTGCGCGACGCGGGCATACGCCACCACGTGCAGCCCACCAACGAACACATGGTCTTCGAACTGGGCATGCCGCGTCCAAAATATGCTGTGCGCGTTTTCTTTTCCGATGCCGCCCGTGCAAAGGAACTCATCGCCGACATTCGCGAGAGTCTGCCCTTTGCGCTGGACGAGACATCTGAGCAGGAGCACGAACAGGAGCCAGAGAGTCTCGCCGTCCGCGCCGGAACACCAATGGAGCCCCGCCGCTGCGACGGTCGAAATCTGGGCCGGCGAAGACGGCGCGCTCGCCGAACTTCTCCAAGCGTGCCTGCGTGAAAACAGGATCGGCGTCCGCCGCGACGGCGCCGAGCCCGGAACGTTGCGTCTACTGATCATGCCCGCCGATGAACCTGCCGCCCGCGAAATCATTCGTGAAGTCCGCGAGGCCACGCCGCCGGCGTAACACCGGGAGTGGTGCAACTCCATCTGCGTTGGCCGCCAGCGACCATCGCCCGGCAAGCGAAACGCTGAAGCGAAATTTGTTGGGGCGCAGCGCTGCTGCGCTCCATCGCGGCAACCAGATGGGACAGGCCAAAAGACCCTGACGGGAATTTTCACCAATGATCGTAGTGATAGAAGGGCCAAGCGGCGCTGGAAAAACCACCTGGTGCCGCGCTCACTGCCCCGAGCGCCTCGCGGAAAACGCATCGGAAAATCTCGACGCGCCCGATCTTTACAGTGACCCGCTTGAGGTTGCGCGCTTCTGGATCGAATTCAATGGCAAGCAGTGGCAAGCCGCATTGCAAATAGAAAAGGAAAAGGGAATCGCGGTCTGCGACGGCGATCCATTTCACCTTTACTTCTCGTGGGCGCTCTGGAAAGCGGAAGCGCTCGCCAGGAATTTGTTCGACGCCGAGCTGCCGTTGTATCGCCGCGCCATCGAAGACGGCCGCATCGGTTTCGCCGATCTCGTCCTGTGGCGTGAAGCTCCGCTCGAAGAACTGCGACGCCGCGCAAGATCCGATTCCACGCGTCGCCGTCGCCGCCATGAACTCTACCTGAGGATGATTCCCTGGATGAAAGCGTGGTTTGCGGCGAGAGAACAAGTACTGCCCGGTGCAGTTCGCCCGTGGTCCGATCCGTTCCGACTCGAAGATTTACGCAGCGCTCCCGCGTGTGCCCGCCGTTGTGACCCGGTGGCTCTCGATCAAATGACAGCGGCTCTTAACGAGCGGTGAACTCTCCCGGCCCCAGCGCCGGCACTCCGGATTCGGGCGCTTTACGCAAATCCTGTGCGCAATAAGGGCAATATTTGTCGCTCTCCACCACTTCCTGTTTGCACTGCGGGCAGGATGGATGCAGGTTGCACTGACAGTTGGGGCAGAAGTTATAGCGCGCGTCCACGGTCGTTGCGCATTGCGGGCAGTTGTAGGGCAGCGGCTGCCGCATTAAAAAATAAATGATGAAGCCGATCGCAAAATAAGCGGGCGAAAGAACGATCACCAAGAACGTCCACAGCCCGGAGTTCATTCCGCGGCGTTTCGCGTCGCGGTTGACGTAGCCAACCAAAAAAATGAAGGCCGCGAGAAACAAGGACACCGCCGTCACAATCCCTGCCAGCGCAAAGGACTGCGCCACCGGATGGTCCCGGAGTTCTGGCGGGAACATTTCGCCGTCGTGGAGCGCGGGATTCAAGTTTACGGTCACCGCGATGGCCACGGCGATGAGGTAGAGCACCCCGACCGTGCCCACCAGCCACCGCGGCACGACCTTGAATTCCTGCCAAAACCGCAGGCCCTTCTCGCGCTTGCGTCGGAAGCGGATCAACCGCCTCCGCTCGCTCCACGAATTGCTCAGCTGTTCTGGATAGTCCGTCATGTTCGTTCCTCGCTTGAACTTCATCGCTCCCAGTCGCCCTTGTTGTCATTTGCTGGGGGTTGACGACTCTAAGGAGCGGCCACTACATTCACGCAGCGCCGCCCGCATTTCTCGCCGCGCCGCGCTCGCCGCCTTCCATCAACAAAATTGCACCGGCCACAATTGCGGGCAGCGCCCACCAGACTCCGAATCCCATCTTCCACACGAGGTCCGGCGTGCCCGTGCGGTGGCCGATCCACTCCAGGCCCCGCCACACGTACGGCGCCGTCGCCGCGCCTGCCACCCAGGACGCGCCGCACATCGCCCATATCAGCCGCCACCGCGGCTCGCGCGCTTGCAGCTCCTGGGCCCGCAATCGCAAGCGAAACTGTGTTCGCGCAGCAAGTTCGCGCGGCAACGAGACGCTCAGCGTCCGCAGCGAACGCAATGCCCGCTGCGTCGCGCCCGCGCTTTTCGAGCACGTCGTGCATTCCCGCAGATGCTGGCCCAGCCATTCCTGCTCGGCCCCGGAAATTCCTTCCACGAGCTCTTTCGCGATCAAGGTTTCCGCACGCGCATGCGAATCGTTGGTCACGCCACACCTCCCGCCAGCAATCCTTTCAACGCGTCCAGCCCGCGATACAACCGTGACTTCACCGTCGAAATAGGCGTAGCTTGAATCTTCGCGATTTCGTCCAATTGCATCTCTTCCTGAAATCTCAGCAGCAGCACCTCTCGATATGCTGCCGGCAATTGCTCCAGCGAAGCCTGCACGCGGTCCTGCGATTCATTCTGCAAGAACAGCTGCAGCGGCGATTCCGCTTTCTCATCGACGATTTCAAAGCCTTTTCCTTCTTCGGGGTCCGTCATGGAATCCAGACTCACGGTTTTCTTTTGCCGGTGCCAGTCAATCACCAGGTTCCGCGCGATGGTAAAAAGCCAAGCCTCAAATTTGAACTTGCCGTCGTACTGATGCCCGCGCTCGAGCACGCGGATCCATACTTCTTGAAAAAAATCCTCGGCCCGCTCCGGATTGCCGGTGATGTAAAGCAGGTACCGGAACAAGCGATACTGATACTGCTCGATCAGCCGATCGAGCAGTTCGGGATCGCGCTGGCGCAATCCCTGGACCAGGGTTTTCTTGTCGTCGGCCATCAAGGTGGAGAAAAGATAAGTCGACCGCTCGGCGGTCGCCAAGAGCGAAGACCGCTCGGCGGTCGCCAAGAGCGAAGACCGCTCGGCGGTCGCCGGTCGTGGCGCTCCCGATCCGCTCGGGGCCAGCTTTAGGATCGACCCGGCCAGCCCAGTACCCGCCCACATAAAGGTAGCGCTCATTCTAGTAGGAATACGCGCGACCAAGGGAAAAAGACGCAAGCACCCGGCGTCTTGCAACACCCGATCTGGCATGGACTTACGGGACCAATTTTCGGGATTTTTCGGAACCAGCGGCCGAACACGTGCCAGTTCACATCCAACGTAGTAGACTCTCAACGCCCGATCGTCCCTACGGAGAAAACCCATGTCCTCCAGCCCTAGCCGCCAGTCTTCTCTAATCCTGCTCTGGGCCGGCGAAGACCCTCAGGTCTACGCCGCGCTCATGGAGCGTCTCAACGCCGCAGGCATCCCCTGTAAAAATATGGCGATCGGCAGCGACGAGATCGCGCCTTCGGTCGATCCTCTGCCCATCGACTGGAAGCCCCGTTTTGGCTTCGAGGTAGCGGTCCTCTCCCACGATCTGACCGCCGCACAGCAAATCCTGGAAAAGCTGCTCGCCGAAGAGCCGCAAGACCTGGAAATTCCCGAGCAACCGCTCGCCTCCGTGAAAGAACTGCCGCTGACCGATTCGACCGAACCCAATCCCACGATCGAGGTTTGGACGGGAAGCGACGACAAGCTGGCCGAGTTTCTGACCGCCGCTCTGCAAGAAAACGAAATCCCCATGCACCTCGAAAATCCCGAAGGCCAGACGCACATCTACGTCTCCGCCGCCAACGAAGCCCGCGCCCGCGAAATCGTCCGCGAAGTCACCGAAGCCGCGCCGCCAAAATAGCCTTACCCTTTTTCGCTTGTAGTAAACTGCGCACCAACGTGAGGCCGTTGTAGCGGCCGCCGACCGCTTGTCCTGAGCCGCGGAGGGTGGAGACGCTTTTCGGCTTGCGGTTTGCAACGTAACCGGAAAACGAGGCGAATCTCGTGAGCATCGACCATATCAATACCGTTGCAGTGCTGGGGGCGGGCACCATGGGCAACGGCATCGCGCACACCTTCGCGCGCGCCGGCTACAAGGTGATCCTGCGCGACGTCGAGCAGCGCTACCTTGACCGCGGCATGGATACGATCGCCAAGAATCTCGATCGCGAAATCAAGAAGGGCAAGCTCTCGGAAGCGGAGAAGGGAACTGTGCTCGATCGCCTCATTCCTGTCACCGACATGTCTGCCGTCGCCAACGCTGATTTCTTGGTCGAAGCAGTGCCGGAAAAACTGGACATCAAGCGCCACGTGCTCGGCGAAGCGGACCGTCTGCTGCGCGACGACGTGATCATCGCCAGCAACACGTCCTCGATTGCGATGACAACGCTGGCCGCCCTTACCAAGCGTCCCGAGCGGTTTGTCGGCATGCACTTCATGAACCCAGTCCCGGTGATGGTCCTGGTCGAAGTGATTCGCGCGCTGCAAACCAGTGACGCCACATTCAACACCACCATGGATCTCGCCAAAAAACTCGGCAAGACCCCCGTCGCCGTCAACGACGCTCCGGGTTTTGTCTCCAACCGCGTGCTCATGCCGCTGATCAACGAAGCCGCCTACTGCGTGATGGAAGGGGTCGCCACTCCGGAAGCCGTAGACACCGTCATGAAACTCGGCATGAACCACCCCATGGGCCCTCTCGAACTAGCCGATTTCATCGGCCTCGACGTCTGCGTCGACATCATGCACGTCCTCCACGAAGGCCTCGGCGATCCCAAATACCGCGCCTGTCCCCTGCTGAAAAAATACGCAGCTGCCGGCTACCTGGGACGCAAATCCAACCGCGGCTTTTACACTTACCCGAAAGCTCCGTAAGGGCATGGCACGACGTGCCCATCGGAATCGCGCGACCTACCTTCAATGCGGGTGATGCAATGTGGGTGCTGCCTATAGCGAACAATAGGCGAAAATAAGTGTTTGCTTTTTATTCGCCCTCTCTGTTATCTTCGTTTCCGGCGTTTTCAACAGGAGTTGATCCTGACCACTTGCCCGCCCAGCAAAACCTGTCATCCTGAGCATATCCGACAAGGATCTGCCAAGGATCTCAGTGCAAAGATGCGAGCAGGACGAAAGCGGTCGGCACCCATAGCACAGGCTTTCGCCTGTGTCCCGCGCCTGATCTTGGCAGCAGCGGAAGCTGTCCAGGATGGGCGTCGGAGTCGCGAAATAAAGATAGCGCCGAAGTAAACTGAATGGTAATATAAACTCGAGTAACGAAACAGTGATCGCACCAAGAATCGAAAACTGCGCTTTCCCGGCGCAGGTCGGCTCCGGCAGTAAAACTTTCCTCTACTGAGGTGTGAAATGGCAGACGAAAAAGCAAAGCTAATCGAAGCAGCGATATCCCAGATCGAAAAGGACTACGGCAAAGGTTCCATCATGCGCCTCGGCAACCGCGACGTCCTGGTACCCGTCAGCGTGATCCCCACCGGCTGCCTGTCGCTCGATCTCGCTCTGGGCGTCGGCGGATTCCCGCGCGGCCGCGTCGTGGAAGTCTACGGCCCGGAATCCGGCGGTAAGACCACCATGACCCTGCACGTGATCGCCGAAGCCCAGCGGCTCGGCGGCATCGCCGCGTTCATCGACGCCGAACACGCGCTCGATCCGATCTACGCCCGCAAGCTCGGCGTGGACGTGGACAATCTGCTGGTCTCGCAGCCCGACAACGGCGAGCAAGCCCTGGAAATCGCCCAAACGCTGATCCGCTCCAACAGCGTGGACGTCGTCGTAGTCGATTCCGTCGCGGCTCTTGTCCCGAAGGCCGAGCTCGAAGGCGACATGGGCGACCCTTCGATGGGTCTGCAAGCTCGCCTGATGTCGCAAGCTTTGCGCAAGCTTACCGGCATCGTCGCGAAGTCGCGCACCTGCCTGATCTTCATCAACCAGATCCGCGAAAAAATCGGCGTCATGTTCGGCAACCCGGAAACCACCACCGGCGGCCGTGCGTTGAAGTTCTACGCGTCGATCCGCCTCGACATTCGCCGCATCCAGGCCATCAAGGAAGGTGATCGCGTCGTCGGCTCGCGCACCCGCGGCAAAGTCGTGAAGAACAAAGTCGCCGCTCCGTTCCGCGAAGCTGAATTCGACATCCTTTACGGCGAGGGCATCTCGCGCGAAGGCGATCTCATCGACCTCGGCGTAGACAAGGGCATCCTCGAGAAATCCGGCACGTGGATAAGCTTTGGCGGCGAGCGCATGGGCCAGGGCCGCGAAAACGCCCGCGTCTTCCTCAAAGAAAACAAAGACATCCGCGAGAAGCTCGAAGCCGCCCTTCGCAAGAAGCTGGGCATCCCTTCAGCCGACAACAGCGCCAGCGCAGGAGCCGGCACCACCGGCGCCCCAGCCCACGGCCCCAACGGCCACGCCGCCTCTGCCCAACCGGAAAAGCCGCCGGTACGGGCAGCCGCTGCCGCAGCGTCCACCTCCGACGCCGCCAAACCCCGTCCAACTCGCTAAGCCAGCGGCAAAACCTGTAGGGGCGCAGCACAGCTGCGCCCCATCTCGGCAAGATTTGAACGTTGCGCTACTCAACGCCGTTCTCGCAGCGTCCATTCACGTATCGCGCAAATTTCTCCGTGCACTCTGTGCTCCGACCTCGGTGCCCTCTGCGACCTCCAGCACGCCTGTCACATTTTCCCCGCAGCCAGCAACCGCGTAACCGCCTCGTCGATCTGCGCGGCAGTGATCGCGCTCCCATCCAGCCGCTGCACACGCGCAACGTTCGACGCAACCCCAACCGTAGGTCCGCGCGAAGTCAAGAGCAGCACAATTCCAGCCACAACAACAACGACGGAAGCACAAAATACCAATATCTTCATAAACGGCAGCCATAATCAAAGACGCGATCCAATCGGCTTTGTCACGCCGGCTTCGTCACACAAACCAAAGATAAAGTGATTGTACCTCCCTGGCACTTTTCAGTTTCACACTGTTCGATCTGCCTGCCGGGCGCACTCCGCGTACAGTACGAACCCAGAGTTAACCAAAAGGTGCTGTTCCTTAGTTATGTCATTCAAAACAAAGCACAAATTTGGTACCAGCCCTCCTAGCCTATTGCCACCCGTCCCCCGTACCCCTACACTTTGCTTCACCTGAGCGCTGCGCGTGTTTCGCCTGGGTGCAGTGGTAAAGACTGGCAAGCCACTAAGTCGCACGTAATCAACGGCTTGGGGGTTGGTAAAGTAGATGCATCTAAACCGGCAGCAGTGCCTGATACTTCGGCACGTGGCAGCCGGGGAAAAGCGACATTTAAGAGGTTGACCCTAAGGCTTGCCTTAGGGTACAAACAACGCCTCCTAAGTGATCGGCGATCGGGTTATGCGCTCTTGAGGTGCCGACGTTGAAGCAATCTGGTAAAGCAATCCTGGCCGCAGTACTTGCCGTCACCGTGGCAGCGCCGATTCCGGCCGCTCCGGCGGCGGGCAATCCCGCGCTGCACAAGAGCGTCTCGCGTTTCCGCGGTGTTCCGACGTTTGCGAATTCCACGCTCGCCGACATTGGCACCTTCGATGATCCCATTGTTCGCGAAGCAGCGGTCACCGGCCTGGGCCGCTACAACGGCGCGGTCGTTGCCGTCGATCCCAACACCGGCCGCATCCTCACCATCGTGAACCAAAAGATTGCCTTCGGCGACGGCTACATTCCGTGCTCCACGATCAAGCCGACCGTCGCGCTGGCCGCTCTAGAAGAGAACGTCATCACCCGCGACACCATGCTCCGCGTTCACGATCGCCACGCACGCTACATGAATTTGACCGACGCGCTCGCCCACTCCAACAACGACTTCTTCGAACAGCTCGGCGTGCGCATGGGTTTTGAAACGGTTTCGAAGTACGCCCGTCTCCTCGGCCTCGGCGAACTCGCCGGCTACAACCTGCCGGAAGAGCATCCCGGATCGTTTCCGATGGCGCCACCTGCGCACGGCGGCGTTGCGCGCATGTCCAGCTTTGGTGAAGGAATTCAGATCACGCCATTGCAGCTCGTTTCGCTAGCCGCTGCGTTTGCCAATGGCGGCACGCTCTACTACCTGCAATACCCGCGCACCCCGGACGAGATTCAAGCCTTTGCCCCGCGCGTGAAGCGCGATCTGAATATCGCCTCGGCTCTCCCGGAAATTCGCGAAGGTATGCTCGCCGCGGTACTGTATGGGACCGCCAAGCGCAGCTTTGACGCCGGCGGCGACGAAACCCCGCTCGGCAAGACCGGCACCTGCAATGACCCAACTTCGAAAGTAGGCTGGTTCGTCACCTACGCCGACGAAGCGCACCCGAAAATCGCCCTCGCCGTTCTTCTCCGTGGCAGTTCGCATCAGGTGGAAGGTCCGACAGCCGCGCAAGTCGCCGGCCGCATCTATCGCCGCCTCCGCGAACAGAATTATTTCGCCACCGCGACGGCGCCGAACGGCACCGTGAAACCGGTAACGGTCGTCGTCAACTCCGGTAACTAAGCGCAATCCATCGAATTCAAAGCGGGAGCGGCAACGCTCCCGTTTTTTTGTTGGTGTGCCGAGCATGTCCCACAGCTGGGAGGTGCAAGTCCTCTCCACAATCCGATGGAGGTGAAGTGATAGCGAAGCGCAAGGGCCGAACCGGGAGGGGAAGGGGAAGGGGAAGGGGAGCGAGAAGTCGCTTCTGACCAGGTGGCAGGAATCAGCAGAGGCGTATTCCCTGCGCAAGCAGCGAAGGCTCGAACCGTCTGGGTGACCAATGAGTCTAATCGGGCCAAAAATTCTTCGCGAAACTGCGCGCTCTCAGCGTCTCTGCGTTATCTTTGATTTTAGCTTTCTCATTACCTCTTTGCTTCGTTGCTTCGATTTCCTCACTCATGCCGCAGCGCTACCATCGGATCCACTCGCATCGCTCTCCGCGCGGGCAAATAGCACGCCAGTAACGCCACCACGCCCAAGATCGCCGCGGCCCCGCACAAAGTTGCCGGATCGCGCGGCGCAATTCCATACAACAAGCTGGTCAAATAGCGCGTGGCGAACGCCGCCCCCGCCAACCCCAGCGCCAGTCCCGCGGTCGTCATCAACGTTCCCTGGGTCATCACCATTCCAGCCACGTCGCTACGGCTCGCTCCCAGCGCCATGCGAATCCCGATTTCGTGCGTCCGTTCGGCGATGGAGTAGGCGATCACGCCGTAAACTCCGACGGCGGCAAGCGTCAAAGCCACAAATCCAAAAAATCCCAGCAACGTAGCATTGAAGCGCGAGCCTGAAGCCGCCTCCGCAATCCGCTCCTCCATGGTTCGCACGTCGAACACTGGCTGTTCCGAATCCACGGCTTGCACTGCGTCGCGCACGTCTCCGGCCAGACTCCGCGGATCCATATCTGTCCGCACCGCCAGTCCAGCCAACGTTTCCGGCATCCCACCATGTCCGTGCGCAACATAAAGTTCGGGATCAGCTTGGCGATCCAGTCTCGCGCGCCGCACACTCGCCACCACGCCCACGATGGTTTGCCAGGGCAATTGCGTCCCTGGCCCCCCTCCAAATCGCATCCTCTTCCCCACCGCCGTTTGCGCGCTGCCTCCGAGATATTGCTGCACGAACGCCTGGTTCGCGATCACCTTGTTCGTCTCCGATTTAGAATCGAGATCCTCGAACACTCGTCCGGCCAGCAAGGGCACCCGAAGCGTCTCGAAATATCCGGGACTTACGTCCTCCACCATGGCCGGCGGCGCTTGATCGACCGGTTTGTCCGACTGTCCTTCGACCATAAATGTTCGTCGCATAACAATGTTGGTCAGCGGCAGAGAAGTCGTCAGTCCCGCCGATCGCACTCCCGGCAACGCCCGTACTTTCCGCAGGACCTCGTCGAAAAATTCGTTGCGCTGCACCGGTCCTTCGTACTTGTTCGTCGGCAGCATGAGCGACACGGTCAGGACGTGGCTGGCGTCAAATCCCGTGTCAACGTTGGACAACAGGACGAAGCTGCGCAGCAACAAACC
Source organism: uncultured Acidobacteriota bacterium (assembly GCA_963736725.1). Classification (GTDB taxonomy): domain Bacteria; phylum Acidobacteriota; class Terriglobia; order Acidiferrales; family UBA7541; genus Acidiferrum. The sequence goes on along the minus strand of CAVTPW010000015.1, from coordinate 360,091 downwards.
AGACGCCGCCATCAGCACCACAGCCAGCGCCAGTTCGCAGGTCGCCAGGGCGCTGCGTAGCCCGCGCTGGCCAGCTCCGCTTGTCGCGCTGTCGCGGCTGTCCTTCAACTTGGTGTCTACGTCCGGTTTCGAAGCTTGCAGCGACGGGATCGCAGCAAACAGCGCTACCGTTGCACAGGTGATTCCCAGCATGAACAGCAGCACCCACCCGTCGATCGGGATGTGTTGCGCATGCAAAAAACTCTCTGGAGCGTAGGTTTGCAGCACGCGCACTCCAACCGCTGCTCCAGCAAGTCCCAGGACGCCTCCCAAAAATGCGATCAGGGCTCCTTCGGTGAGCAACTGCCGCAGCAGCCTGACCCGGCTGGCGCCGATCGCCGCACGGACGGCCAGCTCCTTCTGCCGATTCGTGGTCCGTGCCAATTGCAGGTTCGCGATGTTCACGCAGGCGATCAGCAGCACCATGCCGACGGCCGCGAGCAAAATCAACAGCGTCGGCCGCACGTCTCCCACCAGCTTGTCGTGCAGCGTGATCGTCTGAACCTGCAAGTTGTCTCTCAGGTGCGCAAACATCGCGGGCATGTCCGCGCCGGTGCGCTTGCTGAGCTCGGCCAGATCCGCGTTCGCTTGCGCCAGGGTCACGCCCGGCTTCAGCCGCCCAATGACTTGTGTCAGTGACATGCGCTGCACCGCCCAATCCACTTTCGGCGGCAGCTGAAATACTCCCAGCAACTCTGGCTTGAAACCACGCAGCGGATAACGAAATTCCGGCTCCATCACTCCCACCACCGTGAAGCTTTGCTGGTTGAGTGTTACGCCTTTGCCGACAATGTTTGGATCAGCTCCGAATTTTCTTTTCCAAAGCCCGTCGGTCAGGATCACCACATCGTTTCCGCCCGGCAGCCCCTCTTCTGTTGAGAACAATCTTCCCAGCGCCGGGTGTACGCCGAGGGCGGTGAGCAGGTTCGGGGTCACCAATCCCGTATCGATTTGCTCCGGCGTGCCCGCTTGCGTCAAATTCATCGGGCCCGCCCCGCCGATCGCCCCCAAGTTCTCAAAGGTATGATTGTTCAACGCCCAGTTGGTGTATTCCGGGTTCGGCAAGCCGAAGTCATTCATCCGCGGAGTATATTCATCCGCCCAGACCAGTTTGCCCGGATCGCGATAGGGCAGCGGTTGCAGCAACACCGCGTTCACCACGCTGAAAATCGCGGTGTTCGCGCCAATACCCAAAGCCAGCGTCAACACCGCCGTCAACGTGAATCCCGGATTCTTGCGCAGCATCCGCGCCCCAAATCGCAGATCTTGCACGAAATCTTCCAGCCATCTCCAGCCCCAAGCCTCTCGCCCCAATTCGTTCAGAGCCGTAGCATTCCCAAAAGCGCGCGCCGCTGCATAGCGCGCTTCGCCAGCCTCCACTCCGTCCGCGGTCAGCTTCTGTTCCTTCATCTCCCGATGCAGTTTCATCTCCTCCTCCAACTCCCGCGCAAGCTGGTCCCGCCGCATCAACACTACGATCCGTCGCCAAATCTCCCCAAGTTTGCTCATCGCTCATACCTCCTGTAGCCCACCCGTTGGGCAGGGCGAAGTCCTCGGATCTCGGTTCGGTCGAGGCCACAAAGCGAGGCCTTTTCATTGTTCTCGGCGATTCCTTGGGGTCCCAGCGTTCTTTACGTCGTTATGTCCTTGCTCGATTTTTTCACGCCGTCTGAATCACCCGCATCATCGCCTGCATCACTCGCTCAAACTCCGCAGTCTCCACTTCCAGTTGCTTTCGTCCTGCTGTCGTCAACTTGTAGTAGCGGGCGCGGCGATTCTCAGAGGTCACGCCCCACTCCGCCTTCACCCAGCCCTTGATCAGCATGCGCTGGAGCGCCGGGTACAACGAACCTTCTTCCACCTGCAGCACGTCGTTCGAGATTCGCTGAATCGAGCCGGCAATCTCGTACCCGTGCATCTCGCCGCCCCGCGCCAAAGTCCTCAGAATCAGCAGGTACAATGTCCCCGGCAAAAGCTCGTCACGATTCATTCGCGTCTCCCGAAATCACGTCCTGCCATAGATTGGCTATGCTTCATACCATAGATAGACTATGCCAATCAACCAAGGTTAGCGTCCGACTTTGAAATTCTTGACGCCTCGGCGAAGCATGGTAATCGAGCCCGACTTGCGGGACGCGATTTGAAGGAATGCTTTGACCGGGACAGCCAAACGAGCGAAAAGAACTGTTGTAGAATCTAGACTCCCGGTGAATATCTTTCCGTGTTTCTGCATCTACATGTTTGCGGTTTCCTGTGTGCGCGTTCGGGTATGAGGGTTTCGGGGGGAAAGTGAATCGTCGTTTGCTGGTTGTGATGGCGGTGGTATTGGCGGCGGGGCTGGCGGTTGCCGCCGCTGTTTTTCACAAGCGGTCCACAGACGCTGCCATTGAGCGCGAAGAACAGCTGCTGCAGACCGAAGCGGCGCACGAGCAGCAGGCGGAACCTCCCGACCCGCCGATGAGGGAGACCAAAGTCGGTCGTAACGAAAATTTTGCGGCGGCGCTCCAGCGTTCGGGGTTGAGCGCGGACGATGCCGCCAGCGCATCCACCGCGGCGCAGCGTGTCTTTAACCTGCGACAGGTGCGCGCGGGGAATTCCATCTCCGTGAACCGTTCCGGCGCTGGCGAACTTCGCGAGATCGACTACCGGATCGATCTGGATCGCTTGTTGAAAATCGCACCTGCCGAAGACGGTGGGTTCTCGGCCGAAGTAAAAGCGATTCCCTCAAAAACCGAAGTCATCAGCGTTAAGGGACGCATCAGCGACTCCTTGTTCAATGCCGTTGCGCAGTCCGGGGAATCTCCGGAATTGGCCTTGCGGCTGGCGCAGATTTTCGGATACGACCTCGACTTCTACAACGATCCGCGCAAAGGCGATACCTTTCGCGTCGTGATCGAGAAGAAGAAATACACAGACGGTCAGTCCGCGGGATACGGAAAAATTCTTGCCGCCGAGTATGACAACGGCGGCAAAAAATATCAGGCGCTGCTGTTTCACGACGAGGATGGACGTCCCGGCTATTATTCCGCGGACGGCAAATCGCTGCAGAAGACGTTCCTGCGTTCGCCTTTGAAATTCACCGCGACGATCACATCGCATTTCAGCAAGTCGCGGTACCACCCGATCCTGAAACTCTTCCGGCCGCACATGGGAACCGACTTCGGCGCGCCGGTGGGAACTCCGGTGCAGACCATCGGCAGCGGCCGCGTGGAGTTCGCCGGGCGCAGAGGCGGCGAAGGAAACATGATTCAGATCGCACACTCGGACGGCTACGAAACGATGTATTTACATTTGTCGCGCATGTTCGTGCGCCAGGGCGAGCGCGTGGAAATCGGCAAGACGATTGGGTTGGTTGGCAGCACGGGACTTTCCACCGGGCCACACCTCGATTTCCGCATCTTGCAGCGCGGGCAGTACAAGAATTTCGAGAAGCTGGGCTTGCCTCCATCCGATCCCATCACCAAGAAAGCGTGGCCGGAGTTTGCGCTGGTGCGGCAACAGTGGCTGCCGCTTTTGGAAGGCCGCGAGGTCACCGAGGGCGATGTTGCGGCTCGGGCTGCGCCCGCAACTACTGGCTCGTCTGCGCCTGCGGCTCCCGCCGCTGTTCCTGGTTCCCGCTGAACTGTAATTTTCCAATCGAATCGAGTCGATAGCGGTTGCCGCCTGGGCGTTGGCAGCACAGCGGTGCTGTGTGCCTGCAAAGGAGTCTCGACGACCGCGCGGCGCGGTTGCGCCGGCTTGTGCGCTGCGCTTGAAGCAGAGGTCAGTAGATGATGGGGAGTTTCGAGAAGTCGGAGGAGTCGTGATCGGTTACGCGGAGCACGAGGAGGGTGCGGTCGTCCGAGGCCACTGCGCCGCTGTAGTCGTCGGTGGCGGCGAGAATGGCGGCGGCGATTTCTTCGGCGGTCTGACTGGGCGAGACGCGCGAGAGAACCTCGTTGAGGCGATCGGCGCCAAACTCTTCCAGTTCGGCGTTGAAGGATTCGAGGATGCCGTCGGAGGCGAAGAGAACAGTGTCGCCGGGGACCAGATCGAGGGTGACTTCGTCGTATTGGGTGCCGGGAAAGAGGCCGAGAGGAATGCCGGCGATACGAATGGATTGGACAACGCCTTCGCGGACGAGAAGAGGATATGGGCCCCCGGCGTTGGACAGGGTAAGTTTGCGGGTGCTGGCGTCGTATACCGAAAACAGCGTGGCGATGAAGCGGCTGTCAAAGTGCGCTTTGTGCAAGCGGGTATTGAGCATGGCCAGCATCTCGGCCGGGTGACACGGGTGTTCGACCACGTGTTCGCGAACGATGCCGATCGCGAGCGAGGCGAACAACGCCGCGGCTGTGCCTTTGCCGGAGACGTCCCCCAAGAGCATGGCGAGACGGCCTTCGCCATAGGGCAGAAAATCGTAAAAATCGCCGCCGAGCTCGCGCGCAGGTTCGTAGGCGGCGGCGAGTTCCAGGCCGGGAATTTCCCGCGCGCCGGTGGGCAAGAGACCGCGCTGAATTTCGCGCGCCGTGGCGAGATCGGTTTGCAGGCGGCGTTCGGTTTCGCGTGCTTCTTCGTAGAGGCGAGCGTTTTCGAGCGCGATGGCGATGTAGGAGCCCAGAGTGGCGAGCATGCGCTCGTGCTCTTCGGTGAAGGCGTTGGCGTTGGTGCTTTCCAGGTCGAGCACTCCGATCAGACGATCCCGCAAGAGGAGCGGTATCACCAGTTCGGAGCGCACGGCCACGTCGGTATCGCACTGGATGTAACGCGGGTCGTTGAGCGTGTCGGCAACGCGAATGGCCCGCCGCTCGCCGGCAGATGCTCCAGTGATGCCCTGGTGGAGCGGGAGGCGGAGACGCGTGGGAATGGCATTGCCATAGCGCATGCCGAATACGCTTTCAAGGAGCTGGGTGTTTTCATTCCAGAGCATCACGCTGAATACATGGTAGTTGACAATTTTCTTGACGCGCAGCGCGACCTGTCGGAGCAGTTCTTCGCGGTCGAGGATGGAAGTGATTTCGCGGCTCACCTCGTAGAGCAGGGTGAGAGTACCGGCCTGCTCGGGAAAAGAGACGAGCAGGCTCGCCGGAACAGGATCGGCGTCGCCAATCAACGGAAAAGGAGCAAGTTTGGACGGATCATCCATATAAGAAGTATACGGCCGGTTCCCCGAAGCAATATCGATTGGATGTTGAATATGCTGAGTGGTGACCTGAAATCTATGACTCGCGGCCCGTTATTCGTGGCCTTTATTGTAAGTGCGGATTCTAAGGAGGTTAGGTTTCGATTCGCAGCGACCTGACGCTCCCGTTGCCACCGAGAGGTCAAGGGCTGTATTCGGAAAAAAGGCTCGGAATGCGGCGGAACTCGGTGGGCGAGGTCTGCGGACACGGGGGAAACCTTTCCAGTGTCCTCCTCACTTGGAAATAAAGTATAGCAGATGAATATTCAATCGTTAACGTAATTCTAAGTTATTCTACGAGTACTGTTCGGGCAACCTTTTGCGCCAGCGGGAACCCCGGTGTCGCTACTTGAGAACGCCGCCGTGAGTGCGGTTCTCTGCGGTTCCGTGGAACGAACAGGGGGCCGTTACTGCGCGGCCCCTGCATCGCTCGGCCGCCAGATTATTTCTCCAGCTGGGCCGCAACCTCGGGTAGTACTGCTGTGCCCTCGATTCGAACGGCGTCGAGGGTCTGCGGATCCAAGCCCAAGGCCTTGAGGACCGTGGGTGCGATCTGTGTGGTGGTCGTGGCGGTGGAGACGGTCTGTGGCGAGAAGTGTGGATTAGCGACCAACAGCATGACATTGGTATCGTCGTGACCGAAGCCACCGTGATCTCCGAGTGCCGAACCGGGGCCAATATAAGTCACGCCGACGTTGGGGGTCACGATAATGTCCGGCGAGCGCGGATCCTGACCCGGCTCGAGACCGCCGACGTTGTAGTTCAGCGCAAGCGTCGGCCCATAGTAGATCTGCCCGAGGCCGATGGCGGCCGCATTACTCTCGAGTAGTTGCACGGCCGAAGTCACGCTCGCACCTCTGTTCAGCCATAGCACGGAGACGTCGTCTTCGGTGGCCCCAATGCCACCGGTCAGCGGCGACTCGGAGGCGGGAATGGCCGTGCCCAACAGCGTTGCCGGCGTATTGGAGGGGTTGGCGACGAACAGGTTCGGATCGATGGGCGACATGCCGTGTTTCGCGGTGATGATGATCAGCGTGTCGTCATAGATGCCCGCCTGCTTGAGCGCGTTGACCAGTTCACCGATGGAGGTGTCTACGTACTCGATCTCGCTGAGCAACTCCGCGCTGGGCAATGCGGCGGCGTTCTGATATCCGCCGGTTCCCACGCCCGATTCGATCAGGATCTGGCCCGTGTACACGGACTGAAAGTTCATGCCGAAGACCGCAGGCGTCTCTGCCGGCGCGCCATTGTGCGTCTTGCCAGCAATCTGGTTGAGCAAGGCGTTCAAGCGCAGGGCGTCATAGCACTGGATGTTGGCGAAGCTGCTGTTCCAGCCAGACAAGCTGCTCGGGTCGGGAACGGTGGCGCAGGAAACTCCATCGGGGGTGGTAACACCGGGCAGCGGCACAACATTGGAGTCCACCTCGGGCGCGTAGTAGTCATTCAGGCCGTGGCCGCCGGGCCCCCCAACCATCGAATAGGAGGGATGCTTGTCGATCCAAGCGGTGTATCCGCCTGCGGCATGGACCGCGCCAAAGATGGTGTTGGTGCGGACAAAGTTCCAGGGATACACCGGAGCGCAGCCCTTCGCCGGATCGCGGGAGAGTTTAGTAGGGTCAAGCGAGGCGATGCCGCCTTCGGTCAGCGCGGCACCCGGCGCGCCACCGTTCAACTTGGTATCGTCCATGTCCACGCCTTGGTCGTTGTCGGTGGTTGTGCCATTGGGTGGCGCAAATGGCGTGCAGGTGGCCGCAGCCAAGCCGGTGCCGGTGGCGGCGGCCGGCCCATCGAGCGCGCGGTCATAAGCCACGTCGTAGTAGAGCCCGGTTGACTTGGGCGTGCCCCCGGTGACGATCGCCGCGATGCCGGGGAAAGAGTCCGAGGGCTTGGAAGACGCCGCACCCACATAGGTGATTCCCGTGTGGCTCAGGGCAGCCATATTCGGGCAGTACGGATCCCCGCCGTTCGCGCCCGCAATGCCGCGCGTGCAGTTGTAGAAATCCACTGCGTGCATGCCGTCGATACTCAGTAGCAATACATGTTTGACGTGCTTTGAGCCAACCTTGTCCGTATCCGCCGCCGCTCGAGGCGTCCATGACGCTAGCAGCAGTGCCGCGGCTGTTCCCGCCAGTCGTAGTGCATTCGTTTTCATGAAAATCCCCCGCGGGAGTGTTAGGCACCAGGCGATACGCAGACGTTACTTCTATGTGAAAACTCGGCTAGTTATGCGTCCGTGGGCTTGGCTCGGGCCCCGGCTGGCTAGAAAGAACGAGCCCTGCCGCGGGAAACCGCGGCAGGGCTCGTTGAGTGCTACGCTCAGTGCTGTCGTGACGCCCGATGCTTTGCTACCGGTCGTTGCTAGCGGTGTCCTCCTAGTCCAGCGGCACGCTCGGCAGAACCGGAGTGTGCTCGTTCTGAACTGCCTGGAGCTGGTTCGGGTCCAAGCCGAGAGCCTTCAGAATTGTCGGAGCAATCTGCAGGGTTTGCACTGGGGTGGTGATGGTGCTGCGCTCGAAGTTGGGGTTCGACAGCAACAGCATCACGTTGACATCGTCATGCGCGAAGCCCCCGTGTTCAGCGAGCTTCTTGGTGCTGCCCGAATAGGTCACGCCGATATCGGGCGTGACGAGGATGTCCGGTGTGCGTGGATCACCAGACGGCGGCACACCGGGTGCGTTGTAAATCTGAGTGATTCCCGCGCCATAGAAGATCTGGCCGATGCCGGCGATGTTGCCGGTGGACGGCGACTGTGTCTCAAGCAGGTTGACCGCGCTCGCCAGAGTGCACTGGCTGTTGAGCCAAACCAATGAGACGTCGTCTTCGGTTGGTCCGACGCCGGTGGGGTTGGACGGCGCTTCCGACAACGGCACGCAACCCGCATTGTCCAAAATCGTGGCGGGTGAAGTCGTCACCAGGCCACTCGAGGTTATGCGCGTGTAGCGCGAAGAATCGACCGGGCTTTGGCCGTGCTTGGCCGAAATCACGATCAGGGTCGAGTCGAGGATGCCGCGGGCTTTGAGAGCCGCGACCATCTTGCCGATGGAGGCGTCGGTGAATTGGATTTCGTTCAGCAAGGCAGCGGTCGGGGTGCCTTGCGCGTCCTGATAACCGCCGGTGACGCTGAGCGACTTCTCAATCAGTTTCTGGCCGATGCTGACCACCTGGAAATTCATTCCGAACAGCGTCGGCGCGGGAGCAGAGCCGGAGCCGTTGTGGGTCTTGCCGTTGATCTCATTGAGAATGGCGTTGACTTTGAGGGTGTCGTAGCACTGGATGTTCTGGAAGCTGTCGGTCCAGGCATTCGACGAAGAGACTGCGGTCTGGTCGGGAAGCGGATTGCAGCCAGGCACTCCCGGCAGATTCACGGGGATGGAATTAATGTCCGGTGAGTAGTAATCATCCACGTTGGTGCCGTTCCCAGGACCGGAGACTGCGGAGTACGACGGATGCTTGTCGGACCATGCGGTGTAGCCGCCCGCGGCGTGCACGACTCCGAAAATTGTGTTGGTCCGGACGAAGTTCCAGGGATAGACCGGCGCGCAACCCTTTGACGGGTCACGTACCAGCTTGGTGGGATCGATTGAGGCGATCCCGCCGTCTCCGGTGGGCGCGCCGCCGTTGAGGAGGTTTTGGTTGATGTCGATCCCTTCGTCATATTCCGTGGTGGTGCCGGGAAACACGCCTGGCGTGCAGGTGCCACCTGCCAACCCATTGCCGGTCGTGTGCAAGGGGGGAGCCAGACTACGGTCGTAGGCCACGTCGTAGAACGCACCGACCGTGCGCGGAGAACCGCCGGTCATGAGCGCCATCAATCCGGGAAACGAGTCGGAGGGTTTCGAAGTGGCGGTGTCGAGGTAATTGATTCCCGTTTCGGCCAATTCGGCGAGATGCGGGCAGTAGGGTTCGCCGCCGTTCGCTCCGCTAATGCCCTTCGAACAATTGATGAAGTCCAGCGCGTGCATACCGTCAATGCTGATCAGCAGCACGTGACGAATGCCGCGATTGCGGTCTTGCGGGCGCGCCATCGGAGCGACGGATGCCGCCAACCACATGGTGCCCGCGACGGCCACCACCCATCTCTTGCTTTTGTTTGCCATCAGAAATCCTCCTCAGTTGGACTGATATCGTCCTGCATGTAGCTGCGATAAAATCGGTTCTGGAATGGAGATAGGCCCGGAGCGATCAGGCGAACCAACATTGCGACGACTAGGCTGAGGAAGAAACCTTAGCGGACCGATTGAGCTTGGCGGTAAATGCTGTGTGACATCCAAGCGAAAAAATGGTGACCAAAACCCAGCGGCTTTTGTTTTCCGCGGAAGTCCTCGGCACAAAGCTCGGGTTGTGGGCGGGATCTCTCATTTCAAAGCGGCCCGCCGAAATTTGATGCAGATGTGGTCCCTATTTCCAGCCTGACCGGGCCGCCAGGCAAGCGCGAAGCCTGCAAACTCTGTCGCCAACTTACGGCGTATGTTAGATTAACGCGTCTAGGCATCCCAGAGGTGACCGTATGGTCGTGCTTAAGACGGCTGCTTGCACTTTGTTCCTCTGCGTTTTCGCTTCCGTGCCGGTTCCTGCGCAACAGCTTGCGGAAATCGATCCAGCAACCGCGGCCAATACCGCCGCTCTTCAGAATGCGCTCTCTTCCACGAACGAGGAAGGGGTGGACGCGGATTCTCAACCGGCGAGTGTGTTCCAGACCACCGTTCGCAACCTGTTTAACGAAGAGAAATTCGCGAAGCTGGACGAAATCGCCGACGCCGCGCGTTCGCAAAAATCGCGATTTCCAGGTGGCTCCTGGAAGTTACATAGCTTCTATGGCGCCATTCAGGGCCCGGGATCGCTGACGGCCACCGACGCGGTGTGGGAGGCTCACATGCTGCGTCTGCAAAGCTGGATTGACTCCAAGCCTGACTCCAGCACCCCGCGTGTGGCTCTGGCTGAGGCTTATTTGCGTTTCGCCTGGAAAGCTCGAGGCAATGGGCAAGGCGACAAAGTGACTACCGATGGGTGGAAGCTTTTCAGGGAAAGGGTGCAGAAGGCCGAGGATGTTCTGGAGCAGGCCAAAACCGTTTCCACAAAAGATCCGCAGTGGTACCAGGCGATGCAAACGGTTGCGCTCGCGCAGGGATGGGATCAAAAACGGGCGGACCAGCTGGTCGTGGAAGCCAATGGCGTCGAACCCGGTTACTACTACTTCTACAGCAGTCACGCGAACTATCTACTGCCCAAATGGTATGGAAAGGCGAGAGATTCGGAGACGTTTGCGCAAACCATTGCCGACCGTGTCGGAGGATCCGAGGGTGACGCGATTTATTTTCAGGTGGCGCTGAGCCTGAACTGCTGTAAAGCGAAGGCCCAGGCGCCGGTGTCTCCTGGGATCGCGTGAAACAGGGCTTCGCTTCGTTGGAGCGACTCTACGGCGGCACCAACTAGGAGCGAAACGCCCTTGCCTTTATGGCGGTTCGCCAGGGGGATCAAGAATTCGCGCAGCAACTTTTCGCGCGCATCGGCGACAATTGGAATCAGAGAGTGTCGGGCAGCAAAGACAAATTTGAGAGCAGCAAAGCTTCGCTAAGCCTAGGCCGCTGAGATTCCGAACCGGATTACATTTCGTTGATCGCAACGTCAAGGTCTCGGCAGGGATAAGTCCGGCTCCGGGGTTGTCATTTAACAGGTTCTGGGGCTAAATCGTTGCAATCGTCGCAACCTTGCAATTCGACGACATCGACAACTTGCCTGCCAATCCCGGAAGTGTGTGCGACCGAACAATGCGCAAGAGTTGCAAGGGGCTATCGTCGCTGCAAGTCCCTGGAAACAACGGGGTAGTGAAGGGACTCGAATTCGCGGGTCGCTCGCCAGGCAAAGCCTTTTTGCCAAGAATAATTCTCTTCGTGACGGCTACCGTTCTATTGGCGTCCGCTGCCGGCACGGGCGCGCAAAGCGAAGTCTCACCGTCGCCGGAATTTGCCGACGTTACACAGTCCGCCGGGATCAAGTTCACGCACTTTAAAGGGAATGAAGGGATTCCCGTCAACCTCGAGGAATTTGGGCCGGGCGTGTGCGTGTCGGACTTCAATCGGGATGGCTGGCAAGACATTTACTTTGTGAACGGGCGCGACCGCTACGGCCGCGGCATCGCCGCCAAAAATGCGTTGTATCGAAACAACGGCGATAACACGTTCACGGATGTGACGGACCAGGCGGGCGTTCCGGGCACCGGCTACGGACTGGGTTGCGTGTGGGGGGACTATGACAATGACGGGTTTCCCGACCTCCTGGTGACGCAATTCGGCAGCAACGTGCTTTACCACAACAACGGTGACGGAACGTTTACAGATGTAACGGCAAAAGCCGGGGTCGCCGGCAAGGAGTCCGGAGCGTTTCATTCCGGCGCCATTTTCGTGGATTATGACCGCGATGGACGACTCGATCTCTATGTGGGCAGTTATGTGGCCTTCGATCTAAAAAGCAGGCGTTATTGCAATATTGGAGGGGTACTTTCCAGTTGTCCACCGAGCGCGTACCCCGGGAGCGCCGATGCTCTCTATCACAACAACGGCGACGGTACGTTTACAAACGTAACGGCCGCAGCGAATATTCTGCAACCGGAGGGGAAGAATCTATCCGTTGGAGCAGCAGACTACCAGAATAACGGCTGGCCGGACTTGTTCGTGGCCAATGACGGGCTGCCCGTGTACCTCTACCAGAACCTACACAATGGAAAATTTCAGGAGACAGGTGAAGCGGCGGGAATGGCGTTCACCATACGCGGACAAACCATTGCCGCAATGTGCATTTCTTTAGGCGACTACGATAACGATGGATGGCTGGATCTGTATATTTCCGACTTTCAGAAGAATTCTGACCATTTGTGGCGCAACTCAGGAAAAGGCTACTTCGACGAAGTGAGTGATGAAGCGGGCATCACGGTTCCAACGCGCGATGTGCTGAGCTTTGGCGGCGGATTCTTCGACTATGACAACGATGGATGGCTGGACCTTTTTATTGCGAACGGTCATGTGTATCCTGAAATCGAGCAGGCATCCCCGGAAACGCACTACAAACAGCACAACTCCCTGTTCCACAACGAGCGCAATGGAAAATTCAAGGACACTTCCGCGGCGGGCGGTCTAAGCGTTCTTCCTCCACGGGCCGGGAGAGGTGTGGCTTTTGCAGACTTCGATAACGATGGGTACGTTGACGTAGTTGTGGCCAACAACGGGGATCCACCCACTCTTCTTCACAATAAGGGAAGCCATGGAAATCACTTCGTGAATTTCAAACTGGTTGGGACGAAAAGCAATCGGGACGCTTTGGGGGCCAGGATCCGCATCACCTCGGGAGAAATCTCTCAGATTCGAGAAATCGCTGGAGGGGGAAGTTATCTTTCACAGAGCGAACTCCGCGCCAATTTTGGTTTGGGGACTAGCACCGTCGTATCGACAGTCGAGGTGAACTGGCCAAGCGGGGCCCGGCAGGTCTTTCACGACATCAAAGCAGACCGATTTTACTTGATCGAGGAAGGCCGCCAAGAAATGGGTCTACAGCAAATCCGGGGAAAGAGTTCGAAGGAATCCAGCGCCGACCTTCCGGAGGCTTCGAGAATTGCCGCGACTGCTGGGCGGCACTGACTTCGTGGCCGGTAACTACTTGAGCGGCGGGGAGAATTTGCTACGGATGAGCGGCGTAATAGGACCTGGTCGCCCGTTTTCGGTTAATGCTTCCTTGCCAATCTTCCTTACGCAATTGACCGCATTCTCGTAGTCCTCGCGGTCCAGAAACTTTCCGAGCAGATCCGATCCAGAAGCATGAATTGCTGCCGCGGCAGGACCGCCGACACCTGGGCGGGATTCGAGTTGGTCGATCAGTTGATGGTCTTGCTGCTTTTCGTCGCCGGAAATCGGTGCCATACACGCTGTTCTACACCGTTCATGGTTCGACGAATTCGTGAATCCCTTATGAGCAACATAACTGGAAACGGCTTACCACCGACCGTCGCTGCGCGCCGAAGTGGACTAGGGTCTAGCGGTGCGCGCGCCGGGCGGGTGGAAGTCGATTTCAATTTGGGCTTGGGTGTCGGCGGGTTTGTTGTCGAGGTAAGTGGGCTGGTAGTGCCAATTGCGGATGGCGGCGGCGACATTTGGGAGAAAGGCCAGGGAACCGTAGAGAGGCTTAACGTTGCTAACGTAGCCGTCTTTATCGATGGTGGCTAAAACGGTGATGGATCCGTAGGGAACGGCGAGTTGTGAGACTTGCGGATCAACGCGTGAGGCCAGTTCTCCTGGGATTACTGTCTTGTGCCCGCGCCAGAGCCAACGTTCGCCCGGGATGTGATCGCCAGGGACGCGCACGGAACGCTCGATGTGTATGGTGAGGGATCCCGATCGAAGCACTCGCTGGCCGGGAAGATTCACGTAGGAGGCCGTCAGATCTTTCGTCAAGCCCTTTGGCGGGGTTATTTCGATTGGGCGGGCTTGCGGGACATCCATCTGGATAACCGCTGAGCCAGTGGTGGCTGGATTAGCGGGCACCGGAGTACTCGGGGCATAGCTACTGCTCGGGTTGGGATTGCGAGCCGCAAACGAGTTGCCGCGGAGCATGGACTGTCGAGGGTCGGCTGGTGGCGCGGAAGATGCGACGGTGGTCGATGGCGCGACGCCAGACGGCGCAGCGGGGGAAGAATTGCTTGAGCGCGAGGAGTTATCGATCGAGCCGACGATTGCTGACCGGTGCGCGGGAGCATCTGCAGCTGATCGGATGGTCGTAGGCGGCGGAGGGGCAGCATTGGACGTTGGCGCTGCGGGAGCCGAGGCGCCAGAGACGGTGGCGGCCGGAACCGTTACCGGACCTGGGATCCGCGCTACGTTGACAGTGTTCGTTGCCGTTAACGAGGAAACGGAATCCGCGACGTAAGTGCGAGGGACTTCGGGGGCGTCCGGCGGCGCGGGGCGATTTGGTAACGAGCCTAAGTTCGGCTTGGAGCCGGACACCTTGAGCGCAGGGCGTCTGGTCGCTACTACGCTTGGAGGCAAAGCGTTTGAGGTGGCAGCAGGGACCGAAGTCGCGTCCGCGTTGTGGTCCGCATCCCTGTTTACATCGTGAATAGTACTGTTCGCATCGAGGCTCGAGGGAGGCTCGGCGGCCGACTGTACCGTCGTGTCGGGAGCACCCGAAGTCACGTTGTCCGCCGGTTGGGCGCTCTGTTTGGCCATTTGCGTGGGCCGATGCAGGAACCTATCGGAGAGTTGGTGTCGGAATGACCATCCGGCTGCGCCACAAATTGCGGCCATGAATAAGGTCCAGAGAACAAACTGCGGTACAGGCGATCGCGAGCGTGAGCGAGACTTGCGTTCGCGGCGGCGAAGGATTTTTTGCTCCCGCTCGGAGAGCGGCTGATAGGTGAACTCGCCATGAATCGGCAAGGGCATGGGAGGAAATTCAGACTCGATTGCGGATTCGGCAGGCTTTGGTGACTCTTGAGTTGTTGCAGGCCTTGAAGGCTCGGGCGCGGGTGCCGGCGGCGGAGGGACCTCAGGCGACGCATCCAGAAATGGCTCCGCTGCGGCGAGCGAGGGCTCCGATTTTTTGGGTGAGAACCAATGTTCAAGGCCCTCGTCTTGAGAGGTTTGCAGTGTCACCCACCCGCGGATTTGCTGGCGATCCTGCTCGGCGAGATCCAATAACTGAATGCCGGAACTATTCTGCGAGTCGGCGGTCCAAATGGTGCGAACGCTAACCGCAATTGTGTTGGAAGCGCCATCGAGAGATAGGAATATGCGATAGACGGAATTGACGTCGAGGCGGGTTGGTGTCACGACCTGAAAACCGTTTTCGCTGACATTCAAGAGCGTTCCCAGGTTGTTGGGACCGAAGGCAACGTAGATCGCAGCCGACGGTGTGATGCGCGGATAAAAGCGCCGCTCCACGGGCGTGTTCAGGGTCACGAAAGGATCGATCGACGTAGACATGCAGCCTCCCCGTTGCGTTGCATCGCCGGCGAAGGGCAATGCGGTGACATGTGGGCGTGGGCTCGGACTGGCGTACCTGCGTGACAATACTGGGCGACGGGCCTAGAAACCATCCCACAGGTCAAGCTAAGGCGCAATCCGGAATACACGTTATCAACCCAAATGAAGGGAATAGAGTTGCGGATTTTTTGTGCAAGTGTAAGAGCGGTAGGGTAGTTACAGCGCGGACAACGCTCACAAGGACTAGTACCAACCTCTCCTGCAGCGTGCATTTTTAGGGATCCGACAGAGTTGTGCGGGATCAGCAAGTTGGCGTCGCCTGACCTTACGGGCTATTGCGGGATAATGTTGACATGCCTAGAGTTGTTTCGATTGTCGCTTTACGGTTCTTGGTCCCAGTGTGACTGAGCGGGTGACTACGCGGAGATGCACCTATGAAGTCTGATCGCAAAAACAGTAAGGCTTGGCTCGGGGTCGCTTGTTTGGTCTGGGTTGTTGCGGGGATTTCCTTGGTACGAGCGGCCGCAGCCACCAATACTGGTGAGGACGAAGGGGCTCTGGCTTCCGCGATCTGCCCGGTTGTTTACCCGGTGGACGAGACGCCCGGGGGACACGGGTACCAATACGCGTTTTACGGGAATGGGTTTTTTATCAGCCGGGAAGGGTACCTGATTACCGCGGCGCACGTCTTGCATTCGTTCCGTGATGGAGGACAGCCGTACATTCTGGTGACTCGAAGCGAGGCGCCGCCGACCATGCTGAAAGCGGAAGTGGTGGCGGTGGATGCGGAGCACGATGTAGCGGTGTTGCGTGCAACGCCGAATCCGTTCGCGGGGAGTTATCGTGTGGGGATTCTTTCCTTGGGGACACAGACGCTGGAACGTGGCGAGGGCGTGGTGGTCGCAGCGCTGCGGCCTTCGCGACGGCAGCCCCGGAGCTTCGAGACCGAGTTGCAAGACCACTCGGCGGCGCGGGTGGTGGATTATCAATCAAGCCAACTGGAGAAGGGAATGGGCGACACCGAGTTGCTGCTCTTTAATCATGAGGTGATTTTGGGACAGAGCGGGGCGCCGGTCCTGTCGGCGGACGGGCACCAAGTGGTGGGATTTATCGAAGGGCAATGGTTGCGACCTGCGGCGGGGTTGGCTTCACAAATGGAGCAGGGGGCGACTTCGGTGGGTGCGGCGGTGCCGATTCGTTATGCCATTGCGGTGTTGCGGGAGAAGGGGATTGCTTGGGCCGCTGTTCCGGGGAAAGAGGGACTTGCTGCGGGTCGAGGAGCGGGGACGGGAAAGTTTTAGGTTGCGCGAGAAATGTGCAGCGGATTTTTGACCGGCGAGCGTTTGTGGGTCTTTTGGATTTCACGATTAGCCAGCCAGAATTGAAATGGGTTTGGCAGCTGTTCAGTTCACCTTCATCGGCTGAAGCCGGTGAACTTGGCGTTCCCTTACGGCACGCCTGAAGCCGCGCTCTCCCTGATCGTGCCGTAACCACATCGTCACAGTACTATTGGCGGACACTGGCGCGCGGGGCGACTATGGGGAGCATTTAATTCCAAAGATGCCGGCGCCCACAATGCGTGGGATGGCGCCTGGCTATGGGGACTGGAATGATGGCTCGAATTTGCGCTTTGGTTCTGACGCTGATGGGAGCCGGTCTGTTGGGTGCGGCGTCCACACGGGCGGGTACGGCCGGCTACGCGTATTGCGGCACGTATGGCTCGTATGTGCTCCTGTATAAATCGAATGATCAGTTCGAAGAGCTGGGCAAACTACGGTGCGGCGAGAAAGTGGAGATCTTGAGCCGATGGTTTGAATACGCGCAGGTGCGCGCGCTGGACGGCAGAGTGGGCTGGGTACATTATGCGGAGCTTTCGAATGCGCCGGGTGAGGCACCGACAGCGAATTTCGGACTGACCGACCCGTCGGCGAAGCCGCAAGCTGCCGCGGTTCCGTCGCTCAGCAATGCGAGCATAGTGAAGATGCGCAGCTTGCGGCTGAGTGCGGATGTGATCGTGGCGAAGATCCAGGCTTCACCGTGCGAGTTCGATACGACGCCCGCGGCGCTGCAGAAGCTGAAGCAAGCGGGAGTTCCGGACAAAGTGATTTTGGCAATGGTGATGGCGCCGTCGGCGGCCGCGCCGCCTAAGGCAGTGAAGGCACCGGAAATTGTCGAAGTGAAAATTCCGGGCGGCACCCTTGTGGAAGTGGAGCTGAGTTATGTGGTCTCGTCCGACGACGCCGTGGAAGGCCGACCAGTGCTGATGACGGTAGCGCAGGACGTGGTGGTGGATGGCGTGATCGTGATTCAACATGGCGCGGAAGCGCACGGAGAAGTGACGACACTGAAGCAGCCGGGATTCATGGGGCGCCCACCCGGGTCATTCAGCTGGACGATGGATTACGTGACGGCGGTGAACGGCGATCACATTCCGACCAGCTTTTTTTCCAAGGAAGCCGCTGAGAACCCGATGAGCAGCATTATGGGGGCGCCCGGGCCTTCATGGGAGTTCAAGAAGGGAAAGCCCGCAGTCATTGCCGCGAAGACGCGATTTCAGACGGTGATCCGCAAAAGCGGCGCGGTCGTGCGGGTGACGCAATCGTCGGGTACCAGCGCTTCGGCCGAACCTTTGCAGGGGCAACCCGAGTTACCAGCGGAGCAGACCGCGAAACCGTAGGGCCTTCGCTTCACACCATCGTGCAAGGTGGGCTGGATACGTGGCAGAGACACGGCTGGGCTACCTAGATTCGGCGTCGTCGGACCAGGGTCGTGGCTAGAAATGCATCCTTCCAACTCAACCGACTAATACTCGCGAGCACCTGAACGTTTTGCTGGACGTCAGACCAGTAGTTTTCGGAGCAGTTTGGCGCGTAGTCTTGGGTGGAGCACGGGGCTCGATTTCCCGTAGCCTGGGAGAGCAAGCGTGTTCTGCGAACGCTGCGGACTAAACTTCCTGCCGAGACAATCGGTGTGCACGCGCTGTAAGGTTTCAGCGACGCGCCACTGGTTTCAATTGATGAGCTTGGTGACGTTGATGGTAGCTGCGGCGTGCAACGCCTTGGTGGCAGTGATCTTCTTGCCGCGATTGGCCGCGGCGAGTACCCACGTGCGGGGCGTGTTTCGTGCGTGGCTATGGTTCGACTACAAGTGTGCAATGTATGGCTGGGTTCCGGTGGCGATTGCTCTGCTGGCGTGGGATTTTTTGGTGTGGAAGGAAGCGCGGCCCAAGGTCAAGGGATGGTTCACGCGCAAACTGCTGACCTTTTCTCTGGCGGCGGGAGTGGCGCCGATGCTGCCATGGTGGGTTCCTGCCGGGCAGCCGCCGGGCCAATTTCTGGCGATGATCGGCAAGTATCCCGGAGCACCCGCGGCCCTGGCGTGGGCAGTGGTGCTGGTTGTCGTGGTGCTGCTGTGCAGCGACGCGGAATCACGGGACTACCTGCTGGGACATGGAAAGACGCTGAGCGTGGTGAGCGTGGGAGCGCTTCTGGTGGTGTTGACGATGACGATGGTGGGGTGGTCGGCGACGTATTGAAGTAATTCGGCTTGCCAGCTTTGAATCATTCCGCAGTATTTCACTGCAGCCGGGTAATTTGGACGAGGGAAAAGAGGAAAGTCGTCCCCAGCGCGACTTCCCGATTGGATAGGGATGGTGGCGGTTTCCCCTTTTCCCTCACTTTGCGGGACGTTTGTGCCCGCGGCAGTGGCAGAATGCCAGAACGCCACTGCGGGATTCCATGCGGTAAATCGTGTAGAGATTCCTAGGGCCGGAAGCGGGTAGCTGGCTGGATGGAAAAAGCCCGCGCGGAGAGCTTACTCTCCGCGCGAAGTGCGGCGCGCCGCAAAAAATCCGCAGGTGATAGACGACGAATCGACTGCAGAGTGGTCAGAAGCGAAAAACCGGGCCGAACGCGACGTGCAGATTGTTGTGCGTGCCGTGGTTGAAATAGATTTCGTCGCCGACGTCGAGGCGCAAGCCGATCGGCCCGAGATGACCTTGCAATCCTCCGCCAGGATAGAGCATACCGTTGACATTGTCGGCGCGGAGGCCGTTGACGCTACTGAAGAAAGTTCCGAGAGTGGCGGGAGCGGAATCGATACGGAAATCGACGAAGCCGCCTTTCAGCGTGACAAATGGCTGGATGGCGTGATGACCGATGTTAATTTTGGGGCCAAATTCTCCGTGGAGAATGCGCATAGGGGTGCGCGCCAACGTGACCGAACCGGTGCTGGTATCGGTGAACCCTTCCGTGAACGCCTGGTTGAAGTCGTAGCTCATTTGTCCTTCCAGCTTTATTTCCTTATAGACTTGAAAACTGGCCAGGGCGCCGACGCCACCGAAATTGTTGTCGGTTTGCGCCAAGCGGAAATAGTCGGCAAAAACACCCAATTCCACGTGGTCCCCGTCCTGCGCGGAAGCGAGCGGTACGACGCAACTTGCCAAAAAAAGTAAGAATGCGACACGCTTCATGATCCGTGTTCCCCTGGACCTATGATTTTCTGCGAGAGAGTTCACCGCGCGGAGTCTGGGGGCCCGGGGGAGTCTTCTGCTTACCGTCGTTTTGATGCGGAGCTAAAAACGCTCGTTGCTAGGGTCCGCGTCGCACCCCGGAAAATGCGGAATGAACAGCGCTGTCCTACATCGGGTTTCCGGCCGTCCATCGGGTATTTGCTGTAGCCCAAGGCATGCGATTCGATAGCATCCAGAGGGTTTTGTCGCGCTCTAAAGGCAGCGGCGCAGAAAGACCCGTGGATAATAAGCGTTTTGTTTCACCGTATTTCGCCCTCCTATTGACAGGCGAAGATCCAGCATCCCAGCTTGGAGGTCTTATTTCTTTGGCGACATCGAAAGCACGACGCGGCAACGGGCAGGGCGCGTTACCTCAATTGCAGAAAGCACGCACCGGGATCGCGGGTTTCGACGAGATTACCAGAGGCGGAGTGCCGAAGGGCCGACCGACGATTGTCTGCGGCGGGCCGGGCTGCGGGAAGACCATGTTCGCCGTGGAGTTTTTGGTGCGCGGGGCGACGCAATTCGGGGAGCCCGGAGTTTTGCTGACCTTCGAAGAGACCGCCTCGGAAATGACGAAGAACGTGGCATCCCTGGGATTCGATCTGGAGGATTTGTCTTCGCGCAAAAAACTGAAGATGGACTACGTGCACATCGAACCTGCGGAGATACAGGAAACCGGGGCATACGATCTGGAAGGGTTGTTCATCCGGTTGCAATACGCGGTCGATTCGATAGGCGCAAAACGCGTGGTGCTCGACACGCTGGAAGCGGTCTTCTCGGGATTCTCGAATCAGGGTCTTTTGCGCGCCGAGATTCGAAGACTGTTCCGCTGGCTTAAGGATCGCGGGCTGACGACCGTGGTGACGGCAGAGCGCGGCGAAGGCACCCTGACGCGCTACGGCTTGGAAGAATACGTTTCCGACTGCGTGATCTTTCTCGATCACCGTGTGACCGAACAAGTTTCGACACGGCGGATGCGGGTGATCAAGTATCGGGGATCATCGCACGGCGCCGATGAGTATCCGTTTCTGATCGACGACCAGGGATTCTCGGTGCTGCCCAGCACGTCGATGCAGTTGAACCACGAGGTGTCGACCGGGCGAATCTCCTCCGGCGTAAAAGATCTGGACGAAATGCTGGAGGGAAAAGGCTTTTACCGGGGAGCTTCGGTGTTGGTGTCGGGCACGGCAGGATCGGGAAAGTCGAGCATGGCGGCGCACTTTGCCGACCAAACGTGCGCCAGCGGTAAGCGCTGTTTGTACGTACTGTTTGAAGAATCGCCGGCGCAAGCAATCCGCAACATGAGATCGATCGGAATCAACCTGACCCGACATGTGAGATCGGGATTGTTGCAGTTGGAGGCCTGGCGTCCAACGCAGAGCGGGCTGGAAATGCACTTGTTGCGCATCCACAAGCTGGCCGAGCGTTATAAGCCGGACGTCGTGATTATCGATCCGGTTACGAATCTGATGCTTGGCAATACAAATGAAGTGCATGCGATGTTGATGCGGCTGATCGACTTCCTTAAGACCAAGCAAATTACGGCGTTCTTCACGGCTCTGACGCAGGGCAGCAAAGCACTGGAGCATACCGACCTGCGCATTTCGTCGCTGATCGATACCTGGCTGCTGGTGCGCGACATGGAGCTGAACGGGGAGCGGAATCGATGCATCTACGTGTTGAAATCGCGCGGAATGGCGCACTCGAACCAGGTTCGCGAATTTGTGATGACGAACAAGGGGATTCGGCTGATCCCGATCTACCTGGGAGCCGGTACGGTGTTGACGGGTTCCGCGCGGCTGAACCAGGAAGCACGCGAGAGGGCTGAGGAAACCGCACGGCAACAGGAAGCGAAAGAGAAACGCAAGGCATTGGAAGGGAAACGCAAGGCCCTGGAAGCCAGGGTGGCCGCATTGCAAGCCGAGTATGCCGAAGAAGAAGAGCTGATCATGCAGTCGGCCGAGCGCGAACAACAGAGGGAACGCGTATTGGCGAGGGACATCGCGGATATGACGCGTCTTCGTGGCAGCAAGCAGGTTCGCAAAGGCCAGGGGGCATAAATTGGGCGGAAAAACGAAGGCGGCGGCACCCGTGAACAAGAAAGCAAAAGGCGGGGGGACTCCGCTCATTGAGCTGAGATTGTACGTAGCAGGGCAGACCCCGAAATCTCTTGCGGCGCTGTCGAATTTGAAAAAAATCTGCCACGACCACTTGGAAGGCAGTTACAAACTACACGTCATAGATTTGGTGAAGACTCCACAGCTGGCGCAAGGTGATCAGATTCTGGCGATTCCAACGCTGGTGCGAAACTTGCCAGTTCCCATTCGCAAGATCATCGGCGACTTGTCGGATCTCGAGCGGGTCCTGGTCGGACTAAACCTTCGCGAGAGTGGGAGCGGAAAGTGAAGGCGCGCAGGCGCAAGGCAAAACCCAGGCGACGAAAGCGCGCGGCGATTCGATATATTCTACGGTTGTATATAACAGGCCAAACGCCCAGGTCGGTGAGGTCCATCGAGAATCTTCGCGGGCTCTGCGAGAAATATTTGAAGGACCAGTTTGATCTCGAAGTTATCGATATCTATCAGCAACCTGCGCTGGCGGCGGAGGGCCAGATCATCGCGGCGCCGACCTTAATCAAGACCATGCCGCTGCCGTTACGCCGGCTGGTGGGAGATTTCTCCGACCAGAATCGAGTCGTTTTGGGACTGGATTTGAAGACCACGTAGGAGTGGGCCATGAAGAAACGAACAAAGAGGCCGAAAAAAGCAAACGAACTCGAGGAAATGCTGGCGCGCGTTTCCGAACTGGAAGAAACGCTTCGCGCAATTCGCATGGGTGAAGTGGACGCCGTGGTTGTCAGCGGTCCGATCGGCGACCAAGTCTTTACCTTGCAGGGTGCGGAGCATCCTTACCGAATTCTGGTGGAAACCATTGATGAAGGCGCTGCCACGCTCTCCCATGACGGAACGGTGTTGTACTCGAACAAGAGCTTCGCGGAAATCTTCGACGTCCCGCTGGAGAAGTTCATTGGCGCCCCGCTCGATAGCTTTGTGTCCGGCGATGACCTGGAGGAACTGAGGACACTTCTGGGGAGCGCAAAGACCGGCAGCGCGCGTGGAGAAATCCGCCTTCAGACCAGGGACGGCCGGGCACGCACGATCCGCTTAACGCTGAGCACGAACCGGCAACTGGGCGTGGAAGCGATTTGCGCGGTGGCGACGGAGTTGACCGAACTGGTGGAGACCAACGAAGCGTTGCGCGTCACGGAAACTTCTCTTCGCCAATTGTCCGGACGACTCTTGCAGCTGCAGGATGAGGAGCGCCGCAGGATTGCGCGCGACCTGCACGATGTGACCGGACAAAAAATTGCGCTGTTGTCTATGTCGCTGGACCGGCTTGGCCGCCTCGTGGGCTCGCGGGACTTCGAGGTGCAGGAAACGTTCGAGGAAACGCGCGACGTAGTGCGGAAAATCGGCGAAGAGATTCGCACGCTGTCGTATTTGTTGCACCCGCCGCTGTTGGACGAGTCGGGCCTGGCTTCGGCCGTGCGCTGGTACGCGGAAGGCTTTCAGAAACGCAGCGGCATCCACCTGGCGGTCAATATCGCCCCGGGACTGGGCAGACTTTCGATGGAGATCGAGACGGCCCTGTTCCGCGTGGTGCAGGAAAGCCTGACCAACGTACACCGTTATTCAGGAAGCCCGGATGCGGAAATCAAGATTTATTCCGACGGAGGCGAATTGTGCTTGGAGATCATCGATCACGGCAAGGGTATCGAAGCTGGAAGTGTGCGGACTTCGATCGACGGGATAGCTTCGCTGGGAGTTGGCATCCCCGGTATGCGGGAGAGGTTGCGTCAACTCGGCGGCCAATTGGAGGTCGATTTTGGCCGTAACGGTACTCGCGTGCTTGCGAATGTGCCACTGAAGCAAGCCGAGGCGGAAATTTCTGTACCGGAAAGTGGTCCAACAGAAGGTTCGGAGCAGGAGTCAAAGTTTGACGCCGGTACGAACTCGCCTGGCGATGCGCGACGCCGCATTCTGATCGCGGACGATCACGAGGTAATGCGACGTGGCGTTCGAGGCCTGCTGGAAAGTCACGAAGAATGGGCGGTATGCGGCGAAGCATTCGAGGGTAGGGAAGCCGTCGTGAAGTCCCGCGAATTACGGCCCGATCTGATCATCATGGACATTAATATGCCCGGCTTGACGGGAATTGCCGCGGCGCAACAAATTCGGCGAGAAAATCCCTCGGCGAAGATCCTGTTCTTTTCCGTACACGAGTCAGCGCAGACGGTGCGGGAAGTAGTGAACGCCGGCGCGCAGGGGTATGTCGCTAAATCGCGCGCGGGGCACGATCTTGTTGATGCGGTGCGGAATGTGCTGGACGGCGGGACGTTTTTTCCGACCTTGGCGCGTTCGGCGTAGGTTGGCTGGCGCTTTTTATTTCGTTGTGTAGAGTTGGGTCGTTTTTCTCCATTCTTTCGCAAGAAAATTCTGTGAGATTTCGTTTTGCTCGATAGGGGCACGGCCGTGCTGTGTCCCTACAGTTGCAGGTGCAACTCGGGGGGGGCCGCGTGGGCTAGGATTGGGAGAGTACAGCTTCCAGTTTGGCTAGAGCTTTGGCGACTTCCATGGGGTTGCGCAGGCGATATTGCGCGTGGGTGGGGCGTGGGCGTCCAACGTGAATGGAGGCGCCACGTTTCACCGCCGCGAAACCCGATTCGTCGGAAAAGTCATCGCCGAAGTAAAGAGGGAAGGATTTGCGGTGGGCGGCTTGCTTGAGGAACCTGCTGACGGCGATGCCCTTACCGGGAATCGAGCGAGGCAGGATTTCGACGTCGCGAATATTTTCCACGGTGTGCAGAGTCTTGCGAAAAGGCTGGAGGCGGACGCGGATCTCGCGTCGAACCCGGGCATGGAGAGCGGCGGGAACGTGGAGGAGATGAACGGAAAGACTGCTGCGCTTGTTTTCAATCCAAAGGGCCGCGTATGCGAGGAGCAGAGGTTTTAGCGCAGCAGCAGCTTGGCGCAGCGCGGCGCGCACATCAGCCGGAAGTGACGATTTAGCTTCGCTCTCCCAGCCGTACAGCCCGAAATAATGGATGCCCGGAATCCCGATATGCTTCAAGAGTTCGGGGCGCCGGCGGCCGCTGATTACGACTAGAGTAGCCAGAGGATTCCGCGCTAGGCGGACGAGAATTTTTCTAGCGGCCGCCCGGAGCCGCACCCTTTCTGGGCGTGGAGCGATGGCCACCAGCGTGCCGTCGAAATCGAGGAAAACAGTGATACCGCGGTGCGCACGAATCTTTTTCGCGACGCCGTTCCAATGTTTCAAAAAGTCAGGAACAACCTTGGGAACCCGGTGAACGGGCGACTTCATTGCACTTCGACGCGCTCCGGGGCGTCGATGCGGATGTCGGTGAGATCGGAGAGCAAATTGGCGGCCCAGCGGTAGATATTGTTTTCGCGGACGTTGGCGCGCATGTGCTGCATGCGAGTGGCTTGCTCCTCGCTGGGCATTTCTAGGGCGCGCAAGATGGCGCCAGCGACCTGCTGGACGTCGTACGGATTGACGAGCAGGGCGTCACTGAGTTCGAGAGCGGCGCCGGCGAATGTGCTGAGGATCAAGACTCCGCGGTCGTCGTCGCGCGAGGCTACGAATTCCTTGGCGACCAGGTTCATCCCGTCGTGAAGCGCAGTAACCAGACACAAGGAAGCCGCTCGGTAGAAGCGCGCGATCTCCTCATGCGAGTGATGTTTCTTGAGCAGGACGATGGGCATCCAGCGGCCGGCTTGGAAGCGCGCGTTGATGCGCGCGGCTTCTGCGGTGACTTCTTCCAGAAGCTTCTGATACCGATCGATGGCGGTTCGGCTAGGCGCGGCGATCTGGATGAATGTGAAGCGGCGCTGGTATGCGGGATTCAACTCAAGAAAGCGCTCGATTCCGCGGAAGCGTTCGAGGATACCTTTGGTGTAGTCCACGCGATCGACACCGACGCCGAGCAGGCTGGCGTGAATGTTGAGATCGTTGCAGATAGCGGACACCTGCTCGCCAATGCTCTTCTTGAATTCCTCGTGATAGCCGTTTTCCTGCAAAGAAACGCTGATGGGGTAAGGCCGCACGCGGGTCAAGTGGCCCTGGCGATTTACTTCGAAGCGATCCCATGCGGTTAGTGCTTCGACCGAACGGTCCACGCAGGATAGGAAATTATTGCAATGCGATTGGATGTGGAACCCGATCAAGTCGCCACCCAATAACCCATCGATCAGTTCACGAGCCCACGGGCAGATGCCGAAGACTTCCGGATTGGGCCACGGAATGTGCCAGAAGATGGCGACGCGCGCGTCCGGGCGGGCTTCTTTAATCATGCGCGGAAGCAGCGCGAAGTGATAATCCTGCGCGAGAACGATCGGCGATTCGACGCCTTCCATTTCCTCCAGCAGGGCGTCGGCGAACCGGCGGTTGACCTCTTGGTAGCAAAGCCAGTCTTCCGGACGAAAGATCGGGCGGGTGTGCGCGATGTGGCAAAGCGGCCAGAGACCTTCGTTGGCGAAACCCTCGTAGTAGCCTTTTTCTTCCTCGGCGTTGAGCCAAACGCGGCGAAGCGTGTAGGCAGGATGATCGGGCGGAACGCGCAGACGGTCACGGGCGTCGACCACTTCGCGATCGGCGTTGCCCGAGCCATTGGCGACCCAGGTGCCGTTGGAGGCGAGCAGCACGGGCTCCAGCGCGGTAACCAAACCGCTGGCCGGAACGATGACCTGGATCGGCCCGTTGTTTCCGTTACTGAATTGGTGCATGTACGGCTCGCGATTCGAGACCACGAAGAGCGGCTTGTTCTGCAGCTTTACACTCAGGCTGACGCGCAGGCGTTCCGCGGTCCACAACGAAACGTTGGACTCGCGCAGGCGCGCTTCTTCTTCGGCCGTGGCGCGCGCGGCATTGAGATCGCGCGCCAGATGGGTGACCTCGCGATGAATCTGGTCAAAAAGTTCGCCTTCAGGCAGCGCCGGCATATTGGTCGCATGACCCGACTGGCCCGTTCGCAACCCGCGGAGCCACTTTGCGGTTCGCGTCAACGGTCCGGTCAGCGTCCAACGCACAAGAATCAGCGCGAGGCCGGTGATGAACAGCGTCTGCACCAGCGCGTTTACGAGCGAATCGCGCAGGGTGTGAGAAACCTGCGTGTCAATGTACGAAGTGTCATGGATCAACACCAACGTTCCGACGGCCTGCCCGGTATGGTGAAGCGGCATCGCGTACACGTGCATGGCGTCGTCGCCGATGCGCACGAACTCGCCCATTCCGGCGTCACGCAAAGCAGCGTGAGTTGCGGTGGCCGGCCGCGACTGAAAAGCTGGCTGCAATCCAGGCGTGAGGGCTAGCGCAGCCCCGCTGGGGTTGTACACGGCGATGCCCTTTAAGTGTTCCCGCTGGCCGAAGCGATCGACGATGCGTTGCAGGCTCTTTTCCGGCTGCGCGTGGTCGAATAAGGGCTCCACGGTTTCCTGCATGGTTTCTGCAAGAATTTCCGCGCGGCGAGAAAGCTCGTTGCGCAACATGCGCTTTTCGGTGCGCACCTGATACACCGAGAAGAGCAGAGACACCACGACGACGCTGATGATCAACGGCAGAACGATTTTCAGAGTCGTGCGCATCAATACGTACCCTTTTCCCTGATCGACTTGTCCTGCTCCCCAAGGCCGCTTACTCTTTTGCAAGACGTCCACCCTTGGCGGGAATTGGAATATGCCACACCGAATAGGGGGATTGAAAATAAAGCTCCTTTGCATGCCCGATGTGGTGGCGCCGGTTGCCGCGAATTGGCTAATAAGCTGCTGTTGGATGCACGACGACGCGGACGGCTATGTTGTTCACGTCCTCGGTGCGATAGTCGACCGTGGCCGTCGCTCCCAATTTGAGCTTTCCGTCGATTTTGGTGTTGTTATCGATCAGGAACTTTAGCGTGACCGGCTCCTGACTTTTCTGCACTTCGACGGAGAAGGAGCCATCTCCGACGGCGGAAATCTTGCCGGAGACAGATCCACTCTGCGTCGCCGGACGGTAAGGACGACTGAATGGCTGGGGAGCGCGAGGTTCCGACCAGCCGGCGACCACGAAACACGTTGAGAACAAAATGGCCAACGTAAGGATAGTACGGAAGCACATGTTTGTCCCTTTCTAATTGTAACCCACAGGAGACGCTAATGAGATGGCTCGAAGCGGTGGAAAGTCGCAAGCCGGCCGGCAGAGTCTGGATAAGCCCCAGCGAATGAATTGGATGTGTAAGAACTCACTTCCGGGCGAGTCTCTTGCTCGTGATTGGTTCGAGCCGGCGGTGAGCGACCTCGCTAGGTCGGCTCAGTTCTAAGTGGGTTTTGACGAATACACCCACACGAGTGGCGGGTGGTGCTCCCCCGAGGGCCATCGGCTCAGCGGACTTCCCAGGTGTCGCCCGCGTGGAGGAGTTTACTCAGGTCGCCGGGACCGCGCTTTGCGATTACGTCTTTGATCTGTTGGTTCATTACGTCTTCGTAGCGCGGGAGGTCGTCCCAGGCGCGGAATACGCCGATAGGCGTCGGGAAGCCGGGGCGAAGTTCCATGTGCGACAGCAGAAAAGCGTAAGAGGGTCGCGGGTGATGCGCGTCGTGGATGACGAGCTCGGATTCGGTGATGCCGTTGCCGAGTTGCACGACTTCGATGTCGCCGTCGGATTTGCGGCGAATGCCTTTGTCGCGGTTCTTGCCGAAGACGAGCGGCTTGCCGTGTTCGAGTTGGAGGATTTGCTCGCTGCGGGCTTCGCGCTCGGTGAGCGAGAACCACGCGCCGTCATTGAAGATATTGCAGTTTTGTAGAATCTCGATGAAAGCCGAGCCCTTGTGGGCCGCGGCGTGCTTCAGCGTTTCTTTCAAGTGGCCCTGGAAAACGTCGACAGAACGGGCCACGAACGTGGCTTCCGCGCCGATCGCCAAGGAAACAGGATTGAACGGACGGTCGATCGAACCGAATGGAGTGGACTTGGTTTTCTTGTTGATTTCGGAAGTCGGAGAAAACTGCCCCTTCGTCAGCCCGTAAATACGATTGTTGAAGAGCAAAACCTTCAGGCCGACGTTGCGGCGCAGCATGTGAATGGTGTGATTGCCGCCGATCGACAGCGCATCGCCGTCGCCGGTAGCAACCCAGACTTCCAGATCCGGCCGCATCGCTTTCAGTCCGGTGGCAACGGCTGGAGCGCGGCCGTGAATCGTGTGAAAGCCGAAAGTGTTCATGTAATACGGGAAACGGCTGGAGCATCCGATGCCCGAAATCACGACGAAATTCTCGCGCTTGATGCCAAGTTCCGGGAAGACCGCTTGTACGGCCGAAAGAATAGCGTAGTCGCCGCAGCCGGGGCACCAGCGGACTTCCTGATCGGTCTGAAAGTCTTTCTTCGTGAGCGGCGTGATAGGCGGCAGCGTGGCCGTGGACATTGGACTAAACTCCCAGCAATTCTTCGATTTTTTGTTCAAGCTCGGTCTGCTTGAACGGGCGGCCCTGAATCTTGTTCAAGCCGATGGCGTCGACTAGATATTTTGCCCGCAGGACCCACAGGAGTTGGCCCATGTTCAGTTCGGGGACAAGTACTTGTTTGTAGCGCTTGATGACCTCGCCTAGATTCGCAGGCAGCGGATTGAGATGACGCAGATGAACGTGGCCGATCTTGCGGCCAGCGGCGCGCTGCGCGTTTACCGCCGCGGTGATGGCACCGTGCGTGGAGCCCCACGCTACGATCAATAGGTCGCCATGCTGGTCGCCGGCGGGCACGATGTCCGGAATGTCTTGCACGATGGCCGCAACCTTGGCGGCGCGGATGCGCACCATGTGCTCGTGGTTCAGCGGCTCGTAGTTGATGTTGCCGGTGACGTCTTGCTTTTCCAGGCCGCCGATGCGGTGCTCGAGTCCGGGAGTGCCGGGAACGGCCCACGGCCGCGCCAGCGTGTCTGGGTTGCGTTTGTACGGCAGATAGCCGTTCGGCGAATTTTTTTCGGTCGCGAACGTCACCTTGAATTCCGGGATGTCCTCGACGTTGGGAATCTTCCAGGGCTCGGCGCCGTTGGCCAGATAGCCGTCGGACAAAATGATCACCGGGACCATGTATTTCACGGCGATCCGGCAAGCTTCGAGAGCAGCCCAGAAGCAATCGCTGGGCGTTGCCGGAGCGACGATCGGGATCGGTGCTTCGGAGTTGCGTCCGTAGAGCGCTTGCAAAAGGTCGGCTTGCTCGGTTTTCGTGGGCAGGCCCGTCGATGGCCCGCCGCGCTGGATGTCGCAGATCACCAGTGGAATTTCGACGGCGACGGCCAGGCCGATGGCTTCAGTCTTCAGTGCCATGCCCGGGCCGGATGTTGTGGTGATCGCCAGCGCACCGCCGTAGGCTGCGCCAATGGCCGATGTTACGGCCGCGATCTCGTCCTCGGCCTGAAACGTGGTCACGCCGAAATCTTTGTATTGCGAAAGCTCGTGCAGAATGTCGGACGCCGGTGTGATCGGGTAGCTGCCCTGGAACAGGCGTAAGCCGGATTTTTGCGACGCGGTGACGAAACCCAACGCCAAGGCCTGGTTGCCGCTCAGGTTGCGGTATATGCCCGGAGCGAGCTTGGCCGGCGGGATTTCATAGTTGATTTGGAACGCTTCGGTCGCCTCGCAGTAGGAATAGCCGGCCTTCATGGCGAGCTTGTTGGCTTCCACTAGCAGTGGTTTGTTCTTGAACTTCTCCTCGATCCAGCGGGTCGTGGAAGTCATGGACCGGTTGTAGAGCCAGTAGCACATCCCCAGCGCGAAGAAATTTTTGCAGCGATCCATGGACTTGGCGTCCAGGCCCAGGTGCTCCAGAGACACGCGCGTCAGGCGCTCAAGTTCCACGGAGAACAGGCGATACTTGTCGAGCGAATGATCTTCCAGAGGATTTGCGGTCATCTGCGCTTTGCGCAGGTCGTTTTCTTTGAAGCTGTCGGAATTAACGATCAGGATCCCGTTGGCTTTCAGGTCGGCGATGTTCACCTTCAGCGCTGCGGGATTCATGGCGATCAGCACATCCACGGAATCGCCGGGCGTGAAAACGTCAGCCGAAGAGAAATGAAGCTGGTAACCGCTGACCCCTGGCAGAGTGCCGGCGGGCGCGCGGATCTCGGCAGGGAAGTCCGGGAAGGTGGCGATGTCGTTGCCATAGAGCGCGACCGTGTTGGTGAACTGGCTGCCGGTGATCTGCATGCCATCGCCGGAATCCCCGGCGAAGCGGATGACCGCCTGGTCGATCTTTTCGGGCTTGATGCGGGATAACGGTGTATCAGTTACGGTCGACATGGACTCCTGATCCCATTCCTGGATGAGCTCCTCGACTGCCCCCAAGAGGAGCGCGGCTCAATCGTCATGGATTTAGACGGTGCGGTAAGCGGACCGAGTACTAGAGCCGACCGCCAGAGCCGACCGAAAAAGGATACCACACCGGCCCGCGCGCGGCGGGGAGAGAGTCCGCCGCGCGGCAATTGTGTTCTATCGCAAAAGACGTGCGCTACCCGCCGCAGGTTGCACCCATTGCCTGAACTTCGGGAACATCCCCGCGGTGCTACGAGGGGAACCGCCGGCCGCCACGACTGCCGATAGCCGGATGGACCACTCGACCGAGTGCTCTCAAACTCTCGCCGACAAAACCACTCAGATCCGAACGCGGCGCAAGCGGCTCGTCGGTGTGAAAATACTTTTTATAGGCGGCAATCCAGTCATTGGCGATAGCAGTTTGCGCTGTGGTGAGATCCAGTTTGCCGGCACAAACCATCTGGTGAAGGCGTTCTTCCAAGGCGTCCTTGATGCGCGCATTCCATGTCCCCGATGTGTACGGTTCCGGCCACAGATTGTGAATGTCCTCGGCACCACCCAGTCCCGGAGCAATTAGGTAGTCGATCTCATAGTCTGCCGAGCGAGGATTCGCGATTCCGTACTCCTGGAAGATCTCTTGTCGCAACGCCGTTGGAACCTCTCGAACGACTTCCTCATGGGCCATGGAGCACACATCGGCGATCGAAACTCGGCGCGTGGCGCCTGGCGTAAGGTTGCGATCCGGAACCACCCCGTTATCGATCGAACTAGCCGATGAACGTGGTGCGCGCAAGCTGGTGTACCGCAAAAATAACTGGCCAACCACAACCGCAACGACCAACGCCAGGCAAAGGTACGCCGCCGCGCGGCTTGCGAAGGTGAACCGCAAGACTTGCCGCCAGGAACCAGCCTCAGATTTAGATGCGACTTCAGCCAATCGAGCCCTAAATAGCGCGCGTGGGCCGGCGACGGGCGGCACTTGGGAATCGAGAACCTCGCGGTGAACTCGCGCGAATTCCGCAAGGGTCCCTTCCACTCCTGCCATGCGGGCGCGACACTTCCAACAGGCGGCGATGTGCGCGTGAATTTGAGCAGCGCGACGCGCTGCCAGTTCGCCATCCACGGCCAGAAGCAACTCTTGGTCCGTTGGGTGAGAGTCGGTCGGCATGGGATCATCTCCGGTCTGCGCGTATTGGGCGCGCGAATGATCGGGTCAGCGATCTGGCCAGCTGCAGCATTGGCTGGGACCATCGCTGCGACGATCGAATCGGCCAGACCGATTGGCACGACTCCTACTCCTTATATTCCGCTAACACAACTTCTGTTCATGGTTTTTTGAGGTTTGGCCGACTTCACTCCGCGAATCGGCCTTTGGCCTAACTATCCGGTCAATCGCGCGGCGAAAAAAAGGCTGAACAAAACGGCAAGAAGGAGAATATCTAAGGTGAAGGGGCTGAAAGGGACCTACCCTGGCGGTGCGTCGGTGCCGTAGGGATAGTCCGCTCGATGCCCCGGGACAACAAGACTCCAACTGGCGAGACCCTGTACTCCATGCGAAAACTTGCATCTCTATTCTTTCTATGTGCTTGGCCAGTCTTTTGCCAGACCAACAGCGGTGAATTGCATCTTCGAGTAACCGATCCATCCGGCCTCGGTGTGAAAACGATCGTTCACCTCACCAGTGAAGCGAATCAGTATCGAAGCGTTTTAACGACCAACGATCAAGGCAGCCTCAACGTCCAGCGTCTGCCCTATGGCATTTATCAGCTCGAAATTGCGCACCCCGGTTTTGCTCCTTTGGCCGAGTCCGTCGAGATTCACTCGACGCTTCCCATTGAGTATCGGGTTCAACTCACGCTCCCGACCGTGAATCAGTCGGTAACGGTAAGTGCGGACAGCACCTTAATCGATCCCGATCAAGCGGGTTCGGTGAGTCAGATAGGCACGGACTTCATCCAAAACCGGCTCGGCTCGGTTCCGGGCCGCTCGCTCCAGGACTTGGTCAATTCCCAGCCGGGCTGGCTGTATGAAGGCAATGCCGTGCTGCATCCGCGAGGCTCGGAATATCAAACGCAGTTTGTGGTCGACGGCATCCCCCTAACCGACAATCGCTCCCCAAGCTTTGGGCCGGAGATTGAAGCCGACGACGTAGAATCGATGAGCATCTTTACCGCGGGCTTTCCCGCGGAGTATGGTCGCAAAATGGGTGGAGTAGTTGAGGTCAATACGCTTCAAGATTCGCAGGCTGGATTCCACGGCCAGGTAACCCTTTCCGGAGGCAGTTTTGACTCCGCCGGTGCGTTCGCGAAAGCCCAGTACACCTGGGGCAAGAATTCGCTGGGCGTCAGCGCGAGTGGCAGCATGACGGACCACTATCTAAATCCGGTCGTTCCTGAAAACTATTCGAATACCGGTACGCTGGGCGATTTCTCGGTCAACTACGAACGCGACTTGACGCCCAAGGATCGCATCCGGTTCATCGTGCGCCACAACGTCTCGCGCTACGATATTCCCAACGAACTTGTGCAGCAAGCCGCAGGCCAGCTCCAGCAAGCGGATAACATCGAGACGATGGGAACGGTCTCTTACCAGCACACCTTTTCGTCGAATGCGGTAGCGGATTTTCGCGGCATGGTGCGCGACAACGCGAATGATTTCAACTCCAACCCGCAATCCACCCCCATTGAGGTTTTCCAGCACAATCGCTTTCGCGAAGGATATTTCAAGGGGACCGGGACCATCCATCATGGCCGGAACGAATGGAAGTTTGGAGCCGAATCGGACAATACCTTCCTACACGAAAACTTCAGTTACAACATTACCGATCCAACGCAATTTGATCTCGGCACGCCCACTACGTTCAGTTTCCTGGCAACCCACCCGGATCTGGAGCAATCCGCCTTCGTGCAGGATCTGATCCGTTTGGGCAATTGGACGATCAATGCCGGGCTTCGTTGGGATCACTATCAGCTTTTATTGAACCGGCAAGCGGTGGAACCGCGTCTCGCGATTTCGCGCTACTTTCCTTCCGCGGGCGTCGTCCTGCATTTCTCGTATGACCGGATTTTTCAGACGGCGTCTTTTGAGAACATCCTGCTTTCCAGCTCCACAGCGGCCACAACCCTTGACCCACTCTCCCTCCAGTTGCCCGTCCAGCCTTCGCAAGGAAATTATTACGAAGCGGGTTTGACCAAGGTCTTCTTCAAGCGCTTCAGGTTGGACACGAATTATTTCCGGCGGCTCGTGAATAACTATGCCGACGACGATCAGATCGCTAACACGTCGATCAGCTTTCCCATTGCCTTCCGGAAGGCCATACTCTACGGCGCGGAAGCCAAAATCGACTTGCCCGACTGGCATCGCTTCTCCGGTTTTGTCAGTTACTCCTATATCGTCGGGAATGCTTTCAATCCCGTGACCGGCGGGCTTTTTCTCGGCGACGACGCGGTGATACCACTCACCGGCCATTTCCCGGATTCGCAGGATCAGCGCAACACCGTTCGCGGACGACTCCGCTACCAAGTCGCCCCACGCTTCTGGATCGCGGGCGGAATTCAATTTGACTCCGGCCTCCCCTTCGAGTTCGATGGCGATCCTTCCACGGTTCTCGCCCAATACGGCCAGCAGGTACTGAATCGCATTGACTTTGACAGGGGCCGTATCTATCCCGCTTTCCAGGTAAACGCCTCCGCCGGAGCGGATATTTACAGGTCCGAACACCTTAAGATGCGGTTCCAGGTGGATGGACAGAACTTGAACAACGTGCTTAACGTGATCGATTTCGGGGGTCTATTCTCGGGCAATGCCATTGGGCCGTCGCGGAGCTTTGCCATGCGGCTTACGACGAACTTCTGACTAGTTGGATTGCCTAAGCTTGAGCTCAACCGGTCGTCTTCGACCTTCCAACGATAGGGTAACGCTTGATAGACGGGGATTTGGAAACCGCTGTTGCGGGCGTCGGTTGCTCCAAGGCATTCACGGCACACCACCATTAACTTTCGCTTGACGTTCGCTTTCTTTTCGCCTATGTTGGTGTCACGGACGGTCCGCAGCGTTGGCGCCGCCGGCAACTACAAAAGCGAGGTCCCCTGATGGCCCTGACCAAGCGACAGAAAGAAGTCCTCGACTACCTGGTGTCATTTGAGACCAAGCACGGCTACGCGCCCAGCTTTGAAGAGATCGGCAAGGGTTTGAAGCTGACTTCGCTGGCGACCGTGCACAAGCACATCACTACGCTTGAGAAAAAGGGATTTATTCGCCGCGGGTACAATCAGAGCCGGTCCATCGAGATTTTGCAACTACCCAAGTCTCCCAAGGAACAAGTGATTGATCGCAGGGTCCAGGAATTGCCGCTGGTTGGGCGCATTGCGGCCGGCCGGCCGCTGGAAGCCGTCGAAGAGCGCGAGACACTTTCGCTCGGCGACTTCACGCACGGCGGAAACTCGTTCGCCTTGAAGGTGAAGGGCAGCTCCATGATCGAAGATCACATCATGGACGGCGATTTTGTAGTCTGCGAGCAGACCCAGGTGGCGAATCCGGGAGATATCGTGGTCGCGCTGGTGAGCGGCGACGAAGCCACTCTGAAACGCTTCTATCGTGAAGGGCCAGGCAAAGTTCGGTTGCAGCCCGCGAATTCGGAGATGGCGCCGATCATTGTTCCGGCAAACGACGTGAAGATTCAAGGCCGCGTCATCGGCGTTTTGCGAAAATATTGATCCCGCGACAAGGTCGCGATCACCATCCCCTCCGTGGCGTTGGGCTTAGATCTGTATCCGCGGGTTAAGGTCCAAAAGAGGGCGGCGGCACACATCTTGATAGGAACGAGAAGGCGGACGCCTTCTCGATTGTGGAACGACCTCGTTATTGTAACCTACCGCGTCGCAACTAACCTCAGCCGGCGAGAGTCTATTAAGGATGCTGCTAGACTGTTTCTTCACACTCAACATGCGCCTGAGACACTCCAAATCGAGGATTGGTAAATAATGGAGCAAACCTGCCGCGGGCGTTGGCTTTTCAGGATTTGCTCCATTCTGGCGGCCGCAGCGCTGGTATTGGGCTTGCCCTTGCGATGCGCGGCATACTCGATTTTGGCGCATGAAGCGATCATCGATGCCGGCTGGGATGTAAGCATTCGCCAGATTCTGTTGCAACGTTTTCCCAATGCGACGCATGAGGAAATGAAACAAGCGCACGCCTACGCCTATGGCGGCGCCATCATTCAGGATCTGGGTTACTACCCGCACGGCAGCCACTTCTTCAGCGATCTGACGCACTATTGCCGCAGCGGCGACTTTATCCTGGCGTTGCTCCGCGATTCGCAGGATTTGAATGGATATGCGTTCGCGCTGGGCGCGCTTTCCCATTACGCCGCGGACAACGATGGTCATAAAATTGGCACGAACCCATCCGTTCCCATGCTCTATCCGAAATTGCGGAAAAAGTACGGCAACTTGGTGACCTATGAACAGAATCCGCTCGCTCACGTGAAGACGGAGTTTGGATTTGACGTTCTGGAAGTCGCCAAGCAGCGCTACGCTCCCGACAGTTATCACGATTTCATCGGCTTCGAAGTCGCCGCTCCCTTGTTGGAGCAGGCGTTTCGCGAAACCTACGGGCTCGATCTCAAAACGGTCTTGAAAGATGAAGACAAAGTGCTGGGCTCTTACCGGCGCGATGTCAGCAAGCTCATTCCCACGGCGACGCGAATCGCCTGGACTCTGAAAAAAGACGACATCCGAAAAGACGAGCCCAGCCTTACCAAGAGGAAATTTTTGTACAATCTTTCGCGGGCCAGCTATGAAAAGAATTGGGGCAAGGACTATCAAAAGCCGTCGTTTTTCGAGCGGCTTGCTGCCTTTCTGTTCAAATTGATTCCCAAGTTTGGCCCACTGAAAGTTCTGCAACTGCGCACGCCGACGCCCGATACCGAGCACAAGTTCGAGCTTAGTTTCAATGCCGCCTTGGATCGCTACAAGAGCTTGCTCGCGCAGGTCAAAGCGGGATCGGCGCCCGACGTACCGGACGACAACTTTGACACCGGCGATGCCACGCCACCCGGAGTTTATTTCATGAATGACGATGTTCACGCGCAGCTGGTCGAGGCGCTGGCCAAGCAGAATTTCGCGGGCATGACCCCCGATCTTCGTGCGGAGCTCTTGCAGTTCTATTCCGACCCCGATGTTCGGTACGCGACACGCCGCAAGCCGAAAGAGTGGACCAAGCTACAGACGGCCCTGCAACAATTGAAGAATGCCCCACCGCCGCAGGTCACCGCAGAAGCCGCAGCCGGCAATTCTCTGTAGCCGCCCGGTGCAAGGGGGCCGGGGTTAGAATCGACATCGCTGAACAAGTCGTCAGCAACGGCCGATGCGGCTTGGTCGAATCGTGCCGAGATCACAAAAAACGAAACCTTGTCATCCTGAGGCGATCCGCTAAGGATCGCCGGAGGATCTCAACGGAAACGGTTACCGGCCAAACTGCTTCGGGATGTACCCTGCCAGCCCACCCCTTCTCCACATGAATTTTGTTTTTCCGCCGAATCGAATAAACTGCTGCTGCGTTCTACCGCGGACGTGAAACAATATCGGGTTTCACGTCGTGCTTTGATCGCTTCCGGAATGAAGAAAACCAGACCGATCCAGAAACTGCTCGCCGCCAACCGCAGCGAGATCGCCATCCGCATCTTTCGCGCGGCCACCGAGCTTGGGCTTCGCACCGTCGGGATCTATTCGCAAGAGGACCGTCTCGGCCTGCACCGTTTTAAGGCCGACGAGGCGTACCAGGTCGGGGCGGGCAAAGGTCCCGTCGAGGCCTATCTGGACATCGCGGGGATCGTCGCGCTCGCCAAAGAAAGAGGCGTTGACGCGATTCATCCTGGATACGGCTTTCTTTCCGAGAACCCTGCGTTCGCGCGCGCCTGCGAAAAGGCCGGAATTACTTTCGTAGGCCCGACGCCGGCACTGCTGGAACTTCTTGGCGACAAGACTGCCGCGCGCAAGCTGGCGGCGTCTGCCGGTGTCCCGGTATTGCCGGGCACCGAAGATCCCGTCAAGTCCGTTGCCGAAGCGCAGAAAATTGCCGCCGAGATCGGCTATCCGGTCATCGTCAAAGCCGCCATGGGTGGCGGCGGGCGCGGCATGCGCGTGGTGCGCGATCCCACGCGACTCGCGGCGCTGCTTGAAGAAGCGCAAGGCGAAGCGCGCTCTGCTTTCGGCGACGCGAGCGTTTTCCTCGAAAAATATCTGCCGCGGGCGCGGCACCTGGAAGTGCAAATCCTCGCCGATCATCACGGTAACCTGCTGCACCTCTACGAGCGCGATTGTTCGGTGCAGCGCCGCCACCAGAAAGTCGTCGAAGTCGCGCCCGCCGCGAATCTCCCGTCCGCCATTCGCAACGAGCTCTGCGAAGCCGCGGTCACCCTCGCGCGCAAAGCGAACTATCGCAATGCGGGCACGGTCGAATTCTTGTACGACGTCGATGCGCAGAAGTGGTATTTCATCGAAGTCAACCCGCGCATCCAGGTCGAGCATACCGTCACCGAAATGGTAACCGGCATCGACCTGGTGCAATCGCAAATTCTCGTCGCGCAAGGCCACTCGCTGCACGACCCGCCGATGTCCTTGCCGCGGCAGGAGAACGTTCCGCTGTATGGCGCGGCGCTGCAGTGCCGCGTCACCACCGAAGACCCGGAGAAAAATTTCGCGCCCGACTACGGAAAGATTTCCACGTATCGCTCGCCGGCTGGATTCGGCATTCGCCTTGACGGCGGCACAGCCTACGCGGGCGCGGTGCTGGCCGCTTACTACGATTCACTTTTGGTGAAGGTAACCGCGTGGGGCAAGAACTTGCCCGAAGCTTGCAGCCGCATGGACCGCGCCCTCCGCGAATTCCGCATCCGCGGCGTCACCACCAACATTCCCTTCGTCGAAAACGTCGTCAATCATCCCAAATTTCGCGCGGGTGAAATCACTACGTCGTTCCTCGACGATTCGCCGGAATTATTTCGTTTCCCCAGTCGCGGCGACCGCGCCACCAAGCTGCTCTCCTACCTTGGCGACGTGATCCTCAACGGCAATCCGGAAGTCAAAGGCAAGAAAGTACCCGATGCTTTGGAAAGCGCCGTGATTCCTGCCGCGCCAGGCATCGAGCCGCCGCCCGGCTCGCGCCAGCTTTTGCAAAAGCTCGGCCCCCAGAAATTCGCTGCGTGGGCTCGCAAAGAAAAGCGCCTTTTGGTCACCGACACCACGTTCCGCGACGCGCACCAATCGCTGATGGCCACCCGCGTCCGCACCTTCGACATCCTCGCCACCGCCAGCGCCGTCGCCCAGCGCCTACCCAATCTCTTCAGCCTCGAAATGTGGGGTGGCGCAACCTTCGACACCTCGCTTCGTTTCCTCCACGAAGACCCCTGGCAGCGTCTCCGCGAGCTCCGCGAGCGCGTCCCCAACATTTGCTTCCAGATGCTCCTTCGTGGCGCAAACGCAGTAGGCTACGCGTCGTATCCAGACAACGTAATAAAAGAATTCGTCCGCGAATCCTACGCCCAAGGCATCGACATCTTCCGCATCTTCGATTCCCTCAATTCCATCGACAATATGCGCGTTTCCATCGACGCCGCTCTCGAAACCGGCGCCATCTGCGAGCCGGCTATCTGCTACACCGGCGACATGCTCGACGAATCGCGGCCCAAATACTCCCTGAAGTATTACGTCGCAATGGCCAAGCAACTCGAAAAACTCGGCGCACATTTTCTTGCCATCAAAGACATGGCCGGCCTCTGCAAACCGTACGCCGCCTTCGAACTGGTAAAAGCCCTGCGCGAAGAAATCGAAATCCCCATCCACTTTCACACCCACGACACCAGCGGCATCAACTCCGCCTCCGTGCTGAAAGCCGCCGACGCCGGCGTGGACGTGGCCGACGCCGCCATCGCCTCCATGAGCGGCGGCACCAGCCAACCCAACCTCAACTCCATCGTCGAAGCCCTCCGCCACACGCCGCGCGACACCCAGCTCGACATCGCCACGCTGAATGAATGCTCCGACTATTGGGAAGTTGTGCGCACCTATTACCTGCCCTTCGACTCCGGTCCCGAAAGCCGGCTCTGCGCGCCTTTATCAACACGAAATTCCCGGCGGCCAATTCACCAATCTCCGCGAACAAGCTGCCGCCATGGGACTGGGCCATCGCTGGCGCGAAGTGGAATGCACCTACGCCGAAGTGAATCAACTTTTCGGCGACATCGTGAAGGTCACGCCGTCCAGCAAAGTGGTCGGCGACATGACGCTATTCCTGATGGCGAAAGACATGCGCCCGCAAGATCTCCTGAAACTCGACGAAAAGCACGATCTCTCGTTGCCCAACTCCGTGGTCGAAATGTTTTCCGGTGTTCTAGGCGTTCCCCCGGGTGGCTGGCCGAAAAAATTGCAGAAAATCATCTTGCGCGGCGCCGCCCCGATCAAAGGCCGGTCCAGCGCCAGCATGGACCCCGCCAAATTCGACGACGAACAAGCGGCCCTCGAGAAAAAGCTCGGTCACAAAATCGATCGCGACGCTCTGCTCAGCTACCTTCTCTATCCCGAAGTCTTCCTCAAGTACGACAAATTTCGCCAAACCTATTCCGACGTCGCCGTTCTCCCCACTCCACCCTTCTACTACGGCCTGAAATCCGGCCAGGAAATCACCATCGAAATCGAGCCCGGCAAAACGCTGATCCTCAAATTCCTGACCATCAGCGACCCGCACCCCGACGGCACCCGTACGCTATTCTTCGAATTGAACGGCCAACCGCGCGAAGTAAACGTTCGCGACAAAGCCCTCCGCGTAGTCGAACGCGCCCACCCCAAAGCCGATCCCGCCGAACCCGGCCAGGTCGGCGCTCCCACCGCAGGCGTAGTCTCCGGCATCGCCGTCCAGGCCAACCAGACCGTCGAGCGTGGCGCAAAGCTCCTCACTCTCGAAGCCATGAAAATGCAATCCAACATCTACGCCGCCGTCTCCGGCCGCGTGTCCAAACTCCTGGTCACCCACGGCCAGCACGTCGAGGCCAAGGATCTGCTTGTGACCATCGTTCCGTGAGCCTTCTCCCGTGAATTCGGGCCAGCTTCGCAAGCACGAACAATTCCGCTCGCGCTTCTTACGCAATCACCGCGACCTGATTGTCTACCTCCCGCCCGGCTACGACGAGCAACCAGAGCGCCGCTTCCCGGCCCTCTATCTCCACGACGGTCAAAACTTGTTCGATCGCGCCACCGCCTTCGGTGGCCAGGACTGGAACGTTCACGGCGCGGCCGATCACCTGATCAACGCCGGCGCCCTCGAATCGCTTATCATCGTCGGTATCTACAACACCGGTAAATCACGCATCTCTGAATACACCCCCAGCAAAGCGCCCAAGCTTGGCGGAGGCCGTGCCGACCGCTACGCCAAATTTCTCCTGCAGGAAGTAATGCCCTTCATCCAAAACGAATACCGCGCTCTCTCCGAGCCGTCGGTCACCGGCATTGGCGGTTCGTCGTTAGG
This sequence comes from uncultured Acidobacteriota bacterium, assembly GCA_963736725.1. GTDB lineage: Bacteria > Acidobacteriota > Terriglobia > Acidiferrales > UBA7541 > Acidiferrum. The sequence continues at coordinate 318,531 of CAVTPW010000015.1, read as the reverse complement.
CGCGCTCGTATCCTTATACTTTGGCCTGAAATATCCGCAAATCTTTGGCAAAATCGCCGCACTCTCTCCTTCGGTCTGGTGGAACCAGCGCATGATTCACCGTTTTGCCGCTGCCGCTCCCGTACAGCCCAGGCCCTCGATCTGGCTCGACATCGGCACCAAAGAGGGTCCCCGCATCGTCCAGGACGTAGAACAATTCCGCGACGTCCTCCTGAAAAAAGGCTGGCGCCAAAGCCAAGACCTCCACTACGAACGCGTAGAAGGCGGCGAGCACAATGAAGCCGCCTGGTCCCACCGCATAGGCCGCGTCCTCCAATTCCTCTACCCCGCCATCAACTCCAAACCATAAATCCGCCAACGGTTTCTTTCTCGCCCCTGGAGCAAAATCCCGCCAACTGTAGGGACGGGGCTAGCTCCGCCCAGCTGCTGCGACTTGCCTCCAGGATTCCGCGTCCCCGGCCTGGGCAAGACCACTCCCTAGAATGCGACCCGAGGCAAAAAACCCTGTCGTTAGCACGTGAAATGTCCTGCCTATGAGCTCAGGAAATGTCCGCATCTTGCGGCGCTTTGGGATAGGTGGGCGGGCCGGCCGGAGGGCCGGCCATGGTTAGCTATCCGCAGAGGGCCCGGGAGCGGCCGATGAAGGTGGAGTGGTAACGATTCGATTCCAACCGGCAAAGCCCTGTCATCCTGAGGCTGGTTCGACACAGATAGCCGAAGGACCTCAATTCAACACCGGCGTAATCGTCCACTGCTCGCCCCGCTCCACTTTCCCTTGACCTCCCACGCACCCCTGCGGCATCGTGTCACCGCACATGCCGCAATCCCGGCCCCAAACCGTCCTCTGCGTAAGCTCCTACGAAAAAGGCCAGGAATTCTTGCGCACCTGCAAATCCCTTGGTTGGCGCACCTTGCTCCTCACGGTGGAAAAATTCCGCAACGGCGACTGGCCCCGCGAAGCCATCGACGAAATGTTCTTCATGCCCGAAGAACTCCCGCTCCAGCACCTGATCTACACCGTCAGCTACATGGCCCGCTCGCAACCCATCGACCGCATGGTCGCCCTCGACGAGTTCGACATGGAAAATGTCTCCGCCCTCCGCGAACACATGCGCATCCCCGGCATGGGGCTCACCACCGTGCGCTACTTCCGCGACAAACTCGCCATGCGCACCCGCGCCCAGGAAGCCGGCATCCTCGTCCCGGAATTCGCCCACGTCCTCAACTACGACAACCTCCGGGGCTTTATGTCCCGCGTCCCCGGCCCTTGGCTGCTAAAGCCGCGCTCGCAAGCCTCCGGCATCGGCATGAAAAAGATCCACACGTCCGATGAACTCTGGCCGTGGCTCGACCAGCTAGGCGATCAGCAATCGTTCTATCTCCTCGAACAATTCATCCCCGGCAGTGTCTACCACGTCGATAGCGTCGTCTCCGAACGCGAAATCGTCTTCGCCGAGCCGCACGCCTACGGTTCTCCGCCGCTCGACGTATCTCACCAAGGAGGTGTCTTCACTACCAGCACGCTCCCGCGCGAAGCCGCCGAGACGAAAACGCTGCTGGAAGCCAATCGCCAGGTCATCGAAGGACTGGGCTCGGTCCGCGGCGTGACCCACGCCGAGTTTCTCCGTTCCCACGCCGACGGCAAGTTTTATTTCCTGGAAATCGCCGCCCGCGTAGGCGGCGCCTACATCTCCGACGTCGTCGAAGCCGCCAGCGGCGTAAATCTCTGGCGCGAATGGGCCCGGCTCGAACTAGGGGCAGGGAAGCAGCCATACACGCCCCCGGTAACGCGCAACGATCACGCTGGTGTCATCCTATGCCTGGCTCGCCAGGAACATCCCGACACGAGCGCCTACACCGACCCCGAAATCGTCTATCGCATCGAGAAATACCACCACGCCGGTTTCATCGTAAAATCCCACAGCCACGATCTTGTCCGTCAACTCCTCGATTCGTACGCCACGCGTTTCCAAAATGATTTCCTGGCCACCCAACCAGTCCCCGACAAACCCACGGCATAAAGCAAAAAAGCGAAGCAACGACCCAACGAGAAACGGCGAACGCCGCCGTACCTGTAGTCATGCCGCCACGACGTCACCGGGCTCGGCCACGCCCGATCTCGTTTAGGCAGGTTTTTTCTTTACCCCATTACTTGTTAGCTTATTACTCCGCCTTTGTTTCCCGAATAGAAAGCGAAACCCTGTACCAAGGTCCAGTAACCTTCTGGAACGATTCCGACACGCTTCATTTGCCCGCTACCAATCCAAGGTCTAGAGTTTGCTGTGCCCCAGCCTGCACTGTCGGCGCTGGGGTGCCACTGTCTTGGGGGATCTTTCGATGTGGGGAAACAAGAAGCCGGATACGCCGCAAGCCGCGCAGCCGGAGCCCGTCAGTCCAAAGCCTGTGAGTCCAATAATCAATCAGCCGCCGAAGCCTGCTCCGGCGTCTTGGGAGGAAAAACCCGCGATGAGTACAGATGCGATGCGTCCACAAAGTGCGACTTCGGACCGCTCCAGCGCGCGGCTCGGATCTAGCCTGCACGTAAAAGGCGAGATCTCCGGCAGCGAAGATCTGCTGATCGATGGCTCAGTCGAAGGACTGATCCAGCTCGACGAGCGCAAACTGACGGTCGGAGCCACGGCGAAAGTAACCGCCGATATCATTGCTCGTGAAGTCGTGGTCTACGGCACCGTGAAGGGCAACCTTCGTGCTAAGGACCGGATCGAGATCAAGAAGGATGGTTCCGTCAACGGCGACCTCACCACGTCGCGCATCATGATTGAAGACGGCGCCTACTTCAAAGGCTCGATCGAAATCGACCGCACCGGCGACAAGGATTCCAGCCACAGTGCGTTCTCGAAGAAGGATTCTTCTTCTCCGGCCACCGCTGGCAAAACAATTTAGTAGTCGTCGTCTTCGACGTCTACAGCTACGGTAACCGCGGCGCGGGCGAACCTCGCGCCGTTTTTCTTTCAGCACCAGATTTTCTCACCATCTGCAGCCCCCCTCCCGAGGCCGGCGTCTTTGTGGGCGCTCGGTACGGCCTCGCCCAATTCCTGGTCGTGGACAAGACTGGCCTGCGCCTGTTCGTGATCACCGGGCCGAGCTAACGGTCGAGCAATTAGCGAACGTCCCGTTGGCAATCGGCACGCTTTCTCCCGCCGGGGGTGTGCCGACCCTGGAAGGGCGCGGCGGGTCGCGCAATTCTGTTAACCATCACGCGGCTACTCACATCGAACAAATGAGAACAACACACGGTAGAATGTCGGCGCGGTACACGCCGCGCACCCTGGAGGATCGATGCAAACCCGCAAGCTAGGCAATTCAGACTTGAACATCACGCCCGTGGGCTTCGGCGCCTGGGCCATCGGAGGCGCCGGCTACGACTTTGGCTGGGGTCCGCAAGAAGACGCCGAATCGATCGCCGCCATTCACCGCGCGCTCGAGCTCGGCGTCAACTGGATCGACACCGCCGCCGTCTACGGCATCGGGCACTCGGAGGAAGTCGTCGCTCGTGCCTTGAAAGAATGGAAAGGCGCGCGCCCTTACGTTTTCACGAAGTGTGCGATGCGCTGGGACGCCAAGGGCAAAGTCAGCAAAGTCCACAGTGCTGATTCGATCCGCCAGGAATGCGAGGACAGTCTGCGGCGGTTGCACGTCGACGCGATCGATTTGTACCAGATTCACTGGCCGCCCGAAGACAACGGACCTTCCCTCGAACAATCCTGGCAAGCCATGGCCGAGTTGCAACAGCAGGGAAAAGTGCGCTGGATCGGCGTATCCAACTACGATGTTTCGCAAATAAAGCGCCTGGAAAGAATTGCGCCGGTGACTTCCGATCAACCGCCCTATTCGATGCTGCGGCGCAAGATCGAAGCCGGCATTCTGCCGCACTGCGAACAGCAGAATATCGGCGTCGTCGTTTATTCGCCGATGCTGTCGGGAATGCTCACGGGCGCGATGACCCGCGAGCGCGCCGAAAATCTCCCCGCCGATGACTGGCGCAGGAACAATCCGGAATTTCGCGAGCCTAAGCTTTCCAGGAATCTCGAACTCGTCGAGCGGCTCCGCGCCATCGGCAATCGCTACGGCCGGACACCCGGCGAAGTCGCCATTGCGTGGACGCTGCGTCATCCAGCGGTCACCGGAGCCATCGTCGGAGCGCGTAACGCCAAGCAAGCCGACGGTGTCATGCGCGCTGGGGAGCTAAAACTCGCGCCGCAAGACCTCGCCGAAATCGAAGGCAACGCTGCGGCCATCGCTGTACGCTAACCTACGCCGGTTCACCCCCGAGCCACGGGTAGCGCCGGGTTGCCCTGATCCTCGAAGAAGTTTCCTTGCCTGCTACGTCGTTGTGGCTGAGCAACAATCTGGAGGCAAAAATGAATCTCGGACTACAGGGGAAAATCGCGGTCGTGTCGGGTTCGACCGCTGGAATCGGCCTGGCCATCGCCACGGCGATGGCAGCCGAAGGCGCGCGGGTGATCATCAACGGACGCACGGAAGAACGGGTCACGGCAGCACTCGAAAATATCCGGAAGCGCATCCCGAACGCCGACTTGCGCGGTGTCGCCGCCGATCTCGGCACCGGGGCCGGCGTTGAAGCATTTCTGAGACAGGCGCCGGACGCCGATGTTTTGATCAATAATCTCGGTATCTTCGATCCCAAGCCTTTCCTGGAAATTCCGGACCAGGAGTGGACGCGCTTCTTCGAGGTCAACGTGCTCAGCGGCGTTCGGCTTACGCGAAAATATCTGCCAGGAATGCGCAAGAAAAACTGGGGCCGTGTCATTTTTATCTCCAGCGAATCCGCGCAACAAATTCCGGCGGAAATGATTCACTACGGCATGACCAAGACCGCTCAGGTTGCGATTGCTCGAGGTCTCGCGCAATCAGTCGCAGGGACAGGAGTCACCGTGAACTCCGTTTTGGTTGGACCGACCGAGTCCGAGGGGGTCGGCACCTTCCTGGACAGCCTGGCCAAGCAGAACAACATCTCGAAAGCTGAAATGGAAAAGGCCTTCTTCGAGAAGGGGCGGCCGAGTTCGCTCCTCAAGCGTTTCGAGACTCCCGACGAAGTGGCGGCGGTGGTTGCGTTCGTCGCCAGCACGCAGGCGCTGGTGATCAACGGCGCCGCGGTCCGCGCGGAGGGCGGCGTAATCAGCAGCGTCTTCTAGTCTCGCGGCGCCCTGCGGGTTCCGGTCGCGATTTTCTCCCGTTGCCCGGGCATGTTGGCCGAAAGCGGAGTGCTGCGAGCGGCCCGGAAATTTCGCACCGCTTCGGACTACGCCCGCAGGTAATCCGGCTTCCAGTTCTTGATCAATCGCTTGATTGTTTTTCGGTCGTTCAGCTTCTCGTCCAGGACCTTGCGGGCCAGCGCGGGCAACTCGGCGTCGCTGGCGAAACGCAGCGAGACCAATTGAGCGATGGTGAACTCTCCGATGCGCCGCTGCAGATCGGCGGGCAGTAAACGCTCGTAGCGCAGGTGTTCTTCGAGGCGGATTACGCGGTCCTGGACCGACAGGGTGGCTATTCGCGCGGTCAGGAATCCGAGCAGCAGAGCGAACGCCACGATAACGGAGATGAATCCCCAAAGGGCAAAGTGCGAAATATACAACAGGCGAATGGACCACACGAAGTTGAGCAACATCACCGGCAAGACAAAAAAGTGAAAGGGCGGAAAAAGTTTGACATGGTTTCCGTAGCTTTGCTCAGGCATAGCACGCCTCCAGAAGTGTGGGCGCTAGAGTGCTGCAATTCGCGCGCAAATTCAAGAACCGGCGGCGCGGCGGGCTGCATCTAACGAGCGTGAGATAATACCGGAAGCGAAGTTTCAGCGTGGCAGCAAATCGAAGATGGAGATGAGAAATGGCTAAGGCAAGCTGGGGCGGCAAAGTGATCGCGGAAAGCAATGCAGTCAAGATCGTGGAAGGGAATCAGTATTTTCCTGCCGACGCGGTGAAAAAGGAATTTCTGAAGCCGAGTTCGCACACCTCCGAGTGTCCGTGGAAGGGCACCGCGCACTATTACAACGTGGAAGTGGGTGGGATGCGGAACGACAACGCGGCTTGGTATTACCCGCAGCCGAAATCGGCGGCAGCGGAGATTAAGGATCACGTCGCGTTTTGGAAAGGCGTGCGGGTAGAGGCATAGGGAAGTCGACCTCGCGCGGCTCGGGCCAAGCAGTCGACAGTGGAAAGTCGAAGGTGGCCGCACGGAAAGTGACCGCCTCCTTGCCGAGCAGGATGTTTTCCTCAGGGGGTTAAAGCCCAGTTTGAGATCATTGCGTAGGTCGGACCTGAGCGCCGACCCCGTCCCGGGGTGGAAGAAATTTCAACTCTTTTCGGCAAGTCATGCGGACTACTGCGGCTTATTTGGCTTGCTCGTTTTTGAAGATGGCGCCGTTGTGCATTACGAAGTGGACGTGCTCGAGAGTGCTAATGTCCTTTAGCGGATCACCCGAGACTGCGATTACGTCAGCGAAGGCGCCTGTCGCGAGGACTCCAATTTCGCCTTGCATTTCCAACATGTCGGCGGCGCGGGACGTTGCGGCGTGGATGGCGTCCATGGGCGGCATTCCGAGATTCACCATGCGAGGGAATTCCTGGGCCATGGATTCGGTCCAGGGCATGCCGCCGATGTCCGTGCCAAAAACAATCTTCAGGTGAGCCTGCAGCGCTTTCTTGAAAGAAATTTCGTGAACCGCAGCGCGGGCGCGATCACGCCTTCCGCTTGGCGTGTCGGCGGGGTCCCAATCTTGGTAATACGGCGAAAGCGTGGGGCAATACCACGTGCCCTGGCTGGCCATTTGCGCGATCTGCCGGTCGGTAATTTCCAGGCCGTGTTCGATAGAGTCGCAGCCGCCGTCGAGCGCGCGCTGCAGGCCGATTCCGTTGTAGGCGTGACACGCTACTTTTTTCTGCCATCCGTGGGCTTCATCGACGATGGCTTTCAATTCTTCCACCGTCAGCGTGGGCTGTGAAACCAGGCGGCCTTGCTTGTCGGTCCACGAGCGGTGCGTCATGTAGACCTTAATCCAATCGGCACCGTGGTCGAGTTGTTCGCGGGCAGCTTTGCGAGCTTGCACCGGGCCGTCGATGATTTGCGCGCCCTTGGGCATGTCGAGTTCGGGCGCATAACCCTCGAGGTTGTAGCCGCCGGTCGAGGAGATGGCGCGCGTGGCGCAGAACAAGCGCGGGCCGGGGATGGTGCCTTCGGCGATGGCTTGCTTGATCTCGACGTCGCCGTAGCCTGCGCCTTCGGTTTCGACATCACGCAGCGTCGTAAAGCCTTGTTCGAGCGCGCGGCGGCACGCGAACGTGGCGCGAGCGGCGCGCAGGGCGATGCCCGCCTTGAGGATGTTGGCGTCGTAGCCGCCTTTGGCAGGGTCTTCGCCCCAGAGAAAGATGTGTGTGTGGGAATCGATCAGGCCGGGAAGAACGGTGGAGGCGGAGAGATCGATGACCGTCGCGCCGGCGGGAATTTGCGTCGCAGCGTCGGTGATTTTCTCGATGCGATCGCCGCGGACCAAGATGAGCTGGTTTTTGCGCGGAGCGTCGCTGGCGCCGTCGATGAGGGAGCCGGCGCGGATGACGGTGAGCGGTGCGGGCGTCTGTGCCTGGACGCGGCCGACGGCGAACGTCAACAACAGATACGCGGCGAAAGTTAGCTTACGCATGAAGTTCTCCTGGGAAAGCGGCGGTAGCTTGCAGCAGGAGCTGTGGATTTGCAAGGATGCGGGCACCGCGACGAAAACAGGGCCGCACAAGAGAGGTGGCGGGGCCAGATTCTATTCGTGGCGCAATGCATCTACGGGTTGCACCTTTGTGGCGGAGCGGGCTGGGATGGCGCAGGCCAGCAGGGCCGCAGCGGCCAGGACGGCAGTGATGGCGGCTAGCAACGATGGGCTGGCGACACCTATGCCTTCGAGTTTGCCGGCAAGGGCGCGGTCCGAGACTACGCTGAGGATGGCGCCCAGGACAAAACCTATTACGAGCACGCGGCCTGTTGAGCGGACTACCAAGCGCAACACGTTGCCTGGGGTGGCGCCTAACGCCATGCGGATGCCGAATTCGCGGGTGCGGCGCGCGACGCTGTAGGAGACGACGCTAAAGATGCCCGTACAGGCGAGGGTCAGCCCGATGGCGCCGAAAATTCCGAACAGAAAAGTGGCAAACCGCGGATAAGCGGTGGCGCTGCTCAGATAATCTTCCATAGTGCGTACAAACGCGATGGGTTGCGTAGGATCCACCGCACTTACCGCTTCACGAGCTCCGTTGGAAAGCGCGAGCGGATCCGACTTGGTAGTGCGGATCGCAAACATCATTCCGGGGGGAAACAAGTGCGAGACCGGGACATAGACGGCGGGCTCGGGCTGATCGCGGAGGCCGGAGTTCCGAGCGGTGCCGCAGATTCCGACAATTTGATACGCGTTCGACTCTTGAGGAGGTTTCACAAAACCGGGCGGCAGGCCTTCGGTGGGCAAATCCAAGCGAATCTGCTCGCCTATCGGATTTCGACCGGGGGGAAAATACTTCTTCACCATATCCTCGGTAACGACAGCGACGGGTGCGGCTCGGGTCACGTCAGCGGCATCGAAAAAACGGCCCTTCAGAAGGGAAATGCCAATGGTGCTGAAATAGGCATCGCTTACGAGGTTCACGCGAATTTTCGCGTTCGGCGACGGCAGCCCGGCCATATCGAATTTTAGCTCCGCGCCAGAATAAGGAGGCACGCCGGTGGCCGCGGCCGCCACCGATTCGACGCCCGGAAGTCTGCGCAAGTGTTCGACGATGTCCGCGAAAAAGGTCTGGCGTTGGCTCCATTGCGGATAACGGGCGGCAGGCACGGGGACGTAGATCGTCAGAACGCCGTTAGGCTGATAGCCGAGCTTTTGTTTGGTGAGTTCGAGCATACCGGCAGTGGCCAGCGCGGCGCCGGTGAGGAGCACAAGGGATAGGGTGACCTCGGAAACGATCAGGACATCGCGCAAGCGGTGTCCCGCGGTGCCTGAGCCGGAATCCCGCCCCGCGTCTTTGATAAATGCAGACTGATTCTGACGGGAAAGCTGAAGCGCGGGCGCGAGGCCGAACAGAATGCCGGTCAGCACGGAAACGGCCACCGCGAACGACAACACCGGCACGTTGATGGCGATCACGGCCTCGTGCGGCACCGAGTATTCTGGCATGAGCGCGACCACCGCTTTCACCCCTCCATAAGCCAACGCTACGCCCAGCGCTCCTCCGGCCGCCGCCAGCATCACGCTTTCGGTCAGCAGTTGCTGGATCACACGCTTGCGGCCCGCGCCCAAAGCCACACGCACCGCGATTTCACCGCGCCGGGCGCTGGCTCTCGCCAGCAGCAGATTCGCGACGTTGGCGCAGGCGATCAGCAACAGGAAGCCTACCGCGGCCAAAAGAGCAACGAGCGTGTTGGCGAACTTTCCGAGGATTCCCTCGTTTACGGATTTGAATTCGGTGCGGAACGGAGACTCCGGATAAAGAAAGGACGGGGCGTGTGGCGCAAATTTTTCGTGGAAGCTCTGAAACTCGGCGTTGACCTGTTCCCTGGGGATGCCGGGCTTCACCTTCAAAATCATTCCGTAGCGTTCGTCGCTACCTGGGTGAATTTCGATCGGAGTGTAGATGTCGGCATCGTTCCAGGTGAACCGCGGCGGGAGCACGCCGATTACGGTGAAGAAATTGTCGTTGAGGCGAACTTGCTGCCCCAGGACGTCGCGGCGACCGGAGAAATGGCGCTGCCAGAATAAATAACTGAGCACCGCGACGGGTTCGACTTTGGATTCATCGCCGGCACCTTGCACCGAAAAGGTGCGACCAAACAGCGGCGGCACGCCAAAAAAGTCGAACGCATTGGGAGAGAAGTATTCTTGGATGACAGCTTCCGGCAGGCCCGCTTCGGTCATTACCACGCTCCGCCGGTCGTTGAGAACCAGGCTTTCGGCGCTTTTGGAGCGAGCCTGCATCTCGAGATACTCCGCCATGGTGTAGGCCATGTAGTGGTCGCCCTTGGCATTCAGGACGTGGGCGCCGCCGATGCGGTCCGCGCCGGCGTAGGGATAGGGGTCGACCAGGACGGCGTAGACGACGCTGAAGATGGCAGTGGTGGCGCCGATGCCGAGCGCCAGGGAGAGGATGGCGATGGTGGTGGAGATGCGGCTTTTTAGCAGCAAGCGGAATGCGTAGCGGATGTCGCGAAAGATCGACATGGGAGCCTCCCGGACTTTTGTTGGGGTAGCTGAATATATGAGGTAGTGACGATCGAGAGGCAAGATTGGTTCCCTCCGCCACGATTTTCTTGAGATATGGCGGGAGTCGAGAGGTGGAAGTCCGCGCTGAGATCGGTCACCTACCTCGTCCGGTAGGTTCAGGATGGCCGTTCTCTTGGGGCACATCGGTTAAGGGAATTTGCCACCGTGGCGGCCTGCTGCTTCGAACAGGGAGAGGAGGTTGGTCGCGCCTAGGAGGCTGCGAAGGGCTGGACTCACGTTTAGCAGCTCCAGTTTGCAGTTGCGAGAGCGGGCCGAGACGTAGAGGGTCACCAGTGCGCCCAGGCCGGAACTGTCCATGAAGGGAACTTCTTTCAGGTCGAGGATGATCCGTTTTTCTTCGGGGATGAGGGTGCGGACTTTGTTGCGGAGTTGCGGAGCGTGCTCGAAGGTTAGTTTGCCGTGGCATTCGACGGTTACGGCGTTGTCGGAGCGATGAGTTTGCAAGTGGAAGGTCATTTGTGGACGGGATTATAGCCGGGAAATGAAGTAATGATGTAAGGAAGTAGCGAGGTAACGATCGGATCGCAGCCGGCAGAGTGCCGGCGCCACCAGGATTTACGTGCTGAGGAGGTTGCGGTGGAGGCGGGTGTAGTTGTGTTCGTTGGCCCAGAGGGTTAGAGGGAGGGCGGCCAGGTCGTCGACTATCGGGACTGCGTGTCCGTCTTTGGTTAGGTCTATGGTGCGGAGGTAGTGGCGGCAGGTGTCGCAGGCTTCTACGCGGATGTGGGGAAATTGTTCGGCTACGTAGACCGGGAGTTTGTTTTCGGTTTCTTCACCGCAGGTGGGGCAGAGGATACGGCGGAATTCCCATTCGGTGAGGCAGAAGGAACAGAGCAGGTGGCGCTTGCCGCCGTCGCCTTCGATGCGAAGGACGCCGAGGAGCGGGGCGGAATGGCAGAGCGGGCAGACCGAAGGTGTGGCGATTTGCGGCGGCGCAGCGCGGCTGGCGGCCAGGAATTCGGCGTAGGGTTGCAGGAAGATCTGGAGGATGAATTCGGTTAGGGCTTCCGGGACGGGATTTTGGGGTTCAGCGGCGGGACGTTCGGGATCGTCAGTGGATTGACGGGTTTGCGAGCGAAGATGGTCTGAGGTTCCGGCGGCGGACCAATATTCGGTTAGGAACGCAATCCAGGCGGCTGGGCCTTGTACGGAGAGTTGGCGGGCGGCTTCGGCGACTGGGGAGGGGCCGAAGGTTTGGAGGAGGGAGAGAAGGTCGGGGAAGTGCTGGAGGAGTTGCGCCAGGTCGAGATTCGAACGGAAGTCCGCGGCGGCAGCCGGTACGGGATGTTGAGTCGTGGAGGGCGCGAGATGGGCGTAGAGCCGCTTTTGGAATTGCGCCAGGTGCTGGTAAAAGTTCATTACTTCGGAAGCGAAAGGATGTACGCCAGCAAGGTGCTGCGCACGACGAATGCGCGCATCGTAATCGGGCCCGCCGATTTTTGCCAACGTCATTTGCGTGGCATGAAAGAATCCACCAGCTCTTTATACCATCCTGGATGGTAGCGGCGAACAAACTCTTCGGTGACGTCACCGTGAATGACGGAATCGATAGCGCCGCGCTCGGCGAAGACGCCCATGTAGACGTGGATCAGGAAGAGACCGATGGTGGCCATAGCGGAAGAGGCGTGGACGAGAACCGCGATGTAACGCAGTATGCGGAGGTTCCAGGGAATATATTCCGGGAACCAGAGGACGACGCCGCTGAGGAGCAGTAGTACGCCGAAGAACAGGAAACCCCAGAAGAGGAGTTTTTGTCCGGCGTTGTAGCGGCCGGCTGGCGGCATGTCTTCGTCTTCGTTGCGGATGTAGTGGCCTATCGCGCCGAACCACTCGCGGTCGACAGGGGTGATGCCCATCTGCGAGGCCCACAGCGCGAACATTTGTAGGATGCCGGCAAAAAAGACCAGGCCGATCCACGGGTGCAGCATGCGTGAGACCGGTGCGCCACCGAGAACTACGGCGAGCCAAAATAGCCACGGCGACCAGAACGCGAGACCGGTGAGCAACAGGTAGATGTAGGAGAGCGCGGCAAGCCAGTGAACGAGGCGCTCGCGAAACGTGTAACGCAGGATGTGGCCCGCAGGAACGTGCTGGGGAACGTGTCCCGGGGGTGCGGAGGTTGTCACGGTTGCGCTCCTTCGTGCGGGACTTCGAGATCGTCTTCGCGGGTCTTGGGGCCGAAGCGCAGGTAGTGGACGGCGAGGCCGATCAGGCCGCCGATCATGGCGGCGTTACCTAGCCACTTGAGCGGACCCTTCCAGAGTTTTACGCTCCACGGGATTTGCGGATCTTTCGGGAGGCCGCCGTAGAGCTCGGGTTGCGTGGCGTCATGGAGAACGTAGATTACGCCGGTGCCACCGACACCTTGCGGATCGTAGACGCCGGCCTGCGGGAAGTTATAGTGATCGCGAAGCTGCTTGGCGCGGGTTTCGGCGAGTTCCTTCATGTCGTCCTTGCTGCCAAAGTGCAGGCAGCCGGTGGGGCAGGACTTGATGCACGCGGGCTCGAGGCCTTCGCTGACGCGGTCGGTGCAGAGGGTGCATTTGAAGACGCGTTTGGTTTCGGGATTGAATTTGGGGATGTTGAAAGGGCAGCCGGTGATGCAGTAGCCGCAGCCGATGCAGTTGGCTTGCTGGAAGTCGACGATGCCGTTGGTGTACTGGACAATGGCGCCGTCGGCGGGGCAGGCTTTCAGACAGCCGGGATCGGCGCAGTGCATGCACTGATTTTTGCGCATCAGCCACATCAGCGTGCCGTCTTCGCGCTCGTGCTCGTTGAAGAGGATCAAGTTCCAATAGTTCCAGCGCGTCTCCGGCATCGTTTGGTAGGTGTTGCCGAAGACGGTTTGGCCGAAGGGGAGATCGTTCCACTCCATACAGGCGACTTCGCAGGCTTTGCAGCCGATGCAGGTAGTGGTGTCGATGAGTTTGCACACGGTGAATTCGCGCTGGGTGTCTTCGCCGGGGATGCTGCCTGCGTGGCCGGAAATTTTTTGGACGCGGAGAATGGCCTGGCTCATGGCATGTCCCTACGCTTTCTCCACTTTCACTAGGAAGCCTTTGAACTCGGGCGTGTAGGCGTTGGGGTCGATGACTGTCGGCGACAGAGAGTTGGTGAGGGTCTTGGCGGTCTTGCCTTCGTCTTCAGCGATGCCGCGATAGCCCCAATGGATGGGGATACCGATCTGATAGGTTTTCTTGCCGTCGATCATCATGGCTTTGATGCGCTTGGTGACCATGGCTTTGGCGATGTAGTGGCCGCGGGCGCTGGAGACCTTCAATATTTCGCCGCCGCGAATGCCCATCTCGTCGGCCATTTCGGCGGCGACTTCGATGAAGGGCTCGGGGACCAGCTGAACGTTCATGGGATTGTTTTTGGTCCAGTAGTGGTAGTGCTCGGTGAGGCGATAGGTGGTGCAGATTACGGTGTAGCCTTCCGCCACGGTGCCGTACTTGTCGTCGGGGGTCTTGAAGCGCTTGACGACGGGATTGTGGGTTTGCTTCGGATGCAACGGATTTTCGATGGGGCTTTCCATGGGTTCGTAATATTCGGGGAATGGGCCGTCGGCGAAGGCGGCGAGCGGGGCGAAGATGCGGCCTACGCCCTCGGCGTTCATGATGAATGGGCCCATGTGATCTTTGGGCTTGGAGTCGACCTTGAAGTCGGGAACATCGTTGCCGACCCACTTTTGCGCGTCTTCGTTCCACCAGACTTGGCGGCGGGAGGGATCCCAGGGCTTGCCATCGACGTCGCAGGAGGCGCGGTTGTAAAGGACGCGTCGATTCGCGGGCCAGGACCAGCCCCAGTTTTGATGCACGCCCATGTTGGAGGGGTCGGAGGGATCGCGGCGGGCGGTGAGATTTCCGGCTTCGGTGTAGGAGCCGGAGTAGATCCAGTTGCCACAAGCGGTGGTGCCGTCGTCTTTGAGCCAGGCAAAACCCGGGAGTTGCTGGCCGGTTTTAATTTGAGCTTTGGTGGCGGGATCTTCCAGATCGGCCAGCGCTTTGCCGTTGATTTCTTTCAGCACTTCGGCAAGCGACGGGTTCGATGGGTCGGTATAGGCCCACGTGAGCTTCAAGATGGCATCTGGAAATTTGCCGGGGTCTTTTTTGTAGAGCTCGCGAACCTTCAGGAAAATCTGGGCGACGATGGCCTGATCCAGGCGGCAGTCTCCCGGCATCGGGAGTGCGGCGTTTTTCCATTGCAGCCAGCGCGCGGAATTTGTGAAGGTGCCATCTTTTTCGGCGAAGCCGGCGCACGGCAAGCGATAGACGGTGGTCTGGATTTGCTTCATCTCGTCGGTGGTGATGCCCGGAGACTTCCAGAATTCGCTGGTTTCGTCCTCATAGATTTCGCCCACGACCAGCCAGTCGGCTTTCTTCAGGGCGTCGATATTCTTGCGTGAGTCCGGGCCGATAGCGACGCCGTTCATGCCAAAGGCAAACATGCCTTTGACGATGCCGTTGTACATGTTGTCCCACATCTGCACCCAGGAGAAATTGCGGTCGACCTTGGGAAGATAGTCGAAGGCAAAGCCGTTCTGCTTGGTGGCGGCGTCACCATACAAGGCCTTGAGCAAGCTGGCGGCGAATTTCGGCGTGTTGGCGTAATAATTAAAAGAATCCCAAGGCGCGGGTTTGGATGGTTTGGGAGTGATGCGTGTCATCCAGCCGTCGAAAGAAGTGTCGGCGGGAGTGGGCACTTTTAAATAGCCGGGTAAGTTGTCGAAGATGCCGGCCATATCGGTGGCGCCCTGGATGTTGGAGTGACCGCGGAGAGCATTGACGCCGCCGCCGGCCCGCCCGACGTTGCCCATCAGTAGCTGCAGCATCGCGGCGGTACGAATGATCTGGGTGCCGAAACTGTGGTGAGTCCAGCCGACGGCGTAGATGATGGTGGCCACCTTCTTGGTGTCGCCGTCTTTGCGGATCGAGGTGAACAGATCGGCAGCCTTGATGAATTGTTCCTTGGGAATGCCGGTGATGCGCTCGACCATTTCCGGCGTGTAACGCGAATAATGCTTCTTCAGGAGTTGGTAGACGCAGTTGGGATTCTGCAGCGTGAGATCGTAGTCGACTTTTTCCGGCAAAGGCGGTAGCGGCGCCGGCGCGGAGCCTTGTCCGGTCTGCATGCCAGTCGCGTTCTTCGCTGGACCACCGCCGCTGCCGGTGTAATTCCACGTGGCGCGGTCGTAAGATTGCTTTTGCGCGTCGAAGCCAGAGAAAACGCCGTCGGTGTCCGCGGGAAGCTTGAAGTCTGGGGTGACAATGAATGCGGCGTTGGTGTAATTGACAACGTAGTCTTTGGCGACGCGGTTGTTTTCGATCGCGTAATGAATTACGCCGCCGAGAAAGGCGATGTCAGACCCGGCGCGAATCTGGCAGAACAGATCGGCGACCGAGGCGGTGCGCGTGAACCGCGGATCGACCACGATCATCTTCGCGTTGCGATTGCGTTTCGCTTCGACGGGCCACTTGAAACCGCAGGGATGGTTCTCCGCCGGGTTCCCGCCCATGATCAGCATCATGTCGGTATTCTTGATATCGACCCAACCGTTGGTCATCGCCCCGCGTCCGAACGTTGGTCCCAAACTTGAGACCGTGGGGCCGTGTCAAACTCTGGCCTGATTTTCCAGGTGCACGACCCCCAGGGCGCGCATGGACTTGACGACGAGATAGTTGAATTCGTTGGTGTCGGTGCAGCCGCCGGTGAAGGCTATGGATTCGCAGCGGTTGACGGTGTGGCCCGCCGCGTCTTTTTCGATGAAGGAATCGTCGCGAGTTTTCTTGACGCGGGCGGCGATCTCATTCAGAGCATCGTCCCACGATATATCTTCCCAAGCGGTACCACCCGGACGGCGGACCTGAGGTTTCAGGATACGGCGCTCGTTCAGGATGTCTTGTTCGAGCGAGGAGCCCTTGGGGCAGAGAGTGCCGCGATTGATGGGATGATCCGGGTCGCCTTCGACGTGGACGACCTGGGGGGTGACATTCTTGGCGCGGTCACCGATGGTGTAGATAATGACGCCGCAGCTCACAGAACAATAAGGGCAGGTGGAGCGGGTCTCGTTGGCGCGGGCAATTTTGAGGACGCGAAGCTGGGCATAAGCGGGCTGAAGGTCGAAACCGAAAACGGCGGCAGCGGCTCCTCCTACAGTACTTAGTTTCAGGAAGTCTCGCCGCGAGGGATTCATCTAGTGGCCCCCAGTCGCGAGTAGGATGCCAGCCCGCGAAGCCCATTGATAGAACGCTTACGATATTCTGTCAAGTCAACTTGGTGTCGCCGGTCAACTTGGCGTCGCACGGAGCGTCCCTTCCGATGGACGAGAAGTTGTTGGCTACGGTTACGAGATTTTCTACCGAACCTGACTTGCGGCTTCTTCGATCACAGCCGCAACTTCCTTAGGCCTGGAAACATAGACCGAGTGACTGGCGCCTGCGACTTCCACCTTGTGGCTCTTGGCTCGTGTGGCGTACCACCGTTCGAGCTCGGGGTTGATGATGCGGTCCGCTCCCGCCACCAACATCCAGCTAGGCTTGGTTCTCCACGCAGCTGTGGTGATCGCTGCTTTGAAATTGTCAGCCAAGTTGAGCACCTGCGAGCGCGCCATGAAAGCGGCCTGCTCGGCAGACAGGTCGGCTGCGAAGTACTCGTGAAACTGCGCGGGGTCGAGGTACGTGAAACCATCTGCGGTCTTTCTGATCGCACCAGATTTGCTGAGGTCACTCGGGAAGCGCTTGCCGTCGTCGGCCTCATTCTCTCCAGCGTCCGGCATATGGGCCGCGACGTACACCAACCCGGCAACCGACGGATCGGTCCCGGCTTCCGTGATTATGGCGCCCCCATAGCTATGAGCGACAAGGATGCAAGGTCCATCTTGTAGAGCAATAGCGCGTTTTGTGGCCGCTACATCTTCTTTAAAGGACGTCTCCGGTTCTTGGACGATGCTGACGTTATAGCCATCCTTGACAAGAATGTCGTACACGCTTTTCCAGCCGGAACCGTCAGCCCAGGCTCCGTGAACCAGAACAATATTCCGAACCCGATGTTCTTTGTTCTGCGCTGAAAATGCACAGCAGGCCAACAGCAATAAGACACAGAACAACTGAGACACTCCTCGCACGATTCGCATCGCTGCCTCCAACCGAAGATGTGACTTATGATGAGGACGCCGCCGGAACGGATACAGTTTTTATGGAGGAGGTCAGGGTGCCAGAAAATGAGGGCGAGAAGCAGGATTCCAAGGGAGAGCATCCGCGGATCGCGGTGGGGCGCGAGGGCATGCCGGTCGGAAAGCTGATCGGGTTCAAGCTGGTCGAGGCCGGTGAAGGGCGTGCGGTGGTGACGTTGGAAGCCGGGCCGCAGCACACCAATCCGATGGGAACGCTGCATGGTGGGATTTTGTGCGACATTGCCGACGCGGCGATGGGGATTGCATTCAACAGCACGCTAGCTTCGACCGAATCGTTCACTACCGTGGAGTTGAAGATTAATTTTTTCCGGCCGGTGTGGAAAGCGCGACTGCGAGCGGAAGGCAAAGTGGTGCGGCGAGGCAGGACCGTGGGATACGTGGAGTGCGAAATCACCGACGAGAACGGACGCGCCATCGCGAAAGCCAGCTCGACGTGCCTGGTGCTGCGCGGGAAGGATGCGGCAGGGCGGTGAATGCGAGCGGGTCTTGCCCGCGCGGCTCAATGCATGGCGACCGGACCGTTTTTTGCTCCGGGCCGATGCATCAGGAAGATGAAGGGGATGAGGATCAGGAAGAGGCCGCCGAGCAGCCGGAAAACGGTGTTGTAGGCGAGCATGCTGGCCTGCTGCTCGACCATTCGAAAAATGACTTCCCTGGCTTGATGCGCGGCGCTAACGGCGTCGCCTCCCCTGCTCATGAACATTTGCTTCAAGCTGCCGAGCATTTGTCGCGCGCTGGGGCTGTAGGGATTTACATGGGCGCCCAGGATGTCGATGTTTTTTTGCTGGCGCCGCAACTGGACGGTATTCACCGCGGAGATGCCGATGCTTCCGCCCAGATTGCGGACAAGATTGAATAAGCTGGTGGCGTTTCCCATCGTTTCTTTGGGGATGCGCGACATGCTCGTGGTGGTCAGTGGAACGAAGACCAGACCCAGCGAGAGACCCATCTCAAATTGCGGCCAGAAGAAATCCCAGTACCCGGCTTGCAGATTTAATCTGGAAAATTGAAACAGGGTCCACGCGCAGACGATCATGCCGACGGTGAGAAGCTTGCGCGGATCGAATTTTCCCATGATCAGACCGACCAGCGGCATGGCGATGAACGAACCCAATCCCCGAGGCGCCATGGCAATGCCGGCTCGCAACGCCGGATAGCCGAGGAGAGTTTGCAGCACCAGCGGGATAAGCACCGTAGTTCCGTAGAGGCCGACGCCGAGCATGGACATCAGGAAGACACCGGTGGAATAGGTGCGGTCCTTAAAGACGCGCAAATTTACGACCGGTGCTTCAATGCTCAACTCGTGAAAGATAAAACCTACGATAGCGATTGTCGCAATAATAGCCGCGCCGGTGATCCAATTGGTAGAGAACCAATCCTTTTCCTGGCCCTTGTCAAGCACCAGTTGCAAGGTACCGATTCCCACCGCCAGCATGCCAATGCCCCAGTAGTCGATTTTCGAGGAGACCCGCCGGATGTAATGAGGGTCGAAGACGAACATGCGCGTCATCACGATCGACGCGAGCCCGATGGGAACGTTGATGTAGAACACCCAGCGCCAACTGTAGCTGTCGGTCAGCCAACCGCCCAGGACCGGTCCGAGTAGAGGCGCGACTACGATTCCTAGCCCCCAAAAGCCCATGGCCTTGCCGCGATCTTCGGGGGGAAATGACTCCAGCAGGATGGCCTGAGAAATTGGCTGCAAACCGCCGCCGCAGGCGCCTTGAATCACGCGGCAAACGATCAAGAAAGGCAGAGTGGGCGCCAGACCGCACAGGAAAGAAGCGATCGTGAAGCCGGTAACGGACATCATGAGCATGCGCTTGCGGCCGAAGAAATTGGAAAGCCATCCAGTTAAAGGCAGAATGATGGCGTTCGAGACCAGATAGGAAGTCAGCGTCCAGGTGGCTTCGTCAATGGTCGCGGACAGACTGCCGGCGATGTGCGGGAGAGAAACGTTGACGACGGTGGTGTCCAGCACTTCCATGAACGTGCTGAGCATCACGGCGACAGCGATAATCCATGGATTGATGTGCGGCGGGTTTCGGGAAGCGTCCTCGGGCATTCGAATCTCTGGTGTCACCTGCGAACAATAGCTGAGGGTACGCCGACAGTGTGAACTTACAGAATCGCGCGCGGCGAGGTCAATCTCGACCGTGTGTGGGAACCGTCACGGTCGGCGGCGCTCTAACGAACGACCGGTCTCGAAGACCGGCCGCCACGGGTCACAGGCGACGACCACGCAGCATTGGCGGACGTCGGCGACCGGGCGGCTGATTTCATTCGTAGCGGATGGCGCTGGAAGGGTCCATTTGCGCGGCGCGGCGTGCGGGCACGTAGCTGGCCGCCAAGCCAACCAAAACCAGAAATACGGCGGCTGCCAGAACCGAGAGCGCGTCATTGGGCTGGATTCCGAACAGCAGCGAACGGGCGCCGCGCGTTGCCGCAAGCGAGAAAAGCACACCCAATCCAATGCCAGCAGCCAGCATCCATACCGTCTGGCGGGCGATGATGCCGACAACGTCGGAATGGCTGGCGCCAAGAGCCATTCGAATCCCAATTTCGTTTCTGCGCATCGCCACGATGTAAGAAATGACCCCATAAAGTCCGATGGTGGTAAGGAGTATCGCCAGCGTTCCGAAGGCGCCCGAAAGAAACGCCATAATGCGTTCCTGGACCACGCCCTTCTGGATATTGTTGCGAAACAACCGGAACTCCGCTTCCACTTCGGGATTGAACTGCGCCACTTTGGTCCGCGCTTCGGAAACCACCTGGGAAGAAGACGAGTAGTGGAGGAAGACGAAGGTGGACGATTCCCCTAGCGGGAATTGCGAAACTGCCCCGAACGTCTCGGGAGGGATTTCCTCTCGAAGCCCGGCGTACTTTGTGTCTTTCACCAAGCCAACGATCTCGCATTGGGCTGGCGGGTAGCCGGGTTCCGGAGCAGTGCGGATCGTTTTTCCGAGTGGATTCGCGCCGCTCAAAAATCTAGAGACCAGCGTTTGATTGACGATGACCACGCATGGGGACGTTCGGATGTCGCGGTCGTTGAAATCACGTCCGATAAGAATGGGAACACCCATAGTTTGGAAATACGCGGGACTTACCCAGGTAAACTTCGAACTGCCCTCCGCGTCGCCGACCCGGACCCTGAGTGACCAGGTGTTTCCGTCCAACGGGACATGCATCGAGGTGGCCACCGATTCGACGCCGGGAATCAAACGTAATTGCTGCACCAGGTCGCGCAGCAGCGCTTCATAGTTTTCCTCGGAGAGCTCGAGATGGCGCATGTTGATGAAGCCGACGAGAATGCCATCCTCGCGGAACCCTGGGTCAAGGGTCATCAAATTTCGAAAACTACGAATGAACAGGAGGGCGCTTACCAACAGCACCATGGAGATGGCGATCTGTGAGATCACCAAGGTGCGTTGGAAGGAAAAGCGTTCGCGCCCTGACGTCGTTCCGCGACTTCCGGACTTCAACGCCACGGCCGGAGCCGCCCGCGACGACCGTAGCGCGGGGACGAGATCAAACAGGGCGCACGTGACCACAGCGACCGTGCCGGTGAAGATCAAGGCGCGCCAGTCCAGGCCCAGATCGAGTCGCAGCGTGGGGTCCTCGGCGCGGAGCAGCCACACGATGGTGCGGCTGAACATGTTGGCGACGGCCGCGCCTAGAATCGCTCCAGCCGCGGCCAAGACAAGACCTTCGGCTAGTAATTGACGCAGCAGACGCCAGCGTGAGGCCCCCAATGCCGCGCGCACGGCCATGTCCTTTTCCCGCGCACGCGCGCGAACCAACATGAGATTGGCAAGATTCGCGCACGCAATCAGCAACACCAATCCGGTAATTCCCAGAAGCAGCCACAACGAGGTGTCGTACTTCTCGCGGAGCGAGCTGATGCCGTTAGGTGCGGGATAAGCGGCCAACCGGAATTTGCGATAGCGATCCATGACGGGCGCGTCGTATCCCTCCGGCAGGGTGGCCTCGATGATTCCGGGGCTTGTCGATTCCAGTTGCGCAGAGGCGCGCTCGGAAGTCCAGCCGGGTTTTAGGCGCCCCATCACGGAAAACGACATGAAGTCACGCCTAGCGAAATAAACATCTTCCGGATGAAATGCCGGATGAGAACAGAACGGTAGGGCGAGATCGAAGTTCTTGCCAACCTCAAGGCCGAAGAAACCCGGGGGCGTGACACCAATTACTTGCGTCAAATGATCGTCGACCAAGAGCTTGCTGCCGATTGCAGAATCCTGGCCGCCGAATTCACTCTGCCAATATGCATAGCTCAAAACGACTCCCGACGTGCCGCAACCAGGGTGGTCGTCTTCGGCGGATAGAAGCCGTCCTTTGAAGGGCAGCACGCCGAGCGTTGTGAATATTTCTCCGCTAACCCAAAGACCTGGCGCGCGTCTTTGCTGCGCGCCCTGCCCCAGGCGAAAATCATATTCGAGCCAGGCGAATACGCTGGACAAGCTCTCCCGCTGTTTGCGAATTTGCTCGAACAGCGCGAGGCTGAGTGTTTCCGGGGACCGCCGGAGGCCGACTGTTTGATTCCCGCCTTTGATCTGCAGGCTCACCAGTCCCCGCGGGTCAGCGACCGGCAAACTCCGAAGACGCACGGAATCAATCAATTGGAAAATCGCGGCATTGACGCCGATGCCCAACGCCAACGTCAAAATGGCGGCTATCGCAAAGCCGGGACTCTTTCGCAACGAGCGAAGCGCGAGCTTCAGATCCTGCAGCGTGGATTCGGTCCAGGAAATGTCGCTGGTCTTAGGGTCGGCGGGCATGCCAGGTGGTCGAACGGTTCCCATGGAATTGTCGAACATCTTTCCGCTTCACCACTCATAACCTTATCCTTGTCCCCGCCGGCGCAGGTGTGGATCTAGGGACGCGCTCGAGCCGTGGAGTGCAGGGAAACTTGGCGCAGTGTGGGAGGGCAAAAAAACCGAGCCAACTCTACCGTACTAATTACGAGACTACTTATATAGCATGGGCGGTCGCAGATCAAGGCTGTGCATTGCCCATGCGGCTAACCGAGCTAGGGAGCGCCTGCGGACGCGGTTTGTATGGGCGGGTCGGTGTCCGTCGTGGTAGCGGTGGCGCGATAGCGAACCAGCAGAAGCGTGAGATCGTCCGCCTGGCTTGCGCCGTGCGCGAAATTCTCCACCGATTGCAGGACGATTTGCTGAAGTTCCTCGAGTGGCGTTTGCATGTGGCCGGTGAGGACGTCCTTGAGGCGGGGAACGCCGAACAGTTGTTCGGCGGGATCCATCGCCTCGGTAACACCGTCGCTGAAAAGCACGAGAGTGTCGCCGGGTTCGAGCTTGAGGCACACCGCCGTGTATTCGGCTTCGGGCACCAAGCCGACGGGATACGATCCCTCGGTGAAAACATCCTCGGCGATGCCGCGACGAATCAGAAACGGAGAGGGATGCCCTGCGTTAATGTATTCCAGGTGACCTTGATCGTCGAGGATGCCGAAAAACATGGTGGCATAGCGTCCGATCTCAGAATGGTCGCAGAGGAAACGGTTGACGTGATTGAACACTCGCGCGGGATCCGTGCCCAGGGTCATACCGGAGAGCGCGCCTTGCAGTAAATTTGTACAAAGAGCGGCGCCCAGGCCCTTTCCGGATACATCGGCAAGCAGGAATGCCGTACGACTGTCACCCAGCGAAAAAACGTCAAAATAATCGCCGCCTACGGCGAGGCAGGGAAAATTGATGCCGGAGACTGAGAGGTGCGGGTAATCGCGAAAATTCTTCGGCAGAAGGGCTTGCTGAATGTCGCGGGCGATGCCGATTTCCTGCTCGAGGCGCTGGCGTTCGCGCTCGCGTTCGACCAAGCGTGCATTGTCGAGGATGCTTGCGGCGTCGGCCGCGAGGGCGTCCAGGATTTGGCGGTCGAGCTTGGAGAAAGCCGCGGGCCGGCGTGAATCCAGGTACAGAACACCGAGAAAATCGCCGCGCTTGATATTGATCATGGATTGATCGGTGTTGGCGCGCGACATCGCATAGAGGGGAATGACCACGACGGCGCGCAAGCGTTGCGCGACGATGCTTTGGGCGGCTTGCAAGTCCATGTCGGCTTGCGCCAGGTCTTCGGTGATGACTGCCGATTGTCTGCGCAGCGCAAGTTGAATTGCGGTCTGACTGGGCGAGAGACTCTCCGGCGGCAAACGCATGCCGCCGCTGCGGCGCGCGAGGCGCACTTTCAACCCTGTCGCATCATCGACTTCGAGGAGCAGGCCGCGGTCCGCGTCGGTAACCGAAACGGCGTGATCGAGCATGTGGCCCAGAACGGTATCGAGGGGTAACTGCGAATGCAGCAGCGTGGTGGCTTCCAGAAGCAGATTGAGCTTGCGAAGACCGCCGCCTCCGGGTTCTGAGCTAGTGATGTGCTCGATGCGCGTCAGCAGGTGAGGAAGAGAATCGGTGCTGGCGTTCGCGGCGGAACGGTAAACGATTTCGTAGGAATCATCTAGGCCAAACGTGATGGCGTCGCCGTCCTGCAGTTCGCGGCTTTCCACTTTTTCGCCGTTGACGAACAATCCGCGGCGTTGACCGCGATCTTCGATGTAGTACTTGCTCGCCTCGGTCACGATCGCCGCGCAGTTGCGCGAAATGCGCCGATCGGCAAGCTGCAGGTGATTGCCGGTTTCCGCGCCACGCCCGATCAGAAATGGCATCTGCGTCACGCGAACGTAGCGCCGCGCGCCGTCGGGAGAAACAACCTCCAGCACAGTTTCCGCTAAATTGGGGACGGTGTCGGGCATAGCCGATGAATGGCGGGATTGTAGCACGCGGACCGCAAAGAAGAGGGCCGCTCCATGCGATTGTTTATGCTGGCCGCGAGACGCTCTTTTCGGTGGAAACGCCGGGTTGTGCTTCGCTCTCGAGGACGCTGACCAGCGTTCAGGCGCGCACTCCACTTTTTTCGCCGAGATCGCCTGGTTCACCGACCGTGGACTGCGACCGATTCATGGAATGAGCGTCGCGAGAATGCCCAACATGCGCGGCCGCGGACGGACCGGTTTGCTCGAAAAGCGAGTACATCTTCAGTGCTTCGTCGAGCGGAGTGCGCCGCAATAGGCGTGAAGCGGTCGACCGGGCTCGAAACAGCCATTGGCTCACTACCGGAGGTGGGGCGTCCGCGGCCGGTATCTTGCAATCCATAAAACGTCTGTCGCAGCGGGCACAACGATAGGGCGAAAGCTTCAGGAAGCGATAGAGAGTCTCTTCGAGAGT
The DNA here is from genome assembly GCA_963736725.1 of uncultured Acidobacteriota bacterium. Taxonomy (GTDB): domain Bacteria; phylum Acidobacteriota; class Terriglobia; order Acidiferrales; family UBA7541; genus Acidiferrum. The sequence continues at coordinate 293,795 of CAVTPW010000015.1, read as the reverse complement.
ACCGTAGGGGTCGGCTTTCCAAACCGAGCGGCTCTTGCATTGCGGACATTCATGGAATCCCGTCTTATTCCGAAAGCCGAGTCGCACCAATCACACCCCAATACTTATCACCTGCGAGACCCTGGCTTTGGGGACGCGCGCTGCCCGCGAAGCGACGCTGGTGTACTTTATGCCAAGCAGGAGGGGCAGATGCAATAGCAAAGTTGGGATAGAAATATGGCAAATCGCTAAACATTAGTACTATACCTAGGTTTGAGAAGGGTTCAAGGTCGCTGTACGAGATTGGGAACACATATCGGACCACGCCGATTGTAGGCCGGGCGTGCTTGTATCCAGGCAGTTGCGATTCGGACGCGGGTCGACCGAAGTCCATCCGAGGGCGTCCCATTAAGTCCTAGTACCTGTGCAAGATTTTCCCCTGTTTTGTCGATTCCGGGAGGGTTTCGCTTCCCAACCATACCCCCCTAAAACACCTACTTTCTCATTTCTTTTCATGTACTTAAGTACAGGGTTGCAACTTCGCAATGCCCCAATGGGTTCTAACTTGCAGCAGCACACTACGCTGCTAACGTTGATCCTATGAGGCTGACGAGACTAGTTTGGGGGTTCGCTCTGCTGCTGCTTTGGGCGGCTCCGCGGGCCCGTGCCGACATTGCTGTCCTGTTGGAAGAGCCCTATAGTTACGACGGCGCCTTTGCCGGAACTGGGCATGCCGCCGTCTACCTCACTCGGGTGTGCGCTGCATCTCCGACCGTGCTCCGTCGCTGTCAGCCGGGCGAATCGGGAGTGGTTCTAAGCCGCTACCACCGGATTGCCGGGTACGACTGGGTCGCGGTTCCCCTATATCCTTATCTCTATGCCGTCGAGAATCCCGAACGAATCCCGCTGTTTACGGACAACAAATTGGAAGCGGCCATGCGGGATCGCTATCGACGCAAATTCCTGAAAGACGTGGTGCCCGATGGACGGTCCGGGGAGACGCCCGGGGGCGACTGGTATGAGCTGGTCGGATCGGCGTACGACCGTACTCTGTATGGTTTTCAAATCGAGACGAGTCCTACGCAGGACGACAAATTCATCGCGCAGTACAATGCGCGGCCGAATCGTGAATCCTACAAGCTCGTTTCGCGCAATTGCGCCGACTTCGTGCGCGAGGCCATTAACTTCTACTACCCGAAAGCCGTGAAGCGAGGTCTCATTGCCGATCTCGATGTTTCCACGCCCAAACATGTCGCCAAATCGTTGGTACAGTTCAGCAAACGGAACCCCGAGCTGCAGTTCACTGCTTTCGTGATTCCCCAGGTGCCCGGGACGATTCGCAGGAGCCGGCCGGTGCGCGGGGTGATCGAGTCCGTCTTCAAGGCAAAAAAGTATGAATTGCCGTTGCTTGTGCTGCACCCGTTTGTGGCCGGGGGGTTGGCCGCAGCCTACGTCGCGGGAGGTCGCTTCAGCCCCCCGCAGGATGCGCTGGTATTCTCGGCCGATGACGGTTTACAAACCCCTCTGACCGCTCAGGAACGGCGCGCGTATCAGAAAGGGCTCGAAGAAGTAACGCGGGGGAACGCCAGTGGGGAACCTCGGCGCGAAGAAGCTTCCTGGCACCATCTCTTGGACGGCGCACAACTGCTTTTGGATGCGAACGGCAGCCCGGTCCTGCAAATGCGGTCTGGAGACGAACTAATCGAGGTCGGAATTACACGCGAAAATGTCCTGCGCAACGACGGGCCGCCCGAGATTGTTCAGGAACTCCTGGTTGCGAGACTGCGTGAACAGTTACGGGGGGGACGCGCGTCCAAGATATCCGAGCCTGAATTGCGGAAAGATTGGAAAAGACTCGAGACGGCCTTTTCCGACGATTCGGAAGACGTAGCGACACGCCGAAAAGTCGCAGCCGATCGTGACGTGATCGAAAACGGAACGCTGCCATAACGTTGCGCACTCTCGGGCAGGAACCCTGGGAACCCTGACGATTCAGCATCTCCCACCACCGCAAGGCGTCTGAATCCGCCTACGCACGTACCGCTGTTTATTTTCTTGAGCCCCCTGATCGCGTCGGACCCCGCGGAAAACCGTGCTAAGGGTGACCTGCCCGGGATCGGCCGCATTTTCCATGGCTTGCCGAGCAGCGCCGCGACGTTTTCAAGGAAGTGCAACCGGTAAAGAAGAGAAGGGAACTGCGGGTTGGCGCTTGCCGCTATCGCGTTCCTGCAGCGATGCGGCGCGTCACGTAGTCGGACACGTGCGTGTCGAACAACTCATCCAGTTGGCGGGTTACCGGCCCGGGAGCCTTCGCAATGGTATGCCCGGCGATTTCGCTGACGCCGAGGAGGTTACGGTTCGTCGACGAGATAAAGACCTCGTCCGCGGAGTATAAATCCTCCGGGCGCAGCGTTTGCTGGATGACCGCAACTCCCGCTTCCGGCGCAATTTCAAACAAGATTCCACGCGTCACGCCCTCCAGGCAGCCGGAGTTGAGCGGCGGTGTGTAAACCTTGCCGTTTTTGACCACAAAAATATTTGCGGCGGTACATTCCGCGATTTCCCCGCGTTCGTTCAGCAGTACCACTTCGTCCAGGCCTTGGCGTTGCGCTTCCCCAACGGCCCAAACATTAGGCAGCCAGGAAGTGCTCTTTACGCCTGCAAGCGGCGAGGCGGCGTGGCGACCGTGCTCTTGCATCCCCAGGCGTATCGGCTCTCGATACTCTGGCAGGGACGCTGAGTAAATGATCAGGTCGGTTTGCGGGCGCTCTTCGTCGCTCTGCCAGAAGCCCACGTCGTTGTAGATCAGATAGATGCGAGCGCAGCCGTCGTTCACCTGGTTGGCGCGAATGACTTCATGCAGGTGGACGCGGACCTTGGCGGCGGTATAGGGCATTGGAATGTGGGTGATCCCGGCGTCTTTCTCCAGGCGCCGCCAGTGCCGCTCGTACGCGAAGGCCTCGCCGCGCGAGATCCGCATGGTGGTGAAAATGCCCCAGCCACAGATGAGCCCGGCTTGCCCTGGTGAAAGCCGTACTTTCTCGACGCGCTTTAATTCTTCATTGTGAAAGACGTTGCGGTGAATCAATCGGTCCCTTTCTTGAGCGGCGCTCGATAATTGTACCCGAGTTTCTTCCTGGTGTTGGCTGGCGAACAGAAGAGGTGCGGGGAAGCTAAAGGTAGCTAGAAAAAGGGAACGAAAAAAGGTCTTGACAGGGTAATCGGACTAAATTAGTCTTATTTCGCTTGTTGCAACTACGTTGCAACAAGACCGCTCGGGTCGGAGCCTTACCCTCCCCCCAGCGGGACCTCGAACCGGAGATCACCCGTGCCAGAATGCTGTGAACCCCGACTCTCTCCTCTGCGCGACAACGACGACTTTATTTTGTTGCCCTGCGATGCGAACTGTTTTCACCTGGTTCTGCCATTTCTCTCCATCCACTTCACGGCCTGCGAACTCAAGTGCGCGCGAACCGCGTTGAAAAGTCTGTGGTCAGCGTCTGCAATGCCTTCCCGCGGCGATCAAAGCGTTCTGTTTCAAGCGTTCCGGTGCCCGGGCGGCCACTGCCACCTGGTTTGCCACGGAACTATGAACATTTGCCTATTGGAAGAAGCCGCGCACCTGTTGCAGCACGAGATGGAAGCGCAAACGCTGAGCGGCCCAGGGTTGCCGGCCGCGCCGCCTTACTTGGCGTAAGGGCGATATTGTTCCGATCCCTGTCAATCGATCCCACTGTCTATCAACAGGTCGGCCGCTTTCACTAATTCCATCTGCGTTTTCTTTCCCAGCATGCCCGCCGTCGCCTGCGCTCCATTGATGAGAAGAACGAGCTGGCGAGAAAGCGCCAGCGGATCGGGCACATCCAGTTGGCGGCAAATCTTCAACAGCCGCGAGGCTAGCGTCTGTTTGTGGCGCAGCGCCAATTTTCGGCCGGGATGCGAGGGGTCTGAATAATCGGTCGCGGTGTTGAGAAAAAAGCAGCCGCGATAGCCGGATTTCGAAGTGCGCTTGGCGATGCCGCGAATCACCCTGCGAAGTTGTTCACGCGGATCTTTGGGATGTTTCGCGACGGCGGTGTCGAACCATTGCCAATAGAGGTGGTCGCGCTGTTCCAGGCAAGCCGCAATCAACTCGTCTTTGGAACGAAAGCTGCGATACAGGCTCATTTTCGCCACGCCGGATTTTGCGATCACCGTATCGATTCCCACGGCCCGCGCGCCCTGCTGATAGAACAGCGGAATTGCGGCGTCCAGGATACGCTGGCGCGCCGAGCCGGCGTCCGAACCCGCAGTGCCTGAGGAACCAGCCTTCTTCAACAATTTACGAGCCATATTGGATCGATTGACATGAGACAGACCTGTCTGTCACTGTTCCAGTCTAACACGCATCTCTACGAAGAGCAGCGTGGAGGTTCCCGTGCCACCGGTATCGCGAGAAAAGCAAAAGCTACACTACGCCTGGATCGTCGCGGCTGTCACGTTCCTGGTTCTGCTGATTACCGCGGGCATCCGTGCCACGCCCAGCATCCTGATCGTCCCCCTCGAACAGGAATTTCATTGGACCAACGCCGCCATCTCCGGCGCCATCGCCATCAACATCGCGCTGTTCGGAATCATCGGGCCATTCGCCGCCTCGTTCATGGCGCGCTATGGCTTGCGCAAGATCGTGCTGTCCGCTCTGGCCCTGCTCGCATTTTCCGTCGCGCTCTCCTCCACGATGCACCACCGCTGGGAGTTGATGCTGTATTGGGGCGTGCTGGTCGGCACCGGCACCGGCGTAACCGCCCTGGTTCTCGCCGCGGTAGTTGTGAATCGCTGGTTCGAGGAACGCCGCGGCCTCGTTTTGGGTTTGTTGACCGCCGCCAACGCCACCGGCCAACTGCTGTTCTTGCCCTTCCTCGCCCGGCTGGTCACCGATCACGGTTGGCGCAGCGCGGTCCACGTCGTCGCAGTCATAGCCGGCGTGGTTTTTATTGCGGTGTTCGTGTGGTTGAAAGACAACCCGTCCGACGTCGGCTTGCTGGCCTACGGCGCTCGCCCGGAAGATTCGTCGATCGCGCCGGCCATCCCGCACAAGCCGCTCCAAGGCCTCGCCTGGGCCGCGAAATCGCGCGAGTTCTGGATTCTTGCCGGGTCGTTCTTCGTTTGCGGTGCCAGCACCAACGGTCTCATCGGCACGCACCTCATCCCCGCCTGCATGGATCACGGCATCCCCGAAGTAAAAGCTGCCGGCCTGCTCGCGGTGATGGGTGTGTTCGATCTGTTCGGCACGACATTCTCTGGCTGGCTAACGGACCGCTTCAACAGCCGCTATCTTCTTTTCTGGTATTACGCGTTGCGCGGCCTGTCGCTGCTGTTCCTGCCGTATTCGCTTTCGCATCCAGCCAGCTGGCTCTCTTTCTTCGCTGTCTTCTACGGACTGGATTGGGTTGCCACCGTTCCGCCCACCGTCCGCCTCACCGCCAACACCTTCGGCAAGGAAAACGTCGGCGTCGTCTACGGCTGGATCGGCGCATCCCATCAACTGGGTGCCTCTCTCGCCGCGCTCACCGCCGGAACGATCCGCACCTACTTCGGCGACTACCGCGACGCCTTCTGGCTTTCCGGCACTCTCTGCCTGGTCGCTGCCACGCTGCTGGTTTCCACCCGCAACGCCTCGCGCCACACGACGCAACTCACTCCCGCGGTTGCCGAACTCGCTTAAGTTCCGGCGCACAACTCCGAATCCGTTCAAAAATCTGCCTTTGATATCGCGTTTGGCTTACTATTTGTCGGCACAGGTCCGGCAGTTTAACGAACGGGTGGAAACTCAAGATGACACTAGATCCCAAACGCGGCCTCCGCAGCAAAGAAATCGCGCTGGAGAAAAAAGAAAACATCCAAGGGAAGGCGCAAGAGCCGAAAGATGCGGCTCGGCGAGCGTTTTTGCGCAACAGTTTGCTTGGAGGGGTAGCCGTTGCCGCCGCAACTTCGGCGGGAACCGAAATCGTTAGCGCCCGCGAGCTTTCGCCGGCCGCGCCGGCCGCCGATATTCCATCGTTTGAACTCGACGAAACCACCATCACCGAGTTGCAAGACGCCATGAAGTCCGGCAAGTACACTGCGCGCTCCATCACCGAAAGATATCTCACCCGCATCGATCAAATCGATAAGCAAGGCCCCGCGATCAACAGCATCATCGAACTCAATCCCGACGCGCTGGCCATCGCCGATGCGCTCGACAAGGAGCGCAAAGACAAAGGCCCGCGCGGTCCGCTCCACGGCATTCCCGTACTGATCAAAGACAATATCGACACAGCCGACAAAATGATGACCACCGCGGGATCGCTTGCGTTGCTCGGCTCCAAGCCACCGAAAGATTCCACCGTCGCACGAAAACTTCGCGAAGCCGGCGCGGTGATTCTGGGAAAAACCAATCTTAGCGAGTGGGCCAACATCCGCTCTAGCCATTCCACCAGCGGCTGGAGCGGACGCGGCGGCCAAACCAAAAATCCCTACGCTCTTGACCGCAATCCCTGCGGTTCCAGCTCAGGTTCCGGCGCGGGCGTCTCCGCCAACCTGTGCGTTGCGGCGATTGGCACAGAGACGGACGGGTCGATCGTCTGCCCTTCCACCAGCAACGGCATCGTGGGCATCAAGCCCACGGTCGGCCTAATCAGCCGAACCGGCATCATTCCGATCTCGCACAGTCAGGATGGCGCGGGGCCAATGTGCCGCACGGTCCGCGACGCCGCGATCGTGCTCGGCGCGCTCACCGGCATCGACGAGCAGGACGCCGCCACCGCCGACAGCCGAGAACATTCCTACACCGACTACACGCAATTCCTAAAAGCAGACGGGTTGCGTGGCGCGCGCATCGGCGTGGTGCGAAAAACGTTCGGCTTCAACGAAGCGGTCGACAAAATCATGGAAGACGCTCTCGACACCATGAAGAAGCAAGGCGCTATTCTCGTTGATCCCGCGCCCATCGAGACCGCCGGCAAGTTCGGCGATTCGGAATTCATCGTGCTCCTCTACGAGTTGAAAGCGGACTTGAACGCTTATCTCGCGCGCCTCGGACCAAATGCGCCGGTGAAAACGTTGAAAGACATCATCGATTTCAACGAGCGCAATCGCGAAAAGGAAATGCCCTATTTTGGTCAAGATACGTTTTTGAAGGCGGAGGAAAAAGGTCCGCTGACAACGCAGGAATACGTGGACGCGCTGGCCCAAAATCACCAGCTAGCTCGCAAGGAAGGCATCGACGCCACGATGGACAAGAACCATCTTGACGCGCTGGTCGGTCCCACCGGAGGACCCGCGTGGCTCACCGACCACATCGACGGCGATTCGTTCGGCGGCGGGAGCTCCAGCGCCGCAGCAGTGGCCGGCTACCCCAACATCACCGTGCCCGCAGGATTTGTCTCCGGACTACCGGTCGGCATTTCCTTTTTCGGCCGCGCCTGGAGCGAGCCCGTGCTGATTCGATTAGCCTACGCTTTCGAGCAGACGACCAACGTGAGAAAGCCCCCACGCTTTCTCCCAACCGTCAATATCTAGCCTAGGGGCACAACACTGCCGTGTCCCAGCTTGCCCGGAGGTAAAAATTAGCGCTCCAAGAATTTCTCGGTAAGCACTCCATCCGTGCTGTTGGCCAACTCCTACCCCGCCGCCCCAACGGCCTTGGCGCGTTCCACCTCAACGAGCTTCCCCGTCTTCACATCATAAATATATCCATGCACGGGAATCGTCTTCGGGACCAGCGGATGCGCCTTGATTCGCGCTACGTCATCGACCACCGCTTGTGTCGCATCCTTGAACGTCAGCCATTCGATGTACCCACCCTCGGTTGACCCCGGTCCCAGGCCCACATCCTTGAATCCGTCCGCCGTCAGTTGCGCCGTTTCCAGGCTGGAGGCCAGCAACTCTCGCATTACCTCGTTCGTGAAGAACAGCATTCCGCACTCGGTATGGTGAATCACGAAAAATTCCTGCGTGCCCAGCAGTTTGTAGCTGATCACCAGCGAACGTATCGCGTCGTCGCTCGCCCGGCCGCCGGCATTGCGGATCACGTGGGCGTCGCCTTCCGCCAGCCCGGCGAACTTCGCCGGATCGAGGCGCGCATCCATGCACGTAAGAATCGCGAATCGTCGCGCCGGCGGCATCGCCAGCTTCCCCTTTTCGACGAAACTCTCGCTGTATTTTGCGTTTGCTTCCAGGACTTCGCTTAGAATCTTGCTCATTTCTGACGTTCTCCTCGGATTGAAAATTCCCGGCTCCCGGAATTGGGGATGACCGACTTGGCAAAGCACGAACGGAAACGAAACCCGGACAGTTAGCGGCGACAACAAAAAATGCAGCAGCGCGGGGGAAACAGGAATCGCATCACCTGTAACGATACCTGCGGCAAAATACAGGGTCAACCGCGCAATGCAAATTCGCGCTCGGCCACGGGTCTGTATTTCGGCGCAGGCGAACGGAACACGGACTCCCGAGGAAGTTGAAATCGTTCGGCCTTTCGATGACGCAAGAAATTTTAGCAGTCGAATTTCGCTCTTTCCGTCTTTGCCGCGGACCGTTACAATCTCCAGCGGTTGCAGATCGCAAAGACACGCCTCGGGTAGTGGCATGAGGTTCCCGAGTCATGACTGCTGGCCACGTCTCCAGCAGGCCTTTTTCTGAACTCCGCTTCGTCTCGAAAAGGAGATGTTCCCTTGCCGGAAACCACAACGCATCACGCGCTCGGCGATCGTGCCGCATTTCAGCTTGCCAATGTCACCAAGACTCCACCGCAGTACGGCGCGATTACGCCGCGCTGGCTCGTCCGGCTGCTCGACTGGAAGCCGCTCGAAGCCGGTACGCTGCGCGTCAATCGGGTCGTGGATGAAAAAGCCATCGACGTAGTCTGCGGCCAAAAAGACGAGAAAGCTCTTCCGGAAACCTACGTCGAGTACGAAGAGAAACCCCGTGAATACACGCTGAGCGCCATTTCTGCGGTGCTCGATGTGCAAACGCGGGTCTCCGATCTTTACAGCAACCCTTACGACCAGGTCCGCGAACAGCTTCGCCTCATGATCGAAAACGTTAAGGAGCGCCAGGAGAGCGAGCTCATCAACAACAGCGACTACGGCCTGCTCAAGAACGTTCCAGCGGCGCAGCGCGTTGCGACGCGCAAAGGCGCTCCAACTCCCGACGATCTCGACGAACTGCTGACGAAAGTTTGGAAAGAGCCGTCTTTCTTCCTGGCGCATCCTCGCGCCATCGCCGCCTTCGGCCGCGAGTGCACTCGCCGCGGTGTTCCGCCGGCGACGGTCACACTGTTCGGTTCGCCCTTCATCACCTGGCGCGGCGTTCCGCTGATTCCGTGCGACAAGCTCTTCGTCGATGGCAACGCCAAATCCAAGACCACCACCGGCAAGACCAACATACTGTTGCTGCGCGTCGGCGAGAAAAAGCAGGGCGTCATCGGTCTTTTCCAGCCCGGACTTCCCGGTGAGCAAACCCCGGGTCTTTCCGTCCGTTTCATGGGTATCAGCAGCAAAGCACTGGCCTCGTATTTAATTTCGCTGTACTGCTCCGCAGCCGTCCTGGTGGACGACGCTATCGCCGCGCTCGAAGACGTCGAAGTCGGCCACTATCATGAGTACAAGTGAGTCTGGAAAAAACGCGCCGCATTCACCCGTCAGCGATTTGCGGACGGCCAGGGACTTTCGGACGATTCTTCCGGGTGAAACACAGATCCCGGCAGGACTTCCCGATCCCGCGGTTCTGGCGCGTATGGCCAACGAATTTTTCACGGCGTTGCCGCTGAGCGAAACCGCCATCGCCGACGCTCCGCATACGGCTGCGGTTCCCGGCGCGCCTGAGGCCTTGGGCGCGGCAAGAAATCCCACGGCATTCATCGCGTTGCCAGGCGCGGCCCCTCTTCCATCGACTTCGCTTCCGGCTGGATCGCTACCCACCGAAGCCGGTCTGCGCGCACTCCCCGCTGTTCTCTCGGGAAACGCCGCGCAATCCGAAGTTCCTTCGGCCCCGGAGTTTTCTTTCCCGGGAATTCCCGGCGGAGTTAGCGGCACCGACTTCTCGAGCATCTCTTCCTTTGGATTCCTCGAGGAAATTCGTCCGCTGTTCTCGTATCCGAACGCGTCGCCAATCCCGGTTGCGCCTACTCTTCCCAACGTCAGCATCCCTGGCGAAACGGAACTCCGCGCACTGGCGAACAGTTTCTCTTCTACGGCCACGCCGCAAGTGTCGGAGTCAAAACCGCAACTTTCGACGCCGCAGGTTCCCGGCGGTGTCCCGCAGCAACGCGTGCCCAGCGCATCCTCGCCCTTTCCGTTTCTCGACGAAATTCGCCAACTCACACCTGCAACCACAGTTCCCGCCAAGAACGATCCGTTCCGCGCGCCAGCCCCGACGCTCCCCGGTTTGAATCTCTCCTCGCAATCTTTCGAAGTCCAGGCCATTCGCCGCGACTTCCCGATCTTGCAAGAGCGCGTCCACGGCAAACCCATCATCTGGCTCGACAACGCCGCCACCACGCAAAAGCCGCAAAGCGTCATCGACCGCCTCAGCCATTTCTACGCCCACGAAAATTCCAACATCCATCGCGCCGCCCACGAACTCGCCGCCCGCGCCACCGACGCCTACGAAGCCGCCCGCGACAAAGTGCGCCGCTTTATCAACGCCGGCTCGGTGAAAGAAATCATCTTTGTCCGTGGCACGACCGAAGCGGTCAACCTCGTCGCGCAAAGCTGGGGCCGCCAGAACATCCGCAAAGACGATGAGATCGTCATCACCTGGCTCGAGCATCACGCCAACATCGTGCCCTGGCAGATGCTCTGCGCGGAAACTGGCGCGCGGCTGCGCGTTGTTCCGGTCGACAACACCGGCCAAGTCATTCTCGACGAGTATCAAAAACTCTTAGGTCCGCGCACACGCCTGGTGGCGTTCGCGCAAGTCTCCAACGCGCTCGGCACCGTTACTCCGGCCCAGGAAATGATCGAGATGGCGCACCGCTACGGCGCCAAAGTCCTGCTCGACGGCGCGCAGTCGGTCTCGCACATGCAGACCGACGTGCAATTCTTCGATTGTGACTTCTTCGTTTTCTCGGGACACAAAATGTTCGGTCCCACCGGCATCGGCGTCGTCTACGGCAAGTACGACATCCTCGAACAAACGCAGCCGTGGCACGGTGGCGGCAACATGATCCAGGACGTCACCTTCGAAAAGACCAGCTACCAGCCGCCACCCGGCCGCTTCGAAGCCGGCACCGGCAACATCGCCGACGCTGTCGGCCTCGGCGCCGCGATCGACTATCTCGATCGCATCGGCATGACCAACATTTCCCGGTACGAACACGACCTGCTGCTCTACGCCACCGACGCGCTCAACCGCATTCCTGGTCTCCGGCTGATCGGCACCGCGCGCGAAAAAGCCGGCGTCCTCTCGTTCGTCCTCGACGGCTTCCGCACCGAAGACGTAGGCGCCGCCCTTAACCGCCAAGGCATCGCCGTCCGCGCCGGCCACCACTGCGCCCAACCCATCCTCCGCCGCTTCGGCGTCGAATCCACCGTCCGCCCCTCCCTCGCCCTGTACAACACCTGCGAAGAAATCGACGCCCTGGTAGCCGCGATCTGGAACCTGAAGCAAGGCCACGGCTCGTTGTAAATCCCGGTCGTAAAGCCATTTCTGTTTACCCGGGACGCGAAGAGGCTGCGAGCGTTCTCCGTTATTCAAGCTAGGTAAATCGCGACCTGCCATGAGCCGTCTTTCTGCGCTGCTGGAACTTCGTTGACAGATGGCAAGCCATCCTCTAACATTAGCGTTTGTCTCTACAGGGAAAGGTGTGACTAAGGGCAATGCGCACGTATGTAGCCAAGGGAGAAGAAGCGGAAGCGCTCAAAGTGGGCGCAGATTGGTTCGTGGTCGATGCCACTAACCAGGTTTTGGGCCGGCTCGCGACGAAAATCGCAAGGATGCTGATGGGCAAGGACAAGCCGAGCTTCACGCCGTATCTGGATTCGGGCGACCACGTTGTGGTCATCAACGCGGACAAAGTCCGCATGACCGGCAACAAAGTCGAACAGAAGATTTATTATTCGCACAGCGGGTACCCGGGCGGGCTGAAAGAAGTGCCGGCGAAAAGATTGCGGGTAAACAAGGCCGATTGGATGATTCGCGAAGCAGTTCTCGGGATGCTGCCGAAGAACAAGCTGCGCGCGCGTCGAGCGAAAAAGTTGCGCATTTACCGGGATGCCGCTGGATTGGCGCGGCACGCCGGGCAGAAGCCGCAGCCGATGGCGGTGTGACAAGCCGCCGGTGACGGTAGCCGTTCTGACGAACGGAGTAGCAGGGTTCGGGGATTGTTGTTCTGGTGGGTGTAACAACCTGCAGTATTCCAGTCTCCTCGGTCGATCCGGTTGAGTTTTTTCCGCGCGTCGCGGTGCCTTCCTTCGTCGAGTAGGGAGCACGCCCGTCCTGGTGGGTAAACCCGCCGGATTGGGCCGGTCCGCCTCCGGCGGGACAAGCGAGCGCGATTCAGTCTAGGAGGAACGTTGAGTTCTACGGTTACGCCCTTAACGGGCACAAAGTCTTGGTTTCTCGGTACCGGCCGCCGCAAAGAATCCGTCGCGCGCGTATTCCTGCGCGCAGGCTCCGGTAAGTTTACAGTGAACGGGCGGACGGCGGAGAACTACTTTCCCAATCACGCGTGGAAACACGACGCCCTGGAGCCGCTGAAGTTCACGAACCTCGCGGATCAGGTGGACGTCGTGATCACTGCCAACGGCGGTGGCGTCGGCGGACAAGCCGGCGCGGTACGCATGGGATTGTCTCGCGCGATTTCGCGCTACAACCCGGAACTGCGGCCGTCTCTACGCACCAATGGTTTTCTGACGCGCGACTCCCGTATGAAGGAACGCAAGAAGTACGGGCAAAAGGGCGCGCGCAAGCGCTTCCAGTTCACGAAGCGTTAGTTTTGGGGTGGCGCTTCACCAGTTTTTCGTGGCGCTAGCCACGGCTTGTCATCCTGAACCTACCCGACAGCGGTAGGTGAAGGATCTCAACCGATCGGGCGCCACAAAGCGAGCTCCGTCCCGGTTTCAGCCGGGGCGAGATCATGGCCGGCAAGCCGCCGGCAAGAAGGCTGCTCTGTTGTAGTGGCCGGTCTTTGGACCGGTTTCTGTAACCACAGCAACCGCAAGCAGCAATCCTAAGAGGAGGAAACTTGGCAGTAGAAATTACGATGAAAGAACTGCTGGAGGCCGGCGTTCACTTCGGCCACCAGACGCGGCGATGGAATCCGAAGATGAAGGAATATATCTTCGGCGAACGCAACGGCATTCACATTATCGATCTTCAGAAGACCCTGAAAATGTTCCGCGAAGCAAGCCGCTTCGTAAGCGAGATTTCCGCGCAAGGAAGAACGGTTTTGTTCGTAGGCACCAAGCGCCAGGCTCAGGAAGCGGTCGCCGAAGAGGCCAAGCGCTGCGGCGCATTCTTCGTGAACCACCGCTGGCTGGGCGGCACGCTCACCAATTGGGCGACTCTACAAAAGTCCATCAAGCGCTTGAAGCTCTTGAAGGCCATGGGCGAAGACGGCCGCATGAACGAGCTCTCCAAGAAAGAAAAGGCGCGGCTCGAGCGCGAGATGAAGCACCTGAACCAGAATCTGCAGGGCATCGAGAACATGGCGCAGCTTCCCGACGCGATGTTCGTGATCGACTCGAACGCCGAAGAAATCGCAGTAAAGGAAGCGCGGCGCATGGGCGTGCCGGTAGTTTCCGTGGTGGACACGAATTGCGATCCCGACGTCGTAGACTGGATCATCCCGGGAAACGACGACGCGTTGCGTGCCATTCGTTTGTTTACCTCGAAGATTTCAGAGTCGGTGCTGGAAGGCCACACGGCGTACCAGCAGTCGCAGGTTGCGGAGCAGAAGTCGGCGCAAGATCAAGCACTTGTGGACGGCGTCGAGTACGTTGATACCAGCAAGTACGAGCAATACGAAAAGCAGGAAGGCGACTTCGTCGAAGGCGAGATTCCGGTAGAAGCGCCGGAAGCTGCCGAGCCCGCGGAGCCCGCCACCGTTCCGCCGGACGCGGGATCACACTAACCTGACAGCGCTGGCGAGATTCAAGAGGCCCGGCGCTTTCGTTACGACCATGCGCCGGGCCGTTTTGTAAGCGCACTGTAACCAAAGAAATTCAAATTCGTGGAAAGATGAAGAGATGAGTACACCACCGCAAGCTGCACAAGTTCCAGCACACCTGGTGAAAGAACTGCGCGAACGGACCGGCGCGGGGTTCAGCGATTGCCGCGCCGCACTGGTGGAATCGGGAGCCGACGTTGAGAAGGCCATCGACATCCTGCGCAAGAAAGGCCAGGCCGCGGCCGCGAAAAAAGCACAGCGCCAGGCCAGCGAAGGCCTCGTTGGCCACTACATCCACGCCGGCGGAAAAATCGGCGTGATCGTGGAAGTCAACTGCGAGTCCGACTTCGTGGCGCGCACCGAAGCGTTCCAGCAGCTGTGCCACGACATTGCCATGCACATCGCGGCGGTCGATCCGCGTTACATGCGCCGCGAGGAAGTCACCCCGGAAATGCTCGCGAAAGAGCGCGACATTTACCGCGAGCAGGCCAAAGCCACCGGAAAACCGGAACAGGTGATCGAGCGCATCGTGACCGGCAAGATGGAAAAGTTCTACGAGGAGAACTGCCTCTACGAACAGCACTACATCAAGGACGAATCGGTGACCATCGGCGAGATGATCACGCAAGCCATCGCCAAGCTGGGTGAAAACGTTGCCGTGCGGCGCTTCGTGCGCTTCAAGGTAGGCGAAGTTGCCTCCGCAGGCCCAGAAGAAGCGGGCGTGCCCGTCGCCGTCTAACCTTTTAATCTTTTGGGTCATTTTCGGGCGTCCCGGAATCACGGGACGCCCTTTTTTGCGCAGTGGCCGGTCTAAAGACCAGCTACTCCATGGAATCGTGCGCGGGGGCTGCGATTGTTTGTTACAATTCCGTGGATTTTAGAACCGGGATTCCGGAGACTCATGGCTGCCAAAAAGAATGGAAGCAAGCGTGCGGGCGGCACGGCCAAGAAGATCGAACCAAGATACAAGCGCATCGTGCTGAAGCTGTCCGGCGAATCGCTGCAGGGACCCCAAGGTTTCGGAATTCATGGCGAGACGGTCCAGGCGATCGCCCGGGAACTGAAAGAAGTACACGCCCTTGGCGTACAGATCGCGGTGATGGTTGGCGGCGGAAATATTTTTCGCGGGGGCCGGCAGAAGGGTTTCGAGATCGAGCGGGCCACCGGCGACTATATGGGGATGCTGGCGACGATGATCAACGCACTGGCGTTGCAAGACGCGCTGGAAAAAGAAGGCGTGCACACGCGGGTGCAGAGCGCCATCGAGATGCACCAGGTCGCGGAGCCGTTTATCCGGCGGCGCGCTTACCGGCACCTGGAAAAAGGCCGTGTGGTGATCTTTGGAGCGGGCACTGGCAATCCATATTTCTCCACCGATACCGCGGCCGCTTTGCGGGCCATGGAAATCAAGGCCGACGTCATTTTGAAAGCGACGCGCGTTGATGGCATCTATGATGCCGATCCGGAACGCGTCACCGACGCGAAATTTTTCGCGCAGATCACCTATCGCGACGTGCTCCACCAGAACCTGAAGGTGATGGACGCCACGGCGATTTCGCTGTGCATGGACAATGGTATGCCCATCGTGGTGTTCAACATGAACCAGCACGGGAACATCAAGAGGGTCGTGCTCGGGGAGCGCGTGGGCTCGACGGTGAGTCCGGCGTAGGGTCGCAAGGGGTGAAGCTTGAAAGGCGAAATTCGAAAAGCGAAACGCGAAATTCGGGCTTGGAATCAGCTGCTTCAAGCTGAATGACTCATTGATTTTTCCTCATTTCCAGTTTTCTGTGCTCGGTTGTTGATTTCCAGAGTTTGCACTCGAGGCGAAAGCATGAATTTTGCGACGACGAAAGAAGCTATCGCGGCCGGCCGGACGCGCATGGAAAAGGCGGTGGACGATTTTCGCAAGGAGATCGCGACGCTGCGCACAGGACGCGCGAACGCTACGTTGCTGGACGCCATCCGCGTGGACTATCACGGGACGCCGATGCCCGTGAATCAGTTGGGCACCATGACCACGCCGGACGCGACGATGATCGTGATTGCTCCGTGGGATCCGAGCGTGGTGGCGCTGATCGACAAAGCCATTCGCACCTCGGACCTGGGACTAAATCCCACCAACGACGGCAAAGTGGTACGCGTGCCTATCCCGGCGCTGACCGAAGAGCGCCGCAAGGACATGGTGAAGCATCTCCATAAGGTGCTGGAAAATCACCGAACGGCGGTGCGCAACGTGCGGCGCGATATCAAGGAAGGCATCGACAAGCTGGAGAAGGACAAGAAGATCAGCCAGGACGAGCAGAAGCGCTCGCTCGATGAGTTGGAAAAGGTGTCGCACTCGGAGACGAAGAAGATCGAGGACCTGAGCGCGGTGAAAGAAAAAGAGATCATGGGGTTGTAGGGCTTGGCCTCGAGCGATTTTTTGCTTCGTCAAATATTAGTTCCTCGTTCCGGAGATTTTCATCCTCGGTCTTGAATCACAAACCCTTCGGTCATCTTGACGCCGTGCCCGTGCGACTACGAGCGGGCTGGTCCCGACCATTCCGTCGTAACCCGCGGAGACGTTTGGCCTTGTTGGCTCTAATCCCTCTCAAAGAGGGCGGCTACAGGAACGTGGCCTCGACTTTAGCGACATGGCCTAGGGTTTGGGCGCAGGCTTGGTTGGTGTGGTCTTCGAAGTTGCGGGATGAGGAGCGTCGGAGCGGATCAGGGAGAAGTGTTGGGATTGGTCGGTTTGGACCGCGTGGAGGAAGGCGGCGTAGTCCGCGGAGCGATCGGCGGGGACTTGGCGGTGGAGGAAGTTGATGTGGCGGCTTGCGGTGATCACGGAGTTTTGGGTGTTGTAGCGGGATGCGAAGGTGGCGTAGTCGCGATCGACAACGGTGCCAGTCGGGACTTCGACGCTGGTGCCCGGCGGAAGGCGCAGGGTAACGCGGGTATCAACATCGAGAGGCGTCCCCAGGTCGATGGGGGGAGCAGCGCCGGATTCGGGTTTCGCCGGTAGTTCGGGAACGCCGAGCTGCGGTAGCAGGGCCGGGATGCGGATTGGTTTTTTCGACCAGTCGACGAATTTGGGTTGGGTGACTTCGTATTCCACGGTGAAGGGCTGTTCGGTGGTGTACGGGTCAGCAGCGTGGGTGCTTAGAATCTTGCCACGGAAGCCGTCGGAAAGCGCGAGCAGCTGACCCACTTCGCTCCATTTTTCGCGGGCAGACTGATGAAAGGCGACGCGCAGCAGGAGTTCATTGTCGCCGCGCATGGTGTAGCGGACGATAGCGTTGAGGGTGCCGTCGCCCGTGAGCGTGGCATCGACTTTGACGCGTTGAAACGACGCGAACGGCAAATCCTGCGGAACTATTTTCCAACAGCGCGCTTCGCTCCCGGAACAACCGGCCAGGTCCAATACCATTTTGCCGCGCAAGTCGGCCCGTATCACGCCGAACGGCGCGACATCCATACTGGGATCCAGATAGTACGCCCGGCCTCGCTGTTCGACGACCAACAGGGCGTGAGTCAACAGCGAAGGACGAGGGAGCTGCTTTTCCGGTGAGTCCGAGGCCGTGCAGAACACCGACCTTACAGGGACGTCCAAGCGAGTCATCAGAAAGCGGTAGAACCGCGATTTCTGCGCGACCGTGCCGTAACCGTCTCCCAGCACTTCGTCGCGACTTCGCCCTTGATACGGGTCGCGAACAAACCGGACAGCGTCGAAGGGGAGATCGAGGACGGCAATTTTTCTCGATGCGAATTGGTACAAGACCCGCGCAGGCAAGGGGTCTTTCGCGGCTTGCTCGTATAGAGAACTGAATTTCGTCCAGTCGCCGCCGGAGATTGAAAGCGTACTGGCTTGGTTGAGACGCGAGGAAAGGTCCGACCAGGAGGCGAAGGTGGTGAGCGCCACGTCGGAGTCCTTGTCGTCGGAGGATGCGCCGTGTTTTGGAAGGCTTGCGGGAGTGACATCCCACGTATAGACGACGCGCGCAGAATCTTTCTCTTCCGTTCTGGTTTTGGACGTTTCCGGGATTCGCGACCAGACGCGAAATGAGTTGGTCTGCGGAAGCTTTACAGAAGAACTGTCTTTGGGAGGAACAGCCCCGGCCGGACCCTCCGGGGTCGCAGGATATTTTGGGGGCTCCAGGCGAGATGCGGGCAGGTCTAGCTCGAAGACCTCTCGCGAGACAACACCGGTGTTGTTGAAGGAATGATCGAACCAGAAGTCGGGCGGGCGAGCAGCGGCAGGGCCAGCGGGGTCGACCGAAAGCGTATAGGCGGCGCCGGTGGTGACGACGCGGTACTCGAGGATGTCCGAAGGCTCGAGGCCGAGGATGCGGACTGATTTGACGCGGACGTCTTGATACAGGGGAGCGCCCGCGACGGCGGAGTTCGGTTGGTCGGTGATTGCGCTGGGCAGGATATCGGCAGAGCCGCCGCTGGCATGCGCGATATGCACCATGGGGATTTCGATTTGTTCGTAGGAACGATTGAAGTCGAACGTGAGGCGAGAGAATTGGCGAACGCCGAGTTCGCTATTGATGTGGACAAGGACGTGGATTTCCTTGCGGGAGGTGCCGTTGGCCTCGAAGCGGATGTGGGTTTCCATGAGCTCGATCTGGGCCGGGGTTTCGGGTGCGGCGGGTTTCGCTTCGGGCTTCTCGGTGGGCGGCGGCGCGGGTTGCTGACAGCGGGCCGGTGGGCACACGGGCAGCAGGGAAATTGCCGCGAAAAGACGCAGCGACTTGAGAGGAATTGCCTTGCGAGCCACGGTTTCAGTTTAGGTTGGGCGGGGAACAGGGGTAAAGGCTGCGTTACGGAGGGGTTGCGTGGATTGCATCTCGGGGATACCCGAGGAAGGGTGTGTCCGGGAGCCAGCAAGGATACCGGCGCTACCAACCGCGCCGAATGTGACGCTGGGCATTGCTGTTTGGCGAAACTGATTGGCTGGGGGTGCGGTCTCAAGGGATGATGGGGTGTGTGCGTTTGAGGCCAGGAGATTACGGATGACGAAGGTTTGGGTAGGGATGGCGGTGGTGGCCGTGACGTTGACGGGCGCGGGGATTTCACGCGCGAAAGAGCATGCTGCGAAAGGGCCGTCCGAGGATGGGACGCTGCCTGCGCTCGTGAAGATTGCGGGCGAAGGGGAAATGAATTCGCACGCATTTGAGTTTTTGACGGAGTTGAGCGACGACATTGGATCGCGCGTGACCGGAACGCCTGCCGAGCGCAAAGCCGAGGATTGGGGCGTCGCGAAAATGAAGGCGATCGGGCTCGAGAACGTGCACAAGGAGAAGTATACGATCTGGAAAGGCTGGACGCGGGGAACGGCCGATGCGGAGTTGCTGACGCCGGTGCGGCACAAATTGCATGTGGACTCGATGGGTTGGACGGGCTCGACTCCCGCGGGCGGCGCGGAGGCCGACGTTGTGGCGGTGAATTTGTTCGATCTGGATAACGAGATCAAGAACGTCGGGCGATTGAAGGGCAAGGTTCTGCTGATCGTGGCCAAAGGCCGATCGAATCACTCTGGGATGCAATTATTCATTCAAATGGCCGATTTGATTCGCGCGGCCGGGCCAGCGGGCGCGGTGGCGATTATTGGCGGCCAGGGCGGCATGAAAGCGGCGGGTATGAATCTGACGCACACGGGAATTTTGGGATTTGACGCGGATTTTGCGATTCCGGTGGTGTCGATGACTGCCGAGGATCAGGGGCAGCTGGAGCGTTACCTCGATCGCGGGATCACACCGCGCGTGCGATTCAACATTCAGAATACATTTACAAATGGCCCGGTGGAGACGGCGAACGTCGTGGGAGAAATTCGCGGCACCGAACACCCCGAACAGGTTTTTGTGGTGGGCGGGCATCTGGATTCGTGGGATTTGGCCGAGGGCGCTACCGACAATGGATCGGGGACCGCGACTACGCTAGGCGCGGCCGATGCGATCGTGCGGTCGGGCGAAAAGCCGCGGCGGACGATTCGATTTGTGTTGTTCACCGGCGAAGAGCAGGGGCTCGATGGTTCGAGTGCGTATGTGAAACAGCACCAGTCGGAAATGGCGAATCATTTGGGGGATTTGATTTTGGATGCAGGGCAGGGGCCGGTGAAGGGATTCCAATTGGGAGGACGCGACGATTTGGTGGCGCAGTTCCAACCGTTTGCGAATTCGTTGGCGAACATGGGAACGATGGCGGTGGACGACAAAATCGAATCGGGCACGGATACCTTGCCGTTTTCGATCGCGGGATTGCCGGGCATCAACATGGACCAGGACATGACGGAGTATAAATTTACACATCACTCGGCGGCGGATGCGTTGGAAGCGCAGAAGCCGGATGTCTTGGCAAAGAACTCTACCTTGATGGCGCTGGCGGCGTTCTGGATCGCAGATCGGCCGGAGCGCTTCGCGGCGCCTTGGCCAGCAAAGCGGACGGCGAGGATGCTGCGGGATCAGCATGAGTACGAGGAGTTGAAGGCATTTAATTTGTGGCCTTATGGGGATTTGGGGACTGACAAGGAGGATTCGCCGCAGAATTAGGGCGGTGATTGGTTGTAAGTGTATTGTTTTCTGCTTGTTGCATGGTCCGGTTTTGTTTGTGATGGTCCGAACCGGGCACCGGGCTGAAGCCCTTAATGCCGCGCGTGCCCCGTATCGCCGAAGGTGCCCCCCGACTTGCCCCGCACATGGGCTGGCGGGCTGGCATGCGGAGTCTGGTACTATGCTGGTTGGGGTTTCGGCGATCGGTGATGGGGCATGGTTGAGGCCAAAGAGCGTGCGGCTTTAAAGTTTTCCACTGCCTTGTGTCGAAAGTGATTTGACAGGGCACGTTGTTATCCATATACTTCATTGTTTGTCAGGGTAGTTCGTAGTGGTTGGTGGGGGACCGCGTCGTTGGCGGTTCGGGTAGTTGGAAGGAATATCTTCGGTTCCGGAACAATGTAAGACGGAATGGGATCGAAGAGCGGCCGGAATGGGGCTCCCGCCCCGCAAAGCCGAGTGAGCGTCTCCGAGTCGAAGCCAGAAGACGAGTTCTACCTTCTGGAGTGCGTACGGAGTTTCTTGCTTGTTGTCTCCGGATTCGCAGTAGACCTTTCAGCACTGCTGTGCACTCTCGCGCAATTTGTTTGCGCGCCTGCGAGAGCCACGCACTTCCATGTGTTCTTCGGAACGCATGGAAGGGCAAAAATTTTTGCGCGCGAATGAGGGAAGAACTGTGCCGACGTTTTCGCAGCTAGTACGCATGGGACGTGAGAAGGTCGTTGTTAAAACGAAATCGCCGGCGCTTGCGGGGTGCCCGGAGAAGCGCGGCGTGTGCATTCGCGTGTATACGCAGACGCCGAAGAAACCCAACTCGGCGTTGCGCAAAGTGGCGCGCGTGCGGTTGACCAATTCGATTGAAGTGACGACGTATATTCCGGGCGTTGGGCACAACTTGCAGGAACACTCGATCGTGCTGGTGCGCGGCGGCCGTGTGAAGGACCTGCCGGGAGTGCGGTATCACATTGTGCGCGGGACATTGGACGCGGCGGGTGTGGAGAATCGCAAGCAGGGGCGGTCGAAGTATGGGGCGAAGAGGCCTAAGGCTGCGCAAGCGAAGTAAAGAAGGAAATGAAGTAACGACGAACCGAAAAGCGGAACGAAGAACAGCGCGAAAGATTTAGAGGGGGCGAGAAACAGAAATGCCACGCAAAGGAATTGTTTTTCGGCGGCCACAAGCGAACGATCCGGTCTATGCCAGCGATATCGTGGAGAAATTTATCTGCTCGATGATGTATGAGGGCAAGAAATCGACGGCGCAGCGCGTGTTCTACGGCGCGATGGATCAGGTGGCGAAGAAGACGAACGATGATGCGCTGAAAGTTTTCAAGAAGGCCATCGAGAATGTGAAGCCGCTGCTGGAAGTGAAGACGCGGCGTGTGGGCGGCGCGAACTACCAGGTGCCGGTGGAAGTGAATCCGTTCCGGCGGCAATCGCTGGCGATTCGCTGGTTGTTGCAGTATTCGCGGGAGCGCGCGGGCAAGACCATGATCGACAAGCTTGCGGATGAATTGATCGACGCGTCGAATGCGCGCGGCGGGGCCATGAAGAAGAAGGAAGACGTGCACCGTATGGCGGAAGCGAATAAGGCGTTCGCGCATTATCGGTGGTAACGAGGGCCAGACGAGAGCCAGCAGGATGCCTTCGAGGCTCGGGACAAGCCGGGGCTACTAGTTCGGAATTGATCAGATTGGACTGGGATTGTGACTGAAGCTGTAGCAAATCGCGCGGGGGAGAAGAAAGCTTCTCAAGGGACCATGGGACGAGCATTTAAACTCGAAGATACCCGTAACATCGGAATCATGGCGCACATCGACGCCGGAAAGACCACGTCGACCGAGCGGATCCTTTTCTACACCGGCGTAACCTACAAAATCGGTTCGGTGGATGAAGGCACCGCCACCATGGACTGGATGGAGCAGGAGCGCGAGCGCGGAATCACCATTACCAGCGCGGCGACGACCGCTTCGTGGGATCGCTTCGGCAAGAAATATCGCGTCAACATTATTGATACGCCGGGCCACGTGGACTTCACCGTGGAAGTGGAACGTTCGCTGCGCGTTTTGGACGGCGCGGTGTGTGTGTTCGATTCCGTGGCGGGTGTGCAGCCGCAATCGGAAACCGTGTGGCGCCAGGCCGACAAGTATCGCGTGCCGCGCATTTGCTTTGTGAACAAGATGGACCGCATGGGCGCGGATTTCGATCACGTGATTCGCACGATTCGGGCGCGCCTGGGTGCGCATCCCGTTCCGCTGCAGTTTCCGTTGGGGCGCGAGGACAATTTCATCGGCATCATCGATTTCATCGAGCAGAAAGTGATCGTGTGGCTCGAAGAAACTTTGGGCGCGAAGTTTGAAATTTTTGAAGTTGAGAAATTGTGGGACAAGGCGTTTGTGGATTCGCGGCCGGACGTGGCTGCGGCGCTCAAGGGTTCCGCGATCGACAAGGCGTTCTACGACGAGCATCGCGGCAAGATGGTCGACTACATCGCCGAGCACGACGATGAAGTGATCGATAAGTATTTGACCGAAGGCACGCTGACGGTCGAAGAGATGCGCAAGTCGGTGCGGAAGTCGACTCTCGCGCTGAAGATTGTGCCGGTGCTGGCCGGTTCGGCTTTCAAGAACAAGGGTATACAGCCGCTGCTCGATGCGGTGGTGGACTATCTGCCCTCGCCGATCGACGTTTTGCCGGTGGAAGGCACCGATCCCGAGACCGACGAGACCGTGCTGCGGCGCCCGGCCGATGACCAGCCTTTTTCGGCTCTGGCTTTTAAGATTATGTCCGACCCGTTTGTCGGGCACGTAACGTACATCCGCGTCTATTCTGGCGTGTTGAAATCGGGCAGCTACGTTTTGAATTCCGGCAAGGGCACGCGCGAGCGGATCAGCCGTTTGCTGCAGATGCATGCCAACAAGCGCGAAGAGATTGAAGAGATTTATGCCGGCGATATCTGCGCGTGCGTCGGTCTGAAGAGTGTCAACACCGGCGATACGCTCTGCGACGAGCAGAAGCAGATCATTCTGGAATCGATCGACTTTCCGGCTCCGGTAATTTCCGTGGCCATCGAGCCGAAAACGAAAGCCGACCAGGACAAGCTGGGCGTGGCCATGCAGCGGCTGGCGCAGGAAGATCCCACGTTCCGCGTTTCGACCGAACCCGACACCGGGCAGACCTTGATTTCCGGCATGGGCGAATTGCACCTGGAAATTATCGTGGACCGCATGCTGCGCGAATACAACGTGCAGGCCAATGTGGGCCGCCCGCAAGTGGCCTATCGCGAAACGATTCGCAAGAAGGCCGTCGCCGAAGGCAAGTACATCAAGCAGACCGGCGGTAAAGGTCAATACGGTCATTGCAAGATCGAGCTGCATCCGATTCCGAGCTCCAGTCACGAGAGCATGAAAGAGATGTCTACCGACGATCTCGACGCGCTCGCGAAGGAAGTGGTTGGCGGCGGATCGGCCGGCAAGTGGAAATTTGACAAGGAACATCGCTTCCTGTTCATCGACAAGATCGTTGGCGGATCGATCCCGCGTGAATTTATCGCGCCGATCGAAGCCGGGATTCGCGAAGCGCTGGACAACGGTATCCTCGCTGGCTTTCCCACCGTGGACGTTGCCGTGGTGCTGATCGACGGCAGCTATCACGACGTCGATAGCAACGAAATGGCGTTCAAGATTGCCGGCTCGATGGCTTACAAGGAAGCTTGTGCCAGGGCCAAGGCGGTTTTGCTTGAGCCGATCATGAAAGTGGAAGTCGTTGTTCCCGAGGAATACATGGCTGCAGTGTTTGGCGACCTTAACGCGCGGCGTTCCGCCATTCAGGGAACGGAAAATCGTGCGGGTAGCAACGTGATTCGCGTGGAAGTGCCGCTGGCGCAGATGTTTGGCTACGCGACCGATTTGCGCAGCCGAACGCAGGGCCGGGCGACGTTTACGATGCATTTTTCGCACTACGCGGAAACGCCGCCGAACATTTCGGAAGAAGTAATCAAAAAGATCAAGGGTACAAAGTAAAGCTGGAAGGAATTTTGCAGCACACGATTTACGAAATTCGATTGAGGAGCTGAGGACGCAATGGCCAAGGAGAAATTCGAGCGCAACAAGCCGCACTGCAACATCGGGACCATTGGACACATCGACCATGGTAAGACCACGTTGACGGCGGCGATTACCAAGGTGTTGTCCAAGCACAACCCCAAGGTGCAGTTCCGGGCGTTTGATTCGATCGACAACGCGCCGGAAGAGCGCGAGCGCGGGATCACGATTGCGGTGTCGCACGTGGAGTATGAAACGGCGAACCGCCATTACGCGCACATGGACTGTCCGGGGCACGCGGACTACATCAAGAACATGATCACCGGCGCTGCGCAGATGGACGGGGCGATTCTGGTGGTAGCGGCGACCGATGGTCCGATGCCGCAGACGCGGGAACACATTTTGCTGGCGCGGCAGGTGGGAGTGCCGGCGATCGTGGTGTTTTTGAACAAGTGCGACATGGTGGAAGACGCCGAACTTCTGGAACTTGTGGAACTCGAAGTACGCGAGTTGCTGAAGAGCTACCAGTTTCCGGGCGACACGATTGCCATGGTGCGCGGTTCGGCGCTGCAAGCGTTGAACGGCGACGCGAAGTGGGAAAAAGCCATCGACGATTTGATGGAAGCGGTGGACAAGAACGTGCCGCAGCCGGTGCGCGATATCGACAAGCCGTTCGCGATGCCCATCGAAGATATTTTTTCGATTTCGGGCCGCGGGACGGTGGTGACCGGAAGAGTCGAGCGCGGCAAGGTGAAAGTTGGCGAGGAAATCGAGATTGTGGGCTTTCGGCCGACGCAAAAGAAGGTAGTGACCGGCGTAGAAATGTTCCGCAAGCTGCTGGATGAAGGCTTGGCGGGCGACAACGTGGGATTGCTGCTGCGCGGCACGGAAAAAGAAGACGTGGAGCGCGGGCAGGTGGTGTGCAAGCCGGGATCGATCACGCCGCACACGAAGTTCAAGGCAGAAGCGTACGTGTTGACCAAGGAAGAAGGCGGGCGGCACACGCCATTTTTCACGGGGTACCGGCCGCAGTTTTACTTTCGCACGACGGACGTGACGGGCGACGTGAAGCTGCCGACGGGTGTGGAAATGGTGATGCCCGGAGATAACGTCAGCTGCGAAGTGAGCCTGATCACGCCGGTAGCTCTCGAAAAGGGCTTGCGCTTCGCGATTCGCGAAGGCGGGCACACGGTGGGCGCGGGTGCGGTTACGGAAATCATTGAGTAAGCAGGATTCAGAGAGGGTTGTGGATTAATTAAATGAGACAAGGCGACAAAATTCGTATTCGTTTGAAGGCGTACGACCACCGGATTCTGGACCAGTCCACGCGGGAAATCGTGGAGACGGCGAAGCGCACCGGGGCCGATGTTGCGGGCCCGATTCCTCTGCCGACCACCATCAACCGCTGGACGGTGCTGCGGTCTCCGCACGTGGACAAGAAGTCGCGCGAGCAGTTCGAGATGCGCACCCATAAGCGGCTGATCGACATCCTCGAGCCAACGCCGGATACGGTCGACGCGTTGATGAAGCTGGATTTGCCGCCGGGCGTGGACGTGGAGATCAAGGCGTTCGGACACGCAGGAAAATAATGGAAATGTAGGGGCGCGCTCTAGCGCGACCTCTGGTAGCGAAAACAAGCAGGCGAAATCAAAAAGTAGCACGCAGCCAATATCCGCAGTGCGAGACAAGCTGCGAAAGAAAGAGACCAAGCGATGGCGGTCAACGGGATTATCGGAATCAAGCTGGGGATGACGCAAGTGTTCCAGGACGACGGTACGCTGGTGGGTTGCACCGTGTTGCAGGCTGGTCCTTGCGTGGTGGTGCAGCGGCGGACCAAGACGATCGACGGCTACGAAGCGGCGCAACTGGGCTTGGTAGAATTCGTCAAGCCGCAGCGCGTCAACAAACCCATGACCGGCCACTACAAAAAAGCCGGCGTGGCGCCGATGAAGGTATTGCAGGAAATCCGCATTGAAGAGTCTGCGGATGAAACCAAAGTCGGCGACCGCGTGCTGGTCGAGAATTTCAAGGCAGGCGAGCTTGTGGACGTCAGTGGCATCAGCAAGGGCAAAGGTTTTGCCGGCGGCGTGAAGCGCTGGCACTACGCCGGAGGCGATGCGACGCACGGTTCGATGTTCCATCGCGCGCCGGGCGGCATCGGCGGCAGTTCGTTTCCCTCGCGCGTGTGGAAGAACCAGCATTTCCCCGGGCACATGGGCAACGAGCGGGTTACCGCGCGGAACCTGAAAGTGGTGAAGGTGGACAACGACGAGAACCTGCTGCTGGTTAAAGGTTCGGTGCCGGGTCCAAGCGGAACGTACATCTTTATCAAAAAGATTCGTAAGACGATCAAGGCCAAGGTAGGCGGCAACAAGTAACAGTTTGCAGGGGCGTTCCGGTCTGCCGGAATGGTATTACGCAGTCAGCTTAGCTCGCGATAAGGAAACGAGATTATGCCGGTCGTGGATGTAGTGAATCTGGAAGGCAAGAAGGTCGGGCAGGTGGAGCTCGCCGACGCGGTGTTTGGCGCGAAGGTGAATCAGAACCTGCTGCACGAAGCGTCGCGCTGGTACATGCGGGAAATCCGCCGCGGCACGCACAAGACCAAGGACAAGAGCGAAGTGAGCGGCGCTGGCCGCAAGCTGTGGCGCCAGAAGGGCACCGGCCGCGCTCGCGTCGGCTCCATTCGTTCGCCCCTCTGGCGGCATGGCGGAACGGTGCACGGACCGAAGCCGCGCGATTACAGCTACGCGCTGCCGAAGAAGATGCTGCTGGGCGCGTTGCGCTCGGCGCTCTCGGCAAAGTTTGCAGAGCAGAAATTGACGGTGGTGGACGAGTGGTCGCTCGAAACGCCGAAGACCAAGGCGCTCGCTGTGATCCTCGGCAAGCTGAATCACACGAAGTCCGCTTTGCTGGTGGCGTACGGCGAAAATCGCAACCTGGAACTCGCCAGCCGGAACCTGGAACGTGTGAAACTGGTCGCGCCTAACGTCTTGCAAGCGTACGACTTGCTGAACCACGATTTGCTGTTGCTGTCGAAGGACGCGGTCGCGCGGTTGATCCGCACTCTGGATCCGGAAGCAGCGGCAGCGGCGAAACCGCATGTTGAGACGATCGCTCCGGCACCAGCGGTAAAGAAACAAGCCGCGCCGAAAGCGAAAGCTGCGGCCAAGCCGGAAAAGAAAGCGGCGGCGAAAAAGGCCGCGAAACCGAAGAAGGGGAAGGAATAGGTTATGGCAGCCCCTCACTATCAAATCATTCGTCGTCCGATCATCACGGAAAAGGGCCTGGGTGTAAAAGAGTTGCACCACACGGTGGTCTTTGAAGTGGCGGCTGGCGCGACCAAGACAGAGATCAAGGAAGCGGTGCAGCAGATCTTCAAAGTGAAAGTCGACGACGTGCGCACCGCCAATTTCATCGGCAAAATGCGGCGCCGCGGCCAGAGCGTGGGATACCGCAAGGACTGGAAGAAAGCGTACGTGAAGCTCGCTGCAGGCGAAAAGATGATCGAGTACGCGGAGAATTTGTAGCGCTTGATTTTTGCAGGACTCGGCCCAGTACAGTGAGCAGTGAAGCTGAAGTCGCGCGGTAGTGGCAGCAAGAACGCGCAAAAAGGTAAGAGGTTGCGATGGGACTGAAAAGCTTTAATCCGTACACGGCGTCGCGGCGGTTTATCACCGTCCTGGACAAGAGCCATATCACCAAGGAAACGCCGGAAAAGGCGTTACTCGAGCCGAAAAAACGCTCCGGTGGCCGTAACAACCAGGGCGAGATCGTCATTTGGCACCGCGGCGGCGGTCACAAAAAGCAGTATCGCCAGGTGGATTTCCGGCGCGACAAAGTGGGCGTGCCCGCGAAGGTGGCGTCGATCGAGTACGACCCGAATCGCAGCTCGAACATCGCGCTGCTGCACTACGCCGACGGCGAGAAGCGCTACATCCTGCACCCGGTGGGTCTGGAAGTGGGCGCAACGGTTTCGACCGGCGAAGGCGCGGACATTCTTCCGGGCAATGCGCTGCAGATCAAGCACATTCCGCCCGGCACGATGGTGCACAACCTGGAACTGTATCCGGGGCGCGGCGGCCAGGCGGTACGTTCGGCGGGCGGCGCGGCGCAGTTGCTCAGCAAAGAGGGCGACCTCGCGCTGGTGAAGATGCCGTCGGGCGAAGTACGAAAGTTCTCCGTGGACTGCATGGCGACGGTCGGCCAGGTTGGCAACCTCGATCATGAGAACGAAACTTACGGCAAAGCGGGACGCACGCGGTGGCAGGGTGTCAAGCCTACGGTGCGCGGCGTGGCCATGAACCCGGTCGATCACCCGCACGGCGGTGGTGAAGGCAAGGTCAAAGGCAATCACCCGCAAACGCCTTGGGCTTTCCCGACGCTCGGCAAGAAAACGCGGCGGAACAAGCGCACGGACAAGCAGATCGTGCAGCGAAGGAAGTAACGAAGCGAAGTAAAGACGTAACGAAGTAACGAAGCAAAGATGGAAAAGGCAAGCGGTGGATGCGAGTACCGGGCGGCGATGGCAGAGCAGTCCGGTGAGAGCGCAAACGATGCGAGCGACACGGACAACACGAGCAGGGCGCAACGGAAGCCGGCGAACTCGGAGAGCTGCTTTGCGGAGATCGACGAAGAGGTCGACCAGACCAGCGAAGCGAACGCCCGCGAAACGCGCGGCGGCGGTGAAGAGCAGCAAGCCGGTGCGGCCGGTAAAGGTTGTGGCGGTTCCGCTGGAGCCGGTGTTGTACAAGTTGTGCAAGACCGGATGGGCGGTGATCGTGGAGCGGATTCCGAACGCACAAGGTACGCGCTTTGTGTGCCCGTTCTGCCCGAAATCGCACCGCGTCCCGGGTCCGGTGCGCGGCTTTAAAAAGATGCGGCGAGCGCCGTGGGTTCGGTTGCGCCGCGTGGAGGAATAAGGAATCGATGGCACGCTCACTGAAAAAGGGACCGTTTGTTGACGGTCACCTGCGCGAAAAAGTCGAAGGACTGAACACGCGAAACGAAAAGAAAGTCGTGAAGACCTGGTCGCGGCGCTCCACGATTGTGCCGGACATGATCGGCCACACCATCGCGGTGCACAACGGGAAGAAATTCATCCCGGTATATGTGACCGAGCAGATGATTGGGCACAAGCTGGGCGAGTTTTCGCCGACGCGCACGTTCAAAGGCCATGCCGTGAAGGCAGCGCTTGAGCGCGCGGCTGGGGCGGCTCCGGCAGCGGGCGCACCCGCGGGAGGCGGCGCGGCTCCGGCGGCGCCGAAGGCATAAGACATGGCTGACGTACAGACACAGGCTGGTTCGATCGAAGCGCACGCGCTCGCCAAGCACGTGCGGATGTCTCCGCAAAAGGCGCGGCTGGTGATCGACTTGATCCGCGGGCGAAAAGTCCAGGATGCCTTGCAGACGCTGCGTTTTACGCCGAAGCGGTCCGCGAAGCACATCGAAAAAGTGCTGCGTAGCGCGATCGCGAACGCGGAACGCAAAGCCGAAGACGCCGGCGCTCCGCTCGACGTGGATGAATTGTTTGTGTCGAAGTGTTTCGTGAACGAAGGCGCGCGATGGAAGCGGTTGCGTCCCGCGCCAATGGGCCGGGCCTTCCGTTACCAGAAGCGTACCGCCCATCTGTGGGTCGGCGTGGCCGAGCATCACGTGGCCGCCGCCGAACGCGTGGCCGCGATTGAAGCGGAAGCGCAAGCGCAAAAGGGCGTGCGCGGCACTGCGCGTCGTGTTCGCAAGGCGTTGACCGGCAAGCAAGCGGCTCCAAAGAAGGGCAAAAAGTAACAAGCGAACGAAGTAGCGGTTCGCAGCGAAAGTGGAAGCAGTCAAGAAGAGGACGGAATGGGACAGAAGACGCACCCGTACGGATTTCGACTCGGTTATAACAAGCCGTGGAAGTCGCGCTGGTATGCCGACCGCGACTACGCCGAGCTGCTGCACGAAGACGTGAAGCTGCGGCGTGAGTTGAAGGAAAAGCTGAAGAGCGCGGGCATCAGCTCGATCGACATCGAGCGCGCCGCCAACAAGCTGGTCGTGCGAATTTACACCGCGCGTCCGGGCATCATCATCGGCCGTAAAGGGTCGGAAATCGACAAGCTGAAGCAGGAAGTGCAAAAACGCACCAAGCGCGAAGTGCACATCGACATTCAGGAAGTGCACCGCCCGGAACTGGACGCCACGCTGGTGGCGGAATCGATCGCGCTGCAACTCGAAAAGCGCGTGGCCTTCCGCCGCGCGATGCGCAAAGCCGTGGATTCGGCGCTGCGTTTCGGCTGCAAGGGCATCAAAGTGCGCGTGGCGGGACGCCTGAACGGCGCGGAAATCGCGCGCAAAGAGTGGTACCTGCAAGGCCGGCTGCCGCTGCAAACGTTGC
This sequence comes from uncultured Acidobacteriota bacterium, assembly GCA_963736725.1. GTDB lineage: Bacteria > Acidobacteriota > Terriglobia > Acidiferrales > UBA7541 > Acidiferrum. The sequence continues at coordinate 262,736 of CAVTPW010000015.1, read as the reverse complement.
GTGCGGACATCGACTTCGGCACCGCGGAAGCGAACACCACGTACGGCGTAATTGGCGTAAAGTGCTGGGTTTATCAAGGCGAAAACGTGCCCAAGCGTGTCTCCAAGATTCAGAAAGAGCGCGAAGGCGTAGCCGCCGTAGCGTAATGAATGGATTGAGCGGTCGGGTAAAACAGGAAAAGAGAACAAAGCGATGTTGATGCCCAAGAAAGTGAAGTACCGAAAGCAGATGCGCGGCCGGCGCAACGGGAAAGCCTGGCGCGGCGGAGAACTTGCGTTTGGCGAGTACGGGCTGAAAGCCATGGAAGCCGCGTGGATCACCGACCGCCAGATCGAAGCCTCGCGCGTGGCAATCACCCGCTTTATCAAGCGCGGCGGGAAACTCTGGATCCGGATTTTTCCGGACAAACCCTTCACCAAGAAGCCCGCGGAAACCCGCATGGGCAAAGGCAAAGGCGCGCCGGAAAAGTGGGTCTCGGTGGTAAAGCCGGGCCGCATCATGTTTGAGATGGCGGGCATTGACGAAGCGACGGCGAAAGAAGCTTTGGGACTCGCGGCCCACAAGCTGCCGATTCCCACGAAATTCGTCAGCCGCGCGGGGAGCTTCTAACCATGCCGCGACGCATTGAAAAAATTCGCGAAGCGGGCGTGAACGAACTGGAAGCCCAACAAAAAGAGCTGACCGAGCAGATTTTCCGCCTGCGCTTTCAGCTGACCACGGGACAAGCGGAAGCGCTCAAGCGCCTGCGCGAAGCAAGAAAAGATTTGGCGCGCGTGAAGACGCTGTTGCGCGCCAATGAACTATCGGTTCAGACCAAGCCGGCTCAGACCAAGTCTCGGCCCGCTGCAGCGAGGAAGGCCTAATGGCAACTGAAACAACGGCACCGACAAGCGCGCCGGAAGCGCGTCACGAGCGGCAGATTCTCACCGGGCGCGTGACCAGCGCGAAGATGGAGAAAACCATCGTCGTCGAAGTATTGCGGCTGGTGCAGCACCCCAAGTACCGCCGCGTGGTGCGCATCTCCAAGAAGTTTTACGCGCACGACGAGAAGCGCGAAGCCAAGCCGGGCGACACCGTGCGAATTGTTTCGGCGCGGCCGCTCTCGAAGCTCAAGCGCTGGCGGCTGAAAGAAATCCTGACGCGAAATGCGTCGGCGGAATAAGCGGAACGGGAGAGCAGACCAATGATTCAGATGCGAACTTGGCTGACCGTCGCCGATAATTCCGGCGCGCGAAAGCTGATGTGCATTTTGCCGGTGGGCGGCGACGCGGGACTCCAAGCGGGTCTCGGCGACGTCATCACCGCCTCGGTAAAGGAAGCGACGCCGGAAAGCCAGGTCAAAAAAGGCACGGTGGTTAAGGCCGTGGTCGTTCGGATGCGCAAAGAACGCCGGCGCAAGGATGGCACGTACATCCGCTTCGACGACAATGCCGCGGTGTTGATCAACGATGCGGGCGAGCCGGTAGGCACGCGCGTGTTTGGCCCGGTGGCCAGAGAGCTGCGCGAAAAGAAGTTCACCAAGATTGTTTCGCTGGCTCCGGAGGTTTGGTAAACGATGACACTGAGGCACGAACGAACGGTACGCAACACCATCAACATTCGCAAAGGCGACCAGGTGCGCGTGATCGCCGGCCGCGACGCGGGCAAGAGCGGGCGCGTGCTGTCGATTAACGCCAAAACGAATCGCGTGGTGGTCGAGCACGTCGCGATCGTCAAGCGCCACACGCGGCCGAATCCGCAAAAGAACATCAAGGGCGGCATCGTGGAAAAAGAGGCCGCCATCAACGTTTCCAACGTGATGATTGTCTGCGGAAGCTGCGGCAAGCACACGCGCATTGGCCACACGATTTTGCCCGACGGCACCAAGACGCGAAGCTGCAAGCGTTGCAACTCCACGCTCGACAAGTAAGGGCGATACGTAACAGCAGCAAGTAAGGACAAACGAACGAACCGAGAAAAGGTAAAGAAGGCGATGAAGAGTAGATTGCAGGAAAAATATCGAAACGAGACGGTGCCGGCGCTGATGAAGCATTTCGGCTGGAAGAACATCATGGCCGTGCCGAAGCTCAAGAAGGTCACGCTCAATATCGGACTCGGCGAAGCCAGCCAGAACGCCAAGCTGCTGGACACCGCGGCGGTCGAACTTGGGCAGATTACCGGGCAGAAGCCCATCATTACGCGGGCGAAGAAGTCCATTGCGAACTTCAAAATCCGCAAGGGCATGCCCATCGGGTGCGCGGTCACGCTGCGCGGTGACAAGATGTACGAATTCATCGACCGGCTCTGCAACGTGGTGCTGCCGCGCGTGCGCGACTTTCGCGGCTTGCCGTCGAACGCTTTTGACGGGCGCGGCAATTACACGCTCGGCCTGAAAGACCAGTTGGTGTTTCCCGAAATTGATTACACGCGTGTGGACAAGATCAAGGGCATGAACATCACGCTGACCACAAGCGCCACAAACGATGAAGAAGGCCGCGAACTCCTCAAGGGTCTGGGCTTTCCGCTGCGAACTCCGGGGGTAGCACAATAAATGGCACGCACAGCAAAAATCGCCAAGTCACTCAAGAAGCCGAAATTCAAAGTTCGCGTGCGCAACCGTTGCCGCGTTTGCGGCCGCGCTCGCGGCTATATCCGCAAGTTCCAGATGTGCAGAATTTGTTTCCGCGGTATGGCGCTCAAGGGAGAGATTCCCGGCGTCACGAAAGCGAGCTGGTAGAACCAGCCCGGTCAGGGCTGTCAGGAGCAGAGCCCGGTAGGGCTCCAGGAGAATAGATGCAGACCGATCCCATTGCCGATTTTTTGACGCGCATCCGCAACGCCGCCGCCGCCAAGCACCAGCGCGTCGACGTGCCGGTGTCCAAGCTGAAGACGGAAATTGCCCGCATTCTCAAGGAAGAGGGCTACATTTCGACCTTCAAGCTGGTGGATGAAAACAAGACGCGCAAGCAGTTGCGCGTTTTCCTGAAGTACACCCCGGACCGCCGCAGCGTGATCACCGGCCTGAAGCGCATTTCGCGCCCCGGCGCCCGCCGCTACCTGGGCACGACGGACATTCGCCCGGTCGTTGGCGGGCTCGGCATCAGCATCATGACCACGCCAAAGGGTTTGATGAGCGGCCGCTCCGCCCGCAAGGCGAAAATCGGCGGCGAGATTCTCTGCGAGGTCTGGTAGCGAAGTTGAGCATCTGCAGTGGCGGGTCTTTAGACCCGTCAAGGCTGTAGGGGCGGGGCTGGCTCCGCCCGGCGTAACAAATCAAGCAGGATTGTTAAGGACAAGGGAAAACAGATGTCACGTATCGGTCGCAAACCAATTCCACTGCCAAGCGGCGTGAAAATCGCGCTGCAAAGTGATCGCGTCGAAGTGCAAGGTCCGAAGGGCAAGCTGACGGTTCCACTTCCGCACGGCATCACCTTCGAGCAAAAGGACGGCGTGCTGAACGCTCTCCGCGCCACGGAAGATCACCGTGCGCTGCATGGTCTCGCTCGCGCTCTGGTGGCCAACGCCGTCACCGGCGTCACCACCGGCTTTAAGAAGGATCTCGACATTGTCGGCGTAGGTTACCGCGCGGAACTCAAGGGCAAGATGGTCGCCTTCGCGCTCGGCAAGTCGCATCCCATCGAGTTTCACATTCCCGAAGGCATCCAGATCGCCGTCGAGAAGCAAACACACCTGGTCGTAAGCGGCGCCGACAAAGGTCAAGTCGGGCAAGTAGCCGCGAATATTCGCAAGCTACGTCCACCTGACCCGTACAAGCAGAAGGGTGTTCGCATCACCGGTGAGCGCTTGAAGAAGAAGGCTGGTAAAGCCGGAGCAAAGGCCGGCGGCGCGTAAAACATCGCGCAACCTGTAGTGGCGGGTCTTTAGATCGGTCCGGTTTTAGGGCCGCGAAAAGCGGCCGCGGCTTGAAGGAGAAACAACTGTGGCATCGGCAAGAGTTCGCAACATCTCGAAAGATTCGCATCGTCGCCGCATTCACGAGCGCGTGCGCACCCGGGTCATGGGCACCACCGAGCGTCCGCGCCTCTGCGTCTATCGCTCGCTGGGCCACATTTACACCCAGGTGATCGACGACCGCACCGGCCAGACGCTCGCGTCGGCCAGTTCGGTCGACAAAGAAACGAAAAAGAATCTCAAAGGCGGCGGCAACATCGCGGCGGCCAAGGTGATCGGCAAAGCGATCGCCGACCGCGCCAAAGCTGCCGGCGTCACCAAGGTAGTGTTCGACCGCGGCGGGTACAAGTACCACGGCCGCGTCAAGGCGCTCGCAGATGCGGCGCGGGAAGCGGGGTTACAGTTCTAAGCCTATGTCGAAGCAAATTTTGCGGGACAGTTTAGCGGTACGGCGCCTCCTCGAGGTCAATCCGTCCGACCTGAAAGATGACGTCATCGCCATCAATCGTGTCACTAAGGTCGTCAAGGGCGGCAAGAACCTCAGCTTTTCGGCGCTGGTGGTTGTCGGCGACAATCACGGCCACGCGGGTTTCGGTATGGGCAAAGCGCGCGAAGTGCCCATGGCCATCAAGAAGGGCATCGAGCAGGCGAAAAAGAATTTGATCAAGCTGAATCTCAAGGGCACCTCGATTCCGCATCAGGTTCTCGGACGCTATGGCTCGGCGCAAGTGTTGCTGAAGCCTGCCTCGGAAGGCACTGGCGTCATCGCCGGCGGCCCGGTGCGTAAAGTCATGCAGGTGGCCGGGATTCACAACGTGTTGACCAAGTCGCTGGGCACCTCGAATCCGCACAACGTGGTGAAAGCCACTTTCGCGGCGCTGCTGAGCTTGAAGGATATCGCCCAGGTCGCGGAAACGCGCTCGAAGACGGTGGATGAAATCCGCGGCCGCTATCCCAAAGCCGCCGTGGCGGAGAGCGCCTCATGACCGTGAAAAAGAAAACCGGAACGGGCGACAAGGCCACGGGCACTATCAAGATCCAACAGGTGGTCAGCTTCATCGGCTCCACCGACGATATCCGTCAAGCGGTTCGCGGGCTTGGCCTGCGAAGAATGCATCAGGTGGTCGAGCGCGAGGACACGCCGTCGATTCGCGGCATGATCCACAAAGTGCGTCACCTCGTGAGAGTGGTGGAATAGGGCCATGGCGAAAAAAGTATCCAAGAGAACCGGACCCCGAAGCGAGCGAACGGCGCGCAAGTCTTCGACGAACCGGCGACCATACAGCCTGTCGAACTTGCACCCGCCGAAGGGCTCGCGCATCAAAAAGGTTCGTGTCGGCCGCGGTATGGGCTCGAAGCTCGGCAAGACCGCCGGCGCCGGCAACAAAGGCCAGAAATCTCGTCGCGGCTATTCGCGCCGCAGGGGTTTTGAGGGCGGCCAGATGCCGTTGCATCGCCGCATGCCCAAGCGCGGATTTCACAATCCATTCAGCGTCACTTACTCCGTCCTGAACCTGGAAGAACTCAACGTTTTTCCGGCGGGCGAGACGGTCACACCCGAGCTGCTGCGGGCTCACGGCTTCATTCGCCGCAAGACCGATCGCGTCAAGGTTCTCGGCGACGGCGAACTGACCACCAAGCTCGCCATTCACGCCCACGCTTTCAGCGCGTCGGCGAAGGAAAAGATCAGCAAGGCAGGCGGCACGTTCGAGGTTGTAGCGTAATTGACTGGCGAAATTAGGGTCGGGCACAAGGAAATCACGTAAGCGCATGAATCGATTCTTCGAAGCCTTCAAGAACCTGTTCCGCATCCCGGACTTGCGGAACCGTGTGCTCTTCACACTGGCCTTGCTGGCGGTGTATCGCATCGGTGCGCACATTCCCACGCCGGGCATCAACTGGCGCGTGCTGGAAACCATTTTCCAGCAGGGTGCGGGCTCGTTTCTGGGCATCTTCGACCTCTTCAGCGGCGGCAACCTGCGCCGGCTCACAATTTTTGCGCTCGGCATAATGCCGTACATCACCTCGTCGATCATCCTGCAACTGATGACCGTGGTGTTCCCGTACCTCGAAAAGCTGCAAAAAGAAGGCGAACTCGGGCGCCGCAAAATCACCCAGTACACGCGCTATTTGACGATCGTTCTCAGCGTCATTCAATCGACAACCATCGCCACCGCTTTGCAGGCGCAAACCTACGGCGGCGAGTCGCTGGTTTTCCACCCCGGCATCGGCTTCGTCCTGATGACCATCCTCACCCTGACCACTGGTTCGGCTTTCATCATGTGGCTGGGCGAACAAATTTCCGAGCGCGGCATCGGCAACGGCATGTCGCTGATCATTTTCGTCGGTATCGTCGTCGGTTTGCCCCGCGGCATTCTGGACTTGTACGAAAAGGCCAAGACCCAGGCGTGGGGACCGTTTACCCCGCTGGCGCTGATTTTCCTCGTGGCGCTGATGATCGCGGTCGTCGCCTTCATCGTTTTTGTGGAAGGCGGCCAGCGCCGCATTCCCGTGCAGTACGCCAAGCGCGTGGTCGGCCGCAGGGTGATGGGCGGGCAATCCTCCTACCTCCCGTTGCGCGTCAATTCCGGCGGCGTGATTCCGCCGATTTTTGCCAGTTCGCTGCTGGCGTTTCCCGCAACGGCGGCGCTGATGTTCGGCACCAAGTACGTCTTCGTCAAAAGCTTCAGCCAGGTCATCGCCTTCGGCGAGCCTTTGTACAACCTGGTGTACATCGTTCTGATCATCCTGTTCGCGTTTTTCTACGTCGGCATCGTCTTCAATCCGACCGAGCTGGCCGACAACATGCGCAAAAACGGCGGGTTCATCCCGGGCATCCGGCCGGGCCGCACCACCAGCGACCACGTCAGCAGGATCTTAAAGCGCCTCACCTTCATCGGCGCGATCTACCTGGCGATTGTCTGTCTGCTGCCCGAATGGCTGATTACCGGTATTCACCTCGACCATATCGGCTGGGGCATTGGCGCGTGGTTCGACCGGCATTTCCCGGTCTGGTTCCTGAAAGGTCTTGGCGTGCAGTTTTATTTCGGCGGTACGTCCTTGTTGATTGTGGTCGGCGTGGCGATGGATACCGTGCAGCAGCTCGAGGCACAACTCGTCATGCGCAACTACGAAGGGTTTGCTCGGAAGGGCCGGCTGCGCGGCCGGCGGTAATGAAGGCCGGCGGAATCGCGGCGGAGTCACGCTCCGCGGGGCCGTTGGATCGCGCCGTGATTTTTCTCGGGCCTCCGGGTGCGGGAAAAGGCACGCAAGCGAAAGAGTTGGCCGGTAAGTTTGGCGTGCCGCATCTTTCGACGGGCGACATGCTGCGCGAGAATATCTCGCACAACACGCCGCTCGGGCAGTTGGCCAAGCCCATCATGGCGCGCGGCGAGTTGGTTCCAGACTCGCTGGTGCTCAAGATGGTCGCGGAACGCATCGAGAAGCCGGATTGTTGGCACGGTTTCGTTTTCGATGGCTTTCCGCGGACGGTGGCGCAAGCGCAGTACCTGGGCGTCCTGCTGGCGCAACATGGCTACAAGCCGCCGCTGGTCGTGCACTTGGCAATCGACCCGGCGCTGGTGTTGCGGCGGATTACTGGCAGGCGAACGTGCAAGGTTGGCGGCGAGATTTATAATATTTACGACCGCTCGCCAAAGGTCGAGGGAATCTGCGATGCCGACGGCGGCCAGCTCGATCAGCGGCCCGACGATCGCGAAGAAATTGTAGCGCCGCGGCTGCAAGCGTACGAGAAACAAACCGCGCCGCTGGTCGCGTACTACAAGCGGCTGGGCAGGCTGCACTCGGTGGACGCTTCGCAGAGTGTGCCGGACGTGATGCGGCGGATCGACGAAATTGTATGCGGTGCAGCCTGAGCATCATGCTGCAACGTGGGCAATGCGTGCGGAACGGCCGGGGCGCAAAGATTCACCGGCGGTTGAAAAGCGGCAAAGGAACTTGCATCCGGCGGAGCCGGACTTAGTGAACGAAGATGGCCATTCATCTGCGCAGTGCGGAAGAGCTGGAAAAGATGCACCGCGCCGGCCTCATCGTTCATGAAGTTTTGACCGCACTGCGAGACATTGTTCGGCCCGGCCTGACGACGATGGACCTCGAGAAGTTCGCCGAGGAAAAAATCGCCGGCAAGCCAGGCAAACCGGCGTTCAAGGGCTACCGCGGGTATCCGTGCACGCTCTGTACCTCGGTGAACAGCGAGATCGTTCACGGGATTCCGTCGCCCAAGCGAAAACTTCGCGAAGGCGACATCGTCTCGATCGATTTCGGGATGGAAGTGAACGGCTACTTCGCGGATTCGGCGGTGACTGTCCCAGTCGGGCAGATCGCCCCAGAAACAGCGAAGTTGTTGGAAGTAACCCGGGAGTCTCTTGATCGCGCCATCGATAAGATGCGCGCAGGCAACCGGCTCGGCGATGTAGGTAACGCCGTTCAAAGCTGGGTAGAGCAACACGGCTACTCGGTCGTGCGGGAGTTCGTAGGGCACGGCATCGGCACCAAGATGCATGACGAGCCTAACCTCCCGAACTACGGCGAAGCAGGACGAGGTGCGCGCCTCCAGGAGGGTATGGTCATCGCCATCGAACCGATGGTGAACGCCGGCCTGCCGGGCGTGCACATGCGGGACGAGTGGGTAGCGGAAACCGCGGACGGCCAGCCGTCAGCCCATTTCGAGCACACGGTAGCCGTAACCGCGAACGGCCCCTGGATCCTGACGCGCCCGAAACAAGTAACGGGCCCGTCGTGGTAGTAAGCGTTTTGGGTAACACAGCCAAGATGTAAAGCAAGGCAATGTAGGCGCCGGGTTTTAGGGCGGCGAATCGGTAGCCGGTTGTAGTGGCCGATCTTCAGATCGGTCTAGCGAGCACCAGGAGCATATGGCAAAGCCGTTACGCGACGAAAAAAAGAAAGACGACTCGGGCAACTCGAAAGAGGACGCCATCGAAGTAATGGCCACGGTAATCGAACCGTTGCCAAACGCCATGTTCCGCGTCGAACTGGAGAACAAGCACCGCGTGTTAGCCCACGTCTCCGGCAAGATGCGCAAGAATTTTATCCGTATCCTGGCAGGCGACAAGGTCGCTGTGGAACTTTCTCCCTACGACCTCACCCGCGGCCGGATCGTGTATCGTTACAAGTAAGGATTTATGGCACAGGCTTCAGCCGGTGTCCTGCGGGCGCCGGGCTTTAACCCGGCCAGTCGTAAGATGCAGAAAGGCCAGTATTTAGGGGATTGCATCCCCAAAGCATCTAATAGGTAGGGTACAGCACGTCTGTGCCCCAGTTTGGCAAGCATCAAGCCGTACCGGCACCAAGAATTTGGCAACAAGAACTGAGGAGCAGATGAAAGTCCGAGCATCGGTAAAAAAGATTTGCGACAAGTGCAAGGTGATCCATCGTCGCGGCGTAGTCCGCGTAATTTGCGCCAACCCGAAACACAAGCAGCGCCAGGGGTAAGCCCAGGAATAAGATTGTCGGAGCAAGGGAGAAAGTATGGCACGCATAGCAGGTATTGATCTTCCGGTGCAGAAGCGTCTCTACGTAGGGCTGACGTCGATCTACGGTATCGGCCAAGAGCGCGCAAAGAAACTCGCCGAAAAGGCCAACGTCGATCACAACAAGAAGATTCGCGACCTGACCGAAGACGAAGTCAACCGTCTCCGCCAGGCCATCGAACAGGAAGGGCGCGTGGAAGGGGATCTCCGCAAGGAGGTCCAGATGAACATCCGCCGGCTGATCGAAATCCAGGCGTACCGGGGCATTCGTCACCGCCGCAACCTTCCGGTGCGCGGCCAGCGCACCCACACCAACGCGCGCACCCGCAAGGGTCCACGCCGCGGCGCGGTAGCAGCCAAGAAAAAGGTGACCGGCAAGAAGGGCTAAATGCAGTGGCGGGTCTTCAGACCCGTCACTCGTGGCGGCGACGACGCAAGAATTTGTAGGGCCGCAACATGTGGCGCCCCAGCCTGGCAAGAACGAAGCGGTACAAGGTTTTGTAGGCGACGGGCTTTAGCCCGTCGATAGTTTCCGAAACAAGCAGCAAGCGAGAAACGGAGCAAACGTGGCAAAAGAGCAGCAAAAAGCAACCCCGGACGCCGGAGCAGCAGCAGGAAAACCGGCAGCCGCGACAAAACGCAAGAAAGAATTCAAGAAAAAGCGCGAGCGCCGGGTCATCCCGCACGGCTTGGTGCACATCGCTGCGTCGTTCAACAACACGCAGATCAGCATCACCGACACCGATGGTCGCATCATCTGCTGGTCGTCCGCGGGCGCGATCGGCTTCAAAGGTTCGCGCAAGGGCACGCCGTACGCCGCCCAGCAAGCCTCACTGGCCGCCGCAGGCATCGCCCGTGACCAGTACGGCATGAAGAGTGTCGAAGTCCGCGTGAAAGGCCCAGGCTCCGGCCGCGAGTCCGCCGTGCGAGCGCTGGCCGTCGCCGGATTGCATATCGTGGTGATCCGCGACGTCACGCCGATTCCGCACAACGGTTGCCGTCCGCCCAAGCGCCGCCGTGTCTAAGTAGCACAGGCACTCCTGTTTATCCTGAGTGCCGAAGGGTCGGTGCCAACGTGGGCACGGGGCAGGTTTGATCCGGCGAGCAAGGCGTCGTCGGAGAGACTGACAAGATTTGTAGCTGACCGATCAAGTCAGCATGAAGTTGAAAGCAGCACCGGCAAGAGTGCCTGTGCTACCAAGAGTTCCGAAAGTTTTGGGAAGGGAGAATCGAAGTTGGCAAGACACCGAGATGCAGTCTGCCGCCTGTGCCGCCGGGAAGGGCAGAAGTTATTCTTAAAAGGACTCCGTTGCTTCACCGAGAAGTGCGCCATTGAAAAGCGCAACTTCGTTCCGGGGCAGCACGGCCAGTCGCGGCGACCAAAAGTAGCCGGCTACGGCCTGCAGTTGCGCGAAAAGCAGAAAATGAAGCGCACCTACGGCCTGCTGGAGCGTCAGTTCCGCAACTACTTCGAAAAAGCCGTGCGCATTAAGGGACCCACGGGCGAAAACCTGATCATCATGCTGGAGCGCCGTCTCGACAACGTCGTGTGGCGCGCCGGACTGGCTTCGTCCAGAGCGCAAGCGCGGCAACTCGTCCTTCACGGCCACGTGCGTATCAACGGGAAGAAGGTCAACATCCCGTCGTACCTCGTGGTGGTCGGCGAAGAAATCGCCATGAAGGAAAAGATGCACCAGAACGCCATGGTCCTCGAAGCGCGTAACGTCGCCCAGAGCCAGAACGCCGTACCCTGGCTCGAGCAGGACCGCGAGCAGTTCAAAGCCAAGGTCGTGGCGTTTCCTAAGCGCGAAGACGTGCAGACACCGCCGTTCAACGAACAGCTGATCGTCGAACTCTATTCAAAGTAAATGTGGGCGCCGGGCTTAAGCCCGGCGAGGTCTCTAGACCAATGTAGTGGCCGATCTTCAGATCGGCAAAAGATTCTGAAACAAGCAGCACCGCGCTGCCGGCCAAACCCCGGCAGCCAGCCCAGCCGCCACGGCGGTCAGGCGAAAGGAAAAAAAGAATATGTGGAAGGGTTTTCAGAAGCCAAAGCGTCTCGCATCCGAACTGGAATCACTGACCGAGAAATACGGCCGCTTCTCCGCGCAGCCGTTTGAGCGCGGCTGGGGCACCACGGTCGGGAACGCGCTGCGTCGCGCCCTGCTGAGCTCCATCGAAGGCGCGGCCATCACCGCCGTAAAAATCGAAGGTGTTCTGCACGAATTTTCTTCGATTCCCGGCGTGGTAGAAGACGCCACGGACATCATCCTCAACCTCAAGCAGGTCCCCATCAAGCTGAACACGGACCTGCCCAAGACGATCTACCTGAACGTCGAGCATCCCGGCCCGGTCACTTCCGCGCAGATCGAAGAAGATGCCGACTTCGCCGTCCTCGACAAGAGCGTCTACATCGCCACCGTCAGCGAAGGCGGGAAGCTCCAGATCGAGATGCGCGTCAAGAACGGCCGCGGCTACGTCGCCGCCGACCGCAACTACGACGAAGACCTCCCCATCGGTTATATCCCGGTGGACTCGGTCCACTCACCCGTGCGCAAGGTCAACTACTCGGTCGAAGCCGCGCGTCTCGGCCAGATGACCGACTACGAAAAGCTGATGATCGAAGTGTGGACCAACGGCGCGATCACGCCGCAGGATTCGATCGGCCTGGCCGCCAAGCTGGTCAAGGACCACATGAGCATCTTCATCAACTTTGAAGAGCCGACGGAAATGGCTGAGCTGCCGCAGGAAATCATCAACGACCCGCGCCTTGAGCATCTGGACCGCAGCGTGGAAGAGCTCGAGCTCTCCGTGCGCTCCTACAACTGTCTGAAGAACGCCAACATCCAGACCATCCGTGAACTCGTGCAGAAGAGCGAGAACGAAATGCTGAAGACCAAGAACTTCGGCCGCAAATCGCTCAACGAGATCAAGGATATACTGGTGAAGATGGGCCTCAGCCTGGGCATGAAGTTCGACGAGCACGGCCGCATCATCTGGCCCCCGCTCCCAAGCCAAACCGCACCACCGCCGCCAACCGAGGACATGGCCGGCCTGTAAGCAGCACGCAGTCAGTATGTGTGGTGTATGTAGGGGCGCGCTTCAGCGCGCCCCTCTGTAGCCGCCCTGTTCAGAGCACGGGGTTCAGACGACACCCAAACACCGCAATCGGTGTTCGGCGAAATCGCGCCACAAGTTTCATCCGTGTCGCGACCGTAACCAACTGTAACGCGAGCGGAAACGCAGTGTAGTAAGCGAGTGCAGCCGGCCTTGAAACTCCGGCTCTTGTGAAAAGGAACAAACGATGCGACATCTGAAATCAGGCTCCAAACTAGGCCGCAACCCGTGGCACCGCCGCGCCACCCTGCGCAACCTGGTCACCAACCTCTTCGAGCACGGCCGCATCACCACCACGCTAACGCGCGCCAAAGCCGCGAGGCCGGTAGCCGAAAAAATGATCACTCTAGGCAAGCGCGACACGCTGCAATCGCGCCGACAAGCCGCCTCCTACCTGATGACGCCAGAGACGACCCAAAAACTCTTCAGCGAAATCGCCCCCAAATTCGCCGACCGCGCCGGAGGCTACACCCGCATCATCGCCGCAGGCCACCGCGTAGGCGACAACGCCAAAGTAGCCATCCTCGAACTCGTCAACTACGAGCTAAAGAAGAAGGAAAAGAAAGAAAAAACCAAAAAAGAAGAGCCGGTAGAAGCCAACAGCTAGCGAGAAGCTTGCAGTCAAAGGTTGGGGGCGCGTAGTCGGGATTGGCCCGTTCTGGGTTCACCGGGCTGCGCGATCCGTTCCGGAACTTGCCCCAGTTAGCACACCCTAAGATCTGTTCTGTTCGACATGACGGGCCGCCCTCTTGGGGATTGCCCTCGATCGAATCACAAGAACGAAGTTCCCTAGCGCAAAACAGCAAGCCCTGCCATAGCGCTCGATCCATTCACGCCCTCTTTTCGGTTGACCAGGTTCCAGTATCAAGCGGACTGTCCGCGTTCTGTCCCAACGCCGTCACGCTTCCAATCTGCCTTGTGCCTGCCTTTACTCCCTGAACGCAACTGGCCCGGCGTTCTATTGCCGCAGGCACACGAGAGGCGTACGTTCAAGTTTCGCGGTGCATTCAGCGCTACGATCGCGGCACCTGCCGCAGGGGAGTGTGTCATGAGCAATCCCATCGTGAAATCCTCGAAGACGCGTTTTTCCTTGGTGCTTTTCGGCGTGGCTTTGGCGGCAGCGTCGGTCGCGGGACAGCAGCAATCCAAACCAACGACGCCGTCGAGCACGGGCACACACGCGCCCAATCACATTGCCTGCTGGAAGCAGGCGGGCATCTCCCCGGCGGTCATGCAGCAGCGCAAAGCAATCATGGAAGCCGCAAAATCCAAGCTCCTGGACGTCTGTCGAGACGAATCGCTCACACCGCAGCAAAAGAAGGAACAAATCCATCAGATTCACCAGGAAGCCGCGCAGCAGGCCGAGGCCTTGATCCCGGCCGCGCAAATGGAAGCCCTCAAGAAGTGCCAGGCAGCCAACAGCAAGGGCGAGCATCCCGCGCGCACCACCGGCCCTTGCGGCGAACCATTGGAACCCGCCGACGAGCCGGCTCCCGAACCCAACTAAGCGCTGGGAAATCACGAAGGATGGACGGTCGCGTCCGTCCACGCTTGCGGACTTCGATAATGGCTAAGCGCAGCTGCGGCCGTGACTTACAGACGCTTTCACAGGGTGCCCTGGATCGCCGTCGAATTCAAAGGGCTGGGTTCGGGGATAGCCCGCGGTGTCAAGAAAACGCCGACGAGGTCAGAGGTCGCCGGCGCACTCTTCTGTGTGGGAATAATCACATATTCTGTACCGAAGTTAAGGATAATTTATACCCCGTCGCGGGCCGTCATCGGTGGCGCAGCCATCCCCAGCTGTGCGCCCCACTCCCTACAACTAGGATAGTTCGGGCGTCGGCAGCGGAGGCGCGGGCTTGCGGAGACGGAACCAAGCAAAGAGGGCCAGGACGGCAAAGAACGCGCCGATGGAGTCGAGCAGGGAATCATACGGCGAGGCCGTGCGGCTGGCGACGAAAGCTTGATGGATCTCGTCGAGGCAGGCGTAGCCGGCGGCTATCACGAGTGCAGTGACTCCCCAACTCCAGTGCCACCCGCGACGCGCCCCGCGCACGGCGCGAAACAGCAGCAGGCAGAACACGAAATATTCGGTGAAGTGAGCGCTCTTGCGAATGATGTGATGGATGAACTCGAACTGGTCCGAGGTGATCGACGGGAAGAACCAGCGCAGAATAGGCTCGATGATCGAGCCGGTTCGCTCCGCGGAAAAAGAATCCGTGGACATAACGAAAATAAAACACGCCCAAAGCACAGCGGGCCACCAGGCACGCAGCCACGCGGGGATCAGCAAGCGCCCCAGCCGGGGTTGCACTTCAGGCAGTTGCGGCGCGGGGCGCGGGTTGCGCCAGGGTTGTTCGGACACGGATCGTGCTCTCCAGATCTATTTTTGCGACGGGGCCACAGCGCGGTGAAGATTCCGCCCCGCGCTTCACCGCACCCGTTATTTTAGCGTGAGTGCTTGCATAAAGTTCATGCGGAAAAGCGATTGTTGCTATAGCGTAGCTCGGGCCTCCGCTTGGCAACCAACGATCTGTTTCGTTCGCGACAGTCGCAGGGCCTTGTGCATCGAGCGTTACATAGCTGTTCAAATGATCTTGCGACGATACGTCGCCCGGCGACGATCGCTTGAGGTTGGGATTGGCTTCAGCCGGCACAGCCAAGAGTGCCTGGCCTGCTTACTCCATCCGGTAGTTGGGCGCCTCGCGCGTAATGATCACGTCGTGAACGTGACTTTCGCGCAGACCAGCGGCGGTGATGCGCACGAAACGGCCAAAACTCTTGAGCTCGGCCAGCGTGGGCGCCCCAACGTAGCCCATACCACTCTTGAGACCCCCAACCAACTGATCGGTGAGCGCGCCTAGTGGACCCTTGTAAGGTACCCGGCCCTCGACGCCCTCGGGCACGGATTTGCCGCGCTCGCGGTCGGAATCGTCCTGGACCGTGGCGTAACGGTCGGAGCCGGCGTCCATCGCGGCGGTAGATCCCATGCCGCGATAGGACTTGAAGGTCCGGCCCTGATACAAAATCGTTTCTCCGGGCGATTCTTCGGTGCCGGCAAACAGGCTACCGATCATCACGCAAGACGCGCCTGCCGCGATGGCCTTGGTGATGTCGCCGGAGAATTTAATGCCGCCGTCGGCGATGATCGGCACGCCGGTACCTTGCGCGGCGCGCGACGCTTCGATGATGGCCGTGAGTTGGGGAACGCCCGCGCCCGTGACGACGCGTGTCGTGCAGATCGATCCCGGGCCGATGCCGACTTTCAGGCCGTCGATGCCGAGCGCGATCAAGTCTCGAGCGCCCTCGTAGGTGGCGACGTTGCCGGCGATAACCTGGATTTCAGGTAGGCGATGCTTGATCGCTTTGATGGCTTCCATTACGCGCTGGGAATGGCCATGCGCGGTGTCGATGGCCAAAACATCCGCCTTGGTTTTCGACATTTCGACGGCGCGCTCCAGGAAATCACCGGTGGCCCCGACCGCCGCGCCGACGCGCAGCCGGCCATGGTCGTCTTTTGCGGCGTGCGGGTATTCGAGCTTTTTCTGGATGTCTTTTACGGTGATCAGGCCCTTGAGGTTGAAATCTTGATCGACGACGAGCAGTTTCTCGATCCGGTGTTTCTGCAGGATGCGCTCGGCCTCGTCGAGAGTGGTGCCCACGGGAACGGTGACCAGATTGTCTTTCGTCATCACCGAGCTGACCAGCTGATTGTGATTTTTCTCGAAACGCATGTCGCGATTGGTGAGGATGCCGGTGAGACGCGACCCGCGCGTGACCGGAAGTCCGGAGATGCGGTACTTCTCCATGATTTCGAGCGCCTGGCGCAGGGTGATGTCGGGCGAAATGGTGACCGGATCGACGATCATGCCGCTCTCCGACCTCTTGACGCGGTCGACTTCCTCGGCTTGGCGGTCGATCGGCATGTTGCGGTGAATGACGCCGATACCGCCTTGCCGAGCGATCGCCATGGCCAGGTTGGACTCGGTCACGGTGTCCATGGCGGCGGAGGCCAGCGGAATATTGAGCGCCAGCTTGCGCGTGAAGCAGGTGCGCGTGTCTACCTCGGTGGGCAAAATGGACGACTTGCCGGGGAGCAGCAGCACATCGTCAAAAGTAAGACCTTCGGGAATCGGGCCGTCGATCATTCCATCCTCGCATTGGGAAATTGGGCGCCGGCAGATTTCGCGCCGCAGGAGCGCACATAAAACAGCGCAGCCCAGCGGGTGCCCGCCGGGCTGGAGAAGAAATTCATCAAATCTAAAATTTGCGTCACCGTGAATTTTAATTGTAACGGCGTGGGACGCTCAGGGTCAAGCTGCCACAACGATTGGCAGTGAGTCAGTTTCCGCTTCTACGAACTAACCAGGTAGCTGGAATTACTTCCCAGTTGCTCGTGATGCACTTCGAATGGCGATTCGCGGCACTTTCCTAACCCCAGCCATAGCGCGGGCACGCCCACGTCACAACTAGCGCGTTGCGTTGTTGTACCAACGCAGAACTCGGAGGGCGCGGAGTGTGTTCCAGCGGCTTGCACTGCCGACGCTGGTCTCCATCTCCAATGGAATATGTTCGGGATGAAGGAGGTTGAGGGGCCAGCGGCCGTTCTGGTGGCGCCGCGCCATCACGGCTTGGATGGCTTCACGGACGCGGGTGTCGGGTTTGATTCCTGCGTTTCGCAGATAATCGAGTCCGCGCAGGACGTCGTAGTGCCAAAGCGGAGGGTACGAGAAACGCAGCCAGCGTTTGTCGATGATTTTGCCGGTGCGAAGGGAGCGGAACATGCGGCGCTCGAGCAGGTAGTTTTCAGCGCGCTTGCGGGCTTTGGCGACGGCCGCTGATTTGCGCCCGGCTCGTTCGTATTCGAGGAGCCCTTCGAGTACGCAGATGGTGGTATGAAACGAAGAGCGCTGGCTAGGGGGGCGTTTCGGCGACAAAAAGGGCCACGCTTCGCAGTTCCAGCCGCCGTCTTCGAGCTGCTCGCCAAGCAGGTGCTTGGCCGCTGCGTCGTTGGGTTCCTTGAAATACGAACCGATGCCGAGGATTCTGCCGTTGATGCAGGGCTCGGTTTCGCCGTGCAAGTAAGGCCGGTTGTTGAGGTGCTTGAAAACCAGCCGCTTGTCGATGCGGTCGATCATTTTGCGAGCCTGCTTGCTGGTGGGGTCGAGACCGAGGTCCATCAGGACGACGAGACTGTTGAGGGTAACAAGGTCCCACTGCGGCCCGTCACCCCAGTGGCCGGCGGGAGATTGGCGGGCGAGAAGTTGGGCTCCCCAGCCTTCGGTGGCGACGCGCGACCGCTCGGCGGCAATCGCGCTGGGGGCTTCATCGGTGAGGTCCCGCATCACCTGCCAACGGATGCTCGGGTCAGAATCGAGGAGCCATTTCAGCTGCGCGGGCCGGGGTGCGTAATCGCGAAGGCGCATTCGTCGTTTATAGCATGTCATGCAAAGACTTGACGCGTGCGCCGAACCACGTTCGCAAATTGGCTCCTGCGTGTGGCAGAAGCGGGGTCAAGTCTGATAAACGCGGCTCGGAAACCGACCACTACCCAAAGATCGGCAAAGAAAATCAATAGGTTGCTACGGAGTTGTGGAGGCGGTGGCCAGCGAGATACCGAGTTCCTCCCAGCGGTGATCCTCCGACGCAGAATCGTGCTGCTTTGCGAGCATAACGTTGAAAATAGGGTAGAGGAAGCGGCCGTATTTTCTTAGCGTTACGCTGTCGCGGGAAGCGATTGCGGCTTCGATGGATTTTTCAGTGGCTGCGGTGATGAGTTCCATGCGGCCGACAAAGACCCTCGCGAGTTGCGCGGGTGCTGGACGGATCGAGAGCGGAAGGATCGCGTCGACGTATTGGCGCGGCACGATGTAGATGAGGCGGCTGCCTTCTTCAAACCAGGAATCGCCCCAGGTTTCGAGCATGGCGCACGCTTCGTCGCGAAACAAGCCTTGCGCGACGAGGATATCCACGAGATCGGCGCGCAGCGAATCGGGAGTGCCGCTGACGGTCGGTGTTTCGAGAATGGCGTGGTCTTGCACTGCAGTGGCGATGTGATAGCCCAATTTGTCGCCGCGGCTTTCGAAGACTATCAGCGACGGGATGGGCTGCCCGGCCAGATTGTCGAAAAGAATCGAGCCGGAGGGCAGGACTTTCGCCGAGAAGGGCAGGGTGAGGGTGGAGACGCCGCGGTAGAAGAGGAATTTTTCGTGCTGCACGCCTTTTGGTGCCGGTACAGAAATAGGAGTCGCGGAGGTTGCGCGGGCGGCATAATAACGGCTGGTAGCGGTCTTGCGAGGAAAGCTGAAGGAGGAATCGGGCCCTACTGTAATCGAGTCCCACGCGATGCTGCCGTCTTCATGTGGTTGGTAGAGAGCATCATCGGGAAGCGGAGTGGAGGGCTCGAGGCGGGTCGCGTGCGGATACCACTCGGTGATGAAGCCTTTGGAAAAGGAAACGCGCACGGAGACATTGGTTTCCTGCGCGGAGTAGAAGTAGATGACAGGAGTCTCCATGCGGACGGTGCCGCGAAGTATGTTTTTTGGGGTTCCGCGAAAGTGCTCGACAAACGTGGGTAACTCAGGCTTGCCAACCAGATCAACGGGCAGCCACTCGGCCGGTTGGCCGTCGGCGCCGGCGATGGTCGTGAAGGTGCCCCATTCGTGAGCTGTGAGACCCGCGGCTGTGACCGCCGGCCGGCCGTGTAGAGGAATAGCGATCGCGAGTGCCCCCAGTAGGACCGCGAAGAACGCAAGCGTCAGCAGTCGCAGGGGCCGAGCCAGCGAAGCGATTCGCTTGAATATTGTTTTTGCTCCGGGGAGTCTCATGGTTTTGTTTCTCCAACAGTGGCCGGCTTGGTGAGCAGTTCGGCGATGGTTTCGCCGCGCTCGCCGATAAAACGGCTGGAAAGATTTTGCGCGAGGAGCGGATCGATTTTCGCGCCGGCCATCGCTTTTTGCGCGTGGTCGCGATGTTCGGCTTCGGGCCCGGAAAGGGTGAGCAGCGCGGCGGCAAATTCCATTTGAGGATCGTTTCCGCGAAGTTGGATGGCCTGCTTTACCAGAGCGTAGCCGTCGATCCCTTGAGCGGGATTGTGCGAGCTGCCGAGCCATTGCTTGTAGGTCTCGGCGAGGTAGCCCACGTCAAAATAATAGAGAGCGGGCGGCCCGTCGGAGGCCACAGACTTGGTGCCCGCCGTAAGTTTCGCCAGGAGTTCCTTTGCGGCGACTGGATCTTTGCGGGCGTACAACGTGGCGCGGCGAAGCGTTTCCATATGCACGAGAGACGGAGGAATTGCCGGCAAGGATGGCGAGTGTGTCCGAGGCTAGTTTCGAGGTGTCGTAGGTTTCGCCGCCGCTGAGGTTCCAGTCGTGGCTGACCCACGGCAGTGATTTTGCAGGGCCGATTTCGAAGGCGTGGCAGATGAGCGGCGGTCCGGCGAGGGTCACCCCGGCGAGCGCGGCCAGCAGAGTCAAGAGAACGGCGATGTAACGGAATTTGCGAAGCGAATAGGTTTTCATCGGATGCTCCTTGCAGGTAAGTTGCGCCGTACACAAGAAAGACGAAAGGAAACAGGAAGTGTTAACGAGCTACTTTGTTAGCGACTACTTGGGCTGGCCCTCACGCCCGGTCCACGATTGCTCCCAATGACGCCAAAGGGAAATGTCGCCGAGATCGAACGCGTTCCACCAGGAATCGAGCATGGCGCTGTCGAGACGAAGTATGCCCTCACGGGTCACACCTGGCGGAGGGGGAACCAGCGCGGCGAGGTGGTCGTACACGGAAGGGCGCTCACTGGTACTGACGCGAGCAAGGAGATGCCAGAGTGTAAAAGCGTCGCGCTCTCGCGCTTCGCGCAGCACGAGATCGAGCGCAGACTTGCGGCTCGCGCGATTCAGCTCGGAAGAACCGAGCTGAGCCAGCGCTGAGCGGAAGCCATCCGAAGCGTCTTCGAAATAAGGCGTCCCAGGGCCCGACTTAACATGCGTGGGACAAGCTGCGCCGGCCGGAATGAAGGATTCGTGGCCGTCGCGATGAAAGCCCACCCAGCCGAGCGTGGTGCGCAGAAGGCCGCTGCCCGAATCGTCGACGTGTAGCGTGTACATGCAGCCGAGATCGACAGCCACGGCGGAAGGAGTATCCACGACGAATTGGCCTGGCGAAGCCCAGATGGTGGCGTGAATCGTGCCGCGATCGAGGGCGATACGCTTGCGGCCTGCGCCGGATTGCAGCAGGCGCAGGCGGGTCAGGGGCTCGACTTCGATGCGGCCGATTTCCGCGACGGCGACACTCGCCTTGGTGGAGGCGTTCGTCTCCAAGGTTTCACCGAGTTCGAGGCGTTCGGATTTCTTTGCGACGCCTGCATCGCCGCTTTCGGACTGTTGCGTCGCGCTGGTCACTTCGACATCCCAGCCGTTGCGTGCCACAGCTGCTCGCCTGGGCGATTGCGCCAACCACAGCCCGCATCCAATCGAGGAAAGCACGAGCAACCCTGCTGCAAACCGCGGAGTCCATGGGTTCAGCGCAAGGTGCGACCACCATCGTAGCGGTTGGGCTGGAACCTGGATCGCCGGGAGCGCAGGAGCGGGCTGGCTCTGTCCGAACCTGCCCAGAGCAAGCTCCAGGCGCTGAATCTCTGGGTCCGGCTGACCGGAGCGATCCCAGAGGTAGCTGTCGTGCGTCGCGCGAGTTAGCGGTTCGGATGCCATCTGTGTCAGCTTGTTTTCCTCGGTTCTTGTTTTCTGCCATCGCTTGCCGCTACACAACGCTGGCCGAGTTTTTCTCGCAACTGCTGCATTCCCCGATTCAAATTCACGCGAACCGAGCCATGCGCGAGCCCGGTTTTGGCGGCGATCTCCGGGCCGGTCATGCCTTCCACCAGGCGCAGAATCAGCGTTTCGCGGTAGGCCTCGGGCAAGCTGCGAACGCCGTCCAGTATCTCCTGCGCCTCTTGTGCGTTGGCCTGCTCGCGTGGTGCCGCGCTTCGGTCCACGGCCTCGGAACCGTCGCTGCACTCACTCTGCACGTGCGGCTGGCGATAGTAGTCCTTCGCCATATTTCTGGTGATCGCGGCGAGCCAGGCGCCGAAGCGAGAAGCGTCGCGCAAACCGTGGAGGCGAGGCAGGGCGCGCAAAAATACTTCGTGAACGAGATCTTCTACTTCGGCTACCGGAACCTTCGCCAGCAAAATCCCGTGAACCATGCGGGCGTAGCGCTGGTACAACTGTCCGAAGGCGTCGCGGTAGCCCGCCTGCGAGGCCTTCACCAGAGCGACATCGGAATCGTCTGGGACTGCGGGCGGCTCGGTCACTGTGCTGGAGCCCAGAATGGCGTTGCCGAAGTCGAATCTGCTGGCCATTTGGCGTTCATTTCCGCGAGAGGGTTCCCGGTGCGACACCACTCTCTGCAGTATAGACGCGGTTTAGAGGGCTGGTGTTAACAGGATGGCGGGGGCTCGTCTTGCGGAGGCAGGGCACCCGCGGTTTACGTCGGGCACGGCGACGCCGTGCCCCCAAGGTCGGTCAGCGCGGGCGGTTGGGTTGCTGCGAGCACAAGCGTGGACTACAGTGGAGTTGGCCATGCCAACTGTGGAATTTGTGCCGCATGCACTGTTGCGAAACGGCCATGCGATGACGATTGTGGCGGCGTTTGTGCCCAGGCAGTTTGCGCTGCCTGCTGCCCAGACGCGGTTGTTTCAGGTGGATTCGTTTTCGCGGATTTTGGGCCAGTGTCACTGGCAGGTGGGGAAGCAGCGCGATACGCCGGTCATCGTGATCGTGCATGGGCTGGAAGGCTCTGCGGATTCGTATTACGTGCAGGGAATTGCGGAGAAGGCCTTCCACCGCGGGTTTCACGTGATCCGGCTGAACCAGCGGAATTGCGGCGGAACCGAAAAGCTGACGCCTACCTTATATAACTCGGGTATGAGCGGGGACTACCGGGCGGTGCTCGAGGAGCTTGCCACTGTCGACGGCTTCCAGCGGATCTTTTTCGCCGGATATTCGATGGGCGGCAACCTGGTCACCAAGATGGCCGGAGAATTCGGCGAGGATTTTCCATCGGCGCTGTGGGGCGTTTGCTCCGTATGTCCAGCGCTGGACCTGTCGGCGTGCGCCGATGCGCTGGATCGCAAGGAAAATTATTTGTATTCGCGGCATTTCGTGAAAGGGCTGATGGCGCGGTATGCACGGAAGGCAAAAATGTTTCCCGACCGATATTCGCACAACGGTTTCGGGCCCATCCGAACCGTGCGGGAATTTGATGACGCAATTACCGCGCCGTGCTTCGGTTTTCGCGATGCCGAGGAATACTACGAATCAGCGGGGGCGAAGAAGGTAATCGCGAACGTACGCGTGCCGATGCTAATGATCACCGCCGAGGATGATCCGTTTGTCCCGTATGTTTCGTTTCTGGCTGCGGGCGTCGAGAAAAACGCCTGCATTCGATTCGTTGCAACCGAGCACGGCGGACACTGCGCCTACATTTCCAATACCAATGGCGTGGAGCGATTCTGGGCCGAGCAACGCGTTGTGGAGTTTTGCGAGGGGATCTGGCGGCGGGCGTGAGGATTGTTGGTTCTTCGCGGCCGCGGACCTTGCCACCGAACGCCGGGCTAAAGCCCGGCCCCTGTGCCGGGGTCGGATCAGCCGAAAGGTTTTTCCAGAGAGACTGCGAAGCCTTGGGTGAGAAGCTGAGCCGGGCCGTCTGGCGTGATGACCATGTCGTCTTCGCAGCGCAGGCCGAACTCTCCCGGAATATAGACCCCCGGCTCATTGGAAAAGGTCATGCCTGGCTCGAGGACCGTCTTGCTGCCGCGTACTAGATAAGGATGCTCGTGGCCGTCCAGGCCGAGCCCGTGGCCCAGGCGGTGGGTGAAGAACTTGTAGCCGGGACCATAGCCCGCGTTGGTGATCACGGCGCGCGCAGCATCGTCCACCGTGCCCGAAAGGCGGGCGGCGCGGGCCGCGTCGAGCGCCGCGTCCTGGGATTTGCGCACGATGTCGTAGACGCGAGAGATTTTCTCCGACGGCTTGCCGAATATGCCCGTGCGCGTGACGTCGGACTCGTAGCCCTCAACCTTACAACCTCCATCGATCAGGACGACGTCGCCTTCTTTGAGCTTTTGTGGTTTCAGCGTGCCGTGGGGAAGGGCGGCCGATGCGCCCAAAAGAACCAGCGCATCCCCTTGCAAATCCATCTTCGCGAAACCTGCCTCAACCAGGTGTGCGATGTCGTCCTGGGACATCCCTTCTGCCAGCGAGGCAAACACAGCGCGGAAAACATCGAAGGTGGCGTCGCAGGCCACGCGCATCAGTTCGAGTTCGTGAGCTGACTTCCGCACGCGGCAAGCGATCGTGATCGGATCGGCGGACAGACATTCGAAGGCGGGGGCAGCTTGCCGGAGGTGGTCGAAGAAGGTAAAACCGACGGTTTCTTCGACGCCCATGCGCCCGGAACGCATACCGCGGTCGGCGAGGGCGGCTGCGGCAAGCTTGGTAGGGCTTTCGTCCTCTTGCCAGGCGCGAACTTCGAAGGGCAGATGGAGTTTTTCGCGAAGGCGGCCCTCTTCAAAGGCCGGGACGACCAGGATCGGGTTGCCGGTGCGGGGTATGACTAGGCCAAGGAGGCGCTCGCTCAAGCCCCAGCGGATTCCGGTGAAATAATACATGGACGTGCCAGGCGCAAGGAACAGGGCATCGTAGCCGAGCGTCGATGAAGCTTGATTTGTGGGCGATCGCGCCCCGGACATGAGCTGTTGGGCGTGCTGCAGGCGTTCGCCGAACTCCTTAGGGGTAATGGGCCGAACTTGAGAGCTCAGGGGTTTCAGGTTGGAAAATGCCTGCGGCAGCGCTTCCTTTTGAACGGCGCCATGGGACGGAAGAGCAAGAGTGAGCGCCCCAACGGCGGCGGTCGTGGTCCCCTGAAGAAAATGGCGGCGAGACGTCTTGGATGAGACAGGAACGGCGCGTATGGGCATGGTTGGAAAGAGGTTTATCCGGCGCGGGCGACTTCTGTCAAGTCGCTTGTGCGCATGCCCCGGGAGACGCTCTGGCTCGCATGTTCGTTGTCTAGGGCTCAGAAACCGCAACAGGCCAGCTTCTAAAAACTAGCTAAAACTAATTCGCCGGATTCTAAATTCCATATCTTCTATGTAGGCTTATATCCATGGAACTTTGGTACTAGCGACCCCCATCATTCGGAGAGGGCCAGCCTCGACCAGTAAACTGCTATTAATCAAATATTTACGAACTATTTCCGCGATTTCCAAAGCCACTCTGTCGCCAAGCGATTAGTAACCTCTTTGGAACAAGGATTGCACCCGTCTAGCTAGCCATCGAATATACGACCAACTTTCTCTGTGCACATCTTGCGGGGCTTCAGTTCGGCTTTCGGCGTGTTTATTGTGGATTGATACTGGGGAATATCTAGTTGTCTGAGCGTCGAGGTGGCAAATTCTTGGAAATCACTGGAGTGGAGAACGATATATGAATCGAATATCAGTTAAAGTAACTACTTTGTTTTTTGTTTTGCTGCTACTTGCCTTTGTCGGAGGGCTTTCGAATACCGTCCAGGCCCAGGTGGACACAGGTTCGATCTCTGGAAGCGTTCACGACACCTCCGGTGGACTGGTTCCCGGAGCAACCGTAACCGCTACCAACACGACGACGGCTGCGGAACGAACCACCAAGACCGGCAGCGTCGGGCAATACACCCTGCAAGGCCTGCCGCCCGCAAACTACAAGGTCAGAATTGCGAGCCCCAACTTCACGACTTTCGAAACGGTCGTAGAAGTCACCGTCGGTGGCGCGCTCACCGTTAACGCCGAGCTGCAAATCGGCACGAGCTCCACGGTAGTCGAAGTTACGGCGGGAGCCGGCACTGAGGTAAACACGCAGACTCAGGAGCTTTCTCAGTTGGTCGATACGACCCAGCTGTCCTCGCTGCCCAGTCTGGACCGTAACCCTTACGACTTTGTCGTTCTTTCCGGCAACGTTAGCAACGGCGACAATACCACCGCGAGCATGAGCAGTTCGCAAACCCTGTCGAGCCGCGGCGTTGGTTACTCAATTAACGGTCAGCGTCAGTCCGGCACCGAAATCCTTTTGGACGGTGTCGAGAACGTGGCCGTCTTCGGCGTCAACGCCGGCCAGCTTGTTCCAGCGGACTCCATTCAGGAGTTCAGCATCATCACCAATAACTTTGGCGCCGAATATGGCCGCGCGTCCGGCGGGATCGTGAACGTCGACACCAAGGTCGGTAGTAACAGCATTCACGGATCGGTGTTCGGCTACAACCGCCTTTCCGCTTATACCGCCAACACTTTCGCGAACGATGTGGACGGCATCCCGAAGGGCACCTACACGCGCAATCAGTTTGGTTACAACGCCGGAGGCCCGATCATCAAGAACAAACTCTTCGTGTCCTTTTCTGAAGAATTCACACGCGTGCGCAGCGCGGCCTCCGAGACCGAAGACGTCTTCGACCCGGCGTTTATCAGCCTGCTGCCGGCAAACCTCCAGAGCTACTTTTCGACGTACGCGAAGGGAGTGTTACCCAGCTCAAGTTCGACCACGGCCGGTCAGTTGGTGTCGGCCGGGCTGTTTAGCACCAATACTTTTCCTTTGATCAACGGCGTGACGCCGGTGCCCCTCTCGACCCCGGTGTTCGATACCGTAAACTTCAGCGCTCCCTTTGACGCCGGTGGTGGCGTTCCACAGAACACCTACAATCTCGTTGGCCGTCTTGACTTCAATGCGAGCAGCAGGACGCAGATGTTTTTCCGCTTTGCGCGCTACAGCGAAAACGACTTCCAGGGTGCCGTGAGTTACAGTCCCTATCCGCAGTACAACACAGGCGACACAGCACTTAACAACAGCGCCCTGTTTTCGATCAGCCACTCCTTCACCAATAACTTGCTCAGCAACACCAAGGCCAGTTTTACGCGCTTCAACGTGGCAACCAGCTTTGATACGTCGCTGACCAGTACTCCGAACCTCTACCTGAACACCACCTCTGCCCAGTCCAGTAACCCGATCACCGGTAATATTATCCAGATGCCCGGACTACAGAACACCACGTCGGGCACCGGAGGCCTACCCTTCGGCGGACCTCAGAATACCTTCCAGTTGGAACAGGACTTGGCATGGACCAAGGGCCGGCACACCATGCGTTACGGCGGCGAATTCACCTACATCCAGTTGAACGTGGCCTATGGCGCTTATACCCAGGCCGTCGAGGCGCTCGGCGCCGATCTTCCGAGCTCATTTAATAGCTTGGTCAACGCCGGCGGCATTACCGACTCGACCGGGGCTTTTGCCAGTCCGATCATCGAATTCACAGGCAGAGTCAATCCGAACGGCGCGTTGCCCTGCGCTCTTGACGTCTACGGCAACCCCATCGTAACGCCAGCCTGCACGGTGGCTCCGCCGCTGGTTGCCGCCAGCCCTGCGCGTAGCTATCGCTACAAAGACTGGGCTCTGTACGCACAGGACAGCTTTAAGCTGACCCGCAGGCTTACCATCAACTACGGCCTGCGCTACGAACACTACGGCGTCCAGCACAACGACATTCAGAGCTTGGACTCCAACTTTTACCCGGGTGCTGGTGGGCCAGGTGTTGCTGGTTTCGGGGATAGCATCCGGAACGGCCAGGTCCTGCTGACTACGCAGAGTCCCATCGGTCAATTCTGGGCGCCCAAGTGGGGCACTCCGGCGCCACGCGTTGGCTTTGCCTACGATGTCTTCGGCGATGGCAAAACGGCCCTGCGCGGCGGCTTCGGCATCAGCTACGAGCGAAACTTCGGCAACGTAACCTACAACGCCAGTTTCAATCCGCCGGCGAGCGCTGCTATCACGGACCTTTGCAACGCGAACTCGGCGGGCGTTGTCACCACTTGCCCGTTCACCGTTACCAACAATTCTCTCGGACCCCTGGGCTCTCCGGGTCCCGCGACCGCCCTTAGCCCCGTGGAACTGCGCGATAACGACGCTAATGTCAACGTAGCGCAAACCCAATTCTGGAGCTTGGCTCTGGAGCGTCAACTGGCTGCCAACACCATCCTGGCGCTCTCCTACAGCGGAGCGCATTCGGTCCATCTTTATGACATCGCTAACGTCAATATGCTGGGCGCCGGTCAGGCCTACCTTGGCGATCCCTTGGTAACGGGTACCAGTGCCGATGGAACGGAAACGTGCCCCTATTCGAACCCGGTCACCGGCACTCCAACCTGCTACACGCGTTTGAACTCGCAGTATGCGAATATCAATCGCCGAAGCAGCGATGGCGTTGGCAGCTATAATGCCCTTAACGTTAAATTCCAGACGCAGAACCTGCACCACACCGGTGTGACCATCGTCGCCAACTATACTTGGTCGCATTCGCTGGACGATCTGAGCGATACATTCTCGGGAAGCGAGTCGCAGGGCTCTCTGGGTTATACCGATCCCACGCATCCCCAACTCGACTATGGCAGCTCGGACGGTGACGTACGTCACCGCTTCGTGGTGTCTCCGATATGGCAGACTCCCTGGTTCAAGAGCGGGAGAGGATTCCTCTCGCAGGCTCTCGGAGGCTGGAATATTTCGGGGATTTATACCGTACGTACTGGGATACCGTTCTCCGTTTACGACCTAACCGACCTACTCAACTACACGTCTATTCCGCGATGGACCCCTTCGACGCCCATTACAAGTTACAAGGTTGGGACGCCCGTAGAGGTCGGACCGAATCAGTACACCGGCTTGGTCGTTCCGGCGGCCGCGATGCTTGGCCCCTTGAACCCCACTCTCGGCATTTCCGACTTCGGTCCGTTCCCGGCGAACATGACCGGACGGAACGCCTTCCGTGGACCAGGAGCCTGGAACTTCGACGCTGCAATCCAAAAGGAATTCAAACTGACGGAGCGCTTTGGCCTGGTTTTCCGAGCCGAAGGGTTCGACGTGTTCAATCATCATAACTTCTACGTAAACACTGAAGACAACTACAGCGAACAAGGCGCCGGACCCGTTGATGTTACCGAAGAGAAGGGTGGCCTCGGAAACGGTGCCCTCGGCGGAAACCACGACGAGCGCAGATTCGGTCAGTTCTCACTGCGCTTGACCTTCTAAGCTTGGTTGGTCTGGCTTTCGGCGATTGGTCTGCTTTACGGCAGTGAATCGCGGCAGCCGGTCAGCTTGTTCTAACTTCATCCAGGAACATCGGGGAGCCTTCGGGCTCCCCATTTTTTTGTGCCGCGCGCTTCTCCAGCCTCAAGAATCGAACGGCCTTGCCAGTTCGCGACCGCTGTCGGCCAGCTTCGTCCCCCTGGAAGTGGAACAGCGTGTTTGTGGTAAGCTCCGCGCAACAGTTTGCAAGCGAGAGGTCTTCCGTGACGTTTGCCGATTTCTGGCCGGCTTACGTGCGTGCGCACAGCAAGCCGGTTACGCGAGTGGTTCATTGCGTTGCCACGATCGCTGGTTGGATGCTGCTGGGCGGCGCGGTTGCGGTGCATCGCTGGTGGTGGATCGCGGCGGCCTTGCTAATCTCCTACGCACTGGCGTGGCTTTCCCATTTTCTTGTTGAGCACAATCGCCCCGCGACATTCGAGCATCCCTTGTGGTCCTGGTGGGCAGACCAACGAATGGTGTTTCTGATGTTGATCGGAAGAATGGGCGAAGAGGTTCGGAAGTATGCGAGTACCAAATGCTGAGTCGGACGCGGAGAGGAACCGCCCCTTGCTCGTTGAAGAATCTCGAGGGTGTAGGCGCGCGAGGTGAACGCTAGCGTCGAGGTCCTTCGGTTATGTTCGGCGGATAGCCTCAGCAGATGACGGATCGCGTCCATCCGGTCGCCGCGGGGACAATTCGCAACTCGCGACCGCGAAGACGATTCCCGTTTGAATAGGTTCGGATTGGCTATTCCATGCGAAGGGCGAGGATGCTCTTCCCTTGAATTTGCAGTTCGATGCCGAGCGGCGGCCGGACATCCGAACCCTGCGCCAGGCTTCCTCGCACCCAGAAATCGCCCGGAATTTCGCTCATTTTTAGCGGATCGAAGACCGATCGGCTGCACGGATTACCAACCATCGGATGCTTCGGCGAGCGGAAATCGTAATCATTGATTAGCCTGTCGAGATCGCTGACGTATTCGAGCTTGCAATTCCCGAAAGGAGCGTTGGTCTCCAAGGCCCAGTAGCCACTGGGTTGTGAAGCGGACCCGGACGACAGCCGGATCAGAAGTGCCGGAACATTTTCGCCTGTCAAGGCATTCACGAAAAAGAAGCTTTTCGTAGTCCAGGGCTTTGCCATTTCCGCGACCGTGGCGATTTCCGGAGATGTCGCGGTGGCGCGCGGCATCGAAGCGGTAGGATCGACTGCGGGCGCCGGTACTTCAATTTGCGGCGGAGGAGCAGCAGGTGGCGCTTCGGTGTGTTTCGGGCGCAGCAGCCAGCGCGAGCCTAGTATGCAAAAAGCGAGGACCACTACAAGGCCCGCCACGAGGCGCACCGTCGGATTGACCGCCAGCGCAGGGCGCGCCGTGGCTCCGGCAACAACGCCGGGGATTTGTGGCATTTCCGCTTTGAATCTCTCGGATTTGGGCTGGTCTATCATCCTTAGTCCGTATGTTGCTTTTCGAATTCCCGACGAACTTCACGCGGCAAACGCATTGCGCGCGCCGCTGAAGGACGACGGTCGGCGATTCGGCCCCATTGTAGGGCGCAGTGGACGACGTAGCAACGAACACAAAGACCAGAGTTGCCTGGGCGGAACCCGTACCGAATCGGTCATCTCAACGGGGTCACCCATCGGGCGTACTGTTATTGAGATGGGTACAAATCTGATTCCCAGACTTGTCTCCAGCCGCACGGCAACCTACTGTAATAGTTACGGCAAGAGCGTGGGAGGTGAGGCGGTTCCCTCCTCAGAACGTAACTTATGAGCACCGATACACGAGCGGCGGCCCGGGCGTTTGTGCGCAGCCTGAACATTCTGCTGAAATTCGCACGTCTATACGAATTCGGTCACGCGCGCACCGGCGCGCAATTCGAGACGGCCTGGAAAGAGTTGAAAATGGCTCTGGAAGAGAGCAGCGGCAGTGGTCTGCTGCTGGGCGCTTCCGGCAACCAAATTTTGCTCGATGGCGTACCGCTGGGCGCGGCGGCCGGAGAAAAAAGTTTCGCGCAGTTGCTTGCCAGCTCAGGAATTGCCAGCATCCATTTCGGTACCACCACCTCACAACCTCAGTTCGCCCGATTCGTGCGCGGCTTCCCAAGCGGCAACGCCAAGCCTACGGCGCTGGCGGAGCAGTTGAAGTCGGCCATGGCCGGCGATACAAGCATCAAGATCAACGAGATCCGCTATGTGGCGGAAGATTCCTCCGTGGCGGGAATCAAGATGGCCGCGAACCTGACCGCCAAAGTTCTGGGTTCGCAGAGCGATAAGTTCAAGGATTTCTTCGACGATCCGAACAAGCTCCTGCAAATGATTCTCGCGGCCGAAAGCAGCCGCGGGCCTGGCGGCGGCGGGTCGGGACCCGGTTCGGGTGGGGGCGGAGGAGTGGGGGGCGCCGGCACCGGAACACTCTGGGATACGGGCGCGGGATCCGGCGGAGGCTCAGGCGTAGCGGGCGGTGGCGGTACCGGCTTCACCGGCGGCGGTGGCACCGGCCTTGGCAGCGGCACCGGCCTTGGCGGCGGAACAATAGGGGGCACCGGTTCGCCAGTACCTGTGGGCGGATCAGGGCCGCATGGCGCCGGTTCTGGGACTCTCGGCGGAGGCGAAGCACGACCAGCGGGAAAATGGCTCACGGCTTCGGCGCTTCTGCATGCAACGACGACCCCCGGGGTGTCCGACTATGGCCCAACTGGCGCGATTCCGCCGGGTGGACCGGGCGGGTATGCGGTGGCCGAAGACGATGTGCGGCAGATGCTCGCACTTTTCGCACAGCTGGGCAAATCGCGCAAAGATCCCGAAGCACGCAGCGAGGTTCCGAATTTCCAGGCGCGGCTCAGCGCCATGCCGGTGCGCGCGCAGGTTACGCTGCAGCAAGCGCTCGCCGGATTAGCGGCACAGGCGCCCACCGAAAAAGCAGACAAACCGATGCTCCTGAAGCTCGCAGAGCACGTTGCGATACGGTTCGCGCTGGATAGCTACGAACGCGGTGAGTTGCGCGTAAACGCGGTTAAGCAGCTACTGGACCGCATGAACGCCGAGATCGAAGGCTTGCGCAAGATCCTGGGTACGCAGGAAGAGATGATGGCGAATGCGGGCCTCCAGGTGCAGTCCTACACGGAGTTGCTCGACCAGGAATTCTGGGAGCAGGTTCCCGACGAGAACAAAAAGGAAGTACTCATTTCCGACGAAGCCTGGTGCGTTCCTCCGCGCAACGTGCGCGCGTATCTGGAAGACATGCTGCGCCGCGGCGAGCTGAAGACCGTAAACGAGATTTTGATGAAGTACGCCGCGTGCGTTGGGCTGGAAAATCCCGAAGCGCGGCGCACTACCGCGATCGGTCTTTCCGACCTCGCAGAACTATACGGCAGCGGCGACGGCAGCGCGCTGATGGATGGCATTCGCCGCTTGGGCAACCAGCTGGCCATCGAGCGCGAACCCGAACTCCAGACCTTGATCAGCGCGGGATTTGTGCGCCTCAGCCAGGAAGCGGCGTCGAAGCGATGTTACCCGGCGATGCAGCAAGCGCTGGCTTCGCTTGAGAGCGTCGAAGCGATGCGCCCGGGATCCACACAAAGCCTGCGGCCACGCATCGGCGCCGAAGAGCGCATGCCGGAATTCATTGAAGAAGCGCTGCGGAGCGGTCACATCGCCGATGGCATGGTGGAAATCCTGGCGCTGATGCCGAAGGCGACGCTGCACTACGTCACGAATCGCTTCGGACACTGCGGCTTCCGCGAAGATTGTGAGCTTTTGGGTGAAATCGTGAGGTCTCTTGGCGAAGAGGCCACCAATCGCCTGCTGGAAACCCTGCAAACGGCGCCTGCTTCCGAGGCAGCGGAGACCGTAGGTCTGCTGACGCAGCTTTCTCCGGATGCGGTTGCGAAAATTCTTCCGGTGCGACTGTCGCAATGGCCGCGCACCGCACACGACCGCACCGTCCGCCAGCTTTCGTCAGCGCCTGCGGAGTACCGCGTACAACTTCTCGTCGCTCTCTACGACTCTCTCGATGTCATGATTCGTCCGTTGGCCATCGACGAAATGGGAATGAGCGGCCTCCCGGACTGTATCCCCAAACTCCTGGAACTTGCCGAAGACGATTCCACGCCCGGATTCACCCGGGTGAAGGCCATCGAAGCGCTGGGGCGGTTGCGAGCCTCCGCTGCCGCGCCGTTGTTCCAGCATTTGATGGAAGCCCGGCAACTTTGGCGCTGGAGTTATCCCGAAGAGCTTCGAATCGCGGCAGCGCAGGCGTTGATGCGCGTGGACGCCACCATGGCGCTCGAGAAGCTGACGCCCAGCGGATTTGACCGCAGAGACTTGACCTTGGAACCTACCGACCCTGATCCGAACGCTTCGGTGATCCGCCAGCGGCGTTACGCGCGGCTCAAGCTTTCGCGCAACGTTTCTGCCTCCACCACCAATCTGCGGGACAACATTCGTTTGGCGATACCCGAACTCAATTTGGGGGGCGGCATCGGTGCCGGTGACCGCCACTTGGCGCCCGGCTCGCTCCTGACCCTGAAGCTCACCAACGGCGTGCGCCACATCAAGGCCCAGGCCGTCGTGCGCGGCGCGCGGCCGCAGGCCATGGCTTTTGAATTCGTTGAGATGGACCTCGACGAGCGGGCGAAGTTGCGAAAACTGTTGATGGAGTTTGGTGGCTTGCCCATGGCGGCGCAGGTATCGAACCGCACGCGTCGGCGCGGGCGTGTCGCCATGATCAGGAGCTAGGCCTCGAGCGGGCGAAACTGACCGGAACGTTGTCGCGGCAGCCCTGTCCCAGTAAGGGTTGTTGCCGAACTTGAACACGGCGCAAATCAGTTGGCGCCCTCCCCTCCCTGATGTTCCTCACCGTTGGCGGTACCCGTCCGGTCGGGCAGGTAACGCGCCAGCCCTTCCGCCGGAGGATCGTCGTGGCCTATGGAACCTATGTACCATTGCCGCGAGACGCCGCTGCCTCTACGGTACTAGTGCGATAGTCCCAGGCGAGGGCGACGGAGGGGAATGAAGGTAGCGGATCCAAAAACGACCGCGGGCCGGGCATTCGTACGAAGCCTGAACATTCTCCTGAAATTTGCCCGCTTGTACGGCCACGACCACAGTCGCACCGTCGAACTGCTTGGCGTTGCCTGGTCCGAGCTGCGCACTGCGATTCCTGCGGGCACCGAAGGTGGCCTGCTGCTCGGCGCCACCGGCGATCAACTTCTCCTGGATGGAGTACCGCTGGAAGGCGCTCCCGCCGAAAAACAGTTCGCGCAGCTGCTTTCGACCGCCGGCCTCGCCAGCGTGCAGTTTTTTCCATCGATAACCGAAGAAGAATTGGGCCGCTTTGCGCGCGCCTTTCCCACCGGCAAGGCGAAACCGGCCGAATTAGCCGAACAGCTGAAATCTGCGTTGGCGGGTGCTCAAGGCGTTCGCATCAACGAGATATGCTTTGTCGCCACGGACTCGCGTTTCCGGGATGCCAGCATGGCGGCGCAACTCGCGGTCTCAACGCTGGGCGACGATCAGGATCAGTTCAAACAGTGGCTGAACGATCCCCAGAAACTGCTGGAGATGATTGCCGCGGCGCAGGGCGCGACCAGCGGCGGAGGATCGGGCAATTCAGGAAATGGTTCCGGAGGTGGTGACCGAAGCGGCGGCGGAACGGGCAGAGAAGGCGGTGCAGGAGGCGGTGTAGCAGGATCCGGTAGTGGTGGATTCTACGGCGGTGAGGGGGATAACGGCGATGGCAAGGACCCTGCTGTTGTCGGCAGCGGTACCTACATCGCGGCCCCGGTTGTAAATTCCGCGGCCACTATTTTCTCGGCGTCTGGCACAGCTATTTCCGGCTCGGGAGGGCTGGGAGGATTCGGTTCCGGCCGAGCTTTCACCGGCGAGCCCAGCGAAGAAGAAATCCTCGGCATTCTTAGCGCCCTGACCAGCATCGGCCAGGTCGGCGCGGGCGGCGGCGGTGGCATGGCCGCGGCCGGTGTTTTCCATGAGCAGATGTCGCAGCTGCCGGGCCGAGCCCAAGACACGCTGAAAGCCGCTCTCGCCGAATTGGCGTCGCACGCCCCCGATGCCAAGCCGGATCAATCCATGCTGGTGCAGCTCGCCGAACACCTGGCAATCCGTTTCGCGCTGGAACGCTACGAAAAAGGGGAAGTGAAGGTGAATGCGGTCCGCCAGATGCTCGACCGCATGAACTCGGAGATCGAAAGCCTGCGCAAGATCCTTGGCGCTCACGAAGACAAAATGAGCGAAGCAGGCATGATGGTCGATTCGCACCGCGAAATACTGGATCGCCAGTTCTGGGCCGGGGTTCCGGAGAGCGGCAAGCGCACCGTGCTCCTCTCGACCGAGGCCTGGTGTATTCCGCCGCGCAACGTGCAGTCCTACGTCGCCGAGTTGATCGAGCAGGGAAACATTGCGGACGCGATCAGCGTCCTGCAGAACTACGCGGCATGCGCCGACAGCGACGAAAGCGACGCACGCAAGAAGACCGCTGCCGGCCTTTCACAGATGGCCGAACTGTACGCTAAGGTCGATCCCAAGCTTCTCATCGCGGCGTTGCAGCACCTTGGCTTGCGTTTGAACATCGAGCAGGACGCGGAACTCCAGGGCATGATCAGCGCGGCGTTTGTACGTTTAAGTCAGGAAGCGGCCACCAGCCGCAGCTACGCCGCGATGGAACAGGCTCTCGACCTGCTGTCCGGCATGGAAGCCCAGCATCCCGGCGCGGCCCGCACGCTGCGATCGAAGATGGGCATCGAGGAGCGTGTTCCCGAATTTGTGGAAGAAGCGCTGCGTGCGCGGCAGGCTGCCGCGGGCCTAACCAGCGTCCTGAAGATGATGCCGCAAACGACGATGGAGCAGCTCTCCACTCGATTCAATCGCTGCAGCTTGCGTGACGATGCAGAGCACATCGCGAACCTGGCCGCCGACCTCGGCGAAGAGGGCCTTCAGTATCTCCGGAGCACGGTGCGGGGCGGGCCGGTAGCCGAAGCCGTCGAAATGGTCGGGTTGCTTTGCAAACTTGATCCGCAAGCGGTGCAAGTGTTCTTGCCGCCGCGGTTGAAGGATTTTCCGCGCACGTCTCAAGACCGTGTCATCCGTCAAATTTCGGCCAGCGGCGCTCCGGGCCGCTGCCGGATTCTTCTCGAATTGCTCGATCACCTCGATTCACTAGTCATGCCACTGGCGATCGACGAAATTGGCGTCACCGAGGATCGCGAGGCGCTCGGCAGGCTCCTGACCATCGCGGACGGCGACCTGCCCGCCGGCGCCGGCACCTATCTCCGCGTCAAGGCCGTGGAGGCTCTCGGCCGCATCCACGCGCCGGAATCGGTTACGGCGCTGAAGCGCATCGCCGAGGCGAAGAAATTTCTCGGCTGGTTGCAGCCGCAAGAGCTTCGCATCGCCGCGTGGCAGGCACTCGAGAAACTCGATCCTGCCTGGGCCCTTGCGTTTTTGCCTCACAGCGGCCTCGATAAGGCGGATTTGACCCTCGCCCCGCTGGATATCACGCCCAACTGCAAATTCGTGCGCCAACGCCGCCACAAGCGTGTGCGCCTCAATAAACCGGTCACCGCGGTCAGTACCAACCTGAAAGAAGCATGCAGCTTGCAGATCAAGACCGCGAGTCTCACCGGTGGCGTTGCCACCATCAGCCGGCACCTCGCTCCCGGCACGTCGGTCCAACTCAAGTTCCAGCTCGGCTTGCGCAACCTTCAGGCTACCGCGCTGATGCGCGACTATCGCGCCCAGGACATGGCGTTCGAAATCGTCGATATGAACCTCGATGAGCGCAGCCGCCTTCGTCGCCTCCTAGCCGATAGCCTGGCCTCGCCGAGCGTCGCGCCAGCCAGCGACGAAGCGCCCTCGTCGTCGAACACCCCGGTTCCAGCCGGCACTCGCTCGCCGCTAGGTCCGTTGCGGGGCAAGGTCAAGCTCCCGCATCCCGGTCGTGGATCATTTCCCCAGAGACTGTCTGCGGCACTTAGCTGAAAAAAGATTAGTATCAGCATATCCAGCGACGGCAATATTAGCGGCGACCTATGGGTGCAGCCGCCAAGCTGCGATTCAGGGTCGCTAGTTCCCGGGAGGAACCTCGTGCCTGCACAAGTAGTCAACGTAAAATCTGCAGAACATTATAAGTGGGGAGGTCCGCAAGGAACTGACTGCGATGGCTGGCATCTCGTTAAGACCCAAGACCTCAGCATTATCGAAGAACTGATGCCCCCTGGCACCAGGGAGACTCGACATTGGCACGAACATGCACGCCAGTTCTTTTTCGTTCTGGAAGGCGAACTGACTCTTGAGGTTGAACATCATGACTTTGTTGTTGTTGCCGGTGAGGGAATCGAGATTTCCCCCGGACAGCAGCACCAGGCGCTGAATAAAGCCGGGCGTTCTCTTCGCATGATGGTCACTAGTCAGCCCCCAAGTCATGGCGATAGAGTCGAGGCCTAGCGGCAACCCATCGCTCCGGGCGGTACGTCGGAAAACTTACCCCACGAGCCGCACGCCACATTCTTGGCGTCCGCGCATCGAAACAGATAGAATAAAGTGTTACGCGGATCATCTCATGCCGGACTGTAGAACCCCGGCGCGGTCCAGCACCGTCAGGAAACGGCGAAACTATTCATGGATGCAGCGAAGCTCGTTGACAGCGTAATCGCGCGATTTATCGGCACCAAGCACGAGCGCGACGTTAAAAAATTGCAGCCGAATGTCGCGGCCATCAACGCGCTCGAGCCCGAAATCAAGACGCTCAGTGATGAAGAGCTGAAGGCTCGCTTTCTCGCCCTGAAAGAACAAGTCCAGGAGCCGCTCAAAGAGGCCGATCCCGGCGAGCCCACCTTTCGCGACCTGATGCAGAAGGCTTTCGAGCCTGTTCTGGTGCCGGCATTCGCGCTGGCCCGCGAAGCCGGCCGCCGCTTTCTGAACATGCGCCATTTCGATGTGCAGCTCATCGGCGGCATGGTCCTGCACGACGGCAAAATCGCCGAAATGAAAACCGGTGAAGGCAAGACGCTTGTCGCCACGCTACCCGCCGCACTGAACGCGCTTGCCGGACGCGGCGTTCACATCATCACCGTGAACGACTACCTGGCCCGCCGCGACGCCGAATGGATGAGCGCGCTCTACCGGGGCCTCGGCCTTTCCGTAGGCGTGATCGTGCACGATCTGGACGACGAACAGCGCCGCGCCGCGTATGGCGCCGACATCACCTACGGCACCAACAACGAATTCGGCTTCGACTACCTGCGCGACAACATGAAGTACGACCTCGCGCACTGCGTCCAGCGTGCTCACCACTTCGCGATCGTGGACGAAGTCGACTCGATCCTGATCGACGAAGCGCGCACGCCGCTCATCATTTCCGGCCCGGCGGAAGAATCCACCGACAAGTACTACAAGATCGACAAAATCATTCCCAAGCTGATTCAAGACATCGATTACACCCTCGACGAAAAGCATCGCCAGGCCACGCTCACCGAAGAAGGCGTCAGCAAGTGCGAGCGCCTCCTGAGCCTCGGCAACCTGTACGACCCCGCGCACATGGAAGTGATTCACCACGTCTATCAGGCTCTGCGCGCGCATGCTTTGTATCGGCGAGATGTCGATTACGTCGTGAAAGACGGCGAAGTCATCATCGTGGATGAGTTCACCGGCCGCCAGATGCCCGGCCGGCGCTGGTCCGATGGGCTGCACCAGGCGGTCGAAGCCAAGGAAAGCGTCAAGATCGAGCGCGAGAACCAGACCCTCGCGACGATCACTTTTCAGAATTATTTCCGCATGTACAAGAAGCTCTCCGGCATGACCGGCACCGCGGAAACCGAAGCGGCGGAATTTGCCAAGATTTACAATCTCGATGTCGTCGTGATTCCGACGAATCGCTCGCTGATTCGCAAGGAATATCCCGACGTTGTCTACCGCACCGAAAAGGAAAAGTTTGAAGCCGTCGTCAACGGCATCATGCAGGAAGACAATTCCTACGCCAACGGCATCCGCCATTTCCACGAGCGCGGCCAACCGGTCCTGGTCGGCACCATTTCCATCGAAAAATCGGAAGCCATTGCCGACATTCTGGAAAAGGCCGGAGTCCCGCATCAGGTGCTCAACGCCAAGCAGCATGAGCGCGAATCGCGCGTCGTCGCGCAGGCAGGCCGCAAGGGCGCTGTCACCGTCGCCACCAACATGGCGGGCCGCGGCACCGACATCCTTCTCGGTGGCAATCCCGAGCAGATGACCCGCGACTATTTTCTGAAAAACAAAATGGCCATGCCGTATGCCGCCGCTCCCGCGGTCATTCCCGCCGACGGCGCCGGACCCGATGCCGCGCAACCCGTCACGCCTATGGTGTTGTTCCAGCACGAAGGCAAAATCTTTCAAGTTGCCGCCGATCAGTGGAAACCTGTCAACGAACAATTCGCGCAACAGTGCAAAGCGGAGCACGATGAAGTCGTCGCGCTCGGCGGCTTGCACATCCTCGGCACCGAGCGGCACGAAGCGCGCCGCATCGACAACCAGCTTCGCGGGCGCGCCGGCCGGCAAGGCGATCCGGGCTCCTCGCGCTTTTTCCTCTCGCTCGAAGACGACTTGATGCGCATTTTCGGCGGCGAACGAATCAAAGCCTTGATGTACCGTTTCGGCATGACGGAGGGCGTTCCCATCGAGTCCGGCTTGATTTCCCGCCGCATTGAAACCGCCCAGAAATCCGTCGAAGCGCAAAACTTCGACGCCCGGAAACACCTGCTCGAGTACGACGACGTAATGAACAAGCAGCGCGAGACGATCTACGCGATTCGTCGTTCCGCGCTCGAAGGCAAGGATCAGCGCGACTACGTCTTGGGCATCGCCGAAGACGTAGCCCGCGAACTGGTGAACACCTATTGCCCGCGCGAGCAGCATCCCGACCAGTGGAACACCACGCAATTCCTCGCTGAAGTAAACAGCCAGTTCGGCGTCGATGCCAAAGGCGCAGGCGCCGATCCAGGCGCGCTCAGCCACGACCAACTCGCCGACGCAACCGCGGAAGCGGTAACCAAGCGCTACGAAGAGAAAGAAAAGCAGTTCGGCGCTGACCTGATGCGCTGGCTCGAGCGCCGTATTATTCTCGACGTCGTCGATTCGCAGTGGAAAGACCACCTCCTCTCCCTCGACCACCTCAAGGAGGGCATCGGCCTCCGCGGCTACGCCCAGAAAGATCCGATCGTCGAGTTCAAAAAGGAAGCCTTCGTTCTGTTCGAAGACATGATGGCGCGCATCGACAACGAGACTATCCGCTACCTCTACCACATCCAGATTCAGCAAGGCGAGCAACCTGGCC
Organism: uncultured Acidobacteriota bacterium; assembly: GCA_963736725.1. Classification (GTDB taxonomy): domain Bacteria; phylum Acidobacteriota; class Terriglobia; order Acidiferrales; family UBA7541; genus Acidiferrum. The sequence goes on along the minus strand of CAVTPW010000015.1, from coordinate 222,750 downwards.
AAGCCGTGCAACCTAGACCGGAACCCCCGCGTCCGCCGCAGTCCAACACGCAAGCTGCCGTAGCCAGCGCCGCGGCCCGCGCTTCCGAGCCGGCGCCTCAACGTTTACCCGACGTAGCCCGCCAGCTAGACCGCAAGCAGCAACGTCAGCAAAAAGATCTGCAATATCAAACCGGCGCTGCCCAAGCCGAACCGCCAAAGCCGGTCCGCGCCGCCGCGAAAGTAGGCCGCAACGACCCCTGCCCCTGCGGCTCCGGCAAAAAATACAAAAAATGCCACGGCATCAACGCATGATGGAATGCCGGCAGGGCGAACAGCGCCGCCGATATTCCTGTGGGCGCGGTAGTCCCGTGCAGGTGCGCAGCACTACAACCCGTATACAATTTACCTGTCTCGTAGGTTGAGGTCCTTCACCACGCTCAGGATGACATTCGGTTGGCAGTACGAGGTGGACCACAGTGCAATCGACTAAATCATGAATCCAAACTGCAGCCATCCTCTTCGGAGGGCGGGGTTTAGGATGACAAGCAAGCGCCGAACAAAACGTCGTGGAAATTCGATCCGCAAAGTTCAGTCAGCTGTCGAGAGGTGAAAAATGCCGCCAGGACCAGCAGCCCAACCAATGCCGGAGCGTTACCCGATCCCCGGCGTAAAAAATCTAGTAGCGGTAGCCAGCGGCAAAGGCGGCGTAGGCAAAACCACGGTAGCCGTAAACCTAGCCCTGGCCCTATCCAAGTTAGGCCACAAAGTCGGCCTGCTCGATGCCGACGTCTACGGCCCCAACGTCCCCATCATGCTGGGCACGCTCGAAGAACCCCGCGCCACACCTGAAAAACGCATTTATCCGGTAGAAGTCCAAGGCATAAAAATGATCTCCATGGGCCTGCTCAATCCTGGCGACAAGCCCATGATCTGGCGCGGCCCGATGCTCCACAGCATCATCACGCAATTCCTGCGCAGCGTAATCTGGGGCGAGCTGGATTATCTGCTGATCGATCTCCCTCCAGGCACCGGCGACGTGCAGCTGACGTTGATCCAAACGGTAGCGGTAACGGGGGCTGTCGTCGTCACCACGCCGTCCACCGTTGCACTCGCCGACGTTCGCAAAGCCATCGAGATGTTCCGCCAGGTCAAGGTCGAAGTCCTGGGGGTGGTCGAGAATATGAGTACCTTCACCTGCCCCCACTGCGACAAGCCCATCGACATCTTCGGCCACGGCGAAGGCGCCAAGACCGCCCGCGAATACGGCGTTCCCGTCCTCGGCGAAATCGAAATCGACCCGCGCATCCGCATCGGCGGCGACACCGGCAAACCTGTAGCCGCCCAAGGCAAGGACTCCCCGGTGGCGAAAAGTTTGTACGGCGTAGCCCACGCCGTAACCGCCCGCCTAGCCGAACTAGGCACAACGACCCAAGGCCCAACCGTCACCATTGATTGACCGTTCGTCTCTGCGAATTCTGTGCTCTCTGTGATAAATTCTCGGAAGGAATTGACGACAGCATGATCCGACCCTATCGTGGCAAGCGCCCCGAAATCGCCGCCTCCGCCTACATCGACTCCGCAGCCGTCATCATCGGCGACGTGGTTATCGGCGACGACTCCAGCGTCTGGCCCTGCACGGTCATCCGCGGCGACGTAAACTACATCCGCATCGGCGCCCGCACCAACATCCAGGATGCTTCGGTCCTCCACGTAATGCGCGACGAATACCCGCTGATCCTCGGCGACGACGTAACGGTAGGTCACAGCGTGACGTTGCACGGCTGCGACATCGCGAATCGCTGCCTAATCGGCATGGGCTCCATCATCTTGAACGGCGTGAAAATCGGCGAAGGCAGCATCGTAGCCGCAGGCACGCTAATCCTCGAGCGCACGGAAATCCCCCCCAACAGCCTGGTAGTAGGCCACCCCGGCAAAATCAAGCGCGCCCTGACGCCCATCGATCAAGCCGCGATCGACGAATACGCCAAGCGCTACGTCGCCTACAAAAACATCTACCGCGAGGAACCCGTAGAGTGAGCAAGCAAACTCGTAAGGGCACGGCACGCGGTGCCTGTCCTCGCCCGGACGCCAACCGTCGCACCGCCGTCATTCCGAACGGAACGGCCCGCGCAGGGAGGAATCTCGCTTAATTCTTCCATGGCCAACAAATCCAAATTCCAAGCCATAAAAGGCACCCGCGATTTGCTGCCGCCGGAAACCGCCCTCTGGAATCATGTCGAGCAAACCGCCCGCGAAGTCTTCGCCACCTTCAACTTCGGCGAAATCCGACCACCAATCTTTGAGCCTACCGAGCTGTTCGCGCGAGCTGTCGGCGGCGAGACCGACATTGTTTCAAAAGAGATGTATTCGTTTGTGGACAACGCAACGCCACGACTAGGTTCTATCGCTGACCTGGTTACCTCGTGGCCCGACCCGCTCAAAAATGAAGAAGAATTCACCACATACAAGCGGTACGTATCTGACTTTATCAGAGAGTTTGAACGAGCCATGGACGGCGAGGAACTTTCGAAATCTCCGGCCCACAAGCATGCATTACAAGAACTCAAGGATAAGTCCGGGACGTTGTCCGAAACCTCTCTGGATAATCCTCAGAGCAAGAAGCTTGCCGGAGAATATATAAGGGTAATTTACCATGCGGTACAATCCGCCCAGTTGGGCGATTGTCTGACCCTTCGCCCCGAAGCTACTGCCAGCGTTTGTCGCGCGTACATCGAAAACAACCTTCAGCAGTGGCCTCAGCCTGTGAAGCTCTACTACACCGGCCCCATGTTCCGCCGCGAGCGCCCGCAAAAAGGCCGGTATCGGCAGTTCTACCAAATCGGAGCCGAAGTCCTCGGCGGCAGCGACGCCCCGCCAATCGACGCCGAACTAATAGAAATGTTGATGACCTTTTTTGAAAAGCTTGCGCTGCAAGGTACAACTCTGCACCTCAATTCCATCGGCCACAACGCGCCAAACTGCCGCCCAGCCTACGTAGAGCTGCTTCGCGCCGAGCTCACCAAAGTAAGAGACCAGCTTGGCCCAGACTCCCAGCGCCGCATCGACACCAACCCGCTCCGCGTCCTCGACTCCAAAATCGAAAGCGAGCAAGCCATCATTGCCACGCTCCCCCACATTGCCGACCACCTCTGCGCCGAGTGCGCCGCCCACTACGCCGCCGTGAAACAACAACTGCAACTCCGCGGCGTAATCTACCGCGAAAACTGGCGCCTGGTCCGCGGCCTCGACTATTACATGCGCACCACCTTTGAAATCACCGCCCAAGGCCTCGGTTCGCAAAACGCCGTCTGCGGCGGCGGCCGCTACGACGGCCTGGTCGAACTCCTCGGCGGCCCGCCATCAAAAGGTATCGGCTTCGCGATCGGCGAAGACCGCTTGATCCTCTCGCTGCAAGAGCAAGCCAAGTCCGCGAGCGAAGCAAGCCGCAATCGGTCACCCGCCGCCAGCCACCAGTCACTAAACGTCTACATCGCCTGGATGGGCCAAAACACGTACGCCACTGCCGTCCGCGCCGCAAGAGACCTCCGCCAAGCCGGCTTCAGCGTAGAATTACCCCCGACGGAGCAAAAATTCGGCAAAGCCCTGGGCCAAGCCGACAAGCTAGGCGCAAAATTCGCTTTGATTCTGGGCGAAAACGAAGTCACCGAAGGGCTCTGGACGCTGAAAACGCTAGACGATGGCGCGCAAATAAAACTGCCGGAGCCAGAAATAATCGAGCACCTGCGTACTTCTCTGATGGCCTAGCAGCAGGATGGCGGCGCCAGTGCCGGGTTTCGCCGAAGCAGGAAAATTGTCATCTTGAGGCCATGCGACAAGCATAGCCGAAGGATCTCAACGTACAATATGAGCGATGCGCTGGTGCGGCACCTGTAGCCGCCCTCTTTTACCCTGAGCTTCGAAGGGGTCAAGCGGGTGGGGTTTCGATGACAACGCGCCAGAAAACGCAACGTCGCGGCAAGCGCACAGACTAAAGTCCGTACCACACGGGAGCAAAGACAGTGCTCGATTTTCTAGGCAATCTAAAGCGTACCCACTACTGCGGTGCCCTGCGCGCCGCCGACGCCGGCAAAGACGCCACCGTGCTCGGCTGGGTAGCCAAACGCCGCGACCTCGGCAATCTCCTCTTCCTCGACGTCCGCGACCGCACCGGCATCGTCCAGGTCGTGTTCAACAAAGAAACCCAACCCGAAGCCCACGCCAAAGCCGAACACGTCCGCAGCGAATACGTCGTAGCGGTCGAAGGCAAGGTAATCGCACGCCAAAAAGTAAATCCCGGCCTGGCCACCGGCGAGATCGAAATCATCGCCGGCAAACTCCACATCCTAAACAACGCAAAAACGCCGCCGTTCCAGATCGAAGACGAAATTAATGCCGCCGAAGAAACCCGCTTGCGCTACCGTTACCTCGACCTGCGCCGGCCCCGACAGCACGCCAATCTCGCCTTGCGGCACAAAATCCTGCTGGAAATCCGCAAGACGATGGACGAAATGGGCTTCCTAGAAATCGAAACCCCCATGCTCACGCGCTCCACCCCCGAAGGCGCACGCGACTATCTCGTCCCCAGCCGCGTCCACCACGGCCAGTTCTACGCGCTCCCGCAATCCCCGCAAATTTTCAAACAAATCCTGATGATCGGCGGCCTCGACCGCTATTTTCAAATCGTAAAATGTTTTCGCGACGAAGACTTGCGCGCCGACCGCCAGCCCGAGTTCACGCAGCTCGACGTCGAGATGTCGTTTCCACGACAGGAAGACATCTTCCACGTGATCGAGCAAGTGATGGTGCGAGCTTGCGCGGTAGCCGGAGTCAAAGCAACCGCCGCGTTCCCGCACATGCTCTACAAAGACGCCGTCCGCAAATACGGCAGCGACAAACCCGACCTGCGCTTCGGCATGGAGTTGCACGAAGTCACTGACTGTTTCCCTCAGGAAGCAAAAGAAAAGTTGCAGATCGAAGGCAACGTCTTCGCCTTCGCCGCTCCAGGCGCAGCAAGCTATTCGCGCAAGCAACTCGACGAGCTAGCGGAAAAAGCGAAATCCGCCGGAGCCCAAGGCGCCTACTTCGTGAAAATTGAGAACCTGAAGAACATAAGCTCATCGGTTGAGAAGCTGATCGGTGGGCTGAATGTAATGAAGCTCTGCGAACTGACTGCGGCAAAACCAGGCGACCTCGTAGTGGCGGTCTCCGCCAAAACGCAAATCAAAGGCACCGAAGCCGCCGCCCTGGTAGCGGGTCAACTCCGCCTCCAACTAGCCGAAGCTCTGAACATAATCGACAAATCGCAATGGAAATTTCTCTGGCTAACCGGCTTCCCGCTCTTCGAATGGAGCCCCTACGACAAAACCTGGGTCAGCGCCCAACACCCATTCACCGGCATAGTCGAAGAAGACCTCGAAAAACTAGAAACCGCCCCGTGGGAAGTCCGCTCTAAAGGCTACGACCTGGTCCTAAATGGAGTAGAGCTAGGCTCCGGCAGCATAAGAATCCACCGCCAGGACATTCAAGCCCGTCTTCTTAAAGCCCTGGGCCTGACCGAAGAACAAACCCGCCGCCGCTTCGGCTTCTTCCTCGATGCCCTGACCTACGGCACGCCACCACATGGTGGAATAGCTCTAGGCCTGGATCGAGTCGTAATGCTGCTGGCCAACGAAAAGTCCATCCGCGAAGTAATCGCGTTCGCAAAAACCACGCAAGCTCAAGACCTGATGGCCGAATCACCCTCCGAAGTCGACAAAGACCAGCTCGACAACCTCGGCATCGCCCTGAAGACCGAAGCCAAGGCCACCGGCGAATGATATCCTTACGGCCGGAGAGCCCGCGAATGAGGTGCGAAGCGAAACGTCAATGCGAACTTGCGTGATAGTAGCTGTGTTTTTGTGCGTGATGGCTTGGCCATATCGCAAGAATGACTCCTCGTTTTTTCGTCATACTTGCAACCGTGCTTGCTGATGCGGCAATGGCGTCAACAAATCGGGAAAACGTTTCCAACTGGGAGCTACGAGTTTTTTCGATCTGTTGGCGGACCTGTATGATTATCCCGGGAGTTTTCTTGATGCTGTCTGTCCGAAAAAGGAAGCGAGATAAGGAAATCCCCGCCGAGAGGCCTCGGACGCGCCGAACCAGATGAGTCGCATTCGCATACTCCCGGAAGCAGTCGCCAACCGCATCGCTGCGGGTGAAGTCGTCGAGCGCCCAGCCTCCGTCGTGAAAGAACTGTTGGAGAACGCGCTGGACGCCGGCGCGAAGGCCATCCGCGTTGAAGTCGAAGCCGGGGGCAAGCGCATGATCCGCGTCATCGACGACGGCCACGGCATGACCCACGACGACGCGCTGCTCGCCTTCGAGCGTCACGCCACCAGCAAACTCAAGTCCGCCGACGACTTGATGTCCATCGCCACGCTGGGTTTCCGCGGCGAAGCGATGCCAACCATCGCCGCGGTCTCGCGCCTACTGCTCGAAACGCGAGACGCCGCAGAACCTGAAGGCACGCGCGTCGAGTTCGCCGGGGGAAAACTGGTCGGCGTAAGATCCGCAGGCCTGCCTGCGGGAACCGCCGTCAGCGTCGCGGATCTCTTTTACAGTGTTCCCGCCCGCCGAAAATTCCTGAAATCGGAAACCACGGAACTCGGGCACATCGCCTCGCTCGTCACACACTACGCGCTCGCCAATCCCGGCAAACAATTCGTTTTCACCACGCCGACGCAGCAAGTTGTCGATTGCGCGCCGGTCGAGCGGCTGGCCGATCGCGTGTACCAACTCTTTGGCAAACAAGCGCTCGATGAACTGGTGGAAATCCCCACGGTCTCGGCACCATTTCGAGCCGCCATCACCGAACCCGAACTCGAGGCCAGTGAAGAGAACGCGCGCATCCGCGTATACGGTTTCACCTCGCGCCCCGAAGTGCAGCGCCCCAACCGCAACGGCATCTATGTTTTCGTAAACCGTCGCCTCGTACGCGACCGCCTGATCCTGCACGCCATTCACGAAGCCTACCGCAACATCCTACCCGGCAACGTTTTCCCCGCGACCCTTCTGTTTCTCGAGATGCCCTACGACGAAGTCGACGTCAACGTGCATCCCGCCAAGATCGAAGTCCGTTTCCGCCGCTCCCAATTCGTCCACGATTTCACCCGCGATGCGATTCGCCAGGTACTCATGGGAGCCAGGCCGATCGCCAGCTTCGCGGCCGCCGCGGGCACCGGCGCGCCGTCTCTAACTTCGAACAATGGAGCAGACTCGGCGAGTTCGGTGATCGGCGCGCCACCCGTCACGCCCGGCAATGGCATCGGAGTGCCTCGAGCCATCATCCCCGCGCTGGAAGAAATCGGCTTGGGCTGCGGCGCCGGCTCGGACGGCGGCTTCGATCTGACCGGCGCGCCCCAGCGCCCGGTCCTTCAGCGATTTTCCTTCGATTCGGGAACCTCCTTCGGCGGCGCCGCACTGGTAACGCCGGCTTCCGCCGACCATGCCGATTCAAACTGGGCCGCCAATTTCGGTGCTGCCACTAGCGATTCTCCGGCGCGCCTCCCGCACCCCGACGAAATCACAGACCTAAAGCCGCTGGGCCAGGTCAGCGCAAGTTTCATCATCGCGGTAAACGCCGAAGGATTATGGATCGTAGACCAACACGTAGCCCACGAGCGCGTTCTTTTCGAGCAGCATTTGGACGCCCGCCGCGCCGGCAAAGTCGAAAGCCAGCGCATGCTGATGCCCATGGTTCTCGAACTTTCCCCGCGCCAACTCATAATCTACGAAAAAATCGCGGAAGAACTCTCGGGGAACGGTTTCGAAGTCGAACCGATGGGTCCGCGAAGCGTAGCGATCCAAGCCGTTCCCGCCGGCGTGGCCAACGCCGACGCGGAAAAGCTGCTCACCGAAATCCTCGACGGTATCGAGCGCGAAAACGCGGCCATCTCCATCGAAACGCTACAAGCGAAAATCGCCGCGTCCACCGCATGTCACGCAGCAATCAAAGTGAACATGCCACTCGATCTAACTAAAATGGAATGGCTACTCGGCGCGTTGGCCAAGACCGACTGTCCGATGAGCTGCCCGCACGGTCGGCCAGTAGTGTTGCGCTATTCGGTAAAAGAAATCGAGCGCGCCTTTCACCGGATTTAAGCGATCGTCCTTACGCCTAGCTGATCCTGAGGCTACGCGACGAGCATGGCCGAAGGATCTCAGTCGACCGGTTGGCGCTGGCTTGGGTCGCGTGACAACGCGGTGGTGTGCTGGGTGGGCATCATGGAAACGTTGATGGAATGCAGGACGATCTTTATGGAGACGAGTGGATGAGCGAAGCACAAAAGACGGCAGTGATTTTCGGGCTGGCCAACAAGCGCAGCATCGCTTGGGCGATCGCGCAGAAACTGCAGCAGGCCGGCTGGCAACTGGCAATTACTTACCAAAATCAACGCTTGGAGCTCGAAGCTAAAGACCTCATCGCCGATTTGCCAGGCGCCTCGGGATTCATGTGCGATGTCACGCAAGACGATCAGCTTGCGAAACTGTTCGATGAGCTGAAAGAAAAATACGGCGTCCTGTACGGACTCGTGCACAGCATCGGCTTTGCTCCAGACGCCGATCTGAAAGGCGACTTCGTCAACACCACGCGCGAAGGATTCCGCATCGCCAACGACATCAGTGTGTATTCGCTGATCGCCGTGGCGCGCGGCGCCCTGCCCTTGATGACCTCGGGCGGCAGTATTGTGACGCTCACGTACTACGGCGCGGAAAAAGTCGTCCCACGATACAACGTGATGGGCGTCGCCAAAGCCGCTCTGGAAGCCACCGTGCGCTACCTGGCTGACGGTCTTGGGCCAAAAGGCATTCGCGTGAATGCTATTTCCGCGGGGCCGATCAAGTCGCTAGCCTCGCGCGGAATATCTAATTTTGGCGAAATGCTAAAAACGCAGGTCGAGCGAGCGCCGTTAAAGCGCAACGTAGACCCAGCCGAAGTCGGCGCGACCGCCGCATTCCTGCTTTCCGACGGCGGTTCCGGCATCACCGGCGAAACCATCTACGTTGATTGCGGCTACAACATCATGGGTTTCTAGGAAGTCGACAGTCGACAGGTCAAAGTCGAAACTTACTCGGCGCAGATCGACAGCAAGGGGCGCGAACGCAGCGCCAATGTAGTCGCGGGCTTTCGGCCCGGCGGCCCAGACCCGGAATGAGCGCGCAGCCCCACCGGCTCGCCGCAATCCGTAGTAAAGTATCTCGATTCTTCAGCGACGAATGCCCAAATTAACCATCGCCATTGACGGCCCAGCAGGCTCCGGAAAAAGCAGCGTAGCCCGCCGCGTCGCCGCCGTTCTCGAATACCTGTATCTCGACAGCGGCGCCATGTATCGCGCTCTGGCGTTGAAAGCGCTGCAGCGCCACATCTCTCTCGGAGACGAAGGCCAACTCGAGAAACTGGCCGCCGAAACGCACATCGAGCTAAAACCGCCGACGCCCGAGCAAGAGCGAGCCGGCTCGAAGAACGACGTCTTCCTGGATGGCGCGGATGTCACCGACGCGATTCGCACCGGCGAAGTAGCGCAGGCGGCGTCGCTCTTGGCCACCATCGCGGGCGTGCGCCACGTGCTCGTGGCCGAGCAGCAACGTGCCGGCGCGGGCGGCGGCGTGGTGATGGAAGGGCGCGACATCGGCACGGTCGTTTTTCCGAATGCCGAACTGAAGATTTTTCTGGATGCTTCGCCGGAAGTGCGCGCGGAACGCCGCTGGAAGGAGCACCAGGAAAAAGGCGACGATTTGACGGTGTTCCAGGTGCTTGAAGAAGTGCGCCAGCGCGACCAGCGCGATCGCGAGCGCAAGGTCTCGCCACTGGTCCGCGCTGCGGACGCGGTGATCGTGGACAACACAGCCATGGATGTGGAAGAGACGGCGCGGCTGATCGTGATGCTCGCGCGGGAACGCGATAAAGGTTTTGTGGCGGCCAGGAGGAATGCGTGATGCGAGTGCTCGCTATGGTGGCGATGGGTTTGAGTAGCACACTGCTGATTTTGCCGATGGTGATCCTTGGTCCCACGAATGCCTCTGCGTCGGTGGATGCCCAGACCGACGAAACGCGAAAGTTCCAGACCTATCTTGACGCCGACTGGAAACGGTGGATGGAGGAGTATCCAGAAGTCGCGACCCAGGTCGGTTTTCCCGGGCAGAACGCCCGCTGGACCGATGATTCGCCGTCTGGAATTGATAAACGAAAAAAGCATCTCGCCGAGGCAATTGCGGCGTTGAAGGAAATTCGTCGCGACTCGTTGCCGGAAAGCCAAAAACTAAATTTCGATCTGTATTCGCAACTGCTGGAGACATCGGAGCATGGATTACAGTACGGCGATGATCCGATGCCATTTCGCTTCGTCGTGCCGCGCAGCCTGTGGATGCCGTTGAACCAGATGGAAGGGATCCAGCAGGGCGCTGCGGACACTTTAGAGAGCACGCCACACCACAGCGTTGCGGAGTACGAAATTATTCTGGAACGAATGAAGACGTTACCCATACACGTCGAACAGCAAATCGCGCTGTTGCAGGAGGGATTGCAGCGCGGATACACGCCGCCGAAAGTCACCATGCGCGACGTGCCCAAGCAGATCGCCGACCTGATTCCCGCCGATCCGATGGCCAGCGCGCTACTGCAACCGTTCACGGAATTTCCGAGCGCATTTTCCGACCCAGATCGCGCGCGTTTGACCGAGCACGCCAAGAAGATTTACACCAGCTCCCTGGCACCTGCGTTTCAGAAATTGCACGACTACGTCGCTACGACATATCTGCCGGCGTGCCGCGCAAACATTGCGGCTAGCGCTCTGCCGAATGGAGGGCCAGCATACGCGTTCCACGTGAAATGGCAGACCACGACGGATTTGACGCCGCCGCAAATTCACGAAATCGGCTTATCGGAAGTGAAGCGAATTCGCACGGAAATGGACAAGGTCATCGCCTCGACCAATTTCAAGGGAAGCTTTCACGACTTCACGGAGTTCTTGCGCACCGATCCGCAGTTTTACTACGACAAGCCGGAAGATCTGGTGAACGGGTACCGGATCATCGTGAAAAAAATCGATCCGGAACTGGCCCACGAGTTCGGCAAGCTGCCGCGCCTGCCCTATGGCGTTTGCGAGATACCTTCCTTTAAGGCGCCTTCGCAGACCACCGCATATTACCAGCAGGGGTCGCCGGCGGTAGGAAGGCCGGGCTGCTATTTCGTGAATACCTACAATCTGCACGCTCGCCCGAAGTGGGAGATGGAGTCCCTTTCCTTGCACGAGGCGGTGCCGGGGCATCACTTGCAGCTTTCCCTGGGGCAGGAGATGGAGAACGTGCCGGAATTCCGGAAGCAAGTGGGGTACTCGGCGTTCGTGGAAGGCTGGGCGCTGTACTCGGAGAGCCTCGGCGAAGAGGTTGGCTTGTTGAAAGATCCGTATTCGAAATTCGGTCAGCTCACCTACGAGATGTGGCGCGCCATACGCCTGGTAGTCGATACCGGGATGCACTCGATGGGTTGGACGCGCGACCAGGCGATTCAATTCTTCAAAGACAACACCGGGAAGACCGACCAGGACATTACCGTCGAAGTGGACCGCTACATCGTTTGGCCGGGACAAGCGCTGGCTTACAAGCTGGGTCAACTGAAAATAAGGGAGTTGCGCACGGCGGCAGAGAAAAAGCTTGGCCCCAGGTTCGACGTGCGCACGTTCCACGACGCCGTACTTCAGAACGGATCGGTCCCGCTCGACGTCCTCGATCGCCAGGTTGGTTCCTGGATTCAGACTCAATAGGAATCCTTGTCCCCGGGGCTGGCGCCGGCGTGACTCCCTTGACTGTAATAACTGTTATTCTATAGTATCTTAAGGTAATACTACGAACTTCCTCGTTCTGCGCGTCCGTTGCATCCAAAAGCGTCGCCAGAACGCCCTAGAATCAATGACATCCATGTTGTCCCGCGCTTGCTCACGGCGCCTCTAAGTCCTTTGTTGCCATTATTTACCGGGCAGTAGCGGCTTCGGCGCGTCTCGACAGGTTCCCTTGCGTCCGCGCGCTTCGAAATGCGCGTCACGCAATTGCCGGTGGGCCGCTACTCGGCTTCGCGGTTGGTAATGGATACACGGAATGCAGGTTTGGATTTTTCGGCCGGGTCGGGGTCAAAGCTCTGGTTCGTTTTGCCGGGGTCGTAGTCGCGCCATAGCCAGGTCATCTCCGCAGGGAATTCGGCCGCCCCGTGCCCAGAATTGTGCGTGCCCTTCCCGAAGCTGAAGTGAAAGTCGTAGTCTTTTATTTTGAGCGCGTTAGCCATGCGGATGTTGGTTAGCGGCCAGCTACCGTAGCGATATTGTTCCTGGTCCTCAGCACCGTCCTGGAGCCAGACGCGGATGTTGCGCTTGGGTTCGCGCAGAACCTTTTCGGGATAATCCTGGCCGCCGTCGGGATTCGCCGGATCTTCCTTCCATTGAATGCTGGCGAAGCTGCCGATCCAGGAGATTACGCGGCTGAACTGGTCGGGCATCTGCCATGCGGCGTTGAACGAACAGATGCCGCCAGAAGACAGGCCCGTGATGGCGTGGCTATAAGCGTCCTTGCGGATGTTGTACTTGGCGGCGACTTCGGCCAGGACTTCATCGCGCAGGAAACGCGGATAGCGGTCGCTTACGGTGTCGTACAACGTACTGCGCATGGAGTCTTTCAGGGTGCGCTGCCACTTGTCCGAATAGGCTTTCACGAACGTGAAGGTCGGCGTCCCGGGAGAGCCGCTGATGTCGCCGGGATTGATGAACACGGCGATCATCACGGGAATTTTCTTCTGCACGATCAGGTTGTCGATGACGTTGAGCGCCAGGTTGTTGCCGTTGCGATCGAGATACCACTCGCCATCCTGAAAAACCATGAGCGCAGCTGGAGTGCTGGGATCGTACTGGCCGGGAACATAGATCCAGTAGTCGCTTTTCATTCCGTCGTAGCTCTTGCTGGTGTGGATGATTTTTTCTGAGAGTTTGCCGGAGGGAACGCCGGCTTGCTGGTAGGAATCAGGAGCGAACGCCGGAAGATCGAGGCGTCCACCGAATTTCTGCCCATCGACGACATAGTGGAAGGAGTGCAGTTTGCCAAGCGGTTCGATGCGTGCAATGGCATACCAGAGATCGGATTTGGCGAACTGGCGGGTTTCGGGTCCGGGACCATCGTCGATGACGAGGGCCGGTTTTGACCGAGCCTGGACCGCGAAGAAAAAATCGGGCCCGCGGCCGATCCAGGCGATGCCTTTGCTGACGTCGGCTGGGTCGAAAGTCGCGAGGATGGCGTCGTGAAGCGCGGGGCTATTGGATTGGGCGAGTGCGATGAGTTGAGGGGCGGTGGACTTGTCGGCGGCGAGCAAGGGAGCGGAGAAAAGAATTGCGGCAACAGCGAGCATGAAAATGGGAAGCGCGGCTTTCTGGCCGAGAGTGCGAAGGTTTTTCGTTTGGACGTGGACCACGGCTAGGCTCCTCAAGTACGTTGCATGATAACGCCAAACCGATTGAATTCCTCGGGCCGGAGTTCCGTTTTGGGAAGCAGAGGGCCCACGAGCAGGGAATCGTCGGGGAAGCAAGCTGACCACCCGACAATGCTAAAGAGCCTCGGCTACGTGGAGATGGGGACGCGACCGTCGTTCTAGTACTCAGCATCGGAACGGGAAGTGAGCAGTCCGTGCTAGGATGCGGCTCCCATTAGGAGGCTATGTTCATGGTTCCCAGACGCGCCCTGTATCTCGCCGCGGCAGTGGTGTTCGCGGCGGGTGCAGCTTTGTCCGACGCAAGCGACAAGAAGTCCGATAAAATCGCCGACGAGCAGCCGGCGGGCTGGAATGACTCGCAGATGCAGCAACCCGCCACCGAGTCGCTTGACCTTAACGCCTACAACGCCATTCGTGAGGAAGGCCTGCAGCACTCGCATGTGATGGACTACGCCGGAGGCCTCGCCGACGGCATCGGCCCGCGCCTCACCGGCTCGCCCAATATGGCCAAGGCCAACGCGTGGACGCGCGACCAGCTCACCAAGATGGGCTGCGTCAACGCGCACCTGGAAGACTGGGGCGAGTTCGGCATGGGCTGGCAGCAGCTTAACGCCTGGGTTCGTATGACCGAACCCGACACCGCCGTCTTCCTGGCCCAAGCCACACCCTGGTCGCCCTCCACCAACGGGCCCGTGACCGCACAGGCCATCTCCGTGGTGATCAACGACGAAAGCGACATCGCCAAATACAAGGGCAAACTTTCCGGGAAGATTGTCTTGCTCGGCGCAATGCGCGGTGTGCCGGTACCCGACAAGCCTTTCTTTGAGCGATACACCGACAAGGACCTGCAGGATCTAGAGTCCCTTCCGCTAGACGGTGCGGACGCGGATTCGCAAGCGCGCATCGAACGCTATCTCAAGCGCACAAAGCTTACGAGTAAGCTCCTTCCGTTCCTCACCGAGGAAAAGGTCGCGGGCGTCATCGTATCCAGCCGCGACGCCAAGAACGGCGGAGGCACCGGGATCCTCTTTGACGACAACGGCGCCGCACTCGGCCGGACTCCGTATCACCGCGAGACGGCTGTGTCCTTTCCCGTAGTGGTTACCCAGATTGAGAGCTACGGCCGCGTCTTTCGGTTGCTCGAGAACCACGTTCCCGTCTCGATCGAGATGAACGTCGAAACCAAGTTCACTGGAGACCACGAGCACGGCTTCGACACCATTGCCGAAATTCCCGGAACCGATCCCAAACTGAAGGACGAGGTCGTCATGGTTGGAGGTCACCTGGATAGCTGGATCTCGGGTACTGGCGCTACCGATAACGGAGCGGGCTCGATCGTGGCGATCGAGGTTATGCGTATCCTGAATGCGCTCAAGATCAAGCCGCGGCGAACCATCCGCATCGCGTTATGGTCCGGGGAAGAAGAAGGAATGTTCGGCAGCAAGGGTTACGCAAACCAACATTTTGGAAGTTTCCCGCTCTCCGTCGCTCCCGATCAGCTGGCGCTGCCGGAATTCCTGAGGAAGGCGGCCGGGCCGCTTAACCTCAAGCCCGAACAAAGATTCATCTCCGCCTATTTCAACGTGGACAACGGCACGGGCAGAATACGAGGCATCTACACCCAGGGAAATTCCGCGGTGGACAAAATCTTTGAGCAATGGATGGCTCCGCTCAGGGACCTCGGCGTAACCACCATCACCAATCGGAACACGGGCGGCACAGACCACTTGTCGTTCGATGCCGTCGGCATCCCCGGTTTCCAGTTCATCCAGGATCCCATGGACTACGAGACGCGTACCCACCATTCCAATATGGATACCTATGAGCGCCTGCAGCCTGCGGACCTGAAGCAGATCGCGGTTGTGGAAGCCATCTTCGTCTACAACGCCGCGATGCGCGACAAAATGATCCCGCGGAAGCCTTTACCTCATCCGGAGCTGCGCGACCAGCAGACCAAGCCGCTCCCGGATCTCTATCCCACGGGCATGGCTCCGGACGCAGACCAGGGTCCAGGAACAAAATGAACGGTCAGGATCTCGTCCTCGCTCGGAGTCTCGTTTCTGAATAGCGACGCCAAGCTCGCTCGCATCACTGATTCGTGAGGCGCCACGCATTCAGATAGTGACCAATGGCTTCGGCGTAGTCCCCCATTCCGGCGCGGGTGTCCCCGGCGGCCACTTCCGCATCGGCCAGCGCGCACGGGCCCGGTGGGAGCGCATTCGGACCTGGAGGAGCAGGAGTCGCGGCGCAGCCTTTATCGTTGATGGCCACCAGCGCCAGGGTGCGGTCGGCCATCACCAGGTTATTGATGTAATCGAGCTGGGTGGGATCGACGATGAGCCCGCTCAGGGTTTCCACCGCAGCGCGTTGCAGGGTGAAGACCTCGCCGCCGCTGACGTGGTTGCCGTCGCTTCCAGGCCACAGGTCCGGATCCAGGGAAAGTCTCAGTGGCGTGATCACGCTATCGCGCAACCTGCTCGACGCCGCTTCCGAGAGCAGGCTCTCCACGAAGGAGTTCAAGTGGACGATCACTCCCACTCCCTGCAATCTTGCGGTACTGAACTCGAAAGCCCCGATATCGCATTGAGGACCTTGTGGACGGATGACCCCGCGTTGGTCGGTCGGGGGACAGAATTTCTCGATTGCCGTGTTGATCGCGGCGCTGCCTGTCTCGAGAGCCATCGTCTCCGTGGGACCACCGTTATTCTGTAACGTCCCGAGCTTTGGATCGCCGTACGATCCGATGCACGTGGAGTCGCTGGTTGGCCAGCGCAGGTTTCCGCCAAGGTCGGTCATCGAGCCGTCGCAGTTCAGACCACTGGAGGCGTTTGCCAGGATGGTATTTTCCAGAAACAGCGTCCCCGGCTCCTCTTGGCCATTGATGTTGCTGACATTGCCGCCTTGTCCGGTGGCAGCGATTCCGCCTGCGAGGGTGTCGTTGTCCAGGAGCGCGGTTCCTCTGTTGTTACAGCAGTTGTAGATGTTGCCGCCCGTGGCTCCTGTTCCTCCGTTGCCAAAGAACGTGCTGTTGGTCACCACGGTGATGAACCCCTGGTTGAAAATGCCGCCGCCCCCTCCAAGGCCCGGCCCGTCGGCGGACGTGGCGGTGATCTGGTTGCTGTAGAAAGCGCTGTTGTCCACCACCAGCAACCCACCTTCATTCGACGAGCCCGTGAAGATAGCGCCGCCGCTGTTGGCGGAATTGTTGTGGAAGCTGCTGTTGGTGATGGTCGCGTCGTTATTGTTAAAGATAGCGCCGCCTTGGCCGGTGATGGAAAATTGCGAAAAGCCGGACGCGGAGTTGCCCTGGAAGGTGCTGTTGGTGACGGTCAGAGACCCATTGTTGTAGATGCCGCCGCCGTTGCCACCAGGAGCGCCGTTCGTGACCTGAGAGGTGTTGCCCCGAAAGGTGCTGTTGGTGACATTCAGGGTTCCGTTGTTGAGCACGCCCCCGCCGTTACCGGTGCCGTTGAAGGCGTCGGCGACCGTAAGGTTCTTCAGGTTGAGGGTGCGCTCGGAATTGACCACGAATAGCTGGATCTTTCCGCCGCCGCTGATGGTTATGTCGTGCCCGGTCCCGTCAATCGTGGTGTTCTGCGAAATGGTAATGGTGCCGCCCAGCACCGTGATCGTCCCGCTGCAGCTGAACGTTACCGTGCCGCCGCCAAACAGCGCCGCTTTCAACCCCGGTTCATTACAAACCGTGACCACGCCACCGGCTCGCGTCGCCTGCGGGCACGCAAAAGCCAAGGCCATCAACGCCACCGCCGGCCACAGGCCCCGACCGTCTATCCGCGAAAGCTTTCGAATGATCATGATCTTCTCCTAAGCGTGACGATTCACCGCGCGGCGATGACAACGGGACCTTGTCGGTGCCCGCTCAATCCTGCGCCCGGCGATCGATGAGGATTCTGGGACCCGTTTTTCCAACTGTATGATCGGTCGATGCGCGCGTCGAGAACTCGCGTGAACTCCTGTGTTTCGTCGGAAACCGCCCGTTGGTACAGGTGGTCGCAATAGCGTGTTTCGCATCTCGGATAACTCGAGACGCGGCGCTACGTTCACTTTCTTGGTGCTCTTGGTTCTGACTTTGGAATTGGTTTGCGAGCGCTAGACCACGACGAGAGGGGAAGGTGCCTTCGCCGTCAGGAGCCGGTGTATAGCTGGAACGGCGCCCAGTAGAAGGGTTTCTTGTAGACGCTGTCGGAGTGCAGGAGCGACAACTTTGCGGCGCGAAGGGCCGTGGCGGGATCGCGGCCACGCGCCAATTCCTCGTAGAGTTTGTCCATCAACTGTGGCGTAGAGGTGTCATTCACATCCCAAAGTGCGGCAATGACGTTGTGAGCGCCGGCACGCAAGAACGCCCAGGACAGGCCAACCAGGCCCTCGCCGGAATATGCACGGATACCAGAGCCGTTGCAGGCGGAGATCGTAACCAGATATGCGGCGAGCCTTTGTTTCACGATGTCACGCGCGTACAGTTTGGACGATTCGCCCTCCGGGCTAAGGATCACGGCAGAATCGAGCGGATGAGCGCGGCTCGCGGTGCCATGAGTTACAAAATGCACGTAGGCAAATTTCCCCGGCTCGCTGGCCAGGAAAGCCGTCCGAGTGGCTTTCGGGCCGGTGAGAACCTCTCGCCGGGAAGGAGGGAAGTATTGTTCGACGCGTCCAATCTCAGCCGCCGCTTGGCGCAGCGCCGGAAACTCCGGCGTAGATTGCGCGGCATCCCCGATAAGCAGCAGACGGGCATCTTTCGGAACTGGCTGCGTTGTGGCGGCTGCCAGAAGAGTCAAGGAGCTGGCAGTCGTCAGCGTGACGTCGTCAATCCAGAAGTGCGGCGTCGGCTCGGGAACAAGTAATGATTCAAAATTAAGGCCATAGAGGCTTGCATCCGGGAACAGGATCACGCGTGAACCTTGCGGAATTAGCTTCTTCGCAGGTTCAACAAGGATGGAATAGAGTTTTTGGCCTTCCGGATTTGCATTTTCGAGCACGTCACGCCCGGCCAGGATCGCGTCGCGATACGACTTAACAACTGCATTTATCTCCACCTCCGAGGGCAGCGGCATGCAATTCACTGTTCGTGGCGTAATGATCCACAGATAAGAATGTTCTTGTCCCATCCAATAAAACAAAAGCACTGCGTTCGAACGGCGGGCGATCTGCTCTGGGTTAAACCTGCTTGCCGTGAGCGATATCGCGTTCGAGCCGGTCTTTAGTCCTTCGGCGAGAGTTCTGGCGCGGCTCAGTTCAGCCACTTGCAAGGCGTCGCGAATCCTTTGGTGTGCAATCAAGAAAGCGATGTAGTCGTCATAGAACTCAATGGCATTCGAAAGAAACGGCGCCCGAAGTTCTTCATCTTTGATCGAAGTGCGTGCTTTCTCAATCGTTCCGATCGACTGGCGGTATTCCTGCTCAGCTTTGGCCGTAAGGTTCGCGTTCGCATAGACGCCGGCCAGCCTGGCCTGCGCCTCCCATCGAAGGGATGCTCCGGCGGCTGGATCCTGAACAACGGTTTGCAGGAGTTCTTCGGCCTGGCGGTAGTTGTGCCGGTCACTTTCTAGGCGACCCTGAATGAGCATGGAAGCGAGCTCACCCGAGCGATCCTTGCTTGCTCGGGAAACCGCGAGCGCTTCGCTGATATATCTTTCGGCCAAATCGAATTGCTTTCGCCTGAGTGCGACACTGGAAAGATTATCGAGACAATCTTTAATTTCCGCTTTCTCGTCGAGCTTGCGCGCCAGCTCCAGAGCCGTTTGCGATTCCCTCTCGGAGCCTGCGTAATCGTGCAGGTAGTACTCCACGCCGCCAATCTCAATGAGCCAATCGACTTCAGCGGCAACATAACCCGCGGCCCTGGAAGACGATTCCGCTTGTTCCAGAAACTCGAGGGCTTTTTCGTAATCGCCGATCTCAAAGTAGCCCCACCCCAGATTGCCGAGAATATAGGACTCCAGGTCTTTTGCACCCACAGATCGCGACAAAGGCAAAGCCTGATCATTCCACTCGATAGCCTCGTCGTATTGCTCTTGCTGTGTCGATACGAGACCCATATTGCCGAGCGCGGATACTTCCAGGAAAGAATTTTTCTGTTCGCGAGCCATGCGCAGGGCGTCGCGGTACGCGGACTCCGCAGATTTGGCGTCTCCCTGCAAGGAGGCCAACGTGCCCTTTCTAAGGGCGACCTCTCCCAAAAGCTCTGGATGGTGAGCCTCCGCAAGCGCTTTGGCTTCGCGCAGGAAGTTCTCGGCTTCGCCAAACCGCACCAGGTAAGCGCTCGCCATGCCCTGGGTCAGTTTCCGCCAGACAGCCACGTCACTCGCGGCCAACGAGGAAGGGAGATCGGGTTTCAGAAGCGCCAACGATTCCTGCATGAAGCCCTGGCGAACAAGAATCTCGGCCTTGAGGGCCGTGAATCGCCAGTACCAATCGGTGTTGGGAGTGGAGAAATGGCCGAGGGCAGAGTCCGCCTCCGCGTTTGCACCCGCGAGGTCACCTTGCCTCAACTTGAGCCAGGAGTCCCGATAGACCTGTTCGGGAGAAAATACGACAGGGGCCTTACACGCCCCCGCCGTTAGCAACAGCGCGCACAGCAAGAACCGTTCTATGGCAAGTGATGTCCGTTTCCTGAGGTCTGTGCGACGATTCCGGTTCCGCATACGGGAGAGCCTAGCTCCAACCGTATCATTGTCAACGTGCGCTTGCTGTGCTGAGCGAGGACCTCCGCGAAATAGACGGTGCCAAACCTTGGCACAACCAGCGCATGACCCCGGCGTTTGATTCCTGGGCAATCCGTATGGATGTCCTTCACCAGCGAGCAAAGGAGTCCCCCGTGGGCTTCCGGCTGCTTCTGCTTGTCTCCCGATTGAAAGGGATCTTCCGCTATTTTGCGGAATTCGGCATTACTTGCAAACTCTTTTCGAATGCCGGCGAACGTATCCAGATTCAGGAAGAATTCGTGATCGAGTTCCACTTTGACGGGGCACCCGGCGACCTGCAGATTTTCAAATTTGCTGCCGATAAACAGAATTCGCGGCTCTTCCTCGTAGAATTCATAGCTGCCTGAGATTCTCGCCACGACTTTGTCCGCCGTCACAACGTCAAGGATATTCAAGCCCTCCACCGTCGTCGTTACCAAGGTCGTGTAAAAAGTCTTGTCCTTCTCCTTCTGCTCGCTGCCCGAGACATAGGAATAGGCCGCTTTGAACGACACCAACTCGTTGAATCGAAAATTCTCCACGCGCGAGGTTCCGAAACCGCCCGCCGTCGGCAGCGTCGCTGCCGCTTGCACTTCAATCAGGCGTTCAACAGGGCGGTGAAAATGTCCACTGAATGCGTGGGCGTTGCCGTTGTAGAAGAACATTTTGCGCGCTGTGTCGCTCATCGGGACACCTCATTTGGGGGTTTAAAAACGTTACGAATCTAAGGAAGAATTGCAACCTCGAATGCCAAGTGCTCGATCTCGGTTTGCGCTGATGCTCCGGATTTGGATGCGCCTTGTCCGAAGATCACCAAATCATATTTCCCCGGCTGCAGTTTGCCCTGCGGCACGATCAGGTACAAGGTTTTCTTTGCGTCGGCAGAGGAGATGCGATCCTCATAGACGGATACCCCGGCCTGATTTTGCAGCCGGCACAGATAGCCGCTGAATTGGCTCGTAGTGGGGACGTCCACTTCCAGGATTGCCGGCTTGGTTTGGTGGATCTGGATCGTGGTCGGGTTCCCGCCTCGGGAATTCGCTCCAATCAGCGAAACTAAATCACCTTGTAGTCCAACATTGGCCGCGGACATGGTCTTCAGCCGGGGAATGGTCACGAAGTTCTGGTAGCAAACGACCAGGAGGAGCGTGGCAAAGACGGGTATGGCGAACCCGAGGCGCGGCCAAGTAAACCAATCTCCCCGCGACACTCGAACCTCAGGTACCTGGCTCTCGGTCCCACGCTCCGCCAATAGGATGGCACGGCTTCCATCGATAAACGCAGCCGTCATCTTCAGTTCGCCGGCACACTCCTGGCAGCCAAAATAGTGCTCTTCGTACTCGTCGCGCAGTTGCGACGGCAGCTCTCCGAGAATGTATTTTTCAGCGGCTTGCAGCCGAAGTGCATCAGAATGTTCCATAGTGCTCACAAGGATAGTGGGGCAGGAGGACGATTCGTTTCATAGTCATTTCAGCCTTTTGCCGCGGCTCGCACGGCCCCGGCAGCCTTGGACCTTAGATCCTTCTCATAGAAGGCTTTGAACTTGTCTTTGGCCCGATGAAGCAATACCCTCAGGTAGCCTCGATCGACGCCCAGTTCGCGGCAAACCTCGTCTTTGCCCTTTTCTTCCAAGAACATAGCCGACAGCAAACGGCGGTCGCGCTCCGGGAGCTCCGCCAAAAGCCGGCGAATGTGCTGTTCTGCTTCCCTAGTAACCAGAGACCCCTCTAGATCGAGGGTCTTGCCGGCGCCTTCCAGGTGATGCTCCTCGAGAGGCTGATTGCGCGCTGAAGAGCGATAGAACTCCAGTAACACATTGTTACAAACAGAGTTAACGAAGGCTCCCAAGCGGTTGGGCTCTCGGACGCCGCCTTCTTTCCGGAGGGCGGCAATGACCCTTATAAAGGTTTCCTGCCGAAGCTCTTCGACTGTCGGGGAGGCAAGCATCCGCGCCCGCAGCTTGATGTTCAGAAGTTGCTCAAAATAGGACACAAAGTGGTGTTCGGTCGACGGGTCTCCGTCGCGAAGGCGCTCCACGTAGGCCTGGTCGAACGCAAACAGTTCCACTGTGCCCCACTGAACTTGGCTGGGGAGTATAAGCCTTACCAGTACGCAGGAGCAATGGAACCGGCTAGTGGAATCTGGATTCTAGACCGGGACCTTCTGGAAGATTTCTTGAAACGTAACGCCGGGCAGCATCACTACTTGTGCGTAGGAAGCCCAACCCATGGGAGTCCTAATACGGGAACGCGTTCCCTCGTTCCCATCGTGCCCCGAAGGCGCACTTATGTCTCCCGACCAGACATGGGTGCGCCCCCTTTTCGGACCGGCACGCGGAACAACTGGAGGCATTGTGGCAACGCAAGCGCAATTCGGTAACTTCACCGAAAGGCCCGCCGGCGCTGTACCCTGTGACCCGCAAACTCTGGCGCGAGGCGGGAGCACCGCGAAAGAATCCCTCTCCATTGTTACGGCATTGAGCCTTGAGTTTGTGGCGACACCCCAAGCTGTCCGCGCCGTCTCTTCCGCGATTCCTCTAGCAATCCATGAAGCGCTGCGCGACGTAACTGGTTTTGCCGGATGTCTCACGATGATTTCCGACCAGGAATCACGGCTGATCACCGTCGTGACTTTTTGGACTGGCGAGGACCGCGCACGGCAGTGCAGCAGGACTGCGCGCTGGGTTCGCAAATTGGTTTCGCCGTATCTGGATCACTGTTTGCGTGTGCAGACATTTGACGCGTTTCTCCCAGCGGTTTCCTCGCTCGCCGAGGCCTTTTCCGGAACGAATTCTGCTGGCCTTCGATCCGGGCAAGAGGATCCGCTAGGTTTCGCCTAGATGGCGCCGGCAGGAGGTTCCGGTTGCTTTACCCGAACGGGAATAAAGATGAAGAAGCAAATCTCAACCAGGGGGGCCATGTTCGAGATGGACAGATTCAGAAGCTGTAGTATGGATTCTTGTGAAAATGCCGCAGTTGCTATTCTTGCGCAGCAGGATCTTTGCCTGGACCACTTCTTGTCGCAGTGTTATGGATATTTCGACCTTCTCGATGCGCGACGTCGCGGGCCGAGACTTGGCGCCACCGACCTTGCCTTGACAAAGACATTTGTCGAGGAATGCTCTCGTCAGGCTCTGGACGTCAGCCTCCGATGCCCGAACATGTCCAATCTACAACGAGGCCGGCTGCTCGATATCCTGCTTTGGGCTGGGGAATTCTTTGTGGTGTTGCGCACATCGTGGGTGAGTTTCGCCGACAACAATCTTGCGAAAGAGCGTGAAACCACCGGTAAGCAGTTCGACGCCCACGTTTAGCTACAACTAGACGCACGAATGCCGAGGAGGGTGCTCTCAAGTGCTAAGTGGTGGCGGCTTAGGCTCCGGCAAACGCTGCGCGATCGTTGGGGGGAGCCAGACATTGAGCGGTTTGGCGCTGCACGTGACATTGGATCAACGGTGGAGTACGGTTCTGACGGTCCGGATTCCCGCGGGTTCAAATTCGGGGGCGTCGACCAACCGTTTCCGCAACCATGAACCGTCGTTCTCATCGCTCTCCTTGGCCCCCTAGATTTTCTTTCCACTGGTGGCGGGTTCTTCTATAATCACGGCCACCAATCCACACCAATGTCTGCCGACAGGAATGTGCCCAGCGCGGAGCGGTATTCTGTTGCACTGATCACGCAGGACGAGTCTTCCTTCCCCGAGATGCGCCGGTGTCTCACCCCGGCATTTCAGATCACGCTAGCCGGCACGGAAGAGCAAATCAAAGCTCTGGTGGAGGATTCCCACATTCACGGAGTCTTGTTCGATTTGGACTGCATCGCAGGCGGCGCCAAGGACGGACTCGAGGTGCTGCAGGAGATACGCGC
Organism: uncultured Acidobacteriota bacterium; assembly: GCA_963736725.1. Lineage (GTDB taxonomy): Bacteria > Acidobacteriota > Terriglobia > Acidiferrales > UBA7541 > Acidiferrum. Next base: position 198,691 of record CAVTPW010000015.1, on the reverse strand, counting down.
GCTGCGAAGGGACATCGTTCTCATGGCGATGACCAAATCGACCGACCCCAGCGTTCCGCTGCTCGCAACCCAAGCGGGTGCGGACGAGTTCTTTCTGTCCCCGGTCGACTACGGTGAACTGGGGATGGTCTTTGTCCGGGCCCTCGAGAAGCGCTTGCTTGAAAACGAGGGGCGGCGCGTCCTGGACCAGGTGGAGAGCAAGTCCGCCTTTTGCGACATGATCGGCGGGAGCGCGCCAATGCAGAAGATCTACCACGCCGTCAGGGCAGTAACAGACAGCAATGCCAGCGTGGTGTTGCGCGGGGAGAGTGGAACCGGAAAGGAATTGATCGCACGAGCCATCGTGCAATCCGGCAACCGCGCTCACAAGCCCTATGTTTGCCTCAACTGCTCCGCCCTTCCCGAGACGCTACTCGAATCCGAACTATTCGGATACGAGAGAGGGGCCTTCACCGGCGCCGACACGGCAAAGCCCGGGCTGATCGAGACTGCCCACGAGGGAACGCTTTTTCTGGATGAGATCACGACCTTAAATCCGAATCTGCAGACCAAGCTTTTGCGCGTGCTTCAGGAGCGTAGCGTTCAGCGCCTGGGCGGGAGAGCAGCAAAAAAGATCGACTTTCGTCTGATCTGCGCCACCAACGACGACCTGGATGACCAAGTACGCAAGGGCCGCTTCCGCGAGGACCTCTACTATCGCATCAACGTGGTTCCCATCTTTGTGCCGCCGCTGCGCGAACGCAAAGGAGATTTGCCGCTACTGGTGAATCACTTCTTGAGAGTGTATTGCGCGTCGGCCAAGAAGGCGGCAAAAAGCATACAGCCGGAGGTGATGGAGATTCTGGAAGACTATGCGTGGCCCGGAAACGTGCGTGAATTGGAAAACCTGATCCAACGGCTGGTGGTGATGAATGACGGCGATGTCGTGACCGCGGAGCAGTTGCCGCAATCGCTGTTGTACTCCAGCACGGCCAGCCAGGAGGCGATTCTGATCCCGGAAGAAGGCGTGGATTTCGATGCAGAGATGGAGCGCATCGAGATCGCCTACCTAAATGCCGCCCTCAAACGCACCGGGGGGAGGAAGGCGGCGGCTGCGGCCTTGCTGGGGATCGACCCGCAGAGAATGAAGTACCTGTGCCGTAAGTTGCTTGGCGAGAAGGGTTAAAATTTAACCCCATAGGGGTTAAGAATTAACCCGAAGGGCATTTTTTAGACCTTGTGAATCAGGCTGCTTGAACGGCCGACGTATCGTAAGTTCTTGATTTTATGTAAATCCATCCACGAGAAGACCGGTCCAAACGTTTGGCGAGCCGTGTGCAAGACATATCCGCGCAGGGGAAAAGAAAGACTCAATTCAATCAAGAGGAGCTCACTGAGCCATGTCGATCCCGAAAAAATCTTTGATCAGCACTCTGAAGACCGCCAGGAAGGCCAACGTAGCAAGCGCGCCGCTGATCCACGTCGACGGCGGCACCACCGAACCGCGACTGTCGAAGACTGCCGGGAAGATGCTCGCGAAGTCGAACGCCAAAATGTTTGCGAAGTCGAACGCCAAGGCGTTTGCGAAGTCCAATGCCAAGGCGTTTGCGAAGTCCAATGCCAAGGCGTTTGCGAAGTCTACTGCCAAGGCGTTTGCGAAGAGGTAGCCTGGCAATTGGGGTTCTAAGGTCAGGAAGGCTGCCTTCGGGCAGCCTTCTTTTTGTTGTGTTTACCAGACTTTCCGACCGATGAAGTTCTTTACTTCCTGCCACGCAAATCCAGCCGCACTTCGTTTCTTGCCATAGATCCGCGCTGTGCCGTTCATCCCAGGCTTCAAGTTGCCGCCGGAATTGGCCACCAGGATTTCCGCCACGTAGAAGTTTGGCGGCACAAGACCCTGGTATTTCGAGTGGTCCCCGAGATCCGGGTCAATTTCGGAAGCGATGGGGGAGATGGCCACGGCTTGGGCATCCCAAGTCTTAAGGATGCCGTCGACCTGCAAGCGGGCACCGGCACCGACGCGAATTTTGTACATATCGTGCTCGGAGACGTAGATGCGAGCCCGCATTACGCTCAAGTCCGCGACCTCGAGGAGTTCGGTGCCAGCAGTGACGTAGGATCCCAGGCGATCGATTACCCGAGAAGTGAGCACGGCTCCGCCAATGGGGCTCCGGAGCTTTTGGTTGGCTGCTTCGGAAGAGAGCACGCCGGTTTGCATGGCTAAACGTTCGCGCTCCTGGGACGCCGTGCCAAAATTGCCATAGCGCATAGCCGCCGAGGTGGCCCGGTTAGAAGCCACAACATAGTCGGCTTCACTGCGTATCAGGCTCAATTGAAGGGGCAGGTCGCGCAACTCGATCAGAGTCGCTCCAGCTTCAACTTGCTGCCCCTCGTCTGCATTTACCGCGGTCACAATCCCTGGGACGACGGCGCGAATGACCGCTCTGCGAGCCGGTTGCAAGACGAAGCGCCCTTCGGCACACTCGTGCCGTACCGGAAGGCAGAAGACAATAGCCGCCCCGAAGGCAAGTCCTGCCGCGCGGCGGGACGTCAGCCAAGCCCGGATGCGGTCCTTCTTGTCCAAGTAGAGGAATTTCATGAAGTTCACCAAAAGGCGGATCCTGGATCGGAAAATCAGAGCCGCGGTTGCCAGCTCCGGAACGAATGACCATTCGGGATTGAAGTTGCGAAAGATGTTGCCCACGAAGCGAGCCACGACGTACAAGACCGAATAGCTGTACAAGCCGGAAAGAATGGCGTAGATCGCGTAACCCAGGCGTCGTTGCTTCGGAACATAGGGGACCTCGATTGGTAGCCCCCATATATGGCGCTTGACCCACCCAGACACGTAGGCCGTGGAAGCCTCTTTTAGATCCACGATGCCCATCATTTCGCACATCATGTGGTAGCCGTCGAGCTTGATCAGCGGGTTCCAGTTAATAAGGGCCGCGGAGATCCCCGTGATCAACATTACGACGTAGGCGGCGTTGTGCACGGCGGTATCCGGCGGCGTATTCCACCAGATCGGAGTCGCGACGGCGCAGATCATCAGCTCGGCCCACACGCCGGCCAGCGCAATGACCAAACGCTGCGACCGCGAGCCCTGTACTGCACCTTCCGTGGTGTCGGTGTAAAAAGCTGGCGCGAGGTAAATCAGCGCGAATCCCATTGCCGGCACGCGCCCGCCATAGTGCTTGCAGGCATGTCCGTGCCCGATCTCATGGAATCCCAGCACGACCGTCGCCAGCAGATAAAACTCGATAAAATCCCACCAGGACTTGTCTGAAAAATTGTAAAACTCGAGTGTGTCGCGGCCGATTTCTGACCAGTGTGTGATGGTGATCCAGCCGGTGAATGCAAAAGCCATGAGCGTCAGCATGGTGAACCACCAGGTGTAGATCCACTCTGTATGGCGCACGAGCCAGGTGAGGAATTTGTCCGGATTCACCGCGGGGAAGGCGTAGAGCGAAAGGTCACCCGGGTCCTTCTTTGCCTTGAGCAGCTTGTGCCGCTCTTCGCTGCTCTTCTGCATGAGCAGAATGTTTTTTTCCTGGGGCGTGCGATACCAGAAGTCGACAGACTCGAGGTCGTCGGCGAATTCACGGATGGCCTCGCAGCTATACTGCGCTCCGGTCTGAGCAGAGAAGATGGCAGTGATTTCCTCGTACGAGCGTTTTCCGTCGAACAATTTCGCGAGAGTCCAGTTGTGCGCGGGAAACTTGTACATCGCCTCCGCACTGGGAACGTAAACGCGGACGATACGCTCGCCCTGCTCCACATGCTCCTTCAAGGTAATGCCGGGATCCACACGTGGATACCGCTTGACGAACGTGCGTGCCGGGATGTCCGGTAGGGCGGCGTTCAGAGCTTCGGTGATGTTCATTGCGGATTTTGCAGTCGCACGCTGGCGGTCATGCCTGGCCGCAAGGCACCCCGCGGGCCAGCCAGTTCGACGAGGATCTCGATCGTCCCGCTGGAGGGATCGACCACCGGGCTTACGGCAATGATTTTGGCGAGATGCTGCTCTTGGGGGACATCCGGGGAGGTCAGCGGCAACGACTGTCCCTGCTTCAAATGACCTATGAATTTTTCCGGCAAAGTGAAGCGCATGCGTAACGGCGCTTCGGCAGTTATCCAGAATAGACGTTCGCTTTTGGAAACGCCCTGGCCGACCCGAACGTAGCGCCGGGCGACGATGCCGTCAAATGGCGCGATGATGTGAGTCTTCTCCACCTCCAATTCCAGGGAGCGTTCCTCCTCGTGGGCCGTATTCAGGGTTTCCTCAACGCGTTTGATATCCCACTGATCCGACTCCGCTTTGTACTTGGCGTGCTGCAACTGTTCTTCTGAGGTCAACCCCAGATCCCAAAGGTGTTGCTGGCGGACGTAATCCGCTTTCAATACTTCCGCTTCGGATTCCCAGTTTTTCAGGTCTGCCGCAATGCTACGAGACTTGGCACGAGCAGCCTCCAAGTTGGCGAAAAGCTGGCGCTCGTCGAGTCGCGCCAGGACTTCGCCGGTGGCCACCCGCTTACCGGTGTCGGCGGACAAACTGGCAACGATGCCGTCACGCTGAGCTGTAACGTCCACCTGATGCTCCACGATAAGGGGGCCGGAAACCGTCAAGTAATCTTCGGTCTTGATGAGCGCAGGCGATGTGCTCGGCGAGGCCGCAGAAATCGGCGTAGGCGACGCGGAAGGAGCAGCAGCGGCCGTTTCGGGCTTACTGACGCCGCAACCACCCTGTAAAGTTGCGGCTCCCACCAATACGAGGAGCAGATTCTTGTTCTTCGATTTCATCGGCGACATCCTACCATCCGAACCAGGACCACATCCGGGAATAAAGCCAAAGAGCCGGGCGCCGGAACAACACATAGCCAGCCGGATACCAACCGACGGAGACCTTCCCGCGTCCTTCCATACCCGTTCGGATCCCGCCGTCCGGGTTAGGCAGGAGGACCCTGGCAAAGAACACACGCGAATCGCCCTGCTGCTCACCCTTAGGGCTGACTACAACCACGTTTCCGCGGAAGGTCCGAGTCGCATAACTGTTCAACTTGATGACGGCTTTGGAACCCACCTGCAAGAGATTGGCATCCACGTCATCGATGGCGACGTCCACGACGGTGCTCGACGCGTCCACAACTTCTGCGAAACTGTCCCCAAATTGCAGCCTACGCCCCGCAAGGTTTTCCACGTGAGGCGTCGAGACGACCCCATTGATAGGGGAACGAAGCTGCGCCCTATCCAGTAATTCTTTTGCGCGGTCTACCGCAGCTTTCCAGTAGTCGGCTTGTACTCGCTGAATTCCGGCCTCTCCGCCGTCGTTGCCGGCGAGCGAGCGATTCATCTGCAAAAGAGTGGCCTGGTATCGTGCCTGGGCCTCGGCGAAAGCCGACCGGTAGTCCCAAGCGTCCATTTCCGCGAGTACTTGCCCACGAGACACGGATTCACCTTCGCGAACGAATACCTTACCAACCACCCCCTCGAATTCCGGTTGCACTTGAGCGCGTCGAACCGGCGCTACCACAGCATCGCCATCCACACGCATGGGAAGGGGGAAAATTGCCAGGAAAATGATCGCAGCCGCTGCCAGAATCAGGAATAGCGCGCGGCGCCGCTTCTCCATGGCCATGAACTTGCGCTTTCGGTCGAGCATCGGCTCAAGCACGGAGATGAAGGGCACTTCCTTGTACATCTGCGCGTTGCGGAGAGCCACGGTAGCTTGTCCGGCCAGCACCTGGAGAATCTCGATGTGCGCTGCTCCGAGAAAGTCAGGATCGCTGCTCTCGAGGGCCAACACTCCGACGCGTCCGGTGTCGTCGTTCAAAGGCATTGCGTAAAACCCGCGCATGCCTGTTTCGTGGAAGTAATTATGGAATTTGTCGCGAGTTTCATCGCGAGGCGCGTCGATTTCTTCGCCGTGCTGCCGAACGTGGATGACTTCTTCGGAAAGAGCAGCCCACTGAAGGACCTCGTCGAGAGGAGCGATCTCCGGTGCGTCGGCGTTGACTTGCAGGAGGCCGGTAACGGCACTCAATTTGAACCGGCCGCGGTGTTCGAGAGCGATGGCAGCACGCTCGTAGGGAATCACGGCCTGCGGAGCATTAACGATGGTTTGAAGCATGCGCTCCAGGTTCAGTGTCGAAGTGATTTCGTGGCTGACGGTGACCAGCGTCTCTAAAATCTCCACCTTGCGCTCGGCCGAGAGCAGACTGGCGTTGTGCAGAGCACTGGAAGCGGCCTCGGTGATATTCGCCAGGACAAACTGGTCGTCTTCATTGAATGCAGCGCCGTCGTTCTTGTTCACAGCCTCGACCACGCCAACCAGAGACTCCCTATCCATTATCGGCAGCACAAGGAGAGAGGTGATGCTTCCCTCGACCACTTCGGCGTTGCGCTGAACCAAGCGAGCATCACCTTCCTGATCGATCAAAACAGCTATCCCGTCGTCGGAGACGTCGCCCGGTATGCCCTGGCCCGGTCCTTGGATACTACCCGGCGGAGTTGTGGGCTCAAACCCGGCTTGCTGCATCAACTCCAGGTTTTCGTCTGGTTGTAAAAGCCACAGATTGATCGCTTGGCACTCCATGACCTCGCGAAACTTCGAGCCGATGATCGGCAGCAGCTCGTCCATCTCCAGCGTGGACGAAAAGACCTTTTCAAGGTCGTACAACTGACTAAGGCGGGTGACCGATGTGAGCGCTTCGTTGCGTTCCGTTTCGTATCTTCGACCTGCAGCCAATGCCGCCACGGCGACACTAGCCACATCCACCAGATCGCTCAGATCCTTCTCGATAAGTTCATCCTGAAAACTGAGAATCTCGATGGCGCCAAATAGCACCTCGTGTTCGATCAGGGGTAAGTAGGCAATGGATACGACTGTTTTGCGGATGTCGATGTGGGCGTAGTTTTCTCGGGAAAGGTCTGCGCCGGAGAAGAGCAAAGGGCCGAGACTGGCTTTCAACTCGCCGAGCGTCCCGGAATCAGCGGCTACACTGGTAGCGCGCACGCCCGGTTCACCCATGGTGGCTCTGGGCTCCCAAACTTCGCTCGTTTCGTGGGTGGTGAGGACGTAAACGTTGACGGCCGTGAGAGGCAGCACGTTAGCGATGCTGCGCGCAATGATGCGCGCTCGGGCGGACAACTCCTGAGCCGCCAGCAATTGCGCGGAAAACTCGGAAAGGTCGACTCTCAATGGGCCACTCGCCCTTGCCGTAGCAGACGCACTGGCCGGCGCGACGCGGGCTGCGTCGGCGCTAAAGCCTTCTTCCCTTGCAAAATAGCTACGGTTCTTCTAAGTTGGAGCGCACTGTAGCAAACGAATAGCACCAGCGCAAGCGGAGGAGCCTGACGCGCGGGCTCTGTCGAAGGAGCCGCCTTGGACATCGAGGTTCGCACTCAGTCGCAGGTAAAGATCATTAAACTACGTGGTCGGCTCGGGTCGGGAGAGCCTCTCGATCGCGCCAACGAGACATTGACGGACTTGCTCGGAGCTGGTGATGCTCGCCTGCTGCTGGACCTGCAGGATGTAAGCATGATTGATTCCAGCGGGATTGGCTTGCTGGTGCGCCATCTCACGACGGCCAAACAGCGCGGTGGATCGCTGAAGCTCCTCAACCCGTCCAAGTTCGCCGTGCAGACGCTCAAGCTGGTACGGGTGCTGAATCTTTTTGAGGTCTTTGAGGACCAGCAACAGGCAGTAGCTTCCTTCAGTTAGAAGCTGGCGCACGGGCAAATCTTCGCTTAATGTCGTCCCGCGCGGTAGCTATTCTAGTTGCGCTCCTCTACGCGCCTCGGCCATTTCCTTGCGTTCGGGCTTATCGGCGCGCTCCGCAACTTTAAGCAACCTCCGGAAATATGTCTGCGCCGTTGCATCATCGCCGGCCTGTTTGGCCGCTTCACCTGCCCCGTAAAGGGACCGAAAGCGGTTTGGTTCCTTAGTCAGCGTCGCCTCAAATTCCTTGAGTGCTTCCGAGGGATGATTCAAATCAAGAAGTAGCTCCGCGAGCAATTCGCGCGCCGGAGCAAGTGGCCCCGGTGTGATAGCGCTCTTTTCGGTCTTGTCTTCCTGTTCGGCCGCCGCGCGCATTCTCGCAAGAGCGCCCTGGCCGTCGCCTTCAGCAAAGGCCAGCCATGCGGACACTTCCTGTCGCTGTATGTCTATCTGGTTGGCCCAGTAAACCTCTTTCATCTTGCCCAGTGTGTCGCTCATCCGCTCTAAAGAGTCGATGGCTGAGAGCGCCGCGGCACGATCCTTTCGATGCGCAGCTCCCAGACCCCGAGCAAAGTAAGTTATCGCATCGGTGTACGGAAATGGGCTGGGGAGCGGTTCCAGCCTTGCTGCATCGGACCAGGCTTGTCGTTCCAAACAATACCGGGCGGGAATCGCCGCGCGCGCGAAGTATGCCGCAGCGGGACCGCCCGCTCCGGTGTTCGCAGATGCCGGATCGAAGCGAGCGAAACTCTCGGCGGCCGATTCCACCAGATGCTTCGCGGCGTTGTCCTGGGCGGTCTGCAGGTAGGCGTAGACCATGTAGTCGGTGGAGTGCAACTCTTCGGGCCTCTGACCCGCGCTTCGTGCGGCGGACGCTGCCGCTATGTTGGCGTCGATGGAGTCTTGCCAGTCCCCAATTCGTGTGAACGTGTGGGACGGCATGTGCAATGCGTGGGGCGTTGAAGGTGCAATCTCGCTGTAGCGTTGTGCAGCTCCGATCGCCCGCGGAGCGAGCGGTGGAACGTCGTAGGCGTGAATAATGTAGTGAGCTAATCCCGGATGATTTGGATACTGTTGGAACAGATTTTCCAAGATCGCCCCGGCCTTGAGTTGCTTCGCATACGTCTTGTCCGCCGGATCGGCAGCGGCGGCGAGAGCAAGTGCATAGAAGATGGTCGCTTCGGTGTCCTCGGGGTGAGCGGCACTTAGAGCAGCCATTGCACTCTCATATCGCAGCTTCCGTGATTGCTGATCGGTGTTGGCAGTATCGGTAAAGAGATGCGCGACGGCTTCGACATAGGCACGCTCACGCTCCGTCTTCGGAGGGGCAACTCGCGCTTGTTTGACGGCTCTGAGCCCCATCTCCAGTTGCGCTGGGGACTTGAGCCCTGTAGCAAAGGGGTTACCCCAACTGCTCAGCGCGATACCCCAGTATGCGATCGAACATGACGGATCGGTTCCGAGAATGGCATCGAAGGCTTCAATGGCGTTCTCAAATTGAAACGAATGCAACAGAGCTGCGGCGCGATTGAACTCGGGTTGCACTGTGCTATTGCACGAGGTGGTAAACGTCACACTGCCCAGAGTTTCAGGTGAAGCATGGTGGTGGTCAGCCTGCGCGTGGCCCATGTTCGGCACGAGGAGTGCAATCGCTGTAACGCATAAGGCGGAGTGCGTGCGCATCGTTGTGCCTTTTGATCGAAGCTATGCGCATAGAATTGTACTTGAATGAGCCGTGGTGCCTTCGCTTTTTGGCTACGCCGAAGCCCTCCGGCCCGGGGTCGCATGCATTCGTACCGGGAAATCGGCTTGAACGAAGCCGCCCGTGCGGCGGACGCTTCGCGTGAGGCGAACGGAGCAGTTTATGGCGAACGGCTAAAGTAAGTTGTCGGGTCATAAGGAGGTCCTCATGACCCGACTTCGCAAAATGATGCTCGAAGAACTCGAGCGTCGTAATTATTCTGAGGCTACCACACGCTGTTACATCCGCACGGTGGAAGATTTCTCAAGACGATTCAAGTGTTCTCCAGATTGTTTGGGTCCGGAACACATTCGTGAATATCAGGCCGAGCTGTTCAAGAAGCGCAAGTTGTCGCCGGGCACGGTTACGCAACGATTGGCAGCTCTGCGATTCTTCTACATCAAGACTCTCAAGAAAACCTGGAGCATCGCGGAGACGCCCTACCCGAAAAGAGCATTTCACCTTCCTTCGATCCTCAGCCGGGAAGAAGTCGCCCGACTCATCAATGCAGCTCTAACTCCTTTTCATCGCACTCTGTTGATGACGCTCTACGCCACCGGAGTACGACGTGCCGAACTCGCACGCCTGAAAGTCAGCGACATTGATAGTCAACGCATGGTGATTCACGTCCAGGGCGGCAAGGGGCGCAAAGACCGGGATGTGATGCTCAGCCCAAAACTGCTCGAGGTATTGCGTGAGCACTGGCGCGGATTACGGCACAAGCCAAGCGCATGGCTGTTTCCAGGCAACCGCTGGCATAGCGGTGATACACCGATCGACACCAAGGTGGTTTGGAACGCTTGCAAGGAAGCCGCCCAGCGAGCGGGCCTCCAGAAAGACGTGCACCCACATACACTGAGGCACTGCTTCGCCACACATCTACTGGAAGCAGGCGCGGATCTGCGAACCATCCAGATGTTGCTGGGGCATCGCGATCTGGAAGAAACTACCATCTACCTCCATCTCTCTGAACGTCACCTCAGTGCGACCGCGAGTCCGCTGGACTCGCTGGAGCTAAAAGACCGGTCACCACAGGGCGAGTAGATGGACCGGCCACCCCTCGAGGTGGCCGATCTGGTCCGCGCTGCGGGAGACGCTTTCATCGAACGAAGCCGTAAGTGGATCACCTGGAAGCATGTCAAAGTGCTGCTGGCCATTGCGCGGTGTCGCACGGCCATGCTCGGCGGACATTTCGATGAGTGCACTCGCTGCGGACATCGCGCCATCTCCTACAACTCGTGTAGAAATCGGCACTGCCCGAAGTGTCAGGCGGGTGCTCGTGAACGTTGGCTCGAGAAACGTCGCAAGGAACTTCTTCCGACGCAGTACGTGCACGTGGTCTTCACGCTACCTCGGCAGTTAGCACCACTGACTCTTCAGAATAAGAGGTCGTCTACGATTCCTGTTGAACCAGTGCGGAAACATGCTCGAAGTCGCTCGCGATCCCAAACATCTTGGCGCAGAAATTGGCTTCTTCAGCGTGCTGCACTCCTGGAGTCAGAAACTCGAACTGCACCCGCATGTGCATTGCGTGGTGCCAGCCGGTGGACTTTCTGCCGAGCGCTCGCGTTGGATCAAGCCATGCTACGCGTTCTTTCTTCCTGTCAAAGTGCTCGGCCGAGTCTTTCGCGGCAAGTTCGTTGCGGCACTCCAACGCACTTTTCAGGAGGGCAGACTCAGTTTTCACGGAGACTTGCAGCCCCTCACTCAGCCGAAAACTTTTGCTGCGTGGCTGAGACCGCTATTTCGAAAGGACTGGGTGGTCTACGCGAAACCACCATTCGGAGGCCCGGAGCATGTGCTCCGTTATCTGGGCCGTTACACTCATCGCGTGGCCATCTCCAACCACCGAGTGATCTCCTTTGCTGACGGCAAGGTCACCTTTCGTTGGCGCGATTCCGCCCACGGCAACGAACAGAAATTGATGACCCTATCTCTCGATGAGTTCTTGCGTCGCTTCCTGTTGCACCTGCTCCCGGAAGGTTTCGTGCGCATCCGCAACTTCGGCTTCCTCGCCAACCGCAACCGCAGCACCACCTTGCCACTTTGCTTCCAACTGCTCGACGAGGCATCGCAAGCCAAGCAAGCGGCCTCCACCGCCGGTCCGAACGATCTTTGGTCTTGCCCCAAGTGTGGTGGGCCGATGATCGTCGTCGAAAGGCTCAGCGCTGCTGAAATCCAACTTCGTTCTCCACCGCTGGTCACGGCTGCGGCATGAAGCGACTCTCTCCAATTCGAAAGTGTTTTCCACGCGCTCCGTACTTCTGTGCCTTCCCTCGGAACGGACCTTCTTTTCCAGCTCTTCGACCACGCTACTCACGATCCTTTTTTGCATTCGGCCAGCTTCCGGCCTCATACAGTCACGTGTCGCGCTCTGCCGCACAGCCTCGGCACAGCTCCACGCCGCTCCTTCCCATCATTGAATTTCCATAGGACCCGCGTCCGCCGCAAATCGCGGGCGGCTTCCTTCAAGTCGTTGTATCGAAAGCGCGCGAACACACCGTACTCGTGCAGGCCCATTGCCCTTCGCGCTTCCGATACAACCCTAAGGCTTCTCGGCAGTTATCGGTTGGTCATCCCTGGTAAACACCGTTCACAACGGTGACCATTGATCACCGATCTGGACCGGGGATTTGGGTCGATATGACGACATATTGGTCCTACCGGCTTTCGGCGAACGAATCGGCGATTTGGCGTCGAATTCTGAAGCATTCCGACTAACTCGGATTGGATTTTTCCCCCGCGAGAGGCAAAGGCCCTCTGCTCAAGGCATATTAAATTGTGCTGGGACGCAAGGTTCAGACATCGTTGTGATTGCCGACTCTAAAGAATCGACATCTTTTTTTGCCCGACCGATCCGTTGTGACTAACAAAATCGTCTTCATGGATGTAAGGACAGAGAACAACGCTTTTAGAGGAGAACATCATGAACGCGACCATAGAGGTGACGAAGAAGGTCACCACCCTTATCAACATCCTGACCGTCGAGCCTGAGAACCACCAAAAGCTCATCAAACTCCTGCGTGACAATACGGAAAGTGTCGTCAGCAGGCTTGATGGCTGGATCTCGACCAGCTTCATCGCCGCCACGGATCAGCGTCATGTAGTCATCTACTCGCAGTGGCGCGACCTTGCATCGGTAGAGGCGATGCAGACCAACCCCGATATGGTCGCTTACTTCCCGAGGATCGCCGCGCTCGCCGCGTTCGACAGCCTCGCTGGCGACGTCGTCTACAACCACCACGCCTGATGCCCGGAGAAAGGAGAATGAACATGCAGAACCTGAACGGAAAACGTGTGATCATCACCGGCGGCAGCCAGGGGCTGGGGCTCGCGATGGTCGAGGCGCTCGTTGCCTGCGGCGCGAACGTAATCGCAATTGGCCGCGATCGAGCGAACCTCTCTTGGCCGAGCATGCCGGTGCCGCGGTGATTGCCGGCGACGCAACCGACGCCACCCTTATGAACAAGGTCGTCCGCGAGGAGGTACCCGACGTGCTGATCCTCAACGCCGGCGCGCGGCTGCCGATAAAGCCGATCGATCAGCAGAACTGGGAGGAGTTCTCGACTGTCTGGAACACCGATGTGAAAGCAGGACTGGTCGGTATTCAGGCCGCACTCCACACTCCGATGAAGCGAGGAGGCCGTGTTCTGGTCATGTCGAGCGGAGCAGCAATGGTGCTTGCGGTGTCGTTCATCGCGCCCGAAAACTTGAGCCTCTCTGGAGGCTACATAGGCGCCAAACGGATGCTCTGGTTTATGGCTCACAGTGCAAACGCGGTCTCGCGCGAACGTGACCTCGGGATCCATTTTCAGGTGCTCGTGCCAATGCAGCTGATTCCCGGTACCACGCTTGGCCGTCAGGTTGCGGCCGCCTGCGCGGAGATCGAAGGTGTCAGCATCGAGGAGCTTGTCGTGAAACGTTATGGCTCGATCCTGCGCCCAGCGCAGGTTGGAGAACAAGTCGCCGAGCTGCTCGGCGATCCGCGTTATATGTACGGCGTCGCCTACGGCTTTCGCAACGAAAGCGGCATCCTGCCGCTCGACGTAACGTATGATCCAAGGAGCACCGCCTATTCCGAGGACGCGATAGTCAATGACGGATGATGTGCATGATCAGTTCGAGCAGTTGGTGGGTGAGCTTCGTCCAAAGCTCCATCGGTACTGCGCCCGCATGACCGGCTCTGCTGTCGATGGCGAGGATATTGTCCAGGACGCACTGATTAAAGCCCTTGCCGCCCTGCCCAGCGTCGGTGTCATCGACAACCCTGAAGGCTGGCTGTTCCGTATCGCCCACAACACCGCGCTTGATTTTCTCCGTCGCCGCGCGCGCGGTCCGTTGATGCAGCATGACGAGGTCCTCGACATGATCGCCGCTCCGGATTCCCCCGATCAGGACCACGAGGCCGCCACGATGAGTCTGCGCACTTTCATGCGGCTTCCGGCGCTCCAGCGGAGCGCGGTCATCCTGAAGGATGTGCTTGGCCACTCACTGGAGGAGGTTGCGTCGATTACCGGTGCGAGCGAGGCCGCCGCGAAATCCGCGCTCCAGCGGGGGCGTGTCCGTTTGCGCGAGTTTGCCAAGGAACCCGCCGACGTCTCACCGCCAATGCTGTCCGATGGAATGCGCGCCCGACTGACCACGTATGTAGAGGGGTTCAAGATCGGAGACTTCGACACCGTCCGCGCGATGCTGGCGGACGACGTCAAACTCGACCTTGTCGCGAAGCTGCGCAAGCAAGGAAAGAGCGAGGTCGGGGAATACTACGCTGCCTATGCAGCCGCCAAACAGTGGGCTTATGCGGCGGGCGTTGTCGATGGCCGGGCCGCGATGCTCGTGTACGATCGCGAGATTTCACTCGGGGCGCCTGCCTATTTTGTTGCCCTGGATTTCGATGGCGATCGCGTGGTCTCGATCCACGACTTCCTGTATGCCCGTTATGCGATGGACGGTGTCGACTTGTCCCCACTCAATCCCAAAGCACTATCACAGTAAAGAATGTTTGAACAAAAAGAAAGATGCGGTCACGGCAGCATTTGCTGGAGAGAAAGTAAGGGTGCAACGTAACCATCGGTCCCGGGAGCAGAAAGGCGAGCGACGATGAGAACGGAATTGCTGCGATTCAACGGCGCTGTCGAGCGGGATCCCGCCATCGATGCGTGGATGAAAGAGCATGCAGGTGAATTGCGAGCCATCGCGCATCAGTGGTTTGAGGTCATGCGAAAGTGCGGGGACGAAGTCCGGGAGCTCTTGCATGACGGCTGTCCGGTTGTATGTCTGGGAGATGCGCCCTTCGGCTACGTGAATATATTCACCTCGCACGTAAACGTGGGCTTTTTTCACGGTGCAGCATTGCTGGATCCGGCTCGCTTGTTGCAAGGCGACCGGCAAGTTCATGCGTCATGTGAAGCTGAGACCGGGAACGGCCACAAACTCCGCAGCGTTAAACAGGCTCATCGATACGGCGTACTCGGATATAAAGGCGCGCGTCGAAAACGGCTAGCTACCTAATGTTGTTGTGTATCGTTCTGATCGAGCCTTCGGGCCGCGGCCCTTGAACGGCTCGAGGCCCCGCCGCCCGATCCTGCGTTGCAAGCGGCCGGTGAAGTCTTTTCTGTGCTTTGCCGACTCTCAGCGCAGCCGCGCAAATCATCCATTATTCGGATTCTCCCGCGAACGGTGCTGAAATTATTGACTGGATTGCCGGCGCAGACTGCGCTTGTGAGCTGGGAAACGCAGATCAGAGCCGAGGCCTTGCGCGCTACGGCGGGTCTCGTCTACGTCGGGATGCGTTGCAATCTCTCCGGGCGCGGGCAATCCAAGCAGACAACTGACCCAGGCCCTTTGTCGGTCATTTGCACCTGGAGTGCGTAGGTAATGCGCTTTGGTTCTGTGGCAGAATGCGATCGTGCTCGAACGATTGACCGACCGCAAGGAATGGAAGTTCTTCGCCGTCCTGCCGAAGGCCGCGTCTGGTCTCTCCATCGCTTGGTGGGCGATCCTTTTGCTGAGAGGGATCTTGCCGGCGGCGTTCGCGATCGCGACGGGGCTGCTCGTTGGCGCAGTGCAACGCGGCGATTCTCTCGCCGGTTCCCTTGCGCTTGCCGGCACAATTTTCGTGTTGCTCCAGGTGCTCAGCCCGATTCATCAAGCGCTCAGCGCCAACCTCGGCGACCGAACTGCCGCATGGCTGTACGACCGGCTCACGGAAGCCTGCGTGCGTCCGCCGGGCATGGGTCACCTTGAAGACCCCACACTCACGAACGATCTTACCGTCGCGCGCGACTTCGACCTCGGCATGACCGGGCCGCCGTTGTCGATCTCCATGGATTTCATCGCGAGTGGCATGGTTGAAATGATTGGCGGCCTTGCGTCGGCCATGATTCTCGCGAGGTTTACGTGGTGGGCGCCGATTATTCTGGGGGGTGCGTGGCTCGCGACACACTGGCTTCTGCGCGAGAGTGCAATCTGGTGGGACCGCAACACGGAAGAGGTGCGCGCCGCTCAGAGAGACGCCGACTACGCCTACCGGCTGGCCGTCGACCCGCCTGCGAGCAAGGAGTTGCGGCTGTTCGGACTGGCCGGCTGGACGATCGACCGTTTCGTCGTCCGACGCACGCGGTTGCACGAGCTTCAATACGCAGCGACACGTCTACGTGAGCGTCCCGTCATTTGGAGCATGCTTCTGGTTGTCTCTGCGAATGTTTTGGTGTTCTGGCTATTGGCGAACGGCGCCATACATGGCCGCATTAGTCTTGGGGAAGCTGTGGTCTACGTGCAGAGCGCCATCGGAGTGTCCATGATCGCCTTCGGCGGATTCAGTTGGGCGCTTGACGGAGCGGCCGCCCCGGTCGCCGCAGTGTTGCGCCTTGAGCCTGCGATGCGCCCCGCGGGCGCAATGCGCTCTGGAGATCATCTTGCGGACTCGACACCTGCGAAAGAGATTCGTCTGCGCGATGTCACGTTTGGATACGCATCGGGGGCGCCCGTACTGGAACATTTCGACCTCATGATTCCCGCCGGATCGTCGCTCGCTATCGTTGGACAGAACGGCGCGGGCAAGACCACGATCGCCAAGCTGCTGTGCCGGTTATACGATCCGCAGTCGGGCGCGATCGAGATTGACGGTGTCGACCTTCGAGAGTTCGATCTCGAATCGTGGCGGTCGCGCGTCACGGCGGTGTTCCAAGATTTCATCCGCCTGGAGCTTCCGCTGCGCGATAACGTTGCGCCAGGAGGCGCGCCGGACGATGCTATCCGCGCTGCGCTTGAATCCGCGGGAGCAACGAACCTAGCCGCACTGGACACAGTGCTGGCGCGCGGGTACGAGGGCGGCACCGACCTGTCGGGCGGTCAATGGCAGCGCGTCGCGCTCGCGCGCGCGTTAGCTGCTGTCCGTCTTGGCGCGGGCGTCGTGCTGCTCGATGAACCAACGGCGCAACTCGATGTTCGCGGGGAAGCGGAAATCTTTGAGCGCCTGCTCGCTGCGACCCGGCACTGCACGACCATCTTGATCTCGCATCGCTTCTCCACGGTTCGCCACGCCGATCGTATCTGTGTTCTTGAACACGGCCGCGTGATTGAACTTGGCACGCACGACGAACTGATGGCGCTGGCCGGTCGGTATTGGACGATGTTCAACCTGCAGGCGCATCGTTTCCGGACTCCGGATGAGGAGGTGGGTATGACCTATGACGCGCTCTCCTAATCGAGATAGCGGGATCGAACCGCTACCTCCGGCGCTGTCGTCGATGTGGCGCTTGTGCAAGCTGGGGTATCGCCACGAGCCGCGGTTGATGATCGTGGCCTTCCTATTCTCGCAACTCGCCGCATTGCCCGATGCGCTGCTTGCCTTGTGGCTGATGCTTTTCGGCAAGGGCGTCCTCGAACACAGCCCCGGGATGGTGGAAGGGGCAGCGATTGGCCTTGCAGTATCGACGGCCGCAACTTGGTTTCTGCGCACAGTCAGCACACGCGTGCAACGCCGTTTCCGCGATAAGGTGACGATTGCTCTTGAGTCACACATCGCGCAACTGCAAGCGTCGGTGGCCACCATCGCGCACCAGGAACGCCCCGAGTATCTGGATCGAATATCCATGCTCCGCAACCAAGTGTTCGTGCTCGACCACATGTACATGTCCGTGTTTTCGACGGTGGGGTGGATCCTGCGGCTGGGCGTGACGATGGCGTTGCTGGCTTCGATTCACCCGGCGCTGCTGCTGCTTGTGGTGTTCGCGGTGCCGACGGTCTTGACGTCGACGTGGCGGCCCGAAGTGGAGCGATCCGCGCAAGAGCGCGGGGCGCAGAGCGGTCGGCTGGCCCGCCACCTGTTCACGATCGCTACGACCGCGCCGCCCGGGAAGGAAGTGCGCGTCACCGGTATCGGAGAGCGCCTCGTTGCCGAGCGACGGCGGGCTTGGCAGCGTTGGTACGGGCCAGTGGCAAACGCTCGATGGGGCTCTGCGCTGTGGCACGCGTTGGCATGGGCAATATTTGGCTTGGCATATGTCGGAGCTGTGGTGTTTGTGTCGTCCGCGGTTCGCGCACCGGCGAGCGCGGTGCTGCTGGTGCTCGCTGCAGGTGCGCGGCTCTCCGCCTACATTGGTGCCACCGTGGGCGAGATTGGATTCCTTCGCGGATTCTGGATGGACGGCTCGCGGCGGCTCGCATGGCTTGAGGACTACGTCGCGTCTGTAGCAGCGTCGGTCGACCTGCCGGTTCCGAACAACTTGCGCCACGGAATCCGATTCGATCACGTTTCGTTCGCGTATCCCGGTACATCACGGGTTGTGCTCGATGACGTGTCGTTGACGTTGCCGGCTGGCGCCGTGGTCGCGGTCGTCGGCGAGAACGGAGCCGGCAAGACCACGTTAGTCAAGCTACTCGCGAAAATGTACGAGCCGTCATCCGGCTCGATCCTTGTGGACGACGCGCCGCTGGCGCGCATGCCGGCCGGCGAGTGGCGAACGCGCTTGGCAGGCGCGTTCCAGGATTTTTTTCGATTCGAGTTCCGCGCACGGCACACGGTGGGTTTGGGCGATGTTCCCCGGCTGGACGACGAGCCCGCAGTGTGCGCCGCGGTCGACCGGGCGGGAGCCGCTGATGTGGTCGTTCATCTGACAGCGGGTCTCGAGACGCAACTCGGCCCGACTTGGCCGGGCGGAGTCGAGTTATCTTTCGGTCAGTGGCAGAAACTGGCGCTGGCGCGAGGCTTCATGCGCGATCATGCGCTGCTGCTCGTGCTGGATGAGCCGACAGCAGCGCTGGACGCGGAGACCGAACACGCGTTGTTCGAGCGTTACGCCGCTGCGGTGCGCGGCAATCGCGAGAATGACGGTGGCCGCATCACGATCCTCGTGTCACATCGTTTTTCGACCGTGCGCATGGCCGACCTGATCGTCGTGCTCGACGGAGCCCGATTGGTGGAGGTCGGCACGCACCAAGAGTTGCTGGCTAAAAACGGCCGGTACGCAGAGTTGTACGGCATCCAAGCCGCCGCGTACCGCTGACCATCGATTTGAATCTGGTCGCGGGAATCAGCAGCACGACAAGGCTTTTACAGAATTCCATGTGGGGACTTATAGGATCGGGCCAGTTGGTGAATTTCATCCAGGTAAGGTTCGAAAACGTAGGAGAACGAGGCCGATTTTGGTGCACGGTGGGTGAACCCGCATCGCGCTTTTGTGAGAATCTCCGCTTTGCGGTGTCACCCGAAATTGGCCAGATGACTAACTGCAAGCGCTTCTAAACAGTCGGGCGCAATTGTTTGGACTCGAACTAGATTACAGTGCCAAACCAGCGTTCGATGGATCTCTCAGCCGTACTCAAGTCAGGCTCCGAGTCGGCGACCCATGCAACAAAGCCGTCGGGCCTTACCAGTATTGCGCTGAGGCTCTTGCTGTCTTTGACTTCGGCGGAAACATAGTTCAACCGGTCGTTCCAAATTTGACCGAGGTCGTGGAGTTTCCTGCCCCCCGTAAGGTCGAGCAACAGCCCCTTCCCGTTATGCAGATGCTCGCCCAGCCTCGTGCCGTCTTTCAACTCGAAGTCGGGTGCGCTGCACCCAATCAAGGGGTGATCTCCTGGCAAGTTGTAGCGCATCGACATGCCCGATATTTTCTCCGCGAAGTAGGTCGTGGCGTCCCGTGTCTCGAGAAGATCGCGGATCACAGATGCTATGGCGCGAGCATGAGGATCGGGTCTCATGATGGCGACCTGGGCGCGCGTCCAGGTCAGCGCCCATGCTCCTATCGGATGACGTTCCTCCGTGTACGTGTCGAGAAGGTCGGCCGGCGCCCAGCCCTGGATGGTAGCGGCGAGTTTCCAAC
Source organism: uncultured Acidobacteriota bacterium (assembly GCA_963736725.1). Taxonomy (GTDB): domain Bacteria; phylum Acidobacteriota; class Terriglobia; order Acidiferrales; family UBA7541; genus Acidiferrum. The sequence continues at coordinate 178,926 of CAVTPW010000015.1, read as the reverse complement.
CGAGATTCATCGCGTCTCCTATGCCGGTGTTGAGGCCCTGTCCGCCGAGGGGCGAATGGACGTGTGCGGCATCGCCGGCCAGCAGGACGCGACCTTTGCGATAGGTTGTCGCCTGACGCGCGCGGTCGGTGTAGGTGGAAGCGACGTCCATGGAGGTGAGAGTAACGTCGGTGCCGGAGACGCGGCGCAGAACATCCTGCAGGCTTTCGAGCGTGGGGGTCTGCGTGCGATCGAACGAAGCATCATCAAATTCGACTATCCCGATGCGGTCGGGGCCGGGACCGAGAAGGTACAGACCTGTTTCCGTTAGATTGAAGCCGGGCCGCAGCTTCTCGGGGTCGGCGATCTTCACGGCTGCGGTGTAGCCGGTGAACTCTGGTTCAGTGCCCGCGAATTCAAATGCCGCGAGCTTTCGCACTACGCTGCGGCCGCCATCGCAGCCAACGAGCCATCGCCCTTGAAAAGAATCGTCTCCGGCAAACACGGTGACGCCGTTCCCGTCTTCGGTGAAGTTTGTGACAGGCATACCGCGCCGCAGATCTACGCCCAGCTCCGTCGCGCGCTCGGCAAGCAGCAACTCGATGACTTCAAGACTGACCATTCCGCCCGAGGCAGAGGGCCCCGCGATTGCATATTTTCGATTGGAGAAATCGATCTTTTCCACGTCGAGCATGATGCCCGCGAAGTGGCCCGCAAAGCGCCGAGCCGGCGCAGAGTTTGTACCCGTCGTGCCTCGCAGCTCCATTCCTGGCTTCGGGCTTGCATTCATCCAGCCGAGAGCGTTTGCACGGACGTCTTCCAACAGACCTCGGCGATAGAAGGCTTCGACAGACGGAAAGTTCAGGCCGCGCATTCCCATCCATCCAGCCTTCAGGGGCGAATAAGGATCTTTCATCCGTTCCAGTACAAGTACGGAAACGCCAGCCAGTCGCAGTTCGCAGGCCAGAAATGAACCTACAGGTCCACCGCCTGCAATCACAACGTCGTAAATCATTCAGACTCTCCAAGTTCCGCAACACCTTCTATCCTTTATCTTTACCGGACGCAGCCCGCCCGATGCTCCTGACGATGGCCATTTTTTCGGCTCTACAACTCCACCTTATACCGCTCGCAGCCACGTGCGTCATCGTGCATTCCGACGACGTGTCATCCGAGTTGCGGCAAAACCGAAGCATCCACCTTCGGTCAGGTACACTCCGCTCATTCGGCCTCAACCACTTTTCGCCAATCCTCCCTAAAAGCCAGGAATTCACCTTGGAATACGGCGAGCTCCTTTGAGAACATAGCGAGGTCTTTAACTTTAAGGGTTTTCAAAATGGGTTCGAATGCGCGCAAGATTAAAGAGTGAACATTTAGAATGAAAATCCCAGTTCGCACTGGTTCAGAGGGATCGCCCTCTTTCAATTCAGAATACAGAAAATTGTACGTCTGACCGTTACTAACATTTGCCACTTCTATATGTCCGGACAGTGAGAAGACGGACGGGTGCACGAATTTCGAACAAAAATCGTAGGGACCATACAATTGCTTTAGTTCTCGCTGGTCGACGGGAAACAACTTCTTTGAGGAGAACTTTTCGCGGAGTTTGTCATACCGGGACAGATCCTTCCAGGACTGCCTCCATTCCAGCATTAAATGAGGGTGACGAGATATTCGGGCCGCAAAAGCGCACAGCTCGATCGCCCGCCGGGTGAAATGATACGAATTAGACAAATGGCCCCGAAACGCCATTGTTATCGCCATTAACAGCTCGTATCGGCAGGCAAGCGCAAAGGGAATCGTGCCATGCAGCTGTTCGGACGAAGCTGGGGAACCTGCGATCAGGCTACTTAAGGTTTCGTAAAGCTCGCACAGGGCTTGCACCAGTTTTCGCATGGAGCCAGTGATTTTCTGAGAACGCAATAAGTCGATCTGCTCCATTTCTGTAAGTAGGTCGATAATGTCCATGTCTTCCTTTTCATTCTATGTTCGGAACATCGACACTATATCGCTTCCAAAGCCGACCGGAGTGTTCAAGGACGACTGTTTTCGATTCCGCGCCAGAAACGCGGCCAACTGCCGACGGGATTACCAGTCGGATCGTCGGCAACCCCGGACTCATCGTCGGACGACAACGTGTAACGCGCTTCTCGAACAAGTGAACTAAGTTTATTATTTGACAGCGGTGATTCTGAAAAGAGGCTGTGGGCAACCGGGTGAAGAACCTCCGGCAGAAATGGGGTAGCTATGCGATTTAGCAGCTTCGCGGTGGATTTGCTTTCTAGAATGCTCCGGCACTCCCGATCTGTTCGGCGCTTGCTCCCGTTTGTGTTGCTCGCACCGTGCGCGCTTGCTGCGCCATCCGCGCCACCGACGCCGACGGATCAACTCCAAATCCTCGCGCAAAAGATTACATTCGACTGGGCGAAATCGCACCCGATCTCTGCGACATTTCTCGGGCTTAACGACGAAGACGGCCGGCTCGACACCCCGTCTGAGACCGAGAATACTCGTGATCTCGCGATGATCCTCGGCTGGGAGAGCGATCTCGCATCTATACCGCTGGAAGGCGCGTCGCTCGTGGATCTGGACGACGCCAAGCTGCTCCGTGCACAACTCGTTGGCATGGAGCGAGAGTATACGGTTTACAAAACCTATGAGAAAGATCCGTCCGGGCCATGCCAGGCGATCCTGTTCGCGATCTACTCGCAGTTTCTCCATCTGCCAATCGCCGGGACGGCGGGCGCTTCCAAGGAGGACGTTGCCGTTGCGTGGCAGAAGATCATTGAGCGGCTCACCAACGCTCCCGCATACATCTCGGCGGGCAACGCGCTGGTACGCCATCCGGGCCACCTTTACGGCGTGACCGGAGCCGAGCAGCTTGCCGGGGCTCCGAGTTTCCTTGGTGGGCCGTTAACGGATGCGGCGAAGGAGCAGTTATCCGCGGATCGCTTCGCGGCTTTCGTCAAAGCGCGCGACGCGACGCTGGCTGCGATGGAGCAGACGAAGAAATACATCGAAGAGCATGCGGCATCCTGGCCCGAGAACTACGCGATTGGGCGCGCCGCTTACGACGCGATGCTCCGCGACGAGAAGCTGCTGCCCTTCAACTCCGACGACATCAAGCGCATAGGGCGGGACGAGCTGGCGCACGGATGGGCGGTACAGGCCTGGGTGGAAGACCTTGCCGCCGAGCGTGGCACGCCAATCGGGCCAGCGAGTGGCGGTGGCCTGGCTCCCGGAGGCGCCGCGCTCATTGACTACTACCGCGCGCGTATTGCGCATCTTCAGGAGTTCGTCACGCAGCATCACGTGGTTGATGTGCCGTCGTGGCTCGGCGCGATCAATGTAGTCGAGACGCCGAAGTTTCTTCAGCCGGTGTCGCCAGGCGCTTCGATGTTTTCGCCGTTGTTGTTCAGCAAAGGCACAATCGGCTTCTACTTCATAACCCCTCCGACGTCACTCGCAGAGGCGGCGAAGAATCTGGATGCCAATCAGGACTTCGATCGCGACCGCATTCTCTCCACGGGGGCGCACGAAGCGATGCCGGGACACTTTCTGCAGATGTCGATCGCCCGCCGACACCCGGACTTCGTTCGCAAAATCCAAAGGAGCAGTGAATTCATGGAAGGCTGGGCGTTCTACGGCGAAGAACTGTTCGTGCAACTCGGCTTGTACGGCGACGATCTCGATGCGCGCTACTTCACAGCGCAGTGGGAACGCGTCCGCGGAGCCCGAGCCATCGTCGATCCAGAGCTGGCAAGCGGCGCCTGGAGCGTCGATCAAGCGGTTCAATTCTTTGCGCACCAGACGGGCTTCTCGCCGGAGCAGGCGAAAGCGGCAATCGCGGGGATCGCCCTGGGACCTGGCTACGTTATTGCGTATACGGCGGGTCGCGCCCAGCTCGAGGCACTGCTATCGGAGTACCGGGCGAAAGCGGGCACCGGCGCATCGTTGCATGACTTCCATGATCGGCTCCTGTGCTACGGGTCAACACCTTTCTCCGTTGTCGGACCCGAACTGCTCGCGGACCTGGCGAAGCCGCTCGCTGAAGTGCGCGCCAGCGCTGCCTACTGACGCGGGTACGGGATGTGCAGCCACTCCGCTTACGGACAACTAGGCGCCAATAAGTGGAGTCGGCCAATTGAAGAACCGGACCGCGTACGGACATTACTCTGTGCGGAGCACACGCATCGGTTCGAGTTTGGCTGCGCGCCACGCCGGCAGGAAACAGGCCAGGACGGCGGTCGCGAGTAAAATTGCTGCCACAGATCCGAAAGCGGAGAAGTCGATTGCGAGCACTCCGAACAACATACTCTGCATGGCGCGACCTACGAAGTAGGCACCTATGAGGCCAAGCCCCAGTCCAATGGCGGCGAGCAACACGCCGTCACGGACGACGAGGCCAATAACGCGGTCAGGAGTTGCGCCAAGAGCCATACGGAGGGCGATCTCATGCGCGCGATTCGCCACGAAAAACGACATTACCCCATAGATACCAAGCGCTGCCAGGAATAAAGCGACGGTTGCAAAACTGCTGAAGAGGATAAGTGTGAAGCGCTCGTCGGCCATGGTGTCGTCCCGCACTTCGTCCAGGGATTTGGGCTGCGCAAGAGCCACGCCAGGGTCGACTGAGTGCAAAGCGGCGGCAATGCTCGCCAGCATAGAAGTCGGTCTCTCTGCAGTGCGTACGCCAAAGCCCGCTTGCGGCCAAGGAGTCTGCCAGAAGGGAATGAGCATCTGCGGGTTCTCCTCGCGCTGAACTGCGGAGTGCACATTGTGATAAGTGCCGACGATTTGCCATGCGATGCGCGATCCGAACTTGGTGACGCCAGGAATGATCTGCTCGACGAGCACGCGCTGGTGCAACGGGTCCTTGCCCTTCAGAAACTTGTTCACAAAATCCTGATTGACCATGGCCACCTTGATACTCGCGGCCGTGTCCTGCTCGGTGAAGGCGCGTCCAGATACCAATCGAATGCCGAAAGTCTGGAAGAAGTCCGGGGTAACCAAGCCGAAGTCAGTGCCGGGGAGCTGAGAGGGATTCGCGTCGATTGGGTCACCCTCTAACATAACGGTCATACCGAAACCTCCTCCGTACAGCGGCATGCCCGTCTCGGCCGAAGCATGTATGACACCGGGCACGGCAGTGATGTGTGCGAGGATGTCGCGGTAATAGGCGATGATCCCATCAGGATCATTTGAGCGCGACCCAGGAACGTTCAAAAAGAAGGTGAGCACATGATCGGTCTTCAATCCGACATCGACGTGGGCGAGGTTCCAGAAGCTGTGAATGGTAAGACCGGCTCCGGCAAGCAGAGCAAGAGCCAATGCGAACTCGCAGACGACGGGAATGCGTTGCAGGCGATGCATTCCGATGGTGGTTCCGGTACGCCCCCTTAGCAACTCGGCTGGATCGACGCGCGATGAATACCAGGCCGGTGCACAGCCTGCGAGAAAGCCTGCCAGAGTCGTAGCCAGCAGCGTGAAGAGCAGGACAGGCAAGTTCAGACGCAGATCGTTTTCTCTCGGCAGTGTGTTCAAAGGCATGGCAGCGATCAGCCCCTGCAACAAGCCGTAACCGAGGCCTATACCCAGAGTTCCGCCAGCGAGAGCGAGCAGCAGACTCTCCGTGAGAAGCTGGCCGAAGACGGTCGCGCGCCCAGCCCCCAACGCGCCGCGCACCGCCAACTCCTTTTGCCGCGAAATGCCGCGTGCCAGCAGCAGGTTTGCGACGTTCAAGCAAGCTATGAGCAGGACGAATCCGACAGCACCGAGAAGCAGCCACAGCATCTTGACGCGTTCTTTGGGCAGGAAATCGTTCTTCAGCGGCTCGACATAGACACCCCAGCCGCCATTGCTTTTCGGATACATCTGGGCAAGATGAGCTGTGACGGCGTCCATGTTCTGCTGCGCCTGCTTGAGCGTCACGTCTGGTTTGAGTCGGCCCATAACGAAAAGCCAGTGAAAGTTGCGATTGACCTGATCTGGCTTGAAGACCAGCGGAACCGTGAGCTGCGGCTGCTGACGATCGAAGTTGCCCCGCTGCTGCACGCCAACGACAGTGAAGGAATCGCCGTTGAGGCGAAGAGTGGTACCGAGAACGTGTGGATCTGCGCCGAGCTTCTGCCACAGCTTGTAGGTGAGGATCACGACGTGGTCGTGGCCGGCTATTCCTTCTTCGGGCAGAAAATAACGTCCCATATACAGCGGCTGGCCGATCATCTGGAGCATTGTGGGAGTTTCTTCGTTGGCGGCTGACGTCCTCCGGCTGGTCTTTGGTAGCGAGATTGAAGCTGGCGCCGGTCCATGCGCAGATATCCTGGAAGACCGTGTTCTGCTGCTTCCAGTCGATGTAGTCTCGCAGCGGCAACATCATCGCGAGAGTTTTGAATCTTTGACCAGACCATCACGAGCTGGTCAGGATGGGGATAGGGCAGCGGAGCAAGAAGCGTCGCATAAACCACCGTGAAGATCGCTGTGTTTGCGCCGATCCCGAGCGCGAACGTCAGCAGAACGGTTAGAGTCATCCCCCAGTTCCGGGCCAACATGCGCAGGCTGACTCGGAGGTCATGAACCAGAGTTTCCATGCTCGTTTCCTCTCGTGGTGTTTTGCCGTTCGCTCGATGAAGTTAGCGGGATATCGAAATGTGAACACATAAGTGACAGACCTCAGCCTAAGCGTGGAAGGTCTCGACCGTAATGTCTTTTGTGATTCCGAACTCTCAAAGGGCTTTCATGACAATGAGCGTCATGTCATCGTGTTGAGGAGCGCCCGCGACAAATGCGTCCGCGCACGCCATGACGCGATCGAGTATCACTTGCGGCGACGCTGGACAGGTTGATCGGACCGCAGTGACGAGTCGGTTCACGCCCCATTCTTCTTCGGACGCGCTCATCGCTTCGCTGATGCCATCGGTGAACGCAACCAGTAGATCTCCTGACTCGAGTTTTACTTGCGCCTGTACCCAGGACCCGTCCGGCATCAAGCCGACGACCGTGCCACCTTCATCTAAGCGCATCGGGGCAGCGTCTACAGCGGAGCCTCGCAACAGGATTGGCGAGTTATGGCCGGCGTTGACGTAACTCAGGACGCGCGACGATGAATCCAAGACTGCCAAGAAAAATGTGGCGTAGCGATCATACGCGGAGCTTTCGTAGACCAGGCGATTGAGGTTTGCGATTACGGCGGTGAGATCGGTATGAGGGCTGATGGCCTGGCCACGCAGGAAGGCGCGCAACGTGGCCATTAGCAGCGCGGCCGAAATGCCCTTTCCGGATACATCTCCGATGGCGATAACGAGCGCGGTGTCCGATACGGAGATGAAATCATAATAATCGCCGCCGACAACCAAAGCGGGGCGGCACGCTGCGGCGTACTCCAATCCGGACAAACGCGGAAACTCCTGCGGAAACAGGCGCTCTTGCACCTCACGCGCAAGCTCCAGCTCGCGGTTGCGTTTTTCGCGTGCGGCGGCCTCAGCCTTGACGGCTTCGGTTAGCCTGCCGTTCTCCAATGCAAGTCCGGTCTGTGCGGCGACGGAATCGAGCAGCCGAATGTCGGTTTTCGAAAATGGCTCTTCGGACCGTTTGGGACCCAGGCTCATGATGCCGAGCACCTTTTCATTGAGCGACAAGGGCAGCAGCAACTCGGATTGCAGTTCTTGGAGGGCGGCGCTCTCTTCAGTGTCGGCAAGCTGCACCCAGGATTCGGCGTTGTCGAAGTCCACAAGAGCATGCTGCGCTTTGCCGAGGCGTCTGACTGTGAGGCTCTGATCCGAAAGACATAAGGCAGGAGGCGCGGGATAGCCGAGCGCATAAGCGGGGCGAAACGCGCCGCCGTCTTCCAATAGGATTGCAATACGGGGCACATGCAGGGCAGCTGCAACGCGCGTGGCGACGGTTTCCAGCAGGTGCCCCCTCTCGGCCATGGTCCGCACTTTCGCGGCGAGATCGGCGAGGATTGCGTCGGCCTGGTATGCTTCGCGAAAAAAGCGGCGGTCGATCCAGCCGCGGAGGCGGAGCGCGAATCCGCGGACGCCCGCGAGCAGCAGGAAACCGAGGGAGATAAGAGTAACTCGCAGTGGAACGCCGGTATGGGCGCTCATGCTGGCAGCGGCAGCGATGATGGCAATGCTGATGACGACCTGCAAGACACGGATGCTGCCGGTGGCGAGCAAATACCCCAAGCCCTGCCGTACGACTACGCGTACATCCATTGCGCGATCGACAACGATTACATAGGCCATGGTCAGCGGAAAAATGGACAGCATCGCGATAGAAAGAGCCCCGTACCAACCGTGGAAGCCAATGCCTCGCGCGCTGAAAACGACAACGAGGATGAGGAATGGCAGCAGGCCCAATACGGCTGCGGTGTCAAGAAGGAACAGCCGGCGGCGCGCATCAGGGTTGACCGCGGTTGCCGTCTTATAGAAGAGGCAGACGAAGAAAAGGGCGATCGTGATGAGTTCGAGGATTGCGCCGGGTCTCGCCATGAGCTCCAATACAGGCCGAAACGCCAGAGTGACCGCGTGATGATGTAACAGCAGCCCAAGAACGAAGCCTAAAATTACAGCTCTGGCCAACATGGGGCCGAGGAGTATCCATTTGACCCACGGATGACGACGGTCAAAGGCAAGCGGCTCCGGGAAAGTGATGCCAAAGTACGCTAGCGCGATGGGACCGACGTGAATGAGTCCCAAGCTGAAAACGGTGAGGAACGGCTGTAAGGCATCGTCGTGGCCCCAGATGGTGCGGTCATCCTGGACCAGGTTGGCCACGCTTAGCATGATGAACAGCAGATTCCAGGCGGCGCGATCGTAAACGCGCATGGCTGCGACCCAGAATCCGAGAGCCATACACAGGAATGGTGTAGTGATGCGCAACGCGATGAGGAGCCAATACGCTGGTGAGGCGCCTTTGGTAAATCCCACATAGGTGAACTGCTGCAGCGGAATTGAGAGGTCCTGCTCTGTCGGGCCAGCGGGTGTTAAGCGGCGGATACGCACGCGGAGGCGATCGCCGACCCTGGCGCGGCGCACTGGCCCGATGTAGCCGGCGAGACCATCGAGGGCACGTCCGTTTACGGCGAGTACGACGTCTCCTTTGCGAAGTCCGGCTGCTTCAGCGGAGGAATCGAGCGAGGCGACTTCAAAGTTGAAACCATAGAGATTGAATGGCGTTCTTACGTACTGGTCGCCATGAAGCATCTCGTCAATGCGATCACCGGCGTCGCGAAGCCACTGGGTGGCCGCGATCATGAAGAGCGCAATCAGGCCGACAGTCGCCAGTGGATGAGCCCGTAACGTGGACCTTAAGGCGGGCATAGCGTAGCCATCTTACCTGAACAGGTGCCGTGGAGGGAGCGGTGAGCGCCCTTACTGTTGTCTTTCAAAGTTAAGACGGTGGTTACTCTCCTCTTGACAATCAGTAGGAGACATGTATTCTTCCTCCTGATTCTCAAGAGGAATGCGTGTATGGCAGACAAGCCGAGTGATCTCGTTCAAGGCACTCTCGACATGCTCATCCTGAAAACGCTGGCACTCGAACCCATGCACGGATATGGGATTGCGGTCCGGCTCGAACAAATGAGCAAGGGCGTTTTCCGCCTCAATGCGGGTTCGTTATTTGTAGCGATTCAGCGACTACAGCGAGATGGGCTAATCAGGGGTGAATGGAAATCTAGCGAGAACAACAGGCACGCAAAGTATTACGCGCTGACCGATCAGGGGCGAAAGAGGCTCAACAACGAAACACGAGAGTGGGGACGGCAAGTTGCGGCGATCGCCAGAATCTTGGAGGCGTCGTAAGGTTGAACGATGTCCATACTGCGAAATATTGCAAGCGGCCTGCGATCGCTATTCCGAAAGGAACAGGTCCGCCGGGAATTGGACGAAGAGCTAAACGGCTTTCTAGAGATGGCAGCCGTAGAGAAGATGAAGCAGGGGATGAGCCACAAGGATGCGCTTCGCCACGTGCGCCTAGAGCGGGGGAGTCTCGATATTACGAAGGAAGCCGTTCGCTCTGCCGGCTGGGAATCCTTTGTCGAGACGTGCTGGCAGGACATCCGCTACGGCTTGCGCATGCTGGCGAAGAACCCCGGCTTCACGGGGATTGCGGTGCTGACGTTGGCGTTGGGGATCGGCGCGAACACGGCGATCTTCAGCTTGCTCAACGCGGTCATGCTGAGTTCTGTGCCCGTGCATGATCCGCAGCACCTCGTCGTCCTGAAGTGGTCGGCCCGGTCAACTCCTGACTGGGGATACAGCAACTATGGAGATTGCGACGAGGGCTCGCAGGCTGCACGCGTCGGCGGTTGCTCGCTTTCGTATCCAGTGTTCCGAGAAATTCGCTCGAAGGCAAATGTCTTTTCGGGCCTCGCCGCTTTCGCCGGACCGCGGCAACTTTCCTTGTCGGGAAATGGACCTGCAAGTATTGCGACGGCCGAGTTCGTTTCCGGCGACTACTTCGAGACTCTGGGAGTGGGTTCGGCCCTGGGCCGCACGTTGCAACCGGCGGATGAGGCCCCCGACGCGGAATCCGTGGTTGTGCTCAGCTATGGTTACTGGCGCGCCGCGTTTGGCGGCAACGTTTCGGCAGTGGGCAAGACCGTTCGACTGAATGGCGCACAGTTCACCGTCGTGGGCGTTGCGGAACCGCGTTTTACGCGGTTGTCGCCGGGCAAGACGGGAGACCTGTGGATCTCCCTGACCCAAGTATCGCGCCTCAACTTTGACTGGGGTGCTGGCCTTCCCGAGGATCCCGGTCATTGGTGGCTGACGACGGTCGCGCGCCTGAATCCATCGGTATCCGCGGCGCAAGCTCAGGCTGCAGTGAATCTGTTGTTCCGCGACGCCGCCTTGCACGGGAACAAGCCTGTGTTTAAGGAGGCCAACGATCCCGGCATGACGGTAGTTCCGGCGCAGGAAGGATTGACGGGAATCCGCAGCGATCTCGGCGCGCCCATTTATATCTTGATGGCCGCTGTCGGCGTCGTTCTGCTGATCACTTGCGCCAATGTCGCCGGTCTGCTCCTTGCTCGGGGGAGCGCGCGCGAACGCGAAATGGCGGTGCGGCTCGCTCTCGGCGCAGGCCGGGGTCGAATCATTCGTCAATTGCTTACAGAAAGCGTTCTGCTCTCCGCCGCCGGCGCTGCGCTAGGTATCCTGTTCGCATCCTGGGGAGCCTACTCGTTAGCCGCATTTGTTTCTGCAAATTGGCCCTCACAATTGGTTATCGATGTGAACCCCGACGCCCGTGTGCTGGGCTTTACGGCAGCGGTGGCCACACTTACGGGGATCGTATTCGGGTTGGCGCCTGCATTTCGCAGCGCGCGCGTGGACGTCACGCCCGCGCTCAAGGAAAGCGCCGGTAGCCAAGCGGGAAGCAAGCGTTTCCGTTTGAGCAGCTCGTTGGTGGTGGCTCAGGTCGGGCTGTCGGTTCTCGTGCTTGTCGGATCGGGCTTGCTGGTTCGCACGCTCGTCAACCTGAAAAGCATCGATCCCGGCTTCGATACGCACAACGTTCTGCTCTTCGGGATTGATCCGACACAAGCGGGTTACGAGCCGAGCCGCATTCAGAACCTGTACCGCGACCTGCAAACGCAACTCGCGGTGGTGCCGGGAGTGCTTTCCGCCAGTTACTCCCGCGATGTCTTGCTGGACGGGTCTCGGTCGAGTGCCCTCATTCACATTGAAGGTCATAGCGACGCCGGCGTCGTGTCGGAAATACTGTCGGTCGGACCCGGTTTCTTCGAAACCATGCAGATCCCGGTGCTCGAAGGCCGCGCGTTTGGCGTTCCGGACCTCGATTCCACACACGCGGTAGCGATCGTCAACCAGAGGTTTGCCCGGAAATTTTTCGCGGGCCGCAACCCGTTGGGTATGCACTTCGTAGACCCCGGCGCCAAAGGGGTGGAACGCGAAATCGTCGGCGTCGTCGGAGACACGAAGTACGATCAGTTGCGGAAAGACGTGGAACCCACCGCATACGTTCCGCTACGCGCAGGCAGCGCCTATTTTGCGTTGCGCACGGCCGGTGACACGGCGGCCATCATCCCCGCGGTGCGGCAGGTTGTAACGAGCGAAGCCCAGGATCTTCCGTTGTTTGGTCTACGCACACAGTCGGAAACAGTGGACCGGCTGCTTTTCGGCGAGCGATTGGTGGCGCGGCTCTCCGCCTTGTTCGGTATCCTTGCGCTGGTGCTGGCTTCCATCGGCCTCTACGGCTTGCTGTCCTACGAAGTCCTGCAGAGAACTCGCGAAATTGGGATCCGCTCGGCGTTGGGCGCGCAACAGCGCGATGTTCTTCGTCTCGTCGTTGGCCAAGGGATGGGTTTGGCGCTGGCGGGCGCGGTCCTCGGAGTGTGCTTCGCGTTCGGAGTCACGCGATATTTGCAATCGCTGCTTTATGGTGTCCGGCCAAGCGATCCGGCGACGTTCGTCGGAGTGGTGCTGTTGTTGATACTGGTCGCACTGGCGGCGTGCGGTGTTCCCGCGCGGCGCGCGGCCCGCGTCGATCCCGTGGTGGCCTTGCGTTACGAGTAGTTCGCGTTGAGCTGCCCAAAAAAATGTTCGCCATAGCTTGCCGAAAAATCCCTCTCGCAACGGCTGCTCGCAACTTGTTCTTTTCGCTTGCCCACAATTCGCCGCCCAGCTTGCCCGCAGTTGTTTCTGGGAGCATTTCCGGTAACCCGACTCTCACTGAAGACCATTTCTCTGATTTTACGCTCCAGCTGACTCGATGAGACTGAATCTTCGTGATCCGCTGCTCACAACTCTTTTTGATTACGCCCTGGAATTTCGAACCGCTCGGTCTCGCCTGTATCAAACCTGTTCCTTTGATTTCTCTTGCGAAATTGCGTCTAGCGTCAATCATTTCAGAGGCCTGGGTCGAATTCAAAGGCCTTTGGTATAGACAGCGTCGCACCATCGAGCCGGCTTGCTTAGCCATGCTCTTCAGCTTTGATAGATATATGAAGCACGCCGCCGTTAGGGTTCTGTCAAAAGTTACCTGTGGTCTAGAGCAAGACCTACGCCATACGGCTCAAGCTCGAACGATTCGGTGGGCTTGTCTTCGAGCAGCGATTTCATCGTGCGAGGTAGCACAATCGTTTTTGGCTGTTGAGAAAAATTGATGAACACGAAAACCTGTTTGTTCGCACCGACTCTGCGGCTGACTTCCACGCCATCAGGAACTTCCCCGAATACAGGTTTCACACCACTCTGTCGCACCATCTGTTCCGCGAGATTCGTGACCAGCGTGTCGTCGAGTACCGCACCAACATACGTGATAGTACCTTTCTCCACAGCGTGGGTGACCACCGCCGGCTGCCCGTCAAGCCACCCATTGCTCGTTCCGTACCGCAGCCAGACCTCTGTGTTCGCGTCCGTTGTTTTCAGCTGTTCCGCCCACAACGATCCCGTACCGGTTCCGATCGTACCGTAGAGAGGTACATTCTTCTCCAGCGCATAGAATTGTTCGACCCGCGCGCCCAGCGCATCTGCGAGAAAACCCGGCTGCCGCTGCGGTAGCAACGCGTTGTACTCGTCCTTCAATCCGGCCCGAGGACCGAGCACAAGATGACCGCCGTTTTTCACATAGTCCAGAAGATGCTTCGCCAGTGATTCAGGGATTAGATTCAAGTTGGGTGCGACCACTAATTTGTACTCGTCGAGCGGCGCATACGGGCTAACGACGTCCATCGATTGTGCGAGCTTCCGCAGCGCCTTGTAGTACGTTTGCGACACAGCGTACGTGTTGTACTGCCGGGTATGTTTCTGCCAATCGACGGCCCAACGGCTCTCGTAGTCGTTCAGCAGTGCGACTTCCGAGACCACCCGCGTTCCGCGGAACGCGCTTTGCGAGCGGTCGAACTCCTTGGCGGTCTGTGTGACCTCCTCCAGCAGGGGTACTGGCGTGCCGTCCGCTCCTACCAAGGTGCCGTGCATCTCTTCCTGGCCGTTCGGCGCGCTGCGCCATTGCCAATAGCTCACGTCATCAGCGCCGTGCGCAATGGCGTGCCAAGCCATCGCGCGTGTTTCACCTTTATTTAGGTAGTTGTTAAGGTCGCTCCAATTCACCGCGCCCGGCTGCGTTTCGATGACCCAGAAGTTCTCCCTCTTTAAGCCACGCATCCCATCGTGACTCATCCCATTTTTATCTGGATCCAGGTGCCCGGTACCCACATAGTCGTCCCACGAGGCAAACGTCAGCGGTTTGGTAATCGTGTACTGATCCAGTCCGTCCCATCCGAGCCCCATGAAATTCCCAGTGATAAATTGTCGCGGGTTTGCGTACTTCCGAATCACGTCAAGCTGATTTTGCTGATAGGAATTCCAAGCCTGAGTGACGAAACGCTTCCACTCCAGCATCAGAGCCGGATTGTGTGGCACGGTCGGGATCGGGATCTCGCTCCAGTCGTCGTACGTCTGGCTCCAGTACGCAGTAGCCCAATGCCTGTTGAGCGCGTCCAGGTTCTTGTACTTGTCGTGGAGCCAATCCTGAAATTGCTTTTTCGAGTCGTCGTCGTAAGACATCAGAGCGTAGCCGTATTCGTTGTCAATCTGCCAGCCCACAACATTCTGATCGCTGCCGTAGCGTTTCGCCATTTCCTCCGCAATGCCCCGGCAAAACTCTCGGTACTTCACAGACGTGGGCGAGCCGTGCGCGCGGTTGCCCGGCGCTACGCGTTGCCCATCGGGTTCAACACGGAGAGTCTCCGGGTACTTATGCGTGAGCCAGGCAGGTGGGCCGGCGGTCGGCGTACCAAGCACGACAGCGATGTGATGTTTTTCAAGCAGGCGAATCGCGCGATCGAGCCACACGAACTCAAAATGCCCCTCGCTTGGCTCCATCGCGCTCCATCCGAATTCGGCGAGCCGCACAACGTTGAGGTGAGCGTCTTCCATCATCCGAACCTCGGTCTCCCATCGCGATTCGGGCCACTGCTCGGGGTACCAGTCCGTTCCCATGAGGATCGCGTTGTGTCCCGGAATTTGCGTGGGAACGTTCGGTTCGTCGGCCACGCCGGTCGCGCTAGCGAGCGATGAAATAGCCATCAGAACCAGCAAAGCCGGCAGCGCGGTTCGCTGTAGTCGCGGCAGAATCACGTCACCCTCCAAGGGGCTCATTGTCGCAGAAAATCAACGCTAGCCGGGATGCTTTTCCGTGCGCCAGCCAGTGGCACTTGGCGGACCTTGTGCTAGAGTCGATTTGGATTTCAGCACCTTGCGCGGGCTGGAAGTATGATTCCCGTGAGCGTGGCGAGCGCAAATCGATGAAGCCCTTCGAACTGCCGAAACCACCTGCGGATCAGACCGGTGCCGTGAAAGCGTGGTCCGCGCCGGTCTCAATTCCTACCTATCACCCTCTGCCACCCGACAAAAACCCGATGTTTCTTGAAAAGCGCGTCTATCAAGGCAGCAGTGGTCGGGTGTACCCGCTGCCGTTCACGGATCGGATTTCAACTGAAGCGCGGGAGCATTCATGGCAGGCGGTTCATTTGGAAAACGAATTCATTCGCGTCATGGTCTTGCCGGAGATCGGCGGACGAATACACGTTGGCTTGGATAAGACGAATGAATACGAGTTTTTCTACCGCCAAAACGTCATCAAGCCGGCTCTCGTCGGGCTGGCAGGGCCGTGGATTTCAGGTGGCGTAGAGTTTAACTGGCCGCAGCACCATCGTCCGGCGACATTCATGCCCGCGGATTTCCAGATCGAACAACACCCGGATGGTTCGCAAACCGTCTGGTGCAGTGACCACGACCCGATGAACCGCATGAAGGGAATGCACGGCGTGTGCTTGCACCCGGGAAATGCGTACATCGAATTGAAAGTGCGGCTGTACAATCGCACTCCGTTTGTGCAGACGTTTTTGTGGTGGGCCAACGTGGGCATTCACGTTCACGAACTCTATCAATCCTTTTTCCCGGCGGATGTGCATTGGGTAGCTGACCATGCCAGACGCGCCATGAGCAAGTTTCCTTTGTGCGAGGCGTACTACTACGGCGTGAACTACGGCCAGCGCGGAAGCCACGGCGTACCTGCAGAGGAACAGCCGCCAAATTTCGTTCCTCCCGGTACGTATCCGCCGAACGACCTGAGCTGGTACGCGAACATCCCAGTCCCAACCAGCTACATGGCAATGGGCTCGCGCGAGGACTTTCACGGAGGCTACGACCACCGGCGTGCGGCCGGTGTGGTCTTGATCGCAGATCATCACATTGCTCCCGGCAAGAAACAGTGGACCTGGGGCAATCACCCGTTCGGATACGCCTGGGACCGCAATTTGACCGACGCCGACGGGCCATACATTGAACTGATGTCCGGAGTCTATACAGACAATCAACCAGACTTCTCCTTTCTGGCCCCCGGTGAAACAAAGACTTTTAGTCAGTATTGGTATCCGATCCGCGAGATCGGCCCGGCCCAAAAAGCGAACGTGAACGCAGCCATTAGCCTCGTCGCATCGGCATGCAACGTACGCGTAGGTACCTGTGTGACGCAAGCATTTCCGGGCGCACGCGTTCGCCTGGAAGCGCACGGCAACAACCTAGCGGAGTGGTTTCGCGACCTCGCGCCAGGTAAGCCTTTTGTCGAGAATGTCGAATTGCCTGTGGGCATCAACCTGGCAGATTTGACGGTCGCGATCGCGGACGGCGACGGGCGGGAGCTACTTCGCTACGTGCCACCGTCTGTGGGGGAGCCTGACGCGCCACCGGCCGCAATAGAACCTCCCCAGCCGCTGGAGATCTCGAGCAACGACGAGCTTTTTGTAATCGGCCTTCACCTTGAGCAATACCGCCACGTCACGCGGTTCCCAGAAGCGTACTGGCGCGAGGCACTGCGCCGGGATCCTGGCGACAGCCGCTGCAGCAATGCTATGGGACGATGGCACCTGCGTCGAGGCGAGTTTCAGGACGCCGAACGGCATTTCCGCAATGCCATCAACCGGCTCACCAGCCGTAACGCCAACCCATACGACGGAGAGTCGTATTACAACCTCGGTCTCACGCTGCGGTATCTGGGACGCGATGAAGAGGCTTATTCCGCATTCTACAAGTCCACGTGGAGCCAGCCATGGCATTCCGCTGCGTATTTGGCACTGGCGGAGTTGGATGTAAAGCGAAGCGATTGGAAGGTGGCGCTCGATCATCTCAAGGCCTCGCTGCGCATGAACACGGATCATCTCAACGCGCGCAATCTGACGGTCATTGTCTTGCGAAAGCTCGGCAGCAAGGAGGAAGCGGATCGACTGCTAAAGGAGGGAAACACACTCGACCCGATGGACTGCTGGGCGCGGCATCTGTCGAGCAATTTGGTGCCGCATGACAACCAGATGCTTCTTGATCTGGCGCTCGATTACGCGCGTGCCGGTCTCTATTCGGAAGCAGTTGAGATTCTGGGGCGTGCGGACATGCATGCTCTCGATGGCTCGCTGCCAATGATTTTCTACGCTTTGGGCTACTTTGATGAAATCTTGGGGGACACCAAAAGAGCAAGAGCTGCATATTCGGAAGCAGCGAGGGCTACGCCCGACTATTGCTTCCCGAACCGAATCGAAGAGTTGCTTATTCTGGAGACCGCGATTGTCGTCAATCCTACAGATTCGCGGGCTAAGTATTATCTGGGCAACTTCCTTTACGACCGGTGCAGGCACCGAGAGGCGATCGAGCAGTGGGAACGTTCCACCGAGCTGGATCCTTCTTTCTCGGTCGCTTGGCGCAATCTTGGAATCGGCTATTTCAATGTGCTCGGCGATACGGGCAAGGCTCGAGACGCGTTCGACAAAGCCATTCGGGTCAACCCGGAAGATGCTCGGGTGTTTTACGAACGCGATCAACTGTGGAAGCGAATCGGAGAAGCTCCCCAGAACCGCCTGAAGGAGTTTGATAAATTTGCCACATTGATTTCCAGGCGGGATGACCTTTCGGTGGAATTGGCCGGCCTATACAACCAAACTGGCCAGCACGAGAAGGCACTGGCACTGCTTGAGTCGCGCAAGTTCCAGCCTTGGGAGGGTGGCGAAGGCTTGGTGCTCAACCAGTACGTTAGGACCCACTTGGCGTTGGGACGGCGCGAACTCGCCGCTGGAAACGCAATCGAAGCACGGCGATTTCTCGAAGCCGCATTGCGTTGCCCGGAAAATCTCGGCGAGGCCACGCATCCTCTGGCCAATCAGAGCGACATCTTCTATCTGCTCGGCGTAGCCGCCGACGCTGGAGGTGATCGGGTATCAGCAAAGAAATATTGGGAGCGGGCCGCGAGCCACAAGGGCGATTTTCAAGAAATGAGCGTGAAGTCGTTTTCTGAGATGACCTACTATAACGCACTCGCTCTCAAACGGCTGGGAAGAACGGCCGAAGCGGCAAAACTTCTCCATGATCTGCTGCAGCACGCTAACGCGCTTTCCGAACGGCCAGTTAGAATCGATTACTTCGCCACGTCCCTTCCAACGATTTTGCTGTTTGAGGACAATCTGCAAATGAGAAACACGGCGACGGCGACAATGCTGCAAGCCCAGGCTCACCTAGGGCTTGGAGAGGTGGGCATAGCGCACGAGATGCTTGGTCGAGTACTGCAACTCGACCGCAACCATGTGCTGGCCGCGGACCTCTTGGAGGAACTCAAAACCGCTTCTGCTGCCGGCCAGGACCGAGGTGATCTATAGACCTTGCTGCGAACCTCAAACCCGCAGGAGCGAGAGGGCGTTACAACGCCGGTTACGTCTGGGGAATTTCCTCGGTCGCCGCTTTGGGTGGACTGCTGTTTGGCTATGACTGGGTCGTGATCGGAGGCGCTAAACCATTTTACGAAAGCTACTTTCAGCTGAATTCTGCGGCGCAGGTTGGTTGGGCCAACAGTTGTGCCCTAATCGGATGTCTGGTCGGCTCGATTATTTCAGGCTGGACGAGTGACCGTTTTGGCCGCAAAAAGCTGCTTCTCCTTTCCGCTGTGCTCTTTGCACTGTCTTCGGTCCTCACAGGCTGGGCAAACGGTTTCACTACATTCGTAGTTTTCCGCATGATTGGGGGCGTCGCGATCGGCATCGCCTCGAATGTGTCGCCAACGTACATCGCGGAGGTCAGTCCGGCGGCTTGGCGCGGAAGGCTCGTAACGGTTAACCAGCTGACGATCGTCGTCGGCATTCTGGGAGCGCAAATTGTCAATTGGCTGATCGCGGACAAAGTCTCCGAAGGCGCCACTGCGGCTTTGATCCGCATGTCCTGGAATGGACAACGCGGATGGCGCTGGATGTTCACAGCGGTTGTCGTTCCCGCCGTAGTGTTCTTTCTTGGCACTCTATTTATTCCGGAGAGCCCGCGTTGGCTGGCCAAATCGGGATTCATCGATCAGGCCCGCCATGTACTCGCGCGCATCGGCGGGCAGTCGTACGGAAACGAAACTCTCAGAGAGATTCAAAACGCGTTAGCAATGGAACGACAAGCCAGCACGCCATGGCACGAACTGGCTTCTCCGAGCGTTTTGAAAATTCTGGTCATGGGAGTGGTTCTCGCTGCGCTCCAGCAATGGAGCGGAATCAATATCATCTTCAACTACGCGGAAGAGATCTATCGCAGCGCTGGTTATGGGGTGAGCGGCACTCTGTTCAACATCGTGATCACCGGAACGATTAATCTTGTGTTTACGATAGGCGCCCTGGTTCTAGTGGATCGGTTTGGACGTCGCGCTTTGATGCTGTTTGGCTGTGCGGGAATCGCTTTGTTCCACACGGTGCTCGGGGTGAGCTATCGAGTCGGCACCAAAGGCCTTCTGATCCTGCTGATCACCCTTTGTACCATCGCTTGCTACGCACTTTCGCTCGCGCCGGTAACCTGGGTGCTGATCTCAGAAATCTTTCCCAACCGCATCCGTGGGTTGGGCGTCTCGATCTCAGTGTCGGCTCTCTGGCTGGCATCTTTTCTTTTGACTTTCACGTTTCCCATTCTGAACCACGGGCTGGGCACGGCCGGAACTTTCTGGATCTACGGAGCTATTTGTATGGCAGGTTTTCTCTTTGTACTTGTACGGGTACCGGAAACTAAAGGGAAGACCCTGGAGGAGATTGAGGGTGGCCTGGTACGCACGTAGCTGTAGCCCGTGTGTCAGTGGTGATACCGATCAGCTTGATTCTTCGCGGTATCCTCGAGAGCTGCCGTGCGTCATCAAGAAACAGTGGACCTGAGGAGTTGGTCTTTCAGACTCCGACGGGTACACCGCTTGGTGCGCACCGAGTCTTTGAAGACAGCTCAAGCTCTTCTTGGGCATTCGAGACTTTAGAGACCACGCTCGCGGTTTACACTCACGTCGTTCCCGGTTCGCAGAAACGCGCAATAGAACGAGTAGCTGGGGTTTTGTTCTCAGATGTTCTCAACTCCGCTTCACAGCAACAACGGCGCGGACATGTAAATTAATGACGGCAAGAGAGTTAGCTTTAGAAGTGGTGCGCCGCGTAGGAATCGAACCTACAACCTATGGATTAAGAGTCCATTGCTCTACCAATTGAGCTAGCGGCGCACGGAAAAACAGAATAGCAGCGCCCCGGCGCGGGCGCAAACCAGGCAGGACAAGCCCAAAAATTTGCACTAAGTTTGCATCAAAGCAGTCAAATTCGAGCAGCCAAATTCGACGTGAGGCCGCTTTGCCTAACTAAAACAAAGCGTTGATCAGACAGCCGGACGCCGCGCAAGCGCGCGATTAGACTCAACTGCTCCACATGGAGTTACCGGCCCGCGTTGCAATCCCAAAATTTTACACAGGCCGCGTAGCTTTGTCGAACTTGCGCGCAAGATAACTCGGGCGCACGCGAGCAAGCCCCACGTTCAACGTCTTCGCCGAACCGATTTATGCGCGGAGCACGGCTACCAGTTCACGCGCTACTTCGCGTGCGCGTGGCAGATCGTTTGGCTCGAAAGAGATGGCGGCCACACGCGGATGTCCACCGCCGCCAAACTTTTCCGCCAGGGAAGCCAGGTTTTTGTCCGCGGTCGCCTGATTCCACGGGTTCGTGCCGAGCGAAACCTTGGCGCGGACCTTTGAGGCGCTAACACTGATCGAATATACGCACTTGGGGTGCAGCAAATACGGGATGAACTTGTTGTAGCTTTCGAGGTCTAGATCGCCGACGTCGAAGAAGATCACGTTGTCGCGGGCTTCGCTGCGCTCGCGAAGAATCTCGATAGAGCGGCGGTGGCGTTCGAGCAACGGCTGGAGATGCTTGGCGATCAGGGGCAGCTTGACCACTTCGGCCAACGGCTTGTAGGCCAGGTCGGGAATGATGCGGGCGGGGACGTTATCCTCCGGAGCCGCTTCGATCACCAGCGCCAGCTGTGTTGCCGGCTCGGCGATTTCGACGGCCGATTCCGGCGTCGGATATTGCGCGCCGTCGATGATGTCGCCCCAGTGGATCAGCTCTTCGAGGGGCTTGGTGTCGAAGCCAAATTTTTCTCGCGCTACCGTGGCGATCAGCTTTGTGCACGATTTGTAGTCCGGCTCGTAGAACATGTGCGGACCGGGATGCTTCCGAAAGTGCTCGGCATCCTGAGGGGTAAGGAACGCGCTCTGGTGGTGGTCGAACCACCAGGTAACCTTCGGCGAGTTCGAATATTTGAAGTCCACGATGGCATTTTCGTCGCCGTCGAACAGGCCATCTTCCCAAGGGGGCACGGCGCGATGAGTCATACCGCTAAAACCGAATTGCGCGGACTGGTCGAAGCGTTCGCGATAGAAACGATAAAAAAGCGCGGCGGAAGCCGTGCCGTCGAAGCAGCGATCGTGGAAGCAAAGCCGTACGCGAGTCATGACGAAGCCGAGAGCGCCTTTCTGTCCCACAGGAGTGGCAAATTACCAAGAACAAAGCCCTTAACGATGCGGTGCTGCTCCCGGAAAGTCAAGTCGAAACAGTGGTTCGAAGCGCTCGAAAACCGCAAAAGAAAAAGCCGCGCATCGCATTGCGCGGCCCTTTTTCCTGTATTGCGACGAGTATTTTACTTCCCGGCCATGTTCGCGGCGATCGGGCCGATGATGGGAAGCATGAATTTCTCGTGTTGGTACGCTTTGTACATCATGAATATCCAGAGAACGAAGACAAGCAGGGCCAAAAGGGGATAGATGGCCAACGCGAGAAATCCCATGGACATGAAGTGAAGCATGGTGAACAGAACCCCGATAATCAAATAGACGGCGAACAGCGCAATCGACATTCCGATAGACTGGGCCGCATGAAATCGCACGAAGGGGCGCTTGTCTATGAGGAAAAAAATGAGTCCAGTAATCCAACCAAGGATGTAGCAGAGCAACCCGGCAACATTTTCATCCATTCCGGCGGTCGGGGATGCCGCCACGGCCCCGGGCGGTACCGCCGCAGCCGCACTCTGGCTTGCACCGCATTTCGGGCAAAACGCCGCTCCACTTACTTCTGCACCGCACGCGCTACAAAAAGCCATTTGACCACCTCCTTGGGGGTTGGAATGCAGCGGAGCGTAACAAAGCAGGCATGCAACTGCAATCCTTTTCATTTTTTCTCGGGGGCCCCCGGAAGCGCGGAAAGCCCCATGCTCTGACCACCTTCTTACGGGTTAGAATCTGCCCTGCATGCCACGCCCACAGGCCGTCGTAGACATTTCCTCCAGATCCCCAAAGCGATTCGTCTGGCCGCGCGACGTTACGGCGGCGGAACGCAAGTCCCTGTTCGCCGGCGGGCTCGGCTGGATGCTCGACGCCATGGACGTGATGCTGTACTCGCTCGTCCTGACGTACCTGATTCGTGAATTCTCGATGGACACGCGTACCGCCGGGTTTCTGAATTCGCTGACCCTGGTGGCTTCCGCGATCGGTGGATTTCTGTTCGGCGTGCTAGCCGATCGTTTTGGGAGAACCCGCGCGCTCATGGCGTCGATCCTGGTGTACTCCGGCGCGAGCGCAGCTTGTGGATTCTCGCACTCTGTGGCGCAGCTTGCGGTATTCCGGTTTGTGCTCGGACTCGGGATGGGTGGCGAATGGACCGCGGGCGCGGCACTCATCGCCGAAACGTGGCGCGCCGAGCATCGCGGCAAAGCGCTGGGTCTGATGCAGTCTTCCTATGCGATCGGTGAGGCCATCGCGGCGCTGGTTGTCTTCATCGTGCTACCCCATTTTGGCTGGCGTGCCGTGTTTTTTGTAGGCGTGCTGCCGGCTTTGCTGGTGCTGTGGATCCGCATCGGAGTGGCAGAACCCGCAATTTGGAAGGCGCGGAGGATTTCGCGTGAACCCGGATCGACGAAGAGAACTCTCCCTGTAGGCATCCTGAGAGTGGCCGCTCTCGCTACCGCGATGAACGCCTTCAGCCTGTTCGGTTACTGGGGACTGTTCACGTGGATACCAGCGTATTTGTCGCTTCCGGTATCGCAAGGTGGGCGTGGCATCGGGCTTGTGAAGACCACTAGCTTCTTTTTGCTACTTTGCGGCGGAAAATGGCTCGGATACGCCGCGTTTGGCTTTTTCGCCGACGCCTTCGGGCGAAGGAAACCCTACTTTGCATACCTATCGATCGCAGCGGCATTGGTACCCGTATATGGAGTGACCCGTAACGAGCTAGGGCTTCTCGCGCTCGGTCCGGTAGTGGCGTTCTTTGGAACCGGATCTTTTTCCGGGTACGCCGCGATCACGAGCGAAATTTTCCCGAGCGAGATCCGCGCAGCCGCCATGGGGCTCAGTTACAACGTGGGGCGCGTGTTTTCCGCGGCCGCGCCGTTCGCGGTGGGTGTTCTGGCGATCAAGTATGGAATCGGGCCGGCCTTTTTCTTGCAGGCTGCGGCATTTCTTCTGGCAGCGATACTTTCGTTGGCTTTGCCCGAAACCGTTGGACGGAAACTCGACTAGTTACGCAACCGCACTTCGGGTCATTTCGTCCGCGGCGCGCAATGTAAAGTTCACCGCGAAATACGGCGCTAACGCGAGCGTCCTCTGAAAATCGAGCTCGTCACCATACAAGCGCTTGGGCACACGGCGCGCAAGAATGCTTACCGAAAGCGGATTTCTGCGGAAGGGATAAGGCGCCAGGGACACAGCGTTGCCGCCAAGCGGGCGCAAATCCCAGTCAACGGTTTCGTGTTCGACGTGCAAGGGAATGTTGTCAATCGTGGCTTCTTCCAGGGAATTGAGGCAGAAATAGAGCGAAAGGCGGTCCAAAGCCTCCAGCGCTCCCGCGTTTCGCTCCAGCGACTTGTCTTCGGCCAGGCACTTGGTAGCAGGATTGGCGCGCAGATCCACTTTCAGGCGTAGCTGCTGAAGTTTCAGCCGTTGGAGGAACTCGTTCACCGGTTGCGACTCCGTCGACTTTACATATTTGGCCGAATATCCGGGGATTGTGGCCCGCGCGCGGTCGTAGAGCCCGGTGCAATGGAGGCTCGCCAGCAGTGCGGCGTAGCGGTCCACCTTGGCCAGCCGGTCGAGGCCACGCTGATACAGCGCAACGTGCTCTTCTGTTGGGACCGACATAAACGTATAGGGAACGCGCGTTTTCGGATCGATCCCTGGGGCGAGTTCCCATTCACACCATCCGTTGTCATGCTCGCGCGCCGCCAGACAGAAAGACTCGAATAAGTCAGGGCGCCGGAAGAGGTCATTGCCCCACTCGTGCGCGAAGAAGCCGGAAAGCACCGCGTGGTCGGTCTGGCGTATCACCAGTAGATGATCGCCGCGATCCTGAAGAATCATCGCGCGGCCATTCCCCGTTGCGCCGAGCCGCAACTTCGTGTGGTGAAGGCATTCATTCGTTCATTCCTTGATTTGATCGATGCGCGGGACTGCTATTATGCCTGCGACGCTCACTGCAAGCTAGTACGCCGTCATCGGAAATGGGCTGGAGATTATCGCTGGCTCCGAGCAGCTCGACACCAGCACGCCCGATGGCAAGATGGACTTTACCGTTCTTGGTGCTGTTGCTGTAGAAAACCGTCATTGGCGATCCGTTGGCTCCATTGGCTGTGAAATAAATGTCGTAGTTTCCCGGCGCTAGAACTTAGTAGGTCGCTTTTTGCGCCGCGTCTTCTCAATTGATCAACGAAGTTCTTACCTGGTGTGATGTGAACTGAAATTGAGGCGAGAATCTCAGGAACCCGGTATTCAATTTGGTACTGGCAGGGATCTATTTTTCGATGCGTCCTTCTCAAGAGCTTCGGTGCGCCAGCTACGATGCTTGATGCGACACGCGTTTTTCGTGCTAACGAATGCCAGGAATATTTCTGTGCGTTCTAGCGGAGAGAGGCGATTGGGATCCCAGGATTTTGCACATTCTGCAAAGCACGATTCGTTCGAGATGCGAGCGAGGGTGGCGAGAAGCAGGCGATTTAGACAGTGATATGCTGGAGGACATAAATACGCACGACTACCATACCAACTCCACTTGTTACGATAATTCCATGTCGGCAGCATGTACTTGAGGCCATCGACGCCTTCGTTGAACAACTCTCCAATTTTTGAATTTCCGGTTTCCACAAACAGGTCATACAACCCGAGCAGACCCGTCATAAACCCGTCGAGGATGCCTGGCGGAGGGTAACCCGGAACCTCCGTGTATAGGACGTGCTCGTTTACGTGAACTCGCAAGCCATTATCTTCAACGTCGGATTCAAACACCCTAGCCGATTTCGTAAGCAGTTCGAGGAGGTAAGGGTTGCGTGTAACTCGCCAGCCGCGAACGAGGGCGCTGATGACCAGTCCCTGAACATGGGCTGAAACCCAAGGAGCTTTCAGAAGGACAGGTTGTACGAGATGATCGAATGTCATAGGCCAAATGGCAGCTCCGTCCTTGACGACTGCATGGTGTTCGAGCCAGGCGACTTGCTTTAAGAAAATGTCCAGACTCATCTGGTCTCGACGCCGAAGATAGTGACCAAGGTTTACGAGCCCGTACCACGCTATGTAACCAGGCCAGTAGTTCGTGCCGGAAG
Organism: uncultured Acidobacteriota bacterium; assembly: GCA_963736725.1. Lineage (GTDB taxonomy): Bacteria > Acidobacteriota > Terriglobia > Acidiferrales > UBA7541 > Acidiferrum. Next base: position 153,013 of record CAVTPW010000015.1, on the reverse strand, counting down.
TTCGCTCCCACGTCCGCGGAACCCCCGCCGCATCCAGCCTCATGGCATCCCAAGTGAGCGAATCACTGTACAAATAATAGTGAAGCGAGTCCTTAGAGCCAGCTTCGCTAACGACCTCCAAGGGGTATGCAAACTGGAACCCGAAGACCTCCTTTCGTATTGCACGGATGACGTAACCCAGCGATTCAAAACTTCCTGTTCTTTTAGGCAAGCCAAGCTCCTAGTGTGGGGGGAGCCGCACGCGGCTTTTCGCGTCGTCTGAATGTTGCAATAACTAAAGTATACGAGATTTTAATCTCGCCTTTTGTGTCGTGCTTATTTTGATAACGGAGTCCGAGGGCCTTCCGTCCGATCGCACTCTGCGTCGATCTTGGATATTAATAGTATTTTCTTCCAAGGCGTGTCGACAAGCTTGTCCAGCGCTCCGTGCTCACCAAGAGTGCCGCGTGAAGTATAGGCCCCTGAGCCGACAGTTGCAGACTCACTTGCAAAGAACTTTCCGGCAAGCAAGACCGGTCTCGGGTTTTCCCGGAACGTGGGACCTGGTAATGGCGGCCGTGGGCTGCGCTGGGGTGCTGTTTCACGATCTCCGCCGGAGTGCTGTGCGGAACATGGTTCGCGCCGGCATCCCCGAGACGGTATGCATGAAGATCAGCGGCCATAAGACGCGGGACATTTTCGACCGATACGATATTTCGAGCGAGCGTGACGTGATCGACGCGGCCAAGAAACTGGCCAAGCTGTAGAAAGATCACTGCAGACGAAATTGACTCCGCGAAGCCGACAGCGCAAAATGAAACCATTCAGTGAGTTACACCACTGTGCGGGCGTGGCGGAACTGGCAGACGCGCAAGACTTAGGAGCAAAACCGGGCACTCTTGCAAACCCTTTGCCATCAACGCAACTCGCTGAAAAGTCTGGTTTTGTTTTTGGTGCATGTTGGCGCACGTTGGCGGGTTTTTGACCAAATTGGTCGCGAATTAGCCACAAGAATATGGCCACGCTTCGCGAATACTTTGACGCCGATTTTCAGAGGATTATGAACGTCGGCAGTTCCCTGACGCTGACAAAGCCAACGGAACCATTGACCACAGTCGAAATTCCTGGACGGGTGCACTACGACTTCGACAGTGGCACTAAGTTCGTTTCGTACTTCGTCTCCTCTAGTCCCGACTCTGCCCTCCTGTGTGAAGCACTCATCGCTAACCCAGGAGTACTCCTCGATGCTTCAAAATCGTCCCTCTTGGTGACGACCGGCTTTCCCGGCGAACGTGTGTTGAGTTCCGCGGACCTCAGGTTTTCAGGGCGAATCTTCGTATATTCCGAAGACATGTTGACCCCCGAACAAGCTCAAAATCTAGAGCAGACGGGCAAGGTCAGAGGACTCGACGTTGTTATACGGACATCCAAGGTTGCCGAGGAACGGTCCCGGTTCGAGAAGCCACTTGCGTTCATTTCACATGACTGGCGAGATAAGAAGGAAATCGCCCGCCCCATAGCGATGGGTTTGATGAAGAAATCTTGCCCGGTCTGGTATGACGAATACTCACTTAAAGTTGGAGACAGTTTGCGGGCAAGTATCGAGAAAGGATTAAAGGAATCGAAAAAATGCGTGCTGATTTTATCTCCCAATTTCTTAACTAATATTGGGTGGACTAAAGCCGAGTTCGACGCGGTTTTCACCCGGCAAATCTTGGAGGGATCGGAAGTTGTGCTCCCCGTCTGGTGCGGGGTGACAAAGCGGCAGATTTACGACTACAGCCCCAGCCTGCCTGACAAAATGGCCGTTCTGTGGGATGAGGGTATTGAAGAGGTTGTGCAGAAGTTGTACCGCGCCATTGATCCGCCATTGTCCCATTACACTTCTATTTAGTGTCAGCACTCGCGAGTTGCATCCGGCTCGTTCAAGGCATTCGACGCGTTTTTAAACGACACGTGCCCCTTGGGTGCAAGCCAAGGGAAGCTCCTTCGTGCCGTTGGCACCACAAGCTGGAATTTAGGGATTCCCGAAATTCTGCGTTGTCCGATCGCGCTCCAACACTGATCTGCACTTGTAAAGATTGGCCGCAGAACACCGTCACTGGACGTAGCAGGTCGTGGGGATGCGCACATATTCGATTTCCCCGGGGATGTTGTCGACCCCCCAAACGATATGCACGTTACCGCTCTTGTCGATGGTCATTTGCAATTCATAGTTAAAGGTGAAGTTGGAAATCGTTACGGGGGCGGAGAATGTGGCGCCGCCGTCCGTAGAGCGCTGATATTGGACGATGCCCTGGTTGGCTGTGCCCACGACCGTAACGTTATCGCACGAATCGACTACTACTAAGGGGCCGAGCACAAATGTGGACGGTGCCGGAGAGAAGGTCGCGCCTCCGTCGGTGGAGCTGGCAAATGATTCTCCAGACGCGGTTTCCCATACGATGTAAATCGTACCGTTCGGACTGACTGTGACTTGCGGCGCCAGTGGGCTCGGATTTGTAGGGATGCTGACCGGTGCCGAGAAATTGATTCCTCCATTTGTTGAGCGGCTAAAAAACAGGGAAGCGCCGTCCGCGTCCCACGCGACGATCACGTTTCCACTGGAATCTACAAACGCCGAGGGTGTCTGGTTGCAGGATCCGGCGCCTGCGGAGATATTGGCTGCGGGAGTAAACGTGGCCCCGTCCGTCGAGGAACTGGACAGGATCGAGCAATTCGTCATCGTCACGACCTGCGTCCAGAAAAGATAGAGTTGCCCCTGAGGTCCTGTCTCCACGATCAGGTCCATCGGATTGCCAACGGCAGTCCAGATCGTAGTTGGTGTGGAGAAGTTCACGCCGTCCGGGGAACTTACCGCCAGAAGGTTGGATGTGGTCTCGTCGAACCAGATAATGGAGATATTCCCACCGGGGGCCACGACCAACTGCGCCGAAGTTGCACCGCCGGGATTCACCTCCGGCGAAAAAGTCATCCCGCCGTCTGTGGAACGGCTAAAGAAGCTATTGGGAACGTCGCTTGTTTCCGTCAGCTCACGATGCCAGAGGAGGTTGATTTTGCCGTTTCCATCCACGCCCATTTGAATGCCGTTGCCGTCCGCCGTGTCCTGCATATTGCTTGGAATCATTAGGGGAGCGGAGAATGTGCTGCCGCCATTGGTGGAACGCACGAACTCAGGGCCACTGGTATTGATCCAGGCCACGTCAACGTTTCCTGCAGGATCCGTGGTGATCACAGGAATGCCGAAGCCTGAATCGACCGATGCCGCCCCAAGGTCAAGTACAGCGGACGCTGCGGGAGCCGGTGGAGCTACGAGAGTGATGGTGGCTGTGGCAGCCACGCTGTTGTCGGCTATGGATGTGGCAGTAATTAGGACCGTTCCTAAATTCGTGGCGCTTGCGGGCGATGTGTAGGTGACCATCGCTGCGGAAAGGGAGGCGGCGGGCGAAACGGTTCCACAGGTGGCACCGGAGCAGTTGGCACCGGACAGCGTCCAACTCACGCCTTTGTTTTGGGAATCATTTTGAACAGTGGCCGTGAAAGACTGCGTGACGCCTCCTGTTGCTAAGCTGGCCGTCATCGGTGACACGCTAACCGTGATCGCGGGCCCTGGGGTGATCGTGATGGCAGCGGAGGCGAATTTGGTGGCATCCGAGACTGAAGTCGCTGTCAGAGTGACCGTGCCTGAGGGAACTGCGGTCGGCGCTGTGTAGACGACTGCGGCTCCAGAAGCGCCGGAGTTAGGGGAGACGGTGCCGCACGTCGCTCCAGAGCAACCTGATCCCGAAAGCCCCCAGGTCACGCCCTTATTCGCGCTGTCGTTCATCACGGTGGCCGTGAAATTTGCCTGTTGTCCCACCTGTACTGAGGCTGATGACGGGGAGACGGAGACAGAAATCGGCGTGGGCGGCGGTGCTGAGCTTTGAGCATTCAAGACGCCGACGGGATTAAAGGCCGTGTCGTACAAACGGAAGTCATTCGCTGAGGTCTCATACAGACCGACATATTGAACCGACTGGCCCGCGATTGTCCCGGTGACGTTGAAAGTGGCGCCGACGACGGTACCGGTCAGAGTAAAGGGCGTGCCGTTGGCCGTGCCAGTGACGCTCAGATTGTAATTACTCTGGCTGATTGTCGCCGTGACCGCGCTGGTGACGGAACCGTTGGATAACACCCCTGCAAAAGTTCCGGAAAATGGCTGGACGACCGCGCCGGTCAGCGTTCCGCTGTCCATTTGGAACCCGCAGGCGGCAGGAGTCGTATAGGTGCCGCTGGTGATCTGCGTTCCGTTTGACGAGATTGTCGCCGTACCGGTTGAAGTGCCGGTCCCGAGGGAACCCGATTCAGCCAGTGTGAAGGAGAGCGTCTGACCCGAGACCGTGGCCTGGATCGAATCGTTCCCGAGGGCACCGTTGTCGCATTCCCCACCCAAGCCGGTGTACGTACCTGGCACACCTTGGATGAGAACGACGCTGGACTTCGTTGCCTGAACATTCGAGCCGTTTTGGGTGAGGTTCGTCTCGATCAGAACACCGGTCCCGCCATCCGTCGATTGCGCGATGACCTGCCATTGGCCTTGGACGGTCGCGGGCGCGGCAGTTGGTGTGGTCGGCGCTGGTGCTGGGGTCGGAGTGCTGACCGAGCCACCGCCGCATCCTCCAACGAAGAGGATCGCTCCAAGAAAGCTGATGGCGAGTCCTAGACGAGCCCGAGGGACTCCGGGGTCGAAACTCATATTGCCTCTCAACGGACGAAGCGGGGGAACAGCGGCGCGGATTGTAGCACTCCTAGTTAAGCGAAAGTACCTTAGTTATTTAAATAGATTATTCACGCGGTGACGCCAGCAACGGCCTGGACGTTCATCGACGCGCCGGCACTGGCGTCTTCCGCCCATGGTCTTGGAGCACTCACAGCCTTCCACATAGCGAGCGGAGCTTAGGGATTCCCGATTTTTGCGGACTACGACCCGCACCCGAAAATGCAGGACCGGCGATCCCTGTTCGCAAGGCAAGCGCGGAGACTTCGCTCTCTCAAATGTCTCGAAGTTGTCCCGAGCGCAGTCGAGAAGGACCTATCAGGATGACGATGCTCGACGCCGGAACCCCCGAAACCGGAGCCAAGTCTCCCTGGAGAATTTTGGCGGCAATGGGAGATATATGAGACAGGTTGTGGGTGTGTAGCTCAGCGGTTAGAGCAACGGACTCATAATGCCACAGCCCACAGGTGATTTGTTGAGCCGTAAAGGACTTAGATGGGCCGGGATAGGCCGCAATAGGCACTAAAAGGGCTGTCTTGCCGGGTTTCGGATACAGTGTGGGGACAGTATGGGGACAATCACTCGTCGCTTCCAATCCGCGCCTCCCGTGGTCCTCGATGGCTTACGACGGGCGAATGTCGTTGTCCGCATGGCGGGATTATACCGCTCGTAGAATGTGCGGTGCGACCCGATGTAGCAACAAGAGGTAACCAATTGTTATAGTACTGCCGATTGAATAGGCCCGACAGTCGCCCAGGCTGATAGATTTGGATGCTGGAGGAGGCCGGGATGAAAACTGTTTGGACAGTGCTCGCTCTTTTGTCCACAACGTTCGTTCCGTCAGCGAACGCTCAAACCGTGTCTCAGTCGTTCGATTCCGCTCAAATCACCAAGAAGGTTTCACCGGCTGTCGTGCTGATTAAAGGAACGACAAGTTCCGGGGAGGTTCTCGGGACTGGATTCATCATTTCGAGCGATGGCAAGATCGCGACGAATCTGCATGTCGTGGAGGGCCTCAAGAATGGCGGCGTGCAGCTGGCTTCCGGGGAGAAGTTTGATTCGTTTGCCGTCTTAGCCTTCGACTCTCGGAAAGACATTGCACTCATAAAGATTCCCGGATTTGATCTGCCAACGATGACGCTGGGTAATTCAAACAATGTGGAAGTCGGGGAACAGGTTCTAGCCGTGGGAAGTCCGCTCGGATTGCAAGGAACGGTTACCACGGGTGTCGTCAGTGCGATGCGCGACGACCCAACGGGCGGCGGATTCAAGGTGTTGCAGACAGATGCGTCAGTTAATCCCGGTAACAGTGGTGGTCCGCTAATAAATCGTCACGCTGAAGTGATCGGCATTGTAACGTTCAAGATTCGAGGCGGTGAGAACCTGAACTTCGCGATCCCCATCAACTATCTGCGCGGGTTGGCGGATTCCTCTTCTGGCCCCGCAATGTCTTTGGACGATTTGCATGTGAAACTGAGCAGCACTGGCTCCGACGTGTTCAAGTCTGATTCTTTCCCGTTGCGGTGGCGTTCTCTACTTAGCGGCACTACGAAGGTAATCCGACGTGATGGCGACAGGATTTACGTAGAGACACTGTTACCGGAAGCTGAGAAGAATGCGGGCTGCTTCAATTTGGCTGAATTCCAAAAGAGCGGGACCGTTTTCAGTGGTACCGTGCGCGTTAGCTGCACCTGTCAGTATACAAAAGGACTGGGAGCATACGCGCGAACTTTCTCCAACCGGTGGACCGACGAGGCAGCGATGGAAATTATCAAGGTCGAACCTACGCGGATTGAGGGTCGCTCAATGGTACGGGCGAAGGGGACTAAGTTCGATTGCAGTAAAGCACAGTACAGCAAGCCACCATCCGAGTGGGAGAACTTCACTTGGATACCCGAGTGAGGCAGTAGGCCGTCGTGACGTTTGACCCGATGACAGGCCGTCGCAAGCGGGTCGGAATCCAACCACGCAAGTCGGTCGTAAAAGATTGGAATGTGGACTTGGGCGGCTAGGCCGTTCGACGGGTCGATGCTAGGCTGATTCGCCTTTTGTTCGCTATACTGGGTCTGTGCTGCATTCGTGCATCGCCCTCTTTGCATTGAATAATCAAACCCGTGAGGGTTTGTAACTAGAAATATGAATTTGACTGATTTAATTGCCGCAGTCGTTACCTACGTACGGGAGTGCGGCGGAGCACCGACCAAAACAAAGATACTCAAGCTGTTGTACCTGCTTGACATAGAGTCTTACAGGAAAACGGGAGCGACCTTAACGGGTTTCGACTGGAAGTTTTATCGTTTCGGCCCTTGGGCCGCTTCGTACGATGAAGCTTTGCAAGCCGCTGTGCAAGCGAGCAAGATTGCTATCAACGCGCCAAACGCCGACGAAGGTGCAGTATTCATTAACCCTGTTCAGAAGTTCTTGCTGGCTGAACTGTTTCCGAATGTCGTTCAGGAATTGACTGCGAAGCGGATTATTGAGACGTGGGCCGCAAGGCCAACAGTTGAGTTGCTCGACTACGTGTACTTTCACACTGCCCCGATGAGGGATGCCGTTAGGAATGAGCTGCTGGACTTTTCCACGGTGACGCGTGAAGAGAAGCTTCCGCACTATACCGGAATAAAATCACAGATGGACGAAAGGGAGAGGGACCGAAAGCGAAAGGAATTGCTGAGGAGATTAGGTTCCGCAACCAAGCCAATCGCGCCGCTTGACCCGCCCCCGAAGTACGACGATGAGTATTGGGCCGCGCTAGCCAAGCTTGAAAGCGACCCCGACTAGCGTGGCGCTTCACGAATACATTTCACCGTTCTATGTAAAGCTGGGCAACGATTACGCCTCGAAGCTAATAATCGGGCAGATTTGTCTTAGTGCGGTTTTGTATAGCTACGAGAATCGAGAAATCTGGCGGCCAGTCGGATTGGACGCAAGCGGAACGTCGGCGACGATATTCAAGATAGAAGCTAAACCCGGCGACGCTTACAAATCCGGGTTTCTACTTCATACCCCCAAATTGGAGGCGTACGAAGAGTTTCCGGTACTGAGGGCGAAGCGACGCCCCGTTATCGTCTTGATGCCGCAACAAGACCAGATCAATTTGAAGGAACACTCCGGGATGATGAAAGTGAACAAGAAATTTGTTACGGTCGCTCCATGCTACGGTGTCGTCAACGAACAGAACGAATGCAAAACGGACAAATCGTTTCTTGAGCGGGTGAGCAACCTAGAATTTCCTCACTTCATGTTCCTTCCCAATGACACGTGTATGCCGAAGGACAGCCTTTTGAGGCTCGACTCCATACATCACACATTTCATCCACATTTGGAGCCAAAGCAGTACGCCCTCGCGCCTGATATTGTAAAAATTCTTCTTGGTCAACTTGAACGTATTTTCTCGACTGGCAACGGTGACGCGTATGTCGCCGCCAGAGAGATTCTCATAAGCAAGTAATTCAATTCTCTGATTTATCGCTTGAGACGTGGTCATGGCAAAACTTTCTGAGAGCGTTCGGAGAATCACCGTATTTCTTCTAGCCGTCTTTCTATGGCTCCATGCACTGTTCATCTTGAGCGTCCCGTCGAGCCTCACCAACAGGTTCGCGCATTACCTTCATCTCACAACGTCGGAGGCGATTCTACTCAGCCTGCTCGTGATCGCTTCTCTTGCTTCTGGTTCGGGCTTTTGGAGACGGTTTCTCAGCCTGCTGTATATCTATGCATTTCCATTCGTTTTGTTTTGGAAGCTGCTCCATTGGTCCTTCCTCGGATTTCGCTGGGTTCATCGGTGGCTCAAGGCGCAGGCGTCTCCCTTTATCGATGCTCCTCTGGTGATCGAACAAAAGTCGTCCCCTCTTACGGCAGCAGCGCCCCCAAGTGCCCCTGAGAAAATTACGATTAAGGAGAGAGCGAAAGGGATTGTAGATTTTCTACTCCGTCCGTTCCAACGCTTCACGTTGCTTTGGTGCATTTTATTGCTCACCCTCAACCCACATTCAGATAGTCTGGCCGTGTTTGGTCGTAGTGATGTTGCACCTCGCACGCAAAATGTTTGGCTTGCTAAGCGTGATGCTCTTTTTCGACCCGTACTTGGATAAAGGCCTCGCCAAACTGGTTGGGATTGTCGAAAAGGCAGCAGGCACTATCGCCGCCTTTTCGCCTGACATGACACCATCAGTCCAATTAAGAAATGATCTCAACCAAGTGAATCTTTGGATGAAGATAACAGCCTTTTTAAGGGATGATTATTTGGTATCAAGGTGGGCTTGGGTTTTAGGAATTATTTCATTCGGATCCGTTTATGTTTACATCGCCCTACTCTTCTCGTTCGTATACTTTGGAATCGCAAAAGTTAGCGCAATCTCGTATTCATGGCTAGATTCACTGGTCGCTTCCTTGTTCATTCCTTTGTTCGCGACAGAGTTACCAAAGACTTTGCCTTTGAGACTCGTGGCCGGAATTCACTGTGTGCTGGTTCTGACGGTTGGAATCAGTACATTCTTTAGTTTTTTGCAGCGGCGTTTAGCTGTCGTCCGCACGACGGCGACCACCCTCTACGAAAAGCTGGTAGACGAAGCCTTTCAAAAGAAGGTTTCGGTTGTTGGCGCAAAGATAGCAGAATCGCCTTTAAAACCTTCCCAAGGGCAAACGGGTATTCAGGTGAACTCAACCGCCCAAGATCAGACCCTGACCAAGAGGAAGAAATCGCGGCGGTCAATGAATGACCCACGAGAGGATTTCTAATCCCGCAAACAATAGCTCTCGCTCAACGCTTTGGGAGAGCGCTACTAAATCGAACCAGCAGATTCGTTCGGTGTCTTCGGGATTCAGGCCGTGCCGTTCGATGCAATGCTCTCGGAATTCCCGTCGGCATCGGCTTAGCTGATCTTCGTTAAAACTGGGCAGCGGCGTACCCCAGTCGCAGTCGGCGGTTCCACAGCGGACTATCTTGCGTGAAAGCTTGGGAGCGGTCACCGTAGAACCTTGACGATCTGCTGCGGGTCGATCTTCAGTGCGAACATGCCGAGTGCGATATGCAGCTTCTGTCCCGCTGGACCGTCAATGATAGCCGTAATTTTGGCGACGACTTCGCGACCATCGTACAGGCGGACCAGGACCGTTGAGCCGATGTGGACTTGCTTACGTTTCACTTGCGATTGCCGCCCACCGCTTCTTAGCCGCCTTCGAAATCTTCGCACGGGTAGCGGCGGACATGGTTCGCTTCATGGTCTTTGCGATCTTTCTTTCTGTTTTGATTGCTCCACCTGACAAGGCATGGATGGCGGAGTCTAGTGCGCTCAGGCGCTTGCTCAGGATTTGTGCTCGTCGCGTAGGGCTTTCATTATGTTCAAGGTTTGTCTCCTAAGAATGCAGACACAATACCAGACATGCTTCCTAACAGCTCGTTGAAGAATCAGTTTTCTAACCTCTTCTAATTTCAAGTTATCCGCTGCGTTGCGTAGGAGTCGTTGAGTCGTTCTATCCGCTCAGTTGGTCCAAGCGGAACCCGGTGTCATGCTTCCGCCATCAGGTTTCGCAATCGGCAGAGGTTGTAGGCAGCGCCGGTGAAGGTGAACAGCCACCCGACCTTGTCGATCCCTCGCAACTTCACTTTTCTTAACATCCCGACCATCTTCATCCATCCGAACGACTGCTCCAACTGTTTTCGCTTCCGCTCACTCATCTCATATCCGGCGTGCCGCGTGGTCCGCTCGTCCACCGCGCTCCTGCGGTTCGTATCGTTCTGCGCCACATGTGGGGTAATGTTCATCCCGCGGAGTTCTCGTACGAATTCCTGCGTGCTCAGGATTCCATCCCCACCCAAAGTCACCCGCTTTCTGCTCGGAATAGCCTCCGTCATGAGCATCGCAGCATCTCGTTCCGCTTTGCCATTCGCCTCGGTCAGAAAGGTCTGCACCAGGAGCCCGTTGCGGTTCTCCATCAATACATGCCCCAGGTAGCCGAGCTTTGCTTCGCTCCCTCTGGATTTCTTGAACAATCTAGCGTCGGGATCGGTTGTCGATTCATGGGTCTGGTTCGTCCGCTTCTCCTTGTGAAAGTCGACCTCGCCTCCTGGTCCAGGTGGCTTCCCCTTTCCGTCCTTCCGCCGAAAACTCTTTTCACTGGCCCAAGCCTCAATCAACGTCCCATCCACCGTGAAATGTTCATCCGACATGTACGGCTGGGCTCGTTCCAGCACCCGTTGAAAAAACGACTCCGCGATCTCTTCGTTCAGCAAACGCTCCCGATTCTTGCTGTACACCGCGTGATTCCACACCGCTTCGTCCATCTCCATCCCCACAAACCACCGAAACAGCATGTTGTACTGTAGTTGCTCGATCAGCATGCTGATCCGCTGCGCACTGAGTAGAAAACCTGCAACAGTAGTGACCTCAACAGCCGCTCCGGGGCAATCGATGCGCTCCATACTGGGGAGTACAGCTTCGAGAACTTCGGCGACATCTCCTTCAGAATCTCGTCCACCATTTTGCGTATCGGCCGCAACGGATGATCCGCGGGAACACGCTTCTCTGGAGAAATGTAGCTGAAAATTCCTTCTTGCAGTTCATCGTCGCCGCGCATTCACTCGCCTCCTTCGCCTTCCTTCACTCAGACGAGTTCTTTTACATTAAAGTTGCAGTGGAACGGAGTTTTTCAACAAACTGCTAATGCGAGGGTGTGGGCTTCACGCCCATCATCAGGAGCCACAGCATTACCGATCCTTGCCCGAGGATGCCGACGGCCAGATTGTAAGGGGACAGATAGTGTGCGAGCGGCGGCGATAGAAAGGTGAGCCAGCCGAAACCGGCACACGCTGTCAGCCCGCCAAGAATTCGAGGCAGAAGAGCCGACCTGAAAATGAGGTAGCCGATCAGGAGGCAATAGAACCCGTCAAATACTACGGGTATATCCACCCCCGAGGTTGCATCGAAGGGCCCCAAGGGTGAGTCCTACAAGGTTGAAGGATGCGCGAGCAAAGAGACACTGCGGTTCACCGGCTTGAAGATGCTATAAAGGAGCAGCGTCACGGCGATCATGCTTGATACCGCGATTAGATCGCCCGCGATTTCCAGCTTGCGGACGATAAACTCGCCGAAAACAGCCGAGAGTAAGCCGAGCAAGAAAAGGGAGCCCGCAATCCTGGCCTTGAAACGCGGTGACGCTTCTGCAATCCGTTTCATCGTTTCATATCTCCCGGAGGGGCCGCTTTCAGGTTATGTTGTACCACGGCGTATCTAGCCGAGGGGCCCGCAGATGGGAAGATCGAGGAGCTAATGCCGCGCTGGTCGCTAATGTGGGCGAGCGGTTGGCGGGAGGTCTCTCTTACTGAATGACCGGGTCGCAAGTTGTGATGACAGCGAGGTTCGGATGCTTCAGCAGGAACAGGCTCTTCGATTTGTCGTGGCATGCGCCTTCGTCCATCCTAAAGTCGTAAACTATGACCACATCTTTGTGAGAATTTGGTTTGAACTTCCATTTCTTGGCGTTGACTAGGCAATCAGGCAGCAACGCCTTTGAACCGGAAACGGGAGAGGCCTCGACTACATTTCCTGCACTATCAAGTTTAAGTCTGACGACGACAACTCCTTGGATTCTCGTTGCTCTTGCTAGCCCCGGGTATTCCATATCTTTAAAACTGACTAGCTTTATATCCTCATCATATACAGTTCCATCTTGTTGGGCGCGTATCGCACTGGGCGCGTCGAGCAAAATAAGCGTTAAAGCGATCCACGTATAAGTCGAGCAAATTCTCATTGAAGGCCCTCAATCAGCGATTTGCAGTTTTTGTCGACAAGCGTATTTTCATATGCGAAAGCCTTACTGATTCCATTATCATCCATAAATCCCTAGCCGGGTATCCTCACTTTTCCACGCCCCCGATTTTTTCTACCGATAGTCGATCCAAGACGGCAGGCAGAATGTCATCCGTCGAGTGATCGAGGAACTGTGGCATCGTTCCGAATTTCTTTCTGCACGTCGGACAGCCGGTAACCACCACGCCGTTGCCGCCCTGGGCGATGGATGGCGGCTCATCAACAAATGTGGAGAAGTCGTGGGTGAAGTTCGCTGCGGAGTGCCCGGTACAAATCAGATTTCTTGATGGTCTCTCCTTTGGAAGGAGAGGAAACGGGAGGGCAGGATACCACGGCGCGAGGCGAGAGCAAGCAAGAGGGTAATCGCGACTAGCTCTCGTCGCAAACAGTCTCGACGGAACAAATATCCGCGCAATCAGGCAGCGTGAGGGTTGGGCGGCGGTAGCGGCTCATCCGGCACGATTGTTCCACCATGCTCATGAGCCCACGCCGCTGCGCACTCGCGATGGACGTTGGCGTACGTGGTATCATCACGATCCCAGTCCCGCTGGAAGACATGTGCGCTGTTCGATTCGGTCAGCGGAGACTCAGCATTATGGCAGTGGTCGCACAGCGTGCCTTCTGGCACCCGCTCTTTCATGCTCATAATTCTCCTCGATGCTCATTCTACAGCAAGTGCAACAGCCCGCGACTACGACGGCCTTTCCGCCCTGCGCTACGGACGGCGGGTGGTCACGGGGAGCGGTGATAGAATGCAATCTCGGAGGTGGCGGATGCAGAAATTCTATGTTCACCAAACCACGGATTCCTTCCCAACTGTGCTTGAAGACGAGACTGAGTGGCAGGTGTACAGCCACGTCCGTACGCGCCTAGGTTTGGAGGCTGCCGAGAAGGTTCATCGCATGTTGGAAGAGACTGGCTCGGCGGACATCCGCGACACCGATAACCTAGGCACAGTGTACGCCTTCGAAATACGGCCCGCTTAGGATTGACGAACGTTTCCTTGACAGTGTTTCCCGAGGGCACGGACAAGTTTCAATAAATTGTGAGCCTCCCCTGGATCGGAACGTGCCCGTCGCATCGCCTCATCGAATTCAGCCGGAGTAATTTCAAGGGCAGCGAACATTTCTGCTTTCATTTCTTCCGCTCCGCCCATGAGGGGGTAGAACTCCAGAAAGTCTTCTAAGGTCACATCACCCCGACGTTGAGTCTGTGCGTGGCTGTAGCTTTTGACTGGGTGCTCAATGTCTCCGCGCACTCGCAAAGGGAGAAACACCGCCACCTCCCCGTCATTCTCTAAGACCGGACCTCTCGGTTTAATCGTCCTTTCGTCGCTTCTCACTACCTTCCCAGATTGTTTTCGTGCAGCCACTTCGCAGCCTCCGCGATGACGTTCGGGATTGGATCTTGCCCTTGCCGTACCCAATGCCGTACATGGTGTGGTAGAGACCCGTTTGGTCGAGGGTCCGTATGATTTTGAAGGAACCATCTGGCTGTTGGCTTTCGATGTCTAGGATAAACACCGAGTAGTCCACCGAATATGGCACGGCGGTGGCGGAAGAACTGGACGCCGCAGCCGCAGCCGCATTGCCGTCGCCATCGGTTACCGCCGCTGCCGACGTTGACGTGTTCGTGTAAACGTGCGTCCGTGGTAGACAGCGGGCGTGGTGTGGATGAAGAACACTAAGTCTGCCGCTTTGCCTCCTGCGTAGCACACGTCTCCGTAGTCGCTTAATTTCTTCTCAACATCCTTCAGTGCCTTCGGCGGTATTCCGTTGTTCGTGTTGTTCAGACGATCCAGATAAATCACTGAGAATGTCACCTTACAGATTTGTACGGGTTTCGTGTGGCATGAGCCTGGGGTTGCAGCAATGGCAAACGCGAACACCGACGCCAAGAGTTTGACTCTCATGTGGACTCCTTCTGGATTACGCCGATTGCCGTGAAGCTCCAGTTTCCACGCGGCGCGGCATGGCGACTCCCTATACAGAAGGGTAGACGTGTCGTTGACGTTACTCCAGTTCACGATGTCAGTGGGGTGCGGGCTGCGGTTGGCTGGACCAGGTCAGAGGCTCTCGCTCATCGGACCTCGCGGATGATCTGCTCCGGGCCGATCTTTAACGCGAATGCGCCGAATGCGATATGCACTTTCTGTCCCGCTGGACCATTAACGATAGCCGTAATCTTAGCTTCGACTTCGTGGCCATCATCCCGATCTGGCGATCACGGTTGAGCCGACTTGGATTTGCTTACGCATTCATCTTGGGATTGGATCGGAAAATTACCTCACTTCTTAAGCTCTTCTCGGAGTCGGGTCACCTGTTTTTCAAGTTCATCATAGAGCGGGAATAACTTCTCTTCCTTAGGATCGAGTGCCAAAATGACGTCCGAAGCGAGCACCTTTTTTAACCCACGATTCCAAATTTCAACAAACTCTACAAAGACTTGATAATGCTCCTGGGTGGAAGGTTCTGCCAGAGCCATGTTCTTGTTCCAAAGAGCCAACATTTCTCGGTAGAGTGGAATCAATTGCTCTTTCAACTGCTGCTCATCGTACCGAAGCCCGTCTTCAAATATCGGCCATCTTTCATTTCTTACTTTCTGCTTCGTCGCAGGGTCATCGCCAGCCGTCTTCAGTTCATCGTCGTATGACGCCCGAGAAAGGTCCTGAATGCGTTTGCGTACCACGCTCTTGGCTAATATCTCCCTTCTCATGCCCAGCAGTGCGCCGTAGAATCCCAACTGTTCTTGACAGCGCCGATGAAGCCGTTCCTGTCTCTGGTTGCGGTTTGTTATCCAGCCGCCTATTAAGACCCCAACCAGTGCGGCCAGTCCCGTCACCAGAGACGGTAATAGAAGCCAAGCCCAACCTAGAGTTTCTTGCGGAGCCGCCGTCATCGCTTATTTCTTCTTGGCGAAAGTGAATCCCATCCGAAAGTACGTGTCTTGATACTTCAGCGTCGTGTTCACTGAGATCACTTCGCTTCTGTAAGACGCGCGGCCAAGAGTTCGCGCGGAATCTTCAGAGACACCGTAATCCATTTACGTCCCCACTGAACCTTCGGGGGCTTCATGTTATACCGTTTGATGTGTTTCTTTTTCTTCTTGCGTGCCTTCATGTCCGTTAACCCCCCATTTTCTTCTGGCCCACCGCACACCATAATAAACACCCAATATCGGCAACCCGAATCCCGCTGACCTTGCCAGCCAGGGCCAGCAGCCGTTACCGTCCATGTCAAGATTGGAACATTATGAGCCGATTGCAGCCCGATACCGCACGGCGACCTATCGTGACCGACACCCGCCTGCCGGCCAAGCCACGGATCATGGCGCTCGAACAGATCGCGCGAGCATCCCTATGTTTGTTCGATAAATCAGGGGTCTCAGCTTCCAGGAGCGACGATCCCGGCCAATATGAGCGCAGGGCCGCATAGGCTCTTTCCGGGCGGGAAATCAGTCCGGTTACGCGACGCAACCAGGACTTGGCCAAATCAACCCGAGGAGCTGTCAACTTCACGGCAATGACTTCCACGTCCATCGAAAAATCCCAGCCGATGAATGGACTGCTTCACGCTCTGTGGGAAAGACGTAACGAGGATACATTTTTATTGCTTTGTTGCTCTTCGGCGTCGCTGCACTTTTCAGGAGTAGTGGGTGGGTTGTCGTCATCTTTATTTACGCGGTTCTCTTGGCGGCCCTGTTGTTATACCGGACAATCCAATCGCTCGTGAAGAACAACAACCACAGATGGTGGGCAAAATCGCGTCGTGAGTTTCCAAGGGCCTACGGCCTGCTCGCCGTGGTGGTTGTCGTTCTTCTAGTCGAATCGGAAATTGCCAGGTCTTGGGTAGTCGCTACGGTAGTCGGTGCAATCATCATTGCCGTGGGAATCCGCTTCCATCGCGCTTACGAACAAGACCAGTAATAGTTTGCGCCGAACTCCCCGAGAACCGAGTCCCAGTTCGTCACATATCCGGTTACGCGAACTAATCGGGGCTTGGCCGAGGCTGTGAATAAGGGCAAGGCAGTGCCCCAAACGCTCACATTGAACGGCCAGAACCGTGAACTGCCCCTCTCTCTGCTAACGTCTTCTGCTGGACTGATTTCAGCATTGATCGACGTCTGTCTAAACTACCCGATCGGAAGCTACGCCGCGCAACTGAACAACCTGTGGGGCTTCGGTTTTATCTTTTTCCCGGGAGTCACGTTCGGACTGACCGTTTCGAGTTGCTTGGCTCTTCGCGGATATTTGCGTGACCCATGGAAGGCGATTGTCATCACCGCCGTATTTGGCTTGTCTTACTATCTCTCAATCCGGGTTGCGGGCACTATCGAACTTAATTCGCCCTTCGGTCGGTCTGGAAATGAAGTTGCCTCGGTCTCCAAGTCGGCATTGTTTGCTGGTGGCCTGGTCGGAGCGTTCTTGGTGGTCGGCGCACTCTCGGTCCTATTGAACTCGCATATTGCATGGGAACGGCGCGTGCTCAAAGGTATCTACTGGTCTCCGGTCGGTGGCATTTTGGGCGTCCTCGGATGGACGCTCGGCCCATTCTTGGGAATGGTCATTTGGTCGGCGGTGCATACTCTCGGTCTTACAGCGCCTACCGAAACACTTCAAAATGCGCGTGGAGGAACGAGCCACATGTATTCACTTTGGATTGTGTGGCAGACAGCCATTGGGCTTGCGCTGGGACTCGTATTGGACGATAAGCCGGCAAATGAAGTTGTCCGGTAACGCGACCTGAGAACCAGTCGGGCCACCTGCCACGTCAGCATCGGTAACCTAACGAAATGGTTTTATCGAGGTGGTCCGCAGGAAGACACATTTGGAGCTTCAATTTACGAGGCTATTGATGCGCTCATGAAAGCCACATTCGTTTTATTGCTTTTGGTAGTGCTGTTCCCCGCGGCGTCTCGTTCGCAAAGCCCATTTGACGGTACCTGGGTTATTGATACCAACAAAGATCGAAACTTCGCGGCCGAAAAACCGATCGCGTTCTCGCTCGCCGATGGGATGTTTCGGGATGACGATCGGGTGGTCAAGACCGATGGCAAAGATCAGAAGGTTGCGCCCACCGGTTATTGGGATTCAATCAGCGTCCGCATCGTGGACGACCGTACGGTCGAGTTGCAGGACCTCCAAAAAGGCGGGGAAACCAATGTTCACGGAAATAAACACTGTTTCTCCGGACGGCAACACCTTGACCCAAGTGGTGAAAGATATGACAGAAGCGGAGGCGGTTACCTTTGAGAGCCTCTTTCGTCGTATTGACCCCGCGCCTCCCGGTGCGCTCGTTCTTTCAGGCTCGTGGCAAATCTTCAAACAGAGCCGATGGGAGAACAGCACGATTATCAGCTACAAGTGCACATCGCAAGGATTCAGTGCTGAGACTCCCTTGGGAGAAAAGTTTGACGCGAAATTCGACGGCAAATTCTATCTGATAGAAGATGACCCAGCACATACGATGGTCGCCGTTAAACAAATTGATGCCAACACGGTAGAAATGACCAATCAGCGTGACGGAAAGATTGTGTTCGTAGTGCGTTTGGAGGTCGCGCCCGACGGAAAAGCCATTCACGCATCGTCGGAAAGCAAGGAAAACAAGGAAGCGTGAAAACTTGGGGACTACACAAAAAGCCTAATTAGCCGTCCTGCGGAAGTCGATTCGCTCCAAGTCCGCTGGCAAGCGCCTGGCAAACGCAGAAGCCGTCCATGTAGATTTCAAGTCTCCGATTGCGCGACAAATCAGGAGCTAGGCTCGTTTTATCACAAAGACATCTACGTTCTAGCCGCCGTGTTCAGGGCGTTCCAAAGAAGCGAGGAATTGTTGCAGGGCGAAGCGGTATTTCACCGGCGCGATGAGGGATGATTCTTCATGACACTCCCCCTCAATCCACACAAATCGTTTGGGCAAGGGCGCGGCGTTATACACCTCCTGGCCGAATTGGAGCGGAAGGACAGGGTCGTGGATGCATTGGATCACCATAACAGGCGCGGTGACTCTTTTCAGTTTGGCAACCGTGTCGAACTGAGAGTAGACGAGAAGGTTCATGCCCGGAAGAAACCAAAACAGTTTGCTGGCCGCTCGAGACGCAGAGGGAAGTGGTGCCTCAAGGATGAGGCCACCAACTTGGCGGTGTGCAGCGACGTCGGCGGCTACGGTCGTCCCTAAAGATTGACCGAAAGACAGAATGGACTTGGGGTCGACACGTTTTGTGTTGATGAGGAACCGATACGCTGCATCAGCATCGAGATAAAGGCCAGCTTCGCTAGGTTTGCCTCCGCTGTGGCCGTAGCCGCGATATTCCAGCGCAAGGACATTGCCGGGCGCGTCACGCAGGAATTCATAGGTCGCCTCCCGGTTAGCAATATTGGACGCGTTTCCGTGGAATGCTAGAAAAGTGAATCTTGCATCTCGATTGAAAATCCACCAAGCATGGAGTTTGGTGCCGTCGGAAGCGGTGAGCCACACGTCCTCCGGAGCGAGCGCACGTGGATGCCAGTCTCCATCGAGACGGCTGGGATAGTTGGGTAAGAGGATGACTGCGGTTCTCGAAGAAGCGCATGACGATCAACAAAACGATGTATGCCACGAAAAGATAGAACAGAAACATCGATAATCGTTTGAGGAAATTCCTTGTTCTGTTCCCCATCTTTCGCCTTAAGCGTGAGGTTAGTGTAACTGAGAAAGGTCCTGGTAGACGGGCAAACCGTACATCAAGTGAGATCGATGGCTCAGCCGTGCTCAAGGTATCGACTCCACGTCTCCGATTCTGCCAATTTCTTCAAAATGCTGTTGCGACGGACGAGGAATCGCCGCAATGGGCAAGAAGGACAAGCCGATCCACGAGGCTGCCGAGAATGCCGAACGGCGACTGAAACTCGAAATGGTCAACCATCAGCGTGCCTTTTGGATGCTCAAGAAAGTCGTGATCGTGTTTCATGCGCTTGAATGCTCCTGCGACCATGATGTCCTGAAAATGATGCGGGCGATTGAATTCGGTCACTCGGACCGTTAGCCTTTGTCTGACGCCCAAATGTCCCCCCTCCCATGTCACCTCGTCGTTGAGGCCGATCAGTCCACTGGTCACGCCTGCCACCGCTCGCTCGTGAGTTCCTTCGGTGGAGTCTTGATGTGCGTCGATGCTGCGAGCAAGGTCGAACACTCTTTCTCGCGGCGCGAAGATCACTGTTGAGAGTTCGATGAGTGGCATGGTGAGATACAAAACGGAATTTGCCGATGATTACATTCTTTACGCTATAGTCTACCTGTATATTAAAACCTGTGCCGAGGCGTATCGTTTCGCCCGGGACATGGACCATCAACGCCGAAACCATCCAAGTGGAATTCCGCCCAAATCCACATATATTACGGGACGCAATATAAAAGGGCGCCCCTTTTGGAGTAGGGTTTGGGTGTTCGGCTCAATCCCCACAGAAAGGAACGCCCTCAATGGATAGCAAAAAGTATATCGGTATGGATGTGCACAAGGAAAGTATTTCGATCGCGGTCATGAATGCTTCCGGAAGTTACGCGGGATGGAATGCGTTATCGAGACCAAAGCGAGCATGATTCTGCACCCGACTTACCGGGCACTGACAAAAATGTCGTGAAAAGCGGCTAAAATGTGACTATGCCAAGCGACGCTACCAACGAAGCGACACGACTAATCGCGCAAACTTGGTTTTTTCTACGACCGAGTTCTCACCCGCTGACTGGCATCAAACGGTTTGTCCGATGAAAACTCGAAGCGTTGTGATAGGCACTCTTGTACTGGCTCTCCCAGTCGGCCTGTTCATTCTTAACTATAGGGAACAGCACTATCCAGCATTGACGCGAACCCGCCCACTGTCTGGAGTTTTATAAGGAACGCTCCAACTTGGAGTGCTTGAGGCGACGTCGGGGTTGAGGACTCTATGGGTTTATGAAGTTAATCCTAAGGACGGTGCTGTAGCATTGGCGACTAGCAAGAATTTGGACCCGAGCGCGAGCCTGAATATTGATGTTCCAAACGGTGCTCATATCTCAAGCTGCTTTCACGAAGAGTCTTCAATCAGCTCACCTAACGGGCGCTACGCTGCCGTTTGCAGGAATCAAGGCTCAACGGGATTGGGGGAAAAAAAAAATTTTTTTTTTTTTTTTTTTTTTTTTTTTTTTTTTTTTTTTTTTTTTTTTTTTTTTTTTTTTTTTTTTTTTTTTTTTTTTTTTTTTTTTTTTTTTTTTTTTTTTTTTTTTTTTTTTTTTTTTTTTTTTTTTTTTTTTTTTTTTTTTTTTTTTTTTTTTTTTTTTTTTTTTTTTTTTTTTTTTTTTTTTTTTTTTTTTTTTTTTTTTTTTTTTTTTTTTTTTTTTTTTTTTTTTTTTTTTTTTTTTTTTTTTTTTTTTTTTTTTTTTTTTTTTTTTTTTTTTTTTTTTTTTTTTTTTTTTTTTTTTTTTTTTTTTTTTTTTTTTTTTTTTTTTTTTTTTTTTTTTTTTTTTTTTTTTTTTTTTTTTTTTTTTTTTTTTTTTTTTTTTTTTTTTTTTTTTTTTTTTTTTTTTTTTTAAAAAAAAAAAAAAAAAAAAAAAAAAAAAAAAAAAAAAAAAAAAAAAAAAAAAAAAAAAAAAAAAAAAAAAAAAAAAAAAAAAAAAAAAAAAAAAAAAAAAAAAAAAAAAAAAAAAAAAAAAAAAAAAAAAAAAAAAAAAAAAAAAAAAAAAAAAAAAAAAAAAAAAAAAAAAAAAAAAAAAAAAAAAAAAAAAAAAAAAAAAAAAAAAAAAAAAAAAAAAAAAAAAAAAAAAAAAAAAAAAAAAAAAAAAAAAAAAAAAAAAAAAAAAAAAAAAAAAAAAAAAAAAAAAAAAAAAAAAAAAAAAAAAAAAAAAAAAAAAAAAAAAAAAAAAAAAAAAAAAAAAAAAAAAAAAAAAAAAAAAAAAAAAAAAAAAAAAAAAAAAAAAAAAAAAAAAAAAAAAAAAAAAAAAAAAAAAAAAAAAAAAAAAAAAAAAAAAAAAAAAAAAAAAAAAAAAAAAAAAAAAAAAAAAAAAAAAAAAAAAAAAAAAAAAAAAAAAAAAAAAAAAAAAAAAAAAAAAAAAAAAAAAAAAAAAAAAAAAAAAAAAAAAAAAAAAAAAAAAAAAAAAAAAAAAAAAAAAAAAAAAAAAAAAAAAAAAAAAAAAAAAAAAAAAAAAAAAAAAAAAAAAAAAAAAAAAAAAAAAAAAAAAAAAAAAAAAAAAAAAAAAAAAAAAAAAAAAAAAAAAAAAAAAAAAAAAAAAAAAAAAAAAAAAAAAAAAAAAAAAAAAAAAAAAAAAAAAAAAAAAAAAAAAAAAAAAAAAAAAAAAAAAAAAAAAAAAAAAAAAAAAAAAAAAAAAAAAAAAAAAAAAAAAAAAAAAAAAAAAAAAAAAAAAAAAAAAAAAAAAAAAAAAAAAAAAAAAAAAAAAAAAAAAAAAAAAAAAAAAAAAAAAAAAAAAAAAAAAAAAAAAAAAAAAAAAAAAAAAAAAAAAAAAAAAAAAAAAAAAAAAAAAAAAAAAAAAAAAAAAAAAAAAAAAAAAAAAAAAAAAAAAAAAAAAAAAAAAAAAAAAAAAAAAAAAAAAAAAAAAAAAAAAAAAAAAAAAAAAAAAAAAAAAAAAAAAAAAAAAAAAAAAAAAAAAAAAAAAAAAAAAAAAAAAAAAAAAAAAAAAAAAAAAAAAAAAAAAAAAAAAAAAAAAAAAAAAAAAAAAAAAAAAAAAAAAAAAAAAAAAAAAAAAAAAAAAAAAAAAAAAAAAAAAAAAAAAAAAAAAAAAAAAAAAAAAAAAAAAAAAAAAAAAAAAAAAAAAAAAAAAAAAAAAAAAAAAAAAAAAAAAAAAAAAAAAAAAAAAAAAAAAAAAAAAAAAAAAAAAAAAAAAAAAAAAAAAAAAAAAAAAAAAAAAAAAAAAAAAAAAAAAAAAAAAAAAAAAAAAAAAAAAAAAAAAAAAAAAAAAAAAAAAAAAAAAAAAAAAAAAAAAAAAAAAAAAAAAAAAAAAAAAAAAAAAAAAAAAAAAAAAAAAAAAAAAAAAAAAAAAAAAAAAAAAAAAAAAAAAAAAAAAAAAAAAAAAAAAAAAAAAAAAAAAAAAAAAAAAAAAAAAAAAAAAAAAAAAAAAAAAAAAAAAAAAAAAAAAAAAAAAAAAAAAAAAAAAAAAAAAAAAAAAAAAAAAAAAAAAAAAAAAAAAAAAAAAAAAAAAAAAAAAAAAAAAAAAAAAAAAAAAAAAAAAAAAAAAAAAAAAAAAAAAAAAAAAAAAAAAAAAAAAAAAAAAAAAAAAAAAAAAAAAAAAAAAAAAAAAAAAAAAAAAAAAAAAAAAAAAAAAAAAAAAAAAAAAAAAAAAAAAAAAAAAAAAAAAAAAAAAAAAAAAAAAAAAAAAAAAAAAAAAAAAAAAAAAAAAAAAAAAAAAAAAAAAAAAAAAAAAAAAAAAAAAAAAAAAAAAAAAAAAAAAAAAAAAAAAAAAAAAAAAAAAAAAAAAAAAAAAAAAAAAAAAAAAAAAAAAAAAAAAAAAAAAAAAAAAAAAAAAAAAAAAAAAAAAAAAAAAAAAAAAAAAAAAAAAAAAAAAAAAAAAAAAAAAAAAAAAAAAAAAAAAAAAAAAAAAAAAAAAAAAAAAAAAAAAAAAAAAAAAAAAAAAAAAAAAAAAAAAAAAAAAAAAAAAAAAAAAAAAAAAAAAAAAAAAAAAAAAAAAAAAAAAAAAAAAAAAAAAAAAAAAAAAAAAAAAAAAAAAAAAAAAAAAAAAAAAAAAAAAAAAAAAAAAAAAAAAAAAAAAAAAAAAAAAAA
Source organism: uncultured Acidobacteriota bacterium (assembly GCA_963736725.1). Taxonomy (GTDB): domain Bacteria; phylum Acidobacteriota; class Terriglobia; order Acidiferrales; family UBA7541; genus Acidiferrum. Next base: position 129,726 of record CAVTPW010000015.1, on the reverse strand, counting down.
AAAAAAAAAAAAAAAAAAAAAAAAAAAAAAAAAAAAAAAAAAAAAAAAAAAAAAAAAAAAAAAAAAAAAAAAAAAAAAAAAAAAAAAAAAAAAAAAAAAAAAAAAAAAAAAAAAAAAAAAAAAAAAAAAAAAAAAAAAAAAAAAAAAAAAAAAAAAAAAAAAAAAAAAAAAAAAAAAAAAAAAAAAAAAAAAAAAAAAAAAAAAAAAAAAAAAAAAAAAAAAAAAAAAAAAAAAAAAAAAAAAAAAAAAAAAAAAAAAAAAAAAAAAAAAAAAAAAAAAAAAAAAAAAAAAAAAAAAAAAAAAAAAAAAAAAAAAAAAAAAAAAAAAAAAAAAAAAAAAAAAAAAAAAAAAAAAAAAAAAAAAAAAAAAAAAAAAAAAAAAAAAAAAAAAAAAAAAAAAAAAAAAAAAAAAAAAAAAAAAAAAAAAAAAAAAAAAAAAAAAAAAAAAAAAAAAAAAAAAAAAAAAAAAAAAAAAAAAAAAAAAAAAAAAGCGTAAGCGTCTGGTCTGAACCGTGTGGACGAAGTGTGAGTAATTAAGGATGCTGCCAGTTGTGGGCACATCGCTAAGTGTCCACGAGGGATAAGTGGACACTTCCGAGCAGATGACCGTTGAGGTCGCCAGCCAGGCAAAAAAGAGGCAGAAGAGATCGGTCGAAGAAAAGCGACGAATCGTTGAAGAGACGTTAGAAGTCGGGGCGTCGGTAGCACGCGTAGCGCGGCGGCATGCCGTGAACGCCAATCAGGTTTTTTACTGGCGCAAGAAGTATCGCGAAGGACGGCTTGGTAAGACCCCGCCCAGCAAGCTCCTGCCTGTAACTTGTGTCAGATAATACGTGCGGTAAACCTGCATCTTCGTCATCCGCGGTTGGATCGCTGGAGATCAATCTCAGCAAAGGGACGATTCGCGTAGCAGGGAACGTGGACGTGGTGGTGTTGCGTACGGCCATCGAGTGTTTGCTCGGATGATCGGGCTGCCGGCAGGAACACGCATCTGGATCGCCGCAGGAGTGACGGATCTACGTCGCGGATTTACGGGCCTGAGCGGGATGGTGCAGACCGCGCTTGCCGAGAATCCGTTTTCAGGCCAGGTCTTCGTTTTTCGTGGTCGGCGCGGTGACCTGATCAAGGTACTGTGGTTCGATGGTGACGGGTTGTGTCTGTTTGCGAAAAGACTGGAGCGCGGAAGATTCATCTGGCCGCAGGCCACGAGCGGAACGGTAGCACTCACGCCCGCACAATTATCCATGTTGCTCGAGGGCATCGACTGGAGACGTCCGATACGCAGCTACGATCCGCAGATGGCGGTGTGAAAGAAAAGATTTTTTTTATTTTGCTATTTTCTGGTGCATTTTAATCATGCTGTAAACAAAGTGCGGTAGAGTGGCGGCAATGGATGCCCGCACGCTTCCCGATCTTGAGCAACTGGATTCCGAAGCGCTGAAGTCCCTCATCCTGTCCCTGCAAGAACAAGTTTTCTCCCATCGGAAACAGCTCAGCACGCAGCAAGAGGAAATCCTTTCGCAGCGCGAGCAACTGGCTTCGCGCGACGCAGAGATCGAGCATTTAAAACTGCTGATTGCCAAGTTGCGGCGCATGCAGTTCGGGCGCTCTTCGGAGAAGCTCGATCGTCAGATCGAACAACTCGAGCTGCGACTGGAAGAGCTGCAAACGAGCCAAGCAGAAAAAACCGCGGCTCGCATTGCGCGACCATCCAACCAGCCAGTGCCAGCACCGGTGCGGCGGTCTTTGCCGGAGCACCTGCCGCGCGAAACGCGCAAGTACCTGCCACGGCAAAAGGCTTGTCCGGACTGTGGCGGAGCATTGCAACCACTAGGCGAAGATGTATCCGAAATCCTGGAGTACGTGCAGGTGCGCTTCAAAGTGATCCGGCAAATTCGCCCGAAGTTAGCTTGTGCGGGTTGCGATCGCATCGTGCAAGCGGCAGCGCCGAGTCGACCGATCGAGCGCGGTATGGCTGGTCCCGGACTGCTAGCCCACGTGTTAGTTTCGAAGTATAGCGATCATTTACCGCTGTATCGTCAGTCGGAAATCTATGCACGCGAAGGCGTGGAACTGGATCGCTCGACACTGGCGGACTGGGTGGGGGGAACGAGCCGATTACTCTCGCCGCTGGTCGAAGCGCTGCGCCGTCATGTGATGGCCGGCCACAAGATTCACGGGGATGACACGCCGGTGCCGGTGCTTGAGCCGGGCCGCGGAAAAACCAAAACTGGCAGGCTGTGGACGTATGTGCGTGACGATCGGCCGGCAGGAGATAAGACGCCCCCGGCAGTGTGGTACTGCTACACGCCGGATCGCAAGGGAGAACACCCGCAAGCGCACTTGCGCGAATTTACCGGTACGCTACAAGCGGATGCGTATGCGGGATACGAGAGGGTTTACGAAAGCGGCCGCATCCAGGAAGCCGCCTGTTGGGCGCACGTCCGCAGGAAGTTCTACGACCTGCTGGTGGCTCACAAATCTCCGGTTGCGGCTGAGGCGGTAAAACGTATCGCGGAACTTTACGCCATCGAAAAGGAAATCCATGGACGTCTCCCAGAGGAGCGTCGCGAGATCCGCAACACGCGAGTCGACCGTTGCTGAAATCGCTGAAACAATGGCTGGAGGAGACGTTAGGGAAACTGTCGAGGAAATCCGACACCGCGCTGGCTGTTCGCTATGCGCTGGGACGATGGGAAGCGTTGCTGCGCTACTGCGATGACGGCCGGATCGAAATCGATAATAATGCCGCAGAACGTTCCCTGCGTGCCGTGGTGTTGGGAAGGAAAAATTATTTATTTAATGGATCAGACGCTGGGGGCGAGCGCGCGGCGGCTATTTATAGCCTCATTAGTTCCGCCAAACTTAACGGTCTAAATCCCGAGGCTTATCTGCGGAGGGCGCTGGAACGTATCGCCGATCATCCCATCAACCGCATCGAGGAACTTTTGCCTTGGAACCTCGCCTCAGAACTTGCTCCAGGCTCGCTCCACGCTGCGTAGTAAACCAAACAACTCGTCAAGACGGTCTACAGTCAACGCTTACGTTGTTGCAGGTTTCTTACTCGCTGCCTGGGCAAGGCAGGAGAGAGCCTTTCTGAGCAAACCGGACCCGGAAGAACCCCCGAGAATATTCAAGCGATGATGAATCCGTCATTCGTCCGTTTGATTTCCCAATGCCTGCGAAACGCTAACCGCAGAAGTAAAATCCCGGTGGTTTCCGCCCCCCACGTATTATCCCACCTTCACCGGAGCACTCATGTCCCGACGAAAGCGCGACACAGCCTGGAGACACCTCGTGACCGACACTCGCCTGCCGCCAAAGGTAGGACTATGGCGCTCGAACATGATTCCGAAGAGTCGCTTGGTTGGACACTTATTCATTGGAGGTCTGGCGGGGGTAATCGCGGCTAGCATCAGCGTGCTGTCCGTGTCCTTCCTTGGCCCCCACAACACTGTGGGGGTGTTCGCCGGGGTTGCAGGATTTCCTGGACTACTTGTTAATGGTGTCCATAACCCTTTCAGTCCCACACGCTACACGGCCGGGAATTGGGTCTTCTATTTCCTGCTTATCGAGGCATCTGCCCTATTGTCGCGCGTGTTTAGCCGCAAGCATGGCGGGTAACGGGTCGGACGAACCCTGCGAATATGCCAACCAGCGGTGACATTATGAAATCTCTCCGCACCATCCTGGCCGACTCCCAGATCGCTGCGATTGCTATCGCGGTGCTTCTCTTCTTGTCACTTTATTCCGCGTGCTGGGCTTTATGGCTGCCACTTCAGGCCGCTGCCAGTTTCTTGCTCGACTTGGCGATGAGCCGAGACCCCTACTCCGCTTCCGCTCTTGACCGTGTAGTGGTACTCGTTGCGACTTCATGGCTGTTCTATTCTCTTGCGTACTTCGCAGCAGCCGAACTTTTATCCCGATGGGTGTATGGCATGGGGCCACTTCGCAGTTTAAGTAGGTACCGCACCAGACTACAAGTTATCTCATAAACACTTTCAACCGACTGATCGAAGAGTCTGACCACGGAACAATTGGCTCGCAAGGCCTTGCGTCAGGAGAAGCGAATGTCGGAGCAGGAGAAGCCTCCTTGTGACGATCCTGACCCTCTCCAACGCTTACGCCGCCCCCTTCGAGGGTGCCTGAGGCGATCCGGGGGCTTCCGAGGCGAGATAGTCGTCATATAAAATTAAATACTAGTAAACGTACTAAGAATCAATGAGTTCGCGCTTTGCGTGACAAAGTGGTGAGAATCTAGCGTTCGTCGATGATCTTACGAACACGCGCCAGTCCCCTCGCACCGGGTCCAGGGCGCACGAACAGGTGCAAGTATGCCCTCGAAGGGACCCTTTTTCGCCAACTTCAAAAATAACGAGAACACCTCCAGGCATGCTGAGTGCGAAGGCTTTTGCTAACGGTGAGAGTCTCGGTCGTCATCCTTCGCCGTTGGCTCAGTTCATGGATGGAGGAGGAGTCAGATCGGAAGACTTACCCTCCCCGCCCGAGTTAAATTGTGTCGGACATGAGGATACGTAGCGGCCGCCAGGGTCAACAGCGAAGGCCTTGAAGTACTCGGGAATTAGGACGTTGGTAGCTGGCGACACCGCATGGATCTCCGCCGCAAATGCTCGGACGTTCTTATATGCCGCGTCCCATGCCTCGGAGCCCCACGAATCCCAGTGCGTGGGTAAAACAAGAGGCGGGTTTCCGAGCGCCCGCATGACACGCCCTGCATAGTCATAGGACTCGTTCCGCGACGAACCTGCCCCGATTATAGCGATATCCGCTCGCAGGCCCTGCAACTCGCGTTCGATGAAATTCATTGAGCCCGTGATCAGTATCTGATGACCTGGTATTCGCAAAAGGTAGACCAACGAGCCCCCCTCGACATACGCCGATTCGTGCAGCGGAGGCGTCAAGTCTCGACGAGGTGCGCCATCTGCCCATACGGAATTGTTGTAGCGTTTTCCCAACAGAGGCGAATGGAGACTTGGTATGACTCGGACAGAGAAGCCGGTGAACTGGTAGTCCTCACCACCTTTTACTGTGATGAGTTGCTTGTCGGGCACTTGGTTCGCTTTTGCGATGCTGATGGTAGTTGCAGTTCCGATGAGCGTCGCACCCGTTTTTTTCGCTACATAAGGCGCATCGAGCAGGTGATCGATGTGACTGTGCGTGATCAGAATGAAATCGGCGCGCTTGATATGGACATCGATACCCGCTTCATCGGGATGCACGACCTCGTCGGGTCCCTCGACGTTCGGGCTCGCGCCTCGCGGCTCGCGAAATTGGGAAATGTATGGGTCGACGAGAAAGACTTGCTGTCCGTCATCGATCTGCCAACCTGCGTTTCCAATGTAGGTAATGCAAACACGTTCTGAACTCTGTGCTGGCGCTACTGCTTGCTCGCTGGCGCTGACCATCACGTTGCAAGGCTGGAATAGCCATCCCGCACATAACAGCGCAACGGTTCTAAACCTTAACGCCCGAGCTTGCCGCACCAGTCTGCTCTCCGCAACAACGCTGCATCGCATAAACACAATTACAAGTATCGCATGACCCATTCACCGGCTGCTGCGGATTGCGGTGGATCACAGCCATTCGGAAGTTGAGACCGATGGGCGTACGAAATCCCAGGGCACAGAAGCTACCTGCGGACGGACGACCGCAAAAAACATTATTTTATGAGCGCCCGAAAAAATGCCCGCCTTCAGGAAAAGGTGTAAGTCCCTGTCAAATGAATGCAATAAGGGAATGAGCACCGAATCTTAGGTTGCTTACCTAAGTTTGGGAATTCGGATTTGCGGATCCGAATCCGGATGAAGTCCCCTACGTTACTTTCCTCGCAGATCGTTGATTCCAGGCAGGTTACTTATGAATTGGCTGGCCTTGGGTGGCCCAGGGGCGGGAACCGCCGCTCTCGAGCGTCAACCAACCGCAGCGCGTAGCACCAAAATTTTTTTCCGGCTTTAGGCTCAAATTTCGCGAATCCAGCGGCTTAGAAATTGGACGGGCAAAGCCAAGAACGGCTTTCGCAAAATGATGAACTCGCTGCGGCACCGGCAGCCCCTTAACTTTGGTCACGCCGCCCATGGTGCGCCGTGGCTCACGATCAATTCGAGCGACGCAGCGCTGTCACCGCGTTTGCCACTTCGAAGGGCGCTGCTACGATCCTCTTCCTTGCCCTCAGATCAATGGTGTCGCGGCCAAGAATTCCAGGAATCCTCAGCTCGAAGAAGGTCTCGCCGAAGATGGGGAATCCCTAAATCCACGGTAGAGTCGGGCGATTGCACCTCGGTTATGACAGATATGACAGGTTGACGGCATTTTCGGAGACTTCCCAAACAAAATTATTTCTGTAAAAGGTTTCGGAAAACAGCCGAAATCTGTCATACCTGTCAGACGCTCACAAACGAATTGACTCTTAACCCTTCCCAAACCGTTCCGCTAGTCTTGTGACCAGATTTGTAGCCTTTCCGGCGAAGATTATTGTTTAACCCTTTTTGATTGAGTGCCTTGTAACCGTTCTTCTCCGCGTATTTGCTGTAAGCTTCGTGAAGTTCTGAACTCTGCTGTGCAAACCCGGCTCCTATCTCGCACCGATCACGCAGAAACTGGCCGACGATGTCCTCCTCGCTCCTGTATTCCTCGGTGGCGGCAAGGATCTTTCTCGGAGGGTTAAGCCCAGCTTCTTGCTGGTCGCGCAGGCCTACAAGCAACCAGTTCAGGATTCCCGACGCCTCGTCCCGCAGAAGGCGCTCGTGGATGTTTTCCTCGCGCTCTCTCTCCGGGATCACCAGCTCGAACGGTACCAGGCATATCCGCCGCCAGATGGCGTGATCCGTACCATGGATTTCCGGTTTGTGGTTGGTGCTGAACGTCAGCTTGAATTGCGGCACAAAATCGAAGAATTCCCCGTACAGGAATCGCGCCGTTATTGCGTCGCCGCCGGTGACCTCCTTGATTAAGGATTCGTCCAGCTCAACTCCTTCGCCACTCTCTGACGTTAAGACATGGCGAATTCCCTTGAAGCGTGCCAGATCGTTCCGCGTTTCCCCGTGCTTTCCATTACGACGGAACGTTTCAAAGATTGAGCGCATCGCGTAATCGGGCCCAACCAATTTGCGCATCAATTCCAGCAGTTGTGATTTGCCGTTCGCCCCTTCGCCGTGCGCGATGAAAATTCTCTGCTCGCCATTGTCGCCGGTCAGACAGTAGCCAAACCAGCGTTGTACAAAGGCGCGGATATCAGCGTCCGGCAAGATCCGCTCGATAAACTTGAGAAACTCCGGACATTCGGCTGCGGCGCAAAAGTTCGTCCGGCTGAGCCTCGTAATGTTATCGCCCTTGCTGTGCTGGCGGAGCTGATGCGTCCGCAAATCAAATGTCCCATTTTCCAAATTCAAGAGCATCGGATCAGCATCAAAATCGCCCATTCCCAGGGAAATTTGCGGATCGCTGCATGCCAGTTTCAAAGCAGCGTTGATCCGGCTGTAAGTTTGACTGGTGTTGCACCATTTGGACATATCGGCAGCGCCTTCTTCTCGACGCTGCGCCAGGAGCACCGCCTCCTCTTCGATGGAAAGCACGGTATCCTTCATTTTCTCAACTACGTCCTTCTCCGAGTCGCCCTTCCAGCGCTTGCCGTCCCATACGTACCAACCGCTTTTTGAGCAGTGCCGCACGTCCGCGCCGTGGCGGTTCAAGAATCGCTCAGCGTTCCCCAGTTCTGTCCGTGGAATTTTATGCGGCTCGAGGGATTCTTCCGTCGCATTTGCCTCTGTGCGCTGTTGCCACCATTCGGCTTGGTTGGCCAGCTCAAGCAGAATTTCTCTCGTACCGCCAGCGCTCAGCCAATCGTGCGCGTCCTTTACATTCGCTCCCGTTAGCTTCAGCACCTTGATTGTTGCCGCCACGCCGAGTAGCGCCGTGGCAACGCAATTTGCGAACTCCAGCCCGGCGGTGTCATTGTCAGGAATGAGGACGACATGCAGGCCCTTGAATGGGTCAGTGAAACCCGGCTGGTTCCACTGAGCCCTTTGGCCGTGCCCACCGATGGTGGTCGTGGCGGCGAGTCCGACCCCTCGCACGCTGTCAACGTCTTTTTCACCTTCGTTTATGAAAATTGGATTGTCAGGGCGGTTGTCGATAGCGTGATTGCGCAACTCCGGCAATCTGTAAGGCACGCGTTTTACCTCTTGAAGATTCCAGATCCATTCGCCGGCTCTGGCCGGATCGGGCCGCCGGGCGCGAAAAGTCTTCGGCTCGTAGCGTACGTTTTGGTAAAGCAACGTGCCGTCCTCATCGCGATAATCGTATTCGATGACTACGCTCGTAGATTTACTCCCTTCCCGCGGACAATGGCCTTCGCAGTAGAAAAGTCACACCCTTCCAGGCGCATCACGAAGCGGAAGACGTTTCCACCCCCGCAGCCCTCGCTCGCGTGGCAGTTCCAAAGCCCATTAATCGAGTTCACGCTCATCGACGCCTTCCGATCGCCATGAAACGGGCAGCGCACAGTGCACTCACCTCTCGAATTTGGGCGATCCAAATGGATTCCGTAACGCGCGTACGCGGCGTAAATCTGCCCACTGGTCGGGGTCGCCATCGTCGTCATGCTTTAACCCTGCTTTCTGACCTTTCAGCCCATCGGATAAGGGTCGCTCTGCGCAGGTAAAATTTGCGACCAATCCGAATCACGTCAAGCTGGCCCGCGACGATCAGGCCGCGCAGTTGCCACGGCGTGAGCCCGAGGAAAGCTGCAGCCCCTTTGATGTCAAGGAGGAGAGAATCCACTTGGTCCTTGGCTGTTTGCCCCGATTGTGCTTTGGCGCTGATCACCATACGTTGGAGTGTATTGGCTCTTGAAATCCTTGTAAATATGGCTTAGAGTATTTACTGTCAGAATGCTTACGCGGTACCGCTGCGGTAGAGTATTTACCGCAAGTTATTCGCGCGATAAGGAGGTCATAGCGTATTTACGTGCGAAACGAACGAAATAGAAGAATTTGGCAGGGACTCGTTGGGTACGCCAACACCGGAAGGCTAGATCGCAACACCATGCTGGATTGCGTACCCCCGTGTCATGAGTTCAGCGGAAATCGCTTTCTGGGCCTAGACAAACACCCAACCTTGGACTGGATTGAAGAGGACGCCGCCAAATACCACTCCTCGATAGCGATACTGCTTCGGTGCTTATCCGACGACAAATCGAGTTCGATTTATTCAGAAGAAATTTCCAAATTCATGGGGGAGCACAGCGAGCACCTTAGGGATGCCGTTACGATGGCCCCGTTTCCTGAAGACCGTGGAGGCGATAGATACTACAGAACGATAAACGGGAAACTTGAGGACCGTACTCTCCTGGGGTGCTATGCGGTAACGCGGTCCTATCGTGATATTGCCGACCCTATCCTCGATTTCGTACTGGCCGAACATAAAAAATTCCTGGACGGAGAGTATAAGGCGCCGTTTCCAATCATCGTTTGCGGCAATCCCGCCTGCAACAAATTGGCTATGCCTGAGCGAATCGGCAAAAGGAAATTCTGTTCGGATGATTGCAAGTCCGCAGATCAGAGAAGGAATATTCCGCAGAAAGAACGAACGGACTATCAATGGGCCTACCGTCTTTCGAAGAAGCAACCGGCGCCGAAACGAAAGGCGCTGAACCAGAAGGAAAACCGAGATCGCTTCAAAAGGGTTAAGGCGGAAAAGGATTACGGCCCCGCTTGCCAGAAGCTAATTCGAAAGCTGGAACAATTTACGTAAGGAAAGAGGAAACACATGATTAACCTGGGCGTGGCAACGGCTAAAGTTCTCGCGATTCCGAAGCAGCGGGGCGAGTATGGCAAGGGATCTTGCTATCAGCGTTCCGATAACGGGCGTTGGGAAATCAGTTTCTACGACAGCGAGGGTCGCCGAAGGCGTCAGTCGTTCAGCACCGAAGCCAAGGCTAAGAAAGCGTTGAATCGCGCCTTAACGCTCAAAGAAGCCGGGAGACTCGACGAGCCGCAGACCAGAGTCAAGGTCGATAGCCTCGCTGAGGCGTATCTGCGCTATTTGAAGAACAGCAAACCGAAGTCGCATTTGTGGGTTAAACGGACTTGGGAGAAACACTTGGAGCCGTTCTTCGGCGGACGCTCGGCTGGACGAATCGGGACGTACGAACTGGACCAATACATCGAACAGCGGAAGTCAGGTCTTACAGACGAGACCGAGATTCGCAGCCGCAACGCTACGGTCAACCGTGAACTGGCGATTCTGAAAGCCGCATACAACCACGGTGCGTATCTGGACCCGCCGTTGGTTTCGCGAGTTCCGAAGTTCCCTAAGAAATTGCGGGAGTCCGACCCTAGAAGCGGATGGCTCGATGATGCTCAATACGAAGCCCTGCAAGACAACGCCAAATATGTGTGGCTTCGCGGCTTCCTAGCGGTCGCGTTCAACTTTGGTTTTCGCAAGGGCGAGCTGCTGGGGCTACGAGTTAAACAGGTGAACTTGAAAGACCGCACGATTCAACTCCTGCCCGGAACCACGAAGACCGACAAGGGGCGAACAGTGCGAATGACCGAAGACGTGTACAAGCAGGTGTCGCCTTGCGTGAAGGGCAAGAAACCCGAGGACGCGCTCTTCACATGGGAGAATGGAGACCCCGTGAAGGATTTTCGGGCCACTTGGGATAAAATGTGTAAAGGCGCGAAGGTTGATATCGACGCGCACGATTTCAGACGCACGGCGGTCAGGAACTTGGTACGCTCAGGAGTCAGCGAGAAGGTTGCCATGCGAATATCCGGTCACGTTACCCGCTCGGTCTTCGACCGCTACGATATCGGCAGCGAGGACGATCTTGTTGATGCTGCGAAGAAGCTGGAGAACCGGAGAACCGCGAGCGCATCGAGTCAAGATGCGACCGGAAACGTCGCGTCAGAAAATTCGCAAATTGGACGCAAATTGGTCACTAGAAAGGCAGAGTTGAAAGCGCGGTCCGTAACTCATTGATTTCACAGTGCGGGCGTGGCGGAACTGGCAGACGCGCAAGACTTAGGATCTTGTGGCCGAAAGGCCTTGGGGGTTCAAGTCCCTCCGCCCGCACCATCAAATCTCCGATTGCAGCCTACTGGTTCGCCCTCTTCAAGTCTTCCAGGCGAGTGACAGTTCGCGACGTTCAAGCCGACACTAATTGCCTAAGGTCTAGGCATTTCTATCGGATACCACACGTGCGCACTGAGAGCGATTATGTCAAAGCTTTTAGAATGTGTTACTTGGCATCAATGGGTCGCTGGGAACAGTCTGGATTCCAGACACAGCAGTGGTCCCATTCGTGCGCTGTCTCTATGCGTGTATTTTCAAACCAGACGGAGACCCCAGTGAAAAAGCAGAGAGGATTCTCGCTTATCGAGCTTTTGATCGTTGTGGCAATTATTCTGATCATCGCGGCTATCGCCATTCCCAACCTCATCAAGTCGAAGATGGCCGCCAATGAAGCGTCCGCGGTGGGTTCGATTCGGACCGTCAACACCGGCGAAGTGAACTATGCTGCGTCTTGCCCGGCTACCGGGTTTTCTGCGTCGCTCACGGAACTCAACACGGGAGCTCTTTGCGCAGGTGGTAAGAGCATCATTGACCCAGTCCTGGCAGCCGGCGCCAAGAGCGGCTATACGTTCCTGTATGCCCCGGTTAAGGGCGGCGATGGTCTGTATGACACGTACACCTCTTCCGGAACGCCTTCAACGGTTGGCACCACCGGTCAGCGTCAGTTCTGCTCCAGCCAAACCGGCGTCATTCAGTACAACCTCGCCGGCGCAGGATGCGTCACTGGTGTAGGCGGCAGCCCGGCCCTGCAGTAAGCCGGGATCGCTTGGGATGGGCAGGCTGCTGGCAAAGGGCCGCCAAAGCATGCGTGCCCGCTTCTCTGCGCCCAGAGAGGCGGGTTTGCGCGTTTCCGGGACGTCTTCTGGCTGCGCCCACAGCTACGACGGCGGAAGACCCTACTACGCTGCTGGGCAATCCTCTGCGAAGTATCTTCATTGCTATGCACGATAATGCATCTCAAGGAGGTACGGACCCTATTCCAGCTTCACACGAAATCCCACGGCTCTGCCAATCGATTGTGAATATAGTGCCAATTGGTAGCATGATCTGAATTTCATATCTTTGCACAAAGCTGTATTTTAGCACATAGGAATGTTGAGCTTCGTCCCGTCCTTCCTGTAGTATATGTCCAATGTGCATCGAATTGTCCTATGGGTTGGCTTCCCGTGCCTGAGAACACCGGCGCCCGAGACCGAGGCAGTCAGAATCGTATCCCGTCCACTCCTAACGGGGATCTCCTCGAGCTTCTCGGCAAACGCATCCGGGACCTGCGCACGCGGCGCGCCAGGACGCGCAAGATCGTTGCCCGCGACGCCCACGTCTCCGAACGTCATCTCGCGCAACTGGAGTCTGGCGGAGGCAATGTCTCGATCGTCCTGCTGAACAGGATCGCAGCCGCTCTCCATGTTTCCCTTGCCGAGCTTTTTGCTCCTGACACCGACGAAGCCGTCGAAAGACGCTTGATCCAGCGATTTCTTGAACGACTGCCAGCGCACCGCCTCGAAGATGTTGTATTCCGGCTGATGCGCGATTTCGGCCACGAGGAAAAGGCACGCCGGTTGCGCATCGCTTTGATCGGATTGCGAGGTGCGGGAAAATCCACTCTGGGAGCGAAACTTGGCGGGCACCTCGACGTGCCCTTCATCGAACTCGATCGCGCGATCGAAAAAGACACCGGGATGCCCCTGGCCGAAATCTTTTCGCTGTACGGCCAATCCGGTTATCGAGCGATCGAAAAGCGCACCCTGGAACGCGTGATGCAGGAACACAATCGCGGGGTCTTCTCGATCGGAGGCGGCGTGGTCTCCGAAAAGGAAACCTACGACTGCTTGCTTTCGCATTGCTACACGGTCTGGATCAAAGCGCAGCCTGAAGAACACATGTCGCGCGTCATGGCACAAGGGGATTTTCGCGTCATGGCTGGCAGCGACCGCGCGATGGAAGACTTGCGCCGCATTCTTGAATCGCGTGAACCGCTGTACCGAAAGGCCGACATGGTGCTCGATACTTCGGGCGCCTCGGTCGAAGAAAGTTTCTCCAAGTTGAAAACGGCGCTCGAAAACAATTTTCAGGATTAGGCAGCGGGAGGACGTCGTGGATGTCGTTGCAGCGCAAGAAGCTCAACCCGGATCCGAGTTTGTCGATTACCAGGTCGATCCAGCGCACTACAAACACTGGCGCCTTTCCTTCGAGCCACCGGTAGCGACGTTGACCATGGATGTAGCGGAAGATGGCGGGTTGCGTCCCGGTTACAAGCTAAAGCTGAATTCCTACGATCTTGGCGTGGATATCGAGTTGCACGATGCCCTGCAGCGAATCCGGTTCGAGCACCCGGAAATACGGACGGTCGTCATCACCAGCGCCAAGAACCGCGTTTTCTGTTCCGGCGCCAACATCTACATGCTCGGACTTTCGTCCCACTCATGGAAAGTCAATTTCTGCAAATTTACGAATGAAACGCGGAATGGCATCGAGGATTCCAGCGCCCACTCTAGTCTGAAATTTCTCGCGGCACTTAATGGAACGACTGCCGGCGGTGGCTACGAACTGGCGTTGGCCTGCGACGAAGCGATCCTGGTGGACGATCGCTCGTCGGCTGTAAGTCTGCCGGAGTTGCCGCTGCTGGGCGTCTTGCCGGGTACCGGCGGATTGACCCGCATGACCGACAAACGCAAAGTTCGTCGCGATCACGCCGACATTTTCTGCACGAACCCCGACGGCATTCGCGGGCCGCGCGCCAAAGACTGGCGCCTCGTCGATGAAATCGTCAAGCCGCAGCAGTTTGCCGAGCAAGTCAAGCTACGAGCGCAGAAACTTGCTGGACAAAGCGACCGTCCACCGGGTGCGCCGGGAGTCGCCCTCACGCCTCTCAAGCGCAGTGTCGACGATACTGGTATTCACTACGAATACGTCGATGCTCAAGTGAATCGCGGTGCCCGCACGGTTACGCTCACGGTCCGCGCCCCGGAATCCGTGGCTCAGGATACCGTCGAAGGAGTTCTGGCCGCAGGAGCGAACTGGTGGCCATTGCAAATGGCCCGCGAGTTGGACGACGCGATCCTGACTTTGCGCACCAACGAAGTCGAACTGGGCCTTTGGCTGATTAGAACTTCTGGAAATCCCGAAGCGGTTCTCGCAACTGACGATTTCATCTTGAGCCATCAAGACGATTGGTTCGTCCGCGAAGTTCTTGGCATGATGCGCCGCACTTTCGCGCGCCTCGACGTCACCTCTCGTTCGATGTATGCGATCGTCGAGCCAGGGTCTTGCTTCGCCGGTACTTTGCTGGAGTTGGCCCTGGCCGCGGACAGAGTCTTTATGCGCGATGCGCTGAACGCCGAAACCACGGCGAACGTATCGCTCTCGAAAATGAACTTCGGCGCACTGCCGATGCCGAATCATCTCTCGCGCCTGGCAGCGCGCTTCTATCAGGACGAAATACGAATCGAATCTTTGCGTGCTCAGATCGGCAGGAAGCTCGGTCCACGCGAAGCCCTGGACGCCGGGTTGGTTACGATCGCTCCGGACGACCTCGATTGGGAAGACGAAATTCGCCAGGCAATCGAATCGCGCGTGGCGCTTTCACCGGACGGGCTCACAGGACTTGAGGCAAATCTGCGTTTCGGTGGCACGGAAACGCTGGAAACGCGAATCTTCGGCCGTCTCTCCGCCTGGCAAAATTGGATTTTCATCCGTCCTAATGCGGTCGGCGCAAGTGGGGCGCTGAAAGTCTACGGTTCCGGCGCGCCGGTGAAATTCGATTGGGAAAGAGTTTGAGATGCGCTGCCCGGCTCGCGAACTTAAGCTAGGAGACTGGCAATGATCGATTACACAGAGAAAATTCCCAACAACGTCGACTTGGGGCGCGATCGCGTCCTGCAACGCGCCCTCGAGCACTGGCAGCCTGCATTCCTCGGTTGGTGGTCCGACATGGGGCCAAACGAATCCAGCAACTATGAAGTCTATCTGCGCACGGCAACCAGCGTCGAACCTGACGGCTGGGCGCAATTTGGTTACGTGCGGATGCCCGAGTATCGATGGGGTATTTTCCTTCAGCCGCGTGACGAAACGCGCCAGGTCAATTTTGGGCGGCACAAGGGCCAAGCCGCATGGCAGGATGTTCCGGGCGAGTATCGCTCGATTCTGCGACGCGTGATCGTCACCCAAGGCGACACCGAGCCAGCTTCGGTCGAACAGCAAAAAGCGCTGGGCCTCTCCTGCCCGTCCCTCTACGACCTGCGAAATATTTTTCAAGTCAACGTCGAAGAAGGACGCCATCTATGGGCGATGGTCTATTTGCTCCATCGCTATTTCGGACGCGACGGTCGCGAGGAGGCCGAATCTTTGTTAGCGCGGCGTTCCGGCGACACCGACAATCCCCGCATCCTGGGGGCGTTCAACGAACCCACGCCCGACTGGCTCGCTTTCTACATGTTCACTTTCTTCACCGATCGCGATGGCAAATTCCAGTTATGCGCCCTGGCGGAATCCGGCTTCGATCCGCTTTCGCGCACCTGCCGCTTCATGCTCACCGAAGAAGCGCACCACATGTTCGTCGGGGAGACCGGCGTCAGCCGTATCATCCAGCGCACCTGCGACGTGATGAAGGAGAACAAGATCGATGACCCCTCCGACGTGCGCGCCATGGGAGTCATCGACCTGCAAACCATTCAGCGCTATTTGAATTTTCACTACAGCGTGACGCTGGACCTCTACGGCTCGGATGTTTCTTCCAACGCGGCCAATTACTACACCAGCGGCCTGAAAGGGCGCTTCCGCGAAACCAAGCTCGCCGACGATCATGTTTTAAGTGAAGCGGATTATCCCGTCTGGGAAGTGGTGGGAAATAAAATCATCGCCAGGCATGTGCCGGCGCTCACCGCTTTGAACGAGCGACTGCGCGACGACTACATCGGTGAGATCGAAGACGGCGTCGCTCGCTGGCAAAAAGTGATCGACGCCGGGGGAATCCCTTTCCGGTTGACGCTGCCGCACAAAGGATTCCACCGCGAGATCGGCAACTTCGCCGGCCACTACATCAGTCCCACTGGCGACGTGCTTACCGAAGAAGCGTGGAAGCAGCACGAGTTCGAGTGGCTGCCGAGCTCGAAAGACTACACCTACGTGCAATCCCTGATGACCGGGCGCGTAACCGAACTCGGCAAGTTCGCGAACTGGATCGCTCCGCCGATCCGCGGCATCAACAACCAACCTCTGAATTTCGAGTACGTGCGCTTCAACTAAGCGCTCCACGAAGATTGTGGCCGCGGTCTTCAGACCGCCGGATTTAGAACACGCACCGGCACGAATTGTTGCGCTTGCGCCAGTTCAGTCCGGTGTTCGAGCCAGCCACCCGGCCTTTTCGAAGAAGGCGGCTGCAGGGCCGCGCGTAGATTTGCTCTCGTGTTATCGCCGGGTTGCAAGAAATGCCACTGGACGACGAGGCGCCATCGGAAAGTTGCCGCAAAATGCTAAACTCGACGAGCACACAAGCGATTCACGCTGAAAATCAAGGATCCCGTTGACCCAGCCAATCATCGACATCCACGTCCACATCATCCCGCATCACATGATGAAACCGGACGCTCTCGAGCTCATCACCCGCGGCCGCACCGATTTCGACCAAGTCGAACGCTACTGCCACAATCCCAAAGAATTCCTTCGGTATCTTGATTCGATCGACGTCGAGCGTACCGGCCTCATCAATTACGTAGCCCCCGAAATCATCGGCTTCACGCCCGCCGTCAATGATTGGATCGCCAACTACTGCAAAACCGATCCCCATCGCCTCATCGCTTTTGGGGGAGTTCATCCCGGCAGCGTCCCCGACGCCGGCAGGGAAGTCGATCGCATCGCAAAGCTGGGCATCCGCGCCATAAAAATTCACCCCTCGCACCAGGCGTTGTCGCCCAATGCCTACGTGTCTGGCAATCGCGAACTCGCTGCCATCTACGAACGCGCGCAATCGCATCGCATTCCGGTCATGATCCACACCGGCACTTCCATCTTTCCGGGCGCTCGCAACACGCACGCGCAGCCGATCTTATGTGACGACATCGGCGTCGATTATCCCGACCTGGTCGTCATCCTCGCCCACGGCGGCCGCCCCCTGTGGATGAACGAAGCCTTCTTCCTGGTCCGCCGTCACAAAAATATGTACATGGACCTCTCCAGCATACCGCCGCAAAAACTCCTGGAATATTTTCCCCGCCTGGAAGAAATCGCCGAAAAAGTCCTCTGGGGCACCGACTGGCCCAGCCCCGGAGTCAACGAAATGAAAATCAACATCGAAAAATTCCAAGCCCTCCCGATCCGCGAAGAAGTAAAGCGCAAGATCCTCTACGACAACGCCGCCGGCCTGTTCCCGCACTTGTAGCGGCCGCCGACCGCGGCGGGCGATTTTTTGCCACGATGCCTGGCCTAACTCACATTTTGCCAACACGGTCATTTCTTGCGGAGCGAGAGATCTGCTTTCTTGCCTTACTAGCCAAACTGTGGCACTTGTCGTGCTACAGCACGGGTGTGCCCCAGCTTGGCAGGTTGTAAACGTTACTGTGCGAGTCCGGCGGGCGCGGCGCTTGCTGGGTCACGCGGAAGCGCGCCTCTGCATCCACTTTCCTCTTTCTCGCTCGTCAATTTCGCGGTATGAACTCTTGTACCGAATTCTGCTACAAACGCGAATCGCCTGATGATCGAGCAGACCCAGGAGCATCCATGCACCAAACCGTCCAGGAAATCCTCAATCTCTACAATCCCGCGAACCCGCTGGAAAAGGCCTCCACGATCCCAGCCCCGTGGTATCGCGATCGGCGCATCGAAGATCTGGAACGCTCGAGCGTGTTCGGCGGCACCTGGCAAATCGTCGGCCGGGCAGATCAAGTCCGCGAGAAAGGGCAATTTTTTACTGCGGACCTTGCCGGCGAGCCGATCGTCGTCGTGCGGGGTGACGATGATAAGCTCCGCGCCTTCTATAATGTCTGCCGCCACCATGCCGCTTCCGTTGTCCCGGAAGCGCAAGGCTGCGCCAAGCAATTTCGCTGCCCTTACCACGGCTGGACTTACGGAATCGACGGCGCACTAAAGGGCATGGTGGAGTTCGACGGCGTTTGCAATTTCGACCGCGCCGATAACGGCCTGGTGCCCATCCGCCTAGATGTCTGGGAAAATTTCGTCTTCGTCAACCTCGATGGGCAAGCGGCCCCCCTGCAAAAATTCCTCGGCGCGGTCCCCGATCTCGTAGCCCCGCTCGAGCTAACCAAAAAACTCCACTACTTCGATCGCCGCATCTACCCGCTCGACTGCAACTGGAAGGTCTACGTAGACAACTATCTCGACGGCGGCTATCACGTGCCGCACGCCCACAAAGGACTGAGCAGCGTCATCGAATACACCAAGTACACGATCGAAAATTTCGAGCGCGCCTGCCTGCAATCCAGTCCGCTCAGCGCCGACTCGAACACCGCCGCAGGTATCGCCGCCACCCGCCAAGGCCGCGCCTTCTACCTCTGGATCTACCCAAATTTCATGATCAACGCGTACGAAGGCGTGATGGATACCAACCTCGTCGTAGCGCTAGGCACCGATAAGTGCGCCGTCATTTTCGATTATTATTTTGCGGACATAAGCCAAGCCGCCGAATCCCACAACAAAGCAAGTATCGCAGTAAGCGAAAAAGTTCAAGACGAAGACATGGCCATTTGCGACGCCGTTCAACGCGGCCTGCACTCCCGCGCCTACCTAGCCGGCCGCCTTTCGGTCCGCCGCGAAGCCGGCGAACACCTCTTTCATCGCCTGCTCCACGCAGACCTGACCTCTGCCCTTGCGCATCCAGCCTCGTCCGCTGCCTACGCGTATAAGTGATGGAGCGAGCGATTGTGCCGTGATCGTCGAATCATTCCGCAGGGATCATCAGCCGTCTTTCACGCATCAAACGTGAGCAAGCAAAGTAGCGTGCAATGGCCGACGCAGGATCATCAAAGCAAGAACTCTCCGCGATACCGCCGGACAACCCTGGTCGTAAACTAGCAGCTGTACGAGTGGATGACGATCAGAAGGTCCGCCATATCGGCGTGGTCGGCGATACCTATACGATCCTCATCAGCGGCGAAGATACCGCCGGCTGGTTTTGCTTGATCGATATGGTGGTACCGCCCGGCGGTGGGCCGCCACCGTACCGTCACGATTTCGAGGAGACGTTCACGTTGCTGGAAGGCGAAATCGATTTCATATTTCGCGGCGAGAAATACGCCGCGCGGAGCGGCGAAACCGTCCACGTTCCGGCGAATGCCCCGCATCAATTTCGCAACGCTTCGCCGCATGCAGCCAGAATGCTTTGCATCTGTTCACCGGCTGGTCCAGAGAAATTCTTCCTGGAGCTTGGAGTGCCGGTTGCAACGCGCATGGCTTCTCCGCCCAAGCTGGATGAAGCGGGGCGGGCGGCGTTCATCGCCAAGGCGACTGCACTCGCCCCGAAATATCGAACCGAGTTGCTAGAACGCGCCTGATAAGTTGGCCTGCGCGATTAGTCCGCGCTGCAGTCGTTTTGGTTCACGGGTGCGCGCTTGCGCTTCCGGCCGAATCGGTTAAATTGGAGGCCTATGACCGCCCAGCACGATGCCGAAAAGCGAACCGTTGCGGAGGCCGCCCTCCGCTGGGTACGAACCGGGATGCGCCTGGGCTTGGGAAGTGGCTCCACTTCTCATTGTTTCATCGAGGTCCTTGGCGAGCTGGTCCGCCGCGGTAAGTTAAGCGTAGAAGGCATCGCAACGTCCCGGGACAGCGAGGAACTCGCTCGCCAGTCGGGCATTCCTCTGATAACTCCGCGCCGGGGATTGGTCCTAGATTTGGATGTGGACGGGGCCGACGAAATCGCTCCGGACCTGAGTCTGATTAAAGGTGGGGGCGGGGCGCTGCTTCGCGAAAAAGTGGTGGCGCGGGCGTCTCGATACTTTCTGGTTCTCGCCGACTATTCCAAACGGGTCCAGCAGTTGGGAGTTTTTCCCGTGCCGGTTGAGGTTGTTCCCTTCACGTTGCCTTGGGTGATGGATGAGGTCGCCAAAATCGGCGGCAATCCGGTTCTGCGGATGAAGCCACACTCGGGCTCGGCGGAAGAGATTTACTTGACCGACCAGCAGAATTACATTTTGGATTGCAAGTTCGGAGTCATTGAAAATCCGGCGGATCTGGCGACCCAGTTGGAGAAGATCCCGGGCATCGCAGAACACGGGCTCTTTCTCGGCTACGCGAAAGCGGCTCTCATCGCCCATGACTCGGAAGTATTGGTCTTGCGGCCCAATGTTGCTGCGGAACCGATCGAAAAATTTCAAACTCTCCCTTAGCGGCGGCGCTCTTCGCTGCTCACTGAAATGCGAATCACGGGGGCACGCTGCGTAGCGGCCGAGCTTTCGCCGCGGCTACGGCGCCACGCTAACGCTTCGCAACGCTCGCGGGATCGCCATTCTCGCGGCGATGTTGTGCGGCGTGAATTTGTGCCCAAGTACGTTCGCGAAAGTCTAGGATGGCGGTCTACGCCGATGCCATCGCGGCTTTGATGCGCTCGGCGATCTCAGGAGCCTGGTAGGCGCTTCCCGGCTTCAACAGCTGCTGCACCTCGACCATGATTTTGTGAACCGCGGGATCCTCGGCGGCAACCTTGGACAACGCGGCACCAAATCTAAGCATGTCTTCGAGGTCCGGGGGGCGCGGACCTTCGGTGAGCGGATCAAGGAAGTCCGGGATGGCGGACGAGGACCAAGGAGTTTCAATCAATTTTTGAGTTTCGGCCAAACACGTGGATGCCAGACCTTTGATCCCTCTGCCTTCCTTGGAGGCTTCTGCAAGCTGACCTTGGAGCAAGCAGGCTTCTTGCGCGGCGACGCTCATGCCCTGGCCATACACGGGGTTGAAACGGCAGATGGTGTCGCCGAACGGAAGCAATCCATGCGGGAAGGCGGTAATGCCCTCGAAATGTCGGCGACGGCTGGCTTTGAGGACGTAACGCGAGAACCCGCTTTGACGCTTGGCGTTTCTCAGCGCGTTGTGGACCGTGGGCGTGCGCAGATTTTTTACGTAAGCAAAATAGCCGGTTTCGTCGTCGGGCGGCTTTTCGGCATATCTTCCGGCGAGGGTAACCGTCCACCGGTGGCCTTCGGCCGGGATAATGAACGCGCCACGGCGGTTCCGCGGAGGGTCAGGAAGGAGCACCATAGCTTTCCAATCCGTGGGGGCATCATCGGGGATTTCGAACGTGCTAGTGCAATACCCTATGTCCACGCCCATGGTGCTTTCCGCGGGCGCAGGAAGTCCCAGCGAAGCCAGCAGACTTAGAGTCAACAGGCCGTGACTGGAGGCGTCGACCACGAAGTCCGCGCCAATGTGTTCTGTTTTGCCGTTGCCGTACGCGCACCGCACGCCCGTCACTTCGCTCTTCTCGCCGCTGGCGTTGGACGTGACCAGAAGTTCTTGTGCTTTGCAGCATTCGCGAACGGAAATGTTCCCGTGGAGAGCGGTCTTTTTTCGTACCGTTGCCTCAATCCGCGGCCGCGTCATGCAGAGAATCTGCAGCCCGAGGTCGCGCTGGGGAAACGGGTCATAGCCGGGCCGCTCGAAGCGAAGATCGGAAGTCATCCGCACGGGAACGGCGCCAGCGTGGTTCATAGCCTGTTCGAGCCCTGGGAAAAGGCTTTCCAGCGCTTGTTGCCCTCCCATCAGCAACCCATGTACGTGTTTGCATTGGGGAGTACCCGGCCGTGGCGCGGCATCCGCAGGCAGCGGGTCATTCTCCATGATAAGCACCTGTTCGAAGTAATCGGCGAGCGCACGAGCCGCGCAAAGCCCGCCCATTCCTGCACCAATGACAACCGCTTGTCGGCCGACGTGATTGCACATACATCTCCGCAGAAGACTCTGGTGTTCCTTTAAATTATCAGGAACAGAGGTGGCGAGCATATCCCAATAGCGGGAACGGAGGTGAATGTTTCGACTCACTTTCCCGCCCGCCGGTCGTGTCCCGCCAATCATTTGACCCTTCCCCACGCGTCACTTATACTTATCTTTCGAGTTTGCAGGGTGACTTCTCACCTGTCTGGCCTCTCTAAAGCTTACGTTCTCTGGAAATTGCACTCAGGGGCGCATACTGTCGTGACCAGCGGACTTTCCCTGCGCGACATTTCTTTTGGAGCGCCTGCAAAGACGCCGTATCGAAAGGATTCCCATGGCTGACGCAACAGCAGCAACCTGCCGCCGCGAACTGGATCTCGAGATTCCCGCGGACGAAGTCACCAAAAAATTGGAGAGCGTTGCCAGGGAATTTGCGCGCGTCGCGCGCGTTCCGGGCTTCCGCCCGGGCAAGGCACCGGTCTCCCTGGTTCGCCGCCGCTTCGCCGACGACATCAAGGGCGAAGTCGTGCAATCGCTCGTGCCGGAACGGGTGGAAAAAGCCGTCACCGAACAAAAACTGACTCCGGTCTCGCAGCCTCAAGTCGAAAAGCTCGACTTCATCGAGGGCCAGCCGCTCAAGTTCCGCGCCGTCTTCGAGGTTCTTCCCGAGTTTGAACTTGCGAACTACAAGGATCTCGAACTCGAGATGCCCGTGCTGGACGTCACCGACGACGACGTAACGAAAGAAGTCGAAACCGTGCGCGAACGCGCCGCCGCTTTCGCCCCTGTTGAAGGCCGGCCCGCCGAGAACGGCGATTACGTTCAGCTTAAATTGACGGGCACACCGGAAGGCGGCGGCGAACCCATCCAGGCCGACAGTGTCCTGTGCCATATCGGCGCCGAAGAGACCATGGAGCCTTTCAACGAGAACCTCCGCGGCGCAAACACCGGCGATCACAAGAACTTCGATGTCGTCTACCCCGCCGACTATCCCGACGCCAAGCTTACCGGGAAGACCTTTCACTACGCCGTCGAGGTCCTCGGCGTCAAGAACAAGAAGCTGCCGGAGCTGAACGACGAATTCGCCAAGGACGTCAGCGACGCCACCACCCTCGATGAGCTGAAGAAAAAAATCCGCGAAGGCCTCGAACACCAGCGCGACCATAAACACAAAGAACTCCTCCGCGAAAAGGTCCTTGCCGCCGTCGTCAAGCTCCACGACTTTCCTGTACCCGATTCGCTCGTTCAGCATCAAATGGACGTGCGTCTCGAACGCGTTGTTCGCTCGCTCGCCGCGCAAGGTGTGGATCCCCGAGCCGTAAATGTCGATTGGGTAACTCTCCGCAGCCGCCAGCAGGAGCGGGCTTCCGACGACGTGAAAGCGGAACTGATCGTGGATCGCATCGCCACCGCTGAAAATATCGACGTCACCGACGAAGAGGTCAATCACGAGCTGGAACACGCGGCCAGCCATAGTGGCGAATCCGCAGCAGCAATTCACGCTCGTTTGACAAAGCAAGGTACGCTCGATAGGATGAAAGCGAAGCTGCGGAGTGACAAAACTCTCGATTGGCTCGCGCAGAATTCCCGAATTAGCACCGTCGCCGCGACGGAATCGAAATGAGACGATTCGGAACACCCGGGCTCACAGACTTTACTCAAATGAAAACTTCCGACGAACCAGAATATCGCGGGACGACGCTCGTACCCATGGTGGTCGAGCAAACCAGCCGTGGTGAGCGCGCCTACGACATCTACTCCCGGCTGCTCAAGGAGCACATCATTTTCATTGGCACGCCGATTGACGACCATGTCGCCAATCTGGCCACCGCCCAGATGCTGTTCCTGCAAGCCGAGGACCCGGAGCGCGACATTCAGCTATACATCAATTCCCCGGGCGGCTCGATCACCGCGGGTTTCGCGATCTACGACACCATGCAATTCGTCAAGCCCGACGTCGTCACCACCTGCATTGGCCAGGCTGCATCCATCGCCGCCGTCCTGCTTGTCGGCGGCGCGCCGAAAAAGCGTTTTGCTCTGCCCAATGCGCGCATCCTGATCCATCAACCGTGGATGTCGGGTCTCGGCGGTCAAGCCACCGACATCGATCTCCACGCAAAAGAGATCCTGCGCATGCGCACCATGATCAATAAGTTGCTGGCGCAGCATAGCGGCCAGAGCGTGGAGCGCATCGAGCGAGACGTCGAGCGCGACTTCATTATGAATCCGGAACAAGCCAAAGAGTACGGCATGATCGACGAGATCATTTATAAGCATCGATAATTGGCGGACGTCTTTTGCCCATCGATCGCCGCTTGTTCCTAAAAGTTAGCAGTGGTCGTTCAGGTTTTTCTTTCGCTCAGGGGAAGATTCAGCCTAGAATGGGAATTGACGACGCTCCGTTGCGACCCGGCGGAGACGAGGGCCTGCATACCAGTGAAAAAATTCAATCCAGATGAGCCGTTGCGCTGCTCCTTCTGCCACAAGACTCAGGAGCAGGTTGAGAAACTCATCAGTTCGCCTTCGGACTATCCGCGCGCGTACATCTGCAACGAATGTGTCAGTGTCTGCCAGACCATTCTCGAGGACGAAAAGCGCGAGCAGGCTGCAGCCCCCGCGCGCCGGCTCCCGCGCCCTCCAGAGATCAAGCAGTTCCTCGACGGTTACGTGATTGGCCAGGATCGCACCAAGAAGAAACTCGCAGTGGCTGTCTACAACCATTACAAACGTATCTTCCTGAACAAACAACCCGGCGACGTTGAGTTAAGCAAGTCCAATATTCTTTTGATCGGCCCTACAGGTACCGGCAAGACGCTTCTCGCACAAACGCTTTCCCGGATGCTCGACGTGCCGTTTGCCATCGTCGACGCCACCACGCTCACCGAGGCGGGTTACGTAGGCGAAGACGTCGAAAACATTATCTTGAAATTGCTGCAAGCCGCCGACGGCGACGTCCAGAAAGCGCAGCAAGGCATCATCTATATCGACGAAATCGACAAGATCGCCAAGAAGGATGAGAACCCTTCGATCACCCGCGACGTTTCCGGCGAAGGCGTTCAACAAGCGTTACTCAAGATTTTGGAAGGCACCGTCGCCAACGTGCCGCCCCAGGGTGGTCGCAAGCACCCGCACCAGGAATTTACGCCGGTAGACACCACCAACATTCTGTTTCTCTGCGGTGGCGCTTTCGTCGGCCTCGAAAAAATCATCGAGAAGCGCGTTGGCCGCCGCGCTCTTGGTTTTCATACGGATGCCGCCCCGTCGACCGCGCAAAAGCGCAACACCGAACTTTTGGAACAAGTGCAGCCGGGCGATCTGATTCGCTATGGCCTCATCCCGGAGTTTGTCGGCCGCTTGCCCGTCGCCGGCGTGATGAACGATCTCGACAAGCCTGCGTTGGTCCGCATTTTGACCGAGCCGAAAAACGCTTTGCTCAAGCAGTATCAACGTCTGTTTGAATTTGAAAACGTCCGCCTCCGCTTCACGGATGATGCCCTCGCCACCGTCGCCGAGTTAGCTCTTCAGCGCAAAGTCGGCGCTCGAGGCTTGCGCATGATCCTCGAAGACCTCATGCTCGAAGTGATGTATCACCTGCCGATGCAGCGCAAGGTGCGCGATTTCGTGGTCACCGAAGACATGGTCCGCACCCGTGAAATTAACTGGAGCTTGCTCGAAAAAGCCGGTTAAGCGGCTGGCGCTTCCGAAAATCGGCCCGTTTTTGGCCGCTTGAGGTGAAATTCAGGGACCCATGTTCAACCGAGAAAAACAGGAAATGAAGCGCGTACCCATGATGCCGGTGCGCGACATGGTTATTTTCCCCCAGCAGATGACGCCCTTCATCGTCGGCCGCGAAGCCAGCGTCCGCGCGCTCGAAGAGGCTCTCACCGGGGACAAAAAGATTTTTCTGTCCACCCAGCACGATGCTTCGGTGGACGATCCCAAGCCAGAGGAAATTTACGCCGTCGGCACGCTCGCCAATATCGTCCAGAGCGTCAAGCTCCCGGACGGCAACATTAAAGTCCTCGTCGAAGGCGTCGAACGCGCCCGCGCACTTTCCATCGCCACCGAGGAGGGTTTTTTCCGCGCCACCGTGCGCCTGCTCAATGCTCGCGTCGAGCCTTCCCCGGCCGTCGAGCAGACCGTCCAGAAAATTACCGGCCTCTACGAGCAGTTCATCAAGCTTTCGCAATCTCTCAACTATGACACCATGATCGCGGCCGCGCGTGTCGATGACCCGGCACGTCTCTCGGACACCATCGCCGCCAATCTGCAGCTCCCCGTCGACGAAAAGCAGGACCTCCTCGAAACGGTCGATCCCATCGAACGTCTCAATCGCATCGGCGACATCCTCGAAATCGAGCTCGAAAAGCTAAACGTCGATCGCAACATCAACACCCGCGTAAAACGCCAGATGGAGCGGGCGCAAAAAGAGTACTACCTCAACGAAAAGCTCAAAGCCATTCAAAAGGAACTCGGCCGCGGCGAAAAAAACGAAATCGACGAGCTCAAAAAGAAAATCGACGCCGCAGGCATGTCCAAAGACGTCCACGAGAAGGCCGTCCAGGAGCTGAAGCGCCTCGAGTTGATGCCCCCGATGTCCGCGGAATCCACCGTCAGCCGCAACTATCTCGACTGGCTGCTCGCCGTGCCTTGGAAGAAAAAATCCAAGGAAATTCGCGACATCCTGGCCGCCGAAAAAATTCTCAACGAAGAACATTACGGCCTCGAGAAGATCAAAGACCGTATCCTGGAATTCCTGGCCGTCCGCCAGCTCGTCAAGAACCCGAAGGGTTCGATCCTCTGCTTTGTCGGCCCTCCAGGCGTCGGAAAGACCTCGCTGGCGATGTCCATCGGCCACGCCACGGGACGCAAATTCGTCCGCGTGTCCCTCGGCGGCGTGCGTGATGAAGCCGAAATTCGCGGCCATCGCCGCACCTACATCGGCGCCCTTCCCGGCCAGATCATCCAGATGATGAAGAAGGCCGGCACCGTCAATCCCATCTTCGTCCTCGATGAAGTCGACAAGATGTCCATGGACTTCCGCGGCGATCCATCCGCCGCCCTGATGGAAGTTCTCGACCCCGAGCTGAACCACGCCTTCACCGACCACTATCTCGACGTGGAATACGATCTCTCGAAAGTAATGTTTGTCTGCACCGCCAACGTCCTGCACACCATTCCGCAGCCGCTCCAGGACCGCATGGAAGTCTTGCGCATCCCCGGCTACACCGAGCAGGAAAAGTTGCAGATCGCCAAGCGCTTCCTAGTTCGCCGCCAACGCGAAGCCACCGGCCTGACGGACAAAAATCTCAGCTTCACCGACGAAGGCCTCCTCCACATTATCCGTCATTACACACACGAAGCGGGTGTCCGAAGCCTCGAGCGCGAAATCCAGAACGTGAGCCGCAAGATGGCTCGCAAAGTGGTCACCGAAGGCCCAGCGGTAACTGCCGAAATCACGCCTGCCAACAGCAACGATTTCCTTGGCATCCTGAAGTTCCGGGAATTCTGGCTCGAAAAACACAACGAAATCGGCCTCACCACGGGCCTGGCTTGGACCGAAGTTGGCGGCACCGTCCTCGCCACCGAAGCCACCTTCATGGAAGGCAAAGGCCGGCTGACGCTCACCGGCAAACTCGGCGACGTGATGCAGGAATCCGCGCAAGCTGCTATGGCCTACATTCGCTCGCGCTCGCACGCCTTCGGTCTGCCCAAGGATTTCTACCGCAATATCGACATTCACGTGCACGTCCCCGAGGGCGCCATCCCCAAGGACGGTCCTTCCGCCGGTATCACCATTTGTAACTCCATCGTCAGTGCCCTAACCAAAATCCCGGTACGCTGCGATGTGACCATGACCGGCGAGATCACCCTGCGCGGCAAGGTCCTTCCCATCGGCGGCGTCAAAGAAAAACTTCTCGCCGCCCATCGAATGGGCTTGCGCACGGTACTCCTTCCGAAGGACAATGAGAAGGACCTGGCGGACATCCCGCAGGAAATCCTCGCGAGCCTTACGGTACATTTTGTCGAAAATATGGATGAAGTGCTGCAGATCGCGCTTGAGCGCCCGATCGTACCGCTGGAGCTAGCCGCGGTTGCGCCCCTTGCGGAACCTTTCGTCGGTGGTACTGAGAAAGACAAGAGTTTGACCAACTAACAGCGTCGTTTCGGCCCAGGTTCGTCCCGCCGCCTGATCTCGACCTTGTCGGGTTCACACGGCACCGAACGCGGCTTCTAGTTCGCTCGGTCCGGCGTCGCCACCGGTTGTCACAAAGTCTGGTTCGCCCAACTTGGCAGGTTTTCGTTTATTCGCCAGGGCGGAGCGCCACCCCGTACGCAGTCCGGAGTTTCAGGTCAATTTCACCAACTTACGTTCACTAATTAAAAGCTAAGGACATATGAAGGAAACAAGCGTTGAAGGAAACAATCAGATGAGTATCAGCCTTGCCGAGCTGAAGGAAAAAAATATCACCGACTTGGCCAAGATTGCCAAGGAGTTGAATATTCCCGGCGCATCCGGCATGCGCAAGCAGGAGCTGATCTTCCAGATCCTCCGTGCCCAAACCGAAAAGAACGGTTTGATCTTCTCCGAAGGCGTCCTCGAATGTCTCCCCGATGGTTTCGGGTTTCTCCGCGCCCCCGAGTACAATTACCTCCCCGGCCCGGACGACATTTACGTCTCGCCCTCGCAAATCCGCAAATTCGACCTCCGCACCGGCGACACCGTCTCCGGCCAGGTCCGTCCCCCGAAAGACGGCGAGCGCTACTTCGCCCTGATCAAAGTCGAAGCCGTCAACTTCGAAGATCCCGAAGTCGCCCGCAACAAAATCTTTTTCGACAACCTCACGCCGCTCTATCCGCAGGGCCGCTTGAAGATGGAAACGACCAAGGAAAACATGACCGGTCGCGTCCTCGATCTTCTCTGCCCGGTCGGCAAGGGCCAGCGCGGCTTGATTGTCGCTCCGCCGCGTACCGGCAAAACGATGATGCTGCAATCGATCGCGAACTCCATCACCGTGAATCATCCCGAGGTCGCCCTCATCGTCTTGCTGATTGACGAGCGCCCCGAGGAAGTCACCGACATGCAGCGTACCGTCAAGGGCGAAGTCATCAGCTCCACGTTCGACGAAGCCCCGCAGCGCCACATTCAGGTTGCCGAAATGGTCCTTGAGAAGGCCAAGCGCCTGGTCGAGCACAAACGCGACGTCGTCGTTCTCCTCGACTCCGTCACCCGCCTGGCCCGCGCCTACAACGCCGTAACCCCGCCCTCCGGCAAGGTCCTCTCCGGCGGTATCGACGCCAACGCTCTCCAGCGCCCCCGCCGCTTCTTCGCCGCCGCTCGCCACGTGGAAGAAGGCGGCTCGCTCACCATCATCGCCACCGCCCTTATCGACACCGGCAGCCGCATGGATGACGTCATTTTCGAAGAGTTCAAGGGCACCGGCAATATGGAAATCAACCTCGACCGCCGCCTTTCCGACAAGCGCGTCTTTCCCGCGATCGACATTCAACGTTCCGGCACCAGAAAAGACGAGTTGCTCCTCCCCCCCGACGAGCTCAGCCGCATCTGGGTGCTGCGCAAGGTCCTGAGCCCCCTCTCGACGGTAGAAGCGATGGAACTCCTGCTCAGCCGCCTAACCAAGAACAAGACGAACAGCGAATTCCTGGGCTCGATGTCCGCCCCAACCTAAGCGTCCGCCCCAACGTAAATGTTGCCCACGGCCTTTAGGCCTCGGGAACCGCCGAAGCGCCACCTGTAGCGCAGGGGTCAACTCCTCGGAGCCCCACGCCACTCAGATACCCCGACCTCCCGGCCAGCTCTTCGAGTAAAGTTACAACTAGCCCTCCCGCACGTTCTGCTCCCGAACGCGTCACTTTCTCTTGGTTGTCCGTTGGGCAACGGCGCGTGGCGAAACGATTGCACGGTGTCTTGGCTTGTTTGGATGTTCTCGGAATCAGCGGTTGCGCCTTCGAACGCTGCCGAGCTCTCCACGGATCGTATGCAATCGGCCGTCCGGGGCTTCCCGCCCGTCTATTGCACGATCAACGTAAGGGTCGCGGAGTGCGACACGGTTCCCGAGGTCGCGGTTACCGTGAGCGTGTAACTTTGCTGCGGGTTGCCGGCGGGGTCGCTGTTGTGAGACGCGCACCCGGCCAGTCCGGTCAACGGGATTACCACCAGCGCGAGCAGCAACAGGGTCGCCGCGCGTCCGTGCTTACCAGCCGCGCGCCGGATCCTGCCGCCGAAGGGTAGCAGCAGCATTCCCGCCATCATGGGCGACAGCTTGAATGCGAGAACTTCGCCGCGCCCAAGTGACGCCATCTGGGTTGGCACCTGGACCGCCAGCGCGACACTGGCCGGACCCGCTCCGGCAGCCAGCGTCGCCGGTGTGATCGTGGATACCGCGCCCGTTGGAAGGCCGCCCACCTTCAAGGTCACAGCGGCGGGCAGCGTCGAACTGCCGGTGGGATTCACCTTTAGGCCGTAGCTGGCGATTTCGCCGGGCGACACCATCGACGTTCCGGTCGATACGCTCAAGGTGAAATCATCCACGGTTTCGGTAAGCGCCGCGCTGGTGGCTGGCGCAAAGGTGGTGTCTCCGCCGTAGACTGCGGTGATCGAGTGCACTCCGTCGGCGAGGCTCGACGTAGTGCAGGTTGCCGTACCTTGGGCCAGCGTACCTGAACCCAGCAACGTCGTTCCGTCGTAGAAGCTAACCGAGCCACTCGGCGTACCCGCAGAGGCAGTAACGCTGGTCGTGAAACTCACGGCCGTCGTAACGACCACTGACTTTGCTGAAGACGTCAACGTAATGGTCGCCGCAGTCCTGCCAACCGTCTCCGTGAGGGCAGCGCTGGTAACTGCCGAAAAGCTGCCGTCCCCGCCGTAGGCCGCGGTGATCGAGTGCGTTCCCGCCGTCAAGCTTGCGGCCGTGTACGTCGCCACACCGGAAGCGAGCGTCCCCGTTCCCAGCAGCGTCGATCGATCGTAAAAGTTGACCGATCCAGTCGGTGTTCCCGCGGAGAACGACACCCGGGCCGTAAAGGTCACAGCGGTATTCAGCGGCACTGCGGTGGCCGATGCACTCAGCAAAATCGCCGGCG
Source organism: uncultured Acidobacteriota bacterium (assembly GCA_963736725.1). Taxonomy (GTDB): domain Bacteria; phylum Acidobacteriota; class Terriglobia; order Acidiferrales; family UBA7541; genus Acidiferrum. The sequence goes on along the minus strand of CAVTPW010000015.1, from coordinate 98,650 downwards.
TAGCCTTGCCTACCGTCAGCGATACGCTGCCGCTTGCCGAGTTGTAGTGTGTGGTGTCGGTTGGCGTGAACGCTGCAGTGAGCGTGTAGCTGCCCACACCCAGCACCGTCGTGCTTGTCACCGCGCTTGCGCTGCCACCCTGCGGCGTAGCCGTGTACGCAAAACTCCCAGCGACTGTCGCCGACCCGTTCATCGCCGCGGCATTCAAGGCGCCGCTCAAATTGGTGCCATAGGTAATCGCTGACGGCTGCGTCCAGTCGATGGTCGGCGTAATCGGAACGATCACTCCGGTGCCGCTCACGGCGATCTGCTGCGTGGCATTGTTGGCGTTCAGTTGATTGTCCGTCACGACGATGCTGGTTTGGAGGCTCCCTGAGCTTTGTGGCGTGAACTCCACCGACACATCGCACGTCGTCCCGGCCGCAACCGAAGTGCTCAACGCGCACAGATTGGTGTCGCCGGTGTTCTCCGAGAAGTTCGCCGTGTACGTTGGAGCCGCCGCGAGAACCAGGGGCTGGTTGCCCAGGTTCGTCACCGTGACCGTCTCCGCGCTACTGGTTGAGCCCACGGTGGTGCTCGGAAAGCTAAGGTTACCGCCCGTAATGTCCACCTTCACGATGCGATTATTGGCCGAGTCCGGAATGAACACGTTGCCGGTCGCATCGACAGTGACCCCAAACGGATCAGCGAGCGTGGACGGGTTTGTCAGGCCGGGTATCTGCACCACCGACGCAACCCCTGCCGTCGTTATCTCCACGATTTGATTGTTGCCGGAATCCGCAACGTAGATATTCCCCATTCCGTCTACTCCCACGCCCTGGGGGTTGCTGAAGGTGATACCCGAAGGAGCCAACAGGGAAGCCACGCCCGCTGCCGTCACCTGCACGACTTGATTGTCAAAACGATCGGCGATGTAAACGGTTCCGGAGGGATCCACGGCCACACCCGTGACACTGCCACTGGAGAGCGTAAAGCTTCCGGTGCCGATCACCGTCCCGTTGCCCGTTGAAGTCGACCCCGCTACCGCTAAAGACGAAACTTTGACAATGCGGCCGTTCTGCCAATCCGAAATATAGAGGTTGCCTGCGCCATCAAAAGCCAGTCCCGCGGGATCGTCGATCGGCGTGCCGAGGGCATTGATGGTCAGTACCGACGCAACTCCTCCTGGCGTCACCACCACGATTCGATTGCCGAGATTATCGGCGATGAACAGATTGCCGGCCCCATCCAGGGCCACGCCGGCAACGTAAGTAAATCCCTCGCTCCCGGTGTTGACCACCGCCGCGCTGCCGCCGCCTGCCGGAACTTCAACGACATTGCTCGCCGAGAGGTCGCCCGAATAAATGTTTCCCGCGCCATCGATCGCCAGCTGGAGCGGAAAGCTGGTCGTCACGTTACCCGTATTCACAACGGTCGCCACGTTCGGAGACAAAGCCGCTACCGCCGAGTCGCTGAACGCATACAGCGGCACCGTCAGCATCGGATTTTGCGGGCTCGCGTTGTCGTACAAGACCACCGCGCCCCTCCGCAAGCCGGGAGCCGTTGGCAAGAACTTGATATTTACCGAGCAGCTGGCATTCGATATTCCAGCCGTGCACGTATTTCCCGCAGCCACGGTGAAATCGAGATTCTGCGCGCCAAACGTGAAAGCCTTCACCGCTCCCAGCGTCGTAGATCCAATGGTGAAAGGCAGCGTCACCGTGATTCCGCTGGATGTCCCCAGTTGCGCGTGGCCAAATCCGACCGCCGCCGTCGCCACGGTCACCACGCGGTTGTCGCTGGTATCCGCGATATAAATCGTGCCGGAAATGTCTACGGCAACTCCTTTGGGCTGGTTGAGTGTCGTCGAGTTGGTGCTCGATACCGAGCCACTTCCGCTCGCGTCCACCATGACCACTCGGTTGTTACCCGTGTCCGCGATAAACACGTCTCCCACGCTATCGACCGCCACGCCGGTCGGGGTGTTCAGAGGCGTGCCCAGGCCAGTAATGCTCAGAACCGAGCCCGCCGACCCTCCGGCAGCCACGGTCACAATCCGGTTGTTTACGGAATCTGCGATATAAAGATCTCCCGACGGGTCCACTGCCACGCTGGTCGGAGAATTCAGAGCCGTACCTAGCCCCGTGATGCTGAAGGCTGCGGCTGTGCCCCCCGGGGTCACTTCCACGATCTGATTGTCGACCGTGTCTGCAATGAAGAGGTTGCCCGATGGATCCAACGCCACGCCTCGCGGCCCATGGATCGTCACGCTGCTCGTACTCACCACCGACCCGCTTCCCGACGGAGCAATTTCCACGACGCGATTGTTGCCCGAATCCGCGATGTACAAATTGCCGGAACCATCGACCGCGACGCCCGCCGGACCACTTAGCGCCGTCCCCAAACCGGTGATCGCGATCACCGACGCAACGCCCTGCGGAGTAACCCTTACGATTCGGTTGTTGCTGCTATCCGCGATGTAGATATTTCCCGTTGTATCGACGGTGATATCCGCGGGCAGCCCAAGCGTCACCGATCCGGTGCTCAGCGTAGACACAACACCTTGGAATGAGAGTCCAGTGGCCGGCGAAACTCCCGGTAGCAAGAGCGCCAGCACTGCTGCCATCGCCCATTTAATGAACCATCCACCGCTTTTCGAGGCGAGCGGCGCATCCGCCCCACGGTGAGCTGACGTTTCGGGAGCAATCGAAAACGGTGAGGAGATCGCAGGACTTTCAGGAGAACCTGGATTACCGATACGCGCGAATGCCATATGCAAGACCTCATCCTTTGCGGAATGTGATGAACTCCGGCTGGGGCCTTGCGGTAGAGCCGGCGCCACAGGAGCCTCACAAATCTGTTTGGTTTGTTGGCCCTGTTCGTGTTCTTGGTACTGAAATCCCCGAGCTGCAGGTAGCCGGGAACCGCCCGCGCACTGGTTAGGGCAGTTGAGCTACCAAAGCCGCTACGCGCGAAAGCCCTGTATTTGCAGCAGTTTCGGTTGGAAGCGTGGAGTGTTTGACGCTTTTGAGGTCCAGCAGCGGGAATCGAGTCTCGAATCCAGACAAATGCCGATGGATCAATAACTTGTTAGAGTCCGTGAGGCAACGGGAGGGCGCGGATTCGGCTGTGCCGCAAGGGATTGTCTTCTGTCCGGCTTCAGCCGCTGAGGTCCTTTTTCCGCATTGCCACGCCGTATCCCGCTAGTGCCACCCAGCGTCGTAGATTGCAAATCGTGCGCATCAAATGGGAGGATGCACCGTGAAAAAACCAAGTCAGATGGTTGTAATCATCGTTCTTGCAGTCCTTGCTCTCATTTCCTTCAGTTTGTATGCGGCCGTCCCAAAGCCGCCTAAACCACAAATCTGGACCCCGGGATGCGTTGCATCGGTACCCAAATCCTGGGGAACCTACCGTGGAGCTTCGACGCAGTCAGGGCTCGCCTTCGAAGACAGCGCGGGCACGCTCCGCTTCCTTACAAACATTCCCTGTGATGGCTCTCCGGTCGTTGCTCTCGAGATTCGCAGGACTGTACCGAATGCTGCCAGCGGAGCAAACCAGTAAGGCAGGTATCTATCGAAAAACGTCAAAAAGCTGGCTTGATTCTAGCGAGTTCGATATCCAGCGCGCTTGTTTTCACTGGGGAAAATCTCGGCGCCAGGATGGAAAAATGGAAATGGCATGGTCATCTCGAGCGCGTGTTGCTGAGAGACGACGGCGCACTTCGGCAGCGAAGTTGGAGGGACCTCCCGTTTTGTCAAAAGACGATGAGACCCGGCTTATTTTGCCGCTGGAGGGAACTTCGGCGGGATGACCGCATATCCCGGCGCCGCTTGCGTGACATTGCTGTCGAGCTTTGCGTTAACGTCGCCGATGGCCCAGCGAATTCCTCCGCCAACCACATTCACGAAAAAGGGAATCTCCCAGTTTTCCGCGAGGTCGCCCATCGCCGTATAGAACACGCGCCCCTTGCCGTGCATGCGCGCCCAGGTCACCGGATACGGAGGCCGTTGGTAAGGCTCCCCTTTCATTCCGTTCGTATCCAGCGTCAGGATCACGTGGATGTCCGGCATGAAATCCTTCATCGAATACCATTCTTCATTGAAGCTCACTGGAGAAGTCACGCCTTCTAACCCGGGAAATTTGGGATCGCTGACGATTATATTCGCGGTTTGTAGTCTTGGATCACGCCCGTGAATGATGAATTCGCCGCCTACCATCCGCAGGTACGGATCGCTTTGCTCGCCGTGAGCGATGTAGCGGTTTGCCAGGTCTTGCGTATCGGGTTCGGTGTGAAACGTGTCGCTGGCGGCGTGCGCTCCGACAAATCCGAACCCGCCGTGCACCGCGTCCAGAAATGCGCGCTTGCCGGCGGCCGTCATGGGCGGCTGCTTGTCCGTTCCGGGCGTCGTCAAATCGCCGGTCGTGAAGAAAAATGCTGCGGCGTAGGAGTGAAACTCGCTTGAATCAAAAATGCGTCCGTCCTTGGTGGCGGTAACGTCAAATCCATATTTCGCTCCCAGTCCGCGCACGCACCGTTCCACGACGCTCGGGTTGCCGGGCGTAGTCTTCACAACAGCGTGTTCAAATCCGGAAGACTTGGTGAACAAAAGCACAGATTTCTTGCTCGCCGCCGATAGCCGGCTGGACAACGCCAGACCAGCGCTACCCATGGCCACTGTGCGAAGAAATTCCCTGCGGCTGGCGGCATCCATCGTCATTTTGTTTTCTCCGTAGCTTCTGTTCGCAAAGTCTTAGTGCTGCTGATCAACATGGTCGCAACTGGGATAGCTGTCGAACGCATAGTTGCCGTCCCAGCCCAGTTCGCGCATCCCTTGTTCGGACGAATAGTACGCCCCGGCGATCCATTCTTTCAAATCGCCGAAGTGTTCGCGGTATCCTTCCTGCTTCGAGAGACCCGCGAGCAGCTCTTCCTGTTCGCTCGGTGTCAGCGCCGCGAAGCCGCGTGCGAACTGCTTGTTCGCTTCGTCCTCGATAGCCGCCAGCGAAGCTCCAAATTTCCGCTGCTGATCCACGGTATCCACGCTCAACAGCAAATCGATGAATCGATCTACGTGCGCGGTAGCGGATCCTGGCACCATGATTTCCGAAACAGCCGCAAGCGTTTTGTCCTGCCCGGCGTTCAGAAACAATGGCTGCCAGTCGGGAGCATCTCGTACTCCCTCGGCGCGGTCGAGCAAAACGCCATCCGCCAAATGCCGAAAAATCGGATGCGAAGAGGCGACCAGCGGCAACGCCGCTCCGGCCGCCATGCCACCCAGCAATTTCTGGACGATCTCGCGCCGGCTCAACTTGTGCGTTTCTTCAGCTCCGTCACGCACCGCTGGTGACCTCAACTCAGTGCCCAAGGCAACTCCTCAGCATATCCAAATTCGGCCGTGATGTTACCACTCGCCCAAGCATCTACAAAACCCCATCTAACCCAACTGTAGCGCAACATGGCGACCGCAAAGACCGGCGGTCTTTTCCCCGCGATTCTCTCGCCGCGAACATCCAGCCCCTTGTTTTCTTTGACCTCGCTCGTTTCGCTTGCTAGCATCCGTGGGCGTCATTGCAGTGCAAGGATTCCGTGACCCATATGCCCGCTGAAAAGAATTCCGCTTTCGACGTAATCGTGGTTGGTTCCGGCGCTTCCGGCGGCTGGGCTGCCAAACGCCTCAGCGAAGCCGGGCTGAAGGTTGCCATCGTGGAGGCGGGCCGCCCGCAGTCCGACAGTAATTTCACCGAGCACAAGCCGGCATTCGAGCTGAAGTATCGCAATAGGGCCAAGGAGATCGTTCGCAAGACCCGACCTATCCAATCCGTATTCGACGTCTGCAACGAGTACACACAAGACTGGTTCATCAACGATTTCGACGAACCGTACACTACACCTGCCGACAAGCCCTTTAACTGGATGGGACGCCTGCGCATGACCGGCGGACGCACCAATGTCTGGGGCCGCGTCAGCTTGCGTTTCAGCGACGACGATTTCAAGGCCGCGTCGCAGGACGGCTACGGAGAAGACTGGCCGCTCCGCTACAGCGATATCGCGCCTTACTACGACCTTGTCGAGAAATACGTCGGCATCACCGGAATGTCGGAGGGGTTGGAGCATCTACCGGACGGCCAATTTCAACCGCCGATGCCGCTCACGTGCCAGGAATCGGTGTTCCGCGAACGCGTGAAGGAAAAGCTCGGACGCACCGTTACCCTCGCCCGCTCGGCCAACCTCACGCGGGCGATCAATGGCCGCGGACCATGTCATTACTGTGGTCCATGCGATCGCGGATGCGTCACGCACTCCTATTTCAACGCGGCGTTCACCACGGTTCCTGACGCCCTCAACACCGGCAAGTGCACGCTCATTTCCAACGCCATGGTCCACCAGGTTCTGATGGATCCAGCCACCAATCGTGCGCGCGGATTGCTCTACGTCGATCGCGTCACGCGCCAATCACATGAACTGTCCGCGCGCGTGGTGATTCTCTGTGCCCAATCGCAGGAATCGGTCCGCATCCTTCTCAATTCCGCTACGCGCGAATATCCCAACGGCTTGGCGAATTCCAGCGGCGTGCTCGGCCACTACCTCACAGCGCATGTGCGCAGCGGTGGCGGCTCTGGCGATTTTCCGACGGCCGGCAGGAAGCATACGCTTGGCGCTCCAGTGAAGCCGGTCGGAATCTACGTTGCGCGCTTTCGGAATCTAAGGGGTCAGCCGCCACACAAGAAATTCCTTCGCGGCTTCGGCTATGAGGGCGAATCGAGCTTGGACTTCAACTTTCGGGCTGACGGATTTGGCGCCGCTTACAAGAAAGCTGTTCTGGAGCCACGCGCGTCGCTCGATGTCACCGGTTTCGGCGAAGTGCTGCCGCGGTGGGACAACTTCGTCGAGATCGATCCGCGGGTGAAGGATATCTTCGGGATTCCCGTTCTGAAGATTCACATGTCCGATGGAGAAAACGAGCGCGCCATGATTCAGGACATGGGCGATTCCGCCGGCGAAATGCTGGAAGCCGCCGGTGCGAAGAACATTCGCACTTACGCGCATCCTTCCGCGCCGCGATGGGCGCTGCACGAAGCGGGCATCGCGCGGATGGGCGCGGACGCGAAGAAGTCCGTGCTCAACCAGTTCCAGCAAACCCACGACGTCAAGAATCTGTTTGTCATGGATGCTTCAGGATTCACGTCCAATCCGTGCCAGAACCCGACGCTGACGATCATGGCTTTGTGCGTTCGGTCTTGCGACTACTTGATGGGGGAATTGAAGCGATCGCCGTCGCTGGCATGAACTGCGCGTTGTATCTGGCGATGTACCGCCCAGGGTGGCGTTAACGGGCGCGCAAACTCACTTTGAAAGCCGGTATAGCGCGCAGCCGTGTGGCGGCAACGACAATGATAGGGATTCCGAGGCACCGTGGTCCTGGTGTTCCCATACATCGCGTAGTTTGTATTTCGCCTCGCTCAAGCCCAGGTCTTTCCAGGTGTAGTGAACTTGCTGTTCGCGATCTTCCAAATTGAAAACGGCAACGTAGCTGTCATCCCCAGGATCGGTCTTGGCCATCCACACCACCGTGGCGCTGGTCGAGATTACGGGATGGTTTTCCTTGGAGTGCTGATCCACATCGATGACTTCCAGGTTGGTCAACAGCGCCGTGGTCCAGGCGTCGTTGGAGGGCAAGTTGGCTCCGATCATTAGCGGAGATCGAAATATGCTCCACAGCGTCAGCAGGGTGCGCTGTTCGTCGTGTGTGAGGCGGGTTTGGCGTGCTGTGCCCCAGCCGGGAGCCGGGCCCAGATATCCGATGGGCAGCATGTCTGCGTCCGGCCAGCCCCCGGGTTGCGCCACGCCGGCCCACTTGGCGATGCGGGGGAATTGATCGCCGAGGCCTTGGGGGTATTCGACCGTGCTGTGCCACAGGTCCCACACATCGTCGGAGATGCGCCAGAGATTCGCGTACGTGCGCATTTCGTCCACCTTTTCGAGCGGGGCGGCTCCGGGCGAGAGACTCAAGCCGATTGGGCGTCCCGTCTTGCGCAGTGCGGTGCTAAGCATGCGGATCTCGTCGCCTTTATAAGGTCGGCTGGCGATGCAGTCGACCTTGATGAAATCGACGTCCCAGCTTGCATACAGACGGGCTACGGAGTCGTAGTAGGCCTGTGCCGCGGGTTTGGAAGCATCCAGGCCGTAGTTGTCGTAGTTCCACGGGCAGGTGTCGGAGGTATCCGCGGCGTCGCCTGCATGGTATGGGGAACCCTCGATCGGAAGATTCTTCTCGACGGCTTGCTTGGGGATGCCCCGGAGAATGTGAATCCCGAATTTCAGACCGAGCGAGTGCGCGTAGTCCGCGAGGGGCTTGAAGCCGCTATTGTTTGCCGAGGAAGGGAATCGACCGATTGCCGGGGTGTAGCGTCCGTGATCATCCAAGCTGTATCGCGAGGTCTTGGAATTTCCTTCGGGCCTGGGATTGATGACGAACCACTCCATGTCCACGACCACGTATTGCCAGCCGAAGGATTTCAGATGATCGGCAAACCACTTGGCGTTTGCTTTGAAATCGGGCTCGGTGACCGTGGTGCCGAACGAATCCCAGCTGTTCCAGCCCATCGGGGGTGTGGGAGCCAGAAGTGCATTCTCGGGTCCCGCGGGAGAGGAACTCGCTTCACTTGGGGATGCCGCTTTGGATTGGTGCTGCGTGCTCCATGTGAGCGCGATCGGCACGATCAGTGCGAGCGGAAGTAGGGTGAGCGGGATAGTTCGGATCTTCATGTGGGTGAAGTTTGCGGTGCGGATTGTAGCACACGCGTTTTCGCATATCGCGTTCACGTTTCGGTGAGTTTGCATCTAGACCGCCGCCTGGAAGGCGGCGGCACAAGTGGCCCACTGTTCGATCTGCGGATGGCATGAGATGTCGGACGGGCACTGCGGTGGCGTGTCTTACCGGCCATCGAGCCACGGGGCGAGGAGCTTCACGGGGTGGGTGATCTCACGTACAATCGGGCTTATTGGCATAAGGGAAGACTGTAATGACGTCAAAAATTACTCGACGGTATGGGATTGGCGACGGGGCGTCGGTTGGCTCGGCGCAAAGTCAGGCTACGGCTGACGGCGGCGCGATCGCTGCGATTCAGGGACTCGAGCTGCAGCCGAATCGAGGGATACCGCTGAATCTGGATTGGGTGGAAGAAGTGCAGGTCAATACCAGCGCCGTGGAGCGCCGGGCGCAGACTTTGGTGACGCGGCGGACGGTAAAGAAAGAATGGCAGATTGCGTGGCTGTTGCGGGCGATTTCGTGCATGGATCTTACGACGCTGTCGGGCGACGATACCGACGAGCGGGTGCGGCGGCTGTGCGCGAAGGCGCGGCAGCCGGTCCAGCACGACGTTGTGAAATTGCTGGGGATCGAAAGGCTGAACATTCGAGTAGCGGCGGTTTGCGTGTACCACACGTTCGTGGAGACGGCGCTGCGCGCGCTGGAAGGCAGCGGGATCAAGGTGGCTGCGGTATCCACAGGCTTTCCGGCGGGATTGTCGCCGTTGGACGAACGCGTGGCCGAAATCCGACGCTCCGTCGAGGCTGGGGCCCACGAGATCGACGTGGTGATCACGCGAGCGCATGTGTTTGGCGGGCGGTGGCAGGCTTTGTTTGACGAGGTCGCGACATTTCGGGCGGCGTGCGGACCCGCGCACATGAAGGTGATACTGGGCACTGGGGATTTGCTGACCTTGCGGAATGTGGCGCGGGCGAGCGTGGTGGCCATGATGGCGGGTGCGGACTTTATTAAGACATCGACAGGGAAGGAGACCACCAACGCTACGTTGCCTGTGGGATTGGTGATGACCCGGACGATTCGGCAGTATGCGCTGGAGACCGGTATGGCCGTGGGATTCAAGCCCGCTGGGGGGATTCGGACGGCGAAGCAGTCTTTGGAGTGGCTGGCTTTGATTAAAGAGGAGCTTGGGGATTCGTGGTTGAATGCGGAGATGTTTCGGTTTGGGGCCAGCAGCATGTTGGGGGATATCGAGAGGCAGTTGGAGTTTCATGCGACTGGCAGGTATTCGGCGGAGTATCGGCATCCTATGGCTTGAAGTAACGGGATGACGTAAAGAGGCAACGAAAAAGCGAAGAAGCATTAACCACACCGGGCGGAGAGCACAGAGTTCAATGAGTATTGTCGAAAAATTTATGTCGATGGAGTATGGGCCGGCTCCGGAGGATCCGCGGGAGGCGGTGGTGTGGCTGGAGCGGCACTCGCGGCGGCTGGGGCACTTCATTGGCGGAGCGTGGCAGGCGCCGGTGGAAGGGCGATACTTCGAGACGAGCGACCCTTCGACCGGGGAACCGCTGGCCAGCGTGGCGCAGGGCTCGGCGGCGGATGTGGATGCGGCGGTGGCGGCGGCGCGCGGGGCGCTGCCTGGGTGGCAGGCGCTCTCGGGTCACGCGCGGGCGCGTTATTTGTATGGGCTAGCGCGGCTGGTGCAGAAGCATTCGCGGCGGCTTGCGGTGCTGGAGACGATGGACAACGGGAAGCCGATTCGCGAAAGCCGCGACATCGATATCCCGCTGGTGGCGCGGCACTTTTATCATCACGCGGGTTGGGCGCAACTTTTGGCGGAAGAATTTCCTGGTTATGCGGCCTGCGGCGTCGTGGGCCAGATCATCCCCTGGAATTTTCCGCTGTTGATGTTGGCTTGGAAGATTGCGCCGGCGCTGGCTGCCGGAAATACTGTCGTGCTGAAGCCCGCGGAATTCACACCTCTTACGGCTTTGGCGTTTGCGGAAATTTGTCAGGAAGCGGGATTGCCTGCCGGTGTGGTGAATATTGTGACCGGCGACGGGACGACCGGCGAAGCGCTGGTTGTGCATCCCGACGTCAGCAAGATCGCGTTTACGGGATCGACGGAAGTGGGACGCGCGATTCGCAAGGCGACCGCCTCGAGCCACAAACGGCTTTCGCTGGAACTTGGGGGGAAGTCGCCGTTCATCATTTTTGAGGATGCCGATCTCGACAGCGCGGTGGAAGGTTTGGTGGATGGGATTTGGCTGAACCAGGGGCAGGTTTGCTGCGCGGGCTCGCGGCTGCTGATGCAGGAGAGCATCGCGGAACCACTGCTGGAAAAAGTGCGCCAGCGCATGAGCACGTTGCGCGTGGGGTCGCCGCTGGATAAAGCGATCGACGTGGGGGCTATTGTCGCGAGGGTGCAACTGGAACGCATTCAGCGGCTGGTGGAGCAAGGCGTGGCCGAAGGCGCGACGTGCTGGCAGCCGCCGGGGCTTGTGCTGCCTGCGCGGGGACTGTTTTTTCCGCCGACGCTGTTGAGCAACGTGCATCCGGCGTCGATCGTGGCGCAGCAGGAAATTTTTGGTCCAGTGCTGGCGGCCATGACGTTCCGAACACCGCGCGAGGCGGTGGAACTGGCGAACAATACGGTGTATGGGCTGGCTGCAAGCGTTTGGAGCGAGAGCATTAATGTGGCGCTGCACGTGGCGGCGCAATTGAAGGCCGGCGTGGTTTGGGTGAACAGCACGAATCTTTTCGACGCGGCGTGCGGATTTGGCGGCTACCGTGAAAGCGGGTTTGGGCGCGAGGGCGGCAGGGAAGGGATGCTGGAATATCTCGAGCCGGCCTGGTTTGCGCAGGCTCCGGTGCTGCGGAACGCGCCGGTCGCGATCGACCTGCCGTTCGAGGATCATGAGGATGCAGACGCGGCGCCGGCCATCGATCGGACCGTGAAACAGTACATCGGGGGAAAACAGGCGCGGCCGGATTCTGGATATAGCGTGGAAGTGCGCGGCGCGGACGGGCGTTTGCTTGGCGAAGCGCCGCTGGGGAATCGCAAGGATATCCGCAACGCGGTGGAGGCGGCGCGCAAGGCGGAGGCTTGGGGGAAGACTACGGCGCACAACCGGGCGCAAGTGTTGTACTACATTGCGGAGAATCTTTCGCAGCGCGGCGGAGAGATCGCGCTGCGCCTGGCCGCGATTGTGGGGCAGGAACAAGCGGAAGAAGAAGTGCGGTACGGAATTGAGCGGGTGTTCTCTTACGCGGCTTGGGCGGACAAGTTCGATGGGGCAGTACACAACCCGCCGTTTCGGAACGTGACGCTGGCGATGAACGAGCCGGTGGGGACCGTCGGAATTGTTTGTCCGGCGGAAGCGCCGCTGCTGGGATTTTTGTCTCTAGTGATGCCGGCGCTTGCCGTTGGGAATACGGTCGTCGCCATTCCGTCGGAGCGATATCCGCTGATCACGGGCGATTTGGTTCAGGTTTTCGAAACCAGCGACTTGCCGGGGGGCGCGGTCAATCTGGTGACCGGGCGTGCGGCTGAATTGATGAAAGTGCTTGCCGAGCACGCGGATGTGGATGCCATTTGGTGCTTTGGAGATGAAGACAGCAGCGCGACGGCCAAGGCGCTGTCGATTGGGAATTTGAAGCAGGTGTTTACGAATGAAGGGCGCGCGGTTGATTGGTTTAACGTCGACCAGGGGGAAGGTCGGTGGTTTTTGCGGCACGCGGTGCAGGTGAAGAACATTTGGGTTCCTTACGGCGAGTAAGCGATTAGCCGGACGGAGCGTTCCTTCCTAGTTTTCTCATCATGATCATTTGGCTTCGGCACGCAGTCAGGGAGGGCTGCGTGTGTGCCGGCGGACGCTCCCGGCGGACTTCTCTGGGGCTCTAGCCGTTGAGATTCTTCGGGCATCCTGGTCGGATGCCCTCTGAATGACAATTTTTCTCTCATTCTGGGGCCAAGTGGCGAAGTCTTGAGGGCGGAAATTGGAGGCGCCGCGTGCGTTTCGGGGCCGATCCGTGCGACCGAAGGAGGGTTGAGGCTTCGGGTCGCGTCGGGGGAGTTTTAGTCCCAGGCGTTGCCCTTTTAAGCAATTCCGGGCTTGAAAAAAAACCTGCCTGTAGACACCCGGCCTACTATCGGATTCGAGAAATCACGCTTCGGAAGAAGGAAAATGGTCGAGGAACGCAGACAACACCAGCGGCTGGTTCCGAACGCACCGCTGTTTATTTCGTTGGACGATTGCAAGAGCGGATTGCTGCTCGATTTGTGTGCTGGGGGCCTCGCCGTAGCTAGCCTGGTGCCTCGGAATCTGGATGACGTCGTCTCCCTGGCATTCGATTTGCCCGAAGGGGTCGGGCACATTGAGGCGAAAGCGACCATCGCGTGGACGCGGGACTCCGGACACCTGACGGGCGTGCGTTTTGTGGATTTGGATGACGCGTCGCAGCAGCAGTTAAGCGAGTGGATATCCACGGGGACAAATCTGCGGCTGGCGCCGATCTCGGAAGACGTGGAACCGGTGCTGATGACGCGATCGACGTATGCCCAGGTGGATCCGATTTCCGAAGAAATGCAGGATAAGGGTGCAACCGACTCGGGAGATTCGCTGTTTTCTGCGCCGATTTTGAGCGATCCTGAATCTGGTTCGGCGAAATCGGAGTCCGTGACATCGGGAGGGCGGGAGCGCACCGGGAAGTCCCGATATACAATCGAGCTCTTTGTGGCCGTGGTGGTTTTGTCGTGGGCTTTGGTTTTCTTGGGCTATCAGATGGGAACTACCGGGGCGAGCCGGCAGACGCGTCAGGCGGCGGAGGCTCCCAAGGTGACGGAGGCTTCTTCCAAACCGGAGATGGCGTCCGTGGCGGAGGTGCCGGCGCCAACGCTCGCGCCCACGCCCGCAAAGATCCCGGCGCGAACACCAACGGCGACTCGAACCGTACCCTCGACACCCGCGCCAGCACCCGCGGCGCCTTCGATGGATTCCGGTATCGTCCTGCAAGTGGGGGCGATGAAGTTGGAAGACAACGCGGCGGCCATGGCGCAGGATTTGCGCAAGAGGAAGTTTCCGGCGCTGGTGTTCCGGCACGGCAACGATAAGCTTTATCGAGTGGCGGTGGGTCCGTACAGCGATACGGATTCGACTGCCAAGGCAAAAGAGCAGCTGGAGAAGCAGGGCTTCAAGCCGCTGTTGCAACGTTGGGCCGGGGAATAGCCCTGGCGAGTGCCGCGCGGTCCTCTGGCCGGGCTTGGTGGATACAGGAACATCACCTGCGACGGTAACAGTTTCTCCGTAGACGTTCTCTGCGCTTCTATCCTATATATAATTGAAGACACGAAATGAATCCTGCGTCCCAGCCGCGGGTTTGCCAGGTACTCTCTAGAGGATTTCGTTTCCCGTGAAGGGGGAGCATTGAGCATCGCGACTACCGTGATTGGGCAATCGGCCCGAGTTATGCGGCGAATTGTGATCGAACGCGTCGAGCCGGAAGTGGATGGCGGCAGGTTCGCGATCAAACGGACCATCGGCGAAGAAGTGCGGGTGCGCGCGGACATTTATGCGGATGGGCACGATTTGCTGGGGGCGGTGCTGCTGCACAAGCGGGCCAGCGAGAGTGCCTGGACCGAAGTGCCGATGCGGCTGGTCAACAACGATCGGTGGGAAGGGAAGTTTCGCGTCGAAGCGCTAGGTCGCTACATTTACACGATTGTGGCCTGGGTGGACGCGTTTCGAACCTGGAGCACGGATTTGCAGAAGAGGGCCGATGCGGGCCAGGACATTTCGGTGGATATCTTGATCGGGGCGGAGATGGTGCGGACGGCGGCGGAGCGGGCGCGCGAAGCCGAGGCCAAGAAATTAGCCGAAGCCGCAGCGAAACTGAAGGATGGTGCGAAGAAGAATCGCGAGGTGGCGCTGGGGATTGCTGTGGATCCGGAGTTGGCGTTGCTGGTCAATGGCAACCGGGATCGGGTGGCCGACGCGCGGTATGAGAAAGAGCTGGCCGTCGTGGTCGATCCAGAAAAAGCGCGGTTCAGCGCCTGGTATGAACTGTTTCCGAGGTCGTGCACCACGGATCCGAAGCGGCATGGGACTTTTCGCGATTGCATTGACCGGCTGCCTTATGTCGCGGGAATGGGCTTTGACGTTTTGTACCTGCCGCCGATCCATCCAATCGGGCGAGTGGAGCGAAAGGGAAAGAATAATTCGACGACTCCTTTGCCGGAGGATACAGGAAGCCCGTGGGCGATTGGCGCGAAAGAGGGCGGGCACAAGGCGATTCATCCGCAACTTGGGAGTTTGCAGGATTTGAAAGCGTTGGTGGGGAAGGCGAAGGACTTCGGCATGGATATCGCGCTGGATATTGCGTTTCAGTGCTCGCCGGATCATCCATACGTGAAGGAGCACCGGGAATGGTTCCGCGAGCGGCCGGATGGAACCGTACAGTACGCGGAAAATCCGCCGAAGAAGTATCAAGATATTTACCCGTTTAATTTTGACAGCGAGCGGGCGCCGGAGTTGTGGGAAGAACTGAAGAGCGTGGTGATGTATTGGATCGAGCAGGGAATTCACGTGTTTCGCGTGGATAATCCACACACCAAGCCGTTTGCTTTTTGGGAGTGGATGATCGGCGAGGTCAAGCGGGAGCATCCGGAAACGATATTTTTGTCGGAGGCGTTCACGCGGCCGAAGGTAATGTATCAGCTGGCGAAGCTGGGTTTCACGCAGTCCTACACGTATTTTGCCTGGAAAAATGCCAGTTGGGAAATCACGGAATACTTCACGGAACTTGAGGAAGGCGGAGTCCTGGAATATTTTCGGCCGAATCTGTGGCCGAATACCCCGGACATTCTGAACGAGTATCTGCAGAAGAGCGGCCGCGCTGGGTTTATGACACGGCTAATTCTGGCCGGGACTCTCGGGGCGAGTTATGGAATTTATGGGCCGGCTTTCGAGTTGTGTGAGGGCCGAGCGGTGCGCGAGGGGAGTGAGGAGTACCTGGATTCGGAGAAATATCAGATTCGCGTCTGGGACATCAACAACCCGAACAGCTTGCGCGACTTGATAACCCACGTGAACCGCATCCGGCGCGCCAGTCCCGCCATGCAGCGGAACACCGGGCTTACCTTTCATCCCGTCGATAACCAGCAACTGATTGCTTACAGCAAAGTATGCGAAGATCCGAAGGACATGATTTTGGTGGTGGCGAATCTGGATTCGCACGCCCGGCAAGCCGGATGGGTGAACCTTGACCTCGATGCATTTCATCTAGGATCGGAAGAGTCGTTCCAGGTATATGATTTGTTGACGGATGCACGCTACGTTTGGCATGGGTCGCGAAATTTTGTCGATCTGAATCCGGCGCTACTGCCGGCGCACATTTTCCGGGTACAGTCGATCGGATAAACGCGCGATCCGAAGTGATCTCCCCTCCACGAGCGGCGGGAGAAATTGAACAGGAGACTCAAACGTTGGCGCTGCAGGATGAGAACCTCTGGTACAAAGATGCGGTCATATACCAGCTTCACGTGCGGACGTTTTGCGACAGCGATGGCAACGGCATCGGGGATTTCCGCGGACTAACAAATAAGCTCGATTATCTGCAGGAATTGGGCATCAACGCGATCTGGCTGCTGCCTTTTTATCCATCCCCGCTGCGCGACGACGGCTACGACATCGCGGACTATACGTCGGTCAATCCCACCTACGGCACGATCGACGACTTCAAGACGTTTCTAGCGGCGGCGCACAGCCGGCGTATCCGCGTTATCACCGAGTTGGTTCTGAACCACACTTCGGATCAGCATCCGTGGTTTCAGGAGGCACGCAGCTCGCAAGACAATCCGAAGCGGGATTGGTACGTGTGGAGCGACACCGATAGCCGCTACCAGGGTGTGCGCATCATCTTCCTGGACACGGAGATGTCCAATTGGTCGTGGGATCCGATATCGAAATCCTATTATTGGCATCGATTTTTCAGCCACCAGCCGGATTTGAACTTCGACAATCCCGCCGTTCGCGAGGCGATGTGGGATGTCATGAAGTTTTGGTGCGAAATTGGCGTGGATGGATTCCGGCTGGACGCGGTGCCGTATCTGGTGGAGCGCGAAGGCACTTCTTGCGAAAACTTGCCGGAGACGCACGAGGTGATCCGCGAGCTGCGCAAGCGGCTAGATCTGGCGTATCCGGGCAAGATGCTGCTGGCGGAGGCCAATCAATGGCCCGCCGACGTCCGCGACTACTTTGGGAACGCGGACGAGTTCCACATGGCATTTCATTTTCCGCTGATGCCCAGAATGTTCATGGCCGTAAAACTGGAGGACCGTAAGCCGATCATCGAAATTCTCGAGCAAACGCCGCAGATTCCCGACAATTGCCAGTGGTGCATCTTCTTGAGGAATCACGATGAGTTGACCCTGGAGATGGTGACCGACATCGAGCGCGATTACATGTACGACGCCTTCGCGAACGACAAGGCCATGCGCATCAATTTGGGGATTCGCCGCAGGCTGGCTCCGATGATGGAGAACGACCGGCGGCGGATCGAATTGCTAAACGGTTTGCTGCTATCGATGCCCGGAACGCCTATCATCTATTACGGCGACGAAATCGGGATGGGAGACAACATCTACCTCGGCGATCGGAATGGCGTTCGAACGCCGATGCAGTGGAACGGAGGCTGGAACGCGGGCTTTTCTTCCGCAGATCCGGAGCGCTTGTATTCGCCCTTGATTTCGAATCCGGTTTACGGGTATCAGTCCATCAACGTGGATTCGCAGCGTCGCTCGGAACACTCGTTGCTCTCATGGACGAAGTCGGTGATTCAGACGCGAAACTCGTTCCGGGTATTCAGCCGGGGATCGATTGAGTTTCTCAGTCCATCGAATCATCGGGTTTTGTCTTATGTCCGGCAGTTAGGCGAAGAAAAGGTATTGGTGGTGAACAATCTGTCCAGCTCGGCGCAAGCCGTCGAACTGAACCTTCAGAGCTACAAGGGCCATATTCCGATCGAGATGTTTGGTCGAAACTTGTTCCCCAGGATTGGCGAATTGCCGTACTTACTGACGCTGGCGCCCTATCAGTTTTTTTGGTTTCGACTTCGCCGGATTTGAACTTTTTTCTCCATTGAGCAAAGATTTCTGAGCCTTTTTCTGGGCAGGCTGGAACGCATCAGGAGCGGACCTTTACTTGGCGGAAGACATCCTTCTCGGAGACGATTTTCTTCGCCAGTTGATGAGCGTGGGCGAAGTCGATCTGCTGGTGGCTATTCCCACCTACAACAATGTGGGAACGGTCGCGCAAGCTATCCATGTCATCGAAGACAGTTACCAGCAGAACTTCGTGCGCGATCGCGTGGTAATCCTGAACGTGGACGGCGGCTCGACCGACCACACCACCGACGCGGTTCTCAGTATGAACGGGCGAAAAGCCGCGGCGCACCGGGGAATTACTTCGTTGCGGACCGTGCATCGGGTGACCACGCAATACGGCAGAACCCCTTCGCAGGGAATGGCGCTGCGGACCATTCTTGCAGCGGCAGACTTGTTGCGGGCCCGATCGTGCGCGATTGTCTCGCCAGCCACGAGCAATCTGGATCCGTCGTGGATTGCGAATTTGTTGAGGCCCGCCTACCGCCAGGATTTTGCCTTTGTTGCGCCGCTCTACGCCCGCACCAAATTCCAAGGCTTGCTGGCGCGCAACCTTCTCTACCCCATGAGCCGTGCCGTGTTCGGGCTTCGCATTCGCGAGATGTATTCCGACGAATGGGGCTTTTCCGGACGCCTGGCGACGGAATGCCTGGGCCAGAGTCTTTGGGGTGATGAAGCCGTTCGCGCACGACCGGAAGCCTGGATGGCGGTTACCGCGATTTGCTCGGGGATGAAATGCTGCCAATCTTTCCTGGGGCCGAGGCTTCCTCCGCCCCCGGGATCAGGACCGGACATCGTCGAGACGATCCGGCAAACGGTTGGGAATTTATTCTGGTGTTTCGAAACTTTTCAAGAACATTGGATGGACCGTACCGGCACCGAGACTGTGCCGACCTTTGGGTCCGATCACGAATTGACGCCGGAGGACGCGCCCGCGAGTCAGGAGAAGACTTTTGAACTTTTTCGAACCGGCGTTAAGGAATTGGATGACATCTTGTCGTCCATTTTGCGACCGGAAACTCTTGCACAAATCCGAAAGATTGCCGGAGTAGAAGCAGGAAAATTCCGGTTTGACTCGGAACTATGGGTGCAAACGCTGTATGAGTTCGCCGCTTCGTACCACCGCACGGTCATCGCTCGCGATCACATCCTGCAAGCTCTGGTCCCTCTCTACCGCGGGCAGCTTTACTCTTTCTTGCTGGAGCACCGCGAATCCTCTCTTGAGGAGATGGAGGCGGACTCGGAGGCTTTGTGCCTGGAATTCGAACGACAGAAGCCATATTTGATCGCGCGATGGAAAGCGAAAAACTGAGGTGAATCGATGAAAGATACGATCGTTCAGGGATTGCAGCAGGCCTACCTAAACCTCTTTCACATGATCGCGGAGTTCCTGCCACGGCTGGTGGTGATGCTGGTCATTATTCTTTCGGGCTTGCTGGTGGCTTATGCCTTGAAATACGTGGTCCGCGCGGTCTTGCGGCTTACCAGACTCGACCGCTTGTCCGAGGAAGCGGGTGCGTCCCGGGTGCTGCGCATGGCAGCGCTTCCCTCCATGACGGAAGTTCTGAGCCGATCGGTTTTTTGGATCACTTTATTGGGATTCATTCTGGTCGGCATCAGCATTTTGAATATTGCGGGGCTTCAGGAGCAAATTGCACGGCTGCTGCGATTGTTGCCGGAAATTGTCGTGGCCATGCTGATCCTGTTCCTGGGATTGGTGATCGCCAACTTCTTGTCGCGTGCGGCGCTGCTTGCAGCGGTAAACGCGGGATATGCGTCGCCGAAGATGCTGAGTTGGTCGATACGTTTCGGGATCTGGATCCTAGCAATCGCCATGGCGCTGGACGAGCTCGGAGTCGCCAGGCAGACGGTGATCGCTGCGTTTTCGATTGTATTCGGGGCATTCATGTTGGGTTTGGCGATCGCTTTCGGTTTGGGCGGGCAAGGTTTGGCTCGATCGTTCCTGGAGAGATCGCTGGGCGAAAAAAAGAACGACAAGACGGACGAGTTGCAGCCTTTGTAAAGCGGATTCGAGAGGGCAGCCGGCGAACAGGCCGGTTGCGATGCCCGGAAAGAGCAAGTCATGGCTGATGTCGGCGTTGGCAAGGAAATGGTTCCCGAGCTTCGAAGGTCGCTCGCTCCGCAACTTCCCGGCTTTCTCATGAAGCAAAGATGGTTTGGCGGGAAGGCGCGCAAGATCAGCTCTGCTGAACTCGCCGATGTTGTTCCGATTCGCCTGCAAAGCTCGGAAGCGCTGCTGCTTATCGTCATCGTGCAATATGCGGACCACGATGAGGAAGTCTACGCCATGCCGGTGCTCCGGGAAGTAAATGCGGCATCGACGCCAGAGACTGAGTCCGGTTCTTTGAAATTTCAAACCGCAGGGGCTGGCGAAGCGGTGATTCTGACCGATGCCCTGAAAAACGAGGAGCTTCTCAGCGCGCTTCTCGAACTGATTCAGCAGAAGGCCATCGTTCCCGGCGAGAAAGGTGAACTGCGCGCCCTGCAGACCGCGGCCTATTCGCGTCTCTATCCTTCATCCGCTGGCAAGCTGCAGCCTAAACCCGTGCGTGCAGAGCAGAGCAACACCTCCGTTATTTATGGCGATCGTCTGATTCTGAAATTCTTTCGCCGGATTCAGGAAGGCATCAATCCGGATCTCGAGATCAGCAAATTCCTCACCGAGAAGACCTCCTTCTCCAGTGTCCCGCCGCTGGCCGGGTGGCTCGAGTACCACACGCGAGATGGCAAGCAATTGGCGCAGGGCATTCTTCAGCAATTTGTCCGCAACGAGGGGGATGCGTGGAGTTATACGTTGCGCTTCCTCGAGGAATTTTATAAGCAGGTGGCGATGCAATCGGGCGGAACGGCAGTTCGAACCGACGCCTATCCCCAACGGCTGGAAGCGAGTGTACCTGAATTTGCGCGCGCCTCGGTCGAGCCGTACTTGTCCGCGGCAGAACTGCTAGGGCAAAGGACGGCCGAAATGCACCTGGCCTTGGCTTCGGAGCCGCGCGATCCTGCGTTCGTTCCGGAGCCGTTCACGATGGAGTTTCAGCGCAGCCTGGAGCAGTCCATCGTGGGCCTGATGTCGCGGGTGTTTGCTCTTCTGCGAGACAAGGCTTCGACACTTCCCGAACAGTGGCGCGAAAAAGCTGCGAATTTGGCTGCACGCGAGCCGGAGATCGCGGGGCGGTTTCGTGCGGCGCTAAGCGAACCGATCCTCGCCATGCGCACGAGGATTCATGGGGACTATCACCTGGGCCAAGTGCTCCGCGCGGGATCCGATTTCGTAATCATCGATTTTGAAGGCGAGCCGGCGCGCTCGATCGCGGAGCGGCGCGTCAAGAGGTCGCCGCTGCAGGATGTTGCTGGAATGCTTCGGTCGTTCCACTATGCGGCATTCGCGCCGTTGCTGGGTGACAACAAGATGGAAGCGGAGCACGCGCGGAAAATCGGCTCGTGGGCGGAATCCTGGAACGCTTGGGTTTCGGACCGGTATCTCAAGAGATATTTTGAAACCGCGCGCGCGGCTGCTTATTTGCCGCAGAGCCAAGAACATACCCAGACCGTTTTGGAACTCCATTTGCTCGAGAAAGCCATCTATGAACTCGGCTACGAACTCAACAACCGGCCCACCTGGATAGGCATCCCGCTCCAAGGGATTTCGAAGCTTCTGACGCGGTGACTTAACGCGGGTCGCGCGAATTCGAGTGTATGTTTGTTAGCGACTGCCTTTCGTTCGGATGGAAACCGTGGTCCCGCTCAGCAAAGCAACCGGAAAAGTCTCTAGTAGTTTGTCCATACGCAGGGCTCGCCGCCCTCCGGCGCTCTCGGTCTTGACGCTTTCACTAGTAAGGACATTGCTCCACGAGGCAGGGGCCGTCGCTTGCAGCCGCACTTCCGTGTTGCCCCAAAAGCGACCTGCTTGCCCGAGTTTCGTGGGATACCGGCCACGTGCCAGCCACCGCGGCACAACAATGAGAACCCAATCCTTTTTGTGACGGCGAACGAAGGCTGCCACGTGCTCTTGGCGCTTGCCGCGACTTTCGACACGTACAAACTGTCCTTTAGCGAACAGCGCTGCGTTCCGCGCGCGGAAACGCAGTGCTTTCCAAATCAGAAATAATTTGATCCGGCCGTCTCTCCAGTTGCGAACTAGATCGTCGAGCAGCGTGGTTTCGCTGGTCTTGCGCAAAATCGAGAGCATGGCATTGCGCTTGATGAAATCGACCGGCTGACGATTGTCAGGATCCACCAGACGAAGGTCCCACAGCTCGGAGCCTTGATAGAAGTCCGGAATTCCCGGCGACCCGATTTTCAGAAGTGCCTGGCTGAGGCCGTTGATCATGCCGTAGTAGCCGATCCGGTCTTGGAGGCTACCAAAGGTACGCAGGAATGCATTGTGGGCGCCGGGCTTCAGGATGGCCGCCACAAACCGCTGCAACGCCTGTTCGTGACGGAGGTTCGGACGGGTCCAGCGCGTGTGGACCATCGCTTCGCGGGTGGCCTTGACGGCGTAAGCTTGCAGCCGGTGCGTCAAGGAAGCAAAATCGGTCTCCCCCAGCGGCCAGGCGCCGAGCAGCGTCTGATACAGGAAAATTTCCTCGTTGCGGTCGGGCACCGGCTGCCCATCCAGCAACTTTCGGTGAGGCGCATTGCATTTGGACCAGCGATCCAGATGATCCCGCCACTCGGCGGGCATCTCTGAAAGAACACTGATGCGGGCGCGAACGTCTTCGGCGCGCTTGGTATCGTGCGTGGTCGTTGCGTTCAGGGCGTGCGGCCAATCGCGCAGCCGGTCGGTGACAAACTTCAGAAAGTCCGCCAAAGGCGCTGTCGACGGCCGCGGGTCTCCCCCAACCTCGTTCAGGGAGATCAGGGGATTGTAGACGTACAAGAAAGTGTCCTCGAATGCTTTGGCCATGATGGGCCCCGTGAATTGCTGCCAGCGCATGAGGAACGCCAGCCGGGCTTCGCGTTGGCCAGCTAGAAGATGCGGCTGGTTTCGAAGTAGCAATACATCGCGCAGGAACTCGAAGCTTCGGGGATTTACTTGGGGCGTTCTTGCCTGCGCATTGCTTAAGGCTTGCTGGATTCGCTGTTCATCCTGGCGGGCCACCTCGAGGTTGCGCACATACGTTCGGTAGACGGACAGGTGCGCCGTTGTTTCGACGAGCGCTTGGTTCAATTCGGTGCGAGGTATTTCGCGAGCGTACCGGTCGTCCCTGGCCAGCACCTGAATCTGATGTCCTAGCGAGCGCATTTCGACACCCAGAAGCGTGGACATCACCAGCTTTTTCTTTTGATATAGAACGTCGTCATAGACTACGTCTCGACCGAGAAATCCCACATAGATTTGTTCGACCTTTTTCGTTCCTTTTGGATCGACGAAGAAACAATTGAGCGCATTGGCGAATTCATATCCGGTGGTGCCCGCCACCGGCCAGCTGTTTGGCAAAGTCTCATCGCGTGCCAAAATTTTCTCGACGAAGACGGGAACGGAGGAAGGCTCGATCGAGCGAGTATCCGAGGCGACGCGTTCGCTCAACTGGCGCAAATAGCCGAGAGGATCGCGGAGGCCATCGATGTGGTCGATTCGCAAGCCCGCGACTACTTTTTGTTCCACCATGCGAAGCACCAGCGCGTGCGTGGCGTCAAACACCAGGGGGTCTTGCATTCGCATGCCCACCAGATCGTTGATTGTGAAGAACCTTCGATAGTTGATTTCTTCGTTGACGTTTTGCCAATACGCCAGGACGTAGTGCTGTTGTGCGAGGAGACTTTCAAGGGACGTGAACGTCGAAGGCTCGGTGGGATTGCCATCGAGACCGCGGAGATTCTGCTGGACGAAATCGTTCACCTTCGCGTCGCTGGAAAGCAGCTGGCGCAGTCTTTGTCGAAGGGACTCGAATTGAAGGCGTTTCTCGCCGGCGGCGTCCCTACTTTGGCCCACAGCGTCAGAGAGTGCGGCGGCCGCGGCCACGATTCCGGAATATTCCTGGTACGCGGGCGAGTCTTCTCCCAACGCTGTTCTCAGTTCGTTCAGCCGGCGCTTTAGAACTAGGTGATAGGTCGAAGGAGCCAAAGGGAAGAGCGATTCGAAATACTGAACGAAGAATTTTCCCTCCATCACGACGAGCTTAAGCTCCTGATGTTCGAGGGCTTCGCCAAATGGGCGGCCAAGAACGGGGAGGAGGACTTTGCCCTCGAGCATCCGCGATGGCGGATGCCAATCGACGTCAAAGTACGACGCGTAAGCGGAATCAGGGCCGTTCTCGAGCACGTCCATCCACCAGGAATTTTCGCTGCTGGCCGACATGTGATTCGGCACGATATCCAGAATCAATCCCAAGCCACGCTCCCGCAGTTTTTCCTGGAAAGCAGTGAAGTCCGCCTCGGCGCCCAGCTCAGGGTTCAGGCGCGTCGGATCCGTGACGTCGTAGCCATGCGTGCTGCCCCGCCTGCTGCTGAAGATAGGCGAGGCATAGACGTGCGTAACGCCCAGGTCCGCGAGATAGTCGACGATCTTAAGAGCGTCTTGAAACGTGAAGTCCCTGTTGAACTGCAACCGGTACGTGGCGGAAATGAGGGTCTCGCGCGGCGTTGGCATCAGTCATTCCGTTACGGGCTTGAGCGTTCCAGCAAAACGAAGGACCGCGCTTGCACATCGATTCGAACAGAGCCGCTTACCAACAACGTCGGACGTACCGCGCCTTGCCCCAACCACTCGGGATCGGCCGAATCGATTCTGCTTTCCCACATGCCGGCCGGAAGTTGCACCGTAAGTGTCGCCGGAGCGTCGCCAAAATGGAATAGGCCCGCGAGAAAAGCGGGGCCCGCAGCGTGCAAAGTCAACAGCGCTTGCTGGGACGGATATTCGGTCACCGTGACCTGCAGCGCCTCGGCCCACTGCTGGTCGCGTCGAAAGCGCAGCAACAGTTTGTAGAAACGTTGCAGCGTGTGATGAGGGTCTTGGCCGGCGAGGGGATGATTCAGTTTTGATTTGAAGAAAGTAGATTCGTCTTGCGGGTCGGGGATTTCTCCCTGCCATTGAAAGTGTGCAAACTCGGCTTGGCGGCCACGCCGAACCGACTCGGCGAGCTGTGGATCACTGTGACTGGTAAAATACAGGAAGGGCGCGGTCTCGCCGTATTCTTCGCCCATAAATAAGAGCGGCACGAAAGAAGAGAGCAGCGTAATGCCGGCCGCGAGTTTCAGACTTTCGAAACTCACCAGGCTACTGAGCCGCTCACCCAAGGCCCTATTGCCGACTTGATCGTGGTTCTGACTGTACACGACAAACTGCCCGCTCCCACCGTGTGGCGGGGCATTACCATGCTTGCGGTGACGATGCCGCGAGTATTGCCCCGTGTAGTACCAGCCGGTTTTCATCGTCGTCGCCAGAGAATGGATCGTACCGAAATCGGCATAGTAGCCTGAGTTTTCCCGCGTCAGTAAGGTATGCACGGAGTGATGAAAATCGTCGCTCCATTGGGCGTCCAGGCCCATTCCGCCGCGCTCGATCGACGAAATGACCCGCGCGTCATTCAGGTCGCTTTCCGCAACAAGATAGATCTTTCGGTCAAGGCGTGTGGACAATGCGGCCACGGCCGTCGACAATTCCGCTAGAAACGGAAACGCGCTCGCATCGTAGATGCTGTGAATTGCGTCGAGGCGTAGAGCGTCGATGTGAAAGTGCTCGAGCCAGTACAGGGCGTTTTGGACGAAGAAAAACCGCACCTCATCGCTATAAGCTCCGTCAAAATTCAGCGCCGCTCCCCAAGGCGTTCGATAGTGATCGGCGAAATAAGGGCCATATTCCGATAGATAGTTGCCCTCGGGGCCAAGATGGTTGTAGACGACATCCAGCGCCACGCCAAGGTTCTTCGCGTGCGCTGCGTCCACAAACTTTTGCAGATCGTCCGGCCTGCCGTAACTATTCTGTGTAGAAAACGGGAAAGTGCCGTCGTAGCCCCAATTGCGCGCTCCGGGGAATTGCCCAATGGGCATCAGCTCGATCGTCGTCACGCCAAGATCGGCAAGCCGGTCGAGGTGTGGAACAATCGCGCCAAAAGTGCCTTCCGCCGTGAACGTGCCGACATGAAGCTCATAGAACACGGCATCCTTAAGCGCTGGTGGTTCCCAGCTGGCGTCGGTCCATTCGAACAAGGACGGATCGACCACTTCGGAGGGGCCGTGAACACCTTTCGGTTGAAAACGGGATGCCGGATCTGGGCGGTCCGAGGTGCCGTCAAGTCGATAGAAGTATTTTGACCCGGGAGGTACGTGTTCCACGACGGCATGATGATATCCAAGCTCGTCCCGCTCCATCGGCAAGCATCGGGATCGTTCCGACGGCAAATGTAGCTCGACCTTTTTCGGCCGCGGCGCCCACACCGCAAACCGCCAGCTTCCGCTGCGATCGCGAGTCGGCCCCAGGGCAAGCGGGCGAGTAGGCTGGTAGTCGTTCATCCGCGGACGGCCATTATATTCGATCAAATGGAAATGGTTAGCTACGCGTTTGACGTCTATTTCGCCGCGTCTGTCACCGGGTAGCGTTTCTTGACCATTAAGGTCAGCTTTCGATCTTTGAAAGCGGCGCTGGCCGTTGCCGGATCAACCTCAGTGTGGAGATCCTCGAGCAGAAAAATTTCTCGCAGTGCGAATCCTTGTGGTTGCGACTCCGTGTTTTGAAAGTTCTCGCTCGTTTCTGCCCGAACGATGACGCGATTTGGCTCCAGATAGACTTCAATGTCGTCTCCTTCGACATCGGGAAGCGACGCGTTGATCGATAGCCAGCTTCCCGATTCGCGAACTTCTAATCCATGGTGGAGAACTTCACTCTGCGCTTGTAACCAGTGCGCGTGATCGTTCCCGTGTTCGCCCCCGGAAGCCTCGTACAGTCCATACGCTCGCTCGGACACGCACCGGTGAATCCCATGATGAAACGCCTCTTTGTCGTTTTCGCCGACGATTCGCGGCGTATTGGCGGGCAAATTGTCGCTGAAAGCGGCTTTTGAAGTAGCCATGATGCACCTTAGTCCTACTTGAATGACTGCCGAGTGTTTCTCGCAGTCAGAAGCGCCCGGCAACCCCGGAATGGACGAGGAGCAAACGACGCTTCCTCAACCAGTTAAGGCGCGTATTCCGCTTTCAGCAATACAGTGGATTGTGTAGAGCAACCACTTCAGGTTGCAGCCGATTCAGGCCGCGGTGTTGAGTTTCGGAGCGACGCCCCAATTTTCTTGCCCAGCTTTGGCCGTTTCCTTCGCGCCGTCGGCTTCGGTCTCGATGTCTTCGGCCGCCCCTGCAGCCTCAAACTGCGACGTGCGCGGCGCCTTTTCATGCAGAAGGCGTTCGGTCGCAGCGACCATGGGTTCCGCGTGGAAGCGCTTCTGCGACGACCCATCGCACAGAAGATTCGCGACACACATCAAGCTCATGCCTTGATGATGCGCCAACCAGCAGCGCTCGATTTCAAATTTACTCCCATCGCTGAGCCGGGAAGGCGTGAAGTCCGCTGATTCGTAGAATCCGTAGGCCCCCAGCAACCCCAGCTCCTTCAACTGCCGAATATTCTCCAACGCGCTCTTGGAATCCACCATCAGGCTGAGAAATGTAGAGTAAGGAGACACCACGAGATCGCGCGAGAGGTCGCGGCTGACCGCCAATCCCGGGACGCCGAAGGCTTCGTAATGGTAGTGTCCCGCGCTATTGATCTTCGAGCAGGATGCTTCGGAGATGCCCCACGGAATCGACTTAAGCGCTGCGTATTTCTTTTGGCCGCGTACGGCTCCCCGCGTCGTTCGGTCCAGAATCGTGTTCGGATACGTTTTCATCCAGATCAGCGGCATCAGGTATTCGAACATGGTTCCTGTCCACGACAGCAACACGTGTTCGTTTTCGTAGGTGGTCATGCGGCGCTCCAGCGCCATCCAGCTTTCCTGGGGAATTTCCCCCTTGGCAATGGCGGCAAAAACGCCCGCTCGAGCTTCAGACGCCAGCAGGTCGTAGTGGCTCGGAGTAAATTTACCTTCTTCCACGTTATACCCGGTGAACAGCAGTTTTTTCTTCGGGTCGAGGAAGAATTTGAAATCCATGCTCTTTGCCAGCGCGTCCCCGCGTTCGGCCAGCCGCTCAAGGCGCGTCGCAATGCTCTTGGCGATGCTGCTGGTTCTCGTCACTGCCGACCGCAGGAGCTGCAGAGCCGAGCGAGACTCGATGTTCGAGCCGCCCTCTTCCAGCATCCGCCAAATCTTCTGGTCGAGCGTATGGCAGATCTTCGGCAACGCTTCCAGGGTCAGTTTTTCCGGCTGGGTGATTTGCAAAATGGTCGGATCGGCGCAGCACTTCGCGAATTGCGGCTGCAACCAGGGCGCAAAGTCATACACCAAGCTTTCCAGGTGCGAGATGCGCAAGCGCAGTTCGTAGACCCACCACCGTGCTTCGCTCTCGATGGCGTCGGAAGACAGCTTTTTTGCCAGCGCGACGATCACGCGTTCGCAACCTGTCAACCCTTCCAGCCACGTCGCCGGTGAACTACCCAGCGAGCCCACGCGCTGTTTCATTTCGTGCACCGCGGCCAGCAAGGAATCGTCCTGGTCTTCCGCGCGGAACAACTCCTCGATCGTGTCGAGATGATCGCGGACGCCCTGCAGGATTTCGGGGCGGAAAATTGGCTCGCTGATGGCTCCCAGGCAGCCCTGCTTCACAGTCCACAGCGCGCAAACCAGATTGCCATTGTCCACCGCCGAAACGAATCGCGGCTTGCACGCCTCGAGCGTGAAATTGTCGTACCAGTTGTACATTTGCCCGTTCATCTTGGGCATGCGGTCGATCGAATCGAACGTCCTCTCGGTGTCGGTTACGAACTCCGGCACCGTCAGAAAACCAAGATCCGCGGCGGCCAAGCGCGAGTTCAGAAGCAATCCAAGATTCGTTGTCGAGATTCGGTGAACGACCAGCGATTCGGGCTTTTGAACCGTATCCGGAATCAACCAGTTTTCTTCCGCCGTGCTGAATTCCCGGAACAACCGCCAGGTGCGCAACGCCGAGAGGCGAAGCAAAGCCCTGTTTTCGGCAGCGATCTTGGTGTCCTCGGTCCGGGCAGGCAGGTCGAACCACTGCTCGGTCGGTTTCGACAAGCCCCAAAGGACTAAGAGAGGCAACGCGACGAGGAACGCTTCTTTACGCTCGATCGCAATAAACAAGCCAATGAGAAAAGTGAGCCAGGGGATGACCTGCAAATAGGTTTCGACCGGGCTCTTTTTCCCGTAGCTACTCTCGGCTTCGGCGGCGGTTTCCCATTCCAGGAGTCTTTCGTGAGTTACGGTCATGCGCACAACCGACCTCACGATCGCATCGAGGGTGATAAGGCTCTGGTGGCACAGCGACGCAATACGCAGAAACAGATTTACTTGGGCGATTCCGAAATCCGCCGCCCAGTTTTTCCAGAATATGCCGGTAAACAGCGCTCGGCCTCCGCGCAGGATCGACATCGCGAACTGCCAGTAGGTCGGAAGAGCAACCACCGCCAGGGTCGCCAGCGTCCAGTAGAGTGCTTTCCCCGGAAAAAGCAGCCAACCGCTCAGCAGCATAACGAACGTGGCAATCTCGGTCAGGCTGCGGCGCAGATTGTCCAGGATCTTCCAGCGGGAAATGACCGACAGCGGGTTACGCACCGACTTGCCGAAAAAGTCCGGCACGCGCGGAAGCAGCCAAAAAATGATCTGCCAGTCTCCGCGTACCCAGCGGTGCTTGCGCCGGCTGAAGGCGCTCATGTGCGACGGGTAGTCGTCCACGACTTCAATGTCGGACACCAGGCCCGCGCGGGCATACGCTCCCTCGATCATGTCGTGGCTCAAAATCGTGTTGCAGGGGAAACGATGCTCCAGCACCTGCTGAAAAGTCTCGACCTCGTAGATCCCCTTGCCGGTAAAGCTGCCTTCGTCGAACAGGTCCTGGTAAACGTCGGACGCCGCGCGAGCGTAGATGTCGAAGCCCGCATCCGCGGAAAAGATCGCCGCCAATCGCGAACGGCTGGCCGACTGAATGCTGATGTCCACCCGCGGCTGAAGAATTCCGTAGCCGTCCACCACCGTATTTGTTTCCGCGTCAATGATCGCGCGGTTCAAGGGATGCGCAATGGCCCCGGCCAAACGGTGCGCCGCGTCTCGCGGCAGCTGCGTGTCGGAATCCAGCGTGATCACGTACTTGACCGACGGCAGCAAAGAAAGATTTCCAGCTTTCACCGGGAAATTGTCACTTGTGCCTAGCAACAGTTTGTTGAAGTCCAGTAATTTCCCGCGCTTTCGCTCCCACGCCATCCAGATACCTTCGGACGGGTTGTAAGCCCGATGCCGGTGGAACAGAAAGAACGATCCCTTTCCTTCGCCGGCATACCTCGCATTCATCGCCTCGATCAAATGCGCGCACTGGTCAGCCAACTTATCTTTGTCGTCGAATTGCTGTCCCGCATCGGGTGGGTCGGTCAAAAGAGCGAAGTGAATGTTCGCGTCGCGGTTGGCCAGAAACCGGATTTCCAGATCGCGCACCGCGCGGCCCATTTGCTCTTCGCTGGTGAGCAAGGTTGGAACAGCTACCATCGTCGTGAATTCGGCCGGCACACCCTTGCTGAAATCCAGTTTGGGCAGTGCTTTGGGCTGGAAAAGTGTCGTGGCCAGCTGGTTCACCAAGGCCACCGCACACTCCGCCGCCGGCAACAGGAACAGTGCCACCACGATCCAACCCGAAACCTTGGGCTTGGCCCCCAGCACCACCGCCGCCATCAGCGCCAGAGTGAACAGTTCGATACCCAGGATGTACGAGAAATCCGGCCAGCGTTTCAGGAACCGCTGGGTGCGTTCCGCCAACGTCGGGCGGTATGCAATCGTTTTCTCCAGTTCTTTCCGGCCCTCTCCCTGCAGGTAGTAGCCCACGTGCGACTGCCGCTGCCTTACCCGCGCATTCGAGGAAGCATGAATCGGACGCGCCAACTCCACCGCCTTGCGCGCCACCTCTTGCTCGCTTGCCTCCGCACGCT
The DNA here is from genome assembly GCA_963736725.1 of uncultured Acidobacteriota bacterium. Taxonomy (GTDB): domain Bacteria; phylum Acidobacteriota; class Terriglobia; order Acidiferrales; family UBA7541; genus Acidiferrum. The sequence goes on along the minus strand of CAVTPW010000015.1, from coordinate 67,689 downwards.
TGGCCAGTTGAGCGATGGTTTGGCGGTAATTTTCGCGGCTCTCGAAATCCATGGAAGCGTAGGCATCGCACGGATCGAGCCGGAGGATCCGCTCGACCGCATTGACACGCTCGAAAACCTCGTTCCAGTCCGCGCCATCGATACGCCGCATGCTCACCATCAAGGTAGACAAGCTGGGCGAGCCAAAGTATTCGGTCGCTACGGCTTCCACCGTCTTGGTCGAGTCCTCGGAACGCAAATACGTCGCGGCGTCCATTCGATCCGTGAGGGCGGCTACAGACTCCAGCAGTACCAGCTTGGCGAACGGTTGCAGTTGCCAAAGTTCCCGCATCTCAAACGCCACGGTTTCCTGCAGCGCGGTGAAATATTGCTCAAACGTTTCTTCGTCGAATTCGTAGTTGACTGCCTGCAGGTAGCTCGCCACGGCTGCGTACGCTCGGGGCAGGATGGTCGATTCGTCGGCGTGAATCTGAGGCAGTGTGCGGGCTTTGCGAACCGGCTGCTTGGTTTGTTGCAGTGCTTGATGAAGTCCGGTCGAATTTCCCAGCAGAATTTCCCCGTCCCCTTGCAGCTTGTTTCCCGACGAAGTCAAATTCCGCAACGCTTGCGTGCCAGCCTCGATCGATTCCTTTGTTTTCTCCCATTTCACTTCAAATGCGGGAATGCGGCTGTTTTCTTCGCGGGACTTCCAGGACTGCGCTTCCAGAATTGCGCCGAGCCAAAGCTGGCCGTAGTGAACCTTTCCACTGCGTCGCGACGCCGAGCCGCAATAGTCCTTCTTCCAACCGGAGCTTCGAAGCGCGCCATCGGGAGGCAAGGGCTGATTCGGATCAAAAGCAGGATGCTGTTGCGTAGCCATCTAGTCGTCCTCGTTATCGGTAACTTGCCGCTTGCAACTCAAACATTTCCGCGTAACGTCCTTTGTTCAGTAAAAGCTGGTCGTGAGGTCCCTGCTCGGCGATGCGTCCGTTTTCCAAAACCAGAATCCGGTCCGCCATTTTCACCGTCGAGAAGCGATGCGAAATCAGCAGCGCCATCTTCCCCTTGGTCAACTCCGCAAACCTCTCGAAAACCTCGTGCTCGGACCGGGCGTCCAACGCCGCCGTCGGCTCGTCCAGGATCAGCACCTGCGCATCGCGCAAGTACGCCCGCGCGAGCGCGATCTTCTGCCACTCTCCACCGGACAGGTCCACGCCGCCCTCGAATCGCCGCCCCAGGATTTGCTCGTAGCCCTTCGGCAACTTGCGTATCACTTGTTCGGCAAGACTTTTTTGCGCCGCCGAACGCACGCGGAAGACATTGTCCTGGTCTTCGATGCGCCCGATGGCGATGTTCTCGCCGGCAGTCAGGTCGTAGCGCATGAAATCCTGGAAGATGACGCCGATTTCCTTCCACAAATCCTCGATTTGGTATTCGCGCAGGTCCACACCATCCAGCAGGATTCGCCCGCCGGTCGGATCGTAGAGACGCGTCAACAGCTTGACGATGGTGGTCTTGCCCTGACCGTTCTCTCCCACCAGCGCTATCCGCTCGGTGGGTTCCAGACGGAAGCTGACGTTGCTCAGCACCAAGCGCGTCATGCCGGGATACGCAAAGGAAACATTCTGGAACTCGAATCCCTGGCGAATCGGTCGCGGCGCCGCCAGCGCATTCGGCTTCGAGTACACCGTGGGCTTTAGCGCGAAAAATTCCAGCAAGTCGGTGATGAACAGCGCTTGATCGGCGATTGTCGAGAAAGTCGAAAAAACTGCCTGGATGTTGGTGGCGGCGCCGGCGATCGCTCCCGTCAAGAAGGTCAACATGCCGATTGTCAGCGCCCCAAACACGGTTTGATAAATCACGAAGGCATAGCTGCCGTAATAGCCGATCGTTCCAAGCAGTGTGAGCAGCGCTCCCACCAACAGTCTGCGCGTCGCCAGTTGCACGTTCTGCTTGTGGAGTTCGTTGGAGAGCTTCGTGTAGCGGCCCACCAAAAATGAGCTCAAGCCGAAAAGCTTCAGCTCTTTTGCAGTTTCCTTGCTGCCGCCTAAAATCCGCAGATAATCCATCTCGCGTTTCGCGGGCGTCTGGAAAAAATTCAGCGAATAGCCCATAAAGGCGAAATGCGTCTCACCGAGAAATGCCGGGACGACGCAAGCAACGAGCAGTAGAAGAATCCAGGGCGAGAGATAAATGATGCTGGCCGCGAGGGTGATGGTCGTAACGATTTGCTGGATCAACAGCCCGGTGGACTGAATCATGATGATGCGATCCGTCCCCTGAACGCGGGCGCGTTCCATCTTGTCGTAGAACAGCGGATCCTCAAACGTGGTGAGATCGAGCCGCGATGCGTGATCCATGATTTTCGTGCTGATATGGCGGCTATACTTGTCGGCCAGTACGATTTCGCAGAACGTGATCAGGCGCGCCAGGATCGCCGCGATGCAGGCCAGAACGAACTCCAACGCGACTAAGTACCAGAACGTATGGGGTAGCGCCGCGTGGTGAGCCTTGAACTGATAAACGTCGTCAATAATGACTTGCGTGACCTTCAACACCGCCAGCGGCACAAGCGCAGCCACCAACCGGCAGGTCAGGCTTCCGACGATGACGCTGGGCGCGGCTTCCCACACCATCTTGAGAACGGGAGGAATGTTCCTGAGTGCCGCCACACGCTGCCGCCAATTCGGAGCAGGATCGTGGCTCTTCGCGCCGGCCGACGTTTCCTGCGGCCCTGCTCCACTGTGGTTGTCTGTGGTTCCTGCGGACATACACGGCCATCGACGCACGCCGATGGCCAATAACATCCAGCTCTTAAGTGTCCGATTGTGAAAGGATTACGGCCTGGCCTTTCGGGCAGGTTTATGTTTTTTTTTCGCCTCGGCAGCAACTTTTGCATACCTGGCTTTTGTCCACGGAAAATCCGCATCGTCCACAGCCTTAAGGACTTTTCCCGATAGATGGCCCGCCTTCTCTCGAGTACTATTTATCAACCGTCCACCCATTTGCTGGCTGTCAATCCCGGCGAGGTGTGAGCTCTTTCTGGCGTTTATCGCGCCCATTTATCGACCAAATTCCGTTTTGCCGGCTTCGAACATCTAACCATCATGTCGCTTCGAGTTAGACAGAACCGGGGGAGGCGGACCTTAGTTCGCCTTCTCTCGCTTGGTCTCGCCTTTGGTCTTTGCTTTGCGCCCGACTTGACTGCCTACGAAGCCCCCTTGAACCCAAGTTCCCTAAGCGACGCCTGGACCCTGGGGCAGAGGAACGACCAGGCAACCGCGGAGTTTCTGACGCCCTACTCCAAGCAATTCAACGCCACCAACGTGCAAAACACCCCGCAGGTCGCTGAAATCGAGATACTTACACCGTTCGCTCAAGTCGTCGATGAATCCAGGCAGAATCTCAGCGGCTACTCCGAGCCACGGGCCGAGCAGGCCTACCACCAGCGCGGAGATACGGTAATAGTACTGGTTCGCCTAATGCTGCCTGGCGCATACCCGCAAGCCGAGCGAAGCCCTCAAGCGCCACCCGCGTCTCACGGGCAGCAGAACTCCATGCTTCGCCCGGAAAACTTCTGGCGGAACTTTCAATTTGCAGTGAAGCAAAACGGGAAAGTGCTCGTCGCGCGGTCGATTTCCAACAAACCGGTCTACTCCTCGGCCACAAACGCCGCACCTTCGACGCTGGACGGTCAAACGGTTTGGTTGGAGTACGACGCCAAGAGCATTGCCCAAGACGAAATAACCGTGGATGTGACCTCGCCAGATGCGAAGACAACTACCACAACTTTCGACCTGAAGAAACTTCGCTAGAAACTCAAAAATTTTCGCGCTGGGAATGTCAGGCCGGGAAATTTAAGGTTGGGAGATTCCGACGAAGTGTCGGACAAAGTGTTGGGCGAAGTTCGAGGCGCCTCACAAAGGCAATCGCAACCGAGCCTCGCATCCAGTAACATCCCGCCGGTTCTCCAGCGTCAACGTGCCACCGTGGGCCTCGGCGATCTGTCTGCTGAGCACCAGCCCAATGCCGGTTCCCCCTTGCTTGGTCGTAAAGAACGGCACAAACAAGTTCGCTGTATTCGAAATCCCCGGCCCCTCGTCGGCAACCCACACGTTCAAGTACGAATCCTGCCGCGACCATCCAATGCTCGCCTCCCCGCCATTTTCCTGCACCGCATCCGCGGCATTGTGCACCAGATTAATCAGCAGTTGCTCCAATTGATCGGCGTCGCCCGAGATCACTACGTCCGGCCCTTCTTCCAGCCTCAACTTCACGCGCGTTTCCAATTTCGCCACCCGCGAAATCCATGCGCGCACCTCCACAGGCGCCAGCTTTGGCTGTGGCAGTCGCGCCAGCCGCGAATACGCCGCCATAAAGCGCCCCAGGGCTTCGGTACGCGACCTGATAATGCTGAATCCTTGCCGCATATCATCCAGCAGTGCAGCGGTGGGCCCGGTCTGCGACTCGGGCGCGCTGGTGATTGTCTGAAGCCCACTCTCCAGGCTCTGCGCCACCGACTGAATCGGCGCCAGCGAATTGTTCAACTCGTGGCCCATCACGCGAATCAGCCGCTGCCACGCCTGCCGTTCTTCGTCCCGCAACGCCCGGCTCAAATCGCTCAGCACCAGCAGGTGATGCGGCAAACCCGCCTGCCGGAACGATCCGCGCCGCATACCCCATCTCCCCGACCCTCCCGGAAAACTCAATTCCATTGTCCGCGCCGCCTCGCCTTCCAAGGAAGCGCCAAGCCCTAGCTCTGCTGCCGTAAATCCCAGCAGTCTTTCCAGCGGCCGCGCCAGCAAGCGCTCTCCCGCGCGATTCACCAGCCGGAGCTTGTTTTCGTTGTCGAAGGTGAAAATGGCAACGTCAATTTCCTCCATTACCGTGCGCAGCAGCGCGGTAGCCTCCAGCGCGCCGAGGCGTTGCTCGCGTAGTGTTTCGCTGAGCGCGTTGACTTCAAGCATCACCTCGCCCATGGCATCGTCCCGCCGCGCATCCCTCCCGCGCACCGAGAAATCTTCTTCGCGCAACGCCGCCAGCAGGTTGGAAAGAGTTTGCAGGGAAAATACCACGCGGTGCCGGAGGGAAAGCGCAAAACCCAGCCACAAACTAAGAATCAATATCGCCAGGGTCCAGGCGGTTCGGGAAGTGTATTCGCCGGTCCACAGCAAAATCAGGGCAATAGCCGAACCGGGCAGACCCGCCGCGAGTGCCAAAAGCTGAATGCGGCGTTCGTAAGTGAGCCGCGTCATTCCAATCCGTGTTTTTGCAATCGCCGGTACATCGCGCTCCGGCTCAGTCCCAGGGCCTTCGCCGCCTGGCTCACGTTCCCGTCATAGCGCGCCAGGGTCCGCTGAATCAAGTGGTGCTCCACGTCATCCAGGCTCATCTCTTCCAACCGGGCCGGGCTTCCCGCTGCCGCCGCGCGCAGCCCAAGATCCGCCGCCCGAACTTGGGGTCCGGTCGCCAGCAACACGCCGCGCTCGATCGAGTGATCCAGTTCGCGCACATTCCCGGGCCACGGATGCTCATGCATCAGCTGGGTAGCCACCGCATCGAACCCCGAGATCGTTTTGCGATAGCGCTGCGCGTAATTTCGCAGAAAATGATGCGCCAGCAACTCAATATCCTCGCGCCGTTCCCGTAAAGGCGGCAAATGGATCTCGATGGTATTCAGCCGGAACAACAAGTCCTGCCGGAAACGTCCGGCTGCGGCTTCCACATTGACATCCACGTTGGTAGCCGCAATCACGCGAACATCCACGCGCCGCGTGCTTGAAGATCCCACTCTTTCGAGTTCCCCCGTTTCCAACACGCGCAGCAACTTGGCCTGCAGCTTCAGCGGCACATTGGCAATCTCATCCAGAAACAACGTGCCATTGTCTGCAAGTTCGAATCGGCCCACGCGATCGACCCGCGCGTCGGTGAACGCCCCCTTCACGTGTCCGAACAACTCGCTTTCAAACACGCCTTCTGACAATCCGCCGGCATTCACGGTCACCATCGGCGTGCTCGATCGTGGCGACAGCGCATGCAAAGTCTGCGCCACGACTTCTTTCCCAGTCCCATGCTCCCCGGTGATCAACACGTTCGCGTCCGATACTCCGATCCGCCCGATCAAGTCCAGCACCGGGCGCATCGCCGCCGATTCCGCGATCATCGTCGGCCGCGACTCTGCCCGCAGCAATCGGTTTTCCGCCTCCAAACGCGAAGCTTGCCGCAACGCCTGCCGCAAATCGATCTGGGTGCGCAGCACCGTGAGCAAGCGATGGTTATCCCAAGGTTTGGGAATAAAGTCGCGTGCCCCGCGCCGCATCGCCTCCACCGCGACTTCCACGCTGCTCCAGGCCGTCATCACAATCACCGGCAAGGTGCCATCCACCATTTGAATGCGTGGCAGCAAGTCCAGCCCTTCCTGCCCCGAAGTCGTGTCCCGCGCGTAGTTCAGATCCATCAACACGGCATCAAACTCGCGCGCCTCAACGGCGGCGAGCGCTTCGCCGGGCGAAGAAGCTCCCTGGGTTTCGTATCCTTCGCGCTTCAGCAAAAGACGCAAAGCGTCTCGAATATCAGCTTGGTCGTCGGCAATCAGTACGCGATGCGGGTGAGTGTTGGCAGTCTTCATTCGGTTGGTTGTAACAGTTTATTCCAACAGGAGTGCTCGTGCACAGTCCGGGCCTTCTCGAATCAACGTGAGATTGAGCAAAGACACGCTCGTTTTACATTCTCTAAGGTTCCAGCGGTTAAGATTCTTCGGGCATCCTTGGCGAAATGCCCTCAGAGTGACAATTTCATCGCCGCACCTATCTTTTTTCCGGCCTCCGTGCCTCCGTGGCTAATGTTTCTTCGCCTTCAATTTTCAACTGTCGCCTATCGACCTCTCCCTCACTCATATCGCAGCGCCACCATCGGATCTACCTGCGTGGCCCGCCGCGCCGGAATGTAGCAAGCCAGCATCGCTGCTACGGTCAGCGTCACCGAGACGCACGCATACGTCAGCGGGTCGAAAGGACTCACTCCGTTCAAGAAATTCCCAACCAGCCGCGCCATCACCATCGCCAGCAAAATCCCCAGGGCCAGCCCCGCCGCAACGATCACCGCGCCCTGCCGCAGAATCATGCGGAGAACGCTGACTGACCCCGCACCCAGCGCCATGCGAATCCCGATTTCGTGCGTCCGCTGGCTCACCGAAAACGAAATCACTCCAAAAACGCCCACAACCGCCAGAATCAATCCCAGCAGCCCAAGCGCCCCCGCCAATCCCGCCGCCAATTCAAAAATCAAAAATCCATTGATGGTATCCATTGCTTGGGTCATCGGCCGCACCTCAAAAATAGGCATCATCGGTGCGATCGACGCAATCTGCTCGCGCACCGCCCCAGCCAACGCCTGCGGCGCGCCGCCAGAAACTCGCACTTGCAACACCGCCAGCGAAGAATACATCTGCGCGAACGGCACGTAGAAATAGGGAACTCCCAAAGGGCCACTCAGTTGATTCGTCCGGCTATTTTCCGTAACCCCAACAACTTTCCACGAGCGAGTGCGATCGCCAGCCAAGGTAAATTCGTGCCCGAGCGCACTCTGCTTGGGCCAAAACTTCTCGGCCATGGCGCGATTGACGATCGCCACTCGCGGTTTATCGTCCGTATCCGCGGCAGCGAACTCCCGTCCTTCTGTCAGCGTAATCCCCAGCGTCTCGAAATAGCGCGGCGTCACCATGTTGTAACCAGCCAGTGGAGGTGCTTCGCCCTTGCCCACTTCGTATCCACGGACCTCGAGCGAGTCCCCGGCACTGAAGTAGCTCAGGGGAACGGTATACGCCACGCTGGCCGACTTCACCCCCGGTAGCTTCCGCACTCGCTCCAGCAGCTCCTTGTAAAAGGCCTGCCCTTGTTCTTTGCTATACCCGATCTCATTCGGATCCAGAGTGAGGTTCAGCAAGCCCCGCGGCTCAAATCCCAGCCGCGACTGCCGCACATGCCCAAGGCTGCGAGCCATCAACCCGGCAACAATCAACAGCATCAGCGACCCGCCTACCTGTGCCACGACCAGCCCGGTGCGCAGCCAATTCCGGCTCGCAGTCATCGTCCGCCCGCCCTCGCGAATTACTTCCAACATGTGCCCGTTGGAAGCGCGCAGCGCCGGGACCATGCCGACGCCAATTCCCGTGGCCAGCGCCGCCACAAACGCGTACGCAAACACCCGCCAATCGAATTGGAAATCCAAAGTCACCGGCAAGGTCGTAGCCAGGTGCAGCGATCCGAGAAAGCTGCTGGCAAACAGACCCAACCCGATCCCCGCCAACCCTCCGCCAAACGCCAGCACCACACTTTCGGTCAACAATTGCCGGATCAATCGCGCCCGCGATCCACCCATAGCAGCCCGAATCGCCATTTCCCGCTGTCGCACAGTAGCCCGCACCAGGAGAAAATTCGCTACGTTTACACAAGCCAGCAGCAACACCAGCGCCGCCAAAATCAGAAACAGCGTAGCGATCTTTAACATGGAGTTGTCGCGATCCGGCTGCGGTCGCGAAAGCCGCTCTGGGAACGCTTCAATCATCACTCCAGCTTCGCTTTTTGGATAATCCCGCGCGAACCGCTCCGACAAAACCTTCAGCACCGGCTCGACTTCCTTGATCCCCATTCCCGGCCGCAGATGCGCCAGCAATGTCAGGGTTCGCACTTCCCGGTTGACCACCAAATCCTGCGGTGAAGCGCTGTCGCTCATTACCATTCCCAACGGCACATATCCCTGCGTATCGAGCAGCGAAAACGGGCCGTGAAAATCCTTCCGTACCACCCCGACTACGGTAACCGGCCGCCCGTTGTACAACACCGACTGCCCAATCACATTGGGGTCCCCGCCGAACCGTGCTTTCCAGTAGCTGTATCCCAGCACCATAACCGGAACCATCACGGCCGGATCGCCCTCGGCCGGCGTAATAAACCGCCCCAATCCCGGCTGCACTCCCATCGCGCCAAAAAAATTCCCGGACACGCAATCCACGGTGATCGGCTCGGTCTTCTTGTTTACCGTCAAGCCGCCGGTTTGGATCTCGTACGCCGACACATCTTCAAATGCCTCCCGAGCTCCGCTCTGAATGTCCTGAAATTCCGGCACCGAAAACTCCGCCTGCAGTGGCCCCTGCTTCTGCTGGAAAGCCAGTTCGGTGAGCTGTTCCGCATTTTTCACCGGCAACGGCCGGAGGAGCAGGGAATTGACCATGCTGAAGATCGCGGTGTTCGCCCCAATCCCCAATGCCAAGGTCAGAACCGCGACCAGCGTTAACCCAGAGTTCTTCGCCAGCATTCGCACCGCGTAGCGCAAATCCTGAATAAGGTTTCTCATCTGAGACCTCCGCCTTCTAACCTCTTACCGAAACCTCTGCCAAGACTCAGCTTCCTCTGCATTTCGGCGTTATCTTTTTCCTGGTCTTCCCGCTCAACCTTCCACTGTCGACTGTCAACTTCCTCATTCATACCGCAGCGCCACCATCGGATCGACTCGCGTCGCCCTTCGCGCCGGGACGTAGCAAGCCAGCATCGCAACCCCCACCAGCACCAGCCCCACCACGGTAAGCGTTGCCGGATCGGTGGGAGAAACTCCAAACAGCAGCGTCGCCAGCAATCGGGTAAGCGCAATCGACGCCACCAAACCGAGTCCCAGCCCGGCAATAGCCAGCCTGAGCCCGTACTTCAAAACCAGGCTCATCACGTCATTGCCAGTAGCTCCTAACGCCATGCGAATGCCCATCTCGTGCGTCCGCTCGGTGACCAGGTACGCCATCACGCCATAGATTCCCACGCTGCCCAGAATCAGTGCGATGCCCGCGAAAATTCCCAGCAGCATCGTCGCGAATCGCTGCGAAGCCAGCGACAGCTCGATCAACTGGCCCATGGGTTCGAGCCCAAACACTGGTTGGTCCTTGTCGAGGTCGCTCACCGTCTTCAGTATCGAGGCTCCCAGCGCGTTCGCATTCGAGGTCGTTCGCACGATCAGGCTCAAGCTTCCACTGCCAATTTCTCCAAAAAAGGCGTCGGGTAGCTGGTCGTACGGCAGGTAGAACTGGTATTGGATCGAGGACGTGGCGTCCTGCGCCAACCCCGCGTGCTTCACGTGGTTCACCACGCCCACAATTTCCATCGGGCGCTCCATCCCGGGGAAGGGAATAAGGATGCTTTTCCCGATGGGATCTTGGTCGGCAAACTGCCCGCGTGCCATCGCCTCGTCGATCACAATCGCCATGGGCGCGGTTTCATTGTCTTGCGCGGTCAAAAATCTCCCTTTGATCAACTGCAGACCCATCGCATCCTTGTACCCTGGCGACACCAGGTAGAACATGGCCCACGGCATCTGCTCCTGCGTCGGCTTGGGCCGGCCGACCACGTAGAAAAATATTTCGCTGTCGTCCCGCATGGGAAGATCGCTGCTCACCGATGCCGCCTGCACGCCCGGCAGGGCCTCGAGGCGCCGCAAGACTTCGCGAAAATACGTGCGAACTTTTGCGGGGCTCCCGTAGCTGACATTGGAGAGCGATATGTTGAACGTGAGCGCGTTCTTGGTCTGGAACCCGGGATTCACGTGCTTAAGCAACGCCACGCTGCGCATGGTCAGCCCGGCGCAGACCAGCAGCACCAGCGCCAATCCAAGTTCCGCGATCACCAGCGCGCCCTGCAAGCGATGATGTCCGCCAGTCGTCCCGCGGGCTTGATCTTTCAGCGTGTTCTGCACATCGGTCTTGGAGGCGCGCCACGCGGGAGCCAGCCCGAAAAGCACGCCGGTCAAAAACGAAACGCCGAACGTGAATGCCAGCACGCGCCAATCGAGCGTGACCACTTCCGCGCGCGGCAAACTTCCCGGCACCGCTTTCACCAGCGCGTCGGTGCCCCAGTAGGCCAACAGTAGTCCCAGTGCTCCGCCGGCCGCGGCCAGGCAAATACTCTCGGTCAGCAACTGCTGGGTCATGCGCCACCGCGAAGCTCCCATCGCGACTCGTACGGCGATCTCTTTTTGGCGGCTCGCCGCTCGCACCAGCAGCAAGTTCGCCACGTTCACGCACGCGATCAACAACACAAATCCCACGGCGCCCAGCAGCAGGAACAAGCTCCCGCGCACGTCGCCTACCACGTCCTGCATCATCGATTTCACGTTGATGCCATGTGCCGCGTTCGCTTTCGGATATTGCTCGGCCAGGCGTGAAGCGATCGGCGCAAGGTCCGCACGCGCCTGTTCGAGCGACACGCCCGGCCGGAGCCGCGCGACCACATACGTTCCCGCGCGCATCTCGCGAGTCGTCCGCCACAGCGCCGTGCTGTTTCCGATGGGCACCACGACGTCGGGCTTGCTGTAAAACCAGAAATGCTCGGGCAGCACACCAACGACGGTGAAGCTCTGATCCGTCAACACGATCGACTTGCCGACGATCTGCGGATCGCCGCCGAATTTCGTCTTCCACAACCCGTAGCTGAGGATTGCTACCTGGGGGGCGCCGGGACGGTCCTCCTCAGGCAGGAAATCGCGGCCCAGCAAGGGATGGACTCCCAGCAGCGTCAGCAAACCTGCGGAAGCCTGGCGCGCTTGGACGTGTTCCGCCGTGCCCGAGCCGGAAAGGTTGAACGATTCGTGGCGAAACGCCGCCATCTCTGCAAAGGAATGGTTTTGCGCGCGCCAGTCTTCGTAGTTCAGGTAACCCACCGACATCTCGTCAAACTGGGGCGACTTTTCCGACAGGACCACCAACTGTTCCGGATTCTGATAAGGCAAGGGCCGCAGCAAGACCGCATTGACCACGCTGAAGATCGCGGTGTTACCACCGATGCCCAAAGCGAGGGTCAATATCGCGATCGCGGTGAACACCGGACTTTTCGCCAGCATCCGGACGGCGTAACGCAAATCCTGCACCAGGTTTTTCACGGCAACCCTCCAGATCCCGAAACTCGTCTCTGTAACTCTGCGGGCAATCCGCTCCGGATGTTTTCCTGGCCGTCAACTCTTGGACGAGGACGAGACTGCCACGCCGTTCTCGCTGACCACCCAGCCGTCCTTCAGCTGGATCAAGCGGTTCCCGTACGTCGCATTGCGCTCCGAATGCGTGACCTGAATGATGGTTGTCCCTGCTTCATTCAACCTCTTGAACAACTGCATGATCTCCTCGCCCTGCTCGGAGTGCAGATTGCCGGTAGGCTCGTCTGCCAGAATGAGTTTCGGATTTTGAATCACCGCGCGCGCTACACCTACCAGCTGCTGCTGCCCGCCCGAAAGCTGGTTCGGGAACAAATCCTTTTTCCCGACGATGTTGAATTTATCGAGTGCGTCGCACACCAAACTGACGCGTTCTTTGTGCGGCACGTTCTTGTACGACAGGGGAATTTCCAAGTTCTCGAACACCGTCAGGTTGTCGATCAGGTGGTAGCTCTGGAAAACGAACCCGATATTGGCTTTATGCAATTCGTTGCGGCGCTTCACATTCAAGCGATGCACGGCCTGCTCGAGGAAATAGTATTCGCCGGACCAGGAGCTATCGAGCATCCCGATAATGCTGAGCAAGGTAGACTTGCCGGCGCCCGACGGACCCATGATGGTGACAAATTCACCCTGGTGAATATCCAGAGTCACCCGGCGCAGCAAGAAAAATTTGTTGGGGCCGGCTTCAATGGACTTCTCCAAATTTCGCAACTGAATCAAAGGTTCCACAATTTCTCCTTGAAATTCCTGTGCAACTCTAGCAGATCACAGCGCGATGCCAGCTTGTTCGCCGGAGTATGGGGACCACGGCGATTTTGAGGGCGTGAGGTTTCGCGTATGTAATTGAAAATAGGAATGTTACCTGGCGTTTGAGGTTGTGGAAGGATAAGCGGACGTGTCCCTTCATCGTTCCCGATTTTTTGGACCAGGCTTGGGGGCGGCTGGGAGCCTGGGGCTGGCAAAGGACGCGGGATCGCGACCATGGTGCTGTCAGGAGGCAGGGTCTGACGACGAACTTGTTCAGCAAGAAAATTACCATGAGAGTACGAGTCAAAAGTCTTTTTGGTTCTAAGCCGCTCATTCGTGGCGCAACGCCCCTAGTGGATCCATCTGGGCCGCGCGACGCGCAGGCAAATAGCACGCCAGGGCCGCCACCGCTGTCAGCAAGAGCGGCAAGACGACGAACGCCACGGGATCGGCCGTCTGCACGTTAAACAGCAGCGACGACATGGTCCGCGCCAGCAGAAACGAAATCGGCAAGCCGATTGCTAAACCCAGCAACGTCATCGACATGCCGCCGCGCAGCACCAGCGTCAGAATGTCTCGGGTTTGCGCCCCCTGCGACATGCGGATCCCGATTTCGTGGGTCCGCTCGCTCACCGAAGACGACATCACTCCGAAGACACCGACTGACGCCAGCACCAGCGCGATCACTCCCAGCACCGCCATCATGGTTGCCACATACGCAATCCCAATGATCGACTCGGTGATGACCTTGTCCATCGACATGATCTCGTACATCGGCAGGTTCGGATCGACGGCTGCGATCTGCGCGCGCGCCGCGGACACAAATTTCATCGGATCGCCGATCGTTCGCAGTACGAGCGTTGTAAAGAAAGGCGGACTCTGGCGGTACGGCCGGTAAACCGTCGGAACGTCTTCTTTGTTGATCCAGCTGTAATGCAGGTCGCTCACTACGCCGACCACGGTCATCCACGGGTCGTCGGAGTTGGCCTTGCCGACTTTGATGTGCTGGCCGACCGGATTCTCGTTGCCAAAATAGCGCCGCACCAAGCTTGCGCTGACCACCGCGACGCGAGGCGATTCCGCTCCGTCCGCATCGGTCAGGACGCGGCCATCCCGGAGCGCAATATTCATTTCACCGAAATAACTGGGAGACGTAGTTTCGATGATGGCGTCGCGCGACTCATCCCGCCGCGTCAACGGCCGTCCTTCGATCGAAAAATCTTGCGTACTGACGCCGCCACCCTCTGCATACGGAACGTGCGAAACCAACGCTGCGGTCTGCACACCGGGAATCGCCGCAAGCCGCTGCTGTATCTGCTCGTGAAAGTTCAACCGCTCGGGGGCTTTGCCGTATTGCGTCTCCGGCAGCGTCAGGCTCATCGTCAGCAGTGTTTCCGGAACGTAGCTCTCGTTCACGGACAACAGCGCTTGGAAGCTGCGCACCAGCAGCCCGGCGCCGACCAGCAGCACCAGCGCCAGCGAAACCTCGCCAACCACCAGCGCTCCGCGCAAGCGGTGCCGTCCGCGGCCCAACGTCGAGCCTCGCCCGCCTTCTTTGAGCGTGTCGGTCACATTCGTGCGGGAGCTCAGCAAAGACGGCGCGATGCCCGACAACACCCCGCTCAGCACGGAAACCACCAACGCGAAAATAAACGCGTTGGCATCGAGACGTATGGTTTTCCATCCGGCGATAAACCTGGCCACGTTGGATGGCATATGCGCCAGGATCATGTCGATGTCCCACTGCGCCAGGAGCAGTCCCAGCGCGGCGCCGGCCATCGACAGCAAAATGCTTTCGATCAGCAATTGCCGCACGACGCGCCAGCGGCTTCCACCCATGGCCGTGCGTATCGCAAACTCCCCGACACGTCCGGTCACGCGCGCGAACTGCACATTCGCGACGTTCGCGCACGCGATCAGCAGCACAAAGGCGACCGCGCACATCAGCAGCACCATGTATTGCCGCGTCAGGCTGCTGGTAACAAATTCCCGCAGCTCGAGGGGAGCCAGTTGGAATCCCTTGTTGGTATCCGGATACGCTTCCGCCTGGCGTTCCGCGATTGCTTTTATTTCAGAGCTGCCCTCCGCGAAAGAAACACCCGGCGCAAGCCGCGCCAGCGGCCAGAGCCAGCGATTGTCGCGGCGCGAGCGCTCTTTCACGTCGAAAGAAAGTGGGATCCACGCTTCGGCCGGCATCGGGTAGTCAAAACCCTTGGACATCACGCCCACGATGGTGAAGGTTTTGCCATCCACTTTCACGTTCTTGCCCACAATGTTCGGGTCGGAGGCAAAACGCTGTTGCCACAACGCGTGGCCAAGAATGATGGACTGGTCCTTGCCGACTTCTTCCTCTTCCGGAAGAAACGCGCGTCCCATCACCGGGTGAACGCCGATGGTATCGAAGAAGTTGGCGGCCACCTGAAAGGTCTGCACCTTTTGCGGCTCGCGGTCACCCGTCAGGTTCACTTCGTCCCACGCATACGCGGTGATCTGGTCGAACGAGTGAGCTTCCTTCCTCCAGTCGAAATAGGTGGCGGGCGCGATGGCAACCTGGTCCTGCGGGCCGAAGCCGGCGGCGCTTCCTTGTGTGTGTCGATCCAACAACGCGACGATTCGGTCGGCGTTCTCGAACGGCACCGGATGGAGCAGGAATGCTTCGGCCAGGCTGAAAATCGCCGCGTTTGCGCCGATGCCCAGCGCCAGCGCCACGATGCACACCAGCGACGCTACCCGATGCTTTGTCAGCATGCGGAAACCGAAGCGGACATCCTGCCAGATCGACTGCATGGGGTCCTCCTGTGCGCGGCCCGGGGTTAGCGGTCTGGGTTGAAGGCGAATCCAAACCCGCACCCTTGGAAAACCGCAAAGGGTGCGGAACCCAGGCTCGCTTCTCTAGAGGTCCAACGGTTGAGATTTCGGGCATCCTCGTCGGATGCCCTCAGAATGACAATCTCTCGAGTTTGCGGCGGACTGGGTTCTCTGGTTAGGGGCGACGTAGGCTCACTAGTTTGCAGCGACGTGGGCTTCCTGGGTTTCTTCCACGATGCGGCCGTCGAACAGGTGGATGGTGCGCTCGGCGAAGTTTGCGTAGCGCTGGTCGTGCGTGACCATGCAAATGGTTGCGCCGTTGCGGTGCAGGTCGCGCAGGAGTTCCATTACGGCTTCGCCGTTCTTGGAGTCGAGGTTTCCGGTCGGCTCGTCGGCCATCAAGATGAGGGGATCGCCGACCAGTGCGCGGGCTACGGCGACACGCTGTTGTTGACCGCCGGAGAGTTGCGAAGGGTAGTGGCGCAAACGGTGCGCCATGCCGACGCGTTCGAGAGCGTTCTGCACTTTCTGTTTACGCTCGCTGGAACTGGTTCCGCGATAAGTCAGGGGCAGTTCGACGTTCTCGTACACCGTCAGGTCGCCGATCAGGTTGAACGCTTGAAAGATGAAGCCAATCTCGCGATTGCGAATGCGGGTGCGCTCGCTGATCGACAGGTTCGCCACCGGCTGGTTATTTAGCTCATAAATCCCGTCGCTGGGAGAATCCAGTAACCCCAGGATCGACAGCAGCGTCGATTTGCCGCAGCCCGAGGGCCCGGCAATCGAAATGTACGTGCCCTTCTTGATCTCGAGATGAATTTCCTCGAGCGCGTGCGTTTCCACCTCATCGGTGAGAAACACCTTCTTCACGCCTTCCATCTTGATCAACGTTGGTGCATTTGGTTCGAGCATATGCTCTCCTTGAATCAGTTTTCTCTGCGAAATCTAAACTCGTGCACTCGACTAATAGTCTTCTACGTCCCAGGGCCCTAAACTGTTCCGCATACTTCGTAAAATCATAGGTGCAAGCGCCGGGCTAAAACCCCAGCGCCCCATGTCACTCGTAGCGCAATGCTACTAGCGGATCGACGCGCGTGGCGCGGCGGGCCGGGATGTAGCACGCTGCGAGGGAAACCAGCGACATCACCGTCGCGACCCCTACAAACGTCAAGGGATCGCGGGCGGTTACGCCGTAGAGCAGCCCGGCCATCAGGCGCGTCAACAAGGAGGCGCCTACAAGACCGATGGCCGCGCCCACGAAAGTGACCTTCATCCCTTCGCGAATGGTCATGGCCAGGATGCTGCTGCGCTGCGCCCCCATCGCTACACGAACACCAATCTCGCGGGTGCGCTGGGTAACGGAGTATGAGAGCACACCATACACGCCAACCGCCGCGAGGAACACCGCCAACCCGGCAAACAAGCCCAGCAGCAACAAATTGAACCGCTGCGGAGCCAGGGATTCCTGGACGTTGGCTTCCATGGTCCGGACATCGGCGACGGCCAGCTCGGGATCGAGGGACACGATGGTGGCGCGTACCGCGGAAGTCAAAGCGGTGGGATCTGCTTTGGTGCGGATGGCTACATGCAAGGTGCGTAACTCATCCCACGTGGGCATTTCGAGCGCATCGTCGGTCACTTGCAGGTAGGGCGTGTAGGTGTGCGGACCCGCGGGGTTCTGCATGGCCGCATCCTTAACGTCGCCGGCCACGCCAATCACCGTGGTCCACGCGGAGCCGCCGAATTTCATGCGCTTTCCCAAGGGATCTTCATTGGGCCAATAGGCGCGCGCCGCGTTCTCGCTGATGATGACTACCCCGGGCTTGCCGGTGCGCTCGTGGTCGGCAAACATGCGACCGCGTTTCAAGGAGATGCCCATGGCGCCAAAATAGTCGCCCATCGTCCAGCTTTGGGTAACCTCGGGCAGGCCGTTCTTGGTGGCGTCCACGCCTTCGATTTGGACGCCATCGTGTTCTTCGGCGTTCAGCGGAAGGTCGGTCGAAAAACCAACCGCGCTTACGCCGGAAAGCGCCGAGGTCCGCCGCAGCAGTTCCTGGTAGAAATTGCGGACGTCGCTTCCATGCGAGTACGCGCGAAGGGGAAGGGGAACGGTCATCGTCAGGACCTGTTCCTGGCGGAAGCCGGGATCGGTTTGCAGCAGGGTGACGAAACTTCGCACCAACAACCCCGCGCAGACGAGCAGCATGATGGCCAGCGCCACCTGCGAAACGATCAAGCCATTTTGCACGCGCCGCCGACCGCGAGAAACGCCCATGCCGCGGCCACCTTCTTTCAACGAATCGTGTGGATCGGCGTGGGTTGCCTGGAGCGCGGGAATAATGCCGAAAAGAGCGGTGGTCACGATGGAGAGCAGGAAGGCAAAGAGCAATACGCGGCCGTCGATCTGCACTTCCTGCATGCGCGGAAGGTCCGCGGGAGCGATCGACAGGAGCACGCCGACGCCCCAATAGGCGACGAATAAAGCAGCCGCGCCGGAGACAACCCCCAGGAGCAAACTCTCGGAGAGCATCTGGCGCACCAGGCGCCAACGGCCGGCACCGATGGCGGCGCGAACGGCAACCTCGCGCTGCCTGCCGTTGGCCCGAGCCAGCAGAAGGTTGGCGACATTGGCGCAGGCGATCAGCAGAACCACGCCCACGGCGATCAGCAAGACCAGCAGCGGCGTGCGGACATTTCCGGTGACCACCTGGTTGTACGGCAGGATCACCACGCTAACGTGCTGCCCCTGAAAGTATCTCGCCAAGTCCGCCGGATAAAGAGTCGCCACCGCTGTCATTGTGGAGGTCGCGTCGCTTCGCGCTTGCGCCAGGGTTACACCCGGCTTCAGGCGCCCGAGCACGCAGTGGTTGTACATGTTGCCCCAGGCTTGCAGTTCAAACGGGGTGAAGGCCACGGGCACCCAGGCCTCGGCGGGCTCGCCGCTCCACGGAGAGCCTTTGATGGGGAACTGAAAACTGGCGGGCATCACGCCGATGACGGTGAAGGGGAGGCGGTCGAGAGAAACGGTGCGGCCGAGGATCTCGCGATCGCCTGCAAAACGCCGCTTCCAGAGGCCGTAGCTCAACACCACCACGTTGTGGCCGGGCTGATCTTCGTCCGGCGTGAAGGTGCGGCCCATCAGCGGCTGAATTCCGAGAAGCGGGAAAAGGCTAGCGGAGGCGCGCGCGCCCTCGATGCGTTCGGGGTCGCCGCCGCCCGACAGGTCGAGGTGTTTGTCGCTGTAGATGGCCATCGCGTCGAAGCTCTGCTGGCGTTCCGAGAAGGCGCGATAGTCCGGGGCATTCATGGGCATGTTGCCGGTGAAGGCGGGGAGTTTCTCGAAGATGGAAACGATGCGCTGGGATTGCACGAAGGGCAGCGGCCGCAGCAGGACGGCATTTACGACCGAGAAGATCGCGGTGTTCGCGCCGATGCCTAAAGCCAGGGTGGCTAGGGCAATGCCTGTGAACGCCGGGGATTTCGCCAGCATGCGGGTTCCGAAACGGAGATCCTGCCAGAAACTGTTCACTCGATGTCCCTCACAGCAATGACGTTGCGAAAGGCAATTTCGTTTTCCGTTGAGCCTAACTCATGGCCGGTCTAAAGACCGGCCACTGCACTTGGTTCCAACCGCTTCGCCAGGCTAAAGCCCGGCGCCTACAAAACCGGGCCCGAAATCATTCGTAGCGTAATGCTACTAGTGGATCGACGCGGGTGGCGCGGTGGGCTGGTATGTAGCAGGCCACCATGGCTACCGCCACCAAGACGACGGCAACGCTTGCAAACGTGAGCGGATCACTTGGCGCCACGCCGAACAGCATTCGGGAGAGAAGCCGCGCCGCGAAAAAGGAACCCGCTAGGCCGATCGCCGCGCCCAATAGCGCTAGGCGCAATCCTTCCCCGAGAACCAAGGCGAGGACGTTGCCAGTCTGCGCGCCGAGCGCCATGCGGACACCGATTTCGCTGGTGCGCTGGGCGACCGAGTAGGCCATCACGCCGTAGATGCCCATGCACGCCAGAATCAGGGCGAGCGCGGCGAACAAGCCGATCAGCGCGATCTGCAGCCGCTGCGGGGAAAGCGAAGCGGCTTCCACGTCGCGCATCGGACGCACATTGTAAACCGGTTCGTCGGCATCGACTGAATGAATCGCGCTTTCGACGGCGGCAGCGGCGCTGGCCGGTTCGAGTTTTGTCCGTACCACAAGCGCGAAAAACGCCCACGGATCCTGCCCAAACGGCACGTACAGCGCGAGTCTCGAAGCCTGCTCGAGGTGATGCTGCTTGAGGTCGCCCACGACGCCGACGACCTGGCACCATGTTTTTTCGTCACCGCACGCACCGCGAAGATGCTTCCCGATCACGTCTTGGCCCGGCCAGAAATGGCGCGCGGTGGCTTCGCTGACAATGGCCACGGGCAACGCGTTCGCGTCATCGCGGCCGGTGAATGTGCGCCCGGCAAGCAGCGGCACTCCCATCGTTTGAAAATAATCTGGCGTCACGACCAGGTAGTCCGGAGAAATGTCGCCAGACGGCGGCGTCGTGCGGCCTTCGATCTCAACATCGCGAGAGCTATTGCCGGGAATCAGCGGAAGCCGCGAGATCGCCGAGGCCGCGGCGATTCCGGGAAGGGAATTGACGCGTTCCAAGGTGTTTTTGACGAAGGCCACACGGTCGCCGGGCTTCGGATAGCGAGCCTGAGGCAGCGACATCTGCAAACTCAGGACATGATCCGGATTGAATCCCTCGGGAACGCTCAGCAGATGGCTGAAGCTGCGAAGCAACAACCCAGCCGCGATCAGCAGAACGGCGGCCATGGCGATCTCGGTAACGACCAGCGCGCTGCGCATCCGCCGTGCCCGCCCGCCGCCGGCAGAACCCCGGCCGCCCTCTTGCAGCGAAACGTTCAGATCCGTCGCAAGCAAGCGCAATCCGGGAATCAGGCCAAAAAGTACGCCGGAAGCCAGCGACGCTAACAATGTGAACAGGAGCACTCGGGAATCCAGGGTGATGGGCGCACCGCCGACCATGTGGGCAGGCACGAGAGCGCGAAGAGGCGCCAAGCCCCACAGAGCGAGAAGAATCCCCAACGCGCCGCCGGCCAGCGCCAGTAGCGCGCTTTCGACAAGCAGGTGCCGAAGCAAATGCAAGCGCCCGGCGCCCAGTGCGATGCGCAGGGCCATCTCTTTCTGCCGCGAGGCGCCGCGCGCCAAAATAATGTTAGCGACATTCACGCAAGCGATGAGCAGGACCAAGGCGACCGCGCCAAGCAAGATCAATAGTGCCGGCCGCGTTTCGCCGACCAGGTCCTGGCGCAGGGGAATAACGGTTGCGCCGAAACCGTCTTCCTCCTTGTTGCCGTACTGTTGCTGCAGGCGTTTCGCGATGGTGTCAACTTCCGCGGAGGCTTGCGCGAGCGTGACGCCGGGTTTCAGCAGGGCCAAGGACTGGAAGTAGTGAGAGTCGCGCAGGGCTGCCGGATCTTCGGTGGGACGCAGCGGATGAGGAACCACCGCGAAGCGCGACGAGGTCCACAGTTCGGTTGCCGCGGGAAAGGCAAAACCCGGCGGCATGATTCCGACGACAATGCGCGAGACGCCATCGACTTCGATGGCGCGACCGATGACGTTGGCGGCGCCGCCGAATCTGCGCTGCCAGAGGCCGTAGCTCAGAACCGCGACACTGGTGCCGCCGGGCGGGTCCAGGTCGGGTTGAATGGTGCGTCCTTGCAGAGCCTGTACGCCGAGAGCGGCGAAGAAATCGGAAGTTACTACCGCGCCTTCGACGCGCTCTGGCTGGCCGTTGCCAGAAAGATTAAAGGGCAGGCTGCGATGAGCGGCCAGGAATGCAAAAGAGGAACTTTGCCGGCGGAAATCGAGAAAATCGGCGGGGGAGGGATCGTCGGTTTGCTTGTCCTGGTCGAGAAGATACAGCACGACAATGCGGTTGGCGTTCGGATACGGTAGCGGGCGGAGGAGCGCGGCGTCGATGACGCTGAAGATGGCGGTGTTGGCGCCGATGCCGAGGGCGAGGGTCAGCACCGCAATGGCGGTGAAGGCTGGGCTTTTCGCCAGCATGCGGAAGCCGAAGCGAATGTCACGCCAGAAACTGTTCACTGCGTTTGCCCTCGTTTCAAAGACGGTTGAAACCGAAATGCGCTATACCATCGCCGAAATCATTCGTAGCGCAGGGCGACCAGCGGATCGACGCGCGTGGCGCGGCGCGCTGGTACATAGCACGCGACCACGGCTACTACCGCGATCAGCGCCAGGCCTAGCGCGTACGTTACCGGATTTGCTGCGCTTACACCGAACAGTAGCGATTCGCTCAGACGCGCCATGAGGTAAGCCAATGGCAACCCGACGGCTACGCCGGTGACGACCATGGAGCCGACTTCCTTGACGATCAGTTTGCGGACGTCGCCGGACTCGGCGCCCAGCGCCATACGAATCCCGATCTCGCGGGTGCGCTGCACCACCAGATATGCCAGCACGCCGTAAATTCCCAGCGCCGCGAGCAACGCCGCCAATCCCTGCGAAGCTGCCCGAGAGCACCGCTACCATGCGTGCCGAAAACAAATCGTCTTCCACGACGCGCTCCATGGTCTTCACGTCGTAAACCGGCAGATTCGGGTCCGCCTGGCGGACCTCGCTCTGCAATGTCGAGGCGAGAAGGAGAGGGTCGCGCTCGGTGTTCACGTAGAAAGTCATGCCAGAGAGTTCGTCCCTTTGCGCGTAGGGAACGTAGAGGTAAGGATAGGTGGTAGTGCTCTTGACGTGATCCTGCTTGACGTCGGGAACGACGCCGACGATTTCAATGTTGGGCTTCACTTTGGGGCCGCCGCCGAAGCAAAAGCGCATGCCGATAGGATTCCGCCCTGGAAAGAATTGCTTGGCCATGGCTTCGCTGACGACCGCGACTTTGGGGCTCGTCGCGCCATCCGCTTCGGTAAATTCGCGGCCGGAAAGCAGCGGCACGCCGAGAGTGGACAGGTAGCCCGGACTGACCGAAATGTAGTTCACGTCCTGCTGATCTTCGGGAAGTTGCGCGCCGCCTTCGGTGGTGATGTTCGAGCCTTCATTGTCGCCGGTGAGCGTGGCGATTTCAGAGCTGCCGACCGAACGGACGCCGGGAATTGTGGCAATGCGCGCGCGCAACTGGTCGGTCAGCGCGATGGTGCGTTGCGTGTCGTAGCCGTTTAGCGCCGGCGCGATCGAAAAATTGATCACGTGTTCGGTTCGGATTCCCAGGTTGAGTGTGCGCAGGTTCCATAACGTGCGCGTGAACAACGCCGCGCCCGCAAGCAGCAGCATTGTGAACGCCACCTGCCCGGCGACCAGCACTTTGCGGAAGCGCACATGCGAAACGCTTGCTGAGGACGTCGAGCCCTGATCCTTGATCACGTCGGTGACCGAGGATCGCGTCACGCGCCACGCCGGGATGGTGCCGAAGAAAATGCCGGAGAACAGCGTCGCGGCGACCGCGAATCCCAGAACGCCGATGTCGAGCGTTGGCGTAAGCCCTTCAATATCGGCGTTTGCCGCCACGATCGGCGTCATCACGCTGTTCAACCACGAGCCGATGGCGATGCCGAGAGCTCCCCCGCCCATCGCACAAAGCAAACTTTCAATCACCAACTGGCGGATCAAGCGGCCCCGGCTCGCGCCCATGGCGCCGCGGATGGCGAATTCCCGCTGCCGCGCCGCGCCGCGTGCCAAAAGCAAATTCGCCACGTTGGTGCACGCGATCAGCAGCACCAAAGCGACCATGGCGAACAGCACCATGATCGGGCCGCCAGCGTCGCGTTGCAGCACATTGCGGCCGTGCTCTCCCGGCGTCAGCAGGATCTTCTTGTCCAGAAAGGCCTGACGCTTTCGTTCGTCCCAACGGGGACTGGTTTTAGGCAATTGCTCCTTGAGCAGCGGGTAATACACGGCGTTGAGTCCAGCCGCAAGCTGTTGTTCGGAAACTCCTGGATTGCGCCGCGCCAGGACTTTGACCCAGTAGTCGTTCCATTCCGTCAGCGCAGTCGAGTCCAACGTCATGCGCGACGTCATCATCAGCGGCACAAAAACGTCGGGTGACTGGCCGATTTGCACGCCGGTAAAGCCTGCGCGCGCGACGCCCACCACCGTCATTCCCACATTGTTGACGAGCAGCGTCTTGTTGAGAACATTGGGATCGCCGCCAAAGCGCCGCTGCCAATAACTGTGGCTCAAGACTACGTAGGGCTCGCCTCCCGGAACGCGGTCGTCATCCGGGGTGAATACGCGGCCGACCGCGGGCGAAACCCCGAGGACTTCAAAGTAGTTGCCGGAGACGAACTCGCCGTGACCGCGCTCGGTCTGGCCCTGGGACGCGATGCTGGCGGGAAACGAAGAGCGCGCCAGCATGCTGCTAACCGAAGCGCCGCCGTCGCGGAGAGCCGTGTACATCGGGTAGGGGAACGATTCCGTGTTGTCGCCGTCGCTCGAGAGCCGCCCGGTAAGCGGGCCGGGGTCGTGAAGCACGACCAGTTCGCCGGGATTGCGCACCGGCAAACGCCGCAGTAGCACCTGGTTCATCAGCGAAAAAATGGCGGTATTCGCGCCGATGCCCAGCGCCAGGGTTAGTACGGCGATGGCGGTGAAGCCGGGGTTCTTCGCCAGCATGCGCAGGCCGTAGCGGATGTCCTGCCACAAACTGTTCATTTAGGGCTCCACCCGCATAAGACGTTGCAACCCGTCTACTTGTCTTGAAGTAGATACGCCAGATTCGCGACAAAAGTTCGGTCGAAACCGGCCGTGCCGGCATCCTGCCGGCTCCGCCCAGCCCGCGCTATTTCAGCCGGATACGATCCACATTGTCCCATTGCGACATGTCCGACAGGATTACTTTGTCGCCGATTTGCAGGCCTTGCACGATCTCCACGGTATTCACGGAGCTGCGGCCGAGCTTCACGTTGATGCGTTCGGCGTCGGAATCGTCGGGCATGACTTTGAAGAGGCTGATGGTGCTGTCGGACTGGCCGTGCACCGGCCTGCCGACGTAAAGGACATCCTTCAGGTTTTCCAGTTCGATGGTGCCGTCGACGCTGAGGTCAGCGCGCGCGCCCGGCGGCAGGGGATCGTCGATCGCCGCGTCCACGGTTACCGTGCCGTTGACCACCGAGGGATCGATACGGATCACGTGGCCCTTCACGATACCGTTGCGCGTGTCGATCGTGGCGTTCTGCCCGATGGTGATATCTTTCGCCTGTGTTTCCGCGATCTTGATCTCCGCCTTCAATTGGTGCGGGTCCGCCACGCGCGCCAGATTCGTGCCGATCGCGACGCTTTGCCCGACGTCCACCGGCAGCAGTTGCAGCACGCCCGTGATTCCCGCGCGAACATGCAACGCATCGGCTTGGCTCCGCCGCAATTCGTACATGGCCTTATACTGGTCGATGCGAGACTGCTGCGCTTGCAGCCGTGCTTTGGCGGAATCGGCCGTGATTCCGGTGCGATCGGTCTCGAGGCCCACGCGGATTGCCAGCTGATCCTCTTTCACCTTTGACAATTTTTGGGTGACGTCGGCGTCGATGCCTTCCTGATACAGTTTGTAGTCCACCTCATGCTGCAACTTGGCTTGCTCGTAGTCGCTTCGTACCCCCGCTTCCACGGACTTCTGAGCCATCAACTCACTGTTCACCTGCACTTGCAGGTTGGCGTAATCCGCTTCCGCTCCTTTGAGTTGGTATTCCGCGTCGAGCAGCGTTTGTTGGACCGAGGGATCGCTCATTTCCAGAATGACGGTGTTCGGTTCGACCAGATGACCAGGGCGGATCACAATCTTGTCCACCCGCGCCGCGGTCTGCGCCGGTATCCAGTGAATGTCGATGGGAACCAGCGTGCCGAGGCCGCGGACTTCGCGCAGCATCGGGCCGCGCTTGACCACGTCGGTCCAGACGGTGCCGCGATCGACCGACGGAGCGGCGGGGCGGAGGCGGGAAAGTCCCAGGGTCACACCGGCGATCGCGAGGACCGCGACAGTGACGTAGACAATTCTCTTGATCTTTTTAGCTCGAGCGTTGGATGGTCTTTGGATGTCCATATGTGTTATCGCGTACTACTAAAATCGCACGCGGGGTGCCCCGCGGGGGGTTCCGTTAAACCGCTGTTACTCAATGGCTTATGGCTATCGGAACCACCATAAAAGTAGCACCATTGACCGAAAATGGGAATAATTGTCCCATGAGCGAACAGGCCGCAACCCGGACCGGGAGGAACTTTGACCTCCGTTTCAGGGAAGTGAAGGAGTGAGAGAAAACTACAGCGTCCCAAAGTGCTCGTGCTCCCGCGAAGCGGTGCAAGCGCGCTTCGAGCGAAGAAACCCTGCCGGCGGAAATAGCGTCCATACCTACATCATATCCTGCGCGGTGCTCGCTATACGGAGATCCCTATGAAGTCAGACGTCTCGAGGTCGTCAAAGGTCTTGGTCTTTGGTTTCTTTCTTGGATTTGCAGCGATGAACGTTGCCTTGATGCCTCCGCCGGCATTCTCATTGCCGCAGTCTGCTGGTTTGCAAGATGCCACGCCGCAAGGCGGGCGGGGCGGCGGCGGGGACCAACGCATGCCGCTATTCGGCAAAATCACAGCGATGCACGATGGCTCGCTGGAGGTTATGGATACCAACGGCGACACCGTTTCGGTAAAAGTCACCGGCCAGACCGAATTCCGGAAAGATCGCCAGCCCGCCAAACGTACTGACTTTAAGGTGGGAGATATCATCGTCGTTCGCGGCCAGGAAAACGCCGATCACTCGTGGACCGCTCAAGTCGTCGCGGCACGCTCGATGAACGGGCCAAATGGTGGCCCCGGCGGGCGCGGCGGTCCGGGTGGTGGCGGCGGAAACGGCCGAGGATTTGCGCAGACGGGGACGCTGGGCAAGGATTACGTGGCGGGCGAAATTAAATCGATCGATGCGCCCAAACTTTCGGTGCTGCGAACAGACAATGTAACCCAGGCGCTGGAGTTGAATGAAGAGACGTCTCTGCGTAAGGGGCGCGATTCGATCACCATGGCCGATATTCAGCCCGGTGATCATCTTTTTGCGCGCGGCGCCGTCGAGAACGGAGTGTTCGTGCCAAAGACGGTGATGGTAGTTGGTCCCGAGCAATGGAAGCGCATGCAGGAAATGGGCGCGCAAGCGGGTCCAGAAGGCGGACGCCAGCGTCGGCAGCAAGCTGCGCCCGAGGCCACGCCTGCTCCTGCTGCGGCTCCTGCAACTCCTGATTCACCAGCACCAGCGCCAAACCCGCCGGCGCCAAATTCACCGGAGCCCCAGCATTGAAATTGAAGTCTGCACTTCCCGTCTTGGTCTTGGTGTTTTTGGTGGCGAGTGTCGCGCGTGCGCAAACTCCGGTGTCCCCTGCGCCGGACACAAGCACGCCCGCGGCCGACACGCCCCCGCAGACTCCCACCGTTACCGCGGCGGCGCAGCCCAATTCGTTTGAGATTAGCGGCACGGTGCGTTCCGGCAAGACCCCGCTGCCCGGGGTGACGGTCACCGCCGCGAATACGCTCACTGGGAAAAAATTCTCCGTGGCCACCGCGTCGAACGGCACTTACAGCTTCACGGGCCTCCCTCGCGGGCGTTATGTTGTGCGCGTCGAATTCATGGCGTTCGCGCCGCAGACGCAGGAGATCGTCCTCAAGCCCGAAACGCCGACCGGTAAATTCGATGCCGAACTGATTCTCGCCTCGCGCCAGCAAGAGCAGTCGCCGACCGCGAGCGCCATCGCCGCAATCGCGGGGGGGCACGGCTTCCAGAGTTTGTCCGTTGAGAACACGCTGGCGTCGCTTGCTGGCGGAGATGTGGGCACAGCGGGCGGCGGTCCGGGCGGCGGCGCGGGAGCGGGCGACATCGCGAGCTTGCCGATGAACGGCGCCGGTGCCGACAGCCCGACC
This sequence comes from uncultured Acidobacteriota bacterium, assembly GCA_963736725.1. GTDB lineage: Bacteria > Acidobacteriota > Terriglobia > Acidiferrales > UBA7541 > Acidiferrum. Next base: position 40,261 of record CAVTPW010000015.1, on the reverse strand, counting down.
GAATCGGTGAGCATCACCGGAGCGCAAGGCCGCACGCAGGATTTTGGCGCGGGCAGCGAAGACGACTTGCAGAATCGCATTCAGGAATTTCGCCAACGCGCCCAACAGGCAGGGTTGATCCCCGGTGGTCCAGGGGGAGGCCCCGGTGGCGGGCCGGGCGGTGGAGGTTTCGGCGGCGCCGGGCCGATCTCGATCGGGCGCCTGGGTCGCGGATTCAACGTGAACCAGCCGCACGGCTTTCTGTACTTTTCCGATGACAATGCGGACTTCGACGCGAAGCCCTATGCGCTCACCGGGCTGGAGACGCCGAAAGCTAGTTATAACTTCGCTCGTTTTGGCGCGAACGTCGGCGGGCCGTTGAACATTCCGAAAATTTTCAACGGCGGCAACAAGTGGTTTTTTTTCGCAGGCTGGAACGGCTCGCGCGGCAGCACGCCGTTTGATTCTTTCTCAACGGTTCCGACCGCGGCGGAACGCGCCGGCAATTTTTCTACCGCCGCCTATAAGGACGGCTCACCGGTGCAAATCTTCGATCCCACGACGGGCGAGCAACTCAGCTACAACGGTCAAGCCAACGTGATCAACCCCGCCCTGATCAGCCCCGCCGCGACCGCGCTGCTGCAATACATTCCGCTGCCCAATCTCAGTGGCACGACGCAAAATTTCCATTACGTGACCAACGACAACAGCAACACGGACGCGGTCAGCATCCGCCTGATCCACAACTTCACCAGCACCCCGACGTTTGGCCCGTTCGGTGGAGGCGCTCCTGGCGGAGGTGGCGGTGGACGCGGAGGTGGCGGAAGACGCGCACAGAACAACATCAATTTCGGGTTGAACTGGTCGCGCAACTCGACAGAAAGTGTCGGCGCCTTCCCGTCGCTGGCGGGCAACACCAACACGCAAGGGCTCCAGGCGACCTCCGGTTGGACCTACGGCAACGGCCGCCGCACCAACACGCTGCGCTTCACGTACAACCACAGTCACGTTTCGACCTCGAATCTGTACTCCAATTCCGTGGACGTAGCGGGACTCGCAGGTATCGGCGGCGTCTCCGCCGATCCGTTTGACTTTGGCCTGCCCAGCCTCAGCTTTACCGACTTCGGCGGCCTCTCCAATCCCATCGCGCGCCGCGAGCTCGATCAGACCTATACCATCTCGGACACCCTCGTTTATTACCGCGGCAAACATAACCTTCGCCTCGGCGGCGACTATCGCCGCATCCTGCAGAGTTTTCGCTCCGCGAAAAATGCCGAAGGCTCCTTCGTATTCACCGGACTGGAAACTTCCGAGTTCGTTCCGGGCAGCACGCAGCCTGTTTCCAACACCGGCTACGATTTCGCCGATTTCCTCCTTGGTCTGCCGCAGCAAACGTCGCTGCAGTCCGGCACAAGTTCCTACAATTTCGCGGCGAACTCCTTCGACCTTTTCGCGCAGGATGACTACCGCATTTTCTCGAAGCTGTCCCTGAACCTCGGCTTCCGCTACGAATACAATGGCCCCTTCACCGAAGCCCACAATCAAATTTCCAATCTCGACGTAGCTCCGGGGTTCACAGCGGCGACTCCGGTGCTGCCTGGTGCGACTGGCCCATACAACGGCGCCTATCCGGGCTCTCTCGTTCATCCGGATCGCAACGACTTTGCTCCGCGCATCGGCATCGCCTGGCGTCCGCTGAAGCAAACCGTCGTTCGCGCCGGCTACGGTATCAATTACAATCTGGCGCAATACGCCAACATCATTCAGAATTTTGCGTTCCAGCCGCCGTTCGCCATCACCTCAACCAACGTCACCAATCCCGCCGCTCCCCTTACCCTGGCGAACGGCTTCCCGGCGATCGCGCCGGGTGCCATCACCAACAATTTCGCGGTCGATCCCAACTACCACATCGGCTACGTGCAGATTTGGAATTTGGACATCCAGCGCACGCTGCCTCACAGTTTTCTGCTGAATGTGGACTACAACGGCTCGAAGGGAACCGATCTGGACACCGAACGGGCCATCGAAATCGCCGGCATTCAGCCTTTCATTTACGAATCGTCGGCGAGTACTTCGATCTTCCACGCGGGCTCGGTCCGCCTTCGCAAGAGGATGGCTCACGGCATCGGTTTCCAGGCCACCTACATCTATTCAAAATCCATCGATGACGCTTCTTCGGTCGGCGGTGGCTCTCTGATCGTCATACAGAATCCGTTCGACATCGTCGCCGATCGCAGCCTTTCGGCTTTCGACCAGCGCCATAAATTCACCGGCAGCTGGATGACCGATCTGCCCTTCGGCGAAAATCGCCGCTTCCTGCAAAAGGGAGCGTGGTCTCACATTCTTTCCAGTTGGCAGTTGAGTGGCGACTTTACGATCGCTTCCGGCTTGCCGTTCACCCCGAATGTGCTCGGCAATAGCCTGGACCTCAACCGCGGCGTCAGCGGTTCGCTGCGCGCCGATGTCACCGGCGAACCAATCGCGCTCAGCAATCCGAGCGCGGCCGAATGGTTCAACACCGCCGCGTTTTGCTCGCCGTCCTCCTCGGCGGGGTCCACTAACCCTTGCGTGAATCCCAACGGCACCGCGTACGGCGACGCCGGCCGCAACATCATCGAAGGCCCCGGCGAAGTGATAGTCGATATGTCGCTCAGCAAGACCATCACCATCAAGGAATCGCGCTCACTCGAGCTGCGTCTCCAGGCCGCCAACGTCTTCAACTTTATTGACTACACCTCGATCAACACGACGGTGAACTCGCAGCAGTTTGGGCAAGTCACCACGACAGGCGCGACGCGCCGCATCACGTTCGTCATGCGCTTCCGTTTCTGACGCAACATGCGCGATCGGATTCCGATGCCGCTTGTTGCGCGAACCGTTGATGATGTCGGCGCGGCACAAAAGAAATTGACCTCAACGTACAAAGGGGCGAAAGCGCCAGCCAGGAGCCACCGATGTTGCTAGCCCGCAAAGTAATCGCATCGCTTTCCTCGTGCCTTCTGTTCGCCAATAGCGTTCCTCCGGCGCGCGCTCAGAATGCCTCCCAAGCGCAGCAGCAACCAGCGGCTCCCGCGCCGTCGCAATATCGCATGCACGTAACTTCAGAACTCGTCCTGGTCAACGTCGTGGTCCGCGACAAAAAAGGCAACCTCATCCGCGGCCTGAAAAAAGAAGACTTCACGCTCACCGAAGACAACAAGCGCCAGGAAATTTCCACTTTCGATTACGAAAACGTCGATGAGCTCGCCACCGCCGGAGCCGCCGAAGCCACGGCCACCGGCACAGCCGCCACCGGCGGCCTGCTCCATGCCTCGAACGCCGGCGCCCTGGACGCGCGCGATCGCCGCCTCATGCTCTTCTTCTTCGATTTCTCGGCGATGGATCCCGAGCAAATCGAACGCGCCGTCGACGCCGCCAAAAAATTCGTGAATACCAAGATGCTTCCCGCGGACATGATCGCGCTCGTCTCCCTCTCCACCAACATGCGGGTCGATCTCGACTTCACCACCGACAAAGCCAAAGTCCTCACCATTCTTTCCGCTTACACATCCAGCCAGGGCCAGGGTTTCGATGCCGGCTTGGAAGGCTCCTCGGAAGGCGCGGCCGAAACCGGCGGCTCCTACACTCCCGATGACACCGACTACAACACCTTCACCGCCGACCGCAAACTCCTCGCGCTCCAGTCGTTAACGCAATCGCTTGGTAAGATCTCGCAAAAGAAATCCATCATTTACTTCAGCAATGGAATCACGCAGTCCGGTGTGGACAATCAATCCGCGCTCCGTGCCGCCACCGCCTCCGCCGTCAAAAACAATGTTTCGATCTACCCGCTCGACGTGCGCGGGCTGCAGGCGTTTCCTCCGGGTGGCGAAGCGCAAAACGCGAGCTTGCACGGCCAGTCTGCCTACAACGGCAACGCCGTCTTCAACGATCTCAACGGCAACGCCAACTCCCAGGACACTCTTTCCACTCTCGCGGATGACACCGGCGGCAAAGCCTTCTTTGACGACAATGATTTCAGTGGTGTGTTTTCGCAGGTACAGAAAGACACCTCCGCGTACTACGTTCTTGGTTTCACCAGCACGAACCCTGCGAAGGACGGACGCTTCCGCCATCTCAAGGTCCAACTCAATCGCCAGGATGTGAAGCTGGAGTTCCGTCCGGGATATTACGCGGGTCGCGACTTCCAGCATTTGAATCGTACCGACCGCGAACAGCAGCTGGCTGACGAATTGGACGCCCAGCTACCGCAAACCGACGTAGCCGTGTACGCCGGAGCGCACTATTTCCGCCAGGATGATTCGCACTATTATCTCGGCGTCTCCCTCGTCATTCCCGGCTCGCAGATTCCCTTCGTGCAAGCCAAAGACAAAGACAACGCCACCATCGATGTTATCGGCGAGGTTCTTGCCAACGGAAAATTGCCGGTCGGCCACCAGCGCGATACCGTGAAGCTGGTCCTCGATAGCACGCAGCAGGTGCGCCGCAAGAATGTTCAGTACAACACTGGGTTTGTGCTCGCTCCAGGAACCTACCACCTGAAATTTGTCGTGCGCGAGAATCAGAGCGGGCGCATGGGCTCGTTCGAGACCGACGTGCAAATTCCCGATCTGCGCAAAGTTCCGCTGCGCATGAGTTCGGTCGTTCTCGCCAGCCAGCGCGTTCCCGCTACGAACGGCAAAACGAAAGGTCCGCACCCGCTGATCCAGAATCAAACCGAGCTCGTCCCCAACATCACCCACGTTTTCACGCAGGACCAGCATCTTTATCTGCAATATGAGGTCTACGACGCGGCGCGTGCTAAAAAGGGCTCGCCCGGTGTATCTGCGGATGTGACCGCCGGCGGTTCCGCGAATCCACCGCAGCCCAAAGCGCCACGCGACGCCGTACGCGTTCTCACCAGCATCGAATTTTTGCAAGGAAACGCCAAGGTCTACGAATCAAACCAGATCGTGGCCGACGAAGTCACCGCGCCCGACCGCAAAGCCGTCATCTTCCAGATCGATCTACCGCTGCAATCCCTGAAGCCCGGCTTCTACACCTGCCAGGTGAACGTGGTAGACGACAACGCCGGCAATTTCGCCTTCCCCCGCTGGCCCATCCTGGTGAAACAACCAGCTCCACCAGCCGCAACCTCCGGAGGCAATTGACCCTGTAGGGCGCGGGGCTTGTTCACCGGTGAGCCTCGAAGGGCCTCGCCCGGCGCTGCCCGCGCTAGATGCTGACGCTCGAACGCGCGCGGTCGCCCGCGAGCCTCACCCCATGGCGCTATCTGCGAAACGACTCGCCGGCCCACGCCCGCTACTTCCCCAAAACCTCTTCCGCCGCATGAAACGCTGAATTCGCCGCCGGCACTCCGCAATAAATCGCCGCCTGCAACAAAATCTCCTTGATCTCTTCCCGCGTAACCCCATTGCTCAACGCCGCTCGCACATGCATCCGAAACTCCTCGCCCCGATTCAACGCCACCATCATCGCCAAGGTAATCATGCTCCGCGTCTGCCGTGGCAATCCCGGTCGGCTCCAAATCTCGCCCCACGCGTATCGGGTAATCAAATCCTGAAACTCCTCATTGAACGCATCGCGCCGCTGCAAAGACCGGTCCACATGCGCATCCCCCAACACCTCGCGCCGCACCTTCATCCCCTGCTCGTATCTCTTCTTTTCATCCATTGACACTCTCCTTCACACGCGCCGGAAAATCGTCGCAGGTCTTGTGGGGCACAGCACCGCTGTGCCCCAGCTTGCCCGGACCGACCCCCGAAGCCCCGCCAAGTGCTTATCGTTCACGGCGCCAAAAAAGCCCCAAGCTCTGCCGTAAACGACTCCCGCGCCTCAATGTTCGATATATGTGAAGCATCTAGCTCCACAAATCGCGCACCAGCAATATGTTCTGCCAGATAGCGCCCGTCCTGCGGCGTCGCCGCCGGATCGTGAGTCCCGGCGATCACCAGCGTCGGTACGCGAATCGCCTTCACTTTTTCCCGATAATCAAATTCCCGCAACGCCTCGCAGCACGCCACATAACCAGCCGTGTCCGCCCGCTCCAGCGACCTTCGCACGCGTGACACTTCCAACGGCTCCGAAGTGCGAAAATCAAATGTAAACCATCGTTCGATCACCGTGTCCGCCACCGCTTTCGTCCCGCCATTGCGAACCGCGTCGATGCGTTTGTTCCAGCTTTCTGCTGTCCCGATCCGCGCTCCCGTATTGCTCAGCACCAATTTATTCAGCCGTTCCGGCGCGTTCACACCCAGCCACATCCCCGTCTGCCCGCCGATCGACAACCCGCAATAGTGCGCTTTGTCGATTTTCAGAAAATCGAGGAGCGCCAGCTCATCGCGCGATAACAGTTCGATGGTATAAGGACCGGGCGGCGCGGAAGACTGCCCATGTCCGCGTTTGTCGTACCGCACCACGCGATACTTCTTGGCGAACTCCACGGCCTGCGCATCCCACACCGACAAATCCGTCCCCAGCGGATTCGAGAACATCAACGCCGGCGCACCCTCCGGCCCCGCGACCTCGTAGCGCATCCGCACATCTTTCAGTTCAGCAAACGCCATATTCCCTCACATTCAGCAGGCAGGCATGCCTTTCGATCGTGCGCGTTTGTAGGGGCGGGGCTTGCTCCGCCCGGCACTGCCCGCGCTAAGAACCTGCCCGACGATCTGAACCTTTGCCGCGCCCTGCCTTCTCATTCGCCGCGCCTGCTCGCTGCCACTACTCGATCAACAAACCCCTCCGCCACCCCCAAATATTTTCGGGCATCAAAAAGCTCATCGAGATCAACCGCCGAAAGCTGCAATTTGGCTTGCTCATCGCAAAGAAGGACGTCGCGAAGATGCCGCTTCTCGTTCCGCGCTTTCTGGCAAGCCCCTTCGACGAGCTCGTGCGCCGCCGCCTTACCCATTTTCTCCGCCAAAGCCATCGAGACAGCTTCCCCAAAAATCAATCCCCGCGTGGCCTCCAGATTCTCCTGCATCCTTTCCGCATCAATTTCAAGTTTCGGGATAACCTCCGCCATCAGGTGCAGCGCACCCGCGCTCAACGAAACAATCTCCGGCAAAGTCTCCCACTCCGCGTGCCATCCGCCTAGCCCGCGCTCGTGTTCCTGAACCATGGCCGTCAGCATCGCGCTTACCAGCCCGGGCACGCGCATGGCCGCAGACAACACGACTGCGGACGCCACCGGATTCCGTTTGTGCGGCATGGTCGAAGATCCGCCGCGATTCTTCTCCGCCGGTTCGAAAACTTCCGCAACCTCGGTCTGCGAATGCAGCGAAATATCCTTCGCGATTTTTCCAAGCGTACCGACGCACAACCCTAGACTGGTTGCAACTTCGGCCACGCGGTCGCGATGACTGTGCCACGGAATCTCCGGCAACCCAAGCGCAAGCTCTTCGACCAAATTGCTAGCGACTTCAACGCCACCCGGGCCCAGAGCCGCCAGCGTGCCGACAGCCCCACCGAATTGCAGCACCAGCGCGCGGCGTCGCGTCTCGCGCAATCGTTCGCGATGCCGATCGACGGCATCCAGCCAACCGGCCACCTTCGCGCCAAACGTGGTTGGCAGCGCCTGCTGCATCCAGGTGCGGCCCACAACTATCGTCGAACGATGTTTGGTCGCAAGCTCCGCGAGCCCGTCCGCCAATCGATCCAGATCGCTCGCAATAATCTTCAACGCCTGCCGCAATTGCAAAACACAGCCGGTGTCGATCGCATCCTGGCTCGTAGCGCCCCAATGAACGTAGCGCGCCGCATCCTTATCGCTCTGAGCCACCAAAGCGGTCAGCGCTTTGATCAGCGGAATGGCAATATTGCCCGCGAGCTTTGCGCCGCGAGCCAACTCACTGACGTCGAACAGTTCCGCTTTGCATTTGGCCGCGATCGCTGCCGCAGCCGAGGAAGGGACTACGCCGGCTCGCGCCTCCGCCCGAGCCAAGCCCGCCTCGAAATCAAGCATGCCTTGCAAGCACGACCGATCCGACCACGCCTTCTCAACATCTTCCGAGCGAAACAACGAATTGAGCAGTTGCATATGCTGTAGCCGCCCTCTTCAGAGGGCGGGCTTTAGACAAACCTCAGGCGCAAAACAAAACTACGTTGCACGCGCGACCCCCATGTCTGCCAGAAACTCCAACAAAGCGCGCCCATAACCATCTAAAGTCCTACACCCGCTCCAATATCACCGCAATCCCTTGCCCCACGCCAATGCACATCGTGCACAACGCATGCTGTCCCTGGGTCCGCCGCAACTGGTACATCGCCGTCGTCACCAATCGTGCCCCGCTCGCCCCCAGCGGATGCCCCAGCGCAATCGCCCCACCATTCGGATTCACGTGAGCCGCATCATCCGCCACTCCCAACTCCCGCAACACCGCCAACGCCTGTGACGCAAACGCCTCGTTTAATTCGATCACATTCATCTGCCCGATCGACAGTCCGCTTTTCGCCAAAACCTTCCGCGTCGCCGGCACAGGTCCCATGCCCATCACCCGTGGCGCAACGCCGGCAACCGCGCTCGCCACCACGCGCGCCCGCGGAGTCAATCCATGTTTGCGCACCGCCGCTTCCGAAGCCAGCAACAACGCGCAAGACCCATCATTGATACCGGAAGCGTTGCCGGCCGTAATCGTGCCGCCAGGCTTCACCACGCCGTTCAATTTCGCCAGCGCCGCAAGGGTGGTATCTGGACGCGGATGCTCATCTTCGCGCACCAAAACCGGTTCGCCCTTTTTCTGCGGAATCGGCACGCCCAAAATTTCTTCCGCCAGCCGCCCGCTAAGAATTGCCTCGGCGGCCCGCTGTTGGCTGCGCAACGCGAAGGCATCTTGATCTTCCCGCGAAACGTGATATTCCTCCGCGACGATCTCCCCGGTTTCCGGCATCGAATCCGTTCCATACTTGGCCTTCAGCAGCGGATTCACGAAACGCCACCCCAGCGTCGTATCTTCAAGCTTCATCGACCGCGAAAACGCGGCGTCCGCTTTCCCGATCACGAATGGCGCCCGCGACATGCTCTCCACTCCGCCGGCGATCACCAAATCCACTTCGCCGCTCTTGATCGCGCGCGCCGCCGCCGCTACCGCATCCATGCTCGACCCGCACAAGCGATTGACCGTCGAACCGGGCACCTCCTTCGGCAGTCCCGCCAGCAGCAGCGCCATGCGTCCCACGTTTCGATTGTCTTCGCCAGCCTGATTCGCGCATCCGTAGATCACGTCGTCCAGCGCACCCCAGTCGACGCCGCGATTCCGCTGTATCAGCGCCGCAATCGGAATCGCCGCGAGGTCGTCGGTTCGCACGCTAGCCAGTGCTCCGCCGTATCGTCCGATAGGCGTGCGAATACCGTCACATATATATGCTATTTCCATGTTCGTAGTGCGACCTGTTGCGAACGCCTATAGTAACATCGTCAAAGATTGGCGTAGAGGCGTGTCCGATTATCGTGCCGTGTGCGGTTGGTCTGCGTGTACAGGATGCGAATTCAAGTCGGAATTATCGGAGCGGGACCTGCGGGGCTGATGCTCGCGCACTTGCTCCATTTGCAGGGAATCGAATCCGTAGTTCTCGAAAGCCGCGCGCAGGAATACATCGAGCATCGCGTCCGTGCCGGCGTGCTCGAGAAGGGCACAGCCGATCTGATGATCGAGTCCGGCGTAGGCGCTCGGCTGCAGCGCGAAGGCCTGGTGCATCACGGAATCGAGTTGCGCTTCGGTGGCGCCGGCCATCGCATCGACTTCGCCGACCTGACCGGCGGCAAATCCATCACCGTTTACGCGCAACATGAAGTCATCAAAGACCTGGTCGCTGCGCGGGTCGCTGCCGGCAGCGAAATTTTCTTCGAAGCGGAAGCGATCAGCGTTCACGACATCGACGCAAAGCCGAAAATTCGTTTCCAGCGTGCAGGCGAAACCCAAACGCTCGAGTGCGATTTCATCGCCGGTTGTGACGGCTTTCACGGCATTTGCCGTCCCGCCATGCCCGCCGGCGTTTTGCGCGTGCACGAGCGCGTGTACCCGTTCGGGTGGCTCGGCATTCTCGCGAAAGTTGCCCCGGCGTCGCACGAGCTGATCTACACCTATCACCAGCGCGGTTTCGCGCTGCTGAGCATGCGTTCGCCGGAAATTTCGCGTCTGTATCTGCAGTGCGATCCCGAAGAAAACATCGCCGAGTGGTCCGACGACCGCATCTGGACCGAACTCCGCACCCGCATGGCGACCCGCGACGGTTGGAAGCTCGTCGACGGCCCCGTGTTGCAGAAGGGCATCACGCCGATGCGCAGCTTCGTCGCCGAACCGATGCGCCACGGCAAGCTGTTTCTGCTCGGCGACGCCGCGCACATCGTTCCGCCAACCGGGGCGAAGGGACTAAACCTTGCGGTGGCCGACGTTCGGGTCTTGACGCGCGCGCTGGTCGATTTCTACAAAGGCGGCTCGAGCGAAGGATTGGATCGCTACTCCGATACCTGTCTTCGCCGCGTATGGAAAGTCCAGCGTTTCTCGTGGTGGATGACTTCGATGTTGCACCGTTTTCCAAACGAAGACAGTTTCCAGCGCCACCTTCATTTGGCGGAACTCGATTACGTTACGAGCTCGCGGGCGGCCGCGACCGCACTGGCGGAAAATTACGTCGGCCTTCCGTTCGACCAAAGCGCAAACCCGGTTTGAGCCGAGCAGTTGCCTTGGTTGCTCAACTGGGGCACAGCGGTGCTCTGACCCTACCAGGGAATTCCGGGCCTTGAGGTGCCGCCCGCTGTCGGCGAGTGCCGAGCGCGTGGCAATGTTCGCAATTCGGTCGCGATGTTCAGGAAAGGGAGATGTGCATCGCCAGTTTGGGATGCTCCGCGCCGAGCTCCCGGTAATCTTGGTTACGCTTCCGCATGGTGATAGGCAGGCTCTTTGAGAGCCATGATTTACTCGTACCGCAAAGCTTCCACAGGATTCAGCCGCGCCGCGCGGCCCGCAGGGTACAGGCCTGCGAGCAAGCTGACGACCACCGCAAAACCAATGGCCCCCGCGGCTAGCCACCATGGTACGTAGGAGATTTTCACTCCGGGCAGATCCTGTCGCCGTAGGTAAATGGTAGTACCCCAGGTCAACGCCGCGCCGATCAGCCAACCAAGAGTTACGCCCGCGATCCCGCCGAGCAAACCCATCGCACCGGCTTCGGCGAAAAACAGGCTGCGCACGTCGCGGTCGGTCGCGCCCAGCGCTTTCAGCACGCCGATTTCACGGCGCCGCTCGAGGATTGCCATCACCAGTGTATTTATGATGCCGAGCGAAGCGACGGTCAGCGCCAAGCTTCCGAACAATCCTAAGAACAAATCGAAGACGGTAAAGATCAGCCGGAGATTGCGCGTGGCATCCAGCAACGAAAAGGTATTGAATCCCATTTTCTTGATGGCTTCTTCCACTTTGAGGACGTCCTTCGGAGATTTCACGCGGACAGTCAGCTGCATGTAAGCAGGCTTTGTCGAGCCCTTTGTGCGGACTAATTCCTGCACGTCGTTCGGTTGCGCGGGCTGAAGATCTTCGGCTACGCGCAGCGGGATGAATACCCGGCCTCCGCCTCCAAATCCGGCGGAAGGGTCGGTATCGATGATTCCGGCGATTCGCAGCTTCTTGTCTTGCGACACGATCGAGATGCCTCCAGACAGCATGTCGTCCATCTGCTGGTCGATATCTTTTTCGTTGGCTACTTCCGCGGAAGACGTTTCGTGGCGGCGCGCGTACCGCAGAACGATCTCCTTTCCAATGAGCGTGGCCGGCTGTGGCGAAAGGTCTTTGGCCAGTTCGGATTGCAAAATGGCTTCGTCGGCGATGGGCGACGAAAACGCTTTGCCGGAAATGCCGTCGAATGTGCCATTGGCTCGATCGGAGTCCGGCAATCCCAGGACATTTGTGGAATAGCTTGCGCCATTCAAACGAACTTCAGCCAAGAAGCGGATTTGTGGGTAGACCTCGACTACGTTAGGGAGTTTCACCATCTCCTCGCGGGATGGCTCGTCGAGCACCTTGGCGTCTTCGGGATTGGAAGACTTTTTGGCGGTCGGGCGCGGCCCGTCGCCGCCCATGAAACGCATGCCACGCTTTGAAGACACGAAGACGGCGTCGAACAAGCCAGACTTGTTCAGGCGCTGGTTCGCCAATGTTTGCAGTCCGACTCCAAGCGAAAGCATCGCGACGAGCGAAGCAACGCCAACAGCCACGCCCAGCGTGGTCAACGAATTGCGCAGAATTGCTTCGCGCAAATTGCGAAACGCCAACTCGGTCAAATCGCGCCCGTTCATGATCGCGCGCCCGGGCATTCGCGTAGCCGAAAAGCCGATCCGACGATGGGGCACGGCCTTAGCCGTGGCGCTACCTCTACTCTCCTGTAGGGTACTGTCCTGTAGGGGCGGGGCATGCCCCGCCCGGCGTCAGCCCCGGCGAACCAACCAATCTCCGCATCTTCCCGCAACCTGTCGAGCCGCACCTTCGAGGCAACAACAGGAAGGCACGGTTTCACGGCAAGCCGAAATAGTCGGTCCTTGAGAGGGATCGGATCTTTGGCTCCGACATAAAGCGATTGCTTTCGATGGGCTTTAGCCCCTGAAGAGACCCTCTTGGCATTTTGCGGCAGCCTGTTCAATCGTAAGGTCGAAGCAATAACGGGGGGGCACGGTTTCAGCCGTGCCGTTATCGCTCCGTCTCGCTCCGGCGGTAGCCGCTGAGGTCCGATTCTGCGAGTTCTCACACTGACCTCCGAAGTCCAGTTCCCACGTTTTCGGGTGATTGCGCCGTGTCGCTTATGAGTCGCCCGTCCGAGAGCACCGCGATGCGATTGGCGAAACGCTCGGCCAGCGGGCGCTCGTGGGTGACCATAATGATGGTCATGCCCAAAGTGGATTGAATCTCGCGCAGCAGCAGGAGAATCTGCTCGCCGTTCACGCTGTCAAGATTACCGGTGGGCTCGTCGGCGAACAGAATAGACGGGCGGTTGACCAGCGCCCGCGCCAGCGCGCCGCGTTGCTGTTCGCCGCCCGACAATTCGCTGGGGCGGTGCCGTCGTCGCGCGCCCAGCCGCACGTGTTCCAGCGCCGCTGCGACGCGGCCTTCACGCTCCCCGCGGTCCACTTCCGCGAGCCGCAAGGGCAGCTCGATGTTTTCTTCCAAGGTCATGCGAGGAAGCAGGTTGAAAGATTGAAACACCATGCCAACGGTATCGCGACGATAGCGGGCCAGCTCCGCGGAATCGATCGCCGCCAGGTTGCGCCCGCGCACATGAATAGCCCCAGAGGTGGGGCGGTCAAGTCCCGCCAAGAGGTTGAGAAAGGTGGACTTGCCGGACCCAGAGCTACCCAGCAGGGCCACGAATTCGCCCGCCCGAATCTCCAGGGACACGTCGTTCACAGCGGCGATGACGGCTTCGCCCAGCTTGTATTGCCGCGAAACGTTTTGCGCCTGAATCAGCGGCTGTTCCCGGGGTTGTTCTCGGCCGTGGCCGGAGGTCTGGTTTGTGGGCATCTTGGGGTCGTTACGATAGTAATACGGCTGTGGTCGGTCGGGTGTTTCGTTGAGGGGCGACAAGCGGACCAATGCGGCGCTGGCAGCTATTTAAGAATTTATCCCCTCCCTCCCGAACCCTGGCAGAGTGGACCCAGGCCTCGAAATGGAACCGGAACCACCGCGCTTTCATCCAACCGTGTATCCCGGTTAGGATGCCAACGTTCAGCAACCGTGCGTGGAGGAAAACTTGAGAGCCAGAGTCAGTGCCCGCTCGTACCTTATTATCGCGGCAATATCCGCCATCCCAGGCCTTCTGGTTTCGCGGCTGGCGGCGCAGGACGCTCATTTTCACAATGCGCCCACGGCCAGCGCGCAGCAGAGTAACCCGTACGCGAAACAAGACGCGGCCGTCACCGCGGGAGGCAAACTGTACGCGACGTATTGCGTGGGGTGCCATGGGGCGAATGGACAGGGAACCGGTAACGTTCCGCCGCTTACCCAAGGGGCTGTGCAAACCGTGTCTGACGGCGAGGTGTTCTGGTTCATCACCACCGGATCGGTGAGTAACGGCATGCCTGCTTGGGGCATGCTGCCGGAACAGCAACGGTGGCAGCTGGTTTCTTTTGTGAAGTCACTTAAGAATTCTGCGGTTGCGGCAACAAGCTCTGCTCCGTTGACCAAATACACGCCGGTAACGACGAATGCGCCTCAACCGCAACCTCCGTTCATCGATTTTCGCTTTGAGAAGCCGGGGACCATTCGGAAGATCGAGGTCAAGGATCTTCCCGCGCCGTATGCCACCGACACGGCGAATAATGGGCCTGAATTGGTTGCACGGCCTGAGGGTGCCTGGCCGAAGGCTCCGGCAGGTTTTACCGTGCAGCTCTATGCAACGGGACTCGATAATCCGCGACTTATCCGCACCGCTCCTAACGGAGATTTTTTCCTGGCCGAGAGCAGCAGCGGAAAAATCAAAGTGTTCCGGGGCATCACGGCGGATGGCAAACCAAAGCAAACAAGCGTCTTTGCTACCGGACTCAACCGTCCCTATGGCATCGCCTTTTATCCCGCCGGTGATAACCCGCAGTGGGTTTATGTGGGAAACACCAATTCCGTGGTTCGCTTTCCGTACAAAAACGGAGATTTGCAAGCGACGGGGCCGGCGCAACACCTGGCGGACCTGCCATTCGGCGGGGGCCACTGGACGCGCGATGTGCAGTTCACAGCGGACGGCAAGAAAATGTTTGTCGCCGTCGGATCGGCGTCCAACGTCGATGATCCCGACACCACGCCCGGCGAGAAAAACCGCGCGGACATTCTGGAGTTTACTCCCGATGGAACTGGGATGCGGGTCTACGCCTACGGAATTCGCAATGCCGGAGGCGGGCTGGCCATCCAACCCAAGACCGGCGTTTTGTGGTGCTCGGTCAACGAGCGTGACGGCTTGGGCGACAACCTTGTGCCCGACTACATCACGCATGTCGAGGAAGGCGGCTTTTACGGCTGGCCGTGGTATTACATCGGCGACCATCAGGATCCGCGGCATTCTGGCAAACATCCGGAGTTAAAGGACAAGGTCCTTGTTCCGGATGTGCTGCTGCAGCCGCACTATGCTTCGCTCGAGATGCTCTTTTACGAGGGCTCGGAATTCCCAGCGGAATATCGCGGGGACATTTTCGCCTCCGAGCATGGCTCGTGGAATCGATCGGTGCGCGCGGGGTATGAAGTGATCCGCGTGCCGATGCATCAGACCGATCACGCCAGCGGCGAGTATGAGGACTTCGTGACCGGTTTTGCAGTGGACAATGGACACGTCTGGGGCCGGCCCGTGGGTGTTACCGTAGCTCCGGATGGCTCGCTGCTGGTAACCGACGACGGCTCGAACTCGATCTGGCGCGTGAGTTATACGGGTGCGACCAACACGCGCAAGAACGCGACCGAGCAGAAACATGCCAACCTCAGCGCACAAAGTGGAGCGAACTAGGCGCTTGGTGCTTGAGCCAGCCGGATTGCTGGCGCCATTTTTCTTTGTGTACAGCTCAATTCGGTGATAGAAACGAGTTGAACAGCTCGCGATTCGCGCGAAAGTTGGGAAATGTGAGGACGATTTTCGTCCAACCGCAACCTCCGTCTTTCGCGATGCGTCTAACAGACATCGAGAGTTCAGTACCCAGCTCTTGGAGTCTTGCTGCAGAGTGTCCCCTTTGTAGTTCCACAACCCGGGTACTGAATCTTTGATGCTATGGGTCCATTGAGGGCTTGCAGTTTGCCTTTGTAGAATGGCTCTGTGGCCGACTCCGTTTTGACCTAAGGGCTTTGGTAAGAGGCGGTGTTATGCGCCACATGCAGAGCGTTCCTTGGCAGCTGAAGATCGCTGCCAAGCTCGTGCTGGCTCGCCTGCCTTTTCCGTATCAATTCTGGGAAAAGATTGGGTTGTTCAAGCAAGGCGGGATGGACCGCCCCGAGTATGCCATGGCGATTTTTCGCCGGCATTTCGACGGAGCCCAATTCGCCCGAAAAGCCGATAACTTTGTAGGAATGGAGCTGGGCCCAGGGGATTCGTTGTGCTCGGCGTTGATTGCCCGAACCCTGGGAGCTGCGCGAACTTTCCTGGTGGACGCCGAGTTTTGTGCATCTACAGATCTCGCGGTCTACCGCCAGATGGAATCTCACTTGCGCGGGTTGGGGCTGCACCCTCCTAACCTGGATCACTGCAGAAACATGGACGATGTCTCGAAAGTGATAGGGGCGGAGTACCTGACCGACGGCGTGGCCTCGCTTCAAAAGATTCCGTCCGGGTCGGTGGATTACGTGTGGTCCAATGCCGTTCTGCCGTATGTGCGGCGCAAAGACTTTGTAGCTTTTCTGCGAGAGTTGCGGCGCATTCAACGCGCCGACGGCGTGGGCTCGCACCGGGTGCCCATACGGGACATCATCGGCGGAAAGCTGAACGACCTGCGGTTTAGCCGGCGGATCTGGGAGTCGTCGTTCATGGCGAAGTCCCGGTTCTACACCAATCGCCTTCGTTATTTGGAACTGCTGCGACTGTTTCGAGAAGTCGGGTTCGAGCCGGAAGTGGTGCGCAGGATGCGCTGGGAGACGTTGCCGACCCCGCGGCGAAAGATGGCCAGGGAGTTTGCGGCGCTCTCTGAGGAAGATTTGTGCGTTTCGGAGTTTGACGTTCTACTGCGCTGAGCACTGGTCCTTCGGCTTCATGGATCGCTCTCGACCGTCTCTTAAGAAATTCTTTCCTCTCGGACTCAATCGACCTACGTACGGCTTCGCGCATTCGCCGGGGCAAGTCAAGGCGCTCCCTTCAAAGCTCAGGGTAAAGTCCTGCGACCCTTCAACGGACAACGGACGGGTGCGATGAAGCGCGCTCCGAACCACGGCCAACATACGCTGCAACCAGGGATTACGGGTTGGCGGCGGGGAATTGGACTTTGGGAGCTTCGCGGGAAGCCGGGCTCGCTTGGAAGTAGGCTTCGTTGCGGTGGAAGCCGGCCCAGCCGGCGAAGATGCTGTTGGGGAACAGGCCGATGTAGGTGTTGTAGGCCTGGATGGAATCGTTGTAGCGCTTGCGTTCCACGGCGATGCGGTTTTCGGTGCCGGCCAGTTCATCTTGCAGGCGTAGGAAATTTTCGTTGGATTTGAGTTGGGGGTAATTTTCGACGACGACGAGCAGGCGGCTTAGGGCGCCGTCGAGCTGGCCGTTGGCGGCGATTTTGTCGGACGGGGTCTTTGCGCCGATCAGGGCGGAGCGAGCTTTGGCGATGTCGCCGAAGACGGTTTCTTCATGGGCGGCGAAGCCTTTTACCGTTTCGACCAGGTTGGGGATCAGATCGGCGCGGCGTTGCAGGACTACATCCACCTGGGCCCAGTTGGACTTGACTTGCTCGTCCAGGGTCACCATTTGATTTTTGCGGCCCACGTACATACCGCCTATCGCTAGCGCGATCACCACGAGGACCACGACTACGGCCAGGACTTGCTTCATTGCGTTGCCTCCGAAAACATTGCAATTCGAGTGAACAGATGGATTGACACCGTGCCCGAAATTGTTAAGAGGCCGCGTTCCATAGTGGACGGTCTGACGGTGTTGACGCCGGGCCGGGCAAGCCCAGCTCCTACAAGGGGCAAAACCGATTTGTGTTTTGGTTGGGCTCCGAATTTCATGGCTTGGCCAAGCGGCGGTCTACTTCGTTGGTGACCGCTTCTACGAAAGCTAGATAGGAGCGCAGGGCTGCTTCTACATCGATGGCGTCTTTGTTTTTCTTTCCTTCGCGTAGATCGAGCAGCGAGTTGAAGGCGGTCGGGTCGGCGGTGGTGAGAGCGGCTGTGGCGGCTACTGCTTCGCGCTTGGTAGCGGGCATTGATTGACCCAGGGCGAATAGTGCGTGCCGGAACAGGGCGCAGAACGTCGAGAGCGATTGCGTCATGATGCCCAGGTGAGATTTTTTGTCGAGCGGGGCAGCCAGAATGGCCTGGCGAAGACGAATCCAATTGGTGCGGAGTTCGCGCTCGACCTGGAGGCGATGCAGATTGAGCGGGACTTCCAGGGTGTTCAGGAAATTTTCGCCGAAAAGGATGCGGTGGCGGGATTTCATGTCGAGGAGTTCGATGGCGAAGACGTCGGCGGAGCGGCTTAGCTCTTCGCGAGTGAAAATCAGCGGGGGATGATTGCCTTTTTGGGTCCACCACTCGGCCACTCCGTGAAGGGTCTCTAGATCGGAGGCCGTGGCTTGCTTTACCAAGCACAGGACGTTCAGGTCGGAGTGGCCTTCGCGGAATTCCGCGGTGACCGCGGAGCCGTAGAGAGTGACCGCCTGGAGATTGCCTTTTGCGGCGGCTTGCAGGCGATTGACTAATTCTGTGAGCTTGGCTTCCATTTTTCTCTTGTGCTTGCCGGGAGCGCCTAGGTTTTTGTTCCGAGTATCGTAGCGTACATCGCCAGGAAGTGGCGATCGGTGCTAAAAGCCTGTCACCCAAGCAAGAAGCTCAAGCATGGATCGCTAGGATTCTTCACTTCGCTCAAGACGACAGCTTCCGAGTAATACATAGAGTATATCCAACCGGCCGGTCTGAAGACCGGCCACGGCGTTCGCTGGGCTGCAGCCCGGCGGCTACACGGATTCACCAGCTTCCGCCGGCACCGCCGCCACCGAAGGAGCCGCCGCCGAACCCTCCGAATCCGCCGCCACCACCGCCCGAACCGCCGCCACCGAAGCCTCCGCCGCCCCAGCCTCCGCGGCCCATGTTGCTGGCGATGAGCGGGGCGATCCACCAGGCGCTGCCGCCCCCGCCACGGCCGCCGCGACCGGAGGAGCCGCCACTCTTCATCATTACGTAAATGATTCCGATTACGAACAGAACCAGGAGCAGAGTGGCCGGTCCGCTGAGAGTGTGGTCTTGTTGTGGGCGCTCGCGGAGTTGTGGCTGGCCGCTCAGCGATACCCCGGCGTCTTGGGCGATGACGTCGGCGATGCGACGCGTCATCAGGAGGAGCGCGGCGTTGTAGTTGCCTTGACGCAGGATGGGAACGGCTTCGCGTCCGAAGCCTCCAACCTTGCCGTCGGGCAGGATGGGCTCGAGGCCGTAACCGACTTGGGTCCAGTATTTGTGGTCGTTTACGGCGAAGAGGATAAGGACGCCGCGATTGGATTGCTTCGGGCCGACGCCCCACTTGGTGGCCAAGTCCATGGTGTAATCCTCGATCGGCCGACCGTTGGTGGTGGGGACGGTGACGAGGGCGATTTGGGCGTGGGCTTTCTGGTCGACTTCGGTGCACAGAGTGGTGAGTTCGTCGCGGGTGGGTTGGTTGAGGACGTTGGCGAAATCGTTGACGTAGCCTTGGGGCTTGGACGGGAGGGCGTCTTGGGCGAGAGAGGGGAAGGACAGGAGGCAAAGGACATAGAGGACGTAAAGGAATCGAAAAACGGAGCGTCGACTCGCGGGTGCGAAAGAGTGAAGCGCGGGATTGATCGCGTTTGTTTGATGGCCGGGCATGGCGTGTAGTGACTAGATTACCTTAAATTGGCGAAGACGTTGGCGAGAGGTGGTATCCTCCCGTGCGGCGTTTTTCAGTGCGCGCGAAAGGGTTGGCGATGGAGAACGAGCGGAGTTTGTTGGTTAGCGTTTTGACCGATGTGCAGTTTTGGGTGCCGGTGGTGGTGTTGTTTGCGGGACTGGTTTTGTTGAGAGTTATTCGGTAAAAGGGGACCGGCTCGCTGGGCTGAAGCGTGCCCCCCACATTTCTGCCGCAGACTTGCAGCCTGGGCGTTTGGGGCACAACGGTGCTGCGCGCCTCCAGGGAGTCGGTCGGATCGCGGAAATTTGCGCTGAATATGGAAACGGTTTTGAGTTCGTCGATGTCGGCTTTGGATGCGGTGGCTTCGCGGGCGCGGAAGCTGCGCGTTGTGGGTATCTTGTCGGGATTTACGGCGGGGGCTTGGCTTGGGGCCGCAGAGGCGCCGACGAAATTGGTGTCGGTCGGAATTTCGCCGGTGGTGATTTCGCTGATTATGGTGATGGGAGTTTTTCTGGCGCGCTGGAGCGTGCCTGCCTTGATCTTGGGAACCTCTTCGATTCGGGCCGATGTGCGACGGGCGCCGCACTTGATTATCTGGGCGGTGCTGGCCGGGTGTATCTGGGCGGTGGCTAATACGTTGACGATTTTTGCGATTCGGGATGTGGGATTGAGTGTCGCGTTTCCGCTGTGGAATTCGAATAGCTTGCTGGCGATTCTGTGGGGATTTATTTTTTTCAACGAGTTGCGGCAGGCTGGTTGGCAGAGATGGATTGGCGTGGTCGGCGGTGTCTTGGTGATGTGCTTCGGGGCGTGGATGTTGACGGCGGCTTCGGCGTCGGCTGCGGCGGGTCCGGCTTCACATGCTATACGCGGCGTGGCGGCAGCACTGGGGGCGGGCATTTTGTGGGGAACGATGTATATCCCTTACCGCAAGGCGTATTTGACGGGGATGAACCCGCTGTCGTTCGTGACGTTTTTTACGTTTGGCGAAGTGGGGATGATGGGGAGCCTGGCGATTAGCTTCACAGGGGCCGCGGGTCTGTGGCATCAGCTGGTGGATGCGCGAGAGGTTTTGTTTTGGTTGATGCTCGGAGGGTTTGTTTGGGTGATCGGGGATTTGTTTCAGCAGTATGCGGCGAAGTATGTGGGAATCAGCCGGGGGATTCCGCTGTCGAATTCGAATCAGGTTTGGGGATTACTTTGGGGCGTTTTTGTTTTCGGGGAATTGCACGGGCGCGGGGCGTCGATTTATGTGCAGGTAGTGGGTGGATCGTTGTTGATGATGCTGGGGGTAGGGGCGATCGCGTTTTCTTCGGCGACCGGAGCCGAGCAGCTTCGCTGGAGAGAAGCGGCTCATCGCGAGGGCGAGCGGTACAGAGTTGCTGCGGATCATGTGCAGGCGCGGATGGAAGGGCGGAGCTCGGTTGGGGAAATCGCCCCTGCGCGGAGTGGATGGGACTGGGTGTTGATCGCAGGCGCTACGGGCGTGTTTGTGGTGTTTGGGTCTATGGCGCGGGTCCCGCAGATGGCTTTGCACTGGGGGCCGGCGCTGATTTTGAGTGTGGTGAGTTTGGGGATGTTGGTGGCTTGCGGGGTTGTGATTTGGCGGACTACGCGATTTCAGTGAGCGGCGGGTGCTTCATGGGAGCCGAGATGGGATTAGCGGCGGCGACCACGAGTTTGAGTGATTTTGCCGAGATGGGCGCAGGAGTCCTGCGCGCCTACAACGAAGGCAGAGGAAAAGCAGATCCTTCGCTCCGCTCGGGATGACAATTGTAATCGCGCGAGTGCCGAAGAAACGATGGGAAGGGCGCGACTGCTGAGGAAACGATGAAGGATGCGAACTCCTAAGAAAGGGAGGAAACGGCGCGGGCGCGGAAGAAGCTGAGAATGTCGGTTCGGATTGAGAGGGAATGGCGAAATCACCGGTGGTGGATGTGGTCGGAGTTGGGTTGAACGCTACGGATACGATTATTCCGGTGCCGGAGTATCCGGCGCGGGGAGCGAAGGTGGCGTTTCGGTCGGCGAGTGTTTTGCCCGGAGGACAGGTGGCGTCGGCGGTGGCGGCTTGCCAGACGTGGGGATTGCGGACGCGGTACGTTGGGAAGGTTGGCGATGATGCGGCGGGGGCGCTGCATCGCGAAGAGTTTGATCGGCTAGGTGTCGAGGCGCATCTCATTACTGCGGAAGGATGCCCGAGCCAGCAGGCGTTTATTTTGGTGGATGACACGGGCGAGCGGACCGTTCTTTGGAAGAGGGATGAGCGGTTGGCGCTGCGGCCTGCGGAGTTGCAGCGCGAATGGGTAGTGGACGCGCGCGTATTGCACGTGGACGGACACGATACGGCTGCGGCGGCGGTGGCTGCGGGTTGGGCTCGCGAGGCAGGCGTGCCGGTGGTCGCGGATTTGGATGAACTTTATCCCGGTGTGGAGGAATTGCTACCGAAGCTGGATTATTTTGTGGCCAGCAGAGATATACCTGGTCGGTTGACGGGAGAAACGGATCTGCGGAAGGCCTTGCCTGAAGTAAAGAAAAAGTATGAGTGCGTTTTGGCCGCGGCGACTTTGGGCGAGGAAGGCGTGCTGGCTTGGGATGGGACTAGATTTTGGCAAGCGGCGGCGTATCGGGTGAAGGTGGTGGACTCGATTGGAGCCGGGGATATTTTTCATGCAGGATTTATTTACGGGCTGCTGCAAAACTGGCCGCTACAGAGACAATTGGATTTTGCGTGCGCAGCGGCGGCATTGAACTGCATGGCGGTGGGAGCGCGGGGCGGCATTCAGCCGGTGGAAAGCATCGAAAACTTGGTGGGGTCGGGTGAGCGGTATGGGTCGGGTTTGAGTCAGGGTTCGAGTCGGTAGGAAAAAAGCGCCTGCCACCCTCGGGGCTCTGGGCAAGCGGAGGCGGCCGCTACCTGTGAGTCACGCCGGGCGGCGTGCCGTTACCAACATGAAAGAGGGACTGTACTTGGAGTATTCGGCTGCCACGGCGGACTTATACTAGGGGCCGGGGACGTCCATGTTGCCGAACAAGGGTCTCTATTTGCCACCGCCCGTTATCCATTGTCCGGTGGACCATTTGCGGATGAGTTTTCGTCCGGGCGGAAATGCGTACCGGTGCAATTGGCCGGGGTGCCCGGTCGTGTATTCGTTGGAGAATGGCTATTACCGGTTGCCGGAGGAAGGAAATGTAGCCGCGCGGGACGCGTTTTATGGGCAGGAAGGGCTTTGCCTGTGCGAGAAGGATGACCGGCACTGGCTATACGTTGAGGATTTCGTGACAAATTTGCGAGTTCGATTCTGGGTATGCCCGGTGCGAGGCTGCGGATATGAGGTATCGCAGCGCCTGGAAAAGACATCGGACGGATGGCGGACCTGCGGGGCCTTCGAGCACACGAAGCCGATACGGATGCGGCGTTGAACGTGAGTAAATTGGCGGAACTGCAGGAATTGCGGGGGGTCCGAGCATCTCCTTTGGGGCTACAGCCCGTTGAATTGGATCGGCCCATGTCGGAACTAAAGGTCCGGCCCCTTGGTACTATTGAGAACCAGAACCAGAGATTAGGCCTTTGGGTCTAAAGCACAATGAACCTTGTGTACAGTTTACGAAGACAAGCGTCTCTTCTAGAGTTACTGGAGCCAAGGGAGCCGGAATGGTGAAACAAGTCCTAACCCTTCTTCTCGTTACGTCGGTATCTGCCGGCACTGCCCTCTCCCAACAGATCAAGATTACAAACCACAACTACGTTGCGGTCACCGGTAAGTGGAAAAGCGACTCGGACCTGGTGAAGCCCAAAGACCCGTCCGCAAAAGTGGAGATCGAGTGCGATAAGAATATTTCGTTGTGCGCAGTGGCGGAAGGCACCAACCTGTCCGGTGAAGGGAACCTGTTCACACGGCTGGATGTGAACCCGGTGCACTATACCATTCTGCGTTGGGACAGCACGGGATTGGTGGCGCAGACCTCGGCACGGGATTGCGTGCTGGGCAAGCTGGTGATCGATTTTCGAACCAAGAGCGTGACGATCACGGAGACGCCGAAGAGAAAAGGTTCCGACGAGGACAATGAATTTTGCAGCGTGTTTACGAAGACGGTGACGTCGCGATTGGTGAGATCGAATAGTTAGAAGCGCATTTGTGCGCGGATTGCTGCTTCCGAATAATCCCCGTTCCAAAAATCAGCGGTTGGACCTAGTCGTTTGCCGCTAGCGGCACCGGCTCGCGAGGCGCTCGCTAGGTCGCGCTGAAGTGCGCCCCTGCAGTTGACTCCATTTTGAAGAACCAGCGATTTGGAGAACGTTGCCCGTGGAGGGCTTGCGGCTGGGCGTTTGGGGCACACCCTTCGAAACTCAGGGTAAGGCAGTGCTGTGCCCCAACAACAGAGTGATGGTTGTGGTATCGAGTGGCGTCAAGTTTTGAAGGTGCCAGAGGCTTCGTCCCACGTTGTGGGGGCGTGGCGGAAATAGGATTCGTTGGCCATGTGGCAGGCTAAGGCGGCGTGATGGCCGAAGATTACGTCTTCGGTTACCGAGCCGCGAGAACGAACGGCTTGGAAATAAGTCCAGAGGTGAGGCTTCAGTTCGTCGTACGAGACGCTGCTAAAGCTGATGCCTTCGGGGATCGGCTCCTTGCCGGGGACGGCGTCGTGATCTGCGTGCCACTTTTTTACATATTCTTCGTGCATGGCTCTGGGAAAGCTGGCGGTGTAATAGCTGGGGCTTTCGTCTTTGCCCGACTGCGGCGAATAGGTGATGGTGGTTGGGGTGACGTCGAGGAGGCCCTTCGAGCCTTGGAAGCGATAGTTTTCTTGTGTTTCCGTTCCGAGATTTAAGCGCAAATAAATGGGCGCCGGAGTGGATTTGAACTCGAACAACGTGGCCAGCACGTCGGGCATGTTGCGGCCGTCTTTCCAGCGGAGGATGCCGCCGCTCGATTGTGCGCGCGCGGGTGCTTCGTTGAGGCCGAGCATTGCGAAAGCGCCGCTGACCAGGTGGACCAAGAGATCGCCGGCTACGCCGGTGCCGTATTCCTTCCAGCAACGCCAGCGGGCGAAGTATTTTGGGGACATGTCGGGATCCCACGGGCGCTTGGGGAGAACGTCATTTTGCCAGGCGTCCCAATCGAAATTCTGCGGGGAGAGATCGAAAGGCGGCGGATATTCCCACGCGCCGTTGGGCTCGTTGCGGCCCATCGAGCCTTCGACGAGCATCAAGTCGCCGATGGTGCCTTGGGCGATGAGTTCTTTGGCTTTGGCACAGATTACCGAGCTGACTCGCTGAGAGCCGATTTGAATGATGCGGCCGGTGGATTTGCCGGCTTTCACCATGGCTACGCCGTCGGCTGCCGAATGGGACATGGGTTTTTCGCAGTAGATGTCTTTGCCTGCGCTGACGGCGTCGACGACGACTTTTTTGTGCCAGAAATCGGGGACGGCGGCGATGATGCAGTCGATTTCCTTGTTGTCGAGGAGTTCCTGGTAGTGGCGCGTGACGGGGAGATTGGGCTTGCCAGTGATTTCGCGGGCCAGCGTGTGGCGGCCGTCGTAGAGGTCGGCGGCGGCGACGCATTCTACGCCAGGAAGTTGGATGGCGTTGGGGAGCAGGCCGGAGCCTTGCATGCCGATGCCGATGATGCCGAAGCGAATGCGGTCGCTGGCGGGGACGGCGGGATAGGGAGCGGCATCCAGGCGTGCGTCGTGGAGCAGGATGGAATTCACGGTCGCCATCGCGCTGGCGGTTATGGCCGTGCGTTGGAGGAATTCGCGGCGGGTTAGGTCTTTTTTCATTTAGGGCTCCTGGTTGGAGAAACCGAAAGATTTCGAAAGGCGAAATTCGATGCGGAACCGAGGTTGGGTTGTTTGACGGGACCGAGCGCCGCGTGCCGCGCCCACATGGGTTGGGCGCCGAACGGGGCGGTTGATGACAACCGAGAGAGCAGCGCGAGGCGCATTAGTGGAGCGGTTGGACGGCGACTTCTTTGAAGAAGACGATGTCGTTGTCGCTGTGGTTCTGGAGGCCGATGTACCCTTCGTTGGGGCGGATGCCATGTTGCGGTTCGAAGTCGAACTTACGGGCGGGAACGGGTTGGCCTTCGGTGTAGTCGGTGACTTTGACGTCGTTGACGACGACGATGGTGTGGGGGCCGTCCAGTGTGATCAGCATGGTGTTCCATTCCGGGCCTGGTTTGCCCGGGCGGGCTAAAGGCTTGGTCAGGGAATAGAGCGTGCCGGTTACGTGGTATTCATCCTCTTTGACGTCTTCGGGCTGGTTGTCGATTTGCACTTCGTAGCCGTAGTGAACTGGCATCCACGGTTCGCGGGGTTCGATGGGGATGCGGATGAAGACACCGGAGTTGTCGTTGTGATCGCGCATTTTGTAGACAACGCGGATGCGGCAGTTTCCGAATTTTTCCGCGGTCCAATAGAGGAGTCCCATGCCGCCGTGCGTGCGGATCAGGCCGTCTTCCACGGTGTCATCGCCGGGACCTACGTGTTTCCATCCAGCGAGATCCTTGCCGTCGAACAGCTGGCGCCAGTTGTCAGGTTTGGCGTTGGAACTGGAGTGATTGGGAAGCGCGAGAAGAATGAGGATTGCGACGAGCGATAGAAGAAAGTTGCGCATCTTAGAGCTCCCTTTTCCGTCGGGTATCGTAGACGATGCTTGGCGCGGGGGCAATCGGTATGTTGATCGGTAGGTTGATTGGATTGCCGCCGTGGTTGGGCGGAGGGAAAAGCAGATTCCTCGCTTTGCTCGGGATGACCGTTTGGGTGGTGAAGGGGGCAGAAAGAAGGAAGGGACGCGCCGAAGCGCGCCGCTACATTTTCGCGGTGCGGCGGACTGGATTTTGGCAAGGCGCCGCAGGTGCGCGCAGCAAGCCCCGTCCCCACGGAATTCGGCCTGCGGTTAGTGCGAGCTGGTGCGTATGCGCATGCCGTAGAAGGAACGGTAGACGAAGAAGAAGGAAATGGCAAAGAAGACGGCGGCCAGGATGTGGGTTAGGCCTTCGCCCTGGGAGGCGGTTAGCTGGACGGCCAGTTCAACCGCTAGCAGGCCGAACAGGGTGGTGAACTTGATTACTGGATTCAAGGCTACCGAACTGGTGTCTTTGAAGGGGTCGCCCACCGTGTCGCCTACTACCGTGGCGTCGTGTAACGGGGTGCCTTTTTGCTTGAGCTCGACTTCTACGATTTTTTTGGCGTTGTCCCAGGCACCGCCTGCGTTGGCCATGAAGATGGCTTGATAGAGGCCGAAGATGGCGATGGAGAATAGATAGCCGATGAAGAAGAAGGGCTCGATGAACGAGAAGGCTAGCGTCGCGAAGAAGACGGCGATGAAGATGTTGAGCATGCCTTTTTGCGCATACTTGGTGCAGATCTCGACGACCTTTTTGCTGTCGGAGACGCTGGCGGCGGCCGCGCCGTCGAGCTTGATGTGGGCTTTGATGAATTCGACCGCGCGGTAGGCGCCAGTGGTTACGGCTTGAGTGCTGGCACCGGTGAACCAGTAGATCATGGCGCCGCCGGTGATCAGGCCGAGAACAAACGGAGCGTGGAGGAGCGAGAGCTTGTTGACGTTTTCGGTCAAGCCGTGGGTTAACGCCATGATGATGGAGAAGATCATCGTAGTGGCGCCTACTACGGCGGTGCCGATGAGCACGGGCTTGGCGGTGGCTTTGAAGGTGTTGCCTGCGCCGTCGTTGGCTTCGAGCATTTCCTTCGCGCGTTCGAAATTTACGTCGATGTTGTAGTCCTTCTTTAGCTCGGCCTTGATGTTGGGGACTTGTTCGATTAGGGAGAGTTCGTAGACGGACTGGGCGTTGTCAGTGACCGGGCCGTAGGAATCCACGGCGATGGTGACCGGGCCCATACCGAGGAAGCCGAACGCTACCAGACCGAAGGCGAAGACCGGGGCTGCGATCATGAGGCCGCCCAGGCCCATGTTGCTGATCAGATAGCCGACCGACATCAGGACGACCATCGCCAAACCGATGTAATAAGCGGAGAAGTTGCCGGCTACGAACCCGGAGAGGATGCCCAGCGACGCGCCGCCTTCTTCGGCGGAACTCACAACTTCTCTTACGTGGCGCGATTCGGTGGAGGTGAAGACTTTTACGAGCTCGGGAATGACCGCGCCCGCCAGCGTTCCGCAGGAAATAATCGTTGCTAGTTTCCACCATTGAGAGGAGTCCCCGCCGAGAGTGGGAATGATCAGCGAAGAAATCCAGTAGGTGAAGGCGATCGAAACAAGCGAGGTGATCCACACCAATGAAGTGAGCGGGGCTTCGTAGTTCATTTCGTCAGCTTTGCCGTATTTGGCGTTGGCAATGAAGCCGTTGATGAAATAGGCGGCGGCGCTGGCTACCAGCATGACAATGCGCATGACGAAGATCCAGACGAGAAGCTGGACCTGGACCGTGGGGCTTTTTACGCCCAGAAGAATGAAGGTGATCAACGCGACGCCGGTTACGCCGTAGGTTTCGAAGCCGTCGGCGCTGGGGCCGACCGAGTCGCCGGCGTTGTCGCCGGTGCAATCGGCGATTACGCCGGGGTTACGGGCGTCGTCTTCCTTGATCTTGAAGACGATCTTCATCAGGTCGGAGCCGATATCGGCGATCTTGGTGAAGATGCCGCCGGCGATACGGAGAACCGCGGCGCCCAGGGACTCACCGATGGCGAAACCGATGAAGCAAGGACCTGCGTAATCGCCGGGAATGAAGAGGAGGATGAGGAGCATCATCAATAGCTCAACGCTGATGAGCATCATGCCGATGCTCATGCCGGCTTCGAGTGGCGTGTGATAGATCGGGTAGGGCTTGCCACGAAGGCTGGCGAAGGCAGTGCGGGAGTTCGCGAAAGTGTTCACGCGGATGCCGAACCAAGCCACGCCATAACTTCCCGCCATACCGATCAGGCTGAACGCGAGAATGGTGGGCAGGGTGACGGCGACGGATTTGCCGGGAACCGGAGCGAGCACGCCGAAGTAGAGGACGATGACTACGGCGATGAAGAGCCAGAGAAGAAGAAGGAATTTTCCCTGGGTGAAGAGGTACGTCTTGCAGGTTTCGTAGATCAGCTCGGAGATGTCCCGCATGGAGCGATGCACGGGAAGATTTTTCAAGCGGCTATAGATGACGAGGCCGAAAATCAGGCCGAAGATGCAGAACAGAATGCCGAAGAGGAGGAGCTTGTGACCGTCGACGCCGAGAAACTGCACCTGAGACAGATCCGGGAGTTTCAGAGCGGCCTCGCCGCCTGCTTCTTGGACGGTTTGGGCGAAAGACCGGGCGGCGGTGAACAGCGATAGCGTGGCGGCAATGGCGCCAAATTTAGCGATTTGACGTGCCAGTGACCGGGCACTCGTAAGCCAGGTGCGCATTAACACTCCTCCAGTACTTGAAACCATTAGGGGGCTAAACTTTTAAGAGCGGGCGCGACGTGGTCCACTCCCCTGAGCACTCGCCACCGCACACTACTTCGTTAACGCAGGACTGGGACCGGCGATCAGAAAGCTGCGGTCCCGTCTACCCGGCGGGACGATTTGGCAGCATGCTGAGCGCACAGCGAACCGCTAAACAAAGTGGTGGATTTATAACATTTAGCGCGAGGATGGTCAAACGGCGCGGCAGGGTTGACTTACTGAAAAGCCTGGCGGAGTAATGTGGCAAGACGCATCGGCCCGGGCGGGGCAAGCCCCACCCCTAGAATGATTGCAGAGGCAGAGGTTCGTGGGAACTCTTATGCGCGTCAAGAAGAACAGAGCAAACAGAGGCAGGCAAGCCAGACGTATTGGCGAACAAATGGTAACATGCCACATCTTTTTTGGGCGTGGCCGGGAAGAAGGTTACCCTAGAATGGATAGACCCTAGGCGGGAACCATGAGCAATCAAGCGGTGTCAGCCGCGCGGCCGCGGAAGGCCGGTGCCTTGTTCGAATTGGGCGAAGCGCGGTACGACTGGAAGCGTGACGAAGTCGAACAGATCTACCGGACGCCGCTTACCGAACTGCTGTTTCGGGCGCAAAGCGTCCACCGTCAATCGCATGCACCCGATCGCGTGCAAACCTGCCAGTTGATTTCGATCAAGACGGGTGGATGCCCGGAGGACTGCGCGTATTGCCCGCAGAGCGCACATTATGATGCGCCCGTCGAACGGCAAGGGCTCCTGGACGCGCAGCACGTGATTGGTGTGGCGCGGGAGGCCGCCGAGCGAGGGGTGACGCGGTTTTGCATGGGCGCGGCATGGCGGCAGGCCCCGGAGGGTGCGGAGTTCGAGCGCGTGCTGGAGATGGTGCGCGGCGTTTCGGCGCTGGGGATGGAAGTTTGCTGCACGTTGGGAATGTTGAGCGAGGGGCAGGCGGCTCGACTAAAGGATGCCGGACTATCGGCCTACAATCACAATCTAGATACATCTCCGGAATTTTACGGTTCCATTATCAGCACGCGGGTCTATGATGATCGCCTGCGAACGCTGGCGGCCGTTCGGAAGGCGGGCATCACCGTCTGCTGCGGCGGAATTTTGGGTATGGGCGAGCGGGAGGCGGATCGCATCGGCTTGCTGCACCAACTGGCGACGTTGCAGCCGCACCCGGAAAGCGTGCCGATCAATATGCTGGTGCGCGTCGAAGGGACGCCGCTGGCGTCTATGCCGGCGCTCGATCCGCTGGAAATGGTCCGGGCGATCGCCACGGCGCGGATCTTGATGCCAGGGTCGCGCGTGCGCTTGGCGGCGGGTCGAAAACAATTGTCGCCCGAAGCGGTGACGCTGTGCTTTCTTGCGGGCGCGAATTCGATTTTCGTCGGGGAAAAGCTTTTGACCACACCCAATCCTGGTCCGGATGAAGACGAGCAGCTACTGCAGACCTTGGGGCTGAAGCCACTCGAATCGCATGCCATCTGAATTCCATAGAGGATTCCAGCGAGAGGTTAAAGACGGCCTGCGCAACCTGGAAGCGCGGGATCAACGGCGTTTTTTGGCCGAAATTCGCGGCGTGAACTTATGCTCAAACGATTATTTGGGATTGGCGGAGTCGGAGGAGTTGAGAACGGCGGTGCTGGATGCGGTACGCGAAGCGCCGCGAGTTGGCGGCACTGGCTCGCGGTTGCTTTCTGGGCATTTAGAGGTTTGGGAGGAGATCGAGCAGGAGTTTGCCGAACTGGCCGGAACAGAAGCGGCGCTTTATTTTGGGAGCGGGTATGCCGCGAATGTTGGACTGCTGACTTCGGTGCTTCGGAAGAGCGACGTTGTTTTCTCGGATGAGTTGAATCATGCGAGTTTGATCGATGGGATCCGGTTGTCCGGGGCGCGGAAGGTAATTTATCCACACCTCGATTTGAACGCGCTTGAGGCAGGGCTGCGGGCTTGCGCGAACCAGAGCGGATTAGAACGAAGATTTGTGGTTACCGAATCGGTTTTCAGCATGGATGGGGATGTGGCATCTTTGGCGGAGATAAGCGCGCTGTGCGAACGATTTGACGCGGGCTTGATTTTGGATGAAGCGCACGCCACGGGGGTGCACGGCCCGTCGGGGCGGGGGATTGCAGTAGGGGCGGGGTTGGCGCGAGATTTAGTAGGCATAACGCATACGTGTGGGAAAGCGCTGGCTAGCGCGGGTGCGTTTGTTTGCGGCAGCGCGGCGTTGCGGGAGCATTTGATCAATCACGCGCGGACGTTTATTTTCAGCACGGCGATGCCGCCGTATATGGCGGGGCAGATCCGCGCGGCGATGCGCATCGCGCAGAGCATGGATGTGGAGAGAATGGCGTTGATCGCGCGATCGCAGCGGTTGGCGGCAGGCTTGCGGGCTCAAGGCTACGATACGGCGGGTAGCAGCACGCAAATCGTGCCCGTGGTGATCGGCGGGAATGAAGACGCGCTGGCTGGGGCGAAATTTTTGCAGGCGGAAGGATTTGCGGTGCGGGCGA
Organism: uncultured Acidobacteriota bacterium; assembly: GCA_963736725.1. Classification (GTDB taxonomy): domain Bacteria; phylum Acidobacteriota; class Terriglobia; order Acidiferrales; family UBA7541; genus Acidiferrum. The sequence goes on along the minus strand of CAVTPW010000015.1, from coordinate 8,844 downwards.
TTCGTCCGCCGACAGTCAAGAAAGGGCAGGCGCGACTGAGATTGTCGGTCACTTGTGCGATTTCGGCGGAGGGGTTGGAGCGGTTGGAGAATCGTTTCGCTCGTTGGCGATCGCAGCGGCTGACGCTGGCGGCGGGGTGCTCGTGAGGAATCACTTTTTCATCACCGGAACGGATACCGGCGTGGGGAAGACGACTTTGTCGGCGCTGCTGTGCGCCGCGCTGGACGCGGTGTATTGGAAGCCGATCCAGACCGGAACGCTCGAAGGATCGGATCGGGTCACGGTAATGCGCCTGGCTGGGATTGGGACCGACCGGACGCTGGATGAGGTGTACAAATTTGTGCCGCCGGTGTCGCCGGATTTGGCGGCACGCTGGGCGGGTACGGAAATCGACTTGGCGCGGATTACTTTGCCCACTAGCCTGCACAACGATTGGCTGGTGGTGGAAGGTGCTGGCGGGGTGCTGGTGCCCATCAATCAGAAGCAGTTCATGCTCGATATGATGGTGAAATTCATGCTACCGGTGATTCTGGCGGCGCGCAGCGGCGTGGGCACCATAAATCACACTTTGCTGACTTTGGCGGCTTTGCACGCGGCGGAATTGCCGGTTCATGGAGTGGTGTTGATCGGAGATCAAAATCGCGAGAACCGCGAGACCATCGAGCGGTTTGGGCACGTGCGGGTGATCGGGGAGATTCCGCGTTTGCCGAATTTGCATCGGACCGCGTTGATGCAAGTGTTTATGAATAATTTCGACCGGGCGGCGTTCGCACAGTAAAGGTTCTCCGAGAATTTTTTCATCGAGACATTTCTGCGTGGTAATGAATCTTGAATGGGAATTGTGTGTTTGGTGAGGCGCGAATGCAGAGCAAGCAGAGAAGACTTGATCTTAGGTCCTGGCCCCGATCGGGTACCCCGACGCTGCGGCCCGACGAGGAGGTGATGTGAGACCTGAGTGGTTGAGTCTCGATCACGTTTGGCTGCCGTATTCGCAAATGAAGACGGCGGAGCTGCCCGTGCCGGTGATCTCGGCGCGGGGTGTGCGGCTTCGATTGGCGAGCGGAAGGGAACTGGTTGACGGGATCGCGAACTGGTGGACGGCGTGTCATGGGTACGGACAGCCGCACATCCTGAAAAAAGTTGCTGAGCAGCTGGAGAAGATGCCGCACCTCATGTTTGGCGGGTTGGCGCACGAGCCTGCGTATCGCCTGGCGCAGCGGCTTGCAGCCGCATTGCCGGGCGATCTGAACCGCGTTTTCTTTTCGGAATCAGGATCGGTGGCGGTCGAAGTGGCATTGAAGATGGCGGTGCAGTTTTGGCTGAATCAAGGCCAGCGGCGCACGAAATTCGTAAGCTTTCGACATGGGTATCACGGGGACACGTTTGCAACGATGGCCATCTGCGACCCAGAAGAGGGAATGCACAAGCTTTTCCGTGGAGTCGTGCCGGAACAATTCCTGGCGGAGTTGCCCGATTCAGAAGAGAAGCGCGGCGAGCTTGATCGTTTTCTGGGAAAAAATCGGAAAGAAATCGCGGCGGTGATCGTCGAGCCCTTGGTTCAAGGCGCGGGGGGAATGAAGTTTCACGGTCCGGGAGTTCTGACCGACCTTAAGGCATTGTGCGAGCGCCATGGTCTACTGCTGATTTTCGACGAGATTTTTACCGGCTTCGGGCGCACCGGCACGCTGTTTGCATGTGAGCAGGCTGGCGTCGTGCCGGACATTATCTGTCTTTCAAAAGCGTTGACGGGGGGCACGATGCCGCTGGCTGCGACGGTTGCGACCGAGCAGATCTACGAGAAATTTCTGTCGGATGAGTCGGATGGCGCGCTGATGCACGGCCCCACGTACATGGCGTACCCCTTGGGGTGTGCCGCGGCGAATGCATCGTTCGATTTGTTCGACAGCGAGCCCCGATTGCAGCAGGCGGCCGCGATCGAGACGCAGCTGAAAGAAGAATTGGGACGGTGCCGGCGAGCGCCGGGAGTGCGGGAGATTCGCGTGAAGGGCGCCGTGGGTGTGGTGCAGATGGATTGTCCAGTTGGAGCGGCGAAACTCCGTGCACGCTTTGTTGAAAAGGGATTCTGGGTCAAGCCGTTTGGCGATGTCATTTATCTCACGCCGCCGTTGATCATCGAGGAACGAGATTTGTCGGGGCTAACCCGCGCGATTGAGGAAGTTTTGAGCGGCCGCTAAGATCTCAGCAAACGCAACAACCGTCGTCGGGAATGGCGACGACGCACATCTGGTAGACTCGACCGAAGCCGGGCAAGACAAGCCCAGCCCCTACAGGGATTAGGAAACTTTGTGCGGGAGGTACCTGGTTTTGCCGGCGACTGTGAATGGGTGGAAACAGAAGATTGTGGCGTTTGCAGGGGGGCTTGGCGCTCCCGGGTTGTTTCTCATTTCCTTTCTTGATTCTTCCGTTTTGACATTTCCCGTAATTAACGACTTGTTGTTAATCGACCTTGCGGTTCAGCGGCCGGCGCGGATGCTGTTGTATGCGGCAATGGCGATGCTTGGGTCGACGCTGGGTTGCCTGCTGCTTTACTTTTTGGCAAAGAAAGGCGGCGAGGCCGTTTTCCATCGGAAGGTGGGACCCCGGGGAGCGAAGATCCGGCATTGGGTGGTAAAGAACGGATTTGCAGGGATGCTGGTCGCGGCGCTCCTACCGCCGCCAACTCCTTTCAAGTTTTTTGTTCTGGCGGCGGGAGTGTTTGAGGTGCCGCTGCTGAGTTTCGTGTCTGCGATTGCGCTAGCACGTGCGGTCCGGTATTTCGCGATCGGATATTTGGCGGTGCGATATGGAGCGCAAGCGCTGCCTTTTCTGGGCCAACACAAATTGGCGGTCACGGCGGCCGTGATCCTTTTGGTGGCGGCGAGCTACGCGATTTCGCGGTTCGTGTTACGCGAAGAGCGCATTATCGCAAGCGGTAAATAGGCGTCGACCAGGGGAGTTTATTCGCGGCGAAAATCGCGTTGCCATAGAAGTTCATCCTGCGTAACCGTTCCGCTGGAATCGGTCTGGATCACCGCGACGATTTCGTGCCGAGTTGTGCCGGAGACGGCGTAACGCAGGTCACGGATTTGCACTTCGTAACCCTGCGGTGTTTTTTCAATTGTGGCTTTCGGGAAGCTAGCGACGCGCAGAAATTTCTTCGCGGCCTCGCTGTTCTGAGCGCGGTCAAGAATTGGCGATGGTTCCGGTTTGAAGAGCGTGGTGCCATTTTCGGGATCGAAGGACGCACCCGGCGCGGCGTCGACGGTAAGTTCCTGCAAAGCGCGGTCTGTTTCGACGATGGCGTGCCAGGTGAAGAGCGATACGGCTTGCGCGTAGGCGCTGGAACGGCGGGCCGATTCGCCGCGGTAGGTACGCGCTTGCATGGTCGCCAATGCGGTGGCATGCAAGTTTGCACGCAGGCCGACGTAGCAAATCACGAGGATGAGTCCCAGGATCGCACCGACCCGGCCGCGCGGACCTTTACTCTTCGCGCCGATTTCGTCGCTCACAAGCCGCGCTAGTTCCGGCAGCAGGATTGCCGCGATCAATATCGCGATGATCCAGGGATCGACGCTGGCGAGCCAATCGGCGGCGACGCGACGCGCACTGAACGGCCAGAGAAGGGTGACTCCGTCCGACTGGCAAGCGTCCATTGCCAAGTGCAGAAAGCCGGTGAGGAAAACCGCGCTTAGAAAAGTAGTTGGCGATACTTTCGCGGTCGCGGCTTTGCGGCTGGTCAAGAGATAGAGGCCGGCTAGGATCACGCCGACGGTTGCTGACGCAATGATGGAATGTAGGGAGGTGTGACGCCAGTTCAGGTAAGCAGACGGACCGAAAATGGAGCTCAACGCGTCTACGTCCGCGATCGTTCCCGCGGCGACGATAAAGATCCAGGCCACGAGCGGCGCCCGAGGAATGAGAGCGCGAGTGAGAGCGACCGACGCCAGGGCATGTGTGCCGACGTCCATTTTGCCGCGTTCAGGCGTTCGCGCGAGACTTTTGCGCGACGCCCTGAGGAACGAGAAGTTTCAGTGCTTGTGGCACGATCTTAAATTCGATGGGCAAGCGCGCGAGTGGTTCGCCGTCGATTTGCGCATAGACTGGATTGCTGTCGAGAGGCTCGCAGATAATCGATTCGGCCTTCCAAAAATGAACGCCGTCGGTGCCGCGAAGTTTGTTGAACCACAGACTGGGCAGATAGCTGAGATAGCGGAAGCCGCTCTGGGTGGTGAGCGCCATTAATTCGAACTGGTCTTCGTAGAGATCGGCCGCGGTAGTGATCTTGAACGGGCCGCCGTAGTGTTTGGTCCTTCCGACGACCACCAAGGTTGCGTCCAGCTTTTGATCGCCGGTAACGACGCGAAAATGCGGGAACTTGTAGCGAAAGACTTCGCGGGCTCCCTGCCACCAGTACGCCAGAATGCCGACGCGCGCTTTGAGATCGAGATCGATGGCGTAAACGATCATGCCGTCGGGTCCAGCGCCTGCGACACTGAGAAAATAGCGCTTCTTTTCGGGTTCGAGAAGTGGCGTCGCGAGACCTAAAGCGATGTCCTTGATTTCTCCGTGAATCAACTTTTCGGCGGCGCCGGGGATGTCCCAGGGCAGGTTCAATTCTTTGGCAAGGATGTTGGCGGTGCCGCCGGGAAGTAACGCGAGAGGTACGCGGTGGCCGTTTTGCGCGTCGGCGAGACCATTCACGACTTCGTTCAATGTCCCGTCGCCGCCACACGCAATGACCAACTGCCGGCCTTCAGCGGTGGCCCGCTGGGCCATTTCGGTGGCGTCGCCAGGTCCGCGGGTTTCGATCAATTCCGCTTCAATGCCGGCCGAGGAGAAGATTCTGCGGGCTTCGTCGAGCATGCGACGGCGTCCCCTGCCGCCATTGCCGGCATTCGGGTTGTGGATCAGCAATGCGTTTCGCAAATTACCCGTCATGGACCGTCCTGGACTGCGCATGTCCCGCGCGATAGGAGCTACGTGCCGCGAACAGTTCATTCTATATAATAATGATGCAGATTCGCGTGAACGTTCTTCCGAGGGTTCCCATGGCCAAAGCTGCGGCGGCAAAACACGAGATCGAGGCGCTGCGCGAAAAAATTCGCCATCACGATTACCGCTATTACGTTTTGGACGATCCGGAGTTGTCAGACGCCGCTTACGACAAGCTGATGAACCGCTTAAAGGAGTTGGAGGCGGCGAATCCGAAATGGATCACGCTCGATTCGCCGTCAGCGAGAGTCGGTGGGACGCCGCGTGCGGGTTTCCAGACCGTCCGGCACGCGCGCCCGATGCTCAGCCTGGACAACGCTTTTTCCTACGACGGATTGCGGGATTTCGATCGACGCGTGAGGCAGGGAAGCGGCCGCGAGAAAATTGAGTATGTTGCCGAACACAAGTTCGACGGGCTGAGCATTTCCCTGCAATACGAAGCGGGTGTGCTGGTGCGAGGAGTCACCAGAGGCGATGGCACTACCGGCGAAGACGTCACGCCTAACGTGAGGACGATTCGGTCGGTTCCGTTAAGGATTGATGTCGCGATCTTGAAGAAAGCCAAGCTGCCCGCTGCGTTTGAGGTGCGTGGCGAAGTTTTGATGACCAGAAAGTCGTTTGAAGCGATGAACCGGCACCAGGAACAAACCGGCGGAAAGATTTTCGTCAATCCAAGGAACGCGGCGGCCGGCTCGGTGCGCGTGCTCGATCCTTCTATCACGGCGCAGCGGCGGCTGGAGTTTTTTGCCTACTACTTGCTTGTCGATGGGGAAGAGCCATTTCCTAAGCATTCCGAATCTCTGCTGGCGTTAAAGCAGCTGCGCTTCCGTGCGTCAGACGATTGGAAGCTGTGCGAAGGCATCGAGAAAGTTCTGGCGTATTGCGATGCGTGGGAACCGAAGCGCGCGGACCTGCCTTACGAAATTGACGGCGTCGTGATTAAGGTGAATTCGACTCCAATTCAGCATGAGCTGGGGTTCACATCGAAAGCCCCGCGTTGGGCAATTGCGTACAAATATCCCGCGCGGCAAGAGACGACCGTTGTGAACGATATTCGTGTCCAGGTAGGTCGAACCGGAACACTCACGCCAGTCGCCGTGCTAGAGCCGGTGCAAGTGGGGGGCGTCACCGTCAGCCGTTCCACACTCCACAATATGGATGAAATCGAGCGGCTCGGCTTGCAGATTGGCGACACCGTGTTGATCGAGCGGGCCGGAGAAGTGATCCCGCATGTCCTGAAAGTGGTCAAAGAGGGCGGCAACCGCAAAGAATTTCGCATACCGAAGAATTGCCCGGAGTGCGGCAGCGCGATTCACAAAGCCGAGGATGAAGTAGCGTATCGCTGCGTGAATGCGGCTTGCCCGGCCAAGCGCAAAGAATCGCTGCTGCACTTCGCCAGCCGTCACGCGATGGACATCGACGGACTGGGCGACAAGATCGTGGACCAACTTGTGGACAAAGGATTGATCAAGGATGTCGCCGATCTGTATTCGCTAAAGTTCGATGACGTAGTCGCACTGGAGCGTTTCGCGGAGAAGTCCGCGCAAAATCTTCTCGACGAAATTGAGTCCAGTAAGAAAAACTCGCTCGCTAGACTGATCTACGCGCTCGGTATTCGCATGATCGGAGAACGGACTGGCCAGCTTCTCGCCGCGCATTTTTCCTCATTGGACGATTTGGCGGCGGCAAGCGAAGAGCAGTTGCTGGAAGTTGGCGAGGTCGGGCCCAAAGTGGCGGCGAGCATCGCTGAATTTTTCTCGGAGTCGGCAAACCAACGCATCATCAAGAAACTCGACAAAGTTGGTGTGCGTCCGACGACGGAAAAACGCGTGCTGAAAAGCCAGAAGTTCGCGGGCAAATCCTTCGTGTTCACCGGCGGCCTTGCGAATCGCTCGCGGGAAGCTGCTGCCGAGTTGGTGCAGCAGCACGGCGGCAAAATCTCAAGCTCCGTCAGCAAGAAAACCGATTACGTCGTTGTCGGCACTGACCCCGGCTCAAAATACGACAAAGCCAAAGAACTAAGCGTTCCCATCCTAACGGAATCCGAATTTGAAAAACTTCTCGCGGCCAAGTGATGGCGCATGACAAAAGTCGTCTGCGGTCGCCCGGGTTCTAGTTCTCAGCTAGTTGCTTCCTCATCCAATCGAGCATAGTGGGAACGACTTTGTCGCTCAACCTCTTATTGACCTCGAGCAGGTGATTGGCGTTTTCAATCTCGATGTAGCTGGCGGATCGCGGATGAACGCGATTCACCGTGTCGGCAATTGCGCGGCTGTCGGATGGGCTCATGATGGTATCGGCGCTACCGTGAAGGACCATGACGGGGGCCTTGACGCTCTCCCAGACTTTTCCCAAATTCAGGTCTTGCAATTGCTGGTAAAAAGCGGCGGGACGTCCATATTGACCCTCAGGGGCGTCATACCAGAGCGCTTTCCACTCGGGATGTTGAGCGAGCACTTCGCCGGGATTCATGCGATGGATCAAGTAGAGCGAGTAGAAGTCGGTGAAGGCTTTTACCGCGTCGTTGACGCTGGCGGGGGACAGTTTTTGATCGTGGGAAAGCCGCACACGCTCGTTCTCGATCATGTGCTCGTACCAGGTCCGGCCCCAGGAGGAGGCGGCGACAAACCCTCGCACGGGATGCTGACCTGCTGCCAGCGGAGAAGTTCCGCCGCCATTGCTCAGCCCTACCACGAAGATGGCATTCGGATCGACGAAAGCATACTTGGATAGCGAATCGAAAGCCGCCCGGTAGCTATCCAGCTCCGTCTTAAAATCAGTCGTCGCGCAATAGCCTTCGCTCTCACCGACGCCGGGCTTGTCCATGCGCATGGTGGCAAAGCCGGATTGTTCGATGAGCCGCCAAAAGATGGCCCCGAATCCGTCGGTTTCGCCGTCGGGATATTCGACGCTATCGCAGCTCAGCCAGCCGACGAAGAAAATCGCGGGGACTTTGGCGGCGTCAGACGTCGGCCGGGTCACAAAAGTCCGAATTTTCTGGCCGCGAGCGTTGGTCACCCAATCGTAAGTGATCTGCGCATTGTGGAAGTGCTCTCTCTTGCGCGCGGAATCTGCGGAAGGCGAATGACACCAAACGCCGGTGGAATACGCAACGAAAATCACGATGAGTCTCGCGCCGGAACGCAGCAAAGACATAGGTTCCTCCGCTCGTAAGAAATATCCCGTGGTGTGATGGACGGAATCGTCCGGCGAAAGTGAGCGAAATTTCGCCGCGATTCAAGGCTATAATTGGCTTGGCGGGCGGGCCGGGTGATCGCTGGTCTGGCCATCGCAAGATGGTCGGACGGGAGGAAAGTCCGGACACCGTCCTGAGTCATCAGGGTAAACCCCTGATCCGCTAGCGCGGATTCGGGGTAAATGGGCGACGCGCCTGGTAACGCCAGGGGGGCGATTTGGGTGGCACAGGCTTCCGCTTATGTCGGCCGATTCGCTTACGGAAAGTGCCACAGAAAATGTACCGCCGGCGGCACGCAGCACGGTGGCATCGCGCAGGAAAACCTGCGAGACGTCTTCGAACAGCTCGTTTCGTTTGGCAAGGGTGAAAAGGTGGGGTAAGAGCCCACCGCTCGTGTGGCAACATACGAGGCACGGAAAACCCCGCGTGGTGCAAGGCCAAATAGGAGGGGAGAGCCGGCCCGGCTCGTCGAGTTAGCGTTCGCGCGGCTGCCGCCTCACGGCGGTTGCTACAACGAGTGCGCTCCCTTTGCGGCGGCGCAAGCCATTGCAAAGAGCAACTCTCGGGTAGGCTGCTGGAGTCACGGCGTGAGCTGTGGCCTAGAGGAATGATCGCCTCCGTATGCGTTTCGTTTTCTGGGATGCATGCGGCACAAA
>CAVTPW010000014.1:0-391382 GCA_963736725.1 uncultured Acidobacteriota bacterium | reverse complement strand
TGAGCGCTGCCAAATAATGGCTCTGACCTGTGGTTGAATTCAAGAGGGTCGTTGTTCCTGACGAGATTGAAGCCCTATGTGATTTTGACCGCAAAGCGTTCGGTCTGTATCCACAGGACGTGTTCTCGCCGCAATGGTGGGAGAAGTGCGAGTCGTATTGGATGATTGCCGATGGCAAGGTCGTAGGATGTACCGCGTTCTTGCTCAACGCTGACTACGACGCGCAACCACGACCCGGTTGTCTATGCATCGACAGCACCGGTGTGCTGCCAGAGTTTCAGGGCCGGGGATTCGGAAGGCAACAGAAAGAATGGCAAATTAGATACGCGCGGGAAGGGGGCTTCACTGAAATCGTTACCATCATGCGGCAAGGCAATACTCGAATCGTTCGATTAAGTGAAAGTTTGGGTTTTACAGTACGGCAAATCGACAATCACTATTACCCCGATGGGGAACCGGGAATTGTTATGGAACTCAATTTGCCCGCGCCCGTTTAGTCGAGCCCACGACTAACCGACCGATTGAATCTGCTTGATACACTTGCTGCAAAACGGCCTCCAATTGGGAGCCTGCAAAGACCCTGTTTATGCGGCGAAACCATAAACCCTTTAATTGCAACATTCTGGCGTAGCGAACCAACAGGCACCAACGAGTGCCCGCCCTCCCACGGCGACAAGTCGAATCCCTCCTCCGAGGCCATTTTCAGGCAAGGGGCGGGAAACCGTTTTCGACGGCGGAGCCTATCCTCGTTATCCTTAAGCCATACAAAGGGAACCCGCGAGGGCCTTTCGCGGGTTTTCCACCTAAACTAGTCTGAAGTACGAGAATGTATTCTTCTCGCTCCATTTTGACATTTCTGTCCGTGTGGCTACTCACCATCGCCACGTATGCAGCCATGTCATTCGTATTTCCGCGAGGCAGCCAGTCGCTTTCCACCTTCGGGAACTTGGTGCAATGTATCGTGCCACTGGTGGCCAACGCCTTTCTGCTGCTGAACGCGGGTACTCCCCATTGGCGGCGCAACATCTTCTGGATGCTTCTGGCGCTGAGTTGTACGTTGTGGATGCTCGGCCAATTCGATTGGACGTACTACGAGGTCTACGCCCACCAGCCAGTTCCCCTCATCTATGGCGGCGACATCGTCTTCTTTCTCCGCGGCATCCCGATCATGGCGGCGCTGGCGCTGCAGCCTCACCGCAGGCAGGGCGAGCTACAGTTGCGGCTCGGGTATCTTGATTTTGTGTCGCTGTTCACCTGGTGGACATTCCTGTACATCTTCGTCGTCTTCCCGTGGATGTATGCGCTGCCGTCAGAAGGGCAATACAACTTCAACTACGATCTGGTGGCGAACGTCCAGAACATGGTGATCGTCGGAGGACTGGCGGCGTTGTGGCTGCGGTCCAAAGGCGCGTGGCGGCTGGTCTACGCGAATCTTTTCGGCGCCGCGACGTTGTACATGCTGTCGTCGCTTACGATCAACGTGGCCATCACGCTGCACCGATATTCCACCGGGAGTCCCTACGATCTTCCGCTCATTTCTTCCTTCCTATGGTTTGCGTTTGCCGGACTCGTAGCCTACCGCAATCGAGGCGACCTCGATGTTCCGGGCGAACAAGAGGAGCAAGGCGATACCGAGAAGCGGTTCGGAGAGCGCACTTGGGCGTCGCGGTTGGCTATGGCGGCGGTGCTTTCGCTGCCATTTTTTGCCATCTACGCGCTGCGATTGTCCCACGATCCGCGCGAGGTTCGCGATTACCGCGTAATGACCACGTTGATCGCATCCATCCCACTGATGGTGATTATTTTCCTGCGTACGCAGATCGCGGACAGGGATCGCGTGCGCTTGCTTTCCAGGTCTCAACAGTCGGTCGAGAATCTCCAGCGGCTGCAAGCGCAACTCGTCCAAACGGAAAAACTGGTTTCTCTTGGACAACTGGCGGCCGGGGCGGCTCACGAAATAAATAATCCCCTGGCAGCAATTCTAGGTTATTCCGATCTTCTGGCCGATGACATGAGTTTGACCGAGAAATCGCGCGGCATTGCGGCCAAGATTCGCGATCAAGCCCGACGCACCAAGACACTGGTGGGCAATTTGCTCAGTTTCGCGCGACAGGTGCCGCCGGAACGCACGCTTTTGGATATCAACACGGTGGTCACCAACGCCATGCAGCTCCGGGCCTTGGATTTGCGATCGTCCAAGACGCGCGTCGAGCTGCAACTCGAGTCCGTACTTCCTGGAGTGCGCGGCGACGGCAACCAATTAATGCAGGTGTTCTTCAACATCATCAACAATGCCGTTGATGCGATGGAGTCGCACGAAGGCGGCGTGCTGACTATCAAGACCATTCGCGATCGCGGCAATGTCATCGTACTTTTTTCCGACACCGGCCCGGGAATCAAGGAGCCTCACCGCGTCTTCGATCCTTTCTATACCACTAAGCCGGTGGGCAAAGGGACCGGTCTGGGCCTGAGCATTTGCTTCGGAATCCTGCAGGAACATACCGGCAAAATCCTGTGCTACAACGGACAGATGGGCGGCGCCGTCTTTCGCGTGGAACTGCCCGCGGTTCTGGCTGCGTTGCCTACGCGCGATCCCCATCTTGCGGGCGCGACACCGCTGCCGCTTCCGCCGAAGTCCTGAATCTAAAATCTCTCGCGACGGCGCTCCGTAGCATCCATGGCTCTTACGGCTCCAGAAGTCCGAAGGAGTCGTGCTAGAGTTTTGTTTCATGCTCGCTTTACGAAAAAGGGAAACGCCATGACCGACGCGGCCATCGTGACAGAGAAGCTTACGCGACGCTTCGGAGGCCTAGTGGCGGTGGATGGCATCGACTTGCAGGTCGCTGCAGGACAATTCTTCGGTTTTCTCGGGCCGAATGGCGCGGGCAAGTCTACCACCATCAAGATGTTGACTGGGCTGCTGGCGCCGAGTTCAGGCCGCGTGCAGCTCCTGGGATTGGATTTTTCCTCTCACGCCGTGGAAGTGAAGCGGCAGATCGGCGTCGTGCCCGAAGGCATGGGTTTGTTCGAGCGCTTGACTGGCGCGGAGTATCTGAATTTTGTCGGCCGCATGTACGGGCTGGACCGCGCCACTGCTCAGCAGCGCTCCGAAGAGCTGCTCGAATTCATGCAACTCGCCGACCGCCCCAAGTCCGTGATCGCGGATTATTCACACGGCATGCAGAAGAAGCTCGCGCTGGCGGCGGCCGTCATCCATGGCCCGCGCATACTTTTTCTCGACGAGCCGTTCGAAGGCGTGGATGCACTCGCGGCCGGCGCGCTGAAGAGGCTGCTCGGACGTATGACCGAACGCGGAGTCACGATTTTTCTGACTTCGCACGTACTCGAGATCGTTGAGCGCCTGTGCAGCCACGTCGCCATCATTCACAAGGGCCGGTTGGTCGCGCAGGGCTCGCTCGAAGAGCTTCGCGACGGGACCGCGGGCGAACTAGGCCGCGAGACGACTCTCGAGGAGATTTTCCTGTCCATTGTTGGCCAGGACCGATCAGCACGCCCACAAATGGAAGAGCTCTCTTGGCTGATGTAGCCAGCGGCAAGCTCAGCGTCGCCGCGCAAATCCTCCTGGTGGCAGAACTGCGTTGGCGGATTTTGCGCAATCATCTCCGACGAAAAAACAGCAAGCTGGACCTGATCGGTCTGATCTGGGCGGGAGTTTTTTCAAGCATCTTGGTCGTCGGCTTGAGTTTCGCGTTTTGTTGGGGCGCCTACATTTCGCTTTCTGCCGGCCATTTCGGTTGGCTGGTGCTGCTCTTCTGGAGCGTTTTTCTTTTCTGGCAGGTTTTCCCCATTTTTATTGCGGGATTCGGAGCGACGTTTGAATTTCGCTCGCTCCTGCGCTTCCCGTTAAGCCTCACTGCGTTCTATCTCGTTGGCCTCGCTTATGGCTTGGCCGACTTTGCCGCCATCGCTTCGATCTGCTGGTTGCTGGCCATTGCAGTCGGCACCGGCATCGCCAGCCCCACCTTGCTTCCGGCGGTTGTTCTGATCCTCGTACTTTTCGTGATGATGAACCTCACCTTTGAGCGGCTCGTCGGCTCCTGGCTGGAGCGCTTGCTCGCCCGTCGCCGCACACGAGAGGTGGTCTTCGGACTCTTCATTCTTCTCAGCGTTTCCGTACAATTCATACGCCCACTGATCACTCGTTACGCGACCGGGTCGTCGCCCGCGTCAGCCCTGCGTTTTGTGGCATATCTTTCGCCCTTTCCGCCTTCGCTTGCCAGTAGCGCGGTTGCAGCGGCAGCCAGCGGCGAAAAAACCGCCTTTTTGTTGAGCACCGCAGGTCTGCTCGCTTACATCGGGGTTTTTAGCACGTTGTTGTGGCTCCGATTCGCGGCGCAATATCGCGGTGAAGAACTCAGCGAAGCCGCGGCTCCCGCCCGCGTCGCGCCCCGCATCGTTCCGAGCACGGAAACGGCAAGCGACGCGCTAAGTTTGCTTTCCCCGCAAGTCGCAGCAGTACTGCGAAAGGAATTCCGCTACCTCTCGCGAAACGGATTTGTGCTGGTATCGCTGCTCTTGCCGCCTATTCTCGTTCTGCTATTCACTTCTCAGTTCGGTGGCAAACATCCCTCCGTTACGCATAGAGGAGTCTCGCCGGAGCTGTTTTTTCCAGCAATGATGGGCTACCTGATCCTGATGCTGATGACCCCCGCGTACAACTGCTTCGCCTACGAGGGGCGTGGCATCCAGACCTATTTCACGGCGCCGCTGCGATTTCGCGATGTCCTCTTGGGAAAAAATCTGATGCATGCTGGCGTGTTGGCTTTTGAGATGGTTCTGTCCATCACGATGCTCGCGCTGCGGATTGGACTGCCGTCAACGCCGGTTTTTGTTGCCACCACCGCAGCAGTCGTTTTTGCGATCGCCGGTCAGTTCGCGATCGCAGATTGGGTTTCCCTCAGCTTTCCGCGAAAGCTCGAATTTGGCTCCATGCGTGGCCAGCGTTCTTCGGGAGTTTCCATCTGGGTGGCGTTCGGAGTGCAAATCCTCCTTGCAGGCATCTGCTCGCTGATCCTATTGGCCGGCCGTTGGGCCAACAGTCCCTGGCTGCCCGCGGAGGTTTTCATCGGACTCGCGGTAGCTTCCGTAGCTGGATACTTTGCTGCTCTCGATGGGCTGAGCGATGTCGCTGAAAAGAAGAAGGAAATCCTGATCGAAACGCTGTGCCGGTGAAGCATCCACTCGCGTTTGCTCAAGATTGTTCGCTGAAGGCGTCGATGTAGCGGGCTGCAATCGCTTCCCACGTGAAATGCTTTCTATATGCTCGGCTACTCCTTTCCGAAAGAGAGGCCCGGAGGTCCGCATCGGACAAGACGCGCAGCAGCGCTTCGTTTAGCTCAAGTTGCCCCTGTCGGGATACCAATACGACGCCCGCCTCGAGGATCGGCGGTGCGGTTTCCGCGCCTACGTAGGCAATCACCGGCAACCCGCAGGCGATTGCCGCGATGGCGCTTCCTCGCCTGCTGGAAATCGGTGCGCGCACGAAAAGTGCCACGTCCGAGGAAGACAATGCCATGACCACTTGCTCGGCCGGAAGAACACCTTGCACGCGCACTTCGACCGGCACATCGCGCAGCGCATCTAACAATTGAGATTCAAACTCGCTGGCACCTCGTCCAAACGCATGCAGCCTTAAATGCACGCCGCGCGTTGCGGCAAAACGCACCGCATCCACGATTCGCTCGCATTCACCACGCCCGGTTGCGCCTTCCGTGATTCCGAATATCGCGACCGACAGCGCTTCAGTCTCTCGTTCTTCTTGTTGCGCGGCGAGAGAAAAAATGGGCATGTTGGCGCCCACGGGAATAAAGGCGGCGTTGGACGGAGCGGGAGCGAGCCAGGAAATCACGTCGAGAGGGACGGTGAAAAGTCCAAGGTCCGAGTTCTTCAGCGCTTGCCGCATGACGCGCAATTGCGCGCAACGCCGCATCTTGTCGATCGCACGCGCGCCACTATACGGTTCAACATCATGGTAGACGACCGCGATTCGCGCGCCGGCTTCGCGCAGTTCTCTTAGAACACGCGGGAATCGCAAAGGAAATCCCCGCGCCGACCACGCCAGCGCCGTGTATTGCACCAGCACCCATCCGCCGCGCCACTCGCGCGCTCTTTGCCGGAGCTCACGCAACGCGACCCGCCAGCCGCGTTCGGCCCAGGTCACGCGCGCCAGCTGCAGGGCAAAGCCGCGCGCATCGAACGCGCTGCCCAGATAGCGGCAGTATTCTTCGACGGCGTCGGTCGGCTCATCCCGCCGTCCCAGCAGCGCGATGATGCGCCGTTCGTTCATTCGCGCGCGCTCATTTTTCGACGAGGAAGCTCCCCATCACCAGCGCATCCATGCCGGAGCTGAAAAACGTCCGCACGGCGTCGGTCGGCGTGTGTACGATGGCTTCTCCGCGCAAATTAAACGACGTGTTCATTACCACCGGCACGCCCGTTCGTTTGCAGAATTCATCGATCAACCCCCAGTAAAGCGGATTGATCTCTTTTTCCACCGTTTGTGGCCGCGCGCTGCCGTCGACATGCGTAACGGCCGGGAT
Source organism: uncultured Acidobacteriota bacterium (assembly GCA_963736725.1). Taxonomy (GTDB): domain Bacteria; phylum Acidobacteriota; class Terriglobia; order Acidiferrales; family UBA7541; genus Acidiferrum. The sequence continues at coordinate 384,822 of CAVTPW010000014.1, read as the reverse complement.
GACGCTGCGCTTTTCCGCGCGTACCTGTGCCGTCAATATCATGAAGGGCGAATCGGTCGCGCTCTCCACGAAATCGGCCGCCGCTTCCTTCTTTATCGAAGGTGCGAAAGGCCGCCACCACTCGCGGAACTTTACCGCGTTGTTCACCTTCGCCGTCATCTCGGGATCACGCGGATCGGCCAGGATCGACCGGCTCCCGAGCGCGCGCGGACCAAATTCCATGCGCCCCTGAAACCAGCCAAGTATTTTTCCTTGCACCAACAATTCCGCAGCGACACACGCGGGATCGTTCACGCGCGTGTAGCGTAGTTTGTACATTTTCAACGCCGCCTCGATGGCCTCGTCGTCAAAGGCCGGTCCAAAATACGCGTGGCGCATCGCGCGCATCCGCAAACGCCCGCCGTTGTCCAGGTACGGAACCAGCGCTGCTCCGAGAGCAACTCCATCGTCCGAAGCGGCGGGCTGTACGAAGATCTTGTCCACAATTCCCGACGCCAGGATCTTGCCGTTCGCCTTCGAATTCAGCGCCACTCCCCCTGCCAGGCAAAGATTGCGGGATTTCGTTTTCGCGAGCGCCATCCGCACCACGCTGATCATCGCTCGCTCGCAATAGTCTTGCACCGCGTACGCAATATTCTTGTGGCGATCGTCAATTTCACTTTCCGCTGCCCGAGGCGCGCCAAGCACCGCGCTGATTCCCGAACAGAGCCCAGTCATTCCGCCGTTGAGCCGCTTTGCGTGCACGCGGTAAGGTTCAGCTTCCGGATCGAGGAACGCATCGAGGTTCATGCCGGGCTGCCCGTACGGCGCAAGCCCCATCACTTTCCACTCGTCGCTGTTCGGCACAAAGCCCAGATATTCGGTGAACGCGCTGTAAAATCCGCCGATGGAGTCGGGAAAGGGAATCGTCAGCACATGATCGATCCTGCCGTTGCGCCCGTGCCATATCGAGGTCGCCTCCCACGCTCCGCGGCCGTCCATGATGACAATCGCGGATTCGTCGAACCCGGAATACGCGTAAGCGCTGACGGCGTGCGCCAGATGATGATCCACGAATCGCATGCGCGCTTTGACCGGCCCAAATCTTCGCGCAAAAGTCCTGGCTCCGGAATTTTGGTGCCACATGCTCACGAAGTGTCGCGTGGAATTCAGCACGTTCAGGTAGGTGATTGGCCACCGTCCGAGCGCATACATCTTCAAGTCGTGCCGGTACACGGGCCCCGCTGTCTGCCATCCAAAACAGACCTCGTCCAGTTGTTCCGCGTCAACGCCGGCAAATTGCAGGCAGGCCTGAATCGCAAGCTGCGGAAAGCGGGCGTCATGCTTCAAGCGGCTGAGGCGCTCTTCGGCCACCGCGAAAAGCAATTCGCCGTCGCGCACGATACAAGCCGACGAATCATGCATGTGCGAATAATTGATTCCGACCGTGAGCACGCTTCACGTTCCTCGATGGATGGTCATTGCGCCTGGCAGATTGCGATTTCTGTGCACGACAGTATGTCTGAGCCTCGACCCTAATTTCTTTCCACAACTCTTTCCCTGGTAACGCCTGCGCCCGTCCATCGCAACGCGAATTACCGTGTTGACTGTGCTATCGTGTCCCCGGAAATCGTAAAGTTCGATGATTGCGCATTTACAAGATTCCTTCTCGAATCGTAAGCCGGACTCTACGCGGCCCGGTACTGTTCCGCAAACGCTGTGGCTACGGTTCATCGAGTTGTGGCTCTCCGGCGTCCTCGCTGCTTTCTTGTTCATCCGCATCCTCGGATCGGAAACCGCCCGGCACATTCTCAGCCAAATTTCCCCGCACGTTCGATGAGACTGCTTCCCGCGATTTTTGCGAACATCGTGGTACTCGCCGCCGCCCTGGGTTTTGGCTCCTTGTTACGCCGCCTGTCCCCACAAAGCTTCTTGCCCATCGATCGTTTCGCGTTCACGTTGCTTGGAGGACTTGGCCTGCTCGGCACGGTGCTGTTCTGCGTTGGACAGTTTTGGTTTTCCAGGGCTGCCATCACTTTGATTCTTGTCCTCGGCTTGGCTCTGGTCGCAAAGCCCGCGGCACGAGCGTTTCGGGACCGCCACGCGATCCTGTCCCGCGTCTCGGCACCGCCATGGCCCGCCTCTATTGTAGCCGTGGTCCTCCTCGTGACCGCTATCAGCGGCCTGGCCCTTCCTGTGGGCGACCTGAACCATGACTCGATCGCCTACCATTTCCTCGGTCCCAAAGTGTGGCTTCGCGACCAGCTGATTCGTCCCGTCCCCGACGAAATCCTCACCTCCTTCCCGTCCACCGTCGAAACTCAATACGCAGCGCTCATGTTTCTTGGTGGCCAGCGTGCTCCCAGGTTTTTCGCGGTAATCAGCCTCACGGCAATCCTTCTCGTAGCCGCCGGCATGGCGTTCCGTATGGGACTGGACCGCTCCGGAGCCTGGTGGACCGCCGCGCTCATCGTCACCATGCCCGCCGTTTACAGCGGCGCTTATGGTGGATTTGTGGACGTGCTGTTTGCGGCGTTCGTTCTTGCCGCTGCTCGCGTAGCCTTTGACGCGGAAAAACCTGGTCACTTCGTGCTGTTCGGACTGTTCTGCGGCATCGCCATGGCCACCAAATACACAGGCCTCATAGCCTGGGTATTGCTCGTTCTGTCTTCTTTCGTAACCGTGGTTTTTCTCCGTCGGACCAAGCCCTCGGTGGCTTTGCGGCACTTGGCGATTTCTTGGGGCGTTGCTGTCGCAGTCGCCCTGCCACTTTACATGCGGAATTGGCTCGCCCTGGGGAGTCCCATCGTTCCTCCACCTCCATTTCTCTCCCAATTCGTGCACGTGCGGTATTTCTCTTCAGAGGCGGCCCGACAGTTCCAAGCCTATATTTTCGAGCGCGGCAAGGGACTTGGCCGCGGACTCGGAGCTTACTCGCTGCTTCCCTTTAATCTCACTTTCCACACCTCGAATTTCCATGGTGCCGGTGGGATCGGCCTTGCCCCTCTTGCCCTCGGACCGATCGGCCTGGCCGCTTCTCGCCCCGACTGGTTTTGCAGGTCGATCGCTTTGCTCGCCTTCGGTTTAACCACCGCATGGTTTTGTACTCAACAGGAATCACGATTCCTGATTCACGTGTATGTCATCACCGCGATTCTCGCCGCAATTGGATGGCGTTACGTTGCCCGTTCGGGATCCCGATATGCGCGGATCCTTTGCTGGCTGACCGTGGCGTGTTCCCTCATTTATGGCTTGATCACGATCTTGCCCGGCAGACGTACGGACATTCACGCAGCGGTGTCGAGCTCGTTCGAGACCGAGCGCAGGCTGCGAGAAATCCCTTTCCTCGAAGGTTTCAATTTCCTGAACGACGATCCTTCCGTGACAAAAGTGCTCATCACCGATCCCTACGTTCCTTCCTTTTATTTGGACAAGACGTATGTCAAGCCGCTCGGCAGGTGGGGAGAGGAAACTCTGCCGGACGCGACCGACCTACGGGAAATTCTGCCGACCCTGCCATCCTTGCACGTCACTCATGTTTTGGACGTGGCTTGGCCCCCGGGGACATTCCGTCTGCCCGACCAACCGCCAGGCCTGACACTCGTTTTTCAGCGCCGCGATCAGCGGGTCTTTCGGGTGAACTGACTCGCCCACTCGGCCGCTTCGTCTTATTCGCCACCACCCGAAGAAATAGTGCCTCCAGCCGCTGCCCCGCCCGCTCCCAGGTTTGATGTTGCATCGATTCGCGCGCCGCTTCCCCTAGCCTTTTGCGCAATTCCTCGGAATTGGCCAGCCTTAGGATCGCTTGCTCTATCGCCGGAGCGTCCGCCGGCTGAATCAAGAGTCCGTTGAACTCGTGATCCACGACGTCCGGCATTCCGCACGTTTCCGTCGTGACCACAGGCATACCGCTTGCCATTGCCTCGAGCACCACATTCGGCAAGCCTTCCATCAGCGATGGAAAAATCAGAACATCGTGTTCGCCATAGAGCTCCGGCATATTTTCGGCACGAACCACTGGGCGCACGATAATCCGCGCGGCAAGCTCCTTACCGAAAAAGCGGACGATTTCTTCGGCCGGAAATCCGGGCCCAGCGATAGTCAGCGTTAAGCCCGGCAGTTGCGGCGCCAGGTTCCGCATAGCATCGCGGAGGTAAAAAATCCCGCGCTGGTCTAGCCAGGTTCCTGGATACAGCAAGCGCAAGTTCTCCCCTCGCCGGTATTCCCGCGGGGTGAAAAATCGTCGTTCAACGCCATTCGGAATGTACGCGCACCATTCCGAATCAAGGCCGTATTTAAGTTGCAGAAGATTCCACACATCGCGGCTGAATACGTGCGCGGCGTCCGCGGTGCGGATCGACCAGCGGAACCTCGGAAAATGGTACGCGCGATGCCACAACCGGTTCTTCCAGCCGAAGTTCCACGCCTGTCCCTTGCGTGCCTCGCGTCGCATCGTCTGCACCCGCCGTTCTTCCAGCCCGTGCAGGGTCATCACATAGGGTGCATCGTCCGCATTACGACCTAGCCAGCGCCGCACCCCGTACATCACCCCGGCCGGGGCGTGCAGGTTCACCAGCGAAAACTTTCCGCGATTTTGTGCGGTGTATCGTGCCAGGCGAGCGGAAAAAATCAGCTCCACGAACCGCGGCGAAACCGAACCTGGCGGGACCAAGTCATCCAGAAAAACATACGTGACTTCATGCCCCAGGCTCTGCAACTCCCGTCCCAAATTGTAGATGACGGCGGCAACCCCGCCCTCGCGCCGTTTCGGCACCCCGGATCCCATCAAAATGTTCATAGCGCCCTACTCAAGGGCTCTCTTCTGAGCCACGACGAAATAGTGCAGCGCAAACGGGCTAAGCAGCCGTCGCACCGTGCGGTTCGATTCCATACCCTGTAGCCGCACCGGAGACCTCCCGGGCAGTATCGGGAATTGGTGAACCGTGCCGTCGGTTTCCAAAATTTTCCAGCCCGCGCCGCGAATCCACCTGCGTATCTGCGGAAACCACTGGCGTCGATCGAAAGGTTGATCGTCCTTGTGCGCACCGCGTCGCGCGCGCGCGTACAGTTCGTAGAGCCCCGTAAAATTTGCGTAGTTAGGCGTGGTCAAAAAAAGCTTTCCGCCGGGACGCGTTACTCGATGCATCTCCAGAATCGCCGAACGCACATCCGGCACGTGTTCGATGGTCTCGCACGAAACGATCAGATCAAAGGAGCCGTCGGCAAAAGGCAGGTGTTGCACATCGCCATGAACCAAGCCCGCGGGTGAGCCATTACCTGCTCCCGCAATCTTGCGGCGCGCAACGCACAAGGCCGACAACGAGAAATCGCATCCCGTCACCTGCGCACCGCCCTTAGCCAGCTCCTTTACGAATCCGCCTCGGCCGCAGGCGACTTCGAGAACGCGCAACGCTGCCACGCTTCCAATTTTCTCGCGCACCAATTGATACCAGGGACTCGATGCGTCTTCGTGTCCCGGATCTGACTCGAAAACTCGTTGGTGCCAGACGTCATAGTCGGTCCGCAGGCTCATGCTTTGAACTCGTCCGGGCCTGCCGAGCGGGTGATTTTCGGCACTGGCAACGCCTTTTCTCGAATGCGGTGATACCAGCGCCGCGACACCAGCCACTTTCGCGCCGCATAAAACACGCGCGGTGGCAGCAACATCGCCGGCGCCATGGCCGCCGTTCGAAAGATGCGTTGCGGCAGGTTCGCATCGCCGTGCAACACTTCATAAATCTTTTTCTCCGTTCGCACCGTCTCCCACGGCTCTCCGCCGTCCAGCATCAAGCGCATCTGGTCGGCCTCCGCTTGCACGATTTCGACAACGCAATTCGTTGTTTCCGGCGGAACGCCGGCTGCCGGCAGCGCCACACGCAGCGAGTTCGCCAGCGCCTCCATCACTTTCTGTTTACGCCTTAGTGCCGCGGGATTCCCCCCTGCCGCAACGTAAAGATTGCCTCCGTGGATATGGTAGTTGGTCAGCGCATCCTTCAGAATGACCATTTCGCTCATCGCGGCGGCAACAGTAAACAGGTACTCGTCCGCCTCGATCACCAAGGCTTCCGGAACGGGAACAATCCGCTTCGCGAGTTCGGCTCGCAAGGTCATCCGGCTCGTGCCCAAATAGCTTTTCCGTAACCGAAACACTCGCGCCGCCGCCAGAGAATCAAGCCGCAGCCGCTCATTTTTCTCTGGAGCCACAATGCGTCGTGCGCCATCGGAAAGAACTTCCACGATGGCGTGCCCTACAAGACCGACCGCGGGGTCAGAGGCAAGCACGTCGCGGACCACCTGCAACTTCCCCGGCGCCCACCAGTCATCACCATCCAAAAAAGCGATGATCTCGCCGCGGCATTCGGGAATGCCTACATTGAACGCCGATGCTTGCCCGCCGTTTTTCTTTCGGATCAACCGCACCCGCGGCTCGAACTTGCGCACGATTTCTGGCGTGCGGTCGGTCGAGCCATCGTCCACCACGATGATCTCCCGATCGGCCTCGGCAACATCCTGTTCCAGGACACTAACGATCGCCTGCTCGATGAAGCGTTCGTGGTTGTAGGTGTCGACCAATACGCTGAGGAAGGGTCTAGCCATCAGGAATCACGCATTGCTGGAATGTCGCGTCGCCGGCCAACATCTCTGCCCGAAAGCCGACCGCGCACCTTGCCTAAGTCTACGACATCTTCGGGATTCCTCGTTTCCGAGTAACGATGGAGGAGGCCCAGTCAACAAGGCAAGTCGTCGGAGCTGTGCGCGTGCCTATCTCTACGAATGTTCCGGCGTCTCGTCGAATGCGTGCGTGATGGTGATGTGCCACTCGCCACCCGCTTTCCGCGCCTGCGGAAGCCCCGTAGCGCCCGGCTAGGTAGTCCCAGCGCGAGTCGCGGCGGCGGCGTGGTCAGATCGGAGCGGAGAGACCACTATATATTGCGAGTTATGGCGCAGAGGGTTGTGCGCGCTGGCTTCGGTGAAAGGCGGTCATTTCCTCCAGGATTGCATCGATACCGCGGGTAACCTTCCAATTCGGGTAATGGCTCTTGAACTTTCCCAGGTTCGAGATGTAGCAGATGTGGTCCCCCTTCCGCGTTTCGTCCACGTAACGCCAATCCAGCTTGCGCCCAGTCAAGCCCTCGATCTTTGCAATCGCTTCCAGCATCGAAATGCTGTTTTCGCGCCCGCCGCCCAGGTTGTAGACTTCGCCCGGCCGCGGATTGGCTGCAAACTCTTCGATAGCGCGCACCACGTCATAGCTGTGAACGTTGTCGCGGACCTGTTTGCCTTTGTACCCGAACACCGAATAGCTCCCGCCGGCGACCGCCACCTTCACCAGGTACGACAGAAATCCGTGCAGTTCCACGCCCGAGTGCGAAGGCCCGGTCAGACAACCTCCGCGAAAAACACCTACTTTCATCCCGAAATAACGCCCGTATTCCTGCGCCACCAAATCCGCCGCGGCCTTCGACGCCCCGAATAATGAGTGCAGCGTGCGATCGATCCGGCACGTCTCCGCGACCCCGTCGAAGTCCTCCAGCCGCGCGTAGTCCCACCGCGTCTCGAGTTCCTTCATCGGAATCTCGTTTGGAGCATCGCCGTAAACCTTGTTCGTGCTGAAGAAAACGAAAACCGCTTCCGGGCAATGCTGCCGTGTAGCCTCCAGCAGGTTGATGGTGCCCAGCGCATTGACCTCGAAATCCAGCAGCGGAATATCCCGAGCCTTGTCGTGCGAAGGCTGCGCCGCGCAATGCACGACCAAATCGAACCGGTGCGCGCTGAACAACTGCTCGATCCCGGCCCGCTCGCGGACATCCAGCGCCACGTGCGTGAACCGCTTCGTCGTGCCTTTCAACCGCGCCAGGTTCCACAGCGTGTCGCCAGCGTCTCCAAAAAACACTCGCCGCATGTTGTTGTCCGCGCCCACAACCTCATGCCCTTGCGCGTCAAAGTGCGCCACGGCCTCCGATCCGATCAACCCGCTGCTGCCGGTCACCAGAATCTTCACGCGTCTCAGCCTCTTCACAAAAGGATGCCACAACTGCGCCGCCTACGATCGCCGCTTTGCAACGCCATTCCCACTGAGCGCCGAAACCTCCAAAACCTGGAAAAGCTGCTCCAGCGCCTCCACATACGGTTCGATCGGAGTCCGCGGGTCCCAGGCCAGCTGCAGCACAAATCCCTGAAACACTCTATTATTTGTCAAGGCCTGCCACCACATACTCAAAACGCGTCAAGCTTGAAGCCTCGTTGCTCGGCCGGAAGCTTGCGCTCGCTGGGAATTGACCCGCACATCCCTCGGGGCAATAGTGGAATCCAGGCGCCCAGTATTCTTGCCCCTCGAGGAGCTTCCACAAAAAAGGCGGTTTGGGTGAATGCTCCGTTGCCTGTGCGGTGCGGGACTGCAAGCTTTCTTCGCAAGCCCGCCCAACGGGCCCAGTCAAGAGAACGGTAGCGGCCTGAGGACACGACAAAACACGACACGCCGCCCGCGTTTCGCTAGAATGCCGAACGCCGCGCCGGGAGGCTTTCATGAGAAGCACCTTCACCTTTGTCATTTTTATTTCCCTCGCCTCTGCAGCCGCTTCGGCGCAGAAACCCACGCTGCTTCCGGAAAAGGATGTTGCCGCCATGGCGCAGGAACTCTCTGGGGAAACCGCCAAGCGCAATCTCGAAGGCATCTCGCGCTTTCATCGCCAGCGCGGCTCGCAGGGATTTCACTCCGCCGCCGAACTCGTCGCCGAGCGCGCCCGCGCTTACAACTTGAGCGACGTCGCCATCCTGCAATTTCCCGCCGACGGAAAAGTCTACTACGGCACGCAGCGCTCGCGTCCGCCCTGGGACGTGGAATTCGCCGAACTTTGGGAAATGAAGGGCGGTGTTGCGGCGCTACAAATGGCCAGCTACGACGCGGAACCCGTGGTTTTGGCTGAGGACAGCGAGAGCGCGGACATAACTGCGGATCTGGTCGATGTGGGCGACGGAACGAAAATGAGCGACTACGCGGGAAAAGACGTGAACGGGAAGATCGTGCTGACGGGAGCGCAACCCGGTGCGGTCCAGGATTTGGCGGTTGGAAAATTCGGCGCCGCGGGAATCGTGAGCTACGCGCAGAACCAGAAAACGGCGTGGTGGGGCGAAGATGAAAATCTAATTCGCTGGGGTCATCTGGAAACATTTTCGCCGAACAAAACGTTCGGCTTCATGGTGTCACTGAAGACCGCGCGAGCATTGCGCGAACGCCTCAGCAATGGCGAGCGAATCCAGTTGCACGCGATCGTGAAAGCCGGGCAGCATCCCGGCTACACCGAAGTGGTGACCGCGACAATCCCCGGCGCGGACCCGAAACTCAAGGACGAGGAGATCGCGTTCAGCTGCCACCTCGATCACCAGCGCCCCGGCGCCAACGACAACGCCAGCGGCTGCGTGACGATTCTGGAAGTAGCCCGCACGCTGCAAAAATTGATCAACGAGAGAAAACTGGCGCGGCCCGCGCGCACCATCCGCTTCATCTGGCCACCGGAAGTCGAGGGCACGCTGACGCTGCTGAACGCCAAACCCGAATTCGCGCAACGCATCAAAGCGGTCGTGCACATGGACATGGTTGGCGGCGGACCTGTGACCAAAGCCGTATTTCATGTGACGCGCGGGCCGATGAGCCTTCCTTCGTTTGTGCACGATGTCGGGTGGGCCTTTGGAGAATTCGTTAACGAGCAATCGTACAACTTCGCCGCGGGACTTCCGGCCGCATATCCGCTCGTCGCTCCCGAAGGCGGCAAGGAGCCACTGCTCGCGCAAGACACCGCCTACACGATGGGCAGCGACCACGATGTATATCAGGACAGCTCGTTCAAAATCCCCGCAATTTATTTGAACGATTGGCCCGACCGCTACATTCACACCAATTTCGACACCGCAGCCAACATCGATCCCACCAAACTTAAGCGCGCCGCCTTCATCGGCGCCGCTTCCGGCTACTTTCTGGCGAGCATGACCACGAAGAATTTGCCGGAGGTTCAATCCCAGGTGCAACACGGGATCGACCTTTGGAAGGGATCGCTATTTCCGCGATTGAACAGTTTGCCGGCTGAAGATGCGATGTGCCTCGACGACTTCCGCGCGCAATATGATTGGGGCGTTCAAATCGGTCTGATCCAGTTCGTCCACGATTCGCGAAAAGAAGAAAAGGCCTACCGCACGAATCGTCCAAGTTGCGCGGCGGATCAAGGGCAAGCGAATGGAGGCGACGTGCGATACCGCCGGAAGCCCGAACCGCGCGGGCCGGTCCTGGTGTTCGGCTCCGACTATGTGAACGATCGCACCGCGACGGCTGGCCTCACGCCGCCAAAAATTCTCAGCTACGAAGGTCTGTGGGGCAGCGGCGAAGAGTACGCCTACGAAGTTCTGAACTTTGTCGATGGTTTGCTGGATGCACAACAGATTCGTGACCGCGTTTCGGCGGAGTACGGACCGATTCCGGTGGAGCTGGTGGCCGACTATTTGGGGGCACTTGAAAAGACAGGTGTCCTCGAGCGCGCGAAGTGAAGCGTACTTGATCGACCGTGCCATCGATCGAGTTGGCGTCGTTCCTCCACCGCTCGTTGAAAGTGTGATGTCGACCGAGACCTCGTGATTCACGCTAATTCCATTGCTGTTCGAATTGAAAAGTTGCCGGTGGGAAGTTTTCATCGGCGATTCATCGCGCTGGTGTCTCTCGGTGGGTGGTTCGATTTTTACGACATTTACATGATGGCGTATATCGGGGCGACGCTGCAGCATTCCGGTTTTCTTACCTTGCAGCAATTCAGCACGGTAATTGCCGCGGGATTCCTGGGGATGTTCACCGGTACGATCGTTTTCGGAATGGGCAGCGACCGCATGGGTCGCCGCAGCGCGTTCGTCGCGATGCTGCTGATCTATTCCGCGTTCACACTGGCGGGCGCGTTCGCGCCTTCGGCGGGCTGGCTGATCGCGCTGCGGTTTTTCGCGGGGATCGGCATCGGCGCCGAACTGGTGGTGATCGACACGTACGTTTCGGAGATGGTGCCCAGCGGCGCGCGCGGGCGCTATGTGGCCATTTCCCAAATGACGGGGTTCACCGCGGTGCCCATCGTGGCGATCCTGGTTCGCGTTCTGGCGCCGACGCATTTTCTCATCGATGGTTGGCGCTGGGTGATGGTCATCGGCTCGCTGGGCTCGGCGCTGGCGTGGTATTTCCGGCGCCGGCTGCCGGAATCGCCGCGCTGGCTCGAGAGCCGCGGCCGCCACGAAGAAGCGGAGCGAGTCGTCGGCGCACTCGAATCCGAATCGCTTTCCGGAGGCCAGCGTGAGAGTGCCACGCCCCCTGGTACGGCTCCGCCAGATGCCGTCGAATTGACCGCCGCGCACGATCCCTTGCAATCTCCTGGCGCCGGCATCCCTGCCGGCTCCGTAGCCGCCGAACGGGCGTCGTTCATGGAGCTGTGGCGGCCACCGTATCGGCGGCGGACGATCATGCTGGTAATTTTTCATGCGCTGCAAACCATTGGGTATTATGGCTTCGCGAATTGGGCGCCGACGTTTTTGCTGCGGCGCGGAATCTCGCTGGTGCATTCGCTGGAGTACACGTTGCTGATTGCGCTGGTGTCCCCGCTGGGGCCGGCGCTGGCGGTCCTGACTTCGGATCGCCTTGAGCGCAAGTGGGCGATCGTGACCATGGCCTTGCTGATTGCCGCGCTGGGATTGGGATTCGCGTTCTGGAGCGCTCCGGTGCTGATCGTTTTGAGCGGAGCGCTGGTGACGCTGTGCAGCAATTGGTTTTCAGCCCTGCTGCATGCCTACCAATCGGAACTGTTTCCGACGCGGCTGCGAGCCACCGGCGTGGGCTTCACGTACAGCTGGAGCCGGCTGAGCGCGGTGTTTTCTTCTCTGCTGATCGGCGCGGTGCTAGTGCGCGGCGGAGTAGGCGCGGTGTTCACGCTTTTGGCGGCGGCGATGTGCGGTGTGGCATTGATCATCGGTGTACTTGGCCCGCGAACGAATCGAATTGCACTGGAACAATTGGCGAGATAATCGATATTGTTTGGACACCAGTATTGTTCAGCAGGCGTCGCGATTGTTTCCGGAGATGAAGTATAGTTTGCGCATGGACACGAAACTGGACCCACTGGCTACCGAACGAGCTTTTTTTACCGCACTTATTTCCGCCAATTTGGACTCTTTGGATTCTTTGCTTACGGATGACTTTATTTTGATCGATGTCTTGAGCGGTTCGGAGATTACCAAGCCGATGCTGCTGGCGGCGTTGGGATCGAGCCAAGTAAAATTCGATTCCATCGAGCCGGTGGAAACCCGGATGCGGGTTTATGCGGCGAACACTGCGGTCTTAACCGGCCGGACAGAACTGCGCGGACGCGTCGGCGAGGCGGCGTTCACGGCGAGCAGCCGGTATACGCATGTTTTTGTGATGAAGGAAGGCGGATGGGTCCTGGCGTCGGCGCAGGGCACGCAGATTCGGTGAGCCGGGCGTCGCGTGACTAGCGACCCTAGACCCCGTGGGCGTTGGCTTTGGATACTCGGCCGAGGTGAAAGAAAAAACTGCCAGCGAGCCGCACAGGCACTGAAAGAACAGGGAGCGCAGCTTGGCGTTGGATTCGAAAGTGGAAATAGACTAGATTGCGGTTGGCAGCTGCTAGCGTTCGTCCTCCTCCTAGCGGCGACAAGGACGCGAGATGTCTTCGGCTGCTCCTGTATCGTCGGGCTTCAAGTCCAGAATATTCCTGATTACGTGGCTCCTTGCGGTCGCGTTGGGGGTGTACCTTGTCGAAAATCTGTTGGTGGATGCGTGGTTGACGGCTCATTTTGCCGGCTTGCCTTCGCTGGTGCCTGAGGCGCTTACTCCCTTGTGGTTCGTGATGTTTGTGCTTGGCGGGATTGTTTGCGTCGTACTGATCGTGTGCCAGGTCCTGGTGAGCCGGCACCGGCGAATCTCGTTGTGGGGGAAGGTGTGCAGTGGGACCGCGGTTGTCGCCGTTTGCGTGTTGTGGGGGTTTTGGTTCAGCGCGACGAGCGGGACGACGTCGGCCGCCGCGGGCCAGCACAAGCATTCAGTGACGCTGACCTGGAATGCGAGCACATCGCCGGTGGCTGGGTACAACGTTTACCGCAGCACCGAGAAGGGCCGGGGCTACGTGAAAATCAATGCGGGGCTGGTGAGGGATCGGCTTAGCTATAAAGATGAAACTGTGGAGAGCGAGAAGACTTATTACTATGTGACGCGGGCGGTGGATGCCAAAGGAAAAGAGAGCGGGGATTCGGCGGAGATCGTAGTGACCGTTCCCTAATCCTTGAGGTATTGCGGCGCTATCCGCAATCGCCCAGGGTCAGAAGCCGTCCAGAAGAACGCAAGCCTGTCAGAAAACGAGGATCGCCGAACGATCTGGTAACGCTAACCTCAAAAACCAATCCCGCCGCGCGCGTCCGAAGTGTCTGCACTCCAGTCGTGGAGGGTTCTAATCAAAGCGCAGCGCGTTCATCGGCTGAATCGAAGCGGCGCGATTCGCCGGAATGATGGCGGCGAAAAAAGAACATACGGCAAGTGCCCCGGCAGCGATGCCCAGTGCCAGCGGATCCCACGAGGCCACGCCGTAGAGTTGGGCGGAAATCAATCGGCCCGCGCCTATCGCGAGTGGCAGGCCCAGGATCAGGCCAATCAACACGCGCTTAAATGCTCCAAGCAGCACCAGTTGCAACACTCGCCCGCGGTCCGCGCCCAGCACCATGCGGATGCCGATTTCATTGGTGCGCTGAGCCACGGAGTAAGCCGTGACGCCGTAAAGGCCGATGGCGGCGAGGATGAGAGCGACGACGCCGAACAGACCGGCAAGGCTGGCGACGGCGCGTTCCTGATCGAAGGAAAGATCGATTTGCTCCTGCATCGTTCGGATGCTGGTGATGGTCATGTTGGGATCGAGGTCTGCCAAAGCCCGGGTGACCAGAGGTTCCAGCGTGCCGGTGGGCGTTTTGCTGTTGAGCAAAATTCCGCCGAGGTAATGGGAACGGAGCTCCAGTTTTTTCATCAGCTCGTTATCGTATTTGACGTTCTGCATGAGCGGAACATAAAACATGGGGCGCGCCGGCTTTTCCAGTTCGAATCCCGCAAACTTGGCGTCCCCCACGATGCCCACGATACGAAATGTTCCGGCCAGCTCCGGCACGTCAAGGCCGAAATGCTGATCGATGGGGTCTTCGCCATTCTTGAAAAAGCGTTTGACGAAAGCCTGATTCACGACGGCGACCGGCGCGGTGGTTTCCGTGTCGGCCGATGAGAAATAGCGGCCGCGGAGAACGGGGACGCCGAGATCCTGCAAATAGTTGGCGCCGACGCGATCCCAGGACGCACCGGATTCCTCGTGGAGTTGGGCGGGCGGATGGCCGGCAACCATAATCAATTCGCCCCAATTGTCGGTGAGCGGGTTGTACATGGCCAGGTCGGCGCTCTGGACGCCGGGAAAATGGTTGAGGGTTTGTTCGAGCTGGCGATACTGGGCAATCATGCTGGCCACGGAGCGGTCCGACGCCGGACTGAGCACTTCCACCTCGACGCGGCCCGGCACCTGGAAGCCGAAATCCTGATGCTCGAGTTTGCTAAGGCTGCGGCCGAGCATGGTGGCGCCGGCGACCAGGACGACCGAAAGGGTGGCTTGTACGACGAGCAGAGCTTTGCGGGCGAACGAGGAGCGATCGGTGTTGCCGCGGCCAGTGCCGCGCAGCGCCTCGGCGGGATCGGTGCGCGTGGCGAACCAGGCAGGAGCGGCGCCGAAAATGACGCCAGTAATCAGCGCAAGCACGAACGCGAAAGCCATGACCATCAACGAAGGCGCGGAGCTGATGGGAAGAAAATGCGAGCTGTGGAAAGCGAGCGCGAGCAACAACCGCGCCGCGCCGACGGCAACCACAAGACCAGCAATGCCGCCCGCAACCGCGAGCAGGACGCTTTCGGTCAAAGCTTGCCCGATGATTTGGCGAGGCGTTGCGCCGACGGCGAGCCGCACGGCGGTTTGGCTGCGACGAGCGACCGCCCGAGCCAGCAGCAAGTTCGCGACATTGGCGCAGGCAATAAGCAACACGATGGCGCAAACTGCCAGCAGAATCTGGAGGCTTCGTCCGTATCGCTCCTTCATGACCGCGATGCCCGATCCCGCGGGAACGATGTTGATGACCTGCTTGGGCAGCATGCGAATTACGTCCGGCATCCAGTTCGAGGGGTAGCCGGAATCGTACTGCATCCACTGGCGCAGGACACCCGTGAGGCGCGGAGAAATTCCTGCGGTGGTTGCCCCGGGGCGCAAGCGGCCGATGACGCGAAGCCATGCAGAGATGGATTGATGGAGGAGCGCGGTATCGCCGTTAATGGTTGCTTCTTGTTGGAGCGGAATCCAGATGTCGGGAGGATCGCTGCCCAGCGTCTCGCCGAAAAATCCGGGTGGCGCGATACCAATGATGGTGAAGGGATGGCCCTGGACCGCGAACGTGGAACCCAGCACCGAGGGATCACCACCGTAAGTGGTTTGCCAGGCGCGATGACTGAGAACAGCGACGGGTTGCGACGCCGGAGTGTCGTCGTTCGGAGTCAAGACCCGGCCGGCAAAGGCACCGACACCCAGCGTCGAGAAATAATTTCCGGTCACATACTCGGAGCGCAAGGGACGGGCGGCGGATTCGACGCCTTCGCGGCGCACCGTGGCGCGCCAATCGCCGGCCTGGAATGCGGCGACTTCTTCGAACTCGGGGGCTTGGGATTTCAGGCGCTCGAACAGCGGGTAGGAGTACATGCCCCAGATGTCTTGCGGGCCGCCTTCCACGCAGCAGTCGTCGCCCTCGCCGATGCGGTAAAGGCGGGCCGGGTCGGATACGGGCAAGGACCGCAGCATAACCGCGTGGATCAGCGTGAAAATGGCCGTGGTCCCGCCGATTCCTAAGGCCAGCGTTAGGATAGCCGCGGCCGTGAAAATCGGCGCCTGCCGGAACTGCCGGGCGGCATAGCGAACGTTGGCGAGAAGGTCGCGCATCGAGTCACCTCACAGAGCTTTACGAGACCCGCCCGCTGCAAGTTCCCCCAAAAGCCGTTGCGGATCCCAAGCTTGAGCCACCCAAGCGCACGGCGCTGTCGTCCGGTGCGCTTAAGCCCTCGGAGTCAAAACTCCTCATAACCCAGGAGATATAAAGACGACGGGAGTGCGCCAATGGTTAGTACCGCGCAAGGCCCCGAAGCATGAACCGACGCCTCGGTCCCTCCTTCCAACAAGAAAAACCGTCCTCCGGCCGTCATCCCCAAGGGCTCTGTAAAGACCACAGGGGCGACAAGACCACACCGAACACGCGAAACGCCATGCTGTCATCCTGAACGCAGCGAACGACCGAACCGCTCGAGGTTCAACTCACCGCGTTCGTGGCAATCCTGGGATGGTTCTTAGAGCGTTCAGGAAAACGTCGTCTCTAAGGCCTGGGCTGGGCGTGTGCTAGCATGGAATAGCACGCTTGGACGTCTTAAGCGGTGTACTCAACCTTTACGATGACCACGACAATGAAAGCTTTGCGCAAGATGCAGCCTGCGCGGGGCCTTTCCTTGGAGAAAGCTACGATCCCCGACATCGGGCCGACCGATGTCCTGGTGCGCGTGCGCACGGCCTCGATTTGCGGCACGGATCTTCACATTTATGGCTGGGACCGTTGGTCGCAAGGGCGCATCAAGCCTCCGGTGACGCTGGGGCACGAATTTTGCGGCGTGGTCGAGCGGGTTGGGGACGAAGTCACCGCAGTGCGCGCAGGGGATTTCGTCAGCGCTGAAATGCACGTCAACTGCGGACACTGCCGTCAGTGCCGCGTAGGCGAAGCCCACGTTTGCCAGAATCTCAAGATTATCGGCATCGATCAGGATGGGGCGTTCGCGGAGTTGGTGAAGATTCCGGCGTCGAACATTATTAAGCTGGATGCCAGCATTCCGGAGCATTACGGTGCGATTCTGGATCCGCTGGGAAATGCGGTGCACACCGTTTTGGCTGGGCCGATTGCGGGGATGACGGTCTTGGTTACCGGGTGCGGGCCGATTGGACTGATGTCCATCGCCGTGGCCAAGGCTTGCGGAAGTTCGACGGTGTTCGCGACGGAGACGAACGAGCAGCGCCGCACGATGGCCAAGAAAATGGGCGCGGACGTGGTCATCAATCCGGCGGCTGAGGATGCGGTGGCGCGAATCAAGGGCGAGACCGACGGCACCGGCGTCGATGTTTTGCTGGAGATGTCGGGAAATCCCACGGCGATCCAGCAGGGCTTCAAAGCGTTGCGAGCAGGGGGAAGAGCATCGTTACTCGGAATACCTACGGAATCGGTGCCGCTCGATTTGGTGAACGACGTGATTTTCAAAGGCGCAACGGTGCAGGGAATTTACGGCCGCCGCATGTACGGCACTTGGGTGCAAATGACGGCCCTGCTAAAAGCCGGCCGCTTGAATTTGGATCCCCTGTTCGGGGAAAAAGCCGCGCTGGAAAAATTTGAAGGCGCCTTCGCGATGTTGCAAGGCGGCCTGGCGGGAAAGATTCTGCTGTATCCCGACGGAGTGCCCAAATAGGCAGCAAGTAGTCGATGACGGAAACTGTCATATATCTAATCTGGGATGCGGATGACCGGAAATCAGCCCTTCAAGGCGAGTGTGTGCGGCCGAACACGCCGGTACGGGTTGTGATCCTGAGTCCGTCCGATCCGATAAGGATCTCAACCGCAACCCAGGCTCGGCGCTAAAATTCCACGCAAAAGGTTCGACAAGAGCTAGGAGCTAACGATGCCAGACACAGCAACGCAGACAACGAAACAAAATCCGCTGCAATTCGTGAGCGATGCCCTGGGCGAATTGCGGGCCAAGGGGGTGGCGCCGAAGTTGCGCGTGCTCGACGGCGAGCAGAAGCCGGTCGCCACGTTCGATGGCAAGGAAGTGATCAATCTCGCTTCCAACAATTATTTGGGGCTGACTTCCCACAAGGCTTTGCGAAAGGCGGCGATTGAGGCGGTGCGAAAATATGGCGCCGGAGCCGGGGCGGTACGCACGATCGCCGGGACGATGAAATTGCACATGGAGTTGGAGGAGCAGATCGCGCGGTTCAAGAATGTCGAGGCTTGCGTTGTGTTTCAGTCGGGATTCACGGCGAACGCGGGAACGGTGTCCGCGATTTTGGGTAAGGAAGACTTGATTGTTTCGGATGAGTTGAATCACGCGTCGATTATCGATGGGGCGCGGCTTTCCAAGGCGACGATCAAAGTCTTCAAGCACAAGGATATGGCGGACTGCGAACGGATCCTGCAGGAAACCGCCGAATGGAAGGGGCACAAGCTGATCATCACGGACGGCGTGTTTTCGATGGATGGAGACATCGCGCCGCTGCCGAAGCTCTGCGAACTGGCCGAACAATATAACTGCATCATGATGGTGGACGACGCGCATTCATCCGGGGTGCTGGGACGCGGGGGGCGCGGCACCGTTGACCATTTGAATTGCCACGGGCGGGTACACGTTCAAGTCGGGACGTTAAGCAAGGCCATTGGCGCGATGGGCGGGTACGTATGCGGGTCGCGGGAACTGATTGATTTTCTGTACTTGCGGGCGCGGCCTTTCCTGTTCTCGACTTCCCATCCGCCGGCTACGGCAGCGGCCTGCCAGGCGGCGTTTACCTTGCTGGATTCACCCGAGGGCGAGCGGTTGGTGAAAAAGCTGTGGGCGAATACGAAGTTCTTCAAGCGGGAACTCAAGAAACGAGGGTTCCAGTTCAAGGTGAGCGAGACGCCGATTATCCCGATCCATGTGGGGGATGCCGCCAAAGCGTTTGAGTTCTCAAAGCGGCTGTTCGAGGCGGGCGTGTTCGCGCCGGCCGTGGGTTTCCCGACGGTGGCCGAGGGTAAGGCTAGGTTGCGGGCGATTGTGAGCGCCACACACAAAAGAGACGAGCTTTTGCGGGCCGCGGATACTTTGGCCGCAGTAGGAACGCCGCTGGGGATCATCTGACAGGTGCAAGGATGCGACTCAGGGGCTGCGGTAGTCCGTTTTCTTAGCGTATTTTTGCGGTACTGGGACGCCATTTTGAACTGTCTTCGCCATCTTAATTTTTCCTTAAGTGCAACAAAGCATTCCTCTTACAATTTGGTTCGCGGCGTGCAAATGTAGACTATTGCTGTAGTGGTGTCCGAATTTTGGGATTTCCCGGCCCAAGCGATTCCCGTGAAAGGGGACGCGTCATGGTGAAATTTGCGGCAAGTTTGCTTTTCGCGGGCGCTCTCTTGGTTTCGACAGCCGGCGCACAGACTCCTCCCGACCTCCAGCGATCTTCCAAGACGGATTCGAGCCGAGCTGCACCGGTAATAGCGCCTTTAGGCGTAGGGACGGCGTTTAACGCTTCCCTGGATGACGCACTCGATACGCGAAAGACGAAGGCTGGCGATCCGATCATCGCCGAAGCCGCTGAAGACGTTTCTTACCAGCAATGCCTGATCTTCCCGAAGGGTACGAAGATTGTCGGGCACGTGGTGCGAGTAACGTCCGGTGGGCGCGGGCGGGCGGGCTCAGCGATCTTTATCCAGTTTGACAAGGCTACTATCAAGGATGGGCAAGACGTGATCCTGAACGCGGGCATTCAGGCGCTGGCAGTGGGTGCGGTTGCGCCGATGCCGGCCGATGCTTCGAAAAGCGGGAACGCCGCCGTGCAGGCGGTTCCGGTTGTGAACGAAAGCGCTGGTTCCAGCGGCATCGAGCGACGCCTTGGTCGTGTCTACGATTTACCAGGAACAGAACAGCACACTGCGACCGCCTCTGACTGCATCTTCAGCGGCGCAGGGAGAACTGACCTCAAGCGGCCTGTTTTCGCCCGAGAGCAAGGGCGCGTTCGGTCGGCCGGATTTGAAGGTGTACACTCCGACTTCGGAAGGTTCGCACGGGACCGTACTGCTGTCTTCCAAGAAGAACATGCACCTGAATGCCGGAACGCATTTGCTGCTGGTGGTCCAGCCGCCACCTACCGCGGACTCCGAAATGAGTGGTCGTTCGTCCACCGAGCTTGATCCGCAGCAATAAGCCCGCCCGTCATCCGCCGGCACAATTTTCTCTCGGAGGTATCTTTATGAAATTAGTTGGCTTAGCACTGTTTACGGCCTGTAGCGTGAGTCTGGCGATTGGCGCGTTTGCACTGCCCGCCCTTGCCCAAGACGCGGGTTCCGCGGCAGGAAGAAGCGGGCAGACCGAGGCTACCCTGGCTCCCGGCTCGCCGATCCTGGCGGAGCTAAACTCTGGCGTCGACTCGAAGAAGGCGAGAGTCGGCGACACGATCATCGCGCATACCTCGGAAACTTTGAAATCGGCTGACGATCGCACCATTATGCCCCGAGGTACGAAGATCGAGGGACACATCACGCAAGCAAGCGTGCGCGGGAAGGGCGCGGAAGAATCCGCACTGGGCATTCAATTCGATAAGGCCATTTTGAAGGATGGCGGGGAAATCTCGCTCAACGTAATTATTCAGGCGCTGGCAGCGCCGGTAAGTTTCTCGGCGCCAGGCGATTTAGGCACCCCTCCCACGTTGGGCACGACGCAGACGTCGCCGATGTCCGGGGCGCCTGGACCGCGATCAACAGGACCACCAAGCCCGCAATCGCCGCAGGCCACGGCCGCGCCCGACGCGAGCGGAGTTCCGTCGCGGGACTTTGACGCGAAAAGCCGCGGGGTGATCGGTCTGCGCGGCATGACGTTGAACGCGGAGCCTGCCAACAACCGGCCAGCCTCGGTAGTGGTCTCCAATGGAAAGAGCGTGCACCTGGACGGTGGCACGCGGTTGTTGCTGGTGGTGCAGGCGCAAGGTTCTGAACCCTCCGGGCAATAGCGCTCGCTTGTCAGCGAGCCGCCGCAGCAGCCGCCGAGTCTTCCGAGCCGGGTTACGCGCCCTGCTATACTCGGCGGGATGCCTTACGCTCCGAAAAAACTCTTTTTGATTGATGCGATGGCGCACATCTATCGGGCGTTTTTTGCGCCGATGGTGCGCATGAACGCACCTTCCGGCCTGCCGACCAAAGTTCCTTTCCTGTTCAACAATATTCTTCAGCGGCTTCTAAAGGACTATAAGCCTGATTACGTTGGCGTCGTGTTTGACACCAGCAAACCGACATTCCGTGACAAACTTTTCGAGAAGTACAAGGCCCATCGGGCGCCCATGCCGGACGAACTTTCGCAGCAGCTTCCTTATGTGCGGCGTCTGTGCGAGGCTCTGCAGCTGCCGATTCTGGAATACGACGGTTACGAGGCGGACGATGTACTGGGCGCGCTGGCCGAGCAGGCGGCAAAACAAAAGCTGGATGTGCTGCTGATCACGAATGACAAGGACATGATGCAGCTTGTTGGCGACGGTGTTCGCGTGCTGCGAGCGGGCACGGGAGGGATCAAGAACGACGTCATCGTCGATGCGGCGAAGGTGAAGGAGATCATGGGCGTGCCGCCGGAGCGCGTCATCGACGTGATGGCGCTCATGGGCGATAGCATCGATAACATTCCCGGGGCGCGGGATCCGAACGAGAAGTTAGAGCCAGGAAAACGCCGCAAGGCTGGTATCGGTGAGGTGGGCGCGCGCGAGATAATTCAAGAATTTGGATCGGCGGAGGAAGCTCTTCGTCGAGCCGGTGAGGTGAAAAGAGCCAATTATCGGGAGGCCTTACAAAAGCATGGCGAGTTTGTGACTCTCAGTAAGGAACTCGCGAAAATAAATACACAAGTGCCAATCAAGCTCGATCTGGACGCTCTGAAACGGCGCGATCCGGACATTGCATTGTTGACCGCGCTGTACCGCGAGTTGGGATTTAACTCGCTGCTGAAAGATTTGGGCGCGCAAGCGGTAGCGACGGCCGCGGCCAACGAGCAGGCTGCGGTCAAAACCGATTACGCGCAATTCGCCACGGTGGAGGAGTTCCGCGGCTACCTGGCGAAGCTGCCCGCGAAAGCACCGCTGGCGGTCTGGTTTAATTTGGAGACCGGCGAGCGCGAGGCGGAAGGATTCGGTACGCGTGTGGCATCGATCGAAGTGTCGTCCAAAACCGGGGAAGGGCGCTCCGTGTGGATGGATGAGAAGGGCGAGGCGCTGAAGGCGCTAGCGCCGCTGCTTGCGGACCCCAAGCGGCCGAAGGTCGTACACGATCCGAAACTCTTCCAAATTCTGGGTCAGCGGGCAGCGAATATCGTCCACGCCACGCAGATTTATTCCTATTTATTGCGCCCGACCACCGGCAACCACAATTTTGCGGATGTCGTGATGCGGCAGTTCAACGTGATGCTCGGAGGCGGGCCGGGCGAGCGCGCCGACTACCTGCACCGACTGGCGCCGGTATTGCGCCAGAGCGTAGAAGCGCAGCAACTGGAGGGCGCGTACGAGAAGATCGACCTTCCGGTTGCGGCGGTGCTCGCCGAGGTGGAGCGCAACGGCATCCGCGTCGATCCTCGGGCGTTGGACGCGATGTCCTTGACCATGGAGAAAGAGGTCCGGCGGCTGGAGAAAGAGATCTGGGAGCTTGCCGGTGTAGAATTCAACGTCAATTCGCCGACGCAGCTTGCCGAAATTTTGTTCGACAAGTTGAACCTGCAGGCGCCGTTCAAGCGCGGCCGCGGCCGGGTGCGCTCGACGGCGGCGGACGTGCTGGAAGACCTCGCCGAGCAGCACGCGATTCCTGCAAAAGTGATTGAGTATCGCGAGGTGGCGAAACTCAAGTCCACCTACGTGGATACCCTCCCGAAGTTGATTCACCGCGAAACCGGACGGCTGCACACCAGTTTTTCGCTGACCGGCACCGCGACCGGACGGCTCAGTTCTTCCGACCCCAATTTGCAGAATATTCCGATCCGCACCGAACTCGGGCGGCAAATTCGCGCCGCGTTTGTCGCGGAGCCGGGGAAAATTCTGCTGGCGGCGGACTATTCGCAGATCGAATTGCGAGTGATGGCGCATTTTTCCGGTGACCCCGTTTTACTGGCGGCGTTTCGCAACGCGGAAGACATTCACGCGCGCACCGCGCAGGAAGTCTTTGGGGTGGGACCCCTGGGACAAACCGCGGAACACCGTCGCGCCGCAAAGGTCATCAATTTCGGCATCATTTACGGGTTGTCGCCGTTTGGCCTGGCGCAGAATCTGGGCATCCCGCAAAAGGAGGCCGCGCAGTTTATCGCCGCCTATTTCGCTCGCTATCGCGGGGTGAAAGAGTATCTGGACTTTTCCCTGGCGGAAACGCGCAAGACCGAAATGGCCAAGACCTTGTTCGGGCGCATCCGGCCCATTCCAGAGATCAACTCGCCGCAGGTGCAGCTTCGCAATTTCGCGGAGCGCACCGCGCTGAATTCGCCGCTGCAGGGTACGGCCGCAGATTTGATCAAGCTGGCGATGATCGCGATCGACCGGCGGCTGGTGAACGAGAAATTTGCAGCCAAGATGATCTTGCAGGTGCATGACGAGTTGCTGTTTGAGGCGCCGGAGAGGGAGCAGGAGGCGCTGACCGAGTTGGTGCGGCACGAGATGGAGAATGTGTACAAGCTGGCGGTGCCGTTGGTAGTGGAGATTGGGGTGGGGGCGAATTGGCGGGATATGGAGTAGGGGGCCGCGGTGATCGGAGATTGGTGCGTTTCCGCGGTCGGCCTGGGCGTTGCGGGGCACACCCTCCAAAGCGCAGGGCCAAGCAGTGCGGTGCCCCGACAAGGGCCGCACGCGGAGTTGTTTAGCCAAAGGAGCATTCCCCTTTAGGTAACACACTTTGTTGTCGTGGATGGTCGCAAAGAATCCGCTGCTAGAGTATAAATACGCACCTGCGTTGAGACTTCTGATGAAACGTGCTTGCTCATTGCTCCCTTTGGCGGTCGCATTGATCCTTGCCGGATGCAAGAACGGCACGGCTGGACGCACGATTTCTGTCAGCGTTTTGCCTAGCGGCGTGAACGTGGTAGTAGGGACAACGCAGCAGATGACGGCGACGGTGATGGAAACGTCGAACCAGGGAGTTACCTGGAGTGTTTCGGGGGGCAGCGGGAATGGCACGATTTCGAGTACCGGGCTGTACACCGCGCCGGCGACGGTGCCGACTCCAGCGCAAATAACGATCATCGCCGTCTCCCAGAAAGACTCGACGAAATCGGGATCGGCTACCGTAACGATTACGACAAGTGCGGGGCCGACGAATATCGCCGTGGCAGTGACCCCCTTGGTGGCGAGCGTACCCAACTACGGGACCCAGCAATTTGCGGCGACGGTAACGGGTGGCACGAATACCGCGGTGACGTGGCAAGTGAATGGTACGGCGGGCGGAAGCCAAACATTAGGATTCATCTCGGCAAGCGGATTTTATGTGGCGCCGGGGAACGCCCCGACCGCGTCAGACGGAATGGGCGGGAATGTAACGACGACGTTATCGGTGACGGCAGTTTCGCAAGCGGATCCCACGGCGTCCGGGTTATCGACGGTGACGATCGTGCCCGGAAATCAGAGCCCGCAGACCGGCGCGATTGAGCTGGGTACTTCGGGCGGGAACGGCAACGACTCGGTCTCGAATCCGACCAATCACACGATCACCTGCTGCGGCGGAACGCTGGGCTCGCTGGTGACGCGTGCCGGGACGCAATACATCCTGAGCAATAACCATGTGCTGGCGCGGACCGATAGCGCCGCGATTGGCGACCCGATCGTGCAGCCGGGGTTGATCGATGCGGGGCTGACGGCCAACTCCAAATGTGACAAGACGCAGGCGACCACGGTGGCAACTTTAACGCAGTTCGTGAACCTGGAGGCAGAGGATAGTTCGGCGTCGTCATCGAACATCGATGCGGCGATCGCTCAGGTGGTTTCGGGACTGGTCGACCCGACGGGAAACATTCTTTATCTTGGCGCGACGGCGGACTCCAATGGCGTGCCGGTTCCGGGCGCTCCCAACGCAGGTTCCGGCGTGACGGCTTCGGTAAGCTTGGCGGTGGCGAAGAGCGGCAGATCAACGGGCCTGACGTGTTCGACGGTGTTGTCTGTCAACACCGATACCAGCGTGCAATACAACAAGAGTTGCGACGGTACCGGAGCGACATTCACCGTGGAGTACAACAACCAGGTGGATGTGGCGGGCGGGGGATTCGGCGCGGAGGGTGATTCGGGTTCGCTGATCGTCACACAGAACACCGCCGATCCGGTAGCGTTGCTGTATGGGGGCTCGGACACGGACACGGTGGCAAACCCGGTGGCGCCGGTGTTGAGTTTCTTCGGGAGTGGTGGGAACGCGGTGACGTTTGTCGGCGCATCAGCGCATCAAGTGATTGGTTGCACGCTGCCAACCGCGCCGCAGTCTGCAGCGAGAACGGTCCAGGCGGCATCACTGAGCGCGGAGAACCTGCAGAAACCGCTGGCCACGCGTGACGCGCAGGCTTCCGCATTGCTGGCGCAACCCGAAGTGCAGGCTGTGGGCGTCGGCGCGAGCTTCGATAATCCCGCCGAGCCCGCCATCGTTTTTTTCGTGACGCGCGGGCAGCCGAGGACGAATCTGCCGGCCCAGGTGGACGGTATTCGTACGGTGGTCGTGGAAGGCGATTTGTTCGCGCGCCGGGGAGCGATTTCCGCTGCGGAAACTGCCGCCAACGAACAAGCGGCGGCGCCGCGACAGCTGGTGTATGCACTGCCGGCTTCGGAACTTGAGCGCGCGAATTTGGTCCACGCAGCGCACGCGAAGGCGCTGATGCAGCAACCCGGAGTGCAGGGCGTGGGGATTACCTCGAGTGTCGATTCTCCGGGCGAGGCGGCGCTGATGATCTTTGTGATTCGCGGCGTAACGCATGCCCCGATCCCGCCGGTGATCGATGGACTGCGAACGCGCGTGCGAGAGTCGAGCCGGTTCCGCGCGGGCTACCGGGGACTCGAGTTGCAACGCGCGTGCTCGATGCCCGTGAAGCGAGCTGCGCGCTAAGACGCCAGCAAGCGGGCGTTGACGAGTGCGCCACAAGTCATTCTCCCTGGTATCTTTGCGTTCTTTCCAGGCGTAAAATCCGCTCACGATTCAAGCGCAGTGGTTTCTTCGGTCGATTTGCATCAGGAGGCAAATATGAGGCGCTCTCTCCCGGTTGCGGGTGCGTTTCTGCTGGTGTGTTTCGGTGTTGCTGCTGTGCCGCGGAATGCCGCGCAGGAAAGTTCCAGTCCTTCGCAGACTCCCGCCGATGATTACAAAATTACACCGGAAGATATCGCGCGGAAGAATCCAATGAAGTCGTCACCGGAAGGATTAGCGGAAGCGCGCCGCGTCTACAAGTACGACTGCGCGATGTGCCACGGGGCGTCGGGCGACGGCAAAGGCGA
Organism: uncultured Acidobacteriota bacterium; assembly: GCA_963736725.1. Classification (GTDB taxonomy): domain Bacteria; phylum Acidobacteriota; class Terriglobia; order Acidiferrales; family UBA7541; genus Acidiferrum. The sequence goes on along the minus strand of CAVTPW010000014.1, from coordinate 358,480 downwards.
AATCGTGGAGTCCATGAAACTTACGATGCGTGACTGGCACGATGCCGCGGCCCTCGAGGGCAAAACGGACGGCGAGATCTTTTACATCATCACCAAGGGCAAGGGAAAAATGATGGGCGAAGGGGACCGCCAGCCGGAGAAGCTGCGCTGGAACCTGGTGAACCTGGTGCGCTCGATGGCCGGCAAGGGGGCGCAGGCAAAGTCTCCCGCGGCCACCGCCAGTCCGCATTGATGCGTTGAGTTGATGAGTATTGGACTTCAGCCGCGGCGCGTGTGCTAGGCTTTCCAGTCGGACGATTCTGGAAAGGGAGGCGCGCATGGCGCACTCATCGCAGTTTCTGAAGCTTGTACAAGATGCCAAGAAGAACGTGAAAGAGACGAATGTCGCGGACGTGAAGCGCCGCGGCGACGCGGGAGAGAAGTTCCTGCTGATCGACGTTCGTGAAGACAACGAGTGGGCGAAGGGACATCTGCCGGGCGCCGTTCACCTGGGCAAAGGCATCATCGAACGGGATATCGAGCAGCGCGCTCCGGACACCGGCGCAAAGCTGATTCTGTATTGCGGCGGCGGGTTTCGCTCGGCGCTGGCCGCGGAAAACCTGCAGAAGATGGGCTACACCAACGTGGAGTCGATGGACGGTGGCTGGAAGGGCTGGCTGGACGCGGGGCTGCCGACGGCGAAGGACTAGCGAGAGCGGAAATTGGAAGGGTCTTAACTTGCAGGGGATGCTCTCGCGGTGTCTCGCACAGACTTCGCATACTGCCGGACGACGGCGGCTCCCTTCCTCAAGTCATTCGGGCAGAACGTCATGAAAACGATCGCGCGCCGACGCAGATCTCCCAGATATCTTGAACCAGCGGATCCGGCTATTTGCTCTTTGATCGAGCCGATTCGGGCGAAGAGGAAAATTGGCTGGGGCGGAAGGATTCGAACCTTCACCGTCCTCATTAACAGTGAGGTGTCCTACCGATTGGACCACGCCCCAGCAGGTGCGCGCGCCGCTCTGGCGTCCAGAGAAAACTCACCCTGACCGCACAAAGCGGATAGACTTCGCCGCGAACGGTGCGACGAAGGGTTCCCTTAAGATAGCACGAGGCAAGTGTCCGACAAATCCCCGCAGAGAACAAATTTATGATGGCCCACCGAATGCTCGATGGCGAAGAAGGGAAAAGAAACCGGACCAAAACGGTACGATTTTCTTGAATTCTGACGGACTTAGAATCAATTTGGCACAAGCGGGGGCGAAATGCTCGGGAGATTCGTACAATTCGAATAAACTTCGTCTTTCAATGGGCATGACCTTACAAAAAAGTAACGAAAAGAGGGTTGAACAGTTGCATTCCAGAAAGTTTTGTTGGAAACTCATCGCGTCAAATTTGGACTCGGGCTTGCACATCCCGGATAGGTTTTGGTGGATGCCTAGGTTGCCGCTCCCTCCCGGAGCGCTCACCTCCAACGTGCAAAGATAAACATGGCGCAGATTTTTCACCGCAGCACGAATTTCATCTCCCGTTTCAGTGTCTTTGCGTCGGCTTTTCTGGCGGGTTTGGCGCTGACCGGCGTCCTTCTGGCGGCGCGCTCTCCGTATTTGACGAATCAGAACGTTATACGTGATCAACCGATTCAGTTCAGCCACAAACACCACGCAGGCGATGACGGTATCGATTGCCGCTTTTGCCACACCGGAGTAGAGAGTTCTGCGACGGCCGGTGTTCCGCCCACGAAAACCTGCATGAACTGCCATTCGGTGCTGTTTAACACCGCGGGTTACCTGGAGCCGGTGCGGGCGAGCTATCGCACCGACGAGTCGATTCACTGGGTGCGGGTGCACCGTTTGGCCGATTACGTTTATTTCAACCACAGTATTCACGTGGCCAAGGGCGTGGGGTGTTCCACGTGTCACGGGCAGGTTAACCAGATGCCGCTGATGTTTCAGGCGTCCCCGCTGCAGATGTCGTGGTGTCTGGACTGCCATCGCAATCCGGAGAACGTGCTGCGGCCGCACGATCAAGTTTTCAATATGGACTGGAAAGCGCCGGCCGATCAAGCGGAGATCGGCAAGAAGCTGGCCGTGGACTACAAGATTCGCACCACGGCGGAGCTGACCAGCTGCTCGACGTGTCATCGCTAGCGATATGCGGAAGGCGGCGAGTGGTGGCATGAGCAACGGCCAGTAGCGAACCGATTGTGACGAACCTGCAGTGAAGAAGTTCTTGATGACGGACGGTATGCGCGAAGACGAACACAATTATTTTGCGATGCACCCGAGCGGCGGAGACTCTCACCAGTCTCACGAAGAGGATGCCCCCGCAGAATTGACGCCCAGCGAGCGACCGCTGGATCTAGCGGCGGTTCGCGCCCGGCTGCAATCGAAGAGCGGCAAACAGTATTGGCGGACCCTGGACGAGCTGGCGGATGACCCGCATTTCGAAGAGTTGCTGCACCGGGAATTCCCCCGGCAAGCGTCGGAGTGGGATGACGCGGTCGATCGCCGCGACTTCCTGAAGTTGATGGGGGCGTCGCTGGCCTTTGCGGGACTGGCGGGTTGCAAGTCGAACGAGCGGGAAAACATCGTGCCGTATGTGAAGCAACCCGACGGCATGGTGCTGGGCAAGCCGCTGTTTTTTGCGACCGTAATGCCATTCCTGGGCGACGCGATTGGCGTGCTGGTGGAAAGCCACGAAGGGCGCCCGACCAAGATCGAAGGCAATCCCGATCATCCTTCCAGTCAGGGCTCGACCAATGCGTTCGTGCAAGCTTCGGTGCTGAACCTTTACGACCCGGACCGCGCGCAAACCGTCACGTATGCCGGCGAGCTGCGAACCTGGTCCGCCTTCCTGGACAGCGCTCAGGCGGATGCCGCAGCGCTCAAGACCACCAACGGCGCCGGTTTGCGCATCTTGACCGGAACGATCACCTCCCCGGTGCTCGCCGAGCAGTTGCAAGCGCTGCTGAAGCAATATCCGCAGGCGAAGTGGCATCAGTGGGAGGCGGCCGTCAGCGACGGCGCGCGCGAAGGCGGAAAGCTCGCATTCGGGCGCTACGTCAACACGGTGTACCGCCCGGAGCGCGCGGAAGTGATCCTGTCGCTCGATTCCGATTTTATGGCCAGCGGGCCGGGACACATTCGCTACATGAAGCAGTTTTACAAGCGCCGGAAACTGGACAACGATCCTCAAGTCGAGCATCTGAGCGGCGAAATGAACCGCTTGTACGTCGTGGAGCCTACGCCGTCGGTGACCGGCTCGGGCGCGGACCATCGTCTTCCGTTGCGGGTGTCGGAAATCGAACAGTTTGCACGGGCGCTGGCGGCAAAGTTGGGTCTCGGCGGCAGCGGCACGCTCTCTTCTGCCGCAGCAAAGTGGCTGGACGGCGTCGCCAAGGAGCTCCAGGCGCATCGTGGCAGTTCGCTGGTCATCGCCGGAGAGCAGCAGTCCGCGGAAGTGCACGCCCTGGTGCACGCGATCAACGCGGCGCTTAGCAATCCCGGAAACACGCTCTATTACACCGAACCGGTGGAAGCCAATCCCGTCAATCAGGTGGAATCACTGCGCGAACTTTGCGCGGACATGGACGCCGGCAACGTCGATGTGCTGCTGATGTTGGGCGGCAATCCAGTGTACGACACGCCACACGATTTTGATTTCGCATCGAAGTTGCAGAAGGTCCGCAACACCGTGCAGCTGAGCCCCTACTTCGACGAGACGGCGCAGCATTGCCGGTGGCACATCGCCGAGTCGCACTATCTCGAAGCCTGGGGTGATGCCCGCGCGTTCGACGGAACCCTCAGCGTGATTCAACCGCTGATTGCGCCGCTCTATTACACGCGCTCCGCGCACGATGTCCTGGCGGCATTCAGCGACAAACCAGGCGTCAACGCGTACGACGCCATCCGGGACCGCCTGAAAGCCGCCAGCGGCAGTGGCGACTTCGAGAAATTCTGGCGCAAGACGTTGAACGACGGCGTGGTGGCCAACACGGCATACCCGCCGATCAGCGTCAGCGCGAAATTCAATCCGGGCAGCTTGCCAGCCGCGAAATCCGCGCAGCCTGAGGAACTCGAGTTTATTTTCCGTCCGGACCCGTGCGTCCACGACGGCCGCTTTGCCAATAATGGCTGGTTGCAGGAATTGCCCAAGCCGCTCACCAAATTGACCTGGGACAATGCGGCCATGGTCAGCCCGAATACGGCGGAAAAGCTTGGGCTGACCCATCGCGTCGCGGCGCGGGGCGGCGAACACGGCCAAATTCTTTCCAACGTCATTGATATCGCGCTGTCCAACAGCAAAGTAACCGCCGCGGCTTGGATTCTTCCTGGTCAAGCGGATGGCGTGATCGTTCTCCCGCTGGGTTACGGGCGCACTTTCGCCGGCTACACCGGCAGCAACAAGGGTTTTAACGCAAACGCGGTGCGTTCTTCTGCCGCGCTATGGACCGCGCCGGGCGGGAAGATCAGCAAGACCGGCGCCGAATACCCGATGGCCTGCACGCAATATCACTTCAACATGGAGGGCCGCAAGATTCTTAGCTCGGGTACGCTCGAAGATTACAAAAAGAACCCCGGGTTTGCCCACGAAGGCGACGAAACGCCTCCCAAGAGCGATTCCCTGTACAAAGAGTTTGCCTACCCCGGGTATGCCTGGGGCATGGCCATCGACTTGAATAACTGCAACGGCTGCAACGCTTGTGTGGTCGCCTGTGTGTCGGAGAACAACATCCCGGTGGTCGGCAAAGATCAGGTGATGCGCGGCCGGGAAATGCATTGGATTCGGATCGACCGCTACTACAAAGCCGAAACCAGCACGAACGACCCGTCCACCAACGAGAATGACGCGCTCGCCAATCCCCCGACTTTCTTCCAGCCGGTGCCATGCCAGCAGTGCGAAAACGCTCCTTGCGAGCAGGTTTGCCCCGTCGGCGCCACGGTGCACAGCGCCGAAGGCTTGAACGACATGGTCTACAACCGCTGCGTCGGCACGCGCTATTGTTCGAACAACTGTCCTTACAAAGTCCGCCGCTTCAATTTCCTGCGCTTCCAGGATTGGGAAACGCCTTCGCTGAAGCTCCTGCGCAACCCGGAAGTCACCGTGCGCAGCCGCGGCGTCATGGAAAAGTGCACCTATTGCGTGCAGCGCATCAACAACGGGCGCATCAACGCCGAAAAGGAAAACCGCCCGATTCGCGACGGCGAAATCGTAACCGCTTGCGAAGCGGCCTGCCCGTCCGACGCGATCGTTTTTGGCAACGCCAACGACCCCAACAGCCGCGTCGCCAAATTAAAAGCGCAACAGCGCAATTACTCGATCCTCGGTGAACTGAACGCGCGGCCCCGCACCACGTACCTGGCGGCCGTTCGTAACCCGAACCCGGAGATGGAGAAGGCATGAGCGTCGGCCAGCCGCCACTCAACTCGCCTGAAATCCGCCGGCTATCGCCGGTGCTCGAACCGGGGCATACCTACGCGACGGTCACCGACAAGATCGCCGCGATCGTTCTCACCAGGCCGGTCTCCCTCGGTTGGCTCATGGGCTTTGGCTTGTGCTTCACGTTTGTGATGATCCTGAACATCGCCGTCGGCTGGCTGATCATCAAGGGCGTCGGCATCTGGGGCATCAATATTCCGATCGGTTGGGGTTTTGCCATCGTCAATTTCGTCTGGTGGATTGGTATCGGCCACGCAGGCACGCTGATCTCGGCGATTTTGTTTCTCTTGAATCAGAAGTGGCGCACCTCGATCAACCGCTTCGCAGAAGCCATGACCTTGTTCGCGGTGGCTTGCGCCGGCTTGTTTCCGCTGATCCACACCGGCCGTCCGTGGATGGCGTATTACATGTTCCCGTATCCCAGCACCATGGGAATCTGGCCGCAATTCCGCAGCCCGCTGATCTGGGACGTCTTCGCGGTTTCCACGTACGGTACGGTTTCGCTGCTGTTCTGGTTCGTGGGGCTGATCCCCGACCTCGCAACCCTGCGCGACCACGCCATCGGCAAGCCCAAGCAGATCATTTACGGCATGCTCGCTCTCGGATGGCGAGGCTCGGCACGCCACTGGCACCGCTACCAATCGGCGTACCTGCTTCTCGCGGGCCTGGCGACGCCGTTGGTACTCTCCGTTCATACCGTCGTGAGTTTCGACTTCTCGATCGCCATTGTTCCTGGATGGCACACCACGATTTTCCCGCCGTACTTCGTAGCCGGCGCCATCTATTCCGGCTTTGCCATGGTGCTCACCATCGCCATCCCCCTGCGCGCAGCCTACGACCTGCAGGATTTCATCACCATGCGCCACCTCGAAAACATGGCCAAGGTGATGCTGGCCACCGGACTGATCGTGGCCTACGGCTACTTTTTCGAATTCTTCTTATCGCTGTACAGCGGCAATAAATTCGACGTGTTCCTGGTGCACCAGCGGCTCCACGGCCCGTACAATCATTTTTATTTCGCGCTGATCCTGTGCAACATCCTGACGCCGCAGCTGCTGTGGTTCCAGAAAGTTCGCACCAACGTGGCCGTGCTGTTTGTGATGTCGCTGATCATCAACCTCGGCATGTGGCTGGAGCGTTTCGTGATCGTCGTCATCAGCCTGACGCGCGATTTCATGCCCTCGGCGTGGGGCCGCTATTCCGCCACGGTCTGGGATTACGCAACGTTCGCCGGCACGCTGGGCTTGTTTACCATGCTGCTTTTCCTGTTCGTCCGGGTGCTGCCGGCCATCTCCATCGCCGAAATGCGCGAACTGGTCGCGGAAACGACCGAGGAACACCAATGATCGAACACCGCTCACACACGTACGGCGTGCTGGGTGAGTTCGACACCGAGCACCAACTGATCCACGCTGCCGAGGCAACGCGCGTAGCCGGCTACAAACATTTCGAAGCCTACGCGCCATTTCCCGTCGAAGGTTTGTCGGATGCCCTGGGCCTGAAGCGCAACCAGGTTCCGCTAATCACGTTGATCGGCGGACTGTGCGGCGGTCTGGGCGGTTTTTTCTTCCAATACTGGTGCAACGTCTATTCGTATCCGCTCAATATCGCGGGGCGTCCTCTGAACAGCTGGCCGGCCTGGATTCCCGTTACCTTCGAGCTGACCGTGCTGGGGGCATCGCTTTCGGCAGTTTTCGGCATGCTGGCGCTAAACGGGCTGCCGCAACCGCATCACCCGCTGTTCAACGTCGAACGCTTTTGCAAGCACGCTACGACCGACAAGTTCTTCCTGTGCATCGAGGCCCGCGACCAAAAATTCGACCTTGCGGAAGCAGCGCGATTTTTACAGGGCGTGCACGCGAACCACGTGAGCGAGGTGCACGATGATTAGCATCGCGCGCACCGTTTCCCCTTCGCGTTTGGTGGCGGCGCTGGGCGGCGCGGCTTTTGTTCTGCTGTTGGCTGGCTGCAGCCTCAAGCAGGACATGGCGCTGCAGCCCTACGATCGCCCGCTTACCCCGTCGGACTTTTTCACCGACGGACGCTCGGAGCGCCCGCTGGTCGAAAATACGGTTGCGCGCGGCTCGCTGGCGAACGACGCGCTGTCTGTGTCCAAGGATTCGAACGCGTTTCCGCTTCCGGTCAATCAGGAATTGCTCGAACGCGGAGAGGGCCGCTACAAGATTTTCTGCACGCCCTGCCACGGGATACAAGGAGACGGCAACGGCATGGTGGCCATGCGCGGCATGAAGCATCCGCCGACGTTCCACGACGACCGCCTGCGGAAATCGCCGAACGGATATTTTTACGACGTGATCACCAACGGTTTCGGCGCCATGTACGGCTACTCCGCGCAAATACCGCCGCGCGACCGCTGGGCCATTGTTGCGTACATGCGCGCGCTGCAGCTCAGCCGTAATGTCAAGGCGTCCGAACTGTCACCGGAACTTCGTGAAAAGCTTATGCATCCACCTGCGGAAACCAAGCAGGAAACGCCGGGAGCGTCCAAGGAATGACCGCGCAGGACTTCAAAGCGCCAGAGAGCGTCGGGCGGCTGCAACAGCGCGCGCTGATTATCGCGGTAATCGGCGTGGTGTTGTGCATCATCGGTTACGTAAAGTCGCCCGAGTCGTTCCTGCATTCCTACCTGATGGCCTTCATGTTCGTGCTGGGATTGTCGCTGGGTTCGCTCGGTTTGCTGATGCTGCAGCATCTGACCGGTGGGATGTGGGGCATCGTGATTCGCCGCCCGCTGGAATCGGCCACCCGCGCGCTGCCGCTGATTCTTGTTCTGTTTATCCCGCTGTTCCTGGGCATGCGGTCGCTCTACGGCGTGTGGCTGAATGCGCCGGCGACCGGGGAAGGCGCGCTGTCGGAATTTCAACAGCACTATCTGACGCCCGGCTGGTTTCATATTCGCTCGCTCATCTACTTCGCGGTCTGGCTGCTGCTGGCGTGGATCTTCAATAGCTGGTCGCGCGAGCAGGATGTCAACCGGGAAGATCGCGCGCTGCGCCGCCGCCTGAAGATGTTGGCGGGCCCGGGCATCATTCTGTACGTCTTCGCCATGTCGTTCGCCGCGATCGACTGGGTGATGTCGCTGTCGCCGCACTGGGCGTCCACGATTTACGGTTTCCTGTACGTCGCGGGGCAGCTGATTTCGTCGATGTCCCTGATGATCTGCGTGGTAGTGCTGCTGTCGCGCGCCCCGGTATTTCAGGGCGTTCTAAAGCCGCGTTATCTGCACGATCTCGGAAAGCTCCTGCTGGCCTTCGTGATGTTGTGGGCGTACTTCAGCTTTTCTCAACTTTTGATCATCTGGTCCGGCAACGCGCCCGAGGAAATCAGCTTTTACCGTTCGCGTCTGTACGGCGAATGGGGCTATGTTTCCGTCATCATCCTGATCTTTCACTTTTTTGTGCCGTTTTTCCTGTTGCTTTCGCGCGACTTGAAGCGCAATCCCAACACTCTTCCCAAAGTCGCCGCATGGATGATCTTCATGCGACTGGTGGATATTTTCTGGCTGACGCGTCCGGAATTCACGGCCAGCGCGATGCCTAACCTGTGGGACGTGGCTGCCGCACTCGGGCTCGGCGGATTGTGGTTCTTCGTTTTCGCATGGCAATTGCAGCAGAGACCGCTGCTTCCTCTGGGCGAGCCAAAACTCGAGGAGGTCCTGGATCCCCATGAGCACTGAACTGCACAACACCGCTCACGGCGCGGCGCATGACGCCAATGGGGAACCCCGCAACGCCGATGTCTCGTTTGAGAAGGCCGACGTCCAGCCCACCACGATCTACTGGTATCTCGGAGCGTTGGCGATCGCGGTGATCTTGTCCTACGTTGTTTGCGTGTTTGTGCTTCGGCTGACCACGAAAATCGCCGTCGATTCCGACACGCCGCCGCCGGCGATCCGCCAGGAGATGGGCAGCACGTATCAAGACCTGCCGCCGGAGCCCCGCTTGCAGGGCGTTCCCGGGCATGACAGCGATCCACAAGCGGATTTACGCCAAAAGATTCGGTCCGACACCGAAGCGAATGAAAAGCTCGGTTGGATCGATCAGAGCGCCGGGATCGCACAGATTCCGGTGGAAGACGCGATGAAAATCATTGCACAGAAAGGGCTGCCGGCTGTTCCGCCGGCGGAAAAGAAGTAGATGAACTGGTTTCGCTCCATCGTCGGAATCGCTGTCTTGCTGGCGCTCGCGGTTGCCGGGGACGCTCAGACCGTGCCGGGCAATGCCGGCACGGCGGCGTCGGGCCTTCCGGTCGCTTTGCAGAACGTCGGCTTCGAGCCTCCGCTCAACGGCCAGGTGCCGCTCGACCTCGGTTTCCGCGACGAGGCTGGCCGTGACGTGCGACTCGGCGATTACTTCGGCCACAAGCCGGTGTTGCTAGCTCTGGTATATTACGGCTGCCCGATGCTGTGCAACCAGGTGGAACAGGGCGTCGTTGGTTCGCTCAAGATGCTTTCCTTCAACGCCGGCCGCGACTTCGATGTGGTGTTTGTCAGCTTTGACCCGCGCGAGACGCCGGCAATGGCCGCGCAGAAAAAGGTCTCGGCGCTTTCTCACTACGGGCGTCCGGATACCGCCGCAGGCTGGCACTTTCTTACCGGCACCAAACAATCCATCGACTCGATCACCAGCGCTGCGAATTTCCGGTATTCCTTCAGCGACAAAACCGGGATTTTCGCGCACGCCAGCGGCATCATGCTGCTGACTCCGGACGGGCGCATTTCGCGCTACTTCTACGGCGTCGAATATCCGTCGCGGGACGTGCGCTTCGGTCTGGTAGACGCTTCCGCGGGCAAAATCGGCAACCCCATCGACCATCTGCTGCTTTATTGTTTCCAGTACGACCCCTCGACCGCGCGCTATAGTGCCACGATCCTCAGAATCGTTCGTCTGGGCGGTGTCTTGACGATCTTTACGATCGTTGTCGGCATCTTGATTTTCCGGCGCCGTGATCTGAATGCGCCTGATCCGAAATTGCGTCCGCCGTTCAGCGGCCGCAGCGAGCAAGGAGCACACTAGATCGTGCAGTCGCAAATGCCACTGTATCCGGAACAGGCGTCCAACTTCGCTCCCAGCGTCGACGCCCTGATGGTGTACATCACCGCGGTGTGCCTGTTTTTTGCGGTCGCGGTCACCGCCGCGGTCATCTTTTTCTTCTTTAAATACCGGCGCAAGACGGCCGGCGAGGTCGGTGTTCCCATTCACGGCGACATGCGGCTGGAAGTCGTCTGGCTGGTCGTGCCTATGCTTCTGGCCCTCACGATGTTCGCGGGCGGCGCTGTGCTCTACGTCGATTTCCGGCGCCCGCCCATGGATACGCTCGATATTTACGTCATCGGCAAGCAATGGATGTGGAAGTCGCAGCAGCCGACCGGCTTGAAAGAAATCAACGAGTTGCACGTCCCGGTCGGACGCAACGTCAAGCTGATCATGGCCAGCGAAGACGTGATTCACGATTTTTCCGTGCCCGACTTCCGCGTGAAAATGGACGTCGTACCCGGGCACTACAACACCTTGTGGTTTCGCCCCACCAAGCCGGGAAAGTATCATTTCTTCTGTTCGCAGTATTGCGGTACCAATCACGCGGTGATGGGCGGCTGGGTGACGGTGATGGAACCTGCGGATTACGAAGCTTGGCTGTCGGGTTCATCGAGCGCCGGCGCAAGCCCGGTAGACGCCGGCGAGAAGCTTTTTGCGGAGAAGGCCTGCAACACTTGCCATTTGCCCGACGGCAAGGGCCGCGCTCCTTCGTTGAACGGTGTATATCAGGGCAAGGTTCTTCTGGCTGACGGTTCGACCGTTACCGCGGACGATGTCTATATCCGGGAATCGATTCTCGCGCCGAACGCCAAGGTAGTCGCCGGATATCAACCGGTGATGCCCACGTTCCAGGGGCAATTGACCGAGGAGCAAATTCTGGCGCTCACGGCCTACGTCAAGTCATTGCAGTCGCAGCCGGTTCCCGCGACGGGCGCCGGAATCGCGCCGGCAGGGAAGAAATAGCTATGAGCTCGCTACCAGCAGCAGGAAATCAACTACCTCGGGAGCATTATCTCAATGCCACGTACGGGATTCGCTCGTGGCTGCTGACCACCGACCACAAGCGCATCGCCTTGCTGTACTTGATCTCCGTGACTTTCTTTTTCGCGATCGGCGGAACCTTCGCCGGGATGATCCGAATTCACCTGCTCACGCCGAACGGTTACCTGGTTACGCCGGAAACTTACAACAAACTGTTCACCATGCACGGCGTGGCGATGATCTTTTTCTTCCTGATCCCTTCCATTCCAGCCGTGCTGGGAAATTTCCTGATACCGCTGATGATCGGGGCCAAGGATCTCGCTTTCCCCAAGATCAATCTTCTGAGCTGGTACATTTATCTGATTGGCGGCGGATTCGTTCTCTATTCGTTCGCGACCGGCGGCTTGGATACCGGCTGGACCTTCTACACGCCGCTGAGCAGCGTCTATTCGAACTCGGCGGTCACGCCGGCAGTGCTCGGGGTTTTCATCAACGGCTTTTCCTCGATTCTGACCGGTCTTAATTTCATCGTCACCATCCACACCATGCGCGCGCCGGGCATGACCTGGTTCCGGTTGCCCCTCTTTGTCTGGGCGCACTATGCCACGAGCATCATCTTTATCCTGGGCACGCCGGTCATCGCCATCACTTTGTTGCTCGCCGGCCTGGAGCGCATGCTGCACTTGGGCTTCTTCAACCCGGCGTTGGGCGGCGATCCGATCCTGTTCCAGCACTTGTTCTGGTTCTACTCGCACCCCGCCGTGTACATCATGATTTTGCCGGCCATGGGCGTGATCAGCGAAATCATCCCCACGTTCGCCAGGAAACCCATTTTTGGCTACACGTTCATCGCCGGGTCCAGTATCGCCATCGCCGTGATCGGTTTCTTTGTGTGGGCCCATCACATGTTCCTGACCGGGGAATCCGCCTACGCCGCGCTGACCTTCTCCCTGCTCAGCTACCTGGTCGCGATTCCTTCGGCGGTCAAAGTCTTCAACTGGACTTCGACCCTATACAAGGGCTCGATCTCCTATGACACGCCGATGCTGTATGCCCTTGGGTTCATCGGCCTGTTCCTGATTGGCGGGCTGACGGGCTTGTTCCTCGCGTGCCTCGGGTTGGACATCCACCTTCACGACACCTACTTCGTTATCGCCCACTTTCACTACATTATGGTGGGCGGCGCGGTGATGGGTTACGTGGGCGGGATTCATTACTGGTGGCCGAAGATCACCGGACGGCTCTATCCTGAAGCTCTGGCGCGCGTGGCGGCCGTGACCCTGTTCGTCGGTTTCAACCTGACATTTTTCCCGCAATTCATCCTCGGCTACCTTGGAATGCCTCGCCGGTATCACAGCTATCCGCCGGAGTTCCAGGTGTTCAACGTGATGTCCACCGCAGGAGCCTCCATTCTTGCGATCGGTTACCTGCTCCCGATGATTTATCTGACCTGGTCCATGCGTTACGGCAAGGTCGCTGGACGGAATCCGTGGCCAGCCACGGGCCTCGAGTGGCAGACCGATTCGCCGCCGCTCACGGAGAATTTTGACGTTACGCCCGAAGTCACCTGGGAAGCCTACGACTTTGTAAACCGCCCCGACTTGGGCCTGGATGTGAAAAGTGCGCCGTCGCTTGCGCCGGCTCATGGAGACGATTAACTAGCAGCTGACGCGTGCCGCCGCCGTTTGGCGTCGCAAGAGGAGCGCCGAGTGCATCGCACCGGAGAATTGTTCGGCCAGTTCGAAACGATGGAGCAGCAGCGCGAAAGCGCTTCGCTGGGCATGTGGGTGTTTCTGTCTACCGAAGTCTTGTTCTTCGGCGGCATGTTTATGACCTACACGCTCAACCGCTCGACGTACCCCGACATATTTGGCGAAGCCAGCCGCTCCATCAATCTCACGCTGGGCGCCGTCAATACCATCGTGCTCATCGCCAGCAGCTTGACCATGGCCATGTCCGTGTGGGCTTCGCAGGTCGGTAAGAAGCAACTCCTGACGATTTTTCTGATCTTGACGTTGATTCTCGGCAGCGTGTTCCTGGGCATCAAGGGCATCGAGTATCACGAAAAATTTGTCGAGCATCACGTTCCCGGCCTCAATTTCAATTTCGAGCCGGGCGCTTCGGTGGCCACCAACGCCCACGCACAATTATTTTTCTCGCTCTATTTCGCGATGACCGGCTTGCACGCCCTGCACATGATTGTCGGCGCGGGTTTGCTGATTTGGTTGATCAAGGAGTCGCTGAAGGGTCGCTTTACGCCGGAATACAGCACGCCAGTCGATCTGATCGGGCTGTACTGGCACTTCGTCGACATTGTCTGGATTTTTCTTTTCCCGCTGCTGTACCTGATTGACCGGCACTAGACGGGATTTTTTCGGAAGGGGAAGCTTGTGTCCGAACATCACATTGTTTCGCCGAAAATCTATATCGCCATTTTTTTCGCCCTGATGGTCTGCACGCTTCTGACCGTCTATGCCGCCACCGTCGATCTGAACCGGTACTTCTCAGGCCTCAATATTATCGTTGCCCTGGCCATCGCCACCTTCAAGGCCTCGCTCGTCGTTCTGTTCTTTATGCACGGCAAATACAGCCCCAAGCGCACTCAACTGGTGATCATCTGCTCGGTTTTCTGGCTCGCGATCATGCTGTTCATGACCATGAGCGATTACGTCACTCGCCTCTGGTCGTAAGTACAGGGTCGGGCCACTTTTCTGGAACCCCAATCGCCTTCTTGCTCTATTCCTTTTGTTTTCAATGCGGAATCGTGTAAACACACCTTCGCCGGCGGTTCGGGTGCATTTGGGGTGTTCGGGAGGTCGGCGAAAGTGCGAAAAAACCAAAATCAAAGGGGGACGGCGAACCGGCCCAGCCCTCAATCCCCTAAAGGGATCCTCGGCTCGCGCCCCCCGGGAGCCAAGGTGCAAACCATAAGCCATTTCTAACATTCTTATTTTCAGCATGCTGCCCGCGCCAACCCGGGTAAAAACGCGGTACTCCCGTGAAAAATTACCCGTCGCCAAAATGCTCCACCCAACGTCGCTATAGCCTGTGGAAAACTTTTGTCTCAGCGACTATCTACCGCGATTGCCATTGGACGCATTTCCAAAATCGGAGTTTCGCTCGCCGTATTTATCTAAAGTTGACCGCTCTGAATCCCACCTGCTATTGTTAAAAGTTATTCTGGCCTCAGTGTACCCACTGTGCGCCAAGGCTCCTGTGGAGGGAGCGCTGTGGGATCATGGGCCTGACTAAACTCGTTGTCCGGGGCGCGCGCCAGCACAATCTCAAGAATATCAGCGTCGAGATTCCCCGCAACTCACTCACCGTCATCACCGGTTTGTCGGGCTCCGGTAAATCCTCGCTCGCGTTCGACACCATTTATGCCGAAGGCCAGCGTCGCTACGTCGAATCGCTTTCGGCCTACGCGCGTCAGTTCCTCGATCAAATGGAACGTCCCGAAGTCGATGTGATTGAAGGACTTTCCCCGTCCATCGCCATCGAGCAAAAGACCACGACGCGTTCGCCGCGCTCTACGGTCGGCACCATTACCGAAATCTACGACTACCTCCGCGTGATCTACAGTTCGATCGGAGTTCCGCATTGCCCGCAGTGCGGCAAACCCATCGCCCGCCAGTCCAGCGAGCAAATCGTGCAGTCTATCCTCAACGGCGAACTGGCCAAGACCGATGACCGCATCATGATCCTGGCGCCCATTGTGCGCGGACGCAAAGGCGCGTATCGCAAGGAGTTGGAGAAGCTCGCGCAAGACGGCTACCTGCGGGCCCGCATCAATGGCGAGCTCGTGCAACTCGACGAAACACCGGTACTCGACAAGCGCAAGAATCACACCATCGAGGTGGTCGTCGACCGTCTGCTCGTCAAGTCGGGCATTGCAGGGCGGCTCGAGCAGTCCATTGCGACGGCTTTGAAGCTGGCTGGAGGGCTGGTGACTGTCTCGATCGTCGGTGGCAAGGATCAGGTCTTCTCCGAAAAACTGGCCTGCCCAGATTGCGGCATTTCCGTTCCCCAATTGGAACCGAGATCGTTCAGCTTTAATTCTCCCTATGGCGCTTGCCCGGCCTGCAACGGCCTGGGTTCCAAGTATGATTTCGATCCGGCTCGAGTAGTGGTGGATTGGACCAAGCCTCTTTTTGACGGAGGACTCGGGCCAGGATCCAGCTCCGCGATGCTGAAGCGCACGATCGAGCTGGCGGCCTACGCTCACGGATTCAGCCTGGAGACGCCGTTCGAAAAACTTCCGCAGCGTATCCAGAACCTGGTTCTATATGGCTATCCCCCGTCGAATGAACGATCACCGACCGGTTCGGTGACCGGTTCCACAACCGGGAAAAAGGCTCGAGCGGAAAAAGGCTTTCGTTTTTCCGGGGTCTTGAAATTTCTGCAGCGCAACTTCGAGGAGTCCAATTCCGATTCTTATCGCGAGTGGATGACGCAATATATGTCCGCGACGCTGTGCAGCGTCTGTCACGGCAAGCGGTTGCGCCCAGAGTCGCTCGCGGTCAAGAACGCCGGCTACTCCATCGCGGACTTCACGGCGCTGTCGCTGAGCTCCGCGCGCCCGGCCGTCGACAAAATCCTCGCCCAACTTACGCAGCGCCAGCGCGATGTCGCCGGAAGACCGCTGGAAGAAGTCGCCGAGCGTCTCGACTTTCTCCTCGCCGTCGGCCTGAACTATCTCAGCCTGGATCGCTCCGCAGCCACCCTTTCCGGCGGCGAAGCCCAGCGCATCCGTCTGGCCACGCAGATTGGGTCGCGCCTTCGCGGCGTCCTCTACGTTCTCGACGAGCCCTCCATTGGATTGCACGCTCGCGACAACGACCGCCTGCTAGGCTCGCTCGAGCAACTTCGCAACTTAGGCAACACCGTCCTCGTCGTGGAGCACGACGAAGACACCATTCGCCGCGCGGATTTCGTGGTCGATCTCGGTCCGGGCGCGGGGGACGCTGGTGGCTACCTGGTCGCGCAAGGCAAACCCGAGCTCATCGCCGCCACGCCCGAATCTCTTACCGGACGCTATCTCAGCGGCGCGGCACGCATTCCCATTCCCGAGCATCGCCGCAGTCCCAATGGCAAAGCCATCCAAATCCTCGGGGCGCATGCCAACAACCTCAAAGATGTCGACGTCACCTTGCCTCTTGGGCTGCTGACCGTGGTCACCGGAGTGTCCGGCTCCGGCAAGTCCACTCTGGTCAACGACATCTTGTACCGTGCTCTCGCCCAGAAACTTTACCGTTCGCAGGAAAACCCTGGCGCCCACCGCGAACTGCTGGGCGCCGAGCAGATCGACAAGGTGATCGAGATCGACCAGGCTCCAATCGGCCGCACCCCGCGTTCGAACCCCGCCACCTACACGGGCGTGTTCGCGCCGATCCGCGAACTGTTTGCCATGCTACCGGAATCGCGGCAGCGCGGTTATCGCCCCGGGCGCTTCAGTTTCAATGTAAAAGGCGGCCGCTGCGAAGCTTGCCAGGGCGACGGTCTGCGCCGTATCGAAATGAATTTTCTTCCCGACGTCTATGTGATGTGCGAAGTATGCCGGGGCCGCCGCTACAACTCCGAAACGCTGGCGGTCCGCTTCAAAGGCCACTCGATATCCGACGTCCTGAATCTCCCCGCCAGCGACGCGCTCAAACTGTTGGAAAATATCCCGCAGATTCAGCAAAAGCTTGCCACGCTGGTCGAAGTGGGTCTCGGGTATGTTCAGCTAGGTCAATCGGCTACGACGCTTTCGGGGGGTGAAGCCCAGCGCATCAAGCTGGCCCGTGAACTCTCCAAGCGCCAGACCGGCCGCACACTCTACATTCTGGATGAGCCGACGACTGGGCTACATTTCGACGATGTCCGCAAACTCCTCGATGTTCTGCAGCGCCTGGTTTCGCTCGGTAACACCGTGCTGATCATCGAGCACCACCTCGATGTGATCAAGCAAGCTGACTGGATCATCGACCTGGGCCCCGAGGGCGGCGAAGGTGGCGGCCGCATCGTCGCCCAAGGTCCACCCGAACTCGTCGCCCGCACCAAAAAGTCCTACACCGGCCAGGCGCTGGCCCGCGTTCTGCCGGCGAACGGCCATGCCAACGGCAACAGCCACCCCGCCAACGGTAAGTAAGCTATTTTGTCGCGTTAGGATCAACGGGCCGCAAGGGTCCAGCTAGCTCTTTGTCGCTAACATCGCAGGAATTTCCCAGAGCCCTGGCTTCGTACCCGCCTTCCGGGGATTCCTGCACGAAACGATGATTTCGGTCGGGTTCATTCGACGCTTCACGGTGCGCCACATACGGTTTCGCAATGGCGTCGGGCCGTTTACCGTGAATCACGGGGAGGTCTAAGTGGAACGAAATGCGGGCTTTCTGCGGCTTGCCCTTGCGCCCACGCGGCTTCCCCCGTAGAGTGAATTTCGTCCATGAGCGTCTACTCGACCCGGCCGCTTACGCTTGGTACTGTTCACACCTACCCGCTCGCTTCGCGGAAGAGCAAGGTCAACGTGCGGGACTTTGCCAAGGCGCCTGCCAGCAACGCTTCGCTCGGAAAATTCCTCGATTCGCTTCCCGATATCCTTGCTGCGAGCGATCTGCGCAAGGTGCTCGCGGCCATTCATCGCGCACGCAAACAGCGCAAAGCCGTCCTGTGGGGTATCGGCGGGCACGTCATCAAGGTTGGCTTGGGTCCTCTGTTGATTGACCTTATGCGCCGCGGATTCGTTTCCGGCATCGCCATGAATGGCGCGGCGTTGATTCATGACTTTGAGATTGCTCTTGCCGGCAACACCTCGGAAGACGTGGACGCGGCGATTGGCGACGGCCGTTTTGGCATGGCCGCCGAGACCGGTGAGTATGTCAATGAAATCTCGAAGCTCGCTGCCCGCCTCCACATCGGATACGGAGAAGCGGCGGGTCAGTTCCTCAACAGTGGCATCATGGACGTGCCGTATGCGGAGTCCAGCGTGCTGGCGGCTGCGTACAAGTACCGCCTTCCCATCACCATTCATCTCGCGATTGGTACGGACATTCCGCACATGCATCCCGCGGCCGACGGGGGGTCGCTAGGGACCGCCTCGCTTTACGATTTCCGATTGTTCAGCGCGCTGGTGAAAGAAATGCATCCCGGGGGCGTATACCTGAATTGGGGATCGGCGGTGATCCTGCCCGAGGTTTTTTTGAAAGCCGTCTCCGTCGTCCGGAATCTCGGAGTAGCGTTGCGGCCGATCACTACTGCGAATTTCGATTTCGTGCAGCATTACCGGCCGCTCCAAAATGTCGTAAAGCGTCCCACGGCAACGCTGCCGGGTTCTCACGGTCCTGAATCTCGCGGCTACGCCATCACCGGCCACCACGAAATCATGCTGCCACTGGTCGGGGCGGCGCTGGCATCCAATTGGCCTAAGGCTTCCGCCCGCGGTGTTGCGCGCGGAAAAAAACGATGACCATTTTCGACGATACTCCGCCGCATCCTTCCCAGCCCGAGCCAACGGTACAGTCGGACCCAGTCGTGTATCCGCCCGGGCCGTCTTCGGTACCGGAAGTAGCCGGGTCATTTGACGGCGATCCGATCACGTATGCCGCGACGGTTCCGGTGGTCTCTTACAGTCAAAATCCGGCGATTCCCGAAGACTTGCGTATTTCCTGGTACTGGCCGCACCTCATTCTTTTTTTGTTCTTCGCGGGCGCAAGTTTTGTCGTGGTGCAAACCGCGCTGTTTTTCTATTACGGCCCGCGACAACCGCTGCCGAAAGAACAACTCGAACGCTATCTGCTGAACAAGCCGCAATTCATCTTTGGGACCAATCTCCTGTGGTACGGCGCGGTTTTCTTCTTTCTCTACGTGACGCTGAGCATGCTTCGTGGCGCTCCGTTCTGGAGCACCCTAGGCTGGAAGAAACTCAAGTCCAGGCTGTCCGGAACCTGGGGCGGCGGGTGGGCTTACTTTTTGGGGGGCTGCGCGCTGGCTATTTTTGTGGGCTTGGCAAGCTCTCGGGTGCACACCAACGACAACATGCCCATCCAGGAACTGTTCAAGAACCGCGAGAATGCGATCCTCCTGATGTGCATGGCCGTTCTGGTTGCTCCGCTGGTTGAGGAAACCGTTTTTCGCGGCTACCTTTATCCGCTCTTTACACGGATCACGTATGCCATAACCCGGCATTTCGGCGTGGGAGCTCCCGAAGCAGTGCGCGTCGGCACAAGGACGAGCATTTTGCTGACCGGGGTCCTGTTCGGCTTGATGCACGGCTCGCAGTTGGGTTGGACCTGGGGCGTGGTCGGCTTGCTCATCTTGGTAGGGGTTATTTTCACGTTTGTGCGGGCTCGCACCGGCACGGTGTTGGCGAGCTTTCTTCTGCACCTCGGCTATAACTCGATGATCGCGGTCACGACGATCATTGGGACGCACGGATTTACGCGTATCCCTACCAGTCCCTGACACCGGATCAGCGACCATTCGTTTTTCCTCGCGACCTTCGCTACAATTGGTAGGTTCCCAGGACATCGCGAAGCTTATGTATGTAGCGCAACCTATAGAATGGACCGATCGCGGTGTGGTCATGCTCGACCAGCGCCGCCTGCCGTCCCAGGAAATTCACCATACCTATACGGATTACCGCGAGGTGGCCAAGGCCATCCGCGAGATGGTCATTCGTGGTGCGCCGGCGATCGGCGTGGCCGCCGCGATGGGTGTCGCTCTCGGCGTGCTTCACTCACCGGCCAAGTCTATTCAGGAACTCCGCACCGAGTTTACGAATATCTGCGACCTCCTCGCCAAGACCCGCCCCACCGCCGTTGATCTGTTCTGGGCGATCGATCGGATGAAAGCGCGCTTCACGGAGCTAACCACCCAATCCTCGGATCTGAACAAAATCCGGGAGGGGATGGTCGCCGAAGCCCAGCTGGTACATCTCGAAAAGAAAGCTACAGACGAAGCCATCGGCCGCTACGGCGCCGAGCTTATGCCCCGCGAAGGCCGTGTGATGACGCAATGCAACGCCGGGGCACTGGCCACCGGCGGCATCGGAACCGCCTTGGGGGTCATCCGCGTTGCCGTCGAGCAAGGGCGCAAATTGCACGTCCTGGTGCCTGAAACGCGACCGTATCTGCAAGGGGCGCGGCTGACGGCGTGGGAGCTTCATCGCGGCGGCATCCCTCTCACGCTCATTACCGACAACATGGTCGGCCACTTTCTGAAGACCGGCAATGTGGGCGCGGTTGTCACCGGCGCAGACCGCATCGCCGCCAACGGTGACTCCGCGAACAAGATCGGCACCTACCAGATCGCCGTGCTGGCAAAGGAAAACAACGTCCCTTTCTATATCGCCGCACCGGTTTCCACCTTCGATCTGGCGATTCCCGACGGCGACCACATTCCCATCGAAGAACGGGCGGCTTCCGAAGTCACGCACCTGCAGGGCGTAAGCATTGCTCCCGACGTGCATGCCGCGCATCCGGCCTTCGACGTGACGCCGGCCCGCTACATAACCGCGATCTTCACAGAGCGGGGAATCGCGCGCGCGCCGTACACCGAGTCGCTGCGCGCTTTGGCCCATTCGGCGCAGCTCGCGGCAGTTCCGTCCGCCGGCACTCGCTGAGCGTATTCGATTCGTTCTATGATCAACAGGCTTCGAAAATCGATCCGCGCCGCAGCGCTCGTCGCTGTGGCTTTTTCGGGCACCCACGCGAGTGCGCAAGGAGAGAAAACACAGCCAATCCGCCTTCATCCGGCGAACCCGCATTACTTTTTGTTCCGTGGCAAAGCGGTGGCGCTGATCACAAGCGGCGAGCACTACGGCGCGGTCTTGAACGCCGACTTTGATTACCTCCGATACCTCGCGACGCTTGAATCCGCTGGTCTGAATTACACGAGGCTCTTTGGCGGTTCCTACCTGGAAGTTCCCGGGAAATCGTTCGGGATTTTACGGAACGATCTGGCCCCGTTGCCGGGTCGCTTCATCGCTCCCTGGGCGCGAAGCGGCACGCCGGGGTATGCGGGAGGCGGAAATAAGTTCGATTTGAAACAGTGGAATCCAGAATACTTCGCGCGCTTTCGTGGCTTTCTCTCAGAAGCTGCAAAGCGGGGAATTGTCGTGGAGTTGACGCTGTTTTCGTCCAGCTACGACGAAAAGCAATGGCAGGTCAGCGCGCTGAATCCCGCGAACAACATCAACGGCACAGATGCGATCGACTGGAAGAAAGTTCACACGCTGGAGAACGGGGTTATTCTGACCTACCAGGAGCAATACACGCGGAAACTGGTGAGCGAAGCCAACGGATTCGACAACGTTATCTTTGAGATTCAAAACGAGCCCTGGTCGGACCAGCCGGTGCTGGCCGACGTGATTAATCCCTATCTGCGTCCGCCCGGCCGCGATACGTATCCCAATTCCATCGACCTTGCGGACCAGGTTTCGATCGCGTGGCAGGAACGGGTGGCAGACTGGATCGCCAAGGAAGAGAGGTCACTCCCGAATCGACACCTGATCGCGCAGAATTACTGTAATTTTCGCTTGTCGGTTCGCAAACTCCTGGCAGGCGTTGACGTTGTGAATTTTCACTACGCTTATCCCGAGGCGGTGTCGCTGAACTATGGTCTTGGGAAGGCGATTTCGTACGACGAAACCGGATTTCTCGGCCGGGAGGATGACGCCTACCTGCGGCAGGCCTGGAACTTCATGTTGTCGGGCGGCAGCGTTTTCGACAGCCTGGATTATTCGTTCACCCCCGGCCATGAAGAGGGAACGGACTTGGATCCCAACGGCCCGGGCGGCGGAAGTCCTACACTGCGCCGCGACCTCCGCGTCTTGGTCGAGTTCCTGCAAAGTTTATCCTTGGTGGATGTTCAGCCAGACTCGCGCATCGTAAAGCATGCCGCAGGGTTGGTCGCGCGAGCGCTATCCCATCCCGGGAAAGAATATGGAATCTATTTGGATGGCAACGGGCCCTCGGACTTGACCCTCGACTTGCCGGCCGGGCGCTACTCGGGCGAATGGGTGAACGTTCGAACAGGAAATATCGAGAAGCCGGAGAGATTTCAACATCCCGGGGGCGACAAAATCTTGCAGACGCCGGAGTTTCAGAAGGGAATCGCGCTCCGGCTCAAGAGAACGGAACCATAACGCCGGACAACTCGCCCAAACGGCAGACTTCGCCGTGGCTGGGCTTCAGACTAGGCGTAGAGAGATTACAATGCGCTCGCCCCGGCTGAAAAGCGCAAAGAACCCCAGGATCTGCTTCAAGGGAAAATATTTTTTGTTGAGCAAGCGCATCCCACGTGCCGCTTCTTCGCCTGCCGCAATTTCTGCTTTGGCGTCGATCCATTCGCCGAGAATCTTGCCGCGCATGTTGCAGGGGGCGATTCTCACCCGCGCACTGTTTCGAATCCGTTTCACTTTGCCGGTATTGTCGATCGTGTAGACGTACAGCGTCGCGGAGTTCGAATTGAGCCCGGCGGAGTCCGCCGCAAACCAAATCGGTGTACGCACTCCTTCGCCGCTTTTCTTGAAGGTCTCGAGGCTCAGATACTTGTGCCCCTCGAAGGGAGAAAATCCGGCAGATGCACTCATGGCCAATTCGATGCACGTCATTCTAATTCAGGCACAAGAATACGGTGGGCTCGCGTTGCGCAGCACAGACACTTCTGTCTGTGGCGAAAGCTAAGGGCAACAGATTTCAAAGCAGAAACAACAGCTCCAGGAACAAGAAGGACCCGAACGACCTTTTTTCGCAGCCCGTAAAGCCGCGACCTGGCATCGCCTGCAAATTCGCTTTTATCGAGTGGCTGCTGCCGGCGTTGGCCCGGTTCCATAACGCTGCGTGGCATAGCCTACGATCACGCCCACCAGGCTGCCGGGCAGAATGATCTGGAAGTAGTAGCCGTGTTGAAGCTGGGCGATGATGAACGCGAGGACAAAGCCTACCGCTAGGCCGAACAAAATGCCCAGCAACAACGAATGGACTTTGCGGGCAAAAAATCCGATAGCGGCACCGGCAATAATGCCCTTCATCGTGGAGCCAATAATGATGCCCACGATTCCAGCGCGCACCGCCGGTGTGAACCAAGAAGTCGCGCCGTCAATGGCTCCCAGAATTGCACCGAGCACAATTCCTAGCAGAACTTTATTCATGCTGAATTCCTCCGTGGTGGGCGATTCTGTCCCCGTTCACCGTTCTTTACAACGTGGAATGCAATTCCTTTAAGGCTAACGCCGGGAAATCAGCAAAAGTACGACGCGCATCAGCAAGTACGCTGCTATCAATAGGATGGCGACGTTGTGGCGGCGGTAAAAGCGGGTGGCCTTCTCCAGAAAAGTCTCTTTGCGAGCCGTGACCGGCAGTCCATCGAGATACCGGGAAATGTCACCGGCGAGTTCGGTAACGGCGGCATAGCGGTTCGCGGGAGCTGGGGCAGATGCCTTCGCGCACACCGCTTCGAGCGATTTGTCCGTCGGGGAACCATGTTCTGGCGAACCCGGTGAAGCTCCGCTCAGCAGGAAACGCAGCACCGCGCCCAGCGAAAAAATATCGCTGCGTTCATCCAGACGATCATTGTCGCCGCGTGCCTGTTCCGGGGACATGTATCCGGGCGTTCCCATCACCGTGCCCGGTCCGGTCAAGGCGGAATGTTCGGTCGTGTCACCTCCGTAGTTTGGGGCTGCGGGACCGTGGAGCGTGGCTATTGCGGAATCGCTGGCGCTGCTTGGTTCGGCGGTTCGGTGCAGGATTTTGGCGAGGCCCCAATCCAGCACGAGTACGTCGCCAAACGGCCCGATCATGACGTTGGCAGGGGTCAGGTCGCGATGCAGCACGCCGCGGGCGTGCGCAAACGCTATCGCATCGCAAATGCGCAGAAACAGGCGCAGGCGGTCTGGTATCGAGGGCACTGCCTGGATGTGTTTGTCCAGCCGCTGCCCTTCGATGAATTTCATAGTGTAGAAAACGCGGCCATCTTGCAGCGTGCCGACGTCGTGTACGGGAACGATGCCTGGATGCTCGAGGCTCGCGAGCACCTGCGCTTCGCCAATCAACCGGCGTGCCAATTCGCCGCTACGTTCCGGCGTATCCAGCACCTTAATCGCGACGCGGCGGTTCAGTTTGCCATCTTGCGCGGCGTACACCACGCCCATGCCGCCGCGCGCCACACGCCGCAGAAGCGAATATCGGGTACCTTCCAGATCCGGAAGATCGGCGGTATCGCGGAGGCGGTCGAGCGCTTTGTCAGAGAGAAATTTCATCACGGGGCTTCACATTGCTTGCTTACCGAAAACGGCGACAACCTCGCTTTGGAATTCGTCGTAGCTGCCGCAGATTTCCCGGAGGCGATCTAGCGCGATTCTGCGAAATTCACGGCGGGCCCAGGCCAGAGAGTTGGTCACATCGGTCACCGCCAGGCCGTATTTCGCCGCGAGCTTGTCGTAGGAGACATTTTCCACCGCGTCGAGGTCGTATTCTTCGAAAACCTGGAACGTCTTCAGGCGGCCGCGTGCTTCGCAAAGCTTGCGCAAGTCCTCGACGGCAAGCGTGAAAAGGCTGCGGATCCATTCTTTTTCAAAAAACTCTTCCAAAGACAGCGGCGAAGGAATGGAAGCGACATCAATCGCCACGCCGCGCAGTTCTCCTTCGGCAGCGTCAAAATCCAGCGCGACGTGCGTCGTATTTCCACCGCGCTTTTGCCGATGGGCTGCTTTGATCTGATTCATCACGAAGCTGTCTACGCACACTCGAAGATAAGTGCGGAGGCGGCTTCTTGCGGGATTGAAGCCGAGTAGCAATTCGCGCTCCAGAAGTTCGGCGAAGAATCCCTGCGTCAGATCTTGCGCGTCTTCGATTGGCCTGCTCCAGCGCAGGCGCACGTATTTGTAGACGGGCTTCCAATACGCGGCGAACAGCGTTTCAAGCGCTCGTTCGCGTTCGGTGGCATCGTCGCTGCGTGCGGCTTCGAGCACCGACCATCGCGTTAGCGGAAATTTGTCGTGGGCTTGGGTTCGCTTGTCGTCGGGCACGGTAGTCGGGGTGCTTTGGTCGAAAATCGTCTCGAATAGGGAACTTGGTTGCCGAGATGGGGCACACCCTTCGAAGCTTAGGGTAACCAGTGCCGTGCCCCTACAGGTTGCGGCTGCCCGGAGAGTCTACGCAGGCGGTTGGTGGGCTGACAAGGGTCTTATTCTTTAGAAAGAAGCCCTAGGCCCTTCATTTTCACTGTCCGAATCTTGCTCCTTTTCTGGTTCGCTTGTGGTCCGCGGAACCATGATTTATTCGTAGCGGAGCGCTTCGACGGGGTCGAGGCGGGCGGCCTTCCAGGCGGGATAGACGCCGAAGACGATGCCGATCAATGCGCAGAGAACCAGCGCGGTGACGATCCAGAACACGGAGAGCGTCGCGGGCATGGAGATGCCGTAGCGCAGAGCTAGCGTCAGGCCCGAGCCTAGGATTACGCCGATGACGCCACCAACCGCGCTCAGCGTGACCGCTTCGATCAGGAACTGCGCGAGAATATTGCTGCGCTTTGCGCCGATGGCTTTGCGCACGCCGATTTCGCGGGTTCGTTCGGTTACGCTGACCAGCATGATGTTCATCACGCCGATTCCGCCGACAATCAGGCCGACCGACGCTACTGCGAACATCAAGATGAAGATCAGGCCACTGATCTTGTTCCACAAATCGAGAAAATAGTCGGAGGTGAAAATCGCGAAATCGTCCGGTTTGTCGCTGGTCAGGCGGCGCTTTCGGCGCAGCAGGTCGCGCGTTTCTTCGACGGCTTCGGCTACGACCTTGGGGTCGGCGGCTTTTACAAAGAGGACGTAATCTTTCTGGTTCGGGTACAACTTGCGGAGCGTCGTCACGGGCATTACCGCGATATTGTCTTCGGGGTTCGAGCCTCCCGAAATTCCCTGCCGGCGTTTTTCCATCGTGCCGATCACGGTGAACAATTGCCCGTTGAGGGTCACTTCCTGTCCAATGCTGTCCGCCGGCGATCCTGGAAAAAGAGTTCTCGTGGTGTCGTAACCCAGCATGACCACCGGCGAGCGATGCTCGGTGTCGTTCTCGTCGAATGCGCGGCCGAATTGCAGCTTCATGTCGAAGATACGATTGATGGAGGGCGAGTTTCCTTGCAGGATAACGTTCTTGGCCCGGAATTGGCCGCGACGAACATCCGCGGTGCCTGCGCCGAATTGCGGCATGAAAATGCGCATCGACGGAGATGCCGCGGAAACGTGCGGAAGCTTTTCGATGTCCTCCGCCCATTCGGGCTGGAGTTCCTTGCGATTGAGCCATTCCGAAGGCGGCCGCGACAGCGAAGCCCATGGAAAGCGGTAGCAGATGATGGTATCGGAACCCAGATCGCGGATGCCGGCGAGCACGTTGTCGTTCAAACCGTTGATCATGGCGCTGACGGTGATCACCGTGGTGATTCCGATTACGATTCCGAGGATGGTCAGCGCGGAACGCAGCGGGTTCTTCTGCAAGGTGTCCAACGCGAGGAGGACTTCTTCGCGGAGCTTTAGGGCGCTTTCTTTTCGGGCCAGCGGACGCACCGGCAGTGCAACGGTTCGCGGCAGGACTTTCTCGTGCGTGGCCATCGGCGCTAGTGCCTCATTCCGATCGCAAAGCTTCCACGGGATCGAGCTTCGCGGCTTTCGATGCCGGGTAAGTCCCGAAGAATAGTCCCACGCTCAGCGCCACAAAAAGCCCGCCGAGAACCGACCAAAGCTGCACCGCGCTGGGCAGCGGCGAAACCCACGACACGATCTTCGCCAGCAGCACGCCGAAAATCACGCCGAGAGCGCCGCCAATGGCCGCGATTGTGGAAGCTTCGATGAGGAATTGCATCAGGATATCGCTACGCCTCGCGCCAATGGCCTTGCGCACGCCGATTTCGCGGGTGCGCTCGGTCACGCTGACCAGCATGATGTTCATGATCACGATGCCTCCGACGACCAGAGAAATCGAGGCGATGCCGATGGTGACGACGAAAAACGTGCCACTGATGTCTTTCCACAAGGCGAGGAACGAGTCGCTGGTTTCGACGGCGAAGTCGTCCTTTTTTCCGTACGCCAGGTGGTGGCGTCCTCGCATGATTTGACGAACTTCATCGACACTTACCTGAATATCCGCGGCTGCCCCGGCTCGGCAGGTAACGCGCAGCGAATCCTGCTGGTTGCCGTTTTCCTTGTTGTACGTGGACAGCGGCAGGATGATCCAGTTGTCGAGCGAAGTGCCCAGCGACGAGCCTTCCTTCTTACCCAAACCGATCACCTGGCAGGGAGTGTTGTTCCAGCGAATCTCTTTCCCGATCGGATCGACGCCCGGCATGAGGTTGTCTACCAGGTCCATACCGATGACACAGACCGGTGCGGCGTCGCGTAGATCGGTGTCCGTGATGTGGCGCCCGGAGATGAGATCGACGTCATACAGCTCGGCCATCTGCGGAGTCCACGCGCGAAGGTTGGTATCTTTCAGCGAATTGAGACCGCTCTTTGCTTCTACGCGCCCGCCGAGCGCAGCGCCGACGTCTTTGCACGACCGGCACAACTGCTTCACGGCCTCGAAATCGTCGTAAGTGATACGTTTGCGTTTTTGGAATTCAAGAAAATCGTCGACGTTGGTGATGATGGAAGGCTGCTTTGACAACCCAAACACGTCGGCGCCGAGGCGGAAAACGCGCGTCGCCACGTACTGGTTCGCGCCGTTGATCAGGCTGACCACCGCGATTACCGAAGTAACGCCAATGACGACGCCAATCAGCGTGAGAATGCTGCGGAGTTTGTGCGCCCAGAGGCTGGACGCGGCGATAGCCACGGCTTCGGTGAAGTGCATGGTCGATGCGCGCGGCATGAACGAATCCACATCCTGAGATACGCGCCGAGAGTGGCTGGAATTACACTCGCGGGATGGTTTTGTGCGACAGAACCGTGGTCCGCCCGGGGATATGCTCAATAAAATAGGCCACTTAGAAGGCTTTGGGAAGGGAATTCAGGACGGCAAGCCGCGAAAGGGGAGCGTCAACTCGAGTGCCGGATACGTTCGGCTACCGAGCGGGCGCGCTGCCTGGCAATGTCCACAAACCGCGTGTCGTTCGCGATCTGATCCAGCGCGGGCAGGGCGCGCTGCGGTTCGGGCAGCAGCTTGCGATTCAGGTCCGATTCGAATTGCAGCAACGCGTCGTTGATTCCCAGGCGGTCGTACTTCATGCGGCGCTCGAGAAGCATCACCAGTTCCTGCTGGCGCGCTAACCCCTCGAAGATCTGGAGCAGCTGCGATGCCGCGGTATTCAGCGTGTAATTGAAGACGGCTTCGTGGACTTCGGAGCCTTTTTCCCAGCGGAACGTTTTCTCGCCGAGGTTGGCGATCTTGCGGTGGACGTCGAGATCTTGATTTTGAAAACGGTCTAACTGGCCCGCGAGTTCGAACATCTTGGCGCGCAGAGGGGCGCTTACTTCGAAAGGCGACTTCTCGGGGTCATCGTCCAGCTGGCGAATTTCGTAAGTAGACGCGTCGGAGTCTTCGCGCACGGAAATCTCAATGAATTCGGGGGTGCTGGATTTGAAGACGCGGCGGAAGCTGAGCTTGGCTCCCGTGGTTGCCGGGGTGGATGCGGATTCGGGAGAGGTGAGGAGGCGAGGTGCAGGGGCAGCAATGGACCGACAGGTCGCCAAACACAAAAGCGCCCCAGTCGCCAGCAGCACGGAGTTCAGCAAGGGCACTCTCATCGCATTCTTAGATGCCGGCGACACTGACCGGCGTTTCACGGCCGCTTGCGGTGCGGGGTGCGCCGCGAAGCGAGCGAGATTTTACCAGTACTTTGGCGTCGGGCAGACCGAATCGTACGCGTGCCTGCTCGGCCTGGAGATGGCACAGCGCGACCGCCAGCGCGTCCGCGGCGTCGGCGGGCTCCGGGGTTTCCGCCATCGAAAGGAGCGCCCGCACCATCAACTGCATTTGGCGTTTGTCGGCGTGACCATAGCCGGCGACGCTCGCTTTCACCTCGCGAGGCGAATAGCTGTGGACGGTCACACCGTGCTGCGCGGCGGCCAGCAGCACCACGCCGCGAACCTCGGCCAGACGCAGAGCCGTCCGCATATTGAGCGCTGTGAAAACCGATTCCACGGCCATGACGTCGGGTGAGAACTCTTCGATTAGCCGGCAGAGCAGCGCGTGCACATCCTGAAGCGCCGCGCCGGAGCATTCCTTTTGACGCTTTGCGCCCACACGAAACGCGCCGTAGTGCAGCATTTTGCAGTGGCGGCCATCGCTTTCCACAATGCCATAGCCGGTGGGCCCGGCAGCCGCTGGATCCAAGCCGAGCACTCGAAGACAAGGGTTCGCGCGGTGCGTTGCAATCATCGCCACACAGTCTACGGCGTTCGCGCGATGGCTGCCAGAGGTTTGTCCCCGCATGTCGCCTACAAATAAGACGACACCAAGAAAACGGCCACCCCGTTTCCACGAGATGGCCGCTAAAATCACGCAGAATTTCCTCAGTTCGCGCCGACAGCCGCCTGAATCTCGGATTCGTCGATGTC
Source organism: uncultured Acidobacteriota bacterium (assembly GCA_963736725.1). Taxonomy (GTDB): domain Bacteria; phylum Acidobacteriota; class Terriglobia; order Acidiferrales; family UBA7541; genus Acidiferrum. The sequence goes on along the minus strand of CAVTPW010000014.1, from coordinate 328,492 downwards.
GAAATTGGCGTAGACGTGTTGCACGTCGTCGTGTTCTTCCAGCGCCTCGACCAGGCGGACCATCTGGGTAGCTTGCGCGCCAGTAAGCTTCACGTAGTTCTGCGGCACCATCCCAACTTCCGCAGAATCGGGCGTGATCCCGGCCTTAACCAGCGCTTCTTTCACCTTTTCCAGCGCTTCAGGCGGAGTCACCACATACCAAGCCGACCCGTCGTCTTTCAAGTCGTCGGCGCCCGCCTCGAGCACGATATCCATCATCTTGTCTTCGCTGGCCGCTTCTTTCGGTACGGTAATTTCGCCCTTGCGGTGGAACATCCATCCCACCGCGCCAGCCTCGGCCATGTTCCCGCCGTTCTTGCTCATCAAGTGGCGGAATTCGCCGACGATGCGATTCCGGTTGGTCGTGACAACTTGAATGAGCAAGCCCACGCCGCCGGGTCCATAGCCTTCGAAGGTAGCTTCTTCATATTGTTCGCCTTCGAGCTGCCCGGTGCCGCGCAGGATAGCGCGCTCGATATTTTCATTGGGCATGTTCTCGTTCTTGCCCGCAAGAATGGCGGTGCGCAAGCGCGGATTGGAGTTGGGGTCGCCGCCGCCGATGCGCGCGGCGATCGTGATTTCGCGGATCACGCGGGTAAAGACGCGCCCGCGCTTGGCGTCGGTGGCCGCCTTCTTGTGTTTAATCGTGGCCCATTTTGAATGCCCAGACATGACACGTCCCTCTTTTTATTTCGCGACCGCAAGAGTGCGCCACCGTTCAGGCGCCCGTCAAGCGATCAGATTTGGTGAAATTTCCGGCTGCCCGGCACTTTGCTTCCGGCGCTCGGGTGCGCGCTTTTCACGATGCGGAGACTTACGGTAAACCGCCTACCCTGCGGAACCTACGCAGTTTAGCACAGCCAATTGCGCCGCGAAACGGGGGTATACTTCACGGTTGGGGCATCTATTGCACTCCAAGAAAGCCACAATTTCGGCCTGGCCCTCACGCGATGACCCGGAGTCGTGGCATGCCTAACCGCCGTTTTCGTGTTCTCTGCGTCGGAACGCATCCAGTTCAATATCAAGTACCTATTTTTCGCCGCATGGCGGCGCGCGAAGACCTCGACCTGCACGTAGCCTATTGCACTTTGCGGGGAGCCGAGGCCGCGCATGATCCGGAGTTTGATGCGACCGTCAAATGGGACATCCCTCTCCTGGATGGGTATTCGTGGGTGCACCTGCCGAACCGCGGATCGGGTTCGGAGAGCTTTTTCGGTCTGAGGAACCCCGGATTGTGGAAACTGATTCACGAAGGCGATTTTGACGCGGTGCTTTGCTACGCGAGCTACAAGCGTGCGACCTTTTGGATCGCCTATTTCGCCGCGAAATTTTCGCGCGCCGCATTTCTGTTTGGCACGGACACAGTAACTCTATCGCCTCTGGATGGGCGCATGTGGAAGCGCCAAGCGAAACGCATGGCTTGGCCGCTGCTATTTCGCCTCGCGGACCAGGTAATCGTGCCCTCATCGGGCACGCGCGATCTGATGCGTTCGCTCGGACTCCCGGACGGCCGCGTCACCCTTACTCCATACGTCGTGGACAACGATTGGTGGCTGGCGCATTCGGCGGGCGTCGATCGCGCGGCGGTGCGGGCATCCTGGGGTGCAGCGGCGGACGACACCGTAGTACTTTTTTGTGCGAAGTTGCAGCCCTGGAAGCGGCCCACCGATTTACTGCGAGCCTTTGCTCGCGCCCATCCATCGCAAGGTTTGCTTGTTTTTGCTGGCGAAGGCCCACTGCGCGCGAGCCTCGAGGCTGAAGCCATCACGTTGGGGATTGCAGGACGCGTGCGGTTCCTGGGTTTCGCGAATCAAACGCAGCTGCCCGCAATCTATACCGCTGCCGATCTCATGGTGCTTCCTTCGGTCTACGACGCTTTTGGCGTGGTGGTGAATGAAGCAATGTTGTGCGGGTGCCCGGTGGCGGCAAGCGATCACGTCGGAGCGGCGCGCGACCTGATCGAGCACGGGCGCACAGGATTTGTCTATCCGTGCGGCGATATCGAAGCGCTGGCCGCAATTCTCGGGCAGGCGCTGGAAAATCGCGCGCGGCTCTCCGCGATGGGCGGCGCAGCTCGCACGCGCATGGAGTCCTGGTCTCCGCGCGAGAATATTGATGCGACGGTTGCGGCGGTAGCGCGCGCCGTCGGACGAGTGTGGGGCGGCGCAAAAGTGTCCACCGCGGGGCCTGCAGATGCCGCGCCCGGCGCTGCCCACAAGCTTTCCGAATGAAGCTGCTCCTGTATTCCCATTCCTTCGCACCGAACGTTGGCGGCGTTGAGACCATTGCGTTGTCACTCGCCAGTGGCCTGGCCGAACTCCGCACCGTCGGCAATCGGCCTCCGTTCGAACTGACCGTGGTTACGGAAACGCTCGCGGGAGATTTTGCAGACCGCGCGCTGCCCTTTCCTGTAGTGCGACGCCCGGGCGTGCTCGCACTCAAACGCCTGATCGATGCCGCGGAAGTGATTCACCTCGCAGGTCCAGCGCTGCTACCACTTTTCCTGGCGTGGCTCGCACGCAAACCTGTTGTTCTGGAACATCACGGCTATCAGTCCATCTGCCCCAATGGGCTGCTGCTGCATCAGCCCGATGGATCCATCTGCCCGGGGCACTTTCAGGCCGGACGATACAACAAGTGTGTTCGCTGCCAATCAGCGGAAATGTCCTGGCTGAAAAGTATCGCGCAGTTGTTGCTGATGTTTCCGCGCAACCGGTTAGCGAGGAGCGTGGCCTGCAACATTGCGATTTCGCGGCACGTTTCCGAGCGTATCGCGCTCCCGAGGTCGCGTGTTGTCTATCATGGGATCGAAAATACGAGCCGTCCGGAAATCGCGGTCGCGGAGATTCCGACCAAGCCGGGGAAATTACGTTTCGCGTATGTCGGTCGTCTGGTGGCAGAAAAGGGCGTGCCGGTACTACTTCAAGCCGTCGAGATCTTGAAGCGGGAGAGACACGAATTCGAGTTGCTGGTGATCGGAGATGGTCCGCGACGCGCGGATCTGGAGGCCTTGACCGCACGGGCCGGGCTTGGCGACTGCGTCCAGTTCACTGGACTTTTGGAAGGTCCGAAACTGGCGGAGGCGCTTGGGTCTGTCCACGTTGTGGTGATGCCTTCTGTGTGGGAGGAGACCGCGGGACTCGCTGCCATCGAGCACATGATGCGCGGAAGGCTGGTGATTGCCTCAAAGATCGGCGGACTGCTCGAGACCATCGGCGATTGCGGGATGGCTTGCTTGCCGGGGAACGCGGAAGACCTCGCACGGTGCTTGCGGGAAGTACTGCGCGATCGCTCACTGGTCGCCAAGCTCGGGCACAAAGGCCGCGAGCGCGCTCAATCGTTGTTCCTTCGCGATCGGATGATTGCGGACCATGCGGGCATCTACCGGGAAATCGTGGGCTGGGATACTTAGCAAATCATGGCGTCGCCAAACTCGTTTCCTGATCGCGCTTCCGCAACCACGCGGTATGATGGCCAGTACTTCCCAGCTCGTAAGGAATGCCGGTGTAAAAACCGAGCGATGATGGGAACTGCTACTTCTCGAGCGACATGAGACCCTTCGCCCAATCGTTTCCGGGAAACTTGCGCCGCGGGCCACTGCTCGCCTTCGGTTTCTTTGTCTTTGCGATGATTGTCGCGTATGAAGTGGCCGGCTATATCATCAACAACGACGTAACCAGTCTGGCGTTCGTGGGCATCGCGTTTGTGGGCGCGGCGTTCATCGTCGCGATACTCAACAATTGGCGCAATGGCGTCTATTTCTTTCTTGCCTGGCTCCTGTTCGAAGACCTGGCCCGCAAGTTCCTGGGCAACAACATGGCCATTTATTTCGCCAAGGATTTTCTGCTCGCCATCGTCTACCTGTCATTTTTTATCGCTTATCGCCGCAAAGATAAGGATCTCCTGATCCTGCGTCCGCCGTTTTTTATGGCGCTGTTGGTTTTCGTCTGGTTTGGGTTTATGCAGGTGTTCAATCCCGGGTCCACCAGCATCTTTTTCGGTTTCCTGGGCATGAAGCTTTATTTTTACTACACCCCGCTGTTTGTCATCGGCTACGCGCTGATTGATTCGGAAATTGCTCTACGGCGTTTCTTCAACATAAATCTCGGCATAATGCTCGCCATCATCGCGCTTGGCCTCGTGCAGTCCGTTCTCGGACACACGTTTTTGAATCCCGAAACTCCCGCGGACGACATACGCTTGTTGAGCCAAACCTACAGGGAAGCTCCGATCTCCGGGGTCATCGTCTACCGGCCGACTTCGGTGTTTGTGAGTGCCGGGCGGTTTGGTGACATGCTGATCGTCGCGTGGCTCATGGTCTTTGGATTCAGCGGCTACCTTCTTTTGAGGCAGCGCCGTGGCAGAGTTTTCGCATTCCTGGCTCTGGGGTTGACGGCGGCGGGGTGCGTGATGTGCGCGTCGCGCGGTGTTTTTATGTGGAGCATTGGCAGCGGGCTGGTCGGCGCCGCGGCGTTTATCTGGGGCGCGCCCTGGCGTCAGGGCGAAGCTCGGCGCATCTTCCGCACCTTGCAGCGGGCGGTGCTGGGCGTTGCGCTCGCGATGCTGATTCTCTTTCTCACCTACCCGGACGCACTACTCAATCGTCTGGCGGTTTACTCGGAGACGCTCGATCCCCGCAGTCCGGCCAGCGAATTGGTTCATCGCACGCGCGATTATCCGTTAGCGAACTTGGAAGCAGCTTTCACTTCTCCTCGTTGGCCTTACGGATTCGGCATTGGCACCGTTTCCCTCGGCGGCCAGTATGTCGCGCGGTTCTTCCACGTTACCCCGCCGACCGATGGAGTCGAGAGCGGCTTCGGGAACATCGTTCTCGAACTCGGAATCGTCGGCTTGGCGCTCTGGTTCATCATGAGTGGCGCGGTCTTGTTCTCCGCATGGAAGGTAGTGCGCAAACTGAAAGGTTCTCCCTGGTTTCCCCTCGGATTTATGATTTTCTGGTATGCATTTCTATTGCTGCTCCCCTTTACGTTTCAGGGGATGCAGGCCTATCAGGATTTTGTCTTGAACGCGTACCTCTGGCTATTGCTTGGCATATTGTTCCGGTTGCCAAAGCTGGCCGAGGCCGCGCAACTCGCCGGCGGCGCAGCACCACAATACCATCGCGGGACACGCTGACTTGCGGCTGGCCGTTGTTTCCCCGTTTGTCGACCGGTGTCACGGCACGGAGCGCGCCCTTGCAGAACTGCTGGAGCGGCTAGCCCGTGACTACCACTGCGAGATCCATCTCTTTGCGGAGCGCGTCGAAGATCTTGCCGTCATCAACCGCAAAGCGCCGGTGGCCCGCGAATCTGGACGCATCGTGTGGCATAAAGTTCCCTCGTTACCCGCGCCGCACTTGGTGAAGTTCCTGAGTTGGATGGCTGCAAACGGATTTCTTCGATGGTGGCAACGCATTTTTCGCGGCCTGTCGTTCGATCTGGTTCTATCCCCCGGCATTAATTGCTTGCATGCGGACGTCATCCTCGTTCACGTGGTGTTCCAGCGGCTCCGCGAACTTTCTCTGGAGAAATTGATCGGGGAGGAGCGGCGGCCCGGATCATTTCGAGATATGCATCGGCGAGCCTATTACGGATTGTTAACGGCCCTGGAACGTCGCGTCTATGCCGATCGCAAGACATCGCTCGCGGCGGTCTCGCAGCGCACGGCGGATCTGCTCAAACAATATTTTCAGCGGGATGACGTCCGTGTAATTCCCAACGGCGTGGATTCACGAGAGTTCTGTATTACCGCGCGCGCGGAAAACCGCGAACAGGCCCGGCGGGGTCTCGCATTTCGCGACACCGATTTTGTATTGCTCCTGATTGGAAACGACTGGCGCGTGAAGGGCGTTCCCACGATTCTGGAAGCCATGGCGCAGCTTCCGACGCTGCCGGTACATTTTCTCGTGATCGGCAAAGACGTTGCTGAGCCCTTTCGCGAGAAAGCGAACCGGCTGGGCCTGCTTGAGCGCTGTCATTGGGTAGCTCCGCGCCCCGAAGTGATGGACTTCTACGCCGCCGCGGATGTTTACGTCAGCCCAAGCCGCGAAGACTCCTTCGGTTTACCTGTGGTGGAAGCGATGGCCTGCGGCCTGCCGGTGATTACGTCATCGCATGCAGGCGTGTCGGCGTTACTTCACGATAGCATCGACGGTTTCGTCCTGCCCGACCCGCAGGACACCCACCACCTCGCGAGAATCATCCGGCGGCTCTATAGTGATGCCCCATTTCGAAGCAGAATAGGCGAAGCCGCCGCGAGAACCGCTCAAGACTGGACCTGGGATCGTTCCGCCGCCGAAGTCTGGGCGCTCCTACAGCGTGCGGCCGCAATAAGCAGTCCTAAAGGAAGCAACCTTGAAAAATCCGTGTAGAGATTCCGGTCTCTTCAACCCAGTAGGCTGTAACAGCGGTTAACACAAGAAAGGGAGTATCAACCACAGCCTCTCCCCAGACAGGCCGCCAAGGCCCGTCGCTCTCAACCCTCACTCCTCATTCCCCACTCTTACGCTGATTGTACGCAACCGCCCGCCATTGGCGCACGCCAATGGGGTGGTGTATAAAAGCAATTCCATTACGATTGATGGGTACCAGCCATGAGAAATAGGATGCGATCATTCTTGTTAGTGTGTTTGTTCCTCGGTACCCGGCTGTCAGCTGACGCGACCTGCAACACTTCCCCGAATCTGTCTGCGAGCGTTGGTGCGTTTCGCGTTCAGCAAGCGTCGCGGATGGAGGCGCTGCTAAGGTTCGGAGACGAAAACGGCTTATGTTTCGGGATCGAAGAGGTTGATGCGGCGCTACTCGGTGAACTCGCCGACTTCGACATTAAGAACAGTACTGTGCAGGCGACGATCGAGTCGATCCTAGGTCCCGAACACCCAATTACAGCCGAAAAGCACTACGGCGTCATCGAAGTGAGACCAAGATCGCGACGAGCGACGAGCAGGAATATCCTTGATTTTGTAATACCGAAATGGGAAGCCAAACGAGGCGAACTGCAACTGGTCAGTTGGCTTTTACGCATCCAACTTGAAACCGACTTGAACCCGCAAATCAAGGGTTTCGGTGGTGATGCTCGCGCCGGCGATACCGGAGACGAGGTCGGGCCATTCAGCGAACGCAACGTGCCCGTCAGGTACCTGCTCGACAAGATCGTCGCACAGTCCAGAGGGGGCTCCTCTTGGATCGTAGAAGTCAATTGGGAGGAGCTACGTAATCTCACGTTGGTTCAGAATCGTAGTGCCTGGACGATCGTAGAATATGAAGGGCAAAAAGCTAACTATAGCGCACTGCTGAATGGTATTGCGGTTGGACTAGACCAGAAGGCGAACGCGGCTAAGAAATAACCTCAATAATCTGCGCTGGATTAATCGACGCCGTCACGCAGCCATCAATGATCTGCACCTTGCGGCCCGCGGACTGGGTCGCGATGGCCGTTATCTCAGCCTCGACAACTTTGTCGCTGTAGAGGCGGACCCGGATGCGGAAGCTTGCGCAATCAGGTACTGCTACCGAAGAGTGCTGAGGAAGGATTTCATTTCGCGCAACACGTCAGCCTCGTTCGATAGGTAGACGTGATGGTCCGCGCCACGCAGCCGGACTACGTGTGCAGTGGGGACGCCGTCTTCGAATACCTTCGCCTGCCTGATTGTCAGAGCCTGCTCCGCTGCCGAATAAGCCTTAGCAGCTTCGCGCACTTTTGGGTCCGTGCTGTCATTCACCCACTTTGCTTGAGCGTGCGGGATTGCAAAGATCACCAGCGCGGGCACGGGGATATCGGCGTACTTTTTCATGCCTTGTAGCATCACCGCGTCACCTGGAAATTCGCGTTCTTTTCCAACCCGTCCCTCTCGCGTCGTGGAGTATTGCTGTCGAAGTTCTCCTTCCGGATAGGTGAATCCCAGAGCGTGCCGGCAGGCCCGCTGGAATGCAGCAAAACTGGCCAAACTTGGATCGGATTCGCTTGGCGGTGGAGCTTTGGGCGCGAGGTTCTTGAGGTCTTGAAACTCCTTCATCGAGGGTCCTTTGCCGTTATCGAAAGCGTATGGATACCCGGCCTCCAAATACACCAGCCCAGCGACGCGGTTTGGATGTCGTGTAGCGAGGGAACTTAACTCCTCACCGCCGAGCGAATGTCCCACGAGCACCGGCCTTTTCAATTCGAGCGAGTCAAGGACAGTTAGCACGTCATCTCCAAGACGGTCGGCTCCCCAGCCTTCGGGGGAAAAACCAGATTGGCCGAAGCCGCGCCGAGTGATGCCGTAAACGTGGAAGCTGGGCGTCAGCTTGGGCGCGAAATCGTCAAAGATGTGCGCCGTATCTCCCCCGCCTGCTAGTAGCACCAGAGGCCTGCCAGAACCGTCCCAATCAAGCACTTCCAAGCGAACGCCCTTCTCTACCGTCACAAATTGCGTGATGTGCCGCGATGGGTCTTTCCACACGGGGAGTCGTTCGGAGTGAAGAGGAACTATGAGTGAGACGAGCAACATCGAAACTGCTGGCCGCTTGAATCGGCGTACAGACATAGTCGCTCTCTGAACCATACTATACAGGCCGACCGCGTGCTGATTGCGTTTTTCAGGCTTTGACTTCCCTTTGACGGAGAGTAGGATTTTACCGAGCGGTGAGAAAACGTGGATCCTGTCGGAATCTTTCTGGTTCTCATGAGTTTGGCCTGTTTCGTTCTTGTTGTTTTTCGAGTTAAGGCACTCTGGCAGTGCTGGACTGGCTTGTTGGTGGTGTCCGGACATCGATGCTTCTACGTGTGCGGCTTCACGGCTGACGACCCTCTTGGCCTGTCGCGCCTAAAAATTCTTGACCGAAGAGGGAGAGTCTTCTTAGCAGACGGAAATGAAGTTCGTCGCCTACGGACCTCCGAGCTCCAAACATGGCTTTTCGAAGATGAGTTAATAAGTACCAAGAGAAATCTGAGGAGTTGCAGGAAAATTTGCATAGTCCGAACTTCTACCGTCATCGGCCCAGTTCTGCGCTGCCACTTTCCAAGCGCTCATCAAAGGACACAAGCCACTGACCGATGGCGTCCCGAATGGTGAGTCGGTCAGCCTTCGTGGTTACTTGGGGAGCAACCGGTTCTTGACCGTTGCGGATGGCGCTTTGGTTGTTTCCGACGTTCGGCGCGCTGACCACGGTGGCGTTGAAATCTTCGCCAGCGTGCAGCGTAAGGCGTTTCCCGGTGTAACGCTATAAATACTAAAGTCAGAATCTTAAGTTCCAGGTGTTCCTCACCGAATACCAAGGGAGCGGCAGGGATTCTGTGCGTCTGTGTCATCGTCATTGCCTTTACTTGGAGGTTCGCCAGACGTCATCCAGCGCCGACCGCGTTTCTGGACGGGATTGCGTTGACTATCTTCGTACTCGCCTCGATCAGGCAAATTGTAATTCCCTATGGCGGACCTCCCTGGCCGTTGATTTCAGGTTTAGCGGCACTCTTGATTGCTTGGTGTATTTATCGCTGGCAGCAAGTGGGAAGAAGTCGGAAACATCATCACAGGGATGCTAGTACATTCGCGAAACCTATAGAAAGCTAGCGGATCATTCGCCGCCTTATGCCGTTAGAAGTTCGGTTCCAGTCGGCCAGCATGGGTTGACCGCTACCGACGTTCTCGGTCCCCGATTGGGATGGCGAGTTTGCCGTGAAGATTGTGCGGGAGACTTCTTCGTGACGGGTTTAAAACTTGTACTGATCTCGCAGGCCTTCTTCAGAGACCCCTGCTGGAAATGCTTATCGAGTTTCCGGCAGGGTCCTTCGCGTTTGCGAATTCAAAACCATCCGGGCGGTGGATGACACCGAACTTTAGTCCTTCCTGCTCTCTGGTCCGGACAAAGGCCTCCACGTCGGCCACGGCAAAGACAAGCTTTATGGCCGAACTGCCCTTTTGTGACTTGGCGGCTTGGTGAAGCGCGATTGTGCAACCACCCGAATTGGACAATTCTAGCCAGTCATCCGTTGCACCCGGCATGGGTTTCATGTGGAAGAAGCGTTTGTAAAAGGCAGCGACCGTTGGGATGTCTCGAACGTAAAGGATGACACGGGCGATGGGTGGGCCACTCATCGAAAGGTTCTCCTTAGTATGATCCTACCTTACCTTAGCGCTTATGAAAGGCGGGGCTTCTTCGCCGAAGTCCACAAGTAAATCGTGAATCGTGCTGCCTTCATCGGCGAGGAGTTTGCAGACTTTCCCGCAGGAGCCAATGTCCCTGGAGCGTTCGCGTCAAGACTCGGACGTAGCGAAGTAAAAGCATGGCTGAAGGGAAAGCCTCATTCGTCTCCCATAAGCTCTCCTACAGGGGCACCATTTGGTTCTCTATTGGACATCGACAGGTAGGCTTGCCCGCTCACAATGCGCTCTAGCGGCTCTTTTCAACTTCCGAAAGGAGCTTCTTGGTCTTTTCGTCTGGGGCGAAATAAGAATGTTCAAAAGCCCTAAATTAACCATAAACCGGATCCTCCTTCTCGACTTCAAAGACGGTGCCGATTTTAAACCATTCCCGCCTGTCCTCGACATCGCTTACGAGACTCAACTCCCGCGTTTTCGATACCAACTAGCGCCCACGTTCCCACCCCTTCAGGATCTGACCGAGCGCGCCGATTTCACGCCAAGATTTTCCGGTTGCGATGCCCGCGTTGTATTGCGCTTCGAGCTTGGCGCGTTGTCCTTGCGTGATCCATTGTTTCAAATGCAACTGGCAGATTTCTTGCCGTGCGTTAGAAGCCTCCGCAGGTTCGCTTGCGGCGTCTCCCAGGAGAACTTGGTTGGGAACTGCAACGCGAGTGTTCCCCCGGGATTCAAAAGGCTTTCGAACATCCCACGATTGGATTCCACATCAGAGAGACGTCTCCCATCATTGAGTGAGACTTTAGCGAGTGTCAGTCCCCAGGCTGCATCCGAAGCACGTTGAGCCTGGGCTTCCTCGATTCGCCGCTGGGCGGTTTCTTCCGCTTGCGCTAGCTCTTGTGTGTTCACCAACTTTTCAAGGATCAATTCTAGTTCCCCTACGCTCTGACCGACGAGTTCTTGGCACGCAGTTGTCGGGCACTGGGTTCAAATGCGAGATGATGCGATTAGTAAGGAATTTCTTTGTCTCTAACTGGTTCATTTTATTTCTCCGTGGGGGTTCACCCAAACACGAACATTTCGCTGCGAAGAGTTTGTTGCCCGAGCGTTGTCCTTGCCCGAAGTAATTGGTATGCTCACGACGTTTCGTGTGTGTACAAGAACTTAATTAAGAAGCGCGGGTTGCCGCGAAGGAGAACCAAATGGCGGCCGAGGCGAACAAGCCGTTGGATGCGGACGAAATCTCGGAAGGCGATCTGCAAACGGTCGCGGGTGGCTCTTCGCTTGTTGCCCCAGAGATAAAGAAAATTGAAAATTTGACGGGCGAAGGGCACCAACACAGTCGGGCAAGACAACGGCTGGCTGGGACATAGCCAAGAATTCAACGCCCTAGAAATTATAACCGCGCTGGAGAATGTCCGATTTTCATTCGTTGCCTGGCGGGGTTGCCGCTTCAGGTGGATGGGCGTACTCAAGAAACTTGTTTAGGCAACTTTCTTTAGCCTGAATGCGCGGGCCATTAGCGTTTCCGGCTCCAACACCGTTTTCTTTCTTTTCAGGAGCTTGTGCGGCGATCATTCAATGCGTCGTCCGGGAGAAAGCAGCGAACAATGGGTACGCCGCAAGACGCCGTGGCGATTCAGCGAAAGTATTACACCGACACCGCTGCTTGCTATGACTCCATGCACGCGCACGAAGGCGGCACCGATGCTTCCAATACCAAGTTTATGTTTGCCTTCGCGCGGATGCTCGAGGCCCGCTCGATTCTCGACGTGGGTACTGCAACCGGCACCGCCATGCGAGACATAAAGGAAGCCCTGCCGGGAATATTTGTATGCGGCGTTGAGCCGGTGGCGGCCCTGGTAAAGCAGGCCGTACAAAAGGGAAACATCTCTAGTGGTCCCATCATTCAAGCAACGGGGGAGGCATTGCCGTTTGCCGACGGGAGCTTTGACGCCGTATGTGAGTTTGCGACGCTGCATCACGCGGCGAATCCCACGGCCGTCGTCAAGGAAATGCTCCGCGTCGCGCGAAAGGGCGTATTCATCTGCGACAGCAACCGCTTCGGCCAAGGGTCGCTGCCTGCTCGGCTCCTGAAGCTAGCCCTCTACAAAGCCCGTCTTTGGCGCGCGTTCAACTATCTGCGAACCGGCGGCAAAGGGTACATGATCACGGAAGGGGACGGGCTGGCCTATTCCTACAGCGTCTACGATTCCCTGGAACCAATTACTCGATGGGCTGATCGCGTCATCCTGATTCCCACCACCGGCCCGAAGAGCGCGAGTTGGTACCATCCGCTACTCACCAGCAGCGGAATACTGGTTTGTGCGCTAAAGGACTAAAGAACGAGGGTGGCTTGGAACCTGGCGGAAGCGGTAGATTCGTTAATTCGAATTTCATTTGGGAGGCTTTGCAACCGCTTTCCTGGTCGCTTCCAGTGTAAAGGCCAGTGATTCCTTGGGAATGCTGGTCACGAACGGCCCAATGAGCCAAGCTAGTCCCGCCGGAATATCCCGCGTCAGTGACACCACTTCGCTCTGCACGTAAACGCCGCCGTCCCTCTCGATCATTCGCCACCACGTTTCCATGCGCCACAGAAAGCCGTCGTCATCGCCTGGTGTTTTCTCGCGTTCGTCGCTCTTGCCGGCATTTTCCACCTGGGCGATGCGCACCGCGGAACTCCGGCTGTGTACCCAAGTCTCGGAATCCAGGAAGTACCGAACGTCGTGCTCTGTGTCCAGAACCACGGTGACCACCTTGTGGCGCCGAAACCGCAGGAACACGCGAAAATGATCTCCGTCCCGTGATTCGATCTTCGACCGCTCGACGTCCGGCGCGTAGTAGACCGCGTGCTGGTCGTAATCTTCCAGGACTCCCAGCACAGCCTGCAGCTTTGCGCCAGGAATGAAGGCCAGCCCGACCCAGTGATGGATCATCCCGCCCGGGCAATGGATGGCGGCCCCATCCTTGAGCGTTTCGAGTTTGCGCATTTTCACTTCGCCACGCCGGAGTTCCTCGTATGCTTGCGCGCGCTCGGTTCCAGCCAGTCCGTCGACCCACAAGAGGCCGACGCCGCGTTTCAACTCCTCGTTGTTACGCGCTTCTGTTAGCTGCACATAGTCGTTGAAAGCTGCCACGGTCGAGGGCATCAGCTCGGGGGCGGCCGGCTTAGCTACGGCGACGCTGGGCAGCCCCTGGGTGCTGACCGCGACCACCGCAAGCTGCAGGACGCAGGTTCGAACGCATTGGTAGGGGAAACGCATCAGGTGTCGGAGAGACCTTTCAATCCACGCCGTTGGAAATCAAAACACCTTCTTTCCAGACAACCTGTAAGATATTGAATATAAATAGTTTACTGATAGTCTCACGAAGGCTCAGCATGCGCAGGTGCACGGCACATGCCTATTGTTCCATGAAATAGGGGTAGAAACGACAAACGCCGGGCAATTTGCCCGGCGCCATCGAGAGAAGCTAAATCAGTAAGGCCAAATCAGAACATCTAAGATCTGGCGGGTTGGGTTAGCTCGCACACGGCCCCTTGCGGAGCCGCTGTCCCCGCGCGGCCCCCAACCCGTCATAAACAAATTACGAGACGGACGTGTATGGCTCAATGGGCCGTCAGGGTCAAAAAATAGGGTACTAGGGTTGTGGTACCCAGCCGCCCAGCCGTGGTGCCTTTCGTCCTAGTTAATCTGCTTATTATCAATAATATACGTGATGCCGGAAATCCGAACCGTGAGCACTAGCCCGCCCCGTTAACGCCGCTTAGAAAGCCGCCCAGATGCGCGGTCACCGTGACGATCGCCACGGCGGCAAATTCCACCACCATCCGGTAGATTGGCAACGGCCTCCCGCTTCGGCGGTTCCGGAACTGGATCCACGCGACAATCCAGATCAACACGCTCGAAAGACACGCGAGCACCAGGTGCAGAAGCAGGATGCCCTTCAGTTTCTGTCCTTCCAGTTGGAACTGCCACGCGAGGATGCCGGTGGCCAACACCGGCAGCGTGGATACCGCCGCTGCGAGCAGGTTGTAGTAAGCGGCGTCGGCCAATTCTCGGCGCTTGGTCCATTGCGCGAGCCAGTCGAACGCCGCTCCGGCGATGAACAGCGCGACGGGAAAATGGATCAGCACGACGTGTTGCGCATGTTTAGCAAGCAGCGCGGATTTCAAATCGAAGGGGTTCACCATTGGCGCCGCTCACTGCACGATGACTTTGCCGGTCATTTTTGGGTGCACCGAGCAGAAGTACGGATACGTTCCGGGTTTGCTGAACGTGTAGGAAAATTTCTCATCGGTGTCCAGCACCTTGGACTTAAATATTTTGTCGTCGCTGACCACGGTGTGGGGGATGTCGTCGCGATTGGTCCACGTCACCGTGGTCCCCGCCGCAACCGTGATCGCCGCCGGCCCGAAGCTGAAGTTGTCGATCTTTACTTCGGGGCTCGCGGCCGGTGCCTGTTGTGCCCTCAAGGTGGAACTCTTCGCACCGGCTAGCAAAAGAATCGCCGCCATCGCCAGCGATGCCGCCAGACCTGCCATACACACACGTATCCTCATGATTTCTTCTTCCTCTCCGAATTTCGCTATTGGACTGCTTGTTTTACTTGGATCAGTTCCAGCTCATCCGAGCTTGGAATCAACCACGGCAAGCGCGTGATGGCCCTGCAAGTAATTTACGTTGGTAATGCCTAGGTAGCTGCGCAATTGATCGGCGGGCACGGCCATCGGGCCCGGCGAAGGCGCTTTGCCCGGCTCTGGCTGCGGGAACGCGGTCGATGCCGCGGTATGAAAGGTCACATTACCTTCGACCTTCTGCATGATTTGATGGATGTGCCCGTTCAGCACGGTGACCGAACCGAATTTTTTCAGATAGCCGAGCGCCTGCCCGCCGTCCTCGGTGCCCCAGCCCCATTCGGGATACACCGTCC
Organism: uncultured Acidobacteriota bacterium; assembly: GCA_963736725.1. GTDB lineage: Bacteria > Acidobacteriota > Terriglobia > Acidiferrales > UBA7541 > Acidiferrum. Next base: position 313,446 of record CAVTPW010000014.1, on the reverse strand, counting down.
ACAGCGGTACGTGCGCGAACACCACGATCGGCGTGCTCGATTTCAAGTGCTTTACGTCGTCTTCCAGCCATTCGAGCTGTTCCTGGCCCAGCGACCCAAGTCCCCCCGCTTTCAGATTCATTACGTTTACCAGCCCGACGAAGTGCACGCCTTTCTGGTCAAAGCTATACCAGCCCGAGCCCTTCGAGTTCTTTCCGTACCGCTCCCGGAATTGCTTGCCGTCGTCGTCTAACACGTCGTGCTCGCCCGGCACAAAGAAGGTTTGCTTACCGGTGCTCTTCAGAATTTGATCGACGTTGTCAAACTGCTCGGCTCGCGACAGGTGGCTTACGTCGCCGGTGTGCAGCAGGAATTCCGGCGGCGTGGCGAGGCCGTTGATCTTGTCCACCGCAGCCTGCAACGTTGCCGCTACGTCCGGATTCGCCGGCTTGTTGAAGCCCATGTGACTGTCGCTGATTTGGACAAAGCTCAGTTCGCCCTTTGCGACGGCAGGCCTCGGATCGGAGGGCCGATTCAGCGCGAACGATTTCATGACGCCGCCCTGCATCACGCAGAGCATTCCGGTTCCCGCCCAAGCCATGCACTTCAGGAATCCCCGCCGGTCGATGCCGTCGTGGTTGTGATCGTAGAGAATCTCGTCTTTCGTTTTTTCGGCCATATTTTCCCCCATCACGTCCGGTGTATCGCGTCGTGCCTGCTCAGCGATCTCTGGGAACGGAGCAGCGCGAGTTGAGTTCGATCCAGGGTGCCCGCGCCGCTCCGCGACGTGTTTCGCTTATCCAGACCGTGTGGGGGGGCGGATTATTCCCTTCTTTGACGATTTTTATTTCCTGCCGGAATTTCGAATTAGGGAATAAAATCCGGCGCTGGGCGGTCTACTACATGAGTTCGGGTGTCGAAGGGAACGATTTGGGCGTGTTGGATTCGCAGGAGCGCGCGCGCTTCGAGCAACTCGTACTGCCGCATCTGGACGCCGCGTTTAACCTGGCGCGCTGGATTCTGCGCGGGCGCAATGACGCCGAAGACGTCGCGCAAGAAGCCATGTTGCGGGCGTTCCGGTTTTTTCGAGGGTTTCACGGCGGCGACGTCCGCGCGTGGCTCCTGCAGATCGTGCGCAATAGCTGTTACTCGTGGCTGGAGAAGAACCGCCCCATGGAATTGACTACGGAATTTGACGAAGAGCTGTACCCGCAACCGGGCGTCACTCCCGAATCGCTGGCCATTGCCGGCGACAATCGCGAACGGCTCGCGCGCGCACTGGAGGGCTTGCCGCCCCGATCCCGGGAAGTCCTGGTGCTCCGCGAGCTCGAGGGTTGCTCGTATAAAGAGATTGCGGCGATCACCTCGATGCCGATCGGCACGGTCATGTCCGCGCTCGCCCGAGCGCGGCAACGGCTCGAGCGTGTATTAACGCAAGCCAATCCGGCGCGAAGCGAGGAGGCAAACCGTGAGTTGTGAACTGACTCAATCGGTCCTCCACGGCTATCTGGACGGCGAACTGGACGCCGCGCGCGCCGCTGATTTCGAACGCCATCTGATTGGTTGCCACCAGTGCGCGTCGGCGCTGGAAGCGCAGGAGGCCCTGCGCGCCTCGATCCAGCGGGCTGGTCTTTATGAACGCGTGCCCGCCGCACTTCGCCGGAAGCTGGAAAGCCAGTACAGCGTTGCTGCCCCGGTAACGCCCATGCCCGCCACGGGTTTGCGTTCGTCGAATTGGCAGTGGCTCGCTGCGGCCGCGGTACTTTTTCTGGCAATCTTTCTTAGCTGGCGATTGATTCCGGCCTTGAGCGGAAATCGCGGCCAGATCGAGCTGGCTTCCGCGATTGTGGACGCGCACCTGCGCTCGCTGCAGCCAGGCCACCTGGAAGATGTCATCTCGACGGATCAGCACACCGTGAAGCCCTGGTTTGATGGGAAAGTGAATTTCGCTCCACCCGTGCGTGATTTCGCAGGCGACGGGTTTCCGTTGCAAGGCGGCCGCCTCGATGTTGTCAAGGGACGTGAGGTCGCGGTGTTGGTTTACGGCCGTCGCAAGCACGTCATCAACGTCTTCGTTTGGCCTGCGACGGAGCCGGACACGAGCCCGCAATCCGGTACTCAGCTTGGCTACAACTGGGTCGACTGGCGCAAGGATGGGATGGAGATGTTCGCTGTCTCCGACGTCAACTCACCGGATCTCGACGCCCTTCGCAGGCTGTTGTCGGAATGATTCGTGTTGTTAGTTGTTCTGCTCGTACGTGCGGGTCGCGGTATAGGCCTTGGGAACTTCTTTCGCGTAGATGGTGTGCAGCGTCAGCGTCTTGGTTTTTCCGGATCGCACGGACACATTTTCCCACGAACTGAACACGCCTTTGCCCGACGCGCGCAATTCATAGTTGTCCGAGCGCAGCTTTGAAATCGTAAAGCGTCCCCGCGCATCCGCGTGGGCTACATGCGGCGCGGTTCCTCCGGCCGATTGATAGGTGACTAGCGCGTGTGGCACCGGCTTGTCGTCTGGTCCAATCACCACTCCGCTCAGCGAGCCAGACCCGGTTTGCGGCTCGGCCATCGCCGCATGCGCGGCGACCAGCGCAAGCAACAACATCCCGGTCGAAATCAGTGCGCGTTTCATGTTTTTCTCGTTTCTACTGACCGCGATCTTGCCGCTATCCTGACGGCGTTTCTCGCGAAAGACGGGCGTGTCGAGGAGTGGCCCGCTCAGCTCAACTCTTTCTAGTGTAGGTCGGCTGCCGCGCAACCCAGACGTGCGGCTGCTGCCACTGTGCTTGGCTTCAACCTGCCTGATGGTACAGGTCGGGGCACGCGCGAAATTCATGACCCGGATTCCTCTATTCGCGTTACCCCGGCGTGGACGAAATCCTCGTGCCCGGCAGTTCCCATCCCGCTATGACCTCGGTCGGGAGGGGCTGACGCGCCGCAGGATAAACGCGACGCCGCCTGCAAGCAATCCGCCCGCGATTATGACACCCTCCCACGCCAAACCAACTGCAAGCACCAGGTGGCTGGCCGCACCAAACGGGGCGAGAAGGGCCACCAGCACCGCCTCGCGTACACCGATACCTCCTTGGGTCAGCGGAAGCAGCGCCGCAAGTTTCGCCAGGGGCCAGGCAAACAGCCACACCCGCAGACGCAATACCAATCCGCAGGAAACCGCAAGCCGCGTCGCGAGGATCAAGAATGTCGCCTGGACGAGAGTGCCAGCCAGCCATCCGAGGAGAAGTATGTGAGGCTGGCGCGAAACGCTTCGAAGCGCGTGCCCAAGCCGCGCCAGCCAGCGTCGAAAGCGGATCGACCGGCCGCTCAATATCGCGCGATGAAACAAAATCGCCAGAGCCACCAGCACAACGACGCTGGCAACGCACACCAGGAGCACTTTGCGCGCGGTCGCCTGCAGACTTTCGGGTAAGGAACCCGGCAGCAGAAGCAGGCCCAGCAGCACGAGTCCCGCCTGCGCGGACACATCCAGAAATCGGTCCAGCAGGTTGCCTGCGAACACGGCCGCGGGTCGCGGGCTTCTGGGCAGGCCGACCGCCAGCCGGATCACGTCGCCGCCGACAATCGACGGCAGAAACAGCGTGCCGAACAGTCCGCCCAGATAGCATTGCGCGCTCGTCACGAAATCCAGGTCCGCGCCCGCGGCGTTGATCACCATCTGCCATTTCGCGATTCCCAATGTGTGCGCGAGCAGATAGCCCAACAACACCGCCAGGAAAAGCCACGCGGGAACCTGCGCAATTGCCCGGCGCACCGTGGCCAGGGGAAGGAAATGCAGCATCACTGCCAGGACCGCGACTCCTGCGACCCAGCGCAAAACAATGGGAAGCCAGCGCCACGAACCCTGCCGGGAATAATGGGCGCCAATCATGGAAGTGAAGTTATCTCACAAAAACGAGGGGTCGGTACGATACGGCCGGTGCGTCTCCGGCTGCGATCCTTCGCTCAAGCGCCGAAAATCTCGTCAATCTTGGCGGCCAGATCGAAATCCAGATTGCTGATTCCTTTCACGCTGTGCGTATTCAAATCGATCACCACTTTGTTCCACACGTTAAACCATTCGGGGTGATGATTCATCGCTTCGGCGACCAGCGCGACTCGCGTCATGTTGCCGAATGCGCTCACGAAGTCCTTGCACTCAAACGCGCGGTGCAGCTTTCCGTCCTTCAGCGTCCATCCCTTGGCGTGACCCAATCGTTCGTTCACTTCGATGTCGGTCAATTTTTTTGCAGCAGGCATATCATCTCCCCCTGTAAAGACTAAGCTTGGCGTGGCAACCGGAGGGCACGACCTCCGCTATGCTGCAAAGACTCTGGTTGCGGTCCGGCTTTAGCCGCTGAAGCCGGTCTTCGTGTTGATGCACAGACTCAAGACTATCACCCTGTTCTAACGCACGTCCTTCTAACGGTGCGGTTGTAGAGCCCGCCTTCCGTCTACCCTGAGCTTTAAGGGAAGCGGCGATTTTGGCCATGTCGCCTCCAGTTGGAAAGCCGTCTGCTCCCTCATTCTCCGCCCGCAACACACAGGAAGCTCGCCGCGTCATTCGAATCCCCGCTGCCTTTGTACTTCGCAACTTGTGGATACGGGCACAGCGGCCGCGTCATCTTCACTTCCCTGGTCGCTCCGTGGCCTTCATATTTCGTCGCAATGATGGCGGACGGCGGGGTCCCTTTCTCCACCCACTGCTCGATCGAAAGCTGCATGCTGTGACCCGCATCGCTCGACAGGGGTGACGGGCCTTCCTGCCCGAACGAATCCGGCCCGGAACCTCCGTTGCAGTGCTGCATCCCCGGCGCCATGTATAGCCGCGCAAATGCGTCGGTATTCGCGCGCCCCATCGCGCTCACCACGCTCTTGTAGTAATCGATGGTATTCAGCGCGGATATCGCAGAATCGTCCCACCCGTGATAGACAATCAGCTTGCCGCCGCGTTCTTTGAATGCGTCCAGGTTCGTTTCTGTCGCGTTCAGGATTTTCGCCACTTTGGCGTCGGCCGTTCTCACCGCATCGTCGATGTCCGCATCGTTCAGGTTCCAGTCCGCCTTTTCATAGACCATGTCGCTGAAGAATCCGCCGCCAAATGCAAACACCAGCCCCTTGCCCGGCGCTTGCCCGGTAATCCACCGACCCCAGCCCCCGGGCCCATCCTCCGCGCCCGGCAACAACCCCGGAAAAATCTTCGCGCCGTGCGAATCGTGCGGCCCTTCGTACAATTTCTTGAGTGCGGTCACTTGCGGTCCCGCCAGGCACGTGTCGGCATCCTCGGTTTTGCAAAGCATCGCCGCCGGGTCGAAACGGCATTTCCGGGGATCGTTCAGGATCCCGTCGGTTACCCCGTCCTGTGCATCGCAGGCCTCATTCACCGCTCGCGCGATTGCCGGCAGCTTACTCGACGGGATGTAGCTGCTCGGCGCGGACGTCGTCGCTTGCGCGTCCCACACCGCGCTTGTCACCAGGTGCGTCCAGTAATTGGCGGGAGCTCCGGCAAGGATGCCGTCGTAATCCGTCGGAAAGCGCTGCGCCTCCATCAGCGCCTGCCGCCCACCGTTCGAACAGGCCGCAAAGTAGGAATGTTGCAGGTGATGACCGTAAAAATCATGGATCACGATCTTGGCCGTCTCGGTCATTTCATGAATCGCCCGGTATCCGAAGTCTGTGATCTTCTCCGGGTGACCCAGCGCCCATCTCGCATCCGTCCCGCTGGCTGCATGTCCTGTATCCGTGCCTGCCGTGGCGTAGGCTTCATGTATTGCTACCGCCAGCGCGTGATAGTCGATCTCTCCTGCGAAGCCTCCATTCCCTCGGCCCTGAAATTTTCCATTCCAACCGCTGACCGGCAGCCACACCTCGATCTTGATCTCCGAATCGCTGCTTGGCCGTGCCTCGATCCCCACGCGGCAAAACGCCGGCAGCGCCTTGTACAGTGCCGCGTCGCTACCCATCCATTGCGTCACCGGCGTCATCGGGGTAAACGTCCCCGCGGCAACGAACTGCGCCAGGGTAATCTTTGCGTTAGGCAATGCCACTCGCGACAACCGCTCACACGATGCCGCCGTCCATCCGTGCTTTTGCCCAAAGCTCGCGCACGACAGGAACGCCGTAACCACCGCCACCACAAAAAACTTCCTCATCGGCAACCTCGCCCCGAATCGCTACCTGCCACTCATTTAGGAATCCGTTCCGCCGATCCGCGTGCACATAGTAGCGGAATGCCGAACCCAGTCAAACAATTCGCCGCAAGAGCGACTCACCCTCGCCCACAATCATCGAATCCCGCCGCTCAACCCGCGCCACACTTCTCCGCGAAAAGCTGTGCTCCTACCTCGGAGCCCTCTGCATCAATTCCTTCTTTTCCTTCCCCTTTTTCTCCCGTTTTTTCTCTGTTTCTGTTTCCCGCAGGTTAATCCTGCATTTAGCTTCATTCCCCCATAAAGGAGTCGCCGCTTTCGCCAAATTCGAACTGAGAAAGAGAACACACACGTGCGCAAACACTCCACGCCCCTCGTAATCGCCGGCCTGCTGGCCCTCGCCGCTGTTCCCCTGGTCGGATCCCTCGCTCGGGTCGCCGCCGCGGGCGCCTCCGGCTATCACGTCATCAAGACCGTTTCCGTCCCCGGTGATGACGGCTGGGACTATCTCACGGTTGACAGCGACGCCCGCCGCGTCTACGTCTCCCACGGCACCCATGTCGTCGTCATGAACGCCGACACCTACGCCATCGAAGGCGACATCCCCGACACGCCAGGAGTCCACGGCATTGCCATCGCCTCCGACCTGGGTCGCGGTTTCATCAGCAGTGGCCGGGCGAATACCGCCACCATCTTCGACCTAAAGACCCTGAAGACCATCGGCACCGTGAAGACCGACGCCAATCCCGACGCTATTGCCTATGACCCCGTTTCCAAACGCGTGTTCACCTTCAATGGTCGCGGTAAGAACACGACCGCCATCAACGCCACCGACGGCTCGGTGGTTGGCACGCTGGCCCTCGGAGGCAAACCGGAATTCGCAGTCGCCGACGGCAAAGGCAGCATCTTCGTCAACAACGAAGACACCTCCGAGCTCATCGAGATCGACACCCAGAAGATCGCCGAAACTCACCGCTGGCCCATGGCGCCCTGCAAATCGCCTTCCGGCCTCGCTATGGATCGCAAAAACCGCCGCCTCTTCGCCGGATGCGACGACAAAGTTATGGTCGTGATCAACGCCGACACCGGCAAAGTGATCGCCACTCCTACGATCGGCGACGGTGTTGACGCCAACGCCTTCGATCCGGGCACTGCCTTGGCCTTCGCCTCCAACGGCGAAGGCACCCTCACGGTAGTCCACGAGGATTCGCCCGACAAATTCACAGTGATCGATAATGTCCCCACCAAGAAGAGCGCCCGCACGATGGGTCTCGACCTGAAGACACACAACATCTTTCTCCCTTCAGCCGATTTCGACCCTCCAGCCCCCGGAGAGCGCCGCGGCAAAATGAAGCCCGGCAGCTTCGTAATTCTGGTGGTAACGAAGTAACTCGCAATCCAAAACGAGGACCGTCAAGCGTCGAAAGGACGACGGCCGCCACAGTGAGTTTTAGTCCTTTGGAATCAATACTTGTGAAAAAGCCGGGGGAGGGGGTCGACAACCGAAAACAAAAAGCGCCGGTGAACTCAATCACCAGCGCCAGTGAGTTTTAGTGAATTCCTGCAGATTACGGGACGAGCCGGGTGTTGTGCACGCCAGCATACAACGAGAAGCTGGTCCCAGCCGACTGCGGCAGCCACCACATTTTCTGGAGCCACTTGTGCTGGCTGATCATCAAGCGCTTCCCAATGAAATCCATCACCAAGGGGCTGACCTGCGTGGCCGCGTACATCGTTCCAGAGTGCGAAAAGGGCCGCAGCAGCGGGTTCGCTTCCGTGCCGTATCCTTCTGAAATCGCGCGCCGCGTGGACCATGCATCAAATGCCGCCGCGCCACTGCCGGTAAACGACAGCGCGTACCACAAGCGCCGCTCTGTGGGCGTCTCGCTGGGCCGCGAAACCGACATTTTCACGCCAGAGATCGGCTTGGCTGGCTGCGACCCTGGCATGTAGCCTGGTTCCATCATGTCCGCTGCGGCCACTTCTGCGTCGTTCTTTATTTTGGGTTCAGGAGCGGATGGCAACGGCTGAGAGAGAGAAGAATCCGTGGTGGAATTGGTAGAATCGGCGACAACTGCTGCGGTATCGGCGGCTACCTTTGTCGCGCCCGCGATCTGCGGAAAGGGGCACAGAAGTAAAATCGTGGCCAACAACATTTGCGTCACCTCAGTGTGGTCGTTAGATGTCCGAACTGGTACCAAGTACCTGCCCGCAACAGGTTCACTATACTGAGCGGAGGTTCAGGGCACACTGGACTGTTGGTCACATTCAGACTGGTACCCTTCTGTGGGAGCCTGGTTTGCCGCGTGCGGGACTTTTGTACTAGGGATGCTCTCGAACGCTCTTCACCGTCGTCAGCGGCTGTCGTTAGCGGCACGCCGCCCGAGATCGACTCTGCTATAATCGCGCGCGATAACTCCGGTTGAACCGGCGTCATCCGGTCCCAAATCGCTAGCGGCCGCGACAGAGAGCCAACAAAATGTCCGCCAACGAATCCTCTTCCGCGAAACGCGCTCCCATCCCGCAGCGCGGCCCCCAGGCGCCGCGCTTCATCGCCATCGAAGGCCCCCTGCGGGTGGGCAAAACCACGCTGGCGAAAGTTCTGGCCGAACGACTGCACGCCCGTCGGGTGTACGACTGCGAAGACAACCCGTTTCTCGCTGATTTCTACAAGGAAAAGCCGGGTTCCGCTTTCCGCGCCCAGATGTATTTCCTCAACGAACGCCAGAAACGCTTGCGCGAAGCCCTTGCCGTAGAAGCCCCCGGCCCGATCCTCTCCGATTTCCTGATGGAGAAAGATCGCATCTTTGCCAACCTGAATCTCAACGATGAAGAACTGAAACTGTACGACCGCTATTACGAGACGCTGGCCGCCGAAATCCCAGCCCCCGATCTGGTTATCTATCTCCAGGCCAAGCCCGAAGTTCTCCGCGCGCGCATCGCCAAAAAAGCCTCTCGCGACGAAACCCAGATTTCCCTCGAATACATCGAAGAGGTTGCCCGCGCGTACGAGCACTTTTTCTTTCACTACGCCGCATCCGACCTTCTGGTGATCGATACCTCGGACATTGACTTCGTCGAGCGCAGTGCCGACCTGCAACAACTTCTCCGCCGTCTGCAAGACCCGGTAAAGGGCACACAATACTTCCTCCCGCTTGGCGCCTCTGAATAGAACCCCGCGCGCACTCGCCGCTGGCGGCATGTATCACGCTTGGCAGCACAGCGTAATTGTTGCGAAATGGTTCGATGACCTAAGCGCGGATTTTCCTGCTTGGAGCGCGGTTGGAGACCGATCTCAAGATCGGCCACACACCGGGTGGACGTTGAGCCCGTTGTGGGGGTTAAACCGATTGGAGTTTGTTGCCGGACCGCCATGCCTGCCATTCAAGGCAAGAGCGCGCAGAGCAGAAAGTCCCTTTGGAAGGATTACTCCCCGCCAGCCGATTCTGGGCCTGGCTCGTCTTTGGGATCGTTTTTTTCCGACTGCGCGTCCTGCATCGCGGCGAGGAGCCAGTTCTTCAGCAGGACTTGATAATGCGGTTTGACCTGCCGAAACACCAGTCCCATGCCGAGGTTCCGGTTGGCGTAGATAACCGTGGCGTCGGCCTCGAAATAGGCGCCGTCCGCCGCGAAAATCTTCACCAAGACCCGGGTTCGCGGGCTTAAAGGGGCTGTCGAATCCAGATAACATCCAAATAGGCTCAGCTCGGTAACATTGCCGCCTATCGAAGCGCCCGATTCTGGAATGACTGCCGCCGGTGCTGAAAACGGATATCTTGGTACCCTACGCTGCTGCTCTTCTCCTTGGTCCATTGAGCTAAGGCTAACGGCAGCAGGTACATGCGTGCCATCAGCAAGAATGCGAGGATTACGGGGGACGAGACTGTAGGGGAGCGTGACCATTACTGGGTTCCTGTACGAGGCTTGCGTCTACAGGTTCACGTCGAAACCTAAGCGGCGCGGCTGCCCAAGAGGTGCCCAGCCGTCGGTAAACCTGGACCTTGCCGAAATTGTCGATTCGACTTGGCCTGTTCGCTCGGACGGTTGCGGTTCGGCGTGCGCCTACCAGTTAACCTCTTAAACTACTGAATCAATGGTCTTTATTGGCAGAATAGAGGGCCAATGGCCTGCCGTACCATTGTCGATATTCGTCCGTACTCCTAATTTAGCCCAGACCGCAAGGGTGCTTTCCGCCGCGCGGGAATGAGGCAAAACGGATGGGCAGAGAGTACGCGAACCCGGCAGCGAACTCAGAAGGCGAAGGCGCCGCCTCGTTTTTGTACAAAGTGCATCGCTATGCCTTCCCGGTGCTGGCTCTGGCGGCAGTCTCCACGCTAACTGGTTTTGAGGTTGCCCGTTTCCAAGGCGACGAGCGTTGGGGCAGCAGAAATCTTGTACAAGCTTCTTTGTTGACCGACATTCCCTCCAGTTCCGGCAACGCGGTGGACCCGAGCGTCAATACCTTCTCGCGTTTGGGTCCCCAAGAGCAGGCGGAGCACCTGCTGGAGCGGGCCATCGCTCGAGACACCGAATCCGTTGAGATCATCGACAAGAATATCGACGCCTGGCGCGGGCATCTGCAGAACACCGACCGCCTGTTCGATCTCGTCCACGTGGCGCTGAACTCCGACGATCTGCGAGTGCGAAGTTCCGCGGTGGAAATCGACCTCGCAGCCAACAATCTCAGCAAGACGCCGCAGAGCGTCGCGCACCTGATGCAAGAACTGCGCGACGATCCTTCTGAGCGCTCATCGATTCTGTGGCAGCTCGGCGCGCTCGGCAATCGCGGCGTCGAACCCCAGCTTGTCCTCGCGCAGCTCCTGACCTACGCTCACGATCGCAACGAAGAAACACGTTACTGGGCCGTCGAAGGATTGGGAATGCTCGGCACCGACGCGGCGATCGATCCGCTGCTCGATCGGTTCGCCTATGATCCCTCCGCCCGGGTCCGCAAACGTGCCGGCTGCAACCTGGCGAAGTCCGGCATGCTCACCAAACAGCAACGCCTTTCCGCTGTGCCGAATCTGCTGAATTTTTTCGATGACGACGCGCTTGACTCTGCTACCCGAGGCTGGGTCTACGGTGCGCTTCGCCTAATCACCGGCGCGGAACTGGGCAACGACGCCAACGCGTGGCGAAAGTGGTGGGCCAGCGGCAAGTCCGCGCACAAACATCCCATCGATCGCAGCGGGATCCTTTTCGCGTAAAAATGGCGCCGCTTGCCGGCGAGACCATTTCGTGACGTGATCTTAGCACCGGTCAAAAACCGCGCAGTTAAAATTCCAACAGTGAATTCGAAAGCGTCAGCAATCACTAGAGAATTCTTGCAATTCTTCAGCGCTTTTTCTGCTTCTCCGCCGGCTCTGCTTTGCGGCCCTCTTGTGCAGCCACTTTCAACTTCTCGCTGCCTTTGTTCGACGGTATAGTTGCGCCCGCACACTGTGGAGGGCATACCGATGAAACTGTGGTCACGTCGAAAGTTTTTCCTTACTTCGCTTGCCGGCAGCGCGGCTGCCGGCACCGGCAAACTTTTTGGAGGCACGGCTTCGCCAAACGCCGCCGTTGCGCCATCTGTGGCTGCGCAAGGCAAGCGGCCGCTGATTATTTCCAGTACGAATGGTTTGCACGCGCTGGATAAGGGCATGGACATACTGAAGAAGGGTGGCGACACGCTGGACGCCGCGATTGCGGCGGTCACGGTGGTGGAAGACGATCCCAACGACGATTCCGTGGGTTACGGAGGCTTGCCTAACGAAGAAGGCGAAGTGGAGTTGGATGCGAGTTGCATGCATGGGCCGACGGGGCGGGCCGGTTCGGTGGCGTCGGTGCGGCGTATCAAGAATGTAGCGCGGTTGGCGCAGACCGTAATGGAAAAAACCAATCACGTGATGATTGTTGGCGACGGAGCGCGGCGGTTTGGCGTGGCGGAAGGATTCCAGGAAATCAATCTGCTTACCGAGCACTCGCGGCTGATCTGGCTGGCGTGGAAGGCGTCTAGTTCGCTCAACTGGAGGCCGGGAATCGATTCGCCGGAATGGAAAGAACATGTTTCCGCGATCTTCGATGGCGACGCGGAGAAAATTGCGTATGCCGAACGTGTGATCGCGCATCCGCCTACCGGCACGATTCCGTGCATGGCGATCAATGAGAAGGGAGACGTTTCGGCGACGACCACCACTTCGGGGCTGGCGTGGAAAATTCCCGGGCGGGTTGGGGATTCGCCGATTATCGGCGCGGGATGTTGCGTGGACAACGAGGTTGGAGCGGCGGGTTCGACTGGAAAGGGCGAAGAAAACATAAAGATCTCCGGCGGGCATACGATTATCGAGATGATGCGCAAGGGCATGACGCCGAACGATGCGTGCCTCGAGGCGCTGAATCGAGTCGCGCACAATTACAGGAACGACAAGAAGAAACTGGCGACGTTTCACATTTTCTTTTACGCCTTGAACAAGGATGGAGTGCACGGCGCCGCTTCACTCTGGCGGAATACCTACGACCGAAGTCATCACGCGACGTACGCCGTGCACGATGGAACCGAGGCACGCCTGGTCGATTGCGCGCCGTTGTTCGATGATATCGGCGGCACCCCCTAAATTGCCGAGGCCACAGATGGCAGGCGCTGGTTGGGGACGGCGTCGAAACTTTCGCGTCAAAGCTTTCACAGGCTGTTGTTTCTGTTTTATCCTTTTAGGTCATGGACCAAGCCAACATTCTGATTATCGGTGGCGGCGTGATCGGTTGCGCCATCGCCCGCGAGGTATCGGGGCGGTGGCAAGATGTGTTTCTCGTGGAGCAATTCCCTCGAGTTGGCATGGCCACGAGCACGCGCAATAGTGGCGTGATCCATTCGGGTATTTATTATCCGAAAGGTTCGCTGAAAGCGCGGCACTGCGTGGAAGGCAATCCTCTGTCTTACGAATTCTGCGCCAAGCACAATGTGCCGTATCGGAAGACTGGAAAGCTCGTGGTGGCCGCAAATGCGCACGAGGAGCATGAACTCGAAGCTCTGGCGCAGCGCGGCCGCGACAACGGAGTTGCGGGCCTAACCATCATCGGCCCGAAAGAGATTCTTGCGCGCGAGCCGCATATTCGCGGCACCGCGGCGCTCGACGTGCCCTCGACCGGTATTCTGTCCGCCGAAGATCTGGTGCGCACGCACGCGCGGCTGGCTACCGACAACGGCGCGAACATTGTGACGCACGCAAAGGTTGTGGCCCTGACTCCGATGAAGGGCGTGGTTCGCGTCGATCTGGAGATCGGCGATGAAGGCGACCTGCAAAAAGAATCCATCGAAGCGCGTTGCGTGGTCAACGCCGCCGGACTTTTCGCCGACGAGGTCGCGGGCATGCTGGGTAACAAATCCTGGCGCATCTATCCAGTGCGCGGTGAATACTGCGAGATTCGCGGCGCGCGTTCGAACCTGATCAATAGCCTGGTCTATCCGTTGCCGCACCACGATGGGTTGAGTCTCGGCGTCCACTTCACAAAGACTCTGTGGGGAACCGTGCTGCTTGGGCCGACAGCGACTTACGTCGAAGGCAAAGACAATTACGAGCGTGGGAGGCTGCCCATTCGCGATTTTGCCGAGAGCGCGAAGACCCTCTTGCCGGAAGTGGAAGAAGGCGACCTGCAGCTTGGTTATTCCGGTCTGCGGCCAAAACTTGTGCCTCCTACGGGGAAGGGCATCGCGGACTTCGTGATCACTCGCGACCCGGCCGTGCCGCAGGCGATTCACCTTGTCGGGATGGAGTCGCCGGGACTGACCGCGGCGTCTTCAGTGGCAAAACACGTGTCGCAACTTGTTGGGGAAACGTTCGACTAGCGTGTTGCCGTGACAAAAATCTGGAAAGTGGTCGCTGCCCGGAGTGTGGAGCGCGGGGTCGAAGCCGGGCGAAGCCCTTCGAGGTTCAGGAAAACAAACCCCACGCCACGAGGATAGGAACCGAGTTTTACTTGGCTCCGTGGGCTGCGTCCGGCAGTTTTCCCGCAGCTTCCACTACTTGCTCCGCCAAATAGTTTCTGACTCGTGCTTCATCACGCGCGATGGCCAAGTATGCGGAGCGCAGCAACTGTTCTTTGCGGTTTCGCAGCGTGTCTCGGATCGTCTGCTGCACCGAGGGATCGGAAATATTTCGCTGGCCGGGCGATTCGCGCGTAACCAACTTCAGAATCCGGTAGCCGTCTTTGAGTCCTAGCGGCGGGCTCAATTGCCCCGGCTTCATGCCCATCACCATTTTCTTCAACATTGGGTCGGACTGATTGAGCGCCGACTCCGGAACGTACCCCAAATCTCCGCCGGTGGCCGCCGAGTTCATGTCCTCGGAATAATCCATGGCCAATTGGGCAAAATCGGCGCCGCTGTTCAGGCGGTCCATCAGCATTTTGACTTTGCGTTGTGCTTCGGCTTCCGTGGTCGCGTCGTCATTCTTGCGATTGCGGATTTGCGGCTCTTTGCGGGGCGTGACGACGATCTGCGCGATGCGGTATTGGGGTTCGGCTACGTTGAACTGGGCCTTGTTGACGTTGTAAAAGTCGGTCACGTCCTGATCGGTGATGGAAATCTTCGCCACGACTTCGCGGTTAAGGAGTTTGGTTATCGACAGCTGGCGGCGCAAATCGCTCTTTAAGTCGTTCACCGAGACGTTGCGTTCTTTCAACTGGCGCTGGAATTCGTCTTCGGTGTAGGGGCTTTTCAGCTCTGTGAATTTGTCTTCGACTTCGCCGTCGCTTGCTTCCAGGTTTAGCTTCTTGGCGCGCTCCAGCAGAATTTCGTTGTTGATCAACTCATCCAGCACGTTGAGCTTCAGCGACAGGGCTTCTTCCTGCGAGGGTTCCTGTCCTTCTGGATTAACGCGAGTGCGGTAATACTTGTCGACGTCGGCGCGCTTGATTTCTTTGCCATTCACGAGCGCCCACACGTCGGGCGAATGCTGCACTTCCTGCTTGCAGCCCGCCACGCCCAGAAACATCACACCCGCCAGCGGCAGCAACACCGCGGCACGCCGCAATCGAGTCGAGCGCATCTTGAAAAGGATTAAAGCCAAGGCCAGAAACTCAGGCAGCTTTCTTTACGCGGCCGTCGCGGATGCAGGCCGTGCACACACGGATATGCTTGGTCGCTGCGCCTACCACTGCGCGCACGCGCCTGAGGTTAGGATTCCACCGCCGCCGCCGCGTGTTGTTCGCGTGGCTGATGACATTTCCGAAAGCTGGACCTTTGCCGCACAACTCACACTTCGCCATCGTTCATCCCACTTTGCTGTAAAATTGTTCAGGTACAGAACGTCTAAGTGTAACAGACCCGGGCCCAGCAATGTAATGCCCGGCTTGCGTGCGAGTGCCAAGGTGCCGGTTGCCGCTGTTGTAACCGTTGTCCACACGATACGTGCGACAGTGTGTGGGAACCGTGGTTAGCGCGATTCCAGGGCTTCCTGCCCGACTTTTGCCATCATGGCGAGCGCCGCGACGTAGAATGGTTTCAAAAATTCGGCCGCCAGTGTTGCGCTCTTGGACGCTTGCTCACCGAGTATTCCCTGCAAATGCCCGTCCTTCAAGAAGATCGTTTGAACTAGTATTGCCGCCGCCGCTTCGTGTCCTGTCTCCATCTTGAATTCTCCTCGATTTCAATGCATGACGAGTCTACCACCTCGCAGGGTCCGGCCTTGCCCTGGAACTTGCTTCCCAAGGTCCACTCCCTAGCCGGTGCGGATCTGGCCGCGCCGGCTGCCGGCTATGAAAGCAAGCTGGAGAACAGTTACGTAGAAGGTCCGGCGAGATGTTCCTACAAGGCGACGCGGGCCCAGTCCGAGGTTCGGGTGTCTTGCTTCTGGTGCGTCCTGCTTCGGAGCCATAGTCTTGGCACTGTGGACGGCGATCGGGGGTGCGCTGTGCTTGAAAGTGTCCTAGAATAATTTGGTTGCAAGGATGGGCGTGTAGCTCAGCTGGGAGAGCACCTGCTTTGCAAGCAGGGGGTCACCGGTTCGATCCCGGTCACGTCCACCAACTTTACTTCGTTAGATTGTTCAACTTACGCTGCAATTTGCAACGACTCGTTGGTCGAGAGTTTTGGAGCATTTGGAGCAACAGTCTTCGGAATAGCGAATCCGCAGCCGACGCGCTCAGCCTCCACGAGGCGCATTTCCAAATCCTCGTGAAGGTGCGAATAGACTTCCGACATCGTCTTCGGCTTGTGAGCCATCCAGAAATTGTTGATGTCCTCCAAACAACGAGCGCCACGGAGCCACGTCTTACGGAAACGCTTGAATGCGTGCCAGCCCATTCCGTCCTCGTCCAATTTCAGTTTGATGAGACGAGGCGTGAGCCAGCGGTCTTCCAGGTTCCCGTAGAGATGCGGGGTTCCGTTTGCGGTGTGAAACAACAGCCCGGACTTTCCGACTGCATATTGCCGCAGGTACTCTGCGACATCCGGGTGCAGGTCAATTTCTCTCGCTATCGCCGGGAACTTTGAGTAAAACGAATCGATGTCTGTCCTCGTAAGAGCGAAACAGGACGACAAGAGTGCCGAGAGCGATGAGAAATCCGGCGAACCAGAGAAAATGTACTTTCATGGCGACCTCACGGCCTTCGGTTAACAGCGAGTTCACGCCAATGCTGATAGCCTGCGACGAAGCCGTTTGCTTCTAGCGATTGCAAAATCTTCTCTAGTTCTTCTTGATTCTCACGAGCCCGTTGCGTCCATGTGAAATGGTTGAGCAGTGTGGCGTGTTCCAATATTTGCCCCTGCCGACCTTTGGCGTCTGACTCGTGGTGTGCGCTGTCACAGACACGCAGATCATCTTCAAGAGCTTTCAGTAGACTTGTTTGACTAATCATAACTTCCTCCTATGCCTTACCTGGTTTGTACCGCTCGATGTATTCCTTAACGGCGAAGAGCGCAAGCTGGTTCTCGCACCAGCCCCGCGCTTCCTGGCTGCCGTGCACCAATCTATTAAAGGCCTTCGGCGCTTCAGTTAGTTTCCAGAATCGCGCACAGACCTGAAATAAAATTCGTAGATTTGTCGTCTGGATTTATTGGCGTTGACATCGGCAGCCTTTTGAAGGAAATTCGCCTCCCGACTGTGTCGGAGTTCTAGATATATCACCCAGGCCACGAGCACTTCCGCGCCGAATACTATCCATTCGCCTAAGGTCGGCCACTGCGAGGTCTGAATCACGCATCCCATTTCCATACACGTCCTCCGGGTAAGAGGGACGAATTATCCGCTTCAAGTCGAACCACCGCAAATTCGGCCCAAGCCACGTTGCGGAACGAACTCAATAACCAACTAAAGGGTTTTGGTTCTGGCGAGCCTTCCGTGAGGAAGGCGAGCCGACCACGAGGACCGGGAATCGATCTTTGGTATACTTCGTCTCGGCCTGGCAAGTCGTGGTTTGGCTTGGCGAGCCAAGGTCTGGTGTGGCAAGGCACGGTTTGGAATTACTGAGAGCCCGGTCGAAAGCCCGGGCTTTCTGTATTTTGAGCCCCCGGGAGCCGAGGACGTGACGCCGGGAGCGCTGACTCAACGACTGAGGACAGGCCTTGCTTTCGCCTTTTTGTTTGCCCCCCTTTGCACGTACCGTAGCCGTTTTTTTTTTGACAATTTATGATTAAAGTCTTTCGAAGCCGGATTCGAGTCCATCCAATTTCGAATCGTGACGGGCGTTATCATGATGCTGCTGAAGGGTCCCAGGTACGACGCGGAGGATTTGTTGCTCCGCACCACCTGCCAGCGGAATCATGACCGCAAAAATCAGTAGCAGCCACGGACGTCCCATCCAGATGATGATTCCGAGGACGAACATCGCGCCAAAGATGTAAATCGGATTGCGGATGCGCGAGTAGACGCCCGTCGTTACCAGCGTCGTCGCCTTAGCCTGCACCGAAAATGATGAGCCCAACTGCATCCGCGCCGCTACAAACACCAGAAATGCTGGCGCTGCAATCGCAATTCCGGCAATGCGCCATGCAGTTCATGGGAGATGCGGGGCATACATGGCATAGAGCGATAAGCCGATGATTACCACCGCCAGCGTCATCAAATTGAGTTTCATGGCCGTTCCTTCAGTGTCGTTGCAAGAGGACCATCTTATATAAGATGTGAATCTTCCGGTCTGTCACGCTGTTCACGGCTGCTATTACCTTGGCGATGACCTCGCGTCCATCATAGAGGCGAACGGCGACGGTGTCTCCTATGTTCAAGGCATTTCATGATCGCATCGTACAGGTCGAAGAAATCGTCAGCCATGAGCACAGGTACAGCCTCCGCTCCAAACCTATTGTCGGGATGAGTGGCGGATATTCGAATTGCGCATGCTCGCAGCCGTGAACGCCACGAACACAGTTTGTGGAGGATGATGCGGTGGTGAGGGGCGGGGCATGAACCGAATCTGTATCAAGCACGCTACGTAATCCAAATCTAAGCAATCAGCTAGTACTTTTTTATTCTTGACAAGACATTCGCGAAGGGCTACAAAGCCGCGATCACCAAGGCCCCACGTCCAATAACGCACGACGAAGGAGTTTCCAATGCCGCAGCACGGCAAATTATTAATCGGTACGTTTGTGCTCGCTCTCATCGTTTGCACGTATAGTGTTTCGGCGCAGTCGCCTCCTACCCAACCACCACCGCCTCCCCCGCCACCCGCTGCGACCGATCAAGAGGTTATCGTCGCCTACTGGACATCCGAAACTGGCTGGACGAGCGAGTTGCAACTCCGCAATAATGGCCTCAGCCAGCCCCTCACCGTAACTCCTGTTCTTCGGATAGCGGACGGCGCAGAAACAAGCCTCGCTCCGGTCACTGTCCAGTCCGAGGAAGTAGTATCGGTGGACATCAATGCCGCAATAGCCGCCGCCGCCGCGCCGCAACTTGTCGGAACCTACGGCTCCATCGCTCTTCGCTTTCAGGCCGTTTCGGCAGCGGCCTTGTACGCTGCTATGATGATTCACAATATGGGCCACGCCATCGCCTTCCATATCGACGCAACGGGCGAATCGCAGGAGATTCAAATAGGCAGCCGCGAAGGTATCTGGTGGCTCCCAAATGACTCCGCCAGCGACTACCTGATCCTCACCAATCAGGGCAAGAGCAGCCTCTCCCTCAATCTGTCGCTCTACGACGCCAGCGGCAAGCAGGCCACACAACAAGTTCTTCTCGGCCCCGCCGAGACGAGCCGCTTTTCCACCCGAAAGCTCATCCTTGCCTCAGGTCTCACCGGCTCCTATGGCGGTATCAAAATTTCCACCACCACCCACGCTGGTTCGCTCGATAGCTTGCATTTCCTTTTCGATGAAACACCTGGATTTTCTGCCGTGCTCAAAATGTTCGACTATGACCCCAACGCCACACTTGTGGAGCGGGATTACGCACACACCGGTATTTGGACGCTGCGAGCCCCAATGCTGGCTCTGTCGACCCCTGACCTGGCTCTTGCGCTTCCTCCGGGCACTGCCCTCCAGCCCCAGTTATTCATCCGAAACACCACGGGCAAGACCCTCACTGCAAACCTTCGCTTCAACTGGCGCAACGCAACCAAAACGGGCGCGGCTCCAGGCCCGTCGTTGACCTTGAATCCTTATGAAACCCGCAGGATCGATGTGGCGGCACTTCAAGCTGGGGGAACGCTTCCCAAGAATGCGAACTGGGCATCCGTGACGCTAACCACCAACGGGCTGCCGGACGAGCTTATAGCAGTAGCCGCCAGCTACGATCAAACACTTCAATATGGTGCGCAGACACCATTCTCCGACCAGCTTTCCTTCCGTTGGGAAGGCGGCATGTGGCAGTACGATCCTTATCACGATTCCATCATCACTGCCGGTAACGGCGGCACAAAGCCAACCCAGTCCGCTTTCACCATCTTCTACAACCAAGGCACGCAGCGATACGATTTGGAGCAGACCCTCCAACCAGACGGTCAGACGTGGATCGACGTAGGTCAACTAATCCGCGAACACGTACCCGACAAAAATGGCAAGTTGCTGCCGCCAGACCTTACCTACGGCTCCTATGAGTTTCGCGATCTCACCAACACCGGCATTGGTTCCCTGTTCGAGGGCAAAGTCATCTACGACAAAACCTACGGACACGTGGCATACGGTTGCGCCGAGTGCTGCGGTTTTTCAACTACGGTCCCGTGGTATAACCCCATCGGAGTTCCGATCTACACGGCGGTTGCGGATGGCGTCAACGCCCTTAATTCGTGCACCAATATTTTCGAAGATGAGAGCTCGTCCTTCTACAATAACTGGTCGTCCGCCAACACGGCGATCGCCACCGTCGATAAGTATGGAAACCATACCGGCGTAGCTCAAGGGTCGACTACCTCAAAAACTCAGGGGTCGCTGCTATCCCCCTCGCTAAAAGTATGTCCCCTGCTTGCCAGGTATCCCACGGGCGGCGTCAATGTCGTTTCTGCGGTCGTCACCCAGCATACCTCCGGTTCGGTTGCCACGGACGATGCAGCAAGGGCGGCATACCAGTCGGCAGAAGGCACAGTAAACCTTGGACCGATTATCGGAACGGGATCGTTAAAGGGCTGTTTCATCGGAAACGAAGACGTGGGCACAATTACGCCGAGCACTTATACGGGAACCGTCACTCTCCATCGTTTCATCGTGGCCGACGCTGACTATACAAACTCTACGAAAACTGGTGGCCTGACAAATCAAGATGACACTGCTGATCCAGCCGGCCGAGATGATGATCCTCAATCCGGTGGGTCCGCGGGGAAGGTCTACGACGTGGACGCGCCTGGTCCGGACCCACCGAACGTAGATGGCAATACCTATCGGTACCGAGGAAATTTTTATGCCTACGCCGCGCTGCCAAATGGCACAAAAATATCTCCCAACTACAACTTCTATG
Source organism: uncultured Acidobacteriota bacterium (assembly GCA_963736725.1). Lineage (GTDB taxonomy): Bacteria > Acidobacteriota > Terriglobia > Acidiferrales > UBA7541 > Acidiferrum. The sequence continues at coordinate 292,454 of CAVTPW010000014.1, read as the reverse complement.
TTCGGGTGTCATGTACAAAGACTTCGTCCGGCTATCAATTTGTAAACGACATTCCGAACGATAATCAGATAGGAGCGGGAACGACCCCAACCACATGGAACCTACAATGAACCGACCAACAATCAGCATGGCTGTCCCACTAATCGCGTTAGTTATCACATTGCTTACAGTTGGCTCTTGTTTCGCTCGCTGTCAGGATTGTGCCAGTTTAAACAACGCCGCTTCGCCCGATCTTGTCTCATATCTCAGTGGGATCGTACCAGATGCGCAGAACGAAGAATGTATAACACAGGCAATCAGGAAGCTTGGCTCAGAGCACTATGAGCCCGCAATCGCCGTTCTGGCCCGATTGCTGGACTTCCGGCGACCGCCAGACGAGCGTGAAAAACGCGGTTTTGTCATCCATCTGCCGACTATATGGAATCTCTATCCTGCCGCTGGAGCCCTCGACCTTATCGGCCGGAAGGCCTCGCCCGAAGTTCTACGCGTGATTGAGTTGGATTCAACCTCCACAATAGCGAGAGAAAACGCCGTTGCGGTCTGGATGGGCATGTACAAATACGAACAACCGAAAGGAATCGGCCTCCTCAAAGATAGACTCGATCAGGCGACCGATGCCGCTTCCAAACAGAAACTTCGGTGGGCAATGACGAGGGCTCTCAAGTGGTGTAATCCACCAGATGAATCAGCTTGCAGAGAAGCTTCCATATCCAAGTAGCCCATCAGCGAACGTGGATCGGGCAATTGCGCTGGTCACTAGTACTAAAGAAAACAAGGCATTTAGCGGCACGTTTCTGCGGAGCAGAACGTTCAACCCGCAAGTTCGCGCCGCTCCGAAGCTGAGTGTACCGCGGTCCTCAATTTTCAAGTAGTGCCGTGGCAGAGAAATGGTCTGCAAAACCATCACTCGTCGGTTCGAATCCGACCCGCGCCTAAGGGCTGCTTGTGCACGCGGTCGTGGTCGGGCTGCCGATTAACTTCAGCGTTCGGCGGTTCCCCCATCCACCGGTAACCGATGCAGGAAGGTCCAACTAGATCGGCCAACGAATACACCAACGAGCGTGAACAATGGCGCGAAAGAGTCGCCGAGGAGTTCGCGTCCCCGAGGACCTTGAGCGGGCAGGCCAATGACAAATCCGGTGGCTGGCCCAACCCAGACGCCGAGACGTGGCGAGAAAAACATTTTGCCCGCAGCCAATCCAAAGCTCGAAAACGCTAAAAATAACCCCAGCAAAGCCAATCTTTTGAAATCAATCGTTTAAGTTTGGTAGGCAGCCTGCAACAGCCGACTCAGGAGGCTGAGCACACTGATGCTGATATGGGTGCTGTTTGTCGCGGCTTCACTGGCTCAACACGCGCAGCAACCTGGCTCGCAACGACAAACGTTTGTAAGCCCTGACGGTGTTTTCCGGATTTCGTATCCTCGTGCCTACATACTGAATACGAAGGAGAACGCGAACGAAGTGGGACCGAGAGTGGGAGTAAGCTATTTTCCGATATGCAGCGGCGAAGGACTGTGCGTTGTATCGCCCCACACTGCAACCCCCGAACAAGATACTTCACTTCGCTGTCTTGTTATTTCCGCTTCTTTGCGTTCTTCGCGATCTGAGTACTCTGTCAGCCAAGAAAGAAGGGCTTCACGATGCCCTTCTACCCATTCTGGCTTGCCTTGAAGGCGGAAGGTGCCGCCTGCGGCGAGAATGCCCTGCATAGTTAATGGACCGAATTGTTCGAACGCGGTTCGAAGTTCGGTCGCTATCTTGGCTTTTCGCACGTACAAGCGCATCTGCGGATGCTATCACCTGACTATCCGTCGTGTGTATACTTCCGGCAGGAGACCCCATGAACATCGTGAAGGCACTTCGCAACGAGCGCAAAGCACTGAGCAAGCGTCTTAGCGCGTTAGACTCGGCTATCCACGCCTTATCCGGCAGCGCAATCAAAACGGAAAGAAAGATCGCGAAGACTGTCAAGCGAACGATGTCCGTCGCAACCCGTGCGAAGATTTCCAAGGCCGCTAAAAAGAGATGGGCCGCTATCGCGAGATGAACCGCAAGCAAATCCACATCGGTTCAACGGCCCTGGTCCGGCTGTACGATGGTCGCGAAGTCGAAGCTCACGTTGACGCTTGTCCCGGAGCGTTGAGCCAGCATCCGCCAGGCTATTGTTCTTGACCCGCACGTATCAGAGGCATAGGCTTCCGCCAGCTTAGAAGTACAAGGAGGCAATGTGGACGAATCCAAGAAAATCGACGAACTTAAAGAGGAAGACTTGGAGGCAGTCGCCGGAGGAGCCACGACAGAGGAAAACACAGCGGCGCAAAACAACACATTAAATAACTCGAAGGTCGGCAGACCAAACTCAGGAGCTATCGACAAATTCGCCGCGAGCTAATTATTGCTAGTGAAATCTTCGTTCTCTGTGTGAGCCTGGGAGCGCGACCCGTTTTCCTCTCCAATCCAGGTAACGCTAGCCTGCTCTCCCGTATCCTCCACGGAAGCGGTCGGAGCGTGTTTGTGACCGCTTCCAAAGTTTCAGCCAAGATGCTTCGCTGTGGAACTGCTGATGACTGGGGTAGGAATCTTGGCGCGAGGCAATAGACCGATCCAGACCCGCGCGTATGGCGAGGATGGTGAGGCGCGGAAAATTTTCTGCCGATTAATTAGCTTGATGATCTAGCTTGAGATAATCACGTCTGTCATTTCAATTTCTAGGTATGGAACCTTGGGGTCCACGGGTGGTTTCTTAACCCCGCCAACTACGCCGTCTAATTCAGTATTGCTCAGTTGTGGGTTCGGATCGGAAGGTTTTGACTCCTCCGGTAGGTTGTGTTGGGCAGTTGCGCGTCCATATTGCCTCCATTAAGTGGTGCGTCTCAATAAGCTAAGCACTCCGGGAGCCGAAAAGGAACTGCGTTAGTAGCTCTTATATCACCATAAATGCTTGATTGACAATGGGTTTCTCACAGAACACGAGCCCGAGACCACGAACGGATAGCTTCATCCGAGTCAAACTCTACAGCGGCAAAGTTGTCGAGGCCGAGATAACGCCGATCACGACCCAGTCCGCCGGCCGCAAGGTGCAGATCGTGTATGGCAGCGTGACGGCGTCGATCAATCCCGCCCAGATTATTCCAGGTTCTAGTTTTGACCTAGGATTTGAAAAGCGGTATTTTCTTCAGGCGGTCCAATTCATCGTCTAAGATGTGGTCAATCTCTTCAGCGATTTTGCTGCTGTCCTTGAAACGAATCCCAATATCCGCCCGGTCGCATAGAAGATGCGAAAGACGCCATCGGACAACGCGTAGTCAGAGGTGCAATCGATGAAGATGAGAGACGTGCGGTTGTCCAGACGCTGAACGCTCTAGCCGCGCTCAAGCGCGAACGATCTGTGTCTACAAGTCCGCTCTGTTGTCAGTGCAAAGACACGCACGATCTGGTAACTCCCATAAATGGCAGGATATTCTTAGCGAGAACCGGTTCCGGGGAAATATCAATATCGTTGCACACGAGATGCGTGGTTGATTGGGCGGATGCGAACAGTTTTCGGGCTCTTGTACCACTACGAAAGGCACGCGCTGCTAGGCGCAGATGATCTCATTCGATCTATATCGGACTGCACGGCAGCTACGGAATGGGATCGACCCGGGACAGATCATAAAAACGGCGGAATGAGGCGTTCAAAGTTGGATAGACAGAATCTGGTGAGTGAGCGATACCATTGCGGCATGAATCCAGTCCGTGTTCTAGTCGCTGACGATTCCGACACGATGCGTCATGCTATTTGTGCTCTGCTTCAAGCTCAAACCGGCATCACAGTCTGTGGCGAAGCTAGCAACTATGCGGAGTTGCTGAAGATATTTAATGCGAACACTACTGATGTCGTTCTGATGGATTTGCGGATGCCGGGCGAAAAGTCGTTTACCCCTGCGGCGATCAAAAACCATCTTCACGGTTCTTGCCTACTCGCAATGTCCGTCTGGAATGATGAAGAAACGGCCAGCCTTGCTCAGAGCTACGGAGCGGTGAAACTATTGGATAAAGGTCAGCTTGCTTCTACTTTGGTTCCTGCAATCGAAGAGTGCATTCAACAACACGGAGCAGCCCATCGTGTCTAACCTGATTTGTTTTTTCTGTTAGTATCCGGCGATGAAAGAAAGCAGCTTTGAACAGCGGCTTGCCCGAATGCGACCGCGTAAACCTGAGGTAGATTCCTCGCAGAACCTAATTCGGTGAAAAGGTAAGAAAACAACCGCAAGGCTGGTTATCTGGGTCACCGCTGCCGAATTATTTGTTGGAGCCGCCTGTTGCGGTCTTCGACTTGTCGTGGGCTGGATTTTGCTGGTCATGCGCAGGTTCGTGTTTCTTTTGATCTTGATGCTTAGGGTCCTGATTTACCGGATGCTTCATTGCTTCTTGCTGTTTTGGGTCTTGATTTTGATTATTGGGATGCTTGGTATCGTGCTGAGAGTCTTGCGTTCCAGTTTTCTTGTCGTCCATAAAACCTCCGTCCTATCGTCGCCCCGATACCCTGGATCAGGGAATAAGGTCCTTCGGGTAGCGGACCTTACAACGCACCAGCTACGAGTGGGGACAGGACTGGCGCTAGAATTCTTAACGACGGATGCTATTAACCGATGGTTGTAACCTAGCGTCGTCGACTTCGCGGCGGTCGAAATCGTCGGGCGAAAGCTTCACATTAGATTTAGAGTGCGCGATGATTGTGGATGAGGGCCAAATTATTCGAGAACCTGAATAGGTGCGTTGTCTAGCGCTAATAATCGCAGGGCGTGGTCGGCAAGAATATCCAAGCTATCCATTTTTGAGACAACTGCCTTAATTCCCGCGCCCGCCAGAGCGGCTACCGGAAGAATGGCAATGTGCGTGGTAAACAAAATTATGGGAACGGAAGGCAGTATTTGTGTGAGAACCCGAGCCGCCTCTAGCCCATTCATTTTAGGCATTTGAAAATCTAGGATTATCAAATCCGGGTCAAGCGACGAAGCTTTTTGCAGGCCGTCCAACCCGTCAACCGCCTCTCCGCAAACTTCAAGCCCGGTTTGTCGCTCGATGAACTCGCGCACCAGTCTGCGAATATTCGGATGGTCGTCAATAATGAGAATTTTCTTGGTCACTATCACCTCGGACGGGTGATACCCAGGAAGCTGGAGAGCACCTGAAGTCTGTACGACAGCGTACACAGAGACCGTACAGAGCGCAATCAGGACTTCACCGTACTCCGCAAGCGATTACGATTCGCGAACGAGGTCAGATCATTCGGACGCTTGAGATTGGGCTCGGAAGTTTGCCTAGACAACCCGAAGCCAAAAACTTTATGGACTCGCTCAGCCCTTAACACCTCCAGGGCTCTTTCGGCGTTCTCGATGGCGCGGTACTCTTCGCCTTCAATTGGACTCAGGAGCCGCTGTTCGAGAGCGGCTCTCGCCTCTAGAATCCTGCCGTCCATAAGTGAATCGTCGGTTTCATACACCGCTGCCATATACGCGGCCTGCCACAAGTAATTAGGCTGATCCATGAGCCACTCCTTCTGACTCCGGGGACCCGGAAATTTTCAAAAAATATACCGCACGAAAAAACCGGATTTCAACCCCGTTTTTCATTCCCCTTTTCGTACGGTAGCGTACTGAGAGTACTAAGGAGAGATAAATAATTTGATGTATTTTCAAAAGATTACCGGGCCGGATAGTTTTAGTCTTTATGCCCAAATGGGTCCTAAAATGCGACAACTGCAATTTTGAATTCACCCACTCGATAATTACCGACCAGAGCGCGGAGAGTTATTTCCTGCCCCAAAAGCCCGTTTTTACCGAAACCCAATTCGAATGTCCTAATTGCGGGAATAAAGACACCTACGACCATAGCGACCTTATGTACCGCGCCTAGTGGAACGAAATTATGGCGATATGAATCAAAGGAGGTGCTGATGCTCGTCTTGTTCCATTTCACGAGCAACTTACACAACTTCGCGCGTCCTCTGCTCAGCTTGTCGGAGGGGGAGAGTTGAGACGCGGGCCTAGCTTTTGGGAATCGTGTCCTTGGGATCAGCTTCAAGGGTTACGTCGATGTGAGCGCCCTGTTTCAGTTTCACTTCCTTGCCCTTCTCATCCGTTAGTTTATTTTCGATTCGCAATTCTTGGTAGAGGGGATCGCAACCACCAATCGAAATTTCTGCCTTCTCGGGTATCTCGGGGTGGGGGGATTCAATGATTTTCTTGACGGTGGCTGGCTTAGTGGCTGCTGGCTTATTTGAATCAACGTCTTTGGGTTTCGCCATACAAGGTAGGCCCCTCTAGACCGGTGGTTCTTCCTTCATCGTGGAATCAGCGATCTTTGTATCGGTCGGCAAGATGCTCGCGGACTTTGCCCTTCTATCCAAATGTCTTTCAATCGCTTCGAGCAGGCGATCTGCGCTTTCACCTTTGCTGACGACTTCACGAATGCCAACTTTCTTGGCTTCGGCGACCATTTCGCTGAAATCGTAAAACGTGTGGAGAATTATAGGAAGGTTCGGGCAGGCAGCGATGATCCTAGCTGAGGCCTGAAGTCCATTCAAGCCGCCCATCGCGAAGTCGAGAACCACCAGATCGGGCTTGAGTTGCAGAGCCTTAGAAACAGCATCGTGGCCATCTTTAGCTTCGCACACGGTCCAACCGCCCCTGGTCTCGATCACAGCCCTCGCCAGGGAGCGAACCTTGTCGTTGCTCTCAGCCAATAGGATTCTAGCCATAGGAAATTATGGGTCGGGGCGTTCAATTGTGAACATACAGTGAATCCCTTAGTGAACCGAATGCCTTACCGCCGCCCGGGTACACTAGCGTACCGATTAGCTGAGTACCTATAGTAGTTCGGCGTTTGTGAAGAGCTTCACCCGAATAGCGCTAAAGCGGGCACCGACCGGCCAGCGAAAGAAACGATGTTTGCAGTCTCCGCAATGAAACGGCTTGAGAAAAAGCAGAGTTAAAGGTACGCGTTCAACAAATCCGCTGCGCTTTGATCTCCTAATTCGCTCACTGTTGCACTGCGGGCAACGATACATTGAATTCCTTCCCGATCAAATTAATTAACGTTCGCGTTCCGCGCCATCGCATTCCGCCGCCGCTATTTAGACTATCGAGCGCAGAATACTCTGCGGCTGACAGGCAATACTCGGAGTGCCTATTAATCCAAACGATCACGATGGCTTGGCGTCAGATAGAACAAATAAGCGACCAGAGCTAACGTCCCGATTCCGATTGTCGCGAACAGTCCTAAGATGATTGCTACCATCGCCCGCCCTCCGAACTTGGGGCAATCGTAATCCGTTCGCAATGGGGGACAATACGGTCCTGTAAGTATGGGCATCGGGAATTTAATGGATGACCGAATCGCCGCCCTGGCGAACTCCAGTTCCAGTCGCGCTATCTTGCCGTCAATGGTCCTCGCCCGTCTCCATGATGGCCGCGAAGTCGAAGCCAAGGTTACAGCCATCATGGACAGCCCGTGGCGGGGCGAAAGGTTCACATCGATACGGGCTCATCGCCTTGAAGATCGACCCGGAGCAGATCATCCGCGAGGTCCGATGAGCGAGAGCCTCTGACCTGGTCCAGCCAACCGCAGTCCGCACCCCACTGACATCGTGAACTGGAGTAACGTCAACGACACGTCTACCCTTCTGTACAGGTAGTCGCCATGTCGCGCCTCGTGGAAACTGGAGCCTCACGGCAATCCGCGTGATTCAGAAGGAGACCACATGAGAGTCAAACTCTTGGCGTCGGTGTTCGGGTTTGCCATCGCTGCAACCCCAGCCATATGCCACACGAAGCCCGTACAAACTTGTAAGGTGACATTCTCAGTGGTTTATCTGGATCGTCTGAACAACACGAACAACGGAATACCGCCGAAGGCACTCAAGGATGTTGAGAAGAAATTAAGCGACTACGGAGACGTGTGTTACGCAGGAAACAAAGCAGCGGACTTAGTGTTCTTCATCCACACCACACCCGCTGTCTACCACGGGACGCACGTTTACACGAACACCTCAACGTCGGCAGCGGCGGTAACCGATGGCGACGGGAATGCGGCTGCGGCTGCGGCATCCAGTTCTTCCACCACCGCCGTACCTTACTCAGTAGACTACTCTGTATTCATTCTCGACATCGAAAGCCAGCAGCCAGATGGTTCCTTCAAGATCATACGGACCCTGGACCAAACGGGTCTCTACCACACTATGTACGGCATTGGGTACGGCAAGGGGAAGCATCCCATCCCGAACGTCATCGCGGAGGCTGCGAAGTGGCTGCACGAGAACAATCTCGGTAAATAAGACGACAACCACGGGGGCTTGCATTAGCCTGTTCGCTTGCTACGCTAAATATGGGCGAAAGGAGCCTTCAAAATGGCGACGAAAATACCACCAGGTGAAACGAAGCGCTATTCGCGATGACGGACAAGAACGACAAACCAGTCGTGCATTTTACCGTGCTGCAAAGTGTGGAAGACTACGTCGAAAAGAGTGGTAAATTCCGCACCAAATGCGCTTTCTTCAAGATTCCCGGACGTGATTCAGGCGACGCTAACACTCTATACATTCCGTACTGCGACAAACAGCGTTTTGACTTCGGCCATCAGTTGAATGACTATCGTGGTCACGGTGTCTTCACGCCGCCCGAGACAGGGAAACGCATCCAGCCGATGGATTTTGCCTTGTTCCGGGAGCATTTCCACGATATTCATTGCCCTCAACACTGTCAGGGTTATCGCAACAAGAGAGTCGTCGCTCTACTTGAAAAACTCCGATGGCGTGTCCCTGCGGCTGGGAAATGGACACGAAAGGACATTTTCACTGTTGTAGTCGTGCCTGTGGTTCTCTGCTTGTTGGGTGCCCTTCTAGGGTGGCTAACGCCAGAGGGGCGTCGGCTAATGCACTTGGACAAACATGCGGAGGGGCAGGCTTCAAATGTTTCGGGCAGCATCGTCAACAACGGCGGAGTCATCAACAACCCCACGATTAACAACGCGTCTCCGCCTCAGACATCTGACCTTTACGAACTCTCAGATGAACGGCGAGATCGTCTGCTGAAGATGCTATCCGCTCAGATCGCTCGTCGGGACACGGTGAAAATTGGATGCACGAGTTGGAGCGAAAACTCCTGTGTCGCTGCAGGAAGGTTCTTGCTGTTATTTAGCCAGGCTGGTTGGCAGATCGAAGAGAACAAGGTATTCCGACTGGAACCACAAGTACCGATTGTCGGGGTTGCCATCGCGACTCATGCCCCCGCTGATGAGCCGAAAGACCCGCTCCCGCCTCACCTGGGCAGGTGGCGTTTGATGGATGACAGCAACAAAACCATTTATTGGGCCTTCCACTCGATAGACATCCCGGTTAGCGGCTCAACCGATAACAGTCTGAAGGACCGCACGATCGGAATTTATTTCGGATCAGAACCGAAGTGAACGACGCCGTTCGCTGTTTTAGCGTGATAAAATCCGCGCACGGAGGAACCAGCAGCCAATGCACGAATTGCTGTGCATCCAGTGCCCTTACTGCCCGCAGAAATCTGCTTCTTTGGGATGACCGAGAATGGAACTGTGTGAAGGACTGGATTCAGGTGGCGGAAGTTGCTGTTCGGAAAAGTCATCGGATTCTACAATGTTGGTCCAGAATTCAACATCGGGCCTTCGGTTTCCTTTATTCGGTTGCTCCGTATCTCGACCGCATCTCGCAATTCTCGCTTTGCTTTTTCTACGAATGCGATTGAACGAACAAATTTGGATAGTTCTGGTCCTAAAAGCGCGACACCCTCTCCGGTGACGCTTGACGGCAAAACCGACAATCCCAATACATGTCCACCTAGTATTAGCGTAATTCCGATGACCTGCCATGTTACATGGCTGCTCGACGGCACAAATTTCCTTGCGGCATTCTCAGCAAATACTTCGATCAACTGGTGATATGCATTCCAAAATGTGCTTTCCGTTACCTGGGGCCGTCCGATTCCAGCCCATGTTTGTTGAAAATATTTGAATGCTGGACTCATTCTCGTCGTGGCCAGGACTTCCCCTATGCCGGGAGCAATCGGAAATTCCCGTTCATATCGCTTCGGCACAAGTTGAAGGTTCATATATTTGTCCGTGTGGTCGCGCTCCTCCGCTCTGGAGAGATACGAATAAGGTATCTCCCACGGTAGCCTTCCGCCATACCTGCCCTCCGTTCCTTCTCTGTCGCACTCACACCATGCATAAACGGATTGAATGAGGTTTCGCAAAGCTCGTTGTGATTCTCCACACTTTTTGGCACATTGATAGGCGGCAGTCCGATAAAATCCTTGCCCTTCACCAACTATCGACTCTCGGTTATCCGCACGCAGGAAAGATTCCCACGCCTGATCGTCCACACAGAGTCGCTTAAACGTGTGCTTCGCTTCACCAGTGATGTCTGTGAACCACGGAAATTTGCTCGTAGGATCAAGGTCGAGTGCCCAAGCCAATCGTGGTGCAAAGTCATTGCGAGAAGGAAACGGTGCCATAGATCGTAGACGCGTCCCGTTCACCGCTGCGTCTAACTTCAGACACAATACTTTCTGCCATTCCTCGGGACGCCACTGCTCGCCCTTGAATGAACACGACTTCTGATGCCGTTCCGACCTTGCAGAAAAGGGCTCGATAGTTGGGTCGGATTCCACACCCCTGTAAAGTGCAGGTGGCAAGGTGAGAATTTGTACACAATTGTTCTGAATCAATTCCACGAGGAGTCTGAAGTCGCTCTCCGAACTCGCAAGCTGCCGACCGATAAAAGGATTCAGAAATAAATCGACGTCACGGATGACCACCTCCCCGAACAGAAGGGAGTAAAGAAACAGCTCTTGCAGGAACGGAGTTGCGACCTGGGGTACATAGATATCAGGGTCCCAGTATGTCAGGAGGATGCTGCTTTGATTTGTCATAACTCAGCCTCCGCCGGTCATAATTTGGATTTCATCTTTAAATTTAGCCCTGGCCGCGCGACCGCTAAATGGATTCAATTGACTGCTGCGCCATTTCTAGTTTGTCGTGCAGTCGGTCGTACCAAAACAGCGCCGCTAGTTCCCATGATTTTTGGGACGCCCTATTATCTAAGGTTGAATAGACAACCTTTAGAGCAAGCGAGGGACTACTTTGTCCGTAAAACTGCTGTCCATCAAAAATAGCCATGACATTGTTTCTTTCCTGAATCCCATTCTCTAGGATGTAACAGCGCACCCCAGTTGGAGCCGTTCCATGTATGGGACCGGGATTCTCAAAGCGGAGAACCTTGCTACCGTTGCGAATGTCTCGCACATTCACGTTGACAGCCGGAAGGGATGAACTGTTCTTCAAGTACAACCACCATTGAGGACGCTCGCCCATTATCATCATGAAGGAAGCCATCAGTTCTGGACGACCGCGCTTGGCTTGCTCTTCATCTAACTTCCGTCGCGACTCGCTGCATTGTGTTTCTAATGCCGTTTTCTCCACCATGAAAGTTTTTTCTTGATCTTGGTAGACGCGCCAAGGAGCACTAACTAGTCTCCAAACAACGTGAACAGAAAGAACGATCAGGAACGGCAAAACGAAACTCGCAATCCATTGCCATCGGTGCTCCTGCCAATCTTTTAGTGGAATCAGTCTCCACCAAACTTGAAGCGTCAGGGTAATGGCCGCGAGAATTGCACCGTAGGCCATGTCACGCGCTAAATCGAAGTCTTTGAACGCACGTTTCAGCGAGAGACGTACATGCCCAAAGAAAGTCACGTAAACTTACCCCCGACTTGAAACGGGAAGGGTAGCGCCGATGCCTACCTTGCGTCACGGTCATAATCCCGAACCAGCCCGCACGCGTAAGACTTGAAATAGGAGGCAACAATGCTTGACCCAGTCCAAACCTCTGTCGATACGGCGGCTGACAGAATAGCGAATATGCTGGAAACGATTGGCATCCTACTGATAATCCCGGCGTGGCTCACTCTCGTCGTGCTGATTCTCTATGTCTCGCGCCACTGGTAGCGATGAGCCGCCCTCCTCTTGTCTCAGAATCTGGTATCCTTTTTCCCGTTTCCTCTCCAATCCAGGAGAGGACCATGAAGAAAGCTGATTTGTACCGGGCACTCCGCACCGAACTCCACCGGCACGACTTCTCTACATTCGTTGACGAGCCGCCGTCTATCGCCCAAGGCGGTAACGGCGTCGTGGTAACAGGCTGTCCGACTTGCAAAAAGAAGTTCGGAACGATGCCGCAGTTCCTGGATCACCTCACGGATGATGTGTTGCCAGCCGTGCTGGATCGCTTGTCGCGGACTGTCACGTAGTCTTGCTACCCAATCGAAGTATACAAAGTTTATCGCCATTTATCGCCTTTGGGGATAAACCATGGTAAACTCCCTATACATGGACCCGAGGAACAACCCGTTTTCACCCGGGGCAGGGACACAACCCCCGGAACTCGCAGGACGCGATTCGATCCTCGAACAAGCAAACGTGGTGCTTGCCCGAATCAAGGCGGGAAGAGCGGCGAAAAGTCTGATCTTGGTAGGCTTACGCGGAGTCGGCAAAACCGTTCTTCTTAATCGTATTTGGGACCGAGCACGAACGGACGGCTACAAGGCGATACTGATAGAGGCCCACGAGAACAAACCTCTGCCTGAATTGCTGATCCCGGCGCTTCGTCAAATCCTTTTCTCACTAGATGCGATGGAAAACGTTAGCGAGAAAGCAAAGCGAGCCTTACGGGTCCTGAGGAGTTTTGTCACGGGTCTAAAAGCCAAGTTCGGTGAGATTGAAATTGGAATTGGTGAAATGGAGCAAGGTTCCGCCGATAGCGGCGACCTAGAAGCTGATCTCGGTGAATTGCTTGCATCTGTCGCGGAAGCCGCCGCTGATCGGCAAACAGCGGTAGCGATTTGCATTGATGAATTGCAGTACCTCAGTGAAATTGAACTTAGCGCACTCATCATGGCGATGCATCGAGTAGCACAACGGAGTCTTCCCCTTACGTTAGTGGGCGCGGGTTTGCCTCAGATTATCGCACTGGCTGGTAAGTCGAAATCGTACGCGGAACGCTTATTCGATTTCCCCGAGGTTGGACCTTTAAGCCCCGCAGACGCTCGCAACGCTATCCAGACCCCGGTTCTCAATCAAGGTGTCGAATTCAACGATGATGCGTTGAATGAGGTAATACGAAAGACGGAAAGATATCCGTACTTCCTCCAACAGTGGGGGCACGAAGCATGGAACATCGCAGATACATCTCCTATCACTTTGGAGAATATAAGAGCCGCCACGAAGTCAGCAATCGCGAACCTTGACCAGAGCTTCTTTCGTGTTCGCTTTGATCGCTTAACTCCGAGAGAGAAAGAATACTTACGCGTGCTCGCGACATTGGGTCCAGGCAATCAGCGTTCCGGCGAAATCGCCGACAAGTTACAAGTGAAAATACAATCTGTCGCACCTCTTCGTTCCGGTCTTATCAAGAAAGGAATGATTTATAGTCCGGCTCACGGCGATACAGCATTCACCGTGCCGCTGTTTGACGCATTTATGCTCCGCATGATGCCAGATAGCTAGCCTGGCGCTGAGCGCCAGCCTAGGATAAGCAGCCATGAAACATCCGCGTACACAAATCAAGGAACGATGGTGGCGTTCATTCATCAAGGGCGGCGTCGTGTCGGTAGCCTCCTTCCTACTAGGTGCGATCATAGGTCAACCACTGTTGGCGGTCTTGTGGAGTCCGCACGCAGAAGTTGGTATTCAAGGCCTCCAGATGAACTACTGCATGGTGTACAACATTACGTTCGGACATCAAGGGTCCATCGATTCAGCCAACTTCAACATCCGGTTTCCAACGAGACTGAACGCTGCCAAGGCTGGGATCGCGGAGAATATCGGAACCGACGAAGAGCATTACCTACGACCAATCTTCGGAGACCTTGATATAAACGCATGTGCGATGGCGTCAGGCGGTAGTGCTCTTGATACCACGGGGGTCACCACCAGCATAGTCGGCAACACCCTATTCCAGAGGATAGGCTCCGTCCCGGGGAACATTCCCGTGGGTTCGATGGTGATTGGACCGTTCAAGGAGTCTGCGATGACGCCTGCGCCTAGCGCTGCACAGTTCACGGGTGAATACACCTACAGCGTCTTCGGTGTCCTTATTCAGCGACCCATTAAGTTTAAGGACTTAGGAGTCTCGGTCGCGAAGCAATGAAAGACCTGACGCGGCGTAAACAAATCCAAGTCGGCTCAACCGTGGTCGCCAGGTTGCATGATGGCCGCGAAGTCGAGGCCAAGGTTACAGCTATAGTGGACAGCGTTGCGGGACGAAAGGTTCACATCACGCACGGTCTCATAGCCTTGAAGATCGACTTGGAGCAGATCATCCGCGAGGTCTGATGACAGACGCCATATGGAGGTGGCATCTGAGGTTGCCTGAGTAAAAGCAAGTATAATCCCTTCGACGTATGAAGAAGGAACATATCCTGCAAGAGATAAAGCGAACCGCTGAAGCCAACGGCGGTGTGCCACTTGGCAAGCAAACATTTCTGCGTGAAACGGGTATTAAAGAAACGGACTGGTCAGGAAAGTTCTGGGCGAGATGGGGCGATGCCGTGCGTGAGGCTGGCTATGCTCCGAACCAGCTTCAGATGCCGTTTGACGATACCTTCCTGCTGGAGAAATACATCTCACTTGTGCGCGAGCTTGGAAGGATTCCAGCCCAAGGTGACATGCGCCTCAAATCTAACCGTGACGGGTTTCCCAATGAAAAGACCTTTGACCGATTCGGTTCTAAGCCGGAACTTGTTAAGCGGTTGATGGCATATTGCGAAGGGCGCGATGGATACGGAGACGTGGTGTCTATCTGCGGACAGTTCGCACCTCCCGGAAAAGTGACGCGTGACGCTTCACCCGCTGACGGTGAAATCGGTTTCGTCTATTTGATGAAGTCTGGGAAGGTCTACAAGATTGGCAGAAGCAACGCAGCCGGGCGAAGAGAGTATGAACTTGGCATTCAGCTACCTGAGAAGCTCAAGACCGTTCACGTCATTCGCACGGATGACCCGATTGGCATTGAAGCTTACTGGCACAAAAGGTTTGAAGCGAAGAGGAAGAACGGGGAGTGGTTCGGCCTTAACGCGGGAGATGTCAGCGCGTTTAAGAGACGCAAGTTCATGTGATGTCGGCCCGCGTTCCGAACCGCTATCATGATCGGCGCGAAGCTGCCTGGTTTGCAGCCTCGACATCAAAGTGGGGGGGGACACGGCTAAGTGACGCGATCAGTTCTGGTGCTAGGTATTCTCCACGAGCTTCAGGGGCCCGGCTTCTACAACTACGTCGAGGATCGTTCCTACCCTAAGTTGCTTGAAACCGCGATGTCTGGTGTCGAACTTGTATTCGAGGAAGCCTCAGGCCGAGGACCGTCGATAGCTGAAGCGGAAGCGGTTGGCATTTTAGGTGCCGGGCGCTACCTAGACATCGATCCATCGGCGGATCAGCGGGCCCAATGCGGAATTCCCGAGGTCACCGCGAGCGGCTTTCCGATCGATCCTCAATACTCATCCGACAGTTGCTGTACGCTGAACCATGATGCACAAAGATTGCGCGAGGAAGAGTGGGTTCGACGAATAAAAGGGCGCGAGTTCCAGAAGGCACTCGTGATCGTCGGCATCGCGCACAGCCTTAGTCTGCAGCGTCGGCTGTCGGAGGCTGGATTCTCCGTGAAGCTTTGGGCCTACGAGCCTCATGCAAAGCTTTGCCGTCGTAATCACAGTTTGGATGAGCGATGAACGAGCAGACGGATCGAGCCGCCGTATGCGTTAGCGCTTAGCGGCCACTAGGGCCAGGTCTAGTTCCTCCACACCCCGCTTGCCGACCTCGCCCGTCCACGTCTCGCACTTCGCTATCGCTCGGCACTTGCGCCTCCTGAACGATGAACGTCAGGACCCCGACGACAATAGATTCAACCCATCGCTATACCGTTACACTTTGCTGCGACTGACCACACGATGAAAAGTTCGAGGCGGTCCTTTGGAGCATTTGGAGCAACCTAACGCGTCGTGAAAACTGTAAGCGCAACCAAAGCAACGACTTAGTTAGATTTACTCCTGCTTTGCAAGCAGGGGGTCACCGGTTCGATCCCGGTCACGTCCACCATATTTCTCTTTTGTCTTTATTGAGTTAGCTGCCTCTGTGCTGCCTTGCTCGATTCTGTTTGATTCGGTTTGTGCCCACCTAGTTTCGCCATTGCAGTGAGCACCGCATCCTCGGAAGGGTGAACGTAGCGAGATGACATGGAGACGTTGCTATGCCCGGCGATCCGCGCCAGAGTCCACGCGTCACAGCCTGACTCGCCCAGCGCTGCTGGCCGGTATGGCACCGGCTGTACACGCCTCCGCCGGAAAGGTTGACGAGGCCCTCAAGGAACGCGGCCGCGGCGGAACAAGTGCTCGTTCCCCGCGTCTGCTGGGATTCTTCGTGACGTCTGAAATGGCCCTGGCCGTCGTGGCGCTTATCGCCGCCGGTCTTCTGGTGAAAAGTTTTCGCAACGTCAGCGAAGTCCGCACGGGCTTCGACCCCGATCATGTCGAAATCGCCCGCCTGGACCTGTCTGCAGCAAGCTATGACGCGCAGCACGCCGACTCGTATTGCCTTCGCTTCCGCGAACAACTCGAACGGCAGCCGGGTGTTTCTGCGGTCCCTTATACAGACTACGTCCCTCTCAGCGTTTCCGGTGGTTCCTGGGAGGATTTGCAAATTCAAGGTTACGTCGCGTCCCCAAGTGAGAACATGAAGATCTACCGCTCCCTCACGGCGCCGGGCTATTTCGACCTGATGAAAATTCCCATTCTTCAGGGGCGCGATTTCAATTTGCATGATGATGCGAGCGCGCAGCCCGTGATGATCGTGAATGAGGAGTTCGTGCGACACTTCATTCCAACTGGAATCTCCCTCGGTCGCCGAGTTCAAGGCTGGGGAAAATGGTTCACCATCGTGGGTGTCGTCCAGGACACCAAGGTCTTCCGGCTCACCGAACCACCCGCTCCCTATTTCTACGTCCCCATTCGTCAGATCTACCGCCCGGAAATGGGGCTGGTGTTTTTCGTTCGCACCACGGCTCCCGTCGATTCCGCGCTCGCTACCTTGCGCCGCGAAGCCCAAAATGTCGATCCCTCGGTTCCCGTTTTTGACGCCTCTTCCCTCAACAACAGCATCGCTGCCTCTCTGTTCGGTCAGAGAATTTCCGCCGAACTGCTGAGTCTATTGGGAAGTGCGGCACTACTTTTGGCTGCCATGGGACTGTACGGCGTGATCAGCTATTCCGTTGCGCAGCGCACGAATGAAATGGGCATTCGCATGGCGCTCGGCGCACAAGCGACCGATGTTTCGCGTCTGGTCATCCGTCAGGGGGCAAAGCTCGTTGGCATCGGCATCGTCCTAGGCACGCTCGCGTCCCTGGCGCTCTCACGCTTGCTCACTAGTTTGCTTTTCGGAGTCAGCGCCACAGATCCGATCATATTTCTGGGAGTCGCCCTGCTGTTGAGTCTCGTCGCCCTCGCCGCCTGCTACATCCCCGCCCGCCGCGCCGCGCATCTCGATCCCGTTGTCGCCCTAAGGTATTCGTGAGCCCTGGGAGACCAAAATCCAGCGCGCACGCGCACCTCATTGCGCAGCACGTTTCTTTCCTTGCGCTTCGTCCCTCGACTGGATGGCATGCGCGTTGACGATTGCCCGAATTAGTCCCGGAAAGCGTTGTTCGAGTTCCGTGCAACGCGAGGTGTTGTGGACTTCCACGCCGCGGCGCTCACCACGGATAAGCCCCGCCTCTCTCAGTTCCCTAAAGTGCTGAGAGAGTGTGGACTTCGGGATCGCCTTGTCGCTAACTGTCAGAAACGTCGAGCAGTTCTGCGAGCACTCCTGCGACACGATTTCCGCATAAATTGCGACCCGCACCGGGTCGGACAAGGCGTGGAGAATTCCTTCTACCGTAATCTCCTCAATCGATGGGTGGAACAGAGGCCGCATGCTAATAAGAGTAGTCATTCGACAGAAAGGGTTCAATGGTTCTATTATTCTGAACTACTGAATCTTTTCAGGGTCCAGTTTCATCTACTCACTGGAAGGGAATGCGGGGCGGCCCAGCGCAACAGCCCCGAGACGCGCTGATAACGACATGGCAGCGGGCTCTCGCATTAATCTTTCGCACGCATGAAGGGAGAACAGTCATGGGAAAGCTCGAAGGAAAAGTAGCTGTTATTACAGCAGCGACGTCCGGCATGGCGCTCGCCACCGCCAAGCTCTTCGTCAAAGAGGGCGCGTACGTCTTCATCACAGGACGCCGCAAGGATAAGCTCGATGAGGCCGTCAAGCTCATCGGCAAAAACGTCACCGGTGTGCAGGGCGACGCCAGTAACCTAGCCGACCTCGACCGCCTCTACGATACGGTGAAGCGCGAGAAGGGCAAGATCGATATTCTTTTCGCCAGCGCCGGACAGGGCGAGTTGGCCAAGCTCGAGGAAGTAACCGAAGAACACTTCGATAAAACCTTCGACCTGAACGTCCGCGGCACGCTCTTCACTGTGCAGAAGGCGCTGCCTCTGTTCAACGACAACGGTTCCATCTTTTTGAACGGATCCATCGCCAGCATCAAGGGATTCCCGGCCTTCGGCGTCTACAGCGCCAGCAAGGCTGCGGTGCGCTCCTTCGCTCGCACTTGGCTGGTAGAGCTAAAGGAACGCAGAATTCGAGTCAACATCCTCAGCCCGGGCACCATCGACACGGCAATCCTAGACCCGCTCGGGCCGGATGCCAAGGAGTTCTTCAAATCTCAGATCCCTCGCGGCGAAATGGGACGCCCCGAAGAGATCGCGACCGTCGCGCTCTTCCTCGCCTCAAGCGATTCAAGTTTCGTCAACGGCATCGAGCTCTTCGTCGACGGCGGCACGGCCCAGATCTAAGTCATCGTCACAGGTGTGCAGATGCGATCGGCCGGTGGCACCGCACGTCGGCTTTTAGAACAAGGTCGTTGAGTCCGGGAATCTCGATCCTCGATCCACCATCAAATGATGATGGCCCTTCTTCCAGCCAGGCGGGACGGTAGCCTCTTTGATGTTGCGCTCCACCGTTGGAAGCAGCCGATAGCATGAGAAAATCGTCTGCCAATTCGAGACAGGCTTACAGGGTAGTCTTAATCAGCTAGTCACCCGCGATCCCACGTCGACGATTGCCCGCAGAGTTGTTGGGAGCCTGCGGATTTGCCGGCTCAATGCGGCGACGACCGCAGCCGTGTCTTTGCTTTGCACCTCGACCAGGGCATGTACACTCATTTGCGGAGGACAAAACATGCGCTACTTCACGAGCCTGTTGGTTGCGCTGTATATCTCTGCCAGCACCCTTTACGCGGCCCACGCGAACGGCCAACAACTCAGCACTTCAGAGAAGCACCTTGCAGACAAACAGGGCACACAAAATCCAGAAGCCCATGAGTTGTACTTGACGGGGCGCTCCTCCTGGAGCAAGCGGACTCTCACAGAACTCGAGACAGCAGTCTCCTATTTCAATCAATCCGTCGCCAGAGATCCCGCCTTCGCGTTGGCGTATGCAGGGCTGGCCGATGCCTATTCCCTAATGCCTGACTATGGTGGCAGTCCCAGCGAAGACATCCCGAAGTCGAATGCCGCTGCCCGCAAGGCCTTGGAGTTGGACGCCACCTTAGCTCGTCCCCACGCTGTTCTGGGAAGCAACAAGATGGGTTACGAATGGGATTTTGCGGGAGGAGAGGCGGAGTTCAAGATAGCAATAGAACTCGACCCGAACGACGCTACTGCGCATCAGTGGTACGCAGAGAGTTTGTTCATGCTTGGCGGCAGGGAGCGGGAAGGCCTTGCTGAAATCAATCGTGCCCGTCAGCTCGATCCGCTGTCGCTGGTGATCAGGCGTAACCTTGGAGCCGATCATACCTTTGCGCGACAGTACGACGAAGCCACCGCCGTATGCAAGAAGTTGGCGAATGAGAATCCGACGTTCGCGGTGGCGCACGAGTGTTTAGGCAATGCGTATTGGGGAAAGAAGATGTACCCGCAGGTCATTGAAGAATGGAAGGCGTATGGGAAGCTTTCAGGCGACCGAAGAGACTCTGATTACGCTGCGGCTCTGGAACAAGGATTTCGTTCGGAGGGCTGGAAGGGTGCTCTCAGCAAAAGCATCGAAACCCTGAAAGCTCAACGCAAGACAGGCTACACGTCTCCTTACGTTATCGCTGAAGCCTACGCCGACTTGGGAGAAAGGGGTCAGACCTCTTCAATGGCTCAACACGGCGTTTCAGGAACACGATCAAGGTCTAATGGGTTTGAAGACGGACTTCACACTCGATTCCCTACGTTCCAACCCACGATTTGCCGAGTTGGTGCACAAAGTGGGGCTGCCGCAGTAGCGCGGCCAATCGCTTTGTCCCTAAGAGAAGACCGATGTGCCCGATTCGCATAATCAAAAACTGAAATCTACACAAACGGTTTCCGCGTTGATCAGGAGTTGACAGCGTACTTGGAGCGAATCGACTTCCGCAGGACGGCTAATTAGGCTTCTTGTGTAGTCCCCCAAGTTTTCACGCTTCCGTCTTCCTTGCTTTCCGACGATGCGTGAATGGCTTTTCCGTCGGGCGCGACCTCCAAACGCACTATGAACACAATCTTTCCGTCACGCTGATTGGTCATTTCCACCGTGTTGGCATCAATTTGTTTCACGGCGACCATCGTGTGTGCTGGGTCATCCTCTATCAGATAGAATTTGCCGTCGAATTTCGCGTCAAACTTTTCTCCGAGCGGAGTCTCAGCACTGAATCCTTGCGATGTGCACTTGTAGGTGATCATCGTGCTGTTCTCCGATCGGCTCTGTTTGAAGATTTGCCACGAGCCTGAGAGAACATGCGCACCGGGAGGCGCGGGGTCAATACGACGAAACAGGCTCTCAAAGGTAACCGCCTCCGCTTCTGTCATATCTTTCACCACTTGGGTCAAAGTGTTACCGTCCGGAGGACAGGATTAGATTTCGAGATCATCGGTTTTCCCCCTTTCTTGGAGGTTACCTCCACCGTCTGGTCGTCCACGATTCGGACGCTGACTGAATCCCAATAACCGGTGGCAGGAACCTTCTGATCTTTGCCATCGGACTTGACCATCCTATTGCCATCGCGAAACATCCCATCGGCGAGCGAAAACGTGATCGGTTTTTCGGCTGCAAAGTTTCAATTTTGTTGGCGTCAATAACCCAAGTACCGTCAAATGGGCTTTGCGAACGAGATGCCCTGGGGAACAGAACCACTAGAAGCAATACAACGGATGCGGCTTTCATGAGGGAACCAACAGCTTCTTAAATTGTTTTGTCATTGAAGCTCCAAGTGCGTCTTCCTATGGCCCACCTCAATAAAATTCTTCGATGTGATGCGGGCTCTGACGTGGCAGGTGGTCCGACTGGTTCTCAAGTCCCGCACGCGTAATCGGAGAAGATGCTTGGGAGCTCCTCGATAAGTCGCGTTTATCGGCACCTAGCCAGTGAGTCGCTACTGCTTTTGGCCCCCCAGGGACGCGAGGCTGCTCTTACGGATTTTGGCGACTACGCCAGCATTCCGATCTGCTACCTCTGCGATCTTGAACTCGATTGAAGTTCCGAGGACAATCGCGGCCTCCTCACGAGTAAGGTGATAATCGGTTTGCAGCCATGAAGCCAATTCTGACGTAGCGATTCGGAACGCGTCATCCAGCGAGCCCGCGAGTCCAACGGCCATGAAATATTCATTGTTCTCCACACGTGGACTTCCGATGTTCTCGTCTCTCCGTACATCCACGCTAGACTCGATAATCCATTGATGTTTCTGCAGCATTCCTGCCGGTCGTTCACCATCCCCCTGAACCGCGTGAGCGTCGCCAAGATAGAGCAACGCCCCGGGTTGGCGGACCGGAAGAAAAACCGTTGAGCCTTCACGAATCTCGTTGAAATCCATATTGCCGCCTAGATCACCGTTGGGGGTGTGTCCACGAGACTCTCCCATGGACTCGGTGCGACCGCCACGCAGCCAACCGTCGGATGAGTTGGAACCGAGAAAGTTTTAAGATGATCTGGTCCGTTTTCTAAGACCGCGATTTGTTTGTCGGCATCGAGGTGCCAGCGCGTGCTCTTCCACTCCCGTTTACTTTTGGAGGCATAATCAGTCGTTACGGCGCGATCCACCAATCCGCTATCGCTTCCAGCCCAATTGCGATTCACTCTAAGTTTCTTGACGGTAATCGCTAAGACGTCCCCAGGCATTGCACCCTCGATATAAAACGGTCCAGTGAGTGGATTTCCTCCCTCTACGCGCTTCACGGATTTTTCGTCCTCGCCACCAGCGTCGACGCTCGTGGTCCGCACCGTGTCGCCGGGCCAGACTCGAAGGGCGGGGGTTATCACGGCAGAAACCACCCGGTAGAAATTGGTAGGAATGAAATCCAGCGTTCGGGGCAATGCTGGTTTGTCGCTCGGTGCTCTTTTTGCGCTCCAAGCTCCTGCGATCTGGCCGTTAACCTTGTACGTCCCCGACATTCCTCCGTCCGCAACTTTCCCAAGATACACGTAGTCCTCGGTGCCCCTTTTGAACTCGAAGCGAATCTCGTCTCGCTCATTATTTCCCTTGATAGATTTATCTCCACTGACACTTCCGCTTACGTCGTTACCAGAGCTTGTAAGGAGCAAGCGTTCCGAATATGGAATGCCCATTTCCACGGTAGTCAGATGCCACTCTCCCGTCAGCATTTGATGGGTGGATTGAGACCTCGCTACAGTTTGGATAAAAGGCAAGACGGCGGAAATAAGAATCAGAGCCTGAACCGACCACTTTCGCATGGCGCACTCCTGAAACGTGATTGCCGGGTGAGGTGACGGATTATAAGCTACCTTTCCTGAATCCAGAGCCCCGACCATTCAATCGCCTGCGTCGTGCCGGACAACTGCTTTGGCCGGGATTCCCGCTTGGACGGTTTCCGCGTTAGAACTTGAGCGGATGCTATTTCTTCAAGTTGACACGACGTCATTCTTCCCGACGTTTTTTGAGTTCAGGCAGAATAGATTCCAGATTCTTGCGGACATTTTCGCGGTTTGTCATGGCATTTGGAAAGTTAACGCCCCACACTCCCCATCGGTTTGCTTCGGGCGCGGAAATCTCCTGAAAGCGGGGTTTGTCCGGAAACCTCCCAGACTAGCCCTGCCCTGCCGTGGTCGGGCGCGACAGCGAAGGCGTCGCCTTCATCGCAAGTTTCGATCTCGAAATCAGTAATCTTCCCGAAGCTGAAGCCTCCGACCACGACATCGCTGAGAACCTCGAAACCGTGATAGACCGGAACACCAGCGGGTCCCCGATGCTCTGCGCGTCGACGAATCCGAAATTCCTTCTGAAGGTGTGGGCGATCTAACAATGCTCTCTTCCTGCTGCACGGGCAGTTCGGCTGCCTTGGCGATTACAATGTGACCATTCGTGCCTGGTATGCACTCCTGGGCGACCTGCTGTGGGCGAAACCTGAAGCAAAGCCGGACGCCACGAATGCTGATTCATTGGTGAATTGATGGCCAGAACAAAGAGTCTAAGGGTTCTGAATCCCGCTATCGTTGACTTCTCCGACGCAGTTGGAGTTGGTTGTGGGAGTCGAGCGTTTTCGGACGCGACCGAACGTCCACACCTCTGAGTCAGAAACGGTCCGCATCAGCACGCACGTCGGCACATCAGCCTTCGATGGGCACGCTGTGGCTGGGGGCCAGCGTGGTGCTCGAAGGCAGATCCGTGGCTAAGCCACGCGAGCATCCCGACGCGAATTTTGGCGGGATCTGGCTTCGACTACCTGGACGGCCCGCCGGAGGGCAGGATAAAACTACTGTCGGGATGGAAATCCGGCGATATTTCACGATTGTCCGCTTGTTTCGATGGCTCTATATTCAGGAAATAGATAGCGAATTGGTCTCCACTCCAGGAGGAGTCTTCTTGTACGCTAACCCCCGTAAGTCACCTCGATTCCCATTTATCGCCTCGGCCGAGATCACGGAGCTTCAATCCGAAGCTCGCTTGAGAGCGCGAACGAGCGATTTGAGTCGCGAAGGTTGTTATTTCGATATGCTGAATCCTCTGCCGAATGGAACATCCCTGAAGATACAGGTGACACACCAGAATCGCCACTTTGACACGACCGCCCGCGTAGTCCATTCAGAACCACATATGGGAATGGGCGTGGCGTTTGAGGAAGTCTCGGCCATCAAAGCACAGACCCTCGATAAGTGGCTTGCCGATCTTGGCGCCACCTAGGCTATCGCGCCGCTGAAACTCACGTAAGCGGCCTACGCGAGTGCAGCGCTGCTGCCTGCTCGGTTCGAACTGCGATGGCTTTCCTGGTTCGTTGTGGTTCGAAAAACCATGAATTATTCGTAACGTAGAGCGATTAGTGGATCGACTGCGGCGGAGCGGCGGGCCGGGAACAGACAGGCGGCGAGGCCCACCAGTACGACAACAGTAATGACGGCACCAAATGTCGATGGATCAGTAGCTGAAACGCCCGAAATTTGGCTGGCGAGAAAGCGAGTGAGGGCGAAACCGGCGCACACACCGATTACAATTCCTCCAGCCACCAGACGGAAACCGTTAAGGAGCACGAGCCAAAGGATATTCGTCTGTTGCGCTCCCAACGCCATGCGAATGCCGATCTCGTGAGTTTGCAGCGAGACCGTGTAGGCCATCACGCTGAATATCCCGACGATAACGCGAAGTGGCGCGACACGGATACAGGGCGCGAAGCGAAGTTTTACGACTTGACCTCAAAAGGACGCAAACAGTCGCCCGGTTGCGCGAAGGAGTTGGTCCCCGGCTATGGGATTCTTGTCGTGGGTGTACTATCAAAGATTAAGCATTAGATGGTTCGATTTTCTCGGACTGTGCCGCGAGAGACACACCAATGACCCCTGCCGATCTATTTGCTTCGACCTAGGGAGACCAGGCGCGTGGTGATAAGGGACTTCGATCTTGCAAAGGTCTCACAACCTATCCAGTCGGGGACGCGGTCAATCTTTGGCCTTGGTTTGTGAGGCTAAAGGTTCATGTCCAGGACCGGACTGGAAGGGCAATCGGATCGGCAGAGCGAATCGTCCGTCTATCACGGATTCCATCAGAAAACCGCCAATAACCACAAAGCGGGAACGATTCTAAATTTCGACTAAGGCTGCCGGACAAGTGAGGTTCCGGTACAACATTGGAACGCGCATAAGGTTTCGGCAACCTTGGAGATGCAGGACTTTGTGAGACTATTCGACCATGACGGCGGGGAGGTTCACGATGAAATACCGAATTGTAATATGGGCGGCTGCCGGCTTTCTCGTTGCGAGTGCGTGGGCGGTCTATTTCTTAGCGGCAAACAATAACCTTGCGATACATCCGGTGGTGTCCGCTCTTGTTCGCCTAACTTGCCCCGTTGCGATTGTCGGTTCGCATTACCCCGTTAGCCTCCATTCGGCCCTTGCTGCAAATGTGGCCACATATGCACTGGTCGGTCTAGTGGTGGAAATCCTGCGGCACCGACTGAATCACGCAAAGTAATTCAAAACGGTCCACTACCGCTGCCACTTGCGTTTAGTGCGGTTCTGCGCTGAATATTTTGAAGAAGTACGTTATGGAGTTGTTACGGGTGACGGGCGTGCTTCGAAATCGCCGAGCCGCAGGTTGTCGATCTGAAAGTTTCGTTTCATGTGTGCGAGAATTTCTGCGGTCTCAATCCGCGCTTCTGACATTTTCACCGGAGTACTTGAGAACGTGAAGTCTTGGCTTATCGGGTTAATACCGGCTTGAGCTGGAAACGGAGAATACGAGATAGTTCGGGGCTCCGTCGATGTCCATACATCCTGAGCATTTTCCGGAGTAGATTGCGTGAAGCGATACGAAACCAACAACGGCGGAAATCGAAACGCCGAAGTGCAAATCAGGAAAGAGCTTTGCCGCGTCGCTCCTTCGCTTGCTGAACAAACTCCGACACGCGCCACAGGGACCAAGTGGTCACCGAAGGGAACACGCACCTTTTGCCTGTTGCCGAAAACAGTGATGTACAACGATCCGTTGATTCGAGTCTCCTGATCCTTGATCTTTCTGAACAAACTACCGTCCATTGTCGTCTGGAGCGAAAACTCAGCGCCGAACTTGCTAGTGACACCTAGTGGCAGCTGCCCCGCCTTCCACTTTGTCCCGTCTGAAGACAGAAGACCCACCGAGAATCCTTCCGGTTTGACAATCACGTCCGGCGGGAGTCCTGTGATCTTGAATGGAAGCTCAATAAGAACGCGGTCGCCAGGTTCGGTAATCGCCCGGGTCAGCCACCTTTTGTCCTGATCAAAATCCACATGAACCAAGGACCGGGACACCGAGTCACTGGAGAACCAGGACTGGACTTTGAAAGCCGCCGACCACGGAATCAGGGCCATTCCCCCAAAAGCAAGAATCCCCGAGGCTATTGCCAGAGAGCGACCTGTTATGGTCCTTCGCGTTGAGTACTGCCAAACGAGAATTGCCGACCCTGCAACGCCAACGACGAAAAATGCGAAATAGTGATTCACCCAATCCGGACCGCCCGAAAACCTTCCGAGAACCATTTCTGGAGCGGCTATGGCAACACCCAAACCAACCACACAAGGCGTCAAAATCGCGAACAACAGTTGAACGAAGCCTGTGGTCAGTGCGGATAGCACTGCAATCGGGATCACGAAAACAATATCTAGCAGAACCTGACTCCAAAGCAGGCCAAACATCTCTGTCCGGAGGGGCAATCCATAAGCGCGAATAATTGCAACGTCGGCCAACAAAATCGGGAGGTTTACGAAGATCAGAACGAAAAGAAGTTTGGCTCCCATCAGACTCTTCCAGGAGTACGGGCGAGTAATCCAGAACTGCTTGTCGCCTGGCAGCGTTTCGTCGTGAATCGCTCGCGCAATTAGCGTCCACCACGTTAGTGGAAGCAGGAAGGTCACCATAGTCCAAGCGGCAATTCTGTTTGTTTCTGGTAACACTAGCCACTGCGCCCGGCGAGCACCGATAAAAGCGAAGGCCACTGCCAGCAGAATTGCCACTACGATTTCAAACCAGAGATGACGAACATCCTTTTTGAAAATATGGAGCGTCTGTCGCATGTCAGCTACGCCGCCTTTCGGCCAGCTTTGGCCAGCGTTACGAAAATTGCACGCAGTGGCATGGGATTCACAGAGATGTTGCTGATATTCTCGAACAGGCGACGAGCCTCCGAAAGTGTTCGTTCCTGATGAAATTGGGTATCAACGAAACGGACGAAGAACGCCGACTGTTCGACGTTCAACCACGCCGATGGCAAAGTAACAGCAACCTGCGAAGAGTTCGATAACGTGATTTCGATTTCTCGAAAGCGCTCGGTCAAAGACTCCATCTCTTCCGAAAACTGTAAGCGCCCGTGTTCGAGGTAACCGATATGACTGGCGAAGCTCTCGACTTCGGATAGATCGTGGGATGAGATCAAGATTGTCGCGTCTTCTGCACATTCCAGCACACCCTCGATCAACTCATCGCGCACCAGAGCATCAAGGCCTGTAAACGGCTCATCAAGAACGATCAACTTTGGCCTGTAAGCAAGTGAGGAGGCTAAAGCTGCCTTCATTCGCATTCCGTGTGACAGATTCTTAATCTTGCGATCAAGGGGAAGTTCGAACTGGCGCAAAAGGTCTTGAGCCCTAGCTACATCCCATTGTGGATAGAAAGGTCTGAGATAATTCATCAGGTATCCCACAGTCATCCACTCCGGCATCTGCTGATTCTCAGACACGTAGCCAATCTGTGCGAAATCTTGTGGTGAAAGTAGTCGCGAGTCGCGACCGAATATTTCCGCAAGACCGTCGCTGGGCCGGCGGGCATTCATAAGAATTTTGATGGTGGTTGTCTTTCCCGCACCATTAGAGCCCACCAAGCCGTACACGCTGCCCTCAGGTACAGCCATGTTCAAATGATCTAGCGCGACAGTATTGCGGAAGCGTTTGGAGAGATTTATTGCTCGCACAATATTGGTCATTTCTTGCTCCGATCGAGGCGCTCCCAATGCCGAACGACTGCCGATTTCACATCATCGAGCGTTAGGCCAAGTCGCTTTGCTTCAACTATTAGCTGTTCGAGTTCCTTCTGGAGCAGGTTGCTGCGGTCTGCGAGAGTCGAACAGACGGGTTTCGCAACTACTGTCCCAATACCTGAATGAACCTCAAGAACCCCGTCTGCCACCAACTGACTCACCACTTTATGGGCTGTGTTGGGATTGATCTTGAGCGCTTTGCTAAGCTCTCGCACCGATGGAAATGGATCGCCGGTACGCAGTTGGCCCGAAACGACAGCCTTCTTGGCGGCATATACAACTTGCTCGTAAAGTGAGACGCCTGGTTCAAAAAGAACCCGGAATGGGATCACTACTGTCTTATAACAGCTAGTACACCTAATTTCAACTCTAATTCCGTTCTCTCCGAGCTAGCCGTGCTGTCCTGCGCTTCCGTTTCCCCTCCTACAAAAGAAAGGGGCATGCCTGCTTCACTTCAGAAATTCTCAGACTGACTTATGTACTTGTCACTTCTCAAGAGCGACTCGTCGGATAGGCCCTTTTCGAATACGAGCAATCTCTTCAGTGTCCGGTTTTACGGACAACATTCGCGTCAGTCAACCAACCTGCTTTCTTTCACTCCCAGAGCGGCCCGCAAGCATCGGCTTGCTGCGTTGCTCCATGAACGAGAACGTTCCTTTTGTATCTCTAGAACCGAGGAACAGGCTGGGATGGCCTCCGAGTCTACGCATCCCGATTGAACCACGTGGTGCGATTCTTACGGTTGCCGAAGTTGCGCAGCGTAAGACCTATGGAAATCAAGAAGGCGGCGCGGCGGTGGGTCTCATCGGGGTGATTTAACTGCCCGTCAGCCGAAATTCAGGCCACGTCGTCACGAATCGAGTGCGACCGTTGTGAACGGAGCTTCCCGGCTATATATTGTTGGTCGGCCCGGAAGCCCAAGAACCAAAAATTCCCTTTGCGGAGGTCCCCATGCGCCCCATGCGATTCCTACCTCGGGACTTTCGAATTGTTCTGTCCTTTACTTTTCTGATGTTTTTATTCCATGCGAATTCTGCCGGAGCGAAAGACCTGCCTTCCGACATTTGCACGTTGCTAACACCGCAGCAACTGCAGAAGACGCTGGGCCAGCCCTTCGGTGCCGCCGACAAGGGCACCGCGCCAGCGGCGTACCGCGGCCAGCCTTCCGGCACCGACTGCCAAGTCACCGGCCAGAAGTGCGGGTCCGCAGGGGTCCGCTTCATCGTTTACGTCGATCGATCACCGGCGGAAGCAAAGCAGACCTTCGAAAAATTGTCGGCATTTTTCCCGGCTGAGTCGAAGCCCTCTGGAATCGGAGATTCTGCATACATTGATGACGATCACGCCATCCACGTTCTCAAAGGCAATGTTCGTTTTTTTATCAACGTCTCTTCGGGCGCTTCGGACACAACTTGGGAAAAACAAGCGCAAGACCTGGCGGAGGCGGTAGCTGCCCAGACCTAGCCCCATTGCTCGGCGTCGCGGTGGCCGTCCAGTGCGATTGAGCCAACTTGGATTTGCTTGCGCACTATGTTTTCACTGGTAGGACTACCGTATTGATCGGCACGGGAGAACCCAAGTTAATTGTCGCCGCGGACCTGCCACCAATCGAGAGCCTCAAACTGTGCGCGCTTGATGGGCCCTTTAGCGTCGTACCAGCGACGCCAGACGCCCGCGTCCCCCGACAAATTTTCCCCGGTGATTTCTCGCAAAGCCAGAAAACACCAACTGCTCATCTGGGGATTAAGGTGTGGGTCCGAAACGAGGTCAATTAAGCGCGACACCAGGCGGAAGCGTTGCTTGCGTTCAAAAATGCCACAGTCGGAAATGTTGCAGCCGGCGCGGTCGCGCACAGAGAAAGAAGGGTCCTGAGTGAAGATGTAAAACAACTCATCCAGGGCTTCATCGGTGCCTACAAATCGCAGGCCCTCGGTCGCCCATAGCCGCACGGCTGGATCGGAGTTGTTTCGCGCGTAATCGAGAACGAACTGGTGGCTTCGCTCGGAATCAACACCGTCTCCAGCGAGAATCCCGAGGTAATAAAGAGCTAACGCGCGATAGGAGGGATCCGAGCGCGCCCGGTCCATCAAGATGTTGACGGAATATGATGCTTTCGACCATCCGTCGACCGCTAACTCGACATCGGCCTCCGCGCGACGGACTCGCAGGTCGCTTGAATAGCGCGCCTGACTCTCCACTTGCTCCAGATGATCGGTCCTATGGATATTGCCTACCCAGCGAGGACCACTTTGCGTCAAAAGCTGCAGCGCGGCATGGTCATGCGCGACGGATCGAGCCAGGAGTTCCTCAGCCTGTTCCTGTGCCGAAAAAGCGCGAACTTCTTCCAGCGTGGCCCTACTCATGCGTTCCGTGCGAACGGAATGTGCCGCTGCCGCTGAAGATTCCACTCGGCGCGTTCCAGCTTTGCGGTGACCAGCCGTGCGCAGCACCATGAACCCAAGGAAAGCCACCCACCCGACGAAGAATATTGCGCCAATCGCCTGTGACAAATTGCTCGTGTTACCCGTCGCCTTGGCGCGAGTTGTGGAAGAGACAAAATCGTTTGTACCCGGGGCCCCCGGTTGGGGCGGCGGCCCATACAATGAGTCACGAATTTCGACTTGCGTATTTAACGCGAGACCGCTGCGCTTTTCGACCTGCGAAACGATCCAGCGCGCCTCCTGCCGGCTTTCGATCTCATCGACCAACGTTTGCGTCTTTCCGTTCTTGGTCCGAAGACGCAGCGAATAAAGTGTGCTGCCGCCGGAACCCGCTTGCTGAATCGAGGTGACCGGTAGGATCGAGTCAACGTCGGATATTCGCACTTGACGAGAGAAACCAATGCCGAAGACCGAGTGCCGCCAAGAAATCATCCCGTTCCCCACCACGATCCGAGTCGAGGAGAGGACTGTGTGGATCGACGCCACGACCAAAATGAGGTCCAGTAATCCGACAACCGTAATAGCAAACATCGGAGGCCGGCGGTCGCTGTGCAGCAAGGCGTAAAAAAATGCCGTACATGCCGCGGTCAGGACCAGAACCAGAGCCGCGCGGGATGCGTTGCGCCCTGCGCGGAAATAGAATTCCAAACCATCGGGCGAGTCATTGAGGATCACGCGATGCTGCGCTGGCTCGGGAACATCGGCAGTGCCTTCGCTGCACGCGGTGGTTGTTGGGGTAAAGTGCCCCGGACGAATGCCGTCATCTAAATTCCCGAAAGTGGAGGTGGCGGCGTGCGATGCAGATTGCGAAGTGCGGTAAACGGGCAGTTCGAACTGATCCGAGTAATCAACTCCTGGCACGTCCGCTTTCACGTTAAGCACCCAGTGGACCTGATCGTTTGGGTTCTCTAGGTCTGTCTGGAATGCGTCCGGAGGAAGGACGAAATCCACGGGAACGACCGTGTCGAGTGGCCCCCGACTGAGCGAGGTGGCAGCAATGTTCTTGGAATCTTCCCAAAGCGGGATCTCGTGCGTTGAGCGGCTTTTGCCTGAGCCGGTCGAAATACGTCGAAAACAGGAAATCTTGAGGTCGATACCGTGTGGCACGTCGCGGGGAATCTGTACGTGAATTGCGCCGGAAACGTGCCCGCCGGGACTGTAAGGCAACGAATTCATCTCGAAGTAAGTTTTGCCAAAGCGCTCGAATCGGATGGTCGCGCGGATCGCGGCAAGGAGCATGATCAAGCCGACCAATTCGAATGCGGCCGCAACGATGTATTTGGGATCTTGCGTTCGCGAGAGCTCGGAATAGGCCCCGAGTGATACAGGCAGCAATAGCATGTTAACGAGCGCCGCTGCAATCCACCACCCAATGACTTTTGACTTGTTCTGGCTCTCGACGCGACTGGCGGCCCAATCGTTCCGCCACAGCCAGGGAGACCCAGGATTGGCCAATTCTCTTTCCGCCTGCCCTTTCAACCGCGAGTAACCCAACAGGGAGCCGAAAATCAGGCCAGCGCCAATAATGACGAATACGGAACCGAACATTGCTCCGCCAATCCTGCTCGCCAAGGGCTGGTCGGTTGCCTGCAAAAGCTTGATTGCGAGTAGGAGGCCCGCGCCGAGAAATGGTAATCCGAAGGCGATCAGAACGGCGGTGCCAAGCTTGGACTGGGAAGTCACAATCTATTTTCTCGCGGTATTGGAGGTCAGCGGCCTAATGTCCTTCGATGCGCACCCCAAAAGTAACCGATACTCTGCGGTGCGGATGGAGCCCTCGAGGGGATCTACAAAAGCTCCTGCCGGAGTCAATGTCCCGGGCTTTACCTATGGCCGGTTTTGGGTGACCCCTGAGGGATCGGCAACCCTTCCACTACCGGCGCACCCAGCTCACGAATTCGGCCCGATCCCAAATACGATCATTGACGGCTGATCGAATCCGCTGCTTGCAGCCAAGGTAGCGTTCGGTCGCTTGCACCGAAACGCGCGTTGCGCTGCGTCGGTGCCTGGAGGACTCGTAGTTGAAGATTCGCAGGGTATGGTCCGAATGACGGATATGCAGGGAAATGTCCAGGCGGTATGACCGGGACTGAAAGCGCAACTTCCTTACAGAGCGCTGCGGGTCTGCGGAAATGACGGCCCGGACGGCAGGCTAGCCTAATTTCTCGTCTAACGCTCGCCGGAGCAAAGTTTGTTTCTCGACGCCAAGTTTCTTGCCTTGATCGGTCAGATAGAAGACGTCGATCACTTTCTGACCTTCGGTGTCGATGAGCGCGACTTCAATATTGCAACCGAGCGCAGCCAAGGCGGAGCCGACGTCGTAGAGGAGCCCAGGGCGATCTTGTGCAACGATTTCAAGAAGCGTGCTATGCGTCGAAGAACTGTCGTCGAAGCTGATTTGTGTTTCGACGGTAACCTTTGGAGGTCGCGCCCGGCTGGCGGTGTCACGGCCTTGTAGCAGCGGCTCCAGTGGAGCTTTTCCGTTCACCACGTCGGCCAAACTACGGCGGAATCTGTCGATTTCGGTGGGATTCAGCTCCAGGGTGCGGTGCATATCGGCGAAATGAAAGGTATCCAGCACGATTCCTGCCGCGTTGGCGAACGCATCCGCTTTGATGATATTCATGCCCCAGCCTGCGAGTACGCCCGCGATGGTCGCGAAAAGCGCGGGCCGATCGGCCGCGAGCAGCGTGAGCGAAAATGCATGTCCCGTGGAATGTAATTCCGTCTGCACGGGCTCGGCGGGCAGTTTTTGATACATCACCATTTGTGCGGCGATTTCGCTCGCGGAATGGACCGCGAGGTAACGCCGAGGGAATCCCTCGAGGAAGCGCTCGATTTGTTCGGTACTCGAGCCGGTGAACTGCGCACGCACCTGCTCGAGCAAGGAAACTTCGTCTTGAGCGTGCAGCCGATCGCGGTCGAGGGTACGGCTGAAATGGTTCGACGTGGCCACGAACAACTGCCACAGCATGTCTGCTTTCCACGGCGTGAGGGCTTCCGGATTTACCGCATGAATGTCCGCGTAGGTTAACAGACAGAGCCGCTGCAATCGTTCCTGGTTGACGACGGATGCGGCAAAGGACGAAATGGTCGAGGGATCAAAAATGTCGCGGCGTTGTACTGTCGCAGACATGTCGAGATGGTGCTCGATCAAGAAATGTACTTCCGTGGTTTCTTCTTCGGAAAGGTGGAGTCGTCTGGCCGCGCTGGCCAGCGCCTCCAGGCTTCCGGCCACGTGGTTTTCCACCGGCATGCCTTTGCCGATATCGTGGAGTAACAGCGCAAAAATCAGCAGGTCACGGCGCTCGACGGTCTTCCACAGAGGTTCGAAATGAGCTCCTTGTTCGTCGGGAGGGGCGGCCAACTCCTGCAAATGCTCGATGGTACGCAACGAATGTTCGTCGACCGTGTAGCGGTGATAGAAGTCACGCACAACCAGCGAATCGATGCGGCTGAACTCCGGCAAGATTTCGGTGAGGAGCCCGAGGCGTTGCATAGGACGCAGCGCGAGGCCAGGATAGTCGGCGCCCAAAATCTCGCGCAGCACCGGCCAGGTGATTTCCGCATTGCGCACCGGGAGTTCGGGATGCTGCATGATGTACGCGATGCAGCGCTCGGCTTGGCGGCTCAGGGGCACACCGGTACGCGCGGCCTCCGTGAAAAGAGAGAAAATCAGAGCGCGATCCGACAATGCAGTCTGGTTCAACACTTCAAATAAACCGTCGCGCACGCCGAAAGGCTTGCCGTTGCTCGGCTCAAATTTCGGGCCGCGAGTCACGCTGAACAATCGCTGCCTCAACGTTTGCGGGACGATGGCTTTCTGTTCCAGATAACGCAGCAACAGACGATTGAGCGTGCGTGCATGCCGGAAATACAAGCGCATCCATTCCGCGGCGTTGCGGGGTACTCCATCCGCAACCCCGAGCGAACGTTCGGCCGCGGCGGTTTGCAGTTCATATGTAAGCGTATTGTCGTTCCGCGCGTTGCTATAGTGCAAGAAACAGCGAATCGCGCTCAGGAAATCGACTGCGCCCGACGCCAATTCTTCTTCCGCGGCGCTGATGTTCAACAATTCCTTTTTCTCGCCCGCGATCTGGCGCAGCCAAATGGCGGCCTGATAGTCGCGCAGCCCACCTGGCGCTTCTTTCACGTTCGGCTCGAGATGAAAAATAGTGTTGCCATAGCGCGTCAGACGGTCCTTGGTGAGCTTATGAAGTTGCGCGAGAAGAAACGGCCGCGCCTGTCGTTCCGATCCGGGCAGCACCTTGTCATCCAAGCGATCGAAAAGCTCGCTGTCACCGGCAAGAAAGCGCCGATCGAGAAGCGCAAGATGAAATTCCACATTGTCTTCTTCAATGCGTTTGCATTCTTCCAGCGTGCGGCCAGCCGAGCTAACGCGAAAGCTAAGGTCCCAGAGCGTGCGGGAAAAATCGGAAATCAGAGGCCGGAAAGCCTGCTCGGCTTTCTCGTTGCCGAAAAGAAACAGGATATCGAGGTCCGAATAGGGAAAAAGAAGCCGCCGGCCGTACCCACCCAAGGCCACCAGGCACAATCCCGCGGAAGGCATGTTGTGAGAGCGAAGAACTTCGGCGAAAACCTGCTGAATTGCGTTGTCCGCGAGTGCACACAGGGCGAGCACCGTCTCTCTTGCGCCCACACCCGAATCGAACTGTTGCTGGATGCGTTGTCGTTCGTCGTCAGCTTGCGGGCCGAGAACGGACAGGGGAGTAAGAGAGCCTTGCATGGTCCTAGCGGGCTGAAAAGCTGAACGGAGACCGGGACGGGCTGCGGTCGTCATCAGAGCGCGTTTTCGCCGCGCTCCTCGTTGCGAATTCGGATCGCTTCGTCAACCCTCGACAAAAATATTTTACCGTCGCCGATCTTTCCTGTCTTCGCGGTCTTCAGGATCGTGTCCACAACGGTATTTACAAGCTTGTCGGGCAGCACCATCTCCAGTTTGATTTTGGGCAGGAGATCGACGGTATACTCGCGGCCCCGGTAGACCTCGGTGTGTCCCTTTTGGCGGCCATGCCCGCGAACTTCGGTTACGGTCATACCTTCGATGCCTGCTTCGCGCAAAGCATCCTTCACGGATTCGAACCGCGAGGGCTGAATAATCGCCTCAAGTTTCATCATGAAGATTTGCGCTCCCGCGTTCTAGCTTGTCGCGCCGTGGTCTCGAAGCGACCCGGCGTGGTTCGAGCTGAAACACCAATCTTCCGATTGGCGTTGCACAGCGTCGCAACGCTCGAACCCTCCCAGTCTACGTTAGAGTTCCAGGTTGTAAGCCTCTTCACCGTGTTGCGTAATGTCCAAACCTTCAATCTCCTGGTCTTCGGTCACACGAAGACCGGTGACCATATCGGTGATCTTGAGAAGGACGATCGTGCCGACCAGCGCGAAGCCCCAGGCAACCAACACGCCCACAAGTTGATTGCCGACTTGGCCCCAATGGCCGTCGAGGCCGCCGGTCGGTTTGCCGGCGCCGAAAATAGGATTGACGACTTGTTGCGCAAATACGCCCGTCAGCAGAGCGCCGATCGTGCCACCCGCGCCGTGAACGCCGAAAGCATCCAAGGCATCGTCGTAGCCGAACATGGACTTCACCTTCGTAACCATGAAATAGCAAACCAGACCGGCGATAAATCCGATTGCCAGCGCGGGCATGGGTGCCACGAATCCTGCGGCAGGCGTGATGGCTACGAGTCCCGCGACGGCCCCGGAAATCGCTCCGAGGGCGCTGGCTCGTCCATTCTTGATCCATTCCGCAGCACTCCAACTGATTGCGGCTGCGGCGGTGGCGAAGTGCGTGGCCACGAATGCGCTGGTCGCCAGGGAATTGGCTGCCAATGCGCTGCCAGCGTTAAATCCGAACCACCCCACCCACAGCAGGCAGGCGCCGACGAAGCTGAGCACCAAACTGTGCGGTGGCATGGGCTGTTTGGGGAAACCCGTTCGTTTCCCGAGATACAAGGCGCAAACCAGGGCTGAAACACCCGAACTGATGTGAACGACCGTGCCCCCGGCAAAATCCAGGGTCGGGAATTTCCCACCCAGCGCCGCGTTCAGGAACCCGCCTTTGCCCCAAACCATGTGCGCGAGCGGAGCGTACACGACCAGAAACCACAGCGTGAGAAAAAGCACGGTGCCGCTGAACTTCATTCTTTCGGCGGTCGCGCCGGTGATCAAGGCGGGAGTAATAATGGCGAACATCAACTGGTAAATCATGAAGGTTGCTTGCGGAATGGTACCGGCGTAATCGGGATTCGGATCGGCGCCGACGCCGCGCAAAAACGCGTGCTCGAACCCCCCGAGCACCGGACCATTTCCGCCGAAGGCCAGGCTGTAGCCGACCAGCGCCCACAAGACCGAGATCACGGCCATGAGCATGAAGCTCTGCATCATGATCGCGAGCATGTTCTTGCGGCGCACCAAGCCGCCATAGAAGAGCGCCAGGCCAGGGCCGGTCATTAACAGGACGAGCGCGGCGCTGACCAGCATCCAGGAATTGTCGGCCGAAGATTGAGCGGCGGTGACGCGCTGATCAAGCTGCGCCAGCTTGTCGTTTAAGGTTTTGGAAGCGTCCACCGAGGATGAGGACGTGGTTGCTGGTGCTGAAGGAGTTTGTTGGGCGAGCAGCGGAACTGCCGGGAGCAACATGGCGAAGAAACAACAACACTTCACGACCACGTGCTTCATAATTTATGTCCGCTCCGCTGCGATTGAAATTGACGACCCTCTGGGTCACGCAAGAGTGACCACTTCCCTGTTATGAAGGCCGTTTTTACCGGGGACCAAACGTTTTGTCGAAGCGAATTATACGCGGCGAGTGAACGGGGAATGCTTTGAAATTTTCATCCACAAAATCGATTTTTCTGATCAAGAAAAGGCGTGCCCCAAGGCAATCTAAGACGGCGGGGCCGACTCCTCTTTTGTTTCCTGTTTTGTTTCCTTCGGTTTGCTGATCTTTTGCGAGTCATCCACCGAAAACAGCAAGAACTCGCTGAACGTGTGACGCCGATGGTAGCGCTGCCCGGAAAGGCTGCAGTACCAATCCGCGCTTTTTGGCAGCCACAGCTGCATGGTGTTATTTCGGAAGTCGACCGGACCGTATTCGATCAGTTGGTGATCGCGCATCAGGCGAATCTCGGGCACCGGCCTCATCGTATCTGTTTCTATGGCGAGGATTTGAGAGGTGGCCGTGTCGATCCACGCTCGACCCTTCAATCCGACCGCAAAGGACTTGCCGCTAACGCGATAGACAAGCATTGCACTTTTACGGTCAGTTCGCTGCTGGAAATGGACCATCCAAGCGGGCTTGCCGCGCCACGTTCCGCGGCCCTCGCAGGAAAACTCGTATTTCTCCTGGTAAAAAGGATGGAAAACGAGGGCTAGCGTGGGGAGACCAATGGTGCCGATATGTCCGGGAAATTGCTGCGCGGAAACCGATCCATTGCGGTATTCCTGTACATCCAGATCGTGAGCGCCGAACGGGCGGATTTCCACCATATAGTCAAACTTTATGGTTTGCTTGGAGACTGGCAGACCGAGAGGGCTCAGGCTGTAATGCTCGACTTTTTCTGTCGCGGTGAACCGGTCCACATTTTCGACCAGTTCCTTGACGCGATCGCCGGTAGCCTGGAGTACGTCGTCCAGACGGCAGGGGGCGGCGGAGTCCAGCACCAGTTTTTCCTGATCGATATCGGACGGTATCCAGTTGGTTTCGGTGACGGGCGCAAGCTCCGGCAAGTCTGGAAGCGCGGCCGAAGCGACCTGGCCGGCATTCGCGAAAGCAGCGCCACCGGCGGGATCCGCAGGCGAAGTGTTTGCTGCCGCGGCACCTCCCTTGGGCGGAATTGACGCGCGGATGCGTGCGATCAGGTCTTGCGCGACGGCCGCCTGCGGAGAGCGCGGTTGTTCACTCAGGGATCGTTCGAGCGAGGCGGTGGCGCGCGAATAATCGCGCTGAAGATAGGCAGCCTGACCGAGCGCCAGCCATGCCGGAGCGTGGTTGGGAGCGAGGTCCACGGCTTTTTGCAGATAAGGCAAAGCTTTGCCGGACTCTTTGCGCCGCAGCAGCAGCACGCCCATCAGATAATTGCCGTCGGGGAAATCCGGCGCGATCGCCAGAGCGCGCGTCAGGTGCGTTTGCGTTTCATCGAACTTGGAGATCTGCAAGGCGTGGAGACCTTTCTCGGTTTCCTTGATGGCCTTGGGAGGCACGACCTTGCCCGACGGAGTGCGAGACAGGGTCACGGAGCCTTCCGGAATCATAGCCACAACGACGCTTTGGACGGTTCCGGCCATGGTGATGTAGACCTGCTCGCGCACCGTGGTATATCCCGGAGAATTCACCTCAAGTTGGTATTGGCCCGCGGGGATGCCTTTGAAAGAAGTCCGGCCGACTTGCTCGAAGCTACCGGTCAGATTGACGGTCATATCGAAGGAACGCAGCGTGACAGCGAGGGGATTGAGAAATGGCGAACCGGTGTCTTGCTGGACGCTAACATCGACTCGACCCTCGATGATCGTATCCGTGGTCTTTTCGAGGGTATGGGGTGGGGTAATTCCTAATTGCGCGTGGAGCACGCCAAAGGGCGCGAACGAGAGAATGCCGGCCAGGAGGGCTAGCGGCCTTAGGAGTAAGAAGGGAATGTTGTAATTCATGTCTGGGACCCCGTTCCCTGGTGATACAGGCATATTACCCTGGTTCCGATCGTGGAGCATGTCAATGGATCTCGCGGATCGCGCCGCGGTATTCGCCACGCGCTACTTGTGTCGCACGGCTATCATCGTATAATGCCGTGCTGGCTTCCGAAGGGAAATCCACGCATGCCAGCAAACGAGTTTTCCGGCGCGGGTTGTTCCCTTAAAGGGAAGCTCCGGAGTATCCTAGGAAGCCGCCGAAGCGCAATTTCTTCGAACCGGGTGGCGTGAACGCTCCATGAGAGAGACCTCCCAATGACCGAACGGCTACCCATGGAAATCTCCGTGCACGAAGCAAACGGCGTGCATACGCTGGAAGTGCACGGCCGGCTGACCATCGGCGACCCGAGTGAACAACTCACCGAAGTACTGCAGTCGGTTGTGCAGGGCGGCGGGCGCAAAGTGGTCGTCAACCTCAACGGCGTGCCACAGATCGACAGCTCGGGGATTTCTTCGCTGGTGCGCAGTTCGATTCAATTGGCCAGAGAGGGCGGAGCGCTGCACCTGGTTTGCGGGCACGGCCGAGTGCGCGATGCACTGACGGTGACGCGCCTGGTGGAGGCGATCCCCACGTTCGAGACCGATTCTTCGGCGCTGGCCAGCTTCGCGTAAACCTTTTTGATTCCTGAATCTGCGGGTGGTGGGACATGAGACTCGATTCCGGCTGGTCTCCATTTCGGGTGGCGCTGGGGTTTTTTTTCTGCGCGGTGTGGACTGGCTCCGCCCTCGCGCAGCACCTAAGCTTCGACGAGCTTGCGGAGCGGCTGGCGTCGGAGATCACGAAAGCCGACGCGAAGTCGGTCGCCGTAGTCGATTTCCTGAGCGCAAGTGGACAAAAATCAGACCTCGGTTGGTATCTGGCCAGCAAGCTATCGGACGACCTGCTCGTCAAAGCCAAGAATTTCCGGATTCTGGACCGCGCCGAGCTGACAGACACCAAAATATCCGCCGAGGATGTTGCGTCGCCCGAATCGCTGAGGCGAATCGGCAGCACGTGGGGCGTCGAGACCATCGTCACGGGTGTCGTGGAGATTTCGGCAGACCAGTATCTTGTAGCGGTCACCTTGCGAAGAGCGGCCGATGGTGGGTTGATCGCCACCGCGTCGCAAGTGTTGCCGCACTTGCGGATTTTGGATTTGCTGAGCCCAGCCGGAGCAGACCTCGGAGGCGCGAAGCCGGTGGGCGCCGGGGTTATGGGAGTCGGTGTGCCATCGTGCGCCTATTGTCCTGTGCCGGGGTACTCCGACGAGGCCAGAAAAGCGAGGATTCAGTCCGCAACCGTGGTATTGATGGTGACGATCTCCGCCAAGGGTACCGCGGAAAAAATCAGCGTCATGAAAAGTCCGGGCTATGGGTTAGCCGAGAAAGCCATCGAAACCGTCAGCGATTGGAAGTTCCGGCCTGCTCCAGGGAAAGATGGAGCGCCCGTTTCTGTGGCTGTGCCGGTGGAAGTTGCGTTTCGGTCGTCAAGAACTTGAAGGAAACAATCCGGCGGGATAAATCGACGGCTTAGCCGCTCTTCTTCAATTCTGCCAGAACCAGCTTCGCCAGTTCTTTCAACGTCTCAAACACGCCCTGTCCGGTAACCGCCACACCTTCCAGCACCGGCTCGCCCTTTCGCTGCAGCTGCTTGGTCAGGTCCGGGATCGGCAGTGCGTTGGGCAGATCTCGCTTGTTCAACTGCAGGACGTACGGGATCGTATCGAAATTCAGGCTGTGTTCTTTCAAATGCTCTTGCAGGTTCTCCATGGTTTCGAAATTCGCATCCAGGCGCTCCTCCTGGGAATCGGCAACGAAGACGACGCCGTCGGCACCCTTCAGGATGAGTTTCCGGCTGGCTTCATAAAATACCTGCCCGGGTACGGTGTAAAGGTGGAATCGAGTCTTGAACCCGCGCACGGTGCCCAGATCGAGCGGAAGAAAATCGAAGAAGAGCGTACGGTCGGTCTCGGTCGCCAGGGAAACCATCTTCCCTTTTTGGTTTTGCCCGGTGTGATCGTAGATCCACTGCAGGTTGGCGGTCTTTCCGCCCAGACCTGGACCGTAGTACACCAGTTTGCAATTAATTTCGCGCGCGGGAAAATTGATGAAAGGCACTTGTCTTTGGCCGGTCCTTGATCCGGGAATTAGTTAGAAATTTATAGCACACGCGCCAAAGGCAGGCCACCCTTTCAACCGATCGGATGTCGCGTGTTCGATACTCGCTTCTAGTGTCGGCGAGTCGCGGCTTCCGTGGGTAGAATAATTTTTGCTCCCTGCGCCAACGTGATAACGCACCGCGTGACAAAGTAGTTAGCCCCAGACGCGTTGACGTGCGAAACCTGCTCTGTTATCTTCGCGGGCATGGCCAAGGCGCACAAGCCCAATTCGGGAAGTTCCGGGCGGACCAAGAGCGCCATGCACAGCAAGACTAAATCATTGAAAAGAAAACCTTTAACTCCACAACACCCTCCTCAGCGTGGCGGCGTCGAGATGGTCGATCCCCGCGTCCAAGCCCAGCTCAAGGTCTATGACGAGGCGCTGTCCCTGTTCCACCAGCAGAAGTTCGCGAAGTCCAAGCAAGAGCTCGAAAAGGTTCTTGAAGGACCCAGCAAAGAGCTCGCTGACCGCGCTCGCATGCACTTGAAGATCGCCGAGCAGCGCATGAAGCCGAGCCACGAGCAGAATCCCAAGACCGCCGACGAGCACTACCAGCGTGGCGTGGCCATGATGAACATCGGCCGCTGGGACGACGCCCGCGAAAGCCTTGATCGAGCCCGCAAGACCGCGCCAAAGGCCGACTATATCCATTACGCACTTGCCGCTCTGGATTGCCTGACCGGCGAAGCGGACTCCGCGATGAAGAACCTGAAGGTGGCCATCGATCTGCGTCCGGAGAATCGCTACCACGCCCGCAATGACGAAGACTTTGCATTCCTCCAGGAAGACCCTCGCTTTACCGAGATGCTCTATCCGGAGAAAGAGGGCTCACCCGGCTGACCCTTTTTTGAGGTTGCTGTCGTTGAACCTCCAAGTCTGCGCGCTTGTCCGAGGAAATAGAAAAGGGTCTGTATCTGCAGGCAGTACGTTATTTTGGCCATCGCGATCTCCCGAAGTTTACCCGCCCATCGCCGATTGCTGGATTAGCCCCCGCGGATTCTTTGTGACATCCGCATCTGGTGGTTTTCTGTAGAATGCTGCGTGCTCGGTCTGGCGTGAAAAAAAACGCTCCCAATTCGAAGCGTTCCCGCGGCCTCCATGTCGTCGCGCTCGGCGGCGGCACCGGATTGTCGACACTACTCCGCGGCCTGAAGGATCT
The DNA here is from genome assembly GCA_963736725.1 of uncultured Acidobacteriota bacterium. Classification (GTDB taxonomy): domain Bacteria; phylum Acidobacteriota; class Terriglobia; order Acidiferrales; family UBA7541; genus Acidiferrum. The sequence continues at coordinate 249,859 of CAVTPW010000014.1, read as the reverse complement.
GGTCGTCCGCCGCCGTGATGAAGTCGCCGACGAACATCACCCGATCGCCGGGCTAACCGCGATCGTTACCGTCACCGACGACGGGGGCAGCTCTGGCCGCCTGCGCCGCGAGAACCGCATCCTGCCGCCGGGCGATATTCGCAATTGCATGGTGGCGCTCTCGCAAGACGAAGCACTGCTCGGCCGCCTGTTCCAATATCGCTTTCACGCCGGGCGCGGCCTCATTGGCCACAACTTCGGCAATCTCTTCCTCGCGGCCTTGACCCACGTCACCGGAGACTTCGCAGAAGCGGTCCGCGTCAGCAGCAAGATACTCGCGATCCGCGGACAGATTTTCCCTTCCACCGTTTCGAACGTCTCGCTCGTGGCCACGCTGGCGGACGGGCGTCGCGTCCATGGCGAGACGCGCATCACCGCCAGCCGCACCGCGATCAAGAAGCTGGCGCTCTCACCGCGTTCAGCGCGCGCTTTACCCAAAGCGCTGGAGGCCATCGAGGAAGCCGACCTGATACTTTTGGGTCCCGGCTCCTTGTACACCAGCATTCTCCCTAATCTCCTGATTCCAGAGATCGCCAACGCCATCGCCAGGTCCAAAGCGCCCCGCGTGTACGTCGCCAATCTGATGACCCAACCTGGGGAAACTTCCGGTTACGCCCTCGCCGACCATCTTCGTGCCATCCGCCAGCACACCTCCCGCCGCGTGATCGATTGGGTGGTCGCTAATCGCCAGTCGATCTCGCCGGAGGTCGCCAAGCGCTACCGCGCCCAGGGCGCAGAGCCGGTTTCGGTCAATCTCGCGGATCTCCAGGAGCTTGGCTATCGCGTGATCCTCGACAATCTCCTTGAAGAACACGGAGTCATCCGCCACAACCCCGCGAGCCTGTCGCAGCTCCTGTTCGAGGAATTCCTCTCGCCCTACCATGGCTCGAAACCCTCGCGAATCTGAACCCCATGAGAGCACGACGCAGCCCTTCCCTTGTAGAGCGGCTGGGCTTGCCCTCCCCAGCGTCAGCCCCGGCACAACGGTCACCGCGGTGCAATGACCCGCAAGACATTCTCCACCGTTAAATTTGACCGTCAGCATGTCCGATTTCGCGGTGCTCATTCCCAGGAACGGTCGCATACTTTTCTAAATTCTCGAATTTAGATTGGTACGCCATTCTCGCGACTAACTTTAGCTGTAACCGCGAAGGTACGCGACTTGCACTGCTCGCTCCCAGCTCCGTCTTGGAGGTGCGTCTATGCTCAAGCAAAATCTCCACTATGCCGTTCGTTTCCTGCGAAAAACCCCCGCTTTCGCGTTCGTGATTGTCTTGACGCTAGCGCTCGGCATCGGTGCCAATACCGCGATTTTTTCCGTCGTTTATTCGGCGCTCCTTCGCCCGCTGCCCTACCAGCGCCCCAGCGAACTCCTGTTTCTCGGCGAGTCACGCGACCCGCACGCAAACATGGACTTCGCGCAAGCGTCGTACCCCGATTTCATGGACTGGAGGCACGCCGCCAGGAGTTTTCAGTCTCTCGCGGGTTACGGTGGAGACGCCTTCACCCTGGAAACCGGCGGCGAGCCCAAGCTCGTTCTAGCAACGCAGGTGACGTCGAATTTCTTCGCCACCCTCGGGGTGAAGCCAGTGCTAGGGCGGGATTTTCTCGACGGTGAGGACCTGCCAACCGGCGAGCTCCACGTCGCCATCCTCAGCGACGCGTTCTGGCGGTCCGATTTTCACGCGAATCCTAACGTAATTGGATCCTCGATGCGGCTGGACGGCAAGCCAGTCACCATCGTGGGTGTTCTTCCGCGCGATTTTGAGTTTGCTCCCGTCAGATCGGCCCCGGTGTGGGTGCCTTTGCACGCCTCGGGTCCTCTGATTGCCCGCAACCAGCAATGGATGAGCGGCGTGGCACGTTTGGCTCCCAGAGTTTCGCCCGAACAGGCACGAGCTGAAATGGTGGGTATCACCGCGCAGCTTGCGCGCGCGTATCCTGCGGATGACGATTCCATGGGTTTCGTCATGGCGGGTTTCCGGGAAAGGATCTCGGGCAATATCCGCCCGCTGTTGCTGGTGTTGCTCGGAGCCGTCGGTTTCGTTCTACTGATTGCCTGCGCTAACGTCGCAAATTTGCTCCTGACGCGCTCGATTAGCCGGCGCAAGGAATTTGCCGTGCGTTCCGCGTTAGGAGCGACGTCTCGCAACCTCGTCTCACAGTTGCTTTCCGAGAGTCTTATGCTTTCCTTTTTGGGCGCTGCCGTTGGCCTGGTAGGCGCCAAATGGGGCGTCACTCTGCTCCTGGCCGCGATACCCGAGTCACAGATCCTCGCGATGCCGTACCTGCTCTCTGCCGGAGTCAGTCTGCCTGTCCTGGGCTTCCTCTGCGTCATAACTCTCGCCACCGGCGTCATTTTCGGGCTGGCCCCCGCGATCGCCGCCGCACGATCATCGATGAACGACGTCATGAAACACGAAACCCGGGGCGGCACGAGCTCGAGTCATCACGCGCGTCTCCGCAATTCGCTCGTCGTGGTGGAGATCGCCGTTACCTTGGTGTTACTCGTCGGCGGGAGCCTGATGCTCCAGAGCCTTCGCGCTCTGCTTCGACAGGACCGCGGCTTCGATTCGCGCAACGTGCTGGCTTTTGATATCAATCTGCCGGGTAGTTCCTATCCGAATGACCAGGCCAATTCTTCCCTGAATTCCAGCGCCGATAAATTTGCTCGCGAATTCACCGATCGCCTTCGCAACTTTTCGGGCGTGGTGAATGTCGCCACCACGACCGTCGTTCCCGTCAGTGGAGGAGGCAACACGATCCGCTTCCTCATCGAGGGGCGTCCCACCGCACTTGGCAAGGAGGATGAGTGCAACCTTGTCGAGGTCAGCCGCGACTATTTTGCGGCTATGAAGATTCCCTTGGTCCAAGGCCGCTTTTTCGCTCGTGACGACACGAAACTCGGCGCTCCGGAAGTTGTCATCGTCAGCCGCGCTTTTGTGAAAACCTATTTTCCGAACGACGATCCGATCGGCAAACGCATTCGCTATACCTTTACTGCGACGCAGCCCTTCCGCCAGATCGTGGGTGTCGTTGGCGATACCGCACTCGTGGATCTCGACGCCCCGCCGCCGCCGGTCATTTACGATCCAGACGAGCGAAGCGGCAACACCTATCTGAGTTTTGTCGTGCGCACCGCAAGCGATCCCTCGGCATTCATCGCCACCGCCCGCGACGTGCTCCGCGGCATCGACCCCCGATTACCCCTGATTCAGCCGCGCACCTTTGAACAAATCGCCGCACAAGCGCCTTCGGTTTTTCTTCGCAGCTACCCCTCGCTGCTGATCGGGAGTTTCGCCGGCCTCGCGCTGATTCTGGCGATGATCGGTCTATACGGAGTAATTTCCTACTCGGTCCTTCAGCGCACGCGTGAAATCGGCATTCGTATCGCCGTGGGAGCGCAGCCGCCCGACGTCATGCGTCTAGTGCTTCGCGAAGGCATGCTGACGGCAAGCTTAGGGGTAGCGGCGGGCGTCGTCGCCGGGCTCTTGTTAACGCGCCTGATGGGTTCGTTACTTTACGGCGTAAGCTCCAGCGACTGGCTTACCTTTGTGGCGGTCGCCGTCTGCCTTCTCTTCGTCGCCGGGGTGGCCTGTGCGATACCCGCCCGCCGCGCCACCCGCGTTGACCCCATCGTCGCCCTCCACTACGAATGAGGGCCTAACGCGCTGGATTCGCAAGTGCGAAGTTTTGTCCTTAGGTGTCTGAACGCGCCTCCACATTTTGTCTGAACCTTTCTTCTGGTTTTTTTGCGGCCGCTTTCTCAAACCATTTGCAGGTCACCGCGATGAAATTACCCGTCACGCCTGCCTCTTCCCGCTCGCTTTCAACTTTAAACTCGCGACTGTAAACTCTCCTCTATGAAAATCAGGATTCACAGAGAGAGGCCCGATCCCTGGCCGGTTCGAAGGCAACGCATAAAGCATATATGGACCACACCATTCTGGGTCTTCGAGTGGATTCTCGAATGGATCGCCTTTGCCCTTAGCCGGTGGACCTTTCTCGACGTCCTCGAATATCTCGAAGGCTTCAGCGTGCTCATCGCCGTCATCTTCTACTTCTCCGAGTCCGGCGACCGCCTCAAACAAAAACACTATCAAGCGTGGCAGGTCATCAACACCGCGCAGGGTAAAGGCGGCAGCGGAGGCCGCATCGAAGCCCTCCAGGAACTCAACCACGACCGCATTCCTCTGGTCGGCGTCGACGTCTCCGGAGCGTTCCTGCAAAACGTCCAACTCGAGCACGCACGCCTGCTGCGTTCCAATTTCAGCGACGCAGACCTGCGCGACAGCAATTTCAATTCCGCCGACTTCTCCGACGCCAACCTACAGTCCGCCAATTTTCGCGAAAGCCATCTGCAAGGCGCTGGTTTTCAGCGCGCCGATCTCCAAGAGGCCGACCTGACCGGCGCCGATCTGAATGGCGCCGACCTTTCCGGCGCAACTCTCACGGACGCCGATTTAACCGACGCCAACCTGGCAAATCTCCACTGGCGCGATCTGGCCAGCGTCAAAAACGCGAATCTCTACGGTGTGAAAAACGCACCAGAAGGTTTCGTCCCCTGGGCCAAGCAACACGGCGCCGTGCAAACCCAGTCCGAAGCGCCGCAATAATCACAAGTCCCACCGGACGTTCCCGATGCGCCCGACCAATGCGCCTGACTCTCATGTAGGCGCCGGGCTTCAGCCCGGCGCGCCCATGGTTCGCTGTCCGAAAACCCCTTTACCGGGACCTCTGGACAAATCCTCCTCCTCATCAACCCGTCATTTTTCTCAAAAAAACGCTGAGACCAAATCGACGTTTCCCGCGTATATTCCCCAGCAGCAATTCTTCCTTCGGTGATCTATGAAATTAAGATCGGCGTTCTTAGGCCTGGCACTTTCCTGTTGCGGTCTCGTCGCTCTCGCGCAAAACGCTCCAGGGCCCGGCGCCAAGCCCGCAACCGTCATGCCCTCCGTGCTCACCGTACCGCCCGAAGCCCGACCCTCCGACCACTTCAGCGCCGAAGCCGCCACCGAAGCCTACCTCGCGCAGATTCCCGCGGACGCCACCGCCCGCTCCAACGCCTATTTTGAAGGAGGTTATTGGTTGATCCTGTGGGACTTCCTGATGGGCGCGATCATCTACATCCTGCTCTTGCGCTTCCGGTGGTCAGCCGCCATGCGCGATTTCGCCGAACGCTTGACCCGTTTCAAGCCGCTGCAAACGTTGATTTATTGGACGGAATTCACCGTCGTCACATTCCTTCTCGGATTTCCTCTCGGAGTTTACGAAGGCTTGTTTCGCGAGCGCAAATATGGCCTCGCCACGCAAACTTTTGGACCGTGGATGGTCGATCAATTCAAGGGCTTGCTCGTCGGTATCGTGCTAGGTGGCCTCTTCGCTATGGTTCTATTCGGGGTCGTCCGCCGCATGCCGCGCACCTGGTGGATCTGGGGCTCGGTCGTTTCGATCGTGCTCCTGGCGTTCGTCGTTCTGATCGCGCCTGTCTTTATCGTCCCCATCTTCAACAATCTCAAACCGCTCGACGACCCCCAACATTATCCAGCCGATCCTGAGCATGGCCCGAGCCAACGGCATTCCCGCCGACAAGGTCTACGAAATTGATGCGTCGCGCCAGACCACCCGCATGAGCGCCAACGTCAGCGGCTTCGGCAACACCATGCGCATCACTCTGAACGACAACTTGTTGCGCCGCGGCTCCCCCGAAGAAATCCAGGCGGTGATGGGCCACGAAATGGGCCACTACGTGATGCACCACATCTACAAAGACTTTACTTTTTTCTTCATCGTCATCGTCGTCGCGTTTGCTTTTCTCCGCAGGCTCGCTGGAGTGGAGTCTCGCTCGCTGGGGTGAACGCTGGCAGATTCGCGGCATCGGCGACACCGCGGTGCTACCGCTGGTTTTTTTGCTCGGCTCGATCTTCTTCTTCGTGCTGACACCGATCCTCAACACCCACACGCGCACCGAAGAATTTGAAGCCGACATGTACGGCATCAACACCAGCCGTCAGCCCGACGGCGAAGCGCAATCCGACATTCATCTAGGTGAATACCGCAAGATGAGTCCTGGCCCCATCGAAGAATGGGTCTTCTTCGATCACCCCAGCGGCCGCAACCGAATCTACGCAGCCATGCGCTGGAAGGCCGAAAATCTACAACTATTCGAACCGCCGCAACCCACAAAATAAGAAAATCGCCAGCCCGAACGACTCTGCCAACGTCAGAGCCAAATGTAGGCGCCGGGCTTCCGCCCGGCCCCTCCGTGGCAATGATCCAATAAAACACCACGATTGCTCTTGTCCGGCCGCAGCACGGCTGCGCCTCAGCGACCAAGGTCAAACCAGAACCTCACAACGAACTGCCCACAACTTCTCCGTCAAAACGCCCAACGCAGCAAAACACCCCCGGTGGTATACCCAGCTCCAACCGCGGCGAGAAGTACGAGATCGCCCTTCCGCAAACGCCCCTCAGCCACCGCGTCTCGCATTCCCAGCGGGATCGTGCCCGCCGTCGTATTGCCGTAGCGATCGATGTTCACCATCACCTTGGAGTCGTTTACCCCGAGGCGCTCTTGCATCGCGCGAATGATGCGCAAATTGGCTTGATGCGGAATGACCAGCGCCAGGTCGTCGCTGGTAAATCCGTTCCGCTTCAGAAGGCAAGCCGCCAGCTCTGCCATGCGGCGTACCGCGTACTTGAAAACCTGCGAGCCATCCTGATGCACCACGTGCATATTCTTCTCGACAGTTTCCCGCGTCGAAGGGTTGAGAGATCCACCGCCCGGCATGTACAAATAATTTCCGCCGGCGCCATCAACGTCGTGCTCGAAATCCAGAATTCCTTCGCCGTCTTTGGCAGGCTCGAGCAGCACAGCCCCGGCGCCGTCTCCGAATAGCACGCATGTCGCGCGGTCCTTGTAATCGAGGATCTTGCTCATCGAGTCGCTGCCGATCACTAGTACCTTCTTGTGCGTGCCGGAGCCCACAAATTGGGCCCCAACCGTGAGCGCGTACGCGAATCCCGAGCAAGCCGCGGAAAGATCGAACCCCCACGCTTTCTTTGCGCCCAGGCGGTCCTGCACCAGGCAAGCGGTTGCGGGGAAGAACATATCGGGCGTGACGCTCGCGATGATGATCAGATCGATTTCGGCAGGATCGGTATTGGTTTGCGCCAGAAGCTGCTTGGCAGCTTCGGTAGCCATGTCTGAGGTTGCGACGCCGTTCGCGACGATGTGCCGTTCGCGGATTCCGGTGCGCGTCCGGATCCACTCGTCGTTGGTGTCCACCATTTTTTCCAGGTCCGCATTGGTCAGCACCTTGGGCGGAACGTAACCCGCGACGCCGGTAATCTTGGCCGCGATGCGATGAGACATGGCGCTCCTTGGGCTTCGTCACTTGCTCAAGAACACTGAATTCTATTCGATGCCGCCAAGAGGTGACAAGAAGCGTTCAACCGTGCGGCGGAAGGATTTCATAACGCCACGTGAGTGTAGCGGTTTTCTTCAGCATAGCGGACACGGAACAATACTTTTCCTCGCTCAGTTCGATAGCGCGCTTTGCCGCGGCATCGTCAACCTTTCCGCGAAGCTGATACAGCAGCTCGAATTTCGTCCATACCTTCGGGGAATCCACGGCGCGCTCGCCCGAGCAGACTACGTTCAGCGCTTCCAGTTTTTGCCGTTTCTTCTCGAGGATGATGACAACGTCGACCGCCGTGCAGGCGCCCAGCGCCATGAGCAGCAACTCCATGGGCGTCGGGGCTTTGTTCGATTTCCCATCGGCGTCCATGGTCATGGCATGCCCGGACGGGCTGATCGCCACGAATTTCTGCTCTCCGATCCACTGGACTTGCGCTGTCTGCATGGACGCCCTCCTGGGTTTTCCAGAAAAGCATAGCAGGAAAGCGGAACGCCTTAGCGCCCGAGGCTACAGAGCGACCTCCCATGTTTCGGCAGTCAAGTCTTTGCCGAAGCTGTGGTGATGGTTTTTCTCGATGACATGGAAACCGGCTTTCTTGTAGAGGTGACGCGCGGCGTCGAGCTCACTTTGCGTCCACAACACGATCTTTTTGTAGCCCGCTCGACGCGCAAATTGCACGCATTCGGCGACCAGGCGCGCGCCGATGCCCAATCCGCGCGCCGAAGGCTCGACCAGCAACAAGCGCAGCTTGGCTACGGTCTTCGATTCCGCAACGAGGAAAACCGATCCGGCGATTTCTCCTTCGCGCTCGGCAACCCAGCACCGTTCGCGCTTGGCGTCGTAGTGCTGGATAAACTTCGCCACAATCTCAGCGACCAGCGCCTCAAACGTTTCGTCGTAACCATACTCCTGCGCATAAAGTACGCCGTGGCGGTGCACCACCCAGCCCATGTCGCCGGGTTGGTGAGGCCGCAGCAAGTACTGCTCGCCGCTTGAGCCGGCCGACTCGGTCGATTTCCCAAGCAGGCCCTGGACCGTTTCCATCGCACCGATCAAGCGGCGCTGGTCGGCTTCGGGCAAGATACCCAGCATCGCCGCGACCTGCGCCTTGGACCGCGTTTCCAGCGGCGCGAAAATCTTCCGGCCTTGCTTTGTCAGCGTGAGGAAGCTTTGCCGCCGGTCAATTTCCGAGAGGGTCTTCTCGACCAGCTTGCGCTTCTCGAAATTCCCCAGTATCCGGCTCAGGTAGCCGGCATCGAGTCCAAGCTCGCTACCTATCTCCGCTGCGGTCAATTTGTGGCGGTGCGCCAATTCATAGAGGACCCGCGCTTCGGTCAGGGAAAATGGTGTATCGAGCAATCCCTCCTGCAGCAAACCGATCTGGCGCGTGTAGAAGCGGTTGAAGCGGCGCACGGCGTTGGTGCGCTCGTCAAGATTCTCCGCGGGCATTGCGACGACCTCCTAAGGGAACCGGGTGCGTGTCCGTCTCCTCCAGATAGTTGACTCTGTCAAGTATATCAAAAACGAGCGCGGTGCACCCGATTCTGTCTAGTGTGGACTGGAATGGCGCACAAAGATGACATGCGTATGACCCTTCCATGACAAGGCCGCCGTCCGTTGGCGCGATCCTGCCATGGGTAGGAGCGAGCTGACAAAGGCGCTTGCTCGAAGACCAGAAAGGCCCGAGCGACTATGAATACGGCAACCAGTTCGTATCGCGCCAGGACACCAGCCGCGCGGCTCGAAGCGGACCTTGGCGTGTCGCGTGTCGCGTCCAGAAAGCCGTTTTACAAAAAAGCGCAACCTAGCCGCCAGACTGGAAAGCACGCCGGCCGAAACCCGGCAAAGAAAGCCCGACAACGCCTCGTTGAATGAAACGCTGCGGCTGGCGCAACAAGGCGACGCCGGCGCTTTCGACCAGATCTATCGACTGCACGCGCGGCGGGTGTTTTCACTGTGCCTGCGCATGCTCGGCGATCCGGTCGAAGCGGAAGACCTGGCGCAAGAAGCCTTTCTCCAGCTGTTCCGCAAAATCCACACTTTCCGGGGCGAATCGGCGTTTTCGTCGTGGCTGCACCGGCTGACCGCCAACGTGGTGCTGATGAGTTTCCGTCGCAAGAAAGCAGTTGTTGCGTCGCTCGACGAGATCACCCGGATCAATGACGAGGACAGCGCGCCACGGTGGGAAATCGGTGGCCCGGACTTGCGGCTCACGGGTGTCTTCGATCGCGTAAACCTGCAAACCGTCGTGGAACAACTGCCCGAGGGCTACAAGCGGATGTTCCTGCTGCACGACGTCCACGGCTACGAGCACAACGAGATCGCCGAGATTTTGGGCTGCTCGATCGGAAACTCGAAATCGCAACTGCACAAAGCCCGCAAGCGCCTCCGCGAGTTGCTCCACGGACTGAAACACAACCGCCCACACGCAGATCGGCAGCCGTCGGCCCGTTGTCTCGCCCTCGCTGTTTGAGCGGTCCTTGGAGCTTACGAATTGCGGGCGAGCGAGGCGACTTCGATTATGGGGTTGGGGAGCTGCCGCATGGTGCTGACAAACAGCGCGACGATGCTGCCATCGAATTGCGCGTTCGAGCAGCGCTCGAGTTCGGCGAGGGCCTCGGCGGCGGCGCGGGCTTTTTTGTAGGTGCGATCGCTGGTGATGGTGTCGAAGGCGTCGGCCACCGCGATAATGCGCGCGCCCAGCGGGATCTGTTGGCCGATCAACGCGTCCGGGTAGCCGGAGCCATCGAAATATTCGTGGTGGTGCAGGACCATCTCGCGAATGCGCACAAGGGGCGTCAGCGGGTCGAGAATCTTCGCGCCAAACGTGACGTGAGATTTCATGGTGTCCCACTCGTCGGGATTGAGCGGGCCGCTCTTGTTCAAGATATTTTCTGGGATGGCGACCTTGCCGATATCGTGCAAAACTCCTCCCAGCCGCACTTCCTCCACTTCGACATCGCTCATGCCGAGAGCCTCGGCGATCAGCGCCGCGTAGGCGGAGACCTTTTGTGAGTGGCCCTGCGTGTAGTGGTCCTTGGCGTCGATGGCGAAAGCCAGCGACGTGACCGTATCCAGGACCGCTTGCGGCAGCGCTTGCGGAATCTCGGAGGTCTCGGCGGCGCCCGTGGCGACTTCGGTGGAGGCCAGAGACTCGGTGAACTGCTTCAGCCGCGAGTAAATCTCTTCGAAAGCTTCCGGGCCGGTCGAGAACAGCCGCTTGAGCGTGACGCCGAGATACGCTTCCAGGACGTCGCGCTTCCACTTCTTGGCTTCGTTGGGATCGAAATGATCGGCGGTGGAGACGGCGTTCCCGCCTTGGTGCTTGGAAAGATACATGGACGCGTCGGCGACCTGGATTAGTTCCTGTGGCGTGGAGCCGTGAAGCGGGTAGCAGGCGATTCCGAAGCTGGCGCTGATATTTTTCTCGCGGAGCAGCGGGTCGGCCGAAACCCATCCGCGCAACTTGGTCGCCAGCTGCCGGGCATGCTCCATGTTGGTTTCGGGCATCAGGATGACGAATTCATCGCCGCCGTAGCGTGCCACTACGTCGGAGCGGCGGCAGTTGGTTTCCAGAATATGTCCTACGCGCTGAAGAACCAGGTCGCCTTCGAGGTGGCCGTAGAAATCGTTGACGAACTTGAAGCGGTCCAGATCCATCAAGACCAGCGCAAAGGCGCGGCCTGCGCGTGTGGAACGCTTCCACTCGGCCGAGAGCGCTTCCATAAAGAAGCGGTGCGTCTTCACTCCGGTGAGCCCGTCGGTGATGGCTTGTTCCTGTGCTTTCTGGAACGTGAGCGCATTATGCAGAGCGCCGGCGATCAAGTCCGCCAGAGTGCGTAGCAGCAGAACTTCTTCTTCGGAGAAATCCACTTGCTTCGAGGATTCTACGTAGAGAATGCCGTGAAGTTGCTCAGCGTAAAACACGGGTAACGCGATCGCTGCCAGGGAATCCGGCAGCATCGGCTTGAGTGCGGCATTCGCGGGGTTAGCGGCGCTGTACGCGGCCATCTGACCGTTTCGTGCGACATGGCCCGCGAGCCCGGCGCCCAGTGGAACCCGCTGGCCGACCGCGCCCCGGCGCGCGCCGGATTCGGCTTGGATAACCAATTCGCGCGTGGAGTAATCCAGCACACCGATGCCGATGTGATCGTGGGTCAAGCCGCTTTCCAGCTGCTCGGTGATCTTGGCGAGCATCTCGTCGGGATTGAGCGTGGCGATCGCATTTCGCGAAATGGTGTTCAACAGCGAGAGATGGCGCGCTTTGGTGCGCTCCTCGTGAAACAAGCGAGCGTTTTCAATGGCGATGCTCGCTTCGCTGGCCAGAACGCGCATCAACTCTAGATGCCCTTCGTCAAAGGCGTGATCGTGATCGGAGAAAACGCCCATGGCGCCGATGGCGTGATCGTAGGCAACCAGCGGCACGACGCACAAGCATCCCTTGGAACGAATCGGTTCGACGCCGAGTTTCTGAACTTCGACGAGATAGTCTTCCCGGATGAGCACGGGTTGTCGCGTTCGAATCACATACTCATTCAAGTGATTGCCGGCTGGACGCGTGCGCTTGGGCATGCGCGTGCCATCGATGATCTCCAGGTCGAAGATGACTTCGTCGCGCAATGGGTCGAGCCCCACGATATAGAAATTTTCCACGTCGAACAGCCGGCGAAGCTCTTCCCAAATTTTGCGCAGCAGGTCTTCTTTGTTCAGCGTGGAGCTCAGCGCGCGGCCGATTTCATTCAGGACGTGAAGCTCTTCAGACCGGCGAGAGGTTTGCTGCACGAGATAGCTGTTTTCGACGGCCATGCCGATCTGGTGACCCAGCGCGAGAAGCAATCGCAGTTCGGCGGGAGTAAAGCGCCGGTTGTCTGGCGTGCCCAGCAGCAGAACGCCGAAGGCTTGCTCCTTGGCCTGCAAGCTGATGATCACCACGCTGCGAAGTCCTTGCGCGAGGGCCAACTGCCGGAAACGTCGAATACATTCTTCCTTCTCAAGGGCCGCGAGCGACGAGTCTCGCAGGTCGCGGAAGCCAAGAAGCCCTCCCAGACGCGCGACCAGACTCACCAGATAATCGTCTAGTCCTTCCTCCTGCGCGACGCGGCAGAAGTCGTCATTCAGACCCGCGGCAACCACCGATGTCGGGCCCTCGGGGTCCCCGTGATGCAGGAACAATGCGCCGGCGGGCAATCGTACGACCCCGAGGACACGATCCAGCGCTTGCGACAGCATCCGTTGGATCTCACCCCCGACAAAACTCGACGTGGCCAGATTCAAGTTGGACAGCGCGAGCATGTTGCGTTCAATGCGGCGCTTTTCTTCTTCGTAGGTAGCCATGACCATGAGCATCGCGACGAACGCGGAAGGCACCGCCGCGATCGGGCCGAGATCGCTCGGATCCGCTCCACCGGTCCGGAGAGACAAGAGAAAGACCGTGAAACGAAGGATCGCCCACGCGAAAAAAGATATCGCCAGCAGTCGGTCGGCAAGCGTTTCCTGACGCCGGCTCTCCAGCCAAAAAACGCCGGCCACCGCGACGAACAGCAACATCGAGGGGATTACAACCGGAACGACCGTGAAAAAATGGAGTGCATTTGCCGCTGCCAGGAGCCCCAGAACACCACCGGCTACGGCGCAGGGCACGATCCACGGCTTGCGCTGCGCATAAAGTTGCGCGCCCAGAAAGAAGCACAACGCGGCGAGCGCGTAAAGCCAATGATTCAGCGATTTCTGGAGGTCGCTGCCTGGGATCCACCAGGAGAGCGCGGAACTCAGGTAGTGTAGTGCGAACAGACTCCAGCCGCCGGTCCACAGCAGCAGGTAGATTTGCCTCTTGAGGTTGTAGATATACGCGAAGAAGCCGGCCACCAGAGAGGTTGCCGCTAGCAGAGCCAATGCAATGAAGCTTTCGTGAGTCAAGGGTCGAACCAATTCTCCGTCGATCGCGCCGGCGGCGTGCCTACCCGCCAAGATCGAACCAAAAACAAATGATGCGTGTCTTAGACCCGTACCGTCCGAAGCGCGTGCGGGTGCCGAAGCACCGCAGGCAGCCAGACTTCGCCGCACAAAACAAAGTACTTGCGTTAGATTATGGCTCACAGATTTTTTGGCGGGCAACCGTACCGGCGTACTGGTGGCTAAAGAGGCAGCAGGTAGGGGGAGTACTACTGAAGCACACTGCTGGAGGCGCTCGAAAGACGGTGCCTCACTCCCGGGTCCGGTTGGACGGTAGGAGCGCCTTTCGCTACACTGAAGTGTTCAAATTCGCGCTTTAGACGCCTCAAACGACGATGGAATCACAAAAAAAGGCAACCAGCAGTGTGCGTGTGCGGTTCGCACCTTCGCCAACCGGTTATTTGCACGTCGGCGGCGCGCGCACCGCTCTGTTCAACTGGCTGTTCGTTCGCCAGCAGCGCGGAACGATGATCTTGCGCGTGGAAGATACCGATGCCGAGCGGAATAAGCCGGAGCTGGTGCAGGGCATTATTGACGGCCTGACCTGGCTGGGCGTCGATTGGGACGAAGGCCCGTTTTACCAGTCGCAGCGCCTTAGCCTGTACAGCGAAGCCGCCAAGAAATGCCTGGCCAACGGCAGCGCGTTCCTGTGCTACTGCGCCGCCGAAAAATATGCCGGTGGAGATCACGCCGCCGAAGGCGGCGCCGGCACCGAGAAAGTGCGGCGCATCGTCCGCTGCTCTTGCCGCGATGGGAAGCCGTCTACGCCCGGTGTCAAACCGGCCATTCGCTTTCGGGTTCCGGCGGGCAAGACCGTTTTCTCCGATGAGGTGTTCGGGCATCGCGAGTTTGAAAACGAAGAGATCGAGGACTTCGTGCTGCTGCGTTCTGGAAAAGACGGCGAGGAGTGGGGCATGCCAACCTACCAGTTAAGCGCGGTAGTGGACGACATCGACATGCGGATCACCCACGTGATTCGCGGTGCGGACCATCTCTCGAACACGCCGAAGCAGGTGCTGCTGTATCGCGCGCTGGGGGCCGAACCGCCCGTCTTTGCGCACTTGCCTCTCATTCTGGGCAGCGATAAATCCAGGCTCTCGAAGCGGCACGGTGCAACCGACGTGAATATGTACCGGACCGAAGGCTTTCTCCCCGAGGCGTTTCGCAATTTTCTGGCGCTGCTGGGTTGGGCGCCGGGTGGGGACGCGGAATTCCTGCGCACGCAAGATCTGATCGAGAAATTTTCGCTGTCTGGTGTCAGTCGCACCAACGGTGTGTTCGACCGGCCGAAGCTGGAATGGTTCAATACCCAGTATCTGCAGAAGTTGCCGATCGAGGATCTTTTGCCCGAGGTGGAAGCAGAACTGAAGCGCAGCGGCTTGTGGAAACCAGAATGGGCTGCGAGCGCCGGACATGAGTGGTTCTCGAAGACCGTGGATTTGTTGCGCCCGCGAATCCGGCTGTTGCCGGATTTTTCGTCGTGGTCTCGCGCCTTTTTCAGCGACGAGTTTCCCATCGAAGAGGCCGGGAAAGCGAAATTCTGGAAAGACCCCAAGGTGCCGGACTTGCTGGCGAAGCTCGCCGACTCGCTCGCCGCGCTGCCGGAGTGGAATCACGATGCTTGCGATCACGCGCTGCGCGCTCTGGCGGAGGCCGAAGGCGTGAAGGCCGGTCTGCTGATCAACGCGACGCGTGTGGCTATTGTGGGGCAAGCCGTGGCGCCGCCGCTATTCGAGACCATGGTCGTGCTCGGACAAGAGCGCGTCGTACGCCGCCTGCGCGCGGCTGGTGCAGTCTGATCTTTAGCGTTTCCCGCTAGGCTTTTGTTCCTTGTCGTCGCCGCCCATCTGCTTCTTGATCGTCTTGTGAAACACGCTCACGCCCAGCACCGGAGCTTGACGTGTGCCGGTGATGGTGATGGGTAGCACCGTGCCAGCCCCCTCCTTGCTGAAAAACGGGTCCACCGCTTTCAGGAAGAATGACTTTTTCCCGGTAACCGTTTGCGAAAGCTTGGCTTGCAAGCGGAGCTGCCCGTTGAAATCGAGTTTGCTTTCTCCGATGTCGTACTTGCCTTCCAAATTCAATTGCGCGCCGGGTACGCCGAAACTCAGTTTGCGGAACTGAATGATCGCTTTCTCCAGCCGGAAATCGCCACGCAAATCCGAAACCGAGCTGCCCGCCTCTTCATTCTCCGGCTGGCCCTCCGCGTGGCGGCTAAGCGACGCGAGCTTGTCCCGAATCTCCGGGCTCGCCCACTGCGCGTTTTCTACGCCGACCTGCCCGTCCAGAATCATTTTCTCCAAAACCTTCTGCCGGCCGGGCGGCAAAAGCAGCTTCGCATTGATCTTCGCCGGACCGGTCAAAAATGGCTTGTCGGAATTCATCGCCAGACTCAGGATGTCTTGGATGCGCGCGTTCGGCGCGCTGATATTTAGTTTAATGATGTGGCCCTGTTTCGCGGGCACCCGAACCACGCTGCCCTCGGCGATAATCAGAGACTGGCCGAGCATCGCGCGCACCGGATGCAGGTAGGTGTCTCCGTCCGTGCCGTTTACCGTGGCCGAGAATTCCGTGTGCAGCGGTACTGCATGCCCCACAGGGTCGAGCGAGAAGTTCGGCGTATCGGTCTTGCCTTCGACTTCGATTTCGTTCAATTGCCCGTGATAGTCGCCCGTCGAGGAAAGCGTCCCGGCGATCCCCGGCAGCGGGCCGAGATCCGCATCCGTGAAGGTGTAGTTGCCGGTGACAGGCGTGTCGCCAGGTTCGTCGGCGTTCCAAGGACCGAACGTGCCTTTCGTGGCGATTTCCCCTTGCGGCTTCGCGTTGGTGAGGTTTCCGTGGAAGTCAAATGGCTTGCCGGCGCCCACTGATTTCAAGACCAGGTCGTGAATGTCGAAATCGAGCGGGTCTTTGCCCTCTTTCTTCGGCACGATCACCAGATCGGTATCATTGCAAACGATTTCATCGACGATGGCGGTCGGCAGGTTCTTCTTTTCCGAAGCGGGCGCCGCCGGCTCTTTCTTTTCACCGCGCGGCGGAATCGTGATCGTCATGTTCTCGACGTAAATGCCCGCGATATGGCGCGGAGCGCGCAAAATACCGAGCACGCCAAGATTAAAAGAGAATTTCTGCACGTGAAACATCGGCGGCAGGTCGCGACGATTGTGATAGCGGATCGACAGGCCTCCGCCATTAACGCCCATCTGCGGCAGGATCTTTACGTGGAGTTCTTCCAGTTCGACGTCGCTGTTGAAGCGACGCTGCAATTCCCCGACGATCCAATCACGCGTGCGGTCCTCAATATTGCGCGTCCGAAAAAAAACGAACAGGATCAACCCGGCGAGAAGACCTGCCGCTATGCCGGCAACGTACGGCCACTTGGGACGCGGACGGGAATCAACGGGCAAGAATTGCTCCTTGAGCAGCGAACCTGACGATTTGAGTTAGATGCACTAGGGCTGTGATTGGAACAATTCGGGATGTGCGGGCCGCGCGGCCGTTGCGGCCGAAGCGACCGTCACGGGCGCGTCGACATCGAGCGTCACGGGTGGCAAACAGACTTCGTTGCTGCATGCCTGATACCGCAGCTTCAGTGGAATGTGCTGCGCGCCCGGCGGAGCATTCGGCAGCGCCGTGACATCCATGCGGAGAACGACTTTGCCTTCGTAAACGTTGAGCGGTTTGTTTGAGAAAGAAAATGTATGTAGCTCGCCCTTGGGATAGGTCACATCGCCGGTCTTGAATCCCGCGGGGGCCTCCGTGCGTAGATCGGTGGCGATCAGGTATTCCGCCGATTTCTCTCTCGCGTTAATGTGAAAGCCTTGGCGTATTTTCAACACCACCGCGATTTGAAAAACGCCGCCGCGGGCGACGGGATCAAACGAAGCGAACGCGCTGGGAGACACCACTTCGCGGCCGGAAGGCACCTGCGCTGGCGGCGCCGCCGCCACGTAGCGCCGCGCAGAAGAGCGCGCTCGTCAGAAGCGCAACGCCGAGTCTCAAACGATCACCTGCGCACCCAACTGCTGCGAAACCACCCGGCTCATCACGCCGTGCAAATCCTCACCCGTCTTTTCCAGGACAAATGCGTTTCGCGCCTCGGACCAACCCAGCTTGAAACTCGTGGAAAGCGCCGAAATCCAGATTTCCCGGACCGGAGTGTTCGGCGAAATGACGAACTTGGCCTCTTCAGGCTCCTCAAAAATCACTTCAAGCTTTCCGCTTTCCCCCTCGACGTCGAAGCCATGCGCGTCGCCCAGCGTGAGTAGACGACTCTTCAATTCCTCAAAGGTCGCATCAGCTTTTCGTTGGAAATCTTTTTCGTCCAGCATGATTTTAGCGTACACGAAATGAGGAGTACTGAGTAGTGGGCAGTGAGTAGAAGGCGAAGATTGCGGTTGTGCGCACTTATTTTCGACGCGAGAGCTTGTCCCGTAAGGGAAAAATCATTTTGCCGATTTCAGGAAGCCATTTGCAGAGCCAGGTTCGTGCCTGCCGAGCTTAGCAGCGCCAATTTATTCCCGATCAAGGAGCGAATCAGAATTCGTTGGAGCGCCAACGTCCAAATCTTTCCGCGATGTTTGCCGGTACCGAAACGACCGCTCGGCGAAGCTGAAAGGTTAAACCATACTGCTCGTTCGGCGGGGGCTTGCTCGCGACTCGGTAGACTTCCGCTACGATATCAATCGACTTCTGCCAAACTCATAAATCCTGGTAGCTTTCGATCTTTTTCTTCGTACTATGTACGGCTCACTGCCCACTACTCATCCCTTTCCTAGCTGCGCTTCGATGATGCTGGTGATCTCATCCGGGCTGATAAGGCCGGTAATCCGCTTGATCACTTTGCCATCGCGGCCGATCAGGACGCTCGTCGGATACCCAAGCAGGCCACCGAACTTATCCGCCGCGGCATCGTTGCCGATCACGATCGGATAGTTCATCTGGGATTGGCCACTGTTTACGTCGAACTTTTCTTTCTGCACGAACGGCGCCACAACGCTGCGCCCCTCATCGTCCATGGCCACCCCGAGCACGGTGAATCCCTTGGCGGCATACTTCTGCTGCATCTCGATCAGCCACGGAATCTCTACCTTGCAAGGTTCGCACCAGGTCGCCCAGAAATTCACCAGCACCACTTTGCCTTTGTACTGCGCGATGCTGACATCTTTCCCGTCCAAATCCTTGAGCGTGACTTCGGGCGCGGGTTTCGCGTCTGGCGCATCCGGCTTCGCAAGAGACGCAGAAGCGGTGACGTGCGGCAAGCGCGTAGCCTTGTCCGCGTAGTGAGCCGCAACCACGATCACGACCAATATCGCAATAACGATCCAAACGGACTTCTTCATTTCAGCCCTCAAATCTCATTTTCTCAGAAACGCGGCTGGCAAATCCAGTCGCGCCTTGCAGCGGCCCTACTTGGCCCCCGTCAACGACCGTTCCAGCCACAAGACCATCGTATTCAGAAAACTCAACTTACCTGCCAGCCAAGTCAACCGGTTAACAAAAACCAATCCACCGACAAACAACAGCAGCGCGCCGCTGAACAGTTCGACGGCGTGGAGATGCTTTCGGAAGCGTTGATAAAACTTCAGGAACTGGCCGATTCCCAGCGCGGTCAGCAAAAACGGCACCGCCAGTCCTGCCGAGTACACCGCCAGCAGCAGAACGCCTCGCGCGATGGTGTCGCTGGCCGCCGCCAATGCCAGCACCGTGGCGAGAATCGGCCCGATGCACGGCGTCCAGCCAAACGCAAACGCGAATCCCAGCAGAAAGCCACTCCACATGCCCGGCTGCGTACCTCCGCTGCGGAGATGCACATCGCGATTCAGCCAGCGCGTCATCGCCGGCCCGAAAAACCCAATCATCGAAAGCGAAAAGAAGTGCACTGCACCCAGTCCGGCAAACAGCGTGCCGCCCCGCACCAGCGCGATGACGCCGAGAACAGCGAGCAACACCCCGAGGATCAACCCCACGCGAACCGTCAGCTTGATCAGGACGCCCAACAAGTGCAACCCGAACAGCAGAATCAGCGCGCCCGCAATGGGCGCGAGCGTCCCGCGATGTTCCCGCAAGAACGATCCGACTGCGCTGGCCGAAGCGCCGAACGAAATGAACACCACCGAAAAACCCAGCACGAACGCCAAGGCCGAAGCAAAGAGCCCGGCACGAGGCTGCTGCCCCTGGCGCAACTGCTCCATACCGATGCCCGACAGCATCGAGATGTAGCCCGGAACCAGCGGCAAAACGCACGGCGAAAGAAACGAAACCAGCCCCGCCAGAAAAGCTGCCGCCAAAGAAACGTCGGTCATGCCTGATCAGTCCTCAATGTCCTGCCCCCGAAAAGGGGCCGCAAGTGTACAAGCCCATTCGACAGCGTGCCATTTTCCATTGTCCCACAATCGGTAGCGCCGCCGGCGACGGGCCAAGCCGTCGAATAAACGAACAAGCCGGCTCCGGCGAGGAGTCGCATCGATGATCGGTCGCGTCCGCCTTGAGCAGGATCCCCGTGCACCGACAAAGACTACCTGGTTGCGTGTTCGCTTATTCCTGCTGCAAGTCAATTTCTTAGACGCTTTACACCGCGCATAGATGACAGTACGTAGGCAAAAGGGCGACAGATGTAGGCTTTCGATGGCGTGCTGCGCGGACCGGCCCCGCACCACCTGCGTAATGCATTGATACTACATACGTTATCTGGGCCCAACCTGGCACAAGCGGTGCACTGTCTCCGTCCGGAGCCTGACGGCGTCCCGCGGGAATCCACATGCCGACCCCCAAGCGAGTGACCTTTCTGGGCGCAGACGCCCGCCCGTGTGCACCGGTAGCCACCCTGTTCCGAGGGCGGGGTTTTGACACAACCGCGAAGACGCAAGTACGAAGCACTCTCGACGACAAACGAATTCCAGACAGCAAATCGGAGGCCTTGGGATGAACGGTTCTCGAACGCGCGATCGCCGCATCAACGAAGCCGCCTTGCCGTGGCAAGCAGAGGCGATCGCAGCAAATGTCATCGCCGGCGAACGCGGCGCGCCTGCAGCAATTCCAGGGAAGCTGGGAGCCGCGCAGGTCCTACGCAACGAATGGCTCGCTATCGGCGCTGCCTGCGGCCCGTTCGAGTGGACCGCGCTGGGTTATCTGGCGGTATCGAGCATCCTGATCGCGATCTTTGCCGAAACCCTCGCGCATCCCGTCCGCTTGCTGGCTACGCGAGGCTGCGTGGTGGCCCTCATTATTCTGCTGTGCCGTGGCACGGAGATTCTCGCAGGCTCGGCATTCGGTCCCAGCACGTACACGCAGAAGTTCTGGCACTTCTGGCGGCATTGGTATCCGCACCTGTTCTTCTTGTTCTGCTTCGAAGAGCTCGCGCACCTGGTCCATCTGATTTCGGCACGCTGGCAGGACGCGAAACTCATTGCGTTCGACTATTGGCTCACAGGCGTACACCCAACTGTCTGGCTGGAACAATTTGCCACGCCCGCGCGCAACGACTTCATGCAGTTCACCTACATCACCTATTTTGCCTACCTGCTGGTGCTCGGCGGCATTCTGTATTACCGAAAAGATTGGCGCGGCTATTGGTCGGTAATGACCTACTCGGCGGTAGCCTACGCGATCGGCTACCTGATCGCGATATCGTTTCCCATCGAGAGCCCATGGTTTGCGATGGCGGGTTCGTGGCACGGCGAATTGCGCGGCGGGCCTTTCACCGCGCTGATCAACTTCATCGAACACTACGGCCGCGTGCGCGGCGCGGCCTTTCCCTCAGAGCACGTGGCCGGATCGTTCGCCGCGCTGTGGGGCGCGTGGCGCCACCGCCGTTGGCTATTCTGGGTAATGCTGCCGCTGGTGCTGTGCATGTGCGTGTCCACGATTTACGGCAGGTATCACTACGTTGCGGACATTTTCGGCGGCATGATCACCGGGACGCTGGGCTATCTGATCGGCGGCTGGCTGATGCAAAGAAGCAACCGCAAAGCCGAAGCCATGTAGGCGCCGGGCTTCAGCCCGGCGCGCCATCTGGCCGCAACCTTGCCGCGCCACCCAAGCTGTGGTCCTGAACGAAGCGAACGGATGACCGTGATGCCAGCGCCGGATTCCTCTCAAACCTTGGGCCTAAAAAATCCTCTCCTGCCTTCTCAAATTCCCAAACGTCCCGATATTCGCAATGATGAACGCCACGCGGAACTGATTGTCCTCGCGCACCTGGCCAAGCGCGAGACGCCGGTATTCGACGGCGAGCCCGCAGCAGTTGCCGTTGTAGCTGATCTGCACCAGCTGATCTTGCAGCGCATTGTTGGTGATGTCGTAGCTGATCCCGGTGGTGATGTTGAAGCCCTTGCGCGTCTCGCTGCCGTAACCCAGGAGCGTGCGAATCTGATTGGCTTTGGGCTGCAGCACCAGCGGATCGGCGTCCAGGCGGAAATCCGCGATGGTGAAAAAGAAATCCTTGTAAGGTTTGATTTTCGCCAGCGTGCCGATGGTCGTCAGCTGCCCGTTGATGCCGCGCTGCGTGTCGTACTCCAGGATCTGCTCGAAATCGAAGGGCCCGCCGGGGTCCAGCTTGAAGTCGCTGACGATCGGCGACCAGTTGCGGGGAGCGTCGGCGAACGCGAATGGCGAAATGTCGTCAAGCGTTTGAAACACGTTGCGCGCTCCGGTGATCAGCGCGCCGCCAAATGTCGGATCGAAGTAGTGTTTCTGGACCAAGCTCCAGCTGATGAGCTCTTTTGGCTGATCGTCGCCCATCTTCCGGAAGAGCCGTTGGGTGATGCCATACTCGAGTTCGTTGGTGTCGGTCAACGTGGAGTCGGAGTCAAAGCGAATGAGCTGGGAAAAGTTGTGGATGCCGGTTACGTAGTTGTAAGTGAAAAACGGCTCGATGGTGTGCTTGAACTTTTTCTTGGATTTAGCCCGCTGGTAGAAACGCTCCAGCGTCGGCAGCCGGAAATCGACACAGAACTCCCCGTCGTTGCGGGTGATCGAGTCGCCGCTCAGCAACGGGGTGGTGAGCACGGACCCGGAAACGAGGGAATCACCGTAGTAGGCGGTGCGGAAGACAGCGGTCGCGGTGACATCCAGCCACGGGCCAAAGTGAAGCGGCAGGGTGGCGCGGGGTGCGAACTCGGTTCGGGCCACAGCCGAGGGCGTATCGATGACTCCATCATCGCGATGCAACGCGCCTGCGAACGCCTCAAATCCAAAATAGATCGGCAGATTTTGCCAGGGCGCCTGCTCGACCGAGCTGAATCTCGCCTCCGGCGCGTTGCGCAGGGTGACGCTGGTTTGTACCGGGTTGACGGTCAGGAAGCTCTTATCGTTCAGCGCTGCAAAATTCAGGCTGAAACCGTCGAAATTGTGCGTGAGAAAAATCGAACTGCGCACTTCGGAGTTGATCGCGTCACCGAACGTGTCCGCGAACGCGAGCCGGAAGGTCAGCGAAGAAAGCTCGTTAACGTCGGAAACGAAGCGCCAGTTGTCTTTGAGAAGCGAAGTAATTTCCAACTGTTGCTCGTGGCCGCCTTGGGAAACCAGTTCGGTGGTCTGCGTGGGAAGCCCGACATTGACGACGGTAGGCACGCCGCGGTCAATCACGCCGAAATAGTTGTACTTGATGGAGGTATTTTCCCAGGGTTTGGCGCGGAAAAGCGCGCGTTCGGCCGACCCGCGGCGGCTAAGATACTCCGCTCCGAGTGAAGTATCCAGCCACGGCACTGGCGCCCAGTAAAACTCGTCGCCAAAAACAAATCCTTTGCTGCTGCTGTTCCCCACGACCGGAAGCAGAAATCCCGATTCGCGCACCTTCGCGCCGGCCGGCGCGGTGGCGTACGGCAGCCAGACCAGCGGAACTTTCAGTAACCGGAAGTTGGCGTTCACCAGCGCCATTGTCTTGTCCACACGCACGTGCGCGTGCTGCGCAAAGAATTGCCACCTGGGATGCTCCGGGTCGCAGACCGTGATCCACGCGTGGGTCAAAAAATAGATATCGTTGTTGAATCTTTCGACGGTGCGCGCTTCGAAGTACAGCGGATTGTCGGTGATCAGGATCGTGGGGTTGGGGCGCCGTTCGATTTTGACTGTGCCGCGAACGTTCGAGAACGTGCCCCGTCCGGTGCTGACGTTGTAGTGCGCCTCGGTGGCTTCCAGGTGCTGATTTTCGTAGTCGAACACCACGTGGCCGCGGGCAACGGCTTCGTTGGTCTGCTCGTTGTATTCCACGTGGTCGGCCTGGAGGCGCTGGTTGGCATAGTGAATGTCCACGGCACCGTCGGCGATGGTGAGGTCGCCCTGGCGCTTCTGCGGACCGGCGGAGGAAAGCTCGGCGACTCCGCCCTTGCCGGACGGCGCGGGAATTTGCTGCGCGGGCGCTGGTACGGGGCCAAGAAACGCCAAAAACAGGAGGAGCGCCGTCAAAAGAAAAAGAGACCGAGGCGCGGAGGTATTCCGGGCATGGGAATGGCGATTCACGCTGAACATTCAGTCAGTAAAAGCAGTTGGATAGCCTAGCACGGTTCCCGGGATGTCTCGCCAGCGCAAGAAATCCGCGCCCTCGGACGGCGGCGGTTGCCTGGCGGGAACCTGCCTGCCGGCAACATCTTGCTGCGCGTTTCCCGCACCCGGAGTATCATGCCCCGCCGCAAAAAAGGGCGTGCGCCGGCGGACCGAAGCGTGGTGTGGCTACTTCACGCCGTATCGTAAGGTTTTCCCCTTTTGTCGGTCTTAGACGCTGAGGGTCGAGCGTCGATTTTGGTACGGAGGAAGAGGCATGAACGTGATGCAGGTGAAGCTTTTCCGCCTAAGCATAGGGCTTGCGGTATGGGCGACGATATGGACTTGGTTGGCGGGCGGGATCAACTGCGACCAGTGCCTTTGCAAAGCCAGACGATCCTCCCACCCAGGGAAAAAAAGAGGAAAACAAGGACGACAAGAAGGACGACAAAGAAAAGAAGGGTCTGCCCCTCAAGCCCGATCGCAAAATCGAATTTACCACCGACGAAGGCACGTGGCTCTCGCTGGACGTCTCTCCCGACGGCAAGACCATCGTCTTCGAGCTGCTCGGCGATATCTACACACTGCCGATCGAAGGCGGGGAAGCCAAGCTGATCGACGGCGGCATGGCTTTCGACAGCCAGCCGCGCTTTTCTCCCGACGGCAAGTGGATCGCCTTTATCTCCGATCGTGAAGGCAGCGAAAATGTCTGGATCATGCACGCCGACGGCACCGAACCGAAGCAGGTTTCCAAGGACCCCAACAACCCTTTTGCCTCGCCCAGCTGGTCCCCGGACGGCAAGTATATTTTCGTGTCGAAAGCCGGCTTCGGAATCACTGCTTATGAAATTTGGATGTATCACGTCGATGGCGGCGCCGGCATACAGCTCACGAAAGCCAAGCCCACGCCGACGACTCCGCGCAAAGAGCGGCCCAATGCCATGGGCGTGGTGGCATCTCCCGACGGCAAGTACCTCTACTACGCGATGCGCAAGGGCCCCTTTTCCTACAATGCGCAGTTTCCCTTGTGGAGCATTATGCGGCGCGACCGCAAGACCGGCGATGAAGACACCATCATCGAGCAACTGGAGAGCGCGTTCCGCCCGATTCTCTCGCCCGACGGCACAAAACTTCTATACGTAACGCGCTACGAAACCGAGAGCGAGTTGCGCCTGCGCAATCTGCAGACCGGCGACGATCGCTGGGTCCGTTATCCCATTACTCGCGACGACCAGGAATCTCTTTTCTCCCGCGACGTTTTTCCCGGCTACGCATTCCTGCCCGACGGAAACGAAATTGTCTACAACCAGGACGGCAAAATCCGCCGACTGAATCTTTCCACGGGAGCAGAAAACATCATCCCCTTCACCGCGAAAGTTTCTCAGGACATCGGCCCGAAGCTAGACTTTCCGCAAAAAGTCGAGCAAGGGCCGGTGAAGGTCCGCCTGATCCAGGATCCCGCCGAATCGCCCGACGGCAAGAAGCTGGCGTTTTCCGCGATGACGCACCTGTACACGATCGACCTTCCGAGCGGAAAACCTCAGCGCGTCACCAGCGGCAAAGCGCACGAATTCCAGCCTGCGTGGTCGCCCGACGGGAAATCTATCGCGTACGTCACGTGGTCAAGCGAAGGCGGCCAATTGTGGAAGGTGCCGGCCGCTGGCGGAACGCCGCAACAGCTATCCAAGTCGCTGGGCGTGTACAGCAATCCCGCCTGGTCGCCGGACGGAACGAAGATCGTCGTACTGCGCGGGAACGCCTACGATCGCGAAAACAGCGAATTCGACAGCGGCCAGACTTCCAACGCCGATCTGATGTGGGTTCCCGCCGACGGCGGCGACGCGAATCTGATTTTGCCCGCACGCGGCGCGGGTGGCGCCCATTTCACGCACGAAACGGATCGCATCTACGTTTACACGCCGCAGGGCCTGATCTCGCTGCGCTACGACGGCACCGATCGCCGCACGCACCTGGTGGTCAAAGGAAAGGGTCTGTACTTTTTCGAGGAGCCGATTCCGGCGGATGACCTTCAGCCCAGCCCGGATGGGCAATGGGTCCTCGCGCACCTGATGAATCAACTCTATGTGATCGCGATGCCGGTGGTTGGCGGAGAGCCGCCAACCGTGGACGTTTCCACGCCGTCGGTTCCTGTGAAGCGGATAACCGACATCGGCGCGGATTATTTTGGGTGGGCCGACGACGGCAAGACCATCACCTGGGCGGTGGGCTCGAGCTATTTTCGCGAGCCCTTGAGCGCGATTTCCTTCGAGCCGCCGAAGGACGAAAAGAAAGAAGGAGAAGCAAAAGCAAGCGAGAACAAAGATTCCACCGAGGCTAAGTCCGACGCCAAGACGGACACGAAGAAAGACGACCAAGACAAGAAGGACGAAAAAAAGGAAGAGAAAAAGTTTAAAGAGTTGGACAAAAACGTCACCGAAATCGCCGTAGATCTCGAAGTCCCGCGAAAAACTCCTAAAGGCACGATCGTCCTTCGCGGCGCGACCGTCGTGACCATGAAAGGCGACGAGGTTCTAAAGAACGCCGACATCGTAATCGAAAACAATCGCATCACGCGCGTTGGCGGCAAGAGCAGCGTTCCTGCCGGGGCGAAAGTGTTCGACGTCGCGGGCAAAACGATTGTGCCGGGTTTTATCGATACCCACGCGCACTGGACGGAGATTCGCCGCGGCATCCTAGACACGCAAAACTGGGCGTTCCTGGCCAACGTCGCCTACGGCGTGACCTCCGGCCTCGACGTGCAAACCAGCACCAACGACATGTTCGCCTATCAGGACCTTGTGGATTCCGGAGACATCATCGGATTGCGCGCGTTTTCCACCGGGCCGGGCGTTTTCTCCGACAACAATTTCCAATCCGAGGAAGAAGTGAAAGGGGTGCTGACGAAATACAAAAAATATTACGGCACGCCCAACATCAAGAGCTACATCGTGGGCAACCGCAAACAGCGGCAGTTCATGGTGCAGGCATCGAAGGAACTCGGCATGATGCCGACGACCGAAGGCGGCCTGGATCTGAAACTCGATCTCACCCACGTCATCGACGGTTTCCACGGCAACGAGCACACGCTGCCGATCACGCCACTTTTTAAGGATGTGCTGCAAATCTTCGCGCAGTCGGGCATCGCTTCGACGCCGACGCTGATCGTGAACTACGGCGGGCCGTTCGGCGAGGACTACTGGTACGAATACAGCGAAGTGCACGATAACGCCAAGCTCAATCACTTCACGCCGCACCGTATCATCGACGAAAAAACCAAGCGGCGGCCCGAATGGTTTCGCAAGGACGAATACGCATTCCCGAAACTTTCCGCGCAGGTCGCGAAGCTGGAGCGCGCCGGCGGATTGGTCGGCGTCGGCGGCCACGGTCAGTTGCAGGGTCTCGGCTACCACTGGGAAATGTGGATGCTGGCCAGCGGCGGCATGACCCCGCTGGAAGTGCTGCGCTGCGCGACAGTGAATGGCTCGAAGATCATCGGGCGGCCCGACGACCTCGGGTCGATCCAGCCGGGCAAGCTCGCCGACCTCGTGATCCTCGACAAAAATCCGCTCGACGACATTCACAACACCAACACCATTCACTGGGTGATGAAAAATGGCGAATTATTCGAGGGCGATACGCTGGATCAGGTCTGGCCGGACCAGAAAAAACTCGAGCCTCTATGGTTCTGGAATTACGACAAGCCGAAGGCAGGCGAGCCGCTAAGCTACGGCAAGACCGTAACTCCGTAAGGGCTCGCTCGACGGACGCGTTTTCGTCAAGACGCAGCGGCCAGACGGAGCGAGCCCCGCCCCCGCACATTCGATGGGGGACCCAAGCTTTCCCGGTATTGGCGCTGACGCTGAAAAGTGCGGCGCGCTTGATTATTTTGCGGGTGCCGTGGCCGGTGCTGATGTCTGAGCTTGGGCTTGTGCCGCTTTGGCTTGCGCCGTTGTCTTGTACCACTCGAAAGTGCGGCGGAGGCCTTCCTCGAAATCGACTTGGGGATCGTAGCCGAGGAAATTGCGGGCTTGCGTGATGTCCGCCTGGGAATCGCGGATGTCGCCTTCGCGCGGTGGGTCGTGCTTGGCTACCATGCGATTGCCGGAGATTTTGGAGAGCAGCTCGACGACTTCGTTCAGAGGAACGCGGCCGCCTACGCCGACGTTGAAGACTTTGCCGGAGACATTGGCGGCTTCAAAAGCCAGCAAGTTGGCCTGGACGGCGTTTTCGACGTACGTAAAGTCACGGGTTTGTTCGCCGTCGCCGAAGATTACCGGTTGCGTGTCTTCAAGAGCGGCGCTACAGAACTTGGCGAGAACTCCGGAATAGGGCGAGCCGGGATCCTGGCGCGGTCCGAACACGTTGAAGTAGCGCAGGCAGACATTTTCCAGACCAAAGCAGCGGCCGAAAGTTTGCAGGTACAGTTCGCCGACATATTTGGTAACGCCGTAGGGAGAAATCGGCGCGGGATGCATGGTCTCCACTTTCGGAAGCGTGGGTGTTTCGCCGTAAGCGGAAGAGGAAGCCGCGAACACGATGCGCTTTGCTTTCGCGTCACGCGCAGCGACCAACACATTCAGCGTGCCGTCGATGTTGATGGTGTTCGTTCCGATCGGATCTTTAACCGAGCGCGGCACCGAGGTGCGCGCGGCGAGGTGCAGAACGTAATCGGCTTCGTGCATGGCCTTACGAACGACTTCGATATCGGTGATGCTGCCCTTGATGAAAGTGATCTTGTTGCGAACCTCGGCGAGATTTTCTTCCTTGCCCGCGGAAAGATCGTCAAGGACCACCACGCTGTGGCCGCGTTTTACGAGCTCGTCCACGGTGTTCGAGCCGATGAAGCCGGCGCCGCCTGTCACGACGTAACGCATGCGCAAATCCTCCCCAAAGTGAGGCCGCGAACCGCGGCCGATCCGAGATGGCCGCCGAGCGGCCAACAATTGCTGTGGCCTGTAAGCTTCCGGTTGTGCAATCCGTGGCAGGCGGGTGCTGCCGCGAACAATCACGCAGGCCGGAAAAGACGACTGGTCCGCGTTTTGATACGCTCCAATCTGATGCGCCCGGGGCCGCTGTTGCTTCGGCCGGACGGGGCGCGAAATCGTATTGTACGATGGAAGCCTGGAAGGCAACGGTTTGTTTCGGAAACGAGTCGCATAAAGATTATGGGTCTAGCGAAGACAGGAATCGGAGTCGTGGCTGTCGTGCTGCTTGCCGCCTCCGCGTATTACTTGCTGCATGAACGAGCGGCGCGGCCACAACCCGCGCTGGCGTCCGCACCGGAAGTCCAGCCGGCGGAGCCGCCACCGGTCAGCCGGGATCCTGCGCGCGAACCCTCCACTGTCGCTGCGCCTCGAGTCGCGCAACCGGCCGAGCCGAAGATGGCTGCGCCGCAGCCCGACCCAGGCATGCCATTGCGAACGGGCGAAGTTCTGGATTACACGGCGGATGTTGCGAAGGTGAGCAACGTCGCGAACCTGCGGCTGCAGGTGACCGAGCGACGAAATTTCCTGGGAAAGACGGCGTGGCATCTGCAGGCGTTTGCGCATACCGAAAACCCTTTGCGCATGGTATTCGAACTCGATGACCAGTTCGATTCCTATAGCGACCCGGGAACGCTGGCGAGCCTGCAGTACGAGATGCACCTCAGCGAGCGTGGGCAGAAGGTCGATTCGGTCCAGCGCATGACCACAACTGGCAGGGATCCGGCTCCGGCAAACGCCAGCCAGACGCGGGTGCTGCCTGGTACGCGCGATCCTTTGGGCATGATGCAGTATTTGCGGCATGTGGACTGGTCGAAGACGCACGAGGTTCGCGGGCCGGTCTACGACGGGCACAAGTTGTACGACGTCCGAGCATCACTTGCCGGGGCTTCGCAGAGCGTGGCGGTACCGGCGGGAACGTATACGGCGGACAAGGTCGAGATTCGAGTTTTCGACGATGGCGCGGAAATGAAGGACGCGCACTTCTTCGTTTATTTTGCGCACAATGAGGGACGGACGCCGGTGTTGCTGGAGGCGGAAATGCCGTTCGCCAGCGCGCGGGTCGCACTCAAAGGCAGCAAGTAGGGGCATCGGCCCATTGTGAGGCCGCCGCAAAACCTGCCTGAAAAAGGGCAGGCTCATGATTCCACGGTAGTTAGGAACTGTCCTCGAGGCGATTTCTGGTGTCTGTGCTGCGAAAATGCCGGCGTTCCAGCAAGATCAACGGATGGAACAGTAAGGGGTTGCAGCTTCGTGGGCTTGGGATTGTGGTCCGCGTTCGTTGCCGGAAGGGGAGGTCGGGTTCGGTGGTGAGGTTGGAGCGGGCAGGGGCGAGTGGAACGGGCACGGCGGTGCCGTGCCCCCTACCGGTCGTCTCGATGTGTGTGGCGGCTTAGCAGAGCACGATTTTGTCGCGATGCCGGGTTACGCGGCGGGTGGCGTTGCGGGTGTCGATGACCACCTTCGCCGCATCCACGATGGCTCCATAGTCGTAGCTGGAGTGGTCGGTGGCGATGACCACGCCGTCGTAACTGCCGATGGACTGCGGATTTAAGTTCACCGACTTCATATTTTCG
This sequence comes from uncultured Acidobacteriota bacterium, assembly GCA_963736725.1. Classification (GTDB taxonomy): domain Bacteria; phylum Acidobacteriota; class Terriglobia; order Acidiferrales; family UBA7541; genus Acidiferrum. Next base: position 219,403 of record CAVTPW010000014.1, on the reverse strand, counting down.
TAGTTGTAGTGGCGCATCTTGTGCAGCTGGGGAAAGTAGGGGTCGTTGTAGTCGAGCTCCGCTCCACGCTGCTGAAGGAGTTGCATGATTTTGAGCGTGGGCGATTCGCGCAAGTCGTCGACGTCCTTCTTGTAGGCGACGCCCAGGATCAGCAGCTTGGAGCCCTTGATGCTCTTTCTGCGATCGTTGAGGGCAGTGGCGATGGCTTCGACCACGTGATAGGGCATGGCCGTGTTGACTTCGCCGGCGAGCTCAATAAAGCGCGTGGCGAAATCGAATTCGCGCGCTTTCCACGACAGGTAAAACGGATCCACGGGAATGCAATGGCCGCCGAGGCCAGGTCCGGGATAGAACGGCATGAAGCCAAAGGGCTTGGTGGCGGCGGCGTCGATGACTTCCCAAATATCCACGCCCATGCGCAGGCTAAGCATCTTCAGTTCGTTGACGAGCGCGATGTTTACGCAGCGGAAGATGTTTTCGAGGAGCTTGGCCATTTCGGCGGCGCGGGTTGAACTGACCGGCACGACGCGCGAGACGATCGGAGTGTAGATCGCGCAGGCCGCGCGGCCGCTGGGGGGATTCACGCCACCCACGACCTTGGGAATTTGCGCCAGGCCGAATTGTTTGTTTCCGGGATCTTCGCGCTCCGGAGAAAAAGCCAGAAAGAAGTCGCAGGGAACGTTTTCGGCATCCGGACCGGCAGCGATGGGGCAGCGCAGGCCACTCTTCTCCAGGATTGGCAGGACCAGCTCTTCGGTGGTGCCGGGATAGGTGGTTGATTCGAGAACCACGAGCTGGCCTTTCTGCAGGTGCGGGTAAATGGCGATCGCGGTGTTCTCGACGTAGCTGAGGTCAGGCTCACGCCGTTCATCGAGAGGCGTCGGAACGCAGATGATGATGGCGTCGACATCCTTCAATTTCGAGAAATCGGTGGTGGCGCCAAAATGCTTGCTGTTGACAAATTGCTGGATTTTGGTCTGCGGGATGTGCTCGATGTAGGACTTGCCCGCGTTGAGCATGGACACTTTTTTGGGATCGGTGTCAAATCCAGTGACTTTGTGGCCCGCTTCGGCGAAGCGCAGGCCCAAGGGGAGGCCGACGTATCCGCATCCCATGATGCCAACTTTGAGTTGGGTACCTTTGAAAAACTCGGGTTTTCGATCGATTGCCATGAGTTGCGTCGAGCTCCTAGAATATTTTTTGGGGGCACAACAGGCCGAACGGCCGGTAACGCACGAACAATTTAATATAGCAGGGTTGAGAACGAGCGCAAGGAAGCGGAGCAGAGAGTTTCCATGTCAGCAGTCGGCGGAAAGCCTGAGGTCTTCTGAGTAAATGGATGCGGTTAAGCTTGTAAGTCATTGATTCTTCTAGGCCACGCGGTGGTGTTCCGAGGCGGTAGCGTGTGCGAGCCGGGGGACACTACCCGGCATATGGGTTAGAGTAAGAGAATATGGTTGACGTGCATTGCCACATTTTGCCGGGGCTCGACGACGGGGCCAGCGATGTAAAAGAATCTCTGGCAATGGCGCAATCCGCGATTTCCGATGGGATAACCCACGTCGTTGCGACGCCGCACTCCAGCACCGAATACAAGTTCGACTATGTTCGGGTGCGGGAGTTGCACGGCCAATTGCAGAGGCTTGTGGGTGAACGCCTGGTACTGGCAACCGGGTGTGACTTCCATCTGAACCTCGAGAATCTGGTAGCGCTGCGCAAGGATCCGGCGCGCTTCTGCATCAACCAGCGCAACTACCTGCTGGTGGAATTCAGTGAATACTCGGTACCGCCGACGACGGGTCACACGCTGCACGACATGCAGTTGATGGGGCTTCATCCGATCATTACGCACCCGGAGCGCAATGCGATCATCCAAGCGCAGACCAATCTTTTGGCTTCGTGGGTGCGGCTGGGTTGTTTTGTGCAGGTGACGGGCGGGTCCCTGACCGGGACCTTCGGACCGAAAGCCAAAGCGGACGCGTTGCGTTGGATCGGGATGGGGTTGGTGCATTTCGTGGCCAGCGACGCGCACAACACGCGGGGAAGACCGCTGCGGTTGCAGCCGGCATATGAGATCGTGCGGCAAGAATTTGACGATTTCAAGGCGCGGGCGCTATTTTTCGACAATCCGATGGCGGCGTTCGAAGGGCACGAGTTGCCTCACGTGCCGGAGGTTGCGGCGGAGGGGAAACCGGTGCAGAGAAAGCGATTTTGGTTTTTCTAGTCAGGGCGGCATGGCGGAATGTAGGTTCGGCTTGGAAATCGTTGCGCGCGCCGAGATTCGTTGCGTGTAAACCCCGCCCTCTGGGCGGCCACCGGGCATGGATCGTCATGCCGGAATTCATTTTGAAATTGGGGGATGCATGCGTGCAGTGATCACGGGTGGCGCGGGATTTCTTGGGTCCCATCTTTGCGACCGGTTGATTGCGGAGGGGTGGGAGGTTCTGGCGCTCGACAACTTGATTACCGGCGCAGAGTCGAATGTGAGCCACCTCAGGAAGGACCCGCGCTTTCAGTTGGAACGCGTTGACGTTTGCGAGCGGATCGAAGTGACTGGAAAGGTCGATTACGTTTTGCATTTCGCTTCGCCAGCGAGCCCCTTTGATTATCTGAAGTTTCCGATCGAAACGATGAAAGTGGGATCGGTGGGAACCAACAACGCGTTGGGTCTGGCGCGGGCGAATAAGGCAAAATTCTTCCTGGCCTCCACCAGCGAGTGCTACGGCGACCCGGAAGTTTCACCGCAGCCTGAGGAATATTGGGGTCGCGTCAATTCGATCGGGCCGCGCGCGGTCTACGATGAAGCCAAGCGATTCGCGGAAGCCATGACGATGGCCTATTACCGCTATTACGCAGTGAACACCCGTATCGTGCGCATTTTCAATACGTACGGACCGCGCATGCGATTGAACGATGGCCGCGCGCTGCCTAACTTTGTGCATCAGGCGCTGACCGGCAGGCCCTTCACCGTGTACGGCGAAGGGAAGCAGACCCGGAGTTTTTGCTATGTTTCGGATCTGATCGAAGGAATCTACCGGTTGATGCTTTCCGACGAGCACTTGCCCACGAACATCGGGAATCCGCACGAAATCACGATTCTGCAGTTTGCGGAAAGGATTCGGGAACACTTTGAAAATGCGCCGCCGATTATTTTCGAGGCGTTGCCGCAGGACGATCCGAAGCAGCGCTGCCCGGACATCACGAAAGCCAAGAGGATCCTCGGCTGGGAGCCGAAGGTCGGGTTGAAACAGGGATTGCAGGTGACGATGGATTACTTCAAGGAACAGTTTGCGAAGAATCCGCGAGCGGGGGCGTCGTAGCGGCTCGCGTCAGACGTGGCACAGCGGAATCAGCGGCCGACTTCCATGCGGCCGCTGCGAACCATCTCTCGCCCGAACGAGAAATACTCGAAATCGAGTTCGCGCATGAGCGCCGGGGAGCACAGGTTGCGCCCGTCGATTACCAGCCGGCGAGCCATTAGCTTGCCCACGCGCGCCCAGTCGAGCTGACTAAACTCCTCCCACTCCGTGCAAATCAAGAGCGCTTCGGCATCGCGTACGGCGTCATACGGGTCGCGGTGGTAAGTGATCTGCGGCAGCAGGGCTTCCGCTCGCGAGATGGCCTCGGGGTCAGTGGCGTGAACGTCCGCGCCTTCCGCGAGCATTCGCGTGGCGACTTCCAAAGCAGGGGAGAAACGCACGTCGTCGGTATTGGCTTTAAAGGCGAGCCCTAAAATCGCTACCCGCTTTCCCTTCACAACCCACAAGGCTTGATGGACTTTTTCGAGGAAGCGATCGATGCGCTGTTTGTTGACGCGCTCCGCGGCCTTGAGGATGTCGAAATTGACGCCGACCGTGCCCGCGAGATGCACGAAGGCTTGAAGATCCTTGGGGAAGCAGAAGCCGCCAAAGCCAAGTCCGGCGCGGAGGAATTGCCCGCCGATGCGCGGATCGAGTCCCATGGCGCGCGTCACTTCCTCCACATCCGCGCCGAGTTTTTCGCAGAGATCGGCGATGACATTGGCGTAGCTGATTTTCAGCGCGAGGAAGGAATTGGAGGCGTGCTTGATCAACTCGGCGCTGTTGATGGTGGTGACCAGGAGCAGGGCCGCGGAGCTCACGGGGCAAGAGTCCTGATGCACGGGACAGCGAAAATTGCGTTCGAGAATGGGGCGGTAAATTTCGCGCATTTGCTCCGCGGAGAATTCTTCTTCCACTCCCACGACGATGCGATCGGGATGAAAGAAATCCTCGACGGCGGTGCCCTCGCGCAGGAACTCCGGGTTGGAGACGACGTGAAACGTCAATCCGTTGTTGCGCGAATAGGCGTTCAGAGCGCGGCGCAATTCCAGACCGGTGCGAGCGGGAACGGTGCTTTTTTCGATGACCAGTTTGGAAGAACGCGCTTCGATGGCAATCTGGCGTGCGACGTTATCGATGGCGGAAAGATCCGCGTCGCCGTTTTCTTTTGGCGGCGTGCCTACGCAAATGAAAATCGCATCACTGGCGCGAATCGCGTCGCCGGCGTTCGCGGTGTAGGAAATCTTGCCGGATTTCCGAGCGGATTCCAGAATCTTGTCCAGGTGAAGCTCGTAAATGGGCACGATGCCGGCTTGGAGCTGAGCGATACGCTCGGCGTCGACGTCCGTGCAGATGACATCGTGCCCGGCCTCGGCGAGACACGCGCCGGTTACCAGGCCAACATAGCCACAACCAATCACCGCAAGATTCAAGGTGTTTCTCCTGAAAATTCACCGGGGACGGGTGCCGGACGTCTGGATGGACGCCGAACGACTATTGTGACGGATTTAACGGCGCTGGGAAAGCGGGGATTACGGTATATGCAGTGGCTACGCCGAGGTAGGCCGGGGGACAGCGTTTCTCCCCAGGAGTAATCCGCGAAGACCCAGCAGCGCGAGCCGAGGCTGGCGGCGAAGAACGTTCCATAAGAGGCGCGCCGCTTCATCACGGGTGATCTCGCTCAGGGTATCGCGTGTGGCTATGTTTAGAAGATCAACGAGGTGGGAATAGTCTTTCTGCTGGAAATGGTGCATGGTGCGGCGAATCAGCCAGTGGGTATCGAGTTCGCGGCGGAGCGTTTTCAATTCGCGGCTGCGGCCGTTGCGCAGGATGGATTGCGCGACGCCGAGCGCGCCGCGAAAACCGGTGACGATGCCGCCCACGGTAGTGACCTTCACTTGGGCCGCTGCGTCGCCGACGAGATACACGTCGCCGTTGCCGACGCGGCGTTTCACGGGCACCCAGCGGCGATAGACCGGAATCTGGGCGCCTTGCCATTCCAGCGGCTCGATGTGTTTTTTTGCGAGGAAACGCGTCAGTCGCTTGGCGGCGTCATGGCCCTCGCCGATGATGCCCAACGCGGCGCGCTCGGGTGATTCGGGAATCAGCCAGTAGAAATAGGGTGTGTCGTCGGGAACGAACCAGACCCGCGTGGTGTCCGGGGGGCAATCTTTGGGTAAGCGGACCAGGGCTTGCACGAGGGGCACGGTTTCGATCGGCGGCCATCCCGCGGTGCGAGCTACGCGGCTGGTCGCACCGTCGGCGCCGACCACACTTGCGGCGTGGAGTTCTTCGCGGCGTCCGGCAGATTCAACTTCAAGGTGCAGCCCGCGCGAATTGGGAGAGAGGCTGAGAAAGCGCGACTGAAACGACACTTGCGCGCCGGCATCTTGTGCTTCGCGGGCCAGAGCGGGAATCAGCTTTGCGCGCTCGATAATGAGATCGGGCTTGGACAGCGCGATTTGGGCGGAACGTCCGTCGGTGAAGAGTTCGAAGCGGCGAATTTCGTTCAGAATGCTGGCGTTGGCCGACGCACCCAGTTGGTTGCGGAAGTGATCGGTAACAATCAGCGTGCGCGGATCAGGTTCGAAGCCGGATTTCGATTCGAGGACGCGCACACGACGTCCGCCGCGCGCGAGCTCGGCGGCGGTGTACAACCCGGCGGCCGAACCGCCTACGACTACAATTTCGTCTTTGTCCGGGTCCAGCCCGGGTTGTTGTTGCTTGTCTGGCACGGTTTTCCGTCGGCTCCGGCGCACGGACAACCTGATGGTGCGGCTGCCGGATTCCTACAATTTATTTGGACTGTTCGACGACTGGCCCGTTCGGGTTGATTCGTCAATGCTAGGGACTTTAGCTATCCAAGTATAACGAATCCAAAAGACCCGGCAAACTTTCCAAGGACCAGACAATTGAAAGTGAAGTTATCTTGCGTGCGTTTTTCAGGCCCGAGCGGCCGACTTGCGAACTTGAGATTCGTATGGCGCGCGCTCCAGTAAGGCAACGCCGGCCGATACGAGGGCCGCGGCAATCGCCCCCGCCACCGCGGCGCCGCGCGGTGGCAGATAGGCCACCAGAACAGCCGCGCCGCCGCTGAGAGCGCCGAGAGAATAGAGTGCGAGGACCGCGCCGCGGTGGCCCCAACCCATATTGGACAGACGATGGGCGGTGTGGTCCTTGCCAGGCGTGGTAAATGGCAGCAAGCCGCGCCGCGACCGGGAAATCGTCACCAGCGTGGTGTCGAAAATGGTGACTCCTAAAATCAGCAGCGGCGCCAGCCATTCGGAGAGATGATTGGCATGGTCGAGCCGCAGCTTGAGTCCAAGCGTGGCCATCAGGAAGCCGAGAAACATCGCGCCGCCATCACCCATAAAGATTTTCGCCGGCTTGAAATTCCATCGCAGGAAACCGGTCGCACCGCCAAGCACGGCGGCCGCCAGGGTGGTGACCAGCGTCTGGCCGTTCAGGTAGGCGAGCATGGCGAAGAAAATGGACGCCATCGCCGCGATGCCGGCGCACAAGCCATCCATATGATCGAGGATGCTGAACGATGCGGTAATGCCCACGACCCAAAATACGGTGAGCGCCGCGTCCAACAAATAGCCGATATGGCCATGGAGAAGCAGCTCGAACACTTGTGCGTGGATGCCGCTGGCTAGAAGAACGCCTGCGGCGATCGGCATGGCGACGAAGAGCTTGATCTGATGATGCAGCCATCCGCGATCGTCCAGAAAACCGACCGCGGCGACCAGCGTTGCTCCGGTGACGATGCCGGCGCTTTGTGCACGCGCGGGGCCGTCGAAGGCGAACAGGATCGCCAGCATGACCCCGCCGTACATCGCGAGTCCGCCCAGCAACGGAATGGGCTGGAGGTGAACCTTGCGTGGTCCGGGAAGATCGACCATGCCGACGCGCAACGCGAGCGCGCGCACCGGGACAGTCAGCATCAGCGACGCGAAAAGAGCAATGACAAAGGCCAGCACGCCTGCGGGCATGGAACCTCGTTTTAAGTGTGATCAACCCGGCGAGGGCAAGGCTGCGGTGGCCGGTTTCTCACATGAATGCGCCGGATTGGTGTGCTCAGATTACCGAGTTCTTATCATAACTCTGAAGTAAACTTAGACCACCCCACGCGACTACAACACCATACCTTGTTCAATGTCTCGGTTCCAAAAAAAATGAAAGGATCACGCGTTACGGTAAACGTGCCGCCGGGTTAGATATTGGCAGGTGGCCAGAAATTGCTTCGCGCACGTTGCGGACGGGAGAGACTGTCACGATTGCTTTGCTTCCTCGAGGATCTGCAAAAATTTGCGGATTTCGTTCGCTCTGGCATATTGCGAAGCCGCCGCTCGGGCAGCAAGTCCCATGGCGGCAAGTTTTGCCGGATCGGCCAGTAGCGCACGCACGACGGCCACCAACTCCGCGGGTTTGTCCGGATCGCTGGCGACGCCGAAGCCATCTCGCAGGCCCAATGCTGCTGCGTCGGTTTGCGTCGGGGCTACCGTCACGATGGGGCGTCCCGCTGCAAGGATTCCGTAGATCTTGCTGGGCACGACGACGCCCTCCAGGCCTCGCTTGATGGTCACGATTTGCGCGTCTGCGGCCGCGAGCACGGACGCGATCTTGTTCGCCGGGAAAAAAGGGAGAAACCGAACATTGGTTGCTCCGGCGGCCGCTAGTTCCAGGTGAGCGCGCTGCGCTCCATCGCCGACGAAAACCAGCTCCACGCCATCGCCCTCGAGCTCGTGCGCCGCCGCAAGCAACGTCCCCCAGGCTCCGTAGAATCCCAAATTTCCTGCGTGCAAAAGCACAAAACGGAATCCTGCACGAATCGCAGCGATCACTTCGTTGTCGAACTCGGGCACGACCGAGGAATCCGGGGCGGGAGCGGTTTCCACGCCGTCGCGCACGATCACCACGCGTTCGGGGTCCACACCTTTTGCTGCGATCCTCGCTTTCATGTCTTCGCCCAGCACGATCACGCGTGCGGCACGACGCAGCGCCCACCGGTGCAACTTCTCCCACACGCGCGCCAGCAAGCCAGGCTCGACAATCGATCCTCCCAGCGCCATGTCCGGATAAAGATCGCGGATGTTGTAGACGAACGGTTTGTGTTTCAACATCGCGACGAAGGCACCCGCAATTCCTTCGAACGGCGGATCGGTCATTGCCAGCACCACGTCGCATCGCACGAACAACGCCTGCGGCCCGCTCAGCGCCACGTAGCTCAAATAATTCAGCACGCGCCGCGCCATCTGCGTGCGCGGGTAATCGGTCGAGCCCACGCGGATGACGGTCACGCCGTTCCATCGTTCGGTTTGCCACAGCCGCCAGGTGCGCCGCTCGGTGGGATCGTAGGAAGGCCGCCCGCAAATCAGGGTCACATCGTGCTTCGCCGCCAGAGGTTCCAGGAAAGCGGCCGCCATCTTGGCCGTCGCCGAGGTATCCGGCGGATAATAAAGATTCAGCGCCAGAATTTTCATCGGGTCATGCCGTGCGGTGTAGCGCTCATTGCTTGGTGATCAGAAAATCGCCGAGCACCAGCGCGTCCATTTGCGTGCGCAAAAAGCAGTCCAACGCTTCTTCCGGCCGGCAGACGATTGGCTCGTTATCGTTAAACGAAGTGTTCAGCACCATCGGAACGCCGGTGGCTTGTTCGAAGGCCTTGATCAGGCGCCAGTAGCGAGGATTGGCGTCGCGCGTCACCGTTTGCAATCGCGCGGTGCCGTCTACGTGCGTCGGGGCCGGAATCTGGTTGCGCTTGTTCGAGCGGACCGCGTAGGCCATGGTCATAAAAGCAGAAGGATGCGACTTCTCGAACCATTCACCGGTAGCGTCGGCCAGAATTGACGGCGCGAACGGGCGGAAGATTTCCCGGTGCTTGATCCGCCGGTTCAAGATTTCTTTCATGTCGGGCCGCCGCGGATCGGCCACGATACTCCGATTGCCGAGCGCCCGCGGCCCCCATTCGGCGCGGCCCTGGAACCAGCCCAGAATTTTGCCGTCCATGATCATCGCCGCAGCGCGTTTGTTCAATGCGTCCTCGTGGAGTTTCTCAACTGCATACCCGTTGTGTACCAGGCTGCTCGCGTGAATCGTCGAACGAATCTCTTCATGCGAAAACTCCGGGCCCCAATACGAATGCTCCATCACAAAGGAACGCGGCTTCCCCAACTTCTGATGCCACACATAATAGGCAGCGCCGATGGCAAGACCCGCGTCGCCTGCGGCCGGCTGCACAAAAACTCGTTCGAAGGCGGTGCGGTCGAAAATTTTCCCGTTCGCCACGCAATTAAACGCCACGCCGCCCGCCAGGCACACCGCTTTCAGCCCAGTGCGTTCGGCCAACTTTTTCAGCATGCCCAGATACACTTCTTCCAGCCGCGCCTGCAGCGATGACGCAAGGTTCCGATGCCGCTGCTCGAGGGGCTCGTCCGGCGTCCGGCTGGGACCCAACCGCCGCGGTAGCTCTTCGGAAAACAGTTTTCCCAGCAGGGGAGTCTTCCCGGCGTCCGCCCAGCTCATTTCCGGCCCAGTACGGTGGTGGATGAAGTACTCCAGACCCAAACGAAAGCCATTACCGTTCCCGTTTGCATCGAAGCGCAGGATGTCTCGGAAGGCGTCCAGGTATTCCGGCTGGCCGTACGCGGCAAGTCCCATTACCTTGTATTCGTCGCCGAATTTCGGGAAGCCCAGATACTGCGTGACCCCGCTGTAATAGAGTCCAAGCGAGTGCGGAAACGCAATCGCGTCGGCAATCTTCATACGATTCCCGGCCCCGGTGCCCCACATCGTGCTCGCGAAGTCGCCCAGGCCATCCGCGGAAAGCAGCGCCGCGCGTTCGAACGGCGAAACGAAGAATGCGCTGGCGAGATGAGCCTGGTGATGTTCAATGCGATGAAACGCAGCCGTCAGTTTCGCAGGGTCGCTGTCAAACGCGGCCGCGAGCGCTTCGCGAATCCCGGTGAACTTGACCAGTACCTTGGCTCGGTCGCGTGCGAAGGAAGGCATGCGCAGCGCATAAAATAATTTCGCGGCCATCCGCGCATAAGGATTTCGCGGCACCGCGACGTGATCGATCTTTTGCAGCGTTAGACCCGCTGCTTTCAAACAATATTGGATCGCCCGCGCAGGGAACCCCGCCGCATACTTCACGCGATTGAAACGTTCTTCTTCGACGGCAGCAACAAGCCGACCGTCGCAGACGATGGCGGCCGACGCGTTGCCGTGATATGCGTTGATTCCAAGGATATTCATTCGGTAAATGAGTGTACCGCATTATAACTTCGGAGCAAGCCCGGCTCGCCCCCTCTCAAATCTAAGTCTGCGGCCCAGGCCCCGCGCGCTTCTACAAATGCCGCCGGCACCATTCATTCAGCACATAGAGCGACCAGGGCCGCGACCATGAAGTCTTCTCCGCAAGAAACGCGCTCCACACGCCGCGCACCCCGTCCGCATGCAGGTGCGCTGCGAAGGCCGGCGCTGGATCACCAAAACTTCGCTCCAGCCGCGCGCGTAACGGGCCTCGAAGCCATTCCTCCCACGGCAGAGTGAACGTCCGCTTCCGCTGGGTTACAATTTCCGCAGGCAAAAGATCGGACAAGGCTTCCACGAGCAGCGCCTTCTGCGTTCCGGTCCGTTGCCGCGCCGCATCGGGCAGCGATCCCACAAACTCCACCAGCGGCGTATCCAGCAGCGGCACACGCACTTCGAGCGATTGCGCCATGCTCACCGAATCCGTGTCGCGCAAAAGCGTGCTTACCATGTACGACCGCATTTCGAGCCACGATACTCCGCCGATGGGCTCCAGTTTGCGCGCGGTGTCCGCCGAATGTTGGAGCCAGCCTAGCCAGGTCGGCTCGAGCGTCACGCCGTCCGCATTCACGGTGCTGGGGCGAAAGCGGGGCTCGGTCAGCCGCGGTAAGTACGACACGGGGAACAGCGTGCGCGTGAAGAAATACGGATGTGGCAGCGCGTCGGGCGACAGCCATGCATCCATCGCTTTGCGCGCACCGTCGGAACCACTTTTTTGGGCCAGCAAGCCTCGCAGGACCGGCGCTAAGGCGCGCCGCAATGGTGCAGGCGCAAACCACGCCAGCCGCATGAGGCGCTCCAGCTTTGGCGTGTCTGCGAATGTGCGGTACCCCGCGAATAGTTCATCTCCGCCGAGGCCCGACAGCGCCACCTTCAATCCGACTTCGCGCGCCGCCCACGAAACGAAATGCGTGTTGATGCCGTCCATCGTCGGCTGATCGAGCGCGGCCAACGCTTGGTCGAGTCGCTCCAAGACCGCGGCGCCATCGAGCGGAACCTCGCGGTGGCGGGTCCCGCACCGTCCGGCCACCACGCGAGCCAGAGGAGCTTCATCGTAGCGGGTTCCCGGGAAAGCGAGCGTGAAGCTACAGATGTCTGGCTGCACTCGCGCCGCCAGCGCCGCGATCGCGCTCGAATCCAACCCGCTGGAGAGGAACAATCCGACCGGCACGTCCGCAACGAGGTGCGCCTGCACCGCGTCTTCCAGCAACGGACGCAATCGTCTTGCGGCCTCGGAAAAATCCTGCGGCTTTTTTGGATCGCGCGCCGAGGGACTTTGCTGTGGATCCCACCACGGACGGGCGCGCGGCGTGCGCCGGCGTTCTGGCACATAGAGCAGCATCCGGTGGCCGGGCGGCAGAGAAAACACGCCTTCGAGCAATGTCACCGGCTCGGACACGCTCCCAAACAGCAGGTACGAGGTTACGGCATCTTGGGAGAGCTGCTTCCCGGCTGCGCCTCCCGCCAGTAAAGCCCGCACCTCCGACGCAAACGCAAAACCATCGGAGGTCTGCGTGTAATACAGCGGCTTGATCCCCAACGGATCGCGTGCGAGAAACAAAAGGGGAGAAGTGGCGTAACGTTTACGAAGATCGAGCAGCGCAAACGCAAACATCCCGCGCAATTCGGTCAGGCACTCCTCGCCCCATTCTTCCCACGCGTGAACCAGAATTTCCGTGTCGGATTGTGTCGCGAAGCGGTGTCCCAGAGAAGCCAGGCGTTCACGAAGCCCGCGGTAGTTGTAGATTTCGCCGTTGAAAATGACCGCGACATCTTTAGCTTCATTCCAAGCCGGCTGGTAGCCGCCCGGCAGATCGATGATGCTGAGGCGGCGCATCCCCAAGGCCAGTCCCGGGGCGCGAGCATCGTCCCAGAAAAATCCTTCTTCGTCGGGGCCGCGATGCTCGAGAGCCGCCGACATCGCGCGCACTCGCGTTCCAGCGTCGGACGTGCGGTTGGCGAATGCGGCCCCGCAGATACCGCACACGCCTTACTTGATCTCCGTAGCAGTGAGGAACGCGGGATACGACGACGGCATGAAACCTGAATGTTTTTGTTTTCTGCAGAACACGAGAAAACCTCGGGAACGCGATTATGACACGCGGCTTTCCGCGCCGACAAGATAACGATACAAGGATTCCATTTTCTTCGCAGGCTCTCCCCAGCCAAGTTGTGCTGCTGTTTGTTTGCACCCTGCCGTCAGTTGCGCGTGCAGCATGGGTTCGGTTAGAAGCCTTTCGATCGCCTGTGAAATCGCCTTTGCGTCGTGCGGCGCGGCCAGGCCCGCAATGCCCGCCAGCAGGGGCGCGACGCCGCAATTCTCGGTAACGACTATCGGAGTGCCGGCCGCGGCGGCTTCCAGAGCGGTATTTCCGAAGTTTTCATTTTGCGACGGCAGCACGAAGACATCGGCGTCGCGATACGCTTGCCACTTGGCCGCGTCGAACAGCGGCCCGCAAAATAATACGCGTGATGTAATACCGAGTCGCTCGGCCATTTGCGAAAGGCGCATCTTCATGCCGCTTTCATCCGGGCCGGCAAAGACCAGCCGCAGGCTATTGCCCGCTCCCGATGACGGCAGCAAGGAGAAAGCTTCCAGGAGCAGGTCGGGACTTTTCTTGGTTGATAAGCGGCCAAGAAACAAAACCAACTTTGCGTCCAGCGGGATGCCCTGGCTTGCGCGGAATTTGCCGCGTTCTGGAAGCATCGCCGGAGCGTCAACGCCGTTGCGGCGAAGAAAAATTCTTTCGCGGTTTATGCCCGCCGTCGCCAGTTCATCGCACTCTTGCTGCGAGGTTGCGATCAGAAAACGCGCGCCGGCAACCATCGCCCAGCCAAACGTCCGGTGGTACATGCGCTTCAGCCCGGTATTTCTAACGATCGGCAGGAACATCCCGATCGGCTCGATCACGTACGGAAGTTTGCGCAGCCTGCAGACCGCGGCAATCGCCGGGCCTAGAAAATCGTAAAGTCCGAAAATATGAACGACGTCGAAATTCTGCAGCCGCGCCCGCGCGAAACGTTTCGCGGCAGGATTCCAGCTCAGCGCTCGATAACGAAACCAGCTCGGCAGGTAGATTGCCTGCACTCCACTTTCTTCGCGGCGCCAGCCGAACGGCGAACGCGTGGTTCCCGCGGGGGCAACGCCGTCTGGAAAACGCGATTCCAGCCCCCAGTCCGCCGTCAATACCGTCACTTCGTGCCCTCGTCGCGCCAGCGCTTCAGAGAGAGCGCGAACTTTTACAGGCGGGCCGCCGAATTCCAGGAAGGGAGCGTAGGTTTGTGTGACGTTCAGGATTCGCATAGCTCGCGAAAGATTTTCTTCAGCGACTTTGCAAACACGCTGAATTTGAAATCGCGAGTGACGCGTTCGCGACCGCGAGCGCCCATCTCGCGAGCCAACTCCGGGTTCGCCAGCAGCGTTTCGATCGATGTCGCGAGTTGCGGCGCGTCGCCGTGCTGCACCAGGTAGCCGGTCCTGCCGTCGTCGATCACTTCCGGAGCTCCGCCGTGGGCGCCGCCGATCACCGGCTTGCCGCGCGCCATCGCTTCGAGATACACCAAGCCAAAACCTTCGCCTCGGCTTGGCAAAGCGAAGAGTTCGCAAGCCGAATAGCACGCGGCGAGTTCGGGATAGCTGAGCCCGCTGAAAAAATGGACGTGGCGCCGGACTCCGCATCCTTCCGCCAGTTGCTCCAGCCAGGCCTGGTCGTCACCTTCGCCAACGGCAACCAACTCCAGGTCCGGCCACTCGTGCAGAAGTCTGGGTAGCGCAGTGATCAGCGTGTCCATACCTTTATAGCGCTCGTTGGCTTGCCAGCGGCCGACGGTCAGAATCACGCGTCCCGCCGGGAAATTAGCAGGCAGCGCGGACTGCGACGTTGCCGCTGCCAACGCCTCGAAATCCGGATCGAGCGACCAGGGCAGCACGCGAATGCGATCGCGCGGAATCTTCTGCTGGGTCGTGATGTGGTCGGCGGTGTCCTGCGTCGGCGTCAGTATCAGATTGGAGCGGCGTAGCGCGCGACGCCGCAGCGTCGACAGCGGCTCCCACACTTCGATGCCGTGCGCGACCACGATCGATTTCATGCGTGGCGCCGCAAAGCGCATCGCTTGCACGACGGGCGCGAGAAACGGGTGCGCGGCCACTACCAGCGAACGAGAATCGGTCTTCGGCTTCTCGCGCCGCCGGGCCGTGCGCATCGCCGTCGCGGTGAAGCGTCCTTTCGCGCGCGCGCTCCCGGTGAAAACAAATTCGCGTCCGGCGACCGACATGCGATGCAGCTCTGGCGTGTCGTTCAGGCTGAGCAGCCGGCATTCCATGCCGCGGCTGGCGGCGAATTCCGTCATTACCGCGGCAAGATGACGGCCCGCTCGCTGGATCCCGCCGGCAGATTCCAGTTCAGGAAAGAGACCGATGATCACGCGCAGAGTCTGCCAACTGCAGCGCCGGAAGGCAAGTTGTGATTGTCACGGCGCGTTCGGCGTTGCTGGTTCAGGGCCGGTGACGAGCGGGGCGATTGCTACCGAGATACGACCGAGCTCGAAGACGCCGGGCCGGGCAGGCCCGCGCCTACAAACGCTCGAGTTCGTTGGTTTTATTGGGCCCGCCGTTAGTCGCTGCGTGCATCCACGGTCAGTCGACCAGCGGCAGGAGGTCGCCAATTTTATCGAGATAAATATCCGCGGGATGCCGGGCGCGATCGTGCACGCCGAAACCGTAGTTCACCGTCGCGGCCATGGCGCTTGCGTTGCGCGCGGTTTGCACGTCCACTTCGGAATCGCCCACGACCATGGTTTCACTCGGCGCGGCGCCGAACTGCTCGAGAATTTTGTTCGCGCCGAACGGGTCTGGTTTCTTGGTCTGGAAACTGTTGCCGCCGTAGATCGCGCGAAAATGGTTTACCAGGCCCAGCGCTTCGAGGATGCGGACGCTGATGCGCACGGGCTTGTTCGTAAGCACGGCCATCGGCAATTGTTTCCGGCCCAGCTCGGCCATTGTTTCCGCCACGCCCGGGTATGCGCAGGTGGTGTCCAGCTTGTGTTCTTCATAGTAGGCGAGAAAAAATTGCAGCGCCCGCCGCAGTTCTTCCTCTTTGGCATTGCCGCCCAGCGCGCGTGAAACCAGTAACGGCGCGCCGTGGCCGATGTAGCCTGAAATCGTTTCTTCGTCCAGTTTTTGTCGGCCCATTTCGAGGAGCATGGCGTTGACGGAATGGATCAGGTCGCATTTGGAGTCGATCAGTGTGCCGTCCAAATCAAAGATAAGGGCGCGCACGGGATGAAGTTTAGGTGCCGTCATGAAACTACCATTCTAATATGCCCTCCTTCCCGGACAGTCGCGAATCGACGGTCCGTGCGAAACGTCAAAAATACCGCTACCGGCGCCAAGTTCGGGGCTTCGGGCTGGGCAAATCTCACGAAATCGTTTTGTGGAGCGGGTTTGGCGTTGCCTGGCCTGGGGAATTCCTTTATCGTAAGAGATTCGCTCGCAGCAAAAATGCGCAGCGTGCGGCTGCGCTGCAGAACAACAACGGAGAACGACGTGAAAAAGAAGATTCGCGCCATCCAGTTCGGCGTAGGGCCCATAGGTGCCTCCATCGCGCGATTGATGCGGGAGAAGCAGGCCATCGAGATTTGCGGGGCGATCGATACCGATCCGGCTAAAGTGGGCCGGGACCTCGGAGAAGTGGTTGGCGCTTCGGACGCGCCCTGGGGCGTGAAAATTTCTGCGGACGCGAAGGAAGTTTTGGACCAGGCGGCGGACGTGGTGATCCACTCGACGTCGTCCTCTCTGCCGAAGGTGATGGACCAGTTGCTGGCATGTCTTGAGGCGGAATCCTGCATCGTTTCGACGTGCGAAGAGCTTTCGTACCCGTATCGCACGCATCCGAAGCTGGCGGCGAAGCTTGACGCGGCGGCGAAGGATTGGGGTGTTGCGCTGGTCGGCACTGGCGTGAATCCGGGCTTCGTGATGGACAAGCTGGTGGTGACGCTGGCGGCGGTGTCGCAGCGGATCGAGCATGCCAAGGCGCTGCGCATCGTGGACGCGTCAAAGCGCAGGCTGCCGCTGCAGAAAAAGATCGGCGCGGGGATGACCGTGGACGAGTTTCGCGCAAAGGTGGCGGAAGGCGTGATCAAGCACGTGGGGTTGCCAGAGTCGGTGGCCATGGTGGCGGACAGCTTGAATCTACCCGTCGAGGAGATTACCGAGGCGATTGAGCCGGTGGTGGCGACCGAGCGGGTGCAGACGGAGTTCATAACCGTAGAAGCGGGGCAAGCTGCGGGCGTCCACCAGATCGCGCGAGGCGTCGGCGGCGGGAAAGAATTGGTTTACTTAGAATTGCAGATGTACGTCGGCGCGAAAAATCCGGCGGACACGATTGAGTTGAAGGGCCACCCCAACATTAGCCTGGTAATTCCGGGCGGATCGCACGGCGATATTGCTACCGCCTCCGTGGTGGTGAATTCGATTCCGGTGATTCTGGACGCGCCGGCGGGATTGCGCACATCGCGCGACCTGCCAATTGGATTTTTCTCGCCGAACGCGCGGCCCTAAGCGCGCTGAGCACCGAAACTCAAAGCGTCAAAACTCGTGTCTACGCTGACGCTGCTTTGGCGATGCCTTTTTCCAGGGATTGCCACTCGGCGTCGGTCAGCGTTAGTTCGGCGGAGGCTACGTTTTCTTCCAGGTGTTTTACCGAGGAGGTGCCGGGGATCGGTAGAGCCACCGGGGAATGGTGAAGGAGCCAGGCCACGGCGAGTTGGGCCGTCGAAGCTTTGTGGGATTTTGCGGCTTGATCCAGAACGCTGCCAGGCCTGCTCAGTTTGCCCTGTTCCATGGGAAACCAGGGGATGAAGCCCAGGCGGTGCTTTTCGCAGAATTGCAGGACCGATTCGTGGGTGCGATCGGCGATGTTGTATTTGTTTTGCACGCTGACGATGGGGACGGTTTTCTGCGCGCGTTCGATTTCCCTTACGGAGACTTCCGAGAGGCCGATGTGGCGAATCTTGCCCTCTTTCTGCATTTTCTTCAGTTCCCCTAGCGAGTCCTCCACGGGAACCTCGGGGTCGATGCGGTGAAGTTGGTACAGATCGATTCGCTCCAGCTTCAGGCGGCGCAGGCTCATCTCGACGCACTGGCGCAAGTACTCGGGGCGCCCAACGATGGCCCACTGATTGGGACCCTGGCGGGTGAATCCGCCCTTTGTGGCGATCACCAGACCGGCAGGGTAGGGGTGGAGGGCTTCGGCGATCAGATTTTCGCTGACCTCGGGTCCGTAGGCGTCCGCTGTGTCGATAAAGTTGACTCCCAAATCGGGCAGGCGTTTCAAAACGCGCTTTGCTTCCTCGCGATCTTTGGGCTCGCCCCAGATGCCAGCGCCCGTGATGCGCATGGCGCCGAAACCCAAGCGGTGAATCTGGAGGTCTTTTCCGAGGGGGAAGGTACCGCTGTTTGCTGCGTTAGGTGTGGACATGATGCCTGTTGGATTCCGGGGAAGCGTGGAGGGTTACTACGAATTTAGCGAGCGCCGTTAGTGAATTCGGTCAGCTATGAGAATTTCGGCAGGAACATGCCGGTGTGTTGCGTGTGCTCGCTAAAGCGAGTGCCAAATTCCTGCGCCAGGAACGATTCTTCGCGCCGGGCCTTAACGTAGAAAGAGAGCCAGATGATGAACAAGCCGATCAAACCGCGGACTTCGCCCAGTGCGACGGCGTTGCCGAGGAACGCGAGAAGAATTCCCGTGTAGATCGGGTGACGAATGGACCGGTAAGGTCCCGTGCGAATCAATTCGTGCCCTTCTTTGAGGGTAACGACACCGCTCCAGTTGGCGCCCAAATGAAAGCGCGCCCAAAACGCGACCGCGACGCCCGAGGCCATGATCAACACGCCAAGCCATTGTACCATCGGGGTGTTGGGCACAAACCGCGCGAGCAGCCAGGGGTAGCGCAGCCCCTGGGGATACAAGAGGTAGAACGCGGCCACCAGCGGCAGCACGTAGGCCATACGCTGCCCAGAGGATTCGCGGCGTTTCGTTTTTTTGCGGTTCAGCGCGGAGACCAGCCAATACAAGCAAAACAGAATCCAGAGATCGCTGATGACGCCTAGGGGCGTGGGGCCGAACCAGTACCAGAGGCTTTGCGCGATGGAATTAAAATTCTCTGCATTCATGAGTGAGTCCTGTCTTTACCTACGAATTTCGTAGCGCGCTTGTTTCCCGTTTGTTTTTGCGCGCCAAGCCGGCGATCCAGGCGCGCTCGGCGCGCACCTGGTCGCCGAAAAATCGCACCACTTCGCGGCCCCAGGTGTCGGCTTCTGTAAGGGTGGAAATTTGCGCGAGGCGCTGCTGGCGCAAAGCCAGAAATGCGTCGCGGCTGGCGAGAATACGCTGGCGGATTTCCGCGTCGAGAACGGCGAACAGGCCGACGCGCAGGCGAAAGCCGTTGTCGGAGGCAGCTTCAGTGTCTGGGAAGTCGCGCAGGCGGCGCAGGAGTTCCTGTTTTCCCTTGACGGTGAGGGAGTAGACTTCGCGGGTCTGGCCGCGCTGGCCGGCGGATGTGCGCTTGCTGACCCAGGCATTTTCGACGAAGCGGCGGAGCAGAGGATAGACCAGATTGTTGTGCAGGGCGCGCTGGCCGGTGAGCAGGCCGACCTGTTTTTTGAGAGCGTAGCCGTGGGTGGGCCGGGGGAGAAGAGCGGCGAGGATAAGTAGGTCATGCATGACTGTGTCAAGATTAGACGAATGGGTGGCTGGTGTCAATTGCCCGGACTTGGAACGCCGGACTAAAGCCTATGATCTGGCTGCGCCAATTTGGCGCTTGCCTCTTGGAGAAGGACGGCCAAAATGACGGTCATCATGAAGAACAAAACGACTCGAAAGCGCTCACAGAACGTGCCCGCTTGGAAACACGGCGCGCAGACTCAGGCGATTCACGCCGGCGAGGGGGTGCGGCACGGCGTAGGGGGACCGGTCAGCGCGCCGATCTGTCGAACGTCTACGTTTACGTTTTCCTCCACGGCGGAGATGAAGCGGTGGGCGGAGGGGAAGAGCAAAGCGTACATCTACACGCGTTACGGCAATCCTTCGCTGGCGATTGCGGAAGGGAAGATTGCGGCGCTGGAGGGCGCGGAAGCGGCGGTAGTCACCGCTTCGGGGATGGCGGCGATTTCGCATGCGCTGCTGAGCGCGCTGAAGTCTGGGGACGAGGTGATTTCGACAGCGCAGGTGTATGGCGGTACGTACCGTTTGATGCGGGACGTGTTTCCTGACCTGGGCATCACGGTACACCAGGCGGGGACCGATCTTGCCGGGATCGAAGCGCTGGTGACGCCGCGGACGAAAGTCTTGTACGTAGAGACCCCGACCAATCCGACGGTGCGGCTGGTGGACCTGCACAAAGCGATCGCCTTCGCGAAAAAGCACCAGCTCGTTTCCATCATCGACAACACCTTTGCCACGCCGGTTTTGCAGCAGCCGCTGGCGCTGGGGTTCGACATGGTGGTGCACAGCGCTACCAAGGCGCTGGCCGGACATTCGGATGTGATTGCGGGAGTGGCCGCGGGAAGCAAGTTCTGGATGGATCGCGTCCAGCACATGGTGATTTACCTGGGCGGATCGATGGATCCCGAGGCGGCATTTTTGTTGAGTCGCGGGATCAAGACCCTTTCTTTGCGCGTGAAGCGTCAGGGCGAGAACGCGATCGCGGTGGCTAGATTTCTGGAGAAGCATCCGAAGGTGGCGCGGGTGCATTACCCAGGCCTGGCGTCGCATCCAGATCATAAATTGGCGAAGCGGCAGATGCGGGGATTCGGGTCCATGCTGGCATTTGACTTGAAGGACGGGTTGCCGGCGGCGCGGAAGTTTTGCGATGGCGTGCGGTTGTTTATGCTGGCGGCCAGCTTGGGTGGCGTGGAGTCGCTGGTGGTTTTGCCGGCATACACGTCGCACTACAACATGACCGTGGAGGAATTGGCGAAGGCTTATGTGACGCCAGGGACCGTGCGGGTCTCGATCGGGATTGAGGACGCCCAGGATTTGATTGAGGATTTGCGGCAGGCGTTGCGGTAGGATGCGCGGCGGGACCGATCTAAAGACCAGCCACTACGGTCCGGACCACACCTATGAATATCGCATTGCACGGAAAAGTTGCGATCGTTACCGGTGCGTCGCGGGGGATTGGGCGGGCGATCGCGGAGAGTTTGGCTGGGGCCGGGGCAGCGGTCGTGGTGAATCATCGGGCTAGCGCGGCGCAGGCGGCGGAGGTGGTGGCGGCGATTGAAAACGCGGGAGGGCGTGCGGCGGCGGTGCAGGCGGATATGCGAGTGGTGGCTGAGATTCGGAGAATGGTCGATCGCGCGATCGAACTGTATGGCGGGCTGGACATTTTGGTGAACAATGCGGGGGTGGGGAAGCGTACGGCCATGGGGGTCATGACCGAGAACGAGTTTGATTGGACCATGTCGGTGAACGCGCGGGGGCCGATGTTTGCCCTTCAGGCGGCAGTGCCCCGGATGCGAGACGGCGGGCGGATCGTCAATATTTCATCGTGTGGGACGCATGTCGCGCAGGTGACCGGGCTCCTGGCGGTGTACCAAATGTCGAAGGGTGCGCTGGAGCAGTTGGCGCGGTGTTACATGAAGGAACTGGGCGCGCGGGGGATTACCATCAATTCGGTGCTGCCCGGATTTGTCGAGACAGAACTGGCGAGCGACACGCCCGCGGCATACAAAGACGCGCTGGTGAAACGAACGGCGTTGGGCCGCTTAGGGACGCCGGAGGATATCGCGGAGGCGGTGTGCTTCCTGGCGAGCGACGCAGGGCGCTGGATTACCGGGGAGACCATCTCGGTGAGCGGGGGACTGGGGTAGCGGCAACCCTGATGCCAAGGCGGGGAACGAGAGGCTGCGGGCGTGACGCGGGCGGGTGGGCCAAAAAAAACGGGCGGGGCGCTTTCGCGCTCCGCCCGGATGTGTTTTTGTGAAGTGGCTTAGAGGGGTTGGACGTTCGAGGCCTGCAGGCCCTTGGGGCCCTTGGTCACTTCGAATTCAACCGCTTGGCCGTCGTTCAACGATTTGTAGCCATCAGCCACGATCGCGGAGAAATGCACGAAAACATCTTCACCGCTCTGGCGCTGGATGAATCCAAAGCCCTTGCTGGCGTTGAACCACTTCACTGTTCCTTGTTCTTTACTCACTGCGTTACTCTTTTCTGTTGACCGCGTTGCGATCATACTTTGAGCCCGGCCGGGTTAGGGGCCGATCTCGATTATTGAGCTATCTGGTGCCTCGACTCCGAACCCCTCAACAGAGTTACGGGCCGCGTCCGGGCGTAAAAAAAGGCCGCAAGTTTGAACCTTGCGACCGCTTCACACTGACGTACGCGATACAAGAGCAACAAACGCAACTACAAAGTACCACAAGTGCGGGTGGTTGTCCAGCGATTTTTTATACACAGGTAATGGGGGTCATACCCCTTCCGGAGCCCGCTTCAGGCCCCGGAAGCTCTGCTACGAACGGCTTTGCCGCAAAACGCCTTCCAGGATGTCGAAGCAGCCGTTCCAGCCGCCGTCGTGTTCCTTGCGAAGCTTCTCGCTTTTGAAGCCGGTGTGGGTGAGGATCAATTCGGTTGTCGAGCCGTGGTCGAGGAACTCGACAGCCACTTCGGTTTGCTCCGCGCCGGGATGCATGTTTTCGCCCTCGGGCCGGTCCTTGGTCCAGCTCCAGGTAAATCGGAGCTTCTCGGGCGGCGCCACTTCCAGGTACACGCCTTGCCCCCAGTAGACTTCGTTCTTGGCGGAGTCGCGGACCTCTATCAGGTAGCGACCGCCGGTGCGTATGTCCTGCCGGTGATGAATGACCGTGTGCGCCGCGACATCCCGGCACATCCATTTTTCTAGTTGTTCTTGCCGGGTCCACGCGGCGAAGACTTTTTCACGCGGGGCCGCGAAGGTGCGGCGGATTTGGAGCGTGAAGTCTGAACGGCTTTGCGGTGCGGCCATTTTGCATTCTCCTCTGTTGTGTCTCTCTTGGATTTGCCGGATTTGTTGCCTGAGAGATGGGGTGGTGGCTGGATTGGTACATTGCCCGCGGTGGATTCCAGGTATTGCGCCAGGGCATCGAATTGGGCTTCCCAGAAGACCCGATAGGTTTCGATCCACGCGGCGGCGTCTTTCATGTTTTGGGGAGCGAGGCGGCAGCGGTGGATGCGGCCATAAATTTCGCGGCGGAGCAAACCGGCGGATTCGAGAACGCGAAGGTGCTTGGAGACGGCCGGGAGGGAGACATCGAAGGGGGCGGCTAGTTCGGTGACGGTAGCTTCGCTTTGGGCCAGACGGGCCAGGATGGCGCGGCGGGTGGGATCGGCGAGCGCGCCGAAGGTGGCGTCGAGCAATTCTGCGCCCGCGGCCCGAGGATAGTTAACCATATGGTTTAATATTATCGAGCGTTGCGCTCCTGTCAAGAGGAATTTGTGCGCGCCTGGGATGGAGAACGGAGAGGGCCGCCGCGCGGCGGCGAACCAGACTCGGTAAGCTGCCGGTTTCCGGCGTTAGCGCACGCCGCCGTGGGCTTCCGTCGGCTCGAGGTGTGTAGTCAGTCCGCCAACCCCCATGCGCGGGAAAGCGTTGACCGGGGTCGCGCGAGGTACTTACCATGATCAGGTGAACGGGAAGCTTCAGATGGGCTGCGCTGCGGCGCTGCTGGCAGCAATGATCGGCCTTGCGGCCGGATGCGATGATGCGGCCAAGAGGCCGGTGCAAGCGCGCGTTCCAACGACGATTCCCGCGCCACAAACCGCCAAGGCGGGAACCTCAGCGCCTGGATCCATACAGCTTCCGCCACTGCCGTTAACCGCGGCATCGCGTCCCCTCTTCCTGCTGAAGCCCCAAATTGCCGGCGACAAGGACTCATTGATCGCCGAAGTTGAACAAAAATTTGCTTCCGGGCAGCAGAACTACAAAGCGGGACATCTGGAAGCGGCGCGCAAGGATTTCGACGAGGCCATGGACCTGATGTTGGAGAGCGGGTACAACCTCTACACCGACCCGAAAATGAGCGAGGTGTTTCACCGCGTGGTCGACACGGTGTACACCTACGAATTGCAAGCGTTCCGCGCCGGCGACGGCTTCCAGGAAGCGCCCGCGGTGCCGGCGCCCATCGATGAAGTGGCGGAGATGACTTTTCCGGTCGATCCGCGGTTGAAAGACCGCGCCGAGCAAGCGGCGAAGAACATCTCGCACGATCTTCCGTTGACGGTGAACGACGAAGTGCTGTCGTTTCTGAATTTTTTCCAGACGCCACGGGGCCGCGCGATCGTGGAGGTCGGGTTGCAGCGTCGGGGCCGTTATCACGAGATGATCTCACGGGTATTACGTGAGGAAGGTGTCCCGCAGGATCTGATCTATCTGGCGCAGGCGGAGAGCGCGTTCCAGCCGCTGGCGTTGTCCCGTGCGGGGGCCCGGGGGATGTGGCAATTCGTGGCCTATCGCGGGCAGCAGTACGGATTGCGCCACACCTGGTGGATCGACGAGCGGCAGGATCCTGAGAAAGCCACCCGGGCAGCGGCGCAGCATTTGCGCGACCTGTACGGGTTGTTCGGCGATTGGTATTTGGCGATCGCGGCCTACAACTGCGGCCCGGGCAACGTACAAAAGGGCATCGAGCGCACCGGTTACGCGGATTTCTGGGAGTTGTACAAGCGCAATGTATTGCCGAAAGAAACCAAGAACTACGTGCCGATCATTCTGGCGTTGACGCTGATTGCAAAGGACGCCGCGCACTATGGAATTCAGGTCGAGCCGGAAGCGCCGGTGCCGACCGATGTGGTAAAACCCGGACGGGCCATTGATCTGCGGCTGGTGGCGGAGACCATCGACGTGGACGTCGAGACGCTGCGCGCGCTGAACCCGCCGCTGCTGCGTTTGGCCACGCCGGATGACCCCTCGTTCGAATTGCATCTGCCCGTGGGCACGGCGGAAAGATTTTCTGCGGAGATCGCGGATATTCCGGCGGACAAGTGGGTTAGCTGGCGGCGGCACCGCGTGGAAGCAGGCGAGACGCTCACCTCCATCGGGAAAAAATATCACGTGACGCCGGTGGCGATTGCGGAGGCCAACAATCTGGAGCACCACGCGGCCCTTGATCCCGGCGAGAAGCTGATCATTCCCGCCGTGCAGGCGCAGTCCGAAGCCAAGCGGCGCCTGGTGAGTTACCGCGTGCGCAAAGGCGACACCCTGCTGGGAATCGCCGACCGCTTCAGCGTGGACGCCGACGATGTGCGCAAGTGGAACCGTCTGCAGAGCAATCATGTGGGCCGAGGAATGGTGCTGCGGATTTATACTCTGGGTGGCGCGCCGGAAGCGAAGCCGGTGCGTTCGCGAACCGCGCCGAAAAAGAAAACCCACGCGGGGACCAGCGTCGCGCAATCCACGACGTCTTCGCCCAGCAAGAATTAAACCTTTCCTTTACTGTTACTTACAAGGATACAAGGGTGTTCGTTGGGAACCACAACCGGGTCGCTGCTGGTGCCGCCCTTGGTACGATAGGGTTGCGCGAAAGCCGCAAAATCGCAATCTTACGGCCTGTTCGCGCAGAATGCTTGACAACTTCCGGCGAGTGCGATAACAACGGCGCAAGGCTTTGGAGCGGGAAACTCCAGCCGTTGCAGCGATTCCGACTCGACACCTGCGGCCCGGGCGGCATGTTGCCGTTTGGCGGGTTCGCTGCCTCGGGCGGGATTCTCCCTGGGGAGGATGGAATGGATCTCGAGAAGGATAATTTCGAAGAAGACAACGAGCTGTCAGGGCTGGAAGAAGAAGATGAGCTGGCCGGCGACGCTGACGTCGTTGAAACCGAAGAGGAAGAGCTGATTATCGCGGACGAAGAGCCGGACGAAGCCCCGGTGCCGGCCGCGAAGCCCGCTCCCCGGGCGGCTCCGAAGCCGGCGACCAAACCGGCCGCCAAAAAGCCCGCTCCGAAACCGGCGAAGAAAGCCAGGGCGAAAAAGCCGAAGAAGGCGGCCAAGAAAGCCAAGCCGAAAGCGAAAAAGAAGGCCGCGAAAAAGCCCGCGAAGAAAAAACGGCGCTAGGTTTGCGCGGTCGCTGAAATTGTTTTTCCATTCACGGCGGGTTTGATGAAAAGGTCTCCGGTTAAACGGAGGCCTTTTCCATTTGGGCTTTCCCTTTACCGGGACACGAAAAGTCTACACTGGCACGGCGCGCCGGCCGGTGTCCCATCCCAATTGAGCACCAGGCGATGTGCAAACAGGAACCGCCCTGGGTAGTACCGGACGGGCTCACGAAGAAAACTTAGCCCCATAGAATAAGTACGGTCTCGGTGGCGAAAAGCAGCGAACATTTTACCGTTTCGTATGTCTTTCGCTGTTCACCGTTTGTACATTTACGATCCACACTGGCCACGAAGACGCCCGGGGCTGACCCCCGGCGAGTTCGGAAATGCGTAGAGTTCGCGTAAACTAGAGCGATTCACATGCGGCACAAACCGACACCGGAGATTCCATGGCCCAGGTTTACCCCTTTCATGCCTATCGCTACAACAGCCCGCGCGGTTCCTTCGACGGGGTCCTGACGCAACCGTACGACAAGATTTCTCCCGCGATGCAGGAGAAATACTATGCCGCGGACCCGCACAACCTGATCATCGTCGAGAAAGGCCGCGTGTTTCCTGACGACGCACCGCAACACAACGTCTACACCCGAGCGGCGGAAGCGCTGGAAAGCTGGATTCGCGAAAACGTCGTGGTGAACGATGCCGAACCTTCGTTCTATGCGTACACCCAGGAATACACCGTGCCGGGAACGGAAGAGCGGCGTACCCGACGGGGCTTCATCGGCGCGGGAAAGCTCGAGGAATATTCGGCCGGGGTGGTGTTTCGCCACGAGCACACCCTTTCCGGGCCGAAGGCCGACCGGCTGGAACTGCTGCGCCACACGCGCACGCACACTGGGCAGCTCTTCATGCTGTATAGCGATGAGCAGCGGCGCGTGGATATGATTCTGGCCGAAGCGGAAGCAGCGGCTACGCCGGTGACGGAACTCCGCGACGAATACGGTGTAGTGCACCGCTTGTGGATGGTTTCGGAACCCGCGAAGGTCGCGGCCATCCAGGAAGCGATGGCCGATCAGAAACTGGTGATTGCCGACGGGCACCATCGGTACGAGACTGCGCTGACCTATCGTAACCAAAGGCGCAACGAAAGGCATGCGGCGGCGGGGGGAAGCCATCCAGCCGTGGGCGACGAAGACGCGCAGCACGCACTGGCTCCCTATGAGCTGGCGATGATGACCTTCGTCAACACGCGCAGCGAAGGCCTGACGATTTTGCCTACGCACCGGGTGGTGGCGAACGTGCCGGACTTTTCCTGGACCAGCATGCGGCGGTACCTGGAGCCGTGGTTCACGGCGGAGGCGTTTCCCTTCGCAGACGAGGGCGCGAAAGCCGAAGCGCGCGGCAAATTCCTGCACCGGCTGGTGGAAGCGCGAGACTTGCGGGCCATCGGCGTGTATCCGGCGGCAGAGTCCGGCAAGCGGGTGTTTTACGTGATGACGCTGCGCGCGGGCGCGGATTTGTCGCTGCTGCTGCCGAATGTTTCGCCGCTGCAGCGGCAGCTGGACGTGGTGCTGTTGCACGAGGGAATCCTGGAGCCGGCGCTGGGGATCACGCCGCAAGCGGTCACCGCGGAGAAGAACCTGACCTACGATCGCGAGGCGGTGGCGGCGCTCGAAGCCGTCGATCGCGGGGCAGCGCAGGTGGCGTTTCTGCTGAATGGGTGCGATGTGGAGCAAGTGGTGCATGTCGCGACCTCAGGCGAAGTGATGCCGCAGAAGTCTACGGATTTTTATCCCAAGCTGCTGAGTGGGATCACCATGTACAGGGTGGACTGCTGACGCGGCGGCATAGTCGACAGTTTAAAGTTGAAAGTAAGCTCGCGAATCGCCTGCGGCCGCTTCGCAGTGTGCTTGGATTCACCCTCTCCCCTTCTTTTTCGTAAGTGCGGAATACAAAAGACTTACGGACATTTTCATGTGAGTGTGTACTTGAAATCTATGGTTATCCGTCGAGCAACGACCCGGGACGGTTGTGACCGTCCGAACAAGCTAGTCCTCGCCGGCTGAAGCCGTGCCCTCCCGGCCGGGGACGTTAAGTCCACTCCCGATTCTTGAGTTGATGCGGCTGTCATGCGGCACGCGGCGTCGGTGGTGCATACTGGGCGCCTGCGCTGTGACGCGCGCGTATTTTGGAAACAGTGGCAGGAGGCGGACATGGCGGGGTTGACGAAGGAACAGATTCGGCGGATGCACGCGTACTGGCTGGCGGCGAATTACCTTTCTGTCGGACAGATTTATTTGAAGGACAATCCGCTTTTGGAGCGGCCGCTTACTTTGGAAGATGTTAAGCCTCGCTTGCTTGGGCATTGGGGCACGACTTCCGGCCTTAACTTCATTTATACGCACCTCAATCGGGTGATCAACGAACGCGATTTGAACATGATGTACGTCATTGGGCCGGGGCATGGCGGTCCGGGGATTGTGGCGCACACGTATCTGGAAGGGACCTACACGGAGATTTACCCGAACATTGAGCGGAATCGCGACGGGATGAAGCGGTTGTTCCGGCAATTTTCCTGGCCTTATGGAATTCCGAGCCATGTGGCTCCGGAGACGCCGGGGTCGATTCATGAGGGGGGAGAGCTCGGGTATTCGCTCTTGCACGCTTACGGAGCGGCTTACGACAATCCCGATCTGGTGGTGGCGTGCATTGTCGGGGACGGCGAAGCGGAGACCGGGCCTTGCGCGACCAGCTGGCACTCCAACAAGTTTTTGAATGCGGCGAAGGATGGGGCGGTGCTGCCCATTTTGCATTTGAATGGGTACAAGATCGCGAACCCTACGGTGCTGGCGAGGATTTCGCAGGACGAGCTGGAGGCGTTGTTTCGGGGATACGGATATACGCCGCACTTTTTGGAGGGCGACAATCCCGAGGTGATGCACCCGCAGATGGCGTCGGTGCTGGACGAAATGCTGGATGAGATTGCGACGATTCAGATGGAGGCGCGCGAACGCGGGAAAACGAAGCGCCCGCGGTGGCCGATGCTGATTCTGCGGACGCCGAAAGGCTGGACGGGGCCTAAAACAGTGGACGGAAAGCCGGTGGAGGGGACCTGGAGGGCGCACCAGGTGCCGGTTGCCGAGCTCCGCGAAAAGCCGGAGCACCTGAAGATTCTCGAGCAATGGATGCGCAGCTACAAGCCGGAGGAGTTGTTCGACGCGCACGGAACGCTGGTGCCGGAACTCGCCGAGCTTCCGCCGAAGGGCCGGCGGCGGATGGGAATGAACCCGCACGCGAATGGAGGGCTGCTGCTGGAGCCTTTGCGGTTGCCGGCGTTTCGGAGTTTTGCGGTGGAGGTTGCGGAGCCGGGTTCGCCCGATACGGAGGCGACGCGCGTTTTGGGGAAATACTTGCGCGAGGTGATGAAGTGCAATTTGGAGTCGCGGAATTTTCGGGTGTTCGGTCCGGATGAGACGGCGTCGAACCGGCTGGAGGCATTGCTGGATGTTACCGGGAAGACTTGGGAGGCGTCGACGCTGCCGGTGGACGAGCACCTGGCGATCGACGGCCGGGTGATGGAAATTTTGAGCGAACACATGTGCCAGGGTTGGCTGGAAGGGTACTTGCTGACCGGGCGGCACGGATTTTTTTCGTGCTACGAGGCGTTCATTCACATCATCGACTCGATGTTCAACCAGCACGCCAAATGGTTGAAAGTTACGCGGACGATTCCCTGGCGGAAACCCATTGCTTCGCTGAATTATTTGTTGACGTCGCACGTGTGGCGGCAGGATCACAACGGGTTTTCGCATCAGGACCCGGGATTCATGGACCACGTGGCGAACAAGAAGTCAGACGTGGTGCGAATTTATTTGCCGCCGGATACGAATTGCCTGCTGTCGGTGGCGGACCACTGCTTGCGCAGCCGGAACTATGTGAATCTGATCGTCGCGGGCAAGCAGCCGGCGCCCAACTGGCTGGACATGGACGCGGCGGTGACGCACTGCACGGCGGGGCTGGGAGCTTGGGATTGGGCAGGACACCAGCCGGACTCGCCCGACGTGGTGATGGCTTGCGCCGGGGACGTGCCCACCTTGGAGATTCTGGCGGCGGTGTCGCTGTTGCGTGAGGAATTGCCCGACCTGCGGATTCGCGTGGTCAACGTGGTGGATTTGATGGCGCTGCAACCGTTGAGCGAGCATCCGCATGGTTTGGCGGACGAGGATTTCGATGCACTGTTCACGAAGGACAAGCCGGTGGTGTTCGCGTTCCACGGTTATCCGACGCTGATTCACCGGTTGACGTACCGGAGGCGGAATCACGACAACATCCACGTGCGGGGTTACGTCGAGGAAGGCACGACGACTACGCCGTTCGACATGGTGGTGCTGAATCGCATGGACCGGTTTCAACTGGCGCTGGACGTCGTCCGGCGAGTGCCGCGGCTGAAGAGTATCGCGGACCAGGCGACGCAGCGGTTCACAGAAGCAATGCAGCGGCACAAACTGTACGTGATCGAGCACGGCGAGGATATGCCGGAGGTTGCCAATTGGAAGTGGACGACGAGATAGGTCGCAGGAGACGTCGCGAGAAGGTGAGAGTGTGAAGGGAACGCGTGGGTTCGCGTGAGTTGAAGTTGAGATCCTTCGGCTATCCTTGTCGGACAGCCTCCGATGACCTCTTGCCGGTATGGCGGACTCCAGGTAAATCGTTGTGGTGATCCGGGGAAATCAAACGATGAGCGGCGATGCTGTTTTTGTGGTGAATAGCGGATCGTCTTCGCTGAAGTTTGGCGTGTTCGCAGAGGACGAAAGGCAAGCTGAAGCGCCTGGCGAAGTGCCTGCCGACGTACGGGCTTTGTACCGTGGGGCGGTGGAGGGTATCGGCGGCGGCCAGGGGAAGATATGGCTGCGCGCGGGCACCGGGGAGACGTTGCTCGAGAAGGCGCGGGCTTTTCCGACGCAGACAGACGCGGCGCGGGCGGTTGCCGGAGAATTGTCGGAGATTGCTCTACCGAGCTTGACCGGAGTGGGACACCGCGTAGTGCATGGCGGGCCGTCGCTGACCACGCATCAGAAAATTACGCCCGAGGTTTTGCAGAAATTGGAAGCGGCTGCACACTTCGCGCCGCTGCACGTGCCGGCGGCGCTCGAATTGATTCGCGAAACGCAGCAGCTTTTTCCGGGCGTTGGGCAGTTCGCGTGTTTCGATACAGCGTTTCACCGGACACTGTCCGAAGTCGCGGCGCGCTTGCCGCTGCCGGAAAAATTCTGGGACGCGGGAGTTCGCAAGTACGGTTTCCACGGGTTGTCCTGCGAATCGATCGTGCACGCGCTGGGCCGGGAGATGCCGGCGCGCTTGATCGTGGCGCACCTTGGCAACGGGGCGAGCATCACGGCGATCGCGAAGGGTTTGTCGGTGGACACGACGATGGGGCTGACGCCGACCGGTGGCATTGTGATGGGGACGCGGCCCGGCGATCTCGACCCCGGCGTTTTGCTGCACATTCTCCGCGGCAACGGAAACAGCGTAGAAGGGCTGGAGAGGTTGCTGGATAAAGAATCGGGGCTGTTGGGGATTTCGGGTACTTCGCCGGACATGCGCTCGCTGCACCAGGCGACGGAGGAGAATCCGAGGGCGCGATTGGCGATCGAGATGTTTGCTCGGTCGGCGAAGAAAGCGATTGCAAGCTATGTGGCGATTCTCGGCGGGCTCGATCTGCTGGTGTTCACGGGAGGAATCGGGGAACACGACGCGACGGTGCGCGAGAAAGTCTGCGCAGGAATGGAGTACTTCGGAGTGCGGCTCGACCAGGAAGCGAACCAACGAAGCGCGGGAACGATCAGCAGAGCGGAGAGCGCAGTGCGTATTCGCGTGGTGGCGAGTGATGAAGAGAAACAAATCGCAAGGCTGGCGTTGCGGCTGCTAAAAGCTGCTTGAGCCGGGAGCAACGCCGGAACAACCGATGGAGTAGTGAGCAAAGAAAAAGGACACGCGCGAGCGTGCCCTTCGTGATTACGACCTAGATCACGGATGCGTTCCGAGCAAATTCTCCGGGCGAGAGCTTAAGCTCCGGCGCCTTTGGAAAAGCTGGAGACGGCGGCGGCTTCGGTGTCGTAGACGTCGAAGACGGTGAGCAGCTTCGTGATTTGCAGGACTTCCTGGAACTTGCTGCCGAGATGGCAGAGGCGGAGCGAGGCGCCCTGGCCCTTGGCGCTATGATGCGCGGCGACCAGCGTTCCGAGGCCGGCGCTGTCGATAAACGTGATGTTGTCCATGTTCAGGACAATTTTCTTTTTGCCTTCGGCGAGCAGACCTTTTACTTTTTCGCGCAACGCGTTGCTCTCTTCTCCAAGAACGATGCGGCCGTCCAGCGCCACCACGGACACGCCATCCACTTCGCGGTTCGTCATCTTCAATGCCACGTTCGTATCCTCCTAAATTTAGCGGAAGCGGTTCCAAGGGCAACCAGCCTGGGACCGCACAGCTTATCAGTAATAGTCCGCGCAGGACATGTAATATCCGCAGACCGGGCAAATCAACTTGCAGCGCCGGGACTCTAACCGCTGCGAGCAAACCGGGCAATACCGGGAAGCGTCTTCGTGCGCCACGGCCGAAAAGTCACTCGGCTTAGCTGCCACTGAATCGGCGTCCTCCTGCGCAGGCACAGCGTGCGCAAGGAAAACACCCCGCGGCTCCGGTGGCACCGGAACCCCACGTTCTTTCGTGACACGTTCCACGGCCCGACGGTTATAGCACATCCCCTAGCAAGGGAAAAGCGGGAGGGCCAGGTAGGGCGGCTCCGTCTTCTCCTGAGCAACTAGCCGACCGGGGGAACAGCCGTACTGCATTTCGAGCATTCCATTTGCGTGGGGGCCGCGGAGCTTGAAACCTATAAGCCGACGGGCGCATCATTTAAGTGTAGAATGATTGTGCAGGATGGATGGGCTGTAAGACGGACCTTGGGTTCCCGCTTGCGTTCCGGGGAAGGTGCATCATGCGCCGAATCTGGATGGTTGCGAGTTTTTTGCTGACTCTGCCGGTTGTTGCAACGCCGCAACATCGCGGGGGAGTGGGAGTAGCGGGGCCGGTCGTTGCGGTCGCTCCGCATGGGGTTGCTGCCGGTGCGCCGCACCTGGTGGCGCGAGTTCCGGCAGGGACGCGTCCAGCGACCGTAGTGCGCCGTACGCGAGCGGCTGGAACGCCGACCCGCAGTATTAGCGGCGCTTCTGGGTTCACAAACCTTCCGGTGTTTTCCTCCGCTGCGAATGTTCCAGGCTTAGGCTTTGACTATCCTCATTTGGCAGCGGTGAATCCCCAGCATGGACGAGGACGTTCCGGGTTTGGACAGACCGTGCCGTTTGGGTATGGCGGATTCTTGTTCTCGTCGCCGGAAATCGTTGTCGAAAACCCGCAGGCGGTCGAAGAAGCGCAGCAGGGCCCGCCGGAGGAGACCGCGAATTCGGTTGCAACCGATGACGGGCGCGGTCCTGACCGTCCATTTTTCTCGAGGGCAAGTCCGGCGCAGGAACCTCCGGTGGACGCGTCCGAATATGTCTTTGTGCGGCGCGACGGAGGGCTGCTGTTTGCGGTGGCGTACTCCTGGGACAACGGCACGTTGCACTATGTGACCCGCGACGGAGTGCGGAAGAGCGTTACCCAAGACGCATTGGATATGGACGCGACGCAGCAGTTCAACGAGCAGCGCGGATTGAGTTTTCGGATTCCTGCCTAGATTTACTCTCGCAACAGCGTTGCCGGAGCGATTCGATTCTTAAAATCTGCGCTGGCGTGGCCGGTCTAAAGACCGGGCACTGCACGCCTACTTGGCCGGTTCGGGCATGACGTAGCCGGAGGTTGCGGGCAGGCCTGCTCTTTCAAATTGCACCGTGGAGTGGTCGATGTTGAAATCGTGGGCCGCTTTTTCCTGGATCGCGGAAAGGATCCGCTCACATTCGTCCATATGCATGTCCGGAATGCGGGCGTGCAGGCTCAGAGCGTTGTGCCCGCCACCCAGGGACCAGATGTGGACGTCGTGAACTTCATTGACGCCGTCGATGGTAAGCATGGCGCGGGCTACATCTTCGACGCTGCAGTCCAGCGGGCGGCCTTCAAGAAGAACGTGGGCGGATTCACGAAGGATGCCGATGCTGGACCACAGCACGAGGATGCCGATAGCCAGGCCGAGAAGAGGATCGATCCAGCGAATTCCAGTGGCTCCGATAAGGATTGCGCCAACGATGATGGCGATGTTGGAGAGAGCGTCGCCGAAATTGTGGACGAGGATGCTACGCAAGTTGAGATCGCCGCGACCCCGAACCAGGGCCAGGGTGATCCCGCCGTTCACCGCGAGGGCCGCAACCGAGGTCCAGATCATCCAGCTTTCGACCACATCCACGGGCGAGCGAAAACGCTCGATCGATTCGTAACCCAGCCATAACGCCAGAACCACGAGAAGGAGCGCGTTGGTGAACGCAGCGAGGATGCCGGCGCGATGGTAGCCATACGTTTTCTCGGAGTCGGCCGGACGCTCAGCCCAGCGCATCGCGAGCCACGAGATACCTAGAGCGGGGACGTCGGAAAGATTGTGAACCGCGTCGTTGAGCAGGGCGACGGAATGACCGAGAAGGCCGCCGACAATTTCTGCCGCAACCAGACCCAGCGTGGCTGCCATGGCCCAGGCGAGAACCGAGGGTCGCATGGGGGGATGCTCGTGGCCGTGGTGATGATGGCCATGACCGTGGCCGTGACTGTGATCGTGATGGTCGGAATTGGGGGCAGCGGTGCTGTGACTGAGCCCGTGTTCGTGCGGGTGAGTATGCATCGCCGTAACCTTCATTCTACCCGCTCGGGGCTACTGCGCGAAGTCCACCTCGCGCTTAGTGGACATCTTGACACGCTACCGTCGTGATTTGATTGACGATACCCCGGGCCACTGCCACCATCAAGTAAGGCAATCCATTTTCTCGGTTCTACGTGCGGGAGAAGACCGCTCGCCATGTCGAATACGGACCTATGAGTGTTCCCGTTGCCAAATTGAGTTTCTGGGGCGTGCGCGGCGCGACGCCGACGGTGGACCCGGCGACGTGGCGCTATGGAGGAAACACACCTTGCCTGGAGCTGATCGCTCCGGATGGCACGCAAATCATTTTGGACTGCGGCACCGGGCTCCGGATGCTAGGCAACCGGTTGGCCGCTGCAAATGGTGACCGCGTGCCGGAAACACACATCTTTGTCACCCACTATCACTGGGACCACATTCAAGGCATTCCATTTTTCGCGCCGCTTTATTCGGAAAAAAATGAATTTCACTTTTATAGTTTTCGTTCGAAGTTTCTTGGCCGCGACAGCTTGAAACAGGTTTTTGAAACACAGATGGCGCTGCCCTATTTCCCGGTGGATATGTCGGCGATGAACGCCAAGCGCAGGTTCCAGGAAGTGGCCGGAGGCGACGCGTTTTTTGTCGGAGAGAATAAGGTTACGACGCGGGCGCTGAATCATCCCCAGGGGTGCCTGGGGTTTCGCATCGAGACGCCGGCAGGCACGGTTGTGTATGCCACCGACAACGAGCCAGGCAATCGAGAACTGGACAAGGGTTTGCAGGAATTGGCCGAGGGTGCGGACATTTTTATCAACGACGCGCAGTACACGCCCGAACAGCTTGCCGGGGCGAAACGCGGCTGGGGCCATTCGTCCTGGAAAGAGGGTGTGCGGGTTGCACGCGAAGTGAGTGCGAAGACGCTGGTGCTGTTCCATCACGATCCGGACTCAACCGATCGAATGGTGGATACGATTTTGCGACACGGTCGTGAGGAATTTGACTCGGTCTTTGCGGCCAGCGAAGGCATGGTAATAACGCTGGGAGCCCCGGGCGGCCGCGTGGACGCACACATGCCGGGAACGCGGACGGCGTTGCGGCGCGAAGCCCAATTCCGGGCGCGCGTGTCGGGCGTGACCGAGGGTGGACGGCCATTCGACGAAGAGACTTTGGTGAGTGATTTGTCACTCCAGGGAGCGATGATTTCGCTCCGGCACAGTCCCCGGCTCCAGTCCGAGCTTCAGGTGATCATGGAGACTCCGGGACCAAATGGCTTGCAAGCCGCGATGCGACTCCGTGGCTATGTGGTGCGCATCGATGCGAGCGCAGAGAAGGGCCACAGCGCGGTCGGAGTGGTTTTTACCGATTAGGTGGTTTTTTTCCTCGCAGATTTTCGCGGTAGACTTCAGCCCGGCACAACTCATTGCGCTCCTTCCGAAGGCGGCCGGGACCTTTAAATTTCAGCTTACCGCTTCTGGGCGGACTGTCAGGGGCCAGGTCCGCCGTCTGTATTTTGTTTCCGAACGTTTTTGACGACCAAGGGCCGGACATTTCTTGGCATCGCCGCGGGTGGCGTGTAGTCTGAATCGGGTGGAAACGTTGGAGAAGAAAGCAAATTTCGTGCCCTTGAGCGCGTTGGATAAACGGGTGCCTTCACGGCGGGAACTGCTGCGAGGCTTGGTGCGGCAAGCGCCCTTCGTGGCGAAAAATTTTCAGCTGTATTTCCAGAATGTCTGGCGGCGCCAGGTGCTGCGCACCAAGGTGGTGGCGCCTTATGCCGTCACGTTCTATGTGACCCATAAATGCAATCTCGCGTGCAGCTATTGCACGCAGAAGGAACCCGACGTTTTCAGCGACGAGTTGCCTACCGCGGAGACGCTGCGTTTGTTGGGTCGCATTCGCAAGGAAAGCGACTCGATCGTGATTACCGGTGGAGAGCCGACGCTGCGGGCGGACATCGAAGAGATCGTGGAGGCGGCGCGATTCAAGCACAAGTTCAGGTCGCTGTTGCTGATTACGAATGGAACGCTGCTGGATCGCAAGGCGAAGATTCTGAACGCCGTCACCGGGTTGGTGGTCAGCCTGGACGCGCTGCGGTCTGATCCCACCAATCCGTTGTCGAAACCCGCTGCTTTGCCAAAGGTGCTGGAAAATCTGCGGTTTGCTACCGAGCGGTTGGGGAGTCCGCGCCGAATCACCATCAGCACGGTGATCGAGGAATGGAACATCGCCGAGGTGGAGCGGCTTCTGGATTGGTGCGGAGAACAAGGGTTTGTGTTTGCGGCGCAGTCGGCGCAGATGGGAAAGATGCCGAATGTGGCGCTGCTGAAGAACCCGCGGTACCAGGCCCTGGTCGACACCATCATTACCCGACGCCGCGAAAACAAGCAGCCGATCAATGGAACCCCGCGGACCATCGAGACGCTTCTCAGGTTTCGCGATTTTGAGTGCTTTCCGACGATGTTTCCGCGGGTCTATCCCAATGGGGACGTCTTCTATCCGTGCGAGCCGCTCCGCAAGATCGCCGGCAACCTCTTGCGTGACAGATCGCTGCGGAAGATATTTGCGGCCGGGAAAAAGCAATATGGAGACATCCCGCCCTGCCAGGGTATTTGCTACCTGTTTGGGAATGTGCTTTCGCACTACTACGTAAACGATTTCTGGGGGCTCGCGGGGGATTTTGTACGCTAGTCAGGAGGTTGACAGTCGACGATTGAACGAAAACCAGAGGAATTTAACAAGGAGAGCACAGAGCTCACAGAGAGGTGAAGAGGGTTGCGGAGGATCGCTAGTTTAGCTTAGCTCGGCGATTTTCTTGTCCAGGTGCGCGAGGGCCGCTTCGAGGGACTTGCGATGGTGGGGATTGGTCGCGGATGCCAAATCGTTGCTGATGCGGGTGCGCGACATCTGCAGGTCCTTGATGCTTTGCTCCTGTAGGTGCTGTTCGGCGGTTTTGGGCTCGTGGTTCGACGCCGACTTCTTGGTTTCGACGTCCACAACTTGCGCTTCGACGTCCTTGCTTTCCCAACCTCTAGCCATGCCTGTATTGTGTCACAGTCCGCACGGTCGAGGATGCTTAATTCGGCGAAGTTTCGAAGAAATTGGTTATACGCTGGCGGCGCGGGCGCGCGGCAAAATTGGCAGGGAAGTGCGCATTACGCCGCGAATGGTGCTTTCGGCAACACGCGCAAAGTGCTCCGCGAAAATCCCGCGATAAGAAAATTCCTCGGTCTGATCGGTGCGGCGGACCCGAACGGTCCACTGGCCTTCCATCTCTTCTGCATGCACTGACGAAACTTCCGATACTGGGATCGTCTGAAGCACGTGGAAACGTGAATCCAATGCCCAGATGTAGTCCGCACCCACAAAAAGCTGCACGGAAGCGGCGGACCGGGAACGGGATATATAGTTGCCGCCATTCACGACCACCAGCGCGCCCAGCTCGCGGGCTTTGTCATCCACGGTGATAAACGAAGTGGCCGGCGGGAGCAGCGCTCCTGTGAGGAACATCGCCATACCGGCGATCGCGGCGAGCCAACTGTTCCAGAACGCCAAGGGCAGGATGACCAGCCCGGCGCCGGCAATCCCCAGCAAAACTCGGAACGCAGTCCAGGAACGTTCATCTCGGCGCAGATTGAGAATTTTGGGCACCAGCAGAACAACCGCGAACAGCGCGCCAATGGCAAGTTTCTGCAGGCGCGCGCCGAGGTTCTCCGTCTGTGATTGTGCCGAGGTGGCCGTACTGTTCATGGTCGATCTTTCTATGGCGTAGATTCTATAAACTCTCGAAAGATGCAGCGAATTTTCAGGGTGCCAAACCCGCGATTTCGCGCATGCGCGCAAAGGCACGGCGGACGTGCGGAATGGTGATTGAGCCGCCCACAACCAGGGCAACGTTCAGGGCGTCAATGACTTCGTCGCGGTTCCAGCCTTCTTCCCCGCAACGCACCAGGTGATACGCTATGCAATCGTCACAGCGTAGCACCGCCGACGCCACTAGGCCCAATAGCTCCTTCGTCTTGGTACCAAGCGCCCCCGCTTCGTAAGTTTGGTGGTCCAGCGCGAAAAAGCGCTTTATCCCCAAGTGGCCGCAGCCGAGAATTTCCTCGTTCAGATCGGCGCGAAACTTCTGAAAATCACCCAAGTCACCGGGCATAAATCCTCCGGGAACACAGCCAAATCTACCGCCTCTAAACGGGGTATGTATTATGGACCGGCTCTGCCACTTGCGTCGCGAGTGGCCGCCACGA
Source organism: uncultured Acidobacteriota bacterium (assembly GCA_963736725.1). Lineage (GTDB taxonomy): Bacteria > Acidobacteriota > Terriglobia > Acidiferrales > UBA7541 > Acidiferrum. Next base: position 180,652 of record CAVTPW010000014.1, on the reverse strand, counting down.
CGCGCACTACTTCGGTGCGTAAGTATTAAGAGGTCGTCCTAGTACTCGCCCGGGGCGCTGGCCGGTGGCTTTGGCAGATTCCCAGACGATTTCGCCGTTGACGAAGACTTTTTCGATGCCCGTCGGCAGCTCGAATGGCTTGCCGAACGTGGAGCGATCGATCACCGTATCTGGGTTGAACAGGACCAGGTCGGCGAAGGCGCCTTCGCGGATGATGCCGCGATCGTTCCAGCCAAGACGCTGCGCAGGCAGCGACGTCATCTTCCGCACGGCCTCGGGCAGCGTCAGCCAGTGTTTCTCGCGGACGTACACTCCGAGCACGCGCGGAAACGTCCCCGCGCCGCGTGGATGGGGAACGCCGATGCCACCGTCACTCGCGACCATCACCCACGGCTGTGTGTAGAAGGCCTTGATGTCGCTCTCGATCATCGACTGGCCGATGACCTCGGCTTCGGTGTTGGCGGCGTCGCCTTCGCGTACAATCCGAATGAACATGTCGACGGGCGTGGTGTTGTGAAGACGCGCGAGGTCTTCAATCGTGTGCCCTTCGTACGAGAGGTTTGGAGGGAACCCGACGATGGTGACGTGGCTGGCGCCGCCAACGTCGGCCAAAGCTTTCTCGACGCTTTGGGGATTTTCGTATTGTTTGTCTGGCACCAGCACTTGGATGCCCGACCCCCACGCATCGTAGGGATAGCAATCGGCGAGGAAATCGAGACCTCGCTTTCGAGCGGCTTCGATGATGCGGATGTATTCGGGCGCCTTGTTCCAGACGCCGACGGTGCCGAGCTTGATATGCGAGTGCTCGACGGGAATGTGCGCGCGCTCACCGATGGTAATCTCTTCCTTCAGCGCGTCGAAGCTCTTGTCGGCTTCATCCCGGATATGGGTCATGTAGAAGCCGCCGAGTTTTGCGGCCGCGCCAGACATCGCGACCAATTCATCGGTCGTGCCGTAGCCGCCAATCTCGTATTCGAGGCCGCTCGATAGGCCGATTGCACCTTCGCCCATGGCCTGATCTACGAGCTGGGACATCTTGGCAACCTCGGCTTCGGTCGCGGGACGCTTGAAATCTTTGCCCATCACCTGTTCGCGAATGGTAGCGTGCCCGACCATCAAGGCGAGATTCAGCGAAGCCGGACTCTTGCGGCGGGCGTCGAGCCACGGAGCGATGGGCCACGGAGAAAAGCCGTCGGCGCCCAGGACTACCGTGGTGATACCTTGCGCGATTTGCGTCTCGGCGAGCGGATCGGCTTCGAGACCTTGGGTGGAATGGTTGTGGATGTCGATGAAGCCGGGCGCCAAGACCAGGCCGGCGACGTCTATCGTACGCTCGTTCGGCTTGGGCTGGATGTTTCCGATTTCGACGATGCGATCGCCGGAGATTCGAACATTGGCTTTGCGCAGAGGTTTGCCGGTGCCGTCGGCGACTTGTGCGTTGCGGATTACGGTGCTGGGCGACTTATCCTGGGCGCTGGCGAAGTCCCGGGAGAAGACGAACAAAGCTGTAATGAGCATGAGAACGGATCGATTGATTCGCATGATGGATCTCCTGGACATCGCGGTGCTGTTGAGCGTCGCTTTGCTTTTGTCAATCGGCAGCGGGGGCTAGTGCTTTCTCGACAAGTTCCCTTGCGCCGGGTTTGCCCGCCAGAACCATTTCCGACCATTCGGCGCCGACCTTCGAAAGCCGGACGGCTTCGCTGGTGAGCGATTCGGGCCCGCCAGAATCTGCATTGCCAAAGAAAATACGATCCATGGGATGGGCGGCAGCGAGGCGATTTTTCGTGTATTGGCCGGGTGTCGCCATGAACATCGGGTGGCCGCGTCGGTAGATGCGAACTTCAATGGGATCGACGTTGCACTCCGGCAAGAGCTTTTGAAAATCCGCCAGCACGCGGGCAGCAAGGGTCTTGCAGTCCGCCTCGTCGAGCAGCGTGGAGCGCTGGTTTTCGCGCAGCGGAGTGTAGAACGAGAGGATGTTGTTTTTCTGTTTGTAGCCAGGCTGATTGCGCACGGTCCAGTCCGCGACGATGAAATCCGTGAAGGAATTGCCGGGGCACCAGTTGTCGTAACCGCGGTTGTACACGGGCTTGTCGAAAATCACATTGACGACCGGATAGGGCGCGAAGCGGGTGCGGCGCATGGCGGTTTTCTGGTCCGAAGGAAGATTTAGAACCAGGCGGGAGGTAATGTGTTTCGGCGTACACAGGATGACCGCCTTCGCCGCGACCGTGGCGAGCATTCCTTGGTGGAAGTAGGTGACGCGGACAGCGTCTTTGTCTTGCACGATGGCAACGACGGTGGCTTCCCCAACCATCCGGTCTTTGTACTTAGGCTTCAAGACTTCCACGAGTTTGTGGGTGATGCACCCTAGGCCGCCCGGGAGGATCACGCGCTTGGCGTCGCCTCCATTTACCAGTTCGTGGGCCGCGCCGATTCCGACGAATGCGGAAGAATCTTCGCAGACTGCGCCCCAATTCGAGGGCCCGTATCCGTCCCACCATCGTTGAACTTCGGGAGCGTAGGCGGCGGTGTATTTCGTCAGCGGTTCGGAGTCGAGCTCCGCCATCCGTTCACCGAGGTTGATCTTCATCGCGTCGTCCCGGAATTTGCGAAAGCTTTCCCGCACTTCCTTGGGATAGGGGAGGTTATCGATGCCCTTTATCCATGTGTCTGGGACGAAGGTCTGGTTCACGATGGTGGGATCGGGATTTTCGACGGGCAGAAGCTTCAATCCGACTTCTTTCGCGAGCTGATCGCCTTCGTCGTTTCTGTACGCGTAAGCAGAACCCGTGGCGAATGGCTGGCCCGCGTATTCTTCCTGATAAGCATTGCCGCCGAAATGATCTTCTTTTTCGAGCAGCAGAAAATCCTTGCCGCGGAGGAAATAAGCGGCGGAAAGCCCGGCGACGCCCCCGCCCACGATGACGATGTCCGCCTTGCGCGTGGCGTCGGGGCGATCGAATGCGTGGCCGTCGCGGACCTGGTGACAGATTTCGAAATGCTCGCCGTCCACTTGAGGAACGCCGATGGTCGCCGGCTGTGGCGCCGCGATCAGGGCGGAGTCGATGGGACACCCGGCAGCGACCGATCCGGCGACGACGAACTTGATGAAATCACGGCGTGAATTGCTCATAGAGCTCCTAAGGTCGTTCGAGAAGTTCTTGCGGTTCGGCGCCCAGGCCGAGTGTGCGCACGCGATACCAGATGACGATCAACGCCACGGAAACGCCAAAAATCAGCGTAGACATGGCGTTGATTTCGGGCGTGATGCCGCTGCGCAGCAGTCCCCAGATTGCGAGCGGGAGTGTGTTATCCCGGCCGATAAGAAAAAACGTGACCGCGATTTCGTCCATCGAGAGAGTAAAGATGAGCAAGCCCGCAGCGATTAGCGAAAGCTTCAGATTGGGAAGCGTGATCCGCCAGAACGTTTGCCACGGTGTCGCGCCCAGATCGAGTGACGCTTCTTCCTGCGCGCGATCCATTTTTTGCAGTCCGGCGAACAGTTCGGTGGTGGCGACGGAAATGAGCGCGGTCCCGTGGCCGAGAAAGACCGTCAGCAAGCTGAGCGGCATGCCGATGAAGACCACGAACATGAGGAGCGAGAGGCCGGTGATGATGCCGGGAAGGATGAGTGGGAGGAGCACCAGGCGGCGGAACAGAGCTTTGCCGGGAAAGTTGGCGCGGTCCAGCGCCAGCGCGGCCAGAAGACCAAGCGTAAGCGCGAGCACGACGCTGGCGCCCGCCACCGCGAGACTATTGAGGACTGCGTCCCAGATCGCGCGGTCGCCAAAAAGTTGGCGGTACCAGTCCAGGGTGAGATGCCGGGGCGGGAAGCCGCCGACGCCGTCGCGATTAAAGGAGTAAGCGATCAGCACGACGATCGGCAGATAAATGAACGCAAACACCGATACCGCATAGATGGTGAGAACTGGCGCGCGGCGGTTTGCGCTGCCGCTGGTCATTTGAAGGACCATCGTTTCTCAAGTCGCTCGGTTAAAGACAGCAGCGTTACGGTGATCAGCAGAATGCAGACCGACACCGCGGCGCCCAGCGGCCAGTCATACGCTGTACCGAACAGGCTTTGCACGATGTTCGCGATCATCGTGCCCGAGGGTCCGCCGACCAGCAGCGGCGCGAGAAAGTCGCCGAGCGACAACACGAACGCGAAGGTAGCGCCGGCGAGCAGGCCCGGCATCGACAGCGGAAGAATCACGCGGAGAAACGTGGCACGTTGGCTGGCGCCAAGGTCCTGGGAGGCTTCGACGAGCGGCCGGGGAATGTGCTCGAGTGCAGCGTAGATCGGCAGGAACACGAACGGCGTGTAGATGTGCGTGAGCATCACGATGACGGCGAATGGGCTATACAGCAGGAAGCCGACCGGTTCGTGGGTCAGATGCAGGTATTGCAGGAAGCCGTTGAGCACGCCGTCGCTGCCCAGAATTGTTTTCCAAGCGTAGCCCCGGACCAGGTAGCTCACCCAGAGCGGCACGATAACCAATTGATAGAGCAACTCTTTGCGACCTCCCGCGCGGAAAGACAAGTAGTAAGCGAGGGGGTAGCCCAGGAGCAGCGAAAGCAGCGTGACCGAACCAGCGATGCGCATGGTGCGCAGGAGAACCTCAACATAAAGCGGATTAGTGAGCAGCTTGTGATAATTCTGCAAATTCCATTGATGGATCAGGAAGCCGTCGCGCACCAGCCAGAAGCTGTGGGCGAACATCAACGCGTAAGGGAGAAGCAGAAACAGCCCTACCCACAGCAGCGGCGGGAGCGACACGATCGTCTTGTAGGCGCGTGAATACATAAATGCCGTAACCGTTGACTTGTGGCCCAAGAAACAGTCATTTCCAGGCCAGTGCTACTCGCTTACGCGAATCGCTTCTGCGGCCGAGAATGTGAATTCATGTTCGCCGCTGAGTGATCCGCGCGCGGGAATGCGAGCACGCAATAACTGGTCAGCGCCGCAGTCGATCTCGAGCAGTTCGCTGGCGCCGCCGTAGACTTGTTGCCGAATCGCACCGCGAAAGCGGACAGTAAGCGCAGTGTTCGAAGCGTCAGCGGCAAGTTGAATGGCTTCGGGCCGAAGCGAGTAGAGCGCGCTGCCGTCGGGCGCGGTGGTTCGCCAGGACAGCGCCCCGCAAATGGCCGTGCCATTGTGAACGTTTCCTCGGAGCAGATTTGTCTGCCCGATAAATTGCGCCGTATACGCGGTAGCCGGATGGGCGTAGATCTCGCGCGGAGCCGCGACTTGTTCCAGCGCCCCATTGCGCAGCAGCGCGATCCGGTCGGACAGCGCCATCGCTTCTTCCTGATCGTGGGTGACAAACAGGAACGTGATGCCGACTTCACGCTGAAGCGCTTTCAGCTCGCTCTGCATTTGCTTCCGCAGGTTTGCATCAAGCGCGGAAAGCGGCTCGTCCAGCAACAGCAATTGCGGACGATTCACGAGCGCGCGCGCTAACGCGACGCGCTGCTGCTGCCCGCCGCTTAGCCGCGAGGGGCGAGCGCCTGCGAATTCATTCATTTTCACCATTCGTAACGCTTCTTCAACGCGGCCGCCAATTTCGTTTTTCGGCGTATTTTTCACGCGTAGCCCGTAGGCCACGTTGTCACGAACGTCGAGGTGTGGAAAAAGTGCGTAATGCTGGAAGACCGTATTGACGCGGCGTTTGTGCGCCGGCGTGGTATCCAGCCGCTCGCCATCCATCCAGATTTCGCCGGACGACGGTTGTTCGAATCCTGCAATCAGCCGTAAAAGGGTTGTCTTGCCCGAGCCGCTTTCTCCGAGCAGCGTCAGAAATTCGCCCACGGCAATCTTCAGCGAAAGGTTCTTTAAAACCTCGACCGCGCCAAACCGCTTGGTGACCCCGCGCACCTCGATCAAGGTCTGGCCGGTGACACCGGCGTCCTGCGCAGAGATGGCGGCCAGGGAAGTCACTGCGCGTTCTTCACCTCATTCCAGATTTCGGTGTACTTCGCGCGGCGCGGCACGTCCTGCCAGAAATAAATTCGCTTCATGTATTCGTCGGGATCGTCCAGGTGAAGGGTTTTCTTCTGATCCGGCGTCAGAAGTTGCGCGGTAGCGGGATTGGCGGGCGTGTAGTGCGTTACTTCGGTCACCAGCTTTTGCGTTTGCGCTTCCACCATGTACTCCAGGAACGCTTGCGCGAGTTCTTTGTGGGTGCTCGCCCCGGTGATCATCAAGTGGTCGATCCATCCCGTAGTGTTTTCCTTCGGAATGGTTTCGCCGATCGGGTAATTGAGCTTGCGGAGTTGATTGGTCATCAACGGCCAACCCATGGCCGCGATGATTTCGTGATTTTGAAACAGATTCGTTAGCTCGCCGCCCGTCGACCAGTACTTGCGGATATTGGGCTTCAGCTCGATCAGTTTCTTCTTCACCGCCTCGAGCTGCTCGTCGCTCAAGTTATAAATTTGATTCGGATCAGGCTTGTCGTAGCCAAGCACCTGCGCGCCCATATAGACGCTGGACAGTTCGTCCCAAAGCGAAATTTTTCCTTTGAACTTGGGATCCCAAAGAATGCTCCACGAATCTGGAGCCTGCGCGAACGCTGTAGTGTCGTACAGCAACGGATTTGGTCCCCACACAAAGGGCACGCCATAGGTCTGTCCGTTCGCTTTGACCAGTGGGGAGTCGCGCAACCTCGACGAGAGTTGCGAATACGAAGGAAGTTTCGATAAATCGAGAGACGCCGCGAGCCCCGCGCGAACAATCGAAGTTGCGACATCGCTCGACGGCGAAATCACGTCATAATTCGCGGCGCTGCCTCCGCGGAGCTTGGCCACCAGTTCGTCGCTGGAACCCATGTACGAAGCGACGACTTTGCAATGATGCGCCTCTTCAAACGCGTGCACGAACGACGGATCGGCGTAACCTTCCCACACCAAAAGGCTCAACGTTTCCTGCTTTGGGCCACAGGAGACGCAGGTCATCGCCAGCACGAGGCTTCCCAACAGTAGCGCGCGGCGTTTCATTGTTTTCCTCTCTCCACTACTTAGCGTTGGCCTGGTACACCACACGTCCACCGACGATGGTCGTGAGCACTTTTGTTTCGGCGAGCTTGTGCGGATCGACTTCGAACACGTTTTGCGAAACGATGATCAGGTCGGCGAGTTTCCCCGACTCGATCGAGCCTTCCGTCTTTTCACGCCTTCCGGCGTATGCAGCTCCGAGCGTGTAGCCAGTGATCGTTTCCGCGACGGACAGTCGCTGTTCCGGAGCGAAACCGCCTTCCGGCTTCCCTTCTGTCGTTTGCCGCGTCACTGCGGTCTGCACGCCTTCCCACGGATTCAGCGTTACCACCGGCCAGTCGCTGCCAAAAGCCAGGTGCCCGCCGTCTGTCGCGATGCTTTTCCAAACCCACGCACGTGAAGCGCGGTCGGGACCGATGTTACGCGCCCAAACATCGAGCGTGTCTTCATTCGGGTACGCGTGCAACGGCTGCATGCTGGCGATCACACCGAGCTTTCCGAAACGCGGTATGTCCGCCGACGTGATTGTTTCAATGTGCTCAATGCGCGGCCGCCGGCCTTGTGTGTGATTAACGTTCTCGGCGTTCTCGTATGCGTCGAGAGCGGTGCGTACGCCGTAATCTCCGATGGCATGGGTGAACAATTGCAAACCGCGCTTGTCGAGTTCTGCCACCGCCGCCTTGTATTTCTGCGGGTCCCAGAACAACTTGCCCTTCGTGGAAGGATCGTCGGTGTAGGGTTCGAGCATGGCCGCCGTATGCGACTCGATCACACCATCGACCATCATTTTTACCGCCGCTGTGTCGATCCATTCGTCGCGATATTTCTTTCGCGCGGCCTCGATGGCGTCAAGATCCTTGGGACGCAGATCGGGAGGATCCAAAAAATAAGCAATGTAGAAGCGAAGACTCTGCTCTCCGGCGCTCCGCAATTCCTCGAAGAGGTCGAGTTCCTGGAAGTCGCCTCCAGCACTATGAACACGCGTGAGTCCATGTTCGTTCGCCCACTTCATCCCGGCGCGCAAAGCTTGGAGTTTTTCGCTGCGAGTAGTCTTCGGAAGAATCGCGGCGACCAGGCCCGCCGCCGATTCTTTCAACGCCCCTGTCGGCTCGCCTGTCTTTGGATCGTGAACGATGGCGCCGTTCGGCGGGTCAGGCGTTTTGTTGGTCACCCCAGCCAGCGCAAGCGCTTTCGAATTCGCCCAGTAGGTGTGACCGTCGTAGCCTTCCAGAAAAACCGGGCGGTCCGGGAAGATCTCGTCCAGATATTTCTTGTGCGGAAGAGCTTCCGCGCCAAACATCGCATAGTCCCAGCCGCGCCCGCGGATCCAGTCTTTTCCGGGATGCTTGGCAGCGTACGCGCGCAATTTCTGCTGAATCTCGGCTGCATCCTTCGCGCCATCGAGGTTGACGCGGCCCAAACTGAGCGATCCGTCCAAAAAATGAATGTGGCAATCCACGAATCCCGGAAGCACCAGGCGTCCGCCCGCGTCGATGACTTTCGTTTCGGGCTGACGAAGCTTTTCGATTTCCGCATCTTCGCCGACGGCTACGATGTGGCCGCCCCGAATCGCCACCGCTTGCGCCCATTGCTGTCCGGGATTGACGGTATAAACCTTGCCGTGAACGACGATCATGTCTACGGTCGGGGCTTTGCTCGATTGCGCCCAGACACCCGCGGCACCCATCAAGATACCTAGAACGGCAAGGACTCCACGACGAACGGTCCGATTCTTCATGCACCCTCACGACGGAAACTTCGAAAGCTGAAATTCGCCACGGTCCGACTCGCTAAAAAGTTGGCGGCGTATTAACCCAAAGCAACCACGTCTCCGCCCGCCCCGGATTTCTCCAGCGATGCGGCGTCGAGCTTTCAAAATACAAGCTGTCGCCCGTTTTCAACCGGTAGTGCTCCTTGTTGCCGAGCCAGATTTCGAATTCGCCGCGCAGGATGTGCAGAAATTCCTCGCCCTCGTGGGTGTAGGATTCTCCGCTGCCGCCGTTGCGCTTCACGCGAAACAAATGAGGTTCCATCGCGGTGTTCCCCCAGGCCAGCAGTTCCATGCGCACACCTGCGGTAGTTTCCAGAACTTTTCGTTGTTTCGGCCTCACGAGCCGCGGATTCTCTCCCGCGGCCTCGAAAAGCGAAAGAATATTCGTGCGGTAGTAGCGCGCGATGCGTTGCAGCGTGGCCACCGAAGAACGCATCTGGCCGCGCTCGAGCGCACTCAGGAAACCAATCGAAACGCCGGTAGCCCGCGCCACCTGCGCCAGCGAAAGCCCTCGGCGCGTGCGCAGCCTTCGAAAACGGTGTCCCGGCTGGGCTCCTTTTCCGGACCGCGCGGAAACGATCCCTTGGCGTTTCAAGACGTGAACGATGGCTGCAGGATTGAGCCCCCGGGCGCGCCGAAGAAAAAGCGCGCGCCGCAGCAGCCGCACGTCGGCTTCCGTGTAAAGCCGGTAGCGGCTCTCCGTGCGAACCGGAGCAACCAGTCCCAGCACCTCCCAGGCGCGTAGCGCCGAGGAAGAAATGCCCACACGGCGCGCTGCTTCGCTGATGCGCAGCATGCCTCCGCGCAGCGGCGTTGCCGATTTGCCGGATAAATTCTTTCTGCTTGACACGAGTGTCGGCTTTCTCTAAGTTTGCGGGATTATAGTAAGGTTTCTGAAGCGCAGCAACACCGAATCAGATCGATCGACAAATTAGTTTTTCGCAGTACAGGGGTGAGTTCATGAGCGTAGATGTTCGTAGCGCGCGGATACTGTCCCTCCGCGGCCTACTGTTTCTTCGAGTCGCCGTCTCCACTTTGGCATGGCTGCTTATCGTGTCCTATGCCGGCGCGCAAAGCACCGGCGGCCGATTTCGTGGCACGGTAACTGATCCCAGCGGCGGTGCTGTTGTCGCCGCCAAGGTCACGCTGATCAACGAAGCCACCAACGTCACGCGCGACGCGGACACCGGCCCCACCGGCGAATATCTTTTTATCGAAGTTCCCGTCGGCTCCTACGAGATCGACGTCACCCAGCAAGGCTTCAAGAAATATGTCCGCAAGGGTCTCGCCCTCGATTTGAACCAAGTCCTCAGCTTGGACATCGCCCTTCAGATCGGCACGTCCGCCGAAACCGTGGAAGTTACCGGCGCTCCTCCCGTCGTCGACACCACCTCGACGCAGTTAGGCGCGGTCGTCAATGAGCGTGCCTCCACGCAATTGCCCCTGAACCAACGCGACGTCTACCAATTGTTGCAGTTGCAACCCGGCGTGCAATCACAGATCGGAAACGACCTTTTCTACGGTTCTGACAAGCCGGGTGTGGTGACCGTCAACGGCGGCCGCGGCCGTTCCAACAATTACTCTGTAAACGGCGGCGATGGAAACGATCTCTTTGCGAATTTGCCCGCCATTGAGCCCTCACCCGACAGCATCGAGGAATTTCGCGTCATCACCAATTCCTTTGACGCCGAGTACGGCCGGAATTCCGGCGCCGTTGTAAACGTCGTCACGAAATCCGGCACGAATAGCTATCATGGCAGCGTCTACGAATTCTTTCGCAACGATGTCCTGAACGCGCATCCCTTCACCTTTGTGCCGTCGCCGAAACCCGACTTCAAGCAAAACCAGTTCGGCGGCACCTTTGGTGGCCCCATTAAAAAGGACAAAACATTTTTCTTCGGCTCCTACGAGGGACGTCGCATCGTCCAAGGCATCGTGTCCCAGCAGGTCAACGTTCCGACGGCCAACGAGTTGGCGGGCAATTTTGGTTCAAGCGGTTCCGTGTTTAGCGGTACGCTCACCGACGCAACGGTCGCGAACATCCTGCAAAGCCGCTGCGGTCCGAACCTGACTCCTGGCGGACAGGTGGCGCTGACCAACGCCGTCGGCGGCATTCCCCAGCCATACAGCGCCATCTTCCCGACCGGTCAAATTCCGACCTCGTGCTTTGACCCGGTCTCGGTTAGTTTGCTGCAATATGTACCCGGAGCCGGCGGCAGCAGCGCGCAAGTCCTTACCGTGCCAAACCGGCGCGAGCGCGGCGATCAGTTCCAGATTCGTGTCGATCACACCTTCAACCCCAATCAGAAAACTTCGATCTACTACTATTTTGACGACGACAACACCCTCGATCCTTTCGCCAAATTCCAGGCCGCCGGTGCCACTCTCGGCAATTTCCCCGGCGACTTCGCCACTCGCACGCAGCAAATAAACGCCAGCCACACTTCCACCATCGGCGCGACCGCCGTTAACGAATTCCGCGTCTCCTATTTCCGCGAAGGACAGCTCAAATTCAACTCGCCCACCGTGACCAATTTGGTCACCAACTCCTGCGGCTCGGGCGCCGCCGCGGCCTTCTGCTTCACGGGCACCTCAGACACCCCGCTGGTCAGCGACGGCGGCACAGCGCTTGGTAACAATCCCGACTACGGCATCCATCCCAACCTCGGCGCTTCTGTAGAGGGTGTCCCCTTTATTCAGGTCAACGGTGGCTTCACGATCGGCAACAACTTCGAAGGTCAATTGCCGCAGGTCGGCAACACCGTTCAGGTCAGCGACAACTACAGCAAAATTATCGGAAATCACAGTCTGAAGTTTGGCGTGGATACCCGCTATCAGATGTTCAATCAGTTGTTGTACTTCGATGTGAACGGCGAATACGTTTTCAACTCCGGCGGCGCCAACGATCTCGGCTATGCCGATCAGTACGCCGACTATCTCCTGGGTTTGCCAAATTCCTATACTCAGGGTTCCGCGCAGCATGAGTTGATTCGTTCCACATCCCTTTACCTTTTCGCCCAGGACAGTTGGAAGATCAGGCCAAACCTCACCGTCAACTACGGCCTTCGCTGGGAAATGAACACGCCGCTGACAGACACCGGCCAGAAGGTCCAGACTTTCCGCCCGGGAGAAAATTCGGCGATTTATCCATGCCAGTTGTCTCCGGCCAGTATCACGAATTTCCAAACCAACTTTGGCATCGCCAGTCCTACGTGCGACAACACCGGCGTTACTCCCACCGGCCTTGTCGTTCCGGGAGACAAAGGCGTGCCCGGTGGCCTGACCAATACCTACTACAAAGGATTCGCCCCGCGCCTCGGTCTGAATTGGAGCCCCAGCGCCAAAGATGGCTTCCTCAGTAAGCTGACCGGCGGCCCCGGCAAGATGAGTATCAGCACGGGCTACGGCATTTTCTACAACCCCATCGAACAGCTGGTTCTCGAACAATTTAGCGCCGAGCCTCCGTTTGGCGGCAGCACCGGCATCACCGACCCCTTGTTTCAAACGCCGTTCGTTGAGCAGAGTGGGAGCGTCCTTCCCAATCCGTTCAATGGAATCCTGAATCCGCCGCGAGGCACCCCCGTCGACTGGTCCACGTTCCGCCCCATCGTTCTTTTCGGCGAATTCCCGGCGAACCTCCGTCTCCAGTATTCCGACCAGTACAACCTCACCATCAAGCGTGAGCTTCCGGGACAAATGCTTTTCCAGATCGGCTACGTTGGCTCGCAGGGACACCGCTTGCTCGCCAGCTATGAACTCAACCCCGGCAATCCGCAGACTTGTAATGCGATCACCGCGATTGCCACGGCGAATCCGGGCAACGTTCTCAGCGGCCCCGGTGGAACCTCAACCAATTGCAGCAGCTTCGGTGAAGATAGCGAATACTACATCGCTCCGGGAACTGTGATTCCGGCGGGCGGTCTCCAATTGCCGTACGGCCCCAACGGACCGTCGACGCTTGCTGCCGGTTCCGTGGTTGGTCCGAACGGCATCACCCTCGTTGGGCTGCGGCCTTATTCCTCGCCCAATTGCAATCCCTTGACCGGCGCTAGTTGTCCGGTGGACGGCACTCCCGTGTTCTCGGGCATCTTCACGGAAAATACCGTGGCTCGTTCGAATTACAATTCACTACAGGTCATGTTCGAGAAAAAGTTCTCGCACGGATTGCAGTTCCAGGCTTCCTACACGCTCAGCAAGTCGCTCGACAACGCTTCCAGCTTCGAAAGCGCCCTGAACCCGCTCAACTTCAACGCCACCTACGGTGACTCGGCCTTCGACGCGCGCAACCGCTTCGTCTTCAACTATGTCTGGGACCTTCCGGTTCGCAAGTACGAGGGCTTCCGAGGCAAGCTGTTCGACGGATGGGAAGTTTCTGGCATTATTACCTTCCAGAGCGGCTTTCCCATCCGTATCACCTCGGAGGATGACATCGAGGAATTGGATTCCACATTCCTGTTTGAAGCACCCGGAGAACCAAACCTCGCCGCTCCCTTCAAGACCACTAATCCTCGAAACACCGTCTGCGCCGCGGGCACCGGCACTCTTTCCGGGACCGGCACTCCGTGCCAGGCGGTTTCTGGATACGTCTTCGATCCTAACCTCTTCACCCAAAGCACTGTGGCTCCAGGAACCATCGGAAACGCCCCGCGCTCGATCTGTTGCTCCCCCGGAATCGACGAATGGGACGTGAGCTTCAACAAGCAGACCCAACTTGGAGAAAAGGTGCAAATGGAGTTTCGCGCTGATATCTTCAATATCTGGAACCATGCGCAGTTCTACAGCGTGGACGGAGACATTTCCGACATAGGTGGCACGTTCGGCCAGCCGTTGCACATCCGTGATCCACGCCTGATGCAATTCGCGCTGAAGTTCCGGTTCTAGCCGGGCGCCGCACCTCCGGTTTTGAGGGTGCGGGTTTAGACTCGCGTCAGGCATCGCGCGAACGAAGTTCGAAAGTCATCAATACCTTAAATTCGTCGACGTAGTTCCGGAACGATACTGACCGCAGGGAACAGACCTGCAACCACGGAGTTCACATGTATGACGCTCTACAAAAGGAAATCGCTACCTACGAGAAGAAAACGCCCAAGTCCGCCGAAGCCCACAAGCGCGCCTTGCAACGTATTCCCCTCGGAGTCGCCAGCAACTATCGCTATTACGAACCGTATCCAATTTTCGTAAAAGACGGCAAAGGCAGCAAAATTCACGACCTCGATGGCAACGAATATATCGATCACAACCTTTGCTTCGGCGCGCTCATGGCCGGGCACTGTCACCCCGCGGTCGTAAAGGCTGTTGAACAAATATTGCACGAAGGCTACACCTTCGGAATGCCCCACGACCAGGAATGGGAGCTCGCCGAAGAGATTTGCAAGCGCTACCCGGTCGAGATGGTGCGTTTCGGTTCGAGCGGCACCGAAGTCACCATGCACGCTTGCCGCATCGCCCGCGCCGCCACCGGGCGAGACAAAATCCTCAAGTTCGAAGGCGCGTATCACGGCCTGCACGACACCGCTCTCGTCAGTGTCAAACCCAAGGCCGAAGACTACGGCGATCCCGAAGCCCCCAATTCCGTACCCGGCGGGGGTGGCATCCCCAAATCCGCGCTGGCCAACGTTGTCGTCGCCAGCTTCAACAATCTCGGCAGCGTTGAGCGCCGCTTCCGCGAAAATCCCGGTCAAATCGCTGCGATTATTCTCGAGCCCATTCTCATGAACGTCGGCCTGTGCATGCCGCAACCCGGTTTCTTGCAGGGACTCCGCGACATCGCCACGAAAAACGGCGCCTTGCTCATCTTCGACGAGGTCAAGACCGGCGCAAAACTTGGTTGGGGCGGAGCCAGCGAATACTTCGGCGTAAAGCCCGACATGATTTGCCTGGCGAAATCCATCGGCGGCGGCTTGTCGCTCGGTGCCTTTGGATCCAGCCGCGCGGTGATGGAACTCATCGCGCAGCACAAAGTCTTTCACGGCGGCACCTACAACACCAACCGCGTCGCCATGGCCGCGGGACTTGCCACCTTCCGTGAGGTCCTCACGCGAGAGAATTACGCACACACCGACAAGCTGAGCAAGACGCTCACCGAAGGCTACCGCAAGATCGTCGCCAAGGTCGGCTTGCAAGCCTATGTGGTAAGCGCCGGCGTAAACGGCGCTTTGATGCTCTATCCCAAGGAAATCCAGAACTATCGCGACTGGACCACCATCGACGTCGATCTCTGGCGCCACTATTGGTTCGCCATGGTCAACCGCGGCGTTCTCCCGCAACCCTATTGGTGGGACGAGCAGTGGACGATCTCGGTCCAGCACACCGAAGCGGACATCGACAAACACCTGTCCGTATTCGACGAAATCGCCCCAGCCCTGGCCAAAGCCCAATCAGAGCGCGGCGCCGCCATGGTAGGCAGCGCCGGCCACTAGCGGCTCAGCGGAAGTCCGGGGCAGCAAACGTGTGGGGGCACGGCGCTACTGTGCCCCTACTTGCCCAGGCCGATGAAGTCGCCCCGGTGCTCTTCAGCTATCGGTTCGGCGCTCTTCAGTCGTGAGGAGAAAACGTGTCGAACGAGGTCATCACCTCCCCAATCGCAAATGGCGCCCAAGACGCGCCCCATCTTCGCCGCGTCCTGGGCCGCTGGGATCTCGTTCTCCTCTTTGTCGTCGCGGTCTTCAATCTCAACGTCGTCCCATCCATCGCCGCCAACGGCGGCGTAACCATCTGGCTGTGGATCATCTCCCTGGTTCTCTTCTTCTGGCCGCAAGGCATCGCCGTGATCGAGTTAGCCCACCGCTATCCAGGTGAAGGCGGCGTTTACCTTTGGGCCAAAGAAGTCTTCGGCGACTTTCACGGCTTCCTGTCCGGCTGGTGCTACTGGACCAACAACATGATGTATGTCCCGACGATCATGCTGTACTTCGTCGGCGTCTCTGTGTTCGCTCTCGGTTCGCGGCACCAATCGCTGGCAGACAACAAGATATTCACCCTGAGCGCCTCGCTTATTCTGCTGGTCATCCTCGTCGTGCTCAACGTCGTCGGCCTTGGCGTGGGAAAATGGATCAACAATATCGGCGCGATCGGAACCGGGATCGCAGCCGCGGTCCTGATCGGATTGGGAGCGATTGTGTGGCTCCGTTTCGGCACCACGGTCAGCTGGGCGGACTTCCAGATTCCCGCGAATCCGCGCTTCGTCCTCAATTCCTTCGGCGTGATCTGCTTCGGGCTCGTGGGGCTCGAACTTGCATCGGTTATGGGTGATGAAATTGAGAACCCCGGGCGAATTCTGCCCGGAGCGGTCGCCTGGGGCGGCGTTTTGTCCGGCGCGTTGTACATCGGCGCGACGCTGACCTTGCTGATCGCCGTCAGCAAGCAGGACATCAGCGTGTTGCAGGGCATCGTTCAAGCCGTGAGTCACATGGCCGCCAAAGTCAACGCCGGCTGGATTGTTGCTCCGTTCGCATTCATGCTCAGCATCTCGATCGCCGGCATCGGATCGGCGTGGTTGGCGGGATCGGCGCGCATCCCGTTTGTGGCCGGCCTCGATTCCTACATGCCGTCGTGGCTTGGCAAAGTCCATCCAAAGTACGGGACGCCGTACGCGGCGCTGATCGTGCATGCAACCGTGTCGCTGATTCTAGTCGTCATGAATTTCACGTTTACCGGCGCCGGTGTGCAGGAGACCTTTCAAAAATTGCTGTCTTTGGCGGTCGTCCTGCAATTGGTACCCTTCCTTTATATGTTCGGCGCGCTGTTGAAGATCGCCGCAGGCGAATCGTTCATGAAAGGCCGCTATGGCAAGCCAACGCTTTTCTTTGCCGGAGCCAGCGGCCTGGTGACAACCATTTTGGGCATCGCGCTGGCGTTTTTTCCGGCGCAGCAGATCACGTCGATCTTCTCGTATGAGGTGTGGATGTTTGGCGGAACGCTGCTGTTCATCGGCCTCGCGGGCTTTTTCTTTTTCGTCTATGGCCGCCGGAAAGCAGCCCGCAGGCTGGCAGCAGCGGCCCCGGCAAGCTAACATGATGCTCGCCTGCCGGACGAATACGATGGCGGAACGCTGGATTTTGTGGGGGCACGGCACTGCTGTGCCCCAAGCGCCCGGGCCACAGATTTCTTTAGGAGGTCGGAGCTTCAGCTCCGACGTAAAATGCCCGCAATCAGTGGGCTTCAGCCCCTGAAGAAAGCTTTTCCCTGCAGCTGGTTCAACAGTGCCGCCGGGTTTTGTTTGGGAGGGATGTTATGGCAGGCGCCGTAAAATCGGACGTGAAGACTTTCAAGAACTACGTGAACGGCCAGTGGGTCGCCGCAGCGTCCGGCGAAACCTTCCCTGTCTACGATCCCTCGACCGAAGAAGTGATCGCCCACGTCGCCGCCGCAAGCGCCAGCGACGTGGATGCCGCCGTAAAAGCCGCGCGCGAGGCCTTTGACAATGGCCCCTGGCGCCAGACCACCGCGCAGGACCGCGGCCGTATCCTTTTCAAGCTGGCCGACAAAATCCGCCAGAACACCGCGCAACTTGCGGACATCGAATGTCGCAACACCGGCAAGCCTATTGTCGAGGCGGAATACGACATCGCGGATGTCGCCACCTGTTTCGAGTATTACGGGGGCCTGGCGACGAAGGTCATGGGGCACGTAAATCCGGTCCCAGCGAATGCGCTGAGTTTCACGCTGCGCGAACCGGTGGGAGTCGCTGCGCAAATCATTCCGTGGAATTATCCGCTGCTGATGGCCGCGTGGAAACTTGCGCCGGCAATCGCCGCGGGGTGCACCTGCGTTCTCAAGCCTGCGGAGCAAACTCCACTCACGGCGCTCGAGTTCGCCACCTGGTTCGAGGAAGCTGGCTTGCCACCCGGCGTCGTGAACATTATTAATGGCTTCGGCGAGACCGCCGGTGCCGCCCTGGTGGCTCATCCCGGTGTGGACAAAGTGGCATTCACCGGCAGCGCAGCCGTCGGAAAAATCATCGTCAAAAGCGCAGCCGACACACTCAAGCGCGTCACACTCGAACTTGGCGGCAAGTCGCCCAATATTTTCTTCGCCGAAGCGGACTGGGAAGCCGCCGTCGATGGTGCACTGTTCGGTGTCTTCATCAACCAGGGCGAAGTTTGTTCCGCGGGCAGCCGCATCCTGGTCGAGAAAAAGATCTACTCGAAATTCGTCGAGTCCATGACCGAAAAGGCCAAGCGCATCACGCTGGGCCCGCCCCTGGCCCGGCAAACCAAAATGGGTCCGCTCGTCAGCCAGGAGCAATACGACCGCGTTAGCGCCTACCTGGAAATTGGAAAGAAAGAGGCCAAGTTAGCCATTGGCGGCGGCCGCCCGAAGGGATTCGGCAAAGGCTATTATCTCGAGCCGACAATTTTCTACGACGTCGAAAACAGCGCACGCATTGCCCGCGAAGAAATTTTTGGCCCGGTCGCCTCGGTCATTCCCTTCGACGGCGAAGCGGATGCCATCCGCATCGCAAACGACACGCCTTACGGTCTTGCCGCCGCAGTTTGGACCCGCGACATCTACAAGGCGTTCCGCGTCGTAAAATCCTTGCGAGCCGGCATCGTGTGGGTCAACCACATGCAGCCAACGTACGTGGAAGCGCCCTGGGGCGGTTACAAGCAGTCCGGATTTGGCCGCGAGCTTGGCCCTTGGGGATTGGAAGAATATCTGGAAACCAAGCAAGTGTTTGTCAATCTCGATGAAACTCCAATTGGGTGGTACTGAAAAATGACAACAATTCAAATTCGCACGGAAATTCCCGGGCCACGCTCGCGTGCCTTGATGGCGCGCCGCGAAGCCGCGGTGCCTCGCGCACCGTACAATACGGTGCCGATCTTCGCGGCGAGCGCGGAAGGCGCCACGATCGAGGACGTGGACGGCAACCGCTATCTGGATTTCGCGGGAGGCATCGGCTGCCTGAATATCGGGCACCAGGCTCCGCGCGTCCTGTCCGCGATCCAGCAACAGTTGGAGAAACACCTGCATCTGTGCTTCGCGGTCACGCCCTATGAGAGCTACATCGCCGTAGCCGAGAAGCTGAACGCGCTCGCGCCGGGCAAATTCGCCAAGAAGACGATCCTTCTCAACACGGGTGCCGAAGCGGTCGAGAACGCCGTCAAGATCGCTCGCGCCTACACCAAGCGTCCCGCGATTATCTGCTTCGAAGACGCGTTTCACGGCCGGACGATGATGGCCATGTCGCTGACCAGCAAGGCGCATCCCTACAAAGCCGGCTTCGAGCCGTTTGCCAGCGACGTGTATCGCATCCCGTTTGCGTATCCGTATCGCAGCGAGAGCGGCGCGACGGCGGAAACATTCGCGCGCCATCTTGAAAACGCGTTCAAGCGTTCCGTCGCGGCCGAATCGGTCGCCGCGGTGATCGCCGAGCCGGTTCTCGGCGAGGGCGGCTTCGTCATTCCGCCGCGCGACTACTTCAAAGCGATTCATGCGATCTGCCGCAAAAACGGAATCCTGTTCATCGCCGACGAAGTGCAATCGGGTTTTGCGCGCACCGGCAAATGGTTTGCGTCCGAGCATTTCGGCGTCGAGCCTGATTTGATCACGATGGCGAAGTCGCTGGGCGGCGGAATGCCCATGGCGGCGGTAACGGGGCGCGCGGAAATCATGGACGCGCCCGGAGTTGGCGGACTGGGTGGTACGTTTTGTGGGCATCCGTTGGCTTGTGCCGCAGCGCTCGCGGCGATCGAAACCATCGAAAAAGATGGCCTGCTGGCGCGGTCGACTGCCGTCGGCAAGCATTTCGAGACGCGAGCTCGCGCGTGGCAGAAAAAGTGGCCGTTGGTCGGCGACGTTCGCGGCCTTGGCGGCATGTGCGCGATCGAACTGGTACGCAACGCGGAAACACGCGAGCCCGCCGAGACCGAGACGAAGAAAATCGCCGAGTACTGCTACAAACACGGCCTGATCACCATCACCGCAGGAACGTTCAACAACGTCATCCGCATTCTGGTGCCGCTGGTCGTCACCGACCAACAGCTCGACGAGGGCTTCGACGTTATCGAAGCGGCGCTGGCTTCTGTTTCGGAACAGAAACAACCTGCGATGTCTCATGCGTGAGGCTTCGCTGTTTCCTGTTGAACCCGATATCCTTTTGCAAGCATCTGAATACTTGCTGTCCCCCAGTCTGGGCCGGAAAGTGACACTTCTATGAGCACAACCATTACGAACACAACGGCGACAAACACGACTACGCGCGACGTAGGCTTCTTGCTCGACGGCAACTGGCACACCGACGGCGAACCCATCCAGATTTTTTCGCCGGGCACGGGACAATTGGTCGGAACGACCTACCGCGCTTCGACGAAGCAAACCGAAGCCGCCATCGCCGCCGCGGTCCGCGCGTTTGAAGTTACGCGCAAGCTCGGCGGATACGAACGCGCCCGCATCCTGCGGTTGATCGCGTCCGGGATTGAAAAACACCGCGACGAATTGGTGCGCATCGTGGCGCTGGAAGCGGGCAAACCGGTCAAGGCTGCGCGCGTTGAGGTAGATCGTGCGGTCCTTACGTTCACCGTAGCCGCGGAAGAAGCGCTGCGCCTTGGCGGCGAATACCTGCCGCTGGATTGGCAGGCGTCGACCGCGGGCCGCTGGGCCATCGTGCGGCGGTTTGCGCTGGGTCCCATCGCCGCCATCACTCCTTTCAACTTTCCGATGAATCTGGTCGCGCACAAGCTGGCCCCGGCGATTGCGGCGGGCTGCACCATCATCCAGAAGCCGGCGCCGCAGACTCCCTTTACGTCGCTACGGCTGGCGCAGATTATCGAGGAAGCGGGTTGGCCCGCGGGCGCCCTGAACGTGCTGCCGTTGTCGAATGAAGACGCGGCTCTGCTTGTTTCCGACGATCGCATCAAGCTCCTTACTTTTACCGGGAGCACCGCCGTCGGCTGGGCCCTGAAGCAAAAAGCCGGCAAGAAACGCGTGGTGCTGGAACTCGGCGGCAATGCGGGTGTGGTCGTTTGCGCCGACGCGAATCTCGAGTATGCCGCGGACCGTTGCGTCGCCGGAGGGTTTGGCTATGCGGGCCAAACCTGCATCGGTGTTCAGCGCATCCTGGTGGAGCAGAGCGTCTACGAGAAATTCGTTGCCGCGCTGGTTTCCCGCGTCCAGAAATTGAAGATCGGCGACGTGCTGGACGAAACGACCGACATCGGTCCGCTGATCAACGAAGCCGCTGTGGGCCGCAACGTCGAGTGGATCGAAGAAGCCGTTCGGGGCGGAGCGCAGCTGCTTTGCGGTGGTCAGCGCGTCGGCTCGACGGTTACGCCCGCAGTCCTCACCAATACCAAGCCCAATATGCGCGTGAATTGCATGGAGATCTTCGGTCCGGTGGTCACCGTGGAAAAGTTTAGCGATTACGGCGAAGCGCTTGCTTCGGTCAATCACTCCGAATTCGGTCTGCAGGCAGGCGTCTTCACCCGGGATTTCCTGCGCATCACGCAGGCGTTCGAGACGCTGGAGGTCGGCGGCCTGATGATTGGCGAGGTGCCGACGTTCCGGATCGAACACATGCCGTACGGGGGCGTGAAGGATTCCGGCCTGGGCCGGGAAGGTCTGCGCTACGCCATCGAAGAAATGACCGAGCCGCGACTGCTCGCCATCAACCCTGCGGGTTTGTAGGGACGGCTGCATTCCTCGGGAATAGCTGGATAACCATAACACCCTGCCGATGTCAGATTGAAATCTTACGCCGTCCACGATCCAATCAACGCTTGCGTGACCACGACCGGCGCAACCGGATAAATTCGTTGTCGTGTCGCGCTCTGGCCCACCTTCGTTGACTTGGGTGTGCGGCACCAATAAGATGAGCCGCACATGTCTGGCACCGATTCGCTCATTGACAAGACTTTTTCGCACTACCGCATCGCCGAACGTCTCGGCGGCGGAGGCATGGGCGTCGTCTACAAAGCGGAAGACACTCGCCTGCGTCGCTTTGTCGCACTCAAATTCCTCCCTCCGGACGTCGCCAGCGATCCTCAGGTCTTGGCGCGGTTTCAGCGTGAAGCCCAGGCAGCTTCCGCGCTGAACCACGCCAACATCTGCACCATTCACGACATTGGTGAGCAGGACGGCCAGGCATTCATCGCCATGGAATACCTCGACGGCCGCACCCTGAAGCACGTCATCATGGGCCGCCCACTCGATATGGAAGGCTTTCTCGACCTCAGCATCGAAATTGCCGACGGTCTCGACGCCGCCCATTCCCAGGGTATCGTTCATCGGGATATCAAGCCCGCGAACATTTTCGTCACCAAGCGCGGCCACGCCAAGATTCTGGATTTCGGCCTGGCAAAACTCTCCTCGGTTCCCAGCAGTGCCAGCAGCATCGAAACCATGGCCACTGGGGGAGTCGATCCGGAGCACTTGACCAGCCCGGGCAGCACGATCGGCACTGTTTCCTACATGTCGCCGGAGCAAGTTCGCGCTCGCGAACTCGATACCCGCAGCGACCTCTTCTCCTTCGGTGTGGTTCTCTACGAAATGGCCACCGGCCAGTTGCCTTTTCGTGGCGAAAGTTCTGCCGTCATTTTCGAATCCATCATGAATCGCGTTCCGGTCCCGCCGGTTCGCCTGAATCCGGATCTGCCGCCCGAACTCGAACGAATCATCCGCAAATCTCTGGAGAAAGACCGTGAGATGCGCTACCAGTCCGCGGCGGATTTGCGTAGCGATCTGAAGCGTCTCAAGCGCGAATTCGATTCCGCGCGCAGTTCGGGCTCGATTGCCGCGGCTTTGGATTCCAACTCAGGTTCTGGCTCAGGCGCAGGCGTGGCGGCATCGGGCAGCGCGGTTCCTCCGTCGTCTCTATCCGCCAGCGCCGGTCAGCCTGCAACCGCATTGCCCACCAGCTCCAAGAAGTGGCTCTGGATTGGCATCGCTGCCGCGATCCTCATAGCCGCTGTCGCGGGCAGCCTCATCTTCACCCGTCGCACCGTCGCCCTAACCGAAAAGGATTCCATCCTCCTCACCGAGTTCACCAACACCACCGGCGACGCCGTCTTCGACGGCACACTCAAACAGGCGCTCGCTTCCCAGCTTCAACAATCGCCGTTTCTCAACATCGTGCCGGATTCCAAAATTCAGCAGACCTTGCAGTACATGGGGCGCGGCGCTAACGAACGGATCAGCGCCGAACTCGGCCGCGAAATCTGCCAGCGTGCCAGCATCAAGGCCATGATGACCGGTTCCATCGCGCCGCTCGGCAGCCATTACGTCCTGCAACTCAACGCCGTCAACGGCCTCACCGGTGATTCGCTGGCTTCCGTTCAGCAGGAAGTCGAAAGCAAAGAGCAAGTTCTCAAAGGCATGGACCGGGCGGCCTCCGAGGTGCGCCAAAAACTTGGTGAATCGCTGGCGTCGGTCCAAAAGTTCGCCACTCCACTCGAGCAGGCCACCACCTCTTCTCTCGACGCTCTCAAGGAATATAGTCTCGGCTACAGCGCTCACAGCAAGCTCGACGACGCCCACGCTATTCCTCACTTCCAACGGGCGGTTGAAATTGATCCCAATTTCGCCATGGCTTACGCGGAGATGGGTGTCAGCCAGAGCAATCGCGGCATGGATAATGGCGCCCAGGCGTCACTGAAGAAGGCCATGGACCTGAAAGACCGCGCCAGTGATCTCGAGCGCTTCTACATTTCCGGCCACTACTACAGCCAGATCGGCGAGACCGAAAAAGCCGTCTCCATCTACGAGCAGTGGCACCAGCTCTATCCTCGCGATACCATCCCCATCAACAATCTAGGGCTGGCTTACTCCGACTTGGGCCAGCATGAAAAATCTCTTTCCATGGCGCTGGAAGAGATGAAGTATGAGCCCGACAGCGCTTTTTCCTACCAGGACCTTGCCAGTGCCTATCACAGCCTGAATCGCTATCCGGAAGCGAAGGCCGTGGCCGAACAGGCGGTCGCCAAGAAACTCGATTCCGTCGGCATCCACCGTTTGCTTTACGTCATGGCCGCAGACCGCAACGACCAGCCCGCTATGGACCACGAGCTTGCCGTTGTCCGCGGCAGACCGGAAGAGGAGTTTGTCCTTGAGGCCAAAGCGGCCACCGAGAGCAATCGAGGCAAGTTAAAGCAATCGCACGCGACTTTCGGCGAGGCCATCGCGCTCGCTGTAAAATCCGGTGAGAACGAGCTCGCCGCTGGAATGGAAGGCCAAGAGGCTGCCCAGTTGGCGCTAGTGGAGGATTGCCCTTCTTCCCGTGCCGCCGCTGCCTCCTCGCTCGAGCGCTTTCCGTCAGGTGACAACCGGCGGCTCGTTGCCACAGCCCTGGCTTACTGCGGCGACGAAGCCAAAGCTGTTTCCCTGCTCAATGAGCTCTTGAAGCAAAGTCCGTCCGACACTTTTTTGAACTCACTAAATCGCCCGGAAATACAAGCGGTAATCCAGCTCCGCAAGGGGAAGTACGATGACGCGCTGGGCATTGTCGGAGCCTTCAAACCGATCGAAATGGGCGCCGGGCCGGAGAATTCTTCTTATAGCATTCCCTATTTGCGCGGCCTGATTTATTTGAAGAAAGGTGATGGGGAACACGCCGGCGTGGAATTTCAGCGCATCATGGACTACCGCTACCTGCGCTCGGCCAGTATTTTTATTCCTGTCGCAGGGCTCCAGGTCGCTCGTGCCTATGGCCTTCAGAAAGACACTGCAAAGTCCAAGATCGCCTACCAGGACTTCTTCGCCGCGTGGAAAGATGCCGATCCCGACTTGCCCATCCTACTCGCTGCGAAATCCGAATACGCCAAGCTGAAATAGCGAGCTGAACCATTTGGAATGGATGGAATATTGGCTAACTCGCGCGAGTAATTGGATTTCAAACACCCGACTTGTCTAGTTACCACGTTTTAGATAGCAACTAGCGCCCACGTTTCCATCCTTTTACGATCTGACCGAGCGCAGCGCCGATTTCCATAGGCGGCCGAGAGGATTACAGCTGATCGCGGTATTGCTCTAACGCTACGCGGACTAGCTGGCTTCGCGTTCGAACGCCGGTCTTGGCAAAAAGTTGTTGCAGGGAGGCCTTGACGGAGGTCTCGGAGATTTGCAGGCGGTCGGCGATCTGCTTGTTGGCTAGTCCTTCAAAGACGAAAGAGAGGACCTGCCTTTCGCGTTCGGTAAATTTCGCGGGGCGCTGGTCCGCAGGGGGCGCTTCCGGCTTCTCGACAGCTCTGCGGAGCAGATCCTGTGGAAACAGAGCCTTTCCGTCCATCGTTTCGTGGATCCCTTGAATCAATAACGCGGGAGCGCCGTGCTTCATGAAGACGCCGGCGATGCCCTTTCGGATGAAGCCGGGAACTTCGTTGTCGTTGAGCTCAGCGGTTACGAGCAGGACTTTTCCCTGGAAACGCAAAGCGCGAAGGCGATCGAGAAAGTCCGCACCGCTCTCCTGCCCGAGATCGAGATCCAGCAGAACGACATCGATGCCACGGGATTCCCTGATGATCTGGAGGGCCTCGGTACCGGAGCCGCAATGAGCAACGACTTCGAAGCCGGGCTCGGATTGCAGAAGGCGAGCGACGGACTCCCGGAACAAAGTGTGATCATCCACCAACAACAAACGGACGGTGTTCTGATCTGTTTTAGTCATTGGGATGCTCCGGCCGGTTGAATGCAGGGGTCAAGCAAACGGCAAAGCAACAACCTTCGGTGCGCGGCTCAAAGACAAGATCGGCGCCAAAGCTGCGGAGGATGGCGCGGGAAACATACAAACCCAGTCCGGTCGCATCGACGCCCTGCCGAAAGGGCCGGAACAACCCCTCGGCCGAGGGAATTCCTACACCAGTATCCTCGAATCGGATTACCACCGCATCGGGTTCGGCGGAACAGCTGATCGTGAGCTGCTTACGGGCGGTGGTTTCCATGGCGCGATGACTGTTCAAGGATAGGTTCAAGAAGACTTGTGCCAATCCATAACGGTCTCCGACGACCAAGGGCATGTTGTCACGGAGTCTCCAGATCACTTCGATGCCCGCATCGCGGTAGGAGGGTTCCAGTAGAACCCGCAATTCGTCCAGCACGCTGGATAGTTCGATGGCATCGGAATGCTGATCGACGGCAGGCAGCAATTCCATGGAAGAAAGTTTTCCAAGACCCTCGATCAAGGTTCCCAGGGCGCGGAAGTCTTCATTGTTCTGCAAACCTGGGAGGCGGGAAAGATTCTTGTGAACGACGAGGACGGCGCCGGACAGATTGCGGATTTCGTGAGCGATCGCACTCATAAGAATTTTGGTGTTTTTCAAAAGATGATCGAGGCTCAGGTCTTCGCGGTCGCGGAGGTCCTCGGAAAGATCAACGATAATGGCCGCGAGCCGGCGTCCTTGAACGGTGGTGTAGGTGGAAAACCAGACGGCGGCAAGGAAAGCTTCTCCGTTGTTGCGCTTCCCCCGGCAGCGAAGCTCGGTTCGAAATTGCTGAGACTTCTGGGTTTGCACGGCGGCGAGCAGAGCGGGAAGAAATTCGCCTATGGACTGTCCGGTAAGAGGAGTGCTGCCGGGCGTCAAGAGGTTTTGGCTCGCGTCGTTGGCGAGCAGGACGGTGCCACTGGAGTCAATGGTGACGATCGCGACCGGACTGCTCTCGACCAACGCCCGCAACTGTTCTTCGATTTCCTTCCGGAGCGCGACCTGCGTTTCCACTTCAACGAGATGCATCATGGTCATCTGGCGGCTGCGAATGATTTCGGAAACAAAGAGGCCGGTGCCGACAAATCCCGCCGAAGCCATCAACAAGCGGGTGATGGCTTCATTGGAGGGAAGCTCACTGAAGAGTTCCTGGAGGACCGCGCAGACCAGAGCCACCAGGGTGATCTGCCAGCGCGGAAGAAAGCCGGCGACAAGGAGAATCGGGAACAAATAGAGAAAGCCGATGGAAATGAAGGGCTTTGTCGACCAATCGACGACGGCGATGACAACGATGAGAATCGCCGCGGCGGAGAGAAACCGCGCGCGATTGTCCTGTGAATAGAGCGATGAAAATTCCATTTTACGAAAGCCGCGAACACCCGGAGTTGGCTGAAGGGCGCAACCACGAGTTTAGGTGAAAGGGGGAAGATAACATGCCAGTGCTCGAAAGATAGTCTTTCGCGGCCAAAAGATAGGCTCCGCTGTCCGAAAGATGGGTCTCTTGAGCGGCGCGGCGTCCTCTATAAATGCGATGTGTACCCCTGTCGGCGTGTAATCGAGCCGGGCACACGTCGTTCAGAACGCGCTGAAGTTCCGGTACAAGGCGGGCCACTCCATGATTCGCAAACTCGTTGATTTTGCACTGGAGAACCCCTTCATTGTCCTCGCGGGGGCACTGCTGCTGCTCGCCTGGGGCGCGATTTCATTCCACCAACTACCCGTGGAAGCATATCCGGACGTGGCGAACAACTATGTGGAAGTGATCACGCAGTGGCCGGGGATTTCGGCGGAACAAATCGAGCAGCAGGTGACCATTCCGCTCGAAGTAGTGATGAACGGCATTCCGCATGTGGTGCACTTGCGATCGTTTTCGCTGTTCGGGCTCTCGGATCTGAAACTGATTTTTGATGATGAGGAGGAAAACGCCTGGAACCGGGAGAGGGTTCTGGAACGGCTCACGCAGGTAACGTTACCTGCAGGTGTGGTACCGCAGATGGGCACGGACTGGAGTCCGGTCGGCCAAATCTACTTCTTCACGTTGAAGAGCACGAATCCAGTCTATGACGTAATGGAATTGAAGGCGATCGAGGATTGGGTGATCGAGAAGAACTTCAAGGCAGTCCCGGATGTTGTGGACGTGTCCAGCTTTGGCGGGCCAACGCGCGAGTATCAGGTTCGCGTTGACCCCAACCGACTGATCTCCTACGGGCTTAGCCTCGCACAGGTAGAGCAACAGCTTACAAATAACAACGCCAATGCGGGTGGCAGCTTCATCGAAGCGGGTTTGCAGCAACTCAACATCAGGGAAGTGGGCTTGGTCAGAAATGTTCAGGACATCGAAAACACAGTCATCGTGAGTAAAGCCGGGACACCGGTGCGTATCAAGGACATCGGCATGGTTTTGCAAGGACCGAAGATCCGGCTAGGGCAGTTCGCCCGGGCGATGCATCGTGAAGATGGAACGATCGTCGACAATGATGATGTGGTGTCGGGCATCCTGCTGTTGCGGAAAGGCGCGAATGCGGACGAGGCGCTTGCCGGAATTCACGCCAAGGTAAAAGAGTTGAATGAGGAGATTTTGCCCCCGGGCGTGAAGGTGGTTCCTTTCATCGACCGGAGCGACCTGGTGCACTACACGACTCATACGGTGCTGCACAATCTTACAGAAGGCATCATCCTAGTCGTGATCATTCTTTTTCTGTTTCTCGGAAATGTTCGCGGAGCCATTATCGTCGCGTTGACAATCCCATTTTCGTTGTTATTTGCGGCGACGTGTCTGCGGTTGAAGGGCATTCCCGCGAACCTGCTGTCGCTTGGCGCACTGGATTTTGGGATGGTTGTGGACGGTGCGGTGGTGATGGTGGAGAACATCGTGCGCCACATGAGCCATGGGAGCGCCAGCCACAAAACACCGATGCAACGAATCCGCGAAGCAGCGCACGAAGTCCAGCGACCGGTGTTCTATGCGATCGGAATCATCATCACCGCCTACTTACCCATTTTCACCTTGCAACGCGTGGAGGGACGGCTGTTTCATCCCATGGCGTGGACGGTGGCATTCGCGTTGCTTGGCGCGCTGGTATTTTCGATGCTCATCGCACCCGTGTTATCCAGTGTGCTATTCAGGAAAGGCGTAAGCGAATGGCATAACCCGGTAATGGAGTTTCTGAAAACGCGCTATCGCCACGCGGTGAAGTGGGCGATCGAGCACCGGCTCGTCACGGTCGGGGTTGCGAGTTTCGGCTTGCTCGTTACGATTTATCTCACTTTCGGAGGCGTTATCGGCTCCGAGTTTCTCCCTCACCTGGACGAAGGCGCACTGTGGGTTCGCGGGACTCTCGCGCCCAGCACCGGACCTACCGAAGGTATCCGACTCGCAAACCAGGCGCGGGTGGCGCTTTGCGCTTTCCCCGAGGTCACGCAGTGCACGAGTCAAGTGGGCCGCCCGGATGACGGAACGGATACGACGGGCTTTTTCAACACGGAATATTTCGTCGACTTGAAACCCAAGGACCAGTGGCGGCCCGTGTTTGGTGAGGATAAAGAGAGAGTAATCGCGGCAATGCAGCGCGAACTGGACAAGATCCCCGGAGTCATCTGGAATTTTTCGCAGCCAATCTCGGACAACATGGAAGAGGCGGTGAGCGGAGTCAAAGGGGAACTTGCCGTCAAGGTCTACGGCGATGACCTCAAGGTTCTGGAAGGGATGACGGACCGGATCGTGACGACCATGCGAGAGGTCAAGGGAGTCGAAGACCTCGGAGTGCTTCGAGTGCTGGGCCAACCGAACATCGAGTTCCAGGTTGACCGCGTGCAGGCCTCACGGCACCAAATAAACGTCGCGGATGTGCAGGACGCGATCCAGACGGCGGTGGGAGGCACGGCGCTCACGCAGGTACTGCAAGGTGAGCAGCGTTACGACCTAGTGATGCGCTACCTGCCGCAATACCGGAACTCGAAGGAAAGCATCGAAAATATTCGGTTGTTGTCGCCGTCCGGTGAACGTGTGTCACTCGCGCAGCTTTGCACGATCGAAGAACGGGACGGCGGATCCGAAATCTATCGCGAAGGAAATCAAAGGTATGTGGCCATTAAGTACAGCGTGCGCGGGAGGGACCTGGGCGGCGCGGTCGAGGAAGCCATCGCGAAAGTGAACGCGCACGTGCCACTGCCGCGAGGGTACCACCTCGATTGGGCTGGAGAATACGAGAGCGAAAAGCGCGCCGAAGCGCGGTTGCTTGTCATCGTGCCACTCACGTTGCTGGTGATTTTCGGCATTCTGTACGCGATGTTTCGTTCGCTCAAGTGGGCGCTGCTGCTCCTGGGCAACGTCGCCATGGCGCCGGTCGGCGGGCTGCTTGCACTCTTGTTCACAGGAACGCACTTCAGCGTTTCGTCGGGCGTCGGCTTCCTGGCACTTTTTGGAGTTTCGGTGCAAACCGGAGTCATCATGCTGGAATATATCAATCAGCTGCGCGCGTCGGGCCACTCGATCGAGGATGCCGCCATCGAGGGCGCGGTGCTTCGGCTGCGGCCGATCATGATGACGATGTTGGTCGCAACGCTTGGATTGCTGCCAGCGGCGCTCTCTCGGGGTATTGGCTCGGACTCGCAGCGGCCCTTCGCCATCGTCATCGTTGGTGGACTGCTCGGCGCGCTGCTTTTGAGCATTTTCCTAC
Source organism: uncultured Acidobacteriota bacterium (assembly GCA_963736725.1). Taxonomy (GTDB): domain Bacteria; phylum Acidobacteriota; class Terriglobia; order Acidiferrales; family UBA7541; genus Acidiferrum. The sequence continues at coordinate 150,569 of CAVTPW010000014.1, read as the reverse complement.
TGCCGTCGCTGTACGTATGGTTTGCGAGAGACGGTGACAAACTGCCTGACCCCGAGCCAAGCTTTGAGGAAGCTTCCTGAGAGCGGATGGAATCTTCCGCTTTCTTCAAAACAATACAAAATCGGGGCCATAGCGTGCGTGGGGCTCGTAGCTGAGCGGTTAGAGCAGCGGACTCACAAGCAGGAGTCAGATTTTAGCACGTAAGAAAACACGGGAATTAGCTGAAGGCCTTCTGTGCTGTTCTTCCGTTTTCAGCCACTTTGCAAAGCCTTATAGTCATCGGAAGGGCATTAAAATGGTGGGTCCACCAGGACTCGAACCTGGAACCAATCGATTATGAGCCGATTGCTCTAACCATTGAGCTATGGACCCTATAAGCCCAGGGCTTCCGGTTTGATTATATCGTCGTTTTCGTCCCTGAAAGCGCTTTCTTCAGGTTCTTGAATTGCCGTAAACCAGCCTTCAATCTTCTGCAAAGATAGCCACGCTGCCCTGCAACGGTCTTGAGAGGCACGTAGGTTCCGCTTCGCTCAGGACGCGTCAAACCTCAAGATTTGGGGCAGTGGTAACCTCGTGAGGGAGTTGAAATATGGCGGCGGTTCGACCCGGCAAAAGGAACCCGAGAACGAGCACCGATACCGAAGCGATCGGACAAGTGACGGAGATGTGGAGTGCATACTGTCGGGGATGCTGCCTGCGCCATTCCGCCCTCGCCTGTTCCAGTTGAATCCGGAACCCGGGATTGGGTGCGCCGAAATCTCTCGCGGGGTCGGCCATAACCTCGCGGCATGACCGAACTTGCGCAGTTCGAGGTCGGCGATCTTGCGGATACGTTCGGGAATTTGTTCAACGTTTTCAGGCTGGGATTGGATGTCTTCCGTGATCCCTCCTCGTGGAGGAAACGGGAGGGTACCACAGTAAACTCCGGGCCCTTCTCGGGAGATATCTGTATTGTTGCGGGACCTTCAAGGTCCTATTTTGAACCATGGATACAGCACAAAAAACGGCGTCTCCGCCTCGCATTTTCATCGCGGATGACCCTCAGTCCACTTCCTATCGTTCGCAAAACTGGAGTCGCATTCGCCGATAACCGTGTTTTGCTGGCAGATGACTCTACGTCCGTGCGCATGGCCATCAAGCATCTCCTGAAGAGGCAGCCGGGGATAACGTTTATCGGGGAAGCCGCGAATTTCCAAGAAGCTTTAGCGATGTGCGCCGAACTCAAGCCGAATGTCATATTGCCAGACCTTCACATGGCTAGAGAGTTGGCCGCGCAATATGTAAAGACAAAGCTTCCGGATTGTGCTGAATACGTTTTGGCTATGTGCGCTTGGAATGACGACCGATCGCAGGCACTGGCAAATCTTTACGGTGCAGAAATGCTCTTTGATAAAGCGCCGCTAACGTGGAAATTGGTTCCCGCGATTGTGGTGACCGCTACATAGCCAACGCAACCTTGCGGGTCTGAACCACATCCGTAGCTAGCTTATAGGCTAGTCGGCCCTATTCGTCCTTGCTTATACGAGAAGGGAGCGGAGATGGAAGGCAAACACGACTGGAAGTCATCGTATCTGGAAGCGGTCCAAGAAACCGACCCCGAAATGCTGGCTGTCCGGATTTACATTGCCGAGCGAACAATGGAAAGTCGAGTTTGCGCACTGGATGTAGACAAGACTGAAATAGATGAAATTATAAAGACACTAAATGCCTTGAACGCTCTGAAGCGTGAACGGTGTAGGCAGACAAGATCTTTGGAGAACAAGCAGTCGAATACTGATGATTGCTAGAGATTTTCACCCAATGGCAGTACGGGATGTCGCACGCGCCACTCTTCACGGGCCCGCAGCAATTGCATAATCCACGACTCCAACGGCATCTTGTCGAAGTTTGTTTCGGAACTGCACATCAGCTTGCGGCTTTGCCCCATACCGTGGAAGTTCGGTTCATCACTATTTTTTTCTCTCGTCTTCCTGCAGGCGCTTGTCCCGATACTGCATGGCTTCGAACTCGGTGTCGGCCCGGTATTCAGGTCTACCGTCCTTCACAACAACCCATTTTTTAACTAGCCTGGCCGCGCCGGGTTTTCCGATGTTCGATTCCAGCTCCATAGATTCGTCGATTAGGTATCCCTTGAAAATCAGGCCGCGATTGAGGAGGTCCGCAAGAATCTCGTCTTCGGTTTTGTCGGGTTCTGAAAGCTTGATGGCTGCGACCAATTGCTCGGCTTTGGTCATGAGAATAAGTGTTGAGCGCGGCCTCTCCTGGTAGAGAGGAAACTGGAGGCAGGATAACACGTCAGTTTCCATTGGCGGGATGCAAATCAGCGGCACGGTTATGTCGGATTGACCTTCCATTCGCTCCGCTTTGAGCGCTGCAAGTCCTCGCCGAGCTGCCTTCATCGCAGTGTGTTCGGGGCCATCAATTAGTATCGGAGTGCTGAACCTTCGAGAAAGGGCAATCGACACTTCAAGAATACGCTCAGAGATCAGGCTGGAATCTGTTTCCAAAAACCGAAGACAGCTAGGCTGGACGCCACGAATAATTTGAGCTATCCATGAATGCCTTCCCTGCGAGTAAGAAACGCCCGACGTTTAGCATAATTGCCCTGGAACAATACTCCTCCGGGCTTCGCACAACCGGGTTCCCAATTGCAATAAATCCTTGCTGGTGTCAGCGCCGGGCCCCCTTGCCTGAAAAATCCCCACCCTAGCCGGTGAACCGGAGCCCACAACGCAACGGACGAGGCTCCGAGGCTTGCTAAGGGGCGAGGAGCGAGCAGGGTCCAACTCCTTGGCTTCGGCCTCGTTACGCCCAAAACGCGCCAAAAGAACGCGCTGGGCTCCACTCCGTCCGAGCCCAAGGAGGCACCTTTATAGACTTCAAGGCTGGGAATTTTCATCCGGCTTTGACACTTGAGATGGAACTCCACGCAGTTTTTACCATGCAGCAGCATGCGGCGACTGTGCTGTTTAGCGCACCCCCGATCGGTGGTTTCAAGAGATAACGCAGGGATTCCTAATCGTGCAGAACCACAGTAAGAAGAGACTTGTTGATTTTGATCCCGCCGTTGTATTCAATAAAGCCTAGCTTCCTGAACTTGTTCATGAACATGTTCACGCGCGAGCGCGTTGTACCGATCATTTCTGCCAGCGTTTCTTGAGACATCTTTTGAAACACTTGCACCGGCTGGTCCTCCTTACCATAGCGAGCGAGCAATAGAAGCGTACGGGCCAATGTCTTCTCCGTCGAATTGAAGAGTTGATCGATCAGGTCTGCCTCAACTCGGATGTTCCGCGCCAGCATGTGGGCAATAAAACGGTCCGCGAGCCCGTGCTCCGCGTGTAGCACCCGCGTCATTTCCTTTTTTCCGATGATAAGGACCGTCGTCGGCACGATGGCGGTGGCCGTCCCAATGCGGAGTGTCTGCCCTGCCATGCCGCCTTCTCCAAAGAAGTCCCCGGAGCCAAGGATTGCTACGACCGCTTCCTTGCCGCTTTCGTTGACCACGGTGAGCTTCACGCTACCTTTTTGTATGCATAAAACGCTATCTGCTGGATCACCCTGAGAAAAAATGGCTTGTCGTTTTCTAAACTCCTCAACCTTCCGCGATGCTCCGACGGATCGGAGAAAGACCTGTGCATCGAAGGGGCTTTTTTTCCTAGGTTTCATGCTGGATGTTTGGACCGCCGTCAGCTTCGATCTGGCGTCACCCAGTTTGTACGATATCGCACAGAGGAACGCCAGAGAAAGATTTGCCTGGTGTCCGGAATGGCCACAGATCTTCGTCCTGCAAGCCCCTTACAGTGGAGTTTCCACCTCGCTTTTGAAGATGTCATTCGAGAATAGGAGACAGGATGTTGGGATACGGGCTACTGGGAACTTTATTGGTAATTTGCTTGATCGTGTGGATTGTTAAAAAGCTGTAAGCGATGAATCACGTAAATCGATCCACGGAGGGCGAACGATGAAATCTTCAGCACTAACTTTGTACATCGTGTTGAACCACACCGCGGAAATGAAGGCTTTGCCCTTCAGCGACGGTGTGCTTGTGGGCAACACGCTTTACGTGGCCGGGCACGCGGAAATTGATCCCAAGACCAACAAGCCGGTTGCAAAACCCGAGGACGAAGCCCATCTCGCGATGGAGGGCGTAAAGCAGACCGTCGAGGCCGCGGGAATGACCATGGACGATCTAGTCTCCGTGCAGGTCTTTTGCTCCGATCCGAGTCTGTACGACACCTTCAACACTGTTTACCGGACTTATTTTCACGGCGACTATCCCGGGCGCGCCTTCATCGGAAACGGAACTCTGTTCCACGGCGCAAGGTTCGAGGTGCTTGGCGTCGCCGTAAAGACGCCCCAGTAGCTCAGCGGGGCATGCAGGAAAAATAGCGTTCAAATCGCGGCGAGCCTACTAACGTACTCGGAACCTTCGCGGGTCCGGGGGTTGTTTACTAGCGTTTTGCGTTGTGTCAGAAGGCCGGATGCCGAGCCAATCTCCAGGACCACATCAGGAATGAGGTCGAGGTGAGGTCGATCGCGGGTTCGGTCGTGCTGTAAGACTGCATGTTGTCTCGATAGACCGCTTTTTGCGATGCGTTGAACGCGCCATCGTTTCCATTAAATTTTTTGAAGGTGTCGACGCCGTTTGCCGGGCACAGAATCATGCCGGTGACGACGCCTGAACTGGCAGCACTGGATGGACCCTCGGAAGCCGCACCCCAAAGAACCGGCGTACCTCCGGACGATCCGTCAAGCGCGCCTGCCAGGTTCGCGACCTGGTGTTGGATGCAATTGGGAAATGTGCTGCCGTCGCCTACGATAAACGATGAACCCCAGGCATTCGTGCCCAGGATGTTGGCGAGCCACCTCTGGGAATAGGTGTCGTAGCTTTTGTTCTGCGTCAAGTAGTGCGCTTCGCTTGCCATCACCGACAGGCCGGCGCCGTGAGAAGTGAGGTCGCCGGAATTCCATTCGTACCCCAAGCCCCAGGGATCCGCGGAGGCTTGGGCAACCGCATCCGAGACTTGCTGGAGGAATTGTTGGCGAATGCTCGATTGCGAAACCGCCAGGCCGCCCGGATTTCCCGCCATCTGCAGCGCGCGATACAGTTCGAAATGGGCCAGACCGCTCACATCGTAGAGGTTTAGCGTGTCGGTGAATCCTGCATCGTAGACGTTCGTGATGTAGTTCTGGGCAAACTGGGCTGCCTGCCGCAGGTAGTCCATGGGATTGGTATGAGGAAGTCCGGCCGGCAGATTTTCGGCTCCCCCCGCCGATTGCAGTGCGAAGTACAGTTCGGTGGCGCCGAGTTCCATGTCATCTTCCCAGACGTCTTCGGGATAACCGTCGAACGGAGAGATGGTCAGCAGGCAAGTCGCGCAGGAGCCCGAACCTACCGTAGGAGCAGGGTCCGGATACGAGGTGTTGGCAAGCGCAAAAACGTGTTCGGCATTCTTGAGGCACTTATTCGCCAGCGAAGGGTTCGAAACACGGTTGAGCTGGTAGCACAGTGCAAAATCTGCCGCCAAACGGCCCGCAAGATTCGGGCTGACGGGCGAGCCTGGAGGGTTTGCAAGGTACACCGGGCGATTGCAGATGTAGAACGTCGTGAACGGATCGCAAGGCTGCGGATCTCCGGGTTGTTCGAAATTGTCGGCGGCCTGGGGCAGGGTCCAGATGTCGTACTCGGTGATCAAGCAGTAAGGCGTCGCATACGTTCCGCCGCAGTTGCCGGTCGCCGAACTGGGGTCGCCTTCGCCGTAGTAATCCCAGTCTTGCGAGTTGTCCACCTGGTAGTACAGCGTCTGCGTCTGGTCATTCCACATTTTCATCAGCCAGTTGACCCCGAACCCGGCTTCTTTTGTGAAGTCGGAGGACACCGGGGCCCCGGGCCCGCTGTTGCCGGCGAAAGAAACAGCGCCTGGCGGAGCGGGAGGATTTACTTGAGCGTACGCGCCCATCTGATTCGGGAAATCGCGAATGCCTATCTGCATGAGCGCGGCGGTGTAGCTCGTGGTTTCGACGTATTTCTCATAGTCGCCGGCGTCCCACCAACCCCCGGATGCTTCGATGTTCGGAAGCTTCGCGGACACCAAGGGCAACGCAGGGGGGACGTTGTCGTTAAAGTCGTTGGTGTCGAGCGGGGGCGTTTCGTAAACGTGCGCGTTGGCATCCTTCAGGTGCCCGGGCTCGGTGCGCAGGGCGTTGGGGACAAAGTTCGCTCCGTCGCGCTGCGTCTCGTAGAAAAATAAAGTGTTCAGGAGCAAGCCGGAATAGAGCGCCTCGGGACAATCCACGGCGAAGCGCGGCGACGCGGCCGCCACCGGCCCAGAAACCGAAATGGTGTAGAGTTCACCTCCCGGAACCGCGAAGTCGAGCGCGTAAACGTCGTAGGTTTCTTGCTTGCTGTGGCTCCAGATACCCAGCAAAGCGCCGACCTTGCCTGAATAGGTGGCAGCGGCTTTCGAGTTGAGCACCTTAAAGGTCGCGCCCGTTTCCGCTGCCGTAGACATCAGGTACGCACGAAAAGGCGCTTCGCCGGTTTCGTAGCCAACTTGACTGACGCGCACGTAGGCCGACTGCGCGCGTGCCGCCGGAGTGCACGCAAGCGACGCCAGTAGGATGCCGGCTACGGAAAGGAGTCGAACGGGCGTCGAAGGGCGGGAGTTGGGAGAGAACATGGCTTCCTCCTTGGCCGCGGGGAACGGCCCATATTAAATGCGTTTAATACTGGGGAATTCTGCTCCTGCGGTTTTGGAGTGTCAAGGGCAGACTCGAGAATCCCACCGAAATCAACCAGCTTGGCTTCAAATATCACCCGCCATGCTTCCGGGTCGCGGACTCGGGGTTCGGAGAGGAGCCCTGCCCTAGGACGCCCTCGCAGGACGGTTTGTTAGGTGCGGTGCGGGTGTTCTGTGTATCGATGGAAATTGGGGCTCTGCCTGGGATTTTATCTGGAACAGAATTGCTTCGATCCTTCTCGGCTTTCTGTTATGCGGTTGCCCGCGGTGGCAAGCCAAGCCTGAACCTTCGATCGAATTCAGCAGGGTTCCTCGGGCGGCAGCGGGTAGTCCAGACAAGCTCGGCGTTATCGAAGGGACGGGTGATTGGCGCGCGTCCGGGGCAGCAGATCGTTTTGTATGCTAAGAGCGGAACATGGTGGGTTCAGCCCGTGGTCGGCGAACCGTTCACAGAAATGCGACCGGACGCTACATGGACGAATTCGACGCATCTCGGAACGCAGTATGCTGCCTTGCTGGTCGAGCCGGGATTTCGTCCCACGACAAGATTGAAAGAACTGCCGACTCGAGGAGACGGCGTGGCCGCCATCGCCGAAGGCGTGCAATCTGGAAGCGCCATTTCGAAGAGTCTTCAATTTAGCGGATACGATTGGAGAATCCGGAATGCCCCGCGCCCGCGGCGCCCCGAATGCTTACCACGCGGGCAACGCGTGGACCGATTCGCGAGGAGCGCTGCATCTTCGAATAGCCAAGACGGCAGAGCAATGGACGTGCGCTGAGGTCACTTTGACGCGCAGTCTGGGATACGGATCGTATTCCTTTGTCGTGCAGGACACATCAGCCCTGGATCCTGCCGCCGTTTTTAGCATATTCACGTGGGACTACGGAGGAAAGGAACAGAACAATCGCGAAATGGACATTGAGATATCGCGCTGGGGGGATCCGGTCAGCAAGAACGCGCAGTATGTGATCCAGCCTTTTTACATTCCCACAAACGTTGCGCGATTTACCGAGCCTCCGGGAGTCCTGACCCATTCCTTCCGCTGGCAGCCGGGAAGAGCATCGTTTCAGACCGTCCAAGGGTCGGGCGGAGTTGCGGCGACCCACGCTGTGGTTGACCATGTTTTCACCTCGCGAGTACCGTCCCCGGGTGTCGAGTCCGTCCGCATGAACTTATATATCTTTCACGGGGCTAAGAACCCGCTGCAACACGGAGCCGAGGTTGTCATCGAGAAATTCGAATACCTCCCATGATCGAAGGACCGGCGTCGCTGGTTGTCTGAATGGCTCCTGATGCTCCTGATAGTGGTGTGTTTCGCGAACCAGGCACATGCGCTGGACCCAAACGAAGCGGTATCCCGGTACCTACGCGACCAGTGGGGTGCCGAAGAAGGTTTTCCAGGGGGAACGGTTTACGCGATCGCGCAGACGCCCGATGGCTACCTGTGGATTGGCACGGAGCAGGGCTTGGTTCGCTTCGATGGAGTGCACTTCGTTTTGTTGCAGCACTCCAACTCGGCAACGTCTCCCGCGGGTCCCGTGTTGGGGCTACGTAGATACCGAGGAAATTTGTGATCCGCCAGGAGGGTCCGAAATTGCTGCGGTATCACGACGGCGTATTTCGGGATGTGTTGCCGGGGCTCGAGCGCGCGGAAACCAGCGTGACGGCGATGTGTCGAGGGGAAAACGGCCAGGTACTGTTTTCGGCGCTCTTAAACGGCACTTACCGATACAAGGAGGAAAAATTTGTCCCGCTCGCGTCCGTGGCCGATCTACCTAAACTCATAATTTCCCTGGCCGAAACGACCGATGGCACGATCTGGTTCGGCTCAAAGATGCGGGGCTCTTTTTCTTGAGCGCTGGACGAGTCCAAGCGGTGACGAAGGTCTTACCGGATAAAAAGGTTAACGCTATACTCCCGTTGCTAACCGCGAATTGTGGATCGGTACCGACGACGGAGTCGTGCGTTGGAACGGGAGCGAATTCGCGCGGCCCCAGGATTCCCGTGCGCTCGACCATGTACAGGTTTTAGCGATGGTTCGAGACCGCGAATCGAACATTTGGGTGGGGACCTCCGGGGCCTCTCACGCTGAACTCCAGAGGTGTCGCTTCGCTAGAGGAAGGTGGACGGCGGCCAACCGGGCCAGTGACGGCGCTGTTTGAAGATCGCGAGGGAATCTCTGGGTCGGAACGGCGCGGGTATCGAGCGTCTTCGCAATACGGTATTCACGACCTATTCCGGCGGCGGAGCCCTGCCGTCGGAAAACAGCGGCCGATCTTTGTCGACGCGGATAACCGCACGTGGCTCGCTCCTCTAGATGGCGGACTCGATTGGCTGAAAGAAGGGCGGCTTGGCCGTGTGACAAACGCCGGGTTGAGCAAAGATGTTGTTTATTCGATATCGGGGAGCAAAGGCGAGTTGTGATCGGTCGACAAAGGGGCGGTCTGACCCATCTGCACTATGAAGGAAGTTCGATCACCGATGAGACTTACACCCAAGCGAACGGTTAGCGCAGAACAGCGTTTATGCCGTTCATCAGAATCAGACGGAACCGTATGGGCGGCACGCTTAGCGGCGGCGTCAGCAATTTCCGGAACGGGAAGTTTACGACATACACCACCGCGGATGGTCTAGCGTCGAATACGATTGCTTCGATCACAGAGGCTTCCGATGGAACCATGTGGTTTGGAACACCCAACGGCCTGAACGCCTTCTCGAAAGGCAATGGCGGGTTTATACGAGTCAAGACGGTCTACCGCCGGTAACCGTGAACTGTGTTTTGCAGGACTTGGCTGGGGTGCTCTTATCGGAACTGCAAACGGCTGGCATTCCTCCGTTCGGACAGTATCCAAATCCCTCACGAGGTGCCAGAGTCGCTGCGCGAGGAGATTTTTGGAATTGAGGAGGACCAGACCGGCGAACTCTGGATAGCCACTGCGAATCACGTTTTGAGCGTGGATCGCGAAAAACTGCTAAGCCTTACGGTCATGGCGGCGGACGTGCGCGAATACGGCCTTGCAGACGGACTCCGTGAGCTACAGGCGTCAAACGGCACAAATCGGTGGTCAAGGATTCACTCGGCCGGATTTGGTTTTCGATGAATCAGGGTATTTCGTTCATTAATCCGAAGTCAGTGATAGAGAATTCCGCGCCAGCCCTGGTCCACGTGAGGGACTTTCCGCGGATGCGGCAATTCCAGTTGGGAGACCTGCTTCGCATTCCGGCTCCTCATCAGAGGATCACGCTTGCCTATACAGGACTGAGTCTCTCGGTTCCCGCACGCGTCAGGTTCAAGTACAAACTGACGGCTTCGATCCAGGCTGGAGTGATCCCACCCCGGCGCGCGAGGTCAGCTATACCAACCTCGCTTCAGGTTCCTACCGGTTCCACGTGGTGGCCAGCAATAGCGATGGCGTCTGGAATGGCCTGTAATCCGCGGTGCAGTTTGAAATCGATCCGGTGTTCTGGCAAACGTGGTGGTTCCGGCTTTGCAGCCTATTGATGATCGGCGTTGCAGTACTGATGTTCTTTCGGCTGCGGGTGTTGAGACTGACAAAGCAAATGAATATCCGCTTTGAAGAACGGCTGGCGGAACGCACACGCATTGCGCAGGAACTGCACGACACCTTATTGCAGGGGGTTCTGAGCGCCTCCATGCAATTGCACGTGGCGAACGATCACCTCCCCGTCGATTCGCCCGCAAAACCTTTTGTCAGCCGGGTTCTCGAACTGATGAGCCGCGTGGTCGAGGAAGGACGGAACGCCGTTCGGGCTTCGTCTGCCCAAGAACGAATCCGAGGATCTCGAACAAGCATTTTCGCGGATTCCCCAAGAGATCGCTGTCGGAGAGGGAACCGACTATCGCGTGTTTGCCGAGGGAGAAGCGCGGGCGTTGCAACCGGTGACCCGCGAGGAAGTATATTCGATCGGGCGCGAAGCAGTGGTGAACGCGTTCCGCCACTCGAAGGCGAGCAAGATAGAAGTTGAGCTCGAGTATTCGCCGGCTTACTTGCGGTTCTCGTTCGCGATAACGGCAGCGGGATCGATCCTGACGTGCTCGGCACCGGACGCGACGGTCACTGGGGCCTGTCGGGCATGCGTGAGCGGGCCGATCTAATCGGCGCCAGACTGCGAGTCTTGAGCGGCGCTTCTGCAGGAACGGAAATTGAATTGTCCGTTCCCCACCACATCGTCTTTCAGTTTCCATCTTCCGACTGCCGAGGGGGATGGTTCTCGAAGCTCAAGCTTCGAATGCTGTCAGAAGACCAGCCGAAGGCGGAAAGCGAGAGACAAAATGAGCGAGCAAACGCCCATTCGCATTCTCAGCGTCGATGATCACCCCTTACTGCGCGAGGACTTGCGGCGGTCATTAACAACCAGCCGGACATGCGGGTTATAGCCCAGGCGGCCAGCGCGAAAGACGCCGTCGAGCAATTTCGAAAACACCAACCTGACGTGACGCTGATGGACCTTCGCCTTCCTGACCAGAGCGGTATCGATACGTTGGTCGCGATTCAAGCGGAATTCCCAGATGCGCGTGTCGTCATGCTGACAACGTTCGAAGGCGATGTGGAAATTAAGCGTGCTTTGGAGGCCGGCGCCCGAGGTTACTTGCTCAAAAGCATGCCCCCCAAGGAATTGGTTGAGGTTATTCGTCAAGTGCACGCAGGAAAAAAGCGGATCCCTTCCCAGTTGGCCGCTCAACTCGCGGAACATATGAGCGACGAAGGCCTCACCGATCGAGAGGTCGAGGTCCTCAGCCAAATCGCCGGCGGTAACCGCAATCGAGATATCGCCGAACGGCTGTTCATTTCGGAAGAGACCGTGAAGGTCCACATCAAACACATCATGGAGAAGCTCGGCGCAAACGATCGCACCCAAGCGGTCGCTATCGGCGTACGCCGCGGGGTCATCCAGCTTTAAGAACCAAATTTCTGACCTAAAACTGATACCCCGAAAGTGGCAGGAAAAGATACCGGAATGTTGTGTTTCACCAGGTGTCACACTCTGTTTACCTTACCCGGAAACCTAGTTGTCTCCGGGAGAATCCACTGCAAAGGCTATTTTCCACGTTTCCTGGCGGCTGGCCAGGAGCAGCGTTGTTGTTGCTGAGAGTAACAATCGGCATCGAAGCGGGGGTGCAGGGAGCGTTTTATTTGTCCCACGGCGCCACCTGGACTTTGGGGGTGTTGTTCTCCTGCCTGCCGCTGGCGATGGGCGGCACTTGCCTCCTGGTTGGATTTCTCACGCCCATTGCCAGCATTCTGGTGGGGATTGCCACTGCGGGTAACGCGATGTCCTGGCTGCCGCCGCCGCCCGGGAACCTGTTTGACAGCAAGCTAGTGTCCTTCGAAATGATCGTCATAGCAGCTGCAGTGGCGTTGCTGGGCCCCGGAGCATTCTCGGTGGACGCGCGCCTGTTCGGGCGACGCGAGATCGTAATTCCGGCTCGCCTCGCAGACCCGGGTCTTGATCCTCTGTTGTTACTACGTCCGTTGCCGCTCGAAAGTGGTATTCGAAACAACTCCGGGAGTGGTAGCCGAAAAACATTCTATTGTGTGATGTTTTCTTGGCTTCCGCAGGGCAGAGTGACTCCCGGGTTTGGCATAGATTCAGCATCGCAGCGAGGTTGAGGCGGTGCGACCTGGAGGATATCGTCGTGGCGGGCAGTTCCTATTCTTTAGCGACCCCAAACGAACCGTTGAGAGGCGCTTGTCGTCCTGAATCAGAGGCACGCCTCGTGTTCCAAGCAAAGAGAGGGCATCAAGGCGCTCTCGGAGAGCTTTGCGAGCGCTACTCTCAAAAAATACTTCGCACCGCGCTGCGTATAACCCGAAATCGTGAAGACGCCGAAGATGCGCTTCAGGATTCGTTTCTAAGCGCTTTCGTTCACATACGAAAGTTCGATGGCAGGTCGAGCTTCTGCACCTGGCTCACGCGCATTGCCATCAATTCGGCTCTGATGAAGCTGCGCAAGAACCGCGCCTGCCGAGAAATCTCGATGGATGAGCCGCTCGATAGCGGTGAAGAACGGGCGCACTATGAACCTGCCGACGCCTCTCCGGACCCTGAAGCCCGATGCGCGCAGCGCGAGCGCGCAACGATGGTAACGGGAGCGGTGCGTCGCTTGCGCCCGGCCATCCGGGAAGCGGTCGAAATGCGACACTTGCAAGAATTTTCCATCAAAGAAACAGCGCAGGCCTTGGGGATCTCCGTGGAAGCGACCAAGGGGCGTCTGTTTCATGCCAGGGCGGCGCTACGCAAGGCGTCCCGGCGGAGCGCCATCGGGCAACTTCACCTCCACCGGCAGCAGGAGCTTTTTTGGGCACGGAACGACGGTCAACCCCAGGCTTCGTGCGCTGGCACCGCTTGAAGAACGGCGAGATCGGTGGGGAAACAGACCCGGCAAATTGGGGATCGTGAGCGCGACCCCCGAACCAGCCACCGCGCTTGCAGTCCCAGGACAAACCAAGAAAACGCTGGGTGCGCCTGTCGGCAGGCCGGTTGGTGCTGCCGAAACGAGTTCGGAACAAGTATGGAACGGGAGGAAATATGGCAACGATCACAACGAAAGACGGAACGCAGATTTACTACAAGGATTGGGGCAAGGGACAACCCGTGGTCTTCAGTCACGGCTGGCCGCTAAACGCCGACGCGTGGGAAGACCAAATGATTTTCCTAGGTGACCGCGGGTACCGGTGCATCGCACACGACCGGCGCGGCCATGGCCGGTCCAGCCAGCCTTGGGACGGCAACGAAATGGACACGTACGCTGACGACCTTGCAGAACTGGTTGAGGCGCTCGACCTGAAGGGCGCGACCCACGTCGGTCATTCCACCGGTGGCGGCGAAGTCGCGCGCTATATCGGCCGGCACGGAACCAAGCGGGTTGCCAAAGCGGTGCTCATCAGCGCGGTTCCCCCGCTGATGCTCAAGACTCCCGCAAATCCAGCTGGATTGCCGATCGAGGCGTTCGACGAGCTCCGGACCGCGGTGCTCAAAGATCGCTCGCAGTTCTTCGAAGACCTAAGCGCACCGTTTTACGGCGCCAACCGTCCTGGCGCCAAGGTCTCGCAGGGTTTGCGCGACTCGTTCTGGCTTCAAGGGATGCTCGCGGGACACAAGGCGGTCTATGACTGCATCAAGGCGTTCTCGGAGACAGACTTCACAGAAGACCTCAAGAAGTTCGACATCCCAACACTCATCCTCCACGGCGATGATGACCAGATCGTGCCGATCGTAGCCGCGGGTCTGCTGTCATCGAAGATAGTCAAGGGAGCCACGCTGAAAGTCTATCCGGGCGCTCCTCACGGCATGCCCGCGACTCTGAAGGATCAGATCAATGCCGATCTGTTTGCCTTCCTTCAGCGCAGCAGTCACGCCGCGGCGTAATTGAGAAGTGGCGCATTCCAACGGCGATCCGGCGTTTTGCGAGTGGGCTGGGTGTCCCTTCGCTAAGCGGCGATCGTCAGCTTCCTACAGATCCAATCCGGCGAATTAGCCAGGCGGCGGAAAAGACAACCTTACGATCTTGAACGCGTTTACTTTCTTTCACGTCTTGTTGAGCCTGGTGGGAATCGTCGCGGGCTTCGTTGTCGCGTTCGGTCTGCTGATTTCGAGGCGGTTCGACGGTTGGACGGCCGTCTTCTTGTGGACCACTGTGGCCACGAGCGGGATCGGGTTTCTCTTCCCGTTCCTTCGACTTCTGCCGCGCCATGCCGTCGGCATCCTTTCGTTACTCGTTCTGGCGGTGGCCCTCTACGCGCGCTACACAGGTCAGCTTGCCGGCACGTGGCGCCGCACCTACGCAATTACCGCCATGGTTGCGTTGTACCTGAATGTTTTCGTCCTGGTCGCACAGCTTTTCATTGAAGGCGCCGATCTTACAGCGTTGGCTCCGACCCAGTCGGAGGCGCCGTTTACGATGACGCAGCTTGTTGTTTTGGCGATCTTCATTGTGCTCGTGGTCTTTGCCACGAACCGGTTCCGCAACGAGCAACTCCGCACTGCGTAGGATGCACAAGGATGGTGTCTCTCCCTCGTCCCGTGTGGTGAAGCGCAGCGCCAGCAGTTGAGAAGTGGGCTGCTTAGCGGTAGAGTGCACTTCTTGCACGACACAGTAGCCAGCTCTCTGGCGGTAACCGAGAGTTCCGATGCCAGGAAGGTTGCGCCATCCGGATTCGAAAGTGCGAGCCCCAATCCAGGGGCTTAACCGGCGGACGGATTTAGCCAATGGTTACACAGACCTGAGCGTTGACTCAGAGCCGCGGAAGATTAACATATCGATGGTTTGCGTAAGGGTACGCTGCCGGGGGAAAAAATGAACACGCTATTGAAATACAAAGTCTGGATTGGCGGAGCACTATGCCTGCTCGTCGTCGTCCTGATTATTGGAGCGGCGCGCCCAAAGCACGTATCCGGAGCGCAGCCGGCCGCTTCGCCGGACGTTGAGGTCGTACAGGTAGAGCAGAAGGAGGTTCCGATTTATGGCGAGTGGATTGGCACGCTCGACGGATTCTCAAACGCTGACGTCAGGGGACAGGTGACGGGCTACCTGATGCGGCAGGGCTACCAGGAAGGAGCATTCGTTAAGAAAGGTCAATTGCTCTTCGAGATTGATCCGCGTCCCTTTCAGGCGGCGCTTGACCAAGCACTGGGACAGCTTGCACAGGCGAAAGCTGCGCTTGCCAACGCCCAGGCCGTGCAAGGCCGGACAGAACTCGATGTAAAGCGTTACACCCCGCTTGCCAAAGAGCAAGCCGCCAGTCAACAGGATCTCGACAACGCCGTCCAGAACAATTTGGCAGCCGAGGCAACCGTGGCCACCGCCGAAGCTCAAATCAAAACGAGCGAAGCTGCTGTCGAAACCGCCAAGATCAACCTGGATTTCACTCGGCTCGTCGCGCCCATCGATGGCATTGCCGGGCAGGCTCAGCTTCAAGTAGGCGCCTTGATTAGTTCGGGCAGCGGACCGGTGACCTCGGTGTCCACCGTCGACCCCATTAAGGTTTATTTCACCGTCGGCGAGCCCCAGTACCTCGCGTGGAGAAAACGCTACCCGACAGAGACCTCGCGGCAGGCCGCGGACAAGAATTTGCGACTGGTGCTCATTTTGGCCGACGGCTCAACCTACGACCACACCGGCACCTTCTACTTTGCGGATCGCCAAGTCAATGAGGGTACCGGAGCAATCCGCATCGCCGGATTATTCCCCAATCCCGGGAATGTTCTGCGCCCTGGGGGTTACGGCAAAGTTCGCGCGGTCATCCGAGTCGAGCCGGACGCCTTGCTTGTACCTCAGCGCGCAGTCACGGAGTTGCAAGGCGGCTACCAAGTCGCGGTGGTGGACGATGAAGACAAAGTGAGTATTCGGTCCGTCAACGTCGGCGATCGGGTCGGCTCACAGTGGGTCATCGCAAAAGGACTAAAGCCAGGCGAACACGTGGTTGCTGAAGGTGTGCAGAAGGTCCGTCCGGGAATGCAGGTGAAGCCCAAGCCATTCGCCGCGGGAACTCCGGGAAGGTAATCCGATGTCAAAATTCTTCATCAATCGTCCTATCGTCGCCATGGTGATCTCGATTGTCATGGTCATCGTTGGTTCCATCACCATTCTGAGCTTGCCGGTCGCGCAGTTTCCCAGCATCGCTCCGCCGGAGATTCAAATTCTGGCGACCTACGTCGGCGCGGACGCCCAAACCCTGGAACAGGCCGTTGCGACGCCCATCGAGCAACAAATGAGCGGCGTAGACAACATGAATTACATGTATTCGCTGAATGCCACCGGCAACTCGACCACTAGCCTGATCGTGGACTTCGACGCCAAAACCGATCCGAACACCGATTACATTCTGGCGCAAAGCCGTGAGACGCTGGCTGCTTCCCAGCTTCCCTTAGACGTGACAAATTACGGAGTCACGGTACGAAAATCGGTAACTGCCCCTCTCACCCTAATCGCGGTGTACTCGCCGCATGGAACGTACGACGCCAACTTTTTGGCGAACTATGCCTACATCAACCTTACCGATCCTATCCTGCGTTCGCCGGGCATCGGCAACGTTCAGGTATTCGGCTCCGGCCAATACGCGATGCGTTTGTGGGTAAAGCCCGACCAGTTGGCCAAGCTGGGCGTCACCGTCCCGGAAATCGTCAGCGCCATTCAAGCGCAAAACACCGTTAACCCGGCGGGGAAGGCGGGCGGCGAACCCGCGCCCAAGGGTCAGGAATTTACCTACTCGGTTCTTGCGCAAGGCCGTCTGGTGTCCCCGGAAGAATTCGGTTGGATCGTCGTGCGCGAGACCCCCGACGGAGGCACCGTGCGGGTTCGCGATGTCGCTCGCATCGAGTTGGGTTCGCAGGACTATAGCGTCGCTGGACGCTTCAATGGAAAACCGAGCGCCATTATTGCCACCTACCAACTGCCGGGGTCGAACGCGGTGGATGCGGCCGCCGGCGTCAACAGGCTCATGGCCAAGATGAAGGAACGCTTCCCGGAAGACTTGGATTATGTCGTTGCTCTGGATACCACGCGCTCGGTCACCGAAGGAATGAAGGAAATCGTGGTAACGCTGGTAATCGCCCTCGCGTTGGTGATCCTGGTGGTCTACATTTTCTTGCAAGGCTGGCGCGCCACGCTGATTCCGCTGCTGGCCGTACCCGTCTCGCTGGTAGGGACGTTCATACTTTTCCCGATCTTCGGTTTTTCCATCAACACGCTTTCTCTCTTTGGCCTGGTGCTGGCCATCGGTCTTGTGGTGGACGACGCGATTGTGGTCGTCGAAGGTGTTGAGCGCCATATCGAGGAGGGCATGACGCCGAAGGACGCCGCGTTGAAAGCCATGGAAGAGCTTTCCGGTCCGGTTGTGGGCATCGCTCTGGTTCTCTCCGCCGTCTTCGTGCCGACGGCCTTCATTCCTGGAATCACCGGCAAGCTCTACCAGCAATTCGCGGTTACCATCGCTATTTCCGTTCTGCTTTCTGCATTCAATGCGCTCACCCTCAGCCCCGCGCTCGCCGCCCTGCTGCTCAAGCCAAAGACACTGAGCCGGGGATTGCTTCAACGATTCTTCGATTGGTTCAATCGCGTGTTCGAGCGTGCCACTGACGGCTACGTAAGTTGGAGCGCGGTCCTGGTTCGCAAGACCGTCGTCGTGGTTGTCTTGCTCATCATCTTTTGCGCGGCAGGCGGTTTTTTTGCCAGCCGAATCCCGTCGAGCTTCCTTCCCGATGAAGATCAAGGCTACGCCTACGTCAATGTGCAATTGCCGAACGGGGCTTCACTGGAACGCACCACCGCCGTTACCGCTGACGTGGAAAAAATCCTGATGAATACGCCGGGAGTCCAACACGTTACCTGCTTCGTCGGTTTTAGTCTGCTCAGTTTCGTCCGTACCAGTTACAACTCCACCTTTTTCATCACCTTCAAGCCTTGGGACGAGCGCACCACGCGCGCTGAGCAATTTCAATCGCTCAAGGCACATCTGAACCAGCAGTTGAGCAAGTTGCCTACGGCGGTTGCTTTCGGTTTTTCTCCACCAGCCATTCCCGGTGTTGGCACAGCCGGCGGGTTCACCTTCATCCTCGAAGACCGCTCGGGCAGCGACATTCAGTTCCTCTCCAAGAACCTAAGCACTTTCCTTGAAGCCGCCCGCAAGCGCCCCGAAATCGCCAGCCTCAGCACAACATTCTTGGCCAGCGTCCCGCAAGAGTTTGTCGAAGTGGACCGCGACAAAGTGCTGAAACAAGGTGTGGCCCTCAGCGATGTCTATCGCACCATTCAGGCCTTCATGGGCGGCTATTTCATCAATTATTTCAATCGCTTCGGCCGTCAGTGGCAGGTTTATATCGAAGCGGAAAACGGAGACCGCGCCAACCCTGAAAACGTTGGGCAGTTCTATGTCCGCAACAGCAAGGGAGACAGCGTCCCCCTTTCCACCCTGACCACCATAAAGCCACGCCTCGGCCCGGAATTTACCTTGCGCTTCAACGAATACCGCTCCGCGCAGGTCAATGGGAGCGCCGCGCCGGGCTTCAGCGCCGATCAGGCCACCGCCGCCCTCGAGGACGTCTTCAAGCAGACCATGCCGCGAGAGATGGGTTTCGACTATTCGGGTATGTCCTTCCAGGAACAAAAAGCGCGCGAAGGTGTGCCGGCCCCGGTGATCTTTGGACTGTCGTTGCTCTTCGTCTTTCTGATTCTCGCGGCGCTCTATGAAAGCTGGACGCTGCCTTTCAGCGTTCTCTTGAGTACGCCTGTCGCGGTTTTCGGAGCTTTTGGGATTCTTTTATTGCGCCGCTTCTTGCTGGGGATTTTTCTCCCGCCCTATATGGTCCAGATCGAAACGGATGTCTATTCGCAAATTGGGCTGGTTATGCTTATCGGCTTAGCCGCCAAAAATGCGATCTTGATCGTCGAGTTCGCCAAGGACGAGTTCGAAAAGGGAAAGCCTCTGGCGGACGCCGCGCTCGAAGGAGCCCGGCTTCGTCTACGTCCTATTTTGATGACCTCTTTCGCGTTCATTCTCGGCTGCGTGCCGTTGTGGACGGCGAGTGGTGCCGGCGCGGTCGCCCGCCAAATTATGGGCACTACGGTAATCGGCGGGATGCTGGCCGCCAGCTTGATCGGCATCTTCTTCGTGCCCGGTATCTTCTACCTGGTCGAGAAATGGTCAGGCGCCAGCAACGAGCCCGCCTCGGGAACTTTACCGGCACGGCCCGCCCCAGCGCCGGCGGACTGACATGCACGAATCCGAGAAAGGGATGCCAGGCGGATCCCGCGTGTGCGAAAGACGAACAGCGAGGCAATCTATGAGAAAGCTAGCGCGATTCCCGTTCGCCATCATGGTTTCAAGTTTAGTCGCTGCGTGCGCCGTCGGCCCGAACTACCATCGACCGGCCGTTCCAACCCCCACGGCTTATCGTGGTCCCAGCGACAACGCGCCGGTCCCCGCCGAAACAGCATCCTATGCCGATCTACCTTGGTGGCAGGTCTTCCAGGACCTGCAATTGCAAGAACTGATCCGCACAGCCTTAAAGCAAAACTACGATTTGCAACTTGCGACCGAACGCATCAACGCCGGGCGTGCCCAGGTGGCGGTAACGCGTTCCAGTCTGTTTCCCCAAGTCCAAGGTGACGGCGCATTCCAAGGCGGAAAAGAAGGTACGTTCCAAACCAAGTACAATTTTCTGGGTCTCACCGCCGACGCGGCGTTCCAGTTGGATTTCTTCGGCAAGCTCCGTCGCGCGACCGAGGCTTCACGCGCCGAACTCCTTGCAACCGAGGATGCGCGGCAGACGGTCATATTGACTCTGGTGAGCGATGTGGCGAGTGACTACTTCGCTCTCCTGCAACTTGACCTTGAACTCCAGATTACGCACGACACCGTCGCCGCGCAGGAAGACTCGGTGAAACTCACCAATCTTCGCCTTCAGCATGGCGTGGCGAACAAGCTTGACGTTTTGCAAGCTCAGCAAGTTCTCGATTCCGCGAATGCAACCGTTCCAGACTTGGAGCGGCAAATCGCGCAAGAGGAAAATGCCATCAGCATTCTCCTGGGCAATTATCCGCAAGCTGTGCCCCGCGGACGCCCGCTGGTCGAGCAGTTGCTTCCTCCCGAAGTCCCGCCGGGTCTGCCTTCGTCGTTACTCGAGCGCCGGCCCGATATTCGCGAGGCCGAACAAATCCTGGTCGCTGCGAACGCCGAAATCGGGGTCGCCAAGGCGCAATTTTTTCCGCAAATCTCGCTGACCGGTTCCGGTGGCGGCGCTTTCGGGCGGAGCAGTGCATTCTCCGGGCTGATGAGCTCGCAAGTCGGAATCTGGTCTTACGGCGCGCAAGTGAGCCAGCCCATTTTCACGGGTGGAGCTCTTCGGGGAAATCTGCGGTTGGCCGAGTCGCAGCATCAACAAGAGCTGATCGCCTACCGGGAAGCAATTCAGCACGCGTTTGGAGATGTATCCGATTCGCTGATTGCCTATCAAAAATTTCATCAGGTCCGGGTGCGCCAAGAAGATAGCGTCGCGGACTTACAGGAGTCCGTGCGCCTGTCGAATATGCGCTACAAGGGTGGCACCACCACATATCTCGAAGTGTTGGATGGCCAGCGGTCGCTGTTTGCCGCGGAACTCACACTCGCGCAAGCGCGCGGCACTGAATACCAGAGCCTCGTGCAACTCTACCGGGCCCTCGGCGGAGGCTGGCAGCAATAGTCAGCGAACATCCGGAGCTCGGGAAGCCGGTGCAAAAGTCAGCGCCGCTGCAAGGCGTTTGATGATTTCGCGGCCGAACGAACGTCGTGATGGCGAAGCCCCGGTCTTCTTCATTTCCACCATTCCTGGCGTCCCCCGAGTGTGAACGTGACCCCGGTTCGAATGGTGAACGGTAAGGCGGGAAATCCGAAAGCCGCCTGATAGTGCTCGCTAAAGAGATTTTCGATGCTGGTATAGACCCTGGCGTACGAGGTCACGGAATAAGCCACGCTCAGGTCAAACTTTTGGTAGCCCGGCGCGAGGTTGTGATTCGGAAGAAGTAATGTATTTCCGAAGAAGCCGTCTTCGAGAAAGGTGCTGTCGTCGCGCCGGCCGACGAGGTAGCCGCTGAACGCGGTGTTAAACCTCTTGCGGCTGTACCTCAGAATGAGATTTCCCGAGTGGGGCGCTTGAAGGAATGGCCGCGCTCCTTGCAGCGGAGAGAAAGCACCGATGGGAATATTCGGGAATAGGGGATTGATTGCGGGCTCTCCGAAAGCCTTGGTCGTGACGGCATCGAGGTACGTGTAGGCACCCTGGAAAATTAGACCGTGTCCCAGGTCGATCTTTGATTCGAATTCAGTTCCCAAAGCGCGGTTGGATGAAGCGTTCACGTAGGCTCCGAACGGCGCAGCCGCCGCTGCGTCGGGAGGCACTCCGATCGAAACCAGTTCGGGTTGATCGAGGAATGCGATTAGGTTGTAAAAGCGATTGTAGAAGTAAGTGAGTCCAACGATCACGCGACCATTCCACAATCTTTGCTCAATACCGAAATCGGAGGTCTTGCTTCTTTCAGGACCCACGGGTGAGACATCAGATTGCGCGACCTGCGCAGGCGTCAGAAGGGCGAACAGCGCATTCGCCTGCTCGAAGGTGCTTGGCTCTTTAATGCCTTTGCCGAAATTGAACTTGAGCTTCGTTTCGCCTAGAAATCTGGCAGCGGATGGCTTGTGAAGATAATAAGCGGCGGACACGCGGGGAGATGCGGCAAAGCCAAAAACGGCATTATTCTCAAGTCCTACCCCGGCGGTGAGGAACAGCCGATGGCCGACGCTTCCGTGGCCTTCCAGAAACGAGCTGTAGTTGTTGCGAGTGATCCCTTCGCCGTCTTCGTGCTCGTAACGAAATCCGGCAACGCCGGTCCAATCATGAAAGAAGCGATACTCTGACTGGGCATACAAGGAGCGGCGTGCTTCGTAATCGGGAGAGATTTCAGGATAGGTGCTGAAGAAATCGAGAATGGCTTGACCGGTGACGCTGTATCCGTTCGCTCCCTTGATGGTCACCAGATTCCCCAAGTAATTCGGTTGTCCGGTTCCAAACGGGTCGAAGGGCTCTCCCGTGGGAAACGGAGTAACGAACAGAGAATCGAACTGGGCGAATGCGAATTGCGCGGAGTTGTGCCAGCGCTCGGTAGTTTGCTGCTGAATGGTGCCGCCGACGTAGGTATTCTGATTCCTCTGGTTGGAATTGTCCGAAATACCGTAAAAGTCGATCGCATTGGGACTTCCTAGATCCGTAGTGGTGTGGCGCACCGTGACACGAATTCCTGTGGTGGGGGCGATATCCCAGCCTAGATTGGCGGTGACGGTGGCGTTGTGAAAAAAGTCGTTGGGATAGCTGCCCTGGGTGTCCAAGCGCGAAAACTCGGAGAAATAGTCGAACTTACGAAATGCGCCGCCGAGCGAGACATCCTCGTTTAGCGTGCCAAAATTTCCTCCGTCCACC
Organism: uncultured Acidobacteriota bacterium; assembly: GCA_963736725.1. GTDB lineage: Bacteria > Acidobacteriota > Terriglobia > Acidiferrales > UBA7541 > Acidiferrum. The sequence continues at coordinate 127,853 of CAVTPW010000014.1, read as the reverse complement.
GAATACTTCAATTCCGGGATCGTGCTGGTGCCACGGGGCGATGTAATGTTAACGACGCCGCTTAGGGCGTCGCTTCCATACAGAACGCTGTTGGATCCCCGCAGAACTTCCACGCTGCCGACCCCGCTATTGGAGAGCTGCGCGAAATCGAATGCGCCGCCAATGGAGTTTGCGGGAATGCCGTCGACGAGGATTTTGTTGAAATCGGAATCGCCACCACGGATGAACAGAGATGTGGTGCCCCCGCGCTGGCTGGTCTGCACGATTTGCGCGCCAGGCACAAACCTCAGATCCTCCAGAACATCCAGCTTGTTCAGTGCTTGGATCTGATCGCTGTCGATCAGGGTTACCGAAGCGCCGACCTGCGCTTCCGGGATGCGGGTTCCGGTGGCCGAAACCACCACCTGCTGCGGGAGGGTGCCGATGCGCAGCGACACCGTGAGCTCTTCCGATTTTCCGGTCCCGACAAAAACGGGAGCGAGTTCTTGTGTCGCAAATCCGGCTGCCTCGACGCGCGGAGTGTAGCGGCCGGTTGCGGGAACGGCTAGTTCGAACGAGCCATACGCATCGGACGTTCCGTGAACGACTTCATGGCCGTTCTGCAGAAGAACAATTTTGGCGTCAGGAACGGGGCTGCCGAGCGGATCAACAACTTTTCCATGCAGACTTCCGCTGGATTGCGCGCTCAAGGTTACGGCAAACAACGTTGCCAGGAGCGTCCAAGATAGAGGTAACCAAAAACGCGACACCGACGAAGCAAACATAAAAGTCCTCCTTCGCCCTAGAAAGAGCGGACTGTGAGCTTGGCGGACCGGTCTCCTGACTCGCGGCGTACTTCTGAGCGACTGCGCCTTCCCACCCTTGACGGGCAGTGGCTTGTGCAGTCGAAAAAACGGCCGCTTACAGTTGCAGGGCAGTGGCGGATTTTCACCGCGCTTCCCGAGCATCGCGCCAGCGAATTGCTGGTTCTACGTCAACTAGACACCTGAATTACATACTCCGATCCGGGGATCAAGCCGCCTGGAAAATGAAACTGCCGATAAGAGGAAATGAATTTCCATCGAACCGAAAGAAGACAGGAAAGGGTCGGTGTCACGAAACGGGACACGCGCGTCCAATCTCACGCAAAGACGATGCGAATTGTTCGGTCTACTTCCGGAATCGCTATCGACCTTTCCTTCGAGGCCGATTCGGATCGACGTGAACTCAGCCGGTCTCCTGGCTCGCGCTTCTTCGGATGGAAGCTGCCTTCCCAGCGCTCGTGGCGCCAGTGGCGTGCTTGCTTCGCTCCTCCGCGCTTACAGTGGCGGGGCCGCTCCGGATTCGCACCGGATTCCCATACAAAACCAAGTCGTAAGATTTATACGGCAAGCGGTAGAAGCGAGTCAAGCCTATCCCCGATAGATGGGTGGGTGATATAACGAAACGTCGTCTCGCACACAGCGGTCGAGGCGTGCCAATCTTATAGCGACAGTGAATTTCGTTACGCCCTCTCGGATACTTGAGACGGACCAACGTTTTCGCGACAACGCAAGCAAGATCAAGGAAGCGAATGGCGATCGCATCGAATCTCGAACAGTTGTACGTTACGCCAGAGTATCGCCTGGTGCGAACGGGGCGTTTTCTGATTACCGAGCTGTTGACGCCGCATCGGGTCCTTAGCACTTCAGCGCAAAACGGCGGCCAATCCGAAAGCGTACGCTATCTTGTCAACCACCAAAGCTGCGAGGGTACCGATCATCGCGAGCGGCACGCTCATATCGTGGGGATGGGAGCCGAGGAGTATCACGACGCGGTATGTACGGAGATTGGCCTGGACCGGAGCGAAGTAGCCACGATGGGAACGGCGGCAAATATGAACTACGTGTCGGTCGCGCAGCGACGCGACGGCGATACGCTGGTTACGGCAGTGGTGACCGCCGGGGTTCACGGTAACGCGGCTTGTTCGGGGGATGCGGCTCTGTGGCGCGAGTCGGAGAAAGGCTGGGAAAAGATCGCGCCGGTGGGCGGCACGATCAATACGGAACTTCTCGTCAACCACTCTTTGACCCACGGAGCGTTGGCGCGCGCGGTAATGACCATGACCGAAGCGAAGACGGCGGCTTTAGGTGAGTTGGCCGTAAGCAGTCTGTATTCCAAGGACCTTGCGACGGGAACCGGTACGGATCAATTTTGTGTGGCTGCACCACTCGATGCCGGCAAGCCCCTGACGAGTACGAGCACCCATTCGAAGCTGGGAGAACTGATGGGCACGGCCGTGAAAGATGCGACGCTCGAGGCTTTACGCTGGCAGAACGGGCTCGAACCGAGCACGACACGTTCTCTTTTCCATGCGTTGCGAAGATACGGCGTGGATGAAACGAGTTTGCTGGCGGCTCTTGAAGAGTTGTTGATGCCACGTAATTTGGAGTTGTTGCGGAAAAATCTAAACTCGGTAATCTACGAACCGAAAGTGGCTGGAATCGCGTTTGCGATCGCTGCGGTGCTCGACCGCATTCGTTTCGGCACGTTGCCGGCGAGTTCCACGCAGGACATCTTTCGTCAACTGGTGGCGACTCTCGCCGCAAATCTCTCTGCGAAGCCCGGTCACTGGGCAAAGTTCTACGCGGAGCTCGGTCAGGTGGATCCCGAGCAACCCGCGCGAGCGATTTCTTCGGGAGTCGCGCTGGGCTGGTCCGCGAAGTGGAGCTGAGTTTTTTTCGTCCCGACGCTCTGGTGCTCGCTGGAGCGGTGGCGCTGGATTTTTTGATTGGCGACCCCGTTTATCCTGCTCATCCGGTTCGGTTGATGGGCGACACACTCACCTGGCTGGAAAATCGCCTGCGAGAATCGGGCGTCGATGGATACGCCGGCGGAATCTCGCTTTTTTTTCTTCTGACTATCGTCTGGGTTGGTGGCAGCAGCGCCATTTTCCTCGGTTTGCAAAAATCGAACCACCGCGTGGCGTTGGCGTTCCATCTATTCCTGGCGTACTCCTGCCTGGCGTTGCATGATCTGTTGCGGCACGCGTGGGCGGTGGAATCGGCGGCGCGGCGCGGCGATCTGGACGGTGCGCGAACCGCCATTTCGCGGCTTGTCGGTCGCGACACCGACTGCATGGACATCGCGGCCTGCCGCCGGGCTGCAATCGAAAGCCTGGGTGAAAATCTTACCGACGGATTTGTGAGTCCGCTCGCTTGGTACGTCGTTTTGGGATTGCCCGGCATCGTCCTTTTCAAAGTGGTGAGCACGATGGACTCCATGGTGGGTTACAAGACGCCCCGCTATCTGAAGTTCGGTTGGTGCGGCGCGCGCCTGGATGATTTAATGAATCTAATCCCCGCGCCCTTCACATGGCTTTTGCTTTCACTGGTGTCGATTTTGATTCCCGGATGTTCCGCGGCGAAAGCATTTCTTGTTGGTTGGCAACAACACGCGATACTTCCCGGACCCAACTCCGGATGGAGCGAAGCCGCGACGGCGGGAAGCATCCAAAGACGATTGCTGGGTCCGATATGGGCTAAGGGCGTACTGGTCACCGAGATTTGGCTCGGTGATTCCGGCGACCCACCCGCCGGCGGGGATTCCGACATTCCTCGAGCAGCAATCTTGATCGGAGTCACGGGAGTGTTGGCGGCCGCGATCGCGTTTTTACTGATTGGCGCGGAAACGTGGATTTGACACGCGGGATACGATTTGTTGCCGCAATGCGATTGCGGACCGTTATGATATTCACGGAGATGGCCGCCCAACTCGGAAAATCGCCGCTGGGATCAACGTTACTCGCGCTGGTCGTTCTTTTAACGGCCGTCGGAGCTACATTCAAGTTCACCGTATCGGCCCAAGTGGATAAGGCCCCCGTTCATTTCTCTTTCCGTTCCATCCCATTTTCTCTCGATAGCTCTGAAACGCCGCAAAGGCACGCGCCGGAAACAATGGCCGGAGGAGTCGCGGTCTTCGACTACAACAATGACGGCAACCTCGACATTTTTTTCACCAACGGCGCGGACATCGTCAGCTTGCAGAAAACGTCGCCGAAATATTGGAATCGTCTTTTTCGAAACAATGGCGACGGTACCTTCACCGATGTGACCGAACAAGCCGGCCTCGCGGGAACCGGCTACGACGTAGGCGTCGCCATCGGCGACTACGACAACGACGGCTACGAAGATATTTTTGTTGCCGGCGTTCATCGCAACACTCTCTATCACAACAACGGCAATGGAACGTTTACCGACGTAACCGCGAAAGCGGGCCTGACCCAGCCGGACAAGGAGTACGGTCCGCTCTGGTCCGTCGGGGGCGCTTGGGTGGACGTCAACAATGATGGGTTGTTGGATCTTTTCGTCGTGAACTACATGGCATGGGATGTGAACAAAGAGCCAGACTGCAAATCCGAAGGCCGACCTGAGTATTGTCATCCGAAAATGTACAAGGCGTTGCCCAACCAGCTGTTTCTAAATAACGGCGATGGAACATTCAAGGATATTTCCGCGAAATCAGGGATTCGCGCGCATCCTGGCAAGGGAATGGGGGTAGGGGTCGCCGACTACGATGGTGACGGTCTGCCCGACATATTCGTCGCCAACGACAAGCTCTTCAATTTTCTATTCCACAACAAAGGAAATGGACTGTTTGAAGAAGTCGCGTTTGAGACCGGAGTTGCCCTGCCCGAACAAGGGAACGTAATTTCCGGAATGGGCGTCGATTTTCGCGACCTGAATAATGACGGGCGGCCAGATATTATCCTCGTCGGCCTGGACAACGAAACTTTTCCGGTTTATCGCAACGACGGAAAAACAGGATTCACGGATGTTACGGCGAAAAGCGGAATGGCCTTGCTCAGCGGTCCCATGGCGGGCTACAGCGTCAACATCGCGGATTTTGACAACGATGGATGGAAGGATATTTTCGTCAGCCGCGGGCATGTGCAATCGCCAAACATGGCTGGGCGCGAGATGATCGACCAGCCGAACACGGCGTTTCACAATTTGACGGGAACGAAATGGTCTGCGCTCACTGAGGAGGCTGGTTTTGCGGCGCAACCTGCTCGCCGTCATCGCGGCGCCGCCGTCGGTGACTTTAATCACGACGGAAAGCTTGACGTCGTGGTGACCGCCCTCAGCGCGCCCGCGGAAATTTGGATGAATGACAGCCCGGACGCCAATCATTGGCTGGAACTAGCTTTGGAAGGCACGAAGAGTAATCGAGATGGGATCGGTGCGCGAATCCGGGTGTCGGCGGATGGCTTCGTGCAATTCAATCACAAAAGTACCGCTGCCGGATATGCTTCATCGAGCTCCGCGCCAGTTCACTTTGGCTTGGGTGCCGCGAAAGTGGCGGAAGAAGTCGAGATTCGGTGGCCGTCGGGAAAAGTGCAGAAACTCAAGGGTGTCCAGAGCGATCAAATTCTGCATGTCAGGGAACCACGATGATTGCGAGGTGCTCGCGGTTGCCTGGCCCACGTCCGCGCCACAGTTCAAACCCTTATTATCGTGTGACCGTGATCGGCTTTCCCGAGTATTCCACCACTTCATCCGGCTGAGTTGTCATCTCGATTCCGGTGCCGTGGTTGTCGCCGACAAACACAACGTGAAATGTCCGGGCATTGAGCATGCCCGGGAATTGTCCCTGGCGTTCGCGAATCGTCAGTTTTTGCGCCGCTTCGTCCCAATCGATTCGAATCGTGGCGCGGGCTCCCTTTTCGTAATTGTAATTGTCGTTTTCATCTTCGTAGAGCGTGAAACTCGCGTCGGCGTCCGGATATACCCGCAGCTCGATGGGATCGGCGGGTTTCTGGGTCGCGTACTCCAGGTCTGGCCCTAGCGGCACAATGGAGCCGCCGCGCACGAACAGCGGGATCTGATGGATGGGCGCCGCTGCCTCGATAGCGCCACCACCGTCCACTTCGTGCCCAGTCCAGAAGTTGTACCATTTTGATTTCGGCAGATAAATGCGGCGCGATGTGGCGCCCGGCTCGGTCACCGGGTTTACGAGTAGTGCCGGACCGAACATGAATTGATCGCCAACGTTCAGCGCACGCGTGTCCGTACGAAAATCCATTGCTAGCGCCCGCATCGGCGTGTAGGCCTCGCTCGTGGTCCTCCACGCCAACGAATAGATGTAGGGCATCAAGCGGTAGCGCAACCGGTCGTAAGCTGTAAGAATTGTCTGCGCTTCAGGACCGTAGGACCACAATTCATTCTGGTTTGGCGTCCGCGTGCCGTGCACCCTGAAGATCGGACAAAACGTTCCGTACTCGAACCAGCGCACGAAAAGCTCGCGGTACGCGGGATCGTCAGGATTTCCGATAATGAAACCGCCGATGTCTGTCGTCCAGTACGGAATGCCCGAAAGTTCAAAATTCAGGCCTGCGGGGATCTGTCGCGCAAAACTCAGCCAGTTCGATTCCACGTCTCCCGACCACGCGGCAATCGAATTTCTCTGTGCCCCGGCAAACGCCGACCGCGACAATATAAAAACGCGCTTCTGGTCCGACGTTTTACGCTGGCCGTCGTAAACGGCGCTCGTCGTCATCAAGGGATAAAGATTCGCGTAACGTGCACCATTGCCGAGCGCAACTTTGTTATTTGCTAAAATGCTGGTTTCGCGCCCCTCTGTTTCCGGTTCATCGGTGTCCAGCCACCAGGCGTCCGCACCGATCTTGAACAATCCTTTGTCGATGAGCTGCCAGTAGTAAGCGCGGGCCGCGGGATTAAAGGCGTCGTAAAGCGCCTGGCCCGCTGGATGGAACCCACTCACTTTTGTTTTGTCGACGAAATATCCTCGCTTGTCCATTTCGTCATAAACTGGGGATCCCGGACGAAAGTAGGGCCAGAACGAAAACATCACGTGAAAATGATTCTCGTGCAAATCCTCGATCATCCCTTTCGGGTCGGGGTAATTCTTGTTGAAGACCGGCTCGCCCATCGTGTTCCACCAGAACCAATCCTGCACGATGTTGTCGACTGAAATGTGTAGCTCGCGGTATTTGTGCGCTACGCCCAGAACTTCCGCTTGCGACTCATATTTGTTTTTGCATTGCCAGAATCCGTACGCCCATTTGCCGAACATCGGCGCAGCCCCGGTCATTTCGCGGTAGGCACCAATGATCTTGTCGAAATCAGGGCCGTACAGGAAATAATAATCCACAGTGTCGGCGACTTCGGAGCTTAGATAAAGCTCATGCGGAAATCGATTGTTAAAGCGGCTTCGCGAGGAATTGTTCCAGAAAATGCCGTATCCATTGCTCGAAAGAAACATCGGCACGGAGATGTTGGTGTTGGCCTGCGAAAGCTCGACGGACTCGCCGTGATAATTCCACACGCCTGCCTGGTGCTGCCCTAATCCGTAGAATGCCTCCGTCGAGTCCCAGAGGTTGGAAAACATTTCCGCGTGATAGGTCTTTTCGCCGTTCACTTCGACGGGCGTAAGCGTCCGGTCGTAGTCTTGAAAGAGTTTTTTCCCGGAAGCGTCGGCAAAAAGAATGGTGCCGTCTTTCTTCGTGACGGTGATCTTCAAAAGCGGCGTTGCCAACTTCACATCGGTCTCGCTCGACTGCATCGTCCACTGCGAAACAGGCCAACTCTGCTTGGTGACTGCATATTGCGGCGTTTCAGAAACACCGGTGCCGGGCGAATAAGTGACGCGCACAATGGAATCCGAGCACACCAGGAGGCGCAGCGTCCCCGATTTCATGGCCAGCGCCAGGCCATCGGCCTGCCGCTTCACACTGGTAACGGGATTTAAAGGATTCCACTGCGCGAAACAGCTGGAAGAAAAACAAAGCAGGATCAGCACCACTCCCGCAAAAGCGGCGCTTGGTCGCCGCGGCATTACCGCAGAGCGCTTCGAAGCCGCTTGGTCGTTTTTTGTAGCTGGCGCTTCAGTGCGTCCACTTGCTTTGAAATATCGTCCAATTCTTTTTTCGCGAGGGAACCTGCTTTCGCGAACTTGTGAGCCGTGCGATCCGCTTTACCAACCGCCGTTCCGATTTTCACCGCAACTTGCGTCAACCTGCTTTTCTTGGCCATCGTTCTCCCTCAGTACCAACGACAGCCATCCTACACACCGCCTGCAGCAACCGTCAACGAATCTCCGCACTGTTCGGCACTCTAAAAACTCAAAATAAAAAGTATCGCTGCGCCAACGGCAAAATCCGTGCCGGTTCGCAACCAATTAACTCTCCGTCCACGCGCACCTCATAAGTTTCCGCATCCACGTCGATTCTCGGCGTGGCGTCGTTATGGATCATATCTTTCTTTCCGATCTGACGGCAATTTCGTACCGCGGCGGTCATCTTGTTCAAACCTAGTTTCTGTGGCAGACCAGCCGAAAGCGCCGCCCGCGAAATAAATGTGATGCTCGTCGCGGCTGTCGCCCCACTGAAACTCCCAAACATCGGTCTGTACAGTACCGGCTGCGGCGTCGGAATCGAAGCGTTCGCATCTCCCATAACACTCCAGGCAATAAATCCGCCCTTCACAATCATCTCCGGCTTCACGCCAAAAAATGCCGGCTTCCACAACACGAGATCCGCGAGCTTCCCCGGTTCAATCGACCCAATCTCGGTCTCCATTCCATGCGTGATCGCCGGATTGATGGTGTACTTGGCCACATATCGTTTAGCTCGCGTGTTGTCGTTGCGGCTCGAATCCCCACTCAGAGCCCCGCGCTGCACCTTCATCTTGTGCGCCGTCTGCCAAGTGCGCGTGACCACCTCGCCGATCCGCCCCATCGCTTGCGAATCGCTCGACAGCATGCTCAGCACGCCCATATCATGCAAAATATCTTCCGCCGCAATCGTTTCCGGCCGGATACGGCTCTCCGCGAACGCCACGTCCTCCGGCACCTGCGGGTTCAAGTGGTGGCAAACCATCAGCATGTCCAGATGTTCCGCAATCGTATTCACGGTGTACGGCCGCGTGGGGTTTGTCGACGAAGGCAAAATATTTCCATGAGAGGCGATCGCAATAATATCCGGCGCGTGCCCTCCGCCCGCCCCCTCGGTGTGATACGTGTGGATCGCCCGCCCGGCAATCGCTGCGACGGTTGCCTCCAGAAACCCCGCTTCGTTGATCGTGTCGGTATGAATGGCCACCTGCACGTCAAATTCGTCCGCCGTTTTCAGGCAGGCATCGATCGCCGCGGGCGTCGTGCCCCAATCTTCATGCAGTTTCAATCCGCAGGCCCCAGCTTCAATCTGTTCCGCCAAGGGCCCGCCAATCGCTGCGTTTCCTTTGCCGAGAAATCCGAAATTCATCGGCCACGCTTCGGCAGCCTGCAGCATTCGCGCCAGATTCCAGGCCCCCGGCGTGCACGTCGTCGCCGCCGTTCCTGTAGCCGGCCCAGTTCCACCACCGATCATCGTCGTGATCCCGTTCGAAAGCGCTTCATACACCTGCTGCGGTGAAATAAAGTGAATGTGACTGTCGACGCCGCCCGCGGTCACGATCAAATTCTCTCCTGCGATCACTTCGGTCCCCGCACCCACCACCAAATCCGGATCGACACCCTCCATCGCGTCCGGGTTTCCGGCCTTGCCCGCTCTCACGATTCGCCCGTTCTTAATCCCGATGTCTGCCTTCACGATTCCCCAGTGATCCAGGATCACCGCGTTCGTAATCACAAGATCCAGCGTTCCGTTCTTGCCTTCTCGCAACGCCCCACTGCTCTGTCCCATCCCGTCACGAATGACTTTCCCGCCGCCGAACGTGATTTCATCGCCGTAATGCGTAAAATCCTTCTCGATTTCAATTACCAATTCCGTGTCCGCCAGGCGAATCCGGTCGCCCTTTGTCGGACCATAAAGATCCGCATATGTCCGTCGAGGAATCTGCAAACTCAACGCGTTTCTCCCTCTTGATCGAACAGGAAGCCCGCGTCCCTGGCGCGCGCAGTCGCCCGCTCTTCTGCGCCACTCTCACCAAGCGCGCCCTGCACCATTCCATTGCATCCGTAAATCACTTTCGCTCCGCCAAATTCCGTAAGCTCCACTTCTTTTTCTTCGCCCGGTTCAAATCGTACCGCCGTCCCCGCCGCGATATTCAACCGCATACCATAAGCCGCTCCGCGATCGAAGCCTAACGCGCGATTCACCTCAAAGAAATGATAGTGACTCCCCACCTGCACGGGTCGGTCGCCCGTATTCCGCACAACAACCCGCGCGACTCTTCGCCCCGCATTGGCCTGCACAGGTCCAGCCGCCTCGTCCAAAAAATACTGTCCCGGCTTCATACTCTTTTCCACACTTCTCTTGTTTTGGTGCTAATCGTTTTCACCACGCAAGCTGCCCTCTTTGCCTTACGCGAACAGACCCGCAATTGACCTCCAGGGGGCGCGTCTTGTTGCGCTCCAACGCGTTTCGATCCACGCTCTCATCGGATCGGATCGTGAATCGTCACCAGCTTCGTCCCGTCCGGGAACGTAGCCTCCACCTGCACTTCATGAATCATCTCCGCCACGCCGTCCATGACCTGCTCCCGCGACAATATCTTTGCGCCTGAGGTCATGATTTCCGCCACGCTTTTCCCATCCCGCGCGGCCTCCATCACCTCCGCCGACAAGATCGACACGGCCTCCACGTAATTCAGCTTCAACCCGCGGGCCTGCCGCCGTCGCGCCAAATCCGCCGCAACCACAATCATCAGCTTCTCCTGCTCCCGCGGTGTTAAGTGCAATTCAACCCTCGTCCGTCTTCCGCGCCATATTTCGAACATTCATGTGCGCAGTTCATATTCGCAATGTAGGGGCGCGCTTCAGCGCGTCCTGCTGGCGCTCCGATGAGCAACGCCATGTACAACCTGCCACGCCACCGCAATCAATTCACCTTCCTCGGCATCACCGCAGCCCGCCCGTACAACCTCCGTTTTGCCGCGCTCCATACCGCGCGAAGACGCGGCAAGACGTCGCGCCCCCTCTTTGCCGCGCACCGCACCACCAAACCATGTGCCGCCAACGTGCTAATTCCCCAAAGCGCATCTCGCGGTCCGCCAAACGACGCCAGAACTCCGCGTAACTCCCTCTCGATCTCCATCCACTCCGTGGCTCCGACCCCGACGCGGCAAATATAAAATGTAGCCAACGTCCGATAAGCCCCCAACCGCGCGATCGACGTCAGGCCCCGCTTCTTCGGCTCCAACCGCACGCACTCGACGGCAACCGGCCGGCCTGCCCCCACCAGGTCTGTCTTAAACTCCACGCTCTCATATTCAAAAATTTCGCCGCGCGCTTCTCGCCCTGGAGCCAGAATCTCCCACCAAAACAATCCCGCACCGGACGCCAATCGTATCGACGTTCGCTGCGAGAATCTCGCCCCGGCGAACGGAATCACCGGATCCGGCAAATACTCCAGCAAGCCATTCTCACCAACCGCAATCTCACTGGACTGCACCGTCGCAAGAACTCCCGTTCGGGGCCGGTAAACGCGGGTGGCGCCGGTCGTTGTGATTTGCGCCTGCGCTCCGACTCCAACATTCACGCCCAGCGCCAGCTGATCTCCGCCCAGCAATCCGCCCGACACATTGTGCAAATGCACCAGCGCCGCGCCTTCCACCGCGAATGACCGCACTACTTTCAGCGGTGGCTCCTGATGGCTGGCCGCCAGTATCGTTTGCCCCGCCGGCGAACCACACTCGAAATCCAGTCGCAGCGAAGCAGCAACGCGAATGCGATCTCTGCCAATCACGTCCGGCGCAATTTCGCCCCCTACTCCCGCAACGCTTTCCACCATCTCCATCACGCTGTCTGGAACTCCTCAACTGATGAACAGCCGGGTCGCAAGCGCAGGGTGCTCCATCGCGCCCCATTCCATCAGCGGCAGGAAACACGAAGCATCTTCGAGCGAGCCCTCGGCGCTCCGCTTCATGGTCTCGACAATCGCCGGCTTCAACTCCCACAAAATTCTCATCGCCGCATTCTGCCCAAGAGGCAACAATCGCTGGCACGCAGAAACCAAGCTCGCCGTACACGCATGTAAAAACGCCAGCACGGTGCGGTCCTCCTCGAATTCCAAAACCCCGCCGCCCAATCCAAACGCCACGCTGTGATGGATCAATCCCTGCGTTTCCTTCGAAGCCCGTAAAACTTCTTCCACCACCGCAAAATCCCCAAGCCCGCCAACCGCCGTCAAGAAATTGCGTCCCAGCGACCCGCTTCCGACCCGGCTCTCCCGCCCGAGTTTCATCGCACTCAGTCGCTCATTGAGTGCCAACCAGTCTCGCCGGGACATCTCACGGTCGACACTCAGCTCTTCCGCCGTTAGCCACTTGTCTCCCAGCCGAAACCCCGCTCTGCAAAACACTGCTTCCAAAAATCCCACCTCCTCCAAAAACCCCCGCAAAAACTCCGGCAACTCCCGCACGCCAAGCAACTCCGCCGCTACCAGCGATTCCAACCCGAACGAATGCGCCAATCCCCCAATCGGCAAAGCGCTGTCCGCCAAATGCAAAAGCCGCAATTCCGCCAGTTCAGAATCCATCCCCACACCCCAGTAGTGGCCGATCTTCAGATCGGCCGGGTATCGTGCCCAAGCTCGCTATGCCCGTGCTCGCTATGCCCATGCGAATGCCCGCCCGGCCCATGGGAATGCGGCGTCCCCACATAAGGGCTGTGCGCATCGATCAACTCCCGTCGCCGCTCCGCCGGCACCCCCATTTTCTCCTCCAGCCAGGCAATCACTCGATCCAACCCCACATCCTCCCGCAAATTCGTAAACAAAAATAGGCGTTCGCCGCGCATCTTCCGCGAATCCCGCTCCATCACCTCCAGCGACGCCCCGACGTACGGCGCCAGATCGATCTTATTAATCACCAGCAAATCCGACCGCGTGATTCCCGGCCCGCCTTTCCGAGGAATCTTGTCGCCTTCCGCAACATCGATCACATAAATCCACACATCCACCAGTTCGGGGCTGAACGCCGCCGACAAATTGTCGCCCCCGCTCTCCACAAAAATCAGTTCCAGGCCCGGCAGCACGTCTTCCAACTCCGCGATCGCCTGCAAGTTCATCGAAGCGTCCTCGCGAATCGCCGCGTGTGGGCACGCCCCAGTCTCCACGCCCCGCACTCGCTCCGCCGGCAGTACACCTTGCCGCAATAGAAACTCCGCATCTTCCTTCGTATAAATATCGTTGGTCACCACCGCCAGGTTGTACTTCGGCCACAACCTCCGGCTCAGCCGGTCCACCAGCGCCGTTTTCCCCGAGCCCACTGGTCCGGCAATCCCCACACGAAATGCCCGCGACGCTCGTCTTTCGTGCATTGGCATCCTCCTCCGAGCCCTAATCACGATCCCCGGCTAATGTAACGGCGCTTGTCATGTAGGGGCGCGCTTTACCGCGACCTAACCATCCTCACGCGCCGCAGTTTACCAGCTTGCCGAAAAAATAACTCCCAAACTCGTCCACCCGCTCCCGCCACGATTTCGTTTCGTCAAATCCAAGTTTCCGTTCTTTGCCTTGCGCTAAGCCCTGTGCATACCGGGTCGTTACCCCAGTTCCGGTTCATACACTCCCTGTCCGAAAGGGGCATTTACTAACCAGCGCCTCGCAAGGTCTCCTTTCTTGCCCGCGCTGCTCGGCACACGCTACGGTTGAGCCAACACCAGGCTGCATCTAAATATTCAAAATCAACAGGAGAGATACGAACGATGAAGAGTCTCACCAAATTTGCATTTACCATGCTCCTCGCACTGCTTTTCGTTCCCGCGTACGTCTCGGCAGCTCCCGAACCCGGGCGCGATCATCCGGCATACTTGCACGCACTAACCGATCTGCGCCACGCCAGAGCTCATTTGGAACGCCCCGGCGGCGGGGAACGCAAAGAGCAGGAAATCAAAGCCATCGAAGAAATTGACGCTGCCATCGCGGAGATCAAAAGGGCGTCTATCGACGATCACAAGGACCTGAACGATCATCCACCGGTCGATGCCCACATGGAGTGGGGCGGCCGTCTCCACCGTGCCCTGGAATTGCTCGACAAGGCGCACCACGACGTGGCCGAAGATGAAGACAACGGCTTCGCTCAGGGGCTGCAACACCGCGCCCTGGAACATATCGACAAGGCACACCACCACGTCGAAGAAGCCATCCACGTGATCTAGTCAAAAAGCAAGTGGTGATCTGAGTGTCTTCCAGCGCCGCGGCTTTCCACCGCGGCGCTTTGTTTTTCGCCCATCGGCTGCGTGGGAGCACGCCCGGTGCGTCGTTCTAGCGCGGCTCCAGAGTCATCGCGGTCCGACGAACGCGTCTAATCGGCCACATCTTCGTGCCCGTCCCTCGGTCGTACCCCCAAATGAAGGAGTTTTGCCTCAGTGATGGCCGCAATTTCGCGAATCGGTCCCAAAATAGACGCCGAAACCTCCCCGTCCAGCCGCACCAGCGACACCGCCTCCGCTCCACGCGAAGCATCCCGTCTACCAAGCGCAAAAGTCGCGATGTTTACGCCTTGCTTGCCCAGCGTCGAGCCCACCCGCCCGATCACTCCAGGTTCGTCCCGGTTGCGCAGATACAGTATCGTCCCTTCCAACTGCGCTTCCACCGGGATGCCGCCAATCTGCAGTACCCGCGGCGTTCCATCGTGCAACACCGTTCCTTCGACGGTGAACTCCGTTCCTGAGCCGCCTTTGTCCGGCAGGGCCGACACTTCCAACGTGTTGGGAAACCCGTGCTCCCGCCGCCGCGTCTCCTCATGGACCGTCAGGCCCCGCGCCGCCGCCACCTGTGGCGCGTTCACCACATTTACCTTCTCATCGAGAACCGCGTTCAGGAGTCCCGCCAGCACCGCGCTGCGCAGCAAATTCGTCCCTACCTCGGCTACTTCGCCCGCATACCGGATCCGGATCCGCGCCGGCCTCGATGCCGCCGCTTGCGCAACCATCGATCCCAGCCGCTCCGCTAGAGCAACATAGGGTCGCCCGCGCCGGTACTGGTCCGGCGACAGCGCCGGCAAATTCACGGCGTTGCGGATCACGCCATCCGCCAGATAATCTCGCACTTGCACCGCAACCTGCGTCCCTACTTCTTCTTGGGCCTCCGTAGTCGATCCCGCGATGTGCGGTGTGGCAAGCACGTTCGGCAGTCCCACCAACGCCATATTTTTGGTCGGCTCCTCCACAAATACATCCAGCGCCGCACCCGCCAGCTTTCCGCTTTTCAACGCCTCCGCCAGCGCCCCTTCATCGATCAATTCTCCTCGCGCCGCGTTGATCAGCCGCGCCCCCTTCTTCATCTGTGCCAGCGTGGTCGCATTGATCAAATTCTGCGTCGCAGGGCTAACCGCTGTATGCAGCGACACGAAATCGCTCTCCGCCAGTAACTTTTCCAGCGGCACCAGCTCCACTTGCAGTTCTCTCGCCGCCGCTTCACTGATATACGGGTCGTAGCCAAGCACTCTCATATCAAACGCTTCCGCCCTTACGGCCACTTCACTCCCGATCCGCCCAAGTCCGATCAAGCCCAGCGTCTTCCCGCGCACTTCGGTCCCCGCCGCGCTGCCTTTCTCCCATTTCCCCTCATGCATTGACTTATCCAGTCGCGACACCTGCCGCGCCAGCGCCAGCATCAGCGCGAATGTATGTTCCGCAACGCTGACCGCGTTGCCGCCCGGTGTGCTCATCACTAGCACGCCCCGCCGGGTTGCTTCATCCAGATCGATATTGTCCACGCCGACGCCCGCGCGTCCCACCACTCGCAACCGCGGCGCCTTCTCCATCAACTCCGGCGTAACCTTCGTCGCGCTACGCACGATCAGCGCCTCGGCATCGGCGATCTCCGCGTTCAGGGTCTCCTTGGTGGTCAACACCACGTTCCATCCGGCCTGCTCCTTCAGCAGCGTCACTCCGCGCTCACTGATCTTGTCCGCAACAATGACTTTCATCAGCCCTCGTCCCCACTCAATTTGTAGTCCGTCGTCACAGCAACTAAAAATTCGCCCAAACTAAAACATCAACGGTAGCGACCCCCCAGCCCCAAGTCAAATTCTCCCCTCATTCCCTCTGCGATCTCAGTGCTCCGCACTCTCTGCCCTCTGTGTTAATTCTTTTTCTTTCCGCTCTGTTATATTCAATCCGACGAGGAACAGATGACTCTCTCCGAAAAAATTCAAAAAGACCTTACCGACGCCATGCGTGCCAAAGACGAACTCCGCCTCAGCGTCCTCCGCGGCATCAAGTCTGCCATCCAATACAAGGAAACCGAAAAAATCCGTGCCCTCGACGACTCCGAATCGATCCAGCTCCTGCAAACCCTAGTCAAGCAACGCAAAGAGTCCATCGACCAATTCACCAAGGGCAATCGACAGGACCTCGCCGACAAGGAAACCAAGGAACTCGCCATAATCGAAACTTATCTCCCCGCGGGCGCGAGCGAAGCTGAAATGGACGCCGCCATCGCCAAGGCCATCGCCGAGACTTCCGCCACCTCCATGAAGCAAATGGGCGCCGTAGTCAAAGCCGCCAAATCCGCTCTGGAAGGCAAGACCGTGGATGGCAAAGCATTAAGCGATCGCGTGCGCACCCGCCTCTCCTGAGGAGCTGCGAAAGCAGGCCGCAGCCAACATCACGATCTGGATTACAGACAACTCCACGGTCCGAAGCGAAGCATCATCCGGCGTTTCAGCAGGTTACAGCACAGGTTTGCGACTAGGTGAAGCTACAGTGGTAGCCCGATTGCGCCGTTCCTCAGTGTTCCTTACGCTGGCGTTGTGCGGCCTGCCCTTTCCCCGAAAGGACGACGATGCGAGATGTCACCAGCTGCGCGGACAATTTAGTGTTGTTTGGTGAAATGCTGGATGTCGCGGCGGAATACATTAGCCAGTGCGAGGAAACTCTCGGACACGAAGACCCGTTCATGGTCGAGCTGGCGCACAACAAGCTTTACTCTCTTCGGCAACGCGTCGTCAAAATGGAACACCGGCTGCGGGATCTGGAATTGCAATTGCGCCGGCCGGCACCCCCGAAGAAGGTCTCGGGCGCTGCTTAGAGAAAGAAAACAACTAGCGGAAAATCGACTGTCCCGGGATCGATTATGGCGCGGGAACGTGTGCTTTGATAGCGACCGGCAAGCCGTCCCCGGCCCGCTCGATCGTAACTTGATCGGGCGGAACTCGGAAGTCCGTGCCTCCCCGAATAACCCTGAGCGTAACCGTTTCGTCCGCTTTGGGGCACACCGAGGTCGCCGTGTCTCCCTTTGCGTCCACGGATACTTCCGCGGAAGCGTCCCGAGAGCACGGATCGAGACTCAGTTCACCCGCATAATCTGGCGGAACCCTGACGGTAATCTCCCGCGGTGCTTGTTTTGCAGCGCACGAAAACAACAGGAAAGTAGTAAAGATCATCGCAAGCAGAAGCGTCGTCAAACTGTCCAGCTTTCGAATCACGCTTGAACCCCTGACCTGAAATACCTGGGAGAATTATAGCCCGAATTGACGAATCTCACCGGCGGCCGCAAACGAACAACCTCGGTTACGATCGGCATCCGCTAAATCCCGTCGGATTTCTCTAACGAGGCGTTACGCCCTATGGATCGGACTTCTTTGTAGTCATCATGGGGCTGGGCGTGACCTGCCCGGCCTTTACGTCTTGGCTCCATCTCGGCGTCCGGCTATTTCTCCACCGCATAGTAAATCACGTAAAACCAGCTAAAAATCCCGTGCACGATCATCCACAAGATCGAATGGCTGACACTCCACGACAATGTGATCGCTAGCATGCTCCCAAAACCCCACAATCCCACACCCGCCGAGCGTCCGCCTCCATTGCTCATGATTCCTCCTTTTTGCCGGTTTCTGCGAGCCCCGTTCTGCGCTCTTCAATGAACGTAGTAGCTGTTCTTGGACAAGATGACGTAATCGCGTCCCTTTTTTCCAAACGAGGACGCGAGACGCACATCCAATTTATGTGGTTTACCCTCGGCTGCGGTGGCCTTCGTGTAGTAACCCAGCGTATACCGCGTCTTGATACGCTCGATCAAAGCGCGAAATTCGGCGTCCAGATGCGCCACATCTTGTACGTCGAAAATTTCCCCGCCGGTCTGGTCCATCACTCTGCGTATGTTCACCAGTCCGGGAATCATGCTCGCGGCGAGCATCGTCGCCGGCGGATTGTATCCGGGTATCTTCAGATTGTATAAGGCCGCATCCGCCGCGATCGACTCGGTGATGATGTCGCGCGTCCCCTGTCCCCCTGCGTCCGTGCCAACGTCATCGCTGATCAGAATAATCACTCGACGGCCCTTCGGTGGCGCGCCCAGCAAATACTTGGCGGCGACGAAGATTCCGTCATTGATATTCGTGGCGCCGCCTACGTGGAATCCATTGATCTGCTGGGCAATCTGCGTCTTGTCGTTCGTGAACGGCACGCGCAATTCGGCCTCGGTGGAAAAGGTAAACAGCGCTACCTCATCTTCGGGTTTAAGCGCGGCAAGCGCGGTGGTGGCCGCGTCACGCAACGGCCCGAGAAAGGGACCAATCGAATCGCTTAGATCCAATACCAGCGCAACGTTCAGAGGCAGCTCGTCACGGCTAAAGACCTCTAGTTTTTGAGCGACGCCGTCTTCACGCAGTTCGAAGTCCTGCTTTTTCAAATCGGCCATGATTTTGCCGGCCTTCGTTTTCACCGTAGCGTCGAGCATAACCAGGTTCACGTCCACGCGGACTACATTTTGGTCCTGGTCCTGCGCCAGAACCCGCATTCGGCAGAAAAGCGCAACGAAAATCAACAGGACTGACCGTCGCGTTGTATTTCGCCCGAATGTGGACATCGCCATCGCCCGATACTCCGAAACGTGGTCTGTACGCATATTTCCAGGCCAAAACGTCCTATAATTGGGTCTCGTTACACGCTATCCCATGCGGATGCGGAGTTTGCGCCAAATAGTTGTCTTCTAACCCTGGTCTTAGCCCGGCTCGTCTCGGGCGCGCTGCTACACGGGATACCCTATGCTAGAAATCTACAAAAGAGCGAGAATAGGGAGTATACAAGGCGCGGTCCTTTATATTTGGAGGCCTCGAGCAATAAAGCTGCAGAGGAGATTCAACAACATGAACATTTTCGGACATGCCGCAGGGTTCGCAATGCCTCGGTTGGGCAAGCCGATGTTGGTTGCCCTGTTGTCGGCGGCACTCGTGTTCGCAACTTGGCCTCAGAACCTGCCCGCGTATCAAGACGCCCCGGCGCAGGCTACGCAGCAGGCCCCGCCGCAAGACGGGCAGCAGGCGCCACCGTACACGACACAGACTCCCGAACAGATCCAACAGTTGGTAGCGCCGATCGCGCTCTATCCAGATTCCCTTGTGGCGCAGATCCTCGCGGCCTCCACCTTTCCCGAGCAAGTTGTCGAAGCCGACCGATGGGTGCAAGCGCATCCCGACTTAAAGGGTGACGCTTTGGCTCAAGCTGTGGACCAGCAACCCTGGGATCCGAGCGTCAAGGCGCTCGCCGCCTTTCCGTCCGTCCTTGGGAATATGGACAAAAACTTATCCTGGACGTCTTCCCTTGGCGACGCCTATTACAACCAGCAACAGGATGTGACCGATGCCGTGCAGGTGATGCGCCAGCGCGCCCAACAGTCCGGCAATCTTAAGAGCACTCCGCAACAGACTGTAACCACGCAAGGCTCGACCGTCATCATTCAGCCTGCCGATCCCCAGATCGTTTACGTTCCTGCCTACAATCCGTGGGTGGTTTACGGAGGTCCTATAGGTCCGTGGCCCGGTTGGTATCCTTATCCGGGTATCTGGTATGGCGGCCCGTATCTTTCCTTTGGAATCGGCTTCGGAATCGGCTTCTATGGCGGGTATGGGTGGGGCTGGGGCCGTTGGGGGTTCGACTGGCACAACCGGTACGCCGTTTACAACAACAACCGGTATTACTCGCGCAGCAACACATTCTATAACCGGAGCAATTACTACCGGGGAGGCCCGCGCGGCGACTTCCGCGGCCGGCCCGGCGCGGGAAACAGACCTCCGGACAGGGGGAACATCGGGGGGCGCGGCGGAGTGTACAACCGTCCGGGTGGAACGACACGGCCTTTCAACGGCGACAACCGCGCTGCTCGCGGATACGCGCAGCCCCGCGGCCAGACCGGCACTCGTTCTGGCGCCTTCAGCGGCTACGACCGTGGCGGACAAACCAGGAGCTATTCGTCGCGTGGAGCCAGCAGCTTCGGCGGAGGAGCGCGTGGCGGTGGAGGGAGCGCCTCATGGCGGCGGTGGCGGCGGCCGTCATTGATAATCGGGGATGACATCACGTAATCGAAGAATCGTTTTTCCCAGGTTCATCGCGAAATTTGGAAAATGGAGAAAGCCATATGCAGCGGACGAATTTCAGCTTCGGCAAATTGGGTTGGGCCAATCTTCCTAAATTAGTCGCGGTCGCCATCCTTTTCATGGGCTGCATTCCCGCCCGTTCCACCGCGCAGCAAGCGGGCCAGAAAACATTTTCGTCAGCGGAAGAGGCCAGCCATGCGCTAGCCATGGCCGCGCAGAGTAACGACGAAAAAGCGATGCTCGAAATCCTCGGACCCGAGGGAAAGCAGATCGTTTCGTCTGGTGACGACTCCGAGGACGCCCAGAACCGCGCTAATTTCGTCCAGAGATATCAGGAAATGCATCGTCTGGTGAAAGAACCCGACGGCACCACGACCCTGTATGTCGGCCCGGATAACTGGCCCACTCCGATCCCGCTCGTCAACAATGGCAAGTCCTGGTATTTCGACACCGAGGCGGGCAAGAAAGAAATCCTGTTCCGACGAGTCGGTCGGAATGAAATGTCAGCCATTCGCGTTTGCCAAGAGCTCGTTGCGGCCGAAAAGGAATACCGCTCGTCGCAGCACGACGTCTACGCCCAGAGAATTTTCTCCACCGAAGGGCAACACAATGGCCTGTATTGGAAAGCTGCCGACGGTGAGCCCCAGAGTCCCATCGGACCGCTAGTGGCACAGGCCGTTGTCGAAGGTTATGCCGCCAAAAGCGAGGAAGGCAGTCGCACACCCTACCGCGGCTACTATTTCCGCGTCCTGACGCGTCAGGGAAAAAATGGCCCAGGCGGCGCGAAAAATTATGTAGTCGATGGCAAAATGACAGCCGGTTTTGCTTTGGTGGCCTTTCCTGCGGAATACAGATCGTCGGGTGTAATGACCTTCATCGTCGGTGAGGATGGCGTCGTGTATCAAAAAGACCTCGGCAAGAAGACCGAAGTCGTCGCCAAAACGATGAACGAATACAACCCCAACTCCGGTTGGCAAAAGTCGGAAGACGAGGAGCAAGAAGCCGCCAGCGATCAGAAGAATCAGTAAGACCCGCGAGGCGTACGAGATTCTCGAACGTTGATCTTGTACCTCTCGTAACCTGAATCGCGTCTATCTTATTGGCACCCCGCAAGCTTCGGAGCTGCAAAATGCTCCGTTCTGGACTCGTCAGCCCTTGCAAGGACGGAGGGAACTCATGTTCGCCAACGCACGCGTCGGATTTCTACTTCTCCTGCCGTTGCTATGCGTTTCTCCGCTCTTCGCCCAACAAGACGGTCCCCTTAGCCCATCTGCCAGCGGCCGGATCTACCTCGACGTCGTCGTCACCCCGAAATCCGGACCGCCCGTTACCGGTCTTACGCAACAGGACTTCACCCTCCTGGATAATAAAGCCCCGCAGGCCATCGCCACTTTCCAGGCTCTCGGCGGTAGCCGGGATCCTGTTGACGTCATTCTGGTCGTCGATGCGGTCAACACCGGCTTCCAAAGCATCAGCTTTGCGCGCGATGAGATCGACAAGTTCCTTCGTGTCGATGGAGGCCACCTCGCTCACCCCACCGCCCTGGCCTTCCTCACGGATACAGGGGTGCAGATTCAAGACGGCTTCTCGAGCGACGGCAACGAGCTCGTGGCGTCCCTGGACCAGCACACCGTTGCCCTCCGAACTATCCGCCGCTCCGCTGGTTTCTACGGCGCGGCAGAGCGTTATCAGCTCTCCCTCGACGCGCTGACTAGCATTCTGACGCGCGAAGCCCAGCGGCCCGGACGCAAGGTTATCTTCTGGATTTCTCCCGGTTGGCCTCTCCTCTCCGGCCCTCGGGTAGAAGTCGATTCGAAGCAACAGCAGCAGATCTTTGACAATATTGTCAGACTCTCCTCGCAGATGCAGCTAGCCCGCACCACCCTTTACAGCGTCGATCCTCTAGGCACCGCCGACCTCGCCCGCACCTTCTACTACAAGGAATTCCTCAAAGGGGTGAGCAAGCCTAGCCAGGCCCTACCGGGAGACCTCGGTCTTCAGGTCCTCGCCACACAAAGCGGCGGTCTAGCTTTGAGTACCTCCAATGACGTGTCCTCCCTCTTGCAACAATGCCTCGCCGATACCCAGGCCTACTACGAGATCTCCTTCGATCCACCCCTGGCCGACCAGCGAAATGCATACCACCATCTCGAAATCCATCTCGCCAACTCCAAGCTAATCGCGCGCACTCGTCAAGGCTATTACGCCCAACCTGCGCTCCATTAACGCCACTCCCTTTTCGATTTCGCGCTGAAAATTTTCGCGTTACTCGCTCTCCTTTACGACCCGCCCGTTGAGCGGCTGAACCGGTCGCACATCGTGCGGATAAAGCTTGGCGAACGCGCTGATCTCCTCCGCCGAAATGTCCACCGGAGTCTTCAGCACAAACCACGTGACCCCCTCGGTACAGGGCGGAGCCGTTTGTGACCCCAGGTAGGTGTAATAGCCGGTGTTGTGGGGCAACAGATTGGCGGGATTGACCTCCGCTCCGCCAATCTCCTCCGATTTGCCCGCGGTCTTCGGCATATGCTCCCAAAGCTGCTCGATCGTCGCGTTCGCGCTGCCCGCCTTCAACAGAACAGCGACCCCGGCAACCTTGCCGTCGCCGGTTACGTGCATCAAGTGCAGCACCATGTCGTATGGCTTACCGTGAATGTACTCTTCGCTGGGACGGTGAAAGTGGAACTGCGTGAGTTCGTAGCGCTTGTCTCCCACAATCAAAAAGTCTCCCGAATGGACGTAGTCCACTCGCACCGCCGTGTATCCATTGTTGATGATATGGAGCGGGCCATTCTTGTATTCGAATCGTATGGCGGGTAGATCGGATTTCTCCGCGCTCTGAATGTCAATCGGAGACTGTTCGGTTCCGGTTTTACACCGAGCGTATTCTGGATCGAGGTCGCCCCAATGCTCGGGTCCTTTTGCTCCTTCATAGCTCCAGGGTGTCCTCCACGAAGTGGATACAGGCTTGGCGTTCTGCGCCCGCGGACCCTCAGGCATCAAAGCCGCGGCACCAAGCAACACCACCGTCATCCAACCTTTTCGCAAATTGCACCTCGCTTCGCACGCAACCGCTCTTCCCCCGGTTAGAGCCGCCGTCGGATCATGTCGCCCCGAGTATGCCAGTTGTCGCACACCAACAGTTCACCTGTCAATGAAATATGAATGTCGATACGAATGGATGCGCACGCGCTGGTTTTTCTGGCTTACAAATGGTTTTTCCCACAACCTTTTGCAATCACATGCAAGCACACGGGGGTGCACGCAAAAAGCGAAGCTAAGGCGAAACATGCCCGTTTCTACAGCAAAGTCCGCTCCCCCAATTCCCAAATCGGAGCTCGAACCTCTAACCTCCAACCTCCGCTTTACGGCATAATCCCCAGCGCACACGGGCACACCTGCAACGGCTGCCGCAAGCAGCCGCAACCCGCTTTGCGTTTGGGGAGGATTCAGTGAGCGATCGTCCATGGAGTTCCACCGCGCCTCCGGGCGAATTCCGCACTTACATATCTGCCGAGGAGACGCTGAAGGAATTCACCATCCGCGCCGTCGTCCTCGGCGCCCTCTTCGGGTTGCTATTCGGTGCGGTAACCGTCTACGTCGGATTGCGCGCCGGCCTCACCGTCTCCGCTTCGATTCCCATCTCCGTGCTGTCCATCAGCATTCTCCGCGCCTTCGGACGCTCCACGATTCTTGAGAACAACATCGTGCAGACTACCGGATCGGCCGGAGAATCCCTCGCTGCGGGGGTGATGTTCACGATTCCGGCGCTGATCTTTCTTGGCTTCGGCGCGGAGTTCACGTTCTGGCGAATTTTTCCTCTCGCGCTTCTCGGCGGGTGGCTCGGCGTGCTGTTCATGGTGCCGCTACGCCGTCAGCTCATCGTCAAGGAACACGGCAATCTGACCTTTCCCGAAGGCACCGCTTGCGCCGATGTTTTGGTAGCGGGCGAGCGTGGCGGGTCCTTCGCGGGACGCGTGTTCTGGGGACTCGGTCTCGGCGGCGCCTACACCTTCCTGATGAACACCGTGCAAGCGTGGACCTCGCAGCCGGAGAGTCGACCGGCCTGGTTTCAGGGGGCTTCCTTCCGCGCCGCGGTCACTTCGGAATATCTCGGCGTCGGCTACATTATCGGTCCCCGGGTTGCCGGTCTGCTCTTCGCCGGCGGCATCATCTCCTGGTTGGTGATCATGCCGGCGATCAGCTTCTACGGCCAGCTTGCAGGTAACACGCCCCTCTATCCGTCCACGATTCCCATTCCACAGATGACGCCCGATCAAATCTGGGGTTCCTACATTCGGCCGATGGGGGCGGGCGCCGTCGCTGCCGCGGGACTGATTACCCTGCTGCGCACGCTGCCCACCATTATTTCCGCCTTGCGCGCCGGCCTGAAAGATGTCCGCACTGAAGGCGCGGGTCAGTCGAGTGCCTCAAACCGCATCGATCGCGACGTGCCCATGCGCACCGTGATCGCCGGCTCTCTCGTCATCGTCGTCATGATGTGGATTCTGCTCACCTTTCACCCTCTGAAAGGCGCGCAAACCAGCTGGTGGCAAAACTTATTCGCCGCCGTGTTCGTCGTGGTCTTCGGGTTTCTGTTCGTTACCGTCGCGGGGCGCATCAGCGGCCTGCTGGGCAATTCCTCGAATCCGATCAGCGGTATGAGCATCGCCACCTTGATGGCCACCTGCGCGATTTTCTTCGTCGCGGGCTGGACCGCGCCCAACTATCAGGTCCTCGCGCTGATGATTGGCGGCGTGGTCTGTATCGCCGCGGCCATTGCCGGAGCGACTTCCCAGGATCTGAAGACCGGCTACTTGGTGGGCGCAACTCCGTTCTGGCAGCAGATGGGGCTTCTTATCGGCGTAACCGTTTCCACCCTCGCGATTGGCACCACGCTCAATCTGATGAACAAAGGCTTGGAGAAATACATCCCGGCGGAAATCCCCGTCAACGTCCAGTCGTTGCCTTCTGGTGTGAAGGTCGAACGCGATTCCTTCACCTATCACGGAAAAAACTACGTACTTATTAATTCGCTGGGATCACATCAGATTCCGGATGGTGAATACTTGTACGATTCAGGCACGAAACAAATCGAGTTTCAGTGGGCGCAGGGAATCGGCAGCGACAAAGCACCGGCCCCGCAGGCGCGCCTCATGGCCACGGTCATTAGCGGCATTCTGAATCAGCGTTTGCCGTGGCGTTTGGTCCTGATGGGTGTGGCATTGGTGATCGCCGTTGAAATCCTTGGTGTGCGCTCCCTGGCCTTCGCCACGGGTTCCTATCTTCCCCTGGGCACAACGGCCGCCATGTTCGCCGGCGCTCTGGTGCGCATGGCCGTCGAAGCCACCACAAAGAAAAAGGACGAGAGCGAAGCCAGCCCGGGAGCTCTTTTCTCCAGCGGCCTGATTGCCGCCGGTGGTGTTTTTGGTTTGCTCGGCATTATCATCAATCTTTTTCAGGATCCGGAAATCTCCAATAATGTGCCGCACTGGTTTTCTGCAATTCTGCGGCTTCCCTGGCGACCGGACCTGTTTTCCTTCGGTCCGAAACTCTTGGGCTCACTGGCGACGAACAACTTGTTCGGCCTGGTCATGTTCCTGCTCCTCGCCGCTTCCTTGTTTTATTTCGCGCGCAAGAAACTGGACTAGGCGCGTTGCTTCCGAGGCGCTGAAGTTAACGGATGTTTACACGAAATCCGCAGCTCGGCTCTACAATAAAAGCGTCCTCGGTGCCTCTCCCGAAGCTGCAACCAGACTGTGTCCGACTTAGGAGGCCATTCCCGGTGCGTTACTCATCTCCTTTCGTGTTCTGCCTGCTTTGCCTCGGCCTCGCTTCTGCTCTGCAAGCGCAAGGGCCCAGGCAGATGGTCACCGAGCCGATCGATGAATCCAAACTCGTCATCCTCGGCGGAAACACCACCCCCGCCGCGACTCGCGCGCAAAATGATCGCGGCCCTGTGGCCGACGATGTGCGCTTCGATCACCTTCTCCTGCTCCTGAAACGCGATCCGCAAACCGAAGCCGCTCTGAAAGAACAGATCGAGGCCATGCACAATCCCGCTTCGCCGGAATTCCATCATTGGTTTACTCCAGAGCAACTCGGAACGCGCTACGGAATTCATCCGCAGGACATGGAAGCGGTGCAGCAATGGCTGAAGTCGCATGGCTTCACGCTCAACCAGACCTACAAGAACGGCTTGGTCCTGGACCTTGCGGGAACCGCAAAGCAGTTGCGCGACACCTTTCACGCGGATATGCACAATCTGATTTTGCCGAATGGCGACAAGCATGTGGCCACCGTTCGCGACCCGCAAATTCCCGCAGCGCTCGCGCCGGTGGTGGAAGGACTGACTTCTCTGCACGATTTCTTTCCCCGCCCCCGGCTCACCAAGATGCGTCCCATCAGTTTCAATCATGAAAGCAAACGTTGGCAGCCGCGCTTCAACGTTGCATTTCAGGGCTCCACGTTGAACATCGTCGCCCCCTACGATTTCGCGACCATCTACAACCTGCTGCCTTTGTGGAACCAGGGATTCACCGGCAAAGGTGTCACCATCGCTCTCGTCGAGGACAGCAACCTGGCGAATCCCAAGGATTGGTCCACTTTTCGAAAAACTTTTGGCTTGAGCGGATTCACCCAGGGCAACTTGAAGCAGGTCTACCCCAACTGCTCCAACCCCGGCCAGAATGGCGACGAGATGGAAGCAGCGCTCGATGTCGAGTGGTCCAGCGCGGCCGCTCCGGACGCCAACATCGTGCTGTCCGCGTGCGGCGACACCCAGACGACGTCCGGCCTGGATCTCGCCATCCTCGGCATTCTCGAGAACAATCCTCCCGACATTATTTCCGACAGCTATGGTTTGTGCGAAACCGTCACCGGCCAGGCCGAAATCGCTCTCGAAAATTTTGAGGCCGAACTCGCTACCGCCGAAGGCACTACCTTTTTCATCGCCCAGGGCGACAGCGGCGCCGACGAATGTGCCCCCGTGGAACCGACCAACTACGTGACCCTCGGCATCAACGGTGGCGATAACACCGCATCCGCGTTTGCCGTAGACGTTGGCGGCACCGATTTCATGGCGCAGTACAACTCCGATGTCAGCGGGGTTCCGATTTCGCGGTATTGGAACGCCAAGAACGATCCGAAAACACTGGCTTCCGCGAAATCCTACATTCCGGAAATTCCCTGGAACGATAGCTGCGCCAGCCGCTTCATTTACACCGACCCGTTGATTGCCGGCGGTTTCACGCAATCGTTCGGTGAAAAAGGGTTTTGCAATTCCTCGATCGGTCAAGACGACTTCCTGAACGACGCAGCGGGTAGCGGCGGTCCCAGCACCTGCTTCACCGGCACCCCGTCGATACCAGGCGTCGTCAGCGGTACGTGCAAGGGAAACCCCAAGCCTTCGTATCAAAAGGGGGTGCCGGGCGTGCCTCATGACGGATTGCGCGACCAGCCCGATGTTTCTCTGTTTGCCAGCGATGGCGAATGGGGCAGCTTCTATCCCGAATGTTTGTCCGACACCGCCCAGGGCGGCACCACGTGCACCGCCGACAACGGCGCCATCCTGTTAGGCGGAGGAGGAACGTCTTTCTCGTCTCCAGCCATGGCGGGAATTCAGGCGCTGATCGATCAGCGGTATGGCCGCCAAGGCGATGCCAACTACGTGTATTACGCCCTGGCCGCGCAGCAATTTGCAATTCCGGGCGCCGCTGCCGTGCAGTGCGATGCCAGCCAGACCACCGGCAGTTTGCCCGCGGCATCGTGCATTTTTAACGACGTGACGCTGGGAGACGTGGACATTCCGTGTGGGCAGGACTCAAACGGAAAGTCTTATGATTGCCACGGCGCAAGCAAGACCGAAATCGGCGAACTCTCGACATCCAATAACGAGGACGACGCGGCGTACCCCGCCGCCATTGGCTACGATTTGGCTACCGGGACTCGGTTCGGTCAATGCCACGAACTTGTTCCAAGCCTGGGTGCAATTCGCGCCCCCGCAAAACTGAGACGAAAATTTGTCGCGCCGTGTTCACAGGCGTTGTAGGGCCACAGTATTGCTGTGCCCCCGTCCGGCAAGCATTTCAGGGATGTGCTTGCGCTCACTTGCGCCTGGCATACGCGTCCCGGCAAGCACCCCGAAATCTAAAAGGATTTTCATAACCGCAGTCGTGCACACTTAGACCGTATATTCCCGTGCTCTTTGACTCATCGTTGACCCCGCCGTACACTTGCTAAATGAGCGTCGCAATCGGCCGCCGCCGCTACAATTTCGACTGGCGCGGGTTCATCACCCCCGGCGTAAAGCTCATTGTCCTTGTGTGCACCGGCGTTTTCGTCGTGCAGACCCTGGCGCAACTAATCGGCGGCGAAGCCGCTTACACCTGGATTTTGAAGTGGTTCGCTTTGATTCCCGCGACAATTACGCACTTGCTTCCGCCGCGAATCTGGCAGCTTTTTACCTATATTTTTCTGCACGGCGGGTTGTTTCACCTGCTCATCAACATGCTGATGTTGTGGATGTTTGGCCGGGAGCTGGAGGCCATCTGGGGCAAGCGGCGCTTTCTTAATTTTTTCGTGTTGTGCGGTGTCGGCGCGGGCTTGATTGAATTGATCGTGAAGACGATCCCGGTTTTCTTCGGTCACCAGCCGTCCCTCACTCCCACCATCGGCGCCTCAGGTGCGATTTTTGGAATCTTGATGGCAAACGCAGTCTTGTTTCCAGACCGCAAGATTTGGCTGATTCCGCTGCCGGTGACGATTCCCATGCGTCCGTATGTCGCGGTGATGGGCGCGATCGAGTTTTTCTCGACGCTCGGGACCGGCGGAGACAACGTCGCGCACATTTGCCATCTTGGCGGCATGCTGGTTGCTTATCTTTATTTGCGGCGGGGATCGTTTCTCTACAACGTGCGGAACAGCGTTTCGGACTGGAAGATCGAACGGAACCGCAAGCGTTTTCAGGTCTACGTCAACAAACACAAGCAAGACCCGCCATCGCGCCCCGACAACTGGGTCAACTAGCGGCGCCTTTGCGCCGATTTTCGCCCCGCGAAAACTTGTTATCCTTAAGTTATTGACCCTTCGACCGTTTTTGGCATCCCCAGTAATCCCGCTCCAAAAGCGCGTCATCCTTGGGTGCATCCGATGAGGACGCGGGAACGATCTCGACCTAGGACGTGGCCGCCAAGCGCATTTCGTGACGCTCGCCGGGATTCTCCTTAGCGCAATCGCTCGCGCACAAGCAAACGTTGCGGTCGTTCGGCTACTCCCATTGGGCAGCCTCAGGATGACCCTCCGAACTCTGGACCTAACGCCGCGAGTTAATGAGTTTGCAGGGCGCGAAGCGCAAGCTCTTCGGTTACGTTCGAGCCGGTGACTAGCAGTACCGCTATTTTCTTGGCGTAGTGAGCTTCCGTTTTGAGAAATGCCGCGGTGGTCGCGGCTCCCGCGGGTTCGGCGATCACGTGTTCCTGGATCATCAGGTGGCGCATCGCGCTCAGCATCTGGTTTTCGCTGACCAATACAAATTCATCGACCAAGGCGCGCTATTTCGCGGACATTTTCGTCCGACGTTCCGCGGACAGCCAGGCCGTCGGCGATGGTGTCGCTGGCATCGGTGGAGATAGCGTGGCCCTTTGCGAAGGAGAATGCGTAGGCGGGAGCGCGCTCGGCTTGTACGCCGACGATTTTTATTTCGGGGCGGAGTTGCTTGGCGGCAAAGGCGACGCCGCGGATCAACGTGCTGTCGCCGACCGGAACGAAAATCGCGTCAGCGCGGGTGAGCTTATCCAGGATTTCGCAAGCGATGGTCGCGGTGCCCGGCAGCATGTCGGGATCGGAGCCATCCACGATGTTGTACCAGCTGGATTCCTCTGCGAATTTTGCAGCGTGGTGCCTGGTTTCCTCCAGGAATTTTCCGGCTTCTACGATTTCGGCGCCGATGTCCGCGATGCGGGCCCTCTTTGCAGGGTTGGGATTTTCGGGAAGGTAGACGCGCGAAGGAATGTGCTGCTTTGCGGCGGCGTAGGCGACGGCGGCGCCGTGGTTGCCGGTGCTGCTGGTGACGACGCCGGGCAATTTCCCGTTCATTTGCTTTTGGCGAACGTCGATGGCGTGATAGGCGCCGCGCACTTTGAAAGAGCCTGTGGGGCCCTCACTTTCGAGCTTGAGATACACCCAACCGCCGCCGTGGCTGGAAAGCTTGTCGGTTCCCGCGAGCCGGCTTTCCGGCACGATTTGACGTAGCAAGGACTGCGCAGCCCGGACGCGCTCCATCGTTAACGGTGAAGGGGAGGCGGGCGCGGCCATCAAGTCGCTCCTCCGATGACGTGAAATTTCATGAAGTTGGTGGTGCCTCGAACACCCATGGGAGTGCCCGCGACTACGCCGATGACGTCGCCTTTGCGTACGAGGCCTTCTTCCAGTAAGCGCCGCTCGGCGATTTCGGCCAGGCCATCGACTTTGTGAACGTCAGCGATGCCGCGCGCCACGACGCCCCAGATGAGGGCCATGCGGCGGCGCGTTTCCGCTTCCGGCGTAAACGCAACGATAGGAACCAGCGGACGATAGCGAGAGACCAGGCGGGCGGTGAAGCCGCTGTGCGTGAAGACGGCGATGAGTTTCATGTGCAGTTCGCGGGAAGCGTGGCAGACCAATTCGGCGACGGTTTCGGCGACTTTCAGTCTTTCCTGCACCGAGCAAGGACGCGGAAATTCGGTGATGCTGGCTTCGGCTTCTTCGATGATGCGCGCCATCATGGCCACGGCCTCGACCGGATATTTTCCGGAAGCGGTCTCGGCGGAAAGCATCACGGCGTCGGAACCGTCGAAAATCGCGTTGGCGACATCGGAGGCTTCCGCGCGGGTCGGGCGCGGATTCTGGGTCATGGATTCGAGCATCTGGGTCGCGGTGATCACCGGGCGGCGGGCTTCGCGGGCCCGCGCGATGATCATTTTCTGCACGACCGGAACGCGTTCGGGATTCATTTCCACGCCAAGGTCGCCGCGGGCCACCATGACGCCGTCGGCGACCCGCAGGATACCGTCGAGATTTTCGATCGCTTCGGGTTTTTCGAGTTTAGCGATCACCGGAGTGTCTTTGTCGGCGCGGCGAATCAGCAGTTTCGCCAGCACCACGTCTTCGGGATGGCGCACGAAACTCACGGCAACATAGTTGACGTCTTGCTTTAGTGCGAAGGCCAGATCTTCACGATCTTTTCGCGTAAGGGCGGGCACGCGCAACCGGACGCCGGGCAAATTGATGCCTTTGTGCTGGCCGAGTACGCCGCCATTGACGACCTCGCAAATGACTTCCTGGCCGCGCACTTGTTTGACGCGAAGTTCGATCAATCCGTCGGATAGAAGAATGCGATTGCCGCGATGCACTTCGCGGGGCAACGGACGAAAGGTGGTGCTCACGCGACCGGCATCGCCGGGAACGCGCGCGGTGGTTATCGTGAAGCGTTGGCCCGAAGTCAGCGTTACCGGCGTGCCTCCTGCGAGCGGGCCGGTGCGGATCTTTGGGCCTTGCAGGTCGGCGAGGATGGCGATGGGTTTCTCGTGCTTGATGGCGGCGGCACGAAGCAGCGCGATGCTGCGCGCGTGATCGGCGTGGGTGCCGTGAGAGAAATTCAGCCGGGCGACGTCCATGCCTGCGCGCATCAAGCGTTCGATGATGCGCGCGGAAGAACTAGCTGGGCCGATGGTGCACACGATTTTTGAGTGGCGGAATGCCATGATCGTTTTGTGAGTCTTGTAGTTTACGCGATCGAAGAGAAAGTTTTGTCAGTGAAAATTAAGATTCGGAACAGAGGAGGGATGGTTTCATCGCGATGTTGGAGGCGTCTCCGTCGCAACATTTGGCTGCCGCTGAGCAGTTCATAACAGCGTGCTCGAAAGCGGGTAGCCAAGAGAAAGTCATGCGGCGGTGGGCGGCGTTCACTTGGTTACCGCGAATTCCGCGACGATGCGGGATTCGACGTCGATGCCTTTTGCGAACGATGTCAGCGGAATGCGTTCGTCGTCGCCGTGCATGCGTTTTAGATCGTCCGGCGTTAGGGGAAAAGGCCACAAGCCGTAGGCTTGCACGTTGTGCAGGCGCAATTGCGCGGAATCGGTGGCCCACGGCGATTGATACGGCAGCACCGGGGCGCCGCCGAATTCCTGGGCGGCTACTTTCGTGATGGCGGCGTAGAAATCGTTCTCGAGCGACGACGGCGGGGCGGCTAGGCCTGCGTCGGGTTGCACGTCGAGACGCACGAGCGGATCGTTGACGAGTTTGTTGAGTTCGCTGAGTAGCGCGTCGATGGTGTCGCCGGGGAGGAGGCGAACGTTTAAGGTGGCGCGGGCCTCGGAGGGAATCACGTTGGCGCGAACGCCAGCCACGAGCATGGTGGGGGAAATGGTGTCGCGGAGCATGGAGTTCCACTGCGGGTTGGTGTCGGAAATCACGCGTTGCGCGTGTTCACCGCGATCGGCGGTGTCCAGAGAGCGCATCCACTTCGAGATTTCGTCACCTTCGAGCGGTGCCAATCCTTCGAAATAGCGGCGCACGATGGTGGTGAAATGTACCGGGGCGACATATCCGCCAATTTTTTCGACGGCGGCGGACAGATGCACGATGGGATTGTCTTTTGTGGGCATCGAGGCATGGCCGGAAGTGCCGCGAGCTACGACCGTGACATTGACGGCAACCTTTTCGCTGGCTTGCACGGCGACGTACTGTACCTTACCGTTCTCGAGGACGACGTTGCCGCCTTCGTTCAATGCAAAGCCTGCCGCGATCTTGTCCCAGTATTTGGCGATCAGAATCTTGATGCTGGCGTCGCCGCCTTGTTCCTCGTCGTCGGTGGCCAGAAAAATGACGTCGCGATTCAAACGAGCGTTGGCGCGTTTCAGCGCAATGAAGGTGACCAGGTTGGTCACCAGCATGGCTTTGTTGTCGATCGCGCCGCGACCGTACAGATAGCCGTCCTTGATCGTCGCCGCGAAGGGATCGACTGTCCACTTGGCACGATCGACGCCCACCACATCCATGTGCGCGACCAGCAGCAGCGCACGCGCCGGATCGGCTACCGCCGAACTCCGAAGGCGGGCAACCACGGAGGTGCGGCCGGGGGCCACCGGGAGTTCTTCGGCAGCGATGCCTTCTTTTTGCAGAATGGCCAAAATGTATTTTGTGGCAGCTTGTTCGTTGCCGGGCGGATTGGTGGTGTTGATCTTAATCAGGTCCTGGAGCCAGATTTTGGCATCCCCGGTGAGGGAGGTCATATCGAGGGGAGATTGGCTGGCAGGGAGCGAGTTCGTGGGCGGCGGAGCGACTTGTGCGGCGAGGGGTAGCGTAGCAAAGGGCAACCACGCAATCACATGCAGCAGCAGCCTGGGCATTCTGCGGAGACCGTTCACGAAGCGACCCTCGTTTTCTGGTTTTTGCCCGCCGCGCAGGGCGGGGAGCGAGTTGCCGCGCGGGCCGAGCGGTGGGCTCAGCAACGTTTTGCGGCAAACGTGCCTCATACTAACATGCTGGGTGTGGGGACCCGGCCGCGGTGATGGCGGGTGGTGGCGTAAACTCAACGGTAAGATTAGACGGGATTTGGCACGTTGCTCCCAAAGACAGGGGCGTTCTATGATTGCGGTGAGGGGATTGCGATGAGGGTAGAGCCATGAAGGCGATTCTGACGACAGTTTTGTTGGGAGTTTTGGCGGCTGCGGTCTTGCTGCCGCTGGGAACGACCCTGCTCAGGGCGCAGGCGCCCTCGGGACCGCAAGGGGGAGCCCAGCCGGGCGCTCCGCCGGTTGCGCCCACCCCCGCGCCGCAACAACAAAAACCGCAAGAGGCTGGGGCATCGATCTCTGTGGAAGTGCCGGTCGTGACGCTGGACGTGATCGCGGCCACGCAGCACGGCGATTTGCTGACCGGGCTCAAGAAGGAAAATTTTCGCGTGATCGATGAGGGCGCCCCCCAGACGATTACCAATTTTGGCGCGACCGATTCGCCGATTACGATGACCATGCTGATGGAATTCAGCAGCCGCGGGTATTACGACTGGTTTGCGTACCAGGCCAAGTATTGGGCGGACGCCTTTTTCCCCAACCTGAAGCAGAAGGATTGGGTGGCGCTGGTTACGTTTGACATGAAGACGCGGACCGAAGTGGATTTTACGCAGAACAAGGACGAGGTTCGCAACGCGCTGTATCATTTGTATTTTCCGGGTTTCAGCGAGTCGAACGTGTTTGACGCGGTGTTGGATACCTCCGAGCGCATGAAGGATGTGAAAGGAAAGAAGTCGATTTTGCTGCTGGCCACCGGCGTGGATACATTTTCAAAACACACGCTGGACCAGACCATGAAGCAGCTGCGGCAGAGCGACGTGACGATTTTCTGCGTGGGGCTGGACAAGCCGTATATCAACTTTATTGAGGCTCACGGGAATCAGGGCTCACACATGAATTATCTGCAGGGCGAGAACCAGATGAAGACTTTCGCATCGTTGACCGGAGGTTACGCGTGGTTTCCGCAGTTTGACGGAGAGATCCCCGGAATTTTTCGCGACATCGTGGCGTTTTTGCGCAACCAGTACAGCATTTCCTATACGCCGACCACCGGCGCGAATGACGGAAGATTTCACAAGGTGAAGGTTGAGTTGGTGCAACCCGACGGCAGCCCGCTGGTAGTGAACGATCAAAAGGGGAAGAAGCAAAAGGTAGTGGTGTATGCGCGCGAAGGCTACACGGCGGTGAAGGGCGGCGTCGGAGACTAGTGGCGGTCGATAGTCGACAGTTCAAAGTCAAAAGAAAATCCGGCCGTCCAACAGTGAATGTAACAACCGCAAGAACGGCAACAGCTGCAAAGATCGCGACAATCGCGAGAACCGTAACAATCGCAACCAATTGCAACGCTGACCTCAACTGACGCGCCGCCGACCACCTTTCGCGCTCCTTCTCTAACGTTTTCGCTGACGCTTACGCTGAGGTCCCTCGGCTACCCTCGTCGGGCAGCCTCAGGATGACAGTTCTTGCCTGTACATGAAATTTGCACGAGCACTCTTTGTTTGGCGGGTGACTATCGGTGATACTCCCGGTGACGATCGGCAATGCTGATAAACACGAGGTCAGCTTTGCGAGTTCCGGCTTCCCTTGCGACTGTCCACTGTCGACCGGCTTTTCTTCAGTAGCCGCGTTTAAAGTCGACGACGTTGAACAATTCGCGGCCATCGAACCATCTTTCCAGTAGATCCATTAAGAGGTCGGTTTCTTTTTGCCAGAGGCGGTCGCTTACGCCACTGGTGTGTGGCGTTATGAATATGTTAGGGGCCTTCCAGAGCGGGCTGTCGGCTGGGAGCGGCTCAGTGCCGGTTACGTCCAGCGCCGCGCCGCGGAGTGCTCCCGTTTCTAGGGATCGAATCAAAGCGGATTCATCGAGCAGTGAACCGCGGCCCACGTTGATGAGCCGCGCACCGCGTTTCATTTTTGCGATTTGACTTGCGCCGATGAGGTGCTGTGTTTCGCTTGTGTCAGGGGCGGCGAGGACGACGTAGTCGGCGTGGGGGAGCGCTTGTTCGAGCTGTGCGACCCCAAGGATTTTTTCGGCATGGGTGGCGTCGCCTGTGCCGGAACGGGTGACGCCCCAAACGCGCATGTCGAAGGCGCGGGCGCGTCGGGCGAGTTCCCGGCCGATCGAGCCGTAGCCAACGATCAGCAGGAGCTGGCCGTTGAGTTCTGTGAGCGGGCCGGGTTGGCTGGAAACTTCGTTTTGCGCCCACTGCGCGTGCTCCTGATAGCGGACACTGTCTGGAAAATTGCGGGCCAGGGCGATCATCAGGCCCATGGTGTGTTCGGCCATCGGCGCGGAAAAAATGCCGCTGGGATTGGTCAGGATGACGCCAGAGTTACGGAGTTCGGGGTACATAAGTTGGGAAACGCCTGCCGCGGTGGAGTGGATCCATTTTAATTCGCGCGCGTAGTGAAATTGTTCCGG
Organism: uncultured Acidobacteriota bacterium; assembly: GCA_963736725.1. GTDB lineage: Bacteria > Acidobacteriota > Terriglobia > Acidiferrales > UBA7541 > Acidiferrum. Next base: position 91,629 of record CAVTPW010000014.1, on the reverse strand, counting down.
GCGTAGCGATGCGCCGATGAAGATGTCGGTGTCGGGGAGTTCTTGCGGGAGACGGGTGTAGTCGGGTAGGTGGACCACGCACACTGCGGGCCAGCGATGGCGGATGGTTTCCGCCATGACTGGTTGCGCGCGCCATTGCGGGAACGGATGCCAGACGCAAACCAGGAGTTTGGTTTCGCCAGGAGTTGTGCGGTCCATGCGTTTAGGTCGTGCGAGTTCAGTCGCGGCTGTGAAGCCAGCGCAGGAAAAAACCTACTACGCAGCCGAGTCCGATCGTGCCAAGTATGAATGGGCGAGCGACGGGTATTGCGAACCAGGCGATTATGACCAGACCCAGGGAGACGATGGCGCCCGCTTTTGTGCCGGGGACTGGAATGTTGCCTAAGCCCATTCTTTGTGGTGCTACTCGCTGGCGGCCTCCCAAGTTCTCGAACATTGAGCACCTCCTGCCGATCTATTTTTGGATGCCGCGCAGATCGCGGCCGGTCATATCCTTCGGTTGAGGTTGGCCTAACGCGCCTAACATCGTTGGCGCGATGTCGCGTAGCGAGCCGTTGGGTTGCAGGGTTTGCTTGTCGTTGTCGGAGACCAGAATGAACGGGACCGGATTCAGCGTGTGATAGGTGTGCGGGCCGCCGGTCTTGGGGTCGATCATGGTTTCGGCGTTGCCGTGGTCGGCGGTGATGATCCAGGCGCCGCCGCGGGGTTTTAACGCTTGATAGATGCGGGCTAGGCCGGCGTCCACGGCTTCCACCGCTTTGATGGCGGCTTCTAATTTGCCCGAGTGGCCGACCATGTCGGCGTTGGCGTAGTTCATGATGATGGCGTCGAATTGGTTTTGTTCGATGGCTTTTACCACCGTGTTGGTGATGCCTTCGGCGGACATTTCGGGTTTCAGGTCGTAGGTGGCGACTTTGGGTGACGGGACCAGGATGCGTTCTTCGCCGGCGAAGGGCTTTTCGATGCCGCCGTTGAAGAAATATGTTACGTGGGCGTATTTTTCGGTTTCGGCGCAGCGGAGATTTTTGTAATCCATGTCGGCGAAGACCTGGGCCAGGATGTGTTCCAGTTTTTCGGGGCCGATTACATATTGAAGCCACGGCCAGTTTTTGTCGTATTGCGTCATGCCTACGTAGAACAGATTTTTCGGGCGCTCGGGGTCGGCGAATTTGTCGAAATCGGGAGCGGCCAGCGCGTAAGTCATCTGGCGGGCGCGGTCGGCGCGATAGTTGAAGAAAATGACCGCGTCATCGTCTTGGATGAGACCAACCGGAACGGCTGATGGGCCTTCGCCTTTTGTTACGACGATTGGCTTTATAAATTCGTCGGTGACGTCTTGTTCGTAGCTTGTTTGCAGTGCGGCGACGGGATCGCTCGTTCGCGTTTCGGCTTGGCCGTGAACCAGCGCGTTGTAGGCCAGTTCCATGCGTTCCCAGCGATTGTCACGGTCCATGGCGTAGTAGCGGCCGACCAGGGTGGCGATTTCTCCTGCCTGCAACTCGCGCATTTTTTGCTGCAGCTGGCGGACGAAGTCGCGGCCGCTGTGGGGAGGAGTGTCGCGGCCGTCCATGAAGCAGTGGACGAAGATTTTTTCGACTTTTTGCTGCTTGGCCATTTCGAGCAGGGCGAACAGGTGCTGGATGTGGGAGTGGACGCCGCCATCGCTGAGGAGGCCGAGGAGGTGAAGTTGGCGCTTGCGGCCGCGCTCCATGGCTTGCTGGAAGAGCGGGACGTTTTGTAGTTTTTTGTTCGCGATCAGGGCGTCGATACGGGTCATGTCCATGTGGACGATGCGGCCTGCGCCGATGTTGAGGTGGCCCACTTCGCTGTTGCCCATTTGGCCTTCGGGTAGGCCGACGTAGGGACCTGAGGTGTGGATGAGCGTGTTGGGAAAGTTTTTGATCAGGGAGTCATAGGTGGGTTTGCGGGCCAGGGCGACGGCGTTGCCTTTGGTTTCTGCGCGGTAGCCCCAACCGTCGAGGACAGTGAGCACAATGGGTTTCGGTCGTTTTGTCATAGGCCGTCAGGATACATGCAGCGGGGGAAGGGTGACTAGTGACTGGTGGTTGGTGAGTTGTGACTGGACTTCCGTTTGCTCATCCTGTGTTTCGCGACCGTCACCGACCAGAGTCGTTGCTGACCGGTTAGCTCGCGAATTCGCGGAGGGCGGCTAGTAGGCGGTCGACTTCGTCGGGGGTGTTGTAGTGGACCAGGCCGATGCGCAGGAAGCCGCCGGTGGATTGGACGCCGAGGCGCTCGGCTAGGTTGAGGGCGTAGTAGTTGCCGTCCCAAGTGAAGATGCCGCGGTCGCCCAGGAACTTGGCTGTTTCTGTAGGCGTGTGGTCGGCAAGGCGGATGGAGACCGTGGAGCAGCGGTGTTCGAATTGATTTGGATCGGTGATGCCGAAAAATTTCAGGCCGGGGATGGCTAGCAGGCCGGGGATCAATTGGGCGAGCAGAGCCATTTCATGCTGGCGGGTGGATCGATACGCTGCGAGCAGAGCACTGCGGCGGTCTTTTGCCGTGGAGTCGCAGCGGCGGCCTAGTTCGGCGAGGTAGTCTACAGCTGCGGCGATTCCGGCGATGAGTTCCTGGACTTGGGTGCCGGTTTCCCAGCGGTCAGGGAGCGTGTCCGGGGCGGGGCGAACCTTGTAAGGACGGAAGCGGAGCAGGTGTTCGCGTTTGCCGTAGAGGGTTCCCATGTGGGGGCCGAAGAATTTGTAAGGGGAGCAGGCGAGGAAGTCGCAGTCGAGAGCACGGACGTCGATCGGACCGTGGGGGGCGTAGTGAACGGCGTCGATGAACATCAAGGCCCCCGCGGCGTGGGCTAGCTTGGTGATTTCGGCTACCGGATTGATAGTGCCTACGGCGTTGGAGGCGTAGCCTACCGCTACCAGCTTGGTTTTCGCGGTGATTTTTTTCTTCAGATCGTCGAGGTTTAAGGTGCAGTCGGATTCGTGGATGTCTGCTTGGCGGATGACTACGCCTTTTTCTTCGAGGGCGCGCCAGGGGGCCACGTTGGCGTCGTGGTCAAGCGTGGTGACTACGATTTCGTCGCCGGGGTTTAGTTCGCGGGCGATGGCCCTCGCTAGAGCGAACGCTATGGTGGTCATGTTTTGACCGAAGATGACTTCGTCTTTGTCGCAGTGGAAAAAGTCAGCCATGGCGGCGCGTGCGGAATCGATTATCGAATCGTTGCGGCGGCTGGTTTCGAAGGCGCCGCAGGTGTTGGCGTTGGCGGTGAGGAAATAGTTTTGGATGGCGTCGATGACTTGACGGGGAACTTGGGTGCCGGCGGGGCCGTCTAGGAAGGCGGCGGCATAGCCATTTACCTGGATATCTAGGGAGGGGAATTGTCGTCTTACCCAGGCGACGTCGAGGGGCTTGTGGGTGGCTTCCTGGCGGGCGGGTGTGCTCATGAGTTGGTGTCCTTGGCCTGTTGGGAGTTTCGAGCGACGGTAGTTTCTCATATATCGCGCGGAGTCGGGGGGCAGGCCGGAGTGGTCTAAAGAGCGGCCAGTACAACGGCCTCGTGCGCCAAATTGGTTTTCGATTTGCGTTGTTGTCTTGGCAGGGACCTCCACGGTGCTGGAGAGGGCGTGATAGCATTCCAATTGTTGTTCCTCACTCATGCCGCGGTGGCGCCGGCTATTAACTTTGCGCTCCGTTTCTCTCGAGGCCGATTGTGTCTGAAACATTTACACCGAACGAGCGCACGCGTGTGGTACGTGAACCGCATCGCGGGGTTTATGACCGCGAGACCATCGATAGGATTCTCGATGAGGGATTTGTTTGTCACGTGGGATTTGCGATCGAGGGCCAGCCCTTCGTTATTCCTACAATGTACGCGCGGGTAGGCGATGCGATTTATTTTCATGGGTCGGCGGCTAGCCGGATGTTGCGCGGGGCGGCGGCGGGGATTGCGGTGTGCGTAACCGTGACGCTGGTGGACGGGTTGGTTTTGGCTCGGTCGGTGTTCAATCATTCGATGAATTACCGCTCGGTGGTGGCGCTCGGAAAGGCGGTGCTGGTGGATGCCCCCGCGGAAAAGATCGAAGCGTTGCGAGCGTTTACGGAGAAGATTTTGCCGGGGCGGTGGAACGACGCGCGGCAGCCGAATGAGAAAGAATTGAAAGCGACGAGTATTTTGCGGCTGGCGCTTGCGGAAGTTTCGGCGAAGATGCGGACCGGGCCGGTGGAAGATGACGCGGAGGATTATGCTTTGGCGGTTTGGGCTGGGATTTTGCCGCTGCGCTTGGCCGCGGAGGCGCCTATCCGCGATGCGCGGTGTGATACGGGGATTTCGTTGCCGGGGTATGTGGCGGAGTGGCGGCGGTGATCAGCGGTTGATCTTTGCGACTAGCACGTTTGATTGAAGTCCTTTCCGGCCGGGCCGGAATCCCGGATCACGCATCCTGTTCGGATGCCTCAAGATGAAAGTTTTGGGTAGGGCTCACCTTACGGCTTGCGTCTCGGTTGATTTTTACACGGGCACAGGCAAGAGTGCCTGTGTTACTGGGCGCTATTTTGCCGCGGCGAGTTTGGATGCGGCGCTCGAGATTAGCGCGGCTTCGTCCTGCAGAACTTGCCCCACCACTACAATTGCGGCGTCCGCCTGCTTCGATTGTTTCGCTTCGATGGCTTCGCGGACTGCGGGGATCGTTTTCACGGCGTATCCCGTGTAAAAACCGGGAGCGTAGAGTTGATGCTTGAACCACGGGCGGTTGGGCAGACCTTCGGTTGTGGTGAGTTTGCGTTCGCTTTCGATCAGCAGTTGATTCACTGGGGTTAGCGAAGCGGAGGCCAAGGCTGCGCCGCCGTTGGCGCTGGCTTGCTCGTAGGCTTTGTGGTATTCGGCGGCGCTGCGGGTTAACGCGTCCACGGCATCGTCGAGCGGTGCGAAATTCAGGTGCGTGGGAACGGGTTCGGTTGGCGGGGCGACCAGTGGCGTTCTCGGGTCGTTGGTGGCGTTGAAGACGCCTTCTTCGATTTCGCGGTTGCGCTCGATAATGTCGTCGCGCATTTTCTGGGAGAGGGCTTTCAGTTCCTTGACGTAGGTCTGGATAGTGTCGGAGAAATCGTTGAATTCGAACGGCAAGAGGTCGGCGTCGGCCAGGCGCATGACCATGCTTCCGCCTGCTTGCGCCAGAGCGCGGCCGTAAACGAAATCGCTGTCGCTGAAATGGGTGTACCAGTAATAATCGTCGTAAACGGAATGGTAGATGCCGCCGCCGTCTTCTCCGGCGAAGCCGATGTTGACCGACGCGACGCCGTCGTGTTGCAGAAACGCGGTGTAATCGGAACCTGAGCCAAGGGCCGCGATGCGGAGGTCGCCGCGCTGGCGAATTTCCTGGCGCTGCTCGGCGGATTTCGCCTGGGCGATATCGCGAAGCTGGTCGCGCTTCCATGCGGAGACCTTGGTTTCCGGGTCGGAGATATCGCGCGCGACTTCATTGGTGAATTTTTCGAGGGTGTGCGAGCCTTCGATGAAGAGGTAGCCGCGGCCGTTGGTGTCGGAATTGATATAAGCGACGGCGTGGGCGCGCAATTCGTCGGCGTGCTCTTCGGCCCACTCGGTGGAACCGAGCAGGCCCGGCTCTTCGCCGTCCCAGGCGCACAAGATAATGGTGCGCTTGGGTTTCCAGCCCTGCTTCAGGAGTTCGCCGAACGAGCGGCCTTCTTCCAGAACGGCATCCACCCCGGAGACGGGATCTTCCGCGCCATTCACCCACGCATCGTGATGGTTTCCGCGAATGACCCATTCATCGGGAAGTGCCGAGCCCTGAATTTTTGCGATCACGTCGTAGACGGGCTTGATGTCCCAGTTCGATTTCACTTTGAGGTGAACTTTCGCAGGGCCTGGGCCGATGCGATAGGTCTGGCCGAGACCGCCGCGCCAGTCGGCTGGAGCGACTCTGCCGGTGAGCGCGGCGAGAAGTGGTTGGGCATCCGCGTAGGAAATCGGCAGAACCGGAATTTTGGTGATCGTGGTCGCGTCTTCGATCTTGAGGCGCTTGGCGTCTTTCGTGGCGCCCACGCCGGGTGTCAGCGGATCACCTGGATAAAATGGCATGTCGGCGACGCTACCGCGCTGGACGCCATCTTTCGGACGCCAGGCTCCGGCGGGAAACGTTTCGCCCTGGACGAAGCCGTCTTCGTGGGGATCAGAATAGATCAAGCAGCCGACCGCGCCGTGTTCGGCGGCGACTTTGGGCTTGATGCCGCGCCAGGAATGGTAGTAACGCGCGATGACGATTTTGCCTTTGACGGAAACTCCCATGCGCTCGAGTTGTTCGTAATCTTCGGGGATGCCGTAGTTCACGTAGACGAGCGGCGCGGTGACATCGCCGTCGATCGAGTAGGCGTTGTATGTGGGGAGTTGCTCGGACTGCTGGCTCGAAGTGGGGTCTTGCGGAATCGCCGGTTCTTGCAGCTTGGCGACAAATTTTGCGCCGCCTTCGACAAGTTCGACGGCGCGCTCCTTCGGCGTCGGATACAGCACGTCGAATTGCTCGATGTGCGTGTCGAAACCGAATTCCTTGAACTTGGCGGCAATCCACTCGGCGTTTTCTTTGTCGTACGCGGTGCCGACGTTGTGGGGACGCGCGGCGAGGCGCTGCATGTAGGCCCGCAGCTTTTCGGGGCTGGGAATGGCGCGGAGTTTTTCTTCCCACTGGCGTTCCGCGCGCGACGATTCGGCCGAATAACCGAGCAAGGATGGTTCGTCGGCGATCACATGCGTGCGGACGGGCGCGAGCGAGAGGCCCGCGAAGACAAATAGAGCAACGGCGACGCTGCGATTCATTTTGCCCCCAGGAAATGAGGGACGTATTCTGCCTGAACCGAGAGAATTTGGAAACGAAGGAAACGCGCGCCCCCTAGCGCAGAGTCTTGGCCATCAGGATGTAGTGGCAGGGCACTTTTGTAGTTACCTCAGCCGGGAAAGCAGCGGTGCCGTTCTGCGCGTAGCCGAGGTGTTGATAGAAGGGGAGCAAGCTTCCGGCACGCGGGCTGATGATGCGCAAGTCCATGGTGCGACACGCGGCGTTGCGTGCGCATTCTTCCGCTGCGGCTACGAGCCGGCGGCCTAGCCCGGTGCCTTGACGCGCGGGAGCCACCGACAAGAGCCCGAGGTAGCTTCGCTCGCCGTGGATCTCGACATGAACGCATCCAGACAAGCCGGTGGCGTCCTCTGCGATCAGGAACGGTCCGTTTTGCATGAACTCGCGCACACCCTGGGCATCGATGCGGTCGCGATCAAAGGCGACACGCTCGACAAGGAAAGCAGTATTGATGAGCTGCGCGACTGCTGGGGCGTCCGCACTTTGCGCAATTCGTAACTGGACGGGTTGTTGCGGCGAGAGCGAGTTTGTCGCGGCGGGCATGGATAAATCTGCTGTTACGTTTAGCAAAAATTATAAGGGAATTGCGTGCGACCTCGATGATTTTACGTCGAGCGCGGGGCGCGAAGGAATTCGATGAACCCTGTCAGCGCGATGCCCAGGCACATTCCGCAAACGATCAGTTGGAAGACATCCACTCCGCGGAACGTGGCGAACGACGGCCTTTGCTTCATATCGAACAAGCCGAATGCCGCGATCAAAAGTGGAACGACCACGCCGGTGGCGACATGGCGGTAGCGATTGCCCATTTGAACCCCCGAAAGGTGAGTGCATGTTACCTTCCCGGCGAATGGGGGTCCAGAGATTCAACGCGCACGAAGCGCCCCTGGAGTGCGATGGTTCAGGCCGGGAAAATGGAGCGTCCGGGAAAGCGTGCCGCTGAGCCAAGTTCTTCCTCGATGCGCAGGAGTTGGTTGTATTTGGCGATGCGGTCGGTGCGCGAGGCCGAACCGGTCTTGATCTGGCCGGCGGCGGTGGCCACGGCTAGGTCGGCGATGAAGGTGTCCTCGGTTTCGCCGGAGCGGTGGGAAATGATGGAGTTATAGCCGGCCTTGCGAGCGAGTTCGATGGCGTCGATGGTTTCAGTGACCGTGCCGATTTGGTTCAGCTTGATCAGAATCGCATTGGCGATGCCCTGATTGATGCCGCGCGCGAAAATCTCCGTGTTGGTGACGAAAATGTCGTCGCCGACGAGTTGGATGCGCTTTGGCGAGGATTTTGAGCCGGCCTTCCGGGTGAGTTCCTTCCAGCCAGGCCAGTCCTCTTCGCCCATCCCGTCTTCGAGCGAGACAATCGGATACTTCTCAATCCACTTGGACCAATATTCGACCATCTCCGCCGGTGAATGCTCGGACTTGTCGGACTTCTTGAACACATACTTGCCTTTGGCCTTGTCGTAGAACTCGCTCGCGGCGGGATCGAGCGCGATGCTCACCTGCACGCCCGGTTTGTAGCCTGCCGCCGAAATCGCTTCGAGCACGATCTGGATCGCTTCTTCGTTCGACTTGCAGCTCGGCGCAAAGCCTCCTTCATCGCCGACCGCGGTCGAATAACCGTGCTTCTTTAGCGCCGCTTTTAGCGCGTGAAAGATCTCGACGCCCCAGCGAAGCGCTTCGGCAAAGTTCGGCGCACCGATCGGCATGACCATGAATTCCTGAAAGTCCACCGAACTGTCCGCGTGCGCGCCGCCATTTAAGATGTTCATCATCGGCACCGGCAAGAGATTTGCGGAGGTATCGGTCGAATAGCGGGCCAGATATCTGTACAGCGGAAGGTTCTGGGCATTCGCCGCGGCACGCGCTGCCGCCATGGAAACCGCAAGAATCGCGTTCGCGCCGAGGCGCGATTTGGTGGGCGTGCCGTCGAGCTCGATCATGCGCTTATCGAGCGCCCGTTGATCGCCCGCGTCCAGCCCCCCGACGGCCTTCGCGATTTCGCCGTTTACGTTCGCGACGGCCTTGAGCACACCCTTGCCCAGATATCGTGACTTGTCGGCGTCGCGCAGCTCGAGCGCTTCGTGCTCTCCTGTCGACGCTCCGGAGGGAACCGCGGCGCGACCTCGCACTGCGCCCGCAACGTATACGTCGGCCTCAACCGTGGGGTTGCCGCGCGAGTCGATGACCTGGCGGGCGTGAACTCGAGTGATCTTCGTGGACATGATCGATTGTTCTCCTCAGGGAACGCGAATCGATGATTTTACAGAAGAATGGGCGCGGAGTCACAACGACCTGAAGAATTTGAGACCAGCGGCCGGCAAGGATGCGCCCCAAGCGTCACATCCTTGTAGGGGCACAGCAGTTCGGCGCCCCAAGCGCTCAGGCGCCAGAAAAGACGGGAGCCGCGACACGGTCCAGAACGAAAAGAGAAAGCGAAATAGACTCTCGCGAAAAAAGTCGGGACACGTAGGGAATTCGCGGGCAGTCCGGATGTTTAAACATAGCAGAGGATGATCCTTGAACGCTCGGGCAAGCCGGAGCGCATCAATGCCGTGTCCGCGAATGCGTAGCGGAGATCAGCGGGGGGCGTCGATCGCTATACCGTCTCAGGTTCTTCGATCAAGGATTCCTGGCGGACGACGATTACGATTCCGGAATCGGTGACATGAAATCGCCGCTTGTCGGCTTCCATGTCGTAGCCGATCTCGGTGCGCTCGGGCAGCGTGACGTGCCGATCGATGATGGCGCGGCGAATGCGCGAATGGCGTCCCACGTTCACGTGGTTATAAATGATGGAGTCGGTGACTTCGCTGTAGCTATTGATACGCACGTCGTACCCAAGAATGGAGCCCTTCACACGGCCTCCGGAGACGATCGAGCCGCCCGCCACGATCGAGTCGATGGCCACGCCCATGCGTTCGGGGTCCGCAAAGACGAACTTGGCGGGCGGATACTGATGCTGCCATCCGCGCAACGGCCACTCTTTGTCGTATAAATTGAAAATCGGGGACACCGAAGTCAGATCCATGTTCGCTTCGTAATAGGCGTCCAGCGTGCCGACGTCGCGCCAGTACAGCGCGTCCTTACGGTTTTCGTCCACGAAGTTGTATGCAAAGACGCGGTGTTTGGAAATGATGCGCGGCAGAATATCCTTGCCAAAGTCATGCGCGGACTTGGGGTCTTCCGAATCCGCGAGCAAGATCGGAATCATCAGGTGAGTATTAAAAATGTAGATGCCCATCGACGCGTTGCAGTAGCCCGCGTGGTGGGGGGATTCTTTGGGCTGGGCGGGTTTTTCGTCGAAGCCCTTGATCCGGTAGTCCTTATCGACCTCGATGACCCCAAATTGCCGCGCGGCATCCTGCACGGGGATCTCGATCACCGCAACGGTCACCTCGGCGCCCGAGTCCACATGCTGCTGCAGCATCCGGCCGTAATTCATTTTGTAAATGTGGTCGCCGGACAGGATGAACACATATTTGGAGTGCTCGCTGCCAATGGAATAAATGTTCTGATACACCGCGTCGGCCGTACCCTGATACCACTGGTTCGACACGCGCATTTGCGGCGGAAGCACCTCGATGTAATCGCCCAAGCCCATCAGCGGCGTCCAACCGGCGCGAATGTGGCGGTTCAAGCTGAGGGCCTTGTACTGTGTCAGCACAAACACACGGCGCAGGTCGGAGTTGATGCAATTGGAAAGGGTGATGTCGATGATGCGGTAGAGCGCGCCGAAGGGAACGGCGGGTTTGGCTCGGTCGCGGGTAAGGGGCCAAAGGCGTTCACCCTGCCCACCTGCGAGGAGAACTCCTATGGCGTCGCGCATCTCGGACATGGTCAACCTCCAGGCCGCGCGTTTCGAAAGCGGGCCATTCTAACAGCACAACTCGTTCGCAGCGCAATACCCTTATCGCCCGATCATCAAGGCGATATTGAAGCCGGAAAGCGCGTCGTTCCGTTGTTAACTAACTAGGTAAAGTTACCTTCAGCGCCAACGTCCGGCCCATTTCTCGCCCCAAGAACCGTTCTTCCCGAAAGATAGCTTGACACCCACGGGCAGAATTGATTAGAAGATGCCATCTACCTGTCCACGTGCACACGCAGTGGCTAGCATGCGATAATCTCCTGGGCGGTGCGCCATTCATTTAACGACACCGCAAGATACCAATCCGAACCGGATTGGGGGTGAATATAACGTGGCCGAAGTCATAATCCAGGAAAGTGAATCTCTGGAGAACGCCTTGCGCCGCTTCAAGCGCAAGGTGCAACAGGAAGACATCATCAAGGAAATCAAGAAGCACAGCTTCTATATGAAGCCCGGTGAGAAGCGCCGGGCTAAAGAAGCGCTTTCGCGGAAGCGACTGCGCAAAAAGCAGCGTCGGGAAGCGGACTAATGTTTCGGCGGCCCCGGTCATCCTGGCCGGGGCCGTCATTCCCCTCCTCGCTACTGCTCAGCGCCGCACTTCCGTGATGTAGACCCAGTTAGGCAGAGAAGTTGGGGTTGTGTAGCAGCTGGTACCCTCAGGCCCAGGAGTCCGTGCCCGGTTCCCCCCGGAACGCGGCTACTCCTATATCCCGGCCCTATGGTGCAAGGTGCGGCCCTTCCCCCTGCTGGACTTGGGCCAAGGGGAGCGGCTCATGGAATTTCACGATAAGGTCCTGAAGTGTTCCGAATGCAGTGCTGAATTTGTATTTACCGCCGGCGAACAGATGTTTTTCGCCGACAAGGGCTTCAAGAACGAACCAAAACGCTGCAAGGGTTGCAAAGCCAAGCGTGCCGAAGGAGTTGGCAGCGGCGGCGCAAACGGCAGCACGCAGATGCGCTCCGAGACCAAGACCACGTGTTCCCAGTGCGGCAAGGACACCACGGTTCCTTTCCGCCCCACGCAAGGGCGCCCGGTCTTTTGCCGGGAATGCTTCCAGCAGCGCCGCGCCATGGGCGCCGCCTAGCCGGTAGGGGCACGGCACGGCCGTGCCCGCGTGATCCGCAACTCGACTGGTAGCGCCGCCATCCTGCCGGCTCTTGCTTTCCCCAGCCACGGCATCTGCCGCCGCTCTTCCCAAGAGCCCACTGCCCTTACCCCGCGATGTATTTTCGCGCCCGAGCGGCGTATGATACCGCTTCTCAGTCCCCTGCAAGACCAAGGCGACCCCGGAGGGCCACCTCATGGCTCACCGCTTCACGATTGGCGTAGAAGAAGAATTCCAAATCATCGATCCTGCGACTTGCGAGCTCCGCTCTCACGTCATGCAGCTGGTCTCCGCTGCTTCGCCCGACATCGTCGAGCAAGTAAAGCACGAGATGCATCAATCGATCGTCGAGACCGGATCGAAAATTTGCGAAAGCGTCGGTGAGCTGCGCATCGAAATGCACCGCACGCGCGGCGAACTGGTGGCCGCCGCTGAACGTGTCGGCCTGCAAGTCGCCGCCGCAGGGACGCATCCTTTCTCCAGCTGGATCGACCAGGTGATCTCGCCGGGCGAACGCTACGAAAATATCGTCGAGGAACTCCAGCAGCTCGCGCGCTCGTTGCTGATCTTCGGAATGCACGTGCACGTGGCCATGCCCGACAAGCAAACCACCATCGACATGATGAACATGGTGCGCTACTTCCTGCCGCACTTGCTCGCGCTTTCGACCAGCTCGCCGTTCTGGATGGGACGCAATACCGGGTTGAAGTCGTTCCGCACTACCGTCTTCCGCCGCTTCCCGCGCACCGGCATTCCCGAACAATTCGAATCGTGGAGCGCTTACGAAAACTTCACCAATCTGCTGGTCAAGCTGAATTGCATCGACACCGGCAAAAAGATCTGGTGGGACGTCCGGCCGCATCCCACGTTTGGAACGCTGGAGTTCCGCATGTGCGACGTCACCACCAAGGTCGAAGAAGCGGTGGCCATCGCTGCGCTCACCCAGGCGATCATCGTCAAACTACATTTCCTTTACACCCGAAACATGAGCTTCCGCCTGTACCGTCGGGCGCTGATCGAAGAAAATAAGTGGCGCGCCGCTCGCTACGGCATTGAAGGCAAACTCATCGATTTTGGCAAAGAAGTGGAAGTTCCCATGCGCGAGCTTGCCAGGGAACTGCTGGAGTTCGTGGATGACGTGGTCGACGACCTTGGCAGCCGCAGCGCCGTCGAATACGTGCACACCATTTTGAACGAAGGCACCAGCGCCGAACGCCAGCTCCGTGTCTACCAGGAAACCGGCGACCTGAGAGCCGTCGTCAAACACCTGGTGGAAGAAACTCGTGGCGGCGTGACCCAGTCGCGAGCTTCATCGGCCCACGCAATAAATTAGTGCGGTTAAACGTAGCCCGGCCGAGAACGTGCGTTTTTGATCAGGGTATGGTTTTAATCGGCCAGTTGCCGACGCGTAAAGAAAAACAGTCATTCTGAGGGCGTCCGACGAGGATGCCCGATCAGAGATTCCGGCAACGCCGGAAAGAACCTCAACCACCCGAGGCCCGGAATGTGCCGCTTTCCGCTCTCCCTCAGCCATGTTCTAATCTTCGGCACCTTGCGGCTTCCATAGGAGCGCTTCATGAAAAAGGTCGGTCTTCTTTGCGGGCGCGAATACAGTTTTCCTCCCGCGTTCATCGCCAGGGTCAATCAACTCGGCAAAGCTGACGGGGTCGCCGCGGAATTCGTCAAACTCGGCGGCACCCGTATGAACGAAGGCGCCGAGTACAGCGTGATCGTCGATCGTATCTCTCACGAAGTCGAATACTACCGCGGCTATCTGAAACACGCCGCGTTGCAAGGCACCTACGTCATCAACAATCCTTTCTGGTGGACCGCCGACGACAAATATTTCAACTATTCCGTCGCCGCCAAGCTGGGAATCGCCATCCCCAAGACTGTTCTTCTCCCGCAAAAGGGTTATCCCAAAGACGTGGACATCACCTCCGAATCCCTGCACAACCTCAAATATCCCATCGAGTGGGACGCGTTGCTCGATTATGTCGGCCGGCCCGCCATTCTCAAGCCGTTTTCTGGCGGCGGCTGGAAGCATGTGTACAAGGTCAACAATCGCGAAGAGTTGCTCGCTGCCTACGACAAAACCGCGCCTTACTGCATGACCTTGCAGGAATTTATCGACTTCACCGGGTATGTGCGGTGCTTCACGTTCGGCAAGACCGACATTCTCCCCGTGCGCTATGACCCGAAAGAGCGCCGCTACCTGGTCGAGCACGACTACCTGTCGAAAGACCTCGGCGCTCGCATCGTCCAGGACGCCCGCACCATCAACCAGGCGCTCGGCTACGAAATGAACACCATCGAGTTCGCTATCAAGGATGGCGTTCCCTGGGCCATCGATTTCCTCAACCCGGCGCCCGACTTCGAACGCGACCGCATCACGGAGTTTTACTTCGAGCACGTCGTCGAGCAAATGGCTCACCTGGTCATCGACCGCGCCCTCAACGGCCAAGCCTCCAACTCGTGGCCCCGCTGGGAAGAAATGATCGGCAAGGGCGCGGCCAGCGGCTTTATCGGCGCTCCCCGACTCGCTGCCGTCAAGCCCGCCAGCGCCGGACAATCCGCCGCCGCGGCACAGTCCTCGACGACATCCTCGTCCACAGGCCCCGCCGGAGCAAAAACGAAATGACCGGGGCCACGGCGCCGACATCGCTGGCGCAGAATCCGGCCGACTGCTGGCACAACCTGCTGCAGCCCGCTCTCGCGGAGGCTGCCGAATTTTCCCAGCGAGTTCTTTGACAGCTTGCGCGCCGCCAAGCTCACCTTCGGCGACCGCGTTCACTGTCCTTTCCTCCGTCCGTTTTTCCTTTCGCCGGAAGACGAGCAGCGTGTTCGCGTGGTCGCCGAAACGATTGCCGATCTCGGAGAGCGCGTGGTCTCCGCGGCTCTGGCCGACGCCGACCTTTTCGCGCAACTCCATCTCCGTCCGGAAGAAGAACGCCTGGCACGTCTTCCGGTCGGATATGGCCGGGCGAGCACGTCCTCTCGGCTCGACGCGTTCCTGCTACCCGACTCGCTAAAATTTGCGGAGTACAACGGCGAAGCTCCGGCCGGCGCGGGTTACTCGGAAACGCTCGCCGAAGTTTTTCGCGAACTCCCGGTGATGGCGGAATTTTCCAAACAGTACGAGGTTCACAGCTACCCGCTCAGCGCGAAACTGCTGGATGCGCTGATCGCCAGCTACATCGACTGGGGCGGGACTTCCAAACGCCCGCAAATGGCCATTGTAGACTGGCGCGAAGTTCCGACCTGGAGCGAATTTGAAATCCTGCAAGCCCGCTTTGAAAAAATGGGCGTCCCGGTAGTTCTGGCCGACCCGCGCGAACTCGTCTTCAACGGGAAAACTCTCAGCGCTCACGGCAAAACCATCGACCTGCTCTACCGGCGCGTGTTGATCAACGACGTCGTCGCGCGTCCCCAGGAATGCGCAGAGTTAGTGAAAGCCTACGAAGCCAATGCCCTCTGCGTCGCCAACACTTTCCGCTGCAAAATTCCGCACGTGAAAGCCTTTTTCGCGGTGCTCACCGACGAGCAGAATGCCAAGCTCTTTTCTCACGACGAGCGCGAAGTCATTCGCCAGCACATTCCGTGGACCAGAGTGGTCGCCGACGTTCGCACTTCGCACTACGGCGAGCCCATCGAGCTTTTGGACTTCATCCGCAAAGGCCGCGAAAATCTGGTGATGAAACCCAGCGACGAATACGGCGGCACCGGCGTAACGCTGGGCTGGGAAACCAGCGAACAATCCTGGGACACCACCACCGAGAAAGCCGTCTCCGCCGCTAGAGCCGGCGGCGATGCCGGCTGCTGGATCGTCCAGGAACGCATTCCCATCCGCCGCGAAGTCTTCCCCTACATCACCCAGCAGAGCAGCGTCGAGTTCAAAGACATGCTCGTAGACTTCGCTCCCTACCTCTATCGCGGCAAATTATCCGGCTTCCTGACCCGCTTGAGCGCCACCGGACTGGCCAACGTAACCTCCGGAGGCGGCCAAGTCCCCGCTTTCCGCGTCAGCCCCCGCCCATAACCGAAGCGCACCACTCCAACGCCGGTCTTTGGCATCCCCGTAGCTCCAGTACGAACGTCCGAAGCAAATCACGCGCCGTTGCAGTAAAATATAATGGCCATGACGTTCGGACCGGCACAACCCGACCTGATGCCCGGCGCGAAGAACGCCGTCGAAACTTGCCTGGCCGTCAAACCGAACGAGCACGTCGTTCTCATTGCCGACGAAGCCAGTCGCTTGGTCGCTGCCAGCCTGAGCGAAGCGCTCGCTGAACGCCACGCCGGTTGCACCGGCCTGCTCCTTGAAGACTTTGGTCCTCGCCCCATGAAGGCCGCGCCTGCTGCTGTGCTGGATGCTCTCGAAACCGCCGATGTCGGCGTCATGTGCATGACTCCGCAACCCGGCGAACTGGGCGCGCGCATGGCTATCGTCAAAATCGTTGAGCGCCGCCAGATCCGCTACGCGCACATGGTTGGCGTCACCCCGGAAATCATGCGTCAGGGCATGCGCGCCGACTACAAAATGGTCGATCGCCTCAGCGACAAACTCCGCGACCGCATGCTCCGCGCCCAAACTCTAACGGTCAAGACCGACTCCGGCACCACCATTGCTGCACATTTCGATCGCGGCCTCGATTGGGTCAAGACCAGTGGCCTGATCAGTCCGCGCTATTGGTCGAACCTTCCGGCGGGAGAGGTTTTTACGACTCCGGCGACCGTGGACGGCACTTTCGTCTGCGACGCTACTGCAGGCGACCACTTCAACGGAAAATACGGCGACCTGCAATCCACGCCGCTCACGCTAAAGATCAAGAACGCCCGCCTCGTCGAAGTCCACTGCGACCGCAAAGACCTCGAACAGGAATTCTGGGAGTACTGCCACACGGACGAAAACAGCGACCGCGTCGGCGAGCTCGCCTTCGGCACCAATCTTGGCTTGTCGGAAATGATCGGCATTCTGCTTCAGGACGAGAAATTTCCTGGCGTCCACATCGCGTTCGGCGACCCCTACGGCACCCAGACCCATGCCGACTGGAAATCCAAGACACACGTGGACGTATTGACGCGCAACTGCGACGTCTGGATCGACACGGACCAGATCATCTCAAAGGGGAAATACCAGCTCGACCATTTGGGACTCGCCTGATTGTCGGTTTAACGGCTGAAGGCGTGCCCTCCCCGAAGAGCATAACTACTCCCGATGAGTGGACCTAAAACAAGCGCCCGACGTATTCGCGCATTTGGTTCTTCCAGTAGGGCCAGTCGTGGCCGCCCTGGGGGCCCCAATCGTCTAGCGAGTGGCGGATGCCTTTGCTGGAAAGAATCTGGGATAAACGGTACGTCGGGCCGCTGTTTTCCCATTGGCCTGTGCCGGTCGTTATGTGAATGTCGCAGGTGGCTAGTTGGCCGTAAACCCAGGGGTCGTTCAGATTTGCGAGGTAGTCGACGGGATTGTTGAAGTAAAAGTTGTCGTCGTACATACCGTCCATGAAGTTTTTCAGGTCATAGACGCCGGACATTCCAAAGCAGCGCTTGATCACGTCGGGATGCTTGAACAACGAATTCGCCGCGTGGTACGCGCCGAACGACGCGCCCATCGTCGAAATGCCGATGCCTGGGGATTTGCAGTTGTCCCAGATGAAGGGGACGACTTCTTCACGCAGGTAGGAGTCAAAGACGGACTGCACATAGCTGCGGTGAAACGGGTGGGCGCCGCGATTGTAGAAGCTTTGGCCGTTGATGGAGTTGACGCTGAAGACTTTTACTTTTCCGGCTTCGATGAAATCGGCGAGCGCGCCGATCATGCCCTGGCCTTCGAGTTCCCACTCGTCGCCGGCGCTGGTTGGAAAACCTACCAGCGGGCCGCCCCAGTGTCCGTAAACCACCACGCCCATGTCGATGCCGAGTCGCGGCGAATGCCAGCGGTGATATTCGCTTTTCATTGGTCGAGAAGTATGCCAGCGCATGCGGTCCGCGGCAATGGTTTGGAAACAAGCGGAAGAAAGGGAGCCGGAACCGGCAGGATGCCCTTCGAGGCTCTGAGCAAGCCGGCGCTACCGGGGCGGCGGGATGCCAGGGCCCATGTATAATGACGCCGCGACCACGCGTAAAACGGAGGAGCCTATCCAATGGCCACGCCATCCCACGGAGCAAAACCCTCACCAGAGCGCATTTTCAGCACGCTCACCGCGTTTCAGCAGACAGAAGCACTGAAAGCGGCGATCCAGCTCGACATTTTCACCAAGATTGGCGAGGGCGCCAATGAAGTCAGCTCGCTGGCAAAAGCCGTTGGCGCTTCCGAGCGCGGTGTGCGCACGCTGTGCGATTACATGACCATCTTTGGTTTCCTGACCAAGGAAAAGAGCCGCTACGCGCTCCCGCAGGACTCGGCCGTGTTTCTGGATCGCCGTTCGCCCGCATATATAGGTGCGATGGCGAACTTTCTGGCCGCCGACATGCATCGGGAAAGCTTTGGCGCCCTCGCCGAAGCGGTACGCAAGGGCGGATCGGCGACGCAACAGGGAGACAACAGCAAGCCCCATGACCACTTCTGGGTCGAGTTCGCAAGATCGATGGCGGGATTGGCGATTCCGGGCGCAGAGTTCATCGCGGCACTGATTGGCGCGCCAGAAGGCAAAGCGGTGAGGGTGCTGGACATCGCAGCGGGACACGGCATGTATGGAATCACGATTGCGCGTAGAAATCCGGCAGCTCGGATCGTGGCGCTGGACTGGCCCGCGGTCGTGAGCGTAGCGCAGGAAAACGCCAAGAAATTCGGCGTGGCAGAGCAGTTCAGTACGCGGCCCGGCAGCGCCTTCGAGACCGAATTTGGCGAGGGATACGACTATATTTTGCTCACGAATATCCTTCACCACTTCGATCCGCCGGGCTGCGAGAAACTCGTGCGCCGCGTGCACGCCGCGCTGAAACCCGGGGGTAAAGCGATCACGCTGGAATTTGTGCCCAACGACGACCGCGTCTCGCCGCAGATTCCCGCTGCCTTCAGTCTGGTCATGCTTGCGAACACGGATGCCGGGGACAGTTACACCTTCGCCGAACTGGATAAGATCTTCCAGAACTCGGGTTTCGCGAAGACGACGCTGCACCAGATACCGGATATGCCGCAAACGGTGCTCGTCTCGGAGAAATAGCGTTGAAGAAGCCAAAGAAAAAGAAATCCACGAAAGCCGCCAAGAGCAGTCCGAGCAAGAAGAAGGAAAATGGAAACAGCGACGCGGCAGTGCGAGCGGAAATCTCCTACCTGCTGAAGGGTGGTGGCGCGCACGTGCATTTTATGGATGCGCTGGAAGGGTTTCCCGAAGCGAAGCGGGGAACGTACGCGCAGGGCTTGCCGCACACCGGCTGGCAACTGCTCGAGCATGCCCGCATCGCACAGTGGGACATCCTCGAATTCAGCCGCAACCCGAACCATGTCTCACCGGATTTCCCGGAAGGGTATTGGCCGAAAACGCCAGGTCCGCAAACGGCTGAGGAATGGAACGACAGTATGTATGCGTTT
Source organism: uncultured Acidobacteriota bacterium (assembly GCA_963736725.1). Lineage (GTDB taxonomy): Bacteria > Acidobacteriota > Terriglobia > Acidiferrales > UBA7541 > Acidiferrum. Next base: position 72,283 of record CAVTPW010000014.1, on the reverse strand, counting down.
CGGCGCGACCTGCGGGAGATGATTCGCCTGATCGAAAACCGGCGCACGAATCTGCACGTGCCCATTCCGCACGGCGAAGGGCAAACGATCATGCGCGAAGCTCTGGTCCTCGCCGACCATAATTCCTATCACCTAGGCCAGCTGATCGATCTGCGGCGGGCGCTGGGATCGTGGCCTGAAGGTGAAGGACGAAGTAAAGAAGCAACGACGTAACGGAATAACGAGAAAACAAAGAACGAGGACTGCCGCTCTGGCCATGCGGTGGGCTGCTTAGTATTCGATTTTGCTCTCGAGTTTTTTCCAGGCGGAGAAAATAGTGAGGGACTCATCGCGAAGGAGTTGGGTCATCGGAATACGACGCGATTCGTGGGCGTGCTTCAGTTCTTTGTAGATGAAGGCGTCGTCGAATCCCGCCGCCGCGGCGTCGCCGGCGGTGCCGCCGTAAAAGACGCGCGAAATGCGCGCCCAATAAATCGCGCCAAGGCACATCGGGCAGGGTTCGCAGGTAGTATAGAGGTCGCAGCCGGCAAGCTGAAAGTCTGAAAGCGCGCGGCAGGCTTCGCGGACGACCACGACTTCGGCGTGCGCAGTTGGATCGTTGTTAGCGGTCACGCGGTTCACGCCTTCCGCTACAATTCGACCTTCTTTGGCTATCACGGCGCCGAAAGGGCCCCCACCCGAGCGTATGTTTTCGAGCGCCAGCGAGATAGCGCGGCGCATGAATTCGGCGGACTTGGTTGCGTGCTCGGTTGACATGGTGGCGCGTTGGTTCGCGGCCTTCAGCTTGCCCGTGTACGGGGAAAATCGCAACATCGGTTGAATCGAGCAAAAAAAGCGAGATTTCGCAACTGGAAAAAGAGTCAGGGAATTCTTTGGTTTTGACCGTTCAGCGCGTTTAAAACTGGACCGTCTCGAAGCCGCCACAACGCTGAAAGATCTGGCGGTATTGCCCGCGACACGAGCTTGTTGACTGGGCTGTTTGATCGCTTGGCAGCCCGTGCGATGGGTGTTGCACGGTGCGGGTTTGGCGGTAGGATGGTGCGGTACAATGCGAGACGAATCGGGTCGCCATCGACAAGCGGCGCCAGGTAGCGAAGTTTGGGAGGCACCGGTGATCAACATCGAAAATTTGAGCCGTCGTGGATTTCTGAAGGGGATGGCGAGTACGAGCGCGTTTGTGCTCGGCGTGAGCCTGATGCCTGAGAAATTGCTGGCGGCGGGCGGAGACCTGACCTCGCTCGATCCGACAGGGCCGATGACGAAGGCGCCGCTGCACCCGAGCGTGTATCTGGCGATCGATACGGACGGAACGGTGTACGTGATCGCGCACCGATCGGAAATGGGTAACGGCGTGCGCACTTCGCTACCGCGGATTGTTGCCGACGAACTGGATGCCGACTGGGGGCGAGTGAAGGTGGTGCAGGGGACGGGAGACGAGAAATATGGCGACCAGGATACGGATGGATCGCACTCTGTCGTGAGTTTTTTCATTCCGCTGCGCGAAGCGGGTGCTACGGCGCGATTGATGCTGGTGCGCGCGGCGGCGCAGCAGTGGGGTGTGCCGGCGGGGGAATGCTTCGACAGAGCCGCACATGGTCGTGCACAAGACTTCCGGAAAGAAGCTGGGATACGGTGAGCTCGCCGATGCGGCGTCGAAATTGGAAGTGCCGAAGAAGGAAGAACTGAAACTGAAACCGCGTAGCGAGTGGCGATACATCGGGAAAGATGCCGCGAGCTACGATTTGAAGGATTTGTGCACCGGCAAAGGCATCTACGGCCAGGACGTGCGCTTGGACGGGATGTTGTACGCGAGCGTGATGCACCCGCCGGTGATGGGCAGCTCGCCGAAATCGATCGACAACAAAGCAACTCTAGCCGTTGCAGGCGTGAAGCAGACCGAGACGATCGATACGTTCAAGCCGCCAGTGGGTTATCAGGCGCTCGGCGGCGTCGCGGTGCTGGCCGACAGTACCTGGTCGGCGATGCAAGGAAGAAAGAAATTGAAAGTGGAATGGGGGACGAGCCCGCACGACGTCTACAACTCGGATGCGTTCAAGAAAGAATTGACGGAGACGGCGCGGAAGCCCGGAAAAGTGGTACGCGAAGTCGGCAACGTGGATGCGGCGTTTGCGAAGGGCGGCAAAGTGGTGGAGGCGGAGTATTACGCACCGCTGCTGGCGCATGCTTCGATGGAACCGCCCGCGGCGCTGGGCGTTTACCATGACAACGGCAAAGTGGAGGTTTGGGCGCCGTCCCAAAGCCCGGTGGGGGCGCGCGACGCGATTGCCGCGGCCGTTGGGGCGAAGAAAGAAGATGTGACGGTGCACGTCACGCTGCTGGGCGGGGCGTTCGGCAGGAAATCATTCCCGGATTTCGCGGTAGAAGCGGCGGTGCTGGCGAAGAAAACCGGAAAGCCGGTGAAAGTGGTCTGGAGCCGCGAGGACGACATCAAGTTTGACTCGTATCATTCGGTGTCGGCGATGTACATGAAAGCGATGCTGGGACCGGACGGAAAGCCGACGGCGTGGTTGCAGCGCACGGTGTTCCCGCCGATCGGATCGACGTTTGACGCGACCGCAGTGTATTCGGCACCGGACGAACTTGGACTGGGATTCAGCGATCTGCCGTTTGCGATTCCCAATCATCGTTCGGAGAACGGGCCGGCGCCGGCCCACGTGCGCATCGGTTGGTTCCGTTCGGTCGCGAACATTTATCACGCGTTCGGGATCCAGTCGTTTTCGGATGAGCTTGCGCACGCGGCCGGACAAGATCCGGTGGAGTACACGCTGGCGCTGCTGGGGCCGGACCGGATCGTGCCGAAAGCCGAGTTGCCCAAGGATTACACCAATTACGACGGCGATTACGCGCAGTATCCGATTGACACGGCGAGGTTCCGGCGCGTGGTGCAGTTAGCGGCGGAGAGATCGGGTTGGGGCAAGAAAAAACTTGGAAACGGCGTGGGCATGGGAATCGCGATGCATCGTAGTTTTTTGACTTATGTCGCTTCGGTCGTCACGATGCACGTCGATGACGCCGGGCGCGCGCACATCGATCGTGTGGACACGGCGCTGGACGCGGGCACCGTCGTCAATCCGGAAATGGTGCGCAATCAGTTTGAGGGCGCAGCCACCATGGGCACGAGCATCGCTTTTTTCGGAGAGATCACCGCGACGAACGGCGTGATCGATCAATCGAACTTCGACGATTACCAGATGGCGCGGATGAACAACGCGCCGCGCGAGACGCATGTACACATCGTTGCGAGTGATGCGCCTCCGGGCGGCGTGGGCGAGCCGGGGTTGCCGGCGTTTGCACCCGCATTGTGCAATGCGATTTTCAGCGCAACGGGAAAGCGGATTCGTGAGTTGCCGCTGTCGAAGGCGGGTTTGGCGTAGGCGGATGGTGTGAACGGGCACGAGCCAACCGGGGCGATCTAATTTTGAACATTCGAAGCTGCACAAGAAGGACACAGCAATGCTGTGCCCGTACGAGTGTTTTTTTCGCGTCTTGTATTTTGATTTTCGCTTTGCCGGCAGCGGGGCAGCGGCGGCCCGTTCTTCCGCAGATTGATCTTCCTCATCCTTACTACTACCGCGAGATGTATCTTCCGCAGTTGACCAGCGGGCCGAGCAGCGTGGCTTGGTCGCCGGATTCACGCGAAGTGGTGTATTCGATGGCGGGTTCACTGTGGCGGCAGAAAATTGACTCGGGCGATGCGCTTCAGTTGACCGACGGGCCGGGATACGACTACCAGCCGGATTGGTCGCCGGACGGGAAGTCGGTGGTGTACAGCTCGTATCAAAAAGATGCGATCGAGTTGTGGTTTCTCGATTTGGCGACAGGAAAGACGCGGCAGCTTACCGAAGGCGGGGCGGTGAATGTCGAGCCGCGGTGGTCGCCGGATGGAAAGCGGATTGTCTATGTTTCCACGGCGTACAACAAACGGTTTCACATATTTGCGGCGGACGTGCGGGACGCCGGGCTTGAAAATGTCGAGCGGTTGACGGAGGAGACCAGAAGCTCGCTGCCGCGATATTACTATGCGGCCTACGACACGGAAATCAATCCAGTTTGGTCGCGCGACGGGGAAGAGATTCTGTTTGTTTCGAACCGGGGCCATATTTACGGTACCGGGGGTTTCTGGCGCATGAAAGCGAAGCCAGGAGCGCAACCGCGTGAGATTCATTACGAGGAGACGACCTGGAAGGCGCGGCCGGATTTTTCTCCGGATGGAACGAAGATTGTTTACAGCTCGTACTTGGGACGGCAGTGGCATCAACTTTGGCTTTTGCCCGGGAATGGCGGCGACGCGTTTCCGATTTCGTACGGCGATTGGGACGAACACCTACCCGCGATGGTCGCCCGATGGAGCGCAGCTGGCATTTATCTCCAACCGCAGCGGGAACACGGAATTGTGGCTGCAGCGGATTCCCGGCGGGACGCAGCGAAAGCTGGCAGTGACCGAGCGGAAGTATTTGCGACCCCGCGCGCGACTGCGACTGCGAATTCTGAATCCGGATGGCGCAACTACGGCCGCGCGCGTGTCGGTAACCGATGAAGCGGGACGATTCTATGCGCCGGAGAATTCTTGGCTCAGCGGAGACGCAGGGTTCGACCGAAAAGAGCGGGCGTTTGAGGCGCACTATTTTCCGTCGAGCGGGGTCGACGAGGTCAACGTTCCGGCCGGCAAGATCCGTCTCGAGGTGATGAAAGGATTCGAATATGCCATCGAGCACCAGACGATGGAAGCCCGGGAAGATCAGGCCGAAATGGTTACGGTGAAGTTGAGACCGCTGGCGGTGGCTTCGGCAAGAACAGGCAGGGGGCTGAGCGGCGGCCAATGGGTGAGCAGCGATCTGCACGTGCACATGAATTATGGGGGAGAGTACCGTAATACCCCGGCGCATCTGGTTTTGCAGGCGGAAGCGGAAAACCTGAACATCGTAAACAATTTGATTGTCAACAAGGAGCAGCGGATTCCGGATATCGAGTACGCGGGAAAGCAAGTGGATCGTGCCTCAAACGGAAGGACGCTGGTGGTACACGGACAGGAATTTCACACGACGCAGTGGGGGCACCTGGACCTGTTGAATATTCGGGACAACCTATTGTTGCCAGGGTACGCGGGCTATCCGGGAACGGCGGCGGCGAGTTTGTTTCCGATGGATGCGGATGTTAGTGACATGGCGCACGCACGAGGTGCGGTGGTTGGCTACGCACATCCCTTTGACGAAGACCCCGCAAATATTCCGCGAGTGCAGGAAGACACACCAGAGGAGTTTGCCGCCGACGTGGCGTTGGGGAAAGTGGATTATCTGGAAATTGTAGGATTCAACGATTACCGGTCGACGGCCGAAGTTTGGTATCGATTGCTGGATTTGGGATTTCGGATCCCGGCTGGAGCGGGAACCGACGCGATGGCCAATTTTGCGTCGCTGCGCGGGCCGGTGGGAATAGATCGAGTGTACGCACGGGTGCCGCCCGGGCCGGTGAAGGTCGAGTCGTTCCTCGAAGAGCTGAAGAAGGGGCACACGTTTGCCACAAACGGTCCCTTGTTGGATTTTTCGCTGGGTGGCCAGGGGATCGGCGGGGAGTTGAAGTTTGATGGGCCGCCGGGAGCGGTACCGTTCCGAGCTCACCTGCGATCGATTGTGCCGGTGGATCATTTTGAGTTGGTCTGCTACGGCGGGAAGGCTGCGGCTGACCGACGCACTCCATATTCGGTTCAAAATTTGACGCTAAAAGGTCCGCGCGATGCGGCCGACGTGAGCGGAACTGTAGAGTTGTCGGAAAGCGGGTGGTGTCTGCTGCGGGCTTCCAGTGATCGGTCGGAGTATCCGGTGCTGGAGAACTATGTTTATGCGAGTACTAGTCCGATCTACGTGACGGTTGCCGGGCAGAAACCATGGTCTTTGGAGGATGCCAAATACTTTGTGGATTGGATGGAGCGGGTGATCGGGGCGAGTGCGCGATATCCGGACTGGAATTCGGCGGCGGAGAAGGAAATGGTGATGAAGAGGTTGCAAGCGGCCAAGGCGGTGTTTGAACGCAGAAATTAGAAGTTAGAGGTCCAGAAGACGGAATCGGAGTTGGACTCGAGGAGTCGGGAACCGGCACAGGGCGAAAGACAAGCGAGAAGGGAAGACGGTTGAAGTGGTCATGTTGGTGAGAATAAAAGATAGTTGGGATAGAAGGGCTTTAGGATTTTTAGGTCTGGAGTGGCGAGCGCCGGAGGTAGGGCTAGCCGAGTACTATAAGTACCAAAGACGTAACCCTCGAGCGAACAGGAGTTTCCGGCCAATTTGGCGAGCGATTTTGCGGAGCATCGCTTATTCGGTTCGATTGCATTTAAATACATGTCTTGACATAACCTGCCATTCTGCCTTAGAAGGTATCTCAACGGTCTGTGAGTCGAGTGGTGGGTTAAGGTTGCCCGGAGTCAGAACGAACCGATCTGGCGTTGCGGAGACAACGTTTTCCGCGACTTGAAAGTGCCCCGTCCGGAGCACTCCCCCCTAGTGTGACAAAAAAACCATGGAATGGTGCTCGAAAGGAGTGGTCCTCTATGAAACGGCATCTCATTTTGAGTTTTGCTGCGGGTGTGGCGGTATGTATTTTTGCGACGGCTGGAGCATGGGGGCAGACCGGAACAACTTCGGTACTCGGAGTTGTGACGGATAAGAGTGGCGCGAGCATTACAGCGGCGCAGGTGACGATAACCAGTGTGGATCAAGGAACGCAGCGAAGCGTGGCGACCGGAGCGCAGGGCGAGTTTGAGTTTTTGGCCTTACAACCCGGGGGGTATGCGCTCACGGTGGAGTCACCTGGATTCCGGAAATACGAACGGAGAAACTTACAACTGCTGGTGAACACGCCGGCGACGGTGAACGTGACCATGGAGATCGGATCGTCGGCGCAGACCGTTGAAGTGTCGGCGCAGACCGAGACATTGAACACCACCGACGCATCGTTGGGAACGGCGTTCAGTACACGACAGGTGTTGGAGTTGCCGCTGGAAGCGGGCAACGTGCCGGAACTGCTCTCGCTGCAAGCAGGCGTGGCATACACAGGCAACCGCCCGGATATTAACAAGGACAACGACACGCGGAACGGCGCGGTTAACGGCGCGCGAAGCGATCAGAGCAACATAACGCTGGATGGAGTGGACGTTAACGCGGACACAAAGGGGTATGCATTTACTTCGGTGTTGCCGATTACGCAGGATTCGGTGCAAGAGTTCCGGGTAACGACCTCGAATTACAACGCGGACGAAGGGCGGTCTTCGGGTGCGCAAGTCGCATTGGTCACCAAGGGCGGCTCCAACGAATTCCACGGATCGTTGTTCGAGTCGCACCGCAGCACCGGGACGAGCGCGAACGACTATTTCATCAAGCTCGCGGAACTGCAGAGCGGCGAACCAAACACCCCGCCCCGACTGCTGCGCAACAATTTCGGAGGGTCGCTGGGCGGGCCGATCAAGAAGGATCGCTTGTTTTTCTTCATAAATTATGAAGGCCACCGGCAGCGGGAAGATCAGAGCGTGGTGCGCGTCATTCCGAGCGCCGCATTGCAAGATGGCGTGATCGAGTATCCGTGTGCCGATCCGACGGCATGCCCCGGTGGAAACGTGCAAGGATTGACCACGACGCACGCCGTGCCGGCCGGAGACTTTGGACTCGGTCCATCGCAAATTAAGGGTATGGACCCGCAGGGGATAGGCGTAAGCACGAGCGTGGTGATTCCGTATTTCAAGACGTTTGCGCCGTTTACCGCGAACGACAACTCGGTGGGGGACGGCCTGAACTTCGTTGGCTACCGGTTTAAGGGACCTCTGGCGATCGATACGAACTGGTACATCGCACGCGCGGACTACAAGATCACGAACAACCACTCGATCTTTTGGCGCGGTGCGTTGCGTAATGATACCAATGGCGCATGCACGCAGGCTTGCGTTCCGTATCTGCCGGGCCAGCCCCCGGAACTCTCGTCGGTGGATTACAGTAAGGGCTATTCGGTGGGGTACGTGGCAGTGTTACGGCCGAATCTGGTGAACAACTTCCGTTACGGGTACACGCGGCAGAGCCTCGGGGAGATCGGAAACCAGACGCAGGACCAGCTGTTTTTCCGCAATCTGAACGACAACGAGGGCACGAACAACTCGGCGCTGGCGGTGACCAATACCAATGACTATCAGGTTCCGGTGCACAACTTCGTGGATGATATTTCCTGGATCAAGGGAAAGCACACGTTCGCATTCGGCGGGAGCATAAACCTCCTTCGGAATCCGCAGACCAACAATACAAACTCGTTCACATCGGCTTCTGACAATCCCTCGTGGTTGGATACTGCTGCATTGGCTAATACCGGCGTTCCGGGGCACTTCGATCCAGGCTGCTCAGTAACGGCAGGACCGTGCACGGGTCCGGCCTATCCGGCCGTAGATCCAAACTTCGGGAACAGCTACGACTACCCGCTGGGAGCTCTGATCGGGATGGTCACGCAAGTGAACGCGCAGTACAACTACACGAAGAGTGGGAGCGTGCTGCCCGATGGAGCGCCGGTAACGCGGCGTTTTGCAACGGACACCTACGAGATGTACGCGCAAGATGCGTGGAAGGTGAAACCGACATTGACGCTGACTCTGGGACTGCGCTACTCGCTGTTCTCGCCGCCGTGGGAGACCAATGGACTACAGGTGACGCCGAACAAAAGCTTGAGCGACTATTTTGCCGCGCGGGGAGCCGGGATGCTACAGGGCGATCCCTCCTCGGCACAATGCTGCCTGAGCTTTGACCTGGGCGGTCCGGCAAACGGCAAACCAGGGTTCTACAATTGGGATACGAAAGATTTTGGACCGCACGTAGCGTTTGCGTGGTCACCGCGAGGTCACTCCGGGTTGTTAGGTGATCTTTTCGGCGACGACAAGACCGTTATCCGCGGCGGTTTTGGCATGGTCTACGACCGCATTGGACCTGAGTTGTTGGCGACGTTCGACCAGAGCGGGTCGTTTGGACTGTCAACGACGCTGACAAACACGGGCGGCGTCGAGACACCCGCGTCTGCTCCGCGCGCTACGGCACTGACGGGACCGGGCGCCATCCCGACCGTCGATCTGAATGGCATGACCCTGCTCTCGCCGGCACCCCCGGGAACATTTCCGCAGACCTTCCCGAACGGACTGGACGGAGACACGGGATCGTATGCTGTTTACTTCGGAATGGATAACAAGCTCAAAACCCCCTATTCCTACACCATCGACTTATCGGTAGGACGGGAATTGGGACACAACCTTGCCTTACAAGTGTCTTATGTGGGGCGGTTGTCGCACCGGTTGCTGTCGCAAGAGGACGTTGCGGCCCCGCTCGATCTCGTAGATCCCGCGACACATGTGGATTACTACAGCGCGGTCCAGGCGTTGGCGAAGTTGTACCGGGCTGGGACCCCGGTAAGTTCGATTACGCCGACAACCGTTGGTCCAACAGCGCAGTATTGGACCGACATTCTGCAGGCTTCACCGTCCGGGATGTATGCGACGCCGAGCTTTTGCGGAGCGGGCAATGCCCCCAATCAATTGCAGGCCGCCTATAATCTATTTTCCTGCTTTGCCAACAACGAGACCACTGCGGTGCAGTTCTTGGATCAAGGCTTCGGCCTTGCCGATCCGGCCACCGGCAACCCCCTGTATGCGAAGGGTGGTCCATACACCTTCGTGGATCCACAATTCGCGGCGCTGTACGCTTGGCGTTCGATTGGGGCGGCGGCGTACAACGGATTGCAGGTCAACTTACAGAAGCACATGAGCCATGGCCTACAATTTGACTTCAACTATACCTACTCGAAGTCGATGGACATCTCGTCCGATGCAAGCCGGATCAGCGACGAAGGGGGGCTTGGCGGACAGGTCATCAATCCCTGGGATCCGAAAGCGTTGCGCGCGGTGTCAGATTTCGATCTGACCCACCAGGTGAACGCCAACTGGATTGCAGAACTGCCGTTCGGCAAGGGGCACTGGATTGGCACCGATGCTCACGGCGTCACCGAAGCGATCATCGGCGGCTGGCAGTTGTCGGGCTTGGCACGATGGACCAGCGGGTTCCCCATCGGAGTCGGCAACGGTCAGCAGTGGCCGACGAACTGGGAACTCTCCGGGTACGCAACACAGATTGCGCCAGTGCAGACGCACGGTGCGGTCAAGACGCCCGACGGCACCGTCAACATCTTTGGAGACACTGCAACGGCGCAAAGTGTACTCAACAATTCGTTCGCAGCGGATCTTCCTGGGCAGGTAGGAAACCGGAACAGCCTGCGGGGCGATGGCTTTGCGGGATTGGACCTCGGTCTAAGCAAACGGTGGAAAATAAAGGAATCCCGCTCGCTGCAATTCCGTTGGGATGTGTTCAATGCGCTGAACTTGACACGGTTTGACGTGCAGAGCCTTAGCTTGTCGCTAACGAGTTCGAGCTCATTCGGCAACTATACAGGGCTGCTGACGAACCCGCGCGTAATGCAGTTCGCGTTGCGCTTCGAGTTCTAGCGAACGGCTAAACTAGATAAGTGACCGCCGGGAGACGAAAGTGTCCCGGCGGTTTTGTTTTTGTTAAGGTGTGCCGAGCATATCCGACGTAAGCGTCTGGTCTGAACTGTGTGGACGAAGTGTGAGTAATTAAGGATGCTGCCAGTTGTGGGCACATCGCTAAGTGTCCACGAGGGATAAGTGGACACTTCCGAGCAGCTGACCGTAGCGGTCGCCAGCCAGGCAAAGAAGCGGCAGAAGAGATCGGTCGAAGAGAAGCGACGAATCGTTGAAGAGACGTTAGAAGTTGGGGCGTCGGTGGCTCGCGTAGCGCGGCGGCATGCCGTCAACGCCAATCAGGTTTTTTACTGGCGCAAGAAGTATCGCGAAGGACGGCTCGGAAAGACTCAGCTTAGCAAGCTCCTGCCTGTAATTGTGTCGGATAACGCGTGCGCTAAATCGGTATCTTCGTCATCCGCGGCTGGGTCGCTGGAGATCAAGCTCAGCAAAGGGACGGTTCGTGTAGCCGGGAAGGTGGACTTGGTGGTGTTGCGTACGGCCATCGAGTGTTTGCTGGGATGATCGGGCTGCCGGCAGGAACGCGCATCTGGATCGCCGCCGGAGTTACGGATCTACGTCGAGGATTTACTGGTTTGAGCGGGATGGTCCAGACGGCCCTTCAGGAAAATCCATTCTCAGGTCAGGTCTTCGTTTTTCGCGGTCGTCGCGGTGACTTGATCAAAGTGCTGTGGTTCGATGGTGACGGGTTGTGTCTGTTCGCGAAGAGACTGGAGCGCGGGAGATTCATCTGGCCGCAGGCCACCAGCGGAACGGTAGCACTCACGCCCGCACAATTATCCATGTTGCTCGAGGGCATCGACTGGAGACGTCCGGTACGCAGCTACGATCCGCAGATGGCGGTGTGAAAGAGAAGATTTATTTTTATTTTGTTATTTTCTGAAGCATTTTCATCATGCTGTAAAAAAAGTGCGGTATATTGCCGTGCAATGGATGCCGCCACACCGCGCGATCTTGAGCAACTGGATTCCAAAGCGCTGAAGTCCCTGATCCTGTCCCTGCAAGAACAAGTTTTCTCCCACCAAAAACAGCTCACCACCCAGCAAGAGGAGATCCTCGCGCAGCGCGAGCAACTGGCTTCGCGCGACGCGGAGATCGAGCATTTAAAACTGCTGATTGCCAAGTTGCGGCGCATGCAGTTCGGGCGCTCTTCGGAGAAGCTCGATCGTCAGATCGAACAACTCGAACTGCGCCTGGAAGAACTGCAAATGAGCCAAGCAGAAAAGACCGCGGCTCGCATTGCGCGACCATCCAACCAGCCCGTGCCAGCACCGGTGCGGCGGTCTCTGCCGGAGCACCTGCCACGCGAAACGCGTAAGTATATGCCACGGCAAAAGGAGTGTCCGGACTGTGGCGGAGCATTGCAACCACTGGGCGAAGATGTATCCGAAATCCTGGAGTACGTGCAAGTGCGCTTCCAGGTGATCCGGCAGGTTCGCCCGAAGCTGGCTTGTGCGGGTTGCGATCGCATCGTGCAAGCGGCAGCACCGAGTCGCCCGATCGAGCGTGGTATGGCTGGTCCCGGACTACTCGCCCACGTGTTAGTTTCGAAGTATAGCGATCACTTACCGCTGTATCGTCAGTCGGAAATCTATGCTCGGGAAGGCGTGGAGCTGGATCGCTCGACACTGGCGGACTGGGTGGGAGGAACGAGCCGATTACTCGCGCCACTGGTCGAAGCGCTGCGCCGTCATGTGATGGCCGGCGACAAGATTCATGGGGATGACACGCCGGTGCCGGTGCTCGAGCCGGGCCGCGGCAAAACCAAAACAGGGAGACTGTGGACGTATGTGCGGGACGATCGGCCGGCAGGCGATGCGACGCCCCCGGCAGTGTGGTACTGCTACACGCCGGATCGCAAGGGAGAACATCCGCAGGCGCACTTGCGCGACTTTAGCGGTACGCTGCAGGCGGATGCGTATGCGGGATACGAGAAGGTGTACGAAGGCGGTCGTATCCAGGAAGCCGCCTGTTGGGCGCACGTCCGCAGGAAGTTCTACGACCTGCTGGTCGCTCACAAATCTCCGGTTGCCGCTGAGGCCGTAGAACGTATCGCGGCACTGTATGCCATCGAAAAGGAAATTAATGGACGTCTCCCAGAGGAGCGTCGTGAGATCCGCAACATGCGTAGTCGACCGTTGATCAAATCCCTAAAACAATGGCTGGAGGAGACGTTAGGGAAACTATCGAGGAAGTCCGACACGGCGCTGGCTGTTCGCTATGCGCTGGGACGATGGGACGCGCTGCTGCGCTACTGCGATGACGGCCGCATCGAGATCGATAATAATGCCGCAGAACGTTCCTTGCGTGCCGTGGTGTTGGGAAGAAAAAATTATTTATTCAACGGATCAGACGCTGGGGGCGAGCGCGCCGCGGCGATTTATAGCCTCATCAGCTCCGCCAAACTTAACGGTCTAAATCCCGAGGCTTATCTGCGGAACGTCCTGGAACGTATCGCCGACCATCCCATCAACCGCATCGACGAGCTCTTGCCCTGGAACCTCGCCGCAGAACTTGCTTCAGACTCGCTCCACGCTGCGTAGTAAACCAAACAACTCGTCAAGACGGTCTACAGTCCACGCTTACTATCCGACAGCCGGCGCTGAAACTGTTCGGCAAGCAGTAGCTCAATCCGCTGAACCGCCGTATACGCGACCCGTTCGTACGGTGCTGTGACAGGGAAAGTGGGCGACCGCCTACCTATGTGGATTGAGTTGAAAAATCGACAGTCAATCGTTGAGAATTGGCTCGGCCGAGCGCAAAGAAGCGGAGTGTTGTTTTATCGATTCGATAGGCGGGAAACCTTGATCTTGGCGGTATGGATGCGATGCCGAGGCTGTGGTAAGCTCTTGTTTGCGCTCAGGTCGATGGTGTGGCGGAGCGTGGCCGTCGGGGCGTAGCGCAGCCTGGCTAGCGCGCCTGGTTCGGGACCAGGAGGTCGAAGGTTCAAATCCTTTCGCCCCGACCATCTTTTCCCCTCTCGAATCTGTACTTTACGCAACATTTTCCTGAACGACAGAAAGCGCAAAACTGGGTACATTGGGTACAACAACGGGCTTTTGCGCGGAAATCTCAAAACCCGGCCCCACTTCCGCCGCGACTTGTTTTCTGTATTCCACGTCTTCCGCTAGCTTCGAATACCCGTCCGTGACCGTCTCGTCTGCGTGACCGAGCCAGAAACGAATGAGATCCTCTGGCGTCCGATGGTAGTGTCCAGACTTTTTCGCACATTCGATTGAGGCATAGGGCCTGGTGGTGCTCGGCTCCCCCGAGGGGGAGCCGAAAGTTTTTTCGTGAGCGTTCATGCCGCTGCGCTCGCTTCCGATAGCCGGTTCATGTCCAGATACCGCCGCATGCCCCAGTTCGTGCCGGCTACATGCCGCAATCGTGCCGCCGCCAACATCAACGCCGACTTTCCATCCGGAAATGCCCCCACCGCCCGCGTTCTTCGTCGCACTTCGCGCAGACAGCCTCTCCAGTGGGTTGTTCGTTCGCAGACTCCGCCAGTGCTCACTCGGAAACGCGTAGTAGTACAGCGTCTCTTCGATCCCAGCAGCAACAATTGCTGCGGCATCCGCCAGCTTCATTTCCTTTAGTTTTGCGGCGACTTGCTCGGCTTTCTGCCGCGCCGCAGCACGATCTTCCTGGGCGTGAATGGCCTTCAGCATCGCCGCCACTTCTTTCACCTTGCTCGTGGGCACCGCCGTCCACACATTCCGGTAAAAATGCACCGCGCACCGCTGCCACAGCGCTTCCGGATAAAACTCACCAAGACTTTCCACTAACCCCAGACACTTGTCGGAGACAAACAACCGCACCCCTTTCAGCCCGCGCTCTTTCAGGTGCCGCAGAAATGCCGTCCAACTCGCCTTGTCTTCTTTCGACCCTTCCGCTACCGCCAATACTTCGCGGAATCCTCTTCATTTACGCCAATTGCCACCAGCAGCGATACGTTCCGCACCTCGCCGCCCCAGCTCCGCTTCAGCCACAAGCCATCCAGAAACACATACGGGTGGTTACCCTCGATCGGCCGGTTCCGCCAGGTCTCGATCTGCGCGTAAATCTTCTGGTTCAGCTCGCTGACCGTGCTCGGGCTGACTCGCGTGCCCCACAGCGCTTCGGTGATGTCTTCGACCGTCGTACGCTCACTCCCGCAAGATACATCTCCACCAGTGCTTCTTCCACCGAGCTTTCCCGCCGCCGGTAGCGTTCGATGATGGCCGTTTCAAATGGCAAGTTGCGCAGCTTCGGCACTTCAGCGTAACGTCCCCCGCTTTGGTCTGTAGGTGTCGCTGGTAGGAACCTGCTCGCGTATCCTTCCGTGCCTCGGTCCGTTCGTACCGCTCGGCTCGGCATAGACGGTCGGCTTCGGCGTCCAGCATGGCGTTCAACGTCTCTTCCACCGCGCTGCGGACTACTTCTCCCAGGTGCGGTCTCCGTCGATGATCTGCGAAGTTCCTGAACCCGAGGTAGACATTCGCAGATCAGCGAGTGCTTTGGTCACGGTCGCGCGTAGTATTGAGGATCGGATTTGTCGGCGCTGCGGGATCGGGCGAGTTCGACGATCAGTGCTTCTGGATCGGCGCCGTTGGCGAGAGAACTCTTGACGTGAGCCCAGTCTCGCTCCGATTGGCTTATTGGGCGCCGTTCGGATGTCTCTGCTTTGCGCGTTGTTCCGCGGGAGTGTCGATATTCGGAATCAACTAGTTCGGTCCGGAGTTTAAAGTCACGCAGATGGTAGGTCGTGTCCGTTTGGGAATGGACGGTGACGACGAAGTCTTGGTCGTACTTCTTGTTGATGAGCCCCGGAACGCGAAGCACTCGCACAGAATCGGTCGCTGCGTGGTCACCATCGAACTCTCGAGCGAGAGCGTGCAGCAACGCCTCGGCTTGTGCCTGAGGGATGCCCTCTACTTTCCAGATCACTTGGTATTTGTCGGGTGAGGTATTCAAGACGTAGCTTGGCGGGGGTATCAGGTTTGATTTCCCGATTGCGGCCAAAGATGCCGACCCGCGCCACGCGATGTGCCGGATATTTTCGGTGAGGTCTCTTTGGAAACGTTAGTGGCGAATCAGCGGGTGAGGCTGGATGCGCTGGAAGATGAAGCGCCACCAGCGACGCGACCCGAAGCGCCGGTCGACGAGCAGCCGAATTTGCCTGGATTTGTTTTTGTGTCTTCGCAAACAGACAAAGAGCTGCAGCCGACGGAGGTCGCGCGCGAAGTGCACCTCGAAGGCGTCCGGGAACGCGTGGCACGAATTCGGACCAAAGGCGATGCGCGTGATTATTTCGAAGAGGTGCGGCGCAAAGCGGTCGCGGCAGAGCGTGAACTTTGATCGACGATGTGACGGACACGGGGGCAGGCCGTCGTCACGTGCCCTGCCCTCTCAGTGAGGTGGGGCCGTTTTCCAATCCGCCACCGAACAAAACCGGAGAATGCGCTTCCATCATTCAGCTGCAGGTCGCCGGCGCGGTTGACTCATCACGCTTGTTCGCGGATCAGCACGTACGTAGTGCTCCTACCGCCGCCTTCTTCCTGTTTTAGAATTCCCTTGGCGATAAGATCTTGAATATCACGTAGCGCCGTGTCGTGTGAAACCTTGGCGAGCTTACCCCACTTCTCCGTCGTCAGTTTGCCCTCAAAGCCGTCGAGCAACTGGTTCATGATTTTCTTCTGCCGCTCGCTGACCTCGATCGCTTTCTGTCGGAGATGACGCCAGAAGGCTTCCTTGGCCAGAACACCCGCGGTTAATTCATTCGCTTTTCCAATGGCGCGACCGAGGCAATCGAGAAACCACACCAGCCACTCGGTGACGTCAAGTCCACTTTTTTGTGTGGATTCCAGGATTTGATAGTAGCCCTTGCGTTCTTCCCGGATCTGAGAAGACATGCTGTAGAAACGTTGCGCACTATTCTCAAGCCGCGCGAGAGACATCTCCGTGACGGCACGGGCGATTCTTCCATTGCCATCCTCAAAGGGATGTATGGTCACAAAGTAGAGGTGCGCCAAGCCCGCCTTGATGAGCGGCTCAGTCCCCCTCGCGTTGTCTTCGTACCAGGTCAGAAATGCTTTCATCTCGGGTCCGATCACTTCGGCTGCGGGAGCCTCGAAGTGAACTATCTGTTTTCCTTCAGCGCCAGAAACGACTTCCATTCCACCGGTTCGCCAATGGCCTGCCTTGATTTTCCGCACCCCGCTGCGACCGGTCGGAAACAGCGCCGCGTGCCAGCCGAATACCCTGTCTTCGGTCAATGGCGAGGCGTAGTTCCGCGTCGCGTCCAGCATCATCTCGACGATGCCTTCCACATTTCGATCCGCGGAGTGTGCTCCTCCCGCTTCGAGTCCCATGTGGCGAGCCAGCGAAGACCGAACGCTCTCCGGATCGAGTTCCTCCCCTTCAATCGCGGAGGATTTGACAGTCTCTTCGGTCAGCGCCGCGAGCGTGGCTTCCTCCTTCAGGCGGTAACCCAGGTCTTGCATCTTTCCGAGGAGCAAACCTTGCTCATAGCGGGTCACGGATAAATGCGAAACCAGGCGCTCGGCGTCCCATGTGAAACGCGGCCAATCCTTGTTCTTATATACGTATGTCATAATTTACGCTTATTCTACGCATTAATCGACGCATTGTCCAGCCCAATCTACGTTTTTTCTACGCAATATTAGACGCACTCCTAAGGCCCAACCCCAACCCAGACAACGGTGTTAACGTATCCCACATATGAGCAATGACTTCCATCCAACCGCCAAATACCCAAATCTCACGGATGAGCGCCTCTCCCTAATTGCAGAAGCGCTGCAAGAAGTTCGAAACAAAGCTCTGAGCCTTTACGACCCTCTGAACGGGGACGGCCCCTGGGGACTGGGAACGCGAGTCTAATGAACGATCCTGCTTCCGCCTTAAGCAACTCTCCCAACGGCATAGCTGGCCGACGGTCATTGAAGAGGAGCCAAAGCCACGATTTGCGTTTGCGATCGACGGGTTACCCCTGCGGTTTTACAAGGGCTCGCCGGAAGATCCACCTCCGAACTACTTGGTCACGACCTACGGGGAATTGTTGCAGCGGCAATTGTTCCCGGATCTTCGTCCGCTCGACAAAATACTGCGAATCGCAATTGAAACCAATCTGGAAGGGCGCATCTCAAGCGCAAAACTGGTCGAACTCGACGAAGCCGGCGAGGCAACGGGCGTTTACGAAATTCCTTTCGGTGCGACGCGCTCGAACGTCCTTCCACTCGAATCCAAGCCCATCCATCTGGAGCCTATTGCGGTCGAACCTATTACTCTCGAAGAGCCGCAAGCTGAGAAGAAGACCCAGGCGAAATGAGCGAGCTACAGGCTCAGAATGGAGTTTTGTGGCAGGCACGGCCCCGCGATGTATTTTGGGGCAACCGGCTCGAGATTGCGCGGGAATTCCGGGGGCTCACACAAAAGGAACTGCTCCTTTCTCCGAGCCTATGGTCGTTAAGCAACCAAAGTTTACTCGGGTCGAGGAGCCGACATGGTTATGCAATCATGTGGAAGTCCGGGTGGATCACTCGCCGCCCCGTGCCATTTGAGAAATACGGTTCCCAGCCTTGGCCAGATATGGGTGTACCGCTACCGACGAATTCGTGTCTCTGATTGAGCGTGACGGTTCGCCGTGAAGTTTAAAGTTCTTCGCAGGATGACGCGCCGTAAATATTTTGCACTGCAGCATCAGGGCCAGGCCCGCTGAACAGTTTCCAATTCACCGCGTCTATCAGGACTTGAGCCGAATCGCAGTACCGATTGGTATCCAGCATCGACGGATGCTCAAGCCTATTCGCGAGAGTTGTTAGTCTGAGGAGTATGGCGCTCTCGCATACATCGAAGGTTGGTGTATTCCTACTCACAGCTGGGGTGGTCACGATCTTGGGCGTCGCCATCTGGCTTAAAACAACCCGAGACATCCTCGCGGATTTTCCAATGCCTATGCATGCCGAGACGATCAGCCGAGAGTTTGCGGTTGACCATGACGGGCCGCTTTACAAGATGAAGGTTCATTTCGGGAGTGCTATTTCAGAGACAACGGCTAGGTGTCTCTTGGGCGCAGCGAAATCTGAACTTTATCCCGATCTGGATTGCACCAATATCACACCGGCTTTCAAGTTCTCCTGGGAGTTGCATCGGGACGGGCAGATTTTGGGATCGGGTCATCTGCGAAAACGGGAACTGTCTTGACTAGAGGTGGCATGACCCAAGTGGTGATAGTCGCATTTCCCGCCCAAAGGAGGCGTCGATATGAGGTTACACTCAAGTTTGAGAGAAATGCGGACAACGTAGGGATACCGCCAGCGAGCGTTCAGATCGAACTCGACTCCTCTGTCAAAGAAAGCGTCTTCATTGTCGGTGCGATATTGGACGCTCTTGCCGTCGTAATGTGCTTGGTCGGACTTGCCATGTTCGCGGTCGCCTTTGTAAGAGCAAGATTAAAACGAGATAGCGCCTGAACGCGAAATCGGACGAGTACCGTACAGGGGCTTCACTCGTCCGTTAGGCGTCACCGATGTCCACGAGAGAATCGTGGATCGTGCTGGTTTCATCGGCGACCAGTTCGCAGACTTCCGCAGGAGCCGGATGTCTCTGGGGCGTTTGCGTCAATACTCGGACACGGCGAAGTAGGCTAATTTAATTAACTGGCGTTATACTTCGCTCTGATGAATACAACGCAAAAATGGATATCACTCGGATTTGTGTTAACGCTGGCTTTAGCGGCGATTCGTCCTCCATGGCAACAGACATATAAGGGCGTGCGGCTTAGCTATGCTGGCGAGCTAGGCCAACATTTCCTTTGGCAACGGCCGCCAGCAACAGGCGAGAAAAGCTGGATGGTAATCGCGCCAGCTTCGGAGTGCGAAGTCTTAATCAACAGGACTAGCTCCTATGGCAATGCGGGTTGTTGTTCGTTATTAGTGCTCTCCTACTATTTGTCTGTCGCGCTCGCCCGCTCAGCATTAACGATAATGGAACTAGCGTGGGCGTGTCTGACTGGAAATATGCAATTGTCGCAGCACTCGTGCTGATCTGCACAGCGGCGTATGTGATTTTGCGTACTCGACCCGGCGGATTTGAAGAGCAGATTGGCTGGTTTTACATTCTTTTGCCTGGGGAGTTTGTTTACGGAACTATTGGGACCGAGCTGAACAAAATAGCGCCCGCATTTCTACACAATAGTCTGATAAGCTCTGGTCGTCTTTGGCGTCAGCTTGCTCTGGTATCTTGCTATATGTGACTTTGCGATTGTGATCTACCGTCTGCTGGTATCACGCTTCAAGAATCAGCGTGAACCAGAGTCTTGATAAGTGCCGGAGACGTGGATTTCAAACGCCCGGACGGTCGAGTTACCGCGTTTTAGATACCAACTAACGCCCAGGTTCTCAACCTTTCACGATCTGACCGGGCGCAGCGCCGATCTCGCGCCAAGACTGGCCGGTTGTCATGCCGCGATTATATTCAGGTGCGAATACTGACGCCGTGGCCTATTTCTACTTTACCTCCTGATGAGCGGGACTTGAGTATTCAGGAAACGCTCTCGTGCGGCATGTGTTTGTTGCCAGTCAATCGTGGACGTACCCGGAATCATAACGAAGAGCTTTCTGGCTTGATCGGTCTGACCGCTGCGGCGGCCTTGCAGGCTTTCGGCTTTCGCTTGGTACTCCACGTTGATAGAAGCTGGAGCGATCGGCGTCTCCGTCTTCGGACGGTTGTCCTCTGCGACCTGTCGCGCAGGACGCTTTGTTTGCGAGCGGGGCATGAAACCTTCTTTGGACTTGTTGACGACCGCGTGATTAATCAATCCTCGCGGCCCAATGCTGCGATCTGCCC
Source organism: uncultured Acidobacteriota bacterium (assembly GCA_963736725.1). Classification (GTDB taxonomy): domain Bacteria; phylum Acidobacteriota; class Terriglobia; order Acidiferrales; family UBA7541; genus Acidiferrum. Next base: position 51,846 of record CAVTPW010000014.1, on the reverse strand, counting down.
TTGGAAGTCTTTTCCAGAAAATCTTACGCTGCCCGCTCGTCTGACAATCACCAATCGCGGTCGTAAGGTTCGCCTCGGATATGGCGAATTTGCGTGCCAGCAACGATGCTGTTAAAACGAAAACGTTGCTAAATCCCTTTGGCCCGTCCGTCTCTAAGCGGTGTTGGTGGGATAGCCAGGATGCGACGACATCTCTCTGGCTCCGTCGGGATGCGCCAGAATTTCTGCGACCTCAACTTGCTCCTTGGGAACAAAGACGAGAAGGTCCTTCCCAGCCTAACGCGCCCCTTCCGCATCGCGTTTGCCATTCCAGATCGGACCCTTTCACGGATCAGATCGCGCTCGAATTCCGCCATCTTTTCATGATCGGAATCTTATTGCGAAACTCGCTAAGGTCCTGATTTGTCGCGTATCGAAAACTTGAAATCGACATAGACGGATACGGCGTTAGAACGTTTATTAGGCCCAAGAAACCTTCCTTGTTGTCTGCCAGTCTCATTGACGCAACCGAAGCAATCGGGTTTTTATGGATGAAAGAGTTTCCCGATGCGCGCCGGAACCTTGCAGGTTACAACGCCGCCCGGAGTGCACATGCCGGGCTTCGTCGGCAAGAAATTCCACCGCATCATCTTCTTGCCGGGTTATTGTTCACGAAAGACGTTGGATGAGGATGTCCTGCGCGCCTTGCCATAGTGTGCGTTGTCCGAGCGACGGCAGCTTCTCCAGACCTTCTCCACTGTCAGGAAATGATTACCGGCCAACTGGCCGAGCTTGCTGGCGAATCGCACGCCGCCGTAGGCGAGAAGAATTTCGGTTTCGCTGTAGCCGCCAGGATAGAAGATCATCTGACCCGGTCAGGGTAGCTTGTGGCATTTTCGAACCGGAAAGGCACGGTGCGATCACCCATGGGGATCCAGCACCCCTCTCCGCTCCAGCGCACGTGGATGAACTGTGTTTGCTAGGGGAGGAGTGACTCGAAATAGCGGCAGGTCTGGGGCGCCGATTCGCGCTCGCACTGTGCTAGGAATTGCAGGTCGCCGGCGATGATACGAATGTCAGCCATTGTGAGCCTCACTGTAGTTACGACTTGATCCGTGTCTGCGTTGCAATTCGACAAAACAACGCGGTTTCGTCATAGAAATCGCCCGGTGTGCCGGCATAGGAAATCAGACGCCAGCTGTCCGGGGACAGCATCAAACGCGGCAAAGGTATCCCTCTTTCTTCACGCGCGATATATTCTAAACATTGGGAAATACCGTTTTCTTTATTTTTCGAATCGCGCTCTCATCGCGTTTATAAAAGGTCCACTGCTTAATCCGCTTTCCTCGAAGGCCTGCCTGCGCCAGGATTTTCAGGTGTTCACTTGCAGTTGGATGGCTGACGCGAAGTTTTTCGGCAATCAAACAGCCGCAGACTCCGTCCCGGACAAGGTCCCCGGCGATCTGCGGAGGAAAGTGCCCCCTAGGGTTCTGCAGCCAGAACAATATACCGAGCCTATGCTTATTGGCCAGCGCCCGAAACACGCGATCTGCTTTCATTTTCTCTCCGAGCCAATTTGGTATTTGACATTAAGCTAAATGCCTAAATAATGTTACACGGACGCTTTCATTTGTAAAGCTGTAAACGTCGAAACGGAGATCCGGACGAAGTGACCAATCTGAGAACTTGATTCATTGGAGGAACTACATCATGGAAAATACTATTCAATGACATTCGATACGCCTTTCGCATCATGCGGAAGAGTCCCGGATTTACAGCCGTGGTCATCCTCACGCTGGCATTGGGAATCGGCGCGAACACTTCGATTTTCAGTATTTTGAATGCCGTTTTGCTGCGTGCTCTGCCCTACCAAAATGCCGATCGACTCGTGAAAGTCACTTTTAGCAATCCTGGAATAGGTTTGCACGACATTCCCTTCTCTGTGCCTGAGTGGGAAGATTTGAAATCAAGAGCCGGCATCTTTGAGGATGTTAGCGTTGTCTTCCCGCACAGCGTCAACCTCACTGGCGGCAATACAACCGGAACGGCTCGAATTTCTCGGTGTAAGTCCAAACTATTTTTCTCTTCTCGGTGCAGTGCCACAAGTCGGCCGGTTATTTGGCTCTCAAGATTTTGCATTGGGTTTTGCAGATGGGGCGGTTATTAGTGATGGATTATGGCGTCGATCTTATGGTGGAGACCCGAATGTTCTCGGCAAACGTGTGCGGCTCGACAATGACCCGTATACCATTGTTGGAGTCCTTCCGGCTGGATTTCGCCATCCTGGAGCCACCGTTTCAAATGATGTAGAAGTCTGGGCAACGGCCGGATTCAGCGCAGATCCCTTTCCGAAACCTGCGCGGAACATGATTTCTGCCCGGAGCTATCGGCCGACTCAAACCCGGCATCAGTTATTCCCAGTCCCAAGCCAGACTAACTGCGATGGCCAGCGATCTTCGAACTGCTTTCCCGAACGACTATCCTCCTGAGGCAAAATGGTCGATCGAGATCGAACCTTTGCGCGAATCACTCGTCGGAAATGTTCGTCCCCAACTCATCGTCCTGATGGCCGCAGTGGTTTTAGTTGTACTCATTGGGTCTGTAAATATCGCAAATCTCCTGCTCGCTCGCGCTGCCGGACGGCAGAGAGAAATCGCTCTACGGTTGGCGCTTGGGGCTGGCCGCGCCCGCATGGTGCGCCAAATGCTGACGGAGTCGCTCCTGCTTTCCTTTATCTCGGGATTAGCAGGCGTGGTCGCAGCGAAACTGACCTTGAGTTTCATCATTCGCTTTGTTCCCTCTTCGGTTCCCCGGCTTGCCGAAGTGGGTGTTGACCGGACGGTGCTTCTCTTTGCCCTTCTGATTTCCATCTTCACCGGAATCATATTTGGGCTCGCTCCAGCTTTCCAAGCAATGAAAGCTGATATTACTGCTGCAATTCGGGAAGGCGCTCAAGGCTCCGGTTACAGCGCTAAGACTTTCCGCTTGAGGAGTCTGCTGATCGTGTCTGAATTGGCGCTTGCAGTTGTGTTGATGGTTGGAGCCGGATTGCTCCTGCGGACATTCTGGGGATTGCTTCAGGAGAATCCTGGCTTTAATCCTTCAAGAGTAATTACGGCAAGCTTCTGGCTACCGGTACCGAACGATCCCAAGACGGATGTCTATGCAGACTTCGCAAAAAGAACCTCTTTTCTCCGAGCGGTCATTCGGCGTGTGCCACGATCCCAGGAATCGAGCAGGTCGCCATCACCTCGGATTTGCCAGGTGCGCGTCCAACAACAACGGCCGCACTCGTGATTGAGGATCGAGCGGCTGAATCATCTCAAGGATTGACAGCGGAAGTAATCCGAGTCAGTCCGGATTATTTCACGCTCATGCAATCGTCCTTGCTTCGGGGAGCGTTTGTTCGAAAGCGATGAAAGAGGCAAACAAGACGTAGCCATCATTGATGAGACCACTGCCCGGCGCTATTGGTCAGGGATGGACCCTGTAGGCAGGCGCTTGCGGTTAGCGGGAAATCCCAATTTACCCTGGGTGACCGTGGTCGGCATCGTTAAGGATATGAAGCAAGATGGGCTTGACACGGACGGCGTCCCGCACATTTTCAGACCAATCTATCAGCAATCCGGACGCGCCATGAGCGTGGTGACGCGAACGTCTCTTCCCGCATCACTTCTGGAATCGAAAATTCGCAGTGAGATACAAACCCTCGATCCCGGTTGCCGGTATTCAACGTCCGGTCCATGAACGATGTGATGGATGTTTCGATTGCTCCGCGCCGATTCTCTGCGGAACTGGTAGGCGTCTTCGCCGCAGCCGCTATGCTTTTGTCCTCCATTGGTATTTATGGCTTGCTGGCGTACATGGTTGGGCAGAGGTCTCGTGAGATTGGAATCCGCATGGCGTTGGGAGCCCAATGGACTGACATTCTCAATTTCATTCTCGGCAAAGGGTTATTGCTCGCCGCTACTGGAATCGTGATTGGAATGATCCTTTCCGCATCTCGGCACCGATGATTTCAGCTCTGCTGTATGGCGTTCATCCCATCGATGTGACCGTCTTCGTCACAGTCCCGCTGATTTTGTTGCTTGTCGCCTTTCTGGCGACCTACATTCCCGCTCGTCGAGCGACGATCGTGGATCCGATCATTGCCTTACGTGAAAACTAGAACCGCGAGGCTAGAAACGTAACCGACTGCCAAGGAGAAGAAAGTGTCCGTTTACGAAAGGCTAGAGGTTCTCAACATCGCACTTCCAAAACTCACGCCGCCGGTAGCAGCTTTTGTACCCTTCCTGCGCAGTGGCAATTTGATTTTCTTGGCTGGTCACATTGCCAAACTCGACGGCCAGCCATGGGTCGGTCAGTTGGGTGCGAATGAACGACCGAGCAAGGGAAAAACGCCGCACGCGCCGTGGCCATCGATCTGATGGGCACACTTCAAGCGGCGGCCGGTGACCTAAACCAGATCAAACGCATCTTGAAGCTGATGGTGCTCGTGAATAGCACTCCCGCGTACACCGAGCAGCATCTGGTGGCCAATGGCGCATCGGAATTCTTCGCGGAGATTTTTGGAGATATAGGAATGCATGTTCGCTGCGCCTTTGGGGTCGCTCAGATTCCGTTTGGAGCTTGTGTCGAGATCGATCTGATCGCGGAGGTTGCTGATTAATGGCCCAAGTGAAGTCTTACCGCTACGCAGTCGTTGACGTCTTCACGACTGAGCCTTTGGCGGCGAACCCACTAGCGGTATTCCCAGACGCGTCAGAATTCGAAGAAACGACGATGCAGAAGATCGCCAGGGAGCTCAACTTGGCGGAAACCGCCTTCGAGCTTCCAGCAACACGCGAAGATTGCGTGGCACGGGTGCGCATTTTTACGCCAGCAAAAGAGCTGGCATTTGCCGGCCATCCCACAATTGGCACTGCGGTTTGCTGTTGCAATAAGTAATTATCTCGCGAAACAGCAGTGAGTTCAGCGTGGAAGAGGAAGTGGGCCCCATCCCGATTCGAATGAAGGAGGCCAGCGCTCGCTCATTTGGTTCCGTATGCCTCCGAATTGCGAGGGAAGATGTTATGGCTCCTCTCTGTGCGTAGAGCTCTGGGCTGGAACCGCAGGACCTGTTGCCAATGAAGCCTCAACTGTTCAGCGCCGGCAATCCAACAGTAGTAGTTGCCGCGAAAGATAGGGCAGCTGTCGATCGTGCATGGCTTGATTTTGCGGGTCTAAAAACTCTGAAGTATGTGGAGAACGAGTCTTTTTGCGTTTTTGTTTGCGCCAACCTCGAGCCTATTCTCGGATGTTTGCGCCGGAATACGGCGTTCCCGAGGATCCGGCGACCGGAAGCTCAACCGGACCTTTGGCAGTTTTCACGCCCCGCCACCACCTTATCTCGAAAGCTGGGGGCACCTAACCAAGTTAGAGTCGAGATCGTGGTTCAACTCGTTCAGATAAAGGAGTGGGAAGCCAATGCCTGTTCTTCAGTACGTCCATCTCAATGTTTTCGCGAATCAGCCATTCACGGGCAACCAGCTAGCCGTGTTCCTCGATCCGGAGGGAATTGACGAGCGGCGGATGCAGCGGATCGCAAATGAAATGGCTTTCCCCGAAACCACGTTCGTATTCCCTCCCAGGTTTCGGCGCTCGACGCGCGCGTTCGCATTTTCACACCATCCCAGGAGCTGCCGATGGCTGGAAGTCCGACGGTCGGAACGACTTTTGTGCTTGCGGGAGGGGGACGACTGCGTGCGGGCGCCGATAAGACGGTGCTCGGCCTCGGTATCGGACCAACGACCGTGGGACTCGAATGGGCTCAAAACGGCTTGCGCTTTGCCTGGATGAAGCAACCGATTCCGACATTCGGGCCCATCGTCACCGACACCGTTGCGGTTGCCGCAGCGCTAGGTATCCAGCCGCGCGACCTTGTGGGCGGAAACTTGCCGGTGCAAGTCGCGTCGTCCGGAGTCCCGTTTCGTACGTTGCGCTAAACTCGCGCGCGGCGGTCGATGCGGCATCCGTCGATCGCGCGAATGTGTGCGCGTTACTCCGGGCGCTGGATCTCGAAGAGCTCCCCGTTTTTGTATTCTCGCCGGAGCCGGCCGACGATGGCGCCACGGTCTACAGTCGACTGTTCGCACCCCGTCGTAGGCATCCCGGAGGATCCGGGCACCGGCAGCGCGTGTGGACCCCTGGGCGCATATCTGCTCAAGTACAAGGCTGTATCGGCCAAGATTGCGTCGCGGCTCGTGAGCCTCCAAGGCGTCCGCATGGGCCGCCCAAGTTGTATTCACATTGCGCTCTCTAGCCGTGCTGAGTTCTCGAAGAGGTTCAGGTCGGCGGCGAGGCGGTGGTCGTCGGCGAGGGAACGATCCGCGCATAGCCGGTTGCTTGCTTTATGCCGTACCTGTGATCGCCTTTGTGGTGCTCGCGCTGGGTGGGCTCAGCGATTGGCACATATTTGTGGGGTGAACCCCTCTAGGCCTCGCCCTGACGCTCGTGGCTGTTAGCCGGAAAGGCGCTCTGAGCCCACCCATAGTTGAGCCAGATCTCTGAGGTTATCTTTGTATGTGCGCGTAACCAAATATTGCTCCCCACCCTTTACACGCAACCTGTACTCTCCTGTCGGCAAAGGTTGGATCTCCTCCACGGCCGAAATATTAACGACGACCGACCGGTGGATGCGAATAAAACCGTAGGGCTTGAGTTTCTCTGCCATGGACGAGAGGGACTCGCGCAGCAAATAGGGATTGGGTTGGTGTCGCAACGAAACATAGTTACCTTCGGCTTGCACTGCCACGATCTCGGCTAAATCCAAGAATAGGATTCTACCCTTTGCCTTGAACGCGATTCGTGGCGCCTGTCGTTTTGCTATAACCTCCAACTGCTGCAAGGCTCGGATGAGGTTTGCCGCATCAACCCGGCTTACGGGAAGCAATGATGTATATACAGGTTCGTAGAACCTATCTTCTGCCTTCGATTCAAGAGTGCATTCCCCTCTACTCTTGGTGGAGGAAATCGTATCCCCCGGCAGTGGGCTAGCCGAAACTTCCGCATTAGCGTGAGCACTTTGTTGAACCATCATCTCAAGTGTAATGGCCTTCTGATCCTGAATCTCGCGGGCGCTCATTGTGGAACCCCTCGCATTGCTCTCTCGTTTCGACTTCCTGCTGCACGAAGCGAGACTGACGATTGCACTGCTTCCAAATGAAATGGTCCTACATAACCGGAGCAGCCGATCCGTCTGACCACCTGTTGTAACTTATAAACACGTCCATTGTCGAAGACCTTTGAATTGTGGATTCAGCATTACCGCTGATTTCGGTAGATCGGCACCCCACGCCTTGCCTTCCAGTGGAGGCGCATAAAACATCAAGTGGCCCTCTGTACTGAGTAGCAGGATCCTTCTCCCTGTCTTGATCGCAATCCTCGATTTATTCATCAAACAACCCCCATGTTAGTTCTGCCCAGTGCTTACTGCTGACGGAAAGGTGGATTGTGCGCCGAAATAACACTCAATAGATTCCAACCGTCCGTTCTTGATGCGGAGATACTCCACGTTCCGGAACGATTTACCGTTCTTGGTGTGGCAAAGATACTTCACAAAAGCATCTCCCGCGCCAGTGGTGATTCGCTCGAGGTCAAAGTGTCCAATGAAATCAACCTGTGTGTCCCAGCATTGCGCTTTGAAAGTGCTCTTGCTGTTGTGGTCGTCGCCGGCCGCGCTCGTAAAGGCGAAGTTGTCGGCGAGCAGCATATTGAACGTGTCTAAATCCTTCTTTTCCCACGCCGCGTACCACTTACGGATGATCTCCTCGTTCGTTAAGTCATGCCCTCCCAATGCGCTGGCCCTTGCCAGTCCGGGGAGGGTCACCGCACCGACCAGCGCGCAGGTCCCGTTGCGAGCAGATTCCAGCGCGGCATTGTGATCCTTGTCATTGTTCGTTCTCCTTTTCATGATGTAGTTTGAAGCGCTTAGCCCGATCGCGATGCGGTCAGCCCCGCTTGTAGTTGTCCGGCGGCCGAAGAGACCTCAGCCATCCCACGATATTTCTGATTCCCGCGTTCCACACCTTCGGATCTTGAGCATTCTTTGCTAACGTGCCGTAGCCCTCGACCGTCGCGATCAAAAAGCTGGCAGCCTCGTCTGGATTCAGGTCGCGGCGAACTGTTCCTTGGGACTTCCCCTTCCGCAAAAGCGTTGCAATACCTTCCTGCCAGTCAAGGAATATCCTCTCCAGTCGCTTGCGGAATTGCTCGTCCAGCGGAGACATCTCCTGTGACAAAAGGAGCAGCGGACAACCGGCTCGAACGGCTTGGGGTCCAGCTGGTATCCGCCGGACAACGCCGATCAAAATGTCGATGGGTTCTCCCTCGCTACGCATAGGACGCAACCACCTGTCGCGCGTAAGTTTTGCGATCTTTTCTTCGACGATGGCATAGCCTAGGGTTTCCTTGCTCTCGAAGTGGTAATAGAGCGCTCCCTTGGTGACGTTGGTTGTGGCGAGAATTGCATCGATGCTGGCACTCTGGAAGCCTGATCTGTGGACCTCCCGAAAAGCCGCTTGCAGCAACCGTTCCCGCGTACAGTCTGGATCACGGACCTTTCGCTTCCTTTCGTGAGCAACTAACATACCAACCAGTATGTATGTTAAACCATTTAAAAGTCAATCGAAATGATCTGCCTGACTCTTGGCTGCTCGGTGTTCTCGAATTTCGTAACCTCTCGCCAGTTTGTGTATGAGAAGAGGGTCGCTCACCGTTGAATCCGTTGGTCTCGCTCGCCGACACTCCCTGATTTCATGGCGGAGAGGGGGGTTGAATAAGTCAACTGTGCCCAAAGTTTTTGTACAGTTTAGGGGTCACCGTTTTGCAAGTTGCGCCCATGTTTTGACTCGCCACGAGCGCCTTGTACGATCAGTTCTCCCGGGACACAGCGGTCATCCCATAATTTGTTGACGATCTTCAGTACTCGCGACGCCACCTGGGTTGGAGTTCCCGGATGTTGTAATGCCTCGAACATGTCGCTTTACTGGGAATCCGATTCTGGGAGATTAGGTACAGGATTGGTCCTTTGCGCAGAAAAACAAAAATTGGGTGCAGTTTCTTGTGTCCGGGAAAGACCCGATCCGCTACCGCGCTGATCGCGGACAATCATCAGAGAAAATGTCTATCATCGCGATTTCGTGCGAAGGGAAGGCGCGCTGCCGTGAAACGCGGGCCAATCCAACTGGATTGCTTCCGATAATCTGCTGACACAACCAGACGAAAGATCTTGCGAAGAGGCTTAGCCGGTAGGGACATTTTCATTTCCGGATTTCAGTCGTCGGTTCAGTCCGGAAAAAACACCAGGGCTTGTCCATTTAACCGCGGCAATCGCGCGATAGCCCCCAGGCATTCGCCACTCGCGAAGTCGAAGGCAACAACCTCATCGCGGGCGACGCAGTAGAGGAGTCCATTGGGAGCAAAGCGCAAGCCGCGCGGTTTGCGGAACTCAGCTTTCCCATTTGGAGAGAAAACTCGGACGAGGTGTCCGTCCGTCGTATCGTATTCCCGAACGCTCGTCACCGCGTCCACCGCGCCGAATGGACGCTCGCTAGAGACAACGATATTGCCGTTGGGCGCGATTGCGAGATCGAGCGGACTCAGTTCGGGATCCGCGACCAGCCGAGAGGGCTGCAGAGGTGTGCCTGGAGTGAAGGCCAGTATGGTGTCATCGCCTTGGCCGTCCGGCCCGATTCCTGAGGCGAGGAACAGCCGGCCATCATGACCGAAAGCAAATCCTCGAGGAAAAGGTACGACCCGGGGCGGCAACACATGCTCTACGGCAGCATCAAGACTAGTCGACAAGGCGATGATTGTGCGTGCGCTGCGCAAGCCGACGAAATACCGGCCATCCGGGCCGAAATTGCCACCGCCGGGATTTAGGCCTTCAATCCGGCCAGTGTCGCGAACAACGCGCCCCTGCGAGGAGATCGCTAACACGCGATCGGCCCCACTGTTTAGAAACAGCAAATTTTCCTTTGGATCGACGGCAAGGCCACGCGGATCGGCAATGCGATCGTCATCAATAAAGGTTCCGCGCAACCTGCCGTCCAATTCAAAGGCGAGCAGCGCGCCAAATCCGTTCCCATTGGCACCGGACGCGCTTGTAACGAGAAGGGGCATTGCGAGTCCTCCCATACACCTTCCGGAATCTCTGCGACATTTCAGATGGCGGTGCGTCCTCCGTCGACAGCGAGCTTTGCGCCATGAATAAAACTGGAGCGATCGGTCGCCAAAAGACAATTGCCTCAGCAATCTCGTCCGCTGTCGCCGAGCAGCCGGCGGCGCCTGGGCAGCCAATTGCTCCAGACCCTCACCCATCGCCTTGGTGCCTTAAGTGCAGCGTGGGTCCGGGAACTCAATTCATTGACACGAACAACGCTTGGACCATATTCAGCCGCTCATGTTTTTGTCAACAGATTGATGGCCCTTGCCGCTCTTCCGCCGAAGGGCCTATTCTATCTGCTGGCGAGCGTACCTGCAAAAGCTATATAACAGCCGGCCTAGGCTCTCCCAGGCGGGAGCACTTCTGCCGCATGTTCTGAACTATAACAACGAGAGGATAACACCGATGCAACTTCAAAATAACTACTTCGCCGCCTATGGTAATCTGAAGCTGACGCGCGACGCCAAAGGCATACTGGTCGCTCAATTCCACAGCAACGGCGGGCCATTCATCATGACCGCTCAATCTCACACGGAATTTGTCGACGCCTTCTACCGAATTGCGCAAGATCGAGCGAACAAGATCGTAATCCTGACGGGCGCAGGCGGGGACTTCATTACTGACGTCGATTGGTCCTCTTTCGGCGATGCCTCCGATCCAGGCGTTTGGAGCCAAGTTCACGACGAAGGCGTTCAGGTTTTGGAAAACATAGCCAACATACGCGTGCCGGTCATCGCGGCTATCGAGGGACGTGCCCATGTGCATTCAGACTACGCGCTGCTCGCCAGTGTAATTGTGGCGGCGGAGGGTGCGACCTTCCAGGATGTGGCCCACTTCTCCGCGGGCATTGCGCCCGGTGACGGAATCTTCACCACCTGGAGTTATCGCGCAGGAGCGGGACGAGCGGAGGCGTTCCTGCTGAACCCACAGCCACTACCAGGCGCGTACCGCACACGAATGGGGAGTGGTTGCCGAAGTTGTGCCGAACGGCAAGGCACTGAGCCGGGCGCGGGAATTGGCCGAACTGTACCTGAAGGCTCCGGAAGTGACGCGCCGCAACACGCGCGTCCATTTCATTCAGCCCCTGAAAGAGCGCATTGTGCGTGAAGTTGGCTACGGGCTGTCGCTCGAAGGAGCGTCGGCTGCCGATCTCGTGAAATCGAAGCAAGCGAAAACTGAACCTCTCGCTCAGAAAGCAAAATCTGCATAAAGCGCCGAAGAACGCGTCATCTACGCTGGCCTTGAGAAGGAAGAAAAGAACCAGGAAGCCGCAACCCCATGACGAGCTACGTCGAGACAACGACATGTCCACCCTGAAGGGTGGCGTCCGCGGGAAGTATGTTGAACGGTATCGCGGAGGAACCAATCTCGTGCTCCTCTCGCCTGATGTGGCAGAGCATCTCCATGACGATCAATCCGTGAACAAAGCTCCACGTACGCTGATCCAAGTTAGGAAGCGCCCCGCCTCCGCAAAGCTTGAAACGCCCTGGATCTGGCGCTGAAGATTGGTGCCCCCGCTGTCGTCGAGTTCTTCGCGAGCGTCAGGAAAGATGCGAGAAAACTGCGAAAAGGCTCTTTGACCGCTGGACGAGGGAACCAGCCAGGACGCAGCTAATCGGGAAAGTATATAAAGAGCTCTGTAATTTAGTTATGTTAGCGGCGCTGAACACCGCGCCATCGAACCCAGTAAACCTAAGCGCTTGCAGCCGCTTCCGCGGTCTTATATATAGGCCCGATTCCTGATTCCAGATCGCCAGCAGAGTGTGGCGGCTACGCTGCAGCATTTCGTCTCGGATCCCCGAGGCAAGCGATTGTTTCTGGGATGTTGTGTCCGCGCGCGATGTATTTAGCCTTGACATACGGGAAACCGTGAAAGGACGAGAGCTCTGATCGACGCTCTTGGGATTCGCGGATAGATTCAGTCCGCTTCCGGCGGCAGCGCTCGTGCGAAATGCGACTGGTAATTGCCGCCCACAACGTGTTGTTCGGGTGACTCCACGCACAATGTGGTTGGCAAATGAGAGTTACTAAATCAATTGAGTAATTCAGTCAGTGGTAAAGAATTAGGCGAAACGTATCGACTCCGTTCCAAAATCTGTATGTCAGCGCCGTGGTCTACCAGTACCCGATAACTTCTTCCAATTAAATATAACTTCCCGCGCGCGAGCCTCCTGCAAATTCCTAAACTGTTCATTCCGTGACGGTTCCCCTTGATAGTTACGTTGCCCGTCTCGGTGGCATCGATATTGCACCGGTTTTGATCGATACCTAGGGGCAATGCGTGCGCGCCAGTGCCGCCGGTGTTTCTTAGGCGGCTTCGCACTCACGCAAAGAAATCAGGATTCTTCGGGAGGAAACATGCGCGGCTCCGCTCTACGTGTACTGGCGGCGATCTTTTTGGGTTGGCTGCTGATGGTGGTTTCCGCCCACGCCGATTTGACGGGTGACATTCAAGGAACGGTTTCGGATTCGACCGGAGCGGGAGTTCCCGGCGCGAAAATCACGATTAAGAATCTCAGCACCGGGCAACTCCATGTAATCACGGCCAGCCAGGAGGGCGAATTTTCAGCGCCGCAGTTGGAGATCGGAAACTATCGGATGACGGTTGAGAAAGATGGGTTTAAGACATTTGAGCAGAATGTCCTGGTGCGAAGCGGTGAAAAGACTCGCATTGACGCCGCCATGCAGCTCGGCAACGTCAGCGACACCGTATTGGTGGAATCTAGTGCGTTGCCCACTCTCGACGTCGCGACCGCACAAATCAGTGATTCCATCAATGCCGATGAGGTCCTCGCGCTACCAAACCAAGAGCGTGACCCAGTCATCTTTGCGACTCTTTCGCGAGAGACCGTTTCCGTCGGACTTAACAATCCGTTCCTGGGAAACGGGAGCTTCAATTCGAACGGCTCACGCGGCCGCGCCAACAACATCACTCTAGACGGCGTTACCGCTACTGACATTTCGACAACAGGTGAAGGCGGCGGTTTGGTCCTTACCCAGGATGCCGTTGCGGAAGTCAAAGTCATCACCAACAACTTTGACGCCGAGTTTGGGCGCAACTCTGGCTCGCAGGTCCAAATCATCACCAAGGGCGGGACTAACGAATACCATGGCTCGGGCGATTGGTACGCCCAGAATACGGACCTTGGGAATGCTCGCGATTACTTTGACACCACGGGTCAAGTGACTCCGATCATTCAAAACCAAGGCGGCGTTACGTTTGGGGCGCCCATCCTCAAGAATCACACCTTCTTTTACGGCAGCTGGGAAGTAGACAGGACGCGGGGCGCGGGCGGCAGTCAGGTTGCAACGGCGCCGACCAGTGCTCAGGCCGCTGGCATCACCGATCCGACAGACGCTTCGATCTTCACGTCGGACGGCTCGCCTAGTTCGGCCAGTGGTATTTTGACCGGCTCGTCCGCCAACAGCTTGAACGCCGATCTTTGGACGATCCGCGTCGATCAGCTTCTGCGCGGAGGAAAGGACACCCTGTCAGTCAAGTATGGCCAGAATCCCGAGGTAGAAATCGCTCCTTATCTGACCTTCGCGACTTCCAGCCTTCCGGGTTTTGGAGGTTCGGTCACCGCTGAGTCGCGTACGCTTACCTTCAGCTACACCGCGGCACTGAGCAGCAATGTTGCCGACCAGTACCACTTTAACTTTGGGCGAAGCAATCCCTATTTTGCGGCGAACTCCCCGTTCCCGCTCGGTCCCGAGATCGCCATTGCCGGACTCTCCAATTTTGGCGAGTCGAGAATCTTCCCGCAAGGCCGGGTCCAAAATACGTTTCAATACTTGGACGCGCTGTCTTGGGTGAGGGGTCGCCACACCTTGAAGTTTGGGGTGGATATCAATCGTTACCAAGCGCCGATCACCTCGTATTTCCTTGCTAGGGGGTTCATCACCTACGGCAGCGTGGCGGATTTTCAATCGGGCGATCCCTCGCTGTATACGCAAAACGTGGGCAATTTCACGCGCCACAACTTCGCGCTGGATGCTTTCGTTTTCGTTCAGGATGATTTCCGGCTGACCAGCACCCTCACACTGAATCTCGGATTTCGGCTGGAGTCCTCCGGGCGGGGTATCGGAGGGGAGCAATCTGCTTTCCAACCTTGACCCGAACAACACAACACCCATCGGTGTTCTCGGCACCGTTCCGCTCGGCGGCATCGATATTGGAGGAGACGCCTTCCATCGAAACTGGAACCCGGCCCCTCGTTTAGGTTTCGCCTGGAACCCCGGGCATGGCAACCTCGTTGTTCGTGGTGGCTACGGCATCGCCTACGACTTCATCTACCAAAATCCAATTTCCAATATTCAGTATTCGACCCCCTTCATCAACAGCGTCAACATCACCGACTTTTCGGGTGGCAATTCCCGGCCGCGCCGATCGCGGGAACTGCGCCGGCACAAGCTTCGGCGATGGCCGCCCTAGGTACGTTCAATCCTGCCCAAGTGGATTTTGGAGCCTTAAGTCCAGTCGATCAGCATTTAGAAAATCCGCGCAACCAGCAATGGGATGCTGGCGTCGAGTATCAACTGAAGCCTGACTAGTGCTCAAGGTCACTTATGTAGGCTCTCACAGTGACCACCTGCAAGTGAGTGTTCCAATCAATTGGGTGAAATTGCCGAAAACCTGCTGCACCCACAAGCCTGGCCTACGAAGCCGCGCGATGACAGAGTTTGTGGCCGCGTATCAAGATGAAATCGGCGGGGGTTTCGGGCCGGAAAACAATCTGGTCGATCCACGGTTTGACAATGTCACTCAGATACAAAGCGTGGGAACCTCGAGCGACCACTCTCTCCAGGTGGAAGGGGTCCGGCGTTTCAGGAATGGACTTACCTTTAATACGAACTACACATGGGCGCACAGCATCGACGACACTTCCGACGCTCTGAATGTGGTTGTCAACGATAGCGCCCTCCTTCTGGACGCGGTAAAGGGCGTGCCGTTTAACCGCGCCAACTCACAGTTCGACATTCGCAATCGCTTTGTGCTGAGCTACAACTATGAACTCCCGTTTACCAAGCGCTTCCAGGGCTGGAGGAGGACTCTATTGGATGGGTGGAGTCAAAGCGGGATCTTCACTTCTCAGTCAGGACCGCCCGCTACCGTGTTTGCCGCGCCGATCTTCGGCATCAGCGATCTTCTTTTGAACGGCACCAACGTTGGAGGGTCACTCGTCAACACCGCTTTAAATGGTGATGCCACCAAACTGCGCCCTGTTCCGTTCTTCAGTAGCTATACGGTTCCGGCCACACTCCCGGTCAGCGAACCACTGCTCGAGCAAGACGGCACCAGCGGGCGCAACCACTTGCGGCTAGATGGACTCACCGACCTCGACCTTCAGGTAAGCAAGCTGTTCAAAATCACCGAAAGTAAAAGCTTCCAGTTGCGGTGGGAATCGTTCAACGCTTTGAACCATCCCAACTTCAACGGCTATCAAAACAGTTTTGCGTCGCCGATCTTTAACACCTATACCAGCACCGAGACCAACATGCGGCAGATGCAGGTCACGGTCAAGTTCATCTTCTAAAAAGCGGTGACCAAGGCATTCAGCCAGAAACAGAAAAGTTGCCCCGCGTCTATGGTCGTGTGGATTGCTGGGAGAAGACGATGAACGCCCTTGTCAATGACATTCGATATTTACTTGCCAAGAAGCCTGGCTTTACGCTGGTGGCCGTCGTCACACTGGGCTTGATATCGCCGCTCCAAGGGGTGACAACCTGGTTAGAAGCGGGCATGAGGTATGCACGCTAACGACCTTGCAGGGTCGAGGAATTGTTCCTTGCGGATAAACAGTGAACAACGATGGGAACAACTGGACCAAAACGCCGCCAAAAACCGTGCTACGACACAGCAACATCCTAGAAGAACCACCCGGAATCGTTCATTGGTCGCGCAAAGCAACGAGAGGATCCGTGCGGGTGGCACGCCGCGCCGGAACGTAGCAGGCAAGAAACGCGACCGCAGCAAGGGCGGCCGAGATCGCAGTGAAGGTAATCGGGTCAAAGGGACTGATACCGAAAAGCATGCTGCGGACAAATCGCGTCAAGGCCGCGGCCCCGAACAGACCAATAGGCAAACCCATGGCTACAAGCTGCATACCTTCTCCGAGGGCCATGCTGAGGATGTGCGTGCGTTGTGCGCCAAGCGCGAGACGAATGCCAATTTCGTGTGCGCGCTGGCTAAAGGAATAGGACATCACGCCGTAGATTCCGATAGCCGCAAGCAGCAGGGCCGCCGCCGCAAAAATGCCCAGAAGTTCGAGAGCGAAGCGCCGGTCTGCCACGGACCGGGCGATGATTTGATCCATGGAGCTGATGCTGTGCACCGGAACGTTGGGGTCAACGTTCTCGACCTCGTGGCGCACCGCTTCGCCCAGACTTTCTACTCCGCCCCTGCCGCGGAGAAACACCACCGCGTTGAGGGGCGCGAACTGTCCCAAGGCGACATAAATATGAGGCACGCTGGGAGCCTCGAAACCGTCCGACTTTATATCGCCGGCCACGCCGACGATCGTGAGCCCCTGCAAACCTCGTCCAAATCCAAACTTCAACTCTTGTCCGAGCGCATCACCGTCTGGCCAATACCGGAGTGCAAGAGTCTGGTCGATGACCGCTACGGGTTTCGTCTTATAGGTATCGAAGGTGGAGAAATTTCGTCCGGCGATCAGGGGAACCTCCATGGTGCGAAAATATTCGGTGTCGACCACAGCGATGTCCGCAACTGGGTTGCGCTCGGATTCCGCCGCGCGCCCTTGGATGGAAAACGGAGAATAGTTTCTCCCGGAGTTCATCGGCAGAGTATCGTTCCCGGAAAGCGACGCCTGCTCGACGCCGGGCAGCGCGGACACGCGGCGCGCGACCTCGAGAAGAAACTCGGCACGCTTCTCTTCGACACTATAAGGATCATTGGCGGGATTGTTGGAGATCGGAATCCAGATTTGCACCGTAGTCAGATGGTTAGGATTGAATCCCGGACGCACTTCGAGCACCCGCCAGAAACTGCGCAGTAAAAGCCCCGCGCCCGCCAGCAAGATGATCGAGAGCGCTACCTCAGACACCACAAGAACCCGCGAAAGGCGGGTATGACGCCTGCCGGCGCCCGACCCGCGGCCGCCTTCCCTCAGATTCTCCACCTGGTTAGGATTGGCAGCTTGCAGCGCCGGCGCGAGCCCGAAGACGAAACCGGTGACAATGGAGACGAGGAAAGCGAAAAAAAGCACACCGGGGTTGACGCCAACTTCGTTGAGTCGTGGAATATCGGCTGGAGCGAGGCTTACGATCGCATTCTTCAAAAACAGAACGGTAACCATGGCGACCACGCCGGAAAGAAGCGACAGGAGGGTGCTTTCGGTCAACAGTTGGCTCGCCAGCTGCGCGCGACTTGCCCCCATCGTCAAGCGAATTGCAATCTCGCGCCGGCGTCCCGAAGAGCGGGCCAGGAGCAGGTTGGCAATGTTCACGCACGCGATAAGGAGCACAAAACCCACGGCTCCGAAGAGGATCAGCAACTCCGTGCGCTGCGGGCCTACCAGGTCTTCTTTCAGCGGGACAAGACGCACGGCCCATGCACCGGTTGCGGGGTACTCGGTAGGATCCTGTTGGCTAAGCTGCGACACGTAGGCATCAAGCCGCGCTTGGGCCTGTCCAACCGTCAGGCCGGGCTTCAGGCGCCCAATCGCTCCGGGAATCATTCTCTGTGACCTTACAGCTGGAACCGGGAATGGAAGAGCGTTGAAGCCGGTCGCGATCCAAACGTCCACATCGGTATTCAGCGTCCGTCCGGGATGACGAAAACCTGGAGGCATCACTCCAACAACGGTGTACATGTCATTATCGAGGCGCATTTTTCGCCCGATTATGTTCGGGTCCGAACCATAATTGCGGCGCCAAAAGCCATTACTGATAACGACTGGCTCCATGAATCCCGGAACCGCATCTTGCACCGTATAAACGCGGCCAAGCTGTGGTTGCGCTCCCAGCAAAGCGAAGTAATCGGGGCTCGTGACGAGACTTTCGGCACGGACCGTTCGATCGCCACCGCCGACGGCTGAATTGCCCGGCGCCACCGCCGAAATCTCCTGAAACACACCGGAGCGATCTTGCAGATCCCAAAGCTCCGGCGCAGACATGCCTATATCCTGCTCGTTGGTGCCATGAAGGTCGTCGAAGACGCGCACGAGTTGCTCAGGATGCGGAAAGGGCAACGCCCGCAGCACGACCGCGTACACCACGGTAAAAGCCGCGACATTGGCACCAATTCCTAAGGCAAGAGTCAGCACCGCAACCGTCGTGAACCCTGGGCTTTTGAGCAACACTCGGAGCGCGTAGCGTAGGTTTGGAATCAATAAGGTCACAGATTCTCCCAAGCGCACATCATATGGCGGACCCGACTGTCCCCTCGTTATGTATCGACGAGGGAAGCCGTGTCGTTGTTAGCAGAAAAACTACCTTAGCTGGCAAATTGGAGTGCTTATTGGGGGAGCCTGGCGGCCGGGTGTTAAGCGGTCACCTTTGGCGCGGCGAGGTAACTCCGATAAGTTTGAATGTATAAGCCGGTGGGGAGCGCTTGGTGTGCAAAACCTGAACTCAGCGGAGGTTGATCTCGGCATCGCGGAAGAATACGGCAGCGTCAGCGCCGCAGAAACACCGAAGGAGTCGGAATATTCAGGCTTATTAGCGATTCCCCTGCAACACCTTTGAGGGACTGGCCGAGGTTCCCCCAGAACCTCGCCTTCGCCAGTACGTTGCCGAGTAGCGTCCAGGCGCGGTCGATCGCGCGGCCGAGGCACCCCGAAACCAGGTCAGCCACGGCGTGATATCCGTCCCGTCTTTCTGCGTCTCCAGAGTGTCGCAGTAGTCCTTGTGCTCCTGCCGGATCGCACTCCCTTGGGAACGGGCCAGGCACAGATCGGAAATCGCGCGCGCGATGCGCCCACTGCCGTCGTCGAACGGATGGATCGTCACAAACCACAAATGCACGACAGCCACCTTCAGCACGAGATCAACCGCCGGGCCGCCGTTGAACCAGGTAAGGAAACGCGCCCGCTCTTCCTCACGCCGCGCGGCCGTCGGCGCTTCGAAATGGACGTGCGCCCCACCGGCCCGGACACTACCTGCATGGGGCCGTCGCTGTCGCTATTAGCCTGGACTGCTCTAGCGATTGGATCGGTGGCGGGCGTCGTCCTCGATCGCGCCCTCGGGAGCCTTCTCAGCGAAGTTCATCGCACGAACCCGCATCGCTTGCAATCGCTCCCACACCGGTTCTCAGCATCGCGCTCGTCGCGTGCTGCCTGCCCGCCAAGCGTTCCGCTGGCGTTGATCCCCTCACCGTGTTACGGACGGACTAAGTCAAATAAGCTTTGCGGGGATTTCCGGGCTTCCATGGACCTGGTACGGTGTACCGCAACATTGGGATCAACCCCGGTCCAGTGCCAGTCGAGCATCATGGAACTCGAGATGGAGAGCTGGCTGCCTTTGGCCTGGACTTGCAGCAAGAGGCCTCAACCGTTGCTTTGCGTGTTTCCAATTTCCTCGCCCAACGGTCTTACTCTCGACAAAGCCATATCTAAATGTGTGAACCCATATAACTATTATGATTTAGAAATGTAAACGTCTTTCCTTTCAACACCTAGAGTTCGGTACGTCAATTGCAGTTCGCCGACCACCTGTGTAGTGGTGTTTCCATTTTCGGGGGGTTCTGTTGATTCTTTGCTTCAGACAATCCGTTTACCCAAAACTCACATAAAGTCTGAGCAAAAAGGAGCGGTCCATGACGTGGTCCTTCGTGAAACGGGTTTCGCTTATAAATCTGCCTGCAAGTATCGGAATATTGGTTCTGCTGGCGAGCACGGCGTGTGCGCAGACCGGAACAACGTCTTTGAACGGAGTCGTAACTGACAAGAGCGGGGCGACCATCGCGGGCGCCAAAGTGACGTTGATTAACGCTGGCCAAGGCGTTCAACGCGCGGAGGAGACAGGTGCGGCCGGAGAATATGACTTCCTATCGGTGCAGCCTGGAACCTATGCGTTGACGGTGGAAGCCAGCGGTTTTCGCAAACATGAACAAAAGAACCTGCAGTTGCTGGTCAACTTGCCATCCACGCTGAACGTGACACTGGAAGTAGGGTCGGCGGCGCAGACTGTAGAGGTTTCGGTGCAGACGGAAACCTTGAATACCACCGACGCTTCTCTGGGAAATGCATTCAACGAAAATCAGGTGAAGGAACTTCCGCTGGAAGGACGTAACGTACCGGATTTGTTGAGCTTGCAGCCCGGCGTGGCGTATACCGGCAATCGTTCGGATGTTCCCGCGAGCGATACGCGCAGCGGTGCGGTGAACGGAGCGAGAAGCGACCAGAGCAACGTGACGCTGGACGGTATTCCGGTGAACGACGAAGGGGGAAAGGCGTTTACCTCCGTGCTGCCCGTGACGCTCGATTCCGTGCAGGAATTTCGTGTAACGACGACGAACTACAACGCCGATCAAGGTTCGTCTTCGGGCGCGCAGGTGGCGCTGGTTACCAAGAGCGGAACGAACAGCTTTCACGGTTCGGCGTACGAATACAACAGGGATACCTATACCAGCGCGAACGATTATTTTGTGAAGGCTGCGCAGGAGGATTCCGGCCTGCCGAATACACCGCCGAAACTGATTCGCAATATTTTTGGTGGATCGCTGGGGGGCCCGATCAAGAAAGACCGGTTATATTTCTTTACCAATTTCGAGGCCACGCGACGCGTGGAAGCGACCAGTCAAACAGACGTGGTACCGTCGCCGACGTTGCGTGACGGGATCATGCAGTATCTGTGCGCGACCCCGAGCGCATGCCCGGGTGGGACGGTGACGGGCCTGAGCGGAGCGAGTTATTCGGTGGCGCCGGGGTTTCAGGCGCTGTCGCCTACGCAAGTGACGGCCATCGACCCGTTGCACCTTGGTTCGAATACCGCAGTAATTAAGTATTTGAATACCTGGCCGAATCCGAATTGCAGCAGCGTGGGAGACGGTGTCAATTACGACTGCTTCAACTTTGCGGCGCCGATCACGGACACCGACAACGTGTACATCGCGAAGTTGGACTACAACATCACCCGAGACGCAAAGCACCGTCTTTCGGTATCAGCCTCTATGAACAACGATAACCATGCTTTTGCGCCATTCCTTCCCGGAGATACACCGCAGCAGGATGTCGTCGACTACAGCAAAGGCATCGTGTCTAGCTATAACGCGGTACTTACAACGGCTCTGGTTAACAACTTCCGTTACGGATTCGTGCGCCAGAGCGTAGGGGAGATCGGGAACTCCAATCAAGATTGGATTATCTTCCGTGGCTTGAACGATCAGACTGGGGCGATCACCCGGACCACGGCTTTCCAGCGGCCGACGAATAACTTTATCGATGACCTCTCGTGGATTCACGGAAAACACACCTGGCAATTCGGAACGCAGGTGCAGATCGCTCGAGAACCGCGACAGAGCGACATTTCCTCGTTCAGTGACGGCAGCGCGAACGCATCGTGGGTCAATACCTCGGGATATGCAAACAAGACGGGGTCTCCCTTAAACCCCGCGAACAATGGACTACCGCAGGTAGATCCGAGCTTCGACAATTCGTACGACTATCCGCTGCAGGCACTACTCGGAATGGTGACCGAGGTCGATGCCAAGTACAATTTCACGAAAGCCGGCGTTGCTTTGCCGGATGGGTCGTCAGTTACACGGCGCTTCGGACTCGACAGCTACGAGTTCTACGGGCAGGATACGTGGAAGGTCAAGCCATCGCTGACCGTGACGCTGGGCCTGCGTTATTCGCTGTTCTCGCCGCCGTGGGAGACCAACGGTGTTCAAGTGAACCCGTCGGTGAGTCTGACCAACCTTCTCACGCTTCGTGGAAATGAAGGGGCCAACGGAATTCCCTCGTCCATGGATCCCCCCATATCGTTTAATCTTTCCGGCCCTGCCAATGGTAAGGCGGGCTACTACAACTGGGACTATAAAGATCTGGGACCGCGGGTGGCGTTTGCTTGGGCACCGAGGTTCAGCAACGGCTTGCTGCACGATGTGTTCGGCGAGGGCAAGACTTCCGTTCGCGGCGGCTTTGGAATCGTGTATGACCGCTTCGGGCAAGGGATTGTGGATGATTTTGACCAGGCCGGATCGTTTGGGTTGTCTTCGACATTAACCAACCCTGCCGGCGTGCAAACAGTCTCGTCTGCGCCGCGGCTGACAGGTGTCAACACGATCCCGACGACAGACAACAGTGGCAATCCCATTTTCCTGCCGGCACCGGCGTCGACGTTTCCGCAGACCTTTCCAACCGGGACCTTTTCTATTGCGTCAGGCCTCGATACAGGGTTGAAGACGCCCTACGAGTACACCATAGACCTTTCCATAGGGCGTGAATTGAAGAGTGGAATGACGCTGGAGGTTTCTTATGTGGGCCGGCTTTCTCACCGTCTGCTCTCACAGGAAGACGCAGCGACTCCCCTAGACCTCAGAGACAAAGCGTCGGGGATCGACTATTTCACCGCCGTCGACGCGCTCGCCAAACTCTACCGGCAGCCATCGCAAGGCGGGAAGGGTATTACGGATGCAACGTTCAGCAATTCCATGTTGCCTGCCAGCGTGGTCAAGTACTGGCAGGACATGATCGCAAAACTGTCTCCTCCGAACGCTGGCAATGGAGGTGCGGGAGGTGCGTATGGTCTTGGAAGCTCGGGCGGCTGCGGTGCAGGGCCTTCGAGCACGACCAATCCGGTGCTCGCGGCGTTTGACCTGTTTTGCGGGAGCAATCTGAACGAGACGACTGGTCTGTTCGATTTGGATTTCGTGGGGATTCCAGACGCCAACAACGCCAACAACGTCTACTTTCCCTCTACAGGACAGTATTCGTTCTACAACCCGCAATACGCCACGCTGTACGCGTGGCGCTCGATGGGCACGGCAAACTATAACGCTCTGCAAGTGACGCTGAAGCACCGCATGTCGCACGGCATACAGTTTGACTTCAACTATACCTTCTCGAAGTCGATCGATCTGGCGTCCGACGCCGAACGCGTAGGAAACGCCACCACCAGCCCGTCCAGCGGTGGTTTGGGTTCGCAGATCATCAATGCCTGGGATCCGTATCAGTTCCGCGGGGTATCGGACTTTGATGCCACGCATCAATTCAACGCCGACTGGGTTGCGAACCTGCCGTTTGGCAGGGGAGCAAAGTTCGCTCCAGATGCCAACAAAGTCCTGAATGCGGTGATTGGAGGCTGGCAGCTGTCCGGCTTGTTCCGAATCACCAGCGGATTTCCCTTCAGCGTCGGAAATGGGGCACAGTGGCCGACCGATTGGGATCTGCCAGGGAACGCCTACCAAACCGGACCAGTGGCGACGGGGGCTTTCCACAATCCGTCGGACCCATCCATCGTGAGCGCGTTTCAGACCATGTCTAACGCGCAGTCCTCGTTCGTTGAGCCGTTGCCTGGGCAAGCTGGTGTACGCAACACGCTGCGTGGCGACGGCTACTTCAGCGTCGACATGGGGCTATCGAAACGCTGGGTCATGCCCTGGACGGATAAACAAAGCCTGCAATTCCGCTGGGAGGTCTTCAACATCTCGAACTCAGTGCGGTTCGATACTCAGAGCATAAACGCATTGATGGATACCTTCGGTGCGACATTCGGGCAGTACACCCGTCTTTCAACCAATCCTCGCGTGATGCAGTTCGCATTGCGTTACGAGTTCTAGACCCTGCTGGTGCCGGGTCTGGTTCGAGGGTCGATTCAACACGGAGGTCATTTCGCATGCGGACATCCAACGTGCGCGGCTTTTTCTTACTAACCCAGGCACCCCAGCTCGCAGCGCGTTCAACGCGAGGTTAGGCATCTGGTTAGTACCGGATCGTGACGACGAAGATCGCTGGGGTACAGACGCCCGAGAGAATCGTAGAAAGCGAGCATTTTGTTCTTCGCCTGCGCTTCCTTGCTTACTACTCGAATTTTTGTCCGTCTCTGGACTCGCGATACGCATTTTCGATCATATCGTTGACGTATGAGCGAAACTGCTTGTTCAGATCCTTATCGTCGTGCGTGAACCTCAACCGAAGAGGCTCAACGTTAACCGCTTTTCGAACTTCCTCCACGGTCACCATGCCCTGTTGAACCGCCCGAGTCACTTGAAGGACCACCGATTCCAGGAGTTCAGCCTCCAAATTCAAGAAATCCTTGTCGCGCCACGCCGGACCGTGGCCGGGAATAATCACATCGGCGTCGAACTGCGCCAACGTCCTGAGACTTCTGGCGTGCTGGCTTAGAGGAGGCGTGAAGTACGGTATCGGATAGGAAAGCAGGTCTCCGGTGACGAGGATTCTCTCCTTCGGGAGGTAGAGAACGGTACTGCCGCGAGCGTCGCCCACCATGCTGATGAAACGAAACTCGCGTCCCCCGTGATGAAGTGTGAGGGTGTTGCTGTACGTGAGTGTCGGATACGTGTGTTTTACGGTCATCGCTTCCGCGACGAACTCTCGTTCGAGGCGCATGTCGCCTTGGGCCTTGCGGAGTTGCTCGGCGGTAAGGGGTGTGCCGTCGGAGTCCTTGGGGGACGTCAATTGTTTGTCGAGATCAGCTTGGTCTGTGAGCAGGGTGGTAGCAAACTCCGGTGACCATGCGTTGGCCGTATTGAGCATGAATTGCCGGGTTTCCTCTGTGGCGATGATCTCGAGACCGGGGAACGCCTGCGCATACACTTCATTGCCGGACCAATGATCCGGATGCCAGTGCGAGTTCACCACGTAGCGCACCGGTTTATCGGTAATCTTGCGGATCTCGTCAAGAACGGTCCGTGCGGTGGAAGGCCGAGTAAACGTGTCGAACACCAGGACATCCTTCTCATTTATGACCACAATGGAATTGCCGTTCGGCACGTAGCCGTCCGGTGCGGTAATAAACTGATAGACGCCCTCTGAAATTTGAACTTTCTGGACTGCCACTGCAGGCACAGTAGGGCTTGCACCAGCGCTTAAGGCTCCTAGGGACAGGAAGAACAGACTGACAATCAACTCGGATGCGACCGACGATCCCATAGTCCTCCGGAGAATTTCTGTTCGCAACGGACGTTCTGGATTTCAGTTGTTGGACGGATCGGGAACCCTTTCGTAATCGCTCCGGTTGTGGCAAGGGAACGCTGTCACAAGTGCTGTCGCACAATGTCTTATAACATCCAAGACGTGCCATCGACTCGCACGGATGCGCGAAGCTCGTAAAGTTTATATAGTTGTTATAAGTTCAGAAGTCTATCTCGCCATTCGACTGTCCAGAAGACCCCGTCAACTTTTTCGTATGTCGCTAAAAACAGTTCGTTG
This sequence comes from uncultured Acidobacteriota bacterium, assembly GCA_963736725.1. Taxonomy (GTDB): domain Bacteria; phylum Acidobacteriota; class Terriglobia; order Acidiferrales; family UBA7541; genus Acidiferrum. Next base: position 26,307 of record CAVTPW010000014.1, on the reverse strand, counting down.
TCTTCGTGCGTCTATCTCTCTGCTCAAGAATAATGTGTATGGATACTGACAGAGACTCCGTGATCGAGCCCGACCCGTCCCCTCGGGCTAGCCCTATACCAAGAATGTCTTCGTGCTACGTTCGTTTCGGTCCCTTTCAGGTGGACCAGAATCGGCAGCGCGTCACGAGGGACGGTCACCTGGTAAAGGTGCGAGGCAAGGTCTATCAGGTCTTGATCGCGCTGATTGAAAAGCAAGAGGAGGTTGTCAGTCGGGAAGAACTCAGTCTGCGCCTGTGGCCTCCCCAGACCGCACCTGTGAATTACGATCCTAGCGTAAACACCATAGTTAACAAGCTGCGCCAGATTCTTGGCGATTCTGCTGACCGACCGCTATACATTAAGACAGTGCCACGCAGGGGCTATTGCCTGTCCGTGCCGACGGAACTTGTCGATTACCCGGTGCTCGTCGATAGGATGCCGCCGACCGATGGCGCGAATGCCAACCAGAACGCGAAGACGAAAGATCGGGTCGCACCATATTCTGGTCTCTGGATCATAGTGACATTCATCACCTTAATTCTCGCTGGTGTGCTGCTTGGAGCGGGAATCGCGCGCCTCTGGATTGTTCACTTCGCGTGCGTCTCCGAACCCGCTCTTGTCCGTTCGTCTGCGCGCGGGTGTTGACACCGACACTCTATGCGAACGACCCGGCCCAGTTGCGGTCGGCGTGGCCGCGCAGGAACACACCCGTCCGGAGCAAGTGGGGCCCCCGGTGAGACAGTAGTTCGACTGATCGAGTGTCAGGGATCCGATCGTTTGTCCGGTACTCCCATTCAACACGCTGATGATGGTGTTGTCTTGGACAAATCAACGCCCGCGAAAACCTTTGGGCTTTCAGACTCCGACGAGTAAACTTCGCGCAAGAGTTGCGCCGACCCGCTGAGCCCGCACCGTCACGGGACTACTGCCCTTTCGACGTCAAGTCGCTCTCGCCAATAAGTTGAATGCTAGAATCCCTACCGGAGTAAAATATGCGTCTCTCGAAGCGATATTATTTTGCATCGCTCTTTGAGTCTCTGCTTCAGGATACCCGCGCCAGCTTGCGGATGTTACGCAAGAATCCGGGCTTTAGCCTGGTGGCTATTCTCACGCTAGCCCTCGGAATCGGTGCTAACACCGCCATTTTTAGCATAGTCGAGGCGGTGATTTTGCGGCCATTGCCATACAAAGACTCAGTGCATCTTGCCTTGCTGGCCGATTCCCAAGACCCTGACAATGGTGCATTTCCTTTCGAAGACATCGAGGCGTTTAGGTCACAGAGCCGCATCTTCGAAGACATTGCTGTCTACTATCGGGATAGTGGATTTTCGCGGGTAACGCTCACGGCCGGAGGGGAACCAGAATCTGTCCAAGGTGCATTTGTCTCAGCGAATTTCTTCTCTCTCATGGGAGTGGGCCCGGAGCTGGGGCGCGTTTTTACCCTTCAGGAAGAGATTCAGCGAGAGCATGTCGTGGTTTTAAGCTATGGCCTGTGGATACGACGTTTTGGTGGCGCTTCCGATTTGATCGGCCGGATGGTGCAGATCGACGGCTTGAATTCGGAAGTCCTAGGGGTGATGCCGCCGACCTTCCAGTTTCCGGCCGGAGATCAGCAGTTCTGGGCTCCGGTGACAACCAATCGGTATTGGGATGATCCCGCGCTTCAAGGAAACATTGATTCACGCCACACGAGAGCCTTCTATGAGCGATGGCAAGCGATCGGGCGGCTGTCTTCAGGAGCAACAATTGCTGAAGCGCAAACAGAAATAGACGCGGTCTTTTTGCGCAGCGACGCAGATCCCGAAAGGAATTCCAGAAGGGGAATCACTGTGACGCCTTTGCGCGTGACCTTGAGTGGGAACACGAGGCTGGCGTTGATCGTTCTCTCTTGCGCCGTCTCATTCGTGCTCTTGATCGCATGCAGCAATGTGGCGAATTTGATGTTAGCGCGCGGCGTTTCGCGGGAGCGGGAAATGGCCGTCCGCACAGTCCTAGGTGCCGGACGCAGGCGACTATCGCAGCAATTACTGGTAGAAAGCGCCGTGCTTGCCGGTCTTGCTAGCGGTATTGGCCTCGTCTTCGCCTCTGTAAGTGTGCGCGTTCTTGTTGCCTTCGCACCGCCGGACATTCCGAGGCTGGATCAAGCAGGAGTTGACGTAGCTGCACTCGTATTCACACTTATGATTTCAGTGCTTGCCGCAGGCATTTTTGGACTCGTTCCAGCATGGAAAGCATCACGGATTGATCCGGGTGAATCGCTCCGCGCGAGAACACGATCTGGGGGACGATCGCTCGCCCGTACTCGCTCGGTGCTCGTCACAATAGAGTTCGCGCTTGCTGTTCTGCTTCTCGCAGGTGCTGGTCTGTTGATCCGGAGTTTTCTTGCCGTCGAAGGAGTTGATCCGGGATTCAACCCTGAGCGTGTCCTAACAATGAAGATCGATCTTCCATCCGCAACAGTTCAATCGAAGAATGTTCTCTACGATGCAGTGCTGGAACGAGTTCGGACCTATCCTGGTATCCAGGCAGTTGGCGAAGCGGACGCCCTTTTTGAGCTGGGAGGAGTGGGCAACCTCGGCCTTCGACTGATTGACGGCCAAGCCCCCGAACCGAAAGACCAATGGACGCCATTGAACTGGGCTTCGATACGTGGGGAATACTTCCAAGCTATGGGCACGACTCTATTGAGAGGCCGATATTTCACGCCGCAGGATGGTCCCCAGTCACCACTAGTCGCGATAATTGACGAGAGCATGGCTCGAAGATATTGGCCGGGACAAAACCCGATCGGCAAACGCTTCAAAGGGCAGGATCCGCGCGGGTTCAACGACGACTGGCTTACAGTTGTGGGTGTGGTCCGCGACATGCGGCGAAGCGGAGTAGAAAAGAGTCCAGTTCCGCACGTCTTTGAGCCTTGGGGACAAGCCATAGATGGCGACCAGACCGCGTACTTGATTGTGCGGACAAAGAGCGATTCACGGGCGGCGGCCGCCGCGCTCCGAAGTATTGTTCGGGGACTCAGTAGCACGGCAATTCTGTCGAGTGTTTCAACGATGCAAGAGCAGCTAGCGAGTCAGATATCCCTTCGTCGGTTTCAAACTTGGCTGCTTAGTCTGTTTTCCATCATGGCGATGCTACTTTCTGCCATCGGGATCTTTGGGGTGATGCACTACTCGGTGGCTGATCGCACCCACGAATTTGGTATCCGAGCGGCGCTGGGTGCCCATCCCCACGCCGTGATGCGGCTCGTCGTCGGTGAAGCCACAAGGGTTGCTTTTTGCGGCGTGGCCATAGGCAGCGGCGCTGCCCTTGCGCTTACGCGCTTCATGTCAAGTTTGTTGTTTGGCGTGAGCGCTACGGATCCGCTGACGTTTGTCGGTGTTCCGCTGCTCCTTGCACTTGTTACATTGCTGGCCAGCTATTTACCGGCAAGGCGAGCTATGTGCGTCGATCCGATGGTTGCGTTACGGCACGAATAGGCTTTGCGCGAACTGGGTCAAGCGTCATTCGCGCGTGGCACTCGAAGCGGTCAGCCCTTCGCGAAGGCCAGCAGGTCTGCATTCAACTGGTCGGCATGCGTGATCGGCAGCCCGTGCGCAGCACCCTCGTACACCTTCAGTTGACAGCCGGGGATCAGTGGGGCTGTTTTGCGCGCTGTCGTTTCGATTGGTGTCGACTTGTCGTTATCGCCGTGGATAAGGAGCGTCGGCACGGATATTCTAGGCAACTCAGGGCGAAAGTCTGTTTCCGTGAACATGCGGTGCAGGTCCAGCATGGTCTTCAGTGAGCATCCGTCAACCATCATTCTCACCCACCAGTCCATGATTTCCTGAGAGACATGGTTTTTGGGGGTGCCAAAGAATGTCGGCGCGTACGCGGCTAGCGGATTTGGAAGATCCTTGCTCAACGCTTTGCGCACACCTTCCAGGGCCGCTCGATCGGCGCCCTCCGGGTTGTCGTCTGTCTTTAGAGCAAATGGTGTAATCGTCGAAACCAAAACGACTCGCGCGACGCGGTTGGAGCCGTGACGCGACAAATAGCGAACGACTTCGCCACACCCCATGGATTGGCCTACGAGAGTTATTCCATGCAGGTCGAGTTGTTCAATCACCGCCGCCAGGTCGTCCGCAAGCGTATCGAACTCATAGCCATCGCTCGGATCACCCGAACGGCCGTGGCCACGACGGTCGTAGGCGACACACCGCAGTCCGCGTCCAGCCAAGTCCGCCACCTGGTAGTCCCACCAGGCTGAATTGAGTCCCCACGGTGCCACAAAAACCAACGGTCGGCCCGTGCCCCGATCTCTGAAGAACAGGTTCGTGCCGTCTGCCGCCTCAATGAATTGTTTGGCCTGTGGTTTTTTCCCCGCAGGGGTAAGTAGCGACCCGTTGCTTAGTCCATTCGCCGTACGCGCCCACACCAACCCAGCACCGGCCGTGATGGCTGCAACGGACTTCAATAGACCTCGTCTGCGCATCGGTTGTTCCTCCACCTTCAGTATTTAATAGAAGAAAAGCGCAGTCCATGACCTCGGAGGTCATGCGTTGCATTCGATGGAGAGGTTCCTCATCCTGTCACGCTGCGGTTAGCGCGTGGCGTGTCGCTTCGTCGGCTTTGTGGAACACGTCGGCCGTGAACTCGGCGGTGACGCGGTCACGGCCGCGGCGCACCATAAAAGCGTAAACCCGCTCGAAATGAAGCTCGAGCGCGTCGAACTTAGTCGGGTCTAGCTGAGCGGCTTCGACGAGGGGCCGCTCCGGAGGCCTGTAACGAAAGCTTCGGGATCAGTCGTCGCGCGGCCATCATGCCTCTAACTATGGAAACAAACGGACACAGGAAAGGCCACGACCAGGCAGGAATACCCTTGGTTACCTAAGGGTGGACGATAAAAGTAATATCAAGGACTTTGTCTAGATGAAAAATCGAACTTTACTAAGACCAATCCCGATTCGTGGTTGCTTAGCCACGGAATGCCATTGACTCGCCTACTGCACGCTGCTGGCTTCCCGCGAGGCAACTTTCGCCACCTCGCGGGATTGGTCCTCGATTGGTCTAAAAGTGGAAGCCCAGCTCGACGGTCTCTGTGCGCGGCGACACGTAATGCGTACCGCTGAACGTCGACAGGAAGTTATAGAGCGCGGTCTTGTCCGTTAGATTGATGACTGTGAAGCGCAAGCTCCATTTGTACCGGTCTCCGTGGAAGAGGTTGTCCTGGCCCACGGATGCGTCGAATAGGTTGCGCGGTGCAATGCGGGGCGGATTCTTGTCGTCGTTCTCGGTCCCAGGCGCGGGAATGGAAACGTACTTGGAACCGTAACTGGAGGCGGGGCACAGATTCGCGCCGAAGGATGAACTGATGGGGGTCGTGGGGGTCGCCAATACCCCGCCACAGAACAAGCCCGCCTGAAACTGCTGATCCGGGGTTATTCCCGACACGTCGATGAGATTGTTGGGGCCGCCGCCGTCCGGGCCGTTTGCGCAAGACTCGCCGCCGAAACATGGCACCGGGCCGGCTACAAGGCCGCTATCGTAGCGCCAGTTGAAGCCAAACCACGGTCCGGTCTTCCACGGTTGATACTGGACGTGCGAGGTCTGGTTGAAGTTTTCATCGTGGTCGATGCGAAACACGGAAGCTCCCCCAGGCGTGGCGCCAATGCCGCTAACTTGCGGAGTAAAGAAACGTGCCGCCACGCTGGACATCACCACAAACGCCGTCAAGCCATGGAAATTCGGGACCGAAGCGCGGATAGCATAGCCTGGGATTTTCGAGCTATTCCACTCGATGGGATAGGTGATCGGAGTATTGCCCAGCACGCTGAAATCGAACGCTTTGTGCGTGTACTTCCAGATGTATTCGCCGTCGACGACCAGGTACTTTCCGAAGGCTTGCTCCAGCCCGGCGTGGAACTCGTTGCGATGTCCGGGGCTGAGCGGCGGCACTGACGACGAGACGCACTGACCGCCGGCCACGGACTCCTGGAGGTCGAAAATCACCGGATTATTGCAACCCGTGCTGGCGAGAATCAGATTTTCGTTGAATGGAGTCTCCATCGTACGTGCGTACGAAAGGCGCAGCACGGTGTTCGTGGGCTTGATGTTGTAAGCGATGCCCAAACGCGGTTCCAGTTGCTTGGCGCTGGCGATGCCGTTGTATATGTCGCCGCGCAGCCCGAGGTTGAAGCTCCAGTTCCTTACCGAAATTGTGTCTTGAGCGTACAGCGCGGTTTCTTTAATGTCGGTGTGACCATTAAAGAGGAACAAACCGCTGGTCGTTTGTCCCGCGGGGCAGCCGTCGGAGGCCGGCAGAGACGCCGTTCGAGTCAAGTCGTAGCAGCCCAACAGCGGTATGAACGACGGATTCACCGTGCCTCCGGAATTGCCTATCCCACCGCAAGCCGCAGGATCGGTGATGGACGGGTTCGTATCCAGGCTGCCATCGGCGTTCAAGCAAACCGCGTTCGCCGTCGGATCGACAAGACCGAATTGATCTTTTTCATTGAGGAATGTGTGTTCAGAAGTGATTCCCACCTTCACGTTGTGGATGCCTTTCACGTAGGAAACGCTGGCGCGAAGGCCGGCATTGGTCAACGAGCGGTTCTGAGCAACCGTTTCCAGTTGCAGATCGGGCGACTCATCGGCAAAAGGGTTTGCGCTCGGGTAGTAGTTGTATTGGTCGTGCCGCACAAAAGTGCCCACGGTCAAGACGGTTTTGGAATTGATCAGGCGGGTCCATGACGGCGCGATGTTGAATGTCCCGATCTTTGAACGCTGATTTTGAGGTCCTACAGGCAGCCCGTTTGGTCCCAGGCCGCCGCAAGAAGCGGTTTGTCCTGAAGGGCAGGTTGGGTCTGCCGAGAGGAAAGTCCAACCGGTTGCATTTTGCGCGTCATAGGAATTCGGCGTCTGAAACCAGGAGCGGCTGTAGCCGATATTGAGGCTGAGGGTGTCGGGTTCGGAAGGCTTATAGTCCACGCGGTCGAAGATGTTTTCTTCGTTTCCTTTGTCATGTATGACGTTGAGCTCCGGTCCATCGAGAAACCTGCCCGTGTTCAAGCCGTTGGCCGAAATATAGTTGCCCCATTTGTTGCCGCCATAGGCCAGGTCGAATCCTCCGTTTGCGGTTCCAAAGGATCCGTAAGAACTCGTCACTTCTCCGTGAGGCGGGTTGACTCCCAAGCCAGAGCGCGTGGTCACCACGATTACCAAGCTGGTCTTGCCTCCAAACTCCGCGGGCGGAGCGCCGGAAATGACTTCAAGGGACTGGATTGAATCCGAGGGAATCTGGTTCGAAAACACCTTGCTTTGCTGATCGGTGATGGGCTGCCCGTCCACGGAAAAGGAGTTGGAAGCATGGTCGCCAAGGCCATGGAAAAGTCCATTCGAATCTGCGGCGACACCCGGCGTTGACAACGTGACCAGCGAACTCACTGAGGACGAAGCACTCTCGAGCGGTAGCTTGTCGAACAGGCTGCGATCCACGTCGGTGTGGAATGTGGACTCATTCTCCACCAGATCTCCACCGTTGGCCTCCACCGTTATGCTTTGTTCTGCCGCGCCAATTTTCAGATTGGTCTGCACTGTCACGGGTACCGTCGAACGCACATCCACATCTTGTGTGTACGGTGAGAATCCAGTGGCGGTGACCACCAAATGATAGGGATTGAACGGCACGTTCGTGAATCGAAACGATCCGTCGGTTCCTGTAGTTGCCGTCCGAGTATATCCGCTGACTGGGTAAGAAATTTCAACCGTGGCGCCGGCGATGGACGAACCTGACGGATCCTTCACCACACCTTCGATCGAACCCGAGTTTGCCGACTGTGCAAAGACAGGCGCTGCCGCCAGCAGCCACCCCAGGCCCAACCGTAAAGCCCTTTTCACCGCTGTGCGAGTCCGAGGCAAAAGCAAATAGCTGCAAGGATTCCTGAACATTGTTTTCTCCCGTCCCATGAGGGACTCTTTATCGCGCTTGGCGAGGGTGTAGAGCTGTGGATAGGGACCGCTGGAAAAAGAGCGGCAGCGTTGCATGCAGCTCGGCATTCAACGCAAAAATTACTGGTCCGGGATCAGGAAATGTTTGTTACGCGGTGGGAGGTGCTCGAGAAGCTCGATGAAGGGCGAAAGGGCTGGAAGGTGCCGCATGCTCCGGCAGGTTGGTTTTCCGCGCCACCTGCTGGACTTCCGGTGCCAGGTTCAGCCGGGCCGCCGCCAGCGCTGGGGCGTGAAGAACCTGGCAAACGTGACAAGTTGTCTCCGGCCCATTGTTGTGCGGGTGCAGAAACGCCAGGCCCGTTGCGACATAGAGCAGGAGAACGCAGCCCAAAACAGCTAGGGCTGGCCGCACAAACCGAGTCTGGGATTTAAATCTCCAACGCATGCAGACACCAAGTCTAGCACCTTAGACGGACTAGCACCCCGAATGGTTGCCCAAATAGTAAGGTATTTTTCGCTGTTGTTGAGCAAAGACGACGGAGCGACCTTGAGCCTGCCGGCGCAGAGTACCGCGCACTGCAAGGGCGCGGAGCGATCGATACCGGCACTTAAAGCGAAACGAATCGACCCGCCCACCAGCGGGTCCTTGATTCTTCACCCTTGTCTTCGATTCGGCTTGCAGTGGCAAGGTCAGGTTTTTTTCGGGCACGCCAATGCTGTGTTGGTGGGGGCGTCGTCAACATTCGCAAGGCGAATTCCCGCACCCGTGACCCGGCCGACGATTTCCGCATCCCCGGGAGCGAGCCGCCTGACTTTGCAAGGGGCGAGCGGGTGGGGAAGCAGCCAAAGTTCCTCGTCGTGGAGCTCACACCAGCAGCAGCAGTACCCGTCGCGCAACTCGACAAAGTAAATCGGGCGGTCATACTCCGTGCGCCACCCGCCCGGAACGATTTTTCTCACCCGCGGATCGATTTGCACGAAGGAACCGGGGCGAAGTATAGGAAACAGGGTGTAGTCATCGAGTCCGATAAACCCATAGACGCCGTAGCGAACGTCGAGTTGCTGGATCAGTGCGATGGGGACTTGACCCCAGACCTCGACCATACGGGAAAGCAGGTTGGTGTGGTGTACATCGAACGAGCTGTGAAACCGGACAGGAAACGCGACGGTTTCATCGGGTTCCGGTACTTCCAGGGTTGTGAGATGGGTGCGCGGAAGCGCAGAGATGACTTGATGCCGATGCATCTTACCGAGGTTGATTCCAAATAGCAGAAACAGATCAGCGATCTTGGTCCGGTAGATGACGCTCAAACTGTAGAGCTTATGAATGCTGGGTATGGAATCGGAATTCTCGACCTGAGTGATCCAGGCGTTGGAGATGTGGAATTCGGGGTTACCTTCGACTTTAGCAATGGCTCGACTGAAATCAGCAACTTCTCGCGTGGTCATCCCTAACCGAAGGCGAAGCCCCTTGAGCCGCTGGTTGGGACTCGGGTGGGTCACGGTGATTCGTCTTACCTCTTTGGGAAGAATTGTATGGATGCGCGGTATTGGGGGAATTTAAAAATACTTATCGTAGGATTGGCGCCGTGATGACTGGCAATCGAAACGCGATCCGTGAGGATGGCTCAGGGGAGGGAAGTTGGCGTGCGAACAAAGCGGCTCAGGGCATGGTCCATTCGAACCCGATCGATCGGAAAGATCTGGCCATGCATCACTACATGAATGCCGGGCGCCAGGATTCGGACCGCGAGAAGGCTTTCGGTGAGGTTCTGCAACCCGTCGCTCCCTTCAAACCCCAGAGGCGTCATGGCTCCGGTCATCACGATGGGTACGGGAAGTTGCGGAAGGGCTCGTTGCAGGCATATTCCGGTCTGAACCATAGTGTCCGTGCCATGGGTAATCACTATGGCGGTGTTCTCTTTCAAAACCGCTCGCACCATCCCCAGCAACAGAACACGATCCTGGTCGGTGATCTGCAAGCTGTCTTTGTTCATCAAGGGTACGACATTAATCTCGGCATCGGGAAGCCGCAAGAGCTGCAGGTAGCGGTCGATCTTGCTTGTGAAATTGGCCACCGTACCGCTCGGTTCAGAGTAAACCTTTTCGATGGTTCCCCCGGTCGTTATGAGATAGATCACTTTCATCAGGTAGGCGACACGAGTCGTTCTGGCCGGCTGACGGATTTCGTATCTTGATTCCGGGTTTGAACCGACGACACAGGTACGCTCCTATAAAGATTCGCGGCAACGCGTGGAGCGTGGGAAGGGTCTAGCTCGATGTGGATGGTCATGAGCATTTTCTGAACCGCTCTGGCCGGATCGTCGTCAGGGCTAGGATGTGGTTGGCAAGACGGTCGAACAGCAGTACGGTGCGAGCCAGCAGGTCAGGGTGATTCTCGGCCGAGACGAAGGAGACAGAGATCAGCATTCGATGACGTTAAGTGCGAGGCCGCCCAGCGCCGTTTCTTTGTAGCGGCTTTGCATATCCAAGCCGGTTTGGTACATGGTGCGAATCACTTGGTCGAGCGAAACTTTATGGCCACCGGTCTCCTGCATGGCCATGCGCGCGGCGTTGACGGCCTTCACGGCCCCAAACGCATTGCGTTCGATGCAAGGAATCTGCACCAGTCCTCCGACAGGATCGCAAGTCATCCCCAGGTTGTGCTCCATGGCGATCTCCGCTGCGTGCTCGATCTGCTCGTTGGTTCCATCGAGAGCGGCGACCAGCCCGCCCGCCGCCATCGAGCAGGCCACACCTACCTCCCCCTGGCATCCGACCTCCGCGCCGGAGATCGAAGCGTTTTCTTTGTAAAGCACGCCAATTGCGGCGGCTCCGAGGAAGTAGCGCAGAATGCCTTCTGCATTTCCTTGCATGAAGCGAAGATAGTAGTGGGCCACCGCGGGAATAATCCCTGCGGCCCCGTTGGTCGGCGCGGTCACGACGCGGCCTCCTGCGGCGTTTTCCTCGTTCACGGCGATGGCCCAGACATTTAGCCAGTCCATTCCGCCGAGGGGATCATCGGCATTTATTTTGTCGAGTTTCTCGGCCATGTCGGCGGCGCGACGCTGCACCTGAAGGCCTCCTGGCAACTTCCCGCGCGTGCTGAGTCCTCGGGCGGCGCATTCTTGCATGGCCCTCCAGATTTTCCGGATGCCGTCGCGTATGTCCTCGAGCTTCCTCCAGGTCATTTCGTTGGTAAGCATGATGAGGTGGATCGGGAGGCTCTTGTCAGCGCCGATGCCCAGCAATTCGGTAGCGCTACCGAACGGATAGAGAACCGAGCAGTTGGCGGGTCCCGAGAACGGCTCGCCTTCTTCAATGATGAAGCCTCCACCGACCGAGTAATAGACGCGCGTGTCGATGGTCTGGCCGTCAGCACCGAAGGCCGTAAACCGCATCCCATTTTGGTGGCCCGGGAGCAGAGTATCCTTATTAAGGATAAGGTCTCCGCCTCCAAAGGACACGCTATGCCGCCCAAAGAGCGTGAGCAGGCCGCTCTCTCGGATGCCTTCGATCAGACCACCAATCTCGGCGGGATCGATCTTGTCGGGTTGCTTCCCGAGGAGTCCGAGCAATACGCCATGGTCGGTGCCATGGCCGAGGCCGGTGAAGGCCAGAGAACCGAACAGTTCGATGCGGATTTGGGTCACCGTTTCGAGTGCTTCCTGATTGCAAAGTCTCTCGGCAAAGCGATAGGCGGCTCGCATGGGGCCGACGGTATGGGAACTCGAGGGCCCGATTCCTATCTTGAAGAGGTCAAAGAGACTCGTATTCATCCGTAGAGTACAACCCTTCCGCGGGAGACGCACGACCGCACCAAGTGAGATAGCACAGATCGCGAAAGGCGGAATTTAATAATGCTTATGCCATGTTAAACAATTCTATCGGCCAAGAGCTGGCGGAGCAGCGTGGGAACACCAGCGGCACCGCTGTGATCGAGGCGCAAATCGGAGGATAAGCAGAATTGAATTGCCTGCGAGCGAGTTGCTAGATATTACTGTTGGCAATCACCACTTCGAGGCTATCGCCTTGAGCAACAACCTGTCGAAACGTGGCGCGAGGTGGGTACAGACGAGCATCTCGCGCTTCGTTTCTGTTCTTCAAAGAAGTCGCAGGCGCGTTTCCGTATCCCGTCATTAATATTATTAAGAACGTTGTCGCGCCCGTCCGTGTTATCAACGCGCTGCGCCACGGGAAGGCATTGCACTCAAGGAATACCACGAAAAAAAACGGAAGGGGGCCGTTAACATGAAAAGAAGCGAGTTGATGGTGCGACTTGACAATGCCATCGCAACGCGAAACCTACTCAAGCATCCGTTTTATCAAGACTGGCAAGCCGGGACACTGAACCGCGAGAGGCTACAGCTGTATGCCGTGCAGTACTATCTGCACGTCGAGGCTTTCCCGGTGCACCTGAAAGTGCTCGCCCGACGTGCGACCGGCGCTTTGCGCGAGCTCATTCTCGAAAATCTTGCTGAGGAGGAGAATCCTGCCGCGTCCCATCCAAGGCTATGGCGCGATTTCGCGGATGCGGTGGGCGTGAGCGAAGAAGTATTTTGGACAAGCGTACCTCTCCCAGGGATGCGGGTGTTGGTGGAAACATACCAAGAGATTTGTTGCAGGAAGCCTTTGGCAGAAGCCGTAGCCGCGCTCTATTCCTATGAAGCGCAGGTCCCTGAAATCGCGGCTACAAAGAGGGATGGGCTCAGCCGCCACTACGGCGTGAGTACGTCGCAGGGACTCGCCTATTTCGAGGTTCATGAGGAAGCCGACAGAGTGCACAGAGCGGCGTGGCGGCGGTGGCTAGAAAAACGCGATCGCAATTCGGCCTGCATCTCCCGTGACGTCGACGAAGACCGAGTCTTAGAAACGGCGGAAACGGCGCTCGATGCGTTGTGGGGTGCTCTCGACGCGGTACATGAAGCCCACTGCTAGGATCATTTCCGTCCTAAGCGTTCGTGTCCCTAAGCCACGTCAGGAAGAAATGTGCGTCGACAGATCGTACAACTCCATCCCGCCGTAAGGTCACGACAGCAACCCTACAAGGACTAGGCGCGACGAGTGTACCTGAAGGTGATAACCGCCGTGCTCAAGGATGCACGATTGAAGCTTGATCCAGTGTTTGGAGAGAAGAAATCGCTGGCCCGCCGCTTCTGGCCCTTCGAGTTCGCTCTCTCCTTATGCCGCGTGTTCCTAAGTCCGTTAGGGAGGATGTGGCTGGCGAGGTGGTACGACGCCACCCCGCCGTGAGGATACTACAGCAAGGGAGGATGGTTCGGGGGGCGGGAGTACCTGAACGTGGAAGTACAGGTGTCGAGGAAGCAAACGATCCGTAGCCCTCTGCTCGAAAGAAGCAGATTTCTGTGCTGCGTCGCATGAGGTCGTGAACCGTGGAGCTGATGCAGCTTGAGATGTTTGTAGCCGTGGTCGAGGGGGGTAGTGTCCGCGCCGCGGCGGAGCGCGTATTCCGCTCGCAGCCCGCCGTCAGCATCGCGGTAGGCAAACTCGAGCGCGAACTCGAAGCGCCGTTGTTTGACCGCTCAAAGCGGCACGCATACCTGCTGACGCAGGTCGGGCAAGCGCTTTACGACCATGCCACGCGGATGCTGAGTCTGCGCAACGAAACCTTCTCGGCGGTCGACGATATTCGCAATTTGCGTCTGGGCCGTCTGCGCATTGGAGCCAACGAGAGCATCAGTCTGCACCTTCTTCCGAAGCTCGCCCAGTCGTTTCTCGCCGAGCACTCCGGGATCCGGATGGAAGTGAAATGCCAGCGTTCCGAGAGTCTGCTCACGGACCTGAAGGACCGCAAGCTCGATCTGGCATTGCTGTCGTTCCGGCCTGAGGACGACGAGCTCGACTCAAAGTTTGTGATGAAGGATGAACTAGTACTGATTGCCAGTCCCATGCATCCGCTCGCGGTTAAAGGTCGAGTCCACATTCAGGAGCTGAGCGAGGAATCTCTTATGATCATGGACGTTTCTGAGCCTTCGCCCTGGCACCGAAAAGTTGGGGAGGCGTTCCTTCAAGTCCAGGCGCCTCTCCATATGAGGGTCGAAAATGCGCCGATCGAAATGATCAAGAAAATGGTGGCTCTTGGCGTCGGCGTGGGGTTTGTACCGCTGATGTCGGTGCGAGAAGAAAAGGAGAACAGGAAGCTAGCCGTCATCGAAGTCGAAGGGTTCCGTCTCGAGCGTTGTGTGTGGCTGGTACGCCGCCGCGCTGTGCAATCGCCCGCGGCGAAGGCTTTTGTGCGCACGGTGCTTGTTCTGGGAGAACAGCTGCGAGTCCAGGCGCCTTCGATCATGCCGAATACTCCAAGGCGATGCTCACCGGCACTCCTAAGACGCGAAAAGGTACTGTCAGTAAAGCGCCAAGCCTGAGCTGTCGGATTTCGACGTTTCCGCAACTCCCCGGAACTCCTAACGAAAAAGCTTTTGACACTCATTCATTGTGAAACGGATTACCATGCTACCTTCGTCGAGGAAAGGTCCTACGAACACAAAATGCCCTGCTGGGGAGGCGCCATTGGAACCCGAAAAACGACGCACGCCGAGGTACATTTTTTTCGCAGCCGCAGAGTTGGTGGAAGAAAAATCAGACGTTCGGGTTGCTTCGCGCTTGAGTGAACTGAGCTTGCGCGGCTGCTATTTGGACATGATGAATCCCTTTCCCGTGGGCACCTCGATCCGGCTGAAGATTTGGACGGACGAAAGCACCGTGTTCGAGAGCAGCGCTAAAGTCATCTACTCGCAACCGAATATTGGAGCAGGCGTGCAGTTCGTGGATGTCGAGGCGAAATATCTAGCGGTGCTGGAACACTGGTTGGAAGAGGCGGCCACGGGGTCGTAGACCCTGCTAGCCTGAACCCACCTGGTCAGGGATACAGGTTGTCGAATTCAACGTTTCTGAGTAGTGTTGCAATCGGAATCCGCTCTCGATATTCACTCGTTCTATTCGAAACAACTCGCATTCTTCTTACGCACTTCCCTGCGCGAGACGGTCCAGGTTTTTTCCGCGCGACGACGGATCATCGGCCTGATCTCGGTCAACAGTATGTCGTTCTCAAGGAGTCTACGGCGGAACATCGACTGTATGTGTGACCGTAGGAACCGGCAGTACCCATTTTGCTGGGGCGCTTCATCCAACGAGAGAGCGAGTCCAATGAAGCGCAAGTCGGTGATAGATTGGAGCGGCGAGAAGACAATTTCGATCAAACGCCGTGCGAAGTCCGGTATTGACGCGAGAGGAGGGGCGAGGGGATGAACGACAAAGAAGATACAAGAAGCATTGAGCTTCGGTCTAACGCGATCTCCAGGCGTGACCTAATAAAAGGTGTGATCGTTGGTGGCGTGGCAGTCTCCTCCGCAAGCTATCTCTTCCGCGCTTCTACGTTGCTCGGCCAGTCCGCTCGCGGATTCGGTGAAAGGCTCGTCACGATCGACGTGAACGGGCAGTTACGTCGGGCGGACGTCATGAGACAAGAAACACTGGCCTGGACACTGCGCCACAAACTGGGGCTCACGGGGACGAAGCTGGGTTGCGACCGGGCCGAGTGTGGCTCTTGCACCGTTCTTATCGACGATGTGCCGCATTATGCGTGCTCGGTACTGACACACACCGTGCGCGACCGGAAGGTCTTGACCATCGAGGGGCTGGCGAGCCCCGAGGGAAAGCTGCATCCGGTCCAGCAAGGCGTCATCGACGAACAGGGCTTCCAGTGCGCATTCTGCATGCCCGGCTTTATCATGGCGTCGGTAGGATTTCTGAAAGCAAATCCAAATCCCACTCGCAGCGAACTGGCGTTCGGAGTTTCTGGAAACCTGTGCCGTTGCCAGGACTACGACAAGATTCTCACCGCGCTGATGCGTGGCGCGGAAAATATGCGGAGGGCCAGCGATGTCTGAGGAATCCGTGAAAAGAGAATCGCAGCGAGGCAAGCCCCCCGAACGGGTGTACGGCGTCGGACATAAACTGATCGGCAAGGATTACCCAACTCCGGACCTCTACGCCAAGGTCACGGGACTAGCGAAGTACGCCGAAGACTACCACGCGGACGGAATGCTCTTTTGCAAACTGCTCCTCAGCCCGCTGCCGCACGCCCGCGTGAAGCACATCGACACGCGCGCGGCGCTTGCTATGCCCGGCGTGCGGGCCATTCTCATGGCGGACGAGCTTCCGCCGCCAGCCGATAGCCTTACCGACAACGGCACCGTAATCAAAGCCAATCCGAAGAGCGAGCGCGCACTTACGATGGAACCGCTGTATCAGGGCGAGCCGATTCTCGCTGTCGCCGCGGTTGACGAACTTACTGCCGCGGAGGCGATTGAAAAAATCCGAATCGATTTCGAGCCGCTTCCCTTTGTGATTGATCCGCTCGAAACTCTGCGGCCAGGGGGGCCAAATCCAAGACCGGAAGGGAACATTTGGGTTCAGGCTCGGGTTGGCACGGCTGCTGCGGGTGCGCCGCCACCAAGTCCTCCTCCGCCCACGATTGGCGAACTGAAATGGACCAAGGAGGATTTCGCCGACGCCAAAGAAGGTCAATTGCCAATGGGAAAAACGCCCGGCGAATGGTCCTATGGCGACCTCGAAGCAGCCTTCAAGAATGCCGCGCTGGTCTTGGACGAGACATTTGTAACGCCAGACACCAGCCACCAGACGCTTGAAACCCGCACCGCCATGGCTTACTGGCAGAACGGCAAAGTCCACGTCTACACGGGCACGCAGAGCACCGCGCAGACCGTGCCGGCCATCGCGAGATGGTTGAACATCGATCCGGGCAACGTGGTTCTGATCAGTGAATACACTGGAGGCGGCTTCGGCAGCAAGATCACGGGCGGGGTGACATTGGTCATTCCCGCGCTTCTTTCAAAGAAGGTCAATGCACCGGTGATGATGCGCATCAGCCGCGAAGAGGAAACGTTCATCGGGCGCGCGCGGCCGAGTCTTATGGGCAGAATGAAAGTCGGTTTCTCCAAACAGGGAAGGGTCGTCGGGTTGGACATGTTTGTTATTTCCAACAACGGTCCTTATGACGCTAATGGAGATGTTCCTTCGTCGGGCCGCATCGTTTCTCTGCTTTATCAGTGCGAAGCGATGCGCTGGCGTGGTGCGACGATCCTGACGAATACGCCGCCGCGCAGCGCGCAAAGTTCGCCAGGCGGAATGCAGGGAATTGCCATCATGGAGACCGTCATTGCAAAGGCGGCACGGAAACTTGGGCTGGATCAAGTGGCCATCCGCCGCATCAACTGTCCGGAAGGCAAGGCGCCAGTCGGGCCAGTGATGGCCAGTATCGGCAAGCGGCCGTATGCAACGAGCGCCTTCCTCAAGGAAGCGCTCGACCGCGGCGCGGAACAGTTCAAATGGAACGAGCGGGTTGCGCGCACTCCGAAACGAAGCGGTACGAAGGCGCGCGGTGTTGGAGTTTCGCTGAGTTGTTACGTGGGCGGCACGACCGGCTTCGATGGCCTGCTGGTCATCACACCGGAAGGGCGGATCCGATTCCAGTGCGGGATCGGCAATCTAGGCACGGAGTCGGTGATGGATGTGCATCGCGCCGGTGCCGAGGTCCTGGGTGTTCCTTGGGAGAAGTGCGATATCACCTGGGGCGACACGGCGAAGAACTTGCCGTTCACGTGTGTCTCCGGTGGCAGCCAAACGACGCACGCAATGACGCGGGCCGCTTACGCGACGGCAATGGATGCAAAGAAAAAGCTTCAGGAGATCGCAGCTAAAAGTCTTGGTGGGAAGCCAGAGAATTACGAGGTCGCCAACGAGCGCGTCTTCCGCAAAGGCGGCGGCGCGGGCATGACGTTGGGGCAGGCCGCAGCGAAAGCAATTCAACTGGGTGGCATTTACGACGGCCACGAACCGTCGGCTGATCTCAATAAGCTGACAAAAGCGTCGATGGCAGCGCTCGCGGGGCAGGGTTTGGTGGCGGCTGCGAAGGACAATTATCCTCGCGACGGCCAAACATATTCTTACGTGGCGAGCTTCGCCGAAGTCGAAGTCGATATCGAAACAGGAAAATACTACATCGTAGATTTTCTCGCGTACGCCGACGTCGGCTCCGTGATTCATCCGCGCGCACTTGGCGGCCAGGTGCTTGGCCGCTCGGTTCTGGGGATAGGCCACGCGATCGGTCAGAAGTGGGTGTATGACCCGCACTACGGCGCCATGCTTTCGACACGCTTCTATCAGAACAAGCCTCCAACGATTCTCGATGTTCCGGTGAACATGCAATGGGCGGCGCTGGATATTCCAGATCCCGAAACTCCCGTAGGGGCACGGGGCGTCGGCGAGCCTCCGGTGGGTGGCGGCTGCGCGGCTATCCTGAACGCACTCTCGGATGCGCTCGGAGATGAAATTTTCCGCCGCGCACCCGTCAACGCCGACACCATCTTGACTTCGCTCGAATCAGGACGGCCCACGCAACATCCCTTGATGGCGCACATTTAGTGGAGATGCGAGAGGAGAGCCTATGGCTGTAATTCGAGATGTTATGCCGGCGTTTGAATTGCTGCAGCCAAGCTCCATTGCTGAAGCGCAAAAGTTGCTCGAGCAGCAAGGACGCGATGGCTGGGTCCTGGCTGGAGGCATGGATAGCTTCGACTGGCTCAAGGACCGCATCAAGAAACCAAAGGTTGTGGTCGATTTGAGCGGGATAGCGGAGTTGAAAGGAATTCGCACCTCTGCTGATGGCATCGAGATCGGGGCGATGACCACGCTGACCGAAGTAGTTCAGCATCCCGTAATCAAAGAGAAGTACAAACTGCTGGCGGAAAGCGCAGAATTGGTGGCCTCGCCGCAAATCCGCAATCAGGGCACGATCGGCGGCAACGTCTCGCAGGACACACGCTGCTGGTACTACCGTGCGGGTTGGCCCTGCTACCGCGCCGGTGGAAACATTTGTTATGCCGACAGTCCAGAGGGCCGCAACCGCGAGCACGCAATCCTGCATGCGGAACGGTGCGTGGCCGTGAATCCCTCGGACACCGCCCCAGCGCTCATCGCGGTCGATGCCAAATTCGTGATCCGCACACCGAAAGGTGAGCGGGTGATCGATGCCGAGGACTACTTCGTAGGCCCCGACATCGACATCACCAGTTTGCATGTCTTGAAACCCGGGGAGCTTTTAACTGCTATTCGCATTCCCTCCACGTGGGCTGGCGCGCAGTTCTATTTCGAGAAAGTGCGGGACCGGAACGTA
Source organism: uncultured Acidobacteriota bacterium (assembly GCA_963736725.1). Taxonomy (GTDB): domain Bacteria; phylum Acidobacteriota; class Terriglobia; order Acidiferrales; family UBA7541; genus Acidiferrum. The sequence continues at coordinate 7,137 of CAVTPW010000014.1, read as the reverse complement.
TGGGACTTCCCGCTACTGAATGTGGCTTCAGCGATGGTGGTATCGAACGGCGGCATCGAGCAAATCCGTCTCGCAGTGAACGGCGCGGCTGCGCGGCCTCTGCGCCTGAAGACCGTCGAAGACGCTATTCGCGGCAAACCGGCAAATGCAGCAACCGGAGAAATGGCCGGGAAACTGGCGGTGCAAGGTGCGGTTGCGCTGCAATTCAACGCATACAAGATCCCTCTCATGAGAAATCTGGTGAAGCGCGCAATCGGAGGCGTGAAGGAGGCTGTGTGGACTTCCTAGAGTGGGCCAAGAGTCCGTGGGGGCAAAACGTCCCCATCCATATCGCTTGGTTTTTGATATGGGTTGCCGTCATCTCAGGATTTCTCTTCTTCATCGTGCACGCCACCTACCTGCGATATTTCGCCAAAGCTAAGCAGTTTGCGAGCAGTGGTTCACCACTGATCGCCGCGCGCATCCCGGAGCACGTACCCAGACATTCGCTGACCGCGCGGCTGTTTCACTGGATTATGGCCGCCAGCATGTTCACGCTGCTGTTTACCGCCTTCCTCCCGAAGGTGGGCTTCCGGTTCGACTGGGTTACCTATCACTGGATCGCGGGCTCCGTTCTTACTGTCTCCATACTGTTTCACATCATCCACGCCTCGTTCTTCATGGACTTCTGGTCGATCTGGCCGGACAAAATTGACGTGCGGGACGCGCGGAGGAGAATTCTGCGTTTTATGGGGAAGGCCGCGCCACCACCGGACAAATTCGCCAAGTATCCTCTCGAGAACAAGCTTTATCATGGCGCCATCATTGCCGCAGGACTCTCTGCCATGGTGACCGGCGTGTTCATGATGTTCCGCGTGCGCACGATTTTCTTTCCCCGTAATCCGTATCTGTTCGGTGATATGACCTGGGGCATGATGTATGTGTTGCATGGGCTGGCGGGCGTTGGACTGATTGCGTTGATCATGGTGCATGTCTACTTTGGTCTTCGACCGGAGAAACGCGCCATCACGAAATCAATGATCTTCGGTTGGATGAGCCGCGACTTTTATCTCCAAGAACACGATCCGCGACGCTGGCCAGTAGAGGCTCCCGGTTCATCACCGACTCCTGGAGGAGTAGAGCCAGAAGGCTTAAGAGATGCCGGCTGATATCTCAAAACGCTGCGACACTGTCGAAGAATGTTACGAGTTCATGCTGGCCTATGCCGCGCAAGGTCTCCGCAATGAAGAAGGCAGCAGCAAGTCCGGCGGACAAATTCGCGAATACCTGGATCGTGCCGTGAAAGCGATAGCGGGCCTCGCAGAAAGCTGCGCGGCGGCTTCAAAACAAGAACACTGGGAGCCGGCAGAACGATACCAGGCGTTCTTTCAGGTGCTCGCTCGCGATGCCCACGACTCGGTTGCTGCGATTGAACTGGTTTTGGCACAACCCGCCATCAGTTCTCAACTGATCGACAATCTGAACGCGTCAATCCACCTACGCGCTTTGCTCACGGATCTGTTCCTCGTGAGCGAGATCGTGGAAACACAACGAGTATCAGGAACCCGGCAGGACTGAGCTCTAAGCCGCGCCGTTCCGGCGAAGGAGATGCGCGACTTAACGGTGCAACGAATCCGTAAAATTGAGGCATACGCTCGCCGGCAGGGATGTACCCCAGGCGCAAAGCAACCGCTCACTAGGCTGTCGACGATTACTATTTATATCGTTTGATTTCGCCCGTCCGGACAAGATGGCAAATATCTCGATGGTTTTTCCGGAAATCAACTTGCTGGCGCCTAAAACGGCGAGCAATGGATTCAGGCACAAGCGAGAGACGCAAGAACTCTACGAGGAGTTGCGGCAGCTGTTTTCCTCTAGAAGCCCCAGATCATTGACTTTGCAAACCTTTCCTTGTATTACGAATCCTTGCGTTTGATTTCCATCTCCTCCTTGTGCTGGCACCGATCAGAAGGATGATCTATGTTTTCAACCAGAAATAAGGTTTTGCGATCTGATAGCAACCTCCTTCGAAAGCTACGAGCCACAATTGCGATCAGGTCTTGGATTGTTTTCACCATTGTCTTGACGTCTTGTTCACTCGCAGCAGCTGCGGATCTCCCTACCGGCAAGCCCCGGATTCAGGGCGGCAATCTGCGCATTGAATTTGATAACCGCCTATGGAGCCGGGTGGTTGCCCGTTTCGACAAGACGGAGACGGTGATGGGGGCGTTCACCGCCTCTGAGACTGTGACCATCGCCGACAAGCTCTGGACTGAATTTCGTCTGACCGCGCAGAAACACGAGCGTACAAGAGACGCTTTCGGGGAAGGTCAGCGGCTCACCGTCGAAGGAAAGGCGGGAACGCTCACGAAGATAGTCTCTGTCACCGTATACGACGACTTCCCCACGATGGCCTTTTTTGAAGTCCAGTACACCAATACCGGAACAACCGAACTGGCGATCGAGAGTTGGACGTAACAACGCGTACGAGGTGAACGCGCAACGCAATGTGGGCCCGCCAGCTTTCTGGTCCTACCAGAGTGGCTCCTACGAGAAACGTCCCAACTGGGTCGTACCGCTGTACACCAATTTTCAGCAGGAAAATTATCAAGGCATGAACGCAAGTGACTATGGCGGCGGTACGCCGGTTGTCGATGTCTGGCGGCGTGACGTTGGAATGGCGGTGGGACACGTCGAGCCAAGGCCTAAGCTAGTTTCTCTCCCCGTATCCATGCCTGATCCGACACATGCCAGTATGGCCGTACGCTTCACCAAAGCTATCTCACTACGCCCCGGTGAAAGTTTTCACACGTTTCGCACCTTCGTCGCCGTCCACCAGGGAGACTACTTCCGCGCGCTCTCGGACTACCGACGCTTCATGATGAAACAAGGATTCCAAACGGCCACCGCTCCCGACGATGCTTTCGGGGCAATCTGGTGCGCGTGGGGATATGGCCGATCGGTGCAGCCTCAGCAGGTATATGACACACTTCCGACCGTGAAACGCTTGGGATTTACGTGGGTCACGCTCGACGACGGTTGGCAGAACAATGTGGGCGATTGGGCGCTCGATCCCAAGAAATTCCCCCGCGGAGACGCCGACATGAAGGCCCTGGTGGACCGCATTCACCAGGAAGGATTCAAGGCCCAGCTGTGGTGGTCACCGCTCAGCGCTGTGCCAGACTCGCAACTTCTCCGGGATCATCCCGACTACGAGTTGCTGAACCGAGATGGCTCGACGAGAAAAGTTTCCTGGTGGAACTCCTACTATTTGTGCCCGGCGGACCGCCGCGTCGTGGAGTACCACAAGGCATTGGTGCGAAAGATTTTGGTGGATTGGGGATTTGATGGGCTGAAGCTCGATGGCCAGCACATGAACGGAGTTCCCGTCTGCTACAACCCCGCTCACCATCACGCACAGCCAGAGGAATCGGTCGAAGCTCTGCCGGATTTCTTTCGCGCAATTTACGAAACCGCACAGTCAGTAAAGCCTGGGACATTGGTGGAGTTCTGCCCTTGCGGCACGGCGTTCTCCTTTTTCACCATGCCGCACTTCAATATGTCGGTGGCTTCCGACCCGACGAGCTCCTTTCAAGTTCGTTCCAAAGCGAAAACGTTAAAGGCCCTGATGGGAGACAACGTTCCATTCTTCGGCGATCACGTCGAACTGAGCGATGGTGGCAACGACTTTGCGTCCACTGTGGGCGTCGGAGGCGTCGTGGGAACGCAGTTTGTCATTCCTTCGCTTGTCGAAAAGAGAAGTAGATCCGATCTGACTCCAACTCGGGAGAAGGAATTCGAAAAGTGGCTTCGCATCTATCGCGACAAGATGCTGTCAAAAGGGCAATATCTCGGGCAGCTCTATGACATCGGCTTCGATGTGCCGGAGACTCACGCGATCCGCAAGGACCAGACGATGTACTACGCGTTTTTTGCAAAGCAGTGGAAGGGGCCGGTCGAACTGCGTGGCCTGGAAGACCGCAATTACAGTGTCGTGGACTACGTCACAGGAAAGAGCCTGGGAACGGTGTCAGGACACAGTGCACACCTGCCGGCGGAGTTCGACGGAAATCTGCTTGTGGAAGTGCGGCCACAATGAGCGAGATTACAAGCTGGCAGGGTGCTTCTCTCGGGAGGGCGAGCGTGAGATTTTTGTCTCTTCCTGTGTTGTTTGTGTGCGTCTCCGGGGCCTTAGGCCGGCCCAACTCCTCCTTCTATGTGTCGACGACCGGGGATGATTCGAACCCCGGAACCCAATCGGCACCTTGGCGCACCGTTCAACATGCCGCAGACACGGTACGTGCAGGTTGTACCGTCAACGTGCGGGGTGGAATCTACGAAGAACTTGTAAGCATCAAGACGTCTGGCAATGCAACGGACGGATACATTACGTTTCGAAGCTATCCAGGCGAGACGGCAATCCTGGACGCGGAGCATTTCGCTCCCTCGAGAAGAAACGGCATACTTACGATCGAGAACAAAAGTTATGTAAGGATTGAAAGTTTTGAAATCCGGAACTACCGCACCGCCGAACATCGGCTGACTCCATTAGGCATAAGTGTCACCGGGGCGGGCTCTCATATAGAACTGCTGAAGAACAACGTCCATCATATCGAGCAGAATTTCAACGGGCGAGATGCTCCGGGACGAGGCGGCAACGGGTTTGGCATAGCGGTATACGGTACCGACGCTGAGACACCCATCAGCGAATTGGTTATTGATGGCAATGAGGTGCATCACCTTAAAACCGGCTCGAGCGAGTCGCTGGTGGTGAATGGGAACGTCACGAACTTCCGCATCACCCACAACATTGTCCACGACAACAACAACATCGGAATCGACGTCATCGGTTTCGAGCGTACGGCACCCAACCCTGCCGTTGACCAGGCTCGCGACGGCGTAGTAAGCGGTAATTTGGTGTACAACATTACCTCGCGCGGCAATCCGGCATACGGCAACGATGAATCTTCCGATGGTATTTACGTGGATGGCGGCACTAGGATCTTGATCGAACAGAACGTCATTCATGATGTGGACTTTGGAATCGAACTGGCCAGCGAGCACAAGAACCGCGCCACCAGCTACATCACTGCACGAAATAATCTTATCTATCACAGCCACACGGCGGGTGTTTCTATCGGGGGTTATGCGCCCGAGCGGGGACGCACCGAGCACTGCACCGTGGTCAACAACACGCTCTACGACAACGATACGTCGGGAACAGGGTCCGGTGAGTTCCAGATGCAGTGGAACATGGCGGACAATATTTTTGCGAACAACATCGTCTACGCGGGGCCTCGCTGTCTCATCGTGGTGAACAAAGCTCAGGTCGACAAGGAACACCCTCCCGCCTCTATGGATCACAACCTTTATTACTGTGCTGCTGAATCGAAAGCGAGCACCTGGATAGAGCCTCCGGAAACTGTGAGAGGATTCGACAAATACGTTGCGTCAACGGGGAATGACCGTCATTCCCGTTTTCTGAATCCGCATTTTGTTGACGCCCCGAAGGACTTCCATCTGCGATCGGGTTCGCCCGCGATCGCTGCTGGCACGACTGACGGAATGCCGGTGGGAGAACTGGATCTTGAAGGCTCACCCCGAGTCAAATCCGGAAACATAGACGTCGGCTGCTACCAGAGAAAATAGGAATAATCCATGTCGAGATCGGATGTGAATCGCCGCGAATTTCTAAAGATCGCCGCTGGAGCTGGCGCCGCTCTGGCCATGCCAACTCCGGGACATGCTGCTGTCTCCTCCAAAATGATCGGCATCCAAGTCGGAGCAGTCTCGTTTGTGGATGAAGGTACAGAGAAAGTTCTCGATGTGCTTCAGGAACGCGCCTGCGTGAACACGCTCTTTCTTGCGGTGTTCACCTACGGTCGCGGTATTGCTGGAAGGCAGATCCCGGGACAACCGCTTCCCGATCACGGTAAGCAGGAGTACGACCTCAATTTCCACGGCGGGAACTTCGCCACGCCTCACCCGCAGTATTACAGGAACACAGTTCTCAAGGACACGCGCGCACCGGACCACGGCAACCTGGATATTCTGGCGGAAGTGATCCCCGCCGCTAAAAAGCGCGGCATGAAAGTCATCTGCTGGCTTGAGGATGTGTTCCGCGCGGACTTGCCGAACATCGAGAAGGTGCAAGAGCGGGACCTGTACGGGCGGAATGCCGAGACGCTGTGCGTCAACAATCCGGACTACCGGAATTTCCTGACCGGTCTGGTCGAGGACTATGCCCGTTCCTATGACATCGACGGAATCATGTGGGGATCCGAGCGGCAAGGCGCGCTTTCCGACAGCTTGGGAGCCACGCATGACGTGCCGCCCATCGATCCAGACAAGGTGACCTGCTTCTGCCAGTTTTGTCAGAGCAAAGCAAAACAGCGCGGCATCAATGTGGAGCAAGCCAAACAAGGATTTCTGGAGCTAGAAAAATATGTTCGCTCGGCGCGGAGCGGCAATCGCCCCGTGGACGGCTACTACGTCCAATTCTGGCGGCTCCTGTTGCGATATCCTGAACTAGCCGCCTGGGAAATGCTCTGGACCGACAGCCTTCGCGAAACCTACGCCGCAATCTACAAAACGGTAAAGACCGCCAAGCCGATGGTACCGGTAGGTTGGCATATCTGGCACAACAATTCCTTCAATCCGATCTACCGCGCCGAACAGGACCTGCACGAGCTCTCGAATTATTCGGATTTCATCAAGGTCGTCATGTACAACAATTGCGGTGGCGAACGGATGGCGCTTTATGCAGACAATATCGGCTCGACACTTTACGGAGATTTATCGAAACAGAGCTTGATCGACTTCAACTATGAATTAATGGGATTCAAGGAAGGCAGTTATAATCAAATTCCTCATACCGGCCTTTCGGCTGATTACGTCTACCGCGAAACGAAACGCGCGCTGGAGGGTGTTGCCGGCACGAACACTCTCATCTGGCCGGGCATTGATATCGATATTCCGACCGAGCCCGCAAACAGCAAGTGTTCGCCGGAAAGCGTTAAACAAGCAGTCTTGGCGGTCTTCCACGCTGGCGCTCCTGGCGTGCTTCTATCTCGCAAGTATTCCGAGATGAGGCTGGCTGATCTAAGCGGGGCTGGAGATGCAATTCGCGAATTGAAGCTGTCGAGTTAAGGACGGCTT
>CAVTPW010000013.1:0-286514 GCA_963736725.1 uncultured Acidobacteriota bacterium | reverse complement strand
GATCGGGAGAATCCTGTCTGCGTCCCCGTGCATGACTAGCGCTGGAACATCAACCCTGCTCAGGTCCTTTCGGAAATCCTCATGCCACGATGACACGCAGGCGAGACTGGCGGTAGCTGAGCAGCCCGCTGCCACGTTCCAACTTGCCTGCACGGCCTGTTCGCTGACTCGCTTGTTGAGGAGCAGATCAGTGTTGTAGAAACTCTTGAAAAACTCTGTGAAGAACGCGTAACGGTCCGCAATGACGGCTTTCTCAATTCCATCGAAAACGCTTTCGTCGACACCTTCGGGATTGTCTGGCGTCTTCAGGAGGAACGGTGGGACTCCGGAAATGATGACGGCCTTGCTGACGTCCTTGGATCCGTATTTTCCGATGTAGCGCGCCACTTCTCCGCCTCCCATGGAGAAGCCAACGAGCGAGAAATCATGTAACTCGAGATGTGTAATCAGTTTGTGCAGGTCCTCGGCAAAGGAGTCGTAGTTGTAGCCCGTGGTCGGCTGGCTGGATTTGCCGAACCCTTGGCGGTCATAGGTGATGACACGGTGCCCTGCATCAAAAGAACCGCTACCTGTTTTTCCCACGAAGCACCGCTCAGTGGATATCCGTGAATCAAGACAACCGGCTGACCGGTGCCGTGGTCCTCATAGTAGAGATCGATCTTGCTCGAGTTTTCCTTACCGACGGTTACGTATGACATTGCACTTCTCCTTTCCATCTGTCTTGGTCGTGCCTGGCGCTCCTACGATTTAAACACTCTTTTCTAGTGTGCCGTCCCGGAAATACGTTCACATAGTCGCTGCACTTTAGCGAAGATCGAATCAGGCGTAGCGGTCCAAACGAAAGGCTGCGCATGGCTGTTGGAAGCTTGCACGTAGTGATCGATTTTCTCGATCAGTTCCTTAACGCTGCGAAACGTGCCGCGACGAATGGCTTGCTGGGTAATCCGATTGAACCAGATCTCCACTTGGTTCAGCCACGAGGCATAGGTTGGAGTGAAGTGCAGGTGGAATCGTGGCCGTGCTGCGAACCAGCGTTTTACGCGCGGATATTTGTGCGTGGCGTAGTTGTCCACGATGATGCGTGAAGGGCGCAGTTCTACCTCGCCGTAAGCTCCGTCAGAGCTGGCCATCAGTGCCGAATCGAAAATACCCAGCTGCAGGTGCGGTACGTTCATGAGTCTGACCCACTCTCCCCCATGACGATGGCACAGTGCGCCGCGTAGGTGAACTTTTCCAGCGCGGAACGCTTCGAGCCCGACTCAATTGAGCCGGGCCGCAACATCATTGCGAAAGCCTGATCATGCCGTACCCAATGACGCGACGCTGTGTCGGATTCGGGTGGAAAGAGCTCAATTCTCATTCTTTTGCTCCATGCCGTTATGCTGTGGATATGGCCGAGGCTCTCCAAGCGCTGTTCAAAACCATCCGATTGGATGTATCTCCGCTGCAAGGCGATGCATGTTTATCCACGTGAAGGTAAGGCTTCGCTACCGGGCGGATAAAGCAGCCTATTATGTGATCAGGAGCGCAGCCGATCAGCGGGTCGGAATCAACAGGGGTTGCACAAGAGCATCCCACCTTGGACGCTAAACGGGGATTCCGCACAATCAGGTGACCCCACAACCGCAAGAGGGATACCGCGAGTCGGCCAGGGTCGAAGGAGACGGAAAGCCATGAAGTGACAGCGAGTCTCTGTTCCTTCTCCGAACAGCTCGACACCAGCACTTCGGCCGGCAAGAGGGTCTTTACTGTTCTAGGTGCCGTTGCTGAGCTGGAGCGCGGTCTGATCGTCGAGCGGGTGAAAGCGGGGCTTCGGAACGCCAAGGCGAAAGGCAAGCAGCTTCGGCGCCCCAAGATCGGCGTTGATCCCGCTCGGATTGCAGCCCTTCGGCGTGCCAGCCGATCGTGGGGCGTAAATCGCCAAAGAGACGGGCTGGACGAAAGGGACGGTCCAGAGAGCCATCTACGGCCAGCAGCCCTGTCCTGGCTTGCCCAAAATCGTCTAGCGCGGTTTGGGCAGGTGGGTCAGGACAAGCCGACAAAACAGTTCGGCGAGTCATACCGGGTTCGGCGTAGTCTCCCAAAGTTAAGATGCTTGCGGTCGGTTCCCCTCTTGACAATCAGGACGCTGGTAGCCCTGCGTTATGAATAGTTCGTTCTGAGCTGCCCAAAAACCCTTTCACCTTCGGTTGCCCAAATCCACACTGAATCGAACCTTCACAAATCGTTCTTTTCGCTTGCCCACAAAGACTTGAGCCTGGGCACTCCTCGGATCAGCGCAAGGAGAACCCAGTACTCTTCGGCGACAATTCCGAGCATTGTCATTTGGCAGATGCTTGTCCGATTCATTCAAGACACCTCCAGCGTAGCGATTTATCTTCGTGACGGTGATGACTCGAAGACAAAGACTTACCCGTAAGAATGATCGCTGCTTTTCACTGGCAATGGTCATCTGATGGATTATGTCTCGTTCTTGGCGAGCGAGTCGGCATGTCTAGTTCAGGCTAGAACGAATCAATGAGAAAGGGTGCAGTCATGAAAACCCCGGTTGTGTCGGCATTGCTTCTAATCCTTTGCCTGGCGACGGCGATCCCGGCCTCCCTACCCCGCCCTAGAGAAAGCGGCAGTTCCAGGCCCACGTTGATCAACACCTGCCTCATCACGAATAATATCGAAAGGCTTGCTGCTTTCTACGCGCAAGTTCTGAACATGAAACCCCACAAGGTAGATGCAACCTACGTCGACTTTCGAACCGGCACGGCAGTGCTCGCGTTGTTCGCAGCCGAGGCACAAGAAAAATACATCCCTGGCTCCGCAATTCCGGGACAGAACCACAGCGCAATCCTGGAGTTCAATGTGACCGACGTCGATCAAGAGTATGCGAGGCTACACGATCTTGTGAAGCAGTGGGTCAAGGAACCAACCACGCAACCATGGGGTACCCGCTCGATTTATTTTCGCGATCCTGACGGTAATCTTGTCGACTTCTTTGCGCCTGTCGCCCCTCAGTAGCTTTCCCAATGTTCTGGCTCTTCCGAACCCACAATGCCGTGGTCATCGCGATTACGGTCGCTGTGGCGGTCAGTTTCGGCCAGGGCATCATGTTTGGGCCTGAGGCAACCTGGGTCGCAGAACTCTTCGCCGCTCGTCTACGTTACAGCGGTGCGTCACTCGGATTCCAGATCGGCGCGGCCCTCAGCGGCGGGTTGACGCCGATGATTGCGTCAGCGCTTCTGCTTTGGACTGGTGCGACTTGGCCGATTTCACTCTACCTGATCGTGGTCGCCGTGGTGACACTCTCGGCCACTCTAGCTGCCCCCGAAACATCGCGCCAGCCCCTCGCTTGAGCGATACCCTTATGGGAAGGGCAGACCTTCGCGATCTGACCATAGATGCTGGGTTAGCCATCAAAACTTTATTGACGTATTCGGGCCGTTCTCAGCCGGCACATTCAGGCGTGGATCGGGCGGAATTTCCCGTGCGCAGGAACAAGACGAGGTAGCGTCCTTGCATGCGTTGTCCTTATGGGCAGCAGGTGGGGCCGCAGCATCATCGTGCGGGCTTGGTCGCGCGTACGAAGGCGCTCATGAATTTTCCGTCCACCTGCGGCGCGATGGCGTCCGCGTCGATACCCTGGCCGGACAGGAATTCGCGCGCATCTCTAGCGCGATAGATGCGCGTCGGCTCCAGATCCACCTGCTCGAATCCCACGGCCGTCAGCTTCCCGCGATATTCGTCCTGTTCCAACGCACCGGCAACACAGCCAACCCACGCGAGTACACTCTTGCGAATCTCGGCCGGCACGTCGCCTTTGGTGACGACGTCGGACACGGCAAAACGTCCGCCGGGCTTCAGTACGCGGAACGCTTCGCCAAGCACGCGATCCTTATCGGCGGAAAGATTGATGACGCAGTTGGAGATGATGACATCGACGGAATTGTTGGGTAGGGGGAAATCTCGCCCTTGAGGAATTCCACGTTGGTAAGGCCAGACTTGCGCTTGTTTTCGTTGGCAAGCGCCAGCATTTCATCCGTCATATCAAGGCCGTATGCCTTGCCGGTCGGTCCCACGCGCCTGGCGGAAAGCAGCACGTCGATTCCGCCGCCCGAACCGAGGTCGAGCACAATCTCGCCGGGATTAAGTTTCGCAAGGGCAGCGGGATTGCCGCACCCGAGCGAAGCAAGCATGGCTTCCTCGGGAATCTGTCCCGCTTGCGATGCGTCGTAAAGATTGGACGTGATGGGATCACAACAAGCGTTGGCAGTAGAAGGAGCGCTGCCGCAACAGGCGCTGCCGCCCTTGCCAACACGCAAAGCCGCCTCGCCGTATTTTTCTTTCACCACTTCCTTGATGTTGTCGGTGCTCACGGTACCTCCTATTTGCATACCTGCACAATCGTCTCGGGATTGAGCGCCTTGTTGCGTGTACAGCATTCGGCGTAGAGAAACTGCAAAAGCTCCTGCAGGGCGTCGGTATTGGCGGTGTAGTGCAGGAAGGTGCTCTCCCGTCGCACCCGCACCAGATTCTCGGATCTGAGTTTGTCGAGATGATGAGAGAGGGTGGAGTTCGGGATGTCGAGTTCCTGCTGGATTTCGCTGACGACCAGGCCCTCGGGATGCGCGGTCAGGAGCAGCTGCATGATGCGCAGTCGGGCCTCGGTTCCCATCGCGGAGAACATATCGGCGTATTTGGCGACTTGTTCGTTGGATTTTTTCGAGAGGCCTAAGCTCATATTTCGATACTTGCCGAAATATGGTGCGATTGTCAATGGCCGGGCCGACCGAACTCACAACTCAGTCGTGGCCGTCTAGGCTCGCAACAATTTCAAACCGCCGAAAGGCCTTCTTGCTCGATCAGATGTGCCTTCTCCCGCGGGCGCAAAGGCATTTTCCCTTCAAACCGGGAATTCCGGAAGGCACCGTGATGGTGGCGGTGTACCAAGCGCCGCCTGCGCAATAAACCGGGATCGTCACCTGAAAATGAGAAGCGGATCGAGGCTAGGCGCCCAAGACGACGCGCGTGCCGGTGGAAGGCATGATGAGCTTCTCGGGCATCTCGCGCTGGATTGCCATTATGGTGCGGAAGCCGGTGCAGTGCATGGGAATCAAGTAGTCCGGGTTGATTTCCTTCATGGCTTCCACGGTCTTGGCGATGAGTTCATCAGGATACGGAGCCAGGTGCCACCCGCCGACCACGGCGTGCACCTTCTCAATCCCGGTGGACTTCTGGATCTGGCGGACGGAGTTGATGATGCCGGCGTGGCCGCACGATGAGATCACGACGAGTCCCCGGTCTTTCACGTTGTATGCGGTGGCGTGCTCGCCCCAGAAGATGTCTTTCACCAACTCGCCCGGCTTGGCTTCCATCTTGACTGTGCCGGGAGGGAAGTGGAAGGTGGCGTCGCAGGCGGAGCCGGGCGCGCCGGCTTCGAGGCGAGCGGCTGGAGGAGACATCTCGAAATCGGTGATTCGCGCGATGTGACCTGAGGTGAAGGCATGTCCGGCCACTACGGTGGGTTCCTCCGCGATCACAACCTTCAACCCTCGCGCTTCCAGCTCATCCCGCTTGAGCTCACCGTAATCGAGTTTGTTCCCGTCGGGCTGCACCACCCAGCGATGGCAGAACGTATCGCGCCCTCCGGCATAGAGAGTGAGCCCTGGTTTGGCGTGTCCCTGGAGGACCTGCGCCAAATCGGGGAGGCCACCGTAATGGTCCTCGTGCCCGTGGCTGATGATCAGGGCGTCGGCCGTGGCGGGATCGACTTTCAATCCTTTGAAATTGTTTTCGAGGGTGCGGGGAGTGAGCGCGAAGTCCAACAGGATCTGTTTTTCCTCTGCCCCTCGGAAGGACTCCAAATGAAAGGCCAGCCCATGTTCCGACAACAACGAGACCTCTGAGCCGTAGGGATGGGGCAAAGTATTCCGAGTGATCGTGAGGTTGCCGATTTTCCCGCCCTTGGCGTAGACGTCGTAGATGTTGTCCACCAGGTTGGTGACAACGAGGCGGTCAGTGGTGGGGACTTCCTTGGGAGCATCGAAGAAACTTCCGAAGCGGCCCGTACCGCCCACCAGGAACGTTCCGCCTGCTACCGCTCCCAGCTTGAGGAATTCGCGCCGGTGCATGCTTGACCCCCTCCGTCTGACCCGAGAGTGCCTTCTTTGGCTTCGAAGACGGTAAACATTGTAACCCCTAAGGACTTACAAATGAGTTTGTGGGGCGATTCAATCAAAACGAGGATGCGGCAGTCGGCAATGCGGCCTTTCCCCGGACAGCGGTTCTTGATGCGCCCGCAGACGCGCTGCAAGCCGACGCCGATCGACGATTTTGCCTTCGATCCTTCGGCTGGTCTTCGGTAATGCGATCGATGCCCGAACATCTCCTGCGCGACTGAACCGATACACACAAGATGCCCGGGCTTGGTCGGGTGTAAAACCCAGGTCGCGGAAAGATTTTGTGAGCGTTTAGAAAATGCCTAAGCAAGGTTCCCCACTGGACGGCCGAAAGCCGCGCAGTGATGCCCAGCGTTCCGCGGCACCGAGCGAAATCCTGAAACCGATGAAGAATCGGCGGCATCCAACCATTGCCGAAAAACGCTGAGCCGGATTGGTAAGCACGGCTCCCTGCGAATGTCATTCCGCAGTTAAGTCAACTCCTGCATCACGACGGAGAACAGACCCACGGCGATAGCGGCAGTGTTCTGACACTGCTGCCCGTCGCGTGGTGCGTTTCGGTCAAGCTCTGACAGCCATGCGATGGAAGTTTTCTGTACAAGGAGATCGCAATGGCAACTATGAATCACACGAACCTCACCACCTACGACGTTCCAGCACTGACGGAGTTCTTCTGCTCGGTGTTCGGTTTTCAGGTAATCGACAAACGCGCCGATAGACTAGCTGTCCTCCGGAATTCCGACGGCTTTTTGCTGACACTGATGTATGACAAGCTCATGACACCAGAGCAGGGATATCCCGGACTGTTTCACGTTGGTTTTCTGCAGCCCACGCAGCATGCTGTAGACCTCATGCACGAGAGCTTGAGCACTCGGAACTACACGGCGCCCAAGCCTACGAAGTTACCGCGCGGCGGACCGGAAACATACGGTTTCTACTACGAGGCTCCTGGCGGTGTACTGGTGGAAGTAAGCACGATGAATATTGCCGAACCTGCCTAACCGCGGCCAACAGTGAAGCGGGTGAGAAGGAGCACCTCACCCGCAGGGGAATTGCGCCGAGCTCCCTTTGCCGTCGCGACAGATTAAGGAAGTTGGACGATGCGTTCCGGCGGGCGGACGGAAAGATCGCGAAGGGGGAGCGCGTTGATGATCGTGAAGATGGCGGTATTCGCACCGATTCCCCGGAGCGAGCGAAAGCACCGCGACGGCCGTGAAGCCGGGATTATGGCTCAGGACACGAATGGTATCGCAGATTTTGCGAGAGTCTCTCCACGCTAACCGTTCACGAAAGGGTTACAAGCCGAACATGGAGTTGACGCCAGCGCGGTGAGATTCTTCAGGTCCGGGGGTCGCAGGGGTACCGGAAACTTGGGTTCCGCTCGCCGGGCCGCTGGTAGTTTCGGGGACGGGGTTTGCGGCCATAGATCGCTGGGCAACGACCTTGGCATCGCCCATCTCGGTACCGGGCTGCTCGGCGGGAAAGGACAAACCTTTTTCCTGTTCCAGGGCGCTAGCGATGCGATGCAGTTGCCAGACCAGCTTGTCGAGCTCCCGGGAGCGACCAAGGTACATGTGGCGATACCACAAAAAGCGAATTGCGAGCACGACGATGATGGGCAGCCCGATGCCGAGAGAGATGACGATCAGGCCGTAGAGTAATGGGCCGGCGGGACCTAAGGCTTCGGTCATAGTGCCTCCAGTGCGGGTTCAGCGGGAGGATAGCAGTACCGCAGGCGGGCTGACAATGGAGCGGGCGGAAAGATCAGCAGCCCCTCAGTGGCTAGGCCAGATGAAAGCAAACTCAGACCCCAAGGAACAATCTCATAATATATGTTCGCGCGAGAAGGTGCCGCGAAAAGTAAGAGTGAATCGGTTCCTGGACGTGGAGGAGCCTGACTAACATCGGCGCCGTGGTTCCACTTCTCTACGTTGCCGGTGTCGTGCGGAATGCTTCCAACCCTCCGGTGATGATCGGCTACATTCAAACAAACGCCGACCTATGACTGTGACCTCGCGCGCCGCCTGCGCTCTCAAGGGAGCACTAAACGGCGGTGTACGAATCGCCAAAACTCTGCGCCAGTCAATCAATCGATACTGCGGGGTATTCCTCGATATACTTTTCGGCTTCACAGCCGTAATAGGTGCAGGTGCGCGCTGTGAAATCGACATCATAGTGCACAACTCCGGCGTGCCAGCAAGCGAGCAGAAACGCTGGAAAGGTGCTCTTCCCAGCTTGGTCGGTTCGCAGCGCCGCGATGAGCGCTTCCTGGTTGAATTGAGGCACATCCGCAGTGCCGGATAACAGCGGAGTGCCTTGGGCGACGACCGGCCCTTCTCGAGTTAGGTAGAGGCTCTGGCACGAAGGCAGAAACCAGCGATTGCGAGTCACGCCTGCGCGCCGGAGACTCTCAGCCAAGTATGGAAAGCCGCCAACCTTTGGTCGCCCCGCCATGGCACGCTGTAAGGCTGCTTGTAGGTTTTCTATCGCTTTGCCCAACGGAATCTCCTTCACCAGCCGTGTCGACAGGGACGCTAGCATCTCCTACCGGCAACGCGACTCTAGGAGTTTGCCCACCCGCCAAATCAAAGATCGATGCTTGGCGGTTCTTGACACAGCTGTTACGCGCCATACGGTGCTCGAACGGAGTCACCATAAAAAAACACGACATGCTCGTTGCCGTTCGGGAAACCATCGTTCTGACCTTAGCGGCACTACTCTTCGACTGCACGGGCAGGGTCCGTAGGCGATACGGATAGGTTCGCAACGTCCAAGTGGCCGCGGGCCTGGCTGAAGCCTATGCGCCAACGATACCGGCGGTCATACAAGTAGTTGCAGCCACTACACCTCAAGAAATATTTGCATTCCGCGATGATGAGTGTAATCCTTTCGCAAGAGATAAGACGAATTATGTGTTTTTCGGCGGCGGCGAACTTTGTAGGTAGCACAGCTCTAGCCGCCGTCGGCGTCGTCACATTGACGAAAGTGAAACACAGGCGCGAACTGCTTTTCGCGGCGCTCCCCCTGCTATTCGCCGTTCATCAGTTCATCGAAGGATTCGTTTGGCTGGGATTGGATGGAATTCTATCGCCAGTAGTGGCGCACAACATGGGCGCGGCGTTCATGCTGTATGCGCAGGGGCTCCTTCCCTTCCTGCTGCCGCTAAGCGTCTTGCTGTTCGAGCCTGACGGGAAAAGTCGCAGGCGCATGCTGTCATTCGTCGTGCTCGGCGGAGCAACTACGCTCTACATATTGTGGGCGTTGACCGCCTACCCATTGCAGGTCTTTGTGAGGGGAAATAGTATTGTGTACATCAACCAGGCCACAAACAATTCAGCGGTTGCTTTGCTCTATGTGATTGCAACCTGCGGTTCGCTGTTTTTCTCGAAAGTCAGGGCAATGGTGCTGTTCGGCGCGGCCAACCTGGTGATTCTCCTGGTTGTTTTGGCGTTTAAAAGCTACGCGTTCACCTCGCTATGGTGTGCCTACGCGGCAATCGCAAGCGTGATCATCCTCGCCTACTTCTGGAGAAGTAGCGGACAACGGCCCTTGCTCTACGCTCAGCCTTTGTAAAGGTCAACCGGCACTACTGACGCCCCCGAGGCGCCGGATCGTCTTGAACCGTTATTTGGAAACCCACCGAGGCGCGGTGGACGTGAAATCGGTCACAGGAACCTTCGCACCTTCGTGTATCAGGCGAGGCCCTGCCTTATCGGGAATTTCTGAAAGTTTCCGTAATTGCCGACAAGCTTTTGACGCAAGCGCACCTAACCAGAGGCGTGCGCCAAAAATCAACCTTCGCGTGACAGGCCAAGCACCAGCAAGCCCCGATTAATTCAGGAACTTAAACACAAAGGGAGTCAGACGCCAGGCGAGAACAATTCTAATCGCCGAGCGGCGGAACCCCTGGCCGACTTCTCCAAAAGGTAACGGGCATGCCCGACTTGACCTGGAACGAATGGTATTTTTCGAGCCACGGGCTGGCCTGGAAGAGCTCTTCGTGAATCGAGTTGTAATAGGCGATCTTGATGGTTCGCGGATTTGCGGAAATGGAGGCGTGCAGGTTTGCCAGGACGTCTCGCATCGTCGTGGGCCCGAACGGATTGAACATGTAATAGATTGTGCCGCCGGACAGATCCGCGGCCGCGGCGTCGCCACACCTTATTTCCAACGGCGCGTGGCGGCCGCGAAGGCGGACGGCATTCTCCTGTGCGACTTCGCAGAATTGCGCGCGGAGCTCGACGCCGACACACTTGCGAATGTTTCTTCTTGCCGCCAAACAGAGGAATCGGCCTAGTCCACAACCTAAATCGAACACCACGTCTTCAGGACCCGGGCTGAGAACTTGCAGGACCTTGCGCATATAGAAATAGTCGGGAACTTCATACCGGGCGCTGTCGTTGTGTCTGGGGAGCGGGTTGGATTGCGGGCCGCTGGTGGATTCGGTTGCTGACGACTGCGCCGGCGGCGTGGTGCGTATGTTTAGGGCCAGCTCATTCAACAACGTCCACGTCGGTTGAATTACGCGGACAATCAACGGTCGTCGGGCCATAAATGACGCGGGTCTCCTCTGCCGAACAGCCAATCGCAGATGCTCAAATTCTATACCGGCGATCGGGCGGCCGGGGCCGCGATCAGGGTTGGGTTCATCTAGGGAAGCAGGTTGCCGCGGTTGACGGCGGGCGGAGCGAACCCTTGCCCCTGCAAATGCTCTAAACGCAGAGCGGGCAGCGGGGCCGAGACCCCGGCTCGGGATGCTACTGCACACCCACAAATCCCACCTTCTCGATCACCTGACGTGCAGGTTGGTTGGCCGCCGGCACGGCGATAAAGATTCGGCTCACCTTTGGATTTTGCACCAAATCATGGAGCATCTGCTGCAACGCCGACCACCACAAACGGTGTCTTCGCCACTGCGGATCGGTATAGGAACCAAGCAAAACCGCCGCCCCCGGGGGAAACGGGAACGCCTGGCCGGTCTCCGGAAAGATATTGGTTTTTTGATCTTCAATGAGCCAGCTGATGTGCAGCAGTCGACCATTTTCGACCCGCGTGTAGAAGTGGTCTCCGGCCTCGATCCTTTTCAGGGATGCGGCGATGAAACGCTGGCGCGTCAGCCAAACTTCCGTGGGCTGGAAGGCCAGCAGGTCAGGCAGATGGTCTCTGGACATCCTGGGCGCGCCTTCGAGTGGAAGCACACGCTTGGGCTCGAGCGCGTAGATTTTGATTTTCTTTTCAGACCAAGGCCTCTTCAACACCGCGACCGAATTTTTAACGAGTACAGAGGGCCAGGTCTTAACGGGAACGCGAGCGAGATTCCGCCATTGCTCGAGTGCGGCATGCGGTTGAATCCGGAGCGTGCGCAGGGATCGTCTAGCGAGAGCCTCGCCCGCTTGAACGACCTGATGTCGGATGCGGTTTCGGAAGTGAACCGTAAGCGAGCAAACAGAATCGTAGCTGGCCACGAATCTCTCCTTGAAGGGATCCATGGAGGCGGTCAGATCAAAAGTTGCATAGCCGTCCTGGTGCAGTTTTTCCACCAGCATCAACACGTGCACCTGCATGGGGGAATGAGCGGCATGGAAAGGAGAGATGATCGGCATCGCTCCGGAAAATACCTTGCCATCGCTCAAGCCGAACTGGGCCGACAAGATTTCCTGGCCGGCCTTCAGAACGGTGATGTGCAACAAGCCAGGGGTTTTCAGAAGAGCCAGATGGAAAGGCTTCTTTGCCAAATCCTGCTGAAACGCGAATTTGCCGTGCGTTCCGCCCTGGCGGATATCGTAAAAAGTGATGAGCTGATCGAAGATTGGTTGCAACTGGTCCTGGTCGCGAATCTCCTCCAAGGTTAGCGTCCCGATGCGCTTGAGCCGGTTGAAGCTGTTTCTGACACTTTTGCCGCTCTTTTTCTTTTGCAAGTATTCGGTCAAAACAGCGGTATCGCCCACAGGTATGATGGGGCGCTGGTGCTGCTGCAGCTCGCATCTTCCGGACCTTTTGCCGAATTGCGCGATCCAGTCCGTCGGAGTTCCCGGAGGGAGATAGCGGAAGGAAACAGAGCTGACATCCGTTTTCAAGGCCAGCTCCCCTAGCGCTGCTTCGATAAAGGAGTTGCCGTTCGACGGCAAAGCCAACCAAGTCTTATATTCGGCCTGACGGGCGCCGGCTACGGTCAACTGCCCAGAAGTTTTGTCTGTTGCCAGAGAAATGAGGCCGATCAAATCTCCGGCGGGAGAATACTCGCTCACAACGAAGGGATTGTAGTGATCCGTGTAGGCCTGTTGCCACGCGGTCACGAAACCTGGGCTCTGACAGGGGCTGGCCCACGGACAAGCGCGGTACAACTGCATCCATTGAGACAAGAAAATCGGATCGCCCAGCAATCGCTCGGCTTCTGCGTCTCGAATGAGATTGATCGCCATTCCTGCTCCAGACCGCAAGACGCCCTTATAAGCTCGGTGCTACTGCGCGATTTTTATTCCTGAGCGCTACGTTCTCGGTTCCCAAGCATTGCGGATTGACTGACTAAATGGCTGAGGCCCGGAGTCAAGGGGACGCTAACTCTTAAAGGATCATAAGGATACAAGGTTTAGGCGCTGATGTCCAGCCCAGCCTTGTTTTTCGCAGTGCCACCCTGCCCTCGGCCGGATGCCTGGGTTTGCGCACCACTGTTTGGCCCCTCACCGTGGTTTACTTCCCCTAGCTCCCAAGTAGAATCGAGGTGCCAATACTCGAGGCCGATGAAGATTCTCTTTCTTGCGCGACAACTGAATATCGGTGGAGCGGAACGCCAACTGGTGACGTTGGCGAATGAACTGGCCGATCGCGGGCATGAGGTGGTCATTGCCTCGTATTATCCTGGCGGCGCTCTCTCGAAGAAGCTCGACAAGCGCGTTCGTTTAGTTTCTCTCGGGAAACGTTCACGCTGGGATTTGCTGCACTTCTACTTCACGTTGGTGCGGGTGGTCCGGCAAGAGCGACCCGCGGTTCTCCACGGTTGGATGCACACGCAGAATGTGTTTGCCACGTTCGCCTGGATGTTCCATCGAGACGTCAGGCTTTTTTGGTCTGTACGGAGTGCCAAGCTGTTCCCGCTCACCTTGGTCGCAACGGTCGAAGAATGGCTTCGAACACGGTTGTCTCGATTTCCCGATTGCATCGTCGTGAATTCCATCGCTGGACTGGAATACGCGGCTTCGAAAGGCCTACCTCGCGGCAAGATGCTGTACATCCCCAACGGGATCGATACCACGTTGTTCTATCCGGACGCCGCGCTGGGCCAGCGCGTTCGCGCCGAGTGGGGCATCCGCGACTCCGAAAAGGTCATCGGCTATGTGGCACGCTTTATCCCACTCAAGAACCACAAATTGTTCCTAAAAGCAGGGGCAGCGATCGCCGCCGAGCGGCCGGAGGTGCGCTTGGTCTGCTGTGGGCACGGTGAGCCAGCTTATTTGAAGGAGCTGCAAGAGTTGTCACGGACCCTGGGCATCGAAAACAAGGTGCGATGGGTACAGGCGCACCCTGATGTAACGGCCATGTACAACGCATTCGATGTGTTCTGCTCAACGTCGCTCACCGAGGGTTTTCCCAATGTGATCGGAGAGGCGATGGCCTGCGGCCGCAGGTGCGTTGTGACCGATGTTGGGGATTGCCGGAGCGTTGTGGACGACACCGGCGTGGTGGTGCCGTCGAACGACGTTGAGGCGCTGGCGGCGGGGCTGCGACAGGCGCTCGACGCCGGCGACAGCCTGAATCTGCGAGCGCGACAACGCATTCTGGACAATTTCTCGGTTGCGCGCCTGGCCGACAGGACCGAACAAGCGCTGCTCCATGGGCTTTCCGGCAAAGCAGAAACACCGGCGTGATGCCTGCTCCCCAGGAAATCGACCCCCGTTGTCGATTTCAGGAATTCGCCACTGCGTTCGACGAAATGGCTTTATTGACCCGGATGCGCGGCCGTCATCGCATGGATTCTTGGGATGCTGGCGGCGTAGCGCCTTTGTTCTATTTAGCCCTTATGAAGGAGTATTCGTCGCAACCCGTGCCTAGCAGTCCGATGGAGGGAGTATAGAACTCGAAGGGGCGCACTGGCTTGAATCCCAACTGCTGCATGTAACTCATCGCTTCCTCCGGTGAAATGGATTCGTAGGGATAGCCGCCCAGCCAATCGCGCGTGTCGGAGTACATATCCATGCCACGCTTTTTCCAGTACTCGTCCCGCCTTTTCTTGAGGCTCTCGCCCTTCATGGCCAAGCGCAGGCGCACCAGTTCAATGTAGACGACTTCAATCGCTTTCTGAATCCACTTTGGAGAGCGCGAGTAAATCCGCTTCTCTACGCGCCACAAGCCGCAAAACGGCGTCTTGCTATACAGCGCCAAAGTCAGCATCCCGTCCGGCGCGACCATCTTTGATGCCTTCGCAATCGCTTCGTACATCGCTCCGGTGTGATGAAGTACGCCCCAGGAGTACACCACGTCGAAAGTCCCCAGTTTGGCGGGATCGAGATCAAACACGCTGATGTTCCGGCAGTCCCAATTTGCGTTGGGGGCGTGGGCGGAGAGTACTCGCCGCGCCGTTTCCACGCTCTTCGGGTCGAGGTCGACGGCTAAGAGTTGACGACAACCGAGCCGCACGGCCCCAAGGGAAAACAGGCCCGATCCGCACCCAATGTCAAGAAAAGTTCGCCCCTCAATCGCTTCGCGTCCCACCAGGCGGATCAGCGATTTCTCTGCTTCTGCGATCCTCGCGTCATTGATCTTTTCGGCGTATTGCGACCAATTCTCACCGAACGAAAAATGCGTCTCGAGTTGGAGATCATCCATTTTCCCTCGTTGTTGGGAGTCCATCCGATTCCTTTCGCAAGACAATTGTGGATCACGTCCGAACGCGCCGCTTTGCTATTACTTACGCGGCCTAGCGTCGCCCAAGTGACCCTCGGAGCCAGTCAAGAAGGCGGGCACCGGAATCAAGCAAATCTAGCATCGAACTTCTTACGAAGGTAATAAACGCGATTTGGCTTTCCAAAACCTTAACAAAGCGGGCGACACTCGCGCAGCGAAATCAGGGTCACGATTTCTCTGCGTCGATCAGCTAACTCCCTTCCGGCCGAGCAACTCGCTTTTCTCCATCAGAAGGTAACGGGGCAATCATTTAACCACCGACGGTCGCACACCCGCGCTTGCGTGACGCAGCCGCTTTGTCGCGACACCAACCTTTGCCGCGCTTCTTGTTGCCTGAGCCAAAGCTTGACTTGTGGCCAGATGGCAAGGGTCTTGTTTCGATCGAACGACCGACTCGATTGTGCGTCACTTGCGGCCGACCGGTCTTAGATACCTAACCGGTGGGCACAATCGCGGACGATTTCGGACTCCCATGGCGGACGTCGGGGATTTCTCGGATGGGTGAGGTCGGTCGGAATTCGGCCGGCAGACTTCAGGAAAACGGCGGCGGAATGTTTGTACGCGGGTACCGGATCGCGAAAGACTACGTTGCCGAGATACTGGAGAGCGTCGGAAAGTGCGTAGTATCCGGGGTCGCCGGTGTGCCAGAGGAGGTCACGTTCGGCAAATTTTTCGGGCGCCAGCGTCGCGAGCCCCAGCAAATAGTCCGAGCCGTACTCGATCATGTCAATGCCCAGATCGTTTCCGGTGTAGATCACAAAGTCCGGGCGATGAGCGTCTCTCAGGGCGAGACGCTCGAGTTCCACCAAGCGATCGAGGGAAGAATGCTTCATTCCTTTAATCTCGGGAATGTCCATGAGGCGCTGGACCGTGTCTTGATCGAAGATTTCGCCATTCGGCGCGAACATTCGGCCCAACTCGAAAGCCAGAACTTGTGGATATTCCTTGCAGATCGCCTGATAGATGGATGCTTTTTCCCTTGATGATTTCGCGTGAAGGCGGCTTGTCTGGAACAAGATCGGAATGCCGCCGAAACCTACGATTTGATCCATCTGGCGACGGTACAGCGAAACGACATCGCCATCTTCATTTTCGATATAAGCGCCCGCGACGAAAGGCACGTCTTTGCCAAGGGCATCACGCGTCCAACCTAGGACACTGTTCTTTTCCGGGTCGGTCAAGTAATTTACGTAGCCCGTATCCATATTGACGGCGTTCACCAACCCCGCCTGGTGCGTGGCTTTCAGGTGAAGCGCGAAGGCCTGCTCGGCAATGCGGCCGTCCGCTTCAAACGGCAAGAGCGCAGCGGCAATGCCGCGCACCTTGCGTCTCAGTTTTTTGCGCGCGAGCAGAGCTTCGATTTTCATCGCTTCGCTTTCGCAGCGGCCAACTGCACCATCATTTCGGAATGCTTGTAGTCGGGGTCCAGCGGATAGCATCCCGATGGCAAACCGTTTCGCGGGGCGGTGGTGCAGTCGCTGAAGGTGCGACAAATTCGCTTGTGCTGAAGAGTGCGCCCTTGCGCGGCGTCGAGGAGTATTTCAGGATAGGTCAAAGCCATGCGCCCCAAGCCGACAGCGTCGACCCATCCTTCTCGCAATACCGGCTGGACCACATAGGGCAGAAAATCCTGCAGGTAGCTATAGGCAGTGCCTACGACGATCAAATTCGGGAAATGCTGTTTCAATTGCCGGGTGGCGTTGAGCTGGCGGCCCACTTCGATCAATGGATCGTGCGGAGGCAGATATCCATCCGACGGAGGAAAAAGCGCGGGGCGCTGTACGTGCGGATTGTAGTAAGGGCTTCCCGCAGTCAAGTTCACCAGGGGAATTTGTAGTTCTTCGAGCAACGAAAGAAAGCGAATCGGTTCGCTCAAGTCCACCTGCGTGGGATCCTGCGCATCGATACCGAATCCCCACGTATAAGGAATCAAGTGTTCGTAGTCGTCAGGAATTCCCGGGCCGGGCTTCCCCTTCGACGAACGCGCGGGGTCCGGCCGGAACGGCACGATATCGAAGGCCGAAAGCCGCACGCCAATCTTTAAACCGGGTGCCTTCGCGCGGATGCCTTGAACTATTTCGCGGAGGAAGCGGGTGCGATTCTCAAAACTTCCCCCGTACTTTCCATCGCGGGTGTGCGCGCTCAGAAATTCATGGCCGAGATACCCGTGGCAATGCTTGATATCCACGAAATCAAAACCCAACTCCCAGGCCGCGACCGCCGCGATGTGAAAATCGCGGATGATGGCCTCAATTTCCGAGTCGGTTAGGACGGGATAATTGTCTGACAAGTTCAAACGGCGATCCAGGATCGGGTGCCGATAGAGAATTCGCGGCTCCGGCCGATCGTGAACGCGCGGGCGGCAATAGCGGCCCGAGTGAGTCAGTTGCAGTCCGACGAGCAGACCGTCGTCGGAACCCAAGGTCTTGCGATGTTGCTCGAGCAAGACGGTCCGCAAGCGGGCGAGGTTCTTTCGGGTGTGGGGCGCGATGACCAATTGGTTTGGATTGGCGCGGGCGCAAGCGGAGACCGCTACTGCTTCTCCGCCCCAGATCAGTTTGGCGCCGCTCGATCCGAATTTCTGCCAACGACGGAAAGTGAGCTCGCTTGGGTTGCCATCCGGCTTTCCGTCCCATCCTTCCATGGGGTTGATGGCGATGCGGTTTCCGATTTCGATTCCGGCGCGCCGCAGAGGAAGCAAAAACGGAGAGTCTGCGGGCGTGGCGAGTTCGAGGTCGCAAGGAATCGCGACCTGGAGGGAACGCAGATGTTCCCGAAAACGAATCGGGTCCTTCAGCGAGCCGAGCCGCAGAATTGGTACGTTGCTCATTTCACTTCCCTCGTTTTCGGGAGCGCCGCCGTCGCTGCGGCTCCGAGCAGCGCAACCGCAATCAGTACAAGAAAACCACGCGAATACGTGCCACTTGCGTCCCGCAAACGGCCTACGATCCAGGGCGACACCGCCTCCGCCACGCCATCGGCAGTGAGAATTACACCGAGCAACCTGCCCAGGATGTGCGTGCCGAAGATTTCGGCAGTCATCAGCGGGATGATCATATAGTCGCCGCCCAACGCAATGCCGAACACAATCGCAAAAAAGTAGATCGCTTGTTGAAACTGCGCGAGAAGCAAGAATGGAATCGCCACGGCTACGAGCGCGTAGATGGACAACATCACGTATTTTTTAGGAAATCGGTCGGCGAGCCAGCCCATCAGCAAACGACCGACGATGCTGAAGGTCAACACGAGGGAAAGAATGCGGGTGGCCGCAGCTTGCGAATAATGCTGATCGAGACTTAAGAACAATTTCAAATTCTGCTGCGTTCCGCTGACCGCTGCGATCGAGCACATACTGCCCGCGATCAGCAGCCAGAATGGAAGGGTTCGAAAGGCCCGACCACTCTGCTGGCGTGGAGGCGCCCCCGCGGAGTATCGCCGGTTGCGCCGGTTCTTTTACGAAAAATGCCATGGGGAACGCGATGACGACGATCAGCAGACCAAGAATCCTGAGGGCGGCTTGCCAACCAAAGTGCAGCACGAGTGTGTGGGAAATCCACGGGACAGCCGCGCCGCCAAATCCAATGCCGAGGTATGCGAACCCCATCGCCTTTCCTCGGGACTTATCGAAGGAACGTGAAAGCAAGACCTGATTTGGCAGTGGCCCGCCGAGCACATAGCCCAGAGCGTTGAGCATGTAGAAGAAATAAAACATTCCCAGCGTCGAGATGCTGCCCAGGCCGACAAGCGCGATGCCGGCGATCAGGATTCCTGCCATCATGATGCGACCTGATGAAAAGCGGTCAATCATCCAGCCGGCAACAAAACCAAATGCGGGTCCAATCAAAAGCTTGCTAAGTGCATTGCCGGAAGTGACCTGAGCGCGGCTCCAGCCGAACTGCTGCACCATAAAGTCGTAATAAAAGGGGAGGCCCCAAAGGGCGAGGCCAACGATGCAGAACAGGACGACGAAAGCAGTCGCAGTGGCCTGCACGCCGGCGCGAGAAGATTCCAGGGTTGGGGGTATCTCGACGGTGATAGCCACAAGGATTCGGATATTGTACAGTCGCGGCACAAACGTGCCAACGGGATTTTCCCGCACCTCGAGAATGCACTGCACCGGCGAGGTTGACTTGATCGTTTCGCGCGGAAAGTAAACAATCCTGTTTGACGAGCCAAGTGGTGGAAAGCGAAAACGGACTGAATCCAGTGAAGACCAATAAGCGGAGAGCATAGGCCAAGGTTTTTTCCATTGAAGCGTTGCGTGGATTCTGCGCCTAGTCCTTTCGGTTGGCACCATCCGTTCGCAACGCGCCGCCGTTTTTGGGGTATATTCCTCGCCGCGAAACCAAGCCCGCGAGAAAAACAATAGCAGGATAACTCTGCTGGCTTCTGGGAACGTTCGTGAAGCGAGGGAAGATGGCTGTCAGATCGGTCGATCCAGCGGTCGCCCAGCGCGCGCGGAAGCGAATCGCCTGGCGAGTACTCCCTTTCTTGTTTGTGCTTTATGTCGTCGCGTTTCTGGACCGCATGAATGTGGGCGCCGCGGCGTTGCAAATGCCGAACGATCTAGGGTTCAACGACCGCGTGGTTGGCCTGGGAGCTGGAATGTTTTTCATCGGCTACCTGGTCCTGGAAATTCCGGGCGCGTTGATCGCCGAGCGTTGGAGCGCACGTCGCTGGATAGCCCGGATCATGATTTCGTGGGGAATCGTGACGGTGCTCATGGCATTCATTCACTCGGCGCGCGATTTCTACCTGGTGCGCTTTCTTGTCGGCGCAGCGGAAGCTGGCTTCTTCCCTGCGGTGATTGTCTATATCTCGCACTGGTTCAGGGCTGCGGATCGGGCGAAAGCTGTGGCAAGTTTTTACGCCGCAAATCCGCTTTCGTATGTCGTTGGCTCTCCGCTTGCCGGCTTGCTGCTCGGCATTTCGTGGCTGGGTCTGCAAGGATGGCGATGGCTCTTCATATTGGAAGGAATCCCCGCAATCGTTCTTGGCGCGATCACAATCGTTTATCTGACGGATTGGCCGCGGGAGGCCAAATGGCTGCCAGAAGACGAACGCGCCTGGATTAGCGGCCTTTTGGAACAAGAAAAGCAAGCGAAACAAAAGATTCGAACCTATACAATCTGGCAAGCGCTGGCCCAGCGCGACGTCATCCTGCTGACGTGCTGCTATTTTTGCGCGACTACCGGCGGCTACGGAATCGCCTTTTGGCTGCCGACCATTTTGAAGCGGCTTTCGGGGCAGAGTGACGTTCGCGTGACCCTGTTTGCAGCGCTTCCCTATCTTGCTGGATTTGTATTGCAGCAAATTAACGGCTGGCATTCCGACCGAACCCACGAACGCCGCTGGCATGCCGCATCTGCCATCTTCCTCGCTGGAGTAAGTCTACTTGCAGCGGTCATTTTCGGGTCAACAAACACGAGTGCCGCGGTGATTCTGTTTACGCTGGTGGGAGGGTGCTATTTCTCGTTCCATCCCTGCTTCTGGGTCGTTCCCACGGCTTTCCTCACGGAGTCCGCTGCCGCCGCATCCATCGGACTGATCAATTCACTGGGAAATCTCGGAGGTTTCGTAGGGCCGCTGATGATGGGCTACCTCGTGCATCGAACGCGTTCCTTCACCGCCGGGCTGCTCTATCTGGTGGGAAGTCTCTGCCTCTCGGGTATTCTGATGCTCGCCGTTGGAGCGGGACCTAGTCGTGTTGCTCCATTGCAGTTCAGTGAATCTCAGGTTCGGGGATAGGCGCAGTTCCTTCCAGGAAATCGAAGTCGCACCCTTCATCGGCTTGTTTGATGTGCTGCATGAATAGCTTTCCATATCCTCGCGGATAGATTCCCTCTTTCGGCCGCCAGGCTGCGCGACGAAGAGCGAGTTCATCCTCATTCACGCGCATGTTCAGCTGACGCTCTGGGACGTCGAGTTCCACAATGTCGCCCTCTTTCAGCAATGCCAGCGGGCCCCCAACGAAAGATTCCGGCGAAACATGCAAGACGCAAGCGCCATAGTTTGTGCCGCTCATTCTCGCATCGGAAATACGGACCATGTCGCGTATCCCTGCTTTGAGCAATTTTTGCGGAATCGGGAGATTTCCCCATTCCGGCATTCCGGGCGCGCCCTTCGGGCCGGCGTTGCGCAGCACCAACACGCTGTTCGCGTCGACGTCGAGGGATGGATCATCAATACGCGCATTCATTTCGTTGTAGCTATCGAAGACGATCGCGCGGCCGGTGTGTTTTAGGAGCCTGTTCTCGGCGGCGGACGCTTTAATCACAGCACCTTTGGGGGCTAGATTTCCGTAGAGAATAGCCAGTCCTCCCGACCGAAGCACGGGGTTGTCGATTGTGTGGATGACGTCTTTGTTGAATATTTCAGCGGCGGCGATATTCTCTCCCAACGATTTACCGGTCACCGTCAAGCACCCGAGATCAAGGTGCGGGGCGGCCGCTCGCAACAATGCCGGTAATCCGCCAGCGTAATAGAAATCTTCCATCAAGTACTTTCCACTGGGCCGCAGATTGGCCAACATCGGCGTTTTCCTGGAAAATTGATCGAAGCGATCAAGCCCGAGCTTAACCCCCGCGCGTCCCGCCAATGCCAGAAGATGAATCACCGCATTCGTCGAACCTCCGAGGGCGAACACCGCAGCAATCGCGTTGTTGAAAGAGCTGTCGGATAGAATGTCCCGCGGTCTAAGGCCTTCCCACACCATTTCCACAATACGCCGGCCGGAACAGTTGGCCATCTTAGGGTGGTTGGAATCGACGGCGGGTATCGAACTCGCGCCGGGCAGACTGAAACCCAGCACTTCGGTGATGCTGGTCATGGTGGAAGCGGTCCCCATGGTCATACAGGTTCCTGCGGACCGGGCGATGCCCTCTTCGATCTGTGTCCATGCTTGCTGGTCGATGTTGCCGGCACGGCGTTCCGCCCAATATTTCATGACATCGGAGCCACTGCCCAGAATTTCGCCGCGCCAATTGCCGCGCAGCATCGGTCCGGCGGAAACGTAGATCGCCGGAAGGTTCATGCTGATGGCGCCCATCAAAAGCGCCGGCGTTGTCTTGTCGCAACCGCCCATCAGAACGCAGCCATCCGCAGGGTAGGAGCGCAGCAATTCCTCAGTCTCCATCGCCAGTAGATTTCGATACATCATGGTGGTCGGCTTCTGGAAGGTTTCTCCGAGGGTGAACGCTGGCATCTCCACTGGGAACCCGCCGGCCTGCCATATGCCTCGCTTAACATCCTGGGCGCGCTCTCGAAGATGGCTGTGACAGGGATTAATGTCGCCCCAGGTGTTGATGATCGCGATGACGGGTTTGCCTGCGTAGTCTGCTTGGGTGCAGCCCATCGAGGCAGCCCGCGAACGATGCCCGAAGGAACGAAGATCATCCGGGCCGTACCAGCGATAACTCCTCAACGACTTCGGATCTCGTGACGGCATAGAATCCCTTCCCCAGCGCGAAGACTCAACTCGAAAAGCGTAGAAGTTTGATATCACGCGGTCAAGCGTGTCAAATTCTAAGCGCTAAATACGAGATTTAAATTCTCTAAAACGTGGTTTGCGGGCGACCCTTGCTCTTGCTAAGGTGAATGTCCAGCAGTTCGACGCCAATCCCATGAGAATCGACACCATTATTGCCCTGGTCGATCCAACCGAGCCGCAACTTTCCAAACTGCGCGAGTCGTTTCCGGACGTGAGAATTATCGCCGGGAACCCCGTGGACATGTCGGAAGAGGAGGCCGCGGGAGCGAGCGTGCTTCTCAATTGGTCTGGTTCGCTCGCCTTGGTGAAGCAGGTTTTTGAAATGTGCCCCAATCTACTTTGGGTGCATTCCCGCTCTGTCGGGCTGGAGCGTACTTTGTTTCCAGAGTTTGTGGCAAGCCGAATAACGCTCACCAACGGGCTGGGGATATTTAGTCCGGCCCTTGGCGAGTTCGTAATGGCAGCCATCTTGTATTTCGCCAAAGATTTTCGCCGAATGATTCGCAATCAGAACGGCGGCGTTTGGGAGCCCTTTGACGTGCAGCCCGTGTCGGGCCGCACCGTCGGCATCGTCGGATATGGGGATATCGGCCGCGCTGTTGCCGCGAGAGTACACGCCATGGGAATGACCGTCCTGGCCGTACGGCGGCACGCCGCGACCAAGGGCGGCGCGGATCCTGTGGTCCACCAGGTTTTCCCTCCGGATCGTCGCATCGAGATGCTTTCGCGCTGCGACTACATCGTTATCGCTACGCCCTTGACTCCAGAAACTCGCGGAATGATCGGCGCCCCGGAGATCGCTGCGATGAAGCCTACCGCGGTTGTAGTCAACGTCGGCCGGGGTCCGGTGATCGACGAGCCAGTGCTGATCGACGCACTTTCCAATCAGCGAATCAAGGGGGCCGCGCTGGATGTTTTCGATCAGGAGCCATTGCCCAAGGGCCACCCCTTCTACACGCTGGACAATGTTTTACTTTCACCGCACTGCGCTGACAACACGCCCGACTGGCTCGACCAGTCGATGGAGCTATTCATCACCCAGTTCGAACGGTTCCGGAAGGGTGAGCCGTTGCTCAACGTCGTAGACAAGAAACTGGGATACTAGCGGCGACAGTCGAGGCGAAATCTGCACCAACTCGTCTTCAACTAAAGCGTTGGACTTCGCCTCAGATCCCCTTCTCGACACCATATCTGAAGTTTGCATAAACGAACGGGATACCATTGCCGCCGGGAGCACGCATGGCACCGACGGGGATGCCGCTTCGAACTGTCGTCGGCGCGTCGAGTGAAGCCTCTATCGAACCGAATCAAGATAAGGCACAAACCCTCGCGCGTTAGTCCGCAATCTATAAACTGATTTGGTAGCGGTGATGTACAGCGTTCGGTAGTCCGCATCGCCCCAGGTCAAATTGGCGGGCTGTTCGGGGACCACAATCGTGCCGAGGTGATGGCCTTGGGCATCCCAAACCCAAATCCCTTTGGGACCGGTCACGTAAATGTTTCCTTGTTGATCCACGCGCATGCCATCAGGCACGCCTTCTCCTTTCCCTCCCGGCTCTTCGCCGAATATCCGGCCGTTTGCGAGCGTTCCGTCCGCCGTCACGTCGTAGACGCGAATATTTCTCTGCTCGCTGTCATCGACGTACAAATGTCTCCCATCCGGAGAAAACGCGAGACCGTTGGGCTGCGAGAGCTCCTTGGTTAGCAAGGCGACGTTACCCTTTTCGTCGAGACGATAGACCCCCTGGAAGGGAATCTCCTGTTTCTCACCTTGGGGAAGATCCAGCGTTGGATCGGTAAAGTAGATGGCGCCATCGGGACCGAGCACAACGTCGTTGGGACTGTTGAATTTCTTTCCGTCGTAATGATCCGCGAGAATTGTGTACTTGCCATCCGGACTGATGCGGATGATGGCGCGCAGAACGCTGGCGCAGTCGAGCAGGCGCAGCTGGCGGTCATAGGTGTTGCCGTCCGGATCGCCCAGACTGATCAGTTCCTCTTTGTGTCCATCAGAATAAACGCGGAAGATCTTGTTGATCTCCTCGTCGCTTACATACAAGAAGCCGCTCTTGTCCCAGACGGGCCCTTCAGTAAAGCCAAATCCAGTCGCAACCGTCTCCAGCTTTTCTCCCTTGGGGATCAGTTCCCAGAACGTCGGTGAATCGCCTTGTAGTTCGAATTGGCGGAGGGGTCTTTTGGTTTGCGCCCCCGCGTGGAACGGACCGCACAACATCAGAATGCCACCTAGAACGCCGACGACCTTCCGCATCGAACTTTTCACCGCTTCTCCCCTAACAGGAAATGAAAGAAATGACTTTGCAATTGCAATACGACCGTGATGGTGAACCTCGTTCGTCTTCGTCGCTCCACTTGCTTCAACCGGGAGAAAGGCCTGGCCCGCAATCCTTTCTTGACAATCCCAATTAAATCGAATTAATAACACACTGCAGGCGCGTGTCAAGTACTCGCGACACCGTCGAACTCATTTTTTGCTACTGTTTTTGTCACCTTTCCGGGATTACACTTCCCCGGTGAGCGAACGATCCGGGAGCCACAGGCTTGAATCACGTAGTCCAAGATCCTTGCAGAAGCAGTTCGGTAGGATTTGACGCGACCGTGCGCGATATCAATTCAACGCGAACACTCCGATCTGTTCTCCTACTCGCTCGTCTCGCTTTAGAGCTGGCCCTCGAACCTGCACGGAGAAAGATATGACCGCCCGAGTCCCGCGATTTGCGCTTTCCATGTGCGTCGGAGTGGCAATACTGGCAGTTGGTTTGGTCACGATGGGATTGTTGACGTCGGCCCGCCCCGGTCCTGCAACTCCAAACCAATCAGCGGCTACTCTTGGTGGAGACGACGCTTCCCTTCTGGACGGTTATCGTCACGTCGAAGTGGCTTCTGTTTCGGACGCGATGGAAAAGGTGACCGGCAAGAAAATCTACATGTCGCACCACATGAGACCAATTTTCCCAGCGAAGTTCGCGGGCTTCGCCGTCACCGTGCTGCTGAAAAAGGAAACGAATCACGATCCCAACGCGCTCGATGGAATGCTCGCGGCGATCGACCAAGGCGCCCCGAACTCCGTCTATGTGATGGTTGTTGAAGACGGCACCGACACCGCCGGCATGGGCGGCCTAATGGGAACCGCCATGTCTGCGCGCAATTTTTCTGGAGCGGTCATCGACGGCGGGGTCCGTGACGTGGCTTACCTGCAGAAGATCGGCTTTCCCGTATTCGGGCTCGGAATCGTACCCTCCACTTCCGTGGGCCATTATCGCTTTGCGGGAGCGAATATTCCGGTAGTCTGCGACGGTGTCGCCGTAAGCGCCGGCGACGTCGTTGCTGCTGACGCCGATGGT
Organism: uncultured Acidobacteriota bacterium; assembly: GCA_963736725.1. Lineage (GTDB taxonomy): Bacteria > Acidobacteriota > Terriglobia > Acidiferrales > UBA7541 > Acidiferrum. Next base: position 260,592 of record CAVTPW010000013.1, on the reverse strand, counting down.
GTGGTCGTCGTGCCCCGGGCATCTGCAGTTGAGGTTCTTAAGGTCGCGCAGGACATGGACTTTAAGGAACACTCGATGTACGCGACGATCGAGAAACTCAAATCGATAGTGCAAGCAGTAAAGCAATTCGGGCGGCTATGAGGAAACGCTTTCTGGGTCCGACATCTCTAGTTTTGCGTTGCCATAGAGTTTCGCTTGAAAAATTGAAACCGAGAGGAGAAACACAAATGTTTTCCAATCTCTTTACCCGCAGGGCGTTTGCTGGCCGCTTCGCGGCTCTTATTTCCGGTCTGGGACTCGCCGCCGCGGCGCCGTCCGCTGAGGCCGCGGCGGAAAACGCGAAAGACGATACGGGAGGCGTCAAAAAACTAGGCTGGGACGGCAAACCTGCAGGGACGGGCTTCATCACGCCACTCATCACCTACAATGGCGTGATCTACATTGCCGGCCAAGGAGCGCATTCTCACGACACTGGCGAAACCTTTCCCAAGGACATCGACAATCACACCAAGCACGTCATGGAGTATGTGAAGCACTACGTGGAGCTCGGTGGCGGCACCATGGACAGCATTCTGCAACTCACCGTCTTTCTCGCCAAGATCGAAGACTACGACGGCATGAATAATGTCTTCAAAACCTACTTCCCGAACGGAGGACCGGCACGAACGACGGTTGCGGTCGCGAATTTGCCCGGAGATTCATTGGTGGAAATTAACTGCACGGCTGCGATCGTGAAGAAGTAAGCGAGGGAACCGGAGCGAATGGATGGCACTCAACTTGAAGTGGACTCGACGAACATTCATGGGCAGCGTCACTGCTCTCGCCGGCACGATGTTGAGTTCCCGAAAGCTCTTCGGCGCAGTTTCCCCAGCCCCCGCTAACGCCGCCGATAAAATCAGCGGCTTCGGCGAAACCGGAAACATTTACGAAGAACTGGGCGTGACAACGGTCATTAACGGTCAAGGCACCATGACCGTTCTTGGCGGCTCGCTCATGCGCCCGGAGGTCGAAGCGGTGATGGCCCTCGCAGGCCGTCATTTCTGTAGCATCCCCGATCTCGAAGTCGCCGCCGGCAAACGAATCGCAGAGATGCTGAAACTCCCCGATGGCTACACCGCGATCGTGACTTCCGGCGCAGCGGCGGCGATGCAGTCAGGTCTCGCGGGAATCCTCACCGGGGCCAACCCCGAATTCATCGAACGTCTTCCGGATCTCACCGGCATGAAATCCGAGGTCATCATCCAGAAATCTCATCGTAATCCCTTCGATCACCAACTGCGCGCGACAGGGGTGAAAATGGTCGAAGTCGAGAGCCGCGACGACGTTCTCCGGGCCATCAATTTCAAGACCGCCATGATGCATTTTTCCAACTTCGCTAATTCCATCGGAGAAATCAAAGTCGACGAGTGGTTGAAAATCGCGAAAGAAAACAACATTCCCGCGTTTATTGATGCGGCGGCGGATACGCCTCCCGTTTCGCATCTCTGGGACTACACGAAGATGGGCTACGACTTATGCGCTTTCAGCGGTGGTAAGGCGATCCGCGGCCCACAATGCGCGGGCCTGCTGATCGGCCGCAAGGATCTTGTCGGATACGCTTTACTCAACAACAGTCCACATGAAGATACCTTGGGTCGCTGCGCAAAAGTCGGCAAAGAAGAAATCGTCGGCATGGTCAAAGCGCTCGAGCTTTATTTGAAGGAAGATCACGAGGCGCTCGATAAGGAATGGTGGCGCCGCCTCGACTTCGTGTCCGGCGAAGTCACCAAGATTCCGGCAGTGAGCACGGCTTTTAACGTTCCCGACATGGCCAACCACGTGCCCCACATGCAGATCAATTGGGATCCGCGCCGCATCCATCTGGACCCCCACGATGCCAGCAAGCAGCTGCGCAGTGGCAAACCTTCGATCGTGCTGGAAAGCTCCGACAGTGGACTGGTCATGAACTCGTTCATGCTGCAGCCCGGCGAGGAAAAAATCATCGCGGAACATCTGGTTCAATTGTTGCGCGCACACACTGCATGATCCAAAAACCAGCAAGCCGCGTTCGCTGGTTTCTCATCGGGTGGCTGTTCGTCCTGAGCGCCGTTGCTTTTCTCGATCGTGTGAATCTTTCGATCGCGGGAAGCTCGCTTTCTCGCGAGTATCACCTCAGCAACGTTCAGTTCGGTTTGCTCTCGACAGCACTCCTCATCGGTTACACGCTGTTTCAAACACCCGCCGGATGGCTCGCCGACCGTTTTGGACCGCGGCGCGTGCTGACCGGTGCAGTCTTGTGGTGGGGAGTGTTCACCGCACTGACTGCGGCGATTCCTGTTTCGATCAGCAATCCCCTGCTTACGCTCGTCGCAATTCGTTTTCTTCTGGGTTCGGGCGAAGCCATCATGTATCCCGCCTCCAATCAATTCGTTTCGCGATGGATTCCCACGCAGGAACGCGGTGCGGCGAATGGCTTGATTTTCGCCGGCGTTGGCGTCGGTTCCGGTTTTTCTCCTTTTGTGGTCACGTACACCATGGCCCATCACGGCTGGCGATTTTCGTTTTGGGTTTGCGCCCTGATCGGCTGCGCCGTGGGGGTTGTGTGGTATCTCGCGGCGCGCGACACCCCGCAGCAGCATGCGCGTGTATCGCAGTCGGAACTGGCCAAAATCCAGTCCGGCCTTACTCTCGGCGCGCCAACAGGCAGGACGGTCAACACCAGCCCTCCTTGGACACGAATTCTTATTAGCAGAGACATTTGGATCGTGACCGCCAGTTATTTTTGTTACGGCTACGTTGCCTGGATTTTTTTCGCCTGGTTTTATCGATACCTCAGCGAAGTGCGTGGCCTGAATCTGAAGGCCAGCGCTTTCTACGGGACGCTTCCCTTTCTTGCGATGGCGATTTCGTGTCCGCTCGGCGGAGTCGTCAGCGACTTGCTGACGCGTACCTCTGGACGGCGGGTCGGCAGATGCGGTGTCGCGGCGGTTGCGATTGCGCTTGCCGGCGTCTTCCTTGCGTTCGGTTCCCGGGTTGACAATGCGCGACTCGCAAGCGTTGTGCTGGCGGGAGGCGCCGGTGCTCTGTACTTGTCGCAAAGCTCGTTCTGGTCCGTAAGCGCCGACATCGGCGGTTCGTTTTCCGGTTCCGTTTCCGGGTTCATGAACATGGGAGCACAAGCCGGAGGCGCGCTCACAGCCTCGCTGACCCCGTGGATTGCGGCACGCTACGGCTGGACCGCTTCGTTTCTTGTGGCCGCGGCGCTGTGCGGGATCGGGGCGATCGCATGGCTTTTGGTCGATCCCGATCGCCAGCAAGTTGCATCGTCACCTGCGACGACACCCTGAAACAACCAGGGCAACGGAACTCGCTAGAAACCTTCTATTGTGCGAGTCCCTCAACTTGGCCACGAAGCACAGTGATGGAGGCTTTCGGCAGAACGAAAGTGCGATCGCGTGTTTCGGGCACGATAGTGGCCACGGTTGGACCATCCGGATCGGCGTGGCTGCTCTCTCCGTCGTTTTTCCAGACGTACTGCTCACTGCCGAAGGTCACCAGAGTGACGGGACCGGAGAACGACAGCTTCCGCTTGGTTTTCGAACCTTCAAAAACAATGCGCACAGTGTGCGGACTATTCTCGTCGCGATTGACCAGCATGAGCGCCCACTGTCGGTCCGGGCGATGGACCGCATAGGAAGTGACGAGCGCATTTCCCTCGCTGTCTGGGATGCTGACCGAGGATGGGAACATGCGATGCACTCCAGACCGATGCTGCACCCACTCGAGGTTGATCATATGCGCGGCAAAGTAAAGAGACGTGTAGCCGGCAATGTTGTAGTCGCGGTCTGCCACGAAGTTGGACCAGGTAGCCCACCCGAGACAAGTATCGCGGACCGGCTCAGGCTGAATGGGCGAATGGTAGAAAGCGGCGCCGCCGCCTTCAAAAAACGAGCCGACATTGTCCGCGAGCCATAAAGCCGCAAAGATGGTGCTCATAGGTCCGGTGAGGCTGGAGGCTAGGTGGTCCTCGGTCACCATCAACGGAACGTCTTTGGGTATGCCATCCTCTCTCCACACCTGGAGAATATGCTTCATCAACTGCGGCTCCTGGTAGAGGGTCTTCCAGGTGATGGTGCACGCCTCGAACGGATAGTGTTCGAAAGATACGAAGGAGAGATCGGAGATACGGCCATGGGCTTTCAGGTATGCCACGAAGCGTCCCATCCAAGACTTGTGGCCCTGGGCGTCGGGCCACACGGTTATATCTTCGTTGACGCCTTCAAAGACCGGCCCTCCCAGCTTTAGCTTCGGATCGACCTTGTGAATGGCTGCCGCCCACTGGACGTAGAGCGCGGCGTAGTCCTCCGGCAAAGCATGCTTTCCGTCGGGCTCTTCACCCAGCTCGACACCGGAAATAGGGTAACCCCGGCGCTCGATATAGGCGATCTGGGCAGCCGCATCGTCGGGCGTGCCGTAAAGCATGGTGACAGGAATCATGGCGGGAAGATTGTTGGTCAGTCCGCTGGTGAAGAAGAGATCGAAGCCGCTGTGCTGCGAAGGTCCGCTGGCATTAACGTCCCCCGCCGAATGCCAGGGGTCGATGGAAGAAGTGCAGTAAGAGATCTTTTGGTGCTCGGAAGCGTCACCAACGGCCGCTGTGAATTCATTGTCAGCATCCATGTCGCCAATTTCGACTTCTTTCATGGCGTATCCGATGCAGTTGCGGATGTCGTCTGCGCCGTGCTCATCGCACGTGTTCGACGATTCCGTCATCCAGACCCGGAAGTACTGGGCCGACACCGGGGCTTCGACGAGCTTGAGAGTTACCGTGCCGCCTGAAGCGTTTGTCAGCGTGCCCGATGGGAAGGTTTTCCATTCCCCCTGGGGGCCGCGGTCGAAATCGAGGGCATCTTTTCCTATCCAATATTCGATCCGGTAGGTTCGGGCATACGGGGCGGCCCACGCGATGCGGACCGCGTTAACGGTTTTCTCGGATTTCAAGTCCACGACGACCCATTGCGGGTGAAGCGCATCGCTTTCGCCGGTAAATTTGGAGGTAAGGTACGGATTACTCTTCCAATAGGTTAGCGTGGGCCCTTGAATTGGCCGATCGCCGCTGGTCGAGAAACCACGGTGCGGCAGGGCGTAGGGAAGAATGTAGCGGAGCGACTCCTTGAGTTCCGTGCTGCCCGTGAAATACCCGCTTTTGTGAACAGAATCGCTCCAAGTTCCATCCTCGGTCCAGTGCCAGGCGGCCATACGAAGTTCGGTGTTATTGCGATAGCTGATCGGGCCCCATCCCGCCGAGAGCGATTCCTGGATGATGTGGGGGGTGTAAACCTTATCGATTCCGGAGTGCGACAAAACGTCGATGGAGCTCCCGAGCGCGCTGTCCGGATCGAACGAGTTAATGGCGCGGCCTGGAGTTGCTTCCACATGGACTGTGGCCACGGGTTCTCTCACCTGTGCGCTGGCGCCGCCAGCGCACAGGTACGACGCAAGTGCCACAGCTGTAGCTGCAAGAGAATGCCCCTTCATCGTCCAGCCCCCTCGAAATATCGGCGGCAGATGATAGCGTATTTTCGGCTGTTCTTAGCCTTTTTTACATCCATTTGACATCGCGTGAGAAGCGGATAATGCTGCTTCGCCGATGGTCGCCTGTGCGCCCGCCGGATTAGAAAGTCAGCCCGAATCGACTCCATCGCTGCTGAGATTTTATGAACTATAAATGCCCTTGCGGGATAGAATGCGGTTCTGTTTGCTGTGCGGTGTTTCACGTTGAATTTGAGTCAGGAGGCAGTCTTGTCACAGCGGAGAATCTTATACGCGATTCTGATGACCTGTGCGGGAGTCTTGGGGGCACCGCACGGCGTTCGTGCCCAGGAGAGCTATGCGGTGATCACGCAAAATGGCGTCTCCATGAAAACGCGTGACGGCGTAACGCTTCATGCCGATATTTACCGCCCGAGGGCTGACGGAAAGTTCCCGGTCATCCTGATGCGTACGCCTTACGACAAGAGCGTCGGCTGGGCGGCTGCACCGGGGTATCAGATAGCCAGCCACGGCTACGTCTTCATCATACAAGACGTTCGCGGACGCTACACCTCGGAAGGCGAGTGGTATCCGTTCCGACACGATTCGGAAGATGGCTACGACGCTGTGGAATGGGCTGCTGCGTTGCCATTTTCGAACGGCAAAGTCGGCATGACGGGTGGCTCCTACGTCGGCGCAACCCAGATGCTCGCCGCAATCGCGCATCCTCCGCATCTTGCGGGAATCTGCCCTGTGGTCACGGCCAGCAACTATCACGACGGCTGGACCTATCAGAGCGGTGCGCTCGAACAGTGGTTCGACCAGAATTGGACAACGCAGCTGGCCACCAACACTATGTGGCGTTTGATCGCGAAAGAGACCAATGCGCTAATGGGCGCGCCCACTCTACCGCTTACTCACTATCCGGCGTTCAACTATCCAGCGCTTCCGGCGGGCGCCGACGCCACGGCCCAACTTGCGCCGTATTATCTTGATTGGCTCGCGCACCCGGACTACGACGCGTATTGGAAGCAGTGGTCCATCGAGGAGCGTTTTTCGGATATTCAAGTCCCCGCCCTTCACATTGGCGGCTGGTATGACATTTTTCTGGGCGGGACACTGCGCAATTACATGGGAATCAAGGCCCATGGCGGTACGGACGCGGCGCGCAAGGGCCAGCGCCTGCTGATCCAAATCGGCGGACATGCCGGCTTTGGGCGCCACATCGGCGATGTGGACTTTGGCGATGAGGCCGTCAAATTTCCTTCCACGGCCGTCTTGCTTGCCTGGTACGACTATCTTTTCAAGGGCGTGCAGAACGAGTTTGGCTCCGAAGGCTCTGCCGCGGGCAAGCCGGTGCACGTTTTCGTCATGGGCGAGAACGCCTACCACCAGGAATCGGATTGGCCTCCGCCGCAAGCTAGACCGACTCGCTACTTCCTGCATTCGGCCAGTTCTGCAAATTCGTTGCGCGGCGACGGGAGTCTTTCCCTCACACCACCTAAGAAGGAAGCGGCCGATCGATTCACTTATGACCCTGCCAATCCTGTGCCTACGATTGGCGGCTCGCTCTGCTGTGACCAGGAGCACTACGAACCGGGTCCGCGCGACCAGCGCGCCGCGGAAAATCGCGCCGACGTGCTTGTCTATTCCAGCAAGCCGCTCGGCGAGGATATGGAAGCTACCGGCCCGGTCACGCTTGAGCTCTGGGCCAAATCCTCGGCAGTGGACACCGATTTCACCGCAAAGCTCGTGGACGTGGCGCCCGATGGCTTGGCGTTGAATCTCACCGATGGAATTCTCCGCATGCGTTATCGAGATTCGCAGGAGAAGCCCGAAATGATGAATCCAGACCAGGTTTACAAAATCACGGTAGACCTGTGGGCCACGAGCAACGTATTCAAGAAGGGCCACATCCTTCGCCTGGAGGTTTCCAGCAGCAATTTCCCGCGTTTCGATCGCAACCTGAATACCGGGGCGGAACAAGCGACGAGCCGCGAATTTATCTCGGCCACCAACACGATCCTGCACGACGCCGAGCACCCTTCGGCGCTCGTGCTGCCGGTGATACCAGCCGGGACGCCCGCGCCGTGACCAATGCGATGCTGGCCGAGTCAGTTCTAGGGTCAGCAGATTGAGCGTGCACTGAGAGCCTCAAGATAGACCCGCTCCGCGTGCCGCTGTGGACGTTCATGGAAATCAAGTGGCCCTTCTGGCGAGGAGCCGCTGCTATCCATCATCGCCTACCATGAGCTGCTCGACCTGCCACGACGAACATGCGCCGGAACGCGCAACGGCCAGCTGTGTTGATTGCCACATGCCGGTCCAGCAATCGACAGCGATTGTTTCCGGACGCGAACGGCACGGATGTGAAAGCAAATGTCCGTAATCATTGGGTTAAAGTTTACGGCGAATCTCCGGCGCACTGACTGCGCGGATTGTTGCCCAGTGGACGCACAGCGGACCTTTTAGTGCGAAGCTTTTCCGCTCATCTCCATCGCCCACACCGCGGCTGGACGCATGTACATGGACGCCCGGAAATTTCCGGTGTCGTCCCAAGCCTCCGGCGTTCGGAACCAATATCCCTTGCTCTCATAAATCACGCGATGAATACCCCACGCGGTGCGGTAAGCCTCATCTTTTAAGCCTTCACTCAGCAGCAGTGCGGCTAGTCCGAAACTGGTGCCTACCCAAACCTCCTGCGCCTGTTCATTGTCTCGAATGATGTTGCCGTTGGCGGTCATTCCGTTGGCCGCACCCATTTCCCCATTGCCGAATTTCATCACGTTGTTCGCGAAAATCTTTTTCAGCGCGGAGATTTGCATTTCCCGGGGGACCAGATCGCCCAATCCGGTCATGTTCGCATACCATTGTCCGGCCAACTGATCCGCCTGGATGCTGTCCCGATACTCGCTCTCCATGTCATAGCGGAAATATTCGCCGTTCCACAGTTTGTCGATGTAGGTCTTCTGCGCCTTCTGGAACAAGCTGCGGTATTGGTCTGCCGCCTGGTTTTCACCGAGAGCGCGCCCGGTTTCCTCGGAAGCTCGCAACGCCGCAAGCCACAATCCGCCGCAGTACGCACTCACGCCGCGCACCACCCAGGAATCGTACGTCTGATCCGGGTAACCGCTGTTTTCTGGTATTCCACCTCCATGGTCAAACTGCCTTAAATAAGTCATGGCAGATTGCACGGCAGGCCACATCTCGCGCAAAAAGGCCTTGTCGCTCTTTCCCGTCAGAACATAGTCGCGATAGACCATCAGAACGAATTTCGAATTCAGATCCTTCCAGTCGTTGGTGTCCTGCCAACCAGGCTCATTGACGGTAATGAACGGATCTCCTTCGGGAACTCCTAAATCGTGCGGCACCGCACCTATCTTTTTGCGTTTGTGGAGTACCGGGCTTCCAGTCTGCTGCGTTTTCCAGACCCATAGCCCCAATTCCGGATATTCACGCGGAACGGTCTGCGCGAATTCGCGCAGCACTTGCTTGTCGATCGTGGGCCAGAACTTCAAAAGCGGCATGGAGGCGTAAAAGCGAACGTCCAGCGTTCCGTAGTAGGCGTAATCGAAGCATTCCAGCAGCGCGAATGTCGCGGGCAAACTGTGGTCGGAATTCACCTGGCGTCCCCAGAACGTACCGCCGTCGGTCAAAGTGTAAAGCTCATTAAAAAGCATGCCGCGATACCAAGCCGGCTTGCTCTCATCCTTAATATAGGGAGATTGCCAGGAATCGATCGCGCCACTCCAGTCGGCTGCATGGAGTAGCCCATCGCGCGCGATGCCCCAGGAATTGTTGCCGTTGGTACCGTAAAAGTCCGTATAGCGGCGATTCCACTTGCGACCCTGCCCAAACTCGACCACCGGAAAATCCCAGGCGATCACCATGGGGACCACCTTTTTCTCGCCCGGCTGTAGCGTGAACCTGATGGCTATGGCGCCGCCCAATTTCTCGCTGGCGCTTACCCAGGAGGTATCGCTGTTCGCCAATCTTCCGTCCTTGGAGAAAGGGACCCACACCGCCTTGCCATCGCCATCGGCAAGAAATTCGGTCTGATACGTAACTTCCACGCCGGGCGATTCCAGAGTTGCGATGGAAAATTCGCCGTCCCATTCGCTTTGCGCGCCGTCGGCGCGACTACGGTCAAAGACGACGCCTTTCATGGTTTCGGTCGAGGTCACAGGGTCTTTTCGGAAATGGTTTTGATTTCCCTGATTCAAAGCGCCCTGAAAATCGCGGGTGTACGTTCGAAACCATCCTCCCATGTTGGTCCAGGATAAGAGAACGGAAACGGTGACCGCCTTGTTCGTAGGATTTTCCGCGTGCCACCGGTACACCGCAACCGGATAACTCGATTCCTTGTAGTTGTCCGGCAGAATGGGAGAAAACTGCTCTAATACGACGTGCGCGGGGAATTTGTCCCATTGGTAGTCATACCAGGACTTTGGAAACAGCGCGGCATACTCGCCGGCCCCGACCGGATAATCCCATTGCCAACTGGAAAGCTCGCCGTTCCTGGGATGATCCGTCATCAGAACCTGGGCGGTTCCGGCGGGCTCGCCTACTACCTGCTGGAACATGGCGAACTGGTTCGCGGAGACTGGGGCATACTTGTGCACTCCACTCTTGATGTGCCAACGGGCGAAATCACCTCGATAGCTTCGCGAAAATGTTCCCGAGCCAAAACCGCCAACGGGAGCGCCTTGCCAGTAACCATCGTCGATGTCGCTGCCATTTTTCCGAACGCCGGGATTCGCAAGCGGTTGCCCCAGCGGCCTCCTCCACGCTGTTTTTGGAATTTCGTCGCCGGTGCATGCCGCGGGCGTCAACGCCCAGAGGATTGGACTGATAGCCAGCAGCAACCGCACATACTTCCTCATTGGGCCTCCGGAGTTTCGGGCAAATTGCAAAATGGGGAGTTCGAATGCAGTTCTCTTGTTTCTGCGCACAATCTTATCGGCCGCCGCTCTTCGCTGCGGCCTTCTGGCTTAAACCGGCCTGCCAGTACTGATTGAAACCGATATAGTCTGAGGGAAGTTTCGCCAGAATGGTGCGCCTCAATTCCAGGATGTCCACCGTGCCCAAGGTCTTGTAGAGAATTTTGCCGTCGCCGTCGAGCAAAACGGTATAGGGAACCGCCGATTCCCAAGTTGGGTCAAACGCCTTTTGCAGGGCTCCCGTATCGTCCGAGGCGAACAGCAAGTTCCTGCTGGTAGCGTGCTTTTTCTCAAGCATTCTCTGCACGCCGGCCTTTTCGTCGGGCATGTTGGCGGACACCGTGATCAGCTCAAAATCACGAACCTTGTACATCTGATAGGTATCCTGCAGATCGGCGAACTCATCGATGCACGAGCCGCACCAGGTAGCCCAGAAACTCACGAGCAGCATGTGCTTGGTCGGATTTTCACGGAGGGTTTTCAACTCAGCGGCTGTCGCCATTTCCAGCTTTACCGGCTGTTCTTCGATCTTTCGAAGCGACTCGATGCGCGACGCTTCCTTTTCCTGCCACTTGGTCGAGCAACCGAAGACTCCCGTCTTTTGAACGGGCACTTCGCGGTTTGCCAACAACGCATCGATCGCGTTCCGCGCGTCCTGGGATTTCACCTGCTCTGTGCGATAGCTATTGTCCATTCGGCCTTCGTACCGCAGCTTTCGTTGTTTGTCGAAAATGAAGACATGGGGCGTCGCTTGCGGGCCGTAGGCGCGCGCGACCGATTGCGTCTCACCGTCATAAAGGTAGGGATATTGCAGGTGTTTGTAGGCTACGCGAATTTTCATTTCGTCGAGCGTGTCGCTCATGTCGGAGGAATCCAGTTCGTCGATTCGCAGCGCTTTGGGGTCGTTTGGCTGGATGGCTACCACCGCCACTCCGCGGTCCCGGTAATCGGTTTCCAGTTGCTGGATTCGCTGCTCGTACATTTGCGCGATGGGGCAATGATTGCAGGTAAATACGACGACTAGAATTGGGCTGGCTGCGTAGTCAGCCAGGCGATGGATTTTGCCATCCACCCCGGGCAAGGAAAAGTCTGGTGCAGGTGAGCCTAATGCCAAAATCGGGTGCGCATTCTGCGCCGAAGCTGAGAAACTCAGCAGTAACAAAACAATCATTCGCCACATCTGCTTCGAACCTCCATTCACACGCTCGACAAAACATCCGCTCCGCTGCCGGGGTTCCATCGCTCACCGCTTCGCCGCTACCCCGGCTGATTGCCCATTTTTCATGCCGTCGTTCGGCGCATTACCGGATTGGGCCGGGAGCGGGCGAGGAGTTACGTCCGCACTAACAAGTCCCATGGCCCATTTGACGGCTTCTACGTACATCTCCTGCATCCTCGGATCGTCCCAATTCTGTTCAACGTGGCCCAAGGTCGAATAGAAAACCCGGCCCTTCCCATACATTTTCGCCCACGTGACGGCGAAATCTTGATCCTTGCGGTGAACGTGCGGATTGTTCAGGTCGAGTTTGCTGGCATCGAGCCGCATCAGGACGCGCACATTTTCCCGCGACCAATCTTTCATCTGGTAAATCTCATCCTTCAGCACGAAGGACTTGGGCCACTGTTGCATGCCTGGGAAGTTTTGGTCCTCAACGATAATGGGCGCATCAAACGTGACCCAAGGATGCTCGTCGAAATATCCGCCGATCATTTCTCCGTATTCGGGCCAGGACGTAAACGTGATGGTCGCGCTGTGCACGCCGACAAAGCCCTTACCGTCGTCGTGAACGAAGGATAAAAGCGCGGCTTTCTGTTCCGCGTTCATCTCCAACTCGCCGCCGGTGTAGAACAGCACGGCATCGAAGTCATTGAGGTTCTTGGCGTTGTATTCGAGCTTCCGTTTTGTGAGTACTTCGGTGTCCGTTCGAATCGTGGTCGTCCACAGGCCCGACTCACGGCCCAGGCGTTCCATCGTGGCCATCGCATGCGACACCGCCTCGTGCCGGTAGCCCTTTTCTTCGCCGAGCACAAGGAGACGTTTCATCGGTTGAGCGCCGGCTGGTGTTTGAGCCTGGCATCGGCCGCTAAACGCCAGGCAAAGAAACATCGCAACCATTCGAATACTCGTCACTCGAAACCTCCACGATGCCGCCCGCCGACGCAGCTACTTTCTTTTCCCGAGCCAGAGAATTGCATTTTGAAAAAGCGTGTTTTGGATAGGGTCGCCATAAACCATAGGCCCGTGCCCCATGTTGATGTACAACATCCTGTATTTCGTATTCGTCCACACGACGGGGAGATCCCCTTCGGTGATGATGTCCTTTTTCCCGATTGGATAGTTGGAAGGATCAAGCGTCACGAGAACGCGGACGTCCTTGTCGAGGCGAGGACTCGGCTTCCAAAGATACCACTCGTTTGCCGGGGCCTGGTAAGTTGCCGGCAATCCCTTGGTCACAGGATGAGTGCGATCATCAATGGTCAGCTTCGCCGGCAGTACCGGCCAGTTGTTGGTGTAAAACACGGCGCCGCCGAGAAACTGCACAAACCACGGCCAATTCGTATCTTTGTCATTATATCCAGCAACGTGAAAGCCTATCCATCCACCGCCGTGTTCCATGTATTTTTCGAACGCCACTCGCTGCTCGGGAGTCTGCGGGAAGTTGTTGAGCCACAGGATCAAACGGTAAGGCTTGAGATCGTTTTCGTTGAGCTTGCTCCAGTCGGTGGTGGTATCCAATACGAAGTTATGTTTTACCGCCAAGTCCTTGTAAAACGCGAGCGCGTCGTTGGCGGTCTTGACATGATCCGGCTCGACATCGGTGGAATAGAACGCCAGGACTCTGAAAGCCGGCTCCGCCGCTCGGGAATATCCGATCGATAAAGTCAAGAGAAGAGCCGTCGCCATTATCTGACTCGCAGCGGCCAGGAATCTTCCACGGCAAACTGTCATTCGAACACGAGTGTGGCTCATTTATCGCGACTCCTGCTGGCCGGCAGCCCAAAAAATGGCATTTGTGAAAATCTGCGTGAACGATGGATTGCTGAAGTGTTCCGGACGATGACCCATGAAAATGTAAACGTTCCTGGCTTTCATGCGTTGGTTGGTCCAGATCACCGGATGATCGCCCATTTTCTTATCGCTCGCCGGCGTATAGGTCTTTTCATCCACGCTGGCAAGCACGTGGACGTTCGGCCGCGGCGTGGTGTCGTAGGTGTACCACTCTTCGTCTTTGATCACGAAAGGCGATGCAACGCCTTTCATCACCGGATGATTTGGGTCTTCGACAGTGACCGTGCCGGTGACGAAGCTTGCGATGTAATCCTTGAAGCGGATGCTTCCCATGAACTGATGAAACCAAGGCCACATCTGGAAGCCGTCAAACTCTCCCAGCAGCGTGGCGTGGTGAAATCCGATCCAGCCGCCTTTGCCCTGTTCAATATATTTGATAAAAGCGGCCTGCGCCGTGTCGGTCCAATTGTAGGGAGGGTAGTTCAGCTGAATGAAAAGATTGTATTTCGCGAGAAAGGCATCGTCGATTCTTGCGGTGTCTTCGATGTAGTCCACCGAGAAATTGTTTTCGCTGGCCAGCTTTCCCAGCCAAACCTTTGCCGCGTCTACAAAGGGCTTGTGGATGCCTCCATGTTCGGCGAGCGCAATGACATGGAATCGTGCGGACTTGTCCTGCGCTTCCGCGACGTGGACCATGAAGCAAGCCGAGAGCGCAAGGACCAGGAATCGCACAAGCGCGTTAGGAAGCAGATTTCGTCTGAGTCGAAACATATCAGTGAGTGTGCACCGATCCTGGCGTAGAGATTTCCTTCGCGGACATCGTGGCGTCAAACTTCAAATTGAAAAACCCAACCATCATTTCATCCCAGCTTTGCTGGCCCCAAATGACCGACTTGGTCGGATCGGGGTTTTCCGGATTGTTCGCGGAGTTGTCGAAGTGCGCGGTGCATTCAATCTTCGTGCCTTGAGGAAGGTCAATCGGATCAACAAGGTTGTACCAAAGCTGCCAATGCCAGTTATAAATCGGAACGCTCAGGATCGTCTCGGTTTTGCCATCGGGAAATGTCAACCGATATTCAAATGACTTCCCGCGCGAGTGCATGTGTGGGTGCAACCCGACCAACTTCACGGGCTTCTGTACCTCAAAAGATGCGTCCACCTTGTAGTTTGGATCGCCCGGAGGAATCTTGAACGTTCCGTTCGAGGCGGAAAGCGTCAAGACGCGCTCTTTTGGCGCCGATTTCGCCAGAACGAGCCCCAGCTTGGTCTGGTCCGTCGTGGGCTTTCCGTTCGGCGTGTAGTGAACTTCGAAGACGATGTCCGAACCTGCCTTGATCAGCTTGCCTTCGCCGGGATGCAGGATTTCCGCCGGTTGTCCCGGTGCGTAGCCGACCAGGAAATCGCTCGGTAATGCACTGGCGTCCGTCTTCTCATCGGTTTTCGGAGGGGGCGCGATGAAGAATACACCCGGCTTCTGGTCCTTGAAGTAATTCGAGCCCGGTTCGCGAAGATACGCGATGATGTGGTGCACTACGGCACGATCGGTCGGGCGCACCTCAAGTGCCTGCACCCATTTGTCTTCCTTGAAACCGGTCGGGATGATCACGTATTGATAGTCCATGACTCCGGTGGCCGGAACTGGGAAAGGCTTCGGAAGTTGAAAGACGACGTCCGGCGTGGGAATGCCCCAGCCTTCCACAAAATCCTTTACTGGAGGAGGCATGTCCTCTGGGGCGCCTTTCTGCGATCCGCCATTGACCCAGGACACCAGAGTTCGCACTTCATCGGCGGACAGCGAGCGCTCGTTCGAAAAATGTCCGTATTTTGGGTCGGCGTACCAGGGCGGCATAATTTTCTGGGTCACCACCATCTTGATTGTCGCCGCCCACGGACGCGTGTCTTCATACGTCAGCATCGAGAACGGCGCAGCCTCGCCGGGCCGATGGCAGGTTTGGCAATGCTTTTGCAAAATTGGCGCCACGTCCTTGGTAAACGTCGGTGGAGGATTGCCCGGCTCCTGTCCAAGCGCGGACGCCGCGAAACCAAGCACAGCTGGCAGTAGAATCGATAAGCGTTTCATCAATTTCCCCATCCTCACGAGTGAATCTCCATCGGACGTAGAGTGGACGAAATGGTGAACTCCGTGAAAGGACATCGAATTATCTCCATTTGTCCTCGCCTTCCACCAGTGTAATGTAGCGGTCGACGGGAAGGTCCGTGAACCGCTGCGTCTCGCCACCCGGCAGCGGCCACTTTACTTCCAACCAATCCATTTTGTCGCGATTTCCCAAACCCAGAACGATGCGCGGATCGTGGGAGGAAAGATAACTGCCTCCGCCCACTTTTACGCGACTCCGCTTCAAGTCTCCTGCTTGATAGGTGACCTTGGCTCCCACACCGTCGGGGTTGGATTTTTTCCCCATCAAGTGAATTCCCAGCCAGTGATTGTGCCGGCCGGCATTATTGCGAAGCAGCAGCGGGGCGCTGTTATTCACGGAGATCAGAACATCTACGGCGCCATCGTTGTTGAAATCTCCGATCGCTAATCCGCGCGAGGACATCGGCGTGGCAAAAAGGGATCCGCTCCGTGGACTGACGTTTTCGAACGTTTTGCCGTTGCCATGAAACAGCATAAGCGGCTCTTCGTAGGAGCTTTCCCCGTGCAGGGAGGTAATAAGATCGTCGGGATTGCCGTTCGCGAGAAACAGATCCAGGTTTCCGTCGTTGTCGTAGTCAAAAAACTTCAAGCCCCAGCCGCTCATAGGCCGCGTGGCTTTGGCAATACCGGTGGGGAGGGCCAGGTCGTCGAACGTGCCGTCACGGTTGTTCCGGTAAATGGCAAAATCCTCGCGGTCTATATTCGCTACGAATAGATCTTGCCAGCCGTCTTCATTGAAATCAGCAGCGTCCACGCCCATGCCGGAACGCGGTTTGCCGTTGGCGCTGTAGGCCACGCCCGCTTCGGTTCCGGTCTCTGCGAAGGAACCTTTTCGATTGTTCACGAACAGGAAATTGGCCACGGTATCGTTGGTGACGAACAGATCCATCCACCCATCATTGTTGACATCGGACGCTACGACACCCCAGGCTTTTCCAAGGGAAGAGGAAATTCCCGAAGTCTTGGAGACGTCGGTGAAGGTGCCGTCTCCGTTGTTGCGGAACAACCAACTCGGCATCGGTTGATAAATCTGTGGAATGCAATAGTGCCGCTTGCCGTCTTCATGTACGCCACATGGCTTATTCTTCTCTTTGCTGAAATCGACAAACTGGCACACGAACAAATCCAGAAGGCCGTCATTGTCGTAGTCGAACCATACGGCGCTGGAGGCCCAACCGGGAGCGGCCACACCCGCTTTTTCCGTGACATCGGAAAACGTGCCGTCTCCGTTGTTGTGAAACAAGATGCTGCGGCCGTACTGCGTGACGTAGAGATCGGGGAAGCCGTCACGGTCGTAATCACCAACGGCTACACCTTGTCCAAATCCACCCGCCGCTACGCCCGCTTCCTGGGTGACGTCGGTGAACGTCCCATCGCGGTTGTTCCGATACAACGCGTTGCGCAGCGGAGGATCGGGTGTGTAGAAGTCGCACTTCCCGCTGTTGACCAGATAAATGTCCATCCAGCCGTCGTTGTTGTAATCGAGAAACGCGCACCCAGCACCGGTGGTTTCCGGCAAATATTTTTCCGGGGATTTCCCATTCACGTGGGTCCAGGAAATACCACTCGCCGCACTGGAGATTTGCTCGAAGGGAAATTCGGCCGTGGGATGCGCGCCGCCGAATCCCGGGCAGCACCCGGCCAACGCGGACGCGGCGAATCCCCTGAGCAAATCGCGCCGCGTCAAGGAAAGTGGCACGGTCATCTCCGAAATTTCTCGCAAAAATGCGCTCCCAAGTGCTACTCCTTCTTTCCTTCCCCTGGTGGCGGGTTGTTTTGCGTCAATTGGCGGTGAATGGCAAATTCCTTCTCCGCTTCTTCCTTCTTGCCCGTCCGGCTCAAGGCCATCGCCAGGTTGTAATGCGCCGAGGGATTCCCCTGCTGAAGCCGCACAGCCGCCTTTAGCGGCGGAATCGCTTCTTCGTAGCGCTTCAGGGTAACCAGACAAAGACCCCAGCTCATGTAAGCGTCCCCGAAATTTATATCCAGCTGGGCCGCTTGCGAAAAGTGGGTGATGGCCTCCTCCCATTGCGATTGCTGCCGCGCCATCTCTCCCAGGATGAATTCGGCTCCGGCGTTTCGCGGATCGATCTGGAGTTCCTTCTGAAATTCCTGCTTCGCGCGTTCGGCGGCTTTGGCGTCGACATCAGGCCGCGAAAGCAGCAGCCTTCCCAGCAGGAAATGGATACCCGGCGCATCGGGCTCTTGCCCAATCATTTCTTCGTATTCGCGCTGCGCTTCGTCCCACTTACCCTGCATTTCGAGGGCTTCGGCATTGAGCTTGTGCGCGGGGATGGATTGCGGCGCCGTACGGCCCAGGTCTTGCGCCGTGCGGCTGGAAAGGTCGGAATACGCATGGACCAGAATGAAAAGGACGTCTGGATCCTGGGGAAACTGGTGACCAAGCTGACGAAGAAAATCAAGCGCGGAGTCGCGACTATCCAGCGTCAAGGAACAGCGCAAGCCAAGAACCCCGGCTTTTTTTCTCGTTTCCGCCGTACCTTGAGAGTTCATGGCGCGCTTCAGCGCAGGGATAGCTTCCTTGCAACGTCCCTGCTCGGCAAGCGTCATCGCTTTTTCGTCGGTCAGCGCGGAGTCGTTACCTGCATGGGGGGTGGTTTTTGGCGTTTGCGCCGCAAGGGGTAAAGCAAAGAACCAAGAGCCAATTAAAAGAAGAAAGATTGCGGTTGCACCCAGGTTTCTCGACATTGCTTTTGGTGTCGCTGCTCCTTCAGACAGTTTATGCCGGAAAGAGCCTCCACAAAAGAAAAGTGAGGCAGGCGGAGTCTCCGCCTGCCTCATAGACGTGATGGTGACCCTAGAAGTACAACTTCAACGCAAACTGGATGTTCCTCGCGGGCTGCGAGACCTGAATCACTCCAGTAGTGGATTCAGCCACGCTCGTGTTGGGTGACGCGAGGTTGACGCGGTTAAACGCATTCAGGAAATCCGAACGGAATTGCAGCCTGAATCGTTCTGTCAAATGGAAGTTCTTCTGCAAGCTGATATCCCAGTTGTAGAATCCAGGTCCATGCAATCCACCCATTTGCGGTGCGCACGTGCCGAAGGTGGTCGTTGCGTTGGTATAGTTGCTGGGATCAAACCAAAGGAATCCTCCGCCGGCCGCTGCAGAGGCTGGACTCCTACCGTATATCGTGTTGGTTCCATCGCAGTCCGGGCGCAATCCGCGCGACCCCGTACCTGTGGGATCACTGCCGGTAGAATAGAGGGCCAAGGGGAAGCCCGTGTGGAGAGTGACTATGGGGCTAAGCTCCCAACCGCCCACGACCGTGTCCATAGCCTTGTTCATGCCGCCGCCGAATTGCTTGCCTTGACCAATCGGCACCTGGTAGACAGCGTAAGCGGTCAGGTTTTGAGTTTCATCGTAATAACAGGGTGCCCATTCTGCCGCGGGATCGTAAATGTTCTGCCAATAGGGTTGAGCGGTCGTGGATCCTTTCGCACCCGACCACGTACCGTAATAACCGGTACTGTTGGACATGCACTTGGCGTAGGTGTAGGACACCTGATACTGCAATCCGTGGCTCACACTCTTCTGGAGTACAGCCTGCAAGGCGTTGTACATCATTCTGCCGTTTGACTGCGTTCCAGACACGTTGGCGTCACCGATGATGTTCCCCAAGGTCGGGTTGGCCGCAAAAAACGGGCTCGGCGCTGTGCAAGGAGGCTTACCGCAAGAAGTGCTGGGTTCCGCCACGAGCTGGCCGTAGCTGAAGGGCACCATCAGGTGATAGGCGACCTGCCCGACATACCCCACTTGCAGGGTCGTGTCCGGCCCGAATTGATGCTGGATCGTCAGGTTCGCCTGATCGTCGATGGCAGGTTGCACATTGGGATCCCAAATACGGAATACGGTACTGGCGAAGCAAGAGTAGTTCGGGCACGAAAGCCCGGTAGGCGGCGGTGCAATGATGCCCTGGGACGCCGTCGACGTAGGCAGAGGTTGCAGGAGATATTGCGTTTGGAATTCCCCGCCCGCGGCCGCTCCTCCGTCAAAGGGTGGATTGATTGGCAGACGCAGGTTGGTACCTGTTCCTTCCAGATAATCCGAGATGGTGAAAGCGCCACGGAAAACCGTGTGGCCGCCTGACCATCCAGGTGTATACGCAAAACCAAGGCGCGGTTGGAAATCCTTGGCGCCGTACACCCCGTTATACAGAGCGCGGCTGTTGCCATCCTGTCCCGCATATTCAATCTGGCCGGTTTGCATGTTGTAGTTCGTCTGCTGATTATTTACCTCAATCCACGGAGTATGGGCTTCATAACGCAACCCGAGAGTGAAGGTCAGGTGGTCCGATACGCGCCAGGTATCCTGCCCAAATCCGCCAGCAATGTTGGAAGTCTGTCGCCAAGTAGCGCCGCCGCTCAGGCCGCGCCCAAATGCCGTAGGTAGGCCGAGGAAGAAGTCCGCCATTCCCTCCCCGGTGTTCGCCAACGGGTCTGTCGCAGCGGACGCGGTGAAATTGGGTCCAAAGGTCATGCCACCCAATTCACCGCTATTCCCTGAGTAAAATACGGTAATAGAGTCAAACATATACTCGCCGCCAAATTTGAAGGTGTGGCGGCCATGCGTCCAGGTGATCGAATCATCGACCTGATATACTTTGCTGTTAAAGTCCTGTACGACCTCGCTATTCCCGATGTTGGTGAGCGTACCGCTATTCGGGCTGGTGGGCGTTCCTCCTCCAAAATCAAGGCCCAAAAGACCGATAACCCCAGCCGGATTCGAATTCGGAATTCCGATCGATTGACCAAAGGCCCCGACCGAAGGATTAAAGGCAGGGCCGGTATTAAGGACGACATGGTTCCAGCCAAAGCGCGCATCATTGACGACGCTGTTGGAAACGGTATGGGTCCAATCGCCCACGGTGCTCCAGATGGGTGCCGTAACTTCGCTATTTGCAAAGAGGAGTTGCGAATTCGTGGAAGGATCAATCTGAAAAGCACGGGTAAAACGTCCCGAAACACGATCCTTGTCCGAAATCACGTAGTCAATCTTAACGTCGCCCTGGTCGCTGTTGTAGGCGTTTGACACTTCCTGAAGGGCATTATTGGTCAGGTTATTGTTGATGGTCTTCGGATAGAGTGGTGACGCGAATAGGGCAGCCGCCACTGGGCTGATCATGCTGGCTGGAATCACGTTGCCCGGGAACGCCGCTCGGGTCGTCGCCGCGACGCAAGGGGTTCCATTCTGCCCGGTGGTCCCTGCACAGGGGTTGTAGAGCTGGATAGGAGTGGCGGCGGTCAACAGCGCCCCAAAATTACCTCCCATTTCGGCAGGAGTGTACACAGAGATAAAGCTGCCTGCCGGTGGATGGTCGAACCGCTGTCCCTGATAGTCAACGAAGAAGAACAGTTTGTTCCTAAGGATCGGCCCACCGAGGGTTCCCCCGAACATGTTCCAGCGCAGCGGTGCGCGGGCAATCGCTGGCGAGTTAGGATTGATCTTGTTTTCCCACTGGTTGGCATTCAAGACGTCGTTGCGGAAAAATTCCCACACATCGCCGTGAAACCCGTTGGTGCCCGACTTGAGGGTGGCGCTAACGATGCCTCCCATGTAATTTCCAAATTCCGCGGGGGCGTTATTGGTTATGAGATTGAATTGATCGATTGCGTCTGGCGAGGGGGTGTAGCCAAGAAGATTGTCGGAGACCTCGTTGTTGTCCATTCCGTCGAGGAGGAAGTTGTTCGATTGCTCACGATTGCCGTTGATGAACGGCCGCGCGCCGCTATTTACATTGTCCCCGTTATTGAAACTGCTGGGATCGGGATGCACAGCACCCGGCGAAAGCAGCGTTAGTTCCACGTAATTGCGAGTGGCGAGGGGAAGCGCGTCGTTGGTCGCCGAATCAATGATGGTGTCGACCTGCGTGGCCTCCGTTTTCAGGATAGGCGCGGCGCCAGTTACTTCCACGGTCTGGGTTACCTGGCCGACTTTTAACTCGACGTCGATACGTCCAATCTGGTTCAGCGCCAGGGTGAAGGCAGGGTACGCCGTCGTTTGAAACCCCTGCTTTTCCACGCGCAGCTCATAGCTACCGATCGGCAGTTGCGAGATGCGATATAAACCTGCTTCGTTTGTCGCGGATGGATAGCTGACTCCGCGTTCCACGGATTTGGCGGTGACAGTGGCACCGACCACCGCCGCGCCGCTCGGATCCGTAACCGTTCCTGTTATCGTGGCGGTGACTTCCTGAGCCGAAACCCCGTGCGTTCCACATAGTATAAGGAGGAGCGCTGCACACCCAATCGCCCAGCAACATTGCCGCACTGTCTTCATAAAAATTGCTCCCTCAAGAGTTCGCGGCCCCGTAGCCCGCGCCCTCTTTCTCCAAAATTTGAATTGACCGACGAAATCAAAAGCCCAGCACCCCGTTGATGACCGATAGCTATATAGCGGGACTTTGCGCTTGTCAAGCGAAAACTATTGCTTTATAAGAGTTGTATTACGGTGCCCTATAGCACTGACCGATCGCCGCCCTATAGCACAGTACGGCTGGGAAGGGGTGCTCTTCCCAGCAATGGTGTGAATCACGCGGACCGCGGACGGTTATCGCCCTATGGGGTAAGCATGGTTTCAGGATTGTGTCTGGGCAGTGGCTCGGGGCCAAACCTTTTACCCCTTGTAACCGTCTCTTGTGTTTGGCTTTATTTACCGCTGCCGGTCGGCCATGGATAAGTCGAGGGAATCGAGATGCTTGCAAAGAGAACGAACGGAATTCCGGCGTACAAGCGGATCCAGGCGGACATTCGAATAGGCATTGAGGCCGGCGAATTGCGTGCCGGAAACCTGGTGCCATCCGAAAGAGAACTCGCAAGAATTCACGATGTGAGTCTCATGACCGCTCGGCACGCCCTGGCTTCACTGGAACGCGAAGGAATGGTGGAACGCCGTCGTGGCGTCGGCACGTTTGTCGCCGCTCCCAAAATCCACTTCAATAAGTTAATGAGTTACACCGAGCAGATGGGAAGCCGCGGTCTGAGCCCGGTGTCAAAAATTCTTTTTCTAAAGATTATCGATAATGAAGAGGAAGCTACGGCGCGATTGTCCCTGTCGCCCAGGAGTCGCATTCTTAAAATTGAGCGCTTGAGGCATGCAGGTGGCGAGCCTTTCGCGCTGGAGACTTGCTATCTGTCCGCAGATCAGTTTTCCGGTTTGCAATCGGCGCCTTTGCACAAAGAGTCGCTGTTCGGCACTTTGGAGCGCGACTATCGCGTGGAACTGAGCTATTCCGACGAAGAAGTCGACGCCACGGCCGCCGATCCGAGAACCGCGGAACTCTTGGGCCTGCCGAGACGAGCTTCCGTTCTGCGTATCCGCCAGGTGATCTATTCGACGAAAGGGGTGGTGATCCTTTATGTTTTGGGACTCTATCGTTCCGATCGTCACAACCTTGTCATTCGAAGATATCGTTAAGTCCCCCCTGGACTCTGGCACCATCGGCTTGCAACAAGAAGCTGGCTGGGCGAAAAACAAGGTCAGCGCGAGGTTGGGCGTCAAAAGAAGGCGGCGGCGCGTGGGCGCGTGCGGCGGCTCTCGAGGAAGTCAAGAAACTCGGTCATGCCTTCTCCGGTCTTGGCCGAGACCTTGAAGACTTCCATACCGGGCCGCACGGCTTGAATGTTGCGTATTGCGGAGGCCTCGTCGAATTCCACGGCGGCGGCGAGATCGGACTTGGTAATGATAGCGACGTCAGCGCTGTTGAATATGGTCGGATATTTGAGGGGCTTGTCCTCGCCTTCGGTGACCGAGAGGAGCACGAAACGCAAGTCCTCGCCGAGATCGTAGGAAGAGGGGCAGACTAGATTCCCGACGTTTTCAATAAAGAGCAGCTCCAGATTGTTTAGGTCCCACCCTTCAAGAGCGTTTCGGACCATGGCCGCATCCAGATGGCAGACCGTGCCGGTGATGATTTGCTTTACGGGGGCGCGGCTGCGAGCCAACCGAGCAGCGTCATTCTCTGTGGCGAGGTCACCTACTAGGGCGGCAACCCGGTAACGGGGACAAAGCAGGGTCAGAGTTCTCTCGAGAAAGGCGGTCTTTCCAGAACCAGGGCTGGAAACCAGACTGACGGCCAGCACGCCCGCTTCGCGGAAGCGCTCACGTAGAGCGCGGGCGATCACGTCGTTTTGCTTCAAGACATTTTTTCGCACTTCCACCAGGCGCGGCGTCTGCAGCGAATCGGCACTCATTCGGTGATCTCCAGCGCCACGACTTCTAATTCCCTTCCGCGCAGCACGGTGGGAGTCGGACTGCCACATTCGGGGCAGCAAAACCACTGAATGGAGGAAACTTGCCGCGGCGCGTCACACTTGGGACAGAAGACCTCCACAGGGATTTCCTCGATCAGGAGCTGGGAACCTTCGAGCGGCGTAGTTTCGCATGCCATCTCGTAGGAAGAAAGCAGGGCTTGCTTGACGACACCAGACAAGAGCCCGAGACGAAGATGCACGGCTTGTACTCGGGCCGACCCCTGCCGCTCAGCTTCTTCCTGGGCCATTTCGACGATGCTCATGGCAATCGAGAGTTCATGCATTTGCGCGCCTCGGCGTTGCGACCAGATCCGGCGTCGTCAACGCGGCAAGTGCAGCTTGACCGAGACTGATTCCACCATCGTTTGCCGGGACCACGTGATTTGTCCAAATCTGGAGTTGTTGGGACTCCAAGAGAACTTTGAGATCGCCCAAAAGTAGATCGTTCTGAAAAACACCGCCAGACAGCACTACGGTGTCGACTTTGTGCGCGCCGCACAACTCCGTAACAGCGCTGCTCAATCCCTCGGCAATGCCGCGTTGAAAGCACCGCGCAATTTCAGCCGGATTCCGGTCGCGAAGCCTGTCGCCAAGCATGCCGTCAAGCAAGGGACGAAAATCCAATTCATTGTCGACCAAGGGGAAAGGATAAGAGCCGGTTGTCGATGAATGGGTGGCCAGCCGCTCCAGCCACATGGCGGCCTGCCCTTCGAAGGTGATGTCGCGCGTAAAACCCAGCAGGGCCGCAGCGGCGTCGAACAGGCGTCCCACGGAAGTGGTCGTGAACGAGCGAAGATGTTTGTGCACGAGCAGCGAAGCGTCTCGATAGCGGGCAGGAAATAGGAACGGAGCAGCGCTCAAATCCGGAAGTCCGTCCAGTTGGTTGAGAAACCCTGCCGCCGCCTGCACCGGATTCGATGCCGCAGCGTCGCCACCGGGTAGAGCGGCGGGGCGCAAGTGGGCGATACGTTCAAAAGCGTGTCGTAGGCTGCCGGCGAAAATCTCGCCACCCCAGATCGTGCCGTCGTCGCCGTAACCGGTGCCGTCCAAGCTTACACCGAGGACGCGTTTGTCCCATGCGCCGCGCTCGGCAAGGACGGAAGCGACGTGGGCACGATGATGCTGAACGGCGGTTGCTTCCGCGCAGCAAAGATCGGCAGCGTAAATTGTCGAGGCGTATTGAGGGTGCGCGTCGTGCACAAGCAAAAGGTCGTCGGGATTGATTTCGTACATCGAAAGCAATCCGTGGATGGTTTCACGGAAGGCGCAAAGCGATTCGTAATGATGTAAATCTCCGATGTGCTGGCTAACGAAGGCTTGGCCATCAACGACCAGAGTGATCGTGTTCTTGAGGTCCGCGCCTAGAGCGAGGATGGGGCGATCGGTTGGGATGGTGGCGGCGGCGCTGGGGGCGTACCCGCGCGCGCGGCGAAGGATTGCGGGGCCGAAAACTCCCACGCGGGCGACGGAATCGTCCACGCGGCGAGCTATGGGCCGCTCACCGACTAAGAAACCATCCGCGATACCGGAAAGTTGTTGCAGCGCGTCTTCATCCCGATACACGATCGGCTCGCTGGAGCGGTTTGCGCTGGTCATGACCAGAATTTCGGGAGCGCCGGCGGCAAAGAGCAGATGATGCAACGGCGTGTAAGGCAACATGACGCCGAGCTCGTCATTATCCGGAGCGAGCTCAGGCAGGTTGATCTTCGCCGGCGCAAGGATGATGGGCCTCGCGACGGATTTCAATAGTGATTCGGCCTCGAGTGAAACAGCAACCAAGCTGCGAACAACTTCAAGGTTTCTAGCCATTACGGCGAAGGGCTTCTCTTTGCGGTATTTTCGAACCCGCAGCGAGCCGACTGCTTCGGCATTTTTCGCGTCACAAGCCAGATGGTAGCCGCCGAGGCCCTTTATGGCGACGATCTTTCCGGTTCGAAGGTAGTGCACTGCGTTTTGGATCGCCTCGTCGTCGCTGGTTTCAAATTCTTCGCCTGCTCGAAAATGATAATGCGGACCACACGCGGGGCAGGCGACCGGTTGCGCGTGGAAACGCCGATTCGCGGGATCGCTGTACTCCTTGGCGCAAGCATCGTCGAAGACCCAGGCGGCCATCGTGGTGTTCGGACGGTCATAAGGCAGATTTCGAATCACCGTGTAGCGCGGACCGCAGTTGGTGCAATTGATGTACGGATAGCGATACCGCGGGTCTCGGGGAGTGAAGAGTTCTTGCAGGCAGTCCTCACAAACGGGCAAGTCGGGTGAAATTCGTGCCGTGGGCGGCCGTCTGGCGGCGCTTTCGTGAATCGTGAAACTATCAAGTCCTTCTGGCGCGGCGGGTTCGATCCAAACTTCCGCGATGACGGAGGCTTGCGGGGGGCTTGTCTTCATCTCCGTGAGGAAAGACTGGAGTGGGCCTGCTTCGCCCTCGAGATGGATCTGGACTCCTTCCGTTGCGTTGAGCACCCAGCCTTTTAGGCCGTTTGCGCGCGCGAGGCGGTAGACAAACGGGCGGAAGCCGACCCCCTGCACTACACCGCTGACCTTGATGGAGTATGCCTGCGGCATGGTGTTATTTCGCGATCACGCAGCCGCGACCTTGCCAACCGACCTGGATCACTTTTCCGTCTTCGACAAGAAGCGGTACGGTGAAAGGCGCTTGCGCCAGTGATCGCATACGCTCGCGCGCGCTGCTGTCGGCTTCCACGTCGTATTCGGTGAACTCGCGACCCTTCCATTCAAGCCATTCGCGCATCTCGCCGGTGTAGGGACAACTTGAGGTTCCGAAGAGCTCCAAGTTAGGCATGGCTGAAGCCCTCCAACGCTTCGCGAATGACGTGGTAGATAGACGCCTGAATTTCCTGGATGCGAGGGATGTAGTCGGAGCGGACGATCAATGGAAAGTCGGTCAAGCTGCGGCGCAGGACTTCTCCTCCGTCATAACCGAGCAGTCCGACGGTCAGCAGTTTTCTCTTTCTCGCCTCTTCGAGGGCCATCACGATGTTCTTCGAGCCGCCGCTGGTGGAGATGGCGATGACGACGTCGTTGGAGCGGGCCTGAGCGATCAACTGGCGCTGGAAAATTAGTTCGATGCCGACGTCGTTGGCGATTGCCGACAGATTCGCAGGCTCCATGGAGAGCGAAATGGCGGGGACGGGCGTGTAGCCGTCTGGCGGCAGGATGCAGTCGATGGCCCAGTCATTTGCGTCCGTGGCCGATCCGCCGTTGCCGAAGATGATCAGCTTGCCGCCTCGGTCCAGGGATTCGCGGATGGCCACGACAGCGCTGCCGATTTTTTCTGCTTCTTCGTTCGCGACGCGCGCGCGGAGCAGTGCGTCATCGCGCACTTTCATCTGAATGGAGGCGGCGACTTCCGCGATGACATCGAACGTTTCCTGCTTCTGTTTGCCGAGAAAAGGATAGAGAAATCCAGCTGCGCCGACGTCGTGGCCTAATTCACGGCGCTCGAAGAAGACATGCACGGTCTCCCAGAGCGTGTGGTAGAGAATTTCGATGAGTTCCTGGTGGACGAACGCATTTTGCGTTACGGCGCGGCAGAAGTAAGAACCCTCTATACCAGGCAAGGCGAAGGTCATGGCTTTGCGCTCGCGCGCAGCGGCCAGGACTGCCCAGATTTCGGGATCACCCTCGGGCGGACCGAAACCCATGACCATGTCGTCAGCTTGCACCAGTGTTTTCAGCCACGGGTCAAAGGCGAGGGAGAGATCAAGCGCGGGAAGAGCGCGTTTGCCTACAATGACCGGATGCACGAATTCCACGGAGACGTGCTGCGCGTCAGTCGCATAGGGTCCGCGGCCAAATGCCAGGAGACGGCCTCCGCGAATAAATCGCTCGGACATTTCGCGGCAGGACTCGGCTAGGCGGTGCGCTTCCAGCGCGAAAAACAACTCCAGCACATGATTGCGCGCCAACAATCGCTGTTCGATTTGCGTCGCCAGTTCCAGTCCCGTTGCCATCACGCTTCCTAACAAATCCGAGGCAGAGGGTCGCCCACGAGCATGTCGACGAGGCGGCTTCCGCCGTAAAGAGTGGTAACCAAAACCGCACTCGCGGGCTGTTCGCGGACTTCGCCGATCATGACTGCTTTTTCGCCGCCCGGCGTCGCGTGCAGAGCTTGCAGGGCGGATTCCGCGTGATCGGAAGAGACGATGGTTAGGAATTGACCTTCATTTGCGATGTGCAGGGGATCGAGGCCGAGAAGTTCGCAAGCGCCGCGAACGGAATCGCGCACGGGAAGTTTTTCTTCGAACAACACGATTCCAAGCCCGGAGTCACGCGCTAATTCATTGAGCGACGTGGCTACGCCGCCGCGCGTGGGATCGCGCATCCACCGCACGCCGGCGCCCGCTTGGTGTACAAGCGCCTGAACCAGAGGGAACACCGAACGGGTGTCCGAGCGCAAGTCGGCTTCCAAATCCAAGTCACCTCGGGCCAGCAATATGGTGATGCCATGATCGCCGATGGGGCCGGAGAGCAGAACCTTGTCGCCCGACTGAACCGATTGGGGCGAAATTGTAACTCCCGGAAGCAGGCGCCCGATTCCCGTGGTGGTTATGTACATGTTGTCGGCTTTGCCGTGCTCTACGACCTTGGTGTCGCCGCCGGCGATCCTGACGCCAGCATCTTCCGCTGCTTGCCCCATGGCGCGAACTTCCGCCTCCAAAATGTCGGTTGGCAGTCCTGCTTCCAGAACGAAGGTCACCACGATTGCTTCGGCCCTCGCGCCGGAGACGGCCAGATCATTTACCGTGCCGTTGATGGCCAGTTCCCCGATCGAACCGCCAGGAAAACGCAGGGGTTTCACCACAAAACTGTCGGTCGTCATCGCGATTGGTGTTCCGTTGATTTGGATGTGCGCAGCGTCGCCCAGCGGACCGTGGGAAGAACCAAACAGAAGCGGAGCGAATAATCCTTCGACTAGCCTTCGGCTGGCTTTACCGCCGGCGCCATGCGCCATTTCGATCTGCGGTTCGCGGAACCTCGTCTTGGGAGCAGGAGTGGCCATGGATGTCTCGTGCACTCAAAGCGCGGCGACCGATGCGGCGATGCCAACAGGCTTGCGGTGCTCGTAGTTGAAGTATGCCGCGCAGGATCCCTCCGAGGAAACCATCAAGGCCCCGACCGGCTGCTCTGGGGTGCATTCGCGCCCGAAGAGTTTACATTGGGCCGGCTTGAGTACACCTTTCAATACCTCGCCGCATTGCGCTGCTTTGGGGTCGGTGACGCGCACGCCGGGAACCGTAAAACGTTGTTCTGAATCCCATTGCGCATAACTTGGCCGAATCTTCAGCGCAGATTGGGAAATAAATCCAAGACCACGCCATTCAAAATAAGGACGAAGTTCGAACACCTCACCCATCGCGCGAAGCGCGGCGCGATTCCCTTCCCAAGGCACGACGCGCTTGTACTGATTCTCGACTTTCGCTTCGCCTTTGCGAAGCTGGCGCAGAAGCATCACGACAGATTGCAGAATGTCGAGCGGCTCGAAGCCCGACACGACCACCGGCTTGCCTTCGTCCTTGGCAATCCAGTCGTACGGCCGGCAACCTATCACCGTGGAAACGTGACCGGGACCAACAAAGCCGTCCAAGCGCATATCCGGGGAATCGAGGATCGCGCGTATGGCTGGAATAATGGTGACGTGGTTGCAGAATACGGAGAAGTTGCGCAGGCCTTCTGCTTTCGCGCGCACCAGCGTCAGTGCGGTCGATGGCGCAGTTGTCTCGAATCCGATGGCAAAAAACATGACGTGCTTTTCGGGGTTATGGCGCGCCAGTTTCAGCGCATCGGCCGGTGAGTAGACGATTCGAACGTCCATTCCCCGCGCTTTGTACTCCAGCGGACTTCCATGAGTTCCGGGAACCCGCATCATGTCGCCGAAAGCCGCGAAAATGAAGTCGGATTGCGCGGCGAGCGCCAAACCATCATCAATACGACCCATGGGAAGAACGCAAACGGGGCAACCGGGACCGTGAATGAGTTCCACATTGGAAGGAAGCAAGTCTTTCAGACCGAAGCGGTAGATGGCATGCGTATGGCCGCCGCATACTTCCATGATGCGATAATGCCGCTCCGGATCGGCGAGCCGCCGGATTTCCTCGCCGGCTTTACCGATGAGTTCAGGAGTTCGAAATTCGTCTACGAACTTCATTGCGTCCACCTCTGGCCGGGCGAGTCCGGCTCGTTTTCTTCCAAACCGTAGCCGCGCGCTTCTTCCATGGCGGCTGCCGCTTCGCCGAGCATTGTCAGCGTTCGCATTTGGTCCGCAGCATCGGCTTCGCTGATTTTACTCATGGCGAAGCCGACGTGGATCAGCACCCAGTCGCCTGGCACGGGCGGTTCGTCTTGCAAGAGACCCAAATCGACTTTACGGCGCACGCCCACGACATCAACCACGGCTTGCAACGGGTTTTGCGAGTCGAGCTCGACGATTTTTCCAGGTATTGCTAGGCACACGATGTAACTCCTTGGGACCGGCTCCCCTTACAAAGGCCCTGACACAACGGTCCGCTTGCTCACTCCAGCTTTCGTGCGACGAGTTCAAACTTGAATTTGAGCTCGTCCTTCAATCGTAACGCTCCGCCCGCAAACGAAATGGGCTTAATCTCATAGTCTGATTGCCGCAGCGGGAACTCGCCGGAAATTCGCAACACGCTGCCAATGCTGGTAACACGAGCTTCAACGGGTTGCCTCCGCGTGACGCCATGAAACGAGAGGTCGCCGGATACGCGCGCTTGAAATAGATCGTTGTTCAGACTATTGACCACAACCTCCTTGCTTTCATATACGGCTACGGGAAAATGCTCTACATCCAGGACGTTTTCATACATCTCTTTCTCGAGCTTCTTGCGGTCGTCGTTCTTCATCTCGTCAAGAATTTCCATCGCGCTGGTCCGAACCGTCAGCCGGACCAAAGCATCTTCATGGGTTTCCGGAACGAACTGGATTTCTCCGTCGTAGTCACGCATTCCGACAGTAGGGTTGTGGCCAAACGAGGAAAGCATACCGGTCGCAAAGGCTTGGACGGTGAACCGACTGGCAGCCGGATCGATGAGAAATTTCGATGGCACGAGCCCTCTTTTGCGTTCCCGTAGGCATGACCTAAGAACTCGCGCCGTCGGCAGGCTTTACGTTCTGCCGAACCGCTGCTCCCCCCGGGATCCTCTGCCTACATGGACCGAAGACGGAAATACCGCTCGATGTCGGGTATAGCGGCGGAGGCAAAATTGCCCAGCCCCACTTGCCCGAGGTACCGGCGCACCGTCGGATTGGACAGCACCAATCCGGCGCCGAGAACCACCAGCGCCACTCCTCCGAGCATGTACAGTGTTTCTTTATCTGTACCAGTTGCCTCTTCGGTGCGATTCATAATTTCTACCGACATGGGAGTCTCCTTTCGACCATGGGAGTATGGTTCATTTCTTTTCTGGCCATTCTCCCGCAAGAATCCGATTTACCAGCGAGTCGACGAGCTTTACAGCCTCATCGACGGCAGCCTCTACGGGCCCACTTAGCCCCATCTGCCCTTGTTCCGGACCGAGTGTCGCGGGTATGCAGCCTAGAAGAAGTACCCGCTTTAGCTGTCCACCCATACTTGTCGCCATACGCAACACATTCACGGGATTCATGGCGTGGGGTTCCACAAAGCCTTGCTGAACGCCGGCCGAATTCAGACTGTTCAACTCCGGCTCGACGACGAATAAAGTGCCTGGTTCGCCTTCGCCGGGATAGGCATCCACCAGGATCGTCGTCTGGTAGCCATCCATCAACGCGTAAGCCAGATCGAAACCTCGAATCCCGAAATCCGTTACTCGGACACCTGCTGGAAATGAGCGATTTGCAAGCCGGGCTGCGACCTCCACCCCGAAACCGTCGTCCGCCAGAAATATGTTGCCGATGCCCGCGATCAAAATTCTTTTGCTTTCCGGCGCCGGTGCTTCCTCGCTCTTGGCGAACGGCTGCACCTCCGCCGGTGAGAAGAAAAACCGGTGGCCGGGCTGGCGCATCAAACCGATGTCCCTGCCAGGATCGTCGTCAACAACAACGCCTACATGCAACTTCCCTTCGTAGTCTTGCTCAATGGATTCGACCGCTGCGATCTTCCCGTCAAGCGCCAGGTCAAAGACGTCGCCGCCCGCGAGCGGGCAGAGCTTTACACGGTCACCGCGACGCACTGGAATCCCTTGGATCTCAACCGACTCTATCGACACTTTGTCTTCCAGGAGTTGCCATTCCCATTCGTTCATGGCATCACCTTTCCGGTTGAGCGCAGGCCACGCAACGCGCCGTGAAGTTTCATGAATTGTTCTTCCGGCATGGCCTCGGTTCGCTCGAGGATTTGCCTGGCGCGTTCGTCGGATTCGCGCATTTCTCGTTTTTCTTCTTCGGTCATGGTCATGATGCGCAGCGACAGAATTTCATCGATTTCCGCGCCATCAAATAAGTCGCCAGGGCTTTCGGGCGCGATCTGCGGATAGTCGTACAAGATGATAGGCGAGGAAAGCATGGTGTCCCGCTGCCCTTCTTTCCCTACCAGAACCGGCCAGGTTCCGACGTTTTGGCATTCCTTGGCGAACTCGCGGTAGGCTTCCGGAGGATCGACCAAAGAGACGAATTCACCGTGGCGCACTTCCAAAATGGTGTGGGCGGAAATGAGGGAGCTTGCAAGAGCGTGGTCACGACTCAGGGGCTCGGGGCCCTCCATGAGCGAATCGTTCGAAATGTGCACGGCAAGCTTGAACAGACCTTCCCTCACTTGTTGAGTCGAGAGCTGAATCGTCCCCGCAACATTCAATGTGTCGCGCAAGAGAATTCCAACGACTGACTTCTGCGTATCCTGGAGCGGTTCTTGCTGCCGCTTGGCAGACAAGCGGAACGGCCATTGCATAGGTTGAATCGCAAGAGCGCAAGGATTGAATTCGGTCACTTCGATTACTTCGTCGACGGCTTCTTGCCACCCCTGGTAAACCACGCCATTGACCTCCAGCCGCTCGACGCGCTCGATGTTGGTTTCGGTGATGGGGGGCAGTTCACCGGAAGGTATCTGCAGTTTTCCGACCGAACGCGTTACTAAGCGCAGGAATCGGACGCGCACAGTACATTGAGTCTGCTCCTTCCCAAGGACTAAACATTCTGTTTGCATTGTCCAGGCATCGGTTCCGCCCTGCGCCTCGCTGTAGGCACGCGGATAAACAACGCCAAAGTTAAATCTCTGCCGGTTCTTGACCGCGGAAGACCGGTAGGGATAAAGCATATATCCCTCAAACAGGAGTGCTTTCACGATTCCGTCCACAAGGGCCGCGTTCATGACCGCACCGCATCCTGTACCGAGTCCAGCGCTCTCTCGATTGCTTCTTCCCAGGTAGGGATGCCCTCGCGCACTTTGTATTGATAGAGCTTTTCAAAAGCGTCTTTCCGCAAGGCAAGCCAAGCCGAATTCGGATAATAGAGATCGATCAGGTCCTTCCACACCTTGACCGGCAAGCGATACTTCGCCTCTTTGTCCCACGAGATCGGACTGACCTGGAGCAATCCGTCTGCGCCCTGATAGAACACAGTGCCGCTGAATTGGAAACACAATGGCAAATCGCCATTTGTCAAACCGTGGAAATATTTGGTTGCGGCAACGTTGAAATCGAACGTGCACGGCACGGGAATGTCCGCTCGCACGCTTTCGGTAAAGCGTGGCACTACGACGCTCGCATGAGTCCACAACATGCTGCGCAGCGTCTGTCCCCATCGATCCGGCTCGCCGAATAGATCGGCAAGGCGGGCTTGTTCATTGGAATCGTACTTGCGATGAGTCGCTTCGATTTGGATTTGAGCCCGCAGCGCGACGGTATGGATAATCTGGTTGCTGGAGCCATTGACGATTCGTACCTTGAACGACAGCAGGGGCGCGGCGGCATACGGGACTGTTTCGGCGCCTTCGATGGTGAGTTGAAGATCAGGCATCAGCGGCCCCAGCAGCGAAGCCCGCTCGCTTTTTGAGCACGGCAAAAAATGCGCTAATCTCGCGCCACACTTCTGCACCGCCGGAGAATCCACGCCAGTGGGTGCGGATCAATCCGACCAGTTTGTAGCATTCATCGATGGGGACAAGGAAATACTCCGCAGGGGCGGCACCCCTGGCATGTCCCACGCGATTGACAAGTAACGCGGTGACATCGGATTCCATCTCGCTGAGAACGGGATTGAGCTCGACAATATCAGCCCAGGTATCGAGGGCAAGCAGAGATTCGGTAGGTCCCGCGGGGCTGGGGTACAGCGCGATCACCTTTCCGTGCGGCGTGCTGCGGAAAAAAAATGCCATTTCGATTGGGACCATCAAGCCGTCCCACTGGCCGTCGGTCAACTGAAAGTCCCTCAGAAACACTACCCGGCGCGGAACCCGCTTATACTTCGTGCCGCTTTGTCCCTCGAAAAGAATGGCGCACGCTTCGCAAGCGCAGATCAACCTGCGATTTGCGGGTTCTACAAGGTGCTCGTGGTCAGCAGCGAGTTCTCGGCTGCACATTTCGCAGCGCTCCACCGCCGCTCGCTTGCGTACAAACTGCCGCAAGGCCGCGAACGCGCTTTCCTGTTGTCGAGGAAGCGCGGGAGGCATGTCAGTCTCCGCTCCGCTGAGCCGATGCGACCGGTACACGGGGCATGGCTTGGGCGCCCTGGAGCTGCGCCAGCGAAATGAACCCGGACTGCGTGAGGGCCGCGCCCGCCTCTTGTACAACGATTGAGGCCGCGTCGGGCGCGGCGTCCTGTAAGGCGGCTTCCAGGATGGATTTTACCGACGCCGCGAAGAGCCGCAGCCGCTGGACTTGACCTCAAGACGCACAACGACCCTGCCATCGTCGCTCAGCGATTCGAGCTCGGCACGAGCCGCGTGCGACTGCAGGTACGGTCGCGACTTTTCCAAGGCGCGCGTCACACGAGTGGGCAGATCGTCGGGATGGAATCCATACAACAGGAACAAGCTGGCCACGAGTTCATCGCCGGCGCATTTCCGGATGATGGCGTCCCCTGCTTCACCGGTTTCCGAAACAAGCTCTAGGATTCGCTCTATCGCGGCGCCGTGCAAAGCCATCAGCGATTCGAGAAGCTCTTTGCCAAGAGCCCGCACACTGGCATCGGTGGTCGACTCCAGTTGCTCGACGATCTGCCCGATTCGCTGAATTCGCTTCTGCAGGTCCGCACCGTGCGCCATAGTCTCCTTCAACATGAACTGGAAGCGGGTGCCCGCCAGCGAGGTGACCGACCATTTCGGCCTCGAGCAAAAAGTCTGCTGGTCCCCTGCCTCGCTTCCCGCTTCCCTTCCATCAAAAGTTTAAGCGTGCATGCCAAACATCGGCGAGTGGCGCGTCTCCAGAACCTTTCCGTTTCCGAGATACATATGTACCCCGCACGGCAGACATGGATCGAAGCTTCGCACGGCGCGCATGATGTCGATGCCTTTGAACTTGTCGGGGCCATTTTCCTCGAAGATTGGCGTGTTCTGAACGGCATCCTCGTAAGGGCCCGGCGTTCCGTAAATATCCCGGGGGTTTGCATTCCATGGCGTCGGCGGATAAGGATGATAATTGGCGATTTTTCCGTCGCGGATCACCACGTGGTGCGACAACACGCCGCGTACGGCTTCATGGAAGCCGCAGCCGATGGCGTCCTGAGGCACGCTGAACTCCGACCATGTCCGGGTTCTTCCGGCGTGCAATTCCGCCAGCGCTTGCTCGACAAAGTACAAAGCCGCCGAAGCTGCATAGACCTGGAAGTAAGTCCGAGCGCGGTCGCGTTCGATGGCATTGCTCCACTTGGGAATCTTCCATTCGAATTCCACCTCTGGCAGCGAAGCCGTTTTCGGCAAATACATCTTCACGCTGTGACCGGTCGACTTGATGTAGCCGATGTCCACTAACCCAGCCAATGCAGTAGCCCAAAGACGCGCGATCGGTCCGCCACCGGTATCCAGCGCGAGATGGTCGCCGGTGCGCTTGTCCAGCCACCGAGGTGACATGACCCACGTATACTTCCCGGCGAAGTCGCGCTTCTGCGGCCTCGGGATGGTCGTCTGGTTCCAGGGGTGATTCTGATCGACGGGATTGCCCAGCGGATCGTTCTTCACGAACTTTTCGCCGTTTTCCCAGCCTTCGTAATAGGAACTGCCCAGAAGGATGCGGATGTTCAGGTTAATGTCGACCAGATCGGTGGTCACCAGCTTGCCGTCGACCACCACACCGGGCGTCACGTACATCGAACGGCCCCAGTCCGCCATTTTCTTGTAGGAATAATCGCAAACCGCGGGGTTATTGAACGATCCCCAGCACGCCAGCAACACCCGCCGGCGCCCCACCTCTTCGTACCCTGGAAGCGCTTCGTAGAAAAAGTCGAACAGGTCGTCGTGCAGTGGAACGACCTTCTTCATGAACTCCACGTACTTCATCAACCGCACCAGATAATCCGTGAAAAGCTGAATCGTCGGAACGGTACCAACGCCCCCGGGATACAACGTGGACGGGTGCACGTGGCGACCTTCCATCAAGCAAAACATCTCTCGGGTCATCCGGCTCATTTGCAGTGCTTCCCGATAAAACGATCCGGTGAAGGGGTTGAGCGCCTTCATGATGTCGGCAATGGTGCGAAAACCGTGAAGATTGGAATGCGCAGCGGCCGTTTTTTCCGCCTTGGCGTACACGGAAGGATTCGTTTCCTTGACCATTTGCTCGCAGAAATCCACGCCAACCAGATTGTCCTGGAAGATGTTGTGATCGAACATGTACTCCGCGGCTTCACCCAGGTTTACGATCCATTCGCCGAGCGCGGGCGGCCGCACGCCAAACGCCATATTTTGCGCATACGTCGCGCACGTCGCATGGTTATCGCCGCAAATCCCGCAAATTCGACTGGTGATGAAGTGCGCGTCCCTCGGATCCTTGCCCTTCATAAAGATGCTGTAGCCTCGGAAGATCGATGACGTGCTGTGGCACTCCGCGACTTGCCGATTGTCGAAATCAATCTTCGTAAAGATCCCGAGGCTGCCGACGATCCGAGTGATCGGATCCCAGTTCATCTCCACCAGCTTTCTCGAACCGGTTGGAGTTCCCTTTGCCGCTGACGTTATCGTTCCCATCTTCGCTCCTTGATCTGTCGGTGCATCCAGCAGCTAATACGCGCTGGGTCGATAGCCAGTAGTGAGTTCCGAGCCGGGATGCCGCCACTTCGGTTCCTTATTCACCGTGGCGTTGGTAAACGATCGCAACGACCGGATCGCCTTGCCGTAGATGCTGATGCTCGCAGCGGAAATCTTCGCTCCCGGCGGCTCATCCATGAATGGCATGAACTTGTCCGGGAAACCTGGCATCGTGCAGCCGATGCAGATGCCTCCAACATTCGGGCACCCGCCGATGCCCGCCATCCATCCACGTTTCGGTACGTTGCAATTGACAACAGGTCCCCAGCAGCCGAGTTTGACGATGCACTTCGGAGAACCGTAGACCTCGGCGAAATCACCCTGTTCGTAGTAACCGGCGCGGTCGCATCCGTCGTGCACGGTCTTCCCGAACAGCCAAGTCGGCCGCAGTTGGTCGTCGAGCGGTATCATGGGTGCCAACCCGGCTACCTGATAGAGGAGGTAGAGTACCGTTTCCATGAAGTTGTCCGGTTGGACCGGGCAACCGGGAACGTTCACGATAGGCAGACCCGCCTTCGACTTCCAATCCCATCCGAGATAGTCGGCCAAGCCCATCGCCCCGGTGGGGTTACCCTGCATGGCGTGAATTCCACCGTAGGTCGCGCACGTGCCGCAAGCCACAACCGCCAGGGCTTTGGGTGCCAGGCGATCGATCCATTCGTTGGTGGTGATAGGTTGGCCGCTCTGCGGATCTGTTCCCAGTGCGGCCCAGTACCCTTCTTTCTTTATCTTCTCGTTAGGAATCGAACCTTCCACAACCAGAACGAAGGGATCCAGCTTGCCTTGCCAGGCTTGATACCAGTACTTAAGAAAATCATCTCCATTTTCATAAGCAAGCACCGGGTTGTGCAGATGCACGGTGGGCAGTCCCGGGATCGCGCCCAACAAAACGTCCTCGATACTAGGTTGCGTTGCCGCCGTGATGGAAACCGAGTCCCCGTCACACCCGAGACCCGCGGTGATCCACAGAATATGTACATCGGAGACCGGCGAGGGCTTTTGCGTCTTTCGGCCGTACGGAACTGCGTCAGGGGTCATTACTCGTCTCCTTTTTCAGACTCTCGCGAATCCCCCAGTTGAGACTTACGGAAATGGCTGGACCAACTGCGGACAAGCTGTTATCCAAAAGTTCGATTTCGAAAATTACAGCTACAAGCGGGTGTCTACAATCGGGTATGTGCGGAATTTCTTATCGGGGAAGGACCGCGATCGCGCATAGGGGAATCCCCGGTCCTGGAGACCGTCCAAAACCGGGCTAATAACCGCCATTCAGATTCATCGTCCATTCGATCGCATGCTGCACGAGCTCGCGGGCATTGCGCAAAGCGAGTTTTTCCTTGATGTGGGCTTGATAGGACTCGATGGTCTTCACGCTCAGGTGCAACTGGTCCGCAATCTGGCGGGTCGCGTGGCCTTCTCCAATTAACCGGAACACTTCCAGCTCACGGTCGGTGAGATTCACGAGCGGAGAGCTCTTGACCGGCGAGGCGCCGCGAACAAATTGCTGCAGCATCGTATTCGTTAGCCGTTCGCTGAGATAAACCTCCCCCTGTAGAATCCTTCGAATCGCGACGAGCACCTTGTCGGTTGCTTCTTGCTTCATGATGTAGCCGTTTGCTCCGGCACGCATGGCGCGCTCTGCATAGATCGACTCATCGTGCATCGACAGTATGAGTACCGGCAGATTCTGCGTCTTCGTTCGAATTTCCTTGAGCACGTCCAGCCCGTCCGGACCGCTCAAAGAAATATCCAACACCACGATGTCGGGGTGCAGTGTTGCGACTGCATGAAAGGCGGTATGCGACCCCTCTGCCTCTCCGCAGACCGACAGATCGGGTTCGCGATCAATCAATAGAGCAAGGCCTTGTCGAACTATGGGGTGGTCATCGATCAAAAGCACCCGGCTCTTTTTAGCTAGAGGGCTGATTGCAGGTTTGGTCGCCATTGACAGCTGCTCCTATTCGACGCTGCGAATTGGAAATGTGCAGGTTACCGTTATTCCCCGCTCGTCATTGGGCTGCACTTTGAGAGAACCCCCAACCATATCGGCCCGATAGTTCATGATGCTCAGCCCCACTCCAGGGTGGCCTTCCTGCTTTTTCTGAAATCCATCACCATCATCCTGAATGGTAAGCGTGCCCGTCCCATTCTTGCCCGATAGGCTAACGACAATATTTCCCGACTTTCCGTGGCGAATCGCATTGTGGACGGCCTCTTGCGCGATACGATAAAGATGTGTCGCCAGATTTGCGTCGCGAATAGCAAGCGGCTTCGGGCATTGGAAACGGCATCGAATGTGAAACAATTCCTCCACGTCGCTCGCCCACCTCTTCAGAGCGGACAGCAACCCCAAAGGCTCTGCCGGCACCGGGTGAAGGCCCCGCGCCAGCTCGCGCGTGTTGTCGATTGCCTGATTCACCATTCTCACGATCTTCGCGGCTTCCACCGCTTCGGGCAGCGACCTGTCAGACAGCTTTTCCTCGAGGACCTTACTCATGAAGGCGATACCCGTGAGATGCTGCCCCAGACCATCGTGCAAATCCTGAGCAATGCGCCGTTGTTCTGTGGCGCTGATGTCCAGGATAGCTTCCTCCAGCCCCTTGCGTTCGGTCACGTCGAATCCGACCCCGTGGATGAACCACGGGCGGCCATCCGCGCGGCGAATCATTTTCGCCTCGCACTGAAACCAAAGAGTTTTTCCATCACGAGCGATGACGCGATAGGAAGATCGCAGCGGTCTGCCGGAAAGGAACATTTCGGCCGCTTCTACACTCCAGCGCATCTTGTCGTCCGGATGAATCTGTTGATACCACCGCACCGGGTCTTCGAGCCATTCGCTTTGAGAAAAACCCAGCGCCGCTTCAATCTGTGGGCTGACGTACGCTTCGCCGATTCCCTTGTCCAGGTACGCCATGAAGACGATCGCGGGAATTTGCTCAACCAAAGCGCGGTACTTTGCCTCCATGTTCAACAACGGCGCTTCGGAAGCGGATGACTCCATTTTTGCAGCGGGATCTGGACCAGCGCCAGAGGTCAGCGATTGCTGCTGTAGAAAGACTTCCGCCAATTCGCGGAGCGCATTCTCCGCTTCCGAGAGATTGCT
This sequence comes from uncultured Acidobacteriota bacterium, assembly GCA_963736725.1. Classification (GTDB taxonomy): domain Bacteria; phylum Acidobacteriota; class Terriglobia; order Acidiferrales; family UBA7541; genus Acidiferrum. Next base: position 220,401 of record CAVTPW010000013.1, on the reverse strand, counting down.
GGCTTGTTTATCCACTGTGGGTAGCGCACTGTCGCTTGCCCAGTTCGCTTGCGTCACAAAATCCATCTCCCACCTCTTGCTAACAGAACGTTACACAAAAAGCAGATCTTTGGTTTGATGCTCGTGCTGCCTTATCCGCACATTCACTGCTCGGCACGCCTTCTCCAGGACGGCTCCTTGTTCAGCGATGCCTGCGTGAATCGGCGCAAAGCGTGAATGGCGCGGCCATAGGTCATCACCGCACTGGAAGAAAGCAGCGAACCCGGCGGTTGATTCATGAAGGGCATAAACTTGTCCGGAAAGCCGGGCATCGTGCATCCGATGCAGATGCCGCCAACGTTGGGGCATCCCCCAATTCCCCCCATCCATCCGCGCTTACCGACATTACACTGCACGACCGGTCCCCAACACCCAAGTTTCACGATGCACGTTAACGACCCGTACTCCTCCGCGAACTGCGCTTGCTCGTAGTATCCGCCGCGGTCACAACCCTCGTGTACCGTTGACCCAAAGAGCCACGTTGGACGCAAGGCGTCATCCAGCGGAATCATGGGAGCGCGCCCCGCGGCCATATTGAGCAGATAGAGAAGGACTTCGGTGAAATTATCCGGCTGGACGGGGCACCCGGGAACACAAACGATAGGAATGTCCGCCCCCGACTTCCAATCCCAACCGAGATAATCAGGTAGCCCCGTGCACCCCGTCGGATTTCCCTCGATCGCGTGGATTCCGCCGTAAGCCGCACACGTTCCGGCTGCTACCACCGCCCAAGCCTTGGGCGCAAGCCGGTCAATCCAATCACACGTGGTGATTGGCTGCCCGGTTTCCGCGTCGGTGCCGAAAGTGGCCCAGTATCCTTCTGCCTTGTTCTTTTCGTTTGGAATCGAGCCTTCCACTACCAGAATAAAGGGACCGCATTTTCCTTCCGCTGCTTCACGGAAAAATCCGACGAACTCGTCCCCGTTTTCATACGCGAGAAACGGATTGTGAAAATTGATTTTGGGAATCCATGGGAAGGCACCCATGATGAGATCTTCGATGCTTGGCTGCGTTGCCGCGGTAACAGCGATCGTGTCCCCGTCACAACTGAGACCGGCAGTGAGCCACAGCACGTCAATTTCCGGGACCGACAGCGCTCGCGACCTGGGGTCTCTGTCTGTGGATTCAACGAGGGTCATTTTCCGCGGACTCACGACCGTGCAACAAAAACAACGCGGATTCTAACCAATTCAGAAGACTTTCGCCATGCATTGTGCGTGGCTCTTCGAAGCGTCGCAGGGGCCTCGCGGGTGCGCCACCCGACTCTGTGACGTTCTTCGACAGCTCCAAGGGATCTTCTACATCGAGCGAATCTTCATGTAACGGATGAAATCTGGAAGGAGGGCTACCGCAGTGACGACGACCACGGCGAGGACAATGCCTTCTATGACAACTTTCGTGTTCATGGTCTGCACCTCACCGCCGAGAATAGTCGCCTCTCGGTTACCTCGTATATACCGGAAACCACTGAGTTTTGGGAACCTTCGATCCGCGATCTGAGTCAATCCACCCACGGTCGCGAGCGACTCAACCTTTCAACCCAAGGTACAGGTGGCAAGGAAACCGAAGTGGCGCCCTTTTTTTGACGGGCGCCACGACCGCGTCGAAATGGCCATGTGAAATCAGTGATTGTTAGGCCCGCGCGCTCTTCGCCTTGCGAGCTGGGATGCCCTGCTCGGCCTCTTCCTTTTCTCCGCCAGAGCCCTTCGCTTCGACGTTGATCTGTTCTGAGAGCTCGGTTAGCTTCTGATCCGTTTCCTTTTCTTCTTCGAGCGTCTTCTCCAGCAAAGCGCTGGCCTCTGATTCGCCGAGCAAATGCGCCCAGGCATTGACGCAGCCGTACGCGGCGATTTCATAGTGCTCTACACGCTGTGCGGCGGAGATCAATCCAGCGTCCATAACAGCTCCGCTGAAGTCCTCGTCCATGATCTGTTCGCCCTCTTTCACCAAACCGGCCATGCCTGCGCATTTCTTCCCGGTGGGTTTCTCGCCTAGTGCTTCGAAGATTTCCTCCAGGCGCTCGACGTGACCCCGTGTTTGCTCCAGGTGCTCTTCGAATCCGGCACGAAGTTTGTCTGCGTTGGCGGCATTGGCAAGTTTCGGCAAAGCCTTCACTAACTTGTTTTCGGCGTCATACAGATCCCTTAGCTCGTCGATGTAAAGTTCCTTCAGTTCGTTGTGCTCCATTTGGTGTTCCTTTCTGGTTCATTCGAAATCGTCAACCGTCGCCCGGAGCGGGGCCGAGTCCGCTGGGCTGGGTGCGACGTTACGAGTTCCGACAGAGCCAGTCCATACACGGATTGATCTATCTATCGTGTCGGTGAAAGCGTACGTAGGCGCACGCGTACAGGACTAAGCCGCGTGCAGGAGTATCTCGGTGGCGTGTGTGGGTTTCTCTGATTGCGGCGATCCGCATTTTCTTGCCGTATGGGTGAAAGAATCCTCGCCCCTGCGACCAGCAGTCGCAAGCGACTTCTTCAATTCAAATTCAACCTTCTGCGAGGAGACCCTCATGGCAGACAACAAACGAAGTGCGCATCCTTCCTGTACGTGCCCGGCGGCAGCAGACAGCAAGTGCTGCAGTACCGAATGCGCGGCCATGGAGAAGACGCCGGATGTCGATTGCCGGTGCGGGCATGCGGGCTGCGGCGGTAGCACTCACTAGTCAGTAAGAACGAATCGGCGGATCCTAGACCGAGTTCCACGCCGGAAGGTTTCGTCTGTCCAATAGCGCTTCGGCGGCCCACGCACCCAGGTAAACCGAGAGCGCGACCCCGTGGCCACTGTAGGCTCCGAGGACAATCACCTGCTGCGCTCCGCGGGTGGCGGGAAAAAACGGGCCGCCATTGGTCCGCGATCAAAATAGGCCCGCCCCAACGATGGCTGACGCGAACTTTTGCGAGCGCGGGATGGAGTGCCCTGACGCGCTTCTCAAGGCGCGTAAGCATCGCACTTGCTTCGCCGGCGCGAATATCGATCGACTTCAATTCGCGCCAGTCGTCCACGGGTACCAATCCGCTGCCAAAAACGATTCGGTTCCGATGCAGAGGGCGTCCCCACAAATAAGGTAGATCGATGGTATAGAACGGCTTGCCGCTGGCCAAACCAAATGCGCCCAATTGGGAGTCGGAAAGGGATTCTGTCGCCAGGGCCATCGTCAATTTCGGCTCCGCCCGTCCGGCCAGATTGCTTAGCTCCAGCGATTCCGAGTTCGTGGCGATAAGGACGCGTTGAGCGCGGATCTGCCTCCCGCTAACCTCGAGGGTAAGCGGATCGCGAAAATTTATTTGGTCAACCCGCGCGCCTTCGAAAATGAGCGCTCCACGTTCCTCGGCGGCTCGCCCGAGACCGCTGACCAGCTTGCCCGGATCGACGGTCCCGCCCGGGACTTCTCGAGCGACACGCAGTTGACCGGAATCATTCCAGCGAATTGGCCAATTTCCAGTGTCGGTGCTGCGGTCCAGTTCCCAGACGCCTGGCAAGGAAAGATCACACCTTACGTTCAGGTGCTTGGTAATCTCCGAGAAGCCCTGCAAAACGTCGCCGAGCCCCGGTAGGTCGCCGGCGGCTGTTTCGCTCAACGTTAAGCCTCCGGTATGTCCGCTCGAACGGGCACCGATGGTCGCAGCTTCAAAAACCGCCACGGTCTTTTCCGGATTCACGCCGCGAAGCATGGCAGCCGCAGAGAGCCCGGTGAACCCGCCGCCGATCACCGCGAAATCCACGGCTTCCGGCAACAAGGCAGGTCTTGGATGAAAGTCGATGACCCAAGGAGTCTGGCCCCATGACGCCGGCTCGGATGTGTTGCGCACGCTCTTGCCTCCAATCCTGTTTCTTGCCCTTGATCCCGCTCCGTTCGGCCTTATTCTTATCCTATTTAGGATACGTAGGATACCGGCCGCTTGACTATCCCGCCCTGCATGTAGAACGGGAACTCGCGTTGCCCCTTATCGACACGGTTAGAGGCTGCCTCTCGCGTTGATCATTACACTAAGTCTTGAATAGGGACTTTAGTCCCTATAACCAGAGCCTTCTATCTCTGGGAAAATACAGTCCACTGGCAAGGCCCTGCGACCCTGCGGCTGCCCGACAGTCGGCCTCTTTACTTCCCCGCACCCTCGCGTAGATTTGATTCGACGGATGGGTGTTGCAGGTTAACAAGTTCACCCCATGCGGAGGTGGGAGGTTTCAGATGTTCGCGCGTTCAAGTCCATCTAGCCGCGTCGCGGAACGCAGAACCGCATTGCGCTACCCGCTGCGGCTTCCTGTCGTGTTTTCCTGGCAGGATGACACGGGCCGAGTGCACGGGTGCGACGGTTACTGCCGCGACCTGGGCAGCCGCGGTATCTATGTCCAAGCGGAACTGGTACCACCCCTGGGAGTGTCGGTCGAGTTGAATGTGTTTCTGCCCAGGCCGGAACACTCGGCACGGCCATCCGAGATCCACGCCATTGGCAGGGTGGTCCGCTCGGAACGCCAAGCTCCGTCGTCGGAAAACTGCGGATTCGCGGCGATGAACCACACAACCCGTCTGCGCGAAACGCGCAGCCAGAAGGCTGAACCGGAAGAGTCCGCTCTGGACGAAATCGGCCTCGAAGGAACCGGAGACGATAGCGGAAGGACAAGCGAGTGAGAGTCGCGGCTCGCGTGACGCAACTACAAGGCTTTGTCGGATGGGAATTGTCCTCGTCCATGGTACTGCCAGGCTACTTTAGTAAGAGGGGCGTAACCCCTTCGCCGGACGGTACTTCAGTACTGCGATCGAGGAACGTGAGGTCCATTGGCCGAAAGGACAGGTGGTGGCAATATTGTTCCGTCACGTACATGGTCTCGTCTTTGGACGCGTGCGCCGTTCAAGCGCATGGATCTTGTTGAAGAACCAGCTAGATTTGGCGCTCGCAACGCACTGGCTGGCCGATCGTTATCCGGGTTTGAAGGGAAAATGGGAGTCAAAGGGCGGTAGCTTGCCTCACAGCTAGGCTAAGCCCAGTCTAATGATAAATTATAAATACGACTTGGAGTCTGCGCCGCCTGAGTGCACGGGAGAATCTCATCCAGGTGCGACAAACCGGCTAGCCGAAGCTGGGCAACTTCAACCGAACATAGGGGTTGAGGGTAACGTGGCGGTGGCGATTGCACCTTGGTTCGCGCTGCGGGTCCGTCCGAACTATGAGAAACCCGTTGCGGCGGCGCTTCGAGGTAAGGGATTTCAGGAGTTTCTGCCGCTGGTGCAGCGTCGCAGGCAGTGGTCTGACCGTGTGAAGGTGATGGATGTTCCACTGTTTCCCGGCTATCTGTTCTGCCGCCTGCATTTGGAAGAGCGCATGCCGCTGCTAACCACCCCTGGGTTCCTTTACCTGGTAGGTGTCGGCAAGAATCCCGAGCCTGTGGAGGAAAGCGAGATCGCGGCGATACAATGCGTTTTGCACTCCGGCCTGGCGGTTACACCCTGGCCGTCACTCGTGGTGGGCCAGAGGGTACAATTGAGGCATGGACCTCTGCGCGGTTTGGAAGGCGTCTTGACCAAGATCGCAAATCAACACCGAATGTATGTCTCCGTTACCCTTTTGAAGAGGTCGATCTCAGTCGAAGTGGCGCCCGAATGGATCCATCCGATTGATGCGGCTAAAGAGTCGGCGCCGAGTTCGAACAGTTCATTGGAAGCTTGAGGCCAAAGATTCACGGGACCCCAGTATGGACGGCAACGAGGATGAGGACAGCAAGTGAAAACCGAAATTAACACCGAGAACAGAGAGCGGAGAGGAGGGTCGATGACTACTTTAAGGGGCTGGTCGATCGGCCTGGTAGTTGTTTTCCTTTCCGTCAATAGCGCTGGACAGGCGACCCCACCGGCGACGACAGACTCACAGAAGGCAAGCTGCGACAGCCAAGTTCGCTCGACCTATCTGCTTGGCCCGGAAGACGAGCTCCAGATATCGGGCCCCGAACTCGACGAACTCTCAAACAAGACGGTGCGTGTTGACGGTGAAGGCGATCTTCAGGTGCCGCTGGTGGGCCGTGTTCACGTGGCGGGATTGACGGTCCAACAAGCCGAGCAGGAATTAAACAAGAGATTGAGCACCTACATCCGGCATCCGCAAGCAGCTGTCGACGTTAAAGAATTGCGCAGCCAGCCCGCTTCGATTCTTGGCGCAGTGAACTCCCCGGGCGTGCACCAGGTGGAAGGACACAAGACACTCCTGGAGATGATCTCACTAGCCGGCGGCGTTCGAGCCGATGCTGGCTACAGCATTCGGATCACGCGGCAAGTAGAATGGGGCTGCATTCCGCTGCCGGGCGCCACCATGGACGCCTCAGGTCGATTCACGGTCGCCCAAGTGGGTCTGGCAGACATCATGGAAGCAAAGACACCTGGTGAAAACATCCAGATCTTCCCACATGACGTCATTTCTATTCCCAAGGCGGAGCTGGTGTACGTCACGGGCGACGTAAAGAAGTCGGGAGGATTCATTCTCGGGGAACGGCAAACCATGTCCGTGCTGCAAGCGGTCTCGCTTGCAGAAGGTTTGGGACCGGCACCCGACCCGCGCCATGCAAAGATTCTACGGTTGAATCCCGGCCAGGACCAGCGAACGGAAATTCCTGTGGACTTGAAAAAGATTTTGCAGGGAAAAGGCGGAGACGTCCCGCTGCAGGGCAACGATATCCTTTTTGTCCCCGATAGTACGGGCAGGAAAGTGGCACTGCGTGTCATGGAAGCAGCGATATCGACCGGCACGGGTCTCGCGATTTATCGCCCGTAAGGACCGTTCAAAGAAACAGAACGCAGAGCAATAGAACGCGATCTAGGGAGTTGTCAATTTTTAGCCGCAGGGCGGAACGGCAGGTCATAAATGTCTAAGCATTTCGATCGAGTAAATAACCGGACGCGAGGCGCGCAACTAAGCACCTACACCGAGAACCGCCCCACCGTCTATAGGATGGACGAACCGGTCCACGCGGACAACGGGGAAACCCAAGCCTACGACAGCCTGCTTGGCTATTGGCATATCCTCGTCCGTAATAAGGTCACCCTGCTGTGCTTCGCCCTGACAGGGCTGGCCGTGGCCGTGCTGTTCAGCTTGCTGCAGACGCCGATCTACCGAGCGCGAACCTCGCTGGAGATTCAGGACTTCAACTCGGAGTTCATGGACCTGAAGAGCGTAGATGCGACGAATTCCGGTCCCGGCGGCGCGACGGATTCGTATTTTCAAACCCAGATCAAGATTCTGCAGAGCGATTCCCTGCTGGAACGCGTCGCCAGCAAGATGGACCTCACACAAGAGCGTCCGGCGAGTGGTTGGGGCGCATTCGCGGCGCGCGTGCAGCGGATGCTGGGATTCTCAGACTCCACACAGGAGCCGAACAAAGACGCGTTCATCGGAAAAGCCAGAGGGAACCTGACGGTTCGCGCTTCCGGCCAGACCCGGCTCGTGGAAGTCATGTACGACTCCGAAGATCCGAAGTTTGCGGCCCTGTTTGCCAATACTTTGGTGTCCGAATTCATCGAACAAAGTCAGGAAATGCGTTGGAAATCCAGCCAGAGGACGGGCGAATACCTGACCGGCCATTTGAGCCAGATGAAGATCGACCTGGAAAAGTCGGAAGCGCAACTCCAGGCCTATGCACGTTCATCCGGTCTGACCATGACCGACAAAGAAAACGCCACCGAAGGCAGACTCAAAGAACTCCAGGATGAGCTGGATAAAGCGCAGGCCGACCGCGTAGACAAGCAAGCGAAATTCGAAGAAGCGAAGAGCAAGCCGGCCGAATCGCTTCCGGAAACTATCGACGACCCCACGCTTCGCGAATACCGCGTCAAGCTGACCGACTTACAGCGTCAGTTGGTGGAGTTGACCGCAACCCTGACGCCGGAACACTACAAGGTTCAACGCGTACAAGCCCAGATCAACGAATTGCAAAGTGCGCTCGAGAAACAACGCAACAACGTTCTCCACCGCGTTGGCAACGAATATGCCGCCGCATCCCGCCGCGAGAAACTGTTGCAGCAATCCTATATCGAGCAACAAAAAACCGTCGCCAATCAATCCGATAAGGCCATCCATTACGACACCTTGCGCCGGGAGGTTGAGTCAAGCCGGCAGCTTTATGACACCTTGCTGAACCGAGTTAAACAAGCCGGGTTGGCGTCCGCCATGCGGGCCAGCAACGTTCTAGTCGTGGATGAAGCCAAACCCCCGTTCATGCCCGCCAAGCCGAACGTACCCGTGAATTCGGCGTTGGGCTTGTTTTGCGGCATCTTCCTGGGATTGGGTTTCGTGGTGTTCCGCACCCGATTCGATCGCAGCATTCAAGCTCCTGGCGATCTGCAGGTGTACTTGAATCTGCCGGAACTCGGCGTAATTCCGATGGCCGAGGTTTGCGACACACCAGCGGTTCGCAGTCAACGGGCACTTGGGCCTGCTGATCCCAACGATTGCCTGGAGTTAGTGACCTGGAAACACAAACCGTCCGCGGTAGCGGAATCTTTCCGCGCCATGCTGACCTCCATTTTGTTGCCTGGGCAGAATTCCGAGGGGCCTCAAGTGCTCGTGGTCACCAGCCCTGGTCCCGCAGAAGGCAAAACGACCGTCGCGAGCAACCTCAGCATCGCCATCGCCGAGATGGGACGCCGGGTGCTGTTGATCGACGGAGATCTGCGCCAACCGAAGTTGCACAAGATTTTCGGTGCGTCAAACACTCGCGGCGTCAGCGATGTACTTTTGTCCGAAGCGCCGCTCGAAACCGTTCCACTATCGCAGCTGGTGATCGAGACGCGCATTGCGGGCGTGTCGCTGCTTCCAAGCGGTACTCGCACGACGAGCATCTCGCAACTGCTGCACTCGCCGCGGGTTGAAGCCCTCATGGCGCGGATGCGCACCGAGTTCGACATGGTGATCATTGACGCGCCGCCGATGATGCATTTGGCCGACGCGCGATTGCTCGGAGGTCTTTCCGACGGGGTTATTCTGGTGGTCCGCGCAGGGCATACCATGCGCGAGGCTGCTTTGATTGCCACGCAACGCTTGTCCGAAGACGGCACACGAATCCTGGGCACGGTGCTGAATAGCTGGGACCCACGCAAGACTCCTGGCCGTACGTATGGTTACGGCTATGGATACGGCTATGGCTATGGATATGGCCAGACCGCGGACGTGAAACATCCTCCAACGCCGAACGCCTGAGACAGGTTTTGGAAAATTGTTTCGTCTCTTGACCTGAGACTCACAACAAATAGGTGATTTCCGCACAATGAACTCTGCAAGAGGACTGGGGCAGGAAATGCCACGCGCCGCCAGGGGTGTGTTTCGTACCCGGCGGTCTGCTACTCCCGACAAAGGCCAGCTACTCACTTCTGTGGCGTTTGCACTGCTTTTCCTTTTCGTGTGCGCCATCCCGCTCGAAAATGCGCTGGTTCTACCCGGCGTCGGGACGTTCGGTCGGTTGGTGGGCCTGGCGGCATTTGCGGTCGGGGTATTGGCAGTAGCGGAGCGCGGGAAGGTGCGGCCACCTTCGCCGACACATCTTGTGATGCTGGCATTCGTAGTCTGGGCGAGCTTGACATACTTCTGGACGTTGGCCCCGGACGCTACCGTGGTCGAGGTTCTAAGCTACATTCAGTTTTTCGCCATGGTGTGGTTGATATGGGAACTAGCCCCCCTGCCACGCCAGCGTGTGAACTTAATGCAAGCCTATCTTCTGGGGACCGGCGTTTCGGCGTTAGCCGCACTTCTGCATATCGGCGCTGCCGAAGGCACCACGCGCAATTCCACTTTCAACATGAACCCGAACGACATTGGGTTACGCCTGGCTTTGAGCGTTCCGATGGCGTTGTATTTGGCGGCGTCGGAAAAACAAGACTTCCGCGTGTGGCTGTACCGGCTGCACATTGTCTTGGCGGTTTGCGCGCTGTTCATGACCGCATCGCGAGGCGCCCTTATCGCGCTCTGCGGAGCCCTATTGATGATTCCCCTGACGTTCCGGAAGTGGTCGATCCGCCAGAAAATGGTTATGGGCGTAGTGGCGGCGGCGGCGGCCATGGTGGCGATAGCCCTGGTGCCGGCTTCTACCTGGGAGCGCATGAGCACGACCGGATCGGAAATTAGCTCGGGGACAATGGATGCGCGGACCGTGATCTGGCGCGCCGGCATGGATGTTTTCTCGGACCACCCCTTCTTCGGAGTGGGAGCCGGGGCCTTTCCGACGGCCATCGAGCGAAGCGTCGTGACCGCCTGGGTAGCTCACAATACCTTTCTGTCGATCCTCGTCGAACAAGGTGTCGTCGGCTTTGCAATCTTCCTTATCCTGCTGGTGATGCTGTTTTATTCCGCACTGAAGCTGCCCGTGCTGGGTCGCAGTCTGTGGTTGGTGATGCTGCTCACCTGGGGTTTGGGCGCCGCGGCCATGACTTGGGAAAACACTAAGCCGACTTGGCTTCTTTTTGGTTTGATGGCGGCGGATGTCGCTGCGGTTCAGGTCGCATCGACGAAACGTTACTCTCCCGCTCGCGTCTTCCATTCCGCCGCAGCCGGGCAGGCCGCACCATCGCCTGCGCGATCCAGAATGCTTCGTGAGTTACACGCAAAAATGCGAAAGGCTGGACTGGAAAAGCCCGACGCGCCGACGTTGGGACGCCGATGAGTTCCCTGTCCAACTCCGCATCTTCACTTCAACCCGGCCTGGCGGGTCCGCCCATCGTCAACGGTGAGCCCCAACAGGAAATGAGCGAAGGAAACCGAATGAACTCTGCGGAATCGGCGACGACAGTCGCGAAGACGCCGATGCTTGGCGCTTCCCTGCGTTGGAATTTCAGTTGGACGTTTGTCGGCAATATTATTTATTCCGCTTGCCAATGGGGCATGCTGGTCGTACTCGCAAAGATCGGGAATCCGGAAATGGTTGGGCAGTACGGACTAGCCATGGCCGTCGCCACGCCCATCCTGGCTTTGTCGAGCCTGCAGCTCAGGGCCGTGCTGACGACCGACGTTCGAGAACGCGTGCCTTTCGGCGAATATCTGGGATTTCGGCTGGCCACGACGCTGATATCTCTAATCATTATCGCTACGATTCCCTTCGTGATGCACTACCGCCGGGAATCGACCCTGGTGGTTCTCATTATCGGCCTGGGCCAGTCACTCGAGACGCTCAGCGACCTGTATTACGGGCGAATGCAGTTTTACGATCACATGGACCGCATCGCCAAGTCCATGATCATGAGAGGACTTCTCGGGTTGGGCGCGCTCGGTATGATCGTTTACCTCACCAAGAGCGTGGTTTGGGGAGCCCTGGGTCTGGCCTTAGCACGAGCAATCGTCCTGGTTGGGTACGACATCAACAAACGCACGCAACTCTTGCCGCGGCATGTGGACCGTGAGGAAGCCGAGCAGGTTCTCAATTCAAAGAGTGGGGCGCTGCGCCCCCGTTGGAATCTGAATACCCAGACCGAATTGCTGCGCACCTCGATTACCCTGGGCGTAATCGCGATGCTAGTCTCGCTGCTTCCCAATGTTCCCAGGTATTTCATCCAGGGAACACTCGGCGAGCGAGCGCTCGGAATCTTCACTGCCACGGCTTTCCTGGTATCGTCGGGCGGCCTGATCGTCAACGCGCTGGGACAATCGGCATTTGTGCGACTGGCCAAACACTACGGGGCTGGGGATGTCGCGGGATTCAATTCTCTGCTGCTGAAGTTGGTGGGGATCGCGGGAGTTCTGGGCGTCGGAGGTATCGGCGTCGCGGTATTTTTTGGGCACATGCTGCTCACCTTGCTGTACCGCCCCGAGTATGCCGAACACACGAACGTCTTGATCGCCATGATGGTCGGCGGCTCGGTCACTTACGTTGCCAGCCTGATGGCATCGGCAGTGACAGCCGCGCGCTGCTTTGTGCGCCAGATCCCAGTCCTGGCCACCGCTGTCGGAGCCGCCGCTCTTTCGAGCTGGCTTTTGGTGCCCGCTCACGGACTGCTCGGGGCGGCCTTTGCGGTCATCATCACTTCGACCGTACTTGGAGCGGGTGAGGTGGTGCTGCTGTGGTACGTGCTCAGTAATGTCAACCGGCCGGTAGCAGCGCAAGCTTGAGCGACACCAGGCTATCGGAACCGCTTTAAATCCCGTGAGATTTTGCCCGCAAGGACTCAGGAAATCATGAATCAAAATCTACTCGAACTCGAAAGCCACTTTTCCTTCGGCGAGAACTGGGCGCAATACGCCGAGAAGATTGACGAAACAAGGATCGAGGAAGCGGAAAAATCTTTGCTTCGACTGGTGGGCCGGGAGTCGATCGAGGGACGCACTTTCTTGGATATCGGCTGTGGGTCCGGGCTGTTTTCCCTGGCGGCCGTGCGGCTTGGTTGCCAACGCCTTCTGGCAGTGGACTTGGACCCGAACAGCGTACGGACCACGCGCAAGACGCTGCAACGTTACGCTCCTTCCGGCGCTAACTGGGACTGCCAGCGCATCAGCGTGTTTGACCTGGACCCCGGACGGGTGGGTACGTTCGACGTGGTGTATTCGTGGGGCGTATTGCATCACACCGGCGACATGTACAAGGCGATCGAAAAAGCCGCAATGGTCGTGGCCCCGAAGGGAACGCTGACGCTCGCGCTGTACGGAAAGACGCCATTCTGCGGCCTATGGCGCATCGAGAAAAGAATTTATTCGCGTTCTCCCCAATGGGCTCAGCGAGCCATTGAACACGTCTACGGCGCCCTGGTTGGCGCGCGACTGGCTCTGAAAGGGGAGAGCCTCAAGAAACGCCAGGAGACGTATTTTCAGCAACGCGGCATGGACATGTATCACGACACACGCGATTGGCTTGGAGGCTATCCCTACGAGTCGATTTCCCCGCGTGAGGCGATGACCTGCATGCACAGGCTGGGATTCGAGCCGATTCGGTCTTTCGTTACTCCGAGTATTGGCCTCCTGGGCTCCGGCTGTGACGAATACTCATTCACAAAGTCGCGCCACGAAAAGCTCTGAGCAACTTCTGGAGCCGGAACACTTTGTGTTGATCGACTCTAGAATGACGATTGCCATTGCCAGCGCCTTGGTTGCGGCGAGAACGTACTGCATGCGCGCGGCGATTGGAGCCGGTTTGATCGTAGCGGTGGGTTTCGCGCCATGCCGGGCCCAGAAGCGGGCCTTTCCGGAAGCTCAGGGCGGAGGGGCTGCGTCGGTTGGAGGTCGCGGCGGCGTGGTGAAGGAAATAACGAATCTTGACGACTCGGGCAACGGCAGCTTTCGTTCCTGCGTTGAAGCCAACGGGCCGCGAACGTGCGTGTTCCGCGTCGCCGGCCTAATTACGCAGCACTCCGATCTTACCGTGAACCATCCGTTCCTTACGATTGCCGGACAGACGGCGCCGGGCGAAATCATCCTCGGAGGGCCGGGAAACAAAGGCTTCACGTTAAGGGTCTCCACGCACGACGTCGTCATCCGGTACATCACGCTCAGCCCGGACGACTTTGAGACGCCATCAGGTCCCTCAACGGGCACGGTGGGATTTGGTGTGATAAACGGCGACAACTACAACATCATCGTCGACCATGTGAGTTCGCGCTGGGCGGGAAACAAATTATGGATCACGGCCAGCAACTACGCCGGACCAAACCGGCTCATCACCACATCCTGGAGTTTATTTTACGAGCCGCACGCGGGGCATCCTGTGGGTCCGGGCACGGCGGGTAACCCGATCGGGTGCCCGAATGCCGCACCCGACCCGGCGCTGGCGAATCCGTGCTTCAGCTCTCTTGAAACGGACATAGATTTCCATCACAACATGTTTGTCAATATCAGCCACCGCATTCCGGAGACCGACAATCGGTCCGTACGCTGGGTGAACAACTTGACGTTCAATTGGGCGTTCTACGCATTCGCGGGCCTCGGTGGTGAAGCTCTGGACATCGTTGGGAACAAATGGGTTCGCGGCAATCTGAATGCTTCCTCTCAAGCGCACGAGATTCATGTGACCGAAAACAGCCCGGAAGTCCTGGGCAACCCGTCCGTATTCGTTTCAGGCAACCTAGGCCCGAATCAATCTGATCCCCACGGCGACCAATACTTGATGGTGTCGCACATCAGCGGAGAAAACGGGCGTGAGAATGGACCGATACCCGACGGCTGGAAGCGTACCGCGCCGCTGCCTGCGACAAATTTTCCAATCATCGCGGATCCCGCCGAGAGCCTGGACGCGATCCTCCCGCCTACGGTAGGCAACTCGCAACATCTCGATTGCAATGGGGCTTGGGTCAACCACCGCGATGATGCCGATACGCGGATCATCGAACAATACCAATCCAAAGGACCTGGAGGGTTTTGGCCCAACGGCATTACCGTCACGGGCAAGGCGGCACTTCCGCTGCCGGCACCTGCACCGGAATGGCAGGATCGGCCGGTCGTGAACGGCGCAACTTGTGCAGAGTCACTCCAAGACGGAATCCCGGACCAGTGGAAGAAATTGCAAGGTTTGAGCACCACGAAACGCGAACTTTACAAGTCTGTGGCACCCGATGGTTATACCGTTTTGGAGCACTATCTGAACGCCATTCCTATGAAACCGGTTTACGACAAGTACGGGAAGCGCCCGTGAAAATCCTGTTTCTGGCACGCCAGCTGAATATCGGAGGCGCCGAACGCCAGTTGGTGATTGTGGCGAACGAGTTGGCCTCCCGCGGACACGAGGTAGTGATTGCTTCGTTCTATCCGGGGGGCGTCCTGTCAAAGCAACTCGACTCCCGCCGTGTTCGTTTGATTTCCATGGGAAAGCGTTCGCGCTGGGATCTGATTTCCCTATACGTCAGGGTCTTGCGCGTCATAGGACAAGAGCAACCCGATGTATTGCACGGCTGGATGCACACGCAAAACGTCATCGCCACGATGTTTCGGATTTTCCATCCAAAGGTCAAGCTGTTCTGGTGCGTACGGAGCGCCAACCTTGATATGGTCCTTGACCGGGTCGAAACCATTATGGTCTGGCTGCAGACCCGGTTGTCGATCTTCGCCGACTGCATCGTCGTGAATTCCATCGCCGGCTTGGAGTACGCCGTTTCAACAGGCATTGCCCGCGAGAAGATGGTGTTTATCCCCAACGGCATCGATACCAACGTGTTCTATCCGGCTGAAACAGAAGGCCAGCGAGTGCGCGCCGAGTGGGGTATTGGCGACGACGAAAAGGTAATTGGCAAGGTCGCGCGATTCGACCCAATCAAGAACCACCCGTTGTTTCTTAAGGCTGCCGCGCGCATTGCTGCGGAGCGACCCGACGTGCGCTTTGTATGTATCGGCCACGGGGACGCTTGCTATTTGAAGCAACTCCAGGACTTGACCCAGTCCCTGGGGATTCGAGACAAAGTTCTATGGATCGATGCCCGCCCGGATGTCCGGGCGGTATACAACGCGCTCGATATTTTTTGCTCGACCTCTTCGAGCGAGGGTTTTCCAAACGTCATTGGGGAAGCCATGGCGTGCGGACGGCACTGCGTAGTTACCGACGTAGGAGATTCCAAATTGGTGGTGGGCGGAACCGGAATCTCAGTCCCGTCAGACGACCTGGAAGCCCTCACGGTGGCCTTGCGGCAAACCTTGGACGCCAACGCCTTAAATCTGCGGGCCCGTCAGCGCATTCTCGAGAATTTCACGGTTGCCCATCTCGGCGATAAGACCGAACAGGTGCTCGTTCGCTCACTGGAGCGTGGCCGCAAACCGATCGCGCAAGCGTTGAGGCACGCCGAAGAAGTCCACCCACCGGCGGACGCTTGATTTACGGTTTCGATGTCTACGTGAGCGGATCGAGCAAGAAATAACAATCGGGAGACAGTTTTATGTGCGGAATAACGGGATTTCTGGATACCAGACAAAGCCAAGGGCACGAAGAGCTCGTGGCTACGGCGCGTCGCATGGCCACCAGTTTGCGCCATCGCGGCCCGGAAGACGAAGGCACCTGGGTTGATCCGGCCACCGGAATCGCCTTCGGACATCGGCGCTTGTCGATTATCGACCTTTCTCCTGCGGGGCATCAGCCGATGCACTCGTCCTGCGGCCGCTACGTCATCACCTTTAACGGCGAAATTTACAACTTCAAAGCTTTGCGACAAGAACTGGATGCGCTTGGACAAGCCTTCCGCGGACACTCCGACACCGAGGTCATGCTTGCCGCGATAGCCCACTGGGGCGTGGAAGCCGCTCTGAAGAAGTTCAATGGCATGTTCGTGTTCGCTCTCTGGGACCGGCAGGAGCGAACGCTTTATTTGTCGCGCGATCGCGCCGGTGAGAAACCCCTGTACTACGGCTGGGCTGGTCACACACTTCTTTTCGCTTCCGAGCTTAAGGCCTTTCACCAGCATCCGGATTTCCGGGGCGAGATTGACCGCGGAGCTCTAACTGTCTATCTCCGCCACAATTACATTCCCGCGCCTCATTCCATCTACAAGGGCATTTACAAACTGCCTGCGGGAACCTTGCTGACGATTCAAGGATTTGGCAGCGACGCTTCCCCCAAGCCGTATTGGTCCGCAAAACGCGCCGCCGAAGACGGGCAGAGCAATCCATTTGTCGGCAGCGATGCAGATGCGGTCGACCAACTCGATTCTCTCCTGAACGACGCGGTCAGCATGCGTATGGAAGCGGACGTGCCGCTGGGAGCGTTCCTGTCCGGCGGAATTGATTCGTCGCTGGTAGTTGCGATTATGCAAGCCAACAGCAGCAGGCCGGTAAAGACTTTCACGATCGGATTTGACAACTCCGAGTTCAATGAGGCCGAATCCGCGAAGGCTGTCGCGAAGCACCTGGGAACCGATCATACCGAACTGTACGTCACTCCCGAAGAAGCCATGGGCGTCATTCCGCGACTTCCTACCTTGTATGACGAACCCTTCGCCGACTCTTCGCAAATCCCGACATTTCTGGTATCGCAACTCGCGCGGCGCAAGGTCACGGTCAGCCTTTCGGGCGATGGTGGCGATGAATTATTCGGCGGCTACAACACCTATCTTTGGGGGCGAAGCGTTCAGCAAAACATCGGCTGGATGCCCAAGGCTTTGAAGGCGGGACTCGCGAAATCGCTGAACCCGTTAGCGCGATTCGACTGGAATGCCGTCTTAGCCGGAGGCCAATCCTTGCTTCCGCAGAGCCTAAGGCGCAAGGATCTGAACAAGGTTTTGCAAAAGCTCGCAGGAATTTTGAAAGTGAATCAACGGGAAGCGCTGTACTGGGTCCTCTGCTCCTATTGGATGGAGCCAGCTTCGGTGGTTGTCGGAGCAAAAGAACCTCTGACATCCCTCACCGATCCGAGCAAGTGGGCCGAGATCAAGGAATTCATGCACGTCATGATGTACCTTGACACCCTCATGTACTTGCCCGACGACATTCTCGTGAAAGTTGATCGTGCATCGATGGGCGTCAGCCTGGAATCTCGCGTGCCTTTGCTGGATCACCGCGTGATCGAGTTTGCATGGAAACTTCCTCTGGCGATGAAAGTTCAAGGAAACACCGGCAAACGCCCGCTCCGCCAGCTGCTCCATCGTTACGTTCCCAAAGAACTGGTCGAACGGCCAAAGCAGGGATTCGGCGTGCCCATCCATGAATGGCTGCGGGGGCCCATGCGTCCTTGGGCCGAAGAACTGCTGAGTGAGTCGCGACTCAAGCACGAGGGATTTTTTTCCGCTGCGCCGATCCGGCAGAAATGGTCGGAACACGTGAGCGGTCGCCGCAACTGGCAAGCGCAGATGTGGGGCGTTTTGATGTTCCAGGCCTGGCTCGAGGAACACAAGACGCTGATTTCGGCCAAAGCAGACGACGTAGTCTTGGATGTGCAACAAGTGGTGGGGATTCCCTCGCGCGTGACCGGGTCGGAGCCGGTCCAGCCGAGCACGACGTAACTTCGAAGGCGGATGTTTTCTTGGTTGACCTGATCCCGGACGCTGTGCGGTTAACTGACTTACAGAAAAAGGCAGGGCTCGAACATGGGTGTCAAGTTCTTGCTGCGGTTTGACGATATGTGCCCGACGATCAATTGGAGCGTCTGGCAAAAACTCGAAGAGGTCATGATTGAAGAAGGCGTCCGGCCGATTTTATCGGTCATCCCTGACAACCAGGACCCGACTCTTCACGAAGGCGAACCGAACCAACGCTTTTGGGATAGAGTCCGTGCGTGGCAGGCGCGCGGATGGACGATCGGTCTGCACGGATACCAGCATCGATACGTCACCAAGAATGCCGGCATCGTTGGGCTAAAGCCGTACAGCGAGTTTGCCGGTGTCCCCTTGGAAGAGCAGCGAGCCAATCTGAAACAGGGACTCGCAATCTTTGCCCGCGAAGGAGTGCGCGCCGATTGCTGGGTCGCGCCAGCCCATTCGTTCGACGAAAATACCGTCCGGGCTTTAGTAAGTTTGGGTGTCCGCACAATCAGCGACGGGTTGGCTCTCTATCCACACCGCGATTCCCAGAATGTGATGTGGATTCCACAACAGCTGTGGAGGTTCCGCGCTGTGCCCTTCGGCGTGTGGACCGTGTGCATTCACTCCAAAGATCATCTTTACCTCGACCACGAACATTTCCGGCGGCGTGTCCGGGAATATAAATACTCCATCACCAGCCTTCCCGTCATGGCCGAAGCCTATGCGCAAAGGAAAGCTAGCTGGACCGACAGCATTTTTGGCGAGCTCTGGCACCTCGCGATCCGCGCCAAGGTAGCACTGGCAGCGCGAAACTCGCCCGAGCCTGCCGCAACTCTGGACCCGGCAGCAGATGCCGACGCAAGGCAGCGTCTCAAAGCAGCCCTGTAGGGTCGCGCCGCACCATTGTCCGGCGCGTCCAGGCTGGACCCACTCGCTTGGGATATTGATTCGAAATGAACCACCACTTAAGCCAAAAACCCGATTTCGGCGCCCTGGTGATTTCGCTCGACTTTGAGCTGCACTGGGGCGTGCGGGACAAGTGCGCCCAGGACGCGCCGTACCGCGAGAATCTCCTCGGCGCTCGCAAGGCCATTCCGCTCATCCTCGATCTGTTCGAAGAGTTTGACATTGCGGCCACCTGGGCTACGGTCGGATTGCTCTTTGCGGAGTCGCGACGTGAGCGCGAAGAGTTCTCCCCGGCCTTACGTCCGCAATATGCCGATACGCGGCTCGATCCTTACTCCGAGGCGACGGGCGAAAACGAGGACGATGACCCTCTGCATTATGCGACGAGCTTGATCGCACAGATTTCCCAACGTCCAAAACAAGAAATCGCCACGCACACGTTTTCGCACTACTACTGCCAGGAACCGGGCGAGACGCGCGAGACCTTCGCCGCGGACTTGGCCAGCGCGGTCGCCATTGCGCAGCGCCGCGGAATCAATGTGCGTTCTATCGTCTTCCCCCGAAACCAATTTCACCCTGGTTACGAGGATTTGCTAAAGAAAGCTGGCGTGGTTTGCTATCGCGGGAATGAGCCGCATTGGATGTATCGCCCGCGCCCGCGCAGCCAGGAAACGCTCGCGGTCCGGGCGCCGCGGCTTCTGGACCACTACGTTTCTCTGTCCGGATCCAAGGTCGTGCGCTGGGACGAAATCTTGCAATCCAATGGTCTTTGCAATGTCCGCTCCAGCATGTTCCTGCGACCTTATTCGACGCAGCGCAAGAGCTTGGAACCTATCCGTCTTCGCCGCATTGCCGGGGGCATTCGTGCCGCCGCCGAACACCGTGGCATTTTCCACCTCTGGTGGCATCCTCACAATTTCGGCGCGAATACGACCGAGAATTTGGACTTTCTCCGGAACGTTCTGGAAGTCTTCTCGCACTGCCGTCAGACGCACGGGATGAGATCACTCAACATGGCCGGCGTGGCGTCGCTGGTATCCAACGTGGACGAAGCATTCGAAACTCCAGTTGAGTATTCAAGCGATGCCTCCGCGTGGGAGCAAGTATTGTGATTCGCGTTGCTCACATCATCGCGGGCCTCGATTCTGACGGTGCCGAAAAAATGCTCCATCGTCTCATCGCTGGAATGGATTCGAGCCGGTTCGAGAACGAAGTGATTTCCCTCACGGATTTGGGGCCCATGGCTCGGCAGCTAGAAGCGTGCGGCGTGCGCGTGCGCGCATTAGGAATGAAACGTGGCAGTGCCAATCCTCTCTATCTGCTGAAACTCGCGGCGTGGCTGCGGAAATCGCAACCACAGGTAATTCAGACTTGGATGTACCACGCCGACCTCGTCGGTGGACTCGCGGCCAGGCTCGCGGGGCTTTCCGGTGTTGTCTGGAATATCCGTCACAGCGAATTGCATCCGGAAACAGACAAGCGTTCCACCCTCTGGACCGGTCAAGCTTGCGCTCGCCTCTCGCGTCGATTGCCCAGGCGAATCGTTTGCTGTTCGGAAACGTCGAGGAAGTTCCACTCCGAGTTCGGCTACGCATCCGATCGGATGCAGGTCATTCTCAACGGTTTTGACCTGGAACGCTTTAAATGCGATCCCAGACAACGCGCGGAGATTCGCGAAGCGTTGGGAATTCCGGAATCGGTGCCGGTAGTCGGCTTGATTGCTCGCAAACACCCGGTCAAGGATCATCGGAATTTCATGCAAGCAGCAGGCCTCCTGCATGGTGAATACCCCGGGGTCAGGTTCGTGCTTTGCGGCGAAGGCGTGACGTCCGCCGACGCGGAACTCATGGCCTGGGCCCGCTCGTCCGGGATTCAGGACGTCTGCCATCTGCTGGGCTTGCGCGAGGATATACCCCGGATCCTTAACGCACTGGATATTGCCACGTCCTCGTCCTCTGGAGAGGCCTTCCCGAACGCCGTAGCCGAAGCCATGGCATGTGGCGTCCCGTGCGTGGTGACCGACGTTGGCGACTCGCGGTTTATCGTGGGCGAAACGGGCCGCGTGGTTGGCCCCAGGTCGCCAGCCGCCTTGGCGCAAGGTTGGAAGGAACTGCTCGAAGCGGGCCAAGAAGTTCGCAAGCGTCTCGGGTTGGCCGCGCGGGAACGAGTGGAACAAAACTTCGGCATGCCGGCCGTCATCAAGCAATACCAAGACCTGTACGCGCAAGTCGCAGACCAAACGTCGGCAAAGCGGAAACCGCGCGCTCGCGACGTAACCGCGACCCCGCCGAAAGCCCCGAACCCGCTGCAGCGAAATTCTTTGCACCCGCAAGTCCGGGTCTTGTTCGTCGACAACGACGTGAACTCGTTTTACTCGTACCGCATCGAGATGGCCCGCGCCACTCGGGATGCCGGCTTCGATGTTCACATCGCGGCCCCGGAAGGAAAAGCGGCGGAAACTCTTTTGAGTGAAGGCTTTCGTTTCCACGCCGTACCGATGACACGCAGCGGCCTGAGGCCCTGGAAAGAACTAGCGACCATCGCGGCGCTGTTCCAGCTTTATCGCAAGCTTCGGCCTGACCTTGTACATCATCTTCGGCTGAAGCCCGTTCTTTACGGGGGTCTGGCGGCTTATGGTGCCCGCGTTCCCGCCGTAGCGGGTCTGCTTACAGGTTTGGGTTACGTATTCATCGGCGAGACTCGCAAAGCCATGGTGATTCGCAAGCTCGTGACGCTGAGCTGCAAGGTCGCGTTCCGTCACGCCAATCAGCGCATCATTTTTCAAAACCCGGACGACCAGTTTGTCTTCGTTCAAAACAAGATTCTGCCGGCGCGCCAGACCGTGCTGATCAAAGGCTCCGGTGTCGATATAAATGAATATCTGCCGACGCCCGAACGCGACGGTGTGCCCGTGGTTGTCCTTGCTTCGCGGATGCTACGCGACAAAGGCGTAGACGAGTTCGTGGAAGCAGCGACTAGCCTCCGCGCCGCGAACGTGCGTGCACGCTTTGTTCTGGTCGGCGAAACCGATCCAGGCAACCCGACCGCGATCACCGCCGAACAACTGCAACAGTGGGCGGACAACGGCGTGGTCGAATGGTGGGGTCACCAGTCCAACATGAAGGACGTGTTGGCGCAGTCGCACGTCGTTTGTCTTCCTTCCTTGAGGGAAGGCGTACCGAAAGTTTTGATCGAAGCAGCAGCTTGTGGTCGCGCGATCGTCACAACCGACGCTCCCGGCTGCCGCGAAATCGTGCGCAACGGGGAAAATGGCCTGCTCGTGCCTGTGCGCGACAGTCGCGCCCTGGCCGAAGCCCTCCGCTTGCTGATTGAAGATGCGCCGCTCCGTGCCGGTATGGGCCTTAAGGGGCGTGACATCGCCGTGCAGGAATTCTCGATCGAACGCGTGGTGCGGGAAACGCTGGGAGTCTATCGCGACCTGCTCGCGAACGGTTCCAAGAGTTCCCGCGAATTCAACGTCGTGGAGCAACAGGCAAGATGAACGCGCAAGTCAACGCTGTCTCCGGCATCCTCAAGCGCGGCTTCGACTTTCTCGTCGCGCTGGCCGCCCTGCTCTTGCTGTCTCCGGTCTTGTTTGCCCTCGCTCTGATCATCAAGGTGGGTTCTCCCGGACCTGTTTTCTACCGCGGAGTGCGCATCGGCTTGCACGGAAATCGGTTTCGCATTTACAAATTTCGGACGATGGTGATCGACGCCGAGAAATTAGGTGGCTCGGCCACGGCCGAGGACGACCCGCGAATTACTCCCATCGGCAAATTCCTGCGCCGCCACAAGTTGGACGAGCTTCCGCAATTCCTAAACGTCCTGGTCGGCGATATGAGCCTGGTCGGCGCGCGCCCAGAAGTGCAGAAGTACGTGGACATGTACACCCCAGAGGAGCGCGCAATTCTGGAACTGCGGCCGGGAATCACCGACTGGGCGTCCATCTGGAATTCGAACGAAGCAGCGGTGCTCGAGGGCAGCCAAGATCCGGAAAAGACTTACGAAGAATTGATTCGCCCGACAAAACTGGCTCTCCAGATCTTTTACGCCCAAAATCACTCACTGGCCACCGACATCAGGATTCTGTTTCATACCTTCTGTAAATTACTGCTTGAGGACTGGACCCCGCGCGAATTGCTCCCCTACGGCAAGGTCCGCCAATACAAAATGATTTCACCCGCTTCCAACGCGGTAACTCAACGCGGCAGCCAGGAAACCCTTTAGCGATTCAGCAGCGAACACTGACAGAACTTACATGGGCGTCCCCACCCATGTTTTCTGCGACTACACCAAAGGAGAACTCATGTCACCGAGTGAAAGACTGGGAGAGAATGATCTGCCGGCAATTCACGGAGGTCGCCCTCTCTTCTCTCAGCGCTTCCGCTTCATCCGTCCCACGCTTCCGCCGCTGGACACCGTGCTGGGGAGCTATGGCCCGGCTTACGAAAATGGCTTGATCACCAACGCAGACGTCGTTGGAAAGTTCGAAACGGCGGTCGCCGAACGCCTCGAAGTGAAGCACTGCATTGCCGTCTCTAGCTGCACCAGCGGCTTGATGATGGTACTTCGCGCCCTGGGACTCACGGGCGAAATCATCATCCCGAGCTTCACGTTCTTCGCCACCGGACACGCCGCCCGTTGGAACGGCCTGACGCCTGTCTTCGCCGATTGCCTGCCGGACACTTGGAACGTCGACCCGGCGGACGTGGAGCGCAGGATCACCGACCGCACCTCGGCTCTCCTGATCGTGCATCTGTACGGCAATCCGGCCAACGTCGAAGCGCTGTCGCAGATTGCGAAACGCCGCAACCTCAAGCTCATTTTCGATGGCGCCCATGCCTTCGGCAGCCAATATCGCGGCCGCCCCATCGGGCAGTTCGGCGACGCCGAGGTCTTTTCCTTGTCCCCGACCAAACTGCTGGTCGCCGGAGAAGGTGGCCTGGTCACCACCAACGACGCCACCCTGGCCAAAGCCATTCGCGGTATGCGCAATTACGGCGACACCGGGTCCTATGACCCGGAGTGGCTGGGCATGAACGCGCGCATGTCAGAATTCAACGCCTCGTTAGGCCTCGCTGGCCTCCCGGACGTGGACGACCGCGTTCGCCGCAGAAACCAGGTAGCCCAGATGTATACGGAGCAACTTTCTTCCCTGCCCGGCCTGCGCTTCCAATCCGTGCATCCAAGTGATGTGAACACCTACAAGGATTATTCGATCCACGTGACCCCAAGCCAGTTCGGCATGGACCGCGATCAACTCGCCGAAGGCTTACTGGCGGAAAACATCGAGACCAAGAAATATTTCTATCCGCCAATGCACCTGCAAAAACTGTACAAGTCTTTCCACGATTCCGGCCGCAACGACCTCAAGACGACCGAAGAAATCACCGGCGGAATTCTCAGTTTGCCCATCTACGAATCGCTACCGGACTCCACCATCGCAACCGTTTCCCGCGCAATTCACCGGTTGGCCCAGTCCGCCGCCACACGTAAGGAAGTATCACTTTCGGGGAGGCAGTAATGTTGACGTCCGTTCGAAACTTCAAAACATCGCAAGCCCTGCCGCGCATGTTGGCCGATTTCGCCTTGGTCCAGGTCTGCATGATCATGGCGCTCGGCATTCCGGTGGTGTTTCTGCTTTCTCGCGGGGATTCGACCGCGGCCACCGCGCGGCTCGAGGAAGCGTTGTCTTACTACGTTCCTTACTTCCTGTGCATCTCCATCGTGTTTCCGCTTGTGTTTCTGCTGAACGGCTTCTACACGCGCTCACGCGCGTATAGCGGCCGCTACAAGATGGTCGTTGTGATGCGTGGCGCGGGCGTCGGCATATTGACGCTCCTCGCGGTGAACTACCTTTTCTTCCGCGGCAATCTTGTTCCTCGTCTCGCGCTGCTGTTCTTTGCGGTTCTTACGGTACTCGCACTTTCGCTGAGCCGTCTCGCGAAGGCCTTGCTCACGGAACGCTACGAAATCCGCGCGCGCGACAACCAGAACACCGAAGGCACCGTTCTGGTCCTCGGCGGCGCCGGATACATTGGATCGAGTCTTGTTCGAAAGCTCCTGGAATCCGGCCGCAAAGTCCGCGTCGTTGACAGCCTGGTTTACGGTGACGAGCCGCTGCGAGGAGTCTTCGGCCATCCCAACCTGGAAATGCGCATCGGCGACTGCCGCAACATTCAAGACATGGTGGCGGCTGTTCGTGGAGTCGATTCCATCATCGATCTCGCTGCCATTGTCGGCGATCCCGCTTGTGAACAGGACAAGCAGACCGCGCTGGAAATTAACTACGCCGCAACCCGCATGCTCATTGAAGTGGCCAAGGGCCATGGCATCCAGCGCTTCATCTTCGCTTCCAGCTGCAGCGTCTATGGCGCCACGGACGTAATGATGGACGAAAACTCCGCCGTCCGCCCCATCTCACTGTACGGCCAGACCAAGCTCGATTCCGAGCACGCCCTGCTGCATGCAAGCTCCGAGACGTTTCATCCGACGATTCTCCGCCTGGCCACGGTTTTCGGGCTGTCGTATCGGCCACGCTTTGACCTGGTAGTAAATCTCCTCATGGCCAAGGCCTATAACGAGGGCGTAATCACCATCTTCAACGGCGAACAGTGGCGCCCCTTCATTCACGTTCACGACGTGGCCGCAGGTATCATTCGCACTCTCAATGCTCCTTTGCCCATCGTCACCGGGCAGATCTTCAACCTGGGCGATACCCGGCTCAATTACACGCTGACGCAGGTTTCGCAGATGATTCTCAAGATGTTCCCTGAAACGCGCGTGCAGCACATTGAGGACACCGACCGACGCAACTATCGCGTCTCCTTCGACAAAATCCAGACCCAGCTCGGCTTCACGGCTTCCTGGCAACTCGAAGACGGCATGCGCCAACTGCGCCAAGCCTTTGAGGACAAGGAAATCACCGACTACACCGACACGCGTTACTACAACCAGAAATTCCTCAAGATCGCCGGCAGCCCATCGCGTAACTTGCTTGACGAGCACTTGATGGCGGCTTTTGCAAGCGCGCCCAAAGGTCAAGCTCCGTCCGAAAAGATCGTTTTGAACAAACCCAATGGACACACCGAAACGATCCATCTCACCAAGGGAGCTGCCGGGGACTGAACCGGCCATTCGCGCGGGGTTCAAAACCGGTACGCGTAGTCCGTATCGAGATAGCTCAACGGCCACAGCTCGGGTACCGGCTCGCCCGTCTTCTTGGTGGCGATAATGTGCAACGGCCGGCGCCGCGGCGCAGCCACGAAATTCTTGCTGCGCAACAGCTCAATCAAACGTTGATCGAGCCGCGACGCCACAAACGAAAGCAGAAAGCCGTTAGCCTCGTACACGCGCCGGATGACGCTGGAAAGAACCATCTCCAGGTCTTTTTCGGCGCCTTCGCGCGACCAAACAGCGAACCGCCAAAAATCGGTGGAAGTTTTCTCTCTCCAGATCAGTGCCGCGGCGCGCGGCGTAGA
Source organism: uncultured Acidobacteriota bacterium (assembly GCA_963736725.1). Taxonomy (GTDB): domain Bacteria; phylum Acidobacteriota; class Terriglobia; order Acidiferrales; family UBA7541; genus Acidiferrum. The sequence continues at coordinate 194,082 of CAVTPW010000013.1, read as the reverse complement.
CCCATCCGCAATGTAGCAGGTCTCGGAAAATAGAAAGGGGCAGTCTCCCACCTGCCACCTCACGTATTCGAAATCGTAGCGAGCATAAATGTCCCCGTGTTGCACCGGTTCCAGCAGTGCGCCCAGGACTTCGGAGACTCCGGCTTCCCAGGTCACCTTTGCAGGGGCCACCGCGCGGGGCGGCCACCGCAGAGGAATGCGGTTCACGAAACTCCAACCATCCACAGGGAGTTTAGGAACCTTGCGCCGGGCGACGCGCAGCATGGCACCCACACGCAGCGGCAGGTGAAACACGATTCCCGCGTCATTCACCGTCTTTGAAGAGAGACGCGAAATGATGCGCTGCGTGGCATCATTTCCACCGAGTTGCGTCAGGAACTCATATTTTTCCTGAGCCTGCCGTATCAGCAGGATTCCGATTCCGCGAGCCGTTGGATCCTGTACCGACCAATCGCAGGTCCAGGCCGCATCAATGACACGATTCGGCGCGGCCACCAGGAACGGAACCAGGCCAAGGAATCCGCCGATTTTTCCGTCTTTGACCCAGGCGTAGCCGCGCTCGCGGTTTCGATTGAAACGCGAGTCAAAATACTTCCAGCGCACCGCTTCCGCGGCGTGGTCTTCTCGACCTAGATATTCGATCAGCGAATCCGGATCAAGCGCACTCAACGGCTGGAATCCCGACGGCATATCCGCAAAATTATACAGGGAACGCAACTCTTTCAAACCACATGCCTCAAACAACCGTCAATCCTGCTCTCGACGACGCCAACATCGAATCGAACAGCGTCGGGGTTCCTGGGGACCGCACGCCGCCGTCTGGACAAACATCCAGGGTGGGGTGGATCATCCCCACGCTGCTTTGCCTGCTCTTTGTCGGCCAATGCGCGTGGTTTATCGACACCCAGTCTTTGACCAACGACGAGCCGCTGCACATCCTGGCCGGCTTGGATGCCTGGAAATATCATCGCTTCGAACGCTGGAATGATCACCCTCCTCTGGTCTTTCTCCTGTGCACGCTCCCGCTGCTGGTGAACCACGGCGACATTCACTATGTGGCCGACGCCCGCTACATGGATGGAATCACACCCAGCCCGGAAGCCGTGGCCTGGGGTGCGCGCCCGGTCATCGTCCTGCTGGGTGTGCTCCTCGGCGTGTTGTTATGGATCACCGCAAGGCGTCTGTTTTCCGAGGGCGCGGCCAATTTTGCGCTGGCCTTCTTTGCCTTCTCCCCTTCCCTGATCGCCCATTTTTCGGTTTCGTGCAACGACGGCGCCGTGGCATTGATCACTTTCGCCGTCGCCATGCAGGTCCTCTATTGGCGGCGCACTCAGTCCTGGGGTCGCACCATCGCCCTCGGCTTAATACTGGGCGCGCTGATTGCCACCAAGTTCAGTACCCCGCTTATCTTTGCGGTCGCACTGGCGCTCGTGTTGGTCCTCAGGCCTGTCGGCGTGATGTTCAACCCTCGCGATTGGAACTGGCGCAAAGCCATCGCCATGGCCGGAATCGCCTTCATCTTCGTGTGGGGAACCTATTTCTTTCACTGGACGAAAGTATCGGTGAAAAATGGTTTCGTCACGGTCAGTTCGCCGAATCGCACGAAACCCGCCACCGGAGACCTGCACCGCCCACTAAACCTCACCCTCTATTTGCCCGCCGGTGAGTACGTCGAAGGCATGGGACGCGTAGGCCGCCACTTGGATATGGGACATCCCAGCTTTTTTCTCGGACAGGTTTCGACCGGCAAGGGGTGGAAAGCCTACTTTCCCGTCGTAGTGCTCTTGAAGTGGCCGATCGTAGTTCTTGCCCTGTTTCTGACAGCTATAGTCCTCGGACTCCTGCGGCGTGTTCGTTTTCCGTCCGACTTGCTCCTGTTTTCTCTGTTTCCCGGCCTCTATTTCCTCGCGGCCATTTTTTCCAAAGTCGATCTTGGAGAACGCCACATCCTCCTGGTCTACCCGTTCGCCCTTTTGTTCGTGGCGTCTGTTTGGCAGTTCGCCCGCCGCAGCCGCGCCCTTATCGTTCTGTTGTTGGCGCTGGTGGCCGTCAATGCGGCCGACACGCTACGGTACGCGCCGGGTTATCTTTCCTATTTCACACCCTTTGTAAATCCGGCCACCAGTTACAAGCTCCTATCCGACAGCAATCTCGACTGGGGCCAGGGCTTGCTCGCGCTCCGCAAATACCAAGCCGAACACCCCGACGAACCCATGCATATGGATTACTTCGGCACCATGGATCCCTCCCTCTACGGAATTCGCTACATTCCTCTGGCTCAGAATGAACGGGCTTCCGGAACCGTGGTCGTCAGCGCGACCTACCTTTCGGGCCAGCTTCTGAGAGATCCCCATAGCTTCCACTGGCTTTTTCAATACCCGCGAGTGGCTATCCTCGATCACTCTCTGTATGTGTTCCAGGTCCCGGCAGACGAGCACCAGGCCGAAAAACAATAGAGTCGGGTGACGCACGCCGAGCGTGCAAACGATCCGGGACTAAATAGTGTCGAACCATACCAACACCGAAATGTCTAAACTCTCGCGTTTTGCGATCGTCCCGTATGCATGCTTTTTCCTGCTGCTCTCGGCTTACGCCCTTTTGCAGCCAGAGTACACCTGGGACTTGCTAGGCTACATCGGCGCCTCTGTCGACAGCACCGATGCGCGCACCGTTCATGACGTAGCATTCGACGCCATCCGGCCGTTCGCTGCAAAAAAAGACATCCAGGCCGATAATCCCTATCGAGCCGACGTCACCGCAAACCCCTATCACTTCGCGGAACAATTGCCGTTCTATTCGATCAAGCCCGTCTACATTGCCCTAATCAAGGGTGAGCACCGCTTGGGAATGTCTTTTCCACGGGCTGCGGTGGCCATTTCGGCCATATCCAACTTCCTGCTGGCGTTGCTCTTATGGCGCTGGCTTTCCTGCTATCTCGATGGCCTTCCGCTCGCCGCGTCATGCACCCTGATCATGCTTTCCCCCAACGTTCTGGAGCTGTCTCGGTGGGCGACTCCTGACTGTCTGGCCACGTTTGCAGCTGCGCTCGCCCTCTACCTGGTCCTTGAGCGAAAACTCTATTTCTGGGGGTCCTCGTTTCTGATTCTGGACATCTGGGTTCGTACCGACGTGCTGGTTTTGGCTGGAATTGTCTTTCTGGTTTTGCTGCTTCGCGGCAAACTTGATTTCGCCCAGTTCGCCACGCTCTCCGCTTTGAGCTTGGCCAGCTACTTCACCATCAATCACTTCGCAGGCAACTATGGCTGGCCGGCATTGTTCTACAACTCATTCCTCGGCGGCCTGACCGCGCCTGGCGAGACCCTTGTGCACTTCTCGCGTTCCGCCTACGTCCACCAGGTCGTCCGTGGAGCCTACCTCTGGCTCATCTCCGGCAGCTTCGGCCTTTACCTTTTGCTCGGAGGCCTGGCGGTTTGGCTCGGTCGAGCCTCTTTGTATTCCGACATTGTCGCTGCGGTTCTAGGCGCTCGTGCAGTCAGTTACGCGCTCTACCCGAATGGCGATCAGCGCTACACCGCGGTCCTTTTCGTGGTAATTCCTGTTGCTTTGGTAATCGCCGTTCGCTTGTCCACGCTCCCGGTCTCGACCTCCGTTTCGAAACTCCAGGCCGGCGAACCACCGGTAAGCGAAATCTCGGCTTCCGAGCTTCGCCCCGGTCCCGCGATAAGCGGCGCGATCGCAAGCTGAGGCGAGCTTTTCGGATCTGCAAGGTCATGCGCACCGGAATCGTATGAGCTATCGATATGCCTTTACGGTGTTCACGGCTACGTACAACCGCGCTCGAACCCTCCCGCGCGTCTATGAGAGCCTTATCGCGCAAACCTATCGCGATTTCGAATGGCTGATTGTCGATGACGGCTCCAACGATGACACCAGACAGTTGGTGGAACGATGGCAAGCAGAGTCAAACATTCCCATCCGTTACATCTACCAGGAGAACCGGGGCAAACCCGCGGCCCTTAACCGCGGCGTCCAGGAAGCCCAAGGCGAGTTGTTCCTCACCGTGGATTCCGACGACGCATTCGTGCCGCACGCGCTGGAGCGCTTTCAGTATCACTGGAACACGATTCCCGCAGGCCAGAAAGACCGCTTTTCCGCGGTCACGGCTTTGTGCCGATACCAGGATGGCAAACTCTTAGGCAACAAATTCCCGCGGGATGTCCTCGACTCCGACACGATCGAGGTCACTTTAAAATACAAGATTACCGGCGACAAGTGGGGCTTCCAGCGGACTGATGTTTTAAAACAATTTCCGTTTGCCGTTGAACGCGATGGAAAGTTTGTCCCCGAGAGTTTGACTTGGTTCGCCCTTTCTCGCAAATATAAGACCCGCTATGTCAACGAGGTGCTGCTGATTGTCTATTTTGATGAAGCCAGCGGCCAACACTTATCCTGGCTGAGCCCCGCCACGATCGCGGGCCGGCTGATTTTTCATAGCTATGTCTTGAACGAACTCATATCGTGGCTGCCTGTCTCACCTGCCAGTATCTTCCGGTCGGCGATCAACTTCAGCCGCTACTCATTTGGGTTGGGAAAAGGTCCATCCTCGCAAATGAAAGATTTGCACTCCCTGACGGCCCGATTTTTGGTGGCGCTCTCGCTGCCGCTTGGTTTCGTCATGTCCCTCAGAGACAAGCGAAGCGTCTAGCGGCTTTGTCCAGCTCCTCCAGGGACTGGGGCCATCGCGCGCCAGGATCTTTCTTCGCCTCATCTTGTTTTGCTAGGTCAGGTCAGCTTGATCGACGGCTAGGAGACGCCCTTGCAACTCGCCGCGGAATACCGGCTCGATAGCCGCCGCGAAACCGACATGAGTGGTGAATACCTGTTCACGGTGTTTACGCCTTCCTTCAACCGGGCGCGAACATTGTCGCGCGTCTACCAGAGCCTGCAGCGGCAAACGTGTCGCAATTTCGAATGGCTCGTCGTTGACGACGGTTCCACCGATGGTACCAGGGCGCTGATTACCCAGTGGCAAGCCCAATCCAATTTCCCTATCCGCTATATTTTTCAGGAGAACCAGGGCAAACCTGCGGCCTTCAACCACGGCGTGCGCGAAGCGAGAGGTGAGCTATTCCTGACGTTGGATTCCGACGACGAATGCGTCCCCGAAGCACTCGAGCGGTTCAAATACCACTGGGACAGCATTCCCGCACTGGAAAAAGATAAGTTCTCCGCGGTAACGGTCTTATGCAAAGACCAAAGCGGAAACATGGCCGGCGACAGGTTTCCACGCGACGTACTGGATTCCGACACCATCGAGGTGACCTTCAAATTCGGGGTTACCGGCGAGAAATGGGGTTTTCAGCGAACCGACGTGCTCAAGCAGTTTCCGTTTCCTTCGGTTCCAAATGCAAAGTTCATTTCCGAAAGCGTGGTGTGGTTTGCCTTATCCCGGAAGTACAAAACGCGGTACGTCAACGAAGTGCTCCGCATCAGTCATGTAAACGACGGCGCCACCGACCATCTATCGACTCTAAATGAGGATGCCCTCTCCGGCCGCGCGTATCTTCATCGCTTCGTCTTGAACGAACTGATCGACTGGTTGTATCGCACGCCACGAAGTATCTTGCGTTCCGCGATCAACTTCAGCCGCTACTCGTTCGGCCTGGGAATAGGACCGTCATCCCAAATCAAGGAAGTCCGGTCCGCAACCGCAAAATTCCTGGTCGCGGTCTCCATGCCGCTCGGATTTGCAATGTCGCTCAGAGACAAGCGAAACCGGTAGACAGTCCGTGAGCATAATCGCGCCCTAGCCGCCCTAGTGGGAGACGGGGGTTTAGACGCAAATTCCCACGCGTCATGGCGACGCGCGAGCGCGAGCGCCGAGTTGGTCAGGAACGCCACCGGCAGGCCGAACGCAGTTCTGGGGAAACAAGCCTTTCGCTCATTTCCCCAGAAGTGAATTTACAACGTCAGAGGATCTTACTGGCCGCTCAAATAGTTCTCCAGCCAGGTGTACCCGTTCGGTGCGATTTCATTGTATAGATTCGGATCGGTGGTGCTCAGGCCCTTCAGCGATTTCCACTGGTCCGGTATGCCGTCATGCTGCGATTCCTGGCAAGCGGTGAAGTTGGTCACCGGATTATCCTGCCAGTTCCCGGACGGCGTATCCGACGACGACAGCGCCACGCCGGAGAAGGTCACGCCATTCGGCCAGAACCCTCCGCTTCCTCCGTTCTGATACTGACTGACGATGCGCTGGTCGGCCGCATCGCGGTGCGAGACCCAGTTGCCATTGCAGTCCAGGTGCTGCGAATTGCCGACGGTAGACAGCATGATGTTGTCCAAGCTGGTCGCCGGGTCGGGAACGATGGGGAACGAGTTGCTCGCGGCCATCGGGCTACCCCGCTGCCAGCTGCTCGGAATTGGGCCAGTCTCGTCTCCGTTCTCTCCCGTGATTTGGTTGACCAATTCACCGTATTGATCGGAATTTACGGTGTTCGTGCCCGACGGTCCAAAGATGTTTCCATCGACGTATACCGATGGATCGCCGCTCATTTCCGCGCTGTTGGTCGTGAAGTGAATCGGAAACGCCTGGGCTCCCGAGTTCAGGTTGCCGGTGATGAACTTATTGTTGATGTCGTCGATCTGCTCGGCGCCGAGCCACTCATTGGCATAGTAGTTCCAGTTGTAAATGATGTTGTTCACCCAGCGCGTCGAGAAGTTCGAGTTTTCGGGAATCCGATGACCGACGTTCACAAACATGTCGTGGTGAAAGTCGATGTTCTTCTCGCTGGGGGATAGACAAGGTCCCGAGGGCGTCCCGACGCAGGTCTCGTCGGTAGCCGTTCCGTACCCAACCGGATGCCCTTCGTGCGGTTCGTAGTCCAGCGTCCACTGCGTAGTGATGTCGTGATTGGGACCGTCCCCATTGCCGTTTCCATCCAATAAATGGGGTGAAGTTGCTGGTCGTGATCCAGCTCTTGTTACCCGACCATCGAGTCGTCACGTGATCGACGATGATGTTATAGCAGCCACCCGTGTTCAACGTTCCGTTCCCCGGGCAGTTCACGATCCAGATGCTGGTCGTTCCCGTGTCAGGTCCCGAAACCGTATTGAAGTTGTCCGGGCTCATGGTGACGTAGCGCAGAATCACGTCATGCGTTGAAATGCCAAACAGCGCTCCGTTGGTATTCGGTCCGCCGAGAATCACTTCGCCCGGCGCGGTCTGGCCCGCCACTGTCAAGTAGGGACTGCTGAAGCGAAGATCTGCTGACGTGATCGGGAACAATCCCGCCACGCGGAACACGCAGGTGCGTGGACCCGTAGCCATCACGCAAGCCCGCAGCGATCCGGTTCCCGAATCGTTCGTGTTCGTCACTTCGATCACCGCGCCACCGCGTCCGCCGACCGACGCCGCGCCGCCGCCTTGCGCTCCCGGAAAGGCTGCGCAATTCGAGCCGCTGCACGAAGCGCTTGAGTTTGGGTTTGCCGGGGCCGGTGGGCTCGGTGGAGTGGGTGACTGCGTGGGCGCAGTAACCGTTACCGTAGCGGATGCTGCCTTGTTCGTGTCCGCCTGGCTGGTCGCCGTCACCGTGTCGGTGCCAGCCTTGGCCGGCGCCGTGTACGCTCCCGACGAAGTGATGGTGCCCAAGGCGGCGGTCCACGTGACGCTCTTGTTTGTCACCGTGCCTTGAACCAGCGCTGCGAACTGCAGTTTGCCGCTGGTTGCCACACTCCCGGACGACGGGGAAATCGTAATCGAACTTACCGTCGGCGCTGCCGCAGCGGTCGTGACCGTCACCGTGGCGCTCCCCGACTTGCTCGGCTCTGCCACGCTTGTCGCCGTTACCGTGTCGGTCCCAGCCTTGGCGGGCGCCGTATAAGCGCCAGTCGCCGTGATCGTACCGAGTGAGGCCTTCCAGCTTACCGCCTTGTCCGACGTCGTTCCTTGAACTGTGGCGGTAAACGGCAATGTGCCACCCGTGATCGAAGAAGCGGTAGCAGGACTCACCGTTACAGAGCTCACCACCGCGCCGGGCGTCGGCGGAGCAGGACTGGGAGTCGAAGTCGCAGCAGCCGCAATCGACACTGTCGCCGTCGCCGACTTCGTCGGGTCCGCGACGCTGGTGGCAATAATCGTTCCCACACCACCGGTAGCAGGCGCCGTGAAGACACCCGAGGCGCTGATTGTCCCGATCGTGGTAGCCCAGGTTACGGCGTCATTCGTGGTTGCTCCCTGGATCGCGGCCGTGAATTGAACACTGGCCCTCGGCGCCGCTGTTGCCACTGCGGGTGACACCAGAATGGAAGCCACTTCCGGCGTCAACGAAGAACCCGTTCCGCGCAGAGGAAGCTTGGCCGGACGGTGCTCGGCATCGGTCACGAACGTTACGCTTCCCGTTACGTTTTCAACCTTGGAGGCCGCAAATTTGACGCTAAAAGTCGCGCTCTGCCCGGTGGCGAGGCTCAAGGGCATCGTCAAACCGTTCATACTGAAGCCTGCACCGGTCAGGACCGCTTGCGTTACGCTGATGGTGGTCTTCCCGGTGTTTGTTAGGGTTACGGGCAGCGAACTGGCAGTGCCCACCTTGGCGCTTACGGTCAGTGTAGCGGGAGCTACGGCCAGTGTAGGGAGAGGTTCGGCCATGCCGGCACAGCCAGAAACCCAAGCCACCGCGAGAGCTGCCAAGGTGAATAGTACTAGAACTAACTTCTCATGCCGGGGATTCATTATGTTCTGGTCTCCCTTTTCCTAAGCTCAATTTTTCTAAAGCGATACAAGCTTTCCGACCGCCTGGGGGAGGGCAGGTACCAGGCTTTGTCCATGCTAGTGAGTAGGGGGAAAAGGTCACAACTTGGTCGCCGGCCAAATTAAGGACGGGTGTTCGGCTGTCTTACGTACTGGTACTACTAACTGTACTAAGCCCTGTTCTTCCTTCAACCTGGAGGACAGTTGACGCTTATCGCACACGGTTGGTCAGGGCGCGCTTTTGGCTTACCGCGCCACCTGTCGCATCACTTTTTTTCGCGAGCTTTCCGATTTCGTACCACGAGGAGATAACCAACGATGGACACTTTCGACAGGTCACAAATCGAAATATTTTCGACGACCCCGCAATCGAAAGATTTCCCGCGCGAGACCTACGTGCAGCAGGTAACCGACGTCGCGTCGTGGAGCGAGCAAGCCGGGTGCACCGCTATTCTGGTGTACACCGACAATTCCATCGTCGACCCGTGGCTGGTCTCGAACATCATTCTCCAGAGCACGAAAAAGCTTTGCCCGCTCGTCGCCATCCAACCGGTTTACATGCATCCGTACGCGGTAGCCAAAATGGTTGCGAGTTTCGCCCACCTGTACGGCCGCCGCATGTACCTGAATATGGTCGCCGGCGGATTTAAGAACGATCTGGCCGCGCTCAACGACACCACGCCACACGATGACCGCTACACGCGCTTGGTCGAATACACCACGATCATCAAATTGCTCTTGTCCAGCCCCGCGCCGGTCACCTTCGAAGGCAAGTTCTACAAAGTGGAAAATCTTAAGATGACGCCGCCGCTTCCGCCCGAACTCTTCCCCGGCATTCTGATGTCGGGCTCCTCGGAAGCAGGCCTGGCCGCCGCGCGCGCCGTCGGAGCGACTGCCGTCAAATATCCCAAGCCCGCCAAAGATTCCGCGGCGGACTCGCAACTTGACGGCGAAAAATCCGGCGTCCGCGTAGGAATCATCGCCCGCCCCAACCGGGCCGACGCTTGGAGCGTTGCCAATGAGCGTTTCCCCGGCGACCGAAAGGGGCAGCTCGCACATCAAATGGCTATGCGCGTTTCCGACTCTGTCTGGCACAAACAGCTCTCGGAAATGATCAAGGAAGTGGGCGAGGTACAAGGCGTGTATTGGATGTGGCCCTTTCAGAACTATCAGACGTTCTGTCCCTACCTGGTAGGCAGCTATGAAGAAGTCGCCGACGAGGTGTCTCGTTACATCCGCGGCGGCTTCAAGTCCTTCATCCTGGACATACCGCCGACTCGGGAAGAACTCACGCACACGCAAGCGGTCTTCGACTACGCCCTGAAGGGCGTAGCTCCGTGAGTTTGCTGGCCGACCAACAGATTTCCCAAATCACGGACGTCCCAGCGCATTCGGTCGCAGGACTCGTACTGCAGTTTCTACGCAATCGATGGATTTCGGTCCTGGCCGTCTCTGGCCTGATGCTGGTTCCCTGCTACTGGCACCGCCGCATCGAAGCCGGCGACCTCGGCAGCCACACCTACAACGCATGGCTGGCTCAGCTGGTGACGCAAGGCCGCGCTCCTGGCCTTTACCTCGCTCACCAATGGAACAATGTGCTGGTGGATGCCGCACTGACGTGGTTCGGCAGCCGCTTCGGATTCATCGCCGCCGAGAGAATTGTGGTTTCGGTCTGCGTGCTGATTTTCTTCTGGGGAGCGTTCGCATTCATTTCCGCGGCGTCACTCCGCCCGCCGTGGTATCTCACGCCGGCGATCGCCATGATTTCGTACGGCTACACCTTCTATGCCGGCTTCATGAATTTTTATCTTTCGCTCGGCTTGGCATTCTTCGCGGCCGCAATTTTCTGGCGTGGCACACGCGCCGACTGGATCCTGGGCGCCATACTGGCGCTCCTCACGCTCATCGCGCATCCCATGGGTTTTGGCCTGTTGGTCGCCGTCGTGGCCTACATTCGTTTCGCGGAAGCGATCCACGGATGGCCCCGCTGGATGGTCTTCGCTTCGGGCTTTCTAGCCCTCATCGGACTGCACTTTGCCTTGCACCACTTCCGGACCGAGGGAGGCTTTGGCCTTCGCTTCGTGCTCATGAATGGCGCCGACCAGCTTGTACTGTTCGGTGAACGCTACCGGTTGTTTGCTGAGTACGTCCTGATTTTCGGAAGTTGCGCCTTCATCGCCGCCGCCATCCGCGATTGGAATCGCCTACCATTGCAGCAGTGGTTTCGGACGCCCTTGGAATTGTGGGCTATCTTCGTGTTTGCCGTGGCGGTGTTGCCCGGGACGATCTGGTTTCCTCAGTACGCAGCCGCCGTCGGTTACATCAATAGCCGACTCACCGCCGTCACCGCCGTGCTGGGTTTGTGCGTCCTCGGCTCGGTTCGGCCGCGCAGGTGGATCTTGGCCGGGGCAACCCTGTTTGCTACGGCCTTTTTTGCTTTTCAATATCAAGACACCGCAGTGTTGAACAACATGGAGCAGCAGGTCGACAACCTGGTCAGTGCTTTGCCCTATGGCACCCGCGTCGCTTATACCATCGACTTCGGCGACGACAGCAGAATCAATTTTCGCCATATGGTGGACCGCGCCTGTATCGAAAAATGCTTCGCTATTTCAAATTACGAGCCGGGAACCGGGCAATTTCGCCTTCGCGTTTCCCCGCAAGGCAGCCCCACGCTCTCCCGCTCCGGCCTCGCCATGGAGCATGGCGACTACGTCGTTCGCCCTGAGGACTTGCCCATGGCCGAGATCTATCAGGCCGATGAAAGCGATCTCACCAAGCTCGCCATTCGAAGCTTGTCGGCAGGGGAAAGGAATGGTCGAATCGGCCATCATCCCACCGGGTCGACCGGTAATTTGCCGTAAAATCATCGTGACTTCACCGATTCACGCGTAAACTCTTTGCTAACGTCGCGGCGCCCGAAGCTTTCTCTCCCTTGGGTGCCGCTCTCGAGGGAAAAATAACTTTTATGAATCGATTGCTCCAGAGTTGGGTCACTCAACAAGCTGAGAAGCGTCCGAACGCCACCGCTATCGTGATGGGCACCGAGACGATGACGTACGGTCAGCTGGAAAGCTCCAGCAACCAGCTAGCGCACTTGCTCCGGCAATCCGGCTGCAAGAAGGGGGACCGTGTCTGCATCCTGATGCCGAAATCTCCCGCTGCGATTGTCAGCATGATCGGCATCCTCAAGGCCGGCTGCATGCATGTGCCGATCGACTCTGCGACCCCGGCCGCCCGCATTCGCCACATTTTCGATTCTTGCGAAAATCGTTGGATTCTCGGCGCCAGCCGCGTGACCCCGCTCCTGGATGAACTTCTGGCCGACGACGCATTGCGGGCCCGCACTTCGGTGGGTTGGCTGGATTCTCTGGCGCCTTCGGGGACAAATTTCACCGCGGCATTTACTCGCGCAGACCTGGAGGCCGCACCGGAGGGCGCCGTTCCACAGCAAGGCACGGCCGAAGACGGCTCGCACATTCTGTTTACCTCTGGCTCGACGGGCGTGCCCAAGGGCGTGGTCATCACCCACTCCAACGTGGCCGCTTTCGTTGCCTGGGCCTTAAAGCACTATGGAATCGACCACACCGACCGCTTTTCAGGCCATACTCCATTCCATTTTGATCTGTCGACGTTCGATATCTTCGGCACCATCACTGCGGGCGCGCAGCTCCATCTGGTGCCTACCGAAACCGCGCTTTTGCCGCCTAAGCTGGCCGAATTCATTCGCGACTCCGAACTCACCCAATGGTTTTCGGTTCCTTCGGTCTTGAACTATCTGGCCAAGTTCAACGCGGTAAGAGAAAATGACTTCCCGTCGCTTCGCCGGGTGCTTTGGTGCGGCGAGGTCCTGCCGACGCCCGCGCTCATATATTGGATGGAACGTCTCCCGAAGGTTCGCTTCTCGAACCTGTATGGCCCGACCGAGGCGACCATTGCCAGCAGCTATTACGATGTCACCGTTCGCCCCGCGGACCCCAAAGCCGCCATCCCCATCGGCAAGCCTTGTGAGGGCGAGCAACTCTTGGTGCTCGACGAGAAACTCCAACCTGTCCCGGCTCGCGAAATTGGCGACCTGTATATCTCCGGCGCGGGTCTAAGCCCAGGCTATTGGCGTGACCCCCAGAAAACCGCCGCCGCTTTCCTGAGCGACCCCCATAACGGTGCCCCTTCTGGCCGCCTGTACCGCACCGGTGATCTTGCCTGGCGGGATGAAGACGGACTCGTTTTCTTTGTGGGCCGCGCCGACACCCAGATCAAAGTTCGCGGATATCGCATTGAGCTGGGAGAGATTGAGACCGCTCTGAATTCGATGGGCAAGCTACAGGAATGCGCGGTCGTGGCCATCCCCACAGACAACTTTGGAGGATGGATGATTTGTTGCGCCTACGTGGTCCGCCCCGACGACGACGTTAGTCTCGGTGACTTGCGTGACCACTTGAAGAAACTCGTGCCCAACTACATGTTCCCCGCTCGCTGGATGCCATTTGACGCCCTGCCGAAGAACGCCAACGGAAAAGTCGATCGTCCCCTGCTCAAGGAACGCTTCGTTCAAAATGAACGCGAGCCTGCACCCCCAAAGCCCCCAGCCGGTAAGGTTGAGCCCTCCCAAGAGCCTTCTCTACGCTCCCCAAGCGCCTAGCTTCGCAGCCATAATTGTTATAGTTTATTGCCTGTTTGCATGCTCCAGGAAATTGCCCGGAGGGTGTTCCGCCCGACGTTTCTGGCGCATCTAACCTTGGGTGGGGTGGCCCTCCCTGCCCGAACGAAGATATGTCTGATTGCCAATGATTCTCTACGTCTCACTGCTAGCAGCCTCGGCTATCGTATCGGCGCTTCTGACGTATTGGGTGCGGCATACGGCGGTAGCCTATGGGCTCAAGGCTACGCCGGTCTACGGCCGGCATTTGCACACCAAGCCCCTGCCCCGATTGGGTGGTATCGCAATCTGTGCCACCTTCATGGCCGCCGCCGCGGCGTACATTCCCATTTCCCGGCTCCTCAGCGTCGGCGTGTCGATCAAGAGCTACCTCGGCATTCTCCTCCCCGTACTGCTCATTTTCCTCATGGGCGCTTACGACGACGTGAAGCCCCTCAAGCCGAAATCGAAAATCGCTGTCCAGGCCTTAGCGGCCATTCTTCTGTATGTCGCTGGATTTGGAATTCACTACTTCAGTTCCCTTTTCGGTGGACATCCGGTCGGCGTCATCATCGACTTGCCGCTCACGGTATTCTGGGTCTTGCTGATCACCAATGCGTATAACCTGATTGACGGGCTCGACGGCCTGGCGGCGGGTTCCGCCATGATTTCTTCGATCGCCCTGCTGGTGGTCTGCCTCTTGGGCCACAACGACTTGATCACCTATTTGGTCGTGGTCCTCCTGGGCGCAATCGTCGGCTTCCTTCCTTTTAACTTCTATCCAGCTAGCATCTTCATGGGGGACTCCGGCAGCCTGTTCATCGGCTTCCTGCTGAGCGCACTGGCTATGGCCGCCGGTCAAGAAGGGACCACCAATTCGGGTGTCGCCATCCCCATCCTGGCTTTCGGCGTACCCATTCTCGACGTCGGCCTCGCCGTTTTGCGCCGCTTGATCCGGCGCCGCCCCGTGTTTCGCGGCGACACCGACCACATACACCACAAACTTCTGCGCCGCGGCCTTTCGCACCGGCAAGCGGTGTTCGTTCTGTACGGTGTGACCTCCGCATTCGTCGTTGCGAGCCTTGCGCTCGTACTGGACGACAAATTCTTGTTGCCGGTTATTCTCGCCCTGATTCTGGGAGTGTTCGTCGGCGTGCAGCAGCTTCACTATGCCGAATTTTCTGGAATTTTCCGGCCCGGCGGACGCCGCCGACAGATCGTGACGGAATCGCAGAATCTCCGGCGCGCCGCCGAAGCGTTGTCCACCTGCCCGGACTTTCGCGCCATCTGCCAGGTTTTGCAGGAAACCCTGCAGCCCAATGGCTTCGAAGGACTTCGTCTCAAGAATCTGGGTAAAGACGGCTTTCCAATAGCCCTGTTTCACACCCTCCACTACAACTGGGAGAGCAAGTGGTTTCTGGAGTGGTCGGAGCGAAAGACCGACGATTCGCGGTGGGAATACTCCTTTCAGCTGCTAACGAATCCGCAACCCACGCTGGGATATGCGTCCTTACTGCACATGTCGTCGCGCGAGGATTTCCGACTGAACGCGGACCTGCTGGCCGAAGAATTCCGGACCGCCCTTACCGATGCGGTGGCCCGCGCGGTCACCCGCGTGGAAGCACTGCACCAAACCGAGCAAAACGCAGAACTTAACCTGGTGCGCGCGGCCTGCCGCGCAGCCGACTAGGATCCTCTCCAAGCGCACGGCTGCCCCGCCTGGCTGCCTCGCACCGTTTCCCCCAGCCAGTCCGCAGCATCCTGTCTAGGCCGCAACCATTACCATCGCATCGGGCTTTACAAAAGCTCTCGTCCTGTACCTGCACACGTCCTCACGTTTGTCGGTGCGACCAGGCATGGGCGGGCTTGTCTGTCCTAGATTACGCGTATCGCATTCATTCTACCTTTGTTAGCGCGACTCTCGACCGAGTAGGCGTTCGTGTAAATCGTGAAAAATAAGGGATTGCGTTGCAAGGCGAGAGGAAGAGGGGACAAATGAAAAAAAGCGCCGGACGGCGCCTGGACGAAGCATTCAAGAACGAAAGTGTGGCCTAAGCCGTGGCAAAGCCCAAGAGAGAATCGGGTTTGGCTGTTGACCAGACACCCAGACGCAACCGATGGCCAGGGCTAATGGGCCTCTGCCGGAGCAAGATCGACGAGCTATCTTCTCGTAGGGGCGGTGCGGATGGGGTGCTAGATCTCTGCGCCGGCGGGCAGTATGTTGCCGCGA
Source organism: uncultured Acidobacteriota bacterium (assembly GCA_963736725.1). GTDB lineage: Bacteria > Acidobacteriota > Terriglobia > Acidiferrales > UBA7541 > Acidiferrum. Next base: position 178,503 of record CAVTPW010000013.1, on the reverse strand, counting down.
TCGGTCTCTCGCGAGGCCGCTTCGGAGCCGTGCGCGCTCATTGCCAGGTTCCACAGGCCGCGCACGGTTGAAAATTGATTGGGGTCCGCGACCGAAAGGTCGATCTTCGCCGCCATCTTGGACTCGATGTGCACGATCAAATCAAGAAAATCGAAGGAATCCAGCAACCCGGATCCCAGAAGCTCGGTGTCTGGAGAAATCTGCAAGTTCGCTGAAAACTGCTTGTTCGCGCGAAGCCAACTCGTGAGCAATTCCGAAAATTGATCTTGCGTCATTGGTTTCTGCATATCCCGTATTTGCGGACGTCGCGAGTTCGGGGTGTCGCGATATCGCCCAAGCTTTTTTACTATACGACTGTCGCTTCTTCGCGAGCGGCCTCTTCCTGTCGCAGACAGGAAAGAACCAACTCCACTCGATTGGAGACGCCCAGCTTGTCAAAAACGCGGAACAAATAATTCTTTACGGTGTGCTCGGTCAGACCCAGCTCGCCGGCAATCTCGCGGTTCGACATCCCTTCTACCGCCAAACGCACAACATCGGCTTCCCGCTTGGTCATGCGGTTCTCGACCGTCGGATCAACCTTGCGCTGCTTTGGCGCGCGCGTGAATTCGTTGAGCACGTAGCGTAGCTCGGTGGCGTTCGCCCAGATTTGCCCTTGCGACAACGCATCGACGGACTTGCAGAGCATCTCAAACGGACTCTTTCTGCAAAATACTCCGTCGGCGCCGAACCGGAAGGCCTCAATCACCAATTCCTTGTCGGACGAACCCATCGCCAGCAAAATCCGCGTTTCCGGGTTCGCGCGTCGAACCTCCGGCAACATCCGGAGACCCGCCAGCGGCCCTTCTTCCAAATTGTCGCTGATAATGGCCACGGTGGGTCGGTGCTCTTGAATGAGCGCCAGAATCTCAGCGGTCCTAGAGCCGCACGCGACGACGTCAAAACGCTCGGGCACCGCCAGGAATGCCATCTTCAACAGGTCGCAATACATCTTGCTGGCCTCGGAGATCAACAGGCTGGTGCGTTTTGCGACCCGTAAGATTTGTTCGTTACCTTGTAATGTCATGACGATACGGGCCTCAATAGGCTACTTTTGGAGGCCAGAGATAGGGTAGGAACACCAGCCAGCGGACGAAACTCTCGGACATTTCGCTCCCTAGTCGGTCCCTAGTACCACAAACCAAAGGAGAGCATGTTCGCTGCCAAAATGAGGATATCGTTGTGTGTTTGTAACTCATTGAATTATATGGTATTTATTCTCACTGCCGGCCCAGCCGCCCTTTGGCATCTCGTCTCTGTCTCCATGTAAGGACACCTTGCTTCCGCAAGTGTGCAAATCGTAAGGCGATAGCGGGAATAGCTCACCGTCACCTTTCGGCTACGTGGCGCGAGCATTCAAAGACGTATCCGCAGCGGGAGAAGGGGGAGTCCCGCTTCCGAACATTTTACTGCCTCTAGCATTAGAGGGTCCGGGGCCAGTGTGAGCAATACAGCGTACCACTTAGACCTCCTGTTTTGGGAGGGTATTGGGCGCTAAAGTCCCTATTTTGCTGCGCTCCCGGCCGTTTTCCGATTGGTTCAGCGAGAACTTGCAACCCCTCGGTACGGTTGTGAACGATGCAGCAAACGATACAAGATTGCCCGAAACAGGGCTCAGCCTCCAGGAATTGCCGCAGAATAAGTAGGCATCGAAATTGCACCTTGCAGTTGGTTACGGTGTTAGCGGTCCCGGGGTGTGCTTTCCCGGAGACCTGGGAAGCGGAGAAAACAGATAATGGCGAAAGTGTTGGGCATAAGCGGGTTCCAGAACTCCATTCCGTTCAAAAAGGCGCACTGGCCCGGACTGGAGGAACGCGAGTATCGCATTTCGCAAGGACATGACTCCGCGGCCGTATTACTCATCGATGGCGAAGTCGTGGCCGGCGCCGCAGAAGAACGCTTCAGCCGCAAGAAGCACACCGGCGACTTCCCGATCGGCGCGATTCAGTATTGTCTGGACGCCGCTGGAATCAAGGCGGAAAGCGTCGATGAGATCGCTCACGGCTTTGACTACACTCCTTATCGCGCCGCGTTTCTGCTCGATACCACCAGCGCCGAGCAGTACGATCAGGTCTTCTCAAAAGAGAAATTGCTCGAGCAGGTAAAGCAGCACGTTCCAGGCTTCCCCGCCGAAAAAGTCCATCAAGTCAATCATCACCTCGCCCACGCGGCCAGCGCGTACTACACGTCCGGCTGGGACGAATCCCTTATCGTCGTCATCGACGGGATGGGCGAAGCGCACAGCGCCACCGCCTACCACGCGCACGGCAATCAGATCGACAAATTGCAGGAAATCACCGCGAAGGATTCCATCGGTATCCTGTATTCGGTCATTACGTTGCACCTGGGCTTCGATTTCAATTCCGACGAATACAAGATCATGGGATTGGCGCCGTACGGGAATCCTGCACGCTATCGCCACTTTTTCGAGCAAACCGTCGAACTGCTCGACAATGGCACGATCAAAATTCCCCTCCTGCGCTTGAACGAACGACGCGAGGACCGCGAGACCTACGGAGCGACACGCCGCTACCTGGAAGAGCACCTCATCCCTAGCCGCACTCCGGACTCGGAAATCACCGACGATCATCGCGACGTCGCCGCCGCCCTGCAGGAATGCCTCGACAAAGTGATGCTGCACATTTGCGGACACTTCGGCCGCGCCACCGGCTTGCGGCGGCTGGCTATGGCTGGAGGCGTAGCGCTCAACTGCACGGCGAATGGGCGGCTGCTTCAATCAGGAAGTTTCGACGAGATCTACGTTCAGCCAGCGGCTGGCGACGATGGCACGGCGTTGGGTGCCGCTCTGTGGCGCGGGTCGCGCAACGGCGGGGTGCGCAACTACCGCTTCCCTGTCCCCTTCTACGGTCCCGCCGCAACGCCATCTGAAATCGAGGCTGCCATCCAGGAAACGGGCGGCCGCATCGAGGTCACCCGATTCGCCACTTTGCAAGAAGCCTGCGCCGAAGCCGCCAAGCTTATTAAAGATGGGCGGGTCCTTGGCTGGTATCGAGGCCGCATGGAGTTCGGCCCGCGCGCCCTAGGTCACCGCAGCATCCTCGCCGATCCAGGCCACGTCGAAATGCGCGACCGCATCAACGCGATGGTCAAAATGCGCGAAGCCTTCCGCCCCTTTGCTCCGGCTGTCTCTCTCGAGCAAGTGCAGGACTGGTTCGAGGTCCCGCGCGGGATGGAATTGCCGTACATGATCATGACCGCCGACGTTCGCCCGCAATTTCGCGCCCAACTTCCCGCCATCACCCACGTGAACGGTTCCGCGCGCGTGCAAACCGTTTCCGCCAAGGACAATTGCGAATTTCACACCCTGCTCAAAGCCGTCGGGAAAACCACGGGCCGCGAAATGGTCCTGAATACGAGCTTCAACGTCAAAGGGCAGCCCATCGTAAACACCCCTCGCGAAGCCATCGACACCTTCCTGGGTACGGGCATCGAATACCTGTTTCTGGAAAACACCCTGGTCCGCCGAGCACCCCAAAAGTAAGCTAAATACCCTAACGTCGCGTCGATGCTGCATCGTTATCGCGGACCCGCGTGCGCCACAATCAAAAAACTCAAAACGAAAATTGGCCCGCAGCCTCGTCGCCGCGGACCAATTTCATCTTTGAATCGCGCGGATTTGATGGGTGGATTTAATTTACGGTTAACGAAACAGTCGCCGAGCCTTTTAGACTTCCCGACGTACCGGTCACCGTCAGAGTGCTGTTCCCCTGCGGCGTTCCACCGGTTGACGTGTTGTGACCACCGCAACCAGCGACCGCCAGGAACCCGACCATGGCAGCGGCCATGCCCAGCCGGACCGCGAACCTTTGACGCCGAGCCAAGAACAACAACAGCGAAAATACAAGCACCGGTGGCCCGGTACGCCATAGCAAGACGGGCAGATCCGGCGTCGCCGATGGAGGCGTAACAATCGACGGGCTGGTAGTGGCCACGGTTACCGTGGCGCTGACCGGAGTGACGCCATCGGTCGGGGTCACTGACGTCGGTGCAGCGGTGCATGTCGAGTTCGACGGTGCGCCCGTGCAAGCCAGCGACACCGCCTGATTGAATCCTCCCGCAGGCGTCAAGGTCACCTTAAACGTACCGCTGGCACCCTGAGCGACCGTTAGCGTGGTCGGCGACGCGGTGACCGTAAAACTCGCTGCACTGCTCGTGCCGGTGCCCGTCAGCGCTACCGTCTGAGGACTGGTCAAGGCTCCATCGGTAATTACCAAGTTCGCGGTCTCAGCTGCGGCAACCGACGGCTTAAAGACAACGCTGATCGCGCACGACGTGCTCGCTGCAATGCTCGAACCGCAAGTATTCGTGGCCGTGAAGTCCGTGTTGGCCGCCGCCGGCGCTCCGCCGGAAACTACCGCACTGGTAAGCGCGATCGCGGCGTTGGAGCCGTTGGTCAGCGTAACCTTTTGGGCAGGCGTCGCCGAGCCGAGCGGTTGAGAGCCGAATACCAGGCTTGTCGGAGCAACCGTCAATGGGCTGCTCGTGCCCGTTCCGGTTAGTGTCACGGTCTGAGGATTCGACACGTCCGCGTCTGTGATGACCAGGTTGGCCATTTCCACAACCGCTGTCGATGGTGTGAACACGACGCTGATAGTGCAGGAAGCGCCAGCCGCGATACTGGTTCCGCAGGTATTCGAGGGCGATGTGAAGTCCATGCCCGCGGCGGCGGGTGAGCCTCCTGTGACAGTAACGCTGGTAAACGCGGTCGCGGTGCTGGTGTTGTTTGTCAGCGTCACCGTTTGCGCGGGCGTGGTTGTGCCGACCACCTGAGGCCCAAAGGTCAGGCTCGTCGGAGACACCGCCAAAGTCGGCAGCAGCGTCAGCTCGGCGATGAACGCGTCCGACGGGCCGTCCAGGGTCGCCTGAAAAGCACCCGGACTCGGTGCAATGGGAAAGGAACTAGCTGGGGAGAAGGTGTGACCCGTGACATAAGCGTAGTTGGTCGCGGGGTTTAGGGTGATGCCATCGATTTCATCGGTGTTGCCATTTGCTCCACCTCCGCCAAAGTACGTCGAGTACACCAGGTCCGCAGCGCGGTGTCCGCCGGGGTTCAATTTGGTGACGTAGCCTTCGCCGGGAGATCCTGAGGCGGGGCTGGGCTCGAGCGCGCCTTGAGTCACCGGGAAATCGGCGCCCTGCGTTTCCCCGGCTACGTAGGCGTTTCCCAAGGCGTCCGCGACGATGCCAAATGCCGTATTCGTCTGGGATCCGCCCAGGAACGTCGAATACCTGAGGCCGGCGCTTCCGTTCATACTCGTGTCTAACAACGCGATAAAAGCGACGCTGTTCGTGTTGCCGGTGGTCTGAAACGCTCCCGCCGTAGTCGGAAAAAGCAGCGACGATGTCGAGCCGGTCAGGTACGCGACGTTGGAAGGCCCAACGGCGATGGCATCGCCGAAATCGGCGCTGTCGCCTCCGACATAGCTCGAATAGAGGAGGGATGCGGCTCCGGATTGGGTAGTGTCGAACCGCGAGATGAACACCGTGCCTCCGGCTACCGCTGCAGGAGGGGTCGGTTGAAACGCGGTCCTAACCGTAGGGAAGCTCGGGGACGCGGTAGTTGTCGGGAAGTTTGTGGACGTCGTTGACCCAGCGATATAGGTGTTGCCCGCGGAGTCCTCGGCAACGGCCAACGGCTCGTCCCCAAAACCAGGACCAGCGGCGTCGGCCCCATTGCCACTCAAGTAGGAGGAATAAAGCAGCGACGCGCTTCCTGATTGGGTCGTGTCCAGCTTGGTGATGAAGCCGGTCCCGCTGGTATTGCTGGGATCCGGCACAGACTGAAAGGCCGACGTGGTAACCGGAAAATTCGCCAACGCGGTTCCTGGTTGTGATGCCGTGATTCCGACGACGTAGACCGCGCCGGTACTGTCGGTAGCGACCCCGTTTCCGAATTCGGTGATGTTTGCGCCGCCCTGGGTACCGCCCAGGTAGGACGAATACACGAGCGAAGCCGTGCCAGAAGCGGCTGGATTGATTTCAAAGATAAAGCTGGTTCCGTTGGTATTTCCTGCGTTGGGACCCTGCTTCAAAGCATTCGCGGTGGTGGGAAAGTCGGTCGAATCGGTTTCTCCGGCCACAAAGATATTCCCGGTGCTGTCGTACGCGACGCTCAGTCCAAATTCCCCACCGGTCCCGCCCACATAGGAGGAATAAAGTGGATGGGTGCCGGTGGGGTCCATCTGCGTTACAAAAACCAGTCCGTTGTTGGTCGTCAGGGGGCCCGGGGTGAGGGCCCCGGCGGTGGTAGGAAATTGCAGCGAATTGGTCGCACCGGTCACAGCAGCGTCACCCAGCGAATCGAGCGCAATGGCCAGTCCGGTGTCGTCGCTTTCCCCGCCCAGGTACGTCGAATAAATCAGCACAGGATCGACAACCAGCGGCTCGCTGCGATCGTATTTCGCGACCGCAAAGGTCACGCGATGATTTCCCGAAATTGTGTAGTGGCCGGCAATTTTCCGGCGCTCCCCACGAATCTGCTGATACACCACGGGCTTCTGGAGTTCGACCTCACCGCCAGCGACGCTCGCCAGCAAATCCCCGCGAGCGTTCAATCGCAGCTTCCGCGCACCTTCCACGTTCAGCGCGATCGCTTTCGGATCGCCTCCCGGGGCAACAAGGAAGTCGTACTCCAGCCGCCGCTGATTGCCATAAAAAACCAGGTCCACGCCCGGATAAACGTCGGCGTACTTCACGCGGGCATAGGAGGAAACATTCGTTCGCCAGGCTGCAGGGTCTCCGCCGAGAAAGTAGTCCACTCTTCCCGGCAACCGGTCCATCCCGGCAATCCTGGTGTCTTTGTTGGCATTGGCTAGCCGCAGTCGCAACACCGAGGTCTTCGCGGCTTTGCGTGCCTCGCGCCTCGCCCGGAAGAAAGCCATGCGGTGCGTCGCGGAGAGATCGAGCGGGCGTTTGGGGTGCAGCGCGAGCACGGCCTCGTCGGGCGTCAAAAAGAGTTCGTATCCACTCCCGTGGGATACAAAGCGGACCTCGCGCGCGGTCTGCCCCTGGTTCTCTTCAAACTGCAACGGAAAGTTGGAGTAAGCCGCAGCGGGCACCTGGTGAGGGGCTCCCTTAGAAGGCCCGCCGGCGCTGGCCGGGCGCCCGGAGGGGCCTGCAAGCCAATGCTTTTTGCTCGGACGGGAGAGAAAGCAAACCCATGAGGCGAGGACGGCCAAGCCGGCATACCAAGCGATCCTAGTCCTGCGGGACTTCGTCTGCATGGGAACTGCCCTCCTGGATGATCGAGCGCAGCTGGACCACGGCACGTGTTGAACGGAAGACGGGTTGGTGTCACGCGTACCGGGGCCCGGGGCTTGGGTTACGAGGGCACGGCACGAAGTCTACCCGTCAACCACAACCATTGCGTTACCAGCGCGAGGACTGCAGGTGCAAAAAGATGCTAGCACAGTGTCGCAGGAAGGCGAGGTGGCGGTATCGGATGCGCTGGTTGGTTGGGGTATCCAGTATCGGCGCACCGCGAGACCATCGCGCGACACCGTCCGGCACTGGGCGGAAGGCAACCGCTATACGCCTGGAGGGTTGTCCTCGCTTCGTTGTAGTTGAGTCCAAACAGCAGAAAATCGGCGACGGCGGAGTCCTTAGGACGCCCAAGACACCGGGGTGCGCTCTTACGCAATACGACATGGACTCGGTAAGGGCCTGCAAGAGCGGCAGATCAACGGCGCGGCATCTCGATGAAAACATGCCGACAATGCCGCCCTAACCATCTGCCTTGCGCTGCTGCTTGCTCGCGGTCCATTCTCACAACCAGCGTGCGCTGACGAGTGGCGCCGGAGAAGCAGAGGCTGGCTTTCGTAACGGATCGCAAGCCCGTGATCAGTGACACTTGCCGCTGCCTGCGTCGATGAAGGTCTTCCCTGCTTCGGGAATGAATTGCCAGTCATAAGCACCGTGTCGCAGCGTAAGTTTCAGGACACCGAACGTATCGGCGTTGCGGACTTCGCTGTTCGCGTGAGGCGCGCCGAACGGACGATGATTCTTTCCGCCGGTGCCCACGACGAACTCGCGGATGCCGCGCGCAGCATCCGCCTTGGCCTCCGGACTCTGTGGCGCGAATCGCTCGTAGTCGTGATCGTGCCCATTCACGATCACGTCGGCGTGGGCTTCATAGAGCGCGTGCCAGAAAGGTCTGAATTCAGGGGCGTCTCCGTGCGCGCCGCCGGAACTAAACAGCGGCTTGTGAAAATACGCGAGTGTGCACGCCGCCGGGTGACTGGCGAGGTCCGCGCGTAGCCACTGCTCTTGCTTCGAACCCGCCTCGCAACCACCGATCGCGGCACACTCACTATTCAACACGATGACGTGCCACGCGCCCAGTTCGTAACTGAAGTAGCCCTTCGTGGCGTCTCCGGCGGCGGCGCCAAAATAGCTGAAATAGTATGTGGCGCCGATGGAGTGAAACTCATGGTTCCCGACCGCGGGACGTGTGCGCGTTTTCACACGGCCCCATGTCTTGTCGTAGCATGCAAAATTCGCTGGCGTGCCGTCCGGGTAGGCCAGGTCGCCCACCGCCATCACCGTGCCCGGAATCGCTTCCAGAAGCTTCGCGGTGGCTTCCGCTCCAGACAAATCCGAACAGTCCGCGATGTCTCCCGCTCCGACAAGAACGGCGTCCTCTTCGGTCGGCGTGGAAGCGGAAGCGCTATTCGCATTGCTCACCGAAACGCGAGCCACAGTCAGTCCCGCCGACAGAAACAGGAAGACCGCGAGACTCTTCTTCATCAGAACCAACTTTCACAAGACATTCGATGACGATTTACAGATACGAGCGAAAAACGCCGGACAACCCAAAACCACCTGTAGGGGTACAGCACTGCTGTGCCCGATTCCGGCATGTAAGTCAAGCCTGAGACTCGCGCTCGCACTGCTCGCCTGCTCTTGGAGAATCTGCCGAACTCTTTATTTTTCATGCGCAGGCGACCAGCGCATGCCCATCGCAATGGTCGGTCCGTAGTATTCGCGCTGCACCAGGTACTGCTGCTGGCCGTTGTAGAACCCAAATACCTCGTTGGTGAGGTTTTGCCCGTACGCGATGACCGTAAACCCATATTTCAGGCGGAAGCTTCCTTGCGCGTCGAGCTGAAAGTGGGCGTAAAGATAATTGTCACCATCCGGGCCGCGAAGCCCGCCGGGCGTGGGGCTCGAGCCGCCGGTGCCGTCCTGGTATTGATAGGCATAGATGCTGGCCCCGTTGTAGGTCATGCCGACGCGAATGGAAAGCCGTCCGCGATCGAACGTGGGACTGATGTTAAACGTGTTCGGCGCCTGTCGCAGAAGTCTCGGGCTGTCAGAACGTCCCGGCAGGCCGCTCGCTTGAGAATCCGTGTAGGCGTAGTTGGCGGTGAGGCCCAAGCCGCCAAGAACTCCCGGCAGCGAGGTGAAATGCTGCAGGTAGGCAACCTCGGCGCCCGCCAGCCAGCCGCTTCCGGCATTGACGGGCTGCGTTACCAGCCACGTTCCCGTCGGGTAGAAGGAGTTGGTCGGGTCCGGGCTGTAGTTCTGCTGTAAGAACGATTGCGTCACAATCGGCTGGTACAACTGTTTATAGAAAAAACCTGCCTGAATCATGCCGAAGGGCTTCAGGTAATGCTCCACAAGAACATCGTAGTTGTTGGCCTTTTCCGCTTTAAGGGCGGGATTCCCCAAGGACGCCAAAAGTGGCGTCTGGTTCAGAGTCACCGACAGCGACTGCGCAATGTCTTGAGGATCGGGACGCGACAGCGCTCGGCTATAAACCACTCGCAAGTCCGTGTCATGCCCCAGATCGTATCGCACGGACGCGCTCGGGAGTAAGCTGACGTAGGACCCGCTCTGTTGGAACGACAGCGTGTTGGCCTGAACGTCAAAGCCAAGCGTGTTCAGATTGGTTCCTTCGACGCGCAAGCCAGCCACTACGCGAAACCTGCCGAAATCGATGGTGTCCATCGCGTAGCCGGCCGATACCTTTTCCACTAAATCAAAATTCCCCGGGTTCGCGCCGACGGTGCCGGGTACCAGCGAGAAGGCCGACGAATTCGCGTTCAGATAATTGATGACCTTGGTCCAATCGGTGGTCGGTCCGAACTTGTAATTGTTGAAGTAGTAGTCGTTGTTCACCACCGGTCCGATAAATTGCGTCATTGGCACCGAACCGTTGGGCTGGTACTCCGGTGTATAGGAATCATCGAACTTGTGCGCGTTACGGAATTTCCCTCCAATCTCGATCGTCGAGAGGTGCGAGCCGAGGTGGTAGCGCTTCGCGTACGCCGCGGTAAACTGCAGGTTCAGCTGAGGTGATTTCCCGAACGAAGTGGTTATGTCTGCCAAATCGTAATTCGCCGGCGCATAGGCTTCGGTGAAGCAGCCCGTAGTCCACTGCGGGATGTACTGTTTCGTGGTGAGCGCGGGACTGAATTGGCAGCTGCTGCCGTTCGGATAGAGGTTGTTGTACGTGGCATTGGTTGCGAAATCCGCGCCTTCGTCACCCCCGGATTTGAGCTGCTCTGACCGAGAAACCGAAACATCCCAGGTGAACCAGGAGCTTGTGAAATCGCGCTTGCCGCCCAGGAGAATGCTTCCGATCTTGAATAACGGGACGCGGTTGGACTCACTGAAAGCAGGCACACCGGTGCAAGGCGAGGCAGTCACTCCACCGCTTGTCGCGCACCCATTGCTATTGTCGAGCCCGATTCCCGCAGTGTTGTCGGTCAGCGTGTAGACCCATTTGTCGCCGTAATCGTGGAAATTGGAGTAAATTCCGCGAATGTAGATGCTGGAATTTTCCGAAAATTTATAGTCGGCGCTACCGGTGAGTCCCCAACGGCTGCGCTTGTAACTGTATTCGCGAATGTCCTGCGTATCGAAATAACGTGCACTCGTGCCATCAGCAAATGTCGCCACGTCCGGAACCGGCTCGATATCATCGATGCCGCGGCCGTTCCAGTCATAGGAGCCCCCGAACAGAACTCCAAAGCGCTTGTCCTGGCCGAAACGCTGCCCCACGGTTCCCGATGTCTGCACGAGGTTGCGGTTGCTCTGGATCAGACTCGTGCCGCCGCCGCCGGCGAAGGAAAGGGTAGGTCGCTCTCCGGCGGTCTTGGTGACGATATTCACGGAACCCCCGATGCCGTCGCCGTCCATATTCGCCTGGAGGGTCTTGTTGACTTCCACGGATTCGACCAGGTCGGCGGGCATGGCATCGAATTTGATTTCACGGACGCCGGGCTCGGGCGAAGGCACATTGACTCCGTCAATCGTGGCGTTGGTGAGACGCGGCTCAAGGCTGCGTACTTGAATATATTTGCCCTCCCCTTCGTCGCGCTCGAGGGTAACGCCCGGCAGCCGGCCCACTGCATCCGCGATGTTAGCGTTCGGGAGACTCGTGATTACCTCTTCTGGCGTTACCTGCAGGATGTTGTCGGCGATGCGTTCGCGATTGACGGCTTCGGCTTCCCCATGCTCGGCGGTGACGACAACCTGTTGGTTTTGGGCGGCCACTTTAAGCCCAACATCGAGGCGCAAGGTCTGCGCGGCAGTGACGGTCACGTTTTTTGAGAAATTGGCGAACCCCACGTAGGACACGCTGACAGTGTAGTCGCCCGGCGCCAAGTCCGGAATGCTGAACTCGCCCTGATCGCTCGTTGCCGTTGTGGTACCCGAAGGCTGGAGCACGATCCTGGCACCTTGCAGTGCGCCGCCGGAGTCGTCCACGACCCGGCCGTTGATCGCGCCTTTGCCACTCTGCGCCAACGCGGCGCCAGCAAGGATTGCGTTCACCAACATCGCAAACACTACGGCCAGAATTTTGCTCTTCGTGAACCTGGAACGCATAAATGAAACCCCTCCGCTACAAATCTCGAGAAAACCGCGCTGAAACCAGGCCTCGACAGACAATCGCAGCTTGCGCTTCACCTATTTGTTGCTGACATTAGCCGTAACACTGCGAACGAGCGGTGAATGAAGATGAAGGAATGGTTAAATAGAGCCTGAAAATGTTTCAGATTCGCGACGCCACAGCGGGCATCTCGTTCAAATCAATGGCATTGCGTTGTTCCCGCAACGCCGGAAAACTCACGCGAAAAGCAGAACCAACACCGATTTCGCTTTCCACCGCAATCGTGCCGCCGTGCATTTCCGTGATCCAACGCGCGATCGCCAAACCCAGGCCGGCCCCGCGCGTTTCCCGCGACCGCGTAGAGTCAGCGCGCACGAACCGCTCAAAAATCGAAGGAAGGTCGTTCACGGAAATACCGATGCCGGTGTCCCGCACCATGATTTGCGCTTGTTCTCCCTCGCGCGATAGCTCGATTTCGCAGCGTCCTCCCGTAGGCGTATATTTCACGGCGTTGTCCACCAGGATCAGGAGAAGACGATCGATCGCGATCGCATCGGCTTCGATCCATACCGGTTTCGGTGGCGTGCGCGCCGTGACATCGAGCGTCTTGTCGGCCGATAGCACCGCGCCGCGCTCTTTCGCCTTCAGGACGTGCTTTGCGAGATCGAGTGTGTGCATGTCCATGCTGACGGCACCGGCGTCTGCTCTGGCCAGGGTGAGAAGATTCTCAATGAGTTCCGAAGTCTCCTCCGAAGTCTCCAAAACCTTCGAAAGCGCCGCCCGGTATTCGCTGTCCGTGCGCCGTCTCCTCAAGGTGATCTCCGCGGTGGCACGGATCACCGCGACCGGCGTGCGCAGATCGTGCGACGCGTCCGCCGTAAACTGCGTAATCCGCGCAACCGACTTCTCGATGCGCTCCAGCATGGCGTTCAAGGTTTCCGTCAAACGCCGCAATTCATCCTGGGCCCTCGGGAGCTCCAATCGGCGGGAAAGGTTCTGCACGCCGATGGACTTCGCGGTCTCGATGATGCGATTGACAGGCGCCAAGGACCTTCCACTTAGCCAATAACCCAGGAAGGAAGCCAGCAACACCAGCACCGGCAGGGTTTCTTGTTCAATGGAGCGAAAATGATCCAGCGCTTGATCGAAAGGCTCGGTGGGCACCGCCGCATGAATCTCATAACTCTTGCCGGCGAGGTCCACTCTCTGGAGGGCAATTCGATACTGGAAGGAATCAAGATTGGTGGTAAAGAATGTTATGTCGCGATCTTGAACCGCAGGCAAAGGCGTTTTTGCCAGCAGGAAGCGCGGCGATCGAAAGATCCAGCCTCCATTTCCGTCAGCGACCTCGAACAGCGCGCCATTCGCCCATAAGTCCGAAAGCTCCCGAAGTTCATGGCGAATCTTGTCGTTTCCGGACTCCGCCTTGCTTTGCAGGAGCCGTTGGATCGTCTCAAGATTTGTCCGGGAGGCGTCGTTAACGGTGGCTTCGATGCTGCGACGGAATCCTATATCACTGATCCAGAAGAAAACTGCAAACGACAATGCCAGAACAATGCAGTATAGCGCCGTCAGCCGTGCCCGGATTGTAACGTTGAATCTCAGTTCAATGCTCCTACCGAATACCCAAACCCTCGGTGCGTCTGAATCAATTTTGTCCGCGGTCCGTCGTCCAGTTTCCGTCGCAGCAACCGGATGAACGCATCGATCGTGTTTTCACCGATGTCGCGGCGGTTTCCCCAAAGTGTTTCCAATATGGCGTGACGCGATACGACCACCCCTCGGTTTCTAACCAGCAGCTCCAGAAGTCGGAATTCCGTCAGCGAAAGATAGATCTCCCGCCCGCCACGAAACGTGCGGTACGTTGTGGCATCCAAAACCACATCTTCCACTTCGAGCACATTTTTCGGTCTCTCGGCCCGTCGCCGCCCCAAAGCGCGCACTCGCGCCAGGAGTTCCACAAACGAAAATGGCTTCGTCATGTAGTCGTCCGCGCCGGCATCCAGGCCTTTCACGATATCGGGTAGAGCGTCGCGCGCGGTGAGCATCAGCACCGGGACTTGCTCTCTGCGCAAGCGCAACTGCCTGGCCACTTCGAGGCCATTCATCTCCGGCAGCATGACATCGAGCAGGATGACGTCGAAATCGCCGTCGCTCGACAGGGCCAGGGCTGCCCGGCCGTCTCGCGCGAGATCCACCTCGTGGGACTCCTCGCGAAGCCCGCGGACCAACAGCTCCGCCATCTCCGCGTCGTCTTCAACGACTAGAACGTTCATGGACGATTTCCCCGGGGGATTTTAGGCCACTCTTTATGAACATCGTGTGAATCGGGTGTTACGACAGGGTTTGATCTACGAGCTGATGGTTTTTCTTGATTGCAGGAAAAACTGAATTGCCGGTGTGAAGATCAGAGACAAAACCATGGAACTCAACAAGCCCCCGATGACCGCGACGGCCAGCGGCTGCAACATTTGCGAGCCCGCGCCAATCGCAAAGGCTAGCGGCAACATTCCGGCGATCGTTGCGAGTGCCGTCATCACGATAGGCCGCAATCTTCGTCTTCCGGCTTGCACGAGCGCGTCTTGCAGCGAGGAACCCACGGCTCGAAAACGATTCTCTGCGTCTAGCAACAAGATACCGTTCTTGGCCACGATCCCGACCACCATGATCATGCCCATGAATGACGCTACATTAAACGTGGTCCGCGTGATCAGTAATGCGAAAAACGTCCCGAAGGTGGAAAGCAATGCGGAGGCGAGAATCGCTAATGGAGCCGAAAAGGTCCGAAACTCGAACAGCAACACGACAAGAAGTAGAAGCACCGCCAGCGCCAGCACCATCGAAAGGTCGCGAAACGAGCGTTGCTGTTCCTGGTAGGTACCTCCGTACTCAATGCGGATCGACGGGGGTAAGTGCAAGTCATTCACTACTTTCTTTACTCCCGAGATTCCCTTCCCAAGATCAACTCCTTCGAGTCGCCCTGTCACCTCGACCAATCTTTGCAGATTTTCGCGCGTGATTTCTGTCTGCCCCGGATCGGAAGCCATCACCGACAGCGACCCGAGCGTTGCGGACTTTCCCGAGGCGCTCGTGAGCAACGTGTTGTTCATACGCTCCAGCGAAGAGCGATTCGCCTCGGGAAAGCGCACCCGAATCGGATACACGCGATCGTTCAGCACCATGGGTGTTGCCGCTGGCGCTCCTTCCAGAATCGCAGCCGCATCCACTCCCACTTCTTCGGGTGTGAAGCCCGCGCGCGCAGCTACCGTGGGATTCACCTGAAACGTCAACGCCGGGCCGCTGATCGTATTCTCAATTCCGTTCAGCACGTCGACCACGCCGGGCACCTTCTGAATGGCTTCGGCGACCCGCGGCGCGCTCTGCGCCAATAACTTGGGATCCTGGCAAAACATCTTGATCACGATAGGTTCCGGCTCGTTCGTCAAATCGCCGATCATGTCCTGCAACACCTGCACGAATTCCACTTTAGCGGCAGGCTCACTGTGTTCCACCTGCTCCCGAACATCTTCCATGATGTCGTCGATATCGCGACTTCGCTTGCGCTTCAATTTCACGGTGAAGTCGCCGCGATTCGCTTCGGTCACCGCAGCAAGGCCGAGCTGCAGTCCCGTTCGCCGTGACGTGTTCTCCACTTCGGGAACCGAGCGGAGAATCTGTTCGATGTGACCAAGGATCCGATCGGACTCGGTCAACGAGCTTCCCGCCGGCGTGTAGTAATCCAGAATGAATCCGCCTTCATCCATCGCCGGCAGCAGATCGGTGCCGAGAAACCGGTAGCAACCATAGGATAGGAGCACGATCACGACCGAGCTTGCCACCAGGACCCACGGCCGGTGCAATACCCCCGTCAACAAACGCGTGTAGAACTCCACGATCCGGCCGAAGAAACCCGAAGGTTCCGGTTCCTGGTCGGCCAGCAGCTCTGCCGCGCGTAGTGCTTCACTGTCAGACCGAGGTTGTTGCTTCGCCTCGCTCTTGGTTTTAGCCGATGCTACCTTGCGCATCACCAGATACTGGCTCAGCGTCGGCGTCCAGGTCAGCGCCAGCAGCAACGAGCTGAACAAAGACACCGTCATGGTCACCGCGAGCGCGCGGAAAAACGCACCGGTCACCCCGGTGATGGCAATCAGCGGGAGAAAAACCACGATCGGCGTCACCGTCGAACCGATCAGCGGCACCATCATCTCGTGCAACGCGCTCTGAATCGCTTGCAAGCGATCCTCTCCGGCATCCCGGTGCAGCACGATGTTCTCCAACACCACGATGGCATCGTCGATCACCAGCCCCACCGCCGCGGCCAGCCCTCCCAGCGTCATCAAGTTGAAGCTTTGCGCGGTCAACTTCAAAACGATAAACGTCAGGAACAGCGTCGCGGGAATCACTAGCGCGGCGACTACCGAGGTTCCCCAATCCCTGAGAAACAGCACTAGAATCGCCGAGGACAGCAACAATCCCAAGAGCACGGCGTCCCGCACGCTCGCAATCGAGTCGTGCACAATCGTCGACTGATCGTAGAAGGCCTCGAGGTGTATTCCCGGCGGAAGCGACGCTCTCAACTCCTCAATCTGCGCATGAACTTGGTCCGCCACCGCCACGGTGTTGCTGTAAGGCTGACGATCCACGCTGATGAGCACCGCAGGCTTTCCATTTGCCGTGACGATCGTGTACACAGGTTGTACCGAAGCGGTGACCTTCGCGACGTCTCCCACGCGCACCGGCACGCCCGCCGCCGTCGTCTTCACGACAACTTCCCCAATTTCCTCCGGCGAATGCACTTGCCCGCTTACCAGCCCCAACACAAGTTGATGGTCGTTCTCGATCAAGCCGGGCGAGTCGATGAGATTGGTGCGCCGGATCGCCTCGAGTAGGTCGGTCACCGTCACGCCGGACGACAACAATTGCGCCGGCTCGGGTGTAACCTGGAACTCCGGCACCCGCCCGCCTTGCACCAGCACCGTGGACACGCCGTCGAGCCGGTTCAAACGTGGCTTGATGTCGTACGTTGCGATTTCCCACAACTTCGTCTGGGGCACGGTTTCCGACGTCAAGCTATAACCAAGTATCGGGAAAGTCGCGAAGGTCAGCCGGTGCGTCTCAATCTTTGCCGCCGGTGGAAGTTCGCTTTCCGCGCGCGCCACCACCGCATCCACAAACTGCAACGTCTGCACCATGTTGACGTTCCAGTCGAAAAACAAATCCACTTCCGCAGACCCGCGGCTGGTAATCGACTTGACCTTTTGCAGCCCCGGAATGCTGTTCACCGCTTCTTCGAGCGGACGCGTGATGGTGACCAGCATCTGATCGATGGGCATCACCCCGTTGTCCACGCCGATCACGACTCGCGGGAAATCGGTGCTCGGGAATACCGACACGGGAATGGAAAATGCCAGGTAAATCCCGACCAAGACCAGGCTGACGGTCAAAAACAAAATGGGCCGTGACAGTCTCTGAAACCACGGAAGGTTGTTGTCGTTATTTTCGAAGGGCTGGTCCACAGCACGACCCGCGTGCGAATCCGGCGGCATCGCGCTCACTCCTTACCCGATTTGTCAGGGCGCGAAGTGTCGGGCTTGGCCGAATCGTCGGCCGTACCCGCTCTGTCGCCGCCAGCGGCTTCCTTTGACGGGGCAGGTTCCTGCAATTTGATTTGCGTTTTGTCGGGCAATCCGTAGCCGCCGGAATCGATCACCTTCTCGCCGGGATCTAGCCCGCTCACGATTTGAACGCGATCGCCACTCCGCACGCCCACCTTCACGATTTTCTGGTGCGCGTGCTCGTCCGAACCGGCGACCATCAAGTAGTCCGCGCCCTCCGCGGTTCGGAACACCGCCGTTGCCGGCACCACCAGCGCGTCCTTCACCGTTTTCGCCACCATCGTGACCTGCGCCGTCATTCCCGGCTTCAATCGCGGATCCGGCTTCGCGACTTCCACCCACACCTCAATCGTCGTGCTGCCCGGATCAAGCGCCGGGCTCACCAGACTTACGCGGCCGTGAATTGGATCGTCTACTCCCGCTGCCAACACGTCCGCGGGATCCCCTACCTTCAATGACGCCGCTTCCACTCGCGAAATATGCGCTTTCGCAATCAGCTTCGAAAGATCCATCAATGTCATGAGCGGCTGATTTGCTGCCGCAAGCTCTCCAGCATATTGCGGCCGGTCCGTTACCACGCCATCGATCGGGCTGCGAATCTCCGAGTAACTCAACGCCGCCGTCGAACCCATCAATTTTCCCTTAGCGGCCGCTAGTTGTCCGTTCGCCGACTTCAACGCTTGCTGCTCGCCGAGCCGCTTCAAATCCGCGAGTTGCCGCTCGGCAACATCGGATTGTGTTCTCGCCTGCGCCAAAGCCACCTGCGCGGCGTCCAGATCGCGTCGTGGCAGTGCGCCTTGCTGAAACAATTCCTTCCTGCTGTCGTACACTTTTTGCGCCGCTTCGTAGCCCGCTTTTGCCGCCGCTGCATCCAACTCCGCTTTCTGCATCTCCTGTGGCACTCCCGCCCCGATCGTCGTCGCGTAACCAGCTTCCGCCTGCTCGAATTCCCCTTTGCTCTGCTCCGCCGCAGCCGCGAGATCGGCATTCTCCAGAATCGCCAGCAGCTGCCCTTTGTGCACCTTGCTGCCTCGCTGCACCAAGAATTCCCGAATCGTCGAAGTAATCTTGGGCGTGATCACCGACTGCCGCACCGGGTACACCACAGTTTCGGCCGACACGATCTCCGAAATCGCTCCCCGCTCTGCAGGCGCCGCTTCCACGGCGACGACCGGCTCCTTTTCCTTCTCCTCTGCGCTGCAACCCACCGTGGTCGCGGCTAAAACCAACGCGAGCGCGGCGATCAGCGCACCAATCTGCGTGCCTGCCGCCCCGATGCCTCGCCCACGAGCCAAATCCGCGCGAAGCCTCATTGCGTCTTCAACACTCCCGTCAAGGTCTGCAAAGTCGCTAGCGCCACCTGATATCGCACCGCTCCGTCCTGATACGCCGCATTCGACTGCGCATTCACGGTCTGCGCGTCACTCACTTCCAAAATCGTCCCCTCCGAATTCTGGTACCGCAGCACTGCCAATCGAAGACTCTCCGCCGCCAATTCCACCGATCTCCGTAGCCCGCCGAGTTCGTTCAGCGAAGCTTCGGCCTCCGCGTAGCGCGACTGAATCTCCGCCAGCAATTTTCGCTGCGCCAAAGATAATTCGCGCTTGGCCTGGGCTTTCCGCAACTCCGCCTGCCGCACCCGGCTCTGCGTCGCCCCCCAATTCCAAATGGGAATGCTGACCGTCGCTACTGCCGACGATCCCAGGTTGTTCACTCCGTCAGTCTTCGTTGCAAAGCGCGCAGCGTCAATCCCGTAGAAATAATCGACGCTCAGTGAAGGCAAGTATCCACCCCTCTCGCCGTTCACTTCGGCGCTCGAAACCTGCACCGCCGCCAGCGCCGCGCGCACCTCCGGATTATCCCGCGCCGCCCGTTCTTGAAATTCCAGAAGCAGCGGAAGCGGAATATCCCGGTGCAAGTCATCGGTCAGCTCAAAATCGTCGCGCAGATTAGGGAACACGAGCACCGCAAAATCCAGACGAGCGTTCACCAGCGCAAGTTGCGCCTCCCGCAGTTGCCGCCGCCGATCGTTCGCCAACAATTCCGCCTTAATTTCATCCGCGTGCGCCACCTCGCCGCCTTTTTCCAGATTCTGCGTCAACTTCAGGAATTTCTCTCCTTCATCGGCTGCTCGCGCCGCGGCCTCCAGTTTTTCTTTGGCGGCTTCCACTCCGTAGTAGCTCTGCACCACGGTCACCACCAACCCGCGCGATGCAATCTCCGCTCGCGCCCGTGCCACCGCGCCCGCCGCCGAAGCCCGCCGGTAATTCATCACCGTCGAAACGTCCAGAGACTCGTGGACGTTTCCCTGGCTGATATATTCGTGCACCGCATTGTTGGCAATGAAGACCACGCCGACCGGTCCATGGTTCGCTTGCGTGTAAACCTCGCTGTTGTTGTAGGTCACGCCGGGGAGCAATCCGTCGCGCGCCTGAATGCGATCTTCCCTGGCGATGCCGGCGTCGGTCTCCGCGGATTGATATTGCGGATCGTTCCGCCGCGCCCGTCTGATGGCATCCTCCAAGCTAAGCCGTTCGACATTCGCGTTCGCTGCGGTATCCGGGGCATTCGGCGGCGCACTTTGCTGAGCACAGCATGGCACTGCCGCCATGAATACGGCGGCAAAAAAACAACCAGCCGATGCGACGAGAACGCCACGGTTCATAAGCCGATCGAAAGGCCAGTGCAGTTCTTCAGGCAGGCGCATAGCTCCAGTTGCGAGCCTAAGCAGTGGAAGATAAACGGGGGATTAACCGCGAGAAATGGGCAAGAACGCCGAAAATACGCTACCTGCCGCGTCCGATCGCGTCAATTCCAGGTTGCCCTGGTGGGCTTCGACGACCCACCGCGCAATCGACAATCCCAGTCCGGCGCCGCTTTTGTCGCCGTCCTCGCGAGACCTGGCCGTATCCACGCGAAAAAATCGATCGAAGATACGCGTCTGCAGTTCACCGGGAATCCCAGCTCCGGTGTCCGACACGGCCAATATACAGCGACCACCGGCTACGCGGCACGCCACGGTCACCTTTCCTCCGCGCGGCGTGTACTTAATGGCGTTGCCGACCAGGTTCATTACCATCCGCCGCAGCAGACCCTCGTCGCCGAAAAACAGGCATTCCTCGTCATGCTCGCAGGTCAACGCAATTTCTTTCTCGAGCGCAAGCGCCCGGGCCGAGCGCACCGCCTCTGCGACAAGTTCGTCCAAATAGAATTCACGCTTCACCAACGGATGCTGGCCGGCGTCGGCGCGCGCCAGAGTAAACAGATCTTCCACGATTTGCGAGAGCCTCCCGGCTTCAGCCCTCACAATTGCCAGCGATTCCCGGTACTCTTCCTGCGACCGCGCCTCTCGCGACAACGACACTTCCGCTTCGCCTCGCAGGATCGCTACCGGCGTGCGCAATTCGTGCGAAGCGTCGGCCATAAACCGGTGCTGTTGCTCGAACGAAACATCCAGCCGATCCAGCAACTCGTTGAATGATTTTGCCAAATGCCCGAGTTCGTCGCTCTCGTTCCGGATCTTCAGCCGTTCGTGCAGGTTCGAAGCGCTGATCTTCCCCGCTTGCTTACCCATGGCCACCACGGGAGCCAAACTTTTTTTAGCGAGAAAATACCCTCCGGCGGTAGCCAGGATCACCGCAACGGGTATGACGACGGCGAACATCTCCGCGATTCCTCTAAACATTTCGTGCTGCCGGTGCAGCGACTGCAAAACCACCAGTGTGAAGTCCTGACTGCCCACGGCAAAACGTCGCACCACGCCGCGATATCCGTTTCTACCTCCTCTCACATTGCCAAAAGCATGCGTGCTCTGCACGGTCGCTCTCACAAAACCTTGAAACGATCTTGAAGTAAATACCTCCCTATGGAACTCTCTTCGAGGGCCGTCGCTATCGGCGAAGTCTTCCGAAGTGATGACGATCTCGCCGCTGGGATCAAGAACAGCAAATGCGTCGTCGCGAAACCGATGCTCCGCGATCGCTTCTTTCGCAGCCTGTGTCAATCCCGGCAAACTGGTATCGCTTTCCAGCTCCGCATCCACAGTGGTCAGAAACGCATCTGCCTGTTCGGACAGGTTGCTGTCCGTGCTTTGCGCCGCGTTTCGCGCTAGCAATAGATACATCGCGCCCGCGAAGACCATGAGCACGGAAACCAGCACGGCCGAATACCACAGCGTCAGCCGGACGCGCACCGAATCAAGCATGGTCCTTACCCGGCAATCCCGCGGATGTGGGCGGCACACTTCGCGACGCGATCTGTTTTCCACTTTCCGCGCGATTCGCTTCCGAAGCGTCGCCCAGGATGTAGCCGGCCCCGCGCCGCGTCTGCAGCAAGGGCTTCGCGCGGCCCAAATCGATCTTCCGCCGCAGACGATTCACATATACCTCAATCAAATTCGAAAACGGATCGAACGTCTCCTCCCACACATGCTCGGCAATTTCCGCGCGGCCCACCACGCGGCCCACGTTCCGCGCCAGGTATTCCAACAGCGCGTACTCTTTGGTCGTCGTCGGAACATCCGCGCCTGCACGCGAAACGGTCCGCGCACCGGTGTCCAGCACCAGATCCGCCACTACGATCCGCGCAGGCCGCAACTCACCGGAACGCCGCAGCAGCGCACGCAATCGCGCCAACAACTCGCGAAACTCGAAAGGTTTTGTAAGGTAATCGTCGGCGCCGAAATCGAGCCCCGCGATGCGGTCCTCGACGGCATCTTTCGCCGTGAGCATGAGTATCGGAATCTTCTGTCCAGCCTCGCGCAATTCCCGGCACACCGCAAATCCATCGCGTCCAGGAATCATCACGTCGAGCACAACTAAATCGTAAGCGTTGATCGCCGCCTGATACAAAGCGTCGTCGCCGTTGGTAGCAACGTCCACGGCGTACGACTGCTCGCGCAACCCTTTGGCCACAAATCGAGCGATCCGCGCGTCGTCTTCCACCAGGAGCAATCGCATGCACGCATCATAAGCCAACCCCATCAAAACCGCGTCCGTTCGTTTCGGTTGCTCGGTTCCTGCGCGATCGGGGATCCGGCTCGCGGGGCGCTCCCCGGGGGCGCCTTAAAGCGCGCCCCCCGCACATACCGAGACGGGTGGGCCCCGGCGCAACCCTACAACTTCACCGTCCGACCGGTCCTGCCTGCTTCATAAATCGCCATCATAATCCGCAAATCCCGCAGCCCTTCTTCCCCGGGCGTCAACAGCGCTTTGTTCCCCATCACGCATTCGGACATATGATCCATCTCCAACGCAAAATGATCGCGGACCGGCAGCTCAACCTCTTCCAGCACATTATTCTTGTGGACTCGCATCCGCAGCCCGCTGTAAATCGTCGCGGGCTCAAGCTCCACCCAGCCATCGGTCCCCACCACGCGGTACCGGTTTTGCGAGTGGTACCCATAGCTCGACGAGCAATTCGCCAGAATCCCGCTGGGAAATCGCAGTTGAAAGTTGATCGTCTCTTCGACTTCCTGAAATCGCGGATCACCCGGCGTCGTGTACATCATCGCGGTCAACTCGGTTGGCTCTTCGCCCGTCAAATATCGTGACGCGTTCAGCGCATAAATCCCGATATCCATGAGCGACCCCCCACCCGCTAGTTCCTTATTCAGCCGCCACTGCTTGGGATCACCGATATTGAATCCGTGCTCGGAAACGATCACCTTCGTCGGTCCGAGCTCACCCGACCGCGCCATTCGAATCGCCTCCAGGTTGTAAGGCTCGTACCGGCAGCGATACGCCACCATCAATTTCCGCTCAGCCTTCCGCCCCGCATCGATCATCTGCTGGCATTCCTGCGGTGTCCGCGCCATCGGCTTCTCGCTCAAAACATGTTTCCCAGCCTGCAATCCGCGCACCGTATATTCCGCATGCATCCCGTTTGGCAGCACGATGTAAATCACATCCACTTCCGCGTTGTCGCGAATCAAATCGTAGTTCTGGTAGTTGTAAATGTTCTTGGGATTGACCCCATACCGCAGCGCCAGGTTGTTCGCCTTGTCCGGATGCCCGCTGACCAACGCGACTACCTTCGATTTCTCGCACTTCGCAAACGCCGGCAAAATCTGGTTGATCGCCAAGCTCCCCAATCCCACAACCGCCCACCCCAGCTTGTTCCCCGGCGGACCTGGCACGACAAGTTGCGCCGGAGCGGCACCCCGAGCCAGGGCCCCCGCCACATTGCCCGCTACCAGCCCGCCGCCCACGCGCGTAAGGAATCTCCGCCGCGTCATTTCATCCAAACCGGCCGCCATCTCAGCCCGCTTCTGATCCTTCATGCCTGTCCTCGCATATTCTTGACTTGGCTGTTGAAGCCCACGCTGCGAAACACCCCGCTCACCATTTCCTGAGTCGTCTTGCCTGATCACGGGCGGATTATACGACACGAAGCTGATTTTGGATTTTAGGAGCGGGTGCTGCGATCGAATGGGAGGGGTGCACCTTGAGCGAAACCATCGAAGTCCTGCGGCCAGCCGGAACACGCCACGTTAGATTTCTTCGGATATGTCTTTGTCTTCGCGGTAGAAGAGTTGGAATGGCCGAAACACCGACTCGGTTTGGCAACTCGGGCAGGCCCGCTTTTCACCTTCAGGAGCGAATTCAGGTCTCGGCAGGATTCGAAAGGGGTCGCGCAAAGATCGCTCGATCATTTCGGTATCGATTTCGCTGTGCGGGAATTTGTGCCTACATTTTGGACAAGTCAGCATCCATCGCGCCATAGCTCCGCACCGCCCCAATGGTCTGTTGGTCTGATGCACCGCGAACCAAAAGGACGGCTGCTGCGACCAAATTCTAATGACCAGCAGTACCGTGCAAACCTGAAGAAACGTGGCTCGCAACAGTCCGTTGTCCTGCCCCGTCCGACCCGTGCTTCGGTTACCTCAGCTCGCGGTATTGGCGAGCGAAACGAGAAGAATCGCGAGCAGATAGAAAAGGAACATAAGGCCGAGATAGGTTTTGGCCGGGCGATTAGCACCCTGAAATTCTTTCCAGGCCAGCACACCCCACAGAGCCGCGACCATAGGCGCCGACTGACCGATGGCATACGAAATAGCGACGCCGGAGAATCTTGCGGCCACGAGATTGAAGACCGTGCCGAGACCCCAGATGCACCCTCCGATAAGCCCGAGCAAGTGACCCGTACGTGGGTCCCCGGAAGAAATCTCCCAAACGGACCGGCTCGCCAACCAGCGGCTTCTTCATGAAATAAATGTTCCAGAGGAAGCAAGATAACAACGCACCGAGAGTCAGGAACACGCCGACGCTGTACGGGCCGAGCGTGTTTCCTTGGGTCATGGAACGCGTGACGAATGGCGCCCACAGCCCCATGAGCACGCCTGACACAACGCAAGTGATGATGCTCTTGTTTGAGACGGCATGATTTGTCTTGGAGAGGCTGCCGTACGCTTTGCCATCCAGTACGACCGCTACGACCGCGCAAACCACGCCCGCAGCGAGGATTCCGGGGTTCCCTTTTGGCTGAAGGACAAAGCTCGATACCACGCCCACGACAAGGGCGATGCCAATCGAAACGGGAAACGCAATCGCCAAGCCCGCCATGTCAATGCCGGCTACGAGCAAGAGATTCGCGAGGTTGAATATCGCGCCTCCTAATAGTGTCGAGACGATGTTTGAGCGGTCCGCTGCGTGAACGTTGTTCAGAAAGCTGGCAGGATCGCCGGGGGTGCTGCCCATGGTGAACGCCAGAATTACCGAGATCAAAAAAATCCCGACGGCGTAATCCCAATAAAATAGCTCAAAACGATAGTTCCTGACGCCTTTGTAGGTGTTGGCCCAGGAACCCCAGCAGACAGCGCTGGTGATCATCATCAGCAGCGCCAAAGCAAAACTGTGTGGCACAAACATCGGGCTGGCTCTCCTTGCGGACATCGAAAAAGCGGTGCGGCTTCGAGTCGAGGGACTCGCACTTCCTTCCCAAGGGACTGGACTTAAAGCGTCGCAACTTGCGGCCGCCCTGGATCCTAGAACGAAGACGCCTCCGCCGGACGCTGCGACTTGATCAGCGCCATGACTTCATTGCGCTTGCCCATGGCGCGGGCGCCCACCTGGGTGCAGCAAATGGCGGCACAGGCGTTGGCGAACACTCCGACGCGCTGGTGGTCCCAGTTCTGCAACAGGGCGTAAGACAGACCGCCCATGAACGCGTCGCCTGCACCCGTACTGTCCACCACCTTCACTTTGAACGCCGGTACGTGTGCCATTTTCCCGGCACTCGCGATGAGCGAGCCCTCGGCCCCCATCGTGACGGCGACGATCTTGGGTCCCAGGGCCAAAAGCTTGGTTGCGATCTTCTCGTAATCGGTTTCGCCGGTAATCTCACGGGCGGCGGCTTTGCAGGGTTTCAGCACATCCACTAGTTGCAGCGCCGCGATCAGTTCTTCCTGCGCGCCGAGTTTCGCGTGCGCAAAATAGCTCGGCGCAACATCGAGATCGAAGATGACGCGCACTCGCGCTTCGCGCGCCACCTCCATACCCGCCAGGATCGGTGGTAAAGGAAGCTGCGAAGCCTCGGTATGAAAGTGCTTCGCCGTTTTGATTTGCGGCGCGAACCGGTTGCGCACCTGCTCAGCGGATAGTTTCCCATTGATGTTGGGGAACATATAAATGCAACGGTCGCCCTGCGCGTCAACGGGAATCCACGTGAAGGTCGACTTTTCGCCTTTGACGATTTCTATGCCGCTTAGGTCGAGTCCGTCTTCGGCAAAAGCCGCGCTGATCAGTTGCCCACTTTCG
This sequence comes from uncultured Acidobacteriota bacterium, assembly GCA_963736725.1. Taxonomy (GTDB): domain Bacteria; phylum Acidobacteriota; class Terriglobia; order Acidiferrales; family UBA7541; genus Acidiferrum. Next base: position 152,236 of record CAVTPW010000013.1, on the reverse strand, counting down.
TCATCCCCGATGAGCCCGAGCCAGCCGGCGCTCGCCCCCAGCCGCGCGACCTGCGTCAGATTATTGCCGGTCACGCCCCCGGCATGAATTTCCGTGCGGTTGACGTTGATCTTCTCGTCGGCCCCCAGCAGGCGGGGAACGATCGCGAAATAGTCGATTCCACAGCTTCCGATTCCCACGACTTCTGAGGCCTGGGGCATATTTCTCCTCAATTCAAATAATGGAATTCTCTAGCCGGGGACAACCCGAGGGGAAAGAGGCGTGACGACGGCATGCAGTTCATGGATTTCTTGGTGTTTTTCGCTGCGCCAGCTTACCACAGGTGCGCGCCAGCGGCTCGTTGTTGACCGGTCATGGCGCGGGTGTTAGATTTTTCTTTCTGCACAAGAAAACACAAGGGCATGGCCTGAGCGTTCCGAGAAAAAAACAACGGCTCGTCGATCTGGGCCGGCGTGAATTCCTTGTCTGTTCGTGTCAGGGGGCTTCGCTGGCGTTTCTTCCCGCGGGCCTCGGCTTGCGCTTGTTCGAACCGTTGCGCTCCCAAGCGCCGCTCCCTGGTTCGAACGACTTTCACGTCCATCCGCACTATCGAACGCCAAGAGACCTTGAGGCCGTGCTGCGGAAGGTGCCGGCGGGGTCCGACGACTTCGTCACCGAGAAATATCACGAGCAGGTCGCAGCCGTTTTGAGAGAGTGGAGTTCCGAACTTCTGGAGTCTCCGCAGAAAACAGACGCCCTGGAAAAGGTGTTGACCGCCAATTTCTTGGGTGCGTCTCCCAAACCGAGCGGGGAGCAATCGGTCCGCGCCGGATCGACTCTGCGAGTCTTTCGCATGACGTTCTCTGGACAAGCGGTGTTGGAGCGCTCAGCGTTTCTCGATCAGTGGCGTTCCGGCATGAGTTCGTTCTCCAGGATGGTCACTGCCGAATTTCAGGTGACCCGTATCCGCGTCGCGTCTTCGTTACAGCCGGCGAACGACCTGCGTATTTTGCTGCAAACGCGAGTACGTTTCGAATTGGTGGGTAGCGGGCCCCATTTTCACCGCGAGCAACGGGTGGGCAATTGGGAGTTTGACTGGGAACTGCTGCCTTCGGGCGAAGTGCGGTTGAGCACGTGGCGAATGCTCGACGAGGTGCGCAGCCGCTGTTTTGCACCGGTATTCGTGGATGTTGCCGCACAAACGTTCGGGGGTAATCCCTCTTACGTTTCGCAGCTGATTCCTGGGACCGACTATTGGCGAACGGTTCTGGACGGGGCTTGCGGCATCGACATCTACGGGCACAACGGAGTTTCCTTTGCCGACATCGACGGCGACGGGTTCGACGATCTCTACGTCTGCCAGCCGGCAGGGCTGCCGAATCGCCTATTTCGAAACCGCGGTGATGGAACGTTCGAAGATATCACCGCGGCCTCCGGGCTTGGCATCCTGGAAAATACCGCTTGCGCGCTGTTTGCCGATTTCGATAACGACGGTCGGCAAGACGTAATCGTGGTGCGCACCGGTGGCCCGCTGCTCTTTCTGAACCAGGGCGGCGGAAAATTCCGCGCCAAGCCCGATGCCTTCCAATTCGCCAATCCTCCGCAAGGCGCCTTCACCGGGGCGGCCGTCGCCGATTACGACCGCGACGGCTGGCTGGACGTTTATTTCTGCTTGTACGTCTATTACCAGGGCACCGATCAGTACCGCTATCCGTCGCCCTATTACGATGCGGAGAATGGTCCGCCGAATTTCATGATGCGTAACAATCGCGATGGCACCTTCCGGGACGTAACGCGCGAATCGGGGCTGGATCACAACAACACGCGCTTCAGCTTCTGCTGCGGCTGGGGCGATCACAACGACGATCAATGGCCGGACCTTTACGTGGTCAACGATTTCGGGCGCAAGAATCTTTACCGTAACAACGGAAACGGCACCTTTACCGACATCGCCGCAGAAGCCGGCGTGGAAGACGTGGGCGCGGGAATGAGCGTGTGCTGGCTGGACTATGACAATGACGGCAAGCAGGACCTGTACGTTGCGGACATGTGGACCGCAGCGGGCTGCCGCATTTCGGAACAAGACGTCTTCCAGAACCGTGCCAGCGAGCAAGTCCGGGCGCTCTACCGGAAACATGCTATGGGCAACTCGATGTTTCGCAATCCAGGCAGCGGGCCCTTTGAGGACGCGGGTTCCCGCGCGGGGACGACGATGGGTCGCTGGTCGTGGTCCAGCGACGCATGGGACTTCGATCACGACGGTTTCCCGGATCTATACATCGCCAACGGCATGATTTCCGGAACGACGCGGGAAGACTTGAACAGTTTTTTTTGGCGGCAAGTGGTTGCCAATTCGCCGAAAAAGCCGGGGCCCAACTATAACTACGACCAGGGTTGGAGCGGTATCAACGAGTTGATTCGGTCCGATGGCACGTGGAGCGGCTTCGAGCGCAACGTGTTTTACGCGAGCAACCGTGACGGGACGTTTTCCGACGTTTCGGGAATTGTCGAGATGGACTTCATGGAAGATAGCAGGTCGTTCGCGCTTGGCGATTTCGATCACGACGGCCGGGTGGAAGTAATCTTGAAGAACCGCAACAGCCCACAGCTCCGTGTTCTGAAAAATGCGATGGCCGACCTAGGTCCGGCCGTCGCGTTTCGACTGAGTGGTACGAAGAGCAACCGCGACGCAATTGGGGCTTCGGTCACGGTAGAGAGCCAGGAGGGACGCCAGACTCGGTGGTTGCAAGCGGGATCAGGGTTTCTGGCACAGCACAGCAAAGACTTGTTCTTTGGTTTGGGAGCAACGAAAGGATCTGTATCCGCTACGATTCGCTGGCCCAGCGGACTCGTGCAGAATCTGCGCAACCTTCCACTGAATCACCGCATTTGGGTGGAAGAGGGCTCGCCACCTTCGCGCACCGAGCCTTTCCAGACCGCCACGCAAGCCGCCGAGCACATGCCCGCCGCGCTTGCTCCGCGATCCCAAACCGAGCCCAGTTCTTTCGCGACTTGGTTGCTGGCGCCGGTCGCGGCTCCCGATTTTTCTGTTCGCGACCTGACTGGGCAGGTTCAAGCACTCTCTGCGCGGCGTGGCAAAATGGTTCTGCTCCATTTTTGGTCCACAGTCTCGCCTACTTGCGAGAAGGAGTTGGCGGAGTTCGATCGAGCGTACGCGCGGTGGACGAACGAAGGTCTGCACCTGCTGGCGGTGAACGCCGATGACCTCCCCGTCGATGACGGAAGCTCGGCGCTGGCGCGTTACCGGCGCCTTTCTTTTCCAATTCTTGCTGACGTTCCGGACCTCGTCGCGGTTTACAACATTCTCCACCGTTCGCTTTTTGACCGTCATCGCGATTTGCGTCTTCCGACTTCGTTCCTGATCGATGAAGCCGGGGATATCGTCAGGATTTACGGCGGCCCAGCCCAGCCGGACCAGGTCGCGGGAGATTGCCGGCAAATCCCACGAACTGCTTCGGAACGCATGGCCAAGGCGCTTCCCTTTCCTGGAATCAGCGAGACCACCGAGTTCGGCAGAAATTATCTTTCGTACGGCTCGGTTTTTTTCGAACGCGGCTACATGCAGGAAGCGCAACACTTTTTCCAACTGGCTTTGCGCGACGATCCGTCCAGCTCCGAGGCTTGCTATGGGCTTGGCAGCGTCTTTTTGCAGCAGGAAAAACCCGCCGAAGCCCATATTCGTTTTGAACGCGCGGTGCAACTCCGGCCTCATTATCCCGGTACATGGCCCAATGCCTGGAACAACCTCGGCATTCTGGCGGCGCGTGGAGGCCATGCTGACGAAGGCATTCGCGATTTTCAGCGCGCTCTCGAAATCGATCCCGATCACCTGATCGCACTACAAAATCTAGGAAACGCCTACAGACAGGCCAAGCGCTGGGAAGATGCCAAAAGCGTCCTGCAACGTGCACTCCAAATAAATCCGGACAACCCGGAAGCAAATTACGGGCTCGGCATGGTGTTTGCGCAGCTCGACGACACAGAGAAGGCGTACCAGTATCTGCAAAAGGCGCTGGCCTCGCGTCCTGCGTATCCCGAAGCGCTCAATAACCTGGGAATTCTCTACTTGCGCACGCAGCGTCCCGAGCAGGCGGAAAGCAGCTTCAAGGAAGCTATTCGCGTAGCTCCCATTTTCGATCAAGCGTATTTGAATCTCGCGCGACTCTACGCGATTGAAGGCGACACGGCGAAAGCGCGGGCAGTTTTGCGGGAGCTTCTCAAGCAGCACCCCGGGCACGTACAAGCAACGGAGGAATTGCAACAGTTGCCGAAACCAAACCCTTAAGAAAACCTGCCATCCTGAAGGCATCCGTTAACGATGCGCGAACGATCTCAAACTGCAGCGCAGGCGACCACGATCCAAACAGCGACCGCGCAAATAGAAAAAAAGACCGGCCACCGCCGAGGCAGTAACCGGTCCCTTCCAATCCGAACACAATCGCAACTCGAGCGAACCCGCCCTAGAATGTCAGCTTCAATCCAAACTGCACGACACGCGGATTGTTCACGGTCGAGTTCACCGAGCCAAACCCCGGTGCGCTAATGTCGTTCACCGGCAAACCGAACTGCGCGTGATTGAAGAGGTTGAAGAACTCCGCCCGGAAATTCAGACCCATGCCTTCCCGAGGCAGCGCGAATTGTTTGATCACGGAGAAGTCGGTGTTGACGAAACCGGGACCGGAAACCGGGACGCGATTGGCATTCCCCAGTTGGCCGGCCGGGGGCGCAACAAAGCAGGCCGCGTTAACCCATTGGTTTTGGCTATGGTTGGCTGCGTAGGGGTCGCAACCGGCAACCTGGTTAGGGCGGTTAAAGTTGTTTCCGTTGCCGCCGTTGTTGAAGAAGGCGTTGGACTGGTTATTGCTGTCGATCAGGGGGTCCGGAAATCCCGACGTGATTTTTTCGATCAGGGTCAATTGCCAGTTCCCCAAAAGCGTGTTGGCCACGCCGTTCCAGTCATTGCCGAACTTCTTGCCCCTGCCAATCGGCAAGTCGTAAATGACGCTGCCCGTGAAATTGTTATCCAGGTTGATCTGCGACAAACCCCAATCCAGATTCTCCCAATTGGGGAGCGGGAAATAGGGCGCACTCAGCAAGGAACCCAAACCGTCCGTTAAGCCATTGTCATACGTTTTCGAATAGGTGTAACTAAACAAGGCGTAAAGACCGTACCTCGGCGTCTTGGTCTCGGCTTTGACTTGCAGCGAGTCGTAGGTGGTTCGGCCGATATCGCCGAAAAGCAAAATGGAGTTCCCTACCGCATAGGGCGGGTTGTATGGGGACCCATCGGCATTGCAACCGATGGTGTAGGAGCCTCCCGCAACGCAAGCACTGGGGCCCGCGGTGTTGATGTCATTCCCAGACACCAGGATGTGACGGCCGCGCGAACCTGCGTAGCCGGCGGTGAGGACGATATTCCCCGGTAGCTGGCGTTCCACGTTCACGTTGAATTGCTGGACCATGCCGAGATGGAAATCTGTGGGTTGGCTAAAAAGCGTTCCGGTAAACGTCGAGAGCGTCGGTGGAGCTGCAAAAATCGGAAATCCGCTGGACATACTGATGGCGGAAGGCAATTGCCCAAGTACGGTGGCACAGTACGACGTAACGAAGGCGCACCCAGCGGCGCCAAAGCCATCGGACTCAGCAAAGAAAGGCGGATTCTGCCACAAGCCTTGCGCACCCATGCTCCAAGCCGAATCGTGATAGACGGCATAACCGGCGCGGACGGCGGTCTTGTCGCTGCCAAGCACCTTCCAAGCCAAGCCGATTCGTGGCTCGAAAGCGGTCTTATTCATCTGAATGCCTGCCGATGAGCCCACGCCATTCTGATTGGCAATGAGAAGCTGGTTGGTCGCGGGGAGGTAGTCTGCCATGCGCCCATCAACTTCGGAAATGGGCGTGGTCAAATCCCAAGCCAGGCCAAGATTGAGGGTCAGGTTCTTGCTGATTCTCCAGTCATCCTGAACAAATGGGCGATAGATTTTCCAGCGCCGGCCGGTGACCGGGCCGTTGAAGGTTTGGTCGTGCTCGGCCAAGCCCAACAGGCCCATGAGTACGTCCGCCTCAGGATTACCGGGAATGCTTACGGTAGTGTTCGTAAAGCCGCTGAAATTGCCAGCTACTCCAGGGATCCAGAATCCATCCTGGAAGGCCTCGGCGCCCACATTCATCTGATTCGCGCGGATCGAAACACCCACCTTGATGTCATGCTTGCCACGAATCAGGTCCAGGGAATCATTGAACGAGAAGATGTCGGTCCCACCCTGGAACGGAGTGTAGCCGCGGTCGCCGAGCGACCAATAGCCGCCGACCATTAACGTCGAAACCAGCCCGCAACTGTAGGCCCCAGCACTGCAAGTGGAACCGCCTGGGGCGCAACCCAAGTTCGCGCCGGGGATGCCGCCGGGCACGATCGTGGAGGACGCGCAAGTCCCCGTGCCTTGCGAAGTGATGTAATCGAAAATGCGGTTGTAACCGAAGCTAGCCTGGTTCACGGTCGTCGCGGAAAACACGTGAGTCTCGCCGATGGCGATCTGGCGCGCGTGGTTAATAATGCCCTGGTTGCTGCCGAACGCGCTGGCCTCGGCAAAAGATCCAGGCCCGCCACCACCAGGCACATAGGAAGTCGCTTGGTCGTAGCTAAAACGAGCGAACACCGTGTCAGCGCTCGAGAAGTTGTGGTCCAAACGAATGTCAAACTTGGTTTCGTTGAGGCTGCGCACGGGTTCGTTGACAAAGTTATATCCCGCAGCGGCGTTGTTGGCGTTGGGCGCGGGATAGAGATTGATCAAAGCCTGCCCAACGTTGTTAATCAAGCCGGCGGGAATCTTGTTACAGGGAGTTCCCGCTGCTTGGCTTCCGTTGGCGGCCACGGGCAAAGGATTCCCGCCCGCGTCACACTGGAAATAGACATTCGGAGTGGCTGCCGGGTTTGTCGAGGCCCCAATCATATTCGGGTTAACGATGACCAAACCGGAAGCGGGATTGCCAAAAGCGTCGCTGCTGAAATCGCCAGTGCGCATCGCCTCCGAGGGAACTAATCCCGTAAAAGTAATGCCGTGACGTTGATACTTTTGTTCGCCATCGAGGAAGAAGAACGTTTTGCTCTTTCGGATCGGTCCGCCGAAAGAACCTCCGAATTGGTTCAGATTAAACTTCTCCGCCGAGGTCGCAAAGAAGCTCTTGGCATCCAGCGAAGTATTGCGCAGAAACTCGAACAACGATCCGTGAAAGTCGTTGGAGCCTGATTTCGTGGTTACCAGAACGGTAGGTCCCGCGCGGGTTCCGTATTCCGCGGAATAGTTGTAGGTCAAAACCTTGAATTCTTGTATGGAATCGATCGAAGAAAAAATCCCGATTCCTCCCGAAGTCAACTCGTTATTGTCCACGCCATCCAGAAGCCAATCGGTGCTATTAGGACGGGATCCGCCGACGGACAGAGAAAACGACCCGCGCGCGGCCACCTCGCTGTCAGCACCACCGGTGAAAAAACTATTCGGATTGGTCTCCTGTGTGGTGCCCGGCGTGAGTGATGCGAGTTGGACGAAATCGCGTCCATTCAAAGGAAGTTGTGCGACCTGCTGGGAAGTGATCACCTGACCGAGCGACGGGTTGGTGGTCTCCACCGCCACCGCGGTTGCCAACACTTCCACCGATGTGGCGACCGCCGCGGGCGCGAGCGCAAAATCCAGTACGCGCGCCTCATCGACCTGCAACCTCACGCCCCTCTCCTCGGTGGTTTGAAAACCCTGAAACTCAACGTGCAGCGTGTAGTTCGCTACCGGCAGCAAAGGGATCAGGTAGTGGCCGGCGTCATCGCTCTTGGCCTCGCGAGATTGCCCGGTGCCCTCGGAGATGGCCTTGACTGTGGCCCCGACGATAACACTCCCTGACTTGTCGGAAACCGTGCCGGAAAAACTCCCGGTCGCTTGCCCGTACGTCATGGAAGGAACGCAAAGCGCGGCCACACATAGGCTCGCTAGAAAAACTATTCGCTTGTTCATTGTCAACACCCCCGCCCCAGTAGAAGTTTCTGCTTTTTAGTCCGCGACCACTCAGCACTCGACGAGGAAATGCAAAATAACGTTGTCACGACGTTACTTCTTGACCGGCTTTCCTGTCAAGGCGGTGTATGACGCCGACTGTTCATCGACTTCAACGATGCGGTACCGAGAGGACCCCGCGGGTTCATCAAGGCGTCGGAGACGTGCAATCAACAGGCTTTTGGCGAACGGGTATAACCGTCGAAGCGACTTGGCTTATCTTCTGCAATCTAATCTTCGAGGCCCTAGAAGTCCAAATTCGCGGGTGCAAGACACAGATTGTCGAAATCCGGTCAGCCCCGGTGTTCGCCCTCGACGGTGAAGCCTAGGCTCGTGATAAATGCCACGATGGCTTTCTCGGTTGTCTGCTCCGGATCGAAGCCTACCGTCACGGCGCCCTCTGGATAGGTTGATTTGCTCGACGTGATGCCTCTTTGTTGACAAAGCATGGTGTCAAGGCCAGTTGCACAGGTGACGCAACTGAAGCCCCTCACCCGATAGATCACGGTACTGGTTGCCACCTTTGCCGGTGTTCCCAGAGGCGCCAGGCCACCGGCCGTCGCAAGGGTTATCAGTTTAAAAAATCGTCTCCGAAACATTCCCTTCCCTCCTCAAAATCTAGACCGGCAAGCTATCTGGCCGTCGATATTCCGGGCTCATATCTCCACGGCGTCTGAATACTGGCTTTGTCAGAGAAGCGCGTATCGGTGTACTCGCTGAACTCGAGTTTTTTGTCCAGGACGCCGGTTTCGATCATTAGATCGCGGACCATATCGAAATCGCCTTTGCGTGGAGCGAGCGGGCTGTAGGTGACCCGGTCGATCGGCTTCGTCAGCGCCCACCGCAACAGCGCCGGTTTCTGGTTGTAATAGAAGCGGCCCACGAAGTCGGCAGCATCTTCGCGGTGCGGCTTGCTGGTGTCGAGCCAAAGACCCGATCGGGCGATGCCGTCCACCAACACTTGTACGACCTCGGGACGCGTGTCGATCAGATCCTGGCGCACGACGAGAATGCACGACATGTAGTCCGGCCAGTATTCGCGTGCCTGAAACAGCACGCGGCCGAAACCCGGCCATCTCCGCTTGCGAGGGAAACGGCTCGCCCATCACGAAAGCGTCGATGGCGCGCGCCGCGAGCGCACCGGAAACATCGGGAGGCGCCATCTCCAGCATTTTGATTTCGCTGGGCTTGACCCCAAACACCTTCATGGCGCGAAAAAGCAGGAGGCGCTCGTCGGAGAAGCGGCTGGGAATGGCTATGGTGCGGCCGCGCATGTCCGCGAATGTCTTGATCGGGCCGTCTTTGCGAACCACCACTGCGCTGCCATAGCGATGCCCCAGATACACGATCTTGATGGGAACCCCCTGCGCCTTGAGGGCCAGCGCCATGGGGGCGACGATGAAGGCGGCTTGCACGCGATTCGAGATAAGCGCTTCCTTCATCTCGGGAAAGCCTTGAAACATGCGCGGCAGATACAGTTCGCCCGATTGAGAGAACTTGGAAATGTAGTCCGTCACAGGGCACGTCAGCTGGCAGGTAACCGGAAGATATGCCACCGTGATTTTGCGCTTCTCAACCGGACGGTAATCGTTCAGAACCGCCGCCCAATTCACGTTCAAGTACGCGTGCAGCCCCGAAATCAGAACCAGCCATCCAACGGCGAACAGCGCGATTTTGGCCTTAAGACTCATGACCGGAACCCCCATCGAACCGAGCGCATCGTTTCCAGCCGGCGAAACCCAAGGTCGAGTACGAGCCCGATAAGACCGATCAACAGCATCGCTGCGACCACCAGGTCGTAACGCTTGCCGGAGTTCCGCGAATCGATCACGAGGTAACCCAGTCCGGAATCGACGGCGATCATCTCGCCGGCGACAACCACCAGCCATGCAATCCCCAGGGCGATGCGCAAGCCGATGAGGATCTGCGGAAGTGCGGCGGGAAACACAACCCTGGCGAGAATTTTCGCGGGCGAAAGGCCGAAATTTCGGCCGGCGCGGCGAAATACGGATGGCACGTTGGAAACGCCACTGATACACGCAACGACGATCGGAAACAAAGCCCCGAGAAAAACTAGAAATACGGCGGCACGATCCCCAATACCGAAAAAGACAATCGCTACGGGAATCCATGCAATGGGGCTGATCGGGCGGAGTATCTGGAGCAGCGGGTTCAGTACCCGATTCGCCGCGGGATACCACCCAAGTGCCAGGCCCAGCGGAATTCCAATTACCGCAGCCATACCGAATCCAAGGGCGACGCGGCGCAACGAGTCGCCGATGTCGGCCCAAAGCACATGTTTGCGGAGCAGTTCCTCCAAGCCCTTTTCGACGCTAAGGGGCGAGGGAAAGACTTTGGTCGCTGTCCAGATCACGGAATAGTGCCACACCGCCAGAAACAGCGCGGCCGCGAGAACGGGCCAGAAAAACACCTCCCATCGGCCAGGTTTCGTTAGTGAATTCATACCGCGTAGGCCAGACCAATCTTCTTCAAGAGATCGTCGCGATGCTCCAGATACCGCGGGGAACTCAAATTTCGCGGGTGCGCGATGTCGATCGTGAGAATGTCCTGGATTTTGGCCGGACGCGAGCTCAATACCACGACCCGGTCGGCAAGTTGCACCGCTTCGTCGATGTCGTGGGTCACGAAGATAATCGTCCGGCGCTCGGTCTGCCAGATACGCAGTAGCTCTCCGCGCATGATGAACCGCGTGACCGAATCCAGCGCTCCGAAAGGCTCGTCGAGATACAGAATGTCGGGGTTCACGGCCAAGGCACGGGCTACCTGCAGGCGCTGCTTCATGCCGCCCGACAGGTCGGAAGGATAGGTGTGCTCGAAGCCTTGCAGGCGCGTCATTTGCACGTAATGGGCGATGCGCCGGTCGCGTTCCGCTCGCGACAATTTCGAAAGCCCGAATCCGATGTTGCCCTCGACTGTAAGCCACGGGAACACTCCGCGTTCCTGAAAAACCAGGATACGCCGAGGGTCTGGTCCGTGGACGGTCTCGCCGTCGATTGATACCGATCCACTCGACGGGGAAAGAAAGCCTCCCATTACGTTTAACAACGTCGATTTGCCGCATCCGGAGGGTCCCAGGATACAGACGAATTCGCCATCGCGAACATCCAGATTGATATCTTCGAGGACGGAAACACTCTTGTCATCCCGCGCGAACACCATGCCTACATGTTCCATGCGCAACTTTACACTGGGAACGGACATGGTCATCGAATCGCTCGTCGACATGCTTAATTCTCCGAATAACCCCACCGAAACGACTTCACACGTTCCAACAATCGCATTCCTAAATCCAAAAGCAAGCCGATCATCCCGATAATGACCATGCCGGCGACCACCAGGTCGTAGCGATTGCCGGCATTGCGCGCATCGACAATCAAGAAACCCAAACCTGAGTTCACCGCAATCATCTCCGCAGCCACCACCACGAGCCAAGCAATGCCCAGTGTGATCCGCAAGCCGGTAATCAGCTGCGGCATGACGGCCGGGTACAAAACCCGGTAAACGAAATCCGGGGTGCGCAAACCGAAGTTGCGACCGACGTTGACGTAAACCGCTGGGACGTTGTGGACCGCGCTGATGGCCGTAAGCAGCAAGGGGAAGAAACAGCCGACGAAGATAAGAAAAATGGCGGCAAAATCGCCAACTCCAAACCATAGAATAGCAATCGGGATCCACGCCAAGGGTGAAATCGGGCGAAAAATCTGCACGAGCGGGTTAAAAGCCATGTCCGCTCGGCGGTACCAACCAATCGTCAATCCCAGAGGGATTGCCATCACGGCGGCCAGGAGAAAACCCCAAGTGACCCGGAACAACGAGGCGACCACATACTTCAGCAACAATCCGTGCCGCAACAGGTCATCCGATGCCGAGGACCACTCCCACCGGACCTGGGAGAAGTTGCCCGGGATGGCGATCGACAGCTATTTGCCAGATAATGACCAGGGCCGCGATGAACGCGACTGGGCGCAGCCGGACAAGCAGCTTCAAGCCTCGCAACCTCCCAGCTTTTCCAGCCTAAGCGCCCTCAAACCACCACTCATGCGGATGCTCCCGCTGGTGTGGGTGTCTTCCCGAAACTAGCCGCGGGCGAACCGAGGGCGTGTAAACACGTGCCGCTGGACAAGAGCCTCCGTGGCTGTTCTCGGGTGAGATTCGACGTTCCGGGACGGTACCATCGTCGGTTTGAATACCTCAATAGTGGAAAACAACTAGGGTCAGTTGGGGGCCGTTGTGCGCGGCCCCGAGCGACAACGTCGAACCTCACCGTGCGACCAATGTGCCCGACTGGTCGTGGAAAGCGGACAAACCTCGAACGATCCTCGCTCGTTGGGAATCGTCCGTTATCACCCACACGTACACTTTGAGCACTGGTCTCCCACGTGCATTCGCTCGTCTTGCGAATTTCCTACTTTAAGTCTTGCCGAGCGTCTCTAAGTCTAACTCCCTGTTCGGAATCGAGAGCCTCACGACTAGCTCTGCCTGTGCACTGTCGGCGCCGCTCCGCTGGCAAGCAACAAACTAGCAGCCACTGTCCTGCAAAAGCATTGACAAGGCGCCAATAAAAATTATCTATTCCATCGCCACACCCTCGGCATCAGATTCATGTACCGACCGGACGGCGACATGAACTGGGGTCGCCCTCAACCTTATGCGCTGACGGAAACATTCGTAGTTTGGAGGGATAAAAATGAACGAGCATTCGCAACCTGCAGCCGGCCCAAAACCCTTCCAGGTTTCTCTTTCCGGGTATGACCTGATCAATTCTCCCCGTTTCAATAAAGGAACGGCCTTCTCCGACGACGAACGTGATGTATTCGACCTGCACGGTCTCCTGCCACCGCATGTCGGGAATCTTGATGAGCAGGTAGCGCGCCGGATGGAGGCACTTGCCGGGCAGTCAACTTCCTTCAACAAATACGCTGTACTCCGCGACCTGCAGGATACCAACGAGACGCTGTTCTATGCGCTGCTGGTTCGCCATGTTGAACAGATGCTGCCACTGGTGTACACGCCAACCGTGGGTGAGGGTTGCCAACGTTTCAGCGAGATATGGAGAAAGCCGCGAGGTTTGTTTCTCAGCTATCCAAATAAAAACCGCATCGCCCAGATTCTCGGCCATCCGCGCCACGACGGTGTGAAATGCATCGTGTTCAGCGACGGTGAACGAATTCTCGGACTCGGTGACCAAGGCGCTGGGGGCATGGGCATCCCCATCGGGAAGATGGCGCTTTACACCGCGCTGGGCGGCATTCATCCGGAACATTGTCTTCCGATTCTGCTCGATGTAGGAACGAACAACGAGGACAGGCTAAAGAATCCACTCTACATCGGATGGAGACACGAGCGAGTGCGCGGCGAAGATTACGACAATTTCGTAGACGTTTTTGTACAGAGTGTCAAGAAACGCTGGCCCCACGTTCTTTTGCAATGGGAAGACTTCGCTGGTTCGAATGCCGCTCGGTTTCTGGCCCGCTACAGAGACCAACTATGTACGTTCAATGACGACATTCAAGGCACCGCGGCTGTCGCCACCGCAACGTTAATTTCCGCGATCAACGTTACCGACGTTCCGCTGGAGCAGCAGAAGATCGTCGTCGTTGGTTTCGGGAGCGCCGGCATAGGCATCACGAATCTGCTGGCACAGTTCATGCAAGACACGGGCCTCTCCGAGGACGAAGCTCGTAAGCACTTTTATGGTGTCGATCGCTATGGGCTCATTACAGAAAATACCAAGGACCTGCGGCCCGAGCAGCGAGCCTATGCGCGTAAAGAACAGGAAATACAAACCTGGAGACAACCGAATGGAGAGATCACCTTGCTCGATGTGGTACGCAACGCGAAGCCCACGGTCCTCATCGGAGTGTCTGGTCAACCGGGGGCCTTCACCGAGCAAGCCGTGCGCGAAATGGCCAAGAACACGACCCGGCCGGTGATCTTTCCGCTTTCAAACCCCACGTCGCGGAGCGAAGCGACTCCCCAGGATCTTCTCAATTGGACCGAAGGTCGGGCGCTGATCGGCACCGGCAGTCCGTTCGAACCGGCGAATCTGGGAGGTAGGAAGGTTTCTATCGCCCAGACCAATAACTCGTACATATTTCCTGGTCTCGCTCTCGGAATCATCGCCTCGAAAGCTAAACGCGTCACCGATACGATGGTCAAGGCCGCCGCTCAGGAGCTCGTACGTCACTTACCCACGCAGAAGGATAAGAACGCAAGCCTTCTTCCGTCAATTGCGGACGCGCGAGAACTCGGTCGCCAGATCGGGCACGCCGTGGGAAGACAGGCCATTCGGGATGGACAAGCGCAGGTCGCCAACGAAGATGCCCTGAACCGTGAACTCCAAGCGAATATCTGGGAACCTGTGTACGTACCGTACGAACGCAAACAGCAAACCTTACGACAAGGCGTCTAAGGACAGATTTTCTGTACCACGTCGGGTCATTGCACATTCAAACGGAAAAACCAAATCCGGCGCGACGCATAAGGAGGAAAACGGCCATGGGCGACGAGAACATTCGGATCGAGAAAGATTCCCTGGGCGAAGTTGCCGTCCCCTCCAGCAAACTCTGGGGAGCGCAGACACAACGCTCGCTTGAACATTTCAGCATCGGGACGGACCTAATCCCGCGGCAGAGGATCGCCGCCTACGCCACCCTAAAAAAGGCTGCGGCCAACGCGAACCATGGCGGCGGACGGCTCGACGACCAACGCTACGCGTTGATCGTTCGCGTGTGCGACGAGCTTCTCGCCGGCCAGCACAGCGACATGTTTCCCCTCCATGGAGCAGATGAAATATGCCGACGTTCCCCACAGACTCCGGCGCAACGCATACTCGGAACTCACCGTCAGGGATGACTCGCGATTCGCGCCTCTTCACGTGACGCCCTGCGTTCCTGAACCCGACGGTGACTTTCCTTCAGCTTTTTGCACGCGCGTCCACGGCGGGAAGTGCTGCGTTTGCCACACCTTCTTCAGCCATGGATAGGCGAAGGTGGTGAGCAAGATGACGCAAATCCAAATGAACCCATTCATGATCGTAGCGCCTTGCCGCGTCGTTGCCGTGGGCACTCCCGACAGCGGTAATTGAAGCTTCGCTAACAGGTTTTCCGCCAGCGCCCAACAGGCTTTCGGCAGCGTTGTGAAGTTCTGGTTCAACCCGCCTTCGAGCGCCTGCAGCCAGGCGCCAATGATCATCCAGATGAACACAGATGCCAGCACTACGAGGATACCTCGCGTGTATTTGCCGGCGAGCCTCCGCCCCCGTGGTTGCAACAGCCCCGCCGTGCACACAACAAGCAAGGCCGAGAGTATCAACATGCGGACCGCCGCCTCTTTTCGGATCGGAAATTTCCAGAGATACTGCGCCGCGTTCAGGTCCACATGATCCAGCAGTGGTTGCCCAACGCGCGTGCCCAGCAGTGTGAGCGCGGACGGCTCGACCACATGCATGGAAACCCTAGCTGGAGCAGGAGATTCGCCATAGGCATCGAGGCCGGCCTCGTAGTCGCCTGCGAGTACGCGTTCCAAATGTGTTTCGAGATCGTTCTGATTATTCTTGAGCATACCCGCTAGCGATGCGATGTCGTCGCCGTCGACGCCATCGCGAGTCATAAGGAGCGCCTCGACGCCAACGGTAAGGAGTCCCGCTTTCAATTCCTGGTAGTCCATCTTTTGTACAGAGGTCTCGATGTACATGCCGTTGTTCACGAGCAGGTCCATGGACTGTTCATCCAATCCCAGAAGGCGTATTTCGAGGTTTTTGTTCGCCAGCGTGTCGGCGATCTCTTTTGTCGGCGCGATCGATGTACGGAAAACCGCGTCTAACTCCCCACTCCGCAGGCGTTTCTGTGCCATCTCGAAGGTTATTGTTGGGTCCACAAATTCCAAGCTTTTCGCTTGCTCTAGAGTTTTTCCCGAGGCCTGCAGCACCATCAACGCAGACAGGTGACTTCCGCTGCTAGTAGCCCCCATCCAGACGCTCTTTGGGCGTTGCAGACCGGCGGGAGAAGTTACATAGAGGTGGGGCCGCACCAAGATTTGCACTTTCTCGGCGAATAGCGGTGCAATCAGCTTGACACTCGAAGCCTTCTCAAATGGCTCTTCTGCAAACCACGCAAGATGCACAGCATCGCTTTGCACCAAGGCAAAATCAGCTTTGCCGCTCTCCAGCGCTTTGATGTTGTCAACAGATCCGTTGGAGGTGCGGCAAGCGATTTTCAACCCCGTGTGGCCCGCGGCGATGGTCAGAGCGCGGCCGACCTGAGCGTAGTACTCGCCTTTCGGCCCGGTCCAAAGTTTGTAAGCGTCGTGGGCGTCGTCTTTAGGACTGTTGGTGCATGGACCTTCTTGGGCCCGCACTGCTGACGTACCAAGAAGACCGAGGAGAACGACAAGGCATATGGCGGTTTTCTTGTGCAAGTTTATCTCAGGCTAATACCAAGAGGACTTAGTCACTCACGGTCCATATCTGTTGGAGAAATATACCCAAAGGTCGGGCAGCCCGCAAGCAGCTTATTGCTTCGAACATCGTCATCCGATCGTTGGCTCTTCGGTGCTCAGCTCATTACCCAAACGCGGAATTCAAGGAAATCCCGTACTGATCTTCCAACAGGAAATGGACTCCATGCACAGTTCCTTGGCCATTGGCAATGGTCAGCTTTCGGTTCTGGACATCCGAGACCCACATGGGCTTCGAGGACGCTGCCACCCTGGTCGCAATAATTCGAAGACGGACAACTTCCATGGGCACATCTCCGGCTTGCGCCTCTGACTTCCCCAGTTGTTCGAAATCACTCAGAATGATCGGTTTGACCAGGCTCTTAATGCCACCATTCTGCACTTGAATATCGAACATCAGCGCAGCGGCTCGTTGCGAACTCACTCCAAACGCAGTGCACAACGCCAGTCCTTGCTGAAACAATCCAGCCGCATGCTCGGTTTCAATATCCTGAAATTCCTGTGAGCGTCCCAGAGTCTTAAATTGCCCTTGCCAAGGCTCCAACAAAGAATGCTTTAGCGGATTTTGTATGGATCGCGCCCACGCCAATTGCTCGTCGAGGCTTTCGCCGAGCATGGCAACCAGCGTCGAATAGTTGGCGCCGAAGATTTGACCCAGAATGTCCGGGTGGTTTTGGTTCATTTCCACAAGCAGCGGTTGAAGGCTGCCTTGGCCGATATTCCATTGAGCCACCCCGAAGCTGATTCCCTGACCATCAAAATCGCCCGACAACCCGGCAAAACAGTCGGGGGGCGGCTGATCGGTCTCAAACGCCCCTGTCAGGGCCAAGCACCGGTGATCCAGTCCCTGGGCAGCGACCGCCGGAGTTGGAATCTGGCCTCCTCCGAACAGCGCGGCCCATGTGTCCGAACCCACTTGTCCATCGGGCGTCATCCCCTCGGATTCCTGAAACATCCGCACCGCAGCCTCGGTGCCACCGCCAAAGATTCCATCCGGAGGGCCGGAATAAAATTGCAGTACGACTAACCGCTGCTGAATCTGCAGTACCTCCGCTCCTCGAGATCCGAGAAGATAAACGGTCATAGACGCCTCTCAACAACCTCGAAAAATCCATCTCGCGATGAAAACCGTTTACGAAATGTGACCGGGAGCTGGCCCGTCAGATTGCGTCCGCCCAAAACATACGAGCGCTTCTGTTTCTACGCCGATAGGCTTTCCTCGCAACCCCTCAAATCTTTGCTTTGTCGGGCCTAAGCGAGGAAAGCGCCTGCAGGAGATCGTGCCAGTACGGAGCCCCGATGCTCACCAGTATCCCCGTCAACAACGATCCGAAGAATTCGTACATGAAAAAACTAAATGGCCTTCCCGTTTCATTCATTGACGGACGCCATATTTTGCCCACACCAAAACTGACATCGGTCAGAAAACCGCGCATGCCCGTGCGGAAATCCTCCGCTTGTGCATCCAATTGCATCTTGGTCGGCGCACTAGACGTCGCAGGAGAATTTGCGGACGCCCCTGGTTGCTGCGACTTCTCCGCCTTGGCGCTGGCTGCGGCAAGCTCAGTAGCTTTCTGAGCGTATTGCCCGGAAAATGTTGCCCTCAACTGTTCGTCCGAATACAGCGACCTCCAAATGGTAAGGGCGTTGATATTGCAAAGCAGGCAAAGCGCCAGTCCCACCGCAACGGCAAGATTTTTCATCCGCATTTCAAACGTATATTTGACGTTGGCGACATGGACCTTGAGGCGGCTCTCCAAGTCGAAGACCCGCGCATTCTGATCCAGCTGTTTGAGGAACCAGCTCATGTATGCTGGTGTCAGAAACTCGTCACCTAACCGCTCCCACTGAATGGTCCTAATCCATCCAGGAGCTTGTCCATTGGTCGTGACCAGACTATCCCAGGTCTTACCTGTAGTAGCCAGGACCAGCCGCTCTACTTCGTGCTTCAGATTGTCGGAATAGTAGTCCCACTGATTCTTGATCACCGATGTCAGCGTCTTTACCAGCAAGCTCAGCATTAGCATGATGGCCGCAAAACCCGAGATGGTTTCCAGCAGCGAAAACATTTAATGGCCTCCTTGCTGCCCTGCCGAAGGCTTCGCGGTTGATAGCGCAGAATCGTCGGTATTTTTCGCCGGTTCATATCGAGACCAGTTGCCAACTCCCCAGATATAAACAGCCACGCTAATATCTAAGGTCAAGACGGTATAAAGGACCTGCATGGGACTAGCGTCGATCCCTGCAATCCATTTGCACTTGCTGAGCAATGGCCATACCAGCGGCAGTGTAACTGCCAAAAATATCGCCGCGATACCGAACATTACCTTTAGACTACGCCTTGAGATCTTGAATGCGTCCACGGGCCCTACCTCTCTGCAACCACTTCCGAAACAACACCATAAATGACCGCTCGCGAAGCTTAAACAATGTGATTACGGCCAACGCATGCTTCGCTATTCGACTTTTAGCGAATGATGGATTTTATCCACCTTGGGATCCGCTAGAGGTACGTGACTAACAGGTATCAATGGAGCGAGACACTACTCTCGAGCGAAACCGGCTGTCAAGCGGATATTCCGTACCGCTCGGCTTCTACTTCGTTGGCAGCCAAGGGGCCGGAGGTTATCGGCCCTATTTTTGGTCACTTGAGGACTAAAACTTACTGACGACGGAGGGCTTCCATGGGATCAATCGAGGTGGCGCGACGGGCGGGAAGAAGGCAGGCGACCGTAGCTGCGGCGAGGAACAGCAGTGTTGCGTTGAGGAGGAGCAAAGGGTTACTTGCGCTGACTTCAGTCCAGTGCGCCACGAGCTTTGTGGCGTAGAAGCTGAGTAGAACGCCAGCCGCTACGCCGCAGCCGACGCTGGCGACAGCGGACCTGAGGACCAGCCTGAGCACGTGTCGCTGTCGGGCTCCCAGGGCAATGCGGATGCCGAATTCGTTGGTTCGCTGGGCTACGCCGTAGGAGACGACGCTGTAGAGGCCGACACTGGCTAACGCGAGGGCCAGCAAGCCGAAAGATCCCAAGAGAATCATGGCCAGCTGCGCTTGCTGCCACTCCTTCTGGCGCGTCACTTTCGATTCCAGGCTCACGATTTCGCCGTGTCCTTCCACTTGTTGGTCGGCATCGACGGAGCGGATCTGTTCGCGAACGGCACGGTAGACCGTCGAGAGTGAGCCATTGGCGTGAACGAGAATTTCCGTATAAACCTCCATGTCGAGCGTGTATGGAACGTAGACTGCAGGCTTTACGGTTTGACCGAGGCCGTCGTTTCTGACGTCCGCGACGACGCCTACGATTTGAAACGATTGCCCGACGCTGGAGGCGAGGACGCGAAACGGTCCGTTCTTGAGGTCGGGGATGCGAAGAGATTGGCCGACCACACCGCCATTGGGCCAGTAGAGGCGCGCCATCGTTTCGTTGATAACCGCGAGAGGGGCGCCGCGCATGGTCTCGGCGTGGTCCCAAATTCGTCCGGAAAGGACGGGAATCCGCAAGAGCGAGAAGTATTCCGGACTGACCATTCCGAGACGCGCGTGTTGCTCGACCGTACCTGTGGCGGAGCTGGTGGAGAGGCTGACTCGTGTCTCCAGTCCACTGGCTGGAGGCGTTGCGCGCGTGGAGATGGCAGTGGAAAGCACTCCGGGAATTGCCGCGACGTGCTGGCGGAGTTGATCGAAGTAGGCGGCGCGATGTTCCCAAGTCATGTAGGTGTTGTCGCGGAGCGGGATGCCGACGACCAGTGTCTGCCTAGGATCGTAGCCGAGCGGGGCGCGCATCAAGCGAAGGAAGCCTTGGGTGACGGCACCCCCCGCGCTCAGGAGCAGCAGCGTCAGTGCGACCTGAGCCGCGACGAGCAATCCATGAGTGCGACTGGAGCGCACGCCGAAACCCACAGTGCGGGCGCCAGAGAGCAGCACGCCATTGGCTTCGGTGCGGCTGAGTCGAAGCGCAGGTGCTAACCCGAACAGGAGACCAGCGACCAGCGCCAGACTGACCGTGAACGCCAGAACCGGTAAATTGATCTGGATGGCGACCTCGGGGGGAAATGCCGAGCGAGGGAGCCAGTTTGCGATCAACGCAACCGCGGCGTATGCGGCGAGTACTCCCAGAGCCGCGCCGCTTAGCGAAAGGAGCAGGGATTCGACGAGCAATTGACGCAGGACGCGACTACGGGATGCACCAATGGCTGAGCGCAGAGCGAATTCATGCCGGCGCGTAGTGCCGCGAGCGAGTAGCAGAATCGAGAAATTGGCACAGCCGATCCAGAACATCAGGGCGACGGCACCGAATAAGAGGTAGAGAGTGTGAACGAAGGTGAGGTCGTGTTCCTCGGTGAGTCGCTGGAGGTGAATCCGAAAGTTTTCTGGGAAGTGGCCCGGGGCTTGTTTCGCGAAAACCTCAAAAAGCGGCTGGAACTCGGCCTCGGCGGCTCGCGCGCTGACACCCGGCTTGAGTTTAATGCAGGAGAGCCAGAGCAGTGCGTCGGGGTCGTTGGTGACCTTCAAAGGAAGGTAGACATCGGCCATGGTCCAAGCGAAGCGCGGCGGAACAACCCCCACTATTGTGTAGTCCTGATGGGCCATCGAGAGAGTCTTGCCTACGATTTGCGGATCGCCCGCGAAGCGGCGCTTCCAAAACGAGAAGCTGAGGACGACGACCGGCTGCGGATCTTGCCCCTCGGGCGCATCGGAGGGTAGCAGCCCGCGACCTAGCAGCGCGGGCAACCCGAAGTAGCCCGAGGCGTTGGGAGTGAACAAGACCGCGCGGACGTCTTCGGGTAGATCGCTGCCGGTGGTGGAGAATTCCCAATTAGCTTGGCCGAGCGCAGCATCGACAGAGTTGAGTTGGCGGAACTGCTGTAGCTGCGCACCTGTGAGGAAAAAATTGCGGGGAATGCCGGAGCGGTCCTCTGCGAGAACGCGCACCATGCGATCAGCGCCAGCATAGGGATATGGGCTGATGAGCACGGCGTGGATGACGCTGTAGACGGCGCCGGTCGCGCCAATGCCGAGGGCGAGCGAGAGAACAGCAGTCAGGGTGAACCCTGGAGTCTTTGCGAGAAGGCGCAAAGCGTAGCGGGCGTCTTGCCAAAGATTCGCCAAGTTGCGGCCCTTCTAAGACCACCGACGTTCATCATACGCAGAGACCGTGGCGGATTCAAACGATAGGTGACGCGTCCTCAACACGCGCTCACGGACCTGCGTTCTAGTTCTCCAGTCAAATAATTCAGTCATAAAGCGTACCGGACCGACCGACCCGCTCATATCTTGCTCTTTACCGCCAATGCTCGCTGCGGGAATTTTTACGAAAATGTTGACTCAAACGAGCAATGAAAAACTGATTTCGCCTATTAAAAAGAGACGCCTCTTACTGAAGTTAGTGCGAAGCGACGCACCGTACGGAGCACACGCATCACTCATTGAGTAAGGTCAGCGTGAATGCCTCCAGATCGGACCAGCAGACTCGTTCGGTTCGCGTTCGGATCGAGCCCGTGTCGCTCGATCGAGTGCTCCCGGGATTCGCGACGGCATCGGCTGAGTTGGCTGGGGTCGAGGCTGGGCACCGGTGTGCCCCAGTCACAATGCGGGCTTCCACAGCGAATATGAGTCGTCGTAAACGAAAGCGGCGGCGAGACATAGGAGGAACCTCCATCCCTTCGTACCAGACGGACTTGTCTGTGGTGCCTCAAAGTGTCCGTAATTGCGGACAGGCCGCACAAACCCAGCCACGAATGTTGGGCGTTCAGTGGTTATAATGCTTGCATGACGGACTCACCCACACAGCACATGCAGTGCATGGAGGTGTGGGGAGGTAGCCAGATTGCATCGAGTGGAGTCGAACTGGCCGGTCTCGATGTCTGGATCTATAGCAAGCCGTTCGGGCAAGCCCAGCGCGGCGGCGATGTCTACTACGTCTCTAGCTGCGCTTCCGGGCGCATCAGCCGCCTGCTCCTCGCCGATGTTTCCGGCCATGGCAAATCCGTCGCTTCCACGGCAGCCGACCTGCGCACCCTGATGCGCCGCTTTGTCAATCGGCTGGACCAAACAGAGTTCGTTCGCCTGCTCAACGAGCAGTTTACCGCGCTCTCTCGCCAAGGCACCTTCTCAACTGCGGTGGTCACCACCTTTTTCGCACCCAGCCGCCGGCTCTCTCTTTGTAACGCCGGCCATCCCCGCCCACTTCTTTTTCGCACCTTCGATGGCCGTTGGTCTTTCCTCGGCCACGAGGACAATCCCGAAAAGAAGGGGCCTCGCAACATTCCTCTTGGCATTTTTCAACTCGCCGACTATGAACATCTCGACATTGAACTTGATCCCGGCGACTGCCTGGTCAGCTACACAGACGCGTTAATCGAATCGTGCGACGCCGATGGCGAGATGCTCGGCGAAGAAGGCCTACTACGTATCGTCAATCTGCTTGGCGATATACCAGCCGACAAGCTCATCGCCTCGCTTCTTCAGGAAATCGCCGAGCGTTTCCCCGAGAATCTTTCTGCGGACGATGTCACCCTGATGGTGGTCCGCGCCAATGGCCGCTCCCTCCACTTCAGCTTCCGCGAGAAACTTGATGCCTTCGGGCGCTTCGTAAAGGCTTTTCTCCACTCTCTGAATCCCCGAGCAGATCGCGCCCCGTTCCCCGACGCTAACCTCGCCAATCTGGGCGGCGCCATCATTCCCGCGCTCGCACGGCGCTGGCGTGCCCCCCGCACTCCCCCCAATTAATTTCACGACTCCGTCAGTGAGAGTGGCCACTCGCTCAATGCCGTTGAGTTCGCGAAGAAAAGTCCTATGGATAAGGAACCTGGGGAGCAAATTCAACTTCGTAGAATCAGCCGCGGGGCCAATCAGATTCCTAGGACGCTCACTAACCGGCCCGCGTGTCGGCAAGGCGAGCCCAAAACCAATTGAGCCTGTTGAAAAACCAGATGGGCAGGAGAAGTAAGTTCTGGAGAGGAATTTTCCTCAGCGTTTTTGACACCTTTCAAATCTTAGTTCGTCGCAAACCGCTCAAGGTTTCTGAAATGTTCAGATACTGCGGTCGCGCGATCGTTTTTGATCCAGGTGGCGCACCAATCTCTTCAGATTTTGAGCCGTGGCTGCCGGGTGGAATTGCGCAGCGACGTTCCACAATCGTCACAATCGAACCCGGCGCAGCTGAATCTGTTGTTTGAGCTCAGCGAACAGAGCTTCAACCCTGTAGCGCGCTCGTTGCGAGCGCTTAGCTGCGGTCGATGCTTCAGCCACTTCGTCCCACGTGTGGCCCCCGCCCAGCAGCAAGATCAGCCGCGCACGTCGCGCGTCTTCGGCCCGATTCACCCGGCTATTGGCTCGCCGTGTCAGTTGCATAAGCTCAGAATTCGTCAACCTAATCGCGTCTCTCCTGGACGCCATTGTTGTCTATAAATGGTTGTTACGGACGACTAGCAGGTGTGCCGGCTAGCGGGATGCGCCTCGACCCGTTCTGACCGGCGTACGTGATCGATCCGCGACTGCTTCAACTGTTCGTTCGTTTTGCGTGCATCCTTAAGGCGAAGGCGCTTTCGGAATTCACTAGCAGCTTTGTCGGCGTCACTCTCGTTGGTGCTGTTGGCAGCCAAGTGTCCGAGTTCATGCGCCAACCAGTATCCGAGGGAGTCATCGCTCACGTAGTGGTCGCGGTCGATGAACACGGTTCGGCTCGGCAAGTGCGTGAACATGGCACTCGCATATCCGGCTGGCACGTGGAGGCGGAATGTTCTGGTCGTGTCGATGTACTTCCAGTGAGGCACAAAGATAATTCGCAGAGGAAGAACCTCGGGTTGCATGACGCGTATCTGACCGCGTACCGATGCTTCTTGTTCAGCTGTGGCGCCCAGCACCGTGTAGCTGTTTGCGGAAGGCTCAGGTGCGGTTGTTTCCTCGCTGCCCCGGCTTGAGTTCCCGTTTGTTTGCCCCCAGCCGGACTGCGCAATCCCAAAAAAAGTAAGAATCTCCAAGTCCTTACCTTCATAAGTCACCTCCGGGCGTTGGCTGGAGGCGACCTTGGGATCGGTTTGGAGGTAGGTCAATGGACGGCGGATTGATTAAAGCTCGATTGCTTCTAAGGGGCTAACACTCATTGTGTCAATAACTTATGGCGCCGGCTTACCTGAGCCTTGTCATCTCGTTAGGGGGTGGTAGACTCGCGCCAACTACAGGGGTAGATTAAAATGGCTCTTGAAGCTCGATCTCTGGCAATCTTGCGCTTCGGAGTGTTTGAGGCGGACCTGCGCGCCGGAGAACTGCGCAAAAAGGGCGTTCGAATCAAGCTGCAGGAGCAGCCCTTTCATGTCCTCACGGTCCTGTTGCAACAGCCTGGCGAGGTAGTGACCCGCGAAGAACTACGCTCCAAAAACTGGCCTGCCGATACCTTCATTGACTTCGACAACAGCCTGAACACGGCGATCAACAAGTTGCGCGATGCGCTCGGAGACTCCGCCGACAGCCCTCGATTTATTGAAACTCTGCCCCGGCGCGGGTATCGTTTTATCGCTCAGGTCACCGCAGTGGACGGGGGGCCGATCCCTACCGTCAATTTGCGGGCTGCCGGAATTCCCTTGTGGAAATTTGCCGCAGCCGCCGCGGCGGCGCTGGCTGTAGGCACAGCTGGAGTCCTGCTCCGACCCTCCCGACACACCCCTGCGCTGACCGAGAACGACACGATCGTGCTGGCGGACTTCACCAACAACACCGGCGATCCGGTATTCGACGACACGCTGAAGCAAGGCTTGCGCGTGGAACTGGAACAGTCGCCATTCCTGAACATCCTCTCCGACGAGAAGGTTGGCGAAGAGCTTCAAATGATGGGACACCAGCCTGACGAAAGGCTCAGCGTCAACGTTGCCCGTGAAGCTTGCCAGCGAGCGGGAGGCGCGGCGGTCTTGGTCGGGTCGATTTCCAGTTTAGGGACGCACTACGCCGTGGGGATTAACGCCTTGAATTGTCATACCGGCGACAGCTTAAGCAGTCAGCAGGTAGAAGCGGAGAACCGGGAAGGTGTCCTAAAAGCGTTGGGCGGCGCAGCAACTAAAATGCGAAAGAAGCTCGGCGAGTCGCTCGCGACGATTCGGAAGTACAACGCGCCGCTCGAGCAGGCTACCACCACTTCGCTCGAAGCACTGCAAGCGTACAGCTTGGCGCTAAGCGTATATACCGTGAAGGGCGAAAAGCCTGCGATCCCGTTCTTTCAGCGCGCCGTAGATATTGACCCGAGCTTCGCGATGGCCGAAGCCCGCCTCGGGGCCCTTTACTCCATCCAAGATCGAGTGCTGTCAGTCGAGCACGTAAGCCGAGCCTATCAACTGCGGGAAAAGGTCACCGAGCGGGAGAGGCTTTACATCGAAGCTCACTATTTCCGCGATATGACGGGAGAAGTGGAGAAAGCGGCCTTAGTGTGGCAAGTCATGCAACAGCTCTATCCGCGACAGGATGAGCCCGACACGAATTTGGCAGGGTACTACGCCGGGCACGGCAACTACGAACAAGCACTGCGAGAGGCGCAAGAGGCGGTGCGCCTGTACCCCGACGATCAGGACGATCTCAGCGGCCTCGCCTGGCTCTACATCTGTCTCAATCGTCTCGTGGAGGCGGAGGAAGTGTTAAAGCAGGCGGAGACGCGCAATCTAAACAGCGAGCAACTGTTCTATGACCGCTATCTGTTGGCGTTTCTGAAGGGCGATACGCCAGAGATGGAGCGGCTGGTGGCGGCCTCTGCAGACGGCGGACTACAGGCATGGTCGGAGGCCTGCCACGGGAGGCTAAGGAGAGCTCGGGAACTGCTTCGACCGGAGAAGCAGAATTGCGGCGAGACTTGCGTGGACCTGAGCCAATTCGAAGCATATTTTGGTGCCAAGCGGCAGGCGCGTCTCGATGCCGATGCGGCGATGAAGGCGACGAAGTTCAACGTGAAGAAGCAGGACTATTTGCCAGTGCTTCACCTGGCTCTGGCTCTAGCTGTGGCAGGAGACGCGACACGGGCGGAGAAGTTGTCCTACGGTGTTGACAAGGACCAGCCGCTCAGTACGTACGTACAGCGGTGGTTGCCGGTGATTCATGCGGCCATGGCATTGGCGCACAAGAACGCGGACAAGGCAGTTGCGCTGCTGCGTGAGACAAGTCCCTATGAGTTGGGCGCGAAACAAGAGTTGATCCCGATCTACGAGCGCGGGCAGGCTTACCTGATGCTTCACAATGGTAGTGCCGCAGCGTCGGAATTCCAGAGGATTGTTGATCACCCTGGCATCGTAGGAATGAATCCTATCGGTGCCTTGGCCCGCCTTGGCTTGGCGCGCGCTTGCGCGCTGCAGTGCGACACCGCCAAAGCTCGCGATGCGTATCAAGATTTCCTCACGCTTTGGAAGGACGCCGACCCCGAGATTCCTATTTTCATCGCTGCCAAATCCGAATACGCAAAGTTGATCGACCAATTTCGAACGCGAAGAATCAATCACTTGCGGCCCGGGTAGACGTGGGGTTTCTGGGCAGCCTCGGGTCCAATGGATCTACGGCACGTCTATCAACTTCCGAACGGAATAAATAATGGGATGGTCCGCCACTTCTGGTTTGCTCATCCGCCCACGATCCAAAAACTAATCTGGCCCTCCCGCCGCGCGAACGCTTTCGGCAATCTCCTGATGGCGAAGCGGCTACGTTGGAAGAAGCTTAGCAACCGGCCGAAGGCGAAGATGGCACCAAGGCACGGAAGACCCGTAGTTCGGAGAACCTCTCACGTTTGGAGTTGTCGGTAACCCTGGCCCACCGGTCCGACGGTCACTCGGAACGCAGCGCTTGCATCACATCGACGCGCGCAGCGCGTGCCGCGGGCAGCACCGACGCGATAACCGCGACGGTCATCAGCACGAACGCAGAGACAAACACCGGCAATGCGCCCGGCATCTTGACGTCCAGAAAATACCTGCCCGCCAAACGCGACAACACGAACCCGAACGCCGCGCCTGCCAGGACGCCCGCGGCAGCCATCAACGCGCCCTCTGCGATCACGCCTTTGAGGAGTCGTTGCGGCTCCGATCCCAGGGCCAGCCGGACGCCGAATTCCCGCGTCCGCGCGCTCACCGAAAACGCCAGCACCCCCGCAACGCCCACCACGGCGATCGCCAACGCGACAGCCGCGAATACTCCAAACACCAGCGAGTTTAAACGATCCGGTGTGAGCACCTCTGCCCGAATGTCTTCGAGAGTGGCGGCGCGCTCAACGGGCTGATCGGTGGACATGTCGCGAATCAACCGCGTGACCGATGGCACCAGCGCATAGGGATTTGCACCCGCGTGAATGAAGAGACGACCACCAAACATTGGACCTTCGTCAAAAGGGCTGTAAACGGTGAGCGTGGGTTCCGGAACGACGTGTTCGTCGTCAATATCCGCGGTGACACCGATGATGCGGTGCGGCGCGACAAAACGCGCCTTTTGGAGTTCGGTCCCGTCCATGAATTGCAGCACGGGATCGGTCCAATAAACATGCCGATTGACAGCATCCTGATTGGGGAACATGCGCTGTGCCAGCGCCTGGCTGACGATAACGACAGGCTCTTCATTATTCTGGTCACTATTATTCTGACCATCGAGCACATTGAAATCGCGGCCGGCAATGATAGGAACGCCAAGCGCCGCAAAAAATCCAGGAGAGATGACACGCCACTGCGCTCGGGGATCCTCTACGCCGGCGGCATGGACGTGTCCGTCGG
The DNA here is from genome assembly GCA_963736725.1 of uncultured Acidobacteriota bacterium. Lineage (GTDB taxonomy): Bacteria > Acidobacteriota > Terriglobia > Acidiferrales > UBA7541 > Acidiferrum. Next base: position 123,986 of record CAVTPW010000013.1, on the reverse strand, counting down.
CGGAGAATTGCAGACCAGGAGCACCGGGACCGCCGCCATCGCGCCAGGGAACGACATTGCCGAACGCGGTCTTGCTCACGCCCGGCAGGGTATCAATGCGACGTATCGCCTCCTTGTAGAAATCGACCACCTGCTGAGGTGTCTTCCCATAGGAAATAGCAGGAACATCGACCGCGAGGACATGCTGCGTGTCCAGACCTGTCTGCGCCCTTTGTAGTGCGATCAACGTAGTGATCAACATACTTGCGCCGGCCAGCAGCACGAACGACGCGGCGATTTGTGTCACCGCGAAGACCCGCTGGCGGCGGCTCGTGCTGCCGGTGATCCGCACACTTCCGCTTGCTAGGCCCAGTCCACTGGGCGTGCCGGAAGAGGGCAGGCGCGGGACGAAGGCGAGAATCACCGCAGCGACGATAGCCAGCGCTGCTCCAACCCAAAGCAAGCTCGAATCGACTCTGAAATCGAGAGCACGGACGGAGAAGCGCGAGGCGTAGCGGGCCAGGATGGCCACCATCGGCTGCGCGCTCATTACACCGAGTGCGGCGCCAGCGCCGCAGAGCAGAAGGCTTTCGGCCAACAGCATGCGGCGCAACACGCCTTTGCTTGCGCCCATCGCCACGCGGACCGCCAGCTCGCCTTCGCGGCGAACCGTCCGTGCCAGAATCAGATTGGCAACATTGGAACACGCGATGATGAAGACCAGCCCTGACGCTGCTAGCAGCACCAGCAACACGGTCCGGGCGCCCGACGTGATCTGGTCACGAAGCAACTTCACCCCGATCTGAAAGTCCGCTTCCTGCGCATAGGCTTCGGGATGGTCCTTCTTCATCGCGGAGTAGGCGGCGCGCAACTCAGCGCCAGCCTGATCGAGAGTGACTCCCGGAGCGAGACGGCCGAAAAGCTCAGTCATGCGATGGATGCGGCCAGTGACCATGGTTGCGGAAAGATGATGCGGGCTGGTGACCACGTTGGCTATGATCTCGGTATCCTGGGGATATGGGACGCAAGGCTCGAGGACGCCAATGACTGTCGCAGAGCGATCACCGATGCTACCGAGGCGAACGGTTTTACCTATGACCGAAGGATCTTTGTGAAGAGCGGTCGTCCAGAAACGGTAGGTGAGAACGACGACGCCGGCAGCGTTGGGACCGTCGTCCTGAGGCCCAATGAGGCGACCGAGCACGGGACGAAGGCCCATCACGTCGAAATACGTGCCTCCGACCACGCCGCCCCGAATCGAACGCGGCTCACCGAGGCCGATCATGGTGAAGTCCATGGCTGAGAAGTCGCCAAAGGCGCCCACGGTTTTCACGCTCGCACGCAAGTCCTGTAGCTCGGGTACGGAAAATGTAGCGTTTTCGTCGCCGATGCCGGGGGCGCTTTGTCGGATATAGATCAGCCGGTCCTCGTCGCGATTGACAAGAGGCTTGAGCAGCACTCCGCGCACCAGCGTGAAAATGGCAGCGTTCGCCCCGATGCCGAGCGACAGCGTGAGAACCACTGCCATCGCTAGCCCTGGAGTCCGAATTAACGAGTGAGCCGCAACTCGCAGATCGCGAACGAATGACATACTCTTACCCTCTACGGACCGTGCTTTCCCTCCTGGCAGCCCTCATCGCGAGGTATCCTTTCGCCGTCGCCGCTGCTCACTCTCCTTTATGATTTCGCTCAAATCCGCAACCGGCCGTATCTCAATCGGTCCAAGTCCGTACTTAAAGCCTGGTTGCTGTGAGACAAGCTGAACGGCATGATTGAGGTCTCGCGCCTCAAAGATTTGAATACCGCCAAGCTGTTCCTTGGTTTCCGCATAGGGGCCATCCGTCGTCGCGACTTTGCCGTTTTTCCAGTACAAGGTCAACCCGGTCTCTGGAGGCTGAAGAGGTACTACGGCGAGAAGATGCCCGTTGGCGAGGAGATGGTCGTTGTACTCAAAGCATTCGTCGAACGTTGCGTTTCGCTCGTCCTCGGTCATACCTTCGAATGTTCCTGGCTTGATGTATCCCAAACAGATGTATTTCATGGTTCTTCTCCTCGTTCTTCTCTTCTGGGTGGGAGCCAGCGACACCGCTTTGCGCGCTGCGTCCATTCCGTTCAGCTACTTCCATCGGGGTCCTGCGTCAATGAAACGGGCGCACTTCGACCGGCGCCCGACAGGCGACGGCAGCCTTGCGCCCCCATCCCAGCGCCTCGTTCAGGTCAGCGGCTTTCAGTACCCAAAAACCGCCGATGTGCTCCTTGGTCTCCAGGTACGGCCCGTCGGTGACGAGCACCTTACCATCGGGCTGCGCCCGCAGCGATTTCGCGCTGCTTGCCGGGCGCAGGCTGCCTGCGAAGATCCTGACACCAGCAGCCTCCATCTCCTGGTTGAGCACGTCGATATCGCGTTCCATCGCTTCACCCTCGCGGGACGGGTCATAGTCGTCGGGGTGGTGAATAGCAACCAAATATTGCGTCATGACTTCTCCTATATCGGTCTTCGGGCCAGCGGCACAGTCTTGAGGGCTGGGTCGTTCATCCTATAGTCGTCGCATGCAGGAAAAATCGACAGCAGCGACGAGCATTTTTTATTTCAATTCCGCAAGCCGCTTGGCGAGAAAACGCCGCTCCGGCTCCCGCGACGCCTGGGCAAGTGCCTTCTCATACGAAGCACGGGCTTCCGGAATCCGCCCTAATCTACGGCACAGATCCGCACGGGCAGAGTGCGCGAGGTGATAGTGGGAGAGGTGCTCGCGCGCCAGCAAGTCATTGATAAGAGTAAGACCCTGCTCCGGGCCTTCGCACATGGCAACGGCCACTGCGCGGTTCAGTTCGATAACCGGGGATGGCTGAATCCGAAGCAACTGGTCATAGAGCAGAGTAATCTGGCGCCAGTCCGTGGATGCCGTGGAGGAACTCTCGGCGTGAACGGCCGCAATGGCCGCCTGCAGCGTGTAGGCACCGAAGCGGCGCGATCGAAGAGCGCTTTCGGTAAGCGAGATGCCTTCGGCGATCTGGTCCCTGTTCCACAGCGACCGATCCTGCTGCTCCAGCAGGATCAAGTCTCCGTCGGGAGAGGTTCTGGCGGCGCGACGCGACTCTTGCAGCAGCATGAGCCCCAACAAGCCCATCACTTCGGGTTCCCGAAGGAGCTCAAGCAGCAGTCTGCCCAGACGGATCGCCTCGCGGCTGAGTTCGGCGCCCGTCGTTTGAGCCGAGTATCCCTCGTTGAAGATCAGATATACGACGAGGAGGACGGTTCCTAACCGCGCCGATAATTCCTGCGGCACCGGCACCTGGTAAGGAATTGCTTTGTCGCGGATGACAGCCTTCGCGCGCACGATGCGTTGGGCGAGCGTTGCCGGCGTAACCAGAAATGCCCGGGCAATCTCCTCCGTGGTCAGCCCGCAAATTTCGCGCAGGGTGAGCGCAACTTGCCCTTCCGGAGGCAGAGCGGGATCGCAGCAGGTAAAGATGAGACGGAGGCGGTCGTCCTCGATTTCCTCATCCTCGTGAGCCGGCTCGCTGATGCGCGCCTCGAGGTAGTGCGCGAGGTCTTTCTGTGCGCCGTCGAAGCGCGCCCGCCGACGCATTCTGTTTATAGCTTTAAAGCGCGCGGTTGAAATGAGCCAGGGGCGCGGTTTATCCGGTACGCCGGCCTGAGGCCACGTGTCCAAAGCAGCGGCAAAGGCCTCGTGCATCGCCTCCTCGGCAAGATCGAAATCACCGAGCAAGCGGATCAGCGTTGCCAGGATTCGTCCCGAATCTACGCGATAAAGGGAGTCGAGCAATTCGCGTATCTGCTCGATGGAACGCTCGGACATGACGACGACCTTAACAAAAGCAGCTACCCCGCATCAATTTGGCAAACGGCGGACCGATGCAAGGACCCGGGTCATGACTCTGAAATCTGGACAACAGAACACTTCCTCGGTTGACTCAAAATCGCCAATGCACGGTGACCAGTTCCAGAAAATACACATACCTGTCCGGCCTGTTCCCGAGAAGCGATGAAACCCGCTGATAGAGAAAAACCAATCCACGGGGTCACATTGCTCCGCAACCGAGCACAAGATGCGGTAGGTCAGAACAAATCTCGCTCAATCAAGTGGGCTGAGAAGCAAGAAAACTTCCAGCCGAAGGACGTGTCTTTTTTTTCTTGACTTCGACCTCTATAGAACTAATTGAGAGTTAGCAGTCGTGTCGAAAGTAAGAAAAGAATACGGCGTCAATCATCCGGTAGCGCTCGACTCCGCTCTCCAGATCTCCGACACGGTGGAGTTCTGGGCGTCCAGAAACATCCGGGACCGGCCGAACAAGCCGATCTTGCCTCGCTCTTCGAACCCGCCACCGGCAGCCGTCGGGCCCTGCAACACTTCGTCTTCCGTCAGCCCCTCTCGATGGTGCTGCTCGATGTAATCGCGGTTTGCATCCAACTCATCCCGAAAAACCACGGAGAACGCCGCATCTGAATAGCTAATCATGTAATTTCCGTCGTCCATGGGCAGTGTGCGAAAATCCGGATGCGAGTAGAAGACCCCGCGCAGCGCTTGCATTGCTTCTTTTTCCGGCTCCGCGCATCCTGGGGAAACCGGCACGCAGGTCCCATGTGCGAACACGACGAGCGTCTTCTTGCGCTCGAAGTAGTAGAGGAACGCCGCAACGGTTCGGGGGATATCCACCGGAACCCCGGGTTTCCATTTGGGTGTCGGACGAAAGTTCGCTGGGACCTTGGCCTGCGATTTCATCCCCGGGCCGGACGTCTTAAAGCCTTCCGCCTGCCGTAGCGCTGTCGCCCTGACACGCCCCAGCGAACACGTGTACCCCCAGCCCACAATAACTGCGACGAGCAAGCCAACGAGAACTGAAATACCTCCCCAAGACTGGGGGTCACCCATCCGCAGCATTGCACCCAGGATGATGAACAGTAACACCGTCACCACGAACGCGATCGCCATCCGGCCAAGAGTTCGCAGTTTCTTTGGACTCTTAACAACCAGAACAATCGCCGCGACTGCAAGAAAAATTCCCAGCGGGCTGGCCCCAGGTTGTGACGACTGCACAACGCACCCCAATCGTGTGCCATGGACCCAGTTTCTAAATTCCAAGGTGAGATTGCTCCCAAACTGTAGGCTAGCTTGCTCCGATCAATCTCTTCACGTCGTTTCCAGAGCGGTATTTCACGGATTACCTCGTGGAGTCTGTATTCCTAGGGTCGCGCGGGTCAGGCGTGACGAACGGATTCCATCGGATCAGCGCGCATCCACGGCCGCGCCGCTGAATATGCCGTGAGCAGGGTCATTGCTCCCATAGCGAGTGCGACCGTAAAAAACACACTCCATTCCATTGGATGGATTCCATAGAGCTGCGAGCGGACGAGGACGCTAGCGATAATCCCCCCGACAATGCCCAGGCAGACGCCAGCGGCCGTCACTACGCTCGTCTGCTGCAAGATCATCGTCCATAAATCGTACGGCGCCGCACCAAGCGCGACGCGAATGCCCAACTCCTTTTTTCTTTCACTCACGGAATAGAAGACCGCCCCATAAAGTCCGACCGCGGCGAGGAGAAACGCCAAGCCGCCGAACGCACCGGTGCAGACCACCGTGATTCGTGGGACATACAGCGAAAAATCCATCCAGTCGTCCATCGTCAAAGTTTGGGGGGAAAGTTGAGAGTCTAGTTTCCGAAGAGTTTCAGACATTGGGGTGAGCCACTGATGCGGGTTGCCACGCGTCCGTGCCATGAGATAGGTAACCGCCGAGTAGCGCTGATTCAAGTCGAAGTACATGAACGGGCGAGCAGGCTCGTCGATATCAATGTATTTCCCGTCACCGACCACGCCCACGACAGTTACGACTTGACTGCCATTTTCGATTCGGGCTGTCTTGCCAACAGGATTCTGGCTAGGCCAATATTTTTCCGCCATCAAGTGATTGATGACAATCACAGCGGGGGTTTTCGCCGTGTCCGCCGCATTGAACGCGCGCCCCGCCAAGAAGGGAATTCCAAGCGTGGGAAAGTAATTCTCGTCAACGGCCACAGACGAAATCCTAGCTTCCTTCTGGCTCGCCGCAGGCCCTCCTTCGAACTGAACCGGCTCTTCGTGTCCCCCATTCCCGCTCACCGGCAGGTCACTGGCCAGGGCAAGAGACTCCACGCCGTAGATCTGCGCGGCGGCTTCTCGCGTTCTTGCATACATGATTCGACTCTGTTCTTCGGAGTAGCCATTGGCTTGCAAATCGAGGGTCAGGATCGCGATGTTGCGTGATGAAAATCCCAGATTGATGTGCTGCAGATTGCTCAAACTGCGAAAACACAAACCCGCACCAATGAGCACCACGGTGCAAACCGCCACTTGGATTACCACCAGCGCGTTTCGGATCCTTCCCTTGCGCGTTCCGCCTACGGCGATCTCCGCGGTCAGTGCTCCCGCCAGATTGGGTGAGGAAGCGTAGCGTCCCGGAACCAGGCCAGTGGCAAGCCCGGCCAAAAATACCAGCGCTACGGTCACTGCCGCGACTTGAATGTCCGGCCGAAAATCAATCGTCAGGGGAATCACGCCAAAACCCGGGATATAGGGCTTGTACTGCATCAACCGCCGAAGTCCAAGCCACGCCAGCAAGAAGCCTAGCATTCCACCGCAGGCGGCAAGGAGCGTGCTATCGAACAAAAGCTCGCAAATCAGCCGGACGCGAGTCGCTCCCATAGCCGCCCGGACCAGGATTTCATGCCGGCGGGCGCTTGCCAGCGCAAGCAACAGATTGGCGACGTTGGAACACGCCGCGAACAAAACCAGTGCCACGATAGCAAGAAGGATCGCCGAGATGACCTTTGCGGAGGAGACCGAGTCCACGGGCAGCATGCTCGTTTCGGTCAACCGCGCGACGCGGTATTTGTCGGTTGCCGGATAAGCCGCGGCGAGTTGCTTCGACAACATTTGCAGGTCTGCCAGCGCTTGCTGGCGCGTTACTCCGGGTTTCAACCGCCCCACCAGGCCACTGATTTGGATGTTGCGGTCTGCACGCCAATCTTGCGTTTGGTGATTCAGAGCCGCGTCCATGGACAACGGATACCAGATATCCGGAAGGTCGCTGAATATTGTCCCGACAAAACTCTTCGGCGCGACTCCGATGATACTTAGCTGTACGCGTTCGACTGTTACGGCCTTTCCTACGATGTTCGGGTCAGCGCCCAGCCATTGCCAATACGAATAACTCAAGACAGCCAGCGGGGATGGCTTGTTGTCGTCGCCTCGCGCAAACACCTGCCCCAGAATGGGTTTTACTCCGAGAACTGAAAAATAATTGTCCGAAACCGTATTCGTCAGTCCTGACTTAGTGCGGCCGTTGTACGTAATAGGGCGCAGCTGAATGGAGTACGGGAAGGCCAAAAGGTCCGAGAAGACGTGATTATGGTCGCGGTAATACTTATAGTCGTCGTAATTGGCGCCGCTGAACTCCTCTGTTGGCGTCGTTGTGTAAACCGACGCTAGTCGCTCGGGCGCGGGAACGGCGGGAGGGCGCAACAGTAGCGCGTTGAAGACACTGAATCCTACCGCCCCGGCTGACATTGCTATCGCTAATGAAATGACGGCAATGGAGGTAAGTTTCCAATGCTTCCGGAGAATGCGCAGGGAGAACCGCAGGTTGGACCAAAGCGCCATCTTGTCCTTCGTCGTCAACTCGTCCCGTGAGTGTTACACAGGATCGAGCGGTTGTTTTGCAAGATGCAAAGCAGCGAGCTTAGATGCTCGAAGACGGAATACAAGATGCATCATAGCGGAGTTGTCAGGTTTGGGCTATACGCGTCGAAAGGACTTAGCGACGTTTGAAAGGCTGGGGTGCCAAATTATTAGGCTAAATCAAGCAATGAAAATCGAAGCTTTCCCCTGGATCATTCTCTTCTCTCCGTTACGCGGCCATCTCAACGCGGAAATACGCCTGTGGCAGCAACGTGCATGCCTGTCCCCCAAATCGAACTCGCGCTCGACTTTATTCTTACGATCCTTCCGATCCTAAAAGTGAAGGAGGCCACCTCAAGAATAGAATGGCCGCTTTCTCAACGTCCAAATGGAAGCGTTGGCGTCCAACTAGGGTCCGGAACCCACCACTTTGTGGGGTATTTTGAGCGACTCAGCCGCTCAAGGGCAATAAAGCTATGGGAAATCATGGAGCAGGCGATGGGAACCGAACCATATCCGAAGCTTGGGAATTTAGGCCAAACTGCAAAGAAAAGAAAAGGTTGAGGCCAGAATGAGTTCCAAAACAAGGGCCCATTCTGGCCTTTTATCATTAGCCGCGCCACAAGGGCAATTGAATCAACGAGACTTTGGCGGAAGCGTGTGGGAGTCGAACCCAAACGTTAGACCCCCAACTCACGGCGAATGATGACGTTGCAGCTTCCGCCAAATTCCAATTGGAGTCATTTGGAGTCAGAACGATTTCACTTCAAATCAGCACTGTAGCTTTGTTCCAGATGTCTTCGTAGATGTTTCTCATCAATGGTTCATCGTGCTCAATGATGCAGGTTGGCTTCTTCGTCGCTCCGTCTTTAAGTGACTGGTCGATGACCCAGATGCGGCCATCTGCGAAAAGCCCTGCCCGTCCGCTTCGAGCATGTGTTGCGTCGACGCATGGAGACCGCGCGACTTGTCGGGACTTTGCCATGTGGCCACGTAGGATCGCGTTTGCTCGCTCTCAGGTGCTGGGGTAAACTCCATGGCCGATGAGCGAACCCTCCTTGATTGTCGGCCGAACCATTTCCCACTATGACGTGCTCGAAAAAGTGGGCGGTGGCGGAATGGGTGTGGTCTACAAGGCCAAGGACACCCGGCTTGGCCGGAGCGTTGCGCTGAAGTTTCTACCCGACGACATTTCGCAGGACCCTCAGGCGGTCGAGAGGTTCCGCCGCGAAGGTCGCGCCGCGTCGTCTCTCAATCATGCGAACATCTGCACCATTCACGATATTGGAGAATTCGAAGGCAGGCCATTCATCGCCATGGAGCTGCTCGAGGGCCAGACTCTCAAGCACCGCATTGGTGGCAGGCCGATCGAAATAGCAGAGCTTTTGGAGATCGGCATTCAGATCGCGAATGGCCTCGATGCGGCGCATTTAAAGGGAATCGTGCACCGCGACATCAAGCCGGCGAACATTTTTCTGGTGGAACGAGGGCAGGCCAAGATTTTGGATTTTGGCTTGGCGAAGGTGGTGTCCGCAGTTCGAGATGCGGTGGGATCGACGTCCGGCAGATTCATGGATACCGTCACGCATGGGCTGCAGGCAGAGCAGTTGACAAGCCCAGGCAGCTCGATCGGCACAGTCGCCTATATGTCTCCGGAACAGGCGCGAGGCGAAGAGTTGGACGCACGGTCGGATTTGTTTTCGCTGGGTGTGGTGCTGTACGAGATGGCAACCGGAACGGTGCCGTTTGCCGGGGCAACCGCGGCCGTCATTTTCGATGGAATCCTGCACTCCACGCCCGCGCCTGCGAAGGAGCTAAACGCTCGTGTACCCTTGGCTTTTGAAAACATTCTGGTCAAGGTGCTCGACAAGGATCCCGATCTACGGTGCCAGACCGCCGCGGAACTGCGCACAGACCTGAAGCGCCTTAGCCGGGATATCGAATCCAGCCGACGGCCGGGTGGGGAGAAGGGCATTCCGGATTCCGCCGCGCACGCGATTCCCCCCAAGCAAAAATCGGTCGCGGTGCTGTACTTCGAAAACCAGAGCGGGGCAAAAGAGGACGAATACTTTCGCGACGGGATTACGGAAGACATCGTCACCGAGCTTTCCAAGATCGCCAAACTGCAAATCTTTCCTCGTTCGGAGATGCTGGCATTCCGCGACAAGCCGGTCACGGCGCTACAAGTGGGCCAGCAGCTCGACGCGGGTTACGTGCTCGAAGGCTCGATCCGCCGCGCCGGCAACCGTGTGCGTATCACCGCGCAGCTCGTGGAAGCTTCCACCAGGCACTCGATATGGGCCGAGCGCTACGACCGCCAACTGGAGGATGTGTTCGCCATCCAGGAGGAGATTGCGCGGAGCATCGCGCAAGCCTTGCGCATCACGCTTACGCCGCAGGAAGAAAAAACCATCGCGCGCAAGCCGACGGAAAACCCGCAGGCGTACGACTTTTACCTGCGCGGCAGAAGCTACACGCGGCGCGAGAACCTGGACTACGGCCTACAGATGTTCGAACAGGCCATCCAGCTTGACCCGAATTTCGCGCTGGCACACGCCGGCATTGGCCACCTGTGCGGGCGCATGTATGAGATTCGCGAGCAAGACCCGAAATGGCTTGAGCGGGGGCTGGCTGCCTGCGACCGTGCCACGGCCCTTGCACCTGACCTGCCGGAGGTTTTGATAGCCCACGCCCGCCTCTGTTATGCGCAGAAGAAATACGAGGAAGCCGCCCTGTTGGCGTGGCGCGCCATCGAACGGAAACCCGACTGTGAAGGGTCGTGGAACATCCTTGGCCGCGCGTTTTTCGCCTCTGGCCGCCACGAAGAGGCCGCGGCGCTTACCGAGCGCGCTCTGGAAGCCAACGGCGACGACTACAATACGTATATCCCCTTTGCGAACGTACTGGAACGCCTGGGACGGAAGAAAGAAGCGGAACACGTCCGGGAGGGCATGAGCAAGATCCTCCGCCAACAGCTGGAGTTGGTCCCCGAAGACGTGCGGGCGCGTATCTTGCTGGCCGCGAACATCGCGCATTTCGCCCAAGACGCGGACGAGAGCATCCGCCACTTGCAGACCGCGGTGGCCCTTCGGCCTGGAGACTCCAACACGCTTTACAATGCGGCGTGCACGTACGGCGTGCTTGGGAAAAAAGCAGAGGCGCTGGAGACGCTGAAAAAGGCGTTTGCGGCGGGATACGGACTGCGGAATTGGGCGGCCAAGGATTCCGATCTGGATTGCCTGCGTGACGACCCTGAATACAGGAAACTCGTTGGCCTCAGCGAAGGGCCCACGTCGTAGCAAGTACTGTTTCCCTCGCTAACCCGCGCCCTATATTCACCAGGATAAACGGGGGGCGTTGCGGCGCCGGGGGTAGGCACCGAAGATAGAAATAAACGCGGGAGAATGGCTCCACATCACTCCGGCGGATATCCCCGAGGCGTCCCAACCCCGCAGTGGGTCCTAAGCCCAAAAAAATGGAGTAGAGAGCATTGAAGATCCTGCAACGTTTTTCTATTGTTGCAGCGGGTAGGCTGCCGGTCTTCGAATAGGAACGCAAACCTCTGTGTCAGACCTACGAATGCGACGCATCAATGGAGCGATCATGGCGGACTTCTCAACACTCATCAGCGGCCTGTCGTTTACCGAGTGTCCGCGATGGCGCGGCGAAAGGCTCTATGTATCAGACCGCTATACGCACCGGGTGCTTGCCTTGGCGGTGGATGGTACGGCAGAAACATTCGCTCGGACGTCCGGGTTGCCCTGCGGGCTCGGATTCCTTCCTGACGGGCGGTTGTTGATCACGTCCATGCTGGACCGCAAGGTCCTGCGGCGCGAACCGGATGGTTCTTTGGTGGAACACGCGGACCTGTCCGCATTGGCACCGTGGCAGCTGAACGACATGCTGGTTGATTATGAGGGCCGGGCGTGGGTGGGGCACTTCGGGTTCGACCTGATGGGTGGCGCACAAGCTTGCACAACATCTCTTATCTGCGTCATGCCGGACGGAACGGCCAGAGTTGTGGCCGACCAACTCGGCTTCCCCAACGGGATGGTGCTGACCCCGGACCGCCGCACACTCATCGTGGCCGAAACCATGATGAACCGTCTGAGCGCATTCAGCGTCACGGGCGACTCTTTGAGCGAGCGCAGCACCTGGGCCGCCTTCGGCGAACTCCCACGATCGACCGCCGTTCCCGAGATTCTTAGTCAAGCGGCAGTTGTGCCGGACGGGATCTGTCTTGACGCTGAAGGTGCGGTATGGGTGGCCGACGTGTTCAACAACCGCCTAATCCGTGTTGTCGAGGGCGGCACAATCGTCGAGGAACGCAAGACCGATGGAGTGAGCGTGTTCGCTTGCATGCTGGGAGGCAAAGATGGCCGCACACTCTTCGCATGTGTAGCGCCTACGTTCAACGAAGCAGAAGCATCTTTGAATCATCGAGCCTCTATTCTAATGACGAAAGTCGAGGTGCCTCACGCCGGACTCCCCTGACATTACAACCGTACGCCGCTCGTAAATGCTTTCCCGCCCCTTTGGGGTGAGTGACGGAGCGTGGTGCGGCGCGTCGAACAAATTTGAGTCTTGATGTACGATTACGGCTCGACGATAGACGCATTCGTCAAGATTCGCGCCGTCGGCTCCCAGTACCTTCACTGTTACCTATGTCTATGCGGACGAAGGAATTTATAAGCGCGATCCCATCACCAAGTGCGCCGCAAAAATGGAGCTTCCGATGCACGTAACCGTGAGTACCAGATTCTAGTTCTCAGGAAAACTCGTGCGGGTTTGGAAGAGCCGTTGCGTAACTCCCGTTAACGTTCTAACACGCTTACCGGACATCAAGTGAGGTGCTGGTACGGCACCTGTCCGGCAATGCGACTTACCAGATGGGATGAGAAGGCCGGTCTCCAGCGGGATGCGATACGCTCCCAATGAATGACGCGCTCAAGGCGCAATGGAAAGGAGACCGGCTATGAAGAAGATTAGCACTGTGCAGGTATTTAGAAACGAAATTTTCAAGGAGCAAAAGCTAACCATCGGTATGGATTTGGGAGATCGCTGGTCGTTCTATTGTGTGTTGGATGAAGCAGGCAAAATCCTTCTGGAACAAAAAGTAGCGACGACACCCGAAGCGATGAAGCAGACGTTTGGAAAGATACCGCGAACTCTCATCGCCCTGGAGACTGGAACACATTCGCCATGGGTGAGCCGGCTGTTAGCAGAGCTGGGACACAAACTGATCGTGGCGCACGCGCAAAAAGTGGAATTGATCACCAAGAGCAATCGAAAAGATGATCGACACGATGCGCGGACACTGGCACGGCTGGCGCGAATCGATCCCGAGCTGTTGGGGCCGGTGCGCCATCGCAGTGCAAAGGCGCAAATCCATCTGACGGTGATCCGGGCGCGAGCCGAACTGGTGAGTGCTCGAACGGCGTTGGTGAATGCAGTACGCGGGTTGGTGAAATCTTATGGCCAACGGCTGCCCAAGTGTGGCACGCAGCAGGTGAACCGGGAGCTGGCCGCGGAGTTGAACGCGGAGTTGCGTGAGGTTTTGGAGCCGCTGCTCAAAGAAATCGAATCGCTGAACGAGCGCGTCAAGGAATACGACGAACGGATGGAGAAAATCGCCAAGGAAGTGTACCCGCAAGTGTCCTTGCTCAAGCAGGTGAAGGGTGTAGGAACGCAGATCGCGCTGACCTATGTCCTGACCATAGAGGACCCACACCGGTTTCTGAAGAGTCGCGAGGTAGGTTGTTTTCTAGGATTGAGACCTGGCCGGAGGAACTCCGGGGAGAGCGAACCCCAGAAGGGTATCAGCAAAGAAGGAGACCGATATCTGCGAACGATGATGGTGCAAGGAGCACACTACATTCTGGGACCTTTTGGAGAAGATAGTGATCTACGGAGATGGGGACTAAAGCTTGCGGAGCGAGGTGGAAAAAATGCCAAGAAACGAGCGGTGGTTGCCGTGGCTCGAAAGTTGGCGGTACTGCTGCATCGGTTGTGGGTAAGCGGAGAGGTGTACGAACCATTGCGCAATAACCAGAAAGCGATGCGGGCAGTGGCTTAGAGAGTTTCGATCCGGACAGCCGAGCTCGACCGCCGAGTCCAGGTGACTGCGACTAGGTCCTGGGGCCCGACTCTCACCGAAACGGTGGGAAGAGAGGTCGATTATCAGGTAGCAGCACCTACTGAAACGAGAACACCCAACTTGCACCGAGCAAATATCGCTCACAAAAGAGTGCGGATGGAAGGATGGCGACAGAGGCGGCTTGGCTGAATGGAAACAGACTCACGGAAAGAAGAAAGAAAAAGTGTGCCTTGACATCAATCGGCCTTCTCATGGAAGGCCTTAAAAGGTGATCAGGTGTAGTCTCATTCTTGTCGCTATAGCGACATTTTGGCGGCAATCAAGTTTGCGGCGAGAAAAAGCTCGAAGATGAGCTAAGTAAGTTACTGCATCAGTTTAACGGAGTTCGACCCGTGCCTACCCTAATGCTATGACCAACGCATTTGGAGATAATACTTCGTTCAATCTTGCCGACCAGTTTGTAGATCGCCACATTCGCGAGGGTCGTGCCGAGAAAGTTGCCATCCGATGCGGAAACCTTGCTTGGACCTACGGCGAAGTCGCTGCCGACGTAAATCGTGTTGGCAGCAGCCTCTTGAGTCTGGGGCTACAAGAGGAACAGCGCGTAATGTTGTGTTTGCCCGACTCGCAGGAGTTTGTTGCTGCTTACTTTGGCGCCATGAAGATCGGGGCTGTGGCTGTGCCGACGAGTACCGCCGCACGGACAAGCGATTACGAGTACTTCCTGGCTGAAAGTAGGGCGCGAATACTGGTCGTTCACTCTAACTTCTTTCCTGAAATTGCTCCTGCGCTTACCGCACAACATTACCTGCGGCACGTGATCGTTGTTGGACAGATTCAGACTGGCCACTTGCACTGGGATAATTTGCTCGCTACAGGTTCATCCGAGCTCGATGCGGCGAGGACGAGCGGTGACGATGTCGCATTCTGGCTTTGGACTTCGGGAAGCACAGGGCGCCCCAAGGCTGCAGTTCATCTGCACCGCGATTGGGTTTCCTGCTGCAGAGACTACGGCGGAGGCGTGCTGGGAATTGGGCCCGATGACATAACATTTTCATCATCCAAGCTCTTCCACGCATACGGACTGGGAAACGGACTGATGTTTCCGTTTTACGCTGGCGCAAGTTCGGTGCTCTTCCCAGGCAAAGCACAAGCGCAGGTTGTTTTGGAAAACGCGCAAACCTTCCGTCCAACACTCTTCTTTTCTGTTCCAACTCTCTATGCTCTGATGCTCCAGGAAGCTGAACGCCATGCCTATCGCCTAGATAGCATCCGACTCGCAGTTTCTGCTGCCGAATCGCTTCCAGCAGAAATATTTCGGAGGTGGTACGACAAATTTGGAATAGAGATTTTGGACGGAGTCGGTTCCACAGAGGCACTTCACATATATCTCTCGGCTCGGCGAGGCAGAGTCAAACCGGGCAGCACAGGTACACCGGTCCCCGGCTACGCAGTGCGCATCGTTGATTCAGAGGGCAATGAAACCCCAGTCGGAATGATTGGCGACCTCCTGGTCGCCGGCGACAGTATTGCAACGTGTTATTGGAAAAGGCCGGGGCTTACGAGTGAGCGCATGGCGGGCAAGTGGTTCTTTACCGGAGATAAGTATCGAATGGATGAGGACGGCTATTTTTGGTACGCAGGTCGATCTGACGACATGTTTCGGGTCTCAGGCCAGTGGGTTTCACCTGCCGAGGTCGAGGGCACCCTGATTGAACATAGTGCCGTGCTGGAATCGGCAGTCGTCGCTTACCGAGAAAGTACGGAGCTTTGCACGCCCAAAGCTTTTGTTGTTCTTAGGAGGGGTATCGTTGCGAGTGCCGAGCTGGCCCGGGAACTGCAAAACTTTGTAAAAACGCGTATTGCGCCCCACAAGTATCCGCGCCGAATTGTATTCTTGGACGAACTCCCTAAAACAGCGGCAGGAAAGTTGCTTCGGTACAAATTGCGTGAATAGCGTTTCCGCCAAAGGCGGGCCATGCGCGTCCTATGGTTGCGTTGCGACACGAATAGGGATGCGGCCCGCGTCGATGCAATCCGCAGTGGCGACGTCGATGCATTCACTCGGCGATGCGTCGGCACAAGAGCATTGCTAAGGTAGCCATGGGGAGGAAGCTAGGGGTTCGCTTGCACTGGATGTGGCGGAATGAGTGTGCGTATTCGCCGTCGTTTGAGTTCGGTTCGTACGCGGGACAGCTCGGAACCGGACATGGTGGGAAGTAGAACACCGTGCACTTGATTGGGCATCCCGCTCCCTGCAAAGGGAATTCGGAGAAGTAATCATGGTCGAGGTACGGATCGAAGAGATGTTTGAGTCGGACTGAAACCGATCGAAAGATTACGAACGAGCCGTGGTCGTTGATGCAAAGGTCAAAGAAGAACAAGGAACGCCACTCTGGAGAGTGAACCGAGAAGTTTGCTCAGAAAGTGTTTGACAGGGTCGACATTGTTAGAGATGTCCGGTAAAGCCGGTGCCACGTGTTCGTTGACACCCAACCAGGGTTAAGCACCCCACAGAATGAAAGGAGTGCCAGCCAGTATCCCTTGCCAACTTACTTGGGGGAGTGAAGGATGTCTAATAACAGTGCTCCCCCCATATCCTTCATTTCCTCCATAGTTGGCTGAGGCGGAGGATTCAGTATAGAAGAGAAAATAAAACCGGCTGTCACTTTACTTAGCTCGTCAGTCGCAAGTTCCTTGGACGGTTGCGGATTGTCCACAGGTTTTTGTTCGATTTCGTCGCTCATCGTGTCCTCCATCGGACTTAGCTACGTTATCAGGCCAGCAATTCACGTACCGAGATCTAATGAGGGTTCCTGCACCTTAATATCTCAGGGAAACCGTTGATTGGCAAGAATTTCGTGGAATCGACGAAGACGACAAAACGGCCTTCGATTCCTATCCGTTCAGATAGAGTCTGCCCGAACGGATAGCGCTGCGGACCCGAACATATATTCCACGTTATCCACGTTTCGCCGGTTTTCAGACCTATAGCACCGTCGGTAAAATCGGGACAACGCTCCCATCAGCAAGTCAGCCGACGATAATACCCGTTTAATCCGTCAGCCGAAGACCGAGAATTCCGTTGCGGTCCTTCCGATGCCGTCCGCGTTGGAATCGACACTTCGGAATTACCTCAAACACCAATGAATCCCCAACCCAACGGGTTGGCTCTTCGCAAACCGCAAGGGCACGCATCCCCGTTGGCGCGACAACGTTGTGAAGTACGGTCTCAAGCCGATCCTGCGAAGGCTGGAAATTCCTGAGGAGGATGCCGGACTGCACTGTTTCCGGCACGGCCCCGCGACCGAATTGGCAGAGCGTTCTGTTCCCGTCACAGTACTGCAGCAACAGATGCGCCATGCTGACGTGCGAACAACGCTCAGAGTCTATGCCCACGCGATTCCGCAGAGTCAAAGAGATGCCATGGAATCGATCGGGCAAGGCTCAATTGGAACAAATGTTCCGATTGGAACAAAACCCGCCGCGTAATAGTTGATTCAAAAGTAGTTGGCGGAAGCGTGTGGGAGTCGAACCCACCATTCGACCCGCGAAAGGCCGAATCGCCGGCTTTGAAGGCCGGGAAGATCACCGGACCCTTTTCGCCTCCGCTGGTCGCCAATCATCATAGCAAAACTCGAATTGACGTACCGATCGAGGTGGCTCTTTGACTCACCCGAGAAGGCTGACCCGCATCCCCCGGCGCTTAAGAAGAGGTGCGAACCCGATTGCAGCGGTACAAATGCCAGCAGCGCCACCCGGTAGACGACCACTTGGGCACAGCGATTTCATCTACATGGTACTAGGGAGAATTGGGTATTTCCCGCGGCTTAGGACTGCGGGTATACCAATAGGGTGATGATCGGACGGGGAACTTGCGGATTCTAATCGTTGACGACTCGGAAACGACGCGGCGTATCTTGCGTGCGATCGTACATTCCCGAGACTGGAAGGTTTGCGGAGAAGCCGACACGGGCCGATCCGGGATCGCCAAGTTTCAGGAGTTAAAGCCCGACCTGGTGCTGATCGATCTGGCTATGCCCGATGTCAATGGAATCGAAGCGGCAAAACGTATGTCCATGCTGGACCCGCGGGTGCCGTTGATCCTTTTCACCGTGCTGGACCTGCAGGGATTGGAAAAACCTGCGAGGGAAGCTGGGATTTGGGCCATCGTCTCCAAAGCTCAAGCGTGGAACTTGATCAAGACTATCGAGACTGCGGTGGCAAGTTTTGGCGGCGCCACCGCTTCGTAGACCGTGTCGAATGCTCGCAAGAAAACGCGGAACTATTGCGCAGCGAAGTATGCGGGTTGAGAGAAACCGGCAACCGAATTAGTGGGAATGGACACCTCCACCAGCGTTCCAGGATTGGCGTTGCGCAAGCGCACCTCCCCGCCAAATTCCTTCACGCGTTGTCTCATGCCTCCGATTCCGATGCCCACACTGCCGGGTCGAAACTCGATGATGTTTTCGTCAATTCCCTTCCCATCGTCGCGGATGGAAACGGCGATTTGATCGTCGGACTTGGTGATCGTAACCCATGCTTTTTGCGCTCCCGAATGACGGAACACGTTAGTCAGAGCTTCCTGAATAATGCGGAAAATGGCGGTCTCTAGCTCCGGCTTGAACCGCGGGAAATCACCCGGTGGCGCCTCGATTTGGGTATTGATGCCACTACGCTTTGTGAATCCTTCCAGATATTGTTCGAGTGCAGAACTCAGCCCTACTTCATCGAGCAACGGCGGGTGCAGAAGATGGGACATGCTGCGAACTTGCTGAATCGCCCGGTCGATCAGGACGCTGCTCTCGGCAGCTGCCTTTTCCTTCCACGTTATCGATAGATCCGGCCTGACAATTCCATCCAGCATCATCTTCGCGCCGCTAAGTTCCTGGCCCAGACCATCGTGCAGTTCGCGTGCGATGCGCCGCCGCTCTTCGTCCTGCGATGTGAGCAACGCGCTGGACAGCCGGCGCAACTCGTTGTTTAGCGTTTCCAACTGCCGTGTCTTCCGATGCAATTCCGCAAAAACACTCACCTTCGCTCGCAGCAGTTCGGGAATGACCGGGACGGAAATATAGTCCACGGCACCGCGCTGGTAGCCTTGAACCCGGTCCAGGTCGGTGAGGTGCACCGCCGATATAAATATGATAGCGGTCTGTTGAAAACGAGGATGCTGACGAATCATGCCAGCAAGCTCGAAGCCATCAAGGTCGGGCATGCTGACATCCATCAGAACGACGGCGACATCATTTTTCAGAAGGCAGTCTAGGGCTTCGGTGCCGGAATTGGCCTTGATGAGATTCTCGCCCAGTTCGCCGAGAATGACCTCATAGCTCAGCAGTTTCGCCGGCTGGTCGTCGACCATCAGGATGTTCATTTTTTCGTGCGCTCTCATCGTCTCTTTCTCATGTTCTCGCACCTCAAATCAGCGATGCAGCCACATCCGCAAAGTGGAGAGCAACTGCTCAGTATTGACGGGCTTGGCGAGGTATTCCGAAGCGCCGGCCTCCAGGCACTTTTCGCGATCGCCCTTCATGGCCTTCGCGGTCAGAGCGACGATCGGCAAGCGGCGAAAGTCGGAATTCTGCCGCATCACCTGCATGGTTTCGTAGCCGTCCATCTCCGGCATCATGATGTCCATCAAAACGATGGCGATGCCGGGGGTAGATTCGAGGGTGGTGATCGCTTCGCGGCCGGTTCCAGCGGTGAGCACGACCATGCCGCGGCGTTCGAGAACGCTGCTGAGCGCGAAGATATTTCGGACGTCATCGTCGACGACCAGAACCTTCTTTCCGATTAGGGCGTCGTCGGAACGATGGAGGCGATCGAGCATTTTTTGCTTCTCAACCGGAAGGTCCGCGACAACGCGATGTAAAAACAGCGCGGTTTCATCGAGCAAGCGCTCCGGAGACTCTACGCCCTTGACGACGACGCTGCGCGCCAAACTGTGCAAACGAGTGTCTTCTTCCGACGAGAGGTCTTTACCGGTGAAAACAACCACCGGCAAGTCGTTGAGCGACGGGGTGTCGCGGAGGCGCTCGAGAACCTCGAAACCCGACATGTCAGGTAGGCGCAGGTCGAGCACCATACAATCAAACCGCTCTTCGGTGATAGCGGCAAGAGCTTCCGCCCCGGTCGCAGCAACGGAAACCTGGATGTCGTGGTACGCCAGCAATTCCCGAATACTAAGTTGCTCCGCCGGATTGTCTTCAACAACCAGCAGGCGCTTGAGCCGCGGTGAGGCATACTCCTTGATCCGCGAGAAGGCACTGTTGAGGCCCTCGCGCGTGGTCGGCTTGGTAACAAACGAGAAAGCCCCTCGCGACAGACCGTGCTGGCGATCTTCGTCCATGGTCAGTATCTGGACCGGGATGTGACGCGTAGCGGGGTCTTGTTTGAGATGGTTCAGAACGGTCCAGCCCAGCATGTCGGGCAAGAAAACATCCAGTGAAACGGCACTTGGATGGAACTCGCGGACAAGACTGAGAGCATCGCTTCCGCGCGCGGCGACCAGAACCTTAAAACCTTTGTCGCGCGCCAAATCGCAAAGGACGCGGGCGTAGTGGGGGTCGTCTTCAATAATCAGCAGGATGGGATCGTCTTGCTGAAGGGTTTCCCGATCGTCGGGAACTTGTTCCGGCGCGCGTTCGACTACGCTGGCAGACGCTAACTGCGTCGAAGCCGGCTGGAAGGCCCTGCGATCGGAAACGTTGACGCCGGTCGACGGACCAACATAAGTCTGCGGCAGGAACAGCGTGAACGTGCTCCCTGTGCCAGGTGTACTGCGCAACTGGATTTCACCACCGAGCAGGTTGGCCAATTCGCGGCTGATCGCGAGGCCGAGACCCGTGCCGCCGTATTTGCGGCTCGTACCGGCATCGGCTTGCTGGAAAGCTTCGAAGATGATGCGCTGCTTTTCGGAAGGAATTCCGATGCCGGTATCGGCGACCTCAAAGCTGATGACCGATGCCGCGCGATCCAGGACGGGATGGCCATCGCTCCAGCCCGTAGCGGAAATACTGACCACCAGACGCACGCTGCCGTGTTCGGTAAATTTGAATGCGTTCGACAGCAAGTTCTTCAGTACCTGCTGCAATCGTTTGGAGTCGGTGATGATGCTGCGCATCAAAGCTGGATCGGTTTCGATCTCGAAATCGAGCCGGCGATGCTCCGCTTCGTGACGGAAGGGACGCGCAATCATCTCCAGGAGACTCGCGAAGAAGACTTCTTCCGCCTCGACCGAAACGGTGCCGGATTCGATCTTGGAAAGGTCCAGTATGTCGCTGATCAGATTGAGCAGGTCGGTGCCGGCCCCGTGAATGGTGCGCGCGAACTCCACTTGCTTGCCGGTCAGGTTCCCGTCGGGGTTATCGGTCAGCTGCTGGCCCAAAACAAGGATGCTGTTAAGCGGCGTGCGCAACTCGTGGGACATGTTGGCAAGGAACTCTGATTTGTATTTCGAAGTGAGCGCGAGTTCCTTGGCTTTCTCTTCGACAGCACGCCGCGCTTGTTCGATTTCCTGGTTCTTGCGTTCCACCTCAACGTTCTGTTCGGCGAGTTGCTGTGCCTTCTGTGCCAGCTGTTCGTTGGTCTGCTGCAATTCGGTCTGCTGGGTTTGCAGCTCGGCAGCCAATTGCTGAGACTGCTTCAGCAATCCTTCGGTCTGCATCGTGGCTTCAATGCTGTTTAGCACGATGCCGATGCTGGAGGTCAGCTGTTCAAGAAAAGCGAGGTGCGACGCCGTGAACGCGCTCAACGAGGCGAGCTCGATAACCGCTTTGACACGATCCTCAAACAAAATGGGGAGAACGATGATGTTGCGAGGAACCGCCTGGAATAAACCAGAGCGGATCGGCACGGCGTTCGCCGGCATATCGGCGATAAGCATGCGGCGCTTCTCGGCGGCGCACTGGCCTACTAAACCCTCTCCTACATGCAATTGATGACGATGCCCGTTATCGCCACCATCGGCGAACGCAGAAAGCAGGACCATTTCCGAAGAATCTTCGGAAGCCATCTGATAGATCACACCCTGCTGGGCGGCCACCAGCGGCGCCAATTCTGAAAGCAACATGCGCCCCACCGTAGTGAGATCCCGCTGGCCCTGGAGCATGCCCGTGAAGCGGGCGAGGTTCGTCTTCAGCCAGTCCTGTTCGTTGTTGCGGTCCGTCGTAAGCCGCAGGTTGTCGATCATCGTGTTGATGTAGTCTTTGAGCTCAGCGACTTCGCCGCTGGCTTCCACCTGAATCGACCGCGTAAGGTCGCCCTTGGTGACCGCGGTGGTGACTTCGGCGATCGCGCGGACTTGGTTGGTCAGGTTGTCCGCGAGCAAATTGACGTTACCGGTGAGATCTTTCCACGTGCCGGCGGCGCCTGGGACGTTGGCCTGACCGCCGAGACGGCCTTCCACGCCGACTTCGCGCGCGACCGTCGTGACCTGGTCTGCGAAAGTTGCCAACGTGTCCGTCATGTTGTTAATGGTTTCGGCGAGGGCGGCGACTTCGCCTTTCGCGTTCACCGTGAGTTTTTGCGTAAGTTCGCCGTTCGCCACCGCAGTGACAACTTTCACGATGCCGCGGACTTGCTCGGTGAGGTTGGCTGCCATCACGTTGACGTTGTCGGTGAGATCCTTCCAGGTACCGGCGACACCAGGAACTTTAGCCTGGCCTCCGAGTTTTCCGTCCGTTCCGACTTCGCGGGCGACGCGCGTGACTTCCGCGGCAAAGGCGTTTAGCTGGTCCACCATGGTGTTGATGGTGTTCTTGAGCTCGAGAATTTCTCCCTTCACATCGACCGTGATCTTGCGGGAAAGGTCGCCGCGTGCGACG
The DNA here is from genome assembly GCA_963736725.1 of uncultured Acidobacteriota bacterium. Classification (GTDB taxonomy): domain Bacteria; phylum Acidobacteriota; class Terriglobia; order Acidiferrales; family UBA7541; genus Acidiferrum. The sequence goes on along the minus strand of CAVTPW010000013.1, from coordinate 101,401 downwards.
GCCGTGGTGACCTCGGCGATGTTGCGAACCTGCGCAGTAAGGTTGCCGGCCATCGCGTTGACCGAGTCAGTCAGGTCCTTCCAGGTGCCCGCAACGCCGGGAACGTTGGCTTGACCGCCGAGACGCCCTTCGCTGCCTACTTCGCGCGCCACGCGAGTGACTTCAGCGGCGAAGGAACGCAACTGCTCGACCATCGTGTTCAGTGTTTCTTTCAGCTGCAAGATTTCTCCGCGGACGTCCACGGTGATTTTGCGCGAAAGGTCACCGCTAGCGATGGCCGTCGCAACTTCCGCGATGTTGCGCACCTGCCCCGTAAGATTGCTGGCCATGAAGTTGACGTTGTCGGTCAAGTCTTTCCACGTGCCGCCGACACCAGGAACCTGTGCTTGGCCCCCCAACTTCCCTTCGGTGCCGACTTCGCGCGCCACGCGGGTAACTTCTCCGGCAAACGCATTCAGCTGGTCAACCATCGTGTTAATCGTGTTCTTCAGCTCCAGAATTTCACCCTTCACATCGACGGTAATCTTGCGAGAGAGGTCGCCACGCGCAACCGCGGTAGTCACTTCCGCGATGTTGCGTACCTGGCCGGTCAGGTTGCCTGCCATCGAGTTCACCGAGTCCGTGAGATCCTTCCACGTTCCCGCGACTCCAGGCACGTTCGCCTGACCACCGAGGCGCCCTTCGCTGCCGACTTCACGCGCCACGCGCGTAACTTCTCCGGCAAACGCATTGAGCTGGTCGACGGTAGTGTTGATCGTTTCTTTCAGCAGCAAAATTTCGCCGCTGACGTTGACGGTGATTTTCTTGGAAAGGTCGCCGCTGGCGATGGCCGTCGAAACGTCCGCGATGTTGCGGACCTGGCCGGTCAGGTTGCTGGCCATCGAATTAACTGAGTCAGTGAGGTCTTTCCAAGTGCCTGCGACACCGGGCACAACTGCCTGACCGCCGAGTTTGCCGTCGGTGCCAACCTCGCGCGCTACGCGGGTAACCTCGGAAGCGAATGACCTCAACTGGTCCACCATGGTGTTGAGCGTGTCTTTCAACTCCAGGATTTCGCCCTTCACATCAACGGTAATTTTCTTCGATAGGTCGCCGCGCGCCACGGCCGTCGCGACTTCTGCGATGTTGCGAACCTGACCCGTCAGGTTGCTGGCCATGAAGTTCACGTTGTCGGTGAGATCCTTCCAAGTGCCGGCTCCAGGAACCTGCGCTTGGCCGCCAAGCTTTCCTTCGGTACCGACTTCGCGAGCCACGCGCGTCACTTCTCCGGCGAACGCGTTGAGCTGGTCCACCATGGTGTTGATGGTGTTCTTGAGCTCAAGAATTTCACCCTTTACATCGACGGTGATCTTGCGCGAAAGGTCGCCACGCGCCACGGCCGTGGTCACCTCCGCGATGTTGCGCACCTGACCGGTGAGGTTACCGGCCATCGCGTTGACCGAGTCGGTCAGGTCCTTCCAAGTTCCCGCGACGCCGGGCACGTTCGCCTGTCCGCCAAGCCGTCCTTCGCTGCCGACTTCGCGCGCCACGCGGGTAACTTCTCCGGCGAACCGGTTAAGCTGGTCCACCATCGTGTTCAGCGTTTCTTTCAGCTGCAAAATTTCTCCGCGCACATCGACGGTGATCTTGCGCGAAAGGTCGCCGCTAGCGATGGCCGTCGCAACTTCCGCGATGTTGCGCACCTGGCCAGTTAAGTTGCTGGCCATGAAGTTCACGTTGTCGGTCAAATCTTTCCACGTGCCGCCGACGCCAGGAACCTGCGCCTGTCCACCCAACTTCCCTTCGGTGCCGACCTCGCGCGCCACACGGGTAACCTCCCCGGCGAACGCATTCAGCTGGTCCACCATCGTATTGATGGTGTCCTTCAACTCCAGAATTTCGCCTTTCACGTCGACGGTAATCTTGCGAGAAAGGTCCCCTCGCGCCACGGCCGTGGTGACTTCCGCGATGTTGCGCACCTGCGCTGTCAGGTTCCCAGCCATGGAATTGACGGAGTCGGTAAGATCCTTCCACGTACCCGCGACACCGGGAACGACTGCTTGTCCGCCGAGCTTTCCGTCCGTACCTACCTCGCGCGCCACGCGCGTGACTTCCGAGGCAAACGACCGCAACTGATCCACCATCGTGTTGATGGCCTCTTTCAGCTGCAAGATTTCGCCGCGCACGTCGACGGTGATCTTGCGGGAAAGGTCTCCGCTGGCCACCGCGGTTGCTACTTCAGCGATGTTACGAACCTGGCCGGTGAGGTTGCTGGCCATCGAGTTGACCGAATCCGTCAAATCCTTCCACGTGCCGGCCACGCCGGGAACCTGCGCCTGTCCGCCGAGCTTGCCATCAGTGCCCACCTCGCGGGCGACGCGGGTAACTTCCGCCGTGAACACGCCCAACTGCTGAATCATGGTGTTAACGATAGTGGCAGACCGCAAAAACTCCCCTTCCAGCGGGCGTCCATCCACGTCGAGGCGCACCGTTTGCGTGAGGTTCCCCTGAGCAACCGCCGCGATCGCCCGCGTAACCTCGGTCGTCGGACGCAGCAGATCGTCAACAAGGGTATTTACCGACACTTCCATCTCGCCCCAGGCGCCTTTGGACTGATGGAACCGCGTGCGCTCGCGAGTCCTTCCTTCCTTTCCTACGACCTGTCCGACGCGCCTTAACTCCTGTGCAATCTGTTGGTTAGAAGACGCGATATCATTGAAAGTGTCAGCAAGCTTGCCGGCCAAGCCGGTCCACGAGCCCGGCAGGCGCACTGAAAAATCACCGTCGCTCATGGTCTGCAGGCAAGCCAGGATCACGCTCAGATCGGGCTGCGAGACTTCCGGGACGGCTGCGGCGAGCCCCCCGCCGCCAGACTCGCTCCTTATACGGCTGGCGGCGTCTGCATGCGGCGTATTCTGACCATTTCTCTTCATAGGAATCTCCTAATTGCTTTGCGCACAACAATTGCCGCCAGTCGACAGCCGACCTTGCGAGTCGAGGACTCGTAGTCATCTCCAGCAGCCCTCGGACTTACCCAGGCTCCTTTACTGTTCAGCGCCAGCCAAGAGCAGTTCGCGACCTCAGCCTTTTCGAGAATCTTTGAAGCAATACCACGATCGACGTACGCATGGCGCTACAGTGTTCTCTGTATATGCGCTTCTAAGGCACCTCCGGTTGTTCGCTTCCAAATCCACATGGATCGAGCGAATTAGGCGGTGCGAGGACACAGATTCGGCATGCAAGCAATTCTCGACTCCAGACGGCGGCGGAGTCCGCCATCTTAGTGCGTGTGAATCAACGCTATGTGATTTAGAATACTCGACCTATGAACAAGCTGACCCGTCGTCGATTCGCCCGCACCGTCGCGGCCACCGCTGCCACCGCCTTTGCCGGCGCTTCCCTACCCCGATTCGCACTCGCCCAGATATCCAAAGCGGATTTACAATTTCCGGCCGGCTTCAAATGGGGCTGCGCCACCGCCTCGTATCAGATCGAAGGCGCAGTGAATGAAGATGGACGTAAGCCTTCGGTGTGGGACACGTTCTCGCACACGCCTGGGAAGACTTTCCAGGGAGACACCGGAGACGTCGCCGACGATTCCTACCACCGCTACAAAGAGGACATCCAGCTCCTCAAGGCCATGGGCGCGAAGGTGTACCGGTTCTCGATATCGTGGCCGCGCATTTTTCCCGACGGCACCGGCCAGCCCAATGAAAAAGGCCTCGCTTATTACCAACGCGTGATCGACGAACTCCTTGCGAACGATATACAGCCGTACGTCACCCTGTTTCACTGGGACTTGCCGCAGGCTTTGCCCAACGGGTGGCAATCCCGCGACACCTCAAAAGCGTATGCCGATTACGCAGCCTATGTCTCAAAGCATTTGTCAGACCGCGTAAGCCACTTCTTCACCACCAACGAGTTTGTCTGCTTCACCGATCTCAGCTACCAGATCGGCAAGTTCGCCCCAGGCCTCACGCTGCCTCCCGCGCAGGTGAATCAGGTTCGCCACCACGCTATCCTCGCGCATGGTCTCGGCGTTCAAGCCATTCGCGCAAACGCCAGGGCTGGAACCCTGGTGGGCCTAGCCGAAAATACCAATGTCTACATCCCCATCATCGAAACTCGCGAGCACATTGAGGCCACCCGCAAGGCGACGCGCGAAGGCAACGCTCCGTTCCTCACCGCGCTCATGGAAGGCAAGTACACCGACGCCTATCTCGCGCGCGAAGGCGCGAACGCCCCCAAGGTCGAACCCGGTGACATGAAGGCCATCAGCAGCCCGCTCGACTTGGTGGGCATCAACGTCTACACCGCGGACTACGTCCGAGCCGACGCCTCGCCTGCTGGGTACGCGATTGAACAGCGGCCAACCTCGTACCCGCACATGGCGTCGCCGTGGATCAACATCGACCCCGAAGCCCTGTATTGGGCCATTCGCAATCCCAGCGACCTATGGAAACCCAAGGAACTCTACATTACTGAAAATGGCTGCTCATCCGACGACGTAGTCGACGCCAGCGGCCACATCGAAGACACCGATCGCGTTATGTATTTGCGGAATCATTTATCGCAGATGCACCGTGCCGCCTCCGAAGGCTATCCGATAAAGGGTTACTTTCTGTGGAGCTTGCTTGACAACTTCGAATGGGCCGATGGCTACAGCAAGCGCTTCGGCCTCCATTACGTAGACTTCAAGACCCAAAAGCGGACCCCCAAGCGCAGCGCCGAGTGGTACCGCGAAGTGATCCAACGCAACGCAGTCGTCTGACTCTTGAGCGCGTTAGGCACGCCAAGCGCTGTCATCGTGCGGCCCCGACGCGCGCGGGACCCTCTTGTCTATTCACGTCGGGCCTTCGGTTGCGATCGAATGCCAGCGCGGCGGACACACGCACCGCGGCGTCGCGGTCCACGGCGACATCGACATTGTTCCCGCCCACACCACCAGCAAATGGACGCTACGCGATAACGACACCGCGCTTATCGTCCGCGTTTGTCGAACTACGTTGGCAGAAGCTGCGCTACAGTCCGGCGTCGATCCCTCGAACGCGCTTTTATTGAACCGGTTCCAGGTGCGCGATCCCCAAATCGAACAGCTTGCCTGGGCGGTGAAAGCAGAGATGGATAGTAATTACGAGTCTTGGCCCTTGTATCTGGATAGCTTGGCAACCGCGCTGGCATCCAGATTAGTGCATCGGTATAGCTCCGCATGGCGCGCCAATACCACCAAGTCGAAGGGAGGACTGCCGGGCGCGAAGTTGTGGGAGCTGCTGGCCTTCATCGAAGATAATCTCGGCAGCGAGCTCTCACTCCGCCAAATTGCCGCGGCCTGAGCGTTTCTCATTGCCAGAGAGTGTTTCGTCAATCCGTCGGCGTCTCCATCCATCGGCACATTATTCGGCGTCGCGTCGACCGCGCCGAATCACTCCTGGCACAGGAAAAACTCTCGGTTGCCGAAATTGCTCTCGAAGTCGGATTTTCTCATCAAAGCCATCTAGCCACCCATATGCGCCGCTTGCGCGGCTTCACTCCATCGAACTGGCGCAGAATCGCTCGATGACATCACCGTATTGAGTCGAATCTGCTTTTGGTGGTCCGAACCTGCGCGACGTGTGCCGGCGGCATGGGCGATACTCGCGCTATGACCGACACACTACGTGCCATCCTCTGGGGCGGCCTATCCTGCGCCATTCTCGACGGCACCGCCGCAACCATCGATTTCGGCATGCGGGGCGTGAGTTTCACTCGATTGTGGCAGGGCGTCGCCAGCGGCCTCCTGGGCCCAGCCAGCTTCCGGTATGGAGCAAAATCGGCTGCGCTCGGGTTGTTCTGCCATGTTCTGATCGCCATGGTTTCGGCAATCGTTTTCAACCTGGCGAGCCGCTACTTGCCCTCGCTAATCAAGTATTATCTGGTCTCCGGAGCACTGTACGGCGTGATGGTTTACTTGTTCATGAATCTGGTTGTCATTCCGCTTTCCGCGCTGCCGAAACGACCCTTCCTGTTGAGCGGCGCAATCAAACCGATGATCGTTCACATTTTCTGCGTCGGCCTGCCGATTGCCCTGGCCGCCAGGCGTTATTTCAAATAGCGGAAGCTGGGATAGGGACTGGGAATTTTTGTCCGCTTGGCAAACGCGCAGTCCGGCGCGTTACGCTTCAACAGCCGCCGTTTGCGTGCGAATCAGCGCGGCAACCAAATCGTAAAGCGCCGCGCTCGTGCAGACTTCGTAGTACGGGTGGCTCGACGCGATGCCGATCTTTCCGTCCGGCAGTAGTTCCCGCGCCAGTCCTTTGCGCAGAACCAGCAACTCCACCGAGTCTCCCATCGGCACTTCGCCGTAATGCAACGTCACGTTTTCCTTGCCCCACGGCATATCCAGCTTGGTCTCGATCGAGTCGAGTGAAATCTCCTCGGATAATTTCTGGAAGCCTTCCTCGTTCAATTCGATCCCATTCATATTGAAGCGGACCAAAAATTCGTCCAACTCTTCCGCCGACGCACCTTTCATGGCGGTCAGAAATTGAAACACCGAGAAGTGTGTTTTCTGAGCCGTCATCAGCCGCTTGGCGATCTTGGCGCATCCGGAAAGCCGGTCGGACAAATTGAGCGCCTTCGAAATCATGATGCGCGAGTCTCCGTCGGTCCAATACGTCGGCGCCGATCCCTGAAACGCCACGCCGATTCCGAGCTCCAGCGCCGGCAGATCGGTGGTCGCCGCACGATCGTTGTACGAATTACACACCGCCAATATCTGCCGCGATAATATGCACGCCTTGGCCACCGCTCGCGCATAGGCGCGGTTCGACTCCGTCTCGAATATTGCCAGGATGATCGCGTCCCCTTCGATGAATACTTTCTTCGCTGCGTAGCGATCCAGCAGTTTTTTAACCGGCTCGTGCAGGTTCAAGCTGAAGTGTGAAGCTGGGTTCAGCCCGCGCGACAACAGGTCTTGCGTCATCTTTGTCGAGCCGCGCACGTCGGCCTTGATGATCACGTGCGAGATCACATGGTCCTGCTGAGGTTTCGCTTCCTCTTGCAGCACACACTCGTACAATTGATTGTTCATCCGCGACAGTTCGCGAGCCTGCTCTGTCGTCACCAGGTTGATTCGCTCCATGCACGTCGTCAGGTGCTCGGCGTTCCGAAGATCCCGCCGAAGCCGCAGGAAATCCCCGGCAAAACGCACTACAAAGCGGAGCTTCTCTTCTCGCGAAAAACGCCGGATCTTTCGCGACAGGTCTTCGATGGGCTTTAGTGACAGTTGTCGCGCGGGCACCTGCTTCAACACGCCCTCGAGCCGCTTCAGCTCTTCTTTGGAAACCAAAGCCTTCCGCAACTGCTGCAAGTGTACCGGCGGACTATATTCCGCCGAGATCGGACGAATTTCGTAGCTCGCCAGCACGTGGTAAACAATTTCCTGCTGCTCCAATCGCTCCAACAGATCGGAAAGCAACTTCCCGCGAAGCGATCCGTCGCCCTCGGATATGGACGTGTGATCGAACAACCTCTTGGCATTGTCCGGATCATTCAAATAATCGCCCAGCCGACCTTTGTAATCTTTCGTCAAGAACTCGAGTTTTTGTTTGGACGCCTCGATTTGTGGCCCAAATTCCTCCAATTTCACTTCCTGGTGTTTCAACCGGGCTTCCACATCGCCCAGGGAAGCTTTCAAATCCGAAGGGTCGCCGGAATTCAGGAACTTGTTCAAAAAGCTGTCGCCCCGGCCAAGCCGCTTCTGCAACCCCTCGCGCTGCTCCATCAGGTTCGCTATCTCATTGCGCATGGCCTGCGCCGTTTCCATCAGGCCGCGATGCGCTTGCGTCGCTTCGGTGTAAGCGGAATCCTGCGTAATCGCCACCCCCGCGTCGCCCAGAAAGTCCTGAAACAACTCGTCCATGGCTTCGAAACGATCTGGGTCGCGAACGTAATTCCCGAGCAGGACGTAATGCTCCAGAAAATAAACGTCGTCTTTTCCCCCATCCAGAAACACCAGGCGGTTCTTCAGCAACTCGTAAAGCAGCGCGAAGTCTTCCCCGAATAGCGCGCGCCGCGTCTTCGACACCACATTGTCTTCCGCGTCCGCCACCATCTGTGCCACCTGCTGGCCCACCCCGCGCACCACCACACGCCGCGAGGACTGCAACTCCGACAGCCGCGATTTGATCACGTGCGCTTGCTGGCTGCGCTCAAAGCTCTCGCCTCGCTGGCGTATCCACTCCTTGCCCTCCAGGATCAGGTTCGCAAACTGGTTGCCGATTTCCAGGATCAGAAATTTCAGCAGCGCCAGGCGAAACAACAGGTCGATCTCGATATTTTTCTGATATTTGGCTTGCGTCAGCGCGCTTTGCAGGAGGTCGATCAGCAGCTTCCGGAACGCCGCATTGTCCGGAGCCTTGACCGCGCGCAACTCAATTCCGGAGAAATACGTCGCTTTCGTGCTCTGGCGAATCAGGTCGAACAAGTAATCGCGCGAGGCCTGGACAAACTTCGGGCTCAGGAACACATCGTGGTGGATGTTGTCCACACCGATGGCCAGCGATCCCATGGGGATCGTGGTTTTATAGCTCTTGAGCTCGATCCGGGCCTCTTCTGTCGCACTGAGCGTAAGGATCTCGTGGGCCATTTCGTTGTCGCCAGAAGGGCTTTTTCCAAGCTAGCAGCGGCCGCGCAGCCGAGCAATAGCCAACGGTACCGGCGTTGGCGAGAGAGTTAGCGGACAACCGGAGGGCACGACTGCGGTCGTGCTGTAAATGTCGCCGAAGGATCCCGGCTTGAGGCGCCGAGGACCGGTTTTCGGAGTGCCCGCAGCCAGGTGCCTCAAACCACCGCGATTCGCCGCGAATCCCCCCCAAATGCTCCAGCCGCAAACGCACCTGCGGCCACGGAGACTCCAGGGGAAATTTCTCGGACCATTCCAAAATCATCACCGCCGGCATGGCGAAAACATCCTCCAACCCCAGGGTCTCGAAGTCGTGGAAACTGTCAATCCGGTAAAGATCGCCGTGGTAGACCTTCGCCTCGCGGCCATAAACGTGAACCAGCGTAAACGTCGGGCTGGTCACTTCGTCTTCCGCCGCCGCCCCCAGCCCCGCCACGATCCCCTTGGTCAAAGTCGTTTTCCCACTACCCAGTTCGCCCGTAAGCAGCACCAGCATCGGTGCCTTCAGCCGCTTGGCGAATTCCCTGCCCCACTGAATCGTTTGCTCAGCCGACCGCGTGATGACCTCTTCACCCACGCCGTTGCAGCTCCCGCAAAAGTTTCAGCCGCGCCGCAGGCACCGCGCGCGCTACATCCCCAGCCAGCAGCCCCGACAAATCCGTACCCGCCGCCGCAACATCCGCCGCCGCCCCATGCAAATAAACCCCCAGCGCCAATACCCGTAACCAATCCTCGGTCTTAAACTGACCGGTGATCGCCGCCAGCACCCCGGTCAATACATCGCCCGACCCACCCTTGGCCAAACCAGCATTACCAGTTGTATTGACGAACATCTGCCCATCCGGCGCAGCCACAATCGTGTGCGCGCCTTTGAGAATGACGTGCACGTTCCACCGCTTCGCCGCCTCCTGGGCCGTCTTCACGCGATCTTCCTGCACCGCTTTGATCGAACTCCCCAACAACCGCGCCATCTCCCCCGGGTGCGGCGTAATCGCAACAAACTTGCTCTTTCGTTCGCGAAGCTCGTCCGCTCGCCCCGCAAACGCGTTCAATCCGTCGGCGTCGAGAATGACTGGCAACTCCGTGCCCTGCACAACCGACCGAATGAACTCCTGTGTCTCTGGGTGCTGCCCCAGTCCCGGACCAACCGCCAGCACGGTCTTCCCTTTCTCGACTACCCCAAAGCGGCTGCCGATTCGATTCGCGCTCGAAATAGTTCCCTCAGCCGTAGCAGCAAGTGGCTCCGTCATGTACTCCGGGTGCGCCGCGGCCACGACCGGGAGAACGACATCCGGCGTCGCGACCGTCACCAGCCCAGCACCAGCCCACAAAGCCGCACCGCCCGACATCACCGCCGCCCCGCTCTTCCCGAGCGATCCCGCCACAATCAAAATGTGCCCATACAAACCCTTGTGCCCATCCGTCGCCCGCACCAGCGGCAAATCCGCGAACTCCTCCGGCTCCGCCCACCGCAAAGTCCCCTTGCCAGCCTCCTCCACCAGCGCTGCCGGGGAGCCGATATTCACCACCCGCAGCGAACCCACCGCCTCGGAATCCCGCGACACCAACTGCCCGGTCTTCGGCGCCGTAAATGTCACCGTGTGATGAACCCGCAACACCGGGCCTTCCGCCGCCGCACCGTCCGAAGGCAGCCCAGAAGGAGTATCGACCGCAAGAATCAGTGCAGGCCGTGCCACCGTCGCGTCGTGCGACAGCCGATTAATATCCTGAATCGCCCGTCCCATTGCGCCGGACGCCGTCCCGCGAAATCCCGTGCCAAACATGGCATCGACAATCGCGTCCGCAACAACAACCTCGGCCCCTACCGCTTCCCACGCTTTCTCGTCCAGCACTGACGTTACCCCGCCTCCAAGTTCACGCCAGCGCTGGTAATTCGCCGCCGCGTCGCCACGCAATTCTTCCGCCCGCGCGAACAAATACACGCGCACCTGCCTCTCCGCCGTCGCCAGGTGCCGCGCCACCACAAACCCGTCTCCGCCGTTATTCCCCTTGCCGCAAAACACACAAACGTTGCGGGGCTGAAGCCCGGCGTCTTCCGCAATAGCTCGGAAAGCCTCAGCCACCCTCCGCCCTGCAGTCTCCATCAATTGCAATCCGGGAACGCCAACCCGCTCGGTAGTCAAGCGGTCAACTTCACGCATTTCCTCTGCGGTAAGAACTTTCATGGCAGGTCAACTGGTAGTGCCGGCATCCTGCCGGCTCCGTGCAAGCTCACTCCGCGAAGCTCCACGGACGGATTTTCCAACGCAAGCCCTTGTTCGCCAACTCAAAGCATCCAACCGCCGCTAACATTCACCACTTGCCCGGTAACATACTCCGCTTCTTCGGAAGCAAAAAACGCCACCGTGTTAGCCACATCCTCCACGGTAGGCGGCCGCCCGATCGGAAATCGCGCGTCGCGAATCTTCCGCGCTTCGCTCAACGTCAATTCATTCTCATCGATACTCGAAGGGTTCACCACGTTGACGGTAATCCCATTCTTCGCTTCTTCCAGCGCCAGCGATCGCGACAACGCTACCACCGCCGCCTTTGCCGCCGCATACGCAGAAATCTTCGCCTGCCCGAAAGCCCTCTCCGCCCCAACAGCTCCCAAATTAATGATCCGCCCCCACCGCCCCCGCCGCAGGTGCGGAAGCGCCGCACGGCTGACATACAGCACGGTCATCAAATTCGACGAAATCACATTCTGCCAATCTTCCAGCGAAGACTCCGCCAAAGTACCCCACCGGAAATCCCCCACATTGTTCACCACGACATCGATCCGCCCAAAACGATCCATCACGGTGCGCAAAAGCTCCTCAGCCCGCCCCGCATCATTAATGTCCGTTTCTACCGCCACGCAGTCCACGCCACTAGCTTGCAATTGACGCAAAGTCTGCTGCGCCGCCGTCTTGTTCGAACGATAAGCGATCGCCACCCGCGCCCCATCCTGCGCAAGCTTGACCGCAATCCCGCGTCCGATCCCGCGGCTCCCACCCGTAACCAGTGCCACTCGATTTTGCAGCGCCATTCCTCTCCCCGAACCAACGTCGTAAAGGCGATTCAGTATAGCCCAGGCGACAGCGCTCAAGCATTCCGGCTGTATTTTCAGCAGCGCGGTTGGTAGGCAGTCGTCTTGACGAAGAAAGGCAAAGCCTTGGCGACCGGTCAGCTCAAAGTCCGAACGATCAGTCCCGCAGGCGCGCCGGATCGGTCCGAGCAGCACGCCAGGGCCAGCACGCCGCCAGGGAAGCAACGGTTATCGCCACCAGTGCCCGGTGCGCCTGCTCCGCGTTCATCCCGCGCGCGAGGTTCCGCTCGACCGCCATTTCCAGGTAACGCGCTCAACTCCGCGTCCAGGTCCTGTTCCAGGCGTCGCCGCCGGAACAATGCTGTGAAGCGTTGGATCAACCCGTGACGAACTCCGCACTCCCAACTGGTCTTCACCACGCGATAGATCAACACAGACATGCGATCCCCGGTTTCGATTCCCTGCACGGGGAAGAAGGCAGGCGCCCCTTTAGATCATCAACAGGAGCCCATCACTTTCCCGTTGACCCTCAACAGGAGTTTTTGTGTTCCTCAATTCCGCTTCTGCTGCGCGAACAAACGCTCGCGAAGACCTCGCAACTGGAACCCGAATTCCTGTGCGAAGCGTCCGCCATCGCAAATCGCGCCGCCGTGAACGCCTTCGCTGCCAAGCTCAACACGCAAACCTCTCACCTCTTCAACCAACTCCTTCAGAGCCCTCGCCTCCCAAATTTCCGCGGCGTTGTTGTAAATGGGTTTGCGCACCTCCCCTGCGTCGGCCAGAGTCACCAGCATGCGCGCGACATCTTCCGCATGCACGATCGACAACCTTGCCTCCGGAGCGAACGGTATCTGGATCGCGTCGCGCCCGCCAGATCGCTCGAAAATCTGAGAACGCCACGGAGAGGATGTCTTCTTGATCCCCAGCCCAACCACTCGAGCGATCCGCAGGGACACAAACTCGATCTCTCGCCGGCGCGCGAGTGTTTCTCCAATCACCTCGACAACTCGCTTCGCCGCGCCGTAGGGATCGTCCGGCACCGCTGGATCGTCCTCCCGCACGAAATCCCCGGCGCGCAACGATCCGTAAACGCTCATCGAGCTCGCAAAGACAAATCGCTTCACGCGCGCTTTCACAGCCTGCCGCAACAATTCGAAACATGCAGTCAGGTTGACATCGACACCCGAGAACGGCTCACGCTCGAACGCACTCGGCAAAATCGCCGCCAGATGAATTACCGCTCGAACACCGCGATCCTCAAACAAGCGCAACACTTCCTCGGGCGAGCGCAGATCGCACACAACAACGCCTTCGGCAGCGTCTCCATCGACATCCACGGCCAGGACGTCGCATCCATTCGTCTTCAGCACGCGGCAAACTTCGCGCCCAATGTGCCCACCCGCACCGGTTACGATCACGAGTCTTTGGTCGCTGGTCCGAACCATCACCCTGTCTCGTTCAAAATTTCGCCCGCGCTACCGCAATCGCGCCACCACCACCGTCATGTCGTCCGCCTGCTCCGGTGTCCCCGCCCACTCTTCCGCGGCATTCATCAAAGCCTCCGCAACCACCCTCGGTGATGAGGCTTGTACGTACACCGCCGCCTGCTGCAGCCTCTTGACCCCGAACTCTTCGCCATACACATTTTCCGGCTCCACCAACCCGTCGCTGTATCCCACCAAAAGCGAATCACTCGGCACGGAAACCGTGCCCTCCTCGTAACAACAATCTTCATCGACTCCCAGCACCATCCCCCCTTTATCCAAATGCAACGCCACGTCCTTCGAAATCAAGAACGAAGGCAAATGCCCCGCATTCGTGTACCGCAAAGTCCGCGTAGCACTGTCATACACGGCAATAAAAAATGTAGCAAACCGGTCGTCCCCGGTATTCCGCACCAAGTGCTTGTTCAATCGCGACACCAGCTCCGCCGTACTCATGCACTCGCTGCCGGCCGCCAGCATCTGGCTTCGCAAAGCCGCCTGCAAACTAGCCATCAACAGCGCCGCCGAAATCCCCTTCCCCGAAATGTCCGCCACGGCAATCGCCAGGTGCGTCGGACTCAACTGGATAAAATCGTAGTAGTCCCCGCTAACCGACCGCGCCGCCTTGCAGATCGCCTCCATCTCCACTCCGGGCACCACCGGCAATTTCTGCGGAAACAACTGGTTTTGCACCTCCCGAGCGATCGAAATCTCGTTCTCCAGCCGCTGCCGCTTCTTCTGTTCCTCAATCAACCCGCTGATCGAACCGGTCATCAGGTTGAACGACTCCGCCAAAACTCCCAGCTGATCCCGCCGCTCAATCCGCACCCGGTGCGTCAGGTCGCCGCTTTGCACGTACTGCGTCGCGTGATAAAGGTCCGCGATGGCTTTGGTGATTTGCCGCGTCAGCACCACTCCGGTGATAAACGCCGCGATCCAAATCAGAATAAAAACAGTGGCAAAGCCCCCAAAGAGCAAAAGATAAAAATCCCGTAGCTCCCCCAGTGTGCTGAACATCCTGCCGTTCAGCCGCGTAGGCCGCGCGCTGAACACCGCAAAAACCGGACGCGGCTTCCCCACCGTGCCGTCGCGCGCCACAAACACCGAATCCTCGAGCCGCGATACCACGTTGACCGACGGGTCGATCAAAAACGCCCGCGGCTGCAGCGTCCGGTTGCGCGCCACGATGCGTCCCGCGGTCTCGTACTGCGCTCCCCCGGTCGAATAAATCACCCCGCTCGGCGCGCCCCCGTTATATGGCTGCGTCAGATTCAATTGGATGGCCCCCAGATCGGGCGCGATCGTCGCCAACAGTTCCTGTGTCACCGGCACGCGCAACCGCACGACCCGCACTCCGTCGGATCCGCTTAGTTCCCGCAAGCTCACCAACGACAAGCTGCCGTCTTCCTGCAACAACCCGGCGAAGGATTTCCCGCTCGGCCCAGCCACCTTCTTCAGCAAGCTCGCGTCACTCGAAAACTCGATGCTCAATCCCAGCAGCTCGCGGTCGTGCACCGCGTGCGATTGTGCCGCCAGAACGCGCTCCAGCTCTTCCTGGGTCACCCCGCGCGGCACGGCCTGGTGCGCCGCCGCGATATGCTGCGCGATGTCGGTAATCATCTCGATGCGTCTGTGAAGGTCTTCGTAAAGCAGGTAGGCCCCAAGCTGCGAATACAGAAACTGCCCCGCGAGCACCACGAACGTCATGATCAGCAGGATCGGCACCACCGCGATAAACAAATACGCGACGATTAACCGGTTGCGCAGGCTCCAAAGCAGCCGGCTCCGCCCCCACCCAATTACCCGGACCAGAAGATAAATCCCTGCCAGAATCGCTAGATACTTGACGAAACTGAGGACCCCGCTCTTGGTATCGACAAAGGACGCAACTCCACCCGCCAGCAGCACGATAAATGCAGCCACATCCAGGCGCGAAAGACGCCGCCAGAGTTCTCTAAGTTGGTCACGAACCGCGCTCATCGGCTCCCAGACAATCCGGACAACTTGAACAGAACGACTACTTTACCTGAAGAACCCTCATCCCACCGAAACAAGCCACACGAACAAGAGTAGTCAGCCATGCTTGGTTTTGCGCGGGGCGTATTTCCTCGCCCGCATGTCCAAAAACCAGCGTAAGCTCGTCACCCAGCGGTTCGAACGCGCGACGCGATGCAAGCTTGTGAAAATTTACCTTAACAAATAGGTATGAATAATCTCGCAGAGAAGTGCGGGAATGTTGCGTTTCGACCGCCAAAGCCTTTTTCGGAAACCGGCACGCCGGAAACCACTGCCGTCCCGACGCTGCCGATACACCAACGAGCCGCTCTCAAAAGCCAATCGACGCGTCGACCAACCGCAACATCGAGCCATCGACACAGCCAGCCGCTCCCCAAGACCATCGACACATCGACCCGCTGTCTTCCACCACGAATGATTCTACCCAAACAACCGCAAGCAAGTAGTTCGCAACATGCCACCGTCGCGACAAAGGAGACAAGGAAAGGACCGAAGCAGAAAACCTCTACAGAATCAATACTTTCAAAAGTACAACAAAACAAACAAATTTCACTCTGGGCAGAATCGACACTATGGAAAAACCGGGGTGGTCCAGCCCAGAGGTCACCGTCAGCCAGCGTCACAACTTCCGTTTTGCAAGGGAAAGGGTGGCTACGCCCGGTTCCCGCCCAACGGACCGTTTCGTAAGTCCTTTAGCTGCCGCTCTTGCCGGCGGAAAACGCGCGCATCACTACTTTCCTTCGTTACCTCATTGCTTCCCTACTTGGTCTCCGCATTCCGCACCCGGCTGTGGTACTGGCTATACGTGAAGTACACCACCAGCCCGATGATCAGCCAAATGATGAGTCGCGCCCAGTTCACCCAACCCAGCTTGTACATCATGTAGCCATTGAAAAGGATTCCCAGGATCGGCACCACCGGCACCCACGGCGTCCGGAACGGACGAGCCTGTTCCGGGTTTGTGCTGCGCAAGACCATCACCGCGATGCACACGATCACGAACGCCAGCAGCGTCCCGATGTTCACCATTCGCCCGATATCGTCGATCGGCGTGATGCTTCCCACGATCGCCGCAAGCAAACCCACCGCCAGCGTGTTTTTGTAGGGAGTGCGCCACTTCGGATGAATCGCCGCAAAGAATTTCTTAGGCAATAATCCGTCGTTGGCCATCGAATACAGCACCCGCGTCTGCCCCAGCAACATCACCAGCATCACGCTGGTCAAGCCGGCAAGCGCACCCAGCGTAATGATATGCGAAGCGGTGGTCAGCCCTCGGTCCAGGAACGCACGGGCAATCGGTGCTTCGATATTCACATCCTGCCAATGCACCATGCCGGTCAGCACGCCGGCGACAGAGATGTACAGCAGCGTGCAAACAATCAAGGAAACGATGATGCCGATGGGCAGGTCGCGCTGCGGATTCTTCGCCTCCTGCGCGGTCGTAGACACCGCATCGAACCCGATATAGGCAAAGAATATGTACGCCGCCCCGGCCCCGATTCCCGAAAAACCGTAGGGCGCGAAACTGTGCCAGTCCGTTCCCCAGTTCGCTGTCGAAATATATCGCGAACCCAACGCGATCACGAACAGTACCACCGAAACCTTGATCACCACGATCGTGGCATTGAAGCTGGCACTTTCCTTGATCCCGATGCACAAGATAAACGTGATCACCAGCGCGATGATGAACGCCGGCAGGTTAAACCCGATCTCCGCTCCGAAAAGCTTCGGCGCCGCCATCAAATCGTGAGCCCGGGCGAGCAACTCCGGCGAATGCGCCGCCATAATCGAGCTGACGCGATCCAGAAACGCCTGCGTTCCCGGCACGAGGCTGGCGTCGGTAGCCTGGGCCATCTGGCGCGCGACCAGCTTTTCCGCCGTCCGAAGCGCCGTCCAGTGGTCGTACGCCAGCCACAACGGCATCTTGATGTGAAAAATGTTCAGCAGCTCGATGAAATGGTTCGACCAACCCGACGACACCGTACTCGCGCCCATCGCATACTCCAGCGTCAAGTCCCAGCCGATGATCCAGGCAAAGAGTTCGCCCAAGGTTGCGTAGGCGTAGGTGTACGCGCTTCCCGCCAGCGGGATCATCGCCGCAAACTCCGCGTAGCACAGCGCGGCAAACGCGCAACCCAAGCCCGACAGCACGAACGACAACATGAGTCCGGGCCCCGCATAGTGTGCGCCAAGCCCAGACAACACAAAGATTCCGGCGCCGATCACGGCCCCAACGCCCAACGCCGTCAGCTGAAACGGCCCCAGCGTTCGCTTCAAGCTATGCTCGCCGGTTTCTTTCGCCTCGGCCAGCAACGCGGCAATCGACTTCTTGGCAAACAAACCGCCCATGCGCAGCCTCCTGGTATGACCGGACTTCTCCGCTTGGTTCACCACTCAAGTGGCAAACCCCTGCGTGGCACAGCCTTCAGCGAAAAAGCTTTAGCCGCTCAGGTACCTTCCCACGCTCGCCACCATGACACTAATTCTCGGTGCGTTAAACCCGAGCTCGTTTCCCCGCCCGCGACCAAATCAAATACACCGGCACGCCACACAAGACAATCACCAAACCTGGCCAAGCGGTCTGCGTCCGGTACAGCAACAGCACAAACATGATCGCCAAGGCCGCCACTATATACATCAGCGGCACGAAAGGGTAGCCAAACGCCCGATACGGCCGCTCCAGGTTCGGCCGCTTGGCGCGCAAGACGAAAATACCGGCGATAGTCAGCGCGTAAAAAATCAAAACCGAGAACACCACGTAATCCAGCAGGTCGCTGTAAAGGTTACCGTAGGTAACCATACCGATTGGGCTAACCTTCTGCGTTCGCAAAAGAATCAACACGATGATCCACACGCACTGGTACAACAGTGCGCTTCCAGGCACGCCTTTTTTGTTCAGCGTGCCCGTCGAGCGGAAAAACAACCCATCCTTCGCCATGGCGTACGAAACCCGGGCGCCCGCCAGAATGAGCCCGTTGTTGCACCCAAACGTGGAAACAATAATCGCCGCCGCCATAATCAGCGCTCCGGCCGGACCGAAAATCGCCTGGAGCGCCGCGGTCGCCACGCGATCGTCGGGCGCGTTCTGAATCTGCGACAGAGGCAACGCGCACAGATACGCAAGGTTTGCGAGGCAATACAGCGTGATGACAATCAGCGTTCCAAAGGCCATCGACAAGGCCACGTCGCGTTTGGGGTTCTTCACTTCAGCGGCGGTGAATCCGATGTTGTTCCAGGCGTCGGCGGAAAACAGCGAGCCGACCTGCGCCACGCCGAACGCTACAAACAAACCGAACGCCCCGCTTGCGGCGGTAACGGTCGGAATGATCGACCGCAGGAAATTCGCGCCAGGCTCGATGGGCTGCGCGCCCCGGATGGCCCACAAGTGCGTGAAATTATCGGAAATCGCCGCCGCGTTTCGCGCCATGAAGACACAAAGAAAAATCAACCCCAACAACGAAAGCGTCTTGGCGCTGGTGAACACATTTTGAATCAACTTGCCCAGCCGCACTCCCTGCATGTTCAAAACCGTCAAGAACACGATCATGATCACGCCGACCAACTGCTGGACCGACAGGCTGATCGCATACTTGGCCCCCAGGGCAATCGGCCGAACGATCCAGGAATTTCCCGAGATCGCAGGAAAAATCACGCCGAGATAACGCGCGAATCCGACCGCCACCGCCGCGATCGTGCCGGTTTGAATTACGAGGAACAGTGTCCAGCCATACAGAAATCCCCAAAGCGGCGAGTACGCTTCGCGCAAATAAATATATTGACCGCCGGCATGCGGGAACAGCGCTGCCAATTCCCCGTACGAAAGTGCCGCCGAAACCGTCAGCAGACCGGTGATAATCCACGTCAGCAGCAAACCGCCCGACGACCCGGTCTGCCGCGAAATGTCCGCCGCCACAATGAAAATTCCCGAGCCGATCATCGACCCGACCACGATCATCGTCCCGTCGAACAAGCCGATCGCGCGCACGAATCCGGGCGCCTGCGCCGCGGCGGCGCCACGCTGTCGAAACGGTTCTGTGTTTCTATCCACCATGCGCAAAAACTCTCAAGCCGTCGCCGTGTGGTTCGCGGCGCCCAGCGTCTCCAGATATTGCTTCACGCGCAGCCCGCGATCCGGCGACCGCAAAACATCGCTGATCACCGCCACGCAATCGGCTCCTGATTGAATCACTGAAGCCGCATTTTCCAGAGTGATTCCGCCAATCGCCACAATTGGTTTGTCACTCAAGTCCCGGACCTGCCGGATAAACTCCGTGCCGGTCACCGGATCAGGATTGGCCTTCGACGAAGTCGCAAACACCGGCCCCACGGCAATGTAATCCGCCGACGTCGCGGCAGCTGCGCGAAACTGCTGGAGGTTGTGCGTGGATACTCCGACCAGCTTCTCGTTCCCCACCAGGGCGCGCGCCGCTTCCACGCCCAGATCATCCTGGCCGACGTGAACGCCGCTGGCCCCGGCCATGACGGCGATGTCCGGCCGGTCATTCACAACGAACGAAACTCCCCGGGGAATCAACAGTGAGGCAAGGCTTCGAGAGAAATTCAGCAAGTTGAGCGCGGGTTCGGTCTTGCTCCGGTACTGCAGCAACCGGACCCCGGCATCCGCCAGTTCTCGCGCGCAATCTTGTACCGGGACGTTCAGCAGTGCTGAGTCTAGTATCACGTACAGCCTTGGCAGGACAAGCCGCATCGACACCTATTTTCCGTTGGTTCCCAGCAATTTTTCGATGAAATGTGTGTCGAATTTCCCCGCCGCAAAGTCCGGATCGGCCAGAATCTTGCGGTGCAGCGGAATCGAAGTCTTGATCCCTTCGATCACAAACATTTCCAGCGCCCGCTTCATGCGCCCGATGGCTTCGGCGCGATCCCGGCCCTTCACGATCAATTTCGCGATCATCGAATCGTAATACGGCGGGATCACGGCGTCCGCGTAAGCCGCCGAATCCACCCGCACGCCGGTCCCTCCCGGCGCCTGGAACGTAGTGATGCGTCCGGCCGAAGGCACGAACGTGTCGGGATCCTCGGCATTGATGCGGCATTCGATGGCGTGTCCGGAAAAAGTCATCTCACCCACGGCGTCTTCAAGCCGCTCCCCTGCGGCGATGCGAATCTGCGCTTTAATCAGGTCCACACCGGTAACCAACTCCGTCACCGGGTGCTCCACCTGGATACGCGTATTCATCTCAATAAAATAAATCGAGCCGTCTTGGTCCATCAAGAATTCGACGGTGCCGGCATTCGTGTAGCCGATCTTTTCCAGCGCCCGCACCACTTTGGCGCCGAGCTCTTTCCGGCGTTTGGGGTCCATCGCCGGCGAGGGCGATTCCTCCAGCAGTTTCTGGTGCCGCCGCTGAATGGTGCATTCGCGTTCGCCCAGGTGAATGACCTTGCCGTGCTGGTCGCCCAGCACCTGAAACTCGATGTGCCGCGGATGCTCGATAAATTTCTCCGCATAGACGTCGGGTGATCCGAAAGCCTGCTGTGCCTCGCTCCGCGCCGTCTGATACATCGCCAGCAATTCATCGTGCTTGCGAACGATGCGCATTCCGCGCCCGCCACCACCGGCCACCGCCTTCAAGATGAGCGGGAATCCGATTTTCGCCGCTTCCTTCGCGAGTTGCTCCTCGCCCTCCACAATTCCCTCGCTCCCGGGAACAGTGGGCAGTCCGGCGGCTTTGACCTCGCGGCGCGCGCGGTCCTTCTCCCCCATGATCTCAATCACTTCGGCGGTTGGGCCGATGAAGGTGATTTCCGAAGCCTCGCAAACCTTGGCGAAGTTGGCGTTCTCGGAAAGGAATCCATATCCAGGGTGAATCGCGTCCACGTTGGTAATTTCCGCGGCGCTGATCACTTGCGGGATATTCAGGTAGCTTTCGCTGCTCCGCGGCGGGCCGATACAGACGGCCTCATCCGCAAAGCGCACGTGCAGCGAATTGCGGTCCGCCTCTGAATACACGGCCACCGTCGAGATACCCAGCTCTTTGCACGCGCAGATAACCCGCAGGGCAATTTCCCCACGGTTGGCGACTAGGATTTTCTGGAACATAGGCAGGCGGCGCCGGCTACTTCTTCCGGCTCGGACGGATGCCAAACAGCGGCTGCCCGTACTCGACGGGCTGTCCGTTTTCGACGAAGATCCGTAACACTTCGCCGCTGATGTCGGATTCAATCTCGTTCATAAGCTTCATGGCTTCGACGATACACAAGGTCTGCCCGGTTTCGACGTAGCCACCAATCTTCACGAAGGTCTCTGAACCTGGGCTAGGCGAGCCGTAATAAGTCCCCACGATGGGAGATTTCACCAGGTGCAGGTCTTCGGCGGAACGCCCCTCTGGCGCAGCCGCGGCGGGCGCCGCCGGCGGAGCCGCAGGGGGATGTGTCGTCGCGCCACCGCCGGCGACAATGATCTCCGGCGCGGCCATTTGCCTCGGCACACCAATCACGGTTCCAGTGGAGGGCTTCTTTAACCGGATCTTCAGATCGCCGCTGGAGTATTCGAATTCCTCGAGGTTGTGCTCGCTCATGTAGCGAAGCAGCTGCTCGATGTGCTGGAGTTCGGGGTTCCCTATCGCGGGGCTAGCAGTCGGTTTCGAGGGCTGTTTGCGTTTCATGCCTTTTATTAAATCTCGATGAGATCCCGTGGAATACGGGTGAGTACTTCGGTGTTCCCGGCGTGTACGGCAACGTCGTCTTCGATCCGGATTCCCCCAACGCCCGGCACGTAAATACCCGGTTCGATCGTGATCACGTTCCCCGGCTGCAAAATCTGCTTTTGCCCCTTGGCTACCCGGGGATCCTCGTGCACTTCCAGCCCGAGCCCGTGCCCGGTACTGTGCACGAAGTAGCGATCGAGGCGATAACTGGCTAGAACCGTCCTGGCCGCAGCGTCCACGTCTCCGCAGCTAGCTCCGGCTTTTACCGCTCCGATGGCCGCCGTTTGCGCTTCCTGAACGGCCTTGTGCCACTGACGAATCTTTGCGGATGCTCGCCCCACCACCACGGTGCGCGAAATGTCGCTGCAATAGTGCGCGAGTATAGCACCCAGGTCCAGGACGACCAATTCATTTTTCCTCAATCGTTTGGCGCTGGCGCGCGCATGGGGATATGCCGCTCGCTCCCCGAAAGCCACAATCGTTTCGAAGGCGGGACCCGAGGCGCCGAGTTGCCGCATCTGGTATTCGATCTCCGCGGCGACTTCCAGCTCGCGAACGCCGGGCTTGAGCAACTGCAGCGCACCCTCCAGGACTTTCCCCGCCAGGATGGCCGCCAGCCGCATTTTCGCGAGTTCCTGCGGATCTTTCCGGCGGCGCAGCTCCTCGACGTGGCCCACCGACGGTATCCAGCGCACCCGGGCTCCCGCGGCTTTTCGCAGGGCTGTAAGCTGCCCGACGGTGACATGGGACGCGTCGAAACCTACCTTGCCGCCGCGCGCACCCTTCAGAAAATCGCCGACCGCGGTTACCAAAGAACGGCTCTGCGGGACAATGCGAATACCCGAGGTTTCCTCCCGGGCTTGCGAGGTAAAGCGGCCGTCGGTAATCAGCGTCGTACCGCGCCGCGCAACCACCAGCGCGCCGGAATCCCCCGTGAAGCCGGTCAGGTAGTACCAGCTCGCAGGCCGGGTGACCAGCAAGCTGCCCACGCCGTCCTTGGGTAGCCGCGATAGAAGTGCTCGTCTGCGCTTTGCGAAAGGAGTGGTCATAAACGAACCGAGGAGACCGGAGTCTCCTCGATTTGGCCCTTACTTGGAAGTCCGTGGCCTGAAAATTACGCCGTTATCAAGCCGCCGGAATGATGCGCGGCGTCAGGAAAAACAGCAACTCGGAAGTAGTGACGCTGGTGTCGTTGCGTTTGAACAGGTTGCCGATAACCGGAATGCTGCCAAGGATCGGAACCTGCGTAATGTTGACCTGGCTTTGCGTCACGATGACGCCACCGACAACGATGGTCGCGCCGTCAGCCACGGTAATCTTGCTTTCCGCAGACTGCGTGTCCAACGCCGGAACGCCTTGAATGCGAGGAATACCGTTGTCGATCTGCGTGTTTTCCACAACGACGTCCATGTAAACCGTACCGTCCGCCGTAATCTGCGGCGTGACCTCGAGTTTGAGCACCGCGTCGATGTACTGCACGGAAATCGTGTTGTTGATGGTGGTCTGAATTGGAATCTTGACGCCCTGTTTTACAGTCGCCTTCTCGTTATTCTGGGTCACGATACGCGGCTTGGAGAGCAATTTGCCGACGCCCTTGGCTTCCGCGGCGGTGATGAAGAAGTCCACGGCGAAGTTCGGGGAGCGGTTCGAGAAACCGAAACCGCTGGTGGGCACGCCCGCACCCAGATTGACGTTCAATGGGAGACCGGAAGTGATGCCGTTGCCGGTCGTTTGGCCGGTGTTGACGGTTACGGGCGAAGCGGGAATGCCGGTCGCCGTTGTTACACCGCTGCCACCAACCGCCGGAGAGCCGCTAAACAGCGAACGCCCGCCCGTGGTCGTTCCGGCGAAGCCCAATTCCGTCCCGATGTCCGACGAGAAAGATCGCGACGCCGATACGACGCGCGCTTCGATCTCCACCTGCTGTGACTTGCGGTCGAGCTGGTGAAGCAGGTTATCAATGGTCGGGATGACCGCCGGGATATCCCGGATAATGATCTGGTTGGAACGCGCGTCGGCAAGAATGTCGCCGCGCCCGGTCAGAAATTTCTTCAAGGTAACCATAAGCTGATCGGCCTTGGCGTAGTTCAACACGCGGGTGACGGTAATCATTTCCTGCGCGTCGTTTTGCGCCTTCCTCAGGTCGCGGGCCGTTTCCGCTTCCTTCTTGATGGTGTCCAGGGTGGCAATCCGCAAGACGTTGCCGTGCAATTGCTTGTCGAGACCATTGTTCTGCAACACGATATCGAGCGCCTGGTCCCAAGGAACCTCGTCCAGAACGATCGTGAGAGTGCCCTTTACGTTCGGATCGAGCACCACGTTGAGTCCGCTGATTTCGTGAATCAAGCGGAAGAAATCCCGCAAATCCACGTCCTTCAGGTTCACAGAAATGGGTTCCCCGCTGTATCTCGAGGTACCCGCGGCCACTGTCTGGGGCGCGGCTGCGACCGTCGCGGCAGCACTGCCTGCCTGCTGCGTGGCCTGTTGCGCCGCTTCCTGCGCGGCGACGGGCCGCACGGGTTCATCCTTCCCGCTGAACGATGCCAAAACGATTGAGGGCTGGGTCAGTTCGCCGGGCAACGCGAAACGAGGAACTCGGTCGGAAACCTTCTTGGAAGCACGCACGGGCACGACGCGGGGCGCAGACATGTCGTAATGGAAGCTGGGGCGCGCCTTCGTGTCATCTTGTGACGCAATGGTCGTGGTTGCCACGGGCGCTTCCACGGGGGATTCCGGCTGCTGGTCGAAGGCAATCACTACGGTCTGACCTTCGCGCAAAATCTGGTAAGGAGCCGCGGCGGTCAAATCCACAACGACCCGCGCGACATCGGGACGGAACTGCCCCAGGCGTACGCCGCGCACTGGCGCCGAAACACCGGCGATGACAGATTTCTGCACGGCGAGGCGGGTGCCGCTGAAGTCCAACACCAGGCGTTCGGGATTCTGCATCCGCGACGCTCGGACCTCGGAGTGACCCGCGCCTTCGACACGCACGCTGGCGCGCTGGGACACCTGGCTAACCGCCACGCTGGAGATGACTGCCGCCGAAGCGGTCGCGCCCGCGGGCTCCTGGGTCTGAGCGAACGACGGGGCTATGGTCATCGATGTCGCCGCGAATATCAGGCAGCCAATTCGAAAGGCCGGCCGGTTCGTCTTCATTGCTGTTCTCCTGCACTGGCGTAGATTCTCTTATTTACCTGTCGTTCCACGGGCTTGCCAAAAGCATCCTTGCCCAATTCATGGAACGAAACTCCGTCCATGGCAATCTTTTCCACGCGACCGTCGTAGAGCTGATCGCCTTCGCGCAGGAAGTAAGTGCGCGCCTGCGGATTGGAAACCACCGCAATCATTCCGTTGGAGGACTTGACGATTCCGTCCAGGCGCAGCGTGCTGACCTGCAAGCCGGCTTTGCCCGGCGGAAGATTTTTGCCCGCGTTGTTGTCTTTGTTGCGGTTCACGAGCGATTCAAACGGATCGCGCCGCGCGGACTTGTCGACGTCCGAAGACGTTTGCGCGTCCGCAGCGGGCGCCGCAGCTTCCACGGGCTTCCGAGCGGCCACCTTGGCCTTGGGTTTGGCCGCAGTCTTCGGCGCATGCTGCGAGGCTTTGACCGCCGGCGGAGCCACGTTCGACCCGCCCGCGGGATTGGCCTGCGCTAGCAAGCTGGAAGAGCCTGCCGCCAGCAAAATCCCTACTACGAAAGTGTTCACAGAACGCATAGTTCGCTCATTCCGTTTACGGTCTTCCAGCAGGCTGCTGCGGCTTCGCACCCGGTGCTGCGGGAGCGGCGCCTGTATCAGCCGGCTTGGTGAAAAAAGTGGTTGCGGTGAAAACTCCAGAAACCGAGGTGCCCGGCCGTATGGGATACCGTCCGGCCTTTGAGCCCGTGGCATCCTCGAAATCCAGGTCTCCCACGTTGATGATTCGCGATAGACGGCTCAGCCGCCCAAAAAAATCGAGAATGTTGAAGTACGGACCGTCCGCTTGCACTTCGAACGGCATGTCGTAGTGGAATTCGCGGGCGACCACGGGTTGCGCCGTCAAACGCCGAATCTGCACGTTCGAGGCGAGCGCCGCGCCCTGCACCAGACGGATGAATTCATCGATTTCTTTATCTTCCGGCACGATGGTCTTCAACGTCTCCAACTGCTTGGAAAGCGCGTCCATCTGGGATTTCAATTCTCCGTAACGCTGCCGGTAAACCTGAAGCTGGGTGACTTCCTGATTGAGCTGCGAGCGTTGGCGCACGGCTTTGTCGACCTCATCGCGCTCTTGCGCAACCGGCGACAACGGCACGTACACCCCGACGACCACCAGCACGACGGTGATGGCCACCGCCAGCAGGCCTTGCATGATCACGGACATATCGCGAAGTGGATTGGCCATGTCTTTACCCTACCTTCGGCCGAACCGCAGCGCTGGGCGCGGGCTGCGCCGGGGCGCTCGCCGGCTTGGCTTGCGCGTGTGGCGGCGCAGGCACACCCGGGGGCGGCGGAGTAATTTCGGCGGAGACTTCGAACATGAACGTTTGCACCGCGGTGTTCTTGTCGTCCTGCTTCGATTCCTTGATCTCGATCTTGGAGAAGTATCCGGAACGCTTCAGCGCGGTGATGAAGTTGGCCACACCGTTGACGGACGCGGAAGCGCCGTCGATGGTCAGATTATTGCCCTTGCGGATCATGGAGATGAGCCACAAATTCTCGGTGCGCGCGACGGTGCTGGCGATTTCGTCCAGCAATTCCTGGCCGCCGGTGCGATCCCGCTGCAACTGTTCGATGGTCGAAACGCGCTGCTGCAAAACTTGCTTCTGCTTCTCAAAAGCCTCGACTTGCTGTTTCACCTGCTCGAGATCGGTCTTCTGCGCCTGCAGCTGTTTGATCCGGGTGTTCTCGTCGTTCAACTGCCGCTGCCAGGAGTAATAGAGGTAACCGAGAATCAGGGCGCCGAACAAAACGCCGGCGCCAACGAATAGGACCGGAAGTGCCGCACCGGTATCGACCGGCCGGCGTGACGCCTTCGGTTTGGCTTGTCCGAGAAGATTTATTCGGATCATGGCTAGTCAAAGCTCCTCAGCGCCAGCCCGACGGCAATTGCGAGCCGCGGCGCCATTTCGCGAATCTGGTCGTCGCTGTGCCTGCCGGGATTCACCAGCACTCTTCGG
The DNA here is from genome assembly GCA_963736725.1 of uncultured Acidobacteriota bacterium. Classification (GTDB taxonomy): domain Bacteria; phylum Acidobacteriota; class Terriglobia; order Acidiferrales; family UBA7541; genus Acidiferrum. Next base: position 74,397 of record CAVTPW010000013.1, on the reverse strand, counting down.
AACGGATTCAGTTCCTCGACTGGCATGGCGAATTCTTCGCGCAGCAAGTCCACGAGTCCGGGAACCCGCGCGGTGCCGCCGGCCACGACGATGCGCTGAATATTTTCGCCGCTCGCGGTGGCGCGGAAAAAGTCGAAGGTCTTCTGAATTTCCAACGTCAGGATGTCGGAAACGCTGCGGAGAATCTGTTGCTTCTGCTCGTCGGTCACGCTCGGGAGCGTTTCACCCTTCTTCAAGCGCTCGGCGTCCTCGTAGCTCAGGTCGAGTTCCTTTTGCAGCGCGTCGGTAAATTGATTGCCGCCCACGCTGACGTCGCGGGTGAACAAAGGGATGCCGCCGCGAACGATATTAATGTTCATTACGCTGGCGCCGATGTTGAGCAACGCCACCGTCTGCCCTGCGTCGGGTTCGTAATTCATCTCGAAGCAGTTCTGCAATCCGAACGCGTCGATGTCCACGACCACCGGCGTCTTGCCAGCCTGGGCGAGCACGTTGGTGTGGTTCAGGATCTTGTCCTTCTTGACCGCCACCAGCAGGACGTCCATCTGCGCGTCCATCGACTCCAGCAGCTGGTAGCTGAGGTTCACGTCGGCAATGTCGAACGGGATGTGCTGGCTGGCTTCTGACGGGATGCGCTCGTAAAGCTCTTCCTCGGTCATCAGCGGCAGCGGCACCCGCTTCACGATCACCGAATGCCCGGAAACCGAAGTGGCCACATTCTTGGTCTTGATCTTTTCGGTATCGAAAATCTTGCTGATGGCGTTGGCCACCTGCGGCGCATCCATGATCGCGCCGTCCACGACAGTGTCCTGCGCCAGCGGTTCCATGCCGAAGCTAACCAGTTCATAGCCCGCTTTGGTGGAACGCAGCTCCACCGCCTTGATCGAGCTGGACCCGATATCCAGGCCCACCAGTTGCCTATTTTTCCGTCCGCCCAGTAACCACATGTCGCGGCCTCTTTCCCTGTCGCCTCGCCAGACTAGCGGCGCCTTACGTGCGCCTGACTCATCTTGCGTTCCATCCAGCGATCCAGGATGGTCTTTCGTAGTTTCCAACGATTGCCAAGCTTGAATGCGGGAATTTCGCCTTCGGTGATGTAACGGTACAGCGTATCCGGGGAGATACCCAGATACTGCGACGCTTGCCGCACATTCATCACTTCACGCGATTCATTCACGAGGAACGCTACCCTGGCGCTCGATCACGCCCTAGAACTCGAACCACCCGGTGCACCCCACCCGACACAGCGGAACGACGAGGGCGCGCCCTGTGCTAGCGTTTATGACATCGCAAGAGTGAGAGGGTCAAGGAATTCTCTGCCGCAGTTGTCCTAAGAATAGGGGTAGTTTCAGGCAGTTGCTGGTTATTTATGGTATGGAATCCACATATAGCGTAGTAAATCTATCAGTACCACTACATATTGACAATTTGCCGCTGCATCCCTGTTCGATAGGACGGTTATTCTTTGCCATCACGCGTTTCGTGCCGGGACCTGCGCGAAGGGAGATTTCTTGCAGCTTTGCTGGATTCGCCGTAACTGTTCCGGAGTTATCTCCAAAAACTCGACCCCATAAAGTTGCCCTACTTTGTAGCGTATCTGCCCCGAGGCCTTCGCCCCGGCCTCCGGTTGCAGCTCCCCCCACGTTCTGCCGACGGTAAGCTGTTCACCATGGCGCACATGCCACTTTCGCTGATTTCGAGGCTGATCCCCGCCATCGACGGTCCGCCTCGGCAGCGAACCGTAATCGACTCGCTAAATAGGTGCTTGGGCTGCGCCGAAGATCTGCCCGGTTTGCGACGCAAGACGGTGCATTCGTCGATCCCGCTCGGCTTTCGTTGTGGGAGCCTCATTCCGGCGTATCGGCAGGATCCGGGCTTTCTTCGCAAAAGAAGGAACGCTTCGAGGTTTTTGAGGGTTGGCAGAGAACCTACAGGAACGTGGCTGGCGCGACAGGAGGTAAACACGAGGTCATCGAGTGATTTTAAGCGCCGGGTGGACGTTTCCGGGCGTCCTTATCTCTGAGATGGGCAACGAACAAACGTCCGCCTCCCGGTCATTTACAATTTCAACGTCTTCCAGAGGGTGCTAACGCGGACCTTGGTGGCTTCATCCATCAAAATCTCATCCGGCCACGGGCGTGTGAATCCCTCGGCCGCCCACTTGCGCGTGGCGTCGATTCCCATCTTCGAACCGTAGTCCTGCATACGCTGCGCGTGATCCAGCGTGTCCGCCGGACCAAGAACAAATTGCACATCGCGCTCGGGATCGATCGCACACAATGCCTTCCACACCACTTCCCGGTAGTTGTGCACGTCTACATCGTGGTCCACCACCACGATCACTTTCGTGAACATGGCCTGCCCCAGCGACCAGATCGCGTTCATGATTTTTCGCGCGTGCCCGGGATAGGACTTCCGGATCGACACAATCATCAAGTTGTGAAAAATTCCCTCGGCGGGCATGGCCACGTCGGCGATCTCCGGGTATTGCATCTTCATCACCGGCAAGAAGACGCGTTCGACTGCATAGCCCATGAAATAATCTTCCTGCGGAGGCGGTCCGACCACGGTCGTCAGATAGATTGGATCCTTGCGGTGGGTCATGCACTCCACGTGAAAGACGGGGAATTCCCCCTCCAGCGAATAAAATCCGGTGTGGTCGCCGAACGGCCCCTCCGTGCGCATTTCGTTCAGGCTCACGTATCCTTCCAGCACGATCTCGGAGTTTGCCGGCACTTCCAGATCATTGCTCTCGCACTTCACCATCTCCACCGGATCGCGGCGCAAAAATCCGGCGAACATCATTTCGTCGAGGTCCGGCGGAATCGGCAGCATGCCCGCAAGCGCCGTAGCTGGATCGGCGCCGATGGCTACTGCAACGGGAATGCGTCCGTCCGGATTTGCCGCCCGCGCTCGGCGGAAATGTTCCGCGCCGTGCTTCTGCGTCTGCCAATGCATTCCGGTGGTGCGCTCGTCGTACACCTGCATGCGGTACATTCCGACGTTGCGCTTGCCGGTTTCCGGATTGCGTGTAAACACCAGAGGAAACGTGATGAATCGCCCGCCGTCCAGCGGCCAGCACTTCAAAATCGGGAAATCGAGAAGGTTTACATCCGCACCGGTGCGCACCACTTCCTTGCAATCCCCGTCTTTCACGCTTTTCGGGAAAAAGGATCCCAGCTCCGCCAATTTCGGCAGCATCTTGATTTTGTCGAACAAACCCTGCGGCGACTCCATCGCCAAAAATCCCTTGATGCGATCCGCAACGTCTTCCAGACGATCCACCTCGAACGCCAACTCCATCCGCCGCACGCTGCCGAACGTGTTCACCAGCAGCGGCACCCGCGAACCCTTCGGCTTTTCGAACAGCAGTGCCGGGCCAACGCTGTTCGCTTTGCGATTGGGATCGCGAGCGATCCGCTGGGTAATTTCTGCAATCTCCAGAACCGGGTCCACCTCCGCCCGCACCCGTGTCAGTTCCCCCTCCTTCTCCAGCTTCCGGACAAATTCCCGCAAATCCCGATACGCCACTCTTTCCTCCCTAAGCAATACAGGCCACCGGCACCTGAACGCAAAACTGTAGCACGAGTATTGGCGAAGCTCGGCGTTCCACGGGGTTACGTAGGGGCACGGCAGTGCCGTGCCCCTATCGGCAGGCGATGCGGTGCCGATATTTTCCTTTTCCGTGGCTCGCTCCAGTCTTTCGGCATCAGCCGCGGCAAGGAAAGTGAAGCGCCGGCGAAAAAACTCGGCGCGCACACCTACATCGACAGCTCGGCCACCGACGCCGCCGGCGAACGGAAAAAACTCGGCGGCGCAAGAGTCATTCTCTCCACCGCACCAAGCGGCAAAGCCATGGCCTCGCTCGTCAATGGCCTGGGCGCAAACGGCACCATGATGGTCATCGGCGCAGGCCCGGACCCGGTCGAAGTACAAACGGGCACGTTCATCTTCGGCAACAAAGAATTAAAGGGCTGGGCTTCCGGCGTCGCACCCGGTTCCGAAGACACTCTGCGCTTCGCCGCATATACCGAAGTCCGTCCGATGATCGAAAAATGTCCGCTGGATAAGGTCAACGAAGCCTACAGCCGCATGACCAGCGGCAAGGCTCAATTCCGCGTTGTTCTGACGATGTTATTGCCCGGGAGCGGGTCGGCGTCAGGCTTTACTGATTTATGGCGCGGGCTAACTGCCGCCAGGTGACCAGTTTAATGTTTTGCTCTTGAAGCAATCGGCGAAACTCGTCGCTGGTAAAGAAGTCGAAATCACGCTGGCGCCAGGCAGCTCCCCAGGTGTCGCGCTCCCGGGTGGCGGCTTTCATTTCCTCATCCGCGAACGCGAGGTGAATGACAAATTCGGTGACGCCCGGTTGAAGATTTTTCAACGCCGTCTTGTAAAATTCACCCCACTTTTCCGGAGGAACCGAAGGAGCGATGGTAACCGTATGATCGAGCACGATGTCGTCTCGAGTGAGGCTGGACTCCAGATAGGGGTTTTCCGCAAACCAATCGCGGGTGACAAAAATGGGAAGTTTGTATGCGTGACCGAGGCGGAGGAAAACTGCAAAAAGTTCCTTGCCATTATTGATCAGCCGGTATTGATGAGAATCCAGATGTGTGGGACGTATCCCCATCGCGTAAGCGCGTTCAATTTGTGCGCGCAACTCCAGTTCCGCGTCTTTCGGATCGATGTGCGTGTCTCGCGACCAATCGTGATGAAAATAGCCGTTCTCGTCCACCAGGCTCGCGACCTTGTCCCTGGGCGCTACCGGCCCCCAGCGGTAATAGACCCGTTCGCTGGTCAACGTGAGGTGCAGACCAAAATCGATCTCGGGATGTGTCTTGGCGTAGTCGGCTATCTCTGGAAACCACGGACAGGGCACCATAATGCTGGCGGAGTTGACAAGACCGCCATCGAGAGCCTTGATCGTTGCGGCATTCACCGAATGCGTCACACCCACGTCGTCGGCGTGAACGATGAGCAGCTTGGCGTCGCGCGCGAAGCCAAGTTTCTCCGCGAGAGATTTGTCAACTCCCTGCGCCCGCGCGTCAATGCCCATAAAACCGAGTAAGAGCAGGACCCACACGTGTTTTGCATTCCTCAACATTCTTCTCCCGCCCGCGGGTGCCGCACCGTTCGCGTTTAAGGGTGCGGGTTTTTGAACCATGCGACGCACCTCCATCCGCCATGCGCGATTTCTCAGCGAACTCTGCGCTCCTGTCTCCGGGCCCTCGGTATTAAGTCTCTTGCTATCCGGCCCGATCCAATCGAAACGCCGCCGCCTGAAAATCTCCTCGCAAATCCAAATGCACCCCATGGTGCATCCACCAATCCCCCGAAGCACTTTGCGGCGTCCCCGGCAGCGCTTTGCCCTCAATCCACCCAAGCTTGTACTCCGCCCGCGGATCAAGCCCCTGCAATTCCAGCAACGGGAAACCTCGCTGTTCCTCGGTGGCGTTCGCAAACGCAAACACCACCGCCTGACTTTTGTCTCCGGCAACCGATTCGGTCGCGTAAAACTTGCTTCCGTCGCGCGGGCTGATCAATCGATAGAGGTCGCCCTGCACAATGGTCTTCTGCACCGCGTGATAAGCAGCGATCAAGCGCTTGGCGGTCGCAAAGTCGTCCGTCGTCCACTTGTTCAGATTCGCGCCAATCCCCAGCGACGCATCCATCGAGCTCAACATCCGGTAAGTAAGCGAAGTGGTGCGGTTGTTGAGCCAGTGCGGCGAGTCGGTAACCCAAGCCATCATGATCTGCGGCGTGTACGCGTAACTAAATCCATCCTGCATGGTCAGCCGGTCAAACGGATCGGTATTATCCGAAGGCCACACCTCATCGGTGTAACGCAGGATCCCCAGATCAACGCGCCCGCCGCCACCCGAGCACGACTCGATCTCGACGTTCGGGTGCTTCTTGCGCAAATCCGCCAGAATCGCGTACAGATTGCGGATGAATTCCACATACACACGCTTCTGCTCGTCCGCGGGCACCGCATCCCAACCCGGCTCGGCCCAGTTGCGGTTGTAGTCCCACTTCAGAAAGGCAATATCGTTTTCCGAAAGCAGTTTGTCCAGAAATCCCCCGACGTAATCGCGCACGTCCGGCCGCGCCAGGTTCAGCACCAGTTGGTTGCGCGACTCCGACCGCGGCCGCCCCGGAAAATTCAAAACCCAATCCGGATGTTTTCGATACAAATCCGAATCCGGATTCACCATCTCGGGCTCGACCCACAATCCGAAATCCATCCCCAGGGAATGCACTTTGTCGATCAGCGGCTTCAAACCGTGCGGAAATTTCTCTGAATTGACATACCAGTCGCCGAGTCCCGCGTGGTCGTCTTTGCGCTGCCCAAACCAGCCGTCGTCCATCACAAATCGATTCACGCCGATGGACGCCGCCTTCTCCGCGATGGCCATCTGCCCCGCTTCATCCACGCGAAATTCGGTAGCCTCCCAGGAGTTGTAAATGACCGGCCGCGGCTTGGGATCGGGCGCGTGCGGCAGAATGTGCGCGATCTCAAATTTGTGCAGCAGGCGAGAAGCCCCACCCAACCCGTGATTCGAATAGCCACCGTAGAAAACCGGCGTCTCTAGATGTTCGCCCGGCTTCAATTCATAGCCAAAATCAAAGGGATTGAATCCCCCGGTCACCCGCACGGCATCCAGCTGCGTCTTTTCGACGGTGATCCGCCAGGATCCCGACCACGCGAACGCTCCAAACCACACCTCGCCATGCTCTTCGCCCGCCTCGAACGGTCCGACGCTCTTGTGGCTGTCGTCGCGCGAAATTGCAAACCATGGATTTGCCTGGTGCCCGGTTGTGCCCCGGCGGCTTTCGATCACCCGCTCGCCGCCCTGAATGGGTTCCTGGTTCAGCGTCCACTCGCCCGCCCAGCGCCCCGTCAAATAGCTCAACGTGTAGCGCGCCGCGGGCAAAGTCCATTGCGCCGCCGCAGCCTGCTCGATCACCACCGGCTGCTTCTCCCGATTTTCAATCACCGCCGATCGCGCCAGAATTCCGCTCTCCGCATCGATCGAGTAACGCAGCGTCACATAAATCTCACGCGAAATATCCTTCAGCAAAATCTCGAGCGTTCCCGCTCCAGCCGCTTTTTCGCTGACAAAATGCAAAGCCAAATCGCGATTCCCATCCGCAAACGTCACCTTCAGCGCCGCCTCGGTAAACAACCCCGCCCCCCAACTGGCATACTCCTGCGGCGTAGTGGTATAAGGCGAATCAAACGAAGCTACCTCCGGCATCGAATGCGGCGCAACCATCGCATCGTGCGCCCCCAATCGCCCACCCCAATAAATCGCTTGCACCTCCCCCCGCTCGTTCACCCCGAATGCATAGGTAGAGTCGCCGCCGTCCAATCGAAACACTTGTCCGCTCTGGGCAAAACAAACGCCTCCAGGCAATCCAAGCGCAAGACACGCGAAGAGAGGGAAAAGGATCGAGCAAACGTGTACTTTAGGTGAGTTTTTCATGGCGCCGTATCCTAGCACTCGCGGCACTCACCTGTCTCGTTCGCCAGCTTCGTTGTCATCGCATCAACGCGGCCGTCATCCAGGCGCGCTCCATCGCTTCTGACGGATGGCACGTTCGCTGCGACGATCTCGTGGCCGTGGATTAACGACCGATGGTCAGATTCAACTCCAAGGATTGCATAATTCTGCGCTAAACCCAGCGAAGTCCATGCGGTCACGCCAAGACCGCCACCTGTGGAGCAGTTTAATAGTCGCGAACTGAAGAGGCACCGAACGTGGGAAGATTGGACACGTTCCAGCCACCTCCCAGAGCCTTGATCAGAAGGACGCTGGCGTCCATGCGGCGCCGCAGAATGTCGATGGCATTCCGTTCGTTGGCGAGTTCGGTGGTCTGCGCGGTGATGACTTGGAGGTAGGTGTCGACGCCGCCTTTGTAACGATTCGTAAAAAGTTGAAGGGAATCCTTGGATGAGGCGACAGCCTGCTGTTGCTGTTGCGTTTCGTTCTCGAGAATGCGCAAGGCGGCGACGTTGTCTTCGACTTCCTCGAACGCTGTCAGTGAAGTCTGACGATACGTTGCGACCGTGGCATCGTAGTTAGCGCGCGCCGATTCGGATGTAGCGCGACGGCGCCCCGCGTCGAACAGGGTCTGCGCCACGGCAGGACCCACGGCCCAGAAGCCGCTCGGCCAAGTAAACCAGTTCGAACCCTGCGTGCCGGCGAATCCTGCCGTTCCACCGAGGGTCACGGTGGGAAAATACGCCGCGCGGGCGATGCCGATCTGCTGATTGGCCTCCGCCACTCGTCGCTCCGCGGCGCCGATGTCCGGGCGTCGCTGCAATAGTTCAGAAGGGAGTCCAATCGGAATGCTGGGAGGTTGGTAGTTGAGCGGGGCGGCTGCAAGGCTAAAGTCCGCGGGCGGCTTTCCGATCAGAATCGCGATGGCGTGTTCGAATTGCGCTCGTTGCACGGTGACATCCGTGTCTTGCACGCGAGTGGTGTCCAACTGCGTTTGCGCTTGCGCGACGTCGGCCTTCGGGGCTACCCCTCCCTTGAAGCGACTGAGCGTGAGTTGCAGGTTGTCGGTATAGGCTTTTACCGTGTCGTCGAGAAGCTGCTTCTGAGCGTCGGCGCTGCGCAATTCGAAATAATCCAAGGCGAGTTCTGCTTCGAGGCTGAGTTTTGCGGTCTCGTAATCGGCAGCGCTAGCTTGCGCTTCCTCCCGCGCGGCAGCGACGCTACGCCGTACGCGGCCCCAAAGATCCAGTTCGTAGGAAAGGTCAAAGGGCAGCACGAAATTGCCAGTGCTGGCCTCTTGTATCTTGGCCGGAAAGCTCTGGGAAAAGTCTGAACTCTTAACATAGCTGGCGCTCGGCGAAGTGGAGATGGTCGGAAACTGCGCAGCGCGATTGAAGCGAATCGCCGCGCGCGCTTGGCGGAAGCGCGCTTCCGCTACTTTCAGGTTCTGGTTGGAACCGGCGATCTGCTCCTCCAGGTTGTTGAGTTCCGGATCACCGAAAATCTCCCACCAGTTTCCGCGGCTTGTTTGATCGGCTGGACGCGCGGGCTGCCACTGGTCTGATTCCTTGGATAAAGCCGGCGTTTCCTCCTTATAGACCGGTGTCGTAGGCGCGGAAGGCTTGACGTATTTGGGACCGACGGTGCAACCGTCAAGGGCCACCATGAGTAGCACCAGAAGCAGCGCGACAATTCCTGAAAGGATTAGGCGGGCCACACCGATTGCGTACTTCATTGTTGGGATCCGCCTGTTGGTTTGCTGCGTAGACGAACAGGCATGCCGGCGACCAGAGAGTCCGACGGGTCGACGATGACGGCGTCGGTTTGTTGCAGGCCGGAAACAATTTCTACGCTATTGCCGTAGTCGCGGCCGATCTTTACTGGAACCAGTTCGGCCTTTTCATTGCGAACCAGCCCAACCTGCAAGCCCTCTTTGCGGAAGATCAACGCATTCGAAGGAATGGTGACCGAGCGGGCTTGGTCGGGCAGCTTGAGGTGCACAAAGACGTAAGCTCCCGGCAACAGCTGGCCGGTCGGATTGTCGACATCGACTTCGACAAGCAGCGTACGTGAGGCGATGTCAATGGAGTTGGCGTTGCGAACCAGAATGCCATGGAAGGTTTGGCCCGGGAATTCATCGAGGGTCAAGGTGGCTGGAGCACCCGAGCGCGCGGCACGGGAATACACCTCGGGAACCGCGACGTATAGACGCAGCTTACGAATGGCGGCTATATGAAAGAGCTCTCGCGGCTGGGTGTTGGCCCCCGCATCGATGAGTGCTCCGATGTCCGTGCTACGGGCGGTGATGATGCCATCAAAGGGGGCATAGATCTTTTCGAACGATTGCAGCTGTTCAAGACGCCTCACGTTCGCGGCACTGGACTCGGCCGCGGCTTTCACCGCACTAAGATTGTTGACCGCCTGGTCAGTTTCCTGCTGGGATACCGAACCGTTGCTTACAAGGTCCTGCCAACGAGTCGCGGTGATCTTGGCAATGTTCAAGTTGGCTTGCGCAGTATCCAGGTCCGCTCGAGCCTGCAGGAGCTGCTGGTCGACTTCCGGGGTTTCGATTTCCGCCAGCAACTGGCCCTTTTGGACATGTGCGCCAATATCGAAGTACCAGCGCTTGAGATAGCCACTGGTCCGGGCATAGATTGGCGAATCGCTGAACGCCTGCGTGTTGCCGGGCAGGACAATTTCCTGGGTGGGTGCACCCTCCCGAGGAAAGACTACGTCGACTGAAGGAATGGCGGCTTGTTCGGTTCGTTGCTCGAGCCGTGCTTCGGCCACGGCGCGTGAATGAATGCCTGAGTAAATCACGAGAGCGAGAAAGGCGAACACGGCGGCCGCGACAAAGATCGCGGTTCGGCGCCGTGCTCCGAGACCAGGGCGAAATCGGTCCGGACTCGGTTGCATGGTTTGCACTTCGATCGTTTCTGCTGCTGGCGCGGTCGTCACATTTCCCTCACTCGATGTCATTGGTGTTCCTTTTCACTCACGCTTGCATTGCCTCGGGATTTCCCGCCCCCGGTTGTTGGACAGCCGAAGGATCACGCCGTCCGTGCAACAAGCTGAAGACCGCAGGAACGAAAACCAGCGTGGCCACCGTAGCGCACAACAAGCCGCCGATTACGGCGCGGCCCAGCGGTGCATTCTGCTCGCCGCCCTCGCCCAGCCCGAGCGCCATGGGAATCATTCCGATGATCATGGCCAGAGCGGTCATGAGCACGGGACGAAACCGGGTGAAGCCGGCTTCGATGGCCGCTTCGACCGGGTCTCCGTGATGCAGGAGCCGTTCTTTCGCAAACGAAACGACCAGGATGCTGTTCGCCGTGCCCACGCCCATGCACATAATCGCGCCCATTAAGGCGGGAACGCTGAGGGTTGTATGTGTTACGAACAAGAAACCGACGATGCCAGCAAGCGCGGCGGGAAGCGCGGTGATAATGATGAAGGGATCGAGCCAGGATTGAAAGTTCACTACGATCAAGAGATAGACGAGAACGATGGAGAAGACCAGTCCGCCCAGCAACCCGAGGTACGAAGTGCGCATGGTTTGCAGCTGGCCCTTAACGGTCACGAAGCTGCCGCGCGGTAAGGACTTTCGGTTGGCATCTACAATGCGGGTGACCTGGCGGCCCACCGCTCCCAAGTCGCGGCCTTGAACGGCGGCATAGATATCGACTACACGTCGGATGTTGTAGTGGTTAATCACCTCCATCTCGTTCGAGCGTTTGATGGAGGCAACGTCGGCCAGAATTTCGGGGTGTACAGCGGCTGAAGCGTTGAGCGGAGTGTTCTGTAGATCTTCGAGGGATTGAATCGAATATTGCGGAGTCTGGGTCACCAGGTTATAGCTCACGCCGTTCTTCCAATTCAGAAAGAACATTGGCGTGATCTGGAAGCTACCGCTGAGTGAGTTCAACAAGCTGTTGGCGACGTCGCGCTGTGTATAACCGCCCTGGACCGCCTTCGTACGGTCCACGGCCACATCGAACTCCGGGTAATCGAACGCTTGCTGTATGCGCGCATCGGCGATACCTGGAACGCGTTCGACTTCTTGCAGCATCCGGGCCGCGACTTCGCGATTGCCCTCGATGTCGGTTCCCTCGATTTGGATATCGACGGGCGCAGGCAACCCAAAGTTCAACACTTGAGTGACGATATCCGAGGGCAGGAAGTAAAACGTCGTGCCGGGATATTCGCGTGGCAGCGTCTCTCGGAGGCGCTGGACATATTCCGCCGTAGCGTGGTGATCTTCGTTGAGGGACACCAAAATATCGGCGTCGCCTGCTCCTATGAGGCCGGAGGTGCTGTGCATGAAATTGATGGTGCTGTAAGGCAGTCCGATATTGTCCAGGATGTTGTTCACCTCGCGCTCGGGAATCTCGCGGCGAATTGTGCCCTCAACGAGGTCGCACAGTTTCGCGGTCTCTTCGATTCGCGTGCCGCTCTTGGCTCGCAGATGGAGGATGAATTGACCGCTGTCGGTGCCCGGAAAGAAATCCTGACCGAGCCACGGCGCTAGGAGAAACGCCGCTGCGCAGGCCAGAAGAAAGACAGGCACAAAAAGCAACCGCCGGTGGACAAGCGTTGTCAGCAACGCGTGGTAGGAATTGCGAAGGCGTTCGAATCCGCGCTCGAACGCCAGCTGGAACCGCACGAGAGGATTCCGAGAGCTGGCGCGGTTGTGCTGTTTTGCTTTCAGCAAATACATCGCCAGCGTTGGCACGAGCGTCCGGGACAAGATGTACGAGGCAAGCATGGCGAAGACCACCGCTTCGGCGAGAGGCACAAAGAGATATCGCGCTACGCCGCTCAAAAGGAACATGGGCAAGAACACGATGCAGGTGCAGAGCGTGGAGACCAGGGCGGGCACCGCGATTTGCGCAGCGCCTTCCAGGATGGCGTCGCGTTGCGCGTGCCCTTCTTCGAAATATCGCTCGATGTTTTCAATGGTAACCGTGGCGTCGTCCACGAGAATTCCGACGGCCAGGGCCAGTCCTCCAAGGGTCATGATATTGATGGTTTCTCCAAGAAAGCTGAGGATCATGACGGAGGTCAGGATAGATAGCGGAATGGAGACGGCAATAATCACGGTACTCCGCCAGCTTCCCAGGAACAGCAGAATCATCAACCCGGTGAGACACGCGGCGATAACGGCTTCTCGGATGACACCGTTCACGGAGCCTCGGACGAAGATGGACTGATCGGCCAGAGGCAAAATCTTCAGTTCCGGCGGCAAGGTCTGGGCGACACGCGGAAGAAGGCCGCGAATGCCCTTCACGACGTCGATTGTAGAAGCATTGCCGGCCTTGAGGACCGACACCAGGGCGCCGCGACGACCATCCTGGCGCACGATGTTGGTCTGGGGCGCAAAAGCGTCGCGCACATTCGCTACGTCACGAAGATAGATGGTGGAATTCCCGACGACTTTGACCGGGATATCGTTCAGTTCGGGGACGGTCTTCATACTGGCGTTCACTCGAACGTCGTATTCAAACGGGCCCACCTTTGCAGTTCCGGAAGGCAAAATCAGATTTTGTTGCTGCACAGCATTGAGAACATCTGGGGGCGACAACCCTTTCGACTGCATCAAGCCAGGATTCAAATCAACCATGACCTGGCGTTGCTTTCCCCCATACAAGTAAGGAATTACAGCCCCAGGCACCGTCACCAGCTGGGGCCTTAGGAAATTCTGTCCGAGGTCGTTCAACTGTTGCTCCGAGAGACCATTTCCGGACAAGCCCAGCTGCAGAATGGGCACGCTCGAAGCGCTGTAGTTTATGATTATGGGCGGTAGTGTGCCCGGCGGGAATTGTCGAAGTCCGGTTTGCGATATCGCTGTCACCTGGGCGTTCGCGGTGTCCAAACTCGCGCCGGGTTGCAAGTAGATCCTGATAATGGATTGACCGTTCACGGTGGTGGATTCGATGTGTTCTATGTTGTCGACGGTGGTGGTCAAGATTCGTTCAAACGGGCTCGTGAGGCGGCCTTCCAATTCTTCGGGATTCATGCCGGTAAACTGCCATGCAACTGCGATCACCGGGATATTAATGTTGGGGAAGATATCGGTGGGAGTGCGCAAGATCATGATGGGGCTCAAAACCAAAATGAGCACGGCCAGAACGATAAAGGTATACGGTCGGTCCAGAGCGACTCGAACAATCCACATAACTAGAACTCCTCGCGGTGAAGCTTGGCTCGCTTTTCCTCAGTGACGATGCCTTGGGCCGATAACCCCGTCGTGACCGGTGAAACAAAGAAATCCCAAAATTGCCAATACCCCGACAAACAGAAGCGCGATCATGAGGCCTCCCACATGTCATCGATCGTTCGCTAAACGCTCCTTGCGGAGGCCCACGCTGACCCGGCAAAGTGATTCAATGTGTCGCGCAATTTTCTTCGCCCGTGGAACACTCGAGCCTTTACCGCGCTAACGGAAATTCCCAGGATTCGAGCGGTCTCTTCAGTCGATCGCTCGTCAAGCTCACGCAGTTCGATTGCTTTTCGCAATCCTGGCGTCAACGCATGCAGAGCCTCGGAGAGGATTCGTTGCTGTTCCTGTTGGGCACAGAGTTGTTCAGGATTCAGGCCAAGGTCTTCGAGATCGATCCGGTAAGACGACTCTCCGGTTTCGGCCGATTCATCGAGCGACACATCCCGCAAGGCATTCTTCTTGCGCAGTTTCATCAGCGCAGTATTGATGGCAATACGAGTCAGCCACGTAGAAAACCGGGAATCGCCATGGAAGCTCTTGAGGTGAACAAAAGCCTGTTGAAACGATTCCTGCACTACGTCTTCGGCATCCTCGTTGTTCCGCATCATTCGCCGCGCCACGTGAAAGAGCGTGCTGGAGGCCTCTTTGCAAAGCGACTCGAACGCAGCCGAATCTCCGCGTTTTGCAGCGGCCAGAAACTCGTATTCCTCTCTCGCAAACGTGCGCCGTCTGACCGGCTCACCCGTTCCTTTCCTGTTGTACTCCTGCAAACTTTGCGCGGGCATAGGGCTGCTCCTTTCAGGCAATTGCAACTGGTAATTCCGTTCTCACGGTTGAGTGGCGCGCCGCGACGAAGAATTGAACCGTGGTGCGATTGATCCAACCGCGTTCCCGAGCCACTTGGGCCATGACCCGTGGGGAAATTCTCCCGCGCTCGTATTGGGCCAACACGAAACGCTCTGCCGTCTCGGCGCCCTTTATCGTTTGTAATAACCAGTTCAGTTCTCCCCTACTCATGACGTGCTCCTTTCCTCACAGCTGACCATTCGATTTTGTGGCTCTCGATGTTGTGCACGACGTGCCGGGTGTAACAACCGGTCGCGACCAGTTCCGCGCCCTCTTTGTACAATTTGGCGAGCGCCTTCTCCCCGCTCTTGTCGATAAACGTCACGCCCGTGAGGTCCACTACGCACTTGCGATCGCGGCGAGCGGTTTTTGTTCTCGTCCAGGTGGACCTCAGTTCCGAAATCCACGGATGAACCAGTTGGCCTTCCACCGTCCACTTTTGTTCGGTCGGCGTGTCGGCGATCGTGATTCGTAGCATTCCCATGACTCTCGCTCCGTCCACTGGTGGTGTTCTGTCGATCAGCCACCGCGCTTTGCGGCCTCAATTTCGAACGCTTTCCCGGTTCAGGCCTTCACGAATAGGGCGTGATTCGCGAACGCTTGCGCATGTGGACTTCCGAACCGCCTCGTTCAAAATGCACATCGTCCATGTACGCTTTCATCAGCTGGAGGCCACGACCGTGTTCGGAATCGGGGTCCATTGCGATGCCTTTACGGATTGTCTTTTCGAAGTCGAATCCTTTTCCCTGATCCGTCACGACAATGGATAGTTCCCTGCCTTGCTGGCAGCGGCAGCGGATGTGTACTTTTGTTTCTGGATCTTCCCGGTTGCCGTGCAAAACTGCATTGTTCAGCGCTTCCCGGAGCGCCAACTCGATACCTAATTCTTCTCCCGGAACACATTGGGATCCTTCAATCAGTCTCATCAAGCGATCCACGAGCGGCGATATCGCTCGAACTTCGCTGCGCATCCAGCAATCAATTTCCAGGGTTGAAGAACGAGAACGTTTTCTAGAGAACTGCGATTGAGAACCTGTCGCTCGGTTTAGGTTTCGTATTTCACTCATGGCCAACGCCTCGCTCAAGGGAATGCAACACAGGGACCAAAGCGCCGAGGGTCTCCGAGGTTGCGGAACTCATTGATTTGTAGTGGGATGGCGAACGGCAGGAGAGATCTTCAGACTACGCTGCCACCGTGGCACTGCCACCCACGTGGCTGGCTGCCCGTTTCGGAGCACTGACAAACCAAGGTGAAGGCAGGAACATTTCGGCCAAGGTTTGAATGAAAGAACGGCGAGACGACTACGCCGAGCTGCGCGCAATTCCGAGCTTGAGCACTCGCTTTTGGAGCGTGGATCGCTTCATTCCAAGACGTGTCGCTGCGCCATGAGGACCTGCCACAACCCAATTGCACTCCTTGAGAGCTTCGAGAATTTGCTGACGCTCGGTTTCCTGCAAAACGTCATGAAGTGCCGCGTTTGTGGGTAATTTCGGCGTCACGGGTCTTTCTTCGGGACGAAGGGCCTTGGGAAATTGCAGTTCGGCAACATCCAGGTCCAGAACGGGCCCCGTCGAAATAATTACGGCGCGTTCGATCACGTTCTGGAGTTCCCGTACGTTTCCAGGCCAATGATATCGGCACAGGGCATCCATCGTCGGTGATGGAATCGTTTCTATGAACTTGTTCATACGTCGGGAGAACTGCTGCGCAAAGTGCCGCACCAAGTATGGAATATCCCCTTCACGCTGTCGCAAGGGTGGAACTTGGACGGGGAAGACATTGAGACGAAAAAATAGATCCGATCGAAACTTCTGCTCTCCCACCATCGCTTCCAGGTCGCGGTTCGTTGCGGCAATCAGACGTGCATCGGTGCGAAGTGTGTGCGAGCTTCCCAGCCGCTCGAACTCCCTCTCCTGCAGCACGCGGAGCAGCTTCGTCTGCAATTCGAGAGGAATCTCCCCGATTTCATCCAGAAAAATCGTGCCACCATTGGCCACTTCGAAGCGGCCAATGCGTTGCGCGATTGCTCCCGTGAATGCGCCCTTTTCATGCCCGAACAGCTCGCTTTCCAGCAAGCCGGTCGGGATTGCCGCACAGTTCAACTTGACGAATGCCTTGGTGCGCCGCGGGCTCAGGTCGTGAATGGCTCGCGCAACCAGCTCTTTTCCTGTCCCTGTCTCTCCGTAAATTAGCACTGTCGAATCGGTCGGAGCGACGGTTTCCACGCGCTTCAGGACTTTGCGCAGTGAAGCGCTACCCCCGATGATCTGAGCGAAATTCATTTCCGCGCGGAGTTCATCTTCCAAATAGAGTTTTTCCTTCGAGAGCTGCTCTTTCAGTTCCCGAATCTGACGGTAGGCAAGCGCATTCTCGACAGCGAGAGCAATCTGGTTTGCGACCTGGGTAAGGAAAGTGATATCGGGCTGACTGAAAGCATCGTCTCGGAGACGGGCGAGAACCAAGGTCCCAATTGCGCGATCCCGGCTGATCAAAGGTAACAAGCAGAAGGACTTCAAACCTTCACGAACGGCGATCTGAACGATCGGGTAATCGAGCCAACCGGTGAAAGGGCTCTGGAGCGTCAGAGCCTTCATGGTTCGAAATGCCGTGCCGGAGGGCGTCCCCTCCATCGGATAGTGCAAGTCTTCTTGCAGGAACCCTTTTCCGTCCGGAAAATCAACCGCGTAGAGTCGGAGATGTTTGTTTTCCGCATCCGGGAGCGACAAGCCTGCGTAGTCGCATTGCATCACTCGCCGGACGTCTTGCGAAATGGCACGCAGCAGATCGCGGAGTTCCAAATTCGAGACAACCTGATTGGTGACGTCAAGGAGCAGCTGCAGCCTTTCGTTCTTACTTTGAAGTTCCTCAGTCGCCCGCCGCAAGGACGCTAAATTCAAAGCGTCGTCGAAGGCCAGCGCAATATAACCCGCCACTTCGGACACGAATCGGACTTCTTCTGCCGAATACGTATCGACTTGCCTGCTGCCGAAAGTGATGGCGCCCAGTTTGCGGTGCGCCGTCGTCAACGGCAGGGCACAGATGGAGCGAATAGAGAGCTTTTTCAGGATCGTTTGTAGCCGCGCACAACACGGCTCCATTTCGTTCGTTGATCTGAGGACAGGCTCCTGGCGTTCGTAAACCCGCAAGGTGAGCGTCTCTTCGGGTGTTAGCGTCCCCTCGGGAATCAGTTCGGCCCGACTCGTCATGTCGATGAAATGATTCTGAAACGTATCGGAGTCTTTGTCGCGAAATGACACTCCGATGAAATCAAACTGCACGACGCGGTGCAGTTCGTTGACCAGCACGCCGAAAAGCTCTTTCGGGTCGCGGTGCGCTGCAATCGCCTGGGACACACGGACCAGAGTCTCGAATCGAGTTTCAAGGGCTGGGGCGGCAAGAATTTCCGAATGGTTGCCCACGATTTCGCACCACCGTCGCAAGTCTTAGAATCTACTCCATCGGATGCCTGACCCGAGACAAACGATACGCGGTTTGCATCGGTACGGAAGGAGTTGTGTCGTTGGGCAGTCTTCCGCATGGTCGTTAGGCAGGCGGTCGGTCTTCGGACTTGCTGGCTGGTAAAACCGAGGTCGTCCGAGCACAGGCATCGAGGGTCGGGCGGCGCAGCCCTCACGCCCTTCGCTTGCCCTGCGGGAAGGCGAAGCCTATCCTGAGAGTATTGCCATGAACCGCGTCTATCTCGATCACAACGCCACAACGCCCGTCGAACCCGAAGTCCTCGACGCGATGCTTCCCTACTTCTCGGGCGACTTCGGCAACGCCTCTTCGATCCACACCTTCGGCCAAAAGGCTCGCTCCGCTGTCGAAACCGCTCGCGAGCACGTCGCCGCCCTGATCGGTGCCCGTCCCCAGGAGATCGTCTTCACCAGCGGCGGCACGGAAGCCGACAACCACGCCATCTTTGGTATCGCCGAGGACGCCGAGGTTCCCGCTCACATCATCACCAGCGCGGTAGAACACGAAGCGGTACTCAACGCCTGCCAGGCGCTCGAAAAACGAAGCGTCTCTGTCACCTACATTCCTGTCGACCGCGAGGGACAGATCGACCCTTTCGCTCTTCGCGAAGATTTGAAGCGGCATCCCGAGACGGTATTGATCACCGTGATGCACGCCAACAACGAACTGGGTACCGTACAGCCACTCGAGGAAATTGGCCGTGTCGCCAGCGAAGCCGACGTCTGCTTCCACACCGATGCCGTGCAGTCGGCGGGCAAAATCCCTATCGACGTAAATGCCATGAAGATCGACTTGCTCTCGCTCTCTGGCCACAAGTTCTACGCGCCAAAAGGTATCGGCGCGCTTTACATTCGCGGAGGGACGCGCTTACGGCAACTGCTTTACGGCGGACATCACCAACGCGGCTTCCGTCCCGGCACGGAAAACGTCGCCGGTATCGTCGGCTTGGGCAAAGCTGCACAAGTCGCGAAGGCATCTCTCGCCGAAGAGGCTAAGCGGGTCTCGGCGTTGCGTGACACGCTGGAGCGGACGATCTTGCAACGTGTCCCCGATTCCCGTGTCAACGGAGCCCGAGCACCGCGCACACCCAACACCACGAACATCACCTTCCGCGGCATCGACGGGGAAGCGCTCGTCATTGCGCTCGATCTGAAAGGCCTGGCTTGCTCCACTGGCGCAGCATGTTCTTCCGGCGCCGTCGAACCGTCGCACGTGTTGACCGCCATCGGCCTGCCCGCCGACAAGGCCCGCGCCAGCTTGCGTTTCAGCCTGGGCCGCCACTCCACCGCTGCCGAGGTCGATTTCGCCCTGCAAGCCATTCCCGCCGCCGTGGCCCAGCTCCGCGAACTCTCCCCCACCTATCGCGAAACGGCGAAGGTCGAGACTCACCGATGATTCCCATCATCTCGTGTGGGCCCAACAAGCGGTGTCATTCTGAGGCCATCCGACGAGGATGGACGAAGAACGTCAACGTCACGATGCCGAGCGCGTTTCATTCGTCGTCATACGCTAAACTAGAATGCGCATGACCACCGAAACCCAATTCGACACCCTGCCGGTTCGCGACGAAATCTCTAGCGGCCTGGTCGCGGTCGCCATGTCCGGCGGGGTCGACAGCTCCACGGTCGCCGCGCTGCTCCAGGAACAATCACGCCCGGTCATCGGCCTCACCATGCAGCTCTGGAATCAGCGGCGTCTGCCCGAATTGCAAGGCGACGGCCCTGCGCAACATCGCTGCTGCTCTTTGGACGACGTTTACGATGCCAGGCATGTCGCACAGCACCTGAATTTCCCGCACTACGTCGTCAACTTCGAGCAGCAATTTGAAGCCCGCGTTGTGCGCCCGTTCGTCGAGCAATATCTCGCCGGACGCACGCCGATTGCCTGCACCAACTGCAATACCGACGTAAAGTTCGAGCCGCTGCTCCGCATGGCCCGCCAGATCGGCGCCGAGCACCTCGCCACCGGTCACTACGCCCGCATCCGCCGGAATGAAAAGACGCGGCGCTGGGAGCTTTTGCGCGCGCGCGACGACAGCAAAGACCAATCGTATTTTCTTTGGGGACTTACGCAAGAACAGCTCGCTCGCAGCGAATTCCCTTTGGGCGAACTGACCAAGGACGAAGTTCGCGCGGCGGCGCGGCGGGCAAAGCTGCCGGTGGCGGAGAAGCCCGAAAGCATGGAGTTGTGCTTCGTGCCCAACGGCAACTACGTGCAGTTCATCGAAGCCTATTCGCGCGAAAGCGGTACTCCGCTCGCGAACTCCGGCGGCGAAATCGTAAACGAAGAGGGCACGGTAGTCGGCCGCCACAACGGCGTCCACAATTTCACCATCGGCCAGCGCAAAGGCCTGGGATTCGCGGCCGGCAAGCCGTTCTACGTGCTATCGATCGACCGCGAAAACAACCGTGTTGTCGTGGGCGACGACGAATCGCTGCGCGCTACTACGTGCGAGATCGAGCAGGTGAACTGGATCGCGCTCGAAAATCCGAAGGCATCGTTGCGCGCGGCAATAAAAATTCGACATAAGCACGTTCCGGCAACCGCCACCGTTGAGCCGGTCGATGCGACTCGCGCTCGCGTAACGTTTGACGCGCCGCAGCGCGCCATCACTTCGGGCCAGGGCGCAGTCTTCTATGACGGGGATAGGGTTTTGGGTGGCGGTTGGATCCGCTAGGAGGACAATTCAAATGAACAGCTCTTCTTCGTGCTCGACGGAATCGTCAGAGGAGCGCGGGCCGCGCGCGCGGCGCGAACGCAAGAAATCGAGGCCCACTTTGATTCCGCTCACTACCGCCGAAAATTTCTGCACCGGCTTCCACACGCCGCGCTTGAATTGAGAGCCGGCTTCTTCCACCGTTTCGAGAGCGCCCGTCAGAATGCGGTCTGCCGCCACCAACTGGCCGCGCAAGCGGTCGGACGCTTCGCTGACCACGCGATCCAGTTTTTGCGCTTGGCCCCGCGCGAGATACACGACGTGAGCGGCGTCCGAGACCATTTCCGAGATCTTCGGTTGCGTTTCGTCGAGGAGGATCTGCACGCGGGTGATAATCGGGCCGATGCGTGTTTCCATACTGTCGGTGAAGCGTTCCACGCGCTCCGCCGTCTTGCGCGTCTGTATGAACAAAGCGGTGAGCATTACGGCCTGGAAAAGAATGGCCAGGGCTGCAACCACAACCGATATCACTACCCAAGTTTCCATTCCTGCCTCACCCACGTCGAAAGAGGACCGATTGCGCGATCACTTCGAGAAACGCCTCTTCGCCAGACCCTGAGCTACTACTTCGGAGGACTATCCTCGAGAACGTTTCCCGGGAAACGGCTGGCGGGTCTGAAGACCCGCCACTGGAACTGCCACTGCCATGGCTATGCCTTCGATTCTCGGAGATACGCTTCGCGCCCGGCTTCGACGGCCGCCGCGATCGAATCCTTCTTGCGATTGGCTACGTCCTTGCTGCGCTCGACCAATTCGTCGGCGCGCTCGCGAAGTTCGCGCGCTTTGCGCTGCGCGTAATCCTTGCCTTCATCGGCTTTTTTGCTCAGGAGTTCTCGGGTTTCTTCACCGGACTTGGGCGCGAACAGAACGCCAACCAACGCGCCGACACCGAGTCCGACGAGAAAATAACTCACCTTGGAACCAACATTATCAGGCATGGCAACCTCCACAAAAACCGTAACATAGGGATTATAAGGGCGCAATATGGGCTAACCGGTATGAGTCATCCCGACAGGTTATTGGAGACCGCCGAAGATTCCAAGTAGGCCAGGATTTTCTCGGCGTTTTTTCTCGAGGTGACCTTGCTAAGTCCTTCCACGCCCGCGCGTTGAATGTTGGCGACGCTGCCGAATTCACGGAGCAATTTCTGCGCGGTTAGCGGCCCGACGCCGGGAACGTCGCTGAGCGCGGTTTTGGTTTGGCGCTTTCCTCGGCGCAGCCTGTGGAAAGTTACCGCGAAACGGTGGGTTTCGTCGCGAATCTGCTGGATAAGGTGCAGTACAGGTGAGTGCCGATCCAACTTGCAAGGCTCATTTTCCTGACCGTAGATGTAGAGGATCTCTTCTTTTTTGGCGATGGCTGCCAGTGGTTGATTGATGATTTGCAGGGATTCGAGGGCGTCGGCGGCGGCGTGGAGTTGGCCGATGCCTCCGTCGATCAGGATCAGACTTGGAAGTGTTTTTTTCTCTTCGAGGACCCGACGATAGCGGCGGGTGACGGCTTCCTTCATGCTGGCGAAGTCGTCGTTCTGGGCGTACGGGCCTGACGCGATAGTGGCAACTGGACCGTTGGTCGCAACGGCGCCGTTGCCGGCAAATTCACCACGGATGATGAATTTGCGGTAGTCAGATTTCTTCATGCGGCCGTTTTCCCAGACGACCATGGAGGCAACCGTGTCCGTACCTTGCGTGTGGGAAATGTCGAAGCTTTCGATGCGGCGGGGTTCTTCGAGTAAGTTGAGCGCGTTCTGGACGGCTTCACCGATCATTTTTGAGGTGGGCTTCAGCACGCGGAATCTTTGCTCGAAGGCGTGCTTGGCGTTGTTCTCGACGAGGTCGAGGAAGGCGCGCTTGCTGCCGCGTTGGGGAGTAAAGATTTCGACTTTGTGGCCGGCGCGCTCGGTAAGCGTTTCTTCGAGGAGTTCACGGTCTTCAAAGTCGATGGGAACGTGGATGGCTTTCGGCAGGTAGGCGGCGTCGAGATACAACTGCTTGAGCAACGAGGGGACGAATTCGTTGGCGTCGAATTCTTCGAGTTCTTCCCAGAAGAATTCGCGACGATCGACAACCCGGCCACCGCGCAGATGGAAGAGGTTGGCGGCGACCAGCGGAGCTTCAGCGTAGTAGGCAAGGACGTCGGTGTCGTCGCCTTGGGCTGCGGCGATGCGCTGGCGCTCTTCAATATCTTCGAGCGTGCGTAGGAGATCGCGATAGGCGGCGGCCTGTTCGAAAAGTTCTTTTTCGGCGGCAACGGCCATGCGCTGTTCGAGACTCTTGATCAGATCCTGGCGCTTGCCGTCGAGAAAGAGGCGCGCGTCGCGAACGGCTTGGGCGTAGTCCTCGTCGGTAGTAAGACCTGCAACGCATGGGCCGTGGCAGCGCTTGATGTAGTACTGCAAACAGGGGCGAGGATGATTGCGGGTGAGATCGACGTTGCAGGACGGGACCATGAAGCGCTTGTGGACGAAAGTGAGGATGCGGCGCGCGAGACCAGCCGGGAAATACGGACCGAAGTACAGCGAGCCGTCCTTTTTCACCTTGCGCGTGAAATAGACACGCGGATATTTTTCGTAGGCGGTGAGCTTGATGTAGGGATAGGTTTTGTCGTCGACAAGACGGATGTTGAACTTGGGTTGATATTGCTTGATCAGATTGTTTTCGAGAGCCAAGGCCTCGCGGGCGTTAGCGAGGACGATGGTGTCGAGGTCGGCGATTTCGCGGGCTAGCGAGCCTGTTTTGGCGTCCATCCAGCGGGATTCTAGGAAGTAGGAACGAACGCGGCTGCGGAGGGAGGTGGCTTTGCCAACGTAGAGGACCGTGCCCGCGGCATCTTTGAACAGGTAGACACCGGGGCTGTCCGGGAGGAGCGCGGCTTTTTCGCGGGGTTCCATGGATGGAGATTTCTAAACAGTGCCGTTTTGGGTGTTTCGTGGCACGGCACAGTTATCATGATACAGGAAGTATGACCGGTGACTGGTGACGGTGGTCATCGAATGAACCCCTCTGGCATTTCGAGGTTTCTGTTCGGTTGAAGTCCGGGCAAGCTGGGGCGCAGCCGTGCTGCGCCCCTACAAGAGAACGTCCACGGACGCGTTAGGAGTTGCCGGGCCGTTGAGGATTCGGATTGGGGACGACGCGAATAGGAGGCCGAGACGGTGACAGAATCGGGGCGGGTACAGATTCGGGCGGTGAAGACTTTATCGGACGACTGGTATGTGTTGAAGAAGACCACATTCGATTTTTTGCGGCGGGATGGGACTTGGCAGACGCAGAACCGGGAGACGTACGATCGGGGGAATGGAGCAGCGATTTTGCTGTATAACCGAACGCACGGAACGGTCGTACTTACGCGGCAGTTTCGGTTTCCGGCTTACGTGAATGGGTTGGCGGACGGGATGTTGATCGAGGCTTGTGCCGGGTTGCTCGATAAGGATGACCCGGAAGCTTGCATCAAGCGGGAGGCGGAGGAAGAAGCGGGGTTTGTGGTGCACAACCCGAGGAAAGTATTTGAGGCTTATATGAGTCCGGGGTCGGTGACCGAGAAATTGTTCTTCTTTGTGGCCGAATATGAGCACGAGCACCGGACCTCGGCCGGTGGAGGGGATGTGAAAGAGGGCGAGGATATTGAGGTGTTGGAAGTTCCGCTGGAGCGGGCGATGGAGATGATCGGGCGGGGGGAGATTTTGGATGGGAAGACGATTATGCTGCTGCAGTATGCGAAGTTGGCAGGGTTGATAGAGTGATGTTTGGAGCGTGGGTGGTGATGGGGACGTTTGCGGTAACGTTTGCGGTAGCGTTTACGTTGAGGTTCTTTCCGGCTGCACCGGAATCCCGTATCGGGCATCCTCGTCGGATGCCCACAGAATGACAGTTTTGGCGTAGTGTTGGAATGCGTTGAATCTGGTGGATTCGTTGGAATTCATTTGGATGTTGGGAATAGGTTGGGGGAGATTTTCGATTGTCCGACGAAGGAGCGACGACGATGACAAGGCGAGTTGTGGTGGCTGGTGTTGGTGCGGCGTTGATTAGTTGTGGAGTGGTATTGGCGCAGCAGACCTGGAAGCCGCATGACATGAACCGGCCGGCGCCTACCGTGGTGGAGCCGGGGGCGGCCAGCACGCAGGATGTTGTTGGGAAGGCGCCTTCGGATGCGGTGGTGTTGTTTGATGGCACGGATCTCTCGGCTTGGACTCAGAAGGACGGGACGCCTGCCAAATGGAAAGTGGGTAGCGGATATTTCGAGACCGTGCCGAAGACGGGATACATCTACACGAAGAAGGCTTTTGGGGATTGTCAGTTGCACGTGGAGTTTGCTACGCCTTCGCCAGCGGTTGGGGAGGGTCAGGATCGCGGGAATAGCGGGGTGTTTTTGATGGGCCTTTACGAGATTCAGGTTTTGGATTCTTACAATAATCGCACGTATGCGGATGGCTCGGCTGCGGCAGTGTATGGGCAATATCCGCCTTTGGTGAATGCTTCCCGGAAGCCTGGGCAGTGGCAGACCTACGACATTATTTTCCATGCGCCGAAGTTTGGTGGCGACGGGAAGTTGGTGAACAAGGGGCGCGTTACGGTGATTCATAACGGCGTTTTGGTGCAAGACAACGTAGAGATTGAGGGGACGACTTCCACGGAGAAGCCAGAGTATAACGCCGGGCCTGAGAAATTGCCTTTGGCTTTGCAGGATCACAATCATCCGGTGAGGTTTCGGAATATTTGGGTGCGGGAGTTGATAGCGGAGTAACAAACCAATACTCTTGGCGCGCCTCAAGCCAGAACCAGGTCGCGGGTGCTAGCCGGGACGCGCTGAAGCGACGCCCCTACATTTGCCCTACATAATTGGCGGGCAACGAACGGTTTCCATAAATCAGGCAGGTCGGGAGCGAATATGAGACATCACGTGCATCACCCGGGCCCGTATTCGCATTCACACTCTCATCCACATTCCAAGAAAGCACTGGCTTCGCGGCGGGAGTTTTTGTGGTCGATGATCGCTGCCGGGGTGGTGACACCATTCGCGCTTGGGCAGGAGCAGACGCGGGCGGATATTGCGGAGCAATTTCGGCGGATCTCGGAGGACTATGAGGCGAAAGGGCTCGCCGAGCCGTTTCGAGGAATCACTACGAACGGGAGCGTGTTGCCGAAGCTTTATGAAATTGCGCCCACGGGGTCTCGACCGAGCCGGTGCGGAACGCCGCATTAAAATTCGTTGAATCACTTACGAGCGTGCAGCTCACCAGGGCGATGTATCCCGTGGACGACATCAAGTGGCGGAAGTGGATGAATCAGCACTTTTACGATCGGCAAGGGGTCAGCTTTCAAGAGATGTCGGAGGTGCAGCGGGACTTGGCGTTCGGTTTGATGCGGTCTTCGCTGAGCAGCAGTGGTTTTGAGTTGACGCGGAACGTGATGCGCTTGAATGAGACGCTGGCGGAGCTTTCAGACGACCACGAGTTTTTGGGGGAGTGGCTGTATTTCATCACCATCATGGGAAAGCCTTCGGCGACCGAACCTTGGGGCTGGCAGCTGGATGGTCATCACGCGATCATCAATTACTTTGTGCTGGGCGATCAGGTGGTGATGACGCCGCACTTTTTTGGATCGGAACCTGTGAAGGCGACTTCCGGGAAGTATAAAGGCGTAGAGATTTTGCAGAGAGGAGCAGAATGACGGGCTGGAGATGCTGCAGCGTCTTCCAGATGCGGCGCGGCGGAAGGCGGTGCTGAATTTTTCGAAGACGGGCAATAACAATTTGACGGAGGCGTTTAAGGACAACGTGGTTCTGGATTACGCGGGGGTGCGCGGAGCGGATCTGGAGTCGGCGGCGCGGAAACGCCTGACGGATCTGATGTACTTGTACGTCAGCAACATGCCGGAGGGGCATGCACGCGTGAAGATGAACGAGGTGCAGCGGCATATCGACAATACCTGGTTCGCGTGGATTGGGGAGTCGCAGGCGGACAGCGTGTTTTATTACCGCGTGCAGAGCCCGGTAATCTTGATCGAGTTTGATCACCAGCGGCCGGCGAATTTGCGGAAGTTCGCGGCGGATGCGAACAAGCCTACCCAACAGCACGTGCACTGCGTGGTGCGAACGCCGAACGGGAATGATTATGGGAAGGATTTGTTGCGGCAGCACTACCTGGCGCACCCCCACAAAGAAGCGTGATCCCTAGACTCAGCCGGAACAGTTGAAAGTTAAATGTTGAAGGCGCAAAGTTGAGTGGTGGTTTTATCTCACTTGTGCGCCGCTGCGCGGGTGCGCTGGCTGCGGCGAAGGATAAAATGAGATTGAGGCGATACCTTTGCGGAGTTCTGGCAGTGCTGGGGATTTTAGCGCTGGCGAGTGGCGTGCCGGCGCGGGCGCAGGAGCCGCCGCCGCAGGAACCGGACAAGCCAGCGGATCCGACGCCGGCAGCGACGAAAAAGACGCCGCCCAAGACCAATAAAGATAACGCTACGGAATCGGCGCCGGATCAGCCCACCTGGGATCCGTTGCGGGCCGAGAAGGATATGGAAGTTGGACAGTATTACATGCACAAAGGAGATGTGGACGCGGCCATTGACCGGTTTCAGGATGCGACCCTGGCCAAGCCTGGCTATGCCGCGCCGTTTCGGCTCTTGGGGGAGGCGCAGGAGAAGAAGGGGTTGAAGAAGCCGGCGATCAAGTCGTATCAGCGGTATTTGGATTTATATCCGAAGGCGGAGGATGCGGAGAAGATTCGGAAGAAGATTGAGAAGCTTTATAAGGACGTGGAGAAGGAAAAGAAGGACATTAAGTAGAGGGAGAGGGACAGGAATTCGGGCAAGACACAGTAAGGCCCGGGGTTCTCAACGCCGGGCTAAAGCCCCGCGCCCGTGGAAGTTAGGTTACCCGTCGAGATGGACTCAGCGAGCCAGGTGGTCCAGGACTTTGCGGGCTTGATGGAATTGGGGGAATTGTTTTTCGTCGACGCGGAATTCGGGGGAGTGGGAGATTAACGAGCAGCCGGAGCGACGGGTGGGGTGCTTCACGTGGAGCATTTCGTGGTACAGGACGTATTCCACGGCACATTGGGGGACGTTAGGGCGGTCCATGCGGCGGTTGAGCAGGATGTGGCCGGGACCCGGGTCGTAGCAGCCGAATTGGCGGCGCCAGCTCTTTGTGCTCCAACCGATGTGGGGCCGGACTAGTTTTCCTTCGAAATATTTTGCGTTCAATTCATCGAAAAGCTTTTCCAGATCGAAGTGGCGTCCTTGCGCGTGGGTGGCGGGTCGGATGCGGCGGCGGCGCATGCGATTGATGCGAGCACGGGTTCGATGGGAGCGGGCGTAGTCGAGATATGGAACAGTGAGATCGCGCGGGGCTTTGCGGCGGTACACGCGAGAGAGCAGGAGAGCGGCTGCGCCTTCGAGAACCGCGAGCGGAGCGCGATGGAGGAGGTCGGAGAAGCGGACGTGGACGGTTTCTTCGCGGCGACGGATGGTCAGGGTGAGACTGCTGTAGGGGTAGAACTCGACGCGGAAACGGGGGGGACGGCCGTCGCAGTTGAGGCGCGTGAACATGCGCTGGAAGAGCGCGTGGCCGCCGGGGACGATGGTTGGGAGAGTTGGCATTCGTTTGGCATTGGTAGTTTACGACGCGGGGCGGGGTAGGACCAAATTCGTGGGCGAAGTGCGCGAAAAAGAAACGGCGGGGATTCACCACCGAGATCACGGAGTTTCGGGGAGAAGAGAAGAAATGAATGCCACGGAGGCACAGAGAGAAGTGGACACGGATTAAAAGGACGCGGAAAAACCATAGGCCAGACGGCCTGGGCGCTTGGGGCGCAGGTGTCCTGCGCCCCTACAACGAGCGGATCGGAGAATTGCGCTTTGTTAGTTGCTTCTAGTTCTTGCGGCGGACCGGGGGCGGGGCTACGGCCTTTTTGGCTTTTTCGGCGTCATTTATGGCGTCACGGGTACCTTCGATGGCGTCGTCGAGGTTGTCTTTGTAGGTGTCGATTTCGATTTTGTCGGCGGCTATTTTGTTGAGAGCTTCCAGGAATTCTTTGCCTTTTGAGGATATTAAATCGACACCTTGGCGGATATTTTCCTGCTTCTCGATGCCGAGCTGCATCAGGTCGGCGGCGTCGTCGAGGCAGCCGACATAACCGTTCATAAGAGCGTTCAGCAACTCGCCGTGGCGATTCGAAGAGGGATGCTGCAGCTCGTACTGAAATTTCTTGAGGCGGTCGTCGGCAAAGGCGACGAAGAGATTGATGCGCGCGTTGGAGGTTTCGGCGTCGCGGATTTTGTCAGACTCCATGGCCGAGAGGTAGTCTTTCTGCTCCTGTTGGGCCTGAAGCTGGGCGCAGGAAACGGCCAAGCCACAGGTGACGACGGCGGTGAGCAGGCAATTTTGGATGTTCATTTCAAGCTTCTCCTCTGAATTTTCGACTGCATTCTCTGCTGGTCGGTTAGCTTCGGCCTTATCTTCTGGTTTTTCTTCAGGTTTCTGCGGGGGCTGATCGGTTGTTTTCTGCGCGGCGGCCGGGGGCGGTTCGGCATCTGCGGCAGGCGCTGCAGGTGTATTTCTTGTGCCGGGCCGCAGCGGAAACAACATGCGTAGCAGTTCGTCGTCCATGGAGGCCAGGTCGTCCTGCACAAGCTGCAGCGGAGGCTTGTATTCGAAGGGCGCGAGCAAAACCATCTCCTTCAGATCGCGGAGCGCCTTGCGCACGTGCATTTGAAGTTGCTTGTAGCCATTCAATTGACGCTCGGCGTCGGGATGCGCTTTTTTCAGAGCGGCAAAGGCGACGCGAGCATTGTCTCGATATTTCTCCATGACCTCAGCGACGGTCGCAAAGTCGGCCGATTGCGAGGCCCGGCGTGTTGAGGCCAGTTGCTCGTCGCCAAGTTTTTCGAAGAGCTTGGCTTTGCGAACCGAATTCGGTTCGTGCTCAAAGCGGGCTTGCAGATCGTCGGGATTGCCCGCTAGCGAGGCGAGCGTGGGCAAGCTGGCGAGAACCAGAAAGATGAGCGCGCGCTGGTGCCAGGGTCGCATCACTTCCCTTTTGCGTCGAGCTGATGCTTCAAAACGGCGCTGCGCTGTTGCGCTTGCCAAACCTGATCGGGGTTTCTGTTTTCGTCCATGGTGAGAAATTTCTGGTAAGCCTCGAGCGCCGGCTTGATCTGGTGCAACTTATCGTAGCAGAGCGCGCGAATAAACCAGGAACCCGCAGCGGGCGGCTCGGTTTTGGCGATTACGTCGAGGCTCGCGATGGTAGCGACGCAATCGCCGGAGAGATAGTAGGAGGAACTTAGGTCTTTCCAGTAGGCGAGATTCTTGGGATCGAGCTGGATCGCGACTTTCAGTTGTTTTTCCGCGGAGGCGTAATCGTGTTTTTGCATGTAAATGCGACCCAGGCCGCCGATCAGTTGAGGGTCATTGGGCGTGAGGACGAGAGCGCGCTGCAGCGTCGCGATGGCTTCGTCGTATTTTTTCTGGGCGATCTGGAGGTCGGCGCGAAGACGGAGCGATTCGAGAGTGGGAGACTTTCCGGCGTCGGAACGGTCGAGTTCGGCGAGCGCTTCGTCGTTCTTGTTTTGCTCGACGAGGAAGTGGACGAGGCGGGCGCGGGCAGCGGAGTCGGATGGTTCGAGGAGCAGATATTTGCGGTACGCGTCGGCGGCTTCGGGCTTTTTTTGGGTGTCGAGAGTTTGCGCCAGACCGAGCGCGGCGGCGGTAGAAGTTGGTTGGACCTCAAGGACCCCGCGGAATTTCGCTTCGGCGTCGGCCGGACGCTTCAAGGCGAGATAAAGCTTGGCGAGGTGGAGCGCGGCTTCGGTGTCGCGCGGATCGAGATGCACGGCGCCTTCAAAGGATTCGGCCGCGCCGGGGAAATCACCGGAACGCTCTTGCGCCACACCCAGGAGGATGCGGGGCCGGCTTTGGGCGGGCAGCAGTTCGACAGCTTTGCGCAATGGTGCGACGGCGGCGACCGGTTCTGGTCCGGTCAGCAGCATGCCCAGATTGAGATAGGCTTCCGACATTTTTGGATCGAGAGCAATGGCGCGTTCGTATTCGGCGCGGGCTTCGGGAACGCGCTTGAGCGCGGTGTGGCAATAGGCTAGCTGGAAGTGCGCGTAGGCTACGTCGGGCTTTTCGGCGAGGAATTTCTGGAGCGGAGGGATGGCGGCTTCGAAATCGTTCTTGTCGACATCGCGTTGGGCTTCGTCGAGGAGGTCGTTCAGGGGATTGGCTAGTTTTTGCTTTTGGGATTGGACGGCAGAGGCGGATTGCGCTTCGGCCACGAATGGGCTGCTGAAATGGGGCGCAGCAGGTTGCACTCCTACAAGGAGAGTTAGGATTGCTCGGCGAATTAGGGACGCTGCGACCGGACGCGGGCGGACGGGCTTCATGGGTCAGCGGAAGGTGGATGCGCTCCATTTGCGATTGTAGCTGAAGGGCCTGCTGATTTGGATGCGCCATTGCCTTGGCGTTTTGCCTGGCCGTTGGCATGGAGGGCGCGCGCGAGGAAGCGGCCGGTGTGGGACTGCGTGTTGCGGGCAACCTGTTC
Organism: uncultured Acidobacteriota bacterium; assembly: GCA_963736725.1. GTDB lineage: Bacteria > Acidobacteriota > Terriglobia > Acidiferrales > UBA7541 > Acidiferrum. The sequence goes on along the minus strand of CAVTPW010000013.1, from coordinate 43,089 downwards.
GGGTGTGCCGGTGGCCATGATTTTGCCGCCCTGGTCACCGCCTTCTGGGCCCAGGTCGATCAGCCAGTCGGCGGATTTGATGACGTCGAGATTGTGCTCAATTACGACCAGCGAGGCGCCGGATTCGAGGAGCTTGCGGAAAGCAGCCAGGAGCTTGGCGATGTCGTCGAAATGCAAACCAGTGGTCGGCTCGTCGAGAATGTAAAGAATTTCCTTGTTTTCGCTGCGCGTCAGGTGCGAGGCGAGTTTCAGACGCTGGGCTTCGCCGCCCGAGAGCGTGGTGGCGGATTGGCCCAGGCGAAGGTAGCCGAGACCTATTTCGTTCAGGACGCGGAGCTTCGAAATCACTTTGGGAACGTTGATAAAAAAGGTGAGCGCCTCGCGGACGGTCAGTTGCAAGACTTCGTGGACATTCTTGCCGTGATAGCGGACGTCGAGCACGGAACTCTTGAAGCGCGTGCCGCGGCATTCTTCGCAGATGAGTTCCACGTCGGCGAGGAATTGCATCTCGACGGTGACGGTGCCATCGCCCTGGCAGGTTTCGCAACGGCCGCCGGGAACGTTGAAGGAAAAGTGCCCTGCAGTATAGCCGCGGCGCTTGGCGTCGGGTGTGTCGGCGAAGACTTCGCGGATGGCGTCGAAGGCTTTGAGATAAGTGGCGGGATTCGAACGCGGGGTGCGGCCGATGGGCGATTGATCGACGATGACGACCTCGCGGATTTCGGTGTCACCTTCGATGCGGTCGCAGAATTCCTTAACGCTGGAGCCGTTGCGCTTGGCGGCGAGCGCTTTGTAGAGGACGTCGTGGACGATTGTGGATTTGCCGGAACCGCTGACGCCGGTGACAACGGTGAACGTTCCGAGCGGCACCATGAGGTCGACATTCTGCAAATTGTGGACGTGCGCGCCGTAGAGGCGAAGAAATTTTCCGTTGGGCTTGTGGCGGCTGTTGGGGACGGGGATACGGAGTTCGCCGCTGAGGTAGCGGCCGGTAATGGATTTCGGCTCGCGCAGCATCGCCTCGTAAGTGCCGGAGAAAAGGAGCTTGCCGCCGAGTTCACCGGCGCCAGGACCAAGATCGATGACCGAATCGGCGGCTTCGATGGTGTCGGGATCGTGCTCAACAACCAAAACCGTGTTGCCGAGGTCGCGGAGAGATTTGAGGATGTCGATCAGGCGCTGGGTGTCGCGCGGGTGCAAGCCAATGGAAGGCTCGTCGAGAACATAAAGCGCGCCAACGAGATGCGAGCCGAGCGACGTTGCGAGCTGGATGCGCTGGGATTCACCGCCCGAGAGTGTGGAGGTGAGGCGGTCAAGCGTGAGGTACTCGAGGCCGACCTCGTCGAGGAATTGGAGGCGTGAGCGGACTTCGTCGAGAATTTTGTCGGCGATCTTGGTTTGCGCTGGCGTCAACTCGAGCGTGGCGAAGAAAGCGCGAGCTTCCTTTACCGTGAACTTGCAGATTTCCGTGATGGATTTCCCGGCGACGCGAACGGCGCGGGCTTCGGGGCGCAATCGCGTGCCGCTGCACTCCGGGCAGAGCGCGTAACCGCGGTAACGGCTGAGGAAAACCCGGACGTGAAGCTTGTACTTCTTGCGCTCCAGATAACTGAAAAAACCTTTTACGCCTCCGAAATCGCTCGCCGGGTCGCCTTCGAGAAGCAGGCGGCGCTGGTCGGCGGTCAGATGACGCCAGGCGACGTTGGTCGGAACGCCTTGGCCGCGAGCAAATTTCTTGGCGTCCTGAAGCAAAACGCGATAGCGCGGCTTGGTCCAAGGCTCAATGGCGCCGTCGTCGAGAGACTTGCTGGAATCGGGGACGACCAGATTGAGGTCGAAGTCGATGGTGTTGCCGAAGCCCTGGCAGCGCGGGCAGGCGCCGTACGGATTGTTGAAGGAGAACAGGCGCGGCTCAGGCTCTTGATAAATGATGCCGTCGTTCTTGCATTCAAAGCGATCGTTAAACACCAGACGCTGGGCGGGATTTCCCGCGGCGTCGGGAACGAACTCGAGAATGGCTTCACCGCTCCCTTCGCGGTAGCAGATCTCAATGGAGTCGATCAGCCGGGATCGGGACTCCGCATTGACGGCGAGACGATCGACGACAACCCAGACTGGCTTGGCGAAATCGACCTCGAGCAACGTCTCGGGCGAGGAAAATTCATGGAGACGTCCGTCCTGATAAAGACGGTTGAAGCCACGCTTCTGGATGTCGCTCAGGGCATTGCGCAAGGCATCTTCATTCGGAGGCGCGTTTTTTTTCTTGAAAGGGCGCCGGCCCGATGCGGGTTGCGCTGTAGTGTCGATCCGAAGTTGATAGACAACGTAGAAACGTCGGCCAGGCACGAGCGACAGAACCTTGTTGGCAATATCCTCGGGATTATCCCGACGCACCAGCACGCCGCATTTGATGCAGAAAGTTTGGCCGCAGCGCGCGAACAGCAAGCGCAGGTAGTCGTAAATTTCGGTGGCCGTGGCGACCGTCGATCGTGGGTTGCGCGTGGAATTTTTCTGGCGGATGGCAACAGCCGGTGCGATGCCGGAGATTTCGTCGACGTCGGGCTTCTCCATGCGCTCCAGAAACTGGCGGGCGTAGGCGGAGAGGGACTCGACGTAGCGCCGCTGCCCTTCGGCATAGACCGTGTCGAACGCCAGCGAGGATTTGCCGGACCCGCTGACGCCGGTGACCACGGTGATGGCGTTGTGCGGAATTTCCACACTGACGTTCTTGAGATTGTGAACGCGAGCGCCACGGATGGAAATTACCTCTTGGCTCGTGCTCGTGTTCGCCGGGATGAGTTCGTTGGTCGCCAAAGGAAGCCCGGACAGTGCGCCTGCATAGAGCGCCCCTACAGGGCGAATGCTAGCGACTGCCTAAACTTTAAATTATACGGCTGGCTTGATTCTGGGGCAAATGAGCCTTCGGGCGCCCGCTAGGACTCTGGGATCAGGTCGATTTCGCCGACGCCACCTTCCACCTTCAGGTGGATCGTAGCGGCAGTCTTACCGTAGACATCGTTGGTGTATTCGTCGCCATCGTGTTTCAGGCCGTGAGCATTAATCGCGCCGATGCCTCCCGACGCCCGCACCACCACGCCGACTTTGGTAGGCAGATGGACCGTCGCCTGGCCCACGCCGCCTTCAATATCGGCGTCGAGATCCTTTTTGCGATCGCCGGTAAGGTCCACGTCAGCGTGGCCGGCACCGATGTTCACGGTGAGCCGGGTTATCGGCACATCGCGAAGACGTAAACGCCCTTCTCCCGCGCCCATAGCGACTTTCAATTCCAGTGGGACGTCGTTGCTGAAATGTAGATTCCAGTCGTTGCGCGAAATGCCGAAATGAGAATTGCGGTCATCCTGAGAAATCGTAAGCTGTCCAATGCCAGAGTTAACGTGATAATCCACCTGCGGGATAGCGTAAGAATCGCTAAAGCTAAAATCGGCTTCGAGCAGGTGGCTCGACCCTCCATTGATGGTTAATTGTCCCGCCGAAGTCTGCACCGAAATGTTGACCGATTGGGCGTTCTGGCGTTCCACGGTGCGGCTTTCGTGATGCATCAGCGAATAATCGCGGCGATCTCTTGCGAATCCGCGTCCGTGCCAAAGCAGCACTCCGAGAACGCCAACAAAAGCCACCACGGCAACCGCCGCCCCGATCGACGAACTGGAAGCCGCGCCTGGGTTCTGACTCGCCCGCATGGAATCCAGCATTTTCCCTACGCCAACGAAGATGAGGATCAGCGGCCAATAGGTCCGAAGAATGAGCCAAGGATCGAAGGCTGGTTGATAGTTCGCGTAGAGGAACAGCGCACCCAGGACGATGAGGATGATCGGAACGGCGAGCGGCGGCCTGTGGACTGGTTGGTTCTCGGGCATCGCGGACCTCGTTGCCTATAAGTACGCATCCTTCATTGGAAAAGTTTCTTCGGTCCTGCGGGAACAACTGCCGCCGGCGGCAGCATACCGTTGGAAGCGCCTGGGAGCAATGTAAGCAGCCGGGCTGACACCGACGGCTGTGCTAGAGTTTCGGTGGGCACCGCAGAGGTGAGGCGATGGGAGCTTTCGAAAGAGTCGTCTGGATCGTGCTAGACAGCGTGGGGATAGGAGCGCTGCCGGATGCGGTCGACTATGGCGACGTTGGACGTAATACCCTCGGCCATATCGCGGAATCGCGGCCGCTGAAGATACCGAATCTGGTGCGATTGGGATTGGCGAATGTCGCTCCCCTGAAGCATCTTTCGCCCTCCGTTGCGCCAACCGGCGCATTTGGAAAAGGTGTGACGCGATCGCCGGGAAAAGACACCACCACGGGTCATTGGGAAATGGCGGGTGTGTGGCTCGATCAGGCGTTTCCCGTCTATCCGCTTGGCTTTCCGCGCGAGACTATCGAAGCGTTCGAAAAGCAGATCGGTCGCGAGACGATCGGTAACAAGCCAGCCTCGGGCACCGAGATCATCCAGGAGCTGGGCGAGGAACATGTGCGCACTGGCAAGCCGATCGTGTACACCTCGGGCGACAGTGTTTTTCAGATCGCGACGCACGAAGAGGTGATCCCGATCGCAGAGTTGTATCGCATGTGTGAGATCGCGAGGAAACTGCTCGATGGACCGCATCGCGTCGGGCGCGTGATTGCACGGCCGTTCACGGGCGCACCGGGCAACTTCGTGCGCACACCGCGGCGCCACGACTATGCCGTCGATCCTCCGAAACCCATGGTGCTGGATGTGTTGCAGGAACGATCCGTGCCGGTATTTGGCATCGGCAAGATTCACGACATCTACAACGGTCGCGGCGTCGAGCAGTATGTCACCACAAAAAATAACGCCGATGGGATGGAGAAACTAACCGCCGCGGTTCGCGAACGAAAACGCGGGCTAATCTTCTGCAACCTAGTGGATTTCGACATGCTCTACGGGCACCGCAAGGATGTGGAGGGATTTGCGAAATCGCTCGAGGAATTCGACGGTCTTCTAGAGCAGTTTCTTCCGCTGCTCACGCCATCGGATTTGCTGATGATCACTGCGGACCATGGCTGCGATCCCGATTTGCGTTGGAAGACAACGGATCACTCCCGAGAGTACGTGCCGATTTTGGTGTATTCGCCCGCGGCCGGCGCGGGTGCCAATCTCGGCATACGCAACACCCTGGCGGATATGGGACAGACGGTCGCCGAAAATTATGGCGGCACGATTCCACACGGTAAGAGTTTTCTGGAAGAAGTGAGCCAGCGCTCGGCGCAATCGGCGCGCTGACCACCGCCCCTTCCGTTTCTGTAGCCGCCCTTTTTGGGTTCGGTTTAGACGCGGTAACGCCTGTGCGTACTTGGTGAGTCGCAATTCATCATGTCAAGCGTCTCTGCACGTGGTACAGGTACGGGCTCATGTTCATCTAAACCCCGCGGTCTCGAAGACCGCGGGTACAGGGAGCCGTGGCAGCGCCTCGCAGATGCAGGAGAGCTAATTGCCTGAGGTAGCACCCGCTGGACCGCCCGGGGCGTAATAACCGTTGCGGGTACGGGCTGTCAGTTTTCCCCGACCGTGAGGCGGGATGACATCGACCTGCACGGTGCGGAACGTGCCGTCGCGCTTCGTATTTGTGGGATAGTACGCCAGCGTGTACTGGTTGCGGATGTCGTGAGCCACGTTTTCGCAGATGTCTTTCACGTCCGAAACGTTTTCAGGAAAGAAAGCGAGGCCGCCGGAAGCTTTCGCAATATCCTCCAATGCCCTTTTCGCGCGCTTGGCATTCTTCTTGCTCTCTTCGCTGAGCAGGCCGATGGTGTAAATCACCGTATCGGTCTTTTGAATCTCCCGAATGGTTTTCTCGAGCGAATTGTGACTGGTGTTGTCTTCGCCGTCGGTCACCACCAGCAGAACCTTTTTGTCCTTGGAACCCTTCTTCACGTGGTCCAGTGATCCGATGATCGCGTCGTAAAGCGCGGTACTGCCGCGCGAATCAATGCGCTCCAGCGCTTCCTTCAGCTCCGGAATGCTGTTGCTGAAATCCTTGTCGAGGTCCAGGTAGAAGTCATCATTGAAATTGACAACGAAAGCTTCGTCCTGCGGATTGCTGGCTTCCACCAGGGTCAGGGCGGCGGCATTCACGCGCGGCCGCTTGTCGCGCATGCTGCCGCTGTTGTCGATGACCAGTCCCATGCTGACCGGGATGTCTTCGCGCTTGAAGACTGCGAGCTTCTGCTCGGCTTTGTCCTCCAGAACGCGGAAGTTCTCTTCCTTGAGCCCGTCGGCGAAGCGTCCGCGATCGTCCAGCACCGTGGTATGCAGCACGACCAGGTTCACATCCACGCGAATCCTTGGGTCTTGCGAACCCGACGGACCTTGCCCCGGCGGGAGGGGCTGCGAGTTGGGGGGCGGAATTTGTGAAGACGCTGGCAACGCGCTGAACGCCAACGCGCACAGCACAAAAATCGACAGGGTTACGAGCGAAAGGCGCGGGGAGGCCGACCTAGTGACTCGGAGCGTAATAGCCGGTCTTGGAGTACACGTTGAGGGGAGGAAGACCCTTGGGCGCGCGCAGCTTGATCTTGATCTTCCTCCAGCGCGCGTCATGTGCCTTGTTGCTTGGCCGATATCCGAGGACATATTGATTACGCAACTCCATGCCGATCTTTGAAGCGATATCCGGCAAATCGTTCAGGTTCTCGACGGCGAAGACACGGCCGCCCGTCATCTCCGTGACTTCACTCAATAGGGACGGGCCATTGAGCTCTTCTGGAGTACGGTTGCGATAGCCAAGCGGATCAAAAATGCCAATGGCGTAAAGTTGCGTGTCCGCTTCCTTAACCAGCCTCTTGATATCGCTCTCGTTGTACCGGCTATGATTATCGCCTCCATCGGATAGGATGAGCAAGGCACGCTTGCCGTTCTTGGCACCCCTCATCTGGCTGAGGCCCAGATAAATGGCGTCGAGCAGCGCGGTCCGCCCTTTGGGCGCGGTCAACAGCATGCGGCTCTGCAGGTCTTCAACGCTGCTGGTAAAGGCGCTGGTGAGTTCAGCGCGCTCGTTAAAGCTCACCAGGAAAAATTCGTCCTGGGGATTGGCGGTCTTGAAAAATTGCACGGCGGCTTCGCGAGCTTTGCCGATCTTGTTGGCCATGCTGCCGCTAAAATCGAAGATCACTCCGATGGAGATGGGCACGTCTTCCGAAGAAAAGGTTACGACTTCCTGCTCGATATTGTCTTCGTAAACGCGAAAATTGTCGGGGTCAAGGCCGGTAACCAGGCGATTGTAAGGGTCGGTGACGGTGACGTTGACCAGCGCGAGATCGACGTCAAGATGCAATCCTTGCAGCGGCTTGAGGGCGGTTCCCGAAGTATTCTTTTTTACGTCGTCCTTGGCAACCGGCTTTGCGGCATCCCCAGTCTTGGCATCGTCTTTAGCTTTAGGATTCGCGTCATCGGACGCTGAACTGGTGGACTGTGCGGCGGCGGGAACGGAAAAAATAGGCAGGGCAACAAAAACGAGCAAAAAGATAACCAGCAAACAAGGCAAAACGCGAATCGGATGTATCTCGCGCTTCACGGCTCTCCCCCAAAAGATCCTGGCCTGCCGGGAACGGCCGCGCGGTTCAGGACTGAAGTGGATTGTAGCACTGCATGAGTAGAAGACAAGGGCAATTGCGTCTCTCCGCGGCGACTTTTGTCAAACCTTTGTCAACGCGACTCCCGAATGTTCGGGCAACTTGGTCGCCACGGAAAGGGGCGGGACTTGACTGGATATCAAGGGACGAAACCCACTGTGATAGGATCCGGCAAACACGGTACGGACGCCATGTCAGCGGGTCTGAGAAGCTGTTCCAGCATGCCCATCGGAAGAAAGGCCAGGCCATGAGTTCCGGTAAAGTCGTAGTGGTAATACCAGCCCGTTACGGCTCGACGCGCTTGCCCGGCAAGCCGCTTGTGTCACTGAACGGACAGCCCATGATTCAAAGAGTGTACACGCGTGCCAAATCGGCTCGCCGTGTCGATCGCGTGATCGTGGCTACGGACGACGAACGCATCGTCAAAGCGGTAACCTCGTTCGGCGGCGAGGCGCGCATGACCCGGGCGGACCACCGCACCGGCACCGAGCGGGTGGCGGAGGTGGCGGCGCACATCGAGGGCGACGTCTTTGTCAACGTGCAAGGTGACGAACCTCTTCTCGACCCGGCAGCCGTCGATACGGCGGTGGCGGCACTTCTCGAAGACCCCGAGGCCGCTGTCGCGACCGTCGCAACGCCGATCAAGATTCCCGCCGACATCATGGACCCCAACGTAGTGAAGGTTGTTTTGGACTTCGACGACAACGCGCTCTATTTCTCTCGCGCGCCGATTCCCTGGGTGCGCGACACCGGTAGCACCATTCAAGTGCGTCACCTAAAGCACCTGGGCCTCTATGTGTTTCAGAGAAACGCGCTGCTGGAGTACCCGACTCTGCCGCAAGGTGAACTGGAGCGCATCGAACAGCTCGAACAGCTGCGCTGGATGGAAAATGGCACCAAGATTCGCGTAGCGGAAGTCGAGCACGACGCCGTCAGCGTGGACGTGCCGGAAGATGTCGCCCGCGTCGAAAAGCTCCTACAAAGGTGAAACCACCGCAAATATAGCCATTCCGATTGCTCCGATTCGTAACCCAAATGCGGCGCCAATCCCAAGCCTGCTACCATTCCGATGTGGCGACGTTAGGCAAATCGTCTCGCAATCGGACGAGGTGAAGTCGTGCAAACATCACGACGACGCGTAGAGCAACTGCTTTGGGCCCTCGGACTGAACAAGATAACCAGCCCGATATGGGAACGGTTACGCGGTGGCCGCGCGATCGAACAATCTCGCCTCATGCGGGTGTTCTACTCTTCAGTTCTGCCCGAGGGCGCACTCGTCTTTGACATAGGCGCCAATGTCGGCACCATGACCACGATTTTCGCTTCCTTAGGTGCCAAGGTCGTAGCTGTCGAGCCCAATCCTGATTGTGCGAGACACATTGAACTCACCACATCGCGAGACGCGGTGGAAGTCCTGCAAGCCGCCGTTGGCGAAAAGGACGGACTTGCCGAACTGGAAGTATCGGACCGCAAGGACAAGATGAGCTCTCTCTCCGTGGAGTGGCGTGAGGCCGTCTCGCGAGGCAATCGAGACTATGTCGGGATTTGGAACCGGAAACTGACTGTCCCGGTGATCACTCTGGATTCGCTCGTCCAGCGATACGGGCTACCCTTCTATATCAAGATCGATGTGGAAGGATATGAAGAACGGGTCCTTAAGGCACTGTCGAGATGCCCGCCATTGCTGTCGTTTGAATTCAATAGGATGTTCCTCGATCCTGCTCTGCGAGCTATCGATAACCACATTTTTGACGAGGCGACTTTCAACCACACGCTGGTCGACCCAGTTAAATTCGAGCTTGAAAACTGGGTGGACCGAGATGAACTAAAGAAGAGAATGCTGGACTCAAAATGCGCTCCTGGATTGGGGGATATTTTTGTGCGCAATCCGCATGGGACTGATGTGCCGTAGGGCGGGCTGCCAGAATTAACACCAGACATCGAACGTTCGCAGGCTTCTTTGTGGCGGCGGTCAGAACACGCTAATACTCATCGCCGTTTTGTTTTCCATTGTGGCGGGAACGCCAGATTCTGTCACGTCGTCGGTCCGCCGACGGAGCCTCGCCCGTTCGCTTTCGCTTGATCGAAAGACTCGCGGTGGCATTGAAAGACTCTTACAAGAATGAGACCGCCCGGTCCATGTTGGCCAGGCGGTCTTATCTCTTGCTGACAGAATCGAGGGCTAGAAGTTACGCAGAATCGATCCTGTGATCGTTCTATGGGTGTCGACGCCCACAACAAAGATGGTGTTGGCATCCACCAGATAGGCGGCAAAGTTGAGCGTGGCCGCTGGAGATGTCGCCAGCGTAATCGAGTACGTGTTGCGCAAGGTCCCGTCTCCGGCGACGGTCATCGTTCCGCTGAACGCCCCCCCGGTCACCACGCTATTCGCCGACAACTCCGTGAAGTCCACGCCTCCGGAAATACTCCCGGTGCTGGTCTGCGTGTACTGCCCGACAAAATCCTCCTCGCCGAACGACCCGGTGCTATTATTGACGCTCTCTCCACTCCAGTTGAAGCCCCAATTACCGGCCTCCCCGGCTGTCGTGAAGGGGCTGCCCGCCTGCATCTGCATCGACCCATCCGACGTCACAATCGGCGCGGTCGTATTGCCGGTGCTGACGTCTTGAATTACCGCCTGGGTAGGAGAGGTCAGATAAAAGATGAACGAGAAAACTCCAGCGCTGGAATCGGTAAAGGTTAGAGTTCCGCGTCCGTCGCCGCTGGGATCGATGGTGTAGCTTGCAGCGCTGATTGTGCCTTCTGGAATTGCCGTATGATTGCTGTTACCGGAGCCGCTGGCGCTGTCATTGTCGTCGTCAAGCTCCACATTACTTGCGGTGCCGCCGCTCAAGCTCACGCGGCCGGCACGAACGTCCTCGCCGACCAGGTTGGACCCAGCCAGGATAAACGCAAAGCCGCCAGTCAGCCCGCTGGTGGCGGTGGGAATCGTCCCTGTCTGCGCGACCGCATCTCCGACACTCGTGGCTGGGTAATTGGTCCTCAGCATCCGGATGCGCCCGACGCCAACCGTGTAGAACGTGAAATTGACCGTGGTTCCGTTGATCACAAAGGCTGCCGTTCCGCGGCCCGAGCTAGGACCGTACGTAGTGTCGGCCGTAAAGGTTCCTGTAACCGATAGCTGACCCGAGGCCGTGAAGTCGTCGTTGACATCCACTACACCGGCAGTAACGCCTCCCGCGCCATTTGCCGTGAACTGGCCGACAATCGATTCGCCGGCTCCGTTGGGATCCAAGCCCGATACATCAAAAACATAGGGGCCCGTGAGATTATCGGGTAAGGAAGCGAAAGTAGTCGCGTCCTGCACGGTGAAATTACCGCTGGCCGTAGCGTTGCCGTCAGTTTCCGTGATTAGCCCGGCGGTGGTGGAGGTCATGACAATGCTGAACCCTACGGTTTCACCTGCCGAGTCGATTAAGCTTACCGTTCCCAAGCCGTTGGTCCCGATGCTGTACGTGCCGCCGGTGATTGTCACGGTTGCAACTCCTGGGACAATGCCGCTGCTGAGGTCCAGGACACCGCCCGTGATCCCGCCCGCGCCGTTCGCTGCGAAGCTGCCAATGCGTGCAAAAAACCCGCCTGCATCTTGACCGCTCATCACAAAAGCGTAATTGCCATTCAGGGTCGACGCCGAGTAGGGTCCGGAGGTAGGCGTGGGCGCCGGAGCAGAGCTGATCGTGCCTCCGCCTCCGCCGCATGCGCTCGTGAAGCCAGCGAGTACGATCGCCGCGAATAGAGCCATGTACTTCGTGATCGAGCCGTTCACAGGGCACCTCCCTGCGATTGCGTCTTGGCAGCCGACTGCAGGCGCGTTCCGTTGTGCCAGAGCGGCATACCCTTCGGCGAGCGTACGGCGACCGCGGTAGTACCTTTTTGCACGATGCGCGCCATGAAGACGGTGTGGGAACCCGAGGTGAAATTCTCACCGACGATGCGCAAGCTGTCCCCCGCCAGCAATTCAAGGTGATTCAATTTCAGGTAACTTGAGCTGCCCACGTGAACGTCAACCAGACCAGAACCGGTTTGCACCATCACGTTGGTTCCCAGCGGCCCGGTTTTCGAGTCCTCGACAACGCTCGAAACCGTTCCAACCAGATTCACTTCGCGCGCCAAGCTATATCCCGAGCGGATCGAGGGTGCTTGCTGCGCGTTCGCGGTGGTCGTCAACAGAAAGGCACCAGCGAGCCAGGCAGCGCCGATGCTCATTCGCATGATTCGTCTCATTTTTTTCTTCCCCAGATGGAAAGCTCGCTAACCGAGCCTTTCGATTACGCGGACCGAACCGGCTCCCCAAAACCGCATCCCGCGCTACTTCTTATTCCCTGATTAGATGAACTTAGTGCCCGAGCCGGTTTCTTCTGCCATTCGTGTATTTGTTTAAAGACAAACTATTTACACCAGCGGCAGAATCAACCAGAAAGACCTACATGGTTACCAACACGCATTGTGGAAAAAGGTTTCGCTTCGTGAGCGCGACGGCGATGGAATGAAGAAAATTTTTGATTCGAGGAAGGTCCGAAGTTGCATTGACAGTTTCCCGCGTTCCGACCATAATTATGTGTACGTCACTCCTGTGGAGGGTTAACAGGCCCGGTAAGCTGGACAACCCAAGCGAACCCAGGGCTGCAAGGATGGCGCCAAAATATATTTTTGTAACCGGCGGTGTTGTTTCTTCACTCGGAAAAGGCGTAGCTGCCTCCTCCATCGGCTGTCTCCTCGAAAGTCGCGGTTTCAAAGTCACTCTGCAAAAGTGCGATCCGTACCTCAACGTTGATCCAGGCACCATGAGCCCGTTTCAGCACGGCGAAGTTTTCGTCACCGAAGACGGCGCGGAGACCGATCTCGACCTGGGCCACTACGAGCGCTTCACCCACGCCAAGCTGAGCCGCGACAATAACTGGACCACCGGCCGCATCTACGAAACCATTCTCGGCAAAGAGCGTCGCGGCGATTATCTCGGCAAAACCGTGCAGGTCATTCCGCACGTCACCGATGAGATCAAAGCCACCATCAAAAAAGTTTCCGAAGGCGTCGACGTTGTCATCGTCGAAATTGGCGGCACCGTGGGCGATATCGAGTCCCTCCCCTTTCTCGAAGCCATCCGCCAGATGCGCCTCGAGCTGGGCAACGAGAACACCCTGTTTGTCCACGTCACTCTGGTTCCGTATATCGCCGCCGCAGGCGAACTGAAAACCAAGCCCACGCAGCACAGCGTCAAAGAAATGCTCGGCATCGGGATTCAGCCCGACATTCTCCTCTGCCGCAGCGATCGCCACATTCCCTCCGACCTGAAGAAAAAAATCGCGCTCTTCTGCAACGTAGCCGATTCCTGCGTAATCTCGATGGAAGACGTCGACACGATTTACGCCGTCCCCGTCGAACTCGGCCGCGAAGGCCTCGACGCGCAGATCCTGCGGCTCCTTAAACTCGAGCATCACCCGCAGGACATGAAGTCTTGGGTCGACCTCGTCCACCGGCTACACCATCCTGCCGGCGAAGCGCGTATCGCCATCGTCGGCAAGTACGTGCAACTCGAAGATGCTTACAAAAGCCTGCGCGAAGCCTTGCTCCACGGAGGCCTGGCGCACAATCACAAAACCGTCCTCGAATGGATCGAAGCCGAAGACATCGACTCCGTTGAAACCGCCGCCACCCGCCTGCGCGGCTACGACGGCATCCTGGTTCCCGGCGGGTTCGGCAAGCGCGGCGTGCAAGGAATGATCTACACCATCCAGTACGCGCGCGAAAACAAAGTCCCGTTCTTCGGCATCTGCCTGGGCATGCAGTGCGCCACCGTTGAATACGCCCGCGACGTCGCGGGACTCGAACGCGCCGACACCACCGAATGCGACCCGCAATCCCCGCACCGCGTCATCTACAAGCTCCGCGAACTCCTCGGCGTCGACGAAATGGGCGGCACGATGCGCCTCGGCGCCTGGCCCTGCAAACTCGAACCCGGCTCGTTCGCCGCCAAAGCCTACGGCAAGCTCGAAATCAGCGAACGCCACCGCCACCGCTACGAATTCAATCGCGACTACGAAAAAATCCTGACCAACGCAGGCCTGCGTATCACCGGCCGTACTCCAGACGAAAATTACGTCGAAATCGTAGAAGCCCCCGATCACCCCTGGTTCCTCGGCTGCCAGTTCCATCCCGAATTCAAGTCCAAGCCGCTTGAGCCACATCCACTATTCGCGGCCTTCATAGGCGCAGCCTTAGAACACAAAAAGCTCAAATCGCGCTCGACAGCAGACGCTCATCGCCAGCAAGCAGTAGCCGCCACCCCCCACGTAACCGCCTAACATCACGCTTATGTAGGCGCTGGGCCCTAGCCTGGCATCCGATTCAAGCCGGGTGCCGCACACCCTTTGCGCCGTACCCAAAGGTGCGGGTTTAGAGTCAACCGCACCCAAGCGCCAGCCGATACCCAAACTCTTCCAGCCAACGCAACGCACCGCAACCAACTGTGCTCTCGCTGTGCTCTCGCTGTGCTTCCTCCGTGCTTCCTCTTTTCCCCACCCTTCAACGCTGCTACAGTTAACCCGCCCAAAACGCCCTTATGATCGGTCAAACCGTCTCGCGCTACCGCATCGTCGAAAAGCTAGGCGGCGGAGGCATGGGCGTCGTCTTCAAAGCCGAAGACACCGAACTAGGCCGCTTCGTAGCCCTTAAATTTCTCCCCGACGCCCTGGCCAAAGATCCGCAATCGCTCGAACGCTTCCGCCGCGAAGCCCGTGCCGCTTCCGCGCTGAACCACCCCAACATCTGCACCATCCACGAAATCGGCAACACCGGCGAACAATCCTTCATCGCCATGGAATACCTGGAAGGCACGACGCTAAAGGACCGCATCGCCGGCCGCCCCCTCGAAACCGAAGCCCTCTTCGCCATCGCCATCGACATCGCCGAAGCCCTCGACGCCGCCCATTGCAAAGGCATCGTCCATCGCGACATCAAACCCGCCAACATCTTCGTCACCGCCCGCGGCCACGCCAAAATCCTCGACTTCGGCCTGGCCAAAGTGCAATCCGCAGCCGCCCCCAGCGAGCTAACGCAAACCGCCACCCTCGATCACGACCACCTAACCACTCCCGGCTCGACCATGGGCACCATCGCTTACATGTCGCCCGAGCAAGCCCGCGCGCAAGAACTCGACGCCCGCAGCGACCTGTTCTCCTTCGGGGCCGTCCTGTACGAAATGGCCACGGGCGTACTTCCCTTTCGCGGCGAAAGTTCCGCGGCCATTTTCAACACCATCTTGAGTGCCACGCCGACTCCGGCCATCCGTCTCAATCCCGACCTGCCTCCCGAGTTAGAGCGCATTATCGATAAGGCCCTCGAAAAAGATCGCAACCTCCGTTACCAGAGCGCCTCGGAAATGCGCTCCGATCTCCAGCGCCTGAAACGAGACACCGACTCCCGAAAATTTTCCGGCGCCACTAAGCAAGCTCCTTCGGCGTCGATTCCCAAAGCGCGTTTCTACTGGATTGCCGCAGCCGTCGCGATTGTTCTGGTCCTGACCTCCGGCGCGGTCTACTTGCTCCGCCCGCGCTCCGCCAAACTAACCAACAAAGACACCGTCGTCCTTGCCGACTTCACCAACACCACCGGCGATCCCGTCTTCGACGGCGCCCTCCGCCAAGGCCTCTCCGCGCAATTGGAGCAATCTCCATTTCTCAGCCTCATTTCCGAGCAGCGCATCGCCCAAACCCTCTCCCTAATGAGTCAGCCCAAACAGACCCGGCTGACTCCCGAACTCACCCGTGAAATTTGCCAGCGTACCGCCAGCGCCGCCACCATTGAAGGCTCCATCTCCAGCCTCGGCAGCCAATACGTTTTGGGACTAAAAGCGGTGAACTGCCGCACCGGCGATGTACTCTCCGATGAACAGGTAACTGCCAATGGCAAGGAGCAGGTCCTCGAGGCTCTCGGAAAAGCAGCGACCAAGTTGCGCGGCAAACTCGGAGAATCGCTCGCTTCGGTCCAGAAATACGACGCTCTACCCGAGAACGTCACCACTTCTTCTCTCGAAGCGCTGCAGGCCTACACCCTCGGCAATCAAACCATGGACGTGGCCAACGACTATTCTGCGAGCCTCCCGCTTTTCCAACGAGCCATTTCTCTGGATCCAAAGTTCGCCATGGCTTATTTGCGCTTGGGCGAGAGCTATCAACCCCTAAGTGAACCGGAACTATCGGCCGAATATACCCGCAAGGCATACGAACTGCGGGAGCGGGCCAGCGAAAGCGAAAAGCTGGCCATCACCTCATTCTACGAACTGGTCGTCACCGGAAATCTTGAGGCTGCCCGCTCTTCGTATCAGTCCTGGGCGCAAGCCTACCCTCGTGATCAGGAACCGCAGGAGAACCTGTGGATCACGTACACCTTAATGGGCGACTACGAAAAAGCTAACGCCGCGGCGCTACAAGCGGTGAAGCTCAACTCGGGTAGTGGTAATAACTATGTGAACCTGGCCTACAGCTACCAGTGGATCAACCGCCTCGATCAGGCCAAGGCTACGGTACAGGAGTCGCGCGCTCATAATATCGACTCGCCTTGGCTTCCTCTGGTTCTTTACAACGTGTATTTTCTCGAACACGACGCCGCCGCGATGGAACGACAGGTCGCCAGCTCCATGGGCAAAACCGGAATCGAGGATCAGATGCTTTTCCTCGAATCAGAAACGGCCGCCGACAACGGCGAGTTCACCAAGAGCCGCGAACTAGTGCGCCGCGCCGCCGATGCCGCGCAGCGCATCGGCGAAAAAGAAACGGCCGCGGAGTATCCGTCCCATGCCTCAGTCCGCGAGGCCCTAGCCGGCAACCTGGATTTCGCCAAGCAAGAAGCGCACGCCGCCCTAGCTCAGAGCAATGGCCGCGAGGCGGAAGCGTTGTCGGCCATCACGCTCGGCCTGGCAGGTGAGTCCGCGCAGGCCGAGCGATTGGCCGCCGATCTAGCCAAGCGCTACCCGCAAGACACCACTCAACAGTTCAATTATGTGCCCATGATTCGTGCCGCGGTCGCACTCCGCAGCGGCGACGGCGGTCGAGCCATCGCCGCGCTTGCGGCATCCAGCCCATACGAATTGGGTCAAACCAACACTTCGTTTACCATCGCCCTCTACCCCGTTTACCTCCGTGGCCAGGCGTGTCTAGCCGCCAAGCAAGGCTCCGCGGCGCAAATCGAGTTTCAGAAAATCCTGGACCATTCCGGAGTCGTCGGTAACCAGCCCATCGGCTCGTTAGCACATCTCGGACTCGCCCGCGCCTACGCGCTCTCCGGTGACACCGCCAAAGCCAAAACCAGCTACCAGGATTTCTTAGCACTATGGAAAAATGCCGACCCCGACACCCCACTCCTCAAACAAGCCAAAACTGAATACGCCAAATTAGAATAAGGCGCTCTTTTCATAACCTGGACAAAAGCGCGTTACGGCCGATCTTTAGATCGGTTCGCTCTGCGCGTCTTCGCTCCCGTTTGGTCTCTCAAAAAAATCCACTCTCCACATCGTTCGACCAACCCAAATGCGCCACGCCAACACGGCCTTGTCCAGACGACTCTCGCATCACAACAAACACGCACGCTCGGTCTATGCTATCTTCACTAACTTCGTATGACGACGCATGAAATCACTCTCAATTCCCTACGCCTCGGCGGCAACAATCCCCTTTTCCTGATCGCTGGCCCCTGCGTCATCGAAAGCGAGGCCCACGTGCGCAAAATGGCGGAGCAAATCGCCAAAATCGCCGACGACGCGGGCATCCCTTACATCCTCAAAGCCTCCTACGACAAGGCCAACCGCTCCTCGGTGAGATCCTTCCGCGGTCCCGGCCTGAAAGAAGGCCTCCGCATCCTCAGCAAAATCAAGCACGACCTGGACCTGCCGATCCTGAGCGACATTCACGAGCCGTCCCAAGCCGCTCCCGCAGCCGTAGTGTGCGACATCCTGCAAATCCCGGCGTTCCTCTCCCGCCAAACCGATCTCCTCGAAGCGGCCGCAAAAACCAACCGCATCGTGAACGTGAAGAAAGCGCAATTCCTCTCTCCGTGGGACATGACCAATGTGGTTGAAAAGCTCGCCGCCTCCGGCAACGATAAGATCATCCTGACCGAGCGCGGCGCGTCGTTCGGCTACCAAAATCTGGTAGTCGACATGCGCAGCTTCCCGGTCCTCCAAAAACTAGGCTACCCAGTAGTCTTCGACGCCACCCATTCCATCCAACTCCCCGGAGGCCAAGGCCACGCCAGCGGCGGCCAACCCGAATTCATCGAGCCTCTGGCCCGCGCAGCAGTAGCCGCAGGCGTAGACGGCATCTTCCTCGAAACCCACGACAACCCCGAAGCCGCTCTCTCCGACGGCCCCAATGCCTTGCCCCTCGTGCAACTGGCCGATCTGCTCGCGCGGCTTAAAGAGCTTTCCTTGCTCGTGCGAAAATGGAATTCGCAATGAGCCTCAACACCGCCCGTCGCGTCCTACAAATCGAAGCTCAAGCCATCCATGACGTCCTCGCTCGTCTCGACGCCACTTTCGAAAAAGCCGTTGACCTCCTTTTCGCCTGCAAAGGCCGGGTAGTCGTCACCGGCATGGGCAAATCCGGCCTGGTCGCCAGAAAAATCTCCGCCACCTTTTCCAGCACCGGCACCCCCTCGTTCTTCCTGCATCCCGCCGAAGCTCTGCACGGCGATCTCGGCATGCTCGCGCGTGGCGACGCACTCGTAGCGGTTTCCTACGGCGGCGAAACCGAAGAAATCATTTCCCTTCTCGAAGCTCTGAAGCGTCTCGAGATTCCGCTGCTCACGCTCACCGGCAAAATCCATTCCACGCTTGCCGGAGCCAGCGACATCACCCTCGACGTCAGCGTGAAAGAAGAAGCCTGCTCGCTAAACTTGGCGCCCACCGCCAGCACCACCGTGGCCATGGCGGTCGGCGACGCGCTTGCCGTTTCGTTGCTCGAGCATCGCGGTTTTCGTCCCGACGATTTCGCCGCGCTGCATCCCGCCGGCCGCCTTGGCAGAAAGCTACTTCGCGTTGAGCACAAGATGCACGCCGGCAACGCCCTGCCACGCGTCTCACCCGAGACGCTCATGCCCGAGGTCATCCACGAGATGAGCCGAAAGGGCTTGGGCATGACCACCGTCCTCCACCCCGACGGCCGACTCGCCGGAATCATCACCGACGGCGACCTCCGCCGTCTGATGGAAAACCAAGGCGGCGCCACGCTGGAAATGAACGCAGGCACGAGCATGACCCGCAACGCCCAAACCATCGGCCCGCACGTGCTAGCCAGCGAAGCCCTGAATTTAATGGAGAAACGCAAAATCACATCGATCGTGGTGGTAGACGAATCCCAAGGAGTCCTAGGCGTGGTTCACCTCCACGATCTCTGGACCCTGGAACTAATTTAAATGCGTCGGACGCGCTTTTTGACTCTGTAGCGGCGAGCTGGACTGGTCATTTTTCGAGGCGACCAGCAAGCCGATGTGGGGCAGGCTTCAGCTCTACGCTCTTTTAGGAGGGCGGAGCTTCCGCTCCGACGACTTCACCGACGGGATTTAGCCGCTGAAGAAAGCACTTCGCCTCCGTTGTGGCGCGCAGTCATTTTTACATCGACTCAAAGGAGAGCAAATCTTGCCGCGATCCCAAACCAAAGTCTCCCCCTCGGTAGCCAAACGCGCCAAACAAATCAAAGTCTTCCTGATGGACGTAGATGGCACCCTAACGACCGGCGCCGTCACCCTGCTCTCCCAACCCGACGGCTCCGCCCTCGAAATCAAAACCTTCGACGCCCACGACGGCCAAGGTCTCTCGCTCGCCCACACCGCGGGCCTGCGTACTGGCGTCATCACCGGGCGCGAAAGCGCGGCCATGCGCCGCCGCGCCCGCGAACTCAACATCGAGTTCGTCTACGAAAAGCAACCTCACAAGATCGCCGCCTACGAAGAAATCCTGAAAAAAACAGGCGCAGCCGAATCCGAAGTGGCCTACTTAGGCGACGACCTCCCAGATCTAACGGTAATGCGCCGCGTAGGCTTGGCCGTAGCCGTAGGCGACGCCGTCGCAGAAGTAAAACAAGCCGCCCACTACATAACCAAAGCCATCGGCGGCAAAGGCGCAGCCCGCGAAACCGTGGAACTCATCCTCAAGAGTAAGGGCATTTGGGAACAGATGATCGACAAGGCCCGCGCCTAACTCCAACTCTGCCTATTCGACCCACAACGGCACGCTACTCAAATATTATCATTGCGACCCGAGCACGCCGATTTTTTCTTCCCCGTTCGCTTCCTGTGAACGGCTCGGCGTCGGCAGTGGAAAGATCTCTGCTCGATTTCGGCCCATGTCGCCGCCTGAAGTCTGATCCAGCCACTCCCTTCACTCATACCGCAAAGCCAAAACCGGATCCACCCGCATCGCCCGCCGCAACGGCACATAACATGCCAGCAACGCCACGACCGCCAGCACCACCGCGACCCCCAAATAGGTAACCGCATCAAACGGCGCAACCCCCACCAAAAGCCCTTTCATGATCTGCGCCACAGCAGCAGCCGCGAGCAATCCAACGGAGATCCCCGCTCCCACCACAGACAATACTTGCCGCAAAATCATTCCCATGATTTCCACCGGCTGCGCTCCCAGCGCCATGCGAATCCCGATTTCATTCGTCCGCTGGCCCACCACGTAGGACATCACGCCGTACGTCCCCACCGAAGCGAGCACCAGCGCCAGGATCGCCATCGCGCCCAGCAAAGCCGCTTCGTAACTCGTGTCCTGCATGGATTCCGCCACAATCTGCGGCATCGTCCGCACCCTAAAGAGCGCAAGGTTCGGATCCATCGACTGCACAACCCCGCGCACCGTGGACGTCAAGCTTTCCGGTGTCCCGGCGCTCTTCGCCACCAAAGCAAATGGCCGCGACGGATCGCCGAGTTCCCACGACAATGAGAGGTACGTCTCCGGCATGGCTGCGTCGCGCACGCGCTGCTGTTTTACGTCCCCCACCACGCCCACGACGTGATATTGAGCGAAGTTCTCGAAGGTTTTGCCGATCGCGCTCTGCTTCGGCCAAAACGTTTTCGCCATGGTCTGGTTGATCACCGCAGGAATCACATATTTCGCGGCGAGTGCCTGGCGTTCCGCATCGTCCTTCGCGGCCGTAATTTCGCGGACCACTTTCGCGGTCGCCTCGAAATCATCGCCAGTCAGCTCGCGCCCTTCGAGCAGCGGAATCCCCATGGCGCGAAAATAATCTGTGCTGACCGAAGACCACTCGACCAGCGGCCCCGTCATTTTCTCCGTCTGCTGCCCGGGAATGGTGATATAGCCGTTTTGACCGCCCTCTAGTGGCAATTTTGTGGTCACCGCGGCGGCTACGACGCCAGGCGATTTTCCCAGTTTCTCGACGACCTGTCCGTAAAATGCCGTGCCCTGGTCCAGCGTCTTATATTGTTTTTCAGGCAAGCGCACAGATACCGTCAATACATTTGCGCCGCGTACTCCGATGTCCGTGGATCGCAGGTGCGAAAATGTCCGCAGCAGCAAGCCTGCCCCGGCCAAAAGTGCCAGCGACAGCGCGATCTCCCCGCCCACAAGGAAATTGCGCAACCAGTGCCCCCTCGCGGAACCGTCCGCTCCCACCGCCCCTCGCGACTTCAACGCTTCGGTGGAACTCACCCTTGCGGACTGCACCGCCGGCGCTAGACCAAACAGCATGCCCACGCCAATGCAAACCACAAATGCAAAAACGAGCGGTCCCAGGTCCACCGCCACGGGATTCGGCTGCGGGACGGTGTTCGGCAGCGCCGCCCGCAAGACCCCTATTCCCCCGAACGCGATCGCAACCCCCAACACACCGCCAGCTAGCGACAATAAAATGCTTTCGGTCAGCAATTGCCGCACGAGCCGTCCTCGTCCGGCCCCCAGCGCGCTTCGCACAGCAATCTCCCGTCGCCGGGCCGTCGACCGCGCCAGCAATAAGTTCGCGACGTTCGCGCACGCGATCAGCAGCACCAATCCGACGGCTCCGAACATGATCAGGATTTGCGCCGAGAAATCTCCAATCAAGTCCTCCCGCATCGGCGTCACGATCGCGTTCACGTTGCGATTCGTGTCTGGAAACTGTTTCTCGTAACCCTCCGCAAGCGTCTGCAGGTCCGCCCGCGCCTGCACAATCGTGAAGCCTTCCTTCACCCGGCCAATGGCCCTCCAACGGTGTCCCCCGCGCGTGCCCAGGCTCTTTTTCGACATATCGAGCGGCACCCACAAATCAGCCGTAGCGGGCATGCGATACCACGCGGGCATCACTCCGATCACCGCATATTCTTCTCCGTTCAGGGACACGAACTTACCCAGCACATCCCTGGCGGCACCGAATCGTGATTTCCAAAGCGCGTAACTTAAAACGGCCACGTGGCTTCCGCCGTTCTGGTCCTCGCCATCCGCGAACGTGCGCCCGATCTGCGGGGACACCCCCAGCAGCGAAAAGAAATTCGCCTCGGTGCGAACCAGGGTTGTCCCCTCCGGATCCCCGCCCGCGGCAATGGTGGCGCTGGTCGGCCACGAAAACAAGCTCATGCCCTCAAACGTGTGATTCTGCAATTTCCAATCGACGTAATCCTCGCCGGTAAGCGGATACGAACCCGGCGCGCTCTCGGTCTGCCACAGCGCCACTACCTTCTCAGCATGCCGGAATGGCAGCGGCTTCAGCAGCGTGGCATTCACTACCGAAAAAATTGCCGTGTTGGCTCCGATGCCCAAAGCCAAGGTGACCATCGCGATCGCCGCAAATCCAGGGCTCTTGCGCAATACCCGCCCCGCGTAGCGAACGTCTTGCTTGAAATCGTGCATCCAGTTGGCCTTGCGAGTATCTCGGCATTCTTCTTTCATCGCTTCTACTCCTCCGAATTCGATCATCGCCCTGCGCCGCGCCTCCGCCGGCGTCATGCCCGCTTTCACGTTCTCCGCGATCTGCCGCTCCAGATGAAACAACAATTCCTCATCCAACTCGCTCTCCACGACTTCGCGTCGCACCAGGGAGCGGGCTGCCATTCGAATCTTGTCAAACCACCGCATATTTAACCCGCCTCAGCTCGCTCCGCCCCCACATCAACCGTCATCCCGACCGGAGCGACCCGGTTTTTTCATTGCGGGCGGTTTCTGCGCCGGGCCGCGGAGTGGAAGGATCTGCTTTTCGTCTCCGCCTTCGGTTCAATTGTTCTCTCAACCCATCTTCAAAACCAACCCGATCGCCGCCGACAACCTCTCCCAGTTCGCCTCTTCTTCGCGCATATATCTCCGGCCGGCCCTGGTCAGCGAATAATACTTCGCCCGCCGGTTGTTCTCCGATTCCCCCCACTCCGCCCGAATCCATCCATTCGCTTCCAGCCGGTGCAACGCCGGATACAGCGCCCCCTGATTCACCAGCAGCACATCCTTCGACACCTGGCGGATCCGCTGCGCGATGGCCCATCCGTGCGCAGGCTCGAGCGCCACGGTCTTCAAAATCAGCAAGTCCAAAGTCCCCTGCACCAAATCTGTCGGTTTACCCACAAACCCTCTTTCCCGCTGTTCAAAAGACGTACGAAATCGCCATTGGTTTGGTTCCCCTAATTCATTGACAGGAATTTAGGCTTCTTCCTGTCAATAATCAAGGGGAAGCCTTGTCTGCCGCGCTCGCCGGAACGACGCGCGGCGCCCCTGTAGTGGCCGCTCTCTAGACCCGTCACTTTGCGTTGAGACCACCGTGAGGCGATAATAGCGAGCTACCTTTACACTGTGAGGATCGCGAAATGATGCATGCATGGCACGACGTCTCCCCCGGCAACGACCTGCCTCGCGATTTTCAGGCGGTGATCGAAATTCCCCTGGGCTCCAACGTGAAATACGAGCTCGACAAACCCACCGGCCTGCTCAAAGTGGATCGCATCATCCACTCAGCCGTCTTCTATCCAGCGAACTACGGATTCATCCCGCAAACCTACGCCGAAGACAACGACCCTCTCGATGTCCTGGTCCTCTGCCAGGAAGCCGTCCAGCCGCTCGCTTTGATCAAAGCCCGCGCCATCGGCCTGATGACCATGATCGATTCCGGCGCCAGCGACGACAAAGTCATCGCCGTAGCCACCAACGACCCCGAATTCAGCGACTACGTAGAGGCCCGCGACCTCCCGCCCCACCGCCTGCTGGTCCTAAAGCGCTTCTTCTCCGACTACAAGCAGTTGGAAGGCAAAAAGGTGGAAGTGGAAGACATCCGACCAGCCTACGCCGCCCTGACGGTGATCGAGCGAGCCCTGGCCCGCTACCAACAGGAGCGTGAGAAACTCCTCAACAAAGTCAACCGCACGTGACCGGCGGCTTCCGAAATGGCATTCTCCCAAGTGACATTTTCGGGGTGCGTCCAGTTTTGGGTCGGCGACGAAGGTCGGCCGTCGTTAATCTGTCGGACTCGGGGCGCAAAACAAGTGCTTACACCATCGGGCTTAATTCCTGTAGGAGGAACACTTGTAGAAGTGTTTCATAGCAAAGGACTTAAAGTAACACTTGCCAAGAAACAGGGAGCATTCAGGTTCACTTTAGCCTAGTGCTTAGCTACTATTTTCGAGCAGTCCACGAAAGTGATATCTTGCGACCATCAAGATTCGCCAGAAAGTAGCTGAATGAAAACAATGGGTTTATGGCTGGCCGGAATCGCCGGTGTCCTGCTCATCGCGGGATTTGTGACGTTGTCCCTCATGGCAGGCAGCCCCAAAGACGCCCTCTACATGCTCCGCTACGCCCTGCCGCACATGCACCGCGGCAAGCTGCATCCCGGCGACAACGCTCCCGACGCCCGGCTGCTGGCGCTAAACGGTAAAGAATATTTTCACTTACGCGAGCGCGCCGGTGGCGGACGTCCGCTGATGGTCGTCTTCGGCAGTTACACCTGACCGCCGTTTCGTCGCCAGGTCGGCGACGTCGTTCAAATCTACAACGACTATAAGGACCACGCCGACTTCCTGACCGTCTACGTCCGCGAAGCGCACCCCACCGACGAATGGCAGATGAAATCGAACGTGAAAGAGGATGTTTGCTACGCTCAGCCGAAGACTCTGGAGCAGCGCGTCGCCATCGCCAACGATTTCGTGCAACGACTGAAGTATCCGGTTCCCTTTGGGATCGACGACATGAGCAACGCCGCGAACGACGCGTATTCCGCGTGGCCGGAACGCATCTACATCATCGACGAGAAAGGCCACATCGCCTACGCCGGTGGCATGGGTCCCTTCAACTATCACCCTGAAGAAGCCCGCGCCTGGCTTGCGGCGAGGTTTGGAGAAGTGGTGCCGCCGACTCCAGCAACACCGGCTTACCGGCAAAACGACGGCTAGGTCTTCGCCAGGTTGAGCCGCTCGCAAATCTCTTCGACAATCACCTCGGGGTCGGGGTGAATATCGACCACCAGCGCATTCGTGGGCTCTTCCAGGTCGGCAAACTGCGCGGCGAGAATCTTGTCGTCCGCGAAGTGCCCTTTGCGATCGTGCAGCCGGTGATCGATGAGCTCGTAGGTGCCTTTCAAATAAACGAGACGCACTTGCAGATCGCGAAAAAGCAGGCCGCGGTAGCTTTGCTTCAGCGCGGAGCATCCCAGCACCAAGCTGCGATGTTCCGCATCGGTCTGTGCCAGTTTTTCGTGAATCGCCGCAAGCCACGGCATGCGGTCCGCGTCGGTCAAGGGAATTCCGCGATGCATTTTGTCTTTGTTCGCGGCGGAATGAAAATCGTCGGCGTCGGCAAACTCCCAGCCCAAACGCTTGGCCAGCAACTCGCCGACCGTGGTCTTGCCTGATCCGGTCACGCCCATCACCGTGACGATCATGTGTTGAGCGACCTCACTTGTTCCCGCGCAGCAGCAGAATCACGTCCAGGAAGACCAGCACCGCGACAACGACTTCCAGCACGAACATGCGCCGCTCGTTGAACTGCGTCACCATGAATTCATACAGTTCCCCGGCGGTCTTGAGCTTTTCCGCCACCAGTGTCTTGTAATCGTCGACACCGATTCTTGCCGAGCTAACGCGATACACGCGCGCATAATAGGTATCGCTGATGAACTTCACGGCATACTCGGTGCGCTCGGCGAGGTCCATGATGTCCAACCGCAGGCCATTCAAGCGTCCCGCGCGCCGTGGCAGCCGCCACAGCGTTCGTAAACTCTCGTGCCCTTCCAACGAGCTGTACACGTTCGAGAGCAGATTCGTCAGCACTTCGTCGTAATAGCGAAATTCCAGCAACTGCGTGTTGGCGTATTCCAGAAGATCGATAACCGCCGACGTGGCATCGGGCTTGTCGTAGACCAGCGCGGCGGCCCAGCCCACGACCACAAGATCATTCGGATAATACGAGAGCGCGGCCCGCACCACTTCCTCGCGCTCGGCGGCGGAAAGCGAAACCAGTTCGCCGCGAACGACTTGCGTGATCTGGTCGCCGCAGGATTGCAGCATCTCGGATGCCAGCGCCGCGCGGCCATCGCCGTGTTTTGCCGACTGCACATCGATGATCAGATAGTCTTCGTCGAGCCACCTCTGAGAAGGCTTGATCATCGCCGGGCGAAAGTGTTCCAGGCGCGTCCGCAGCAGGTCTTCCGCGGCTTTCTCCACTTCCGGCGCGTTCATCCAGCGGTAAGACTGTTGCGGCAAGGCATCGAGCTTGCACTGGAAACCAGTGATCAGTTCGACGCAAGCAACTCCGAACCAGTAATACTTGATCCGGCTGTCCAGCTTCTCGCCGGTCGGCAACACGATCGGGGCGGTCGCCTCCACGATCGGCATCGTCTGCGCTTGTGCATATTCCGGGGTGCGCCGAACGAAGCCAGGCGAGCGCGGTCCGGCTTCCGGGCCCAACAGGGCGCTCAAGCGTTCCAGTTCAAACGCTTCGCTGACGTCGAAGAAGCTGAGGATGCGGAAGTATCCTTGGACGTTCATGGCGCGAAGGCGTGGATCCTCCCGTGAGGTGCGATGAAGAAGCGCTACTTCTTGGTTGCCGGCGCGGCTTTGCCGGTCGCGGGTGGCGCCGGCTCGGGAGCGGGCTTCACATCTGCAGCCGACTTCTGAAGATCTTCGACGGGCTTGGAATCGAGCTGGTAGAAAGACGGCTCATTCTCGCGTTTTGCGATGTAATTGTCACCACTCTTGGAGATTAGCACCTTCTCGGTGCGCTTGCCGTCGTTGGAGGATACCGTCAAGTCGATGAGCGGCGTCGTGAATCCGGAATCCACGAACTTGCTCGCGGAAAGATCGCGGAATTTATCGATGAGGGATTGCACGGTCGCGTCGTCCATCTTCTTTCCGTTTGACCACCAATCCGATCCGCCCTTGGTCAGGAAATAAGCCTTACTTCCGTCGTGCACCTCGACTTTATTGGGTTCGTCGAACGCGAAATCAAACAGCTTCTTGTTGCGAAAATCGTCCAGATTCTTGTCCAGACCGGTGCCCAGATCGTTGGCTACCTTGTAGATGCCGGAGACCGCGGTCGATTTCGCGTAGTAAGCGTCTTTGTCCTTGCGAATTTGTAGCTCCTGCGTCCCGGCGGCGTCGGTGACCCTTGCGGTCGCAACGGGAGTCCCCGAAGCGAACGCCGCCGCCAGCTTTTTCTCGTCGGCGCCGGTCGCAGCGGCCAAGTCCATTTTGGCGTCCTTCAGACGGCGTACCAGGTCTTCCACGGTGAAGTTGTCCGCGCGAAGCGGCCTGGGCTTGAGAATTTGCCAGGCATCTTTGTTCCGGCCAAATTCGATCGATTGCTTTTTGGCGGTCAGCTCGATTTGACTAATCTTGTCGAAGTCGGCGGTCAATAAGCGTTTGTCGCGGAGATCGTTGGGGCCTTTGTCGAAGCTCGCCCTGGTGTAGGTGGCGATCGTAAACACCCGCGGATCGCCAGAGGCCGCAGCAAATACGGCGTTGCCCGCCGGCGTGTCATCGCCAACCAGAAGCTTTTGCTGACTTGCCATCTTTTGTCGCAATGTCGACTTCGAGTGCTGGGTCGGTCAGACCGTATTGCTTCAAATCTGACGCCTTGTCTTCGACCACCCGCTCGGAATTCACAGACGACAGCGAGGAGACCATGCTGGACACCGCATCCTGATCGGCGGCGAGCGATGCGGGAGCGGTGATCTGCCACTTGCCCGCTTCGTTCTTCGCGAGGGCGATTTCCTCGATGCCCTTCTTCTTGATTTCAATTTTCGAGAGGTCGGAATCCTTCAGGGCGAGAATCTTGGGGGCCGCATCAACCGGCGTTGCCGTCGTGTCCGCAGCTTTGTGGTGATCCGACCAGTAGAGGGTTCCGGTGAGGGCCGCCAAGACGGCAGCCGCAATCAGCAGTCCGGTGCTTTTCATGGATGTTTTCCTGACATGACGGAACCCGGAGCGGTTCTCTCTACCGGCGCTTCAACCAAACCGACACTCCGGCAAAGATAACGATCATCGGCAGAATAAATTGGCTGGTGATGCGCACCCAGCTGAGTTGCGCTTGCGTCATGGTGATGCGGCGATCTTCCTGTTCCTTGGGACGAATCGAAATCAGGTCTTCATCCGAAGACAGCCAGTTCATGGTATTCAAGGCGAGGTCGCGATTGCCGTTGAAATTCAGGAAAGAATTGGCCGCCCAAGCGGAACTCCCGAAAACCACAAAGCGTCCTTGCGAATTCTCCTTGCCGGTGTTGTAGGTTCCGGCCGCGGCGAGCGTCAAAGGCCCCTTCTTATTCTTCGGATCGCTCGGATCGATGTCGGGAGAATTCAATTTGGAAGTCGCTAGGCTGGAATCGGAGGAACTGAACAGTTTTTGTACTGTCGACTTGCCTTCGTTCTTGACGTCCAGCGAACGCGACAACGGAAAACCGGTAGCGGTTCCTTTCATCTCGCTCACAATAGGCTGAGATTCGTAGGTGGTGACGAGCGCTACCTGCGGTCCAAGACCGGCAAGCTGCCCGATCGGATTCAAATCCAGAATCAGGTCTTTCTGCGGCGTGACGCCCCAACTCGTCAGTAGTCCGGTCAGAGCATCATTGTCGGCAACTTCCGACCGCCCGATCTTCAACGGCGGATCGAGCATGAACAGAGCACGCCCGCCGTCCTCGACAAATTTCTTGACCGCATCGACTTCCGGTTGCTGGTAATCGCCATTGGGCCCGGCCACGACTAAAACCGTGCACTCGCCAGGGACTTCGGCTTTCTGCAACAGGTTTATGGATTTCGCTTCGTAATCGTCTTTGCCGAGCAGGTCCTTGAATCGGGAGTAGCCGCTTCGCTCGGAATCTTCGATCTGATGTTCGCCGCTACCGGTCACAAAACATACGGTGCGGGTGTTGTTTTTCAGGTCGCGAATAAAAGCGCCGGTGATACCCTCTTCGGTGAGAGTCTTGGCTTCTTCTTTCTTCGTACCGACCTGCACGACGGCCGTGCCGTAATTCTTGATTCCAGCTTCGCGCGCGAGTTGCGGCTTTTTGTCGGGATCCACGTACTCGACGTGTACTTTCGGGGAAAGGTTGGCGTACTGGTCGAGCTGATCTTTGGCCTGCGCGAAGTGCGTGGACTGGTCGTAGTAGGTGATCGTCGCGCCGTTCTTGAGGCCCCTGACGATCTTGGCGGTTTGGTCGGAAAGGCTGTAGCGCTTGTTGGAAGTCGAGTCGTAGGACTTATTGTAGCGGTCCGCCAGAACGTTCGCCGTTGCGATGACCGCCAGGATCACAAAAATATAAAGGGTGGCGTATGCGGCGTACCTGGTTTGCCTGGCCCTAAGAAACTGAGTAGCCAATTACGACCTCCACCGCAGGGATTCCATCGAGCGAGCCGTCAGGAAAAGTCCCAGGAAAATCACACTCACGTAGAAAATAGCGTCCTTGGTAGCCAGCAGGCCCTTCGCGAAGGATTCAAAATGGGTAATGACCGACATGTACGAGAGAACCTTCGCCCAAGTCGAGGTTTCGTATCCGCTGACCCATTCCAAAACCCAAAGCAGCAAACACACGCCAAAGGTGGCGCCGCCCGCGATGATCTGGTTCTTGGTCAGCGTAGAAATGAATGTGCCGATGGCCAGCAACGCGCCGGCCTGAAGCAGCAAGCCTAGATACCCGATGACCAACGGCTTCCAATCGGGATGCCCGTATTTGAAAATGAACGCAAAATTGAGAGCCGTGAGCAGCAACATGCCGGAGTACAACACCACGGCCGCGAACCATTTCCCGAGAATCACCTCGATGTCGCGGATCGGCGACGTCGCGAGCAGTTCGATGGTGCCGGTCCGCTTTTCTTCCGCGAACAGCCGCATGGTAATCATGGGAATCAGAAACAAGCCGACGACGCTGATGTTCGATAGCAGCGGCCGAATCAATTCTTCGTTCACATTCATCGGGAAGCTTTGCCCGCGCATCTGCGACTGGATGCCCATATAGACGAAGTAGCCGAGCGAGTTCCAGAAAAAGAATCCGAAGATGATGGCGAACATCGCTAGCAACAAGTACGCCACGGGCGAAACAAAGTAACTGTGCAGCTCTTTGCGGAAAATGACCCAAATATTTCGCATCTAGTCGGCCCCCGCAACTACGGCTTCTTCTGGTGGAACTGCCGCCGGCTCTCCGGTGAGCTGCAGGAAGATCTCTTCCAGGCTAACTGCGGTTGGCCGCAATTCGTTCAAGTCCCAACCAGACTCCACGATGGCGCGCGCCAGATCCCCCCGCACGAAACCATCCTTGTGGCTTTCGATTTCAAAGGCCGCCCGGTTCTGGACCTTCTCCTTGAAGACGACGCGGGTTACGCCGGATATCTGCTCGAGCCGCTTTTGCACCGTTTCTGAATCCACGTCACCCTTGCGCCCGGCGACTTCGACCAGAAGCGACTCCGCGCCGCGCGCCCGATTCTGGAGGTTGTTGACCGAATCCTTGGCCACCAGCCTGCCTTTGTTAATGATCAGCACATATTGGCAGGTCTGCTCGACTTCGGGCAGGATGTGCGTGCTCAGAATAATGGTGTGATCCCCTGCCAAGCTCTTAATCAGGTCGCGCGTCTCGTTGATTTGCTTGGGGTCCAAGCCGGAAGTGGGCTCGTCGAGAATGAGAACGTCGGGATTGTGAATGATGGCTTGTGCCAAGCCTACGCGCTGCCGGTACCCTTTGGAGAGTTTCCCGAGCAGCTTGTTTCGTACGTCGGTGACCGCGCAACGATCCAGCACGTATTCGACGCGCTTGTTCAACTCGGCGCCTGACAAGCCCTTGAGGCTTCCAACGAAAGCCAAATATTCGGCGGTGCGCATTTCGGGATAAAGCGGGGGAGTTTCCGGCAAATACCCAATCCGCTTCTTGACCTCGAAGGGTTGCTCGAGAACGTCAAAGCCGGCGACCGTGGCCACCCCCGACGTCGGCGGCAAAAAGCAGGTCAGCATCCGCATGGTGGTGGTTTTGCCGGCGCCGTTAGGGCCGAGAAAGCCCACAATCTGCCCTTTTTGCACTTCAAACGACACGTGGTCGACGGCCGTGTGCCGTGCGTACCTCTTCGTCAGCTCAGTAACTGTAATCATAAAAATTTAGTTTGGAAGTCAGGTGCACAGCGCTCGAACTAGCCCCGCAAGAATTTCCACCCGCGATTTGCATTCCACAGCAAATGGTTGAACTTCTATCCTAGAAGTCAAAAGGCCCCGCTGTCAATCCCTGGCGGGAATGATGGGGGGCCTCGCGAGTTCGCCCGCCAACTGTTAACCCAACGTCTGACTGGCGTTGGAGGGCCACAGACCTTAGTTCTAAGCCGAAATGGGGCACAGCGGTGCTGTGCCCCTACCAAGGCTTGTCGATGCTTACTGTGGCTGTTTGATTTCGGGTCCGGCTTGCTCGATGCTGCCCTTCACCAGCTCGGTTTTCACTTCCGATTTCTGGTTGACGAGCAGGTTTACTTCGGTCTCGAAGGTCCGGTATCCCGGCAACTCCACCTTGATGCGGTGTTTGCCCGGGCTGATCAACATGGAGTGCCCCACTCCGCCAAACTCGCTGGCGTGTCCGACAAACTTGCCGTCCAAAAATACCGCCGCGCGGCCGGGTTGTACATCCAGCTTCAGCGTGGACGTAATATCGGGAGTTACGGCACGTGGGCTGAGTGTCAGCTTCACGGCCACCGTCTTCACTTGCGTAGGTTCGACCACGACCTGTTCCTGGAAATCGTCGTAGCCGGATTGGCGGACCGCGATCTGATGTTCGCCGGGAAGCAAGAGCAGCTTCTTGTCGCCTTTCAGTTCCTTGAGGTAGCCGACGTAGTTGCCGTCAACCCAAACGCCGGATTCTCTCTCGACCTTCGACGCACCTTCGAGCTTGACTTCGCCCAGTACCTTGCTTCCGCTCGTCGGAGGCGGTGCAGGTGGAGCATTTTGCGCCGCGCTGTACACCGTAGTCATCGATAAGCACAACACAACCAGTGAGATAGCTCGTCCAAAAACCGGGATTCTTGAGTTTTCCTTCATTCGATTTCTTTCCCTCCAAATCTAGAGTTGGGCCTTTTCTCAATAAGCGACTCGCCTTCGGGTCTCGCTTAATTGGATTCCACCTTGGTCAGCTGGGTTTCGGCCAATGTACTCTAATTCGGCGCCGCAACTGATTTTATTCGCCCACTGTTCGCCTTTGAGTAACCCGCCGGTTTTCTCAACGGCGGAAGTTGCAAGACGGATTTAAAGACCCGCCACTACAGCAGGGGACAGTCTCTGACGATCCTGACTCGTGCTCACGCGCGCGGAATCCAGCCGTCTATGCCGACAGAAGGGTTGGTCCGAGAAATACCGTTAGTGAAAGTCGATCTCTAATTCGCAAACAACAGGAGGGGCGTGCATGCGTACGATGTGCAGATGGGTTCTGATTGCGTCGATGGGATTCGGTTGTTTGTCCAGCAGCGCTTATGGGCAGTTCAAAAACGGATCGCAGGCTACCGAGCTGAAGCTTCCCACGCTCAGCCAGCGTTCCATTAGCACCCAGCAAATCGGGCTCACGGACATCACCATCAACTATTGCCGTCCGCTGGTGAACGGCCGGACGTTGTTCGGAAAAGAAGTTCCGTATGGGCAGGTTTGGCGCGCGGGGGCGAACGAAAACACCGTGATTTCGTTCACCGACGATGTTTCGGTCGAAGGGCATGCACTGCCTGCCGGCAGCTACGGCCTGCACATGATCCCCGGCGCGGACCAGTGGACGATCATTTTCTCGAAGAATTCCACGTCGTGGGGGAGCTTCAGCTACGACGAGAAAGAAGATGCGCTGCGCGTCACCACCAAGGCGCAACCGGCGGAATTTGAGGAAGCCCTTGCGTATACCTTCGAGGAGGTGAAACCCGACTCGACGGCGGTCACCCTGCATTGGGCGAAGATCGCAGTTCCCTTTCGCGTTTCCGCGGATGTGAACGCCATCGTGCTGCGCAGCATTCAGAACCAGCTCCGCAGCGTCGGGGGCTTCACGTGGGCGGGATTCGATGAAGCCGGCTTGTGGCTGCTCGACACCAACACCAACCTGGATCAAGCGATCAAGTGGGA
The DNA here is from genome assembly GCA_963736725.1 of uncultured Acidobacteriota bacterium. Taxonomy (GTDB): domain Bacteria; phylum Acidobacteriota; class Terriglobia; order Acidiferrales; family UBA7541; genus Acidiferrum. The sequence goes on along the minus strand of CAVTPW010000013.1, from coordinate 9,944 downwards.
GGACCGGTCAATCCAAGCGGAGGAACGTTTCGAGAATCTGATGACGAAGTCGCAGATTCTGGAGGCCCAAGGCAAAAAGCAGGAAGGCGAAGCGACCAAGGCGAAAGCACTCGAATTGGCATCCGGAGTCCAAATTCATTTGTATGGCCGGGGATTGCAACGTCAAAAGAAACAAGAGGAGGGTTTCGCGGTCTTCCAGATCAACATCAAAAAGCGTCCTAACGAGTGGTACACGCACGGCGAGTTGGGGCGCATCGCTTCAGCGAAAGGTGACTTTCCAACCGCGATCAAGGAGCTGAATTTGGCGCTGGCCAGCGCTCCCGAAGCCACGAAATCGCAAATTCAAGGCCTCATCAGCCAGCTCGAGAAAAAACAAGACATCAACCCGTAGCCACCGACACCCGTTCCGGCTTGAAGTTTATCCAGACGTTTTTGCTGCCTGCCCTTGGCTTTGCGCCCGGGGCAGGCTTTTTTTGCCTAGCCCAAGGCCAAGGAATACAGGAACTTATCGCTTGTTGTTCGCGCCGCCAAACGGATATTGTTCAGGGCAACGAAACCGATAGTGGAACCCAGCGCGCCGGGCCTTGCGCCTGGACTCTGGGTGGCACGTTTTTTTGACGCGATCTCCAGCAGGAGGGCTGGGCTATGAAATTTGGCATTCGAAGGTCAGGCATTGGCATTCGAAGGTCCTTCCAAGTGCTCGCGCCGGGCTCCTCTCTCCGAAGGCGTGTGGGTTACAGTCTGGCGATTGTCCGGCTCATCCTGGTGCCCGTAATCTTCCTCGCCGTCTATTATTTGCTGGAAATCGGCTGGATCGTGGACCGCATCGTGAGTTTTGACGCTCCGGCGGCAACGCTGGCCCAGCAAGCTTCGATACAGATGCTCGAAGCACGGCATAACGAACGGAACTACCTGCTGCTTTACGACCCGGCTTCACTCCAGGCGGGTCGCGATTCGCTTGTGAGTATTGAAAAGATTCTCACCGCGATTCGGGACCTGCAACCCACCGATGAACTGCTCACCCAGCAGACTCTGGATGCGCTGCACCGCTACCAACAGCGCTTCGAGGCTGCGGTTACTGCCATCGGACAGCCGGGCCAAGCGCCGGCCGATCGCATTGATGAGGTGTTGATGACCTACGAAACGGATCTGGACAGCCTCTTGAAGAGCGATCGCTACAAGACCCGCGCGCAGCTTGTCGATGAGTTGCGGAACCGGGTGGGATCGTTTGACGCGCAAATCACCAAGACTGTGCAAGAAGGAAACCCCGCCTTGCGGCACATCACCGTCGACCTGCAAAACTCCGGACAGGAGGTTCTGGGTTTGACGGCCAAGCTCGAAGCGCGCAGTTGGGACCGCGTGGAGCACGATCACCGCAAAGCGCGGAGACTCATCTCTGCCGCAGAATGGTCCCTGACTGTCGTTAGCGCGATCACGCTGCTGGTCAGCGTGTGGATCAGCTTCATCCTTCCGAAGCAGGTGGTGAAGCCATTGGTGAGCCTGAAGGAAGCCGTCGATCATGCCGCTGCCGGCAACTACGAGATTGAATTCGACATTCAGGGCGAGGGGGAAGTCGTGGAACTCGCTAACAGTATCCGGCTATTGATCGCGCATCTGCGCGAAGCCATCGGGTACTCGTAGCTCGATCAGGAACTGTTGAGCTGGAGGCCCCCGCTTGACACCGACGTTTCCCCGCCGTATCTTCTGCGCAAAGTAGGTCCCTAGCGGAAGTCCGCGCCCATCGCGAGACGTTCCGAATTGGAGGTGTACGATGCCATTAGACCTCATGACTCTTTCCTTGGTATCCCAGCCTGTGACCGTCGAAGAAGGCGTGCGCATCCTCGATCGCGACCATTACCGTTGCCAGTACTGCGGTCTGGACGGCATGGCCAGTTTCGACAACGCGCTCAACATGTCCGTCGATTTCGTGGTGCCGCGGGCGCGAAAAGGCAAGAAAGACCCCAAGAACCTGGTGGCGTGCTGTCGCGCTTGCAACATGATCAAAGGACGCACCATGTACGCCAACTTCGACGAGGCCAAGGCCTACGTGCTGAAGAGCCGCGAAGAGCTGCGCAAGACGTGGGAAGCGAAAGCCGCAAATTCTCTCGCGAAGGCGGCGAAGACGTAAGAGCGAGCGCGCGGCCAGCGCTGCGGGTGTTTCCAGCTGTGGCGCAGGTGCCGTCTAGACGGCGCCTGTTCTACACCACCCCCTTGTGGCTCGCAAAAGCTCTCTTCAATTGTCCGAAGCCAGGGCTGTCGATTCCCTGCAGCCCGCGGTTCGACTCCCACATTACAAAATTCTGGTCTCCCCTGCGCCGTGCCCGGCATGAAAAGTGCAATCGACCGGACAGGAGAGCGGGGCGGCGATTCCCGGCTATTTTGTGCGCATGGGTACGCCGTTATTTTTCCCGGTCATTTGAGCCAGGCATGCGCGCGAAGCCTGGGTCGCGCGGTGCGCGTTGGCACGTCTGTCGCAAACGCACGCCTGAAAATTCTCACAATTATTTACGGGACGCGACCCAGGAACTCGCCTGCATCTGCATGCTGGAAAACCGCAACGTCTTCCACTCCACCGCGCAAGTCGTGCGCGAATGGGTGAAGGCCGCTCCATTGGAGTGTGGGGGCGCGGCCGCTTTTCGCGAGGTAGAACGCTGGGATTTTGCCGCGGGGCCTGGTTCAGTCGGAGCGCAGCGCTTCCATAACGTCGATACGCGCGGCGCGTGCGGCGGGCCATACCGATGCGACGACCGCGGCAGCCAGCAACACCGCGGCCGATACGATCACCGGAAGCGGACTCGGCATGCGAATATCGAGAATATAGCTGCTCGCCAGACGCGCCAGGACATAGCCACTGGCGGCCCCGGCGATGACCCCGATGCCAGCCATCACCGCACCTTCCCCGATTACACTCGTGAGCAGGTTGCTCGGCTGCGAGCCCATCGCCAGGCGGATTCCGAACTCTCGGGTGCGGCCGCTAACCGAGAACGCCAGCACGCCTCCGACTCCGACGATAGCGATCAACAGCGCGACAGCCGCGAAGCCCCCGAATACCAGAGTATTCAGCCGGTCGGGCGTGAGCACTTCCGCGCGGATGTCTTCAAGCGTGGCAGCGTGCTCGACGGGTTGGTCGGCAGACATCTCGCGAACGATTTGCGTGACTGGCGTCACCAGAGCGTAGGGATCCATGCGCGTGTGCACGAACAGGCGGCCTCCAAAAACGGGCAACTCGCCGTTACCGTCGGGCACTTGACCAAACGGATGGTAAACGGTCAGCGCCGCGCCGGGGATGACGTGCTCGTCGTCCACATCGGCGGCGATGCCCACGATACGGCGCGGTCCCTTGCTGACGTAGATGAAATCCATCACCGGGTCGGTCCACATGACGTGCCGGTTCAGAGCGTCCTCGCCCGGAAACATGCGTTGCGCGGCGCTCTGGCTAATGATCACCACGGGCTCGCCGCCACGGCGATCGTCGTCGTTGAAATCGCGTCCCTCCACAATCGGGACGCCCAGAGAGGCGAAAAATCCTGGTGAAACGGCGCGAAACTGCGCGCGAGGATCTTCTTCCCGCTCGCCCTTTACGTGGCCCTCACCGGTGAACGAGAAACCCGGACCGAAGCTGTTCGCGTCGCGCCAGGGCGTGGTGGTGCCCAAGGCGACGTGATCGACACCCGGCACTGCATCGATCCGGCGTATCACTTCGCGGTAAAAGTTGATGATCTGATCGGGAGTTTTTCCGTAGGACATGATCGGCACGTTCAAGGCGAGCACGCGATGCATGTCGAAGCCGGTCTGCACCGCTTGCAACGAGAGCAGCGTCTTGATCAGCATGCTGGCGCCGGCCAACAGCACGAACGATGCGGCGATCTGCGTGACCGCGAATATGCGCAAGCGGCGGCTGGTGCTGCCGGTGATCCGCACGCTGCCGTTCGCCAGGCCCATGCCTTGCGAGGATTCTGCGGAAGGCAATCGTGGAACATACGCCAGCAGTACCGAGGCGATGATCGCCAGGACCGCGCCGACCCAGAGCATGCTGGAGTCAACGGTAAGGTCCTGGGCGCGCACGGAGAAGCGCGAGGCGTAGCGGCCCAGGATGGACACCATCGGCCCCGCACTGAGCACTCCCAACAGCGCGCCGCCTACGCAAAGCAGCAGGCTTTCGGCCAGTAGCGTCCGGCGCAGGGCGGCGCTGCTGGCGCCCAGGGCGGCGCGTATCGCCAGTTCGCCTTCGCGGCGAACGCTACGGGAGAGAATCAGGTTGGCAACGTTCGAGCACGCAATGATGAAAATGAGGATCGACGCCGCCAGCAGTACCAGTAGCACGGTCTTGGCACGCGAAGTAATCTGGTCGCGCAGAAGGACGGCGTTGATGCGCACATCCGCTTTCGGGGAATAGGCCTCGGGATGCTCTTTCACCATCCCGCCGAAAACCGTCTGGAGTTCGGCTCTGGCGGCGTTTAGATCGCTGCCTGGAGCGAGCCGTCCGAACAGCTCGGTCATGCGATGCACGCGTCCGGTCACCATGGTTGCGGAAAGATGATGGGGGCTGGTGACCACGTTGGCGATGATTTCGGTTTCGGCGGGGTACGGTACCGACGGCTCCAGCACCCCAACGATGGTTGCCGAGCGCTCACCCAGCCTTATGGTCTTGCCAATGACCGATGGGTCACGATTGAAGGCGGCTTTCCAGAAGCGGTCGGTGAGGACCGCGGCGCCGGCGGCATTCGGTCCATCGTCGTGCATGTCCAGCAGGCGCCCCAGCTCCGGGTGCAACCCCATTACCTCGAAATAGGAACCACCCACAACTCCAGCACGAACCTCTCGGGGTTCGCCGAGGCCAATCATGGTGAAGCCGGCGACCGAGAAGTCGCCGAACTCACTGATCGACTTGACGCTCTTCTTAAGATCCTGAATTTCCGGTACGGAAAAGCTGGTATTTTCAACACCAATGCCCTCCGCACTTTGGCGAATGTAGATCAGCCGGTCTTCGTCGCGATTGACCAGGGGGCGGAGGAGCACGCCGCGCACAACGCTGAAAATGGCGGCGTTAGCGCCAATACCCAGCGCCAGAGTTAACACGACGGTGATCGCCAATCCTTTGGAGCGCGCCAGTGACCTTAGCGCAATTCGCAGATCGCGAACGAACAACTCTGGTCTGATCATCTTTCTATCTCCATCTCGTTTGGAATCAGCTGCGCCTACCGTCAAGACGCGATTGCCGGCCCAAGTGTTTCAGACAATTGCCGCCCTGGAAGGCAGGCTGCTCCCTGGGCAAAGCTACTTCCGAAAAGGGTTCTCGTCCGCCGACGGTCCGTAAAGCGGCGGCACCGGGACGCCCAGGTCCCGGAGGTACATCGTCAATTGCCCGCGATGATGAATCAAGTGATTGAAACACATCCCGCGAAGCATATCGTAACGCGGCAAGGCAAAAAGAGTTTGGCCGTTGCGTTTGAACGCCCAGGTTTCGTCGAGTTGTTCGTCGCTGAGCCCGGCCACCGCTTGCCGCGCTTCACCGCTCACTTTCGTGAAGACGCCAATCAGATCCGCTTCCCTATCGACCTTGGGAGGTTTTGCATTCGAAACGTCGTAGTCCGAACCCGTGCTAACCAGGATCGCCAACCCTGGGAGCGTCGCGACGTGTCCGGCCATCCAGCCCAGCGTTCCAGATTTCTCGTGCGGCTTCCAGTCCCACTTGTCTTTGGGAACGCGCTCCAGCGTAGTCTTGGTCCTTGACATTTCCTGATCGAATTCGCGTAGCAATAGTTCGTTGATTGGCACGGAAGGGCTCCCGGGAATACCGTCACCGACAAAGCTCAATTTGAGACAATTTACTTTTTCAACGCAAGTGAATAATGCCCACAGAACTCCGGGGCTCTTTACCGGCCCAAGCGCTCTCACATAGTTAAGACGTGCGAGACGACGTGAAATCGACAAGCAACCGCCAAAAAATTTGACATTCTGCAGACGCCTACGAGAACTCCTTGAAGCGAACCGCGATGCCAGGGTCCGACGGCGCACCTATCCTGTGCCGCACCGCGACCGCCCGCAAAGGAAAGAATTGACGGATATTCGGGGTGCATTGGGGCGCACGATGGAGAATCGAATCCGCGTCCGAAGCTTGGGAAGCGGGAAACAAAATCTGAGAACCGCTTGAATTGGCAAGACTTAGCGGATTCCCGAAACAGCAGTTTCCAGGAAAGGAGTGATACACTTTTTCCCTGGCACCGCCGCTTTAGAATTGTGGCGTTCGAACGCGAAAGTGAAAATGCATGCTTGAATTTCTCGTTCACTCTCTCCTCGACACTCCGACGGTGGCGATCCGGGACGTCCACTGCCAGGGCAGTTGCCGGCATCAAACCGCGGAAGAGTGCGCGACCGCTACACAACTGGTCTTTCCCTATCGTGGCGTCTATGTGCGGCATCTTGGACCTGACCAGGCCGTAGCCGAAGCCAACCAGGTGCTATTTTTCAACGCCACCGAAAGCTACCGGGTCAGCCACCCTGTGCCGGGTGGCGATGCCAGCCTCACGCTGGCCATTGGCGAACCGCTGCTGCGTGAACTGGCGCCACGTTCTTTTTTGCGTGACACCGCGACCCCGGTATTCCGGCAACACCGCGTGCGGATTGATGCGCGTGCTCAAGCGCTCGTGGCGATGCTACGGCACTGCCTGCGCCAGAACGTCGCGGAACCTTTGGAAGCAGAGACCCTGGCCTTGACCCTGGTGCAGCGCGCGCTGGGACCTCGGACCACGCACGCGGCAGGCGCTAGTTTCGGACGGCAGCGCCTGGTGGATCGCGTCAAACTTGTGCTGACGAGCGATCTCGGGCGACGCTGGACTCTGGCCGAGATCGCCGCGGAAGTGCGCGGCTCCCCGGTTTATCTCACCCAGGTCTTTCAACAAGTGGAAGGCCTGCCCTTGTATCGCTATCAGTTGCGACTCCGCTTGTCGCGGGCGCTAGACCTGCTCGCCGAATATGACGACCTGACTGCCCTCAGCCTGGACCTCGGCTTCTCCAGCCACAGCCACTTCAGTGCCGCGTTCCGCGAAGCCTACGGCCGCTCCCCCTCGGAGTTCCGGCAATCCGCGCTGCGTCGGTAGGACCCATCCCTGCAAGTCGCTAAAGATTCTGACAGCGGCGCTCTCTTCCTGCGTGGCCTACTGGTCGCACCCGGTCTCCGGGTATTCGAGGAGGAAGATTTCATGACTGCTAAAACGTGCGCGGCTTGCGACTGCAAGCTGGATACGAATCTCATCAAGGTCAAGATCGGCGGCAAGACGGTTGAGGTGTGTTGCGACGAGTGTGCGCAAAAACTGAAAGAAGCGCACGGCTCCGCGGCAGCGTCGAGAAAACGGTAATCCATGGACAAAAACAAAGTAACCGTGGGCGTTCGTGACAAACCAGCGGCAGATCGTGCGGCCCTTCGCAGTACTGCTGGTCGGAGCGTTAACGTTCGGGCCGCATTTGGGGCCGATCCGGGCTCAACTTACCACGGGCGCACCTTCGATGGCGCCCACTAAAGTGTCAGGGGGAGTCATCATGGATGGAAAGAAATCATCGCCGATTCGGCATTCGGTACGGACGGCATCCGGGCAAATCAGTTACACAGAACAGGGCACGGGACCGGTCGCATTGTTTGTGCATGGCGTGTTGTTGAACGGGTATCTGTGGCGTCATCAGCTGGCGGATTTGTCCGACGTCCGTCGCTGCATTGCCGTGGACCTGCTCGCGCACGGCGACACCGAAATCGCTCGGGATCAGGACGTATCCGTGACTGCCAATGCCAAGATGCTCAAGGAATTTCTCGATGCCTTGAACATCGATCAGGTGGATCTCGTGGGCAACGACAGTGGCGGCGGTATCGCGCAGATTTTCGCCGCGTTGTATCCGGAGCGCGTGCGCAGCCTCACGCTTACCGACTGCGATACCCACGACAACTGGCCACCCGAAGCTTTCAAGCCTTTTCTGGCGATGGCGGCCGGCGGCGGTTTACCTGGGACCCTCAACGCCATTTTGTCGGATAAGAGCGTGTATCGATCATCGCAAGCCTTAGGGCCGGCGTATGAACATCCGGAACAGGTGAGCGACGACAGCATCGAACATTATCTGCGCCCGCTGGTCAGGACCGAGCAGCGCACACGCGACTTGCAACGCTTCCTGGCAGCTTTCGACAACAAGCACACCCTCGCGATTGAACCACAGCTGAAGAAGTTGCAAGTGCCGACGCTCATCGTCTGGGGAACCGACGATGTGTATTTCGACGTAAAATGGTCGCATTGGCTGGCCGACAACATCCCCGGTACGCGTCGCCGTGTAGAGCTCAATGGCGCCAGGATTTTCTTCCCCGAGGAACGCTGGGAGGAATTCGACAAGGAACTGCGCGCCCACTGGCAAGCGGCAGAGCGGAACGCGTCATGACAGCCGTACCCATTCCATGTCCGCGAACTTATCAGGAGAAGAGCTTGACCGATCAGGCCCACAAGGCTGAGCAGTTCCGGGCATTGCATATCCCCGGAAAGCCGCTCGTGCTGTTCAACATATGGGATGCGGGCAGCGCCAAGGCCGTCGCCAGCTGTGCCAAAGCGATCGCGACGGGCAGTTGGTCGGTCGCCAACGCAAATGGTTTCTCGGACGGTGAACGCATTCCGCTCGCCTTGGCAATCGACAATCTGCGCCGGATCGTCGCCGCAACGGAGCTACCCGTGACAATCGATCTCGAAAGCGGCTATGGTGACGCGCCCGAATCGGTCGGCGAAACCATCGCTCTTGCGATCGACGGCGGCGCCATCGGCTGCAATCTTGAGGATAGCTTTCCGTCGAGTGGGAAACTCCGCGAGACCGTCGATCAAGCCAATCGCATCGGCCGCGCTCGGAGCATCGCCGATGCCGCGAACATCCGCTTCTTCATCAATGCCCGTACCGATATCTTTTTCCAGCGGCCGCCCGAAGAGCACGACGATGCTATGGTGAGTGAGGCGATCGTGCGAGCACGCGCCTATGCCGAAGCCGGCGCGGACGGGCTTTTCGCGCCCGGTCTCGCGGACATTATTCTGATCGCGCGCCTTGCCCAAGCGTCGCCGCTCCCGCTCAACATCATGGTCGGCGACACTACCCCGCCACTGCGCGCGCTAGCAGAGCATGGCGTCGCACGGGTGAGCTATGGTCCCGGCCCTTACCTCGTGGCAATGAAAGCGCTGGAACAAGCGGCACGCGCGGCGAGCGCGTGATACTAATTGTCTGGCGGGAACGAATCGTGGCGGAGTGGCGAACGGATCCCGCTCCCCATTTTTTGGACGGCAGATGCAACCGCAATCTCGACATTCAGAGGCACGCATGAGTGAGACGTTGTCATTGCTGATCGACCGAGTTGGCACGCCCATCGGCGAAATGTTGATCGTCGCGGATCGCCAGGGAAACCTGCGCTCGGTGGGTTGGGCAGACCACGAGACCGGCTTGCGCCGCCTTCTGCGCCTTCACTATGGCGAAAATGGATTCAGGCTCGAACCGGCTCGTAATCCGAGCGGCTTAACGCACGCGATCACCAAGTATTTCGACGGAGAGTTAACGGCCATTGACTCGTTGCCAGTGCAAACAGCTGGCACGGCTTTTCAGCGAGAAGTGTGGCGTGCGTTGCGAAACATCCCCTGTGGCACGACCGTTTCCTACGCGAAACTTGCCGAGCAAGTCGGCCGGCCAGCAGCTGTCAGAGCGGTTGGTTTGGCCAATGGCTCAAATCCGATTGGAGTTGTCGTGCCGTGTCATCGCGTGATCGGAGCGGATGGTTCGCTCACTGGCTATGGCGGCGGTATCCAGCGCAAGTCCTGGCTTCTCGAACACGAAGGCAGCGCGCCATCGACGAAGGGAATCCAGCAGCCTCTGTTCTGATGCAAAAAATAAGACCTAAATAGCGAGTCTGGTAACGTCTTTTGGATTTTGGAGCGGGC
>CAVTPW010000012.1:0-112180 GCA_963736725.1 uncultured Acidobacteriota bacterium | reverse complement strand
GAAAGCAGAAGCCCTCACGCTTGAGACCGTGAGGGCTTCCAGAGCACAGGTTATGGGGCGGGGTTTTCCGCGCGATTTATTGGTAGTTGGTCTGGTTGAGCCACTGGGTGCCCTTCCATGTGGCCGTCACCGCCCCACCGACACCAGGGCCGGGGGTGACCGTCGTCGAAGGGAACCATGGCGGAGCAAAGCCGCCGCTCAGGAACCTGCGATCAAATAAAACGTTACGGGTTGTGGCGCCGATGTTCTGAATGGTGTTCTGGATACGGCCGCCGACAATGGTTAAGGTGTTGATGGAATTACCGGTGTTGACAAGACCGCCGGAACCGCTCGCCGAGATCGTGGCGATGGACGCGTCAATCTCGAGGTTGCCGTTGGATTGCGTATTGGCGAGGTTGACGTTGCCACCCGCAGTGAAGATGCCGAGAACTTGGCCGGTATTGTTGGCTGGGACGAGCTGGTCGATTGGAGGGTTGCTGGTGGGGGTGCCCGTCATGGTGACCGGTTCGGACTTGTAAAGAATGTCGCCGGTAACGGTGATGTCGTTGGTGCCGGAGGAAACCACACTGAGGGCGGTGCCGTTTTGGATTGCAGCTTGACCCTGGCCGGGACCGGAAAGGGCAGTGATGGCGCCATTAACGTAAAGCATGGTGGCGTCGCCCAGCGAGAGGCCGGAAGATGACAGTTGCTGCGGGACTCCGTTGATGATCTGGGTTCCCAAACCCGTAGTGGAGATGGTCGTGGTTCCAGCCGAGCCAGCGGCAGGGTCGATCGTGAGCGTTGTGGTCACGCCGCCTTGGACAATCGTGTAGGTCTGAGACGTGGTGGACGAAGTGGTCGGAGAAAGCGTGACAGTGGCGTTGCCCTGAACGAAAATGCCGCCGCCCGTGAAGGTCTTGACGGATGGAGAACCGCTCACCGTATAAGGGACATAGACGCCAGAAGCGGCGCCGCCGGTGGGATAAGCGGTACCCGCAGCGTTCTTGAGGGCAGCATTGAGTTGGGCGTTCGTAGGAGCGCTGGAAGCAATGCCGATGCCGTCGAGAACCGCCTGCTCCTGGTTAAAGGAGTTTGGGGGCAGCGTTACGGCTGGCTGGCTCACATTGAAACCGCCCGCAAACGTTGGGTTGATTCCATTGGTGGGAGTTGCAGAGGCTGTGCAGCCTCCATTATCCCAACCAGCCTGAGCGCCCGACTGGCCAACCGGATCGGTGAACGTGTATGGGCCGGAATTGGAGAAGTTCCAGGAGCCGTTCGTAAAGACCGGACCGGTAATGGTGCCGGGAACCAGGTCTGCGCTGCAAAGGGCATAGGTGCCGATGAACATGCCCCAGGCGGCGAAGGATTGGTTGTAGCTGGCGGCGGTAGCGCTGGCGTTGAGGAAAATGGTACCGCTGTCGACCAGGGTGGCGACTTCGGTGCCCTGCGACTGTCCGACGATGGTCATCGAGTATGGGAACGAATAAATGTAAGCGGTCGGACTGGCCGTGAACGGGCCGGCGCACGTCGCGGTGCTGGGAGACTGACCCTGAGGCGTGCAGCTGATGACCGTGTTTGGAGGAGGAACGGCGACGTTGGTGACCTTAAATTGTTCCTGCCAAGAATTGGCGGTATTCACGACCGTGAAGTTACCAAACGCAGCGGTGATGGCGGTTTGTGCATTGGTGCCCGCGGTGGTGGTGTTAGCGATGGGAGCAGTAACCGGGTTAAAACCTGCCGGAATGGCGTTTTTCAGGTTGGTCATCATCTGCTGACGCGCGGCTGCAACGCCTGAGTCCGCGGCATAAAACGAGCCGCGATAGCGGCCGTAGTAGCCGTTAATGAGGGACTCCGAGCTAACGGCGAGGACCATGGTGAGAGACATGCCCATCAGAAGCATCAAGAGCAGGAGAGTGGTGACCAGGGTTATACCCCGTTGCGTGCGCCACCGACGAGTTGGGCGGGCTGTTTTCGAGAAGGAAGTATGTTTTTTCATTGTTGCTCCTCAATCCTTATGTTGAGTATGCTGCTCAGTCGTTCATGCTGAGATTGCGTGGGTTGACGATAATGGACAGGGTTTGAATCTTGTAAGGCTGCCCGTCGAAAGAGTTGGTGAAAAGAGTTGGAGAATTGACGTTGCTATTGGAATAAAGCTTAGGCGGCGTCCGTCCGATCACGGAGATCCGGACAGAACGAACCTCGTCGAATTGATTGTCATAACAGGGAGAAGTGGTGGAGCCGCTGTTGTAGCAGTAAGCCGCGGAGCTTGACGAGGCCACGCCGCCGTTGAGCACCACGGTGGTGGCGCCGACTTTGAATCCGATGATTTGGCTGGCGATGGGGTTCTCAATGCCATTCTCCGTACGGACCAGCGTGGGACCAGTGGGATCAATGGCGGTGTCGACCGAGTACTGAATTGGGGCTACTTTCACGACCCAGTCCGTGCCGCTGCAGAACGAGTCGGTAAGCGTAGTGGAAATAAGTGCGGGATCAACGTTGGCCGTCAAGGTCAAATTGAGTTTGTCATTGGTGGCGCTATTGTTGGTTCCGTTCCCGTTTGTGGCACCGTAGACAAGGCTAACATTTGCGCCAGCAGCAGCAGCGTTTTGGCTGAGGACCGCGGTCGTCATCAAAGTGCCCGAGGTGCCGACGTGGATAAACACAACCTGGGAGCCACTGGTGAAGCCTGTAATCAACTGCGCGGCGGTCGTCGGAGCTATAGGAGCAATGGTCATTGCGCCACTGGTTGTCAGGGCGGGTGTAGCGCAGCCTCCGGTACCGGGAGCCACGTAAACCTGGCCCGGAGGGGTGGTCGGGTCGGGAGCGATAATGTTCAGGGTATCGAAGCAAGGAGCGTTGTAAGTCGCAGAGCCAGCCACATGACAAGCGGCGCCGCCTAGGGTGTTGTTGACGATAGTAATGCCGATGGGCCAGCTGGAAACGCTATTGCTGGCGTTGTACCAGCCGGTACCAGCGTTCACCACGTCCGCTTCCATCTGCGACAGAGCATTGCGCAGCGAGACGTTCAAACCGATTTGGTATTGCTGGTCGTTGAACAGAGCGGCATGCTGTTTGAACAAACTCATGGCCGCCGCGCCGATGACCAGAAAAACGGTCATGGCAATCATAAGTTCGATGAGCGTGAAGCCGGCCGAGCGGCCGACGCGCAACGAGGTTTTCGGGTGCATGTTCGCCTCAAGAAAACGCATGCGGATCTTCATGGGTGCACCAAGCTGGTCTGGAACGTGACGACAGGTTTGAGGCTCTGGTTGGTGAGCGTAACCAGAACGGTAATTTGCACTGCTCCGGTGATCACTTGGCCGCCGACAGTGGGATTCGCGGTAATCAGCCAGCGGCGGTCGAAAGTAAGCATGTCGGGCGTGGTGGCCGGCAGTCCGGCACCGGGAGTAACGACTACGGTGCCGTCGGGCTGTTGGGTATAGAGAGTCGTCGCGCCGTTGGCGGTGGTCGTCTCATTGAGGTTGCCGTTATCGGAGGAGATCTGAACCGAGTCCGAGTAGCCAGCAACGTCGGCTGCCAAACTCCCTCCCGGGTTAAGGTTCGGGTCGTTATCGGGAAAACGGTCAAGATCTTCCATCTTCTCGGAGGCCAGAAGTGCAGCCGTGCTGACAAAGCGAGCGTGAGCGCCCATGTTGACAGACTGGCTCATAAGAGCGGCGGTGCCGACCAAGCCTATGGTGAGGACCAGAATCGCCACCATGGTTTCGATAAGAGTGAAGCCGCGTTGCGCGCGCGGCTTACGGAGCGACTGTGACGTTTCCATAGTTGGACACCGTAATCGTTTCTGCGGGCACCGTGGTGGTGAAGCCCGGATAAGTTAGGGTCAAAGTGATGGGGCTGGCGACCGGGTTGCTGATGACGCTGCCACCTGGGCTAAAGGTCAAGGTGAGGTCGGCGCCGAGCGCGACGCCGCGGCCCATCAGTGGGATTGCCGTGCCAACGTTGGTAAAGGCGGCGGCGCAGCCGGGTGCAGCGCCAAAGGCCGGGGCCTCGCTTTGCACCTGGTAGGAATAGGTAGCATGGCTGATGACCACCTGGGATTTGCAGCCGTGGAAGATGGCCTGGTAGCGGCTGGAGGAAATGGCGCCGGTGAGCGAGCTGACCGCCGAGCGCATGGCGTAAACGCGCATGGTGTTGCCAATGATCGGAATAGCGATTGCAGAAAGAATCATTCCGACGGCGACAACGAGCACAAGTTCGAGGAGCGTGAAGCCGCGCGAAGCGCGGGCTCGAAAGGTGCGTCGAGTGCTGTGTGGCTTTAGTGAACCGCAGATCATTCTGTCTCCGTAAGGCTGCAATATTGTTTTGGACTTTGCGTCCGACTCAAAAACCTGCAGTGGAGGGAGCAGTTGGGGTGCCACGCCTCCCAGCTTGCAACTTATTGAAAATATGTGTCTTACTCTGCACAGCAGCGGAGAAGCTTGGGCCGCGTTTGCAGGATGGGTGAAAAGGTAACAAGTTGGCCCGCGGGTCGCGGGGTGCGTAGGTGGCCCTCTGTAGCAACGCTCTGGGGGACTCGGCTTGCGCACGTGGCGGTATTCTTCGACAATGGGTTGTTTGGGTAGTGTGTTTTTTCGATGTGGGCGAGCGTGTGTATTGCTCGCGGGGTTTCGAGGGACATGCCAAAGCAAGCTCATTCGCCAAAGCGAATTGTCGCGTATTTCTCTATGGAAATTGCGCTGGAGAACGCCATGCCGAGCTACAGCGGTGGGCTCGGCGTGCTGGCTGGGGATACCGTACGCGCGGCGGCGGACATCAAGCTGCCCATGGTGGCGGTGTCGCTGCTGTATCGCAAAGGATACTTCACTCAACGGCTGGCCGAAGACGGCACGCAGACCGAAGAACCAGCGGTTTGGCGCGTCGAGGACTTCCTGAAGGAAGAAGCGGTGCGGGTTAGTGTGCCGCTCGAGAATCGTCGCGTGGAACTACGGGCTTGGCGGTACGACGTCAAAGGCGTGCGTGGCTTCGTTGTGCCGGTGTACTTTCTGGACGCCGATCTCCCCAACAACCAGGAATCGGACCGGGCCCTGACGGGCAGCCTTTATGGTGGCGATGCGTACTACCGGCTGTGCCAGGAAGTTCTGCTTGGCATTGGGGGCGTGCGCATGCTCCGCGCACTGGGATATACGGAACTGACGCGCTACCACATGAACGAGGGCCATGCGGCGCTGTTGGCGCTGGAGTTGTTGGGTGAGGAAGCGGAGAAGGCGGGGCGGACTTCCATTCGGGGCGAGGATATTGAGAAGGTGCGAAGTAAATGCATCTTTACGACGCATACCCCGGTGCCCGCGGGACACGATCGCTTTCCCATGGAGTATTTGACCCGGGCGTTTCCGGACCAGGGTGGGTTTTTTGATTTAAAGGACGCTTCGTCGGCGGACCTGGTGAAGCGGATTTTGCAAGCCGAGCAGAATTTTCCGGATATGCAGGAGGCGGCGCGGGCGGGCGCTTCGCTGAACATGACGTACCTGGCGTTGAGTTTAAGTACGTACGTGAACGGCGTGGCGAAATTGCACGGGGAAACTTCGCGGAAAATGTTTCCGCAGGTGCCGGTGGAGTCGATCACCAACGGCGTGCACGCGGTGACTTGGACTTCTCCGGCGTTCAAGGAATTGTTCGACCGGTGCATCTCGTCCTGGCGGGAAGACAATTACAGTTTGCGCAGCGCTTTAGGGTTGCCGCCGGAGGAGTTGTGGGCGTCGCATCTGATTGCGAAACACGATTTGTTCGAGACCGTGCGGACCAAGACGGGTTTGACGCTGGATCCCGATGTGTTCACGATCGGATTTGCGCGACGCGCTACCGGGTATAAGCGAGCCGATCTTATTCTCAACGACCTGGACCGCTTGCGGCAGATTGCAAAATCCGCGGGCAAATTTCAGATTGTCTATGCCGGGAAGGCTCACCCGCATGATTCCGGCGGCAAGGACATTATTCGGCACATTTTTCAGGCAAAGAAGGCGCTGCGCAAGGCGGTGCCGGTGGTTTTTCTCGACGAATACAATATGGAAGTGGGCGGGAAGATTACGGCAGGCGTGGATCTGTGGCTGAACACGCCACAGTTTCCGCTGGAAGCTTCCGGTACGAGCGGAATGAAAGCGGCGCTGAACGGCGTGCCGAGCTTGAGCATTCTGGATGGGTGGTGGGTCGAGGGACACATCGAAGGCATCACTGGTTGGTCGATCGGCGAGTCGCGCCTCTCCGCAGGCATCGCCACGCCTACTGACGGAGCCGCCGAAGTGCAGTCTCTGTATGGCAAGCTGGAAAGCGTGATTTTGCCAATGTTTTACAAGGACCGGAACCGGTACCTGACCGTGATGCAGCACGCGATTGCCATCAACGGATCGTTTTTTAATACGCAGCGCATGGTGCAGCAGTATGTGACCGACGCGTATCTGCGCTAGGGTTTTGTGACCGACGCGCCTGTTTCGGGCTGAGGAATTTTTTTGTCCCCACGCAGTTCGGCCGCGGTGTTGAGAATGTCTGGTTTCGCGAATCCCTTGAAGAAATCCCATTTGCCATATTTTTTCGTAAGTTGAGGAAGGACTGCGTTTAGGAGCGCGTCGCCGGATTTGCCGTCTTTGACAGGCTGGGCGATTTGTTCGCGCAGGTAGGCCAGATAGCCGCGAAATGCATGTACGTCGGCGGCGTTGCCGATGTCGCCGTGGCCGGGGACGTAGACGGCGGAGGGTGATGATGCGGCGATGGCGTCAAGGGACGTTAACCACGTTGCCGTGGTCGCATCGATCAGATTGGGGAGGGTGTTCCGCCAGAACAGGTCGCCGGTGAAGACCACCGCCGCGTCGGGAACAAAGACTACCGAATCGCCGCCGGTGTGGCCGGGGAAAACACGTACTTCGATTTTGCGTGAGCCGAGGAAAAGCGTCACGCCGGAATCGTACACGGCGTCCGGAGGGCCCAAGGCTTCGACCATCGATTTCTCCTCGGGTTTGATGTTTTTGCCAAAAAATTTCAGATTTTCGGTGTGGATCCAAGAGCGCACATTGCGTTGCGCGAAGACGAGCGCGCCGGCTTGTTGGAACACGCGGTTCCCCGCCACATGGTCAATGTGGTAGTGGGTGTTGATTACGAACTTCACGGGGAGGTCGGTCAGCTTGCGGATTTCCGCGAGCATCTGCTTGGCAGCTTCCGGATTTTCGAAGGTGTCGATAACGGCTACGCCGTCGTCACCGATGACGAAGCCAGCGTTTGCGCCGGCGTCGCCTTTGACATCGTCGATCGCGGCCCAGGCGTTATGACCGAGGGGTTTGAGTGTGAATGGGAGGGTATTGGCCGGAGTTTGCGGTTGCGCGCAGGTTCCCGCGGCGGCGAGAAGCAGGACTGCCAGAACTAAATGTTTTGGATTTTGCATGGCCGGGTATCCTACTGCATTTTAAAGAAATCACTTGTCAACGGTTTGAAAAATCTTCTGTATGCATCAAGTTGAGCGAAGACAGAAGTGCCGTTGACCGGAAGCGTGCACTAGCGCAGGCGGTTCTTGTAGAGGGCCATGCCTACGGCGGCGTCCATACCGATTTTCTCGAGGGCCGCGACTTCACGGCGTGTCTTGATTCCGCCGGCGGCGATGATGGGATGCAGCGTAGTTTCGCGGAGGCGTTTAAACCATTCGAGATTCGCGCCAGTCATGGTGCCTTCGCGGTCTACGTCGGTGCACAGGAATGCGGCGCAGAATGACTCTAGTTGCGCCATCACCGTTTCGGGGCGGAGTTTCAGCTTGCGGCGCCAGCCGTTGGTGACGATGCGGCCTTTTTCGGTGTCGAGTGCTACAACGATTTGTTGTGGATCGATTTTCTCCACGAGTTGACCGAAGAAGAGGGCGTTGACCTTGCCGGCATTGAACGCCGCGCTGCCGATGATGATTTGCTCGGCACCAAACTTGGTGATTGCGACCGCATGGGCGATGCTGCGAACTCCGCCTCCTACGCGCACCTTCATTTTGTATTTGGCGCGGGCTTTCACGCACAGGTCGTGGACGAGTTTGTCGTTTCCCGGCTTTCCCATGGCGGCATCGAGGTCGATGACGTGCAACCACGGATATTTGTGAAATTTATCGAGCAAGCCAAATACATCCGCAACCGCCAGTTCGCGGCGGCGTCCATGGACGAGTTGCACCGCCTGCCCGCCTTGCAGGTCAATGCAGGGGATCAGCACGGAAGGCGCACCTCGATGCTTCTCGCCGCGAGGAATTCTTTCAGGTCGCGAATGGGTTGCACGCTGTCGTGGAAAATGGATGCCGCGAGCGCTGCGTCGGCTTCGCCATCGCGGAAAACCTCGGCGAAGTGCTCGGGAAGTTTCGCGCCGCCGGAGGCAATGACCGGCACGGAGACCGCGCGAGCGATCGCAGAGGTCAGCGGTACATCGAAGCCCTGCTGCGTTCCGTCTCGATCGACCGAGGTCAGCAAAATCTCTCCCGCTCCGAGTGAAACGCCCTGCTTCGCCCACGCGACTGCCTCGAGTCCTGTGGCATCACGGCCGCCGCGGACCATCACTTCCCAGCGCTCGCCGGCTCGCTTGGCGTCGATAGCCAACACCACGGCTTGCGCGCCGAATTCACCGGAAAGCTCCGAGATCAGCGCGGGCCGCGCAACGGCGGCGGTATTCACGGTGATCTTGTCGGCGCCTGCGCGCACGACGGCGCGAGCGTCGTCCAGCGAGCGGATGCCGCCGCCTGCTGTGAGCGGGATCGCGAGTTGAGCCGCGACGCGGCGGATGGTCTCAAGAAAGGTGGGCCGGTGGTCGCGGGATGCGGCGATATCCAGGACCACGAGTTCGTCGGCGCCCTCGGCGTTGTAGCGCGCGGCAAGCACTACGGGGTCGCCGGCGTCTCGCAAGCCGACGAAATTCACGCCCTTGACGACGCGAGCGCCGTCGGTATCGAGGCAGGGAATGATGCGGTGCGCGAGGGTCACGCCGCGACCCTCAGAAAATTGCTCAAGAGCTGGGCCCCCGGCGCGCCGCTTTTTTCTGGATGGAACTGCACCGCGTGGATGTTCTTCTGTTCGAGTACGGCGACAAATTCCGCTCCGTGCGTGCACGTTGCGACCCCTGGGGGTCCGTTGGCGCAGAGGGCGTACGAATGCGCGAAATAAAAGTACGCTTGGGGCGCGATCCCTTCGAGCAATCGCGATGAGCCGATCAAGCGCAGTCGATTCCACCCCATGTGTGGCAACTTCACGCTAGCCGGAAGCGCCCGGACCTCTCCGGGGAATATCTGCAGGCCGTGAAGCTCCGGCGCTTCGTCGCTGGAATCATAGAGAGCCTGCAATCCCAGGCAAATTCCGAGAAAGGGCACGCCCCGGCCCAGAGCTTCCAGAAGCGGTGCGCGCAAACCCCGCTCGTCGAGCGCACGAATCAGTGCGGCGAAATGCCCCACGCCTGGAAGAATCAACGCGTCGGCGCTGCGGAGACATCCCGGAGTAGTCGCTTTTCGCGATTCCGCGCCCAGTCTCTGCAATGCGCGCTCGACTGAAGCGACATTCCCTGCGCCGTAGTCGATCAAGGTGACGTTCACAGCAGCCCTTTCGTGCTCGGCAGGACATTCCGCAAACGCTTGTCCCGCGAAACTGCGAAACGCAGCGCGCGGGCGAACGCCTTGAACATGGCTTCGACCTGGTGATGCGAGGAGCGGCCGTAGAGCACGCGCAAATGGACGTTCGCGCGCGCCGCTTGCGCAAAGCCCTGGAAGAAGTCCTCGGTCAATTCGGTTTGGAAATCGCCGACGCGCTTTGCATTTATCTTGCCGCCGCAAACACAATAAGGGCGGCCGCCCAGATCGACAGCCGCGGCCGCAAGCGTTTCATCCATGGGCATCAGGAAATATCCGGCGCGCAGGATGCCTCGTTTGGTCCCGAGCGCCTTCAGGACCGCCTCGCCAAGCGCAATTCCCGTGTCTTCCACGGTGTGATGCTGGTCGACGTCGAGGTCGCCCGTTGCTTGTAGCGTGAGGTCGAACGCTCCGTGCCGCGCCAGGAGGTCCAGCATATGATCGAGAAAGCGGATTCCGGTGGAGATACGCGAAGTTCCTCGCCCGTCGAGATTCAGGCGAATGTGGATATCGGTCTCGTTTGTCTTCCGATGAATGGTTGCGGTTCTTGCCATAGGAGTTTTACCGGTAGCGCTTGATCAGCCGGACCAAGCGCTCCATTTCCGCCTTCGTACCAATACTGACGCGCACAAAACCAACTCCGATTTCTTTGGCGCGATCCCGCAGGAGCACTCCCGCGCCCTCCAGGCGCCGGCACATCTCCGGTCCGCCAGGTCCGAAATCCGCCAGCAGGAAGTTGCCGGCGCTCGGATAGCTTTTTATGCCGAGCTTGTGAAGCTCTTTCTCGAACCATACGCGCGTGCGCAGGATGTTCCGCACGTAGCGCTTCATCGTTTGCGGGTCGCCAACGGCCGCTTCGGCAGCGGCGAGGGCGGCCACGTTCACCGGGAACGGCGCGGTAGCGCGGCGCAGAATGGCTAAGGACTCCGCGCAGGCAATGACCGCCCCCAGCCGCAAACCCGCCAATCCCGCCGCTTTTGAAAATGTGCGGGCGACAAAGAGCTGCGGATATTTCTCGATCCAGGGAACGACGGTTACGCCGGAGAACTCCGCGTAGGCTTCATCGAGGACCACAGCGGTGTGCGTTGCCGCCTCCAACACGGTTTCGATCACGGCTTGCGAAATCAAAGTACCCGTCGGATTGTTGGGATTGCAGATGAACACGGCACGAGGACGCATTTCGAGCGCATTCAACACGCCTTCCAGCGGAAACTCCATTGCCGGGCCGTACTGCGACACCTGCACCTTCGCTCCGGCGACTTCTCCCCAATAGCGATACATCGGGAAAGTGGGTTCGCAGATCGCGACGCTGCTCCCGGAATCGACGAAGGCGTCAAAAAACAAGCGCAGGGCATCATCGCCGCCATTTGTGAGCAGCAGTTGCTCGGGTTTCACCTTGAAATGCCGTGCCAAATGCCGGGTCCCGCGGTCGTACTCCGGATACATCGCCAGCTGCTTGGGCGAGAGTTTCTCCAGCGCGCGCTTGACTGCGGGCGAGCAGCCGGCCGTGTTTTCGTTGAAGTCGAGGCGCAACTTATCCGCGCGGCCTTCGCCGGGTGGTTCGTAAGTGCGACGATCCAGAATTGCCTGCCGCACCGGCAGTTGCACGTTCATCGGCGTACCTCCACGGCGTTCGCGTGTGCTTGCAGTCCTTCTGTGCGCGCCAGCGTTTGCACATCGTCGGCAAGCCGGGCGAAACCTCGGCGTCCGATGGATTGTACGCTGATGCATTTCACGAAGTCGGTGGTGCTGAGCCCGCCGCGGCGTCGCGCCCATCCGCCGGTCGGCAACACATGGTTGCTCCCGCTGGCGTAGTCGCCCAGGGGTTGCGCCGCCCAGGGTCCGAGAAATATGGTGCCGGCTGCTTGGCACTTCCCCAGCAGGGCAGCAGCATGGTTGGGGAGGCTAAGGTGCTCGGGCGCAAAACGATTGATGAAGTCACAAGCCGCGGCAATGGACGGCGCGAGCACGATGGCCCCGTTTCGCTGGCTGGATACATGAGCGGGACTCGTTCGCGAGAGTTGCCGCAATTGCGCCACGACCTCCGCTTGCACTCTTTCCGCCAAGGCCTTCGACGTCGTCACAAAAAAGCTGCCCGCGTCCGGCGCGTGCTCGGCTTGTGCAAGCAGGTCCGCGGCGATCCACCGCGGATCGCCCTGCGTGGCTAAAACAATTGCTTCGGTGGGGCCGGCGGGCAGATCGATGGCGCAGTCGCCGGCTTACGAGTTGCTTTGCCGCGGTTACGTAACGATTGCCCGGGCCGAAAATCTTTTCTACGCGTGGCACGCTCTTGGTTCCATATGCCATCGCCGCGATTGCTTGCGCGCCGCCGATACGCGCGATTTCCGCAACGCCAAGAAGACTGGCGGCCGCAAGCAACTCTGCGTTCGGCCTGGGACAAACCACCACTACGCGCTTCACTCCCGCCACCTTCGCGGGTACCGCTGTCATAACCAGCGTCGAGACCAGCGCACGGCGCCCGCCGGGAATGTAGCAGCCGACGGTTTCGATCGGGCGTACCACTTGTCCGATGCTCACGCCTGGCTCGACTTCCATGGTCCAGGGGCGCGGCAATTGTTTCTCCGCCACCTGGCGCACATTCTTCGCGGCGTGTCCCACCGCCTGCAGGAAATCTGTTCGGACGCGAGCCGCGGCGTCGTGGATCTCCCTGCGCGAGATCCAAACACCTTCGTCGGCGAGATCGATCCCGTCTAGTTTCTTGGTCCAGGCGAAAAGAGCCGAATCTCCGCGCCGCCGCACGTCCGCAACAATCCCCGCTGCAACCCGTTCCCCGGGAACGTCGCGCTGCTGCCGTGCCCTCAAAAGTTGCTTCTCCACCGCCGCGGTAAGCTTCACGATCCGCATCACAGCACGATCTTGTTCAAGGGATACTCGACGATCCCCTGCGCATTGGCGGCTTTGAGTTTAGGCAGGATCTGCCGGACGACGGCTTCCTCAATGATGGTGTTCACGGCTACCCAATCGGGATCGCTTAGCGTGGAAATGGTCGGTTTCTTCAGTGCGGGAAGAACATCGAGGACGCGAGGAAGATCGTCGCGGCGAACATTCAGCAGCAAGCCCACCTTGGTCGCCGCGGCAATCGCGCCCTGCAGCATCAAGATCAGATTCTCAGCTTTTTCACGCTTCCACGCGTCCACCGCAGCCTGCCGATTCATGATGAAGACCGTTGCCGATTCCAAAACCGTGTCGATGATGCGCAAGCGGTTGGCGCGAAGCGAAGATCCGGTTTCGGTGACTTCCACGATGGCATCGGCGAGCTGCGGAACCTTGACCTCGGTCGCGCCCCAGGAAAAATCGACGCGCGCGGTCACCCCATGCCGGGCAAGGTAGTTTTCGGTGATCCGCACAATCTCGGTGGCGATCACCTTTCCTGCCAGGTCTCGCGGCCCTTGAATCGGAGAGTCCTCCGGCACCGCGAGCACCCAGCGCACACGCGAAAGGCGCTGCTTGGCGTAAACCAGCTCCGCTAGCTCATCGACCGCAGACCCGGTTTCGACGACCCAGTCGTGCCCGGTGATCCCCGCGTCCAGCGCTCCGGTTTCCACGTAACGCGCCATTTCCTGGGCACGAACCAGCAAGCATTCGATTTCCATGTCGTCGATAGACGGCACATAGCTTCGCGAGCTGACGGCAATTTTCCATCCCGCGCGCGCGAAGAGATCGAGTGTTGCATCCTGCAAGCTGCCTTTGGGAATCCCCAGTTTCAGGCGGTTCATCGCTTTTTCTCCGGTTTATAAACTTGGTCGGGCTCGAAGGTACGCTCGGCAATGACCTGCGAGGCACCGTCCTTTTCCACGCGCCGAAAAAAGCAACTTCGATAACCTTCGTGGCAGACACCGGGCCCCGCAGCTACGACTCGAATCAGGAGCGCATCGGCGTCGCAATCCACGCGAACGTCACGAACTCTCAGGACGTGGCCGCTCGATTCGCCTTTTTTCCAAAGGCGATTCCTCGACCGGCTGTAGAAGACCACTTCGCGTGTGCGCTGTGTCTCGGCCAGGGCCTCTTCATTCATAAAACCGAGCATCAACACGTCGGCTGTGCTCTCCTCTTGGATAATGGCTGGAATCAGCCCGCCAGTTTTTTCGAACGCTAGCTTCACGTGTGTTCTCCTCGAAATGCGAAAACTCTTGGCACAAAAACAAAAAACCCGCTGGGCTTTGTTGCGCCAGCGGGCCGATGAGTGCTTTTCTAGCGAATCGCTATGCACACCTCATCGGGCGCGGCGTCTGGCCACGATGATGATGATGGTGCCGATGGGCGTGTGAGTTCATCGCGAAAAGGCAGAATAAGGAAAGTACGAGTGCGTGTCAATCGATTGTTTGCGGCCGCAAAAGCGGGCAATCAACTGCGGCCCGATGATCCGGGTTTTCCGAGGTTATAGTTTACGGTCATCAGCAGGTTGACGGCGACGCCGAACCTGCCGTTGGCCAGGTTGTCGACCCGCACCACTTGCGCCACATATTCGCAATTCATCGGATCGTGCGGAGAACTATAGGGAAAGGTCACGAACACGCGCATGCCGGGATAGTAGGTCGCCTGCCGCGTCTTGAACAAAATTCCTTCCTTCGACACGTTGATGCTCACCGGCAAGTCTTCGAAAGGCTCATCCTTTGGTTCGGATGGGCGCACCCGCAGTGTTCGGGCAATCTTCGCCCGGCGGCTCCGCCGTTTATCGGCGTACTGCTTTTCCGCCCCTTCCGGGGCGCTTTCTTTCGTAGTGGGCACGTTCCTGTTCTAATGTTGGCATATCAGGCTGCAACGTCAAGGCGGTGCGGCGAATCAGATATTGCATTGGAATTGTTTCCAACTGGAACACTCCGGAGGACTGAGATGGAGGAGAAAGTTCGCAAGAACGATACCGAGTGGAAGAAGCAACTTACACCGAATCAATATCATGTGACTCGCCAGAAGGGCACCGAGCCGCCGTTTACCGGGGAATACGAAGACGCCGATACCGCGGGGACCTATAAGTGTGTCTGCTGCGGTCAGCCGCTGTTTCGTTCGGAAACCAAGTATCACTCGGGGTCCGGTTGGCCGAGCTTTTACGCGCCCGCGGAAGGCAGCGCGGTAGAAACCGAGACCGACCGAAGTCACGGGATGTCGCGCACGGAGGTGAAGTGCAGCAAGTGCGACGCGCACCTTGGCCACGTCTTCGAGGATGGGCCGCAGCCTACCGGGTTGCGCTATTGCATCAATTCCTCGTCGCTGAAACTGGACGAGGACTAAAAGCAAAACGCGCTGCGGGTTCGCCGCAACGCGCTCTGGAAAAAGTTTGTCGCAAATCTGTAAGGTCTGAAAAGAGACGCGCGGACTACGCCGCGCTACACGCACAAGCCGCCAATTCGGCGACGCGGTCGCGCTCCCACACTCCCAACAGAAGCACTTTCGTGCCGGTGGGGTACTTAAAGATGTAAAAAACGTCTGTATCGCCATCCACTTCAAAAAAACCCGGTCGCCGCGCATCGGCCCGCAAAGGCGCGCCTATGCTCAAGAGCGCGCGAAGTTCGGAAACTTGCTCTTGGGAATGATTCCGGAGGTCTTCCAGAAGAGGCGGCTGTTTTTGTATGTTCATGGTCATCACATTTCTCCGCCACATATAGCTTAGCTTTGTCCTCACCTATAAAGACGTAAGAATTCGACAAAAGTTTCATGGATCGCAACTGTTTCAACCCGGCCAATTGCCGCACTTGCTTAGATGCTGGAGGGCTGCCTGGCGGGTGTAACGATTTTGTCCGTTACGTGTCGGTTGTAGGCAAGCGGGAATTGACGAAAAACGGGCACTTTACCGCCGCTTGTCGGATGCGCCAGAGGCTGACGAAACGTCATTTCCGAAGCCTTTTGGTTCGGTTTCCAAGCCCCTCGAGGATCAGCTCCGGGGTGAGGTTGCAGAGAATGATACTATGCCCCGATTTCGAGTTCTGGGCTTCCCGGCTTCTCCGCATGGTTGAGTCTGAGCCCCTGCTGGTTTCAGACTCCGTGTTGATGGGCTGCCAAAAAACCTGACTGTGGGTCCCGAATATCTGCGTTGCATTCACACTCTGGGTAAGGCTATATTTCCGTTCATCGGCGGCTCTGAAATCCTGGTGGCTACGAGTTCTGTTATGATAGAGTTCACGTAACTATCTGCTATGGTACTTGCACGAGTTTTATTTACCTGCGATAGTGACCTCAACGACCTTCCAGTACAGGAAAAATTACTGTGACAAAAATGGCGACCAAGAAAACGACCAGCAAAGAGAAAAGTACTTTCGGCAAGGATCGACGTCGGAAACACCACCATTGGCTCGTTACCGTCTACTACGCGGATGGCGAGAAGTTTGGGCGCGTGTACACCGACAGGGACAAGGCCTCGCGTTTTGCCGAGCGGCAACGGCGGTCGCCTGTCGTCAAATCGGCTCGCGTCAGTCAAGTTTCCTGACCACGCAGCTTTCCATGGTTTACTATTGATAGTTTACTATTGAATGTACGAAGGCGATCCGGCAGGCAGTACTTGTCGCTGCTGGACCAGCATGCTATAAAGAGAATTGAAGTTAAGCGGCCTTAGTATAGTGGTAGTACGGAACCTTGCCAAGGTTCAGGTGTCGGTTCGATTCCGATAGGCCGCTCCATTCTTTCAGCACTTACGGCGACTGTATCTTTCGCATCGTTCCGAGTCTTGAGAGCTACTCGAACGAAGTGCATTGATAACAGTTTCAACGCCAGGGGCCGCCGGGCTTCCACGTCTTCGTGAACGAATGTCCTTCTTGGACCGTGCGGACCGGGAGAGCGAGAAAGTTTCGGATGTCTTCGATCACCGCCTTGAATTCAATCTTCTCGACGTAGGACTTGTTCTTCGCGCAAAACGCGGTCCATTGCCGTTTCTTGTTTACGTCGTCATAAAACTCGGACGTGAGGCGACGGGCAGACCTGCCACCGGAAGGTCAGTCCCACGTTTTTGAAACGTGTTATGAATCGCCTGGGCGAGAGTTTTTCCTTCAAACGCGAACGTACGGGACAGAACCTCCAGATCGTAGAAATCCTTCATGCGGGTATTGGCGATTCCGAGTTTCACAAGTGCTTCGAATTTTTCGGCAACGACCGTTTCTTTCGGATAGGCCAGCAAACGCGGGCCAGGGAATTCCAGGAGCGCGGGATAACTGGTCTCGGAAGGTGCGGGTGTGACGATGTCGCCAAAGCCGATGTCAATCTGAATGGGAATCTTTGCGCGTTCGAGATACGCAACCAAGGTCACCCGGACGCCTTCGTAGTCGGCATCCTCGGATATGCGTTCCGCTTCGACGCTCTGGGCATCGAAGCTCAGGCCGTCCTGATCGACATCCAAAACGCAGAGTTCCCGAAGAATATGGACAAAGCGCTCCGGGGCGTTGTCACCGCGAGCGAGGAAATCAGCATCCCTTGTCGGACGATAGCGTTGTTCCGTCCACAACTCAAAGAGCAGTGCGCCTTTCAAAATGAAATCGTTGCGGTGACGGGAGCGGCTCAGCCGGAAGAGAATGCGCTCAAGCCCGTACTTGACGAGGATTAATGCGAAATCCACGTTGCGCTCGCGCGCGAGGTTCGCGAGCTTCTGGCGGACGGAAGCGGTGAGGTTCTTTGGGGCCGGTTTGGTCAACTAGAGTGACTCCAGGTACGGGCGCACGACATTGGCGACGCGGCAGACTTTGGCGGCGGCAGCGAGTTCGTCAATCGAGGCTTTCTTCTGCTGGCGACATTCCTTGAGGGCTTCGATGGCGACATCGAGGCCAACCTTGCTGCGAAACTTGAAGCAGTCGGCCACCGTCTTTGCCGGGGAAAACACTCGAAGCGTTGCGCCGGACAGATAATATTCTTTCATTCCAAAGTGAAGGGTGGGCCCGGACATGCGCACGATGCGAACGCGCGGAGAGGAAACTTTGGGAGCCCAAGCCTTGTGACCGATCGCCATCCAGACCTCATGGGGAGACTGCGTGGTGAAATTGTGAAACCGGAGTGCGGAGAGCAGGCAGACGATTCCCTTGGGGATTTGGTAAGCCGCCTCGACGAGGGAGGTGTTCTCGGTTCCGGAGAAATCCCGAGAGGAATAGAGACCGCGGCCCACCCTTTCCAGGTCCCCCCGGCGAGCCAGCCGCGGGAGATACGTTCGGGGAATGCCGAGTTCCTTGGCATCTTTGGCCCTTACGATCTGGCGTTTCGACGCCAGCTTGCGAAGCCTTTCGGCTTTTGAGTTTTGCATGATGCCCTCAGGAACAGTGTACCAAATCCTCGGCAGATGTAAATAAGTGCCTAGAGTATGTAACATAGGTCTCTCGCGAGCGGCAAGAGGGACTGGCAGGCGTCTGCGTCATTCATCTCAACACAAAATAGGGTCAGCGCACCTGGCTGCCAAGCAGGAGTGTTACGGAATGCAAGGGAGTCAGAGAGGCGCAATCGTGGTCCCCGCCAAATTGCGAAGGCGTTTCGGCATTTGAAGAGGGTACTATCGTCACCGCGGAGGAACGGGAAGACGGTATTCTAATTCGCCCTGCCGTTGTGGTCCCGATTGAAAAGTACACCCCCGAGCGCAAAGCGGAGTTTCTTCTTTCCAATGCGATCAATGCTGTGGATTATCGCAAGGCACGGACAGAAGTCCAGAAGCTCGGTATAGACCCGGATTCGATTCCCCATCGACGGCCGGCATAAAATGGCCCGCTTGTTCCTCGATGCTAATGTCTTATTTTCGGCAGTATACAGGTCCGATAGAAGACTTCTTAAGTTTTGGAAACTTGGAGAAGTTATCTTGTGTAGCTCTCGCTATGCGCTGGAAGAAGCGAGAATTAATCTTAATAATGGAGTTCAACAAACCCGGCTGGTCAGGCTGGCCGGAAAGGTTCAGCTCTTCGATGCGGGTAAGCACGAACTTCCGGAAGGGGTTTCGTTGCCAGGGAAGGACGTACCCATCCTATTGGCTGCTACCGAAGCTCGTGCCACTCATCTTTTGACTGGGGACCTTCGGCACTTTGGATCCTACTTCGGCAAGAGGGTCGAGGGCATTCTTGTTTTGCCTCCCGGAGAGTACCTGAGACGTTACAGAGACTAGGAGGCATCCGAGCAGGATCAGTTGTGATTCGATCGAGTTTCTCCATCATCATCGATTACACGAGTTTATCGGTGCTGCAATGAACTTCTTCGTGTGGTGGGATTTCTAGCATAGCGTACAACTCGTGCTGATTGGGCCGAAGTCGCCCCACAACCCGCCTCCGCGTCGGACTTCCGGACATTGTTATGCAGTCAATTACACAGAATCATTTCTTTTCTGAACCCCGACGATCCCTCTCGGGCGGGCGCTGAATCAACGACTTGCAGATTGTGCCTTCGCGGGGTTTTGGAACCTAGTCTACGGTGTACAGGCCAGGTTGCAGCGTTCGCTGTCTCGAACCATGTGAGGGCTTCTTCCAAGATTCTGAGTGTGATGTATAGTGGATATCCCCGCCCATCTTGTATTGAAAGAGGAAAAGATGATGAAGGCGGTGGTTTTAATCGGGACGCAGCCGGCCAGCATCGATTCGTCAAAACTCCCGCACTCCGACGCGTTAGTATTTTTCGGTGCAACGGGCGACTTAGCCTCCAAGCAAATCTTTCCCGCTCTTCAAGAGATGGTTCGCCGCGACGAACTGAACGTTCCGATAATTGGCGTTGCCAAATCGGGCTGGGGCCTCGAGCAGCTTCGCGACCGTGCCAAGGAGAGTGTCACTCAGCACGGCGGGATCGACGAGAACGCCTTCGCGAAGATGATGAAGCAGCTTCAGTACATTGATGGCGATTATCAGGACCCAAAAACGTTCGAGAGGCTGCGTCGGGCCCTGGGACCCGCTCAGTGTCCTCTACACTACCTAGCGATTCCGCCGGATCTGTTCGCAGCGGTTGTCGAAAACTTGGGAAAATCCGGTTGTGCGAGAAATGCTCGAATCGTTGTCGAGAAACCGTTCGGACGCGATCTGAACTCAGCGCGGCGGCTGAATGCAACCTTGCATTCCGTCTTTCCCGAGCCCGCGATCTTCCGAATCGATCATTTTCTAGGAAAAGAAGCAGTCGAGAATCTGTATTTCTTCCGTTTTGCCAACACGTTCCTGGAGCCGATTTGGAATCGCAACTATGTCGACAACGTGCAGATCACCTTGGCGGAATCGTTTGGTGTGGCTGGGCGAGGTCGGATGTATGACGAAACGGGCGCGATTCGCGACGTGGTACAAAACCATCTGCTCCAAGTTGTTGCGCTTCTTGCAATGGAACCGCCAACGAGTTTATCGGCGGATGCGCTGCATGACGAGCAGGTGAAGGTCTTCCGAATGATTCCGCCCATTGAACCCGCAAACGCAGCGCGCGGCCAATTCACCGGCTACCGCAAGGAAAAAGGGGTGGCGCCCGGATCCAAGATAGAGACTTTTGGCGCCGTACGAATGCACATCGATTCCTGGCGTTGGGCGGATGTGCCTTTTCTGATCCGGGCCGGCAAGTGTATGGCGGTCACCGCGACCGAGGTTTTGGTCAGGCTGAAAAAGCCCCCTTTGGGAACGCGGGCTTCAGAGACCAATTACCTGCGGTTTCGGCTTAGTCCGGATTTTGAATTGGCGATGAGCGCCCAGATAAAACGTCCTGGCAGGGAATTGGTTTCGACTCCTGTGGAGCTCTCCGCAGTCGCGATCGATAAATCTCTGGAGGTGGCGCCATATGAGCATTTGTTGACGGATGCAATGCGGGGGGTCGCGACGCTGTTTGTTAGAGAGGACGCTGTGGAAGCAGCCTGGGCGATTGTTGATCCGGTTCTCGGGGATGCTACTCCTCTCGATGAATACCAGCCGGGAAGCTGGGGGCCCGCACAAGCCGACCGGTTGGCTGCAGATGTTGGAGGTTGGCACAACCCAGAAGCGGTATGACCTCCGCACCATGCGTTGTCGTTCCCATTTAAATATTTCCCGAATCCACGTCGGAGCCACGCGCTCAAGGGCCAGGATACTTCGACGGCACGATTCGCTTGGAGTTGGTGAAAGACCTGCGGACGAATCTTGCCGACGAAATGAACGGTTAGGCGCTGCCAATCACTGCACGGAGCGCCGCTCCGGCTTCGCGTCGCAACGCAGCTTGGATTCACGATGGTGAAGTACATCCGCGCAATCGAGTTTATTGAAGATTACAAAAACATCGGCCCGGGCCGAGGTGACTGGCGGGAAGATTGCCAGTATTTCAGCCAGGCGGCCGGAATTGGAATCACGTGGTTATCCGTAGACTACGCCAAATGTTTCTCATGACTTGTGCCCCATCGCTGCACTGACTGCTGTCTTTACGTAGTTCCATTACTGTATTAACAAAAAGATGCCGTTTATGGCACTGTAATGTAGTATGAAAGCATCGCTACGACCTCCGCTCGAATGACCGGGGCCAATGGACAGGTTCTGTGAAATATTCCTTGATTGCACTCGCGCTTGGTTGTGGATCAATGTTGTCCGCGCAAGCGGTGTCAGGCCAACAGCCAGGACCGCAGAGCAATGGCCAATACAATGGCGGGTTCAATGTGGGCTCGGAAAACCTCTTTGTTCCTTCTTCCGTTGAAGTAGAAGTGGAAGGGCCCAACGGATCGGCGATTGGCGGAGCCGTTTATGTGACTTTGCTCAAGAGCAACGGCCAAGTCTTCATGACCGTCATGGCCCACGGCGGCAAAGCGCGGTTCGCCAACGTCCCCAAAAGTGAGCTGACCGCGCAAGTGGTGGCATCGGGTTACGAAACCTCGAAAAAAGCTTTCGAAGTCTTGGATGACACCGAAGTGAAGGTCAAGATTGACCTGCAGGCCATGGCCGACAAGGAAGCGGCCGCGTCTGACCGGGGGATTGCGGCCTTGAATCCGAAGGCGCAAAAGGACATTGGCAGGGCGTTGGAAGCGTTGCGCGCGAACAGGTTGATCGATGCGCAACGGAACCTGGCAGCGGCCCAGCGAGACGCACCCAACAGCGCTGAGGTGGAGTACCTGTCTGGCGTGCAGGCATCGCGAATGAACGACATGACCTTAGCACGGTCGTATTGGACGCGGGCGCTTGAACTGAATCCCAGTCACTTGAACGCGCTGCTTGCTTTGAGCCAGGACCTGCTGCGCGAACAAAAGGCGGCGCAAGCAAAGCCGCGTCTCGAGCGTGCCGTGGAAATCGAGCCGTCGTCTTGGCGCGCACACATGCTGCTGGCGCAGGCGGACTTGTTTCAGGGCAAGCACGACGATGCGGTGAAAGAGGCCGAGCGCGCGCTGGAATTGGACCATGAGCACGCGGTGTCAGTGCAACCGCTTCTAGCGCATGCACTCTTTGAGAGTGGAGACAAAGATCGTGCGATCAACATTTTGCAAGATTATGTCCAGGGCCATCCGGCGGACGCGAACGCCGCGAAACTGCTGGGGAGATTGAAAGCGTTTCCAACCACGAGCACTGCGGCAGGCGCTTCGATTGCGGAGGACGAAGGCGCGGACGTGCCAACGAACGCCGCCGCTTTCGCGGTTCCAATGAACTGGCTTCCGCCTGACGTGGATGAGAATATGCCTCCCGTGGAACCGGGCGCCCCCTGTCCTTTGGACGATGTCCTTCAGAAGGCGGGCGACCAACTCGCTGATTTCGTCCATGATGTGGACCGATTCACAGCTACCGAAACGCTGACCCACGAGTCGATAAACAAGTATGGAATTGCGTTAGCCCCTGAAAAGCGGAAATTCGACTATCTGGTTTCCATTGAAGATTCCCGCAAGGGATACCTGAGCGTGACCGAATACCGAAACGGCGGCGGCGCGCAGGCGGATTTTCCCGACGGAATTGTGACCAGTGGATTACCGGCGTTGGTCCTGATTTTCCACCAATATTACGCTTCGAATTATGAGATGACCTGCGAAGGTTTAGCGCGAACTAACAGTGGGCTGGCGTGGCAAATTCATTTTCGGCAGAGGCCGGGCAAGCCGAATGCCATCAAATCGTATCAATTCGGGATGAAAGGCCCGTCCTATCCTGTGGCGCTGAAGGGGCGTGCATGGATTTCTGCCGACAATTATCAGATTGTGAGAATGGAAACCGACATCGTTGCACCTATGCCGCAAATCCGCTTGATTGCCGAGCACACCTCGATTGAATATGGTCCCGTGAAGTTCCAACAAGGCCAGGTGACCTTGTGGTTGCCGCAAAGTGCGGAAGTGTATTTCGCATGGGGAAAGCGACAAATACATCGGCGGCACAGCTTCAGCAATTATCTGCTGTTCGGCGTCGACGAAAAGCAGGGCATCGCCGCTCCCAAACAGGCGGCAGCTTCTCCTGTCGCCGGTCCCGCCAGCATGGCAAAGCCCTAAGCAGATCCCAGGTGACGTAGTGTTCGTGACGCGTGATGCATGTATGCAGGAAATCCACGCACTCAATGCACGGAACCTTCGGCTACGCTTGGCGGGCAGGAGCGCCCCAGCCCGTCGGGGACGCGTTCCTCTACAAATTCGGACGGTTGCAGGGTAGTGGGAACTTGTTCACAGGAAAGAACAATTGATTGCAGAGTCCTGCAACCATCCGAATTTGCTAGTCATACCGTTCTACGCCGAACTCATCCGAGGCACGGCCTAAGCTTCACACTTTCTGACGCTTAGGGGCGACGAATCTGCAAGAATCCCGAATTCCCTCAGTCAGACCGCCGCTCTGGTCGCCGCGCCTTTCAGAAACGCCAGCAGGTCGGCGTTAATCGTGTCGGCCTCAGTCGTGGGCATACCATGCGGAAAGCCCTTGTAGGTTTTCATTGTGCCATTCCGCAGTAACTTTGCCGATAGCGGTCCAGCCGCGACATAAGGCACGATCTGGTCGTCCTCGCTATGCATCACTAGGACCGGCACGGTGATCTTCTTCAGGTCTTCGGTGAAGTCCGTCTGGGAGAAGGCCACGATGCCGTCATAGTGCGCCTTGGCGCCTCCCATCATGCCCTGACGCCACCAATTCCAGATCACCGCCTGAGAGGGCTTCGCACCGGGCCGGTTGTAACCATAAAACGGTCCAGCGGGCACATCGTAAAAGAACTGGGCTCGGTTGGCGGCGAGTTGCGCCTGCAATCCGTCAAACACCTCCTTGGGCTGACCGGTCGGATTGGCCGCCGTCTTCAGCATCAGGGGCGGCACCGCGCTGATAATCGCTGCTTTTGCCACCCGGCTTTCGCCGTGGCGAGCCAGGTAATGCACCACTTCGCCCCCGCCGGTCGAGTGACCCACGTGAATTGCATCCTTGAGGTCGAGATGTGCGGTCAGCGCCGCCAGGTCGTCGGCGTAATGATCCATATCATGGCCATCCCAGGTCTGGCTGGAACGTCCGTGACCCCGCCGGTCGTGAGCAATCACACGGTAGCCACGTTGACCGAAGAACAACATCTGGGTGTCCCAATCGTCCGCTGAGAGCGGCCAGCCGTGGCTGAAAACAATGGGCTGACCGTTGCCCCAGTCCTTGTAGTAAATCTCTGTTCCGTCTTTCGTTGTAATCGTAGGCATGAGCTCTCTCCTCTTCACATCGAGCATTAATTAAGGGTCTTTGGCCATGAAATCTCCACGATATCCTCGCGGCCAACCTTTGGCCTGGACTCAGATTGTGCTAATGGTCTTTCGAGCTGCGTTGCGTTATCGTTTTTCATCTCTCAAGCTCGCGTCGTCATTCTGGATGGTGTCGTTGATAGCCCCGAGTGGGACTCCCTTCGCCGCTGGAGTTAGGGGCCAACGTGTTAGCGAAGAGAAAGCTCGCCAGCACCATCATGTGGCCCGTTATTCCCGAGCGCCTTGTATTAGGCGCTCAACAAAGGATTTTGACAATGGGCGCAACTGACAAAATTCAGGGCAAAAGTGACAAAGAGGGTCTGCGAAAAGTCACCGAAGTCGGGATCTTGCTCTACCCCGGAGCACAGGCGTCCGCTGTGGCTGGCCTAACGGATCTATTCATGGTTGCAAATCGCCTGAGCGCGGAACGCGGAGGCCCCCGCGCGAGAGAACTGCGGACGAGTCATTGGCGTGTCGAAGGAAACAGAAATCAACTCAAGCGAGTCTTCGACACACATAAGCATTTGGCGAAGCACGGACTTCTGGTCGCCTTGATCCTCCCTCCAAGCCTGAACACCGAACCCTGTGGCAAATCGTTTCGATCACACGCCCGGTGGATTGCAGCGCGGCACGTCGAGGGAACCATTCTCTGCTCAATCTGTGCCGGAGCATTTCTACTCGCCGAAACCGGACTTCTGAACGGGCGCTCAGCTACAACTCACTGGATTCACGCGGAACGGCTGGCGCACCTGTTCCCAGCGATCCATGTCAACACGGACAAGCTGATGATCGACGACGGAGACATCGTCACGGCAGGCGGTATTATGGCGTGGATCGATCTCGGACTCCGACTGATTCACAGGTGGATTGGTCCGACCGTTATGTTGGCGACCGCTCGTTACTTTCTCGTGGACGCGGCTGGCCGCGAGCAACGTTTCTACTCGCCGTTCGCCCCGCGACTAGAGCACGGCGACTCCGCCGCCCTAGAGGCTCAGCACTGGGTGCAGGTGCATTATGCCGAGCGAGTGACGGTTGATAGGATGGCCTTGTGTGCGAAACTCGGAGAGCGAACATTTCTACGTCGTTTCCGCAAGGCAACCGGGTTGAAACCGAACGAATATCTACAGCACGTGAGGATAGCCAAGGCGCGCGAGGCGCTTGAGTTTTCGACGCAGTCAGTCAACGAGATTGCTTGGCAGGTCGGCTACGAGGATCATGGAGCGTTTCGAAAAGTCTTCGATCGCATTGTGGGCCTCTCACCGGGACAGTATCGTGAGCGGTTCGGAATTGCTGACCGCCCGCGTGTCGATAATATCCCGACGTGAGTAATCTTGTTACAAAACCGCGAAATAGGGTGCTGTCGACGGATTGCGACTCGAAGACTCGTTTTGGTTGTAGAGGCGTGCAACCATCTGAATTTGTTGGTTATATCTTTTCGAACGGAGTTGATTCATTGCGCCGCGTAACCCAAACGCAGACGTGGCTTCGCCAAGCTTGAGGCAGCTAGGGATGAAGGTACTCACGAGAAAGATTGCGATTCCTGGCAAACGAGGACCTGGGCTAGCGTCGGCGTCCGAAGGACAGCCGATATTTTACGGGCGTAGTATATAAACGACGCAAAAACGTGCGCCTCAAAATTTCGGCGCTTCCGAAACCACAAATATCAGCGACTTCTTCCAGTGACCAAGAAGTTGTTTCAAGTTGTCGGCGAGCCGCCTCCAGTCAAAGACGGCCGAGGGGTATTTTGTACTGCACGCAATCCGTAGCGATTCAGGAGAGCATCGTTTCGATCGTGTGGACAGAGTGTAGGGGACGACCGTAAACTTCGCAAGTGTGCCCGGAACAACAGGCGCTTTGATGGCAGAAAATTAAATGCTGCTGGTTGGGTGTTAGTCTTCGAGCGGTTTGACTGAGCTTTTAATCCATTCAACAGTCCGATTGAAACGGCCTTCTTTCTGACTGGCGGAGCCGTCAAGGAAAGCGTGCGCTTTAACCGGCTCGACGTCGAGAAAATATCCGTTGGCTCGAAGCAAGGAGTCCGTTAACAAGAAAGCGACTCGTTTGTTGCCGTCTACGAAAGCTTGATTATGCGCCAAGGACTCCATCAGAGCAGCGGCCTCCTCGAAGATATGCTGATAGTATCCGGTCTGCGGCCGGAGGACAGCGGATTCCAGCAATCCTTTGTCACGGATACCATCGAGTCCACCGTATTCCTGAATCGCCAACCGATGTGTCTCGATCGCTTCGGACACGGTTGGGAAAATGCGGGGCACTACTTCGCCAGCAGCTGAAGCAGCTTATCGTTCTTCTTCATCGACTTTCTGACGTGCGCCATGAACTCCGGGCGAACGGTGCTCTGGGTCGGGGCGACGTACCGAATATAGTGCTCTGCAGCCTGCTCCAAGACGTAGGTGGTCGTCTGACCATTGTCGTCGGCCAGCTTCTTGAGTTTCTTATAGAGAGCCGTCGGCATATTGAGCCCGACCTGTCTTGTTGCACCCATAAAATCCTCCTAGTGAATAGTGCCAAGAAGGCCGTTAATTGTCAAGACCCATCTAGACCGGCGTAGGCGTACCTATATCCCCACCAAGGTTAGGCGGCCTTCTTAGCGAGTGCTTCAAGTACTCCCACACCTCGACCGTGTGGTAATCTGCGCCCAACCAGAACGACGCCCGGTTTGCAAGATACAATGTCGCTCAGGAACTTCAATTCACGGGGGAATGATCCATGACGACGCAACGACTTGGTGTGCTGGGTGGATGCGTGTTACTCGCGGTTGCGGGTTGGGCTCAGACGCCGCCCGCGAAAAAGAGCGGGGGAGCGGCGAGCGGACCGGTGATGCCGGGCTCCGAGCAATGGATGGATATTCCCGCAGCAGCGCTGGCGGGGACACCGTCGGTGGACACGGGCGGAACGCTGAAGATTGCGATTCTGCAGGGCGACCCGATGACTGCCGGCCGTTCGTTCACAATCCGGCTTTCCGGCACCGACGGGACAAAGATTGCGCCGCACTGGCATCCGACGACAGAAAACGTAACGGTGATCAAGGGCTCGTTTCTGGTGGGTATGGGCGCAAAGTGGGACGATGCTGCCATGAAAGAAATTCCCACGGGCGGCTTCATTTCTGCGCCTCCGCAAATGAGGCACTACGCGCAGTGCAAGGGTGATTGCGTCGTGCAGGTGAGCGGAATCGGACCCTTTCTGGTTAACTTCGTTGGGCCGGACGATCCGGGGCCCGCGAAGAAGACGAATTAGTTTCGGCGCCCGCCACGACATCCGCTTTGTGAAGCAAGCAAGCTGGAAACCCACTGGAAGTCAACGGATGAGCCCGCAAGGCTCGATCGGAAAAGGTACGCGCACCAACCATTGATCCTAATGTGGGCTGCTCAAGACTTGGTAGATAACGACCGCCATCATAAGCAGCAGATATACTCGTAGAGACCACATCACGAAGGCCCCGAGCCCTCTTAGCTGACGCCGCGGTATAAGGCGCTTTTTCAGCCCCGCGAGTTGTTCTGGTTCAAGCGAGGACAGAACCAGTTCTTGATCGGTGGAGGTGATCGAACCGTGTCTCTTGCCCTTTAAAGGCATGCTTCCGTCCCTCTACTTTCCGCCTAGAAACGCGAAGGCATTCGGAGCAATCACGCTGATGCCGAAGAGCAAGCCAGCCACTGTCAGAAAAATGACGACGCTGGTGGCGAGTATGTTCACCCACCACGGACTTACAAGGT
Source organism: uncultured Acidobacteriota bacterium (assembly GCA_963736725.1). Lineage (GTDB taxonomy): Bacteria > Acidobacteriota > Terriglobia > Acidiferrales > UBA7541 > Acidiferrum. The sequence goes on along the minus strand of CAVTPW010000012.1, from coordinate 84,327 downwards.
CGCCCATGACTTCGCGGTCGTTTGCAAGCATAAACAAGAACACAAGCGCGGGAGGCATCGCCAGCACTGCGACTACGTTCACCAGTAGCACCACATATACGAGTGGAAGCCCAGGAATTAAGACGATTGCTCCGGCAGTTGCGGCGCAAAGGAACAACACCGAGTAGAAAGCCTTTCCTTGCCCTACCGGCAGGTTCAGGCTGTGGGGCCTGCGGGCGACTTCGCCGAACGCATAAGCGGAAGAAATAGAAATAGTCACGGACGCAACCATTCCGGCTTCCACGATGCCCAAGGCAAACAGGGCCGCACCGAATCGACCGATCAACGGCTGCAATGCTTGAGCGAATTCGGCACCTTGAAGGTTCTCCGCCGAGATGTGGTGAGCGAACAAGGGAGCGGTGGCAAGAATGGTCGCGACCGCGGCTATCGCGGCCAGCGTAGCTCCCGCTATCGTATCGATTCGGCCAAGATGGATGTCTTTTCTGGTGAGTCCCTTGTCGACTGTTGCGCTCTGTTGAAAGAAGAGCATCCACGGAGTGACCGTTGCGCCGATGTCGGCCAGCACGATGATCAGCGTATCCTGGCTCAAACCGCCAGGGAGCGGCCGCCAGGTGATAAGTGCGTTTCCGACAGAGTGCCAGTTCGGATGCGCAAGCAGGGCCACAGGGACGAAAATGAGATTGAACATGGCGAAGGCAAGCAGAGTTCGTTCCCACGTCCAATAACGGTGCATCATCACGGCTAACCACAAGAATACGAGAGCACTGCCGACCGCCGCCCACGGGGGAACGCCAAAGAATCCTAGCCCTGCGCGGATGGCAATAAACTCAGTGATAAGCGTCAGGAAGTTGCCGATGCCCAGATCGATCATGGAGAACCAGCCCCAAAAAGGTCCAAAGCGGTCAAAGATCAATTCCGCGTGACCGCGATGAGTGGCAGAACCTAGACGCATCGTCATTTCTTGTACGACGACGGCCATGCCAAACGTGAGGATGACGAAGGGTATGAAAAAACCAATTCCGAACCGTGCGCCCGTCGCGGCGTAAGAAATCATACTGGGGCCGTCGTTTTCTCCAAGCATTACCAGAATGCCGGGTCCGACGAGGAGCCACAGTAGACGAAACCTGGAAACTACGCCCCTCTGGGCGCGCGCCGCAGACACACGAATCCGGTCATGTGCACGATCAACATCCTCGTGGGTGATAACGACGTCCTGTTGGGTAATGCCCTGCGCCTTGGGCAGAGTTCTCATCCGCATGCCGAAGGATATTAACCGACGTTAAGCAGACAAGTAAACTGAAATTAATATAAAAGAAAAGCGCAGCACTAGATTCCGCAGCCCTGCTCCATAACCTGGCACGCGTGAGACGGGAGTCCGATTCCGGCGTCAACAATAAGCCTCAGGTCTTTTGACGTGGAAACACGAAATAAACTCTAATACAAGTACCCGACCGCGGCAGAAATCCGGCGACAATTCGATGCCCAGCCGGTCGGTCCGTTCATCCCGTCCGGACGATCCTGCGCACAAGCTCTGGTTTTTACCGGAGCGGTTAGGTACAGCAGTAGTAAAATCTCGTGCTAATCCCACTTAAAAAGACCGGGTTGAGCGGATACGTCGTCAGGCTCCAGGAAGTTGCTGAGGCCTACACCAACGAGGCGGAACTTCTGCTGTGGGCCAAGCCCGACTCGTTCGCGGAGCGACAGCGCGATGGCCGTCAACTCCTCGGACGAAGAAGGTGGAGAACTTGGTGTGTGGCTCCGAGTGAGAATCTTGAACTCGCTTGTCTTAAGTTTCAAAACCACAGTGCGCGCGATTCGCAATTCCTTCCGAGACGCCATCCAAGTCTTCTCCGCAAGGCGGCGGATCATCGGTTCGATATCCGCCAACGGCACATCGTGCTCAAACGTATCTTCGGCTGATACGGACTTGGTCGGCCTGTCCGGAATGACCTCACTCTGGTCGACTCCTCTGGCCAACTCGTAGAGACGTACTCCATAGCGACCGAACCCGCGGTCGAGCATGGACAAATCCATCTTTCGCAAATCGGCCACTGTTTGTGCGCCAAGGGCGTTCAGCTTTTCCTCCGTGACCTTGCCGACTCCGGGAAGACGACCCACCGGTAACGGCAGCAGAAAGGAATTCACTTGTTCCGGCTGGATGACGAAGAGCCCATCCGGTTTTCGCCAGTCCGAGGCGATCTTGGCGAGAAACTTGTTCGGCGCTACGCCCGCTGAGGCTGTCAACCTCAGTTCGGTGCGGATTTGTTCACGAATTGTGCGCGCCACTTGTGTCGCCGTAGGCAGGCCAGTCTTGTTGTCCGAAACGTCGAGATACGCTTCGTCAAGCGACAGGGGCTCGATCAAATCCGTATGACGCCTGAAGATTTCGTGGACTTCACGCGAGACAGTCCGATAGCGCGGAAAGTCCGGGGGCAGGAAGACGCCATTAGGGCAAAGACGTTCCGCGCGAACGGCCGGCATGGCCGAACGCACGCCAAATCGTCTTGCTTCGTACGAGGCGGCGCAAACCACCGAGCGATTGCCGCGCCAGGCGACAACCACGGGTTTGCCCCGTAACCCGGCATCATCCCGCTGCTCTACGGACGCATAAAATGCGTCCATGTCGATGTGAACGATCTTGCGCACTCTCATCCGGTACTATCTTATTCCGGAGCTCCCGCTAACGGCGAACGCCCTATATAGGCATCCTCATTTGAAGCCTCCTGCTCGTACAAGATGTCAGATATGTTGTCTGACAGCTCAACACGAATCCTGCCCGCGTCCAAATTGATCGGCGGGCCAAGCGCATCTGATTTCGATGGGTCTGGGCGTCTATGGCGAGGTGCGCTAAAGTGGTCGGGATGGGAAACTCTTATATCCCGACGAATATTGACGATTATCTGCGCAAGCGCCTGATGCCGGTGGAAGGCGCAATTCCTCAATTGCCCGGAATCGAGATGTACGGCAATTCGGTTCCTGCCGGAGCGGTGGGCGGCGACTTATTTGAATACATCAATTTTCAGCAACGATACGACATCGACGGTCGCATCCAGCTCGCGGTGAAACGCTCGCAAGAGTATCTGGAGAAGCTGGCGGTCGGTGCATCGCCCCGCAACTCCGTTGACGACCATGTCAACTGGCTGAAATCCCGCCCGGGCTTCAGTTCAGAAAAGGAAACCGCTTACCGGGAAGCGCGAAGCTCGGAGCAGGTGCGCGTTGCCGAAGACCTGCGTGAGTTACGCAGCACCGCCGGGGTCCTCCTGGTCGATGCCGAAGGCCACGGAATCATTGCCGCCAAGATCGCCTCGACTGTCCATGACACGTTTCAAGCGCTGATGCTCTCGGAACTCGATCACCGCGGGAAGACTACCCCGGAATTGTTCGAGAGGATGAATCTACGGCTGGCTCAATCCTCCACGGCGCGCAATGCACTCGGGCGAAGTTTGACGGATGGTGTGCAAGAAATCGCCACGATGCTGTATGGCGAAATCCGGCCTTCTGGTAATTTTCGATTCGTTAATTTTGGACATCCGCCGCCACTTGTTTACTCAGCGGAATTTGGCAGGTTCGTGGAATTGGACAAGAGCCGGATGGTGCAGTTTCTCCCGCTCGGCTTACAAATCCCGGAAGACCATCCTGACCGGAATCGGTATCTCTCTTTGGACTATCGGAAGCGACGGGTAAAATCCTCGGATGTGGTCGAGCTCACGCTCATGAATGCAGGGGACATTTTCTTTCTTTACACCGATGGAGTTTATAGTGGCGGCGATAAAGAGGAACGTAACCGCCTTGAAGTAGTGATGCGTGAACTTCATCAGCTTTCGGCGAAAGACATCTGCAACGCCTTACTCGATTACGCTCTAAAAAGAGATGACGAGTTGCGCCGAAATGGCGAGCAAGACCGCATTGACGATAAAACCGTCTTCATTATCAAGCGATACTAACAAAATACGTCCCGCGAACCGATGCGAAGCACGCGATTGCAGCTGATCGTCTTGGGGTTCCCGAAACTGCCGTCCGGGAAAAAGTTTGCCGATTTACATTGCGCTCTCGCGATTGTTTGAAGCGTAGCAGCCCGAACTGCGAGAAAGTTTTAAATTGGTGCGAGGAGTGGTTTAGCGACTCCTAGTCTTGCTTCTCTGTTCAGCTAGCGCACTTGCGCGCTTGCCGGCTTTTTTGAGGACCTTTTCGAGGATTTGAAGCTCTTTGGGGTTAGCATCGGCAAACAATCTTCCGATTTCCGCGGAATGCTTGCGGAAGATTGGAGCAATCAGGTCTTTACCGCTTTTTGTAAGAGCTACGATGCGTACCCTCCGATCGTCGGGGCTTTCCGCCCGGCTGACGAGTCCTTTTTCGAGCAGGCGATCGACCGCCACGCTGATGGAGCCGGGAGTGAGGTGGACTTTCGGCCCGATTGTGTTCACCGGCAGCGGACCCTTATGCAGTAGCGCCTCAAGCACGCGGAAGTCCGTGTCGGAAATGCCCGTCTCCTCGATTCCTCTATACAAATAGTCGGAGGCCGCCTCGTGAGCTTTCCTCCAAACAAGCCAGCAATGCACTGGGTCTCGGGACGTTTTCCTCATAGCTCTCATGCTGAGCCTTTTCTAATACTTTGTCCACAGAATGTATCTATATCAATACAATCTGCATCAATGTATTAGACACCGGGGCCTGGAAGGCACGGTTCACGAGGAGATGAGCATGAAGATCGCTTCTACAATCGCACGGTATTTACTTGGTTTGATTTTTTTAACGTTCGGGCTCAACGGGTTCCTTCACTTTATTCCCATGCCGCCGCCTACGGGCGTTGCAGCGCAGTTCTTCGGGGCGCTCTTCGAATCTCGGTTTTACGTAGTGATTTGTCTGTTGCAGATAGTCCCCGCAGTCCTGTTGCTCGCGAATCGCTACGTGCCTTTGGCTCTCACGATTCTGGGGGCCGTGATTGTCAACATCCTTTGCTTTCACATTTTCATGGCGCCTGCCGGTTTGCCGCTGGCTGTAGTCGTTACGGTCTTGTGGTTCCTTACGACTTGGAGAGTGCGGTCCGCGTTTACGGCGATCCTGCAAAACTAGGGAACGCTGGCGGAAATAGCGGAAAGCCAAGACGAAACAAGCAGGTCACACGCCATAGGGGTTTTGCTGACCAGCAATCTTGACGACGTCTTCGGTGAAAGCGACGCCGCAGGTCGGCGCGCAGCCATCAACGCGGCCTTTGAGGCATGACGGGAGCAGGGGGCAATTTGCTTTACCGTTGTAGGGGCCAAACTCCTACCGGGGGTTTGAATCCCCACTCTTCATAAAGATGCGTCACGCAAAAGGTGCGGGCTACGGTCCGGGCTAATATGTGTCCGGCGAATCGTCATGGTTCCCATGGATTCACCACCGGGACTTCCGTGTTCGTAAAGTCGCCGACGTTTCGAGAGACGATTGTTAAGTTGTGGTGGATCGCCGTCGCCGCAAGCAAGCCATCTATGGCCGACAGGGCTTGCCCTTAATCTTTGCGACGGCGGCGATCAAATTCCAGCGATCGGCGGCGGCTACGTCAATCGACAGAATCCTTCGCCGGATGGTGTCACGAATACCAAAATCCAAGAAATCCACCGCGAACTGAAGAGCTTTTCGCGGAAGCGCAACCATAGAAAGAATGAAGCCGGCGGTGCCGAGCGCCATGTGCCATTTCACTCTGCCGATGGCTGCCAACGAGGTCTGCACTCGGACTCGAATTCCTAGTGCAGGGCCTCACGGTCGTCTTCGTCGAATGGAACTGAGGAACAGCCAGAAACCGTGTTGTGAATGTGCAGATCGGCGAGAGCTTTGGTTACAGTGAGTCGCGCGTAGTATTGCGGATCGGATTTGTCGTTCGCTCGCGACTGCGCCAATTGCGCGATCAATTCCTGCGGTTCGGCGCCGTTGGCGAGAGCGCTTTTGACATAAGCCCAATCGCGCTCGGATTGGCTGATGGGGCGTGACTCCGACCCCCGTGGTTGCGACGGAGAAGGCCGCGGCCGGCGGTAGGTGGAATCGACTGGCTCGGTGTGCAACTCAAAATCCCTCGCACAGTAGATGCGGTCCGAATGGTGTTGAGCCCCTACGAGAAAGCCCTGGTCATACTTCTTATTCAGGAAGCCAGGGACACGGAGAACGCGTGCCGCGTCGGTTGCAGCCTGGTCACCGTCGAATTCACGAGCGATGGCGCGCAGCAGAGTTTCTGCCTGGGCAAGGTCGATTTCTTCAACGCGCCAGATCACTTGATATTTATCGGGTGAAGTGTTGAGCACATAGTTCGGGGTGGGCACGTCCGTGGACTTCTCAATCGCCGCGAGCGACCCGGAACCATCACGATCGAGGTCGGCGTAGAGATGCCGTATGGCAAGTATGTCGTCTTTGGTTCGTGTGAACGCTGTCGTCTTGAGGGCATTCATGCCGACATAGATGTCGCAGCCTTCGCGTTCGTTTTTGTACCGCAACCAGTCCTGAAACGGAGTATCGGCTATCTTGGCGATGGTGCTGATGCGCTGGGTGGTCTCCCTCCGTCTGGCATTGCGCACCAAGACGGCGATCCGGTCGCCAGACTCATAGTTGGCGCAGATATATTCGGTCGGAGACAATACGCTCGTCGGAAGTTTATTTTCGCCGCTGCTCACGGTTTGGGTTCCTCTTTCTGAAATACGGGGCAATAGTCAAAGTGATCGGCGCGTGGGCTGTACGAGTTGACTTCGAGGACTTCGGAAATGAACCGAAGTCCCGGCCGGCGTTCGATGTGGATGACCAAATTGAGGGAGTCGCCGATGTTGGTCTTGATGGCGACGTACGGCAGGTCAATTCCACTCTGGAGAACGCAACTCGTGAAACGAGCCAGCCCTTGCTTTGCCGAGTTTGCGTGGATCGTCGAGAGCGTGCCGGAGTGGCCGGTATTTAGCAGTTGCAGCAAATCGAACGCTTCGCCTCCGCGAACCTCTCCCAAAATAATGCGATCGGGGCGATGGCGTAACGCCGCCTTAAGAAGGTCGCGGATAGCAACTGCGGGAACGCCGCTCTGTTCCCGTCGAGCTTCGAAGCGGACGAGGTTCGTGTGGATCAACTGGATCTCAGCGGTGTCTTCGATGAGCAGAATCCGTTCGTCTTCGGGAATGAATTTGGCAAGGATTCCCAGGGTTGTCGACTTCCCAGTTCCCGTGCCACCAGTGATTAGGATGTTCTTTCGGGACAAGACGTAGTCTTCAAGACGGTTAGCGAGAGATTGATCGATCGTCCCTGCTTCGATCAGATCTCGCATTTCGAAATGCCTGGTATTGAACTTGCGGATAGTGAGCGTCACACCGCCCAAGCTGCACGGAGGGATTACCGCGGCGACGCGGCTGCCATCGGGCAGACGGGAATCAAGGATGGGCCTTGCTTCGGAGATGTCATTGCCCAGCCGGCGGGCAATGTTTTTCACGGCGACCATCAATGCGCGGTCGCTGATGGAGACACCTTCAGCGCGTTCGAGAAAGCCATTCTTCTCGAAAAAAACGCAGTCACCTCCGTTAACCATGACTTCGCTAATCGAGTCGTCGACGATGAGATGTTCGATCGGTTTGAGGAAGGGAAGGATGGTTTCGAACCCGTTCATCACAGTGCCCCCTCAGCGAGTTGCTCAAAATACGATTTATTAGGGTCGTTGTAGTAAGGCTTGAGATAACAAAACGTCGGCGGCAGGGGATTGAGCCCGTCGTAGGCGATCACAACCGCCTCAGCATTCTTCAGTTCTGTGAACGTCTTGGTATCAAATCGGAAATCGGAATGCGGGTAGTAGCTCTTGGAGGCAGTGATGTTTGCTTTGTGGGAAATGGACTTGCCGGTGAGCAGGCTCACGTGCGCATCATGCCCGCTTTCTGACAAGTTGTAGCTGGTCTTTAGCAGATCCTCACGACCGCAGAGCTCGCTGGCAGTTTTTGCCGAGAAATCATCGGAGAGGGCCAGGAATATCTTGGTCCGGAACGTTTGCAACAGTGTGCGCCAGGACTCGCCGGGTAGTGCTGACTTCAGCGAACTGATGCTTTGCGTCGCGATGATCGGAATGCATTTCGGCTGTCTTGACATACTGAAAAACTTCTCATCCCCTACGGGTTCGGTCTCGCCGACAGTCGCAAAATGCTGGTATTCGTCGCACAGAAAGAGGACCTGACGGAAGTGTTTTTCGGGATGGGCCTCAATTGCTGGAATCCGGTTGAGGACAGCCCGCTGAAAATCGAGTTTCATCATGACGCCAATGGCCTTGGCGAGACCGGGGTTCATCGCGACGGGAAAATTCAAGGCACATACCGCTCCGTTTTCTATAAGCCAGCCAAACGACGGTAGCGGCTTTCCAAACCGGAAATCGGCATTCGCTCGTTGGTCGTAGCATTCAGGCGGGGGACAAAAGGTGCGCTTGACCGCGGGACTGTCATCGAACAGCGAAAGAAATACGGAGATTCCCTCTACGATGGAGGTGCGGAGCTTTGGCTCGATGCGTCTCCAATCATTGAAATACCATCTCTTCACGGCCGCCAGCTGCTCTTGCCGGTCTGTATCGATCTGGTCGAACCCTGCTTCACTCAGGCACTCAAACTCGATCGAGTTGCCCTCGAGAAATGATCGGAGTCCAGGAGTGTCCTTGGACCTATACATTCCTGTGGGCTGGTCAAAAAGCAAATGGAACAGCTTAAGTTCGCTGACATGAGCCATCCACTGCTGAGGGGTGACCAGGAGAAAATAACGCTCTTCCAGGCGATGTTCGGCTTCCTGAATCTTTCGTTCGAGAACGTCGGGCGAGATCGTGCATTCGTAGACGTCGAACAGCGTGACGTAATCGTAGGCAACCTTGTGCAGCAAAATGATGAATTTCACGAGGTTGGTGTAAGCCTGTTGCCAGAAGGGTTCCTTGCCGCGTCCGAACAGATTGTTTAATAGGGATGCGATGCTGTAGGCGAGCGCGTAGGCGTCGAGATCGTTGTGCAGGGGGTTGTAGCGATATTCGGAATCGAGACTGATTTCAATATAGTCCTCAGCGCGGTTGTGCTGCTCGAGAATGCCGAGGACTTTATGGCAAAAGTCACCTTTGACTTCGAGAACAAGCCCACCAATTCGGCGAGTTTTGTCGTTCGCCTTGTATGCGAATAGTTGCTCGGAAAATGGGTAGATGCACCCTGTGGTCTTCCCACTGCCCACTGCGCCAAAGATCGCTATACCCGTAAACAAGCCGCGTTCAGGGATGGCCAACCAATGCGGCGCCTCGGCAGGGCCGAGCTTGCGTGGGTTGTGCACTTCGCCGATGACAACGCTCGGCGCCGCACGGTCCTGAAGCGCAGGGTACGGTGGCAGCATCCCCGGCCGGACGCGACGCTTGAACTTAAGGGCAAAGATGTAGAAGCCCGAGAGCACAACGGAATAGACGATGTAGGGCGTTGTGTAGAGAAAGACGTAGTAGGAATACAGCAATCCGAAGAACACCGGCGGCGACCACAGAAAAATCAACTCGAGGAAGAAGTTGCTCTCGGGGAAAGGGACTTTTACATACAGAGTCATTCCCGTAGCGGCTGCGAGCAGGCAGGCGATCAGATTCTTAGCCTGGAGAAGCCGTTGAATCACGCGGGCCTCTTGGCCGCACCCTCGCGGGCCGCGACCCCGGCTTCGTTGTTCGATGCCTTCCACTTCTTGTATTCGGGATCGCGCGACAGTGTTTGTTTTAGCGCGAAGTTTGCGACGTAGTCGGGGGTGCAATCGACGAACTTGCAGTAGTTATCAAGCAGTTCGCTTACGGGTTTTTCGAGCGACAGCGAGCGGTTCACGGATTCCGGTGGTCTCTTGACGATGGCCATAGTTGTTCTCCTGTGCAGTTCCTTGCTCTCGGAAACTCCTCTTGGGTTGCTGGTCTGTTTCGCATCTCTTTTCTTCCCGCTCAGTTGGCTTCACCGCTGAGGCGGAGCCAACGGTAAAGTTGCCTGCGAAGAACCCGGGTGGAGGGCTGCTTCCGTTGCCTCCCGAGGGACCCTTGCTTTCGCGGCTCGCGGCCACCTGGCACATTCGAAATGTCACGTTGCGATGAGGTCCCATTTGCTCGAACTCCCTTCGCCATGCGTGTTCCGTCAGAGCACCGGAAGTCCATGCCCGGCACCAGCCGTCGAAGGGGTCCCCGCGAAACCGGTGCATCGCCTCCTTGAGCCATTCGACATCGTCGGTCGAGAGCGATCCATATTTCTTCAGCTCCCATGCGCTGCGCAGCCGGAAGTACCGCAGAACTTGGGTCAAAACATCGGCTTCGAGCGGCGCCTTCACGAGGGAAAAAAAGCGCTGTTCGGCGTGCACGGAAGGGACTAGTGAATCGGCTATATAGAGGAAGGAGAAATCCACGAGTTGCCGGAAGAGCGGGAGATAGGTGTGGATGTGGCTCGCAAAGCCAGCGAGACTGCCCTGTCCGGGATCGACGTACGAAAAGGTGACGACGGGGATAGGAGAGCTGTCGCGTCGATCGACAAACAAGGGAAACTGATCGACGAAGTAGCGAAGCGTGGGTACTGTGCGAGGACCGCCTTCGTAGGCCCTGGCGGGAAGCTCCGTGCGCGGAATGCCAAGTTCTTGGCAGAAGAAAACCGAGCTTGTCGGCTTCGGTTTCGAGATAGTCGTGCGAGGGGTTAGCCAGAATGAAATCGAGGAGCAGCAAACGGGTGCGGATAAAATCGACAGAGTGACCGCGCCGGTTGCGGAGATTCTCGTTGCCAATCCGGCGGTAGATCGTTTTCGAAACGAGGTGGTAGACGCCGCCGGTCCGGTGGTATTCCCGCCAGGTCGCATGGCCACGGCTTTCGAGCTTCGTGGCGAACTGATGCGACCGCCTGCCGCATTTGGCGCCGCTAGAGGTCAGAAACTGGCGAAGCACGAAGTAACCCGAGTGGATGGCCACGATATAGAGGAAGCGAGCTTCTTCTTGCGTATAGCCGAGCGAGGTGATGGCGGCGATGTTTTCGGGATCGTTGTTCATAGGGAATGAATCTCCGCAGTGAGCTCGTGCTGGTCGAGGATGCGGCGGAGGCGGTCGCCTTCGCCGCGCGGGGTGTAGAGCGAGAATCCGGCAAGGACCTTGGCGGCGATACTGCGGCCCCGGTAATGCTCGGTGACCAACTCCAGATCGACGCGCGCCATCTCGCCGTCAGGCTGTTCATATTCGATGCGCATATCGGGAACGGGAATCTTGTCCCGAACTACCCGCAAAGCGTGGCACTCGGCGATCTCCTTCCTCGCCTTGGTTCCGAACTTGGCAAAAGCGTGGTTAATCCTCTTTTTCAGCTCGAAGTCGAGAACGACGCAGACCGGACGTCCGCCTTGACCTTGAATGCGCGAGGCTTCTTTTTGGTAGAGCACGTAGAGATCGGCGTCGTGATTGGTTTCGCGAGGGTTGACGAAACCGCAATAGATCGCCTGCTCTTTGGCTACGAGGTGATTGGCGCGCAGCAGCCGGAAGCCCGCTTTACTCAGCGTCAGCAATTCGCGCGGGGTCGCTTCTGAACCGTCGAAGGTACCGTTGCGGATGAGTTCTTGCCGTACAAGATTTCGCAGATCGTCCTGCATGGCCTGGCGGTCGCCGGAATAGGCGTACCGCAGGAGGTCTTCCGCGCCAACGACGCGGAATCTGCCGAGATCCGTCAACGTGCGTATCTCGGACGCGCGCACCCGGTAGCCGCGATCACGATCGTGCAGAACGCTACGGGAATGGTCAGATCGAGGCTGGGGCGGAAGAATCGGAAATCTGACTGGATGTCCGTGGTCCGAGGGACGTTCGGGAGTAGCGGCAGGCCGTTGATCCCGGCCGCGCTGCTCCGCTTCGCGTTCGGCGCTTGGCATCGAGCGCATGGCGAAAGTGGTGGAGTTCGCGGGATGGATCGCGCGACATTTCACAGCTCCTGATCTCGTTCGGGCGAGGGAACCGAAGACTGGCCGGTGGCGGCTTGTTTATCCAGGTGCACTAGCTTTCGCCCGGTGTCTTTCAGGAAGAGCTTGCGCTGGATCGCGTACACCGCGGCAAAAAGGTTCATGAACAGGACAGCGACCCACGCGAGAATCAACGTGCCGTTCTGATGGATGAGGATATGCCGGTAGGGAATCAGAAACTTCAGTTCGCCCATCAGCCAGAAGCCGAGCGCGAGCAGGAGCGCGATGGTCAGGAGGAGTGCGTTGGCGATCATTTGAACGCCTCGTCCTCGCGGAAGTAGGTGATCGTGAGGCCCAGGGGATTGATCGGAATCAGCTCATTGGCAACGCGGTTTTTGAAGACAAAGACAAAGTTCGCGGTGTACAGGTCGCGTTTCAACTCACTGCGATCGGCCGGCGCGTAGTACACCATGTAGAAGTCGACGCGGGAACGAAAAGGAGGGTTCTGCATCTGTTCGAGCGCAACCTTCTTTACTTCGATGTCGATCTCCGGTAGTGAAGAATTGGTGAGGAATTTACGGAACGTATCGTCCTTCCGATGGGCGTCCAGAATGGCGTCGGCGAGTTTGCCGTCGAGAAAGTACAGGGCTTTCGCGAAATCGTCGTGAATGGTGTAGCGATTGCGGCGGTAGTAGAGCGCGCAGAACTGCGAAAGGAAGTACTTCGCTTCGGCGTCCTGCGGTTGGTATTCGAGATTGTGGTAGTTGATGGCCTCGGCGCGGCCGAGATCATCGATGCGGATGACCAGGGGCCGGAAGTTTTGAAATGTGCGAATCGTCCGCAGATCGATCAACGCGAGCGCCACGCAGACTAGAGCGAGCAGGGCCAGTGCGATCTTGAGATAGGTGTTGGTCACCATGGGGTCGCCGCACGATTCCAGGTACAAGCGCTTGGCATCTTCAAAGCTGGCATCGCGGTTCACGAGAACTGCCTCGCGACCGCAACCGGCGCTTCGAGGAGTTCGGCGGATGAGCCACCAGCGGTACCGCTGAAAATGTGCGTGGTGAGGGCCGGCACTTTGAGCAGCACAAAGATGGAAGCGAGAAGGGTAATGAAGAGCACGGGAAACCAGGCCAAGAGTTGAACTGTGGAAAGACTCCCGGGCGGCGGTAGACGGAGCGCCCCTACGATGAGGTTTCCGATGACGAACACGACTGCCGCGGCGACCACTTGATAGAAGGCGTACTGAAGGAAACAACGGAACCAGCCCCAGAACAGCCACTCCATCCTCGGAACGATAAAAAACGGGACGAAAATCGGGCCCACCAACACGCACACCGCGGTAGCGATGAAGCCGTAGGCGATGACGACGATGGCCACCGCCTGCGCGGCGGCGAGCAGAATCGTGACGATGACATAGATGGCGGTTCCGAGAATGTCGCCCCAGGTTGGTGAGTCCATGCGTATTTCAAAGTCGGCGATTTGCGTGACGACGGTCTGCAGTTGGGCCTGGTCGATCTGGCCGGACAGGAACTGGGCTTCGTCGGTCACGAGGCCATGGAAGCTCGTGCCCATACCGGGAATAGGATTATTGTAGAAATTCACCATGGCGAAACCGAAGCTGATGGTGAGCAGCAGGCTCGCGAAGTTGTCGAAGTGGAAGGGGCTGTGCCCGCCTGCAGCGGCCAGCGCGGATTTGATGCCGTACCAGACGATGAGGATGGTGGCGAAGGAACGGAACAGGCCTTGGCCCATAGCGTCGAAGAAGCCGATATTGTTGGTGAGCAACTGGCGGATGGCTTGAAAGACAAACTGAAGATAATCGGTCTGCATGGAGGAACGGCTCCTTCGGCGTACGGGTCCCAAAAGTGACTACGGCATGCGGAAATTCTGGAGCGAATCGGTCAGGGTGCCGGTTACTTCCGCGATGTTGCCGGCGAAAGTCGCGCGCCGGATGATGTCGGCGTTGATGGTGTTGGTGGTGACCTCGCGCTGTTGCTTGGCAGCGAGTGTTTGCTGCTCGAGCAAAGAAGCCAGCAGCTTGTTGGAATCCTGAGCGGTGCGAAGCGTCAAGACGCCTGCTGCATTGATCTTGTTGAGCACCGAGACTTCGGTGTTGAGGTCCGCATCACCCGAGAGCGAGTCTTGTTGGAGGTTGCTTATTTGCATTTCTAGCTGCGGCGCGTTGTTGCGGATGGCTCCGATGGCCGCCATGGCCGTTTCGCTCGCCCCGTCGGAGAGTTCGACCGACGCATATTGCGACTCCACGCGCCGAAGTTCGTCGGGCGTCATTCCCGCCAGAATGCCAGGGTCGTAAGCCTGCAACGGTGTGGTGGCCTGCTGGTATCCGGCGTTCACCGCCTGCCCGGAGTTGATCCCCGCGATCCACGGTGCGGTGTTGCCGTACGTGTCTTGGGCGGCGGAGTTCCGCCACTGGGAGAACAGCGCTTGGTAGCGCGCCGGCATATTCTGGAGGTTTCTGGCCATTTGCACGGCGAGGAAGTAACTGGTCTGCAACTGGAGCAGTTGCTGCTGCAGTTGAAAGTAGCGGAGCAGCGCATTGTTGTAGTTGGTGGGGTCATAGACAACCGCGCCAACCTGCGCGTAGCTGGTCGTCACGCAGAAGCTCGTCAGCAGCAGAAAAATCGCAGTCTTTTGTTTCACGGCCATTGTTCCTTTCTCCCGTTCTAGATATCCGAAGGCACGATGTGCTGGTGGTAGTCGGGAAGGGCCAGGTCGCCCGAGAGATAGATCTTCACGCGATGCCCTTCGCGGATGGTGACGGTGGGGAGCAAATTGAGGAACCGGTCGAGAATCTGTTCCGAAGACTGGGCCGTGCTTTGCCCGAATCCTTCCCGGAAACGGTCGGTGCCGGACTGCGTCAGTAGACCTCCGGTGCTCGCTTCCGCCACGGCGCCGAGAGCGCCGATTGCCAGAGAAGCACCGAAGATACGTAGATAGTGGTTATTGACCTGATCGCGAAGACCGGTGTCGCCAGCCTGGTTGAGCCCTTTGAACTGGTCGAGACTGACGGAGTATCCGTCGGGCATGAGCAGCCGATGGAAAACAACGGCCAGGCGCGTCTGGCCGAGCGCTTCGACCTTTCGCGTTTCACCGAGAGCTTTGCTACCTGCGGGAACCAGTACGTGCTGGCGGTCGAGCGAAAAGACGTCGCCGGTCACCAGGCATTCGACGGGGCCGGCGAAGGCGCCATCGAGCCGATTGAGCAGGACGGTTTCTAAGATAGTGCCCTCAAACAGAACGTAGCTTTTCCCCGCCGCCACGTTTGCAGCGCCAGTGGACGCGGCGGCAGGGGGCTGCACCTCCTTTTTGTTTGGTTCGGACTCCGCAGGACTCGCGGGGGCGCGAACGGGGGTAGCGAGCGGGACAGTGGGCAGAGGAGAACCCGGTTGGCTGTCTTTGAGCAGTTGCGCGAGTTGCAGCGCTTCGGGAACCGGGGTAACTCCGCCAGGAGTTGCATTCTCGCCGGCCGTGCCCGCGGCCGAAGCGTTCTTCCGGTAGGTCAACGCCACGTTAGAAGCGAACAGTGAAAGATAAGTTCGCTTCTTGCGCTCCGCCTGGATAACGTCTTCGGCGCGTTCAGGCGGAGCGCCGCCCGCTTCCGAAACAGGTTGCCCTGAAGAAGCCGCGGCACCGAGGATGCGGCTTTGTTGCGCCAGCGCATTCTGGGCGACCAGTTGCTCGCGTTGCTGTTCTTGAATGCGGTTTTGAAGTTCCGCGATCTTGGTCTCGTTGACCTCGGAGGTGGGCACGGTTTGCGGCAGGTTCCCGACAGTTCGCAGCGGGGCTTGTTTCTTACCGCCCGTCAACCACATGATCACGACCATTAGCAAGGCAAGGCCGAAGATGAACCAGGACTGCACGTGCTTGGGCAGGAGGCCGGGTGGCTTGGGAGCTTGGTCCTGAATCGATTCGCTCATGTCCGCTTCCTCACTGACGGGCGATGCGGCGCGCGAACACCAGTTTCTTTTTGCCGACCGCCAGGTAGCCGTTGTCGACGATCTTCGGGGCAATGTACGCGCCGCTTTCGAATTGGAACTGAACGAGGCTCGGCTTGCCGTCCTTTACTTCATACAACACAGGTTTTTCCCGTGCGGCGCAGCGGACGTAGGTGAAGGCATCGTCGTGGTAGATCGCCGAGATCAGGAATGGTTCGCGCCCTGCACTCGCGTCGACCCTATAGTCGAACTGGAGCTTCGCGGCGTATTCGGAACGAAAGCGATTTACTTGCTCGGCCACGCCGGCCTCGGCGGTGCGCACACGGGTTTCGGTTTGTTCGCGAAGGGTTTGCAGTTCTTTCTTGTAGGCTTCGGCTTCGCTCGCGCGCACGTACCCTTGCAGGCTGGTAGCGCCGGAGTTCTCCTTGGGCTCGACGAAGAGTTTCAGGTCCGGCTGGGCGTTCGGTTCGTTGCTAATCTCGGTGAGCAGGAAAGAATAGACGTGCCCGCTCGCGGTAATGAGATTGAGGTTGCTGCGAATGCCGGCCTGGGCCGGATGGATGTAGCAGAGGTTGTGCGCGCCGTTGATGATCCAGAATTCCCGGTCGCCGGTCGTGAAATCGAGAATCTCCTCGTTGTCGGGAAGAACGAGCAGCGTGGAATAGCGGACTTTGGCGCGAACCGGGACGACGTCTTCCTTGGCCACTTTGACGATACGCACCGCGGTCACGCCATCCGCCGGGGTGTGCGAGGCTCGCAAACCCGCGGGAAACAGCGTCGTCAGTGCCACCAGGAAAGGGAAACTACGCTTTCGAAGACGAAACGTTCTCCGCATCATGGTTTTACTCCTCAGAAAACGATTTTGCTGCTGGGGACTTCGCTGGGGCCGGGTCGACCCTGAGGCCTCCAGTTCCCGAGAAAAATTGCCAACAAAGTCTCTTTCCCGGGTCACGTGGGGGCTCCGGCCAGAACTTCGAGGCCCTTCTCGAAACCATGCGCCGCGAAGGCTTCCGCGCGCTTGCGGTTGTCGTAGGGATCGTTGGTGTAGAGCCAATAGCTTTTCCGGTCGACGCAGAGGTTTGCAACCTTGGCAAGTTCCGGGGTCTTGATCAGAAACTGCCGTTTGGGAAGCAGACCGGCAATCAGCTCGATCTCGGTTTCGTTCAGGTGAAACTGCCGCCGGTACAGTTCGCGGTCCATGTCTGGATTGGCGAGAAAGATTTTCGTCGCGCAGCTCTCGAGGATGACGTCGAGCAGATCCGACCGGCGCAGATCGTCGAGTGATTGCGTGGAAAGGATCATGGCGGCATTGTGTTTCCGCCAGGTCTTGAGGGCTTCGACGACGTACCGCTGAATGCTGGAATTCTTTAAAAACACCCAAGCTTCATCGATGAAGAAAGCCTTAAAGACCGGTGCGATAGTTCGGTCGCGGACGACCGCGTTAACGCGGTGCAGGACGTAGAACAGCAACGGTTCCAAAAGCTCGGGAACCTGGCTCATGCTCTGAAAGTCGAAACACTGAAAGCGCGAAAACGAGAGGGTGTCGTCCGGGTTGTCGAACAGAAACCCGAACTGTCCGCCGCGCGTCCACTTGGCCAAGCGCTCGGACAACGAACGGGGAAGCGTGTTGGCCAGCACGCCGAGCGTGCGCAGCGTGGGATCGACGGCATAAAGATTCTCGATCTGGGCATAGATTTCGCGGTCGGTGGCTGGATCGGGCTCGAAGTCGGCGGAGCCTTGCAGCAGGACCTTGACGAATAAGGTAAGGAAATCCAGGTTCTCCTTGGTAGGGGCCAACGAGAATGGGTTGATGGAAAACGCGCAGGGGTCGACGCCGACACGGATGTAGGAGCCGGCGAACAGTTGTGTCAGGCTCTCGAAACTTCCTCCGAGATCGAAGATGAAGGTGTACGGCTTGTATTTCTGCAAGTTGGTGATGAGAAAATTCAACAAGAAGGACTTACCGGAGCCGGTCCGCCCCAGGATCATGCTGTGGGCGACGTCGTGATAGTGCAGATTCATAAAATAAGGCGTGTTGTGGCAGGTCTCCAGCACCGCCAGGTATTCCTGGTGCAGGTGCGGATTGCGAGGTTCTCCCGAGTGCAGCGTAAACAAAAAGGAGAAGTCGGCGTAGTTGGTGTTGAGCAGGTACAGAGTGCGGAGATTGAAAGCGTGGTTTCCCGGAACGGCGGCGAGGAAGGCGTTCAGCAGATTGTAGCGTTCATCGTAAAGTTCGGCGTCGTGGACGCTGAAGACTTTGTAAAACTCGGCCGCAGCACGGTCGACCTTGCCCAAGTCCAGATCGTAGAGGACCACGGTGAGCGAAAACTCGCCGAAATAGTTTCCGCGCAATTCGATCTCCTTGATCCCTTCGGCCAGTTCCCGAACCTGAGACTCTTTCCAATCGTCGAGCAGTGCGTCCTGCGGCGCGGTGTCGTTGAGATTGACCTGGCTGAAAAATGACCGCTTGGTGTTGTGGAAATGACGGCGCTTGGCCTGGATGGCGCGCCGGGTGGCACCGGGGTCTTGCTTCTTCCACTCCGTAACCACGTAGAAGTTCGCCTGCACTTCGAGAAGTCGTTTGAAAATGAGAGGAAAGCTCTGTGCCGAAGGCTCTTTCAACGTGAGGACCTTTACGAAGTAGTTGTCGACGCGCAGGTGCCCGCGATGGCATTCCAGGTGCGACGCGGCGACATAATAGTCGAGAAAGGTGTCGTGCTTGAGCCGCGCGTGTTCGAGTTTGTGCGGCGCAAAATTCAGAATCTGCGTGAGCACCCGAAAAGCCTGGTGCTTGTCGAGCAGGCGGACGGTCAGAAAGTCGGCGACCTGCAAAAGGAAACTGCCGATTTTTTGCAGCAGCGTGGCCTGGGCTCGGACAAGCTCGCGGTCCAGCAACACCACCTGTCTTTGCGTGGAGAACCACGCCTGTAATTCTCCCAGGGCCTGGACGCGCCGTTTTGGAATTCCGAGAAGCACGCTGCCGAGCGAGTGGGCGGAGTGGGACCCTTCGAACAAGACGACGTAGTAGATGGACAATGCGAACAGCTTCTCGGATTTACTCGCGAAGTGGGCGATGCGGTTTTGGATGGCGGCATCGACGACCGGATCCCCGTAGAGCTGATGCGGGATGCTCGGGTTGTTGCGCTTGAACAGATACTGGTAAAGGCGGTAGTCGTCGCCAAACAGTTTCCAGGCAGATTCGAGACGTTTGGTGAGCGCGTCGATCGCCGCGCCGTCGAGGCACTCGTAGTCCACGCCGCGGACTTCGAGGATCACCCCGAGGCCTCCGGATTTGGTCAAAAAGATATGGTCGTCGAGAAATCCGTAGAGGTTCACCTGGGCGTTGAGCGCGCCCGTTTCGTCGTAATTCTTGAAGATGCGTCCGATCCTAAGCATGGGGAATCCTGCGAATAGGAACAGGCGCGAACTTCGCCGGATCGTACTGGACGCGGAGGCGTGCGGAGGCGAGGAGCAGCCGCAGGATCTGCGGATCGGTCTTCGTGGCCCAACGGGCGACGAAGTAGAGCAGGAGAAACATGAGAAAGCCGCCCGCCAAGCTGCCCAGCAGATTGAAGGTACCTGCGCCGATGCACATGGCGAAGAAAAACAGCTTCCGCTCTGCTCCAAGAATCGTGAGCGGCCGCGACAGCGAGCGATGCACCAGGTTGATCCGCCTTGCGTTGGACACAAGAATCTCCAGTTGCTGCGAAATGGAAAACAGACCTACGCCGGAAAAAGCCAAGCCAGAAAATTCACGGCGGCAATGGCCATGCCAACGCCAAACAACACTCCCGCGATTACGCGTTTCGAGCCGCCTTCGCCGAACGCAAAGGTGAGCCCCGAGACAACAATCGCCACGAGCGAGAGTCCGCGGGCGATGGTGCTGGTGAAGGCGGTCATCAAGACGTTGACGGCGTTTTCCCAGGGAGAGTTCGCCTGGGCGAGCGCTGGAGCGGCCAGAACAAGGCCGATCGTCGCGACCCAGGCAACGCGCGACACGGCGCGAAGCCGCTTGAGGTGCCGAACAAGTCGTTTCATGAAACGCATCTCCTGTCCAATCGAAGCGCACAGAGGAGAGTTCTCGGCTCCCCGCAACCGTAAGGTATCCGCAGACTCCCTGTTCACGGCGTGTTTCCGGTCAGAGCGGAACACCGGAAACAAGAGCTCCTGGAACAGGGTGGCTATGCAGACTCTTCCGATTCGATTGCGAAGGCGCAACCCGGTGGAGGCGTTCCCGGATTGCTGCGAGCGCGGAAGCGTTTTCCGAGAATTCTCCCCATATGTATCTAATCTGTGTTTGGCGAGGCGAAATGTGTCGCACCGAAACAAAAATAGTTTTGTTTTCCTGAAACGAACCCCGACGGATGCTCGCGAACCTAGAAGGACAGGCCGTCCTCCGGATTCGCGCGATACGGTGTCCGGGCGATGAGGCGCAGCTTGTGCATGAGCCGCTTCATGCGCTGGCGGGAAGCGTTTGAATACACGGCGGCGGGGTCGCCCGGTTTTCGACCGCGCCTGGCGTCGAGCTTGAACTGCGCCAGCAGTTCTATGTCCTCGCCGCTGAGCAACCCTCGTTGCTGGCAGCGGTAGAGAAAATGTCGAAGCAGCGCGCCGCGCTCCAGGGGTTCCGCGGAATCAAGAGGGAGTGGCGCGTCCAAGGTCGTTTCCCGCAACGCGCTGTAACCGGGCAAACGGCATTCGCGATCGGCCCACTCAAAGGTGTTGCGTTTGAGGAGGCGGGAAATGGCGTACGCGACGTGGGAATTGCGGTTGCAAAACTGCGGTGAGCCCAAAATCTGGAGGAGAGAAACGACCACGTGCTGGGCGATGTCGTCGGTCGAGAGAGAAGGGTAGCGCTTGGCCACCTGCCGTGACGTCGAATGCACGGTGGGGATGAAGGCGAGCAGCAGCAGGTCGCGAAGCGCTGGCGCACGCGCTTCGATGCCAGTGGTCTGCAGAAGTTCGACGAGGATGCGGTCGGCCGGGTGCGTGCCGTTGCCCGCGCTGCGGCAGGTGCGCAGATAGGTGATCAGATCGGACACGACCGGAAATGCGGACAGCAGGGAACGGGAACCCGCGAATTGCAGGTAGCGCTCCTGACCATCCCCGGCCGCGAGTTGTTCCGTCAAACTGCGTTCCAAGCCGCAGATGAGGCAGCGGCAAGTCAATTCTCGGCTCATCACGGATCTCCCTGGCGGAGCTGGAGGGAACGCCATTGGTTACGTCCGCTATTGTTCGCGTACAGCTAAAGTTGCGTTGCCGGCAGTGGGGACGAGCCCGGCAACCCCCGAAGGTTTGCGCTCCCGAATTTGGAGGTCGGTCAAACCAAGCACGCATATATCGGAAAGCGGCGAGGAGTGGTTGAAATTTCTTTTTTCGGCTGGAATTCAGGACACACAAAAAAGGGCCCTCCGATATCGCCGGAAGGTCCTCGCGGAACGGACGGTCTAGAGGGCCAAGCCGTCGGATGCCGCGGCGTCGCCGCCTACTCATAACGTAAAGCCACGATCGGATCGACGCGCGTGGCACGCCGCACAGGAATAATCGCCGGGCGATTTTCTGAGACACCCCTTACGCTGGGAAGCGATTCGGAGGCAGCACCTTTGCCGTAAGACGACCCTCAGGGAAGTCTTTCGGATTTAGAGTGACGATGAAATCGGCGGTTCCCTGCTCAGAGCAATGGCAGAACGGGTCGTCGTCTGGATCGGGCGAAATTTCGACCGACGAATGCACCTTGACCTCTTCGGCGCGCTCACGGATTAGGTTGATAACTTTCCCGATGAGATTCGGGCGAACGCGGAGACGCTTCAGAACTTCCTTGTATTCCTCCACAACATCTTCGGTTACGAAACATCTGAAATTGTTCCGTTCGGCCCAAGTGTGAAGTACGTCGGCACTCGGATTCTGGCCGGGAATGTAGGTTTCCCTGAAGCCAGAGATACCCGCCACAAGCACGCTTGTGTCAACAACAACTCGGGCCTTGCGCTTCCTACCTTTCTGCGGCAACGGTGATCTCCGGCACACGTCTCTTTTTACGGTACGTGCGGACGGTGCGCAAGATTTCCTCTTCGGAGACCTCTCCCATATCCTTGGCTGCTTCGGTTAGCGATTCCAAGAAATCGTTCTGCCAGCCCCGGCGCTTGCGGCCACGGGGCAGATCCTTATAAAGTTCAGCCCGATTCATGCGCTTTTCGATTTGCTCCCCGAAGGTTCGAAACGGCACTCCTAGCTTGATCGGTTCTTCGTCCACGGCAAGCCAACACTTAAAGACGACGTACCTCGGGTTCTCTGTTTTCAGTGCTTTTTCAGAAGCAGTGAAGGCGTTCATGAGCCTGGAAAGCACATTCGTGCGTGTTCCAAGGGATTCCTTTAGGTAGAATGCAACCTTGGCTACCAACAGGGCGTTCGAGTCGAAAAAGTATGTTCCCGCAGACCGCTTTGGTTTAACGACCCCGAACTGGACAAGGTTCTGCAGCTCTTTCGGATGAATTTCCAGAACCGCACTCGCCTGCTTTAGCTTTAAGCATTGCCTAGTCATAGCTACTCCTATTAACGTCTAAATATTAGACAGTATTGTTGAGATTGTCAAGGCAAAGATAGTGTTATGGATGGAATGAGTGTAAGGGTTCCTCAGCCGCACGGCGACGACGGCCGCCAAATCAGCGAACGAGTCCTTGGATATAGCCGATAGGTTCCTTGCGAATGGCCATCTGTCCGAGTTCCAGAGACGCGTAGCTCTAGGAGTGACGGAAGAGGTTGCGGACGAGTGGTTGGCAAGCCGTGATCTAGGCACAGTCCCGACAAGTGTGGCTATTCAGCTAAGTCTGGCAAATGGGAAGATTAAGTTTGATGAAGGAAGAAACACAACGCTCGCGAACTCGCAAGATAGGTACTCTGCTTCAGGCACTGTACAATACCGTCGCTTAGAACCGTGACAACGGAAATGCTGGTAAAGACGGAGTGAAGCAATGCTCGAGTCCCTTGATTGGCCACGCACGCATTCGCCGCGGCGTCGCGGCCGCTTGTTTCTCATTCTCGCCGTCCTTGCTGGCATCGTCTTCGGCGGCCGGAGCGCGTTGTCGTATTACGTGGACGTGCTGTGGTTCGGGTCGCTCGGCTACGGGGATGTGTTCTGGAAAACGCTGAGCCTTCAGTCCGGAATCTTCACGGCTTTTGCAGTGGCCACATTTCTCATTCTGTATGGATCGTTCCTGGCTTTAAAGCGGGCGCATCTCCCTGATTTGCCGAGCGGTCAAACGATTCTCATCGGCGGACAGCCGCTGAGGCTGCCGGTCGAGCCTCTCCTCCGCCTCATCGCGCTCGGCCTTTCGCTCCTCATTGCCGCTGCCACCGGCGCCGGCATGGTGGCGGAGTGGCCGACGATCGCGCTCTTTGGGTACGCATCCCCCGTCGCTGCTGGCGTCGTTGACCCGATTTTTGACAAGCCGCTGAGCTTCTTTCTGTTCACCCTGCCCGCGTGGCAACTCATCGTCGGCTGGCTGCTTACGTTAGCCGCGATTACCTGTGTACTCGCCGCTTTCTTCATCCTGATCACCGGCGGAACTCGCGTGTTCGGCGGGCGTGGCAGCAGCTACGCGCCATCGCCCTGGCGCGGGCTCTCCATCGCGTTTGCGTTCCTGCTGCTGATCCTCGCGATGCGCGCGTATCTCGGTCGATTCGAGCGATTGCTCGATGATCATACGATCTTCGGGGGTGTGACCTACACGGATGCGCACATCATGCTGACGGGGATGCTCGTCGTCTGCGCGGCGCTCGTTCTCGGCGCGGCGATCGCAGTCGTCAATGCCGTGAGGGTGCCACGCGGGCGCTGGCTGGTCGCAGCGATCCTTCCGGCCGCGGTCTGTTATGTCGCCCTTCAAGTCGTCGGCTGGTACGTCAGCAGCTTTATCGTCAAACCGAACGAGTTGGTTCGCGAGCAACCCTATATTGCCCACAACATCGACCTGACGCAGCAGGCCTACGGATTGAATCGAGTCTCGCAGCGCGAATTTCCCGCCGAAACGACCGTCGAGGCGGCCGATCCGGCGAACAATCAGGCCACGCTTCAGAACATCCGGCTGTGGGACTGGCGCGCACTGCAGGACACACTGCGCCAGATTCAGGAAATCCGCACCTACTACGACTTCCCCGACATCGACATCGATCGCTATGAAATCGACGGCACGACTCGCGAAGTAATGCTCGCCGCGCGTGAGCTGAACGTCGACAAGCTCCCGGAGAGCAGCCGCAACTGGATCAACGAGAAGCTGATCTACACCCACGGCTACGGCATCACGATGAACCCAGTAAATGGATTTACGCCCGAAGGGCTGCCTACGTTGGTTCTGAGCAACATGCCAGTCCAGTCCACGGTGCGTGGTTTAACGGTGACCCGCCCGGAGGTCTATTTCGGTGAGTTGACGAATACCGACGTGTACGTGAAGACGCGGCAGCAGGAATTTAACTATCCACAAGGCCAGACCAACAGCCTAACGTCCTACGATGGCAACGGCGGCATTGTCCTCGGTGGTTTCTTGCGCCGCATCCTCATCGCGTTCGACCGCGGTGATCTCTTGAAGCTACCGTTCAGCGATGACGTAAATAAGGATAGTCGGTTGCTGATGCGGCGCAACCTGCGCGATCGCGCATCAACGTTGGCGCCATTCCTCACCTACGATCCAGATCCCTACATCGTGCTCGGCGAGGACGGTCGGCTGTCGTGGATCATGGATGCGTTCACGATCTCAGACAGCTATCCGTACTCGAGCCACTACCGCCTTGATGGCAATTTCGTCAACTACATGCGCAACAGCGTGAAGGTAGTCGTCGACGCCTACGATGGTACGACCACGTTTTACGTGTTTGATACCGAGGATCCGATCATCGCGACCTACCGCCGGATCTTTCCGAGCTTGTTCAAGGACGCGGCCTTGATGCCGCCCGGGTTGCGCAAACACGTGCGCTACCCCGAGTTGTTGCTCAAGTTGCAGGCGGAAGTGTACGGTCTGTACCACATGACCGATCCACAAGCGTTCTACAACCGCGAAGATCTGTGGACGGTCGCCACCGAAGTTGGCATGAGCGAGGGCGGGCAGCAAACGACGGAAGCGATGCAGCCAAATTTCGTGTTGATGAAACTGCCGGGCGAGACTGGCGAGGAGTTCGTTGAGATTCTACCCTTCACGCCAGCCAACCGAAACAATCTAATTGGCTGGATTGCCGGGCGCAGCGACGGCGCACAATATGGTGCTTCGGTAGTCTACAACTTTCCCAAAACGAAGCTTGTCGATGGACCGCTGCAAATCGAGGCGCGTATCGATCAAAACGCACAGCTTTCCGGACAATTGACGCTGTGGAATCAGCAAGGCTCGCACGTGCGACGCGGGGCTCTGTTGGTGATTCCGTGCGGACGCGCGCTGTTGTATGCGGAGCCGATCTACCTGCAGGCCGAGCGGAGCCCGATGCCGGAGTTGCGTCTGGTCGTGCTCGCACTGCAAGATCGACTTGCATACGGACCAACCTTCGAATCGGCGTTGGCGGCCCTTTTTGGCGGAGCGGTCTCGTCGACGAGTGCCGCGGCAGTCCCCGCGGAGCAGGGGCGACGCCCGACATCCGCCACGTCGCCCCAGCCTGCAACGGATCTGAATGCGCTCATTGCGGAAGCTGCCAAAGATCTTGCCGACTACCAGCGCCTTACGGCGGAAGGCAAGCTCGGTGAGGCTGGGCAGAAGCTTGAAGAGTTGAAGCGCGCAATCGAAAAGCTGAACACTCGTCAAAGATAATCTCGCTGACGGCTCGGGGAACCGACCCGAGGAACTAGACGGTTTCGATTGAATTCCGGCACTTGCGGAGCGTTCACGTTATGTGCTTTGTTCACGTTTACGTGAACAGAATATGAATCGTGAACATACAAGACTTTAGCGGGCGGGCCCTTGAACAAGCGCTGGCGTCGGAGCTGAGAGAGATACTGATTGCCATCCTCATTGATTCACGATCATCTGCAATTAAAATTCGAGTTATTGGTCCTCCTAGTATCAGCGGGATTGGCTTGCAGCCTTAGACTGCTGGTGTACTCGGCCCGCATGTCGCGATCCTCCGGACTTACTGCTGGAGACTTCACGCTCGGCTGCGATTTCTTCGATGGCTTTGACTAGCTCCCAACCTTCGGACTTGGAAACAACTCGGCTAATTCCTGCCTTGTGGGCCGCACTCTGGAGACCCCAAGGATCCATGAGCGTAAACAGGATTAGAGGAACGGTGGGATCAATAGCGTGCATTTGCCGACCAACCTCTATTCCATCAAGGTCGGGCATGGCCAAATCGAGTAGGACCACGTCGGGCTTGAGCTTTCGAAACTTGCTAACACCCGAGCGACCGTCCTTTGCTTCGCCGCATACGGTCCACCGTGACGTAACCAGGCCGGAAATAATGCGACGCGTTATCTTAGAATCATCAACGATGAGAATCCGAAGAATCATGGATTTTGCCCCCCGACACAGTTTTGGTCGCCTGCCGCATCAAGGGATATACAGATTTCTCCTTATTTTGAACTAGGGGTTACTTTTGCGTATCGAGGTCGGGGCTACAGTTTAATTGGTGCCTGGTACCAGACCGACCATCGCGTTTGCCTCGTCCGTTTTGTATTTTTCCGCCGCGGTTGTAAACGTCTTACAAACTTTGCGAGGTGTCTTATGGAACCGACTCACCACAACGCACTACTTGTGGGTCGCCGCTTACGAAGCGGCGGTATTTTGAGACCGACGATGCGTTGCTGCGCGGCCGGGCGCGCCAATCTGGTTCTGCGCCGTCGGCAAGACGCCCATCTCCTTAAGCACCCGTTCCGCCTCTTGGCTGGGCATCGTCGGCTTTCCCAGCAGCCTCCGCAGCGGTTCAACCGCCCGCCGGTCCTTAATCTTTTCCAACTCCTGCACGCATTGCACCGCAACTGTGCTCGATCGATCCGCCGTCACTTCCTGCTCCATCGTTTGAATCAGTGCCGGCACAACGCCCGGGTCCTTCAACTTCGCGAGAGCCATCACCGCTTCGATCCGTGTCGCAGACTGCGTCTGCCTGTCCTGGGCTACGCTCGCTAGCGCCGCCACGCTCCCGGCAGTATTCAGCCTGCCCAGCGCCCGCACTGCCTGGTAGTTGGTTTTCGCAACTTTTTCCAGCGGCTCGACTGCCGACGCGTCTCCCGAATTCCCCAGCGCTTCCGCTGCGCTGTACCGCACATCTGCGTTTTCGTCCGTCAACGAATGAATGAGCGCCGGCTCCACGAGCGCATCGTGAAAATGCGACAGCGCGCCCGCCGCCGCTGCTCGCAATGAATAGTTGTCCGACTGCAGCGATTGAATCAGCGCCGGGACGATGCGCGCGTCCAGAAACGCTGTGAGCGCCTCCGCGGCATCCGGCTGAAGTCCAACTCCTTTTGTCTGCAGCACATCCAGCAACGGGCCAATGGCTCGCGGATCACCCAGCTTTGCAAGCCCCGCGCAAGCATGCTTTCCCGCCCCCGGGTTGATGATATTTAGAAACTTCAGCAGCAGCGGCGTCGCCTCGCGATTCCCCGTCCTCGCCAGCACATCGATTCCTTGCCCGATCTGCATTCCCTGAAATCCGTCGAACGGGCCTTGCATTTCCGGCCTCGACGTTCCGTCAACAATAATCCAGACGTTGTATTTCAAAATCTCCATCAAGGGGCGCGCCGCTTCCGCCGGAGGTTTTTTCATCGCGAACAGCGCCTCAATCGCCGCGACTCGCGTCTCCTGAATGATCAGCATTCCCGTAAGCCCCGCTCCCGCCGCCTGCTCCAGCGCATCCAGCTTCGGATCTCTTTCGACGTTCGGGTTTGGATAGAACGCCCGTGCCAGCGCCTGCGCGGCCCGATTCTGCACAAACACGTCTTGGGCCCCGAGCAAAGGGACCACGCTCTTCATATCGTCAACCGTTCCCACATCGACCAGCGCGCTCACCGCCGCGTGCCGCACTTCCTGATCGTTGCTTGTCAGCAATCCCACCAACGCGCTTCCCGCCGCCTGGTGGTCCTCCGGCGATAGCACATCCGGCGCGTATCCCGCTCCCGTTACCATCGTGTTCAACGCCTCTGCCACCGCCACCACCACTTTAGGCTTGGCGTCCCTCAACAACCCGATCAGCGGCGCGGCAGCACTCTCATCACCAATTGCCCCAAGCGCCTCCGCAGCGGCCGCGCGCACCAGCGCATGCGAGTCCTTCAGCACTTCAATCAGTGCCGGCACCTCGCTCAAGTTTTGCTCATGATCCGCTCCGTTCATCGCCGTCGCCCGATAGTCCAGCTTTCCTAGCTTGTCCGCTGCGGCCGCCCGCACCAGCGAACTCGGGTCCTGCAACAACGGTATCAGCTTTGGAATCGTTGTCTCGTCATTCCATTCCTTGATCTGCGCCAGCTGCCGCTCTTCGCCGCTCTTACCTGTGACCTGACCCTTTCCAGTGATCTTCGGCGCGGGTTCGGGATTTGCCGCGGCTTCCTTCGAGGCGGCCTCGGCGGCCGCTTCTGTCGCGGCTTTCAGTGCCTCCGCGGCGTGTTGTTTCACCGACGCATCGGAATCGTTCAAATGTTTCTTTATGATTGCAATCGCATCCACATTCGCCATCGAGCCCAGCGCGTCCATCGCCGCAGTCCGGACATCCGCGTCTTGATCTTCAGCAAACGCCTTCAATGCTGGGAGCGTTTCATTCAAACTGAAGTCTGGACGGCCCATGCCGTCGGGAGTATCCATTTTCTCCGTTTCACCCAATTCCTTAATCGCCGAGGCAACCGCTGCGCGCACTGAGGGGTCCGTGTCTGACGCTGCCGGCAAAAATCCCTGCACGAAGGCAAATCGCGGAGGATTGTCGTACGACGGATTTTGCGCCGCGCAGTCCGCAAGCAGAATTACGATGACGGCGCGCTGCGCTGGAGATTTCGAATTCTTCAACGTGCTCGGAAGCACCTTCAAGCCGACCTCTGGAGCATCTATAAAGGAGTCGCGCACCGCCGCGAGCGTCGCTTCACTCGCCGACGCTGTCGCATCGGCGGCAGCCTGGATTCCCAGCGGGTCCATCTGCACGAGCTGCTGCGCCGCGGCGTGCCCTGCTTCGCCTGGTAAAAGCTCAGCGATGGCCGCAACGGATTTCGCGTCGTTGAATCGACCTAGCGCGCGCACGACCACTGTAGCTGCGGAAACGTTCTCGCTACTCTGCTTCAGCCCAGCGATGAGCGCGGGCTCTCCCGCGATGTCGTGCAGGTTGTCCAGAGCCGCCGCAGCCGCGCACCGCCGGATCTTTGTCATTGAGATCCTGAACAAGCTTCGGAACATCGCTGGCCTTTGTCTGAGCCTTCAGGCTGGCTGAAAAACTCAACAACAACCCGACTACACACCATGCCCGGAGGACTCCGCTTCTACGAAACTTGCGCATTTGTTTTTGCATATGCCTAACCGGCACAGCCCAATTGAATTCCGGTCTCTCTTTCAAGCGTAGGTCGCTGTTTCGCAAGCCGCAAGGAGCGGCGCGAAATCGTATTCTAGGTAGCAATAACCAGCACAGAACAGCGACTGAAGATGGCGCGACGGCCAAAGTAGTGAACGCCTGTCTGACTTTCGTAACTCGTGCGTTCGCGCCGCTACGCTTGTTCGCCTTGCAACACTCACTGGAGGCACATTCCTCATCGCGACACGCCCTTGACTGCCGGGAGACCCACTCCAGGCCGCGCTTCACTCGTTCCAACGCAGTTTTTCTAGCGTGCGTGTGCGCCGTCGTTAGACACACTTCCAAGATTGTTCTTTCACCTTAGTCATTGCCGTCGGTTTATCCCTCTCGCGCCGATTGCTTGCCGAGTCCGGCAAGCCAACCTTTTTCTGCCCCTTCTTTTCTTGGGCCACTGCTGCGGGCTAATTCCTGCGTCCTGCAGCTTCGCGTCTTCTGCTTTCTTGGTTCCTCCCTTAACCCGAGGGGTCCTCCCATAAAGCAGCCGCTCGCTCTGGAAGCAGAAGCCTTCGCTTCTGGGTGCCCCAGAAAATGGGGCAGAAAAAGGAGACATTTTCACGTCCCACTCGTTTGTTATTGCTATCGGTGTTGACGTTGATGCTTTGTATGACTCGAACTTCGTCTAAGCCAACCTCCGACGAGGAAACCATCACGCAATTCTGCACGTCATTTCGCAGAGTCGAAGTCGTGATGAATCCCAGGACTACTGCAACTTTGCAAACTCCAACTTGGCTTGCTGCAGGATCGGGATCTCCGGGTCGGCGTCTTTCCATAGTGTGAGGAAGTCTTGATATGCCACCTTCGCTTTGGCGGTGTCACCCTGCACGGCATAGGCCCTACCGAGTTGCAGGTGCGCGAGTACGCCGATGGGCGAATTCACGACGATGCCGCGATGCCCAAGGATTTTCTGGAACTCTACTGCCGCTTCGCTGCCCTGATGAGCGGCTAGATAGACTTCGCCGCGCACGTAAACGGGATAAAGTCGGCCCGATTCACTCAGTTCGTACGGCCCTGTAGGTTGAAGAATCTCGATGGCCTTTGCAGCACCGTCGCGATTCAACGCAAGTTGGGCGCGAATCGTTGGCAGGTAATTGAATTGGATGATGGTATGCTCCGGGAACCGGTTGCCTAAATCATCGGCTACAGCCTGCGACCGTACCTCGTCACCCGCGAAGGCCAGCGCCAGCGCTGCTGCAAACTGCGAGTACGGGCCCGTCGAAAGACTCAGCGCCTCCGCCGTCCGCTCGCGGGCTTCGCCTGGATTCCCAAACAGAGCTTCCCGCAATGCGGCGCTGGCTTCGTACGCCGCTGCTACCTCTTTCTCTCCCGACCGCTTGGCCGAAGCTACTGCGCGGCGGGAAAGGTCCCGGGCCTGCCCAAGCCTTCCAGAATAGGCGGCGGTATCGGCCTCTAACCGCAGCAGCACATCTTCCGCTCCCGGCTTGCCCACAGCCCAAGCCGCTTGCTGAGCCATCCCGGCCGCATCATTCTGCAAGAAGCAAAGCTCGTAAAAAAGGGAGCGTAGGCCAGGGGAATCGAACTTTTTCGCCTGGGCTTCTTCGGCCGTGGACTGGGCCTCCTCCAGACGATTCAGAAGTACATAGAATCCGAGGAGGTCAAGGTAACCCTCGCCGGTCGGGTTGAGGCGGAGTTCCTCGCGGGCTTCGGCAAGGCCTTTGTCATATTGCCCCGACATTTCGGAGATGGCAGTCTCAGCACTCGCCCGTGCCCAATCTCGCGGATAGCTCTCGGCCCAAAGTTCATAGACCTGCCGCGCCTTTTCCAACTCTCCGGTAGTTTGCTGATAATAGTGAGACTCGATGTAGAACTTCTCGAGCTCACTCACAAATTCGCGTTGTTCATAGGCCTTCCGGGTATTCTCGGACGCCAAGGTCTGCTCGCCTAGCATTCGATAGCTAGTCCCGAGCCGGGCATAGGCCATGGCGAAATTCGGGTCCAGGCGAATGGCTCGCTGGAAGAACGGGACGGCGGCGGCCCATCCGCCACCTGCCATAGCCCTCCGGCCCAGGCTATAAGCCTGGAGGGCCTCAAGCGAAGGCGTTGTGGCCTTTTCAAGAGGGGTATCGAACTTCCGGACCGTGTTCAGCGACTCGCCCAGTTTGTTCCGGATTTCCGAAGCCGTCTTTCCCAGTGAATCGAGCACATGGCTTTTGTCGCTCGCCTGAGCTTCCGTGCTCGCTAGCGATTCCCCGCTTACGCAGTTGACCGCCTTGAGGGTCAGCAGGTACGGAGTTCCAATCTGCGCTATCGAACCGTCAAGGACAGCCGCGCTGCCCGTCCGCTGGCAGAGTTCCCGAGCAATCTCCGGCTTGAGCTTCACATCCGGCTTTTGGCCCATCATCTGTAAGGTTTGCTGGATTTGCTGGTCAGAGATAATGCTGAGGAAGGGTGATTGTTCCAGTTGTACGGAAAGCCCCTGCCGCAGCGTACCATCGAAAACCGAGTCGCCCGTGGTATTGGTGAAGTCGGCGAGGACTATGGTGTCCTTGTCGGTCAGTGCGTGGGTCTTGTGGGAGAAAAGCAACCAGCCGCCCACAGCCAGTCCGGTGATTAGTATTGTTGCGCCAGTCGTCACCCGCCATCGCATTCCAGAGGATATCGTGGTGGCGTTCGCGGAGGCCTCGGCTGCTCGGACGACTTCCCGACCCGAATCGGAATCTCGCTTCAGCCGTTGCAAATCTGAGCGCAAATCGGCCGCGTGCTGGTAGCGCAGCTTCTTGTCTTTCTCCAACGCCTTCATGATGATTTCTTCGAGCTTGGGCGGTGCGTCGGGATTCAGTCGAACGGGCGGGACTGGCCTACGATTCAGTATCGCTTCCGCAAGCACACCGGAGGTCTCGCCCCGGAAAGGCAGAACCCCGGTCACCATTTCGTAGAGCACCACACCGAAGGAAAACAAGTCCGTGCGTGCATCCAGTTCTTCGCCCCGCACTTGTTCTGGCGACATGTACGAGACGGTGCCAATCGTCGTGCCGGGTCGCGTGAGCTGTTCGAGCCCGCTGACTGTGGGCATCGCCGAAAGATTTACGGCACCGCCTGCCGGTGCCAGCTTCGCTAGACCAAAATCTAAAATCTTGGCGTGTCCGCGCTCGGTGACAAAAATGTTGGCAGGCTTGATGTCGCGGTGGACGATTCCTTTACCATGTGCGGCATCGAGCGCGTCGGCAATCTCGATCCCCAGCAAAAGCAGAATGTCCAGTTCCATGGGACGATTGGCGATGCGGTGCTTGAGCGTCATCCCGTCCAGAAATTCCATGACGATGAAAGGCTGCCCGTTTTCCCGCCCGATTTCGTGGATCGTGCAGATATTGGGATGGTTCAGTGCGGAAGCCGCCTGGGCCTCTCGCTGAAAGCGAGCCAACGCTTGCGATTCGCTGGCAACTTGGTCGGGCAGAAACTTCAAGGCCACAAATCGGTGCAGGATTTCGTCTTCGGCCTTGTACACGACGCCCATCCCGCCACCGCCAAGCTTCTCGACGACGCGGTAATGGGAGAAGGTCTGCCCGAGCAGTGACTGGGAGTCCGCCATCTGGCGCTCATCTTAGGTTGCGGGCCAGAGGCAAGTCAACGAAGTCACGAAGGCATATCCTCAAGGGAAGTCAATGAGCACCGGGCTTTCGGGCCGACCGAGGCTATAAGGAAGCTACTACTTGCCTCTTGCGGTACGTCTGGTGAGATATCTCTGGTTGATATAGATTTCCATCCGGAGGATTCATGGACATTCTTGCAGCAATCAAGCGCGAAGAGAAGAAGCTCGAAAAGCAACTGGGGAAGTTACAGCACCGGTTGAACGGAGTCCAAGCGGCTGCAAAAGCATTGGGCAGTTCCGCGGAGCGCGAAGTTGTCGGAGTGAAGAAGCGCGTTTTGTCGGCTGCTGGGAGAGCGGCAATTGTGAAGGCGGCGAAGAAACGGTGGGCGAAGGTTCGGAAGCAGGCGAAGAAAGTGGCGGGATAGTGGAGCGTGGTAAGGATTGGATTGGCGGAACGCGCGGCGGGCAGGGGCCATTCGCGACATGGGGATGTGCAGTTGCTGCCAAGAATGAAGGCTGCTAACGTGGCTAACCGATCAGCCCCTGGACGCACTCTACCAAGCCGCCCACTCCGTCCGGCTTGGAGAGCACTGCGTCAACACCAATAGCCGCCGTCAGCGAGTGGCCCACCAGTTCCTGGTACATCGTGAACCAAACGATTGGAACGTTCGGCATCATGGTCTTTAGCACAGACGCCGCTTCCACACCGTTCATCCTCGGCATCGCCACATCCAGCACGATCAAGTCCGGCTTCAGTTGTTTTGCCTTCTCGATGGCGTCAACGCCATCCACCGCTTCGCCGCAAATTGCGAAGCCTTCGGTTTCCAGGAAGAAACGAATGATCGTCCG
The DNA here is from genome assembly GCA_963736725.1 of uncultured Acidobacteriota bacterium. GTDB lineage: Bacteria > Acidobacteriota > Terriglobia > Acidiferrales > UBA7541 > Acidiferrum. Next base: position 50,577 of record CAVTPW010000012.1, on the reverse strand, counting down.
AACGATGTCATTGTCATCCGCGATTAGGATGCACTTCGCCATGCAATGAATCCCCCGATATCATGTCTATACGGAAGATGCAGTACAGATCAATACAGTTTATCCCCTAGGACGGATGGTGTGCTGTCAGATGGCCGTGCGTAAATTACAAATCACAGACGACAAGCCAGCACAATCTACGTACCGGGACTCGCATTCGCGGACAGACAAACCCTCAATCCGCGCAAAACTCGGTAGTCAAATGGCACCAGGAATGCACCCAACGAACGCAAAGGTAATCGGATGCCCGAGCCGGTGTACAACCTTTTCACAGAAGACGCTTGTGGGAATCCCGTGTGGCTCGACGCGGTAGCGGATTTTGAAGTCGCATGCATTCGCTTAACGCAACTGGCGTCGCTTAATCCCGGCGAATACTTTATCTTCAATCTACGTACGCGACAGGTTGTCACGAGTCTAGTCAGCGTCCGCGAGGGCGCAACGGCCACTTCACGACGCTGATATTCAGCGGATTCATGAACCCGCGCCACCACGACGTGAATCCGCCGGGCACGGAAATCGTTCCGACGCCGTGCCCAGGACAATGCGCGGCAGAAAAAGGACAAGTAACTTCATTCCGACGGCAACCGGTCGATCCCAACGGCGATCTCGAAGATTAGCTGTTGATCCCACGTCGGACTTGTATTCGTGATGTTTTGGGAAAACGAGACTAGCGAGCGAAATATTCTGACGTTGTTTTTTGGAGCCGGCCAGGGTTTCGTTTGCCGCCAATTTCGCCAGACCTGACAAGATTCCCGAATTGTTGCAATTGATCGACACAGACCTTCGGCGTCGGCATCCCGACGGTGTGGACTATTGCCAACCACCGCCTAGGGCGCTGTAGAGTTGAACGAGGGCGACGGCTTCGCTTTGCTGCGCGGTCACCAGGTTCAGTTGCGCGGAATAAAGACTGGAGTCTGTGGTGAGGACCTCGAGGTATCCGGTGGCACCGCCCTGGTATCGAATGCGGGCTAGGCGCGTGGCGTCCTGCGCGGCGGCCACCAGCTTCTCCTGCTCCTCGCGGTAGACGCGCTGCTTGTTCAGCGCGATCAAGGCGTTGGAAACGTCGCGGAAGGCCCCGAGGATAGTCTTCTGGTAGTTAAGGACCATCTCGTCCTTGGTTTCACGAGAAAGCTTGAGCTGCCCGCGAAGCTTGCCGCCCTCAAAGATAGGCTGCGTTAGTGAGCCGATGCCGTAAATGGTTTTGCCTGAAATGTCGAAAAGATTCGAAAACTCATTGCCGCCGAGACCTGCGGAAGTGGTGATGGAAAGCTGCGGAAAGAACTGCGCGCGCGCTATGCCGATCTGCGCGTTCGCGGCCACAAGTGTTTGCTCGGCTTGTTCGATGTCGGGGCGGCGTTCCAGAAGCTGCGATGGAATACTGGTTGGAAGATCCTGAGGCGGCGGCGCGAGAGCGTCTGGCGCCGTGTGTGCAACCGGCCCGGGATTGGCGCCGAGGAGAATGCTGAGAGCGTTCTCCTGCAGCTGAATTTGTTGTTCGATCTGCGGAAGTTGCGACGACGCGGTATAGAGAAGCTGTTCGGCCTGACGCACGTCCGAGAGCGGCGCAGAACCGCCGCGCTCCAGTTTTTCGGTAAGGTCCAGAGAATCCTGCCGAACTTTGAGCGTCTGCTGAGTGATTTCCAGCTCCCTATCGAGCGCGCGGAGTTGGATATAGGTTGTGACCACTTGTTGAACGATGCTCAATTGCACGGCTCGTTGCGCCCATATCTGCCCCAGAAACTGGGCGCGGGCCGCTTCAGTCTGCTTGCGGTAGATACCCCAAAAGTCCGGTGTCCAGGTGGCGCCGACATTGAAACTGCCGAAGGCCAGAGGGCTGGAGATGCTCGTTCCAAGTGTTGAGGGCAGCGTGGCGCCAATACCGGTGCCGCCTCCCGTGATTTGCGGAAACTCCTGCGAACGGGTGATCTGAAGTTGCGCTTGCTGTTCGAGAACACGCCGCGCCGCGATTCTAACGTCATAGTTGTTGGCGAGCGCAGTCCGTATCAAAGCTTTCAGCTCAGGTTCGCGGAAGACCTCGGCCCATTGTTCATCGCCGAGAGAGTTCTGCGAATCGCTAACCACGCCGGCATTGTCTGCTCCTCGAAAAGCCGGCGGCGTGGCATAGGCGGGACGTTTATATCGCGGACCTACATTGCAGCCGACGAGGAGGACTCCGGCCGCGATCGCGAAAACGAGCGTGCGACTCAGTGAAGAGTTCGTCATGCCAGATCTCCGACGGCCGGCGGCTGCAGTCCGCCGCCAGAACCTTTGTCCATGTCGGCGGGGTTGAGATCTTTCGAATCCATCGTCGTGTTTTTGCCGCCTTTGACAAAACGATGGGAGAGGTACTCGACAACCGCAAACGTTGCGGGGATAAACAAGAGGCCAATCAAGGTGGAAAGGGACATGCCACCAATTACGACGGTTCCGAGAATACGGCGAGAAGCGGCGCCGGCGCCGGAAGCTGTCCACAACGGGAGGCAACCAAAAATGAAAGCCAGAGCGGTCATCACGATGGGACGGAAACGCAACCGTGCGGCGCCAAGAGCGGACTCGGCGATGCTTTGTCCGCTTTCGTAGTTCGACTTAGCAAACTCGACGATCAGGATGGCGTTCTTGGCCGACAAACCGATTAACATGATCAGCCCGACGGTGGCGAAGATGTCATTTTCAAGTAGCCGAGCGCGGAGGGCCAGGTATCCACCGAGAATCGCGACCGGAGTGCTGAGCAGAACGCTGAAAGGAAGCGTCCAGCTTTCGTAGAGCGCGGCGAGGATGAGGAACACGAACAGTAGCGACAATCCGAAGACTGCCCAGGAAGGCACGCCCTTTTCAGCCTGCTGTTCCTGATAAGACATACCTGAATAGTCGAAACCCGCACCGGGCGGCATGGTTTTCTTAAATGTGTCTTCCAACGCGGTGCGAATCTGACTGGAGCTATAACCAAGCGCCCCGGTGATGTTGAGCTGCGCGGCGTTGTATTCGTTGAAGCGGAAGATGAACTCAGGACCAGTGATCTGCTTGACCTTAACCAGCGAAGCCAGCGGAACCTGCCCGCCGTTGGCACTGCGGACATAAAACTGATTGATATCGCTAATGCTGGCACGCGACGTGCCTTCTGCCTCGACATAGGTCTGCCACTGGCGACCGAAACGATTGAAGTAATTCACGAGATAACCGCCCATGAAAGTCTGCATGGTGGTGTAAATGTCCGACAGATCGACCTGCTGCTGCAGCGCCTTCTCACGATCCACATCCGCGTAAATTTGCGGCACGGCAGGCTGGTAGGAAGGTATGGCGGCGGCCACCTCGGGTCGGTTTTTAAGCGCGCCCAGAAAATCGAAGACGTTCTTGGTCAACGTTGCAGGGTCATCGGTTCCGGAGCGATCTTCGATCACCATGGTGACTCCGCCGGAAGTTCCAATGCCCGGAATCGAAGGAGGCGGGAAGGCAAAGGCGATGCCGTCCGGATCAGCCGCCAGTTGCTGTTGCAGATGGCTCTGAATATATTCGAGCTGCTGTTGCTTGCTCTTGCGAGTCTCCCACGGTTTAAGAGCCACGAAAAAGAAGCCGGCATTCGTGCTCTGAACCTGAGTGAGCAGCGAAAAGTTTGTAACCGCGATGACACCTTGCACGCCTGGAGTCTTGAGCAAGGCAGCACTGATTTTCTGTTGGGCGGCGTCGGTGCGCTGTGCGGACGCCGCGTCGGGAAGTTGCAGGGCCAAAAACATGTAGCCCTGATCTTCTGTCGGGATGAAACCGCCGGGAAGACTTCTGCCGACGAAAACAGCCAGTACCGCGACTATAGCGATGCCGACCATAGCAACGGCAGATTTGTGCACAAGCACGTCGGAGGTGTGCACAAATCTCTCCGTGGTTCGGTGAAAGAACCGGTTAAAGACGCCGAACGCCTTTGCCAGCGGGCCTTTCTTCGCCTCATGGTCCTTGGGCTTGAGCAAGAGTGACGCGAGCGCGGGCGAAAGTGTGAGCGCGTTAAAAGCCGAAATCAACACCGAGATGGCAATGGTTACGGCGAACTGTTGATACATCCTGCCGGTTATACCGGGAATGAATGCGGTTGGGATGAATACCGCGGCCAGAATCAAGGCGATGGCAATGACTGGGCCACCAACTTCTTCCATGGCCTTTTCGGTGGCGGCCCTGGGATCCATCCCCTCCTCGATGTGGTGCTCCACCGCTTCGACGACGATGATGGCGTCATCCACGACCAAGCCGATGGCCAGCACCAGGCCGAAAAGCGACAGCGTGTTAATGGAGAAGCCGAGGGCTGGGAAAATAATGAATGTTCCGACGAGCGAAACCGGAACCGCCAATAAGGGAATCAGCGTGGCGCGCCAGCCCTGCAGGAAGATGAAGACCACCAGGACGACCAGGCCGAGAGCTTCCACAAGCGTCATGACGATCTCGTGAATGCCCGCCGTGACCGCCTTGGTAGTGTCGAGCGGGACGTCGTAGGAGATGCCTGGCGGGAAGGTTGCGGAGAGTTCCTTGGTGCGCCTGGTGACCGCGGCGGCGGTCTCCACGGCGTTAGAACCGGGTAGCTGATAAATAGCCATAACGCCCGAAGGCGCCTGGTTGTAGCGGGCAGAAATGGCGTAGGCTTGGTCGCCTAACTCGATACGAGCGATATCGCGGAGATGGAGGATCGATCCGTCGGCATTGGCGCGGATGATGATGTCGCCGAATTCCTCCGGCTTGACCAGGCGACCCTGCGTTCGAACCGTGTAGGTGAACTGTTGGCCTTTGGGAATAGGTTCGCCGCCGATCTGCCCCGCAGGGTTCACGTTGTTCTGCGTCTGGATCGCAGCGATCACCTCCGGCGCGGTTACGCCGAGCTGCGCCATTTTGTCGGGCTGGACCCACACGCGCAGAGCATAGGTGCCACCGAAGACCTGGACACGAGAAACTCCCGGCACCCGGGCGATCTGGTCTTGAATATTGATGACCGCGTAGTTAGTGAGAAAATCCTGGCTTAATTTGCCGCCCGGAGAGTTGATGGCGATCAACATCAGCGGCGATGTCAGGGACTTTTGAACGGTGAGGCCGGCCACGGTTACCTGAGCCGGAAGTTGCGACTGCGCCTGATCGACGCGCAGTTGTCCAAGAACTTGATCTATGTTCGGATCGGTCTTGACGTCAAAGTCGACGAACAGCTGCACCACTCCATTGTTGGCGCTCACCGAGTCCATGTAGATCATGTTGTCGACGCCGTTCATCTGCTGCTCAATCGGCGTCGCTACCGCCTGCGACAGGGTCTTGGCATCCGCACCCGGATAAGTCGCGGTGACCAAAATCTCTGGCGGAACGATATTGGGAAACTGCGAAGTGGGCAGCGAAGCCATCGCCACCAGCCCGACGATGACCGTAAGAATGGCGATGACAATAGCTACGATCGGCCGGCGAATAAAGAACTTCGACATCGATTATCTCCCTGCCGATTTCGTAGTTGGATTCGTTTCCGCGGCAGTTCCCTCGTGCGGATTGACTGGGGCGCCATCGCGGAGCTTCTGAAGGTTATCGACGATCACCCGCGCGCCCGGCGCCACCCCCGACTCAACCAGCCAATTCGTGCCGATCTGCGGGCCGAGCACGACAGTTTCGACGTGAGCTATGCGGTCAGATCCGACCACGTAAACCTGATGAAGGCCCTGAAAGTCCTGCACCGCCACTTGCGGAATGAGCAGCGCATTATGGCGATGTTCGGTTTCGGCCTTGATTCGTCCGAACTGCCCCGGCCGAAGAATGTTCCCTGGATTAGGAAACGCGGCAGCGATTCGAATGGCGCCGGTTTGCACATTGATTTGTCGGTCCACGAAGGCGATCAGTCCTTGGTGCGAGAAGTCCTCTCCGGTTGAGAGCGTGAGAGTCAAAGGAATCGCCGAAGCGTTCTTGAGCAGATCGCCATGGTCGTGGCTGACCCGCTGCGTAAGTTTGAGGTACTCGGAGTCGCTGATGGAGAAATAGGCCTTAATAGGGTCAAGTTGTGAGACGGACGTCAACACCGATTGGGTGTTGACCAGGTTGCCGACCTGCGTGGTCGCTTGTCCCGCAATACCGGTGATGAGCGAACGGACCTGGGTGAATCCCAGATTCAACTCGGCATTGGCAACTGCAGCCTCAGCGGCAGCGACGGAGGCCTTAGCCGATTGCACCGTTGCTTCGCTTTGGGCTTTCTGCTGCGTATCGTTGTCGAGTTGGCTCTGCGCGATAGCGCGCGCCTGGGCAAGAGGAGTATCGCGCTTCACATTGATCTGAGCCAATTCGAGCTGCGCTTCGGCCTGCTCTACCTGCCCTTTTGCCTGTGCGAGTTGACCTTTGGATTGATCCAACGCGGCCTGAAATGGACGAGGGTCGATTTCAAAGAGCACCTGTCCCTTGGAAACCTGCGCACCTTCTTTGTAGTCCTGTCGGATCAGGTATCCGCCGGCCTGCGGCTGAATCTGGGCGTTCACGTACCCGTCGAGGGTGGCAACCCATTCACCGGTTATCGCCACGTCAGCTGGGTGGATCTCCACAATGGTGACCGGCAGCGGCGGCGGCCCGGCAGCCGCGGTGTTCTTCGTACCACAACCCGAAACCAAGAAAGCGCCCAGAAGCATGATCGCTCCGCAAGCACAGGTCCACCCGCTTCGAATCACTATTTCTGTCACCCTTTGACGCTGCTCGTTCATAATCTCCTGCCAGCACGCTGTGATTTGTCGCTAGAACTTTCCGCGATGGGAGCCTAGAAACCCAAGTTGGGTGTAAACTTGGATTCGCGGCGGAAGTTTTTGTGTACATTTGTTGCCTAAGTGCCATTCCACGAACAACTTCGCCGTTCATCATGAGTCTGGGGACGAGTGTTTAATCTCGTTCAGAAGGCACTCTCGATACTGAGCTGAACGGCACCGTTCATAGCGAATTTTCTCCTTTTTCTGTCCCGTTTTCTTGGCGCACCCAAAAGCGAGTGGCTTCTGCTTCCAAAGCAAATGGCTGGTTTATGGGAGGGACCCAATGCCTTCAGGAGGAACCGGGAAAGCAGAAGACGTAAAGCTGCAGGACGCAGGAATTCGCCGGCAGCAGTGCTCGAGAAAATGAGTGGCGGAAAAAGGTGACTTACCCAAGTCAGTGAAAACCGAAATGAGAAGGAACCTGGCCAAAATCAGAACAGCGAATTATTCCTTAGAAAGAAGCCATAAGCCCTTCATTCTCAGTGTCCAAGTCTCGTTTCTTTCCTGGTTCTTTGTGGTTCGAACAACCATGAATCATTCGTATCGCAGGGCTACCAACGGGTCTAGGTGCGTCGCGTGTCGCGCAGGGATGTAGCAGGCGGCGAGCGCCACGGCGACGAGAAGAAGGGCGACGACCACGAAGGTCAGTGGATCGCGGGGCGTGACGCCGAATAGCAGACTGACCATCAAGCGCGTGAGTGCGAATGCGGCGCAAAGGCCGAGGCCAACGCCGACAAACGCCAACTTGGCACCTTGAGCGAGGACCATGCGCAGTACGTCTCGCCTCTCCGCGCCTAGAGCCAGGCGGATGCCTATTTCATGAGTTCGCCGACTGACCACATACGAGGTCACTCCATAAATGCCGATGCTGGCGAGGAGCACAGCCAGCGCGGCGAACGCCGACAGCAGAATCATGGCAAAGCGCCGGGTGGCGACGGAGTCGGCGATCAATCTTTCCATTGGTTCAAAATCGTACGAGACCTGTTGGCTGTTCGCTTGGATGGCGTGGCGAATTGCAGCCGTGGTCGGATAATTTGGAGCCTGCGTGCGAACTACGAACCCCTCGGCCTTCGCCAGGAGTGAAATGTACTGGTCGGGAATTTGCGCGACGGGCGTATAGATCTGAACCGCGGCCGGCGAACTTTCGTTTTCGTCGAGACCCCTCTGATTGACATGGCCCACGACTCCTACAATTTCAAAGGGCTGATCGAGACCGGCGAGATGCACGTGTTTGCCGACGGGGTCCTGATCCGGAAAATGCTGCCGCGCGAAGTTTTCATCGATGACTGCTACGAACGGCGAATGCAGATCGTCTTGCGGCGTTAGAAAGCGCCCGCGCCGAACAGGAATACTCATGGCTTTCAAATAATCGGGACCGACGATGTAATTCAGGGCGTTGGGCATCTCGCGTTGAGTTGGCGGTTTTGGGCGTCCTTCGACCCAGAATCCGACGTCATTGTCGCCGGCCATCGGCAAGGCCCCGTCGGTTATGGCTACGGCCGCTACTCCGGGAACGGTTGCGATGGTGTTCGTGAGCTGGTCCAGAGTCGCGCGAACTCGAGCCGGCGTTTGCTTTGCGGTCGAAGGCGGCAACGCCACGGTAAACGTCAGCACGTTATGAGAATCGAATCCGGGGTTAACGTTCCAAAGATGCGCGAGGCTGCGAATCATGAGGCCAGCGCCAATCAGGAGCACAACCGTCAGCGACATTTCGATGGCCGTGAAAGCGCCCTGTAAGCGGTGGCGCCCAACGCCCGTCCCCCGTTCACCCTTCTGGAGCACTTCGTTGAGGTCGGCACGCGAGGTTTGCAAAGCGGGGGCAAGTCCAAAAAGAAGGCTAGCAAGGACGGATACGATCAATGTGAAAAGGAGAACGTGCCAATCCATCCGGACATCATTTGCTCGCGGCAATGCTTCAGGAAGCGCAGCAAGTCCAGCACGAGTTCCCCACATGGCGAAAAGCAATCCCAGTGCACCGCCTGCTACCGCCAGGAGAGCACTCTCGGCTAGGAGTTGGCGGATCGTGCGCCCCCGGGTTGCGCCGAGCGCCGCACGAAGCGCGAATTCGCGTGCGCGCGCCGTCGAGCGGGCCAGCAACAGATTGGCTACGTTCACACAACCAATCACGAGAACAAAGCTCACAGCCGCAAACAGAACAAGGAGCACAGGCCGGACATCACCAACCATCCGTTCTTTGAGCGGAGCCAGCGCGATGCCGGCATTCTTGTCTGAGTCGGGATAGGCGGCGGCGAGGTTCCGTGCAATGGCATCCATTTCCGCACGTGTCTGTTCGAGGGTCACCCCCGTCTTCAACCGCCCAATCGCAAACAACCCCGGATGTGCGCCGCGGTCTTGCATCCAAGGGACACTCCACGCGCCCACCGGAAGATAAACGTCGCCAAGGCGGAAATTCGTGTTCTCGCAGCAGAAATAGAAGGTCCGCGGAACCACCCCAATGACTCTGTAACCCGCTCCGTCGAGTGTCACCGTTTTGTCGAGAATGTCGGTCGCACCACCGAACGCGCCTCTCCACAATCCCTCGCTAAGCATTACTACCGGATCGCCGCCTGGCTTGTCTTCGTCTGGAGAAAAATCGCGTCCGATCACCGGCTTCACACCAAGCAGCGGAAAGAAAGCAGCCGACACCTGCGTGGCTTTCACGCGCTGGGCTTCGCCGGAACCGGTCAAGTTGAAGTTATTCTGCCGGTAGGCCGCCATGGCTTCGAAAGTGTGATTCATCCGGGACCAGTCGAGCAAATTCGGATAAGAGATTGCGAATTGTTGAAATGGCGGCAACGTTTCTGCCAGTGACACCAACTGTTCAGGATGCGGATAGGGGAGGCGATCAAGCAGCACGCCGTTGACGACCGTGAAAATCGCGGTGTTGGCCCCGATGCCGAGGGCCAGCGTGAGCAGAGCCACCACGGTGAACCCAGGAGACTTGCGGAGCACGCGGACAGCGAAGCGCAAATCCTGCCACGACGTCTCGATGAGAGATTCCCAGCCCGCAGCGCGCACGACTTCCTTTGTGACTTCCAAGCTGCCCCGCTCCAAGCGCACGGCGCGAAGCGCATCCTGGCGGCTCAAACCCCGCTTCATCTTTTCTTGGACTGCCATATCGAGGAAGCCGTTTAATTCTTCGTCCAGTTCCTGGTTGACCTGCTCGTTTCGGAACAGAGACCGGAGTCCGGTCGCTAGGTTTCGCAATATGGACATGATCGTTTATGACGTCTCCAAGATTCTGGCGATCGCCGCCACCTGCCTTCCCCATTCTTTTGTTTCGCTGTTGAGTCTCTTTCGTCCTTGGTCGGTTAGGACGTAGTACTTTGCGCGCCTGCTGTTCTCAGTGGCCTTCCATTCACTTTTGATCAGCCCCGCTCGTTGCAGCCGCTGAAAGGCGACAAACAGCGAACCGGCGTTGAGTCGGAAAACGCCCTTGCTCATCTGTTCGAGCCGGACGGCGATCCCATATCCATGCATGGGTTCGAGCGCCAGCGTTTTCAGAATGAGCATGTCCAGAGTGCCTTGAACGAGATCACTCGACTTGTCTGCCATTGGACGCATTCCCCCCTGAGGATCAAGAGGAAGAATACACGTCTCCTACTGATTGTCAAGAGGAGAACCACAGTCCGGGGATGCGGAAACTGGAATCCTAATGGACAGACGCCGACTACTGTTTGAAGGGAGAACCGGGACGCAATCGCGTGGGGTCGGCCTGCTTCAAAAGCACCTGACGCTCCTCCGCGTAGATCTCCGCCCACTCATAGAGCCTGGCGTTGTGGATGGCCACTGCAGCTGGTACCGCGAGAGATTTTGCGAGACGAAAGTGTTCCGTCGTGAACATCGCTGGACGGTTCTTGCCGATGGAGAGAACTCCTAGAACCACATCGGAAGCGACCAGGGGTACGCACAGCCAGGAGCGGACGTGCGCCAGTGGCCTGATCTCTGTCCATTCGGCTTCCTCGCGTGTGTCGGCAAGAAAGACGCTCTTCCGCTCGACCAAAGCGCGCTGTAGAAAAACATTCTCGGTCGCATCCAACGTGACAACGGACTGGTGAGCGGGAGCCGCAGGCGCTTCCCTCGCGACGAACAAACGCGATTCCTGTTCGGTGAGGATGACGCTCGCCGAGTCGTACGGCACAATCTCAGAAAGGCTCCGCAGCAGCGTGTCGAGTACGGCATCCATGCGCAGGTTCTGTGTCAGCGCCAGCGTGGACTTGCGCAGCGCTTCCGCTTCCGCCCGCGCGGCTTCCGCCGCGGCCAGATGATCCGCAACATGGCCTTCGGCAATCTTCCGCGTGGTAACGTCCTGCGCCGTCCCGACCAGCCAACGGAGGGCTCCGCTTACGTCGCGGTCCGGAAATGCCTTGACCCACACCCAGCGCACCGCACCATCGGCTCGCACGATGCGAAACTCCTCGTCAAGTTGCCCTGAGTGCGTGGCCTGTTCGAGTTTTGCGAGAACCCGCACGCGATCACTGGCGTGAATCAAATCCGTATAGAAGCGACGATCCTCGCAGATATTCTCGAGTGAACGTCCGGTGATGGTTTCATACGCGGGGCTGACGTAGAGGACCTCTTGGGTGGCCGGATTAACCACCCAGAAAATCTCGGCGATGTTATTCGCCATGCGTTGAAAACGATCTTCACTTTCGCGGAGGGAATTCTGCGCGCGGACCCGCTCGGTTGTGTCGCAGAGAATCACGACATGACGGCCGGGCAGATAGTTGGCCGCCGCGGTGTAAGACGCGAACACCTTTGCGCCATCCGAGCGAACAAGTTCTGCCTCTCCCCGTTGGCAGTCTTGCCGCAAAAAGGCCTTCCAGCCGCGCTCGAAGTTTCGCCGGTCGGCGTGGAATTGGGCGAACGCGTGTCCGACCATCCTGGCGCGAGGTACGGCGAGGAGCGCGAGTGCCGCGGGATTCGCTTCGAGGCAGATCCCAGCATCGTCGAGCATCAGGATTCCGTCGAGCGCGTGCTGAAAGACAGAAGTGAATTCCCGTTCTCGTGCACGAAATGCGTTGGCAGTTTTCCGGTGCCGTTTTTGTTCCTGAAGCAAGGAGCGGATGTGCAAGAACGCGGCGCACCCGAGCGTAACCAGCACAAAGGAAAAAGCGGCGACGGAAAGTCCCGTATTGTATAGGCGATTGCCAAGCGAGAGAAGAAGCAGGCCGATGGCGACAACAATGAGAGCGAGAGAGCTGATACGGAACCAGAGCGGGAACGCTCCGCTCCGATCGAGTTCGTCCGCGTGTGACGGGGGAGTGTGCATCGAAGTCTTGGAACGAAGCCTTTTTCCCCAGTGATACCGTTACCGTTCCGTTAGGATGCTATCGCATTTGTTGATCGCATTACTACACCTGTTGTGGTCGTTCAGTGAGACATAGACTCCGTTGCCCGTCCAACAGAAGAAGAGTTTTTCGTGGACTTGAAGCACGAGGGTAAGCGCGCGGAATGTGTTCGGTATGGGGGTGAGGAACATATCCTTGAGTTTCTAAAGTACATTCTGCGATATGCTTTCGTTGACTCGGATCGGCGCACGCACTGTGCACCCGACCGAGTGCGCTTTTTACTTGACAACATAAGTTATAGAGGCATAGCCTAAGTGACGAAGACGTATTCGACGAAGGAAGCGGCGCGGCAGGCCGGAATTCACTGGGTGACGTTGCTCCGATGGCATGCTGACGGGAAAGTTTCCAGCGTCCGAAGAACTCGGGATGAATGGCGGAAAGCATTGGCGTTGGACGGCGCAGGACATTAGAAGAATCAAGGCCTACAAGAGAGAACATTTTCGCGAGGGCCAAGGACGACGAAAGAAGAAGATCGGAAAGAATGTCTGAGTGAGCGGGACGCGCTGGTGCTTGAACACCAACGCGCCCCTGACCAAAGTCGCACCGGAGGTGCAACGATGGCTGCAAAAGAAGTTATCCATTTCCCACTTCGGGCGCAACTCTCCACGCGCCTATGGTTTCCGGCTCTCATCCTTCCCGAGCCAGTTGCGGAATCCCCACCATAAAATCGAATCTAACGCCTAACCCAGATGCTGATGCGTGAGCAAACGGATCATTGGCGGCTGAGCCGCCAGCGAGAAGCTCTCGACCATGCAGGTCGCGACGACCTCGTGCAGTGAGTGATTCAACCCTTTCGGGGGAATAACTCCAGTTATGTCACCGATAGAAGTTAATCGGATTGTTGTGACTGGGTGGTTCCAACGCTATTAATAAAGACAGAAAATGGGAGAGTGGAGAGTTCAAGTCAGCGTTCGGGTCGGCCAAGAGATGCGGGCCGAACTTGAGAAATATGCAGCCCGTGAGAAACGAACGCTGGCCAACTTCGGCGCAGTGCTGCTCGAATGGAGTTTCGAGCAGCTGAAGTCTGTCGGTTCCACCGAACAGCTCTTGAAACAGAAAGTTAGCCCTGCCAGCGAGCGCCGGAAATAGATGCACGCTCCACTTCATCACTCCGGTCCTCCCTGTTTCCCTATCATTTTCTTCCTTTGCGAGGGACGGACCTGATGTCGAGCTCTTTCCCAGCCGCCCGGTTTCCCACCCTGCCTCTTAGCAAAGAGAAAGAGGCGTCCGTCGAGCCTATATATAAGGATACGAGAGCTCCGGCGGAGGAACCCTCGGACGAAGCTCTGATTGCCCGGATTTGTAACGACGACAACGAGGCGCTGGCCCTTCTCTTCCGCCGCTATGCCCGGATGGTTTGGAGCATCGCGGAACGAATCCTTCGAAACGAGGCGGAGGCGGATGACCTGGTGCAGGATGTCTTTCTGCTGATCTCGCGCAGGGCATCGGTGTTCGATAGCTCCAAGGGGACGGCGCGTTCGTTGATTGTGCTGATGACCTACCAGCGTTCCTTTACTCGTCGTAGATATCTCAACGCGAGGCATTGCCAGGCTCCGGTCGCAGCCGAGGAGCGTGCCGCGAATGCCGCCGCGCCCTCCGTGCCTTTCTATGACCAATCGATTGAGGCCCATTTCGGCCGGGATCGGCTGCGCAAGGCGCTGGAGGAGATGTCCGAAGACCAGCGGGAGACGCTAAGACTCTATTTCTTCGAAGGATACACGCTCGGAGAGATAGCCGCCCAGTTCGGCCAGTCGGCAGGGAACGTGAAGCATCATTTATATAGGGGCTTGGACAAGCTTCGAAGAAATATGCCCAAGCTGGGATATAGGGATGAGGGTCGCGGTGATAGGGCCAGGAAATGAGGTCCGAGTGTTTGTCCGGAGTTCCGGACAGAAAGAGAAGATAGTTGGACCCCCGCAGGCCGGATGGTAGGGTACCCTACAGCAAGAACTCGGCAATCCTCCGGCAAGCGCTTCGAGGCAAGTGAATTGCGCGACCAAGAAACAGTATGGTAGACCGGAAGGGGAAGCCGAACGGCGAGGTGTGGTCATCCATGGGGCCGCACGAGGAATTTCTCGAACTGAGCGCGCTCTCGACCACGGGCAATCTGACCGCGGAAGAGCGGCACAGGCTGGAGCAGCATCTCGCCTTATGCTCCGAATGCCGCAAGGCGATGAAGCAGTTCGAGGCGGTCGTCGATCAAGGAATGCCCGACTTAGCCCCTGAGCTTGGCCGGGGCACTCTTGAAGAAAACCCTTCCTTCTCGGTTGAGAGAGCAGAAGCTGCTTTCTTTCAGCGGTTGTCCGAGGAAAACGCAGAACACCCAGAATCACCTGGCAAAGGTGAACCTCCTGCCCCCTCGCTCCCTCCCGTATTCCGAGCTAGAAGTCGCTTTGGCCCCATGGTTGACCGGTTTCATTTCTGGCTCCCGCTCGCCGCAGTGCTGGTGCTTTGCGTAACGCTCGGAATTCTGGCGTACAAGACGGGGATCAGCCGTGGCGTAGTCGTGGCAAGACGTGAACAGGGAACTGGCGCACCCGTTCCCAGCAGGATCGCGGCTGAGGCTGGGAACCGTGATCGCGATACGGCCTATGCTGAGATTGCGGACCGCGATAAGGCGATACGTGACCTGCGAAGCCAGATGGCGTTGCAATTGGCTGAAATCGCGAAGCTAAAGGCCCTGCAATCCGAACAGCAGAGGGTCGCCCAGGCCGGCGAGGAAGAGAAGAAGCAGTTGGCGGCCGAGCGGGACGGTCTCGCGGAGCAACTAAAGACCGATCAGGTGGCGCTTGAGACATCGGAAAAGAAACTTACCGACTTGGAGCAACAGCGTTCAAGCGATGTGGCGCGCCTCCAGGCCTCGGTTGCGCAACTCTCGCGCACGGTAAATGAGCAGGCACACACCACAGACGAACAACAGGAACTGCTCTCGCACGACCGCGACATTCGTGAAGTCATGGGTGCCCGAGACCTGTACGTCGCCGAAGTGTACGACGTGGAGAAAAAGGGCGAAACGCAGAAAGCGTTTGGGCGTGTGTTCTACACAAAAGGGAAGTCGCTGATCTTTTATGCCTACGATTTGTCCGACGTGCCTGGATACAGAGACGCCAGCACCTTCCAGGCCTGGGGATGGCGAGGCCCCGACCGAACGCAGGCGTTGAATCTCGGTATTTTCTTCGAGGACAATCTTGCCAAGAAGCGGTGGGTCTTGAAATTCAATGATGCAAGAACCCTGCAGCAGATTGACGCCGTGTTTGTGACCGTCGAGCCTCATGGCGGCAGCGACAAACCCAGCGGTGCGCCCCACCTGTTTGCCTACCTCAAGGTAGACGCGAATCATCCATGAGTCGGGAATAGGTTACGAGCAGTAGATTACCGTGACGGGACCCCGGTGTCCGGAATTCCAGCCGGAAAAAGAACAACCCCACATCAAAACGAAGCGAGAAGTAGGCTAAACGCCAGAATCCCGGCACGGGTGTCTTTCGATGACTTCTGGGCCGCCGTGGTACCGCCGCGCGTACTTGCTCAGTAGACCGTACAAGTCTGCACATCTCTTGCAGCGATAGGAGAGTCTTCGTGCGAAGAAACTTGGCGACCCTGTTCCTGGTTCTACTGTTCAGCTCCGGTGGTTCGGTCGTGGCGCAGACTCCTACTGCGACGATTAACGGGCTGATCCTTGATCCCGACGCAAAATCTGTTCCTAGCGCGCAGATCATCGTAGTGAACGATTTGACCGGAGTTCAGTACGAGACCAAGACGAACAACGATGGGATTTACGTGGTGCCAAACCTTCCTCCGGGACCTTACCGCGTCCAGGTCTCGAAAATTGGATTCAAGACGTTGATCAAGCCGGACATCCTTCTTCATCTCCAGGACGCCATCGCCATCAATTTCACGCTGCCGATCGGAGCGACATCGGTAGTGGTCACGGTCGAAGGAGGTGCTCCGCTAATTGACACGCAGGGGGCCGCGGTGAGCACGGTCATTGATCGAGAATTTGTCGGCAATCTTCCTCTGAATGGGCGTAGTTTCAATATGTTGTTGCAGCTTACGCCCGGCGTTGTCATCGCTCCATCAAACCCGTCGTCACTCGGCCAATTCAGCGTGAATGGGCAAAGGACGGACGCCAACAATTTCCTAGTCGACGGAGTATCGGCGAATTTTGGCACGGCTCCAAACGCTCTTGCATCCGGCCAAGCAGGACTTGGTGGAGTTCAGGCGTTCAGCGCCCTAGGTGGCACCAGCAGCTTGGTTTCCGTCGACGACTTGCAAGAATTCCGAATCGAGACTTCGTCGTTCGCTGCCGAATTCGGCCGTCAGCCGGGCGGACAAGTGCTGCTTTCGACGCGTTCGGGAACGAATGACTTTCACGGAGGGATGTTTGAGTATTTCCGGAATAACGTATTCGATGCCAACGACTGGTTTGCCAACGCTGCTGAGATCCCGACAGCACCGGAACGGCACAACGATTTCGGAGGTTTTCTAGGTGGGCGGATTTGGAAAGACAAGACCTTCTTCTTCTTTTCCTATGAAGGCGCAAGGCTCAGACTTCCGCAGACTTCGGAGTTCGCGGTTCCTTCTACGTCAGCGCGGGCTAGTGCTCCGCCGTCAATCCTGCCGTACCTGAACGCCTACCCGATTCCGAACGGGCCGATTCTGACGGACGACGGAGATACGCAGCTATACACGGGTAGTTGGTCGAACACCGGCACGTTAAACGCGGCGAGTCTGCGGATCGATCGCGTAGTGAACGACCGTATCTCTCTATTTGCACGTTACAACTATGCGCCGTCGCAGCTGGGGACGAGGGGGGGCTTCTACACACCGAATGTCTTTGCCGCGACAACGTCGAACGTCCAGACCGGAACTGCCGGGGTGAGTGCGACGTTTAGCAATGGCATCTCCAATGCCCTGCGCTTCAACTATTCGACGCAAGGCGCCGGCGGGAGCTACAGCTTGGACTCGTTCGGCGGGGCCACGCCTCCCGCCTCGAGCGCTCTGTTTTCGAATATGCCTCCGTCACAGACCTTCGGTTATTTTCAAACTTATGACACCAATTCTCTCGGGAGCGGGCCAAACGCCGCCAATCGCACCAAGCAGTTCAATTTAACCGACGCGACGATGGTTGCGCGAGGAGCGCACGAGGTGAAGTTCGGTGTCGACTACCGGGACTTGTACGCCGACGCCCGGCCGTATCATTTTCAAGTGGAGACTACCCAGGACACCGTGGCCGATTTGATCAGTTCCGGAGATGCGCTGATCGTCATCTATTCGCAGCAACCCTCCAGAATCCGTTCGCAGTCGCTTTCGCTCTACGGGCAGGACACCTGGAAAGTGAGCCAACGACTAACTCTGAATTATGGTCTCCGCTGGGAATGGGCTCCTGCCCCCGTCGGGCTTGGCTCAACGATTCTGACCGCGTGGAGGAACGTTAATACTCCGACGGCCATTGTCGTAGCTCCCCAAGGAACACCGCTGTGGAATACGGCTCTGGGCGGATTCGCGCCACGAGCCGGGCTAGCGTACCGGCTAAACGAGAAAGGAGACCTTGTTCTGCGAGCCGGGTGGGGGATGTTCTATGATCTGGGGTCAGGAGCGGCGGCAGGCCTTGCCTACTCTTGGCCAAATCAGCAGGAAAACGCGTATTATGGTCCGCTTCCCCTGGCGGACGCCTCACCGTATCTTCCGCCTCCCGCTTCACTAAATCCTCCTTACTATCGGACCGTGAACGGGTTTTCTCCCAATTTGAGCCTGCCGCGTTCTTACCAATGGAATGTAGCCCTGGAAAAGGCAATAGGAGAAAAACAGGTCGTGAGTGTCACGTATGTCGGCCAACTCGGCAGAGACTTGTTGCGAGTGGAAGATGAGACCACGACGGGAAACCCGAATTTCAAGCCGAACAGCCTATTCTCGCTGACCGACAATGGTGCCACATCGGACTATGAGGCTTTGCAGCTGCAATACCGCCGCCCCCTCGCTCGTGGGCTGCAGGCACTCGCGAATTATACATTTTCCCACTCGATCGACGATGCCTCGAGTGACGTCGCCGCCTTCGTGGGAACCACGGTGGTGGCCTTTTCGAACAAGCTCGACCGTGGGAACTCTGATTTTGACGTCCGCCACAGCTTTTCCGCTGCGTTGACGTACGCAATCCCATCATCGCGCAAGCCACGGTTGCTGTCTTATGTCACCCGGAACTGGTCGTTGTACGGAATCGCTGTCGCGCGTAGCGGGTTCCCGATCACCGTGAATCAAGAGGTGACCTGCATCCAGACGATCTGTGGGATTCGGCCGGACGTTGTACCGGGTCAGCCGTTCTGGCTCGCACAACCATCAGCGCCGGGAGGCCAAATCCTCAACGTGAATGCGTTTGCGCTTCCTGCTGTGGGCCAACAGGGCAATGAAGGCAGAAATGTGGTTCCCGGGTTCAGTTTCGTCCAGACCGACGTCTCGACCTCCCGAACCTTCGCTCTAGGCGACCGGTTGAACCTGCAATTTCGAGCCGACGCATTCAATGCTTTCAATCATCCGAACTTCACAAATCCTGCAGGGGAATACCGTGGACCGTCCACACCGTCCTTTTACCTGCAGTCGACGCAAATGCTGAACCAGGGTCTTGGAGGTCTGAACCCCCTGTTCCAGGAGGGCGGTCCTCGGTCTCTTCAACTGTCTCTGAGGCTCACGTTCTAGGTCTGCAATTCACGGCTATCTCGAATTCTTGAGGAGGAAGCTTGACGCGTGCACGCTTCATAGCGCTGGGTGTGTTTCTCGCGCACGTTCTGACGGTGCGGACTTCGGCAGTCGAACAAGCAAAAGGCGGCCCGACGTTTGATGCTCGTCCCGTGGATTTGCCGAAGATCGAAAAAACTCCCCGCCGTCTGGTTTCGAACAGCGATTTGCTGGCAATCCGCGATCTGCATGGGATCGCGATCTCTCCCAATGGGAAGTACGTTGCTTTTGTAGTAGGGCAGGCGGTGTATGAAATCAACGGCTACCGAACAGGTCTGTTCGTCGTGGGAACGGAACCTGGAAGCCAACCGAGAAGCTTGGGTTCTGTGGGCATGCCGCATTGGGACGAAATCAATCAGTGGCCGCCGGAGCCGCCACAATGGTCACCAGACAGCCAGTCCATCACATACAGGGCCCGCTGGTCTTCCCAAGAACCGTGGCAAGTTTGGCGTTGGGACCGGAGTGGAGGTCCGCCCAGGCTGGTCGCGAAGTTTGCAGGGGACGTGGTCCGTTACGATTGGGACGCCGCCAAAAATCAAATACTCCTGACGGTCGAGAAGCCTCGTAGTGTTGCCGAGAGCGAAAAAGCGAGGCGTTCCCTGATGGAACAGGGCATCGCATACGACGAAAAGATTATGGCATGGACTGGCGCATCGGTGCTCGATCAGGTGCTGGCCCATGATCGCGCGGAAAACGGAGTTATGGATTCATGATTGTCGAAAGGGAATAAACCGACGCGCTACGCAAAAGGAGGCCGCCGCCTTAAATGCAACTTCGACCGGATTCGAAGAACAGCTGGAGAATAAATTACCGGGGCAGGTGCTCCTCGATCAGAAACGCTCGCCGGACGGCAACGCTGTTGTTTTTCGAACCTGGACCTATCATCCGCCGAATCGGAACTATGAACAAAGAACCCTATTTCTGGTGACCAAGTCCAACGGTGTTCCGGTCGAACTTACGCCGGGAGCGTATTACGTCGACGAATACTGGTGGAGTCCGGATGGATCCATTCTTTATTACACGGAATTTAGTGGCGACGGACGACCCAGACAACTCAAGGCTCTGCGTCTCGGCGGAGGAAATCCCGAAGTGGTCTCCGCTTCTCCAGACGCATTGGCGGAGTTTTCTGTGGACCGCCGGGGAAGGTACGCAGCGTGCACCCGGGAGAATGCGACCACTCCCGCGCAAGTCGCCTTGTTTGACTTGGCCACGCGTTCAGTTCGCATCCTTGTTGATGTGAATCCCGAACTGCAAAACATCGAACTCGGCGCGTCCGAGCGTGTGGAGGGTACAAACCATTTCGGCGAAGCATGGTACGGCCACCTGGTGAAGCCCGCGGACTATCGCGCCGGGAGGAAGTATCCATTGATCGTCACGCTGTACCGGAGTGGCGATGCGCTGTTTCTTCGAGGCGCAACCGGGGACGAATTTCCAATCCAGGTATTTGCGGCCCAAGGGTTTGCGGTGTTGAGTTTTGACGTGGGCATGAATAAGACTTTCGCACCTGGGGACTTTGAAGGATTTATCCGAACACGCTACGCGTCGGCGCTGGCCAGCCTTGAGATGGCCATCCAGAACCTGATCGATCGCGGAATTGTTGACCCAGGCGCGGTAGGTATTTGCGGGCTAAGCCGCGGCACCGAAACGGTCGAGTACGCGATTACGCACTCAGACTTGTTCCAAGCGGCCGCAGCAAGCGGCGGCGGCGGTCGCGACCCTTACTTTTATTACATGAGCGGAAAACCCTGGCGAAGGCAATTTGCGGACTGGGGGCTGGCAGGCTGGCCGGAAGGAATGATGCGATCGAACTGGCAAGAGCTCTCCCTATCGCTCCGGGCGAACTTAGTGAAGGCGCCACTGTTGATCAATGCGGCTGATTCCGAGTTTGTGACGAGCCTGTCGACCTACACCGCCCTGAAGGAACTGAATAAGACGGTGGAACTCTATATTTACCCTAGTGAGCTCCACATCAAGAACCAGCCGAAGCATCGGTTCGAAATCTATAACCGGAATCTGCAGTGGTTCGAGCGCTGGCTCAAGGATCGTGAGGATCGTCCAGAAGACTCGCCGGCTTCGAAGGGGTCCGCCAACAAAGTGACCATGTTTGCGCGGTCTAGCTGGGTTCCGTACGCTTGGTACATGGAAAGAGCTTTTAGCTTTGCAGTAAAAAGGCAGGGCGCCCGCAGTTATCGAGCGCCCTGCCGGGAGGTTACTCGTCAGCTTCGTACGCGGCAGCGTTGCTTTCGAATTCCGTGGAGCTGTCGGTGGGTCCGCAGTGCTTTAACAAAGCGCTTTGGACACATTCGACTGCGTTCCCCAGACTGATAAGCGTTGGTTTTGTGTAGTTCATGATCATTGTTCTCCATTCCTACGTATTTTCAACCCCACTTGGAGTTGAAGGCTTGCGCACTGCAATCCGCTTGCGGCGATCCGTGTCGCCGAACAATCCGTACTCATCGCCCGGGTTCGCTTAAAGCGCCCGGCAGCAGCGCGTAAATCCGTTTCACATATGCGTCGAGATCCAGCGACTTCGAATCGCCACGGAGCAACGCTTTGCGTATATTCGCTGCGCTGAGGCCAGCGCGGTGTTTCTCGTAGCAAAATACGGCTTCCGATTCACATCCGTAGCACCACGATGCATGTTTTTCACGGAAGCAGTCGAACAGACTCTCGTGTCCGGCAAACGTATTGCAGCGGCAGAAGCAGGGCTGCTGGTAGAGAATCTCGGGAATGCGAGCGGCCAAGGTGTAGGCAACGAACGCTCTTGCGCTCTTCGCAAACTGCTGGGGATCGAGAGTCGGCGGGAGCGCGAACCAAGGGCCGTGCTTGTGGTAGGCAGGAGATGCGCTTGGCTCGGGTTTGGCACCCTGTGAATTCGCCGAAGAAGATGTGAGAGCAATGCCGCTCCACATAAGAAGGGATATACCGCATACGCAAATCAAGATCATGCCTAGCGCAGATTTCTTGAGAGGTTTCACAGGGCGCTACCCGATTGATTCCTATGAACGTTGAAAACCAGCGGTAGGTGGCGTCCGCGCTTGTCCGCCCCGAATTTGGAGTGAGGGCGGTTTGTTATGGTTTCGCCCGAAGGAAGCCAGAAATGGCTGTCTGTCATGTGTCGCATCCAACGTTCAAGGCTCAATGTTCGCAGGATGGAAATCAGCGGAACCTCGCCTCCGGCACACGCCTTTCGGAGTTCTGCAGCGAACGCGTCTGGGTTCACAATCCCCTGTGAGCTGCAGATCATGCTCCTGGTATTTTCGAGATAGCGTTCCAGATCCGCGGAGAGCGCCGCAAGAGGGCCGCGAGAAATGAATGCCTTCCGCTTGCGGTTCAAAACCTCGTGCGGGACAGTTCCGGCGAGAGCTCGCCGCATGAGTGAACGGCGCTGGTGTGGACGTACCAATTGCTCACGCGGGACGGCGTACAAGAATTCGAGGAGATCTCGATCAAGAAACGGAAAACGGCGTTCGTACCGTGGCGCGACAGGGGTGGCGGAGCATGCGAGTTGGCGGCGCAAGCCATCGAGCGCGAGGAGGTTCTCTGCGAAACTTGGCGCCGGCCCGAACAGTTTGAGTCGGCTGGGATAGCCTTGCAAGGCGGCCAGATTTCTGCACTGAAACTGCTGATCGAGCCAGGGCAGCGGCTCGTGTTTTGGCACTCCGACGAGTGCGATCGGCAGGAACGCCTTCAAAGTTTCGGCGAGCAAATGCAACATTGGTTTGCGTTTCGCCAGGGCCCAGGCTTTCAACTGTCGGCCTAAGCCTGCAAGGTTCAGGTGGGCGCAGAGATCGGCCAATTCTGGGGTCGGACTCGGCACGCCGCCGAGAACCTCGTCGCCACCGATACCGGACAGGACGACGCGATATCCGCGAGTTTTGAGGCAGGCAAAGAATTGTCTTCCTGCATTGCCGGGAACTCGGGCCGCGCACGGAGTCGCCGCAAGTTGCCCTTGGCCATAGCAGAAATCCACGCTGTCCTGGAAATTGGCGGGGATATGGTGACCTGTTCGACCGCGCCCGCGTTCGATCTGTTCAAAATACGGCCGTTCATTCCAATTGGGCTCGGAGTCGTGGTAATAGGAGACGGTGTCGAGACCGGGAGTCTCGGCGTGTCCTTCGGCGAGGATCTGGTCGGCGACGCATACGATCGACGAGGAGTCCATTCCTCCGCTGAGTTCGGCGAGGACGGGACAGTCCGAATGAAGCCGTCGTCTGACCGCCTGCGTGAACACGGAGCGGAAGTGTTCTTCATACTTTGTGTCAGAGCCGTATCGGATTTTCTTATCTGCAGAAAATTCCCAGTATCTCTGCACCGTGCTGGTTCCCTGTTTCAGCAGCACGAAAGACGAAGGCGGCACTGCGTGGATACCGACATAAGGTGTAAGGTGAGCGGCCGGGAAGAACGAGAGCAAGCCCGCGAGATACTCCTCCTGAATCTTCCAGGATTTGACACAGGCGAGGAGGATGGGATCAAGAACGGAACACCAGGTGACTCCGCGACGGTCAACGGAATAGTAGAGATGTCGGCTCCCTAAGAAGTCCTTGGCTAGAAGCAGCGTCTGTGCGTGTGGATCCCAGATCGAGAGGCTCCAATCGCCGATGAGCCTGCCAAAGGTTTTCGCTCCGAAGCAATCCCATGCCGACGCCACGATCGAAACGTCCGCGGCGTTGGAGAAGGGCGGTTGGTTCAACTCGCGGAGAAGTTCTTCACGGTTGTCGAGTCGGCCGTTCCACGTGATTACCGCGCCCGAAGGCGACACATACGGTTGTATCTCGCAGCGCGACGCTGGGGTGGTGTGGAAAGGGAAGTAGGAAATGAAAATGGCCGGTGCCGAATACTCTTGCCGTCCATCCGGCGCATACGGAGCGAGCGTCCCGCGGACTCGGTCGAGATAGGCGGGGTCCACCGGTCCACCGTCAGAAATCCATCTTCCAAACTGGATACTCATATTTCCTTCTCTTTATTTTTTCTGCCGCCAAAATTAACAGTGGTCGAGCACTGCGTACATTTCCCGCAGGTATGGCTTGTCGTTGACTACCGTGCCTTCGACTTCGACCCAGGCGTGGGCCCTAAATGGCAATTGTTGAGTACCGATAACGAGTTCTGCGGCAACACCATATTTCTTCAGCAGACATGCGGTCGCAGCCGATCGCTGGAGACAAAGCACTTCTTTCCAGTAGCATATGCAGGCCAGATCGATTGCTGAACAAATGCGCCCCACACTGTTCGGCGTAATCTCGCGATTTCGAAGAGGATATTCGCGGACCTTTGTGTGTAAGCCCACAAAATCGCGTCGGGCAAGATCAAGATCGAACCAAATCAAATTCAAGTAAGCGGTCAAGCAAAGCAAAAGCATCGCGTCACCGCCGTTTCTGCACTGCAATGGAAATTTGATCAGATTCCGAGACATCGGGAAGAATGTCGGTCACGGCTTCGAGGCGGGGCGCGGGAATCGAGATCACCCGGCAGGCCCGATTGTCGATTCGCCGTTTGTCGGCTTCACGTTTCATCCGGCGCACCAAGCTGCGCAGGTATCCCGCTTTTTCGGCCCGCCAGTCTATGCCGGGATTCCGCCACGCCAGACCGGCAGCGGCGTAGGCGAATACCGCGAGCAAAGGCGCCGCACGAAGTGTGGTTACGATCCGCCTTGGTGAGACAAAGCGTTTCCACCGTCGCGTGTACATCGAGGCCAAAGCTGTCTCCGAAGTGGGATCGGGTCCATGCCGCCGCCGCTGCTCTAGCAGGTACTGAAAACTCAGCATAGGTGGCCCGACGTAGGCTTCCGCCCAATCCAGAAAGACGCAGCGCGCATTGGAAACCAGAACATTGCCAGGGTTTAGATCGAGATTTCCCAGCGTGCTGGGAACGCCGGCATCCTCGAGTTCTTCCAAGGCAAAGGTGACCTCATGGCGGATGGCAGAAAGTTCGTGGCGCGAGAGAGGTGCGGGAGAGAGCTTCGTTTGCCGTTCCATGAGGTCCGTCATGCAATCGAAGAAGGGATGGACGAGATCCCGAAGCATGCATGGCCTCAGGTCTTTGCATCCTGCCTGAATCAACTCGAATCTTCTGCCGAAAGAAGAGATCTGGAGGAGGGCGAGACTTTCCGCCGCCGCCCCCCAAGAGGCTGCGGTCGAATCTGTATTGAGAGGAGAGCCTTCGGATTCGAGCGCAAGCCAGCCGTTCCACTCGGGACGGGAGGCGAGGATGTGCGGCAGGAATTTTGGGAAAGCCGACGCGAGCTTTAGCGTTACGCGATGTTCGCGGACGTTGGGCTCACCCACAGCCTTGAACCACAAGGCCGGGCCATTGGTCTCGAAGCGGATGAGACTAAACGTCGGGCTTGCATTCAACTGTCGGAATTGGCCCGTCAGGCGTAAGCCAGCTGCCGTCGCTCGTGCTTCGGCCCATTCCACGACCATGCGCAGCCAGCCGGGTCTCCCGAATACACCTGCCAGCTCTCCGCGACAATATTGGTTCAGCGTTTCTTGTGACGCACGGATGGTCACAAGGTCGGCGGGATCCTCAAAGGCTTTGGTCGGCAAGGAATCGAGCGCTGTCCACGCCATTCCGGGTGGACACTCCGCTTCTCGATGGCAGGTTTCGAGAACCGCATAAGCGGTCGTGCAGGCCGGCAAGGTAAGCAGACAGTACGTTTCGAGGTTCCAGGACTTCTTGATCGAGGCTGTCAGTTCCTCGGCGATCCTCGTATACCGGTGGATGGCCACAACTGGGAGACGAAGACCAGACGCTGTCGTCTTGACCAGCAGTTCGGTCGCATCGTTCCGATAGAGAAGGATGCGGAAAGAGTCGCGGTCGCATTGTGGGGACGTACACATGAGGGTTTTTCCTTATCGCGCAGGATGGGTCTCCGTTTGCCGCCGTTCAAGGAGGTGATGCCGTTCAAGGTGCGCGAGAAATTCCTTCAGGTCCGCCCGGACAGTCTCTCGATCCGTGCCGAACTCCTGGCTCAACTCATCCGCAATTTGGCTTTCCTCGCAACCCAGTTTCAGCAGTTCGAGCATGCGCGAGCCGACGAGGTTCAACCGAAACATCCGTCCGTGGAGGATGTCGAGAACGACGGCTCCATCCTGATTGTGCGTCGAGCGCAGTTGTGGCGATATCTTCACGAGAAAAGGCTCCCGTCTTGACGATCTTCAAACGATGCCGACGAACAGGCCGAGCGTCTCAGGAAAAAGATAAGGAAGCCACTCACTCGAAAAAATATTCGCGAATCGACACTACGGTCGGGAAGCTTCCATTCGGTCAAGAGGATGGCCACCTTCAGCCGCGGGGAGATGTTGCGGGAAACGTTCGCTTTTCGACTCTATTTGCCGTAAGGAAGGAACCCGACCGGTACCCCATCCGCTTTTCCGTCAAGTCGGTGACAGGATGGAGCGGACGACGGCAACAATCTGCCCGATCACTTCGGCGTCGACATGGTCTCGAAAGCGGTACGAGCGGACAAAGGACTCCGCATGGGGATGCACCACGATAGTGCCGTTTTCCAGGCTGCAGCCTGCCAGCACATAGGATCCATCTCGTTTCATGAGCAGGTAGGGCGGTTGTTCCCACGCTGACCTTCGACGGAGCGTGAATGGCCTCCTCCTACGGCGGTTCACGACGATGAATAGTGCTCCGACAAGTGCGGGATGCATGGCCTTCTGCTGGCCGCCAACCCAAAAGACATCGTTTAATGAAGGTTGATCCGGCAATCCTGACAACGCAGCCAATGAATCGTGGAGAAAGAACGGTGGACCACCGAAGTGCCTCGAGACGGTCGCCATAAATCCAGTGGTGTGTTCCTCATGGGGTCTTGGTTGTTCCTCGGAAGGTGACCAAACGCTCGGAGGCATCCATTTGTCCGGAATGCTGGCGCCGCCATCCAGACGAAGTCCGAAGGACCGCAACAGCTCGCCAAACCGGATGGAATAGAGGATGCACAGCGTAAGTAGCTTGTGGATGCGTCGGGGAGGAGCATCCCGGACTTCGTAGTCCGAGAGGGACGCCTGGGAGGCGAAATAGCGCGGATCGCGAAGAGCGGTTGCAATGGCGCGGCTCATCTCCGATGCCTCACGAAGTGATAGAGCGGCGCGAAGCCGCGCGTTGCGTAGCAGGGGTCCGGGCCGTTCGACGGCGGCACCGCAGTCAAGGATGGTCGGCTTCCAAAGTCGTGCGAGATCGGGAGCAACCTCAGGAAACGTGCATTCCGGAATCGCCGACGGCGGCGGATGGATCAGTTTGCGGAATTCGAGATCGACGACTCCAAGGATTCGCGCTTCGGAGCCGAGCTGGAATTCGACGTCGGCAAAGGGAAGTTGGGTGGACACCAGGCTCACGCGATTCTTGGCCGGGCGGTGCAGCCGACAACAGCAAAACCCGCGGCGGTGCTCGACGAGGAAAATTTGGTTCGAGACGTTACCGGCTGCCTGGCGCGACAGTTTCGCGACGAGTCGCGGGTCCGCTCGGACAATACTCCCCGGCAGAAGGTCTGGAAAGGCAAGTGCGTCTTGCCGGCCGATCTTGGCATACAAATATACATCGCGGCCAGGTGCGACCAGCGAGGACTGAAGCGTCAAGCCCAGAGGCTCCAGGAGTTGACTCAAAGGTGCAATGGGCGGGAACAGGCTGGGCTGGGGGCGTTCCTTAAACCATGGAATGGCCACCCGCGGATCATAGAGGGCGCTGTCGAGAAGCGCTGTACGCGCTTTTGGTAGATGGGCCTGCAACCGCGAAATATCATCCAAGCGAAAACCAAAGACCGCCAACCAGTCACTCAAACTGTAATGCGAAATCTGGCTGAGCGCAGACACATGATGAAGCGTGGGTGTGAATCCCGGCGTGCGGAGCTGAAAGTAGAAATTGCGAGCAATGTGGTAACGGCGATCCCCGCCAAACTTCTCGCGTGTCTGCCGTGCGACCTCATACAAGGTCAGGTTTCGTGTTGCAAGAACTGCACGGATTCGCTCTGGGAGTGCAAGGCGCGCCTGCGCGGCCGGCGACGTCTGTGCGCCAGACCGAACACCCCCCTGCATTCGTCGCTTAGATCGGGAAGAACCGCGCTTTTCATTCATCAAGTGTCCCGAGCCCGCGTGCTTCGCGCTAGAAGCAGCGGAGACACCCCTGGGGACATGCGGCCTACGATGGTGGAGGGAGTGCGGGCTTGTGCGGAATTTCTAAAATCGTCCGGGGTTCAGGACAGGTGCGGGCGTAGCGCTCTGCTGCGCGCAGAATAAATAATATTGTTGATTATTTGCTGTACAACTATTCATAGTTGGACTACCATTTGCGTTAATGACGCGGCAGGAAATAGCTGAACGGGCCGGTGCGAAGTTGCGTAGGATACGAGTGCGCCTCGGTCTCAGTATCCGCGAAGTCGAGCGGCGCAGTCACGAACTGGCCAAGAAAAGAACGAGCCGGGATTTCTTCCTTTCGCGCGGCTGGATCGCGGACATCGAGAACGGCAAGTTCATTCCCGGTGTCTTCAAAATGGTGAGTTTGAGTGTCCTCTACAGGCTCAGCATTGAGGAGATTCACGCTCTGTTCGGCATCCAGGCGGGGGTCATGTCCAAGGAGCGCTTGCTTTCGCGACCGCCGAAAACCTATCTTCTTCCTCCGAGCGCTGTGCGTGTTCCGGAAAGTGCCGCGCCGCTTTCCGCCCCCGATCCGGCACTGCAACTCGAAAAGACCAACCTCCTGGCACGCCTGGTCGACATCTGGGGTGACATTCCCGTCCCGCTGCTCCGCCATCTCGATCTGCGTCGCTACCTTTACGGGTATATCGGGCTTCAGGACAAAACAATGGCGCCTTTGATTCCTTCCGGTTCCTTTGTACAGATCGACGCCAAGCAGACGCGGGTCAAGAAAGGGCCGCCGAAGAAAAACCGTGGCCAATCCCAGTTTCGGCGGCCCATCTATTTCGTGGATATCCGAGAAGGCTATGCGTGCGGGTGGTGCCAGATCGAAGATGGCGTGCTGACGTTGGTTCCGCATCCGGATTCGCCGGAGAAAGTGCGGATGTTCCGCCACCCTGCCGAAGCAGAAATTGTCGGGCGAGTCGTCGGGATCGCCATGAGCATCACCGGAGAGGATCTGGTTACGCTCAAACAATCCTTCGACCGCAATTCGCCTAGGAAGTAGAGTCAAGCGCGGGGTCAAATCGAAGCTGCCCGCACCTAGGGCAGGCTCCGGTCTTGCGGAATTCCGTCGAGAATCCTGCCGGTGGCCAGACGAATGTAGTTGAGACTCTCCAGTAAGAGCTTGGAATCTCAGCCTTCGGCGGAGGCCGGGTAGGGAAGGGCGCAGACTGACCCGCGTAAGATCTTTGGTGATGGTCAGATAACCGCGCGCCCACTTGTTTGTCGTTCGCAAGCCGTGTTCTCCGTGATAGACCGGCTTGA
This sequence comes from uncultured Acidobacteriota bacterium, assembly GCA_963736725.1. Taxonomy (GTDB): domain Bacteria; phylum Acidobacteriota; class Terriglobia; order Acidiferrales; family UBA7541; genus Acidiferrum. Next base: position 21,327 of record CAVTPW010000012.1, on the reverse strand, counting down.
GCTTGTTCGTCACAATGTGTGGATTACCTCCGGCTGGCCCGTGAACCGCCCGCAATCGGATCCAAAACCCAAATTAGTCGGTATTTGGACACAAGGGATTCCCGGTTCTCGGCTATGGGTCTGGCGTTGCATCATTATTCCGAATGCTGGATTGGCCTTTTGTCGGAATTGGCCGGACCCGAACTTAGCGTCGCGCCGGAACTGAGCGGACGCAATAACCACTTATGAGCAAATTGCTATGACCACCCGATCTTCGCGAGAAAGCAAGGATCTGCGGGCACCGAGCAAGGGAGACCGAGCGGATTAACAGAAATTCCAGCGACGTACCGAGCTAAGCGCCGGACCGCGAAGTTAGACCATGCGCCAGGTTGCGGTCCTGTCCGCTCTCGCTTCATCGAATTACCTTTAACTTCTGAACCCCAGGGGAAGTACCTCCCCGCCCGACCACCCGATTCGAGGCGGCTTGGAGTTCGGCGAAGACCGAACGCCGTGGTACTGGCGCGCCAAGATGCATGCTGCGCAGCTCGGACATGAATGCCTTCCACATTGGTTCACCGCCCTTTTCCAGAAGGTTCGCGCGAATGGACAGGTCAGGCGAAACGGCAGTATGCCTCCGCCCCCATGCTCCCATGTGGGCCAGCAAAGGAACAAGTTGAATGGCAGGCTCGGTGAGGCTGTAGATTGCTTTTTGCTTATGCGTAGGATCCCGGCGCTTTGACAGTAAACCTACCTCCAACAGACTAGCCAGTCGGTCAGCCAAAATGTTGGAGGCTATGCCTTCTTCAGAAAGGGTCAGAAGTTCCCGATAGTGGCGCCGATTGCCGAACATGACATCTCGGATGACGATCAAGCTCCAACGGTCCCCTAGCATTTCCAGCGTGAGATTGATGGGGCAACCAGATCGATTTGTGGCATGCGCGGTCATAAACCCTGCCAGCGAATTCAAACAATCTCCAGACGCTGACAGTTTCATTATAGAGATGCTGCTGGTCATCTGGAATCAAATAGGCGGGATCGTGAGACCTCAGATCCTTCAGAAAAGACGAAACTTGTTTCGCTTTGTAACCTGGATAAGTTCTAGGGACCACGGCGGCGAATTCTACGACCAACACCTAGGGCAGGAGGATCGAAAAGCTCTGGATGCGTTGCTCAAGCTATGGAGTTGGAGGGTGTATGAGAGGAAAGCACCGTTGAGCGTGTGTCCTGCGCGCTCTTCGCGCCGATCTTGAGGAGTTTGCTGCGAAGCAAAGACAGACGCTGTGTCTCATGAAAGTCGAATTCTTCTATCTCCTTGTGCCCGATTCGAGGCTATGGTAATCAGGGCCGATGAGAATGCGCGCTTTCGCATTTGCCTTGTCCGTTTTGCTTCATCCCTCGTTTGCAATTTCACAATCACAACCTGCACCCTCAGTTCTTGTGAAGGCCGGAAAGCTGCTCGACGTTCGGAAGGGCGCCTACATCGAAGGTGGGGCAATCTGGATTGAGGGCGATCGCATCAAGGAAGTTGGCCGGCTCGCAGAAGTGCAGCGGCACGTTCCGCATGACGCCAAGGTAATCGACCTCAACCGCGCTACGGTTCTACCCGGCCTTATCGACTGCCACACTCACTTAATGGCGCGCTTCGCCAGCGGGCCGGATGGATATTTGCTGGGTCTGGCGAAAAAATCGCAGGCATTCCGAGCTCTGGAGGGGGCAGCCGACGCCCGCGTCACGTTATATGCCGGATTTACCGCGGTGCGGGACGTCGAAAACGAAGGCTCGGGTTACGCTGACGTGGCTCTGCGCGACGCTGTCGAACAAGGGCTGGTAGAGGGCCCGAGAATGCAGGTGGCCACACGCGGGGTTGCGGCGGTTGGCCAGTACGAGCCGTTCGGACTCTCGCCTGACCTCACGAATTTTCCAACCGGGGCGCAAATGGTGAGTGGCGTTGAGGAAGCGAGACGCGCGGTCCGTGAGCAGATCGAGTATGGCGCCGACCTGATCAAAGTCTATGCGGACTGGCAACACCCGACGCTCACCGTGGATGAGATTCGCGTTGTCGTGGAAGAAGCGCACAAACAAGGCCTTAAAGTAGCGGCACACGCGACCACCCCGGAAGGAATCAAGAATGCTGTGACGGCCGGAGTGGATTCCATAGAGCATGGACATCGTGCCGATCGGGAAGCCCTTGAGATGATGAAGGCCAAAGGAACGTTTCTAGTACCTACAGTCGGCGGGGTCGATGCGAGTGTCGAACGCGCCAAGAACGAACCGACGGCTCCAGAACGGCGCGAACGGCTGGAAGCACTCTTGCGAAGTATTCAGCAGAGCGTGCAACAGGCGATGAGCCTTGGCGTGAAAATTGCATCCGGCTTCGACGCTGGCAGTGCCGCAAGACAAGGGAGAAATGCCGACGAGTTGGTTGCGCTGACAAAGCTCGGCATGCCGCCTCTGGAAGCTATTCGCGCCGCAACCCTAAACGCCGCGGAGTTGATGAATTGGCAGGACCGCGTTGGCGCGGTCGAATCTGGCAAGTACGCGGACTTAATTGCCGTAGAGGGCGATCCGCTTATCGACATCGCAGCTTTGCAGCAGGTGAAGTTCGTGATGAAAGGCGGAACGGTGGTGAAAGATACACTGACCCACTGAGACCAGTCTCGGTGTCTTGAACCCGTCTCTACGGGGCCGCGTTTAGATCGGGCTGTCTGCTAATCTGCTGGTGCGGCCGTGCCGTCCGACCATTTGGAAACCGAGATGATGAACTCGGTGATCGGTTGCGGAGAATATTGATGCACGTATACCGGGGAAGCAGGGAGCCCTGCGCCCCAAAACTGATCGTCTGTTTTTGGGAACCAAAACATCAGATGGGGATCTGCGTTCCCGTACTTGGGGCCAAAATTTTGTTGTTTCGACATCATGTAGCACATCGCGCCGGGTTCGGGGATCGGCAGTTGTTTCTTATCGAATGCGGCTTTGATACCGTCGAACATCTGCGCTTTCGTCAGTCCACCCAAAGCCAACTCCGTCGTCTTGAAAGTAAGCGGCAGGTGGGATCGCACGGCCGGTGGATTCAGGCAAAGCGGAAGCCGATTCCCGGGATCCCAAAATTCCGGGTCGTCGAAGGGAGCCATCCAGGATCGCTCCACAATGCACACGAAACCGTTCTTACCTTTGACGGCGGTTTCATAACCATGCCGTCCGAGGACCAAGACTTCGGCATCGCGTGAAATGGACTCCGGAGCTGCGCTCCGCGCCAGAGCCATCTCGGCATTCCGATCCGGCATCAGGTATTGGTCTAGCGGGGCCATTCTGGGGTAAGTCGCTTGGGCATCCTGTGCGTGTCCTTTCCACGCCACGGCCAGCGTGACCATCAGCACGAAAACTCTGAATCCCATCTTTTACCTCGTTCCTTTTCCGAGGGCGATTTCTGCCACCGCTTGGGTGTTTGGTTTCGGCGCCAGAAGGCGATGCTGCTCTCCGTGGCACAAACCCAATGATTTGATCGTAGTAAAAACAGCTTGCAACATGCAAGCAGATTAATTTCCAGAGTAAACATAAGGCCCAAGCTCTGCACCGAGAGGCGTAGCAAGCAGTACGGAACAACACACCAGTCACACATCAAGATGATTTGCGGCCGCTACACGGCCGTACCACAGACCGGAGTCTTTGATCGTCCGGCGTTGGTCGCGGAAGTCGACGTAAGTCAGTCCGTATCGCTGGCTAAAACCGTCGGCCCATTCAAAATTGTCGAGTAGTGTCCAAGCATGATACGACCGAACCTTGGCGCCTTCCTGTATTGCCTTTGCCAATTCCAAGAGATGGCTGCGGAAGAAATCGGTACGGCGGACGTCGGGCACGCGACCGCCCTGTTTTGCGTATGGAGTATCGAGGTAGCTGCAACCACTTTCCGTAATCTCAATAATGGGATGATGGTACTCTCGGGAGATCTGTGTGACTAAATCGTAGATGCCGCGCGGAAAGACCTCCAATCCCGCATCCGTGAGTGGCCCGTCGGTAGGCATCTCGGCGTGGAAACGTGTGTAGTTGTCGCGGCTTCCAGCTCCGCCGCCGTCGAGTTCTATCTCCGTTCCAAACTGAGCGCCCCCGGTCGAGTCGCCGCTCTTCACATCCGAGACGATGCGTCTTGTGTAGTAATGGAAGCCGACCCAATCCAAAGGGGCCTTCATAATCTTCTCATCGCCCGGTTGGTACCCCATTTGTTTATAGGGGACCTCTCCGACAAACGCCTTCGGATACTCACCGTACATGGCGGCATTCAGGAAGAAGACGTTGTTCATCGCGTGATAACGAGCCGTGGCTGCTCGATCTCCTTCGCTATCTGTTTTCGGGTAGGCAGGCGCCATTCCGTAGGCGCTTCCTACTGTAGCGTTCGGAGAAGCCGCTTTCAGTGCGCGTAGAGCCTGGGACTGTGCCAGGCTGATCGTGTGGGCCGCCCGGAGGAAAAGGCCGTAATCCGTTTTACCGGGAGGAAAGGTCCCCGCTCCATAGCCGAGATAGGCGAAGGTCCACGGCATATTGAAAGGAGCCCACACGGTAATTCGGTCTCCAAGATGTTTACCGAGGATACTCGCGTAGTCGGCGTAGTAGTTCGCCAGATCACGGTTGGGCCAGCCGCCCTTGTCTTCGAGCGCCTGTGGCAGGTCCCAGTGGTACATGGTGCAAAAAGGGCGGATGCCAGCCTCGAGCAGAGAATCGGCCATGCGCGAGTAGTGATCGAGCCCGGTTTGGTTGGCCGGTCCGGTACCGTTTGGCTGAATGCGCGGCCAGGAGATTGAGAAGCGATAGCTCTTTAGATTGAGCTGTTGCACGATGGCAAAATCTTCTTTGTAACGATGGTAGTGATCGCAGGTCACATCGGCTGTGGCTGCGCCGCGAATCTTTCCGGTGGTGTGCGAAAACCTATCCCAGATGGACTCACCCTTTCCATCCTCATTCCACGCTCCCTCGACTTGATATGCCGCCGTTGCCGTGCCCCAGAGAAAGTCCTTTGGGAATCGTGCATTGGTGGCTTCAGCACGCGAGTTTGTTCGGGAGGCTTGTTCCGAGCGCGGGAAGTTTCCTGCGCCAAACGACTCGCTTGGCAAGGCAACGCTACACGCGGCGGCAAGGGAACTGCTGACGAACTTTCGACGATTCATTGGCATGGAGTAGCTCCTTCAGCTTTGCATTGCACCGATGACAGACCAATCGGAACCGACTGCCCGCCAACTTTGCATGTTCAGTTTGGTTCGCCTTGGTTTGCCGTCGGTTGCTACTACCGGGGTAAGCGACAAGACGCGTTCGGGAACGTCGAGCATCCCGGCAGAGTCAAACTCGGTTGAGATGCCGACGTCGCGGTTGTCGTAGATGACCACCCGGTAGCCGTGCTTGACCAAGTCTTCGCAGAATTTGGCAGGCCAATCGGTGAGTTGCATTCCGGAGCCAGCGATCAAGAGTATGGTTCCATCGTCGGCCTTGCCCAAACTCTGGTAGCCAATGGTAACTCCGTTGCCGCGCACCTGCCCCCTGGCGAGGGGTCGGGGCCATCCCCGGCGGACTGAAAAAAACCGGAACCGCAATGAAGCTAATCAAACTCGGACGCAATCATCTTCATTTCGTTTCTTTTTTTGGTGCGGATTTCCTTACCAGACGATCACAAATCCACCGGGCGAATCGTCGTTCTCGGTAATGTATACTCCCTTGCGCCCAAATCATTTGGGTTACCCGACAGCAGCATTTATGGGAAGCCGCGCTTCAGCATCCTTGCGGCGGAATGGAAAATGCACCATGCTCGATTCGTCCTCCAAAGCCTTGGCATTTTTGCTGCAGGCTATGCTGGTAGTTGTTACGGTCTTTCTTCCCCTGAGCGCGGCCGACAATCCGCCTCCTACGCGTCCCGGATACTATCGATTTCCGGCGATTCACGGCGACACCGTGCTGTTCACCGCCGAAGGCGACCTGTGGTCGGTCGACGCAAAAGGCGGCGCCGCACGCCGCCTTACGTCCAATCCCGGCGAAGAAGCTCACGCGAGCGTCTCTCCCGATGGCAAAACCGTCGCATTCACCGCGGAATACGAAGGGAAAGACGACGTTTACACCATGCCTGTCGAAGGTGGCTTGCCCCAGCGCAAGACCTGGGACGGCACTGCGACCACGGTGGGATGGACGCCCGACGGCCGGGTTCTCTACCGAACGCGCCGCTACTCCACGCTCCCCGACGCGCAGCTCGTCACCGTTGCCGCCGACGGCCGACGTGACATCGTTCCTCTCTCGCAAGCCGCCGAAGGCAACTACGCGCCGGACGGGAAAACTCTTTTCTTCACACGTTTCACCAAGCAGGGCAGCAATACCAAACGATACGCCGGCGGCACTGCCCAAAACATCTGGCGCTACGATTCCGGTTCAGAAGCGGTTCTCCTCACGGGGGATTACGCGGGCACCTCCTACAATCCGATGTTCTGGCAGGGGCACGTCTATTTCCTCTCCGATCGCGACGGCACCATGAACATATTCTCGATGGATCCGAACGGTCATGAAGTAAAGCAGCTCACGCATCATCACGGCCTCGACGTTCAATCCGCGGCGCTATCGGGCGGCCGCATTGTCTACGAAATGGGCGCCGATCTTTGGTTGCTCGACTTGAATTCCGGCCAGGACGCCATGATTCCCATCACGCTGGTCTCCGATTTCGATCAACTCCGCGATCATTGGGTTAAAAAGCCAATGCAGTACCTGAGCGAAGCACATATTTCTCCCGACGGCGCAGCCGCCGTGTTCACGGCGCGCGGAGAAGTCTTCACTCTTCCGGCCGCCGCAACCGGTCGCATCGTAAAGGTCGCGGGCAATTCCAGTATCCGCTACCGCGAAGCCCGCTATATGCCGGATGGCAAAACGATTCTGGCGATTTCCACGGAAACCGGCGAAACCGAATTCTGGAAATACCCCGCCAACGGGGAAGGAAAGGCCGAGAAACTAACACAGGGCGCAAAAACACTTCGTTGGGATGGCGTTCCGTCTCCCGACGGCCATTGGCTGACCCACCGCAACAAGGATCAGGAGCTTTGGCTCTTTGATTTCAAAACGAAAGCCGACAAGAAAATCGGCCAGTCCATGAATGGCAACTTTGACGATCTGTCCTGGTCGCCGGACAGTCAGTGGCTGGCGTTCACCGAAAGCGCCAACAACACCTTCGACCAAATCAAAATCGTGAACGTGAACACCGGCACGATCCAAGCGCTCACCTCCGACCGTTATAACAGCGTTAATCCGGTCTGGAGTTCGGATGGTAAGTGGCTGTACTTCCTTTCTGACCGCATGTTAAAGACCGTCGTGCGTTCGCCCTGGGGGCCGCGCGAGCCCGAACCGTACTTCGATCGCTCCATGAAGGTCTACGAATTCGCGCTCACTCCCGGCCAGCGCTCGCCCTTCTCTCCGGTGGACGAACTTCATCCCGTGCAACAGCCCAAACCGGACGAGAATAAACCGAACAAGCCCGCCGACGACAAAGACCAGAAGAAAGACGGCTCATCAAAATCTTCTGACACGAAAAAATCTGCGGAGGAGACTAAGGTCGCCGAAGAGAAAAAGCCCGTACCTCCGGTCATCATTGAATTCGCCGGCATCGCTGCGCGCCTAAACGAAATTCCGGTTCCGCCGGGGAACTACTCCTCGCTCCAGGCCACTGAAAAACGTCTCTGCTGGCTTGATTCGGAAAACTCCGCCGACCCCAAGAGCAATCTTCAATGCGTGGATATCGCCAACAAAGGTGACGCCCCCGAAACTATCTGGTCGGACGTCAAATCCTACGAGATTTCGCTCGATCGCAAGAAAGTTCTGACGCGGAAAGGCGACGACTACTACATTTTCGATTCCGACGCGAAAGCCTCCGTCTTCTCGGACCCAAAGGTTCTCGGCAAGGCCAAAATCGATATGTCGCACTGGACCATGTTTACCAGCCCGCGCACCGAATTCCGTGCCATGTTCCTCGATGCTTGGCGCCTCGAGCGAGACTTCTTCTACGATCGCAATATGCACGGCGTGGACTGGCCGGAGGTTCGAGATCGCTATCTCCCGCTCGTCGACCGCGTCTCGGACCGTCAAGAACTCAACAATGTAATCGCCCAAATGGTCGGCGAACTTTCCGCGCTCCACATTTTTGTGATCGGCGGCGACGCACGAAAGCCGTCCGACGAGATTGATATCGCCTCGCTGGGTGCGGTCCTCCGCCGCGACGAAAAGGCTGGGGGCTATGTCGTGGACCACATCTATCTGAACGATCCCGATTTGCCCAACCTTGCGCCCCCGTTCGCGCGTGTCGACTCTGTTATTCACGAAGGAGAGGTCATTGTCAGTCTCGACGGCGATAGCCTGCTTGATGTCTCGGACGAACGAGCGCTCCTGCGCGGCAAGGCCGGACGCAAAGTGATGCTCTCGGTGAAAAATTCTTCGGGTCAAACGCGCGACGTGCTCGTCACCCCGGTCACCGAGGAGGAGGAACGCAACCTTCGCTACAGCGAATGGGAGTATTCCCGCCGTCTCAAAGTGGACGCCGACTCGGGAAATCGCATCGGCTACGTTCATCTGCGCGCGATGGGTTCCAGGGACATCGAACAGTGGGTTCGCGAGTTTTATCCCATCTACGACCGCCAGGGCCTGATCATCGACGTTCGCCACAACGGTGGCGGGAACATCGATTCCTGGATTCTGTCGAAACTCCTTCGCAAAGCGTGGTTCTACTGGCAGCCGAGGGTAGGAAATCCTTACTGGAATATGCAATACGCCTTCCGCGGCCACGTCGTGGTACTGTGCGATGAAAACACTGGCTCGGACGGGGAAGCGTTCACCGAAGGGATCCGTCGCCTCGACATCGGAAAAATCATCGGTACACGCAGCTGGGGCGGCGAGGTATGGCTCTCGTTCGACAATGAGCTTGCCGACCAAGGAATCGCGACTGCCGCGGAAATGGGTGTATACGGTCCGGAACGCAAATGGCTTATCGAAGGTCACGGCGTCGATCCGGACGTCACCGTGGACAATCTTCCACACGCAACGTTCGGGGGGAACGACGCGCAACTGAGTGCCGCGATCAAATTTCTAGAGGAGGAAATTCAGAAGGATCCAAGGCTCGTGCCGCAACCTCCTCCGTACCCCAATAAGTCGTTCCGGTATGAAAAATGACCGCCGCGGCAAACCCGCGGGCTCTGTCATTGTTCGGGACGTCCAACAGAGATGCGTGCTCAAGAGTCGCGGGCATGAGTTCGACATTTTCAATTGACGCATGCTCTTTAAGCACCGTCGTCAAGCTCGAAGATAAGGACAGCGCTCGTCTACAGAAAGTCCGCGCAGCAATCGCGGGTGCAATTGTTCCAATGACCCTCCACCTGATTAAACGTCTTTGATCACCGGTGGGGCGAAAGCATTCTCGAAGGAAACGGTCAGTTGCGAGCGCTTTCTGACGTTGTTTACCAGCGCGGGCCGGAAGCATCCGATGCAAACGCCACCGGAGTGCCGGACACTCGGATAAACGATTCCCGTGGATCCGGTATCGAGTAGCGCGCTCGCCAAACGCTGCGAGGCCTGGTATCTCGAGGGGTTCAAACAATCTGCGAATGCGGTAGTGCCTCGAAGATCATGAAATTCTCCGCGGAAGTCCGCGAGGAAATCCACGTACGTAAAAACTTCCTTCTCTGCCCAGCGAACCTCTTTTAGCTCCTGTGATCTATGGTAGGCCACCTCGATCTCGGAGGTTCTCCTTGAGAAGCCCGCGTACCATGCGCCGCGTTCAGGTCCGTTGAAACGATTTCCCAAGGGGCTGGAGTGCGTGAATGCCGCATTGACGATGTGCGAATAGGAGAGGCCGAATACCAGCTCTCGTACGGTGATCCCGGGTAGAAGTCCGGCTTCTCCAAGGAGTCGATCGTTCGTGGCACCTTCCAGCTCAAACAATTTGTTCAGGTCGCGGGGATCGCGAGTAAGCCTGGCGAGAACCGTCTCATCTTTGTCGATGTAGCGAGAGGGGATTAAACGGTGGGTGTCATCTTGTCTGATACGGGTTGTTGGAGGAAGCACCTATCGGCCGCCCCGCCGCGAGTCCACCAGTTGTCTAACGCGCAGCATCCCAGGCAGTCCTCCGCGGAGCATGTAGGCCAACGGCGTTCCGCCTTCGAACATGGAATTGTCGTTGGGCAACTGAATCCAACCGTCTGCGAGCTTCTTGCCGTAAAGAATGTTCAAGGCCTTGAAGATCCCGGTCAGTACCGAGATTCTGGTCATGCGGTCCTGATCCAGAGCAGCGGGCGGTTTCCTTTTTAGCTCGTAGAAGGCTCCGTTCGACATCCCTCCCAGTAACACCCGGGCGTCTTCATCCCGCAGGTCCCAGAGCTCATACATTTTCAGAAACGCCCTTACCGCGGCCGGAGTCAGGTCTCGCAGGACTTGTTTATTGGAAAGGTCCGCGGGCTTTTCCCACGCCACTCCAGCAGAAAGCCGATTCGGCGCGCCCATCGCAGTCCTCCAGATCATCCATTATTGGATGATTGTACATCCATTATTGGAAAAACACAAGATCGTACCGAGAATTGATGGTTTCCCCGGGGACTTAAGCCAGTCGGCATCCTTTATCACTGTCCACGAACGAAAACAGCGTTAAATTATGGATTCTGGGCTTCGGGGCGGTCAGCTGGTAAGGCCACATTCAATGATGCAGCCGTGCGCAATTTTGACGCGCCGCCGAGATCGTGCACCAACTAAAGTCGGTGTTCATTTTGCTCGGCCCCCACTCATCATGAAACGAAGGCTCTCTACGAATCTGTATTGTGGCTTCCACACCTTCACGCTTGCGTGCGCTGCAGTTTTCGCATATGTAAGGAGTCGTCTTACAGCTGGCTTGCGGAATTGAAGAAATGACTCCCTGTGCGGCTATCACACCTTTGCTCCAATAGCCTCAACAAAGTGATCGCTGCCTTGAGCCTTACGGTAGTCGTCAATTCAGCCGGCCGGTTTTGCTCGAAGGATCGGAACCGATTTGAGGATCTTAGTTCTCGGCGCCGGCTCCGTGCTTGGCCTTACACAGGCGGCATTCTGTCGGGTCCTTGGCATTGTCCACGCGGTGATGCACTGCAGGCATGGTTCGCAAATAGGAAAAAATGGCGAGTAAATCCGGATCGGCCAGGCCCCGGTAGGATTCCCACGGCATAATCTGGTTCAACGCGCGGCCTCTTGCGTACCCGGCACGCAGCGCGCTGGCAAACATGGCTTCGGTGTCGTAGGGAAACCCGGTCGCGGCATCCGGGGTGATATTTGCCGAAGCCACGCGACCCCACGGCCCTTCGAAGATGAGGCCGCCCGCGAAGTTCATACCGGGTAGGGGCTGGCCGCGCTTTTGCGGCGTGTGGCAATCCGCGCAACCCGCTAACTCAACGAGATACCTTCCGCGATTTACGGGTGTGGATGTATCCGGCTCCGGAACGGCAGAGGTAATCGGTGCGGGCGCGTTGCGAATCAGATAGCTCACTGGAAAAATAATCCTCGTCGGCGGTAGCGGATTGCGCACCGGAGCGAGCGATCTCAGGAAGACCACGATGGAAGCAAGGTCTTCGTCGGAGAGACGCCGGTAGCGTTCGTAAGGCATCAGCGGGAACAGAGCGTTTCCATCGCGATCGACGCCTTCTCGAATGGCGCGGCCAATTTCGTCGTCGCTCCATCGACCCAGCCCGGTTTCCGCATCAGGCGTGAGATTCGGAGCGGTGAGTGCTCCGGGCAGGCCCGCCAGAGGAAATACTGCACCCGCGCCGGCCATTCCGGTAGGAGTCGGAGCGTCATGTTTGGTCCAGTCATGGGGCGAGTGACAGAACAGGCAGCCAGATACGTTGCCGACCAAATATTGACCCCGCTCCAGCCGTAGCGGTGTCCGCTCGTATGCCCGGTCGGTGGCTGCGCGTTTGCGCGGACCGATGAACGGATGGATACCGACCGTAGCGGGAATTGCGACCGCGGCGACGATGACGAGCGTCAAGAGTATGTAACCCAGGATTTTTCCGATCTTCATTCAGCGCCTCCAATCAGGGCGGCAGCCCCAACCAGGTTGCCGCTGATCCGACAGAATCCCCGGTAAGCATTCGTGCGACGGCCGTCTGCGACAATTGTGACTCTCCGGCGAAGGATCGGAGCGGCGAGTGTGAGTTATGGGGCCTGCCAGGCTAAACCGGAATCTCCTTTTTGGTTCAAAACAGCTGATCACTGCACCCATCCCGCTGTTCGCCGATAGTGTGAAACAATTTGCAGACAGACCGCCCCCTAGAGCGCCGAGATCCGAACCCGCCGCGCCGAGATTGCCGGCTATTACGCCACTTTTGCAACACTCCTCCTCCTTGCCGAGCCTTTTGTAGACAGATTCCGCTGCTTGAGCGGGCCTCGCACAATCTATCCTGTCGGTACCGGGAGCAGAGCGATCCGACCCAGCATCTCCCAGATCTTCTCCGAGCCGATCAACCGGAACGTCGGATCTTGCGACAGACGCACCGTATCGTTGACACCTTCGTATCCTGCCAAGCGACTGTAGATGGACTGTCGCAGCAGATCCGACAGCGGCAACCGTATGTTCTTGCCGCGCTGGTCGTCCCTAATGTTTTCGGCGACGAGCGCACTCAATCCCAGACTTTCATCCAACTCGCGCACCAAGAGCAAACCGCTGTCGGACGTGACGCGAGAGCCTTCGAAATCAACTTTCAAAGACGGGTTAAACGAAAGTTGAAAGGGCTGATTTCGTTTCTCATCCACTGGGTCGAGCCTCCGCGAAGTTCGTTTTACTCCAAAAGCCGCATGAATACTGACGTTGGCTGGATCATACAACCACTTACTCAGAGTTCAAAAAGGAAATGAGGGGTTAGTAGTTCCGCTTAGGGCCTGCTGTCAATTTGCGGGCAGATGCCCGGAAGGAACATGACTCAGTCAACGTGGAGGACAGAGCGAATAGAGAATCTTTGCCATTTTCGAAATCAGAAACGAAATCTCGGGTAGAATCGTCGCGCGCCCAGTCTCAATAACCCATCACGGACTCTTCGCGCCTCTTAGGAGATCGCCCGAGGGTGCCTGACTATGCCTTCCACTGAAAAACTCGACACTCACCACAAAGCGCTCACCCTCAATCTTGATCCATCCACCTTCGGTTCCTTCGCCGAAATCGGCGCCGGACAGGAAGTCGCCCGATGGTTCCTCGTCGTGGGAGGCGCCTCCGGCACGGTGGCCAAAACCATTTCCGCTTACGACAAGGAGGTCAGCGACGATCTCTACGGTTCCGGCTCGCGGTACGTATCGAAGCAACGCCTCGAGGCCATGCTGGACAACGAGTGGACCCAGCTGCTCGCAGAATTAGAGAAGACTCGCGGACCGCGAACTCGGTTCTTCTCCTTTGTGGATACCGTCTCCGCGCGCAACTTCGCTGGAACCAACGACCCTCATGGCTGGATTGGTCTCCGCTTTCAGTCGCAGCCTGAAGGCCCTCCCAACGACGTGCTTATGCACATCAACATGCGCGATCCTGCCAATATCCTCCAGCAGGAAGCCGTCGGTATTCTCGGCGTCAATCTCATCTACGCTGCGTTCTACGAATTGCAAAACTGGGAATCTTTTCTGCAAGGCGTGGCCCAGGACGTCGTCAGGGAGCGCATCGAAATCGACTACATCGATCTCCGCGGTCCCGCATTCGAGACTTGGGACCGCCGTATCCTCCTGGCCCACCTGGTGTCTGCGGGATTCGCTGAAGCGGTATTTTTCTCCTCCAAGGGAACCGCCGTTCCCCCTACGGAGGTTCTTTACAAGAGAGCCGTCGTGCTTGCGCCCGGATACTTTGGCCGCGTGGATGCCGCTCACGCGCAGGTCCACGCGCGATTGCTGCCTTCCGCCATTCAAGCGCTTCGCCATGAACTGGGGGAAATAAAGTCGGAGCCGGCTGGCTTTTTCTGCCTGACGGCTGCTCCGTTGGCGCCGGACCAAGCGCCACCGGACATCCCGGGCTTGCTTCGCCGCATCGACGCCCTTCTCGCCACTGGCGGCGACGTGCTGCTTTTTCGCCAGCGGGAGCTCTATCATATGACCGCTCTCGTTAACCGCTACACAACAGCGCCTGTGCGTTTCGTCGTGGGCCTTTCCCTGATCATTCGCGCGTTTGAAGACCCTTACGGCAATCTGCAAGGGAACCGTCTGGAGGCCCTCGCGCGCCTCTTCGCCCAGAACGTCCGCATCTACGCTTATCCTATGACCGCCACGGATTTGCGCGAATCGCTCAACACCGCTTCCATCTCCGGTTGGGAATGGAGTGAAAAGACCGGACCGGTTTCTGCCGCGCAGCTCCGTCACGCGGCACCTCTCGGACACCTGTTCGCCTATCTTCTCGCCAGCAATTTTATTGTCCCTATGCACGTGCCCGGCGCCCTGACAGCCGACGCTTGACCGCCAGGTGCTTAAGGCCCGCTCTTGGTGCCCTCCGGTATGCATCGTCGGCTAGAACGAGGCCGCTATCCGGAAGGGATCCGGCTTCGGCGGCGCGGATCAGTCCCTCCGGGGGTCGGCTTAGGAGTGAGCGCAATTGTTCGCGGGCGGCTTGACGAATAAAGCGCCGTGCTTTCTGCATCTCGCGAAACCAAAGTTCGATTCCAATTCTGTGGTAAGCGTGATACGAGCGCTCTTGCGCGCATTAGCTCTCTAAGCTTGGGCTCTGCAAATGGGCAATTTCGCCGCCTCCCAAGCCGCGATGCCGCCGGCAATTTCGCTGACAGGATCAAATCCGAGGGCTTGCAATAAACTCGCGGCGATGGACGACCGGTATCCACCAGCGCAATAAACCAGCAATGGACGATCTTTCGGTAGCCTTCCCAGATTTTCCTTCAAGTGGTTGAGCGGCAAGCCCAGACTTCCGGCAATGTACTTCTGATCGCGCTCGCGAGGCGTGCGAACGTCAACGACCAACGGCGGCTGAGGCGACGACAAAAGCTCGGCGGCGAACGGCGCGCTGACGCTCTCGGTTGTGGCCGTCAAATCCGGACGCGAGTTCAGGCTGAGCAATCCATCCTGCAAGTATCCGACCACGTGATCGAACCCAATGCGCCCGAGCCGGGTTGCAGCTTCGTTCTGCCGGCCTGGATCTGCGATGATTACGATCGGATGCTCGCGATCCAGCACAGTTCCAGCCCACGTTGCGTACTGGCCGCCGAGGCCAATGTTGATGCTGCCCGCCAGATGTGCTGGCGCGAATTCGGAGGCATCACGGGTATCGATAATTTGCGCGCCGACGCCTTGCAATGCAAGCACGTCGTCCAGCGTCATCGCATTCACGCGCGCCAACGTTTCGTCCAGCGTCGGCCGTTCTTCGCTGTTCAAAACTGCGTCATAGGTGAAGTAGGCCGGAGCGTCCGGCTGATCAGCGGTCACCACGGAAATGAATGCTTCCTTGCTCATCGGCCGCAGCGCGTAGTTCGTGCGGCGCTGTTCGCCGAGCGTCGAGACCGTTTCCTTGCTGAGCGATTTACCGCACAGAGAGCCCGCGCCGTGCGCTGGATACACCAGACTTTCGTCCGGCAGCCCGAGTAGCTTGGTGTGCAGGGAATCGAAAAGCATCCCGCCGAGATCGGAAGCGGACCAGCCTAGCGCGGCGCGCAAATCGGGCCGACCCACGTCGCCGATGAACAAAGTGTCCCCGGTAAGTACGGCCTGCGGCTGCGTGAGGCTTTTATGCAAATCGAAAACGAGGATAGAGATTGACTCCGGTGTGTGGCCCGGTGTTTCCAGAATTTTTAGGCGCACGCGCCCGAATTCGAGAAGGTCGCCATCGCGCGCGGCAGTGAACGCGTACCCGGCTTTGGCCGCTGCGCCAAGATAAATCCTTGCGCCCACTCGATCGCGCAACTCCAAATGCCCTGCGACGAAATCGGCGTGGAAATGCGTCAGAAACACGTGCTTGATCGCGAGCGAATGCTCGGCAGCAAACGCAGTGTACTGGTTGGTGTCGCGCTGCGGATCAACGACAGCCGCCGTGCCCGTCTCCTCGTCTCCAATAATGTAGGAAGCGTGGGCTAGACACGGCAGGTAGAACTGCTTGAAAATCACGTTCCGCTAGCCTCCTTTGCGAACTCCTGCGTCGGTTGCGAGGTCTCGGCCGTGAAATTGGGAGCTTCGTCGTTGCTGCGCAACATGGTGTAGCTCCTGGTGTCGCGCTTCCGGTCTTCCAAGTCGCCAGGCGTGCTTGGTTCGCCAGCGGTTTATTAAAGCATGTCGTGCGTCTGCCTGGCCACGCTCGAAACGGGCCGTGGCTCCGACCCCGGTGCTGATCAGGGGCGGACCGGCAAGGAAGCCAACATAGCCAGCCGTCGTGACTACGGCGAGGCTGGGACCGGGTGCACTGCCTTCAATGTTCCCTGCAGCGGCAAACGTATTGGGAATAATCGTGGCCAGACCTGCTCCAGCGCACGTAAATCCCACCAACGCCCAACCAGCATTGCCGAACAACAAGACGAAGACAAGCCCTGCCGCGGCCAAAAGAGCCCCGTAACATACGAGGTGGCCGCGTCCAAGCTTCCCAGTGAGATAGTCGCCTGTCAGGCGACCTCCAGCCATAGCGCCTGAGAACACCGCATATCCAAGAGCGGCCAATCCTGGCCCGGTGAGAACCGAAGTACGAAGATAAATCGCGCTCCAATCGGCGATCGCACCTTCAACGAGCATAATCGAAAATGCAAGAAGAGCGAGCGCGCCTAATGGTACAGACCACGTAATCGTGCCTCCGGATGCCACTTTCTCGGCGTCCTCAGGTGCTGAGGGAAGCGGAAGCCACCTGAATGCGAGTATGGACATTGCGGCAAGTGCTATACCGCTGACCCAAAAGTGAATCCCGGCCGGAACCGCACGTGAAGCAACCAATCCCCCTAACGCAGATCCGGCCATTCCACCCAAGCTGAAGAGGGCGTGGAATGACGACATGATGTGACGCTGGTATCGCTTCTCGAGCATCACGGCGTGAGTATTCATCGCTACATCCATCGAACCAGCCATCGCCCCATAGAAAAGAAGAGCGACCGACAGTGTTAGGACCGTATTGGATTCGGCAATCAAGGGCAGTGCGAGGCCAAACCCCAATGTCGACCCAATCACGATGCTCAGACTGCCGAACTTGTTAATGAGCCATCCAGCGGCAGGCATGGCGAGAACGGAACCGATTGCCGCCATCATCAACGACCTGCCCAAAACGGCGGGAGAAAGATGGAGGTGCGCCTGAAAGGCAGGAATCCTCGAAGCCCAGGTTGCGATGATCAGTCCGTGGATCAGAAAGATTAAGGACACGCTCACGCGTACCTGTTGGAGGCTGCGTTGCTGCATCAATCGGATTCCATCCGATTCGGGCGCCGATTTGTTGAGCTGTACTGTGAACTTGATTGGCGACAGCGGCCATAACTCGGGACTGGGATGTCGAATCGGCTTTCGACTCTTGATGCAGTCTTTTCGACCGTGTCAAACAGTACAGAGTTAATTCCTAAGCGAGCTGCCGCCTCGACGTTTTCGGCGCGATCATCCAGGTACAAGATGTCTTGCGGGGCCGCTTTGAGTAGTTCGAGACAATTTCGATAGATCGCCAGCTCCGGCTTTATGGACCCGTAGTCGCAGGAATAAATCAGGTATTCAAATGTAGAGAGGCTCGGAAAGGACTTGGTCACATGGCGACTGAGTTCGAGCGGCATGTTTGAGAGAAGGGTTAAGGGGAAGCCTTCATGGTGCAACAGCTTTGCCCATTGCACAGCGCCTTGATTTGGTCGAGTGATACTTTCGCTATCGAGCTTGATTAGCGTTGCTATCTGATCTCTGCTCAAACCCAGTTCTTGCTGGCCAACAACCGCTGTCCAGTAGGCAGGTCCATCGATATCACCCCGGTCGTAGGGCGGCCGTAGCTTCCAGTAAAGTTCCGAGAATCGCTCGTGGGGAATGCCGCACACGAGCGCCATACCTTTCATATCCTCCAGCGTTTGCTCGAGGCAAAGAACGTTTCCGTAATCGAAGACGACTGCCCGAACCGAACGCTTTTGCGAAAGACCTTGTATAGCGCTAGGTTTGGCAGTATCATGCATAAATCGGATAATACACGCATATACGTGCATAACCAAGTGTATTCGTGCAAGGTGGGCAGAATGAAACCAGAAGCGGAAGCAGGCCAAATCGCCCTAAAGGAAGAGCGCCACCAGTACATCCTGGAGCTGCTTGGCAGTGAGGGCCGAGTCCTCGCCGCGGACCTTAGCAGTCGATACCGGGTCTCTGAAGACACGATTCGTCGAGATCTGCGCGAATTGGCGAGTTCGGGAAAGATCCAACGGGTACACGGCGGCGCCCTGCCTCGCCGTGCCGAGGCCGTTCCTTTCGTGTCTCGCCAACAAATCGACATGGAGAGCAAGATCGGAATTGCTCGAGCGGCGGCTGACATGATCCGCGACGGTCAGGTGGTGCTGATTGATGGAGGTACCACTAATCTAAGAATTGCTTCCTACCTTTCAAGAGAGCGTTCGGCGACGATTGTTACCAACAGCCCACCGCTTGCGCTGGCGTTGGCGGATCATCCGAAGTTGAGCGTGCTGATGCTCGGAGGAAATTTTCTTAAAGAGGCGCGGGTCACGACAGGCATCGAGACCATTCGTCAAGTCGAATCCATTCGCGCTGATCTATGTTTTCTCGGAATGTGCAGTTTGCACCCGGAGGTCGGAATAACCGTCGGCGACCGAGAAGAAGCGTACGTGAAGCAAGCGATGATAGGGGCTTCAACGGAAGTGGTTGGCCTGATTTCACTTGGGAAAATGGGGACATCTCTGCCTTACCTGGTCGGTCCTGCTTCCCGACTGACACGTTTGATCACCGATGCATCAGACGAAGATGTCCTGAATCCCTACCGCTCCCAAGGCATAGAAGTCACAAGTACGTAAACCGAAGCGGTTCGACACTTCTATACGCTACGCCGTGTCGACATCTGCGGACCGGGACATAGGAGTCTTCATGCTTCGCGATCAAGGTCCTTCATGCACCCGATTGCATTCCGTCTTCACTCGAGGAAATTTGTCATGTATTAATTCCGCTACGCAAAGGAACACGTAATAGCTCGAACTTTTCATAAGGCCTTCCGACTGGTAGAGAGGTGTTTGCTGCTGGGACTGATGGTCGCGGTCTCGCTTGAAGCACAACAGAGTTCTCCGTCTGCGCCAGCGTGGACCGGTGTCGTACGCACGGCTGCCGGTGAACCTGTGGCCGGAGCGAAGGTAACGGTGTTCACACCCGGCGCCAAAAAGAAACTAGACCGCAGTTACAGGAAGCCGACGGAAGGTTCGCGATTGCGGACCTTCGACCCGGGCCAAATCGCGTGAGCGTGCAACTGCCCGGGCGAGGTCCGACAGCGCCAACTGGAGTGGATATTACCGGCATAGCCGTTGTGCTGACGGTATCCGATCAAAACGTGCTGTCGATTGGAGCCAATCCGCAAACTCCTGCGAGGAGTCTCGAATGGGAACCCGAGCACAACTTCGAACGCAGCCAGCGGAACAAGCGGGGAGAAACTCTCCAGCCAAAAAGTAAATGAGTTGCCGTTGAATGGACGCGACTTCAGCACGCTGTTGTTGTTAGCAGCGGGCACGATGACCGACGTGAACGGGCAGACGAATTTCACCCAGCAGTTCGCCATCAACGGACAGCGCGGCGTCGAGGCTGTGTTCGCGATGGACGGTGCGGATGTCAGCGATCCAGAGATGGGCGGGAGCACGTTCACGAATTTCAACGTGGATGCGATTCAGGAGTTGCAGTCAAGCTCAGGCTGGATGCCGGCGGACATCGGGCGCGGCGCGGCAGGTTTCACCAACATCGTGACACGGTCCGGGAAAAGCGGTTTTCACGGGTCATTCTTCGAGTTCTTAAGGAACTCTGCCCTCGATGCGCGGAATTATTTCGATCACCCGTCGATTGCGGACCCGGGCCGTATCCCTCCGTTCCGGCGAAACGAGTTCGGATTTACGAACGGCGGGCCAGTCGTGTTGCCGAACGTGTATGACGGACGTGACCGCACGTTCTATTTTGTGCAGTATCAGGGATTCAGGCAGGTGCTGGGAACGACCCAGGTGCTGGCTGTACCTACAGCAGCAGAGAGGCGGGGCCAGGATGTAGTGACGTACCCGGACGGCAGCACGGACACGCTGCAGGTACCGGTGAATCCGGCAATTGCTGCGGTGCTGGCCCGCTATCCACTCCCCAACAACCCAACCGGCGCGTATGGTGCGCGAACCTATGCTGCGCCTTCAAACGTGAACACGGACACGGATCAGTTTTCTATCCGCATCGATCAGAAAGTTGGCGCAAAAGGACAATTGTTTGGTCGATTCAATTACGACAATCTGACGGGACCGACAACAAATCCGGATCAAACGCTGCTCGATCCGAGCTTTGGCGTGCAGTACGTGGATCGGCAGCGGAACGGGGTCATCACTTACACGCGCACCGTGTCACCACGCTTTCTCTGGTCGACGTCGGTGAGTTTTACGCGGACGACGCCTTCGTTTGTGACGCCGAACCACACCGATCCGGCCCTCAAGTTCAACGATGGTCTGTATGAGGCGTACAACAGCGCGGCGGGCTCGGTGATGTCAGCGTTCGGGAATTTGTTCCAGGGACAATTGAATTTTGCCTGGACGAAGTCCGCGGCACGCGGTGAAATGGGGTGCGGAAGCACGCCTTAACCGCGACACGACATACTTCGGTATAAGTCCGAACGGCGAGTACGATTTTGGTGGCGGAACAGTTTATTCGCCCGTGTTCATTCCTTCTGCGAGTGGACAGCATGATGTGCAGCCGGGCCAGCCTCTGCCAGACACTATGAGCAGTCTGTTACTCGGGTTTTCCGTATGGATACACGATCGCGGTCGCGCCGCCCTACGCATCGAATGGCGCGCACATTGGGCCCGCGGCGATCAACCGGAATGACGTGAACGCCTACATCGAGGACACGTGGAAAATCAATCCGCAATGGACGCTCGAATATGGGCTGCGATATGAGCTCTACACGCCGATTTCAGAGCGGGCGCACCGAACGTCGAGCTTTCTGAATTCGTTCCCACCCGCGGGCGTTGGGCAGGAATACTTGATCAATCCGCAGCCTACTTATCAAACCGATTGGAACGGTTGGGGGCCGCGTGTTCAGGTGGACTGGAATGCGCCCCACGCGGTGCATGTGCACATGGGCGGGGCGATCACGGTGATTCCGCCTAATATCTGGCAAGACAATCTTCTGACCGGGTCAACGCCTTACGTTGTTTATCCCCGCGTCAATGCAGCGCAAAA
>CAVTPW010000011.1:0-770456 GCA_963736725.1 uncultured Acidobacteriota bacterium | reverse complement strand
GACGCTTCCGCGAAGACCTACACGATCACGGGCAGCGGCAACAACATGTGGACCAACGAGGACGACTTCCAGTTCGCTTGGAAGAAAATGTCGGGTGACGTGACGTTGACGGCAAATATTTCGTTCGTCGGCCTCGGTGGCGTGCCACATCGCAAGGGCGTTTTGATGATTCGGCAAAGCCTCGATGCGGATTCGGTTTATGTGGATGCAGCATTGCACGGCAACGGTTTGACGGCCTTGCAATTTCGCGACGAAAAGGGCGCGGTCACCCACGACATCGAATCGAATATTTTCTCGACGCAGCGAATCCGGCTGGAAAAGCGCGGCGACTTCTTCTATTTGTTGCTATCCGGCGGGAGCGAAGAACTTCATCCCTCGGGAGCGTCGATTCGCGTTCCGATCAAGGAGCCTTTTTACGTGGGAATAGGCGTTTGCGCGCACGATAAAAATGTGGTGGAAACGGCGGTGTTTTCGAACGTCGAGGTCAGTGTGCCTCCTCCGATCGCCCCCGACGCCCCGACCAAGCTGTACAGCACCCTGGAGACGATTGCGATCAACTCGACGGATCGCCATGTCCTCTACGTCGCGCCGGAGAAATTTGAGGCGCCGAATTGGACGCAGGATGGCGGGGCGCTGATTTTCAATCGCGACGGGCGCATCGTGCACATGGCCGTCGCGGGCGGTCCGATCCAGATTATCGATACCGGCTTTGCGATTCACTGTAACAACGACCACGGATTATCGCAGGATGGCGCGCTGATGGCGATCAGCGACCAATCCAAAGAAGACCACCGCTCTCTTGTGTACATTGTTCCCGCGGGCGGTGGAACACCCCGGCGCATCACGCAGAAAGCGCCTTCGTATTGGCACGGCTGGTCGCCTGACGGGCAAACTCTCGCTTTCGTAGGCGAGCGCAACGGAGAATTCGATATCTACACAATCCTGGCCGCGGGCGGGGAAGAGAACCGCCTGACCACGGCAACGGGACTCGATGACGGTCCCGAGTACTCGCCTGACGGAAAATATATCTACTTCAACTCCGAACGCACCGGCAGTATGCAGATTTGGCGCATGAAGGCCGACGGGTCCAACCAGGAGCAAGTGACCTCGGACGATTCCAATGATTGGTTTCCGCATATTTCGCCCGACGGAATGTCGATGGTTTTTCTTTCCTTTGAAAAGGATGTAAAGGGCCACCCCCCGAACCAGAACGTGATATTGCGTCTGATGTCGCTCAGCGACAAGAAAGTCCGCGTTTTGGCGAAGCTATTCGGTGGCCAGGGCACGATTAACGTTCCCTCGTGGTCACCAGACAGTACGCAGTTCGCGTTCGTAAGCTATCAGCTTGTGCCTACGGGAAGTGCCGACAAGAAATGAGCGAGCATCGACGGGAACGAACTGACCAAAGAAGAAGAAGAACCTTCCTGGATTTACGTCGCGAAGGTTCGACAACAAATTAGTTTGTGGAATCTCGCTCCGTCGCCGCCTCGATAGCTGCTAATGACAGTACTCGATGTCCGTTTCTTCCGCTTTATTGGACGCAATCGCCGGCTTGCCCGCGGGAGGTTCCGCATGGCTGGGTGGGGTTTCCGCTTTTGCCGGCGCAGTCGCGGGCTTGGAGAGCCCCTGTGACTCGTAGATCGCGTTGAAAAAGAACTTGTAGGTGCCGTGGGCCTGCCCGCGCCACTGCGGCCGGAAGCCGAGCAGATAGACTCGGCCTTTGCCATATTGCACTTCCACCGCCGCGGCTTTGCCCTGAATGCGTTCAGGATGGAGCAGGTAGCCGCTCATCAAAGGACTTTGGTCCTTCGGATATGCGGCGAGGATGCGGCCGCGAAAGCCGTCCTTTGTTTCAAAGGCCGGCCCGCGTTCGAACATCACGATAGGATCGTGCGGTAATCCCCAGACAGCGGAAGCGCCGCTGTCCTGCAGCTCGACACGCAGCAGGCAGCCGGAGCAGAAAAACTCTTCATCCTTCAGTCCGGCCAGGCTGTTCTTCACCGGCAGACCCAGATCGTCAATCGCAAAAAGAGATGCTTCATTGAAGGTAATGAGAGTGCCGCCTGCTTCCACAAATTCGCGCAGTGCGGCGGTGCCTACGACGCCGAGTCCGCCGGTGTACATTCCGGGAACGGTGCCGGGGCCGAAGCCGGTTCGAATCGTCTCGGCCTTCTGGTCGGGAAGAATTATGGCGTCAAAATGCTCGCGGAGACTGCCGGCCTGAATATCGCCATTGCGCAGCGTAACGGGGGCGAACCCGTAGTTCTCCAGGATCCAGCGCGTCCAGCCCTCGTCGATGTTGGCAACCCACGAGCGATAGAGTCCTACGCGCGCTTTCTTCACGGCGACAGCATCTTTCGGTGCGGCGCCGACGGCTTTTAATTTTAAGGAGCCGTCACCCGCCACTTTCTTGAGTTTGTCGCGGTCGATACCGGTCACGACGATGGCTCCCGCTTCGGCACCATCCGGCGAGTCGGTTTCCGTAGTGGCGAAGCTGGCGCGGCCTCCGCCGTCCAGAACGGCGTTCAACGCCTTGAAGCTGGCGTTCGACCTGTGACTCAGCACGAACACGCTTCCCGCGCCTTCGATAGTTCCAGCGGGTGCAGCAAACTGATCGATTTTCTTGAGCGCCCCGCGATCAGCGGCGCTCACGGGCTCAAGCACGGGCGCAACTTGCACTCCCATCTGCATCGGCAATGTCCATCCCGTTACATCGTAAGGAAGTTTTGGCGGGCCGTTGGGCGTCTCACGCAGATCGGGATAATGTTGTGATTCGAAAAGTTCCTTGACCAATGGAGAGAACGGCTGGTCCATCAGAATGACCCACGAGCCCTGCGGATACTCGCGGCCATTCGCGTGAAATGTCTTGGTGGCTTGCTGCACTTCGATGCCGTTGATCATCAACTTCTGCACCAGCGTGGCAGCTTCAAACAAATCGCGCTGCTCCAGCGGCACGACATAGGCGTACGGCGGTTCTTTCGTAAACCGGCTGACGTTGTCGACCGCGGCTTGATAGCGGTTGTACATCAACTCTTCGTGATACTTCGCCGTAGTGTCCAGCACGGCCATCGACGCGCCCTCCATGTAATTCACGGCGTCACGCAGCCTCCACCAGCCTCCTTTCCATGGGCTGCTGTAGAAAACTTCCGAGCGTAAGCCCCGTTGATCCTTCGGGAATTCATCCACCGGATAGAATCGCGGCGTGGCGTAGCGAAACAGCGCCGTCTCCGTGAAAAATGAAATGCTGTTGCGAAAGATGTGCGTGAAATCGAGGAACCCTGGATACCAGTTGTCAAAACCCACGCGATTCACCGCTCCCGGCATGTTGTGCTCATCCAGGTACACGGCGATATCGGTTCCCAGCGCGTTGAGCCAGCGCGCCATCAGCGGGTGAATGTTCGAGGAAATCGGTTCGACGAAGGGCGGGATGAAAATGCGAGTGGGGAACGGTGCCGTCTGATGATGGCAATAGAAAATGACCGGGTCCCATTCGATCTCGGTGCGGGTCACGTCCTGCGACTCGATCATGTTGTTCATGTAGCCGTCGCGATTGTTGTCGTGGCCGACGTATTCCTGCCACAGATCGGGCAGCGGGCTGACCTCGAACGTCGTGCCCAGGTTCTTCCGGTACCATCCAACGATTTCGTTCTGGCCGTCGGGATTCAGCGTCGGCCACAACATCAAGATCACGTTGTTGAGAATCGCATCCACTTCCGGATCGTTTTGTGACGAAATCAATTTGTACGCG
Source organism: uncultured Acidobacteriota bacterium (assembly GCA_963736725.1). Classification (GTDB taxonomy): domain Bacteria; phylum Acidobacteriota; class Terriglobia; order Acidiferrales; family UBA7541; genus Acidiferrum. The sequence goes on along the minus strand of CAVTPW010000011.1, from coordinate 766,708 downwards.
AGATTGATGGATTGCTGCGCGCCCGCGACCTCGCTGGAGTGCAGGCCGCCATCGATATGCACGATCGCTTTGCCCTGGCGCGCGAGTTCGTGAGCTTCAGCGGCGGACAGGCCGCGTCCGTCGGCCAGCTTGCGTGAAATGTCCTTGAATTTGTCGAGGCTCGCCAGATTTTCCGGAGAAGAAATGATCGCGATTTCCCAATTCAGCCCTCGCGTTGTCTTCCCCACGGTAATCAGCTTGACGCGGTTCGAACTGGCAGCCAATTTGTGGAAGTATTCCTGCGATTCATCGTAGTTCGCGAGGTAGAAATCGTCGCCCGGGGTGTGGCCCAGCACGGACTCAGGCGTCGGTACGCTGGGCGAAGGATTCGTTGTGAAGGTCACTTGCGCGGACGACGAAAAAACGCAAGCCAGACAGATCAGCGCGCCGGACAGCAGCGTCCATTTTGTTGTTTTTGGCATGCCAGAGGATAACTTTCCAGTTTTCGAAAGTAAACCTAGAGATAGGTCGCACGTAGAAACCTCCGGGGGCTAAAGCCCAAGAAGTTTCGAGCTCCAGCGGCTGAAGTTGTCCGCTACGGCGTGCGTGAACTGGAATCCCCCATCTTGGAGTTCATCGAGGTGCATAACGAGCAGCCAAAACTCTTTTTGTGGACCAAAAGTGCCGATGCGATTCTTAACAGCATGGGACGGTTCGCTTCCCGTACTCCAGCCGCACATGGCACAAACGATATGCAAGAAATCGGTGACTCAGAAGACTAGATGGTCTTGTCCTTGGAGTAGCAAATCGATTCCAGATTACAGTCGAGGCATCGCGGCTTGCGCGCAATGCACACGCGCCGGCCATGCCAGATCAGCTGGTGTGAAAACTTGATCCAACTCTGTTTCGGAATCACCCGAATCAAATCCTGCTCGATCTTTTTCGGGTCTTCGTGTTTGGTTAAATCCAACCGCCGCGACAATCGGATCACGTGGGTATCCACGACCACACCGCTGGCAATCCCATAAGCCGTTCCCAGCACCACGTTCCCGGTTTTCCGCGCGACGCCGGGCAGCGTCAAAATCTCCTCCATCGTTCGCGGTACACTCCCCCCGAATTTCTCCAGGATTCCCTTGCTGGCCCCCATGACGGATTTCGTTTTGTTACGAAAGAATCCCGTCGGACGAATCTCTTGTTCCAGTTCGCTGGTGTTCGCGTGCGCGAATGCCTCTGGCCCGGGATATTTCTTGTAGAGCGTCTGGGTGACTTGATTGACGCGCACATCCGTGCATTGCGCGGAGAGAATCGTGGAAATCAGCAACTGAAAGGGATTTTCGTGTGTAAGCTCGCAGGTAGCCGCCGGATATGCCTCGTCCAGGTTCGCCAGAATCGCCGCGACGCGTTTCGGGTCCGTGCCGCCTCCAAGGGTCTTCGCGGCTTTTGCGGACTTCCGGGCGGTTCCGGTCACCGCTTTCGATGGTTTCGCCGCCACCCGCTTTTTGACGATTTTCTTTTTCATGGCCGGGAGAATATCACACAGGTGGCACAGGCACTCCGGCCTTTGCAGTTTTTGCATGTGTGCCGCTGACTTCTCTATCGCATCAACGTAAGTAGCCGCCGAAACGCCTTTCCCCTGTGACTGTGCGTATTCTTTTCTTCCGCAGAAAGCTCGGCAAACGACTTACGCAACTCCGAAAAATAGAAAACCGGATCATACCCAAACCCTCCGGTACCCCGCGGCGCCTCCAAAATCATCCCGTCCACCCGATCGCTAACAATCGCCACGCCTCGCCCCCGTTCCGCAAGTGCAATGACGCAAACAAAATACGCCGCCCTCTGCGGCTCGCTCGTCCCATGCAATTCCGCCAGAAGCTTTGTATTTCGTTCCACGCTTGTCGCCGAAGCGCCTGCGTAACGCGCTGACCGCACTCCCGGCGCTCCTCCAAGTGCTGGGACAACCAGACCAGAATCATCGGCGAAGACCAATCCATCGCCTCCGCGCGAATAGTGGAGCGCTTTGCCCAGGGCATTTTCCGCAAAGGTCGGCGCATCCTCTTCGAACGGGGGCAGGGAATCGAACCACGGCGCCAGCTCCAGCTCGATTTCTGGCGCAGACACGTCTGCCCCACGCGCCAGCGTGCGAAACTCACCAAGCTTTCCTGGGTTGGAGGACGCAAGGTACAGCTTAACGGGCGCGCGCACTGAACTTCACGGGCAGCACGGCGCGCTGCTCATCCGTCAACCGCCGAATTCCTGCGGCCGCTAGAGCCAGCAGATCTTGCATCTCGCTCCCGTTGAACGGTCGCCCTTCCGCCGTCGCCTGAATTTCCACGAAGTGTCCGCTGCCCGTCATCACCACATTCATATCCACTTCCGCGCGCGAGTCCTCTTCATACGCCAGGTCCAGCAGCGCGCGATCATCCACAATCCCAACGCTCGTGGCCGCGACGGTATCAATCAGCGGGGAACTCCGCCAAATTCCCGCCGCAACCATGCGTTCAAACGCCAGCGCCAGCGCCACGAACGCGCCCGTGATCGAAGCCGTGCGCGTTCCCCCGTCCGCCTGAATAACATCGCAATCGATCCAAACCGTTCTCTCTCCCAGCGCTTCCTGGTCGGTTACTGCGCGCAGCGATCGTCCAATCAGTCGTTGAATCTCCAGGGTGCGCCCCGATTGCTTTCCGCGAGTTGCTTCGCGCACCGTGCGTTCTTCGGTTGCCCGCGGCAGCATCCCGTATTCGCTGGTCACCCAGCCCTTACCCGTGCCCTTCAGGAAGCCTGGCACGCCGTCGTCTACCGACGCTGTGCAAATTACCCGCGTATTTCCCAGTTCGATCAGCACGCTTCCTTCCGCCGTCGAAATAAAATCCGGAGTAATCTTCAACGGCCGCATTTGGTCCGCGTTGCGGCCATCGATTCGTACTTTTCCTCCTGTGGTGCCACGTTCGTTGGCCATGGTCATGGTTTTTTCACAGGCTGCGCCAGTTTGCCGGTGGGCGTCGCGGGTGTCAACTTTTGGTGCGTTGCGCTGGACTTTTGTGAACCAGTCACGGCCGCGGGCGTCTTGCCGGTCGTCGTTGCCCCGCCTCCCGCGGCTGGCGCTGCCACCGCCGTCATCGGCGCCGCTTTCGCATTCACCAGGAACGTTCGCGTCAAATCCAGATGCCCCGCCAGCGTATCCACTTCCTGCCCATGGATGAGAATCTTCAACCACCGTACCTGCGCCACATTCGTTTCCAGCGTTTTCGAGATGGAATCCACTGCCATCTGCTCGCTCTCGATCCCGGAAGGGGTCGCCGTAGCCAGCGCTTCCGAAAAATCCGCGATCGCCGTACCGTCCGGCAACATATACAACGCCAGCAGCACCGCGTCCGGCGGCAAAGTTCTCAGCTCCGCATCCACTGGTCCGGCCAGCAACGTGTTCAATACTTGCTTGGCCCGCAACGTCGGGTCATTCGACAGCGGCAGCTCCACGGTAACCGCCATCAGTGAGCCGTCTCCGGCCCCCGAGGACCAGAATAATTTTGCCCTTGTCAGCGGTCCGCCGGAGCTCGCCGGCGTCGCCTGCGTTAATTCCCTCCGCGCTTGCTCCTCGCTTACCAGCGGAACTTGGGTCGCCTGCCCTAAGTGCTTTTTCAAGGTTGTAAAGTAAATCCCGGCGATCATCACCGCGATCGCCAGCAGGCCGATCAGCCACACGCGCCACCTGGGCGTCACGGCCGATCTCCTGGATTTACCGCCGCCACAACGTAAAGTGGCCGGAATGCTGATGCGCCCCGCGCAATCGCATCCGCCACGCCCGGAGCCATGCGATCGAGCATGTTGCGGTCTTCCACCGACACGCTCGACACTTCTACGGCAATCGCGGGCGCGGCGGTCGTGCGCAACTGCCGCACGGCCGCCGCTTGCGCGGTGCCCGGCGAGCCTTTGAACCGTTGCGAAAGAAAACCCTGCACGATGTCGCCGAAACGACGGCTCAATGGAACGAACGGCGCTTGCGCGTGGTCCCACGGAATCAAACCGGTGGCATCATTCGCGCCCGGTAAATCGCTCATCACGTAAACCCGCACCGTTCCCGGCAGCCCGGTGGACGCGATATGCAGCGAGACGAACACCGCGCCGCGTTGGGCGTTGGCGATCGCCGAGCGGTCGTCGAAGGAAGGGTTTTCGTTCCCCTGGCGCGTCTGCATTACCTGAAAGCCCTCGGACTCCAGGGCTGTGCGCACCTGGGCCGCAAACTGCAGCACAATTTCACTCTCGCGAATCCCCCCGGTACCTCGCGCGCCCAGATCGGTTCCGCCGTGCGCAGGGTCAAGCACCACAATGCTCGGGGCTTGCCGCAGTGCGGTTTGCCCAGCTTGTCCGCCTTGCAGTGCTGCAGGAGGCGCTTGTCCGGGAGTCGGTGTTGGACCCGGTGTTGCAGGCGAGGACTGGGTCGCAGGCGTACTCTGCTGCGCTCGCGCCACACCCAGCAAGGAAAAACGATCTGGCGTCGCAAACAGGAACAAAACACACAGCTGCGCCAGGCTGGTCAAACCCAGCCGCACAAAATGTCTGATTCCGATGTTCTTCGGAAGCGATTCCGAGGCTTTATTTCCCACGTCGAGCAGCATATCAAAACCGCTCGCGAATCCGCTCAACCCGAATCACGCACCCGGCGCGAAAAAGGGACGGCCCCCAAACCGTCCCTCCCGAAAAACCCACCACTCCCTCTCGTTTTTTCGCAGCCCTCGCACCGCTCAATTCGACGGTGGCGGCTCTTCCGGTGACTTCTCTCCTTGATGTGCCCGGCGCCATGCCCGTTGCTGCTGCTTTTGCGCGGGAGTCAGAATCGACTCAACTTGCTTGTGCGTCTCGCGATGAATCCCCTGGATCTTCGCCTGTTTCTGATCGGCGCTCAACGAGGAATCGTTGTTCACCGCTTCGATCTGAGTTTTGGCGTCTTGATGAATCTTCTTCATCTGCGCCTTCTGATCGTCGGTCAGGTTCAGATCCGGTCGCGCTGGCCCGTTTTGCTGCGCCGGCGCCGTCTGAGTCTGTCCGGCCTCTTGCGCGCTGCCCGCCGCCCGTGCCATTGCTGGCGATCCATACGCCATCAGCACACCGGCAACGAACAACACGCCGTTGCGAACTATTTTCGTATTCATGACAACTGCCTCCTTGGGACCTAAGTCCCCCTCGACTGCTTCCTCTTTATAAACCCGCGCGGAGCCACAATGTCGCAACTCCGAGCGGGTGGTGTTTATCCCAAACGACAACGGCCTGATCCCAAGTGATTTACTCCCCTGGCAGTGTTCTTGTCGCGGTGCAGCATTGCTGCACCCCAGCTTGCCCAGGCGTAATCCCTGCCGTCATGCCGCATTTTCCGGTCTGTTTTTCCAATCCAAAAAAACAAAACCGCCAGGGCTCAACCGAACCTGGCGGCAAAAACCTCGATTTAAGAAAGCGCCCTAGTCCCCGGCCACACTCTCAATAATCACCGGCTTGATCTCTGCGCCTCGAAACCTCTTCGTCGCCAAATACCCCAAAAAGCCAGCCGCGATAATCATCGCGCCGAACACCAGCCCATTCATTCCCAGAATGGTTTCCCGCTCGCTCTCCACCAGCGCCAGGCACAACAGCGCGAACGGAAACACGCCCGCCATGATCGCGCCCGCCAACCCGCCGGGCACCTTGAACTCGCGTTTCAATTCCGGCTCGCGAATCCGCAGGGCCACCAAGGTCACAAACTCCAGCATCAAAGCCGCGCCATACAGCATGATGTCCAGGGTGATCAACCGCTTGAATCCCAGCCCGAGGCAAAGTGCCCAGCACGAAGCGCAGACCAAGATCCCGACCCACGGCGCATTCGTCTTGACGCTGGTCTTCGCGAACACCTTCGGCAGCATCCCGTCCCGCGCCATGGCCAGCGGCAGTCGCGAATAGCTCATGACCAGCGCATTGAACATGCCAAACGCGCTCATCATGCCGCCGAGCACGATCAGGAATCGCAGCCACTCAAATCCCAGAATCTTGCCGCCGACTAAGCCGGCGACCGTCGCCCACGAGCCATCTTCGGCAAACGTCGAAGCGGGCACCCCCGTGAAATAGACCGCCAGGAACGGCAGCACGTAAGTCAGCGAAACCAGTACCACCGCCGCGATCATCGCTTTGGGGTATGTTCGTTGCGGGCGTTCCACTTCCTGCGCGATCGTGGAAGCATTGTCCCAACCCATGTAGTTCCACATCGCCACCAGCACTCCGCCGACCAGCCCGATTCCCGCTACCGCCGGCGCGGCGTGCGCGTCCCCGAGCGTCCCCGCCTTGAATGGCGCAAGCACCACGATCGCCGCGAACGGCGCCGACAGGCAAAAGAACAACCACAGTGACGTGATCCCCACCACGCGAATGCCCAACAAGTTCAGCACCGCGCAGCTCACCACGACGAAAAGACCAGCCAGAATCCCGTGGCTCGGTGTCCCGAACCAGGGCGAGAACTGCTTCAGATAAAACACGAACAGTGTCGGGTAAATGGCCATGTCAAAAATGCTGGCCGCCAGCGACAACCACGCTTCCTGAAACCCCCAGAAATTGCCCAGTCCGCGGCGCACCCACGCGTAGTAGCCGCCTTCGCAAGGCAGCGAACTCGACAGTTCGCCGATCATGAACGCCGTCGGCAAGCACCACAGCACGGGCAAAAACAGCAAAATCAAAATGCCGTGCCCGTAGCCCGCGCCGGATACGATTTGTTCGGTGCCGTACGTGCCCCCAGACACCATGAAGAACGTCGCGGCCACAAGCGGCCACAATGTCAGCTTGGCGACATTCTTTTTTGCTTTTGTAAGTGCTTGGGAGGGGAGTTGGGAGGGAAAAGGTAACGTACTCAATTTTTACTAACCGTCCTCCTAAAGCGATTCTTGCTCTCTCACGTTGGAGCCAGTTCGCGTTTGCAGGATACAAGGTTCACGACGGCATGCAAGAACAAAATGCGCCCCGCACAATATTTTTCGCCTGTACTGTAGCGCACCTTACCTTTCGCTGAAGGACTCGCTTCCCACCCGACCCTGGTGCCCCTGTGTGTCCATCTCGTCTTCACCTCCGCGCCTCGCGGCCAATCCCCCTTTTACTCATTCCTGCCAATCATCAGTTGCGAATCGCCAGTCGCCAGCTTGTGCTAAACTCCGCCGTTTGCTTGCGACCTAACTCCACTCCCAGGAGCCGTTCCAATGAATATCGCCTCACGCGCTTGGTTGATCGTCGCCGTTCTTGCTATGCCGCTCGCCGCCTTTGCGCAGCAGCCGGCTTCAGCGCCGCGGCCGATCACGATCGACGACCACTTCCAAATCCGCGAGGTCCAAGGCCCCAAGCTGAGTCCCGACGCGCAATGGGTGGCCTACACAGTGACATCCACGTCGCTGAAGGAAGACAAGTCCGAACAGCGCATCTGGATGGTGCCCTTCGCCGGCGGTGACCCGATCCCGCTGACCGCGGAGGGAGTCTCCTCCAGCCGTCCGCGATGGAGCCCCGATGGGAAGTACCTGGCGTTCCTGTCCGCTCGCCGGGAAGGCAAGACGCAGGTCTGGCTGCTCAACCGTATCGGCGGCGAAGCCCAGCGGCTTACAGAAACGCCGCAGGACGTGGACAGTTTCGAATGGGGGCCGGATGGCAAACGTCTCTGCCTGATCCTTCGCGACGCCACCAAGGAAGAGTTGGAAGCCGCCAAAGACAAGGAGAAGGACAAGGACAGGGAAGGCGACGACAAGGCCGCCGCCGAAAAGAAACCCAAGGCCCAAAAGCCCTGGGTAATTGACCGGCTGCAATTCAAAGCCGATGAGATCGGCTATCTCGATCGCCGCCGCACCCACCTCTACATCTTCGACATGACCGCAAAGAGCCTCACGCAGATCACCAGTGGCGACTACGATGACTCCGACGCGGTCTGGTCCCCCGACGGCAAGCACCTCGCCTTCTCGAGCAACCGTTCCTCTGATCCCGACCGGAACTACAACACCGACATCTGGACGGTTTCCGCCGACAACACCGACAAAGGCGCGCAACTCACACAAATCACCACCAATCCCGGCGAGGATCACTCGCCAGCCTGGTCGCCGGACGGCAACTGGATCGCCTACGTCACGCAAACCGAGCCGAAATTATTTCAATACGCCACGCAACACCTCGCCATCTCTCCGGCAAACGGCGGCGCAGCCGAAGTCCTTACCCGCGCCTTCGACCGCAACGTCAGCGACATTCTGTTTTCCGGCGACAGCAAGGAGATCTTCTTCATCGCCGATGATGACGGCACCCAAAACGTCTGCCGCATCGCCGTCACCGGCGGCGAAGTCTCCCGGCCCATCGGCGGCCGCGTGATGGTGTACAGCTACTCGCTTGCGAAAACCGGCGAGATCGCAGCCCAGATCGACCAGATGGACCGCCCCAGCGAAATCTACGCTCTGCCGGCCTCGGGTGGCGCGTTGCAGCAAATCACCCACACCAATGACGCGTGGATCGCCCAGCTAAAGCTATCCTCGGGCGAGTACGTCCACTTTAAAAGTAAAGACGGCACCACCGTCTCTGGCTACCTTTACAAGCCACTCGATTACACGCCCGGCAAAAAGGTTCCAACCCTGCTTCGCCCGCACGGAGGTCCCGTCTGGGCCTGGTACGCCGAATTCCAACCCGACATTCAACTCTTTGCCGCCCACGGCTACGCCGTCTTGCTGCCGAACCCACGCGGCTCTTCGGGCTACGGCCAGAAATATTGCCAAGCCATTTTCGCGGACTGGGGCAACAAGGACTACCAGGATGACATGGCCTTCGTGGATTACGCCGTCGAGCAGGGTATCGCCGATCCCGACAAACTCGGCGTCGGCGGCTGGTCCTACGGCGGCATCTCCACCGATTTCATCATCGGCCAGACCACGCGGTTCAAAGCCGCAATATCGGGCGCAGGCGAAGCTCTGAATACGGCGCTCTATGGTCACGACCAATATCAGAAAGACTACGAGATCGAACTCGGTCGGCCCTGGGAAAATGAGGCCCTGTGGGACAAAATCTCCCCTTTCTATAGGGTTGCGAAGATCACCACGCCGACGCTGTTCATGGGTGGAAACATTGATTGGAACGTGCCCATCGTGGGCGGCGAACAGATGTACCAGGCACTGAAAAGCCTGGGGCGCGAAACCGAACTCGTGGTTTATCCCGACGAGTACCACGGATTCAAGACGCCATCCCACATGAAGGACCGGCTTGGAGCGTTACCTGGCTTGGTACGGCCACTACGTCAAAGGGGACTCGAACCCCGCGACACCGCCGGAACTCGGGTCGCATTCGGGCGAGTAACGCGGCGGGCAGCGTGCGGGCCGTTCGCTCCGCGTGTGCTTCCGATTCAGAATTTTTCCCGCGGGTCCACGCTTTGGAATCCGTACGTTTCGTAGCGCGTGCTCACCTTGCCGTCGCGCACGCTCACCACCGTAAATCCCTCCGGGAAGCCCATCCGCGGACCGTGCCACCAGTTGCCGCACACCGCTCCGCTGGTGATGTATCGAGTATTCTTGTACTCCACGAACTCGTTGACGTGCGTGTGCCCTTGCAGCACCGCAACGATGTTGTGCCCTTCGAACGCCGCCAGCACCTCCGGCGCGTTCGAGACCGTGAGGGTGTTGTATTTATCGTTCGTTGCCGCAGCCTCTGCGTACGTCGCGAACGCCGTCACCAGCGGCACGTGAATCACACCAATCACGGGCGCGTTCGGCGCCAGGCGCCCAAGATCATCCTTCAGCCATGCGAGCTGTTTTCCGTCGACGCGCGCCTCCCACAAGCGGTCGTCGGTCGGCTGGATCGAATCCAGCACCACGAAGTGCCACCCCTTGAGATCGAACGAGTAATACGTGTGCCCAATCCGATCCTCATACATTTTCTTTCCGTACGCGGGATCAGTCGGGGCCACTCCGCTCTTTGTCAGGATCCCGAACACGTCGTGATTCCCGATGGTGTGATAGAGCGGCATCTGCAGTGTTTGCTGCGTTTTTTTATAAAGATCGAAGACCAGGTCGGCACGGTGTCCATCGACGCCCAGCGCATCGTACACATGATCACCGCCCATAATCGCGAAGTCGGGCTTCAACCCGGCGATTTTGCGGAAGCACATGTCGCACCCATGTGCGGCGGCCAGCTCCGGCTCGATGTGCGTATCGGTGAAAAAGACAAAATCGAACGAGCCGGGCGCGGAGTCCGCCGCCCAGCCTAGCGCGCCCGGAGCGAATGACGCCGCCATTCCGGCGACGGCCGCCGTCTTCAAGAATGTCCTACGGTCGAGTGTCATGAGCCGCTCCTTCCCAAAGCGCAACCCTACTGGAAACAGACGCCGAAATCTTATCACCGCTGACGGGCCGCCCCGAGTCAGGCCAGGAACAATCGTCGCTGGCGTTTGACAGTCGCGCCGAATGTAGGCCCGAACTTCAGCCCAGCAACCCATAGCCACTGCCGCCCATCAACCCGGCGTTCTGCTAAAATCCAACCGCCATGCCCGCCACAAAAAGTCTCCGTTTCCCCGTCGAAAACGCCGGCGAAGTTTCTGCCCTCCTGCTCCTCCCTCCCAAACCGAACTGGCTCCTGGTTCTAGCCCACGGTGCCGGCGCAGGCATGACCCATCCGTTCCTCGAATCCCTATCCCAGGAGCTCGCCGCCGCCCACATCGCCACCTTCCGCTACCAGTTCCCCTACATGGAACAACGCCGCCACGTCCCAGACCGCCCTCCAATCCTAACCGCCACGGTTACAGCCGCCATTCGAGCCGCCCAAAAAGCCGCTCCCAGCCTTCCACTCCTCGCCGGAGGCAAATCCATGGGCGCCCGCATGACCTCGACGGCCGCCTCGCAACATCCCCTCGACCAAGTCCGCGGTCTCGTCTTCTTCGGCTTCCCATTGCACCCTCCGAAGCAGCCGGCCACCAAGCGCGCCGATCACCTAGCCAAAGTCACCCTCCCCATGCTCTTCCTCCAAGGCACCCGCGACACGCTAGCCGATCTGACTCTGCTCCGCCCGGTGCTCGCCAATCTAGCCCCACGAGCCACACTGCACATCATCGACACCGCCGACCATTCCTTCCACGTCCTCAAGTCCTCCGGCAAGACCGACCCCGAAATTCTCCGCGAATTAGCGCAAACCACCGCCGCCTGGGCAGCGAGGGCGCTGAAAACCTAACCGCACGCCCGCCTGCGCAGCCCTACCGCATGATTTGTTCTGGATCACACCGGCTCTAGGAAATGCAATCGGATTGTTTTTCGTTCCGCGCCCCGTCAACGTTCGACGCTGGCATTATTGACGGACACGACCGTACACGTCTCATTATTTGGCGCCGCGTGCCTGCAATTCTCCAGAGCCTTGCGGCGCGCATCGTCCGCCGTCATCTGCGCGACCGACATGCCAAATCCGTGCTCTGACGTGGCGAACGCTTTGTGCGGGCCAAGCAGCAAATAAGTCTGGAATGCATGCACGCCCTGCTCGCTCAACCCCGCAGGCAGCGGAACGTTCGGGATCGCTATCTCGGGCAGCGGTTCGGACAGTACGGTGAGCTTTTGCGCCGCAAGAAATGCATCCAACGTGGAAGACCAAGCCGAAACGTGATGAAACAGCGAGTGCCCGTCCTCTCCGATGGGTGCGGCAAGCACGAACTGGTCTTGCCCTCCCTGCGAACGAAACGCAGCGTCGAATTTCTGAGCCAGCTCCGGCCAGAAGAATTTATCGTTCTCGGCGTAGATCCAAAGCATCGGCGTCCGCGAATGTTTCCCGAAACTCCGGAACGCGCGCACCAGGTCATCCTCGTCGCACACATCGTGATCTGCGCGTGAACCTCGGCCTCCGGCAAAATTGATCGCCGCCACCAGGCCGGGAGGCGCTTTTGCCGTGAGCGCGACCGTGGCAAGCCCCCCGGTCGAAACGCCCATCGCAACGACACGTGTCGCGTCTACCTCCGGCAGGCCTCGCGCGTAATCAATCGCAATGCGAAGATCCTCGGCGGAATAGTTTCCAGCCGTCTCATAATCCGGCCTCCTGCATCCTCCGCCATGCAGCGAATCGGCTTCACCTCCCGACCTTCCGTACCCGCGACGCACCACCACCAGCGCGACCCATCCCCGGCGCGCAAACCACAGCGCCTGAGGCAGTAGTCCCCAAGGGCTCACGTCCGCGTGCTGTTCCATTTTCCGCGACGATCCGTGCGTCATCACCACTAGAGGATGCTTTCCCGGCAAGTCCGCATAAACCAGCAGCGCATCCAGGCCCCGCGGCATCGCCAATGTCCATGGAATCGAGACCTCGCGCTCCACGTACCGCTGCGCCTTCGCGCCCGACGCCGCGGCCAGCAAACCGCAAATCAACAGGAGCGCCTTCGCGGACCTATCACGAACCCAGGTGGTCCTAGAACAGCGCCAGGCGGTGTGCCTTTTCGCGTTCATAATCCGAGGAAGTATAAATGACATTTTTGCGTTCGCGAACTGCGGCTCTCGGCCCGATGGCACGTCGCCACAAAACAGGGAATTACACCGAACAAGACTTTTAGGGAAGGATCTCGATGTCCATCACGTGGAATACGGCGCTGCCGATGTTCGTGATGCGATGCACATACGGTATCTTGGTTCCGGCAGTGAAGCCAACGGATCCATCTTTGGCGGGGGACGTAACCCAATCTTGGCCGGGGTATTGACGCTGGATCGTAGCGTCGCTCAGCTGCACGGCCACATTGTCCAGCGAATGCCGGTGAAACAGCGTCGTCTCTCCCGGCTGGACGACGACATCCAGCACACGCACGTATTGATTCTCGAAAACAACGTGATGATGCGGCTCCCGCTCCACGGCCACGGGATCCGCTGCCGTGCCCTGAGCTATGGAATCGCCGCCCGCGGGCTTGACTTCCATGCCGGGCGCGTTCGCTTGTTTCAATTCGATCTCAATGTTCTGCATCGGGGTGTCCGAAATATTCTCGACCTGATGCGTGACCGGTTCACTCCAGAAATACTCATGCGCGGCGCTCGTCGTAATCTTCGTAGTGCCGTCCGGAAAATAAACGCGAACTTTATCGATGGCCAGAGTAACGCCCAAGCGACTGGGATGGCTGTGCACTGCACCTTTCTCGTGCGGCCCCAACGACACGCGCAACACGCGAATCTGCTCGTTCTCAAACTCAACCTTAGCGGTAGTCGAGTCGCGGCTTTTGTCTTGCGCGGCTACCGAGGTCAGCAGCGTCCCCAAGAGTAAGAGGAAAACGAACGCGAAATAGTGATTCTTCAAGACGATTGTTCGGTGTTCGCGCTTCATCTCAATGCTCCCCGTTCGGCTCGGACACCAAGGCCCGAGGAAGGCACCAAGCATCCGAGTTGGATCCTGTGCGACACGCTCGTGAGCTTGCGAAAAGCAGATCTCACACAATATGTGGGATCGCAATCGTCGCCCAAACTCGCGGAACTGAATCGCGCTCTGAAAATGGCGCTGGATTTTCAGGTAGGACAGGCACTCTTGCCGGTGTCCCAGTGCACTAGGCTCAAGCATGTCCGAACCCATCGACGTCCCAGATCGGTTCGTGCGCGGCAGCCTCGGTGAATCAACCCTTCGTCAAAGCCTGGTGTTGCGTCGCGGTCAAAGGCACCACCGACAACCGCCCCTGGCGCACTAAAGGTGAGTCCGCAAACAATTTGTTCGCCTTGATCTCCGCCAGCGTCATCGGTTTTGCCAGCACTCTCCCCGCCTTGATCTTCACGACCGGACTTTTTGGATTCGACGCGTCCACCGACACCACCGTCGCCGTCCCCACCGCGCTCTTCTCATCCCCGGTGTGATAGATGATCAGCCCATCGCCCGTCTGCATCTCCCGCAAATTTCGCACCGCGGTAGGATTGGTCACGCCATCCCATTCGGTCACTTTGTCCCGCTGAAGGTCCGCAAACGAATACACCGTAGGTTCTGTCTTAAGCAAATAATCGGAAGCCACGATAACCCCCAACCCGCGAATTCTGCGCCCGAATGCTCCGCCATTCTACTTCATAATCCCAATTCACGCCGAGTGGCGAGGCATCTGGAAATGAACTGTGTGCGCCGGGTTCCTTTGGCTACACCACCCGCCATTCGAAATGGCTCTCAGGTAAATCGCCAATGGCTTAAATGGAATATGCACCACCGTTTTTGACCGGGATCGCATGCTGCCGTCAGCGAGCGCGAAGATGGCCTCTGGATGCTACCAGGGGGCTGGGCGGACCGTCGGCGATTCCCCCAGTTCGGTGCCCGGCTGTCCCGGAAGCAAGGGGGAGTCAGGGTACGAGATCGCGGTCACGAAACTCGCGGTTGTATACGACCGGGATAAGCACGGCCACCCCCACTTAATTCCATGTTACAAGCTCTTTTTCGTCGGAGAATTCTGGGCAGAGCGGAGCAAAGCCTCGAAACCAGCGGCGCGGAATTCTTTGCCGAAGACGCGCTTGCTCCGCTATCCCTGACCCGTGTTATTCCGGCTCAGCTACAACATATCTTCGGCCTGCACCGAGACCCGGCTGGGGGAGTTTTTGCGGCTGAAACAAATTGAGTCGGTGCCGGCGTCGGCTTGTTCTGAGTGGTTCATGCGCCGGTTCCCGGGCTTGAACGTTCAGCCCAATCGCTAACCGTCAATGAAAACGCGTCGGGTTCTTGTTCGGGACCACCGAATAAGTATCCGGCGGTTTCTTTGCGCGATCGGCGGGGGCTACTTCGCTGCCGACGCGCCCTGCAACTCGGTCAGCGCTGCCAGCACTTCTTCGCTGTGTTTATCCGGTTTGACGTCCAGCCACACCTTTTCCACTTTGCCCTGCGGATCGATCAGGAAGGTATGTCGCGCCGACAGCTTAACGACTCCCATGTTCATCAACGAGTCATACTGCGTCGAGACTTCCTGCTTGGTGTCGGCGAGAAGCTTAAAACTCAGACCTTCCTTGGCACAAAACTTCTGGTGCGAGTCTTCGTCCTGCACGCTCACGCCGACGATCACCGCGTTCTTCTGTTCGTATTGAGCCAGGTCGCGCTGGAAATTGTGCGCTTCGACCGTGCAGCCGCTGGTGAAATCCTTCGGGTAGAAATACAGTACGACCCACCTGCCTTTGAAGTCGTGTAAGCTCACTGCTTTGTTTTCTTGCGAATGGAGCGTGAAATCGGGAGCCGGCGTTCCTACTGCGGGCGCTTTATCTCCCGCGCGCAACGAATTGATTCCGATGACCACCGCGAATACGGCAACGAGAAGCACTGCGATCCAGACGAACTTCATTCCCCACCTCATTTTCTAAACCGAACTTCCGATTCGCTTCCGGAGGGCTGCTTTCGGAGCGTCTTGCATGGTAGTGAGATGTGCCGATAAACGCCAGGGTTTCACGGCAAACGTGGCTGGCTGCTACTCGGGCTGGGTGAAGCGTCCAAAGCCGATCCGTACTTGCATGGTGTTGATGCCGGAATTGGGTTCGGCCAGGCCGGCGTTGGAGATGTGCATGAACCGCAGCTCCGCGCTCCAGTTGTACTTGCTCTTCAGAAAGTGCACGCCGATCGCTCCGCTGGTGGTGAAATTAACCCGTGAAGTCCCCGGAGGCGCTTGGTGATTGGTGAACAACGTGCCCCCGCCGATGTCGATGTATGGCGAGATATTGTGATGCTCGACAAAATTCCACTTCAGCGCGAAGGGATTCAGACCGAATCCATAGGCCGGTCCGGTTCTCTGGAAAACCCAGAAGACCGGAACGACGTCCACGGCATATTCAAAGCGCCCGCGCAAAGGGCCAGGCAAGATGGGGTCGGTGAGGATCCACCCGTAGCGCAACCCCACGTTCCACACCCAGGTGTCCGCCGCACTGCCGTTGATGCCATGACCGCCGCCGGTCCAGATCTGCAGATCGTTGCCGCCACCTTCGGGTCCCGACTGCGCGCGTGCTCCTGGCGCGAGCAGAACGATTCCAAGCGCCATGACTGCGACCATGCTTTTCACCCGTGAGTCTCCTCGATTTCGCCAAACCCGGTCCACCGGCGTCTGGGGCGCCCATACGATACCTCAAGTTGCTCGATAACGTGGCGAGTCACT
Organism: uncultured Acidobacteriota bacterium; assembly: GCA_963736725.1. Classification (GTDB taxonomy): domain Bacteria; phylum Acidobacteriota; class Terriglobia; order Acidiferrales; family UBA7541; genus Acidiferrum. The sequence goes on along the minus strand of CAVTPW010000011.1, from coordinate 750,663 downwards.
TTAGGTACGTGCGAACGATTTGAATGACGTCGTCGGCGGCTTCGCCGGCTGATTTTGAGTTCCGCGGCATGTGGTTGCGGATGTGGTCCTCCATCAACTCCGCCATCAGGCTATTGATGGCGCCGCGCGCGGCGGAAAGGCGTTGCAGAACGTCGGCGCACGGCTCTTCCTGGTTCAGGGCGCGGAGCACGCCTTCCAGCTGCCCGATGACCTTCTTGGTGCGGTTAACGAGGTCCAGTTTTTCTTTTGAGGTTTGCGTCGTCATGATCCTTGACTACCCTACGGGGGTATGGTATCTACTCGTCGGAGCGGGCCGAATCGCCGCCGTGCCATAGAGCATACCAGCGCCTACGTTCGGCGGCGATAGCTCGCCGGGCCCCTGCTGCGCTGTGGCCGTCCCGTAGTACGCCGTTATTCACTGTGATTTACAGAAATACTTTATCATGGTTAACTGGGCCCACGTGCCCGGAAGCACCGTTCTCTGGTGTTTATCGGGTTGTAATGAGTGGCGTCTTATCGTCAGGGTCTCCGTCGGCGCAGGGAAGTCGCCCGGCGGCCGATAGCTGGAAAGGGAAGCGGAGAATGCCGACGTACGATCATCGAGGCGCGTGGCGTGTTTGGGCAATGCTCGCCGCTTTTTGCTTCTTGCGACTGCCTGCCGCCTGGGCGCAGGACCCACCTCCGCAACAGCCAAACGAAACGAACCTGCACGCGCAGGACCCCACTCCGGGGCCGCAGCCAAGCGACCCGAGCGCATCCGCTGGCAGCGCGGATCCCGATTCACCGCCGGCGATGTTTCCGCATCCGGAGACCGACCGTTTGTGGCTTTCCGGGCAGGCCAATTTCATTTCCCAGTGGCATCCCGCGTTTCATTCGCCGTATTCGGGGAAAAACAGCCTCTCGGCCCAGGCGCAGGACGCCAGTTCTCGCGTGCTGACCTTGTTCACCGGACTTCGTCTCACGAGCACGTCCGAGCTCATCTGCGACATCCAGGAGACCGGCGGGCACGGCGTCGGACAAGCGCTGGGGGTTGCCGGATTTCTGAATCTCGACGTAGTGCGAAATCCAACGCTGAGTCACGCGCCGTACGTCGCGCGCCTGATGTGGCACCAGATCATCCCGTTGGGTCACGCCAACACTCCCGCCGACCGGAACCCGTATTCGCTTTTCAGCCAGCTTCCGGAGCGCCGCATCGAAATCCGCTTCGGTAAATTCAGCATGGCGGATTTCTTCGACTTCAATTCGTACGGCACCGACAGCAATTTCCAGTTTATGAACTGGACCGTGGACAACAACGGCACGTATGACTACGCGGCGGATACCCGCGGATTTACTTTTGCGGCGATGGCCGAATACCACCACAACCGCCACGTGATCGTGCGCTTCGCGGAAGCGTTGATGCCCAAGGTGGCCAACGGCATCAACCTGGACGCGGATCTGGGCCGCGCGCGCGCCGAAAATTTGGAGTTGGAACTTCGCGGGAAAATCATACGTCGCCAGCAGGATGGCGTGTTGCGGCTCCTCACCTTCGTCAACCACGCGAACATGGGGGACTACCGAACCGCGATCGATAATTTCCTGGCGGGGCTTACGCCCATCCCGGAGATTACCGCGCATCCCTTGCAGACCACCGTGAAGTACGGATTCAGCGCAAATTTCGAGCAGCCCTTGAATGATTGGCTCGGCGTGTTCGGCCGCTGGGGATGGAATGAAGGGCAACATGAGTCCTACGCGTATACGGAAGTGGATGCGACCGACGAGATTGGCCTGGGTGCGAGCGGCAAAAAGTGGGGCAGAAAGTTCGACCGCGCGGGCTTGGCTTTTGTCTCCAACGGAATTTCCCGGGATCATCAGGAATATCTCGCCTTGGGCGGCTACGGATTCTTGCTGGGAGACGGCCGGCTCAACTATGGCCGCGAAAATATCGTCGAGACCTATTACACAATGCACGCTTGGCGCGGATTTTACCCGTCATTTGACTTCCAGTATGTCGATCATCCCGGCTACAACCGCGACCGCGGTCCGGTGGTCGCGCCAACGCTTCGCTTGCACTTCGAATTCTAACGAACGCCCCACGCAGCAAACGCCGATTGTTTTTCCATCGCTTCGAGAAGCGCTTGTGTACAGGTCAATTTCTCCCTCATTCAAATGACTTTCACGATCACCCTTAACTCGTTACAGGTGCGGTCATTTCTTGTGCGACCCGGGACGGTCAGGGCTCAAACACTTGTAGGGCCGCGGCATCGCTGCGCCGCCATCTTGGCGAGATTGTGCCTGCGTTAGCACATCCCCCTCAGGTGAGTTCTAAAGGCGAACTCACGCCGAAGGAACAGCCAAAGCCAACTTGGCGTAATCCTTGCCAAGTTCGCCGCACAGCACCTCGACGACCAGTTCATGATCGGAGCGCTGCGGCAGTCCGGAGACGGTGACGGAACCGATCACGCCCGCGCCATGCACGCGAATCGGAAACGAGCCGCCATGCGCCGCATACTCCGCCACGGCCAGTCCGTATTTCTCGAACAAGCTCGCGCCCATCTCCAGTCCAACGGCGTAGGAGCTGCGATGAAACCTCGCCACAAGATTGCTTTTGCGGCGTACCCATTCGGCATTGTCGGGTGACGTGCCGGGCAGCGCGGCGTAGAACAGCGGCTGTCCGAAGCGCCGAACATCGATCGCGATTCCGAGCTTTCGGGATACTGCGATGTCACGCAACCGCGATCCGAGATGCCAGGCGGCATCTTCGTCGAACCGCGGGAAATGTAGTTCTCGTTCTTGGGCAGCAATCGCCACCAGGTCATCTTCGCGCGTGCTCACAAGAAATCTCCTCTTTCAACGTAAGACCCGAACGGTAAACCGTGAGGTCGCGAATCCGGGCTTGCGATCACCACGTCATGTTGGATCGTAAGTCCGATTGTGTTCGCTGGCAAATCGCACGTCTTGCTAACCGTAACCGCCCCATCCTTCGAAAACGCCAGTTAGGGCGCCGCTGTTGAAGATCAAACTGTTCGCGCGCCTTCTGTAAGGGGTAGAATTGGCAAATTATTATGAAGATTAACGCGCGAGGCTTCTCGAAGATTGCCTTGGGTTGCCTGCTTGTCTCTTGGTGCGCGCGCCTTGACGCGCAGCAGGCCAGCCCTGCGCCTGCCGAGAACAGCAACACCAAGATAGAAGTGCACGTAAACTCCGTGCTGGTTCCCGTGGTCGCGCGCGACGCGCAAGACCACGCCGTGGGCCATTTGACCAAAGAAGACTTTCAGTTATTCGATAAGGAAAAGCCGCGGGTCATTACCGGCTTCAGCGTCGTGAAACGCGCGGCGTTGCCGAGTGATGCAAACGCCGCCGACCCGGCAACGCCCGTTGCCAGTGACGAAACGTCCCCTGTTCGAAAACAGGAACGCCAGGAGCCGCGACCCGCGGCGTCGCGGTTCGTCGTTTTCCTGTTCGACGACATGCATATGAACCCGGCCGACATGGTCGCCGTCAAGAAGGCGGCCACGAAAATCCTGGAGGCAACGCTGGGCGAAGGCGACATGGCGTCGGTGAACTCGATTCTGGGGCGCGACGATAGTGGCGTCACCAGCGACCACGCCAAGCTCGAGGAGACCATCGGGCAGATTCAGGTGATGCGCAGTCCGTACCAGCACACCGGCCACGAATGCCCCAATATCGATTTCTATCACGCCGACCAGATCGAAAATAAACACGACGTCCGTGCGCTGGACGCCGCGACCGACGAGACGCTGGTCTGCGCGCACTTGGACCAGATCATGCGTCCAGAAGCGGAGGCCATGGTCCACGAAGCCGGGCAGCAGGTGATCGCGCTTGGCGAACAGGACGTCCGCATAACGCTTACTTATATCCGCGAGTTGGTGCGCAAGATGGGCAATTTGCCGGGCCAACGCACGCTGATCCTGCTCTCGCCGGGCTTTTTCGCGGAAACCTCAGGCGCGCTGACTTTCGAGTCTCAGGTGATGGACACGGCCGGGCGCGCGAATGTGACCATCAGCACGCTGGATGTTCGCGGTTTGTACACCACCGCGCCGAAGGCCGATGAGGAATTCACCGGTCCGTCGAAAGAAGCCAGGGAACGCGTCCGGTCTCACGTGGAATCGCTGACGAATGCCGAGGAAGTGATGGCCGGACTGGCGGACGCCAGCGGCGGTACCTTCTTCCACAACAGCAACGATATCGAGGGCGGGCTCAAGCGCCTGGCGGCCGCGCCCGAGTACGTGTACTTGCTGGAATTTTCGCTCGATCAAGTGAAGCCCGATGGCCAGTACCACGCGTTGAAGGTGAAGGTGGATCGCAACGACCTGAAGCTGCAAGCGCGCCGCGGCTACGTTGCGCTGAAGCCGGAAAAAGCGGCGGCGCTGTTGGCCGCGCCGGTCCCGCCAGTTCCACAATCGTCACCCGCTCGGCAAGCCGCGGCAACTCCACAATCTCCCACAACTCCACAATCTTCGGCGACTCCGCAAACCGCCAGCGTGCAGACCGCGAGCGCACAAACTACGACAACTTCGCCAGTGCCGGCAACTCCGCAAGGAGCGCCAACTTCAGTTTCTGCGGCCACCTCGCAAAGCTCGGACGCTTCACAGCCTTCGGCAACAACGCAAACCTTGGCAGCTTCACCATCCCCGGCAATTCCGCCGGTCGCGGGAGTTTCCCAATCCCCGCCGGTTCCGCAAGGCAAAGACGCGGAGAAAAAACCAAAAAGCAGGTTCCTGTTTTGGGATCCGCCCGACGTTGACGCGCAGCTCCGTCCGCGAAGTTCGTCGCCTGAGTGCTTCCTGTCTGCCGTGCTCGCGCAGGCCGGAACGCGCGCCACCGAGTTGGTGCAAAACCTGCAAGACTTTACCGCGCAGGAGCGAATTGAATATCGTGTGCTCGGCACCATGGGCAATCAGCTCGACCAGGGCGCAGGAACGTTTGATTACACCGCCGTTTTCGAGCAAGGGAAGGAAGGGTACGCGGTGCAAGAGGGCCGCGCGCCGGAACGCGGGAGCCAGGCTGTTCCGGTCAGCACACAAGATGTGGGACTTCCGGAGATGGCGCTGGTTTTTCTTCCCGAGTTTCAAGACGACTACGAAATGAAGTGCGAGGGCGCGGCCGAGTGGAACCGCCGGCCCACTTGGGTGGTGCGCTTTCGCCAGCGCAAGGATCGCCCGAGCCACACCGCGTCCTTCAGCGAGCGGGGCGTTGTCTATCCCGCCAAGTTCAAAGGCCGCGCCTGGATTGCGCAGGATACCGGCGACGTCGTGCACCTGGAAATGGGCCTGATGCAGGGAATCCCGGCAGTAAACGTAAAAGAATGGTACCTTTCGATAGACTACGCTCCCGTGCAGTTCCGCACGCGGAATGTGAGGATTTGGCTGCCGCAGTCCGTGGACGCCTATGGGGATTTCAATACGCGCCGGACGATCACCGCGCACTCATTTTCAAATTTCCTGCTGTTTTCAGTGCAGACCGACGAAGTCATCGACAAACCGAAAGCTCCCTGAAAAAAGAAGCGAAAGGTGCTGAAACCAGGGGCCTGCGGCGTCCTCTCCTATGGCGAATAAAAAGCGAATATGTTATCTTCGCTTCCGCCATGACCGTTCGCTCCTGTCGCGTCACCATCACCGATCTGGAAGGCGTCTCGCACACCGTCGAGGTCACCGCCGCAACCTTATATGAAGCCGTGGCGCTCGGGCTCGCGGCCATCCGCGGCAACCAATGGGTGAGGGGAATCCCCGACGGATTCAAGCCGGTAAGGGTCCGGGTCACGGACATCCCAGTGGATCACGAAGTGCAGCTAAAGGACTTTACAAATTGGCTGGAGCGAAGAGGCAACAGCCCCAAGGAAGTCACGGACCGAAAGAAAATACGCGACATTCTAGGTCTCGCGCGGTCAATTTAGCTTCCCGCGATCATTAACTTCGATCGATCATTGACCTCGAGCAATCATTTAGCATCGAGCAATGACCACCGCGGACTGGCACGCGAGATTTTACCCTCGACAAGACACCAGAGAATAATCCACTCCCGGAGCGAAAGATCGGTGTGGCCTGCCGAGAAAGATGGAAAGAACCTGCCCCGCTGAGGTTGATCCAAGGATGACAACATCGGGTATGCCATCACCGTTGAAGTCTGCTGTAAGGATCGGTGCGTTCCCTTGCGGAGGAGAACTAGAACTGAGACCCGGCGCGGAATAGCTGGTGTTTTCGAATACGTAAGCTTGAGCCTGCGCGTTCGAGCCTGCAACCCGAACGTCTGAACAGAATCCATCAAACATTCGTTGACTCGCCCTCCGCGCCGCCTCTAACATCGCACCACAGAGATACGCCTCCAACGATGATCGGCCAATCCATCTCACACTACCGCATCCTCGAAAAGCTCGGTGGTGGCGGCATGGGTGTCGTTTATAAGGCCGAAGACACGCGACTCCATCGTGCGGTGGGTCTGAAATTTCTGCCTGCCGAAATGCTCCACGACTCCGCTGCTTTAGAACGCTTCCGCCGGGAAGCACAGGCTGCCTCGGCATTAAATCATCCGAATATCTGCACCATTTACGACGTTGGCGAGCAAGACGGCCAGCAATTCATCGCGATGGAGTTTCTCTACGGGCAGACCCTGAAGCAGCGGATTTCCGGTAAGCCGTTGCCGCTCGAGCAAGTGCTGGAGTGGGGGACGGAGATTGCGGACGCACTCGAAGCGGCGCACGCCAAAGGGATCGTGCACCGCGACATCAAGCCCGCGAATATCTTTGTGACCGAACGTGGGCACATCAAGATTTTGGATTTTGGCCTGGCAAAGTTGGTACCTGGGCGCGGCGCCTTGGACTTTTCTGCGATGCCAACGGTCACGGATCTGGAACAGCTCACTCATCCGGGCTCGATGCTCGGCACTTTCGCATACATGTCGCCGGAACAAGTCCGAGGCGAAGAGATAGACGCCCGCACGGATTTGTTTTCCTTCGGCGCGGTGCTCTACGAGATGGTAACCGGGGTGCTGCCGTTCCGCGGCGAGACCTCGGGCGTGATTGCGGAAGCGATTTTGAATCGCACGCCGGTTGCACCGGTGCGACTGAATCCCGACCTTCCCCCAAAGCTCGAAGAGGTCATCGCCAAGGCGCTGGAGAAGGACCGGAAGCTGCGCTATCAGAGCGCCTCTGAAATTTGCACGGATTTGCGGCGGCTGAAGCGTGATTCCGATTCGAGTCGGGCGGCCGCCGCAGCTATCGGCTCCGGGTTGAAGCCTACCCGGAAATCAAATCGCTGGGTGGCGGTCACTGCCGCAACGATCGTGATTGTCGGACTGGCCGTGGGCGGTTGGTTGTTTTTCTCTCGCAAGGCGCACGCGCTGACAGACAGAGACACCATCGTCCTCGCGGACTTTGCCAACTCCACTGGTGATCCCGTTTTCGACGATGCACTCAAGCAAGGGCTGGCGGTACAGTTGAGCCAATCACCGCTTCTGAACATACTTCCAGAGCAGAAAGTGCGTTCGGCATTGAAGGAAATGACCCGTTCACCGGATGAGGCACTCTCCGCAAATGTCGCCCAGGAAGTTTGTGTGCGAACGGGGAGCAAGGCATATATTGACGGTTCCATTGCCAATCTTGGCGGGCATTATGTGATCGGTCTCAACGCCATCCATTGCGCTACGGGAGAAACGCTCGACCGGGAACAAGCAGAAGCGGAGAGCAAGCAACAAGTGTTGGCGGCCCTCGGAAGCGCGGCGGCAAAGCTACGCAACCAACTCGGAGAGTCGCTTAGCTCGATCCAGAAATTTGACGTGCCATTGGCACAAGCGACAACCTCGTCACTGGAAGCTCTGAAAGCCTACAGTTTCGGCCTGTCCAAGTGGGCCAAAGGCGACCCGGCTGGAGCAGTCCCCTTATTTCAAGAGGCTATTGGTTTAGACGCCGACTTTGCTATGGCCCATGACTATCTCGGCCATGCCTATCAAGTTCTGGGGCAGGATGACCGTGCGGTCGATCCGTTCCGTGAGGCTTTTGCCCGGCGCAACCGCGCAAGCGAACGAGAAAAATTCGACATTTCGGCCAGCTACTACCAATTCGTTACGTTTCAGACCGATGAGACCATTCAGATCTGCGAACTTTGGGGGCTGACCTATCCCCGCGACTTCACGCCACACCGCATTTTGGGGTTTGAAGATGGTGAACTGGGAAGGTACGAGCAGTCCGTAGAGGAATCTCGCACGGCCAGGGAACTGGATCCCACCCAGTCTCTTCCCTACGCCGGTCTAATGTCTGGCTACCTGTCGTTGAATCGCCTCAAGGAAACCCGCGAAGTGTATCAAGAAGCGCAAGCTCACAACGTAGATTTCGGAGAACCGACGAAATACATGTATCAATTAGGCTTTCTCGAGGGCGACAAGGAGATGATGGCGAAGTTCGCCAGTTTGCTGGAGGGCCAAACTGGGTTCGAACAAACCACGCTTTTGGAGAAATCAAATACAGAAGCATACTCTGGCCACCTCGGACGGGCGCGCCAACTATCTCGACAGGCGGAGGACATGGCCGAGCGCGAGGGAGATAGAGGAACTGCGGCCGAAATTAAATCAAGTGCGGCTGTGCTGGAGGCGCAACTGGGCAATTTAGCCGAGGCGCGCCAACTTGTGGCTGCTTCGCTGAAACTTGGAGGACAGCCGGCGATGGCTCTTGCGCTCGCCGGTGACCCGGATTCAGCTGCGAAATTGGCGGACGAGCTCACAAGCCACGCTCCACCAGGGAGTATTATCAGCAAGGTTTCGGTACCGCGACTGCTAGCCGCTGTCGAGCTGAAACGAGGCAAGCCGATGCGAGCCGTGGAACTGCTGGCGCCCGTCGCCCCCTACGAAGCAGGCTGGTTCGATTTCTACACGTCAGCCTATCTGCGGGGTCAAGCATACCTCGACGGGAACCGCGGGCAGGAAGCGTCTGCTGAGCTCCAGAAAATCCTCGACCATCGCGGAATTGTGCTCAACGAATCTATCGGAGCACTCGCGCATCTCCAAATCGGCAGGGCCTATGCCATGCAAGGTGACACCGCCAAAGCGAAGGCGGCATATCAGGACTTCCTCACCCTGTGGAAAGACGCCGACCCTGACATTCCCATCCTGAAGCAAGCCAAGGTCGAGTACGCGAAGTTGCCATAGACCCTTGCGTTCTGAAACGCAATAGCAGCACTGAAAATCAGACCATCCTGCTACCTTCTTCGGCTGCTTCCTAGCCTTCGCCCACCGCTTCTTCGCCGCCTTCACAATCGCCGCTCTGCCAGCAGCCGACAGAAGGGGCCCTGGCCCATCAGAATTTCTAATTCCTTGAGAGCGGCATTCCTTCAACTTTATCGAAATGGACTTATCACTCAGATAGCTTTTCACGACTCCGTTTTGTTCCCTCTTGGCGTGCAAGCCAATATAGCGTCAAATGCGGGGCAAAGCATGAGGAAGGCGAGTCGCTGGTCGACCTGCCCTATCTCTGCTTCGTACCGGACCGGCGTGCTGTTGCCAGATAGTGCTGATCAAGCGCTTGCCGGATCAGGGTCTTGATTACGGCTTGGCGGCTAATGTTTAGTTCCTCCGCCGCATTATCCAATTCGTCCAGCATCGGCGACGCGAAGTCTACATTTACACGCTGGATTGGGCTCATCATTTGACCCGCGTTCGTGAAAAAGCGCGAGACATCCTTTCCCTTGTCGACCAGGCGGGCAATGTTCTCGGCGGACATAGTTCTCTTTTTCAAACCTTCTCTTCCACGCTGCCTCGGAGCTACTGCAGCCTCCCGTACACCGCCTTGGCTTCTTTCAGGGTGGGGATGTCGGGGTCGGCGGCTTTCCAGAGGATTAGGAAATCTTTGTAGGCGGCTAGTGCCCGGACGCGCCAACGCTCCCCGTCCAGCAGTTCCAGACGCCGCTGTGGTCGAGAATCTTCTGAAACTCGGCGGCGGCAGCACCGCCCTACCCAAAACCCAGCTCCTGAAAGGGGTCGTAGGCCGACCTCGCATTTTACTCCCCTACCCCCATCTGGCGCAGCAGTGCGACGAAACGGGGCTCGGAGCGCACGGGGTCCAACTCGGGGTCGTCGATGATTAAGGTCATGAACATGCTGCGATCCGCGTAGCCTTTCTCCAAGGACGTGAGGGCTCGCTCTTTCCGGCCCAGACCAACATAGACCGTCGCGAAGAAATAAGGGGACACGTAGCGCCGCTCCGACCGCCGGGTAAGCTCTTGCAGGACTTGCTCAGCCTCGCTTTTTCGGCCTAACCGGGCATACAAGTAGCCGAGCTGGGCAAGAGGCCAAGGCATTTCGCTTTCCAGCTTGTTCGCTTTTTGAAGCTCTTCCAGGGCGCCGGAGAGATCGCCCTGCTGTTCGTAGGTCATCCCCAACACCATATGTGACAACCAATAGTTGGGTTCCATTTCAACTGCGGCGTGGAGCTGCTTAGCCGCCTCATCGTACCTGCGGGCGTAGTAGAGGCTCCTGCCCAATACCTCATTAGCCAAGAAAGAAAGCGGCTCACGCTCCAACCCACGTCGGCACTCCTCGATTCCTTCCTCCAAATGTCCCGCTACGGTCAAGTCCTGGCAGTAGTTCGTGAGAACATCGGTATTGTAGAAAACAGCCCCGCTGCGCGGCGCCAGTGCGATGCCCCGCTTGAATTCCTTGTCGGCGCCGCTCCAATCGTAGTCGTAGTCCCAATTGACATACGCCATAGCGACATGAGCATCGGCGAGCGAATCGTCCAATGCCAAAGCCTTCCGCGCCGCCTCCTTCGCCTTGGGCATCGATTCTTCAGGAGATAACACGCCGACAATCTGTGCACTAAGATACGCGACGGATAGCCCGGCGTAAGCTGCCGCGTAGTTGGGGTCGCGGTCAATGGCTTGACGAAAATCTTCGATTGTTGCCTTCATATCCCCTTGTGCCCACTTATCCGCGAAGTAGATGCCCTTGAGGTAGGACTGATAGGCCTCGGGGTCGCGGGTTCCGACCTTCGCGATGCTATCCCGTTCACTCCCGATGAGCCGTAGCCGCAGTTGGCTGGCAACTTCAGTCGTGATTGCCGCCTGTAGCAGCGCGGCGTCGTTCATGCTGCGCTTGTAGTGTTCTCCCCAGAGTTGCGCGCCGGTTGCAACGTTGACGAGCTCCGTCTCCACGTCGAGTTCGTTGCCGTGCTCCGCCACCCGCCCCGTCAGCACGGCATCGATGTGCAATTCGCGTCCCACACCTTGCGGATCATCCTGCCGCGATTTGTAGCGAGAAGCCGTGCTGTGGGCCATGACCTGAAGGTCGGGAATTCGCGAAAGAGAATTTGTAATCTCCTCGGAAAGACCTTCTCCGAGGTAGTCCATCTCCGGGTCTTTGCTCGCATTGACGAACGGCAGCACGGCGATGGACTGGATCGTTGCGGCACCGGATGCATGGGGGCGCAGGTAGTGCCAAGCCAAGAACCCGGCAACGGCGAGCACGGCTATCACGGGCAAGCTCCACAGAAGCCGGAGGCTTCGTTTCCGAGGCTGGGATTCTGCGGCGGTAGCAGCGGCTCTGCCGCTCTCCGTATCGCGTTTCAACCGCTGCAAGTCGGTGCGAATATCCGCCGCGCTCTGGTAGCGCAGCTTGCGGTCTTTCTCCAACGCCTTGTTGGTGATTTCCTCGAGCTTCGGCGGGAGTTCAGTCTTCAACCGTCCCACAGGAGCAGGCGTGCGATTCAGAATCGCCTCGTGTACGACAGCTGCGGTATTGCCCGAAAACGCCATCCGGCCCGTCGCCATCTCATAGAGCACCGCCCCGAACGAGAACAAGTCCGTGCGTGCATCCAGTTCTTCCCCGCGTGCCTGCTCGGGAGACATATACGCCAGCGTGCCCATCGCCGCGCCCGGCGTGGTCAACTGCAGCGCCTCCTGACTCAGCGTCGCATCAGCATCCGTTCCTGCCTTTGCCTGAAGTTTCGCCAAACCGAAATCCAGAATCTTAGCGTCCCTCGGTCGTCACGAAAATGTTGGCGGGCTTGATGTCCCGGTGGATCGACGCCCTTCTTGTGAGCGGCGTCGAGCGCATCCGCAATCTCGATGGCGAGGGACAGGATCAACTCGGTTTCCATCGGTGGGCCAGCGATGCGGTGCTTGAGCGTCACGCCGTCCAGATATTCCATGACGATATATGCTTCGCCGTTTTCGTTGCCGATTTCATAGATAGTGCAGATATTCGGATGATTCAGTGCAGACGCCGCCTGCGCCTCGCGCTGAAATCGGGCCAAGGCTTGTGGGTCTCTGGCGACCTCATCGGGAAGAAACTTCAAGGCGACGAATCGGTGCAGGGTTACGTCCTCGGCCTTGTAGACCACACCCATCCCGCCGCCGCCAAGTTTTTCAAGGACGCGATAGTGGGCAATTGTTCGTCCGGAGAGTGGAGCAGGATCGGGCACGGGCGCGAATGTTATGCTGCGCTGTCAGACAAGTCAACGCGCCGCTCCGTGCTTGTGGAGGCCCCCGGCCTATCGGAGATGTTCTCAGTGCCTGATAGCGCTTACCGGACCGCCGCTGCGGCGGTGACGAGTGCGGCGATCACGGTAACGCAGCGACAGTGAGGATGGTGGCGAGGATGACGGTGACGGCGTCTGTGAGGGCGACGTCGACTACGACGATGACGACGGTGGCGGCGACGGCGACCCTGATGACGGTCATCATGATCATCAGCGTCGCTATTGCGGTGGCCTACATCCTTGGGGAGGTCGGGGCCTTCCTTGTGGCTGTGGTCGTGCCGCTAAGAGCGAGCGAACAGCATCAAGGGTTTGATGTCCCCATTGTTGTCTGCTGTCTTAAGAGCTTTGATGTATTGGTCTCGCGCTGCCCCGGCTGCGGTTAAATCATTAGGACCCCACGAAAAAGGCTCGCGTCCCCACTTCATCGCAATAACGTCTGCTATCAGGCGACCATGTCGGCCATTGCCGTTAGGGAACGGATGGATCCACACAATTCGGTGATGGAACCGGACTGCAATCTCGTCAAGGTCATAGGTCTTGTTTTCAACCCAATAGCGCGCGTCACCGAGAAGCTGTCCGAGCTGTTCGCGAATCTGAGCATAGGGTATTCCCAAGTTCGGGTTCGAAGTTCGATATTGACCAGCCCACTGCCACGTTTGATTAAACATCCGGAGATGCAATTCTCGAATATAGCGTTCTGTCAGGGGATCGCTTCCGCGAAGTCGACGACTAGCCAGTGCCCTGGCTCGAGCTTCCAAGATGTTTCTGTATTCCCATTGGTCTAAATCCTGCTTCGTCGCCAGGTCAGGTTTGAGGGCAGCGGCATCCTCAAGGCTGATTGCCGTGCTTGCGTCTTTCAGTTCCTTCTCCTCCACTGATTACTTCTTTTTCGCCTTAATGCGTTTGACTTCGTCCTCAATCTTCTCTTCCAGGTCTCCTGTGCCCTGCCCTTCCAATGCCATAGTCTTTTCGGTGGCAAGAACGTTCTTCGACACTTCGCTTCGCAATCGCTGGTCGGCCAGATTCTGAAGCGTTCCAGCCTTTGGGACAATCGCATACACAAGTTCACAATCCATCGCCGCTGCTACGCGACGTAGACTGCGCAGTGTGATCCGGTCGTTAGCTTCGGACTTTTCAAAGAACGCAATCTGCTGCTGTTTCACTCGCGCGATTTTCGCGACATGTTGTCGAGAAAGACCTAGTGCTTGCCGGATAGCATGCAACCAGCCGCCCCTCGGACGTGCCGCTTGTCGTGTGTTATCGAATGCGGCAAATACGTTTGTCAACTGCTTCAGCCTCAAATCCGGATACCCAACCTTCATGGCTTCTCCATTTTCATAGTATAATATGAGATTGAACAAGACTATTTCATATTTTAGTGTGAATTACAAGAGGAAGTTTCATCGTATAATATGAGATTTATATTTACATTTTCATAGTATAATATGAATTCACTCAAGCAGTTACCGGGGCCCCGCCGGTGCAGGCCAAGCGCGTGGCTATCTCGGTGTCGAGCGCACGCACCCTCACCCCTGCCCTCGGCGGGGTGCGGGATGTTGGGGGTTGCGGTCACAGCTTTGCGTGGCGATGCTCACAGCTTTTTCGTGGACACTGAAGCGCGGGGCAGGTCTGGTGCATGCATAGCACTTTTTTGAGACTGGCTGGGAGACTTCTACCGTCTGCCAGCGCCTTCCGAAACGCTCGAGATCGGCATCAGATCCCAGAACAGCGTTAGCGGGCCACATGAATCCACTAGCGATCGCGGGCCAGAAGGGTACAGCAATATTTTCGAACCCGCGGATTGGCGACCCGCTTTTTCCTTCTCCGAGGAATTCATTGTGCGGCTCGCCGTGATTAGCTTTTTTTTATATCGTGGAACTGATTATAGCGGATGGTTCGTAATCGGCCCGAGTAGTCCCCTCGCTGGACTAACCCATAGTAGTGATCTATTACATCGCTCGTGTCCCGAACGCTTTACTGCATACCTGCCGCATCTTCGGCCTTGAACCGCTCAAGCAGATGGTGCCTTAAGATGTAGTCTCCGTATTTATTTTGAGAACCATGGAGTAAAACGCCGCCACGTCGTAGTAGCTTGACCAATTCGGAGGGTCAATGATTAAACGCCGTTGCAGGCGTTCTCGGGACAGTTATCCTCGTGTTCTAGTTGCCGGGCGAGTTGCAAACTTTCGCAAGCGGTCGAACAGTGGCCTGCTCTAGCGGCAAATTCGTTGTCTAGCAGTTCGTTGAAAAACTCCGTTCCACTGCAACTTTAATGTAAGAGAACTCGTCTGAGTGAAGGAAGGCGAAGGAGGCGAGTGAATGCGCGGCGACGATGACCTGCAAGAAGGAATTTTCAGCTACATTTCTCCAGAGAAGCGTGTTCCCGCGGATCATCCGTTGCGACCGATCCGCAAAATGGTGGATGAGATTCTGAAGGAGATGTCGCCGAAGTTCGCGAAGCTGTACTCCGATGTGGGGCGCCCATCGATTGCCCCGGAGCGGCTATTGAGGTCACTGCTGTTGCAGGTTTTCTATTCGGTGCGCAGTGAGCGCATGCTGATCGAGCAACTACAGTACAACATGCTGTTTCGGTGGTTTGTGGGGATGGAGATGGACGAGGTGGTATGGAATCACGCGGTGTACAGCAAGAATCGGGAGCGTTTGCTGAACGAAGAGATCGCCGAGTCGTTTTTTCAACGGGTGCTGGAACGAGCCCGGCCGTACATGTCGGATGAACATTTTACGGTGGATGGGACGCTGATCGAGGCCTGGGCCAGTCAAAAGAGTTTTCGGCGGAAGGACGGCAAGGGGAAGCCGCCCGGACCAGGAGGAGAGGTCGACTTTCACAAGGAGAAGCGGAAGAACCAAACCCATGAATCCACGACAGATCCCGACGCTAGATTGTTCAAGAAATCCAAAGGGAGCGAAGCAAAGCTCGGCTACCTGGGACATGTATTGATGGAGAACCGTAACGGGCTTCTGGTGCAGACTTTTCTGACCGAGGCGAATGGAAGAGCGGAGCGAGAGGCAGCGATGCTCATGGCCGAGGCCCTCCCCAGCGGAAAGCGGGTCACCTTGGGAGGAGACAAAAACTACGACACCCAGGAATTCGTACGAGAACTCCGCGGGATGAACATTACCCCCCATGTGGCGCAGAACGATACGAATCGCAGGAGCGCAGTGGACGAGCGGACCACGCGGCATGTCGGCTATGAGGTGAGTCAGCGGAAGCGAAAACGAGTGGAGCAATCGTTCGGGTGGATGAAGATGGTGGGGATGTTACGGAAAGTGAAGTTGCGAGGAATCGACAAGGTTGGTTGGCTGTTCACCTTTACTGGCGCGGCTTACAACCTCTGCCGATTGCGAAACCTGATAGCGGAAGCATGACATCGGGTTCCGCTTAGCGCCAGCTGAGCGGATAGAACGACCGAACGGCTCTTATGCAATTCAGTGATAACCCTTGAAATTCAGAACCGACGTCTCACAAAACTCAGTTCTTCAACGAGCTGCTAGGAGAGCGGAGGAGGTGTATCGTGCTGGAACCCAGGTCCCCGCGGATAGGTGCCAATCAAAACCGGGTCTTAAGATAGAAATTCTTCAAAGGAGAATCACCATGGTCAGACGGAGTCTATGGCTATTCACGGCTATTGCTTCCCTTGCTTTCATGTCAGCCGCAGCGCGCGCTGCAACATCACCCTACGACGCAATCTATGTCTTTGGCGACAGCTACTGCGATGTAGGAAACATCTACACGGCGACCAAAGGCGCAATCCCGCACCACCTTATTACAATGGCCGATTCTCGAACGGACCGATATGGATTGATCATGTCGCCAGCGCTTGGGGCCTGCCGCTGAAAGCGTCGTTGCTCGGAGGGACAGACTATGCTTTTGGCGGAGCGTACGTGACGATTCCGGAAAACGTCCCCGATTCGATTCCACCCAGCGTGCCGCAGCAAGTGGCATTGTATTTGAGCAGCGTAAACAACCACGCGGATCCCAATGCACTTTACGTCATCGAGGGCGGAGGGAATGACATCCTGGCGGCAAGCGCCGCGAACAATGTGCCGGTGGAAACCCTTGCATTCCAGATCGCGCTGGGAATTTCGGAAAGCGAGCTGGCGCTACGCCGCGCAGGCGCCAGACATTTTCTTATCCCCGATCTTTTGGACGTGGGGCAGTTACCGGCGGCGAGTGCCAATGCAAACTTTGCATCTTCGGCTTCCGTGGCAACGAACAACGCATTGGATTTTTTCCTTGGATCCGAGGAACTCCTGGAGGGAATACACATCTATAGGATTAACGTGTTCAGCCTGTTCCACGATGTTGCGCAAGATGGCAGCCATTTCGGGTTCACTGACATTACCGATCCCTGCCTGACCTCAGTTTTAAACCCGCCGTCCTATTCGGTGTGCTCCAACCCCTATGTCGCACTCTTCTGGGATGCAGAGCATCCAACCGTGTTTGGCCATGCATTTTTTGCTGTGACAGTGGAAGCGAACCTTGGCCCCAAGCCATAAGCTTGAGGTCCCGAATAGCCGTTGCAGTCGGCGACGCGCATCTCTTTCGTCACACGTTCGCGACCGAACTTCTGCAAGCAGGCAACTCATTGGAGACAGTAGCGGCCTTGCTCGGGCACTCATCCACCAAGGTCACGGAGAAGTCGTACTCGCATTGGGTGAAGGGCCGTCAAGAGAAGTTGCAGGGTGCGGTCAAAAATTCGTCGGCACATTTGGGCACAACGGACGCAGCGGTTCACCAAAATAGGTGAAAAGCCGCATAAAATAGGGGTATTTGAATGGTGGAGGCGGGGGGAGTCGGAATTCTGAGCCCCACTGATTCCACGTAACTTACTGATTCTACAAAACGCGAGAAACGATAAAAACAGCGAATTCGCCCAAGTGAGGTACACGGCGGGTACACGGAGGACGGCCCCGAAACGCCAAATGATTGAACGGCTTTGAATGACACCGGATAGGCCCTTGGCAGAAAGCAACTCATACGGCGGTGTTTAGTTTCATGGGATCGCAAAGCCTTTCATTCTCACCCAGTCAGCTAAGTCGGCCCTCTTGTTGTATCCGCCTTCCAGGAAAGTCTTGTTGCGGTGCAGGTAGAAGTCCTTAAACGATTCCGTCGCAATCGGATTTAGTTTCTTGTCCTCGCATTCGTTCAGAAGCCATTGATACGTTAGCCACGCGAACATGTCTGCTGCCTGAAGCGGTGCGAGATTCTTCTTTGGCTTAAACGAGAAGCCGCCCTTGCCTAGGCCATAACGACGAAGGGCCTCCGGTTCGCCTTCGGCAGGTCCAAACACGGCTCCTATTTCCTTGCGACGCGGATCGCCAGGGTCCATCCAGTCGAAGATGTACTCGATTGATTCGGTTAGTTTTTCCTTTTGACGCCACGTATCAACCATGCCGAGCACACGGCGAATGGCATATGTGTAGTGGCTTTCAAAACCCTGCACTCGGAGCGCGTTGGGAACAAGCTCATCGAAGTCTTTCTTCACAATGCCAAGGGCGAATCCCTTCGCCACCGTGTTCTTGATAATGCCCCGGAGCCTAGCTGAGATTCGTTGTTTTTTCTCAAGAGACCATCCTTCGAATTCCGTCCCCTTTCGACCAAACACAAATTCAGCCATGTGCATCGAATCAAATTTGTCCCCGTCAAGATCGCGCGCTTTGTCCCAATCGGCTTGAAAATCTACCCAACTATCCGTATGCGCGATCCATCCGGCGGCAACAGCCACTGCATTTTCGGGGCTTGTACCGCTGTCATCGATATAAATCGTCATTGACCTCAATGATTCCTCAACGGCTCGGTTCCTTCGCTCAGAATGTGTAGATAACGAGGATAGGCAAACAAGCGATCCCTCCGTTTGCCGGTAACTTCTTTTGCTATTTTGAGTGTTGCAAGGCTCTCAAGAGCGCCCGTGACGGTGGGAACGGACAGTTTGAGTGCCTTTGCCGTCGGGCCGATCTTGATTAGCGGATGCCCTTGCATATACTCGTGAACACGCAGCGCCGATGCAGTCTTGCGACCCAAAGATTGAGTCTTCTTCCGGTCCGCTCCGAAGAGATGGAGAATTTGAACGGCTGCGTCCGCTGCCTGACGCGCCGTAGTCTCCGTGCCTTCCAGAAAAAACTCGAGCCATTCCTCCCAAATTCCTTCCGTGCGCACCCTTTGAAGCAGATCATAGTAGCGTTGCCGATGAGTCTTGAAGTAAAGGCTCAAGTAGAGTAATGGCTCACGCAAAGTACCTTTGGCGCAGAGAAGCAAAGTGATGAGCAGACGGCCCAACCGACCATTGCCATCGAGAAAGGGGTGGATGGTCTCGAACTGCACGTGGATTAGACCCGCCTCTATGAGAACGGGCAGCTTGTGTTCTTCGTCGTGAAGAAAATGCTCGAAGAGGTCCAAACACTCCATTATGCGTTCCGGCGGAGGGGGAACAAATGCAGCATTTCCCGGACGGCTGCCGCCAATCCAATTCTGCGAGCGGCGAAATTCACCCGGTGTTTTGTTCGCGCCGCGCCCGCCGCGCAACAGGATTGCGTGGATCTCTCGAATCAGGCGCAACGAAAGCGGAAAGCCTCCTTTGATGCGACGGAGCCCATGTTGCATCGCAGCCACATAGTTGGAGACCTCTTCAACGTCGTCGATGGGCACGCCAGGCACTGCTTCGTTTTCAAAGAGAAGCAAATCTGAGAACGAAGATTTGGTGCCTTCAATCTGCGAGGATAAAAGGGCTTCCTTGCGGACATAGAGGTAAAGGAAAAGCCGTGTATCGGGCAGGAGAGTGGTCAGACCATCCAAACGACCGAGGGCTTGATTTGCCCGATCAAGCTGCTGGTAAAGTCCGCTAAGATCGACGGGAGGGTCCGGCGGCAAAGGCGGCGGCACAAAAGCCTTTACCGTCTCGCCGGCGGTCGTCGTCGAGATATAGCTGCCTAGCCTTGAGTTTTTCTCGTTGGGCACGGACGTATTCAAGCTCCCTTTAATAAGCGTTGTTCCTATTAAAACATAAGCCATTTTGCTTTAATAGCTCTTTTCGATGGAATATAAACATTCAGAAGGTCTCGGGGGAGCAATTTCATAAGGGGCTGGCGAGCGGGCGAATGGCAGACGAGTAGCCTTTTTGCTTGGATGTTGTCGCTTCGTGAAATCAGAGGCGAGCTGTCCGGACTATCGACGCTATGCTGGCTGAAACCAGAATCGCTTGAAGCGTTCGGCAAAGATGGTTTCCGTCGCAGCACCCCAACGCTTCAAGTTTCGAAGCCTAATCCAGCACAGCGAAAAAACACCGTGGGGTCCAACGACCTTAAAGAGCACTCCATACGGAGGCTGCGTTGGTCTTCGGCAATCGAACAGAAGAAACGCAGCGTTCGGCATAAAGAGGATGTCGTCGATGAACTCTGGAACCTTCATCCAACTCTTCAGTGGCTCAGCCCACTCCGCTGGTCCAGTTTTGATTCGTATGCTGGACAGTCCGTCAAGTTCCGCCTCGGTCGGAAACGCCACGACACCGAGGCGACGCCGGGCAATCCATCCAAGGCGTATGGGCCGCAAGAGTCTCAACAAATCGATCACTGGGTCTTTGCCAACGGCTTCTAGGTTCCTGACAACCTCGTCCTTCCCAATCGCCGCCAGAGTCTGGTATCGCGCCGGGTCGTCCTTCGGAACGTCTTCGTTTGTCTTGTGGATGTCGATCACTCCCGAATTGTGACCGGGGTGCAAGGTGTAATGAACGCCCGTGCCTTCGAGTACCACCAACACTTTGCCGCTACGCAGTAATTTGACAGTTAAACCTGAGAATTTTAGTTGTGGATCGTTGAAGCGGAGTTCCATGATTCGCCTTCATTCTGTAGGGCATTTAAGAACAGGGTAACAGAAAAAGTGGCTAGGGCAGACTGTGGAAGAGTTTATTGACGAGACCAGCGACGAATTGAAGTTTGTCTGACGATGGGATGTCCGTTGTCGAGTGCTCCACATGGGAAAGTTCGTTTCGCATTCTCAAGCCGATTCCGAGTCCCTTCCGCTCCCACTTCGTCACAATCTTTTCGCGTTCCAGCCAATCCAGAAGTGCATTTGTTGATAGAGGGAATCGCTGGCCATCAACAAGCACAGTTCGGCCTCTCCATGCATTTCTCCGGCAAAGGTCAGAAATCTTTGTATGCGATGGGAAATGCATTTCGACTCTATCGCTGCCGCCCGCGATGGCGACTTTTTGCGGAAGGCTGGCGCTCCATCTGGCTTTGACGGCTGCCTCAAGAGCAAGCACTGCGTAGTGCACCGCCACAGTGAAAAAGTCATATCGAAAATAGCCAAGTATGTAGGCGTCCTTTGCTCGACGAAAGGTGACGCGAACGTCTTCTGGAAGGGGAAGTAGACAGCATCCTCAAGGCTTGCGAGACCTATCCCGACAGAGCGAATGCGATCCGTCTGCGAGCGCTGGTACTTTTGTTGCGCTACAGCGGATTGCGAATCCGAGACGCAATAACACTTCCACGCAATCGAGTCCAGGGTGACAAACTCTTTCTCTTTACTGCCAAGACCGGCACGCCGGTGTATTGCCCTCTGCCGCCCGTCGTGATGAACGCCCTCAACACCATTCCTGACAGCACGTATTATTTTTGGACCGGGCTTTCGAAACCCAAAAGCGCGGTGGGGGATTGGCAGCGCAGCCTCAAGCGGCTCTTCGAACTTGGTGGAGTGCCCGACGCACATGCGCATCGTTTCCGCGACACATTTTCCGTTGAGCTCTTGCTGGCCGGTGCGCCGATCGAGCGGGTGTCGATTTTATTGGGGCATCAGAGCGTGCGGATTACAGAGAAGCACTATGCGCCGTGGGTGAAGGCGCGTCAGGAGCAGTTAGAAGCGGATGTCCGGCGTACTTGGCCGGAGGACAAATCGCAACCAGAGGTACATTTGGGGTACACGGAAGAGCCGGACAAATAATTCCTTTCAATCAAAGCGAAAGAATGGTGGAGGCGGGGGGAGTCGAACCCCCGTCCGAAAAGCGCTACGACACGGAGCCTACATGCTTAGCTCAATTCAGTTGGTTTCGCCTGCCACGCTCAGAATGAGCAAGAAACGCAGCCGGCTAGTCCGATGGTTCTCGCCCGAGCCTTACGGACCGAAAGGCTCAGGCCAGCTCACTGTTTGACGCTTCTGACCGGGCCCATGAGCAAAGCCCGGGGAAGCGTGCGCTTAATTAATTAAGCTGCAAGTGCCAGATTGTTATTGGCATTTCTAGTTTCCACCAAGTTACGGGCAGGTGGACCCCGGCATGCCTCCGAGCCGCGACAGCTTCCGTCGAAACCGTGTCGCCCCCGTTGACGCTTCTATTTTACCACCCTTCGCAAGCGGGCGGGAGCTCGCCTCCGCCAGCCACGAACAGGACGGTACGTCGGGTTCCAGAAAGAGTCCTTCACTCGAAATGGAAAGGCGCGTTCTGGACAGATACCCTTCGTCAAGTATCTGGTTAACCATAACTACCAATCTGTTGGCGCTCCAAATAGGCCCCCAACTCCGATTTGCGCCAGCGGTAGTCGCGTTTGCTCAGGTGAACAAAAGGGACTTAGAGCGACAATTCTCATGGAAGGCCTTGACTATATCGGCTTGGGCAAGACGCATCATGGTCTTGATACATTTGGCGAGTTTGATATCTTGAATAGCCCACGTTCTACCCAATCTTCATTTCCGGTCGCACTTCGATGCTTGCAAATTTCCCTACCGGAATATTTTCCGCGATTCGTACCGCCTCCTCCATATCCCGCGCCTCAACCAGGATGAATCCGCCCAGGACTTCCTTGCTTTCGGCATACGGACCGTCCGTCACCAGGATCTTCCCGCCTCGGTGGCGGACCGTCTTTGCCGTCCGCGGCGGCTGGAGCGCCGACGCCGCAATGTAGTGCCCTTTCCTCGCCAGTTCGTCGTTGTAATCCAATGAATCTCGGTTCAGCTTCGCTTGCTCGCTGGCGGATAGGCCCTGCAAGGCGTTCGGCTCAAGATAAACAGCGCACAGATATTTCATGATTTCCTCCAACCCCGTCGCTAGACCCCAAACTGCCGCAAATGATGATCCAGATGCTTGTACATCAGGATCGCCCATTCCTCCGGCGTCAGTGGCCCGAAGAAGCTGTGCGGATGTGTGGTGCAGGCCTTGGGCCCGGCGGCTACAAACCGGTCGATCACACCGTACAAACGCGCGCGCTCTTTTGCCAGGTCCCGCTCATCCTGGATAACCAAACCTTCCACAGTGGGCGTATTGCGCCGCAACGGTTCGTCGTTCCGAAACACCTTTGGCTTGATGATGGGGCCCATGATCCGTCCGAGCAGTACCCGTGGAGGCCGCAGGTCCCCTAACGCCAGCTCCAAGCCCCTGGAGCAGTGCGCCAACGCCTGCGGTGAATTCATCTTTCCCCACTGCCGCTGGCTATCCGGCCGCAGACGAGCGATGCGCTGCTTCACCTCGTCCACCCTAGCGGTGTCAAAAAGGTTCTTCATTGCGAAAGCCTCCTGGCGTCATACATTTACAGATACGCTCAACCTCTAGATATCGGATTCGAAGGCTCGATCTTACAATACCCCCGGGAGGAGCTTCCCATGTCCATACCTATCGAGAGTGCCGTGCCCCTTCTCGCCGTCTTCGACGTCCCCAGATCCATTGCGTTTTACCGCGACGCGTTGGGATTTGAGGTGGCCAACACCTCAAAACCTTTCACCGATGCCAAGGACGACTACGGATGGGCAATGTTGCGGCTCAATGGCGTGGAGTTGATGCTCAACAATATGTACGAAGACAACATTCGCCCTTCGGAGCCAGACCAGGCTCGTGTAGCTGCGCATGCAGACACCATAATCTATTTCGCCTGCCGAGACGTTGACGCCGCGTATGCAACTCTGAGCGCACAGGGGATTGCCGCAAGCCAACCCAAGGTCGCCTGTTACGGAATGAAACAAACCTATGTGACCGATCCGGACGGGTACACGTTGTGTTTTCAATGGCCTGTGGGCTCGAACGGATTCACATCACCACTTACGTGAGCGTAAGCAAATCCTGAACGAGATTACAGTGCAAGTCGGTCCAACGGGCCATCGAGAACCAAACCTCAACCCCAAACCCACAAATCATCCTTCCAAGTGTCTGGTCAGACTGACCGAGAAAGGGTTCTATGCGATGCGCGGGGATCGCAGTCATCTAGGACGTGCTTGTGAGGTCACCTGATTTGCGAAGAGAATACTTTCTGCGCGGGGCGAAACGCTACGCCCATAAAGTGTTTCGGAACGCCATTCTCTGCTGGGGTTCTCTCAAGAAACGCCTTTGCCGAGGCATCGCGTTTCAGATAGGCATTCAGGAAGTTCAACGTGTAGAGCGCAACCCAGGCATGACTCGTGTTGGCGTCATCCCGTCCGTAATCGGCTACTTGATTTTCCGCAAAGCGCTGCGGGCTCTCCCTGCGTTGAAACATCGAACTGAACTCGGAGTGTGCCATGCCCAGCATATTGACAGTGAGGAGATCGCCGTGCGTCCAGGCGTTCAGTACGCTTGGACCCACGAGGTCTGCCGGCGGACCATCATGATATTTGTCAAGATCTTCGAGAAAGTTCGCATCTTCTGCAGTGAAGAAAAGAAGCGGTATGCTCATTCGCTCTGGATGGACATCGCCCGCCATCTTCACGAGGCCCGGGTAGTAGCGCATGCTGCCGTCCATGGAGACCAGGGCATTGATGCGAGGGTCTCTTGCTGCCGCAAACAGGCTCGAAGCTCCGCCCCAGCTCCAGCTTACCGCGGCGATCTGGGATAAATCCGCATCGGGAAGCGTTTTAGCATAGGTGATGAGATAGGAGATGTCGCGAGCCTGCGCGTTGATCCCGTCCAGATCGTCCGTCATCTCGCGTGTGGTTGCCCCCATCGAGGGGCTCGCAACAATGACATATCCGTGACCGGCAAGATACTCGCACAGATCGGCATTCTCCCACGAAACAGAAGAATCGCTGGGGGCGTAAATCAGAACCGGATATTGCCCTCTTGCCGGCTGGGCATCCCGCACCGCGAATAGAGGAATCTCGGACGAAGTCTTCAACAGCGAACGCCATCGATTCTGTTCAGGATGGGCCGCGTCGAAGTGGATCTCCGTGTCGGCCAGCTGGGTATAGTCGCCAACCGTCATCGACTTGCCTGTGCCTCTCAGCGATGGATACCAGATTAGTGTTTGCAGCGGACGGAAATCATCCCCCTCTAAGGAATTTGACAAATTCTTGGAGGAAGCGGCGTAGGCGCGGGAGTGATCATACTGATTGACGATCTTCAACCCTACCGGATAGGGTCCAGGCTTTTGCAGGAATTGAAATGAGGATGTTTGTGAAACGGCAAATACGGAATCAAAGCAAATACACAATGAAAAACAAGCAATCAGGATTGGTATTTTCAATCTTGCGCTCCTGACGAGCTTATATACGGCTAGCGAAGCTTAGAGATTCCGAAAAGCAAACAACTATCCGCACCGACTCGCCACATCAGTCCTCAGAAACGTGCTGGTATTAACCCATTCACTTTCACCTGCCTGATTTGTGGTGCGGGATTACCGCGTTTTAAGGTACGAGCTAGCGCCCCACGTTTCGGATCCTTTCACGATCTAACCGACCGCAGCGTCGATCTCACACCACGACTTGTCGGTCGTCATGCCGCGATCATATCCAGCCTGCAGTATGGCCTGCTGTCCATGGGTGGTCCACTGCGTCCTGTAGCGGTCTACTATTTCTTTCCAGGGGTCAGCGACCGGCGCTGGTTTGGTGGTCTTCTTGCTTCCGAATCGGGGGCTCTTAACGGAACAGAGGGCGCGAATCGTAGATCATCCCTACCTTTATATGTGCCGGCCTGGTGATTCCGCCCCACATCGCCTTGCAGCGCCCGAAATTCCGCCAAAACCACCCGGCGTGAGTCCACCGCCTCCAGCACCGGGAATCAAATTCGGGCGCAAGGGGTCCCCACCGTGGCATTTAATTCACCGGGAGTTCGTCCTGGGGCCAGTCTTCGAACCTTTCCGGCGTGCCTGCGAGTTCCTCAAAGGAAGCTCAAAGAACTCGGCCTCGGACTAATGGCGTGGGGTAATCGGGATTCTATTCGCGATCAATGGTCGCGTAATTCAGTCGAGCCTTTGCTCGTGGCTTCCTTTCGCCGATGGGACCTTCCGTTCTGAGCTACACCGGAGCATCACGAAGCAAAAACTAGGTCAGCTCGGACTTCTTTCGTCCCGTCCTCGCGGCCAAAAGTTGAGGAACGGAGAGTCTTCTGGTCTCCGCGATCACAGCTAACAGCTGTTCGAGCGAAGGCATCTTGCCCTCAGCTTTCAATCGTTTCACCTCTGCCGCAAATTGTGTCGGACCTAGCCGAACTTTACGTTTCGTGGCTTTACTCACATTCGCTCCATCTACAAGAAGATGATTATCACTGGTAAAATCACATTTATGAATGGTGCGTTCGTACTGCAAGTACTGCCCATGCTTGTCCCGTTGGTGGTATAAATCTCAGCTAGCTCTCAGATTGGATCAGGAAATACGTGCTGCGTGCCCAATCTATCGAAGCACCGGGTGCTCCTTGCGGGAATCCTCTCACCCTTGCTCGCATTGGTGTTGAATGTCATCTTGATTCAGGTTCTGCTTGCATTCAGCCCTGATCCGGAAAGTAACTGGCGATTCCGCCTGCTGGTTTCTAGCCTTGCCTTACCGATCCCCTTTCTTCTTACTCTGATGCTCGCCTCGAAGGACCGGCGCTACGGTCTCTCTTTCTCCGCGAAAATAGGTTTGGCGATCGCGACGCTTTCTCTCCTCCTTATCGCGAAGCCCGTGATGGACGGACTTGCTCGCTCGAAACAGTCACGGAACATGGCAATGCACGGTGTACCTGCCCCGATGTTTGACACTTCGGACATTCAAGGTAGACCACAACGATTGTCGGATTACAAAGGCAGCGTCGTGCTGGTGAACATCTGGGCGACCTGGTGTGAGCCGTGTCGAAACGAGATGCCCCG
The DNA here is from genome assembly GCA_963736725.1 of uncultured Acidobacteriota bacterium. Taxonomy (GTDB): domain Bacteria; phylum Acidobacteriota; class Terriglobia; order Acidiferrales; family UBA7541; genus Acidiferrum. Next base: position 724,166 of record CAVTPW010000011.1, on the reverse strand, counting down.
GTTGGACAAACTTTATCAATCGCGGAAAGCAAGCGGATTTGTTGTATTGGGCATTTCGGATGAAGCCGTCGAGACGCAACAAGCATTCTTAAGGCAGGTTCCGGTTACCTACCCGCTCCTGACCACCACATCCGGCGTGCCGACTTTTTATCGAGACATTGCACGGTATCCAGCGATTTTTCTGATCGATCGCGAGGGAAGGCTGCAACCTGCGCCAGGGCAGGGTCAGGGGTTCGAAAAGGTGGAAGAGGCCGTTGGAGCTCTGCTCCACGAAGGCAAATGAAGGCACAACTCTTGCTCTTGAAGTGAGCGAAAGACCCGGCTGTCGAATAGTTGGACGGGAGCGGCCCCGGCCAGTGCGAGCCCAGCTTGTCAGCATCGCGTCTACCCGTGTCGCTCCCTCTTTGGTAGCCACCTGCTGTGACGCTCGACAGAAACAAATGGTTTCCCTGCATTTGGTAGAAACAACGACCTTCGCGAATCTAATCAGTCGAACGAAACCTCTAAATCAAGAACTGTGTTCGTTCCTGAGCGATGAGGGTCGGCGACGCTGGCAGCGACGGACGGAACCACGCGTCGCTGAACTAGTCGCCCAAGTCGCGGGACCGGGATCAGATACCACAAGCTGGCCGAAGGGTTATTCCACCGACGATGAGGGTCGCGAGCACGGTGATGATAGCCGTCAGCATCGTCTCATTCCTAGCACAGCGACTAGTTCCTAACTTTTCCACGTGCCTGAAAACACGTGACGGCGATAATCAACGCATAGGCAACGAATCCGGCAACGAATTCCATAAACGCTTATTTTCTTGACGCAGAATTTCTGCGCAATACGGCAATTACGGTATGCACATGGCCCGGCGGCGATTAATTTCAGCACAACCGTCATTCATCACCTGTCACCCGCGTTGCCAATAAAGCGCATTCTTGCGCTTACACACAATGCGTACCGGTACCCGATGGTGCTACTGTAATGTTCGCTAAGCCTGTTGGAATCACTGAAAACATCGTTTTCATTGGCATCGGCTTGGAATGGATGGAAGTGACGGAAGGGTGCGGCGGACGGAATCGTCTAGTGCTAAGGCCTGTGCCACCCGGCGGGTACGTCGTCATTTCGGCTTTGGTAAAATTTCGGCTAAGCGGGCTTGCAGGATTCGCTCGAACAGCGAATAACCTTCGCGACTTGTTTTTGGACGCGCTTGTATTTGCTGGCCTAGCTCCAGGCACCGATCATTTTCTGTTGTGTAGGCGGGCCAGTCGGGGCGATTCGATTGATTGGGGTTGCCCGTTTTGGCGAACTGTGTCCAGTAATCGCTGATGACATCCGCCAGGTGGGCGTCGGCGGCGTTGCTGATCCAGCTTTTCCAGTAGGTGTTGCCCAGGAACATCAATTCTTCACTGTGGAAGGCGCCGAGCGCGGCGAATGGCCCGCGGCCGGTATAGGTGAAGTAATAGAGGTAAGCCGGTTGGGATTGCGCGGCGGTGGCTTGGGCCAGGCGGTGGGCGCCGAATCCAAAGTCGTAGTCGGTTTGCATGCGTATGAAGACGTGGGGAACCTCTTGTTCGGCCCGCGCGGGATAGATTTGTTCGACATCGCCGGCGAACTCGCGGAATTCATCTTTCAACCAAGCGCGATATTGCACCACCGTCTTCGGGCGAGAATCCTGGGCAGCGAGCGGCGAGGCTTTTCCGAACACCGTGGTTTCCTCGGCGTTGCTGCCGACCAGTATGGGGACCTGCGCTTGTTTACCGCGGGCAAAGGTAAGGACGGGTTGAAACAGCACGCTCCAGCCGTCAATCACGACACCAAAGTCAGCGCCGTCGGCGTCGTGCGCCCACTGCAGGAGGCGAGCGACGGGAAGTGCACGCAACGAGGCGAGTACGCTCGGATTTTCGGTATCGCCGAGGGCGGCGGCCAACCGCGAACCCAAGCGTTCGCCCGGACCGTGATTGCGATAATAGTTTTGTTCCTGGTGAAAATCGGAGTAAAGGGAATCCATGCAGACGCCGCTTTCGAGAATGGCCCGCTGAAACAATCCCCTGGCGAGCGGCGACGCCAGCAGGTGACAAACATCCTCCGCGCCCGAAGATTCTCCAAATAGCGTCACCTGGTCAGGATCACCTCCGAACGCGGCGATATTTCGCCGGATCCAGTCCAGCGCGGCGATCTGGTCGAGCAAACCATAGTTTCCGGAAGTGTGCTGCGGCGATTCCGCGCTCAACGCCGGATGCGCCAGGAAACCGAGGACACCCAGGCGATACTCGGCGCTTACCACCACCACTCCCTTTCGTGCGAGTGCCGGCGCCAGCGGTGGTATTTGACTGGAGCCTTCCACATTGCCGCCGCCGTGAACCCAGACCATCACCGGAATTTTTCCAGCGCGATTCAGATGGGGGGTCCACACATTCAGGTAGAGGCAGTCTTCGCTGGTCTCCAAACGATCCCGCCCGGCCATTTCCGGCCACCACGCCGACCGAAGTTGCGGGCAGGAGGGAGCGAATTGTTTCGCGGGACGTACGCCGGACCAATGTTGTGCGGGCTGAGGAGGCCGCCAGCGACGATCACCGGTGGGCGGCGCGGCGAAGGGGATGCCCAGAAAGACGGCAGCGTTCGGCGACGGTCCAGCGGACGAGCCTTCGAGGACGCCGGATTCGGTGGTCGCTCGTGGACTGGTGGGCGGAGCCGCGGAGGGCATGGCGACGGCGGCGGCGCATAGAGAAAATAAGCAAAGGCGGATGGAGGTTAGAAACATTTGTTTCGTTCACGCGTCTATTATTGGAAGCGTGACGCCAGGACATGTTCCGTTTTTTGTTTCTGGAAGTAAAGCATGGCGGCGAAATTTAGGGAATTTTGCCGGAATCGTCTTGACAAACTGCCGCAGCGAAGATTACGCTGCCGCAGATTTTTTAAGAAGCGTCCAAGGCCGTGGGGATGTCCGGGAAGATTTGAACGCACTCATACTGCAAAGGCAACGCGTGTTTCCATCGAGCGCTTTGCCATTCTGGATTGGCCGTAATTTTCCATTGACCAGTTCCCCCCGAATAGCCTCCATCAAAGGAGCAACCATGCGTTTTGTGTCTCGCGCGCGAAAGTGTTTCGCGATTCTGGGTGTACTGCTGTTTGCAGCGTCGATCAGCCTGGGTCAAATCGGCACCACCTCGCTACGCGGCAACGTGTTGGATAAATCGCGTGGGGCCATCGGCGGAGCGAAAGTAACGCTGCTCGATCCGGCCAAGGGGTTTCAACAGGAAACGACAACGTCGCCGTCCGGCGAATTTGAATTTCTGGCGCTGCCGCCCGCTACGTACACGCTCGTTGTCGAGAAAGACGGCTTTCGCAGGTACGAGCAGACATCGGTCCAATTGCTTGTGAATGTTCCCACTTCGCTGAATCTCACGCTCCAGGTAGGGTCGGTGGCGACGCAAGTGGAAGTATCGGCGCAGACCGAGACGATCAACACTTCAGACGCATCGATCGGTATCGCCTTTAACGAAAATCAGGTGAAGCAGCTTCCGCTCGAGAGCCGCAACGTTCCGGACCTTCTTAGTCTGCAGACGGGAGTTCTTTACACGGGAAACCGGCCGGACATCGATAAAGAGGTGGATACCCGCAGCGGCGCGGTCAACGGGGCACGGAGCGATCAGAGCAACATCACTCTCGATGGCGTGTCAGTGAATGACAAAGGCGGGCACTCGTTTACTTCTGTATTGCCTGTGACACTGGATTCGGTCCAGGAGTTCCGGGTGACTACTTCCAACTATGGCGCGGATGAAGGCGCCGCGGGAGGCGCGCAGGTTGCGCTGGTAACCAAGAGCGGCACGAACGCGTTCCACGGCTCGGCGTACGAGTACAACCGCAATTCGGCGGTCAGCGCGAACGATTATTTCATTAAGGCGGCCCAACTCGAAAGCGGAGACCCCAATGAGCCGCCAAAACTGAACCGCAATATCTTTGGCGGATCCCTCGGCGGGCCGATCCTCAAGAATCGGCTCTATTTCTTTGCCAATTTTGAAGGTTACCGGGACGCGGAAGCGGTCAGCGCAGTTCGCACGGTGCCTACCGCGGCGATGCGCGACGGCGTCATTCAATACCTGTGCTTGAATCAGGACACGACCCTATGCCCAGGCAATACGGTGCAGGGAATCAGTGGCGCTTCTTACTCGGCTCCCGCCGGTTATTTCGCGCTCTCACCCGGACAGATTACGGCGATGGACAGCTCCAGCCTCGGCCCGCACGGACCCAATCCGACCGTGCTTCAATATATGAGCTCCACCTATCCATTGCCGAACGATTCGACCGTAGGTGACGGAGTAAATACGGCGGGGTATCGCTTCCGGGCGCCAACCGACAACACCAAAAATTGGTACATCGCAAAACTCGACTACAACATCACCACCGACGGCAAGCACCGGTTGTCGGTCAGCGGGTCGCTGGCGAATGAAAATGACGCCGGCGCGCCATTTCTACCCGGCACTGCGCCAGAACAGGACATCGTCAATTACAACAAGGGAATCGTCGCGGGCTATACCGCGGTGCTCTCCTCTTCGCTGGTGAACAGTTTCCGTTACGGTTTCGTGCGCCAAAGCGTAGGCACGATTGGCGACTCCAACCAAACGTGGAATTACCTCCAGGCCTTCGATCAAGGCATTACGTATTCCTCGGCCTTCCAGCGTCCGATTCACAATTTTACCGACGACGTGTCCTGGATACACGGCAAGCATACGTGGCAAATCGGACTCCAGTTTAGCTTTTTGCGTGACCACGAAACGAACCAGAACAACTCGTTCAGTATCGGTCAGGCCAATCCGGACTGGCTCTTGAATTCCGGGCTTTCTGGTCCGGCGAATCCTTCGCCTTTGAATCCCAGCAACCCGGCAAATGGTTACCCGAAGGTGGACTCCAGCTTCGTGAGCAACTACGACTATTCGATCACCAGCTTGCTGGGGATGATCACGCTGGGCGATGCCGTTTACAATTACGATCGCCAGGGAAACACGCTGGCGCAGGGGGCCCCGGTCGCTCGTCATTTTGCCGAGGATGCCTACGAGATGTACCTACAAGACGTCTGGAAGGTGAAGCCAAACCTCACCGTGACACTCGGCCTTCGTTATTCGCTGTTTTCTCCGCCCTGGGAAACCAATGGTTTGCAGGTGGGGCCGAACATTAATCTTGGAAACTGGTTCGACGCGCGCGGATCAGGAATGCTGCAGGGACTTCCATCGAATGCTCAGCCGTTGGTGAGCTACGATTTCTCGGGCCCGGCCAATGGAAAACCGAGCTACTACAACTGGGATTATCACAACCTGGGACCACGCGTTGCGATCGCCTGGTCGCCAGACTACTCCAGCGGGCTGCTTGGTTCTCTGTTTGGCGGCAAGGGAAAGAGCAGCATTCGCGCGGGCTTCGGTATCGTCTACGATCGAGTCGGCGAGAGCCTGGTGGATACCTTCGACCAGAATGGCTCGTTCGGCCTAGCTACGTCGCTCAACAATCCGTCGGATGCCCTAACCTCGATAACCGCGCCGCGATTGACGAGCATGAACACAATTCCCGCGCTGGATTATTCCGGCAATCCAATTCTCCCGCCGGCGCCGGCGGCCACCTTCCCGCAAACGTACCCTGTGGGCACGGGTGCGATTACGTGGGGAGTGGACCAAAACCTGAAGACTCCGTATTCGTACACGTTGGATTTAGCCGTCAGCCGCGAATTCAAATCGGGTTTTACGCTTGACGTCGCTTACGTTGGGCGCTTGTCTCACCGTTTGCTGGCGCAAGACGATCTCGCCATGCCGCTGGATATCTTTGACAAGAAATCCGGCATCGATTACTTCACCGCTGAGGATGCTCTAGCGAAGCTTTTTCGCCCGCAACTGACGGCTGGAGCTTCCAGCCCGACTTTGAGCTTTAATCCCAACCAGCTACCTGCCAACGTGCAGCAATTCTGGAAGGACCAGATTCAACCGCTGGTTCCCGGCGGGGCCTACACGCTCAGCGGTTGCACCGGCACCAATCCGCAAGGCAATCCCAACGTGATGTCCACCACGAACCCGATTGTCTTCGCCTTTGACGTGTTCTGCGGCACGAGCTTCAACGATTCCCTGGCGCTCTACAATCTGGACTACAACGGAATTCCCGATTTCAACAATCCCAACCAGAGTTATTTCACCTCCGGCGGCCAATTTTCCTATTATTCGCCGCAATACAGTTCTCTATACGCGTGGCGGTCGATTGCCTGGTCGAACTACAACGCGTTGCAGGTTTCGGTGCGCCATCATATGACGCACGGGTTGCAGTTCGACTTTAACTACACGTTCTCAAAGTCGATCGATATTTCTTCCGACGCGGAACGTGTGGGGCCAGCCAGCAACGGAAGCCTGCTCGGGCTAAACAACAACATCATCAATGCGTGGGATCCGAATGCGCAGAAGGGCGTGTCGTCGTTTGATGCCACTCATCAGTTCAACTCCAATTGGATTTTTGAATTGCCGTTCGGCCGGGGCCGCTTCATCGGGAAAGACTCGAACCGCTTCGTGGATGCTTTTATCGGAGGCTGGCAACTCTCCGGATTGTTCCGCCTGACCAGCGGGTTCCCGGTTACCGTGGACAACGGCTTCAGCAATTTCCCCACAAACTTCGAGATGGAAGGCAACGCCGACCAGATCGCGCCGGTCAAGACCGGCGTATTCTTCAACACCGGCACTCCGAACATCTTCGCCAACGGGCCGGCGGCAATCAGTTCGTTCGCACCCGCGTACGCCGGCCAGTCTGGCCAGCGCAACACGATTCGCGGCGACGGGTATTTCGGTATCGATATGGGTCTCGCCAAACGCTGGACCATGCCCTGGAGCGAAAAGCAGAGCCTGCAGTTCCGATGGGAAGTGTTCAACATTACCAATTCCGTGCGCTTCGACGTGCAATCGGCTTTGCTGTCGAATTCGCTTGGATTGGGGAGCGGCAGCAGCTTCGGCAACTATTCCGGGCTTCTGACCAACCCGCGCATTATGCAGGTGGCGTTGCGCTACGAATTCTGATTCCGAGATGTACGGCGCGGCTGAAACAGCCTGCGGAAAAGACCGCGAGAGTTTTTTCTGAAGTAAAGCCCATTGAGGGCGATCGCTCAAGGTCGGAGCTAGAACTCCGACCTCTAAAACTGACTTTACAAGGGCTAGCAAAAGCCCGTTCCGGACGAAAAACCGCGGCTTCGAGGACCGAAGGCTGCGGACTACAGCAGCTTGCGCATGGTCTGGGCTATGGTGCGGACCGCTTCGCGTTCGCGGTCGGTTAGCGACGCCGCGGGCGGGCGGATGGGGACTGCGGCCGGCACCGATCTGGTTGACGCGAATTGCATGGCTTGTGCGGTGAAGTAGGTCTTACCGGCTGCGACCGCGGAAACGGCGTCGACCAGATCGCGCTCTGCGTCGGACTTCATTACGTAGCCGCGGGCGCCCAACTTAATAATTTCGCGAACCAATTGAACCGAGAAGTGGAGCGTCAGAATCACAATCCCTGCATTTGGCAGGCGGATCTTGATCGCGCGGAGGGTATCCAGGCCGCTCATCCCGGGCATGCTGAGGTCCATCACCAGCACGTCTGGGCGGAGTTGATTGGCTAGGGCTAGCGCCTCTTCCCCTGACTTGGCTTCGGCGCATACGCTCCAGCCCTCCTGGGCATTCAGGATTGTTTTCAGGCCGTGCCGCACGACGGCATGATCGTCTACCACCAGGATTCGAATGGGGCCGGGGGGTTGTCCGGGGTGCTGAGTCATGCAGAAGGGCTCGGTTTCCTCAAGCAACCTCAATCTAGGTGACCTGCGATGCGTCCGCCATCGGGTAAAACTCGTATTCGCGATGCTCGGCAAAGTGCAGCGGGGAGCGAGCGTCAAAAGCCCCCTTTCTGTAAGAATCGCGGAAAGGGTGGGGCATCGAGGGGCGTGCCGGACAGGGGAGGCCGGGGGTGAAAAGGGGTACTTCTAGGCACAACGGTACCGTTAGGCGGTTGACGGCGCAGGCCCTACCTTCCAGAATCACAAAACGGGAGATTTTGGGCGAAATTGCCAGAAACCGGTATGCCACCAGAATCCAATACGCCGAGCGCCATCGAACAGGCCGTCTCGCGAGCCTTGCGCGACAACCTCGAGCGCATCCAGCGGACGTCCGATGAGCTGCACCAGGCCATTGCGGATGTGGTTGCCGCGTGCGGCAGCAGCAAGCCGATCAACGCGTTGCCGCCCATGTTGCGTGCCCAGACGTCCGCTGCGGCGCTGACCGCGACCCTGGACGTTTTGTCGCGATTTGTGGCGGTGACTCTGCAGCCGGGACCGCGCTCGCCGTTCGAAGCGGAAATCGCGCGCATCGCCGGGACACTGCCGGCTGTCGAGCCTGTTGCCGGAGCGAGTCACGGTGCTCCCACGCCAGTTCTACCGCCGGGTCCGGCCTCGGTGGCCCATGCCGCCCCAACGGTCGTGGCAGCCCGCCAGGAGCCCGCCCCCGAAGCACACGCAGAATTGTCTGTTGCGGCCGAGACTCACGAAATCGAGACGCCTCCTCCGGCCCCTGGCGAGTCCGAAGACGCGAGCGCCTTCGACGTCAGCCGCTTGTCTGCCGAGGAACAAGAACTGCACCGCCGCGCAAATAGAGTCGCGAAAGTTTCGATGCAAGATATTAAGATGTTACGACCGGAGCAGGTGCGCCTCGGTCGGGAGCACAAAGATATCTGCGTCCGATTGCGTGATGACATTGAGAAAGCTCACCGAGAATACGATCGTCGATTCAAACCCATCATGGACCACCCGGTGGATTATTTTTATCGCTGGATGGTGGAGATCCTCGCGGAGGGTGATGCACATGCCCTCGGCGAATATCCTTACGCCACGACCGCGCAGCACCGGTGAGTTCGCGGCGACAACACCATCGGCTGTTTCTCGTGAAAGCGGCGCTCCCCTGAGTTTGCGGCGAGATGGCCCGGCAAAACCTCGCGCCGTTTACTTTTCCCGCGCCCTGGCAGTGCTTTTATCCGTAGCGCTTCTGGCCGCCGTGCCGCTCGACGTTCCTGCGCAGACGGTGCACTCGAAGAAGAAAAAATCGAACAAACCGAAGCCGGCTCCTTGCCGCTCAGGTTGCACGCCCAGCACGTCCGCGCCGGAAATTACCGCCGCCACGCCGGAAGACGAAGCCGCGCAGCGCGAGCTATCGAGTCTCGCGCGCGGGCTGCACAATGCCACGCCGGGCGCGTATGAAAAGCTTTCCGCGTTCGCCGGGAAAAATGCCAGCAACGTCTGGGGCGCCCGCGCGGCGCTGGCGCTCGGTTACGACGACTACAACAAGAACCGTGCGCAACCATCGCTGGCGTGGCTCACAAAGGCGAAAAGCGACACGCTGCTCGGCGACTACGTTTTGTACTGGACGGCCCAGACGCAGCGGTTGCTCAAGCGCAACGCCGAAGCTTTCACCGCGCTGCAAGCCATCGGTCGCGACTATCCCAACACCGCGATGAAAGAGCAATTTCTCGAAGCTCTGGGTCCCGCCGCCATCGACGCCGGTCATCCGCAAGCCGCGGTCGAAGAGCTGGAAGCCTACCCGGCGACTTCGGTCCACCCCGCACTTCTCTTGCTACGCGCTCAGGCGTACAAGGCGGCGCGACAATATGCTCGCGCGGCCAAGGACTATCAGCTTCTCTACTACAAGAATCCGCTCTCGGACGAGGGCAAGGCGGCGGCCATCGCGCTGCCGCAGATGAAGTCAACCCTCGGCAACGAGTACCCCGCTCCCCGCGTGGAACTCCAGGAAGAGCGCGCGCAGATATTCTACAACCAGCACAAATGGAAGGAAGCCCGCGCCGAATATGAAAAGCTCGCCGCGTCGCTGAAAGATCCCTCACATCACGAGCACGCCCAATTGCGTGCCGCCCAGGCCCGCGTGCAGTTGAAAAGCTCGCCTTCGCTGATTTCGTCACTCCCGATCACCGATCCGGAGGTCGATGCCGAACGTATGTTCGTATATTCGCAATTCGAGCGAACCGCGAAAAAAGAATCCGACATGCTGTCGGCCGCCGAGCAGTTGGTGCAGAAATATCCCAACAGCAAATGGTCCGAAGAAGCGCTGATGATGGTCGGCAACTATTACTGGGTAGAACTCGACCGGGGCAAAGCGGTAACGTACTACCAGCGCGTGCTTGATGGTTTTCCGGCAGGGAAGTACGCTTTTTTCTGCGAATGGCGGGCCGCCTGGATTGCGTACCTCGATCGCCAGCCGTATGCCGACGATAAGCTGAGCGCATTTCTGCGCAAGTATCCGTCGTCCGCGGACGCCCCCGACGCACTGTACTGGCTAGGCCGCAACGCCGAGCGCAGCGGCAATCCCGGCCACGCGCGAGCTTATTTCCGCGCCGATGTGGATCGCTTCCCGCAAACGTACTTCGGACGCGCTGCTGCTGTGCGTCTGGATAAAATGGCGCCCGGCGACGAAGATCCACCCGACTTTCTTGCGACGATGCCCCCCGCGCCGGCGTTGCACGCTTTCGACGACCCGATTCCAGCCGCGGCGCAGGATCGCTGGGTACGCGCGCAAGCTCTGCGCATCATTGCATTCGATGCGAGCGCCGAACTGGAGCTGAAATCGGCGTTCTACGCCACCGGCTCACCGCGCTTGCTCTTTGAAGCCGCGCAGGCGGCCTTCGATCAGGGACACTTCGCCTCGGGTATGTCCTATGGGCGCTTGATTGTTCCGAATTTCGATGCGCGCAAATTCTCCGACGTTCCTGTGGACGTCTGGAAAACGCTCTATCCGCTTCCGTACGAAGCCTCGCTGCGCCGCGAAGCCGCGCGCAACAATTTCGATCCTATGATCGCCGCCGGCTTGATTCGCCAAGAGTCTACCTTTCAGGCCGATGCCGTTTCGCATGCGAACGCCATTGGCTTGATGCAGGTGCTGCCGAAAACGGGCAAGTTGTTGGCGAAGCAGCTTAAAGTCCGCTACGTGAAAACCAAACTCTTCGATCCCGAATACAATCTGGAACTAGGCATGCTCTACATCGCTGATCTGCAACGAGCCACCGGCGCACCCGAATACGCGCTAGCCGCGTTCAACGCCGGGGAAGATCGCATCGCCGCCTGGCGGGCTGAACGCAACTACGAGGAAATCGCCGAGCTCGTTGAGTCGATCCCCTTCACCGAGACGCGCGATTACGTTCAAATCGTTCTGCGCAACGCCGAGGTCTACCGCATGATCTACGGCCCAGGCGCGCCGCCAGCTTCCACCGCGGCCACGACAGCCGCCACTCCAGCAGTTCCGGCGGCGGCAACTCCGATTCTCGCACCCCCAACGGTCACGGCGCCGGCTACCGCCGACGCCTCCCCAGATCCAAATCGTTGAGGCGCAATCAAGCATGGGAGCCGGCAGGATGCCGGCGCTACCAAGACGCGTAAACGTTCGGTGTTGTCTGTTCTCTTCTTTCTCTTTGCTTTTACCAGGTTCAACTTTAAACTTTTAGGTTTCAAACCAAAGCCTATGACCACTCCCGAAACCACGATGGCGCAAATCGGCCGCCGCATGCTGTCTGCTAAAGCCGAGCAATTCACCGAATCCGTAATCCGCGAGATGACCCGCCTCGCCTTGAAACATAACGCCGTGAACCTCTCGCAAGGCTTCCCTGATTTTGCCGCGCCCGCCGAAATAAAAGAAGCCGCCCGCCAAGCCATCTCCGATGACATCAATCAATACGCCATCACCTGGGGCGCGAAAGCGCTGCGCGATGCGATCGTCGAGAAATTCGAGCAAACCCAGGGCATCCGAATCGATCCCGAGCGCGAAATCACGATCTGCTGCGGTTCTACCGAAGCCATGATGTCTGCCATGATGGCGGTCATCAATCCCGGCGACGAAATCGTCGTGTTCGAGCCCTACTACGAAAACTACGGCCCAGACGCAATCTTGAGCGGTGCAACACCCCGCTTCGTAAAGATGTCGCCTCCCCAAGACGAAAATTCCGTCTGGACCTACGACGAAGCCGAACTAGCCGCAGCCTTCGGCTCCAAGACAAAAGCCATCATCCTCAACACTCCGAATAATCCCACAGGAAAAGTCTTCACCCGCTCCGAGCTCGAATTCATCCGCGACCTCTGCGTGCGCTGGAACGCCTTCTGCATCACCGACGAAATCTACGAGCACATCCTCTATGACGGCACCGAACACATCACCATGGCCCGCATCGACGGCATGCGCGACCGCACCATCGTCATCAACGGCATGTCCAAAACCTACAGCGTCACCGGATGGCGCGTGGGCTGGGCTATCGCCCCGCCTGAAGCCACCGCGTCGATCCGCAAAGTCCACGATTTCCTGACCGTCGGCGCCGCCGCCCCGCTGCAACAAGCCGGTGCGATCGCGCTGAAACAACCGCAGTCGTACTACGACAAATTAGCCGCCAGCTACGACCAGAAACGCGCCCGCCTCCTGAAAATTCTGACGCAAGCCGGCTTCACCGTCTTCAAGCCGCGCGGCGCCTACTACATCATGACCGACATTTCCCGCTTCCCAGATCCCGACCCGAAGCGGTTTCCCGCCACGACCAGAGACGTCCGCTTTTCGAAATTCCTGGTCGAAGAAATCGGCGTAGCGACGGTGCCCGGCTCCAGCTTCTACAACGACCCCAACGACGGTGCCACGCAAATCCGCTTCACCTTCTGCAAAAAAGAAGAAACGTTAGCCGCCGCCGAACAGCGCCTGGCGAAACTTGCGACCGCCAAAATGTAGGCGCCGGGCTTTCGCCCGGCGTTCGATCAAACCCGACTGCACTTTGCCACAATCATCGTGATGTCATCGCGCTGTTCTTGCGGGCTGAATCGCCGTACGTTCTCGACAACCGCACGGAGCAAGTCCGCCGAAGATCGTTCACGGTTCCGACGCAAGACCTCGACCAGCCGTTCCTCGCCGAATTCCTCGTCCGCCTCGCCGAACGCTTCGGTAATCCCGTCGGTGTACAACGCCAGCGTGTCCCCTGAACCGATCGTGCGCTCCCTCATCTCGCAGTCCCAATCCTCGAAAAGACCCAGCACCGTTCCCGTCGCGTCCAGCCGTTCTAACGAATCATCTGCGCGCAGCAGTAGCGCGCAAAGATGGCCGCAATTCACGTAGCGCAGACGCCCTGTCTCTTGCTCATATTCTGCGAAGAAAAGCGTGGCAAAGCCGCCCACCGGCGTGTTCTCGCAGAACAATCGGTTCACCGCTCGCAGCACGTCCTGCGGCCGATCCAGGGCGATCGCGCACTGGCTGCGCAAATTCGCTTGCAGGTTGGCCATCAGCAGTGCGGCCGCAATTCCTTTGCCGACAACGTCCCCGATGACCAACCCCAACCGTTGCGGACCCAGATCAAGAAAGTCGTAATAGTCACCGCCCACCTGCCGCGCCTGGATGCAAACGCCGGCGTAGTCCAGCGACGGAATGATCGGCAATTTCTGTGGAAACAAGCGTGCCTGCACTTCTTTGGCGATTTCCAATTCACGCGCCGCTCGCTTTTCCAGCTCTAATTTCGCCGCGACGTTTCGCCGTTGTGCTTCGACCGCTTGGGTCACTTCGTCGAAGCTCACCAGCGAGAACGAATTCCCGTCCACGTCCCGGAACCGCGTGAACACCCCTCCCCAGATGCTCGCGTGTTCTCCCAGCATCGGCGACGCGTCGGAATGCGGCGCCTGTGGCTCGCGATCCGTCGCATTCGCCTCACGGTGGAATTGAATCCTTTTCAGCCGGGGCGTATGCGAAAACTTGACCCCGCGCTTGGACCATTCCACGAATTTGGCGCTCACATCCTCGGTGATAAACACGATCTGCGTGCTCCGCCCGATCAGTTTGTACTGCGGAGAGTCAGGCTTGGCGGCAACCAGCGCCAGAATCGCGGTGCCATCCGGCGGAGCGACCGCCACCCAGCGCTCGCCGGTCTGCAGCCGCGTATCGAACGCCAGATGGAATCCCAGCTGCTGCAGATAAAATTGCAAGCTGCGATCCTGGTCGCGCACGTACACGTTGACGCAGTGCATCCGCAAGTGCAGATCCTGCTGGCCCGGAGACGGAAACCCACTCATGCGGCGAATTATAAATCATCCGGAACTTCCAGGAGGACTGTGTTGTGTAGATCTTGCGCGGCATCGCGACCAATGCGCTACCTTCGATGCCAGGAGATCATCGGGAACGCGACGAGGATTCCAAGGACAGCCACTCGAGGGCCGAGCGGAGCTTAAGGAGTTTTCTGGAGGTTCCTAAATTCAAAATAGAAGCCGGCCAGGAGGAGAAGCACGACCAGAATCCACAAACTCGGGCTTTGTATACTGATGGCAATGGAGATGGCTCTCGATGTTCTTGGGCCGGCAACCAACATTGCGGCAATCCATAGCAACGCTCCGCACGATGCCAAAAATATCCCGAAGCCGAGACTCTAGAGGCAAACCATTTTTCGGACCGCCCCTCAGAACTTCCGACGCGGGTCGAGCGGCGAGCGCCGGCGCCGATTGTCCGGAATTAAACCCGAAACAACACACCGTCTCTTGGCCTACTCCATTACTCCTCTCCAATATCATGCCTTGCCGCCTGAGAGGCCGGGCAACTCGTCGCACCTCGCGCTGCATCCCAAGCGTCCATCCAGCCATGCTCACACGAATAGTCCTTACCGCCGCACTCGCAATGCCTGCGTCTTCTTTCGGCACGACTCCATGGGAAAAGGCCCCCGTAGAAATGGGATCGTGCCGACGCCTACCGCTATCCTCCAGGACTCCCCTGGAGTCCCGCCCAGAATTGTGAAACATGAATCTCTTTTCGTCTTCAGGCAGGGCGCGGCAACCTTGGCCGCTACGACGACCGCAACGCCCGCGACTGCTATCGATAACAGTTTCGACACGAAACCGACCTACGGTTCTGCCGATCGCCAAACCGGCGGCGTCAACGATTCCACCCTCAATCGCGACGTCACAAATCCCGCTCGCGGCATCGAACTCAGCCGCAGCAAACCTCTGCCTCCGATTCCTGTTTTGTGGTGGTCTTCGAGGATGGTGCGGCTCGCGCAGCAGCGCCTCCACCAGTTGAGAAGCCCCGCTCATGCCGCCCCAGCCCTCGACGCCCCCATTTTCCCCGACTACGTGCTCGCCATCGAAGGCAGCGAACCGCAGCGCATTCTTCGCAGCGCCGCGGAAGACCTGCACGACACCGTCTTTCTGGAACTCCCGGATGGCGTCACTTTGGACCTGCAGGAAACGCGCTTTGTCGATGCCACGGATGATCAGGACGCCCGTACCGAGTTTCATTTCCCCCGCGAGCTCGATGGCCGCACCACCATCGATGCCAACGCCGAGCGCATCATCTTTCATTGCCACGCCTCGGCCAAAACCTTCCGTCCAAACGAAGATAACGCCATCTCGCTCCGCGCCGAATTCAAACCCCGCACCTCCGTCCGCAACCTCCTCCATTCACTTAGACACTCCCATGCTACCTCGCTCCCACTTTCGATTTCCACCCTAGCGCTCTCTCCACTTCCCTCGCCGAATTCTCCCCGACATGCGCGTCCGCAACGTCCCCGACTTGTAGCGCTCCTATACTAACGTCCCCGACATGTGATTCTGCTTACGGAGCGGCAAAGCAGGGTCAATCGGTGTGAAAAAAACGGAGGGTATTTGCAACAGGAAATTCGTTCGTATGCTTACTCTGGAGGGTGCCACGGGCGCATGGAATGGTCGCGGAGTTGAAACCTCCTCGTCACGCGAGCAGCGTCGCGTTGGCGACATTCCTGACCAGGAATTTGGGCCATTTACATACTTCTATATAGTTTCCGTGCGAACGATCAAGTCCAAATGCTTGGCACGCCCGGGAAAACGCTTTTCCGTCCGCGACCGGAACTTCGCGGCGACAGCTTTACGTCACGAAAATGTTCAAAACTGCAACTTACTCTTTAAAATGGGGTAGGGAACTGACGGTCGGTTGCCCTGTGGTGGTTAGCCCCCTACCCCGCGAGTGGTCTTGCCTGTATAGACGAGGTCATCTCCAAAAAAGTTTCCAGTTTTGGTGAAGATTTCTTGTGCGGCGGCATTTTTTCAGCCGCAAGCGTGAAGTGAGGTCTGAAGAATCGGTCTCGCTCACCCGCGGACGCTACAAAATGAGGGATCGGCTGGTGAGACGTTCGCAGGGACTCATGGAAGCGTGTCCCTACGGTTAAGATGGCGGGGCTTATCGCAGCGCGAATCTCGGTCTAGCCGCCAATCTCGACGGTGTCCAGATACCGCGCCACCGACGCCTTCCATTTGAACTCGCTTTCGATGGCTCTTTGCAATGACTGCGCCGCGGCAGGTTCGCCGTGAGTCAGATATGTTTGTTTTGGCGGCGACGGCAGTCCCTTCAGCCAGCGCAGCAATTCGCTCTTGCCCGCGTGCGCGGAAAATTGTCCCATCACTACAACCTCCGCTTTCACGATGACGTCTTGTCCAAATAGCCGCAACGTCTTCGCGCCTTCTTGCAATGCGCGCCCGCGCGTCCCCTGGGCCTGAAAACCCGCGAGGATCACCGCATTCCGGGAATCCGGCAGCCGCTGCGCCAAGTGATGAAGCACGCGCCCGCCCGACACCATTCCGCTCGCGGACACAATAATGCAAGGCGTTTTCACGTTGTTGATGGCTTTCGATTGATCCGCCGTCCGCGTCAAATGAAATTGGTGCACGTTCAACGGATCGCCTTTTCCGCCATCGCCGCTTTCTATCTGCGCAAATTCCTGGTCATGATCCTCGCGATATTTCACGTACAAATCGGTCGCGCTCAACGCCATCGGACTGTCCACATACACCGGCAACCGCGGAATCTTCTGCTGATCCTCCAGCTCCCGCAGGTAATACATAAATGTTTGTGTGCGCCCGATCGCGAACGCCGGTATCACGATCGATCCCCCGCGTTTCACGACGCGGTTCACCACCGCAGCCAGCAACTCCGCTGCGTTGCCCGCCTCGTGATCGCGATCGCCGTAGGTCGATTCGCACAGCAGCACGTCCGCATTCGACGCCGGGGTCCCTGGATTTTTCAAAATTGGCTGGTCGTATTGCCCGATATCACCTGAGAAAACGACCACGATTCTCTTGCCGTTCTCTGTAATCGTCAGTTCCAAGCTCGTCGAGCCGAGAATATGCCCGGCGTCGTATGCCACGAAATGGAATTCCGGGCTGACGTCAGAGGCGCCGGCGCGCGCAATCGGCTTCATCAATCGCAAAACCGGATCGATGTCCGCGGTCGTATATAACGGCTGTGGGTCCGCGTGCCGGCTGTACCCGTGCTTTCGCGCATTCAGCGTGTCTTCTTCTTGCAGGTGCGCGGAATCTTTCAGCAACAGCGAGGTCAACTCGATGGTCGCCGGATTCGCATAGATCGGCCGTTGATATCCCGCCTTGACCAGGCAAGGCAGCCATCCGGTGTGATCGAGGTGCGCGTGGGTCAAGACCACGTAGTCGATCGTCTTCGGATCGATCGAGAGCGGCTTGTAGTTGCGGTCGCTCAGTTCGTTCGAGCCCTGAAAAATGCCACAATCCAGCAGCAATCGTTTGCCGGCCGCTTCCACCAGATATTTCGATCCCGTAACAGTGCCCGCCGCACCCAAAAAGGTAAGCTTCGCCATAGGCTTGCCATTGTACCGAAGCGTGGGGGATTTACCGCCGCCGAGATGTCAAGGCGTCGTCAAAAACAACACGAGGCGAGCACAAAGCTCGCCCGGTGTGGAACTGCCGGGCTGGTGAGTGATAGCAGCTACTTTTCACTCACCACCCAGCATTCGATACGCACTGTTTTTCTCAATCGGCCGCGGTAGCTTGTTTGTCCCCGACAAGCGTATCTATGCTCAGGCCCAGCCCCTTCGCCACGCCGGTCCCGTACGCGGGATCGGCTTTGTAGAAGTGCTTGACCTGCAATTCCTGGATGCGTCGCGGCGTGTTGCCGAGGCTGCCGACGATGTTGCTGATCAGCCGCGCTTTAGCGTCCGCGGGCATCAGCCGGAACAAATTTCCGGGTTGCGTGTAGTAGTCCGCGTCGCTGCGGTGATCGTGTCGCGCAACGGTGCCGCTGACCATCTTCGGCC
Source organism: uncultured Acidobacteriota bacterium (assembly GCA_963736725.1). Taxonomy (GTDB): domain Bacteria; phylum Acidobacteriota; class Terriglobia; order Acidiferrales; family UBA7541; genus Acidiferrum. Next base: position 706,078 of record CAVTPW010000011.1, on the reverse strand, counting down.
GCTCCACAAACTTCGGGTCTTGCTTCGGACCGCCGAAGCTGTTCGGCTCATAGTTGGGTTCCGCGCCGTGATTGCCGTCGAAACGCATTGCGCCGTCGCGGTTATACGTATGAAAAGGGCATTGCGGCTTGTTCACCGGCAGCGCGTCGTAGTTCGCGCCCAGCCGGTAGCGGTGCGCATCGGGATAGGAAATCAGCCGCGCTTGCAGCATCTTGTCCGGCGAGTATCCCATGCCCGGCACGATGTTCCTCGGCTCGAACGCCGCTTGTTCCACATCCGCGAAATAATTCTCCGGATTGCGGTTCAGTTCCAGTTCGCCGACTTCGTGCAGGGGATAATCCTTGTGCGGCCACACTTTGGTCAGGTCAAACGGATTAATGTGGTAGGTCTCCGCTTCTTTCTCCGGCATGATCTGAATGGAAACGCGCCACTTCGGGAAGTTGCCTGACTTGATGGCGTTGAACAAATCGCGCTGCGCATAGTCCGGGTCGGTTCCTTTCATCGCGGTGGCGCCGTCGGCATCGAAATTCTTGATGCCTTGCTTGGTCTTGAAGTGCCATTTCACGTAGAACAGTTCGTTCTGGTCATTGATCAGGCTGAACGTGTGGCTGCTGAAGCCGTCCATGTGCCGGTAACCGTCGGGAGTGCCACGGTCGGAAAACAGAATCGTCACTTGATGCAGAGATTCCGGCGACAGCGACCAGAAATCCCACATCATCGTGGGTGACTTTAGGTTGGTTTCCGGATCGCGCTTCTGGGTGTGGATGAAATCGCCGAACTTCAACGGATCGCGAATGAAGAACACCGGCGTGTTGTTTCCGGTCATGTCCCAGTTGCCTTCTTCGGTGTAGAACTTCAACGCAAAGCCGCGCGGATCGCGTTCGGTGTCCGCCGAGCCTTTTTCGCCGCCCACCGTCGAAAATCGGATGAAGGTCGGGGTCTTCTTGCCCACGGCGCTGAAAAGCTTCGCCGTCGTGTACTTGCTGATCTCCTTGCTGGTGCAGACAAAGTGCCCGTAAGCGCCCGAGCCTTTCGCGTGAACGACGCGCTCCGGGATGCGTTCCCGGTTAAAATGCGCCATCTTTTCGAAAAGCAAAAAATCTTCAAACACGACCGGTCCGCGCGGTCCCACCGTGAGCGAGTTCTGGTTGTCGCCCACCGGCCGACCCGCGTCGGTCGTCATAATCTTCTTTTCATCCGCCATGACTCCTCCTCAGTTCGCGGCTAACAGGCGCCGGTAATTCTTCGCCGGGCGCAGCCAGTACACCGCGCTTTGATGCTATGCGCGGCAAGTCTATACTTCCAATATATAATTCGGATACGATGGATAGGCGCAGCCTATGGCGCGGAAGTGAGCACCGTCCAATTCCGCGCTGCAAAGGCTCTCCTACTGCTGGCTTATGGAACTTCACCAACTCCGTTACTTTTGCGCCGTCGCCGAATCCGGCTCGTTCAGCCGCGCCGCCGAGCATTGCCACGTCGCGCAGCCGTCTCTCTCTCAGCAGATCCTCAAACTGGAAGACGAACTCGGCGCCCGCTTGTTCGATCGCCTGGGCCGTTCTGTGCAACTCACCGATGTCGGCAAAGCCTTCCTCCCGCGCGCCCGCGCCGTCTTGCGCGAACTCGAAGCTGCCAAAGGCGATGCCGTCGAGCGCAAAGATTCCGTTGCCGGCTCCCTCGCTGTCGGCGTAATCCCAACCATCGCGCCTTATTTTCTTCCGTCGAAACTCTCGTCCTTTACACGCCAGTTTCCGCAAGCGCGCCTTACGGTCGTAGAAGAAATTACGCCGGTGTTGCTCGATCGCCTTCGCGCCAGCACCGTCGATGTCGCCATTCTCGCGATGCCCATCCGCGGCCACGAGTTCGACACCTTCGCGCTCCTCACCGAACGCCTCTTCGCCGCGCTTCCCAGCAAGCATGTCCTTGCCGGGCGCCGCTCATTGGTCCTCAAAGATCTCCGCAAGGAGCCGTTCCTCCTGTTGCGCGACGGCCATTGTTTTCGCGACACCGCCGTTGCCGCCTGCGACCGCGCGCGCCTCAACCCTCAAATCATCTTCGAGAGCGGCCAATTCAGCAGCATCCTCAGCATGGTCGGTACCGGGATGGGCGTCTCCATCGTTCCCGAAATGGCCATCGAGAAAAATCCCCGCTGTCGCTATGTTCGCATTGCCGACGACGAAGCCACGCGCACGATCGGTGCGACGGTGCTCCGCGGCCGTTCCCTGACGCGCCTGCATCACGCGTTTCTCGCACACCTTCGCCCGCCAAGCTCCGCGCCCGGCAAGTAAAGTCTTGTCGTGCCCGGTGGGGCTACCCAAGTGCGGCGGACAGTCCTGACGGTCGAACAAAATCACCACGCGGCGTGAGCAACGGGCTCACGATTACGGTCGCAAAGCCGGTTAAGGCGTCTTCGCATTCTTGGCGACCGCGATGGTCATGTCGTGAAAGTCCAACGTAAGCACGGCGTCGCGGAATAATTCCAGGCCCACGGTCGCGTCGAACAATCCATCGGGCTCGTGCACGGTCTCGGTAGGGAAGTAGACCTTGGCCCCGTCCTTCGCCAGCGTGATTCCGTTAAATCCTTCCTGCTGTGCCCCTGCTACCCTCATGTTGACGCCGCCATCGGTCAGCGGAAACAGCCGCACATCCGTAGTCTTCGCCGCGCCGGACAAACTCAGATTTTCGATCGACGCCGTGTACACCAGCAGGGAACCTGTGTACATCGTGTCCACCTGCGCGGAAACCTTCTCGCCGTTGATCTCGAATCCATCCGCTACGACAATCGGCGGTCCTTCTTTTCCGAATGTGATCAGCGACATCGTGTCGCAAACCCCCGTACACCTCACGCGATCGGTCAACACATCGGAGACGCGCAACTTGTGCGCCACGAAATCCAGCTGCACGATGCGATCTTTGAACGCGGTATACGCCAGTGTTCCCGCGACGTGCGGCATCTGCTTTTGCGAAATCATCTCGGATAAGTCCATCCCGATCGCGGGCACCTGAGTCAGCGTGAGTTCGCCGACGCGCACGCTGGGCATCACGGTGCCGAACATTCCCGAAGGCGCGCCGGGCTTCGGCGGCTGCGAGGGCTTCAGCCCCGCCGCGACCGCGACTTTGGAATCCACAACGGAATCCACATTGCCGGTGTCGATGCCCAGCCGAACGGTCTGTCCGTCGCCGATTCGTGCGTCTACGCACGGCGTGTCGTCGCAATCCAGAAGCGGCACCTCCGCGACAAACTTGACCCCGGTCGTGCTCGCTGAGGTTTGGCCGTGGAACGAACTGGGGTAGATCACCACGAATATTGTCGCGGCCGTTAAGGCTCTCAACCCGCGAAGAAAAGAGGGCATGTTTTCTTCTTCCTTTTGGCGTTCTTGCTACCTGCCTTGGCAGACCGACCTGTGTCAACTTATAGACGAACCGCGCACCTGAATGCTAGCATTGATGCACGTAGCATCCGGTGGGGCCGTGGCGCAGTTGGGAGCGCGCCTCGATGGCATCGAGGAGGTCGTGGGTTCGAATCCCATCGGCTCCACCAACTGTTTCTGTGTCCAGTGTACGGTCCGGAGAGATCCTTTACAGAACGTTCCGAAGACATGCTTTACACTCTTGGGCCAAAAAGGTCTTCTAAGGGTTGCAGAGTCTTCTCCTCAAGATCGATGTAACCGAGAACATAGTCCATAAAGCTGACCCTGCGATTAGGAAAAATGCGGACAAGGCTCTCGCCAAACGGTTGACTCTGCAGCAAGAAAAATTGCCCGCGAGTAAGCGTTGCATGGCAGCGCCACAAAGAGTCTTAACGACTGTTTTGTATTCATTTTTACTTGCTACAATCGCGGATCGTTCTGCGTTCGGCACGGGAGCGGGAAAATGAGTAGCACAACAATCCGATGGGGACGAATTTTGCTCGGTGGGCTGCTTGCGGAAGTAGCTCTCATTGTCGCCATTGTTCCTCTTGGCTTACGTTTCGGCGACAATTTCCTGCACTACACTGCTCCCCCCGGATCCTTCGTCATGTGCTTCGTGGGAGCGCTCTGGGTGTGTCGGCGGATCGAATCCCGTTTCATCCTGCATGGGACGTTGGTGGGAGTGGTCGCGGCACTGATCTACGTGGCCTTGACGCGCGCGCAGCCTGAACCTTTTGCATACATGGTGGCACACGCGCTGAAACTGCTGGGGGGCGCATGCGGCGGCTTTGTCGCTCAACGGCGTCGGTCGCCGTCTCCACCGCAACTCGTTCACGATTGATGGATTGGCCAAGCTCGGACTGGTCGGTTACACGGAATCGCTCGCTTATGACCGTTGACCTTGTGTGTTGAATTACGATCGTGGGACGACCTAACCTATGCCCGATTCACTGATGGCTCGGATCATGCCGTCTTCGGTGGCCGTTGCAGAGTGTTGGGGAGAATGTGGGCAAGCTTACGCATTTCCAGAGGAATTCTCTGCGGTTGAAAGAGCTGCACCGAAGCGGCGGGCTGAGTTTGCGCGAGGGAGGGCTTGTGCGCACAACGTATTGGCCAGGCTTGGATACGCACCGGCTCCAATTGGACGAGGAAGGCGCGGCGATCCCCTCTGGCCGAATGGCGTTGTGGGCAGCATCACCCATTGTGGCTCCTATGCCGCCGCAGCAGCAGCGCCTGATGACCGATTTAGCTCGCTAGGAATTGACGCAGAAATTCATGAGCCACTCCCCAGTGGGACATTGCAAATGATCTCTAACAAAGAGGAATTAGATATGATTCGCCAGTTGCCACGAGATGGAACCTGGTGGGGAATTGTGCTCTTCAGTGCAAAAGAGAGCATTTTTAAGGCCTGGTATCCAATTTTTCGCACGTGGTTAGGTTTTGGAGAAGCGCAAGTCTTCATCGATAGCGAGGGTTGCCGCTTTAGCGGCAAGGTTGTGTCGGCAGTCGCAGCTTCAGGCCACTTGATACTGGAAGGAAGATATTGCGTAGACCAGGGGATGGTGGCGACGTCGGTCGTGGTCGGGAGGGCGCGATAAGCCAAAGATGTTAAAGAGGAAGATATACACCACGGAAGGTTCCCGCTACTTTTAAACAGCAGTGTGCGCAGCTTCGGGCGCCGCATTTCTTGCCGAACACTTCCTTGCCGCGCCGCGCTTAGTTCCGACGCGCCTGCCGCAGGCTTCTTGGCGGGAGGTTCTCGTCTGGGTCCTGCGCGAAAACGGTCCCAGCCACAGCCCAACGCAGCCAACGTAGCGATCGCAAGCACCAAAAAGCTTCGATTCACGATTCCCCGGAGTTCAGCGTAACGTCGCGACCACTACCGGGAAAAACCAAACCCGCGAGCGACTCGACCAGCTATCGGCCATCCCAAGGACCTGTCACAACCTTGAACTTCAGGCCAGTAGAACAGCAAAAGACCGGCTGTTTAGACTTGGCCTATGCACGCGGTCCTTAGCCAAGATGATTCGATGGGCTTCGGATTGTCGGCAGAGACTACAGAGGAAGCGGAAAAACCTGGCGGGTAACGCTGTTGCGTGTTTCAAGCAATCAAAACGGGCAGGCTTCACGGGGAATTCAGCACGGGACCAAGGGCGACCGAAGACTTGGAATACAGAAACGAGAATGCCTTCGAATGCGAATGAAGAGTGCCAAGAGCGGCTTGAGCGCGGCTACCGCTTTTCAAGTGGACTGCCGGATTCCAAATGTCTGGTCATCCGACCACCTGGAGCTCGGCAGATGCCTCTGAGCCTTCATTCCCCTCGAGTCCTAACGTTGGCCGTCCTTGTCCTGTTGGCCTCGGCGCCCCTGCTGCGTGCTCAGGACACGCGAACCGTCTCCGAGCCGAAGTTTCCGCCCTCCTGCACTGCCCTCACCGCGCAGCTCTCGGTCATCTCCGGTGAACCCTCCTCTGAAACGGCCTTCGACACCTCCCGCATCCAGGCCGCACTCAACGCTTGCGCCCCCGGCAGTGCCGTCGAACTCATCGCTTCGGGCACCAACAACGCCTTCCTCACCCAACCCTTTACCATTCCCACCGGCGTGACACTTGTCGTCGACGCCGGCGTGACCCTCTTCGCCTCGCGCAATCCCGCCGATTACCAGAATGGCAGCGTCTCGAACACCCAGGAGGCATGCGGTACCATCGGCACCCTCGGAAACGGCTGCGGTCCGCTGATTAAATCCAAAGGCACCACCGGCTCCGGCATCATGGGGTACGGCGTCATCGACGGTCGTGGCCCAGACAATCTCATCGTCAACGGCGTCACCCAGACTCACTCGTGGTATTCGAACACCCTTCAGGCTTACACGACCAACCCCATAGGCTCGCAAAACAACCCTGAAATGATAACCGCCGAACAAGCCAACGACTTCACGCTTTATAAGATCACCCTCCGGAACTCACCCCTTTTCAACATTCATTGGGAAGGTCAGAACGGTTCCTCGACCGTGACCAGCGGCCTCACCATCTGGGACATAAAGATCATCGAACCGTACAACATTCCCAACACGGACGGCATCGATCCGACCGACAACAGCGCCGACATCACTATCGCCAACTCTTTCATCTCCAACGGCGACGACCAAGTGGCCATCAGTTCCACCGCCGTAGGCTATCCCGTCTCCAACGTCTCCATCACCAATCTGCACACCTACTCTGGCCGCGGTATCTCCATCGGGAGTTACACCGAAGGCGGCATCAACGATGTCTTGGTTGATAGCATCAACCAGGCCGGCTATTACTCGGACTCCAACGGCAACGGCTTTCGCATTAAATCCGCCGCAGACCGCGGAGGCATCGTCAAAAACGTTACCTTTCAACACATCTGTCAGCAGAACGAAGCCCACGCCATCCGCTTCGACCCCTTGTATACAGAAACGCCCGCCAACACCAACTTTATCCCCACGTTTACCAACATCGTTGTGCGGGACGTCACCGTCCTTAGTAACCCGGGCGGAGGCTCAGGCAGATTCATCTTCGAAGGCTACGACTCGAACCACCTGACCACCCTCACGCTCGACAATCTCAACGTGCTCGGCACACCCGACGTCACCACCGATAAACCCGAGAATGTCGCCATCACCCTCGGCCCCGGCCCGGTCAACCCCACCTCGCTCCAGCAGCTTACCGGCACCGGCGTTAGCTATATGGGGGATGCCTCCAATGCCGCCGAGGCAGCCTACGGCTGCTCCAGTGCCAACTTCCAGCCGCTGACGGGCGAACTAGTCCTCTCGACTGCCACCGCCACCAATCTTCAAAGTCTCAGCGCTAAGTCTCCGGCCAGCTTCACGCTGAATGCCGTACTCCAACCGGCCTCGGCCGAATACTCCGCACTCACTAACCCGATCACGTTCTACGATGGCAACACGGCCGTCGGCACAGCGACGCTCGGAGGAAATGGCACCCTCGTTGCGCTCAACCTTTCCAACGTCTCCGGCGGAACCCACACCTACACCGCGGTGTACCCAGCCGACAACAACTACGCCGCCTTCTCTTTCGGCTCCGTCACCGTCGAAGTTACGCCCAACTCGACTGGAACCGGTACACCCAACCCGACCGTGACGGTTAGCGCAACGCCCTCTTCGCTGAGCGTCAGCCCGGGCTCCAGCGCAACGTCAACCCTCACAATCGCCCCCGTCGACGGCTTTACGGGTTCAGTCACACTGACCTGCTCCAGCCCGGTTACCTACATCGCCTGCACCGTGACCACACCGGCAGCCATCTCTGGCTCTGCCACAAAAGCGACCGCCACGATCTCGGTCGCGGCCTCCACGACCCTCGCTGCCAACAGCCCCGCAACACCCAACGTCACACGAGTCTCCATGGTCCTAGCGGCCGTTTTTCCGTTTGGCGCCGTCCTGTTCCTGCCGTTTGCCAGGGGCCGCCGCCGCTCACTCCTCTCTCTGCAAGTCCTCGTTCTAACCCTATTGACTGGCGTCGCGCTCAGCACCGGCGGCTGCGCCGTTACCACGAGAACTGCGAACCCCGCGGGTCCCGCGAGCGTAACCCCCCCACCTAGCGGCAGCCAGACCCTTAACTTCACCACCACTGCGGGCAGCGCAGTGGTCACGACCCCGGTCACGATCACGATCAACTGACTTAACACACCGTCCTAACAACGGTGGCTGTTTCGAGATTTTTCTTGATCATCGCGGCGGGTGAGGGACTCCGCCACAGCGTGCGAAACATCCTTGCGGATTATGTTTCTTCAGGCGTGTTCTGTCGTGGAGAGAACCGGATCGAAGCGGATGTTCAGCATGGTCAATCCCCGCAGGCCTGCGTTGCTCCGCCAATTCCAATTCTTGTCAATCAAGGCGGGCCTCGAGAGCCGACGCAATAGCCTATGGAAAGCGACCTGACCCTCCATGCGCGCTAACGGGGCGCCAAAGCAAAAATGGGCAGCCCAGCCAAACGCTAGATGCCGATTATCCGTCCTAAGCAGATCCAAGCGGTCTGGGTCGGAGAAGCGATTTGGATCGCGATTGGCCGCCGCAAGTACCGCCACCACCCGCGAACCCTGTCGGATGGTCTTTCCACCTAGCTGCATGTCAGCCGGTGCGATTCGAGCGGTGTGTTGAACGGGCGATTCAAAGCGCAGCAGCTCCTCAACGGCAGAGCCAACGATCTCAGGACGAGTACGCAAGAGTTCAAGAGACTCTGGTTCGTGCAGAAGTGTCAGAAATCCACTCGCGATGAGGTTCGTGGTCGTCTCGTGACCTCCGATTAGCGTAATGATGGTGTTGGCAATGACCTCTTCGTCCGAGAGCCGGTCGCCGTCAAACTCGGCAGTCATCAGCGAGTGAATCAAGCCGTTGGTCGGCTGCCGGCGTTCTTCCTCCATCCTCATGGCAATGTAGCTCTTCATGTCTTCGAGACTCCGCACGATCTCTGCTACCCGATCGGGATGGTGTTGAAAATTGCCAAGGACTTCAGCGAGATCGAGGACCCAGGCCCCAAGCTGCTTGTGATCTTCAATTGGCACACCAAGCAGCGTTGCCGTAACGATTGCAGGCAAAGGGTTGGCAAAGTCATCGAGTATATCCACCGTTCCCTTGGCGATGAACTTGTCAATCAGCCCGTCGGCTACGGACTCGATTACGGCTCGCAACGCTTCTACCTTGCGCGGCGTCATCGCTGCCGAGCAGATGCTGCGCAAACGAGCATGCTTGGCGCCATCCATGAATAGCATCTGCTGTAGCATCATTTTTGAAAATGGCTTCATGAGGGAGAGCCCAAGCCGCTCCAGGTGATCCAGCGCAGGAGTACGGTCAGCCGAATAATTCGCCAACACCGTGATGACTTCCGAGTAGCTGGTCACGACCCACGCGTGCATGTAGGGGTCCCAATGGACGGGTTCATGTTCGCGCAGGGCGCGATAAAGGACGTGGGGGTCGGCTAACACCTCTGGGCTTAGCAGTTGGAGGAGGCTCAAATTCACATTGCTTGCTTCAGACGCACTAGCCCGCGAAATCTGCATGGTAGTCTACTCCGTTTGAATACGTTTCGGGTAGTTCGTCGGTCAGTGCGTCAGCGGCACACGATTCGTTACCTTCGCCGTTTGCACGAGTCTAGTTTAGCAAGCGCTCGAACCAGACGCACGAGTCGAAAAGCGATCCGGAAGCGCAACGGGCGCGCAAAGGGCAAGACGCCAAGTGGAGCTACAGCGGGAATCTGCTGGTGGAGAATCGCAACGGTTTAATTGTGGATAGCCGGGCGTGGGAAGCCACCGGCACGGCGGAGCGCTACGCGGTGCGGGGAATAGCCGTACCACTCGGCAGGAGGGCTGTCCCTCAGCCAGAAAAAGAGGAAGCGCATCGAAGAATGTCTTGGTTGGCTGAAGACCATTGCGTTGATGCGCAAAGTGCGCCATCGCGGAACCTTGCAAGTTGATTGGATCTTCGCGTTCGCCTGCGCGGCCTACAACCCGGTGCGCATGAGGAACTTGATGCGCAGCACGGTTCCGAGGTAGCCCGTCCGGGCCGTATTGTCTCTGAGGTACGTTGAAATGGCTCTTTGAGGCGCTCGGCAGCACGAACATTCACATCTCAAGCGCTCTCAAACTCCCGAACAACGCAAACCAACCGATAAATTGCTCGCTCGGCACGATTTCTAGCGACCTGCTAGAGTTCACGTGTCGACGCCATCCGTATTAAGAATTCTTTCTGTTGTCGGACACAACGTGGGCGACAATGGCCTCCGCTACGAGTCCCACGGTTGGTTGATCCATTAAGTCGTCGTGATGCGCGTCGAGACGCCGTATATGCAGGTCGCAGGGAATGACCGACTGCCAACCTGGAAGGAAGTTCACATGCGGAGAGTGGTCAGAAGCCAGCAGTAGAAGTACCTTTCCTTCGTACTTCCGGGGATGGTACCGAAGGCCCGCACTTTCAATCAGCGCTTGATCTGGAGCTGCCGCAATCTCTGCTCGGTCGAATCTTCTTTCTGGCAACCAACCAAGGCGCTCGAGCAAACGCTCCCGGAGTTTGCGTAAGGTTACTCGCAGGCCTAAGCGCGTAAGTCTCCTCACCAGGTAGCGTGGTTCGCTCAATTTTGGTGAACGCGCATGACGCTTTAAATAGGAAGGATTCGGGGGGTCCAACAACACAAGTAGGGAAACCTCATGTCCAGCATCTCGCAATTGGGAGGCGATTTCGTAGGCGACAATCGCACCAAGACAATAGCCGCCGATTACGTAGGGACCCTCAGATTGCGTCGCCAGGATTTTGCGTAGCAGGCAGTCCGCGACGCTTTGCATAGTAGGCGCTTCGCCCAGCGATGCCACGTCTTCGGCAGTGAGCTTGACGAATAGGCAAGGTTGGTCGTTCCCGAGCGCTTTGGCCAAGCCTACATCTAGATAGTGCACCCAGAAAATGCTCTTGCGAGTCACTTCGGGTTGAAGTGAAAGCACTCCGGACGGCAGCTTGGTCGTATCGTTTACATGCCCACACAGGAGCTCTGCCTGCTGGTGAACGGTGGGACTTTGGAAGAGCTTGGCGATGGGGATGTCCTGACCGAAATCGGTAGCAATACGTTGCTGCAAAGCGGTAACGAATTCTGGACTGCCGCCCAGATCCGCGAAGCTGACATCAACTCCCACGTGCTGCAACCCCAGCAGATCTGTCCAAATTCCACCTAGGCGCTCCTCTGCGAGTTTCGTTTCGACCAAGAAAGCGAGCCGCTCAACCGTGGGTGCTTCGAACAGTTGTTGTACCGTCAGATCTACGCCGAATGCGCTCCTTACACGCATCAAAAACTGCATCCCCAAGAGCGAATGCCCTCCCGCCAAGAAAAAGTTGTCTTCCGTCCGAACCGCTTCATTCTTGAGAAGCTCCCGCGCAATCGTCAGCAGCTTTTCCTCAATCGGCCCAGCCGGCGCCTTACCATCCGTTCTTTCCAGTAGGTTCGCCTCGCTTGGTTGCTCCAGCATCGCCAGATCGAGTTTCCCGTTAGGCGATAACGGTAACGTCTGCAATCGCACGAAGACGGCTGGGATCATATAGTCCGGCAAACTGCCCAGCAAATACCTCCGGAGTTCGTGCACGGTAGGAACACGCGTATTCTCTTTAAGGAGTACGTAGGCCACCAGGTAGTTCTCTCCGTCTTCTGCGAGTTTGGTAATCGTTGTCGCAAAGTCCATGCTCGGATGTCGGCTAAGAGCACTAGCGATTTCATCCAACTCGACTCGTTGGCCCCGGACCTTGGTCTGCCGGTCAAGACGTCCGTGAAATTCGATATTCCCATCCGGCCGCCGGACTCCGCGATCCCCGGTCCGATACATGCGGGCGCTCGGCACACCTGCGAAAGGATCTGGCAGGAAGCTTTGTTCGGTAGCATCGGACAAGTTACGATAACCGCGCCCGACACCCCCGCCGCCGATGTAAATTTCGCCGCAATCACCTTCAGGCACAGGGCCCCGGTGTTCGTTTAACAGATAGATGCTTGTTCCGTTGATCGGACAACCGATAGGCGGTGTCCCACGTGACCCGGGTTTGAGCACGGTAGATGTCGAAACGACGGTGCATTCGGTGGGTCCGTAGTTGTTAACGACGTCGAAGGGTAACGGAACGGCTGGAGAGCGGTGCAGCACGTCTCCACCCGTCAGCAGAAGGCGCAGTGCGGTCGTGGCCGGCCACTCCATCTCGATCATTCGCGCGGCGTGGACGGTCGGAACGAAAGCGACGGTCACACGCTCGCGAACGATCCACTGCAGCAACAATCCTGGCGATGACCGTACCACATCATCCGTTAGGCACACGGTTGCCCCTGCGGCAAGATTCGGCCAAATTTCCCAGGCAGCCGCGTCAAACCCGAGACCTGCGAGATGACTCGTGCGATCTTGCGCTGTGACCTCAAAGCTATTTCGGTGCCATCGGATGAGATGAGCCAGATTGGCATGGGTAATCTCCACCCCTTTAGGGACTCCGGTCGACCCGGAAGTGTAGATCACATAAGCAAGACTCTCGGGGTCAATAGTATGGTGTGCTGCTTCCGGAGTGCCAGCAATGGCCACCGCGTCACGGCTGGGATCTACGCCGCGCGATTTGCAGCCGAGGCGATCAAGAAGCCCCGCTCGGGCCACAATAAAAGTTGCGCCCGAGTCGGCTAGAGCAAACTGCAAACGCGAATCGGGCCAGGCGGAATCCAAGGGCACGTAGGCAGCGCGAGCACGCATAATGCCAAGAGCCGCAACGATCCAGTCGAACGACCGTTCCATGCAGATCGCCACGGTGTCTCCGGGCACGAGACCAAGCCGCACCAGGTAACCAGCAAACCGGTCCGCTCGGCGACCAAGCTGCTCGTAACTCAGCTGTCGATCACCATTGCTAAGAGCAACGGAATGCGGGTAGCTATGCCGCAAATCTGAAATCTGTTCAAGAATGGGACGACTACTCGTCGTCGCGGTTCGCATTGGGGATGTCCTCTCCGAGAGTATCTTCATAAACAGAGCGGGTCTTTCGTAACATCCCACCCACGCTAAACCGTTCTTCATAGGCGAGCCGACCACGTGCGCCCATGCGCTCCCGAAGCTCGGGGTCCGCGATCAACATTCGAATCGCTTCTACAAGCCCGTCAAGATCTCCAACCCGGACGAGCAACCCGTTGTCACCGTCTTGGACAGCTTCGCGAACGCCATCCACATCCATAGCGATGACGGGTAGGCCCGCTCGCATGGCTTCCAGAATGCTTACGGGAAATCCCTCCCAATTTGTCGAGAGCACAAAGAGATTTGAAGATGCCAGGATCTTGATGACATCCCGCTGTTCCCCCAAGAACTCCACCTGGATATGGGCAGGGCAGGACGCGGCCTTTTGCATCGCCTGTTGGCGTAATGGCCCATCTCCCACAAACGTGAGAACCAGAGGACTTTTGATGCGCGCGACGGCATCGATGAGCAGTGACTGATTTTTTTGGGTCACAAATCGAGCGACCATCACAATTCGCGGTATGCTCCCGACCCCTGGCTTGGCTCGGGCAAAACAGTCTTCGACTCCGTTATGTACGGTGACGAATTTGTCTGCATGGGCCACTCGCCTGCGAATACCGGCCATCCGGTTCGCGTCAGATACCGTGATGATGCGTGTCGCCCATCGGGCCGCCATTGTTTCGCTGGGCGGTCCAAAGGCCCGCCACGATCGAGTCGTCCCTTTTGTGAAGCACCAGGTGTGCACTGTATATATGGATGGAACGTGCAACAGGCGTGCAGCCAATCTCCCGATCAACCCGGCCTTGGTCGTATGGCAATGCACCAGATCGGGCTGAATCTTTCGGATGGCGCGCAGCGTTGAGCTGAGCGCTTTTAGATCACTGAAAAGGTCAATTTTCTGAACCAGGCCAGGGACCAAATGACATTCAATTCCGAGTGCCCGAGCTTCTTCGGTAAGGTATCCCTCTTCGCCCGTCGCAAGAACCATTTCAAAGTCGCCTTGGAAGCCTCGGAGCAAATCCACGATGTGAATTGCCACGCCTCCCACGTTTGCTCTGGTAACGATTTGGAGAACACGCGGACTCTTTAGCCTGCGATATCGAAGTTCAACTGTCGTTGTTTCTAACTCTTTTACGATCTGCGTCATGATTGCTCCGCTTCCCTTGAAAGGATTCGCCACGTTTGCGTGGCTGCATCGTCCCAGTTAAATCGTTGTGCGCGTGCAAGGCCCGTTCGACGCATCTCCGCACGCAAGGAGTCGCTGGCTGCCACACGAAGGATTCCGTCGGCGATGGACTCTGGGTTTTCCGGATCTACGAGGAATGCTGCGGTCCCGACAACTTCGGACAGAGATGTTCCTTTGGAGGTGATGACCGGCGTTCCGCAAGCCATGGCCTCGACGGGGGGTAGGCCGAAACCTTCGTATAAAGACGGGTATACAAAAATAGCTGCGCCGGAATAGAGTGCCGGCAAATCCGCATCGTCTACGTAACCAGTAAAAAAAACCCCGGAGGGAATCTTGTCGATGGGAACGGCGCGGAAGACGTTCGATCCTCCTTTGTTTAAACCGGTGACGACTAACTGAAGATCCGGGTATTTCCTCTGCACTTGCGTCCATGCCGCCAGCAAACGAGGCAAGTTCTTGCGCGGTTCGATGGACCCGACGCAAAGGACATAAGGCCCCGTCGGCAATCCCAGACGGATCCTCACTTGGTCGATTTGCTCTTGCGTTCTGGGTGTGAATTCCGGGCCGATTCCGTTCAAAACCACGCTCACTTTTTCGGGCTTCACACCAAACGCATCGATAACCCTGGAGCGGGTGAACTCGGAGACGGCGATAAGATGTTGGACAGAACGCGCCAGAGTTGGCAACAACCAGCGGTACCAAGCCGCGAAGGACCTGCTGAACCACTCAGGATGATCGATCGGGATAATGTCATGAATGGTGCAAACTTGACGGCGCGTGATAACTGGCCCGGTGTTGTTCGGGCTCCACAAGAGCGAGCCGGACGCGAGAGCCGGCAAACAGCATTGCTCCCACAAATGCCCGGCGGGACCTCTTAAGGCTCGTTCAGGCCGGATTTCGCGAATCCTTTCCTTGAGCCGGGAACTAACTTCGTAGGCATACCTCTCCATGCCGGTTCTCCGGTGCACGTGAAAACGCGCGTTCACAGCGATAGGTGCCGCTTCGGAGGCAGGTATGCGCGAAAAATCAACCATCTATTTTTTGGTCGAAAGTTTTAGAGCGGGGGACGACGCTTGTATTGACAACATCCTAGGGAACTATTTGCGGAAAGGCAAGATACGGTAGATTGTGGGGCTCGATGTGGCTCGCGCCGAGATCGTTTTTCCGACCTGCGCCTAGACCTACCCCGGAATCCCTCGCCTTGCTCAATCGGTTTGGAGCTTACATGGCGTGAATGCTTCATAGTGCGTGGCCGAACGAAGCATTAGAAATGCGCTCAACAGGAGATACGCCAAAGCAGGAAAGGCGCGTCCCTCTCCCCAATAAAGGTATCGCGGAACTTCAGTAAGCGTTAAATAGATAACTGGGTATATACACATGCCCAAGGGATGCTTGCTTATGTACAGGCTGTATAGGTAGCCCGTCACCAGGCCCATGACCCCCCAATACGCCAAGCCTCCCAGTACCCCAAAGTCGACAACCGGCGAAAGTAATCCCCCTGGATTGTTAAACTCCGGGTTGGCACCAGCGGCGAGGAGTTTCATATAACCCTCGTAATCCAGGTGCACCCAACTTAACAAATCCTTAACATAGACATTCAAAACCGGGAACTCCCAAAGAAAATGAAAGCTAAAGTAAGGAGCACCCAAGGAGTCAGGAACGCGCGATATCAAATACGCCGAGTTGTTGGCAGAGGTTACGTAGTATCCGAGCAAGCGCCAGAAGCCAAATTGGAACAGACTCGATTCTCTCGCACTATAGTAGCTGGACCATGAGCGAAAGTATTCGAAGCTGGTGAACACGATGTATATGAACGCGGCCCCTACCAATGGCGCGAAGCGAATCAGGGCGCGCAGCCCGCGGTGGCGTGTCCAGGGCACCGGCTCGGCAAAATACAAAACCAGGAAAGGTATTGCGAGCTCCAGGAATGCAAGTCGCTCGCTGTAGAGTAAAGCGCGCACGAGTGCCAACAAGAACAAGATCGCAAGTTTTCCGCGAACAATCCGCCACCCGACAGACGAGCCGATGAGGCAGCCTAGCACCACCGCCGCAATCCCGAACTGTGTGCATGTTGTGACTCCGGGCACGGTTTCCAGGTACGTCCTGAGTGCGATTACGCTAATCCCGCCGGTGAAAACTGATTTCAAAACTGCAAGATTCAGGCCGCGCGAAACGCCAAAGGCAACCCAAAGGGCGTAAGCCATCATGCAAAGCCAAAAGCTGAACTTAAAAAGCACCAAGGTCTGAGAAAACGAGACGGTTCCGCGCCACTCCAATTCCGGGGGGTGGCCCGATTGGTTTCTTGTCGCCAGCAGCACGCCCACTGAGAACGCGACAATTACCGACACCGTGAGCAACACCGTGTAATCGTTGAAGAACTTTGGCGTTCGCCATAGCTCAATATAGATCTTGGGATCGGCCAGAAATGCGGCGACGCCCGTCAGGCCGTTTAGCCCGACAAAGATCGCAATCGGATGCAGCCACCAAGCTAGTTCTCTCGGAGCAAGATTGTTGTGAGTCTCATTCATCGCGGGGTTCCCGACGTTCTCCCAATGCAATGCGCATAGACCGAGCATTTACACAGGAAGGAAGCCACCGAACGCTGCCTTTCCGCTTCATCCGCATTCCTCCAGATCGGGATGCACGTCCGCAGTATGGCGGGCGAGAAACGATCCGGACAACAGATTCGTAGATCGCCACACTACCCAAACCATATTGATGCAGACGTATAGCTCTGATAGCAGCACGGATGTTGCCATGCCCATCGCGCCAAGATGGGGAGCTAACAGGCACGACAGAATCAAATTCAGGCACCCACCTCCGAGGATGATGCGGTTCACAACCCGATCACGGCCGATCGGAAGCAGCCATTGAAGACCGACCGAATAGGTAATGGAAAGCAGCAGCGGCAAGATCGCATACAAACGCAACACGGGCACTGCGGGGGCGAAGTTGGGTCCCGCCAAGAGTCTGATGAACCACGGCGCCATGACGAACAGGGTCACGGTTAGAAAGAACCCCGCAGACACCATCACGATAATCGCATGACGCGCCAACTTCACCGCGGCTTGCTCCGAAGAAGCCACGAGATGGATTAAGCGAGGATAAAGCGAATCGCGAATGGGATTGAGAAGGCCAAACATCGCTTTGGTAATTTTCTCCGCCGTTGCGAAATACCCTACCACTGCCGCCGGCGCGAACAATCCAAGAAGGAATATATTGCCAACTCCGTACAGACTCTCTGCGCTACGGAACACGAACAATGGCCAACCACGACGCAACGCATCTCTTACTAAAACAGAATTGGGCAATCGAAAGCCAAAAGACCGGATAGCCAGGCCAATTCCGGCAAGGGTGGAGACACTGGCGGCCATAGCCTGAAGAACCACGACCTTCCACCCGTCCTGTGGAGACCTAACGAACAGGAACACTCCGCACAGGGCCACCAACTTTGCGCCGATTTCTAGACTGGCTGCCAGCCGCAGCCTCTCCAGGCCCTGAAAGAACCACAACGGCGTGCAACCCTGCGCCACGGCATAGATTAGACCTGCCACCACCATTTTCGGCTGGTTCCGCAGCAGAGGGATGTGGGGCGAAACGACCGCGCCGAGGCCAATTGCAATCATCGCGAGAAGAGCCTGCGCGCCCAGCACGCCACCCATGACATCACGGCAATTCTCGCGATCATGCCTCCGACGGGAGATTTCACGGGTGGCGGAATAATTGAAGCCGAACTCGATGATCAGCGTTAGGATTTCCGCCATGGACAAAGCAAAGGCCACCGTACCCCACCCGCTGGGATTCAGCATCCGAGTCAGGTAGGGCACCGTAAGCAGCGGAAACAATTTTCGGCAGAATTGCACGCCGTAGAGAGCGGCGGAATTCCGAACCACCGGATGGCTGCGCCATTCCTTGGCCCGTCTTCGAAGATTCTTCATGCTGACAGTGGGCAAAAACCCGCCTAAGACGAATTTGGCGATCGCTTTGAGACTATAACAAGTGCACAAAAGTTGGCGCGTTTTTCCGCGGCTTAATGATTTAAGATTTCGTTAGCAGAATTCGGGTGCCCGGTTTGACTATAGTCTGCGGCCGGTTCCGCTGTCGATCCACAATGTCGAGGTTCATAATGGTGGCCTACTTTCTCTTCCTGCTGCTGGCACTTGCCCAAGCGTCCAGGGCGCCGTCGGTTGTTAGCGTGACCAGCCTGGGTGCCAATTCGGGCGGCACGAACTCTGCGGGGACGACGGAAGCCTTTCGGCGAGCGTTTGCCAGTAATCCTAAGGGGAAAATTATCATTCCTCCGGGATCGTATCTGATCGACAACTCGGATGGGCCTTTGACGATCAATAACTTCAGCGGCCAGCTTGCGTTTCAAGGAGCTGCGCAACTCGTATTTACGAACAATACCAAGGGCGGCCTGCTGTTTGTGGGCGGGTCAGGTGCGATCATTACCGGGCTGCGAGCAACTTATGCAACACCCCCTGCCGAGCGCCATAGTCCGAATGAGGAAATCAAGTTCAGTGGCACAACCAATACCATTCTGACCAACACGGTCGTCCAAAATAGCCCCGCCGCCGGCATTCTTTTCTACGACTCCATCAATCCAAACGTAACGAATGCGACGGTGCTCAATTCACGGGCAGATGGGTTGAACTTTTCGAATTGCCAAAACGCTCGCGTAACGAACCTTCATACGGAGAACACGGGCGACGACGGCTTAGCATTTGTGAACTACTCCTCGTATCCAAACCTAACGGGTGGGCTGGCCCAGAACATCGTGATTACCAATTCCAAAACACGGGGTATAGCGGTTGCCGGGCAGTCCAATGTCACCGTCAATGGATTTCAGATTCGGAATACCTCGTCGAGTGGCGTCCTTGTCGCCCAGGATACCGCCAGCAACACGCGCATTCCGGCGAATGTTTTCATCGAAAACGGAGCTATCTACAATGCGGGGACTCTGCCACCGCTGGTTGGCAACCAATATGGTATCGAGTTCAACGCGCAGGAGAGTGCCACATTTATGAACGTTGCCGTCTTTGGTTCGGGAAATAACGGCCTAAGTGGAACCGCCCCGACCGGAAGCGTCATCGTAAACAATGTCACGATCAACTCTCCTCTACGCGGGCTTGGATTCTTGTTCTACCAAACGCAAAATGTGCAGGTGATAAGCTCGACCGCCCATAACACGCCGAGCTACGGATTCCTGTCGCTTCAGTCTAACCAGGTTGTCGTTGAGGGTCTGACGGTCACGAATGCCGGGGTCACCGATCCACTTAAGCGCGCGGTATGGTTCGAAGACGCAAAGGCGATTCGAATCTCTTCCATAAACATTGTGTCCGACGCGGGCATGGCTAACGTGATCGGGTGCTATACCGGTCCGGGGTACGCGGCCAGCTCGGGCTCAGTGAAGACGATCAACTTCCACATGAACCGAGGAGGTAAAGCGCTATCCGTTGAAAACAGCTGTCCCAACGTCACTTTTACTCCTTGAAACCAAACATCCAAAATGTAGGCGAGTAGAAAGCAGCCGGACACTCAAGGCTGCGTACCAGAACGTTCACGCTGTCAAGCTTGCTGAGAAAGATCGAGGTCTTTGAAGGACAGCATGAATTTGGGACAATCCAAAACGGTACCGTGGAGTTTCCCCTCGATCGAATTCATCGCTGCGATGCGTAACGCAGCGGTGCGTCACGGGAAAGCCATCCGCTCCAGTTAAGGCATCGACAATCCTTGGATTAAATCGCGCCGGTACCCTTCAACACAGCACGCACCGTTCTGGCCAGAATTTGAAAGTCCAGGGCCAGCGACCAAGTGTCGATGTAATTGAAATCCATCTCGATCCATTTCTCGAATCCTAACGTGCTCCGGCCACTTACTTGCCACAATCCCGTGATGCCCGGCTTGACGGTAAACCTGCGCATCAGCGTTGCTTCACTGAACAACAGCACGTCGCGCACGCTCATGGGCCGAGGCCCGACGAGCGACATATTCCCGATCAGGACGTTCCAGAGTTGCGGAAGTTCATCGAGCGAGGAAGCCCGGAGAAATCGTCCTAGTGGAGTGATACGAGGATCGCGACGTATCTTGAATATAGGACCGCTGGCCTCATTTTGGGTTTCCAGTTGGGCCATCAGTTCGGGCGCGTTGCTCACCATGCTCCTGAACTTGTACATCCGGAACAGACGGCGCCGGCAGCCGCATCGATCCTGGACAAAGAACACGGGTCCTTTGCTGGTGGCCTTCACCGCAAGGGCCACAGCCATGAACACAGGCGAAAGCAGGATAAGTCCGGCCAGCGAACCAACGATGTCCACTAGCCGCTTCACGACTTGCGCGGCCATAAAGCTCTCGTGAATGGGCACTAACTCACTGAAAAGCTCGCGATTGCGGAGGGCACTTTGTCTCAGAGTAGTGACATAGGTGTCCTGCATGGAAACCACTCGAACACCCACTTGTTCTGCGACTTGAATCGCCTGCTGAGCCGAGTCATAACAGGACTTCATGGGCACGGCGACAATAAGTTCATCAATGACGTTTCGCAATAGCAGCTCGTTCAGGTCGTCGATCGCTCCCAGATAGCGAGCCGAAATGCCCGGCGCCATCTCGCCCGTCGAGCGGTTGTCGACAAAACCCACGAGTTTTACAATTCCATGGTGTCGCGTGCGGATTTCTTGCCAGGCCTTCGCTGCGCGCGGTCCACTTCCGAGAATGACAACAAGTTGAGGATCGCGAGCAGCCATCCATTGGCTGCCGAAGACGCGTAACATTTCATAAGAGACCGAACACACAAAGAAAAACAGAGCAATTCGCGCAGTGGGCCCCGCAGTTCGAGCCACCACTAAATAAAATCCGAGCACGGCGGTCATGAAAGCGCATCCAGCGGCGATCCGCGCCAACTTACTCACGATGCCATGGTGCTCGGACCGATAGAGCCCCAGGGCCTCGAAGCAAGCGGCCCACAAGAGGATGAAAAGGCCCGCGAACGCCGCGTTCATGACCGTAATATGAATTTCTAAGAAGTAACTCCATTTGCCACTTGGCACGCGTGCGCTGTTGCCGTACACAACGCATACCAGCGCTACGACAAACGCAAAAGCACCGTCGGCCCGCGCCAGTTTTCTATGATTGCCCAAAGGACTTCTCATGTTGGCTCCCGCAGCCAGCCAAGCTCCTCGGGGCCCTGGCGAAGTAACTCGCGGTGGCTTGGAATCGTTGATCTCGATAACCGTGCAGCGGGTGTCCACGGACTGAGGGGCTCCTTTCTTCAATAGGTAAGCAAAACTCCGCCCTATGAGTCACATAGCGGGGTACCTGGTCTGCTGGTAAGGGCCCACTGCCGCCATAGGTCTTGGCAGCAGCTAAAAAACTCACCGAATCTCGTAACCGCTCCGTCGGCCCACACGCGACCCGAGCTACGGGGCCATTTGGAGCGGGTTGAAATACAACCCAAGGTTCGCCAGCTTTATGAATCTCGCAATTTTTTCGACCTTGTCACGGGGGACATAGAGCATGTCGCCGGACTGAAGTTGAATATCTCTCTCTAGATCGGCGGTCTTACGCAGCTTGGCGAGATTCAAGACGCGTACTTCGGCGTCGTCTCCGTTGATTTTCCGAAAAAGCAGCACTTGACCGGTTTGCGCGGTTTGCGCGAAACCACCGGACAGTAGAATCGCCTGCATTGCCGTGGTGTTCTCTCGAAGGTCAAAGCGTCCGGGTTTTGCTACTTCGCCAGCTACGACGACGTATGGCTTCTGAAATTCCTTCAAGATTAAGTTCAACTCTGGGTCATTCAGCCGCGCTCGAACTTTCTCAACGATGAGGTCGTGGGCTTGTTTCAATGTCAAGTCGCTCAGCCGTATATCCCCCACCAGATTCAAATTGACGTAGCCGTCGGGCAGCACCGTCACCGTCTGATTCTGCTCCGGGGTGTAGCGATATTGCAGCTCAAGGACATCGCCGGAGCGCAGCGTGTAGCGTTCCCGGTGATGCAATTTTTCGTCGGCATGAACGGAAACGGTCGCCATAACCGTCAAAAGCAAAACCTTAAAGAATCGTGAGCTTTTCATAGTTTTCACCTGCTTGAACGATCAAACTTAAATGCCCACAGCTTCCATCTTGCGGTAGAGCCAATCGGGAACAACGTACATACGCTTGTTCAAGATGTGACCGAGTATTTTTCCCTTCGCGGATTCCAGAGTTTTCTCGGCGTGAGAAAGCTGCTCCACGCGCGTGCGGTCGGCTTCGACGACCACAACGATGCCGTCCACTAACGGGGCCAACAGAAGAGCATCCTGAGCTTCTTTCAATGACGGGCAATCTACCAGCACGTACCGATACTTGACGCGGAGTTTTTCGAGAGAAGCGACGAAACTATCTCGAACCGCATAGACGTTGCCAATGGCATTCCGCGAGTCCTTTAATGACGAGGCGCCTTCGGCCCCGTTGTGCCGGGCTACACTTGCTGGCGTTGCCAGGCCCCGGTGATCACGATCGAGGTGCCGGCAGTTCAGCGCGACCGCTGCCTGGCCTCCACCCCTGTTCAACAAGTTCGCAAGAGAGTTAGTAATTTGACTGACGCCGGCTCCGGGAGTCGGTGAGGTCAGCATAACCACGTAGCCCCTGCTCGGAGATTGGTCAAATTGCGTGATAATTCGGAACAATAGGCCCTCGTACCTGGTGGGAACTTGGGCCTGCTGCAACTCTCCTTGTTCACTTACCGACAAGGTGGTTATTTCTGTTCGGCCTGGCCCTGGAGAGATACGGTTCGTGATCTGGCCCTCGGTCAGGGCTGGCAGCGGCACTGGGATACCCAGGGTGAGAGGACGGGAGTGCGTAAAGTGCTGCCGGTCAACACTCTCGACCGACAAGGAGATTCGAGGAACGGTCGCCAGCAGAGGATGTCGCGAAAAACGGTCAAACTCGCGGGGTGTGGCGATCGTGCTTCGGGAGCTCTCGGTTAAGTACAGCAGGCAAAGACCCAGAAAGATCGATACCACGAGTCCCGCCAAGATATTGGTTAGCCGTTTGGGTCGCGCTACCTCGTAAGATAACGTGGGTTGTTGAGCGATGGTGACACTCAGGAGTTTCTCCTCATCCATCGCATCTTCGATTTGAGCCTGATCTCGCTTCTGCGCGTACAATTCGTAGTTTTCCTTCAGCCGATTTGCCTGAGCTTCGAGGTTGTTGAACTGCACCGTTAACCCCTGCAAGTTTGCGACGTCTTGTTTAAGTGAGGTCAGTTGTGAAATTAGACTTGCTTGATGCGCTTGTGCCTGCTGACGGGCAATTTCCGTTTCCAGGGAGTCCTTGTGCAGTTGCTGCCACGCCGGGTCAACATCGGTAGTTTCTTCGTGCGCCGCCATCCGTGACGCGTCGCTCAAGGCTGCATTGGTGGTGGCAATCTGCTGATCCAACTCACGTACCGTGCGGTCGTCTTCCTTGTAGTTCGTCAACAGCGCAGTGCGCCTGTTTTGCAATTCAACGAGCAGAGTATTAAGGTGCCCAAGAGACTCGGGATTCGGCAACACCTTCTCTTCGGTAGTCTGCCGCATGGGCAGGTCTTTCAGTCGGCGCGAACTGCCCGACAACTTCGCATCCATTTCTTTCAGCGCCGCGTCGGTCGCAAACAGATCTCGCTCATGGTCTTGAATCCGCCCTTCAAGGGCCACTTCACGGTTTGAGAGCGAGAGTAGTTGATGCTCCTGTTGAAAATTTACGAGCTTCTGGCTCGCTGCGTCCCAATCTTTCCTGATGCGTTCGGCTTCCGAGGCGAAAAACTGGGATGCTCCTCCGGGCCGCTGCAGCCGCCGGTGTTCGGCTAGATATGCCGCCGACAAGTGCTCAAGCTCGTCTCTGGCTTTTTCGGGCGTGTCTGCAAGAATGGTCACGTTGATGATATTGCTTCTGAGCACAGCTTCTGTGCGGAACCTCTTCTCGAAAGCAGTCAACAGCTTCTCGTGACGTCGGATCCCATCGGAATCCCGTTGCTGTTCAGGGTTTGTTACCCACTGAGGATCGGCAACCGAGTCGACGACATCGTGACTATGCAGAATCTCGAGCTCGGAATTGACTTGTGTGTCGGTGACATCGCTCGGAGTGCTTACAGAATTCGTTCGCTCAGCCGTGACAACAACGTTGCCTCGCGTGTTCTGGACAAGAAACTTCATTTCGGATGCGTATTGCTTGGGAGTGAGAAGCGTTATCACGATGGTGATCAGAAGTATCGTGCAAACGATCCACAGGAATAGTCCCTTGTGTCGAAAGAACGACTCAACGCCGACCCGGGGAGTGCCACCCGGCCTCGTCAGAGCTACGGCAGTCTGCATTTGCATTTCGTTCAAAACTCCTTGCCGAGAATTCATTTTTAAAAAAAAAGGCAAACGCCGACAAATGCAACTCGCAGGGAGCCGCTGGACCAGCGGGAAAAAAACCTGCACGCGCAGGTTTGGGTTTTAGTGGGGACGCCGGTGAAAGTAGCATCGGCGATGTGCAAATGCAACTGCAAAAGATTAATCGACGAGATTGATATCTTTGGTTATCGCGGATTAGGCACACTACCATTCATTGCTATTCATTGCCTGCCGCGCGTTCGCGCTGCCAATCGTGGAATCACAGAACGAATAAGTGCTAGCCTGTTTATAGGTACTGATCCCTTCATCGCCGCCATCGTTTGTCGGATCAATTTCACATCCTGGCGTTCTTCCATGGATTTGATCGGATAAGCGAGCTCGGGGTATTAGTTCGACGAGGTGCGCTCAAGATTCGAAATTTCACGATGGTAAGATAATTTCTCTTTCTGAGAGTTTCTCTGCCATTGTTTTACAAGGAAGGCCCGCGCAGGCGGGCGAGGATTTTTGGCAAGTCTAGTCTTTTGTTTCTCTTGATCAATTCTGCGCAAGGGTGGCAGCGAACGTGCCCGAGACGGGCGTCCCCACGTGTGCGTGTTCGCATAAAAATTAAAACTAAGGACCTAGAGTGAACAGACCACCAGTGCGCCTGTTCTTGCCCGGAGTTCTCTTCCTATTCGCATGTCAACTGACTCAATTTGCGCCCCCTGGTAGGTCTCAGGCAAACGTCACTGGGCAGTGGCAGACCCTCCCGTACACGATGCCCATCAACCCCGTTCACGTCCATCTGCTATACACGGGCAATGTTCTGGTTGTCTCGGGTACGGGCAATAATCCGAACGATCCGCTTATGCAGGCGGCTTTGTGGAATCCCCAGGCTGGAACCATCACCGTGCAAAGCCTCGAGTACGACATGTTCTGCAACGGCTTGGTTGGTCTGCCCGACGGGCGCGTACTGATCGCCGGAGGAACCCTAGCCTACAACCCATCCTTTTTAGGTTATCAGCGGCTGTCCACGTACGACCCTGCGACCGGTCTCTTTACCGACGAGCCAAGCATGGCCCATGGGCGGTGGTATCCCACGACCACCATGCTCGGCAACGGTAGCGTCATGATTTACTCTGGTTACACCGAAACTGGTCCCACCAATAACACCATCGAGATTTTCAGTGAGAGTTCGGGCTTGGGTACTCCACTTACAACTCCCTGGACTCCACCGCTCTATCCACGCTTGCACCTTCTTCCGAACGGCAATATTTTCTATTCCGGCAGTACTACGCCCTCTAACATTTATAATCCCTCGACCAATACCTGGACGATGGGAGTCGCGGCGACCAACTACGGCGGCACGCGCCTCTACGGTTCTTCGGTGCTGCTGCCTTTGACCCCGGCCAACAGCTACGATCCGCGTGTGATGATTTTCGGTGGAGGCAACCCGGCTACCGCCACTTCAGAAATCATCGACCTCGGCGCGGCCACCCCTGCGTGGGTCTATGGTCCCAGCATGTCTGCGCCGCGCATCGAAATGGACGCGACACTGTTGCCGAACGGCAAGGTCCTTCTGACAGGTGGATCAACCAACGACGAAGACGAGACTACGGCTGCTCTCAATGCCGACATGTACGATCCCGTCGCCAATACCATGAGTGCCGCGGGCACCGAGGCCTACGCCCGGTTGTACCACACCGTGACCTTGCTGATGCCTGACGCGACCGTGTGGGTTGCAGGCAGCAATCCTGCCCAGGGCACTTACCAGCCGGAGATGGAAGTCTATTCGCCTCCGTATCTGTTCAACTCGAATGGCAGTCTAGCAACGCGCCCGACCATTACCAGCGTCTCGACCACGAAGGTCGGCTACGGGAGTTCTTTTACACTCCAAACCCCGAACGCCGCTACCATTTCCAGCGTTGTCTTGATGCGCGATGGCTCTTCGACCCACGCCTTTGACATGGATCAGCGCTACGTCGGCCTTTCCTTCACAGCCGGTTCAGGCGTCCTTAACTTGACCAGCCCGCCGAACAGTAACATTGCGCCACCGGGCTACTACATGCTTTTCATCCTGAACAGTTCTGGAGTTCCGTCCCTGGCCACGATGATGCAGATCTCTTCTGCGCCCGCGGATGTACCTCCCACCGGCACCATCACGAGCCCAGCCTCCAACGTGACCGTCAATGCCGGCCAATCGGTCTCTTTCGCGGGCACCGGTACGTCCACCGACAGCACGATCAGCTCCTATTACTGGACCTTGTTCGATGGCAATCCAAGCTCCAGCAATGTCCAGAACCCTGGCCCAGTGACTTATTCGATTGCTGGAACACATGTCGCGACTTTGACGGTCACGGATAGTCAAGGGATAACCGATCCTCACCCGCCTTCCCGCACAATTACCGTGCCGGATTTCACTCTCGGCGTGTCTCCAAGTCTTAATTCCGTGACGCAGGGCGCGAACGCGCCGTACGCCATTACGGTCACCGGCGCCACCGGGTTTGTCGGCAACGTGAGCTTAACTGTGAGCGGCTTACCTGCGGGCGCGACGGCTTCGTTCAATCCTGCGACGATTGCAAATTCCGGCTCCTCGACCATGACCGTTTTAACCGGCACGGTACCGACCGGTAGTTATTCGCTGACGGTCACTGCTACGACGGGAGTACTGACTCATTCGGAGACAGTTTCGCTCGCCATCGATCCGAGTAACTCGACTACGGCTATCAACTTTGGCTCCGGGTTTTCCGCATCGGGGTTGCAGCTAGAAGGGAATGCCCAGCTGCTTGGCAACGTCCTGCAGCTTACCGACAACACCCAAAGCAACGAGGAGGGAAACGCTTGGTGGACGACACCCGTGAACGTCCAAGCGTTCACTACCGACTTCACGTTCCAGTTGACGCAGCCGAACGCCAACGGTTTCACCTTTATTCTCCAAAACGTTGGTCCCAAGGCCGTAGGCCTGGGAGGTAGCTATCTAGGATTTGGAGGAATCGGCTCGAGCGTGGCAGTGAAGTTCGATCTGTTCAATCAGGCTGGAGAAGGCACCAATTCCACGGGGTTGTTCACCGACGGTGCCGAACCTACCGTTCCCGCGACAACCATAGGTGGTGGGGTCAACCTGCACAGTGGCGACGTATTAGAGGCACACATAACCTACAACGGTACTACCCTGACGCTGACCATCACCGACCTCACGGCTCCGGCAAGCTTTACGACTTCGTGGCCGATCAATATTCCTGCGACGGTGGGAGGGAACACCGCGTACGCCGGGTTCGGCGGTGGCACGGGCGGCGAAACAGCAATTCAGCAGATCTTGGATTGGACCTACAGCACCAACGCGCTTCCGGCGGCGACGCCGACGATCACGCCGGCGACGGGGACGTATACGGGAACACAGACGGTCGCGATCACCGACAGCACGGCGGGGTCGACGATCTACTACACGCTGAATGGGACGACACCGACGACTGGGTCCACCAAGTATGGCGGGACGTTCACGGTTGCAGCGACCACGACAGTGAATGCCATCGCCACGGCTACAAGCTATTCCACCAGTGCAACCGCGACATCGGTGATCACCATTCAGGGTAGCGGTACAACAGCAATCAACTTTGGTTCCGGGTTCTCGGCGACGGGGATGCAGTTGAATGGGAGCACGGTGCTGAATGGCACGGCACTGCAACTCACCAACGCAACCGGCTCTCAAGCGGGTAGCGCGTACTGGACCACGCCCGTCAATGTGCAGTCGTTCACCAGCAGCTTCACGTTCCAACTGACCAACCCGAACGCCGACGGTTTCATGTTTGTTCTGCAGAACGCTGGCGTCACGGCGTTGGGTGCCGACGGGGGTGGATTGGGATTCGCCGGGATCGGCAATAGTGCGGGGGTAAAGTTCGATTTGTTCAGCAACAGTGGGGAAGGCAACAACTCGACGGGGTTGTACGTCGGCGGGGCATCGCCTACTGTTCCGGCCATAACGCTGGGTGGCGGGGTCAACCTGCACAGCGGAGACATCATGAGTGCGCAGGTTGCGTACAACGGGACGACTCTGACGCTAACGATCACGGACACGACCACACCGGCGGATACGTTCACGACCTCCTGGACCGTCAACCTACCGGCGGCAGTGGGAGGGAACACCGCGTATGCCGGGTTCACCGGAGGCACCGGAGGGCTGACAGCCACCCAACAGATTTTGACCTGGACATACAACACGGGTGCGAGTTCGACGCCGGCGGCGACGCCGACGATCACGCCGGCGACGGGGACGTATACGGGAACACAGACGGTCACGATCACCGACAGCACGGCGGGGTCGACGATCTACTACACGCTGAATGGGACGACACCGACGACCGGGTCCACCAAGTATGGCGGGACGTTCACGGTTGCAGCGACCACGACAGTGAATGCCATCGCCACGGCTACAAGCTATTCCACCAGTGCAACCGCGACATCGGTGATCACCATTCAGGGTAGCGGTACAACAGCAATCAACTTTGGTTCCGGGTTCTCGGCGACAGGGATGCAGTTGAATGGGAGCGCGGTGCTGAATGGCACGGCACTGCAACTCACCAACGCAACCGGCTCTCAAGCGGGTAGCGCGTACTGGACCACGCCCGTCAATGTGCAGTCGTTCACCAGCAGCTTCACGTTCCAACTGACCAACCCGAACGCCGACGGTTTCATGTTTGTTCTGCAGAACGCTGGCGTCACGGCGTTGGGTGCCGACGGGGGTGGATTGGGATTCGCCGGGATCGGCAATAGTGCGGGGGTAAAGTTCGATTTGTTCAGCAACAGTGGGGAAGGCAACAACTCGACGGGGTTGTACGTCGGCGGGGCATCACCTACTGTTCCGGCCATAACGCTGGGTGGCGGGGTCAACCTGCACAGCGGAGACATCATGAGTGCGCAGGTTGCGTACAACGGGACGACTCTGACGCTAACGATCACGGACACGACCACACCGGCGGATACGTTCACGACCTCCTGGACCGTCAACCTACCGGCGGCAGTGGGAGGGAACACCGCGTATGCCGGGTTCACCGGAGGCACCGGAGGGCTGACAGCCACCCAACAGATTTTGACCTGGACATACAACACGGGTGCGAGTTCGACGCCGGCGGCGACGCCGACGATCACGCCGGCGACGGGGACGTATACGGGAACACAGACGGTCGCGATCACCGACAGCACGGCGGGGTCGACGATCTACTACACGCTGAATGGGACGACACCGACGACTGGGTCCACCAAGTATGGCGGGACGTTCACGGTTGCAGCGACCACGACAGTGAATGCCATCGCCACGGCTCCAAGCTATTCCACCAGTGCAACCGCGACATCGGTGATCACCATTCAGGGTAGCGGTACAACAGCGATCAACTTTGGTTCCGGGTTCTCGGCGACAGGGATGCAGTTGAATGGGAGCGCGGTGCTGAATGGCACGGCACTGCAACTCACCAACGCAACCGGCTCTCAAGCGGGTAGCGCGTACTGGACCACGCCCGTCAATGTGCAGTCGTTCACCAGCAGCTTCACGTTCCAACTGACCAACCCGAACGCCGACGGTTTCATGTTTGTTCTGCAGAACGCTGGCGTCACGGCGTTGGGTGCCGACGGGGGTGGATTGGGATTCGCCGGGATCGGCAATAGTGCGGGGGTAAAGTTCGATTTGTTCAGCAACAGTGGGGAAGGCAACAACTCGACGGGGTTGTACGTCGGCGGGGCATCACCTACTGTTCCGGCCATAACGCTGGGTGGCGGGGTCAACCTGCACAGCGGAGACATCATGAGTGCGCAGGTTGCGTACAACGGGACGACTCTGACGCTAACGATCACGGACACGACCACACCGGCGGATACGTTCACGACCTCCTGGACCGTCAACCTACCGGCGGCAGTGGGAGGGAACACCGCGTATGCCGGGTTCACCGGAGGCACCGGAGGGCTGACAGCCACCCAACAGATTTTGACCTGGAAATACGCAAACTAGGATCCGGAGAGCACGTATCAAGCCGTGGCGTCCGCCCGTGCCACATTGGCGCATTCGGCGGTTTGACCTAGCTGCTCCCTTCACTCAAAGCGGCTAAACTCAAGCCTCGGGCTGACATTGCCCGCATCGCGGCCGCAAAACTTCAATCCGGGATCTTCCCCAGGTCGATGCTGGAAGGCGGGCTCGTATTTCCAGGCCGCCCGGCCCACGCGTCACTCACCCAGACGGAAGGCTGCGGGTGATGATTTCTGACCATCGAGACTGAGGAGGGTACCGATGTCCATCTCACGCAGAGACCTTTTTCGAAGGTTCAGCGCTGGCGCCCTGTCTGCGGCAGCCGGGCAATCGGTCAGAGGCCTGTCACTCGCGGAGGTTTTGCGGCCCCCACGGGGCACGAGGCAACCCGGGCAGCCAATCCTCTTGGATCATAACGAGAATGCTTACGGGCCCTCGGAGAAGGTGCTCGCCGTCTTGCGTGAGGCTCCGTCGCTGAGTAATCGGTACCCGCGCACAGACTACGAGTTACTGCGCGGCAAACTCGTGGCTCTTCATGCGATCAAGGATGAACAGCTTCTTCTCGGCTGCGGCTCCTCGGAGATCTTGCGTTTGGCTGCGGGAGCCCTGCTTGGTCCCGGCAAACGGCTCATTCAAGCCGTGCCGACCTACCCGGCTCTTGCTGGTTTTGCCCGGAGTGCCGGGGCCGAGGTCGTCGATGTCCCTCTCACTAAGAGGTTTGAGCACGACTTGGAAGCCATGCTGGCAGGTGCGAGAAATTCAGCTGGTCTCGTCTATATCTGCAACCCCAACAACCCCACGGGTACACTAACTCCTCGCAGTGATATCGAGTCCTTTATCCGCAAACTGCCCGAAAATTTCACAATACTAATCGACGAGGCCTATTGTCACTTCGTAAAGCCTCATTTGGGTTATTCATCCTTCTTGGATGTCTTTTTTAATGACCCGCGTCTTATTGTCTGCCGGACCTTTTCCAAAGTGTATGGTCTCGCGGGAATGCGGGTTGGCTACGCCGTGGGAGAACCGGAGGTATTGCGCCGGCTGTCGGCGAGCCAATTGCGATACGGTACAACTGTGATTTCCGCCAGAGCCGCCGCCTCAGCTGTCGACGACGTCGGCTATGTGCGTCTCGCCATCAAGCGCAACTCCGATGACCGTCAGGAATTCATGAACGCGGTCAACACCCGGATGCTCCGCGCCTTAGATTCGCATGCCAATTTCACCATGATGGATCCCTTGCGCCCGGTCGATATGGTGCTAGATCACCTCAAGAAGAACAACGTGCTAGTCGCTCCTCGCATTCCCGCGATGGAGAAATACTTTCGGGTCTCCTTTGGGACGCCCGAGGAAATGCAGGAGTTCTGGAGGGTCATGGATCTGCTGCCACCAACCGGCAAAATGGCCATGTAAGATGGAATTGAAGGAACTTCAGAATCCCGCTGGGGTCCACCAGATAGTTCTGACCACGTTGTAGGGCGCCTACACTTTTTTTTGCGGATCGGCGGCCCCCTGACTCCGATGCGTCGGTCTGTAGAAATGCGGTTTTCCACGCCAAAATGACGCAGTCCTGTACTACTAAATTTTCCGTATTTTTCATGCGGGAGTTTACCTGACGTAGCCCGTAAATCCCTCATTTACTGCGACCGCGAGACACGCGCACATAAGGCCACCCGAATGCTCCTTCTACCGATGGAAATAACTTGGTGGAAAGGAACACGTGCCTACCGCTCCGTTCGATATCTTGAGACGTCATCTCGATGGCAGTTTTATGTGGCTGGAAGCTGCTTTCAGTCTCGAGACAGCCAAAGCCCGATTGCTTGAGCTTTCTGCCAACGCTCCGGGAGACTATTTCGTCTTCGACCAGGCAAGCCAGCAGATTGTCGCAAAACTCCAAGGGAGTAACGCGAAATGAGGTCTAGGCCGGGTTACCTATTCCTGCCAGCGCCTCGGTACCTACACGAACATGCGGGAGTCGCTACGTCCTTTACCCGATGTTCGCCGGAAAGTCTCCGCGCTATCGTGCGCCGACTCGTAAAAGTTCGCACCAGGGCATACATAACCATAAGCGTGAGTGGAAGCTCGAATTACAGCAGTCGAATTACAGGAGAAAGTCATGATTCGTCGTCGCAATGCATGGCCGCAGGTTTTTTCTGCATTTGCCATTGGTTTGGGCGCTGGCGCCGCTCTGGGCGTGCTCTTCGCCCCGCAATCCGGCGAGGATACGCGCGACCTGATTCGCGGGACCGCGCAGGACGGTCTCGATGACGCTGTGGATCGCGGCAAGACCGTGATTCGCCGCGTTCGCAAGAATATGGGAGACGCCAAGGAATTCGTTAACGAAGTCGCCGACACCGCCGAAGGCGCCTATCGCGATGCACGCAACGCGTCGTCGTAAACGCTGACCATTGCCACTATTGCTGGGCTCGGACTGGATTTCGAACGCGAAATTTTTCTAAGGAGCACGAAAATGGATCTGCTTTGGACGATTGCGGTAATCCTGATTATCCTCTGGCTGCTAGGCCTGGTCACCTCGTACACGCTGGGCGGATTCGTTCACATCCTGCTGGTACTGGCGATCATCGTTATCCTGATTCGTGTGATCCAAGGCCGCAGACCCGTTTAAAGTTGCACCGTGCAACGGTTGTCGTGCGCGGACGCGCTGGGTCAACCGTGCGCGTCGGTCGTGGATGAGTTTTTTCGACGGCGTTCGCAGGAACGCGGTTCTGACAATGAAAAATAGGGAAACCAAAGGAGCCCAGCGATCATGAAGACACCTCGGACGCACAAGTCAAAGGATCAAGCCAT
Source organism: uncultured Acidobacteriota bacterium (assembly GCA_963736725.1). GTDB lineage: Bacteria > Acidobacteriota > Terriglobia > Acidiferrales > UBA7541 > Acidiferrum. Next base: position 672,848 of record CAVTPW010000011.1, on the reverse strand, counting down.
TCTCATTAGCGTAGCGGAATCGATCGGTTCGACTCTGGGCGCGCTCGCCGCTAAAGCAGACGCCGCTGCCGGTGCCGCTAAGCAAGCACTTTCGGGACATAACGTAACCCGCAGTGTGAAACGCGAAGGCAAGAAGGTTGTCCGCAAGGCCCGGCAAGCCTCGCGCAACGTCAAGAAGAGCAGAGTTGCGCGGACTACAAGTCGTACCATCAGCCGCGCCAAGCGCGCAGTCAGCCGGCGAGCCAAAGCGAAGAAATAGCGTTGCGCGGCGGGTTTCGCCAATAACCTCGGATCACGCCAGGAGGAAATATGACCTCGGACGCACCGCTTTTCTACGGCAGCCAAAGCCTGACCAGCACTCAGCCGAGAGTTCTCGGGGCATGCTGGATTGTCTATGGCGTGCTTCGCTTGGCCATGACGTTGTGGCTGATCGCCTTCACGACGACGGCGACGCTCATGTTTGGTGCTTTGCTGACACGCGTGCCGGATCCTTTCACGCTGATGAGCGTCTTTCATTTCGTCTATACCGGAATCATACTCTGGTCCGCAGCCTGTGGCGTTCTCGGCATCCTGGCCGGGGTCACGTTGCTCGCTGGACAGCGGTCGGCGCGCATTCTTGCGATTGTTGCCGCGCTCATCTCGCTTCCCGAAATGCCTTTTGGAATCATGCTGGGAGTCTACACACTGGTTGTCTTGGTGAACGCGGTTCCTGCCGCGGCTTACGTTGAGTCCAGGACGAGAACCTAGCCCCGGGCCCTCTCGCGGTTTCATCTGGAAAATATCCCGTTTCTCAATCGCACCGTTAAGCCAGGTTCACCACGATCGAAAACACAGTCGCGAACAATACTGTCTGCTTCCTCACCAGTTCAGCTGGAAGGCTGGAGTCGTGAATTCACACCCTGCGAAACGCAGCGACTTCCGGCTTGTTTCCGTTACCTACCGCGATTTTCCTATTCCAATTACACCTTTTGCCCGATACCCACCTGCCCCCGTTCGGCCTATCGTGACCAGCGTTAGGAGAGCGTATGACCCTTTGCAGAAAACTTGGAATAGAAGTGGTGGTTTTGGGTTCTTGCCTGTTCCTCGGGGCATCGATGCCCGCGAAAGTCATGTCGCATCAGGACCCGCAACAAGCAGCCCCAGACAACAGCAAGGCCAACCAGAACACAAACGCACCCACCGCCGACCAACAGAAAATGAATCCTGCCGACCGCGACCTTACGAAAAAAATTCGTATGGCTCTTCACAACGACCAGTCGCTTTCCATGTACGCGCACAACATCAAAATCATCAGCCAGGACGGCAAAGTGACGCTGCGCGGACCGGTGCGGTCCGAAGAGGAAAAGGCTGCCATCGAAGCCAAAGCCGTCGCCGTGGCGGGTGACGGAAACGTGAGCAATCACTTGCATGTAGCGCCACCGAAGTCCTAACAAAGGTTTGGATGCATAGACTTTAGAAAAATTTAAAAGGAGAAAATAGCATGGCCGACAAGAAAACCGCAGTCTTCGGGATTTACTCCACTCGCAACGGCGCCGAACAAGCCGCTGAAGCTTTGGTGAGCGCGGGATTCGCCGCGGGAGACATTTCCGTACTCCTGCCGGAAAATCTCGGCACGCGCGAGATTGGCACGGAGAAAAACACGAAAGCACCAGAAGGTGCGACCACCGGAGCCGGCACGGGAGCCGTTCTGGGCGGCGCCCTCGGGCTCTTGGCCGGAATCGGCGCCCTTGCTATCCCCGGCGTGGGTCCGCTCATCGCGGCAGGACCCATCATGGCCACTCTGGCCGGCATGGGGGTCGGCGGCACTGTCGGCGGCTTGACCGGCGCGCTCGTGGGCTTGGGCATCCCGGAATTTGAGGCCAAACGCTACGAGGGCATCATCCAGAAGGGCGGCATCCTTCTCTCGGTCCATTGCTCGACTTCGGACGAAGTCAACCGCTCGAAGCAAATCCTGAAGGGCACCGGCGGCGAAGACGTTTCTTCGACGAGCGAAGCCTCGGTCGACAAAGCAGACCGCGCCCGCAGCACGTCAGCTGGCTCATAAGGCCGAATTACACAACCTGGAACTGGCATAAAAGAGGCCGCGACAATGTCGCGGCCTCTTTCTTAGCGCGTCTCTTGCAGGGGGCACAGCAGCGCTGTGCCCCTGCTCGGCAAGATCGCGCTGCAGCGCCCGCTGGTTCGCCCTTAAACGTGCGCCGACGGCCCAGTCTTCTGCATCCAGCCTCTTCAATCGTCCTAAGCCGTCCCCGCCGTCTTTTTCGCTTCCGCCGAGTCGTAGCTCTCGCCGTAGATCGCCGGCACCTTTCCGCCCGCCGGCCTCAAATACACCGACAATTGCCCGCGATGATGAATCGAATGCCGCAAGCCGAGGTCGAGAAATCCGACTGCCGGCAATTGAAACATCCCACGAAAATCGATCATCTTCGCCAGCTGCTCGCCGGACGCTTTGTTCAACGCCTCCAAGTCCTTTGCGAACGATTCCCCGTAATATTTGCCGATATCCGCTGAATTTTTCAAATTGTCTGGCCGTGGTCTCGGCGTGAAGTCGAGTTCCCCAGCGGCCGCGCCTGAGTAGAACCGGTGTTCTGCCGCGACAATGTGCCAAGCCAATTCCAGCGCCGTCTTCGCCACGGGTTCCGGCCGGTAATCGCCGTTGTTCAGCGGAATGGCTTCAATGACGCTTCGCGTGGTTTGATGTTCTTTCTGAATCGCCGGCAGCGCCATGCGCAGCGCCACCATCGCCTGCTCTGGTTGTAAATTCGACATGAGATCACCTCGGCCCGCAGTATAGCTCACCCTCTGCCGAGTCGCGCTACCTCAGCGCCGCCTCCGCCCAACTACCGATTTGATCTTTCATCTCGAAAAGGGAATTGCCTCACGAGCCGAGCGCATAAATCAATACACTCCGACTGTGGCTAGCCATCCAACCGTTGCCAGACCCGCGTCGAAATTAACCTCGAGAAACTACGGTAGGAACTTCTGGAAGAACTACTGCGCAACCGGCCGAAGCTGCAGCACAATCTCTTCGAGCCAATTCTCCAAAATCAGACGCTGCTCCGGCGCCATCTCGGTAAACGACAACCCCATCCCGAAACTCGGATCCGAATAGACCACTTTCGCCTTGGCCTCGAAGATCCCCTGGTCTCGAACGATGCGCAGGTTCACCTGTGTCCCGGTGGCAAACGGATTCAGCGCGTCAACATAGCAGCCGCCGAGTCCCACTTCCGACGTTCGCGCCGAAAGACGAGTACCCGAACGCGACTCGGTCACCTCGACCGAAGCCACGAAAAGACACCGCCGCACCGCTCGCTGTTTCGCCCACTTCCGGCCAGCGCGGCCGCCACCTGTCGTCTTTTTGTTCGAGCCATTCAGCATCGTTTGCGCCCGGCGATCTGACCCGGAAAGCCGCACCACACACTTTGCAATCTCTATTGTTCCGCCTCGGGCACGCTGGTCACAACTGACCTCCCGGCCAGTCATGCTGTAAGCGGAAACTAGGCGGAAACCCGCCCGAACGGGCCGCGAGAAACCCTCAATTTTTCTTCGATTTAGCCCAATCTATGCTTCGAAGCCGTTGGAAAACGTGCGGGAGTTTTCGCAGCCCATGAATCGTTGCCATCCCCAACGCTTCTGCATCACTGACTGCAGTAAGCAGCGCCGCGCCCGCGCTCTTCCCTCGACCTTTTCCGTCCCAGCCCCCCGCGCGCCCCCCCACAGCCGATACCGCGATGATATCCTCTCAGTCGCTTACACCAGGTCAAACGCACATGAAACACGCATTTCAGCCTGAGCAGCGGGCGGCGCTCACCGGCCACCGGTTCTTTCTGCTCTTCGTTTTTCTGCTGGCCACGCTGATCCTCTATCCCTACGCCGAAGCCAGCCACTTCGGTTTCTACGCCTTCCGCTTGATCGGAAGCTTCGCCATTCTCATTAGCGTCTACGCCGCCAAAATCCACCGCAGCCTGCTCATCCTCGCCATCGCGCTCGCCATTCCCGCGTTAGTGCAACGCATTGTACTTCCTAAAGCCGACGCCAGCGCGCTCTCGACATCCAACATCGTCCTCAGTTTTCTCTTCGACATCATCATCGTCGTGGTCATTTTCCGCCACGTATTCGCCGGCGAACGCCCCAACTCCGAAACCATCTTCGGCGCCCTCTGCATCTACCTGCTGGTAGGTTTCAGTTTCGCCAGCGTCTACGGACTGGTCGCCGCCTTCCAGCCCAAGGCCTTCTTCCTCGATCCGCACACCAACCTCCACGCCCTTCCTGACCGCTTCGATTTCATATATTACAGTTTCTGCACCATGACCTCGCTCGGCGCCGCCGGAATCACCGCGGTCACCGCCCAAGCCCGTTCTGTTTCGGTACTGGAATCCATCCTCGGCGTCCTCTACCTGGCCGTACTGATCGCCAGACTAATGGGCGCCTACCGCCCCCAGAGCGCGTAAAGTTGAGGTGTTGTCAAAGTGATTGCGCCGGGTGCCACACCCTGCGGTGCTGAGAGGGCGATCTTTGACGGCCCTTTCCGAGTCCGTATGAGCGCGGGAGGGCACGGCTTCAGCCGCGGAGGCCTGAACCTTAAGAGTTATTAGAAGGGTCGCGCACCTCGCTCTAGTACCTCCCAATAGAATGGCCGGGGTGGTATCCTTTTCAAGGACCAATCGGCAACACCAAATCCGAAGGACCGCTGTGTCGGCACCCCGCCCACCAGCCTTCGGAGTCGCAGTTGCTTAGGGCGTGTCGGACCATGAAGATCTTGACCAAGCTACTGGTTTGCCTTCTCCTCGGCGCGATCCCCGCCATCGCTCAAGAGCCCAAGATTGCCGCGACCGGACCAGTCTTCAGCGCCAGTGTCGGCTATTCGTACTTCAACCTCGGCCTACAACCGGATCGGGCCGGCCTCAACGGACTGGACACGACCTTCACGGCCGATTTCCGTCCCCGCTTCGGCGTAACCCTGGATCTCGGCTACGTCCGCGGCTCCGACGTGAACGGCAGCACCCGCCACGCCGACGTTCTCAGTTACCTCGTCGGGCCCGTCTTCTATCTCACCCGCAACAAGGGACTAACCACGTACGCCCACGTCCTCGGCGGCGGCGCCCGCATCACCGGAGCAGTTCCCGGCCCGCACGGGTTCACCACCGGCTTCATCAACCAACCGGCGCTCGCGCTCGGGGGCGGCGTCGAGTACCAGATTTCCCGTTCCCTGGCAGTCAGGGCTGGCGGCGACTACCTCCGCGCCTCCTACCTAACCGTCCCCAATGCCTACCACGGTCAAAATGACTTCCGAGCCGTCGTCAGCCTAGCCTATTTCTTCGGCACCAACCGCCGCTAGCCAAACCTCGAACCTCGAACCTCGAAACTCCGCCTTATCCCAGTTGTTCTCTCGAGTTCCCCGCGAGGTACCTGCTTTTGCCGCCGGTGCCGAGCCATCCAAGTCAAAACCCGAACAGAGATTCCTCTCTACGCAGGCCGACCGTTCGCGCCGAGCGAACGGGAAGAAAACGTCGGCCTGCTTCGTTCGAAGGCGGATTGGTTCGCATCTCCGTTGAGGAGTGAGAAGCAAACGACAACCCCAAGACCCAGGTTCAAAAAAACCGAACCTCGGGCACCCACCGCTTCTAGGATGAATTGTCAATGCGAGAGAGTCATTTTCCAGTCGCCGCCACTTGCGCCAAAAATATGGGCGTAACATGTTTAGAATCAGTGTTTAAAGAAAAAGGGAGCGGAGCGGGCAAATTGTGAACCAGCCGAACTCACCGACTTTGCGGCGTGCTCGGGGTAAGGTTCCATGTCCACCGGACCATTGCAGTACTGGGCACTCGGTGTCAGAATTAGCGCAACGGCGGAAACAGTTCCGCCCCTCTCGGTGTCTAAGCCAGTAGAGCGGACATCGGGCATCGAGGCATTTCGGGATGCCGAACCCGTTCGCAAGACGTTCGCGCTTGATGGGTCAGGAAGGTCCGGACCTTACCGCCGGGCCGGAAAGGCCGGCATTGTCTGATTGGGCCAGTGCTCTCTCGTGGGGCGTCGACGAATCGCGGCTCGTAACCGAGCTGCAGGCTGGTTCGGAAACCGCATTCGACTGGCTGGTCACCCACTACCACGGCCCGGTCTACAATTTAATCTTGAGTATGCTTGGAGATGTTGCTGACGCCGCCGACGGGACCCAGGAAGTTTTCCTGAAGGCGTTTCGCGGCATTCGCAGTTTTCGGCAAGGCAGTTCGCTGAAGACTTGGCTGTATCGCATCGCCATTCGCGAAGCGCTGAACCACAAGCGCTGGTTCAAACGCCATCTGCAGAAAAACGTTTCCATCGACGCCGAACCCGAAGAAGGGCACGCCGCGATCGAAATCGAAGATCTCGCCGCCACGCCGTTCGAGCAATTCGCGGCGCACGAAATTCAAGCTGCTGTGCAAAACGCGCTCCAGGAAATTCCCGAAGTCTTCCGCAGCGCTGTGATTTTGCGCGACCTGGAAGGCCTAAGCTACGAAGAAATCGCCGAAGTGCTGGAGTGCAGCGCCGGCACAGTGAAGTCGCGCATCCTCCGCGGCCGCCGCGCCCTCAAAGACCTTCTCGAGCCGCTGCTAGTTGATCGCTCCGCGATCGCTAATGGAGTTGATCGCTCCGCGATCGCGCATGCCGAAGACAACTCCGCGGTCGCATCCGAAAATGACCGCTCGCCATCAGCGTACTCAAATGGCCGCGCCAATATAGGGGCGCGCCTTACCGCGTCCTCTTCCGCTTCGCGCGCCGCATCGAGCCGCATGCCGCGCCCAGCCTTCGCCCCACATTTTGGGTCCCGCGCCGATACCATTTCTGCACGCAGCAGGTTCGCGCGGGAGAGTTCCGCGAGCGAGGAACTCCCATGAAATGCACTACCGTTCGTGCAAATTTGGCAGGCTACATGGACGACGCTATCAGCGGCGCCGCCCAGGTGCGCAGCCGCGTCCAGGTTCGTGAACACCTGGATAGCTGCGCGGGTTGCCGCGAAGAGTTGGAGCGCTTCCGCAAACTGAGCGCCCTACTGTCGCGTGTCCCCAGGAGTGTTCCTCCCGCGGATCTTGCGACGCGCATCCGCGTGGCCGCGGCGCAATCGCCCGCCCGACAGGATGCACCCAGCACCTGGCGCAGAATGCGCGACCGCGCCGAGATTCTGCTCGACAACGTTTTTCGCCCCATCACCCTGCCCGCGACCGGCGGATTCTTCTCTGCCATTCTCGTGTTCGTCGTGGTGCTGCAACTCATCGTGCCAGGCATCACCGTGCGCGCCGTGCAAAACGATGTTCCTCTCAACATTTTGCGGCCAGCCGAGCTCATCTCGCTCTCGGATTATCCGCAAGCCTGGGCACCGGAACAGCACGATTCCGAGCTGGCCCTGCCGCACGGTCTGCTCCTCGATGTAACGGTGGATGCCCACGGCGGGATGGTCGGCTACCAGATTCTCTCCGGCCCCCACAGCGTGGATTTGCGCCACCAGCTCGACCAGATGCTGCTGTTCTCGCGTTTTCGCCCCATGCTGAGCTTCGGCCGGCCCACCGCCGGCGGCCACGTCATCCTAAGCTTCAGCGCCGTCCACGTCCGCGGCTAAATTTTTCGCAGGGGCAATTCGATGTTGGCGGTTTTTGGGTGGAAGGCCTCAGAGGCGAGGTCCTTCAGTTACCCTTAGGGGGTAGCTTCCATGACAGTTGCGGCCGGATTAAAAACGCTCCCGCGAGACTGTTCGTCGGAAATAGAGATGCAAAAATAAAAGCGAAGGGGTTTCTGACTTTGGATTTCTAAGTTCAAACCTCTAACATCGAACCTTCGATTTCGCCTGTCCGAACGAACACTGTACCAACGCCCAGCTTCTTCTCAGTGCACGACTGTACCTCGACTCCCAACCGACGGAGTTCTTCCCGGGTTTAACTAGCGAAGGGGGCTTTTATGCCGCTTCGCTTTTTAGGTTTTCTCTCGCCCGAAATGGGTGAGCAAGAAATTCAACCGCGCAATTTTCGCTCACTTGAGATTGATTTGCCGGGAATTTGCTCGCCCGAGATTCGTTCGGCTCAACGAGATTTCCGCAACCATCACGTTTCCGCGGAAAGGGTTGATGTTTGTGCCGCGCGATTGTTCACGATTTGTCTGCTGATCGCGGTGGTGCTCTCCGCGAACCTCATCGTCGTGCACGCGCAGCCGCAAACCGTTGCGGCGGAACGCGCGTTGTTCGACGCGGCGAACCGCGAACGCGCGGCGCAGGGATTGGCGCAATTGCGCTGGGACAATGCGCTGGCAAACGCCGCACACGACCACGCGCTGCTGATGGCGCAGCGGAATGCGTTGTCGCACCAGTTTCCGGGAGAACCTCCGCTGCAGGATCGTGCCCGAGTTGCCGGCGCGCGTTTCACCGAGATCGCCGAGAATGTTGCTGAAGGTCTGTCGGCAGCGGTGATTCATTCGAGCTGGATGCATTCGCCTCCGCATCGCGCGAACCTGCTCGATCCGGAGCTGACGGCGATCGGCATCGCCGTGGTTGGCACTGCGCGGCGAGACGATGCGAGCGCGGCGGGAGCAGGTCTTGCGGGCGGCGCAACAGGGATGCTGTTCGCTGTGGAGGATTTTTCGCAGTCCGTTGCCAGCTTGAGTCTTGCGGAGCAGGAGTGGCAAGTCGGTGCAGCCCTGACGGCCCGCGGGTTGCAGGTCGCGAATTTCGGCGCCGGCGCGGTCGGTGCGCCGGCGGTCGGCGAAGCCAGTGGCGGCGGTGCGGGCAGCATCCAGGCGGTGGCGAACCGATCCAGCTTGAGTACAGCGAGCGCGAACGCCTCGGGATCGGGTGCAGCCACGGCGATCCCGGGGGCACCGAATGGAAATGCGGCAACCGCGATCGGGACCACGGAGGATGCGCGCAAGACTTGCGAGGCCGACCGCGGCTGGTCGGGAACGCGACCGGCGCTGGTGGTTCGCTACGAAACGGGAGACTTGCGCCGATTGCCGGCGGATCTGGAACAAAAGGTGCAGAGCGGAAGGTACCGGGCGGCGGCAGTGGGGGCTTGCGAGGCGGGGAGTTCGCAGGGATTCACGCGATTCCGCGTCGCGGTTTTGCTTTTCTGAATCTAGAACGCGGGGATTGGCCCGAAGGTACTTATTCAGTATGGCGCCTTGCTCATCGGATACGGCTGGTAAGCCGCGCTGAAAGAGTTCCCGGGCGAGGACTTTCGATTCGACGATACATCTCTAAGAATGAAGATCACCCAATTCGCAGTAGCGCCGCAGCGGGTCAGGGATCGAAGACCTCAAGGCATGCCTTACACTTCGGCCCCAGACATTCTTCACACAAGGACTGAGTTTGGATCCGAAGGTCGACTTCCGGCAACAGCGCGGCGCAGTAGTAGACCAGCACGCGGGTTCTTCCACTCGCGGCCTTTCACCTCAATCTTTCCTTGTGGATCCACTTTTTAGCATCCAAGCTCCCCGAAGGAAATTCCCAGCGCGGTGGTTGCGCATCGGTGCCGAGGACTCCGATGCCACACGCTGGCGGGAGTCTTCCTATGCAACACTTCGTGCGGCCGAACACGGTGAACCATAGGACCCGGCGCGGCAACGACAAGCGGTTTACCCTTGGCTCGGACGGTGAGCGTTCGGTCTATACGAATTTATTGCGCAAGATAATCGTTGAAATGTCGGGGAGTAGGGCATACACTGCGGGCGTGAATTACAGCGCCTACGCTTATTGGTTTCGCTTTTGGGACCCACATACAATTGGGCGAGGGGCGAATTTGTAAGTAGAGAGACAAGAGAGAGATTCGACCCACTCGCAAGTTGAGTGGGTTTTTTGCTTTTTAGGAGCGACAGTTGACAGTTTGAAGCTGGAAGGGAACGGCAAGAAAAGGACGGAAAAAGATTAACACAGAGGGCACGGAGAGTTGGGAGCCGATGCTGGGCGTTTGGTGGCGGCGTACGGAAATTCGCGAGACAGGAGAGGGGCGATGATTATTTCGATGAAGTTGCATGCTACTCGGTCGGAGATTGATGAGGTGCGGGCGCAGGTGGCGCACTTTGGGTACAAGGTGCACTCGATTGAGGGGGAGGAGCGCGTGGTGATTGGCGTGGTGGGGGTGGGGGATGTGACGGCTTGTATGGAGTCGGTGGAGTCGATGCCGCAGGTGGAGAAGGTGATGCGGATATCGGCGCCTTACAAATTTGTGAGCAAGCAGTTTAAGGCCGGGCGGACGCGGATTCGGGTGAATGGGATCGAGATTGGCGGGGATGAGTTTATCGTGATGGCGGGGCCTTGCTCGGTCGAGTCGGAGAAACAGATCATGCAGGCGGCGGAGGGCGTGGCGAAATCGGGGGCGAAGATGCTGCGCGGTGGGGCGTTTAAGCCGCGGACTTCTCCTTATGATTTTCAGGGGATGGAGGAGGAAGGACTGAAATTGCTGGCAAAGGCTAAGGCTGCTACTGGATTGGCGATCATTACCGAAGTGATGAGCGATCGCGATGTGGACATGATTGTGCAGTATGCGGACGTGATGCAGGTTGGGGCTCGGAATATGCAGAACTTTGTGCTCTTGAAGGCGCTCGGGAAGTGCGGGAGGCCGGTGCTTTTGAAGCGCGGGCTTAGCGGGACGATCAAAGAGCTTTTGATGTCGGCGGAATATGTTGTGGCGCATGGGAATCCGAATGTGATTTTGTGCGAACGGGGGATTCGGACGTTTGAGACCGAGACGCGGAATACCTGCGATATTGCGGCGATTCCGGCTTTGAATGAGTTGACGCATCTGCCGGTGATTCTGGATCCGAGCCATGCTACCGGGAAGCGGAGCTTGGTGCCGGCGCTTTCGCGGGCTGCGGTGGCGATTGGGGCGGACGGGTTGCTTGTGGAGGTGCACCCTGCGCCCGAGAAGGCAATCAGTGATGGGGCCCAGTCTTTGGATTTGGCGGGGTTTGAGAAGATGATGCGGGAGTTGCGGCCGTATGTGGCGTTGTGGGAGGCGGCACGGAAGAGCGAGGCGGTGGCGGCCTCGGCTTAGCGGGATTGGAAAGTGCGACTGCAAAGTCGCCGCCAATCTGAACGGTTGAGATCCTTCGCTCCGCTCAGGATGACAATCGGTCGGTTCCGGATCATCCCGTTTGTTGAAGGCTGGGCGTTGGGGGCGCGGGAATGCTGTGCCACTACAAGTTTTGGGCGCGCTATTGGGTGGTGGGGAAGCTTTGGGCCGCTTCTTGGGCGGATGGGTAGACTTTGACCAGGCGATCGACTTTGGTCATTTTCAGCAGGCCGGCGACCATTTCGGAGACGCCGGCGAGGTACATGGTTCCACCGGAAGTCTTCAGGCGCGAGAGGCAATTGACGATTTTGCCGAGGCCGGCGCTGTCTACTTTTGTGGTCTTTGAGAGGTCGAGGATAACGCGGGTTTGTTTTTCGTGCAGCAATTCATCCATAGCTTGTCCGAGACGCACGCACTCGACGCCGGATTGCAGTTGGCCCCTTAGCTCCAGGGCGACGACGCCGGGGCTGATTTCTTTTCGGGTGATTTCCACGCAGGGCCTCCGTGTGGCGCGATGCTGGTCTGGGATAAAAGCGCCGCTTCGGAAAGCGGCCGCTACAACTGCGGGTGTAGCAAAATTGTTGAGCGATGTCCAATCGGCAAGCGGTCGAGCGACTCACGCGCCGGCGGCGGTTTCTGTCGAGGAGGCTTCGCCTTCCTCGCACGGGAATTCGCGGATGGCGCGGGTGCAGCCCGTGAGAGCTTCGAGAATGGAGTTGCCCCAGCCGGAGGCGAGAAATGGGGCGATTCTTGTGTTGATGGGCTTGTCGGCTTGCGCGAAGTAGCGAAAGTATTGGCCAGGCGGAGGAGCGGCGAACTCCTTGACAGTAATGGTGAAATCGATTTCGACGCCGCTCACGCATTTTTTGAAGGAATACAGGTGCAATTGGGCTAGTTCCTCTGCGGGATGTTTTTGAGCGAATCGCCAGTCACTCACAGAGCCCCTCCGGTGGAGTTAAATGCGCTTGTTTAGGACGCGTAACGGGAACAGCGCATCTTAGTTTGGGTGGCGGGGCAAGTCAACGCGAGGAGTCACAATGAGAGGAGGCATTTCCGGCGCAAAATGAGAATGTTCGGTTTGGTGACACAACGACGTCGGGCTCGCAACGAGCCGAGTAAACTGTGCGGCGTCAACCTGCAGAACTCGGAACTCCCGCTTCTGCGGTTGGATTTTGGCCGGCTTGACCGCCTTTAGGCCGCGGGCTAGTATCGTGCGGACATGACGGGCTCGGACTCGGTGGTTGGTCAGACTTTTTCTCACTACATCGTCAGCCGCAGGATAGGCAGCGGCGGCATGGGTGTCGTCTACGAGGCGGAGGACACGCGGCTGGGCCGACGTGTGGCTTTGAAGTTTTTGCCGCATGAGATGGCGCAGGATTCGCAACTGCTGGAGAGATTCCAGCGGGAGGCGCGGGCTGCGTCTGCGCTCAACCACCCTAATATCTGCACCATTCACGCTATCGAGCAACACGAGCGGCAGCATTTCATCGTGATGGAATTGCTGGAAGGACAGACGCTCGCGGAGAAGATAGGGCGGCAGCCATTTGCTATCGACCTGCTGCTAGGGGTGGCGATCCAGATTACGGATGCGCTCGAGTCGGCACACTCGAAAGGAATCGTGCACCGGGACATCAAGCCGGCGAACATCTTCGTGACCGCACGAAACCAGGTGAAGATACTGGATTTTGGTTTGGCGAAGATCGAGCGGGTCAATCCGGCAAGCGAAGCGAATTCTTCGCCTTCGAGAATGGAAACGGTAGTGGGCCAAGAACTGACGTCGCCGGGATCGTCGGTCGGAACGGTTACGTATATGTCGCCGGAACAGGCACGGGGACACTTGGTGGACGCGCGAACGGATTTGTTTTCGATAGGGACCGTTTTGTATCAGATGGCGACGGGCACTTTGCCTTTTCGGGGCGATACCTCCGCGGTGATCTTTGATGCGATCTTAAATCGTGATCCGGTTCCAGCCGTGCAGGTGAATTCGGCTTTGCCTCCGGAATTAGGGCGGCTGCTGGATAAGCTGCTGGAGAAGGACCGGAATTTGCGGTGCCAGTCGGCTACGGAGTTGAAGACCGATCTTAACCGATTGAAACGCGATCTGGATTCGGGTTCGAAGCGGGTTGCGGAGGTTGCCGATTCGCGATCGGGGGCGGCGAAGCAGGGTCCGAAATCGCTGGCGGTACTTTATTTCGAGAATTTGAGCGGGGCTAAGGAAGATGAATACCTGCGGGACGGGATTACCGAAGACATTATTACGGAGCTTTCAAAGATTCGAGGGTTGAACACGTTTTCGCGACCGACGGTGCTGGCGTTTCGCGATAAGCAGGTCACGCCTTTGCAGATCGGGCAACAATTGCACGCCGCGTATGTGTTGACCGGAAGCTTGCGGCGTGCGGGAAACCGGTTGCGGATCAATACGCAGTTGGTGGACACGCAGACCGATTTTCCGATGTGGTCGGAACGGTACGACCGGGAAATGAAAGACGTATTCGAGGTGCAGGACGAGATCGCGCGGAAGATTGCGGAAGCGTTGCGGGTGACGCTGTCTCCGCAGGAACTTGAGGCGCTGGCGATCAAGCCTACGGAGAATTTGCAGGCTTACGATCTGTATTTGCGGGGAAAGAGATATGCCCGGAGGCAGACACGGCAGGATCTGGAGTTTTCGCTGCAAATGTTTGAGAACGCGGTGACCATGGATCCGAGTTTTGCGCTGGCTTATGCGGCATGCGCCAACGCCTGCGCGATGTTTTTTTGCAATTACAGCCGCGACCAAATCTGGGTGGAGCGGGCAAGAACGGCTTCTGGTAAAGCGGTGGCGCTGCGGTGGGATTTGCCGGAAGTGCAGGTGAGCCAGGCGTGGGTGCTCTATGCGACAGAACTCCACGATGAAGCGGTGCGGATGGTGCGCAAGGCAATTGAGCGCAGGCGGGATTGTGAGGGGGCCTATTACCTGTTGTGTCGGGCGCTGTGCGCGGCGGGGCGGTATCAGGAAGTGGTGGACGTGATGGACGTCGCGCTGGAGGCGAGTGGCGAAGACTACAACGCGTACGTACCGATCATGAATGCGCTGAATGCGCTGGGCAAATACGAAGTGAACAAGAATATTTTGCAGCGGTGCTCGGCGGCGCTGGAAAATCACTTGGCCCAGGTGCCGGAGGATGCGAGGGCACGGATTCTGCTGGGAAGTAATTACGCCGAACTAGGCCGGGTTGAAGATGCGATGCGCGAGACCAATCTGGCCATCACTTTGCGGCCTGACGAGGCTTCCATCCTCTACAACGCGGCTTGTATGTATTGTTTTCTGAAGAAAAAGTCCGAAGCATTAAGCGTGCTTAGCAAAGCGTGGGAGGCCGGGTTTAAAGACGCCGGTTGGGCGCGTCGGGATCCGGACCTTGCGATGCTTCATGACGAACCGGAGTTTGAGCGGATGTATCCTGCTAGCATGGGTGGGGCCGCCTAGCGATGTTCCTCAGTTGGTATTTCCAGTCAATTGCGGCAATCTTTCTGACCGTACCCCTGTGGCGCAAGGGAAAGCCGAAACAATAAGCTTATAGACGTAAGCAGGCCAATGGAAAGCGGAGTTGGGCGCACTGGTCAGATGTGATTGAAGAGCAGCGGCGCGCCTAGCTTGCTCGCGTAGCTGGGGCGGTAGCGGTCGGTGTTGTACAGCGAGGGAATGTCGACTTTGCGGGCGCCGAGCGATCCGGCGGGCAGTGGGGCGTGCGCGTAACAGCCGTTTTGGACAGCGACCATCCGGCCGGTGACGCCGTCGAAGAGCATCTCCACGGCAATGTTGGCGAAGGTAATGGCCACCAGTTGGTCGATGGCGTCGGGCTCGCCGCTGCGTAGGTCGTAGGTTAAGTCGCTGATCATGATTTCATCGCCGGTGCGGCGGCGGATTTCGTCTCCGAGAACCTGCCCGATGTCGGCTTTCTTGCGATGGCCGTAGGCGTCGGCTTCGCCGTATTCGGCGACGCTGCCCTGTTTCCAGACCGCGCCCTCGGAAACGACCACAACGGCGTAGTGGCTGAGATTCTCCTGCTTGTCGTGGGAGAGAATTTCGGCGACGTGATCGAGGTCGAACGGATATTCAGGAATAAGACAGCGCGTGGACGTTACGTAAGCGGTGTAGAGGGCGGTGAATCCGGCGTCGCGGCCGAAGATGCGGAATACGCCGATGCGTTCGTGGGAGCCCAGCGTGGTGCGCTGGCGGGTGATCAATTCTTTTGCGCGGGTGATGGCGGTCGAGAAGCCGATGCAGTATTCGGTACCCTGGACATCGTTGTCCATGGTCTTGGGAATGGCGATGACCGGCATGCCTGCGGCGGAAAGGGCCGCGGAGAAACTCAGCGTGTCATCGCCACCGATGGTGACCAGGCAGCCGATGCCCAGGCGGTCGAGATTTTCGAGGACGATGGGAGTGAAGTCATAGTGCTTGCCGTCGAAGGGCAGTTTCTTTATGCGATCGGGACCGATGTGCTTCGGTAGCTTATTTTCGGCCATTTTGCGTGGATTGGTGCGCGAGGTGTGCAGCACGGTGCCGCCGGTGCGATCGATGGTGCGCGTGTTGTCGCGGGTGAGCGGGCGGATGTAGATGGGGTCTTCATTCGAGTCGGCCATGTGCGTGAGGCCTTCCCAGCCCTTGCGGATGCCGATGACCTTGCGGCCCATCTCCGTCGCCCGATAGACGACGGACTTGATCACGGGATTCAGGCCCGGGACGTCGCCGCCGCCTGTCAGAATACCGATGTTAGTTTTCGCAGCCACGAATTGAATCTCCTGGTCACCAACGGTTTGCGCTGGCGCGGTCTTTCTTGTGATCGGGGCCGCGCTGGTGACCTTGTATTTTCGCACAAAGTTGGCGGAACGAAACCGATATGAGAAAATTTAACGAATATAAGGAAAACCTATTTGCAAACCGGGCGTTTGTCGTTAGGCTATGCGTCGCTGAGGTACATCGATGGCAGCTAGTGGGTCTTCTGCGGCGAAGAGCGGCTTAGGCAGTACCCTGCGGCGGGATGCGTGGTGGGTGGAAGTCCTGCCGGTGATTGTGGTGCTGGGCGGATTTGGGCTTTACGCGACCTTGCGGGCGTTCGAGGGGAAATTCTACGAATGGGGGCCTTACCTGTCGCCATTCTACTCGCCGCTGATCGACGCGAATCATCGTTGGTGGAAACTTTCTCCGGCGATTCTCATTCTGGGCGGGCCGCTTAGCTTTCGCGCGACTTGCTACTACTACCGGAAGGCTTACTACCGGGCGTTTTTCCTCGACCCACCGTCTTGCGCCGTGGGTGAACCCAAGCGTTCCTATAGCGGCGAAACCAAGTTTCCATTCATCCTCCAGAATCTGCACCGCTACGCGCTGTACTTGGCGATTATTTTTCTGGCTTTCTTGTGGAAGGACGCGATCCAGGCCTTCTTCTTTGATGGGAAGTTTGGAATGGGCGTGGGCACGCTGGTGCTGCTGGTCAACATTTGCTTGCTGACCATCTACACGCTGTCCTGCCACTCGTTGCGGCACCTGGCAGGCGGAAAACTCGATTGCTTTTCCTGCGCCACGTTTGGCAAGCCACGGCATACCGCTTGGAGGGGACTCACCTTCTTGAACGAGCGGCACATGTTGTTTGCCTGGATGAGCCTTTTTTCGGTCGGATTTGCGGATTTCTATGTGCGGCTGGTATCGAGCGGCGCCATTCAAGATGTGAGGATCTTTTGAGCGAGCGATTTGAGACGCACGAACATGATGTGTTGGTGATCGGCGCCGGCGGCGCGGGATTGCGAGCGGCGATTGAAGCTTTGGCGCAGGGCGTGTCCGTGGGTGTCGTCAGCAAATCGCTGCTCGGCAAGGCGCATACGGTAATGGCAGAAGGTGGGATTGCTGCGGCCATGTGCAATGTCGATTCGGCGGACGGATGGAAACCGCATTTCCGCGACACCATGCGTGGCGGGAAGATGCTGAACAATTGGCGTATGGCGCAGTTGCACGCGCAGGAAGCGCCGGAGCGTGTGACCGAACTGGAGAAGTGGGGAGCGATTTTCGATCGCACGGCGGATGGGAATATTTTGCAGCGGGCGTTTGGCGGGCATACCTACAAGAGGTTGTGCCACGTAGGCGATCGCACTGGGTTGGAGATGATTCGCACGCTGCAGGATCGCGGGGTGCAGCAGGGCTTCGACGTGTACATGGAGTGCACGATCGTGCGCTTGCTTACCGACGGCGGGCGGTGCGTCGGTGCGATCGGATATTGGCGCGAACAGGGACGGTTCGTTGTTTTCAAAGCGAAGTCGGTGGTGATGGCCACTGGTGGGATTGGCAAAGCTTGGCCGATCACGTCGAATTCCTGGGAATACACCGGTGACGGCATGGCGCTGGCGTACGAAGCGGGAGCGGAACTGATGGATCTGGAGTTCGTGCAGTTTCACCCAACGGGAATGGTGTGGCCGCCGGGGGTGCAAGGGCTTTTGGTTACAGAAGCGGTGCGTGGAGAAGGCGGAATCCTGCGCAATAAATTGGGCGAGCGCTTCATGGAGAAGTATGACCCGAAGCGCATGGAGCTTTCGACGCGCGATGTCGTGGCGCGGTCGATCTACACGGAAGTAAAAGAAGGACGCGGCACCGAACACGGCGGAGCGTACCTGGATATTTCGCACAAGCCGGCGGAATACGTAAAGAAGAAATTGCCCAGCATGTATCACCAGTTCAAAGAACTCGCCGACGTGGACATCACCAAGGGGCCGATGGAAGTCGGGCCGACGTGCCACTACGTGATGGGCGGAATTCGTGTGGAGGCGGAAACGGCGCAGAGCACGCTGCCAGGGTTGTTTGCGGCCGGGGAAGCAGCCGCGGGACTGCACGGCGCCAATCGTCTGGGTGGGAATTCGCTATCGGACTTGCTCGTTTTTGGACGCCGCGCCGGTTTGGCTGCGGCGAAAAACGCCAAGGAGACTTCCGCGGCAAGCGTCGATCCGGTGCAGATCGACGCCGCGGAAAAGTACGCGCTGGCTGCGTTTCAACGGCCGACCGGCGAGAGTCCCTATGCGATTCACCGCGACCTGCAAACGACGATGCAAAGCCTGGTGGGAATTTTCCGCACGCGGGAGGATGTGCAGAAGGCGCTGATGGAGCTGGGAAAACTCAACGAACGCTGGACGCACACAAGCGTGGAAGGCTCGAGGATGTTCAATCCGGGCTGGCATTTGTCGCTGGATTTGAAATCGATGCTGACCATTTCCGAAGCGGTGGCGCGAAGCGCGCTGGTGCGCGAGGAAAGCCGCGGCGCACACAGTCGCATCGACTTTCCGGAGCTCAGCGCGGAATGGGGCACGAAGAACAACATCGTTAAGCGCGACGCTTCCGGCATGACGCTTCGCCAGGATGTGAAGCCGCCCTTGCCGGCGGAATTGCAGCAGGTTTTGGACGAAGACAAGTGAGCGGATTGCTTGCGGTTGAGTTGCGATGCTGATCGTGGAGAGCGCAGAGAATGGATTTGCCGTGGAAAGCGCTGGCTCGCGTGAACCAAGGCCAGCAGTATCTCGCACTGCTGAGCTATCTGCCTTTGCGTTCGCACGGCGAGATTCCATTGTTTTTTCGGTTCACCTATCAGGTTCACCGGCAGCTTCTGGTTTCTCCTGGAGCGATTGGCTACCGGTTGCGCGCCAAGATATGGAGTCGGCAATTCTGGACGCTTTCTGTTTGGGAAAGTGACGGTGCTTTGATGGACTTCGTTGCCAAAGTGCCTCACAGAGAAGTGATGAAAGAGCTGGCGCCGCTTATGGGTGCGACGTCGTTCTCTCGTTGGAAGTTGTTGGGCTCGGGTGTCCCTCCTCGGTGGGATGAGGCCGTCCGGCGCTCGGTACAGGGGAGCTAATTCATGGCCGAAGCGGTTCTCAACGTTTTTCGCGGAGACAAGGGCGGCGGACAGGTCGTCGACTACAAGGTGCCCATCGCTCCGGGAATGGTGGTGCTCGACGCGCTGCACTACATTCAGGGGCACTTGGCTCCGGACCTCGCGGTGCGATGGAACTGCAAGGCCGGGAAGTGCGGCTCCTGCTCGGCGGAGGTGAACGGGCGGCCGCGGCTCACGTGCAAGACGCGTATGGATACGTTGCCTTCGAATGAGCCGATTACCGTGAGACCGATGAAGACGTTTCCAGTGATCAAGGACCTGGTCACCGACGTTTCCTGGAACTATACGGTCAACAAGAAAATCCCGCCGTTTCAGCCCAAGAAGGGAACCGACTGGAAGTTTTCCCAGGAAGACGCCGACCGGGTTCAGGAATTTCGCAAGTGCATCGAATGCTTCTTGTGCCAGAACGTTTGCCATGTTTTGCGCGACCATGACCAAAAGGCGCGGTTCGGCGGCCCGCGATTTTTTGTGCGCGTGGCGGGATTGGAAATGCACCCGCTGGACGGCGGCGACCGCGTGAAGTTGTTGAAGGAAGAATTGGGGCTGGGCTACTGCAACATCACGAAATGTTGCACGGAAGTCTGTCCAGAAGACATCCATATCACCGACAACGCCATCATTCCGCTGAAGGAGCGGGTCGTGGATCGCTACTACGATCCACTGGCCTGGATCGCGCGAAAGATTACCGGGTCGTCCGAGGGCTAGCGCCGCGACGCGCTGGTTCGAAAGGAGGCTGGATGGATCTGAAGCTGAAGACCATCTCGAAATCGGGAATTGGCGAGGCCATCGCCAAAGCGGAGTTGTACCGCTACCTGAATGAACCGGAAGAGGCGGAGTCGATTTGCCGCGACATTCTGGTGGCCGATCCGAATCATATGCTGGGGCTGCGAACCCTGGGGCTGACCATCACCGACCAGTTCACAGGCGGGTCGGGCGATCGCTATGCGGAGGTCGAGAAGATCTTCCAGAGTTTGAAGGAACCCTACGAGCGAAACTATTACATCGGGTTGCTGTGCGAACGCCGCGTGAAGGCGCAACTGCGCGCCGGCCGGGCGCCGCACACGTTGCTGCCGCTGCTGGAACGCGCACTGCAAAGCTTTGCGGAAGCCGAAAAAGTTCATCCCCCCGGCAATGACGACGCGATCCTGCGTTGGAATCGATGCGTAAGGCTGTTGCAAAGCCAGCCGGAGTTCGAATCCGAGGAAGTAGCGTCGCTGGAAGCGTGGGATAGCCCACCGGCCTGAATCGCGCGCCGCGTCCAAGTGAGAATCAGCGAGGCTTAAGCGATCCTGCAGGGGGATTTGCTGCTTCGGCGCTCAGCTTCAGGACCAGCACGTGTCCATCGGAATGGAAACTCCCGCCCGTGGCCGTCTTCGCTTCTTTCATGGGATTGTCAGGCAGGTAGTGGGTGAGCTCGGAAACCAGCCCCGTTGAGGTAAGAGTTTTCTCGACATAATTGCGCTCGAGATCGATGTCTGGATCGATTTTGTGCGTGAGGCCGTTGTTGCGTTGATCCTTCTCAAAGCCGATGTCGTGCGTGGCCGCGCCGACCCAAAGGACCTGGCCATTCACTGGAAACGGAGCTTTCCAGATGCGCAGGTGATTGCGCGACGCCACCACCTGGATGGGTTCGGCGTGCGCCCATCCATAGTCCTGTTGCCGGCCGAACAAATAAAGCGGGCTCATCGGCATGGTCAAGTACGATTCCTTGGACATGCTGACCATAAGTCCGTGCAGGAAAGTGTCCTTCGCATCGGCGTCGACTTTCACCCAGCCTGCTGTTGTGAACGCTTTCTGCATCGCGGCTTCGGACCCAAGGATCAGGAAATTTACCATGTCACCGGGATCGCCTGCTCTGTCGCCGATCCGACGCGGAATCTTCGAGAACAGAAGCCCATCGATGCCGGACATGGCCTTCACTTGCTGCACTGCCAGAAATCCCGGGTCCGGCGGGTAAATTTCCACGCGGATGGTATAGGTGCCGTCGCCGGTATCTGCGCTCATCTGATTGATGCCGACCGAGAACAAACCGCCGGAGTAGGAAACGAGGTTGCAGTGGGCGCCGATCAGGAACGGCTGCGCGGTCGCGGCGTCTCCGACGCGGCCGATGACCGCGCCACGGCCTGCGGCGTTGTAGGGAAGGATACGAATAAGGTCTTTGAAGCCGCGCTTAAGGCCTGCAGGCCCGGCATCGTCGGGCGCATCGGCGTAATGCATTGTGCCGGTGACGGTGGCAACGACCCGCTCGCCGGGCTGCACCGTGACTCCGGTATCGGTCCAAAGCTGATCGCCGGTAATCTGAATTTCCTGCGAGAGCCGGCGCTTGCCGGCCGGCGGAGCCGGCGCCGAAGCCGCGGGCTGCACGGCGCTGTCGCCGCGAACAAGTTGCGCCTTCAGTCCGGTCGGAAGGCTGCCGGCGGCCAGCACGCTCGCAACCCAAATCGCCGTTTTCCTCATCCAATTTTTGTCCATCTGCCCTGGCGCCTCTCGGAGCGGTACGTAGTTCCCAGTGTTAGCAGATGCTCGGTGGGTGCACAAACGTTGGCCGCGCGGACCAGCGAGCTATGCAGGCGATTCCTTGACGAATTGCACGCTCGCCTTGTATGTTGAAATTACGCTGCGGCGATGCGAGTGAAACGCTGAGCAAGCAGGGTGCATCCATTTCAGGAATCTCTGGCGCGACTAGGAGCCGCGGCGAACCCATGACGAAAGTCTTTCAGTCGATAGCGTTGGGAATCTGGTGGGCTGCGGCGATGCTGCCTTGGCCGGTTCAGGCGCAAGCTCCGGCCCCCGCGCAAGGCCAGCCGGCGCCCGCCCAAGGTTCAACGCCAACGCCGGCCCCGCCGCCTCCCAACAATCCGCGAGCGCGTCTGGGATTGCGCGACGCCCCCGCCTCCAACCTGACCGTGGACGGCAGCGAGGCCATGTTCACGACCATGTGCGCTTTGCTCGCCGCCGGTTTCGAAGCCGACGTCAGCTCCGAGCACTGGACGCCCATGCGCGCGCAGCTTCGCGACCGCATGCAACATCAGCAAGGTCCGGCTGTCGACGCTGCGCGCGAATTTTACAAGAAGCATGAACTCGCCGACGCCGGCGCGATGCTCTCGCAATATATCTGGTTTGGATTGGTGTCCGGCCCTGCTCCCAAGTTCACGCCTACCTTGCGTCGCGATGAGTTGCCCCCGGAAGTGATCGCCCTCGAAGGGTTCAGCGAGATCCTTTCCGCCTACTACGTGGAACAGCATATCGGCCGCTTGTGGGTGCAAATGCAGCCGGTCTACAACCGCGAAATCGACGAGATTCACGACTCCGTATCCCAAATCGTGTTCGTGGCGACCAACTATCTGCGCGAGCTTCCCAGCCCCGGGGATCCCCGCACGTTCACGATTATCGTCGAGCCGCTGGTGGGACGGATCACGAATGTGCGCAATTTCCAGGACCATTATGCAATCGTGCTCAGCGGTTCGGCCGACGTTCCCGTCGATGTGGTTCGCCACGCGTTTTTGCACTTCCTGCTGGACCCGCTGCCGCTTCAGTATCCGCACGTGATCGCCGTGAAACGCTCGCTGTTCGACATCGCCACGCGCGCGCCGCGGTTGACACCGGATTTGCGGGACGACTTGCCTTCTTATTTCGCAGAGTGCCTGGTGCGCGCCGTGGAGCTCAAGCTCAGGCGCATGTCGCCGGGCGAGCGCGAAGCCGCGATGGACACCGATGACACCGACGGTTACATCCTGGTGCGGCCGCTGTTTAAGGCATTGGCAAATTTCGAAGGCGCCGAGCCTTCCATGAAGCTCTATTTCCCGGACATGGTCCGCTCCATCGATGCCAATGCCGAGGTCAAACGAGCGCAGGCGCTGAAGTTTGCATCGGCCGAGGATGCGCCCAAGCAGCGCGATACTTCTTCCGAACAAGTAGCCCGTCAGCGAAAGCCGCAACCCACCACGATTCCCAACGACTCCGAGGCTATCGCCGACCTCACCGAAGGTGAACGCCGCATCGCGGAAAAAAATCCGCGCGCCGCGGAAACATCCTTCCAGCGCGTACTCGCAAAATACCCCGATCAACCGCGCGCATGGTATGGAATTGGCCTGGTGGCGCTGCTCGATCGTGACGCCGTCCGCGCCAAGGAAGTCTTTGGCCGTTTGACCACCGGAGGCCACGCGGCGACCCAAGATCCCATGGTGCTCACATGGTCCCACATCTATCTGGCGCGCATCTATGACGACGAGGGCCGACCGGAGCAAGCGAAAACGGAGTATCAAGCAGCACTGGCCGTAAATGGGGGACCTGAACAAGCCAAACAAGCCGCGCAGAAAGGGCTGGCGGCGTTTGGCGCGGAAAAGCCGTCAGAACGGCCGTAGCAGCAACGAACTCAGCTGGGGAAAGTAAACTCCTGCCGGGAGCCCGGAGAACCTCACGGTCTGTGAACGTGACGCTCCATCCACGGGACTTCGGCAGAAACCGATAGGAGAAAAACATGACACGGAATTTGAACCGATGGGCGAACGCGATGGCGTTCGCGATAGTCCTGTTTTGCGTACCGCGTATCGTGGCGGCCGGTGGCCCGCAGAGCGCTCAGCAGAGCACTCCGCCCCCGCCTGCCCAGCAACCCGCGGACAAGGACAAGCAGCCCGCGCCGCTCTCGATGGATGCGCCGCCGGGAAGCGCAACCGCCCCAGCCGCTCCCGTACCCACAACTCCCGAAGAAGAAGCCGCCTACAAAGCGTTTCAAGCCGTCCCAATAACTGACGTCGACAAGCGCCTCCCGATGGCGGAGCAGTTCCTGCAAAAGTATCCGGAGAGCCGCTATCGTGGCGTGATGTATCAGAATCTGGTCTCTGGCTATCTCGCGAAGCAGGAAGTGCCCAAGATGCTGGACGCCGGCGAGAAAGAAATCGCCCTGAACCCGAACGACACGCCGATTCTCGGGCTTATGGGTCAAACGCTGGCCCGCACCCTCAATCCGAAATCTCCCGACGCTTTGCAGCAGCTGAATAAGGCGGAGCAATATTCCAAACGCGCGATCGAGGTAACGCCAACGTTGACCAAGCCTGCGGACCTGAGCGACGAGCAGTTCAACAACGCGAAAAACAACGCGTTGGAGATGGCCTACAGTGGACTGGGCCTGGTTTATCTGCAAAAAGGTAAGTATTCGGACGCGATTCCGGTGCTCGAGCAATCGGTGAAGACCGACCCGCATTCCGCGCCCGATCCCGTCAACTTGTACCTGCTCGGCCTGGCGAACGAGAAAGCTTCGCATTTCGATGCCGCGGTAAAGGCCTACACGCAGTGTGCCGCCATCCAAAGCACGCTGCAGCCGAACTGCAAGAGCGGAATTGAATCTGCCAAGAAAGCCAGCACCACACAGCTCAGCGCTCCAAACTGAGAAATGGCGGCGCCCGCCGGAAGCGTTCTTGCGATGACCTGCAACCAGCTTGAGGAGCGACTCGGCTACCGGTTTGCCAAACCGGATTTGTTGGAGCGCGCGCTCACGCACAGCTCCGCGATTCCGGAGTTGCGCGCGAGCCATGCAACCGGGCCGACACCCGGCTTGTTCCCGCAGGACAACGAGCAGTTGGAGTTTCTGGGCGACGCCGTGCTCGACATGCTCGCCAGCGAATACTTGCTCGCCGCATTTCCCGATTGGAGCGAAGGTCAGCTCTCGAAGAGCCGCGCTCGCATGGTGAACGCTCGCGCACTGGAACTTGCGGCCAGGCGTCTGCGTTTAGGCGAGCACCTCCGGCTGGGCCGCGGCGAAGAAAAAACCGGTGGGCGGGAAAAGCCGGCGTTGCTGGCGGATGCCCTCGAGGCGGTGATTGCAGCTGTATATCTGGAAGGTGGATTGGAATCCGCGAGGCAGGTCCTGCGGCGGGTGCTTTTCGAGTTTGCCCTGGAGGAGCGCGGAGAACGCATTGCGGACTCCGATCGCAAGTCCGCTCTGCAGGAATTTTTGCAGGGCCGCGGGCAGCCTCCGGCAGAGTATCGCCTTGCGGCCGAGACGGGTCCCGATCATCAGAAAAGGTTTGAAATTGAAGTCTGGGTCGGTGGCGAGTGCATGGCCAGCGGCCAAGGCAGCACAAAAAAAGAAGCGGAACAACGAGCGGCGCACACTGCGCTCGAACGCCTGGAACAATCGGAGCCGGCAGGCTAAGCGCGAATGTCCGAGATTACCATCGCACAGGAACCTGTTGCCGAACAGCCCGCGCCGCCGCAAGGGCATCGCGGCGAAGACACCACGCTGTCCGAGTATCTGGAGTCGCTGCTCGTCACGGTGTTGCTGGCGCTGTTTGCCACCACGTTTATTCTGCAAGCGTTCAAGATTCCGTCACCTTCCATGGAGAGCACGCTCCTCGTCGGCGACCATTTGCTGGTCAACAAATTCATATTTGGCGGGCACGGCGCGTGGTACGAAAAAATTCTTCCCTACAGGGCGCTGGAGCGCGGCGACATCATCGTCTTCAAATATCCCTATCAGGATCACACCCACTACGTGAAGCGCGTGATCGGCTTGCCCGGCGATCATCTGAAGCTCGCGGATCAGCGCGTCTTCGTGAATGGAAAACTCTTGAATGAGCCGTACGTCGTGCACGATCCCAATGTGGGCTACGATCCGCTCAACTACAATTTCCCGCCGCAAGGGCTCCAACTTTATTCTTCGCCGGTTGTTCCGGAATGGGCGCGCGAGATCAAGAACTACGTTCAAGGCGACGAAATCGTCGTCCCGCCCGGCAAGTATTTTGCGATGGGCGACAACCGCGACCACAGCTCCGATAGCCGCTATTGGGGGTTTGTCGATCGCGACGCGATTATGGGCCGCCCATTCCTGATTTACTGGTCGGTGGAAGCCAGCAGCGCCGACTACAGTGCGAGTACTTTCTTTCAGCGGCTGGCCGGAATTTTTGACACCCTCCTGCACCTTCCGACGCGAACGCGTTGGAGCCGCATGCTGCACACCGTGCACTAGCCGCTCGCAAGAGCCGTTGGCTCGTCTCACCTTTTCATTTAGGAAGCAGTCTGCGAAACTTCCAGTGTTATGAACCGGTTACGCAAGTGGTGGCGGCTGGCTCTGGTGCTCGCCGCATTGGTTATTGCCGCGCAAACCGGCGTGTCGTTGCTGGCGCGCACCCACCGCGTCCACAACTACCTGGTCGAGCGTCTCGAACGCGCTTTCGGCAGGCCGGTGGAGGTTCGGCATTTCAATGTGCGGCTGCTTCCCAGCCCTCGCCTGGATGCTGACCGAGTGACCATCGGCGAAGATCCCGCTTTCGGCAATGAATATTTTCTGCGCGCGGAATACCTTACAGCGGGACTCCGCTGGACCGGACTGTTGAGGGGACGCTTCGAGTTTGGAACTCTATCTCTCAGCCGGCCGAGTTTGATTCTGGTGCGAAACCGAGAAGGCCGCTGGAATTTGGAACGTTGGCTGCCTCCGGCGAAGGTCACGGCGGGAAGTGGCTTACCGGTGTACGGCCCACAGTCCGTCGTTGCACCCGCGAATCGCCTGAACCGTATCGATATCGACGACGGCAGAATCAATTTCAAGGTCACCGATGAGAAATTGCCGTTCGCCTTCACAGGCGTTTCCGGCGCCATCGAACAAGTTTCGTCCGGGCGCTGGCAATTGCAGTTGGAGGCGCAACCCTGGCGCAGCGGCGCTGCGTTGCAATCCGCCGGCACGGTGATCGTTCGCGGAGATGTCGCGGGTACCTCGGCAAGGTTGCAGCCCGCGGAAATTCACGTGCATTGGGATCGCGCTTCGCTAGCCGACCTTTTGCGTCTGTTTCGTGGGCGTGACTATGGCGTGCGAGGTTTGTTCGCGCTGGACGCCACCGCCAAGAGCGGCGCTTTGGGCTCCAAAGATTCTGCCAATGGCCAGCCGCGCGATTGGTCGTACGAGTTGCAAGCCCGCGCTATGCAGATTCATCGCTGGGATTTGACGGAGCGACCCGACAATCCACGTATGAATGTGAACCTGCTGGGCCGTGTGAATATCGCCACCGGAAACGCACTCGCGGATCGCATTGTCGTCGAAACCTCGAAATCGAATCTCCGTGGCACGGCGCGCGCTACGATCGGCGCGAACGCCAATCTGTCCTGGGAGATTCGTCTTGACTCCGCCGGCGTGCAGGCCGCCGATGTTTTGGCATGGTGCCGCGCGTTTCAGCCGAATGTCGACGACGCGATCACGGTAGATCAATACTTTACGGGTCAGATGAGTTTGCGTGGCTGGCCGCTGCAACTTGAGGACGCGGTTTTCTCGAGCGAAGGTGGCGAGGCGCACGTTCCAGGACTCGCTTCGCCGGTGCGCATCGGGGCCGTGGAGGGTGGACGCCAGCGGGCCAAGCTTACCATTGAGCCGGTGCGACTCTCGTACGGTTCAATCAGCGGCCGCCCCGAACCTGCCCCAGTTGCATCGACCGCTTCTGCAAAGCGCCGCCCCACGAATGAAGGCCGAGGCGTCGTGAACATCGGGCTTACGCATGATTTTGACGAACACGCGGGCCACCTCACCATCGACGGACGCGTCGAACGAGTGGCGGATATCCTGAGGGTCGCGTCGTCCTTCGGACGTCCGTTGAATTTCGGTTGGGAGTTCGCGGGCGGGGCGAGCGCGGTGCTACGTTGGGAATGGAACGACACGGCGCCTCGCGGCCGTTGGAATGGCCGCGTGGACGTGGCAAGAGGTGAACTCCAGGCGGCTGGCCTGAACCAACCTCTGCAACTCGTTAAGACCAGCCTGGAATGGAAGGATGGCCTGCGCACCGCCGTCATCGGCAACATTGAGGGATTTGGTGGTGTGTGGTCGGGAACCATCGCGCAGGCCGATCCGGCCGATGCCGACGGCAGCGCCAGGTGGAATTTCCAGTTGCACGCCGATCATCTCGACGCCACCGAACTCGATCGCTGGATCGGCCCCCGTGCCCGGCCCGGCTGGCTACAGCGTCTTCTGCCGTCGCTACTCGGTCGAGCAACGCCGGTGCCCAACGCGCACGCCAGCGAATTGGTGCGTCGCGTGGACGCCGAAGGCGAATTGCAAGTCGATGAGTTCACGCTGGAAAAACTCAAATTCCAGCAGGTGCGGGTGGTGGGTGCGCTGCACGATCTTCATCTCGACGTTCGTCAAGCCGACGCGCAGTGGGCCGGTGGGACCGTCCATGCCAAGCTGGCCGCCCGATTTCTGCCGCGGCCTGCCTACGAGGTAACCGCCGATCTGGATCGCGTGGA
This sequence comes from uncultured Acidobacteriota bacterium, assembly GCA_963736725.1. Classification (GTDB taxonomy): domain Bacteria; phylum Acidobacteriota; class Terriglobia; order Acidiferrales; family UBA7541; genus Acidiferrum. The sequence goes on along the minus strand of CAVTPW010000011.1, from coordinate 644,680 downwards.
CCTGGCCCAATTGCCCGCTCCTGCCCGCGCCGCGGAACGCTTTGGCGGCACAGCGTCGGGAACTCTTCATTTCACAACCCAGGGTGTCGGCCGCGACGAGTTGCTCGAGAAACTTGCAGGCCGTGGCGACGTGCGCATGCGAAACATCGAGTTTCGCGGCTGGGATGTCAGCGCCAGCGTCTCCGAAGGCGAACCGCGGACCGGGGAATCGCGTTGGGCCACCGGGGAAGGGGCTTTTACTCTGCGAGACATGGGCGTCGTTCTGGCTGGTCTGCGCCTCGAGTCGGGCCGGGAATTCACCTTTGTGAAAGGTACGGTCAGTTTTGGCCGCGACGCCGACTTGACCATACAGACCACCACGGATGGCCGGCGCGAGAGCCGCACCGTCGAGCCTGGTCACATCCTGAAAATTTCGGGTCCGCTGGACTTGCCGCGCGTTTCGGTGGAGAGTACGTTGGCGCGGCAGCCGGCGGATTGAGCAATTCAAGTAGGTTGGAGAATCGTTGATGAATAGACGCAACCTGTTCGTGTTGGCTGTGGTGTTTTTTCCGCAGCTCGCAGTGGCGCAAAAGCCGTTCACGCTCGAACAAATTCTGAGCGCGCCTTTCGCCGAAAATCTGACCGCGGCGAAAAAAGTGAACCGCGTTGCATGGACGCTCGATGAAGAAGGGAAGCGCAACGTGTGGGTGGCGGAAGGCCCCACCTTTTCGTCGCGTCGGCTCACCTCGTACCTTACCGACGACGGCCAGGAAATCTCTCAACTCAGTTTCTCCGAAGACGGAAACTCACTGGTGTACACCCGCGGTGGCGAGAAAAATCCCGCCGGTCAATACCCGAATCCAACCAGCAATCCCGCAGGGGCCACGCAAACTGTCTGGGTCGTTGCGTACAGCGGCGGTGAACCTAGAAAAGTAAGCGAGGGACACTCCCCGAAAATTTCTGCGCGCGGCACCATCGCCTACGTGCGCGACGGCCAGATCTGGCTAGCCGCTCTCGACGCCAGCGACAAGCCCACGCAACTCGTCGTCCGTGGACAAAATCACTCCGAACAGTGGTCGCCCGACGGCGCGCGACTTGCTTTCGTTTCCAGCCGCGGCGATCACAGTTTCATTGGCGTCTACGACGTGGCCTCGAAGGAAGTCACGTTTCTAGCACCTAGTGTGGATACCGACAGCGATCTCACCTGGTCGCTCGACGCTAAACGCATCGCCTTTGTCCGTCGCCCCGCCGAGCCGCGCGACACCCCGCAAGGTTATTTCATCGAGCCTGATAGGTCGCATCCTTGGGCCGTGTGGCTCGCTGACCTCGGCGCCACCACCGCGCACGAGATTTGGCACAGCTCCACGTCCCCGCAGGGGTCCTTTCCGTACATGGCCGACGACACCGGCGGCGGCGTTCTCAACTGGGTCGCCGACGATCATTTGGTGATGGCCAGCGAAGCAGACGGCTGGCAACACCTCTATTCGCTTTCCGCAAGTGGCGGCGCGGCCCCGCAGCTCATGACGCCGGGCGACTGCGAAGTCGAGCAATGGTCGTTCTCTCCCGATCTCAAGAGGGTAATCTTCAATTCCAATTGCGGTGACATTGACCGTCGCCATCTATGGACCGTTGATGTGGAGAGCAACCGCCTCGGCCAGTTGACGCGCACGCAGGGGATCGAATGGAGTCCGAGGATTCTCGCCGACGGAACCGACTTCGTGTACCTGGGTTCGGACCCGCAACACCCATCAAGAGTATTCCGTACTTCTTTCGCCGCAGATCGGCTGACGGCGACATTGACACCCGCCCCCGCCGACTTTCCAGCCGACCATCTCGTAACCCCGCAACAAGTCATCTTCCACGCTGCCGACAACGTGGAAATCCACGGCCAACTGTTCGTGCCACGCGACTCCAAGCCCGGCGAAAAACACCCTGCCGTGGTCTTCATGCACGGCGGCTCGATGCGCCAGATGCTCCTCGGCTTTCACTACATGTACTACTACTCGAACGCTTACGCCATGAATCAGTACCTCGCCAGCCGCGGCTACGTGGTCCTCTCTGTCAATTACCGCAGCGGCATCGGCTACGGCCGCGCCTTCCGCGAAGCCCCCGGGCGCGCAGGCCGTGGCGCCACCGAATATCGCGACGTAGTTGCCGCTGGTAAGTTTCTGCAAGGTCGCACCGACGTCGATCCCGCGCGCGTCGGCCTCTGGGGCGGCAGCTATGGCGGCTTCCTCACGGCCATGGGACTCGCGCATAATTCTGACATCTTCGCCGCAGGCGTCGATTTCCACGGCGTCCACGATTGGCCCACCGACAACTGGGACGGCAAGAACATTTCCCCCGACCTGACCAAGCTCGCCCACGAGTCTTCGCCCGTCAGCGCCGTCGACAGTTGGAAGTCCCCGGTTCTTTTCATCCACGGCGACGATGACCGCAATGTCTACTTCGCGCAAACCGTCGACCTCGTCGCCCGCCTACGGGCTCGCGGCGTCACCGTCGAGCAACTCATCTTCCCCGACGAAATCCACGACTTTCTTCTACATCGTGATTGGCTGGCGGGCTACCACGCGGAAAGCGATTTCTTCGATCGCAAGTTAAAAAATCCTACTCCCGCCCCCGGCGGAAAGCCTCAATAGATCGCGCGATGCAACCGCGACTTACACCGGAAAACAAGCTCTCGCAGACCGCAACCCGGCGCGCGTCTGTTTTGTTCTTTTCTCTGGCATTGACGCTCGCGACCGTCGACGCCGCAACCCGTTCCGATCACATCGACCTTTTCCCGAAACTCCAGGCCGGCCAAACCATCACCTACCACATCGCCTATCACGTGGAAAAACAAATCAAAACGCAAAGCTCCGTGGCGTGGGCGCAGACTCCCGCCGGTGCCGATTTCAATGTCCAGGGCCTGCTCCGCATGGACGTGCTCGGCGTAAAAGCCGAAGGCCAGCGTTCCACCATCAGCGCGCGAACCTGGTTCCAGGTGTTCAACGCAGACGCACAGCCGGCGCCTCCGAACGTACAACCTTCCTCGAATCAAAAAACCGACGACGCCCGCGGGCTCGCCGTCGAATTCACAATCTCTCCCGACGGCCGCATTGACCACGTGAAAGGCCTCGACGCCCTCTCCCCCGAACAACAACAAGGGTGGCAGCAGTGGGCCACAACTTTCGCCGCCGCTGCGGCCTTTCCGATGGACGGCATCAAGCTCGCTGAAAAATGGAAGTCCGAGGAACCCGAGAAATCGCCCTCGCCCATCGCGGGTCTGGTGTGGACGCGCGAATCCGCCTACCTCCACAACGAGCCGTGCCACGCCGCGCAACTAACCATGCAGGGCGACGTGGCCGACTCGAGCCCGGCATCCCAATTGGAGTCGTGCGCCGTGATCCAAACCACAGCCTTGCTCAAGCAGAAATCTTCGACAAAAAACTCTACGCCCGAAGACTTCAAGCTCCACCAGCTGCGTACCAGCGGCGCGGCCACCGGCAGCAACAAAACGCTTCTCTATATATCTCTTGAGACTGGCCTGCTGATCCGCGCATCCGACCAAGCCGACCAGGCCATGAACGTGACCATCGCCAAATCCGACGGCTCCAACCACGTCCGCTACAACATCCACGCCAAAAGTAACACCGACATTTTTCGCATTGCCAACTCGGCGCCGACCAATCCTTAACAACCCGCGTCTGTGTTACGCGCGCCAACGGAAGCGCGCCGCGGCATATCGCCACAAAGGAGCTGATCGCAAATGTTCGAAACCACCCTCACCGAACTCCTCTACGGCAAAGGCGCCCACGCCAACCCGATTGCGTGCATCGAAGGCCTCCCCGCGAATCTGGCCTCGCGCACCATCGACGGCTTCCCCCACTCCATCTGGCAAATTGTCAACCACATGAACTATTGGATGAACTACGAACTCCACCGCATCGCCGGCGCACCCCTAGAGTACCCAGAACACGCCGCCGCCAGTTGGCTACCCGACTCCGCGCCGCCGGCCGAATCCGACTGGGTCCAAGCGGTAGCTCGATGCCGCGATCTGCTCGCCAAGTCCGCCGAACTGGCGAATTCCGGCACGCAATCCCTCTTGCGAGAAATTCCGCCCGCCCACTCCCAACAATCCGGAGTCTCGTCCACTGTAGGCGCCATCCTCTGGCAAATCGTAGCCCACAACTCCTACCACGCAGGCCAAATCGCCACGCTCCGCCGCTGCGCAAACGCCTGGCCACCCGAAGCCGGCGGCGACACCTGGTAGCAGTAGCACGGGCACTTTTGCCTGCGCAACGAGCAACCCGCAGTGGGGGTACCGCATCGCCGTGCCCCATCTCGGCAAGATCTCAACCACCAGCCTTGTTCAACCTCGGTCCACCCCACCCACTTGCCACCCGGAGTATAATAAAAGTTTCGCCACACCCCAGCGGCCCAGCAGGAGACGCGCCCAATGAAATTCAAGCTCCGCAGCACCTATCAGCCCCGCGGCGACCAACCCGCCGCCATCGACCTGCTCGTCCGCGGCATCGAAGCCGGCGACAAACACCAAGTCCTGCTGGGCGTAACGGGCTCTGGCAAAACCTTCACGATGGCAAAGGTTATCGAAGCCCTCGATCGCCCAGCTCTAGTGCTGGCTCACAACAAAACCCTGGCCGCCCAGCTCTACCACGAGTTCAAATCCTTCTTTCCCGAAAACGCCGTCGAATATTTCGTCAGCTACTACGACTACTACCAGCCCGAAGCCTACGTTCCCTCCGCTGATCTGTACATCGACAAGGAGTCCACCATCAACGACGAGCTCGACAAACTCCGCATGAGCGCCACCCGCGCCCTGCTGGAACGCCGCGACGTCATCATCGTCTCCTCGGTCTCCTGCATCTACGGCATCGGCTCCCCCGAAGCCTATTACGGCATGATGGTCCTCCTCGAAAAAGGCCAGCAAACCTCCCGCGAAGCCATGCTCCACCGCTTCGTAGACATCCAATACGAGCGCTCGGAAGACCTCCGCCGCGGCACCTTCCGCGTACGAGGCGACATCATCGAAATTTATCCCCCTTACGAAGACAACGCCTACCGCATCGAAATGTGGGGCCAGCAGATCGACACCATCCGCCAGATCGATCCGTTAACCGGCGAAGTCCGCACCGGCCAGGAAGACCTGCCGCGCCTCTCGGTCTACCCGAAAACTCACTACGTCATGCCCGCCGAAAAACGCGAGCGCGCCATCCAAACCATCTACGCCGAACTCGATTGGTGGAAAAAAGAATTGGAGCGTCAGGGCAAATTCGTGGAAGCCCAGCGCGTAACGCAGCGCACCATGTTCGACATCGAAATGATGCGCACCGTCGGCTACTGCCACGGCGTAGAAAATTATTCGCGCCACCTCAGCGGTCGCCTGCCCGGCGAAGCCCCACCAACGCTCCTCGACTATTTCCCGCAGGACTACTTGCTGTTCATCGACGAGTCCCACCAGACCGTCCCGCAAACCCACGGCATGCACGGCGGTGATCGCTCCCGCAAACAAACCCTGGTCGACTACGGCTTCCGCATGCCCTCGGCGTTAGACAATCGCCCGCTAACCTTCGAAGAGTTCGAGCATCGCATGAACCAGGTCCTTTACGTTTCTGCCACCCCAGGCCCCTACGAACTGACAAAATCAGGCGGCAGTTTCGTAGAACAAGTAATTCGCCCCACCGGCCTGATCGATCCCGAAGTAGAAATTCGCCCGGTAAAGGGCCAGGTAGATGATTTGCTTGAAGAAATCCGCGTTCGCGCCGCGCGCAACGAACGTGTCCTGGTCACCACGCTAACCAAGCGCATGGCCGAAGATCTGTCCGAATATTTCGCTGAAATCGGAGTCCGCTCGCGTTACCTGCACTCCGAAATCGAAACGCTGGACCGCATCAAAATCCTGCGCGACCTGCGCCGCGGCGAATACGACGTGCTCATCGGCATCAACCTGCTGCGCGAAGGGTTGGATCTCCCGGAAGTCTCGTTAGTAGCCATTCTCGATGCCGATAAAGAAGGCTATCTCCGCAGCGCCACCTCGCTGATCCAAACCATCGGCCGCTGCGCACGCCACGTCTCCGGCCGCGCCATCCTCTACGCCGACCGCCGCACCGGCTCCATGGAACAAGCCATCAGCGAAACCTACCGCCGCCGCGACAAACAATTGGCCTACAACAAAGAAAACAACATCACGCCCGAGTCCATCGTGAAGTCCGTAGACATGGAACTAGCCAGAATCGTGGAAGCCGACTACGTAACGGTCCCGGTTGACGAAGGCGCGTTAGACGCCGCCGCCGCCAACGTAAAGAACGAAGCCCAACTAGCCCAACTCCTCCAACAACTCGAATCCCAAATGCGCGAAGCCGCCAAAAAATTCGAATTCGAAAAAGCCGCCCAACTCCGCGACCGCATCCGCACCCTAAAACAACGCGACCTAGCCGGTCTGTTCTCCTCCCAGCCCGCTCCCACGCTCGACCCGCCCGTGACTCCCTTGTAGGCGTGGGGCTTGCTCCCACCGTGTAAGCACGACGGCGATGCCAAATCCGGACGCCTTTACAGCTTGCTGCGCCCGGCGTAAACACGACCACAGTGCCAACCGTGAAGCTCCGATCTCCGCCACCGTCGCCCGAAAACCTCAAACCACGCCGCGCCGCAATTCCTCCAAAGGATAAAAAGTCCCCCGCCAGGTAACTCCTCCCTGCCGCAAAGTAACCACCGTCGACCGCGCCAACATATAAATAAAAATCACCGCCCCCAACGGGTGCGTCAACGCATAAAAAGGCGAAACCCGCATGGTGAAATCCACGCCAACGTGAAACCCCAGCGCGATGACCACCGCCACACCAGCCAAAATCCGCACCCACCCATGCCCAAAAATCACTCCCATGAACGGCGCCACGTTCATCAGACAACATCCCGCAAATCGCCGCCACGACAAACGGCAAGTTATATCCCAGCGCCGCAAAAAAATTCTTCGTCACCCCGCGAATCAGATTCCCCACACCCGCGTGCCACCGCACCACCACCGCCTCCTGCGCCAGCGCCACGCAACTTCGTAACCCCGCCTGCTTCACCAGTTTCCCCAACTTCATATCGTCCACAACTTCCATAGCCAGCCGCCGATGCGTTCCGCAAGCCTCATAGGCCGATCGCTTCATCAACTGGAACGCGCCAACTCCCACGTAAGCCCGCGAATGTGGATTCGACACCCTGTAAGGATCACTGGCAATGTGAAACGCCAACCCAAAAAAAGTAATCAGCACCGTCTCCCAAAAGCCGACCATTTCCACGTCGCCAAACAAAGTCAAATGATCCAGATTCTTTGACCGCACGACAGCCACCGCCCGCCGCAAAGCGTCCGGAGCAAACCGCACGTCAGCATCGGTAAACAATAGCCACTCGCCCGTTGAACTCTCGTACGCTTTCTGCAGCGCATGCGGCTTGCCCAACCATCGAGCCGGCAGCTCCCGAACATGCACAACCCGAAATCGCGCCCCATTCGAGTCTCCGTCAGATCCCGTGTAGACGCCGGGCTTCAGCCCGCCCAGCCGCCTTCCCGTATCCAGGCAACCACCGGAACCTCTTTTCAGACCGGTCAACGCAAACTCGTCCAAAATCCGCCCAGTGGCATCCTGCGACCGATCGTCAACCGCGATAATCTCCAGGTTTGGGTAATCCATCGCAGCAAGCGTAGCGAGCGCCGCGGGCAATTTCTCTTCCTCGTCTCGCGCGGCAAAAATCAGCGAAATCCGCGGGCAATCCGCATCTTTTGCAGGCGCGAAATCTCTAATCCAAGGCAGCCGCAGCAAGCCCCAAGCCACGCGAAGCCCGTGAAAAACCCAGAAAAAAGCGATGAAACCAAAGAGAAGAACTACCAGCAGGTGCATGGCAATTGGTATCGGAAGCTAACCTCAGGTTATGCTAGCACGAGATGCAGGGAACGCTTTCGATCGTGGGTGCAGGCCGTGTGGGACGCGCATTAGGACGCCGAATGCGCGAACTGGGCTGGAAGATCGGCGCGGTGGTCACGCGAAATGAATCGAGCGCGCGGCGTGCCGTGCGTTTTATCGGCGCTGGCAAAGCTTGCGTCGGAATGTCGCGGCGCATCTTGACCTCAACTTGCATCTTGGTCGCCACGCCCGATGGCGCGATCGAGGAAGTCGCAAAGGAGTTGGCCCGCATCGGCAGTGAGGAATTGCAAGGGCAGGTCGTCCTGCACACCAGCGGCGCCATGGATTCCAGTGTGTTGAGCGCCGTCCGCGCATGCGGCGCTGCGGTGGGCTCCATGCATCCACTGCAAACCTTCAACGGCGTAACGGTTCCTCCACTGGAAGGAAAAGTCTTCGCCATCGAGGGCGACGCTATGGCGGTACGAACGGCAAGAAAAATCGCAAGGGCGCTCGGTGCGGCCCCGTCGCCGATCGAACCGCGGAACAAACCGCTCTATCACGCGGCGGGCGCTCTGGCCGCGGGTCATACCTTGGTTGTGGTCGAAGCCGCCATCCAGCTGCTCACATCGCTCGGCATGAAGCGCGGGGAAGCCATGCGTGCGCTGCTGCCCATGACCAGACAGGTTCTCCAGAACTACGAGCGACTCGGGCCGCGAGCCGCGTGGACCGGACCGCTTGCGCGCGGCGACTATCAAGTGGTCGCCAAACATTTGAACGTCTTGCGGCAACATTCGCCGGAATACGGAAACGCTTACGAGGCGTTGAATCGTTTGGCCGAACAAGTTTTGACGCGTGAAGCCGCGGACCGTCCGCCGGCCGCCGCGAAGGTTGAAGAAATCAAGAAATCGAAGGTGCAGTGCATAGGGGGCAAAGGGTGAATCGACTTCAAATCGCAATGGAATACACAACTCTGGCGAACGGCTTGAAAGTGGTGATCGCGCCGGACACCTCCGCGCCGGTAGTTACCGTGGGCGTGTACTACAAAATTGGTTTTCGCCTGGAGCCGCAAGGCCGCAGCGGTTTCGCCCATCTGTTCGAGCACATGATGTTCCAGGGTTCCGCCAACGCTCCCAAGATGCAGCACATCAAACTCATCAACTCCAGTGGCGGCTTGCTGAACGGCTCGACGCATTACGACGTAACGAACTATTACGAGGCCATGCCTTCCAACGCGCTCGATCGCGTTTTGTGGCTCGAAGCCGACCGCATGCGCGCCCTCAAAGTGGACGACGAAAACCTGCGCAATCAACGCGACGTCGTCAAAGAAGAAGTCCGCGTCAACGTCATGAACCAGCCCTACGGCGGCTTTCCCTGGCTCGATTTGCCGCCGGTCGCCTTCCGCAACTGGGCCAACGCCCACAATTTCTATGGCGATTTCGCCGATCTTGACGCTGCTGATCTTGCCGACGTTCAGGCGTTCTTCAAAACGTACTACGTGCCGAATAACGCCGTCCTCCTGGTTCTCGGCGACGTGAAAGCCGACGAAGGTGTCGCTCTGGCGCAAAAATATTTCGGCGACATCCCTGTCGGTGCTCCGCCGCCGTTTGCCGATCCTCTCGAGCCCGAACAAAAAGAAGAGCGCCGCGGCGAAGTCGAAGAAAAATTCGGCACGCTCCCCGCCATGGCTATCGGCTACACCGTGCCGGAGCGGCGCACCACCGATTGGTGCGCCATGGCCCTGCTTGATCAGGCTTTGCATGGCGGCCGTGCGGGCCGCACGTACCGCGACCTCGTTCTCGAGAAGCAGATCGCCGTCGAAGCCGACGGAGGCATCGACGATATTTTCGGCTACAACGGCCCGACGCAGATGGTGACGCGCATCCTGCACAAGCCTGAATATTCCGGCGAAAAAACGCTCGCTGCGTTCGACGCCGTGATTCGCGAAATCCAGGATCACGGAATCAGCGAAGACGAGCTCAACCAGCTCAAAGTGAAATGGCGCTCCGACTATTACTCGACCCTCGAAGGCGGACGCGGCGGCATGCCGCGTTACGGCTTGATGCACTTGCTCGCCTGCTTCACTTTGTTCGACAACCAGCCGCAACTTGTGAACTCGATTCTTGACGGCTTCCTGGCCGTGAAGCGTGAGGAAATTCAATCCGTCGCGAAGAAATATCTGCGCCCCGCGAATCGCGCCGTCGTATTCCGCGCGCCCGCAAAAGCAAACGTAAAGGAGGCCGCGTAATGGCGACTCGCACCGCGCAACTACCCACCGAAGCGCCCGGATTGTCGGCCGAACGACCAGTCACCTGGCCGAAGCGAACGAAAATGCGCCTCTCCAACGGTCTCGAAGTCATTCTCGCGGAGTCGCACGCCATCCCGAAATTCCACGGCCAGCTTTCGTTCCGCTCCGGCAACGCCGCGGTTGTCGATCGTGGCCCGGGTCTCGCGGAAATGACCGCGACGGTGGCTCGCACCGGCACCAAGCTGCGTGTGAGCCGGCAGATCGAAGAAGATCTTCGCCGTCTCGGCGCCGATCTGTCCTCCAGCGCCGGCGCCGACACCACCGGCATCGGTTTCTCGGGCCTTTCCGAACTGGCCGAGCCGTTGCTCGAGCTGGTGGACGAACTGGCCCGCGAAGCCGCATTCTCCGAGCCGGAGTTTGAGCGCGAGCGGCGCCAAAAACTCGAAGAAGTAAAACTCGATCGCACTCAGCCGGGCTTTCTCGCCAGCGAGCGCTTGCGGAAGATTTTGTTCGGCGCGCATCCCTACGCCACCGTCTCTCCCTCCGAGTCGCAGGTGGTTGCCTACAAACGCTCCGATCTCACCCAGGTCTATCAGGAATTTTATACGCCGGAAAACGCGCTCTTGGTCCTGGTTGGCGACTTCGACAGCGCGGTCATGATGAAGTCCATCGAAAAAACGTACGGTGCGTGGGCCGGTAAAAAGCCCACGATCCATGCCACGCCGGAGCCAGCTCATCCGAAAGGCCGGCGCGTTTACCTTGTGCATGTGCCCGGTGCGGTGCAGACGCAAATTCTTGCCGGTTGCCACGCCATCACCCGCAAACACGCCGACTGGATCAAGATCGGGCTGACCAACAGCTTGTACGGTGGCGCTTTCAATTCTCGGCTGGTGATGAACATTCGCGAAGACAAAGGCTACACGTACAGCCCGCGCAGCGCCGTGCATGCATTGCGCCAATATGGCTACTTCTCGGTTTCGGCAGCGGTGCGCAACGACGTAGTCGCTGCTTCGCTGACGGAAATGTTCTACGAACTCGACAAGCTACGTTCACTCCCGGTGCCCGAGCCAGAGCTTGCCGACGCGCGAAACTATCTCAGCGGCGTGTTCTCGATGAGCCTCGCCACGCAGGACGGCTTGCTGTCCCAACTCGGTACCGTGGCCCTGAACGATCTCCCCGACGATTACCTCGAGACGTATCGCGAAAAGGTCCGCGCGTTGACGCCAGCCGATTTGCTAGCCACCGCACGCAAGTATTTCGACTCCCCCAACATGCAAATCGTCCTCGTCGGCGACCGCACCCAAATCGAAGACCAAGCCAAACTCTTCGGCGACCTCGAAATCTACGACGCCCAAGGCGCAGTGTTAAAGTAAGCGCAACGCGAGAGCGATAGGGTCAGCCGCAGCCCACCCATGCTTGTTGCTATCGGCCAGGTACCCGCGAAGTTCTCCTCGCGAGAAAGCCTTCGCCACCGGTGGCATAGTGCCGTTTGGCGGCCTGGTCTCGATGGTTTGGCTCGATCATCACCCGAAGTCCGTCGCGTATCCACGCAGTTCTAAGAACTGTTGCCCTTCCTGCTTCTTTTTTGGCTGGCTCGTAGGCAGCGCCGGATTTTTCGCGAAGGTATGGGATCGCCATCGTGGCATCCGCTTCATCCGCCGAAATCCCGATGTGGTGTTTTGGCTGCGTATCGCGGCTGTGATTCTGTTTCTCGGCGTTTTGCCGCTCGTGTGCCTGTGGGCGTACCACTCTACTCAAAAGTAAATCACATGGTAACTGCAAATTAAGATCATTATTAATTCTGATTAAATGTAGCTTCCTGAGTGTTCGAACAAGGACTCGAACTGTTGCGCCACGGCAAGGTCGCACTGCCTAGGAGCGTAGCGACAAAGCCGATAGGACGTCAGAACGGCTGGTGCGTAGGCTTCGGTGCCCAGATGCCCAGCGGAACCTGATCGGCGATGCGAATACCGTAGCCTTCGAGCGCGACCACCTTTTTGGGGTGGTTGGTCAGAACGCGGATGTCTTTTAAACCCAGGTCGATCAGGATTTGCGCGCCGATACCGCTTTCGTGTTGCACCATGCGCTGCCGCGCCGGTTCGCGGTCGAGTTGGCCGCGCTTATGGAAATGGATTTGGGGCAGGGAGCCGGGTGCTTCCGGGGTCTCGATGCCGAAACCGCGGCCGGTGTGGTGGAGGTAGAGGAAGACGCCGCGGTCCTCTTTGGCAATGGCGGTCAGGGAGCGGGAGACTAGCTCGGAGCAGTCGCAGGTGATGGAGCCAAAGACGTCGCCGGTCAGGCAATGAGAGTGCACACGGACGAGCGCAGGCGTCGGCCCTTCCAGGTCGCCGCGGACCAACGCTACGTGCTGATCGTGATCGACATCGCTCGAGTACGCGATGATGCGGAAATCGCCGTAGCGCGTCGGGAGCACGGCTTCGGCTACCCGGCGAACATAACGCTCGTGCTGCATGCGGTAACGGATCAGGTCGGCGACCGTGAGCATTTTCAGGTTGTGCTGGCGGCAAAATTCGTGGAGTTGCGGGGTGCGCGACATGGTGCCGTCTTCGTTCATGATCTCGCAAATAACGGCCGAGGCGTTCAGCCCCGCGATGCGAGCGAGATCGATGCTCGCTTCGGTCTGCCCGGCACGAACCAGCACGCCGCCGTTGCGCGCCCGCAGCGGAAAGATGTGGCCGGGGCGCGCCAGATCCTGTGGTCGAGTTTTCGTGTCGATGGCGGTGAGAATGGTGATCGCCCGGTCGGAGGCGCTGATTCCGGTAGTGACGCCGAGCCGCCCATCAATGGCCTCGGTGAAGGCCGTGCCGTGCACCGAAGTATTAATCGCCGACATCAGCGGCAAGTGAAGCTCGTCACAGCGGTCCTCGGTAAGGGGCATGCAGATAAGGCCGCGGGCGTACCTGGCCATGAAGTTGATGGCTTCCGGCGTGATCTTCTCGGCGGCCATGGTCAGGTCGCCTTCGTTCTCGCGGTCTTCGTCGTCCACCAGGACGATCATGCGCCCCTGGCGAATTTCTTCAACGGCTTCCTCAACAGTAGCGAATTCGGGAGTCGATTCGGTCATAGCTGCTCCAAGTTGCCAGCGCAATAACAGCAAGGTTCAGCGATTAGGATGATTTTAGATCGAATGAGTTGCCCCCGTCGAGGCCATCACTCAACTGCCGTACGCATTCAGGAACTTGTTAAACAATCCCCGCCCATCCTTGTACCCCATCTTAGGTACCGATTCCCAAGGGCTGCCGAGCCTTTCGTTGACCGTCAGGGATGTTTATGGATTGGCTGAGAGGCCGACCGGGGGAATTCGTTAGGTATAAAACAGCGAGGTAGAAGCTGGATTGCTAATTCGCGTTGGGGGAGTCTCGTGGTCGAAGCGTCGCGGCAGTAGGCGTCCACCCCTTTAGGCTCAGGATTAACAGCGTTTGCGAGGACTGCGCGGCGCGGCATGGGTTGGCTATAGGCTTGGTGTTCGCTGCCGTGGACGGTCGTCCGTCGAGGTTGAGTTTGCGGAGTGCAAGGGGCCTTTGACCGGTTGTTTGAAGATGCCGGTGGTTACGGTGTGGCCGTGCCAAATTGCCCGGCCGAGGAGTCCGAAGCTCAGGGAGACTATCTTCATCTTTCTTCGATGCATGGGGTGGATTTACGATGCTGCCCAAGCCGGGACCACGTGCTCTCGGATCGGGATTTTCCACAGGTATAACAACGGGCACTACGTAACTCTCTTGACATGTACAAAACGTGCGATTATGGTGGCTTCTCCACGCAGCCCATCCTTCATTGAGGTGACTTCATGAAAAAGCGCATCACACTCCCCGGAAGTAATCGGCGGCCGCTTCCTGGAGCAAAAGTTGTTGGAGCCGTGGACTCCAATCAGCGCATCGAGATCACCTTGCAAGTCCGGCGAAAATCCGGGTCGGATCTTGACGCGACGGTCAGCAAGATCGCTTCACAAGGGCTGGCGGCACGGAAATACCTGACGCGCGCGGAACTGGCGAGCCAGGCGGGCGCGGACCCTGCGGACATCGCGAAAATCGATACGTTCGCGCACGATCACGGGCTCACGGTCGTGGAGGCGGACCTGGCGCGACGCACGGTGAAACTGTCGGGCCGCGTTGCGGATTTAAGCGCGGCGTTCGGTGTGAAACTCCAGCGCTACAAGGCCGGCGCGGTTTCCTATCGCGGGCGCACCGGATCGTTGACCATTCCCGGGGAATTGGGCGGCATCATCGAGCGCGTTTTAGGGCTGGACGACCGGCCAGTGGTGGAGACGCACTATCGAGTCTTGAATCAGGGACGAGGTTCGACAGCGGCTCGGGCCGCGAAGCGCGGACGCAAGGGAGACAAGCAAAACCGAGCGACGAGCTATAGCCCGGTGCAGATCGCGGGTATCTACGACTTTCCCACGGGGCTGGACGGCACGGGGCAGACGATCGCACTAATTGAATTGAACGACGTCAATAGCCAGGGGAATGCGACCGGGGCAGGGTATGCGACTTCCGATCTGGAGACATTTTTCGAGAATTTGGGAATAACGATGCCCAGCGTAACGGCAGTAGGGGTAGATGGAGGAGCCAATCTCCCGGGGCAAGATGCCGATGCCGACGGTGAAGTTACGCTGGACATTGAGGTTGCTGGTGCGATCGCGCCCGGAGCGAAGATCGCGGTGTATTTCGGAACGAACACGGACGATGGGTTTGTCCAGGTGGTGTCGGCGGCGGTGCACGACGACGTGAGGAAACCGGGTATCGTCTCGATCAGCTGGGGCCAAGCGGAAGAAACGACGACGGCGCAGATGCTGCAAGGGCTGCAGGAAATCCTGCAGGAAGCGGCGGCGCTGGGGGTGACCGTGTGTGTCGCCGCGGGAGACGATGGCTCAGCGGACATGGAGCAAAACGTTTGGGACGACAAGCCGCACGTGGACTTTCCGGCTTCGAGTCCGTACGCGCTGGCTTGCGGGGGAACGACGCTCGGTGCATCGTCGGGGCCTGACGCACCGGTCGAGACGGTGTGGAACGACGGGGCCAACGGCGGAGCGACGGGAGGAGGAGTCAGCAACTTTTTCCCGAAGCCTTCGTACCAGAACAACATTCATGTTCCGCCGCCGGCGGTCGCCGCCGGCGGACGCGGCGTGCCGGATGTGTCAGCAGACGCCGATCCGAATACGGGCTACAACATCGTGGTTGGCGGGCAACAGGAGCAGGTCGGAGGAACCAGTGCGGTGGCACCGCTGTATGCGGGACTTATCGCGCGGATCAATCAAAGCCTGACGAGCGGCGGAGGAAACGCCGTGGGATTCGTCAACCCGCTTATCTATGCGCAGTCGATTCCGGCGGGCGTCTTTCACGACGTGACGCAGGGGAACAACGACATCTATAACGACCTGGACGGAGAGTTTGAGGCGGGACCGGGATGGGATCCGTGCACCGGGCTGGGCTCGGTTGACGGCGCGAACTTGCTCGCGGCACTTCAAGCGCAGGCTGGGACTTCGCCGACGCCTCCGGCTTCGCCAACGCCCTCGGCGAACAAGGCACGGGCTTAAGGCGCCGGAGCGTTCGTTGCGTGAAGTTTGCGCGGCGATGGTAAAGATGCGCTCCGAGGCCGAAGCGGCATTTGAGAAGAATGTGTTACGCGGTGTGACTGAACAGAGTGCGAAAATGCCCGGCGGGGTCCGTGCTCCGAGGCGGGCGGCTTGCCTCGGCTGACGCCGGGCGGATTCCCTCGAGACTCAGGGTAAACACGCCCCGCGCCTACAAGATACGCCTCTGATCGTCCGGCTGTATCATGGCCGTTGATTAGGAAGAGAAATCGCGGCACGACCGAAAGTGGCGAGCGACGTTGCCACGAAGACTCGCGGCGATCGCCGCCAGCGATAATAAACCGACAGCTGGGATGCTGCGTTACGTCACGGCCAAAGCGATTCTGCGGAGGCCTTCGGCGAACATGGGTGTGTCTACGCCCATGCCGATGCGGAAATGATCGGGCATTTCGAAGAAGCGGCCGGGAACAACGGAGGTTTCGTGCTTCTCGCCGAGGCGGGAGACGAAGGCGTCCACGCTACCGTGTTTCAGGAGGGGGAAGCAGGTGGTGCCGAATTCGCTGCGGACCGTTTTGAGCTGGTGACCTTCCGGGCTGGCCAAGAAATTTGCGAGGAGGGCGCGATCGGCTTCGACTATGGCGCGGGCGCGCGCGCCGATCTTGTCGAGATGCTGGAACGCGATCGCGCTGATTAGTTCGGCGGGGTGAGCGGAAACGACGCCGAAGAGATCGTTCAGAAGCCACATGGCGCGCGCTAGGTCGGGCTCGGCGAGAACCCAGCCGCAACGGAGGCCGCTGAGACCGTAGACCTTTGTCAGGCTATTGGTTGCTACGAATTCTTTGCCGAGGTGGAATGAAGTGCGCGGGGTATTTCCGTAGACCGCGTCGAGATAGACCTCATCGACTAAGACGCGGGCGTGGATGCTGCGGGCGATGTCGCCGATCTCGCGGAGAGTGGATTCGGGTGTGAGGACGCTGCTGGGATTGTGGAGATTGGTAACTACGATGAGTCTTGTTTTTGGCGTGACGGCGCGGCGGATTTCGGCTGGGTCGAGAGCGAAGTGGTTGGCGGCGAAGCGTGGGAAACGCTTCACGGTGGCTTGGAGATACTGAGCGGTAGAGACCAGGAGTTCATAGGCGGGGTGTTCGATGAGGACTTCATCGCCGGGTTCGATGCACGCGGCGATGGCTAGATGATTCGCCATGGAGGTTCCGGCTGCGGCAACTACGCTGTCAGAGTCGACACCGGCCTTTTTTGCGATGGCTTGTTGCAGAGGAGCGTAGCCGTAGGCGCTGTCGCCGTTGATTTCGAGTTGGTCGATCGTGCAGGGGAGCTCGCTTAGCGGGTAGGCTGCTACGCCGCTGGTAGCCAGGTTGAAGCGGGCTTTGCTTTGGAGCTTGGCCCATTGCATGTAGTCGGATTGTTTTTGTCTCATGGGTTCGATGGTGACGATTGCAGCGCGCAGGGGCTAAAACTTTCCAAGATGTGGCCCAGGGCTGCGCGTGTACGAGATGCGGGACAAGCTAAAGCCCGTCGCCTACATTCGCACCGCCTGCTTTGCGGCTCCAGTATAAATATACGGGAATTCCAGCTAGGAGAATTACAAAGCCGAAGGCGCTGTTTGCGGGGTAGGTCCAAATGGTGCTGGCTACGATTCCTGCGCAGGAGAGGATGAATAGGGTTGTGGTGTAGGGGTGGCCGGGGACGCCATAAATCGCGGCGTTGTGCGAAGAACCGGCAGGGCTGCCGGCGCTCGACAGGCCGGGTATCGCGACGCAGCCTTCGCGGCGGCGGAAGATGAAAAGGGCGGCGGCGGTCAGGGCGAAGGAGATGAAGTCGATAGAGACCACGTAGTTGAGGATTTGTTCGTATCGGCCGGAGAGAGCGATGATAGTGGCGGCGATGCCTTGGAGGACGATGGCGACGATCGGTGCGCCGGTCTTGGGAGAGAGATAGCCGACGGTTCGAAAGAAGAGGCCGTCGCGGGCCATGGCGTAGTAGACGCGCGGGGCGGTGAGGATGCCTTGGCTTAGGAAGCCTAGCGTGGAGATGGCAATGCCTACGGCGATCCACTGGGCGCCCCGGGTGCCTAACGCGGCGCGCATAACAGCGGAGGCTGGAGTGTGTGTGGCCGCCAGTCCGGCGGGGCCCAGGACGCGGACGCAGACGAAATTTACGGAGAGATAGAGGACCACTACACCTAGCACGCCGGCGATCAGACCGCGGGAGAGTTCGCGGCGTGGGTCGCGCATTTCGCCGGCCACGAAAGTAGCGGTTTGCCAGCCGCCGTAGGCGAAGGCGATGGGGATCATCGCGGCGCCGATTGCGCCTGCCAGGCCGAGCGAAATGGGACGGTCAAGCAGCGGCAGTGGATGAAGCGATCCGCCTCCCAGCCATAAACCCAGCACTACCATCGCTACGATTGCTGCTGCTTTAAGAAGCATGAGGAGGCTTTGCACGTTGCTGCCTGCGCGGGCGCCCAGGCAATTGATGGCCGTGAGGCCGAGGAGGGCGGTGGCCGCGATCGTGCCGTCGCTGGCAGTCGAGCCGCTGATCTCGCGAAAATATTTGGCGAAGGTGACGGCTACCGCGGCCATGCCGCCGGTTTGCGTCACCAGAAGCAGGACCCAGCCGTACAGGAAGGCGACGCTAGGATGGTAGGCCTCGCGGAGGTAGAGATATTGGCCGCCGGCGCTGGGCATGCGTGTGGCTAGTTCAGCCCAGATGAAAGCGCCCAGCAGGGCGAGTACGCCGCCGAGAATCCAGACGCCGAGAATCAGGAATGGCGTGTGGACGTGGAGGGCGACTACGTAGGGATTGATGAAGATGCCGGAGCCTACGATGCCGCCCATGACGATCATGGTGGCGTCGAAGAGGTTTAGGCGGCGGGGTGGGGTGGCGGTGGTCACTCGCGGGGACAAAATACACCAGAAGTCGAGAGTCGACAGTTGAAAGTTGACAGCGCGGGCGGGAGGCGAGAGGCGCGCCGGGCTGAAGCCCGGCGCCTACTTGGAGTTTGCGGCGCGCTGGCTTTCCGTTTGGGTGGGGGCTGCTGGTAGTCTTGGTGTGTGGGCTTATTGGAAGGGAACAAGAGGATTTCACCACGGAGTTGACAGAGGACGCAGAGTTAGGAAAGAGCGGGCATGGCCGTGCCGTGCCCCTGCGTGTACGAAGTTTGATCAGGGAGAGGGCGGGGAATTTGCCACCGATACTTAGCGCGCAGGGGTTGTCGAAGAAATATGGGGTTGCTCCTTTGTTCCGGAATATTTCCTTTACGGTTTCGGAGGGGGAGCGGATCGGAATTATTGGGCCGAATGGTTCTGGGAAGTCTACTTTGTTGGAGATTTTGCAGGGGCGGGTGCGGCCGGACAGCGGAGATGTGGCCGTGCGGAAGGGCATGCGGTTGGGGACGGTGTTGCAGATCTCGGAGTTTGCGCAGGGGGTGACGATTCGGTCGGTGATGGATGGGGCTTTGGACCGCGTCGAGGTTTCAGAGGGGGAGAGGCTTTCGCGGATTGCGGAGATTTTGGGGCGGGCGCAGTTTACGGATCTGGACGCGGATGCGGCGAAGTTGTCGGGCGGATGGCGGAAACGGTTGGCGATTGTCGAGGCGTTGGTGCAAGCGCCGGATATTTTACTTTTGGATGAGCCTACCAATCACTTGGATTTAGCGGGGATCAAGTGGCTCGAGGGCGTGTTGTTGAACGGGGCGTTTGCTTGCGTGGTGGTTAGCCACGACCGGTATTTTTTGGAGAACGTGGCGAATGAGGTTGTGGAATTGAATCCCGCTTATGAGGACGGGGCGCTGCGAGTTTCCGGGAACTACAGCACGTTTTTGGAGAAGAAAGAGGAGTATCTGCACGCGCAGCGGAACCGGCAGGAGGCGCTTGAGAATCGCGTGCATACCGAGATCGATTGGTTGCGGCGGGGGCCGAAGGCGCGGACTACGAAGTCGAAGGCAAGGATCGATAACGCGCACGAAATGATTGGTGAATTGGCTTTGATGAAGGCGCGGACCCAGATTACCAGTGCCAAAATTGATTTTTCGGCTTCAGAGCGACAAACCAAGCAACTCATTACCTTGGATGGCGTGCGATATGTAATTGGCGACAGGACGCTGTTCGAGGACATTCATTTCATTGTTACGTCGGGGATGCGTGTCGGGCTGGTTGGCCCTAATGGAAGCGGGAAGACTACGTTGCTGCGTTTGCTTCGCGGGGACATAAGACCTGCTTCGGGAAAGATGCGGCAAGCGGATTCTTTGCGGATTGTTTATTTCGACCAAAATCGGGAGCTTGATCCGGACGTTACTTTGCGGCGGGCGCTGGCGCCGGACAGCGATTCGGTGATTTATCAGGGCACCGTGATTCACGTGGGAGGATGGGCGGCGCGGTTTTTGTTTACCGCGGAGCAGTTGAATCAGAAGGTGGGGAGATTATCGGGTGGAGAGCGGGCGCGGGTGCTGATTGCACAGTTGATGCTGCAGCCTGCGGATGTTTTGCTATTGGATGAGCCCACGAACGATCTGGATATTCCGACCTTGGAGATTTTAGAGGAGAGTTTGCTGGAGTATCGAGGGGCCTTGGTGCTGGTTACGCACGATCGATACATGCTGGATCGCGTGTCTACCGTGGTGTTGGGGCTGGATGGGCTTGGAGGGGCGGAACGATTTGCGGATTATCAGCAGTGGGAGGAGTGGCAGAGGTCACAGAAGGCTGCGGGAAAGAGCAATGCTTCGGTGGAGACACAGAGCCCTGGTGCGAGTGTGAATACAAGTGGCGGCACAGACAGTTGCGGCTGCTCGTGCTTCGCTTACGAAGAAAAAATTGTCGTACAAAGAGAATCGGGAGTTGGAGACGATTGAGCAACGTGTCGCGGATGCCGAGCGGGAGATGCAGGTCAAGCACGACGCTTTGCTTGATCCGGCGATTATGAGCGATGGGGCGCGGTTGCATGCGGCGTCTTTGGAATTGGAAGCGGCACAGAAGATGATCGATGACCTCTATGCGCGGTGGGTGGAGTTGGAGACGAAGTTGAAGTGACCCGCTCTTCGAGAACGACAGGATTGTTCGAAGACACAGGCGGTTACGGTCTTGGCAGTGAGATTCGTGACGGCGAAACTTGGTCCTTGTCTTTTTTCACCGGTGGCACGAATCTCGATTTTGAATTTAGGTCGTTCTGGGGTGGTCGATGTTCCCTGAGCTGTTGTTGAGAAAAGCATTGCCCCGCCGAGGACGCAAAACGCCGTGGCAAGCATCTTCATCGAAATCTCCAATAACCGGGCCAATGTGTGCACGCTTCGAGAGTCATTTCTAACATCAAACTACCGCTATTGATAACAGAGTTTGGGCAGCCCCGATTCACGCAGTGAACTGACATGTGGAATCCGTGCGCGGAACTTTTCCGCACGGTTTACCAGGAAGTGACTTGCAAATGTTTGGCTAGGGGTTGGGTGTGTCCGAATTCGTAGTGTAATAACCCGAGCGGGTCGTTGCGCTGTAGGAAGGGCCAGCAGTCACCCTGAGAGAGTGAAATTTTGAGGAAGGGTCGTTGCCAGTAGGAGCGTACACGAGCGTGTAGTCATGGCGTGCTTGTTCTGTCATGCGCGTTAACGTGAGTTCCGCAGTGTAAGTCGAAGTGGCGTAAAAAATCCCGCCTCCGGTTTGCGAGGAGTAATCAGTCAAATTGAAGAATTTTCGTTTCGATTTGCCAGAGCCCGGGACGAGAGCGTAGAGGGAGATGTTGTCTTGAACGAGGAGGTCCCGTACGGCCTGGTGAGAATGGTGATTCAGCTTTGGTTCGTTTACAGCGTCGGTGAACATCAGGATGATTCTGCGACGATCCCGAGGCTGTTGTCGAAGAAGTTGTGCTGAGGTGTAAAGCGCATCATCGAGCGCTTTACTTGGTCTAGAACCAGCGTAGATTGGGGCCGAAACTGGCGGCGGACCTGTGGTGGAGACCGGATCGGTAATCACCGGCTGCGGGATGTATGGAGGAGAAGGTAGCGCGGCTGATTGGACAGACTTCAAAGCAGTCATCAATTTGGTCGAGTCGCTAGTGAACTCATCTCCGGGATAAAAGAGCATGTCAAAACGGCAGACCATGGCCTCGTCTTGGTCAGCGATGTCTCCGATGACTGAACGCACGCTTCTAGCCAACTGCGTTCCTTCTTTCCACTTCATATCGTCGTCCACTAGGATTAATAGCGAAAGAGGAAGACTCTCATCAGTGAAAGAGAGAACACTTTGCTCGACGTCGTCATCGAATACGTGGAAGTCGTCCTGGAGCAAACCGGGGACAAATCTGCCATGGTCGTCTTTCACCGTAACCGTCAGAACGACGAGATCTGACTCGACCCTGATTTTCTGTTGCAATTCCCGCGTTTGCTTGGATTCTTGCGACAGGCCGGTACAACAGACCAGGGTTGAAATGACAAGGGTGGAGATCGTTTTCTTCAAAGCCATATATTCACCAGAGATGCGACTAGGCCGTGAATGAGACGCCGCGAAACGTACCGTGGGTTGTAGCCTGATAAAACACAGCTGTAACCGGACTTTCTCCCGAGCCTGCGGTCGTCGAACAACCACAGTTTACTCGGGTCGAGGAGCCGACATTGTTATGCAATCAATTGAATTGAAGACGCAGAGATGTCCGGTTACGCGACGCACCAAGAACTTACCGAATGAGCCTCTAAAAGGAACCGACAGCGTGAGGGGTATTCACAAGCTAAACGGATTCTTCCTTCTCGTAACGGGACGCCTTGGACGGAATTCGTCGCCGTCAGCCTGCGCGCAGCATCTCCTGTCGCCCACTCGCAGTGAGACGTGCTAGCCTCGGTTACCGAGGACATGAGACGAGTAGACCTTCCGATCTCGTGCAGGGCACATTGGACATGTTGCTGTTGAAAATCCTCGCGCTTGAGCCGATGAACAGCTTCGCGGTTAGCCAGCGATTGAAACAGGTCTCTGGCGACGTGTTGCACGTGAGCGACGGGTCGCTGTATCCGGCTTTGCACAAGCTGGAACAAGAGGGCTGGATCACCGCCGAGTGGAAAACTTCCGAGTATGGTCGAGGCGAAATATTATTCGCTCACGCGGTTGGGACGGCGGCAGCTCGAAAAAGAAGCAGATGACTGGGGCAGGCTTTCTAGCGCGATTTCGCGTGTTAGACAGATCCTCGGCCCTTATTTGGTAAAGCGGGCCTTATCTGGACCTGAGCTGGCACCGCTAGAAGCGGGTTAAAAGTAGTTTCAGCGATGCCAGCAAGTGGTGCCAAAGCGGCGTAGCGGACAAGGGAACGGCGAACAGAGGAACCGCGAAAAGCGTCGCTGTGCCTACCCATGTGGCGCGGAGGATTCGTCGCCTTGTCAAGAGGTCGAAGATGATCATAGCCAAAGCGAACGACTGCATCACCAGTCCGACAAGCGACGGCCTCGAAGCGATAAATTCAAAGGGCCAGCGCGCAATGGCCGGGCCGATCATTCCCACGGTTCCGAAGAGCATCAGCCGTTTGTGAGACGCCGGATTCCGGCGAAGCAGCAAGCCGGCCGTGAACATCCCAAACGAGACATCGATTCCGACCACGTCTAGCGCAAGAATCTGCGCTTCATTCTGTCCGGGAGCCGCGAAACCCCTGTGCAGTCCCTCGAGCATGACGGCGTGCGCCATGATGAACACTAACACCACCAGGATCGCGCCAAAGGTACCGAGCTTCCTGTGCAGGTCCACGCGCCCCGCGGCCACCAGCGACGTCTGTACAGCAAACAGCGCGATCCAGGAGGCGAACACAACTCCGTGAACAGCTACCAGCAGGTTGGGCAGATGATAGTGATACATCGGCGCCAGGAAGAAGGTGCGCGCGAATCCGAGGAGCATCGCCGCGATGATCAGCAGTGCCATAGATGGGAAGAATATCTCTTCCAACCGCAGACGCGCGGGGCTCGGTGCAAACGCTGACGAACTCGCTTCGCTAGCTGCCATGGTCCGGTGCTCTCTTCTGGTGTCTTGGAGCTACTGTGGGCGAATCTTAGGTATTGTTGAGAGAAAGTGTCAACCGATTAAATCGCTGACTTCACTCAAGTTCCGATTAACGCTGCCGTTACCGGAGATGTGAAGTCCTACTGGAACTGGACTTTTCAGGAGTTGCAGGACTTAGTGTGGAATCGATTTGCGGAGTTTGTCAGCTTGTTGTTTGAAAGACTGCAACAAGAATTGCATGGTATGGGTGAATTCTTGGGGCGTTTGACCAGTTTGCTGGGTCGCGGTCAGCGCGGTGCGAACGATATAGACCGGGCCAGAGTCGGGCTTGTCACTGAACGCCTGCTGATACTGGTTGCGGTTCCAATTCTGGTCCAGTCCCCGCTGTAATATCGCGGCAGCATCTTCATCCTCGGAGGCGCGCAGAGCGCGGTAGTTGAAGATATTGCTTGCCCATTTGGGTGGGCCAAAAGATTCGCCGTCAGCCCAGATACCAGCGATTACTTCCACTTTGCTAGGTAGAGCGTTTCCAATGATGGGAATGAGAGGACGTAAGACCGTCTGACCCGGTTCGATGGGAGTGTTACCTTGCACCAGCGCATCCCAGGCTATCGTTGTTTTCCTTGCGCCTTGCGACGGATAGGATTGTTCGAAGACGCAGGCGGTTACGGTCTTGGCAGTGAGATTCGTGACGGCGAAACTTGGTCCTTGTCTTTTTTCACCGGTGGCGCGAATCTCGATTTTGAATTTAGGTCGTTCTGGGGTGGTCGATGTTCCCTGAGCTGTTGTTGAGAAAAGCATTGCCCCGCCGCCGACGCAAAACGCCGTGGCAAGCATCTTCATCGAAATCTCCAATAACCGGGCCAATGTGTGCATGCTTCGAGCGTCATTTCTAACATCAAACTACCGCTATTGATAACAAAGTTTGGGCAGCCCCGATTCACGCAGTGAACTGACATGTCGGCTTAAAGATTGCGTTCGCCTCCCATGTTCCGCAGCATCTCGTCCAGGGCGGTGTCCATTTCCTGGTGAGGCTCAGATCGCGTGTCGCAAAGCGCTGCCGAGCACGAGGCATCCGGGTTACGAATCATTAGGGCCGTTGAACCTGGCAGACTTCCGCTATGCCACCAACTGCCGGGGCCATTATCAGAGACCATCCAGCCACGAGCGCCGCGGGCATCACCCTCGGGGTAGGCTGGTGCAGGAGTGGTCATAACGCGGATTGTTTCCGGTTTAAGAAGCGCAGGAATACCGGGCGCTCCGGCCACATGATTCAGAAACTGCACAAGCTGGGTCGAGGAAGCGATCCATCCCGCGGTCGAATCCATCCGATTGATGTTGATCTTGTAAGGATCTTCCGAGTATTGACCGATGTAGACGACCTCGTCCGAAGCGCGGTGCTTCTCACTATTCTGCGCGATCTGCATGGTAGTAATTCCGCACGGAGCGAGAAGATTCCCCTGCACATAGCTCTCATAAGGCTGGCGGCTTATCTGTTCAATGACCCTCCCGAGCACGCAATATCCGAAGTTCGAGTACGCCCAGTGGGTGCCAGGCTGATTAGTCAAGGGCACATTGTCGATCGTCTCGGTGATCAGCTTTGCCTGATCCCAGCCGTTGTTGTGGAACATGGGATCATCATCGCCAGCGGCCCATCCGCCGGCCGTATGGGTAAGAAAGTGATCCACGGTAATGTCCGTCACATGCGTTTTATAGGGAGACTTGCCATACTTCGTGCCAAGTATTCCGCCAGAACCAAACACATGGTCCGCAAGGTTCAGCTTGCCGGCTTCCATCAACGATAAGATCGTCACCGCAGTAATCGATTTCGAAAGATCGGCGATGCGAAACAGACTGTTCTGCTGTGCCAGTGTCAGGTGCTGACGGTCGGCCATGCCGCCGGCACGGTCATATACAAAACGTCCGTTCTTCGAGAGCGCAATCGACATGGCCGGTACACGGAACTGCTGCCGAAACGGTTCGGTGTATTGCATCATGCCGTCGGGTCGTTGGTTTTGGTGGCTGAACGACTCCGCAAGTGCGCTTAACGCGGGCATGCCGATGGCCGTGGAGGCCGCCGCTCGAAACAGGTTGGCCACAACCGTTCTGCGAGTGTAGGTGTGAATCGGCATAAGGTAAATTGATCAGGCGTCGCGACGGTTACTCTTGACGCTGGCCTTGAAACGATCCTGTGCCGCCGCGATCGTGGAACGTCCCGTTGAAGGTGCTGCCCTGCACAATCCCGTTCACTCTTTGTCCATCAATCCTTCCGCGAAAGACCAGCACGCCTCGCGTCTTGGTGCGCACCACGAGATGTTGGCCGTTGATTGTGCCTTCTACTCCGCCGGACTGGTTGGGGCCCTTGAAGTGGCCCTTAATGTTGTTACCATCCTGCTCGAGGTCAAGATACTTCGACGATGTACTCCCGTTTGGATCGTTGCAGTAGAGAATCCATTTGCCGGCAACATTTGCCGGAGGCGCCTCGGATGGGGGCTGCTGCGACCATGCTGCCTGACAAGAAATTGTTAGCAACAACAGACCGACGAAACAGTAGCTCAATCTCTTCATTTCGGGCCCTCATTTTTTAAAGATATTCACCCTGCAACCATCGTCACCAACCGCACTTCAGATTATTGAAGCAGCCATCCAAGTTCCGTGGAGAATATTACAAAGTTGCCGTATCGTTCCATACGGATTCGTACTATTGATTTCTGCTGCGTCGTCCTCTCGCGCCTGTCTTCACAACTCCCGCAGCTGCTTACGGAGATGTGAAGTCCTAGAACTGTCCGGTTCCGCGACTTATTGTTTGAGAGTACGGCCTCGATTGCCGGGGCCGAGCGTTTGAGGTCATCACCCACGCTACGGGTTTTCTTTCTCTGGTCATTTTTTAAGGGCAGTCTGCCAGTTCAGCACGACCGTAAACGGCGCCGGCGCAGATTGCACGGGCAATGCTGCAATCAGAAAGCGCTCGCCGTTTGCCGCGACATCCCACTGTGAGCCACGAGGGGTTAGATTCTGCGCCGGTCCCTGAAAGAGCTCTTTCGGCACTCCTGGTCGAAACCCTGGGTTGTTCGTGATTTCGACCGCCATCACTTTTCCATCAGGAGCGAGGTAAAACAACTCCTTCCCGTCCTCTCTCCACCGGGGACCAACTCCGCCACCGGTTGAAATCAACGTCTTGCCCCCGGCGTCGGGCGTTGCCCCGTCCGAACCCGGCGCGAACGTCCGGACGTATATTTCGTCACGCCCAGATTCGTCCGACGTGTAGGCGATCCAATGCCCATCGGGAGAAAAGTGACCATCCTGTTCGTTGAACTCCGTCTGCAGAAAGGGCTTCGGCTTCTTGTCTCCGTCGAGGGGGAGCACCCACAAGTCGGCTTTTGTTTTGGGATCTCTGGCAGAAAACAGCAAGAAGCGCCCGTCGCGGGACCAGCTAGTTGGATTCTTGTCATCGCTGGATTTCAGGAGAAGCTCCTCGTTTTTTGCGCCGTCCACGAGCTTCTGATACAGATTCAATGTGCCGCCGTCTCTGTTGGAGGCAAAGATAATGCGCTTTCCGTCTGGCGACCAGGTGGCGTCTAGCGAATTGGACGAATCGAGCGTGAAGCGCGTATTCGTACCCCGCGCAAAATCGAATAGCCACAGGCCCGGGCCATGATCTCCGAAGCGGCTAACGGCGGACCGCGTTCCGTCTGGCGAGATGGCGAGGGTAAGATTGTCACTCGGCTCCCCGGTGGTCCCCACCACCTTCCCCTGCCGATCGATCCAAGTGAGCTGAGAGCTTCTATAACCCCCGATCCAGTAAACCAGGACGCCGTCGTCCGAAACCGAGAATAAGGTCACGTCGCGATTCTCATCGAGCGTAGTGGGCTCGCCGGCAAGTTCCAGCTTGCGAGCGTCGAATGGCTGCGTTTTGAGCGCCCCGTCGCGAGTGTAAACTAACTGCCCGGAGCGAGGGTCGGAAGACGCTCCGTAGGCCAGCCAAAAGTCGATTGCCAGGAGTCGTTTCGAAACCTGCTCTTCGGGTTTGGCATCCAGAGACCCTATGAAGACTCCGCTGTTTCCGGGCGAGCTCGATACACGCTCATAAACAAAGTGCCGCCCATCGGGCAGGAACGACGGAAAGGCGTGATAGATTTCATTACGTGACGCATCGAGCGTGGTGAGAGGCGAAGCACGCCCGCCGTCCGCGGCAACCCGCATCAGGCCTCCGCCGTTGCTACCGAAGATAATTACGCCATCACGGTTCCACGAACCACCCACGGCAACTCCCGTCAAGTTGCACACGGGTTCTGCGTCGCCACCAGACATGCCAATCTTCTTGAGCGTTCCGGCATCGTAAAACGCGATGTACCGGCTATCCGGCGACCAGAACAGTGGAGCATAGCTGGGCGACTCCGAGCCGGAGAGTGGTCGAGCTTCGAGTGAATCCATGGCGCGGATCCATAGGCGCTGAACACGATCCAAGCCGGATGCATAGAAAGCCAATTGGCGACCGTCGGGCGATATTGCAAACGGGCTGCCCCGTACAACATTCACTTTCTCTGGCACCGAAATTTGGAAACGCACTGCGCTTGACGCGACCGCCTTATCGCGTCCGCGAAAAAGCGCGATCGGCGCCAGCGAGACCAACAGCGCGGCCGCAACACCCCATGCGAACCATAGCTGCCATGGCTTGATCCTTTGCACGGCTTCAGTTGGGGACTGCGGCGCTCCTGAGAGAACTTCTTCGAGCACGATTCGAGCGTCGCCGATGGCTTGCAACCGTTGCTTTGCATCTTTCTTAAGGCAACGCCGGAGCAGTTCTCTAACGCGGGTAGGTGTCGCCGAGGGAAGCTGAGACCAATCCGGTTCCGCGCGAACAACGGCTGCAAGCGTATCGGTTATCGTTTCTCCGTCAAACGCCCGCTTGCCTGTGAGCATTTCGTACCAGACGCACCCGAACGCCCAGATGTCCGCACGCCGGTCCACGGGCTTGCCTTTCGCCTGCTCCGGCGACATGTAGGCCGCCGTGCCAAGTAAAACGCCAGCCATTGTCGCCATCCGGCTCAAGGTTGGCGACGTCGAGATGTCAGTGGATACCGCATCGCCTTCGATGGCTTTCGCAAGTCCGAAATCCAGAACTTTGACCACCTCGTTGCCTGCCAATTTTACGTTCGCGGGTTTGAGATCGCGATGCACAATACCCCGCTCGTGCGCGTATTCGAGCGCTTCAGCAATTTGCTTCGCTATCGGCAGGCATTCATCGATGGGAATCGCACCAGACCGAATACGCTCGCTAAGAGTCGGGCCTTCGACCAGCTCCATCACCAGCCCGTGCACCTCGGCGGAGTCCTCAAGACCGTATATGGAAGCAATGTGAGGGTGATTAAGGGAGGCGAGGACCTTAGCCTCGCGCTGGAACCGTGCCATCCGATCGCCGTCTCGACCGAATGCCTCTGGCAAAACTTTCAGCGCAACGTCGCGGCTAAGCTTCGTATCGCGAGCGCGATAGACTTCGCCCATTCCTCCCGCACCGAGCGGCGAAAGAACTTCATAGGAACCAATCTTTGTGCCTGGAACCAGGGCCATAACTGCTGTCGATTATACGCCCAGAACATAGAAGCGGATTAATCCGCCCATTCACTGCCTGATTAACGCTGCGGTTACCGGAAATGTTCCCAAGTTCAGACAACATGTCCGACTAATTAGAAGTCTGTTGCTCTAGTTTCTCAAGAGCGCGTAGGGCTGAGGCGCGCATAGCCAGATCTTTGTCAGCTAGTGCCTCTTTCAACGGAGGGATCGCTGATTTATCGCCGATCTCTGCCAACGACCAAGGAACGACCTCCTTGACGTCTTCGTCCTTTAGCAAGGGAATCAAAATGGAAACTGCCCGCACGTCCTTCAGATCCCCCAAAAGGTGCGCGGCGTAGTAACGGTCCGCACGAATTTGTAGCGGTGAACTTGAGTGTCCCGCGCTGTCGATCTCAAACACGGCCCGTTTGGGCGAACGGTCCTCCAGAATAGCCTGGATAACCTCAAGCCCCCGATCATCGCCGAGTCTTGCGAAAACGAACGCCGCGTTTCCTCTGCGGCGCATGTCCTCACATCGCAGCCAGAGTTCAAGCCGTGGAAGCACACCCTTGTCATGAAGCGCGACGATCTTCTTGGCGACCTCAAATTGCTCCCAGAACGCCGTCGTGCTCTCGAAACGCTCAACAAGGCCGACGGTCTGAGGGAGAGCTGTGGACGGAAGACTGCCAGGCATCAAGGCTACGCAGATGACGCCAAACGCGCGTGCGATAGTGAGGACTCTCAACACAGTGCTAAAGTCGAATTCTACGATGGCACCAAGTAAGACAAAACGAATTCTTTCTAAAGCCCCGGTAAACGCTGCTGCGGTTACCGGAAACTTGGGTACCGCTGGCCACTAGCTAGGCGATTAGGGATGTTCAGCCTGCCTGGTATCGGAGTTCCCTGTCAGGTACTTCCATTTTTGCTGCGGCGCCGCGGAGGGCAAGCCAAAACACGTTGGTGACTTTGTGGTCTTCGGCGTACCCCTCAAGGAGGTCGCAAGCCAGCTCAAGTTCATTGTGGTCCAGGAAACTCTGGTATTCGCAAGTGCCTTGTGGCTTGCCGCATCCGCGGGCAGGGACTTTCGGGCAGGCGCCATTATCGCGGCTGCTGCTCCTTTCGCCGCTGCCTTCAAAAGTTCTCTTCTTTTCATCTCAGTTCTCTACGCTCCGCAGACTCCGCGAGCGGACGCATGGTAACACTTATGCCTCGCACGGGCAGCAATTCGCATGCTTTCTGGTGACGCCAACGTCGCGTGTGCGAAGAGGCGGAGCAGCATTGCCTTTGAGCGAGGTCCTTCAGCTATCCTCGTCGGATTACTTTACTTCAACTTGGGGTCAGTGCAGGGCGATCTGCAGCGCGTGGAACAAGCCTGCGCCGATCAGCGCGGCGCCGGGGATGGTCAGCACCCAGGCCCAGACGATGCGACGGGTGACGCCCCAGCGGACGGCCGTGAGCCGGTGGGTAGCGCCTACGCCGACAATCGCGCCGGTGATGGTGTGTGTGGTGCTGACGGGGATTCCGAAATGCGCGGTGGTGAGAAGCGTAACTGCGCCGGCGGATTCCGCGGCGAATCCGCCGAAGGGCGTAAGTTTGGTGATGCGCTGGCCCATGGTCTTGATGATGCGCCAGCCGCCGGCCATGGTGCCTCCGCCCATGGCGAGATAGCAGCAAAAGATGACCCAGGTAGGCACCGCGTAGGTGTGCAGGGCGCCTCCGGCCACGAGTGCGGCGGTGATGATGCCCATACCTTTTTGGGCGTCGTTGGTGCCGTGGCCGAGGCTGTAGCCCGCGGCAGAGAAAAGCTGGAGCCGACGGAACCAGCGATCCACTTTCAAGGGGCGTTGCTTGCGCACGACCCAACTGGTGCCTACCGTTACGGCCCAGCCCACGATGAAGCCAATGACCGGCGAAAGGAAAATAAAAAGAACAGGCTTGGTCCAGCCGCCGAGGATGAGCGCCCGGAACCCTGCATGAGCAACGGCGGCGCCGCCATAACTTCCCATGAGGGCGTGCGAGGAACTGGTGGGCAGGCCCAGGATCAAAGTGATGAGATTCCAGAGAATTGCGCCCAAGCAGGCCGGCGAGCAGGACGGCCTGGTTCACGGATTCGATGTGAACCATGCCTTTGCCGATGGTGTTCGCGACGGCGGTGCCGAACACGAAGACGGCGACGAAATTCCAGAAGGCGGCCCAGAGAACCGCACGGAATGGCGTCAGAACACGAGTGGAGACGACGGTAGCGATGGAATTGGCGGCGTCGTGCCAACCGTTGGAGAACTCGAAGGCGAGGGTGAGGAAGACAACGGCGAGAAGGAGCTGGAAGTCAGTCACGGGAAAAGACCCGGGTGAACGAGCAGGTATAGGAGATCAAGGAAAATAGGGAAATGAACGAAGCGAAGCTTGGAGACATGACCATTGCCTGCGCGAGGGAGGGCAGCATAGCGGGGTTCAGGCGCTCTTGAGGATGACGCCTTCGATGACGTTGGCGACGTCTTCGCACTTGTCGACGGCGGTCTCGATGACTTCGAAGATTTCCTTCCATTTGATGATCTGGACAGAATCTCTTTCTTCATCGAAAAGCTGGGCGATGAGGGTGCGGCAGAGGCGGTCGCTTTCATTTTCGCAGCGATTGATTTCGATGCAGTACTTAAGGGCTTTCTCGGGAGAGTTCAGTGCGTGGACGCACTTGGCCACTTCGGCGGTGGCGCTGACGAGCACGCGCACCAGGTCTTCGGTTCCCAGACGGATCGAATCCACGCGATACAGGACGAAGCGGCTGGCGGCGGCGTCGATCAGGTCGATGACGTCGTCGAGGCGGCTGCAGAGTTCGTGGATGTCTTCGCGGTCGAACGGCGTGATGAAGGTTTGATTCAGTTTGGTGAGGATGTTGTGGGTGATCTCGTCGCCTTGATGCTCGATGGCCTTGATGCCTTGTACCTGTTCCGGGACGCCGGTGTAGTGAGAGAGCATCTGGAGGAGAGCTTTGGCGCCGACGACGATGTTGTCGGCTTGTTTGTCGAAAAGGTCGAAGAAACCCTCTTCGCGCGGTAAGAAGCGCTGCAAAAGTCCCGGCATGTTGGATGACTCTCCCTGAAGAGTCTGGTTGAGGCAGGGGGAGTTTAGCGGAGAGTGGCTGCAGAGGCAAGGCGAGGGCTGGCTGGCACGGGGAAGGGGATAAAAGGAAAAGGGCGGTCGGATGACCGACCGCCCTTTTGGGTGCGACGGGCTGAAGCCCGTCGCCTACATCAGGCTCTTGCGAGCGGTTTAGTACATGCCGCCCATGCCGCCTGGGCCTCCGGGACCGCCGCCTGCTGCGGCGCCCTTTTTCTCATCTTCCTTGACTTCGGCGATGAGGGCTTCGGTGGTGAGCATGAGGCCCGCGATGGACGCTGCGTTTTGCAGCGCGAGGCGGGTGACCTTGGCTGGGTCGATGACGCCGGCCTTGACCATGTCGCCGTACTCGCCGGTTTCGGCGTTGAAGCCGAAGTTGTCGTCCTTGGACTCGCGGATTTTGCCGATCACAACGGCGCCTTCGTGGCCGGCGTTGAGAGCGATCTGACGGGCAGGCTCTTCGAGCGCACGCCGCACGATGCCGACGCCAACGGCTTCGTCATCATGGAGCTTGAGCTTGTCGATGGCGCTGATGCAGCGCAAGAGCGCTGTTCCGCCGCCTGCAACGATGCCTTCTTCAACGGCCGCACGAGTGGCGTGCATGGCGTCCTCGACACGAGCCTTCTTTTCCTTCAGCTCGGTTTCGGTCGCTGCACCCACCTTGATGACCGCAACGCCGCCAACGAGCTTGGCAAGGCGTTCCTGGAGCTTTTCCTTGTCGTAGTCGCTGGTGGTGTTTTCGACTTGAGCGCGGATCTGCTTGACGCGTCCTTCGATTTCGGAGGACTTGCCTGCGCCTTCGATGATCGTGGAGTTGTCCTTGTCGATGGTGATTTTCTTGGCGCGGCCAAGGTCCTCAAGCTTCACGTTCTCGAGCTTGATACCGAGGTCTTCGGTGATGGCTTTGCCGCCGGTGAGCGTGGCGATGTCTTCCAGCATTGCTTTGCGGCGATCGCCAAAGCCGGGGGCCTTGACGGCGGCACACTGCAGCGTGCCACGGAGTTTGTTGACAACGAGGGTGGCGAGGGCTTCGCCTTCAACGTCTTCCGCGATGATCAAGAGGGGCTTGCCCATCTTGGCGGTCTGCTCGAGCAAGGGCAGCAGATCCTTCATGGAGCTGATTTTCTTTTCGTGGATGAGGATGCGAACGTCCTCGAGGATGCACTCCATGCGCTCTGGATCGGTGATGAAGTAGGGCGAGAGGTAGCCGCGGTCAAACTGCATACCTTCAACGACTTCCAGGGTGGTCTCCATCGTCTTGGACTCTTCGACGGTGATGACGCCATCCTTGCCGACCTTCTTCATGGCTTCGGCGATGATGCCGCCGATCTGCTTGTCGTTGTTGGCGGAAATGGTGCCAACTTGAGCGATCATGTCGCCCTTGACGTCGCGGGAGAGCTTCTTGATCTCTTCCACGGCGACTTCGACGGCGCGCTCGATGCCCCGCTTGAGAGCGGTGGGGCTCGAGCCAGCCGCGACGGTCTTGACGCCTTCGCGGAAGATGGCTTGAGCGAGCACGGTTGCGGTAGTGGTGCCGTCGCCGGCTACGTCGGAGGTCTTGGAGGCGACTTCACGAACCATCTGCGCGCCCATGTTCTCGAGCGGGTTGCTGAGTTCGATTTCCTTGGCAACGGTCACGCCGTCCTTGGTGATGATGGGCGCGCCGAACTTCTTTTCGATTACCGCGTTGCGACCTTTCGGGCCTAGGGTAATTTTCACTGCATCGGCGAGAGCGTTCACGCCGCGAAGAATCGCTTGGCGAGAATTCTCACCTGTTACAATCTGCTTCGCCATACTGGTATTTCCTCCTGAGATTTCTTTGGTGCTGCGTGCTGCGGATTTTGCATTTGGAACCAACGGCTGATCTAAAGATCGGCCACTACCGCTGGGCTAAAGCCCGGCGCCTACAGACCGGCGGACCCGGTTTACTTCTTTCCCGCTGCTTTCGCGTGGCCGCCGAGCTTGGCAAGGATTTCTTCCTCGCGCAGGATCAACAGCTCTTCGTCTTCGATCTTGATTTCCGTGCCGCTGTACTTGCCGAACAGGACGCGGTCACCGGGCTTGACGTCGAGAGGGATCAGTTCGCCCTTTTCGCGCTTGCCGGAACCGACGGCGATAACTTCGCCTTCCTGCTGCTTTTCCTTGGCGGAGTCGGGGATGATGATGCCGCCTTTAATGCTTTCTTTTTCTTCAATGCGCTTCACGACCACGCGGTCGTGGAGCGGGGTGAGATTCACTGCCATCTTGAAAGACCCTCCATAAGGTGAGTTGCGTTTGAACGTCGACCGGGGAGCTAAAGGGGATTTAGCACTCCTCGCAGTCGAGTGCTAATATAGCAGATAAGCCTGACAAGTCAAGGGATTCACGGACAAAGTCTTCGATTTCCCACCAGGTGTCAACTCGTTAAGCCTTTTGTTTTCTGCTAGTTAATGGTGCAAGGAAAATCTGGCACTTGGCAGCCGCAATGCGCTAGAGTTTTGTTGGGTATCGCGACTCCTGACCTCATGCCATCGCTAATTTATCTCCGACTGATCGCTTTAACAGCAGGAACGCTGTTGCAGCTTTTCTGGATGGTGGTGATTCTCGGCTACCGGCGGCAACGTAACTTCGAGCGCGTGTTTTTCTTTCTGTGTCTTGCACTGTTCTGTTTCTACGGCGGCTCCCTGCTGGCGCTGAACGCGCAGATTCACTACGACGAAACGCCGCCCGGCCTGCAGGGATTCGCCATTACGGTGATTACTATCGGGCTGTGCCTGGTACCGGCGCTGCTCATGCATCTGCACATGGAGTTCGCCGAGACGCGAGGGCTGCTCAAGGACAAGCGCTGGAAAGCCGCGGTGGCTCTTGTGTTTTACGCCGCGAGCCTGCATGTGCTGATCCTCAGCTTGCACATGCGCATTGCAGGCGGGCGTTTCGATTTCGTGACTCCCGGAAATTCGCTTCACAACGGCTTCTCGCATATTTTTTCCTATTCGCTGGTGTGGTGCAGCACCTGGGAGTTTCGATTTTACAGAAGCGCTCCGGACAGGCCGCAGCGGCGCTTCCACGCATTCCTTACCTTCGCCTTCCTGCTCGCCTTGCTCGCCATTGTGAGTTTGCACGTGCTGCCGATTTTGCTGCCGGAAACGGCCAGGGTCGCGTTGAGCGTGGGGCTGTCGCTGATTCCGATTGTGCCGCTGGTGGCGCTGATTTACCTGGTGTGGCGGCACAATTTCTTGCAGATCGGCCGGCAAAAGAACCTGGTGTTTGCGGTGCTGGCAACGTTCTTGGCGCTGTTGTACTTGAGCCTGGTGCGGCGTGTGAGCGGCTGGCTGGAGCCGGAGCTGCCTCCGGAGGCTTCGGCGGCAATCCTGCTGTTTGTGCTGGTGATTTTCATCGAGCCGATGCAGCGCTTGCTGGCACGCACGCTGCAGGAGACCGCGCAGCGGGAGATGGATCGCGTCCAACGCTTGATGGCCGAGATACAGGGGGAGGCGCGGCAAGGAGACTTGCAGGCACTGGCCGGATTTGTCGAGCGCCGCGTGAAGGAAACGTTCGAACTTGCCAGCGCCAAAGTCGAGTTCCTGGATCACTGGAACGTCGAACCAGGAAGCGACGCTCCAGCGGAAGCGGGGGATTTCGATGAACCGCAGTCGCAGAAACCGCGATTTGCGCTCATCGAAGGCAAAGAACCCGAGCCTCGAGCCTTCGGCGCCGACGTCGAGGGCATCCTCCGAGTCGTACCCCACGGCGCGGCGCTTTCTGGAGAAACGCGCGCCGCGCTGGAGTTTTTGTGCGAACAGTTGCCCGGGGCAGTCGATCTGTGCCGGTTGATCGAAGAAAAGCTGCAACTCGAGCGGCAATTGGCGGAGCGCGAGCGTCTAGCGGTGCTTGGGCAGATGGCGGCGAGCATTTCGCACAATTTGAAGAATCCGCTGGGGTCGATCAAGACAATCCTGCAGGTGCAAATGGAAAATCCGCAACTGCCCGCCACCATGCGCAGCGAGACAAAGATGGTGCTGGACGAGATCGGGCGCTTGTCGGCGAAGCTGAACCAGTTGTTGCAATTCAGCCGGCCTGCCATTCGCGGTGGAATCGTGGAGGCCACCTGCGACGCGCGAGCAATCATCGAACAAGTGGCCGGAGTACTGCGACATGAAGCGGAGCGGCGCGGGGTTCTGTTGGAGACGTACTTGCCGGAGCGCGGAGTGACGATCGCCGCGGGCGCCGAGGCGACCAGCGACATCGTTTCCAATTTGCTGGTGAATGCGCTGGAGGCGGTGCCGCGTGGTGGTCATGTGCGCGCGAGCGCAGCGGCTTCCGATGGCGCGTGCCTTCTGACGGTGGAGGATGACGGGCCGGGGATTGCGTTCGCGGCGCGCGAGAAGATGCTGCAGCCATTTTTTACCACCAAGGCGCAGGGGACGGGATTAGGCTTGGCGATCGTGGCGCGCCGCGTGGCGGAAGTACGAGGGCGTCTCGATTGGGAAAGCCCGGTGAAGGAAGGGCGCGGAACGAGGTTTCAGGTGGCGCTGCCAATAACGGCTGAAGTAAACAAGTACTGAACTGAGGAAATAACGAAACGAAGAAAAATGTGGGCTGCGCGACAGGAAATGAGGGTTGTTGATGAAGACTATTTTAATTGTGGATGATGAGCCGGCGGCACGCTATGGGTTGCGGCGGGCGTTGGAAACGAAGTATCGGATTGCCGAAGCGGAGTCGGCGGAAGCAGCGTGCGAAGCCCTGCCACGGGAGCAGCCGGACCTCGTGCTGCTGGACGTGGTCTTGCCAGGGCAAAACGGAATTTCATTTTTGCAGTGGATGCGGGAGCAGGGAAGTGAGGTGCCGGTGCTAATGGTTTCGGCGCTGGACACTGCGAAGACCGCAGTGGAGGCGCTGCAGTTGGGGGCGGCGGACTATCTGGTAAAGGGATTCGAGCTGGAGGAGCTACGACAGCGCGTAGGGAATCTGCTGAAACTGGCCACGCTCGAGAAAGAGAACAATGCGCTGCGGCGACGACTGACGGCGGAAGGGCAGTTCGGACAGATGATAGGACGAACCGCGGAGATGCGGCACGCTTTTGAAATGGCAGATCGCGTGGCGCCGACCGATTCGACCGTGCTGATCCTGGGCGAGAGCGGAACCGGCAAAGATCTGCTGGCGCAAGAGATTCACTCGCGATCGCCGCGAGCGGGCAGACCGTTTGTGGCCGTGAATTGCGCGGCGTTGCCGGAGACACTGATCGAGTCGGAACTGTTTGGCTACGAGCGCGGGGCGTTCACCGGCGCGGCGCAGCAGAAAAAAGGGAAATTTGAGCTGGCGTCGGGTGGAACGCTCTTTCTGGATGAGATCGGCGACATGAATCCGGTTACGCAGGCGAAGGTGTTGCGAGCGCTTGAGAATCGTACCATCGAGCGATTGGGCGCGACACAGTCGATTGCCGTGGACGTGCGCGTGATCAGCGCGACGCACCGTAATTTGGCGGCGGAGATACGCGCGGGGAAATTTCGAGAGGACTTGTATTACCGATTGCGCGTGGTTACGGTGGAGCTGCCGCCGCTGCGAGAACACAAAGAAGACATCCCCGTACTTACCGAAGCATTTCTGCAAATGCACGGCGAGCGGTTGGGGCGCACGGCGCGATTGACCAGGGAGGCGGTGGCGGCGATCGAGCGTTACGACTGGCCGGGAAACGTGCGCGAGCTGAAAAACGCGTTGGAACGCAGCCTGGTTCTGTGCCGCGGGGAAGAGATCGGCGTGGCCGATCTTCCCGAGGAAGTTGCCACCGGACAGCCGATCACGACCCGAAACTCGGAGAACGGAACCGACTTCGGGCTGGGAGAAAAAGATTTTCGTGAGGCGAAGCACAAGTTCGAAATCGCGTATTTGACGAAACAGTTGGTGAGCCACCGCTGGAATGTTTCGCGTACGGCGGCGACCATCGGGCTGCACCGGCAGAGCTTGCAGGAAAAATTGCGCGAGTTGGGAATTCGGCGACCGGGAAGAGAAGCGGCGGACGGGAGTGAGTCGTGACCTTCAGCTTGAGCCAAGACGCGACGGCCGGGCTGGGCAAGCCCTGCCCCAACAAAGGCGTTCGGTGACTTGTGACCGGTGAAGAACTGTCCGTGGGAGTTGCCGGCTTTGTGCTTGCGGGTGGTGGGAGCACGCGCTTTGGGCGGAACAAAGCGCTGGTCAGGATAGGCGACCAGGTCTTGCTCTCGCGATCGTGCTTCGTGCTGCGCGAGGTGACTCGGTCGGTGACGATTGTTGGCGCGCCGGAAAAGTATGGCGGGCTGGGGACCCCGTGTGTGCCGGACCGATGGCCCGGCGAAGGACCGCTGGGCGGAATCGTTACGGCGTTAGGGGTGTCGGCCACCGAGGGTAGGGAGCCGCGAGGGGTGCCGGCGCGACCAGGATCGGAGAACGTGGCGGGAGTCGGCCGGCCAGAGTGGAGCTTGATCGTTGGATGCGACATGCCGTTTCTGACGCGCGAGTGGCTGGCCTACATGGCCGAGCGGGCGCAGGCCAGTGGGGCGGAGGTCGTGGTGCCGAAATCAGCGCATGGATTGGAGCCGTTGTGCGCATGCTGGCATAGCTCCGCTGCCGGGAGTTTGCAGCGAGCATTCGAGGGCGGCGTGCGGAAAGTGACCGAAGGCATGAAACACCTCGCGATGGAAGTTCTTGACGAGACCCACTGGAAACGATTTGATAGCGCTGATCGGCTTTTCTGGAACATGAACACGCCCGGCGACTACGACGAGGCGAAGCGGATTCTGGAAGCGGAGCGCGCGTGAGCGAAGTTCGCAAGCAAGAAGATCTGCTGCCAATCCCCAGCGAGACCTCGACCATCGGCCCGCCCGTCGTTCAGAACCGCGACTTCTTTGAGTTTCGCGATGTCTACAAAGCCTTTGACGAGCACGTCGTACTCAACCACGTCAGCTTTACGGTGAAGAAAGGCGAGACCTGCGTGATCATGGGACGCAGCGGCGTAGGCAAGTCCGTTGCTCTGAAGCACATCATGGGCTTTCTCAAGCCCGACTCGGGCCGAATTTTCATCGATGGACAGGATGTTACCGACTTTAGCGAAAAGGAATTCGCAGAAGTGCGCCGCAAGGTGACCATGGTGTTCCAGTCGGGCGCGTTGTTCGATTCGCTGACCGTCGCCGACAACATTGCGTTTCCGCTGGAAGGCCAGCCGGGGCTTACGCCGGACGACATCAATGCCTATGTCGATAGACTAGCGCATGTTCTGGAGGTCGACGCCGTTCTGGAAAAGCTGCCGGGCGAACTTTCAACGGGTATGCGTCGAGCGGTGGCCATCGCCAGGGCGCTGGCCCAAAACCCCGAGGCGATTTTATACGACGAGCCGACGACCATGGTCGATCCGATCATGGCCGCGCACATGGGCGACCTCATCGCGCGTTTGAAGCAGGCGTTTCACAAGACCTCCGTCGTCGTCACCCATGACACGCATCTGGCCAAGAAGCTGGCGGACAAGGTCGTCTTCCTGCAGGACGGCAAATCGACGGTGTTCGAATCCTGGAGCGCCTTTGAAAATTCCAAAGACCCCTTCTTTCACAATTTCCAGATGCAGGACAAGCTGATCCCCGAGCTGGACGTGACTTTGTGAGTCAGCCCGATCCCGGACTACCCGACGCAAAGAAACAACTTCGGCGTGAAATGGGATTCTGGGATGTGTTGCTGTTCAACATCGTAACCGTGCTGGGACCACGGTGGGTGGCGGCGGCCGCACATAACGGAACGTCCTCGATCAGCCTGTGGGTGCTCGCGGCGGCCATTTTCTTCGTTCCCTCAGCACTCGTCATCAATGAGCTTTCCTCACGGTTCCCGGTCGAAGGCGGCCTTTATGTTTGGGCCAAGGAAGCGTTCGGCGATTTCCACGGATTCGTGGCGGGCTGGACCTACTGGACCTATACGATGTTCTATTTTCCGAGTTTGCTGCTGGCGAGCGCGGCGATGAGTGCTTACATCGTTGGCCCGCGGGGTGCCGCACTCTCGCAGGATCGGACATTTTTGCTGGTGGTTTCGTTTGCGACGCTCATCGTGGCGGTGGTGCTGAATATCGTCGGGCTCAACGTCGGCAAGTGGTTGCAGAACGCCGGCGGAGTTGCGACGTATCTCCCGTTGCTGGTCCTTACAGCGATTGCGGCGATTCTATGGTTCAAGCAAGGCTCGGTGACCCATTTCACGCTGGCCAACATGCGTCCGACGTGGAACTGGGACACGGTAAATTTCTGGTCACAAATCGCGTTCGCGTTCACGGGACTCGAACTCGTATCGGCAATGAGCGAAGAGATTCGCGATCCGCAGCGCACTTTGCCGCGCGCGGTTCTTGGCTCGGGAATACTGATCGCTGCCATGTATATCGTCGGGACATTCGCGGTGCTCGCGCTGCTTCCGGCGAATGACGTTTCTCCGACCAGCGGCGTGTTTGCAGCGGTCACGGTCGGATCGCGGGCGTTGGGAGTTGCGTTTCTGGGAATCGCGGCGGCCATTCTAGTGACGGTGGGAAATTCCGGCGGGATCGGAAGCACTGTGGCGGGCATCGCACGCGTGCCGTTTACCGTGGGGATCGATCGCTATATGCCGGCGCCGTTCGCGAAGATTCATCCGCGCTGGCGCACTCCGCATGTCTCCATCCTGGTGCAGGCGGGCGTTTCCGGCACGGTGTTGCTGGTAAGTCAAATCAGCGAGACGGCGCGCGGCGCCTATCAGGTGCTGGTAGACATCACCATCATTGTTTATTTCATCCCGTTTCTCTACATGTTTGCCGCGGCGATTAAGCTCTCGCGGCGAAAGGACCGCGTCGAAAATAACCGTGCGGTCTTGATTCCAGGCGGCAGAGCAGGAGTCTGGTTCGTCTCTGGTTTGGGATTTGTGGTGGTGTTAGTTTGTATGGCCATATCCATGGTGCCGCCGGGCGATTCCGCGAATAAGCTCCTGTTTGAGGTAAAGCTCCTGGTTGGATCGGCCGGTGCAGTTCTGATTGGGCTTATTTTGTATTGGCGAGGGGTTCGTCAAAAGAGCACGTTGACTTCACAAGCGTCTCCGATGGATCGTTGACCGATGGTCGCGCGTGAGCACAGAGTAAGCCCGGCGGCGCGCCAAAATAAATTAGAAGCCGCGATCCTCTAGGTCTTGAATGGTCAGGTTCGAAATGTTGGGGCCTGCAGTCCGCGCCTGGAGGTAGCGTTCCACGTATTTTCCCAAGATGTCGCCTTCGAGGTTTACCGCGTCGCCCGGTTTGCGATCACGCAAATTGGTGTTCTCAAAAGTGAACGGGATGACGGCGATTTCTGCGACCTGGTTGCTCCAGCGCGCGACCGTCAAGCTGATGCCGTCGATGCTGATCGACCCTTTCGGCACGATGTAGCGCACGGCCTGTTCGGGTACCTTCACGCCGTACCACCAACTATCGCCTTCGGGCCGCAAATGCGCGACACGGCCTACGCCGTCAACATGCCCGAGAACAAAGTGCCCACCAAATTCTTTTCCGGCGGTAAGTGGTTGCTCGAGATTGACCCGAGTGCCGACCTGCAGTCCGTGCGCGCCGGACCCAAACGACGTGCGGCGAACCGTCTCCCCTGAAAGATCGGCGGAGAAGCGCTCCTTGTCGAGCGAAACGACGGTCAGGCAGCACCCGTTGACGGCAATGCTGTTGGAAACGGCTAGCGACGCTGCGACCCTTGGCGCATGAATCGTAACGCGCCCGCCATCGCTCTGAAGCGAAACAGACTCAATGCTGCCGACGTGCTCGATGATTCCAGTGAACATTGCGTGTGTTTGGCGGCGGATTCTCGTTCAAGCCGAAGGCTAGCCACCCACCCTCCGCGCGCCCCATTTTGCGCAGATTTGCGGCGTGTTGGCAAACCGCACCACCTGCGCGTGAATTTCCCGAGAAACCCGAAAACGTACCCTAGCATCTTACGCGATGACCATGTACGCCCGCGGCCGAGCAATGCTCCTTACGTTGGATCGACTCATCGCCCGATCTCGGTTCGCAATGGGGAACGAGGATGGCGTGCTGTTGACGTTTCTCTTTCATGGCTTGTTCGACGACTCCGCGGCAGCGCACTCCGGCCCGGCGGATCCGCAGGGAATTACGGTCGAGATGTTTCGACGGTTCCTCGATCACTTCCAGAAGCACTCGTATACTTTTATCTCTCCACGCGATATTTCCCAGGGATTGCCTCCCGCCGGCAAATACGTGCTCGTGAGCTTTGACGATGGGTATTACAGCAACAGTAAGGCGCTGCCATTGCTCGAAGCATTCCGCGTCCCCGCGGTATTGTTTGTTTCCACCGACCATGTGACGCAGGGCAAGGCCTTCTGGTGGGACGTCGTGGAGCGAAATGCCCGGACGAGCGGAGCGCCACGCAAACAGGTTCAGCAGACTGTCGAGCGACTTAAGCGCCTCAAGACAAGGGACGCGGAAGCACAAGTCCGGGCGCAGTTCGGTGCCGAAGCGTTGCGGCCGGTAGACGACGTGGATCGTCCTTTGACTCTGTCCGAGTTGCGGGATCTTGCCAGCCATCCCCTCATCTCGCTGGGAAACCACACGACCGACCATGCCATCTTGACGAACTATTCGCCGGTAGAAGTGCATGCGCAAATTCAGGGAGCGCAGGATGCCATCCTGGCGCTGACCGGAAAACTTCCCGAGATAATTGCTTACCCCAATGGCAACGAAACGCCCGCCATTGTGGACGCTGCGCGGAGCGCAGGCATCAGGTTTGGCCTTGGCGTTCACCCCGGACGCAACCGCCTTCCGTTAGCGCCGGGTTCGCAGGACGCGATGACCCTCAAGCGTTT
This sequence comes from uncultured Acidobacteriota bacterium, assembly GCA_963736725.1. Taxonomy (GTDB): domain Bacteria; phylum Acidobacteriota; class Terriglobia; order Acidiferrales; family UBA7541; genus Acidiferrum. The sequence continues at coordinate 601,561 of CAVTPW010000011.1, read as the reverse complement.
CACGCTGAGCGGCGATTGCGCGATCGAAGCGCAATGTCGTGCGAGCCGGTCCTTATTCTCCTTGTATCGCGTTGGCCGCAGCGTTAAGAGGAAAGTCGACTCGGGTTTTTCCACGCCACAACCTGCCTGAATCGCAATTCCGAATTTGGCTTTCGGCTGGACCTGTGGGTTTCAGCGCAAGATTTCCACCAAGAGCACCCAGGCGTTCACTGTGGTAGCGATGAAGACGGTGATGACTCCGCCAGCGCACCTTTGGAGAAGTCCGAACCGGACATTTCTACTTTGCGTTGACAGAGCGAAGGCCGCCACCAAAGATCGCTCCGAATGCAGGCACCGGGGAATGGCACGCCTTTATCGGTACACGTCGTGGAGAAGTCCTTCGACGCAAAAGTCCGGCCCGAATTGCCGGATGCGTGGATTCTGCAGGAAAACATGAGGAACCGGCGGCATGTGCGCGAACGGGACCCCTGTTTCGCCCGCGAATTTGGGAGCGTAGAACAAGACGAGCTTGTCGACCAAACCAGCGCCGAGAGCGGCGCCATTTAGCGAAGGCCCAGCTTCCAACAGCACACCGAGAATTTCACGGCGGCCTAATTCGGTGAGAACCACCCGAAGATCGATCAGACCGCGCCACGTGGCGGCCCGCACGATTTCGACCCCGGCGTTCTGTAGCTTGCGCGCTTTGGTGGAATCGAGGGTCGCCGCGGTGAAAACCAGAAGATCGTCATCCGCGGTGGTGACGATTCGGGATTTGGGCGAGATCCGAAGCTTCGAATCGAGAACCACGCGAACAAGCCGCTTGCGCCGCGAAAGGCCGCTGCGGTCTGTTAGGAAAGGATCATCCGCCAGCACCGTGCCGATTCCAGCCAGTACCGCGTCGGACGCATGACGCATACGGTGAACTTCGGCACGCGATTCCTCCGAGGTGATCCATTCCGAACGCGCCCGCTTCTTGGACTTACCAAGAGCAAGCTGGCCATCCAACGTGAGCGCGGACTTCAAGGTCACGAACGGCTTCTTGGTGCGAATCCAGCAGGCGAACGCTTCATTCAAGCGTCGCGCTTCTTCTTCCAGCACGCCGGAAACGACTTCAACGCCCGCGAATTGCAATCGCTCGAAGCCTCGCCCGGATGTGGCGGGATTCGGGTCCTGCACGGCAGCGACGACGCGACGAATGCCTGCCGCAACAATCGCCTCGGTGCACGGGCCCGTTCGCCCGGTATGATTGCAGGGTTCCAGGCTCACGTAGAGGGTCGCGCCTCGCGCTTTCTCGCCCGCGCTTTTCAGCGCGCCAATTTCCGCGTGATCGCGCCACTCGTACTGATGAAATCCCTCGCCGACGATTTCCCCATCGCGCACGATGACGCAGCCCACGACGGGATTCGGGCTGGCCAATCCAATACCCTTGCGCGCCAGCGCCAGCGTGTGTCCCATGAAGCGAATGTCGTGTGCGTTCACGAATTAGTCGAACAGCGAGTTGGCGTAAGTCTCGGCATCAAACGGCACGAGGTCGTTGATTTGCTCGCCGGTTCCGACGAAGCGAATCGGCAGCCCTAGTTCGCGCGAGATGGCGACCACGATGCCGCCTTTCGCGGTGCCGTCGAGCTTCGTCAAGATGATACCGGTCACGCGTACGGTCGAGGTAAATTCGCGAGCCTGCGCCAGGCCGTTCTGTCCGGTGGTAGCGTCGAGCACCAGCAATACGTCGTGCGGCGCTCCGGGGATCACCTTGGCGGCGGTGCGTTTCATCTTCTCGAGCTCCGCCATCAGGTTGGACTTGGTGTGCAGACGGCCGGCGGTATCCACCAGCAATGCGTCGGTGGCGCGAGCCTTGGCGGCGGCCACCGCGTCGTAAACTACCGCGGCCGGATCGGCACCAGACTTCTGCTTGATGACCTCGATGCCGTTGCGTTGCGCCCAGATCTCCAGTTGCTCGACGGCGGCGGCCCGAAACGTATCGGCCGCGCAGAGCATGACGCTCAAGCCGTCCTTGCGCAGGCGATTGGCGAGCTTTCCGATGCTGGTTGTCTTGCCCGCGCCATTGACGCCTACGATAAAAATTACGCGCGGCCCTTTGCCATTCGGCGATGCTGCTGCGACGCCTGGCAACGGGCCCGCAGCGGAGGCGGCGGAACTGCCCGAAGCAAGGAGTATCCGAACGATATGCGACTTAATTTCGCGCTTCAGCTGAGCGGCATCGGCCAGCGCATTCCGGTCCATTTTTTCGCGTACCGCGTCCAGGATTTCGCGGGTGGTCTTAACGCCGAGGTCGGCGGAGAGCAGTGCCGTTTCAAGTTGTTTCAGTAGCGAGGGGTCGATTTTTCGTTCACCGAGAAAAATCGTATCCACGGTCTCGGAAAGAACCGCCTTGGTCTTGCTGACCGAAGCCTTCAGCTTCTCAAGCAGCGTGGGTTCCGGCTCGTTTTTTCCGAAAAGTGAAATCATAGGAGGGCCCGCAAGGGCGACAGCGCAACACAAAATTGTAGCAGAAGCGGGCCTGGGGCATTGAATGGGATGGCTTGATTGGTTCGCGGCAGAGTTCGTGCGCTTCAGAATGCGGAACTTGCTTCAGACCTGAACTTCAACGGCGCTAAGGCGCAACTTTCCGCTGGTGACGGCGGCGTCGAGGGCATTCACCACGACCGTATCGAATTTTGGCCCGGCAAGCGCTTTGATCTTGCCCAGCGCGTAATCGAGATCCATCGCCGATTGATAGGGACGATTGGTCGTCATGGCGTCCAGGGTATCGGCAACGCCGATGATCCGCGCCATCATGGGAATCTGTGGCCCCGTCAAGCCGTAAGGATAGCCACGTCCATCCATGTGCTCATGGTGCAGTTCGATTCCAGGGAGCATCTCTTTCAGCTGCGAAACCGGCCTCATGATATTCGCGCCCTTTACCGTGTGCTGCTTCATCAGCGTGAATTCTTCCGGTGTCAGCGCGCCGGGCTTCTTCAGAACGCGGTCTTCGACGCCAATCTTGCCGACGTCGTGCAGCAAAGCCGAGATGCGCAGGGTGTCCAGCTCGTGATCCGAAAGCCCAAGTTCTTGCGCGATGAGCGTTGAGTATTTCGCCACGCGCCCGGAGTGACCTCGCGTGTAGGGGTCCTTTTCGTCGATGGCCGCGGCGAGCATGCGAATGGAGCCGATGAAGAGCTCGCGGTTTTCCTCGGCGGCTTCCTTCAACCGTTCGATGTACTCTTCGATGTCGCCGGCCATCTTGTTGAAGTTTTCCGCCAGTTCGCTGATTTCCGAGGCGCCTCGTACCGCCGAACGCTGGTGGAATTCGCCGCGGCTGATGGCGCGGGTCGATGCCGCCAGACCGCGAATCGGCCCGCTGATGCCCACGGCAAAAAAGTATCCCAACAGGATCGCGGCGAAGATCACGACGGTAACGAAGGCCAGTGCCTGACGGTTCAGCTCGTTGACCCCGGCGTCTGCCCGTGCCTGTTTCAAGCTGCGCTGCGCGATGACCGCCCAATTCACCTCGGGAAATGTGCTGTAGGTCCCGATCATCTCGACTTGGCGATTCTTTTCCTTCTGCGTAAAACGAATCGTCGCCGTCGTGCGGAGTTCTCGCGGCAAAGTAAGAACTTGCTCGACGACCTTCGAGTAATCGCTGCTCACGTCGGTTCCCGGAACGAAATTTTTCGTGTCCGGATGCGCCACGATATGGCCGAAATGATCGATTACGAAGACCGTTCGCCCGCGTACGCTGGCGTTCTGCAACTGCTGCAAAATCGGCTCAAGCGAGATCACCGCCGCCAGCATACCCGTGAAGTTGTCGTTGATGTCCTTCAGTGGCACCGCGATGACGAAGGCAGGCCGGTTATCGGGCGCCAGTGCCAGAGGATCGCTGCGAAATTTCACCGATTGCATCGACGCGGCAAACGCCCGCTGCAAAGCCTTCGCGACAAATGGGTCCAGGTCCGCTCGAAAATTTCCCTGCGATGCCACCGTGCCTTTTCCGGTCTTGCCAACGGCCGTCAAATAGAGAAACGTTTCGCGGTTACTGTCCGCGAAGTTTTCCAGCAGGCGCGTGACTTTGGGCTCCGCGACAGGATCTTCCACGTTGTCGCTCAAACCCATCAGCGCCATGATTTGCCGCTCGCTTACCAGCTGTTGCGTCAGGTTGGCCTCAAACAACTGAATTTCTCGCGCAAGCGAGCGCGTCAGATCGGCCTGCTGCACAAGTTCCGTGTCCACCAGCTTTTCCTGGCTTAGCTGCAGCACCTGGCGATGGTACAGACCGATAGGCACCGCGCTGACCAGCAGCATCGCGCCGAGCACGAGCCATAGGATGCGCACGCGGCCCGCGCGTATTCGATCCCACGTAGATGCGATTTTTACAGACATCGTCCTGCTACAAGTCTAGGGGAATCGCCGCAGCGGATCGCCCGTCCGAGAGTACAGGCGACGCGCATGTGCAACTGGACCGTTAGTACCACGGACAGTGGCGCAGGCACCCTCAGGAAGGCGCGTTAACTCACCACGAATCAGGGAGATGAAGTGCTGCGTTGGGTCAACGCGGCAGGCGAGCGAAGTCCGTTACTCTTTTCGCTGCGGACGTTCCATGATCGCCCGAATCGCTTCTCGCGGGGATTTGCTCTGATGAAGGATTGCTTCCACTTGTGTCGTTATGGGTAGTTCGATGCGGTTCTCGCCAGCCAGCGCGAGCAGCGCCGCCGCTGTGCCAACGCCTTCGGCGACCATGCGCATCCCGGCCAGGATCTCCGCCAGCGCGCGGCCTTTTCCCAACTCTATCCCCACGTGTCGGTTTCGACTCAAGGCTCCCGTGCACGTAAGCACCAGATCGCCCAGCCCAGCTAGTCCGCTCAGCGTGTCCGCGCGAGCCCCTAGCGCGATCGACAAGCGGGACATTTCCGCCAATCCTCTGGTGACCAGAGCCGCCACCGGGTTACTACCGAGCCCGAGTCCTTGGCAGACTCCTGCAGCAATGGCGATTACGTTTTTCATCGCACCGGCAAGTTCCACGCCGAGCACGTCGTCGTTCGTATACAACCGAAAATTAGGAGCCGCAAATTCCTCCTGCAGCTCGGTAGCGAGCGCAGCATCGTGCGACGCCAGCACCACGGCGGTAGGCTCGCCCCGCGCGGCTTCTATCGCAAAGGATGGGCCTGATAGCACCGCGATCCGTGGCGCAAGCGAAGGAGGAATCGCTTCCGCGATGACCTCGCTCGCCCTCCGGTGCGTGGCAGGTTCGAGTCCCTTTGTCGCGCTGACGACGATCACGCCATGGGGGATATGGCGCGCCGCGGTCGAGTACACTTCTTGTGCGTAAGCCGAAGGCATTACGCCTACAACGATTTGGGCGCCGGCGAGCGTCTTGCGGCGATCTCCTCGCTGACACGAACCTGCTTGGGTAGAGCCAGGCCTGGCAGGTACGCCGAGTTTTCGCGGTCGCGGCGCATCGACGCAGCAAGGTCGCGATCATGCGCCCATAAAGCAATCTCGTGAGATCGCGCGGACCGCGAAAGAACGACACTCAGCGCCGTGCCCCAGCTTCCTCCGCCAAGAATGGCGATCCGTGTCACTCAGCGTCCTTGTTCTTGCCGAAAGAAAATCGCGGCTCGCGCCCTTCCACGAGTCGCTGAATGTTGGCGTCGTGCTTGTAAACCACCAGCATCGCTGCGGCGAAGGCTCCAAACGTGACCGCCAGCGGCGGCGCGTGGTGCGGCGCCCACAGCAGATAAATCAGCAAAGGCATCGCCGCGGCCGCCGCAACCGAACCGAGTGACACGAAACGCGAAAACAGCACCACCAGGATAAAAACACCAATCGCGCCCAGCGCCGCGGGCCAGCACAGAGCAAGAAACATTCCCGCAGCGGTCGCGACCCCTTTACCGCCGCGAAAGCGCAGCCACACGGGGAAACAATGACCGACGAGCGCGGCAAGCCCGGCAACCGTCATCCACAGCGAACTCTCATTTGCAAACCGCGCGGCAAGCCACACCGCGGCGGCGCCTTTCACGGCGTCGAGCACCAGGGTGAGGATGCCGGGAAGCGGTCCCGCCACGCGCGCAACGTTGGTCGCGCCAATATTGCCGCTGCCAGCTTGCCGCACATCTACGCCGCCGAATATCTTCGCCAGAATAATGCCGAAGGGAATCGAGCCGATCACATACGCCGCGACCGGGATCCACGCCAGGCTCAGCGAGACTTTACTCATGCGCCGTCAGTCCTCCGCCAAAAAACACGAACGATTGCAGCGTAGTGTACTCCGCGCCGGAGGGTTTCAGCTTGCTTTCGATAAGATGAAATTCGGTCGCACGCAGGTCGCCAAAATCGCGTGCCGCGTCGTTCTCGATGGCGACTCGCGACCCCGGGGAAATTGCGCCGGGTTCGCACCGTGCCAGGGTCAGGTGGGGAATGAACGCGCGCTGCTCGCGGGGAACTCCGAATCCCGCCAGGCCTCGCTCTATGTCGGCGGCGAGTGCGCCTAGGTTCTGCGAGCCGACAACGCCCGCCCAAACCACTCGAGGCCGCTTGCCGTCCGGAAAAAAGCCCAGCCCTCGAAAGCACAATTCCAGCGGCTGCTCGCAACGCACGCCCGCCAGCGCCGCGCGAATCCCGTGCAATTTTTCAGGCACGACGTTGCCAATAAATTTTAGGGTCACATGAAGATTTTCAGGACGTGTCCAGCGAGGCTTCTTCGCCGAAGACTTCGCATCCAGCGCGCGCAGATCGTTCATCAACGCAGCGAAATTGGTTCGAACCGCCGAGGGGATCTCTAACGCAACGAAAAGGCGCACCGCTCAAACCCTTTTCGAGGACGACTTCGCGCCGTTCTGGCCGTTGTAAAGGAAATGCACGCGCACCATATCCAGCGCGGCTTGCGACGCTTGCCAACGAATATTTTCGCGCTCGCCGGGAAACCTCGCCCCGCGTTCCTTGACGCCTCCGGCGTGCGAAATCGCTACGTGAACGGTGCCGACCGGTTTTTCCTCGGACCCGCCGCCCGGCCCCGCGACACCCGTTATTCCCACGCCGATCGTGCTGCCCACTCGCCGGCGGATGCCTTCCGCCAGCGCCACGGCAACTTCGGCGCTGACCGCACCCTTGGCGGAGATCATCTCCGGTGGCACGTCCGCCCACGCGGTCTTCAATTCGTTGCTGTAGCACACCACGCCGCCAAGAAAGTAAGACGAGCTACCCGCTATGCTCGTCAATCGTTGCGCCAGCAGTCCCCCGGTGCAGCTTTCCGCCGCCGCGATGGTGGCATTGTTCAGCGTCAACTCCTGCGCCACTACTTCCTCCAGTGACTTTCCGTCTTCACTAAAGATGCGATCGGTCAGCGCGATCTCGAAGCCCTGCACGATTTCGTCGAGCGTTTTCTTCGCGTGCTGCGCGTCGTCGGTCCAAAGTCGCAAGTGAATCTGTGTTTCTCCGGGGGCGGCCAGAATCGTCGTCGTTATTTCCGGGTAGCGCTGGTAGATCGGCAGGATCCGTTGCTCCACGTGGGATTCGCCCAGCCCGGTTACCCGGATCTCCCGTTGGTGCAATCGCACGCCCGAGGCGCGGCGCTCGAGTCTTGGCAAAACCTGCTCGCTAAACAACGGCTTCAATTCCCGCGGCGGCCCGGGAAGCAGGGCGATGATGTGCCCCGAATCCTCCAGCCACAATCCGGGCGCAGTCCCGCGCGGATTCTGCAAAACTTCCGCGCCCTCCGGCACCATTGCCTGGCGGACGTTCAACTCCGGCATCTCGCGACCCATGCTGCGAAAGCGGCTCTCGATGAAGTGGAGGATGGCGTCGTCGCGCTTCAGCTTGCGGCCCAGCAACTCCGCAACGGTTTCCCGAGTAAGATCGTCTTGCGTCGGCCCCAATCCGCCCGACGAGATAATCAGCTCCACGCGGCCCAGCGCTTCGCGGAACACCTCGCGCAACAGATCGCGGTCATCTCCCACAATTGTTTTGCGCACGACTTCGATGCCGATACTGTTCAATTGCGCCGTAAGAAACAGCGAATTGGTATCAAGCCGATCCGGCGTCAGCAGTTCCGAACCAACGGCGATGATTTCAGCTTTCATTGGTGTCGATTGTCAGTGTCGATTATCCGGCCAGCGGAAAGCCACGTACGTCCCAGTCCAGCGTGAAAAGCGCACCGTTGGTGGTGAGAATGGCGCGGCCGGAAGGCTGCAACGCGAGCCCGACCAGGCCCGATCCGCTGAGGATCACCTCGGCCTGCCCATCCGGCGTGACCCGCGCGATTCCGCGCCGACCGCCATACGATGCAGCCACGTACAGATTCGCGTCACGGTCGAACGCCAGCCCCTGCGGACGGCCAAGCCCGCGGTAAAAAACCGACACATCGCCGCCGTTCGTGATGCAATACACGCGATCGTAGCTCGAAGTGGTCGGCCCGGTCACATACAAATCGCCGCTGGGATGAAACGCCAGATGATAAGCGGCCAGCGAAGGCTCCAGCGTCGCAAAAACGAAAATCTCGCGACTCGGGCTGATCTTGAAAATCGTCCCGCTGCGATCGCCGACATATAGATTTTCTTCGCGATCGAACGCAATACCCGTCGCAATCCCCATGCCTTCGATCCACTGTTCGGTGCGTCCGTCCGGACTAACCCGGTGAATGGTCCCGTCGTTGCGGCAGGAAACAAAAAGATTTCCGGCGCGGTCCAGCGCCAAGCCAGAAGGATTGATCAGCGAAGTCACAAAAGGCTTGATGCTGTAGTTCGACGTGATCTTATACAGAGATACCGGAACGCGCTGCCCCCTCGGCCCGCTGAACGTCACATAGATGTTTCCATCCGCGTCCACCGCCGGGTTGCCCACCGGATGCAGGTTGTCGGCGATTTGCAATCCAATGGACACCGGATGCGGCTGGCTTTCGCCATTCGCATTCGCCACGCGCACCATTCCGCCGTTGGCGCTATCGGGAACGCGGGCAATCACGCGATTATCGGTCGCTAACATCAAGCTCGCATCGGCTTCGCCAAAGTGCACCACCGGACGTGCGCCGGTGCGCGACGCGAAACCGCTCCCATAGATCACGATCTCCCCGCCGGGAATTGCCGCCGCGGGTGCCACGCGATCAATGCGAGGAACGCCGTTCTTCTCTAACGGAGACCCAAATCCAAATTTCATAGCAGATCGATCAGTTTAAAGTGTAGCGCCATGCGCAAGAGGATGGCGGCGTAAACCCCGGCCATCCAGTCGTCCGCCATGATGCCCCAGCCGCCGGGAAGGTGTTCGAGGCGCCGCAGCGGGAACGGCTTCCAGATGTCGAATATTCGAAAAAACAAGAACCCGAACAACAAGTATTTCCAATTGACCAAACTCAGCGCCGAAAAAATCGCAAACGTCGACAAATCCATGTGAGAGTGCAGGTTGGGGAGCGCGATGGGAATCAGCGGAAGCAAGAGCGTCAAGTGCTGCCCGGCGACTTCGTCGATCACCACGAATTGCGGATCCTTGATCCCGGCGTACGTCGCCGCCTTCGACGAGCTCCACACACCAATCGCCCCCAGAATCACAAAGAGGATCAGTGCGCAAACAATCGGCAGGATCAACACGGTGTTGTGAATGTCGCTGCCGGGTACCAGGAAATGCTCGTCCATGAACCGGGCGTCCGACAATACATGGAAGGGAGACAATCCCGCGAGCGAGGTCGGCCGCAGAAAAAAGATGGCGCACAGCGCAATGGTCACCACGCCGACCAGCGACCCGAACGTGCCCGGCGCCTGCGGCAAATAGCCAACCCCCAACGCGGTTGCGATGGCGTAGGCCAGCTTCGGCTTCTTACCGCTTTGCCCAGTTGGAGTTGAGGGCGTGGCTTCAGTGCTTGAGGTCATCGGGATTCGGCGATTCGCCTGGTTCGTCATCACTCTCATCGAAAATAGGCTCGGAGACCACATATTTCTCCGCCGCCCAATTCCCCAGGTCCCGCAGGCGGCACCGCTCGCTGCAAAAGGGGAATTCGGCGTTCGCGGCCGAGTCAACTAGAGTTTTGCAAATCGGGCACCGGCGTTGCATGGAAAAACAAGTTTACCCTAAGACGCGCAGCGCTGCTCCAGTGGAAATGCGCGTCAAGGTTTCCGCCGCCGGAATCGCAGCCGCGCCCGCGAATGCGCGCATCTCGGGCTGTGGCAAAATCCCGACCACCCGCCCGATCAGGTCGTACGCATCGGTCTTGGTGATTTCCACGCGCACCGTATCGCCGACCGTCGCCGTTTCGCCGCCCGTCAACTCCATGTCTGTCAAGTACACTTTGCCGTCGATGTCGGGCGCCATGCCTTCCAGCCGCGCCTCCCACACCAGCGGGTTTTCTTGCGACGGCCCTTCCACCAAAGCGGTCGCCGTCCGCCCCTTGAACGCCCGCAATTTCTCCCGCGAAACTTTCTTCTGTATCGCCATCAATCGATCGCGTCGCCCCGCGACCGTTTCCGCATCGACTTTCGCGTCCAGTGCGTAACTCCCCGCGTTGTCCACATCCGAATACTCGAACACGCCCATCCAATCCAGATTCGCCGCCTTCACGAAATCGCAAAGCTCCTCGAAATCCGCCTCAGTCTCGCCCGGAAAGCCGGCGATGAACGACGTCCGCAGGGTAACCCCCGGAATCGTTACCCGAATCCGCTCCAGCAGCTTCAAAAACGCGTCGCCGTGCGATCCGCGCTTCATGCGCGCCAAAACGTTGCGGCTCGCATGCTGCAGCGGCATATCCATATATTTCGCCAGCCGCGGATGTGCCGCCAGCGTATCCAGCAGTTTCTGCGTAACGCGATTCGGATACGCATACAAAAAGCGCACCCACAGCAGATCGTCCACTTGAGCCAGCCGTTCCAAAAGCTGCGCCAGCCCGTCGCGTAGACCGAGATCCTCTCCATACGAGGTCGTGTCCTGCCCGATCAATGTAATCTCTCGCGCCCCCGAACCCGCCAGGTTCTCCGCCTCGCGCACCACCGACTCGAACCGCCGGCTCCGGAATTTCCCCCGCAGCTGCGGAATAATGCAGAACGTGCACGGATGGTCGCAACCCTCCGCGATCTTGATATACGCGGCGTGCTTTGGCGTCGTGATCACGCGCGGCGTCAAATCGTGGTAAAGAAATGCGGGCGGCTCAGCGGGAAGAATCCGCAAATCGCCCTCGACCGCTTCCAGAATCCGCTCCACTTCACCGGTCCCCACCACCGCATCCACTTCCGGCACCTGCTGCAAAATTTGATCCCGGTACCGTTCCACAAGGCAGCCCGCCACGATTAGTTTCCTCGCCGCGCCAAACTTCTTGTGCTCCGCCATTTCCAGAATCGCGTCCACCGATTCCTTCTGCGCGGGCTCGATAAAGCTGCACGTATTGACCACCAAAATCTCGGCTTCATCCGCGCGCGGTGTCAACTCATAGCCTTCGCGCGCAAGAATGCCCATCATCACCTCGCTGTCCACGAGGTTCTTCGGGCATCCCAGACTGATGAATCCGACCTTAGTCATAAGCAATGAATTTGCGGCTTCCCGCAATCCCGTAGTGTAACACGCGCCAGCGGACCGGTGATTCGTTCCCCTGACCTCCCTCCGACGGCACCTCGGACGCTCCCCGCCGTCCCTCGGACGCTCCCGCCCAACCGCCCCGAAGCCTGTGATGATCTCGCGCGATCGCTGGAGACGACGGTCCATGCTGAAGCGAGCCGACCAGGATCGCTGAAAGGATCTCAATGTTGGACAAGTCGACCAAGCGAGAGTGGTCCGTAGACACGGAAGCCGCTCGGCTGCTCACCGCCGCAAAACCGTTCACTTCTGAAATTAAGAAAACAGTATTCACAAACGAAAAACCAGAAAGGAATCCGCTCCAGACTTTCTATCCGCGCGCCGCCCGAATCTGCTCCAAAAGCCCGCGCAATCGCAAGGTATCGCAAGGCGCCCCGCCAAACCGTGCTTGCGCATAAATCTGCGTAAACTCCCGCACGGCCGGCGCCAAACTCGGCTCCCCCACCGCGCCCGCAAACTCCAGCGGCGTCTGCGAATCCCGCCGCGGAAACCCTCGTCGTTCCAACAGTCGCAATAACTCGCCATAAAGCCGCGATGCAAGTTGCGGATTCGCGCGATTCGTTTCCGGCGCGCGAAGCTGCAGGTACAATCGCAGCCGCCGGATTGCCAGGCGCAACACGTCATACTTCAGCAGGATCAGCAGCAACACAATGGCCACCGGCAGGGCCAAGGTAATCCCTCCGCGGCGATCCAGCCACGATCGCAGCCACTGCTTGCCGCCCGCTTCTTTCTTCGCAAACCAGCCGCGCGCCGATTCGCTCCAGTTCCGCGTATTGCGCTGCAGGATTTGCGCCATTTGCACCTGGTGCGCAAAATCGTAATTGATCACCCACTCGTTCCACGTCAATTCCATCCAATCGACGTACTGCCCCAGTCGTGACAAAAATCCGAAGTTCTCGATCGCCGCTGGCGTCGGATCGAACGTCACCCAACCCGTCCCCGGGAAATAAGCCTCCACCCAGCTGTGCGCGTCGCTCGCCCGCACGATATAGTCGCCCGCCAGATCGTTGAATTCCCCAGGCAGAAAGCCGTTCACTTCGCGCGACGCGATGCCCAGCGTGCGTAGCATGATCGTCATCGCCGAAGCAAAATATTCACAATGGCCTGCGTGTGTCTCGAACAGAAAATGCGGCAAGGGATCGTCGCCGGGCTTTCCGGTCAGTTCCAGCGTATACGTGAAGCGCGACCTCAGGAAAGTTTCGATCGCGACCGCTTTGTCGTACGGCGTCCGCGCTTTCGCCGCCACACCGCGCGCCAGTTCCGGGATGCGCGCATCCAGCACCGGAAGCTGCAGGTACACGCTGCCAATTTCCTCCGGATAATCCGTCGAAGCAGCCCGCAACTTCGCCGCATTCAGCGCGGGAAGCCGCGAATATCCGTAATAACGCACCGGAGCGTAATTGCGGAACGGATTGAAAAGTGAGCCGGTGAAATCTCTGAACAAATAGCTACGCCTGGCGTTAAACGCCGCCGTCGGGTTCTCGCCGGAAAAACCTCCCAGGATCGAAATGGCGTTCGCCGGCGCGAAGACCGCGTCGGTAGCCATGGGTTGCACCAGTACCTCGTAATGCAGTTCCATCGCCGGAGCTTTCTGGTTTTGTTCGGGGATCGGCGACATAGATCCAGCCGCTGGAATTCGGCGCGATCGCCGCGGGATGGTGGTTCGGCGTCGACCAGCGCTTCCCGTCGAATGTGGACAACGCGATGCCCCGCCACCGCAGTTGCGGGTACGGAACCAGCTTGCCGGTTTTCACGCGCATGACCACGGCCGGATTTTTCTTGATTTCACCGATCTGGCCCAACTCGATGTCGTCGGTGAATCCGGTCATCAACGAAGGCTGCATGCTCGTACGGCCCAGGTAGCCGGCGCTGAATCGCGGGAAAAAGAAGAACAGCGCGCCGCCCAGAACGACCGCGCCTAGCGCGACGCTCAACGCTGCAAGGATCAGTGCTCGAGCCAGGCGGCGTTCCTGCGCCGGCTGCCCCAGCGGCGGCGCGATCGCGGCCCTTCCGCCCCGCCTCATTTCCATGCCGACAAACGTCGCCACCCCGAACAACAGAAAGATGAAGAAGAACACCAGGAAGGACGTATCCACGGTCAAAATCGCCGCGGCCAGAATCGCGGAGAATGCCAGGATCGCCAGAAAAAATGCGTCACGGTCGGTGGCGGCGCTGTACAAGCGCACCAGCATCACGAACAGCAGAAAGTGGACTGCTCCCAAAAGCGCCGCATAAAGGGAAGGATTCGTCGATGTCGCAACGAACGCGCGCGAGAAGAAAAGAATATCCAGCGGGAAAATGGGGAGGTAAGAAACGACCAGAATCGTAGCGGTACGGTGCGACAACTCCAGCGGTTTGTGCCGCCACCAGCGAAAGCCCTTGTACAACATCGCCAGCACCGCAAGCACGCAGCTGAGAGCATCCAGCTTGCCGGTGGCGATCAGCGTTGCGATCGAACTGAAAATGAGCAGCAACAGCGATCCCTGGAAAAATCGCTCGGCGGGCAACGACGGAACACGCGCGGTTGTGGCTGCGGAAGCCATGGTGGAATCTCCATGTTACCACCCGCGTTCCATCGCTCCAGCGACCTCTGCCCCAAGTGATAATGCTGCTCGCAACAAGCCAGGTAGCACACGCACTCTTGCTTGTCCGGAGGGCGGGAAGGTTTACCCTGAGGGTCGCAGGGCCGGTGCCGCCGTTAGCCACGCTGGGCACCAAGCGCCCGAGCAAAAAAAGTTCCGTCAAACTTCCGGGACTCGCGCCAGCGCAGCTTGGGCAATCTTCCGCGTAAGGTTTGATACCGCCACCGATAATCGCGAAACCAACTCCGAGAGCGACACAGATTTCGTGCCGGCAATTCGCGGAAGCCTGGAAACCCGCACACGGTATGGCAACAGCTTGATGGCTCGATAGGTAACCGCATGGCGCGCGCGCGATAAGGGTTCGAGACGCAACGGGCCATTCTTCGCCGAAATAGCGCCGACCTCTGCCAGAAATTCCCGCAATTCCGCGGCGGGATCTTCTCGGACGGAAATCGTAGGGAAGTGCCACATCTTCGAGACCAGCGGCGCAACTTCCGAGCGCGTAGCGTGCTTTCGCAAAGCCTGAGGCGGCGGAAGCAGCAATGTGCAGCCGCGCGGATCAACAAACACTGCCGCAGCGAGCGTAATTTCCACGGTCGCCCGCTTCTTGCGTTTTTCCGGGATGGCCTCGGTCAAACCTTGCTTCCGCGCGCGGCAGAATTTGGCTACCGGGCAAAGCCAACATTGCGGCGCGCGCGGCGTGCAGATCATCGCCCCCAGTTCCATCATCGCTTGGTTCCAGTCGCTCGGCGACTCGGGATCAAGCAATTGGTCTGCTGACCTCTGCAGATCCTGCCATCGCCCTGCCCCCCGCAAATCCCCGCGCACCGCCTCCAGACGCGCGATTACCCGCGCCACATTGCCGTCCAGCACGGCGTGTTTCGCGCCGAACGCAATGCTCAGAATTGCCGCCGCCGTGTAGCTGCCGATACCCGGAAGCGCGAGCGCAGCATCCACGGTTTGCGGAAACTCCCCGCCGTGCGTTGCGACAATCTGCTGCGTCGCGTGCTGCAAGTTCCGCGCGCGGCTGTAGTAACCGAGTCCCGCCCACAACCGCAGCACTTCTTGTTCCGGCGCTTCCGCCAGCGTGCCAATGTCTGGAAACCGTTCGAGGAATCGTTCGTAGTAGGGAATGACCGCCGCCACCCGCGTCTGCTGCAGCATGATTTCCGACAACCAGATGCGATAGGGATCCTTGTTGCGCCGCCACGGCAGGTCCCGCTGAAATTTACGAAACCACTCCAGCAGCAGCTTCCGAAATTCCGAGAGATCACGGCGTTGAGGCATCGCGACCCACTATTCTCCCACGAATCGCGCCCGCCTCCGAACCCAGCCAGTTCTCGCGACGCTGGTGACGATTGAAGGGGCGCAGGATTCCTGCGTCCCTACCCGTCAAAACTGTAAACCCGCCAGAACACGCCGTGAACAAGCTGTGGCGCAGGGCGGAGTCCGCGCAGCCCTGCGGCTTTTCTACAACGGGTGACGCGCAGCGATTCCCGAAAGGCTAGGTAACCAGGTCGTCAAGAAACACAACGTAGGAAGAATGCCAAAGCGTCGCGGGGATCGACCCGCGCGGCTGGCTGGTCACGATCACCTTGAAAAGATCGGGCGAGGCCGCGAGATCACTCAGAACTTCGTGGCCCGGATCGGGCGGCAACGGTTGCACCAGCGCGAGATGCCGAAGAATGGCGAAGACATTCTCTTCCGCGTTGGCCAGCGTGGTTTCCAGTGCGGCGCTGCGAAATTGCAACTGTGCGTTGCGCTCAAAAAAATGCCAGGCAATGCTGGCGCACAAAGTTACGGCGCGCTCGAAACGCTCCGCTGCTTCGGCCGACGGCGCTGCTCTCGAGTTGCGCCCCTGGCTGGAAACATAAGGATCCAGCACCAGCAAGACGCGGCAATCGTCCTCTCGGGTGAATTCGCGCACCATCAGTGACCCTGAATCGCGCCGAGGCTTTCCAATGAACGTGGCGGGCGCTGTCGGTAGGAACGTAGCTGCGCAGGGCGTACAAGTCGTGGCCGCCACCTTTGCTCAAGCTTTCCAGCGCTCCTTGCAGCGCGGGCAAAATCTCGAAGAAATCCCGTGACGGCTCGACCGAAGGATAAACCAGCGCCTCGGCGCGCAATTCCACACGGCGCGCCTTCTGCAAAAATCCGAAAGGGAAGCGCGTCACGATGCGGAACGTATCCTGCCGGTACGCACCGCGGTGGGTAAACGTGATCGGCACGCTCTGCTGCACCCGCTCGCGCTTCGGTACATAAGGAAAGTACACCGGCGTTTCCAGCAGACCAGCAGCCGGTGATTTTTTCGTCTTAGCAGCCTCGACGCGCAGGGAAAACGACGGCAGCGTCAACTTTTCATTTTCCAGCTCCACTTGCGCGCGCACTGTCTGGCCCGCAAAGATGTGCTCGGGCAAATCCAGGCGCATCTCGATTCCCGTCAACGTGATCGAGGAAAGAATGCCGGACATCAGAATGATGGCAATCAGGCTGGCGAGAATCAGAAACAGCAGGTTGTTTCCGGTGTTGAGCGCGGCCAGCGCCACAATAATGATGCCACCGATGTAGATCCAGCCTTCGCGCGTAATCCTGTATTCCATTTTGTAGCCGATCCAGCGAAGCGGCGTGCGCTTTGCAAGGACCGGCACGAGCGTGACGGCGACCCAGGCGGCCACCAGCAGAGCGGCGAGCGCGGAGGCGATGGACAAACCCGCGTGGCCAATCTCGGCCGCGGCACCGGAATACAGCGCAAGAAGCAGTGCGACGCCCAACGCGGCCATCGAGAGAAAGAACGCGCGCACACCAGGACGATCGGCCTTGGCCCAGAGTTCCCCGATGGTGGAGTTTACGCTCACGAAGCTTGAGGCAGTGCCGGGCAGAGTCCGCGCAGCCCTGCGGTTTTCCTCTCGGTCAGCGCGCCGGCGCTCATAGCGGGACGCGGACCGATTCTACGATGTCGCGCAATACCGCTTCGGTGGTTTCCGATTTCTTCTGCAACGACGCGTGACGCGAACTGGCGACGACGCGGTGCGAAAAGACCGCCACCGCGAGCTGCTTGAAGTCATCGGGAAGGCAGTAGTCGCGGCCGTCGAGAAAGGCGCGGGCTTGTGCCGCGCGTTGCAGCATCAGCGTGCCGCGAGGCGACACCCCCAGCGAGAGCTGTTCGCTGTGGCGCGTGCGAGTAACGATTTCCAGCGCGTAATCGTGCAGGCTGGAATCCACTCTCACCTGCGCCACCGAATTCTGCATGGCGAGGACGTCGGCCACATCGGCCACAGGTTCCAGCGATTGCACGGGATCATCGCCGACGCGCTTGCGCAGGATTTCGCGCTCAGTTTCGTGCGAAGGATAGCCCATGCGGATGCGCATCAGGAAACGGTCCAGCTGCGATTCCGGCAAAGGATACGTGCCGTGATGTTCGACAGGATTTTGCGTGGCAATCACCAGAAACGGCTGCGGCAGCGGCAGGGTCTTTCCGTCTACGGTGACTTGCGCTTCGTTCATGGCTTCGAGCAGGGCGGACTGCGTGCGCGGCGTCGTGCGATTGATCTCATCCGCCAGAACGACGTTGGCGAAAATCGGGCCGGAGCGGAATTCGAACTCGCGGGTTTCCGGATTGTAGACGCTGACGCCAAGAACGTCGCTGGGCAGTAAATCAGAAGTGAACTGGATGCGCTGGAAACTGCAGTGAAAAGATTTGGCGAGCGCTTGTGCGAGCGTGGTCTTGCCGACGCCGGGCACGTCCTCGATCAACAGATGGCCCCGGGCCAGTAAGGTGATCAGCGATAGCTGAATCGCTTCTTCCTTGCCGTAGATGGCGCGAGCAATGGAGCGTTGCAGTTGCGTTACGATTTGAGAGGTGACCGCCGTCATGGTTGAAAACCCAGGCCCTTCCTGCTACAACTAGTTCGACGCCTCGGCGAAGACGCGAGTTCCCCAATTCGCGGTTTTTTTCGAGGCTACGGGCGACTAGCTCAGTTGGTTAGAGCGCTCCCCTCACACGGGAGAGGTCAAAGGTTCAAGTCCTTTGTCGCCCACCATTTCCACCCGTCCATTCTCGCATCATCGAGGAATCCGGCCAGTACCGAACGCCCGCTGTTGTGCCCAATTAGTGTTTGCTTAGTCGACCCACACCTTCAAGATCGGGGTTTCCGGCCCTCGAGAACCACCGCTTCGGCCCGAGCCCGGGTCAGACCAGGTCTTCCAATTTTCCTTTTCAAAAAACTGCACGAGAATCCTCTGCGCGTGGGAGGTGCGATGGAAGCTGCGGAGGTCGACGAGGATCGAGTCTTGCTGGCTCTTGTCGAGCACGCCGTAGAGGAAGACGCTATCGTAGGTCCTGAGCAAAGGGAAATGGACGCCCAAATCGCAGAAAACAGCTGGCCTGCCGGGTTCTGAGATCGAGAGCGGGACCGCGTGCTTGGATGTTACGGCGGTCACCAGGGCCGTGCACTCGGAGGACTTCTCGCTGGCCACAGTGGTCGCCGAGATGAATGCGTAGGCGTAGGCGATCAGAAGGCCGCCCACAACCCAGATGGCTGGAGCGACCCACCGGCGCGGCGACATGGAGAAGGTGGAACCCGTTTCCAGATCGAGAAAGTCTGCCATCGCGCGAGCCATTGTCGCTGATTTGGCGCGCCGATGCATCGAGGAAAAACAGTACCCGCGCAAGTTCGTGTCATTTCCGAGGACCAAGCTAAACTCGACGAAGCCGAACATTTCGATACTATGTGCCTGAGCTGTTTGGGGCCTTGCGTCGATAGGAGCAAATCATGGCAGCGTTTCTGCGGACCGTGGAGTTTCTGGCCCTGAGCCTGTGGCTGGGCAGCGATGTGTTTCTGAGCTTTGTGGTGGCGCCGGGTGCGTTTCGGATTTTGGCTAGCCGGGATCAGGCCGGGGCCATGGTTGGGTACGGATTGTGGTGGATGCACATGATCGGGGTGATTTGCGGGATCACCCTCTTGGTGGCTCGGTTGCTGCGAACCCGGGTGGCGTCGAGTTTGCTGGCGCCTGCGGCGCTTTGCGTTCTAGTTATGGTCGGGCTTACCGTGGTGTCGCAGCACGCGGTTAGTCCGAACATGGCGGCGCTGAGAGTACAGGTGGGGTCGATTCAGGCGACCGCAACAGACAGTCCGTTGTTGGCACAGTTCAGTCGATTGCATCGGATTTCGGTTTCGCTTGAGAGCGGCGTGCTCTTGGCGGGAATTCTCGCTCTGTGTCTGATGGTGAAGGAATTAGGTTCGCGCGCTTGAAAGCGGTTCCACCGACGATTCGCCACTCACCCGCTTCCCCCCGGGTTTTTCACAACCATTGATTCTCAAATAAGTGTTTGCACCAAAACGACGCGATGGGTTCAAAGATTCCTGGGAGTTTGAGCAGCGCCGCCCGACTGCGCGGACTTTGTCCTGTTGTACACCTACGGCAGCATTTACGGGTCAGCGAGGTTTCCGCCTTCGTGGTTTTGCGGGGACGATTGCTTTGCCGCCTTTTGGCTTGGCGCGCTTGCGGCGGACTTTGGGAGGGCGGATCTTGTTGGTGACGGCGTAGCCGGCGCGCTCGAAGGCGCGCCACATGTACCAGCTGGCGATGGTGCGGTAGGGGCGCCACTGTTCGCCGAAAGCCAGGAGTTCTTTAGGTTTGGGCATGTGAGCTTTGCCATAGGTCACCGACCAGCCTTTTTTTACGCCCAGGTCGTGGATGGGGAGAACGTCGGGACGACCCAGGTTGAAGATCAGGAACATTTCTACGGTCCAAGCGCCTATGCCGCGGACCGAGACCAGGCGCTCGACCAGTTCTTCATCGGACATTTTGCAGGCGTCTTCGCGAGTGGGGACGATGCCTTGGAGGGTCTTGGCGGCCAAATCCTTCATTGCTAACACCTTTGCGCCGGACAGGCCTGCTTTGCGGAGGGTCTGCTTGCGGAGCTTCAGCATTTGTTCCGGGGTGGGCGGGTGACCATTCCTGCCTAGGGCTTTGACGCGGCCGAAAATCGTCGCGGCGGCTTTGCCGGAGATGGATTGGTAAGCGATCGATTCCATCAGGGCTTCGTAAGGGGACTGCGCCGCGGTCATGTCGATTTCAAATTTAGCCATTTCGGCGATCAACGGTGCGAGCTTCTCGTCTTTGGCCGAGAGGTGCGCCATGGCGGCGGCGAGATCGAAGGGAAGCGCAAGGACGGGCGTAGACATGCGGGTTACGATAACGCAGCTCGGGGCGAAATAAAAGAGAAGACTGGGTAGTGGGTAAGTTCCGGCAAGCGCCCTTACGCAGACGCTGCCTTCGGGGTTTGCTCTACCACTGTCACTTCTGCAGTGGAAAAGCGGGACCGTGCCATGTCCCGAGCGCGACGCGCAGTCCGCCTCGGCCAGCGTACCGATGCAACGCTCGCCAGGCGCCTCGACCGCCAATGATGATCACCCTCTCGTCGTTTACTGCGGCAGCTCTCCGCCGGCCTGCTCGCGCACTATGTACTCGGCGTACCAGTCGGGCCAGTTCGGGTCGGCTTGCCCGGTCCGAGCTTCGTGCTGCCCATGGGCAGCCGCCGCACGCCGAAACGCGCTGGCCAGATCGTTCGCCGACGCGAAGGTCGTAGCCGCGGGGTCGATGCGACCGGGCAGCCGCGTCGTGATTTCCTGGAACAGCCAACCGTTGCCGTCCGGATCATGGAACGAAGCGAACGACCGGTAGCTGCGATGCTCGGCATCCGGACCGCTGACACGCGCGCGTCCAAACAGGTAGGGCTCGTCGCGGCCCGCGTACACGCCGGTGGCGTCGTGGAACACTTCGCTGATTTCCACGCCGCGATCGAGCAGTTCTTTGCGGGCGGCCTCGACGTCGGAGACGATCAGGTACAGTCCCTGGGCGGAGCCGGGCGCCGCCGCGGTGACGTTCTTGCCGAAGATGATCGAGCAGCCCGAGCCAGGTGGCGTGAACTGAATTACGCGGAAGTCTTTGCCACTGTCGAAGTCGGCGTCGAGTCGCCATCCGAGCCTCCCGTAGAACTGCTTCGCGCGGTCGACATCCAAGACCGGGATGACGACCACCTCGAACTTCATAGCAACTCTTGCGACGCCCGCGTCGCCGCTCGGGTCATTCGTACGGACTGCTTTGGTGCTCACGGCTGCCTCCTTCGTTGCGTGTGGGATGACTGTTGGACCTTTCACCATTCCGTTGGATTACGCTGCGTATGTGCCGGCTCGCGTCGGCCGGGGATCGATCTTCGAGCCACGGTTTGGCGCAGTTCGGTCGCCTCAGGCAGTGAAGGGCGACGAGACTAGCACAGTTTAAACCCTGGTGAGTCGCCGGTCAGCAACAGGGAGCAAGCCTAAAGCCGGCTGAGAGCTTTGGTCAACAATCGGTTCTGACCGTTCGGTCCATCCAGTTCGTCAAAGCATTTCGGCGGCTCGTCAAAATGTACTTTTCGCTGGCGTTGCGGGTGACGCAGACTGCCTCCTGGATGGAGGTGACGAGTGAAAAAAACTATGGTTTTGCTGCTTGCAGCGGCAGCTTCGGCTGGGTGTTTTTCTTTGTGCGCGCAATCCGACGATACAGCTCTATTTCCCAAGCAATTCCGCACGTGGGCGCACGTCAAGAGTGTGCTGGTCGGGCCCCAAAGCGCCGCCTTTGCTACCGAAGGGGGAATCCACCACATTTACGCAAACGACAAAGCCGTTGAGGGCTATAAGACGGGCAAATTTCCCGACGGCTCCGTGATTGTTTATGACTTGCTTGAAACCAAGGAGGTTGCAGGCAACACCATAGAAGGGCCAACGCGCAGAGTGGATGTCATGGTGAAGCAGAGCGAGCTCCGTCGCACAACCGGCGGCTGGGAATTTATGAGTTTCCCGGGTGGCAACCCGAATGAGAAGAAGCTAACGGCCGAGCGACAAGCAGCTTGTGCTGCCTGCCACGCCAACCGAAAAGACCATGATTTCGTTTTCAGCGAATTCCGCAAGTGAAACTGGCTTACTGATTTAACGACAGCGAAATGAGAAGAATGTGAATACGCGCGCTTTCCGCGGTTTAGTCGGCGGTCGCGCTACCGTAAGGCGACCCACTACCGGAGGCTGACCCCTCGCAAATCGGTTGGAGCCAAGACAAGCGGTGGCAACCGCCTTTGCCGATGAAGTTGGGTTTTGTTGAGTCGCTACCTTGCGACCAAACGCGGCGCAGAATTGCCGCGAAGGGAATTTACGTGCCGGGGCTGACGCCGGGCGGGGCAAGCCCCGCCCTACAAGGGAAATGGAATAAGTCGAGCTCTGGCTTGCCAGGCGATTTTCTGGGGCGATAGGAGCCGATTCGGCGGGTGGTATACTCGCCGCCGAAATTTCCCGTTGGGAGTTTTCTTGTGGCTGAGAGCTCACTGATATTTCGCGACATTGCGATGGTTTTTGCCGCGGCGCTGGCTTGCGGATTTATTGCTTGGCGGATTCGGCAGCCGATCCTGCTGGGCTACGTTGTGGCGGGATTGATTTTGAGCCCGCTGACGCCCGGGCCGCGAGTACACGACGTGCATGTTTTCGAGTTGATGGCCGAGATTGGCGTGGTGCTGCTGATGTTTTCGGTGGGCATCGAGTTTTCGATTCCGGACCTTTTGCGGGTGAAGTGGGTGGCGCTGTTGGGATCGCCGCTGGGGGTGTTGCTGTCGGTGGGATTGGGAGCTGCTGTTGGAACCTTAATGGGTTGGCCATTGCGGCAGAGTTTGGCGGTGGGGTGCATCGTGTCGGTGGCGAGCACCATGGTGTTGATGCGGATGTTGATGGATCGTGGGGAGATGAATACTGAGGCAGGGCGCGTGATGATTGCTCTGACCTTGGTGGAAGACCTGGTGGTGGTCATTCTTACGGTGTTGTTGCCTGGGCTGGGAGCCGAGGGCGGAGCGGATTACGGGCAAGTGGCGTGGAGAATCTGCAAGGCCCTGCTCTTGCTGATTCCCATTGTGGCAGCGGCGTGGAAATTGATGCCGCGGTTGTTGGCACGCGTGGAGAAGACTTGCAACGACGAAATCTCGTTGCTCTTGGCGCTTACAACTTGCCTTGTGGTGGCGGCGATTACCGAGGCTGTCGGATTATCGCTGGCGTTGGGGGCGTTTCTTGGCGGGATGTTGCTGGGAAGCTCGGATTTCGTGAAAAAGCTGGAGCACCAGACGTTGCCGTTGCGTGATGCGTTCGTGGCGGTGTTTTTTGTATCGGTGGGGATGTTGATCGACCCACGGACTTGGGGATCGGCGTGGAACATTATTTTGGTGCTGGTGGGATTGATTTTGCTGGGCAAGTTTGCGGCCTGGTTTGGGGTGGTGCGGTTGTTTCGCTATTCGAGTGGGACGTCGGCGCGGGTAGCGATTGGGTTGACGCAGATTGGGGAGTTTTCCTTTATTTTGGCGCAGGTTTCGTTGCGGGCCGGGTTGATTACGCCGGCGATTTATAACGCGACGTTGGTGGCATCGCTGGTGACGATCTTGGCGAATGCTACGCTGTTTAAGATTTTTGTGAAAAAGGCGCCGGTTCGCGTTAAGGCTCAGGCTACTACGTAAAGAGTCGCTGGCGCTTTGTTGAAGTCCAGCCGGGGCAAAAAATAAAGGGCAGATGCCGTCCTGCACGGGCCGAACAAAGGGCGTCGGTCTGCTCCGCTCGGAATGACCACTCTTGCTTGAATTTTTCGGGCTTGAATTTGAGGCTTGAAACTAGGTTCGAATTTCAAGGTTGAAGTTTCGAGAAGAGGTGTTTGTGGGCGCTGGCATTTTGACGACGTTGACTTCCTGGGGGATGACCGAGAGGGTTAGACGCGGGTGGCGGGGTCGAGGCGAGTTTCCGTGAGGTCGAGTTCGCGCTGGAGTTCGCGTAGGACGTCGTCATTGATTTTGCCGTCGTCGCGGAGGCGAACAGCGGTTTCGCGTTCGAGGCGAAGGAGTTGGCGGGAAATATCGACAACGTAGGCGTGATCTTCGGAGTCGATGCCGTGCTGGGCGTAGGCTTCGCCGGTGATGGCCGAGAGGCGACGTTTATAGCGAAGGGCGGCTTCCTTGTAGGCGGCGGTTTGGTGATGGGTGTCGTCTCCGATTGGCCGGTTCTTGATATGTTCGAGGGCAGTTTCCAGGATAATGCGGCGGGCGTTTTGTTCTTCGGGATCGGGCCCGGCCTTGCCTGCCAGCCCGAATGCGCGGATCAGCACGGGGAGAGTTAATCCTTGCAGGACCAGGGTCACCAGGATCACGCAGAAGGTCAGGAAGATGATCAGGTTGCGGCGGGGGAAGGGTTCGCCGTTGGCCAGCGTTTCCGGTAGGGCCAGTGCCGCGGCCAGCGCGATGACACCGCGCATGCCTGCCCAGCCGACAACGAAAATAGCGCGAGACGAGGGTCGCTGTTCGGACCGGTGGAAGATGTATTTGCGAACGGCAAATGCCAGGTAGGCTCCCGGATAAACCCAGGCCAGGCGCAGAACGATGACCAGAGCGCTTAAGAGGGCGCCGTAGAGGATGAGAGTGCGAATGGGGTAACCACGAATACCGGCTAGGACAAAGGGAAGTTGCAAGCCGATCAATACGAAGACCAGACCATTTAAAGCGAAGGTGAGAGAGTCCCAAAAACCGTGGGCTTGCAAGCGCACGTTGGGAGAGAAGAGCTGAGATTCTCTGCGACCCAGGTAGAGGCCGCAGGCGACGACCGAGAGCACGCCGGACGCGTGGGCGGACTGGGCGGCGAGGTAAGCGCCGTACGGAACCATGATGGTGAGAAGGACCTCGATGGGACCGTCGTCGAGGTGTCGGTGCAGACGCTCTACGATGAGGGAAATGACCAAGCCGATGGCAATGCCTGCGCCAATGAGATAGAGCAAGCTGAGAAATCCGCCTGCGAGCGTCGGGGTTCTCCCTTGTACCACCAGGGCGACGCCGAATTGGAGGGCAAGCAGGCCGGTAGCGTCGTTCACCAGGCTTTCACCTTCGATCACGGTGACAATGCGACGCGGCAAACCGACGCGCTTGGCGATGGCGGTGGTAGCGATGGTGTCGGTGGTGGCGATGACGGCGCCGAGCACGATGCCCAGTGGGAGGTCGAACGGGGCGATCGACCAGTTCGCGGCCTCGGCGACGCCGAATACGGTGAAGCCGACCAACCCGAAGGCGAGGAAAAGAATGCTGACGATGTTGAAGGAAAAGTCGCGCCACGGCGTGAACCAGGCCCCGGCGTAGAGCAAGGGAGGCAAGATCACCAGGAAGACGATGTCCGGGCTGAGAATGATCCGGGGGATGCCGGGGATGAAGCTGAGGACTAGACCCGCGATGACCAGGACAATAGGGTAGGGAACTTTGATCTTGCGGGCCAGGGAGGCGAAGGCGACTACGAAAAGAAGGAGCAGGAGAAAGACGAGTTCTACGGCGTGGACTTGGTCGCCCTGCATGCTTGCTCCTTTCTACGACACGATACATGAGTTTGGCCAGCAGGTTTTAGATCGAGGACGCGGGCGGAGACCGGTCGGCCCGGGAGAGATTCCTCCACCGCACGAGCCGACGTGTTTCACAGGAAGTGAACGCGAAAGGAAAACTCGGCTCACTCTGGTCGCAATGGCTGTTTTGGATGGGAGCGCGGTAGCGAACCGATCCCTTGCGGAGCACATTACCGAGACGCAGACAGGAGTGTCTGTGCGACCTGACGGAAATCCCGTTGAACAGGGTGTGCTAGACTTTCGGGTTTATGCAGACAGGAATTATCGGACTACCCCAGGTTGGGAAGACGACTTTGTTCCGCATCCTTACCAAGGCTAGCTTGGAGGGGAAGACTGGGTCGCAGGGCACCCATGTTGGCGTGGCTAAGGTGCCGGAGCCGCGGCTGTTGGAGTTGGCCAAGCTGTACAACCCTAAGAAGATAACTTATGCCACCGTGCAGTATGTGGACCTCGGCGGGATGCAGAAGGAACGCAACCGCGATGCGCTGGCTCCTTTGCGCGAGGTGGATACGATCGCGCACGTGATTCGCGTGTTTGACGATCCTTCGGTGCCGCATGCCGAGGGGAGCATCGACCCTTTGCGTGACGCGACCAACCTGGAGTTGGAATTGATCCTTTCAGATCACGATCAGATCACACGGAGGTTGGAACGCGTCGATAAAGACTTGAAGAAAAAGAGTGAGCCTTTGCTGGTTTTGGAAAAGAACGTTTTGGAGAAGTGCAAAGCTCATCTGGAGGCGGAGAAGCCGTTGCGGGAGTTGGATTTGACTGCGGACGAGCGCAAGCCGATTGGCGGATTTTTGTTTTTGTCGGCGCGGCCGGTGCTGTATGTGCTGAACGTCGGGGATGATGAGGCGGACAAGTTGGATAGCGCCGTGGAGCGTCACAACCTCGGGGTGCTGGCGGGGAAGCCGAATGCGGCTGTCGTGGCGATCTGCGGTCGATTAGAGGCGGAGTTGGCGGAGATGGACGAGAAAGAAGCCGCGGAGTTGCTGGCTTCTTATGGATTGAAGGAGCCGGGGTTGAACCGCTTGATTCGGGCTACCTATGATTTGATGGGGTTGATTCAGTTCTTTACGGCGGGGGAGCCGGAAGTTCGGGCATGGACGATACGGAAGGGTGCGACGGCGGTTAAAGCCGCAGGGGCGATTCATAGCGACATTGAAAAGGGCTTTATTCGAGCCGAAGTGGTGCGATGGAGCGATTTGCTGGCGGCGGGGAGTATCGCGGCGGCCAGAGAGAAAGCGCAGGTGCGGTTGGAGGGGAAGGAATACATTGTGCAGGAAGGGGATGTGATTTTGTTCCGTCACAGCGGGTAAAGACGAACGGTTGGGATGAATGGGGTAGGGAACATGCCTTACGGGAACGTTCAAAATTACAAAAGGGGCATCAAGGGAGCAGAAGGTTGCCATTGTGCGGGTGTTTACCGAGACCTTGGCGCGCAAGTTGGGGAAGAAACCACAGCCTATTTCTATTGGCGTTGAGCAGGCAAGTGTTGGAGGCTTGCGGAGGCGGGTTGTTGAGCGACGCGTTGCGGAAGGGGAAGTAACGGACCGAATGCCGGCTTGGTTGCTGAAACGGGGCGCCGCATGCTGCGCCCGTACAAAGGAAATTGAATACAGAAGGACCTCGGGGGCGCCGGGCTGAAGCCCGGCGTCTATATTTTATGGGGCATGGTCTGGCATTCCGGACGGGATTGGCGGCGCTGTTGGGGTTGCTGGCGGCGGCGGGGAATTTGATTGGCGGGTACTTTGTTGTGCGGCGGGATTGGTCGCGGAAGTATTTGCAGTATTTTTTGGCTTTGGGCGCTGGGTACATGCTGGCCGTGGCGTTTGTCGAGGTGATTCCGGAGTCGGTGCGACTTTCCGGGGAAAGCGCTCTTCTTTATGTCCTGATCGGATTTTTCCTCGTACACCTTTTCGAACATACGATTGCACCGCATTTTCACTTTGGGGAAGAGACGCATTGCGATGAGGTCCGCCATCACCATGCGCGAACCACCGTTTTGCTCGGATTGGGAATTCATACCTTCTTTGATGGTGTGGCGATTGCCGCGGGATTCTTGGTTTCGACGTGGCTCGGGGTGGTGATTTTCGTAGCGGTCTTTTTGCACAAGCTGCCGGAGGGGTTTACGGTGGCTTCGGTAGTGCTGGCGAGCGGGATGGGGAAGCGCAACGCAATCTTGGCTGCCGGGTTACTAGGAGCGGCGACGTTGCTGGGCGTGTTGCTGACTAGCTCGCTGCAAGGACAACTCAAGTACGCGCTGCCCCTTTCCGGCGGGGTGACCTTGTACGTGGCGGCGACCGATCTGCTGCCGGAGGTGAACCGGGAGCCGAACTGGCGGATGGCCCTGCTCGTGTTTGTGGGGGTGGTCAGTTTGTTGATAATGGAGCGGTTGTTTCACGTCTAGACTTCGCTTTAGGTTCGCTTTTGGCGGCCATTTTTCGGGTACGCCCGGGTCGCGCGGGTCTAAAGACCCGCCACTACAATAACTTGCGACTCCCTGCCTATTTGCAACTTCCTGAGACTACATGTGTTTGATACAGTGTGGCGGCTATGGCCAGGTCGGACGTCCAACTGATGCTGGACGTGAAGGCGGGCGACGAACAGTCGTTCGCGCTTCTGTTGCATCGCTATCGGAGTCCGCTGGTCAACTTTCTGTACCGCATGGTGCGCAACCGCGAGCAGGCGGAAGACCTGGCGCAGGAAGTTTTTATTCGGGTGTATCGAGCGCGGGCGGAGTATGTGCCGAGCGCGAAATTCACGACTTGGTTGTTTCGGATTGCGACGAACCTTGCGTTGAATTCGCTTCGGGATAACCGGCACCAGCGAATGGAGGTCTCGCTGGATGCGCCGATAACCGCGGATGCCGAAGAGGGCGACGAGCGGTCCTTGGATGTGGCGGATAAACACCCGGACATCGAGCAGCATTTGGTGGAAGAGGCGCGGAAGAAGATGATCCGGCACGCGATTGAGAAATTGCCGGAAAAGCAGCGGGCCGCGGTGCTGCTGCACAAGTATCAGGAGCTGGATTACAACGAGATTGCGAAGATCTTGGAGTGTTCGGAGAGTGCGCTGAAGTCGTTGTTGTTCCGGGCTTATGAGACCCTGCGGGTGGAGTTGGCTCCTTTGGTTGCGCAGGGTGCGAAGTGAGGAAAGAAGCGAAGTAAGGAAGAAGAAGTGAAGAACGGATAGGTTGGAGGAGTTGGGGAGTTTGCAGTAGACCAGATAAGGATGGGCGTTATGAGTTGCGATCGAATGGAAAACCGGATTCTGCCGTTTGTGGATGGGCGCTTGAAGGCCAGCGAAATGCGCGAGATGGAGGCGCATTTGAAAACTTGCGCGGCGTGCCTTCTGCGCGTAAATGAGTTTCGCGCGGTGACCGGTTTGCTCGATGAATTGCCGCAGATTGAGCCTTCGGGCGCGTTTGACGTGAGGGTACGCGCGCGGGTTGCGGCGGAGCCGGTAAAGCAGAGCTGGTGGGTTGGGTTTGCGCCTCCGCTGAGGGTGGTGTTTGCGGCGGCGATGTTGCTGGTGGCGACGGTTTGGATTGGATCGCGGCCGAGCGACACGTTGAACAGTGCGAATTCCGTTACGGATGAGGCGCAAGTTGTGGGCGATCTGCCGGTGCTGGAGAATTTCGATGTTTTGTCGAACTTCGATGCGTTGAGCGATTTGCCGCCGCAGCCGGTGTCGAGTGACGATGCGAGTCAGCAAGACTCGAACACGCAAATGTAGGTGCGATGAGACTTGGGCGCCAATTCGGTGGATGGTTGAGCGGGGTGGGACTTAGCGTCGCACTCGCGCTGCCGTGTGCGGCGGCGCAGCATCGGCCTCCCTCACCACCGCCGCGTTCCGAGGCGGCGCAAGGTAATCGGAAAAACGATCGGCCTCCGAATGCGAAAGGCGGACAAAACACGCCGCATCCCAACGGGAATGGAAACGGGCCGCGGGCTGCGACGCCGCCCCCGAACGTGCAGGAGCGTTGGCGGAACATGTCGCCGCAGGACCGGCAAAGATTGCTGCAGAATGAAGATCGGCTGCGACGTCTGCCGCCGGCGCAGCAGCAAGTGCTGCGCGACCGTGCCCAGGTGTGGAACCGCATGACGCCGGAACAGCGCGAGCACGTCCGGACCGATGTGCTGCCGCGATGGAGACAGATGCCGCCCGAACGGAAGCAGGCGATCCGGCAGCGGCTGCGCGTGTTGCAGAATATGCCGGAGTCGGCGCGGAATCAGCGGTTGAACGACCCGAACTTTACCCGGGGGATGAGCGAGGAAGATCGATCGACCTTGCGGGATTTGAGTCACCTGCATGTTGGTGGGGCCTTGGAGTCGCCCAACGAGTAGTGCCGCCAGTGGCCACCTGGCGGTTCGGATCTTGCCGCGATGGGGCGCAGGTATCCGGCGCCCCGGCAAGAAATAACGCACGGTTTTGGTTTATAGTGCAATTTGGTTTTATCTTTCCGCTTGGTTTCATTGACACTTTTCCCGCCGCACGTCATCGTAATTAATTCTTGTTGCGTGCATTCCACGACTGAAGGGGTTTGTTCCTGGTGTCCACGCGCTTTGGTGCATTGCGGCATCGAAATTTCCAGCTATTCATTGCGGGGCAACTCGTCTCGTTGATTGGGACGTGGATGCAATCGACGGCGCAGTTGTGGTTGGTGTACAAGCTGACAAATTCGGCCGCGCTGCTGGGCGTGTTCGGATTTGCGAATCAGATCGCGATTCTCCTGCTGGCGTCGGTGGGCGGTTACGTCGGGGATCGCTACAACCGTCATTTGGGAGTGATCTGGACGCAGACGGCGTCTATGATTTTGGCGTTTACGCTGGCGGCGCTGACGTTTACGGATTTGCTTCAGGTTTGGCACCTGATCTTGATCGCATTTCTGGCGGGCATCGTCAATGCGTTTGATGTGCCCATCCGGCAGGCATTTTTGGTGCAGATGACCAGCAAGGAAGATTTGCCGAACGCGATCGCTTTGAATTCGTCGATGTTCAACGCGGCGCGAGTGGTCGGTCCGCCGATCGCGGGATTCGTGATTGCGTACATCCATGAAGGCTGGTGCTTCTTCTTGAACGGCGTGAGTTTTCTGGCGGTGATCGCAGCGTTGCTGGCGATGCGCATTCCGAAATTTGAAGTGAAGCCCGTGTTCGGATCGCCGGTGCGTAATTTCCTGGAAGGTTTTCGCTACGCCATGTCGGATATGCCGACTCGGTCGGCGTTGCTGCTCTTGAGCGTGTTGAGTTTGTTTGGTTTGCAATATTCGGTGTTTCTGCCGGTGTTCGCGCGGGATGTTTTGCATCATGGGGCGCTGGGATTTTCCGTGTTGTTGAGCACGGCCGGCGTGGGAGCGGCGTTGGGCGCGCTGCAATTCGCGGCGCGGACCAGTTTCAAGGGAATGGCGAAGTGGATTGCCACCATGGCGGTGATTACGTCCGTGTGTTTGATCTTGTTTTCGGAATCGCACGTGTTTTGGCTGTCGGCTGCAGTTTTGTTTGTGGTGGGTTTTGCGGCGACGTCTTTGATGGCGGCTACCAATACCACCGTGCAGAACCGCGTGCCGGACGCTTTGCGGAGCCGGGTGATGGCGGTGTACGCGACGATGTTTATGGGCGTGCAGCCGATTGGCTCGTTGATTGCGGGTGGAGTGGCCAAGCACATTGGGGCCCCGCGGACGTTGACGGTTTTCGGTGTGATCGTGCTGATGGCTAGTTTGGTTTTTGTGTTTCGGGTGGTGATGCGGTTGCGGCCGGCGGCGGTTGCGGTGACGCATACGGACTAGTGAGTTGCCGACAAGAAGAGGATTGCCGGACCGCGCGTTGAGGTCCTTCGGCCACGACTCGGGAGTGGCGGTGCGCTTTACTTGGCCGGGCCGACATGGTTCGAGGTGTCGGGTAAGCTCCGGATCGTGCGGGCGCGATCGCGTACGTGTTGCCCCCAAAGGTCTTGCAAGATCAGGCGGGATTGGGGCGGTACAGCCAGTCCGGCTTAGTCAGTGCTGCGGCGCCGGGCCGGGCAAGCCCCGTGCCTACCGCTGCTGCCGGGCCGTTCACATGGGTGAGGATGGCGTTGATTCTCGGGCGATTTGGCGAGAGCGAGCAAACCGGGTCGGTGGCGGCGGGGTCACCGGCCAGCAGCAGGGCTTGGCAGCGGCAGCCGCCGAAGTCGACGGCGCGACGGTCGCAGGTTTTGCAGGGTTCTTGCATCCAGGCTTCGCCGCGGAACTTCTGGAAAGCTTCCGACGTTTCCCAGATTTCGCTCAAGCTGGATTGCTTTACGTTGGCGAATTGCAGGTCGGGAATTATTTTTGCGGCGTGGCAGGGAAGCGCTTCACCCTGTGGGGTGATCAACATTAGCTTGCGGCCCCAGCCGCCCATGCAGGGTTTGGGATATTTCGCGTAATAGTCCGGAACTACGGATTCGATTCGAATTTTTCCGCGCAGACGCGCTTCGGCGCTCTTGATCGCTTCCAGCGATCGGTCCAGTTGAGTTTTTGTCGGCAGCAGGTTTTCGCGGTTGGCGAAAGCCCAGCCGTAGTATTGGACGTTGGCGAATTCTATGCGCGTGGCGCTCGAGGATTCGGCGATCTGCAGCATTTCCTCGATTTGATCGATATTGCGGCGGTGAATGACGAAGTTCAGGGTTACCGCCACGCGAGCTTTTTTCAGCCATTCGAGCACACGGAGCTTTTGTTGGTGGGACTTTGTGCCGGAGATTTCCTGGGCCGTTTCTTCGCGGGCGCCTTGGAAGCTGAGTTGAAGATGGTCCAAGCCGGCTTGGATGAGTTTTGCGAGACGACCCTCGTCAAGCGGCATCCCGGAAGTGATCAGGTTTACGTAGAGGCCTGCCGTCCGGGCTGCGCGGATCAGTTCGAGGATGTCTGGGCGGGCGAGAGGTTCGCCGCCGGTAAAGTCGGCTTGCAGAACGCCTAGTCGAGCGGCTTCCTGGAAAACGCGGGACCAGATTTCGGTGGGGAGTTCTTCTGCGCGGTTGCTTAGCTCCAGCGGATTCGAACAATAGACGCAGTGGAGCGGGCAGCGGTGGGTTAGTTCGGCGATTAGGGCGAGAGGATTGGGTTGCGTGGACATTGCCGGTACTAGTCTAACTCGACTCGATTGCGATTACGTGCCCAGGGGCACAGCAATGCCGTGCCCCCTGGTCGTTCGCCAAGCGTGCTATTCGAAATCGAGGGCGCGCTGGTCGTTCAGGAGAGTTAGGTAACCGAGGATGTCGGCTTCTACCTTTTGGGGTTCGGCTTTGGAATAGAGTTGTTGGAGTTCGCTGACGATTTGTTCGACGGTGTGGTTCCCGTCGCAGCGCTGGACGATCTCCAGGCTGGGGCCGTTTAGCCGTAAGGCGCGTTCCGGCATCAGGAGGACTTGTTGGTTGTTGTTTTGGCCCAGGCGCACACCTGCGGCTAGACGGGGACGGGATTGCAGATCTGGCGTCATGATTTTGCGTCACTCGGGACGAAAGCGCCTGGCGGCGGCCAGCCCGGTTCGACGTAGGCAAAGTGGAGAGCGTCCAGTTGAGCCCAGAGGATATCGCACTTGGCGCGAAGGGCGGCATGCGCAGCGTCTTGTTGATCGCGAGTGTGTGCGTGTTTGACCACCCACTCCAAGGCGAAGTCGGCGTCTTCGGGAGCTTGGGTCATTCGACCGGAGAAATAATCGAGACCGCCCGAAAGCCAAGGGTAATAACGACGGAGGCGATCGACCCGCAGGGTGATCAATTTTTTCGAGAACATCTCGGTGAGCGAGGATGCCACAGCTTCCAGGTGCGAGCGTGTGGAGACGAAGTCAACGTAGGCCTGAACGGCGTAGCGGGTTGCCGGAAGGATGCCTTCGCCGTTTCGTGCTGGCCCGCGGCTGAGGCCCGTGGCTTCGACCAGGCATAGCCATTTCTCGATGCCTCCGGGCTTGGTGCCATCGCCGTCGTGATCGAGGATGCGTTTGCGCCAGGCGAGGCGGAATGCGGGATCTTCGCTGCGAGCTAGAATCGCGGCGTCTTTGATCGGTATGCGGCTCTGGTAGTAGTAGCGATTCAGGGCCCAAGCTTGCAGCTGCCCGCGCGTGAGCTTGCCTTCGTGCATCAGCAGATGAAAAGGGTGCTTGTGGTGATAGCGCTCTTCGCCGATGGCGTGAAAGCCGGTGATGAACTCGGCTTCCGGGAGCGGCGGCTTTTCCGAAGAGCTTGCGGCGACGCTCACAGTTCGAACTCCATCCCATCGTAGGCGATTTCAAAGCCGGCATCCAGCACGGCGCGATGTTCGGCGCTGTCTTCGTCGAGAATTGGATTGGTGTTGTTGATATGGATGAGGACACGCCGGCAGTCCGCTCCGCGGGGGAATTGTTCGAGCAGGCCGCCGGGGCCTGAAAGCGGCAAGTGGCCCATGTCGCGAGCTGTCTTGTTGCTGCGGCCGGTCTGAATCAACTCGTTATCGCTCCAGAAGGTGCCATCCATCAGAGCCAGGTTGCTGGCAGCGGCGAATTTCGCCCATTCAGGACTGTGCCCGGAAAGAGAAGGCGCGACGAAGAAACTCCTACCATTCTGCTCGAAGCTGCAGCCGAGGGTGGCTTCGTCCGGCGGCAGCGTACGCAGGAGTTCCGTGCCGACGTAGTCCGGATACGATTCGCCGAGCGGAATGGTCGCACAGACGAACGAAGGCGCCTCTCCGGGGCTTTCGGACAAATGACAGCCGAGGCGGCCTTTGCTGGAAAGAACTTGCCACCGCACGGGAGGATCGGCGCGGTCGAGCACTTCGAAGATTCGGTTTTCTTTCTTGAGAATTTTTTGCAGGGATGCCGTTCCGAAGAGAAAGAAAGTCTGGAATTCGCGGAGGTGCAGCAAGCCCATGATCGAGTCCACATCAGCGGAGGGCAGAAATACACCGGCGATCGGCGAATGAGTCGCGTCCTGATTGTTCGGGGAGAGTTCCGGAGTTGCAAGAATCTGTGCTCGGAGATCGGGCGAGGCCCCCACCAGGAACCAGAGCTTCGAATCGGGCGAGAACGCCACTTGCGTCTGCGTGCGCTGGCGACCGCGGAACGAACCCTTCCTGAAGCGGCGGCAATTGCTGCAGCTGCAATTCCACTGAGGAAAGCCGCCGCCGGCGGCCGAACCGAGGATCTTAACGCGCATAGAGTGCCTGATTGATTTAGGCGGATCCCAATGAAGCGATGCAGCGAAATACGACCACCGAAAACAAAAGCGCCCGCTTCAGCAAGCGGCCGGTACACGGCTTGGCTGGCTTAAAGCGGGAGCCCAAAAAGGGATAAGTTTTCCGAGAACTACAGCTCGGCGTTGGCGTACGAGCTTATTTCGCAGTTGAGATCAACTTCTTCGTGTCGCGGTGTGGTCCATTCCATGGTTGGCTCCTTGAAATCGGGAACTTGCCGTACCCACAAAGAATAGCACGGATTGCCCGGGGAAGAAAACGGGGCTTTTACAACCGGGCGCGGTGCTTTTACGATGGTCGAGTTGTCAGAGTCGTGGGAACAGATTGTTCGGTCCTCAGGATAAACAGGAGCGCTTGCGCCATCTATGGCGAAACATAGACGAAAGCAACCCGCGTTCGTGTCGGACTGGTAACTGGAAGAGTAGGAGTCAACCATTGGTTAAGCTCGTCCTGGATCGGGACAGCAAACAACACCACAACGAGTAGACTCCGACACGGAGTTCGCACAATTTGTGGCGTTCGATTGGCGAAGGACGCACGCGGAAGAATTTCCTCAACTATTTTTCAAAAAAAATACAGTTTCCTCTTGACAAGGTCTGAGATGCGCATATTATGTGGCCTCAAGTGGAGCAAAGTGGTCGGCAGTAGAACAAAGTAGATCACAGTAGAGCATCGTAGATAAGATTTGAGGGCTGTGGTGCAACGGGGCATTCGATACCACTTCTTCTTCAACGGCGACCCGAAAGCGGTCTTTGTACGAAGTTTCGCCAAACGGGTCGAGGTATACGGGGCGTATGAAGCTGCGGGGAAACTGTCCGGCGAAGGTCGACGAGAAGGGTCGTCTGAAGATCCCTGCCCAGTTTCTCGACGAATTGAAGGAATACGGCACGCAGTTTTATATCACGAGCGTTACCGGGGAAAATGCGCGTATCTATCCTTTGCGGGTCTGGTCGGAGATCGAAGACAAACTCGCGGCTTTGCCCACGCAGCATCAAGGCAAGAGAAAATTTTTATTGCGGACCAGCTATTTCGGGCAAATGGTGGAGTTAGATGGGCAGGGTCGGCTGCTGGTTCCCGGGGTGCTTCGGGAAACGGCGCAGATCAAGGGCGAAGTGGATGTGTTCGGCAGCCTCAACTATCTCGAGGTCATGAATCACACACGCGTCCTGGATGACATGAAGAATCAGCCGTTTACGGACGAAGACTTTAATTCGTTGGGGATTTAATCGGGCCAGGTCGCGAAATACACAGGTGTGTCGGGCAGTAAGGTCGGGGCCAAGTAAGCACAACTTGAGCTGTAGGACGGGCGCAATCTGAGTCTGTGGCGCTACGGTCGAAGTGTGTCCAGAAATTGGTGAGGCGCTTGTGGGAAGTGAGTCGGCACCACACACGCCGGTAATGCTGGACGAGGTGCTGGAATGGCTGGACGTAAAGCCGGATGGAACGTACATCGACGCCACGCTGGGAGCCGGAGGCCACTCGGCAGCCATAGCGGCAAGGCTGTCGTCCGGCAGGTTGATCAGCCTGGACCGGGACGCACAGGCACTCGCGTTGGCGGCGAAGCGGCTGAAGAGTTTTGGAACGACGGTGAAGCTGGTGGAGTCGTCGTTCTCGAGGATTGCGGAGGTCGTGCACGAGTTGGGGATTCCCGGGGTGGACGGGGTCTTGGCCGACTTGGGGGTTTCGAGCATGCAGCTTGATCAAGCCGCGCGGGGATTTTCGTTTCGCGAGGCGGGTCCACTGGACATGCGGATGAGTGCCGAGGACGACTTGACGGCAGACGAGATTGTGAATCGCTGGTCGGAGGAAGAGATCGCCGACACGCTCTATCAGGGGGCGGAAGAACACGATTCCAGAAGGATCGCCAGGGCGATCGTACGAGCGCGGCCCATACGGGACACCGCGCACCTGGCAACGGTTGTGGCAGGGGCCCGAAAGCAATGGGGAAGGCAGAGACTGCATCCCGCAACAAAAACGTTTCTGGCGCTGCGGATAGCGGTGAATCGAGAGATGGAGGCACTCGGGCAGTTTCTTTCTCGGACCCCCGCCACATTAAATTCAGGAGGACGCCTGGTGGTGTTGAGTTACCACTCAGGTGAAGACCGATTGGTGAAGCACGCGTTCCAGGACGGCGAGCGTCAAGCAACGCTGCGGGTGCTGACCAGACATGTGATCCAGCCGAATGGGAGAGAAGTTTCGGCGAACCCTAGGTCGCGAAGTGCGAAGCTGCGGTGCGCGGAAAGAGTGCAGGCATGAAGTCGAGGAAGAGAAATGTGGTTGCAACACAGTTTCACACCGTAAAACGCATTGATAACTCGCGGTTGGTGCGCAACGTCGAGCCGGTGCGCTTACGAGGGTACTACCGCACCGCGGGACTCGGCGCGATTATCGCCGCGTTCCTGATGATGTATATCTACCAGCATTTTCAGTGCATTGACCTGAGCTTTCAGCTCGAAGATCTGAAAGCGAAGCAGACACAATCGATGGCGCTGAATTCGGAATTGCGGCTGGAGATCGAAGGGCTGCGCGATCCGCGGCGGATTGACGTGATTGCGCGCCGACAACTGGGATTGACACAGCCGATGCCGACGCAAGTGCAGGAATACGACGCGCCCAGCGGCGCGGAAGTGGCGGCGGCCCGGTATGTGCGGTCCAATCACGAATAGATTTCGCATCGTCCCCGCGAGGCTCCCCGTGGACCCCGACCTAGCCGGGGTCTCACCGGAACATAAGCCGGCCGTCATCCAACGTGTAGTTTCACCCGCGGTTCCACTCAACCTTCAACCCGAGTGTTTGCGGACCTGATTCCCCATGCACAAGAAGCGAGTCCACGTCGCCGGCAGTGACCGCGTAGCGGCGCGACGTCTACTGATCGTCGCCGCGGTGGCGCTGTTGTGGGCCGTAGCGATCTTCGGGCGCCTCGGCTATTTGCAACTGGTGCGACACAGCGACTACTTGGCGCGCGCGCAAAGGCAGCAGCAGCGCACCATTGAAATCACTCCTCAACGCGGCGTCATCTTCGATCGCAACATGCATCCGCTGGCGATGAGCGTGCCCGTGAAATCGGCGTTCGCGGTGCCCGCCGAAATCGCCGATGAATCGCTGGCGGCGCATCTGTTGTCCGGGATTGTGAACGTGCCCGAGGATGTGCTCGTGGAGCGCTTTCAGGCGTCGCGATCGTTTGCGTGGGTGTCGCGCAAGCTTCCGCCCGAGAAAGTGGAAGCGGTCAGCGCGCTGAACCTCAAGGGCATCTATTTTCAAGAAGAAAACCAACGATTTTATCCGAAACGCGATCTCGCGGCCCACGTGCTCGGATTCGTGGACCCTGATGAGCGAGGGTTGGGGGGAATTGAATCTGAGCTGGACAGCCAGATTCGCGGCAAGAGCGAAAAAATCATTGTAATGGCCGACGCGCGGCAGCGATGGTTCGACGGCAGCGAAGCGCGGCGTGAACGCGGCGCGAATGTCGTGCTCACGCTGGATGAAAAGATTCAGTACATCGCGCAGCGCGAACTGGCCGCGGCGATTGCCACGACACGCGCGGTGGCCGGCAGCGTGATCGTGATGAATCCGAACAACGGCGAGATTCTGGCGCTGGCGAACTGGCCCTGGTTCAATCCGAACGCCGCGACCAATGTGTCGGCGGATTCGCGCATGAACCGTTCGGTGAGCGCCATCTACGAGCCAGGCTCGACCTTCAAGCTCATCACGCTGGCTGCGGCGTTCGACCAGAACGCGGTCACCTCGGACGAAATTTTCGACTGCGAGCACGGCTCCATCATTGTCTCCGGCCACCGCATTCACGATCACAAGCCGTTCGGGCTGCTGACGGTTGCCGACATTTTGGCGAAATCGAGCGACGTGGGCGCGATTAAGGTGGCGGGACTGGTCGGTGCCCCGAAATTCTATGACTACATTCGCGCGTTTGGGTTTGGTTCGGCGACCGGAGTAGACATGCCGGGCGAAAGCCGCGGCTTGCTGCGTAAAGTGGAAAACTGGAGCGGCATTTCGATGGCGTCGATCTCCATGGGGCAAGAGGTCGGGGTGACGCCGATTCAATTGATTGCGGCGGTGTCGGCGATCGCCAATGGAGGAACGCTGTACCGGCCGCACGTTGTGTCCGAACTGCGACGAGGGTCGGTGGCCCTGCCGCCAACCGGGATTCTGGCGGCGACCGAGCCGCGGCGCGCTATTCGGCCGGAAACGGCTGCCACGCTCCGGCGCCTGATGGAAGGCGTCGTGTTGCTCGGCGGCACGGGCTCCCGCGCGAGGCTGGACGGCTGGACTGCAGGCGGCAAGACCGGGTCGGCGCAGAAAATCGATCCCAACACGGGACGATACTCTCCGTCTCAGCTAATCGCTTCGTTCACCGGCTTTGCGCCGATCAACGACCCGGCGGTCACGATTCTGGTTTCGCTGGATTCGCCGGTCGGTTTGCACGAAGGCGGCCAGGTGGCGGCCCCGGTCTTCAAACGTATAGCCGAGCAGGTGCTGCCGTACCTTGAGGTTCCGCGCGATGTTCCATTGAATCCGCGATTGATCGAAGCCGCCTACAAACACCAGGACCCCGCCGACGGCAGTTCGCTGGAAGATTTTGTGCCTACGGATTTCTCCGCGGAGCCGGAAGATGTGCCCTCGGATGCAGTGCTGCCGAAAACTGCCGAACCGAAACCGCGCGCAGCCGAGGTGATGATGGGCGTCGACGAGGGCGGCGACATCACCGTGCCAGACTTTGCCGGGAAAACCATGCGCGAGGTCACGGAAATGTGTTTGCGGTTGGGGCTGGACCCGGTGCTGGTTGGCAGCAATCTTGCTACCGAACAGACACCAGCCGTCGGTGCGACCGTCAAACGCGGGGCGAGGATTACCGTGCAATTTGGGACCCCCGCGGCGAAGCCCGCGAATTCAGCGAAACCGCACAAGAGCTCGAAGCGATAGAAAGATAGACGAGGTCGGCCGCTTCCTGGCCGTAGATTCGATTGAGCTTACTTCAAGAAACGGAACGCAAAGCGGTTGCGAATGATTCCGGTGGGCAACGGAACCCTGCTGTGCCAAGCCCGGTTCGAAATCGATTGATGAAACTAGGCGCGCTGCTGAACGATGTGGAAGCAGACGCGCCCCCGGGCGTCAGCGAGACTGAGATTCGCCAGGTCGTTTGCGACTCGCGCAAAGTTCTGCCAGGCACTCTGTTTTTTGCGCTGCACGGCGCGAAAGTGGACGGAAATGCGTTCGTGCGCGACGCCATAGCGAAGGGCGCAGCGGCCATTGCAAGCGAAGAGAATCCGCCCGAAGGGCTTCCCGCCGGCGTGCCGTGGATTCGTGTGCGAGAAGCGCGCAAGGCTCTGGCAGTGACGGCGGCGAACTACTTCGGGCACCCGGCCAGAGCGCTCCAGATGGTGGCGGTTACGGGTACGAACGGGAAGACGACGACGACCTCGGTCATCGATTCGATCATCAAGGCTTCGGGCGCAAAGACCGGGCTGTTTGGCACAATTGCGTATCACACGCCGGCCGGAGATTATCCCGCGCCGAACACCACGCCGGAGTCAGTAGACCTGCAGGCATTCCTCGCGGAAATTCGCGACGCCGGCGGGCGTCACGCGGTGCTGGAAGCAAGCTCGCACGCTCTGGCCTTGGACCGGTTATGGGGCTGCCATTTTGCCTCGGCCGTATTCACGAATCTTACCCGCGAGCACATGGACTATCACAAGACCTTCGACGATTATTTTGCGGCCAAGCGCCGCCTGTTTGCCGGTACGGGCGCGGGCGCACCCGATGTTGCGGTGCTCAATACCGACGACCAGTACGGAAAGCGCTTGTCGGGCTTGGCGAAAAAGACCGTCACCTACGGTCTGGAATCGGCTGCCGACATTACCACGAAGAAATTTCAGCTGACTTTTTCCGGCCTATCGTTCACCGCACAGACGCCCAAAGGCAAGGTCCGGGTTTCCTCGAAGCTGGTGGGCCGCATCAACGTCTACAACATTCTTGCAGCCGTCGGCGCCGCGCAAGCGCTGGATGTTCCGAACGAAATCATCGAGGCGGGAATCCATGATCTGGAAAGTGTTTCCGGGCGATTCCAACGCATCGATCTTGGTCAGCCGTTTTTTGTGGTCGTCGATTACGCGCACACCGACGACGCACTGGAAAACCTGATCCGCACGGCACGCGAGCTCAATCCGAAGGGTCGCATCATCACCCTGTTCGGCTGCGGCGGCGGAAAAGATCGCACCAAACGCCCGGTCATGGGCGAAGCCGCCGGACGCTTGAGCGACCTGACGATCTTGTCCAA
The DNA here is from genome assembly GCA_963736725.1 of uncultured Acidobacteriota bacterium. Taxonomy (GTDB): domain Bacteria; phylum Acidobacteriota; class Terriglobia; order Acidiferrales; family UBA7541; genus Acidiferrum. The sequence continues at coordinate 560,541 of CAVTPW010000011.1, read as the reverse complement.
CGACAACCCGAAAACGGAAGATCCACTAAAGATCATCAGCGACATCGTCGTCGGCCTGCAAAGAACAAATGGCAAATACCTGATTGAACCCGACCGCGAAAAGGCCGTCGGCTTGGCGATGGATCAGGCGCACGCTGGGGATATCGTTTTGCTCGCAGGCAAGGGCCACGAGAACTACCAAATTCTTGCCGATCGCACTTTGGAATTTGACGATCGCGACCAGGCGCATCGGGCGTTGCGCGAGCGGGGATACGATCGGTCCCCTGGCAGTCGAGGCTTTGGCACCTGACGCGCTTCCGTAGTTAGCGGTCGCGAGGCGCTCACGTGCATGGTTACCCTTAGTCAGGAGGAGCCCTCAAAATCGTGAAGACTGACCCGTCCGTGTGGTATTTGCGTAAGCGGAATCCTTTGAGGCGGTTATGCGGTGGACGATTACACAGGTGGCTGGCGCGGTGGGTGCTCGGACGGGGGCAGGACTCGACCCCCTGGCCCGGGTGGCCGGCGTCTCGATTGATTCTCGCACGGTACGCGCTCGGAGAACTGTTCATCGCCATCCACGGACCGCGTCATGACGGACACGATCACGTCGCGGGTGCGCTGGAGCGCGGGGCGCTCGCCGCAATGGTTTCGGAGTCGCAACTCGGGCGCTACACCGAAACCGTGCGCCGCCGGTGCTTCGCTGTGGCCGACACCTTCGTCGCGCTCAAAGGGCTCGCGCGCGCCGTTCGCGAAGCATGGGGCGGCAAAATTGCCGGGGTCACCGGCAGCGTCGGCAAGACCACTACCAAAGAGATCCTGGCGGCATTGCTGGGCACGCGGTTTCGCGTCCTGAAGTCGGAGGGGAATTTCAACAACGAGTACGGCTTGCCGCTCACATTGTTCCGCTTGGACCAGACGCATCAGGCGGCGGTTCTGGAAATGGGGATGTCGCGGAGCGGCGAACTTTCGCGCTTGGCCGAAATTGCGCGGCCGGATGTCGGGGTGGTGACGCGCGTGGCTCCGGCACACTTGGAATTTTTCGCGTCGGTGGAAGAAATTGCGCTGGCGAAGCGCGAGCTTATCGAAGGTCTGAACGGGCGCGAGTCGGTGGCGGTGCTGAACGCGGACGATCCGCTGGTGGCGGCCTTTGCGCCCCACGCTCCCGGGCGGGTGCTGACCTATGGAATCGCCCACGCAGCGGATTTTCGCGCGGAGGCCATTGAAGATCGCGGCGCGATGGGCTCCACGTTCGTGCTGGTGCGGGACGGCAAGCGCGTGCCGCTGGAGTTGGCGCTCGCCGGACGGCACGTTATTTCAAACGCGCTGGCGGCCTTGGCGGCGGCGAGCGTCTGGGGGATTGGTGCTGGCGAAGCCCAGGAAGTCTTACCGAACCTCCGTGCGCCCGCTATGCGTGGCGAATTGCTGCGGTTCGCAAATGGAGCGGCACTGATCAACGACAGCTACAACTCCAGCCCGGCGGCGCTGCACGCGATGATCTCCGTGCTCGCAGCGACTCCCGACTATCACCGCCGCATTCTGGCCGCCGGTGAAATGCGAGAACTCGGACAGACTTCGCCACAACTCCACCGCGAAGCCGGAAGCTTCGCCGCGAAAACCGGAAAGATCGATTGGGTTATCGGCGTCGCAGGCGATGCCTCGCAGATTGTCGAAGGCGCGGTTTCTGCCGGTTTGGCCAGGGCGCAAACGAAATTCTTTGCCTCTTCCGAGGAAGCAGCAAAATTTTTTCCGGAGTTTATCGTGCCCGGAGACTTGCTGCTCGTAAAGGGCTCGCGAGGCGTCAAAATGGAGCGCATCGTGGAAGAACTCGCAGCCAGGCACGGCGCCCGGACGCCGCTCGTCGAGAAGGTGCCCCACTAGATGCTCTACTACCTTCTCTACCAGGTCTTGCAGCGCTATTTCAGCCCGCTGAATGTTTTTCGCTACATCACGGTGCGCACCGTGTATGCCAGCCTGACGGCGATGTTTCTCGCCTTTGTTTTTGGCCCCTGGCTGATCCGAAAACTTCGCGAACTGCAGATCGGCCAATTCATCCGCGAGGAAGGCCCACAAGCGCACCAGAAAAAAGCCGGAACGCCCACCATGGGCGGGGTCCTGATCGTCATCTCCACGCTGGTCCCCACGCTTCTGTGGGCTGACCTCACGAACGGTTTTGTGCTGCTGGCCATTTTTTCTCTGCTGGCATTTGCCACCATCGGTTTTATCGACGACTACGCCAAAGTGTCGAAGCAACGCAATTTGGGGCTCACCAGCAAGAAAAAGTTCTCACTGCAAATTCTGATCAGCTTCATCATCGGTATCGGACTCCTGGCGCTGGCCACGCGCAGCGCCTATTCGACCGAACTGGTCTTTCCGTTTTTGAAGAAGGTGCATCCGGATTTGGTGATTCATTCCTTGCTGTCGTCGCCGCACCTGTGGCCGCTCGCGTTTATTCCTTTTCTAATCTTTGTTTCCATCGTGATCGCCGGATCTTCGAACGCGGTGAACCTGACCGACGGCTTGGACGGCCTGGCGATCGGCTGCACGGTGATCGCTGCCGGCGCGCTGACCGTGCTGACCTACGTCAGCAGCAACTATCGCTGGGCGACCTACCTTGAGATCGGATACATCCCGCGGGTTGCCGAGCTTACCGTGTTTTGCGGCGCGCTGGTCGGTGCGTCGCTCGGTTTCCTCTGGTACAACGCGCACCCTGCGGAAGTGTTCATGGGCGACGTTGGTTCCTTGTCGCTCGGCGGAACGCTTGGCGTCATCGCCGTCGTGATCAAGCAGGAGATTTTGCTCTTCTTCGTCGGCGGGATTTTTGTGATCGAAGCGCTTTCCGTGATTTTGCAGGTTGGATCGTTCAAGCTGCGCGGCAAGCGGATTTTCCGCATGGCGCCGATTCATCATCATTTCGAATTGATCGGCTGGAGCGAATCGAAAGTGATCGTGCGGTTCTGGATCATCGCGCTGATCTTTGCGCTGTTTGCGTTGACCACGCTGAAATTGAGGTAGCAACGGTTTCGATGGAGCTGAACAACAAACGCGTATTGATTGTCGGATTGGCGCGCACCGGTGTCGCGACGGCTTTGTTCTGCGCGGCGCGCGGAGCGCTCGTGACCGCAACCGAACGACGCACCGAAGCCGAGATTGGCGAAAACGTCGCGCGACTGCGAAACGCAGGCGTCGCGCTGGAGCTGGGTGGCCACCGGGAAAAGACATTCCTGCATCAGGATCTGATCGTCCCGAGTCCCGGCGTGCCCGCGGATTTTCCGCAGCTACTGGCGGCGAAGGCCAACGGAGTCACGATTTGGAGTGAAATCGAGTTGGCCTACCGGTTTCTCGAGGGAACGCTCATCGGCATCACCGGATCGAACGGCAAAACGACGACCACCGCCCTTATAGAGCATATTTTGCGGGCCGCCGCCTTTCCCACCCTGCTGGCGGGAAATATCGGCACGCCGCTGATTTCCTGCGTGGAAAACACGAAGAGAAACACGATAACCGTCGTCGAGCTGAGCAGCTTTCAACTCGAGTTGATCGAAACCTTTCGCCCCAACGTCAGTCTGTTTCTGAATCTCACCCCCGACCATCTCGACCGGCACCACACCATGAGCATCTACGGCGCCGCGAAAGCGCGCGTCTTCCAGAATCAGACCGAACAAGACGCCGCAATTCTGAACGCCGACGATCACGCGGTGACGCCGTATGCGCCGGCCCGGCCGCGAGTGTACTGGTTCAGCCGCACGCAGCGCGTCATGGAAGGTGCGTATCTCCGTGGTGACGACATTCTGTTTCGGCACCAGGGCGCGGAGGAAACGGTTTTGACCCGCGGCGAAATTCCCCTGGTGGGCGCGCACAATCTGGAAAATGTTCTGGCGGCGGTGGTCGCCACCCGGTTGGCAGGCGCAACCGCGCAGGCGGTCGCCAAAGGCGTCGGATCGTTCGCCGGCGTCGAGCATCGCCTGGAATTTGTGGCCGAAGTGAACGGCGTCCGCTACTACAACGATTCGAAGGCCACCAACGTCGATGCCACGCTCAAAGCGCTTGACGCCTTTCCCGGCCGCATCCTCATCATCCTCGGCGGCAAAGACAAAGACAGCGACTACACCGTGCTGCAAACCCCGCTGCGCGAAAAAGCGATTCTCGCTCTGCTGATCGGCGCGGCGTCGGAAAAAATCGAAACGCAAATCACCGGCAGCGTGGCCATCGAGCGCGCGGAAACCCTTGAACACGCCATCGAGGTCGCTTCGCATGCCGCGCGTCCCGGCGATGTGGTGCTCCTCGCACCGGCGTGCGCCAGTTTCGATCAATTCGAAAATTACGAACATCGCGGCCGCGTCTTCAAGAATTTGGTGCGGCAGCTTCAGCCGCAGGCCGCCGGGGCTATTCCGAGCAAGCCGGCCCCGACGGCGTCAGGTCGATTGTGAGATTCAGGAGGTGAGGAAAAGTGCCCAGACCGCTCGAAAATGATCGCTGGCTATTTGGCGTGACGCTTGCTCTCTGTTTGTTGGGCGCGGTTATGATTTTCAGCGCGTCGGCGGTCACTGCCGAGCACCAGTACGGCCGCCCGTACATCTTTCTCGTGCGCCAGGCGGCCTGGCTGATTCTTGGCATCTTTGGCATGTTCGCGCTGATGCGCACTGATTATCGCCGCCTGCGCGAGCCCGCGGTAGTGTGCACGGCGGTTTGCGTCGTGCTGCTGATGCTGGTGGGCACATTTTTCCTGGACAAATCCCACGCTACCCACCGTTGGATCAAGTTCGGCTTCGTGGGTTTTCAGCCATCCGAACTGGCGAAGCTCGCGGTCATCCTCTACTTGGCATGGTTTCTGGATTTGAAGCGTCGCAACGCTGCCGCCATGGAATTCAGCAAAGACGATTTTCTGCAGACGATTCTGCCGGCGGTTGGCCCGATTCTGCTCTTCGTTCTTCTCATCGTGCTGCAGCCGGATTTGGGCACTTCCGTCGACATCGTTCTGGTGGCCACCGCCATCCTCTTTGTCGCGGGGCTCTCGTGGAAGTGGCTCGTTGTGGGCGGTGCAGCGGCCCTCCCCGTTCTGTACCTGTTGATTTCCCACGTCTCCTATCGCCAAGCAAGGCTCATGGCATTTCTGAATCCGGATGCCGATCCGCTGGGCTCTGGCTTTCAACTATTGCAATCCCTGATCGCGGTAGGCTCGGGCGGCTTCACCGGTGTCGGTCTGATGGAGAGCAAACAAAAACTTTTCTACCTTCCCGAAGCGCACACCGATTTTATCTACGCCGTGATCTGCGAAGAACTCGGCTTTATCGGCGCCGTTCTGGTGATTACCCTTTTCGGAATCTACGCGTGGCGCGGCTTGCGCGCGGCGTTTACCGCGCCGGACAGCTTCGGCCGCTTGCTCGCGCTCGGTATCACTGCGATGGTGCTCAGCCAGGCGCTCATTAACTTTGTCGTCGTACTGGGCATGGTGCCGACCAAAGGCATTCCGCTGCCGTTTGTAAGTTATGGCGGATCGAGTTTGCTGGTGATGCTGCTGGCCACCGGCGTGCTCCTGAACATCAGCCAGCAAGCGGAAGAAGCATAGACGCGTGAAGCTTCTGATCGCAGGCGGCGGTACTGGCGGCCACGTTTTTCCGGCGATCGCCATCGCGCGCGAATGGTTAGCGAGAGGCAAGGAAAGGGAAGTGGTGCTGGTAGGAACCCAACGCGGACTGGAAATGAAGCTGGTGCCTCAAGCCGGGCTGCCACTGGAGACGCTGCGCGCCGCCGGATTGAAAGGCAAAGGCGGCGCCACGCTGTTAAAAAATCTCGCCCTACTTGGACCCGGCTTGCTCGACGCCATGGCAATCCTGCGCAAGCACAAGCCGATGGCGGCATTTGGCGTCGGCGGATACGCGGCCGGTCCGATGCTGCTGGCCACCTGGCTGCACCGCGTGCCCAACGTCATCTTCGAGCCGAATGCCGAGCCCGGTTTCACGAATCGCGTGCTCGCAAAATTGTCCAGGCGCATCGCCGCCGGATACGAGCGCTCCGCGAAAGCACTCGGACCGAAAGCGGTGGTCACCGGGTGCCCGGTCCGCGAAGAATTTTTCGCCATAAAACCGCGCATCCTGGAGAAGCCATTTCGCTTGCTCGTCACCGGAGGAAGCCAGGGCGCTTTGCCGATCAACCGCACTTTCGTCGATGCCATGGACCGTCTGGCTGTGCGCAAAAGTGAACTGGCCGTCGTACACCAGACTGGCGAACGTGACTATAATGCTGTACGCACTGCTTACGCGCGCCGCGAATATGCGGCAGAGGTCGTGCCGTTCTTGACGAATATGGCGGAACGCTTTGCCTGGGCGGACGTGATCGTCTGCCGGGCCGGAGCGATCACCGCCTCGGAAATTGCCGCCGCGGGTCGCGCCGCTATTTTCATCCCTTTCGGCGCCGCCACCGACAGTCACCAGCTGCGCAACGCGCAGGCCATGGTCGCTGCGAGAGCAGGCCGCGTGATTCCGGAGCCGGAACTCACCGCCGAGCGTCTTTGCAGTGAAATTTTCTCCCTCCTCGACCAGCCCCGGGAGATCGAACAGATGTCCGTTGCCGCACGCAGCTTGGCGTCGCCCAACGCCGCGCGCGACATCGTTACCTTGATTGAACAAGCAGCAGCGGCGGGGTCTCGAGGAAACCCATGATGGTCTCGTTCCGAAATTTCCAGCGCATTCACCTGGTGGGCATCGGCGGCATCGGCATGAGCGGCATCGCTGAAGTGTTGCTGACGCTTGGCTACTCGGTCTCCGGCTCGGACACCAAGTCCTCGCCGATCACCGAGCGCCTGCAAAATCTTGGCGCCACTGTCTACGACGTTCACCGGGCTTCCAACGTCGTGGACGCGCATGTGGTGGTCACTTCCTCGGCCATCAAATCGGATAATCCGGAAGTTGACGAAGCGCACAAGCACAAAATTCCGGTCATCCCGCGCGCAGAGATGCTTGCCGAACTCATGCGCCTCAAATACGGCATCGCCGTCGCCGGCGCTCACGGCAAGACCACCACCACTTCCATTGTCGCTTCGGTCCTCGCCGCCGCTCATCTCGATCCCACATTTGTGATCGGTGGCCGCGTGAATCAAGCCGGTACCACCGCGAGGCTCGGCAAAGGCGAATTTTTCGTCGTCGAAGCCGACGAAAGTGACCGCAGCTTCCTCTTGCTCGCTCCGGTCGTCGCCGTCGTCACCACCATCGACCGCGAGCATCTCGATCAGTACGCCTCGCTCGAAGACATTCAATCCAGCTTCACCGAGTTCGTGAATCGCGTGCCATTCTACGGCTCCGCGATCCTGTGCCTCGACGAGCCCAACGTCCAAGCCATCATCCCCAACGTGAAGCGCCCGATCATCACTTACGGCATCACCAGTCAGGCGGACCTCGTCATCAGCGACGTGAAACTGGAAGGCTTGGGCAGCGAATTCCGCCTCACCTACAAAGGAGAGGACCTTGGTACCTTTCAGCTGCCGCACCCGCCAGGTATCCACAACGTCCGAAACGCAGCTGCCGCCGCAGCGGTGGCTTTGTACCTCAATGTTCGGGCGGAGTTGATCCGCGAAGGTCTGGCAAAGTTTTCCGGCGTTGGCAGGCGCTTTGACGTAAAGGGCGTCGTCAACGGCATCACGGTAATCGATGACTACGGCCACCATCCCGTGGAAATCCGCGCCACCCTAGAAGCGGCGCGCTCTTGCAAGTTCAGCCGCTCATTGGTTTTGTTCCAGCCGCACCGCTACTCGCGCACTCAGCATCTTTGGGACGACTTCAGCCGCGCGTTCAATCTGGCCGACGTCCTGGTCTTGACCGACATCTACGCCGCCAGCGAGCAGCCCATCCCCGGCGTGACCAGCGAGGCCCTGGCCAACGCCATTCGTGAAGCGGGGCACAAGAACGTCCTCTATTTTAAGTCCATGCACGAAGGCATCGAACACCTGCTGACCGAAGCGCGCACCGGCGATGCCATCTTCACCATCGGCGCGGGCAACGTCAGCCGCGTCAGCAACGAGCTTATGGTTCTGCTCGGAACGGAGCATTCAGCCCATCATGCGCATTGATAACCCCAAGATCGTCGCGGCCTTGCCGGAGTTGGGAGTCGAGTTACGCAGCCGGTCCGCGCTCGCGGAGCTCACTTCCCTCGGAATAGGCGGCACCACCGACCTCCTTCGCATCAAAAAGCACGAAGGCATCCCGGATTTGCTGGATCTGCTCGACGCCCATGGCGTCCCGCACCGGTTTATCGGCGGCGGGTCGAACCTTCTGGTGGGCGATGGAGAATTGCCGTGGGTCGTGCTTCAGTTGGCCAAGCCGGAACCGGAAGTGGTCATCGATGGCACCTTTGCCCAAGTGGACGCGGCTGCGGACCTGGGCCGCACGGTGACCTTCTGCGCGAAAAACGACCTTGGTGGCATGGAAGGTCTCATCGGCGTGCCCGGGACTGTTGGTGGCGCCCTGCGCATGAACGCCGGTGCCTATGGCATGCAGATCGGATCCTACGTCCGGGAGGTAAAACTCTATCGCGCGGTGGGCCGCAAGATCGAAATCCTCAAGGGCGATCAAATTTCTTTCGAATACCGGCATACTTCATTTGCGCCCGATGATATGATGCTCGCGGTGAAACTGGAACTTCCCTCCAAGCCGTTCAAGGAAATTCTCGCAGGGATTCGTATCTGTAACGAAAAACGCCGATCAAGCCAGCCGCTCGGCCAAAAAAGCGCCGGCTGCATTTTTAAGAATCCTCCGGGCGCGTCCGCGGGGCGCATGATTGATGAGCTTGGATTGAAGGGACTTAACGTAGGCGATGCCCGGATCAGCGATCGGCACGCCAATTTCTTTGTGAATGCGGGATCGGCGTCCGCAAAAGACATGCTGACGCTGATCGCCGACGTTCGCGAACGCGTGCACAAAGCTTTTGACGTAGAACTCGAGCACGAGGTGGTCGTTTGGAACGCGTAAAATCCATGCCGCGCAATGCTTCGGCGTCGGATGCGGATTCGTACCGGTCCGACTTGCTCCAAGACGAGCCCCGCTACCTGCGCCGCCAAAAGCCGGTGGAGATTCGCCGCAAGAAATTCGGCGGCAAAAGTGCTTCGTTTTATCGCCGCGCGTTTGTCTTCGGCCTGACCGGCACCGCGCTGCTGGCCGCCGCGGCCATTGCCACGGACTTTTTGTACCATTCGCCGCAAGTCGCGCTGCTCAAGCCCGATCAAATCGAGCTGGTCGGCAACCACATCGTCAGCCGCGACGCCGTGCTGCAACAATTCGCGCGCGATCGCGGGCACAGCGTGCTCAGCATTCCGCTCGACGCCCGCCGTAGCGCTCTCGAAGAGCTGTCGTGGGTCGAGTCCGCCGGAGTTCAGCGCATTCTGCCCAACCACATCCGCGTGGAGATTACGGAACGCACGCCCATCGCGTTTCTGCGCAACGGAACCGAACTGGCCCTCATCGACCAGCACGGCGTCATCCTCGATCGCCCCCGCGGCGAAGACTTCCATTTTCCGATCGTGACCGGTCTTTCTGACAACATTCCTCGCGACGAGCGCGCCAGGCGTATGCAGACCTACCAGGATTTTGTGAGAGACGTGGACTTGGTGCGCGCCGCTTCCTCCGAACGTGTCAGCGAAATCGATCTGTCAAATCCCAGGGATTTACGCGCCGTGATGAGCGGCATCAGCGCCGCCAACGAGTCCCAAGCCATCAGCATTCAATTTGGGCAAAGCGATTTCGCTGGTAAATTCCGCCTGGTGATCGACAATTTTGCCCAGTGGCAGGCCGCTAACGGCCGCGTGCGCTCGATTGACCTGCAATATTCGCGGCAAGTTATTTTGAACACCGATACGACCAGCGGCACAACGGTGGCGAAAACGAGATAGCGCTTTTGGGAGCAAGCTTGGCGAAGAAGGACAAGTACTTGATCGGCTTGGATATTGGGAGCACGAAGACTTGCGTGCTGATCGCCGAAATCGACGGCGAACAAGTGAAGTTCCTCGCCCTGGGAGCGGCGGAATCCAAGGGCTTGCGCAAAGGCCTGATCGTCAATCTGGACTCGACGGTAAGCTCCATTCGCCGCGCCGTGGAGGAAGCCGAAGGCGTCGCCAACGTGCCGGTGGAATCGGCGTTGATCGGCGTGGCCGGCAATTTCGTTCGCGGTGTAAACAGCCGCGGCGGCATCACCCTCGGCCATCGTTCGCGCGATATCGAGCGCGAAGACGTGCGCCGCGCCATCGATGCCGCACGAAACATCACCCTTCCCGAAGACCGCGAAGTGCTCCACGTGCTTCCACACGAATTTCTGGTGGATGCCCAGGAGGGCATTCGCGACCCGGTCGGAATGATCGGCCAACGTTTGGAAGCGAACGTTCATGTGGTCACGTCATCCGGCTCAGCCACGCAAAACCTAGTCACGGCGGCAAACCGCGCTGGCATTTTAATCAGCGACACCGTGCTCGAACCACTGGCTTCGGCGGAATCCTGCCTTACCCAGGACGAGCGGGATTTAGGCGTCTGCCTGCTCGACATCGGCGGCGGCACCACCGAGCTGATTGTCTACGGCGGCGGCGTGGTGCGCCACACCAGCGGCGTCGCGATCGGCGGCGACCACTTTACAAACGACCTGGCCGTCGGTCTGCGCACTCCGATTCCCGAAGCGGAACGCATCAAGCGCCATCACGGAGTCGCGGCCACCTCTCAGCTCACCGAAGATGGCGCCATCGAAATCGCCAGCGTCGGCGACCGCCCCCCGCGCATGATTTTTGCCCGTATGCTTACAGAAATCATCGAACCAAGGGCCCATGAATTGCTCGCACTGATTCGGGACGACCTGCAGCGCGCCGGCCTCGACAAGCAGATTCCCGCGGGATTCGTGCTCGCAGGCGGTGGTGCAAAGCTTCACGGTCTGCTGGAGCTTGCAGAACAAACCTTCCATCTGCCGGTGCGCATGGCGGAGCCCAAAGGCCTCGCCGATCTGCCCGAGCAGGTAGCCCAGCCGGAGTATGCGACGGTAGTAGGTTTAGTGGTGTACGGCGCAAAGGCCCGGCGTTCGGCGCCGCAACGCGGGGGAAATCTAGTATCCAAATTGAAGTCCATGTTCGCCAGCGCATCGTGACCTGCCCGAGCGGCACATTTATGTGACCGCGAAGCGAGGCTTGGCGAAACTGGGGAAGGCTGAGGGATGAATGACAAGTAAAGATACGGGAATTCGCATGAGCTTCAGCGAAGAGCTGTCGCCGGCGAAGATCAAAGTCATCGGTGTCGGCGGGGGCGGCTGCAATGCCGTCAACCGCATGATTCGGGCCAAGGTGGAAGGCGTCGAGTTCATCGCCGCGAACACCGACCTCCAGGCGCTGAAGCTTTCGCAAGCGCCGGTGAAGATTCAACTGGGCGCGAAGCTCACCAAGGGACTCGGCGCCGGCGCCAATCCCGAGGTCGGCCGCAAGGCTGCGCTCGAAGATACCGAGAAAATCATTGAGGCGCTCGAAGGCTCGGACATGATCTTCATCACCGCCGGTCTCGGCGGGGGCACGGGCAGCGGCGCGGCGCCGGTGGTCGCTTCGCTGGCCAGCGAGCTCGGCGCGCTGAGCGTTGCCGTCGTCACCAAGCCTTTCGCCTTTGAGGGCAAGCGCCGCATGCTGCAAGCCGAGCAAGCCTTGCAGGAATTGATCGGCGCGGTGGACACCGTCATCGTCATTCCCAACGAGCGGCTGATGGAAACCGTCGAGCGCGGCACCAGCTTCTTCGACGCCTTCCGCATCGCTGACGACATCCTTCGCCAAGCCGTCCAGGGCATCTCGGACATCATCACGGTTCCCGGCATTATCAATCGGGATTTCGCCGACGTGAGAGCGATCATGCACGGCCAAGGCTACGCAGTGATGGGCACTGCCGTAGGCACCGGTACAAACCGCGCCGTTGATGCCGCCAATCGCGCCATCGCCAGTCCGCTGCTCGAAGACAATTCGATCCAGGGCGCGCAGGGCATCCTGATCAACATTTCCGGCAGCTCCAGCCTTACGCTGCAAGAAGTCCACGAAGCCTCGTCCGTCATCCAGAAGGCCGCCCACGAAAACGCCAACATCATTTTCGGCGCTGTGCAGGACGACCAGATGAAAGACACCATCAAGATCACCGTGATCGCCGCGGGCTTCAAGGAAGCGAACAAGAAGCAGGTCAAAGAGAAGCCTTCCTTCATGCCCAAGACCTGGAAGGTCGAGCCGGAAATCGCCGAGCCCGAGGCGCCGGCGGCTGCTCCGCCAAACGTCGTGCACCAGGTCCAGCAAAACGTTCGGGAAGTCAGCCGCGAAGCACCTGCCGTCGACGACTTGGACGTGCCCACATTCCTGCGCCGCCAGGCCCAAAAGGCGTAAGCAGCCTGCGGTCGAAACTTCAGAGAGGGCGCCTAGGTGGCGCCCTCACTTATCCTGGGCGCAGCGAAGGACCTCAACCGCACCCTTGGTTAACCTGTCATCGCAAGCGTCTCGACCAATTGTCGAACCTCCGTTTCGAATTCTCGCGGCTCGTCATCCCGAACTGTGGAACTTAGTCCTGCGTGAAATTCGCGCGCGCCGGTGGACTTCGCGATTTGTGACGCGTTTGAGGAGGTAATGCCGCAGCCGGGCATGATCACGATACGGCCGGACGCAGCCTTCACTAATGTGGCCAGACAGGCGGCGCCTTCCGGCGCGCGCGGGGCGCCTCCAGAAGTTAAGACACGCGCCGCGCCGGTTTGCATTATGTCTGCGAGTGCTTTGTAGATTTCTGCGGCGACATCGATCGCGCGATGGAAGGTCACTGGCAGGGGGCGCGCTAACTCGACCAATTGTCGCGTGCGCTGCACATCTACCTGGCCATCGCGCTGCAAGATGCCAAGGACCAAGCCATCCGCGCCCAACCGCCGGGCAGTTTCCATCTCGCGCTGCATTTCGGCATATTCGCTGTCGGAATAAACGAAATCCCCGCCGCGCGGCCGGATCATCGCAAAAATTGGCAGGCGCACCAACTCGCGCACCGAGTGCAACAACTCCGGATCCGGCGTAAGCCCACCATGCGACAGTTCGCTGCACAGCTCGATACGATGGGCTCCTCCGCGTTCCGCGGCCAGGGCCTTTGCCAGCGAGTCAACGGAAATTTCAATCAGACGAGGGCTTTGCATTTTGGCGGGATCCTAGGACCGGGCGAGCCCAGCGGCGTGAGTTAACGTAGCGTGCGCCCAGTTCCAATACGCGCCGACTAGCGAAGCGGCATTCCACGCCCACATGAAAATGCGCATCTGGGACGGCGTGTACGGGTGATTTTTCCAAAAAACTCGCGCATCGAGCAAGAACCAAACCGCGCCGGCGCCGAGAAATCCCGCGATCAGAAGGTCGCGAAAGAACAGATACACCAGCACGCTCTCGACGCACAAAAGCGCCGCGATCAGAAATTTAGCACCCACCGCGCCAACCTGCGTGGCCGTGGTGCGCCGGCCGCTTAAGCGGTCCGGCGCAATATCCATCACCTCGCCAAAAACATGCGAGTGCATGGCAAACAGTGCGCCAAACAAAAATGTGGCCCAGGGAAGCTGCGCAGCATGGTTCAGCCAGCTGCTCAAGACAAATATGAGCAGATAGCTCGATTGAACGAGCACATCGAACGGCGGATGCCCTTTCCACCCGAACCGCGGCGCGTTGTACAGCGCTACGGCCAGCGCGAGCGCGGCCGACCATAGCAGGATTCGAGGTCCTGCAAGGAAAAAGAAAAGCGCCAAGAAGGGAACTTGCACGACCACAATCTCCCAGCGCAAAGCCGAGAGCTGTTCGGAGCCCCCTAGTGATCCAAAGAGAAAAGTACCCTTGCGGGGATTAAACCGGTCCGCGGCCGCATCCACGATGTCGTTCACTCCGTATAGCACCAATCCCAGCGGGAACAGAACATAGAAAAGGCCCACCCAAAAAATCCGCGAATGAAAAATGTCCACATGTCCGAGCGGCATGAGATAAAACAATGCCGTCGTGCTCCACAATCCCGGCCGTGAAACCTGCAAAAGAAACGCCAGTTGCGAAACCAGCGTCTTGTTCGCCTTCTTCGCGGCGGTGGAAACGATCGCGGCCCGGTCGGCCATAGGAGGATCACCCGAAACGACTATAAAACGTCGGGCGATCGCTTGGTGCGAATCGTTGCCAGGTGGTATCGGAAACAGAATCTTCGGCATTGCTCGAACCCATCACCGAATTTCATTCGTTTAACCTTCCCGATTGACCAACGCACCCAGCCCTTCGCGCCCCGCTTGTGATAGGCTTGCCCCCCAGAAAACCAGGTTCCAAGGGTTTTCAGTTTCTGGGGTCCCAGGCCGGACATGCGCAAAGGAGGCGTCGTATGAAACGCTATTACAAGTGGGCTGCGTGGCTAAGCATCGCTCTCAGCGCCGGCCTCGTCGCATGCGAGGAGCCATACCACGCAAAGGACGAGCAGTACTACTTCATTTCCGCAAATATCAACATCCCCTACTGGCAGGAAGCGCAAGCGGGCCTCACCGACGCCGCCAAGGAAATGGGTGTGAAAGCCGAAATGGACGGCCCCACCACGCTCTCGCCCAAAGACGAACTCGATTCCTTCCAGAAAGCAGTTGCGCTGCATCCGGCAGGAATTCTCGTCTCTGTCGCCAATGCCGATCTTTTTAAAGGGCCGATCGACGTAGCCATTCAAGCGGGTATTCCGGTGATCTGCATCGACGCCGACGCGCCCGACTCCAAGCGCGTCCTGTTCATCGGCACCGACAATTTCCGCGCCGGCCAGGAAAGCGCCAAGCGCATGGCCGACATCCTCAAGGGCCAAGGGCAAATCGTCATCGTCACCATCAATGGTCAACCCAACCTCGATGAGCGCGTCCGCGGCGTCAACGAAGCTTTGAAGAAATATCCCGGCATCAAGATCGTGCAAACCATCGACGACAAAGGCGACGCCCGCAATGCTTATGACGGCATCTCCGCTCTGTTCGCCAAGAAGCAAAAGATCGACGGCATCATCTGCCTGGAAGCTTCGGGTGGGGCCGGCGCCGCAGATTCCCTGCATCGCGTGGACATGACGGGCAAGGTGGCTATCGTGTCGTTCGATAAGGATCCCGAAACATTCTCGTGGATCGACCGCGGCGGCATCAATGCCACGGTCGTGCAAAAGCCGTATGTCATGGCCTTCTACGGGCTGAAGTTTCTTGACGACCTGCACCACAACGCGGTGCACGAATTCAAAGACTGGCGCACCGCTCCAGCGCCCTCTATGCCTGCGTGGGTTGATACGGGAACCGCCATCGTGGACAAGAGCAATCTAGCCGCGTTCCGCGAAGCGCTGTCGGCGCATCCGAAGCCTCTTTAGAGCGACACACCCACTCGGGCTGATGGCACTTTTTATGGGACGGGAGACGTCGGTCCATGCTTCGAGGGGTTCTCGCCTGGTTAAGATCAATTCATCAGCGTTTGCGGCCCTTTTTGGGAGCGGGCCGCGCTGCGTTTGTGGCTGATTGGCAAGGGCTTAGATAAGGTGTCTTCCCGAACCCGCGCTTCTTGCGGGGAAGGGATCTACTTTAACGGAGGTAGCCATGCTTCAGAAATTTCCGACGCGGGAGAAGGAACGCTGAGCAATCAGGGGCTTACACCAGCCCAAACGAAGCGAACGCGGTGATCGACGCACACCCAAGGGCTACACCCAGCACCGCTCCGGCCAGAACGTCGCTCAAAAAATGCATTCCCAGGACAATCCGCGAAACCGCGATGCTGACCGCCAAAAACAACAGCGGCGCTTCGAGGCCCGGATAAAAATAGCTAATCACCAGCGCCACCGAAAACGCCGTCATGGTATGGCCGGAGGGGAACGAAAACTTGTCCGGCGGCAGTACCTTCGACCAGCAGTGCGGCTCCAATTGGCAAGGTCGGGAGCGCGCGCTTAACCTCTTGATGATTTTGAATACGAAGACGCCGCTGACGCCGGCAGCCCCGGCCACTTCCACTGCGGCAAAACGCTGCGGCCCGCCGAAGATCAGCAACATAACCCCTAGCCCATACCACAGCCAGCCATCGCCCATCCGCGTGGCTGCAATCATCCAGTATCGGATCCACCGCGGCGCACGCCAGCGGTTCATCCGCCGCATCACCCGGTGATCGCGACGCTCGATGAATCCCCAGAGGTTGCGTGCGACAGCCATCGCGGTACCTCAATTGTTCCGATGCCTAGACGACTCGACCGTCATCCCGCCAAATTGGCTTCCAGGCCCGAGTCCAGCTTCCACAGCATTCGCGGACTCTTTTCTCCGGTTTCCAGCGCCGCCGTCCATTTGCGGCAGAAACGCATCTCATTGAGCCAGTGGGCTGCGGTGATCGCCGGCACCAGCACAGTCACCGGCAAAATCGGCAACGCCCAGGGTTTCTCGCGGAAAAAACTTCGTATGATCCGATAAACGTCCGCCGTCAGTTTGGCGTAACTTCCATGCACACCATGAACAACCCCGCGTCCGGCACGCAGTCCCGCAAAAAACTCATCCGCCGTACGAACGCCCGGCACCTCGGTATAGGTCCGTCCGACTCCTTCGATTGTGTGCGCGTCGCTTCCGGCCAGCCCGACCTTGCCGAGGCGCCCTGCCAGACGCTCGGCGCTGGCATTCGCTTCTGTCCACATCTGGCCATTCCGCACCTCAAAAGCCGGCACGTAGGACGCGAACCAGTTGAAGTCGTCCTGTTCGCGACGCCCGGTTAGCCCGGAGAACACATGGTTCACGCTGAAAAAAAGCTTCCGTTCGGTCAAGTACATGACCAACCCGATGAAATCGCTCCGCCGGCGCTGAATTTCGCCGTGGTCGCGCTCGGTGAGGCCGTAGACACCCAAGTGCATCTCGGTGCCGCTTGGCAGCTGCACGGTGACCTCCTCGCTCAGGAAAAAGTCCGGGTACTTGCCCAGGACTTCCGCCGCATCGATGGAGTCGTGGTCGGTTACGGTCACCATGGACATCCCCAGCCGCTTCAGCCGGTCGTACACCTCTTGCGGTTGGTTGTAAGACTCCCGGCACACCCGGCTCAAGCCCGGAGTGTTGCACATTCCGGAAGCGGTCGAATGAACGTGAAGGTCGCATCGCATGAATCTATTGTCACGGAAACATATGAACAATCTGTGAAGAGGTGGCGAAATCTGCGTGAATGTGCTCTCGGAACTCATTGAGCACAAATAACTTCCGGGGTTATCAACATGGCATGCCGGTTGCTCCTCTTAGCGAACACAAAGCGTATGTGACAATCAAATCATGAAAAAAATACACATCCTTTTTCATGACGCGGGCGGCGGGCACCGCAATGCCGCCGTAGCTCTCCAGACCGTTTCCGCCCAGCAGCACCGCCCCTGGCAGGTCGAGCTGGTCCAGTTTCAGGAACTGACCGACAAGCTCGACGTCTTGCGGCGACTTACCGGCATCCGGATCCAGGAGCAGTACAACGTCATCCTCCAGAACGGCTGGACGCTGGGGGCGACCACGCTGCTGCGGGTACTCCAGGCGACCATCCTCCTGTTACACCAACAGCTGGTTCGCTTGCTCGAAGACTTCTGGCGCAACAATCCCGCTGACCTCCTGATTTCCGTCATCCCCCACTTCAATCGCGAAATTTTCGAGAGCTGGAACAACATCTGCCCGGGCCGGCCTTTCGTCACCATCATTACGGACCTGGCCGACTTTCCTCCGCACTTCTGGATCGAGCCCATCAAGCAGCAATACATCATCGCGGGCACGCAGCGCGCAGTCGAGCAAGCCAAAGCGATCGGCCATGACGACGCCCACATCTTCGCCACCTCCGGCATGATCCTGCGGCCGGATTTCTACGTCAGGGACAATTCCGATCCGCATGTTCTGCGCGCCGAGTTGGGCCTGAAACCGGATCTACCTACGGCCATCGTGCTCTTCGGTGGCCATGGCTCGAAAGTGATGTTCGACATCACGGCACGGCTGGATGCCGCGGGTTTGCCTGTGCAACTCATCCTGATTTGCGGCCGCAACGAGCAACTCGCCGCTAAGCTGCGCACTCGCCAATGGCGCATGCCCGTTCATGTCATTGGATTCACAAAGGAAATACACAAGTGGATGGGCGCCGCCGACTTCCTGATCGGCAAGCCCGGCCCCGGCAGCATCGCCGAAGCCATGGTCCGCAATCTCCCTGTCTTGATCGAGTGCAATTCATGGACGCTGCCGCAGGAGCGCTACAACGCCGAATGGGTCATCGAAAAGCGCGTCGGCATCGTGCTGAAAAGCTTCAAAGAGGTGGTATCCGGCGTGAGCCAAATGCTGGAGCCTGCCAGGTTGGCTGAGTTTCGCAAGAACGTGGCCGCCCAAGACAATCGCGCCATTTTCGAAATTCCCGAAATCCTGGCCGAGTTGCTGGGGGAGGGTTCCACCGTGTCCGCGCCTATCCTGGTGCCGTCGACCGTTAGTAAAGCCCAGTAAAACCCGAGGAAAAGTTGAAACCCGGGCAAGCTGGGGCACGCCGTGTTGTGCCCCACAAAGAACAGCCTTAGTTTTGCAGTTGGGCGTGTTCGGCGCGGTCCGGGTGGGGTAGGCGCGGGCCGGCCCCGGGGTTATTCACCGTCGCCTTCCGCCGAGGCCGCGCGCAAGAC
This sequence comes from uncultured Acidobacteriota bacterium, assembly GCA_963736725.1. Taxonomy (GTDB): domain Bacteria; phylum Acidobacteriota; class Terriglobia; order Acidiferrales; family UBA7541; genus Acidiferrum. Next base: position 541,939 of record CAVTPW010000011.1, on the reverse strand, counting down.
GTCGCCCACCAACGCGAAGCAAACCTCGGCGACTCGCACATTTTGGCGCACCCGCTGTGCGCCTTCGCCATCGCGCAGTGGCAATAGCAGACGCCCGCCGAGTTCGATCCGAGAGAATAGCGGGTGTCGGCCAGCACGCTAACCGAGGTGACCAGGAAGGTCATAGCCACGAGGGCGCTCCGCGAAAGGAAGCCGCGAGGCTTGAGGACCGGGAGGGGGTAGTCCATGGATGCAGTGTGGGCGCACCCGAAAAAAAAACCGATAGAGCTTCGCCGAAAAAAATTCTGTTACGGAAGTAATAGAACTAGGTCGCGGGACCCGGTCGAGGACTCGGACTACGGACCCGAAGCGGCATACCCCGATGCGTGTCGTTGAGTTTAAACCGCTTAAATTCAGTAGATTAGCATTGATTTCAGCGGATGACTCTATTTCAGCAAACGGTGAAATACTGCCAAATAGTGAAATGGATGACAATTCTCCACTTTGCGCGCGCCCATTCCCAAGGTCGTCAGTTCAAATCTGACCCCCGCAACCATGGGCGCTTGAGAGCGAAATCTTCTAAGCGCCCTTCTTATTTACGGTTACGAGTTGAGCCGTAACAATTCCTTCTCCTAATTTAGCGCCGCAAAGCTGTTCCTGTTCTCGATATTGGGAACAACTGGGAACAAATCGCCACAGATTGCCCGTTCTAGAGCGATTGCAGCGTCGCGTTCCGCTACCGCAGTGGTGTGCGTGTAGATGTCTGCGGTCATCTTGATCGTGGAGTGCCCGAGGAACTTTTGCGCCAGCTTCAGATTTCCGGTCTGCTCGTTAACAATACTCGCAGCGGAATGCCTGAACGTATGAAAGCCTGACGCGTCTCGTCATCTCCGGTCACTGCGCCGGCCGGCGTCGATTCCGGAGTGCAGAGTAGAACTCGCGCGCGCACGAAATGAAGTGGTTCATTGGTCCACGCCTATAGCCCGGACCAATACGCAAGAAGTCGCAACCATTAAACCCTAGTATTTCGTTCTCACATACGCGCCATGCCGCCCGTAACACGGCGATCTGCGACGATTCTTGTGAGGATTGAGTGCGCCATCCATCCGTTTCTTGTTGAATGTCCTTCCACAAACTGTGCATCGATACACGTAGGTCGGCCCTTGATGTCTGGTTCTCGTTGCTATCTGACGGATCCTTGGTAAGCGCGGCGTCGCGGTTGAAGGGGCAACTGTAAGGGCCCCGTCGAAGTCAGTTCGACCGCATAACGAGGCGCGAAAACCTGCGAAGTCACCGTCGCCCGTTGCATTCGATCCACACGATAAGAACGATGCTCCCCTGAATCGCTGCGGATTGCGTGCAGCACAAAATATCCATCGGCAGTTTGCCGAAGCGAATACGGCTCTACACGTCGTATGCTGCCGTCATAGCTGAGATCAACACATCGATGATTACCTGCGGCGAAGCGGATGATTTCCAGAATTGATCGAGAGGGCAGCGGAACGCTCATTGGCAGCACGCGCGAATGGATGGGGATCTCGCCCAAACCGTGCTGGATGAACGCGCGCTGCGGAACTGGAGCGCCGCTCGTAATCCAGGTAAAGATCTCGGGCAGCGCATCCCAGAAGTCACTGAAGGCGCCTCGTAGGAACTCTTCGTCTAGCTGATCCTCATTACGAAGTGTGAAGTCCAGGTCCTCCGAAAAGCGATATGTCTCGAAGAAACACTTCTTAAGACATGTGCCGCCCTTGAAGATCCAGCTTTCAGAAAGCTCTTCGTGCGCGTAGATGCCCGCGAGCATCCAACCCAGGACGTAGTCTTTCTGAACGACTATCTACATACAGCTCCACGAGCGGCTCGGCATCCCTCGCCGTGATCAGGGGCTGCCTTTTCCTGGCAGACGGCAACCAGAGTCGCCAGGCAGTGGACAGTTTTTGTCTGGGAGTGCAGGGTCAAGCCTGGCGTAGCCCTGAGTCAATCGTGAGCGACACTCGGCGGCGAGCTTGTCATCGTGTAAGCGCGTTTCTGCAAGATATCCGAGACGCTTAAAGACAACTCCGTTATTAAATTGGTTCGCGTACCGGATCAACAAAGCACGATCGGCGGTTTTCGTTGCGAGGTACGCACTGAGGCTATCCCCTACGTGGTCGATGCCACCGCCCACGTCAGGCGAGGCGATCATGTCGACCAAGGTACGCGCGGGGTCTGATATAGATACTTTGACGGAACCGCGCCAGAGCGTTTTCAATCCAAAGAAACGTTTCGGCTTCACGTTGTGCAATACAAAAACCGTACACTGGGCGACCACGCGTTTTTCTGTGACCCGCCGTGTCGTGAAGACAAGGGTCTCATTGAAAAGCTGTTCGGTAAGTTTCCAATGATGGGCGGCGGTCCAGCCGCCGATGTAGCATTGATTGAAGAGCGTTGGTACGAGGACCCAGGGATCGGCGATGACCTGTTCGCTGCCAGCTAGATCTAAAGGCACAGGAACGTAAAGCCCGTGTCCTATCCGTCGGAGCCAACCCTGCTGTTTCCACCGCCACAGGAGTTTGGCCGCGGCACGCCTGTTAATTCCGAGTGTCCGAGACGTAACATCAACCGACACTACTTCCTTAGCGGCTCGGAGCACCGTGCTGAGACGTGCGCGATGAGCTGGTAAGGAGTCTTTTAGCGATTCCACAGCTATACGATGATACTACAAGTTCGCACTTTATGAGAACTACACGCTATATCGTATAGCGACATCTCAGGCCGTGATTATCGGGATGCGAAAAGGTAGACCTAAATAATTCGCATGGTTGCAGGCCGCCACAACCAAGAAATTCTTTCCTTTCAGCAAGTTCTGCAGGCCCCGCAACCAACCGAATTTATACAAATAGCCACTTTCGTTTGGAAGCCTCATTAGGTACACGGCGCGCTTCCAAAAGTTGGAATCTCATCGAAGTAATGAGGAGGCGCTCGAACGATCCGGCAAGCTGACGGGGTTTGCTTGCAGATTCCGCACTGACGTTACTTAGTGGCCGATGGCCTGCAAAATTTGCGCATAGCGAATGAAATCGTTTTGGAGATGACTGCGATAGGAACCGCTCGAGCGGTCGCGACAACCAGGATTGCGGAGACTCGGTATGCTCGCCGCTGGAGCGATCGGCGGCTCTAGTTGACCTTGCGCGTCACGGGTATTCGCGCGTGGCGCAGGACGTGCGCTAGTTCTGTTTCCAGAAGCCGCGACGCGTCGTACTCAAACGAAAGATGCTTTTTGTCGTCTCCCACGCGAAACTTGCGCAACCCATAGGTATTGGCGAACGAACCTAAACTGGCAAGCTGTTCCTGATTGAGCGGCGATTGCAATTCGTAAGTGATGTCCACCAGTGTCATGCCCGGCATTATACCAGCCCGTTCAAGGGCTCACCCGTTCTTGTTCGCTGGGGACCGCCAGTCGACGATCTGTTGGGGAATCGAAGCTGCCGGACGAATCATCTCGGTCGATACCATTCGCGTCTAAACCCCGCCCTGAACAGGGCGGCTACAGAACCATCTGGTTTGACAAAAATAGCCCCCAGGGGTATAAATAGCCCTAGGGGGTATACAGCATGCCCGCGAGAGCATCGCACCGACCGAAGAATGCAGCCCAATTCCAAAGCGCTGACTGCGCTTGTGCCATCGCCGGCGAACCTCGCAAAGCCGTGGGCGTCGATCCCGACCTCAAAGAGGCGAATCGCAATCGCCTTCGTCGCATTGAAGGCCAAATCCGCGGTTTGCAGAAAATGGTCGAAGACGATCGCTACTGCGCCGACATCATCACGCAAGTCGCCAGCGTCCAGGAAGCACTCCGCGGTGTAGCACGCAACCTGATGCGCAATCACCTGCATCATTGCGCCGCCAAAGCGCTTCGCAGCAGCAAGAAAGAAGACGTCGAAGCCACGTACGACGAACTGCTGGAAATGATTTATGCCCACTTGCGCTAATCGGCGGCGACTTGCAGCGCAGGGTGGAGTCCGCGGAGTGTTGCGGCCGTTTGTTGACCCGAAGTAAGCGGATGATTGGCGTGCCGATGCCCGGAGCACCGCGCTAGTTCGAAGAAATGTAAGAGAGGGAATTGAACTTGGCTAAAGATCCAATTTGTGGAATGACCGTCGAGCCCGCGAAGGCCTCGGCGAAGATCGAGCACCAAGGCGAGAGTTATTATTTTTGCTCGCGTGGCTGCGCGGGAAAATTTGCGCAATCGCCTGAAAAATACGGCGGCGGGATCGCGCCGAGAAGGGGCGCAGCAATGCTGCGCCCCTACAATGGACAGCCCTGCGGATAGCGCTGCGCGCAGGCCTGCCGCCGCTTCCATTGGCGGGCACCATTACCTCGCGCCGAAAAATTTATCGTCACCGCCTTCGTTGCAGTCATCTCGAAATCGTCCGCCGCCTCTGGCTCACCTGGCTCTTCGTCTTCCTCGCCAGGGATTCGCTACACCTGCCCGATGCACCCGCAAATCGTGCAGATCGGTCCGGGCTCCTGTCCCATCTGCGGCATGGCACTCGAGCCCCTGGATGCGTTCGCCGAAGTCGAAGCCGATCCCGAGTACGATTCCATGCGCCGTCGATTGTGGGTCAGCGCCGCGCTGTCGCTACCCGTTCTGGTTCTCTCCATGTTCGGCGAAGTTCTCGGCCTGCATCTCGCTGCCACGCTCCGCAACTGGATCGAGTTCATCCTCGCCACGCCGGTCGTGTTGTGGGGTGGTTGGCCTTTTTTTCAACGTTTTTGGGCATCGCTTGCTCACCGCAGCCCAAACATGTTTACGCTGATCGGCCTGGGGACGGGCTCCGCGTATCTCGATAGCGTTGTGGCCACGGCATTCCCAAAGATTTTTCCGATTTCGTTTCGCGGGATGGACGGCGGCGCACCCGTCTATTTCGAAGCTGCCGCCGTGATCACGACGCTGGTTCTGCTTGGACAAGTGCTGGAACTCCGCGCTCGCCAGCAAACCTCCGGCGCGATTCGCGCGCTGCTGAATCTAGCTCCGCAGCAAGCTCATTTGCTCGCCTCGGACGGCCGCGAGCGAGACGTCCCACTCGATCAGGTCCAGCACGGCGACAAGTTGCGCGTGCGCCCCGGCGAGCGGGTCCCGGTTGACGGCGTGATCCGCGAACAGGGCAGCGCCATCGACGAATCGGTGCTCACCGGGGAATCGATGCCCGCCGAGAAATCTCAAGGCGACAAGGTCACCGGCGGCACGCTGAACACCAGCGGCAGCTTCGTCATGGAAGCCGAGCGTGTCGGCAACGAAACCACGCTCGCACAAATCGTGAAGCTCGTCAGCGAAGCCCAACGCAGCCGCGCTCCGATGCAGAGGCTGGCAGACAAAGCTGCCGGCTACTTCGTGCCAGCGGTAATTGCCTCAGCGGCAATCACCTTCCTGGCGTGGGTCTTTCTCGGTCCGCAACCGCGTTTCGCGCACGCATTGGTGGCCGCGGTCGCCGTCCTGATTATTGCTTGCCCCTGCGCGCTGGGACTCGCGACACCTATGTCCATCCTGGTCGCCGTCGGCCGTGGCGCCCAAGCCGGTGTTCTTGTTCGCAACGCTGAAGCCCTCGAGACCCTCGCCAAGGTGGACACGCTCGTCGTCGATAAGACCGGCACCCTCACCGAAGGCAAACCGCAGGTTGTCCGGGTAGCTGTCTTTCCGGACGCGAGTCTTTCCGAAAACAACCTGCTTGGTCTCGCGGCCAGCATCGAAAGCGCCAGCGAGCATCCGTTAGCTCGCGCCATCGTGCGAGCCGCCGAAGAGCGGCGTATCGATTTATCACCGGTCTCCGACTTTCGCGCCACGCCCGGAGGCGGCGCAGAAGGCCGTGTCGAGGAGAACACAGTTTGGATCGGCGCGCTGAAATTTCTCGAAGCCCGCGGGGTAAACGCCTCCACGGCAGCGAACGATGCGTCCACCGAACAAGGTAAAGCCACCACGCAAGTGTTCGTCGCAATGAACAAAAAACTCGTCGGCGTTCTGGCCTTGGCCGACCGCATCAAATCTTCGGCTTCTTCCGCGATAGCTGAGCTCCGCGCGACTGGCGTGAACGTGGTGATCGCCACAGGCGACCGTCGCGCCGTTGCTGAACAAGTGGCGCAGTCCCTGGGTATCGATGAAGTTGAAGCCGAAGTGAAACCCCAGCAAAAAGCGGACCTTGTCGCCCGCCTGCGCCAACAAGGCCATATCGTGGCTATGGCCGGAGACGGCATCAACGACGCCCCCGCGCTGGCGGCCGCCGATGTCGGGATCGCCATGGGCACAGGCACCGACGTGGCCATCGAAAACGCCGGCATCACGCTCCTGAAAGGGGATCTCCGGGGCATCCTGCGAGCCCGCCGCTTGAGCCGCGCCACCATCGCCAATGTAAAACAGAACCTGGCCTTCGCCTTCCTCTACAACACCTTGGGCATCCCGATCGCAGCGGGCATCCTCTATCCTTTCTTCGGATGGCTGTTAAGCCCCATGCTAGCGAGCGCCGCCATGAGTCTAAGTTCGGTCTCGGTGATCGCCAATGCTCTTCGTCTGCGAAAGGCGGATTTGTAGCATCTCGCGCAATGCCGCCGAACTTGCCTGTCATGAACTAGAATCCCGGGTCGATAAACAGAGTCTGCTGATTCGGGAGGACAATATGCGTTATCGGACATGCCTTTTTCTTGCCATGTCGATGCTGGCCGCCACGCTCTCGGCCACCGACGAGCCAAAGTTTTCGCCCGCCGAACAGGAAGTGCTCCTTGTTAGTCAGGCACGCAGGGACGCTTCGAACCGGAGGGATGTAGCCGCTTCGGCCCGCTATGTCGCGGACGACTGCATTTTCAGCAGCGATGACGGGACGCTGACCACGAAGGCCAAACACTACGAGCACATGGCGAAACGGCCTGTCGCGTACGATCACTCCATGAATGCGCGTGATTTTGTCGCGCGCTTGCAGGGCGATACCTCCGTGATTAATTTTCGGATCACGGTGCACGAGCAGTTCGGTAATGCCGACATCGTGAGCGAACAGCGTCGAACGGAAACATGGCTGAAAGAAAGCCAGTTTCTCTCGATTCGAAAGTCTTTCAGGCTTAGCGGGCCAATATGAGTGGTGTCCCGGTGACGACATCGAGACTGTTTATTTGAAGGATGGAAAACTATGGACGCAGCAGGGCGACGACAATGCGATCAAGTATCGCCGATCTGTGCCTCGATTTCATTTCGCACAAATGTAGACGAGAAGGGTATGGTCTGGCGGCCGAAGTTGGCGCGAAGGCGTGGTAACATCGGCCCGCGCGACACTCCTAAGCCCGCGGGAAGGCTGATTGGGCAAGGATTTTCCGGATTTGCTGTGGGGCATTGGATCGCGCATGCGGTGAGTTCCTGAGCCTGCGGGAAGTAATGGGAGGGAATGCATGGCAGGGCAAAGCGTGGAACGTCGAGAAATGCTGCGCATACTGGCGGTGGCGTCGGTCGCCGCGCAATTTTCCGGATTTAGCCGCTGGACGTTCGCCTGCGAGCATGTGCGCGCGGATTCCACGCAGATCAAGAAAGCGACGTACGCGCCGCAGTTTTTCACCGTGGCGGAATACGCCACGATGGAGCGGCTGACGGAAATGATCATCCCGAGCGATGGCGGCGCAGGATCGCGCGAAGCCGGCGTGAGCGAGTTTGTCGATTTCATGGTGTGGAGCGACCCGAGCTTGCAGTACAGATTCCGGTTTGGGCTGGGCTGGCTGGACGCGCACTCGGAACGGTTGCATGGGAAGACCTTTATGGCTTTGCAGCCCGGCGAGCAGAACGAGATTTTGCGGCGCCTGGCGTACAAGAAAGAGTTTCGCGAGGGAGAGGAAGACGGGCGCGTTTTCTTTGACCTCATGCGGGAGTACACCTTGATGGGTTTCTATACTTCGCGCGTTGGCTTGGAAGAGTTGGATTATCCCGGATTGAAATTTTATTCGGAGTCGCCTAGCTGCCCTCACGTCAATGACCGCGAACATTTGCATTTGCCTCCGCCGAAGTACTGAGATTGCGGAGATCGGAATTTCTGATTCGGTACGCGTGACTGGAAGAGCGGACGACCGATCTGAGGATCGGCCACTACAGGCCCCACAGGAGCTTCGCTGATGGCGAAACAGATTTATGACGTCGTGGTGATCGGAACCGGGGCTGGCGGCGGGATGACCATCAAGACGCTTTGCGAGGCGGGGTTGCAGGTTTGCGCCTTGAATGCGGGGCGGGCGCTGAATCCTGCGAAGGATTTTCGGAACCATCGCATGCCGTATGACATGAAGTACCGAGCGTTTGGCGATCCCAAAAAGCGCGCGCAGTCTTATGGCTATATGGACAACGAGTACACCGAAGGGATTTGGGAGCATGAGATCGGCTACACGACGGCGCCGGGAACCGAATGGATGTGGCCGCGATGTTTTGCGGTGGGTGGGAAGACGAATTTCTGGGGGCGGAGTGCGGCGCGGATGGGCGATATCGATTTTCAAGCGGCCAGCTTGGACGGGTTTGGGGTGAATTGGCCTGTGAAGTACGAGGAGATAGCGCCGTACTACACGCGGGTGGAGAAGTTGATTGGAGTGGCGGGGACGGTGCAGAACCGGCCGAGCAATCCGGATGGCGAGTACCTGCCGCAGATGAATTTTCGGTGTTTCGACTGGATTTTGCAAAAAGGCGCGGAGAAAGTCGGCGTGCCTTATCTTCCCGACCGAATCGCGCAGTTGACGGTAAATCACGAAGGGCATCCCGCTTGTCATTTCTGCGGGAATTGCACGGAGGGATGCGATACCGGTTCGTTTTTCTCGACGCCGCGATATTTGCTGCCTGCAGCGGAGGCTACGAAAAATCTGGAGCTGCGAACCAACGCGCTGGCGAAGAATATTTTGGTCGATGATAACGGGCGGGCGGCTGGAGTTGCTTACGTCGACCGGCACACCCGGCAGGAGGTTGAGGTGTACGGCCGGGCCGTGGTGGTGGCGGCTTCGTGTGTCGAGAGCGCGCGGATCCTGCTGAACTCGAAGTCCCGGAAATGGCCGACAGGGATTGCGAACTCCAGCGGAGAATTGGGGCGCAATCTTTGCGATCACATGTACGGGACAACGGCATACGGATATTTGCCGCAACTTCTGGGGCAGCCGAGTTTTCCGGACAATGTGTCCACTTGCGAGATTGCCTGGCTGCCGCGATGGCAGAATCTGAACAATCCGCAGGAAGAGTCGTTTATTCGCGGATATTCGATGTATCCAGGCGGAGGCTGCCAGGAGTTTCCGGAGACGCGAGGCATCGAAGGGTTTGGGTCCGAGTTCAAGCGGGAAATAAAGCGGCGGTATCCTACGCCGGTAAATTTGGGGATTCAGGGGCCCTCGCTGCCGTCGGAAACCAATTTTGTAGACATCGACCCCGAGATGAAGGATGCCTACGGAATACCCGCGGCGCGGCTGCACTTCCAGTGGGGCGCGAACGAATTGAAAATGTGGGAGCACGCCAAGCAGGTCAGCCGCGAGATCTTGCGGGCCGCGGGCGGCGAATACGAAGGCTGCAGCGATCATCCGGAGATCCCCGGTTACAGCTTGCACGAGACGGGAACTTGCCGGATGGGGAACGACCCGAAGCATTTTGTGACCAACCGATTTGGGCAGACGCATGACGTGTCGAACCTGTTTGTTACCGACGCCAGCGTATTTCTGAATTGCACGGACAAGACGACGACCTTGTCGATTCTGGCGTTTTCGCTGCGCACCAGTGAATACATCGCGGAGGGGTTCCGGCGCGGGGAGCATTGAGTTTTCCTCAGCGTCCGGTCACTCGACGCGCCATCCCGGACGTGATCTTCCAGCAACCCGACTCGTCGGGCACTTCTTGACTCCCGCTGAAGATTAGCGATAGTCTCACGCGCACGGACGACGGAGAGAGCTCTCCTCTGACTTTCTGATCTTTACCGCCTCTCTCAGTCTTGTGATTCCACCGTAATATTGGGACCCACCATCAAAAATCTTGGAAAGAGAAGAGGTGTGATTGTGTTCAAGAAAAGCGTACTTGCACTGATCGCGTTCGCGCTCATGACGGAATTTCAGCGATTGCTGTTTATGGGCAAACGGCGGAAGTCAAAGAGAAGCCACGGATGTACACATACGTCGCCGATTGGGTTATACCTCGCTCGCAATGGGCGGACATGGACAAGGTCACGGCGAGTACCCAGGCAGACTTCGAAAAGGCCTTCGCCGACGGAACCCTGGTCGGATATGGCGACGACACGACGTTGGTGCATCACGAGGATGGAAACACTAACGATACCTGGTGGTCCTCGATGTCCCTGGGCGGTTTGATCAAAGTTCTAGAGCAGGTCCGTAAGTCCGCGAATCCCACAGCACCGCCGCTATCGACCGCGACGAAACACTGGGACAACGTTTACGTCAGCCGATATTACAACTGGAAAAAAGGTTCCTGGAAAGGTCTTTACACCTACGAGTCTGCCTATAAATTGAAGGCGGACGCGCCGGATGACGCCGTGGATCAACTCAGCAAAAATCTGGTCGTGCCGCTCCTGGAAAAGATGTTGGCGGACGGCACAATCGTGGAGTACGAAATCGATACCCAGGCCGTACACACCGAGGCTCCCGGACTGTTTTATGTCGTCTACATCGGGGCGACTGCCGACGCTTTGGACAAAGTGAATGCTGGCATTCGTGAAAGTCTCAAGGCCAACCCGCTGGGTGGCCCGGCGTTTGCTTCCATGGCGGAATCCTCGCAACACCGGGATGAACTGGCGCGCACGAACGCTACGTATAAATAGTTGCGAGGTAGTCTTAGCCCGCGAGCGTCTGGTTATGCCCGGCCTTCGCGGGCTCCTCTCTGGTACTAGCCTTCACTTCCGCCGAGAGTGCGCTCAGGGATGCTCGGTTCCCGTTGTTCGTTTTCGAGAAAGATGACCGCTCGATGTATTTGATTGAAACGCCAGGGCGTATTCTCGATCGCCTCGACACAATCGACATTGATAATAATGAGTATCTTTTCTGGGATTCTACCGGAGCTGGTGTACGCATTTCCGTCACACCTAGCGCGGTAAAACGAATCGAGCTTTGCAGCAACCTATGGGATCCACGTTATTCCTAGCGAATCTCCAATCGACAGGTGCGCCGACCGAGAAGTGTGTCCGAGTTTGGGAGAAGGACAATTTACTCGGGCCGTCGCGAGGCCGACGTCGTTATGGCATCAACCGTGCAGTTCTAAGATTGGCCGAGGAGGGCGTCGAAGTAGGCTAGCATTTCGGGGGAGTCCCATTGTTGGGGGCCGATGACTTTGCGGGCGATCTTGCCGTGGCGATCGATGATGTAGGTTTCGGGGATCATGGTGGTGCCGTAGTCGTTTTCGATTTTCTTCATGGCGGGGTTGGAGAAGGTTGTGAAGGTGACGTTCTGGTCTCGCAGGAATTTTTTGTAGGCGGAGGGGTCGTCGTCGATGCTCACGCCTAAGACCATGGCGTTGCGGGAGGCGATGTACTTTTCGAGGTGATTGAGGGCGGGGGTTTCCTCCACGCAGGGCGGGCACCAGCTGGCCCAGAAATTAAGAACGACCACTTTGCCGCGCAGATCGGAGAGGCGCGTGGGCTTGCCGGCCAGGTCAAGGGAGAAGTCTTCGGCGGTTTTGCCGGCGATGGAGGCTTCGCCCTGGCGGTAGCTGGGTAGGGCGAAGATCAGGATAACCGTCGCCGCGACGGCCAGAGCCGCCCAGTTGGCTAGTTTTCGGCCGATTGTCATCGAGTGTTATACTAACCTATCCCCGTCGGATCGAAAACGGTCCTCCGTCGCCTCACCATGCCTACAGAACCCGAGGGAATGAAGGATTGCTCGATCAAGTTGCCGGGTTTCCTGGTCGGCACTGTGCCCGTGTTGACGCCAGGCGGAGCGAGTCCCGCCGCTACGAGGCGACTGCGGAAGATGGCGAGCCTATGACAGAACAGCCTTTGCGAGAGTCGGCCCACGGCCGGGTTAGCGCGATTGTGCCGGCTCGGAACGAGCAGGCGGTGATCGCTGCATGCGTTAGGGGTTTGGCGCAGCAGCCGGAGATTGCGGAGATATTGGTGGTGGACGATCAGTCGCAGGATGGCACTGCGGACGTGGTGCGGGGGTTGGCTGTGGAGATCCCTCGGTTGCGGCTCCTCGAGACGCGCGGACTGCCCGCTGGATGGCTGGGAAAAAACAATGCCGCTTGGCGGGGCGCTTGCGAGGCCGCGAATACCTGGTTGCTGTTTACCGATGCGGACGCCGAGCTTTTGCCGGGCGCAATGGTGCGCGCGCTGCAAATCGCCGGGGAAGTCGGCGCCACGCTGGTGTCGTTCTCGCCGGAACAGGTGACCGAGAACTGGTACGAAAAAGCGCTGATTCCGTTTGTGTTTGGGCGGCTGGCGAAAAGATTCCCTTTTAAAGATGTGAACGATCCGGCTTCGCATGCGGCCGCGGCGAATGGGCAGTTTCTGATGATCCGCAGAGACGTTTACGACGCGATCGGAGGGCACGGGAGCGTGGCCGGGGAAGTGTTGGAGGATGTGGCGCTGGCTCGGAATGCGAAGGTGGCCGGATATCGGATCTGGTTTGGACCTGGCAAAGACGTGGCTCGCGCGAGGATGTACCGATCGTTTGGGGCGATGTGGGAGGGTTGGAAGAAAAATCTGTACCTGTTGGTGGGCGGAAGCCGCGCTGCTGTTTTCCGCGAATTGTTTTCGGCGGTGCCGTGGATTCCATTCCTGTTGATTGCGATTGGATTGCGGATGCCGTTTGCGTTGATGGCTGGGGTGGTTCTGCTGCTGATGAGGCAAGCGGGATACGGTTTGGAATTGCGGAGTAACCGATATCAAGGTTCGCTCATCCTCTACTATGTACCGGCGGCGGTGATGTATGCAGGCGCGCTCTGGGCATCGTACCGGGCACATGTGAACGGCAAAGTGGCGTGGAAGGGCCGGGAGATTTCGGTCGGAGTACCCGGGGCGCTTCGCTAGGCGGAGAAGGATGGTCCTACTGACACGCAAGATCGAGTTTTCGGCTTCGCACCGGTACAACAATCCGGAGCTTTCGCCGGAGGAGAATCAGCGCGTATTTGGGAAGTGCAACAATCCTCACGGGCACGGGCACAATTACTCACTGGAAGTGACGGTGGCGGGAGAGCCGGATCCGGTGACCGGGATGGTGCTGGATTTGAGCGAGTTGAAGAAGATTTTGGAGCGGGAAGTGATGGCGCGAATGGATCACCGGCATCTGAATTACGAAGTGCCGGAGTTGGCGGGAAAGATCCCGACGTGCGAAAACGTCGCGCGGGTGATTTGGGATTTGCTGGAGCCGAAGATTACGCAGGGGGCGTTGCATCGGGTGAGATTGTATGAGTCGGTGGATTTGTTCGCGGAAATTCGGAAGTAAAGAACTAAGGAAGTAAAAGCGATGGGATGGACATTTTGAGCGCTGAGAATGGCGGGTTGAAGATTGAGTTGGGGCGCCGGTACCGGTTTGCGGCTGCGCACCGATTGCATAGTGCGCGGCTCAGTGAGGAAGAGAATCGGCGCTTGTATGGGAAGTGCAACAATCCGCTGGGGCACGGGCACAACTATGCGGTGGAGATCATCGTGTCGGGGAACGTCGATCCGGCGACCGGGATGATTGCGAACTTGGCGGATTTGGATGGCTTCGTGCAACGCGAGGTCTTGGACGCTTTCGATCGCCGCTCGTTGAATGACGAGGTGCCGGCGTTTCGCACCGAGGTGCCGACGACGGAGAATTTGTGCATCGAGATTTTTCGGCGGGTGCGCGCATTCCCGAAGGCCAAGCTGGAACGTGTGCGCGTCGAAGAGACTTCCAACAATAGTTTCGAATACGCTGGTGAAAACGCGCCACGCGAATTTGAAACGGCCGCGATGGGCTCAGAAGGGAATAAGGCATGACCAAGCCAACCGAAGAAATCCTGCTCGACGAAAGCAGGCCGCGTGACGCGAAGACGATTGCGTGTCACGTGCGCGAGATCATCAAGCTGATCGGGGAAGACCCGGAGCGCGAAGGCTTGCGCAAGACGCCGGAACGTTATGAGAAGGCGCTGAAATTCCTGACCAGCGGGTATCACCAGAACGTCGATCACTTGTTGAATGGGGCTACATTCAGCGTTTGCTACGACGAAATGGTGCTGGTGAAGGACATCGAGTTTTTCAGTTTGTGCGAGCATCATCTGCTGCCGTTTTTCGGCAAGGCGCACGTTGCTTACCTGCCGACCAAGAAGGTGATTGGGTTGAGCAAGGTCGCCCGGCTGGTGAACATGTTCGCGCGGCGGCTGCAGATCCAGGAGCGCATGACCAGCCAAATCGCGCAGGCCATAGAAGAGAAGATTGCCCCTCAGGGCGTGGGCGTGATCATCGAAGCTCGGCACCTGTGCATGCAGATGCGCGGGGTGGAGAAACAACACGGGCAAGCGGTAACCAGCGCGATGCTGGGCGAATTCCGCAACAACAAACAGACCCGCGACGAATTCTTGGCGCTGGTGCGCAATCGGCAGAGCTGAGGACCGCGAACGTTGCCTAGATTCGTGTAGTCGTTAATTTCTCTGCTCGTCTATTCTGGCGTCGAAAGTGTGCCGTCGATGCCCGCGAGACGGATTATTTCTTGGAGATGTCTACCGATGCGCGCGTCGTCTCCCAATCCATGCGCAGGGTGCAGCCCGTGCCGCTTTGATCGAAAGCGATCGTGAAGTTTTCCAGTGGCGACCCCAGTTTTGACACTTTCATGTCGATGCGCGCGAGATCTTCGCTCGGGCCGGGATAGGCGGTGCCCCACTCGCCGATTTTATTGCTGATCACGAGCTGCCATTTGTTGGTGTTAGGAACGGTAAAAATGGTGTAACTCCCCGCGGGAACGGTCGTGCCACCAATGGACAAATCGGTGTCGGTTACGAACATAGTGGCTTCATTTGCTCCGGCACGCCACACCTTGCCGTAAGGAACCAGGTCGCCGTAAATTTTACGGCCTTTTGCACGCGGGCTCGAATAGTCGACTGTCACTGTTTTTCCGCCGGCGAGCTTGCATTCTGCTTTTGCCGGGGGACTCGGGCGGTTGCTCTTGTCCTGCTGCGCTACTGTGGATGTCGCCCCGATGGCGAAGCACAAAACAAAGCCGCTACAAATTGAAATGATGTTTCGCATGGTGATCTATCTCCCTCAAAATTTTCCTGCCGGCACCGCCGGCAGGCCTCAGTGATACTGCCATGCCTAAACGCGACTTCCAAGGGATACATGGAACTCACTCTCCCGGGAGCGTGCCTGGCGGCGCGGGGGCCAGCAATTATTTCCACACATTGTGATTTCTTTACAGTCTTGTGAGTATTGTGTTAGCCTGAATTAGTCGAAGAGAAGAGGAAAATTCAGGGGACGACGGAGAGGGCACTTGAGCGCAGCCAAATCAGCGTTGATCGAACAGTTCCGGGCCCACATTAAAGATACAGGCTCACCCGAGGTGCAGATTGCACTTTTGAGTGAACGGATCAGCTACCTGACGTCGCATCTCAAGTCCCACGTAAAGGACCACGCATCCCGGCGCGGATTGATCATGATGGTCAACAAGCGCCGCCGCCTGCTGGACTATCTTAACCGCCGTGACCCGGATCGGTATCGCGAGATTGTTGAACGCCTTAGTCTGCGCAAGTAGCCGCTCTGTTGATTTGGAGCGAGTCTACTGCGTTTCAGCGAAGCTACAATTCTACATAGCTCTAGTGGCGGTGGTGTGGCCGCCCGTGGAATCGTCGCGCGTTCGTCCCTAACCGGACGAAGTTTGTTGTGGTGTGATTGGGCGTAGTTCATCGGCCTCGCAAAACACTCGCCTCATTTCTCTTCCAGCTAAAGCGGAGGCACAAGTCTCCGCAGGAACGCTCTGCGCGAACGCGGAGCCAAAGGAAATCATCTATGTCTGAAAATACAATCACGCCAGCGCCGCACTCCGTCACCGTCGAAGTGGGCGGCCGGCCCCTGATTCTGGAGACCGGCAAGATCGCCAAGCAAGCCAATGGCGCGATTATTGCCAAGTACGGCGATACCGTGGTGCTGACAACGGCCTGCATGGCGCCGACCATGAACGACCGCGACTTTCTGCCGCTGACCGTCGACTATCGCGAAAACACGTATTCTGCGGGCAAAATTCCCGGCGGCTTCTTCAAGCGCGAAGGACGCCCTTCGGAAAAGGAAGTTCTTACCTCGCGGTTGATCGATCGTCCGATGCGGCCGCTGTTTCCGGAATCGTGGCGCAATGAAACCCAGATCGTCAGCATGGTGTTGTCGGCGGACAGCGCGAACGACCCCGACGTGATCGCGGTAACCTCGGCGTCCGCTGCGGCGTACTGCTCGGATCTACCCTTCGATACGCCCATCGCGGCGGTGCGCGTAGGACTGCTGGAAGGCCAACTGGTCATCAACCCGACGGTGGCGGAACAAAAAAACAGCTTGATGAACATCGTCATCGCGGGCTCGGACGAGGGCATCGTGATGGTGGAATCAGGCGCGCTGGAGGTTTCTGAAGAGGCCGTCGTCGACGCGCTGGAATTTGGTCACGCGGCGATCAAGAAGATTGTGGCCGCGATTCGCGAGTTGCATGCACAACTGAAGCCGAAGAAGGTGGTGGTGGCGCCGTTCCCGTTCGATCAGGCGCTGTATGCCGAAATCGAGAAGAAATTCGGGGCAAAGCTGAAGGATGCGGTTGACACCGAAAAGCATCCCAAGAAAGAAAGCTATCAGTTGGTCGATGCGGTGAAAGCCGAAATTTTGGACGCCATCCCGAAAGAGGATTTGGATAAGCGCACGCTGGCCAAACGCGCGTTTGAACGTCTGCGCGAAAAGATTTTCCGCGACGAAATTTTGGACGCGCGCCGGCGTCCCGATGGACGCGCGTTCGACAAGATCCGCAAGATCACCTGCGAAGTCGGCTTGCTGCCGCGCGTACACGGTTCCGCGTTGTTCACCCGCGGCGAAACGCAGGCGCTCGCCACACTTACACTGGGCACCAAGGAAGACATGCAACGGTTGGATTTGCTGTTCGCGCAAGACCAGTTCAAGCGCTTCTTGCTCCATTACAACTTCCCGCCGTTCAGCGTCGGCGAAGTGAAGTTCTTGCGCGGACCCGGCCGCCGCGAAATTGGCCACGGCGCGCTCGCCGAACGCGCTTTGATGAATTTGCTTCCGGCCGAGGCAGATTTCCCGTACGCCATGCGGCTCGTGTCGGACATTCTCGAATCCAACGGATCATCGTCGATGGCGACGGTTTGCGGGGGTTCCCTGGCGCTTATGGATGCGGGCGTGCCGCTTAAATCAGCCTGCGCGGGTATCGCGATGGGCCTCGTCGTTGGCGACAACAAATACTCGATCTTGACCGATATCGCCGGAGCCGAGGACCATTACGGCGATATGGACTTCAAGGTGGCTGGAACGCGTGTAGGAATTACCGCGCTCCAGATGGACATCAAGGTGTTGAACGTCACCATCAACATGATGCGTGAAGCTCTTGCACAAGCGAAAAAAGCGCGGCTTCAGATTCTCGACACCATGGACGCCACGTTGAGCGTGCACCATGAAGAGATCTCCGCGTTCGCGCCGCGCCTTTACAAGTTGAAGATTCCTCAGGACAAGATCCGCGACCTGATCGGTCCCGGCGGCAAGAAGATCAAGTCCATCATCGAGGCCACAGGCGTCAAGATCGACGTGCTCGAAGACGGCACCGTCCACATCTTCTCGACCAGCGGCGCCGGCGGGGACCAGGCGTTGCAGATGGTGCGCGACGTGACCGCCTCAGCGGAAATCGGCAAGACCTATCTAGGCAAGGTCGTGCGGCTCGCCGAGTTTGGCGCGTTCGTGGAACTGTTCCCGGGCACCGACGGTTTGCTGCACATCAGTGAAATCTCCGAACACCGCATCCGCGACGTTCGCGACGAACTGAAGCTCGGCGACCAGGTGCTGGTGAAGGTGCTTTCGATCGAAGGCAACAAAGTCCGTCTCTCGCGCAAAGCGCTGATCAAGGAAGCGCGGGAGAAGCAGGCCAAGAAGGAAGTTGCAGGCGGCGGGAGCAGTGCCGCTGCCACGACCACCGAATAAATTCGCAGTGCGATCTAAAAGAACAAGGCCCGGTTGCGCGCGCCGGGCCTTTTCCAGTTATCGCAAGCTCTATTCGTAAACTTCAATTTGCAAGCGCGCGCCGCTTGCAATGAACGGCGTCGAGCGCTCCCCAAAGCGCGTTCAACGCTTCCTGGGCGGTCGCAACGATTTCTTCCTCATTCCCGTCCGCGTGTTCTTCAAGCCAGCTGCGCCACGCCGCGCGATGGGCTTTGTCCGCTTCTTCGTGGACGGTGAAGTAGGCGAGTGCCTCAGGCTGCTCAATTCCGTAGAATCGCTTCAACCCCTCGATCTTGGTCGCTGCAATTTCCGGCACTTGCGCTTCGTAGGCGTACAATGCCGCCACCGCTTCGGCCACCGGACGGTCCCCGCAAATTTCGCGAAAGGTTGCAACCACGGTCTGCGTTCCGGGTAGCGCCGGGCAGCATGCGATGTCTTCTTCGGCCACGCCGAGGGCCGACGCAAAATCGCGCCAGAGCTTGGGATGCGCACCGGCTGGATCCTCTTCCTCGGCAAGATTTTCCATCACGATACTGCGCAGCGTCCCTTCGGTACGCGCGGCGAGCACGCGCAGGTGCTTTGGAAACGCTTCGACGTGGCGGTAATACTGGGTCGCGTAGAGTTGCAGCGCCTCGCGGCTCAACTTGCCCGCTTGCCAATCCTGATAGAAAGGATGCTTCAACAGGCTTTTCTCGGCAATTGCCGCATCCAGGCGTGCCAGCAAATCTGCGTTGGCCATCTTTGTTGCCTCCCCAGCGGCGCGAAAAAGTGGTCATTCGCCGCAAGCGTTCTCCGAGGGGCGCATTGTAGCAAAAATGGGCGCGAATAGGTGGGTACTAAAACTACGGCGAAGGAGGCTTTCGGTTGAAACCAGCGAGCACGCCTCCCGGTTTACCTGAGGTTTGGTGTATTCACCGCGTCGCGGCACGTAGTGCCGCCAGTCGCCGCGCTCAGGACTCTTTTTCGCTGACGCGTTCGATATCGGCTCCAACGCCGCTCAGTTTTTCGACGATGCGTTCGTAACCGCGGTCAATATGGTAGACGCGGTCGATGATCGTCTCGCCGCTCGCGACTAGCCCGGCCAGAACCAGCCCTGCGCTCGCCCGCAAGTCGGACGCTTGCACCGTTGTGCCGGACAGTTCCGCCGGCCCACGCACCACCGCGCGGCGCCCGTCGACCGAAATGTTTGCACCCATGCGCACCATTTCGCTGGCGTGCAGGTAGCGGTTCTCGAAGATCGTCTCCGTGACCACGGACGTGCCTTCCGCCTGGGTCGCCAGCGCCATGTACTGCGCCTGCATATCGGTTGCGAAACCCGGGTACTCCTCGGTCGTCATGTCGGCGCCGACGAGCTTCGCTGCGGGCCGCACGCGTAACGTCGTCTTGTCCACCGTGTCGATGCGCACTCCCGCTTGTTGCATCTTCGCAATAATGGCGCCCAGGTGTTCCGGCGCACAGTTGGTTATCGTCAGATCGCCGCCGGTAATCGCGCCGGCGACAAGGAAGGTCCCCGCTTCGATGCGATCGGGAATTACGGAATGTTCCGTGCCGTGCAACTTCTCGACGCCGCGGATCCGGAGTGTCGAAGTTTCATCGCCCTCGATCTGCGCCCCCATTTTCCGCAACATCACGACCAGGTCGGTCACTTCCGGCTCGCGCGCCGAATTTTCGAGTATCGTTTCCCCGTCGGCCAGCACCGCGGCCATGAGGATATTTTCCGTTCCGGTCACCGTGATTTTCTCGAAAACGATGTGCGCGCCCTTCAGTCTACCAAAATTGGGCACTTTCGCTTCGATGTAGCCGTGAGACATCGTAATCTCCGCACCCATTTTCTCGAGCGCCGAGAGGTGCAGGTCCACCGGCCGGGCACCAATCGCGCAGCCTCCCGGCAGCGAAACGTGAGCCACGCCCGCTCGCGCGATCGCAGGCCCCAGCGTCAGAATCGACGCCCGCATCGTTTTCACCAGCTCATACGGAGCTACCGCGTCATTCAGCGTCACCGCTTCGATCACGTAATCGCTCGCGGGGATATCGGTAACGGAAACTTTCGCGGACATGAACGCCAGCAGCTTGCTCATGGTGATCAGGTCGCGCACTTTCGGGATGTTGTGCAACGTCACCTTATCCGCTGTCAGCAAACACGCCGTCATTACCGGCAACGCCGAGTTCTTCGCGCCGCTGATGGCTACCGTTCCGTGCAGTGGCTTTCCGCCTTTGATCAGGAACTTGTCCATGCGCTCTCACTCTCCCAAGGCTTGTCGCAAATTTCCTTTTGCCAATGCCAGTCGTGCGCGCGCGCCCTTCGCGTCAACGCCGTTTTTCAACATCGTCAATGCCACGCGCAAATTGTGGCCGGATTGACGCAAAGCGTGTTCCGCTGAAGACGGATCCGCGCCGCTGGCCTCGGTCAGGATTCGCAAACCGCGCTGCCGAAGCTTCTGGTTGGTCAAGGTCATGTCGATCATCAAGTTTTCATAGACGTGACCCAGGCGCACCATCGCTGCGGTTGAGAGCATGTTCAGGACCAATTTCTGCGACGTTCCCGCCTTCAGCCGCGTTGAGCCGGTAACCACTTCAGGCCCTACTTCGGCCGCGATGACGATCTGCGCATCGCGAATGATGGGAGCTTTGCGGTTCGACGTGATCGCCACAGTCGTAGCGCCGCGTTTGCGTGCAAATTTCAGTGCGCTGAGCACATACGGCGTCGTGCCGCTGGCCGCGATGCCCACGACCACATCGTCGCGCGCAACCTTCCTTGCTCGTAGTTCCCGAACCGCGTTGGCCCCGGAGTCTTCCGCGCCCTCGACCGCGCCGGTCATTGCTTTTCTCCCGCCGGCGATCAACGCTTGCACGACGCTCGGCGAAACCCCGTACGTCGGCGGGCATTCCGAGGCGTCCAACACTGCCAGTCTGCCGCTGGTTCCGGCGCCGACATACAGAAGGCGTCCTCCTTTTCGAATGCTTGCGACGATGGCATCCACCGCGCGCGCTATCGATGGAATTTCGCGTCCGACCGCGGCCGCCACCTTACGATCTTCGTGGTTCATCAGCCGTAAAATAGCCCGCGTCGGCAGGCGATCCAGGCGGCGCGACGCAGGGTTGCGGTGCTCTGTGCGTCGACGCTCCTGGGGCAAATTGGGCATCCTGACATTATATCTGTCGCCGAGAACTCAAAATGGACGCGGCGCGTAAAGAGCACAGGTCGTGCTGCGAGAACGTTAACGGGTAGGAACTGGCGGTGTGGCAAAACCCAGTGCTTGCATAACGGCATCGTGCAAAGCAGGGCGGACTTGCGCGATTTTCTGATTTTCCCGGGTCGGATTCACTCGGTTTGTCAGCAACACGACGAAAAGCTGTCGGTCCGGGTCGATCCAGATCGATGTGCCGGTGAATCCGGTATGTCCGAAACTGTGCGCGGAGAAGTAGTGGCCGCTGGACGATCCTTCGGTGGGCACCACCCAGCCGAGCGTTCGTGATCCATTCGAAAGTGGCTGCGGCGCGGTGAACTGCGCGATCGTGGCGCGCTTCAGTATGCGATGATGCCCGTAAACGCCACCGTTCAGCAGCATCTGGCAGAACGCTGCCAGGTCCGGCGCGGTGCTGAACAGGCCCGCATGCCCCGAAACGCCGCCCATCGTGAACGCGTTTTCGTCGTGAACTTCGCCCTGCACCAGCCGATTGCGCAGGTTGCGGTCGAATTCGGTGGGCGCAATCCTGGGCCAGAGATTTTTCGCGGGGCGGAAGGTCGTGTCTTTCATGCCCAGCGGCAAGAAGATGTAAGCCTTCGCGAGATCGTCCAGCGTACGTCCGGTCAGCCGCTCGACAATTTCCCCCATCAGGATGATGCCGAGATCGGAGTAAACTTCTTTCGTTCCTGGCTCGTACTCGAGCGGTTCGGCGAAAATCCGCGTCAGCGTTTCCTGCTTGCTCTTGGAAGTGCGCCAATATTCTTTGAACGGCGGCAGCCCGGACGTATGGGTCAGGAAATGGCGAACCGTGACGCTGTGCCGCCATTCGAGATCTTGCCCGGTCGCACTGGCCGTCCATTCCGGTAAGTAGCGCTCAACCTTGGCGTCCAAATCCAGCGGAACGGGGAAGTCGCCTTCGACCAATTTTGCTGCCAGGGTTGTGGTTGCCACGACTTTGGTCAGCGAAGCGATGTCGTACATCGTTCGAACGTCAACGGCGGGCGCATTCGCGTCGTAGCTCAGGTTAGCGAAAGCATGGATGGCTACTTTTCCGCGATAGCCCACGGCCAGCGTCGCGCCCGGAAACGCTTTGTCGGCCACGGCGTTTTCAATCACCGTCAAGGCTGGCTGGAGCAGCGCCTCACCGCGAACATCCATGGGCTGGACGGTCATGGGATTCGCCGCGAGTTCCACGCCAAATCCCGCTTTCATGTCCACGCCGGGGATCGTGACCGGCAGATGTCCCCCGGACCGGAATTTGCCCAAACAGCGCGCGCGCAATCGATATTTGCGCGACGTCGCTGATGCCAAATGCCGCCAGCCACGTCTGCGCCTGCGGAAAGCGCTCGATCAAATAAGGGCTGCCAAACCCGAGAGTGATGACTGGCTTCCCACTTTGATAAATTCGCTCGGCTAGCGCGGCTTGTTCCGCCGGAACATCCACGTTGCCCTTGCGGTCGCTCACGCGCACAAATAGCGCCAGCAGGGCCACATCGTAGGTATCGGGCGAAGGCAGATTCAACGTGTCGGCATTGATAAAACGCGTGTCGGCACGCAAGGTAACCACGCTGTCGAACCGCGATTTCAGCTCGCGCTCCAGGTCTTCGCCGGGATACGGCTCGGGATCGGCATAAAACGCCAGCAGCAACGCGCGGCTTGGCTTGGTCCCATCGAGGGGCAAAAGATGCTGCGCATCGCGCAGTAGCGTCACTCCGCGATCGGAAATCTCCTGGGCTTCCGCCTGCCAGGCGACGCTCCCCAATTTCTGATTGATCGCGTTCACGTCGACAAGGCGATTCTTGTCGAGGCCGAGCTTAGCCTTGGCTTCCAAAATCCGGCGCACGGAAGCGTCCAGCCGCTCGATCGGTATTCGTCCAGAACGAACCGCCGCTTGCAACCCTTCGAACGCCGCTTCGGGAACCGGCGACATCAGCAGCGCGTCGGCTCCAGCGAGCACCGCGCGCACCGCCGCTTCGCCCGGCGCATAGCGCACGGTAATCCCGCCCATGTCCATCGCGTCGGTAACGACCAAACCCTGAAAGTGCAACTCGTGGCGAAGCAGATCCGTCAAAATGTGGGATGAAAGTGTCGCCGGCGTATTCGGGTCAGGTTCCAGCGACGGCACCGACAAATGTCCGGTCATGACGCTGCCTACGCCCGCGGAAATCGCCGCGCGAAAGGGAACGAGCTCCAGCTTGTCCAGCCGGTCGCGGTCGGCGTGGATCACCGGCAGATCAATGTGCGAATCGCTGGCGGTATCGCCGTGTCCCGGAAAATGCTTCGCGGTAGCCAAGCCGCCATTCTCTTCCACGCCGCGGACAAAAGCGCTCACATACTCCGCGACCCGCGCCGGATCCTCTCCGAACGAACGCGTATTAATGATCGGATTGCCCGGATTGTTGTTTACATCGGCGTCCGGCGCGTAAATCCACTGAATGCCGACCGACGCGGGCCTCAAGGGCCGTAACTTTTCCCATCGTGTAGGCGTCGGCAGGATTGCCTCCGGCCGCCAGCGCCATCGCCGTAGGAAACGAAGTGCCCTCGTCCAGCCGCATGGCCGCACCGCGTTCGAAATCCGCACCAATCAGCAGCGGCAGCTTCGATTTCGCCTGCAACTGGTTGGTGAGCACGGCGGTGGGATACGCCTGACTCTTCACGATGCCCAGTGGCGACGCCTGGGTAATATTAATAAACCCGCCGCAGTGCAGGTCGTTCACGTCGTGCATCATCTGTGCGTAGGCCGCGGCATCGGTGGGCGTCAAGCTTCCGTGATAGGTCGTGAATAATAGTTGGCCGATCTTTTCGTCGACGCTCATCTTTTGCAGCGTCGCCTCCACCCACTTGCTGGCTTCGGGTGATATGCGTTCCGCTCGCGCATTTTTCGGCGCGGCAGCGCGCTGGGCGGCGTCAGGAATCTTGGCGGATGTGTGAGCCATAAAAACGATTAATGCGGCAGAAAGCACAAACAGAACGCCAGCTCTGCATCCTTTCATCAATTAAAGGTTCCTCAAGCGACATCTAAACACAGAGTTTGTATATAACACACGCACATCACGTGAACAACGCAACTCCCGCCACAGCGTTCCACAATATCATTGTTGCTGGCGTGGCGAAGGGTGGCCCGAGTGCTTCGACGATCTCAATGGATGAGCTCTGCGTTTCAGACGATTCTTTGCCTTACCATCACGGCCGTTTTTTGTACGCCCGCGCCCGCCACCACGAAGCACTCCCGCCCGGGACGCGTCCAGGTCGGCCTCGACGTCCTCGAAGCCGAAAAATTTGCCCCGCTGCGTGGTAAACACGTTGGCCTGATTACCAACCACACCGGTCTGGACGCGCAAGGCCGCAACACCGTCGACCTGCTTTCGCATGCGCCCGGTGTCCAGTTGGTCGCGTTGTTTAGCCCCGAGCACGGCCTCGCGGGCCGCAACGATGAACGCGTCTCCTCCACCAAAGACGCGGCCACCGGCTTGCCTATCTATAGCCTCTACGCCGAAACGCTTCGCCCCACCGACGCGATGCTCCAAGGCATCGACGTGCTGGTCTTCGATGTGCAGGACGCCGGCGTGCGCTTCTACACCTATCTCACCACCATGGGCTACTGCATGGAAGAAGCCGCCAAGCACAACATTGCCTTCTACGTTCTCGACCGCCCCAACCCATTGGGCGGAGAAATCGTCGAGGGCCCGGTTCTCGATACCGACAAAACCAGCTTCACTGCCTATTTTCCTCTGCCCGTCCGCTACGGCCTCACCATCGGCGAGATCGCCAAATTCTTCAACGCCGAAAACCATATCAATTGCGACTTGCACGTGGTGGAAATGAAAAACTGGCACCGCAATTATTTCTATGAGAGCACCGGCATTCACTGGCTTCCACCGTCTCCCAACCTCCGCACGCTAAAGGGTTCGATCCTCTATCCGGGCCTGGAGATTCTGCAAAACGCCGGCGTCTCGGTCGGCCGCGGCACCGAAACGCCATTCGAGGAATTCGGCGCTCCGTGGATCAACGGCGATGAGGTTGCGGCCGCCCTCAATGCTCAGAATCTTCCGGGCCTGCACTTCACCGGACAACCCTTCATCCCCGTCGTCGGCTTGTACGGAGGGCAGCGCTGCGGTGGTGTGGCCATCCGCGTCGGCGACAAGCAGGCCGTCCGTTCGATGCGCATGGGCATCGAAATCGCCACCATCCTGAAAAAGCTGTATCCGAATAACTTTGACCCCGCGAAGCTCATGTTTCTCATCGCCAACGCGGAAACGATCCGCCAACTGCAGGAAGCCGTGCCGCCGGAACAGATCGTCGCCAGCTGGTCCGCCGATCTCAACACCTTCGACACCCTCCGCCGTAGATATTTCCTCTACAAGTAATCCCATCCGCGCGGGCCGGAGCCTCAGATGATGCACATAGTGGTGGCCGGCCTGGCGACGGGTCGAACGCTAATCCCAAAACCGCTCCGGCAGCAAAGAGCTAGTCCGGTCTAAAAATCGGCCACTATCTGAATGCGTCGACCAAGTACCATGCGCCGGCCTAAAATTTCATGTCCTCCCGACCGGAGCGCGGGATCTGCCTTTGGTTCTGGCTTTTTCCGTACTTCGTTGCTTCCTCTTCCCCGCCTCGGCTGTGCTAAAGTCGTCTGGTCATGCGCATTGTCTCTCTCCTCCCCTCCGCCACCGAGATTCTCTTCGCCCTAGGCTTAGACCGCGAAGTCGTCGGCGTAAGCCACGAATGCGATTTCCCACCCGCGGCCCGTACCAAGCGAGTGGTCATTCAATCGCGAATAGCCCACGACGCAATGCCTGCGGAGATCGACCGCCAAGTCCGCGAATACGTCGCGCGGGGAGATAGCCTCTACGCCGTCGATGCCCAAGCTCTCGAAGAACTCGCTCCCGACCTGATCGTCACCCAGGATTTATGTCACGTCTGCGCCGCGTCCCCCGATGATCTTGCCACGGCCCTCACGCGTTTCGCGCATCGCCCACAAGTTCTTTGCCTCAATCCGCTGGACCTTGGCGACGTCTGGCGCGACATCTTGTGGGTCGGTGAAGAAACAGGTCGCGGCCACGCTGCCGAGTCCCTGCTGGAAAAAATTGGCGAGAAGCTTGGCGAAATCGAAAACTTGATACTGAATGTCTCGAATCGCCCGCGCGTCGCCTTCCTCGAATGGCTGCAACCGTTCTACGTCGGCGGCCACTGGGTGCCCGAGATGATCGAGCTTGCCGGCGGCATCGACGTCTTCGGCAGTCCGCGCAAGCCGACTTTCCGCGTCAACCTGCAGGACATCGTCGAAGCTACGCCCGACGTCATTCTCGTGTCACCCTGCGGCTACAGCGCTGAGCAAGCCCGCAACGAATACCGCGCCATGGAGTTCCCGGACCAATGGAACGCGATCCCCGCCGTCCGCAACAATCGCGTGTACGCGCTGGAAGCCAACGGTTATTTTTCACGCCCCGGCCCACGCCTCGCCACCGGCATCGAGATTTTGGCGAAAGCCCTCCATCCGTCTCTTGAAGTCAACCAGGAAGCCCAAAGCGCCATTCTGCCCATCGCGAGCGCCGCCAGCGCAACGCGCACAGCGTCGGCGTGAACTAAAAAACGCAAACCGCAAACCAATGATTGGTTTCACAACGGAGCGAACCACATGCAAAGACGAACGTTTCTCACTTCCTCGCTTGCCGCGGCAGCGTTAGGCGCCGCACCGGTGGCGAATTCCCAGAGCGCGACATCCGCTTCAGGCGCAAAGGGCCGGTTGTACTACGAATTGCGCCGCTATCAACTCTCGAACGGCCCGCAGAAAAAACTCTGCGACGACTTCTTCCAGAACGCCCTGATTCCCGCCGCGAATCGCCTGGGCATCGCTCCCGTCGGGGTGTTCAACCTCGCCATCGGTCCGGAAACGCCTACCATTTACGTCTTATTGCCCAGCCCGTCGCTGGAAACGTTAGCGAGCGCCGAAGCCCGCCTGGCGCAAGATGCGGACTACATGAAGACTGGCGCGCCGTTTTTGAACGCCCCAGCCACCGAACCTGCCTTCAATCGCATGGAAAGCGCGCTGCTGATCGCCTTCGAGAAAATTCCGGGTATTACACTTCCCGCGGCCACCGCAACGAACGCCCCTCGCGTTTTCGAACTCCGCACCTACGAAAGCCCCAGCGATCAGGATCACAAGCGCAAGATAGAAATGATGCAGTCCGGCGAAGAAGCCATCTTTACGAAAGCCGGTTTCTCGCAGGTTTTCTACGGCGACACACTGATCGGCCCGCGCCTGCCGAACCTGACCTATATGCTCAGCTACGAAAGCGTAGCCGTTCGCGACAAACTCTGGTCCGCGTTCGCGAACGCCCCCGAATGGAAGGCGATGCAAGCTCTGCCGCGCTACGCTTTCGAAAACATCGTCTCCAACATCACCAACGTCATTCTGACGCCGGCTCCGTATTCGCAAATCTAGGGGATGCATTCGGCTTGCGGGACACCCAATACTTGTAAAAGGGAAGTCCTGCCAAAATCAGCAGCACCCCGATGGACGATCGCCCGGGCCGCTCCAGCCAAATATTAACCGTGAGCGCCAACGCGCCTGCGACAAAAATCCCCGGCACCCACGGGTAACCCCAACACCGGTAGGGTCGCGGCAAATTCGGCTCGGTGTAGCGCATCCGGAACAAAGCCACCACCGCCAGCCCATAAAATATCCAGCCCGCAAAAATGAACAAGCTCGTTAGCTCTTCAAACGTACCGGTCAGTGCCATCAGACTAGCCAACACGCCCTGAAATATCAGCGCACGCCCTGGCGTTCGATATTTCGGATGCACTCCATCGACGATCCTGAAAAATATTCCGTCCCGCGCCA
Organism: uncultured Acidobacteriota bacterium; assembly: GCA_963736725.1. Lineage (GTDB taxonomy): Bacteria > Acidobacteriota > Terriglobia > Acidiferrales > UBA7541 > Acidiferrum. The sequence continues at coordinate 513,809 of CAVTPW010000011.1, read as the reverse complement.
TCGCATAGGTAGGCCGCGCTCCGCTCAGCACGGACGAATTCATCGACCCAATCGCCGAAATCACCATCGCCACGGTGATCCAAGCCGCAGCCCCGCGGCCAGCGACGTGCTCCACCACATCGGAAGCGATATGCGCCGAAGAGGCCACGCTCGCTAAAGGAAGTACCTTCAAACAAGCCGCGCTGAATAGTAAATAGATCAGCGCTACGACGGAAACGCCGCCGACCAGCGCCCGAGGGAAATTACGCTCCGGATTTTGCACCTCTGAACCCACCAGGTTCAGGTCTTCCCATCCGTCATAGGCCCACAGCGCGGCCGCCAGTGCCGCCAGAAACGCGCTGAAAACGCCGCCGGTAAGAGCGGCAGGCCAGATCGGATCAGGCGCGTGCCCAACCGGCGCCGGCGAAAAAAAAGCCACGCCAATCACAATCGCCACCGAAACAATCTTGATGGCCGTCAAGAATACCTGCACGGCCCCGCCAAGCCGCACGCCAAGATAATTCACACCGGTCATCAAGACCAGCCAAAGCACCGCCACCGGCTGCGCCCAAGTAAAAACGAAGTCGTAAGGCTTTAGCCAACCGGTCAATCCAGGAATGGCGATATGCAACGTGAAAATCGGCGTACCAATCACCGGCAAAAGAAATCCCAGAAAACGCACCAATCCGGCCGCGATCGACGACAACGACGACGGCCGTCCCACTATCGAGTGCGTCCAGCCAAACAAAAATCCCCACCCAGGCCCGAATCCCCGCCGCAAATACGCATACTCCCCGCCCGCCTCGGGAATCGCTGCCCCCAACTCTGCAAACGATAGCGCCCCGAACAGCGAAAGGATCGCTCCCACGATCCACGCGGCAAAAACAACCGAAACAAATCTGCCCTCGCGCGCCATCTCCGCCGGCTTCAGAAAAATTCCGGTACCGATCATCGTGCCGACAACGATCGCGGCCGACGCCCAAGCGCCTAACCCACGCACAAGTTCCAACCGCTTCTCGCTCACCAATCCCTCACGTTCACCTAAAATCCGACTTGGCCCATCCGTGCGATGTCCCGGCCATCAACCCGACCGGGGCGGGCCGGCTTTTTCCTGCGTCCGGGTTCTGAGCTCCGACATTCGCAGTGGAGGGACCCCCGCAAGATGGCCACTGCGGCTCCGCTCCTAGGCCAACGCGCGGTTTCCCAGCACTCGGCTCATCGCCGACCCAACTGCGAACGTTACGCAAGATCCAATCATCACGTACCAAGTGAACGCAACGCTCGTAAATCGCAGCACGCACAAAATGGTGGCCAATCCAAAAAACATGCCCGTCACAGCCCCCCAGGCGTTCGCCCGTCGATCCAACGTCCCCAACAAGAACAATCCCAGCAAACTCCCCAGCGGAAGTGCCGCGACGGTCAACCCTGCCTCCAGCAAAGGTCCCCATTTCACAAATCCAAATCCCATCAACACCAAGCCCCAAACCAGCGTAATACGTCGCGAGCGCCGCAAAAAATCCACCGGTTCCGCCGCCCGCCCGCGAAGTCGCGAAAAATCCAAAATGCTGGACGCCGCCAGCGAATTCAACGACCCGCTGGCATTCGACATCGCTACCGCCACAATCGAAGCCAGCAACAATCCCGCCAATCCCACCGGCATTTCGCGCACCAGGAACATCGGCAAAATACGATCGGTACGCTCTCCCGTGGCCAGCAACGGCGTATGTTGCGCGAAAACATACAGCAAAACTCCAAGCAACAGAAACACCGTAAATTGCACCAAGACGATCGCGCCGCTCGCCAAAAGCGCCCGCCGGCTGTCCCGCTGATCCCGCGCCGCCAGCAACCTCTGCACGATCGTCTGATCGGTCCCATGACTGGCCATGGTTAGAAACGCCCCGCCGATCACCCCCGACCAAAAAGTATATTTCGTGGCCCAATGCAACGAAAAATCAAACACCTGCAATTTGTGACCCGCAGCCGCGGCCACCGAAGTCACTTCACTCCAACCACCAGGAATTCGGTGCAATAAAACCCAAAACGTAACCGCACTGCCAGTCAGATAAAGCAGCAGTTGCGCTACGTCGGTCCAGATCACCGCCTTCATCCCGCCTTCCAGCGTGTACAACACGGTCAGCGCAATCACTACCATCACCGCCAACCGCTCCGATGTTCCCAACACCACGCTGACCACTAGCGCAATCGCCGACACGCGCACGCCTTCGGCCACCGCCCGCGTCGCCAGAAACGTCGTAGCCGCCACCGCCCGTGCCTTCGCACCAAACCGCTTTTCGATCAGCTCATACGCGGTGAAAAACTCTCCGCGAAAATATCCCGGCAGCAACAACAAGACGATCACCACCCGCCCCACCAAATACCCAAACACTAACTGCAAAAACGTCAGATTCCCGCCATAAGAAATCGCCGGTGTCCCGATGATCGTTAGTGTCGAAGTTTCTGTCGCCACAATCGAAAAAGCCAACGCCCACCAAGGCGCCGTGCGCCCTCCCAGAAAATATTCCCGCGCGTCCTGCGACCCGCGCCGGAACCACATGCCCAGCGCCGTGACGCCCAGCAGATACACAATCACGATCGCCAGATCGATCGGGTGAATGCGCATTCCTACGCAAACCTCCGCGTCGCAATCTCATCCATCAAATTGTCTGGAATTGTGGTAGCCGGTAGCAGGCAAAACCCCACAGCAAGTCGCAAACATGTCGTCATCGCGCCGCAAGTATACGCCAAGGCAGCACCGGCACTGCTGCCTGTACCCCAAGTCAACCCCGCCTATATGTGTCCGCGTTTGCAATAGGCCCGCGACGCTGTCATTCCTTAATCCGAGCTGCGCTGAAGCGGTTGTACCGGCACCAGGAGCCGCCTTCCTCAGAGCGTTCGACCCCTCCACCGGGCCATGCGCACTTCGCAACCCGATTTCTCCTGCCTGAACAACCACCTCGCCGAATCGCTTATTCTTTCCCTATGCGCTTTGTCCTGGGATTCGATGGCGGCGGCACAAAGACCGACTGCGTCCTTTCGGACGAATCCCGCCAGATTCTCGCGCACGCTCGCTCCGGTCCATCAAATCCAGCACGCGTTGGTGTGGAGGCCGCATTTGCGAGTTTGTGGGAGGCTGCGGAAAAGACGCTGGCAGCTTGCGGGATTTCCGCTGCCGAAGTAGCGGCCATATACGGGGCGATTGCAGGCGTAGGCAACCCGCAAGTGAACTCCGATCTTGGTCGCAAGCTGAAACTCAAGTTTCCGAACGCCACCGTACTGCTCGACACCGATCTCAACGTGGCGCTGGCTGCAACCCAAGAGGTCCCCAGTGTCCTCGTCATCGCCGGCACTGGCTCCGCTGTTCTTGGCCGCAATTCGCTTGATCACCTCGCTCGCGAAGGGGGCCTTGGGCCCGTCCTCGGTGACCCGGGCAGCGCCTACGACATCGGCCGCAAGGCCGTAGTGGTCAGTCTGCGTGATTCGCGCCATGGCGAAGACTCTCCGCTCGGTAAGGAAATTCTCAGCGCGTTCCAATGCAACTGGACGGAATTGCAAAGCCAGATCCTTGCCAATGCCGACGGCGTTCTTTCGAGGGTGTTTCCGATCGTCGCAAAAGCCGCAAATGAAGGTGACAATTCCGCCCGGGCTGTTCTCCATTCTGCCGCCGAAGATCTTTCTGAGCTTGTGGTCCGAGTCGTCGAGACGCTGGGCTTGCAAAAACAATCGTTCTTCCTCGCCAAGATCGGCGGCGTGTTTGGCCGCAGCCCTTTTTTCGACGAGCCCTTCGACGCGCTCGTGCGCAAATCCGCCTCCAACGTGCGGATCGGACTTCTGCCGCAGCCTGTCGCGGAATTCGCCGCTCGAACCGCAGTCGAATGCTTGGATCGTCCTGTGAAAAGCGCCGGGTAACGAATCACGGTGGATGCCAGCTCACAAGACCGCGAACGCGCTCTCACCGCCGCCGGCGACGATCTCACCGTCTTGCTCCACCATCCCGATCCAGACGTCCTGTTAGCCCTGCTCGATAATCCAGCCCTCGACGAAACGCAGCTCTGCTTACTCCTCGATCGCAAAGATCTTCCCGCGGAAATCCTTGAGGAAATCACGCGCCGCAAGCCCCTCCTCAAGAATTATCGCGTTAAGCGCGCCCTGGCCTTCCATCCCCGCACTCCACGCCTTTCCAACCTCCGCCTGGTCCGCGAGCTCTACCTCATGGATCTCGCTCAACTCGCGCTACTCCCGGGCACAACCAGCGAAGTAAAACGCATCGCCGAGGAGCAACTCCTCGGCCGCCTCGCGCAACTTCCACTCGGCCAAAAAGTGGCCCTCGCTCGGTGCGGTCCCGCCCGGGTCGCAGGCGCGCTCCTCGCCGAAGGCCACCCGCAAATCCTCTCCGTCGTACTCGACAACGCCCATCTCACCGAGGCCCAGATCCTGAGAGTTCTCTCCCGGGAGACACTCTCGCCCGAGGTTATCCTGGCCCTCTCTGAGCACCACAAATGGTCCCGCAGCTACAACGTCCGCCTCGCACTTGTCCGCCATCCCAATTCCACCCTCGCCTCCATCCTCGCCTACCTTCCCGAGCTCGCCGTCTCCGACCTACGCGAACTAGCCTCACCCGGCATCGTCTCCGAGTCTCTCCGCAAATATTTGCAAGCCGAGATCCACCGCCGCGTCCACCAGGGGTCGGAGCCTTCTCGATCGCCGCAATGATGTGTTCGGAGTTTTGGCTGCGGCATGACATATGCGGCTTTTACGGGGTTTTGCCCCTGAGGAACTGGTCGGATCGTTTGCGCTAAACGCTTCGTCACCTCGACCGGGCAGCTCTAGCAAGTCCTTTGAACACGCTAGCGCCGCCAGACCTAGAGGTGCCCTTTGTTGCGCCGCCAATTCCTCGGATCGTCACTCCTGCCCGGAAAAAAACCAGACGTTTCGTCGTCTTACCTCATCGTCAATGATTTAGCGTATGCTTACCCTACACGGATGCGGACGCGGCTAAAGCCGCCCGAGCGCCGCAGGTTGGATCCTTGGCAGAGGGGTCTACCGGGGTCGATGAGCAACGGGGACAATCCTCGACGGCTTGAGCGCCGCTGGGCGCCTCGCTATTCGTTTCACGCCGAACTCGAGATCGAATGGGGCTCGGCTCTCATCCGCGGCCGCACGCGCGATATCAGCTCCAATGGCATGTTCATCGAATCCCTTGACCCGCTTTGGGTAGGCGCCGGCTTCACGGCGCGCCTCGGCCTCGAAAAGCCCGTCAAAGTGGATTGCTTCGTCAAACGCGTCGAACCTGGGCGCGGCATGGGCGTCACCGTCACCGTTTCCGAGGAGCAGCAACAGCGTTACCGCGAGCTGCTCTCCTCGCTCTCCTCCGATCATCCCTGACCTCGTCTTATACTGGAACGGGCCGCCGTTCCTGCCGTGGCGCGGTTTCTGCGAATGCCCATTCCAGTGCGCTCGCATGCACGTCGTTCTCCGATGGAAGGACGGCGAAGCGGTGGGTGGAATTTTCTTCGGGCGTCCCAACCTCGGTTTTTGAAGGGACGGGGTTTTGTTCGAGAGTTACTCGTTCGTGCGCACTTAGGGGTTGACCGTCGCGCAGTCGCCAGCTATTTTGGCCGTTTCGCGGCCACCACTTGCTATGACCCGTTGCCTGGATTGCGGTTCCGAACGAACCACCGATCAATGCCCCTCGTGTGGCCTGACCTCGGCTGCAGCCGAAGTCATGTTCCGTCGCCGGCTGGTCTTGCGCACCGCGATCTTTCTTCTCGGTTCTCTGGCCTTTCCATACATCAGCCAAATCTACCCGCCGCTGGACCTCGACCTGATGCTCATTTTTTTCGGTCTGATTTTCTTCGCAGTGCTGTTTCTTGCTGTAATCCTCGAGCGCCGCGCACGCAATCGGCAAGAAATCGAAGTCCTCAAGCGCATCTACTCCGGATTCATCCCGCTGCCCTGGATTCTGGCCGCCACACTGTTCGTGAACGGCCGCCTGGACGCCGCAAAAAGCATCACCTACTACCCAACGGTTGTCGAAGGCCGCTTCAACATGAAAGGCATCGTCCGCGGCAGTCGCCGCCTGCTGGTCCGCTCCTGGCGCCCAGGACTTCATTTCGAGCGCCTGGCCGTCGATGTCGACGACTTCGATCGCTTCCGCGACGGCGATTTCGTGGAAGTAGCCGTAGAACCCGGCGCCCTAGGCATCCCCTGGTACTATGGCGTCTACCGCCGCTGACGATTTCTTTCGTTCTTTTTCTTCCTTATTTCATTACTTCTTTAGGTCATTAACTCAGTCGTTCTAGTAGGCGGGTTTCCCATTAATCAACAACGGTATCTGGATATCCAAAAAATTTCCCGTCTTTCCAAAACGAAACTTCACCCGCCGCATCGTCCCCACATCCCGCGTTTTCCACTCCGACGTCTCAATCGGCTCGGTGGGAAGATCCGACGGCGACCATTCCGCATCGTCTCCCTGCATTTTCACTTTGTCTGGATCGAGCTCGTAAACTTCCTGCTCGAGCGTATTCACCAGCAAATAGCGTCTCCACAACCGCAGCAGCACGACGCCTTTCTTTTCCCCGTGATACATGTTCCACGAAGCCGGGGCATCGTCGTTATACCTCACAATCGCAAACTGCACCGGTTTCCACAGCACTTTTTCGCCGGCGCCGGCAACAGCCGCACTGAACCAAGCGCCAATCAGTACGAATGCAAGGGCAAGACTCGTTGGATGCATCACGCGCAATGGCGAAGCCTCGCTGACCCGGTAGTACGTATCCGAGTGTATGACGCAGCTTCCACGGCGGCAAGCACGCACAGGGAGGGACTGTTTTAGATCGCCGGCGCTCGGCGCAAAGGCTTGCTCGCTACTTTTTCTTTTTCAACACGGTTACTTCGTCGGGTTGCGTGAAGACCGCTTCGGTCACTTTCCCAGAGGCGTCTTTCTTGAACTCGATGCTGAATCCTGCCAGGCCTTTCAGGTCGAATGTGGTTCCGCGTTTAGGAAGTAGTTCCAGATCGGGCTGGCCGGGCGTGTTTCCTACCAGCGCGTGATCGCCGCGAAGCGAGATCGTCAGCGGAACCGGCGCGCCGGGGAATTCGTATTGGCCCGTGAATGCTTCGATGAAGCTGCGATCGGTCAACTGCTTGTCCGGCATGCGCGTGAAGACGATGTCATTTGTATTTGGCTCCAGGGGCATCGACAGACTGGAAATTTCACCGTTCAAGTCCGAGAGAAACATGACCTTGAGTTTCGCGAAGTCATCCTGCGGATTGTCCGGCACCTGAAACACGTCGTAGTGATAGTGCTCCAGGTTTCGGTTTACTTTGTTCAGCGTTAGCTTGAAGGTGTCGCCGTCCTGCGTGATGGTGGCGATGCCATAGCCTGGATTGGAGTATTCTCCCCCATACTCCTTGAGATCGTGCGAGGGATGCGTTCCCGTTTTGCGGGGAACGTACCCCTTGTCTTTCGCTTCCTGTTCACCTTGTTTTTGTTTTTGCTCCAAGTCCAAAAAGCGCTTGCTCCACGGCACCTGTTCGAGTCCCAGCATCCGATCGAAGACGTTGTACGCGATGATTCCGGGCAGGGGAGTGCCGTCCTCGTTCGTGAGTACGACCACGCCGATTTTCTCGGCTGGCAAAAAACCAAGCTCAGCGCTGAATCCGTCGATATTTCCGCCGTGACCCACTTCCTTGTGGCCACGGTATGCGGAAAGGAAAAAGCCCATGCCGTAGCTGGTTTCGCTCAACTCCGGGAAGTCCGGCGCTCCCGGAAGGCTCATTTGCGGGACCTGCATCTGTACCGAATTGTTTTGCGACAGAAGCTGCTGTCCGGCAGCTTCTCCGTGATTCATGTGAAACAAGACGTACTTGCTCATGTCCGTCACATTGCTGTTGATCTCTCCCGCGGGCCCGAGTGCACAGGTGTCTGGGCATTGCGCGTCGAACGGAATGCGCTTCACTTCCGCTTTCAGGTCGCTTCCTTTGCGATAGGGTTGCCCGAAGTCTCCGGAATTCTGGGTGGCCAGCTCGGAAAAGTTTGTTCCCGTCATTCCCAGGGGTCCCAGGATGCGACCGCGCACGGCGTCTTCCCAGCTTGTGCCGTTCAGTTGTCCGGCGATGTAGCCCGCGGTCATGAACATTAGATTGTTGTACTGAAAGGTGCTGCGCAGCGGCTTGTTGGGCTCGAGATACTGCAGGCGGCGGACCAGATCCTCGCGCGAAAAATCGGAGGTGTACCAGACCAGGTCGTGGCGCGGCAATCCGGATCGATGGGTTACCAAATCGCGCACGGTCATCTGTTCGGTCAGCACCGGGTCGAACATCTTGAATCCCGGAAAGACGTTGCGGACCGGCTGGTCCCAATCGAGTTTTCCCTCGTCCATCATCATGCCCAGCGTCGTCACCGTGAACGATTTCGTGATCGACCCGATGGCGAACAACGTTTGCGGGGTTACCGGTAGCTGCTTCTCGGCGTCTCGAAATCCGTAGCCCTTGAGCAAAATCACTTTGTCGCCCTTCACCACGGCGATGGCGACGCCCGGCACCTTCCAATCCTTCAGTGCCTGCTCCACAAAGGCATCGAAGCCGTCCATCTCGGGCGGCGTCCCATCGGCCGCAGTCTTGGCCTGTTTACCGGAAGTGTGCTGACCTTTTGCATCCGTGCCGGACTTTTGCTGGGCGACTGCGCCCGGAACCAGAACGACAACCGCAACCAGCAGAACCAAGAAACGTCGCATTATGGTGTGTACTCCCTGCGCGGAATCCCTTTGATCGAGCTTTTCGGGCACCGAGCCGGGTGTATTCCTAGCAGGAAAATGAAGCGGGCACAACTACCTATCCTGTCCACGAACGGCGTGCGGCGGGTGTCGTGCCCTCGGAGTGAATTGCGCCACTGCCATCTTTCACGCAGAAGCATCGAAGTGACCCCTAAGCGCGTTGTGGAAAGCGTCGGCGTTCATCGGCAACCCGGAAACTACCGCGGACGAGTCTCTCGGTAGTGGGTAAATGCAAACCGGACGTCCATCGGGAAAGTGGAGTCGTGTATGGCCTGGTACGGCGCTCCCAGCTAGCCAACCTGTCGAGGTCTTAGTGTTGGCGGCCTTCCATCAAAAACATGTGGAAGTCCGTGGCAAGTGGCTTTGCGGCAAGCTGCCGCATCATTACCGCGACTTGACCCCGATGGTAAGTGGAATGATTCGCCATATGTTGCATGAGGTGCGCCAGACTGACTTGTGTCGTGCGAAGAGGAAGCATCCTTCCCAACGATTCGTCGGTTACATGACTCACAAACTCAATTTGTTCTCTCTCGACTTCCGCCCACTTTAACTGAACCGCGGGGAGGTCAGGAAACGCATTCGGATTGAATAGGGCATTGTGTCGCGTCCACAAATCTGTCACGAAGGCAGGGTTAGGGGACGGCTCTTTCCAATACGTAAGCCAACCCCACGCGCCGCCGACGATGTGCACGAGCGTGTCTCGCACAGAACGGAAGCTGCCGCCCAGATCACGCGTGAACTCTTCAGCGTTGAGGGTGGAGACCGCTTGCAAAACCCTATTGTTCGCCCAGCGTTCGTATTCGTAGAGTAGCTGAATGTCATTTTTATTCATGTGACGGCCGACCTTTTCGTTTGGGCATGCCCACCTTGCCACGAGTGTTCGGCAATGCCGGACATCCCGTCGTTTCTAGCACCTCGGTAATTGTGCCCAAGTCGCGGAAAACTCGGAGGTAATTCAGATGCCCGGTTAACGCTTACCGGAATTATGATCATGCGCAAGGCTGGGTAGGGTCGGCGCCGGAAAATGGATACGCGGGTCGCCCCATGCCCGCACGACGAAAAGCGGTGGTCGAACGAGGCCCATTTAGCCGCCATGGCAAGCCGTGAGCGGTACGTGTTGACTCTATTCAGCCGCCGCCAACGGCTAGATGGTCAGGTCGATTTCCTCCCTGGTCAGCGGAACACCCAGGAGAGTCATTCCATATTTCTCGAATTCTGCTTTGTGCTGTTCGGGAGTTTGCGGGACTTCGTTGCTCGGGCTGGGGTCCCAGGAAATATCCATCAGGCCAGCCGGAGTATAGAGATGGATGGCGCCGCAATGAGGCTGACCGGCAATGCTCCAGCGATGAGGGACTTTCATAGGCATGAGGAGAGAGTCGCCGGGTTTGAGGCGAAAGCCCTTACCGCCAACTTCAGCGACGAATTCACCAGCCAATATGTGTAGCCATTCGTCTTGCTCGTGATGCACGTGAAGAGGCGCACCCCGATACGGTTCGTGCTGACCAACGGGAACAACAAAAGCAGCAAGCCTCCCTTCGGAATCAAAAGAGCGAACGACGGTTTGTTGAGAGGTTGTGGGTTCTTCCGTGCCGTTGGCTCGGCGCGTAAATCCCGTACGAACGAGCACTGGATGTCTGTCGGTTCCTGGCTGATCTGATTCGAGCGCATCTTGCGACGAAGGGATGGAATGGAACGGATATTTCGCAATGGCAACACCTGAACTAATCTCGAGAAACTCTCTTCGCTTCATGGCAGCCTCACTTATATATAGCCCAGGCCGATACCCCAAATCGCGATACACAATAACGCTGTGTATCAAGGACTTCCAGTGACATGGGATTCTCCACCGAAGTGCGTTCGGCTCTTCTATGGGAAGAATTCGTTGTTAGGCATGCCGCGTCGCTAGTACCATGTTATCTAATTCTCGATTCTTAAGTTATCGCACGAATAGCGTTCTACGCTTTTGAACGTCTTACTGCGATGCGTTCGGTGTCTAACGGATGAAGATGTAATGAAGAATCTATTCTTACTTATAGTGCTCCTCCTGCTGCCGTGCGTTGCCCAAGCACAGAAAACGCCAAAGTTAGTCGCGCTTTCCTCCACATCTACTGTAGCTGCATCCGACATCCGCAAAGGGTTTCAGAAGAAATGTGCGAACGTGAGCTTAACTCTTGAAGCGGCGAAGGCCGATTACGCACTTGAGGCTATGGCTGAACCGATCAACTTAATAAGCGGCTCTCCGACGATACGCTACCGCTTCACGCTGTTCAGCCGTTCGGGGGACATCATCTATTCTACCTCCCCAGACAAATTCTCGGACGCCATCATCAATGTATGCACGGCAGTCAACAAACAAAAGCCGAAAAGTGCGACGGTTACGTGAGCTGCTATAGAGTCAAGTCGGAGCGCACCATGTGTGGGATTTAACGCTACGAGGAGCGCCATATCCAAGAAAGTGGGGTAATTCCTCGCTGGCCGGAGGAAGTGGAAAATAGGGAGACGTCTAAATGGGCACAAAGGCGAAAGCTGGATACAGCCAACACGGACCTGGAGCCAGGGCTTGTCGTACTCCGGAGGGCAGGGTGTCCATCAAGTGATCATCACAAGATGGAATCTGAAGGGCCTGCGGAGAAGTGCCGGGCCGCAATTAATGGGGAGACCCCATGATGAACCGGTCGGCCATGCGTGGGGCAAGGCCGAGTCTGCGAGATGATGACGAAGGTGTTCTCATTCACCCACCGCACCAAGGTGAATGCGGGTGGCACGGTACGGAAGAACAGCACGTGACCTCAGGAGGTGCTGGCAGAGTCTCTCAATGGCACGCTATTTGTGCGAGACCTCAAGCCACGTCACGGCGTTAAATCGCACCCCGTTTGTTCACTGCGCCCGTTTTGACTGGGAAAACAGCCGTAATCTTCGTACCCAGCGGATTGGAATGAATAATTAATTCGCCATTGCATTGGCGCACGCGTTCTCGCATTCCGCGAATCCCGACGCCGACCCCTTTGGATTGGACTTCTGCCAATCGTTCTTGCGAAATTCCCTTGCCGTGATCCTGAACCTCCGCATAAATCTTGTCCGGTTCGCGAGCAATACGAATTACCGCCGTCTTGCTTCCTGAATGACGATGGATGTTTGTCAAGCATTCCTGCACGAGGCGAAATATGGCGAGTTCTACCTCAGGGGCAAACCTCTCGAGGTCGGGGGGAAGACTCAACTCAATACTGAGCTCGCTGCGCTCGGCCAGACCGTCTAAATACCAGCGAATTGCAGACGACAGTCCGCTTTCATCTAGCGTTGGAGGGTGCAAGAGATAAGAAGTCGTGCGTATCTCTTGGGTCAGGCCCAGGATTAAATCCTGAGCATCCTTGATGCTCTTTGATAATCGCGCAGGATCGCGCTTCGCTCCGTTTTCGAGTCCCGCTAGGGTCATCCCCAATGCAGCCAGATTCTGGCCAACGCTGTCGTGCAGCTCACGTGCAATGCGCCGACGTTCATCGTCCTGAGCAAGCATCAATCTTCCTGAAAGATCCCGAAGCTGATCCGACTGCTGAAGGATCTCAGTGTTTCGCCTCCGCAACTCTTGAGTTCGAAATTGCACTTGAGTATCGAGCGCATCAGCCAGCGTGCGAAAACGTTGCTCGCTTTCCTGCAATTCGCGCTCGACCCTCTTACGTCCTGTGACATCGCGTGCTATTTTCGAAGCACCGATGATTTTCCCTGCGGCGTCTCTGACTGGGGAAATTGACAGTGATATCTCCAGTGTAGTGCCATCTTTTCGCAGGCGAATGGTATCGAAATGATCGATCCGCCCGCCTTGGCTGACTTTCGCAAGGATATTTGTTTCCTCGTCGAGGCGGTCGATCGGAATGAGCATCGAGATGTGCTTGCCTATGGCTTCTTTGGCTGTGTATCCAAAGAGACGCTCAGCGCCTGCGTTCCAACTGTTGATGACGCCCTCTAGAGTCTTGCTGACGATCGCGTCCTCGGAAGAATCTACGATAGAGGCAAGCAAGCCGATCGCCTTATCGGCCTTCACACGCAATGCTGGAAGCTCGTCCAAAATGGACTGAGTGGCCTTGTCTATGCTGGCTTCCGGATCGTCGAGAATGCAACTAGCCAGCACTTCGTGCGTCGCGAGAAGTTGCTTGACGTCATCCTCAAACTGGATTTCAGGATGGACTTTAGTCCAGTAGTGCGCGGCCCGAACGAACGCCAAGAAAAGCAGCAGGTACTGAAGTCGAACCGTGCCTAGCAACCGTTCCAGTGTCTCCAGACACTCCGGGGCGTCCGCCGATTGCAGGAATACATGACTCGCAAAAGTAAAGAGCCCATCTTCGATTTGCGTGTCGGCAGTGGGCATTTCCACAAGCGGCGCGGAGAGGTTTGAGCAAGCCGAAAAGAGCGACTTTAGCTCAGGCCCGCGTGCCAGAGGCCTCCGCAGCAATTTCACTACATCCGAAACACTTGCAGTGCGGGAATCCTTGTCGCCTGAGGGACGACCAAGTCCAGTCAAGAAGCCGGTATGGCGGGCAATGCAGTAGCGGACTGCGCAAAAACGAGAAAGGTGAACGAAAAGCCGTTCCTTAAAAACAGACGGCAGGGGGTTATCGAGATAGGCTGCTTCGGCAAAACCCCATAGTTTTTCGGTAATCTCGGGGGTCTCCGGAGAGAGCATGAAGAAATTCGGAAGCACACCAAAGCGGTCATTGACGCGTCGTTGCAATTCCGATCCAGTACTTGCCGATTGAACGTTTGTGGATACCATACGCCCGCCACCCCAAGGAACACCATACGCTGAAATCAGACCGATGGATGCCCTACGTTGCATCGCACCCTTCTAACAAGATTGCTGACTGTCGAATTGGCCCGTTCCCTCTCATGGCTTACGCGCACGCGTTCCGCGGTGTGAGCCGTGAGAGCTAGGTGCTCCAGGTGCGTGAAAAAAACTTTAAGGGCCGCGGTTATTTTGAAAGGCTTCGAGCGCGTACCTGTGGCAGTGTTCCAGATAGGCGGTCTCGTGCTGAGCGACAAGGTCAACCACGCTCGCCCATAGCCACGAAGGCGCGTCGAGTTTTTTGAATAGTTGCCCTGCGCGTTGGTGCATAGCGTCCCGTAATTGGTTAGCCGAGTCTGGTTTGATTTCGGAGGCCAACGGCGAGCGTTGTTTTCGCCGTTATCCAGCGGCACCTATACTCACGATCTAATAAGATTGATAGGCGAGTTCGATCCGCCGGCACGTATCTTTGTGCCCGCAATTCGGACCTTCCAACACAGGGCCGCCCGGCGGAAATTCAGGCTTTGGCGGTTCGAGAAAATTCGCGAATCCGGATTTCTCAATCATAGAGTGGGTAAACTCGAAGTTGCAGTTGCCGCATCGAAGAGTCCATCTTGGCATATCGGACCTGCCTCAACCGTATCGTCTGGCGAGACTTTTACCATACCGGAGATGCCGTAACATACCTGAGTACGCTATCGCTCAAACCATCCGGTACTATCGAGCGACGAATAGGGTCTCCGTATCTACGCAGATGGAGGGTTGTCCGCGTTGGTCTCATATGGCCACATTTGTTGATTTGCCGCCCTTTGTACGAGGGCGTAGACTCCGTCCCATAGGCCCAAGTCAGGTCGGAAGGAGTTGGTGCGATGAACAATCCAGAAACTTCCTACGCTTGGCAGAACGTATATATGGCCGCTGTCTGCGAGACAGATAATGAACGAATGATGATTCGGATCTATGAAGCTCTCGCGGCTATCGAACAGAGACGGTTAAGCCCGGTAGAAGCTGGCAGCGAAGAAGGCCATGCACTAACGGCGGCAGAGGCGGGGCTTCAGGGCCTCATTACAGAACGAACCGAAAAGCCCGTTTGAGACGCCCATTTCGGTGCTTGGAGAATGCGGTCGCCTTCGCCAACAAGCGACGTGGAACAGTCTTAGGCGCATGCATGCGTTTTGACACTTCAAAGTTCTCGTCTTGGAGTTTGCTAAATTTCTTGTGCGGCATGGGCCGTATGGTAGCGAAATCACGTTCAATCCAAGAAAGTTGGAATCCTGCCCTCCCGTTCCTCCCCGTGCCAACAAGGGGGGCCAGGTCGATTGCACGGAGACCGGAAAGCCCCGAAGACCGTCGTGATCCCGAATTGCCAGTAGGAATTAGGGTTTCCGCCCGATTGCTTGCAAGGGCCACCGCGTTAAATTGCAGCAAAGCCGGCCTAGCAGCCTGTGGTGAAAGTCTGGATTCCCGATCCAAACGCGACGGGAACGTGACCGGGGAGCGCCTTCTTCCCCAAGCCACTGGATTGAAATCCTAAGGCGTTCCGCATTAGGATCGGGTCATTGTCGCGCTATGGTCCGCAAGCGAAAAATCCTCGTCTACATCGCCGCGAGTGCCGACGGCTTTATTGCCCGGACCGAGGGCTCCGTCGACTGGCTCGACCGTCCTCGTCCCAAAGGCAACTATGGCATGGGTGCGTTCTATAAATCGATCGACACGATCCTGTGGGGCAGGAAGACATGCGATATGGCGCTCGACTTTCAAAGGAAAGGCGTGTCCGGGTCGGCCTTCGATACCAACGTCAAAAACTATGTCTTCACACGCCGTCCGGTGCAACCAGCAGCGCCCGCGGGCGTGGAGTTCGTGAACGAACCAATCAAAACGTTCGCAACCCGTCTGCGGGCGAAAAAGGGGAAAGACATCTGGATGATGGGTGGCGCTGGCATCATTGCGTCCTTTCTCGACGAAGGAGAGATCGACGAGTTCATGATTCACGTGATTCCCACGTTCATAGGCGAAGGCATTCCATTGATCGCGCCCGATCGTCGCACCCTTCCATTAAAACTGATCTCCTGCACGAAGTTCACAGACGGCGTGGTCAAGTTGCACTATGCCGTCCGTACGTAATCTTTACGCCCAGCAGCTTGTGATGAACGCCGGCTATTTGGATTTGTAACCTGAGGTAACTTTTGTTCGGCATGGTCTCTCGAATCTGGATGTGCCAGCAGGGGTGGGCGCCAAACTTGACGTACTTCTGACGGAGATGCAACTTCGCCAGCAATGTACCGCTCAAGGAGGGCTGGTACAGCAAGTTGCCGCATTCCACGACCACATCGTTTACTTTGTTTGGAAGGCAGGATCGCAGACCACTCGTAAGATAAACAAGTCCGGCAACACGATACGTAGTAATGCAGTGGTAACTAAATGTCAGGGACAAGATTTCGCAGGCGACCGGGCCTGTCCAAAGATCCGAACCAGTGTATTTCGGACGCTTGCTTCGGCCTGCCTCGGAATGACCCTCCGTCGAGAGCGTTGCTCATCCTGTAAGTCCATATTTTTGAAGTGAATAGGGAACAATGTAAGGAAATCAAAAAAAGCCCTTGCAATTGTTTTAGTGATGTAGTTAACTATAACACTAGAGATCGAGCGAGGGATCGCCGACCCTCTGAAATATGCGAGACAAGATTCTGACTCGCAAAGAGCTAAGGAGAATGAAACATGAAATTCCTTCGTTTTATGTCGTCCGCCGTTGTTCTGATGTCGCTCTCCACTGCGGCTTTCGCCCAGACCGACGCGCCAAAGTCGGAGGCGCCAAAGTCGGAGGCGCAAAAGTCCTTCGACACCTTGAAAACTCTAGCGGGGAACTGGGAAGGCCCGGTGACCCTCGACCCGCCGCAAACCGGCATGGACATGAGCAAGCCAGTGCACGTCTCGCTGCGTACCACGTCCAGGGGAAACACGCTCGTTCATGAAATGCAAGAAGCGGGAACGCCGTTGGATGCGACGCGTTACGACCATCCGGTCACGATGCTTTATATGGATAGTGGCCGCCTCACGCTGGTTCATTATTGTGACGCCGGAAACCGCCCGCGCATGACGGCCAAAATCTCACCGGACGGAAAGAAGGTGGAATTCGAGTTCCTCGATCTTTCCGGGGGCAATGAATATGGACACATGTACCACGCTCTGTTCACAGTCGTTGACGAGAACCATCACACCGAGGACTGGACGTACATGATGCCCGGGGACAAGCCGTTCCACGCGCACTTCGACTTGCAGCGGTCAAAATGACCAACGATATCTTACTAGAGACTATCTGGAACTCATGATGGACCGTGAGTGGAACGACAGTCAGCCGATTTACCGCCAGCTTCGCGACCGCGTGGTGGCGATGATCCTCGATGGCGTGCTCAAAGAGGGCGATCCGCTGCCGTCGGTGCGCAATGTCGCGGCCGAATACCGGGTCAATCCGCTCACGGTTCTGAAGGGCTATCAACAGCTGGTCGACGAGCAACTGGTCGAGAGCAAGCGAGGTCTCGGCATGTTCATCAATGACGGGGCACGCCGTCTGCTGCTGCAAGGCGAACGGCAGAAGTTTCTTGGCGAAGAATGGCCTAGGGTCTACGCAACCATTCAGCGTCTCGGACTGAAGGCGGAAGAACTTCTGGGCCGGACAACCGGGCCGTTGGCTTCGGATGCCACACAGCCGGAGACCGAGCCGAATCCCCCCGAGGAGGAACGCTAAGGCCATGCCAAGCATAGAAGCACGCGGGCTTCGTAAGGCGTTTGGAACAACCATCGCGTTGGACGGCATCGATTTGCGGGTGGAAGAAGGCCGCATCCTGGGACTCATCGGTCCCAACGGCGCCGGCAAGACCACCGCGCTGAACGCGATTCTGGGCCTGACCCAATATCAGGGAGCGTTGAAAGTGCTCGGGCGCGACCCCTGGACCGAGCGCGAGCGGCTCATGCGCGATGTTTGCTTCGTCGCCGATGTGGCGGTATTGCCGCGCTGGATTCGGGTTTCGCAGGCACTGGACTACGTGGCCGGCGTGCACCCGCGATTCGACCGGGCGAAGGCGGAAGGTTTTCTGGCGAAGACCAACATCGGGAGCGCCAGCAAGGTCCGCGAATTGTCGAAGGGCATGGTGGCTCAACTGCACCTCGCTCTGGTGATGGCCATTGACGCGAGATTACTGGTGCTGGACGAGCCGACTCTGGGCCTGGACATTTTGTATCGCAAGCAATTCTACGATTCGCTGCTGAACGACTACTTCGATCGGAGCCGCACCATCGTGGTAACGACGCATCAGGTGGAAGAAATACAGGACGTGCTCACCGATGTCATGTTCATTAACCGGGGCCGCATCGTGCTGCAGTGCAGCATGGAAGAATTCGAATCGCGCTATCTGGAAGTGATGGTGCATCCCGAACAGGTAGCCGCCGCCCGGATGCTCAAGCCGATTCATGAGCGGCAAGTGCTGGGGCGCAGCATCTTGCTGTTCGATCACGTGGATCGCCAGCAACTCGCCGCGCTGGGCGAGGTGCGCACGCCGAGCATAGCGGACTTGTTTGTTGCGGTGCTGGGCAATCAAAGCAGCACGGCGCAAGGAGCGGTTCGATGAGCATTCCATCCAACGCCATGCCCGAGGCCATCGACTCGCAGCGAATGGCGCCTCCGGTCTTGTCCGCGAATCGGCCGCTGTACTGGTCGATCCGGCGCGAACTTTGGGAGAACCGTTCCATCTACATCGCGCCACTGGCTGTGGCCGGCGTCGGGTTGCTCGGTTTCCTGATCGGCATGATGGGCTTTTCGCACAGCAAGCATGCACAGGCGGCGCCGGATGAGGCGCATCGGCAGGTATTCCTAGCCATGCCATACGCTCACGCCGCATGGGTGCTGCTGCTGACGGGCTTCCTGGTTGGGATTTTCTACTCGCTGGACGCGCTGCACGGCGAGCGACGCGACCGCAGCATCCTGTTTTGGAAGTCGTTGCCGGTTTCCGACCTTACGACCGTGCTCGCGAAGGCCAGTATTCCTCTTGTGGTGCTGCCGCTGGTGGTCTTCGGGGTCACCCTTGCCCTGCATCTGGTCATGCTGGTTTTGGACACCGCGGTGCTGGTGATGAAGGGCGGGAGTGTCGCGCCGCTGTCGCCACTGTTCCAGATGGAATTGGTACTGTTCTACGGATTGACGGTGATGGCGCTCTGGCATGCGCCGCTCTACGCGTGGCTGTTGCTGGTCTCCGGGTGGGCGCGGCGCGCAACCTTTCTATGGGCGGTGTTACCGTTCCTGGCGATCAGCATCTTCGAAAGGATTGCGTTCCGCACTTCGTATTTCGGCTCCCTGCTGAGAGACCGCTCGATTGGATTCGCGGCGAACGCTTTGTCCTTTCATACGCCGGATGGCGCCCCGATCGATCCGCATTTTATTCCGCTGGCACAACTCACCCCGGGGAAATTCCTGAGCAGCCCGGGCCTGTGGGTAGGGCTTGTAGTTGCGGCGGGATTGCTGGCGGCAGCGGTGCGGCTGCGCCGCTATCGGGAGCCGATCTGATCGCTTGCGATTTTTATTCAATGCTTCGCGTAAGGGAAACGAGCAGGATCACCGCTGTGACGCTTACTTCAAACTTTGGGAGGACGCATGGAACCACTTATTGATGTCAACGGCTCACCTATGGAATGTACTTCTCTCTCAACCAGTGCTCCGATTTGGCAGGACATCCTGGCACAAGCGGTGACCGGCGAACTACTCGCCGCTATGAACTACGCCTCCTTATCGGAGATCTGCGACGATCCCGCGGAAGTAGCCGATGCTTTGGAGCATGCGGAGGGAGAACGCGGTCATGCCGCTTCGTTCGCGGCCGAGGGCCGCAAGATTGGAGTGGAGGTCCTCAATAACGTCGACGCAAAACACTGGAAGCGCCTCCGCGAAGCCTTCCTGGGCTGCATCGCCGAGCGAGACTTTATCGCTTGCCTGATCGTACAAGAAATCATGCTGGAATCGTTCGCTGTCGCAAGCTATGCGCGCGTCGGGAAGGTGGCGCCGGGAAGCCTGGGCCAGACCTTTGCCCGGATCGCGGCCGAGGAAGAAGATCACGTCGATCACGCCATGTCGATTCTTAGAGCGGAGCGAGCTCTGGACCCGCAGCGCTTCGACGACAAGGTTCACCGGTTGCATCTCGATGTGATGACCACGCTCGCGCAGATGCTGGCCAAGGAATGCAAGGATGGACACTGCGAAGTTTGCCACGCCAGCTGTGTAAAGCCGTCGCTGTTCGACGTCCGCTTGTCGGCAGCCGAACTTCGCGGGGCGTCGCTGCAGCAGTATCTGAAGACGCTCGACATGCTCGGGATACCCGGCGAGGTCACGCTCGCATGGGTGACGCAGCTGCCGGTGTAGCCCTGGAGGGCGGGCTATCGTGGTCGATTTCGCTCTGATCGGTCATCAGGAAAGTTGGCGAGCGGTCGCTGACGTACTCGGCGTCCTGCGCGGCCCGCAACGTACGCCTTTGCCCGACGACGAGATCAAGGATATTCTTCCTTGGATTCCGCCTAGGGCCGTCTGCTATGTCGACATCGGATCGACGGCCGGCGCAAAGGCGCACGGCCTCTACATCGACTCCTTCATTCCACCCGACCGCTTGGAAGCCGCGTACGTGCATGAGAATATCGCGCGGGTTCGCGGGGCGGCGGCCTGCGCGATCAAGGCAGGAGCGAAGATCGTGAGTCTCGGGGGATTTAGTTCCATTCTGATCGAGGGCAACTTCGATCAGCTTCCGGAAAGACGCGACACGGTTTTTACGACAGGCAATACGTTGACCGTTGCTTTCATCGTTCAGGGCATCCGGAAGATGTGCGCGTTGGTGGATCGGGACATCAGCAGATCGACGGTGCTCGTCGTGGGAGCAACGGGAGATGTGGGTATCCGGGTGCGCCCGCTGCTTGGCGCCTCTCGTGAAACGCGTGCTGCTCAGAGCGCGCAACGTGGAGCGACTGCGCAGGCTCGCGGCGGAGTTGCAGGCCGATGGAGTTCAGGTAGAGATAGCGACCAATCTCCAGCAATTTTCCACACCGGCCGACGTCGTGATCTGCGCCGCGAGCCTTGCGTCGTCTTCGCTTCTGCTGGACCGCGTCGCTCCCGACGCCGTTGTTTGCGATGCCGGCTACCCGAAGAACCTCTCCCCAAGCGCGGAAATGCCCGACAGCAGAATCTTCTTCGGAGGTCTGGGACAAATCACGGGCGGAATGAGGTTCGCGCCGGATTTTAACGGGATTCTAAATCGCCACCCATTCCCCGATGTGGTACACGGATGTCTACTCGAAGGCGTGGCTCTTGCTCTCGAGGGACGCTTCGAACCCTTTTCTCAGGGACGAGGGTCCATCACTCCAGAGCGAGTCGAAGAGATGGAAACAATTGCCGCACGCCACGGGATCTATCTCGCCCCGCTGTACAACGGCGGGGGACCTGTCGAGGACAAGTTTCATTGCCAGACCGAACCGCACTGGGGAGAATCTGAAATGACGGAGCCCCATCGCAGAAGGGTCGCTGCGTAACTCGAAGATGGAAGAAAACGGGCGAGCGTCGCGGATCGTTAAAGGCGGAGAGCATGAAAGTTCGAGCGCCGATACCGGAGTTGCTGGAGTTTTTGGGGGCGTACGACGATCGGATTGCCGCGTTGGCCCTGGCGGTGCGACGGTTTGTGCTGACCGAGACTCCGCGGGCTACGGAGACGATTTACGACGCGTATAACGCGGTGGCGATGGGGTATTCGTTTACGGGGCGGCTGAAAGAAAGCTTTTGTCATATCGCGATATACGCGAAGCACGTGAATTTGGGTTTCAACCGGGGCGTCGATCTGGCGGACTCGCATGGAATTCTACAGGGGAACGGGAAACAGGTCCGTCACGTCACAATCCGTGAGGCGCGGGATTTGAAAAATGCTTACCTTACCGGCTTGCTGCGGGCGGCGGTTCAGAACGCAAGAGAGCTGGGCAGAGCGAACAAGATTCCAACGATAGCGCCGCAAAGCGTCGTGAAAGCGATTTATGCGAAAAAGCGGCGGCCGGGACAGGACTTGCGCCAGCGGTAAGCCTCGCACACCTCGCCGGCACCGATCGTCAACCATCTGTCCGGTTCTTTTCGCAAAACAGTCAGGTGAGGGCAAGAGTCTCTTCCGAGGCTGAAGCCCGGTATTTCCTGGCTCTAAATGCCGGAGCTAAAGCTCCAACCCCCAAAGAGCGCTCGTGAGATACGTCTAATGATTTACGGGCAGCGGGGAGAGCGCGACGTCTCGGGTGGATTGCCAGGCGATCTGCTGCCAATAGCCGCTGCGCTTTGCGTAGACCGACAAGACGAAAATGTTGATGTCAAAAGGGTCGGGTTGTACGCGGCGGTCGGTCACACGCACGAGATACTCTCCGTTGAGCACCGCGGTGTCTCTCAGCGCGCGCACGTGCATGGATTTGCTCTGCCAGGAAATGTAGTGAACCTGGCCGGAACGAATGGCCTCCAGCATGCTGGCCTTGGTGTCGACCTTTCCGCTGGCATGCACGTAGGTGAGGTCATCAGCCAGAATTTTCTCAAGCGCCGCTACGTCGCCGCGAACCAACGCTGCAGTGCGGGCAGTTTCCGCCGCGAGCACTTCGGCGGAGAGTGAGTCGTTGGTCTCCTGGCGCGAAGCCGTAGCACTCAGGATTGCGCTGGCGAACAGCAAGCCCGCAACCGCACACAAGAATTTCATCGTATGGCTCCCAAGACGAAACTTGCTTTCCCTGAATCGCTGGCTGGGTGGTTATAACTGCGTTCTGCCGGGGAGTACAAGCAGAATCAATCGCCTGGAGTCGCAGCGACGGCGGGCATTGGGCCGGTGGTCGGGGGGACCGCTTCAGGCGCAGGTTGCACTTGCGGCGGCAAAGATGTGCCGGTCTTCACTCCTTGGGGAGCGTCGGTCTTGGGTTGACGCTCGTGCTTGGCTTCGCTCCTGGAGAACAGTTTTGCAGTCAGCAGCATGGCGGTGAAGGTGGCGGCCAGCAGCTCGAATTGTCGCCAACCGCTTAACATCGCGGCATTGCCCAACAGCGTGAGCCCGGCGAAACAAAACAAAAGGTGCACGCAGAAGACCTGCAGCGAGGACTGTCCCATCAATACCAGAGGGCGGATGGCCAGCGGCTTCAAGACCGACTGCGCCACGATCAGGAGCGCCGCCACGGCTACGAAATTCAGCAGTCGAATGGGTCCCAGGTGCCACTTGTCGAACAGGAACTCGTAGGGGCCGAGCTCCACGCCGTGATCCAGGGCACGGCGCAAGGCGAACAGCGGGCAAGCAATGAGCAGCGCAGGAATAGCCGCGCGCCTGGCCCACTTTTCTATGGGCAGATCGTCTTGTCCCCAGCGCACGCCAAGCCAGATGCCTGCGATCCACAGGAATTGCCAGGCCCAAAGATCGAAGGAGCCCATTTCATTCAACGGAATGCGCGTAGGAACGATTTTGCTCATGAAAGCGTGCTCGGATTGGCGAAACCCGAATTGCGCACACATCCAGACCACCAGGGCCGACAGCAAAACTGGTTTCCAGCCGACGCGGCGAGTCAATAAGAGCGCGGCCGAAGTGAAAATCAGAAAAATGATGTACATCGGCAGGATATCCAGCAAGGGAGGGCGGTAGATCAGGAGCGCGGCTTCGGTGATGGCTTGTTTGGCTCCGGCGATGAAATAGAAATCGAGAAGATTGTGCAGACCTGGGCGGTTCCCGCGGGACGCGATCGGCACCGCGACGAGGAAGGCAAAGGCCAGCAGGAGAGCGTGGTAGCCGTACAGGCGCAGGGTGCGCGACCACAACTTCAGGGTCATAGGGCGGTACCCGTCGTGTTGGGCCATGCGGTAATAAATGCGGCCGGTGAAGAGCGCTGACAGGAAGATAAAGCCTTCGGCCGCGGAAACGAATCCGAAGGGCTGGTTGACGTGGGCGCTGGCTGTGGTCGGAAGGTGGGTGAGCGTGATCCATACCAGCATTAGCCCGCGCAGTGCGTCGAGTTCCAGGCGGCGTCCCATCGTAGTTAGATACGAAGGGAGCGCTATTAGTTTCAGGGCGGACTAAATGAGTCAGGTGAGAAGTGCATTCGGCGCATCGTTCCGGACTTCGCGAGGTTGAGTTCCGAAGGCGTCCTGGTCCCATGCCTTCAGAATGACAATTTCGCTCTTCGGGTCAGCAACTGCACCGGTTAGCAGAGAAAGGAAACGGGAGAATCTTTTGAAGGGATCGAACGATGAATTGCGTGAGGTTAACCGCAGGGAACATCTAGCTCGCCTGGCGCGGCCCTGCTGAACCGTAGGTTACGAGCCTGAGGGTCTGGGAGGAGGGGGTGCGCCGCCGCCGGTGCCTCCAGCGCCGCCGCCGCTTCCGCCAGAGCCGCCACTACCACCACTTCCGCCGGAGCCACCACTACCGCCGCTTCCGCCACTACCACTGCCGCCGCCGCTGCCTTGGCCGCCGCCTCCACCCGAGCCGCCGCTGCCACCGGTGCTTCCGCCGCCACCTCCGCTGCCTCCTCCCGAGCCGCCAGAAGAGCCACCGATGACGGAATTCGTAGCCGCGCCGAAACTATGACCTGTGGAGCCGCTGAACGCGTAAAGCACAGCGACAATTACCATCGCGATCCCAAGGATTAGGAGGGCATATTCGGCTGCATCTTGGCCGGACTGCTGATGCCAAAGTCGCTTGAGGGTCTTCCGCATGGCAAACACCTTGGTTTAAGAGGGGACGACACCAGGAGTTCGATTCCACTAATACCGTAGTATACCGCGTTCCGACCCGCGGCACAAGGCGACGACGACCTTGCGGTCCGGGTCAAGCAGGCTCTTTCACTCTGAACGAACCGCGTGCCAGTTCCCCTCGCCGTGCTCGTCTCGATACGTCCCGCTGATCGTCCTGCCTTGGACCGTGCGGTCCGTGCGGGGACCGTCTACTCTGCCTCGAAACGTCAGCACCGTGCGGGTCTTGGTCCGGAACAAGATATGTTGCTCAAGGATCGTTCCTTCCAGTTCTCCCTCTTGTCCCGGACCTTGATAATGACCACTGATTCCTTCGCCCTGTTGTGTAATTTGAATAGCTTGCGTTCGGTCCCTGCCATCCGGGCCCTTTGAGTCAATTGTCCAATTGCCAGCGACGTTAGCTGGCGGTTCCTGCGCGACCGCGTTATGGCTGCAAGTGACCAAAACAAGCGTGAAGCAGAGCACCAGCAACTTCGCGCTATGGTTCGTCATGGCTCTCCAATCAATGCGGTCTGTAGGTCTGGGTGTGACTACAGACAGGCATTATTTCTGCGGTCCGGAGGCTAACACAAGGGCCGGCAAAGCGGTGATAGAACGCCAACCGGAAACTGACTACCGCTTTGGGCTGACCGGCGTCGCGGGGAGCTTCACTCGTGGCGCAGGGCGATCAGGGGGTCGACGGTCATGGCGCGGCGCGCGGGGCTGCAGCACGCGGCGACGGCAACCAGCGTGAGCGAGATGGCGACGGCGGCGAAGGTGAGCGGATCGGTGGGGCTGACGCCGAACAGGAGGCTGCTGATGAAACGCGTTAGGGCCAGCGACGTTCCGAGGCCTATGGCTACGCCGGCCAGCGTGAGTTTTAATCCGTGGGAGATAACCAGCCGGAGGATGCCGTTCGGTGCGGCGCCGAGCGCCATGCGGATGCCGATCTCGCGAGTCTGCTGCGAAACCAGGTAGGACATTACGCCATACACGCCGACCAGCGCGAGGAGGAAGCCAAGTGCGCCGAAAACGCCAAGCAGCATGCTTTGCGATTTCGGTGCTGCGTTATTTTCGGCGATTTGCTGGTCGAGCGTTTTGATCGAGGTGAGGGGGCGATTTTTGTCGAGGGTCCAGATTCGGTCTTGGATCGCGGAGACCATCGTCAATGGATCGGGTTCGGTCCGCAGGACGAGGAAAACGCCGGTAACGATACGCGCTTGCGAAAATGGCGTGTAAATTTCCGGCTTTACCGGCTCGTCGCCGGGACGGGCTTCACGAACATTGCCGGCAATGCCGACGATCTCTCCCCAGAGGAAATGGCCCGACTCTTTGTCGTTGGACAAGCGTTTCCCGATTACATCGACGGTGCCGAAGACTTTGCGCGCAAACTCTTCGTTTACGATGAAGACTTTGGGCGCGCTGCGTGTGTCGCCGTGGTTGAAGTCGCGACCTGCGAGCAATGGAAGACCCAGGGTAGGAAAGAAATCCGGCGCGACTTGATTGTTGCGCACCATTTGGTCGGGCGATTTGGTATCGTTCGCGGATTGCTCGGTTTGGAACTTTGACTCAGAAACGGAGTCGCCGAGCGGAAAGACGACCCCGGCGGAAGCGGCTTCCACGCCCGGCACGGCGCGGGCGTTGTCGAGGATTTGCTGGACGAAATCGGTCGCTTGTTCCGGCTTCGCAAAACGAAATTCGGGAAATTCGATGCGCATCGTTACGAGATGGTCGGGGCGAAATCCTGGATCGCTGCGGAGCAACTGCGCAAAACTTCGCAGGGCTAGCGTCGCGCCAATCACGAGAATTACGGCTAAGGCCACTTCGCCGATGACCAGCGCTTGACGCAGGAAATTGTGTCCGCTGCCCGACGGACCGGCGCCGGCACCAGTGCTGGTTTGTTTAATGGCAATGCCGACGTCCTGGCGCGCGCTAAGCAGTGCCGGCGCAAGACCCGAGAGCAGCGCGGCCAGAAGCGACGCGGCCAGCGCGAAATAGGCCATGCCACTTTCGATGCCGATACTCTGCAAGCGAGGGGTGTCGGGCGGCAACAGCGAACGCAAGCCTTGCAAGGTCCACATGGCGATCAGGAAAGCGCAAGCGCCGCCGAGCATGGCGACGAGCAAGCTTTCGACCAGTTGCTGGCGGAGCAGGGCGCCGCGTGTTGCGCCGATTGCGGAGCGGATGGCGAATTCGCGGCGACGGGACCAGCCGCGCGAGAGAAACAAGTTACTGACGTTGGCACAAGCGATCAGCAGGACGAACCCGACGGCGCCAAAGAGAACGAGCAGCGGGGTGCTGGCGTCGCCGAGCAAGGAGGATTTCAGCGAAGTTGCGTGCAAGCTCCAGCCCTTGTCGGCGTCGGGATAGCTGGTGGCTAGGCGAGCGGCGATGGTATCGAGCTCGTTTTGCACTTGTTGGACGGTTGTGTGCGGCTTCCGTCGAGCGAGCACGGAGAGATAGTGATTTTGGCGTGCGGCGGCTTGTTCTGCCGTGGGCACGAATGGAGTCCAGAGCCGGGAATCGGTGGCGAAGTCCAGCTGCTGCTGTTCGGACATTACGCCGATGATGGTTTGCGATTGGCCATCCAGGAGAATGGACTTTCCGATTGCTGCTGGATCACTGCCGAATCGTTCCCGCCAGAGGCGCTGGCTGAGGATGACTACGTTGCTGCCGGGTTGCATGTCGGACGAGGTGAACGTGCGACCAAATAGCGGCTGGATGCCGAGGAGCGGAAAGAAATCTTCGGAGACCTCGGCGCTTTCGACGCGATCGGGTTTGCCGTCGGCTACCAGTTCTTTCGAGGAGGGTTGGTAGGGGGAGAGAGACGCGAGCGTTGTGGAGGTTGCGCGGATGTCGTTGACGTCTGGCAGGGAGACGCCTAAATGCGGAAAGTCGAACAAGGTGCTACGAGCGCAGATGTCGAGAAGCTGGGGGGAATTAGGGAAGGGCAGCGGGCGGAGGACGACGGCGTTGACCACCGAGAAGATGGCGGTGTTGGCGCCGATGCCTAGGGCCAGGGTGAGGACGGCTACCGTGGTGAAGCCGGGATTTTTGTGGAGGGTGCGCGCGGCGAAGCGGAAGTCTTGGGCGAGATTGTCTAGCCAGGCCCACGACCATTGGCTCGCGGGTGACGGTTTGCACCAAAGCGAGGTTGCCAAATTCGCGGCGGGCGGCTTGCGTGGCTTGCTCGGGGGTCGCGCCGCGACGGATGCGATCTTGTGTGGACATTTCCAGATGGGCGCGGAGTTCTTCGTTGAGTTGGGTTTCACGCTGTTTGCGATTCCACGGAAATTTCATCGATGGCGCTCCTTGCAAAAGCCGGGCAGAGCAAGCCGCGCCCCTACAAAATTTGGAGGGAGATCACTCATAGCGGAGGGCCACCAGCGGATCTACGCGCATTGCGCGGCGCGCTGGGATGTAGCAGGCGGCTAGCGCGACGATGGCGAAGAGTGCGGCTACGACGGCGAAATCGAGTGGGTCGGTGGCGCTTACACCGTACAGCAACGTACCTAGAAAGCGAGTCAAGGCGAAGGCGGCGAGCAGGCCCACGAGGATGCCGGTCAGAGTGAGCGACAGGCCTTCGTTCACGACGAGCTTGAGAACATCGCGGCGTTGCGCGCCCAAGGCCATGCGGATGCCGATTTCGCGGGTGCGCTGGCCTACGAAGAAGGAGATTACGCCGTAGATTCCGATGATGCCGAGGATGAGTGCGAGGGCCGCGAAAGCGCCGAAAAGGGAAGTGATCGATCTTGGCGCGGAGGCGGCGTCGGTCAGGATCGCCGGCATCGATTTGACTTCGCTTACGGGGGCTTCGGGATTGAGAGAGGAAGCCAGGCCGCGCAGAGATTGTTCGAGTTGCGGCGCGGCTGAAGCTGAGCGAATCACGAGCGTCATTTCGGCGGGAACGCTGCCGTTTTCAAGCGTGGCGCCGGGGCCGTAGGGAACGTAGATCATGCCGTCCATGAACTCGGGAGTGTTTTGTCGAAGATTGTAGCCGCGGACGTCGGAGGCTACGCCTACGATCGTGCACCAATCGTTTTGTCCAACTAAACGCAGGTGCTTTCCGACGGCGTCCTGGCCGGGCCAGAAGCGGCGAGCGGTATCCGCGCTGATGATGGCGGTGCGCGGATTGCCGGTAGTGTCGGCTTCGCTAAATTCGCGGCCGCGCAGAAGAGAAATGCGCATGGTGTTGAAATAGCCGGGGGAGACGGCGTTGAGCCAGAACAGCGGCTCGGGCTTGTCGTTGGTGGGCAGATAATCTTCGACGTTGGCAGAGCGCTTGCTCACTCTTCCGTTGAGCGGGAGAGTGTTGACCAGCGCGGCGTCGCTGATGCCGGGAAGCGCGCGCACTCCGCCGAGCAGATCATGATAGAAGGAAAAGCAACGGCCGGGTTCGCTGCAGAACGATTCGTTGGGAGTGACACGGGCGGTGAGCACGTTGTTGGAACGGAAACCGGGATTGATGTGCGACAACGCCCAAAGACTGCGAATCAACAGGCCGGCCCCGCTGACGAGCAGCATCGCGAGCGCGAGTTCGCCGACGACCAGGATGCTGCGGACGCGGCGGCTGGTGGAAAGCGTGGCGCCCCGGCTACCGGCTTTGAGCGATTCGGTGAGCTCGGCACGCGCGGATTGAAAAGCTGGGGCGATGCCGGAGACGATTCCGGTGAAAATTACCAGCACCGCGGTGAACAAGAGAACGCGCCAGTCAATGGTGACGTCGGTGAGGCGCGGGGTGTCTGCGGGTAGAGCGGACTTCAGCAGCGTCAAACCAAATCCAGCAAAGAGCAGGCCTAGGGCTCCGCCGATCGCGGCCAGGAGCACTGTCTCGGTGATCAGCTGGCGCACGATGCGATGGCGGGCGGCTCCCATGGAGGCGCGAATGGCGAGTTCTTTTTCGCGGACCGACGCGCGGGACAGCGTGAGGTTGGCGACGTTTGCGCAGGCGATCAGTAGCACCAGAGCGACGGCGACCAGCAGGATCAGCAAGCGTGTGCGTACATCGCTGACAAGACCGGCTTGCAGCGACGCGACGGAAACACCTGCGTTCCAAGTGCTGGGCATGGGCCAGGGAAACAATGGCGGGAGTTGTGATTGCAGCAAGCGGATTTCGGCGTCGGCTTGTTGGGCGGTGGCGCCGGGGCGCAAGCGGCCGATCACCGGCATGAAATCGCCGGCCCAATACGTGGAGGCGTTGCGCGAATCCAAGTCAAGCGGAATCCAGACGTCGGATTGCGGCGACGGGAAACGGAAGTCGCGCGGCATCACGCCGACGATCTGGCGCGCAACGCCTTCGAGGTTGATTGAGTGACCGATGATGTTGGGGTCGGAGGCGAAGCGCCGCTGCCAGAGAGACTGGCTCAGAATCACGAACCTGTTTTGGCCGGCCAGGTCTTCACCGGCTTGGAAAGTTCTTCCGATCGCGGCGTCCGCGCCGAGGACGGAAAACAGTTCAGCGGAAACGAAGGTGCCATTCAGCCGGATGGGATCGCCGAGACCGGTGAGATTAAACTGGTAGCCTTCGACATAGCCGGCCAAATCCATGGTGCGGGATTGTGCGCGAAGGGCGACCAGAGCGCCTTTGGGATAGGTGGGATAGTTGGGATAGGTGCCCGTTACGCTGACAAGCCGTTCCGGATGGGAATACGGCAGTGGACGCAAAAGTATGCCACTTACCAGGCTGAAGATCGCGGTGTTCGCTCCGATGCCGAGAGCCAGGGTGAGGACGGCGATAAAGGTGAATCCTGGATTGCGTCGCAGTAAACGAGCGCCATGACGCAAATCCTGCAGCAGATCTTCGAGCCAGGTCTGCGCCCACTGATCGCGGGTAACATTTTCGATTAGCGCGACATTTCCGAATTCGCGGCGGGCCGCGGAATCGGCCGTCCGAGGCGAAGCGCCGCGATCGATGCGATCTTGGGCTGCCATTCGCAGATGACTTTTGATTTCCTGCTCGAGATTTTCCTGCTTGCGATCATCGCGTCTAAAGTTCATCCGTTTTGCTCCTAGGCTGGAACGATCTCGCTAAAGCGCGCCTCTACGGATCGGGATTGCCGAGGTGGGGCACAGCAGTGCTGTGCCCCTACAAAGGATTTCCGGCAATGGCGGTCACTCATAGCGGAGGGCCACCATGGGATCGACGCGCGTGGCGCGGCGGGCTGGGAGGTAGCAAGCGGCCAGCGCCACCAGCGTCAGGATTATGGCCACGCCGATAAACGTGAGCGGATCGGTGGCGCTCACACCGTAGATCATGCTGCCCATGAGCTGCGTAAGTGCGAGCGACGCGCCGAGACCGATCAGCACGCCGAACGCCGCCAACCTCGCGCCCTGGCGCAAGACCATGCGCAGCACGCCTAGGCGGCTCGCGCCCAACGCCATACGCAGGCCAATCTCGCGCGTGCGCTGGCCAACCAGATAGGAGATGACGCCGTAGATACCGATGCCCGAGAGCAACAGCGCCAGCGCAGCGAAGACGCCAAGCAGAATGGTCGAGAAACGCCGCGATGCCAGCGTGCCAGAAATAATGTCGTCCATGGTCTGCGGTTCGTAGATGACCTGCTCGCCGTTGATTTGCCGGTTGGTCTGGCGCAGCGCATCGAGCAGGTGCGGCCCCGCAGACGTGCTACGCACAACCATGAACGTCCCACCGCCTCCTGGCACGGTGGCGATGTAATCGTCAGGCATCTGCAAACAGTTAAGGTACATCTGCGCGCGGAGTTCCTGCGTGCCGTCGGAGTCGAGCCCCCACTGGTGCACATGCCCGACAACGCCGACAATCTGGACCAGCGTGCTGTTGCCGCTGAGATCGATGCGATCCATGCGAACGCGCTTTCCGAGCGGGTCCTCGTCGCCAAAATATTTTCGCGCGAAGACATCGTCCACGACGGCCACGAATGGCGAACGCTCATCGTCATGAACGCTGAAGAAGCGTCCGCGCTCGAGCGGAATACTCATAACCTTGAGATAGCCAGGCTGGACGACGTAACTGAGCGTCCACTTCATGTCGTTCTCGTTGGTCGGTTTGGGCTGGCCATCAATCCAGAAAAGCTGTTCATCATCGGACCCCATGGGGAAGGCGCCCCAGGATTGCGAGGCTGCCTCGACGCCGCGGGTAGCAGCGAATTTGGCGTCGAGATCGCGCACGTAGGCGCGGATGGCGGCGGGTGGCGCATTGATCAGCGAGGGCGGCAGCGACAAGCCGAATGTTAAGACGTTGTTGGGCCGAAAACCGGGATCGACGCTCCACAGCGTGACAAGGCTGCGAATGGTTAACCCCGCGCCAACCAAAAGCACCAGCGCCATGGCCATCTCGACCACCACAAAAACTCCTTGCGCGCGACTACGCGTGCCGCTTCCTCCGCGGCCGCTTTCTTTCAACGTTTCATGTAAACGGGTTTGCGATGTTTTCAGCGCCGGAGCCAGCCCGAAAAGAATTCCGGCGAGCAGCGAAACCAATAGCGTGAAGAGCAACACATGTGTGTCGATGCGGATATCCGCCGCGCGCGGAAGTTGCGAGGGCAGTACCCGCAAAGCAGCTTGCGTTGCATACTGCGCGAGAATCACGCCCAGCACGCCGCCCGCCAACGCCAGGAGAATACTTTCGGTGAGTAGTTGCCGGACCAGTCGGCACTGCCCGGCGCCGAGCGCGGCACGAATGGCGAATTCATGCGTGCGCCCGGTGGAGCGCGCCAGCAAAAGGTTGGCGACATTTACGCACGCGATCAGGAGCACGAATCCAACCGCGCCCAGCAGGACGAGCAGAACCGGTTGCACGTCCCCAAGAATTTCTTTGCGCAGCGGAACGAGACTCGCACCGATGCCCTTATCGGCGTCGGGGAAGGTTTGCGCCAGGCTATTGGTGACGCCATCCATGTCAGCGGCGGCCTGCTCGATGGTGATACCCGGCTTGAGACGCCCGATGCCGTGAATTCCGAGCCCGGCGCCGCGTTGCGTCAGCAGCGAATTGCTCCACTGGCCGATCGGAACGTAGACCTCGGGCGTTCGGACGCTCTGCAACAAGAGATCGAAGCCGGCGGGAATTACGCCGACGATGGTGTAAGCCTTGCCGTCCAGGTTCAGGGTTTTGCCCAGCACATCCGGCGAGCCACCAAATTTACGGTTCCAAAAGCCTGCGCTGATCAACGCTATCGGCGCGGCTCCAATCTTGTCCTCGCCCCGAGCAAACGCGCGACCCAGTACGGGATTCACGCCGATGACCGAGAAAAAGTCCGAAGAGACGAATCGCGCGCGCACTTGCTCGGCCTCGCCCAGACCGGTAAGGCTGAACGTGTATCTGCGGGTTACGGCCATCGCGGAAAAAGTGTGGTTGTCTTTTTGCCAGTCGAGGAAATTGGGATAGGAAACCGACCCGTTCTTGAAATTCGGCTTGCTCTCATGAAGGGTGATGAGTTGCTCGGAGTGCAGGTAAGGCAGCGGATTGAGGAGCACCCCGTTGACCACGGAAAACAGGGAAGTGTTGGCGCCGATGCCGAGAGCGAGGGTGAGGATGGCGATGGCCGTGAAGCCGGGATTTTTTCGCAAGGAGCGGGCTCCGTAGCGCAGGTCTTGCAGGAACTCTTCGAGCCAGAGCCAGCCCCATTGGTCGCGGGTGATCTGCTGTACCAGCGCTACATTGCCGAATTCGCGGCGGACCGAGTGGCCAGTTTCGTCAGGGAGTCCGCCGCGGTCGAGGTGATCTTGGCTCGCCATTTTCAAGTGACTGTCGAGCTCTTCGTTGAGTTCCTGTTGTTTCCGGCGCCCTGGGAGTTTCACGATTTGTGCTCCTGTTTGCGCGTGGCGAACAGCTCTGCCCTTGGGGATCGGTATTGCCGGGATGGGGCACAGCGAAGCCGTGCCCCTGCAAGTGCTGGTCGGGTGTCACTCATAGCGCAAGGCCACTACCGGATCGACGCGCATCGCGCGGCGCGCGGGGATATACGAGGCGGCGATCGCGACCGACACCAGCAGCAGCGCCACGGCGGCATACGTCGATGGATCCGACGCTCCCACCCCGTACAACAGGCTAGACATCAAGCGCGTCAGTGCCAGTGCGCCCAGCAACCCTGCCGCGACGCCCGCAAGCGCTAACCACGCACCCTGGCCTACGATCAGGACAAGAACTTCCTGGCGTCGTGCACCCATCGCCATGCGAATGCCGATTTCTCGCGTGCGTTGCGCGACCGAGTAGGAAATCACGCCGTAAATTCCCACCGCACCCAGCACGACTGCGAGCGCTGCAAACACCGAGAACAACGAAGCCGTCGAGCGGCTGCCGGCGGCCACGTCCCGCAGCCAGCCATTCATCGTTTCCACCTGGGTCACGGGAACATCTCCGTTTAAGCTGGACGCGATGGCTTGCAATTCGCTGCCGAGAGGCGTTTCTTGTTCCGAGCTGCGAATCACGAGAGTCAATTCCGCCGGAGGCATCTCGGGCCCGCTGCCTCGAATCGAGTGCGCCCCATACGGCGTATAAATCTCGCCGTCGACCCACTCGGCGAGGTCTTGCGACAAGCTGTATTCCCGGACGTCACCGACCACTCCGACGACGGTCCACCAATCCTTGAGCCAGCGCGGCTTGAAGTGTTCTCCGACAGGAGACTTGCCGGGCCAGTAGCGTTCCGCGGTCGTCTTGCTGATGAGCGCCACGCGCTGCGCGCTAGGCGCAGCATCCGCGTCGGTCAATGCGCGACCTTGTAGTAGGGGTATTCCCATGATTCGCAGATAGTCGGGGGTACAGATCCGTTCCATCAACACCGATACGTGCGCGCCGGGAGCCGTGGGGCGTCCCTCGATGTCGGAGGCGATCGATTCCCATGCACCGCTGAGCGGTAGTGCGTTGACCGCGGCGGCGTCTTTGGCACCCGGCAAAGCGCGCACACGCGCAAGCAAATCAGCGTAGAAAGTCTGGCAACGTCCCGCTACCGCACAGAAAGATTCATTCGGAGTGACGCGCGCGGTGAGCACCTGATCGGAGCGGAACCCCGGATTGGCACTCGACAATTTCCACAGACTCTTGACCAGGAGGCCCGCGGCAATCACGAGAATCACGGAGATCCCCACCTCACCGATCACCAAAGCGCTGCTCAGCCGGTGATTTCCCGACGAGCCGCGGTCGCCACCCGCCTTGAGCGCCTTCGTTAGATCCGTCTTCGAGGTGCTGGCTGCGGGCATCAACCCGAAGACGACGCCGGTCACGATGGAAAGCACTGCTGTGAACAACAGCACCCGGGTGTCGAGAGTTACTTCCGCAAGGCGCGGCATATCCGCGGGCAGTGTGGTCTTTAAGAGCGTCAGGCCGTATCGTGCCGCGCACAGTCCCAGCGCGCCGCCCATCAAAGAGATCAGCACGCTCTCGGTTAACAGCTGGCGTGTAATTCTCCAGCGGCTGGCTCCCAGCGCGCTGCGCAGTGCGATCTCACGCTGCCGGGTGGCGGCGCGCGCCAGTAACAGGTTGGCGACGTTTGCGCACGCGATGAGCAACAGCAGGCCGACGGCGGCGAGAAGAAGCAGCAGTCTTGCTCGGACGTCCCCCACCAATATCTGCTGCAAAGGCTCAATGCTTCCGTTCGCCCACACATCGTCCGGCATGCGCCGGGGATAGGTGGCGAGAATATTGCCGCGAAGCCGCTGCAGTTCGGTGCGTGCTTGCTCGACCGAAGCTCCCGGACGCAGTCGTGCGAGCAGCGGCATGTAGCTGTCGTAGTAGAACTCCCCGATATTTCGCGGATCGAGATCTAGCGGAACCCAAAGCTCGGTCCTCGGCGAAGGAAAACGGAAATCCGCCGCCATCACGCCGATCACCTGGTGGTCAATGCCCTCCAGGGTCATCGTTCGCCCGATGATGTTCGGGTCGCCGTCGAACCGGCTCTGCCACAAGGAATGACTGATGATGACCAGGCGGTCTTTTCCCGGCTGGTCTTCACCGGCCTGAAACGTGCGCCCCATCGCTGCCTGTACGCCTAAGACCGAGAACCAGTTTGCGGAGACCGAAGTGCCGCTGAGCCGCTCCGGCAAATTCCCACCGGTCAGGTTGAACTCGCTGCTGTCGGTATTGGCGAAGACGTCCATGGTTTGGCATTGCTCGCGCATGAACACGAAGGCTTGTTTGGGGTAATAGTTGGTCATGCCGACCAAGCGGTCTGGCTTGTAGAACGGCAAGGGCTGCAGCAGAACGCCATTTACCAGACTGAAGATGGCGGTGTTGGCGCCAATGCCGAGGACGAGCGTGAGGACGGCGACCAGCGTGAATCCCGGGTTGCGTCGCACCAGGCGCGCGCCATAACGAAAGTCCTGAAGCAGCTCTGCGAGCCAGAGCCAGCCCCACTGATCGCGCGTTACGTGTTGTACCAGCGCGACGTTGCCGAATTCGCGGCGGGCAGCGGAGTCGGCTTGCTGCGACGATTCGCCGCGTTCCAAGTGGTCGCTCTTCGCCATCGCGAGGTGGCTGGCGATTTCCTGTTCGAGCTGCTTTTGCGGTTTACTGCGCCAGAAAGGGAATCTCATGCTTCGCTCTCTTTCTTCGCGGGCTCCAGGACGCCGGCGATGGCGTCGGAGAGTTGCGCCCATCGGGATCGCTCGGACAGGAGGCGCTTTTTCCCGGCGGCGGTGAGGCGATAGACGCGGACGCGCTGCTTGTTTTCGGAGAGCTTCCAGTCGGCGGCGATCCACTTCTGGCGCTCCAGACGGTGCAGGGCGGGATAGAGCGAGCCGGTGTCTACTTGCAGAATGTCACCGGAATTCAAGCGAATGGCTTGGCTGATGCCGTAGCCGTGCTGAGGGCCCCAGCGGAGAGTCTGCAGAACCAGGAGGTCGAGTGTGCCTTGCAGAAGCTCGATGCGATTCTGGTAGCGGTTGGCCAAGTCGGTCCTTCCTTCTCTCCGCGCTTTTTTTGCCGTGAAGGGCGGCGGCAGGAGGTAGAGAGCCTACATCCCTGCATGTAGGACGTCTACACCCCTTGAAAGGTCAGCATGCCGCCTGCCGATTTTTCTAGAGAACACAACCGATTGCAGGTAAAGCGCTTAGACGAATGCCTAATGGCGGGGTGCGGGAGCGAAATTGACCGTTTTTGGGACGCGACCCTGCGGAACCGGACAGTACGGGTTGCCGGGCAGCCCGCGCAGCGCATCGAAACTGCTTCTGGACTTGGCGTGGATGTTTGGGGGAACCTGTGGCGTGCTCCCAGGGAAATCACCGGCATGAAATCGGGTTTGCGAAGGGCAGCGACTTCCCTATTGCTGATTGTCGTGGTGGCCGTTGGGGCACGGTTGATCTTTGCCTGGGACCAGTCGCGAAAAATTCCTGAAGCGGCCATGGCCACAGCGCCGTTCGAGCAGGAAACGGGAAGCATCGCGCGGTCCATTGCGACCGGAGAAGGATTCAGCAACCCGTTTGGTCGAGAGACCGGGCCGACGGCGTGGTTGACGCCGGTGTATCCACTGCTGGTCGTTGCGGCATTCAAGTTGTTTGGTGTTTTCACGGTGCGGGCATTTTTCTTTCTGGTTTTTCTGAATATCGTCTTCTCGGCGGCTGTGTGTGTGCCGATTTTCCTTGTCGGGAAGCGGGTTGCAGGCCTTGGCCTCGCCAGCGGAGCAGCGTGGCTGTGGGCACTGTTTCCCAATGCGATCATGACCCCGTTCGAGTGGATTTGGGATACGTCACTGGCGGCGTTGCTGGCCGCGACGCTGCTCTGGGCGACACTGGAATTGGCCGAATCGCAGCGCTTGCGCAATTGGTGCGCTTACGGGCTGCTGTGGGGTTTCACGCTAATGACCAATCCATCGCTGGGTTCGCTGCTGCCGTTTCTGTTGGGGTGGGCTGCATACCGCGCGTGGTGGCGCGGGGATGGGCAGCCAAGAAACCGGGGTTGGATCGCGAAACCGGCACTTGCGCTAGGCGTCGCGGTCCTTTGTTGTGTCCCGTGGACCATTCGCAACTATGAGGTGTTCCACCGCTTGGTGCCACTGCGCTCGAATTTTCCCCTCGAGCTGTACATCGGGAACAACGAAAACTACGACGACAAGCACGCCCGTTTTCCGGGGCCGATCACCAAGGAGCGCGAAACGGTGCGCTATTTCCGCATGGGGGAAACCGCATTCATGGAAGAAGAGATGCGCAAAGCAAAAAGCTTCATCGTGACTCATCCACGCGTGGAACTGATTTTGTTTGGCGACCGGTTCGTGGCCTTCTGGGCGGGAATCCCACATCCGCTCGACAATTTTCTCGCTACCGATTCCTGGCTGGTTCGCACCGTCATCGTTTGGGCGACTTTTTCCGGGATCGGAGCGCTGTTCGGTGTAGTTGTGCTGGCCTGGCGGAAGAGCGTGTACGCGTTTCCGCTCGCCGCGTTCCCGATCATTTTTCCATTTTTGTATTACGTCACGCACACGTCGCTGCGATACCGTCACCCCATCGATCCGGTGGTGCTGCTGCTCGCCGCGATCGCTTTTGGCGCTCTCTTACAATCCGTGCCGCCGTGGCGCTGGTCCAAGGCGCGAAATCGGTCTCCCGCCTCTCCGGCCATTTCTGTTGGACTTTGACCCTGGGTTTGCCATGCTTTCCCCGTTCCATTTGGGACGGGCATTTGAGGCCACTCCCGGCACGCCGGAAAGTCCGCCCGCCGGGTATAATGCCCACCCATGATTGCATCCGCAGCCTTGGCCAAGCGCGCCCTCAGCATGTTCGGCCGGGTCTTTCCGCGTTGCAATACGATTTCGCAAGCGGTCGCTTACAATTTATTCCTGGCGTTTTTCCCCACGCTGCTCATCGCGGTCGCTCTTGCGACCAGCCCCATCGGTGACCGCACCAACCTTTTCGATCTGATTTCTGACCTCACGCGCCTTCTGCCCCCGGGCAGCCAGCAGATCGTTTCCGAGTTCCTGATCAATCGCGGCCCGCAAGCGTGGAAGTGGGCGTTGGTCGGCTGGGCCGGCACTCTTCTGGCGGGCGCCCAAGTGATGCGGCTGTTGATGGAGGGAATCCAGACGATTTACGGGGATCGCGAACGCCCGAACTATTTGCGACGTCAGTTACGCAGCCTCGTTTTGCTGGTGGTAACCATTGCTCCCTTGCTGATCGCTGCGATTCTCGGCGTTTTCGGCCGGCCGCTGCGGCATTGGATCGCGGAGGAATTGGGTAAAAGCAGCGCCATCCAGACCTTGTGGGGAGTGTTCTTTCATGGCACTGCAATTTTCCTGGCCATGGTCTCTTTGACGATCATCTACCGGGTCGCGCGACCCAAAGAATCCAGCCTCGGCAATGTCCTTCCCGGCGCGATGGTGGCAACGCTGCTTGTGGTGGGTAACCGACATCGGCTTCGGATTCTATGTTCGCCGGGTTCCCTACAACGTGGTGTACGGGGGGCTGGCCGCGGTGATCGGTTTGCTGATCTGGATGCAGATCTCCACGGTGATCATTTTTCTCGGTGCGGCTTGGAACGCCGAACGAGCCGACACCCGGCGCAAGGAATTGCGGGCGCATGGCTGACAAACTGGCTGCGCGTGGAATGCTACGCCGGCTACCAAGCCGACGAGCGGCCGGTGCGCGTCTTCCTCGAAGGAGAAGGGATCGAGGTTGCTTGCGTCGAAGACCGCTGGTACTCGCCAGGCTCAACCTACTTTCGCGTGCTGTTAACCACTGGCGAACGCTACGTCCTCCGCCGGCAGGAAGCACAGGATGTCTGGACACTCGCGGCCCGGGGCGTCTGCGCTGCTGCAGGCGCCGCACCTGTATTGACACAAAAATAAACGCGCGCGTATAGTCGCAGTACTGGTCCGGGTCGAGTGGCTCCCCTTGTTCTCTGCTGCCAAGCCCAAGGGCAAGCAGCAAGGGCAAGAAAGGAACGCATGGGGCGTTCTCTGGAATCGCGATTCGATCGGCGCGCAATTGGGCTTCTGGTCGTGCTCGGGCTGATGTTTTTCGGGATTTCTCTGCGCGCCCAAGCGCCGCCCGAGCCAAGCGACGCTCCCAAAACGGATGCCGCGCCACCCGCTCCGCCTGCGCAGTCAGCCCCGGCGCAGCCAACCCTGCAGCCGAATGCCGCCGGCAGCGCCCCCAGCGGCTCCGAAGTTTCCAGCCACGACACCTCCCCGACCTTCAAAGTGCGCGTGAACCTTGTTTTGGTCCGCGTGGTCGTGCGCGATTCCCAGGGCAACGTCGTCCCCGATTTGAAGAAGGAAGATTTTCAACTCCTCGACAATCGCAAGCCGCAAACCATCTCGACCTTCAACGTGGAAACGCCGGCTTCTCACGCCATCGCGCCCGCCGCCCCGGCAACGGTAACCGAGGATGCTTCGCCTGAGCCGCCTGAACTGGCCACCGTGCCCCAGCGTTTTGTCTCTGTGGTTTTTGACGACGTCAACATGCACACGCAGGACACGCTTTCGGTTCGCGCCGCGGCCGCGCACTTATTCCGGTCGATGTCGCCATCCGATCGCATCGGTATCTACACGACATCCGGTCAATTCACCCTGGAGTTCACTTCCAATCGCGAGGAACTTCAGAACGCCCTGCTTCACATCGTGTCGCGTCCTCTGGCACCTTCGCCGGGAATGCACGAATGCCCGGAGATCAGCTACTACCAAGCGGATCGCATCATAAATTACAGCGATAACCAGGCGCTTGCCATTGCCACCCAGGACACGATTCAGTGCACCGGCGGTTCACTGCCTCCCGCGGCTGCGCAATCCATGGCCCAGAGCACGGCCCAGCGCGTCGCGGATATAGGAGATACGCAAACCGAGTTCGTCTACCGTCACCTGGAAGTCGCCATGCGGCGTCTTTCCGCCATGCCCGGCCAGCGGGTGATGGTGTTTGTCTCTCCGGGCTTCATCCTCACGACGAACACGCGGGACGGCGGCGACTTCATCGATCGCGCCAATCGCGCCAACGTGGTGGTCAATGTCATCGATGCGCGCGGTCTGTACACCCCGGATATGGGTGACATCGCAGACAACCAGTCAGGAAGCGCTCTTACCGTTGGGCCTAAATCCGCGTTCCTGGCAGACGCCCAGTTCGCGCAATCCGAGGTTCTGGCGCAGTTTGCTGACGGCACCGGCGGAACTTTCTTTCACAACCGTAACGACCTGGACGAAGGCCTGCGTCGCGCCGTCGTCGCGCCGTCGCTTTCTTATTTGATCGGTTTCTCGCCGCAAAACCTGAAAGTGGACGGGCGTTACCACGTCCTAAAGGTTTCGCTGGCGGGCAAGCAGAAGTTCACCATCCAGGCGCGCCACGGCTACTACGCGCCGAAGACCGTCAAAGATCCCGCCGAAGCCGCCAAAGAGGAAATTCAGGAAGCGATTTTTTCTCAGGACGAAATCCACGACGTGCCGATCGACTTGCAGACGCAATTTTTCAAGACCGACCCGACGCAGGCGCGCCTCGCGGTGCTGACCCACGTGGACGTCAAAGGCATTCATTTCCGCAAAGCCGACGGGCGCAGCCGCGACGATCTCACCTTCGCCACGGCGATCTTCGATGAAAACGGCAATTTCGTCACCGGCGGCGAGAAAATCGTAGAGATGCGCTTGCTGGACTTGACTTTGGACCGCCTCAACCACGCCGGGTTCACGGTGAAATCGAGCTTTGACATCAAACCCGGTACGTACCTGGTGCGCATGGTTGTGCGCGATGGCGAAGGAGCACAAATGGCGGCGCGCAACGGCGCCGTCGTGATTCCGTACTAGCTTTTGGGGGAGCACATGAATACGCATACGAGCAAGCTGCGAGGGCCTGCAGGCGTCACCCTGGCGGCTGCGATGTTTTGCCTTACGCCGGGACTTTCAGCGCAACAAGCTCCCGCGCAGGATCAAAGCTCTGCCCCGAGCACACAACCTGCCCAGGGTACGCCCGAACAACAGCCGCCGGTCGCCATCATCCGGAAGGAATCGAGACTCGTGCTGGTCGACGCGGTGGTGACCGACAAAAAAGGCACTTACGTTCACGACCTGACGCAAAAAGATTTCAAGGTCTTTGAAGACAACAAAGAGCAGCAAATCGCCAGCTTTTCCGCGGGCTCCGACGTCGCCATTCAAGCCAACAACGGGCAAAAGCGCTACCTGATTTTGTTCTTTGACAATTCCTCGATGGCCCCGCCCGACCAGATCCAGGCTCGCGCGGCCGCCGCAAAATTCGTGGACGCCAACGCCGGGCCGGACCGCGTCATGGCGGTGGTCGAATTTGGCGGCACGTTGCGTATTACCCAGAACTTCACTGCGAATGCGGATGTGCTGCGCGCGGCCGTCAGCGGTGTCAAGAGTTCCTACGTTGCGTCGAACACCGCGCCTTCCGGGCCTGGGGGTTCCATCGCCACGCCGGGTTTTTCCTCACTCAGTCCCACCGAGGCGGATTTTGGCGCGCGTACGATGCTGCTCGCGGTGCGCAGTTTGGCGAAAAATCTTCGCGCCGTGCCGGGCCGCAAGATGGTGGTGCTTTTCTCCGCGGGTTTTGGGCTCACGCCGGAAAATGAGTCCGAGCTAACGGCTACTGTCGACGCCTGCAACAAAGCGAATGTGGCGATCTATTCGCTCGACGTACGCGGGCTGGTTGCTCCGATGGCGGGTCGCGCAGGCAGCGCCCCCAATATAAAGGAGAGTGATGTCACCAACGGCGGGTTGCGGGCCGGTTCGCAGCGAACCTCGGCGCAAACACCTTCTCCGGTTTCTGCAACGCGGCCGCGCTTGCTGCTGGCGTCTTACTCTCCGAATGCCATGCCTGACCCCCAGCATCCGGGTGGAGGCGGCACGGGCGGCACCGGTGGCACGGGCGGCACCGGCGGTGGGCATACCGGCGGCGGCACCGGTGGAACGGGCACAAGCGGCAAAGGCACCGGCGGAACCGGCAGCACCGGAACCAGCGGAAAAGGCGGCGCACCCACAACGCCGACGAATTACAATCCCTACAACAACAACGTCAACAATCCCTACAATCAGTCGCGCAGCATCATTCCTCAACTGCCGCCCTCCACCTCGGTCAATCAGCAAGTTCTTGCCGAACTCTCCGACGGTACCGGCGGCTTTACGATTTTCAACACCAACGACTTGGCGGGCGGCCTTGATCGTATCGGAAAAGAGGAAAACGAATTCTATATTCTGGGTTACGTGCCCGGCGATTCGCCCGAGGGAAGTTGCCACACGCTGAAGGTGAAAATGAATCGCGCCGGCCTCAACGTCCGCTCGCGCAGCGGCTTTTGTAATTCCCGGGTTGAGAATCCGCTGGACGGCAAGCCCGCGGAAAAGCAACTCGAATTGCACGCCGCAGGCGCGCAAGCCGGATCGATTCATGGAACGCTCGAAGCTCCGTACTTTTATACCGGGCCGAACATAGCGCGCGTGAATCTGGCGATGGA
The DNA here is from genome assembly GCA_963736725.1 of uncultured Acidobacteriota bacterium. Taxonomy (GTDB): domain Bacteria; phylum Acidobacteriota; class Terriglobia; order Acidiferrales; family UBA7541; genus Acidiferrum. Next base: position 471,183 of record CAVTPW010000011.1, on the reverse strand, counting down.
GATTCCGTCCGATTCGCTGAAATTCGACAAGGCAAAAGGGAAGTATCACGCCAGCATCAACGTGCTGGGGATCGCCTACCGGCCCGACGGCACGGTCGGCGCGCGCTTCAGCGATACCGTCAATCTCGATCTCGAAAAAGACGAGTGGAAGACTTTTACACAGACGCCGTATCGCTATGAAAATCAGTTCGACGCGGGCGCCGGCACCTACAAGCTGACCGTGGTGCTGAGCGGGGGCGGCGACACCTTCGGCAAATTTGAGTCACCCTTGCAAATCGATCCGTACGACGGCAAGAGCATGAGCCTTGGCGGCTTGGCGCTGACCAATTCCGCGACGCGCGTCTCGGACATTCCGACCGGCCTCGATTCCGTCTTGCTCGAAGATCGCACGCCGCTGGTGGTTCAAGGAATGCAGGTGGTTCCATCGGCGACTAACCGCTTCAAGCGCAGCGACAACGTAATCCTGTACACGGAGATTTATGATCCGCTGCTGGCCTCGGACAAACCGCCGAAGGTAATGTTTGGATACCACTTGATCGACCGGGCGACCAACAAGGAAGTGGTTTTTACCGGAGCTATTCCCGCGGACCAATTCATTCAGAAAGGTAGCCCCGTGATTCCCGCCGGCATGCTGATCAAGGTGAAAGATCTGCCGCCGGGTGGCTACCGCATCATCGTGCAGGCCATCGACGGCGCCAACAACCACGCGCCCAATCGCACCACCGACTTCGACGTCACAAACTAACTGCGCGGCCGTGGTTGCCAGCGCGGCCCCTAAAGACGACGGGAACAAAACGAGCAGAGTGAGCGAGGTACAAATGCCCGTGGTGCGGGGAAGAGTCTGATTCTACTGCGCTACAGAGGCCCGACGGAATCGAAGGGGAATGTACTGCCCCGGCTGCCGGCAGCGCGTTCACCTTTCGCTTCGGTATGGAGCAGCCGTTGCCGTCGCTTCACTCGTTTCGAGCTATCGCGCTCCGGACTCCGCCAGCAAGCTGCGCAGCACGAACCAGCAGTTCGCGGGGCGTTCCGACAACCGACGCATGAAGTAGGGACACCAGTCGGTTCCGAACGGCACATAGACCTGCAGGATGTTGCCTGCCGCGTGAACCTGTTGCTGCAGGTCGCGCCGAATTCCATAAATCATCTGCAGCTCGTACTTATCCTTGGGCAGGCTGAAGCGTGCCGCTTCGGCTTGCGCGTGCGCGACCATCATCGGATCGTGCGAAGCGACGGCGGGGAAGAACGTTCCTTTTGTCGCGCCTTCCAGTAGCAGCGTCGTGAGACGCTTGTAATTCGCATCCACGGCAGGCTTTCCCTGCAGCGCGATGTTTTTCGGTTCGCGATACGCGCCTTTGACCAGGCGAATTTTGGGCTTTAGCGGCGCGAGCCGGAGGAGATCTTTCTCGGTGCGATGCAGATAGGCTTGCACGGCCAGGCCAGCGTTGCCGGTTTCCCGCTGGACGCTGTCGAAAATGTCCAGCGTCGCGTCGGTGTAAAGGCTACCTTCCATGTCCATCTCGATGGTGCGGCCCAGCGCAGCAGCACGTTTGGCGATGGACAGCGCCAGGGCTGCGCACAGATCTTTGCTGAGGTCGAGCCCCAGCTGTGTGAGCTTGATGGAGATGTTTCCATTGAGAGTTTTCGCGTGCAGTTCTTCGACCATCTGGATGTAGCCGGCACAAACGTCGCGGGCTGCCGCTTCGGTGGAGACGTTCTCGCCGAGGTGATTCAGGCTCACATGACGGCCTTGTTGGCAGAGTTCCTGGCTTGCCTTCAGAGCTTCGCCCAGCGTTTCCCCGGCCACGAAGCGCCGCGCAAAGCCCTGGCGCATTCCTCGGCGCGCGATGGAGTCGGTCACGCTGCGTTTTGTGGACAGCCAGAAGATGAAATTGCGGATCAGCATGAGCACCTTACGGGATTCGAGCAACGAGGACGAGGATAAGAGGACATGGGAGCGGCCGTCAATCTACCGGCGGAAAGACGGGTCTAAAGACCCGCCACTACAACCTGTCCTACTGGCCGGGATAGAAGTTCGACACGCGGACCGGATCGGCGCAACTTACTCCGGCCGCTAGGGTTACTCTGGAAGTGCTCCCGATTTTGGGTCAATATCTGTTCGGAGCGACCCGCCCGGCAGGAGAATGGTATGAAGTTGCACCGCGGTCTACCGGCGCCCCCCTTATTTCTTGCTACGGCGAAGTCTGTGGTTTCTATGGTGCTTTCGGTTGCTTGCGTTTTGACGCTGGGCGTCGATCTGCCATCGCCGGCGGCCGCGGCTTCGGCCGTCGCTGCTCCCATTCCCGCTTTAGTTCCGGCAAGAGACAAGAAACAGAAGCAGGATCCGGCGCTCAAGGGCTTGCCGATCACGGAGCTCAACGCGGATGAAGCCATCCTGCATGCGTTGAACCGGTTGGCGTATGGGCCGCGACCTGGCGACGTCGAGCGCGTGCGGCAAATGGGCTTGGCGAAATGGATCGATCAGCAGCTGAATCCGAATTCGATTGACGACAAGGCGGTCGAAGCTCGGTTGGAGACGTATCCCACGTTGCGAATGTCGTCGGCCCAAATCCTTGCGGGCTATCCGCAGCCGAAACAAGCGGAAAAGCAAGCCGTGAAGCAGGCTCAAGCGCAGGGTGAACAGCAGCGTTCGGATGCAGCGGCAGCGATCGTTGCGCGCGATATGCAGCCCCCTGCGGGACGGGCGCAAGCGTCCAGCCAAGGGCGGGAGGCGCAGTCTCAAACCGGACCAACTCCGAATCCTCAAGCGCAAGCTTCCGAAGCGGATCAGGCGGCGAATGTCGCGGCGCCAACACAAGTGGCTGCGGTCGAGCCGGATACGGCCGCGTCCATGAAACAGTCGCCGATGAAGCAGGAGGATGCGCAGGCGAATGTTGCGACCCGCGGGTTTGGCGGGAAACGGGACTTGCTGACCGTCGATCCCAACGTGGTGCCGCGGGCGATGGCCGACGACAGCAAAAAGCCGCAGCGCGTAGTGGAAGAACTGGCGATGGCCAAAGTCACGCGGGCGATTTACAGCCAGCGGCAGCTCCAGCAGATCATGGACGATTTCTGGTTCAACCACTTCAACGTGTTCGCGGGCAAAGGCGACGACAAGTGGTTGCTGACATCGTACGAGCGCGACGTGGTCCAGCCGCACACTTTGGGGAAATTCAAGGACTTGCTGACCGCGACGGCGAAAAGTCCGGCGATGTTGTTTTATCTGGATAATTTCTTGAGTGCGGACCCGCGGGCAGCAGATCGCGCCGCACGCGAACGAGCGATGCGGCAGCAGGCGCGCTGGGGACGCTACGGGCAACCCTGGCCTTCCACGCCGGCGCCGCAGCAGCAGAAGAAAAATACGCGCGGGCTGAACGAAAACTATGGGCGCGAATTGATGGAGCTGCATACCTTGGGTGTCGATGGCGGGTACACCCAGAAAGATGTGACCGAAGTGGCGCGCTGTTTCACCGGGTGGTCAATCGAGAAGCCCAAACAGGACGCGACGTTCAAATTCGACGAACGCGTGCACGATCCCGATCCGAAGATCGTGCTGGGGAAGAAGATTCACGCCGGAGGCATGCGCGACGGCGAAGAAGTGATTGATTTGCTGTCGCACAATCCGAATACGGCGAAATTTATTTCGACCAAGCTGGCACGGCGTTTTGTTTCTGACAATCCGCCGCCGGCACTGGTCGGGCGGATGGCGCAGACCTTTCAAACGAGCGACGGAGACATTCGTGCGGTGATGAAGACGATGATCTGGTCGCCGGAATTCTGGTCGCGCGACGCGTATCGCGGCAAGGTCAAGACGCCGTTCGAGTTGGTGGTGTCCACGGCGCGCGCGCTGGGCACGGACGTGGATACGCCGATGCCGCTGGTGCAATGGGCTGGACGCATCGGAGAACCCTTGTATCAGTGCCAGCCGCCTACCGGTTATTCGGACAAGGCGGACGCTTGGGTGAATACCGGAGCGCTGCTGAACCGGCTGAATTATTCGCTGGCGCTAGCCGGCAACAAGGTGCGCGGATCGCGGACTGACACGGCATCGCTGCTCGGCATGGATTCTTCCTCGGATGCCAAAGCGGCGCTGGACCGCGCGGTGCAGCTTTTCCTCGGCGGGCAGACAGGTCCGATGACCGTTGCGACGCTGGAGAAGCAGCTCGACAGCCCGCAGATCTTGCAGGCGAAGCTGGATGATCCAGTGAAGCGTGTGGATTTGGGCGTGGTTGCCGGGTTGGTGCTGGGCGCGCCGGAATTTCAGAGGAGATAAGAGCGTCGAAGGTTTGGAAGAAATGCGGAAACGCCGGAAGCAGATGAAGCTTGGAAGGCACTGCAAAAAATCGGAGCAAGATTAGAACCAGTGGGAACAAGCAGAGTGAGGTTGTCATGAGCGATCGATGTTGCGAAGGCCTGCGGCCGCTGAAATTTTCGCGGCGCTATTTTTTGAAGCGGGGTGGAGTCGCGATGGTGGGGTTGAGCGCGATGCCTGCGTTTTTGCAGCGGGCGGTGGCGGCGACACCTGCGACGACCGGGAAAAAACAGTTCGTGGTGTTGTTCCAGCGCGGGGCGGCGGATGGATTGAACATTGTGGTGCCTTTCGCGGAACCGAATTATTACCGGTTGCGGCCGACGATTGCGATTCCGCAGCCGCGGCGCGGCGGCGTGGATGCGGCGATCGACCTCGACGGATTTTTCGGATTGCATCCTAGCCTTGCTCCGCTCGAACCGTTGTTCCACAAGAACCAGTTGGCTATCGTGCATGCGGCCGGTTCGCCCGATCCGACGCGATCGCATTTTGACGCGCAAGATTTCATGGAGTCCGGAACGCCGGGCGTCAAGGCTACCGAAGATGGCTGGCTGAATCGCGTTATGGAAACGGTCCCGGAGGAAAATGCTTCGCCATTTCGCGCGGTGGCCATGGGGCCGAATTTACCGCGCATGCTGCATGGGAGTGCTTCGGCAATTGCGCTGCCGGATTTGAAACAGTTCAAGGTGATGCCACAGACGGCGGCGATGGGCGCGGCTGTGGAAGGCGGCTTCGAGGCCATGTACGCGCAGACCGTAGATCACGCGCTGCACGGAACCGGCACCGAAACGTTCGAGGCGATCGACATGCTGCGTAAAGTCGATCCGAGCAAGTACGCGCCCGAAAACGGAGCGCAGTATCCCACCAGCCGGCTGGGGCAGAACCTGCAGCAGATCGGGCAGCTCTTGAAGGCTAACATTGGCGTCGAGGTTTTGTTTGTCGATTGCGGCGGCTGGGACAACCATGTGAATGAAGGCGGCGTACAGGGCCAGCTTTCTAATTTGCTCAAAGACCTGGGTCAGGGGCTCGCGGCGTTTCATCTCGATATGGGCGACCGCATGCAGGACGTTGTCGTGGTGACCATGAGCGAGTTCGGGCGCACGGCGAAAGAGAACGGGAACCGCGGGACAGATCATGGACACGCGAACTGCATGTTTGTGATGGGCGGCGAGGTGAAGGGCGGCCGGGTCTATGGCAACTGGCCCGGGTTGGCCGATCACCAGTTGAATGAAGGGCGCGACCTGGCGCTTACCACGGACTTCCGCTCGGTGCTCAGCGAGGTGTTGGCTAAGCACGTCGGCGTAACGGACCTGAATGCGGTGTTCCCCGGCTTCGACAGCAGTTCGCGGAGGTTTCCGGGTTTGATCCGAACTTAGTCTTCCATTCCTGGCTAAGCTACAGGATGGAACGAAGCGTCGTTCCATTCCGACGCGCGCCCTTCCCAAAACTCCAGTGCGTGGCTTCGGCACTAGCAAGTTGTTGCGAGTGAAGGACGATATGGCATTCCGTTTGGAACAAGCAGAAAGAGTGGGCAAGCCTTGCTTTCTGCGGGACACGCCTGCTTTGTCAGCGCTAGGTTTGTAAACAGGAATTGTTGTAAGCAATCGCTTTGCGGAATCGGGGCGCTCCGATGCAGCACCGGCTCGGGACTCAATCCCGCAAAAGTACATGACCCGCGGGCAGTCCTTGCCCGCACGTCGTTCTACACCAGGTGTCTTGCGCCCATAGAGATTCGGCCGCCGGGCCGCGCGCCGCTCGATTCGTCTATCGGCACATGGCGAGGAAGTTTGAGCGGCCTTTTTGGGTTTTTGCTTCGAAGATCCAGACAATCGCGCGTGACCAGTCGCGGCGGATCTCGCGCCATTCCGCTCTGCGATCATCTCCAAATTGACTTCGACCCCAATCCTAGTATCGTTAACCTACGTTCTGACCCACCCAGCCTGAAAACCGGAGGTAATACATGAATTATCGTCGCGCCCTGTCGGCAAGATTGTCCCTGGTCTGCTTCGCGCTGGCTCTCGCGGTGGTTGGCTGCCAAAAGTCCGCGAATCAGCAATCCTCAGCACCTTCTCCGGATGCGGCCGCACCCGCAAGTTCGGATTCAGCGGCTCCACCGGCTTCATCGGCGGTGCAACCGCCTGCGCCTATCCCTCCACCTCCTCCGCCAAAGCCGCTCATCGTCCCGGCTGACACAGTCATCTCGGTCGTTCTCGATCAAGCCGTTGGTTCCAAGATCAGTACTCCCGGCCAAGCCTTTTCCGCAACCGTGCAAGCGCCTATCGAGGTCGACGGCAAGGTCGCCATTCCCAAAGGCGCCCGCGCTTCCGGCATCGTCAAAGACGCCAAGCCCGCCGGCAGATTTAAAGGCGGCGCCGTTCTCTCTCTTACCCTCACCAGCGTCTCTGTCCGAAATGAGGACTACAACATCCAAACCACGGCGCCTACCGAAAACAGCACCGGCAAGGGCAAGCGTACTGCGGGCCTGGTCGGCGGCGGCGCGGGTGGTGGCGCGCTTATTGGAGGTCTCGCCGGCGGCGGCAAAGGTGCGCTTATTGGCGGCCTCATCGGCGCGGCTGCGGGCACCGGCGGCGCAGGGCTCACCGGCAACCGGGAGATCACCCTCGCGGCGGAGACCCCGCTGACCTTCAAGCTTGTTGCGTCACTGGAAATCAAACGAAGGCCCTGAGCAGAGATGCCGAAGCGGAGCTAACGCTGCAAACGCAAGGTGGGCGCGTTGCATCCCAATATCTCTCTTCATTTCTCTAGACTATTGATACCGCGCCAAGACGGAACTTTTCCTTCGCAATGCGGGAAATGAACCAATGGTACAATTCGCCCGGAGGCTTGAATGAAAACGATTGCGGGACTTCTCGCACTTTCACTTTCTTTGTTCATCGGAATTCTGGCGTACGGCGAAGCACCCCCCGCGCAGCATCCTTCCCACGGCGTGGGCGGCGGCCATGTTCCCGCCCACGGTCCGGCTCCCGCCAAGACTAACGCGCATCCTGCTCCCGAGCATCCCAACTTCAGCGACAAAGGCGGGCATCCCAACGCGCCCCATGTCCACACCAACGATAAGTGGATCGGCCACGACACCGGTCGCGACGATCCCCATTACCACCTGGACCATCCTTGGGAACATGGCCGCTTCACCGGCGGTTTTGGCCGCGGCCACGTTTTCCATCTCGCCGGAGGCGGCCCATCACGCTTCTGGTTCGGCGGCTTTTATTTTAACGTTGCGCCCTATGATGTTGGCTACTGCGGCGATTGGCTCTGGGATTCCGATCAAATCGTGGTTTACGAAGATCCCGATCACGACGGCTGGTATCTAGCCTATAACGTCAGGCTCGGCACCTACGTTCACGTGATGTACCTCGGCAACAGCTAGACCCGCGTTTCCACAATCTATCTGGAAGCGTACCGTCCCGGCCGTGCTCGTTACGGACCATACCAACGTAGTCGACGTCCATATCAATTATTTGCGACATCGTAGACACTAGCTACGACCGGGTCCTGATTCGAACCGTTCGCGGTGTCGACTAGGAGATCGGGAATGCCGGTGCCACCCGCTCTGCAGTCATCGGCTCCGCCGTCCCACCTGTCATCCTGAATGCATCCGACAAGGACGCCTGAAGGACCTCAACCAGCGAGTCACCAAATACGTCCTCGGCCCTATGCCGCGCCCACCCCAGCCGCACCCTGCACCAGCGCGCGAATCCCCGCAATATTCTTCACCAAATCCAGTGGAATATCATGCCGCCCCGTCAAGTATTCCGGGGTGTTGTAACTGAGCCAAACTTTTCGGTCCGCGTCTTCCGAGAACAAGACCTTAAGCGGCAAGTCCAGCGCCGAACTAGGCGCCGCCACCATCACCGGAGTGCCACCCTTGGGATTCCCAAAGATCAGCAACATCGTGCGCGGCATCGCCAACCCGGATTTTTTCGCGTCCGACGTGAAATCGATCTTCGCAAACACAGTCATCCCGCGGGCTGCGAGCACGTTCTCAAAATGCTCGATGGCATCGTCAAATCCACGAGCGCTCTCGGCCCTCTCAATACCACGTCCGCTTCCGACGCCCATTGTTGGAGTGCTCATCTCAGTTCCCCTTGGCGGCCAGCGCTCGGTCCACAGAAAATGCCCCTGCTCCCCGAATCATAATGGCAATCGCCAGCGCCAGAGCCAGCAGATGATACTCGTACCCTTCGCCCTTCTGGTTCCCAAACCAATTCATGAATGGCCCGTTGGCCAGATGCACCATCAACACCGCCACGACCATATTCGTCGCGATACCAAAAGCCGCAATCCTCGCCAGCAATCCCACGATCAATCCCAACCCTCCCAGGAATTCAGCGCAAATGGCCAGAACCGCGAACGGCGCCGGTATGTGCAGCATCCCGGTGAAAAAATGCATCGTTCCCGAAAATCCAAAGCCTCCAAACCAGCCCAGCATCTTCTGCGAGCCGTGGAGAAAGAAGACAATCCCCAGCACTAACCTCATCAGCGTCAGAACTCCGTCGTTAGGTGTGGCCAACAGCTTCTTCATGAGTGCCTCCAGATCCAAAAGAGTTCTTGGATGCTCGCCAGCCCACTCTTTATATCTTTCTACTGCCTCGATGCAAGCCAAACAAACAACGGCGCAACGTTTCGCCCAGCCCTCCTTGTGGGGGCACAGCAAGGCTGCGTCCCATTTCAGCAACCCTTCAACACGAAAGCCTATGCCGTCCGAATCTCCTATCATCGATTCCCAAGCTCCGGATTCTCGAGACATCGAATTCTCGTGGTCTCGACGCCGGTGGGTCCGCTTGAAAAAGAGTCGGAGCTTCTGCCCCGGTCAAACCGGTCCACACATCACGAGCTTCAACCTGTGAGCAAATCTCTCAACGTTGTTTCAAAGGCACCGCACCGCACAACAAAAAGGGCGTCCCAGCGTGAGCTGGGAACGCCCTGAAGTACTTCGTTAAGGAATGCTTACTGCTTCGGTTTCTGCGCTCCGGAGACCGCCGGCACCAGCGCCGAAACCCCGACGCTGCTATCGGCCGCTCGCGGCGCCTCTGGCTCGTACTCCAGAAGCCCCTCGGTCGCCGACGCCGCCACCACCGTACCGTCACGCCGCACGCGTACCACCGGCACATAACCTTCTGCAAACGCGGTGTTCACATGCTGCCACGACTTGCCCGCGTCGGACGACGCGATCAGGCCGTGCCGCTGCAAGGAAACCACCAGCGCGTTGCCAGAGCCGGCTACGTCCTGGAACTGCAGGTCTCGAACATCCGCGCGGTTCCAGTTGCGTCCGGCGTCCTTCGAGGCATACAGGCCCATGTTCGAGGTGATAAACAGGTTCGCATCGTCGATGCGGTGTAGCCGCAGATTACCGGCTGAAGCAAACGGGAGGTCTCTCGCATCCCATCGCGCGCCGCCGTCTGCGGAGTAAAGCAGATTGTGCTGTGCGATCGCCCAGATTTGTGAGCCGTCTGTGGAAGCTTCCAGCGATTGCGCCGGCTGCTTCACTAGTTCGTCCTTGGCCGCCGACTTCCACGTCTTGCCGCCATCATGCGAAAGGATAACTCCGCCGGTTGTTGCCGCAAACCAGGCGTTGCTGGTGAAAACCATGTCGTTGACCTGGAACGCCAGAAGCTGCGGCGCCTTGGCTTTCGGCGCAGGCTTCTTGACGAGCACGGTGGTCTTCTTTCCGTTGACGATCTTCGTGACTTGGGTCGGTGCCGGAGCCGCGGGCGCATCTGGGGCGAACAATCCAGCTTTCACCCATTTGCCGTTGGTCTCTTCGTATTTCATCAAGCCGCCGTTGTTCAGCGAAGCCACCCACCCGTTCGGCGCTGCATAAACATGTTTTAGGTCGGTGCGCTTCAGGCCCGCTCCGAGCGGCGCCCAAGTCGTTCCTCCATCGTTTGTGGCCAGAAATGCGTTGGTGTCAAAGGTCAGCACGACCAAAGCGCGTTGCGGATGTTCGCGATCCAGCGCGACATCCAGAATGTGCTGGTGATGGAAGCCAACGTTCGCCGCTGCATACGTCACGCCGCCGTTTTCGCTTATCTGCACACCTTCGCGTTCCGTGCCCAGAATCACGCGCTGCGGATTTTTTTGATCGATAAGGATCGCGTTGATCACCCAATCGCCGGGCGTCAATCGCTTCCATTCCGTTCCTTCATTCGTCGTCTTCCAAAGGCCGCTGGTGGTTCCGGCGTAGAGCGTGTCCGGATGCTGCGGATCCTGCTTGATCAGTTGCGTGCGGCGGAACACGAAGGGAATGCCGTTGTAGCGCGTCCACTGCTGCGCTCCGTTCGTGCTGTGGTAAATGCCGGAGCACGCCGTTGCGTGAACGTTGTCTGGGTTTGCCGGGTCAACCACGACGCTCATCACGTCCGAGTCGTCAATCATGCCCTTGCTGATGGAGAACCAGTTCTTGCCGCCGTCGATAGTCTTCCACGGCAGGTGGAATGTTCCCGCGTAAATTATGTTTTCGTCGCGCGGGTCGAACGCCACGGAGTCGAAGTTCCGTAGATCGTCGTGTTTCTCGGGAGTGATGCGCTCCCAGGTTGTGCCGTCATCCACCGAGCGATACACGCCGGTCAGTGTTCCGGCCACAAAGATGTTCTGCTTAGTCGGCGACTGAGCAATCGCGCGCACCGTTTCATGCGCCAGCCCGATCACCTGCCACGTGCGTCCCGCGTCATTGCTGCGATAGACGCCGCCGCCACCCGAATACAACGCCCAAGTGCTGGCGTAGAGCCGGTTCGAATTCCGGGGATCGACCAAAATGTGTGTAACGACGTCGTCCTGGCCATTGCCGATACGGCTCAAAAGCTGCCAGTGCCCGCCCTCATCCGCCGAACTGAATACGTGCCCGTCCGAGGTGCCGAGGTACAGCTTATTGCCGTCGTGGGGATCTGCTTCCAGGGAAATGACCGTGCCGCCTGGAGGGCCCACTTGCCGCCATGTCTGCGCTGGCGTCGCCGAAGCAGCCGCCAAGGCGATTGCTCCGATTCCCAACCACTTCAGATTCATAACCATGCATTCTCCCAGAGCGCAGATGCGCCGACAAGGTGCTAGTTTAGGGAAAACACCTGAACTTAATCGCCTGCTCCGAGGGACAGATTTGGGGAGGGCCAGTTATACCCATCCCTGAGTTCAGGCACCCGGCCCCCAAGCCCTTCAGCCGAGATCCCAAATGTTCCTTTCTGGCCAATAACTCCAGTAATGCTGGGCATCTGAGTGCTGTTATGGTAATATTAAATATCTGGTAACAAGCTATTTGCCAAGACGGTGTCGGCATCGGACGCGGGCCGTCCGGACGGCTCTCGACAACACGGCTACTGAGGCAGCCAGCAAAATGGTCCTTCCGACGACGCGGCTTGCCCTCTGCGCTGTTTGTGAAGCCCGAGCCCGAAGCCCCGAGGGACGCTCGATGGGAGATTCCAGTCGGGCCGAAAAGGATCTCTACCAATCGAGCCCCGCAAGCACTACTTGAGGCGCTTTCCTGGCGGCCGAAAAAGGCAGCATACGTCGTTTAGAAGCAATACCTGCACAATGCACAAAACAAACGCTTTAACCGTACAAGGCTTACAGAAACTGGAGGCCGGTGGTGGCTCGAAACCTTCCTGGTTGTGCAGGCCGCCACATGCAACTTCTTTTCCACTTTCGTGTTTTACCTTACGGGAGTTATAAAGATGTCCAGCGGCGTCCCGATTTCGGGAAGCTGCCCTCCCAACCACCCGCATCTAATTAGGTGGGTAAGAAACAGGGACCCCTATCATGAAGACCTCATTTGCTTCTACCGGTAAATCGAACGGCAAATCGAAGTTGCTATTCTTGCTGGCCGGTCTTCTCTGCTTCGCGTTCATCACCCAGAACATCCGAGCCGACGAAACCGACCCCGCGACCGACCCTGCAAGTCCCTCGGCCGACCCGGCGGGTGACCCCCCATCGCGCGTAGCGCGAATCAGCTTTGTCGACGGCACGGTTTCTTTTCAGCCTGGGGGTCAAGGAGATTGGGGTAGCGCCGCCATGAACCGTCCGGTGACCGTGGGTGACAAGCTCTGGGCCGACAAAGCCTCCCGGGCCGAGCTTCAAGCGGGTCAAGCCTCTATCCACATCGGCAGCATGACCGCTCTCTCCTTCCTGAATCTCGACGAAAACATCATGCAGTTGCGCGTCGCCGAAGGCGCCGTAAATTTCCGCGTTCGCGAACTCCGCGAAGGCGACGTCTATGAAGTAGACACCCCCAATCTGGCATTCACCGTCAGGCAGGCAGGCGCCTTTCGTGTTGATGTAAGCGAAAACGGGGATGCTACGGTAATTACCGCAATTCGCGGTGAAGGCGAAGTCAGTGCAGCCGGCAAGACTTTCCCCGTGCACGCCGGCGATCGCGCCGAATTCGATGGCGTTGACACCCCGGAATACAAGGTGACTGCCGCTCCGGCTCCCGATGGCCTTGACCGCTGGGCCGCCGAACGCGATCTCCGCGAAGACAACTCCACTTCATCGAAGTACGTTTCCCCGGACGTCCCGGGCACCGCCGACCTCGACGACAACGGTACCTGGAGCGAACAGCCCGACAATGGTCCGATCTGGTATCCCAACGAGGTCGCGCCCGGCTGGGCGCCCTACAGCGACGGCTACTGGAATTATGTGGGTCCGTGGGGCTGGACCTGGATCGGCTACGAACCTTGGGGTTTCGCACCGTACCACTATGGCCGTTGGGGATTTGTTGGTGGTCGATGGGGATGGAGCCCAGGCCCAATTTACGCGCGCCCATTTTATGGTCCCGCGTTTGTGGGCTTCCTGGGTGGGCCGGGTTTCGGGGTGGGTTTTGGCTTTGGCGTAGGTTTCGGAGTTGGTTGGTTTCCGTTGGGTTTCCACGAGCCGTTTTATCCGGGCTTCCGCGCCAGCCGCGTTTACGTCAATAACATCAACATCCATAACACCGCCATCCGCAACGTCGGTGCCCTGAACGCCGGCGCCCACAGTTTTAACTACGCTTACGCGCACAATGCTGCGGCGGTTACGGCGGCTTCTCGCAGCGCTTTTGTCGGCGGCCAAGCCATCAATCGTGGCGCGACGCATATCACCGAAGCTTCGCTGCGCGGAGCCGAGGTGAGCAACAGGACGTCGTTCCGTCCTACGCGCCAGAGTTCGTTCGGCGCGGCGAATCTAAAGGCCGGCGCGACACCGCCTTCCTCGGTACAGAACCGCTCGGTCATGGCTCGCACGGCTCCCTCTGGGACGGCTGCGAATACTCCGGTCCGCGCGGCGAGCGCCAATGGACTATCGGCGCGATCCGCCAGCGGTTTCGCGAATCGGACGCCACAAACAACCGCTCGCTCGAACCAGCTCTCGCAAGGTCGGCCCCCTTCGGTCGGCACCGCCGCTCCGGCCAATCGAACGGCCACGGGCGGGCGTAGCTGGGCGGCACAAGGTAATTCCACCGATCATGGCACAGCGCCGCAGGGCTTTGGCCGCTCCAGCCGGCCTGCGAACACCGGCTCAACGCAGCCCGCGGGCGCGACGCACTCGGATCGGCCACCTTGGGCAGGTGCGAATTCTGCTGGCGCCGGCACGCGATCCTACGAGCCGGCCTCTCGCACGTATTCGGCCCCGAGCCGCAGCTATTCGTCGCCGCGATCCAGCTACCCTTCGACCCGCTCTGCAGCGCCAAGGCACAGCAGCCCGGCCCCCGCGCATAGTTCTGGTGGCGGAGGTGGCTCTCACGGTGGTGGCGGAGGTTCTCACGGCGGGGGCGGACACCACTAAGCCAAAACGCTCGAGTCCGATCTGACGGCCCGCGCTCATCCACAGCACGGGCCTTTTGTTTGGTCGGCCCGGTATCAAAAAAAGCCAGCTAGTCTCGGCCACAACTCTTCCTGCTCCTGCGTGTTAAACACAACGGGGAATTAGATCCGGCATTTCCTGTTTCGACATACAGAAAGTGCTGGATAGGCCGCGCTCGGAGGTCGCGGTGATACTGTTGGTACTAGCTGCATTCCGGGCAAGCAAGGTCACGCAAGTTCCAAAGGGCATCCGCGGCGCATCCCAAGCCCGTCGCACAGCAGTTCCAGGAGAGAATCACCTATGAGGAAATTCGCGCCGAAGTTTGTCGCCCTGCTCAGCCTCGCGCTGGCAGTAGCCTTTCTTACCCCCCTGCGCGCTTTGGCGGACGACGAAGAAGATCCGCCAACCCGCGTAGCGCGCCTGAGTCACACCGATGGAGCGGTATCGTTCAATCCCGCCGGCACCGACGATTGGGTCAACGCCGTGGTCAACCGCCCGATGACTACCGGCGACAAGCTCTGGTCCGACAACGACTCTCGTGCGGAACTCCACATCGGCTCTGCATCCCTGCGCATTGGCAGCACCACCGGTTTCTCCTTTCTGAACCTCACCGACAACGTCGCGCAACTTCAAGTTACCGAAGGCACCATCCGCGTTCGCGTAAAGCGCCTCGAACAGGACGAAACCTTCGAGATCGACACACCCAATCTGGCCTTCTCGGTTCTGCGTCCCGGGACCTACAGGGTTAGCGTGAATGAAGCCGGCGACACCACCGTTGTGACCGTTATCAGCGGACAAGGCGAAGTCACCGGCGGCGGTCAAGCCTATTCGGTCCATGCCGAACAAACCGCCACGTTCACTGGCACCGACGAATTGAATGCCGATGTCCAGGAGATTGGTGGCGGCGACGATTTTGACCAGTGGTGCGCCGAACGCGACAGCCGCGAAGACCACTCCAGCTCAGCCCGCTACGTTTCGCCGGATGTAATCGGCTACGAAGACCTCGACGACTACGGCGGCTGGCGGCCCGTACCGGAATACGGCACGGTGTGGTTCCCGCACACCACCGTCGTTGGCTGGGCGCCGTATCGCTACGGTCACTGGGTTTACATCGCGCCTTGGGGCTATACCTGGGTAGAAGATGAACCGTGGGGCTTCGCGCCGTTCCACTATGGCCGCTGGGTCGTAGTAGGCGGCGTTTGGGGATGGGTGCCTGCGCCCGCGCCGGTTGTCGGCGCAGTCTACGTACGTCCGGTGTACGCCCCCGCGCTGGTCGCGTGGGTAGGCGGCCCGCACTTTGGAATCGCCGTCGGCGCAAACGTCGGCTGGTTCCCGCTGGGACCCCGTGAAGTTTACATGCCCGCGTACCCGGTCAGCCGCGCCTACGTCACCAACATCAATGTCACCAACACGCGCGTCGAGACAACGGTGGTCAACAACTACTACACCACCGTGGTGGTCAACAAGCAGGTCAACGTCACCAACGTCACTTATGTAAACCAGCGCGTGAACGGAGCGGTTACGGCTACATCCGGCGCTAGCTTCACTTCCGGCCAATCGGTTTCGCGCAACGTTGTTCACGTAGATCAGCGCGAAATGGTCAGCACCCAGGTCGTTGCGGGTGCGCCGGCGATCGCCCCGACTCGCCAATCCGTCATGGGTTCCGGCGCTGTAGCCAGCGTTCGGCCGCCCGCGGCATTCGCGAATCGCGCCGTAGTCGCCAAGACCGCGCCACCTCCGCCTCCTGTGGCTTTCGACCGGCAGCAGGCCGCTATCCGCGCAAACGGTGGCAAGCCGATCGCGGTTGCTCAATACCGCCAATTGCAGCCGGCTAACGTGCAGGCCGCGGCTCGGCCGAATGTGAGGATCGCACCGGTCGTACATACGGTTACGCCGATTCCACCGCACACCAACGTCGCGGCGCGTCCTGGCCAACCGAATACGGCTGTAAACCCGAACCGGCCGAGCAACACTCCGGGCAACGTCCCCTCCAACAACGCGAGAACCTATTCCGACCGGCCGCAAACCGCACGTCCGAACGTGAACGCTCCGGCCAACGCGAACCTCGAGCAACAGCATCAGCAACAGCTAGAAAATCTCCGCAAGCAGCAAGATCTGGAGCGCCAGCAAGTCGAACAGCAACAGATCAAGGAACAACAGAAAATCCAGACGCAGAATAACCAACAGAAACAAGTGCAGGTTCAACAAAAGCAGCAACAGCAGCTGGAAGACCTGGAAAAAAAGCACGACACCCAGCAGAAACAGCTGCAACAAAAGCAGTCAACAGACAAGCCTGCCGCCAAGCCGGCGGCAAAACCCGACAAGGACAACAAGCCGCCAAAGAGCAACCGCTAGCAGAAGACTCAAGCAGGCAAAGGCACGGCACGACGTCTTGCGTCGTGCCGTGTCTTTTTCGTTCGCGGCCCTGGCGCGAGCCGACCATGGAAGGCAAAGCGCAATTTGCTGCATGCCCACCAAGTCTTGGAGCGGTTCGCTGCTCAGATTGTCTTTGGCTCTGTTTCCGTATTGGCAGCTTCAAAAGTCAGGTTGACGGAGCGGCGGCCCAAAGGACGAGTACGGTGACGGAGACCGCGAGGGACGGTTGTCATCTGGCCCGGGGCGAGCTGGATCTCACCGTGCTCAAATTCGATCACAAGCCCGCCTTCGATAACCAGAAACGTTTCGTCTGAGTTCGGATGAGAATGCCAATGATACGGCTGGGTCATTGTGCTGATCCGTACAACGTGGTCGTTTATATTGGCTACCGGGTGATTGTCATAAGCTTCGGTGTAGGACGCTTCCGAGGACAACGTCACGATGGCCGGTAGATTCTCTTTCATAGCTCACTGTTCTCGCTAATTCGGTCGCTACAAGCATAAAGCGAAGTTCGCGCCAAGTTCGCCGGCGATCGGAGCGGCTCGGCGCATCGACGCTGCCGGTGCACCTAGCGGCTGCTCAGCCCGGACAGTATTCGTTCCCCGAGTTGCCTTCCATTCTACTTCGTATGCTCGCACTCTGTCTGCCGCACGGAGACTACCAAGCGGGGCGGAATGGGGGCGGGGAATGGATATTTCTTTTCGGTCCAGCCGTAAACCGAAGCCGTCGTTTGGCGTTTGATTCCATTTTTACTGAGGACTCGATTGTTTAAGTTTTTTTGCTGCGTTCGAACTCCTGACAAACGCGCTGGCGAAGAAGTGGAGTCCTGGTACAGCGGCTGGCAGGCAAGAGGGGAAAGGGGGTGGCGGAAAGATTGGTTAAAAAAAGGCTTGACATATTCCTATATGGGAATATATTGAGAGTGTGGCAAGGGCGGCGACAACCTCGGACGCGTTCAACGCAGTGGCAGAACCACGGCGGCGGGACATCCTGAACTATCTGGCAACGCAGGAGAGGTCGGTCACCGAGATTGTGGACGCAATGGAAATGGAGCAGCCGTCGGTTTCAAAGCACCTGAAGGTTTTGAAAGGGGTGGGCTTGGTGGAGGTCCGAAGGGATGGTCGTCAGATGCTTTACAAGGTGAATGCCATGGCGATCCGGCCGTTGCATGAATGGACGAGCACGTTCGAACGGCTGTGGAAACACCAATTACTGCGAATCAAGGAACGGGCCGAGGCCAACAATGCACCAAAACAATAGTTTTGTGGAATTTCAAACGAGGAGGAAATCGTGAGTTCACCCGCACTATCGCTGGAAGCGACAACGATCCAAATAGAGGAGGAGATTAAAGTACGCGCTCCGATCGAGGCGACATTTGCCGCGCTGCTGGATCAGCTTGGACCGTACAACGAGACGCAAGTGGACAGGCCAATGCCGATGAAGCTGGAAGCGTGGCCAGGTGGCAGATGGTATCGCGACCTGGGGGACAACAACGGCCATTACTGGGGAACGGTGCAAGCGATTAAGAAGCCGACGTTGCTGGAAATTTGCGGGCCATTATTCATGTCCAATCCGGTGATAACGAATCTTCAATACCGCCTGAAAGAATCGGGCGGCGTGACGACCATAACATTCCGGCATCAGTCGTTTGGCCTGGTGCTGGAGGAGTACAGAAATGCAAAGAATGGCTGGGCACACTTGCACGAGCGTATGCGACAGCGAGCGGAAGCGCCGCGGCCCCACTGAAGGGCGGACGACTTCGAAGTTCAAAGGAGGGAAATATGTGCCCAGTATGCATCGCAAGCGCAGCGATGATGGCCGCCGGAGTGGGGTCCACGGGAGGAATTCTGGCGGCTTGGATTGGCAAATTCAGAAAAATTTTCAGGGCGAGTGGTCTCGGTCTGTTTCAGAAAATCAAGGAGAAATAAAATGGCAACCAGCAAGGAGAGAGGCATGGAAGACCAGAAAGAGCAGGTAGCCGTGAACACGCCACCGATCGTGTCGGCGCAGGAGTGGGAGGCGGCGCGCCAGCAGCTGTTGGTGAAGGAGAAGGCGTTGACCCGCTCCCGTGACGCGCTGGCCGCCGAGCGTCGGCGGATGCCGTGGCTCGCGGTGGAAAAGAAATACGAATTCGAAGGGCCTAAGGGCAAAGCCAGCCTGCTAGACCTGTTCGAGGGCCGCCGTCAGCTGATTGTTTACCGCGCCTTCTTCGAGCCCGGCGTGTTCGGCTGGCCCGAGCATGCTTGCCGCGGCTGCTCCTTCGGAGCCGATCAGGTCGCCCATCTCGCGCATCTGAACGCCCGCGACACCACTCTCGCGTTTGCCTCGCGAGCGCCGCAGGCTGACATCGAGCGCCTGAAGGCACGAATGGGCTGGGCGATGCCGTGGTACACGATCAAGGATAGCTTCGACAGCGACTTCGGCGTGAACGAGTGGCATGGCAACAACGCGTTCTTCCGCGACGGCGAGCGTGTGTTTCGGACCTACTTCATCAACAACCGCGGCGACGAGGCGATGGGGAGTACCTGGAGCTACCTGGACATGACTGCGCTCGGACGCCAGGAGCAGTGGGAGGACTCACCCGAGGGCTACCCTCAAACTCCACCATACAAGTGGTGGAACTGGCACGACGAATACGCCGCCTCCGCCTCGGTCGACCCTGGGTGGATTAAAGTGGTGGAGAATGCAAAGGTGACGTTGAACCTCGACTAGTGACGGTGGTGTACGCGATCGCGCAAATCTGAGGCGTGCTGGTGGAGCAGACCCTGCTTCGGTTCGGGAGCAGGGTCTGCTTAGGAACAGCCAGTGCCCGATAGACGCTTATCGGGATTGATTTTAGATTCAGCCGCGCGTCGTGGTCTGATCGCGCCTTCTGTCACGCAAATTCTCTCGGACCACGGCGATTCCAAGGGTAGCGGGAACACCAACGAACAACCCGCCGAAAATGCACAGGTACAACGACGGTGACTGGGATTCCTTCGCGCTCGGGATGAGGCGTACGGCGCAGATTACGGCGAATGCTATGAAGAAAACGCCGACACGAGTCGCAACGGGCTTTCCGCTAACCTTCACCGGTGGCCTCGTCTGTTTTAAGGCATCCAGGTGATTATAAGCTTTGATAGCTCCTAGGGGTCCCGATAAACGCCTTATAAAAGGCGCCCCTCGCAGCGCAGGGGAGGTTCCAGTGTCACGCTGGACCAAGGGCTCAGCACCGCGGGTCGATCAGCTCGTCGCCTGCGTCAAAACCTCGCGAAGGCGGCGCGCGACGATTACGTCCTCGCCAGGTTCCAACATCCACACACCCACTAAGATCTTATCGGCATCTTTGGGAATGCCAGCGCTCGCCAGCGTTGACCCGGTGGCGGGATTTAGTTCAATACTCGGAGTACCGGCGCGGAGTTGTTTCGCGACTTCCTTGGGTGAGATCTTGACACGCTGCTGGTCGTAACGAATGAGCAAGTGGGGCACGTTGTTGGCGATCGGCGGTATCAAGATTTCTGATTTCAGGGTTGGAATGTCCTTGAGGGCCGCGGCAATGCGATCGGCGCGCCGACGGAATTCCGCTTCGAAACCGGCGTCAGACTGGCTGAGGAACCAATCGACCGCGGCCACCATCCCGACGATTTGTTCCTTGGCGACTTTCATGCCGCGCCCCACGACATCATCGAAAGGGTTGTTGTTTTTGGCGGCAGCGGCAACCAGATTCGCTTTTCCCAGTAGCAGGCCAGCGTTTTGCGGGCCTCGGATCCCTTTCCCGCCCGAGAAAGCGACCAGATCGAATCCCATTTGCGTGTAGTTCCATAAATTTGAGATCGGCGGAACGTCGGCGGCCGCATCATTCAAGCACGGCACGCCATGGGCGTGAGCGACTCGAATCCAGTCTTCTCTGCTGATTTGCCCTGCATCGGCGGCGTTGTAAAAGAAACACATCACGGTATTGCGGGTGAAAGCCGACTCATACTGCTGCAAGGTCTCGACGTCGACGAAGCGAATGCCACAGTTGCGCATTGCGTGATCGTAATCGTAGCGGTGAGCCTTTTGAACGATTACCTCATTCATGACGCCGTTCATGTCGGTAGGCATGGCATGACTCGCGGAAGATCCGTTGGTCACGGTCATGCACGCCGCCGTTGCCAGAGTTACCGCGGAAGCCGCGCCCGCTGTGACCATTGCGGCTTCGCAGCGCAATTTCTGCGCGAGGTATTCGCCGGCGGCCTTCTGCAAGTCTTCCAGGAATACCGGGTGCTTGGCGGCTTGGGCGACGGCCGCTTGCACCGAAGCAGGCATGAGCGATCCCGTAAGATAGGTGTACGTTCCGGCGGCATTGATTGTCTTGGTGACGCCAAGTTTGTCGTAGTAGTCCACCGTTTCAGGGACAGGTGCGTCGGCTGCGACGGCTTTTTGAAATGGCAGAGCCCGGGTGAACACAAATCCTGTAAGGGCTAAATTAATTCGCTGAAAAAAATTGCGTCTTGTGCCAAATCCGCTCATGAAATGCTCCTTATGCTGCCGTGAAAGATACACCTTCACGTTATGCAAGTTTTCCGGTTCGGGGATTGTGCCATGGATCATAGCCAAGTGAAAACCTAGGTCCGGTCGCTGCAGTGCTCCGAGCCTGGTTGACGCGCCAACGTTTGCTGGCGACCGTGCAAATCACAACCTATGATTCGCAGCTCGGCCTCCTTCGATCCGAGCACTGTAGGGTGAACTCCGCACAGTTTACTCGGGCCGTCGCGAGGCCGGCGTCGTTAGGGCATCCATTGGACAAAGTGGCTTCAGTGATGTCCGCGTAAATGCGAGGGGACGCAAGGGGGTCCATTTTAGTCCCGTTGATCCGACAATACTTCCGTTGTGGTTGTGCTGGTTTTACTCGTGCCGGAGCGCTGCCATCGGATCGATCCGGCTAACTCTTCGTGCCGGAAGCCAGCAGGCCACGGTCGCGACGCCCAACAGAATTGCCGGCACACCGATGAAAACCGGAAGGTTGACCACGCCTTTGGTAATCGCGTGCACGGAGATCACGAACGCCAGCACCCAACCAATCGCGGCGCCCCGGGTGATGGCGCCTAGGTTCTCGCGGATAATCTGTTGGACAACCCGGCCGCTGGTGGCCCCGAACGTCAGGCGCACGCCAATCTCTCGCGTGCGCCTGGACACGGCGTAAGAGACCATAGCGTAGATTCCCACCGCCGCGAGGCCGAGCAGGAGCGGCCCAAGCACGACGAACATGCGCGCGGGAATTCGGCGAAAGTAGAGATTTCGGTCGATGTGCTGGGAGAAAGTTCGTACGTCGTACAGAGGAAGCATCGGATCGATATCGCGCAGAACGGCGCGCACTTCCGCGGCGAGTGCGGTTTCCCTGCCGCCGCGCGTCCGCAGGTGAATCTCGCCTGCGCCCGCTGGAAGGTCTCGATACGACAGGTAGACCGCCGGCTGCGCGGGCTCGCCGAACGCGTCGTAGACCGAATTGCGCGCCACGCCGACGATCGTGAACGAGCCACCGCGTGTCCGGAGGAGGCGGCCGATCGCATCCCCGCCATTCAGGTAGCGCCGGACAAACTCCTCATTGACGATGGCCTGCGCGGGCGCGGCCTTATCCCGCATGTCGGCAAAGTCGCTTCCCTCAAGAATCGGGATAGCCATGACCTGGAAGTATCCCGGCGTGACCGTGTTGGTGATGGCTCGATCCTGCCCCGCTTCGGTGCGTACGTGTCCTTCGACTGTGAAAGGCCGCGCCGGAATTCCATGAAGATCCAGCGGAACGTTGGTGGCGACGGCGGCGGCATCGACGTCCGGCAAAGCACGCAACCGTTCTAGGAGGCGCGCGGCAAATTCACGCTCGTACACGTCGCCGGGATTCCGTCCGCTTAAGTCGTAGGCGGCCAGCAAAACGCCCTCGGGCCGGAATCGCGGGTCGGTTTGGCTCGCGGAGCGAAAATTCTGCAGAAAAAGCGCGGCCGCGATGAGGACGACCATCGCCAGTCCGACTTCCGCGCCCATTAAGAGTTTGCGCCCACGGCTGCGCGGCGCGGTGTTGAAGCTGGAGCGCAGTCCATTCTGGGGATCGAGCCGCGCTAGATGGACCGCGGGCGCCGCGCTGAAAATCAAACCGCACAGTGCGCCGAGCAACATCGCGAAGGCGAGGGTGAATTCATCGACGCCGGTCTGAAACTGGATGGGAAATGCGCCAATGAGCGGCGCCAGGCGCAAAGCCGTGGTGCCCCAAACGGCGAAGGCCGCGCCGAGGCCCGCTCCGAAGACTGCGAGCAGCATATTTTCCGAGAGCACCAAGCTAGCAATGCGCCAGCGTCCCGCGCCCAGCGCCTGGCGGACGGCCATCTCGCGCTGCCGGGCACTTCCCCGAGCGAGCATGAGGTTTGCAGTGTTTCCGCAGACCGCCAACAGCAGGAGCAGCATGACGCCTTGCAAGATGGCGAGACCGCTCACTGAGCAAGCGCTGAGGACCGCGAGGCGCTTCCCAGAACGAGAGAATGTCCCCGGTCACTCCGGCGTTGGCTTCGGGATAATCGCGCGCAAACTGCGCCATCGCCGCGGTGAACTGGGCTTGTGCTTCCTGGCGCGTCGCGCCGGGCCGCAACATTGCGATCAATGAAAAACTCCGACTAGTGCGATCTTCGAGGTCGCGCGCCCCACCCAGCAACGTGGGCGCCATGGTTGCCGGCGCCCACAAGTCGAACTTCAAGGGCACCAGGGTTCCCTGGAAATGCTTCGGCGCCACCCCGATGACGGTAAGCTCACAATCGTTGACGCGCACTTTTTGTCCCAGAACTCCCGGGGAACCGGCGAACCTGGTCTGCCAGTAATCATACGAAATCATCACGACCGGCTCGGTTCCAGGGCGCTCCGCCTCTTCCGGTTGAAAGAATCGTCCGATCGCAGGCTTGAGTCCCAGCGCCGAAAAATAATTGCCGGAGACGAGTTGGCCAAACGTCCGCACCGTCTGGCCCCTCTCTCCGACGTTGAACGGCACCATCTCCCAGGCAACGAGGTCGCGCAGCGAGGGCATTTGCGTCTGCAAGGCGTGATACTCCAGCCAGGAAGTGCCGGGATATCCGCCTGTCTCGGTGTGCGGCTCGACCAGCAGAAAGCTCGACGCGCCAGGCACAGCCGGGATCGGTTCGAACAGCATCAGCTGAATCCACGAAAAGATCGTGGTATTGACGCCAATGCCGACGGCCAGCGAAAGGATGATTACGGCCGCAAGGCCGGGCATGCGGCGGATTGATCGTGCGGCGTTTCGCAAATCGCCGAGCAGATGCTCGATCAACAGCAGTCCGCGCTCGGCTCGATAGTCCTGTTTCATGGCCTCCACGCCGCCGAACTTGAGCATGGCCTGACGCCGCGCTTCGACAGGCGACAAACCAGCACGAAGATTGTCTTCGGTTTGCAGAGCGATGTGCTGCTCAACCTCTTCGCGCAATCGTTCGTCTTGGGCCCGCCGGGTCGCCGAGTTGACCGCGCGAGTGAAGAACCGCCGGAGAGATTTCATGGCAAATCCTCCGCTTTCGCATCGAAA
This sequence comes from uncultured Acidobacteriota bacterium, assembly GCA_963736725.1. GTDB lineage: Bacteria > Acidobacteriota > Terriglobia > Acidiferrales > UBA7541 > Acidiferrum. The sequence goes on along the minus strand of CAVTPW010000011.1, from coordinate 447,175 downwards.
AATCGCCCGATGATCGCCGCCGTTTGTTCCCAGTCCTGAGTCTCGATCTGCAATTGCTTGCGTCCTTCCCGTGTCAACCGATAGAAGCGCGCACGGCGATTATTCTCGGAGGCGCCCCATTCGGAGGCGATCGCGCCTTCCTGCTCGAGCTTCAACAGCACGGGATATAGAGTTCCCTGGTTCACGGCGAGCAGATCGCCGCTGATCTGCTCGATGCGGCGGGCGATTCCATAGCCGTGCAGGGGTCCCAGGACATGCAAAGTCTTGAGGACCATCAATGCCAAAGTGCCCTGGAGGACGTCGGATTTTTGTTTCATAATGCCGCCCTGTTGGTTCCCAACATGAAAATGACACACTTCCTCTTGGGAAAGCAACAGGTGCAGTCGTCGAGCCCGCCGCTGGGGGCGCCGTACCGATCCTGGTGGCCGCTGTGGCGCGATTGCGCCGGCGGCGCCGGTGGCACAATGCAATCTGGTTCCGCTTGGCGTAAACTCACGCTTCGCCGTCATGCGCAAACGCGTTAAGCATTCGTCTTCCACCAGGAAAATACCTCGCGCGTCCGCTTTCCTAGAGATTGTTGCGATTCCTGGCCTGCCCGAGTTCGCCGAAGGCGACGATCTGACGGCGGAAATCGTCGCAGCCGCGCGCCGTGCGCGAATCAGGTTCGATGACGGCGACGTCCTGGTGATCGCGCAAAAAATTGTCTCGAAAGTGGAAGGCCGCCTTGCGCAACTCTCTGGGGTTGTTCCGACATCTGAAGCCGCGCAACTCGGCGCCCAACTGAGCAAAGATCCGCGATTGATTGAAGTGATCCTGCGCGAATCGCGGCGCGTCGTTCGACGCGATCCGGTGCTGATCGTGGAAACGCATCACGGCTTTATTTGCGCGAACGCCGGAGTCGACCAGTCGAACATTCCCAGGAGCGACGTCGTCTCGCTTCTGCCTCGCGATCCTGACCGTACGGCTCGGCGCCTTGCCGCCGCGCTTCGCAAGCTTACCGGGAAGCGGATTGCGGTGATTGTTAGCGACACGTTCGGGCGGCCTTGGCGTTTGGGCCTGATTAACGTCGCGATCGGCGCCGCTGGGGTTCCCGCGCTTGTCGATCTGCGGGGAACGCGCGATCTTCACGGGAATGCTCTGCACGCCACGATTATTGCCGTGGCCGACGAACTTGCCACTGCGGCGGGGCTGCTGATGGGGAAGGCTGCTGGAATACCGGCCGTCATCGTTCGCGGCTACCGGTATCGTTTCATCGGTGGATCCCGCGGCGCGGATTATTCGTCCGGCAAATGAAGATCTTTTCCGATGACCGGGTTTTAGCGGGGAAGGGTCAGCCTTGGCGTGGCAGCGGTTCGTCGCGCTCGTTCGATGCAGACATACCGGTGCTTGCCGGCCCTAAACCCGTCCTCTGACCCTTCGAACCTAAGGGCAAAACAGGGCGGTTACAGCACTTGGCGATTGGTTCTGGATAGGGTAAGGGGCCGCGCAATTTTGCGCTGCGCTACGGGTGCGGCTTTGGTGGCAAACGCTTTGCGAAGGTGGCATCCTGAAACAGCCGCCGGAATCATGCGACGCTTGCGAAAGGCAAAAGCAGATTCCTCGGTCCGCTCGAAATGACACGTTTGGGTGGCGCGGTGCGAGGAAGAAAAGGCGGGGAGGCGCTTGCGCGCGCCCCTACACGGTGAGCAGGCAATCCGTATGCGCTCGGAATTTTCATCGAACCGTTTAAGCACGGCGATCGATGCAGCAGTCGACCGCACGCTGGCCGGTCAACTGCTGAGCCGCGATGGCGCGGTCGATCTCGCACTAAATGCTTCTTTGCCGGAGCTGCTGGCTGCCGCGACCGTTCTTCGCGCCCACGGGAAGAGCACTACCGTCACCTTCTCGAAAAAAGTTTTTATTCCGCTTACCACGCTTTGCCGGGATTATTGTGGTTACTGCACCTTTCGCAAAGATCCGGGCCAACCTGGCGCTCACTTTATGACGCCGGACGAAGTGCTCGCTCTTGCAGAGCAAGGGCGGCGCGCCGGGTGCAAGGAAGCCCTTTTCAGTCTTGGCGACCAGCCCGAACGGATCTTTCCGGAAGCGCGCGAATTTCTGCGCGAGCAGGGCTTCACGCGTACGCTCGATTACCTCGCCGCGATGTGCGAGCTCGTGCTTGATCGCACCGGACTGCTTCCTCATGCCAATCCCGGGGTGATGGACCGTCCTGCCCTCGAGCGGCTGAAAAATTCGAACGCCAGCGTCGGGTTGATGCTGGAGAGCGTGAGCACACGGCTGATGCGCGGCGATTTGCCCCACGCTAAGGCGCCCGACAAAGTTCCGGCACTTCGGCTGCGCACCATGGAAGAAGCCGGCAAGCTGTCGATCGCGTTCACTACGGGAATCCTTATCGGCATTGGGGAAACCTTGAGGGAACGTATTGATTCGTTGTTCGCGATTCGCGCGATGCACGAAAAATACGGCCACATTCAGGAAGTGATCGTGCAGAATTTCCGCGCCAAAGCGGAGATTCCCATGGCGAATCACCCAGAGCCTTCGCTCGACGAAATGCTGCGAACCATCGCCGTCGCTCGCCTGATCCTTGGTCCGTACATGAACGTCCAGGCACCGCCCAATCTCAGCTACGCCGATTTTCCGCGGCTGCTGGAGGCCGGGATCAATGATTGGGGTGGCATTTCGCCGGTTACCAAGGACTTCATCAATCCGGAGGCTGCTTGGCCGCAGATCAGCAGGCTCGAAGCCGAAACCAACGGGCGTGGGTTCGCTCTCCGCGAACGCCTTGCGCTGTATCCGGAATTCACTTTGCGGGAGCAATTTCAGTCGGCGCCAGTTCGCGCGAGGCTGGCGGCGCTGGCTTCTGGCGAAGGTTTCGCCTTGGCTGACGCCGAGATCGTTCGGCGATCCTCGTCGGATCGGTTCGGGACGACAGGGCTTGCCTAGGGCGAATACGCTGCGCGCAAAGCAACGGACCACAAACAACAAAGTGGCGGATTCCGCGCCGTAAACAGAGAATGACCCGAAGCCGTGAGCATCGTGTTATGAGAAACCCACCGCACGATCACTTTGCGTCAAAGATCACTGCCTTGGCCGGGGGCGTCGGCGCGTCGAAGCTGCTGCTCGGCCTGTATGACGTCATGCATCCATCGCGGCTGACAGCCATTGTCAACACCGGTGACGATATCGTTCTTCACGGCTTGAAAATCTCGCCGGATCTCGACATCGTGACGTATACATTGGCAGGTGTCATCGATCCTGCGAAAGGCTGGGGCTTCCGCGGCGAGACCTTTCACTTGCTGAAGCGGCTAGCTGTGTTCGGCCGGATTAACTGGTTCAATCTTGGTGATCGCGACCTTGCCACGCACATTCACCGCACGACGATGCTCGCCGAAGGTAAGTCGCTCACCGATGCCGCCGAGTCGATCCGCATCGCCCTGGGAGTGAGGTCGCGCATCCTGCCGATGTGCGACCAGTCGGTACCGACGATCATTGATTGCGACGAAGGCCCGTTGCATTTTCAGGAATATCTGGTGAAGCGGCGCGCGGAACCCGTTGTGCGCGGCATTCGTTTCGATGGAGTGGAAACGGCCAGCCCCGCGCCCGGCGTTCTCGACGCGATTCGCGACGCTGACCGCATCGTGATTTGCCCCAGCAATCCGTTGATTAGTATTGGCCCGATCCTAGCGGTTCGCGGAATCCGCGAAGGCCTGCGCGCGCGCCGCAAAGATGTTGTTGCCGTTTGCCCGATCGTCGGCGGCAAATCGTTGAAAGGCCCGTCCGACAAAATGCTGGCGCAGCTTGGCTACGAATCGTCAGCCTACGGCGTGGCGAAACTCTACTCCGATTTCACGGGAACGTTTGTAGTAGATCCTGCGGACCGTGCGCAGGTAGGGGCAATTGAAGCGTTCGGCATGCAGGTGGTGGTCGTTCCAACGGTGATGAAGACGCGCTCGGACAAACGCAAACTGGCGCGGTCGTTGCTGGTGTTGTAGGGAGACCTTAGGCGCGGCGTATAAGTGAGCGATTCTGCCCGGGACGGGCACGGCAGTACTGTGCCACGTACAACGAGCCTGTTGGTGCGGCCGAGGTGCGGGCGCTTACGAAAGCACACCGGTGAAGCGCACTCCGGCGCTGTGCACCTTGTAACGGATATTCAGGCCGATCAGCAACGCCGTGACCGACTCGACGATTCGCGCATTTTCAAGTTTTCCGCCGTTCAACCCTCGCACTCCGGGAATTTTTTCGGCTAGCTCCGTGGCGACTTGTTTGGCTTTATCGTCATCGCCGCAGACCAAGACATCACACTCCACCGGTGCTTCGCCGGTCAGTAGCGCCGCGCCGAGATTGTGAAATGCGGCCGCGATGCTGACGCCTTGAGGGAGCAACTCTCTTGCAGCTTCGGCGGCCGAACCCTGCCAGACGCCGAGCATGCGTGTTGGCGCGCCGCCAACCGAAGCGGCCAGCGGCACGGTGGTATCGATGACGATGGTCCCCGGCTTCCACGTCGCTTTCAGCTGCTTCAGCAGCGCTGTCAGCCCGGAGAAGGGAACTGTTAACACGGCAACGTCGCATTGGGAAACGGCGGAGGCGTTGTCGGTGCCGCCGATCTGCGCCGACCCGCCGATCTGTTCGCGCAACCGCTTCGCCACCTCTTGCGCTCGCTGCGCGTCGCGCGAACCGATTACGACGTGCTCGCCAGCGCGCGCGAAGCGATTGGCCAGCCCGGTACCTTCGGGTCCCGTTCCACCTAAGATTGCAACTGTCCGCGGCATCAACTCTCTCCGTTTCGCTCGACCCGGCTCCAGCCGGGGTGCGTTTGTGAAGGACTCCATTGCTGAGATCCTTCGCTTCGCTCAGGATGACACGCTTTTGGCTGGTTGTGGCGGTCTTCGCACCACGCTGCCGAAATACGCACTTCATCACCGATTGGTGCTCTCTGGATGCTCCCACCATCCGGTATGATATCTTCGAAAATCCTGAACATGCCGACGAAAGCTCCCACTCCAGCTGAGTTTCGCCTTGCTTGCGGACAATTTGCTACCGGAGTCACGGTGGTGACCGCCGAACGCGCGCCCGGCCGGGTGCATGGCATGACCGCGAACTCGATCACATCTGTCTCGCTGGAGCCTTTGCTGCTGCTGATTTGCGTCGATCAGCGCGCGCATCTGCTGCCTATGGTGAAGAAGCAGGGGCGCTTTGGCGTCAGCATCCTGAAGGAAAGCCAAGTCGCGGTCTCGCGATATTTCGCGCAGACTGAGGAGAATGTGGAAATGGAGACGAAGCTTGGGATTCGCTATCGGTGGACGCCTGCCGGCATTCCGCTACTCGAAGATGCTCTTGTCCATATGACCTGCAACATTGCCGCGTCTTATGTCGCGGGGGACCATACAATTTTTATCGGTGAAGTGGAGAGCACGGAAGTCTTTGACGGCGAACCGCTTTTGTTCTTCCGGGGAGCTTACCGTCGCATCGCGCCGTAAGCGGAATTTGCGAGAGGTCCCACAGATAGCCAGGATCGGGAAAGAATTACTTCTGGGGGCTAAAGCCCGATAATGCTCGGCTCTGAACGTCGGAGTTGAAGCTTGGACCTCCTAAAAAAGGGGAGCGCGGCGTGTCTTGGGGTTCCATTTTGATTTTGGAATTTCAGTGATGCCCGCCCAGCGGATCGCGCTTGGTCCCGTACTCCGCGCCCCAGCGGTCGGTCATTTCGCCGCGGACCACCCAAAGTTCCGGAAAAAACTTGTGGCGCATGCCGTCTTCGAGAATCTCGACTGGCCTGCCTTTGAGAGATTTCGAGCCAAATCCAATGGTGCGGTAGATCAACTGCATGTGCTCGTACCGGAATTTTTGAAATAGTTCGTCGAACTCGGCGAGGGCTTCGGCCACCACGTAAGCGTCGCCGTGCGAATATTCCGAGTCGTAGATTTTTTCGAGAGTCAGGCCGTGCTTGTCCAGGTAGTGTTCCTTGAACGAAGCCCACAGCGGTTGATACATCTTCAGCAGCACGCGAAAACCTGGCGATTCCTGGCCGCTGCCGTTGCCCAGCCGCTGGCGAATAGCCTGGTATTCTTTGGGAGACATGATTTCGAGCAGGGCGATTTGCTGGGTCATCAGCCGTTGTGCGGTGTGCACGCGGCGAAACAGGGTGATCACGCGATTCGTATTTTCCTGCTGCAGATAGTCGTCAATGTCCAGCAGGGTGTAGGCGATCAGCTTCATCCAGAGTTCTTCGACTTGGTGCACTACCTGAAATTGCAACTCGTCCGCGTTGCATAGTTCATCGAATTTCGACTGGCAGGAAAGCAGCGCCTTGGTGTTCAGATACAGCTCGTAATCGAGCGTGCCTTCTCCAGCCATCAGTGCGTAAAACTGTTCGCGGTTCACTCAGCAATCCTCCTTGACGCGGTTTCGTGTTGTCGCCATTCTGAGCCCATCCGGTCGAGATGGCGGAAATTCATCAATGAAAATTGTAGAGAGAGCGCACGAGCCGGCAGGATGCCGGCGCTGCCGGGCTTGTTAGCGTTCGGAATTGCCGGAGGGGCGGGTTTGTTCGGTTGAGTCGCCCATTTCCTTGCGGTGGCTTTTGACTTCGCGCAGGGCGTAGATCGGCTTGTTTTGGGACTCGTAGTAGGTTCGCGCGATGATTTCGCCGAGCAGGCCCATGGAGATGAATTGCACGCCGCTGACGAACAGGGCGACTCCTGCAAGCATCAGCGGCCCGTGCTGGGTCATGATCGTCACAGCGTGGGCGAATTTCTCATAGAGGAGATACGCGGCTATCAAAGCTCCCAACCCGACGCCGCCAACGCCCAGCAAGCCAAAGAACTGCAACGGCCGCGTGGAATAATCCTGCAAGAATTTCACAATGATCAAATCCAGAAAAACCCGTAACGTTCTCCCGATGCCGTAATTGCTCTTGCCGTTCTTGCGGGCTAGATCGGTGATGGGCACTTCCGTGATGCGGGCGCCAGTGGAACCTGCTAACGCGGGAATAAAACGGTGCAACTCTCCGTACAGTTGAATTTCCTGGATGATTTCGCGGCGGTAGGCTTTGAACGTGGTTCCAAAATCGTGCAGGTCAATGCCGGAGAGCTTCGCCATCATCCAATTGGCCACCCGGCTAGGAACCTGGCGCATCAGCCAGTGATCGTGGCGGGCATAGCGCCAACCGCTTACGAGGTCGAAACCTTCTTCGATTTTCTCGAGGAAGCGGGGAATCTCTTCTGGGTCGTGCTGCAGATCGCCGTCCATGGAAATAATGATCTCACCACGCGCGAAATCGAACCCCGCTTTGAGCCCCGCAGTCTGCCCGAAATTTCGACGCAAGCGCACGATGTTGACGCGATGATCGTGCTCGTAGATATCCGATAACACCTTGAAGGTGTTGTCGCGGCTGCCATCGTCCACAAAGATCAGTTCGTAAGGCTCGCCGATTGCGTCCATCACCTCGGTGATCTTCATGTACAACGGCGGGATATTTTCCTGCTCGTTAAAGAAGGGAACTACCAACGAGTAGCGAATTGTAGAATCATTTCTCATGTTTCAGTAGCTACAAGTCCATAGTCTATCAGGCGAATCCCCTGCGATGCGACAAGATTTCTGATCTCCACGTCGGTCAAAATCTTCAACTCCGACTGACGAGAACCTTGCAATCGCGTCGGCGTATTCTGCAGGGCTTGATCCGCGTATCCGGGGTGACACATCAATTCTGTCGTGCCATCAGGCAAGCTTCGCAGCAGTTGCGCAACTCCGTCCTTCGTCATTTCGCCGGTCTGCGCGATGCCGCAAAAATAATCCGCGGTGGAGATCCCGGCACGCTCGGCTTGTTCTCGCGCGTCTCGTGCCAGCAATTTCAGACCGCGCGCCTGCACGCCCTGCTTGAGCACCGCCGCGGTGTGCAACTCCTCGCCGGTCGAGAGGGCTGCGCGCAAGCTCGAGGCTTCGTGTGCCACCCGAATCGCCCCGACGTTGTACCGCTTGGCGAGTCGCAGCGCAAGCTCGAACAAACCCGGCAGCATGTGTACGTGCTTGTGTCCGTCCAGGTGGGTGGGCTGAATGCCCGCTTCGCGCACTTTCTCGATTTGCGCTTCCCATTCCTGCTCGACTTCGTGCAGCGACAACCCCCCTCTCGCGACCCGCAGCAGCAGGTTTTCCGGCCCGCCCGCGAACTCGCCGGCATCGTTGAGAAGGCTGGTGACCAGTTCGCGAGCGGCCACCGGGGCGCCGTCGCTCAAGTTCAGGTGCACGCCGACGCCGAGCCCCGGCGTTGACCGCGCCACCTCCACCCCGGATGCGAAGGCGGCGCCATTGGCCAGCAGCGACGCGCTGGTCACGATCCCGTTGCGATGGGCCTCGGCGATGCCTCGATTCACGCCCTCGGTCCACCCTAAATCGTCCGCATTCACGATCAAACTCTTCACAATTACCCTGGCCACATGGGCCAACCTGTCCTTTCGACCAGATACACGATGGTACGAGACCTCGCACACGTACCATTGACCGTTTCTGCTCTCAACTTTAGCATGGCCTAATCGAGGGATAGATGCCTGTAAAGAGCCGTGAACTAAAGCAGGTTGTGCCCCGCCACAGCGAAAATCGCCGCGGGCACCGCATGAATTCGCGAGTTCCGATCCGCTTGGAATGGGATGATCCAAAAGGGCGGCGGTGCAGCGCGGACGCTCACACTCGTGTCGTCAATCCCTACGGGTGCATGGTAGTACTCGAACACGACCTGAGTCTCGAGCATCGCGTGGCCCTTACCAACGTCGCGACGCAGACCAGCAATTCCGCCGTGATCGTTTGGAAGGGAACGCAACGCCCGGAAGGCGGTTGGGAGTACGGTGTCGAGCTTGTCGCGCCGGAGATGGACTTTTGGGGTCTGGAACTATGAAGCCTTTGACGAATACGAAAACCATACCGCCGCCTTCAGCGCGCCCGGCTCTTAACCGTCCGCCGACTGCGGAAGAGCGTCGCCGCGCACAGCGTGTTCTGCTGCGTATTGCCGTGATCGTTCACGTTGTCGGGAAGCCGCCGATCCAGGGCCACACCCACACAGTAAGCGCCAGCGGCGCAATGATCATTATGTCCGAGCCGCTCGCCGAAGGGACCAAGGTCACCGTCGAAAACACCAAGACCCAGAACAAGGTCGAGGCCAAGGTGGTCCGCCCTCCGCAAAGTTCAGGCGACGGCGGCTCGCTGGTGCCGGTGGAATTTTCGACGCCTTCACCCGTATTCTGGAACGTCTTTTTCCCGCCCTCCATCAACTAGTCCGGACGCGATCACAAAAACGAAGCGGCCGCAAACTTCGCGGCCGCTCGGTCATCCTGTCTAGTTTTCTATTGAACCGAAATGCTGACCGCAGCCGACGTCGAGCCGGCATATGTGCCGTCGCCGCTGTAGACCGCCGTAATGGAGTCGGTGTGTGGCGTAGTGCCTCCGCCCCCGCCGCCCCCGCTGCTGCCCCCGCCGCAGCCCGCGATTCCCACAGCCAGGCATGCAAACAACAGCACGCCCGCGCAAGCGTATCCGAGCCGCCTGGCGACCGGCGTGGCCCGCAGCCGAGACACGCTAAGCACAATCGCCGCCAGCAGAAGTCCCGCGACAATCCACATCGGTGCGAAGGGTAAACGAGGCACCCGGTTCGGCTCGCTCGGGGGCGCGAGGAGCGACAGCGTGGTCATCAGCGTCGCGGTGCATGTTCCCGGCGCCGTGCTCGTCCCTGCGGTTGCCGTGCAAGTCGCTGGCGTGCCCAGCGCGGTAGCCCCATTCATGAATGTGACCGTGCCGGTGGGGCCCGCCGCATTGTTATTCGTGCCCGTGACTTTCGCGGTCAGCGTTACGCTGCCGCCTGAGCTTATGCTTGTAGCGCTCGAGCGTCACCACCGTGGTGGTCACCTGGCTTCCGGCGGCCGTCGTGACAGTGATCGCGGGCGAAGTCGAAGCCCCATAGTTACCGTCACCTGAGTAGACTGCGGTGACGGTTTGCGCCCCGGCGGCCGAGAATGACACAGACGCCGTGGCGGTTCCGCTCGCATTGGTCCCGGTTCCCGTTAGGACCGCCGCTGTTCCTGTCACCGTGCCGGTGCCTATCGTCGTGGCTCCGGACTTGAACGTGACCGACCCGGTGGGCCCGACACCGCTGCTCGACGTGGCAATCGTGGCTGTCAAGGTGACCGCCTGGCCGACGGCCACATTCGAGGCGCTGGGCGCAACCACGGTTGTCGTCGGAGCCGTCGTGATCGTCATCGAATCCGCCGGCGACGTACTTGCGGTAAAGCTGTTGTCACCGGAGTAGGTAGCCACCAAGCTGTGCGTGCCTCCTGCAAGCTGCACGGGCTGGTCTTCCGCGAATCCCAGGCTATTGAGCTTGGTCGTGTTGCTGCCGGAAAAGTCGTTTACCGGCGAGGCGCCATCTTTCAAGGTTACGGTTCCGGTCGGACAAGCCACAGCCTGGCTCGCACATTGATTTCCGTTGCTGTCCGAAATGGCGATCTGAACGATGTAGGGAGACCCGTAGGCCGCTGAGGTCGCGTTCTTGCTGACGACGTTCCCGCTGGAGTCGAATGTCCACAGGCTCACGGCCGTCTGGCTCGCTTCGGGCGTCACCGTCACGGTGACCGGCGCGGACGTTCCGGGTGCATAGGTCCCGTCTCCGGCGTAACTTGCCACGACCGGATAGCTCGCTCCTCCCGGCAGCAAATTGGTATTTATGGATACCGTGCCTCCACTGAGTGCAGTCGGCGTACCTTGCGAAAATGCCCCAATTCCCGAGTTGCGGATTCCCAGAGGGCTCGGCAATGAGCGTTATATTTCCGGTTGCGGCTGCCGGCGTTACCGTGACCGTAAACTTCACACTGGTACCGTGCTTGATGTTGACGCTGCCGGAGGAGGGACTCGTGATCGCCACGGTGTCGGCTGTGAAGGTCGCCGTCGACCAAGCCGCCAGGAGGTTGGTCACATTCAGCGAGCCAAGACCGGTCGCCAAGTCGTACCCGGCCGTGGTCACATAAGCCGGGGTGGAGGTACTAGACGGTTCGACCAAAATGCCGTATTGGTTCGCAGCCGTGCTGGTATTGCTGCAGTTGGTTGTTCCGCCTTGGCAGGCGACCGAGTTGTTGCCGGTCACCGTGTCGTAGAAAATGCAGCCGGTCGCCGTCACCGCGGCTGCGTTCGACGTGCAAATGGTTCCGGCCGTATTTTTCTTGTAGAGCTGATACAACACGAAGTTCGCATTGCCCTGGCGCTGACCGGTCTTCTGGTTGACCACGAGCCATAATGCCGGCAAACGCGGGAGCCGCTGCCGACGTGCCTCCCACGCCCTGAAAATCGTTGAACGGAGAATTCAGGTTGCATGAACTGGTGCTGCTTCCCGTGCCGGTGTTGGCGTCCATTTCGCAGATGATGTAGAAGCTGCCGTTGAAGCCATTGCTGGAAAACAAGGAGACGTCAGGAATATCGCGAACGCCGTCCGTTGGGTTGCCCGCAGTTCCGGACTGCCAGGCGGGTTTTGCATTGAGGGTCGTAAGACTGCTCGGTCCTCCACCGCCGGCCGACAAGATCAATGCCGAAGTTGTCTGAGCTTGGATTGTTGTTGCTATTGATCGTGGTCGCCGTGCACGTGTTTAGGCTCACGTTCCCGGCGGTGGCCGTGTTAGCGCAGGAATTGTTCCAGGTGGATTCTGGAATGTAAGACTTCGCGGAGGTTTGCGTGGTGGCGGCGTTGGTCGTGTTCCAGTAAGGCGACGGCACGGCGCCGTTCTGAAAATCGGTTCCGCCAAGCGCGACGTTGTAGGCCGTCGATGCCAGTCCACTGATCGCAAGTCCCTGCGTGGCGACGTCCTGGTTTGCGGGCAGCGCGGCCGGATCACAACCCGCCGATCCGCTGTCACCGGCAGATAGAATCACCGTGATGCCTTGCGCGGAAGCCTGCTGCCACAACTCGATATAGAACTGTTCCCCGGTGGTCCCGAGCGAAGCTTCGCAAGACCCGAAGCTCTCGCTCATGATGGGAGCGATGTTGTTGTTGATGATATAGATCGAGGAAAGGTCGATGCCGGCGGTGCCGATACTCTGGGAATCTTCGGAAACAACCACATCCACGGTGGCTCCCGGCGCGACAGCGCCGGCCCACTGCACGTCGAGATCCGCTTCGGTTTCGTCGCCGTTCGTGCTATCCGGGCCCTGAATGCCGGGGTCGGGTCCATTCAAAATAATATTGCTGGTGCTGAAATTTGCGGGGAGCCCGAAAAGGCTGCGAAACTGAGGTGACGTCCGAAACGTTGATGTTCGAGTCCTGCACGATCGCGATGGTTACGCCGGTACCATCCGGCGTGCCAGCCGGTAGGTTGTAGATTTTCGCGAAATCACCCGGCCCCACGGCGTAGCAAGGCAGCGTTCCGCCTGTTCCGCAACCCGCAAACGTAAACAGCGGCTTCACCTCGCCGGTCGCTTTCGTCTTACGGAAGGTTCCCAGACGGTGCGATTGCGATTTCGGCCGGAAGTCATTCAGCGAAACGACGCCGGCGACGACGGGAGCGAGCGCCGCGGGAATCTGCGGGTCGGAGACATTCGCAACGTGCATCTTGCCGTTCACAAGATAGTGATGGATTTCAGTTTGAAATGCGTTGCGCACTTGCCCGACGTTTCCCGAAAACTCGATCGTGGTGCGGCCCGCGCTCACTTTAATTCCCGTGAAACCCTGGGAGGTAAGCCAGTCGGTGACGGTTTGAATATCGGTATCGGCCGGGCCAAATTGCGTCCCGAATTGATTGGGTGTCAGCCACTTGTGATAGTTCCTGGAACTCTTGTCTTGCTGTTGCTCCAGTAACTGGCGCAGCGCGATTTCTTGATCCGAGCTCCGTTGCAGCAAGAGCGTCATGCGATTGGCGATGTCGGAATCCGCGACCGGGCCGCGGTCAAATTCCGGGCGCGCCATGGGATGCACGTTTCCGCGCAGCGTCACGAGATTGCTCGGATCGACGGTTTGCGTGACACGCGCTGGAACCAGCGGCGTTTGCCCGGTTTCTGCCGATACCGCCTGAGCGTCTGGCGTTTGCGCCACCGCACTCAGCCACGGCAGCGACAATGCCAGCAGGGAAGCACCAAGAATCGTGCCCCGACTCAGTCCGAACCCATTGATCTTCATGAACCCGCCCACGAGTTTAGATTTGTTGCTTTCGTGCACCGTGCAGATTCAAGCTTCAAACCTGCGCAAATAATCCATGAGTACAAGATAGATTTTACTTGGGAATGGTTGCCCACCGTTCGCATCAATGACGTTACGTTCCCACGTTGACATCGCGATAGCTGGGGATTAACGCGGGTCAACACGGTTAGGAGTACGTCGGGATGCACTCCACCTCTTCTTACTTTTCCTGCGCGGCCCGCAACTAGTTCCCAGCTGACGAGGGAATTCCAACGGCACGGTCGATCTGGCGCGATTCTGGCAACCCGGCGACACCGCGATGTCGCTGGCACTTGGATGCAACGGTACCCTCACCTGATTGCAGGGTCTTAACTAGAAACCCGAAGCCCGGCCAAAAGTTTCGCGCTGATTCCGCGCGCTGATCCCAACTGCTCGGCGAGGGCGTCTGTCCCCGGGCTCTCATCCCTTCAAAAGGGCCACTTTGAGTATAATGTCGATCTTCACTCATCGACCGAGGAGGACACATGGCTGAGCCGTCATACGAAGAACTCAAAGCGCGTCTCGCGGAACTCGAGAAGCAATCGCCCGGGCGACGCACAGGTCAACTGGATTTCCGCGTCGGCGAAAAAGGAGGCGTGAGTGTTTACGGCCTCGGCCGGTTTCCGGTGACGCTGTACTACGAACAATGGATTCGCCTGCTGGACACTTCCAAAGAGCTGCGCGAATTTCTCGAAGAAAACAAGGCCGAAGGCAAACTCAAGCTCAAGGAAAAATCAGCGGGGGCTTAGACCGTGTTTTCGGTCTTAAGGGACGCCGCCCCTGGTTCATTCCGCGCCGTGTCGCGAGAGTCGGGTCTCCGCGGGTCGTCCCGGTGCTATCGGGCCAGTGCCGTGGAATTATGCTTGACCGAAAATCTTCTTCACTGGGAAGGAAGTACAAATATGGCCGTAACCACCCTGGGACGGGCATCGCTTTATCGAGCTGTTGCGCTTTGTGTTTTCCTGTTCAGCGCCAAATGGGTTGCCGCGCAAACTCCGTCGCCCGCACTGCTGGTCCTCGAAAAAAGCGACAAGTCTATGGCGATTGTGGATCCGGGAAGCTTGAAGATCGTCGCTCGGGTTCCCGCCGGCGAGGATCCCCACGAGATCGTCGCTTCTCCTGACGGGAAAGTGGCGTACATCTCGAACTACGGGGGTAGCGACAGCAATCTAAACACGATCTCGGTCGTCGATCTCGTCGCTCAAAAGCCGTTGCCTCCGATCGATCTGGGCGCGCTGCACTCCGCGCATGGCCTGGCATTCGCCGGCGGCAAACTGTATTTCACCGTGGAGACCAACAAAGCTTTCGGCCGCTACGATCCCGCCACGCAAACGATCGATTGGATTCTCGGTACCGGTCAGGATCGCACACACATGATTAACGTGTCCCAAAACCTTGACCGCGTTTTCACCGCGAACGTGAATTCCGGCACCATCAGCATCATCGAGCAAGTGATGCCGTCGTTTCCACCACAAGGCGGGCCGCCGGGCGGCAGTCCTCCACCAGGTCCCGGGCCAGGGGGTCCCCCGCCGGGAGGACCTCGCAAGACGTGGAAGATAACCAGTGTCCCGTCGGGCCGAGGCTCGGAGGGTTTTGACGTGTCGCCGGACGGGAAACAAATCTGGGCGGGGAACGCGCAGGATGGAACCGTCACCGTCATCGATGTGGCCAGCAAGAAAGCGGTCGAAACCTTTCCGGTCTCCGTCAACCATGCAAATCGGCTGAAGTTCACACCGGACGGGAAACGGGTTCTGATTTCCGGTTTAGGTGGTGGTCCCCCAGGTTCGGCGTCGGCGGCAGCGTCAAAAGGCTCCAACCTCGCGGTTATCGATGCCGCGACGCACAAAGAAATCAAGCAGCTTAGTCTGGGTGGCGGCGCAGCCGGCATCCTGATCGTTGCCGATGGCTCCCGCGCCTTTGTTGCCGTCAGCGAAAAAGATAAAGTCGCTGTCATGGATTTGAAAACGTTGGAAATTGCGGGCGAGATTCCTACGGGAAGACAACCCGATGGTCTAGCCTGGGCCCCTTGAAAATAGGGAGGTGTACGGGCATCCCTGGCTGTGCGTCGCCACGAGCCACACTCGGCAAAATGTAACCGCGATTGCTTGGTCGCGTGACGCAATAAGCCGCGGAAGAATGCCATAAGTTTTTTTACAGGGGCTGAAGCCTGTTAAAACAGGCAGTTTACGTCGGAGCTACCGCTTCGACGTCCTAAGAGCCGACTTGTTCCGCACGCGGTTTAGACGCGTTGACTAAGCGAGTAGACTGGCTACTTTTTCCACCAGCGCCTCAATGACCGTGTCCCGATCAAGTCCGAGGTCGCGCAACTCGCCTTGCGCGATGGCGTCGCTGGTGCGCTCCATGGTGAACAGATGAATCGCGTCGTCTTCGCGATTGCGGTGCCGCGCACCGATCTCGCCGCGAATCCGGGCCATCATATCCAACTGCCTTTTTCGCTGGTTGCGATAGAAACGTCTGACCTTGGCGTCCGTGAAGACCAGCTCGATCAAGGACGCCCGCAGCCCTTTCCACCGCGAGTGGAAATTCACGGTCAGCGCCACCAGGCGACGCGCAATTTCCTTGCGTGGACCTCCGAGCGATAGCTCGCTCTCGACCTCTTTCCATTCCGATACCACCCAGGTTTCGTAGGCCGCCAGAAAGATTTCGCGTTTGTCGGCGAAATGTTTATAGAAAACGCCGGTCGAATAACCCGCCTCCCTTGCAATGTGGTTGGAGTCGGTGCCGTGGTAACCCTGGCGGTTGAAAATCCGAGCGGCAGCGGCAATCAGGCGTTCCCGCGTTTGCGCAGGCGACCCGCGGCGGAGCCGGGGAATGCGCAGTTCTTTTTCGAGCGGCTGTGCCATGGAGTGGCTCCCTTTGACTTGCTTCGCAGTTGATGATACACCTATCACTTATAGTGATATAAATATCACTAAAGAAGGAGACCAATTCGATGCGTTATCTCGTGCTCGCCGGAAGGATTTTGTTTGCTTTGATCTTCATCACCGCGGCTCCGCGCCATTTCTCTAGGGAAGGTATCGAACACGCGGCGCAGTTGGGCACCCCGCTGGCCGGCTTGCTGGTGCCGATTTCCGGAGTCATGGCGCTGGCCGGCGGACTGAGCATCGCCGCGGGCTACCAAGCGCGCTGGGGCGCGTGGATGCTGGTCGCTTTCCTACTACCGGTCACTTTCCTGATGCATGCGTTCTGGAAACTACAGGACCCCGCCTTGGCTCACGTGCAGCAAGCGATGTTCGCGAAGAATCTGTCCATGCTGGGAGCCACGCTGATGATCGCGTATTTCGGCTCGGGACCCCTCAGCATGGATGGCGGAACATAACGCGAGGCCGGTCCGGGACGCCGCAACGGATCGCGTTGCAATTTGATGGGAAGTCCAGCGAACCCCCGCATGGACTAATAAATTCAGGCGACCTACGACGCGAATTTGCTTTACGAAGGGATGCCGAGTGAGTAGGCCTGGGGGCGTTACGATGAATGGGGCTCGGGAACTGCGTCGCCCGCGGAAGCGACCGCGCTCTCGCCGGAGCCGTTGCCTGCTGCGGCAATTTCCCGCATGGATTTCCCGGCATCTTTCAACCCGTCCAGCGTAGTTTTCGCGTGCTCGTCAACCGCGCCCACCGCCGCGACCAGGCACGAGTACAAAAAGGCTTTCATGCCGGTGCGGAATTGCTCGGTGGATTGCTCGGTCGCGCGAGCCACGTCGCTCTCAATCGTGCGGCGCCGCGCCTCACACGCCGCGCGATTTTCCGCATCCAGCGCCGCGAGAGAAGACATTACGCGTTGCGTCGCTTCCGAGATGATCAAGTCCACCTGAACTTCCGACTGGCGTTTGAACTCCTCCATCGTGGTGTTCGCCGAACTTTGCAATTGCGAGCGGGCTTCGGCGCTGCAAGCATTTAGTTGCGCCGCTGCCTCACGTGTCACCATGAGCTTGTCTTCCATCAGGCGAACCAACTGCCGGTCGGAAACGCGAGTAGCTGCGGCTTCAAAATCCTCGGTCGCGCGCCCGATGGAGGTGGCCATCTGTTCGCGAATCCGCGGCTCCACGTCGCCGCCAGCCTTCTCCAACAATCGCTGCGCCTCGGTCAGGTTGTGCTGCGTTTCTGAAGCCATGCGCTCCAGCCGCTCGGCGAGCTCTCCGGCCCGGCTGCGGAAATCCTCTTGCTGAACTTCCCAACGGGTGCGATCTTCGGCCAGCCGCACTTCCATACGACTCAGCACTTCTTCGCGGGCCGTGCGCATCATGGTTTCCAGGCGCTGCTCGGAGTGCTGCTCGATCTGGTGCACGCTGGCTTTGCAGACGTCGTCAATTTTGCTCAGGGCCTGGCGCACCGCATCCATCAGATGATCATTGATCGCGGCGTGTACAGCTTTGTCCGCCGCCGCCTGCAACTTGCCGTGAACGGCAGCTACAAGCTGGTCCGACGTGATCACCACGCGCTCGGGTTTGGCCGTTGCGGCGGCAGGTTGTGCGGGAAATGAGGTAACCCCGGTGCTTCGATATTCCGGGTTGGCCGGCGCCGATTTTGGCGCTCCCGCGGCCGCTGCGGATTCGGTTTCGCGCGCCGGGGCTGCGCCGGTGGCGTCCTGCATCCTGGAACCTTCTCCCAGCAATTTCTGCCAGTCCTCCGGCGGGGCCGGCACGCCCCAAACATTGGCCGGGGATTCCAACTCGACGCCAATCTGATACAACTCGCGCGGGCTCATGGGCGGATGAATGGAGCGCACTTGCGCGCGCATCACCGGAGTGCTGGATTCGCCGCCGGGCTCAAGAATTTGCAGCCCGATCCACGACCCAACCGCGTAATCGTGCCGCGAAGGATACCGGCAGCCGTGCAAGTTCAAGCTAACCGCCGAAGTCCGCTCTTGAAACGACAATCCAAGCTTGGTCTGACCGACCACCACCAGCGGAACGGTCCGATCAATCCGCGTGCTGCGTCGCGATTCAATTCCCGAAAATCTAGCTACTGCGCCCACTTCTAGCCTCCACGACCCAATGGTGAAGCCTACCACCGTCTACAGCGCCTGCAAGTGAAAATTTGGGCAACGCGCCAAATCGGGAAAGGGACTGGCGGGCTTTTGGTGCAGAGTACTGGGCCGGGGTAGTGTGCCCGAAGTAACCGATGCGGGTTGGGAGCGACGCTGCAACGAGCCGTCCGCGGGCGCCCGACCTTCAGGCTAGTGGCGCATCAGTATGAGTCAAGGTAGACTAGGCAGCCAACCCGGCATGCTCTGGAGAAGGCTGGGATTTCTCGATCGCCATACTCGTGAACCCAAGACTCGCCGCCATTAACGGTCCTTTACGCGACTCGGTCTTTCCCTTGAAAGATGGATCGCTGTCGATTGGCCGGGAACTTTCGAATGACTTGATTATCGACGATAGCCTGGTCTCGCCGAAACATTGCCAGATTACCCTCGGCCCTGAACATTGTATTGTCCAAGACCTCGGCAGCCTGTCCGGCACGTTCGTGAATGGTCTCCCGGTGCAGGAGCGTCCGGTGGGCCATGGCGATCAGATTGTCGTCGGTGGCTCGGTATTTCTTTTCCTGCGTGAAGAGCCCACCGCCTCCTACGCGAATCCCGTCGAGCTGAGCGACAGCTCTACGAACGACGCGGCCACCACCCGTCTTCGCCGCGAAGACGCACGCTACCTTCATCCCGAGGCTCTGGCGGCGCTCCCGACCGGCGAACGCACCGCGCGCGACTTGCAGACGCTGCTGAAAATTGCTACCGCGATCGGTTCTATCCGCAACGTCGAATCGCTGCAGTGGCAATTGCTCGGCATGATCTTCGACGTGGTTCCCGCCGAGCGCGGTGCCATTCTCGCCGGCGCCGACCCTGCGGAGTTTTCCTCCGTCGTCGCCTGGGACCGTGTCGCGGGCCCGCAGCACCCGGTCCACGTCGATCGGGACCTCGCGCAGCAAGTTTTTCAGGAGCGCATCGCCATTCTCAGCAACGATCCCGGCGAGACGCCGCGCACGCCGCCGGTACACTCGCTGATCTGTGTTCCGCTGCTGAATCTTGATAAAGCCGTCGGCCTGATCTATCTCGACACCGCTAATCCCGTGGTACGTTTCACCGAAGACGATCTTCACCTGGTGACCGCCATTGCCGGCGTCGCCGCCATGGCCATCGAGAGTGCCCGTCAGGTGGAGTGGCTCGGCAGCGAGAATCTTCGCCTCCGCGCTGAAGTCAATCTGGAGCACGACATGGTCGGCGACAGCGCGCCCATGCGCGAGATCTACCAGCTCATTGAACGCGTGGCGGCCACGGCTGCCACGGTGCTGATTTATGGGGAGAGCGGCACCGGCAAGGAACTCGCTGCCCGCGCCATTCACCGCAACAGCCCGCGCCGGGATCAGCCCTTTGTAGCCATCAACTGCGCCGCGCTTACCGAAACTCTGTTGGAGAGCGAACTCTTCGGCCACGAACGCGGCGCGTTCACCGGCGCCATCGCACAAAAACGCGGACAACTGGAGATGGCCAACGCCGGCACGATCTTTCTCGACGAAATGGGCGAGATAAGTCCCGCGCTACAAGCCAAGCTCCTGCGCGTTTTGCAGGAGCGCGATTTCATGCGCGTCGGCGGCACTCGTTCGATGCCGCTGAATATCCGCGTTATCGCCGCGACCAACAAGAACCTTCAGAAGGCCACCAAGGATGGCACGTTTCGCGAAGACTTGTACTACCGCCTCAACGTGGTTTCCATCACCATGCCGCCGCTGCGCGATCACAAGGAAGACATTCCGCTGCTTGCCGGATATTTCGCCGCCAAATATGCGGAGAAGTGTAACCGCCGCATCCTGGGAATTTCGCCGGATACCCGAACGCTTCTGTCGCAGTACGATTGGCCGGGCAACATCCGCGAGTTGGAGAACGCCATCGAACGCGCCATCGTTCTCGGCTCGTCAGGAATGATTCTTCCCGAAGACTTGCCGGAGACTTTGCACGAAACTCCCGCGCAATCGATGCGTTCCTCCACGTATCACGAAGCTGTCCGCCAATTGAAACGCCAGCTCATCCTCACCGCCATGGATCAGTCCGAAGGAAAAATTACCGAAGCCGCCCGCCTGCTCGGCGTGCACTCCAACTATCTCCACCGTCTGATCCGCAATCTCGATCTCCGCTTGACGCTAAAAAAACGCAGCAAAGCCTGAACTCAGCTGCCTGCTCTTCTCTCTGTTTTGCTCGCTCTCCTTTTCTTCTCTTCTCTGCGCCTTCTACGTCAAAATCCGCTTGTTTCCGGCTTTTCCTCCTCTTTGGATAGCCCGAACTATCCGATCGGATAGCAATTCACGGGGTTGCGTCGGCGGCATTTCCGCAAGCCCTTCCGCATCAATCTTCCTCGGTAGAATCCAACGCGGCCCTTCGTCTGCTTGGAATAAAGCGTGCACCCAAGCACAAAGTTTGAAAGGAGAACTACCATGAAAAATAATCTGAGTCGCATCCTCGCCATTGTCGCGATCGCACTGATCGGCGTCTGCGCCGCCCCGGCGCCCGCAGCCGCGCAAGACGCCTACCACGGCCGCTTCACGCTAACCCACGACGTGCGCTGGTCCCAGGCTTTGCTGCCGGCCGGTGAATACACCTTCTCGCTGAAGTCCACCGCGCTTCCCGCGCAGATTCTGGTTCACGGACCGAACGGTTTCGTGATGGTCTTGACCTCCGCGACCGACACGAAGAAGAACGACGCTCTCAGCAGCATCACCATTGAGCGCCGCGGCGGAATGCGCGTTGTCAGCGACCTGTACCTGGCCGAGCTGGGTATCGACCTTCGCTACTCCGCACCCAAGCTTCCTCGCAACGAAATCGCACAAGGACCGAGCTCGACCGAACAGGTTCTGGTCGCGATGGCCACGAAGTAGGTCTTCCGTACACGCCTCACCCCCAGGGGTAAGCCGCGACCCACCACCACCGACCAAATGCGGCTTGCCCCTGGTTTTCTTCGCAAAAATAAAGACCCCACCTGCCAGCCTCAGCAGGTGGGGTCTTTCGCATTTTGTCTACCGAGCCAACACCTGTGTCATCTCGGTTCGTAGAAGACGTAGTCCGCGGAATACGGCGCGCGGCTTTCCTGGCCCGCGTGCGCCGCGTCGCAGCCGGTGGCAGGGGCTTTGCCACCCTTGGTGTTGAGGCGTTGGATAGTCGTGGCGTGCGAGAGTACGCCGTCGTTGCCGCTGTGGCCGACGATGGTGACCAACAACCACGGAATCGAATCGGCATCGGGCGAAGGCGCATTGGCGACTGCCTTGCCGGTCACGCGGCTGCCATCGCCCGCTTCCCACGAAGGCCCGGCGAAATGCTTGCCGAATGCCTTGCCGTCCTTGTCGAAGAGCTTCGCGTCGGGAGCCTTCAGCGTCCATGTGAATTGCGCCGCATCGCCTTTGCACGTATAGACCTGGTCGCCCTTCGCATGGACCTGGAGAACAACCTGCTCGTTTGCAGGCGGCTGAAGTTGCTGCGGGATTTGTTGCGTGCCTTGCTGCGCCGCAACGGACATCGAAAGTACGGCACTCGCGGCGACGATCAGGGCTGCCGGTGACCAAACGCGAACGTGGTTACGCATGAATATTCCTCCCGTGATGGCACCGCGAAGACTCGCAGCGCAAAATAATTCCATTCGCTTCCTCTCATGACTCCGAAAATCCGATCAAAGCGGTTATCCTCGTCGCTAGGTGAAGTGCAAGCTCTTACGATGCATCTTCGACGAAATGCATTTTCGTCCTTTACCGCGGTCATCGCAAGAAGGGAACGCAATATGCCAGTCCAGATAGCGATTCAACCAGTCCATCGCAGCCCATTCACAAGCCCGGCAGCTCTCATGATTTGCTTGTGCGCAATCGCTCTTTTCCTCCTGCGCGCGGATACGTTGCGCGCGCAAGGAAAAGCCCAGCTGTCCTCGGACACGGAAGCGAGCGCGCCGGACAAGCCCGCAGATCTCGAACGGCGCGTCGAGGCCTTGGAAGCGGAAGTTGCGGAACTGAAACGCTTGCTAACGGCGAACGCCACAGCGGCATCGCCCGCCGCGAATGCCGCTGTTGCATCGGCTCCTGCGAGTGGTAGTGCTGTACCGTCCATTGGAAATAATGCAACGGTTGGCCCCGCGGTGACCAACGCAACCGTTGCGTCCAACACGAGCACCTCTCGGGCAAACGCCGAATCGTCCGCCCCCATGGCGCCAGATCAAAAGGGACTTAATTTCCTGCGCGACACGACTATCAATCTCGCCCTCGATGGCTACTACGACTACAATTTCAACGCTCCGGTCGGGCGCGTGAATTTGCTTCGCGCCTACGATGTCTTGAGCAACAACTTCAGCTTGAACCAAGCCGACCTGATTTTGGATCATGAGCCGGACGTCGCTGAAGGGCGCCGCTTTGGCGCTCGCCTCGACCTGCAATATGGGCAAGCTACCGATACGCTGCAAGGCAATCCCGCAAATGAACCACGCCCGGCGATCTATCAAAATATTTTTCAAGCCTACGGAACGTACGTCGCGCCTGTTGGCAACGGTCTGACCATCGACTTTGGGAAATGGAGCAGCTCGCTCGGAATCGAAGGCAATTACACGAAAGATCAGATGAACTATTCCCGCGCGTACTTCTTCGATTTCTTGCCCTTCTACCACATGGGCGTACGGGTGGCCTATCCCGTGAACGACAGCTTCACTCTTAACTATTGGATCGTGAACGGGACCAATCAGGCCGAAGCCACCAACGGTTTCAAAGACGAGCTGTTTGGATTCACGGCGAAACCCAGGAAGTCCGTTACCTGGGTCGTGAACTATTATCTCGGCCAGGAGCACCCGGACCGCAGCGTCAGCGAACCGACAAATCCTATTCCCGTCCAACCGGGCTTGACGTTCACGGCGATTACGCCCGCGCCAAACGGCCTCCTCCACATCTTCGACAGCTACGTAGCCTGGCAGGCCACCCCAAAGTGGAGCTTCGCGCTCGAAGGCGACTACGTCATTCAGCGACTGTGGCGCAATCAGGCGCCAGGGGAGTCCTCCGCGCCGTCTCGTGTGGACGGGACCGCGGGCTACGCTCGCTATGAATTTTCGAAACACTTTGCTGCCGCGGCGCGCGCTGAATATCTTTCTGACCGCGGTGGCTTGTTCAGCGGTCTGACCCAGGCTCTCAAGGAAACCACCGGAACATTCGACTACAAGTTGAGCGAAGGATTTCTGATGCGCTACGAATGGCGCCGCGATTTTTCCAATCAACCATCGTTCCTCAGCAGCACGCAAGGTCTACTGAGCAAAGAACAAAGCACCGCCACACTGGGACTCATCTGGTGGTGGGGCGGCAAAGAGGGTGCTTGGTAGCCCCTCAAGGCCTCCTCACGTGGTTTTCGCCGCCCGGATGGGCGTGGGAGCGCTGTCGATCGTCGCTGCTGCCTCCTGAAGCGAACCCGCTGATTCTTCTATCTTTACCTTGAGGTCCCCCGCTTGCCCGTGCGAGTCGGAGGTACAGGGCTCACTCCTGTCCTCAATTAGTCCCTCAAGCCAGTGCCTGGGCCCAGCTATGTGCTGTAGCCTCGAAAATAGCCATTACTCTGTTCGGGGGTCGGGATGCAACGATCGGTTCGGTTGGTTTTCTTGCTGCTTTTGATGGGCACGCTCGCCACCACTGCTTCGGCGACTACCTATTACATTGCTGCGAGCGGAGCGGATTCAAATAACGGGACATCAAAGACCACTCCCTGGCTCCACGCTCCGGGCATGACCAATTGCTCCGCTACCTGCGCATCTACCACACCGCAGCCCGGCGATTCCTTTATCTTTCGCGGCGGCGACACGTGGCACTATGGAAATAGCAGTTTGACGCCTTACGTAGGAGGCACAAGTCCACGTTGGAGTTGGAATTGGGCGGGAAGTTCCGGCAACTGCAAACTGGACGGCTCGGCCGGAGCCATCGTAAAGACAAGCTGCATTTACATCGGCGTGGACCAGTCGTGGTTTAGCGGAAGCTCCTGGGCCCGGCCCATCATGAACATGGACAATCCACTGACGACCTCGCGGCCTTCGTCGTGTACCTTCGACCAAGACGGACAAAACATTCTTTTCCTGAGCAGCAACTACGTGATCCTGGACAACTTCGAGTGGCTTGGTTTGTGCTGGAACTCATCGCCAAATGCCGGCGTCGTCACCACGCTGGCGACCATGGTTGAAATTACGAATAATTATTTCCATGGATGGACCTACGGCTCGGGTTCCAGTGAGGACTCCTTTCCTCAAATTAGTTGCAGCGGAACGGGATGCACGGGAACGGAAATCGTGGATCACAACGTCTTCGACGGGTCGGACGCTTCTCTGGGATCCACCGTGGGCGCGGCCTCCGGCAAAGCGACGGGAGCGGGCTCGGAGCTTGCTTACAATATTTTCTGGCACATCTCAAACGGCGACATTGCGGGTACCAGTTCGCTGACCAGCGTCCATGACAATCTTTTTTATTACATGTTAGAGCCCCAAGGCTCGATACACGGCAACATCATCGAATGGCTCGGAGTCGGACCCGCAGCTTCCACCTATTTCTACAATAACCTGATGTACACAACCAACGAGGGCGAAGGCATCGACATGTACACCGGTACCGCCGGTACATCCTATGTCTTTAATAACGTCTCGTATCTCTACCGCGCTACGTTCGGCAGCACCATTACCAATGGAAACGAGCCGAATAACTGCTACATGGGAGAAGTCAGTGGCACGTGGTATTTCTTCAACAACACAACCGACTCCCCGTGCAGTTTTACGCAAGCACGAGGATCGATCTCGATGACCTTCGAGAACAATCACTTCATCGGATTCTCGCCCGCCAACGTCGGCGGGTTTGCAAACACCGGTTCGGCGAACACCGACAACGGGAGCGAAGTGTTCCAGTCCGAAGCAGCGGCCAACGCGCAAGGCTATACGACCAGCAACAACTACGCGCCGACGGCCGCCTCGGACGCTACAGTTGGAGCAGGTACCAATATGACCTCATTTTGCTCGGGAATCGGTAACGCCCTCGCCGCTGCGGCTTGCACAAAAGGATATGGTGGCGTGACGTACAACCAGACGAATCACACGGCCGTTCCAAACACGCCCTCGGCACGCCCGTCGAGCGGTGCTTGGGATGCCGGAGCCTACGAATTCGGCGCCGCCTCTGCAAGTAAGCCGAATCCTCCCACCAACCTTACCGCCACGGTGCAGTAACACCGCAAGAGCGTCGAGCGGAGGGCCCGCATGGCGCCACTGCTTTCCCTTCGTATCGGATCGGGAGAAAGGGCTCGAAAGCGCTTTGTTCGCGGTGCCGAATCTGTCCTCCATCTCTTGTATCGCCTGCGGGAACTTCTCCGCATCGCGGACGGCATCCAGGATAGGAACGTAGATCGAACGGCGCTCCCATAAATCGCGTCGCCGGGCGGCAAGTGGTGGTCCGCCTGCGCTACCGGCCAAGGGGATGTGTTCGGGCAGATCGACGGCGAGAGGTTCATCTGGTTTCGGCCGGCCCTCAGAGGGGGAGCGCCGACAGGTCCACGTTACCTCCGGAAAAGATTACGCCAAGTTTCAGTTTCCCGCCGTCGACACGGGGCGGCAAGCCCAGGCCGGCAACGACACCATCCTTCAGTAGCGGCGCGATGGCCACGGCTGAAGATGGTTCCACGACGATCTTCATGCGCTCCCATACCAGCCGTGTCGCTGAGATGATCTCCTGTTCGGTTACGCGAAGAATACCGTCGACTTGTTCGCGCAGGATCGCGAAGGTTCGCGGTGAAAGGGATGCTCGCAGCCCGTCCGCGATGGTGTTGCTGGAATCCTGGGCTTGTAGAGTCCCGGTCTCAAGCGAGCGAAAGGCGTCGTCGGCTTGCGCCGGTTCGCAGCCGAAGACCCGCACTACAGGGCGGATGCCTTTCGCGCCGAGGCAGGTCCCGCTGAGCAAACCGCCACCGCTGACCGGAGCGAATACGGCGTCCAGATCGCCGATCTCTTCGAGGAACTCTTTGGCGGCTGTGGCTTGGCCCGCGATCACGCGATCGTCGTCGTAGGGGTGAATCAGCAACGCGCCGGTTTCGGACTGGATGCGATTCGAGGCTTCATTGCGCGAAGTCATGGTCGGTTCGCACAGCGTGACGCGGCCGCCGTAGCCCTCGATGGCCTGGCGCTTCACTGCCGAGGAATTTTCGGGCATCACGATCCAAGCGGGAACGCCGCGCCACGCTGCTGCACACGCAACCGCCGCGCCATGATTGCCGCTCGATTGCGTCACGATGCCATGCGCGATTTCCTGATCGCTGCGCGAAAAAATCGCATTTGCCGCGCCGCGAATTTTGAAGGAGCCCGTTTTCTGGAGGTTTTCGCACTTGAAGAAGACGCGCGCGCCTATGATGGCATCGAGCGATTTTGACGTCAGGACTGGCGTGCGGTGAATCCGTGGTGCGATTCGCGCGTGTGCTTCGACGATGGTGCGCCAATCTGGGGGCGTGAAATAGGCGGTCTTGGCTGGCGTTGTCGAACTCATGTTTTGTGTTTCTCCGCGTTGGTCGCGTACCTCGTCTTCACACTCGCTTTGATTCTTGCCGCTCTTACGGGTGTGATCGATTTCCATTCGTTCGGCGTGGAATCTGCGAGCGGGCGCTTTTCCAGAGCGGCACTCGCGATGTTGCATTATGACACAGCCTCGTTTCTGTTCCCTGGGGAAGGTCGGCCGATCCGACGCGTGAATGATTTCTCACTTGACCTCGCGGGTGGCTCTGATAGCCTTGGGTTCTCCTTCTCCAATTTTGCGAGAACCCGCGAACACTTTTTCGTGTGGAGGAGGCCAGCATCATTATGGACGGATTAGAACGACGTCAGCTTACCCGCTTCAACATTCGCACGCCGTTGCGCTTTCGCCCCATCCATCTGACTGCCGACAAGAGCGACCATTTCACCGAAGCTCTGAACGTTTCGCGAGGTGGCTTTTATTTTGCGTCGTCGGCTCCACTGCAGATCGGAACTCCGATCGAAGCGACGCTGCGCATGCCCGCCGAAGTTACCGGCAGCAAGGCGGAAGAAACCACGTGCACCGCGCGCGTGGTGCACGTGAAGAATCAGCCTTACAGTGACGGCCGCATCGGCTTCGGCGCCGAAATCGAAAAATTCCACGACCTCAGCGCTCAAGATCGCGGCATCCGCTAGATCATTTCCCATTTTCTTGCGTCGGCTCCAGCCGTCGCTTCGTTTACTGGTTCATTTGTAGGGTCCAGGGGTCTCGCGGCTGGCTGCGTCTGCGTGAGGTTTCAAGAATCGCCCGTCCGCTTCGCAGGATAAACGCCGGTCGCCGCGACCTTTCGAAGCTCACAAGAGGAGAGAAGCTCAGCCAGGGCTTGGCGAAGCTACGGTTTTGCGGCAGTCGGGTTCACGGTCGTTTTTGCGCTACCTACGTTTTCGAAGTGGTCGTAGGCGCGCACTGCGATGGTGTGCTCGCCGGGCGCGAGTCCGTCGGGGATTGCGAATTCGTAGTGTTCTTCGAGAGCGTCGCTGATGTTGCCCACTGGAGCTACGAGAATCCAGTCGCCACCGTCGAGACTGTATTGCGCACGATCAATGCTGCTGGTCGCGTCACGGGCGGTGAACTTGACCAGTGCGGACTGCGACCCTTTGCGCGTGCCTGCCATATTTGCTTCGAGGTGTTCGATCACGGGAGGGGTGTTGTCGATCACGAAGCGTTCGCTGTCGCGCGTTGTGCTCAAGCGTAACAGCGGGAGGGTTCGCAGGAGAGTCATTCGCGACAACCCTCAGGTAGTAGGCGCCGTCTGGAAGGGAAGTCGCGTCCCAGGAATAGAATTTCTGGTCGAGCTTGTCTTTCAGTAGCTTCCACTCGCTTTCATTTTCACCGCGATAGAAGACGGAAAAGCGCAGTTCGTCGTCGTTGTCGTCGTGGGCGCTCCACAACGCCGATTGATATCCCTTTTGCACGAAGCCTTGGGGCGGCTGCTCGAATTTCTGCGAGGAGCTTTGCGAAATGATCACGCCGGTGGGGTTTGCGGTCGGCGGCGCTTTTAGGTTGACCGTTGCCGGCTGTCCCGCCTGAATAGCGTTCACACCTTGTATGCGTACGTTCGCTTCCTGTAGGGCGATGCCGTCGATCACCGGCGCGACATTGCGGGGAAGGTAGGCCAGACTCACCCATTCGATGCCGTCGCCGGGCCGGCCGTCGTGAATGACCGCTTTCCATTGCGCGAAGCGCGCAGCGGGAGCTTCTACGCCGGCGCCGGATTTCGAGTACGGCCCGAACCAGCGCGACCATTCCTTGCCGGGATCCTCGGTGTTGCCGGAGCGCACGAAGAATTCCAAGCGCGGTTCGCTGGACAATCCAGCAGACTTGGCTGGCGCAGCGGCCGGCGGGCTCCACCACTCCAAGCGGCCCCACTGCGAAAAAAGTTGCGCGTCGAATGACCGCGATTCGTAGGTGCCTTCTGGCTGGTATTCCGGTCCGACGGAGAAAACCTTTCCCGGGTTCGCGGTGCAGAGGAAAATCTTGCCGTTGGAGCCGCGCGAAATTCCGGTGATTTGCGCGGAACCTGCCTTGGCAAGCTGCGCGAAAACACCGTGACCATCGATGGCAAGGAGCGCGCCGTTGTTGCCCGTGCCGGCCAGCAGGCGGCCTTCAGGATTGAGCGCGAGCGCGTAAACGAGATCGTCACGCGAGGACCAGAGTTCTTCAGGCGCGTCGTCGGGAGAGATTTTGTAGATGCTGCTGGAGAGCAGCGGCGGGAAGGGAATGAAGGGTGTCTGGTTTTGTGGCGTGCCGTTGACTACGCCGCCTCCGGTAATGGTGGTGGTGCCTTGCGAGGTGGTGATAATGGCGGTTGGTTGCGCGCTGGTGCGCTGCTTCTCGCCGACAGCCGCGGCGTAGATGCTGCCGTCGGGCGCGACGGCCAGCGCGGTGACTTCGCGCTTGGAGGTTTCGTAAAGAACGAACCCTTCGGTAGCGGCGGCTTCTTTGTCTTTGCGCGAATTCTTATTTGCAGGTGGAGTGATACGCAAAACGCGGCCGCTGGGTTCGGTGCCGGCGAGCAGATTGCCTTTTGTGTCAAAAGCCATCACGCGAATGTGCGCTTCGTCGCTGCTGTAGAAAAGTTCGCTCTTGCCGTCAGGTGAAACGGCGAAAATCTGCCCTTTGTCTCCGGTGGCGACGTACAGAGTGCCGTCGGAGCCGAACGCGAGGTCCCAAATGTATTTTGTCTTCGGATCGAAGAAGACGGATTTTTCCCCCGAGGCGGAGACGCGATAGACCTTTCCGTCCGGAGAAGTGGCCACATAGAGCGAGCCCTTAGCGTCGAAGGCGATGGCTTGCACCGCAAGGTCGGTGGATTCAAATGCTGTAGTGGGTTTGCCGCTGGCGTCGAAGCGGAATACTTTAGCGGGCGAGCCACCGCCGGCGAACAGAACGCCCTTGGAATCGACGCGCAAAGACCACAGGAAGGAAGCATCGGCGTCGCCGAGCAGGGTGAATTTCGGAGAGAGCTCAAGGCGGCCGTCGCTGCGCACGGTTACGCCGTTAGAGTTGCCTTTAAGAAAATCGTCGTAGGTGGATTGCCGCCAACTACGGGTGTGCTCGGCGTGAAGGGGAGCAGGGAATGAAGTCATGAAGTAAAGAAATAACAAAGAAAACGCGAGCGTGGCTCGTGATAGGGGTTTGCAAATTCGTGGTGTCGAGGCTAGGGAGCTGGGCATTTGGGTGTTCACCGGATTTGGAGATTCAGCGAAATCACGCCCGTCACCGGGCCAGTCAATTGCACCGATGCTTCGCTCGCAAGAGATTCACGCAGCACCTGGACGGTGCCGGGAGCTGGCCGGCCGTCGATGACGTTGATTTGCGATAGCGGCGCGTTCGGGAGTTCCTTGTCGTCCCAGATAATCGTAGGAGACGGAACGAACAGGCCGACGTAAAGACGATCGTTGCGGCGCTCTTGATTTAAAAGCGTGATGAGTTGATCGAGACCTTCAGGGCCATTGCTGCCGGAAAACAGAAAACCTTTCGAAGCACGGTTAAGCAGGTCGCCGTCGGTGACCAGGACGCGCAGCATGGTACCGCGCGCGATCTGATCGGGAACTCGCACGCTGGTCTGTTCGATGTGCGCGGGTCCGCGATAGGGATGCAGCAAAATGCGCACGCGGAGGGTTTCGCCGGGCGCCGCTTCGCCTTTTTCAAGCCAGGCGCTGTCGATGGTGAAGGATTGGCGACCGGGCACACTTTCCACGCGGAGAGCGATGTGCTCGACCGAGGGAATTTCATACGCGTTGGTGAACAGACGGTTGAAAATGCTTTGCACGCTGAGCGCGATGGGCAAGCCGTCCTGGCTGAGCGAGTCGCCCGGCGCATAGGTGTTTTCGATTTGCACCGGGGCGTGACCTTGGAGGCGAATTTCGCCGGAGAGATGGAGCGTGGTGCCTTCGCCGTAGACCGAGTTTTGCGTCAGGCCGTTGAAGGTGGTGAGAGCGACCAGCAGTGGGGTGAGCTTGGGATGATTGACGATCTCGAAGTGGAGCTTTTTTTCGCCGGCGCTGGTGGCGAGATCGAGATCGAGGGGAATCATGGCGGGCGGGGCGCCGAGTTTACCGGTGACGGCGGTGAGATGGTCCCCAGTAATGGTGCCGATGGAGCCGCCGACGTTGACAATTTTCGTCGAGGCGAGCGAGGAAGAAAGCGTGGTGACCACGCGGCTGCGCGCCATCGGGAGCGCCACCTCGCCGAGGCTTAAGAATGGGTGGCCGCAGAGGTAGACCTTGTCGGCCTGGACGGCGGTGACCGTGCAAGCGGAGTTGATCGAGGCATCCCCTTGCACGAGAACCATTCCGGCCATGTCACCGGCTGCCAGCTGTTTGTCGTCAGGGCGCGCCGCAGCGGTGCCGCCTTGCGCGGCGACGAAACCGTAATTTTGGATTTGCGGGGCGAATTGCTGGAGCGTCGAGGTTTGGAAGCCGGAAAAGACTAGAGGTGTGGCGATGGGCTCCAGGGAGGAGCCTGACGGCAAGCCGGTACGGGAGGCCGCATAATTGGGCAGCGCGAACTGTTGTGAGGAGACCATGGGCGCGTTGTCTGGCGCCGTCGGATGCAAGATGTCCTCTATCGGTGTGACACCAGCGATCGCTTCCTTGGTGAAGACGCCGAGTTTCAGGGACAGTGCGCCCGCGAGCTTGCCCTCCAGGTAAACGGGGCTGCCACTCATGCCCGCTACTACGCCGGTATGTTCGACTTTGGGGCCTTTTAGCTCGATCAGGATGATGGACTGGCGCGGGCCCAGGAAATTCGGCATGACGCCGATCACTTCGAGGTCGAACTTTTCAACCTGGTCGCCGGCGAAAATCGTGTAGGCATAGCCGTGCATGCCGGGTTGAACCTGGCTGAGAGGCAGGATTTCGTTGGACTGCTGCGCCGACGCCGCCGGACCAAGGACCGACGCGAGGGCAGCCATCCCGGCGAGCATGGCGAAGGCGATGGTGCCCAGCCCACGGTTAGCCGAGGGCGAGCAACTGGGCCGAGACAAGATCATCAAGGGCTCATGATACTTGGCCGAGTACGGGGAAGCAATTGAACGGGCGGAAGGCGCCCGCTAGCCCGAGAAGGCTAGACGTCCTAGGACCGACCGTCGGCAGGAAATCCGCGGACAGATCGATTGCGATCGCGATTGGCGCAGCCGTTAGCGGCGGCTCGGTCGCCGGCTTGGCGCTGGCCGATTCCAACCGCACCAGCGTGCTCCCCTTTGCGCGGTGGTCAGACCGGGAAATCTACTTCGATGGGTTCGATCAGCGGAAGCAGCCATACCAAAAGCTTTTGATGAACGGGATGCTGGTTGTATTTTTCGCACGATGCGGCGTCGGCAAATTTCATGGCCCCGCCGAATTCGTAGCCCTGTGCGCGGGGAGAGACGTTCAGGCCCACCCAGGATTCCAGAACTTCAGGGATTTCCTGTTTGAGCTTGCGTATCTCGGCGACGACGTGGTCTTTCTGCGCGCCGGTGACACCGGGCTTGAATCGAAATGCAAACATGTGGATGAACATGGCGTGGGTTCGCTCGCTTGGGGCCAATGGCCGAGGTGATTTTTGGAGATGCGGCGCGGTTTGTCAATCGCGATTCGGGTGGACGCCATTCCGGGAGGCCCGGATTCACCAGTTTCGGTGATACGGCACCGGCTTGCCGCACATCGTTTCGCCGCTGCTCTTCAAGGTGACCGAGACGAGTACGAATTCGCCGGGCTCGAGCGTGTGGTTGAGCGAGGGTTGACCTTCGATGGAAAACTGCGAGCTGCCGCTGCCCCGTGAGATGGTGGACGGGTGGAGGCTGACGCCGTGGACCGGTTTCTTGTCCGCGGTCAGCGGAACACCGCTCACCACCACCATCTGCGACGTGTCGGCTGTAAACGTGAAATAGGCGATGCCGACCAGAAAATTTCCTCTCTCTTGAAAATCGACCTTGCCGATCGTGCACGGGGGTGCCGCGCTCACGGGTGGAGCCTGCGCGGCGGATGCGCTGGAAGCGGCTGGTTCGGGTTTTCTCAGATGGAACGTGAACGGGACGGCGGTTTCAATTTCGACCGGCTGGTTGTTCACCACGGTTGGCGAGAACCGCCATTGTTTTATCGAATCAACGGCGGCCTGCGCGAGCAGCGGCTGCCCGGACGTCGCGGAGGCGCTTTGCACGGTGCCGTCCTTGGCGATGATGACGTCCAATTCTACGGCGCCAGTAATGTTGCCCTGAACCGCTTCTGGCGGATAGACCGCGCTTACCTGGCTCACAATTTTCGCTTTCTGCGCGATCCAGGTAATGCGGAGGGGTGAAGACGGCGCTGCGGAGTTCTCGGGTGGCGGCGGAGCGGCTGGCGTATCCACGGCAGCGCGCTTTTCGTCGGGCCTAGTATTCGCGGTTTTGGAAGAAGCGAGGTCGCCCCTGTTCGGCTTGGGGTTCACTGCGCTCGATGGCTTGGCCGCAAGCGGTTCGGCGTGGGAATCGGACTGGGCCGGGGGTCCGGCCGGATGTTTGGGCGCTGCCAAAGCAGAGCTCATTTGGGGCGCGGGCGCTTCGCGCTTCGAGTCGAGTGATTCGGAAGCCGGCGTCCCCGGAGTATGCGCGGTTTCTGAGTGAGGGCGCAGGTGATGCCAGGAAAGAGCGAGGACGACCCCCATAAACGGAATAAACAGGAGAAGGATCTGCCACATCGGAAGTCCGCGTCGCAGCGTCCGGGGCGGGCTCGGCAGAGTCGCGGCAGCCCGAGTGGGTGGTGTCTGCGCGGCCAGGGTTTCCGATGGGGTCGCGGAGCCACCCGGAGTCGCGCTGGCCGACTGCTCACCGGTTCGACGTTCGGCGTCCGCCGCGACGAGCGCGTTCGCCGCGACCTCCACGCCGCGGCGCCCGGCGTCTGCTTTCTCCTTGGCCAGCTGTTCGCGTTCCGCTAGCTGTTGCGCTTCACGTACTTGCTCGGACCTCTCTGTTTCCTCGCGTTCCTTTTCGATTGTTGCTGCGCGGTCCGCCTCCGCCAATTCGGCGGCGTAACGTGCGGCATCAGCACGCTCGCGCTCGACGGCCTTGGCATCCGGAATGACGGTGGCCGGGCCCTGTAAGTCAAACAGCTGACCCTCGTGGGAGCGCATATATAAGACTGGCGTGGCCCATTCCTGGCCGAATTCCTCGTTGAACAGGGCTTTTCTGGATTCGCATACCGCGGCATCGACCGGATTGCCTTCGGCGATGGCGCAGTAAAATTCCCGGGCGAAGACTTTTGCGGCGGCGTCGCTGATTTCGAATTGCATGGCGATTACCGCGGGCACGCGCTGTTGCAACAAACTTTGCGCGACGCCGGAAAATGGATCCTGGCGAGAGCTACGGGCGCCTTCACACGCGTTGAGTACCGCCAGCCGCAGGGAGCGGTGATCGTGGAGCTGCATGCCCAGCAGTTCTCCGCGGACCGGATACGACATTCCGTTCTCGTCCTCGAATTGCAGGACGCCATCTTCAGCGACGACGTCGAAACCTCCGTGGCCGATGAAATGGAAAATGTGAAACGGAGCGCCCCGAGCGCGCAAACGCAGTGCGTCGATGGTGGCGGACGGCAAGCGCTCGAGAACGATGTGGCCACCGTGCACCAAATCGGCGAGGGCTTCCTGGAGGCGCTGCCACTCGCCTTCGGCGTCCAGGCGCTTGAGATTTCTGGGACTGGCGATGACCACCAGGACGCGCAGCGGCAACGTAGCACGAACCGGAGCGATTCGCTGGGGAAGGTCGAGAAAACGGACTACCGGAGTTTCCGTCGAGGTGGTCAGAAAATGATTTTGCGCGGAGTCGTACAGGAACTCCCAGGGTAAGTCGGCCAGTTCGGGAGTGTCGGTGAGGCGCAAACGGATGCGCAATCCGCGGTCATTGTTCAGCGATTGTTCGACGCTGCCGCGAAGCTGGGCGATCAGTTCGCCGGCGAAAACGGCTTTGAACAGCTTGCCGCCAAAATCTTTCGCGGCGTGCAACTCCGGCGCTTCGGCGCGGCGCATGCTGCGGCGCACCTGGCCGATGCGGCCCAGAAAATTACTGACGTCTACGTCGGTGAAGGGAAGTATGAAGTCGGCGGCGGCTTGTCCGGTCGGCCCGTTTAGATGCACGCGATACTTGTCGCCTGCGAGCGTAATTTCCAGATCGAAATCGTCGTACTTTAAGGACACGGCTTACTTCTCCGCAGTCGTCTTCTTCCAGGTGAGGTTGATCTTGAAATTCGCTTCCGTGGAAGCCTTGGCGATGACCGCGCCGGTTTCCGCGCTCATCTTCACGCCAAACTCCACCGCCACCTCGTCGGGAGGCTGTTGCAGCATGCGGAGCTGATCGAGAATGCCTTCTGCGGCGCTGCGCACCGTTCGCAAAGCCGACTCAAACGTGGCATTGGCCGTAGCGATGGCCGCTTCCGTGTTGGACCCACGCATGACCCGCCGGGCAGAATTGTCGACGCCGTCGGTTTCCACCACCAGGACGCCGCCGTTGCTTAACGGGAATTGTGCCAGCTCAGCCATGGACACCTCACCGAACCTAGCTACGCGGGTAAGCACGACTCGCCGAGTTTATAGCTGGGTAAGTGTACGGAGTATAGCCGATCCGCAGCGCGGAAAATAGGTTCGTGCCGTTACCGCCAAGGCGGGGGCGCGAGGCTGATGAGCGGTCAGCTGTCTATGTTTTACCCGCAGTTTTGTCCGCGCTAGGCGTCGTCGTAATCTTCGGTGAGGGACATGAGGAACGCTACCAGCGCGTTCACGTCGTCTTTGCTGATCAACATGCCGCTGAATTCCAGCGGGGCATTACGCAGAGCCCCCGAATGGGCGCGTTGCGAACTGCGGATGTAGAACTCGACGACATCATTGAATTTGGCTTTGCTGCCATTGTGGAAATAGGGTTGCGAGTCTTCACCGTCGCGCAACGTGGGAGTTTTGAACTTCGCGATGGGAGTGGGCAACCCCTGATCGACGCTGCAATTCTGCACGTTGGCGCATATCAGGACGCTTAGTTTGGTTTGGGGATTGGGAATGTCGGGATTGCGGTAAACGTTCCACAAGCCGAGGTCAGCGAACTGCGGGCTTGCGGCGACGGCGGCGTGGCGAAAGCGTTCGGAAGCGGTGGGATGATTGGCGGAAACCGGGAGATAGGCGTCGCAGTTGGCGGTGCGGTCGGCGAGACTGGGAATCGCGAGTTGGGCGAAGGCGCCTGCGCCGTTGGCGGCGTCATATTCTTCCTGGGCGGCGCCATTGTTGTGGAATTGGAAGTCGGTGAAATCGGGGGCCACGTGGCAGGCGGCGCAATTTCCCGCGTGTTGCGAGCCGTCGGTGGCGTTCGCGGCGGCGCGCAGAAAAATTTTCAAGCCGGCAAATTCGGTGGCGCCGAACGCGAAAGCCCGGGCGTGATATTTGAAACTGCCATCTTTGCTGGTGACCTAGATGGGATGGTCGAGCGACTGGAGAAGACCGTAGAGGCGCTGGTTCAGTTGCAACTAGCCGGAGTGGCGACCCCGGTGCCGAGATCCGGTGCGTTTGGCGCCTAGCTGACTGCTTTTTTGTGGAATTGCCGCAAACCGAAGGTAAACAACACGACGTCGAAGAAGATCAATCCACCGAACGCTGCCAGCATCGGCAAATGCGGGAACTGGGGGACCAGCGTTCCGCGCAAGCCTTCGCTGGCGTAGACCAGTGGATTAATCAGCACGATTTTTTGCATGATCGGAAAGTTATTCAAGGCGCTCCACGGATAGTAGGTGCAACCGAAAAAGATCATCGGCGCCACGACCAGCGAGAACATCAAACCGATGTGCGTTTGCTCGATGCTGCAACCGAGGGCCAGCCCGCCGACGGCGGAGAACAGCGCAACCAGCACCGCTATCAGCGCGAACAGAAACGGGGCGTGCACGCTCAGTTGCACGCCAGGCCGCAGCAGCAACCAGGCGCAGGGAATCACCATCAAGCCCGCGGCCAGCGCTTGCATGGTGCCGAAAACGACCTTTTCCACTGCAAGCCAGGAAATTTCCATCGGTGCCAGCAGGCGGTCTTCGATTTCGCGCGTAAATTGAAATTCGGAAATCAGTGGCATGGCCACGGCCCAAATTCCGGTGCCGACCATGCTGAGGGCCATGATTCCGGGAAGCAGCAGGCTCTTATAGGTGGCGGGCATGAAGCCGCTGCCGACCATCACTCGGCCGAAAATAAACACGAACATCAGCGGCTGCAAAAAGGTTTGCAGCAGCAGCGGAACGAAATTGCGGCGAGCTACTTGGGCGTCGCGCGCGAGCATGGCCAGGAAAGTTTTGAAGTTCACTCGCGCAGACTCCTTCCGGTGTGGTGCAAAAACAGATTTTCCAAACTGGGTTCGGAGATGTGCACGTCGCACAACTCGACGCCAGCCGCGAGCGCAACGTTGGCGACTTCGGGAACCAGCGAGCCGCCACGGTCGGCGTAGACGTCGGCGCCGTTGCCCTGGGTCGCGCGGACCTCGGTAACTCCCGCCAGCCCTTTCAAGCGCGCGAGTACATCCTCGGAGAAATGGCCGAATCGAAGACGCAGCAGGTATCCACCCGGGACCGAGGCTTTCAGATCGCGAGGCGTGCCCAGCGCGATGACGCGCCCGTGGTCGATGATGGCCAGCCGCTGGCAAAGGGCGTCGGCCTCTTCCATGTTGTGGGTGGTCAACAGGATCGTTTTGCCGGTTTGGTTGTATTCGCGGACGATTTCCCACAGAAGCAGACGAGTTTGCGGGTCGAGCCCGGAACTGGGCTCGTCGAGAAACAGAACTTGCGGGTCATGCATCATGGCGCGGGCGATAGACAGCCGCTGCATCATGCCGCCGGAAAAGCCGCGGACCATCTGATCGGCGCGATCCGTAAGCTTGAACCGTTCCAGCAGGGCCGCCGCGCGCTTGGCGCGTTCGTGCGAATCAATTCCGAAGTAGGCGCCATGGAAGAGCAGAATCTCGCGCGCGGTGAGCGAGAAATCGAGGTTGGGCCGCTGCGCGACCACGCCGATCAGCCGTTTAACCGCAACCTGATTGTTCCAGACGTCGAGTTCGCCAATCCAAGCCTGGCCGCTGGTGGGTCGAACACGCGTGGACAGAATGCCGGCTGTCGTGGATTTGCCCGCGCCGTTGGGTCCCAGCAGGCAGAATATTTCACCCGGCGTGACGTTAAGCGAGATGCCGTCGAGCGCTACGATCTGCGATTTCGGCTGTTTGCCTTTGCCGCGCGGCGAGGCGTTGGCGAATCCTCCAACGCCCGCGGCGAG
The DNA here is from genome assembly GCA_963736725.1 of uncultured Acidobacteriota bacterium. Taxonomy (GTDB): domain Bacteria; phylum Acidobacteriota; class Terriglobia; order Acidiferrales; family UBA7541; genus Acidiferrum. The sequence goes on along the minus strand of CAVTPW010000011.1, from coordinate 409,204 downwards.
AGGGGCCGCTGAGGTGTACACCTTGCGTAGCTCCTGGGTGCGAATCCCGGCTAACATGCGAAAGTCCCTTCGGGTTTGTTTGCACGAAGGATTTTGGTCGCGCAAACCGGACCAAGACCCCGCTACGCATTACGTATGCGGATCAGGAATTGTAACAAGGTCAGAGCGGCAGCACCGAAGCAATTTCGCGCTTTTTGGCGACGAATGGCCTTGCGGCAAAGCGCAGAGTTTGTGGTTCTGGCGCTCCCACGGCCGCTGGCGCATACTCGTTGGCGAGAGTCCTGCACGATGCCAACGCCTGCCCAACCGGCTGCTTGCCCGCCGCCCCTTCCCCGGGTGCTCAGCGGGACCGTTCTATTTCTCATTTACACCGGTATCGCGGTCTTGCTCACGGGCTACCGATATCTTGATGATCTCTCCCGCCAGCACCCGGGAACCCTCCCGATCCGTGCTCTGGAAGAAATCACCGGCGTGTACTCCGCTTTTGTACTCTTGCCTTTCGTTTTTCGTTTTGCGCACGTGTATTTGTTTCCGCCCAAGGGCTGGTTCCGGGTCATTGTCTGGCATCTCGCCGGTGCGATGGCATTCTCGGTGGCGCACACCACCCTCATGGCGATCAGCCGCCAAATCATCTCGCCGCTCGTGGGCTTGGGGCCCTATGACTACGGCATCATGTTCTACCGTTACCCCATGGAGTTTTCCAACGACTTGGTCAGTTTCACGAGCATTGTCGGGCTTTATTACTATTTTCAACGCTTCCGGTTGGCCCAAGCGCAGCAACTGGCCGCCGCGCACCTGCAAACCAAGCTGGCCGAAGCCCAATTGGAGAATCTACGCCTTCAACTGCAGCCACACTTTCTGTTCAACACGCTGAACACCATTTCCTCGGTGATGTACGAAGACGTGAAGGCCGCCGACGTCATGCTCACGCAGTTGAGCGATTTGTTGCGGCTGACGTTGCGTGCTTCGGGCGCCCATGAAATCACGCTCGCCGAAGAATTGCAGATTACCCGCTTGTATCTGGAACTGATGCGAAAACGGTTTGAAGAAAAGCTACAAGTAGACTATGCGATCGATTCCGCGCTGGAAAACTCCCTGGTGCCGCAACTTGTCTTGCAGCCGCTGCTGGAAAATTCCTTGCGTCACGGAATGAAACCCGGCGGCGAGGTTATGAACATCTCGATCGCGGCGCTGCGCGAAAATGGCAGCCTGGTGTTGAGAGTTTCCGATTCCGGAACGGGGCTAGGGTCGATGGATCCGGCCGCCACCTTCGGCCGTGGCGTGGGCTTGTCGAACATTCGCGACCGCTTGGCTCACCTGTACGGTGCCGGCCACGAATTCTGCATTGGCAATCGTGCCACCGGCGGCGCGGAGGTCACCCTCCGCGTTCCGTACCGTACCTCGCCACAGCCGTTGCCATTCGCGCGATGACACCCGAAACTCCGCTTCACGTCCTCGTCGTTGACGACGAAGCCCCGGCACGCCGGAAAATTCTGCGGTTGCTGCGCAGCGAGCCGGGCGTTCAAGTGGTGGGCGAAGCCGACAGCGGCGAATCCGCAATCTCCGCGATCGAGCGGCACCGGCCGGATCTCGTGTTTCTCGACGTGCAAATGCCCGGCGCCGACGGTTTCGACGTCGTTCATGGCATTTCCGATGCACCCGACGCAAAAATGCCACGCGTCGTCTTCGTCACCGCGCACGATCGCTACGCGCTGCGTGCCTTCGAAGTGCACGCTTTCGATTATCTTCTCAAGCCGGTCTCAGAAGATCGCTTTCGCAAGGTCTTGCGTCGCGCGCGCGAGCACCACTCCCGAGGTGGCGAGATCTCGGCATCGCGCCTTCGCGAATTGGTCGAGGAAATACTCCGGGAACGCGGATTCGCTGAGCGCCTGCTGATTCGGGAAAACGCCCGCGCGTTTTTCGTTTCTGTGCGCGACATCTCGTGGATCGAAGCCGATCGCAACTATCTGCTGGTGCACTGCGGCGCGAAAACACACGCGCTGCGAGCCACGCTCGACTCCATCGAATCCACTCTGGACCCCAAGCTGTTCGCGCGCATCAACCGCGGAAGCTTGGTGCGCTTGGACAACGTCCGCGAGTTGCTCCCATGGTTTCACGGCGAATACAAAGTAGTTCTCCACGATCGCACGGAGCTTCGCTGGAGCCGTCGCTACGTCTCTCGGCGTCCGGAACTTCTGAAGACAACCTGAACAGAAGCTGTGGCCATCGGGGCGCGGCTCGGGTTTTGCCCTGTTCCGCAACTTGTTCACGCGTGGCGCAGCTTCCGCCGCTAAGGGCCGGTTCTTCGGGTTGCCACGCAAACTTTAAACGGGCGGTTAGTCCATGTGGTGGTGCATGGCGAAAATCTTGTCGAGGGAATCTTCGTAGGGATAAACGTGGACCATCCATCCGAAAATGACCGGCGAGAAGCGCCCGCCGGACGCATCGCAAGCGTCTTTTGTGGCGATCGATCCGTGCAATCCAAACTTGGTCCAATCCGCAGCGCGCAGCTCGGCGCGCGGCGGCATGCAAAGATTCGTATGCAAATGCCACATGGCAACGCTGAGTGGAACCCGCGCGTTGAGCTGTTCTTCGTTAGCGCGCTTGGGCATGGTGAACATCGCACCGACCAGCTCGTAGCCAGTGGCGGTCTTCTTGTAAAGAAGCGATGTCGGCCGCGCGGGGTCAAACGTGAACGCTTCCATGAACCCGTTGCGATAGTTTGTGAAGTGATATTCAGGCTGTGGAATATTGGGCAAGAAGATGTGGAAGCCATCGTTCAGCGCAACGTGATAATCCTTGTATTTTTCGATGCCGGCGCGTAGTTGCGTGACGACATCCCCCGCGCGCTGCAGGTCCTCCGGAGTTCGGGGGCGTGGCGATGTCATGAACATGTGCTGGGCGTGGCCTTCGTGATGGCCGGGTGTCATATCGTTGACGGCGGCCTTTTCGTTAGCCTTCTCGTCGGACATGTTCATCCCGGGCATTGCGGCGTGATCGGCGTCGGACGAAGCCGCGGCAGGTTCTTGTGGAATAACCACTTGCAACGCTTGCTGCTGATGCGCCGGAATCGCGGCTAGCAATACCGTTACGACGAAGATCGCGCCAAAAAGCATACCTGCTTTGGCCGCTATTTTGTAAAAGCTGCTACGCGCTGACATGACTTTTCTCCCACACTCATAATACGGAGGGACCGGCCGTCATGTTTCAGTGTCTTTAGCCAACGTTCCATCAAAAAACTGTCCCTCCGGACGGTTACAATCTCGATACATTTTGCCCGGCGCAATGCAAGCCGCCCTGCCGCTCGGGGAGCGCTCTTTCCGTGCCAAGAATGGGGTCGCGGAACGCGGCATGCTAAAATTACGCCGTGAAAAAACAGACCATACTCCCGGCGAAATACCTCACCGGTGGCGTTGAGCCGCCCGGCGATAAATCCATCTCCCACCGGTACGCAATGCTGGCGGCAATGGCCGAAGGCATTAGCGAACTGCGGCACTTCGCCGCGGCGGCGGATTGTCACAGCACACTGGACTGTATGAGCGCGCTCGGCGCCGGCGTGAACGTGGACAAGGACATCGTGCAGGTCACCGGGCGCGGCCGGGAGGGCCTGAAGGGCAGTTGGCGCGCTCTCGACGCTGGGAATTCCGGCACAACGATACGCTTGCTCACCGGAATTCTAGCGGGACAAAATTTCACCTCCAAGCTGTCGGGCGACGCATCGCTGCAGAAACGCCCGATGGGACGCGTCGTATCTCCCCTACGCCAGATGGGAGCGGACATTCGCGCGCGCGAAGACAATTTCGCGCCGCTGGAGATTCGCGGCACCAAACTCCGTGGCATCCATTACAAAATGCCGATGGCCAGTGCGCAGGTGAAGTCCGCGGTCCTGCTGGCGGGGTTGTTCGCCGACGGCATCACGTCTGTAACCGAACCCGCCCGTACGCGCGACCACACCGAGCTGGCCCTGGAAGAATTTGGCATCAGCATCGAAAAGCACGGCAGCTCGGTTCAAATTCAAGGCGCCGGTGGCAACGGTGGCGGCAAGCTGCAAGCTCGCTCGCTCGATGTGCCCGGCGACATCTCTTCCGCAGTTTTTTTCATTGCCGCCGCTTCCATGTTCCCCGACTCGAATCTGCTGATCCACAACGTCGGCCTGAATCCCACCCGCACCGCGATTCTGGATGTGTTTGTGTCGATGGGCGCCGCCCTTCAGGTGGTGTCCCTGCGAAGCGCGCACGGCGAAGTTGTAGGCGACTTGTCGGTGAAAGGCACGTCGCTGAAGGGTGGCGTGGTCGAGAAACAGCAAATACCGCTGGTGATTGACGAATTACCGATGCTGGCCGCACTCGGTCCTTACACCGAAGAGGGAATCGAGATTCGCGACGCCGCCGAACTCCGAATCAAAGAAAGCGATCGCATCGCCGCGCTAGCCGAAAATTTGCGCAGCATGGGCGCGACGGTCGAAGAGCGCCCCGACGGCCTGCGCGTCGAAGGTCGCAAAGCCGGAAAACTCCGCGGAGCGGAGATCGATCCCCGCGGCGATCACCGCATCGCCATGGCCTTCGCAATAGCAGGCCTGGCAGCAGAAGGCAAGACAACCATCCGCGACGCAGACTGCGCCGGTGTTTCCTATCCAAAATTCTACGAAGATCTGGAACGAGTTGCCGAGCGCTGACAGTTGCGCGGCGCCCGGCTTCAACCCCGGAACGCTCTGCGCGAGAAGCAAGAAGATGAGGGTGTTTCCGACTCGCGAAAAGACGCCGTGAGCTTGGCGTCACCAGCCAACTAATTCTTGTGAATCGAGATCGACCCGTAGCTGGTCTTCAAAGTGATCTTGGGACCGCGTCCATTGCCGTATTTCCCTTCAAGATGCGAATCGCCCGATTCCGTAGTCGTCTTCTTCAGCGCATCCCCGTCAAACTCGGAGTTAATGTCCCCCGAGTGGCAATCCGCGACAATCTGAAAGTTCGAAGCCTCTGGTAGCCCCAGCGTAATCCCCGCCGAGGCATTCGTGATGTCGATGTCTTCTTTCGGCGGGGAAGAGAAGCGCACCTCCACGTTGCCGTTGCGATTGTCCACCTTGATCTTGCCGCCGGCATTCTCGATGGTGATTTCTTCCTCATGCGTGCGCACGTTCAAATTTCCCGGCGCATCGACGACCTCCAGGTTCCCTGACCCCGCTTCCATGTGTCCGCTGAGCTGCGTCAGCGTCAGGTCCGTACGATGCGACACAAACCGCACGCCCTTGGCAACTTTCTCCGCGCGCACCGGCCCAACAAATTCGCCGTTAATCGTGAAATTTCCCGTCGCATCCACCACGTCGACGCTTTCGCCAGTTCCGGAAATCTTTACGTCGCCCTTGGTTCCCGAAATTTTCGCGTCGCCCCGGCGCATATCGATGTTTACGTCGCCATTGGTGTTGCGCACATCGATGTCGCCGCTGCCGCCGTTAATCGTTACCGGCGTGCCCATATCGGCCACCGCGATGTCGCCCTTTTCATTCCGAATCGTCACCGAAGATTTACTCGGCACCACCACATCCATATCCACGCTGACGCGCGAATCGTTTCCGCCGGTGGGCTGCACGTCGTAGCCGTCGCCGTTCTGCACGATCTCGACGCCCACCTGTCCGGCCACGCGTTGCGCATCATTTTCGTTCCAGCTACGCACATTCTTCTTCCCGTTCACTCGGATTTCCGGTTCATCCGAACCGCGCACGCTGATATCGCCGTGCATTCCCTTGATCGTGACGCGCGCATTTACAGGCACAGGCTTCGGCGCTACATCCAGGTCCACCGTCGTCGCGTCTCCACTCACCCAATCGGGAAAATGCTCTTTGACGCCCTCCACGGCCACGACCACTCCTACAAGTGCCAGTAAGCCGAGCACAAGAAACACTTCGCCTGGAGTGACGTGCGACCCGCTGGTATCTCCCGAACGCGACCCCGCGGTTCGCTCGTAAAGTTTCAATCCACCCCAAATAATCAGCAGCAGCGGCCACCAGTGCGTAAGCACCCGGCTCAATTCGAACCCGCGATAGTTGTGCAACAGCAACAGCACGCCGATGAAGATGAGAATCAGGCCGCTGAATACGCTGCTGCCGCGGGGGCGACCGTTAGCCATGTGCGGTTATTGTCCCTGCCCGGGAAATGTGGTTGGGGTCGAGCCTGGGGGCATGCCGGTAGTAGAACCTGACGCAGGCGGCGCCGCAGGTGGGACGCTGCTCGACGAGTGACCCTCCATCGGTGCCAACGACGACGCCAACAAGATCGCGCCGATCACCACGAGGATCACCGGGTAGGTGTTGCCGAAATCGAAATAACCCCCGCGCGCCTGCTGCAGCAGAAAGAGCACGCCGACGGTAACAATCACCGCCGGTCCAACCAGCGCGCGTATTGTACAGCGCGCGCACCGACAGCGAACTTGATCACTCATCGCCTCTACCTCCCAAGCGCTCTCACGGCCGTCCGCCCAGCCGCTTGCGGAACATCAGCACGCCCACCACGATCAAAATCACCGGCCAGAATTGCTGGACGCGCCACCAGGGGAACCAATCAAAATTGTGCAGCAGCAACAAGATGCCAATGGCGATAATCAGAAAGGGTCCCACTGGTTTGCCCTTGCTGAACGATTCCAGTGGATCGTTCAATACCTGACCCGCCTGCTTGGCCTTGGCCGTGCGAAACGCGTCGATCGGCATGTACACCCACAGCGCGGCGATGCAGATCCACAACGCCGCTTCCGCGCCTCCGCTCAACGCGCCGTCTACGCCCAGAATGAAAAGGAAAAGGAAAATCGCCAGATGAATTATGCCCTTGCCGTACTGCTCGTTATAAAACGCGCCAAGTCCCGGCAAAAATCCCAAAAAGAAAGCCAGCGCCGGATTCGGCCCCACACCAGCAGGCGGCGCTACCGGCACAGGGAGCGGTCGCACAACCCCGGCGTCGGAAGCGAACGACGCAGCAGGCGCCGGATGGCCCATCACGCCCGCAAGGCAATCCTCGCAGTACAACACGTCGCGCACCGGACGCACGCACACCGCGCACATCGGCTTGCCGCAGTTCCGGCAGTAACCTGTGGCGTCCACATCCGTATGGACCGCACACTTCATAGCAATCTCCTCGCAAACGTCGGCACGCTCAAACGTCCCGCCCACATCGGTAACTCGTCGGCAAGCACCTCGATTTGCCGCGTGACATCATCGGCGCGATTCTGCTGACGTGGCGTTGCAGGCTTCGAGCCATCCGTGCGGCCCGGCTGCTTTTCCGGTGAAGACGAAGGCACGACGCCCTCCGGATTCGCTTGCAGATCGTTGTCCTGCCGCAAGCGCGACTGAATTTCCGACACCACCCGCAAGTCGTTCACGAATTTTGTACCCTTCGCATAGACCAGGTGCGCTTGCCGGTCGGCATTGCGATAGATATTCACCGGTTGCAAATCCGCCAGCTTCGGCTTGCGCCACGAGAACCCCAGAGCGCTGAGCAAAATCACAAATGTTCCCGCCACGGAAAGCGCTCCGTACGCGAAACGCATCGAAGCCATCCCGCGAACCCAGCCCAACACCACAGCCCATCCGGTAGCGGTCTCGCGCGGCCCCAAAGTCTTATCCAGGATGGCGTAAACCAGTCGCGGCGGAGCTTCCACTTGCTCCATCGAATGCATTCCCGACAGAAGCTGCGACACGTGCGCCAGCAGCGGCGCGCACCGCGCGCAGTCCCCAACGTGCGCCTCGAACGCCGCCCGGTCAGTCCCTACCAGCGCGCCATCCAGATAATCGCTAAGCCGCGCCTCGATTTGTTCGCAAGTCCACATCATCTTCTATTTCCGTCTTCCCTCTTCTTCTGTTTTCTCTTCCAACTTCCTTGTTCTCTCCGCGAACTCGGCGTCCTCTGCGTTAAATTCCTTCTTTGTCCGTTCCTTCTTTATCCCTGCTTTGTTACTTCATTCCGTCATTACTTCCGGTCACGAAGGCCGTACACCCATCTGTTGAAGGATCCGCGCCAACTCAATCCGCCCGCGATTGATCCGCGACTTCACGGTCCCTTCCGGTACCGCCAAAACCTGCTGGATCTCCGCGTACTCCAACTGCTGCAAATCCCGCAAAATCACCGCTTCCCGCAAATCCGGCGAAAGCTTGGTCAACGCCGCGTGCACTTGCGAGCTGAGCTCGCCCAACAAAAGCTGCTGATCCGGTCGCCGCCCGGCCGATTCCTTGTTTTCCACCACCGGCATTGCGTCGTCCAAAGAATCGGTCAACCGGTCCCGCTTGGTCCGCCGGTAGTGATCGATCAGCAGGTTCCGCGTAACCGAAGTCACCCAAGTCGCAAATCCCCCGTGCGCCGACCGATAGCTCCCAAGCGTACGGTACACCCGCAGGAACACTTCCTGCGACAGATCCTCGGCTTCCGTTCCATTCCCGGTAAACCGGTAGCAAATGTTGAAGATGCGGCGCGTGTGGCGACGTACAAGCTCCTCCCAGGCTGAAGCGTCTCCCTGGAGGCATTGCTGGACCAGTTGGGCATCCTGCTCCAACGTCTCATCAGCCTCGAATCCTGGTACGTCTCGGCCTGCACACTATGGAACGTAAATTGCCACCAAAAAGTTCCCCGCCAGGCACAGCCTTGCCAAAGGCCCGCACGTCAACCTCTTGCCCGCCAACAACTTGCTGTACGGTGTGATCCATGCCCGGCACGAATGGCCGCATCTTACCACCCCCCAAGCGAAACACAAGCGAACCCTGGGGTCCGCGAACGGCGCCTCGCCAAATCTAGGTGCCGGGCTTAGGCCCGGCAAATCATCCCTTGTCCAGGCCTCCATGCGCTGTTATTCGTAGTTCGCGATACAGGACGTTCACATCAGCAACCCAAGTTCCCCTTTCTGCAAGGCGAGGGACGCCGGTGCCACCGCCGCTGATTGGTGCTGAATTTCTACGAGGACGAAACTTCGGAGGCGGCTAGAAGAAGCCGCCTCCTATGGTCCCACAAAAGCAGCCCAACTCAGTCAGTCCCTCGGCGACCGCTACGATCCCTGAACTGCAACAATCCAAGACCGCCGTGCTCAATACCCTCGCTTCTCAACACTCACGGCGGAGCTATGAATACGCCATCGAAAGATTTATCGCCTGGTATTGCTCTGAACCTAGATTAACGTTCAACCGTTCCGTCGTAGTGAAGTACCGTTCATTCCTAGAACGCCTCTCCTTGTCCGCGGCTACGATCAACTTACATCTTTCCGCGATTCGGAGGCTCGCAGATGAGTCTGCCGAGAGCGGCTGGCTGAGCCCGGAACATGCGATTGGAATCCGGAGAGTTAAGGGAGTCAAGCGGCTCGGAAGGAAAATGGCAACTGGCTCACTCGCAATCAGGCTCAAGAACTAGTTAACGCCGCTTCGAAGACCAATCTATGCGGTTGGAGAGAGGCGATGCTTGAGCTCTTCCAGCATCATTTTGCGAAGTCGGGTCATGGGGTCCTTATGACCCGACAACTTATCTCAACCGCCAAGCAATGATCGCTCCACTACCTCACGCGTAGCGTCCGCCGCACAAGCGGCTTCGTTCTTGCCGACGATCCACTCAGGGTGTCGTTTTTCCCTTGCTTCTGGGCCTGCTTGTAAAGGAGAAGCTCCAAGAAAAGGAGAGTTGACACAAGCTATATCGTATGATATATATTGAGATGTATTTTAGCTGTTAGGAGAATTCCATATGCATCGACATCATGACCGCTTTGAAAGACATGGCCACCACCACCCCTTCGGGCGAAAGGGAAGGCTCTTTGGTGGTTTGTTCAGGGGTGGACCTGGAATGCGAGTGGCGAAAATGCTCGCCGCTGGCGACCTGCAACTCATCATTCTCGCTTTGCTCAGCGAGAAACCGCGGCACGGGTACGAAATTATCAAACAGGTGGAGGAGCACTCGAGCGGGGCGTACGCGCCTAGCCCTGGAATGGTCTATCCGGCGCTCACTTATCTGGATGAAATGGGTTACACCATTTCCGAGACCGACGGTGCCAAGAAGCTTTACCGGATCACGGAAGCGGGAACGAAATATTTGAATGACAATCGAACGGGCGTTGAGGAGATCCTCGATCAGCTCGCGCGGTTCGGCCAGCGGCTCTCGCAGGTTCAAAAGGAATTTGTAGAGCAAGAGGAAGATGAGCGCGAGGACGACCGTGCCGATGTCCGGCATGGAATCAAGGCCGAATGGCGCCAGGCAAAAATGGAATTTCGCGAGTTGCGAAATGACCTGAGGGCCGCAATGCGCGAGAAATTCGATGCCCCACCGGAAGAGCGAAGGAGAGTCTTGGCGATCCTTCGACGGGCGATTGAAGAAATCCAGGGGAAATAATAATGCCTCTCGAATCACCTGAAAATTCTCCTGAAATCCAGCCGCGCTTGAAGGCGGGCAAGGCGCGGCGCGCAGCGCAAAGAGCGGACGTCCCCGAAGGAAAATGTCGGGCTGAAGCCGGCGCATACCTTCCGGTCGTGGATCGCAATGCATGCGAAGGAAAGCGTGATTGCGTGGAGGTCTGCCCTTACGATGTTTTTGAGGTCAGGCGGATCGATGACCAGGATTTTTTGAAGCTCTCTTTCATAGGCAAACTCAAGAGCCGGGTGCATGGGAGACTTTCCGCATATACGCCACAAGCGAACCTCTGCCGGGGTTGCGGACTCTGTGTGGTGGCCTGTCCGGAAAAGGCCATCAAGCTGGTTTCGCACGGGGAATGGGTAGGAAAGGAAGTTATATGAGTTCCCGGGATGACCAGGCACCACACTTGTGGAGAAAGTCCTAGACCCATGCAGGGAGTATGGAGGAATGAAACTCACTGCTGCCGAAGGCGAGTTGATCGAGAAGTCTGATTAGAATGACGGCCGATGTTCGTTCGAAATAATAAATTACTTTTACAAGAAAAGAGGTTTCCTTCATGCAAAACACGATTCATCAGAGTCCGGTCAAAGACGCGCGGGTCCAAGCCGTGATTGCGCAGTTGGTAGCGACCAGCCGCCGCCCGGCCGATGGCGGTCCGAAAGCGAATCCCGCCGCAAGCCACGATCCCAAGGACTACGCCGAATACGGATTTTCCATTTTACCGGAGCAGGGCGATCTCATCTATCTGCTTTGCCGAGGCATGGGAGCGAAGCGCGTGGTCGATTTTGCCACTTCGGTGGGGATGTCGGCTCTCTACTTTGCGGCAGCGATGCGTGACAATGAGGGCGGGACGGTGATTGGTTCAGAACTCGTACCGCAAAAAGCTGCCATAGCGAGGCATAATCTGGCCAATGCGGGTCTAGCCGAGTATGTCGATATTCGAGAAGGAGATTCGCGTCAAACGCTAATTGATCTGGGAGGGCCGGTAGATTTCATTCTCATCGATGGCTGGCCAAACGCTCAAGGAACTTCGCTCGCGCGCGAGGTCATTCAAATCGTGGCTCCTCAAGTTCGAAAGGGAGGCTACGTGCTAAACGATAATGCCGAGCCCGATTTTCTGGATTACATCCGCGACCCGGCAAATGGCTTCCTCTCTGTGAACCTGCCACTCAAAAATGGTACGGAGCTTTGTGTAAAAATATCTTAGTCATGACTGCACATGAACAGCTGCTGAATAAGGGGTAACTCAGAACTTAGCGTGGCAAGTCCGGTTATCGGACAAGCAAAAACGTCTTCTGCCCCAGAAGCCCGCTTGAACGAAGCCGCCCGTGCGGCGGACGCTTCGCGTGAGGCGAACGGAGCAGTTTATGGCGAACGGCTAAAGTAAGTTGTCGGGTCATAAGGAGGTCCTCATGACCCGACTTCGCAAAATGATGCTCGAAGAACTCGAGCGTCGTAATTATTCTGAGGCTACCACACGCTGTTACATCCGCACGGTGGAAGATTTCTCAAGACGATTCAAGTGTTCTCCAGATTGTTTGGGTCCGGAACACATTCGTGAATATCAGGCCGAGCTGTTCAAGAAGCGCAAGTTGTCGCCGGGCACGGTTACGCAACGATTGGCAGCTCTGCGATTCTTCTACATCAAGACTCTCAAGAAAACCTGGAGCATCGCGGAGACGCCCTACCCGAAAAGAGCATTTCACCTTCCTTCGATCCTCAGCCGGGAAGAAGTCGCCCGACTCATCAATGCAGCTCTAACTCCTTTTCATCGCACTCTGTTGATGACGCTCTACGCCACCGGAGTACGACGTGCCGAACTCGCACGCCTGAAAGTCAGCGACATTGATAGTCAACGCATGGTGATTCACGTCCAGGGCGGCAAGGGGCGCAAAGACCGGGATGTGATGCTCAGCCCAAAACTGCTCGAGGTATTGCGTGAGCACTGGCGCGGATTACGGCACAAGCCAAGCGCATGGCTGTTTCCAGGCAACCGCTGGCATAGCGGTGATACACCGATCGACACCAAGGTGGTTTGGAACGCTTGCAAGGAAGCCGCCCAGCGAGCGGGCCTCCAGAAAGACGTGCACCCACATACACTGAGGCACTGCTTCGCCACACATCTACTGGAAGCAGGCGCGGATCTGCGAACCATCCAGATGTTGCTGGGGCATCGCGATCTGGAAGAAACTACCATCTACCTCCATCTCTCTGAACGTCACCTCAGTGCGCACCGCGAGTCCGCTGGACTCGCTGGAGCTAAAAGACCGGTCACCACAGGGCGAGTAGATGGACCGGCCACCCCTCGAGGTGGCCGATCTGGTCCGCGCTGCGGGAGACGCTTTCATCGAACGAAGCCGTAAGTGGATCACCTGGAAGCATGTCAAAGTGCTGCTGGCCATTGCGCGGTGTCGCACGGCCATGCTCGGCGGACATTTCGATGAGTGCACTCGCTGCGGACATCGCGCCATCTCCTACAACTCGTGTAGAAATCGGCACTGCCCGAAGTGTCAGGCGGGTGCTCGTGAACGTTGGCTCGAGAAACGTCGCAAGGAACTTCTTCCGACGCAGTACGTGCACGTGGTCTTCACGCTACCTCGGCAGTTAGCACCACTGACTCTTCAGAATAAGAAGGTCGTCTACGATCTCCTGTTCCGAACCAGTGCGGAAACACTGCTCGAAGTCGCTCGCGATCCCAAACATCTTGGCGCAGAAATTGGCTTCTTCAGCGTGCTGCACTCCTGGAGTCAGAAACTCGAACTGCACCCGCATGTGCATTGCGTGGTGCCAGCCGGTGGGCTTTCTGCCGAGCGCTCGCGTTGGATCAAGCCATGCTACGCGTTCTTTCTTCCTGTCAAAGTGCTCGGCCGAGTCTTTCGCGGCAAGTTCGTTGCGGCACTCCAACGCACTTTTCAGGAGGGCAGACTCAGTTTTCACGGAGACTTGCAGCCCCTCACTCAGCCGAAAACTTTTGCTGCGTGGCTGAGACCGCTATTTCGAAAGGACTGGGTGGTCTACGCGAAACCACCATTCGCAGGCCCGGAGCATGTGCTCCGTTATCTGGGCCGTTACACTCATCGCGTGGCCATCTCCAACCACCGAGTGATCTCCTTTGCTGACGGCAAGGTCACCTTTCGTTGGCGCGATTCCGCCCACGGCAACGAACAGAAATTGATGACCCTATCTCTCGATGAGTTCTTGCGTCGCTTCCTGTTGCACCTGCTCCCGGAAGGTTTCGTGCGCATCCGCAACTTCGGCTTCCTCGCCAACCGCAACCGCAGCACCACCTTGCCACTTTGCTTCCAACTGCTCGACGAGGCATCGCAAGCCAAGCAAGCGGCCTCCACCGCCGGTCCGAACGATCTTTGGTCTTGCCCCAAGTGTGGTGGGCCGATGATCGTCGTCGAAAGGCTCAGCGCTGCTGAAATCCAACTTCGTTCTCCACCGCTGGTCACGGCTGCGGCATGAAGCGACTCTCTCCAATTCGAAAGTGTTTTCCACGCGCTCCGTACTTCTGTGCCTTCCCTCGGAACGGACCTTCTTTTCCAGCTCTTCGACCACGCTACTCACGATCCTTTTTTGCATTCGGCCAGCTTCCGGCCTCATACAGTCACGTGTCGCGCTCTGCCGCACAGCCTCGGCACAGCTCCACGCCGCTCCTTCCCATCATTGAATTTCCATAGGACCCGCGTCCGCCGCAAATCGCGGGCGGCTTCCTTCAAGTCGTTGTATCGAAAGCGCGCGAACACACCGTACTCGTGCAGGCCCATTGCCCTTCGCGCTTCCGATACAACCCTAAGGCTTGAACGAAGCCGCCCGTGCGGCGGACGCTTCGCGTGAGGCGAACGGAGCAGTTTATGGCGAACGGCTAAAGTAAGTTGTCGGGTCATAAGGAGGTCCTCATGACCCGACTTCGCAAAATGATGCTCGAAGAACTCGAGCGTCGTAATTATTCTGAGGCTACCACACGCTGTTACATCCGCACGGTGGAAGATTTCTCAAGACGATTCAAGTGTTCTCCAGATTGTTTGGGTCCGGAACACATTCGTGAATATCAGGCCGAGCTGTTCAAGAAGCGCAAGTTGTCGCCGGGCACGGTTACGCAACGATTGGCAGCTCTGCGATTCTTCTACATCAAGACTCTCAAGAAAACCTGGAGCATCGCGGAGACGCCCTACCCGAAAAGAGCATTTCACCTTCCTTCGATCCTCAGCCGGGAAGAAGTCGCCCGACTCATCAATGCAGCTCTAACTCCTTTTCATCGCACTCTGTTGATGACGCTCTACGCCACCGGAGTACGACGTGCCGAACTCGCACGCCTGAAAGTCAGCGACATTGATAGTCAACGCATGGTGATTCACGTCCAGGGCGGCAAGGGGCGCAAAGACCGGGATGTGATGCTCAGCCCAAAACTGCTCGAGGTATTGCGTGAGCACTGGCGCGGATTACGGCACAAGCCAAGCGCATGGCTGTTTCCAGGCAACCGCTGGCATAGCGGTGATACACCGATCGACACCAAGGTGGTTTGGAACGCTTGCAAGGAAGCCGCCCAGCGAGCGGGCCTCCAGAAAGACGTGCACCCACATACACTGAGGCACTGCTTCGCCACACATCTACTGGAAGCAGGCGCGGATCTGCGAACCATCCAGATGTTGCTGGGGCATCGCGATCTGGAAGAAACTACCATCTACCTCCATCTCTCTGAACGTCACCTCAGTGCGACCGCGAGTCCGCTGGACTCGCTGGAGCTAAAAGACCGGTCACCACAGGGCGAGTAGATGGACCGGCCACCCCTCGAGGTGGCCGATCTGGTCCGCGCTGCGGGAGACGCTTTCATCGAACGAAGCCGTAAGTGGATCACCTGGAAGCATGTCAAAGTGCTGCTGGCCATTGCGCGGTGTCGCACGGCCATGCTCGGCGGACATTTCGATGAGTGCACTCGCTGCGGACATCGCGCCATCTCCTACAACTCGTGTAGAAATCGGCACTGCCCGAAGTGTCAGGCGGGTGCTCGTGAACGTTGGCTCGAGAAACGTCGCAAGGAACTTCTTCCGACGCAGTACGTGCACGTGGTCTTCACGCTACCTCGGCAGTTAGCACCACTGACTCTTCAGAATAAGAAGGTCGTCTACGATCTCCTGTTCCGAACCAGTGCGGAAACACTGCTCGAAGTCGCTCGCGATCCCAAACATCTTGGCGCAGAAATTGGCTTCTTCAGCGTGCTGCACTCCTGGAGTCAGAAACTCGAACTGCACCCGCATGTGCATTGCGTGGTGCCAGCCGGTGGACTTTCTGCCGAGCGCTCGCGTTGGATCAAGCCATGCTACGCGTTCTTTCTTCCTGTCAAAGTGCTCGGCCGAGTCTTTCGCGGCAAGTTCGTTGCGGCACTCCAACGCACTTTTCAGGAGGGCAGACTCAGTTTTCACGGAGACTTGCAGCCCCTCACTCAGCCGAAAACTTTTGCTGCGTGGCTGAGACCGCTATTTCGAAAGGACTGGGTGGTCTACGCGAAACCACCATTCGGAGGCCCGGAGCATGTGCTCCGTTATCTGGGCCGTTACACTCATCGCGTGGCCATCTCCAACCACCGAGTGATCTCCTTTGCTGACGGCAAGGTCACCTTTCGTTGGCGCGATTCCGCCCACGGCAACGAACAGAAATTGATGACCCTATCTCTCGATCAGTTCTTGCGTCGCTTCCTGTTGCACCTGCTCCCGGAAGGTTTCGTGCGCATCCGCAACTTCGGCTTCCTCGCCAACCGCAACCGCAGCACCACCTTGCCACTTTGCTTCCAACTGCTCGACGAGGCATCGCAAGCCAAGCAAGCGGCCTCCACCGCCGGTCCGAACGATCTTTGGTCTTGCCCCAAGTGTGGTGGGCCGATGATCGTCGTCGAAAGGCTCAGCGCTGCTGAAATCCAACTTCGTTCTCCACCGCTGGTCACGGCTGCGGCATGAAGCGACTCTCTCCAATTCGAAAGTGTTTTCCACGCGCTCCGTACTTCTGTGCCTTCCCTCGGAACGGACCTTCTTTTCCAGCTCTTCGACCACGCTACTCACGATCCTTTTTTGCATTCGGCCAGCTTCCGGCCTCATACAGTCACGTGTCGCGCTCTGCCGCACAGCCTCGGCACAGCTCCACGCCGCTCCTTCCCATCATTGAATTTCCATAGGACCCGCGTCCGCCGCAAATCGCGGGCGGCTTCCTTCAAGTCGTTGTATCGAAAGCGCGCGAACACACCGTACTCGTGCAGGCCCATTGCCCTTCGCGCTTCCGATACAACCCTAAGGCTTGGAGGAATGTGTTGCCAACTGTACGTCCACTGACGTGCTAGTCGGGTTAGCAACAGGGCTTGCCCTTGCTTGCCTCCCATCCCTCACGCGCGATCAGCGGTAACAATGCTAAGGCAGCAATGGGGTCTGCCCAACTCACGTTCCAGACCTCATTGATGGCGAGACCCGCCAGAGCAATCAGCGCCAGATACCCACAGATGGAGGACTCGGCAGCGTCAGCCCTCAACGCGGCGCTGGCTGTCGCAATTGAGAGTTCGCGCTTCCTCCTTGCAAGCCAAGGCATGACCACTGCGGCAAAGATGAGCAGCACTATCCCGATGGGACTGGGCCGGGCCTCGACATGGCCTAATAATGTCAGGATAGAAGCGATGGCAACAAACGCTGTGAGAACAAAGAGCAAACCGCCCGCGATTCTGGCAGCTCGCTGCTCCGCATGGTCTCCGCGAGATGGTGAATAGAAGCGCCAGAGCACGACTGCTGCAGAAAGAAGTTCAACCGCGCTGTCGCCCCCAAAACCAAGAAGGCCAGGGCTGCGAGCAGCCCAGGCCGCGCCCAACGACACCGACGCTTCCACACTCATCCAAATGAGCGTTAGCGTTTGAATCCAAATTACGCGCTGAAGCACTTCCGGTGCGATGGTCTTCGCTTCCGCAGACATATTGACATTATGACACTTAAAATCTTGCAGATACCCGCGAAGTCCGGTTCGAGGAAGCTTCAGTAGATTGGTACCGACACGCGCTAGGGTCCAGGAATGCCACTGGGCAGCACTCCACTTAAGCCAATGCTTGCCATCGCGGACAATTGACCGAGCAGTCCGTCGTGCGCTTGCCAACCCAAGTGGTGAATGATAAAGGACGTTATCATTCGCGAAAGGCTACCGACTGCTATGGTTGGTTCGCTGCGCATGTCGGCCAAAAAAGCACCTGTCTGAACCAATCGCGTCGGGCGGGTAAGGTCGTATCGAGGTGAGCTGTGCGAGCGGAAGATATCGTCGGCATCAGCTTTTTTGCATTGTTGTTGTTTGCCATTGTGGTGGCTCTCTGCGGGTCAAGAACCATCCTTACGCCAAGACAGCAGGCAGCTTGGCGAGGCTGGGGACTAAGCCTGATCTGTGTTGCTCTCGTTGCGTTTGGGTTGGTGAACTTTCAGCTCATCCACACCTCGCCACGCCCCGTAGTCGAAGGGAATTTATGGGACATCCGGGAGGAGTTTAAAAACGGTTCTACCCGATTCATGATTACGGACGCGACTGGCCAAGCCGTTATGATCTTGTGCAGTCACAGAGGGCCGGGTTTTGTACAGGGAGAACGGGCGCGGGTGCGGTACGTCGCGTACAACAACAAGCTGGTGGAGATGGATATGCTGAGCGGGCCGTACGGGGCGTGGCATCTGCGGGAGTCGTCGGGCGAAGAGGGTTACTGGGCTTGGGTGGTGATCGGACTGTTTTTTGGACTTCTTGCGTATCGCCAATTGGCGAAGACCAGGCCGGGCCAGACGATGGCACGATAAACCCGCATTGCTGTTGCGTCTGTGATGTTGGAATTGAGTGTCTTTGCATGAATCCGACTGTTCGTGTTTGGCCGCCATCACGATACCCCCGTGTCATTTTTACCCCGATTTTGTCATCGAGACTGGTTGACCAGATATTGCTCGCAACAAACGCCCCGATCAGACTGGATTCGCCATCATGTTGTCTTTAATTCGAACGCTGAGTTACGTTGTCGGCTGCTTTCTCGGGGAGGGATGAACATGAAGGAACCGGTCGAGTGCATCCGGTGTCACGCGCACATGGAGGCCGGCTTCGTGGCGAACGTCTCATAATATGGATGGATGGAAGCAGCCCATTTGGTCTCCGGGGGAGCCCAAGGAGAGCTTCTTGATTGGCTTCAAATTGGCGAAAGAGCAAGTCGTTCCAGTCACAACGTTCAGGTGCCCAAAGTGCGGTTATTTGGAATCGTACGCGATCCGCTGATCGTCCCGCCGTTAAATGTCACAGGGGTTTACCCGTTATTCGTCGTGCCTGGAGGTGCCGCACATCGCGGGGAACATCATCGGCGTGCCAAATGATGTTTCAGATTATGATTTTCCTTGCGGTTGTTTTGGGCTCAGGATAGAGGATCCTACCGTGCCCCAGTCCATCGCCCACATCACATTGCTCGTCCAAGATTACGACGAAGCGCTGGCGTTTTTCACCAACGCTCTCGGTTTCCGCGTGGTCGAGGACACTCCGCTAGGCGAAGGCAAGCGCTGGGTCGTGGTAGCGCCGCACGGCTCGGCAGGCACGAGCTTGCTTCTTGCGGAAGCAGCGACCCCTGAACAAACCGCTAGAATTGGCAACCAAACCGGCGGCCGCGTCTTGCTCTTCCTATACACCGACGATTTCTGGCGCGACTATGGGCAGATGAAATCCCGCAGCGTGAAATTCCTGGAAGCCCCGCGCGAGGAAGCTTACGGTACGGTCGCTGTCTTCGAGGACCTCTACGGCAACAAATGGGACCTGCTAGAGCCGAAATGCGCTTTGTAGGGGCGGGGCTTGCTCCGCCCGTCCATCCCGCCAATCTCACTTCGCCGCTGCTTCCATCTTCTCCGCCATCTCCAACATCTTCGTAACGCTATTCCAATTCCGCCCGGTCCCGGGAACCTTCAAAATCTTCGGAATCGTATGCCAGGACAAGTTCGGCCGCCCCACCCCATTCGGAAAATAAATGTAAGCCTCCCGCCCGTCGATCCACAATTCATCCGGCGCACATTGGATCGCCCGCACCGCAACCCGAGCTTCTTCACCCGGATCTCCGGCCAAAAACGTGACCAGCAACTTGCTAGGCTCGATCCCGCGCCGCTTCGCAAATGGATTCCGCGCGACCACCTCCCTCAACTCCGCCGCCGAGCGCAACACCACATCGCTCTGAAATCCAAATTTCTTCTCGATCGCGCTCTCAATCCGTTTTGTCAGCTTGCTCAAATCCTGTTCATCGGTCTTGAAAATCACATTCCCGCTCTGCACGTAAGTTTGCGGCTCGTGCAGCTTCAGCGACACGTACAGCGCCCGCAACTCCTCCATCTTCACGCGGTTGTGCGGCCCCAAATTCACGCCCCGCAGCATGGAAACGATCACACCCATAGCTCGCCCAAGTATATCGCTCCACGATTTCCTCTGGGTAGGTAGGCGCCGGGCTTCGGCCCGGCGCGTCAACTCCGCAGCAGGCAAACGTTCGGCAGATCAACCAAAACCACACGCCGTCAATTCCTCTACTGCTCGAAATTCAAGTTCATCGGCCCGTCGGGACGCGTCGGCCTCGTTGCCATCGTCATCGCGGTTGTCGGAACATCGGTTCCCACCGCCGCCACTTTCACATCGCTCATCCAAACACTCCCCGCCCCGTTGACCACCAAGCCGAAGAAAATTCCCGTGGCGCCCTCCGGAATGTCCAGAATCAACGCGTAGCTCTCCAGTCCGCCGTGCCGGTGATAGGCCGATCTTGCATATTGTCGAACGCGAGGGTAGGCGCACCTGTGCCTTTATCGACGCGCATCCACAGTCCTGCCCAATTCTGCACGCCTTCGTTTTTCACGAACGCCCTGAAACGCGCCCTCTTCCCCACGTACCGATCCGCCCGGAAATCCTGCATCAGCGTGCGGAATCCCTCGTTCTGAGGTTTTTTCCCTTTCAGATAAGCGCTCGGATGACCATCGTGCCTCTTGCTCATCCACGCCCGCTTCGTATTCAGCGGCCTTGCTGCCGGCCATGTACCAACCCTGCGGTACCGTAGCCCACACCGCCAAAGAACATACCAAGATGATTGCGGCGACCCTTAGAGCCGTAGTCCACGATCGGCTCCGCACATCGATCATGATTTGCCTCCTTTGCCAATTCGACACTTAGGGCCCGAGACTAGCACTTTTGACTCACAAGGGTTCCAGAACGATGCCCGCTTCACAAGCGTGACCCCGGGTTCGGACAGGCAATCAAGTCTCCCAAACAACGCCGCATACCAGCCCCCGAATGATGGATGACACTCTCGGGATCGCTCCTTTTCCACGCAACTCTCATGCTTTCCTACCAAGCGCCGGCATCCGCCGGCGTCCTGCTACCGATTCTCTAGTCAAATCGTCTACATGTTCGAGTCCTAGGCCAAATCGCAAGCACGACAAGAGGTTGCTACGCAAATGATTACTCGACGAGAAGCAGTCCGCCGGTTGGGTTCGGTCTCGGCTGGAGCTTGGCTTGCAACAGCACAGACCGGTCTCAATTTTTCGATTGTGCCAAATGCCTCCGCGGCAGATTACGATCCGGGTCCTCCGCTCGCGCCCGGAGCCCCTATGTCGCCCGAGAGGATCGCTCTGATCGAAGCGTTCAAGAAACAATCCGAAGGGCTGGAGAACAAGTTCGAGTCGCGCACGCACAAAAGTGACTGGGAGATGCCCTACCGCTTGTTCCGGCCGCAAGCAGCCGGGAAGGTGCCGTTGGTTCTGTATCTGCACGGAAGCGGCGGGCTGGGCGACGACAATCTGAAACAGCTGGGCCTCGGCAATATCTTTGGTACGCGCGTCTGGCTGCTTCCGGAAAACCAGAAGCGTTTTCCCTGTTTCGTTGTCGTGCCGCAGACCGATCGGGGATGGATCCGGTACGATTTTACGCACCAGCCGGCCAAAGAGCTCCCCGGCTTTGGGGACGGAGCCCGCTTGGCCCTAGAGATTGTCGACCGCTTGTGCCACGAGTTCATCCACGAGTCCACCCACGATGCGACCATCGATCCGCGCCGCATCTACGTAACCGGGCAATCCATGGGTGGCGCCGGAACCTGGAACGCGATCGCGAATCGTCCGCAGGTTTTCGCCGCCGCCGCAATCTGTTGCGGAAGTCACTCCACCGAGGATGGCACGGAGTCGATCGACATGCCGCTGTGGAATTTTCACGGGGACTCCGACAAGAGCGTTCCTGTCTCTTTGTCGCGCGATCGTATCGCGGCAAGACGAAAAGCAGGAGGCCAGCCCCTCTACACGGAATACGCTGGCGTAGACCACAATGTCTGGGAATGGGCTTTCACCGAGCCGGAGCTGGTGGGGTGGGTGTTTTCTCAACACCGGGCTTAACCCTGCCGCCTGGTAGGGATGCATCCTCCGCGGGCAGCGCTGCGGTTTCACTCATCTACTGGACGCGTACACCTGCTTGACGATGGCCGGTGCGGCCAGTACGCTGACAACTCCATGCGCGCTTCGTCGAGGAAACTTCTTCTGGTGGTGGTCGGGGTTGCCGTCCTAGGCTTTATCATTTACAGATCAAGTGGATTCATCAACCTGGCCAATTTCAGCGGCGCCAAGCTTTGGCAGGTGGCGCGCAACGCGAATCCTTATTACCTGCTGCTCTCGCTTATTGGCATTTATGTGTGTTACGCATTACGCGCTTTGCGCTGGCAAGTACTCCAGCGCAATCTCGGCCCATCGAGGCTCTGGACCATCTACAAGTTGACGCTCGCTGGATTCGCCACCATATTCCTGCTGGGACGCGCGGGCGAACCGATCCGGCCGTTGCTGTTGGCGCGCAAGGAAAAGCTCCCGGTCGCGGACATGTTCGGCTTGTTCGTGCTCGAACGCTTGTTCGACACGGCGAGTACCGCCATCATCGCCGGTTTGGGACTCGTGCTATTTCAAGCGCGCACGCAGCAGTCCAGCGTGCAGCCAACGGGGTCCTCGGGCACTCTTGCCGCTGCGGCCAAGACCACCGGCTCACTCCTTTTCGTCGGCGTGCTCGGAGCCATCGCGGTTCTGGTTTATTTGCGTCTGCACGGCACCGCGCTGCTGGAGCGGCAATTGCACGGATGGCGCGCGTCGCCTGGCTGGCGGCACAAGGTCGCTGGAATTATTCTGGGTTTTGCCCGCGGCGTGCAAACTATTCGTACCTGGGGCGAACTCGCACTGGCCGTGCTTTATTCGGCGCTGCACTGGGTTGGCGTGGCGCTGACCTATGTGTGGATCTCGCACAGCTTGGGGGGAAAGCTCCTCACCATCGGTCTGGGTGATGCGCTGTTGGTGCTGGCGTTCACCATGGTAGGGTCCGCGGTGCAGTTGCCGGGCGTCGGCGGCGGGTCGCAGCTGGCATGCTTCCTTGCGTACACCACAATCTTTGGAGTAGAAAAAGAGCCCGCGGCGGCCGCGGCGATTCTGATTTGGCTGATTACTTTCGCGGGGTGTAGTCTCGCAGGCATACCGTTGCTGATTCATGAAGGCATGTCGCTCGGGGAATTGCGCCGCATGGCCGAGAACGAAAAAGAAGAAGTCGAGCACGAGGAAGAGGCCAAGGAAGCCGGAGTGGGCGGAAGCGCCAACGGATCACGAGGAGGGCCAGCTGTGCGAAAAGACCTGCCTGCGCGAGGAGAGTCAACCGAGTGAAGTGCCCTTTCTGCGCGCACGTTGACGACAAGGTGATCGATTCGCGTGAAGGCCGCACCGGCGACACCATTCGCCGGCGGCGGGAATGCCTCAAGTGCGGTCGGCGTTTCACCACCTACGAGCGTATCGACGAAATTCCCTACATGGTCATCAAGAAAGACGGTCGCCGCGAGCGTTTCGAGCGCCAGAAAATTTTGCAGGGCTTGTTGAAGGCGTGCGAGAAAAGGCCGGTGCCCACGCCGAAGCTGGAAGCCATCGTCGATGAAGTGGAAGGCGTGGTACAGGAAGCGACGGAGCGTGAACTCACTACCACCGAAATCGGCGAAATGATTATGCACCAGCTCAAGAAGCTGGACAAAGTCGCCTACGTGCGCTTCGCATCCGTCTACATGGATTTCAAAGATGTCCAGGAATTCATGTCGGAACTAAAAAACTTGTTGAAAGACCGCGCGAAGAAATGAAGTAAAGCCTAGGTAGGCGCCGGGCTTCAGTCCGGCGCCGCGCGATTTTGCCGTTCAGAAACGGCCAAGAAGAACCGGCGAAGAAGCGAGAGTCTGCCAACTAGGGAGCGAAGGAACGCATCCATGCGGAAGCTGAAGCTGTTCACCTTGGTTTTTCTCGGTGGCGTCGTTGTGGTTTCGCAGGTCGCCGGTCAAAAGAAGACGGTGAAGACCGCGAGGCTCGAAGTCACCAGCGTTGAGATGCCGGACGCGGAGAAGATCCGCGCGCACGTCAAGTTCTTGTCGAGCGACCTTCTCGAGGGCCGCGGAACCGGGCAGCGCGGCGGCGATATCGCGGCCGAATACATCGCGACGCAGTTCGCCTTAGACGGGCTGAAACCTGCAGGCGAGAACGGAAGCTATTATCAGAACGTGCCGATGGTAAGCGTGAAGACCCTTCCGACGACTTCCTTCAAACTCATTCCGAACAACGGAGACGCCCTGACGCTGAAAAACCTCGACGAGTTCGTCACCAACAACGAGAGCCAGACCGAAACCGCCGATTTCGATGCGCCCATCGTCTTTGTCGGCTTCGGCATCACCGCTCCGGAGTACAACTGGGACGATTACAAAGGCGTCGACCTGAAGGGCAAGGTGGCGCTGTTGTTTGTGAACGAACCGGCTTCCGACGATCCGAAATTCTTCAAAGGCAAAGCGCTGACGTACTACGGCCGTTGGACGTACAAATATGAGGAAACGGCGCGGCATGGCGCCGTGGCGACGCTGGTCATCCACCGCACGGACCTGGCGAGCTACGGTTGGCAAGTGGTGCGGAATTCGATGGGGACCGAGAGGTCGCACCTCAGGCTCGCCGGCACGCCGAAGTTGCAGGCGGCTTCATGGATCCAGGTGGACGTCGCGAAAAAGCTCGTGGCCATGGGCGGCTTTGACCTGGACAAGCTCTACGCGCAGTCGCAATCGCGCGACTTCAAGCCGGTGGAACTTCCAGTGCATCTGCAAGCGCACGTGGCGAGCGAGTTGCGGCCGTTCGTCTCGCGCAACGTGGTGGCCATGCTTCCCGGTGCCGACGCCAAGCGCAAGGACGAAGCCGTACTGTATACCGCGCACTACGATCACTTGGGCATCGTCCCGGAATTGAACGGCGACAATATCTACAACGGCGCGGTAGACAACGCCACGGGTTGCGGCATTTTGTTGGAGCTGGCGCGCGCATGGTCGCAGGAGAAGCTCGCCGTGGGACGGTCGATTTTGTTTGCCGCAGTGACCGCCGAAGAGCAGGGATTGCTCGGCTCCGAATATCTGGGCCGGCATTCTCCGATACCGCCAGCGAAAATCTCACTCGATTTGAATTTTGACGCGCTCGCTCCGATCGGCGAGCCCGAAGAAGTGGAGGTCACCGGAGCGGAACGTACGGCGTTTTATCCCACGGTCGAGTCCGTGGCGAAAACATTTGGCTTGGCGATCCGGGCCGACGCGCATCCCGAGGCAGGGCACTACTACCGCTCGGATCACTTCAGTATGGCGCGTGTCGGTGTTCCTGCCTTCTCCATTGGCGAAGGCCTCAAGTTCAAAGGCCACGACGAAGCTTGGGGCGAAGCCCAAGCCAAAGACTACGTCGACCATCGCTACCATCAGCCCAGTGACGAGTATCGCCCCGACATGGACTTCACCGGTCTCGCTCAGATGGCGCGATTCGGTCTCCTGCTCGGCCGCACCGCCGCGATGGCGCCGCAACTCCAAGGCTGGCAGCCCGGCGATGAATTCGAGGCCGCGCGAAACAAGAGCCAGCCGTAAAATCTCGTACCATTGAGCGATGTATTCCTCGCGTACACGGAACATTTCGTGCAAACCGAGCGTAAATTCGGCAGGCGACCACGGGACGTGTGTCGTCCTGACGCGCTCCGGCAAGGATCGCCGATCGGGGATACCGGCCCGGCCGGAAAAAAACTTCAACCCGCAATTTTCCCCGGCGGTTGGTGTCCCAGGCCTCGCCACCTAGCTTTATCGCGTCGCTTCTGCTTCATTTTTTTCAAGACGGAAGGCGGGGTTGGTTCGTCTTTGTTTCTGTGGTGGACCTAATGGCGTGGCCCGCGACCTACATCCGGGGGCCGTTGCCACCCGCGAGTGGAGCTTGCTGATGGATATTCGGGGATTCTGGCGGATCGGCGTTCGCGACCTGCAGTACGCCCTGCGTACCCTGCGGCGCAGTCCTGGCTTTACCATCGTCGCGGTGCTGACCCTGGCGCTGGGGATTGGCGCAAATACCGCGATCTTTACGCTGCTGGATCAAGTGTTGTTGCGCTTGCTGCCCGTCAAAGACCCGCACAGCCTGGTCTTGCTGACCATGCGCGGCAAACATTACGGCAGCAACTGGGGCTCGAACGCCATCTCCTACCCGATGTACAAGGATTTTCAGCAACACAACGAAGTCTTTTCCGGAATGGTGGCCCGCTTCCCGATCTATTCGAGCGTGACCATCGGCAAGCAAGCCGAGCGCGTCAAAGCGGAACTGGTATCGGGCACGTATTTCGACGTGCTGGGCGTCGGCACCGCGATCGGCCGCGCGTTTACACCCGACGATGATCGCACGCCGCACGGCCATCCGCTGGTGATGCTCAGCTACAACTACTGGAAGCAGCGGTTTGGCGGTAGGCCGGATGTCCTCGGCACCACCCTGCTGGTCAACAACCAGCAGATGACCATTATGGGCGTGGCGCAAGCCGGATTCGACGGCGTAGAACTCGGCGATCCCCCCGCAATCTTTGTCCCCATGATGATGCAGGTCGAGTTGATGCCCGGCAACAAGGACATGCTCACCAATCGCCGCAACCGCTGGGTGAACGTGTTCGGCCGGCTGAAGCCCGGCATCCAGATTGAGAAGGCTCAGGCGTCGCTCCAGCCTTTCATGCACTCCATGCTGGAGATGGAGGTTCGTGAAGCGGCCTTCAACAATGCTTCGCCCTACGACCGCGAACAGTTCCTCAAGTGCTGGATGCAGGTGCTGCCTGGTTCGCAAGGTCGCCAGTCCGTACGCAGGGAACTATCGACTCCGCTCTGGGTGCTGATGGCCACCACCGGCATGGTTTTGCTGATTGCCTGCGCCAACATCGCCAACCTGCTGCTGGCGCGGGCGACGCGCCGGCAAAAGGAAATGGCCATCCGGCTGGCCATCGGAGCCAGCCGCGGGCGCATCATCTCGCAATTGCTGATCGAAATGCTGGTTCTGTCCGTGATGGGCGGTACTGTCGGGTTGCTTCTCGCGTTCTGGGCCGACAAAGCGCTGATGTCCGTGTATCTGCCGGCCGACTCCGTGCGCTTGAATGTTTCGACGTCACCCGATTTTCGCGTGCTGGTGTTCACGTTTGCGGTGGCCACTTTGACGGCGCTGGCGTTTGGCCTGGTGCCAGCCCTGCAAACCACGAAACCGAACGTTGGCCGGGTGCTGAAGGATGAAGCGAGTGCCGTCGTCGGCAGCAGCAATCGCGGATTGCGCAAGTCACTGGTGGTCGTGCAAGTGGCGCTTTCGTTGCTGCTGCTCATCGGCGCGGGACTGTTTCTGCGCAGCCTCGGCAATCTCAGTCGATTGGGTCCGGGCTTCCCGGCCGAGCGCCTGATCGGATTTAACTTCGACCCGACGCTAAGCGGTTACACGCCGGAGCGGGCCAAACTGGCCTACCGCGATCTGACCGACAGCCTGAGCGCGCTGCCAGGAGTTCAGTCGGTCGGTCTCGCCAGCATGCGCATCCTCGAAAACGACGAGTGGGATAGCAGCATGACCGTCGAGGGCTTCAACCCGGACAAGCCCGACGATCGCGCCGAACCGTACATGAACCAGATCGGTCCGAAGTATTTCGCCACGCTGGGCGTGCCCATTCTGGCGGGCCGCGATTTCACCATGGCCGACAATCGCGAGATAAAGCACGGACCCGAAGCGGACAACTTCGCGCCCACGGTGGTCATGATCAACGAAACCTTCGCCAAGAAATATTTCGCCGGACGCAACCCGCTCGGTTTGCACCTCGGATTCGGCAGCGATCCGGGCACCGCGACCGACATGGAAGTGATCGGCATCGTGAAAGACATCAAGTACACCAACCTGCGCGACGAAATTCCGCCCCAGGCTTACGTCCCGTATATGCCCTCGCGTTTTGTCGGCGACATGACCGTCTACGTGCGCACCGCGGGCGATCCCAGCGCGCTGATGAATTCCATTCGCGGCAAAGTGCGCGACCTCGACGCCAATCTTCCGATCTACGACATGCGCACCACCGAGGAGCAGATTGCCAATTCGCTGGCCGCCCAGCGCATGATCGCCAGCCTCTCCACGGTGTTCGGATTCATGGCCACCATTCTGGCGGCCGTCGGCCTGTACGGCTTGATGGCCTACACCGTGACCCAGCGCACCCGCGAGATCGGCATCCGCATGGCACTCGGCGCCAAGCAGAAAGACGTCGTGTGGATGGTCATGCGCGACGTCCTGCTGTTGGTTGCGGTCGGCCTAGCCATCGGCGTCCCCGCTTCCCTGGGCCTCGCACGCGTAGTGCAAAGCCAACTCTACGGCCTCAGCGCCCACGACCCGTCGACGCTCCTGCTGGCCACCGCCGTCCTCGCGCTGGTCGCGTGCGCCGCCGGTTACATCCCCGCCCTCCGCGCCAGCCGCCTCGACCCCATGAACGCCCTCCGCTACGAATAGGCACACCCCAGATCCCTGGACGACTGCCGCTCGTTCTCATTTGCTGGTCAGCTAGCGAATTTCTTTCTTTAAATCGCGCAAGGCATTTGCTGCGTCTCTGAGTCGCATGCGCTCCTCGGAATCAAGACCATTATGACTCGCGAGCCGCTCAGAAATTGTCCGTTCGGCTGTCGCGATTCGTTTCGGAAGGTTGTGCACATTTATTTCTTGAAGCGCTGCAGAAATTACAGGGACCCAAGGATAGTCACGCATGGCGGGGACCTTCTTTCTTTCAGGAGGGAGTACAACGAGGGAAACGTACTCGCTCGTTAGAGGCGCGTCAAGTAGCAAATTAGGATGATCGTGGTTACAGAAAGTTTAAGGCGAGACCAAATCTTCGCGTCGTCGGGAGAACCTGCCGGGGCTGCGGGACACAAGCGCTTCGAGGTTCATCGTGGACGGTTCGGAATGGCGAGCTAGACTCGCCTACAGGAACTGGAAAAGACCAAGCGGATGTATCGCGCAAGTCGGGACAACGGGCGCGGAACGGAGAAAAGGCAGACCCCTCGCCGCCGCTCGCCGAAAACGACCGGTTCGGGATGTGGGGCGGGGGAGAGGGAGAGGAGAGTCAAAGTCCTCACCCTTGCAAAAACGCAAGGATGGGGCACGCATCACCCGGACGAAAAACGCCCCACCCTTTGCAAAGATAGCATGCAGAGGATGGGGCGCCCTGCGGAAGCTGCTGCGGCACTACTGTTTGTTGTAGACCTGCGTGCTGCTTGTTCCGCTCGTGCCTTTTCCGATGAGCGTGGTGGTCTTGCCATCCGCGGAGATTGTGACCGTGCTGCTTCCGACGGTTTTGCCGGCCTTTTTCAAGGTTGCGGAATACTTGTGGGAGCTGATCTTCTTGATGGCGATTTGGTCGGAGCCATACGGAGCTGCCGAGCCGGTTACCGGGTAGTCTTTGCCGTCATATTTCACCGTGAAACCATAGGTTAATGCTGCGCCGTCGGCGCCCGTTCCTTCGTAGCTGTATTTCACGCTGTCGCCGTCGGCGGACACGCTGCGCGTCAGGCTCCTTGGTGTGGGCATGCCGGTGAATTTTGATTTTTCGAGATTGAGCGTCCAGGTGCCAAGAAGAGGATTGTCCTGGGCGGGCATCAGGCTTGGGGCGGCGAGACACAGAACCACCACAGCCAGAATCCTGCACACTTGTTTCATTTCTTCTCTCCTCCGAATGTTCCTCTAAGTGGTTTCCGTTGGGCCTAAAGGCGGGTCCAAAAACTTCGGTGGGGCGAGACTATAGCGGTTGCGCGGCGACGTCAAGGCCGGGGGCAACCGAAACAGAGAAGCGATGCGCGAGTCCGCGAGTCCGCGAGTCTACGGCTGAGCGCACGCGAAAAACCGCAGGGCTCCGCCCACTGCGCCTTGCGCTGCGCGGAGCGGGCCTAGGTTAGGGTCCCTATTCGTAGCGGAGGGCCACCATGGGGTCCACCATGGAGGCGCGGCGGGCCGGGATGTAGCAGGCCGCCGTGGTCACGAGCACGAGCAGCACGGGGACGACAACAAAGGTTATCGAGCTTGTGGACACGAAACCGGCGAGCGCGGCCAGCAGCAAACGGACCACGGCGAAGGCGGCGAGGCTTCCCGCGACGATACCGGTGAGGGAAAGAGTCAGCCCCTGACGGATGACCATGCGCAGGACTTCCCGTTTGGTGGCGCCAATCGCCATGCGAATTCCGATTTCCTGGGTGCGGCGGCTGACGGAATACGCGATCAAACCATACAACCCCACCAAGGCGAGCGTGAGGCCGACAAGACCCATGGTAATGATGAGTTCGGTGATCATCCAAGGAACGTCAACGGCGCGTTGTTGAAAAAAGGTCTGGAGGGTTCGTACGTTGAAGACAGGCTGGTTGGCGTCGAGGTTCCGGATGAGTTCGCGAACAGGGGCGACGGCGGAAGCGGGTTCGCCGACGGTCTGGACCAGGAGCAGCATCTGCCGGCTGGGATTCTGGGCGAACGGCAAATAAAGAAACTTGGTAGCAGGCTCGCCGACGAAAAGGTATTTGTTGGTCTTGGTGACGCCAACGATCTGAACCCAAGGGCTTTTGGAGTCGTTGAGGCGGAAACGCTTGCCGAGAGCATCCTGGTTCGGCCAGTAAGTTTTGGCGAACTCTTCATTGACGATAGCGACCAGAGGCGCGCCGTCTTTGTCGTCGGCGGTGAACGCCCGGCCACGATCAACGTGAACATCCAAGGTGTCGAAGAAATGCTCGTCCACAATGTTGGCGACGAGGGACTCGGAGGTTTGGTCCTTGGCGAGTTGGTAGCCTTCGGGAACAACGGAGGTACCGTACTGGTCGGGACTGAACGGGATGGAACGCGCGAGAGAAGCGGAGCGGACGCCGGGAAGTTCGCGCGCCTGATCGATCAACTTGCGATAGAACTCGCGGGACTGTTGGGGCGTGTAACGCGCCAGAGAAGTGTCGAGCTGGAGCATCACGCGATGATCGACGGCAAAGCCGGGATCGGCCGCCTCCATTTTGCGGAAACCGTTGAAGAGCACGCCGGCGGCGATTAGAAGAGCCATGGAAAGGGCGATCTGGCCCACGACCAGGACGTTGCGGCCGATGGTGCGCCCTCCGAAGGCCTGGCTGTTCGTGGATTTAAGTGAGGAAACGAGATCGGTTT
This sequence comes from uncultured Acidobacteriota bacterium, assembly GCA_963736725.1. Classification (GTDB taxonomy): domain Bacteria; phylum Acidobacteriota; class Terriglobia; order Acidiferrales; family UBA7541; genus Acidiferrum. The sequence goes on along the minus strand of CAVTPW010000011.1, from coordinate 378,327 downwards.
TCACCGTGCGCAGCGCGGGAGCGAGCCCGAAAAGGACGGCGCAGAACACTGCGACGATCCCGCTGAAGACGATGACGCGGGTGTCGAGATGAGGAGTGATGTCGATCGGGGGATCGGAGGGAACGGGGATGGTTCGGAAGAAAGCGATGCCGCCGTAACCGATTACGAGTCCCAGGGCACCGCCGAGGAGCGCGAGCAAAAGGCTTTCCGTGAGAAGTTGCGAGAGCAGGCGAGCGCGGGTCGCGCCGAGCGAGATACGCAACGCGATTTCGCGGTTTCGCGCTCTGGCGCGGCCGAGAAGCAGGCTGGCGACATTTGCGCAAGCGATTAGGAGCACGACGCCAACCAGGCACATGAGGATAGCGATGAGGGCCGAGTCGGGTCCTTCCCTTGAGACGCGAGATTGAAGTTCGGTCTGAACGACCATGCGCAGGTTCTGATTGTTTTCCGGATATTGCCGCTGGAGATTGCTCCAGACCGAGACGAGTTCCGCTTGGGCCTTCTGCATGGACACGCCGGGCTTCAGACGCCCTTTGACCGAATAGCTGAGGTCGCTCCGGTCCTCAAGCGGATTGGCGGGGGCAGCGGCGAGCCGCTGATCCATCATGGCGGGAATGTAAACGGCTGGATGGAAATATTGGTCGATACCGGTGAAGGACTTGGGAGCGACGCCGACGATGGTGAAGTCGATACCCTTGACTCGGATGTTTCGACCAAGGACGGAAGGATCACCGCTGAGTTGCGTCTGCCAGAAATCATTGCTGACGACCACGACGGCGTCGCGGCCGGGGACTTTGCCTTCTTCGGGAAGGAAAGAGCGGCCGAGCACGGGCCGAGCGCCAACGACCTGAAAGAAATTGTCGGTGACAAGCGCTCCGGGATAAATCTTGGGGAGGGCGTTTGCGGAGGTGCCGACGCTCATGGTGAAGACCTGGAAGGCCAGGACGTCGTCAAAGGACTGGGACTTGGCTCGAATGTCGAGATAGTTAGGGTAAGAGAGGCCGCCGAAGGGATTGTCGGGAGTCTGGGTGCTGATGTTGACGACGTCGGAAGGCGCGAGAATGGGTAGCGGGCGGAGCAGCAGAGCGTCCGCGAGGCTAAAAATGGCACTGTTGGCGCCGATCCCGAGAGCGAGCGACAGGGTAGCGATGAGGGCGAAGCCGGGATTTTTCAGCAGGATGCGGATTGCGAAGCGGATGTCCTGATAAAAGTTGAACATGCGTCGAGCCTCCGAGGCGAGGATTCGCGTGCCTCTTTGGGTGCAGGTCGCCTTCCATCGCAAGTTTGTTCAAAATACGAAGAAATCGCGGGATTTGTTCCCTGAATGGGCCGAACTGGCGGATTGCGGCATGTCCGTGCGTGGGACGAGGTGTCGCGTTACCGGAACGGAAGCTAGACAAAAATTCCCATTTCACGAGGGCTACTGCGGCGTTGGTTGTGAGCTGGATCGAACGTGAAGCCGGCAGGGGTCGCGTCGGATATCGGGGCGCGGTACCGCGGATCGGTTGAGATCCTTCGCTTCGCTCAAGAGGATGGAATCATTGGGGAACCACGTGGAGTTCCGAGGCCCAAGGAAGAGAAGATGAACCAAGGTCGCGTTTGCCGGAGCCGACAAGCGAACCGTCGCGGTAGCGAGGGAACTCACTCCCCTCCACGGTAAGGGCGAGGATAGGCCACTTCGCGGGGCTGCTAGCGCGGCCAGACGCCGGCGGTGAAGGTGCGGATGGTGCTGAAGCCGAGGCTTTCGTAGAGTTGGACGGCGGAACGATTTTCTGCCGTGACCGTGAGCGTCAGTTCGCGAAATTTCATGGAGCGAAGCGCATCGGCGGATGTTTGCATGAGCATGCGGCCGAGACCGTGGCCTTGATAACCGGGGAGTACGCAGATTTGCGTGGTGTGGCCAACGCCGGGAGAAACTTCGCTGGTAAGCACGGCGGCGATCAGATCATCGCTGCCGGGTTGCCGAAGGACAAAGGACGCGCTGGGTATGAACTGTCCGCAGCCGGGAAGCAAAATAATATTTTTGAGAAATTTCAGGGCGCCGGCGCGGCTGCGGTACTGATCGTTGATCTCGCCATCGATGTGATTTGTATAGCAGAGATAGATGAGCTTGGAACAGGGATCGAAGAAGCGATCGCTCCAGCGGTCCAGGCGCATGCCGGTGGCCGAGCCGGGGTGGGGTTCCGCATGTTTGCGCAAATCGAAAAGCATGAATTGACGGGTGTAGAGGTGGAAGCCTTGTTCGAGCAGCGGCGCGTCGACTGGACCGCCGAAGGGCATGAGCTGCGCTTCGATGCGGGAAAGTTGTGGCACGGCGCGCATGGAAAAGAGCATTTCCTCCAGCAGGCGGCGGCCGATGGCGGCTTGCGAGTAGCGTGTCGAAACATAGAGCCCGCCGATCAATCCCTTTTGCTCCTCCAATACATAAAAGGAATAGCCGGCGGCGGAGCCGTTCTCGAAGGCTACCGAGCCGCAGAGCGCGTGAGCTTCGAGAAAACGTTTAATGAGGTCGAGAGCGCCGCGGTAGTCCCAATGCAACTCGTCGCGCCAGTGCAACGCTTCTTCCTCGAGGAGCGGTTCCAGCTGGCGCACGGTGGTTTGGCGAAGGTCAACGATGTTCATGGAAGGTGAGACCGGCGCGCGCTCGCCGGAACAGTCCATCATAACTGGCAAACGCGCGTAAATGAAGTGAAGGAGGTTGCGGAGTGAAGGAAGCAAAGGAAGCAAAGGGCGCGGGGAATGAGGTTGTTGCAAGGGCGTTAGTCATACGATACGCATGAGGCACAAGCGGAAGGGTTACGGAAATCTGCATGAGACGGGTGTGCTAGCATGCAAATTATCGCGTTGATATCGCAACGTTGATCTGGGACAAAGGGGCTCGAAGCTCAACACCCACACGCTCATGGCGAATTTCTCGGAACTGCGCTCTCCAATGCGCTGGTACATCAAGCTGCTGACGGCCGTGCTGGCGCTGGTGTTTTTTGCCGTGCTGGCGACGCTGGCGATCGCCGGATTCCTGGTCTACCGGATCGTGAAGCCGCAACGCACCAGCGCCGAAATCAACATGCAGAGTTTTCCCGGGCGGCCGGACGCGATGCAGTTTTCCGTGCCGGGCGCCATCGGAACGCGGGAGGGCTGGTTTTTTCCGGGATTTCGCGGGGCATCCACGATCATCCTTTGCCACGGATATGGATCGAGCAAGGGTGAACTGCTGACGCTGGTTTCCGCGCTGCAGGATCACCAGTACAACGTGTTTGTATTCGATTTTACAGCGCATGGCGCGAGTGACGGGATCACCTCGTTTGGCTATCACGAGGCCGATGAAGTGCGTGCCGCCATCGACGCGGTGGCTACACGAAACGACGTGGATCCTAATCGATTTGGTCTGTGGGGCTATAACCTGGGCGCGTACGCGGCGCTGCGCGAAGCCGAGGGCGACAAGCGCGTACGTGCGATGGTGCTGGATTCCGTATACGACTTGCCCCAGCAAATGGTGAAAGTTGGCGTCGAACGCCAGGGGTTGGGTGGGTTTCCGCTGATGACCAAGTCGGCGGAGTTTAGTTTTCAGTGGCTGAACCACCAGTATCGCGGCGAGCTTCCGCTGTCCAACACCACGCGAATGACTTCTTTGACAGGCGTACAGAAGTTGTTCATCGATGCGGCGGATGAGCAAGAGCTAGGCGACATCACGCGGCAAATGTATTTGAAGGCGCCAGAGCCGAAGGATCAGGCTACCATCGGGCACGGAAACTTCGCCAACATGGGTGACGACGACAAGCGCTCCTACGAGAACCGCGTGGTGAGTTTCTTTCTATTGCGGCTGCCACCTACGGGGGCCGCCGCGCACTAGCGTTTTGGCGTGAGATGTAGCAATTCGAAATCATCGAGTTTGTCGACCGTTCCCCATAAGTCAGAGCAAGTCATGGTTTCCGGTATTTTGGAGCATGGCAGGCGTCCCGTTGCGAGCACGTAGGATTCGTGCGAGGGGTCGTATTCCCATTCCTGTAGGTCCGTGCGCAGATAAAAGTTCAGTCCATAGAGCGTGCTTCGCCGAATACCCGCGACACGCAAAGCGGCCAATGGTACCTGGTCGGCCTGAAGTTGATAAGCAAGATACCGGGGGGACAAAATGGAGGCGGGTGTGAACGGCAGGATCTCGTCGACCAGCGCGAAAGCCAAAAGAATCGGCAGAATGCCTAAAGCGAGAGCGGTACTTCCGCGGGTCCACAGGGAGAAGAAGCCGAGAAGAAGGTTCGCCAGCGCGAGCGCCAGCAAAATCAATCCGAACAATAGGGCGAAGGCCGCGAGATTTTTCAGCGATCGCTCGTCGTATGCATGCGTCACGGCGAATGCTCCCGTGAATAAGAGGGCCCCAGCCAAGGATGCGAGCCCAAACGAGCGATGCTTCCCAGAAGCCAGAGATGCGGCCAAGCGACAGACGAGAAGCCCGATCGCGGGAACCGCGGGCAAAATGTAACCCGGCAACTTGGATCGGGAGATGCTAAAGAATCCGAAGCAAAATCCCGCCCAACACAGCAGTAACCAGGTGAACGCGCTCAAGCCCCTGGTCTGACTTACGTGGCGTAGTCCTGCGACGAGCGTCCAGACCAACGCCGCTGTCCACGGCAGGAATGTAATAAGGATGATCTCTGCGTAATACCAGAAGGGTTGAATGTGCTGGAATTCGGGCGTGAGGAAGCGCTTGAAATTGTGCTCGATGATGAAGATGCGGAAAAAATCGGGGTTGCGGTAGGCACAAAGGATGTACCACGGCAGCGCGGTGAGGCAGAAAGCAGCGATGGCGGCGGGATGAAACACGCGGAAGGCATCACGCCAACGTTTTGTGACGACCGCCCAGAAGAACACGGCGCCACCGCACAGGATGACTCCGGCGGGACCTTTTGCCAGCACCGCCAGGCCCAGGAAGAAACCGAAGATGGCGGACGTAAAGGTGACTGAGGAGGTAAAAGGAGAGAAGGACGAAGAGGATTCCAACGGGAGATCGCTCGCATGCAGGGGGTGGTTCGGATTGGGAATTAGGCCAAGGAGAACCGCAGCGGCGACCATGGCGATGGTGAGCATGGCGCTGAAGGGCATATCCGTCGCGGCAGCGTGGGAGAACCCGATCATGCCGACCGTGGTGGGAAGAAGCAGCAGTAGCCATCGTGCCGTCTCAGCGCCGTAGACCCGCAGCGCGAGCCAAGCTAGCGCTAGAGTGGCAAGAACAGCGGAGAGCGCGCTGGTCAAGCGCGCTGCGGCTTCGCTCACGCCGAAAAGTTTGAAGCTGAGGGCCGCGCCCCAGTAATAGAGCGGCGGCTTCTCGAACCAGGGCTTTCCATAAAGGCGCGGCGTGACCCAGTCGCCGGTTTCCGCCATGGCCCGGGCAATCCAAGCGTAACGCGGCTCGTCGGGGCCGACGAATCCGATAGCGCCGAGGTGGCTGAAGTAGCAGACGTAAAGAGTGGCGAGGATGAGGGCGAGCCATCCGATGCGGGCGGCTAAACTTGTTTTCGCTGCGGGCTGCGGGCCGGGCGAGTTCGTCTCCATTGGGGCGAGTCTAGCATGACACCACTCTTTGCTTGACGATGCGTGACATCGTTTCGAGGTGTGGACGGCGGCGTAAAATTTGGCGACCCTGCCGAGATGGGTCGCCGCAGTGCTGCGCCCCAAGGGTGGGTTGCGGACGTTGCTAGCTCTAAACCGGAATTCGGCAAGGGATTTCCAAATGGCGCGTGACAAGCACCGCGCGGCAACTTGGAAGTGGCGTGGCTTAAGGCGGAGAATGCATACTGTCGCGCGTCGGCTGATTAGCGGCGGCCTTGGGGGACGATGGCGGAGTGGTTCGAATATGCGGCGGTGTGGGCGATTCTGAAAGTCCTGGGGGCTTTGCCGCGCTCGATGGCGCGAGGCCTGGCGGCGGGTGTGGCGCGCATGATGTACGCGCTGCTGCCGAGATTGAGAAAGACGGCGGAGTTCAATTTGCGGCTGGCGTTTCCGGAATGGACTGACGCGCAACGCCGGACCGCCATTCGCGGGATGGTGCAGAACCTGGGATGGATGGCGGCGGAGTTTGCACAGCTTTCGCGTTACACAAAAGAGAATATCGAGCAGGTTGTGATTCTCGACGGCCACGAGAATTTTCTGGAGGGCCGGCGGCGCGGCAAGGGCGTTTTATACCTAACCGGGCACATTGGAGCATGGGAGCTTTCATCGTTTGCGCACGCGTTGTACGGATTCCCGCTGCAGTACATGGCGCGTCCGCTGGATAACCTGCGAGTCGATGACCTGGTCAATCGCTATCGGTGTTTGTCGGGTAATCGGCCGATCTTCAAGAACGAGTCGGCTCGAGCGCTGCTGAAAATTCTACGCGATGCAGGGACCGTGGGCATTCTGGTCGATCAGAACACCATGCCGGGGGAGGGCGTGTTCGTGGATTTTTTCGGTACGACGGCGTGTACGACGACGGGTCTGGCGCGTGTGGCGCTGCACACCGACGCGGCGGTGGTGCCCGGGTATGCGTATTGGGATAAAGAAATTCGAAAATACCGGCTGCGGTTCGAGCCACCGGTCGAGTTGATCCGAAGCGGCGACACCGAGCGTGACGTTTTTGTGAACACGCAGAAGTTCACCAAGGTGATCGAGGCGATTGTCCGCGAGCATCCCGAACAGTGGGTGTGGGTGCATGCGCGCTGGAAGACGCGGCCCAAGGGTGACGCGCCGCTTTATGATTTTCTAAGTTGAACTGAGAATGAATCTGGCAGCATGTGGGTGAATGCCGATGCTAAGGACAGCAGGGGAATTAGCGGGAGATATCGGGGCGCGCCTAGAAGGCGACCGAGCGATGGAGCTGCATGGGGTGGCCGCGCCGGAGCGGGCCGGGCCACACGATTTGATCTATGTGGAAACGGCGAAAAATGTAGCGCGCGCCGTCGTATCGGCTGCGCTTTGCGTGATCGCCGCGGACGGCGTGGCGGTTGCGGGAAAGACGGTGTTGCGGCACGCGCATCCGAAAGTTGCCTTTGCAAAGGCCGCGGCACGGTTGCTGGAACGGACGCCGATCGCGTCGGGGATCCATCCCGCGGCTATTGTGGCGCCGCTGGCGCGGATTGCGGCCGGCGTGAGCATCGGGCCGTATGCGGTGATCGGAGAAGGTGTTCACGTGGGAGAAGGCACGCAGATAGGGTCACACTGCGTCGTCGCCCCCGGGTGCTGGATCGGGGCGCATTGTCGGATTCATCCGCGAGTCACGATGTATGGCGGCTCGCGCGTGGGAGACCGCGTCGAAATTCACGCCGGCGCGGTGATTGGCGCCGACGGATTCGGATATGCGCGCGGCGAAGGGCGTTATTGGAAATTTCCGCAGATTGGAATCGTGGAGATTGGAGACGATGTAGAGATTGGCGCCAACACCACGATCGACCGCGGTTCACTCGACGACACGCGCATCGCCGAAGGCGTGAAGCTGGATAATCTCGTTCATGTCGGGCACAACTGCCAGATCGGCGCGCACACGGTGATTGCGGCGTTGACGGGTATGTCGGGGTCCTGCGTGTTTGGCAAAAACGTAGTGATTGGCGGGCAGGCCGGTTTTGGGGAACAGGTCCATCTGGAAGACGGCGCGGTCATCGGCGGGCAATCCGGGGTGTTGGGCGGCAAGATTGTTCGAAGCGGGCAGACGGTTTGGGGCACGCCGGCGCGTTCGCTGGACAAATTCAAAGAGCAATACGTGTGGCAGACGCGGCTCCCGGAACTTGCGGCGCGCATCAAAACTTTGGAGACGGCTTTAGAGACCGAGTCGGAGACCAAGGCAGAAGGGAACTAAGAAACACCGGTAGTAGTGGCGACTATGGCGACAAGCGAAGGGGACTGGCGGGTGATTGTTGTTGGCGGGCACACGCGAAGCATTGGCAAGACGCAACTGGTGTGCGATGTGATCGCTGCGTTTCCCGAAGCAAACTGGATCGCCGGCAAAATCACGCAGTATGGTCACGGAGTTTGCGCGCAGAACGGACACGATTGCGATTGCGCGCCCGACGAACACATCTGTGCCATCAGTTGGGAGAAGCGCGCGGACACGGGGACCGACAGCGCGCGTTTCTTGCAAGCCGGGGCTCGACGCTCTTTTTGGTTGAGAACGAAGCAAGGTTTTTTGGCGGAGGGCATGCCGCTCTTGCGTGCGGCGTTGTGCGAGGTAGACTGCGACTCGAGCGGAGAGTCCAAGAACGTGATCCTGGAGAGCAACACGCTGCTGCAATTCTTGAAACCATCGCTGTTTCTGATGGTCGTGCATCCCGCGAAAGCAGACTTCAAGGAATCGGCGCAATTGCAGATCGATCGCGCGTCGGCTCTTGTTCTGCGTGAACATCTTCCCCCGAACGTGGAGGCTGGGGATGCAGTTAGGTGGACTGGTGTTCCCCTGCAATTGCTCCGAACAAAGCCGCAATTTCTGCAGCGCCATGGTCAACCGCTGCCGGTTGGCCTGAGCGAAGCGGTGCGCAAAACACTGGGTGCCCACTCCCCTGTCTTGGGCATCAAACCGAAGACTTGAATGCATCTTAAAGGTTGACCGGTGGTCGCGAGATTGCGATAATTCAGTAGTACTAGTGTAACCTGGCAATCTCAAATGCCAATTGCGTAGCTGGATGTTGCTGAAAGCAAGTCGCTTAGGGGCTCGAGTTCCATCATTGCTTGGTTTCGGGAGGATTCGTTGTCTGCTGGTACTCGCATCGGACTCGACACCGTTGCATCTTCTAGCGCCGCCGTGGGCGCTCGGCAGAATTGGGCCTCGGGCTTGGCGCAAGCAATTGAGCGCGGCGCAGATCACCTGCTTTCTCTCCAAGTCGAACAGGGTTATTGGATGGGCGAGTTGGAAGCCGACAGTACCCTTGAATCCGACTACATTTACTACCTGTACGTTCTAGGCAAAGCTGACCCGGCGCGCATTGCCAAACTGGCGAACTACGTTCGACGCAAGCAATTGGCCGACGGCGGTTGGAGCATTTATCCCGGCGGTCCATCCGAGCTGAACGCCACCTGCAAAGCCTATTTCGCCCTGAAGCTGGCGGGCGACAACCCGAAGTCCGCGCGCATGGTGCAAGCGCGCGAAACCGTGCTGCGCCTGGGGGGCCTCGAGCAATCGAATTCCTACGTGCGATTTTATCTGGCGGTGGCCGGGGCGCTTGGCTGGGAGCTGGTTCCCGCGATCCTGCCGGAGATGATGCTGCTGCCGAACTGGTTCTATCTCAACATATACGAAATGTCTTCGTGGACCCGCGGCATCGTCATTCCCATGGCGATTCTTTCGGCGCTGCGCCCGGACTGGCGCTTGCCGGAGCGCGCCCACGTCGACGAATTGTTCCGCGACCCCGCGCGCAAATCGGCGGCGTTTGACTGGAGCGATCAACTCATCTCCTGGCGAAATTTCTTCCTCGCGGCCGATCGTGCCATGAAGCTTTACGAGAAGCTGCCGTGGAAGCCGCTGCGCCAGCGGGCGCTGCGTGAGGCGAAGTCGTGGCTGCTCGAGCACCTGGAACGCACCGAAGGTCTCGCGGCAATCTATCCGGCGATGATGAACTCGATCTTCGCGCTGATGGCGCTGGGTCATGGCCCCGACGATCCGCTGACTGCTCGCGAGATTCGGGAATTCGCGCGGTTTGAGATCGCAGAAGGCGATACGATTCGCTTGCAGCCCTGCGTCTCTCCCGTGTGGGACACCTGTATTGCGATGGTGGCGCTGGAAGAAGCCGGTGTGCCTGCCGATCACCCCGCGCTGGTGAAGGCGGCCGACTGGGTTCTCTCCAAGCAGGTTCTCGGTCCCGGCGACTGGCAAGTGAAAAACAAAGACGCCGCGCCCGGCGGCTGGGTTTTCGAGTTCCGCAACGATTTTTTCCCCGACGTTGACGACACGGCGTTCGTCTTGATGGCGCTGCAGCGCGTGAAATTCCCCGATCCCGCGCGCATGGAAGCGGCCGTGCGCCGGGGCATCCAGTGGCTGCTGAGCATGCAGAATCGCGATGGCGGCTGGGCGGCGTTCGACCGTGACAACAACAAGGGCTTCCTTTGCGACATTCCGTTCGCGGATCACAACGCGATGCTCGACCCTTCGACCGCGGACGTTACCGCGCGGGTGCTCGAATGCCTCGGGCGTTTCGGATGGAGTGCCAACCATCCTTCGATTCAGCGTGCCGTGAAATTCTTGCTGAAGGATCAGTGCGAAGACGGTTCCTGGTTTGGGCGCTGGGGCGTCAACTACGTCTACGGCACGAGCGGCGTGTTGCGTTCGTTGGAAACCGTTTCCCTGACGGCAAAGGAGTATTGCCAGCGCGCTGTCAGTTGGTTGCGCTCGGTCCAGAAGCCCGACGGCAGCTTTGGCGAATCGCTGCGAAGCTACACCGAGCCACAGACAAAAGGCGAAGGACCAAGCACCGCGTCGCAGACTGCTTGGGGCTTGATTGGATTGCTCGCCGGAGCCGAGGCCAGCGATCCGGCGATTCACAACGCGGTCTCCTATCTCGTGGAACAGCAAAACGCAGACGGTTCCTGGAGCGAAAACGAATTTACCGGGACGGGCTTCCCGTGCGTCTTCTACCTGAAGTATCACCTCTATCGCAATTCGTTCCCGCTTTACGCGCTGGCCAGGTTCCGCAACCAGACGCAAGAGACCGAACAATTCTGCGCCCTGACTTTTCAGCCGGCCGAATTCCGGCTGCGCAGCGGATTCTAGAGCTGCGAATGCGGTTCCCTCTACGGTTGACCGCGGACCTTACCCTGGGCCTCGCCGTGCGTTCTCTGCGCCTAAAACGCAAACACCCCTTGATCTTGAACCTCGCGGCTGGCGGGAACACCAACGATTCTAAATCGCCGATTGTTTGGATTGGTGGCCCTGAGCCGCTCGCCCTCCCGGAAACTCCGCGTGTCGTGAATGCACTCGCATCCGCCGGCCGCCATGTCTTCTTGCCGACTACCGGACTTTTGCTACGACGTCGGGTTCACGAATTTCAGCCCTCGCAACGTTTGCATTTAACGATCCGTTTCGACGGCGCCGAACCTTCACACGACGAACGGGTTGGACAACGAGGAGCATTCCGCGATGCTCTGGAAAGCGTTCGCACCGCAAAGCTTTCTGGTTTCTTGCTTTGCGCGCAATTGATTTTACATTCGCCGAAAGAAGCGGCCGAGCTGGAGCAGCTCCACGGCGAGCTTCGCAGCCTGGATTTCGACGGCTGCTTAATTTCCTCGGCCGCGCCTGTTTCCGCGAGCGACGAATTGCGGCGCTGCATCCTCGGCTTGCGAAAGCGCCTGCTGAGCCGCCGTTGGGCTTTGCTCTCGACGCTGCTGGACTCGGTCGTGTCGACGCGCGCGGCCGCTGTCGTGAACGCCCCGCATGCTTTGCCTCGTCGTCCGCGCGAACGCGCTTCGCGACTTCCGCCGCGCGGTCGCGAAGAAAGCGTACAAGCTCCATGACCACACTGGTCACCGGCGCATCCGGCTTTCTCGGAAGTCACGTGGCGCGGCAGTTGGTCGCGCGCGGCGAAAACGTCCGTGTGCTGCTTCGTCCCTCGAGCCAGAATCGCGCCATAGCGGACCTGCCGCTCGAATACGTGACCGGCGATCTGCGCGATACCGCTTCCCTGGATCGCGCCATGAAAGACATCCAACGCGTCTTCCACGTGGCCGCCGATTACCGTCTCTGGGCCAAGCACTCCCAGGACATCTACGACTCCAACGTCGGCGGGACGAAAAATATTCTCGCCGCGGCCAAGCGTGCTCGCGTGGAGCAATTCGTCTACACCAGTACGGTCGCGACAATTGCCGTCGACCGCCCCGCGCCACCAAACGAATCCACCGACGCCAAGCTCGAAGAAATGATCGGACATTACAAGCGCTCCAAGTGGATGGCCGAACGCGAAGCACTGAACGCCGCAAAAGAAGGCTTGCCCGTCATCGTGGCGATGCCGACCACCCCGGTCGGTCCGTGGGACTGGAAACCGACGCCGACCGGAAAGCTCATCGTCGATTTCCTGAACGGCAAAATGCCCGGTTACGTCGACACCGGCTTGAATTTTGTCGGCGTGGAAGAATGCGCCGCGGGACATTTGCTCGTAGCCGAAAAAGGGAAAGTCGGCCAGCGCTATCTGTTAGGCGGCGAAAATCTGACGCTGAAACAAATGCTCGATGTGCTCGCGAATATCACCGGCCTCCCCTCACCGAGCTTGAAGATTTCGCACAACGTGGCGCTGGGCGTCGCCTACGCCAGCACGATCTTTTCGCGACTGCTCGGCAAAGAACCGGGCATTCCCGTTGAAGGCGTGAAAATCGCGCAACACAAAATGTTCGTAGACTGCGCCCGCTCGCAACGTGAACTCGGATTCAAAGCCGGCCCGGTTGCCGCAGCGTTGCAACGCGCGGTCCGCTGGTACGAAGCCAACGGCTATGTCACTCCGCGCAGAGCCAAGCGTATAGCCCGCGCCGCAGCGTAGCGGCGAAGCAGCTTTGTAGGGGTTGCAAAGCCGCTACGCCCCATCTCGGCACGCTTCAGCACTCGCGGTTGTAGGATTAGCGGAGAATCCAGCATCCTAAAGGTGAAGATAGGAAACGACGTCACCAATGAGAGTTCTCGTCACGTTTGCACTCGACGCCGAATTCGCCCCATGGCGCAAACGGCGGCATTTCGAGAAAATCGCTTCTAAGGGCTGGGATTCCCATTTCGCGAAGATCGGTGACGCCGAGATCAAAGTGCTCTTGACCGGAATTGGTGGAAAGAAGGCGTGGGTGGAAGCGGCCAAAGCTCTGTGGGAAGCCAAAATCGATTTGTGTGTTTCTAGTGGTCTCGCCGGGGCGCTAAGACCCGAACACAAGTTGGGGGAGGTACTGGCGGCACAGTCAGTCTATGCAGCAAAATCGAACACAACGATTATCTGCGATCCCACGCTTGTCGGCGTGGCATCGAGCTGTAGGGCAAAAGTGGTGAAAGGCTTCTACAGCACCGACCACGTAGTAGTTCGCGCCGAAGAAAAGAAGTCATTCGGTTTGCAGGCCGACGCGGTCGAGATGGAAAGCGGAGAGATACTGTATGAAGCTGCCGCTTTTGGCGCGAAAGGAATTGCGGTGCGTGCGATCAGCGACGGAGCAGAACAGGATCTGCCTCTGGATTTCAACCGCGTAACGACCGATTCCGGAGAGCTAAGTTTCAAACGAGTCCTGGGGCAGGTGGCGCAAAACGTGACCGCCATCCCTTCGCTGATTCGTTTTGGCCAGCAGAGCCGAGTCGCAGCGGAGAATCTTGCGGAATTCCTGGATCGCTACCTTGCGGCTCTGGTGGCCGCAGATGCGGTTTGCATGAAGCAGGGGGCTTCACGAACATGAGCGCCATCCCTGCGGTGAAAGGACTAAAGACCCTCGATGCCGTCCCTAAAACCATGCGCGCCGGCGTCTACCGCGAAAAGGGAATCGTCCGCGTCGAACAAGTCCCCGTCCCCGAAGTCGGCCCCGGCGAAGTCTTGATCAAGGTCGCCGCCTGCGGCATCTGCGGCACCGACATCAAGAAAATTTTCCAGCGCTACGTCGAGCCGCCACAAATCCTAGGCCATGAACTCGCCGGCACCGTAGTCGCGGCAGGCGATGGCGTGAAAAAATGGAAGCCGGGCGACCGCGTCATGAGTTTCCACCACACACCCTGCGGCACCTGCTTCTACTGTGAAAACCGTCTCTTCTCCCAGTGCCGGCAATATAAGACCACCGGTCTGACCGCAGGCTTCACACCGAACGGCGGCGGGTTCGGAGAATACGTCAAAGCGATGCCCTGGGTCGCCGAACGCGGCATCGTGGCACTCCCCGACAATGTCAGCTTCGAGGAAGCCACGTTCATCGAGCCGATTAACACCATCGTTAAGGCCGTCCAGAAAGCCCGCATCACCAAAGGCGAGACCGTTCTAATCATCGGCTGCGGCCCCATCGGGCTCCAACTCCTCATGGTCGCCAACCTCACCGGAGCCAAAATCTTCACCAGCGACCCCATGGTACAGCGCCGTACAAAGAGCCTGACACTGGGGGCACTTGAGGCTTTCGACCCCACCAGTGGTAAGCTTATAGCAGACGTAAAAGCCAGGACCGAAGGCCGGGGGGCCGATGCGGTTCTGGTCGCGGTAGCTCATCCGGCCGTCGTGGTGGATGCCTTGGCGGCTGCAAGACCCGGTGGGCGCATCTTATTGTTTGCCGCGAACGACCCGGTGACCAAGATCGAGTTTCCAGCAGCGGCTGTGGGGATCGACGAGAAGGAAATCCTTGGTAGCTATAGCGCGGCCGTAGACATCCAAGAGTCGGCCGCCGAGTTAGTGCTTCAGCGGAAACTCCCGGTGATGGAAATCGTAACCCACCGGTTCCCGCTGGATAGAATCCAGGAGGCGCTGGATCTCGCGGCTCGGCCTACAACGGATTCTTTGAAGATTCTGATCACGCACGCATGAGAACAACTACCACGAAAAAGACCGAATATCTCGGCGAAGCAGCCGCTGCGGTTGTACGCGCGATCGTCCCGTCGAAGATGACCGCGGCCGTACTCTATGGCAGTGAGGATTTGCGCATCGAAAAAATCGACGTGCCGTCGGTGGGCGCCGATGAAGTTCTTCTGCGCGTCCGTCTGGCGTTAACCGATGGCACCGACCTGAAAGTGTGGCAGCGCGGCTACCACGCCCGCATGATCCAGCCACCGGCCGTGTTCGGTCATGAAGTCGTGGGAGAAGTCGCAGCCGTAGGCAAACGCGTCGATCCGCGATGGCGGATTGGCTTGCGCGTGGTGGCGGCGAATTCCGCGCCCTGCCTGCGTTGCTATCACTGTCGGCGCGCCCAGGAAAATCTCTGCGAAGACCTGCTCTTCAACAACGGCGCGTACGCCGAGTATCTGCGCATCCCCGGCCGCATCGTGATGGAAAACATGCTGGAGGTGCCGCACTCGGTCGATGACGGCAGCGCTGCACTGGTGGAGCCGCTGGCTTGTGTGCTTCGTGGAATTCACGAAATGGAAGTCCGCACGGGCGACACCTCCGTGGTCATCGGTTGTGGCCCTATCGGTCTCAAATACGTTCGGATGCTTTCACGGCGTGGTATTCGCGTGATCGCGCTGGCCCGGCGGGCCGCTTCGCTCGAACTTGCCCGCCGCCTGGGGGCGTCCGCTACCCTCGATGTCAGCAGCGTCACCGATGTGGTTGCCGCGGTCAAGGACCTCACCGAAGATCATCGCGGCGCCGATTCCGTCGTCGAAGCTGCGGGAAATCCCGCGACCTGGAAACAAGCCTTGAACATGGTGCGTCGCGGTGGGGTCGTCAACTTTTTCAGCGGCTTGCCTTCGGGAACCTTCGTCGAAATCGAGCCGGCTGAAATTCATTACTCCGAGATCAAGATCATCTCGCCGTTCCACCACACACCGCGGTTCATTCGCGAAGCCCTCGAAGCCATTCGTCGCGGCGACATTCTGGCTCACGATTTCGTCACCGAAGAAATCCGCCTCGACGAGCTGCCCCAAGCCTTCGAACGCATGAAGTCCCGCAGCGGCGAAATCAAGCTAGCCGTTCGCCCGTGATGCAGGGTTCGCGCTTCGAGATCCACAGTGGCACAGCCATTCCTGGCTCGGCCCTCCTCTTGACTACAAAAAATCCAAAGCGCCCAACCATCAACGCACCAACGGGAGGGCACGGCTTCCGCCGTGTCGTACGCTCGAAACGGATTCCGGCTTTAGCCGCTGAGCGCGTGATCTCAAGAGGACGCACCTTGTGCGCGGGTTTAGAGTTAGCTTCAATCGAGGTTGGTTGACGCAAAGACCTTTAACTTCCGGAAGCAAGCCGAGCCGAAAAATGCTCCGTCCCGACGAACTCGAAATCGCCAAACAAGCCCCGGCCGCGGGCTGCTCGTCCAGGTCCGCCCAACAATACACCCGCTGGCTGGCCACCCATCACTACGAAAATTTCAACGTCGTCTCCTGGCTTCTCCCGAAAGATCTTCACCAGCATTTCTACAACGTCTACGCCTACTGCCGTTGGGCCGACGACCTCGGCGACGAAGTCCCCGACAACTCCCGCGCACTGGAACTTCTCGACTGGTGGGAACAAGAACTCGACGCTTGCTACGAAGGCCACCCGTCGCATCCCGTCTTCGTAGCCCTGCGCGAAACGATCGTCGCCAAGGATATTCCCAAACAACCATTCGCTGATTTGTTAAAAGCCTTCCGCCAGGACCAAACCGTGAAGCGCTATCCAACCTGGGACGCCATGGTTGGATATTGTGTGTATTCGGCCAATCCAGTTGGACGCCTGGTCCTCTATCTTTGCGGCTATCGCGACGAGAACCGTCAGCAGTTGTCCGACGCCACCTGCACCGCCCTTCAACTCGCGAATTTCTGGCAGGACGTGGGGCGCGATCTGGAAATCGGCCGCATCTACATTCCGCTCGACATCGCCGCTACTCATGGACTAACCGAGACCGACATTGTCGAGCGCCGCTTTGACGCCCGCTACGTCGAGCTGATGAAAGACTTGATCGCCCGCACCCGCGTGCTATTCGCCGAAGGCATGCCGCTAGCAAAAATGGTCGACGCTCGCTTGAGCGTCGATCTCGAAATGTTCAGCCGCGGCGGCCGGGCCGTGCTCGACGCCATAAAAGCCTCAGGCTTCGACACCCTCCATCGCCGCCCCTCGATCGGCAAGGGCAAACAAATCCGCCTCCTGGGCCGCGCCCTCGCCGCCCACGCAGCCGCCAAACTTTCCGTTGCAGGGGCGCAGCATGCGGCACCTCAAACGCCCAGCCGTCCGAATTCAAGCGCTGCGAACCGCCCCGCCGAGCTCGACGCAACCACCACCACCCTCGCCGGCTCCTACGAATCCTGCCACCGCATAGCCAAAGCCGCTCGCAGCAATTTCTACTACGCCTTTTTCCTCCTCCCCAAATCCCGCCGCGACGGCCTGGTCGCCCTCTACGCCTTTATGCGCCTGATCGACGACGTAGCCGACGAAGGCGGCGACCTGACCGCCAAACAGCGTGGCCTCGCCAACTGGCGCGCCGCGCTGGACGCCGCCGTCACCGGATCCGATCGAGCCGCCAGCTCCATGCCCGCCGGAGCCGCCGCGGTCTTGCCCGCGTTGGTCGACACCATGCAGCGTTACAACATGCCCGCCCGTTACCTGCACGATCTGATCTCCGGCGCCGAAATGGATTTGACGGTGCAAACGTATCCGACCTTCGATCGTCTGCGCGAATACTGCTACCGCGTCGCGGGTACGGTAGGCCTGACCTGCACGCACGTCTTCGGCTTCTCCGATCCCCGCGCTCTCGACCTCGCCGAAAAACTAGGTCTCGCCTTCCAACTCACCAACATCATCCGCGACGTTCACGATGACTACGCTCTGGGCCGCGTCTACGTTCCGGAAGAAGACCTCGAGCGCTACGGCGTCTCGCCGGAGGATTTCGGTAGCAACGTAGCCACTCTCGGCGTCCGCGAACTCCTGCGCTTTGAAGCCGATCACGCCTGGCAATGCTACGACGAAGGCGCCGCGCTGCTGGGTCTGATCGATCCCGAGAGCCGGCCCACGCTGTGGCTCCTCACCCACACCTACAGCGCCCTGCTCGCCCGTATCGAATCCCTCGATTTTGCGGTATTCGGAGAACGCGTGCGCCTTTCGCGCGCCGAAAAAATGCTATTCATCGCCCAGGCCCGATTCGGGCGCGTGACGGAAGAGAACATCCTTGAAAAGTGTGATCGTGATCGGCGGCGGCCTGGCGGGCTTGGCAGCCGGCGTCGCGCTGGCTGAATCGGGTTGGCGTGTCCAGGTGTTCGAGCGGCGCCCCTTTCTTGGCGGCCGAGCGACGTCCTACGTGTTGCCCGACGGCGAGCATGTCGACAATTGCCAGCACGTAACTCTCGGTTGCTGCACCAATCTCGACGATTTTTATCGCCGCGTCGGTTCCGCGAACAAGATCAAGTTCTTCGATCGCCTGCTGTTTCTCGATCCCCAAGGCCGCCGCGGTGAAATGCAGGCCGGTATGCTGCCCGCTCCCTTTCACATGACCGGTTCGTTCGCGAAATTCGCCCCGCTGACGTTGAAAGACAAATTCTCTATTGCTCGCGCCATGCTCGCCATTTTGCGCAGCAGCGGCCACCCGCGCGACCTCGACGAAGCTAGCGCCATCTCCATGCTGGAATGGCTGCGCCGCCAGCGCCAAACCAAAGGCGCCATCGAGCGCTTCTGGCGGGTTGTCCTGGTCAGCGCTCTCGACGAAGAATTGGACAGGACCGACGCCCGCTACGGTATCGACGTCTTCTGGAAAGCATTCCTCTCCAATCGCTCCGGCTATCGCATGGGCGTGCCCATAGTTCCGCTTGCCGAGCTCTACGACGGATGCAAGCGGGCCATCGAAGCAAAAGGCGGAGAAGTTCAACTACGGTGTCCGGTCCGCGGTATGCACATCGGCGACGGTGCCCTCACCTCCGTGAAATTCGACAACGATCGCGAAGAGTCCGCCGACGCCTACATCTTCGCCGTTCCACACACCACGTTCGGGGAAATCCTCCCCCCAGAAATCCGCCAGGCCGAACCTGCCTTTCGAAACCTGCAAAACCTGAAAGACGCCCCCATCACCGGTGTTCACTTTTGGTTCGACCGCGAAGTTACCAGCGAGCCCTTTATCACGCTGCTGGAAACCACGACGCAATGGGTCTTCAACAAAACCGCCCTTTACGGCCCGGCGGTCAACGGCGAAAATGGCAAAAATAAGACAAAAGGCCAGTACCTGCAGCTGGTCATCAGCGCATCCTATGATCTGTTGCAGAAGCCAAGGCAGGAAATTATCGACCTGTGTCTAAAGGAAGTGCGCCAGGCGCTGCCCGCTGCCCGCGACGCCAACCTCGTGAAGGCCACCGTCATCAAAGAGGCTACGGCCACGTTTTCGCCAGAGCCGGGTGTGGATCGCTGGCGTCCCAAGCAGGAAACCAGTATCGGCAAACTCTTTCTGGCGGGGGATTGGACCGCCACCGGCTGGCCCGCCACCATGGAAGGCGCAGTCCGCAGCGGATATCTAGCCGCCGAAGCGGTGCAGCGCGCCGGCGGCACGCCGCAAACATATCTCCGGCCCGACTTGGGCGCAGATGGCCTGGTAACTCTCTGGGCTTGATCGCGTCTAAGACTCGCAGGGGGCAGCAAGTCTGTCGAGCATTGCCATGGTGAGAGCGATCGTGTCGTCTCGAGCGGAGCGAAGGATCTGTTTTTTTGCCCTCGCACCGGTGGCGCAGCCCGATCGGCGAGTCCTTGAGCTTCGCGTTCGCCGCGAAGTCGAAGCGATTCACGGCGCGAACGTTTCGTACGAGCCGATGTGCCTCTCATTCGCGGTCAATTCCCCCGCGATCGAGTCCAGCGCTTTGTATTCGGCGCCTTGCGCTTGCAGAAATTCTTCGTACGATTTGCGGGAGAGCCAGTAGTCGGCGGTGAGGTACACACGCGGTTTCCTGATGTCGCGGAATAAATGACTTCCCGCGTGGTGGGGATCGCGGCGAAACAGGGAATCCCAGTCACCCTCCGGCCCATAGACTCTTTCAAAGCGTTGTTCGCACCCGGGCTTGACTTCGAACTCCCAGAGGACTAAAAACATAGATGTCCCATCTCCTGCTCGAACGTCGGTATTCCTTTAACGTAACCTCTGGGGAAGTTAGCGCAGGGCGGTCGAGTGTAGCAATCCGGTCGATTGTATTGATCCGATTGAGTTCAAGCCCAGGTGGAGTGCGGATCACCTGTAGCCCAAGGCGAAGTCCGCGGAGCCTTGTTTAGCCTGAGCTTCGAAGGGCGGCTTTTCGCTAGCCGTCATTTTGTGCCGCAAAAGCGAAGCACCGATTTAGTTGCAGTCCGTCAGGACTGACGGACGGAGGCGTTTGTGGATCGAAAGTACAGTCACCGCGGCTACCGCGATGCCGAGCAAAACGAAAAAAAAGACAAATCGCGCGGCGGCGGCCACAGTCACGACCGCAAGCCCCCACAAGGCGGCCCGCGCGCCGATCAGTTCGGCCCGCGCACCCCGCGCATGGTCGGCACCGTAACCCGGGCCCGCTGTGCCAACTGCGGCGCAGTCCTCACCTCCGGATTCGATCCCAACGGTCAATGTCCCAAGTGCCAACTGGAATTACACTGCTGCAAGCAATGCCGTTTCTTCGACTCTGGCGCGCAATTTGAGTGTACGCAGCCGATTCCCGAGCGCATCACGCCCAAGGACGCAAAAAACAACTGCACCTTCTACGAATTTCGCACCACGGTAGAAAAGGACACCGCCCCCACCTCCTACGCCCAGAAGACTCAGACCGTTCCGGTCGCGCCTCCCCGCCACAACGACGCACGCCAAGCCTTCGAGGACCTCTTCAAGAAGTAAGTAGCACAGGCGCTCTTGTTTGTGCAGGCGTGAAAGCCGGCAAAGCCTAAGCGCACCCGCCACAATCCCATCGCTAGCACTTCGTCGTCGAGACGCATTTCGTCTCTTACGGCCAATGCCTGATCGACCCTAAATCCATCGCCGAAGAAAAACGCCGCGCCGCCGAACGCCCCCGCGTTTCAAAGTCAAGCCAAGGTCGGCGCTACCGTCGTCGTCATCATCGTTCCCGCCGGTAGTGGCACAGCACGGCTGTGCCCGAGCTTGCCCGGACGAAATTGCGAAGCCAGCCGAAGCGCGTACCCGGCCACGGTCACCTCACTCGCAAAAAAATTGGGCCAGCCCCCACAGGGAACTGGCCCAATTCGTCGCGCCAACCTTTGCGCCCTACTTGTCGTCAGCGTCCTTCACCAGTCCGGTTGCGGCGATGAATGCAGAAGGAGCCGCCAGTACCGTTCCGTTCACGCCCGCCACGCGGACCAGCACGATCGCACCAAGGCACGGAGACGGCAGCGTCAGCTTCGCATGAATTTCCGCATCGCCGTTCGTCGTTAGAGTCACCGCGCCGCTGCTTGCCGCCACCGCATCCCCGCACACCACGCTGGCCGCGACCTGGGTCACCGGCCCCGCGGTATTGCTCTCGCTCGGCAACACCAGTCCTCGCACGTCCACATTCAGCCGCCCATTATCGGTCAGCACCGCCGCTCCACGCCTCACCACCCACGGTGCCCCGCCGCTGGTCACGCCCGCAATCGTCACACCTGGATTCGACCCTACGACCGGCGAGAAAAATACCAGCTCATCGGCCATCGTGCTCACCGTAAACATCCCTGCCAAGACGCAAGCCATCACCACCGTCGCAAATGTTTTCTGCATGTTCGAGGGACCCCTCATTCTTGGAGAATCGCGCAAGGTCGAACCAGGACCTCGTCGCCACCGGCTAAGCCGGTCAACAAAAGCCCCACCACCCCAAAGCCATGGCAAGCTTTCGTTTCGCCACGCAGAATAGAACCCGCAGTAAACGGGGTTGTCCCCTCCGAGTAAAAAAAATGTCCTCGCTTCGGACCGGAATACTCATCCCCGCACACGTGGCAAATTCCAATGCTGCCAGACGCTGATCACGCGCAGTAAAAAGCAAACGATGCCGCCCAAGGCCGCTGCCCACGCTCGTGGCGTGCCAGCCTTGCACCCGGCAATCATCACCGCCGACCCCGCCAGCGCCGCGGTCGCGTACACGTCGGCACGCAGCACGCTAGGAACCTGCGCTAGCAAGACATCGCGCACCGTGCCTCCGCCGACTCCTGTAATCGTTCCCAACAAAATTGCGACCAACGGATGCATCCCGAAGACCAGTGCCTTCTGGGTCCCGGCAATTGCGAACAGCGACAGCCCCGCCGCATCCAGCACCAGAATTACATTGCCCGGAATGCTCTGCACGAACTGGTGCAGGAAAAACACGACAACGCCACCCGCGAACGCTACTGCCGCATAGCGCCAGTCCCGCAGCGAAGCCGGCGGCGCATCCCCGATCAACACGTCGCGAATAATTCCGCCGCCCAGCGCGGTGGCAAATGCCAGCACCATCAACCCCAGCAAATCCAAGTTCCCCCGCATGGCCGCGGTCGCGCCCTCCACGGCAAACACGAACGTTCCGGCAATGTCCACCGCGAACAGAAGTTTGTTGGCTTCATTTTTCATCGAGAACCCCGCACCTGCCGTTCGGTCAGTCTCCCAGGATCGTCATTCTAGCTCGCCGGCGGCTGGCTACGGGCCGGCGGTGGAATCGCGCCGCGTGCGGGACAGGTTCGGTTTCCAATGCAAAGTTGCGTTGCGGCGCAAAATGTCCATGTCCAAATAAGGTTAGCGCGCATCGAACGCGCGACAGCGCACTGATGATCCACGGCCGCGTCGCCGCCGTCGGCAATTACAAACTGTTCTATCGCGAAGCCGGCGACGCTGAACCGTCGCGCCCCGCTGCTGCTTCGCGGCCCCAACGAGAGCCGCAGTTCTCACGCAGATGGGGATCGACCTCTGACCCTTCCGCTCGATGAAGCCACCGAGGCATTAAGGGCGTATAGTGGTTTCAGAGGCGGACTTGATCATGGATATAACCAACAAAGAAATAGACGGAGTCTCGGTTGTGGCGTTGGACGGCCGTATCGTTCTGGGCGAAGAAAGCAATGCACTGCGGGAGAGAGTGAAAGCGCTGATTGCCGAGGGAAAGAAGAAGATTGTGCTGAACATGGCCGACGTCAAATACATCGACAGCGCGGGGTTGGGCATCCTGGTGGCCGCGCACGTGAGCGCTAACAAGCAGGGTGCGGCGCTGCACTTGTCCAATCTGGGCAACAAGTTCCACGACGTGCTGCAGTTGACCAGGCTGCTGACGGTTTTCAGCGTTTACGATTCCGAAGCGGAAGCGATCCGCAGCTTCGGACCGAATTCCCTGTCGGCGGTGGTCTGAGGGATACGCGAAGCCAGGAGTTGATCGAGGGCCGGAGACTTTTCCGCCCCGGCCTTTGTAAGACCGGTGAGGTTGCGATCTGCCTTTCAGCCCTGCTTCCGCCGGGCCCAGGGACGCTCCACTCGATAGATTGGAGTAGCAGTCGGATTTTTCCGTAAGGCCGAAAGCAGCTTTCGCCTCTTGAGAAGCCTCACGGCTCCTTGCACGGCGGACTTCGACAATCCCGTGCCCTCCGCTATCTGCTGATGGCTCAACGCTGCGACCCTCTGGCCCGCACCCACGCTGCGCCTCCATACATGGAGATAAACAAGAAACGCCGACGGCCGTTTTTCATGCTCGGCGAGATCGCGCATAAGCACGTCCAGAACGTAACTATCCAAGAACAGCTGCATGACCGACCTCGCTATTGTGTCGCTAGCTACAGTTGTAAATACTATAGTGATTCGATTTTACTTTTCAAGAGGCGGTGTGGATGCTTACACTAAGTCTCATGAGGAGGACGACCATGATCAAGGCAGTCAAGTTTGTGAGCATTCCCGTTCGAGACCAGGAGCAGGCGCTTGCCTTTTACACCGAGAAGCTTGGATTTCAGGTCTTGACCGACCAACCCTTTGACGGGAAACAGCGCTGGATCGAACTACGAATTCCGGGCAGCGATACCAAAGTGGTTTTGTTCACACCCCCCGGTCATGAAGATCGCGTCGGCACCTTTTCAAACGTATCTTTTATGACCGACGACATCGATCGCACTCATCAAGAGTTGACGGCCCGAGGCGTGGTGTTCACCGCTCC
The DNA here is from genome assembly GCA_963736725.1 of uncultured Acidobacteriota bacterium. Classification (GTDB taxonomy): domain Bacteria; phylum Acidobacteriota; class Terriglobia; order Acidiferrales; family UBA7541; genus Acidiferrum. The sequence goes on along the minus strand of CAVTPW010000011.1, from coordinate 354,674 downwards.
GCCCACGAAGCAACCCTGGGGCCAGTTTGCAAAGTTCCAGGACACAGACGGCAATCAATTTGTGCTGTCAACCAAATGATCGACGGCGGTTGGTTTCGAATCGACCGGTGAAGGGCCCAGGGCTTTGATCAAGTTGCGGCTGTGCTTCCCGGAGCAAACAAAGGCTTCACGGTCTCGTTCGACGTGGTTATCGGGGCAAACCTGAGCGCAACCTTACGTGCTTCAAGGCGTAAGCTCGAGGAATTTCCGGGACACCTGTTTACCAGATCACGGTCTTCGCAGCGGAGCTAGACTTTGGACGCTGCTGATTTGCATCGTGGGCTCTACCTGAGCGTAATTTGGAACATCACTTACGATTTGCGCTGCGTGGGGCGCGAACAGTTGCTGGAAGGCTGGATAGTGGTTTACGGCCTATCGCGATGAGCCGCTCGGCGTCGGGACCATACTCGTCTCCGTCGAGATTCCCGTGGAGTTTCACAGCAACAAATCCTACGCGCTCCATCCGATCCCGAAGCTCTTGACCAGAATAAATAGTGTGATGGAACTTGAAGCTCTTCACCCTTCGGTTCCGTATGACCAGCCATTCGTTCCTGATGCGTGTCCAATCATCAAAAATCTCGTGGCGTTCCACGATGACGGCACCGTCTGGCAAGACGGCCGACGTCGTGGACTGCAGAATTCTTGCCAGCCGTTCTTTGCCCAACACCTCGATCAAGCAAGCTCCGCCTGGCTGCAGCGACGTCAGCATGTTCTCCAAGACAATGATGTCCTCTTGCCTGTCGTCGAAATACCCGAAGGATGTAAACATGCTGAGCACCAGAGCGAAGGAGTGTGGGCGGACAAAATCCCGCATATCTTTCTGGACCCACTCGATTCCGACGTGTGCCGCCCTGGCTTTTGCGCGCGCTTTATTCAGGAGGTACGCCGTTCTGTCAACTCCGGTGACCCGGAATCCTCTTTTCGCCAGGGCGATGCTGCATCGGCCTGGACCGCAGCAGAGGTCGAGGACGGACTTGCCTGCGGGTCTGGTTAGCTCCAGTGCCTTCGCGACCTGCTCATCCGCGCCGGCGATCCGTTGCTCCGGAAACATAACAGGGTAAAGCTCCCGCCAGAACGAGTCGTTGTCGAACCACTCTTTTTTGCGCCGCGCCGTTTTCATGGGATGCGTCGATCCTACTAACAGAGCTGCAGATTGCATCTCCGATGGTTATTCGTTAACCAGAAGAGACTCGTCCACGCCGTTTCTTTTCGTCCTGCACTACGCGTGCCTTCACCAGTTTCTTAATCAAGGCAATCGGCAGGGGCTTGTCCGTGGGGAACTGGACGGTCCCTTTGGATGTGGAGAAGCCCTTAAGTTCGTCCTTAAAGGTTTCAATCACGGACGCGGTAGGAAATAAACTGCAGTGGTTCGAAAACGCGGCGAACCACACCAACACGCGGTGGTGCTTGAAGGCGGGAATTTGATAGCTGATCGTCTCGGAAGCGTCTGGTGGCACTGCGGACCGAATCGTGGCGCGAAGTTTGTTTAAGGCCCTGCGGGCGGATTGTGGGACGCCAGCGCGGTATTCCGCAAAGTTTTTTGGAGCGCCGGTGCTTTTCACCGTGGAAGTGCTTCTGCCGCGGTTTATTTTTTTCATGCGGGCCATGTCAAGAGTACTCTGCTTCACGCCACGCCCCACGACGTCGTGCGGGCGTTCCCTTATTTGCTTAGCGGATTTATACCGCGAAGTCTCCCCTGGCTAACCCACTCCCGCCGAGCGCGCGGCACGGATCAAGCGAGCGCCGCCTCATTCAATCACGTGAAAAGTATACATTTTCCCGGAGCTCGCCATATTCGAAGAACTTGTTGCGCCTGGGGGTAGAAATCCAAATTCACCCGTCTTCACGTCATTTCCGAGCACGATCTCATACATGCGAGGCGCTATTTTCTTTCCTTCAAAATTGACCTCATCCCGCTGAGCTCCTCCCGAGGAGTGAATGACACCGCCAGTCACGGACCTGAACTCGCGAGAGTTCCCGCTGTCGTGTAACCGGAGCAGTTGGTATTCGGTGATGGCCGTGCCTTCTGGAACATAAACCAGGAAATCCAGCGGCGTGTTCAAGCTGTTCTTGCTGTTCTTTCCTTCAATATGGCCGTTCACGTCACCTTTTACAATTCCCTGCGAAGCGAATCTCTTCAGCGCTCCGCCGGTTTTCCAATTTACAACTTCTGGCATCATCTCAATCCACTTGTCGTCTTTATTCTTATAATAGACACCGATTTCGTCGACGACCGGCGCAACCGCTGGAACTGGGGGAGCGACGGCTGGCGTCGAAACGCCGGAATTTTTTTCGATCATCGCACCGATGAGTTTGTCAGACACGCCATCTTTCTTCATCTGGATGACGCTATCCGTGTCTACACGATAGGTGCCCGGCTGGCTCTTGATCATCGCGAGAATCGTATCGTCCGCGAGGCCAGCTTTCACCATTTTCGTGACGGCGTCGTTGTTTAGTGCGGACTGAGCGAGAGCAACTCCACAGGTCAAGATCAGTAACAGAAAGCTTAAACGCAGACAGCTTCTCATTCGATACCTCCACGGTGTCACGAAGATCGAGCGGGGACTTCCGATTTGCACTTCCAGCTTGCGCATCGTACGCTTCTCATGCCCTGGACACAACGAATTTGCCACACGAATTTGCCACCAGGGCGGATCCCAGGGCTGTGCGCCGGATTTGCCGGAACTTTTCCTAGGCAATTTACATTGCGCGACGCAGAAGGCGCAAGCGATCTTGTTTGGGGGACTCGCCTGCGCCCGTTTGACTTGACGCGCAAAGCTGGTCCGTGCCAGCATGTCCTGGTTCGCAGTTTGTTTTGTGTCGTGGAGATACTAAGTGGAACGGGAACCCAAGGCGCACGGATGAGAAAGCTTTTGGTGTTCGGTGCCGTGCTCCTCGCGCTTAGCCTGTCTTGTGCTGAAATCCCCGAATTGCTAACGATTTGTGACAATACGTCCAACGATTTCGTGCTGAATCCGTCGAGCTCGCACCCCTCCGCTTCGCAGTCTCCCCTCAAAAGCGGGCCTTCGATCGTCGCCGCCGATAGCAACTCCAAGCTTTGCTTTCATCGGTTGCACCTCGCCTTCAGCTTGCCAGTCTTGCTCCTTGCCGGACAAGACCTCCTAACGCTTCACTCCGTCCAGAGAAAATAGATAGCCTCCGCTTCTCTCCTTACGATCTTCGTCCGAATGTGAAGTCGCGCGTTTCGTTGCGCCCATCATTGCGCATGGCGAAAGACCCGCCGCTTCGCAACCGTCCAAACCAGCGGACGACTGCCTGCATCGTCTAAGGCAATTCCACAAAACAGCCGGCCGACCTGCCGAAAAGCGGTGGCCGCGGATGTCAGGAGATAACGGACGTGATACCCGAATTCGACATTTTCAAGATCGATCAAGATGGCCACCTGAGATGGTGCGCATCTGCGAGCAACTTCGACGACGCCAAGGCCCAAGTCAGCGTTCTAGGAAAATCGGATCCATGCGAATTTGTCATTTTCAGTCAAGAGACACGCGACCAAATCAGGTACAGAATGTCCCCGAGCGGCGCTGAGAAGGAATGACGCAGTGGTCCCATCCTCTGCTCGTTCGTGCGTCGATTTCGGTAGCTCGCGCTGAGCCCGATTGCCGGACACACCGATTCACGATCAGCAGTCTTAGGGCGTCTCTAGCTTTCTCACGAGTGGCCATTACCTCCGGCTTTGGTATTATCGAAGTCCGTACGAGGTAGAAAAAATGAAATTCAGAACGCATCGGTTGCTCGCCTTGTGAGGAGGGGCCTGGTCGTGTGTCCTGTTGCGTGCGCACGGCCTCTTTGTTCGAATAAGTACTGAAGTAGGTTCGGACTCCTGGCGTTCGGACTCGCCTCCCTGAATTTCAAACTAAAGGATGAGTTAGAGCGCGCTTATGTCTTTGCGGGATTGCTCTCTCTCGGTATTTTCGCAAGGGCGGAAATCCAGGCGACACTTGAACTTCGGCGCCGTTCAGTAGCAAACTCTGGCAAAGGTCGAATCTCTGAAGCACGTTCCTTAGCACAGGAAAAATCAAAGCGGGGGACAATCGATGAAGACTACAAGGACTAGCACAGCGCTAAAGGTTGCGACACTGGCCTTCAGTGGGGCGGGCATAATCTTCTCCGCCGTGCTGACACGCACGAGGGTGGCTACCGCCGATACCAACAAGTCGTACGAGATCGACGTATCCGGAAAGAAAGAATGGGTCGACACAAACGTGGACGTCCACGGAGGGGCGAAACTACGTTTTACGGCCACGGGAAAAATCACCTATCCGGCGGACGACTCGTACGAAGGAAGATCGCGGACGTCGGGAACATTCGGTCCGGACGGACTCCCGCGGGGATTTGCCGACTTGCTGCACCAATACGCGGTAAATGATGCAGGCCACGGCGCATTGATCGGCCGTATCGGTTCTGAATCGTACGCGCAGGCGTTTCTGGTAGGCGCAAGCAAGGAATATGAGGCGCCAGTGGCCGGGAGGTTATTCCTGGGGATCAATCAGAGTATGACGGAGGCGTCAACCGCTGACGGAAGCTTCCACGTAAAGATGGAGATCCTCGACGAGGGTCTAAAAGAGGCCTCCAATGCCGGGGGTCCGGTGGAAACCCGCGTGCCAGGCGTCACTCTCGATTTGCTGAGCAAGATCCCGCGACGCGTTTCGGATCCAGCCGGCAAACCCGGCGACATGGTCAACGTCCTCATTGTGGGAACGCAGGATCAAGTGGTTCAAGCGTTCACCACCGGGGAATGGGTGCAGGTGGACAAAACGGTGGAAAACACCGCGCTGAATGCGGTGATGGATTCGCTGGAGAAGAAGGACTATCTGACGATGCCCATGAGTACGCTCTTTCTTTTCAACCGCGCGCAGGACTATGGATTCGCTCACGCCGAACCCGTAAAAGTCGCCATGTCTCGGAATCATCTGCGTGTCTGGAAGTCGCCTTTTGAGGTGGACGGGCGCCTGCTTTGGTGCGTGGCAGCTACGCACGACATCGGATTCGAACGAGACCAGCGCAATAATGGTTTGACTCACAAAATCGACCCAGCAATCGACGGCGAACGCGAATACGTGAATGGCACGCTTTCGGGAACGGGCCTTGTCGTTCAACGGGATCACGTTACGCCCGCCGATCCGCTGACTACTGCCAAGACCGCGACGGGTGGGGAGTTTCACTCCGACGGACGAATTCTCGTGCTCGTTCTCAGGAACGCGACGAGCAAGAACTAGAAACGAATCCGCATTCGGTCTGTTCAACTCCTGGCAGTCGCATAGCCACACATGTGGTCTTCGAACGATTCCACTCCTCGGGTTTTCTGTGTTCCTCAGGTTGAGACTGGTTGAACTCCTCGCAGCGTGCCGCGAAGGCTGCCTCTGGACAGGCGTGCAACCGTTCTACAACTTTTTCCCTTGTCGCGGCAAAAGTCTTGGCGTAGGGTCTCGGCATGCGTGTCGAGATCGTCGGCGAAATCACCGACTTCAAGGATAAGTTCGTACCGGGCGTAAACGATTCCTCGCAAAGGGTCAGCGAGAGCCAGGTCCTCGCGGATTTTCGCGCGGCACTCAGCGGGAACGACTCCTTTTTCCGGTTGGAGGATTTCATCTCGAAATTCCCCGGGCAAACAGCCGAAATGGGGGGAGCCTGCGCCGGTCAGTTTGTGATTGTCTTCCGGCGCCTGGACCTAGGTACCAACCGCAATTTGTATTCCGTTCTCTCGCAAACGCTACAGCAGCTCCTGACAAAAGCTAGTTCCTCCGATGCACTGTTTGCGACGCTCTGCGTGAAGGGATCAGCGACAGAACAGGCGCCTGCGTCGGAGCTATCCTTAGTTTTGCAATTGGAGGCGATTGGAAGCACGGCAGAGCAAGCTGAGATGCGCTGGGGCTTAGGGGTGATGCACCTCCAGGAAGCGCTTCTCTCAGCGTCGCGCCTGCTGAGAAATTACATTGCGAAAACCAATGTATGACTTCGGCGGTTCCGCTTGGCTTACCCGACATTCTTACTCCACCGAACATGTTCTGCATCTCTATTGACAAGCGATATCGATAGTCGATATCGTATGTCTTTATGACAAAGCAAGCCGAACTATTGCAAGGGACGCTGGACTTGCTCATTCTCCGGACGCTCGAGCTTCGACCGTTGCACGGAGTTGGTATTTCCGACCGCATCGAGCAAGTGACTCGCGGCGTCTTTGCCGTGGGACCTGGCTCGCTTTTCCCGGCTCTGCATCGTCTCGCCGCCGAGGGCTGGATCGAAGGGCAATGGACCGAACTGGAGGGCAAGCGCCGTGTCAAGGTCTATGCCCTGACAGGAAGTGGCCACGCACGGCTAACTGTCGAGAAACGAAATTGGCAGAAAATCTTCACGGCGATGAACCGGGTACTGGCCGGGGAGTCCTGACCGATGCCGTGGAGCAATCGCTTAACGTCTTTCTACCGCTTGTTGTTTCGACGCTCAGAACTGGAAAAAGAGTTGGACGCCGAAGTGGCCTCTTACCTTGAAACCCTGGTTGACCGCTATATGGAGCAAGGGATGTCGAGGGAAGAAGCCCAGCGCACGGCACGACTCAAGTGCGACGGACCGGAGCAGATCAAGCAGCAAGTGAGGCAAGCGCAAATGGGAGCGACAACCGAAGCCACACTGAAGGATGTGCGTTACGCCATCCGAATGCTGCGGAAGAACCCCGGCTTCGCAGCGGTTGCCATACTGTCGCTCGCCATAGGTCTCGGAGCAAGTTCTGGCATGTACAGCATCGCCGACGCGCTGCTCCTGCGACCTCTTTCGGTTCCAAACGCGGGCGGCGTGATTGCGGTCACCCCTGTTACCGATCAGATTCTCCCGGTCCTGAACGCCACCTCGTATCCCGATTATGTGGATCTGCGAGACCACAATCGCACATTCGAGGGCTTGGTCGGGGCGGCCTATTCCTTCCTAGGTTTCGCACCCGATCGAGCAAAGCTGCCAAAGATGAAATACGGCATGTTCGTTTCCGGCAATTTCTTCAACGTCCTCGGCGTAGAACCCGCCATCGGCCGCGGTTTTCGCCCTGAAGAGGACCAATTGGTGGGCCGCGATGCGGTGGTAGTGCTCAGTCATGAGTTTTGGGTCAGTGAATATAACGCCGATCGTTCCGCGATCGGGGAAACGATATGGCTGAACGGAATCGCGGTCACGGTTGTCGGTGTGACACCCGAGTCTTTCACGGGAATCGATCAATTCCTACGCCCGGATTTCTATGTGCCCTTTGCCCTTTCTCCGCGTTTGGGGACTGCCGACAATCTCAATCGGCGGCAAGTCCGATGGTTGACTGTAAAAGGCCGCCTGAATCCCAGTGTGAGTATCGCGCAGGCTCAAGCGGACATCGACGCTATAACCGGCGAGTTGCAGCGGAGCTACCCGAAAACTGACGGAAATCTGCGAATGAAAGTGGAAAGTCAGCTGCAGTTTCAAACCAGGTCCGCTCCCCCGAGGACAAGTTTCGTCATCATGTTGGGCGTGCTTTCGACGTGCGTGCTCCTGGTGGCGTGCACGAATGTGGCCGGCCTGCTCTTGAGCCGCTCCTCCGGTCGAGCTCGCGAGATGGCCGTCCGGTTGGCGATCGGCGCGGGGCGCGGTTCCCTGATTCGGCAATTGCTAATTGAAAACTTTCTGATCGCGATCGGCGGCGGTGCAGCGGGCTTGGGGATTGCTTACGCGGCGGTGAGATTCTTCAGCAGTATTCCGCTGCCTAGCGACGTGCCGTTCAAATTCTCCGCACAGCTGGATGGGCGTGTGATGCTGTTCACCGCGTGTGCTTCGATTGTCAGTACATTTGTTTTCGGCCTCGCCCCCGCGCTGATAAGCACGCGCCAAGATCTCGTATCCGTACTGAAGGCCACCGACGCTGCGACCTTGAAGACGGGCAAGCCCTGGGGCCGCAATATACTCGTCGCCGGCCAAATGTCGCTTTCTTTGGTACTTCTGGTTGTGTCCGCTGTTCTGGTGCAAGGATTCCGCGCCGACTTGATTCGCGGCCCCGGCTTCCGCACGGACCATCTCTTCGTCATGAGTTTGAATCCCAGTCTGCTTCGTTATTCGGACGCCCAGACCGAACAGTTCTACAAGCAGCTCTTGGACAAGGCGCGCCTCGCGCCGGACGTGAAGTCGGCGGCACTGGCATCGGCGGTTCCGATAGCGATCGGCGCCAGCCAGATAGGCGTGGTGCCGGAAGGATTTCAGTTGGAACGCGGCCAGGAGGCCATCACCACGTTCGACAGTGTGGTGAGTGAAGGCTATTTCCACACCATGGGAATATCGATGGTTCAAGGGCGGGGCTTTGTCGAATCGGACCGGGTGAATACGCCAGCCGTCGCGGTCGTGAATGAGCAATTCGCTCATCATTATTGGCCGGATCAGAATCCCCTCGGAAAAAGGTTTCACTTGCAGAACTCGACGGGCGAGTTGATCGAAATCATCGGAGTCACGAAGACAACGAAGTATCTTTCCATCAACGAGGCGCCGCTCGATTTTGTTTATTTGCCCTTCTCTCAGAATCGGCAGCCCCAGATGACCTTGATCACCGAAGCGAAATCGCCGGGAGCAACTGCCCTTGCTCCCGTATTGCGCCAGGTTGTCCAGGAGATCGATCGGGATATGGCCGTGTTCGACGCCCGCAGCATGCAAGATATTTATGACAACCGCGCCGTCAAAGCCCCGGCGGTGATTGCCGAGATTGTGTCGGCATTGGGACTTATGGGCCTCGCGCTGGCCCTCGTCGGCTTGTATGGCCTAGCGGCCTATTCGGTCAGCCGTCGCACCCGCGAAATCGGCATTCGCATGGCGCTTGGCGCGGATCCAATGAGCGTCACGAAAATGGTTTTGTCGCAGGGGCTCGCGCTAGGACTTGCCGGAGTTGTGACAGGGCTGATCGTCGGGGTTCTCGTGTGCAGAGCTATCACCTCCAGCACGTTTCTGAACTTCGGTCACCTCGACGCGTTTCCCTTCGTAGCGGCTTCTTTGCTCTTGATCCTCACAACGATGGGCGCGTCCTATCTCCCTGCGCGACGTGCTTCTCGGATTGATCCGCTGCGGGCGTTGAGGGAGGAGTGAAGGTGTCCTGCGCGACGGTGGTCCGGAAGGAACGTCCTTAAAGGCTCTCTTGGAGGCTATTTCAATCGGTGCGCAGGATCATCTGCATCCCGGTTTCCAATTTTATGTTGTGCTTGTTCGAGGTAAGAACTGAATCTTGAGCAGATCCCGCACTCAATGACACTCCGGACATGCCAATGGCGCCTTGGGAGTTGAAAGGAAGCTTTGCTTCTTTTGCGTCTCCCGAATTTGAGCCCGGCATTTTTTGCCCAATATAGCTACCCGGAGCGCCGGCGTTTAGTGGTACTTCCGATGTCGTGGTCTGAGATGGTTCCACAAAGCCGACCGCTTGAATGGTCGCCGGCAGCGCCATCCCTGAATCATTCTTCAAGATCATTTTGTCGAATACGATTCTGAGCTTGGAAGGAGATTCCCCCTGGTGGGGCGAGACCTCAACAATATGTCCGAGGATTTTGCAGCCTTTGGTAGCAATACCAGGTGGAACGGAATTGAGGTCGTCTGTGGTCCTCGCCAAGACCTGGTCTCCCACGCGGGCTCTTTTGGCATCAATCGGCGTTTCCAGTTGCGCGCGAATCAAGGTTCCAGGGCTGAAATGCATCACCACGGGCTGGGTCGCGGTCGACGTTGGAGCAGTCGCCGGGGTCTGGGGCTGGGCCGCGGTCTGGGCGAAAGAGACCGCCGGCAAACAAGCTCCTACAAGCAAACACCACACGATCTTCATAACGGGAACTTCCTTTGTGACCTCGAACCCGGCGCGATTTTGCTCCCAATTGCCGTCCGCGTCAATCTGCTCCGACTCGGAAGGGGCAATCTACCGAGACTTTGCGTCAGGGTGCCGGGGCGTCCAATCCTTCGGCGGGAAGGCCACGCGCCAGAACGTTGGATTGGGCAGCATGAACTCCACACCTACCTGAGTTGGCCCACCTGGAATCCGTTCCAGGTGCACCACGACACACTCCAGTGCCCCTTTTGTCTGCATGTTTGACAAGATGAATCGTTGCCCTCGATGCGCGGGCGCCAACAACACAAGCAACGCGCCATGGGCACTGATCGACAGAGTGTGAGTCCTCTCTTCAAAGCCTGTCCCGTCAGCGCCTTCACCCGAGACTCGAACAGGAACGTTCATCATGGCGCGCTGACTCCTGCGGCGGTTCGCCGCTCGCCACGAGCTTTCGCGGGACTCGGCGATCCAGGTGTCCAAAGTTTTAAGCTGGTCCGGCTCCACGGCAATAAACATGAGTCCCATGCCCTTGCCCGTTTGGTTGTAGACGACTCTCGCGCGGGCTTCAAACGCCGTCGCGCCCTTGGTGATGCGCACATCCGTGGCCGTTCCCAAAGCGAGCGGTTTACTCGTGTCCACGTAGCAGCCTTGCTGGCTCAAATCCCGAACCTGCGTCTTGATCCGTGCGTCCATGTCGGCCGCGACCACCTCAATGGCGGCAGTGAAGGCATATCGAGGATGAACTCGTCGGTCGGCCCCGGTAGGTGCCGCAGAGTGAGGAACGCTCTTTTCTGTGTGGATGGGTATTCCAACAGGAATCGTAGGGATCTCGGTGCCATCATAAATCTCCGGAGGGGCACTGGGATTGTCGGTGGCGCTGCGAACCTCTGCGGGGCTCGCCGGATTTTCGGTTTCGCCCTGTATCCCGACGGAGCTGGCAGAGTCTTCGGTTTCATCGCGAATCGCTGCAGAACTCGCGGAGTTTTCGATTTCAACTTGTAGCTCGACGCCGCTCGCCAGCTCCTCGATCTCCCCATGTACCTCGACGGTGTTCGCAGATCCCTCGGTTTCATCGCGAATCTCCGCAGGACTCGCCGGATTTTCGGTTTCGCCCTGTATCTCGACGATGCGGAGCACGAGTCTTATAAATTACGGTTTCATCGCGAATCTCCGCAGGACTCGCAGAGTTTTCGATTTCAACCTGCATCTGGACGATGCTCGCCGAGCCCTCGGTCTCACCCTGCACCTCGACGGCGCGCACAGGTTCCTTCCTCTCTGCATGGGTCAGGACCTGCTCCGCTGCCGTCGAGGAGTGCTGCTTGGGCTTCCGTTTGGGCGTACGCTTTGGCTTTGGTTTTGGCTTGCGACGCTTCATAGGTTATAAAATTCTGATGAAAACAGGGCGGGTGGGTGGTTTCAGCCTGGACATCTCTAGCTACGCCTCCTCAATCCATTGTGCCACTCCAAGTCCGGGTGTAACAGTACCGAGGTGCCCGGCGCGTTATCTCTAACGACGCCGGCCTATTGCAAGAACTTTTTGAGCAGACGGGTGCGGCGGCGCAGCAACTGCGTCTGTGTCATCGTTTCTCTGACCTGCTCTGCCTGTTTTGCTTCATCACTCGGTGTAGCCCACCAAACATCTCTGCGGTCACGATCAACCATGATGCGTCATGCGAACTCCCTTTCGGGAGGCGGGTAGCCTAATCAATCAGTCAGCGACTGTTTGCGCTATAACGCGCGCAGGCATCCCCGCACAGGTACCACCGTTCTTCTGTCGCATCTGCCCGCGACGACAGAACTCGTTGTAGTCAATCTGGTCCCGCAACAGGATCCACAAACGGATCCCTAGTTTGCGGGCTGCAGCTACGCGTGCTTTCCCTAGGCCTTTCTGGAACAATTTGCGGAGGTAGAAACGCTGCAGCTCCGGATCCTTGCGTACCGCGTGTATCGCCGCCTCACACCAGAGAAATCGCAGCAGCGGGTTTCCTTGTTTCGTCAGCCCGCCCAGCCGCTGACGGCCTCCGCTGGAGTATTCCCTCGGGATGATCCCCACATAACTGGCCAGGACCTTGCCATCCACAAACCGCGTTGGATCGCCCAGGAACACATCCGTTGCCAAGGCGGTGATGGGCCCGACGCCGGGATGGGTCATCAACCGCAACGCTGTGGGACGTTCCCAAGCTTGTTCCTCCACTCGCTGATTTAGTTTTTCGATCTCCATATCAAACTTCGCGTACAAGGCTTGCAACTCACTCCGTCGATGCGCCGTGTGTGGGGCCAACGACAAAGACGCCAGCTTATCTTGTCCTGCGTGACTCCACAGCGACGGACCTCGCCGTAGCCCGTTCGCCAAGGCAATAGCCTGGAGCGCGTTCTGCACTCGCGTGCGCATCCGTACCCACTGATGACGGTGCAGCAATAAGCCGCGCAGATCCAGAAGCTCCTTGGAAGGCAGCCAGATCGACGGAAAGCGTTTTTCCACCAGCAGCTTCAGAATTAAATCCGCGTCTCGCCGATCGTGTTTCTGCTTCCGTGGCTCGGCCGCCCGTATGTTTGCTGGATGACCGACCTGGCATTCGATTCCCAACTCTTCCATCAGGTTCAGAAACCATCGCATCGATCCAGTGGCTTCGATCCCTACTCGCACTGGCCGTGGAAGGTTGGAATAAAACTCCCGCACGTTGTCGCCTTCGTGCGTCAGAGTCAGATTCACAATCTCCCCCGTTGTGTTGTCCAGCATCGCTAACGTTTGCTGGCGAGCATGCAAATCACATCCTATAATCCTCATCTCGGCCTCCTTCGGTCCGAGCACTGTTAGGGTGAACACCGAAACAGTCTACTCGGACCGTTGCGAGGCCGGCGTCGTTATCCCATCAATCAGAAGGTACTCAATCAGAAGTTACTCTGCACGTGTGCTATAAGAATCGCGAAACTCACAACTCCCGGTCAATCAGTATGTGGGTATCTGCCTTTGTAGTACCAGAATGTCCAGCCACTGCGTTTGACTGGATCTAGGGTTGTCGGGGGAGGTTCCTTTAATACTGGCGTCCAGTCGTTCGCCGTTATCGTCGATCATTTCCTGGTCACGCCACTTTAGGGCCCGTGAGCGGCCGCGCAACGCTACGAACGAAAATACCCTACTGGACCTGCTGGTCTTCAGGCAATCCCTGATTAATGCTCTTTAATTTCTGGAATCCGTCTTTGACCACCGTTGTCTTGATATTGTCCTTGGTCACAAGCACGGGCGTCAGCATGATGGTCGGCACCTTTATCTTGCCATTGCTCGTTGTCCTGTCCGCGTGTGGCTTTTCGTTCTTCGCCAACCGGACCGCTTCCTCTGCCGCTCTTACCGCTTCATTGACGATGGGCTTGTAGACAGTCATCGCCTGCGTGCCCTGGGCGATGCATATAACCGCCGCCAGATCGGCATCTTGTCCGGAAACCGCCACCTTGCCAGCGAGATTGTGTTCGCGGAGCGCCTGAATCGCACCTCCGGCCAATCCGTCGTTGGAAGCGACAACCGCGGCGACGTTGCCCTGGCCGGAATCAATCGCCTTCAGCATAAAAACATACGCTTCGGAAGGCAGCCAGTCTTTGGTATACCCATCCGCGATCACTTTAATGTCGCCGCGATCAATGTATGGCTGCAGCACGTTCATTTGCGCGTCATGCAGAGCTTTGGCGCCTTCGTCGTTTGGCGAACCCGCGATCAGCACATAATTCCCGCGGGGCGCATGTTTTACCAGATACTCCGCTTGCATCCTGCCAATCTCCCCGCGGTCAAAACTCACGTACAGATCGACGTCGCTGTTCAGCACCAGGCGATCGTAGCTGATGACTTTCACATTGGCCGACTTTGCGGCGTCTACCATGCGGCTGGCCTTTGTGGCATCGTGGGGCAACAAGACCAACACTTTGATACCTGCCTTGATCATGTCCTGCACTTGCTCGAACTGACGATCGTCGTCTCCACTGGCGTCGCGGGAGATCACTTCCGCGCCGAGTTGCTTGGCCCGCACCTGAAACGAATCCAGGTCGGTCTGCCAACGCTCTCCGTTCATTGCTTCTATGGAGAAGCCTATTTGTAGTTTGTTCGTGTCTTGCGCCCGCACACGTTGCCCGTTAAGGACGACCACGAATATGGCGGATAGAAACGTCAGCCTGCGTAGCGCTTTGGTCAAAGTATCTTCCTCCATATTTAATTTATGCTGGCCTTAGCATAGCCTGCTGAAATTCAACCGCATAGCCTGCTGAAATCCAGCGATGCTCAACAGGATATTGTGTTTTGCGAAGAATCGAGCAACGCCAGCCTCATTAGCGTGGTGGAAGGGAAACCGGTCTAAGTGTCGCAGCACGGATGCTCGGTGCGCGGGATATGGCGCAGGGGGTTTGGGTGGGGCGTAGCGCAATTTTACCCTCATATTGAAACGGACATCGTCTCTCGCCATTGCATGTCGCAGCGCGGCCTTAGTGTTGTATTTAGCGGCGAACCGTCAGATCTTCAGTTTTTCAATAACCTTGTCTCGCAGATTCGCAGAAAAACATAAACTCCGGCTCTAAAGATGTGTTCGTTCCCCAATTACTGGCAAACATATTACCGTACACTCACCAGACTGAGGCGAGAGTCTTCTTCGTTTGACTGAAATATCCAAGGTCAAAAGCTGAGGGCGCATCAGCCGTTAAGCTTTTGCGCCCTCTTTAAACTGAGCCGTAAAGTTTCTAACCTTCTCGATTCGACCTGATGGCGTGGCCGCTGTTAAGCTGCCAGGCACTCCAAACCGAGCCATGAAGGCTTCGAGCTTCGCAGTTCAATCTCGCATCGCAGCCGCTGTTAAGCTTGCTGTGCGCTCTAACTGAGCCGTAAAGTTCTTAAGCTTCCCGGTTCAATCTGGCGTGAAGATAATCCTGTCACTAAACATCGTCAATCGAATTCTCACTCTAGCGCTGTGAAAATCGGTGGATGGCTGTGCAAAATGCTCGATCCATTTACTCTGGCAAAGAAAGGCTAATCTGAGGGCCAACGGATAAACACATGGCACAGACCACGAATGAGTTCATTTTAAAGTGGATTATGAATTCCAGAAATGCCCCGGGGTTTCAGCATGTGGACGATCCTGCGATGATGTTGTTGATCGTAAGGAAAGTGATTTCGAGTATTCCCGGTCAGCAGATGCCACGTTGGGAAGCGGAACAGATATACCGAAGTTTGCGGCAGGCCGCCGACCAGTACGCCGCGGCGCACCCAGAAATGCAAATCTTCGGCGCCTACGACACGCCATTGGCAAAGATCAAGAAACTCTTGGACAAGACGTGGCGACGCTCGGAGTAACTCGTTCCACCCCGGGGTCGCGACTATCTCGTCGTTTCTTCTCGCCGTGGGTGGCGAAGTCTCAGCTCTTGGTTTCCTTCCCCATTGGAAATAAGGTTGGCTTCTCGGGCGGCATCGACGCGATCTTCTCTAGTTCCGGGTAATGCTGGCGCAGAGAGTCGGGCACGTTCACCTTCGCCCCTTTCAGCATGCTGATCAATTGCAGCGCGTTAACGACGCCTTTGCCGAGGTAGTGGTTGTTGGTCACCGCGAAAACCTTGCGCGTATGTTCCCCCTCGGTATGGATCCGATCCACCCAGGGCGTAAGTTCTTCAGAGGAATACAGATAGTTGTACCGTTCGTGCGACGGGATCGTCGGATCGTCGCTGAACCAGGTGTCATAGCGCCGCCCGTGCAGCCGGATGTACCCGATCGGGGTTACAGGGTCAGCGTCCGGCAACGGCGAGCTTATATCGCCCGGCGAGGGCGGCCTTATATTGCCCGGCGAGGGCGACCTCCTATTTTCCGGCACAGGCAATTTGAAGTCGCTGGGTTCGAGCGATTTGCGGTCCAGCGGCTCGAGTGACCTGCCAATGACCGGTTGATCGATGTTGCAGAACGCGGCGTGGTGCTCGCGTAGCAGCGCGAAGACTTCCGGATCGTCCCACGTAGCGTGGCGCACCTCGACCGCGAGCGGATAGTCGGCAAAGCGTCGGAGTAGCGCTGTCAGATTCGCGGTCGTTTCGCTCGTGCGATGGAAGGAAAAAGGGAATTGCAGCAAGACCGCGCCTAGCTTGCCGGCCTGGCGCAAGACATCAAACCCGGCGCGAACGGCACGCTCGTCTTCGGCGCTGGGAAGGCCCGTCAGGCTCGACGAGGTGCGGCTGAGTTTCGAGGAACTCGGCCTCACGAAATCCGGTGGTGTACTTCCCGGCGTGCCGGGACCCGCAGCGGACGGAAAAATATGGTGCGTGAATTTCTGCCACAGCTTGGCAGTGAACAGGAATCGAGGATTGGCCGCGACGCGCTCGAGCCACTGATGCGCATGGCCCGGCTGCAGCGGCGAGTAGAACGACGTATTGATCTCGATCGTGTCGAAAAATTGCGCGAGATACGTCGCTTCGTGAAAGCCTTTGGGACGCGGCGACGGATACACGTAGCCGGACCAATCGGGATAGGACCAGCCGGCGGGCCCCACGCGAATCTCGTATCGTGGAGTGATGATCGCGTTGCGCGCATCGGGTCCCGCCGCGTGGGTTTCGGCAGCGCCCCGGGTGGAGTTCGAGGTAGCGGGTCGTCTTGGATCGTCGTCCGGCATGAGTCGCAGCGCGACGTTGCGCGTCGCGAGCAGAGTAGGGGCACCAGAGTAAATATGTCAATGAATGTAACACCCGGGACCCGACCCCTCAGCGCTCTCTGCGTCTCGGAGGGTTGACCCAGCTTGCCCCGAGAACCGAAAGAAGCCTCAAAGGGATCGCTATCTTTTCTCTTAACTCTTTGCCCCCTGCCTCCAACTCGCGATTGCGGCCAGCGACGTCAGTTGCTATGCTGGCCTTACCATGCGGTGCAAAGCAAGAATCTGCGTGGCCCGCCCCTCCCGCGAACGATCCTACAGGTGCATTCATGAAACTTTCGATCAGCTACAAGCACGTCGACGCGCACGAAGCTGTCGAGGTTCAGGCCAAGCGCGCGGCGGACAAACTCGTGCGGCTGCTGAAATGTTATGAGCCGGACCTGGTTCTGTTACACGGAGTTTTCTCCCAGAATCCGCACAAGCAAGAGCATTCGTTCTCGCTGAACCTGTCCCTGCCCACCGGGGCAATGCACGCCACCGGCACGGGCGTAAACGTCCGCGCCGCCTGCAAACAAGCCTTCACCGAACTGGAAGCGCAAGTGAAAAGGCACCAGTCGCGCTTACGCCACGATTACGAGTGGAAGCGCAAGCAACGCCCGCGCGCCAGCGTCCGGCTGGCCGAAACCTAGCGGTAGCAAGTAGGGGGATCTGATTTCGGGGCACCCGCTTATCAACCCTTGCTTGAAGAAGGCGGGAGGTTTATCGGGGGTCAATTCTTGCCAGTGGGTACCTTGCGGCGAAGTTCGTCGAAGAAATTTAGCAGAACCGTGACGCTGTCGGTCGATCGGTCTTGCGTCACCTCTGGATTCTGGACCACCGCGAAACGCTTCCCGTCTGGCGCCAGATCGTAAGGGTAGGTGCCGGCCGCCGCGATTGCATTCCTCTGCGACCACAGTTGTGGCTTTCCAGCGGCAAACGAATCTCCTTTTGCGGTGTAGGTGGTCGCCATGATGCGGCGGTCCGGCGTAAGGTAGAAGAGCTGATGCCCGTCGCGAGACCAGACGGGGTACTTACCGCCGCCGGTCGAGATCTGCGACTTGCCTCCGGGTCCCGGAAAGGGTCGCACATACAGCTCGTAGCTCCCCGACTCATTCGTTGCGTAGGCCAGCCAATGGCCATCGGGCGAGAGCGCAGGATCCCACGCGGAAAAGGGTGTGTGCAGGAAAGCCTCTGCTTTTCCGAGCCGGGGACGATCCGGGTCGCCTTCGACTGGCGCGGACCAGATCTCCCCACCGAAATTGGAGGTCTGCTGATACTGGGAGTATACGAGGCGTTTGCCGTCGGGCGAGAAAGAACGCGGAGACTGAAAGGTCTTTTCATCGATTTCGGTCAGGCGCTTGGGTTCGCCCGCACCGTCGGCGCGGATCCAATAAATGCCTGGAGCTGGTTGACCCCACGATTCGAAGACGATGTTTTTGCCGTCCGGCGTCCAGACCGGTGCACTGTTCCTGCCCGGCAGGTTGGTGAGACGCGAGACCGTGTCGCGCTCGAGGTCGCGTACCCAGATGTCTGCGCGAACCGAGGCGGTTGCCAACTCAAATGCGAGACGCTTGCCATCGGGTGAAAAACGCGGATATTCATACAGCCCGGGTGGCGCCTGTAAGGTTTTGGTCTTCCCGGTACTGTCCAGCCACCAGATCGAATAGGGAAAGGAAATCTGCACTTTGGAGTCGACGTAGACGAGAGTTCCAGTTTGGGAAAAATCGAAATCGCCGCCGCCGTAAATGTTGCTGTTGACGCCTTCCAGTACAGGCTGGGAAGCTCCGGTCACTTCTAGCCGGTGGAGATCGAATGGAGCGGCCCACAATGTGTTCTGGTGCAGATAGACCAGGTGCCCGCTGGGCAGGTAGCGACCGAACGAGCCGCCGCGGTGAATGGTTTTCCGCTCGCCCGTCTTGAGGGAAACGATGGCGATTTCCCCGTCGTCAAAAACGCCGGCTCCGTAGGCGGTGAAGAGGACCGCCTGGCTGTTCGGCAGAACCTGCGGCCAAGCGTGTGCCGTTTCGCCTTTTTCCTTGCTTAACTGGGTTAACGGAACGGGTGCGCCCCCGCCCGAGGGAACCCGCACCAAGCCGGAATAGCCCCCATTGAATGCCGCGACGATGTTGCCGTCATCCCCCCAACTCGCGCCTCGGGGATACCACGGCACATCGCACAGGGTCACCGCCGCACCGCCCTGGACGGCGATCTTCTTGAGCTTGTCGTCGGCGAAGAAAGCGACCCACTGGCCGTCCGGCGAAAAGAAGGGAGTGAACGCGAAAGCGTGACCGGCATTGGCCAGTTCCACAAACTGACTCTGGTCGAGGCCGCGGATGGCCAGACGCCGCACGCCAGTGGAATCGTGCTCGGAAACAAGGATGCGCGTGCCGTCGGGTGAGAGCGCGAGTTGAGCGCCCGCAAATCGATCCATGATGGCACCGGGCGAGAGTTCTGCGCTGAGCCGCATTGGCGGATGCTGTGGCGAGGTTCGAGCGGCTCGCCACCAACCCGCTGCAGCGATGACGGCGACGATCGCGGCAACGCCGGCAAGTGCAGCAAAGGGGTGCCAGGCGAAGCTCTCGCGGACTTTAGGTTGGGAAACCAGGGGAGTACGAGCGTCCGACTGCGATCCTGCTTGCGCGATCGACTGGAGTTCCAGACTCACATCGCGCGCAGTCTGCCAGCGTTCTTCGGAATCTTTTGCCAAGCAGCGCCGGATCACGTGGTCCAGCGCGGGTGGGGTTAGAGGCTTGAGGTTGCTGACGGGCACGGGTTCTTTCTCGAGGATCGCGGAGGCCACGCTCAACTGGCTCTTGCCTTGGAACGCGCGTTTGCCCGTGAGCATCTCGTACAAGACCGCGCCAAACGAAAAGATATCGCTGCGCCCGTCGAGTTGTTTTCCTTCAATCTGCTCGGGCGACATGTATTGAAATGTTCCGACGATGGCGCCCTGCTCGGTCACCGGCGAATTCTGCGCTGACGCCGTCAGGGTTGCGGCGCTGGAGAGGGGCGCGGTAGGTTTGGCGAGGCCGAAATCCAGCAGCTTCGCGCCCCCAGGAGTCAACATGATGTTGCCCGGCTTCAGATCGCGGTGGACCACGCCGCTGCGATGTGCAGTGTCCAGGGCGCCGGCGATCTGCGCTCCATACCTCAGTGCCTGATCGAGAGGAAGCGACCCTTTTTCGAGTCTCTTTGCCAGCGTCTCCCCTTCGACGCACTCCATGACCAGGAACTGGATGCCGCCTTGATCTCCGACGTCGTGCAATATGCAAATGTGTGGATGGTTCAAGCCGGAGATAGCCTTGGCTTCGCGCTCGAAGCGCTGCCTCAGAATGGGATTTTCGGAGAGGTGAGGCGGAAGAATCTTGATGGCCACCACCCGATCGAGCCGCGTGTCCCGCGCGCGGTAAACTTCGCCCATGCCACCCGCGCCGATAGGCGCGAGGATTTCGTACGGCCCGAGGCGAGTGCCAGAGGTCAAGGGCATGTCGGCGGATTATACTCCTGGAAAGAGAAGGCCCAGCCTCCTACGTTCCGTGATTGGGCCCTCGACTGGGCCATGGGTTATTTCACTTTGCATCCGCCTTGTGAGTTCGCGATCATCTCGAACTTGCGAAAGCTGGTAAGGTTCCGTGTTCGTACAGCGGACCGGCAAACAGCAACGACGCGGTATCGGACACGGAAAGCGCCGGAAAGGCTCGGAGAAATGACTGTAACTCTTTGTGGGCGAGCGAGTCTAAGGTAAGGAATGGCGGCAGATATGCTCCTCTACCTTTTGGCCTTTGTGGGCGGCGTGCTGACGATTGTGAGTCCGTGCATCTTGCCCGTTCTTCCGTTCGTATTTTCCCGCGCCGACCAGCCGTTCCGGCGGAGCGGGTTACCGCTTCTCATTGGAATGGCCTCAACATTCGCTGCGGTTGCGGGCCTTGCCACATTCGCCGGGGCGTGGGTGGTACGTGCCAATCAGATTGGCAGGATTCTGGCCATCGTAGTTCTTGCGCTGTTCGGACTGGCTCTGCTTTTTCCGAGCCTCGCTGAATATCTCACGCGCCCTTTGGTTAGCCTCGGTGGACGGGTTCAGGGACAAAACAGCAGCGAAGCGCCTAGTATTGGCCGGTCGCTCCTGTTGGGGATGTCCACCGGCCTACTTTGGGCTCCGTGCGCCGGACCAATCCTGGGTTTAATCTTAACGGGAGCAGCGATTCAAGGGCCGAGCGCGCACACCACGTTTCTGCTCTTGTCATTCGCGGCAGGAGCGGCAAGCTCGCTCGCACTGGCACTGCTAGCCGGGAAAAAGGTGTTCGCGCGCATGAAAAAATCACTGGGCGCCGAGGAATGGATTCGCCGGGGCCTTGGCGCAGCCGTTTTGGTGGGAGTGGTTGCGATATCGTTCGGCTGGGACACGGGAATCTTGCGGAGACTCTCGCTTTCAAGCACGTCGGGCGTCGAACAAACCTTGATCGACCGATTTCACCCGGTCGCTTACGCAAAAGCCGGCGACTCGGCTGGCGCGCCGTCCGGCGCGGTGGAACTGGGTCACGAGGGATCGTTCCCGGGTCTGGATGGCGCGGTGTCGTGGCTCAATTCGCCGCCACTCTCGCGAAAACAACTTAAAGGCAAAGTGATCGTCATCGATTTCTGGACTTATTCCTGCATTAATTGCTTGCGTTCGATTCCGTATGTCGAAGCCTGGTCGGAAAAATACAAGAACGACGGGCTAGTCGTAATCGGCGTGCACACGCCGGAATTTGCGTTCGAAAAGGATCGATCCAACATCGCCAAGGCCGTCGCGGACCTGAAGATTACTTATCCGGTAGCCGTCGACAGTGACTACTTGATTTGGAAAGCCTTTAACAACGAATACTGGCCGGCGCACTATTTCATCGATGCCCGAGGATCGATTCGCTACCACCATTTCGGAGAAGGGAAGTACGCCGAGTCCGAAGAGGTGATTCAGCAATTGTTGCGAGAGAAGAACGCGGCTTTGAAGACCGATGGGTTTGTGCAGGTGAATGGCTCCGGAGCGGAGGCCCCGCCGGATTCAGACAATGTCGCTTCGCCAGAGACCTATATTGGTTACACGCGACAACAGAATTACGTTTCGCCACAACCGATCAAACAAGATAAATCGCAAGCTTACTCGGCCCCGTCGCGGCTCACCGTAAACCAATGGGGACTTGCCGGTTCCTGGAACGTGAGTGGCGAGCATGCGTCGCTGACCGCCGCGCCCGGGAAGGTGATTTTCCGGTTTCACGCACGTGACCTGCATTTGGTTCTGGGGCCGGGCAAAAATGGCCAAGCGGTTCGGTTCCGCGTGCGCATCGACGGAACTCCCCCGGGGGACGACCACGGCAGCGACACCGACGAGAAGGGCGAAGGGGTTGTAAAGGAATATAGACTCTATCAATTGGTCCGGCAAAAAGGGAAAGTCGAAGACCGCACGTTCGAAATCGAGTTCCTCGATCCCGGCGTGCAGGCGTTCGCCTTTACGTTCGGATAGTGCGAAGCGAGAGGTCTTCATGATTCGCTCAAAAGAAAGAGATGCCAGCCGTGCCAATTCCTTCGGGCGCCGTTGGTTTCTGCTAGGTTCCGGCGCCGCCATAGGCCTCACATGGTGGTATATCCAGAGGCGTGCGCCCGTCCATGCGGGAGCGGCCGCCGCGGGAATTCCCAAGATGGTCCGCATCGTTGAGTTTACCGACGCTGGACAGCGCAAGGGCAAAGTCTCGCTCGCCCGTATCGCGAAAACAGAACAGGAGTGGCGCCAGCAGCTCTCACCCGATTCGTTCGAAATAACGCGTCGCGCCGGCACGGAGCGTGCCTATACCAACGAAAATCCAAACGCACATGCGAAAGGCGTATTCCGCTGCATCTGTTGCGATACCGCATTGTTCGATTCCCGCACCAAGTTCGACTCCGGTACAGGTTGGCCGAGTTTCTGGGAACCCATCGCGAAAGAGAACGTTTTGGAAACCACCGACAACAGCCTGGGCATGGTTCGGACAGCGGTCTCGTGCCGGCTCTGTGACGCGCACCTGGGGCATGTCTTCGAAGATGGACCACGCCCTACAGGATTGCGCTATTGCATGAACGCCGGGGCAATGCGATTCGCCAAAGCTTCCTAGAACGGCGCCCGACGAAAGTACCGGCTCGTTCTTCCAGCCTAGCAATACGTGGGAATACCAAGGGAGAATCGTTCGAATTCGATGCGGCAAGCTGCCCAGCCACGACCAAGCCGCGGGCACGTACCTCCCAGAGCGAGCGAAAGAAACGGTCTCTTATTGTGCGGAGGCGTCGCCGAGGCCGACGAGTTTCTGGAACTCGGGGTCGTCGTGTAGGCAATCGAGATCGGAATCCTTGGCCACCCAGTTCATGTTCCCATATCCCGCCGCCACCGCCTTCTTGAGCGTCTCGAGTGCCTCCGCCTTCCTCTGGAGAATGCCGTAGGTGCAGGCAGCATTGTAAAGAGTGTTGCCATCATTTGGGCGCAGGGCGACGGCAGTCTGCAAGTGGCGAACACTTTCCTCCGCGTCCCCGAAATAGGAGAGGTTAGCGGCCAGCAGAATGCGGGCGCGCACGTCCTCGGGAACCATCTCCAACTGCTGGCGAAGGACCCCGACGATGCGCCTGCGAATCCCCTCCGCTTCCTTTTTCCGTCCCAACCGTTCCATACACAGCTGGTAGGGAATGTACGTGTTGTAGTCGTCGCCGTTCGCTTCCAATGCGCGTTCGGTGAGCGCTGCGGCCTCTTCGAACCTCCCAGAAGCGAAATAAACGCGGCCGAGAATGTTCCAGGATGCCTCACATTCCGGCTTGCGTTCGATGGCGCGCCACGCCAGCAGCGCGGCTTCCTCGTATTTCTTCTGGGCGTAGCAGATGCGCGCGTGCGCCACCAGCACCTCCGGCAGGTCGGGCGCAAGAGCGGTAGCCCGTTCACAGGCCGCCTGTCCGCGTTCAATCCATTTTGGGTTCTGATCGCGTATTTCGAAGATGCGCCCGCACAGGTGGGCAATCCCGCCGTGTGCCAGAGCGAAATTCGGGTCGAGCTGGATCGCTTGTTCGAACATCTGCAGGCCATAGTCTAAATTATCGCGGCGTGTGTAGCTCCGTCCGCGCAAGTAAAAATCATAGGCCTGCGGGTTTTCCGTCGGCTTGCGCGCGATGGTTTTCTCTTCCTGCGGTGTCAGCGTGACGCGCAGGGCCTGCGCGATGCTCCGAGCGATTTCTTCCTGGATGGCGAACACGTCTTCCAGTTGACGGTCGTAACGCTCGGCCCAGACGGAATGTCTTGTGGAAACTTCTACCAGCTGTGCCGTGATTCGCACGCGATTGCCGGCGCGGCGGATGGAACCTTCGAGCACGTAACCCGCGCCGAGCTGCTGGCCTACTTGCAGCGCTGTGACCGGTTTGTCGCGGAAGGCGAGCATTTCCGAGCGGGGAAAGATTTCCAGTTGGGCGATCCTCGAAATCTCGGTGACGATGTCTTCCGTGATCCCGTCGCGGAAATATTCGTCCTCTTTCGCCCCGCCCTGGTTTTCGAAGTACAGTACGGCAACGGATTTGGGCTTGGCCGGAGCGGCTTGTGCGCCGGAAGCTGGAGCACCTTTTTCACTAGGCGGCCGGCGACTTGATTCGATATCGCGGCTGAGTCGCTTCATATCGGCGCGGAGTTCGGCGGCAGTCTGACATCGCAGGTCGGAGTCCTTTTCTAGTGCCTTAGCAATGATGGTTTCCAGCGCCAAAGGCAGGCGAGAGTTCAGCTCTTTCGCGGGAATGGGCGTGGAATGGAGGATCCCGTCGAAAATGACCGCTGCCGTAGTGCCGGGAAACGGAACCGAACCGGTACCCATCTGGTAGAGGACGACACCGAGCGAAAACAGATCCGAGCGCGCATCCAACTCCGCGCCCCGCGCCTGTTCCGGCGACATGTAGGCGATCGTGCCCATCGAGCTGCCCGGGTTGGTCAGTTGCTCTGCATAAGCCATTTGTGTCTGAGCGTTTGTGGACGTGCCGCTTACCGATTCGGCGGCCTGCAGGACGCCCGGCGATAACTTCGCCAGACCAAAGTCGAGAATTTTGGCCTGACCGCGCTCCACGAGGAAGATGTTGGCCGGCTTGATATCGCGGTGCACGATGCCCTTGGAGTGCGCGGCATCGAGCCCGCTGGCGATCTGCACGCCGATCTCCAGGAGTTCGGATACTTCGATGGGCTTGCCGTCAATACGGTGCTTGAGAGTCTGACCCTCGAGCAGTTCCATAGCGATGAATGGTCTGCCTTCGAACTCTCCAATATCGTAAATGGTGCAGATGTTCGGGTGATTGAGAGAGGATGCGGCGCGCGCTTCGCGGCGAAATCGCTCAATCGCTTGAGAGTCCTGGGAAATGTCGTCGGGAAGAAACTTTAGCGCAACATTGCGGCCGAGCCGTGTGTCCTTGGCCTTGTAGACTACGCCCATTCCGCCGCCGCCCAGTTTTTCCTGGACGTTGTAGTGAGAAACAGTACGGCCGGCAATGGAGGAAGTGTCGATCATCGGGGATGGAGTTTACCCCAGCGCTTCTATGCGGGCAAACGCGCGAGATAGGGTCCGGCTTACATGGTTGGGTCTTGATAGGTCGGGATCGTCGGACGTCTGCCTTTGGCTGGGAAATCCACGTTTACGATGAACGCCCGTTTCCTCGCGAAGCTCACCCAATTTACGGGTGCACTTGAATTTAGGCGAGTACCGAGGGAGCTCGCTGCGAGGTTCCCGCATAAGCGGCTGCTGGAGACTTAGCGGAAATCATCGCCAAGCCGAGGCACGCCGCGATGAAAATCTCCGCGATCACCGGCCCCAGAAAGAAGTACGTGTACGAGTTTACCGACATCACGGCGTACGCAATCAAGAACGTCGCCAGAATCGGACGCAGGTGCGGCACGTCCATCTTCGCGAGCGAGCCCAGTTGCCAGAACAGAATCGCCTCCGCCGTAAGGGAGATCGTGGCTGCCAGCCCGAGCCCGCGATAGAAATCCCAAAAGCTGCGCAAGTGTCCCACCAGCAGAAATTGATTCCTCTTCATCGCTTCCACGGCGACGGCAGCGGGACCCGGCCCAATCCTGCCAAAGACTCCGCCGATGGTGTGCAGCACCGCGTGAATGAAGGTCAGGACCGCCGCGGTGCGAAGGAAAACGACGGGCTTCGTCATGAGAGGTCTCTGTGTGCGGCTTTGGCGTACAGCGCCAGAATGTCGCCCCATGCGCCTGGCCCGTCGAAGACGGCACGCAACTGCTCATAGCCCGCGCCATGGCGCTCCAGCTTGCTGTGCGTTAACTCGACGAGAGTCGTCCCCGCTTCCTCGGCCGTAAAACGAATCTCAACTTCGCTGGACTTGGCCAGGTCCGGGTCGAACCTCCAATCCGGTTGATCGTGCCCGGGACCAAGGTGCCAGGAGAAAGTGACCCGATGCGGCGGGTCCCACGCCAGCACCGTACCCCAATCGCAGAGGTTGCCTTTGACGTCTCGCTCGTACCAGCGGCCGCCGACGCGCGGCTCGACGAAGATCGCCTCGAAGGGAGTTTTCCCGATGTGATGCGTCGCCGGCCACCAGGTTTCCATCTGTTCCACGAACACGCTGAATGCCCGCTCGATGGGCGCTTGCACGCGCACCGTCTTACGTACGACGGCCCCTTCCACGGTGTTTGCCATGTTTGTCTCCCAATGGGTTTTTTTCCGCTGCTGCTTGAAAGGCGCCCATCGCTTTTGTCCACATCTGGTCGAAGTGGGCACGCAGCCGCGCCACTCCCTCGGCATTCAACCGGTACAGCCGCCGCGTTCCGGCCTTGCTGTCGGTCACGAGCCCGGCGTCTTTCAGCACCCGCAGGTGCTGCGACACCGCAGGACGGCTGACCGGCAGCGTGCGGGCCAGCTCATTTACGGCCGTAGGCCCAGCCGCGAGCTTTTGAAAAATGGCCATGCGCGTGGCATCACCCAGCGCGTCCAGCCCCGCTTGTAGGTAAGTATCCACTAACGGTAAGCTACCACGAACCGATGCGGGTTGGTCAAGGGAAAAAAACAGGCCGGCGATCCGGCGGCTTAGTTCAGAGAATGGTCCGGCGTGGCCTCGATGGATGCTTGCAACGCTTTCGTTACCTTGCCGGCGATGTCGTCCTGGACCATCAATATGTCGTCGAATGGCCGGTCGTAGGTTTCCGACCACACAACGTACCCGCTGTCGGCACGAATCAAGCGCGCGTCCACGCGCACCCTAGCACCTGACTTGCGGATGCTCCCATCGAGCACATACGCGACACCCAGCGCCTTGGCGATGTCGGCGATAGTCACTTGCGGAATCCCATGCGAACGCGGCCACAGCTTGCCCTTGAAATAGAACGAGGACGTTGGAGGCGGTACGCGAAGGCCCGGGATCTTGCTGAGTTTGTCGATCAGCTCCTCGGTCATGCCGTCGGCGAAGGGCTCCTGGTTCATCTCGTCGGTCAGGTCGAGAAACGGGAGCACGGCGATGGATTTCTGCGGTTGCGCAGCTATGATGGGGGAGCCCGCGTTACTGAAATGCAAGACCTGGCCGCGAAACAGAAAAGCAAAGACGAGCGCGATACAAATCGCCGCGCCGGCGGCGAGCACAACGCTCAAGCCAAAGTGAGGACCAGGCTTTTTGGCCACATCGGGCGTAGCCGTGGTCGCCGTCGGGTGCTGGTTCTCCGACGCGCGCAAAGAGACTGTTTGTGCGATGGACGGGTCTGCCCAGGGACGGACCGTCGCCACCATGCGATACCCGAGTCGCGGCACCGTCTCGATGTAAGTGGGCTGCTTGGGGTCGTCGCCCAGCAGACGGCGGAGCGATGCAACCGCTTGGTAGACAGAGTCTGGTGCGACGGTGACCTCAGACCAGACCCGGTTGAGCAGGTCATCGATGCTGACGACTTCGCCGGCGTGCTCGGCGAGACAGAGCAGGAGTCGCATCGTGCGGACCTCTACATGGGCGGTCTCTCTGTCTCGTGAAATCTGACCAGACGCCGGATTGACGCACCATGCGCCGATGCGAAGCTTTGTTGTGGGGCGTTCCATATGGGAATCGGTTTCGACCGTCTGCTTGTCTATAGAAAATAGCGCCCGTTGAGTATACCAACGCCGTTGAGAAACGCCGATCGCTTCCGGCCAATCTTGCGCGGAGCGATGCTATCCAGCCAGGCCACCCGGATGCAACGTGATTTCAGAAGTATTCAGAGTGTTTCAGAGCAAGCTCAGGACTTCCGCGATCTCACCTGCGTATCGTAGACCCTCGCTAGCGTCTCGGACGCACTGCGGATTGCAGATAAATTAGAAGTGGAAGAGAGGACATCGGATGACTGGAGATTCTGCACCGGGGCCATCGGGAAAAGGGAACGCTCTGTTGGCAATCGCAGTGGGCGGCGGGATCGCTGGGACTTTGGACCTTCTGCAAGCCAGCATTCTGTTTGGATGGCACATTCCCCTGGTGATTGCCGCCGGCTTGCTGGGGCGGTCGGCCGTCCACGGAGGGGTCGGCACCTATGTTCTTGGCGTTGTGCTGCACTTCTTTATCGCTTCCTCGGCAGCCGCTATTTATTATGGCGCAAGTCTTAAGTTGGTTTTTTTGAAGGAGCACCCACTGGTGTGCGGCTTGTTCTTCGGCGCCGCGGTCGAAGATGTAATGAGTTTTATCGTTTTGCCTCTCTCCGCGCTTCACGCCAGGGGGCCTTACCAACTTCATGACCTGATTCTGGGGCTGCTCGTACACATGGTCGTAGTCGGGCTGCCGATTTCATTCAGCGTTCGGCGGTTCGCGAGATAGAACTGTAGCCGCTTTCAGCAGTTGGCCATGAGTACGCGTTCCGGATTGCGATAGCGGATTGAGACGGCAGCGCTTAAGGGTCGCGAGGGGGCAATCTATGGCGAAACGCATGAGTCACCACTACCCTCAATCGGCCGATACGACCCGCGATAACGCCGGGCTAAAGCCCAGCGCCCACATCGCAGAAGGCGACTCGTAACGCGTCATAGAGCAACGGTTGCGACATCAGAGACAAGCACCAAGGGCAATTTCACTCCTCGCGCAGCAGTATCACCGGATCGACCGACAGCGCGCGTCGCGCCGGAATCCAGGTAGCCAGCAGCCCGAGCAGCATCATCGCCAGCACAACAGCAGCCAATACCAGCGGGTCGCGGGGGGTTGCTTGATACACGATGAAAGCCAGCACGCGGCTCGCGAGAATTCCGAGGAGTAATCCGGCTGCCGAACCAATCGCTAGCAATTTGAAGGCCCGTCCCAACGCTGCCTGTAACACTTCTTTACGCTGCGCCCCGAGAGCCATGCGAATTCCCAACTCCCGCTTCCGCTTGCTGACCGAATACGCCGCCATTCCAAAGATGCCGGTGATCGACAGCATGGCGCCTAGCACGCCCAGGACACCTAACGTCAGGGTCGCCATACGCGAAGGAAACAGAGCGCTTTCCAGTTCCTGGTTCCACGTGCGGACCGTAAAGGGCAGCCCGGCATCCAGTTCCTGTACCGTGTTCTTGATGGCGGCCGCCAGTTGCGGGTCGCCATTCGTGCGCACCACGAGGCAGGACTGACTCGAAGGCCATTGCAGGATGGAGAGAAACATGGCCGGCTGTGGATCTTCGGCCAAACTCCCATATTTTCCGTCTTCTACAATGCCCACCACTTGTATGCGCGTCCCGTCCTGCCGTTTGTAATACTTGTCCACGGCTTCGGTTGCGGAGCCAAAAATCTTGCTGGCAAACTCCCGATTGACCACCGCTACGCGGGGCGCATGGATGTCGTCATGCCAGGTGAGAGCCCTGCCCGCCAACAAGGTCGTCCGGGCGGCTTCGAAGTATTCGGGAGATATTTTGTAGAGCACGGCTTCCGCAGCGGCATTTGCCGGCCGCAGATCGGTCGTTTTGTCGGTAAAAACATTGGTGCCGTTCGCGCCGTAATACAACGGCAGCCGATCGACCAGTCCCACGGACTTTACGCCGGGAACGGCTTCCAAAGATTCAATCATGCGCTTTTGCATTGCGGGCGTTGTGTCGCCGCTGTAACCGGCCATGCTCAGGACTGTCCCGACCAGAAGGGCATTCTGTGGCTCAAAGCCGAAAGTGCTGTGCAGCGAGCGCAGCAGACCGCGCACGGCGACCATCGACGAAGTCACCAGCACCGCACAGATCGCAATTTGCACCACAAGCAACAGGTCTCGGATCGAGATCCGCCGCCGCACTGTGGCGGTCGAACCCGACTTGATGACTTGATAGGGATCCGTTTGAAGCACCTGCCGTACCGGGACCGCGCCAAACAGCAACGCGCTCGCCAAGCTCAACAGCAAAGCGACTCCATAGACATTTGCGTCCGGGCTTACAGGCAGATGGATTGGGGCTGTCGGAAGGAGCTCCCATACGCTTAGCCCGCGCATCAATTCAATGCTGCCCCATAGGCCCACAGCGCCTCCGATCAGAGAGATCAGCATGGCTTCGGTAAAGAGTTGCCGCAGAATTCGCAGCGGGCTCGATCCCAGAGCGAGTCGCACAGCAACTTCGCGGGAACGGTCGGCGGCGCGGGCGGCAAACAGGCTGCCCAGGTTGGCACAGGCGGCCAGCAGAATTAATCCCGCGAGCAGCATCAATCCCGCAAGGAATGCGCGTAACGGACCGCCCAGCCAGTCGCCGGTGAGACCTGGACGCGTCAAGGAAAAGGTCATTTGGCCATCGTCTTTTGGGTAGGTCTTTTCCAGATACGAGCCAATCGAGTTGAGATCGGCGACCGCCTGCGACGGAGTGAACCCCGCTTTCAGATGCCCCATGACCATCAGAATGCCGCGGTTCCCACGCGCATCCAGCACATTGACGCCCTCCACCTGTTCCTGGTTTACAAGTGGCACCCAGAAATCGGGGAAGATGAACACCAAAGTCCCTCGGAACTCTGGCGGCGCTACACCCAGGATAGTGAAAGGATGCTTGTTCAGCTGAACGACACGGCCCACCACGCCGCGATCATCTTGAAAATGGGTGTGCCAAAACGCGTAGGTGAGCACGATATACGGAGCGCTGTTCGGGCCATGCTCATCGGCGCCGTGGAAGAAACGGCCAAGATACGGCTGAACGCCTAAGGCATCGAAGTAGTTCCCGGTCACTTCGAGGATCCAGGAGGCGGATGGATTGTTGCCCGTGTCCAGCCCCACCGAAGTGACGTTATAAGCCGCCAGATCCTCAAAGCTGCGGTTGCGCTCGCGCAGATCGAGATAGTCGGGATACGATTGATTCACGGCTTTATCGTTCCCGCGCTCGATTCCCCAGAGACTTTGGGCCTGAGGCACATTCAACGGACGCAGGATCATCGCATTCAACACGCCAAAGACCACGGCGTTTGCCCCAATGGCCACGGCCAGGGTCACGACGGCTACGGCGGTAAAGCCGGGAGACTTGCGCAACATGCGTGCAGCGAAGCGCAGATCCATCCAGAGGGATTCGATCAGCGTCCCACCCGCCGCTTCGTGGCATTCCTGCTTGACGCGAAGCTGGCCGCCGAACTCCACACGGGCACGACGCTCGGCTTCGGCACGAGCAAGACCTGAACGCTGCAGATCGTCAGCACGATGCTGGATATGGGAGCGCAGCTCCTCCTCCATTTCGGCATTCATCTTCGAACGCTGGAAAATAGTGGCGATGCGGAAACGAAGCGAGTCGAGGAGTTTCATATTTCCTCCGGGGTACCGGGTCTACGCCTACAAACCCAGTCCCTACAAAGGTTGAGCACCGAGGGCAGCACCGATGGCGGTCACGAGCCGATTCCAGTTGGCAGTTTCTTCGCGCAGACGCTTGCGGCCCGCTGTGGTGAGTTCGTAAAACTTGGCCCGGCGATTGTTCTCCGACGTGCCCCAGCTCGGCTTGAGCAGTCCTTGACGCACCAGGCGAAACAAACCGGGATAGAGTGCGCCCTGTTCGATCAGCAGTGCGTTGCCGGAGATCTGTCCGATACGCAGAAGGATGCCGTACCCGTGAAGTGGGCCGAGCGAGACCGCCCTCAGAATGAGGAGATCGAGAGTGCCAGGAAGTAGCTGAGCTTGCTCGTTCACCAGGCCTCCTAAGATAGTTAGGAGACTAGCGCAACCACTCCTAAGCTGTCAAGGAGAGAAATAAATCGGGCGAGCAATGAGGGCAAAAGGGAACGCCAAGAGTCAACCTGAGTTACGCCGCGCATTTCCGGTGGGGCGCACTCGCGCCTGGGCTTGGCACGCGCCAACGGCCTCGAAGCAGCCAAAGACGACAACGCCCGCGATAAAGCCCCTGCCTCGATCAAGGCTTCCTTACGCTACGGAACAGCCGATCCTGACATCGCCATCCGGAAAGAAGCCAAAGCGGAGTATGCGCCTCTGCAGTGATCCTTTTGACTTTGGCATCCGGGCCCTGATGAGCTCTGGGTGGTGTGTACGAGTCTTACCGTCACTCGAAATCGTGATATGACCGGTAATAGCGTCGCTGTCGTTTTGATCGAACTAGTGGGAAGCGGGCGGCCCGAGGGGCTTCTCGGGGTACAGTCGTTCAAACTCCGGGTCGCCATGTAGAAGGGTAAGATCGGGGTCGCGACGAGTCCACACCGGATCCCGTGAACCGGCATCCCAAGCTTTGCGGAGGGCCTCCAAGGCTTCTGCCTTCTTATTCAGGCGGCAGTAGGTACAAGCGGCGTTGTAGAGAATCGAGGATTCGTCGGCGCGCAAGGTGACCGCCATGTGGAGTTCGCGCAAAGCCTCTTGCTCCCGTTTTAATCCGGCGTAGTTGGCGCCCAGCAGGACGCGTGCCCGCGCATCCTCGGGTACGTGTTTCAAATGATTCTCGAGAGCGGTGCTGAATCTTCGGGTCATGTTGAGACTGAGCTCTTCTTTTTCCAACGAACCCAGAGAATTGAGGATTGGGACATAAACATTGTAGTCTTCGCCGCTGGCCTCGATAGCGGATTCCGAAAGATCGACAACTTCCTGACAGCGCCCCGCGGCGAACAGGCCGCGGAAGAGCAGGTAATAAGCGCCTTCGCAGTCCCGCTTGCGTTCGATGGCCTTTTTGACCATGCGCACGGCTTCGTCATAGAGTCCAGCAGCGTAGAGAACCCAAGCCTGGCTGACCTGCACTTCGGGCAGATCCCACCGTAGAGCCACGGCCTTTCCGGAGGCCTCCCGGGCGCGCTCAATCCAAATCTGATCCCGGGTGAAGATGGAGTAGTACATGGCGCAGGCGTTGGCGCAAGCGGCATAGGCCAGGGCGAAGCTGGGATCTAGAACAACAGCGTTGTCGAACATCTGCAACGCGAACTCGACATCCTGCCGAGTCTGCCGCCGGGCGTAGCGTTTGCCACGCAGGTACAGATCATAAGCTTGAGTGCTTTCTGTCGGCTTGTCGGCAAGTGCTTCCAATTCCTGTGGAGAGAGTTTTACACGCAGGGCCTCGGCAATTTTGCGTGCCATCTCGTCCTGCACTTCGAAAACGTCTTTCATCTCTCGATCGAAGCGCTCCGACCAAAGGGTAAAATCGGTGCGCGTGTCAATCAGCTGCGCGCTGATGCGCAGCCGTACGCCAACGCGGCGCACGGTACCGGTAAGGACATACCCCGCGCCCAGCAACTGACCCATCTGCGCCGGGGTCGTCGGCTTATCCCGGAAAGCAAGAACGGTGGGGCGCGAAAAGGTATTCAGGCCTTGGATTTTAGAGAGTTCGGTGATGACATCCTCCGTAATGCCATCGCGCAGGTATTCGTCTTCCTTGGAGCCACTCTGATTTTCAAAATAGAGCACGGCCACCGACTTACTTGCGGGAGCGGCCGCAGCCAGGTGCGCACTCGACGCCTCCGGCTTGTCCGCAGCCGGACGGCGATTCGAATCCAGGTCACGTTTAAGGCGCTTCATGTCGGTGCGCAGTTCGGCGGCCGTCTGGTACCGCAGATCCGTATCCTTTTCGAGGGCCTTGGCGAAAATGTTTTCGATGGCGACCGGCAATTTAGGATTTAAGGTGGTCGCCGGAGCCGCCTCCGACCGCAGGATGCCATCGAAAATAAGCGCGACGGTCGAGCCGGAAAAGGGAACCACGCCCGTGGACATCTCATAGAGCACCACGCCGAGCGAGAACAAATCCGAACGTGGGTCCAACTCATCGCCACGCGCCTGCTCCGGGGACATGTAAGCCACTGTACCGATCGAGCTGCCTGGGCTGGTCAGAAGAGCACCGTCGGCCATGTCCACCCGCGTGCGCAAGGACGATTCGGCAAGGGTCTCCGCCATCTGCTGCTCTTGCTTTCCCAGCTTTGCCAGTCCGAAGTCCAGGATTTTGGCTGAACCTGTTTCAACAAGGAAAATGTTGGCGGGCTTGATGTCGCGGTGGACGATTCCCTTCGCGTGAGCGGCTGCGAGGCCATCGACAATTTGTATCCCAATATCGAGGACTTCAGAAATCGCGATGGGCTTCCCGGAAATCCGATACTTCAGTGTCTGTCCTTCCAGCAGTTCCATGGCGATGAAGGGACGCCCTTCGAATTCCCCAACATCGTAAATTGTGCAGATGTTGGGATGATTGAGAGAGGATGCAGCTCGGGCTTCGCGGCGAAATCGTTCAATCGCCTGCGAGTCTTGTGAAATGTCGTCGGGAAGGAATTTCAGCGCAACGCTCCGGCCGAGGCGCGTATCCCTGGCTTTGTAAACCACACCCATCCCGCCACCACCCAGTTTTTCCAGGACGCTGTAGTGTGAGACAGTGCGACCAACTATCGCGGAAGTATCCGTCATCGGCCATGAAGTCTACCTCAGCGCTTCAATACGGGCAAACCCGCGCGATGCGATTCGGCCACACGGCCAGCTCCCGAACGGTCGCGTATTCGGACATCGGCCGGACCAGGATTCTGTATGGTACGATTTAAACCGTTGACTGGGCCAGGAGCGCATCTATTTTGACGACACCCTCGCGTAAAGGCTAAACTCTGCCACGTCCTTTTCGGCAATCTGATTCGTGAAGGGAAAAATATGGTTGTGGAATTGAAAAGCAAAGTTGCACTCGTAACCGGCGGGACTTCGGGCATCGGCCGTGACGCCGCCGTACTTTTCGCCCAGGCGGGAGCCAAGTTGGTGGTTGCGGGCCGGCGCGAGCTAGAAGGAAAAGAAACCATAAGTCTAATTCGTGCCGCGGGCGGCGATGGCTTGTTCGTGAAAGCCGACGTGTCGAAAGCCTCCGACGTGGAAATGCTCGTCCAGAAGACGGTGGATCAATTTGGTCGCTTGGATGTCGCCTTCAACAACGCCGGGATCGAGGGTATTTGGGTACCCGTCACCGAACAATCCGAAGAGGACTGGGATCGCACCATCGACATCAATCTCAAGGGAACCTGGCTCTGCCTGAAATATGAAATTCGCCAAATGCTCAAGCAAGGGGGTGGCGGGGCCATTGTAAACATGGCATCGGTCGCGGGCTTGATCGGTGCCGCAGGAGCAGCTACGTATTGTGCGAGCAAACATGGGGTGATCGGGCTAACAAAGGCTGCGGCCCTCGAGAACGCTCGAAGCGGCATCCGAGTGAACGTGGTGTGCCCTGCGGTGATCGAGACCGCTATGGCCGAGCGCGCCTTTGCCGACCCGGAGTTCAATAAGTTCATTCTCTCTCTTCATCCCATCGGCCGGTTTGGAAGGCCCCAGGAAATCGCCGAAGCCGTCCTGTGGATGTGCTCTGACCGCGCATCATTCATGACCGGCCAGTCCTTAACCCTCGATGGCGGCTTCCTGGCAGGGCCCCATCCTCCCGGCTAGCTGCTGGTCACCCGGCGTTGGCTGCGGCCGGCTGTCGGTTCAGGTAAGCGCATAGTTTCGAAGTATACCGTCAACCGGCAATATTTATTTGGGGATCGAGTTCAGGGCATGCATATGGAGGCGGCCGACAACGATTTGCAATGCTCTGTTACACTCAGAATGCGCGATGCTGGTCTCGCATCGGGCACCACCAAAAGGAGTATCTGGGTTCATGTCGAAACAAGAAGAAGCCGGTCTTATTCTCAAACTGTACGAACTGCGTCGCGAAGATACCATGCGCAAAGCGCGCGACTGGTATTTCCGTGAGTTTAATCCGGAGTCCATGGCGGACTTCAGTCAGGCGATGTTTGGCGAGCACAGCGGTCATTTGCGCATGGTCGCAACCTATTGGGACATGGCGGCGGCATTGGTCAACAACGGGGCTATCAGTCTGGAGCTGTTCAACGACAGCAACGGCGAGCACATTGGCGTGTTCTCGAAATTCGAACTGCTGCTTGGCGAGATTCGCTCGACTTATGGACCAAAATTTTGCGCTAACCTGGAAAAGCTGATTGACGCCACGCCGAACGGCCGGATGCGGACCGCGGCAAGCCGCGAACAAATGAAAGCGATCCGCGCCCGGCTTGAATCAAAAGAAGCTAAAGCCGCGCAGAGCTAAGTGCTTGCCGGTATCCCCGACCGGTCGTTCTCGCTCAGTTCCCGACCGGCACGCGCAATTTGTCGCTCGCGAACCCAACCGGCCCTGGAAAGGCTGCGCGAATTGATTTCCGCACCGCAACCTCCTCCCCTTCGACGTCGGGCGCAAGATGGCTCAGCAACAAACTCTTAACCCCACTGTCTCGCGCGGCTGCTCCAATTTTCCTCGGTGGCGTATGCAGATCGTACAACTGCGATGGTGACCCCGGAGGGTCAAGCACCGCGCAATTGAAAATCAGCAAGTCTGCATTCTTCGCCAATCCCACCAGATTGGGGAGCGCGGACGCATCCATGTCTCCCGAGAAAACCAGCACGACGCCCCGGTAAGAAATCCGGTAAGCCACCGACGGACAGTCGCCGTGATGCGTCGCGATTTCTTCCACCACCAAGCCATCCTCATCCACGATCTTAGCGCGTGCGGAATCCAAGCTAATTGCCAGATCGCGGACAGCAAACGATTCGTGCGCGCCAAACGTCTTTTGGTAAGCAAACGCACCGTCACCTCCGACCAGCAAATCCACAAATCGCGAAGTCTTGGGGAATAGCCCCGCTCCATCCGGCCCAAAAATCCGGTACACGATTGGTCCGTCACTGGTAAGCGCTCGCGCATTGAAGAAAGCCGCCAGGTCCCCACTGTGATCGATATGCAGATGTGTCAGCAGAACTGTATCGACTTGTTCTAAATTCAGGTCCAATTCTCCAATCCGTAGGAACGCGCCCGGTCCGGCATCCACCAAAATCCGCGGCTTCCCTCCGATAACCACGATGAAGCTTGACCCGCCCCTCCCGAACGCCCGTGGCCCGCCAGAACCAAGCACCACCACTTCCATCGCGGGCTTTGCTGGGGTAGCCCGCAGGCAAATCGGGAACAATGCAGCGAGAGCCACCGCGAGCGCCATCAGCGTCTTCATGCCATTCCTCCTGGTGTACCTTCACAAGTTACATCTCGCTCAAATCAGATGGAGGCTCAGCGGGTGATGCCTGCCACCCTGAGCGATAGAGTGGGTCAAGCGGCCTTGTAGCGAGGACCATAGTCGCGTCACCAAATTGTTATGAACCGCGTGGTTACCTGGTTTGGCACACCGGCCGATTTCTCTTTTCCTCAATGCGTCGGACCATTGGCCAATCGAAGCGACGAGGCTACTATACTTTCAGCGAATACGCTGATCCAACGACACATCGGAGTTCCCGTTCACGTCATGTTTCTTGCGAATAGCTCGCGTATCGGCTCTGGCAATGTCTGGGTTCGAACGGCACCTTTAAACAGGCACCCATTACGCTTTCTTTTCGTTTTGATGCTGGGGTTAGTGACCGGGCGTGGGTTCGCGTTGCAAACTGCGTCGCCGCCGGGATCGCGCGCCGAAATCAGCGAAGAAGCGCAGGAAGCCTATCGAGCGGGCACGACGGCGGCCATGAACAACGATCTCAAGACCGCGGAAGCAGAGTTGGAGAAGGTGGTTCGCCTGGTGCCGCAAATCGAAGAAGGGCACAGTGCCCTGGGCGCCGTCCTCGTGCGGCTCGGGAAATTTTCACAAGCGATGAAAGAACTGGAAACAGCGCTCGTGCTGAAGCCTGGCGATGTATCTGCGCAGGCCAGTTTGGCGTGGGCCTATGAGCAGACCGGTGCTTACACGAAAGCGATCGTTTTATTCAAAGAAGTCGAAGCCGAGGCACGGCAAACGTCTGGTCCCACTTCGTCTGGCGTGCCGCCAGCGGATGTGCTTGAAGCGTACGCGCGCGCGTTGGCCGCAACGGGTCAGCTTCCGGAAGCGATCGCCAAGATGAACACGGCCGTTGCCGCGTCGCCGCAGAACACAGAGCTCCATGACGGCTTGGGTTCGCTCTACGCGCAGCAGCGGAGTTGGTCTTCGGCGGTCGGCGAATTTCAGAAAGCGATTCAGCTCAACCCACGGTTCGCGCCCGCTCACCTGCATCTGGGAGTGGCGCTGCTGATGCAGGAACAGGCGGCGCCGGCAGTTGTCGAGCTAACGCAAGCTTGCCAGCTGGCACCGGAGAATGCGGTCGCCGCGACCGAACTCGGCAAGGCTTATGCGGCGACCAACGAAGACGAAAAGGCCGTCGCGGCATTCCAGCGCGCGATCCGTCTCGACTCCAGGTCTACGGAAGCGAAGTATCAGCTAGCTCTGGCACTGCAGCACGGCGAACATAATGTTGAAGCCGTGCCTTTGCTTCGCCAGGTAGTCAAAGCGGAGCCCAGGAACGCGGAAGCGGCGTCGAGCCTAGGACTCGCCCTGCTGCTCACCGGGAATGCGAAGGACGCCATTCCGTTTCTGGAGCGTCGGCTCGAACAGAAACCCCACGACGCCACGGCGCATGAAAATCTGGCGGCTGCGTATTTGCAAATGAACGAAGTGGATGAGGCCATTCGCGTCCTGAGCGCGGGCCTCAAGAGCAATCCTTCGAGCTTTCAGCTTCACTACAATCTGGGGCTCGCGCTCAAGCTAAAAGATGACAATGCCGGCGCGATTCCTGAGTTGGAGACTGCGGTCAAGCTAAATCCTTCGGCGCATGAACCTCATTACACGCTGGGCGTCCTGTATATGCAGGATGGCCGCTATGATGATGCGGCGCGGGAATTGGGGTTGGCGATGAAGCTGCACCCCGCGAATGCGGACGGCTGGGCGACGCTGGGGAGTCTCTATCAAAA
This sequence comes from uncultured Acidobacteriota bacterium, assembly GCA_963736725.1. Classification (GTDB taxonomy): domain Bacteria; phylum Acidobacteriota; class Terriglobia; order Acidiferrales; family UBA7541; genus Acidiferrum. The sequence continues at coordinate 316,017 of CAVTPW010000011.1, read as the reverse complement.
GATGAACAAACTGCCCGAAGCCGCCGACGCGCTGCGCCTGGCGATTCGCCAGATGCCGGACCGGCCCGAGTCTCATCTGACCCTGGCCGCGGTGCTGGTGCAACAGGGCCAAACGGCGGAGGCTGCGGCCGAGCGCAAGAAGGGTGCAGAGTTGGAGCGCGTGGCCATGAATCGTCAGAGGGCGGAGGTGTCAACCAATACCGGCAACTCTCTGCTGCAGAAAGGGCAGGTCGCGGATGCTATCGAGCGCTACCAGGAGGCGCTCAGCGATGATTCCGATTACGCCGAAGCACATCGCGGCTTAGCCAAAGCGCTGGAACGGCAAGGCAAGAATGCGGAAGCTGCAGCCGAGCGTCAAAAAGCCGACGAGCTGGAGAAGACCCGACCGTAGCCCTGGGCAGCAATGACTCTGCGCTTGCGGATGGCGCCATTTACAGGATGTTCAGTATGGGCTATACCAGAATGCACGACTTGCCATAGTTTATAGGAAATCGGCCCTCAGCGGCGATGAATAGCCGATCTTTTCGGCACGGCTAAAGGGCCGGCCCGGACCCAATCGGGCAGACGCTGCGGGCCGCGTTGGACGGAGTGGAAGGTCATCGAGGCAGATGGCGATGAAGTCTCGCATAGGACGAATCCTCGCGGGTTTGGTGGTGAGCGTTATATTGCTCCTGGTGACGGCGAAGTTTACTACCTACAGCCAATCCGACGACAGCCTTGATGGGCAGAAATATGCCGACAGGATACGGCAGAGTTACAATTTTCGTTTCGGTAAAGATAATCTATCGCTCCCCGGCAACGCCGCCATCGAGGGCAACACGTTCATTCAGCCGGGCGCTTTTCCCGAAGCTGAGTACTGCGGGCATTGCCACGAGGAAGCCTACGCGCAATGGCGTCAGGCCTTGCACTCCAACTCATTCCGCACGCCGTTTTACCGGACCAGCGTCAACATCCTGGTGCGCACCAAAGGTATCGAGTTCTCGCGACACTGCGATAGCTGCCACAATCCGATCGTCGTGCTGTCGGGCGGGCTGACGCAGGACTCGCACGTTGATCGCAGCTTTGACAAGGACGGTTTGACGTGCACCACCTGTCATTCGGTGCAGCGATTGCTGTCGACCTCAGGCAATGGCGGCTATGTGATGGGCGTTCCCGCGGTGATGGTGGACGAAAACGGCAATCGCATTCCCGGCCAAGTTCCGTTCGGCGATATCCTCGAGCATCCCGAGCGACACTCCAAGGCGGTGATGCAGCCGTTTTATCGTGATCCCGAATTCTGTGCCGCCTGCCACAAAGCCAACCTGCCGAACCCGCTGAACGAGTACAAGTTCATCCGTGCGTTTACGGTTTATGACGAGTGGCAGAACTCCAAGTTCTCCAAGCGCAATCCGCTGACGTTCTACTCCACGGACTTCAACACGTGCCAGGGCTGCCATATGCGCCGTTCGTTGGCGACGTTGCCCGAGTATGGCGCGAAGGCGGGTTGGTTTGCTTCGCATCGTTGGTTGGCCGGAAACACAGCGGTGCCTTATTACTATGGCTTCGACGAGCAACTGCAGAAAACGATCGAGTTCCTGAAGGCGGGGAACTTTTTAAATGTGGATATTTTTGCGCTGAAGAAAACTGGCGACGACAAGATGATCGCGCCGCTCGGGTCGCAACCGTTTCAGTTGGAACCAAACGACATGGTGGAAGCGTACGTGGTGATCCAGAACAAAAATATTGGTCACTCGCTGATTCCGGAAGTTCGTGATCTCTACGAGGCGTGGGTCGAGTTCACGGTGAAGGACGCCGCCGGAAACGAGAGCTATCACAGTGGATTTTTGAAGCCGGACGGCATGCTGGATACGCGCGCGCACAGCTTTACGAACCGGCCGGTCAATGTGTCCGGCGAGTTTGTCGACAACCACAAAGTTTGGACGATCCATTCCATGGCCTACGACAACTCGATTCAGTCGGGGCGTTCCGCGCTGGTGCGCTATGAATTCCAGATTCCGCCTAACGCGAAAGGACCGCTGAGCATCACGGCCCGTGTGAACTATCGCCATCTGCGGCAAAGTTATCTAAACAATGTCTTCGGTCCCGATCATCCGCTTTATCCCGTCGTGGAGCTGGCTTCCCGGACCCGCGAATTGACCGTGGGCATGAATCATCCCACTCCTGCGGCGCCCGGTGACAACCAGGACTGGATGCGCTGGAACAATGTGGGCATCGGATTCCTCGATCAGTTGCAATATTCCGATGCGATCGAGGCATTCGAACAGGTCGTGAAGCTGCGGCCCGACTACGACGACGGCTACGTGAATGTGGGACTGACGTATATCGAATGGGAAAAATATTCGCTGGCGCGGCCAGCTCTGGAAAAGGCGCTACAGTTGCATCCGGACTACGCGCGCGCACTGTATTATCTTGCGCTGGTGGAGCGTCGCGAGGGGCATCCGGAGACCGAAGTCGCCAATCTGGAAAGGGTTGTGGAGCAGTATCCGCAATCGCGCGATGCCCGTCGGGAGCTAGGCATCGCCTATTATCAGCAGCATCGTGCGGATGACGCCATGGCCCAGTTTAAAGCACTGCAGGCGATTGACCCTGACGATGTCGCGGCGCACTACAATCTCGCCATTTTGTATCGTCGCAAGGGCATGAAGGCGGAGGCGGCCGAACAAGCCGCGTTGTATGCCACCAAGCGAATCGATCCCGCGGCTCCGACGTATTCGCTCGATTTTCTGCGCAAGCATCCCGAGATTTCTACCGAGAGCGTGCCCTGGCACATGCACACGGACCTAAAACCGGTCGTCGCCGGCGGCAACGGTCAGAATTAGCTGAGGAGTATTTGTGTTCAATTGGGATCGCCGCAAGTTTCTTCGTTCGCTGAGCCGCACGGCCCTCGTACTTCCGTTTCCAGATATTTTGGCGCTGGCCGCTCGTGTTCAGCAGCAGGAGTCGCCGCAGAGCGACACAAAAAACAAGATTGGCCCTATCGAGCGCACTTACGACGCCAAACCCGCTCCGCCTCCCCCAGGTCCCAAGTCGCCGATTGAAGGCACGCCGCTCGGCGTGAGTTTCGTGGATGTGGTGAAAGGTTCGGGACTCGACGTCGAAACCATATACGGCGGCGTGGGGAAGAATAAATATCTGCTCGAAACCACCGGCTGCGGCCTCGCCTTCTACGACTACGACAACGATGGCTGGCTGGACGTCTTTCTCGTGAATGGCTGGCGGCTGGACGGATTCGCCAAGGGCCACGAGCCACATTGTCATTTGTTCAAGAACAACCGGGATGGCACGTTTATCGATGTCACGAAGGGCTCCGGCCTGGAAGTCCGCACCGGTTGGGGACAAGCTTGCTGCGTCGGGGATTACGACAACGACGGCAATGACGATCTCTTTGTCACCTATTACGGGCAAAATGTCCTCTACCGCAACAACGGCAATGGAACCTTTACCGACGTGACGGAACGCGCGGGGCTGCTGCAGCCGGGATCCAAGACGCGCTGGAATACCGGTTGCACCTGGGTTGACTACGATCGCGACGGGCATCTCGATTTGTTTGTGGCGAACTATGTTGATTTTGACCTGAAGACCGCGCCTCTGCCGGAGGAAGGTCCGTGTACTTACAAAGGCATTCTTACCGCGTGCGGTCCCCCCGGGTTGCCAGGCGGAAAAAATATTCTGTATCACAACAACGGAGACGGAACGTTCAGCGACGTGAGCCAAAAGTCGGGGATGTGGAACGCGGTTGGCACCTATGGTCTCAGCGTTGCCGCGTCCGATCTTGACAACGATGGCTGGCCGGACATCTACGTGGCCAACGACTCCGCCCCGGCTACGCTGTATCTGAATCAGAAGGACGGCACCTTCAAGGACGTGGCGATCGATGTCGGCGCAGCGCTCTCCGCTGAGGCCAAGCCCCAGGCCGGCATGGGTGTTTCGATCGGCGACTATAACCGCGACGGCAACCTCGATATTGTGAAGACCAACTTCGCCGGCGATACCGACTCGCTGTACACGAATATCGGCGATGGCGTATTCGAGGATCGCACCTATCCGAGCGGGCTCGGTGTCAACACGCGGCTGCTGGGCTGGGGCGTGGGCTTCTTCGACATGGACAACGACGGTTGGCTCGACATTTTGATGTCCAACGGCCACGTCTATCCCGAGGTGGACAAATCCAAGGCTGACCTCAAATATGCCGAACAAAAGTATCTCTACCGCAACTTGCGCAATGGGCGGTTCGAGGAGGTCACCAAGCAAGGCGGGCCGGGAATTGTGGAGACCGCTCCCGCGCGCGGTTGCGCCTTCGGCGATTACGACAACGATGGCGACCTTGATATCGCCGTTAATTGCGTGAATACCATTCCGCAGCTGCTGCGTTGTGACTCAACGCTCAATCGAAACTGGATCAAGATCAAACTGGTGGGCGTGAAATCCAATCGTACCGGCATCGGGAGTCGCGTGATCGTGACCGCCAAGACGGTCGCGAGCGCAGAGAAACCGCTGGTTCAGATGGACGAACTGCGCAGCGGCGGCAGCTACTTTTCGCAGAATGATATGCGCATGCACTTTGGCCTGGAGCAAGCGGCGAAGGTGGACACGGTGGAGATTCGCTGGTTGAGCGGGCAAGTCGATCAAGTGAAAGACCTGGAAGTAAACCGTCTCTACGTCATTCAGGAAGGCGGGAAGATCCTGAAGGCGGAAGCGTTGAAGCCCGCGACGAAATCGTAGCGCGCTACCCGGACGACGAAACTCCAATCGAACGTGATGCGAATCTCTCCCACACTGCTGGCCGGCCTGGTGATCGTTATGCCTGGCGTGTGTCATGCCCAAGCGAAGTGTCCTTGGATCAATGAAGCGACAGCACGCGGCATTCTTGGCGGTGACGTGACTCTGACAGCCAAGGTCAGCGACCGCGGCGAAGGGATCTGCGAATATTCCAGGCCGCAAGGCGCTGTGGTTCGCCAACTGCGCGTCGCGGTCAACATCATGACCGACGTCCCCAAGCAATTTCCCACCTACCTCGCGCAATGCCCGCCGAAAAGCAATCCTGTTCGGGCGATTGGCAATGAGGCCGTGGCGTGCAGCAGTGCGGGCAAGGGGCGCATGTCTGCCGAAATGGTCGTGGGGCGGGTGCGGGATCAGGCTTTCGTTGTGAGCTTGAGTTCCAGCCCCGGAGACGATCCGTCGATGACTGAGGAAATGCGCCGCCAAAAGGTCAATCTCGTCGCGGAGCAGGTGGCGGGAAGTCTTTTTTAGTCGGATTTCCGGGCCGAGGACGGCGTCGCGGCTGTAACCGACAAGATTCAAGCGGAAGTTGCGGGCTTTGTCGCCTGGTTTCGGCGTTAGAACCTCACTGCCCAGATTTTAGGGGCGGGCAAGCTCGGGCAGAGCAGCGCTGTGTGCCTACAAGATGGTGGTAGATTGCAAGGCGACAGTCGAAGTCCCTTACGCCGGTTCGGGGATCGGTTCGATTCGGCCCAGCAGGAAAATATAGCCCGCAATTCCGATCACCAAAAATGCCGCGGCCGCACCAAACGCCCACGAAAACGAGTGCGTGGCGTGCAGAATATATCCGGTCACAATCGGCGCGGCGATTCCTGCAAGCTGGTTGGCCAAATTCATGATGCCCCCGAGTGTACCGACGCTTTCCCGCGGCGCGATCAGCGATGGGATCGACCATCCGACCGGCGATGCCGCAGACAAACCTCCCAGCGAAACGCTGATCCAGAAAACTGCGGCCCAGGGGGTGAGAGACTGCGTCGCGCCGAAAATCCCGAGTCCCAGGCTTGTGCCCCCGACCAACACCACTTGCCGGACGCGAACGGCATTCCAGCCGCGCTTAATCAATGCATCCACAAGCAAACCGCCGATGCACAGATCGACGACACCGGCGAACAGCCAGGGCACGCTGCTGTACAGCACCGAATGAAATAGATCGATGTGCAGCGCGGTGGAAAGATAAGAGGGCAGCCAGGCGAGCAGCAAATAGAAAGTATAGTTATAGGAGGCGAAACCCAGAGCGAGTCCCCAAACCTTGGGTTGCTCCAGCAAATACAAAAGTGGCGCGCCCTTGGCAGCCTTGGCTTGATCTTCCGGTTGGGCTCCGCCTTTGGCGATGAACTCGCGCTCGGCGGTGGTCAGCGCCCTGTCTTCGCTCGGGTTCCGGTAGAATGCGTAGAACAGCGCGAAATACAGCAGGCTGACCAGGCCCGTCGCCACGAAACTCCACCGCCACCCAAAATGCAGCATGAAAATTCCGATGATCGGAACGCCCAGGCCAGGCGCAAATTTTGCGGCCGAATCGAACATGGCCGTCGCCAGGCTCCGCTCCTGCTGTGGGAACCAGTAGCCGACGGCCTTGGCGTTCGCGGGAAATGTCGGAGCTTCGCCGATGCCCAGCAAGAATCGGGCGGCAAACAGCGCCTGAATTCGTGTCGCAGCTGCCGCGGCGAAAGAAGCGACGCTCCAGACAATCGTGCTGATTCGGCCCACCCGCCTCACGCCGAAGCGATCCAGCAAAAGGCCGCAGGGAAGCTGCAAAGCCGCATACGGCCAGTTATAGAAACTGGAGAGGTAGCCGAAGGTCACCGCGGATATTCCGAAGACGTCGGTGAGCGCTTGTTGCGAAACCGAAAGGTTCACGCGGTCAAAGTAATTAACGAGCACGCCGAAGCCCAGCAGCAGCGCGATGCCCCAGCGTCGGTTCGGCGGGCGCGTTTCGAAGTTCGCTGTTCCTGGCGTTGAGGTCGTCAAGAGTTTGGTGGATAAGCCTGCGCCATCGGCCGCGATCGATCAACAGAAAACTCAGTGCGAAGGCTATGGGACGATTCTTGCCGCCCAGCCGCCGCCCGGAGCCAGCTTAACCTTTAACTTCGTCGTTTTGTTCACTTGCGTCTTCGTCATCTTGTAGTCGCTGGCCTGGCGATCGGCGTTCACGCCGTCCTCGAACGATTCCATCTGGAAATTGCCCTCGGGCAAAAAGGAGAAATCGATCTCCAGCTCTCGCGGCGTCCAATCGGTCATCGCCCCGACGTACCAGTCGCGGCCAAATCGGCGCGCCACCGCTACGTATTCGGAAATTTTCCCGGTCAACACCTTCGTATCGTCCCATACCGACGGCACCGGACCCAGAAAGTCCATCATCTCCGGTTCGCGCAAATAGTTCGAAGGGCTGTCCGACAACATCTGCAGCGGGCTCTCGTAGATCACATAAAGTGCCAGCTGCTGGCATCGCGTGCCGAGACTCATCGGCCGATTAAAGATCGGAGCAAAGCTGACCTTTTGCGCATTGAGCATCGCACCGGGCGTGTAATCCATCGGACCAAGAAACATTCGCGTGAAAGGCAGGGTGGCGCTGTGTTTCGGATCGGTCTCCGCGCTCCACTTGTCCCATTCCATGCCGCGGACGCCTTCGGTGCTGATCAGGTTCGGCCACGTGCGCGTCATCGTCGCGGGTTTCTGGTCACCATGAAAATCCACCAGCATCTTGCGCTTGGCCGTTTCGCGACTCACCTTGTGGTAGTAGTTGATCAGCAGTTGGTCGCTGCGCTGCATGAAATCGACCTTGATTCCCTTGACTCCCCACTTGACGTATTGATCCAGCGCCGGCTCGAGTTGGTCGTCCAGCGTTTTCCACGCCAGCCACAAAATGATGCCGACGTTCTTTTGCTTCGCGTACGCAGCAAGCTCCTCCATGTTTATTTCCGGTACCACCTCGAGGCAATTTCCGGCCTTGTACCAGCCGGCATCCAGAATGATGTATGGGATCGTGTACTTCGATGCGAAATCGATGTAGTACTTGTACGTCGCCGTGTTGATGCCTGCCTTGAAATCTACGCCGTAGACGTTGTTCGCGTTCCACCAGTCCCACGACACCTTGCCTGGTTTTATCCACGAGGTGTCCTGCACCTGCGACGGTTTCTCGAGCAAGTACACAATCTGGTTCGTCAACAGATCCTCGTCGCGATCGACAATTCCCAACACCCGCCAAGGAAACGAGCGCGTGCCACGCGTGACGGCGATGTAGTCCGCCGCTTCGGTAACGCGCACATCCAGCTCGTTCTCCCGCTTCTCCTGCAAAGGATAGGGAGGAAACGTCGCGGCCAGTCCGAATCCGCCGGTGCCGCGCAACCACAAGCCGGGATATTCCTCGACGTCGGACTCGGCAACCGCGACCTTCGCCCCTTGGCCGACATCGACAACCGCCGGCAGCGTCGCGATAAATGCGGGCAGAATCTCCGACAAACGCTGGGGCAGATATTTCCGCTCATTGTGCGACATGAAGCTGTCTTCCTGCGGGTAAAACACGATGTCGTTGGCGGAAAAACTCAGGTTCATTTCCTCGCCGTAGATTTTGACTTCTTGCTGCGGCAGCGATGTTTCCAGCCGGTAGGCCACGCCTTCGTTGTACGCGCGGAACGTTACCCCGTAGCCACCCTCCATTTCCAGGCGCAATTCGTTGTAATGGTCGCGGATTTTCGCGAATTTCTGGCGAACCACCGGCTCAATCATTTCGTCGTGGCTGCTTTCCTTGGCGTGAATTACGTTCGCTGCGTCTTTGCCAAACGTCGTGTGATCGACGTTGAGGGACAGCGAGGAGTTTTCCAGAATCGCTCTTCCGTTCAATACCACGTCGTAGCGCAAGCCTTCCGCGGTGCGGATGCGCACTTCGATTCGCTTATCCGGCGAACGCAGATCGTAGCTCGACGGCCCTGCGGCCTTTGCCGTCGGCAAGAAGGAGGCGATGAACAGCAAGCAAGCGATGCTCACAACGTTTTTCATGCGATCTCCTTCAGGCCGCTCCAGGCCCTACGGCTACGACAAAATAGGTTGCCGGCGTGGTGCCCACGTTCTTGATGCCGTGTTCTTCGTTCGAGCGCACAAATCCGACGCCGCCCGGTCCCAAGCGGTGGTTCGTCCCGTTGATGTTGATCTCGATGGTTCCTTCGCGCATCAGCCACATTTCGGAATGCGCGTGATGGTGCGGGGGATGAGGCGCTCCGCCTACCGGCAGCGTCGTCTCGTGGGCCTCCAGCGATTCCCCGGTGGCCAATTTGCCTTTCAGAATCGAGCGAAATTCGGCGCCGTTCTCAGGGCTCATAGGGAGTTGGTCGAACATCCATGTTGCGGATGGCAGGGAAGTGTCCTGCGCGGTCAGTTCTGCGACTACGGTAGCTGTTGGCAATATCGCGGCCGGCAGCATCAGGCAAAGCTCACGCCGGGTTAGAGGCATTCGTGCTCCTTAAGCGTTTAACCCTGAATCGCAAAAAAATCGACGCCGTCGATCGCCAAGCGCCGCCAGAGAGATTCTTCGCCCAGCGATCGTTTGTCAAGAGGGAGAATTTTGCACGAAAGCGGCGTACCTCTAGCAGATCTTTCAGCGGAAGATCGTGCCTAGCTGAGGCGCAGCAGTGCTGCGCCCCCCAACAAGGAGGCGCAAGTGCCGGCGTTACGAGGAGACAATGGCGCCGTGGTCGCGTGCGGCGCCGTAGATCGTTTCGATCAGCGCTACGCTCCTTCGTCCTTCCAAACCATCGCAAATGGGTATCGCATCGTGTTCTATCGCCCGGAGAAAATCCTCCAGGACCGCTTGATGCCCACGAACATCGGTCACCGCCGCGGACGATGCGCTCGCATTGGTGTCCGCAGGTGCGTCCTGCGCGAAATCAGCTGGAGGCTGACGAAGATCGGCCGCGATAATGCGGTCGTGCTCGAGAATCACCGTGCCTTCCGATCCCGTGATCTCGACTCGGCGTGGATAGCCGGGATATGCGGCGGTGGTCGCGTGCAAGGTTCCAAGCGCGCCGTTGGCAAACTCAAGGATAGCAACCGCAGTATCTTCGGATTCTATCTTGTGTAGCGCGGTGGCGGTTCGTGCCTGCACCCGCGTCACGTCACCCAGCAGCCACAACAGCAGGTCCACGGTATGCACGCCCTGATTCATCAAGGCGCCACCGCCGTCCAGGGCCAGCGTTCCGCGCCATTTCGATTTGCCATAGTATTCTGCCGGCCGATACCAGTTCACTTTCGCGTCAACGAACAATACTTTTCCAAGCGCGCCCTGAGCGAGCCACTTCTTGAGTCGTCGAATGTCCGGCTTCACGCGATCTTGAAAAATAACCCCGAGCTTCACGCGCGATGTTCGCGTTGCTTCGATCAGAGCGTCTGCCCGCTTCGTGCTGATATCGATGGGCTTTTCGGTTAAAACGTGAAGTCCGCGCTCGGCCGCGGCGATGCCTTCCGCGGCGTGCATCCCGGACGGACTGCCAATGACCACCAAGTCCATGGGACGGTGTGCAAGGAACGCTTCGAAGCCTTGAAAACCGCGCCCGCCATATTCGCGGCAAAGCCGCTCTACGTTTGCAGTGTTCGTGCCGTAGATTGCCGAGATCGTTACGCCCGAAATCGCCCGGGCCGCCCGGGCGTGTGTCTCGGTGATGTTTCCACCGCCGATGAGGCCGATGTTTATGGACATAAGGGTAGATTGTCAGCGACACGCCAGGAAGAAAAGGGAACGACTCTCTCGGAAAGCATCAAGTGGGCCCATCGCCTGGAGGCTCAACGCGTGGCGCACCGTGTCGTGGCCTCACGTGCGCGCCTTTTGTTCCCGCGACAACCTCCTGCGTCGCGTCATCAAAAGTTACTCTTTGCCCGGTCTGGATCGCGGCGATGGTCATGCACAGTGCCACCGAGTGACTATATCCCGCTTCCATGTCCGCGTTCGGCCTGTTCCGGTTCCGCACGCACTCCATCCAGTTTCGGACATTCGCTACCGTGGCATCATCCGCACCCGTATTCGCCGCGGTCGTGGCGGCGGAACTTGACTGCGCCAACGATACCGCCGGAAGGAGATTTGGCTTCACATCCATTTCTTTTGCAAACTCCTCGGTCAGTCCACCCGCCGGGGTGACTTGGTTCTTGTCCAGGTCCAGCGTCCCGCCGTTCGAAAAATACAATTCTTTCACGCCACCCGCCGAATTCGTCATGCGCGACGAGTACACCACTTGAAATCCCTTGGTGGTGTCGTCAAGTGGGCCATAGTCAAAGACCGCGGTCATGGTGTCCCAGTTCCTTCGTCCGTCGTGCCAGTGATAAACGCCCCCATTGGCGACCACGCTGCGCGGCCGCGGCAAGCCGGTAAACCAATGCACGGTGTCGATCTGGTGGACCATCCATTGATCCGGTATGCCCGAAGAGAACGGCCAAAACAGTCGAAACTCCAGATATTTTCGGGGATCGAAGGGTTCGTACGGACGGTTGATCAGAAATCGCTTCCAGTCGGTGTCCGCTTCGCGCAATTGCGAAACCAGTTTCGGACGCCGCCAGCGCCCTGGCTGATTCACATTCCAGGTCATTTCGACGGAAACGATGTCGCCGAATTGTCCGGACTGGATAAATTCCTGTGCGCGCCGATAAACAGGCGAGCTGCGCCGCTGCGTGCCGATCGCGACAACACGGTCGGTGCCTTTGACGGCGGCGCGGATGGCCCGCGCATCCTCCATGGTGTCGGCTAAGGGTTTTTCGATATAGGCATCGCGTCCTGCGCGCACCGCTTCGACGCCATGCGTGGCATGCTGAAAGTCCGCCGTCGCCACGACGACAGCTTGCACGTCTTTGTTTTCGTAGAGCTCGTCGTTGTTGCGCGCCAAGGCGATCGACTTGTTGGTCAGCTTCGCGATGTACGCCGCCCCTTCTTCCCGGCGCCGGCTCCAGATGTCGGAAAGTGCCACGAACTCAAAGTTGAGCTCGCCCGCCGATTTCAAGACCGACGGAATCAAGGTGCTTCGGCTGCGGTCGGAGAAGCCGACAATGCCCACTCCCACTCGATCATTCGCCCCCGCAATTCGGGCGTAGCTCGACGCGGCGGCGCCTAGCGCCGTGCCCGCGACTCCGGCGCCCGCCAGCTTTAGGAAATCGCGCCGGGTAGCGTTCGCTTTGGACATAGGATCGCCCACACCTCCTACGAGCGACATGATGCCACAATTCCCGAGCGGCACTCTCACGAGAATTCCGGGGTGAAGCCCTTGCGACTCGGTGCGCGCTCAGGTACCCTCCCTGCATCGTGCTGGGTGAACCGCTTAACCACTTTGGACATCGTGGTCGGCGGGGTGCTTCTTTTAAACCATATTTTCTGGTAGAAAAACGAATGGGAATCGACCTTCGCTTGCCGATCGGAATCGTGCTTCCCCTGCTTGGACTCGTCTCGGCCGCCTATGGTATTTTGGCTGCTAGTTTACGCTGTCGGCAATTTTTGGGAGTCGGTATCAACCTCGTCTGGGCAACTGCCTTACTGGCGTTTGGCTCGATCATGCTTCTGCTCGCCCGGCGCAAGATGCATTTTGCATCGCCGAAGTCGCATTCTTCGGAATCATCTGACCATTAGATAAGGAGACCCTGGTAAGCCTCACTTCCGGCTTACGTGACTTTTGTTGGGGACAAGAGTCCATGACGCGACACTCGAACATCACGGAGCGATACCGCGCTCGATTTGAGGGGATTCCTCGTGTCTATCGCGCACCGGGGCGCGTCAACCTCATCGGCGAGCACACCGACTACAACGATGGGTTTGCCATGCCCGCGGCGATCGAGTTCTACTGCTGGGTTGCCATTGGCCCGCGTGAGGATCGTAAGCTCAACATTTACTCCGAAGAATTTTCCGCCCGAGCGGAAGCAGATCTCCGCTCCACCGCGATTGTTCCGAGCAAGTCGTGGAGCGACTATCCCTTCGGCGTCGCGGTGGAACTGGAGAAAGCGGGTTTTCGCCTTCGCGGGGCCAATCTTTTGATCGAGAGCGAAGTCCCCATGGGCTCGGGGTTGAGCTCTTCCGCGGCGATCGAGGTGGCCACCGCCCTGGCTCTTGCCGAACACTCGGGTGCCTCGCCGGATCGCGTCGAGTTGGCGAGACTCTGCCAGAAGGCCGAAAACGAATTCGTCGGCGCTCGCGTCGGCATCATGGACCAGTTCGTTTCCCTGCATGGGCAGAAAGACCACGCTCTTTTGCTCGACTGTCGCTCCCTGAGCTTCGAATCCCTTTTGATTCCCGAATCCGTCAAACTGGTGATCAGCAACACCATGGTCAAGCACGAACACGCTTCCGGCGAGTACAACCGCCGCCGCGCCGATTGCGAAGAAGCGGTTCGCAGGCTCGCGACGGTTCTGCCGGGGATTCGCGCTCTTCGCGACGTCAGCCTCGAGCAATTGGAGCAACATCGTGGCCTGCTCACCGACGTGATCTACAAGCGCGCGCTGCACATCGTCAGCGAGGATGCCCGCGTCTTGGACAGTGCCCAGGCGCTGCGCGCAGGAGACATTGTTCGTTTTGGACAACGCATGGCCGAATCGCACCGTAGCCTGCGTGATCTTTATGAAGTGAGCTGCCGCGAGTTGGATTTGATGGTCGATCTGGCGTACCAGCAAAAAGGCGTTTACGGTGCGCGTATGACCGGCGGAGGTTTCGGCGGTTCGACCATAAATCTGGTCGACGCAAGTCACGCGGGAGAATTCAAGGAGAAGCTCGCCAAGGCCTACCAGAGAGAGACTGGATTGGTGCCGCAGATCTATATTTGCAAACCCGCCGAAGGCGCCGGGGCGGTTGCGACTTCCGATCTTTAGCCGCGCGCAGAAGCGACCATCGCGATGATCCCTCCCGAACAAAAAGACGCGCCACACCGCCGGTGGAACCCCCTGCTGCGGGAGTGGGTGCTGGTCTCACCGCATCGCACACAGCGCCCTTGGCTCGGGCAGGTTGCCACGGCGGTCGCAGCGCCGCGCGTAGAGTACGATCCGGAGTGCTATTTGTGCCCCGGAAATTCCCGGGCGGGCGGAGCGCGCAATCCTCCCTACACGGGTACCTATGTTTTCGACAACGATTATCCGGCTTTGCTGCCCGATGCGTCGCCCTTCGAGGTCGACCAAGGCGGGCTGATTGTCGCTCGCGGCGAGCGGGGCATCTGCCGCGTGGTCTGTTTTTCTCCGCGGCACGACTTGACCATTCCGCGCATGCAACCAGAGGAAGTCCGCGCGGTCATTGATATATGGAGCGAGCAATATCGCGATCTTGGCGCCTTGCCGTGGGTGCAACACGTGCAAATTTTCGAGAATCGCGGCGCGCTCATGGGCGCCAGCAATCCCCACCCGCATTGCCAGATTTGGGCGAACGAAACGCTGCCGAATCAACCTGCGCGGGAACTCGCTGCGCAGAGCGAATACCTGCAGACGCACAAGAAGTGCTTGCTCTGTTCGTATTTAGTCATCGAGCAAAACGATCGCGAGCGCATCGTCGCCGAGAATGAGAATTTCGTGGCGCTCGTGCCGTACTGGGCGGTATGGCCTTTCGAGACCATGATTCTCAGCCGCCGTCACGCCGGCAGCCTGACCGACCTGTCCGATGCCGAGCGCAACGGCTTGGCCGCGATCATGCGGAGTTTGACCATCCGCTACGACAATCTCTTCACCACCGCGTTTCCGTATACCATGGGTTTCCACCAACAGCCGGTTGACGGAAAGCCGCACCCGGAATGGCATTTTCACGCGCACTATTTTCCGCCCTTGCTGCGCTCCGCCACGGTCCAAAAATTCATGGTCGGATACGAGATGCTCGCTTCGCCTCAGCGCGACATTACGGCGGAGGCCGCCGCGGCTCACTTGCGTGGCCTCAGCGAAGTTCATTTTCTCGATCATCCGTGAACGAACTCAGGTATAGTGCGGCTCGTTGTTTGGCGTTGCCGCCGCCTCGAATTTTCATGAACATCGACTCACATCAGCATTTCTGGATCTATGATTCCGTGAGGGATGCGTGGATCGACGACACCATGAGCCTGTTGAAGCGCGATTTCCTGCCCGCGGAGTTGGCTCTTCAACTCCACGCCAACGATATCGATGGCTCCGTAGCTGTCCAGGCGGATCAATCGGAACTGGAAACGCTGTTTTTGCTTGAACTCGCGAAACATTCCGATCGCATCGCGGGGGTGGTCGGTTGGATCGATCTTACTTCCCCGCAGCTCGACCAGCGGCTGCGGTTCTTCTCCCAATTTGAAAAATTGCGCGGTTTTCGTCACGTTGCGCAAGCCGAGCCCGACGACCGTTTTCTGATGCGACCCGATTTCACGCGTGGCATTTCGCGCTTGCGCGAGTTCGGCTTCACATACGACATCCTCATCTATCCGAAGCAGCTTTCCGCGGCCGCCGATCTCGCCGCGATGTTTCCCGAACAACGCTTTGTCCTCGATCACCTTGCCAAGCCGGAAATCAAGACGAAGAACATCGCGGCATGGGCTTCACAGATGGGCGACATTGCTCGCAACCCAAACGTATATTGCAAGCTCTCGGGCTTGGTGACCGAAGCCGAGTGGCATCACTGGGTGCCATCCGATTTCGATCCGTACCTGGATGTCGTGTTTGAATCCTTTGGCGCGGATAGATTAATGTTTGGGTCCGACTGGCCTGTGTGTCTTCTAGCTGCCAGTTACGTGCAAGTGAAGCAGATCATCGAAAGTTACGTGAATCGCAAAGCGCCGGCCGCTAAAGAGAAGATTTTCGGCGCCAACGCGGTTCGATTTTACGATTTGAAGGCGCACGCCGATGGACTTGCAGCTTAAGGGCAAAGTTGTTCTGGTCACTGGGGGCGCGAAGGGAATCGGCGCCGCGATTGTCCGTGGCTGCGCCACCGAAGAGGCCGTCCCGGTCATCGTCGATAAGGACATCGAGGCCGGAAAGCAACTTCTGGCCGAACTGGAAACAGGGAGAAAGCAAAGTGCCCTCATTCCCGCTGACCTCACCTCGGCCCGGGACTGCTCGCTAGCGGTCGAGCAAGCTTTCCGCGAGTTTGGCCGCTTGGACGTGCTCGTGAACAACGCAGGCATCAATGATCGTGTTGGTCTCGAGCACGGCAGCCCGGAAAAATACGTCGCCTCGCTCGAACGGAATCTTCTGCACTATTACAACGTGGCGCACTACGCGCTTCCCGCGCTCAAGAAATCGCAAGGCTGCATCGTCAACACGGCGTCAAAAACTGCCGTGACCGGACAAGGCGGCACCTCCGGCTACGTTTCCGCCAAAGGAGCAATCCTGGCGCTCACGCGCGAGTGGGCCGTGGAGTTGCTGCCCTATGGAATTCGTGTGAATGCCGTGGTTCCCGCGGAAGTGATGACGCCGCTGTACAAGCAATGGCTCGACACATTTCCCAATCCCGAAGAAAAACTGCGCGAAATGACTGCAAAGATTCCTCTTGGCAAACGCATGACTCTGCCGGAAGAAATCGCCGCCACCGTATTGTTCCTGATCTCTGGACAGGCGAGTCACATCACCGGCCAGCATCTGTTTGTCGACGGCGGATACGTGCACCTCGATCGTGCGGTGACTTGATTAGACCGAGAACAAGGAGTTTGTTGCGCGGGTTGGAGATCCCGACGAGAAAAAACTAGGATGAGTGTCCCAATGGAACGTCCCACAACAAGGTTTTGCCTGACCCTGGATTTGAAGGATGATCGCGCGCTGATCGCCGAGTACAAGCGCTATCACGAAAAAGTCTGGCCCGAGATCACCCAGAGTCTCCGGGACGCCGGCGTGGTCGACATGGAAATTTATCTACTGGGCACGCGCATGTTCATGATCATGGAGGTCAACGAAGGCTTTTCGTTTGCGAAGAAAGCAAAGATGGACCTGGACAATCCAAAGGTTCGCGAGTGGGAGAACCTCATGGGCAAGTTCCAGAATCCTCTTCCCAATGCGAGCCCCGTGGAACGATGGCAAGTGATGGAGAAAGTGTTCGAGCTGGAGAAGTTGTAGTGGGCGCCGCCCGTTCTATCTTGAATCACCAAATGTGGCAGGTGCTTTTAGATCCTAGTCGCGGCGACTAACGCGCACTTTGTTAAGCAGGAGACAGAATGAATCGAAAAACAACAAAGCTGGTGCTGGTGGTATTGGTCGCGACTTTGGCGACCCGCTCGACCGCTGCGCAGAGCTACCAGCCCTCGCAGTCCAATCTCCAAGCCAGGCAATGGTTTCAGGACGCCAAGTTCGGCATGTTCATTCACTGGGGCGTTTACAGCGTGCCTGGCAGGGGCGAATGGGTGATGGAGAACGAGAAAATCCCCATCATCGAATACGAAAAGTTCGCGCCGCAGTTTAATCCAACAGGGTTCAGCGCCGCGGAAATCGTCTCTCTGGCCAAGGCCGCCGGCATGAAATACATCACCATCACCAGCAAGCACCACGATGGCTTCGCGATGTTTGCCACCAAGCAAAACAAATGGAACATTGTGGATGCCACGCCGTACGGAAAGGATCCGCTGAAACAACTGGCGGAAGAATGCCGCAAGCAGGGAATCAAGCTGTTTTTCTACCACTCGCAACTCGACTGGCATAATCCCGATTATTTCCCGCTGGGGCGCACCGGACATTCCGCGGGCCGCCCGGAAGGCGGTGATTTCAACCGTTATCTCGAATTCATGGACGCACAACTCACCGAGCTGCTGACCAATTATGGCGACGTCGCCGGAATCTGGTTCGACGGCATGTGGGACAAGCCGGACGCCGATTGGCAATTGCAGCGCACCTACACGCTCATTCACAAGCTCCAGCCCGCCGCGCTCGTCGGCAGCAATCATCACCACGCGCCGTTCAATGGCGAAGACTTTCAGATGTTTGAGAAAGACTTGCCTGGAGCCAATACCGCGGGCTTCAATCAAACCTCCATCAGCCAGTTGCCCCTGGAGACCTGCGAAACCGTGAACGGCGCCTGGGGATATAACAAAAATGATAAAAATTTCAAGAGCGTGTCGGACTTGATTCATTACTTGGTCCGCGCGGCCGGCTCCAACGCGAATTTTCTTCTCAACATCGGTCCCATGTCGACCGGGAACGTACAACCCGAGTTCATCGAGCGGCTACACGCGATCGGGCAATGGATGCAGAAGAACGGCGATACAATTTACGGCACGCGCGGCGGTCCTATCGCTCCGAGGAGCTGGGGCGTATCCACGCAAAAAGGGCGGGAAGTTTTTCTTCACGTTCTGGACTGGAAGGACGAATATCTCGCGCTGCCGGACCTGCCGGGAATCACGGGCGCGCACTGGTTCGGATCTAACGTGGCGCTCGAACTCAAACCTTTAAACGGTGGGCTGTTGCTGCGATTGCCGAACGAAGGCCGCGACCCGATCGACACGATCGTTGTCCTGGAGCGCGCGAAATAGTTCTGGCGCCGGCACGACGCGATATCAGAAAATTGGCTAATGCAAAATACCGTCCTGCAATTGGATCCGCGAGATAACGTGCTCGTCGCTCTGAGCCCGCTGCGCAAGGGTGAGCAAATCCCTTTTTCCGGAAGCTTGTACACTTTACTGTCCGACGTACCGGCGAAGCAAAAGTTCGTGACGCGCGATCTCGGGCCCGGCGACCAGGTCATCATGTATGGCGGCCTGGTCGGCAGGGCCTCTGAGGCGATTCGCCGGGGCGACCTGCTCTCGACGCGCAATATTCAGCATGCCGCCTCCGATTTCCATTCCAGCACGGAAACTTTCCGCTGGACGCCGCCCGACGTTTCCGCGTGGCGCGAGCGAACGTTTCTTGGCTATCACCGCAGTGATGGGCAGGTGGGCACGCGAAACTATTGGCTGGTGATTCCGCTGGTCTTTTGCGAAAACAGGAACCTCAATGTTCTGAAGCAGGCATTCGAGGAGGAACTCGGGTTCGCGCTCCCTCAAATCTACCGGCAGCATGTCGCGGAGCTTGTGCGGCTGTTTCGCGAAGGAAAATCCGACGAGCTCAAGAAGTTTCAGTTTACCGAAAGCGCGCGCGCAGCGGCTGCTCCGAGGGTTTTCCGCAATATCGACGGCATCAAATTCCTGACGCACGAGCAAGGCTGCGGAGGAACCCGCGAGGACACCAAGAATCTTTGCGGCCTCCTGGCAGGCTACATTCATCATCCCAACGTAGCCGGCGCCACGATCCTGAGCCTGGGTTGCCAGCACGCACAGACGCCTGTCCTGATGGAAGAGATCAAGAGCCGCGACCCCCAATTCTCCAAGCCGCTGCTGGTTTTCGAGCAACAGCAGTTAGGCGAGGAGTCTACGATGCTGTCGAAGGCCATACGCGAGACGTTCTTGGGACTCGTTGAAGCCGACAAATCGGTGCGCAAGCCCGCGCCGCTCTCGAAGCTTTGCGTTGGGTTGAAATGCGGCGGATCCGACGGATTCTCGGGGATTTCTGCGAATCCCGCAATCGGCCACACCGCTGACATTCTTGCCGCGCTCGGTGGCCGTGGCATCCTCTCCGAATTTCCCGAACTCTGCGGCGTCGAGCAGAACCTCATCACCCGCAGCGTCCGCAAAGAGGTGGGCGACCGGTTCATGCACATCATGCGCGACTATGCGGCTCGCGCAAAGGCGGTTTTCGCCAGTTTCGAGATGAACCCTTCGCCGGGAAATATTCGCGATGGTTTGCTGACCGATGCGATGAAATCCGCGGGCGCCGCCAAAAAGGGCGGTACGTCGCCAGTTACCGGCGTGCTCGACTATCCGGAATATTCGAGCGAGCCTGGTCTGAATCTGCTGTGTACTCCCGGCAGCGATGTGGAGTGCGTCAGCGCGCAAGTCGGCGCCGGCGCCAACGTCGTTCTGTTTACCACCGGCCTCGGCACGCCGACGGGAAATCCGATCGCCCCGGTTCTGAAGCTTTCCACCAATTCCGAACTCGCTCGGCGCATGCCGGATATCATTGATATCGATACCGGACCGATTGTTGCAGGCGAGACGACCATCGAGAAAATGGGTGAAACGATTCTGGACCGCGTGATTCAGGTCGCCAGTGGCCAAGCGCAGACTAAGGCAGAAAGTTTGAAGCAAGACGATTTTATTCCCTGGAAGCGCGGGGTTTCGCTCTGAACGCTTGGCCTTCGATTTCCCCAGGGAAACGTTCGAGCGGGAGCTGTCGATGAAGTGGCTGCCGCAGCGGATGAAGTGGCAGCCGGCACGTTTGCGCGTGGCGTTGGTTTGCGCGGGCAGCACAGCGTCCGCGTGGCCACCTTAGGTCACGGCTTGAAGCCGTGTGGAAAAGCCTTTTTTGTTTGGTTCGGCTTTAGCCGCTGAGGGTCGGTTCCCTCTTGCCGCAAAGACTCAGGTTCAAATGAGGCAGACGAGTGGCGCTGACGATTAAACCAAAACAGGGATGCCACTGGGATCTAATCAGCCTCGGCGAGGTGATGGTTCGCTTCGATCCTGGCGATCGCCGCATCGCGACCGCGCGCAATTTCGAGGTCTGCGAAGGCGGTGGCGAATACAACGTCGCCCGCGGGCTCAAGCGCTGCTTCGGCTTGGACACCGCGATCGTGACCGCGTTTGCCGAAGATCCTGTCGGGCGCCTCTTGCAGGATCTGCTGTATCAGGGCGGCGTGGATCAAGCCTACGTTCGATGGGTGGCGCACGATGGGGTTGGGCGTGCGGCGCGAAACGGGCTGAATTTTACCGAGCGAGGTTTCGGCGTGCGCGCGGCCGCGGGATCGTATGACCGCGGCCATACGGCGGTTTCGCAACTGAAGCCGGGCGATTTCGATTGGGATGAAATTTTCGGAAAGCAAGGCGTGCGCTGGTTTCATACCGGAGGAATTTTCTGCGCGCTTTCTTCCACCACGCCGGATGTTGCCGTGGAGGCGATGCAAGCCGCGAAGCGTCACGGCACGGTTGTTTCCTACGATTTGAACTACAGAGCCTCGCTATGGAAATCGCTGGGCGGCAAGGCGCAAGCGCAGGAAGTGAATCGCCGCATCGCGCCATTCGTGGATGTAATGTTGGGAAACGAAGAAGATTTTTCCGCGGCGCTGGGTTACGAAGTCCCTGGAATGGACGAGCATCACTCGACGTTTGCGGTCGAAGGGTTCCAGCAGATGATCGCCAAAGTCGTGAAAGACTATCCGTTTCAAGTAGTGGCGACGACTTTGCGCAAGGCGAAGACCGCGACGCAAAATGACTGGGGCGCAGTGTGTTACTACGACGGAAGATTCTTTCAAGCCAAAAATCGCGAAAATCTGGAGATTTTCGACCGCGTCGGCGGTGGTGATTCGTTTGCATCCGGGCTCATCTACGGGTTTCTGGCGGGCCGCGATGCGCAATTTGCCGTGGAATGCGGCGCGGCGCACGGCGCGCTGGCGATGACCACGCCGGGAGACACTTCCATGGCGACGCTCGATGATGTGCTGCAGGTGATGAAAGGCGTCGGCGCACGCATCGCGCGCTGAGGCGAGCTTCCGCAGAAAAAGGGTGCACTTGATGGAAAAGCAAGCGGTTCGGGATCGCATCCTGGAAATCGGCATCGTCCCGGTGGTGCGCGCGTCATCTCCGGGCGAGGCGCGCACGGCAGCAGAGTGCGTTTGCAAGGGCGGCGTTCCGATCGTCGAGATCACCATGACCGTACCTGGAGCGATCGAGGTCATTCGCGAACTCGCCAAGCATGCGGCGTCGGAACTTCTGGTCGGCGCCGGGACAGTG
Organism: uncultured Acidobacteriota bacterium; assembly: GCA_963736725.1. GTDB lineage: Bacteria > Acidobacteriota > Terriglobia > Acidiferrales > UBA7541 > Acidiferrum. The sequence continues at coordinate 294,544 of CAVTPW010000011.1, read as the reverse complement.
CTCAATGCCGAGACTGCCCAGCGCTGCCTGGATGCCGGCGCTCAGTTTCTGGTGACCCCGGGATTCAAGGCCGAAACCGTTGCGCTCGCCGTGCGGGAAGGGAAGCTGATTATGGCGGGCGCGTTGACGCCCACCGAAGTCATCACCGCCTGGGAAGCGGGCGCGGATTTCGTGAAGGTTTTCCCGTGCGGCCAGGTGGGCGGCGCGAAATACATCAAAGCGCTGAAGGGGCCGCTGCCGGGTATTCCGCTGGTGCCCACCGGCGGCGTAACCCTGAGCACCGCCGCTGAATTCCTGGAAGCAGGCGCAGCGGCGCTGGGAATTGGCGGTGAGCTGGTGCATCCGGCAGCGTTGCAGTCGGGGAACAAAGAAGCCATCGTGGAAAACGCGCGGAAGTTCCTGGCTATTGTTGCAGAGACGCGAGCCCAACTCGGTTTTGTCCAGCGGAACGCATAGAGGAAAACCGGCTCCGGGGCATGGACTTTAACCGCTTGGTTCCAAACCTTCAAAAGGCGCTCAAGGCGAAGTCCTAAACAACGATTAGGCTTTCAGTCGCTGAACGGCTGGGGGCCTTAGTTCGAGCGACGGCGGCAACGGAGTCTGTTGAATGTATCTTGGCGGTCGGGTAACCGCCCAGTGGCAGGCGACTCTCGGATGCTACTAGGCGCATTGAGCCACCAAAGCCCATCTAAGTCAGGCTCCAATGGACGCTAATGATCGAAGAACGCAAAGCGGCCCTGATCGTCAAAACGGAGGACAGCGTCGCGCACAACGCCACAACGGGGAGTACGAGAGAAGTGCCCGGGCGAACTCGGTGAAGCCGACCGTGCTGGAGCTGTCTGATAAATTTTAGATTTATTCTCGTTGTTTAGATCCGGATTTAGATTTAGGTTGACACGAAATTCGAACCGAGAGTAGACTCCTGCCCGGTCCGCCGGACCAAAGGAGATTTATGAGTTCGAAGCCTTCATTCAGCCAAGAAGAAATCGACAGTTTCATGAAAGTCGTTGCGGCCTGGGCCAGATCGCTCCCGAAGAATCAGCAGGCTATGTTGGAGCAAGTGGTTTTCCGCGCCAAAGAGCCGGGTGGTGCCCTCTCGGAAGAGCAGCTCGCCAAGTCGGTGGGCGGCTTGAAGAAGGAAGAAGGTTTCTGGGCTCAGTGGTCAGCGCGGCAGTACTAAGCCAATAGATCCTGAAAAACAGTGCTTATCTGTTGCCTGCGCGATTCCGACGCAGCACCGGTATAGGTGTTGTTGTCGGCAACACCTCCCCGCCTTGCCCCTCGGTGATCAGCTAATCCGAATTTGAGGTAAAGAAGATGTCCGACTTTGATTTCAACCTCTCGGCCGAAGCGCTTAGCAAGGACACGGCCGACGCTTTGGCTGAGCGCCTGAGGAATTTTCCGAAGCCGTCCAAGGAAGTGGAGCAGGCAATCTTGGACGCTCTGGTGCACATCCTGGTCGATCCCATTGAGCGATTGAAGCTCGGTCCCTCGGGTCATTTTAACGAGGAGGAAGAAGCCATCCTCCGGGATCTCGAAGGGAACCCGCGTAGGCAGCCATGAGTGTTCTCGGCCTGATCGTCAAAGCGACCCGTCTCTGCAACCTTCGCTGCACTTACTGCCATGACTGGAGAGCGACCGGCGAAGTGATGAGCTTCGCCGTTCTCTCGCGGATGATTTCCTCGGCCTTGCGTGAGTTCGATGACGTTCAGTTCGTATGGCACGGAGGCGAAACCACCGTCCTTCCTATCGAATTCTACAAAAAAGCCATGGCGATTCAGGCTCGGTTCCTACGCCCTGGCTGTAGGGTGCGCAACGACATTCAGACGAATGCAACGCGTCTCGACGACAAGTGGGGTACATTTTTCAAAGACGCGAATTTCGGTGTGGGAATGAGCCTGGATGGTCCCCGGGAGTTGCAGGATCGCCATCGGCTGTACGCCGGCGGTCAAAGCTCGTTCGACGATGTGATCCGCGGAATTGAGGTCCTCAAGCGGCATCAGCTCCCAATCAGTGTCTTGATGGTAGTCGACGAGCAGACCATCGCGCTCGGGCCGGACCGAGTCTTCGACTTCTTTGTTGAACACGGGATATCAAAGTTCGGATGCATCGCGGCAAAACCGGAAAACAAGCCAGGCGCATCTCCAGGTACCGCCGCGACTCACTACGTCGAACCAGAACGCATGACGAAGTTCATGACGCGACTCTATGATCGCTGGCTGGAGCATGGAGATCCCAATATCAGCATCCGGGAACTGTCATTGATTCAGGCTCGCATCACAGGTAATGGAATGCGCGGATGCACGATGGAAGGGAATTGCCTCGGACACTATTTTATCATCGAGCCGAACGGAGAGGCCGCTCACTGCGATCTTTTTTTGGGTGATCCAGCCTACAGCTTGGGCAATGTCATGCAGATGAGTTTCGCCGAGATGATTCACAGCGAAAAGATGAATCGGCTGAAACAAGCGAATGATCAAGCAGTGGGTGTAATGCGCGAACACTGCTCTGAGTTCAAGACCTGCATGGGCGGGTGCCCGCACGAACGTTACATTTCCTACCGGCATAACCCGGCCCACTCAAAGGAGTGCTGCGGCCAATATCAGCTCATCTCGCATATCCGCTCGCGGCTGCCCGCGCAGCGGCCGGGCGCTTTGCACGTTGTAGCTTAGGTCAGCTGACCAAAACTCGTTTGTTGATGTTAGTTTGCAGCGCACGGCGGCGGCGGCACTCGCTGTCGCTCAGAGTGTACGATTCGAGCGCGAATTCCCTCGCAAAGTCTGCGCTTTGGGTGGGCACGCCGCCGCTGTTCGCAGGACCAATCTGTTCAAGCATTCGAACGTAATATCCGAGCAGTTTTCCGTTGCGGGCCTGAAGGGATAGTGTGCCGAAGCTGAAAAGTTCACGGTTCTTGGCGTGGAAGGTCGTCAGTCGTCCCTCGATGTCGAGCAGCGATCGCACGCTTTGTTCGTACGCATCGATGTTCGCCGCAAGGTTTCCTTGATTGCAGACAAGAATTGCATTCTTCCCTTCCTGGAAGATCTCATCGATGTGCTCCATTCCCGGTCCTCGGCGCGTCACGACGGCCAGCCCGTAGCTTGCCGCTTCGACCAAGCCGAATCCGTAGCTCTCGTAGTCGGTTGGAGACAGGAAAATGTGACCTCGGGCGAGGAGTTTCAAGTAAGCCGGGCGATCGAGGACGGGATGAAAAGTGATGCCCGGGGGCGGCACACCACCTTCTTTAGGAGGCCAACCCACGTACACCAAGCCAACTTTGTCCCCATAGCGAGCGTTAATCCTCCGAAAGACCTCGAGCGCGACGTCACCGCCTTTACTTTCGCGGAAGCGGTTCATGTATACGATCGTGGGCTTGACCTCTTTTTGCTCGTACGATCCCCGCCAAGGAACTGTCGGGCGAACAACGTCGGTCTTCTCGACCAATCGAACGAAGTTTGGTGGCGAAAGCAGCCGTCGCTCCTCGACGAAACTTAAGAAATTTAGACGGGCGTACTCGGTGCGAAAAAGCAGTCCCGCACACTGCTCGGCCAAGTAGTGCGATATCATGATTTCTTGCCGCCGCCGAATCAGCTCCGGCGCGGTTTGTACGCGCCCATCCGTGCCCAGCGCGAAGAACGTGCCGGAATTTAGCGTTGCCAGGAGACAGTCCATGTCCGCCAACCACGGGATGCGATTGAACACGGGGACGCGCGAGGAATGAACGATGACGCGACGGCCGATGGGGAGCGCGTATTCGACCGTTTCACTGAAGGCAAAGTTCCGAAACGGATCGAAGGGAATAGCGGATCCTTTCGGAAACAAAAATCGGTATCGATGTTCAGGGAGAAAGTAGGTAACGTCGTCGGGTGGGGCATCGATCAACGCGCCGTGGATGCCGGTGTGGAGTTCGGCATGGGGCCCCAGGATTACAGAGATTGCGTTCATGCCGAAAGATCCTGTCATAGTGGACTGGCAGAAGACAATGAAGTTCAGATAGACGCTGGTGTAAGGCAACCTTATCAAAAGTCGGGGAGTAAATGAGAGCGAATAAGAAATAGCTCAGGCGTGGCGCAGTTTCAAAAGATACGAAGGAGCGCCATTAGAATCGCTGGATCCGGTGGCCAACCGAGCTGACGCCTTCGCAAAGTATAAGACTTACGTTACGAAAACAATTTCGTTTACTCGGAAGAACGCCCGTTGTATATGTTGGCCCCCCAAACGGCCATCGGCGTCCTCGCCGGACCTACGGTTGGTTGGGAATGGACGGTACGGCAGCTCGCTGTCTTTACCCAGTCATGAAACGCTTTTCACAACGAGACATGTGGTAGCAGGAGACGCGATGAATTGGCGGAGTGTTAGCGTTCTCGTGACGGGAGGTGCGGGTTGCATCGGAGGACGCCTCTGCGCAGCTCCGGGCATGGACTTTACCCAGGTCCCGATCACCGAGCGCACCGCCGCCTGTTTGAATCCGGCAGGCAATTAGAACTTACAAGCTCGGCCTCCCAAACCACGAGCCTTTTGCGTAGGCTGCTGAACGATCAACCATATCGCCAAGCAATGGCTAAAGCGGGTCGAGCCGTTGTGTTGAAGTCGCACACTTACGAGGCAAGGGCACTTCAGATTCTCCAAACGCCGATTTAACGATGATGCCGCTCGGCAGTTTGAGAGAAATGGTTTGGCGGATTGGTCGAATTGTCGAGATCTTCAGATCCTCGCGAAGCCCTTGCGCACGTGCGTCGTTGAGCTTTTTCACCGAGACACCGGAACGGGCGTATCTTGCGGCTCCGGGTCGTCATCGCATCTTTTCCCAAGGAGAGATCAAACGTTGGAACATCACGCTGCTCACGTCCGAATTTGATGGATCCGAATCGGCCATAAGCGCTTGAAAGTTCTTACGATCCAATGCCATCACTTCGACGTCGCCAAGGGCGCGAACGGTTGCGGTACGCGGACTGCCTAGAAGAAGACCCATTTCCCCGAACCATTCTCCGGTATCGAGCTGAGCCAAAACCAAATCCTCTCCACTCGGACGATGATTCACAACCTCAGCACGTCCCATGGTCAGGATATAAAACATATCGGCAGGCTCACCTTGGCGCACGATCGCTTCCCCAGATTCATAGCGGATAAGCTTGAAATTCGGCAGGTAGCGCGCAACCTGTTGCGGAGAGAGCCGAGGCAGCGTTTCCGCCAAGCGAGTGGCCATGACACGTTGGCGTACCATGTCGGCGATTTGTGCACTAACGAGATCGCATTCAGAGACGATAGTGATGAACGTCTCGCGGTTAAGTACCAACACCGTGACGTCAGTGACCGCACGCACGCTTGCGGTTCGCTTGATTCCTCGCAGCAGTCCGATCTCACCAAAATAGGCTCCAGGACCTAGGCGAGACAAGACGATTTGCTTTTCATCCGGTACGTGGAGTTCTTTCGCCACCTCCACTTGACCCTCAAGCACAATGAAGAACTCTTCGGCCGTGTCGCCCTCTCGGATGATCAAGGATCCTGCAGCGTATGTAATTGGCTTGACCGCGGAAACAATCTGGTTCAGCTCGTGCGAACCGAGTCCCGGCAACGTTCCCGTCAGACGATCGTCAATCCTTGGAAGGGCTTGGACAAGCGCCGGGGCGGTGCGGAAATTGAGCACGCTCATGCGAAAGCTGGATTCCGGGCCTGGCAGCGGATCCAGCGAGGTTCGAAGCTGATACTTTGGCGGTTCGATCTGCAGATGGACATTCCGCAGCAAGGTAGCGATCACCACCATGGTGATGGTTTCGACCAAGCCGACGGCCGCGCAGACTCGGCCCGCAAATCCGAAAGGCGCGAAGGCGCCAGGTGCACGCTGCTCGTGCCGGGGCTCCGCACATCGAGCGTGATCGAAACAATTTGGATTGGAATAGTGACGCGCCGAGAAATGCACCGGCAAAGGCGTCAGCACGACCTTCTGGCCCTTTTTGATCAGGCATCCTTGGAATTCAAAATCTTCTTCGACAAAAAAAGGCAATCCAAGCGCCACCGGATGGAAGCGCATATTTTCTAGGAATGCGCTATAGAGCGTGCTCATCCTTTGAAGTGTCATTACGTCCAGCGTCGGGACTGCCCAGCACCGCGTCGGCTTCCACGGTGATCTTTTCCAAGAGCGACGGATCTCTTAGGATTTCGAATAACAAGTAGGACAGGACCCGATTGATGTACACGAGCGTCCCCACAAACCCATAAAGAGCGGTGGCGACAAGATCCGTTTCTGGAATCAGACGTCCTTCAGGGTCCCTGGCGATCAGCAGGGTGTCCAACAAATCGCACTCACGGGTCGGATGATCCGCATCAGCACGGTGTTCCGACACAAGTGTCTTCATCATCGAAAATATGTGCCGCTTGGCGCCTTGATACGGTGGAATGTGCAACAAGAGAGCGGGCCTTACCATCGCCCCGACTTTCATGATTGTATTTGAATAAATGCTTGCAGCGCGGAAGTCATCACGAAGTGACCGGCCGGCCATTACGAGCGCGTAGCACTCAAACGCCAGCTCCGCGGTCGCGTCCATCACCCCCAATTTTTGTCCTGGGTGCCACTCCCGCACACGTTCTTCAACCGCTTTCACCATCGAAGGGACAAAGCCGGCTGCAACCTGCCGCGAGAAACCCAACTTCATCATTTTGCGCAAGCGCGCATGTTGCGCGCCCTGCGCACCTAGGATGAATTGCTTCGCGCCCAGTTCCTGCGCAAAACGTCGGTAGAACGTTTCCCGGCTGAAGTGGCGTTCGCCGACCTGTGTGAAAAACTGGAGCGCCTCCCTCCCGGCCATCACCGTGTATTCTTTGCCGAATGCCGCCACACGGAAAACGGGCCCAAGCTTCTGGTACTGGGAGAGCAGGAACCCCGACGCATCTTTCAGCAGGTCTAAAGTACATCCTAGAATGGGGAGGCCTGGGGAAAGTGGTGGCAAGTTGGAATTACGAGGCAAAGACGATTCGGTAGCTTGAGCAGGCGCGTTCATGGCTCGTTCGGGGCAGGTGGTTTGGGAAAACCCACCCATTCGTCGGTCAGTGGCGGCACAGCATACCTCTGAATCGAATCGCAAAACAGAAAAAATCCTGCACGACGCATCTTGACCTACACCTCCAGTCGCTCTCGTTAGCTGTGCTCTGCAGAAATACTTGTTGTTTTTGTCCTCTGAAATCGACTACCGTCTCCCCTTCGAGAGCCGCGGTTTGTGTCTCCTGTGCGGGGCAGTACTTGGTCAATCTTTCGAGAGCGTTCCACCTGCGAAACAACATTCTCAGTTGTGAGGAGAGAGGCCAGAAGCATGGCAGCGCCTGACAGCGATTCCCCTCCAGCATTGCGCATCCCTGTCTGGTTTTTCGGGCTAGGAATTCCAGCCATCGTCATCGTCACTGCGCTTGTTTTCCTTCACCACGCCAAAGTTCCCCTGGCATCTTCGGCAGCCACCGAGTCGCCCCGAGCGATTGCTTGTCTGGGGCGAATCGAGCCTGAAGACGGCGTGCGCGTCATAGGTGCGCGATCACTTTCTGGTGAACCTTCGCTGATCGGCGAGGTCGAGGTGCGGGAAGGTGATACGGTTCGCGCCCAACAGATTCTTGCCGTCCTGAACAGTAAAGACGAACTCGAGGCGGTCTTACGGCAGGCGCAAGCCAATGTCGACCTGGCACGTAAGCGATTGGTTCAGGTCAAAGCGGGAGCCAGGTCTGGAGACATCGCCGCACAAAAGGCTGAGGTCGCACGCATCCAAGCGGAATTAGAAAATGTGCAGGTAGAATATGCGCGAACGCAAGCACTTTACGACGAACAAGTCGGCTCTAAGTCCACACTGGATCTCCGTAGAGTTGAAGTCGAAAGCAAAGCGCGAGTCCTCGATCAAGCAAATGAAAGATTGAACAGCCTCTCCGAAGTTAGAGACACCGACGTGAATGTAACGGAGGCAGACGTAGCGGTCGCGATTGCCCAGGAACAGCGAGCCCAAGCGGAGTACGAAGCCTCCATCGTGCGTGCCCCAATCTCCGGCCAAGTCGTTAAGATTCACGCGCGACCCGGGGAAGAAGTAGGACCAAAAGGGATTATGGAACTCGGCCATACCGATCGTATGTACGCGATCGCCGAAGTGCCGGACACGCAAATCGGATTCGTGCACGTTGGATACCGCGCAAAAGTAACCATCGACGGCCTGCCGGCCGAACTCCACGGCAAGGTGCAGCAGATAGGCTCTGAAGTGGGAAGGAACGAGCTTTTGTACACCGACGAAGCGGCGCTATCGGACGCGCGAGTTGTCGAGGTGAAAATTCTACTCGATGATGGCCAAAGCACCGCGCATCTTATTCACGCTCAAGCGCGGGTACTCATCCAGCCGTAAGAGCATCTGGGGGCGCGATCCAATGGGGGGCATTCCGCTCGCATGGCTCCAGCTAATGCGGGAAAAACAGCGTTTCGCAGTGGCTATAGCCGGCATCGCTTTCGCCGTGATCCTCATGCTGGTTCAGCTTGGCTTGCGAGACGCACTGTCGGAGAGCGCCATCAAGCCGATTGGTCATCTTCAAGGCGATTTAATCATCACAAGTTCGCAATATGAATATTTATTCTCAACTGATAATTTCACGCAACGCCGTCTCTACAGCGCTCTTGCTTTGGACGAAGTCGAATGGGTAGCGCCGTTGTATCTCGGTGTCGGCACCTGGCGGCAACCCGAAACATACGACGAACGCAAAATCCTCGTTTTCGGCTTCATCCCGAGCACGCCGATCGTTGATTTCTCCGAAGTCTGGCAGGTCAAAGACAAGCTCGAAATCTCGGACTCCGTTCTTTTCGACCGCGCTTCGCGCCCCGAATATGGCCCTGTCACAGAAATCTTCGCAAAAGACAACGCCGTTATCACTGAGGTAAACGGGAAGCGGATCAAAGTCGTTGGTCTCTTCACGCTCGGCCCGACCTTCGGTTCGAACGCCCACCTCATCACCAGCGACCTAACTTTCCTGGGCATGTTCAAGAATCGCCGGCAAGGCTTGATCGACCTCGGCTTTGTAAAATTAAAACCCGGGTCGGACCCGGAGCAAGCCCGAGCAAGACTTCGCGCCATGCTCCCGCAAGACGTCAACGTCTTTACTCGCAAAGCCTTGATGGAACAGGAGAAAGACTACTGGAACAAGCATCTTCCCATCGGCTTCATCTTCAATCTAGGCTCTCTCATGGGACTGGTCGTCGGTGGCGTAGTCGTTTATCAAATCCTGTTTGCGGACGTGAACGACCAACTCCCTGAATACGCTACGCTGAAAGCGATGGGCTATCTCGACCGCGATTTATTCAAGATCATCCTTCAAGAAGCAATTATCCTGTCGGCGTTGGGATTTATTCCCGGATATCTGATCGCACAAATGCTTTATGTTTTTGCGCACGACAGAGCCGGTGTACCTATCCACATGACCATCTCGCGGGTGGCAATCGTGTTTATGCTTACTGCGCTTACCTGCGGCATTTCGGGTGCTATCGCCATGCGCAAATTGAGGCTGGCGGATCCCGCCGAGATATTTTGATGGCCGTTTCGTCGCTCATCACCGTTAGTCACCTTAACCATTACTTCGGTCAAGGCAAGCTCCGCAAGCAAGCCATTTTCGATGTTTCGGTGGACATCCGTCCTGGCGAGATCGTGATCTTGACCGGGCCGTCCGGATCAGGTAAGACCACGCTGCTCACCTTAATCGGCGCTCTGCGCGCTGTTCACGAAGGCAGCGTGCGCACGCTGAATTGCGAATTGAGAAACGCAACCCTTCCGGTCCTCGTCCGGGTCCGCAAGTCGGTCGGCTTTATCTTTCAAGCGCACAATCTTCTGGAGGCTTTGACCGCTTGCCAAAACGTCCAGCTCTCTCTCCAACTCGAAGACCATTTCTCGTCGCGTGAAGCTCGAAAAAAATGCGAAGAGATGCTCGCTGCCGTAGGCCTGAGCAAACGCGTCGACTATCTACCACAGCAACTTTCCGGTGGACAGAAACAAAGGGTCGCCATCGCTCGCGCGTTGGTGCGAAACCCAAAGATTGTTTTGGCCGACGAGCCTACTGCCGCGCTCGACAAGGAATCTGGCCGCGAAGTCGTCGACCTGCTTCATCAGCTCGCAAAGCGGCAAGGCTGCGCCATTCTTCTGGTCACCCACGACAATCGTATTCTCGACATCGCCGATCGCATCCTGACTATGGAGGACGGGCATCTCACGTCCTATACCTCAGGCTTAACCGCGAATACCGGCCATCTGCTTACGGCCTTCGCGCAGTTGCAGGGCCGCGGCGAACTCCAACGCCAGGTGAACGAACTCAACGACGAACAGTTCATGGCCATGCTGGAAAAAGCTTCTTCCGAGTTTTCGCTACTGCTTCAGACGATCGACTGGGCGAACAAGAAAGCAGCCGACGCGCTGTTGGATGAAATCCTGCGCGCTGTGGCGCTGAAGATCGGCGGCTTGATCGGCGCGGACCGTGCCACGGTGTATCTGATCGATGAGAGCAACGGCCAGCTTCGATCTAAATTCGCTCAGCGCGGTGCCGCCGAGTCGCTTGAGATCACCATGGATCTTCAAAGCGGGATCGCCGGAAGGGTCGCCCGTACCGGGGAAACTCTGAATATCAGCGATCCCTCTCATCATCCTGATTTCTTTCCAGGGATTGACCAGCAGACCGGCTACGTCACCAGGAGCATGTTGTGCACCGCTGTCCGCGACCGGCAAGACAAAGTCTTCGCGGTTGTTCAGCTTCTCAACAAGATTGGGGAACGAGCATTCAGCGCGGCGGACGAACGGCGCTTGCGTGAGTTCGCTCCCAGCTTAGCACTCGTACTCGAAGGCAGTAAAAAGCTCAGCAGATCGATTGGTGCGTAGGCTTTTAGATAAATGCGCAGCCGATCCGTCCGATGGCGAAATCTTGCATCACACGTTGCGCAGCTTCGCCTCAGTCCCAAAAAAACGTTTAGGATTGGTCAGCCAGGTCTGTCGTGGGCGATTTTCCTCGGAAGAAAGCCGTTTTGCGCTGCCGCTGGATCGACAGCATAACTGGTCCACGAAATAAACCCTGTACGGCCGCACTTTCCCGTTCCGGCGCTTTCGCAAGGGCTCACACAAGCCGTGCCCGAGGAAAGTTCGCAAAAACAAACCTAACTTTCAGACCTGAAAGCGCAGGCCTTTGTTGCGAAGGTAGACGCCGGTCAACAAATCGACCGCTGCCAAAACGTCGCGCAGCTGGCAGGAACTGAAGCCCAACGGCAGATCAAGCGGCTCAATTTCGCTTGACGGCTAGGGGGGAGAAAGATAGCCTTCCGCCAGTTCTAACCGTCCCAACAATTTGTATCTTACTAGGATCAAAGTGGATCGTGACATTTTTCGGGCTGTTGCGCTTGACAGGCTCTCGTCTCCCGATGAGTTGGATCGTTTACTACGCGTTACCGACACGAAGGCCTGGATCGCGCAGTTCGCTATCTTCGGACTGCTTATCGTGGCGCTGGTGTGGGGCTACACCGGCAAACTCCCCTCTTCCATAAGCGGGCAGGGCGTGATCGTCAGGACCGGCGGCGTCCTAAATGTGGTGGCTGCAGGCTCCGGTGTCGTGGCGAGACTAAAGGTGAATACCGGAGACAAAATCAGCGCGGGACAGGTGGTGGCTACCGTCGCTCAACCCGCGATTGTGGAGAAATATAAGGGCGCTCAGCAAACCCTGGCACAGGCCGTGCGCGAAAAAGATCGGTCGCACACATCTCGTGAACAGGAAGCAAAATTGGCCGCGGCCACCATTCAGCGCAAGCGCGCTAATGCCGAGAGCGAAATCAGGCATCTTGAGGAACAAGCAGATCTCGCCAAGGAACAAGTCTCCGCGCAGGAACAGTTGCTGGCTGCTGGGATTGTCGTTAAACAAAAGGCGATCGAAGCACGTCAGAGTATGACCGCCATTGAAGATCGGATCGCAGCGGTCCACGCGCAGGTGCAAGAACTCGATGCCGAGGAATTCGCGAACCGGGCGAAAGTTCAACAGGGCGATGCGGAAAAGCAGATTGGAATCCAGGATTTGCAGCGCAATCTGCATGAGATTGAGAATCAGTTGGAAATCGCGCAGAACGTTGTAAGCCCTTATGGCGGCGAGGTTCTTGAGGTAAAGGTTTCGCCAGGGGCGACTGTTGCGCTCGGTGACCCTATTTTAAGTATTCAACCGGACGTTCAGGATCTGCAAGCGCTGCTTTATTTACCGGCCGCTCACGCCAAGGACGTCCACCCCGGAATGGAAGTGAAACTTTCGCCCTCCAATGTGAAACCCGAAGAGTTCGGTTTCGTCAGAGGCCGCGTCGTTTATATTTCAGACTTCCCGGATACACCTGCGGAATTGATGCGCAATTTCGAAAATGAAGTGCTGGTGAGAGCCCTGACCAGTGAGGGTCCGGTCACGGAACTACGCGTGGAAATGTTAAAGGACCCCAAGACGCCCAGCGGCTACCAGTGGTCTTCTTCGAAGGGCCCGAACTTAATGCTCTCCGGCGGCACGATGTGCACCGCCGAAGTGATTACCCGTTGGCAGAAGCCTGTCACGCTGGTGTTTCCGGCGCTGCGTCGAGCGCTGGGCGCTACCTAACGGCACTGATGAAACGCCTAACGTCTTTCCTTACTGACATTCTGAAAACCTGGAAGACTCCTTCATCGCCGCGGGTTAGAACTCCTACGGTATTCCAGATGGAAGCGGTCGAGTGCGGCGCGGCGGCGCTCTCCATCATCCTTGGTTATTTCGGGAAAAGTGTTCCACTCGAAGAATTGCGCATTTCGTGCGGCGTCTCGCGCGATGGAACCAAAGCTAGCAATGTCGTTAAAGCCGCGCGCCAGTATGGCCTGACGGCGCGAGGTTTCAAGAAAGAACCGGAGGAACTTCGAGGACTGAAGTTTCCTGTTATCGTCTTCTGGAACTTCAATCACTTCCTGGTCGTCGAGGGCTTTGGCCGAGGCAAGGTGTACCTCAGCGATCCGGCGAGCGGACGACGCACGGTCAGCGACGAGGAGTTCGATCAGTCGTTCACCGGCGTGGTTCTCACCTTTGAAAAGACCCCCAGTTTTCAGCGGGGCGGCGAAAAACGCACCCTGGTTCATCTGCTGCGAAAGCGTCTGCCCGGCAGTGGGTTAGCCATCGCGTACATTGTCCTCGCTACTTTTGCGTTGGTAGTACCCAATATCCTGATCGCCTCGTTTTCGCGGGTTTATGTTGACAACATCCTGGTCGGCGGGATGGTTAGGTGGCTCAAGCCCTTGTTGTTCGCGATGGCTATCACCGCTGCCTTTAAGGCGATCGCGACGTACTTGCAGCAGCGATCGCTGCTGCGACTTGAGACCAAACTATCGTTAACGTCCTCCAGTCGGTTTTTGTGGCATGTATTGGGACTGCCCATGGAGTTCTTCGCCCAGCGGTTTAGCGGCGAAATCGGCTCTCGCGTCGAATTGAACGACAACGTGGCGTCGCTTCTTTCAGGAGAGCTTACCACCAACATCGTCAACATCTTTTTAATCGGTTTTTATGCCGCTCTCATGCTGCGTTATGACGTCACTCTCACGATAGCGAGCATCGCGATCGCCATCATTAATCTTTTGGCGGTTCGCTACGTAGCCCGTAGACGCGCGGACAACAACCGCAGGCTACTGCAAGAACGAGGGAAAATGCTTGGCGCGGCCATGGCCGGCCTCCAGACCATCGAGACCTTGAAAGCCAGCGGCTCGGAGTCGGATTTTTTTGCGCGATGGTCCGGATTGCAAGCCAAGGTTGTAACTGCCGAGCAAGAGTTTGGAGCTTCTTCGCAATTTCTGTCGGCGATGCCCGCCCTTTTGACTTCACTGAATGTTATCGGCGTGCTGGCATTTGGCGGAATGCGGATACTGGACGGTATTCTCACGATCGGTATGCTGATTATGTTTCAAAGCTTGCTGTCCAGTTTCACTGAGCCGGTGAACAAGGTTGTTTCTCTTGGAGCGAGACTACAGGAGGCCGCGGGCGACCTGGGCAGATTGGAAGATGTACTTCGTTATCCCGCCAGCGTTTCTCTCGGATCAGAACAAGAGCCTATCCCGGCAAACGGCCAACTACTTGAAGGATGGGTGGAAGTAGATCGAGTGACGTTCGGGTACAGCCGGCTTGAGGAACCGTTGATTCGGGACTTCAGCGTTTCGTTGAAGCCTGGAGGGCGAGTTGCTCTCGTCGGCGCGACCGGGAGTGGAAAGTCGACCGTCGCAAAACTTGTAAGCGGTCTGTACGAACCGTGGTCTGGGCAGATTTTTCTCGATCGCAAACCTCGACAGCAAATTTCCCGACGCATTCTCAACGAGTCGTTGGCTATGGTCGATCAGGACATTTTTTTGCTGGATGGCTCGATACGCCAAAACCTTACCATGTGGGACAACACCATCGAAGAATCCGATCTGATTCAAGCCGCGAGAGATGCGTACATTCACGACGACATCACCGAGCGATCCGGCGGCTACGATTCTCTGATCGAAGAAAGCGGTAGAAATTTCAGCGGTGGCCAACGTCAGCGCCTGGAGATTGCGCGCGCTTTGACGCGCAGGCCGCGCATTTTAATTCTCGATGAAGCCACCAGCGCTCTCGATCCACACACGGAACAAGCGATCGATGACAGTCTGCGGCGCCGAGGCTGCACTTGCCTGATTGTGGCTCATCGGCTCAGCACCATTCGCGATTGCGATGAAATTATCGTACTGGAGCGCGGAAAAGTGGTGCAGCGCGGAACTCATGAGGAACTCTGCACGGTAGAGGGTGCGTACTTGGATCTGATTCGGGCGCATTGAGATGGCCACAACACCAGACGAAAGCAGCCAGCTGCTCGAACCGCAACCGAATCATCCGTTCTCTATTGAAGCGGCTGATTCGGTTTGGATCGTGCAATCGGGAAAGCTCGACCTTTTCCTGGTGAAGACGGTTGACGGAGAGCCGGCTGGCGCGCGTCATCATTTCCTTCGCGTTGAACAGGGAGGAGCGGTTTTTGGGATCGATTCCAGGCAACGCCCGAGCACAAGTGTCGTTGCGACGGCGACGCCCGGGACCCAGCTGCTGTCCTTATCGCTGAATGCCCTGCGCGGAGCAACACATCCGCTGGTTTTGGACAGCACTGCCGACTCCCTTTCGGTCCTGGAAGGTTGGATATTAAACCTCGCCGCAGCGGCTGCCACGGAGACCGAAACGCCAAAAGTTTTCGGCAACCTTGAACCTGGCGTCCTCCTGGACGTCACGGAAGAACCACGGCCTATTGGACCGGTAAAAGGTATCCTCTGGGTTGAACACCTCCAGGGAACATCGCGCTTTCTGAACAGTTCCGGTATTGATCCGATCGGTGGTCGAACCTATTTTCCAGTGTCACGGCGCGGGTGGCTGCAACCCGGCCGCGGAACCCAACTTCTTGCTATGGATTCTCCGGATTGGCAGCGATCTGACCCCGAGTGGCGAAGTTTGCAATCGTTTCACGACGTAATCTTGCAGCGACTCGCACTTAACCTCAAAATTCTGGAAGAGAAAAATCAGAAGCGTCTCCAAGCGCAAGGAGCGTCTGACGCAGCCATTTTTCGCGGTGCGCTACGGTCTCTTACCTCCCCTCTGAAAGAGGAGAACCCTCAGCTTCCGGTTAGTGAAGTAGGGATCGCCGACCCCACGCTGCTGGCGTGCGAGACGGTTGGAAAATATCTTGGAGTTCAGATCGTCCCCGCCCCTATTTCGGTACGCGGCGGCGCCATAAAAGACGTTGTGGCCGCGATTGCAAGAGCTTCGGACCTGCGTCACCGAGTCGTGGTCTTGAAAGGGAAGTGGTGGACCAATGCCAGCGGTCCGCTGCTGGCGTTCCGCGACCGTGACATGCGCCCGATAGCGATTCTTCCCGCGGCCGATGGCGTACAGCGACTATACGACCCTGTCGAGCAAAGCACGACGAAGGTCAATGGCGAGCTTGCCCTCACTGTAAACGGATTCGCCTACAGCTTCTATCGTCCACTGCCTAGCAGGAAGCTTTCCATTTGGGATTTGTTGTCGTTCGGAATGCGCGATGCCAAACGTGAGCTGTTGACGATCGTGTCCATGGGCATTTGTGGCGGCTTGTTAGGAATGCTTTTCCCGATTGCGACAGGCATCATCTTTGACTCGATCATTCCCGGCGCGCAACGTGGGCAACTGCTCCAGATTTGCGCTTTTCTTGTGATCGCGACCATCGCGGCCTCCATGTTTACGCTGGTCCGAAACTTCGCGATGCTGCGCTTGGAGGGAAAGATGGGAGCGGCGCTGCAAGCCGCCGTTTGGGACCGTCTGCTGCGCCTCCCAGTCCCCTTTTTCCGGCGCTATACTTCCGGCGATCTAGCCGATCGAAGTTCTGGCATCGGATACATTCTGCGCACATTGACAGGTTCGGCGATCTTCTCGATCCTTTCTGGTGTGTTTTCAATCTTCAGCTTCCTGCTGCTGTTCTATTACAGCTGGCAACTGGCATTGATTGCTACTGGTTTGGTCTTCGTGATTTTTGCGCGCTCGGCGGTTAGCGCATATTTCGAAATCCGCTTCCAACGCCAGATTTATCGAGTTCGCGGAAAGATTTCCGGCATGCTCCTGGAATTTATTGGAAATATTGCCAGATTGCGTGTTTCTGGCGCGGAACCGCGAGCCTTTGCCACCTGGGCTCGCGAGTTTTCCGCGCAGAAGAAACTATCGGTGCGTGCTCAGAAAGTTTCCAATGGGCTGGCCATCTTCAACTCAGCTTTCCCAGTCGTCAGCATGGCCATCCTCTTCAGCTACGCGGCGCAGATGATGGACCACCCGCTGCTCCATACCTTGACAACGGGTACATTCCTTGCCTTCCTGGCCGCGTTCGTTCAATTCCAGTCGGCGGCGCTGGGTCTTAGTTCCGCTGTCGAGTCTGCCCTTGGCGTGGTGCCCTTGTATGAGCGTGCGACCCCCATTTTTGAAGCTTTGCCGGAGGTCTCGAAAACCAACAAACAACCGGGAGACCTAAGCGGCGCCATCGAGGTGAATCACGTAAGTTTTCGATATCATCCTGACTCCCCGCTCGTACTGCGTGATATTTCTTTCGGGATTAAATCGGGCCAGTTTGTAGCTATTGTAGGGCCGTCGGGCAGCGGCAAATCCAGCTTACTTCGCCTGCTTCTGGGTTTCGAAAGACCGGAAGTCGGCGCAATTTACTACGATGGGCAGGATCTCGCCGACCTTGATATCCAAGCGGCTCGAAGGCAGATCGGTGTAGTGCTGCAAAGCGCGCGCTTGGGCAGTGGCACCATCTTCGACAATATTGTGGGATCGAGCCCATTTACTCTGGACGATGCGTGGGACGCGGCTCGCAGTGCCGGGCTGGAGCAGGATATTCGGGACATGCCCATGGGCATGCACACGGTGGTGAGCGAGGGTGGCGGAAACATCTCCGGCGGCCAGCGGCAACGCCTGTTGATCGCGCGCGCCATAGTGAAGAAGCCGCGTATCTTCCTGTTCGACGAAGCTACCAGTGCGCTCGACAATCGCACTCAGGCCATTGTGAGTCACAGCCTCGACGCCTTCAGCGCCACCCGAGTGGTCATCGCGCATCGTCTGAGTACCATCGTCCACGCAGATCGGATTTTGGTAGTTGAAAAGGGAGTCGTAGTGCAGTCCGGCTCCTACCCTGAACTAGCGGAACAAGCGGGTTTATTTCGGGAGTTGGCCAAGCGACAACTGGCTTGATGCAAACGCCAGAATCACTGGGACGTGCAGGAGACACGACTTCATGAGAAAAGCGCTGTACTTGATGGGAATTCTAGATGATCAAGATGTGGAATGGATGGGCAAACACGGCACCACCAAATTCACGCCCTCCGGCACGACGCTGATTCACGAAGGCAGTCCCATTGAAGATATCTATGTCGTTCTGGACGGGAAGCTCTCTGTCCTGGTTAAGGCCGTAGGCGACCATGAAATCGCTGGGTTGCTTGCGGGGGAAATTGTGGGCGAGATGTCCTTTGTTGATTCTCGGCCCCCATCGGCTTCGGTGGTCACCTCCCGCGACTCCCACCTCCTGGTCCTCTCTCGGGCGGTACTCAGCAACAAACTTAAGACCGATGATGCTTTTGCGGGAAGATTTTATAAGGCCGTTGCCACTTTGTTGGCGGACCGCCTGCGAAAAAC
Organism: uncultured Acidobacteriota bacterium; assembly: GCA_963736725.1. Classification (GTDB taxonomy): domain Bacteria; phylum Acidobacteriota; class Terriglobia; order Acidiferrales; family UBA7541; genus Acidiferrum. The sequence continues at coordinate 276,367 of CAVTPW010000011.1, read as the reverse complement.
GACCAGTCATCTTGGCTATGGCAAATGGACAGAGGAGACCGATCCCGATGAGCTGGACGACTCTAGGATGGACAGCGCATCACTCGGCGCCACGCGCTTCGACCGCCTCTTGAAGCGCCTGCGCGTGAATTGAGGAATCCGAGAGCCAACTACGGGTTTGTTCTTCAACACCGAACATTGCGCGTAACTCCTGCTATGGAAGGAGTTAAGTCGCTCTGCTTGATACCCATCAGGCTTATTTCTGAACTGCCGGATAGCTATTTATCGCGAAATTCCGTTCGACAATGCAACCATCCCTTCCATCTCCCAAACATGGTCGCTAAACGCGGTCACCGTCGGCGACGTTTTCGCGCGACTTCTGCAGTATCAACCATTGCCCGGCATCGCGATGGTTTCGTTGCCCCCCCGTAATTGCAGGACCCGATGCGCCACGAGTTCGCCTTCATGCTTGGTCGGAATCGATGTAATCGCGGTGTCGACCAGATCTCGCACATGCTCGTACAGTTCCGGACTGATTAGAACTTCCTGTGCCGCTGCAGCGGCGCAATACCGCTGCGTTCGATTAACGGGGTCTCCTATCACCGTGAACTCCATACGATCCGTGGTGCCTACAAATCCATGCACGACCTCACCGCAGTGCACACCAATGCCAAAATCGCATGCAGGTGCGCCACGCACTTGACGCACTTGATTCACCCGGCTCACCGCCGTTTGCATCTCCACCGCGGCCCTCACAGCATTCTCGTGCTGCATCGGATCCGATCCCGGGCTTCCAAAAACCGCCAGGACCGCGTCCCCCATAAATTTGTCTATCGTACCTTTGTGCGCGAAGATCACCGGCACCAGAACTCCCAGGTATTCGTTCAACATTTCCACGATCTCATCGGAGTCCATGTCTTTCGCGAATTGGGAAAATCCCCGGATATCCGAGTTGAGAATCGTTACCTCGCTACGCACGCCACCAAGCCGCAGGTGGCCCCGATGCGCCAGCAACTGATCGGCAACCTTCGGCGAAAACTGTCGCAGAAGGTTCGCCTTAATGATCGATTCGCGCCGGAGTTTATCCTGCAGCCGGTGGGTCGCTACGGCCATCGCCGCGTATTGGCTGACCAGCACCAACAGCCTTACATCGTCATCGGTAAATACGGCATCGCTACGCCGGGTCCCCGCACAAATTGCGCCCAGCGATTCACCCTGCCAAAGCAGCGGCGCATACATTCCCGTCTCAATCCCGCTTTGCGCGACGCTCCCGCTGATCTCCATCTGCGCATTTCTTTTCCAGACAAACGCTTTCCGGTCCGCCATCGCTCGGCGCAGAAGCGTTTCGCTCAGGTAGGGGCGCTCCACATAGTGGTAGGCCCTCAACAGAAGAGCGTCAGTCTCCCGCTCTCGCAACACCAGAGCCCAGCTCTCGCCCGTCGGAATCGCTTCGACGAGCTGGTCCACAATCGCAGGCAACAAGGATTTAAGACTGGTGTGAATCGCAAACTGGAAAGGCAACTCACACACCATTCTTAAGCGTTTTGCACTCGCATCCTCGACCCCTCCGGGAGAAGTCGGCTCGATCTCCGTGGCGTCAATATCCTTGGCGATGGCCACGCCTGACTCATCGTGGTGTTTCTCGGGCAGGAGGAAAGTTCCTTGCTCGAGGTAACTGGTCTTGCGCGATTCGGCCACACCTGGGCCGACATGAAGGGCCGTGCGACCGACAACGATTGAATTATCCGCTGGTAGCAGTTGCTTTCCGCGTCCCTTAATGTCCTGCCCGTTTAACAACGTGCCGCGTGAGCTGTTCAGGTCTTCAAGCCAGTAAGAACCGCCCTCCTCCCAAATCCGTCCGTGCAGCCGCGAAACTTTCTGATCGGGCGACAGGTCCAGGATGACCGGCCATTTTTCCTCGGCGCGCCCAAAGACAACTTCCGATTCAGGGGTTTCCCAAATCTTGTGGGTGCCTAGGTATGAGCACGTGATTCGCATGGAAGTTCGAAAGGCAATCGGCGATGCCTGGTGCGTTGCCGATAAAAATGCGCCGTGCCAAGAATCTCCCAGCAGATGCGACTTCTACTAGAAGGTGTAGGAAGCTCCGACCAGCGGCACCGTTGACGCCCGCAGCCCGCTAACCACGTCAGGCCCCCGAAGCATCCCGGCTGGGATGCAAGTGTGGATGCCGAGCAGAACAGAACTCGGCATCGTTCGAAAAACTGGGCCGAGTCTATACGCTCGATGCGAATTGTCAAGCAGACTGACTCTCCCCTGGTGCTTCGGCATAGAGCTATTGCACATCCGAAATCAACCATGCACCGTTCACGTTTGAGAACTGGAAGGTGGTTGCATTTCTGACGCGCTTAGATTTCCCACCCTTCGGAGTGAAGTCCTGGGAAAACTGCCCGCTGGCCACCGCCGTCGTGCCGTCAGCGCTCACCGCGATACGCTCTACGTCAATCCGCATCACGATCGAGCTCGCCGCCTCGAAACTCGATTGGTAGCGCGCATACCGCGACCCCATGCTGGGCCAAACCTGACGGAGCGCATCCGCATTCCTTTGATCGAAGGCCTGCTCGTAGCGGTGAATGATCGCTCGAATCGCTCCGTCATTATCGAGCGCTGTCCCCGTGGGCGCGAGCGGCTTCACCGCAGGTTTGGCAACTGCAGGAGGCGGCTGGTTCAGCGCCGTGAGCTTGGCATTGGCATCAGCCAAGTATTGTTGAGCTTCGTCAACATGAGGACCACCATTTTGGATGACCGACAGCAATTCGCTACGCGCAGCGCCTAGCCCGTTCTTGTCACCGGTGTTTGCCGCTTGCTGATATCTCTGCACTACCTGCTGAAACGCGGCGTCCGCACTCTTTCTCTGCGCCCGCGACTGGGCATCACCAATCGCTGCGGACGTATCATTCGCGTCACCAGCGGCTTGCGCTGAGGTTGCGCTTCCGTCACTCGACATTGCCTGAAACTTTGGCAGCAACGCCTTCAATTGTTGAATCGAACCGTCGTCATCCCGCCGCTTTAACTGGTTAAGCTGCGTCTCGAGCTGATCGAGACGCGCCATTTCGGCCTTGTCAATGTCCGCAATCAACGGTTTCGGATCTCCACCCTCTTGCCGCAGCTGTTCCGCGGAGCGGCGGGCGGACGAATAGTCGCTTAGATTCAAACTCTGCCGAGCTTGTCCCAGCAGTTGGTCCTGCCGCATACGTTGTGGGATGACCTTACTTAGGTAGGAGTCCGCCTCCTCCCGGTGAGAACCCCCGGCAGGGAGTTTCAGAACTTCGCGGAGTTCCTTTTCGGCCTGCGGATAGCGCCCTTCCGCGATTCGGTTCATAGCTGCTTGCCAAAGCACCGCTTCACGTTGTCGAATCTGGCGCAGACTCTCATCCTTCAGGGATTCTTGAATGACCGCTTGTTTTTTCTGAATTTCGCCGCTCAGCGGCCCATTCAGCGCGGAAGCCTGCTGTACCTTGCGAAACGCTCCGTCAAGATCGTTCGCCGCCACCAACTTGTCGGCTTCGTCCAACAAATCACGCTGCTGCGTTGCGACGGGATCGACGGGCGGCGCAACCGGCGCAGGACTTGGGCCTGTTTTCACCACCACCGGCTCGGTGCGGAGTAGCTGTTTCGTTCGAAGCAAGCTCATCCCCGCCCACGCGGCGATGCCTACGACCAGAACCGAAACGACAATTACCGCGGGCTTGCGCCACTGCGGCGCCGGCGTTACCGCATAGCGGGGCGCGGGCACTGGAACAGCCTTGGATTCGTCAGGCGGCTTTACGATTCGAGCTGCGTGAACCTCCGCCGGCTTTGTGATCTCCTTCCGCGGCTCGGGGATTGGCGGTTGAATGGGATCTGGTTCTCTCGCCGGAATCGAAATCTTCTCTTTCGATGGTTCAGCGGGAGCGACCGGCGGAAGCGCGAGCGCCGGCTGGCTCGCAAGAGTCTGCGGAATCAATACATCCGCGGTGGACGCTTGCTCGGTAACTGGACCAACTGTGGTAGGCGCGGGTTGCAGCAATGCATATTCGCGCGAAACGCTCGGCGGCATGGAAGACGGGACCGCCGGTGTTTCTTGCTCGACATGCGTCTTCCCATCTTTAATTTGTTCCGACAGCCGTTGAATGCGAGGGTCGAAAGTATCAAGGATCTGCCCGTCACACGCTTCAACCAGGGTCTTGTCTGCCGCGGCAAAGTCCTTGGACTCGATAAATGTGCGAATCGTTTCCAGGCTGCGCTCTTGTTTTCTCTTCCTCTCCCGGGCTTCGAATTCAACTTGCGCGGAGTTCAACAGCTGGCTCAAGTCGGTGTCCGGTCCCAAATTGACGAGCGTTTGCTGCGCCAGGTCGATCGCTTCGCTGAATTTTTCCCGGTTGATCTTGACTCTGATTTCTCGGACCCGCTGCTCGATTTGTTGGCGGACTTGCAGTTTATGTACCTGGATTTCACCCTGCTGATAAAGATTTAGTAGTTCGGGATCGTCAGGGAAATTCTTCAGCCCGCCTTGGCAGACAACCACCGATTCTTCGAATCGCCCAGAATTGAAAAGAGCTTTAGCCTGATCCAGTGTCTTGCGAAATAAATTCCTATTGTCAATGTGGGCTTGCTGGCTGCTCGCAAACTCGGCCAGCCTTTTAAAGTTGGTGTCTCCTGGGAATTCCGCTAGCAGCTCTTTGGTTCTGGAAAGAACTTCAGCGTATTTCTTCTCGCTGCTGAGTTTCTTCAATCGTTCCAGCTCGTGCCCCATTCGTTCGGCTCTCGCGTGCTTTTCCTGCTCGCGCTCGATAAGCGTGCGCAGTTTGAGAACCGCAGCGTCGTTCGGATGACTGTCTGCGAGGCTGTTGAGTGACGCCATTGCTTCAGCGAAGTCCTGCGCCGCCAGATGCGATCTCACCTCGGCCAGCTTTTGTTGCTTCTGTCGCTCCGCGCGATCGATGCGCGCTGCTTCTAACAGCTTATTTATCTCCGGTTCCGCGCCGAACTCCGCTTGCAGTTCGGTCAAAACCGCGATGGACTCCTCATAGAGTTGCCCGGCCAATAATTTGCGGGCCTCCGCCAGTCTTTCTCGTTTGCGTTGCTCCGCTTGTTCTTCGGCGGCAGATTTCCGCAACCGTTCAATTTCCGCTTCATTGGGGAATTCCTTTTGCAGCGATCCGAGAAGCGCCGAGAGCTTTTCGTAATCTCGCGATCCCAAAAGCCGTCTGGCTCGTCCCAAGCCTTCCTGTTTCCGCAGCTCCGCCTGCTCTTCAGCGGCGGAGTTCTGAAGTCTACGGATCTCGCCGTCGTCGGGAAATTCCTTTTGCATCGAGGCGAGCGCTTCAGAAAGCTTTTCATAATTCCGGGACTGCAAAAGTTTGCGAGCTCGCCCCAGACCTTCCTGCTTGCGTTGTTCGGCCTCATCCGCGCGAAGATTCTCAAGCAGCTTCACGATTTCGTCGTCGGAGGGAAATTGCTTTCCCAAGTTCAGCAATACATTCGTACACTCTTCATAACGGCGCGCCGCCAGCATCTTGCGCGCCTCCGCCAGCCCCATTTGCCTGCGCTGTTCCTGCTGATTGCGTTGGGCAGTTTCCAGCAGTCTGGGAATCTCTTGCTCGCTCTGGAAACTCCTTGCGTAAGGAATGCAGCAGCGCGACACCCGCCTCGTATTGTCCAGCTGCCAACGCGCTACGTGCGTCGGTAAGACCTCGCAGCCGCTGTTGATTCTTCTGATCCTTGCGAACATCCTCCAAGAGTTTTGGTATCTCTTCATCGCGCGGAAGCTGTTTCTGCAAGTTGATCAGCAGCACGATGCATTCATCATGCCGACGGGCGGCCAGCAAATTCCGCGATTCCAGCAGAGCCTGCTGCTTCTGCTGTTCGACGTGGTCTTCCCGCACCGTTTCCAGCAGCCTGGAAACTTCTTCTTCGCCTGGGAAAGCCTTTTCCAAGTTGGACAGGAACTTTATGCACGGGTCGTACTGCTGCTGTGTCCACAAGGTCCGCGCCTGTTGTAACCCTTCGAGAAGTTGTTGACGCCTTAGCCGCTCCTCTTTTTCCCGGCTGGCCTGCTGCTGCAAAGTTGCCGCTTGCTGGTTCGATGGTTCCGCGGCCAACACCTTGGCCACCAAGGCTTCGGCCTCATCCGGCAGCCCCTCGGCGAGGTGTTGCTTTGCAGCTTCGATCCATTCGGCGATGCGCTTCGCCCGCTCGATCTCCTGCAGCACGACTCGTTGCAGTTCCTGCGCCGGCTCAAATGTGGAGTCCAGATGCAATGCACTTTCGGCCGCAACCTTCGCGTCTTGCACCTTGCCTTGGTCCAGAAACGCCCGGCCTTTTTCAACGCACTCCTGAACTTTCGGTCGAACCGATATGCGCTTCAGCTCAACGTTGACCTTTTCCAACAATGCTCTGGCGCGCGGGTTGCCAGATTCCACCTGCAGCGCTTGGCGCAGCAGGTCGCGCGCTGCACTAAACTCGCCTTCTTCCAGCAACTGACGGGCTTGCTCGACCAGCTCGGCAACGGACTGGGATTGCAATTTTCTGCTGACCGGTTCTAACTCCAGCAGAACGTCTTCCATGGATTGGTAGCGATCTGCCGGCGATTTCTGCAGGATTTTAGATACAATCACCGCAAGCTCGCTCGGGCAGTCCGGCAGAACCGTAGTCAACGACGCAGGCTCCATTTGGCAGATGCTGTGCATCAGGCTGGCGGGCGTCGCCCCTGTAAATGGCCTTTGATAGGTCAACAACTCGTACAGCAACACTCCGAACGACCAGATGTCCGAGCGTTCATCGGCATGCTCGCCGTGATACTGCTCGGGAGACATGTACGCGAACGTCCCGATCAGCATTCCCGTCTGGGTCTTCGAAGCGTCGAGCACTCGGGCAATCCCGAAGTCGACCACCCGTACCGACCCATCCTTTGCCAGCATCACGTTTCCGGGTTTGATATCCCGGTGGACGATCCCACGCTTGTGTGCGTAATCGAACGCGCGAGCCGCCTGCGATGCATAGATCAGCTTTAGAGAAATGGAGAGTGCGGCACGCCGAGCGATTACCTGCTCGAGGTTTTCACCCTCGATCAGTTCCATGGCGATGTAGGGTATACGCCCCTCATCGCCCATGTCATAGATGGTGACGATGTTGGGGTGCTGCAGTCCGCCGGCGGACTGGGCTTCACGGTAAAATCGTTCCAGCAGGGCGGGATCGTCGGCGACGCCGGTGGTGATGGTTTTTAAAGCGACAAACCGGTTAATGAATGGATCGCGGGCACGATAAACAATGCCCATGGCGCCGTGGCCCAGTTCGCCGAGAATCTCATATTTGCCCAGCTTCTTCAACGAAACCCCTAGTTCGGACGGGCTGCGGCCCGGCTTGACCAATCAACGAAGAGCGTCCGATTGGAGGCCAGTCAAGCCAAGCGGCACACCTTGGACACGCCGGTTCGGAGTCACTGCCAACCGGGCTCACCCCGAGACCATTTTGGCAGCGTCCAGAATAGTCCCAAAACCAGCGAAATGTGTCAATTAATGGCGATTTGCGCACAGAAGGTACCCTCCCCAGATGGCGTTTTAGGTGCAGATCGTTTTCGTTGTGGAATGGATTTAGTCGGTCACAATCCCGAGGGCGTGGGAAACTCCACGCTCCGGTACTCCGCGGGGGATCGACCGCAAAGCTTGGGCCGCATTGAACGTCACAGGCTCACTCGTAGGTCCGCCTCAGGTGCTATTTTCGTACTTGTTTCTTGGAGCTACCCCCCTCGCAGCCCGTTTCGCCTAGCGACGACGAGGAGCGTTCCAAAAGTGGCCGGATCGACTTATAGAGGGTTGCCTTGCAATCCTGTGCCGTTGTTCTTTCCCCTAAACCGTTAATACGAGGTTTGGGGAAAGACGAGAACGATGTGCGGCTCTTCGGGCGGTAGCGGGCAGGTATAGCTCTAAGCCATTGAAAAATAGGAAGCGTCTCCCCGAACTGGACGATTTGCGAACATTGAGCTTTGACCTCTCTATTCGGTTTCGTCAGTCAAGAACTCGCCTGAAGCCACTTGATTGCATAACAGTGTCGGCTCTTCGCCCCGAGCAGACCGTGGCTGCTTGACACCAAAGGCTCGGGAGAAAGGAGCCGAACCTGATGTTGCAAAGGCGTAGATTACCACCCGAGCGCTCAGCAGATCGCATCTTTCGTGGGAGATACTGGTGGGTATGGGAAACTGCAAGAATCCGCTGGACTTTCGATAAATTTCCGTCCATAGCGTCTGCGACGATAGCCCGCCTAAACTTCCCATACGGAGGTCAGAATGATGCGAATGTACAGGTTCGCCACGCCCCCAGAACGGTATTGGTCGCGGCCCTGGTGCTGGGCGTTACAACGAAAGCCGATCAGCATTCTAGGACTTGGAAAATGAACGCCGCAAAATCAAAGTACAGTCCTGGGCCAACGCCGAAGGGATGTGACGGTAAAGGTTGACCCCGACGGAAACGGCATCGAGCTCGACGCCGAAGGTACGAACGTGGATGGATCTCCGACACCCGTTGAACACAGTTCAAAATTCGCCGGCAAAGCTTAACCGATTATCGGCACATACGCCGACATCGTGTCGGGTGAACGCATCGACGCCAACACGATGCAACTAGTTCTAAAAAAGAAAGACGGCCACTTAATGATAACGGCGATAACGACGGTCTCCACAGACGGAAAAACGAGAAGGTCGAATTTTAAGGGCAACGATGGGCAGGGCCGTTAAGTGAACAACGTGGATGTGGACGACAAACAGTAAAAGCCAATCCTGATTCATCACTTAATGGGATCTGCGAGGTTTTCGGCAGCTTGGTGGCGACTTTCTGATAGGATTCGTGCCGAAGATCAAGGCTTGTTGACCAGGTGACGGTAAAGCGGCAGTGATCATGCATGAATTTCCAGTGGAAGGCGAACCGAAGCCATTTTTGGCACCGCTATTTTGTGCTGGGGGAAAGTTGTGAGACTCAGAAAGCCGATAGCCGGCGGGCGACTCGTTTGGGTGTACCTGTTAGTGCTCTCGTGGTTTTGTACTCCTCTGGCCAGGGGCCAAGATCCAGCCCCCGAAACGGGTCCGACGATGTTTCCGGGCGGTGGGCTTGTCTCCTTCGACTCGAATTTTACAACACGCGGTCTGATTTCTAACCCTTCGGAGATCATTCCTCTGGCGGCCCGCCCGACCTTTTCTCACGCGGGTACCTTTATTTTCAGGTGGGGCTTCTACCGCAATTTTGACGTGACGGTATTGGCGCCGCTGATAACCAATCGCTATGAAATGCCGCCGACGAACGGAAATCTGATCAACGGGGGTACGGGCATTGGCGATGTCATGGTGCTGGTAAAGTATCGCTTCTATCGGCAAGATTCAGAGCGAGGCACGACGCAAGCGTCAGTGACGTTTGGGCCCAAACTGCCGACGGGCCGAACCGACTTTAGTGACATTAACGGAAATCTTCTGCCTGCGAGTCTGCAAGCCGGAAGTGGTTCGACTGATGTTTTCCTCGGAGGGAATTGGACCTACACCGGCGTGTTTAATATGAAACGTCTGGTAGCGGATGAGGATTTCAAATCTCTTTTGCGCACCACCGGGACGCAGGCGACGCGGCTCGGTATTGAACTCGAATCACGCTTCTGGATGTCGTACAGGGCGTACCAGTCGCAGGACGTGAAGCGCGAATGGCTTATTGGCCCGACCATCGTGTGGATGCATCGTCAGGATGATACCATTGCCGGAGTCACCCAGTTCGGGAGCGGTGGCGGCGCGCTCCTAGCGGGAATCAAGACCTTCGCAGGGGTGCGTCCCGGAATGCACATTTGGTTCGGTATGGATTGGGACCTTGCGCATTGGGCGAATCAAGGATTGAGCGCAGAGCAACCCCACTCAGCAGCTATCACCGTGTCCCAGGCGAGTGTGTCCCTTGGCACGCCTCCCCCGATAGAGCACGTTCCTGTTCGGCGTTTCATTACTTTCGGTATTACGCAGCAGTTCCGGTTTCATCATTAAGAGCCAGAGAATCCGCGTGTTAATGGCGAAATCAAGCTTGCTGGCAGGTTTCCAGGGAGGATGAGGAACGGTGAACACAAGAAAACTGGCGTTGCTTTTTCTGTTTGGTTCCGTACTGGCGCCGCTGTCGAAGGCGCAGGTCCAGCGCGTCGAAATGCGCGTCGAAGGGATGACGTGTAACTATTGCGCATTTGGGGTGAAAAAGCACCTCGGGCGCCAGTCTGGCGTTCAAAGTGTCGAAGTAGCCTTGCTGGACGGAAAAGTTGATATCACGGCCAAAGAAGACGGGCACATTGCTCCTGCGCAACTTCTGAAAGCCACTTATGACAGCGGTGTGACCGTGGCACAGATGGATATGACCGCACGGGGAAAAATCGTTAAAGATTCCGCGGGAAATTTCACCTTTCAGGTTGAACCGAATCAGTCGTTCGCGATTGCGCCGAATGATTTACTGAAAAGGATCGAGCCGCTTGCAATCGTCACGATTTACGGTGAGTTATACAGGAAACCTACCGGGGAGGAGATCCCGGACCTTTCGGCTCCCCTGAAGTTATTGATTCTCAATGTACAGAAGAAAGGATAGATGCCAAGTCAGAGTCTGCTATTTTTGAGCTTCGCGGTGATTGGGCTGGCCGGATGCAATGAGCATCGTTCGGGGCGTCCGCAACCGCAGGAGCTTGTAAGTGCGGCAGGTGAAATCGGCTCCCGACTGCCCGAGTTCCTTGTGAAAGATTTGCAAGGTCGAGATATTTCATCGGCTGACCTTCAGGGCAAAGTGGCACTCATTGATTTTTGGGCCACATGGTGTCAGCCCTGCCAGAAAGAGATGCCGGGTTACCAGAAACTCGCGGACCGCTACGGCCCTCGCGGGTTTGCGGTAATTGGCCTCAAATTCGACACCATGGCGGATAGCGAAGATCCCATTCTTTTCGCAAAAAGAATAGGAGTCCGTTATCCCATGGCCGTCGCGGTTGATGAGTTGAAGCAGAAGTTCGGCGGCATTGAAGGGTTACCGACAACGATGCTATACGACCGCGAAGGAATACTCCGGAAAAAGGTGGTTGGGTTCGAGTACACAAGCGCGTTCGAATCGGAGCTAAGGCCACTTCTCTGAATCGGGCCGATGATTTTGTTCCCACGGCGGCGAGGGTAGAAGGACAATCTCTTTTCCTGGATTAGCTCGCTCATCCGGCAGGCCGCTCAACACCTAAAAACTGTAAGCTGCGCCCACGAGAGGAACCGCCTTGGAGCGGAGACCGTTATCGTCCAGTTTCAACAGCACATTGCCCGTGAGCACCAGGTGGCGGAACGCTCGGTACTTTAGCCCGAGAGACGCGCTTGTGATGTTGTAGTCCGTCTTTCCGACGGTCAAGTTTGGATGCGTCGTTCCCGGCGTCAGGACGTCGCAGTTTACGTCGCTGCAGCTTCCCAAATCTGTAAACGTGGACGAGGAAAGCTGCGGGACGCTGAACAAGCGCTGTCCGTAGATATCGAAAGCGCCCGTGAAGCGCTTTGTGATGGCTACATCGGCGCCCACGATGTAGATGAAGCGATTGGGAATCGAACCCTTGGTATCCGCCGAGACAGAAACAAAGTTTCCCGCCAGGATCGAATTACCGTTCACCTCGTACCCGACCTCGGCGTGCGGCGAAACCCGCGCGCTGTAGGAGATGACGCCAAAGGGCTTGACGCCGGTGGCACCGGAGCCCAGGAAGTTTTCCGCGTCTCCGCTGGGCACGCGTACATCCACGCCCAGAGCGACACCCAGTCGCTCCCCTTTGTAAGCCTCGTATTTTCCGCGGAGAACGACGTCTCCGATCCCTGTGGCGCTACCCGAGTTGGAGAAGGTAGCGTGCAAACAGGGTGTGCTCAGCGGCAGCTGGGGGCAGGTGGGAACCGTGGCCGGATTGAAAGCGTGGAAAACCCCGCCAGGAAAAACCGGACTCACAGGTGCTACCGAATTCGACGTGATCGTCGTGTCGGCACCGGCGGTAGTCTGCACATTCAGAAACGGAATCGCCACGGAAACGTCGAGACGCGAAGTGATCCCGTAGGTCGCGTAGATCGTATACTGATGTACGTTGAGACCTATGTTCACCGTTGAAGTGACAAAATCACGTACGAAGCAGGGAGCGGCGCCCGTGGCGTTTGCATAGCCGTTAGCCACAGTCAGTCCGGTAGTGTTTGGGCACGACACAATTCCTGACCCATGCGGAAACGGCGGCAGGAAAGGCGCGTGTTCGAATACGGTGTGGAGCTGGCTCAAATCCTTCCCGTCGATGGTATCGAAATCAAAATACTGAAAGCTGAAAGCAACGTAGAGCTTGCGCCGTCCTATCGTGCCCGCCCGCTCGCCGAGAATTGGTCCGAGGGTTTCTTCGGTGGAAGGCGAAAACGTCTTCAGTGCAGGATCATAGGTAAAAGATATGCCGGATGAGGGCGAAGCCGTCGGCAATTGCGACACCTGGATGCCCACGGCTTCGTTGATCGGGTCGAGACTGGTGAGAAAATTACCCTGAAAGTGTGATTGATGCTGGTTGAAGAGCAGCGGTGCGCCTTGACCCGGCCCGAGCCCAAAAGGCCCATACACCTGTGGGAGCACGCACACGAGTTTGTTGCTACTAGTGCCATTGAGGGGGCACAGGCTCTGCGCCGAGGCGGTCCAGTTCCCCAAAAAAGGAAGTGCGAGAAGAACGCCCGTGAGCGTAAGTTTAGACATCCGGCCTCCTTGATTTCCTAAAGAGCGCTTTTCGGAGTGTTGTACGCTGGGACATTTTTTGGGTTATTTAGGTGACGGCCAGCGGTGCTTTCGGGGGAGTGTATACAGTCGGTTAGAATTGTCAAGTACCGCGCCGGTATCTCCTGCCCTTTTCATCTTCTCGGCGGTCAAAGACTCGCCCCATCGTGCGTTTCGAGTTTCAGGTAGGTTCGCGAAAGGGCAGTCCGGCGTGATGAGCGGACTGCAGCTTTTCGAATACCCTCCGACCTGACGCGGAAACGAATCGATTTCGTGTATGGGCAAAGTGTATCAGCTCACCGTTCCGATAGAAGCCGATGATGATGGCGTCGGTTTCAGCATGTTCTCAAGCGTTTCGGTTCTGGAAGCGATCGGACACTGCGTCCCAGGAGATGACCTTTTGGGAATGCGGCGACGTAATCGGCGCGGACGTTCTGATACTTCAGATAATGAGCGTGTTCCCAAACATCGATTCCCAAGAGGGACTACCGGCCGGTCATCCAGGGACGGTCCTGATTGGGATATGTCTCAATCGAAAGCTGGCGCTTATCGTCCACGCTCAACCACACCCAGCCGCTACCAAGGACGCTGAGCGCAGCCTTTGCGAATTGATCCCGAAACGATGTAAACGATCCGAACCTCGCGTCGATCGTTTTAGCAAGCTCTCCCTGCGGCGTGCCAGGGGATTCCTTCTGCATGATTTCCTAAAAAAGGAATGATTGGCGTGGCCGCTGCCAACCCTGACACCAGCCGAACAATTCGAAGCCCTGCAAGGCGTCCCGAAAAGAGTAACCGTTCAACCTAGCAAATTGGCTTTGGAAATCTTCGAGCTGGAGCGGCTCCACCCAAGTTCGCAGAAACGTAAAGAGTGGCTCCGGGGCATGGACTCGAACCATGATAACCAGCTCCAAAGGCTGGTGTCCTACCAATTAGACGACCCCGGAGTCGTTGAATTAAAACTACTTACATCATGCCGCAACTTCGGTACGAGGGTCAATTGGGTCAAACTGAGCAATGGCCGGACCGAAATCCGCCACCTTTTCAAGTTCTGCCTGCATAAAATCAGGTCGAAGATGAGCGTAGCGTCGGATGATTGCCTCACTGCCGTGCCCGATCCATTTCTTGATTACCTCGATCGACGTTCCGGCCATGACCAATGTGCTCACCCCGGTAATGCCTGAAGCCGTGCACCGCCACGTTCCAGTCCGAGTTTGCCGAGCAGTGGATGAAGGTGCTTGTTGAGAACGGTCGAGTTGATGAGCGGTGTTTTCCGTTTTTATCGGAAGACGAGCCCTTCGGTTCTGCCGTTCAAGTTTTTCCTCAGCATCTCCATGGCGTATGGCTTGACGTTCACCCAGCGGGTTGCATTCTTGGTCTTCGGCGAGTCGACCTTCTGACGATACATGCTCTTGTTGATGCGGATGACGTTGTGCTCGAAAAGCACATCATCCACTGTCAGAGCATAGCGTTCGCCAGCACGGCCTCCCGTTTCGGCCGCCAGCTTAATGAGCACTTTGTATTGCCCCTTCGCAGCCTTGACGATTTTCTCATTTCTTCCGCCACGTAGCAGCGAGGATCATCGTCCGCTTCGTCTTTCGACGGATAGGAGACTGCTCCTCTGCCAAACTTTCTCCCGAGGGCAGTTTGCAAATTCTTCACGATTCCTTTGGCAGTCGTCGGCGATAGGTGCGCCAGTGGAGGCGAACCGACCCACTCGTTGACCGCTTCGGCCGTGATGAGCTCCACCGGCGTCTTTCCCCACTTTGGCAGTAGGTAGGTCAGGTGGTATGCAATCAGGTCTTGGGTAGAAGGTTTACGTTTCGCCACGTACGCTTGTTCCCACTGTTCAACCTTCAGAGCGAACCTGAGGACAAAAGGAATTACACACGTCGTCAGGTTGATGCCTTCCTTACGGATGATCTCCTTCAATTTTCGCTTCGCTTCAGACTTGGTCATGTCTTTTTTGAAGCCTAGGACGTAAGACCTCTCGCGCTTCACATAGGAATGCGCCACCTCGAATGCCTAACCATTGACTTGAATTTTCTCTGCGGGGGGCTGTAAATCCGCGGCGACTTTCGGCCATAGCGCAGCCCCGAAATCTGGGATAGTATGCTATTCGTCGAGATGAAACTGTTGGCTTATGTTCGGATCGTCTTTGGAAGAAAATTGGGGGCGTGGGTGTGTCTGGTGGCTGTGGCGCTGCTGTGGGCACCCGTGTGGGCCGCGACATGGCAGGCCGGTGCAATGGCGTGCTGTCACAACAATATGTGCCCGACCCATGGCCACGCAAAAACGAATGAGCAGTCTCCGCAAACGCCGATAAACTGCGATCACCACGGAAATGGGCTTCCCGATTGCTCGATGTCGTGCGCGAAGGAAACCAATCCACCGCTCGCCGCTGGCGTCATTTTTGTTTTGCCGGAACCCGAAATCCTTTCTCAGCCGAGCCCGGTTCTGAGTGCGGCGCCCGAGCTTGTAGCCACGGAATTTGTTCCAGCGTTCAAACCGCCTTCACCGCCTCCTCGAACTTCTCTCTTCTCCTAAGTAATTCCGCCACGATTTTTCGATTGGACACTCATTCCGGGTCGATGCGACCCGTCGCGGGAGTTTTTCCGCCACCCAACGGAGAAGAATTCATGATGCGGCGTATTTTGCTTTTCGGAGCGGTTGCATTCCTCTTTGCCACTGGGCTTCTCGCCACCATATTCGGAACCGTACGAGGCGTGGTGCACGACCCACAGCACCGGCCGGTTGCGGACGCTTCGGTGAAGTTGAAGTCGGCGACTTCGGACTGGACGCAGACCGCACAAACCGACCAGGACGGCGCGTTTTCGTTCACCGCAGTGCCCGTCGGCGATTACCTAGTGAGGGTAACGAAGAACGGCTTTGCTGACGAGCAGCAAATGGTCACGGTGGCCTCGGATTCTTCGCCTACGCTCCACTATCAGCTTGCGATCGCCACGGTGAATCAGACCGCAACTGTCTCTGAAACACCAGAAAACGTGGCGAACGTCGATTCAGTGACTCCAACGACGCTGGTGGCACGTGCGGATATCGCGCAGACGCCCGGTGCCGACCGCACCAACGCTTTGCAAATGATCACCGACTACGTGCCCGCGGCGTACGTCACACACGACATGCTGCACATGCGGGGAGGCCACCAGGTGGACTGGCTGATTGACGGTGTGCCCCTACCGAACACGAATATCGCCGCCAATCTGGCTCCTGTGATTGACCCCAAAGACATCGACTATCTCGAAATTCAAAGGGGCAGCTACGACGCCGACTACGGCGATCGTACCTACGGAATCTTCAACATCGTGCCGCGAACCGGGTTTGAACGCGACAGGGAATGCGATCTCGCCGCCAGCTTTGGAAATTTCTACCAAACCAACGACCAGATCAGTTGCGGCGGACACACGCAGCGATTTGCTTACTACGTCAGCGCAAACGGAAACCGCAGCAACTACGGACTGCAAGCCCCGATTGGGCAGGTGGTTCACGATGCGGAAAACGGCTATGGAGGATTTGCGTCCTTCATATACAACCCGAATTCCCAAGATCAATTTCGGCTGGTGACCTCGTTGCGGGAGGATTATTACCAGATCCCGATCGACCCAGATCCCACGTCGGTCGGAAATCAGGTGTACCCCAGCTACGGTCTTCGTGACGGCGAGCATGAAACCGATGGATACGTCACGTTCTCATGGGTCCACACCTTCAATCCAAATCTGCTGCTGACCGTTTCTCCCTTTTATCACTACAACAGCGCCGACTACCAAGGCGGCGCGAACGATTTCCCGGTCATATCGACTGTCAATCAGAACGCCAATTATGGGGGGTTACAGGCGGCCCTTAACGCGAACGTCTGGAAAAATGACATTCAGGTCGGCGTGTATGGATTCGCTCAACACCAGAACAACCTCTTCGAGAACCAATTCACGGATGGCAGTCCAAACTTCCCCGCCTCTTCGATTGGTGTAACGGGCGGTCTTGCCAGCATTTTCATCAACGACAAGTTTAAAGTGACCTCGTGGTTGACCTTAATAGCCGGGCTTCGCCAAACGCATTTTACGGCGGATATCGTGGAGAACGCGACGGACCCCCGAGTTGGAGTAGCCTTGAAAATCCCGCGTTTAAACTGGGTTTTCCACGCCTTCTACGGCGACTTTTACCAGGCCCCTCCACTTGTGACCGCTACGGGTCCACTCCTGGACTTAGCAAACAGCCAGAATTTTACCTTTTCTCCCCTGCGCGGCGAGCGGGATGAAGAGCATCAGTTTGGTGTTACGATCCCGCTTCGCGGCTGGGCTCTCGACGCCGACACCTTCCAAACACGAGCGACGAACTGGCTCGACCACAACAATATCGGAGAATCGAATATTTTCTGGCCGATCACCTGGGATTCTGCCTTGATTCAAACCTGGGAACTCACCCTGCGATCTCCCCGCCTATGGCATCGCGGCCAGTTTCACCTTGCCTATGCGAATCAAATCGCACAGGCGAGCGCGCCCATAACCGGAGGCTTGATTTGCCCTAGTCCCGTCACGCCCGCCTGTCCGCTCTTTATCCCGCCGGGACTTTCACCTGTAGACCACGATCAGAGAAACACATTGAACTTCGGTTTCAATGCGACTCTTCCCTGGCAGGCGTACGCTTCGACGAATGTGTATTACGGCTCCGGGTTCACGAACGGGCTGCCGGATGCCCAATATCCCGGGAGCTATCTACCAGGGCACACTACGTTTGATCTTTCGCTGGGAAAAAGCTTTTTTGAAAAATACAGCGTTTCCGTGACTGCGCTGAATGTGGCAAACCGTCGTGTGGAGCTGGACAACAGCCTGACATTCGGCGGATTTCACTACAACGACCCGCGGCAAATCTATGCGGAACTCCGTTACCGGTTTCATTTCTGAAGGTAGCGCCATTCGCACTGAGTCCGTATCTGTTGGTCTACAAGGCAAAACTATTCTTTGACTTCGCTTCCGTCCCTCCTGACGGGTGGCGCTAGGTCGCAGCGGCTTCTTGTAGTTCCCCAACGGCAAGGGGCCGCTGCTTCTTACAAAGAAGAAGGGCAATCCACCTAAGACGATGGCGAACCGACCCACTCGTTGACCGCTTCGGCCGTGATGAGTTCCGCCGGCGCCTTTCCCCACTTTCAGCAGGTAGTTAGGGGGTGTGCAATCGGGTCTTGGGTAGAAGGTTTGCGTTTCGCAACGTACGCCTGCTCCCAACGTTCGATCGTGCATAAGCGTGCAAATCGGCGGGTGCCCGCTCCCCGGGCAAATGCCCACGCATTTTGTCCACTGGAATTGGCGCCTGCGCACCATTGTGCCGCGCTCACGATCCCCGCTCTGCTACCATGCGTCGCTATGATGGAAACTCCCATTGAGACCGCCGCACCGCAAGTCACCGATTCCGCCGAGGTTGTTCAGCGGGAGTCTGGCCTTCGCCGCCAGCTGAAGCCTCATCAGGTAACCATGATCGGTCTGGGCTGCACGATCGGCACGGGCCTATTTCTGGGCAGCGCCATTGCGGTGAAACTTGCGGGCCCGTCCGTCATCGTAAGCTTCTTGCTGGGTGCCTTTGTGGCGCTCACCGTGATGTGGGCCTTGGCGGAGATGTCCGTGGAGCATCCCACCGCGGGGGCTTTCGGTCTGCACGCCGAGATGTACTTGCACCCGTGGGCCGGATTTGCGATTCGCTACACGTACTGGTTGTGCCTGGTGGTGATCATCGGCAGCGAAGTCGTGGCCGCGGCCATCTACTGTCAGCATTGGTTTCCGAACGTTCCCGCCTGGCTGTGGATTGCGGGGTTTTCGCTGGCGATGATTTACGTCAATACCATCAGCGTCGAAGATTTCGGGACGCTCGAATACTGGTTCGCGATGATCAAGGTGGTGACCATAGCCGTTTTTCTGGTTTTAGGCACGGCTTTACTTTTGGGGTTCGGGTTTCCGCGCATCGGCACCGTGAACTACACGGCCCATGGGGGTTTTTTTCCTGGTGGTTGGGCGGGCGTCGGGCTGGGTGTGACCATGGCGATCTTCAGCTATCTTGGCTTGGAAATCGTGGGGACGACCGCGGGGGAAGCTGCCGATCCCAAGACCGCGGTGCCTCGTGCCTTGCGGCGAACGCTGCTTACACTGGTGGTGTTCTATCTTGGTGGGTTGGCCATAGTGGTGGGAATCGTGCCGTGGAACCAGATCGGACTGGGGGAGAGCCCCTTTGTTCGGGTGTTTGAAACCGTGGGAATTCCTGCCGCCGGGCACATCATGAACTTCGTGGTGCTGACTGCCGCCCTCTCGGCCGCGACTTGCAATGTGTATTTCACGTCGCGACTCCTGTTTTCGCTTTCTCGAGGAGGTTATGCGCCCGCGCGATTGGGGCGGCTGAACCAGCGCGGCATGCCGGTAGCGGCGGTGCTCGCTTCCAGCGTGGGCATGGTCGCGGCGCTGGTTCTTTCTCAACTCTTCAAGAACACGGCATTTGTGTTCATGATCGGCGTGGCGTTCTTCGGCGGTCCGTTTATCTGGATTATGATTCTGATCACGCATCTCGCGTTTCGTCGGGCGACGACCCGCGCGAAAAAGGATATTCTGCGTTTCGCGCCGCCCGGACCGTGGAGTTCGTTATTTGGGCTTATCGCTTTGGTAGCTGTACTGATTTCTACCTGGTGGGTGCCCAGCTTTCACATTGCGCTGCTTGCTGGCCCGCCGTGGCTCATTTTCATCACCTTGTGTTACCTGGCTTGGAGGCGGGCGAACCGTCTTCGGCCGGCCGAGCCTTCCGATTCGACGGCCCGCTGACCCCGCAAACGCCACGTCTCCGCTGGCAGACCGACCAGGGATAAACAATTGCCACTTGGTGGAAGTAAAGTCGGACATACACCCCTCCCGGGCTTCCAAACCGACGCCTCAATAGGCATATAAACTGTTTATTATCAGTTGTTTAATGGGACATTGGGGCTGTGGGGACACGTCCGCCTGCTGGTACCGCACCTGCTCATCTCCGCCATGGAAAACCGCAACAAAATGGCGACTCAAACCTTTGCCTACGTCACCGACCCTGCCTTCGTATACGGGCAGGGAGCCGATATGCATTCCCTCAACGTGCTCGCGGCGGAGATTGCGAGAACGGATATTCCGGTTCTGGTGGTCGGCGAGAGTGGTACCGGCAAGGATGTCTACGCGCGCTTGATCCACCGGCTCTCTGGCCGCAGCGAGGCTTCCCTTACAAAAATAAATTGTGCCGCGCTGGACGCCGGACAACTGCTAAACGAGGTACGCGCGGCTTTTCAGTTTGCCGGCGACGGTGCCGAAGGCGAGACTCGGACGGTATTTCTGGACGGCGTGCACGAACTGGATGCTGCATGCCAGAGGGTGTTGCTCTCCCTGCTACCGGACGGGGAAGCAAAGAACGGTTGCGCGAAACCGGTTTCCCGGGTGGTTTCCTCGACGTCGTGCAATTTTGAGAAAGAAATCGAGGCCGGGCGTTTCCGGCTGGAGCTTTATTTCCGCATCAATGGCGTGATTCTGCGGTTGCCGCCGCTCCGCGATCGCAAGGAAGACATCCCGGACCTGCTGGAGTGCTTTCTGGTAAAGCATGCGAACGAATTGAAAAAAAATACCCCAGACCTGAGCCGCGAAGCTCGTAAACTGTTGTTTGCGTACGACTGGCCCGGGAATATCCGAGAGCTGGAGAACGTCGCCCGAAAGATCGTAGCGGTAGGCGACGCAGGGCTGGCGCTCGGCGATCTTCGTGTGAGTCAGGTGGCCCAGCCGGCGACGGCGGGGTTGAGCGTGTCGTCGCTGAAAGTAGCGGCACGCGCGGCTTCGCGGCGCGCAGAGCGCGAGTTGATTTTGAAGGCGCTGGAACAGACCCATTGGAATCGCAAGCGTGCTGCGCGGGATTTGCAGATTAGCTACAAATCCTTGTTGTACAAAATTAAACAGATCGGCGCAGTTTTGCCGGTTCCAGGCAAGGGTGAGGGGAAGAGTTAATGAGGCGTTCCGCTAGTGTTCTGATGAGTTTTGGGCTGCTGTTAGCCTTGGGGACTCCACCGAAAGCGCAGGGACAGGCCCCGGCCGATGCGACCAAACCGAACGCAGGAACGGCCGCGTCGCAACCCGCTACCCAGGCTCCGGCGACCGATGCCGAATACAAGATTGGCCCACAGGATGTGCTGCGCATCGACGTCTGGAAAGAACCAGAGATTTCGCGCACTGCTCCGGTCCGTCCGGATGGGCGAATCTCATTGCCATTGATCAACGATGTGCAAGCCGCGGGCTTCACGGCGGCCCAGCTGGCCGCGGTGATCGCGGACGGCTTGAGGAAATACATCACCAACCCGCAGGTTACGGTAGGCGTCACCGAGATCAACAGCCGTCGGGTTTATGTGACGGGTGAGGTTACGCGCCCCGGCGCATTTCCGTTGCTCCCCAACATGACGGTATTGCAGGCATTGTCCAGTTCCGGGGGATTCTCGCAATTCGCGAAACTCAAGGGCATCTACGTCCTGCGCATGGAAGATGGCAAGCAGGTGAAACATCCTTTCAACTACAAGGAAGTAATTTCCGGTAAGAAGCCGGAATTGAACATTCAGTTGCAACCAGGCGATGTAATCGTAGTTCCTTAATGATGGATCGGAAGGTTATGAAGCACGCTTCGGTATTCCCTGCGGCGTTCCTCTTTGCGGCGGTGTCGCTGTTGGGGGCGACCCGCACGTTCGCGCAGGACCCACCGCCGCCGGAAACCACGCCACAGGAAGACCCCGGGCAAGGATCGTCGCAACCCAAGCCAGCGGGACGTGACTACGACCCCATGGGCGGCGACCAAACAGACACTTCCGGAGCGCCAGCTACCCTGAATCCCGATACGAACGCGCTGACGGGCGTGCTGGTACCCGGCGTCGGCACGCCGGACATGCGGCACAGTTATTGGGTGCCTGGCATCCAGTACGGGAATTTCGTGCGCTCCAGCGACTTGCTTCAGCCCGCGGTAACCGACTGGAATTCGACAAGCTACGTCGCGGCGAATCTAAGCTTGCTGGCCGCCTGGAGCAGGTCTCAACTGGCGGTGAACTATTCTGGCGGGGGCACGTTTTCGACCGATAAGACGCAGGGGAACGGCTACTACCATCAATTGGGAGTAGTGCAATCGTTTCACTGGCAGCGCTGGCAGCTGGCCTTCATTGACCAGTTCAGCTATCTCCCGGAAACGCAATTCGGATTCGGAGCGGCGAGCAGCCTAGCGACTCCCGGCGTCGGAGGAACCCTGGGAACCTCGTTGCCGGGCTTGCAAAATAACTACCAGCCCAACCAGAGTATCTTTGCGTCGGTGGGGCCGCGGTACAGCAACTCGATAACGACCCAGGCGGTCTACGACGTAAGTGCGCGGGGTTCGCTGACGTTCTCAGGGTCGTATGGGTTTTTGCGCTTCGTGGATCCAGGGAATTTCGATTCGAACGATTCAATCTTTGGCGCCGGCTACAATTATGCGTTCACGAGGAAGGACACCATCGGAGTCTTGTACCGGTTTTCCGACTATCGATACCAAGGCAATCCTCAGGCGATCAACGATAACGTCGTACAGCTCGCGTATGGCCGCAAGGTCACCGGCAAGCTTGCGCTGCAATTATTGGCGGGTCCTGAATACACCGCTTTCCGGGTGCCTTTGCTGAACGGTGCGACGAACAACATTTCCCTGTCGGCCGGCGCCAACCTAACGTATGCGCTTTCGCGAACCAGTTTTTCAGCCGGGTACAACTATGGCGTCACCGGCGGCAGCGGCGTACTCATAGGGTCAAAAACCAACCAGGTTCAAGGCACGATCAATCGGCAGCTTACGCGGATATGGCATGGCGATATCTTCGGAGGGTATGCAAGAAATACGACACTGGGCGGAGCGAACGTCTTTCGGGTCTCGCCTTCGTTCGATTCGTGGTTCGCGGGCTTGGGTTTGAACCGGCCGCTGGGCCGCACCGCCAATGTTACGGTAGGGTATACGGCTTTTATTCAGAATGTGAGCGGGCTGGGGTGTTCGACGCAAACCTGCGTGGACTACGTGCAGCAACAGGTTTCGGTCAGCTTTCAATGGCACACGCGACCACTTATATTGCGCTAAACTTACGGATGAGAGGGTTGCAGCAAGAGGTTTTGCCATTGAAGTAGGGTGGCCGCGGTGAGAGTGTTCTTGCTGAAAAGCGGGCGGCGCGGTTAGCGAGAGTCGGAGACCATGTACAAAGCTTTTTTTGGGCTAAAGGACAATCCATTCAACGTCAATCCGGACCCGCGCTTTCTCTATTTCACCAAAGAGATTGAGGAAGCGCTGAGCGGTTTAAAGTACGGCGTCCAGAACCGCAAGGGATTCATCACGCTAACGGGTGAAGTGGGGACCGGCAAAACGACCCTGGTCAACCGCCTTCTCGATTGGTTGCATGGCCAGAAAGTCAGAACCGCGTTCTTGTTCAACTCCCGGATGAACACCAGTCAACTGTTCGATTTCATCCTGGCGGAGTTTGGCATCACGTGTGAATCGCGAAACAAGAGCCAGCAGTTGATGCGGCTCAATCAGTGGCTGCTCGATCGTTTCCGCGCCGGCGAGACCACCGTGCTGATCGTGGACGAAGCGCAGAACCTGACGTATCCAGTACTGGAAGAGATCCGGTTGTTGACCAACCTGGAGACCTCTACCGAGAAGCTGCTGCAGATCGTATTGTCGGGGCAGCCCGAGCTAGAAGAGAAATTGAAGCTACCGCAACTGCGACAGCTGCGGCAGCGGATCATGTTGCGCTGCAAGACGACTCCCCTGAGCAAAGAGCAGACCCACGACTACATCGTCGAACGCTTAAGGATCGCGGGGGCTTCAGGCGAGCTCATCTTCAGCGCGGAGGCCGTTGAGACCATCCATAAATACTCGGTTGGCATTCCTCGGGTCGTGAATCTCCTGTGCGAGCACTCGCTCATCAACGCTTACGTAGATCAACAACGGCCGATCTCCGCGAAGATCGTTGAAGACGTGGCGCACGAGTTTCAGCTCGATGAGGTGGCGCCAACCGCGACGGCCGTGGCCAGCACGCAGACCGAGGCGGACGTCTTTACCTCGGAATCGTTCATTCAGAATCTGGGCGAGGCGCTTTCCCGGTTCAGGATTAGCCCGCCGATGACCACGCCGCGCGAACGCAAGTAAGCCAAGCCTCATTTCCATGAGCACGACGGCCGGTCGGCACTACAGCGCGACCGGTTCGGTTTCTTTGCCCCTTTTTTTTGTAAGTCGATATTCTAAGTCAAATATAAGATCATTATACTCTTACCTATTTATATTATATTAACGCTGCAACTACGGGGATAAATTATGTTTCCACCCGAACTTGAGCGCGACGCCTTCCGGGCCGCCAACGGCGAATTCGGCTGGACTCGGGCGCAGATTCCTCAAGTCGTCGATATCCTACGTTCTCAGGAACTGGCAATTCTGGGAGGAGAGTTATGGTGGGTTAGCGATGGCTCCACAGGTTGGGACCTTATTCCCCAGCAGGACGGGCGGCGGGCAGTATACACGTGGGCCGGTGATCGCCTCCCGGCGAATCATGGCCAGACTTTGTCGAGAGAGGAGCTGCAGACGCGCTTGATGCCGTTAAGCGCTGGCCAACCGATCTCGATCTGCCGCCCAATAGGGAAGGGCGAATTCTCTGTCATCTTACTTGGTTATCCCACCTCGAATTCGACCAGCTCACGCACAGAAGATTCTAACACTCGCGACCACATGCACGACTCGTCGTGCCGTCCTTGTCGGCCAACTCCAGCGCAGAGGACCTGAATGCCGCATTCTTGAACTGCTGCCGAGTCAATTGGCTTGGGCAGTACGTCTGGTGCTCTCCCTCCGGTTGTTATAGATTTCACCCGGAGGATTCATGGACATTCTGGCAGTGATCAAGCGCGAAGAGAGAAAGCTCAAAAAGCAGTTAGGCAAGCTTCAGCACCAATTGAGCGGTGTTCGAGCGGCTGCAAAGGCATTGGGCGGTTCTGCGGAGCGCGAAGTAGTGGGCGTGAAGAAGCGTGTGTTGTCGGCTGCTGGCAGGGCAGCGATTGCGAAGGCGGCGAAGAAGCGGTGGGCGAAGGTTAGGAGGCAGGCCAAGAAGGCCGTCTCTTAATACTCCTATCGTCAGCCGACGGTCCCTAGATTTTCCCTAGGGGCCCCTGAACACCGTGAAAGTGCTCCCGCAAGCCCTTGATTGGCTCGCTTTTGTAGATGTTGCTCCACCCTTGCTTGATCTTATTGTGGGGTTTGTGGCTGTTGTAAACGAGCAAACCAAGCAGGGCAACATCGCCGAGAAGGTATAACCCGCTGATAAGATTTTCAACCATCGAAGTGCCCTTCCAATTGTTTGATTCCGTCGCGGGTCGTTGGGTTAGATTTTCTTTTGCTTTTGTACTTCGTTGAGCGCGGCTTCACGCTTCTGTTCATCCTCGGTCATCTCCGCAAGTGCCGATAAGACTAGGAAACTAAGTTGACGGAATTCCCGCCACGGGCGCGCCGATGAAGGCGCAGTCAGCCAGATCAAGACCTGCGCCACGTCAGCGGACTGAGTTGCGCTAACGGCGAATCACCAGAAAGGCTGCGCCGTTCCTGTCAGGCGTGTACAAAGAAGCGATCAGCCCTCTGGCGTCGGCTTCGATATCGCCTGCGGAAATAAAGCCGTGCTCCTCGACATCCCGGGTCGGAGATGCGGAAGAACATCAGTACGATCAGGGACGACGTGTTCGGCACGATCAGCGTTGGAAGCGGGCGCACGCACCGAGGAGGTTGCGCATCCGCTATTCGAGAGCGCGGCTTTGGAAAGTTGAAACTGTACAACCAGGCAATCGTGGCTGATGAAGGCCATGTCGAGCTACGCGGCGGTGGTCTGAAAGCAGGAACCGAGCAGCGGCACGACTCGAGGCGTTTGCCTTGACGTTGCCACCCCGACGGCAACGGACAGACAAATGCCTCCGCGCCGAAGCACGGAGGCATCTCGAGGTTTGGGATGGCTAAATTAAATTACGCGGTCACTCGCTGTTGGCGCTTCAAGGCGAGAAGGAACATCGCGCCCATGCCGATCAGCAACAGGACTACCGTGGCTGGCTCGGGGGTCTCGACGATGAACTCTTGCACTTGGCCGCGATAAGCGAGCGGTCCGACGTTGGTCACGATCTCAAAGTTCGCGGGATTGATCTGGCCGTAGTTGGTTCCGGCCCACGACAACCACTGCGATACCGTGATGCCGTTTTCGGAGTAGCTGGTCGGCTCCGCACCTGGTGACATCAAGTCCCAGAGAGCGTACTGGAGGCTGACGTAATCGGAGGTGTGCGAACCGAACTGGGTGACAAGCCAAGCCGCTTCTTCGTACAATTTCAGGGCGTTGGCGGCGTTGGTGTAATTGGGGTTGTGGTCGGTGCTGCTGCCATAGCGAGTATTCGAGAGGTTGCCGGAAGCCATGTTGGTAACGTTAGCAGTCCAGACTTCTCCGATATACACATCGTTGTTGATGTCGTCGCAGAACAAGCCGACCGTCTGGGCACTGGACGTGCCGTAATTCATGGTACCTGTGTACGGGCTAACGTAATAAACGCCGTCGTTAGCGCCGTTCACTCCGGTGAACAGCATCGTGGTCGTTCCGTCGGCATGTGCCAGCGGCGTCAGAACCAGAAGCAGTCCTAAAATCCACATCGTTCTTGAAAGCTTCATTCAGTTCTCCGTGGGTTAGACTGATGCGCCGCTGCGGGTGACGCTCGGCGTAAATAGAGCACTCGAACTGCCAAACGCGTATTCCTGTAACACTATTGATAATACTATAGTTAGAGTGAATTAACCCGTCCTTCTTCGAGCGGATCATGCCCTCCGAATGGACCTGACCGATACTTTGATAGACACGCTACATGGCTGCGCAACCGCGGTTCTAGTACGAACGGTGTAGTACCGCACTGTTATGGTGTCAGGATGATTAATTTGGACTTAAAATTGGGAGGCAAAAGCAGGGTCGGTTCTTCGGGGCAGAGGGTTTAATCCGCGGCACTTTCACTTGGCTGCGCTTGCGTATCCAAATACCGCTTTCCATTCCAGGTACTCTTCAAGGCCCGCTTCGCCCCATTCCCGGCCGTTGCCCGACTGCTTGTAGCCCCCGAAGCAGGCGGCGAAATCGGGCCGGGCACCGTTGAGGTGAACGTTGCCGGATCGAATTCGCCGCGCCACCCTTCGAGCGCGGTCCAGGTTTCCTGAAGTCACAAAGCCGGACAGCCCGTAGGGCGTGTCGTTCGCGATACGTACGGCGTCGTCTTCATTTTCGTAGGCAAGGATCGAGAGCACCGGTCCGAAGATCTCTTCTCGCGCGATGGTCATGTCGTTGCGCACGTCGGCAAATACCGTCGGTTTAGCGAAGTAGCCCCTGACGACGCCTTCAGGGCGGCCGGGACCTCCGGCGACCAATTTCGCGCCTTCGTCGATACCTGTGCGAATAAGCCGTTCTACCTTCTCGAATTGAGCTTTGCTCGAGAGCGGACCGATATTTGTTCCTTTGGTGAAGGGGTCGCCCGCCTGGGTTGCGTCAGCAGCCTGCTTTGCCGTGGCGGCGGCCTCTGCCATGCGAGACTTCGGCACCAGCATGCGCGTTGGAGCGTTGCAGGACTGGCCGGTATTGCGAAAACACGCCTGCGCGCCTTCCTTCACGGCGCTCGCAAAATCGGCGTCGTCCAAGATAATATTGGCCGACTTACCGCCCAACTCCTGCGTGACGCGCTTTACGGTCGGAGCTGCCGCCATGGCCACAGCGATGCCCGCTCGCGTCGACCCGGTAAACGAGACCATGGCTACATCGGGGTGCGACGCAATGGCGGCGCCCACCGTGGGGCCATCGCCATTCACCAGATTGAAAACGCCAGCCGGCAGGCCGGATTGGTGCAGGATCTGCGCGAATAGGTATGCGGAGAGGGGGGCCAGTTCGCTGGGCTTGAGGACCATGGTGCAGCCGGCCGCGAGCGCGGGGGCCACCTTCGCCACAATTTGATTCATGGGCCAGTTCCAAGGGGTGATGAGGCCGCACACTCCGATCGGCTCTTTTCGCAGCAGCGTGGTGGCCTGGATTTCCTCGAACTTGAAGTGCTCCAACACGTTCACGATTTCGTTGAAATGCGCCAGCCCCGCGCCCACCTGCGCCGCCTTTGAGAAGGAAAGGGGGGCGCCCATTTCGAGAGAGATGGTCTCCGCCATTTCGTCGGACTTCGCCTGATAGACTTCCATTATATTTCGCAGGAATTTGCGCCTCTGATCGGCGGTGGTTTCCGAGTAGGACTCGAAGGCTTTCTTGGCCGCGGCAACGGCTTTGTCCACATCTGCAGCGCCGCCGAGGGAGATCGTCGCAACGGGCTCCTCCGTGGCAGGATTGATCACCGGGAAATCAAGCTCTTGAGTGGGAGGAACCCACTTCCCATCGATGTAGAAATTGCGGCAATCCTTCATGTGTCCCCTGTTCAAAGTGCGTTCTCAATGACGAAACCAGATGTCCAGTCGGCGTTTTCGCGCCGACGCGTGCACTGGTCCTACCAGCTTGCCACAGTTTTCAATAGGATGAGTTCTGTTGAATCCCCGTGCAAGGACCTGGAAAACCTGCCCTAGCGGCTGAAGCCGCAATCCCTGCGATACGAATGGCTGAAGTCGTGCCCTTGCGTCGTCGCGTCCTCTCGCGTGGTCGCACTGACCTTGTAGGCTAGAGAGCTAGTGACCGAAGGTGGCGGCCAAGAACGACTTGACCGCGCCGGTGGCTTCGGCAGTGGCCACGGCGTCGTATCCGACGGTACCACCGCGTTTGACGCAGGCGTCGTCCCACCGGAATGCTTGGCCGGTGGCCACATTGATGATTTCTCCGCCGGGGTGTTCGGCGCGCGCGCAATAGCCGGTGATAACGGCGTCGGGCAGGGAACGGTGCGGTGAATAGAGTGGGTTGTCGAAGGCATGGTGGGCACCGGGGTACTCGGCCAGTTGAACATCTTTACCTGCGCAACGCAGACGGTCTACATATTTCCGGCAAGGCTCGACGGGCACGTAGTTGTCCGCGGCGCCGTGAAAGATTCGGATGGGCTGCTCGCTGACGGCTTCGTCCTCAAGGTAGGTCGTGTTGCAAGCAGGATAAAACGGCACGTAAGCTGCGAAATCGACGCTAGGTGATGCGTACATCCGCTGAAAGCGCTTAAGGCTGGCATACAGCGCAGCAAACCCGCCCTTTGAAAAGCCCATCACAACGATTCTCGAGGCGTCGATGCCGGCGTGTTTCGATAGCACGTCGAGCGCCCGATAGGCGTCCACGATCATGGCCAGGCTCCCCAACTGGGACTGGTCGGTAACCGTCTGGACGATGCCGCGACCCGTGAAGCTGTCCACCAGGAACGCGCCAGCGCCGATTCCATTGACCTCATCCGCCCAGCGATCGACATTCGCCCCGATGCCGGCCGAGCCGTGAAGCAAAACGACCGCCGGAACGCGCGCGGCTCCAGCGGGAAGCCGCAGTTCTCCGCCGATTCGCGCCAAGGTGCCTTCCTGGTCTCCGGTAAGAAACTGTTGGTCGGTCAGCGTTGTGGTTTCGAAAGCGTGGACCTCGATCCGCGCTGTTTGGGGTTTCGGTTGCTCTGAACTATGCATAATTAAACCGCGTTTTCAGGCGCATGATCGGCGATTCCACGAAGTGAAAACTCGCCGCCGCTACCAGCAGATTGACGAGCAGGCAAAAAACGAGAAAGACGCCCGACCCAATCGCGTAGGAATGCAGTGCGGCGATGAAATAGTCGCGCTTTGGACTCAGAAACACCGTCAACGGAAAATCGAACAGGTACATGGCATAACTATACTTACCGAAAATCCGCAAAACGCGCAGGGAAAGTACGCGTTCCAGCCAAGTGCCCTGCTCGGAGAGCCATCGCGAGCAGCGCTCCATACGAGAGTGCGATAAGGCTGAACCCGATCGTCGCAATAGCCGGGTCAACATGATCGGTGGTGCGGCGAAGGAAGCAGATAGCAATGACGATGGCTGCAGCGGGGAAGAAAACCGCGGGCGCCCATTTCATAATCGTTTCTCTCAGCGGTCCGCGCATCGCGATCGCGATGGCCGCGCCCACTGCAAGTGCATCCATCCGGCATCCCAGGAAATCGTGGGTCCAGTTAATGTCCACCCAACCTGTGACGCAGATAGCGACGCGAAGCAGGAGCGTCGCGACTCCGAGCGCCAGGCACGCACGGAGGATCGCCGCACTGGTGCGGAGTTTCGCAATCGTCCACGGCCAGATCATATAAAACTGTTCCTCGGCGCAGAGGGACCACAAGTGAGTGATGTGCACAAACGGCGAGACTTCGCCGAGCGCGGGCCAGATCAGGGCGAGCGGATAGCCCAGGTACACCAGAAAGGATAGCTGCCCCCACCTCCAGTGCGCGGACAAGATCGGGGTCAACAACAGATAGATCACCGCCAGCAGGTAATACGGAGGGAATATTCGCAGTACGCGGCGCAGGTAAAAATTCTTGTAATAGCTGGGCCTTGCTTCGGTGTCGTACAAGATTCCGGTAATCAGAAAACCGGATAGTACGAAGAACAGATCGACCCCGCTCCATCCGAAGTTGAATATCATGCCGAGCGCGTGCAATCCGGTTGACGTCGCGGTCTTTTCCAGTCCACCGGCGTAGTGGCGGAAGAAAACGGCAAGGATCGCAACGCCGCGCAGACCGTCCAGCGCGGGGATTCTCTTGCGAAAATCGAAGTTTGCTGCGGAATTCACGGTTTTCGAGTGCCTTTCGTTCTGGGCCCGGTGGAACTCCGCCAGCCTGGGGAAATGCTGACGCCGCTGCCGGAAGGCTTGCGAATCTGGGTATTTTAGCCTTGCATTCGCGGAAAGTCTTCCACAATGGCGTCCTCGCGGTCCCGGGGTCGAGATCTTTCGCACATCTTGGCCCGATGCGCTCAGGAGGAAAACGCCTGGGTGACTTGGAAAGAGGGCCAGCCTTGCGCGTTTCTGGACGGGTGCGCTCAGAATGACAACGTCCAGTAACCGGAACTTCGAAGAGGTGCTGTGGCCAGCGCCGCCGTGAGGGGAACGCTCGGACGCGACCGGGCAGTCCAGCAACGCAGCGAGCCAGTGTGGCTCGCGTTTGCGGGGGTTCCAGAACGTTCAAGTTACGTAGTCTTCGCGGAACTTTCATCGGCAAGCGCGATTCCGCCAAGGTAGATTAAGAGTTGGGGAGATTCCATGTTACGGCTTGGTCTGATCGGATGGCGAGGCATGGTCGGTAGCGTCCTCTTGCAGCGCATGCGGGAGGAGAGCGACTTCTCCGGTGTTGAAGCGGTATTTTTTTCGACGTCGAACATCGGAGGCGCGGCGCCGAAAGAAATGAGTGCCGGTGCGCTTCAAGATGCCAGGGATTTGCGCAAGCTTGCGGCGTGCGACGTTCTGATCAGTTGCCAGGGCGGCGAATATACTACTGAGATTTACGGTGCGCTACGAAACAGCGGCTGGAATGGCTTTTGGATCGACGCTGCTTCCGCGCTGCGTATGAGCGACGATGCGGTGATTATTCTCGATCCCGTGAACGCGCACGTGATTTGCGACGGCCTGGCCCGGGGGCTGCGAACTTTCGCCGGCGGAAACTGCACCGTCAGCTTGATGTTGATGGCGGTGAGCGGGCTGTTTCAGGCAGGGTTGGTCGAATGGATGACCACCATGACCTACCAAGCGGCTTCAGGAGCCGGCGCAGCCAAAATGTTGGAACTCGTCAAGCAGATGGAATATTTGACGGATCCGACTCGGGCAACTCCATCCGAAAATGCTTTGGAAATCGATCGCTTGATGATCGACGCGCAGCGCTCTCCAAGCCTGCCTACGCAGGAAATCGGCGCGTCGTTGGCGGGCAGCCTGATTCCATGGGTCGATCGCGAGATGCCCGGCGGGCAAACGCGCGAAGAGTGGAAAGGCATGGCCGAAACAAACAAGATCATGGGCCTGAACCCGGCCGTGCCCATTGACGGAATTTGTGTGCGCGTGGGAACCATGCGCTGCCACAGCCAGGGTCTGTGCATCAAGCTAAACAGAGATGTTCCACTGCGGGAGGTAGAAGACCTCATCGCGAAAAGCAATTCCTGGGTGCGATTGATTCCCAACGACAAGGAATCCACGCAGCGCTACCTGACGCCAACGGCCGTTTCCGGCACCTTAAATGTCCCCATAGGACGCCTCCACAAGCTTGCGCTTGGCCCGGAATTTCTCGGAGCGTTTACAGTTGGAGATCAGTTGCTTTGGGGCGCTGCCGAACCTTTGCGGCGGATGCTGCGTCTTCTCCGCGAACACCTCGACCAATAACACCCATCGGCTGGAGAAAAAGGAGTTGCTCAAAGCACGGCGGAAGATTTGGTTGTGGGGTGAGCTGACTTAGAGAACTTTGACAGGAAGCACTTGCGAATCAAGCCGTCCGAGCAGGAATTCCTGATGGAGCACGACAAGCGCTTCATTAACGTCGCCCGGTTTCACAACGAAAGATAAATGGCATTCCGAAGAGGCCTCGCCGATGGCCACGATTTCAACCTCGGCGTGATCCAATGCGGCGAGAGAGCGCTCGCGAACTTCGGGCAGGTTGTGCAGTGCTTGGCCCACCAAGGTGACCATCGCCACCGCAGGACCTACTGCCACGCGATCCAGCTTCCCTTGCGTGAATTCCTGGGCAAACTCCGTGCGTAAAGCGCCGGCTGCGGGTTCCGCGAACGCCAGGCTAACCGCGATCGAGAATTGGTCGCGCATCCGGATTGAGCCATCAACCACGCGTCGGCCCGAAGCGCGGACAACGAAGCGCGTGCGCGGCCAAAGACATTCGTGAACTTCGGCGGCGCCTACGCCGGAGACGGTGATCCACCGGGCTTCGCCGATAGCGGTCACGGCTTTTACCTCGCCCCGGCTCGCGATTCCAGCCGGCGTTATTCGTGTGCCCGGCTGTTCGGGAGCGAATGAGTTTCGAATCCACACGGGAATATGCGATTGCATGACCGGCCGCAATGTTTTCGGATGCAACACTTTCGCGCCGAAATGCGCGAGATCGGCGGCCTCGGTATAGGAAATCTCGGGAATGGTGCACGCCTCGGGCACGAGACGGGGATCGGCGGTCAGAACGCCGTCGACGTCGGTCCAGATGATGACTTCGTCGGCATCGAGCGCCGCTCCCAGGATGGTCGCCGAGTAGTCAGAGCCACCGCGGCCGAGCGTCGTGAGCAATCCGTCACGCGTCGCGCCGATGAAGCCCGTTAGGACGGGAATGACATTCTGGTGCAGCAAGGGACGCAGCCGAGCCTCGCAGCGTTCCCGCGTTGCGTCCATGTATGGATCCGCTGCGCCGTAATTGGCGTCGGTCAGGATAACCTCTGTTGCGGCGATTGCTTGGCTCGCAAGGCCGCGTTCTGTGAGCGCTGACGCTATCAGCGGGGCCGAAAGGCGCTCGCCCAGGCTTGCGATGGAATCCCGCGTTTGCGGCGTTAGCTTCCGGTTGGCGATCGCTGCTTGGCACAGCATTTCGCCTTCGCGAAATAACTGATAGATCTGCTGGCCGATACGCTGGCGTTCTACACTCGTGCGGAGCAAGGCGCCGGCCACCAGTTCATGCTGCAAGCGCAGTTCCCGAAGGATTTTGTCAACCGCTCCGGCGTTTCCTGCTTGCGATTCTGTGGCGGCTTCGATCAACTGGTTTGTCACGCCGCTCATTGCCGACACCACTACGACAACGTTGCTATGGTTTGCGGCAGCCTGAATGATTTCAGCGACTTTCTCGATGCGCAAAGCGCTGCCGACCGAAGTCCCGCCAAATTTCATCACACGAAGCGGTTTGTTCGCTCCGGTGCGAGGAGTGCAAACGCGCTGCGGCGAGTTGCGAATGGGCGGACGATGCCCTGAACCCGAATTCGGCTTGCCTGAGCTTTGGTTTGCTATGCATTGAGTGCGGGGTCCGTGCAACGGGCGTTCACAGGTGGAGTACACCAACCACGGAAACAGACTGATCCATTTTTTTCTGCGAATACCAGCGGCTCTGCTTTCTATGCTTCTCGAGGCCGGCGCGAATCAGGTCCGGTTCTTCCCAGGGCACGTCGTGGTACGCCGTGCGTAGAAATGTACTTTCGGGATTTCTAGTCCACTCGCCCGGAAAAAGCACAATGGTGTCTTTTTCGGTGAGTTGCGTTGCAGGCTGGGCAGTCTGTCCGGACACCGCGGCGTATAAAGCCGCGGGAAGATCGCGTCCGGGCCCCAGCGTCAGATGGCCAACCTGAGTCGTGCGTGGATTGATTTCGATCAGGTAAGCGTTTCCGGTTCTTTCCTCGAGCATGAAATCAAATCCATGCAAGCCGCAGAGACCGAGGCGACGCACCATTTTCTGGGTAGCGTTCGTCATTTCTGCATTTTCGACTAGCCGCAGCACGGTCGCTGGGCCCGAGGAGCTGAGTTTGTGAACCACCTCGAAGTGCAAGCTCGCGAGTACTGTCCCGTTCCAGCATGCGACCAAGCTGGTGGCTTCGCGACCGACGACAAACTCCTGTGCGTTTACCACCCATCGAGAGCGAAGAATCGACGGCCAGATCAACGTTTTGTCCCGATCGATCAAGGCACGCTTGATCCCTTGTGCCAACCGAGGGGGCGCCTGAAGCCTGCGAAACGCACTGTTGGCGTCCTCCGCGGTGTGCACGACCCGGACACCCTCACCGCCCGAGCTGCCATTGGACTTGAGCACCAAGGGAAGGCCCACGCGGTCAATCCAGGCCTTGAGCGCGCCCGTATTCGTCACCAAAGCGGTACTTGGGACGCGTACTCCTTCGGCCTGGGCCATCTCCATAAACGGCGTCCTTGCATAGACCACCGGAAAGCTTTCCGGGGTACCGATAGAACGCTCGATCAGTTTGCAGATCGCCAATCCCGCGTCGCCACGATTTCGCGCCCGCTGATGGAGCTGGTGCAATTGCCGGGTGGCGAGATCGTCGCAGGGGATCAACAGATCAGGATTCGCCGCCACAATGCCCGCTTCGATGGACGCTACAGGGCTCAGGCCGCGATAGGGATGCGTTTGGCGGGGCGCTCCTGTAGCGCTCAGAGGATGGCCGGAGGGGCAGACGGCATCCACAGTGAAGCCCGCGTGGGCCAGCGCCATGGCCAGCCTGGCCGTCGGAATCCACCGCGAGGTCGTAACAAGTAGGACAGTTGGCTTCAACGGGTTCTCTCAGTCCAATCGCAACGCTGGGGCCTCTTCGACCGGCGAACCGAGCGTCTGCCAGGATTCCTGGTTGCAGCAACGACGGCTCTCGAGATCCCGGTGAGCCGCAATGCTAGACCAAGAGAGTGCAATCAACCTGCCAAAAGACCCGAATTCAGCCCCTTGGTTCCCAGCCTAGAGAATCGCTAAGTCATTGATAATATTACCGTAAGCCGTCGATAACCTTCTTTTTAGATCGAACCCGGTCGGGCCGGTAACGATGGCGTTTGAGGCATGGGAAAAATGATTCCTAGTACCTGCCCACGGCAAACTTGGAGGTGCGTGCAGCGCTGTCTTTTACAAGGCGAGCAAGGGTGTATCTGTCTAAAAGGGGCGCACCTGGGCAGAGACGCAAAGCGGCGAACAAAAAACGAACATATGTCACGGCCCCAGGACTGGCGAACGCGACACCATCGGTCGCTCGCTCGCGCTCCGGACACGCACGGTGGCAGAAACGACGCATGGTCTCCCCGGCATCGTTGACCGCCGGAGTTCGCCTAGCGTAACGTTCGACGAGTCGCTCGATTTGGCAAACCACATCGCGCCTGGTTCGTGGATGTAGGCTCAGATTTCGGCTTGGCAAAGCGACCAGAACGGAGCAGCTGCATGGCGGGCGGGGACGGGTGGTCCAAGACATGGACATTCTTTGAGGAGGCGTGGCACGAGGGCAATGTGCGCATGTGGGGCCCGCGCACGCATGCCGCTTGGCTCTGCTCGGTGGTATTCGACGGCGCCCGCGCTTTTGAAGGCGTCACCCCCGATCTTGAGCTGCATTGTGCGCGGGTAAACGACTCTGCGCGAAAGTTGTTCCTGAAGCCGGTGGTTTCGACCGAAACGTGGGTAAAGCTCGCCCATGAGGGTATTGCTAAGTTTGGCCAGGAGGTCGCACTTTACATCCGGCCGATGTATTGGGCCGAAAAAGAGGGACCTTGGGTACAAGCGCACGATCCCGAGTCGACTCGGTGGTGCTTGTCGGTCTACGAAGCGCCGATGCGGCCTCCCAAGGGTTTCTCGATCACGCTATCGCCCTATCGGCGGCCGACTCTGGAGACCATGCCGGTCGATGCAAAGGCTGGATGCCTGTACCCGAACAACGCCCGGTGCCTATTCGAGGCGCAAGCGCGAGGCTTCGATAACGCCGTGGTCTGCGACCTGCTCGGGAACGTGGCGGAACTTGCGACTTCCAACATTTTCATGGCCAAGGATGGGGTCGTCTATACTCCGGCGCCGAACGGAACATTTCTCGCCGGAATTACGCGGCAGCGGGTGATTGGTTTGCTGCGTGGGGCAGGCGTGCCGGTGCTGGAGCAGACTTTGAGTTACGCGGACCTCGAAGCGGCGGACGAGATTTTCTCGACCGGAAACTATTCGAAGGTCGTGCCGGTAACCCGGATCGGTAATCGCACGCTTACGTTCGGTCCGCTGTACACCAAAGCTCGCGAGTTGTATTGGGCGTTCGCGCATTCGCGTTCATGAACTGCGCTACAATCGAGCGCCAAATTGTTGGCGCCGCGACGCGTCCTCGTCTTTGCCGGACAAGAGAGTTGGAGCGGTCACTTCCGAATATCTTCCGGTA
This sequence comes from uncultured Acidobacteriota bacterium, assembly GCA_963736725.1. Classification (GTDB taxonomy): domain Bacteria; phylum Acidobacteriota; class Terriglobia; order Acidiferrales; family UBA7541; genus Acidiferrum. The sequence goes on along the minus strand of CAVTPW010000011.1, from coordinate 239,779 downwards.
CTCGACAGCAAGGCTCACACAAGCTCCCCGCCGAGCCCACCGTGAGCTTCTCGATTCCAGCGAATGAGGTACTGTGTGAGGCCCACTGCCACGCCCACGACGATCGACGTGCTTGCTCCCATCTGGGAAAGGGTGCTGCAGCGCCCATCGGTCGGCACCGAAGATAATTTCTTCGATCTGGGCGGCGATCCGTCCTCAGCAATTCAGCTTTTTAGCGAAATTGCAAAGGTTTCCGGCCGCGAACTTTTGCCTTTGACCATCTACCAGGCGCCGACGATGGCAGCGCTGGCTGCGCTGTTGGGGAAGCCCACGCGGCCGCGATTTCCAACCTTGGTGCCGCTCAAGCCGGGTTCCCGAAGGCCTGGGATATTTATTACCCACGGACTCGGCGGCAGCGTGATGGAGATTTTCCATCTGGTCAAACAGATTCAATCGGATCATACGATTTACGGACTGCAATCGAAAGGCTTCGACGAAGGCGAAGAGCCCCTTGCGCGCGTCGAGGACATTGCGCAGCAGTATATGGAAGCAATGAAGGAATTGCAGCCTCGGGGTCCGTACGCGCTGATCGGATATTCGTTCGGCGGTCTGGTGATGATGGAGATCGCTCAACGTCTTCGCGAGCAGGGGGAGAAAGTTGCCCTACTGGAAATGCTGGAATCGTATCCGCACAATAATTTGCTGCCGCTGGTGCAGCGCCTGACCCTGTTCGCGGAACGCGCGAAGCGTCATGTCCGCACGCTCGCGCGGCTATCGATGCGCAAAAGATTTGCTTACCTCACAAGCCACGCCGAGCGTGTGCACGCCTCCTGGAATCACGGCACCGAGAGTAAACCACCGGAAAACGGTTTGCCGGATGGCCCGGGCTTGGATCGATTTAATCACGCCGGAACGCTGGCGTTGGGAAGGTATCGGCCGCGATTCTACCAGGGGAAATTAAACTTCGTGAAAGCCGCCAAGGTCAGTTCCTCATTTCCCGATGATCCTCGAGCCATCTGGCAGGGGTTGGCGGAAGAATTCGAGATGGTCAGCGTCCCCGGCGACCACTTTAGTATGGTGACGACACAGTGTCAGGACCTTGCCGCTGTACTTTCGCGGCATCTCGCGGCAGCATTCTCCGGGGAATAAACTCATGAATGGGGCACAGAGTCTGGTGGGCACGCTGGTCGCCGGGGGCCTCGAAGTGTGCTTTACCAATCCCGGTACGTCGGAAATGCACATGGTTGCGGCGTTGGACCGGGCGGCGGAAATACGTTGTGTGTTGGGTTTGTTTGAAGGAGTGGTCACGGGAGCAGCGGACGGTTATGCGCGCATGACCGGGAAGCCGGCGTGCACCCTGTTGCACCTTGGGCCGGGTCTAGCGAACGGCGTGGCCAATCTGCATAACGCGAGGCGAGCGCAGGTCCCCATCCTAAATATTGTCGGCGACCATGCGACCTATCATCTGCAGCACGATGGGCCGTTGACCTCCGACGTGGAAGGCATCGCGAAGCCGATTTCCAGATGGTTGCGAACGGCGCGTGCGGCGTCCGAGATTGGTCGCGACACTGCCGAAGCCCTGGTCGCTGCTCGGACCGCGCCAGGGCAGATTGCGACGTTAATCGTTGCAGCCGACGCAGCGTGGAGCCAGGGCGGTGTTGTTGGAGTTATACCGCCATTACCGCGGGCTCCGCTGCCCGCCCGTGAAATTGTCGAGCAAGCGGCCGCTATACTTCGTTCGAAGACGCGAACGGCGATCGTGCTGGCTGGCGATGCGCTTTTCGGTCGTGGATTAGCTGCTGCCGCGCGTATCGCTGCCGCCACCGGCGCGAAGTTGCTGGCTCCTTATCCATTCACACGCATCGAACGCGGTGCCGGCCGCGCCCCCGTCGAGCGCGTCCCTTACGTTTTTGAGCAAGCAGCGGAGCTACTAAAGGAATTTCGCCACCTGATTCTCGTGGGCGCGCCAATTCCCGTTACGTATTTTGCCCATCCGGATAAGAAAGCGTCGCCTGTGGCCGAAGGATGCGATGTTCACAAGCTGGCGACTGCTTCGGAAGATTGCGCAGGGGCGGTTGAATCACTGGCGGAGGCTCTATCGCTGGGGGCGACCCCCGCCCTTGTAGAAAAGGCCGAGCGGCCCAGCATGCCCTCGGGCGCTCTCACGGGGTCCAACCTAGCGGCCGCCATAGGCGCGCTTCTGCCCGAGAACGCCATCGTGGTGGACGAATCCATGACTTCAGGACGGAATCTTCTGCTCCTTACACGTGGAGCAGCGCCCCACGACATGCTCGCAAATACCGGGGGATCGATCGGCATTGCCATGCCGCTGGCTGTGGGCGCGGCGGTCGCTTGCCCGGATCGTCGAGTGTTGTGTTTATCGGCGGACGGCAGCGGGATGTATACGGCGCAAGCGCTCTGGACCATGGCGCGGGCGGGTCTGCACATCACGACGGTGATTTTTGCCAACCGGGAGTATGCGGTGCTGAAGCGCGAATTCGCGAGCTTCGGGTTGGGAGATCCCGGGCCACGGGCAAGGGACTTGTTCGAGATCGGCCGGCCAGACCTCGATTGGGTTTCGTTGGGGAAGGCGATGGGTGTGCCGGGAACGCGAGCTGCTTCGATCGAAGAGTTTGGGAAGGCGCTGCGTGAAGGATTCGAAAGCGAAGGGCCGATGCTGATTGAGGTGGGGTTGTAGTTGCGGCTCCGTTTTTGCTAGCGCGTCGGTGATTTTTGCGCGACCATCGCGGCAAGCTCAGCCTTCACGATTTTTCCAGTGGGAGTAACCGGCATGGCCTCCACCAGGAAAATTTCAGAGGGGCGCTTGTATAGGGCGAGGTGCTGCGCGGCGTGAGCCGCCAGTTCGCCGACCGTAACCAATGAGCCCGGCAACAGCTGTACGAAAGCCAGCACCTGTTCGTCTCCCGGCACCGACCGGCCGATCACGGCGGATTGCACGACAGCAGGATGGGTGTTGAGGACAGCTTCCACGTCGACGGGATAGACGTTGAAGCCGGAGCGAACGATCAGTTCCTTGGTGCGGCCAACGATGAAGAGATTTCCGTCCTCGAGGCGCGCCAGGTCGCGCGAATTGAACCATCCTTCGCTGTTGATTGCGGCTGCGGTTTCCTCGGAAGCGCGGTAGTAGCCCTTCATAATGTTGGGTCCGCGCACCCATAGCTCGCCGATTTCGCCGTCCGGTACCGGCCGGCGACCTTGCCCGACCAGTTTTAGTTCTACGCCCGGCAACGCGTGTCCGACCGACACGTCGGTCCTCGGGGATTCCACTCTGGTTTGAGCGATCGTGGGAGAACACTCCGTGATGCCGAAGCCGTTGTGCAGCACCATGCCGAAGAGTTTTTCCGTGGCGGATTTGATGGCGGGATCGAGCGGGGCTCCCGAGGAAGAGATGATTCGAAGGGCGGGGAACTTGAGCGACTCGAGCTTTCTCATTTTCGCGTATTCGATGAATTGGCCGAACATGGCGGGCACACCGAGTACCACGGTCAGACGATCTTTCTCAATCGCGGTGCGTGCGGCGACGGGATCAAAACGCGGGGAGAGGTAAAGCGTCGCGCCGCTCAGCAGCGAGCCCAGGAGGACTACGGAAAGGCCGACGGCATGGGACATCGGCAGAATTCCGTAAAGGCGGTCGTTCGGAATCAGCGAGCGGATTTTCGCCGACACAGCCGCGATGAACAGGACGTTCCTGTGGGTCAGCATGACGCCCTTGGGGACGCCGGTAGTACCTGAGGTGTAGATGAGTGCGGCGACGCGATTCGCGGGATCTGTGTCGATGGGTTCGGGAACTGCGGATTCGTTCAGCTTGCCAAGGCCAATCGGACCCAGGCCCGCTGCTTGGTCGATCACGGCATCGTGGCGCTTGGCGTGTTCGGTTGCGTGCGACGAAACGCTGGTCGTATAAATCGCCCGGCGGGCGCCGGAATGTTCACGGATGGCATCGATTTCGCGGGCGGAGAGCTTGGCATTGACGAGCACGGGCCACGCGTCGCTCGCGGCAACCGCCAGGAGAACCGCGGCGAACGCCCGGCAATTCTCGCAGACGATCAGGACACGGTCGCCTGGCCTGACGCCCGAGGCGCCCAGCCAGGATCGGGTTTCGGCGACGACGGCGGAGAGTTCCCCATAGGTCCACGTGCCGGCAGCTTCGACCATCGCAGGGTGATCCGGTGAACGCTCCGCCCAGGGGGCTAGGACGTCACTGATGCGCGTAGGAAGGCTGCGAACGATTTCGGACACATTCTGTTCCCAGCGCAGCTTCATCGTCGTTCTGACTCCCAAGATATTGAATAGCGAAGTGGGGGCGATTGGCGAGGAAAAACATCGGTCGCGGCGCTTAGCGAGTTCCCGCGCGCACGGCTGCGGGAATCGGGGAAACGCCTGATTTTCTAGACATCAGAACTTGCAGCCAATTGCGATAGATGCAAAGTGCGGACTCGCGCCAGGTGTTCTGCAACGTGTCGCCGACGGCGGTCTCTGGAAAAACATCCATGAGATCTTCCTGGCGATGGATCTCGGCGTTTTTTCGGAATTCATCAAGAAGTTTCACCGCTTCTGGATCGAAATAGCCGTGCGGCCTGGTTGGGTAGGTTTCGCGCTCGCGGGTCAGGAATCTCCGGATGTCGCGGCGGTATTCCTTCAAGAGGGTTCGGCTGAAATACTCCGGGTGTCCCTGGAAATGAACAAAGAGGCTCTGCTTTTTCTGTTTGACGAAAAGATCGACGCCAGCTTCCGGAGACTTGGTGAGAATCGAATAACCGTGCGCGGTGAGCGCGTCTTCCCGAACCTCGTTCCAGCGCGAGTGAGGAAAGCGCACCGCAGCAGTTGCTCCGTTTGTCAGCGGATGCTCGCAGGATTTCTGGTAATCGAAGACACCGAATTGCTTGTCAGCCAGAGGAGTCCGATCGATGGCGTCGCTGTGAAGGACGCTGGCATGCGCGGCGAGGCAGGACAAGACTGCCGATGAGGTGTTGCTTTCCGCCCAGTCGAAGACATCGACCATGGTGCGCCAATACGGTTCATCGCGCAGATTGCGCTGGCGGGGTTCGGTGCCGGTGATCATCACGCCGTCGCATTTGGAGTTCAAGAGATCGCCTATACCGAAGTAATGGCTGCTCAGATGGAGTTGCGCGCGGTCGCTGCGGACGATCTCGGGAGCCGAGTACAGCTTGATGAGCACGGGAACATCGCCGGATGCGGCGTCCAGCAGTTCGAAAAACTGAAGCTCCGTGTCCTCCAGCGCGGCATCCGGCATGTTGTTGACCAGCGAGATCTTGAGACATTCCGCGGAGCTTCCGTAGTGTTCGCGAGCGCCTCGCGGGGACATGTTCTTTTTCTCTGCCCAACGGGCAGGGACGCGGCCTCCATTCATCATCAGCGGCATAACGAGCCTCCCAAGTTGCGGGCCCAGGAATTGGTGTTCATCCAGCGGCTGCCACCGCCAACGCTTGCTCGAGGTCGGCGATGATGTCGTCGATGTGCTCGATGCCGACGCTAAGGCGGATCATTTCCGGCGTCACGCCGACCTTTGCTTGTTCCTCGGGCGTGAGCTGGCGGTGCGTCGTCGACGCGGGGTGACACGACAAGGATTTGGCGTCGCCCATATTGACCATGCGCTTGAACAGCCGCAGGGCGTCGAAACACTTGCGACTGGCTTCGAAGCCGCCTTTCACGCCAAACGTCAGGAGGGAGACGCAATTCTTTCCTAGGTATTTGTGCGCCATCGGATAAAGAGGGCTGTCCGGGAATCCGGCGTAATTCACCCATTGCACCATTTTTTGCTCGCGCAAGAATTCCGCGACTTTGCGGGCATTTTCGACGTGGCGCTCGACGCGGAGTGCCATCGTTTCAATGCCTTGAAGCAGCAAGAAAGCGTTGAAGGGCGACATGCACGCCCCAGTATTTCGCTGGCAGACAGTGCGGCAGCGCGCGACATAGGCGGCGTCGCCAAAATGTTCGGTGTAAACAAGGTCGTGATAACAGGGTTCCGGCTTGTTGAGCATGTAAAAGCGATCGGGGTATTTGCGCCAGGGAAATTTTCCGCTGTCCACGATCATCCCGCCCAGAGTTGTGCCGTGCCCACCCATGAATTTCGTCATCGAGTGCACAACGATGTCGGCGCCGTACTCGAACGGCCGGAGGAGAACCGGGGTGGCGACGGTGTTGTCGACAATCAGTGGAACTCCGTGTTTATGAGCGACGCGTGCCAAACCCTCGACGTCGGCGACGTTACCGGCGGGATTGCCGACGCTTTCGCAGAAGACCGCGCGAGTGTTGTCGTCGATGAGTTTTTCAACGGCGTCGGGACGATCGCTCTCGGCGAACCGGCCGGCGATTCCGCGCTTTGGAAAGATGTGTTGAAACAGAGTGTAGGTGGCGCCGTAGAGCTGAGGAGTCGAAACGATGTTGTTGCCGGACTCTGCGATGTTCATGATCGAGTATTCGATCGCGGACATGCCGGAACTGACACTGAGAGCTTCGACGCCGCCTTCCAATGCAGCGACGCGCTTTTCCAAAACGGCGTTGGTGGGATTGCCGATGCGGCTGTAGATGTTTCCTTCGACCTGATTGTTGAACAGGGCCGCGCCGTGCTCGGCACTGTCAAACTCAAACGCCACCGTCTGGTAGATGGGCACAGCTACAGCTTTGGTGGTGGGGTCGCCGTCGTAGCCGGCGTGAATTGCAAGCGTCTCTCTCTTCATACGTCTATCGGCCTCAGTGGCGCGAACCGTCCAGGTCGCCCGATCGTACTTACTTTGTGGTGGCGACGACGCTGGGAGCCGGGACTGGCGCTGCATTCCGAGCCAGCACTTTCCTAATGCATTGCGTAAGGTGACGCGCAGCAAAGTCGGCACCGAAGGCAAAGCGCATGAGCGGACCGAAGCTGTTGGCGGCTGCGATTCCGACGAAGTAAAGGCCCGGAATCGAAGATTCGTAGTTGGACTTGAGAACCGGCGTCCGATCGAGATCTTTGATCTTCGAGCGAATGTCATCGCTGAGGAAGGTCAGGCGCGAAAGATCCACTTTGTAGCCGGTGGCGGTAATGACGTGCTCGGTGACGATCTCGCGCTGGCCGCCGTCTCCCGTGCGAACAAAAAGATGTACTTTGCCGTCGCGAATTTCCGCGCGTTCCGGGGTGCAACCGAGCTGAACGGGCACTTTGCCGTCGACGCGGTCCTTGGTAAACCACGGGGCCGAGGGGCCCAAGTGGCGACGGACGATTTTGAGACGCAGATTCTTGGGAAGATAGCGGAACAAAGTCGGAAACGTACAGAAAAGCGTGGACCGCAAGCCATCGCCGAGCCCCGATTTCGGGTGACGGATTTTTTGCCACGAGGAGCGGGTCTTGTCAAAGTCCGGCGCGCTATGGAACTTCAGGACCGGCTGGCGAACCACGAGTTGCGCCTGGGCGCCGGAGTCGTGCAGCTCCGCGACCAGGTCCACGGCCGACGAACCACCGCCGATGACGACCACGTCGCGGCCCCGGAACTTACCGGGATCGGAATGGCGGAAGCTATGAGAGACGTATTCGACCGGCAGGTTAGCCAAAGCGGGAGGCATGTACTCGAAGTGCGTGATCCCCACTGCCATGACGACACGGCGGGCGGTGAAGACTTCGCCATCGTCGAGGCGCAGCCGGAAGCCGTCGGCCGAGCGTTCGACCGAAACCACCATCTTTTCTTCCAGCTCGGGCACCATACGCTCTTTGAAGGTGAGACCGTAGGCGGAGAACGTGTCCAGGCGGATGGGAATGGTGGTGTCCGAGTATTCGATGCCACGTTCAGCGCAGAATCTGCGCAGGGTCAGAGTCCCGTTGGGGTCCGAGATATTCGAGGCAAACCCGTCTGATTTCAATGACATACCCTTGGGCATGTGGGAAAGCCAGCTATCCATGGGTCGTCCGAAGATGCGAAAAGGGATGCCGCTGCCGCGGAAATGCGCGGCAATGGAGAGGCCATAGGGGCCTGCGCCGATGATGGCTATTTCAGTCATGGTGGAGTAGTTGCTCCTTATTGGTTGTTCCAGCATTGGGCTTGCGGACTCGCGTACCGATAGCCCGACAATCGATTCCACGAGGATTAGAGAAGCAATTGGAGTGCCGCTATCTGAGTATTAAAGTGTTTAAAATCAGTGTATTGGAAGCCGAATAGGAGAGGGGTGGGGAATTAGTTGTCCCTTTGGGACAACCGTTTACCCATGGAGGGTGAACTGGCGGAACCGACGCCGCGTGGTCCGCTTTGAGGTTCTGCGCCGGTCCTTTTGCGATACTGGGGTTACTATTTCGCTTATTGGACCGCACTGCGGGGCGTTCGGCAGAGGTATTGAAGCCGTTTCGAGCGATACTTAGTCAGGCAGAAAAGGACCCCATCGCGTGCAAAGCAGCAATCCCGCCGGCAATCCCGTATCCATGACCATTGTGACCTGCGTCGAGTCGGGGATTCTCGAGCCCCTGACTTTGCGGATGGTGGACAGCCTTCGCCGATTCGGCGGACGCTTCGCCAACGTCGAGGTTGTGGCGGTCACACCCCGGACGACGCCGCCGCTTGCGAGTGAGACCGTTCGGCGTATGTCGGAACTGGGTATTCGTCATCTTCGGCTGCATCCGAAAAACCCATATGCCTGGCACCATTACATGAACAAAGGGGAAGCGATCGCGGCCGTCGAGGGGCAGGTCACGAGTGAGGCGATCGCCTGGATCGACAGCGACATTATTTTCTTGCGCGCTCCGGACGGTCTCGAATTGCCACCGGGAGTGGACTTCATAGCGAGTGCGCCCGATGCCGGGGTTATTGGCTCTACCGGAGAGACCAACCCCAATGATGCATTCTGGCAACGCTCCGCCAACCTCATCGGGAAAAATGCGGCGGATCTGCCGTGGTTGGAGACCGGCGACGGCCAGCGGGTTCGGTTTTACTGGAATGCGGGGCTTTACGTGTACCGCCGCGCCACACGATTTGGAAACGAATTCCTCAAGGACTTTAGGTACTTTCTCGATCAGAGAGTGGCAAGAACACATTCGCAAGTCCATTTCATGGACCAAGTAGTCTTGGGTCTTACCGTCGTACGTCTTGGCCTGACTTGGGCAGCGCTATCGGATTCGAGCAACTTTCCGGTTTGCAGTTTTCTACCCGGCAATTACGACCCAGGCAAGGTTGAAAATGTAAGTGTTCTGCACTACCACGACTCAATGAATGCGGATCTATGGCCAAAGCTGCTCAGTACGGTTGGTCCGACACATCCGAAGATTCGCGCGTGGCTCGAACCACAGGGACCCGTCGTGGTTCCCCGGTCGACTTCCTCGTGGCTTGGGCGGGAAGCGCTGCGGCTGACCCGAGGCGTGTATCGGAGGCTATACTACTCGAGATCGGGTTTCACGAGAACGACACTGGCTGAAACAAAACAAACGCGCTCGGCGTGAAATGCCTCGAAACACCTCCTTCCGATTTCGAGAGCAAAAAATGGGGGACAACGATCCGTGTGAAGGGCGCGCGGCCACCCGAAATTCAGTGCGATGCTCCGCCGCTTAACTTTTGCTGTTGAGCTTTCTTGCGACGTAGGCAACCACACTGTCGACGGAGTCGAGATTTTCCGGAATCACCTCGTCATCTTGCACGGTGATGGCGAAATGATTCTGGAGGAAGACCACGAGCTCGAGCGCACCGGTCGAGTCAATCACATTGCCTTGGAGCGGTTCGCCGTCACGTAAGGCGTCGGCACGGCCGGACAGGAAGGTGTCGATGAGAAAGGCGCGGATGTCGCGGTCGATGTCTGCGGTATTCATTTCTGCGGGGGTCCTTTGTTATCGGATTATGAGTTGCGAAGCATCCAGGCGAGTGGGCAGGACACTCACCAACGCCATATCGTCTTCACACTATAAAACCTATCAGGAGCCATATCAACAGCGAGTAGCTAGCTCGGAGAATTTTGCCCGGCAAGGAATCCACCGTCGAGAACCAGGGACTGGCCGGTCATGAACGAAGCGCGATCCGAGCACATCCACACCACGGCTTCAGCGATTTCCGCTGGTCTTCCAAGACGGCCGATGGGATGGCAACTAAGGATGTATTTGCGGGCCGCCGGTACGCGAAAGATCCGCTCAGCCATGGGCGTTTCGGTAAATCCGGGGCACACTGCGTTGATCCGGATCCCACTTTTGGCGTTTTCCAGAGCGGCGGTCTGTGTCAGCCCGATCACTCCATGTTTGCTCGCACTGTAGGCTGCGGCCCCGGCTGCACCGACCAGACCGGTAATCGACGCCATGTTTACAATAGCTCCCCGACCACCCTGCTTGAGCATCTGCCGAATTTCGTATTTCAAGCAAAGCCAGACGCCTTTGAGGTTGATGTCGATGGTGCGATCCCAGTCTTCTTCGGATTGTCTGACAATGGGTGCCAAGACACCCTCGATCCCGGCGTTATTGAAGGCGACATCCAAGCGGCCAAATTGATCTACCGTCTTCTGGACCAGCGTTTCCACTTCGGTGGCCTTGGACACGTCGGCTTTCACAAACAGCGCATCGTTGCCGGTCGCCCGGATTAACTCGATGGTTTCGTTGCCTTCGGGTTCGCGCCGGCCCGCGACCACCACTTTGGCTCCCGCTTTAGCGAACAGTACGGCGGTATCACGGCCAATACCAGAGGTCCCGCCGGTCACGAGCGCAACTTTACCTTCGAGTTCCGTGGTCATCGTTGTCTTTCAATGATAGATTTGGCCATCGCGAGAATGAAGCTGCTCATCCTGGTATTCGGGCATGCATAACGACCGACTTGTGGGCGCCTGGAAGCTGGTGTCGGTATCGACCAAGAGCTCGACAGGGGAGATAAACGAATCTCCCTATGGTCTCAGCCCGGTGGGGTTCCTGAGCTATACCGAAGATGGCAGAGTCACCGCTCTGATCAGCTACGACGGACGCAAATCACTGCCTGTCAGCGGTGGAACCTTGGAAGAGCAGGCCGAGGCGTACAAGACTTTTTTTGGGTATGCCGGTCGCTACACGCTCAAGGGTGACAAGGTGACCCACACCGTCGAAATCTCATCGATCCAGAACTATGTGGATCAGAACCTGGTCCGCTGGGTGAAATTCGAGGGCGATCGAATCGTGCTCGTGACACCACCGATGCCGGTGAATGGAAAAATGCAAACCTTCGAATTGATTTGGCAGCGTTTGCCGGCGGCCTTCGGATAACGCCTTCCCGCTGTCGGCAACGCCGCAACCCAAACAAGGTTTTCACATGAGTACCGGAAGACTCTTCAGACCCCTAAATCCAAAGGTAGAAGCCCACTCGGGTCGCGGGCCGGTGAGCTTCATGTCCGGAAAGCGCTTCACCAGATTCAGGATCGCAATTTGTCCCTCCAACCGCGCGAGTTGGCTCCCAATGCAAAAATGGGGTCCGGCACTGAACGCCAAGTGTTGGTTGTTCAGCCTCTTCAGGTTTAATTGGTTCGGTTCTTTAAATTGTTTGGGATCCCGGTTCGCCGCACCAAGCATGCACAGCATCGACCATCCCTTCGGTATGCGTTGGCCGCAAACCTCGATATCTTCCTTGAGTACACGAGCTGTGAATTGTACGGGGCTCTCGTAGCGCAGAATTTCCTCCACAGCGGTACGGATCATCTCGGGTTTCTCTCGTAGCTCCGCTGTCTCTTGCGGATGCTGCAAGAGCGTGTACATTCCGTTGCCGATCAGGTTTCGCGTTGTCTCGTGGCCGGCGAAAAGCATCGCGATACATTGCGCGTATAGCTCTTCCTCGGTCAGCACTTCTCCTTCTTCCTCGATGTCGATCAGAAGGCTGATCAGGTCGTTCCCTTTGTTGCGCCGGCGTTCCGCGACGGTCTTTCGGAAAAAATCGGTCAACTCAATGAGAGCATCTTGCGCCGCGCGGGCTTGTTCCACGGTGCGATTTGGATTGCCTCGAAACACCGCGATGGCCCGCGACCAGTTGACGAAGGTGTCGTGGAGTTCCTGCGGCACACCCAGCATTTCCGAAATGATACGCACCGGCATGGGGTTGGCGAACTCGCGCATGAGTTCGACCGCCGAGCCACGCTGCAGCGGTGCCAGCATTCGATCAACGATGGCCTCGACTTGCGGACGCAAGCCTTCAATCGCTGCGGGCGAAAATCCCTTGTTGAGAAGTTTGCGCAGCCGGGTGTGCTCCGGCGGATCCATGAAAATCAGCCACAAACCCAGCATGCGCGCGAGTTCGGCGAATTCAGCCTGGCGGCTGAACGGCAGAGGCAACAACATTTGCTGCGCTCGTTTTGCAGAAAGCCTGGGATCTTTAGCAATCGACGAGCATTCGGCATGACTGAAAATCGACCATACAGCCCATTTGCCAACATCCACGTAATGCAATGGACCTTCTTCGTGCATGCGGGCGTATGTGGGGTACGGGTCCTGCAGAATTTCGTCGCTGAAAACAACTTTCTTGCCGGGAGCGATAACCTTAGACAACCGTCACCTCTTCTAAAAATTCACAATTCAGGCTTGTAGACACCGGTTACTCGCTGGCGTCGAGTTTAACATAGGGCTTCGCGCCAAAAGCTCGTGCTGACCTGTAACCCAAGCGATGGTTACGGGAGCAAGCGAGTTCCAAAATGCCGAAGCGCTTACTCGTTGGTTCTCCCCAACAAAGGCATAAGGGTTGTGTCGCCATCAAAGGGAGAGGCATACCACAACGACGGCTCCGCCAAGGTCTGGTGCAGAGAAGGGTCAGCGGCCTTGTAGTAGAAAGGGCACGAAGGGTATTTCCGCAGGTAAGGATCGGACTGAGAGCAGACCAAGCGGATGCTGGGCGGAAAACCCAGGATCTCGAGAACGTGGCTCCCGATAAGTTTTCCGTGCCGGTAGGCAGCTACGCAGAGGGCGTTGAGCGTGGCGGGATCATCATTCTTGGCGATCATATCCGCAACCATAGAACGCCGAACGCCGCGAGTTTGCACCGGATCGCTGCGAACCACGATGTATCCAAGCAGTTCTAGCCCAGAATAGCAGCAAAACAGCGCCGTGCTGCCTTTGTCGCCGGGAGTCTGGCAGTGCCACCGGAGTGTGTCGGGCGATCGATCGGCAAGCAAGCGCGGAGCTTCGTGGAGTTTCGCCTGCCAAAGTGTCTGGAAATCGTCGCCGATTTCGGCAACGCTGATTTGTCGAACGGTGAGAGAAAGGTCGCGGCGTCGCGGCCACCGTCTGCGGAGTACCTTGTCGGTTCCCGCGGCCAGCGTCGCGATCGCGCCAGCCAGACGCGAGATGCCTGGCCCGAGTTGCAGTTTCGCTATCACCTCTTGAGCGAATGGCTGAGATCGCAAAACCCAAAACAGCACTTCGTAGTCCATCTGAGGAAGAGAGCTGCATCGCAGCGCTTTGGCGATCCTCCCAACGGACTCAATAGCGGTCGTCGTGAGGTAGAGATCAACGATGGGCTGACGATAGAAAGCGGCGTTCAGCGTAAAGCTGAGCATCCGGTGCGCGGGTTCAACAACCAGGGCGTGGCCAGTGACGGCGAGCAGCCTTCTCCCGCCGAAATGATAAACGGATGCGATATTTCCCAGATACCCTACCACTCGGCCGTCGGCTTCCAGGACCCAGCCGATCGGGAGCGGTTGAGGGCAATGCTGCAATGCAGGATTGTCGCGCCAGAGGCGCGTCCAGTTTCCGAAGGAATCCGGGATCAGACCCCAGCGCTGCTTGAGTGCGTGGACAGCCTCGAAATCCGAGAACATCGCCTCGCGAAGTTTGGCTGGGCCAACTGCGACCGCGGAATGGGTTTGCGCATCGTTAGGCAAAGCCGCAGGTTTTTGTCGACGGCTCCGGATCCTGTCCAGGATCGCAGTGATTACTTTCCCTTCTACTGAAGCCAACGGATCGGCCGCCTTTTCTTTCCCGGAGGAGAAACGCAAACAACAAACCGTAACGATCAACGGTTCAAACTCTACGCGCCCACCACAAGCCACCGCCATCTCTGGCAAACACTATTTCGAACCGATCAGCACATCGGAGACCTTGCCTGCGTCGTTCTTGCTGCACCGATCCGAGACCGATTGCAAAACAGAACGCGGATCTTCCAGGCGCGGGAGAGGTTTCATCCCTTTCCCCAGCAAGGAGAAGCAAGCGTGCTTGAAGCGGCGATAAATGAGGTCGTCGTTCAACCAAGTGATTCGAATGCAAGGCGTCTTGATGGGGAGGAATTTGCCCCATTTTCTTCGGACATGCCAATAGCATTCATAAAACTCAGGCGCCAGTGGTCCGTAACTCGTATTGTGAACCGTGAATGCGGAAATCGCGTAACAGCTCTTTTTTCTCTCTCGGGCAGCCATGCAAATATCGGTGCCATAGAAATGGAAATGGGGAATATCTTCATCGAAACGCAATCCGGAAGACTTACGAGCGATCAAAATGAATTCATCCAGGGTGTCGACGGGCACCGGTCGTTCAAATGGCGCGCCGATAATCCCTAAGCCTTCCGAATAAAGATATCCGGCCCATTTTCGTGGATGCTTGGCGCCGGCGCAGCCCAGTACGCCCCAACCAGGATCCGATTTCTCCAGCATCTTTAAGGATCGATCCAAGTCAGCCATCCACTGGTCAGGAAAATAGACATCCTGGTGCGCGAAGACAATCAGATCCGTCTTCGCCTTTTCCATAGCATCGTTGTAAGCAGTTGCCGCCGACGAAAAACCCTCTTGAATGAGGAGACGGTCAGACCGGAGCTCCTTCAAACAAGGGGACACCGCGAAGTTTTGGGTAAATATCGACGGATTGCCGCTCCTGGAAACGACAAAGGTCACGTCTGGAGAGCTAAAAGGCATTGCCGGTCTCCCATTTCGGGAATCGTTCTGGAAGAATGGATCCAGAGGTCTTCTCTATCGCTTAAACAAACCTAGGGCTGCCCCTGCGAGTCCGGCGAACCCTCGAGTTCAGCTTTCCCAGCTGGCCTGGTTTTCTGGGATGGCGTCGCATGGACTTCCAACCTATTTTGCTTTGTCCGGGAGGTCCAACTCTTCAACAAGAGTCCCGTTCTGTGTCTAAATCGGTATATTGGCGGCATCCAGTGATACGCACCGAGCAGCTTCAATCTAAATTCCAAATTCCAATCCGTGGGGGAGACCGAACACGATCCGGTGACGTACTCGTCTGGTTCAGAAAAAGCGAGTTGCGGTTTAATGGTAAAGACGCGTTGATATCCCGCTTGCCGCGCCAAATTCGCTAGCGATTCGGTGCAGCGCCCGTAGGGGAAAGCAAAAAGTTGGACCGGCCGTCCGAGAGCCATTTCCAAGTCCATTTTCGAACGCTCCAGTTCGTTTCGTGCATCTTTTTCCGTCAAAATCGACAAGTCCGCGTGAGTGATGGTATGCGACCCAACGGAAACCAAGTCCCTGTCGAGAGACTTCAAGCGCTCAGCATCTACAACCGTCTCCCCATAGTCGGGGTGCTGTTTGTCGGTAATCCAGCCTTGCTGTTGGCCGAGGTATCCGGAAGGAGCGAACAGAGTCGAAGGGATCTTGCGCTGGGCCAGTTCAGGCAACGCGTTGTCGCATACGCTGACAAATGCGTCATGAAAGACCACCGCGACGTGGTGGACTCCGCTTTTCAAGGGCTGGCGGTTGTCAGATTTGATGGGTCTGGCGCAGCGCATCAGCACGTTCATCTGGTTCGCAAATCTGCTCCGATGTTGCGCGGGCACTGCATGGTAGTAGAGAACCACACAGGTTCCGGGGGACTTCCTTCCCGCCAGCTCGCGCAGCCGGGACCACAGCCAGTTTCCGGAATAGAAAACAAGACTGAACGCGAGTTTGACGGCTCGCGTCCCGGTGTTCCCCGTCTTTCGATGGAGTTCGTTCATAAAATTAACCTGCGTTCCAGGTCATGCCTGGAGTAGGTCATCCGGCGTGGAGCTGTGTTACCAAGCTGTCAGTTCACGGCCTACCAACGCTGAGAGCTTAGCTTAACGAGCTTGGATTCCACCGGTAATTCTTAAGAAGCCTAAATGCGAAATAGGAATGACTTCAAAACGTCCGTATCTTCTGCTTTTGTTCTTTTCGCAGGAAAGCGACAAATTCGTCGGAAACCGGTCTCTGATCTCGGCGAATATACGACCAGAAAAATCCCATGAGTCGCGCGCTACTGCCGATGATGAACGGCTTCTCGGGCACCCGCTGAAGGCATTTGAGGACCTCAAACAGAGCATCGCTTCCGAAGGAATAATCCATCCTTCCTTGACGGAACTTATGCCGCACCAGATTGTCCGCTTCTCCGGTGTGCCGATGATGGAGTATTTTCAGTTCAGGATATGCCGCCACCGTCCATCCCTTGATCTGCGCGGAGACCTGCGCATACCAGTCTTCCCCTCCATATTCCAAGACGGCGTAACCGCCGATCGCTTCGTAACATTCTCGTCGAACCAATTGGGCGGCGTGCGCCACCGAATATACTCTGTTGGCCCTGCGGCTTTGGAATTCGCCGTCGGATTGTTCGCAAACAAACCCGCCTACAATGCCCAGCGACGGGTTGCTTTCGAAGCGGGCCATAAGATCCTCAAAATAGGTGGCTTCGACCGAAACGTCGGCGTCAAGATTTCCGATGAAATCGAATTTCAAATCTCCAAGCAACTCGCAACCTGCGCGCAGCGCCAAAACCTTGCGCCCAAAACTTCGCCCGGGCGCCCTCTGCATTCTCAAAAAGCGGATAAAATCGTGTTTGTCTGCGTAGGCGTTGACGATTTCATCGGTTCGGTCAACCGAGCCGTCACTCACAATCACCCAGCGTTTGGGTAGCAAGGTTTGCGAAAGCACGGAGTCGATCGTCCGTGCGATGTTCTCTTCCTCGTTGTACGCAGCGGTCATCAGGCAGTATTCGGCAGCTGGCCCGTGGCGCTGTCGTTTGGCGGTTATGTCGATTAGCTTGTTAGGTTGTTCGGTTGTGCGGGTCATACCCTGAATCCGCAAGCAGTGAAATCTAAGCGAGATATTCGCGCAGGCCGTCTTGCCAGGACTGGAAGACATT
Organism: uncultured Acidobacteriota bacterium; assembly: GCA_963736725.1. Lineage (GTDB taxonomy): Bacteria > Acidobacteriota > Terriglobia > Acidiferrales > UBA7541 > Acidiferrum. Next base: position 222,780 of record CAVTPW010000011.1, on the reverse strand, counting down.
CAAGCCGCGACTCTTTAACCCCCGGTTTTCGAGCACCGAATACATTGGGCGCGGCACCTTGGCGGGAAATTCGTTTGGACCAGCGACCTCGAGCGTTACTTTCGTGTTCGAAAGGCGAAAAATCTCTCCCGCGAATGCATGCCAGGAGCAAGAGCCTTCGGCCGTCGCATGACAGAGGCCATACGCATCGGAGCGGCTGAGCGCTACGATCTGTTGCGCAATCTCCGTCGTCCTGGTGGGAGTTACGAATTCACTGTCTACGACTCGCACCTTGCCCCGCTCTCGGGCGAGTTTTAGCATTAGTTCGACGAAATTCAGACCGCCTTTCGCTCGACAGGGGCTTTTGCCATAAATCGCAGACGTGCGCAGCACGAAGTGCTTGTCGCACATGCCGCGGACAAAGTGCTCGCCAGACAGTTTCGTATTGCCATAAACGTTCAGTGGCCGGGCAACGTCGGTTTCCTCATAGGGAGTTTGCTTGGCGCCGTCGAAGACATAGTCGGTGCTGAGGTGGATGAGCGTGGCGTCGATCTCGCGCGAAACCAAAGCTAGGTTTCTGGCACCCAGTCCATTTACCGCGAAAGCTTTGTGTGGTTCGCGCTCGCAGTTTTCGACGTGATGCATTGCCGCGGTATTGACGACCACATGGGGACGCAATTGTTTTAGACGACTGGCCACCGAGTCGATATCGGAGAGCTCGATGTCCGCATGGGTGAGGGAGCTTACATCGTCCCCATTACGAACAAAGGCGTTCACGACATCGACGCCAAGCTGGCCGTCAGCGCCGATTACGGCGATCTTCATCGGTCGAGCGCACCGGTCAGGGAGTGAACCTCGATGGCAGCTTCGAGTTTCTTGAGCGACTGGATGTTGGAATAAAGCGGGTTGTCCCAGTCCTTGAATTTGTCCATGTTGTCGACGAGACTGCCCACGATCGATTTCACGTCGCCGGTCGCGTGGAAACTCAAAACGTTGCTTGCTTTTGCGGTGCTGACCTTGTAGTTGCGGAAATCCTGAATGTGTTTGATGTGCAGGTTGACTTTGATGGCCAAGCGCTCCTCGACCGCGGTTCTCACCAGGTCGGCGACTTCGCCAACTGTGTAGTTGCCGGACGCCACGTTAAAGATCCCCGACAACTTGTAATTTGCCTCGATCGCGCGTGTGTAAGCCGTGGCCGCATCCTCAATGCTCAAGATGGGCCTCCAGATCGACGGATTATTTACGGTGATCGAATGCTCCCGCACCGCGTTCTTGAACATCGTGTTGATAATCAGATCGAAGCGCATCCGCGGGCTGTAACCCGAAATCGTGCCCTTGCGAAGTGCGATGACGGAAAAGTTTTCGTCAGCAAGCTGCATTGCGGCCTGTTCGCCTTGGAGCTTGGAGATGCCATAGGGGTAGTTCGAGCTGACCGGGCGGGTCTCGTCAAACAATTCGTCTTCGGTATATCCATATACGGAGCACGAAGAAGCGTAGATGTATCTCTTGATCTTCGCCTTCTTTGCCGTGTAGGCAAGGTAAGCAGGAGCTGCCGCATTGAATATGAAGTTCTTGCTCGGCGAGAATTCTGCCATCGGGTCATTGGACAGCCCCGCGAGAAAGATCACCTGATCGTAAGGCTCGAGATCCTCCACCGACAGGTGGAAGATGTCCTTTCGCAGGATCCCGACTTGCGGCGGCAGGTTGTTGCCAAACCAAAACAGGTCGACCACGTCGACTTTATAGCCACGGTCGAGCAATCTCGGAATCAGGACGTTTCCTACGTAACCCGCGCCCCCGGCAATAAGAATTTTCATCGTTTTGCTCCGTATTTGGATTAGCGATCCCTATCAATAGCTAAAATTCGCTGCATCGGGTGAGGCCAGCCATTGCGCCAAAGTCTGCGCCTTCTTGTCTTTTTCAGACAGCTGCACTTCCCCGGCAGGCAGTGGCCATTCAATTCCAATCGCCGGGTCGTTCCACAAGACGCCGGACTCGCCTTTATTGTTGTAGAGGCCGGTGCACTTGTACTGAATCTCGGCAAATTCCGAAAGAACGCAAAAGCCCCTCGCGAAGCCTGCAGGAGCCCAAACTTGACGCCGGTTTTCGGCGGAGGCTTCGACTCCGACCCATTTACCGAGCGTTGGCGAGCCTTTGCGAATATCGACAGCGACCAGGAAAGCACTTCCCAGCGTGACTCGCATCAATTTACCCATGGGGGGTTCCCATTGAAAGTGTAGCCCGCGCACGACCCCGCGCGCCGAGCGCGAATGATTGTCTTGCACAAAGTGATACGGCAGGCCCAGGGTTTTAAACTGGTCCTCGCGAAATGTCTCCATAAAAAACCCGCGGCTGTCTTGAAAGACGTCGGGAACGAGCACGGCAACGTCTCGGAATGATCGGGACTCAACCTTTATTTCCATGGTTTGCTTAGGAGCCTTTCTCGCGATTTGTAATCATGCACTCGGGAAGATTGGCCAGCAGCAACACTGGGCCTTGTCCTGACTGCGCTTGCCCGACCTAGCGCTCGAGCACGCGGTCGGTCGGCTTGATGTCGAGTTCGGGTTCTTCACCGTTTTCCACCAGCCGGACCAGGTCGATGCGGTAGTGCCACTCAAATAACGCGCGCAGTAATTCCAGTTTTTTTCTGCCCGCCTCGGTCGGACGAACCGCTTGACCCAGCCCATAAGCGGCCCGCCGCAAAAGGGCCGACAACATGAAAGCCCGGCGGCAGCTGCGTATGCCATTGATTCCGTTACACTTATAGTAGTACAAGTAGCGCGTTACGGCAGCATCGAGCGCAAAGGCGATCGGAGTAAAGCGATTGATCGTAGACTGCCCGCCTAAGTGCGTGATGGTGCAATTGGGTGTGTACAGAATCGGGTAGCCGGCTTCCCAGACGCGCCGGCACAGGTCGGTATCTTCGTAATAGTAGAAAAATTGCTCGTCGAACCCGCCCAATCGCTTGATCAGGTCCGCTCGCATGAGAATAAAGCAACCCGCCAGCCACCCCACGGTCCGTTCCGTGTCGCCTTTCCAACCTTCATATTCTCCGATATGAAACCAATCCGAGAGCCTTGCCAGCGGGCGAAGGCCCAGAGCCAGGCACCATTCCGATCGAACGCTGGGCAAAGGCCGAATGCATGCCTGATAGCTACCGTCGCCATTCAACACCCGGCATCCGAATGCGCCTCCCTCCGGATGCTTTTCGGCATAGGCAATCATATGATCCAACGTGCCGTCGTGGATGATCGTATCCGGGTTCAGGATCAGGATGTACTCTCCGCGGCTCGCCTGAATTCCAACGTTGTTTCCTTTGGCGAAGCGGAGATTGACACCGTTTTCAATCACCCGAACACTCGGGTATTGCTTCCGTATGAATTCGATGGACCCGTCGGTGGACCCATTGTCGGAGACAATGATCTCGAATTCGGTGGAATGCGTTCCAGCATGGATCGACGCAATACAGTCGGTGATGACCTTAAGGTCGTTCCAGCAAAGGATGATGATTGAGAGCTTCATAAGGGGTGTCTTTGAGGAGAATCACACACGGCTGCCAGCGGGTCCAGTCCGTCTGGAATTGCCGTGTCCAAATAAGTTACTCACAAACATTTCTGAGACCTTAAGGCTTCCCCCGAAAAAGATTCCGACTTCAGCGACCCTCGCCTTTATTCTAGGCGTTGGTTGCGGATCGAGCCGGACGCCAGCGACGGATGGAGGACCAAGTCCGGCGCAACCCGAGCGGCCTCGCGTTCCCGTTCGGCGGTCCTCGCCGGCAGAGTGACTGCAGAGATCATCGCCAAGACAGCGTACCAGCCGACGATGGTCTGATCGAAGTAGGAAATCCCGAAGAACGCCACCACGTTCGCGAATAAACATGCTCCCAACGCCCAAATGAACAGTTCCTCATTCTTGTCGGCTTCAGCCGCCCGCCGCGCCCTGCCCAGATATTTGAAGCCCACAACAATAATCGTTACCAAAGCGATCAAGGGAATGAGGCCCGTGGTGTCGGCGGCGGCCACATACTGGTTGGAAAGGTCCCACATATCCCAGCCCCACGATCCGAAATCCTTGGTTCCTACAAGGAACCAGTCCCAGAAATGCCGGATGCACTGATCCACCAGCATATACCGGTGATAAGAAGAGGAACTTCCAGTGATGTCGATATCCGAGATGATGTGCCAGACCGGAGACTTCATCACCATCTGTAACGCGGCGAGGGTGCCGATGATGCCCCATCGAACCAGGCGCATCTTTCGGCGCATGAGCCAAAATCCGAGTCCGACCAGGCCCCCAAGACCACCCAGCAGGGCCGTACTGGAACTGGCCGTGACGGCCATCACGATCGAACCGACCGCTCCGCAAGCGGCGTACTTGCGATCTCCCTTGTTTCTCCACCACAAGCCGACAAACAGCGGCAATGAAAATCCCCCAAAGGTTCCTGCCAAAATGGGGTGGGCAAAGCTGCCGGTCGCCCGTAAGGCGCCGTCCCGCATATTCACGGTCTCGGCAAGGGAAGCGCGGGCCCCTCCAATCGCCATATACAAAGCATTCTTACCCGTCAATTGTTCGCCGGCCATGATTACCGCGATGACGACGACCACCACCGCCCAGACCCGCAGAGTACGTCTCACATCCTCTTCGTCTCGAATCAGAAATCGAACCAGGAAGTACACGCCAAGCGTGGTGTATAACGTTCCTAACTGGAATACAACCGCTCCCGATTCACGCCACAGCAATACTCCATCCACAGCGGTGAACGCCGCCAACACCAACATCGCTTTGTCGATTCCGTTTACCCCTCCGGAGAAAATCGGATCTTTCCCCGAAACCTTGGCCCAAAAAATACGTGCGAACCCAAAGAGCAGAAGGACGCGCAGCATTGGAAAATGCAGCGGTCCGATCAGAAGGATCTGATCGATCGGGATGAGCATCGCGCCTGCAAAAAAAGGAACGATGGCTTTGTTTCGAGACAAGACCAACATCAAGATACCCGCGAGCAATATCGCGGCCAACGCAACCGGACTGAAGATGCTCCCGGTCACCCCTCCGCCGAACGCCATTTGTCGGAGCGCTTCTGGATCCACGACTCATTCCTTTAGACGCCAGTTCTTCAGGCTTTCAGCGCGAAGAGCGCATCGCCAAGGCGCTTAGGCCGGGGTCCGCCCTGAGATTTGGCGCTCCACTGGTCCCCTTGGACCCGATTATACCGGCGAAACTTTCATTTCCGGGTACCAGGGTGTCCGCCGGTAGACTCCCAGGCGATAGCGTTCAAACTGCTTGAGTCCCCACCCTAGAACGGGGGCCGCAAAACTCTTGCCGCTTCCAATCCGAATGGCCCGAAGGTGACGCCGGGTTCGTCGCAATTCGCGCCCCACAACCGGCCGCAACCAAGCCAGCTGACTGTCTCGCTCGGTGATGTGTAGGATGCGCTCCAGGATTCGCGCGCCGCTCTCACCGACGATTTTGGGTGTCGCTTCATGTCCCAAAGTACGCGCAAGTTTGTCTTGCCGGGTCGCCAGGGGTTCCCGGATGAAGGTCCAGGGACCCTCGAGGGATAGCCGCAGGCCCAGATCCATATCTTCCAGCAGACGCAGAGACTCGTCAAAGCCGCCAATCTTCAGCAGCACATCCCGGCGAATTGCAGCCGCCTGGTTGAAAAGAATGAACCGGGTGGCGAGAACTTCGGCTGGGTTCAACCAAATACCCTCTTCAATCGGCGGGTAGATGGGCGCGTTTTCAAACGACCGTACGGAGATACCAGGAAGCTGGACGACGCTATTGCAGATACAGCAGACTACGGATTTGCCGGCTCGTTGCAACAGCGAAACCTGCCGTTCGATTTTTGACCGATGCCACGAATCGTCGGAGTCTTGAAAAGCGATGATTTCGCCCTTGGCGATGCGAATGCCGTGATTCCGCGCCGCCGCCGGCCCGGCGTTTTCTTGAACGGCCCATCGGATCCGGTCGCCGTATGACTTTAGTACGCGAACCGTGTCGTCGGTAGAACCGTCATCGATAACGATCAGCTCGATGTTTGAGTACGTCTGTTCGAAGACGTTGTCGATGGTTTCGCCAATGATTCCGGCCCGGTTGTAGGCGGGGATGACTACGCTCACCAGTGGCTTTTCATTCTGTGCGCCGGTGCTCATCGCAGCATTCCGCAAATTGCCATCGTTAGAGCCGTTATCGTTGCGAACCCTGCAAAACTTGTCAACTCCGTGCGCAATGCGGGCGGGCAATAGCGGCGGAGTCCGATCACCATGGGAATATAGTTTGCGAGCGGGGCGAGAGTCAGGACCCAAAGCGCGCCATGAAATCCGAACCGGCTGAACGCAATGGAAAGTCCGACGGCAAGAAAGACCAGTTTTGATATATTTGCAATCGCCGCGTATCTCGACGTTCCCAGCGCGAACAGCATCGACGCCGTTACCGACATAAACAACTCCAGCGCCCCTCGTACACCAAGCAATTGCAGCATCCAACCGGCCTGCGCGTACTTTGCTCCGAGGAGCAGGTGCACCACCCAATTGCTGCCAACGATGAATCCGACCGAAAGGCAGGCACTCAGAATAAGGACCAAATGCCTTGTCTTCATAAAATGCCTGACGGCGCTGTCGCGATCTTCCCGAATCGAATCCGACATCATCGGAAAAAACACTTGCCCCACCACTTGCGAAAACCCTCGGGACGCGGCTGAAGAGATCGATAACGCCAGGGCAAAACAACCTAATTCTATTAGATTCACGAACTTGCCGACGACTAAGCGCTCCGCTTCTCCGGCAAGAAAATACGTGGCGGTCGAAACAAAGATGCCCGCACCGAAAGCCAGAATGTCTCTGGCGGCCTTGGGATCCCACTCCAAGTTCACGGAATTCTCTGCAACGACGTGGCTGGCGATTGTCAAAGCAACGGTCGCAGCCACCCGACCGGCCACCAAAGCCCAGGCGGTTGGGGAGATGAGTGCCCAAATCACAGACACCAGGAGCCCAAAGACATCGCTCCCGGTGTTCAGAATCGTTAGTTCCTTCAGTCGCACGTGCCGCGTAAGAATCCACAGCGAGCCACTGGAGAAGCCCCGGACCAGCGTGGAAAGAGAACCCACAATTGCCAGCGCGATAACCGCGGGTTGGTGATAGAAAATGGCGAACGGATAAGCCAGCGCCGCCGCCACCGCCCAGATGATCAGTCCGCGCCCCATCTGGATGATGAAAGCCGTATTGATGAAGAGCGGGTCGTCTCCTCGTGGATGTTGCACCACATCCATTCCGATCCCGAGATCGGATAGCGATTCAAGGCCCGATAGAAACACACTGACCAGGGCCACCAAGCCGAAAGCCTGCGGTGCGACCAAACGAGCCAATACCAGTGTTGACGCAAGCCTGACTAACTGGCTCGCGCCGTACCCCGCCACCGTCCAGCTTCCGCCTCGGAACGCCAGCAGCACTCGACGCGAAGCGGAAAGTCCGCCGAGTCCCGGAATCCGGCTGACGATTCCGATCGCGGCCAGTTCTAGCCCGGACGGTTCGGAAGGAACGGTGGCCGGTTCTACTTCGGTAGTGGAAAGATTGGACATCTTGAGATCGCGTTTTATGGTCGGGAAATAACTTACTACGCTGTCGAGATCGATGCCTGCCTACCGTGGGAGCTACCAAGCGAGTCTAGCGAAATGTCTCCGAACTCTGCCTTCCCATGGTACCCCGTAAGCCGCTTGAACCCTTTCTCGATCGTTGTGGCAGTTCGAGGACTGAAACAAACAGTTCTGGAGAGAATCGGTATTCAACCTCCAGCGATCCACTGCCGGCGTTTCAATCCGCAGCCACCGACGCTTTCATTCTTGGATACATGTCGATTGTCTCGCGATAGGCCTCGAGGAGTTTCACGCCCGCGGCATCCCAGGTGAGATTATTTCTTTCCCGCAAACCGGCCGATCGCAGCTTCTGCAACAGCGTCCGATCGTCATTCAACAGAGTAATGTGCCGAGCGAGCGTATCCACGTCGCCTACGTTGTGAACCAGCGCATTCTGCATGTGTTGGCAGACGTCGGTGCATGCATCCGACACCAGTGGCACGCTCCCGCTGCCCATGGCTTCGGTGCAGACCAGTCCAAAACCTTCCTCTACGCTCGGCAGCGTCAGGATGTCACTGTTGCGCACCAATTCCGCCACGTCGTTGCGGTGGCCCAGAACGCGAACACTCGGATGAGAGAGCATCGGCGCCAGCTTCTCCGCATAGTCGGGCAAGAATTCCCCGGCGATTGTGAAGGTGCCGTCTCGATGTGCGGGAGACTTGAGCCAAGCTTCCAAGGCATAATGAACGCCTTTTCGCACTGCGCAGAGGCCAACAAACAGCATCTTAAGTCCGGCTTTGTTGGGCTGATAATTCGCCGCAGGAAAATAGGTTTTGTCGTCGAAGCCGTATATATGCCTGGCGAGCTTCTCGCGCGCGAAACCTTTCTCTAGAAAGGTTTTCACCACGAATTCGGATGGGCACAAGAGGCGGTCGGCAAGCCGGAACTCTTCTTCTTCGATTCGCAAGGTTTCTTCGTTGTAGGCGCTCTCATTGCCGGGCGGAAGGCGGACTCCCAGGCGATCGCATTCCTTCTGCACGACTTCAAATCCGTAGCGCGTATGCGCGTTGGACCTCTCGAGCACGGTGGGGATTCCCAGCCTCGTTGCCGCTTCAATCGTGCGCCGCGCGCCGCGTGGCCAGGTATGAATAATGTCGATCTGGCCGACGAGTTTCTCGAGTCTGCGCGCGACGATAAAATCGTGCAGCGCGTAGGCCCGATTGCCGCCAAGGAGTTTGTAAGGGATTCTAAGTTTTCCCCGAGACAACGTGGGTCGCAAAGTTACGCCTTCCGGCACCGCCCGGCAGATCGAACCTGGACACGCGAGAACCTCGGCGCCAGCGGCATGAAGCCCGTTGACCTGCTGCCAGGCGCTGTAGCAGATGCGGTCCGCCCCAAGCTTGTTGGGGAAGCTATACAGCACCCGAATAGGTTTGGAGTTTCGGTTCATAGACGGTCCGTAGGTCGCTTGACTGACGGAAAAGGCGCGTCTTCGCGCTCCATTGAAATTGTTTCAAAAAAGCGAGGTCACGTCTAACCGAACAGTGACCTGCGCGTGTTCTGCCTATTTCCTGGCTTTTGGGAGAGCGATTTTCCGCACAACTCTGGGAGGTCGAGAAACGCGGTTCAGGCTATTGAACCGTCGCGGTCAGGCCGGATGGCGGATTTGGTTGCGCAGCAGCCACGGAACTAAACTGGTACGCTCCCGCGTCCCAAGCCCCAGTGGCCGGGCGGCTGGTCGGAACACGCGTGCTGGCGACGGCCGTGTGGTTTGCCTTGTTGTATGTTACCGCGTAGGTGGTGTCCTGGGTGCAGGCCGTCCGCGCCGTCGCATCGCCAGTCGCGGAATACAAAGCGGAACACCACGACGTCTTGTTGACGCCTTTGCCTACGGTCTGACCGGTGGCGGATGTGGGCGAGAACATGTATCTCTGTCCATACGTGTAGCCCTGCGCGTTCGCCGAAGCCTGGGTGGGAATGACCAAGTCCGCGGGACTCCCGGGGATGGTAGTAAACGACGCGTTATTGGTGGTTCCGGCGCTGGTACTGAAAACCGCAGCGGGGGTAAACGGTGCACCGCGAGTACCGACGTTCAGGGCTCCATACCCCTGTCCCGTAATCCAGTCATTATCGAAAACGGAGAAGCTCGCCTCTCCCCAGATGCCGCACCCGCCATTCGCCGGTCCGCCGTCGACGCCGCATTCCAGTGTGTTGTTGAAAAAATAGTAGACGTTTCCAACGCCGGACATGTAGAACAATCCGCCTTCGGCCTCGTTCGCCAGGACGTTGTTGAAAATGTAGTAGGTACAAGCGGTGACATCTTGAAATCCAAACCCCTGACCGGACCACACGGTATCGAGAACGTTGTTGTACACGGTCACTGTCGAGCCCGGCGTGCAGGTTCCATCGTTGGAGATATGCGAATGGAAGCTGCCCGAGCCGGTTTGCGCCGCTGCATTGAAAAAGTAGTTGTCGTGCAGCGAGACCGGATTAATGTCCGTTGCGTCTCCAACGTTGTACCAGACGTTGTGATCCGCGAAGATATTTCCGCCGTTTATCGCCGCCCCGCTGTAGAAACCTTGGCCGCCATTCGTAAAGGTTGTCGTCGCTCCCGAGTCCGTCCAGTCGATCACGCTGTACGTGTAATGGTAGCTTCCGCCGCCAATCGCGTCGTAACCAACCCCTAAGCTATTGAAAGAAGAGGGCCACGCAACCCGATGAAAGTACAGATTTTCGAACGTAAGATTGCTCGTGCTCCCACCCGAGTTGATATACGGCGGATTGTTGCCGCCCGGAGGGTTGTTGGGTGTCTGAAGGCACATCCCGGTGAATTCAAAATTATCGACGATGACGTCGGTCCGATCGACAAGGTCCAGCAGTCGCGGGCTGCCGGAGTTATCCATGTCGTAGAAGCAGCTTGTGTTTGTGCCGGGGTTTGAGAAATCTCCGCCGCTGAACACCGGCCGCGTCCAAGATCCCCCAGCGAACCAGCTTTTATCGACTCCTAGGTACAGACAAGACGAACCGGTGCAACCGCCATAAGAGTCGTTGCCGCCGCTACCGGACGCGCCAGGCGCCCAAGGCCAAATCGTATAGTCCCACGTCACTCCGCCCCTGAAAATCACTCCCACCCCGCCGCCAAGCGCCATCGCGGAGCAATTGCCGGAGCATCCTTGCATGCCTTTGGAGTGTTTTAAGGGAGCCGATTCCGTTGTGCCGGAATTGCTGTCAGAGCCGCTGGAAAAATCGACATAGTAGCAGTGCGACGGGGCCGCGTAGACTCCGCCGTCCATGTTCGCGGCGGACGGGCAACTACCTTGTGCGTAGCAATTTCTCGCCAGAAAAACCAGAACGACTAAAGTCGCAAACCGCAATACGGCCTTCCAGCTCATTCGGCACCTTTTCAGCTCGGTTGCATCGGCCGCACGGATCGCCCGTTGGGCGAAGTCTCCTGTACCCGCGGGTTTACGGCTTTTCGACCTTTTACGCTGTCAGCGTAGCAACGCAAAAGACCCCCGGGCAACTGGCTGTCGGTTCAGGTTAGGTACAGGGAGTCTCGCTGTACCCTCATTCCATCACCGAGACCTAGTACCGGCACGCACGACCAACCGTCTAGCGCCCGTAAGTGAAGGAAGCCATTACCTGGTCACCAGCGGGCTTTTCTTCTCGAATTCGTAAACGATCGCCTCGATGATACGGCTGCCAGCCCTTCCGTCCCATTTCTCCGGCATTATGCCTTGCAATCGCCGATTCTCTTGAGCCTTCACCGCGTCACGAATGTTCTGGCTCCCGGTCCCCGCAATTACGTTGGTTCCGCAGGTAACGGTGACCGGCCTCTCGGTGTTCTCCCGGACAGTCACGCAGGGCACGCCGAGACACGTCGTCTCTTCCTGAATTCCGCCCGAGTCCGTGACGACCAGCGCCGCGTTCTTCATCATGCACATAAAATCCAGATAGCCCAAGGGATCCACCAATCGAATCCTCTTTGACCCGGAAACCGGCTGCGATACGCCGGTCTGCTTTCCGTTCCCGGATTCGAAGAATTCCGCGAGGCCGAACTCCGCGATTCTTTGCTGGGTCCTGGGGTGTGCCGGAAAAATGATCGGGCACGAACGGGACAATTCCTTGAGCCCTTCGAAAATGCTTAGGAACGTCTCCCGCTGATCAACGTTGGACGGACGGTGAAGCGTCAGGAGCGCATAGCGCGCGACATCACTGTTTGTCGGACCGGTTCGAAGTCCCAGCTTGTCCAAAACGACCGAAGCATCCGCTTTGGCCTTGAACGCCAGAAGGGAATCGATCATGGTGTTGCCCGCAAAATGGATCCTCTCGTTGGGAACGCCTTCGTGAATCAGATTTTGAACGCCGCTCTCCTCGGTCACAAACAGCAGGTCCGAAAGATGATCGGTCACGATGCGGTTCACTTCTTCCGGCATCCCGCGGTCAAACGACCGCAACCCGGCTTCGACATGGGCGATCAGCGGCCGCGTTCCTTTCGAGTCGAACGAAATCTTGGACGCTACCAACGCGCAAGCCACGGTGGAATTCACGTCTCCGACGACGATCAGGGCTTCGGGCCTTTCCGTGAGCAAAACCTCTTCGAACCTGCGCATAATTTCTGCCGTCTGCGCGGCGTGTGAAGCGGAGCCTACCTCCAGGTGTACGTCAGGCTTCGGCAAATCAAGGTCGGTAAAAAACGATCCCGACATTGCTTCTCCGTAGTGTTGCCCGGTGTGAACCAGGATCGGCCGAATGGACTCCTGCGTTCCCTTGTTGCGATTGTGTTCGCGGATTGCGGCGATCAAAGGTGCGGCCTTCATGAAATTAGGCCGGGCACCGACAATAAGCATGATCTTCATGGGTAGGTTTTCTCTGTTTGTTCGTTACGACGAAATTCCAGCTTTGGGGAGACTTGCCGTAGCGACTCGCATCACGATCCGCGCGACCGTCATGTCGTCATTTCGAAAGCGCTTCTTGTGGTTCGGGTACCCGCCGGTTGCTAGCGCCCGTCTTTGTCGGCGAAAGCGTAGAGAAGAAAGCCCAATTCGTACGGGCGGCATTCGAACAAAACACTCAAGTTGTCACGCGACGTCTGATTGTCGCGGTGAGAAAACAACCCCGCCGCTACGTTCAAGTACTTTCTGGACGTTGGTCGCGCGATGCATCGCCACACCAGGTTGGCGGCTCGGTCTTCCATATCTAGTCCCAGTTCGTTGTCGGCAATCCATTGCAGGCCCTTGTAAATCCAGGGACGGAAGTCGGACTGAATAGCCTCTCCCAATGCGAACAGGGTCATCGGCGCCATTCCGTGTTGATGCACCGAGAAAACCGGGAAACCATCCACGACTTGCCCGGTTGCCGAGTCATAGTGCCACCACCACTGTCCGAGCGATCCCTGGGCTTCGCAGATATTCAGCGCGCAGTCGAGCGCTTTGTCCTTGGCTTTGCTGTCGCCAAAGGCCATCGCGAATTTTGACATTGCATAGATCGGATAGACCTGGTCCGCAAAACTGCCCACGCCTCCGCGAACCATGCCGGAGATGCTCTTGCTTCGGGAAAGGTGGCCGAACGCGCCCCGCTCGCCCTGATTTCTGATCAGTTGACCGTAAGTTTCTACGGCAAGTTCTTTTGCCTCGGGCAGCCAGCCGGGCCGCGCCAAGCTTCCGTGGGATAGCCCGGCGAGAAACCACGCCAGCTCCATTGTCCGTCCTTGCTTGACATCGCCGAAGCGAGCCAACGCGGTTTTGACGTCCAATTTGCGCGCCACGTCGGACAGTCGGTCGGGCGCCACCAAAGCGCAGAGCCACAACAACAACCCCAGATCACCCGCATTGTCGACCCATTCGGTATTCGCGAGCAGGCCGTCGAAGACCGGTTTGATCTCTAGGGGCGAGTTCGCACCCGACTCTTCCAGGCGGTGAAGGCCCATCAGGGTGATCACCGTGTATCGGTGCGAGATGCCTTCCTGAACCAAGCCATTGGGCGTCTTCTTCAGCTTGTAGCAGAAAAGCTGCTTTTTGCGATCGAACATCGGGACCAGCCCCGCGACCGACAATCCAATCAGCCGGTGGATGGTGTCCTGAATTTTTTCCGGTTCTTGTGACGGACTGGGCGCGTTCGCGGTCATCACGCGAGACATGGATTTGTTGGACATTTTCCCTCCAGGATCGCCGCGATGTTGTCCACAATGCTCTTGAGCGCAGGACGATTGGTGTTTTCCGGCTTCGCCGGTCGATTCCATCGAACTAGGTTGATTTTCGTTCGAACATCTTCGACGCTCTCCAGCAGTGTCAACCTGCCGGTGTCTGCTAGATACTGGTCCACGGCGCCGATCTTTCCTCGGAACACGCTGTACACCGGAACACCCAGGGCCGCGGCTTCTCGATTCATCGTGCCGCCGCCGCTAACCACGAGGTCAGAGAACCATATGAGATTCAAGCCATCCACGGGAGTCTCCGGAATAATTAGCCGGCCGCTAGCAATCAAGGGAGCCCATTGCTTGCGCAACTCCGCTCCCTGCCTTCCGTTTCGAGGAAGCGCAACGGCTCGCGTGTTCGGTTTTTCCGCCAGCATCCGCAAGGTTTCGGCGAACAACTGCTCCGCTTCCGGATTGTGGTAATGAGCTTCGGTGGCCGGCGGGCGGAGCGTCACCAACAGGTCGGCAGGAGAAATACCCAACACGTTTAGAACCGACGGATCTGGCCGAAAACGCGGAACGTAAACGTCTTCCTTCAAGCCGGGGTATTTTAAGGTTCTTTCCGATTGTTTGCTCATCGAGCCGTCGGGTATGACGTTGGGCATGAACGTCCAGTCCGGTTCCACAAACCCGGTTTTGGTGCTGTGCTCGTAGTCGTGCATCATGATCGTCGGGATGCCCAGCGCCTTGCACGCCAGCACTTGCGCGCGGGACCCGTGCGAAAGCGCGACATTCGGGCGTTGCCAAGCCGCCGTCGGAAGCAACTGCGCAGCCCGCAAGCAATTTCCAAGCACCTTGAAGACTTTATTTTTCCCGTAGTGTCCGCCAAGGACTTTGCAGGGCAGCTTGAAAAATTTCAGCAGCTCGCAAACCTGATAAATGTCTCGGGCCGTCAGTACGACCTCGGCTCCTCGATTCTCCAGCTCTTTGATGATGGGCAGAAAGAAAGGAACATGAGGAGAATTATCGATGTCGATCCAGACTTTCTTTCCCTGCAAGTGTCGTCTGTAAGACGCCGCGGGAGGAACGGAGATAACGTCTGCAATCACATTGGCCCGTGCGATTTGCTTCACAGGCAGATCGACAACCTTAGGTTGGATACTTATTGCGCCTTCCGACATTTGTACACCTCGGGTGCTCGCTCAAAACTGATGGGTACGGGGGACTTCTTAGAGCTCAGGAAGAAGATCGTTTTAGAACGCGCCGTCGCCGAGCAGCACGGCCCTCGGCGTCTCCGCCAGGATTTGCACGTCCAACCATAGAGACCAGCCGCGCGCGTACTGCAAATCAAGACGAACCATGTCATCAAACCGCACTCGGCTGCGGCCGCGGACCTGCCACAAGCCCGTAATACCGGGCTTGATTTCCAGCACGCGCCGGCGGTGCCACACGTCGTATTCTTCGTATTCGTATTCGAGAGGAGGGCGAGGACCGACCAGGGACATATCGCCCCTCAGAACGTTAAAGAACTGTGGAAGCTCGTCCAAACTCGTACGTCGCAGAAACCTGCCAACGCGCGTCACACGCGGATCGTTCTTCATCTTGTAGACGGGCTTGTTTGTCGCATCCGCTTGGCCGTCGTAGTCGCCGCTGATCAGCTGCTTCATGAAGTCTTGGTGAATCTTCAAATCGTTGTTCACGTACATCGATCGGAACTTCAAAAACGTGAAGGAATTGCCGAACTGACCCAGACGCTGCTGCTTGAACAACACCGGCCCTTTCGAGGTGAGCTTCACAAGCAAAGCAATCAGGCAAAGCACCGGAGAAGCAACGACGATCGCCAAGCCGCTGCCAACTACGTCCATAACCCTCTTCAACATAAAGGGAATTTTCTTGGCTTCGCGTTGATGTAACAAGTCCGGATAAAAGGTCGGGTTCGACGAATTGGTCGAATTCTCATCATCGGAATCATCCGCGAAGGAATGCAGAGAAACGTCGACCATTTGCAGGTCGCGCGGGCCCATCTCATCGGCCAGTGCCCGATGAACTTTGTCGAGCAGCGCGGCAATCGCCACTTCCTCGCCGAGATCTCCAAGTTCGGTGAAAATAATTCCCAGAATCGCGTCGTCTCGGTACCACCCGGCCAGGTCCGTCTCTCTCCGTGCAGAATCCGCCGCCTTCACAATTCCACGGAACACCGTGGCTTGCCGGCTGGTTCCGATGGCTTCTTGCGCATTTAGCAGCAGCAGGAAGAATTTCTTCCCGGAGCGTTCCGCACGCTTCCGTTCGAAACAAAGCATTCCCAGAAAAAGCTCTTCGGGCAGGATTCGTTGCATCAAGTTCGAGGGATTGAAATTGGGCCGAGCGGCGGTGTGCGGCAAAATCCGGTTGTTACGCGCATGCGGGCGGTTTCGTGCCGGGGAGGCCTCGGTCTTATTTTCGGGTTGGGTCTCTGTTTTTGGCATCATAGGCTCGCTGTTGGGGGTCAAGATACACACGGACAACAAACCAGACTCAGGATTTGGCACCTTCCTTCGAGGTGCACCTTGAACTAACGAATCGCGGCCATCAGGACGCATTGAGTCGCTGGGATGACTCTAAGAAACGATCCCGGAAGGGGCCAGGCGGGACTTCCCGACACCTAGGGTGATACCATTACCCTCAACTGCAGTTTGCTGACCATCATCGTGCCCTTTGGGACCGTTGGGCGTGACCGTCGCGTGACCAGATAGGTGACACATAATAAAGGACTTGGTGTAGTCACAGCGCACGGGGAAACCGGTCACCGCTGGCTTGGTCACACGCGAAGCCAATGGCATTGAAAACATATGCGCTAAAGGAGAAAACTCGTTCCCGGGTGACCAAAATCCCCGTTCCACCGCATTGGATCTCCGTAGAAGTTGGGGTTCGGCCTGTATATTCAACATTTTGTTAGAGATCGCGAAGTGCCATCCCGATGCCCTGATTCGGCCGCCCTTAACCGGCGTGTCGGTACAAGAAGCTTCCGATCGTGGGTAGGAGGCGGCGCGGCGTGATCGCAAAGGCATACTTCACGACGCGCTTCTTCCACGCTGTTCCGTTCTGATCGAATATGTGCTGGGAGTGTCCCTTCATCGCGAATCGGGTATACGTCAGCGTCGATTGCTCGGCTCCCCAGCGGCTCTTGAACTTGATCAAACCTGCTTGCTCCGCATCGGTCCGGCCCAGGTCAAAGGTCCGCAATCCCAGATTTTTGGCGTCGCGAATCGATTCCCAATACAGCAGGTGCATCGCTCCAAGATTGTGGAAGCGGGAGTCGGAGCCTCCGTTCTTGTAGACCAGCGTGTCCTTGTAGCGCAGGGTGAGCATCCCTGCGACCGGCCGCCCGTCCTTCAGCGCCAGGCGAATCTTCAGATCCCGGCCGAAGCCTTCCATGAGGTTGCGATACCAGCGCTTGGGCTGCGGCGGTAGATGATGGCGCTGCCGCGTGAGAACCAAGAGCCGATAGAAGTCATCCAGGAGCGATTCGTCCGATCCCTCCGTGTATATCAAACCTTCCCGCAGGGCCCGCTGAATCTTCCTTTGTGTCGAGCTCCGGTGACAGTTGCCGAGCAGTGTCTCTAGGTCAGGCCGCAGGTCGAGCTGGTGAAAGCTGTAGGTTGCACTCGATTGCCCCAGCTGATTCGCTGTCTCGTTCGCTTGGAGAGGACGCATCTCGATGTAACGCCAGTTTTCTTTCTGGAGTTCACGCTCTAGGCCGAGCGCGAAGACCGGCAAGTCTTCTGGTTCGTCCACCAGCAGGTCGCAATGATCGGAAAAGGGAAGCGAGACCAGCCTTCGTCCCGTCAGCCGACTCTCCACCCGACAGAATACCGCCCCATCCTGCAGGGCGCTCCCGGGATCGCTGGTCGTGTAGGCGACCGGCTCATAGCCGTACGTGCGGTAAAGTGCGTCGAGCCATGCGCGCGAATGAAAAACCGATCCTCGGGGATGGCTCTTGACAAATGTCTCCCATCGCGAGTCCGTTAGGGGTTCTATCCTGTGCAGCATCTTTGCTGCGAGACGCTCTTCGGAAACGGCTATGGGTGTTTCGGCTATGGTTTCGTACATTGGGCGTGGTCTGACGATCGAGCTTGCTTTCGCTTCCACTGCTTCTTGCGATCTGGTTGTCCAAGGCGTCGCAAGTCCTGCGGATGAGTTAGCGGCTGGCGCCGCCTGTTTCAGTAGCCGGTCGCAGTGGCAAGGTGTGGTTGCGGTGCGGCTTTTTCGAACCGGGCGGCCGACTCGCCCCCATTGGGTTTCACCAAGGCTGTTTCGATCTCAACGGCGACCGAGCGCTGCAGCAGCGCAACCGACAGGATGAGCCGATGCGTGCCCTTGAACTCCACCAATACGCCCTCGCGTCCGCGCAACGGGCCCGACTCGATTCGCACCTTCTCGCCAACCTCCAGGTAGGGCCAGGGCTGGCTCGGAATCCCGGAAGCAACCAGCGCTTGAATGGCTTCGATTTCGGTTTCTTCCACGGGAATCGGCTGCCGGCTGTATCCAACTACTTGGATCACACCCGGCGTCTTCAGAATCGGGAGGCGGTTCTGGGGATCAAATCGACAGAACAAATATCCGGGAAAAAGCGGCGCTTCAATCTCTTTGGTGCGGTCCGACCAACGAGTACGAGTCTTGTACAAGGGCAGGAAATCTTCATAACCCATTCCCTCGAGGTGGGCGGCAACCCCGGCCTCGTGGCGCGTACGCACGTGCAGAGCAAACCAAGGCAGACGACCCGCCGTCGGCGTCGGAATCCTCTGTTTCTGGTCGAATTCTGCCCCCACGCTCACTAAAACCCTCTTTTCGCCAAGCTACCGCCATTAGAGTCACAAAGCGGCTCTATTCCTAACGCGGTTAGTTGTGCACAAGGGCTGCCACAACGACCGGTCGGTCAGATTCTGTAACGCATTGAAAATATGAGTCTTATGCTGTTGGGTGCGCGCCTTTTCCTCTCCCGCTACGGTCAGGGATGAAGAATGCTGTCCAATTGTGCTAAAATTTTTCCACAAGTGTATCTATATCAAAACTAAGGACATATCTTGAGACGGAGGTAGTATTTAGGGCTATTATCCCTGCCGGAGGTGCCGAGTGCCTTCGTGTGCTTTGGTTCAACGCGGGGCATACCTGCTCGGAGCCGCCCTCCATCATGGCTGGACGCCTAACCGCACAACGTTTTCGTCCTAGTCGGACCGTTCGACGCGGTCGGCTTGAACCGCTGATGCAGGCCATCCCGAGCCGCCGCGCTGCTGTTTTGGAACACCTGGCAGTCCAGGCCACTTTTGTCCCCAACCGGTTGCGGTACGATGGCCCATGCGAAGAATCACCGGGACACGCCGGCATTGACCGCGATCCCACAAGCCAGTTCCACACGCTCGCTCCTCTATGGTCTCTTGGTCGCGGCGTCGCTCATTGTGTTTTTACGTCCGCTCGCGGCAGTCGTCCATTTTGCCGTCAACAACGACGACGCTTCCCACATCTTCCTGATTCCGTTCCTCTCTGCGGGGGTCATCTACCTTGAGCGCCGGGCGATCTTTCAGCGCCTCTCGTACGATCTCGTCGGGCGCCGCACTCCTGGCACTTATAGCAGCCGCCGTTGGCACGGCGCCGTTGCTTTGGCACGCGTCTTTGAGCCTCAGCCAAAGTCTCTCGGCATACATGCTCGCACTGGTTTTGTTATGGATTTCGGGGTTCGCGCTCTTGTTCGGCAGAAGCGCGACGCGCGCCGCCCGATTTTCCCTGCTGCTCCTCTTCCTTGCCGTCCCGCTGCCCGACTTCTTGCTCGCTCACGCGGTCTATTTTTTGCAGCGTGGTTCAGCCGAACTCGTGGCCGCATTGTTCGATCTGACCGGCATTCCCTTTCTTCGCCAAGGCTTCATTTTCAACCTCGGGCGCTTCAGCATCGAGATTGCCGAGGAATGCAGTGGCATACGCTCGAGCATGGCTGTTTTGATACTCGCACTTCTGGCGGCACACTTTTACCTGCGGTCTTTTTGGAAACAAGGCCTGTTCGTTCTCTGCAGCTTGTTCGTCATGATCGTAAAAAACGGCGTGCGCATCGCGACGCTTACGATTTTGGCCCTCTACGTCAATCCTTCATTTCTGTTTGGAAAACTCCATCGGGACGGTGGAGTTGTTTTCTTTTTGCTGGGTCTGCTTTTGCTGCTGCCTGTCTTGTGGGTTCTCGGGCGTCCCGGCCCGCGTGGTAAGGACGCCAGTCTCTCCGCCTCGCAGGGTGCTTGAAACCAACTTTCGGGAGTTCCGCAAACACGAAATCTTTGGGGAAAAAGGGAACTCTGAATTTCACCGAGGCGTGCGAGGCAAACTGTGGGTTCTACAGATCACAGAAGGATGCGTTCTGAATCTCGATCACTTCTTCTCGGAATGCCCGTAGTAATAGCCGCCCTGGCCTTCGGAATCCTCGACCTGGTTTAACACGACTCCCAGCAGGTTTTTTTCCCGAAATTCCGAGGACGCTTTTTTTGCGGCCTCGTGGTCGGTCTCTCCGGCGCGCACGACAAACAGCACTCCATCGCACAAGTCCGCGAGACTGCTCGCGTCGTGCACCGGCAAAGCCGGCGGCGAATCCATGATCACCCAGTCAAACGCGGGCGTTACGCAATCCAAAAGCACTTTCATCCGGTCGCTGAGCAGCAATTCGCTGGGGTTTGTGACTTTCGTTCCGCAGGGAATGAAGCAAAGATTGTTCGCTACGCTGTTCTGGATGATGGCGTATTCGTCCGACTCGCCCCGCAAATAGTCGGACAAACCCGGCGAACTAGGCGCTCCCAGCGCCGTGTGCAAGCGTGGCGCGCGAAGATCTGCGTCGATCAACAGCACTCGTCTGTCCGCCTGGCGGATGATCGAACGCACGAGATTTGTCGCGACAAATGTCTTGCCTTCCGATGGCAAGCTGCTCGTAATCAGTACGCGCCGCAAAGTCCGCGTCCCGGCGATCTGGTAAAGCCGCGAGCGCAACGTCCGGAATCGCTCGGCGACGATTTTTCCGCTATCTCCGGCCAACGAAATGCGCAACGCCGAATCCGCTCTCCACTCCGGGTGCGTGCACCGCTGAACCAGATCTTCGAACCGGAGAATTGCGCTGCTTTCGCTTATTCGGGAGTCTTGAACGGGCTCGGCAACCAGACGGTTGGACGTGAAAACCGGTCCGTCACCATCCGCTGCGACGCGTGCCGGAGCAACTGTGCCGCGCTCCGCCACCGGCAAATTCGCCGCTTTCTCCCGCTCGGCCTTTTTTAGGGCTTCATGAATCCGGCTCATCGTTTCCTCTTAATATCGTCGGCCTGGCTCAGTCCGCTCCCGATGCTTGCAAGTTTCCGCCGCCCAGCAACCCGGTCTGACTTTCGCTCTTCGTGACGTCTAGCAGCGGCACGGTCGAGAGAACCGGTAAGTTCAAACACACTTCCACATCTCTTTCGGTGTGCATGGACTTGTCCAAAAGCGCGATCAAGTACATCAGCGCCAGCGCCAACGCAAACCCCGCTCCCAAGCCTCCTCCGGCGAAATAGCTGCGCTTCGGGAAAGATGGCTTGTCCGGCAAACTCGGCGGATCCAGCACGCGAAATTGCTCGCTTTCCTGCTGGTGTTCGAGGTCTGTGGCCATGGCCGATTGTTGCCGCTTTTTCAGCAGCTCGTTGTAAAAGTCCAGCGCCGTCTGATAGCTGCGCGTTATTTCCTTCAGTTGCTGTTCGACCACCGGACTGGCCTGCAAACGCGTTTGCAACTGCACGATCTGATCCTGAATCTGCGCCTGCCTTTTGGTCAGATCTATGATGTTCAGGTCGTCTTGGCGGAGCTTCGCCCGCAACTGCTGCACTTGCAGCGAGTCCACTTTCGGCATCGGTACGCCGTCGTGCACCGTCGCTTTCGGCGCGGCGGTCATGCGTTTTTTGAACTCTTCAATTTGGTTCCGGAGTTTCACCACGTCCGGATGTTCCGGCGTATAACGAGCTTGCAAGGTGGCCAGTTGGTCTTCGAGCGCGTTGAGCTGCTGGTCCGGTGTCTCGGAACTGTTTTGTGCACCGGGCATTTGAACGGTCGCGTTGGCCTCCTGCTGGCTCAGCAGCGACTCGTTGAACGCTTTGTCCTGCTGCGCACGGCTCAAAGCTTGAACGTTGGCCTCGAGCTGCGAATTCATGCTCGTCAGCAAGTTCAGGTTGGTCTGTTCCTCTTCCGGCAGCGATCCCAAATACTGTCGTTTAAAGGCCGCCAGCTTCTGGTCCTGGTCGTCCAGTTTGCTCTTGGCTTCTTCCAGTTGACCGCTCAAAAACGAAGTCGTCTGCACCGCCTGTTGTTCACGTTCCCGAGTATTCTGCTGCATGAACATCGACGTGATTTCGGTGCAAACCTGCTGCGCGATTTGCGGATTGTCGAATGTCACGTCGACATAGAAGCCCGGCAAACTGTGATTGCCGGTACCAGGCATGGCATCCATCGGTTTCACGATCACCGCGGTCCGCAGCCTCTCGACCAGATCGTCGATGTGAACGCGCTCGCGCGAAGTCGGGTACAACCCGAATTTTTCGATGATCGGTTGCAGTCGTGACCTGCTCAAAATCTGTTCCTGCATCGACGCCAGCCGGTGATTCAAGTCTTCGGTCACTACTGGCTTTACGAACTCCGTGGGCACCGTCGGTTGGTCCACGAGCACGAGGGTCTCCGAGGTGTAACGCTTCGGTAGCACCGTCGCCGCCGTCAAACCGATCAACCCGCAACCGATCACCGCGATCGGCAGAATCCACCAGTAGTTCCGGAAGATTCGCTTTGCTTCCGAAACCGTAATCTCGCCATTTCTAATCATGTTTTCTCGTAGGAAGTCCGAATGCTTGCTTGCCCGGTCGAAAATCACTCACTGGCCGTCTATAGGGCATTTCTCGCACACAAACCACCCTATTCCGGCACTATACAGTCAGCACGCGCTCTTCCAGCCCCGGCTGCGGCACGGCGACCCCTGGCTATCCAGTAAGCGCTTCTTTTTCTGCATGATAGGAGCCGCGCAGAGTTCCAAATCGCCCCTTCCTTGGCCAGATTAGCAGAGATCGTCCGAGCGAGTGGAAGTATTCTATCCACATTTGCTAAGCAATTGGCCACAAGTGCTCCCCTGTAACGCCCCAACACGTGCCGACTTCGGCTTACGCCCGATTCCTTATCCCGGCAACAAATAACTCTCCTGTAATCAATGAATTAACAATCGGCCATGTTTCGTGACCGCGACCCCTTGTTGGGGTGTTCAATTGCACTTCATTTCCGTGCCGCCAGGTCTGCCGGCACCAGCCCAGATCGAGTTTTTCCGAGGCATATGCGACACAAAAGCACATCGACCCTGATACTCGCCCTGTCCGTACTGTTCGCAACCCTGGCAGCCGGCTGCATTGCGAATCCCGTCGCTCGGAAGCAGAAATTCTACGATCAGGGTCTGCGCGACTTCGCCAAACAAAAATATCCCGAGGCCATTGTCTCGTTCAGCCGCGCTCTTCAGGTTGACCCGAGATTCCCGGACGCCCATTACAAACTTGCCCAATGCCACGAGCGGCAAGGCAACTGGGGTGCGGCCATTCGAGAATTGCAGCGCACCATCGAACTCCAGCCCGACAACTGGCATGCGCAAATCGACCTCGGCCAGATCGTCCTCGCGGGCGGAAAGAGCCAGGACGCCAAGGATCGCGCCATGGCCGTCCTGCACACCGACCCGAAAAATCTCGATGCCCAGCTCCTGCTCTCCAACGCAGACACCCTTCTCGGCAATCTGCAGGACGCCGTGCGCGAAGCGCAAGACGCCGTCGCGATCGCCACGGAGCAAGTGAAGCCGTACATCAATCTGGCGATTATCCAGCAAAAAGCCGGCGCCGACGACCAGGCCGAGCTCACCCTCAAAAAAGCGCAGTCGGTCGATTCTTCCTCACCCGCGCCGGTTATGGCCCTCGGTAGCCTCTACGCCCGTCACAGTCGTTGGCCAGAGGCGCAAGCTCAATTTCAATCCGCGATCAACCTGGCGCCCGCCGATCCGCAACCTCGCTCCGCACTAGCGACCCTCTACCTGAAACAAGGCGACACCTCCGGCGCAGAGAAGGTCTTCACGGACGCCAAGCAACAGGTTCCCGACAATCCGGCCATCTATCGGCTCCTCGGCGACTACTACATGGCGCAGGGGAATCTCACCGCCGCGCTCGCCGAATTTGGCGCGCTTTCCACCCGCTATCAAAAGGATTTGCAAGTCCGCAAGACCTACATCCAGCTCCTGATTCTGAATCATCGTGTCGATGACGCCTCGCAACTGAACGACGCCATTCTGGCCGGCGCTCCCCAGGACGCGGAATCCCTGATCCTTCGCGGGCAAATTCAAATTCAACAAAACCATTTCGACGAAAGCATTCTCACCATTCGGCAGGCGCTGAAACTCGATCCCGCCAGCGCCATGGGTCACTACCAGCTCGGCGTTGCTTTTCAGAAAAAGGGTGAGACCCAGCAAGCCGAGGCGGAGTGGTACACCGCCGTGCGCATACGCCCCGATCTTCAGGAGGCATGGTCCGCGCTTGGCACCAGTGCTGCACAACGCGCCGACTGGGGATCGCTCGAATCCATCGCCGCCCAACTCCGCAAGATTGCCCCCGGCTCGGCGGAAGGCTACCTGTTCCACGCCACCGCACGGTTCAATCAGGGCGATGCCCTCGCCGCGGAAGAAGATTTCAAGCAGCTCATCCAGATCGCCCCTCAAAAGGCCCTCGGCTATGTCAAACTCGGCCAACTCCGCACCCAGGAGAAGCGCTGGAACGAAGCCGAGGACTCGTATCACCAGGCTCTTTTGCGAGATCCAAACTCGCTCCCGGCGATCGAAGGGCTGGTAACTCTCGACTTTGCGCGAAACCGTCCCGCCGACGCTGTGCGGCTCCTGCAGGCCGACGTCGAACGAACCTCCGGCAATTCCACCCTGTTTCTTCTTCTTGGTCAGGCACAACTCCGCAACGAACAGCCAGCAGAAGCCGAACGCGCTCTTGCGCGGGCGATCTCCCTGGACAATCAAAACGTGACTGCCGTCGTCCTGTTGGCGCAATTGCAAGTTTCCGCTGGAAATGTGGAGCAGGGTATTGCCAGCTACCAGCGCGCCATAGAGCTCGCCCCCAGTAATGTCGAGCTTTATGTAGGTCTCGGGGCTCTATATGAATCGCAAGGAGATTGGCAGAAGGCGCTTGTCTTCCATCAGAAAGCCCTCTCCATTCGACCCGACTACGCACCCGCGGCCAATGATTTGGCTTACCTCATGCTCGAGCACGGCGGCGATGTCAATGTCGCTCTATCTCTGGCGCAAACGGCGCGCCGCGGCCTCCCGACCTTGCCCAATTCCGCGGACACCCTGGGCTGGGCCTATTATCACGGCGGCTCGTTCTCGGTCGCCGCTCCTCTGTTCGAAGAGGCCGTGAAAAAGGAACCCAAGAATCCCACCTATCACTACCATCTGGGGCTCACGTACCAGAAGCTGAACGAATCGGTCCGCGCGCGCGCCGAACTTCAACGGGCCATCACCATCGACCCAAAGTCGCCCGTAGCCGACCAGGCCCGCCAGGCAATCAACCAAGGCCTCGGCTCGTAAGGTTCGTTCTTGACGAGGGCCTGCAGCCCGCCAAGGTAGCGCAGAGCGAAGTCGCCGGAGCCCTGGTCAGCCGAGATTCAAAAGGCGGCCGTTCGAAGTCAATCCCGCGGAATTGACTCCCGGAGTATCGGGGAAAAATGCTCCGCCAGCCGATCTGTTCTCCGTCTTGCAAAAACCACTTGGCTTGCGTTCTTGTGCTGAAGTAAGTAGCAAGGAAACTCTCGCCTGGAACTTGGTTCTGTCCCTGCTCTGGAAACGCCACGTTCTTCATTCCCACTTGGCTTTCGGTGCCTGGCGATTGGGATAGGAGATCGCTGGGTTGCTGCTTCAGGTTTCGATAGAATTTCTCTGCTTGTCCATCACTGTGGTTCAGTTCCTGTTCACCACACTCACCCGTTTCTTCGTCAAAAAATGCAATCGTCTGAAAGCTCGGGTGATCATCTACGCCCATCAGTAACATGTTCGGCTCCTTTCTCCGAGCCTATGGTCGTTAAACAACCAAAGTTTACTCGGGGCGAGGAGCCGACATAGTTATGCAATCAAGTGCAAAATCACTCTGTTAGAGAGGGATTGGAATGGGCAAAAACGACCAACGGCTTCACTCGCCGAAACAACCCGAACCCGCTGCCGAACGATCGGAGCGAACTATGGAATGGCGGCGCTGACCTGGTTGGAATCCAGGCTTTCATCGCCGCCGGAGTCGACCGATGTAGCCACGTAGAAGTACGTCGCGCCTGACTGAACGCTGGTATCGGAATAGTTCAAACTGGCCACCAGCGAGGAATTCAGCTTCGTGTACCCACTCCCGCTTACCGTGCTGCGGTAGACGTTATACCCGCTCACGGTCGAGGTGCTCGCGTTCCAGGCCAGGGCCACCGAATACGCCTTTCCTGGTGCGGCTGTAAAGTTAATGCTCGTCTGATTTACCCCAGTCAGCGTGACACTCTGATTCGCTGGTGCAAACGCGTAGCCCGATTCGCCGGGCGTGACCGTATAGGCTCCGTTCGGCAAGCCCGTGAAGGTGTAGCTCCCGGAGGCATTGGTCGTCGTTGTTGCCGCCGTCGGCCCGCTCAGCACGACTGTGGCTCCGCTTCCTCCGGTTACGGGGCTGATCGTACCTGAGATGCTGGCGGTCGGACCGGTTTGCGGCGTCGCCGCAAAGTTCAATCCGGTGATATTGGCGGTCGTGATGGTCGCGGCCTGCGTGGTGGGATTAAATGTGAATCCTTTGTTGCTGGGAGTAACCGCGTACGTTCCCGCTGCCAATCCTGTGAAACTGTAAGTACCTGAGTTGCTCGCGGTCGTGGTGGCGCTGGCCGTGCCGCTCAGCGTGATCGTGGCGCCGCTCCCACCCGTGGTCGGTGTCACGGTGCCCGAAATAGCAAAGGTCTGCGCCGCAGGTGTCTGGCTGGCCGAATGGCTGACGTTTCCGGCGCAACCCCAGGAAAAGGTCGCGAACACAAACGCCGCCACGCACAGTGGGGCGCGGCGTTCGCAAACGTCCAGAAACCGTGACTTCTCGGACCGTCTCATATACTCGACCTCCCAAGCCTGGCGGCTCGGGTCTGCAACGAGGCTACGTCCTTACCGTAGAAAGCTAAAGTCCAAATTAAGTACAGGTGTGCGCCTGTACGTCGGGACCGCTCACTACGAATGTCTCCTTCGGGGGTGGGCCGTATATAGCACGGAACGCTGTGTTTACGCGACTAGTTCGGCGCCTCCCGGGGGTCGTCTACGGGATGGCTGCCGTGGCTTGGTTGGAATACGTGCTCTCGTCCCCGCCCGAGTCGACGGCGGTGGTCACATAGAAGTAGGTTGTGCCCGATTGCACGGCGCTATCGTCGTAATTGGTGACGCCAATCAACGATGGATTCAGCTTCGCATAGCCGCTGCCGTTCACGGTGCTGCGGTACACGTTGTACCCGCTGACCGTCGAACTGCTCGCTGACCACGTCAGCGCTACCGAGAACGACTTGGCCGCCGCCGTGAAGTTGACTCCCGTCTGGTTCGCTCCGTTGATCGTGACGCTTTGATTCGCCGGCGTGTACGTAAAGGCCGCATCGCTCGGGGTAACGGTGTAGCTTCCGTTGGCCAACCCAGTGAAAGAGTAGTTGCCAGAGCCGTTCGTGGTCGTCGTCGCGCCCGCCGCTCCGCTCAGGAGTACCGTCGTGCCACGTTCCACCACTTGTTGGCGTGATCGTGCCTGAAATCGTGAACGTTGAAGGCGCTTGTGCCGTCGCCGTGAAGTTCACTCCAGTGACGTTCGCGGTGGTGATCGTCGCAGATTGCGTCGTCGGGCTGAACGTGAATCCGGCGTGGCTGGGAGTAACGGCGTAGCTTCCAGCTGCGAGCCCCGTGAAGGTGTAAGCGCCCGAGCCGTTGGCCGTCGTTGTGCCGCTCGAGGCTCCGCTCAATGTCACGGTAGCTCCGGATCCGCCTGCCGTTGGACTAATCGTCCCGGAGATGGAGAACGTCGGCGCCGGCGCCGCTGTGGCGGTGAAGTTCAAGTTTGAAACGTTCGCCGAAGCGATCGTCGTTGCCTGCGATCCCGGCGTAAACGTGAAGCCTGTGTTGCTCGGCGTGACCGTATACGCGCCATTCGCGAGCCCTGTGAAGGTGTAGGCTCCGGAACCGTTCGCGGTCGTCGTTGCGCCTGCAGTTCCGCTCAAGGTCACGGTCGCGCCCGCTCCGCCCGCCGTCGGACTGATCGTGCCAGAGATCGAGAACGTCGGCACTGGTGTTGCCGTCGCAGTGAAGTTCAAGTTCGTAACGTTAGCCGAAGCAATCGTCGTGGATTGCGATCCGGGTGTAAACGTGAAGCCGGTATGGCTCGGTGTGACGGTATACGCGCCGTTTGCGAGCCCTGTGAAGGTGTAGGCACCCGCGGCGTTCGCCGTCGTCGTTGCTCCGGAAGTTCCGCTCAACGTTAGGGTTGCTCCGGATCCGCCGGCGGTTGGACTGATCGTTCCGGAGATCGAGAACGTCGGCGCCGTGGTCGCCGTCGCGGTGAAGTTCAAGTTTGTAACGTTGGCCGAAGCGATCGTGGTGGCTTGTGATCCCGGGGTAAACGTGAAGCCCGTGTTGTTCGGCGTAACCGTATACGCGCCATTCGCGAGCCCCGTGAAGGTGTAGGCACCCGCGGCGTTCGCGGTCGTCGTTGCGCCTGCAGTTCCGCTCAAGGTTACGGTCGCGCCCGCTCCGCCCGCCGTCGGACTGATCGTGCCAGAGATCGAGAACGTCGGCACTGGTGTCGCCGTCGCAGTGAAGTTCAAGTTCGTAACGTTAGCCGAAGCAATGGTCGTGGATTGCGATCCGGGTGTAAACGTGAAGCCGGTATGGCTCGGTGTGACGGTATACGCGCCGTTTGCGAGCCCTGTGAAGGTGTAGGCACCCGCGGCGTTCGCCGTCGTCGTTGCTCCGGAAGTTCCGCTCAACGTTAGGGTTGCTCCGGATCCGCCGGCGGTTGGACTGATCGTCCCGGAGATCGAGAACGTCGGCGCCGTGGTCGCCGTTGCGGTGAAGTTCAAGTTCGTAATGTTGGCCGAAGCGATCGTGGTGGATTGCGATCCAGTTGGTAAACGTGAAGCCCGTGTGGCTCGGTGTCACCGTATACGCCCCGTTTGCAAGCCCCGTGAAGGTGTAGGCACCAGCGGCGTTCGCAGTCGTCGTCGCTCCGGAAGTCCCACTCAACGTTACGGTCGCGCCAGAGCCGCCTGCAGTCGGGCTCATCGTGCCAGAAATGGAGAACGTCTGAGCCGCCGTTGCCGTCGCCGTGAAGTTCAAGTTCGTAATATTCGCCGAGCGATCGTCGTGGCTTGTGATCCCGGAGTAAACGTGAAGCCGGTATGGCTCGGCGTAACGGTATACGCGCCATTCGCGAGCCCCGTGAAGGTATAGGCGCCAGCGGCGTTCGCCGTCGTCGTTGCGCCTGCAGTTCCGCTCAACGTTACGGTCGCGCCGGATCCGCCGGCTGTCGGGCTGATCGTGCCGGAAATCGAGAACGTCGGCGCCGTAGTCGCCGTCGCGGTGAAGTTTAAGTTCGTAACGTTGGCCGAAGCAATCGTCGTGGACTGCGATCCCGGTGTAAACGTGAAGCCCGTGTTGCTCGGTGTAACCGTATACGCGCCGTTTGCGAGCCCCGTGAAGGTGTAGGCACCCGCGGCGTTCGCAATCGTCGTTGCTCCGGAAGTCCCACTCAACGTCACGGTTGCGCCAGACCCGCCTGCCGTCGGGCTGATCGCCCCAGAAATGGTGAACGTCGGCGTCGACGTTGCTGTCGCGGTGAAGTTCAAGTTCGTAACATTGGCCGAAGCGATCGTGGTGGCTTGTGATCCCGGAGTAAACGTGAAGCCGGTATGGCTCGGCGTGACCGAATACGCTCCATTCGCCAATCCCGTGAAGGTGTAAGCACCCGCGGCGTTCGCCGTCGTCGTTGCTCCGGAAGTTCCGCTCAACGTTACGGTTGCTCCGGATCCACCGGTGGTTGGACTAATCGTTCCGGAGATCGAGAACGTCGGCGCCGTCGTTGCCGTTGCGGTGAAGTTCAAGTTTGTAATGTTGGCCGAAGCAATCGTCGTGGACTGCGATCCGGGCGTAAACGTGAAACCCGTGTTGCTCGGTGTAACCGTATACGCGCCGTTTGCGAGCCCCGTGAAGGTGTACGCACCAGCGGCGTTCGCGATCGTCGTTGCTCCGGAAGTCCCACTCAAGGTCACGGTCGCGCCCGATCCGCCGGCCGTCGGACTGATCGTTCCGGAAATCGAGAACGTCGGCGCCGTAGTCGCTGTGGCGGTGAAGTTCAAGTTTGTAACGTTGGCCGAAGCGATCGTCGTAGCTTGTGATCCCGGAGTAAATGTGAAGCCGGTGTGGCTCGGCGTGACCGAATACGCTCCGTTAGCCAGCCCCGTGAAGGTGTACGCACCAGCGGCGTTCGCAGTCGTGGTTGCACCGGAAGTTCCGCTCAAGGTTACCGTCGCGCCCGCTCCGCCGGCCGTTGGGCTCAACGTCCCAGAGATGCTGAAGGTTTGCGGCGTAGTCGTATTGTTTACGGTCACCGCAACGTTTGCGCTCGTCGCCGAATTCCCAGCCGTATCGGTAGCCACCGCGCTGATCGTGTGGCCTCCATTCGATAGCGTCGTCGTGTTCAGGATGTATGCGTAGGGCGCGGCGGTCAGGCTGGTCCCAACATTCCCTCCATCCACGCGAAATTGCACCGTCGCAATCCCGACGCTATCAGAAGCCGTCGCCGTCACGTTCACATTTCCCGATAGAGTGGCTCCGGCCGTGGGTGAGGTAATCGCAACGCTCGGCGGAGTCGTGTCCGTGGCTGCCGGCGTCGAGAACATCTGATCGCTGCTCGCTGCCGTGCTGTCCCCTGCCGTGGAGAGTACACGGTAGTGATACGTAGTGCCCGCGGCGAGACTCACAAGGCCCATCTGGTGGGTCATCACCATCGAACTGTTGACCGGGGTGGTCGCCCCGTAAGCAGTGGTGGTCCCGTAGTTGATCGCCGAAGTGGCGGGAATGTTGGTCACCCAACTCAACTGCACGGAGGAGACTGTCGCGCCGTTCGCTTGTACATTACTGATTGCCAGACTGGTCGCCCCAGGCGTCGCGGTTTGCGCGTTGCCAGGGGTTACAACTCCCGCGCATCCAGCCAGACCCAAGCTTAAAATGACGATAGTTAGAACGGCGGTCAGCAGCAGGAATTCACGCCTGCTGGCAGAGAGAGCTGCACTGAGCATTTTTCCATCACCCCGGAGGACGGCAAACCTAGACAGCGCGCGAGCAAAAAATCCCGACCGCGTTCCCTATGCACTGTGGAGACTACTGGCGGATGGAAATGAAGGTAACTGGACTCACGACGCAAATGAGGGCAAGGTCGGGGACCGGATTAGTACTGGCCTTAAGGGCAATACAATATATGGCGGTTTGGCGTTCGTTGCGGGTGGATGCTGTAAGTTATTACAAAATAAGCTGTTAGTTGGGTGTCGTGGATTCGCGCAATTCGTCGGATTTGTTAGCTGTCCAGCCCGGTGCTGGTACCCGAATTCGGCCTTTTCTTCCTTCCCGGCAGTAGCGAGACCAAATCCTTGGCCAACGCGTCAGGCGAACATACGTTCTTGTCTGCAACCCACCGAGTTTGCTAGGCTCTCAGGCGCGTGCGGGGTACCTTGAACTCTCTTCTTTCATCGGCCAAAAGTCCCGTTCTGGTTGGCGTCACGGGCGTCGCTGCAGCGTTGATTTTGTTCACGCTGCGGTATCCCGCGTCTTCGGTCCCCGCCACGCTCGCGACGGTTCTTCTTTTCTCCGGCGTCTTCGCTTACGTTCTGTTTAGCCACGAAAACGTGAAGCTGTTGCGCGAGCAGTTCGCGCGCCAGGAACTTGTGTTCGTCGATTTCGGGCTGGAGCTCGATGAAACCGGAGCCCTGTCTGTCTGGGCCGCCAATCTCGGCACATCCAGTTTTCTCGTTAGCGAACTTGAAGTCCGCACGCAAGAACGTCCCAATTCTCAGCGCTGCCAGGTTAACGTCGTCGTTCCGGCTGGAACGCTCGGCCGCATTCCGTTTGACGATCGCATATTTCACAATCTTCGCGCGGATGCGTTCGTACACTTTGACGTTTCGCTGAAATGCAGAGGCATGGCGGAAAATCATCAAACTCGTTGGAAGGCTTTTACGGTCGAACGCAGGCCGCATAGACAGCTCGAAGAAGGCTTCACAGGCCTGTGGGGCGTGGCGTGCCCCAAATGCGACCGCTTCGATTTCATGGGCATGAAGACCGAAGGTTTGGCCGATCTGGACGCCGCGTGGCGCCGCCAGGCCGAACTGGAAAACGATCTGACAGCGTCTTGTCCGCGCCATCATTCCGCGCTGCTAACGGAAGCGACCCGCGCAACACGGCAGCTCGTCGGATCCTCGAATGTCTCCTAACATCGGCCGAGTTGTCGGGGCCGCGTGAGCGTTTCTTTGTCTTTCTTGTCGTTTCCCCTTTCGCTAAACGCCTCTGCCAACTTGAATTAGCTCCGCTTCCGCTTCTCGACGACCTCCCATCAGGCGACGTCAAATAACAAGTAGGCCAGCGTCAAGTAAACACCCTATCGACCCGCCACACTCCCGGCGTGTCCAATAGAAATGGGAAGCGAGCTGTCGCTTAGGAGAGAAGCCATGTGGGCCATTGTGATTGTCGCAGCGCTCAGTGTTGTCGGAGTAATGGGCTATTTCTTTTACCTTACTCCAGGGCCCGACGACCAGATCTGATCGCGTTATCTGCATCCCTGCCTGCAATAACCCCTGTTTAGCTCAGCCTCGCTAAATCGCGTCATATCCCACTGCCACGCTGAAGTGTGCGCAAATCCGTTCTTTCTGCTAAATTGTTTCCGCAGCAATTTGTTGGAGTAACAGGGGAGAGGTGTCCGAGCGGTTTAAGGAGCACGCTTGGAAAGCGTGTGTAGGAGAAATCCTACCGTGGGTTCGAATCCCACCCTCTCCGCCATCTTCTCATTGACATTTCGCATATTCAGGCATCACTTGGTTGGAAAAGGAAAAGGGTGCTGCGCCAAAGACTCTCCATAACAAGGCGATGGGCTGCGAGCACCCCCTCACTGTAATCCTTGCAAGACTTTTCGACCTCTGTCTTTTAGAAACGGCCCTCGGTTTCCTTTGCTCGCTGCCCAACAAAAAGAGCATGGCCTCAGACAGAGGCCTGTCCAGTTTTTGGCATCTGGGTGTGACGCAAAGAGCCTGCTCTCGCCCCCGGCAGTGCGGCATTTCTGCTTGCGAAAGAAAAGCGAAACTGCTATGCTGTATGGGTAGACATGAGGCGTCATCCCGCTCCTGTACTATTGAAAGTCGCTCACTCGTCCGATAGTTTAATCTTTCATCCTTTGACGCGGATTCGCGGACGTTATATATGTGTTCTCCAGACGGGGCTTTGAAAGCTAGAACACCCCAGCGCAGCAAGAGCATCCAAAGGATAATGAAACTTAGATTTAACGAAAAGAAGTCAACTCAAGCGGCTGCCCAGTTTCTCCCGTTGGCAGGCGGTTCAATGAACTACATGAAGCTGATAAAGCTTCTTTACCTTACTGACCGGGGAGCGTTCTTAAAATGGGGCCGACCGGTTTCCGGTGACGAATACTATTCGATGAAATTGGTACCTGTTTTGAGTGAAGTGAAAAACCTCATTACGGAAGAGCAGTACCCCGACAAGCAAACCTATTGGTCGCAGCACATTTCAGCGCCGACGAATTTTTCCGTAACGTTGTCCGTCCAGCCGTCGGATGACGAGTTGTCTCGCGCAGAACTTTCGTTAATTCACGAGATATTTGCAGCCTATGGGAATTATGCGCCTCTTGATTTGGTCAATCTGTTGCATAACGTTTTGCCCGAATGGACGGAAGTTTCTAAGGGTCGCGTACCGATTGAGTACCGCGACATACTTCGAGCCGGGAACATACCGGATGATGAGACTAAAGCCATTGAATTCGAACTCGACAACGTAAGCATGCTCGAGTCTTTAATGTGCGTTTCCAACATTCCGTGAAGGCCGGAGACTCTTTTTTGATGCCCGCTCCGGCTATAGCTGCCGACGAAACTAATTCGTCTTCTTCCAAAGGTCCTTTTCCGTTTTCGCGGGCGACTGTCGCTGCACTTTGCCAAGTTCAAATAACCAGCAATGCTGGACAGTGCTGGAAACGTTTGTTGACAGTGCTCACACCAGGGTGTAGCGTTCCGCTCAATTCCCCGGTCATTTGGCTAATCTTCTCTTCGAAGGCGGGGCACATGAGTACGGTGGACGTGCCTGTTGCGCAGGAGCAGTATCCTTCGTCGGCCTACCTGAAAATTCGGTCAGATTACTCGATTGCAATTATCGCGCCGATCCCCTTTGTGTATTTCGCGTATCGGCGATACCAACACGGCGGCCTCAATCTTCCGTTGTAGTTCCCCGACAGCGGCAATGCGGAAGAGGTTACACCTTCGGAGCTAAGGGACCAGGCTGGTACGGATTCGCCGATCCCAGGGAGGCCCTATGGCTAATGTTTGGGTGCGACGCCTTGCCAAAATCACCGGCTACGGATTTCTTATTATGTTGCTGCTCGCTGTCGCCATAACCTTCACCGTAGGCTGGCGGCCGGTGATCGGCGCGAAGAAGCGCGCACTCACCTCGCGCAAGTTTGAAGTCACGCCCGAGCGCATGCGCCGCGGGGATTACCTTGTGCACGCTGTCATGCATTGCATGGGGTGCCACTCGAATTGCGACGAGAAAGCGAACCCACCCGTGCTGCCTCCAAGGAAGGCGCCGGTCCAGTTTTGTATGAAGAAGGCAATGTTCGCCTGGTCGCGCCCAATATCACTTCTGATCCGCAAACCGGCATCGGCAAGTGGAGCGACGACGCCATCGCCCGCGCCATCCGCGAAGGCATCGCCGCTGACGGAAGCACGCTGTTTCCTGTCATGCCCTACGAGCACTTCCGCGACTTGTCCGACGAAGACCTGGCTTCTATCGTGGTCTTCCTCCGCAGCGTGCCGCCGTCGCACAGCGATCTGCCTCCGTACGAAAATCCGTTTTTGTTCGCCCGCCTCGTCCAAACGGCGCCGCAGCCGGTGACCGAACCGGTGCCGGAGCCGGACCGGTCCACTCCCGCCAAGTACGGCGCATACCT
Organism: uncultured Acidobacteriota bacterium; assembly: GCA_963736725.1. Classification (GTDB taxonomy): domain Bacteria; phylum Acidobacteriota; class Terriglobia; order Acidiferrales; family UBA7541; genus Acidiferrum. Next base: position 187,802 of record CAVTPW010000011.1, on the reverse strand, counting down.
GGTCAAGATGGCAACTTGCAGCGACTGCCACACACCCCTCAATCCCAAATTTCAGCCGATCCCGGGATGGAGATGGCAGGCGGAAATCCGATGGAGGAGGGGGTAAACTCCGCTAACATCACGCCGGATGCTTCCGGCATCGGTTACTACGACGAGGCGTTATTCATCCAGACCATGCGCACCGGCTCGGTTCGCGCCCGCAAGCTGAATTCGGCCATGCTCCTGGTGGGTCTTTCGCAACCATGACGGACGATGACCTAAAGGCGGTGTTCGCCTATCTGCGCACTCTCAAGCCGGTGCATCATCTGGTGGACAACACCGAGCCACCCACGCAGTGCAAACTCTGCGGCCAGAAACACGGACTGGGAGATCGCAACTAGGATTTTCCTTCGTGCTGCCTTCGTGCCCGTGGTCCGCAACGCGATTCCCTGAGGACCTCAAGGTTTTCGAGAGTGAGCAAGGGACAAAAATGGCCGCCAGTGTGGCGGCCAATTCTATTTTCAGGTTGTTTGGTTGAGGCTATTCAGCTATTCAAGGTTCTTTGGCCTTGCCTTCCACTCTTTATAAAACCGTTCGACCTTCTGAGGTGTAAGCTCTGACGCACAGACGCCCATCCTCACAAGCTCGAGCGTTTTCACGGGGCAGGCCGGTTTGGCGATGATCAGAAATTGAGTTGACGGCGGAGAAGCGGAAGGCTTCGATTGTGGTTGCCTGGACATAGGCAAAAAGTAAAGGGCGGCTCGGTTAGGAGCCGCCCAGAAGTTTGTCAGAGTAGTTTCGGCCAGGCTAGCGCGATGGCTTCGGCTGTATAATCACCTGCGGCAAAGCTGCACCTTGCTACGGTGAGGTCTCGATGTTTAGGGACACACCGCTCGTTGTTCACATTCCATTGGGCTCCGGAATATCCCGGTTGAGGGGTATTTCCAGCTCTTAGGAAAGAAACTTTATGTTCAACGAAAAGTTAGTGGCCCGGCCGATTAGAACGCCCCTTTCGGCGTTGCAGCTCGTTAATTGAAGGAAACTCGAAAGACACCGAAACACGACAGAGAGCAGCGAGCTTTTTCTCGCGGCGACACTTGGATGGCATTTGCACCCGTGCGGAAGCTCCTTACGCCAAAATCGATCGTCTCCGATTCTCGAGCGCTCTCATAGCGTCGGGTTATGATGCGCCTCAGAATCTTCACGAGGGCGATATCGCCAATCCGGGAAAATGGGCGCGCAATGCGCTGCAACATTAACAAGGCTTTTTCCGCTAATTGGAAGACGGGTGTGTTCGTCCAAGAGCTCTCCGCAGCCATCGCACCGAACCAACTGGGAAGTCTTGCGCTATGTTTATTGACTGCAGCCCCATCAGCTCAGCCCCGGTTACCTCAGCTACGCGCATTTGGTCCGGACGCTGCGCACTCGGGCTGTCCGACAAAACGCGCCGAGGCCAAGGACTCAGTGGAGAGTCAACAACTTGGCCAGCGTTTGGTCGGCGTTTTTCTTGATGGCAGGGTCAGAAGTCTCGGCCTGCACTATCCCTTCAGCGGAGGCGCGTACGTACCGCCGCCGGGAGTGTTCAACACACTCGTAAACTAAGCTCCCGCACCCAATAACTCCATATGCCACTCATTCAAGCCATCAGGCCGCACGCGCGCCTCGTAGCGGACCAGGATTCGAGTACCTCTGCGGTGAGTCAGAATCCAGATGCCGTGCATATACCCAGACTTCTTGAGGAGATCAAATACGATCGGGATGTCATTTGTTCTCGGAGCCGTCACGGAATCGTATTGCCTTCCGATAAGCTCCTCTCTTTCATAGCCAAGGAGCTTGCAGAAGCTGTTAGAAACGTCGATGTATTTCCTATTCTTCTCCACCGCAACGTAGTCGGGCAGAACGTGCGCATTGTAATAGGTCGCGCCTCTTGTTCCAGTCGCACTATCATTATCGGGTGGCTTCGCGGGATCTTGGCGCGTTCGCTCCATCAGGCCCTCGTCAGGAACCGTCTCTGTCGGATGGTTCGCCTTTGAGTTAGGAACGTCTTTTTTTGAACCTTCATCCGTCCTCCTTGTCTGACGTGCTATCGGTCCATCCCGGTTGGGTTGGCACAGATGAACAAAGGCAAGCTGCCAACTCTGGATAATCCCGGCTGTTCAGCTGTGAGCGACAGATATCAATGATTCCAATTCACGAATCAACGAGTCATCCCACCAACCTCGCTTTGCTTCCTCGTGCATGATGCTGAAGACCTGTTCGGGCAACAGGGCCTTGCGATAGGGCCGGTCGGTAGCCAATGCATCGTAAACATCCACGGTTTGCAGTATCCGGGCCGTCAAGGGGATCTGTTCGCCTTGCAGCCCGTCGGGGTAGCCCGAGCCGTCGAGTTTTTCGTGATGATGTCGGATGATCGGCAGGACATGACGAAAGGATTTCAATGGCGCGCAGATGCGCTCTCCTACGACGGGGTGTTGCTCCACGATCTTTCGTTCTTCCGGGGTCAAGGGGCCGGGCTTGAGCAGAATGTGCTCGGGCACCGCCACCTTTCCGATGTCGTGAACGATCCCGCCGAGATGCAGCGCCTTACACAGGCGTGGGGGAAGTCGAAGTCGCTCGCCTAATTGCGCGGAATATTTCGACAGGCGGTTGCAATGGCCTTCTGTGTAGGGGTCCTTTGCTTCGATGCATAGCACTAAGCTGAACAGCACGCTTTCCGCGCTTTCCAGCTCGTCAGTGAATTCTTTGAGGCGAATGAGCGACCCTACGCGCGCTACGACCTCTTCGTTATTTACCGGCTTACTCAGGAAGTCATCCGCGCCACAGGTGATTCCGTGAATTCGATCATCGGTGCTCGTGAGACCGGTCACCAACACGATAGGAATGAGCCGCGTCGCTGGATTCGCCTTCGCGGCCCGGCACACTTGAAATCCCGTGAGTTTTGGCATCACTACGTCCAAAAGCGCCACGGCCGGATGACCGGTGAGCAAGAAGTCCAGCGCTTCTCTGCCGTCCCGGGCGCACAAGACGCGGTATCCTTGGGCTTCTAATAACCTCGACAACAAATCGCGATTGGCAGCGTCATCATCCGCGACGAGAACCGTTGCGAGTTGGATGCGCGATTCGGGCAATTTGTGGTCGTTGTTCTCGTCAGCTTGGCAGCATACTTTATGATCAGTGGTAAGTCGTAGCACACTGCAAACTAACATTTGGCGTGCCGATGAATCTATTGTGCTTTGGTAAGGTAGATACTTCCGTTGGTAAGGGGACGCGTACGAAGCTTGTTAGGTCCTGGGGACGATGCGCATTTTTTCACTCATTCTGACAAGGTCAGCTGTAGATGAAGCGCCCATCTTTTTCATAACCTGGCTGCGATGGAATTTCACCGTTGCCTCGCTAGTTCCAATTTCGGCGGCTATTTGTTTGTTGAGCCAACCGGAAACAACCAGAGGCAGAACCTTCCGTTCACCAGGTGTCAGGGACTCAAAACGCTCACGCAAAATGGCAAGTTCTGCCTCTTGTATCCGCCTAGTCCCGTCTCGTTCCAGCGCTAGGTGAATGGCATCCAGCAGATCCTGATCGCGGAAAGGCTTGGTGAGGAATTCAACAGCTCCCGCCTTCATAGCCCGCACCGTCATCGGGATATCGCCGTGGGCAGTAATAAAGATGATCGGAACGTGAACATTGGCCAAGGCTAACTCGCGCTGGAAATCGAGGCCACTGAGTCCAGGTAACCTGATGTCGAGCACAAGGCAACTCGGAGCATCCAGTCGTTTACTGCGCAGAAACTCTTTTGCCGATCCGAACAGCTCTACTTGCAATCCCACAGATCCGATAAGGCGCCTGATCGCGCGACGAACCGAAGGGTCGTCATCGATGACAAAAACGATGGGTTCCACGTCAGCCATAAAATACTTTCAATCTTGGGTGGGCACAGTAAATTCGAAGAGTGCACCGTTGGGCTGTGCTACGGCCCACAAACGTCCACCGTGGGATTCGACAATGGAGCGGCTGATCGACAGTCCCATCCCGATGCCCTCGGCTTTTGTGGTAAAGAATGGTTCGAAGATGCGGTCTGCCACCTCCGGCTCCATTCCCGGTCCAGAATCTCGAACTTGGACCAAAACACCATCCGGGTTCTTTGCGGATCTAATCAGAAGTTCCCGCGTCGTGCCTGTCGAGGTACGCATTGCTTCAACAGCGTTCATAATCAGGTTAATCAAGACCTGCTGCAGTTGCACGCGGTCGCCTCGTACGCGAAGATCAGCGGTTAAATCAGTCAGCAGGGAAATACGGTTTCGGGCCAACTCGCTGCGAATCAGACCAGTGACTTCTTGAATGACCTCATTGATGTCCAGTTCCGCTCTCTCAGAAGCGCCCTTCACGAGCAGAGTGCGAATTCGTGAAATGACGGTGCTGGCGCGCGTTCCGTCGTTCACAATCTCTGCAATTGCCTCCCGCACCTCCTGAAGATTCCACCCTCCACCAGCTAATTCACGCAAGCAGAAATTTCCGTTTGTGACGATCGCAGCGAGAGGCTGGTTGACCTCGTGGGCGATGGCCGCCGCCAGTTCTCCCATCGCATGTACACGGGTGACGAGGGCAAGCTTGGCCTGCGCTTCCTGCAAGGCCTCGTCGGCACGCCGTTCAACTTCGGTGCGCATCCGTCTGTCCACGGACGATGTCGTGATGGCAGCCACAATCACGATCAGGGTCACGATTCCAATTCCATTGTTGGCAAGGGAGGAGATGTTCACTGCGTAGGAAAAGTCCGGAGGCGAGGCGGGGATGTAACTCGCGGCCGCCATGCCGGTGTAATGCATTGCGGAGACAGCCACCCCCATCAATATGGCGCTGCCGAGCCTTCGCGGAACACTCCATCGGGTCTCCTCTCGTAGATCGAACGCCATCAGCAGAGCAACTAGAGAAAACAAGATTGCGAGCAAGATGGAACACGCCACCAGAAGGGGAGAAAAACGGGTGACAGCAGGCAATCTCATTGCAGCCATGGCGATGTAGTGCAAGCCGGCGATGCCAGCGCCCATGATGAGGCTGCCGGTCATGGCCTCAACCGGGCCCATTTTTTGTCGGCTCGACACGTACAGCGCGACCCCGGAGGCCAGGATAGCCACCAAGAGCGATGCCAGAACAGTAGGCCAATGATACTCGACCGGCACAGGCAAGCGGAAAGCCATCATCCCCTTGAAGTGCATCTCCCAGATGCCGATGCCCATCGCAATGGCGCCACCGCAAAACCAAGCCAACCGAATCCGGCCGCTCGCGGCCGTCACGCGTCCCGCAAGGTCGAGCGCGGCATAGGACGCGGCGATGGCTATCAACACCGAGCGCGCCACCTCGCCGTAGTCGTAGAAACTGGGGAGCGCCGCGTTTGCAGAAATCATCACGAAGGATCTCCTTCGCAAGTTCGGGTGAGAGTCCAACCTCTACAGGAACCAGCCTGAAGAACTGGAGCACAAGATCTGAGCGGTACTTACACTGCCGCGAATGAACGTCTGCATCGCAGCCACACTCGATCAGTAGCGGCCCGAAGAACTCCGGCTCGCCACTCCTCAGCTCCTTTTCCTTAGCCAATCGCAGAGCGCACGGTGAGAGTTCGCGTATAGTTCTACGTGCCCGCACTCTTCACTACGACGATTGAGACTTCCACTGAATAAACAGAGTGATCCGCCGAAGTCTCCAGGCGCGAAACGTCTAAGTCCACCACACCTCTTACCTGATTGGGGTGTTGGCATTCTTCCGCAGCCATACCCCCTCCCTCTGGCAGCCGCACATGACATGAAGCACGCTTTCTGTTGTTTCGCGCGAGCTTGTAGCTGCAAATCAACCAGGGCAGGAAGAAACCCGTAGATGATTGGTCTCAAATTTACACCCGAGGCGGAGCGATCGAAAGCAAATTAGCGCGCATGTCATCGCTGTGCAAAATTCCCGCTCGCATAAAGAATCGACAGACCGGAACGATCTGACTCAGTTAAATGGCTGACTGAATAGGATTCTCATCCTTTTTAATCCACGAGGGTATGTTTGCGTAGTAGCCGTTGAATCTTGAGATCGCAATCTTCCACTTCTGCGGGTCGCGCATATAGGGCAAAGTATACTGCGCCGATTTGCTAAGCTAAAGGGTGTTGCCCGCAATCCAACCCGCTAGACTTGCCCGTTCCCTCGCACCTTTTGACGACCCAGATTGGCTCTTCGAACTGAAGCACGATCGATTCCGGTCCTTCGCCTACCTTGAGAATGGCGTGTGCAGGTTGGTTTCGCGCCGACGAAACACATACAAGAGTTTTGAAGTTCTGCGGAGTGCTTTAGAGGGGTTGCGAGCACAGAGCGCCATTCTTGACGGCGAAATCGTTGCCCTCGATTCCAATGGTGTGAGCCAATTCAAGGAGTTGCTGTACCGTCGAGGCCGTGCCGTATTTTTCGCCTTTGATCTGCTTTGGCTGAACGATACCGATTTGCGGCAGACCCCGCTCATTGAACGAAAGAAGAAACTCCGAAGATTGATCGAAGACAGCGACTGCAGCGAGATCGTTTACGCGCAGCATGTTGAACGTGACGGCAAGCTGCTCTTCGAGGAAGTTTGCGAGCGGAATCTTGAAGGGATCGTGGCAAAGAGAAAGGCCGGCGTATACCGGAGCACGGTTGTTTGAAAATCGAGAATCCTCGGTACACCCAAACCGAGGGCAGACGGGAGATGTTCGAGGTGTTTCACGGCGCTCTATTTTTTCATGCACGGCGAAGTCAGTTCAGGGGCCTGTTCATCTTTTTTCGGTTCGTCACTCATTTGATTCCTCCGTTTCCGGTGATAAATGAGCGCACGAGTGTGCCCCTGTCCCTGACGGCCACGAGTCTTCGCTGTCTGAGGTCAGCGCGATGTCCTGGAAGGAGTGGTTCGCGGCGAGCCAATCACTGAGCTCGGCGATCGGGGGATGCCGAGAGCGAGAGAGAGGATGGCGACGGCCAGGAAGCTAGGGCTCTTGCCCAGATTACGAAAGGCGAATCGTAAATGTTGACGCAAATTCTGGAAAAACGAGAACATGGCGATCTCTCCCCAGACATTGATGCAGCACCATCATAAGGTCGGTGTTCACAAAAAGGAGTGCAATAAATCATTTGGAACGACAGCGGTTCCATACCAACAAATCGAATTTGGCTCCATCTCGATTCTGGCATCGACCCCACGGACTTATCTGCAACTCCTCGGGGATTTGTTTCAACGAGCCTAGATCGAGTCTCAACCCTCCTGATAAGCGCTTACCGAAAACTTGGCGAGTGATTGGCGCATGCCAGCTGCGCCTAGTGCAGCGGCCAACGACCTCTAGCCGTTTACTGGCACATGGACAGCGTTGCACGACGGTACTCGAATCGTAGAACTAGTGCTGCGCGAAGCGCCCCGCCCGAAGGTGCGGAGGCGAGCCTCCAAACTGGCCGCCACCGCGCCGCGCCCGTCGTTGGCCTGGCCCTGCACTTCGCCCTAAGCGCTTCGCACTGCGGGCTACGCAGGGCTGCGTTCCGGGCCAAGCCAACAAGTCGGAAAAAAAAGAATCCGGTAGCCGACCGGGGATCGTCGTTCCTGGGGCATCCTGACGCGAAATTCTTTGAGAGAACAGCCATGCGAAGCAAAAACAGCCAGAAAAGAAAAAGGGGACATTTCTATTGAGGTAAGGAAGGGGACATTTCTAAAGAGCTTTGACAAGCTACCCAGTATCATTGACTTAATACCGTACTAAAACCTAAGATGAAGCCCCGATGGTGGATTCTCCCTCTCTAATTGGCCGAACTGTCTCCCATTACCGCATTGTCGAAAAACTCGGCGGCGGAGGTATGGGCGTCGTCTATAAGGGAGAGGACAACCGCCTGCATCGCTTCGTGGCCCTCAAGTTCCTGCCGCCAGACGTTGCGCGTGATCCGCAAGCGTTGGCCCGATTCCACCGCGAAGCGCAAGCCGCGTCCGCTTTGAATCATCCCAACATCTGCACCATTTACGACATTGGCGAACAAGATGGGCAGGCGTTCATTGCCATGGAGTTTCTGGACGGCGTGACGCTGAAGCACCGCATCGGCGGAAGGCCCGTCGAAACAGATGTTCTGCTCAGCCTGGCGACCGGAATTGCCGACGGCTTGGATGCCGCGCACACCGAAGGAATCGTGCATCGTGACATCAAACCCGCCAACATTTTTGTGACCAAGCGAGGGCACACCAAGATTCTCGACTTTGGTTTAGCCAAAGTTACGTTCACCGGGACTGGCTTTTCCGGAGCGACCGCTACCGGGGACTTGACCGCGGGCGTGAGCGCCGACCATTTGACGAGCCCCGGCAGCACGTTGGGCACGGTCGCCTACATGTCTCCAGAGCAGGTTCGCGGCAAGGAACTCGATGCACGGACGGATTTGTTCTCCTTCGGTGCAGTTTTGTACGAGATGGCGACGGGTGTTCTGCCATTCCGAGGCGAAACATCCGCGATGATTTTCAAAGCTATTCTGGATGGCGCGCTTCCGCCGCTCATGCGGCTGAATCCTGAACTCCCGGCGGAGTTGGAACGCATTATCCATAAAGCTTTAGAAAAAGATCGTAATTTGCGTTACCAGAGCGCCGCTGATATGCGCGCCGACCTGGCGCGACTCAGGCGCGAACTGGATTCGGGAAACTCGACAGGCGCTGGCATTTCGGGAAGTGTTCCCCTTGGCCCGGCAAGTTCGTCATCCGTGTCAACCGTTGCGGCAATTCCCAACACCTGGCGCACGCACCTGATTAGTGTCGTTGTGGCGGCCTTGCTGGCCCTGGCGGGAATCGCCGGATGGTATTTCCTGCGCGGAAGAGAAGAGGCGGGAAAAGTCACGTCCCTCGCCGTGCTGCCCTTTGTCAATGCCACCTCCGATCCAAACAATGAGTACTTAAGCGATGGGTTGACCGAAAGCCTGATTGGAACGCTGTCGCAACTGCCGAATATCAAGGTGATGGCCCGCAGCACGGTCTTTCGCTTCAAGGGCAACCAGCAAGACCCGCAGCAGATCGGCAAATCTCTCGATGTTGGCGCGGTGCTGATGGGGCGCGTAACCCAGCACCTCGACGTGGTTGCCGTGCAAGCGGATCTCGTGAATACCAGGGATGGAACGGAGCTTTGGGGATCGCACTACGAACGCAAAATGGCGGACGTTACGCAAGTCCAAGGGGACATCACGCGGGACATTTCCCAAAAATTGCAAGTGCATTTGACCGGCGCGGAACGCCAAAAGCTGGGTAACGCCGGAACGACGAATCCAGAGGCCTATAGGCTGTATCTGGAAGGGCGTCAAGAATGGTACGGACGGTCGAACGCAGGCATCAAGAAGAGCATCGAGTTGTTTCAGCAAGCAATCGCTGCAGATCCGAACTACGCCCTGGCCTACACCGGCCTCGCCGACAGCTACTGCGTGGCCACCGGCTACGGCGTCATCGTCCAGCCCAAGCAAGCGTTCGCGTTAGCGGATACTGCATCACGCAGGGCCCTGGAACTCGATGATTCGCTCTCCGAAGCTCACGCCGCCCGGGCCAGCGTACTTAGTTCCACTTATAAATGGAGTGAGGCTGAACCGGAGTATCGCCGGGCCATCGAGCTCAACCCCAATAACGCCAACGCACACTACTTTTATGCGTTTACTTTCCTGATGCCGTTAAACCGGATCGACCAGTCTCTCGAAGAGTTCCGCGTGGCGTTGTCTCTGGACCCGCTTTCTCCAATTGTGAACACGAACTACGGGCTGACGCTGATGGTGGCCCAGCGCTATCCCGAGGCCATCGCGCAACTCCAGAAAGTGTTGGAACGCGATCCGTCATTTCGGCCAGGAGATTTCTACGCGTCGCAAATCTACGCAACGGTCGGCCGCTATCCCGAGGCCATTGGCGCCATGCAAACGATCTCACCGGGGGCCAAGGGCCCCTGGACTCCAGACGCGCAGGGTTTCATCAAGCTAGTACTCGATCCTGCTTCCCCGGCGGCGCCCGCCACCACTGCCGTCGCCTACGCTCTGGCGGGCGATCGCAATAAAGCGTTTGCATATCTGGAGAAGGCCTACGCCGAACAAGACGCCGAGCTGATGGCCTGCATTCGCTACCCCGCCTTCGAATCTCTCCATTCCGATCCGCGCTGGACAAGCTTGATGGACCGCCTCGGGCTGCCACACTGAGAATCGAAACCGTCAATATTTCCTCGGGGCGTTGACTTATCGTTTTCTCATGACGCTCAAGGACGTGTGACCGGCTATACCTGCAGGTGCTGAAGAAGCGTATCTTGCGGACAAGCGACAGAATGATTTCGCGTCGGACTCAGCCGGCAGCTCCGTAACATGCACGGCACGAAATCTCCCGTTGGCAGGTGCGGAGGCGTATAGACAGAAATCCATCGCGGGGACTTCAGCTATTTCGTAGATGAGCCGCCGTCCATCGCCCAAGGCGGCAAGGGCGTAGTGGTCGCGTGAGTCTATGTCCTGTCTGCAGCGGGTTCCTCCGCGCAGGATAGTGGCATCGGAATTTGACCGCTTGACGTTCTTCGCTTCCTTCCTCATCTTCGCCCACCGCTTCTTCGCCGCCTTTACCATCGCCGCTCTGCCAGCAGCCGACCAAACGCGCAACCCGAACGTCTGAACAGAATCCATCAAACATTCGTTGACTCGCCCTCTGCGTCGCCTCTAACATCGCACCACAGAGATACGCCTCCAACGATGATTGGGCAAACCATCTCTGCACTACCGCATTTTAGAGAAGCTAGGCGGTGGTGGCATGGGTGTGGTCTATAAGGCCGAGGACACGCGGCTACATCGCCCCGTCGCGTTGAAATTCCTGCACAGCGAGATGGCTCACGATACCGTCGCGCTCGAACGATTCCGGCGGGAAGCGCAGGCGGCATCGGCGTTAAATCATCCGAACATCTGCACCATTTACGATGTCGGCGAGCAAGATGGCCAGCAATTCATCGCGATGGAGTTTCTCGACGGCCACACTCTAAAGCATCGAATTTCGGGCAAGCCGCTGCCGCTGGAGCAGGTCCTGGGAGTTGGGGTCGAAGATCGCGGACGCGCTCGACGCGGCACATTCCAAAGGGATCGTCCACCGCGACATCAAGCCTGCCAACATACTGGTGACCGAGCGCGGAAACGCCAAGATTTTGGATTTTGGTCTGGCGAAACTGGCTCCAGCGGGCGGTGCGGTGAATCTTTCGGAGATGCCCACGGCCAGCGAACTCGAACAGCTCACCCGGCTAGGCACAGCGATTGGCACCATCGCATACATGTCACCGGAACAGGTGCGTGGCGAGCCGCTGGACGCACGCACCGACTTATTTTCATTTGGCGTGGTTTCTTCGAAATGGCAACCGGAGTCCCGCCCTTCCGGGGCGAAACCGCTGGCGTGGTTGGGGAAGCGATTCTGAATCGCACGCCGGTTTCGCCGTACGGCTGAATCCTGACCTACCCTCAAAGCTAGAAGAAATTGTCAACAAAGCGCTGGAGAAAGATCGTAAGCTGCGCTCTCCAACACCGCCGCCGATATTCGCACGGATTTGCAACGGCTGAAGCGTGATTCAGATTCGGGCCGGGCCGTCTCGGAGTTAGCAGCACAGGTCGAGTCGAAGTCTTCCCAGCCCGGGAAAACCCCCCTTCGATGGATGGCGGTCACTGGCGCAATAATCGTGATCCTCGGACTGCCTCAGTGGGCGGATGGTTGTTTTTCTCGCGCAAGGCGCACGCGCTGACTGACAAGGACACGATTGTCCTCGCCGATTTCATCAACACGACAGGCGACGCCGTGTTTGACGGCACCCTGCGCCAGGGGCTCGCCATCCAACTCGAGCAATCGCCCTTTCTGAGCATTGTCTCGGACCAACAAATCCAGCAGACGCTCGGGTTGATGGGCCAATCAGCCGACGCAAGACTCACACCAGCGATTGCGCGGGAACTCTGCCTGCGGAGCGGAAGCGCGGCCGTTCTCGACGGTTCGATCGCACAGATTGGTACGCAGTACGATCTAATTCTCAAAGCGGTCAATTGCGCAAGCGGCGAATCGCTTGGCGAGCACCGAAGCCCAGGCAGGGGACAAGAACAAGGTCCTCGACGCGTTGGGAAAAACTGCCTCGGAAATGCGGAACAAGCTCGGCGAGTCACTCGGCACCGTGCAGAAGTTTGATACCCCTCTGGATCAAGCCACTACGCCGTCGCTTGAGGCCCTGAAAGCCTTCAGTTCAGCCCACAAGATAATGTTCACAACAGGAGCTACGGGAGCTATTCCGCTTTTCAAACGCGCCATCGAATTCGACCCGAATTTTGCCATTGCCTACGCATGGCTGGGCCGAGCGTATAGGGATCTTGACGAAAACGCCACCGCTGCAGACTACACCCAAAAGGCTTACGAGCTCCGGGGCCCTACCAGCGAGGCTGAAAAGTATTTCATCTTGGCTTCATACGATATCGTGACCACGGGGAATTTGCTGAAGGCCAAACAAACCTGCGAGCTTTGGATGCAGGCCTATCCTCGCAATCCGATGCCGCGAACTTTCTTGTCGGGGCCAATCTACCCGACCTTTGGACAGTATGAGAACGCGGTTGAGGTCGGCAGAGAGGAACTCCGGGTGAGCCCGGACAGTCCGATCCCTTACTTTGTTCTCGGATTCAACTACGTCAATCTTAATCGCCTCGATGAAGCGAAGGCGACCTATAGACAAGCTCTCGAACGCAAGCTGGACCACCCTTACCTCCATGCGGACCTGTATCTGATTGCTTTCTTGCAGAACGATACGGCAGAGATGGAGCGTCAGTCCGCATGGTCGGCGGGTAAGCTGGGACCAGAAAACAGTATGCTGGCCTTGCAAAGCGATACTTCCGCCTATTGGGGGCGGCTCAGGGAGGCCCGGGATTTTTCTCGCCGGGCGATGGATTCCGCCGGCCTTGCAGACCTGAAGGAAGCTTCCGCAACGTTCGCCGCTAGGTCGGATTTACGGGAGGCCCTATTCGGCAACTTAGATGAAACTCGGCGCCGCGCTGCTAGGGCTATGCAGCAATCGAGAGACGAGGGCGTGCAATTCAGCGCCGCGCTCGCTTTGGCGTATGTAGGAGACGACAAACAGGCGCAAGGGCTGACCACCGATTTGGCCAAGCGATTTCCGGAATCGACAATCACCCAATTCAAATTCCTCCCAACCCTTCGCGCCAAGGTTGCACTCAACAAGGGGAATGCTTCCGAGGCCATCGAGAGTCTCACAACCGCCGCGCCGTATGAACTAGGAGTATCCGGTAGTTACTTGTGGACCGCCTTGTACCCCGTTTATGTGCGAGGAGAAGTCTATCTGGCCACGCATCAGGGCGCCGAAGCCGCTGCCGAATTCCAGAAAATCATCGACCATCGCGGAATTGTGTTGAACTCGCCTATCGGCGCGCTCGCTCACCTCCAAATCGGCACGGGCCTATGCCATGCAAGGCGACACCGCCAAAGCCAAGATGTCCTATCAGGATTTCCTCACGCTCTGGAAAGACGCCGACCCCGACATTCCCATCCTGAAGCAAGCCAAGGTCGAGTACGCAAAGTTGCACTAGAGTCTTGAATTCTGAAACGCAATAGCAGCATTGAAAATCAGACTATCCTGCTACCTTCTTCCCGAATCGTGCGGACACTCGCGGAGGCCGATGCCAGCGAACGAGTAATTATGCAAATACCGAACTGCATCTCTCGCATTGGAGTATCCAACGCGGCATTACTACACCCTTGGTATACCTACATTGTTTACGTAGAGAATATTGATGTCATTTCGGCTCGCGCCGCCGAGTCACACGAAAGCAGAGCCTATGAGGAAGCTCACAAAGGAGCAGAAGCGAGACATCCGAGCTATTGCCGCAAAAAGAGACGAGGACATTGATTTCTCGGACGCGCCGGCGGTTGTCGATTGGAGCGGAGCTGAAATTGGCAGGTTCTATCAACCAACGAAGAAGCCCGTTACGAGGCGGCTTGATTCCGACATCATCGCATGGCTCAAAGCCGAAGGCCGCGGTTACCAGACCAAAGCGAATTGGCTTCTACGACAAGCCATGACTCATCTTACTGAAGGAACGCGAACGGTGAGTGGTAAGAGACGTTCCAGACGGACCGGCAAGGGCAAGTAAGGAATACAAGCCGCCAAGTTCGACCCCGAATAATCCCGAACTCCAATCCCGGCTGCCACGCTTCCGCGAAGCCGCGAATGCACACTCTCCCAAAACTCTGACTTCCACTGCAATCGCATTCGTACGCGACCGCGTAGTCACGAATGCACGCCGCTACCGGCATGGTTCTCAAAATATCGCGCCGGCACGATCTCTTCGTAGTACGGCCCAATTACCGTTGTTTTCCCGCTCCAAACGTTACCCGATTCTGTTCAAAGCGATAGGCTCTGCGGGCATGGCGAAACCCCAGCCCGGAACTGCAAAGCCCCCTGTTAAGAACAACCAACCGAGAACGTACCTATGACGCATCGGGTTGCCGGCACCGAAGGTTGCAAGGTGTTAGCGATGATACGTTTCGACGGGCCAAAGAGGGTTTTCGAAGGACTAAAGACTTTTTTCCTTTGGTCGGGTCTGATTGTCGTCGTGATCGCGGGGGTCATCTGGACATACATTCGTGAGAGGAATCCATGAGTGTGAAGACCACCCTCCGGTCGGTCGAGTTGAGGAATCTTTATGCCGTGGATTCCCGTACATCCCCCTGTTAAGATTGTTAGGATTTAAGTCGGTTATGAGCCTTTCGAGGCTGAAATCCTCTGCACGAGGACTACAACTCTCAAGACTCAAATCGATCTAAATGGCGGGAAAAGCGAAGAGAACCTCAAATTTTCTAGCTTTTTGAACGGAACGGAGTGGAATCCCACCCTCTCCGCCATTTATTGGCCGGACTTAGTTCGGGAATTCCTTCATGATCGTTCGCACCGTCGAACAAGTCCGCCGTGCCTTCCGCATCGTCGCCGGGTTTACCCTGTTGCTTGCCGGAGTCGTGATGATCATCACGCCGGGCCCGGGATGGCTGGTCATCTTTCTGGGATTAAGCTTGCTCGCCGCGGAATTTATCTGGGCTCGCCGGCTGATGGACCGCATGAAGCGCCAGGGAGAACGCGTTCGTGAAGCGGTGTGGCCCGTGGCGAAAAATGCGCCCCCTGTGGTCGCTGTTGAATCGTCCGCCGAATCCAACAAGTCGGAGTTGTAAACCATCTCTCGGAGGTCGCCTATGGAAGTGGGTCTTGTAGGTCTTGGCAACATGGGTTCGGGAATCGCCAAGAGTTTGCTTCGTGCCGGACATCGCGTCACCGCATACAACCGCACACGCTCGCATGTGGACGCGCTGGCTTCTTACGGAGTCAAACCCGCGGCCACTCCGGCCGACGCCTGCCACGGTGACGCCGTCCTCACCATGGTGGCTGATGACTCCGCCGTCGAAGCCGTGGTCTTCGGAAGCTCCGGCATTTTGAGCGCCCTGCCCAAAAGCGGCTTGCACATTTCCTTAGGCACTATCAGCGTTGCTCTCAGCGACCGACTCACCGCCGCGCACTTCAATGCCGGCCAGCAGTTTGTGGCCGCACCCGTTTTCGGGCGTCCCGATGCCGCCGAAGGAGGAAGGCTTGCCGTCGTCGCCGCCGGACCATCGGCAGCCATCGAGCGCTGCAAATCTCTTTTCGAAGCTATCGGTCCAAAGCTCCTGGTACTCGGAGAGAAGCCTTCGCTCGCCAACGTCGTGAAACTGTCGGGAAATTTCCTGATCGCTAGTGTTCTCGAATCTCTGTCCGAAGCGATTGCCTTCGCCCGTAAATCCGGCGTTGACCCCGCTGTGCTGATCGATTTCCTGACCAGCACGCTGTTCAACGCGCCAGTCTACAAAGTCTATGGAGGCCTCATCGTGGAAGGCAAGTACGAACCGGCAGGTTTCGCCGTGCCACTCGGCTTGAAGGACGTTCGTCTGGTCCTGCAGGCCGCCGAAGCGCAAAGCGTCCCGATGCCCATGGCCAGCGTCATTCGCGATCGTTTCCTCACCGCCATCGCCCGCGGCAATCAGGACAGCGACTGGTCGGTGCTCGGCCGCATCGCCGCCGAAGATGCCGGCCTGCCCGCCGCGAAAACGGCCGGCGCGTAGCTCTTCTGTTGTAAGGGCGCAGCACGGCTGCGCCCCAGCTTGCCCGAGGGGCAATTGAATCGAAGGATGTGTCGGCGCACACAGCCGCAAGGAGAAGCACCACCTTGGGAAAATCAATCGCCGCATGGCAAGGGAAATGGGCGCTAGTAACCGGCGCCAGCGCCGGCATCGGCAAAGCGCTGGCCGAAGAATTGGCCGCCGGCGGAACCAATCTGGTCCTGACCGCCCGCCGCCGTCAGCGCTTGGAACAACTCGCCCGAACGCTATCGACAACCCGCAAAATCAAAGCCGAAGTTTTCGTAGCCGATCTGGCCGACCCCGCGGGCCCCGAAAAAATTCTGGCCTTCACCCGCGACCAAAATATTCACATCGATTTGCTGATCAACAACGCCGGCTTTGGAGCCTACGGCGAATTCGCAACCTCGGATCGCGCGCGCCAACTGGATATGGTGCAGGTCAACTGCGCCGCGGTTGTAAACCTCACGCAATTGTTTGTTCCCGCGATGATCGAGCGCAAGTCCGGAGACATCCTGATCCTCGCCTCCACCGCTTCTTTCCAGGCTGTGCCGTACATCACGGTTTACGCGGCCACGAAAGCGTTCGACTTATCCTTCGCCGAAGGCCTCGCGGAAGAACTAAAACCTTATGGAATTCGCGTCTGCGGGCTGTGCCCAGGTTCGACCGAATCGGAATTTCGCCTCGTCGCCGACCAGGTCAACGTGCCCGCGGCGAATCGGAGGCAGGAAACCTCTGAAAAAGTAGCTCGTACGGGTTTGCAAGCTCTCGCGGCCGGGAAAAGCTACGTTATCTCGGGTCTGGGTAACTATCTTGGCGCGCAGACCCAGCGGCTCGTTCCGCGCCGCGTGGTTACCTCCATCGCCGCAAAGTTGTTTCGTCCTCCGTCAAAATCGAAGTCCTGAGGAAGCAAACTCAACTCGACAAGGCCGGGTATCCGGGCAGCACGCAACCACCGAAAGGCCAACCCTTTTTGGCCTTTGGCTCATCGAATTCCGGGGCTACCCTGGTCGAGCCAGTCAGCCCCGCTATCGTGAAGCTCAGCCTCGCCATTTTCGTCACCTTGCTTGTGTCGGGATGTCTTGCGCGAAAATATTTTGCTTGATCGACTTCATCGTTCACCTGGCACGAACGCTTAACGAATCCTTTTCACCATTTCTCGTCATTCAGAACGCAACGCCACCATCGGATCGACGCGCACCGCTCGCCGGGCCGGTAGATAGCACGCAAAAAAGCCTGCGGTCGCGAGCAGCACGCTTACGGCCACGAACGTCAATACGTCCGTCGGAGCAACCCCAAACAGAAAACTCGACATCCAGCGGGTCGCGCCGTAGGCGCCCAACAGCCCAACGCCTACTCCGGTAAGCACCAGTCTCATGCCGTGGCCGACGATCACTCGCAAAATATCGGGGCGTCGCGCGCCCAGTGCCATCCGCAAGCCGATTTCGCGGGTACGCTGCGCCACCAGATACGAAAGAACGCCAAATATTCCGATGGCCGTCAGCAGCAGCGCCATGCCGCCGAACCCGGCAAGAAGAAACGTATTGAAGCGGTCGCCCGCCGCCGACGAAGAAACAATTTCGCCCAAGGTGCGAAAATCCGACGTGGCCTCGTCGGGATCGAGCGAACTGACGGCGCCGCGTATGGCGGAGGCAACGGTCACCGGGTCTCCAGCGCTGCGAACTACGATGTTCATTCGTAGTCGCGCGCTTTGCGCGTAGGGAAGAAACATTTCGGGTCGCAACGCTTCCTGTAGCGCGAGGTGTTTGATTCCGCCGACCACTCCCACGATTTCCCGCGTGACGAATTCCGGTTTGCCCTCGTAAATCTGCAAGTGCTTTCCAATGGGGTCTTCGCCGGCGAAAAAGCGTTTCGCGAACGGCTCGTTGATCAGCACTGTAAACGTCGAATCCGCGGTGTCCCGCGGCGTGAATTCCCGGCCCTCCAGCAAAGGAATCCGCATGGTTTGAAAGTAGTCGCCGGCCACGACGCGAATGTCGGCGTCCAGGCGGTCCGCGGGAGGCACGGGTGGATGCTCGGCAATGGTTACATAGGTGTCGTTCCCCTGGTGGTCCAGCGGCAACTCCGATACGAAGCCGGCAGACTGAACCCGGGGCATCGACACGGTTTGTTCCTGCAGTCGATCGAAGAACGCCCGCCGTTGAACCTCTTTCGAGAGTTCGGGACCGGTCACGGAAATCTGCGCGGTGACGATGTTCGACGGGTCGAACCCCGGATTCACATGCGTCAGCCGCCAAAAACTATTCACCAGCAAGCCCGAAGCAATCAGCACCACCAGAGACAACGCCACTTCCGCACTCACCAGCACATTGTGCGCGCGGTGTTTCGACCTCGATGGCCCGGCAGCGCCGCCCTCTTTCAGATTTTGCGTGGTGTCTCGGCGGCTGGCTTGCAACGCCGGCCCAAGGCCGAAAACAATCCCGGTGAGGACTGCGACGCACCCGGTAAACGCGAGGACCGTTCCGCTGACGATCACCTCGTCCAGACGCGGCAGATTTTCTGGTCCCAGTCCCTTGAGCAAGTCCACGCCCCATTTGGCCAGCACAATTCCCGCCGCACCGCCGGCCAGCGCAAGCAACACACTCTCGGCCAGCATTTGCCGCACCAACCGCAGCCGGCCCGCTCCCAGCGTCACGCGGATCGCGATTTCCCGAGTGCGCGAGGTATTGCGAGCGAGCAACAAGCTCGCAACGTTGGCGCACGCAATCAGCAGCACGAGTGCGACCGCTCCCAGGAGAACCAGCAGCGCCGGCCGAACGTCGCCCACCAGGGACGCCTGCAGCGGAACCAGCCGCATTCCCCATCCGGCGTTTGAATCCGGGTATTGTTTTGTCAAGCGCGCCGAAATCGTGTCCAGTTCCGCTTGCGCTTGCGCCATCGTTGTGCCCGCCTTCAACACGCCGTACACGCGCAGGAACCGCTGTTCGCGGGACTTCATTCCCGTAACTTCAAACGGTGCGGGAATCCACAAGTCGCCATCGGAAAACAGCGGAACATCTTCGCGCAGCACGCCGACCACCGTCATGCGGCCGCCGTCGAGCACCACCGATTTCCCGATCGCGCGGGCGTCGCCTCCAAATCGTTCTCGCCACAGCCTATGGCTAAGGACGACGACTTGCGGCTTGCTCACGCCCCCATCCGCCGCCACAAACGTGCGCCCGACCAGGGGCTGAATTCCCAGCAAGTCGAAGAAGCCCGCGGTTACCACCGTGCCTTTCACTTGGGTTGGTTTGTCGCTGCCGGCCAGGTTGAAGATGGTGTTCCCGTCGATGAGACCTTCCAGATGATCGAAGACATGGTTTTGCGTTCGATAATCGAGAAAATCAGGCGGCGAAACATCCGACTCGTTGCTGATCGGAAATGTCCCGAACGCGCGCACCAAACGGTTGGCGTTGTGGAAGGGCAGGGGCCGCACCAGAACGGCGTTCACCACGGAGAAAATCGCGGTGTTCGCTCCGATGCCCAGCGCAAGAGTCAAGATAGCTACAGCGGTGAATCCCGGATTCTTGCGCAATCCGCGCAAGCCATAACGAACATCGTGGAGAAAATCTTCCACCCACGGCCATCGCCAAACTTCGCGGCTGTCCCGCTCCGTCAACGTCACATTCCCAAACTCGCGTCGTGCCCCATATTCAGCCTCTTTCCTGGACATTCCGGCCGCCATTAACTCCTCAACCTTCTGTTCGAGGTGCTCCCGAATCTCCTCCGACAAATCACTATGGAGGCGTCGCCTCGAAAACAATCTCTTGATCCATTTCATGACTTGTCCACGCGCAGCGCCCTTGATCGTTCGTCACCGGAACACACAACAATGCAGTGCCCGCAACGCGCCGATCGGCATCATTCGTATCGCAGCGCCACCACCGGGTCCACGCGCATCGCTCGTCGCGCCGGTACGTAGCTGGCCAGCAACGCCACGCCCATCAGCAGCAGGGGCACCGCCACAAACGTTGCGGGATCGGTGGTTCCGATTCCGTACAGGAGGCTGCGAATCAGCCGCATAACGAAGAACGACGCCATCAATCCAGCGGCAACCCCGAGCAGCGTCAGCAATGCGCCTTCCCGCACCACCATGTGAGAAATTCTTTCGGGTTGCGCGCCCAGTGCCATACGAATGCCGATTTCTCGGGTGCGCTGCGCGACGGAGTACGAGACCACGCCGTACAATCCGATGATGGTCAACGTAAATGCCAACGCCGCAAATGTGGTCAGCAGCACCGCTTCGAATCGCGGCGCCGAAATGGAGCCGCTGACGTACTGCTCGAGGGTCTCGACCTCGCGCAATGGCAGGTCCTTGTCCATCGAACTCACTAGCGACCGCATCGCCGGTACGAGCGCGTTGGGGTTCGTGGCGGTGCGCACCACGATGGTCATCTCCCCGATGAAGTCGGTCGGGGTCTGGGGAACATAAACCTCGGGCCCAGTATCGCCGCTGATGTTGCCGCTTTTCACGTCGGCGATGACTCCCACGATTTCGCGCAGGGGCGCCACATCGCTGTCGCCAAACGAAATGTTCGGTTTGATCCGGCGTCCCAACGGGCTTTCTCCGTGCAAAATCTGGCGCGCGAACGTCTCGTTGACAATGGCCAGCGGCGGCCCGCCTTGTTCGTCCCGGGCGGTGAACGTGCGGCCCTGCAAAAGGGGAATCTTCATGGCATTGAAATAGTTCGACTCGATGATCCTAAACTCCACGCGTGGCCGCTGCGACCCCGGAACGGGATGCCCTTCAATCTCGAGCGAAGTAAACATGCTTCGATCCCCGTCCAACGGCAGTCCGAAGACGGCGCTCGCCGATTTCACCCCCGGCAGTGCTCGCGTCGATTGCAACAGATCGTGAACAAAAACAGCCCGTTGCGCACCCGGGTGGCGCTCCGCGGGCACGTCGAGCAAAAAAGTCAGCATATGGTCGACGCGAAATCCTGGATCCACATGCCGCAAGCGATCGAAGCTTCGCAACAACAACCCCGCACCGATCAGCAGCACGATCGCAATCGCTAACTGCGACACGACCAGCACGCTACGCAGCTTAGTGCTACCCGGCCCCGCGCTCGCGCCACGCCCGTTCTCGCGTTGTGCCTGGTTCGCATCCGAGCGCGAAGCTTGCATCGCCGGCGCCACTCCGAAAATCACGCCCGTGGCGAGGGCGACGACGAACGTGAATCCCAGCACCCGAACATCGATTCCGACCCCCGACGCACGCGCCAGGCTTCGCGGCGCGATCGATAGCAGCGCGCTGGTCGCCCAACGCGCGACCACCAGCCCCAGAACGCCGCCGATCATCGCCAGCATCAAGCTTTCGGTGAGCAATTGCCGGACCAGCGTCCCGCGACTCGCTCCCAGCGCCGCACGAAGCGTGAACTCCCGCTGCCGCACCGTGGCCCGTGCCAACATCAAGCTGGCCACATTCGCGCACGCAATCAGCAGCACAAAACCTACCGCGCCCAGCAGGATCATCAGCATCGGACGCATTTCTCCGGCAATCGCATCCGACTCCAACACGATCGTCGCGCCTCGCGGACGATTTTCCGGATATTGCCGATTCAACTGTTCCTGAATTAGTTGTACGTCCGCTTGCGCTCGCGGAACTTCGACGCCCGGCTTGAGGCGCGCAATGACCTGAAGATAAGCCACCCCTCGCTGTGCGGCGATCTGCGAATTGCCCTTCAGATCATTGGCGATGGTCGTCCACAGTTCCACCCGCTTCGCCCGCACCGGAAACTGGAACTGTGGCGGCATGACTCCCACGACGCTGAACTTCTCGCTATCCAAGGTCAGCGCACGGCCCAGCACATTGGGATCGCCGCCGAAATGGCTCTGCCAAAATTCATAGCTGAGCACCACAGGCTGCGGCCCGCCACTCGGCTTGTCTTCCTCCTCAACGAACCCTCTACCGATCGCCGGCGAAACACCCAGCATGGAAAACAAATTGGCCGAGACCACCACGCCGGCGACGCTCTCCGGCTGATCCCCACCGGTGTAGGTAAAGCTGGAGGGATTCCACACCGACATCGCTTCGAACGAGTGGCTTCGCGATCGCCAGTCGAGAAACGCGGGGTAGGACACTTCTCCGGTGCTGCTTGGATGCCGCACGTCCACACAATTCACTGCGACCAGGCGGCCCGGCTCATGAAATGGCAATGGCCGCAACAGAACTGCGTCGATCACGCTGAAAATCGCTGGGTTCGCCCCGATCCCGAAGGCCAACGTAAGAATCACAATCACCGTGAAGCCCGGAGAATTCCGCAAGATCCGAAACCCGAAGCGAAGATCCAGGAGGAAAACTTTCAATCGCTCGCCATCGCCAACATCCCGCCCGTCCTGTTCAACCAGCGAAATGTTCCCAAACTCCCGCCGCGCCGCCGCGTCCGCCTCCGCCCGAGACTTCCCGCCCGCGATCAACTCCTCAACGCGCTCGTCGAGATGCCCCTGAATCTCGTCGGAAAACTCGCCGTACATCTGCCGCCGCGAAAACATTGCCGATTATCCAACTCATTATTCACTCCGCACCAATACTCGCATCACCCGTCGCCACTGCGGTACGGCAGGGCCCGCGATGGCTGCTCCGATGTTTCGCCCATCCGGACTTCCAACTCTCCCCGTCACTCGTGCCGCAGCGCGACCATTGGATCGACCTCCGTCGCTTGCCGCGCCGGTAGCTAACAGGCCACCATCGCCACAACGGTCAGCGAAGCCGCCACCGTTGCAAAGGTCAACGGATCATGCGCGCTTACGCCGAACAAGAGGTTGCCCATCCACCGCGTCAACCCGAGCGCCACGACAACTCCAATCGCCACTCCGGCCAACGCCATCTTTGCTCCCGACTCAACACCATTGCCAACACGTTTTCGCTCTGCGCCCCCAGCGCCAGCCGAATTCCAATCTCGCGCCGCCGCTGCGACACCGTGTACGAAAGCACGCCGTAAATCCCGATCATCCCCAGGCAACGACATCGCCCCCGCAATCCCCAGCATCACCAGCGTGAACGAAGTCCGCGCCACCGATTTGTCGTACACCTCCTGCATCGTCTGCACCGTCGCCACCGGCAAATTCGAGTTCACCGACCACACCGCCTGCCGAATCTCCTCCACAAACCCTTGATTGCCCGCTCGTTCGCTTCGCATCACAAACGTCTGTTGCGCATCACGTCTCTTGCTTCAGGCCCATACAAGCTGGCCATCATTGTCGGCCAATACACGGTTTCCGGCGCCTTCGCCTGCACCCCGTTTTCGCGCACATCCTGGACCACGCCGATCACTTCGTTCCACGGCATCTTCGGAAATTCGTGCACGCGTTTGCCGATCGCGGCGGCCGGCGACCCCCACATTTCGCGCGCGAGTCCTCCGAAATCATCACCACCGGCCGGATTCCGTACACTTCCGTCCAGGTCAAATCTCGGCCCGCGACGATCCGCGTTCCGGCCGTCGAAAAAAATCCCGGCGCCACATACTTGTACAGCCGCATCGGCGGAATTTCGTCCTCGGGATAATCTTTGTCCTCGCCATAGTTCTCGTCCCAGCCGGCTTCGTATCCTTCCATCGGCATTTCGCTTCCAAACGCCGCTGATTTCACGCCCTGTATGGCCGCCAGCTTGTCCAGAATTCGCTTTCTGTGCGCGTCACGCGCTCCGGCTCCGCCACCAGCGAAGCCGGAACCGCGATCCGCATCATTTGCAGGTGTTGCGCATCCGTGAATCCCGGTTGGACGTTCCGCAATTCCCGAAACGTCGAATCATCAACCCGGCGCAAACCAGCAGCACCAGCGCCATCGCCACTTGCCCGACCACCAGAATATTTCGCGCGCGATACCGCTCTCGGCTCGCACTCGTCGTCCTCCCCGCGCTCGAACCGCCAACGCCACCCGCGGTCCCGCGTACTTCAGCGCCGGAATCAATCCAAATAAGAGGCCCGACAGCAGCGAAACCAGCAGCGTGAAACCGATCGTCCGCCAGTCCACCGCAATCTCTTGCAGCCGCGGCAAATTCGCCGGACCGATGTCATAAAGAACTTCACTACCCCATAAGCAATCCCCACCCCGACGGCCCCGCCCATCAGCCCCAGCATCACGCTTTCGACCAGCAGCGCCCGCACAATCCGCACCGAGCCGCACCCAGCGCCGCGCGCACCGCCATCTCCTGCTGCCGCGATTCCCCGCGCACCAGAAACAAATTCGTCACGTTCGCGCACGCGATCAGCATCACCAGCCGATCGTCCCCATCACCACCCACAACGTTCGCTCACGTTTCCGATCACTTCTTGCTTCAACGGCCGAACCTCGGGCGTGATCTGCCACGACTCGTAAATATGCGGATTCGATCCCGGGTCCGTTCGTGAACGTGTCCATCCAGATCGGCAGCATCCGCGTCATGTCCGCATTCGCCTGCGCGATCGTCACGCCCGGCTTCAGCCGCGCGATCCCTTGAAATCCGAATCCCGCCAGAATCAGCTTCCCGCGCTCCAACGCCAGCGGCACCAATACATCGAAATCCGCATCGACAAACCGGAACCCCCGCGGCATCACCCCAACGATTTCCCTCGGCCGCGAATCCACCATCATGTTTCGCCCCATCACCGTCCGGTCGCCGCCGAATTGCCGCTGCCAATAGCCGTAGCTGAACATCACCCTTTCCGGCCCATTCGGCACCTGATCCTCATGCGAAAACCAGCGCCCCACCGCCGGCGGCACGTTCAATGCCTGCAGCACGCCATCGCTCACGTCCACAGTCCGCACCTGCTCCGGCTCCGCCAGACCCGTGACATTCGCCGTCCCGCGTCCCAAACTCCCATCGATTGAAACGTCCGGTTTTGCTCCGAATACGTGAAGTACATGGAAGGCGACAACCGCAGCCCGTTCCGAAATCCGCCAGCCCCGCCGCGCCCGGTGCCGTTTGTTGCAACGACACCAGCTCTTCGGCCTTGGATAATGCAGCGGCCTCAACATCACCGCTATCGACCACGCTGAAGACCGCCGAGTTCGCGCCAATGCCTATGGCGAGCGTTAATAGCGCGACGGCCGTAAAACCCGGATTCTTGCCCAGCATCCGCAAGGCGTAGCGAATGTCCTGGATGAAATCCTCGGCCGATGGCCACCGCCAAACCTCCCGTCCGTCCTGTTCGAGCAATGTCACATTGCCAAATTCGCGCCGCGCGGCAGCCTCAGCATCCTTCCTCGACATTCCCTCGGCAACCAGTTCCTCGGTTTTTTCTTCGAGATGTCGTCGAATCTCCTCGGCGAGATCGTCATGGAGCCGCCGCCGCGAAAATATTCCGTCGAAACCAACTCATGCATCACCCCCCGCAAAATCCACGCCCCGCCGTTTACTGTCCCCTGCGATCCGGCGACGAACCGGTAGGGGCACAGCACCGCCGTGCCCGCTCCGACATGTGCGAGCAGGGATTCCGGCCCGGTCGGAAAAATTCTCAACGCGACCGCACCCGACACGTTTCGACGAGCATGCGCGAAGGATCGCAACGCAACCCCACACAAGTCAACCGGGTTTGTTTTGACTTTCAACGCTCGACTGTCAATTTCCCTCATGATTCACCCGGCGCTAACACTCGCGTAATCCCTTCCAGCATTCTTTCGAAACGCGATACCTCATGTTCCAGGTGTTTCGTTCCCGCCGGCGTCAGCTTGTAAATCCTCACGCGGCGGTCGGTCGAAGAGATGCCCCACTCCGCCTTCACCAACTCTTCCTTGAGAAGCCTCTGCAGCGCGGGATACAATGACCCTTCTTCAATCTGCAGCAAATCGTTGGAATTTCGCTTGATGTGCTGCACCAGCGCGTACCCGTGCAACGGCTGGCTTTTCAGCGTCCGCAGCACCATCATCTCCAGCGCCCCGGGAAAAAGATCTCGCTGTTTGTCTTTGCTCATAAGTTCGCGCGGTTCATTTCTCCGTCAGCCTAGTTTGTTCTAGGCCTAGAGCAAAATAGCCTCACTCGCGGTTCCTGTCAACTCTTTTGCTGTACTTCCCAGGGCCTCTCCAAACGTCCAAACTCAAGCGGGTTCCCCGGTTCGAATCACAGAACGCGAAACCAAGGTGTCGCGGGTTTGGAGCCGGTGCGCCTGCGCCGGGAACCTTTTTGTATGGCGCCGGGAAATACAGGAGAAAGCCGAGTGGGGTTGCGGGGCAAACAAAACGTCGGACCAGGGGAGCCAGGGATTTCAGACGAAACCAGGGACGACGTTCTCTTGCGGCAGGCCGCCAAGGGTGACGAGGACGCCTTCACGGCCCTCTACCGGCGGCATCAGGCGGCGCTGTATCGGTTTGCGTTGCGCATGACCGGCAATGCCTGGGCGTCGGAAGAGATTGTGCAAGACGTCTTCATGACGCTGATGCGCGAGCCCAAAAAATACGATCCTGCGCGAGCGGCATTGGCCGCCTATCTTTACGGGATCGCTCGGAATCGTGTGATGAAACATCTGGAACGTCTGCCGCGAGAGGTTGAGTTGGACGAACAGAACGAAAACGGTTCGCGTGGCGGCGCGGCGGTCATAAATGCGGTGACGCCGATGCATTGGGCGGTGCGGCAGGAACGCATGGAGCAAGTGCGCGCCGCCGTTCTGGAGCTTCCGGCCGAATTTCGCGAAGCCGTGGTGCTCTGCGAACTGGAAGAGCTTAGTTACGAGGAAGCGGCGCAGCAGATCGGTTGTCCGATCGGAACCATCCGTTCGCGATTGCATCGCGGCCGGGCACTGTTGCTAGCCAAGCTGGAAATTTTGCGCGACGTTCCGTTGCGCGAAGCTCCACGGCGATTCAGCGCGGCCCGCTGAGATTCGGGTCCATGGAGTAGCAGCCGGTCCTTAGACTGGCGCGCAGTAAACGGCAAGACGCGGCAACGAAAGGGAAGTGCGCGATGAAGTGCGAACAATTTGAAGCCATCGGACTGGGGCTGGATCGCGAAAGCCCGGCGCAGGGGCTCGATCCTGTCGAATTCGCCGAAGCGATCGAACATGCCGATAACTGCGCGCGGTGCGCTGCGCTGCAAGAGTCCTGGCAAGACGCGCAGCTCGAGTTGCAGTCGCTGCGTGAGTTGACGCGGAACGCCAGCGCGCCGGCGCGCGTGGAAATGAGGTTGCGCCAGGAATTGTGGGCCAAGCGTCGAGCGATGAAAGTGCGAGGGTTTGTGCTGACAGGCGCTTGGGTGCTGGCGTCGGCAACGCTGCTGGTCGTGGGCATGAGCTGGTGGAATTGGCACATCGCGCAAGAGGATATCCCGCTGCAAACCGCGAGCGCTTCGGTGAGCAGTGCGGCGAAAAATCCGGCGCCGCAAATACGAATTCGGCGACCGAAGCCATCGGTGAAGCGGTGGAGAGCAGCCCGAGCGATTCCGCGGGCGCCGCGACCCTGGTGGCCGCGAACGATGCCGAAGACTTCACGTTGCTGCCGGGCAGCTTGGCGCAAGAAACCGGTGATGCTGCTGTCGTGCGGGTGCGTTTGCAGCGCGGTGCGCTGGGTGCCCTCGGGCTGCCGGTGAATGAAGAGCGCGCCGGCGAATGGATCCAGGTGGATTTGTTTGTCGGTCAGGATGGACAGCCGCAGGCCGTCCGCCTGCCGCGATGAGCAGGCGATTACCCTGCAGCAATTTGAAAGCCGTGGAAAATATTTCGTGGCGGCGGGATTAGCGGTAGTCGGGAGAGAAGAGGAGAAGAGACGATGAATCGGAAGAGTTGGTCTTGTACGGCTTTGACCTCTACGGTATTGAGTTGTGCGCTGCTGCTGTGCGTCGGCGCCACCCGCGCTCAGCAAGGGCCTCCTCCTGCACCGGACATGATGATGCGCGGCGGCGGGCCTGGTGGTCCGGGTGGCCCCGGACCATTCGGTGATCGTATCGAACTGATGGGCTTTGAAGGACTGCACGGCAACAAAGTGGTGAAGGGCGCGCCGTTCTCGGCGAGCGCTGCGACCGAAACGACCCAGACGCTGCAGGACGGAACTTCCATTCATCGCACGACGACGAGCACCCTGTACCGCGACAGCCTGGGGCGTTCGCGCAGCGAAGTGACGCTGTCAGGCTTCGGCCCGTTGCAAGCGTCGGGAACACCACACACGATGATCACCATCGCCGATCCCGTAGGCGGGTCGCATTACGTGCTGGATGCGCAAAACAAAGTGGCGCACCAGATGACCATGAGGACGCACGGCACGCCGACGGCCGAGCAGGAGGCGGCCTTCCAGCAAAAGATGCAGGCGCGACTGCAGAAAGAAGAAGCTTCCGGCGCGGTGAAGAAGGAATCGCTCGGCACGCAAACGATCAACGGCGTTAGCGCCGAGGGCACGCGCATCACGCATACTATCGCGGCTGGACAGATCGGCAACGACAAGCCGCTGCAGATCGTGTTCGAGCGCTGGTATTCGCCGGACCTTCAAGTGGTGGTGAAAAGCACGCGAACCGATCCGCGTTTCGGAACCACGACCTATACCCTGACCAACGTGCAGCGGACCGAGCCGGCAGCTACGTTGTTTACGGTGCCGTCCGATTACACCGTGCAACAAGGCGGGCCAAGGAACGGAGTGCGAGGTGGCATGCGCGTTCCTCCGCCGGATGCGCAGTAAAGCCGGTTTGCAGTACGCCGGTCTGCGATAGACCGGTTTGTAGCAGCAACGATCTTCTCTCCTGAAGACGGCACGCCCTTTCCGCGACGTCCCCCAATGTCGCGGGAGGGGCGCAGTCGTGTTGGAACGAAGATCTTTCCCCGGCAACAGCACTTTCCAGCATCACGAGCCCTCCCTTCTCTTTTTTTCCCACTTTCTTGCTTCTGCACCTTCCCTGGTTCTTCTTGTCGCACTGCGCGTTAATTTCTCTACGTGTTGTAAAGGACAGACAGCGCGCTTAGTGTGGCCCAGAGTGCACCGCCGGAATCACATAATCCTGGATGTGGCAGATTACTCAGGACCTATGCATCGCTATTCGGCGCGCTGTTGTTGTCCGCTGCCGTTATTTCGCCGGCACTGATTGCTACAAGGCGAACGCGCAAGAGGCCACCGTGCAGGTACGCGTTTACGATCGGAACCATAAGGATTACCACAACTGGGACGATCGTGAAGACCGCAGTTATCGGATTTATCTGAGCGAACAACACAAGACTATCGCGAATAAACAAGCAAAACCGCAAAGAGCAAGACCATTACTGGAACTGGCGCCACAGTCATCCAGACCGCGATTAAACACGAAGTACGCGGGAAAAAAAACAGAGCGACAGATCGTCAGGCCACGCGGTGCTGAATCGCGGAGCGCCGCCGTAGCTGTGAGTGGAAGGCGCAACGATGCGGCTAGCTTTTTCGCTTTCCGCGCGAAACTTGGCCCAGCGCTCCTTGGCGCTTTGCCAATCTTGCTTGTTCTAAAGCTGTTGATTGAGGAATCTCGTCCGTTGCAAGTTTGCATTTTTTGCACCCTGCACAAGAACGTGAACTCACATCAGGCCCTCGGAAGCGGATTCGAATCGATGCGGCGTGCGAGGAACGAATGGAGCGAGATCGGTGGTGGGCATCGTGGAGAGTTACGCGGTCCACTCGCGATGATGCGGAACGTGCGAGTGTACTGCAGAGGCCGCTTAAGCGGTTAGGCAGAGGTCGCATGAGAACGGAATTCGGATGGCGCTGGGCTGAAAAATCGCGGGTGATGTGGATGGTGCTGGGCGAAGGCTGAAGATGACCCTGGTGGGAGACATTGTCGGCTGGCATTGCGCGGCCGCTCCCGAGACTCTTGGGCAATATACTTCGACTTGATGTGAGCCGAGCTTTCTCGGCCCGCGCATCCTCGTGGCGATGTTCCGACGCGTATTCCAGGACGGCGAGCGATGCGGGTCTGTCCGATCGAGGCGTTGCATCACGAGTGAGGTATCTGACGCGCGGGTGACCGATAGGTGGCAGACGAGGAGGATGACGGGGCGCGCCGCGGCGCAACGGAGTTAGCATCACTTCGACCTTCGCCGAGGGGTGAATGCTGATGCCAACTGAAAGACGACGTGCTCCAAGGTACCCGTTCAAAGCCAGGGCCGAGATCATCGACGAGAAGGAAAATGCGCGGACGTCGTCGCGCGTGAGCGATCTGAGCATGCACGGATGCTTCGTGGAAATGATGAATCCGTTTCCTGAAGGAACGACGGTGGTGATCGAGATCTATACGGAGACCGAGTTTCTGGAAGCTCACGGTACGGTGGCGCGCATCGAGCCAAAGCAGGGGATGGGATTGACGTTCAGCGAGATGCCGCCTTATTTCGCCGGTGTTTTGAACAAGTGGGTGGAGCAGGCCAATAGCCGGAAGGCGATTTGATCCCCCTACCGAAGTGAGCAGAGAAATTGGAGATTGGCAGCTTGGGGAATGCGGCTGCGGATGTGAGAAGGCCGCGGCTGGAGCGGACGGTAATTCAAAAAAATAAGGGGAGCCGCGGGGCTCCCCTTTTTTTAAACGAGTTTCCGTTCCGCTTACTGCAGGGCCGGGCTGCCGCCTACGCCAGTGACGCATCCTGCGCCGGCGAGGTTGTACTGAATGACGCCGGTTTGGCTGGAGCAGAACTGACGCTGACCGGTGGTGCCGACGGTCGAAGGCGTTCCGGAAGAGGTGTACGTGTCATACAGACCATCGCCGCCCTTAACCGGGGCATACAAGAACGTATAGCCGCTCTTGGCGCCCGCTGCCAGGACGTTGTCGATGATGCCGGTGCCGCCTGCGCAAAGAGCTCCCGTGTTGAGTTCGGTGAGCGACGCGGAGAACCCGATAGCCGGGCAAGACGCCGCGTAGTTCACTTCACCGGTGTTGACGGTGCGCACTGAACCCACCGCCGATGCTTCGTTGGCGGCCATCTTCGACTTGATGAGGTTGGGGATGGCGATAGCCGCGATGATCAGAATGATCGCCACGACGATCAAAAGCTCGATAAGAGAGAAACCCTTTTGTTTTTTCATATGCCGCATGTCCTCGTTTTCCGTCTGCTGATTTCGCTACACCCTGGATAGTGCACGACACCAGCCAGACTGCACGGTTATTGCGATAGATTGTGAAGAACTGAGCAAGCCCTAAGCAAATGAATACAATCGACTTGTTTGCAGGGGAATATTCGGTACCGAAAGGAACCAAAGTTCTTAGCCGAATAGTGGCTAGGGTAAGTGACCTTAAGTGTCATTCAGGCAACCAGCCGCGGCTGGTGGGAGCAGAGAGAGCAAAAAACGACCGGATCCCCTGCCTCGGGGCCGTTCCCTGCCGAGCTATTCCGCGCGCAGGGCCTCGACCGGATCGACGGCGGCAGCGCGGCGAGAAGGCACATAGCAAGCTAGCCAGGCGGGCACCAGCAAGCCGGCACAAACGGCGAGATAGGTGAAAGGATCGATAGGGCTGACCCTGAAAAGCAGCGACGACATCAGGCGCACGACGATGATGGCGGTGATGACGCCCAGGGCCACGCCGATTCCGGTCAGGCGCATACCTTGCAGCACGAACATGCCAGTGAGCGTTTGTGCTCGCGCACCCAAGGCCATGCGAATGCCGATCTCGCGGGTGCGTTGCGTCACGGAGTAGGCGATCACCCCGTAGATACCAACTACACCGAGCAGCAGAGCCATGCTCCCTGCCACGGCAAGCATGATGAGGGTGAAGGATGTGCGGGCGATGGACCTTCGGTAGTAGTAGTCCACCGTGTTGACGTTGGAGAGGGGCAGGTTCGGATTCACCGACCATACTGCCTCGCGAACATCTTTCATCAGGCTTTCAGAGCCGGCGCGCGTGGTGCGGATGGCGAAGGTGGCGCCGCGAACTACGTCTTCATCCTGACCTTCGAATTTATTTCTCATTACCGGCCAATAGATCGTGGATGGAGCGGGTTGGCTTACGCCGTCGTCGTAGACGTCCGCGACTACGCCTACGATTTCTCGCCAGTCGTCGGTGGTGGCTACGCGGATGCGCTTGCCGAGGGCGTTCGCGGGATTAGCCCAGTATTCGCGGGCGAAATTCTCGGAGACTACGGCTACGGGCAGATGCTTGTAGGTCTCGTCCCAAGTGAAGAGACGGCCGGCAATCAGCGGAGTGCCTAGCGTTTCGAGGAAGCCTGGAGCAGCGCGTTTGAAACGGCGGAGCGGGGGCAGTTCGCCTTCGGAATAGGTGCGTTCGGCGAGGAAGATGGGATCGTTACTGGAGTTGCCGTCCATCGGAACGCTGCCGCCCCAGGAAACCGAGGTTACGCCCGGGATAGCTTGAATCTTGTGTTGGATGGCTTGGTCCATGCGGACGACTTGCTCGCGGTCAGGAACTTGCGGCGGATTGATATAGATGTCAAAGGCTTGCAACTCGGCTGGCTTGGAGAAGCCGGGGTCCACGGTGGTCAGGGCGTGGAAGGTGCGAATCATCAAGCCCGAGCAGATCAACAGGACCAACGCCAGGGCTACCTGAACCACTACCAGGACGGCGCGGGCGCGGTGCTGCTCGCGGCTTTGGCTGATGGCGCGGCCGCCTTCGCGGATGCCGGTGTTGAGGCGTACTCCGGCGTACTTGAAGACCGGAATGCAGCCAAACAGTATGCTGGCGAACAGGGCGACCAGCAGGGTAAAGAGCAAGACGGGGCCGTTGATGGTCACGTCGTGGATGCGCGGGAGGCCTTGGGGAGCGAGGACAACCAGGAGGCGAATGGCGGCGTACGCGAATCCGAGGCCGATGGCGCTGCCTAACAGGCCCAGGATAACGCTTTCGAGGAGGAGTTCGGCGGCAATGCGGCCGCGGGTGGCGCCGATGGCGGCGCGCACGGCGAGTTCCTGGCGGCGGCCTTCGACGCGGATGAGCAGGAGATTGGCGACGTTGGCGCAGGCGATCAACAGGACCATGCCGATCGAGCCCATGAGGATCCAGAGCGTGTTGCCGACGTCACCGACGACGTCTTGCTTTAGCGGGCGGATATTCGGGCCGATCTGAGCTTGCTGGAATAGCTTCAGGCTGAAGCCTTCGGGGGCGGGAAAGCTGCTGAGAACGATGGGTTGCAGGCGATCGATGTCGGTGTCGGCTTGCTGGATGGTGATGCCCGGTTTCAAGCGGGCCAAAGCGCGGTAACTGTAATTTCCCAGATGCGTGGTGGTGCGGTCCCACTGCATGGGAAAGATCAAGGTGATGTCGTCGCGATCGAGGAAATGAAAAGTTTTAGGCAGCACGCCGATGATCTGGCGAGACTTGCCGTCCGCGATGATCGTGCGGCCGATGACGGCGGGATCGGCGCTGAATCGGCGGCGCCAGTAACCGTAGGTGAGCAGTGTAGTGAGCGGAGCGCCGGCGGTGTCGTCCTGGCGGCTGAAGGTGCGGCCCAAGATAGGATTGACGCCGAGCAGCGGCAGGGTGCCGTCGGTCACGTCCAATGCGGACACTTGTTCGGGCTCGGCGACACCGGTGATGCTGACCGAGTCGCCGTTGTAGACGCCGATGTCGATGAAGCTCTTGTTTTGCTCGCGAAAAATAAAATAGTTCGAGGGGGCGATGTTGAGATCCTGGATATTGAGTCCTGGGGCTTTCTGCCAGACTCCGACCAGTTCCTCGGCGTGGGGATAAGGCAGCGGCTTGAGCAGGACACCCTCGAGCACGCTGAAAACGACGGTGTTGCCGCCCACACCGGCGGCCAGGGTGATCAGCGTGATAATGGTGAACATCGGAGCGCGGGCCAGCCTGCGGAAGACCTGCTTGAGTTGATTGCGAAATTCAGCCACGAACTACCTCCCGGGAGACGGACAAGACCCTCGGCGCGGCATCACTGGCTCGCGCTGCCTATAGGTACGAGATCGAGCGGAAGAAGTTCCGAACAACCTTGGCTTTCCGCTGCAAACTTCGGAGTGCGGCACTGAATTTGATTTGGCAGTCTGAAGTTGCCCGAACCGGCTGGAAGCTTCGCGACCTTTGGTGGGCGCTCGGAACGCGCTTGGTGGGACCACCGGGGTTCGCTAGTATGTGCGGGCGTCGGCTTGGGCTAGGGGCGGGCGAAATGAATATGGAGTGTCTTGTCGAGGGGAAAGATATTTGCGGTGAGAGTCCTTTGTGGCACCCGGACCACGAGTGCGTCTATTGGACCGACATCAATCGATTCAGGATCAATCGCTACTTTGCCAAGACGCGCGAGTTGCAGAGTTGGGGCTTCGAGGCTCCGGTCAGCACGCTGTCGCTGACGAGCGAGGCGGATTGGTTGCTCGTGGCGCTGGGGCCGCGCTTGATTTTGTGGTCTCCGGTGAGGGACAGGCGCTTACCTTTCGCGCAACCTGAGCGCGATTGGCCTCATAACCGACTCAATGATGGCGCGACCGACCCGGGCGGCGTTTTCTGGGTTGGGAGCATGCGCAACAATGTCGGGGAGGACGGGAGCGACCTGGAGGTTGAGGGATTTACGGGCTCCTTGTATCGAGTGACGGCAGGCGGGGAAGTGCGTGTCGCCGACAGCGGCTTCGGCATTACCAATACCCTGGTGTGGAGTCCAGATCACGCAACATTTTATTGTGGGTGTTCGATCCGGAATGTCATCTACGCGTACGACTACGACGGCGCGAAGTCTTTGGTGAGCAATCGGCGCGTGTTTGTAGAGAATCTTGCGCCAGGAGTTCCCGACGGCTCGGCGATGGACGAAGAAGGGTGTCTCTGGAATTGCCGGTTTTCCGGGCGTTGCATTCTGCGGATTTCGCCAGAGGGCAAAGTAGTGCACGAGGTTCGCATGCCGGTATCGAACATTACGAATTGCAGTTTTGGTGGGAGCGATCTCAGAACGCTGTACGTTACGACGGCGTCGCTCCATGCTGGAAAGGATGAGGAACTGGCGGGCGGTTTGTTCGTGATTCGGACCGATGTCCGAGGTGTTGGACCGGCGAGGTTTCGTTTGCCGGCATCGATGGTTTCCTTGTTGGCTGGAATTTAGTCAGAGCAGCGGCCTACCCTTCGAAACTCAGGGTAAAGCAGTCTTCGGTCCCTAGGCGACGGACAAGTCGATCGCCATTCGTCGCTGTTGTGTCGATGCCCGCCGATGACCGCGGCGAGATAAATAAATCTGCGCTATGGGATTGGTGGCGTTTGGATTAGATTCGGTGACCGCGCCCCGGTCCGGAAGTCCCTCGTTGAAGGAGATCTGCGATGAAAGAACCCAAGCGGCCCGTTAGCGATACTGAAGTCAAACCAATCTCGCGGCGCGTCCTTCTGCAAAAAGCGTCTGCAGCGGCAGTGGTCGGGATTGTCGCAGGTAGATCCATCGCGAGAGTGGAAGCAGCAGAGATGGTCAAACGGCCATCGCGAGTTGTAACGGCAGCGAGCGGCGCGGAAAAGGGCAAAGCTTTTCCGGATAAGTTTTTGTGGGGTTGCGCGACGGCGGGACATCAGGTGGAAGGCAACAACATCAACAGCGACCTTTGGGCGATGGAACACATGCCCGAGAGCATTTTCAAAGAGCCGTCGGGTGATGCTTGCGATCACTATCACTTGTATCCGCAAGACATTGCGATGCTGGCCGATCTTGGATTTAACACCTACCGGTTTTCGCTGGAGTGGGCGCGCATCG
This sequence comes from uncultured Acidobacteriota bacterium, assembly GCA_963736725.1. Classification (GTDB taxonomy): domain Bacteria; phylum Acidobacteriota; class Terriglobia; order Acidiferrales; family UBA7541; genus Acidiferrum. The sequence goes on along the minus strand of CAVTPW010000011.1, from coordinate 152,150 downwards.
AACCCGAGGAGGGATTCTTTTCCAACGCGGAGCTGGAACATTATCGGCGTGTGCTGGCGGTTTGCAGAGAACATCATTTGACGACGCTGGTGACGTATTCGCATTTCAGTATGCCACGGTGGTTTGCCTGCAAAGGTGGTTGGCAAAACCCCGCGGCGCCCGATCTTTATGCGCGGTTCTGCGAGAAAGCGACCAAGCACCTGGGAGACCTGGTGGACTATGCTTCGACGTTCAACGAACCGGACGTTCCGCAATTGCTGAACTGGATTAACTTGCCAGGGTCGGGAGGACAGGGGATCGTCGAAATGATGCAGGGAAACCTGCCCAAAGTTCGCAAGTACCTGAATGCACCCGATTTCGCGAGTTTCTTTGTAGGGGACGGGAAGAAGACCCAGGAGGGGCTGCTGGCGGCGCATCACAAGGGCAAAGCCGCGATGAAATCGGTACGCAGCGCCATGCCGGTGGGATTCAATCTGGCAATGTCGGACGATCAGGCGGCGCCTAGCGATAGTCATCTGGCGGAGAAACGAGCGGACGTTTACGGGCCGTGGCTGGAAGTTGCCGAGCAGTGCGATTATTTGGGAGTACAGATGTATTCGCGATCGATTGTTGGGAAAAAGGACTTGCCCGTGCCACCGGGGGTGGAGACTACGCAGGCGGGCTGGGAGTATTACCCAGAATGCGTCGAGCATGTCGTGCGCTATGCGAGCAAGGAAACCGGCGTGCCGATCCTCGTGACGGAGAACGGGATCGCGACAGCCGATGACAGCAGGCGGGTGGAATATTATCAACGGGCGCTGACTGGCTTGAAGCGCGCTATTGACGATGGTGTGGACGTGCGAGGTTATGTTACGTGGTCGCTGCTGGATAATTTCGAATGGATGTCGGGGTTCGAGCCGAAGTTCGGGGTTGTGGCGGTGGATTTGGCAACGCAGAGACGGACAGTGAAGCCCAGCGGAGCGGTGTTGGGGAATATTGCGCGGAGAAATTCCTTGTGAGGGTAGCGCCGGACAGAAGTCCGGCGCCTACAAGACATTAGCGGCTTGAGCCCGCTGCAATTGTTCGGTTACTACCGTGAAGCGGGTCAGGTTGGTCATGCCGAAAGACGTGGTGATGGCCACGTCGGAAGCGTCGCGGCCCGCGGCAATCAGGACGCGTCCAATGCGGGGTTGGTTGTTGCGCGCGTCAAAAGCCCACCAGCGGTTCTCGAGATAAACCTCAAACCAGGCGCTGAAGTCCATGATTCCCGTGACGGGCACACCGATGTCACCCAGATATCCGGTGACGTAACGCGCGGGGATATTCAGAGCGCGGCACAGGGTGACGGCGAGATGCTGGAAATCGCGGCAGACTCCGAAGCGCTCGGTGTAAACGTCCAGCGCAGTTTTGGTGGGACGCGCGTATTGATAGCCGAAGCTGACCCGGCTGTGAACCCAATCGCAAATAGCCTGGACGCGCGACCATCCGGGGGCGACCGCGCCGAAAAGCTCGAGGGCGATGATCGAGAAGCGGTCGACTTCGCAGTAGCGGCTATTGTAGAGATAGCGCACGACATCGTGCGGCAAATCCTGCACGGGGATTTCGCGCGCGCCCGGGTTCATCTCATCGGGCAGGCCCGAGTCGGTGATCAATGTCGAGTTGCTGAGGCGCAATGTGCCCCGCTGCGCAAGGAACCGAGTGCAGCGGTTTCCGAAGCTGTCGATGAAGCTGTCGATCTGTACGGCGGGTTCCACGAGCAATTCGTCGGGTTCGAGCAGGTCGGCTGCGCGCGACGGATGGACATTCAGCAAAGCCACCATGGCGACGGGTGCAGCGAGGTCGAACTGGATGTCGTAGCCTAGTCGCAGAATCATGGGTTTCGAAGACTGCATGGGCAAATCCAAGGGACCTCCCGTGTGCAAATTTGCGGATTACAAAGTCATTGCGGGTTGTCCACGTCCTGGTAGGGCCGCGCTGTGATCCTACGATTGTGCCTGAATTCCGTGTTACGGAGAGAAACAATCGCTTTGTGGAGAAGTCGGCGGCCCGGCGAGCGCTCCACAAAGTGATCGCTATTGAAGATCGGGCAGGAGACGATTTGGAGCAAAGATGTTTTTGGGATCGAACGCGGATCTGACGCGATGCATCAGGGCTAGATCGGAATGGGGACGAGCGTTCAGCACGGATTCGAGGGTGGGCTTAATTTTTGATGGGGCGAACAGGAGAGAGGCGCGGCCGTCTAAGCTGCGGCCTAGGGAGAGAATTTCCAGGGCCAACAGGGTAAGAGCTTCGATTGAGGATTCTGTGACTTCTTTGGGCAGCAGGGCGACGTAAAGATTCCCGGAGGCTCTGGCGACCAGGGCCAAAGGTAGGTTCGCCGCACTGGCGACGGATTCGAGAATGGTGATCACTTGGACGTGATGCGCGGGCAGGATACTGAGTCTGAAAATTGCGGCGTGCGGGGAAGCTTCTCGGAAAAGCGGCAGGGACTCCCGGAGACGGCCCCAGATAGAAGGTCGAGTGGTGTCGTCGAGGATTGCGATCGTGGTAGCACGGCATTGCTCGGCCACACGGGTGAGGTCGCGGACATACCGATTCACCACTTCGGAATTGCCCGCAAAAGCGGCGCAGAGCTGCCATTCGCGGGCATGGAACCATTCGCCCGGTAAGGGCAATTGGGTTTCGGCCAGGTGCTGCCTTTCGCGAGCGAACCCGGTTGTTTCGGCTGTGGCTGGAGTGCGTTCGGCAAATATCTTTGCAGCGCCTAGATCGATGACGTCGAGAGTTAAAGGACTCAGCGAGGATGCTGCAATTTTGTGCCGCGCCGCTAGCGCCGCTTCATGGGTGGAGAAAGAGGCAAGGAAACCGCGGCTTCCATCAATGGAAGCGGGGAAGGTACGAAAATTGAGACGGGTGATCACACCGAGCGTGCCGAGAGAGCCGATCAAGAGTTTGTGGAGGTCGTAGCCGGCGACATTTTTTACAACCCGACCACCGCTTTTCACCAGCGCGCCGGTACCGTCGATGAATTCGGCGCCGAGGAGGAAGTCTCTGGCGGTGCCGTAGGCTTGGCGGAGCGGGGAATCGATGCCGGCGGCGATCGCGCCACCGAGGGTCGCCTGCAAGTAGTAGGGAACCAGGAGTGGAACGAACTGCTTCTGCTCGAAGAGAACAGCGTTCAGTGCCGCGACGGGCAGACCCGCGTCCGCGCTGACGGTGAGGTCGGCGGGATCGTAGTGAGCGATCCGGTTGAGGGCGCGCATGTCCAGTGCAATGTCGTAACGCGTTGGGCGCGCGCCGATCGAGAGTTTGGTTCGCGCACCCGTCGGAATTACAGCAAGGTTTTCTTTTGCAGCGAAGCGAATGACTTCGGCGGCTTCTTCGGCGCAAGCGGGCCGAGCGACCGCAGAAGGCAAGATGCCGTCGATGGCATAGGACTCGAGGGCCGCTCCGCTGAAATCCTGCCGAGCACGGGTGATCGACTCCAGGCGCGCGGCAATATCGTTGCTCATTGCCGTCACGCGGGAGTCGCCGGATGCGGTACTTGCGAACGGATGCGAGTTTCGCCACAGCCTTTGTTTAGCGGAAAAACCTTGCCGGGATTCAGGGAACACGTGGGGTTGCAGGCGTCGTGAACGCGCCGCATCAAGGCGAAATCGGCGTCCGAGAACAGGAGAGGCATGAGTTCGCTCTTCTCCATGCCGATGCCATGTTCGCCGGAGAGGCTCCCGCCGACTTCAACACAATAGCGAATGATTTCAGCGGAGGCTTTCATGGCCCGTTCAAGCTGCTCAGCGTCGCGCGGATCATAGAGAACGATGGGGTGGAGATTGCCATCACCGGCGTGGAAGATGTTGCCGATGCGAAAGCCGTATTGCTCGCCAATTTTCTGAATGCGGCGTAGCGCTTGCGGAAGCTTGGATCGGGGGATAACACCGTCGAGGACATAAATGCCCGCAGCCACGCGGCCCAGGGCGCCGAATGAATTCTTGCGGCCCTTCCAGAGCAGATCGCGCTCTTGGTCGTCGCGGGCGACGCGGACTTCGCGGGCGTGGTGCGTGCAGCAGACCTCATCAATAGAAGCAGCTTGTGCTGCGACGGTTTCCGTGAGGCCTTCGACTTCGATGAGCAGGACGGCGGCGCTGTCGAGAGGAAAGCCGGCGTGGATGTACTCTTCGACGGTGCGAAGAGTCCAGCCATCGAGCATTTCGCACGCGGCGGGAGTAATGCCGCGAGCGGTGATGTCGGCGACGGTTTCGGAGGCGTCGTCGATGGTGTCGAAGATAGCGAGCAGGGTCTTGACCGCTTCGGGCTTGCGACTGAGCTTTACGGTGACTTCGGTGATCAGAGCGAGGGTGCCTTCTGAGCCAACGAGCAGACCGGTGAGATCGTAGAGCGAGCAGTCGCCTTGTAGGCTGCCTACGCGAACGACTTGGCCGTCGGGGAGGACGAGCTCGAGCGCCGTGACGTGATTGGTGGTTACGCCGTAAGCGAGGGTGTGTGGGCCTCCGGCGTTTTCGGCGACGTTACCCCCGATGGTGCAGGATTTCTGGCTGGAAGGATCGGGAGCAAAGTACAAGCCGGCGTGCTCGACGGCACGAGTCAGGTCGAGATTGACGACTCCGGGCTGTACGATGGCGCGTTGATTTTCGAAGTCGAGTTCGAGGATACGGTTCATGCGGGAGAAGGCGAACATGAGGCCGCCACCGCGGGCGAGTGCGCCGCCCGAGAGGCCGGTTCCAGCGCCGCGGCCGACGATCGGGACGCCGTATTGCGCGGCGAGTTTAACGATTCGGGAAACTTGATCTGTGGTGGAGGGAAACACGACGACGTCGGGCCGGCCTTTTTCGACCGAGCCATCGTATTCGTAAAGCAGCACGTCTTCCGGAAGGTGGAGGACCGCGGATGGGCCAAGAAGTTTTTCCAGCTCGCGAGTCAGAATCTGCGTCATAAGCATCGAAGCTTCAGCAGCGCTAGGTTCACTATAGAGAGTGTCGCTCTATCGGCGCAACACTGTGCTGTAATGGGCGGCGCGAAACCTGTGCTAGTGTAACGTGCGGAGTGGAGAGAGGACCTGATGCCGAAGCCGCGAGTGCTGGCGACGCGACCACTATTCCCTGCGGCGCAACAGATTTTAAGCGCCGGTTGCGAAGTGGAATATTGGACCAAGCCCGAGCGCATCTCGAAGGAGGAGCTGTTTCAGAAGGTGAAAGACAAAGAAGGATTGGTGTGCCTGCTCACTGAGAAGGTGAACGAAGAGTTGTTGCGCGCGGCGCCCAAGTTGCGAATTGCGGCCAACGTCGCCGTAGGCTTCGATAATATCGACGTGCCGGCCTGCACGAAGCGCGGGGTGGTAGCGACCAACACGCCGGGAGTGCTGGATGAGACGACGGCGGACTTCGCTTGGACGCTGTTGATGGCGGTGGCGCGGCGCATCGGAGAAGGCGAGCAGTTGGCGCGCTCCGGCAATTGGAAAGGCTGGGACCTGGATCAGCTGGTGGGGACCGATGTTTGGGGGAAGACTCTGGGACTGGTTGGATTCGGACGCATCGGGCGGGCGGTGGCGCGGCGCGCCGCCGGATTCCAGATGAAAGTAATTTATAGCGATGCGATTCGCGCGCCCTTGGACGTCGAAAAAGAACTCCAAGCGGAATATCGCGATTTCAACGCATTGTTGGCGGAAGCGGACTTTGTCAGCGTACACGTGCCGTTGCTTCCGGATACGCGGGGACTATTTGACGGGCCGAAATTTTTCAGGATGAAGCCGACGGCATTTCTAATCAATACTTCGCGCGGGCCGGTGGTGGACGAAGCGGCGCTGGTGCACGCGTTGGAGACCGGGAAACTCGCCGGTGCCGCGCTGGATGTGTATGAGAATGAGCCCTTCATTCTTCCAGGACTGAAGCGCCCAAATGTGGTGCTGGCCCCGCATATCGCGTCGGCATCCCTGGAGACAAGAACGAAGATGGCCAGTATCGCGGCGGAGAATGTGATCGCGCTTTTCAAAGGACAACGGCCGCCGAATATGCTAAATCCTGAAGTGCTCAAAACGCGTTGAGGCTAGGCCGGTAACCTTCATGGCGGACCTGAAGCAACTTGCCCGCCAAATTTTCCTGGAAACATTAGCGGCGATCGATGTTCCCGCAGCGATGCAGCGAAAGCTGTGGCGGGATCGAACGGTGTTGCATTGCGGCGACGAGATCGTTGTGGACCTGCGCGCGTTCGAGCGCGTGTGTGTCGTCGCGATTGGCAAAGCCGCGCACGCGATGGTGGAAGGCCTTGTGCCGGTGATTCCGGCCAATCTCACGTTACAGGGCGTGGTGTCCGCGCCGATTTCGCCCGGAAATGTCGTGGCCGGCATCGATTATTTCGTTGGCGGACACCCGATTCCCAACCTGGACAGTTGGAAGGCGGCGGAGGCGATCCTGGCGTTGCTGAAGACCTGCGATCAGCGGACGCTGGTATTTTTCTTGTTGTCAGGCGGCGGGTCGGCGCTCGTGGAATTGCCACTCGATTCGAAGCAGACGCTCGAAGACGTGCAGCAACTTTATTCGGGACTGGTGACGTGCGGCGCACCGATCGGCGAGATTGGGAAGGTTCGCCGCCATCTCTCGGCTGTGAAGGGAGGAAGACTGGCCGAGGCGGCTGGGGCGGCGACAAAAATCACTTTGGCGGTCAGTGATGTCCCGGCGAAACAAGAAGCAGCGCTGGCTTCCGGGCCAACGCTGCCCGATCCGACCACGGTTGAAGACGCGCAGAAGGTACTGGCGGAATATGGGTTGCTCACACAGCTGCCATCGAACACGCGCCGATGGATGGATGAAGGGCGGATGATCGAAACGCCAAAGACGGGCAATCCGGCGTTCTGGAACGCACATTTTTCGCTGCTTTTGGGAATGGATGATTTATTTCATCCGGCACATCGCGCGGCCGAAGCCAAAGGGTGTGTGACGTGCTGCGACAACACTACAGACGATTGGCCGGTAGAGAAGGCAGCGGCATTTTTGCTGGCACAACTGGACGAGTTGCGAGCGATGCATTCGGGGCAAAGGGTGGCTGTGATTGCGGATGGAGAAGTGAGCTCGCCGGTGACCGGAGGCGGGATTGGCGGAAGGAATTCGGCGTTGGTGCTGGCTTGCGTCGGGAAGATCGCGGGACAGAAGGTGGCCGTGTTGAGTGCGGGGACCGATGGAATCGATGGAAACAGTCCGGCTGCGGGGGCCGTGGCGGATGGAGAGACGCTCGCGCGTGCGCACTCGCTGGGCATGGATGTCCGGCAGGCGTTCGCGCGCAGCGATGCCTTCAACTTTTTCCTACGGCTGGAAGATGCAATTATCACCGGGCCGACCGGCAATAATTTGCGGGACCTGCGTGTTTTGATCGCAGAACCCTGAAGCCCTGCTCCGCTGGATGAGGTTCAGCGGCTTATTTTTTTGGCGAGGCGGGAAGGCGCGACTCTATGGATTTCAGCCGATCGCTCATTTCTTGAACAAGGTGCTCGAGTTGTTCGAGCCGTTGCGAGACATTGACTTGATTGTCTGACGTTGCTTCGCCGGTGTCTTCGTCTTCCGCTGATTCGTCGCCGTGCGACCTGCCTTTTGCCCCCTTGGGGTTTTGCAATCGCTCGATCTGCTCCTTGATCTCCGGAACCATTTCAATGCTGAGATCGTCGGCCTTCAGCAAGGCTTCTAGCGCAGGGATAGCCCCGGTGTCGCCACGATTGCCGAGCGCGTGGATCGCTGCCCAGCGCGTGGTGAAATGTGGCTCGGTGAGGTAGGAAGCAATCTGCTGCGTGATTTCCTTGTTTTCCTTGTCCAAACGGCCGAGGCTGGCGATGGCGGCACTGCGCGAATCCATGTTTTTGCCTGGAGCGGCCCAGGTGCGGAGCAGCGGAACTGCCTTGGTGTCACCCAGGAAGCCTAGCGAGCGCAGTGCAGCGTTACGAAGGAAGTCGTCAGGTGAGTCCGCTGCAACATTGGCGGTGAGAATGCCGAGGGCGTTGGGCGACTTGACGCGCCCGAGGCTTTCTAGAGCACTGGCGCGTGCTCGATAGGAATGATCGTCGCGCGCAATGGCTTCGAGTTTCGCTGGAACGCTGGCTTCCTGCTTGAAATATCCGATACCAGAGACGATGTGATAGCGAACCGCGGCCATCTGGTTGGTATCGAGGGAAGCGACCAGATGTTTCAGTGCAGCCGAGCCGCCGATACGACCGAGGGCGTCGGCGCAGAGAGCGCGAATCTCCCAGGCTTTGTCGGAGTTGAGCGCGGTGGCTAGCGCCGCAACGACTTCCTCATCATTCTTGATTTTTCCTAGCGCGATGACGGCATCGGCGCGATCCGCAAGGTCGGTGGCGTTTTTCAGCTGGTAAAGCCATTCCTTCTTTTCTTTGTGGAAGTTCGCGGTTTTGAGAACGTAGCCGCCTTTATCGAACAGGACCATCGACGGCGCTGTTTCCGAGGGGAAGGTGAACGTTTCGACGTCCTTGGTCACATGCACGGGGTAGAGCTTCGTGCCCGAAGGCGTGGTGATTTCGACATCGACCGGAACCTCGAAGATGCCGACCTGCCCTTCCACCTTTTGGGTTTGCTTGACGGTCAGCGCAACCTGGCGCTTGGCGCTGTCATATGTGTAAGCAAGATCAAATTTTGGAGCGCCCGCGCCATAGATCCATTGATGGAAAAAGCGGTCCACGCTGACGTGGGTGGTCTCCTCGATTGCCTTGATCAGGTCGGACGTAACGACGTTTTTGCCGCGATTGACTTCCAGGTAGTGCTTCAAGCTGCGCCAGAAGTTATCGTCTCCGATTTGATGGCGAAGCATGTACAGAACCCAGCCACCTTTGGTGTACGCGTTTCCATCGAATTCACTGGAGTCATCAAAGTCGAAGCGCACCACTGGTTTTTGGTACAAGTCCGGCATGGCGAACCACTCGCGCGCCGCGGTCCAGGTGTTGTACTCGGCTTGATCTTTCGGATAGTACGACTCCATCCAGACTGTCTCGAAGAAGGTGGCGAAGCCTTCGTTGAGCCAGATGTTGCCCCAATCCTTGCAGGTGACCAGATCGCCGAACCATTGATGCGCAAGTTCGTGAGAGATGAGGTCGTCTTCATCGGTAGGGAACTCCGGTATGAGTTTGGGGCTTTTCAGCGAACTGGACGTATTCGTGGTGGCGCTGGAATTTTCCATGCCGCCGGCTACGAAGTCATCGACCATGACTTGCGCATATTTTTCCCACGCGTAATCGACGCCAAGTTTTTTGTCGAAGAGCTCGATCATGGCGGGCGTGCGCTCGTAATTCGGGAGCAAGCGATCTCCGCGTCCTTTGGGAGCGTAGTAGGTGATCGGAAGGCCGCGCAGGGACTGCTTCACCTCGTGCAATTCGCCCGCGACCACGGTGATGAGGTAGGTCGAACTGGGTTGCGACTCACGCCATGTCCACGTCTTCATAGAGTTGCCGGCGTCGGAGACACCGATCAATTTTCCGTTGCCAACGGTCAGCCACGACGCGGGCACGGTCAGAATTGTTTCGGTCGTGAGACGATCGTTGGGATAGTCGTAGGTCGGGAGATAGTAGCGCGTGTCTTCCGATTCTCCCTGGCTCCAGATCTGTATAGGGCGATCAAGGTAATCTTTATCGGGCAGAATAAAATAAAGACCCTTGGCTGGTTTGCCTTCATAGCGGATTTGGATTTCGAACTTGTCGCCGGGGTGGGACGTCGAGGGTAAGGTTACGATGAGTTTGCTGGCCGTGGTTTCAAACTTTGCGGGCGACTTGTTGACAGTGACACTTTGGATGGTAAGGCCGACGGAATCAAAAGCGACTTTGGAGATGTTGTCGCGAAGAATCGACAGCGTGTGGGTGACGTCGCCAAGAACTTTCCGTTGCTCAACGTCAAAACGCAGGGCGATCCTGGAGTGCTGCAGGTCGTAGTCGCGAGTGCGAGAGTAAGGCTCGTCGGCCTGAAGGCGCAGCGCGGAGAAAACCAGCGCAGCGAAGACGCCGACCACAAAAAACCGAGTGCGCCTTCGATGGGCTGCGCGAGGGGATGGCACGATCATTCTGCTTGTCTCCAGAAAACGTCAGCGTTAAGCATCCGCTGCAACTTCACAAACGTGCGTCCTGCCCGTTCTTGCGCGACCCGCGCTGGTTCCGACGCCGCGCGTCCACGAGCAGGGGTTCTGTACGGGATACAGGTACAAAGGTGACGAACCCCGCTATTTTCGCATCACTAGCGGATCGAATCGAGTCCCGGCGGCGCCTCGATTGCCGAGATTGCAAACCGCGCACAGGCTCGGTATGCGTCTCGAAAGGGAACCGTTCTGTCGAGAATTGGCGGATGGCGGGAACCGCGCGCGAGCTTGGCAGCCTCAAATTTGTTAGACGCAGGGGAGCGCTATTGGTTACCGGCCTCGGAATCATCCGGTGCTTGCCACGCGAGCCGGTCGGCACTAAGATGCCTGCAATTCCGAAATCAACATTCCCAGGAGGCATCCATGCGACGAGATAAGGTGTTCATCGGACTGCTGCTTGTGTCGGCGTGGTTGGCTCTAGGCACAACGTCGCCGGCTTACGGGCAAATCGGAAAGTATGTGCCGATTCCGGCGGGGTCGGATGCAGATCATGCCCTGACGGAAATCAATGCGACCACCGATCCGACACAGAAGCTCGCGCTGATCGACAAATTTGCCGCGAACGTCGCTCAAGGAGACCTGGCGATCGTGGCCGACGACCTGTATGTGAATTATTACCTCGCCGCGAAAAATTACGATAAGGCGTTCGAGTTTGGCGACAAGTTGTTCGCACTAGACCCTGACAGTCTTGCCAACGGCGTGAACATGGTCCGCGCCGCCCAGGAAAAGGGTGACGCCGATAAACTATTTTCCTACGGTGACAAAGTAGCGGGAATTTTGAAACGTTATCAGGACGCTCCCGCTCCGGAGGGAACGTCACAAGCGGACTGGGACAACCAGAAAAAGCAGACGCTGCAAAACGCTCACGACAGCGTGATTTACGTGCAACAGTTGATCTTCAACGGAGCCTACCAGACGCGTGACGTCACCAAAAAAGCGAGCTTGCTAGTGCGATTCGCGCAGATGTTTCCCGACTCCCCCTATGCCGATCAGGCGATGGGTGTAGCGGCGGCTTCCTACCGGCAGACGCAAAACGCCCCTAAAATGCTGGAAGCGGCCAACGGGGTTCTAGCGAAGGACCCCAACAATCTGGGAATGTTGATTCTTCTGGCGGACTACTACAGCGAAAAGGGCGAGCAACTCGACAAGGCCGAAACGTATGCGAAGAAGGCGGTTTCGGTGCTAGAGACGGCCAAGAAACCAGATGGCATAACCGACGAACAGTGGCAGCAGCAGAGTGCGCTGCAGAAAGGATTGGCGCTAAGCGCGCTGGGGCAAGTGAACATCGAGAAGAAGAATAACGCGCAAGCGGTTGACAATTTCAAAGCGGCCGCGCCGTTGCTGAAGCCGGATGCCAACAGCTACGCTCGCAACCAGTATCGGCTTGGTTTCGCGCTGTTGAATTTGAAGAAGGTACCGGAAGCGAAAGCGGCGCTCACCGACGCGGCGTCAGTGGATAGTCCCTACAAGGCGTTGGCGCAGGAAAAGTTGAAGGCGATATCGGGGAGTACCTCGGCGCGTGCGAAGTCATAGACCGTTGTCTACGCGGTAGAATCGAGGACGCATCGTTTTGCATCCAATACCATGCGTCGGGTGTAGCAGGACGCTGCGCGAGACTTTTGATTAGGAGAGTGGCATGACGGAAATTGCGACCTTTGGTGCGGGATGTTTTTGGGGAATCGAAGCGGCGTTCCGGCGAATCCCCGGCGTCGTCGACGCGGCTGTCGGATACAGCGGCGGGAACACCGTCGATCCAAGCTATAAGGATGTGTGCACCGACGAGACCGGACACGCGGAAGTCGTGCAGGTGACGTTTGATCCGGCGAAGTTGAGTTACGAACAGTTGCTGGAGGCCTTCTGGCATATGCACGACCCCACACAAAAAAACCGCCAGGGACCCGATTTTGGCTCGCAATACCGCACGGCGATTTTCTTTCACTCGCCAGAGCAGGAAGCCGCGGCAAAGAAGTCGAAGGCGGCGCTGGATGCGAGCGGGAAGCTGAAGCGGCCCGTTGCGACGGAGATTACCGCGGCTGGGCCCTTCTATCGTGCCGAAGAATATCACCAGAAATATCTGGAGAAGCGCGGCGCGGCATCCTGCCACTTCTAAAATGATGCGTCGATGGACTTGCCGAGCGAATTCTGAAGATCGTATGCAGTCTGGAACTTGCGGGCAAGACGTTGGTCCCGCCAGCATTTATTTGTGAATTTCAAATCCCGTGGATCTCAGACCTGCAGCACGTCGCCCTCGCGAGCGACGACTTCATAGAGAACAGGGTTAACGAAGAATCCCAGCAATAAACGCGAAACCAGACCGGCGACGACGACGATTGCGAATGGCTTTTGTGTGTCGCTGCCAACCCCTGTCGACAGTGCCGCCGGCAATAAACCGAGGCAAGCGACCAGAGCGGTCATCATGATGGGGCGGAGGCGCAGCAAGGAGGCCTCCCGGGTGGCGTCGCGGACCGAAGCGCCCTCGAGGCGAAGCTTATTGATGTAGCTGACCAGGATTACGGCGGTTTCGACGGATACGCCGAGGAGCGCCAGAAGACCCAGGCCGCTCGACACGCTGAATGGGATGTGCAAGACCTTGAGCGCAATCAGCGCGCCGACTGGTTCGGTGAGAACGACGCCGAGCGCGATGGTGATCGGAAATTTGAAATTGCCGTAGAGCGCGAAAAGGATCAAGAAGATCAGAAAGATAGCGAGCGGGCCGATAACGTACAGCTGCGATTTGGCTTCCAGCAGCTCGCTATACTCGCCGCCCCAATCGAGACGGTAGCCCTCCGGCAGATGGACCGATTTGGCCACGGCGTCCTGACCCGCGTGAACGATGCCTTCCAGGTCGCGACCGGTCACCGAGAACTGTATGCCGATGTAGCGCGAATTGTTTTCGCGATAGATGAAGGATGCCCCGGCGGATTCCTTGATATCGGCGAGCTCGGAGAGCGGAATCTGCTGACCTCCGGGCGTGGGGACCAGGAGATTCGCAATCTGAACGGCGTTCGAACGATATTTCGGCTCCATGCGCACCACGAGATCGAACAGTTTTTCACCCTGGATGACTTGTGTGGCGGCTTGGCCGCCGACGGCGGTCTGCACCACGGCTTCGACGTCGGTGACGTTGATGCCGTAGCGCGCGATTTTCGGGCGGTCGATATCGACAATGAGGTTGGGTTGGCCAAGCTCGCGGACCACCGTGAGCTCGGTGAATCCCGGAGTCTTGTCGAGGATGTTTTTGATCTCGACGGCTTTCTTCTCAAGAACCTCGAGGTCCGGACCGAAGACTTTCACCGCCAGCGCGGACTTTAGCCCCGTGAGGGCCTCGTCGACGGCGTCTTCAGCGGGCTGCGTGAAGTTAAAGATGACGCCAGGATAGGCGTCTAGTTTTTTCTCGAGATCCTTCTCCAGTTCCTCTTTGGTGTGAATCAAGCCAGTTTGCCAGGTCTTGTCGTCGTAGGGCTTCAATCCAACGTAAAACTCGCAGTTGAAGAAGCCAGTGGGGTCGGTGCCGTCATCGGTTCGTCCGAGCTCGGAGCCGACGACGGTGACCTGCGGATATTTGATTAAAACATTACGAACTTGCGGAGCGAATTTGGCGGCGTCCTCAAAGCCGATCGTGTACGGCATGGTGGCACGGACCCACACCGCGCCTTCGTCAAGATGCGGGAGGAATTCTCCGCCGATCAACGGAACCAGGAGCAGCGTGGAACCGAAGATCGCGAAAGCGCCGAAAACCGTGACCTTGGGATGATCGAGGCACCACACCAGGCGGCCAGCGTATCTCTCGCGCACCCAATTGAAAATGCGATTGGGTTTTTCTTCAACGCCGCTCTTGAACCAGTACGAGACGATGACCGGTACGAACGTGAGCGTGAAAATAAGAGCGCCGATCAGAGCGAAAGCCATGGTGTCGGCCATCGGGTGGAAAAGTTTGCCCGAGGGTCCGGTCAGGGCGTAGATGGGGAGGTAACCCGCGATGATGACGGCAACGGAGTAAAAGATCGGGCGATCGACGTCGCGAGCAGCGTGCAGAATGACTTCGTGGAGATTGTAGTCAGTGCCGCGGCGCTCGGCGAGCTCTCGGTAGATGTTCTCCACCATGACGATGGTGCCGTCGATGATGATCCCGAAGTCTATGGCGCCAATGGAGAGCAAATTAGCGGCCTCGCCGGTGGCGTGCAGAAAAATAAATGCAAACAGCAGCGCCAGAGGAATAGTGAGCGCGGTGATAACCGCGGCGCGGAAACTGACCAGGAAGAAAAGCAGAACCAGAAAAACCAGGATCATGCCGCGCAGCAGATTGCCCTCGACCGTACTCGTGGTGACCTGCACGAGATCGCTGCGATCGTAGTAGGGATGAATTCTTACGTCGGGGGGAAGTATGCTGCGGTTGAGCTCGTCCGTTTTTTGCTCGACGCCGCGCAGCACGTTTTGGGTCTGCTCGCCGCGCCGCATCAGGATAACGCCTTCAACGGCGTCATCGTTATTTTTGACTTTGTCCTGGAAGCCGAATATCCCGAGGCGCACCGCGTGGCCGATCACCACCTGGCCCACATCTTTAACGCGGATCGGAACGCCGTTGTTGTTGCCGACCACGACTTCGCCAATGTCGTCGGTAGACTTGAGAAGGCCGAGTCCCCGCACGTAGTAAAACTGCCCTCCCTGCGTGTAGAACCCCCCGCCCGTGTTGGCGTTATTCGCCTGAAGAGCATTGAAAACCTGCACGACCGGGAGATGGAAATTGTAGAGCCGGGCGGGATCGAGCAGGACGTGATACTCCATCGTGGGTCCGCCAAATCCCGAGTCGTCCGCCACGCCGGGCACGCTGCGGTAGGCGCGTTCGATGATCCATTCTTCGTAGGTGTGCAACTCCATCGGCGACCGGTCAGGGCTGTCGATCACGTAGCGATAGACCAGGCCGCTGGGGCTGAACAGCGGCGCCATACTGGGCGTAACCCCGCTGGGAAGCTGGGCATCGGCGATGCGCTGGAAAATCACTTGGCGGGCGAAGTAAGAATCCGTGCCTTCGTCAAAGGTAAGAATGACGTCGGAGAGACCGTACAGAGAGATCGAACGCATGTACTTCAGGTTCGGCGTGCCATTCATGGCCAGCTCGAGCGGAAGCGTGGTGAGCCGCTCGACTTCTTCGGCGGCGTGCCCGGGCCATTGGGTGATGAGCTCGACCATTGGCGGAGACAAATCAGGGTACGCATCGACGGGCATGCGCTTAAACGAAATCGCGCCGGCGACCACGATCAGAACGCTGAACATCAATACGACGAAGCGTTGTTGCAGAGCGAATTGGACGATGCGGTGAATCATGCGTTATGCCTGCGGATTGTCGCGAGTTTGAGCGGTGTGGGCATGGGCAGGTGGCTTCCTAGTGTTGCAGCGAGTTTTTGAATTGCAGGAACAGGCTGCCGTCGCCTACGACGTTCTCGCCTTCCTTGATGCCTTCCTGTACCAAGGTGCGGCCGTCCTGACTGTCGCCGATTTTCACCAGCCGCCGGGCGAACTGATTGGAGGCTACCTGCACGTACACGAAAGGCTGATTTTCCGTGTCGCGCAACACGGCAGCATCGGGGACGGTCAGCGCATTCGCAAGTGCACCGGCGTGAACATTTGCCGTTACGTACATATCCTTCTTGAGTTTGTAACCGGGATTCTCGGTGACAATGCGGGCCTGCAACGTGCGGGTCGTAGGGTCGAGTGCGTCGGCTACGTAAGAAATCTTCCCGTGGAAAATGTCCGGGTAGGCATCGGTGGTGATGTCCACGCCATCTCCGATGCGCACGTACGCGAGATCGTTCTGGTACACGTTCACCAGAACCCACACGGTGCTCATGTCCGAGATGGTGAAGCACTGCGTAGAGCCGGCTTGTAGCAATTGCCCGGGACCTACCAGCCGCTCCACAATTTGCCCGGCCACCGGCGCTGGGACCGGGATCTGGCCAGTGGATTTCGGCGGCTCCTTTACCATCCCTTCGGGATCGCGGATGCCGAGGGCGCGTAGAGCGTCTTCGGCCGATTGCTGATCGGCCAGCGCTTCCGCGCGGTCCGATTCCGCTTGCTGCAGGTCACGCTCTGCGATGGCTTTGTGTTCGTAGAGATCCTTGGACCGCTCGTAGTTCTTGTCCGCCAATTGAAATGTGCTGATTGCTTTCAGGTACGCAGAACGCGCCGCTGAATAATCAGGGCTAGTTACCGTCAAAAGTGTTTGACCGGCGCGGACAATCTGGCCGGGCTCGGTGAGAATTTCCTGCACCGGACCGCCGACCGCGCTGAACACGGGAGTGGTTTTGAAGGCGTTGTAAGCGACCGCGCCGGTCAAGCGAAGGACGCGAGGACGCTTGGACTTTTCGACGGAAACAACCTGGATGTGCGACATCTGTTCCGCCGGCAAGCTGAAAAGCTCGGCGGTGTCGGCTTTGTTCTCACCGGTCGAGTACGAAGTCATCTTGGATTCCGATTCGCCAGGACCGGAACCGCACCCAGCCGATGCGAACGCACTTATGGCGACGGCGAATACCGCGACAAGAAGCGGCTTAGGAAATGCCTCGCGCGTGATCATGGCAGGCTCCTGGTTCCGACGGCTTCGCGCATTTGCTCGAGAGCGGTCATATAACTGGCAAGCGCCTGGCGGTAGGCGAGTTGATTGGCGCGATAGGTTCGCTCCGCGTCTAGAAAATCGAGCAAGCTCGCCGCGCCGCGCTTGTACGCGTATTCCGTGATGTCGCGTGATTGCTTGGCCTGATCGACGTAACCTCCGCGGTACAGCTGGATGATTTCGTCATTGGAATGCAACGCGGCGTACGCATCCACGATATCGGTATTGACCTGCTGGGCCGTTTCGATCGCCTGCTGTTCGGCTTGGGTAATGGCGAAACGCGCGCGCGCGATTTCACCCTGGTTGCGATCGAAGATCGGCAGATCGATGTTGAAGAAAAACGCACCGCTGTTGATGCCGGCGGTGTGCGTGTAGTCGAAAGTTACGTCCAGATCCTTCTTGCCGTTCGCTCGCATCAGGGCCTCCTGGCTGCGGGCGGCGGTCACCCCTTGCTGCGCGGCGCGCAGATCGGGGCGGTTCTGCACTGCGAGCGCTTTCAGATCTTGTACATTGGCGTGCACGGGTTGATAGTCGAGGTCGCCTTCCACGTCGAACTCGTCGGGCACCGATTCAAAACCAAGAAACTGGCGCAAACCCGCCAAGGCCTGTATTTTCGCAAGGTTCGCCGCCGAAAGATCGCTCTGAAATTGCAGAAGCTGCAATTTGATCTTGAGCAGGTCGCCTTCGCTCATGTCGCCGACTTTGTAGCGCGCCTCGCTGATATCCACGGTTTGCTGAAAGCTCGCCGCATCTTGTCTCGCTAGATCGACCGTGGATTGTGCGAGTAGCACCGCGATGAACTGTTGGCCGGTGTTGAAGATCAGCTGGCGCGCGTTGTCATCCACTTGGGAGACGCTCACTGCGGTTTGGTCGCGTGCCGCCTGGAGGCGGTGCTGTCGCTTTTTGCCGCGCTCGAATAGGTAACCGATGCCAACATCGAACTGCGCCTGATTCTCAAGGTAATTTGCGCTGAACTGGCTAGGGTTGAACAGCGGGAAAAATTGCGAGTCCCACGACAGGTTCGGATTTGGCCGGAGATTGGCGGTAACTTCCTCGGCTTGATTCTGAAGGATCGTGGTTCGCGTCGCCTGCAAAGCGTGGTTATGTTGCAAAGCCAATCGAATCGCTTCGTCCAGGGAGATCCGCGCAGCGGCATTTTGCGCAGGCGCCGGCGCGACCGCTGGCGCCGTCGGCGGCGGAAGCGGCGGCATCTTCTGCCCCTGCGCCGCGATGGATGCAGGCAGGGCCAGCAGGGCGGTGGCCCATGCCATTCCTTTCCTCATGACTGAACTCCTCGCGCCTCTGCAAAAATACAGAGCGATCCAGCAGATGGAAATAAGTAACGAGGGGAGAAAACGCGGACGACTTAGAGGGAAGGCGGCGCGCGCGGCGATGTCGTGCGCGGCGTGTCGGGAGAGATTTCGAACGCTACGGCCGGGCTTTCCAGGCGATCCAGCACCGGAATAATGGCCATGCTCGGTGCAGAGGTGGGGATCGCTGCCCCGGCGGTCGCACAAAAGGGACAAACATGCGTTGCGTACGGTTCCGATGCCCGGTCCGAACAAAAATGGAATTGCCCGGAGAGAAACACGAACCCGAGGAGCAACACCAAAACCACCCGCATGTTCATTCGTGGCATGTAGTTGGTAAGACAAAGCTTAGGCAACAAAGGTTGCAAGGTCAAGCAGTTCGTCTTCTAAACGCAGAAGGCCCGCAATAGTGGAAAATTGTCTGCGCCACCCACGTGAAACGCAAAAGTGTGGGAGGAGTCGCACGACATGCCCGACAGTCTCTCGACGCCTCCCTCTTTGCCGTTTGGTCTTGCCATCCTGGCGGACGCTCGCCGACCCTGTTTCTGGCCTGTGGACGCCCGCTCACAAGCTGAGCGACAGCGACGGCGTTGGCATCAGCTGGTTCCTGGGCGAGTACCGCGGGCAAGCTACGGTTTCGCATGGAGGCGGCGATCCCGGTTATGCCACTTTCTTAGCGCTGCTTCCGGAAAAGAAGATAGCTGTGGTTTTGATGGCCAATTGTGATTGGTTGGGTAAGGGGCGCGGCCAAATCGCCAACGCCGCCCTGGACGTGGCCCTAGGTCTGAAACCGCAGCCGATTGCAGTCACGCCCAGTCCACGATAACTACAACGATTCACACTCCTTGTATCCTGGACACGGTGGAATGGAGATTCTTACCTTCGCTCCCAAGGGTACCGACTGTCCAGCTTTGGCACTCGGAGGTTCCGAAGCTCGCGAAAGTGATCCTGCCCGACTCCGCCCCGCCACGTCCGTTCGGCCTTTAACCGCTTGTCATATTTCGGTATTTGCAGAAATATAGATTGCTTGTCAAGCTTGGGTCTCGGACGGACCTTCCTTCACAACCAGCCGCTTCTTGCCCTCTCAGACCAACGAACTTCGAATGCCGTAAATGATCCTTGCCGTTCCACTTTGCTCTTGACTCTGGACTACACTCAAGGATGTACCTTGGAGTGTCCGGTGCTGAACGCGGATAAGCGAATGCAAATCGGTCACGTTGCCAAGCAGACGGGCTTGAGCGTAGACGCCATACGCTTCTATGAACGAAACAAGTTGCTTGCGCCACCAATGCGCAGCCAAGGGGGCTTCCGCCTGTACTCTTCCGATGACCTTGCCGAGTTGCACTTCATCCGTAGCTTGCAGACGCTGGGTTTCTCGCTGAATGAGATTCGTGAATTTGTCTCTCTGAGAACCAATGACCTTCGCGCCTGCTCGGCAGTGCGGAATATGCTTGGTCATAAGTTAAAAGCCATTCACGCAAAGAGAACAGCGCTGGCAAGGTTCGAAGGTGAACTAAAGGCCGCGCTGACAAAGTGCGACTCTCAACTCAAGCGTTCAAATAAAAAGAACAACGGTCGTTGCCCAGTCCTGACGGTCTTTGACAAATCCAAGCACAAGGATGCGGAATGAAGATCGAAGTCTTGTATGTGCCGAACTGCCCGAACCACGCCGTGGCACTGGAGCGGCTACGTGAAGTTCTCTCTGCCGAAGGTTTTCAGAAACACGTCAGCGAAGTGCTGGTCAGAGATGCGGAGACGGCACGGTCGCTCCAGTTTCCCGGCTCACCTACAATTCGCATAAACGGGCACGACGTGGAACCGCAAAGCGAAAGAACCGCTGCGTTTGGATTCATGTGTCGGCTGTATTCGGATGGCAGTGGTGCTCCTTCTCAGCAGGAACTGCGTGCCGCAATCGAAAAGGCGCGTCGCGTGGGAGTGTAATGGCGGGCTGGAAGACAACCGGTGCTTCGCTGGGTGCGGTGGTCACCTCGCTGCTCACATTGGGTTGCTGTCTACCACTTCCATTCTTAGGTGCGGCAGGTATAGCCGGGGCTTCCGTCTTCTTGGCTGGTGCTCGACCTTGGCTGTTAGGGTTTTCAATCATCCTTCTTGGACTGGGCTTCTTCCAAGTCTATCGAGGGATGCGTTGCAGGACGCGTCAGAGTAAGGCTGCAATCGTTTGTCTCGGTCTAGCGACAGTCCTCGTGGTTCTTCTTCTTCTCTTTCCTCAAGTCATTGCCAGCGTGCTTGCGGACCTTTCGGGCAACCAATGAAGAAAAGCCTCTACATACTCGCGGTTGTCTTCGTGGGATTGTTGGCAGTAGGGTGGTATTTCCACGGCGGTGAAACAGTTCCGGCAGGACAGCCGCCTTTGCTATCGCTCACCTCAGCAAACTTTGACCAACTGCGTGCAGCATTTAATGACGCTTCTGGAGACGTTCGAATCGTTCTACTGCTCTCCCCAACGTGACCAACCTGCCTGCGGGGGTCTTCCGCAATTGAAGGTGTTCTGAAGCAAAACACAAATGCTCACATCCGTGTGTTCGCTGTGTGGGAACCGATTCTCCCAACGGATTATTCCAGACCGGGTACTGGTGTGTTGAGTCGGCTGGCTGACGCGAGAGTCGCGCAGTATTGGGATAAGAACCACCTTGTTGCAGAGCAGCTGGGACGCAGGATTGAGTCGGACGCAAGTCAACCTCACCCAAACTGCTGCACCCGAAAAGGCATTCAATGGGATGAAGTTGGCGTCTACCCCAAAGACGCACACTGGGACGAACAACTTCCGCGCGCCGTCTTCTTAGACGGTCCAGTGGTGCATGCACTCGGTTTCTCGAAAGTAGTCACTGATCTACTTTCCAAGTGAACGTCAAGCGATGACAAAGCCATTGGAACCCTGCTGTACCTCGCCAGCGGCGCTGTGCTACTGGTTCGTATTCTCGCTGATTGCTTGGGGAGTGCTGAGCCTTATAGGAAATTATTGGCGTCCTCTCCGTGGGTCGTCAGCGGCCGCTTGCCTTTTCGCCATGGCCATCGGCTGCATCGCCAACTGGTTTAAAAACCGGTCTTTTCACTGCGCCATAACAGCCCCGTTATTTCTCATCGCTAGCGTTGCTTTCCTTCTTGCAGAACTACGCGTGATTCACCTCAACACCCTTTTGTTTTGGCCATTCCTTCTGATCGGAGTCGCCATCGCGTTCCTACTTGAATGGCGATATGCGAAGCGTTCCGCACCTAACGAATGACGGGTTGTGGCCCTCCTTGGGTCTCACATTCCACAACGAATGCTTAACGCCAACGATCAGTAGATCCTCCAGCCGTTTTGCATTCGCAAGTTCGACTGACATTTCGCATGTTAGTAGCCTGACATTTTTGACCTTTCTGACTTCTGACACCTGCGAATCCAATTTCCCGTTGAAATTCAGCCACTTACCACTTAGGCATTCGCAGATTTGGCTTGAATCTTGCCTATAGTCCAGGCGAAAGCAAAAGGCAATGTCGAATTTCTCGCGGTCCCATTCAAGAGGTGAAGCACCATGTTGGATCGAGTTCTGAACAAGTTTGGCAAACCGGACGTGGCCTCCTGTGATTCAGCTGGGGGAGAAGAACTCGTCGCTGCCGCCAAGGATGGTGATGAAGGAGCGTTTAAAACGCTCTTCCACCGCCACCAGCGAAGGATTTTTGCGCTAGCATTCCGCTACACACGGGTTCGCGAGGACGCCGAAGGCACCCTTCTTCCGCCGGGCTCGTGCGGCGAGCGCGCGTGCTGCTGCTGGCCGAAGGAGTCTCCCTGCGACAGATCCAAGCGCAGACGGTGATGAGCGATCACGTTCCTGGGGTGGCAGTTGAAAGAGTGTTAATAAATAAGTTACACATGAACTGTTTGATGCAATAATTAGCTCGCGGCGAATTTGTCGATAGCTCCTGAGTTTGGTCTGCCGACCTTCGAGTTATTTAATGTGTTGTTTTGCGCCGCTGTGTTTTCCTCTGTCGTGGCTCCTCCGGCGACTGCCTTCAAGTCTTCCTCTTTAAGTTCGTCGATTTTCTTGGATTCGTCCACATTGCCTCCTGGTACGTCTAAGCTGGCGGAAGCCTATGCCTCTGATACGTGCGGGTCAAGAACAATAGCCTGGCGGATGCTGGCTCAGCGCTTCGGGACAATCGTCAGCGTGAGCACCTCCAGATTGGACGAGCAGATTCGCTCGGTGTCCTTGGGGATCGAGGCCGTGCCGCTCGACACAGTGCTCTCGGAATTCCTGGCGGCATCGGTTTAGCTGATCGTCGTCAATACTGGGCAGCGGTTACCCCCCAATCGCAGTCAGGCGTACCACAGCGGACGGTCTTGGCTGAAAGTTTGGTTGCGGTCATAAACCCTCCGACCGCCAATGTACTAGGAAGACGATGACTTGACGGAGAATTCCTAAGAGTGTCCGCAATCACGGACAGAGGCTTTACCTTCGCGTGGCTACTTTCCCAATAGAATCGACCGGGCATAAGGCGGGTACGACGTGCAGCGCAGGGTGATTCGCTATTATTCGCGCCAAATGCCCGCCGATCCGCTACGTCGATTGCCCAAAACGAAGGCTGCCTTTGTCGAGCCGATGGACTGCTTGTCTGTGCCAAAGCTGCCGGATGGCTCACAATGGCTCTGGAAGATCAAGCTGGATGGTTACCGAGCGGTCGCGGTAAAGTCCGACGGTGCGGTCACCCTTTATTCGCGCAACAGAAAAAACTCTGAACAAGCGATTCCGGTACATTATTGAGCCGCTGCGCGGCCTCCCGGACGGAACGTTCTTCCGCTTCGCACACGAGCGGCAATGGGTCGAATCCAATCCGGCAACCCGAATCAAACTCCCGAAAGTATCCATTCGCCCGACGATGCCTTTGACGCACGAGGAGATGGTCAAAATCCTGACGGCCTGCGATGGCCTGCTGCATACGACGCCGATTGAAGGCCGGCTGAACGCACACCGACTGAAATCGCTCGTGCTGCTCATGCGGTACACGGGAATGCGCGTCACGGACGCCGTGACGCTGACGATCGACCGGCTCGACGGAAAACGGCTCTTTCTCTACACGCAGAAAACGGGTGTGCCGGTCTGCACCGTTCTGCCGGATTCCGTCCTAGCGGCTCTCGAAGCGACTCCCAGGGTCACCGACACTCGCTACTTTTGGAGCGGGAACGGAAAGCGGGAGAGCGTGGTGTGTCACTGGCAGATGCGGCTCAAGACGGTGTTCGACTTGGCGGAGGTCTCGAAGGGACAGGGCAACGCCATCTCGCATCGTTTCCGCGACACCTTCGCGGTAGAATTACTGCTGGCCGGCGTGCCGATTGAGCGCGTCTCGATTCTGCTGGGCCATCAAAGCGTGCGCGTCACGGAGAAGCATTACAACCCGTGGGTACGCTCGCGGCAGGAGCAGCTAGAGGCCGACGTTGCGAGCGCCTGGAAGCGAGATCCGGTGTTGAATCGGAATACGGACGGTACAAATTCCGTACAGATTCGAAGAGGCCCGGTCAACTAAATGAAAACAAACGCGAAAGATATGGCGGAGAGGGTGGGATTCGAACCCACGGTACGGTTTCCCGTACGCTCGCTTTCGAGGCGAGTACTTTCAACCGCTCAGTCACCTCTCCGCGGCTATTTGCCATCGTAACAGACGGTTTGCTTTCCCGGCAATGCACCCCGGCGCCGTCAGTGCAACGTCATTCGTACGGGCTCGCCACACGCCGCGATGGCCGCCTAGCGGCGTTCGGCGAAAAAAGACTGGATCACGCCGGCGCATTCGTCGGCTAGAATACCTGCCGTCACTTCCACCTGATGATTCAGGCGCGGGTGAGAAAAAATCTCAAAACATGAACGAACCGCTCCACCCTTGGGATCGTCGCAGCCGTACACGACGCGTGGCACTCGAGCCTGAACGATAGCCCCGGCGCACATGCTGCAGGGCTCAATGGTCACGTACATCGTGGTCCCAGCCAGACGGTAGTTGCGCAGCGCACCGGCAGCTTCGCGCAACGCCACGATTTCCGCGTGCGAAGTAGGATCGCAGTCCCGGATCGTACGATTGCCCGCCCTTGCGATCACTTTGCCCTCCCGTACCAACACCGCGCCCACCGGCACCTCTCCGGCCGCGGCCGCAGACCGCGCTTCCTCCAGCGCCAGCCTCATATACTCCAAATCAATGTCCATCGCTCGTCGAAAGCATAGCACGCGGCCAATCTACTGCCGCAGTAAGACCACAACGGCGAACCGCCCGAAACGCGCGCGGAGACTCGCTAGCGGTCCGCGCAGCGACGTTGACTCTCCGCGATCTCTGTGATGCGATCCCCGTGCCCTCTGCGTTAACTCTTTCTTTCTGCCCCGCTTCTTGACAATTGAAGTACGCGCAAACAAACTACTTCGCATGGTCGAGGTCTTCGGGACAGAATTGCGCGTCGATTCTCTCCCAACACTCTTCACCCGGACACTCTAAAACTCCGCATGGAAATCCGAAGAGATCCAATCACGCAAAGTTGGGTAGTCATGGGGCAGCGCGAGCATCTGGACGATGCCGCCGAGCCGTGCCCGTTCGATGGCGGCATTGTCGAAAAGCAGTCCGCGATTCTGACTTGGCCGGCCGCGGGTCCCTGGCAAGTGCGCGTCCTTCCGCATCCCGATCCCCTCTACCGCATCGAGGGAGAGCCGGGCCGCCTGGCCGAAGGCATGTACGACAAGATGGGTGCTCTTGGAGCGCATGAGGTCGTCGTAGAAACGCCTCATCACGACAAGCGCATGTCCCAGTTCAGTGATGAGGAGATCGAGCAGGTTCTTTGCGTCTGGGCTGCCCGCATCGCCGACCTGAAGAAAGACTCCCGATTCAAATACGTAGCCGTTTTCAAGAATCAGGGCGCGCTGGCCGGCGACGAGTGGTCGCATGCCCATTCCCAAATTACCGCCACCATTTTCGTGCCCAGACGCATCAAGTACGAACTCAGCTCCGCAAGCGAGTGGTACCACGAACGCGAGCGCTGTATCTTCTGCGACGTCGTACGCCAAGACGAAAAGCAGGGCAAGCGCATCGTCGACGTACAGGGAGAATACTACGCACTCTGCCCCTATTCTTCCCGCGTGCCCTACGAAATGTGGTTGATGCACCGCCGGCACAATCACTTGTTCGAACAGCCGAGACCCGACTCGAACCGCAAACATCTCGCCGCATTGCTTGGCCGTGTCTTGCGAAGATTGGACAAAATTGCGCCCGCGTTTCATCTCGTCGTCCACACCGCGCCTAATACCCGCAACAAAAAAGGTGAGCTAGCGGGCTATTGGAAGACCCTCGCCGAAGACTTTCATTGGCACATTGAGATCCTTCCCATTCTGGAAAAGCGCAGCAAGTCCTACAGCATCAAAGAGGTTTATTTCAACTCGCTGCTGCCGGAGCAAGCCGCCGAACAATTGCGTTCGCTGGATCCCAACTCATGAAGCGTCGCTTTCGCGGCCGCCGCCTGCGGGCCGAGACCGGTGGAATCATTTCGTCCCTCCTCTCCGTGCTTTTTGTCCTCGTGTTTTGCGCCGTCCTGTATTTTGCTCGCGGCCCGCTCCTGCGATTCGCAGGGGAAAGCTGGATTGTCGAAGATCCTCTCGATCGCGCCGACGCCATCATCGTTCTGAGCGACGACAATTTCTACGCCGACCGCTCCACCCACGCCGCCGACCTCTACCGTCACGGCATGGCGCCGATTGTGGTGGCCAGTGGGCGCAGGCTGAGGCCTTACGCCGGCATCGCCGAGTTGATGGAGCATGACCTGATCGAGCGTGGCGTCCCAAAAGACAAGATTCTGCCCATCGCTCACAACGCAGAAAATACCAGGGAAGAAGCGCAGGCCTTGGCGCCGCTAGCCTTCCAGCACAAATGGCGCAGCGTCATCGTCGTCACCTCGAACTATCACACCCGCCGCGCCCGCTATATTTTCCTGCACGTGTTCCCGGCTCAAGTCCAGGTACGTGTCTCGGGCTCCCATGACGGCGATTTCGACCCGGAACACTGGTGGCAAACGCGAGGTTCCCTCAAAGAGCTAACCCATGAGTTCGTCGGCATGATCGTGGCTATGTGGGAACTCCGCGGTCACCACCCGGTCACCTCCCTCACACCAGCAGTTGTAGGATTGGCCGCTCTAAACCCACTACAGGTAGTGTAGCGCGTGACGTAACACCCCAGATTTGCCACCTCCCATTTTCCTTTACTCTCTCTAAGCCCTGTACTATCTTCGCCATTCCGAGTCGCGCGCCCTTCACAGCCGACGAAATGCGACTTCGAAAACACAAATCTCTCGTCGAGGTGTCCCAATGTGGAAAAAAGAAGACGCAAAACCTCTGGGAGTTCCGGAGCAGTCCCCAAGTCCCAGCGCGCCGCCACTTGCGCCTGGCGGCCATTCCACTAGCAGCCATCGCGACGCTCCCGCCGCGCCGCCGGTTTCTTCCCGTGCCGCTGCTTGTATCAGCCAAGGAATTCGCATCAAGGGTGAAATCACCGGCAGCGAAGATCTTTTTGTAGATGGCCCGATCGAAGGCAAAATCAATTTGGCCAACGGCAGCCTAACCGTAGGTCCCAATGGCACCGTGAAGGCCGACGTCGTTGCCCGCGAAGTCATCGTTCGCGGACGCGTCGAGGGCAAGATCCTGGGGCGCGAGCGTGTGCAGTTGTGGAGCACCGGACAAGTCATCGGCGAGGTTCAGACGCAGCGCTTGGCCATCGAGGACGGTGCCGTGCTCCGCGGTAAGGTGGAAACCGGCAAACCCATCGACAAAGCGAGCGACGATCGCAGCCCGGCGCCGGTCATGGCCGGAAAATCTTCGGTTTCGGCCGGGACCGCGACGATCTAAATTATGAGTTTACTCAACAAGTTTGGCATCGGGCCCGGCAACGCACCCAGCCGTGACGTTTCCCGCTCCGTAGCTTCGGCGGCTGGCTCAAGCGATAGGTCGCGCCCAAAGAGCGGCCTTCCGACGCCTGCCGTGGGAACTACTCGAACCCCCGGCGCCAACGAAACCTCACGTGTCTCGAACGGTTTGAAAGAACTGCTGTGGAATCTGGATGGCCTTGGCCGGGGCGCGCTGCTCGATCTGGGTTCGGCTTGGCAGACCACCCTCAGTTTTTTTATTGAGAAGGGTTTCCGTGTCACCGCCGACGATATTCTCCGCTCCTGGAAACAATTCCTGGACCAGGAAGAAAAGAGCCTTCGAGAAGCCGGCAACGCGCCCGACCCGTCGATCGACAGGACCCCAACTGGGAGAGCCGATAGGTTCCTCGAATCAAACCTGAAATATCCACCCGCCTCTTTTGACGCGGTGCTCCTGTGGGATCTGTTGGATTATCTCGAACAGCCCATGGCCACCAAGACTGTCGCCTGCGTCACCGAGCTTCTGCGTCCGGGTGGGGTGGTCTTCGCCATGTTTCACAGCAAGAAGCCGGAAGGATTCCAGCGTTATCGCGTCGCCGATTCGAATTCACTGCAAGTGATTTCAAGCCCCGTGCTTTGCCCCGCGCAACGCGTTTACCAAAATCGCGAAATCCAGGACCTGTTCGCCCGATACCGCACCACAAAATCGTTCATCGCCCGCGATCAACTTCGCGAAACCCTGTTCATCAAGTAATCGTCCACGAAGTATCACAGGAGCTTTTGTTTACCTTGGCCGCGACGGGTCGGTGTCTCCTGATCGCTATCCACGATAATCCGCTCGAGTCTGTACCAAACCGCGCCTCGGTGCACTTACATTCCCGCCACGATACCCCAGCAAGCGAACGCGCTGTTGATCGTCGTACAGTATTGATAAACCCCGTAAATCGCTCCGGCCAGGCCCTTGAGTTTGTCGATCACCTGCGTCGGCGAGGTACCGGCCGGAAAGGGCGGCACGTTAACCTGTGGTTCCGATGCGTTTCGTACCGAAAGCCATTTGGGCCGTTTGTCGGCTGGTAGCGTGCTGATCGCGTAGAACGCGAACGCGTCGTCGGTGTCGTTCATGATCCCCAGCGCCTGGAGACCCTCCGAGTCGTTGTTGTCATCCACCGTGAGATAGTCGGCCGAGACTATATCCATCGGCTCGGGCCCGGGCACCGGATTCACACCTGCCAGGTAGATCGCAGGCGCTTGCGTGTTGGCCTTCAGGAATGAGTATCCGGGCCTCCCTTTGATCTCGTTGTAACACTGGCTCAGACCAGGCATCGACAGTTTCGTGAAATCTGCGGCGGCCTGTTTGACGTACGTATTGTTCACGGCAACGATGTTTTTCAGTTGCGTGCTGTTCTTGCTCAGCGCATTCAGATTCGGAAACAAAGGGTACGTCTGTTGGCAATGGAGACGCGCCGCATTGGTGATGATCACGTCTCCGCAATTCACGCTACTCCCGATTCCCCCCGCGGTCCCCGTGCTGATGACCAACTTGGGTTGCAATTCGCCGATGAGCTGAGCGATCACCGGAATGAACGGCAAGCTGGGTCCGTTCGTCTTCGGATGTAGTTCCGTCTTGTACAGCGCCACTCTGGTTTCTCCAACCGTGAGGGAAGCCAGGTGACCGAATATCCCGGCGCGAAGGGAATCGTTGTCGTTCAGTCCTTGGATGGAATTCTTGAACTGATCGAAGTTATGCGCGTAGGGGTACCACGTTTTCTGGGTTGTCTCCGTCCACCCGGACTTGCCGGTGAAAACATCCAGCAACGCACTGGTTTCTGGGTCGGTGTAGAGAATGATTAAAACGTCGATGACACCGGAAGGCGCGGGCCCCGTGATTTTTTCTCCCGGCGAGAAACTGCCGAAGCCCGCGGTCTTGGGCGCCAGATTCGGGGGCCATGCCACCGGCGCAAGATGGATGATCACCGGGTTTACTTGGATGGCGGCGGCCGCGAAGGCGTCGCTCGTAGGAACTCCGGCGAATGTGCCGGTTCGGAAAACGCCATTTGGCATGGGTTGTGGCATGTCGACTCCAGTGTTGCTCGACCGCAGGCAGGGTTTCTGGCGCAGAGCCTACTGCAGTCTATTACTTACACGAGTAGATAATTGGCTCGTACGATTTCTTCCATGGCATGCTATTTCTTGTCTTTTTTAATTGTTCCCTTGCATTTGGCAAAACCGAGGAGTAAATCTGAGGCGTGAGCTCGACCAGCTCCGGAGGGGAGCATGACTCCACCGGGCTTAGAGCGAAACAAGAACCAATCACACCGCTTTTGCGGTGCGCGTCGCTTAGAAACACCACGTGCATCTCGCGGCGCTTCCGAGACGACATCAACAAATAGAGAAACGGGGAGCCCACATGGCTCCCCGTTTCTGCGTAATGACTATTGAGTTCTTGAACCCGTGTGGTGCTGGGCGTGCGGATGCGACCCTGCGTGACCCCTGCGCCCGTGATGCCGATGATGCGGTCTGGCACCCGCCGGTTGCGCTGCGCTTGCGGTCTGGCTCGTCATGGCCAGCAACGCCAGTACGGCCGCCAGGAGGATGGTCTTGAAGATGTGTTTCATGGTAAATCTCCCGAGTTGCAAACTGTCCTGCTCAATTATTGAATCACAGGTCTGCCGCTGGTGTCGCGGAAGATTCTGCGTGCGATACGTCAATGCAAACTCCCACTTTTCTAACCTGCGCCAGTTCGCCGAGAATAGCCTCGGTCGCGAATGCGTTCCTCTGCCGTGAATCGACCGCTCCGCCGAGCGTACTCTCCTCCGTCGAAACAGCCCCCCGCCGCCCCCGGGCATCCTGAGCGAAGCGAAGGATCTCAACCGCAGGAGTTCAACCACCAAACTTAAGAGTCTCCAGCCACTTGATGTCTTCTCGCTGGTTCGAAATAATCTGCGCTTGCCAAATCAAACCTATGCACATCACCGACATCACAATCAGGCAAACCGCTAGGACCAGCCCCTTCTGTGATTCCGAAGCTACACTGGTCAAGCTCAATTTAGACCACACCATAGTTATAGATCTCCCAGTACTATCTGCCGTGTCCCACGAACAGCGACATCGATAGCAGTGCGGTCTGCCACTCACTGAATCGCAATTGGCGTGCCAGGGAACGCGGCGCCGTTCCGCCCGGGTATCACGGCGAAGACAAAAGGGTTAAGGCTCGCTGCCTCGTTTCAGAACTCGTATTCGCCTGGCCGACCTGTGCAAACAGTCAGGCTTTAGAGACATTTCCTTCCGGCCATCATCCTCGGGAAGTGACGCTTGAAAGCACGAGGTCCCAAATGTCGGGTGAGTTCAGCGGAAGCACCTTAGTCTTGGAGGCGCGCGACGCAACGGAAAGGGAATCGATTTCCGCTTGTTTTGCCAGCAACAAGCCGCGGTCACAAGCCCCCAAGAACCCCTCGGATTCCCCGGCCGTAGCTACCCCCACAATCGCCGGGTGGGATCTCAGCGCCCGTTCGTAGAGCTTTGCCAGGTCCCGAATGCACCGGCCCAGACTCGCGCCCACGGCCAGAGACCACAGCACCCCGTGCTGGCGCAACGCGATTTTCCTCTGGCTGCCCTCTGCAATGAATCGCTGCACGTCCGCCTCGGTGGCTCCAGCAAAGAAGAAAAGCTCGTCGAAGTCACGCTGCCGCGCCAGTTCGGCTTCCCGCTCCGGCAATCCCGTGTTCTGCGCCAACTCCCGCGGAGCCAGCGAGCGCAGCGGAACCGCCGAAACTCCGGTCTGTTCCGCCAGGGATTCCAGCGCCTCGGAAGCCGCGGGCTGCGTCTCCGCCACCGGGATGCAAGTGAAGCGCCCCATACGCACCGTTTTTGCTGGCCTCAAGTGAAAGTAATCTTCCGGAAGATAGACGCCGCAGCCATCTTCTCCAATGAACGGGTGCTGGTGTCCAAACTTGCGCCGCGGCTCATCCATCTGCGCCCGCGATCGAGCGGTCACCCACACCACGGGCAAGCCGGCATGATCGAGCTTGGCGCCAAACTCTTCGAATCCTGCAAGCGACTTTCCGCGCACCGGCACAATCGTATCAATCGCACAAAACACAACCGCAGACGTTTGGCGCAAGCAAGTAGCTCCCGGTTACTGCAAACCATTCTAGCCCGTATTCCCGTTCGCGTCCGGCGCCTCTTACCCTTCTTTCAACAAGGCCCGCTGAATCATCTGAACGCCCAGCGTGAACCAACCTGGAATAACCAGCGCACTTCCTTGACGGTTCAGTCCCATCAAGCCGTAGGCGAAAATGCAGCAGACCCAGGCGCCCGATGTCACGAGCACTGAAGACCACGTCAATCCATTAAAATCAGTGATGTATAGCGCCCAGAAGCTCGACAGTAGGAGGCGAGCTCGCTCCGTAGCCTCCTGTAGGGGCCGGGATTGCCCTGCCCTCTGTCAACCGGGGCACACTGGACACCGTGCGAGGGGGCATGGCGAACGCCAGTTCCAAGCGGCGAGAATGCAAGCCGTAGCGGACAGACAAAAAGAAAAGGCGGACAGTGTATCTGCCCGCCTTCCTGTAAACCAACCCTGTCGCCAGGGAAGCCGAACGCTCAGGAAACCTAAGCGCTTATTTGCCCGAGCTTGACGTTGTCGCAGCCGGTTGTGAATTCGCCTTCGGTATGCTCACGTAGCCGCTGACGGCGTTCTTTCCGACTTTGTTGATGACCATTTCTTCCGGGAAGCGCGCGCCCGAAGTGTAGAAGAATATCGGCTCGTTCAGCGCGCGGTTCTTCTTCTCGAACTTCTTGTCTTCCACGGTCATGGCCACGCTGAAGCGGTTGTTCTTTTCGTTGACGCCCTTGAGTTCGACGGTCACATTCCCTACCTTGACCGGCTTGTTCTTGCCGTCAACCTTGAATTCGACGTAGTCGCGCTCGCCGAGGCGGCGCAGCTGATCGATTTCGTCATGGTTGCGCGCGATCAACGTGCCCATCTCGCTGCGCGCCATCTTCAGATCTTCTTTCGTGCTGTTCAGGTCGGTCTGAACTCCGCCGACTTTGGTGTCCACCGTCTTGACATCATCGGTGGTCGCCTTGGTCGCCAGCTCTGTGTGCACCGAGGAGTCCAGCGCGGTCAGTTTCTCGGTGGTCGCGTCGTTCAGCTTGGCCGTTTCCTGGCGGGCGGTCTTCAGCTGTCCTTGGGTGATCTTGAGTTTCTTGGTTACAACGGTGAGGTCGCCTTGCAGATCCGCGTTGGCCTTTTCGTCCTGCGCCAGACGGTCTTTCAAGGACGAGACATCCTGCTGCACGGCCTGCTCAGATGTTTTGATCTGTGCAGTCATGGTCTGTTGCGTGGTGTCCAGCTTTGAAGACGCGTTCCAACCGAACCACAATCCACCGATCGCAATCAGTCCTAGTACGATCATCGCGGGAAGGTGCCAAGACGGTGATTCTCGTTCAATGATTTCTGACATATAGAATCTTTCTCCTCACCCCTGATTGGGCGAAATCTATTTTTCTTCCACTAACCGGCCCGTAACACAAAAGGAGCATGCATCGCACCAAATGGCCGCGCCGGCCTAAGGGGAAAGGCAAGTCTGTAACTTACTGTCGCGCTTGATCTTGCAAATAAGAAGGGCATATGGTCAAAAAATGCCACCAGTACTAGTCCTGGGAAAGATTACTCGATCATTTGGTTTTCCACCGAATTTTGCTTGGAATTCACTCTAGGGAACCTCGATACCGAAATCCCGGAGGCCCTGCATCAACCCTTCCCTCGACTGATAGTGAATCCCGGCCATGCCCAGGCCTCGGGCCGCCTCAACGTAAGCGGGAATATCATCTATATAGACCGCTTCGCCGGATTGCGCCTTGGCACCCCGCAGAGCCTCTAAATACACGATAGGGCTGGGCTTACTCGCACCCACCGCACACGAATAAATGCGCGTCGGAAAGAACCGGAAAAAGTCGTAGGTCGCTTCCATATGGGCGACGTGGATAGGATCGGTATTCGAGAGCAGCGCGAGCCGGTAGTTCTTCGACAGCTTCTCAAACAGGCTGCTCTCTTGCATTGGTTGCGGATCGAGGACACGGTTCCAGACTGCGGTGAATTGCTCAAAGCTGAACGTTGTGCCGAGGCGCCTCGAAAGGTGCAGGTGCCAATCGCGGGCCGACATGCGGCCCTCTTGCCAGTCGGGCCACCTGGGATCGTTCTCGATGGCGCTCCAAATCTCTTCCGGCGAAAGGGAGAGTCCCGCGGCCAAACCCGTCATCGCCTGGGCCACGTCGATGCGAATCAATACTCGACCAATGTCAAAAACAATCGCCCGCAGCTTCCGCGACGCCATCGCCTTATCGCTTTCCTTTGGCCAAGACCGTTTTACGCGAACGCAAAATACTGATCACCGCGGGCAAGATCGATAGCACCGCCACAATCAGGATTACGTAGTGAATGCGCTGGCCGATGTTGGGAACATTCCGGCCCAGAAAAAATCCCCCGAGAATCGTCGCGCTCACCCAGCAGATTCCTCCCACGATGTCGAACAGAACGTAGCGGGAGTACGGCATGTTGGCGGCGCCTGCTACGGGAGGACAAAACGTCCGAACGATGGGAACGAACCGGGCCAGGATCACTGCCCGCCCGCCGTATTTTTCGTAGAATTCATGCGCCCGCTGCAAGTGGCTCCGGCGGAATAGCAGCGAGTCCTCGCGGCGATACAATGCAGGCCCGGCGCCGCGGCCAATCCAGTATCCGATCTGGTCACCGACAATAGCGCAAGCCATCACCGGTAATAGCAACCAGCGCAGTGGCAGGACGTCCGCGGCGGCGAATATCCCCGCCGTGATCAGCAGGGAATCACCCGGTAGAAAGAAGCCTACGAAAAACCCGGTTTCGATGAAGACGATACAGCAGACCAGCGGGGCCCCGCCCCAGCGGATTAGTTCCTTGAGTCCGTTCGGGTCGTAGAGAGAGCGGAGCAGGTGAACGAGAGATTCGAGCACGCGTCGTTGGTCCTTGTGGAAATCTTAGCGATTGCTTGCGATACAGGTGCGAGCTCGAGAGCGCGCGAACGAACCGCGGTGAAAGCACCACAGCCAATACGGTAACAGAAAAGCGCAAAATCATCTCCGCATTCATACCAGAGGACGCCAAAAGTGCCAAACACGGCAATCCATGCATTCAATCGGCTCATCGCACGGCCTCCGCTACACGCAGCACACTTTGCAAATCCGTTTCCAGGCTGCGGCAGCCCGCTTCCGCGCGCTCCAGATATTTCCGGATGCGCGGCAATGCGCAGCGGGTCACAGCGGCGCCCGCTTCGATGGCCTCATCGGCTCGGTCGAAGGCGTCCCAGGCGAACGATTGCACATCGGGCCGCAACACCAGGTCGGCGTGGCGCTCCCAAACTTCCAGCTGATGCTTCTGCGCAGCGCTGACCGCCCGCGTCACCACTTGAAATATATTGGATGGCGATCCGCGATCCCCGTCTTGAATCCCCACGGACACGCCAAGCACGAATTCCGCACCCAGATCGCGGGCCGCTCGCGTCGGCACCGGCGCCACCAGGCCGCCGTCGGCCAGGCACCGTGTCCCGATCTTTACCGGTTCAAACAAGCCGGGAAACGCGCAGCTGGCTCGAATGGCGTCCACGAGGCTCCCGTGCGTGAGCACCACCGGTTCACCCGTATTGAGGTCCGTGGCCACGACCGCCATGGGTATTTGTAGATCTTCAAAATGTTTGGAATCGAAGACCTGCGCGATCAGATCGCCGAGCCGGTGATTGCTGGCCAGACCCAATCTCGAGACTCTCCACCTTCCGATATCGCGAAACCTCAGCGTCCGGCAGGTAGCCATGATGCGCGCTAGCGGGGCCCCGCTGGCATACGCCGCACCCAAAATACTGCCCACGCTGGTGCCAGCAATACAGGCGATAGGAATGTGGTTCTGTTCGAGGACTTGCAGGACGCCCAAATGGGCGAAACCCCGCGCGAACCCGCCACCCAGGGCGAGCCCGATGCCTGCACGGCTGGCCGGGTCTGGACCACTACCCAGCCCGGCTTGGTTATCTCGCATCACGGGTTAAGGATGCCAATTCGCCCCTCCCGGGCCAATGGGCCTGGCGTCCCGCACAAGCAGTACGTTTGTACTCCGCTCCGACTTACGTCGCGTTCGCATGTCCAAGTGCCAAACAGTACGTTCTTACTACTCCAGTACCCTCGCTGTACCATTGGCGGTTTTCGAGCCATGCGCGATTCTGCTTGCGTCAGGAACGCAGTGCTGAGGGGGCTGAGATGGACAGCGCATACAAGACGTGGATTGGACTTCCGGTGGTTCTACGAGTGGCTCTTGGAGACATCAAAGTGCCGCTGCGGGGAAAGATGCTCAAGGATGGCGGCGATACCGTCAGGATGCGGATCGACGGCTGTGACATCGATATCTACAAGACGATGATTTTGGCAGTAGAAGAAGACGCGATGGTGCTGCTCCCAGCTTAAGGAGGCCCATATGAATAACCAAGTCCCGAAATATGTAACCCAAGGACGCGCCGCTCTTTTGCTCGGAATCGACGAAGAAGAGTTGCGGCGCATCTCCAGCGAATCCGGGTTAGGACACACCGAGAGCGCCGGGGAAGAGACAGAGACATTTTTCACCTACGACGAGTTGCGGCAGATTTGCCTGCTCTCGACGCACCAGGTGCATTAACCAAAATTTAAACGAGTTTCCTCCGGCCCCCCTCAAGCAGTAACCCCCAACCCCGGGTCTTCTCCCCCCAGAAGACCCGGGGTTTCCCTTTTGAGCCGAGTTCAATAGACTTACCGCCGGCAGAATTTCCCGGGGGACTCACGAATGCCTTTCCAAAAGTTCTCGTTCGGCAAGATTGGCGCTGCGGCAATCCTGAGTGTGTTTCTGCTGTTCGCATTTGCTCGCGCCGTTGGCAAGAAACCCGACGCCGCAAACGAGACCTACGACCTGGTGATCGCCAATGGCCAGGTGATGGATCCCGAATCGAACCTGAATGCGGTACGCAACCTGGGCATTCGCGGAGGCAAAGTTGCCGCCATTTCGGCCGCGCCACTTGCGGGGACGGTGACCATCGACGCCACCGGCTTGATTGTCGCGCCGGGATTCATCGATCTCCACGAACACGGACAAGAGCCGCGAAACTACCAGTTTCAGGCGCATGATGGCGTGACAACCTCGCTGGAGCTCGAGGTCGGCACCGACGATGTCTCCAAATGGTATGCAGCGCGGGAAGGGAAGTCTCTGATCAACTTCGGCGTCAGCGTCGGCCACATCCCCGTGCGCATGAGGGTGATGCACGATCCAGGCACCTTTCTGCCCACCGGGGATGCGGCGCGTCGTGCGGCCGGTCCGGAAGAAATCACCGAAATGATCGCGGCGATGAACCAGGGATTTCGCCAGGGCGCGGTCGCAGAAGGCATGGGCGTCAATTACACGGCCGCAGCATCGCACGAGGAAATCGTGGAAATGTTCCGCGTGGCGGCAAAGTACGGCGCCTCCGTGCACGTGCATTTGCGTTATGCGGGGATCAAAGAGCCGGCGACGGGATTGACCGGCTTGGAAGAAGTGGTCGCGGCGGCGGCCGAAACCGGAGCGTCGCTCCACGTCGTACACATCACCAGTATGGGATTGAAGTTCACGCCGGACCTGATCGCCATGGTCGAAGGGGCGCGACGCCACGGACTCGACGTAACCACCGAGTGCTATCCCTATACGGCCGGGAGCACCATGCTGCAGTCGGCGATTTTTGATCCCGGCTGGCAAGAAAGCCAGGGAATCACCTACAAAGACTTGCAATGGGCGGAGACCGGAGAACGCTTGACGGCGGAGACTTTCGAGAAATATCGCCAGCAAGGCGGAATCGTGGTCATCCACTCGATTCCGGAAGAGGCGGCGCGCACTGCGGTGGCCAACCCCATGGTGATGATCGCCAGCGACGGGATGATGATCACCGGTGCGAAAGTGCATCCCCGCGGCCAGGGCACATTCTCGCGCGTGCTCGGCCACTACGTACGCGAAGAAAAAGCTCTCGACTTGATGACCGCCCTGCGCAAAATGACGTTGATGCCTGCGCAACGCCTGGAAAAACGCGCGCCAGCGTTCCAGAACAAAGGTCGATTCCGCGTGGGCGCCGATGCCGACATCACGGTATTCGACGCGAATCGTGTCATCGACAAGGCCACTTACGACGATCCGCTCGAATATTCCGAAGGCATTCAATTTGTGCTTGTAAACGGCGTGCCCGTCGTGAAAGATGGGCAGCTCGTGGAAGGGATATTTCCAGGCCGCGCCGCTCGCGCTCCCATCTCTCAGTGACTACAACAGCCGAAAAGTCCGCAGCCCGTTACGCCGTCACCGCCGGATTTCTGGGCTGGACTCTCGACGCCTTCGATTTCTTCATCCTGACGTTCATCTTCGCTCCCATCGCGAAGGAATTTGGCACATCGATTTCGGCCATCGCGCTCACGATCACCGCGAGCCTCGCGACCCGGTGGATTGGCGCGATTTTGTTCGGCTTGTTGGCGGATCGTTACGGCCGCCGCGTCCCGCTGATCGTAAACATCCTCTATTACTCGTTGATCGAAGTTCTTTCCGGCCTCGCTCCGAACTACACGACCTTCCTGGTGTTGCGCCTGCTGTACGGCATCGGCATGGGGGGCGAATGGGGCGTTGGCGCCTCGTTGACGATGGAAGCGGTGCCTGTAAAATGGCGCGGAGTTCTTTCGGGATTGCTGCAGGAGGGCTACGCGCTCGGATTTTTGCTGGCCGCGGGCGCCTATCGCTTCGTTTTTCCCCACTGGGGCTGGCGGCCGCTGTTTTTCGTCGGCGGGTTGCCGGCACTCCTGACCCTGTTCATTCGGGCAAAGGTTACCGAGACCGAAGCGTGGAAACGATCGCGCACGGATTGGAAGACTTATCGTCGCGCCATCTTCAGCAATTGGCCGCGATTTGCCTACCTGGTTCTGCTCATGGCCATGGTGAATTTTATCTCCCACGGCACGCAGGACATGTACCCCACGTATCTGCAGCAGCAAAAGGGATTCAGTCCGCATCGCGTTTCCGATTTCACGGCGTTCTCCATGATCGGTGCGATCCTCGGAGGGCTAACGTTTGGACATTTCTCCGATCGCATTGGCCGGCGCCGCGCGATGGTGACCGCCATCCTACTCGGCGTGCTGGTCATTCCCCTTTGGATGTTCGCTCCCAATCTGCCCCTCGTTCTCGCCGGCGCATTTCTGATGCAGTTTATGGTGCAGGGAGCGTGGGGCGTCATCCCCGCCCACATCAACGAACTCTCGCCGGATAAGCTGCGCGGATTTTTCCCCGGCTTGGCCTACCAGTTCGGAGTGCTGCTGGCCGCCGGCAGCCCGTACATCCAAGCCCGCCTTGCGACTCACATGAGTTATGCGCAAGCCATGGGCTGGTTTGCCTTGGTGGTGTTTCTGGTGGGATCCCTGGTGATCGCACTCGGCCCCGAAGCCCGCGGGGCGCATTTTGGCCGCGAGGACACGCACGGAGCGATCGCGCCAGCTCCTGACGGGTAGAGGAACGCAGCAAAGCTGTGTTAACATTTTAAAAATGTGCGCCCGTAGCTCAGCTGGATAGAGCGTCTGGCTACGAACCAGAAGGTCGGGAGTTCGAATCCCCCCGGGCGCACCACTTTAACCCGCACAATTTGTTGAGCCTAAGCGGCAACCTCCATTCGCTTTTGTTCCGCCTTTTTAAGTCTCATAGGTATCGCTAGCTCGGGAACGACAAATCCAGTTCCAACTTGTTCGCAACATCCAAACGAAATTCCACATCCTCCGCTAGCTTGGAGTAGCCATCCGTTACAGATTGTTTGGCGTGTCCAAGCCAGAATTTGATGAGGTCTTCGGGAGCTTGCTGCCTCCTCAACCAAGTGGCTCGAAACCTCCGCATAGCATGGAAGCCAGCTTTCTCCACATTGAGTTCCGCGAGAATCGGATGTAACGAACGTCGTAGCAGATTTGTTTGCGAAAGCGGTGCGCCAACCCGATTTGTGAATACCAAACCAGACTGACGGCCAGCAGTGAAGGCTTTGAGCAACCGGGCGAGGTCTGGAGCAAGGTCAACTTGTCGGCAGGCATTTTCGGTTTTAGGACTTTGTAACTCGCCTTCCCAACAGGATTGCTCGACTGTAATTGTTCGGCAATCTGCGGAGAGGTGCCTGACTTCCAAGCCCACTGCCTCACCGATCCTTAACCCACTCCCGGCTAACAGAGCGTACAAAACTTGCTCTTGCCCGCTGGCTTTCTCAACGATGGAACTCATCGTCTTGGCGGTAAACGCAGGTTGGTGTTGTTTCAGGACCACAGGCAAATCGATGAAATCATGGTTCCACTTGCGCGGAAATAGCTGCTCGCCATTCTCGTCAAGGGCTGACGCCATGATTAGCTTCACCAGCCCAATGTAGTTGCAAATACTCTTGGCAGATAAACCCGCTTCACTCATCTTTCGATACTAGAGCCTTCACGGCTGCATTGTGAATATTGGAAGCAGCGTATCTCCAAGGTTCGGGTTGAGCCATTTGTCCACGCAGTTTTGCCAAGTGGACAATGTGGCCGGTTTAATCGGTTTGCGTTTGCGATTCATTGAATTATTCAGGAACCAAGCTTGCTTGCTCCCGAAACGTAGCGCCATGATTCGTGTCGATGAACTCCTGAGCGTCATTGACCCCGCTGGCCTCTACAATTTCGTTCGCCCTACGTCGCCGTTCGCCTTTGGGAAGATACCCAACAGCCTTACAATCGGTCGGACAGATGCTCTCACTCGCGTGAGTTCTGTTCGCGCCGGTCGGATACTTCCAAAAACGAACGACATACCAGTTGCCGCTAACTGCAATCGTTCCCACCTGACCACGGCGAGCCATACACGGCCCTTTCCGGTTGTCTGGTGTCGCGGGCTGAATATTATCGCAGATCATCCTTCAGTCACAATTCTTTGGCGGTTGCCCCCGGTCTGCGGTCGGAGGGAAAAGGGTTGTTAGAAGTCCAAAACTAAGAGCCTCGAATCACCGGCTCAAACGCTTGGACAAAAACGATGGGTTGATTTTCTTCCCAACTCCGACGCTGCATAGGTTCGCTTGGGGCTCGAAAATATCGTCAAGCGCACTCAACAAGTCCCTTGTGACCTCTGGAGTCGCCCAGCTCTTTCCGGCAATCTGAAAAATCCAATCCAGCAACGATGCAGAATCTCGCACTCGTTCGAGGTCAATCTCATACCTCCAAACACCATCAGGCTTGTAATCGAGTGTCAGGCGTTCGGCGTCGAGCTGCCAAGGACCCCATTGGCGACCATGGGACAGGGGCACGTCCGCATACGATTCGAGCAACTGCGCAACGGTCATCGTCACCGGACCCGAGGAGTCGTAATGCCCCTCGCATTGGGAATTGGAGCAGAGCCCAGATTGGTGGAGGGCATAGCGGCAGGCTTCGCAGGGCGGGTTGTTTGTAGAGGACATTGGCCTAAGAATTCGCTCTCATTCCGGCAGGGAATTCCAGTGGGGGTTCTAAAGAACCCCACACAGTGGAATCTTTCCCAACCCTTAAGTGGACCAAAACGCAGTGGAATCTCGTATCCTTCGCGCTCTCAAAGGGATACGCGAGTTTTTCCACACTCAAAAACACTGGAATTCCACTGGAAATTCGTTCCACCAGGCAGTGGAATTTCCACCAAGTTTTCCACCTCATTTTTTCCTCCGAAGCCGCTTTGAGTCGCTGATAGCCCTGTAAGCGGCGGACTGACCGAGGCCGGTCTTGGCCATGAGTTCTTCCACTCCTATGTCTGGGGTTACTGCCAAGATGAGGGAAGCGTGTTCGGACCGGCTTTGGGTCTCGCCCTTGCCGGTGTACACGATCCGCCGAACCGCCGAAGGGTCATTGCCTGCCCCCTCGGTTTCCAGCTCCAAGCTAAAGTCGCTCATACCGCTCCCCGCTTTGGACCTTAGCTGGACGTGAACGGCTTTCCCTTCCGCATCGCTCGCCTTGTAGTGCCCCTCGACTACGAAATTCGCTGAAATCGTGACACTCCCCGCTGCTCTCCGTTTCTTATCGTCCTGCGGTGAGTGGGTTACGAGAACGCTTGGGCAGCACTTTCGCGCCAGCTCAATAATCGTCGCCATCACGGAGGCCATGTCCTTCTGCTCCGTCATGCTCCTACCGGGAATCATGTTCTGAAGCGTTGAGAACACCATAAAATCCGGCTTGTAAATGTCGTACGCCAGGGGAATCAACTCCTTTCCGGTGGTCAGCAAGTCGAACGGGCCAGTGCAGAGGTAATTGAATCCGGGCGTGTCGGATGACAAGCCCAGCCCCTTCGCAAGCCCTCGGACGCGGGCCTCGACCAACCAAGCAGGGTCTTCTGTCTCGACAAACAGCGTAGACGTGACGTTGGGTGCCTTAAAGTGTCCCCAAACCGTGTGAAGTGCCGGGGCTTCCATACATGCCTGGAGCCAGCTAAGGCTTTTCATCCGCTTTGGGAGGGCGGATATCAGGGTGCTGGACTCGCCAAGCACCAGCCCTTCAACAACCCAAGGCGGCTCCGTGTCCGGTGTCTCGATGGCATCCCGCAGAGTTTTGACCCTCCACCCACGCGCTGCGAGAGCGTTTTTCTTTATTTCGTCGCCGCTGATGGGAAAGGGAGTGACATTGGTTTCGCTCATTGCCCGCACCCTTCCGCCCGCTCCATCGCCCAAAGCTGGTATGCCCGCAATGCTTCCGCAGTCACCTCATGGGTAGCCACGGGTGACAGCTCGATAGTTGGCAGGAATTCAGACCGCTTCGAGGGGTGCTGTATGTGGTAGGTAGGCAGCGAAAACCAAACGATACCGGCTTTGTTTTGCAGTAACCGGCAGTCATTTATGCGCACCGTCCCCGCCTCGGTTTCGAGTACGACGGTTGCGCTTGCGAGCATGGAGGGATTAGTCCGAAACGGGGGCTCGATGGTTACAGTAACTTTCATAAAACCTTTCCTTACTTTCCCGGCTGTTGCCCAGGCGCCAAAGACGCCTCTCTCAGAAGGCGTAGTCAGAATACCATAATGGTTATGGGATTGCAAGGGCATGTCACAGAAATATCCAGTCTGGTTGCGCAAAACAGGGCCTTGACAATCCCATATACGTTATGGCAGTATTGACATGGCGCTGAAGTGTTCGGCGCAATGAGGTGTCGTGATGCCGATGTGGTATGAAGACCCGAAGGTTCTAAAAGAGAAGCGAAAACTGCTCGGGGTAACTCAGACAGTCCTCGCCAAAAAGGCGGGCGTCAAGCTATCGCTGATTGCCGACATTGAGAGTGGCCGTCGCCGTTTCAGTGAGGATGTTCGAGATGCGATTTGGGGAGCGCTTGGGGATATCAGCATCGAACGCCGTGGAATTAATCCGCCGGAAGGCCAGAATGCCTTGGCGAACTTGCTAGCGACCAGCCCTCAGCACACTCCTAACGAATCGCCAGCGAACGAAGCAGAGAACATTTTCAAAGACGTGCGGAAATTCGTAGCCCAGTTTGGGTTGGACAAATCGCCAGAAGAAGCATTGAGGGAAGAGAACGCCATTCTCAAGGCGCGAATCTCTAACTACGAAGCAGAAGTCGAAAACGCGAAAGCTCTTAACGAAACCCTCAAGGCTCAGCTCAAGTCATACGAAGGCCTCTGCAAACTTCAGGACCGTCGCGACGCTTGGTACCAGCCTATGAGTGACCGCCTCGTTTCGCTTGAATCTCAGGTTGTCGAATTGCGCAGTCTGGTGGGATTGGAAACCACAGCGATTGTCTCCCGCTCTGAGGCAGATGAGTTGAAGGAAAAAATTAAGGAAAGCGAGCAGAGCAAAGATGGACTCTGAAATTTTAACCTCACCTGTTGAAGCCATGCCTGAACATGTTGTCAGTCCGCCCTCGCCGCGCATCGCACGGGTCAGGGCACCGGGGCAGATGAGCTACAGCGATTTGCGCAAACGAATCAAGGAATTGGAATCAGCGCTGGCATTCAGAGGTGCGGACCCTTCGCGGGTTGCTGATCTGGCCTCGCGCTTAGAGCAGGCGCAATCGCAAAACGATGAATTGCTTGGCCGCCTCGCTGCGTATGACCGCGCCGAGACCCAGCTTCGCCAAGCCGCTGATGCTCACGTTGCACAGTCGTTGGTGTTGTTCAATGCCCGCGCTGTCGCCGTGCGTGCAAAATTCCCAGACTTCGATGCGGTCATAGAGTCGAAACCGGAATTGCGACAGGACTTGCTCCGAGCAGTTGTTCAGATGGAGCAAGGGCCGTTCGTTTTGTATTTCTTAATCAAATCGCCAGACTTTTGCCGCCAGCTCAACCCGCTCCTACTTGGTGCCGCGCTGGAGAAAATTTTCAATTTTGCACTTCAGGTTGAACAAAAACTAATAAAAGAAAGCGTGGCCGCAAATTATCTTGCGGTTACGGGAGGGAAATAATGCCCGGTCAAGAAACGAACGCGCCCCACCAAGCCGAATCCGAGATCAGCACAGGCAATGCGGTTAGTCGTGAGGCATGGACGCCCGAAAAGGATTTGTCGGAGATGTCCGCAACTGAACGGCAAGATTGGCTACGCGGAAAAGGCGAATCCAAATCTTGGAGTGAATCTAGCCTGTCAGGATTTGAAACACCCGACGCCCCGGTTGATGAGCCGAAGTCGGATGAAAGTACGAAGTCCATTTCCGGTGACGTAACGCGAGTTTCCAAAGGCGACCGCCAAGCCGACCATGAAAGCACCGAATCTGAGCCGTCCACCGAATCGGAGAGGCGCGAACGCCACACCAAGGCCTTCAATGAGTTGCCCGCTCGCATGGCCCGTGAGCTTTCTTCCGAATATGAAGATGCGCATAAGGCGGGGAATATTCCTGTGTCACGAGAGGTTGGTGAGTTCATTCAACACGTCCTGGCCGACGCAAAGTTTCCAGGGAAAATTTATACCCACCTATGCAAAAACCCTCAATTGGTCCGGAATTTCCACGGCATGAGTGGCCAAAGCATTCTGGCAATCATGGAGGATATCGACCAGAAAGTTGCTGCTGCACCGGAGAAGCGAGTGACCAAGGCTCCCCCACCGGCTCGTGAAGTGGGCGGTAGGGGATCGTCTTCCGGAAATGATGAAGACCGGGCTATAGGACAGGGAAATTTTCGCGATTTCCGACGCGCCGCAAATTCTAAAGATGCGGCACGCGCAAAAAGTCGGTAGGGAGGACAAACATGAGCACAACAACTCGGCTCTGGTGGTGGTATCG
This sequence comes from uncultured Acidobacteriota bacterium, assembly GCA_963736725.1. Taxonomy (GTDB): domain Bacteria; phylum Acidobacteriota; class Terriglobia; order Acidiferrales; family UBA7541; genus Acidiferrum. The sequence goes on along the minus strand of CAVTPW010000011.1, from coordinate 107,962 downwards.
GTAAAATCCAAGTTTGATTGAGGGTCCAATGAGCAGAAATAAGTTTGAAGCATCAACGGAAGCAGAGATTAGAACACTAGTTGCCAGTGCGCTCGAAAATTTGCTGTCTCGAACACCGATAGAAGAAGTTATGCCAGCCGACGCGCCGACACAAGACGATGAGGCCGAGGCGCTTTCACGCGCACATCTCGATTGGTTGAACAATCGAATTGCTAAAGGAGTGAACTAGCTATGGGTGGCGGAATAAATGCTTCGATTCCACTTATGGGCCAAGCCCCTCAGATTGCAGACCCTATTCAGCAATATGAAAAGGCGATGCAGATTAAAAGCATTATCGGGCAGCAGGCGCTTCAAGCTCAACAGCAGCAAGGCAACGCGCTGGATATTCAACAAAAGCAACAGAGCATCGCCGATCAAAAGGCCATGACTACGGCCTATCAACAGTGGAATGGCCAGGACCCTCACGATTTGGTCAAAGGTGTTCTCGATGCGGGCGGAAGCGCGAGTGCCGTCAACACGATGACCACCAACATTCTCTCAATGCGGGAGAAGGCTTCTCAAATCGCTAAGGATGACGCCGCGACAAACTCCAGCAACGTCGAATCGACAATCAAGAATCAGGACCAATACCGGGGAAGGTTGCAAGCCATCATCAACGCCCCTGACGACCAGAAAAATGCGCTTTGGGATGCGGAAATTACAAAGGAGGAGCAGGCTAAAACAATTCAACCTGGAACGATATCGCATCAGTACCCGGGCGATGCCGCCGCGACCGTGTTTGCAAATCATTACGCGCTCGGCTCGGTGTTAGCGAAGGAAGCCGACCAGAAACAACAAACGGCTAACGCTGCGTGGAAACCTTTGAACGGCCAACTTGTAAACACCGTGACAGGCGATAAAATCGGCCCAACCCTCGATGTTGCCAACTTGAACAAAGCGATGGCAAATCGCTACCAGCTCCTTAATCCGGGGAAACCTTTGCCACCTGAATACACCCTGCAACCCGGCGCGTCTCCTGAAGACTTCGCGCGGATTGATAAAAATATGGAGGCCATGGAAAAAGCCCAAGGCACCAAGGCGCAACAGGATGTTTCGAACGCCATGCGTAATCAGACTTTTGAACTGGCCCGCGACAAACAAGACCTCAATCCGGTAATTGGGTCGGACCCGAAAACTGGCAGAGCGATTTTGGCTCCATATTCTCAAGCTCAACAGCTCGGCCTTCAGAATCCGATGAAAGCGGATAGCGATATGGTCAACAAAGCGACCGCTGCTCGTCATTGGCTGATACTCGCCAACGGGCAGGCCGATCCGACCGCTGCGCCTGAAGACATGGGAATCATGCAGTTGGTTGACAAACTCGACAGTGAGGGAAAACTTGGCCCGCTGGCAGGCAGGTGGAATGACTTCTTAGCTGGAAAATTCGGTGCTGGAGACCCTGAGTATGCGGCCCTACGTGCCAAGATGGGACTGAGTACTACTTTGCTAATGCAAGCCCATGTGGGAAGCAGAGGTGGTTCAGCGCTGCTCGAACACTTCGAGGATTTGGCAAACGCAGGAAAAATGGACGGTCCCACGCTCAAAGCAGCGCTAGGTTCAGAAGTAAATTATGTTACTGACAAGTCAATGGACCCGAATCCCCCGAATTACCGCAAACCGGCATCAGCAGCGACCGCTCCCCCACCTGGCGCAACACATCAGGTTTTCAACCGTGCGGACAATAAGATGCACTGGACGGATGCAAACAACAGCAAGGATTACGGAGTTGCACAGTAATGGGAAACAGTCCCGCATGGAATCCTGACCCGAGCACCCTCAAGCCGATTACGTCCACAGGTGCATCTTCAAGCTGGAATCCAGACTCCAGCACACTGAAGCCCATAACGCCAACTGCATCAACGCCCGGTGCGTATCAGCAATCAAAAGGCGGCCCGATCTACAGCGCGAACTCGGACCAGTTCACCGATTCCAAAACCTCCACTCTAGGAGATTTGCTGGGCACAAAATCCACTGGCGCATTGATGAAGCGTTCGGGCGAATCTGATTCTCAATTCCTTGCGCGTGCTGTAGCCGCAGGCAAGCAGGTAACTCCTGAACAGGTTGAAACCGAAACTCGCTCCAATGCTGCACGCACCGTGCCGACCGCTATAGCAGCGTTTGGTGCACCAGCGGCCCTATCGGAAGTTGTGGGCGGTGCAGCGGATGCGGGTGCATTAGCGGGACAGGGAGGGCAATTAGCACAAAAGGGAATTTCAGCGGCCACGCAATTTGCAGCAGATCACCCGATAGCCGCAAAAGCACTCGGCAAACTCGCTGGTGGTGCGCTATTCGGCGGGGGCAGCGTTGGAGCAATTCATTTTATAAAGAAGCTGGCAAGCATGGTGGAAGGTGAATGATGACCCGCAGCGACGTTAGGAGTATTCAATTTGGCCGAGAGGTTGAGAGCGACCACGAACCTGACGTTGACGAATGGCTTCCTGCCAGGGCCACCGATGAGGAACGGCGCTGGGTTGCCAAAGTCATTGCGGCAGGAGACATGCCAGCGAGCGAAGCATTCGGATTGTGGTTGCTCAGGTTTAGCAATCCATTTCAAGAGGACGAGGAACCAGATGAACGCTGATTTTATCGAACAGAGAGCAAACTCAGACGAATCCCTCACCACAGCGAAAACGTCAGGGAAGGGCCGAGGGCGACACCCTAACTCGCTCGCTAACTTGAAGATTAAGCCATTTCCTAAAGGCGTGTCGGGTAACCCCGGAGGAAAGCCGAGAGTTGATGTCTCCGCGATTATTGCGCGGGCGATTCTTGAAGAGAACAGTGAGGCTGTGTATCAAGCTCTTGCGAAGGCATTGTGCCGAGGAAATGCGTACGTTTACAAAGAGCTGTCGGACCGCGCATACGGCAAGGTTAATACGCCTGTGACGGTCGAAGCAGGCGACCAGTTGGCAAGTATCTTGACCGAAGGCAGGAAGCGAGCGGCAAGTCGCCCAGCCATCGAAACGCCAGCACTGCCCCAAAGTGTCGAAGTTATTCCATCACCACCACCCGCGCCCGTTGCACCTGTTGTGGCACCTAAGCCGATTGTGGTTGCGAAACCTGCACCACAGGCCCCCACACTCAAGCCCGTGACCGATGCGCTTAGCGTCGAGGAGCACAACAAGCGCTTCTTTGACTACACCTCAGGAAAGTGCATAAAGGGCTGATGGAAACTCAGGCCGATAGTTTCGAGATTGAGCTAGCGAAGGCTGCGTCAGAGTACTACGCGGACCCTCTAGGCTTTGTGCTGTGCATGTTTCCCTGGGGCAGTGGTCCGCTGGCGAATTATTCAGGGCCAGACGCTTGGCAGGCTGAGTTTCTAGACGATCTAGGCAAGCAGGTGAGGGCACGAGGGTTTGATGGTGTGACTCCTGTAATGCCCGTGAGAATGACCACTGCCAGTGGGCATGGAATTGGCAAGTCTGTGTTGGTCGCTTGGATCGTGCTGTGGATTCTGAGCACCCGTCCACACTCCAAGGGAACGATCACTGCAAACACCTTTCAGCAGCTATCGACGCGCACATGGTCAACTATTCAGACCTGGGCAAAGCGATGCTTGACTGGGCGATGGTTTGAGGTCACCAACGACCGGATTTATCACCGTCAGTTCAAGGAGTCGTGGTTTTGTTCGGCCCAGTCATGCCGCGAAGAAAATAGCGAAGCGTTTGCCGGTCAGCACGCTGCAGATAGCACATCGTTTTACATTTTCGATGAGGCGTCAGCCATCCCAGAGAAAATTTGGGAAGTTGCGCTTGGCGGTCTCACTGATGGCGAGCCGATGTTCTTCAGTTTCGGCAACGCCACACGCAGTAAGGGAAGTTTTTACAACGTGACGTTCGGGGAGGGCCGCAGACGTTGGATCACACGCTCCATCGATTCGCGGAATTGCAAGTTTAGTAATAAAGAGTTAATTAATGAATGGGTAACTGACCGTGGCGAGGACAGCGACTTTGTAAGAGTGCGCGTTAAGGGCATTCCACCGAGGGCTGACGACTCGCAATTCATAGAGATGGACAGAATTTTGGCTGCACAGCGTCGCGAAGTAGCTGTATTAACTGATGAGCCACTTATCTGTGGTGTAGATTTAAGCTGGGGAGGCAATGACAAGAACGTAATTCGCTTCCGATGTGGAAACGACGCTCGTTCGATCCCACCAGTGAAAATTCCCGGTGAAAAGACTCGCGATAGCGCCGTAATGATCGTCAAGCTTGCCGATATGCTCACTGGAACGCATGGGCCGACGAAAAAGAAGATTCACACCATGTTTATCGACTCGGCTGGCATTTCGGGAGCTGTCGGGGCGAGGCTCAGACAGCTTGGACACAAGAATGTGATCGAAGTGAACTTTGGCGCAGACTCACCAGACCCAAAGTACGCCTATATGAGAGATTTCATGTGGGGCAAGCTGAAGGAATGGCTTATCAGCGGCGCAATCGACGGGTGCAGCCAGCTGGAGACCGATTTGAGCGCTCCTGGCTACACGCTAGACAATCGAGTGCGGGTGAAGCTGGAATCGAAAAAGGATATGAAGAAACGCGGCATTGATTCGCCCGATGATGCCGACGCCCTCGCCCTTATGTTTGCGCAAACCGTCGCGCCACCAAAGAAGGAAAGCACGCCCTACACCAAGCCCGTTAGTTGTTGGTCTTGAGCGTTCGCCCAACCTTCGCTTTCGACCTCATTTTAGCCCCAAAATGGCGAACACCAGACGAATAACGAGCGAAAGTGGGCGTCGTTTTGTTTGTTTTCAACAGCTTGGCGGTTAACATAATCAGATAATTATCGGACACTGAGGATTCGTCTAGGGTTCGCCCTTGGGAGGGTCAAAATGATCGCCCAGCGAAGCTCCTATTACGTCCTGAAGGGGCGGTAGCGAGTCCCGCCAATCGATTCTAGGCTTGCCGTCTCGGTAACCTTTGCCAGAGCAGCACTGCGATGGCGGTCAGCATCGCCAGGATGCCCAGCGCTACAACGTTGAGCGGCAGGCTCATCATCACTGACACAATTACCCAACCGATCACACAACCGACCAGCCAGAACAGCAGATTGAACAGGATGGGTCGCAAGACCCGAATGGCGTGCTTCAGGGGATTCCAAAACGGATGCGTGGCGGGATCGAAGACAAACGAGAGCGCTATGACAGTGAGCAGCGCAACTGGTATCACCACCCACACGAGAATCTGTATTGTCCAGCCGAAAGTGGTCATTGTTGGCCCCCAGACGCGCTGTGAGTTGGAATCTTAAAGCTAGCCGTGTGCTCAATCGTCATGCGTGCCGCCTGCAACTGCAATTCCCACTTGCTGGTGCCAAAGATCAGTTTCGACCAAGGACAGTACGGACATCTCGCAACAACGGACTTTGTTACCCTACAGCTAGCCATGTCAGCCTCCAATCTAGGTTGATGTGTCAGGGGCGTGTCGGTGCTGATTACACCGATGCGTCCCGCTTTACGCTCTCCGTTTCGCCTCTCGCCTCACGAGATCATCCAACGCTCGACGGATCGTTTCGCTAACCGTCTCGTCCTCGCGCTTGGCAATCTTCAACAAATCGGCCAACGTTTTCTCTTTGATTCGCACGGCGGTGAGCTTTTTGGCCATGCCGTGGAGTGTATGACAGACGTTATACACGGCAAATGGTACTTTAGGTCTAATCCTGCGGCAGTAGTGCCACAGCCTTACGGAGCGTCTTATGCCCTCAGAAGAACGACTATACGAAGTCCATTTTGCTGACGGGTTAACCGAACAGCTTAGTCTCACTTCGCTGGGCAGTGGGAGTTACCGTCTAGAGGAATCCTCATTTTTCGATGACTCAATCAACCTCGGGGATGTAATCGCAGCGGAACCCATTGACGAGGGAAGAATTCGGTTCGTCAGTGTCTTGGGCAAATCATCGTATGTGACACTGCGATGGGCAATATCCAAGAAGGTTGCCGAGTCTGAAGGGCTAACCAGATTTCTTGAGCAGGTAGCCGCCGTGGGTGGCCTTTGGGAGCAGGCGATGGGAGGAATGCTGATTCTCCACCTTCCTCAGGGGTCGGCTTTCGATGCTGAAGGCGAATTCAAGCTCCTGACTGGCTAGCGCAACGGGGCCTTATCCGTAAGTGCCTGTCAGCATTTTTTCGCTGTCGCCTTTGCCATCCAGTGAGGTCGTGATTGCGACGCCATAGGGGCCAAGTCCTGTACGGAATCCCCACAGCTCGTGAACCGCCACCTTCAGAGGTGGAAACGTTCGGATTCGCTACAGGTGCGGTGATCTCCGTTTCCACGTGGGGCTCGGGCGGCAGCCCCGCTTCAATAGCGTGATGTTCTGCCGAAACGATTGACGCTGCTAACACCGCCGTACACATTTCTTTAGGTTCCATATTTAAGGGTCCCCGATCTATTGCCATTATAGGCTGCGATGAGCCATTACTACAAAGGGCACGTCGCAATCGTTAGTAGTAAGTCAACTGATACACTCAGAACGTTGGAGGTGAAAATGGCATGGCGAGAAAGAAGAGTGGTGCAAACAAGCGCTGGAAGGCACAAATCAACGGTTTGACCTTCACCTTTAAAAGATCATCCCGCACGAAAGATGGCACTTTTCTTTACGTGTGCCAACGAAAAATCCATAACACACATATAGAATCCAGCTTTTACGATGCGAAGGTCCTAACGCGCCAACAAGTGAAGACCGATCCACGCTTCGCTAGATTGCTTCGACGAGCCCCGAAATAGCGCCATGACCGAATTTTATCACTGCTCTAAATGTCGAAAGGTGATGCCGTTAATCGGCACAAAAAGGAAGTGTCCCTCTTGCGGAGATGCAGGGCGGAGAAGTGCTTCCTCCAGAGCGCGTCAGGCAGGGCCTCAAAGCTGGCTTTTACCGCAACATTGATCCAAATACAGGAAAGCCGGTAAAGAAGAAACGCTGAACATTCAAACTCACCAGGAGGTTCACATGAAATTCACTCTGAAGGTCACCGGGATCAACACAGTTACCGATGGGCGAATTCTTGTCCAGCTGAAGGAAAAATATGGCAACGCTCAACTGGATTTGCCAAGCAGCGATCAAGAAGCTTTACATGTTGGCCAAGACTTCGAACTGTCTGAGCGAATCGGTCCAAAGCCACCTGACCTACGTCCCGATATGGGCCGCAGCTGAAAGTAACTGTGACCTGTTCATTTAGGTATCATTGTGCGGGTCAAAGGGCGTTTCGTGGTCTGTAAGCGACACCAAACAAGCCTGTTAGATTTTGACTATGGCTTGCTACGAACCAGAAGGTCGGGAGTTCGAATCCCCCCGGGCGCACCACTTTAAACCTTTCCCAATCTATCAGTTACGCGGCTTTTTCAATTTGCACTTCAACCGCTTTTCTACGGACACTACGGACAATTGGCTTTTCTGGCAGAAGTTCAAAGCCCAATCCGACGCTGTCCGCAACCTCTTTTCGGTAGTCAACCTCACCAAATAACTTCACGTACTCTTCGGTCTGGCTCGTCGCAGCGTGCCCCATCCAAAACTTCACCAGAGATTCTGGTACACGACTTTTCGTCAAATGTGTAGCCCTGAACCGCCGGAATGAATGGAAGCCTGCTTTGGGAACTTCGAGCCGTTCCAACACCGGATGCAGACTTCGGCGCAGAACGTTCGATTGAGCAAGAGGCTTGCCAAGTGCGTTTCGGAATAAGAGTCCTATCTTTCGGTCTGCGATGAACACCTTCAGCATCGCAGCCAGAGCAGGGCACAAATCGACATCCCGAATTGCACTCGCCGTTTTCGGTTTCTGCTTGACGCCTTCCCAAACGGATTGCCGGATATGAAGCGTCCTGAAATCCTTGGAGATATTTTCTACTTCCAGACCAAGAGCCTCACCAATGCGAAGCCCGGAGCCAGCGAGTAGGGCGTGCAGCACCCGAAATTGTCCTGTAGTCTTCTGAACGATGGAACTCATCACGCGCCTGACGGCTCCGCTATTGATGTCACTTCTACTGTTTGACTTGCCTTCCTTTCGTAAGCGTCCGGTCTGAACCGTGTGGACGAAGTGTGAGTAATTAAGGATGCTGCCGGTTGTGGGCCCATCGCTAGGTGTCCACGAGGGGATAAGTGGACACTTCCGGGCAGATGGCTGTTGAGGTTGCGAGCCAGGTAAAGAGGCAGAAAAGATCAGTCGAAGAGAAGCGACGAATCGTCGAAGAGACGTTAGAAGCTGGGGCGTCGGTGGCCCGCGTGGCGCGGCGGCATGCCGTCAACGCCAATCAGGTTTTTTACTGGCGCAAGAAGTATCGCGAAGGGCAGCTTGGTACGACCCCCAGCAGCAGGCTCCTGCCTGTAACCTTGTCAGATAGCATGTGCGGTAAATCCGCGTCTTCGTCACCCGCGGTCGGGTCGCTGGAGATCAAGCTCAGCAAAGGGACGGTTCGTGTAGCAGGGCACGTGGACTTGGTGGTGTTGCGTACGGCCATCGAGTGTTTGCTGGGATGATCGGGTTACCGTCAGGAACGCGCATCTGGATCGCCGCAGGCGTAACGGATCTACGTCGAGGATTTACAGGACTGAGCGGGATGGTGCAAACGGCACTTCAGGAGAATCCCTTCTCAGGTCACGTCTTCGTATTTCGTGGTCGGCGCGGTGACTTGATCAAAGTGCTGTGGTTCGATGGCGACGGGTTGTGTCTGTTCGCGAAGAGACTGGAGCGGGGAAGATTCGTCTGGCCGCAGGCGACGAGTGGAACGGTCGCACTCACACCGGCGCAGCTATCGATGTTGCTCGAAGGAATCGATTGGCGACGTCCGGTGCGCAGCCACGATCCGCAGATGGCCGTGTGAAGAAAAGATTTTGTTATTTTGCTGATGTGTTTTTCATCAAGCTGTAAAAGAACTGCGCTAGGTTCGCGGCAATGGATGCCCCCACCCTTCCTGATCTCGATCAACTCGATTCCCAAGCGCTGAAGTCCATCATCCTGGAGCTGCGGGTGCAAGCCTTCTCTCATCGGAAACAGCTCACCACACAGCAAGAAGAAATACTTTCTCAGCGTGAGCAGCTTGCTTCGCGCGATGTGGAAATCGAACACTTGAAGCTGCTCATCGCGAAACTGCGTCGCATGCAGTTCGGCCGGTCATCGGAGAAGCGGGGAAGTCAGATCGAACAGCTGGAACTGCGACTGGAAGAGTTGGAAGTGAGGCGAAGGAAAGAAACGACGGCAACCCAAGGGTCAACGGGAAGCGCTACGGTGGCGCACCCAGTGCGGCGGTCATTCCCCGATCACTTACCAAGGGAAGTGCGAAGGTGTCTTCCGAAGCACGAAGCTTGTCCGGACTGTGGAGGGAAGCTGAAGCATCTTGGTGAGGATATTTCGGAGATTCTGGAATACGTGCCGGCCAGTCTCAAAGTCATCCAATTTGTTCGTCCCAAGCTGGCTTGTGCCGGATGCGATCGTATCGTGCAGGCGGAAGCCCCGAGCCGGCCCATCGAGCGAGGCACTGCAGGTCCCGGGCTTCTGGCGCATGTGCTGGCCTCGAAATACTGTGACCATCTGCCTCTTTATCGACAGTCGCAGATCTATGCACGTTCCGGCGTGGAGTTGGATCGTTCCACCCTGGCCGAGTGGGTAGGCGGATCGAGTGAACTGCTGGCGCCGCTGGTCGAAGCTCTGCGTCGGCACGTTCTGTCTGCCGGCAAACTACACGCGGATGACATTCCGGTTCCGGTGTTGGCACCCGGGTTGGGCAAGACCAAAACCGGGCGGCTGTGGACCTATGTGCGCGACGATCGTCCCGCAGGAGACAGCACACCCGCTGCGGTATGGTTCGCGTATTCACCGGATCGCAAGGGCGAACATCCGCAATCTCATCTGCGCGACTTTACCGGCACACTGCAAGCCGATGGTTACGCTGGCTTTGATCAAATCTATGCAGCAGGCCGCGTTCAGGAAGCGGCGTGCTGGGCGCACGTACGGAGAAAGTTTTACGATCTTGAGGTCGCCCACAAGTCTCCCGTTGCCGCGGAGGCTCTGGCACGCATCGCGGGGTTGTATGCCATCGAAAAAGAAATCCGAGGACGTCCGCCCGACGAGCGGCGTGAGGTTCGCAACACGCGCAGCAGGCCGCTGTTGGAATCGCTGAAGCAATGGTTCGAAGAGACCTTAGGGAAACTCTCGAGAAAATCCGATACCGCCATGGCCGTTCGTTACGCGCTAGGACGGTGGGAAGCGCTGCTGCGCTTCTGTGATGACGGCCGCATCGAAATCGACAATAATGCGGCGGAGCGAGCGTTGCGGGTTGTAGCCCTCGGCAGAAAGAACTTTCTTTTTGCGGGCTCCGACGGTGGGGGAGAGAGTGCCGCGGCGATCTACAGTCTGGTCGGGAGTGCTAAACTGAATGGCATTGATCCCGAAAGCTATCTGCGAAACGTGTTGTCCCGCATTGCGGACCACCCGATCAATCGCATCGAGGAGTTATTACCTTGGAACGTCGCGGTAAGTCTGAAGCTCCCGATACACGAGGCGGCGTAAACCAAGAGGCTGCTTCGAACCACCCAACCAGCAGTCTTTCAGAACTAGCCTACATCGAAGAGACCATCGCACGCGGGGCTATCACCATCGGGGTTGTTCCTCCGCTCAAGGAATGCGTCGCCATCGCTCACGAGGGAAGGCACACGTTGGCCATGCTGAAGCGCCAAAAAGGTGAATCCCTGACAGAGTTGCTGTCCCGCCTGAATCTTGCCATCGCCCGCGCCCACACCGAAGACATTTTCACCGACGAACTTAATCCCGCAAACACGAAACGTCCCTGAAAGCTTGCGCCGCTCAACTTCAAGACGGCCAGAAACGAACGCTTACTTCCTTTCTTCCTTTCCGACCTTTCATAAGTCGTATCTCATGCAAACAAACTCGGACGAAGGATAAAATCGTGATTGCGATAACACCCAGATCAACTACGGTGCGGTGAAGCCCATCGAGGACAGATGCTACGTTCATCGCGGCTTATTCCGAACAATCTTCTTCGCGTCCAAATCGGGATCGACGCCAGGAATCACGCCTCCAGTTAGAAACCCACCCGAACGTAGGTTACATGCAGCGAGATGTAGAGGGCAACGAAGCAAATTATGAAGTTCGGTGCGAAAGTCATGGCTACGCTTTGGGACGAGCGTCAGCGTGAACACCTCTAAATTGAACCAGCAGATTCGTTTAGTGTCCTTGGGATCGAGGCCATGCCGTTCAATGCCAATGCCCTCGGAATTCGCGACGACATCGGCTTAGGTGATCTTCATAAAGCTGGGCAGTGATTAACCCAGTCGCAATCGGCGGTGCCACAACGAACCATCTTGGTTGAACGCCTGGGAGCGGTCACAAACACGCTCCGACCGCTTCCGAGGAGGATACGGGGGAGCACTACATAGGTGTCTTTATTGCCGCAATTGGGACACTCGAATTCGGTATCGGCAAAAACAGGCTTTTGAGGCAGGAAATAACTCTCCGCGCTCTGGTCAGAGATCATCGAGTGGGTGAGTATTTCAAAATTACAGTTGTCGCACTTCAGAATCCATCGCGCCATGATCTATTCGACCGTACGCTGAGAATTCGTATTTGAAATACAGGAAATAATGTATTGCGGCGGAATATGGCTATCCCGCTTAATATTTGGCGAAGTTTGAGTGAACGCTCAAAGAAAGGTGACGATTTAAGGAGACTTGTTATGGACGCCCTTTATCCTTGGCAAGCGGCATATCTAGCAGCAGTGTGCGAAACCGACGATTCACTTATCGACAGCAGGATTCTAGCAGCTCGTTGAAGAATTGAGTTTTGTGAGATCTCGGTTTTGAATTTCAAGGGTTATCCACTGAATTGCATAAGAGCCATTTGGTCGTTCTATCCGCGCAGCTGGCCCTAAGCGGAACCCGATGTCATGCTTCCGCTATCAGGTTTCGCAATCGGCAGAGGTTGTAAGCAGCGCCAGTAAAGGTGAACAGCCACCCGACCTTGTCGATTCCTCGCAGCTTCACTTTCCTTAACATCCCCACCATCTTCATCCACCCGAACGACTGCTCCACTCGTTTTCCTTCCGCCTGACTCACTCTCATACCCGACATGTCGCGTGGTCCGCTCGTCCACCGCGCTCTTGCGGTTCGTATCGTTCTTCCGCCACATCCGCGGGGTGATGTTCATCCCGCGGAGTTCTGGTCGCAGAATTCCTGCGTGTCGTAGTTTTTGTCTCCTCCCAAGGTGACCCGCTTTCCGCTGGGGATGGCCTCGGCCATGAGCATCGCGGCATCTCGCTTGCCGCTCTTCCGGTTGGCCTGGGTCAGAAAAGTCTGCACCAGAAGCCCGTTACGGTTCTCCATCAATACATGCCCCAGGTAGCCGAGCTTTGCTTCGCTCCCTTTTGATTTCTTGAACAGTCTAGCGTCGGGATCCATGGTCGATTCATGGGTCTGGTTGGTCCGCTTCTCCTTGTGAAAGTCGACCTCTCTCCTCCAGGCCCGGGTGGCTTGCCCTTCCATCCTTGCGCCGAAAGCTCTTGTGCCTGGCCCAGGCCTCGATCAACGTTCCATCCACCGTGAAATGTTCGTCCGACATGTTGGCCTGGCTCCTTCCAGCACCCGATGAAAAACCATCCGCGATCTCTTCTTAACAAACGCTCACGGTTCTTACTATATACCGCTGATCCCATACCGCCTCGTCCATCTCCATCCCCACGAACCAGCGAACAGCATGTTGTACTCTATTGCTCGATCAATGCGCTCGCTGCGGACCGTTAGAAAACTTGCAACAGCAGTGCGCGCAATAGCCGCTCCGGCGCGATCGATGGACGCCCCTTTTTCGAGTACATTCGCGAACTTCGGCGACATCTCCTTGAGGGTCCCGTCCACCATCTGCCGGATCGGTCGCAACGGATGATCCGCAGGAACACGCTTCTCTGGAGAAATGTAGCTGAAAATTCCTTCTTGCAGGTCATCGTCGCCGCGCATTCACTCGCCTCCTTCGCCTTCCTTCACTCAGACGAGTTCTCTTACATTAAAGTTGCAGTGGAACGGAGTTTTTCAACGAACTGCTAAACTACCTGAAAGACCTGATTGTCTTTTGCTGTCCTCTTGGTACGATATCGTACGGACGTAGCGGTGCTCTCCAGCTTATTGGCTGTCACCCCATCCGAGGTGACAGATGTCCGCATCAATTCTATTTTGTCCGAAATGTAAGACGCAATTTCAGCACTCTCAAATCAACGACATGGGAATGTCAAACCTGCACAACTTGTATCTGCCAGCGAAACCTGATTTTGCGCCGAATGGTAACGCGTGCGCCTGCCCGAATTGCGGACATAGCGCCCTCTACCGACGTACCGATTTGTTGTATCGGGCTTAGAGCGAATGCTTCCGTCTCCGACCCGAAAGGAAGCATGGAGTCTTTGTCCTGTTGTCCCGGCTATTTCGTCCTCTGTTCCGGCGCAAACTCAAAAAGCTTGAGGGATTTGCAGGACCCGAATCGTACGCGCAACAAATGAAACGGCACAGGCTGATCGCCGTTTTCAGAGCGTGTTTGTTGTATTGAATCTCCGATGGAAGTGCCCCCTAGCAAAAAGACTAGAGTTGGGCGCGGGTGGGCGGCCGCGAGCTCAGAGCCTAAGAGTCCAGTGACCCGGAGTTATCGTTACAAGCAAATCTGTCCGTCCTCTCGGTAATCAGAGCCTTCTTAATTCCTACCCCCGCGTCGTTCAGAGCACACTCCTCATCGCTGTTACTTTCAACAGGACTGAGGCGTCTCTGTTCGATTGCGGATATGGCCTCGTAGATTCGCCCGGTAATCAGCAAATCATCTGTTTCCAGAATTGCTTGAGCGTATACCAACTGCCAACCGTAAATTTCAGGGTTCGTCATGGAGACTCCTTCCCGGGGGCAGTACCGACTGACTGTACGCCCGCGTACAACAGATAGATATAGCTAAGATTGATAACTTGGCGTCCATCGTGGAGACTGCCAGAACGGTTGAGTCTACCAAACAAACTAGTCCAAGCGATCGCGAGGACCGGGTGTCAAATAGAATAAGTAGGAGATAAGAGCTAAAACCCCAATCCCGACGGTTGCGAAAAACCCTAAGATAATTGCGGCCATATTGCTCTCCGATATTGGAGCAATCGTAGTGCGACCGCTTTGTTACGCCATACAGTTCGTTCCTTACGCGTCCAAATACTTTTATGGATCAACTGTGCCCCGGGGTGAGCGGCAGCGTAATCAGAGATGTGAATCTCGTCCAGCAGAAACAGTTTCTTGAGGGAGTCAGGGGAACGTTTGCGTACTCAGGTGCGCTCCACGATTTCATGTATTCTCAAAAAGTTAGGATGGTTTACTATGTCCGGAACCCGAGGTAAAAGGCGAAATGGCCAAGCCCTTATACGTGGTTCGAATCTACGTCGCGGGAAATACAGGGAAGTCTTCAGGGGCCGCAGAGAACCTCAAGAAATTGCTGGATAGAGAGATGCCGGGCCAATACAAATTTGAAGTGGTGGACGTATCCAAGAACCCCGCACTCGCCCGAAAGCATGATTTAATAGCGCTGCCCACGATCATCCGCACGTTACCAACTCCGGTCCAGAAGTTTGTAGGAAATTTGAGTGATGAAAATGGAGTCACGGTTCGATTCAATTTGGCAACAAATAAGCCACGCGCAATCAAAAAGCAAAAACGGTGAAACGCTAACCATTCCTTCTCATCGGTTCGTTCTTCCTCAGCGACCCGCCAACTTTTCTTGTGCTTGAGGCGACAATGCCCAAATGGGTTCTTGAATGTCCGAACTGCAAATTTAGATTCGAACACTCGCAAATTAACGATGTTGGGATGGCGTCATTCGAATTAGCGCTTAAATCAGACTTCCCGCCAAAAGGTGTTGAGTGCGCGTGCCCCAATTGCGGCCAAAGCGCAGTCTATCGACGTACGGACTTGATGTATCGGGCTTAAGGCGACGGCAGGGCTAGGCAGTTTCTTTCGCCGGCGCACCCTCCAAACGGTGCTGTTTTGCTTCGAGAATGTCATTAATCTCTTTGATGAGTGCGATTAGTTTCTTCGGGTCTTGCTCTTTAGATGCTTGTTCGCACAATTCTCGCCAACGTGGGTTATTTTGCACAGGACCTCGGATTCGTCGAACATCGTGACATGTTAGACTAATCGCGTCTGTACAGTAGGAACCCGATATCTGAACTGGATAAGGCGTAGAACCCGAACCGGTTTAAGCCTTATGTAGACCGCCCAACTACATCGAAGAAATCTTGTCCAGAGCCGGTGAATATCTCCCACTGCCCCAGTGCTGGCACGGAGACGCTCGGCGACGTTGGCGCGGAAATATTGAATTGCGGCTGAGCCGTCGCCTTCTGACCGCTGCCGTAGTACAGAGTGAATGTAACAGTTTGCGCGGAGCTCGACGCAACAGTCCAGTAAAATATGGTCGACTGCTGATTAAAGGTTGGAGTCGTCGGCCCGCCGTTCGTTGGGCCGGTGTTAAAGCCGCCCACTGTTGTTCCCGGGACCGTCCAGGACTGACTCGTGGCTGAAATACTACCGTAGGACGCGCACAGGTTAATCTGCTGGCCTACTACCACAGGCTGGGTCGTGCCGGTGATGTTTTGTCCGCCACAACCGCCGAGAAGTATCGACGGCGCGACGTTGACGCCGCCGCTGGGAGTTCTGGCAAGCAGGGGACATACTTTTAGCGAGGGGGATAGCAGCGACCCCTGAGTTTTTGAGGTAGTCGACCCTTGAGCTACACCGGTATGGTTTCCATACTTATCGACGGTGGCGATCGCCGTGTTGGCGGACGACCAGTTATTGTAGAAGGACGAGCTCTCATCTTCGAAAATATTGGCGCACGAATTAAGGGCGTTGACGCCATCCGCAACCGCCGTGTAGATCGGGACTCCGACGGGGTTATACCACGGGACCGTGGTTGAAAAACCGCAGCACTCCGCGCAACCGTATGCCACGTGTCCGTAGGTTTTGTCGTAGATGACTTTGCCTTCGAACAGGGAACCAATGCCGGTGTTGGTGAGATCGCGAAACTCATACGAGCCGTAGGTCAGGTCTGGCGGCAGCAACTTGCCATTCTTGTCGGGTACATGTTCGCGGATTAGTTGGCCTACGTCGATCCACATCTGACCGTCTGGTTGGAGGGTCTGCTCCAAGTCGTATCGCTGCGTGCCTTGGTTGTAGAAGATGGTGAAAGCGGGCTGGGTTGGCTTTGTGCCGCCGTTACCGGCACTGATGATGGAATGGTGATAGGAATCGTACTGCCACATGCCGCCTTCCCAACGGAAGGAAAGCTGGTCGGAGAATGGTGTTTGCGCAAATTATTGAAGTGTTTGATCGTAGCTGGCCGCTACTGCTATAAGTTCGTCCGGCAGGCCGTTGGTGGTTAGCGTCACGGAGGCCCAATTCGCGTCTTTGGGAAGCGTTCCGCCAGCTTGAAGTGCCGCCACATCGATCCTGCGGGTTTCATAAGGATTCAGGGTCAACGACGGCCCTGGAGCCGCGCCAGTATTGGTTGCGTTGCGCCGGTTGAAGCGAAGGTTTGCAGTGAGGGTTTTGCCGGTGGTGTTTCGGATGAATAGCTGGGGCTGGAGGGCAGTTCCCGGAGGAAGCGCTAGAGCCAGATCAGGGGTCGACAGAGCCAGCATTGGGGCTCGCAGCGTCCAAATACCGGTGTGCGCGTAATCCCGCTCCGCAAGGGTGGCGTTGAACCGGAACCGGGGATCAAGAAGCCTGAAGAGATCGCCGATGCACCTTTGCCCGAGAAAGCATTGAACGAAGTCGTTGGCGGAGCGAGCAGCAACAAGCATATTAAGTACACCACCATCGATTTGTGACGTGCTGCTGGCAATAAAGTGAAGTATTAGGAGTGGAACTTAAACTGCGGGCGGTAAAAACGGATGCGACCAAGCCCCCGTCGCTGGAGGCCAGACAATTCCTCTCAACGATGTATCGGCCAATTACAATTCCCAGGAGGAATCAAATGAGCGACGAAATCAAGAAACTGGAACAACCAGAACAGAAACCGGCATCGCCAGAGTTGTCTGAGCAAGATTTAGCAGTTCGTTGAAAAATCCCGTCCCACTGCAACTTTAATGTAAAAGAACTCGTCTGAGTGAAGGAAGGCCAAGGAGGCGAGTGAATGCGCGGCGACGATGACCTACAAGAAGGAATTTTCAGCTACATTTCTCCAGAGAAGCGCGTTCCCGCGGATCATCCGTTGCGGCCGATCCGCAAAATGGTGGACGAGATTCTGAAGGAGATGTCGCCGAAGTTCTCGAACTTGTACACCTTCATGTGGGGCGCCCATCGATTGCCCCGGAGCGGCTGTTGCGGTCACTACTGTTGCAGGTTTTCTACTCGGTGCGCAGTGAGCGCATGCTGATCGAGCAACTACAGTACAACATGCTGTTCCGGTGGTTTGTGGGGATGGAATATGGAGTCGAAGGTGGTCTGGAATCACGCGGTGTACAGTAAGAATCGGGAGCGTTTGCTGAACGAAGAGATCGCGGAGTCATTTTTTCAGCGAGTGCTGGAACGAGCCAAGCCGTACATGTCGGATGAACATTTCACGGTGGACGGAACGCTGATCGAGGCCTGGGCGAGTCAAAAGAGCTTTCGGCGCAAGGACGGCAAGGGGAAGCCGCCCGGGCCTGGAGGAGAGGTCGACTTTCACGGGGAGAAGCGCAAGAACCAGACCCGATGAATCGACGACGTATCCCGAGGCGCGGCTGTTCAGGAAGTCCAAAGGAAGCGAAGCGAAGCTCGGCTACCTGGGGCATGTATTGATGGAGAACCGTAATGGGCTTCTGGTGCAGACTTTTCTGACCGAGGCGAATGGAAGAGCGGAGCGAGATGCAGCGATGCTCATGGCCGAGGCCATCCCCAGCGGAAAGCGGGTCACTTTAGGAGGAGACAAAAACTACGACACGCAGGAATTCGTACGAGAACTCCGCGAGATGAACATTACCCCGCATGTGGCGCAGAACGATACGAAACGCAGGAGCGCGGTAGACGAGCGGACCACACGGCACGCCGGGTATGAGATCAGCCAGCGGAAGCGAAAACGAGTGGAGCAGTCGTTCGGGTGGATGAAGATGGTCGGGATGTTAAGGAAAGTGAAGCTGCGAGGGATCGACAAGGTTGGGTGGCTGTTCACCTTTACCGGGGCTGCCTATAACCTCTGCCGATTGCGAAACCTGATGGCAGAAGCATGACATCGGGTACCGCTTCGGGCCAGCTAAGCGGATATAACGCACCAAACGGCTCCTATACGATTCAGTGATAACCATGGAAATTCAGAACCGAAGTCTCACAAAACTCGTTTCTTCAACGAGCTGCTAGAGAACGTTGCGGGCAGCGGCAAGCAGTTACTTGGGAAAATCTGGCAAAGCAAGAAAGAGAATATGGATCAGATTAAGTAAGGAATATTTCCCGGCACATCCGGTTGAAGCGGGCGATGCGAGGAATGACACGCACAACCGAGCCTAGGATTTGATTGCGGCGTTATGCTGCAACCACTGCCGCCAGCGCTTGGGTTTAGGGTTTTGCTTCACGCTCTGGGACAATCGTTAGCGTCAGCGCCTCTAAATTAAACCAGCATATTCGTTCGGTGTCTTCGGGATTCAAACTGTGGCGTTCGATGCAAGGCTGTCGGAATTCCCGGCGGCATCGGCTTAGGTGATCTTCGTTAAAACTGGGAAGCGGCGTCCCCCCAGCCGCAATTCGGGAGTACCGCAGCGGGCCATCTTGGGTGAAAGCTTGGGAGCAGTCATACACCCTCCGACCGCTTCCGAGGAGGATACGGGAGAGCAGGCTAGCGTTAATAGTCCCGCCAAGGCTTCCATGTTGGAGTACTCGTGTAACGTACACGGTAGAACCTACTGTCCTCGGGCGGCATCCATCTTCTGGCCTTGCTGAGCAATTCTTGGAACTTGTCGAACATATGTTTCAACACGGTGAGCCTCGGAGTTCGCTGCGGCAGTCGTAACAGCGGTTTCATCGTAGCGCCGTCACGCTACCGAAAACAATCTGAATCTTCCGGCCAGCGGACTGGTTTGCCGCCACTTCTCCGTACTCAACCTGTCCAGCACCGCTGGCAGCACATCGTCTGTCAAATGATCTAAAAACTGTGGCATCGTACCAAACTTCTTCCTGCACGTCGGGCAACCGATTACAACGACGCCGTTCCCGCCCTAGGCGATAGACGGCGGCTCGTCAACGAATGTGGAGAAGTCGTGCCGGTGAAGTTCGGTGCGAAGTACTCGGTACAAATCAGATTTGAGCATGGGCCTCTCCTGTGCGGAGAGGAAACGGGAAGACAGAATAACATAGCCGTTGCATATCCATGTGGAGAGCCGGCTATCTCATCGGATAGCTTTCCGCCTCCCACCGACGATCTGGCGACACTTGCAGTGTCCCTTCTCCAATCAACAAAACCCTTGCCAATCAAGCGTTTCCGATGATAAATGAGCGCACGACTGTGCCCCTGGCCCTGACGCCAGAAAATTGCTTCTTCACGTATCGGGCAATCACACTCACTGGAGGAATCAAATGAGCGACGAAATCAAAAAGCCTGAAGAAATAACGGATGTCCCTTTACCAGAGAAAGAGATGTCGGCGGAAGAGCTGAATAAAATGAGCGGAGGTAATAATAGCAACGAGCTTTATGAAGCACAGCAACGAATGCTCTTGCTCGCAGGTGCTTTGGGTGCTCAGGCTGTCACGCAGGGCTCCGCGCCAGTGAAGAAATAATACGCGTCGAGCACAGTCCCAAAAGCAACTTAACGACTTAACGTGGATTTGGCGCATCTCGCTCACGAGAGGTTTTCTCGCAGAATGTTATCAAAGTTTAAACGGAATACTGGACTCAAAAGAAGCTAAATGTGAAACCCGTACACCACAAGACCAAAGAAAAGAAGAATACAAGGCCTCCCGTTCGGAAGCCTGCGCAGAGTTCGACGGAAGAGCTGTCGAAAGAGGAGTTGGACCAAGTGCAGGGCGGCGTTCGCATCAAAGCCGGTACGCCAGTCAAGTATCCACACTGAGCATCAATAAGCGGACTGCATACGGAATGCGACTTGACCCTTGCGCGGAGTCTCTTGGGCGGCGTAGCATCTGCCGATTCGTCCCTGGGAACCGCCATCGTACAGCCGGACGAGTACTGTTGCGCCGATGTGGATTTGCTTGCGGCTCATCTCGCGATTGCTGCCCACCGTTTCTTAGCCGCCTTCGAAATCTTTGCACGGGTAGCGGCGGACATCGCTCGCTTCACGGTGTTCGCGATCTTTCTTTCAGTCTTGATTGCTCCGCCGGATAGGGCATGAATGGCGGAGTCTAGTGCGCTCAGGCGTTTGCTCACAGCTTTGCGCTCGTTATGAAGTGCTTTCATTATGTTCAAAGCTTGTCTCCTAAGAATGCAGATACAATACCAGACCTACATCCTAAGGCGAGGATAGCGCGGGCTGGCCTGACAAACTTTTCCCGAACAGATCGATGGGCACGGGGCGGGAACCCGGTAGCGGCTTCTTAATCAATCCATCGAGTTTAGGTCGGTCGCGCTTTCATATTCGGGCGAAGTTCTCGCGGATTGCGCGAGTTTGGCGAGCCTTCTTACCGACAAGCAGCAAAGGACTCCAAGGGTGATGCACACTCCATAAGACAAATCAAAGTCAGTATAATCAGACCACTTGGGTATGAAATCCCGGGGGCGAAGAGAGACAGGTTGGAAGTCAGGTAAGCTGCCTCTCGCATTAAGCAACGAGATGGCGATACGTGGTAGAACGACTATCGACAGCCACAGAAAACATTGGGAATACCACGATGGATAGAGACCTACCCAAGCAACATCTGATCCTTCGTCGTTGGCTGAGACTTTCGGCGACAACTCACGCAAATGAAGGCAGAAATACGCAAGAATCAGGCCGCTCATGGGCGTCTTTTTTAGGGTTTCCAACCTAGCGTGGTTTCACTTCGTATCGCGCGACCATCCCTGCCAACATGTGATCGCTGATGTGACAGTGATACAACCAAATGCCGGCCATATCGGGCTTCATATCCGCCGTGACCATCTGCGCCGAAGTTACAACCAGAACATCCGTCCGTTGGCCTGCTACCAGCACAGTGTTGCCGTGCCAATGTGGCGTATGGGCGTTGTTGAAATCTCCCAACGTGGCGACGTACCACCGCACGCGGTCGCCCACTTTCATCGTCATCAATGGCATATTTCCGAAAATATATCCGTTTATGGACCATTTGATATTCGTGTCGACGAAACCTGTGCCGGCGATGGTGCCCGCCATTCCGCTTGGCGTGATTAAGGAAATTTGCGCGTGGTCTACTCCTTTCGGATCCGTCGTATGATCTCGAATATTTTCCTCCAGATACCAACTTTCGTTTTCATTGATCGCAATGTACATGCTCATGAACTCGTGGTCCACGTCCTTCGGCGCCCCATCGGGACGCGCCAATCCTCTCCGAGTCACCACGATCATGCCAAATAGGCCGGAGGCAATGTCCTGCAGTTCGTCAGCGTGCGAGTGATAGAGCCAAAAGACCGAGCTGGGATCCGACGGTCCAGGCCCAGCGCGCTCGGGTACCTGCCATAGATAAGTGTGCTTGGAGCCGGGAGGCACACCGCCGTCGCTTTTCTCAGGTCCAGAGGTCCCGTCGTTGTAATCCGCGCCTTCGGAATCTTTTTGATACAGAACTCCATGCGGATGCATGCTGAAAGGATGTGTGGCGTTGTTCTTAAATACAATTTTGATGGTATCGCCCACTTCGGCGCGAAGAATTGGCCCAAGCAAGCCAAGATATTGATGTTCGGCGTCTCGCTGTTTTAGGACCGTGAAGGTGTCATCGGTGTATTCGCGATAGACCGCCTTTTTGTAGATGCGCCCGATGTGGTGCGGTCCAGGGTCCGTATAAGCCCGCTGGAGCTCGTCGAAGGGATGTCCCATCGCTTCATCTCGTCCCGTCGGGGCATAATCCCAATTGATCTCATCGGCGGCAACATAATACGCGCGAGTTTTTCCTGCGGGCGATTGCCCATGAAGCGGCCGACTCCAGAAAAAAAGAGCGAGTAAACAAACGGAGCTCTGCAAGGCCACGATGCCAAGGCGTCTATTCAAAGAAAATCCTCCGGACTGGTGAAGCAGGGTGAATAAAGTTAGCGACATTCTAACCCTCATTGCGCCTTTCATCCAGAAAACATCTTCAAGCTATTCGCGCTCAGAGAAAATGTCTGGGGCAGGACCAGTCATGGATGACTTCTACCGTAGACGGGTGGCCTACCAGACAAATTCCGCTGCGGCCAAAGGATGTCGAGGACACGTAGGGAGAGGCCAACTTGAATCTAGGCTTGCGGCAAATCAGACACGAATTCGTCGAGAAAAGTTCTAAAATCGTCCCCTTGGGCGCACCACTTTAAACCTTCCCCAATCTACCGGTTACGCGGTTTTTTCAATTTTCACTTCAACTGCTTTTTTACGGACACTACGGACCATTGGCTTTTCTGGCAGAATTTCAAACTGCTGCAAGATTTTGAAAAATCATTAGCTTGATTCTGGAGCGGAGCAGTGCTTTTGCTCCGCGTCTCGCCAAATGAAAGTTCTAATCGACGCCGTCTACCTTGCCGTGAAGGAATTGTACGACCGCACAAAACCGTGGGGCGTGGACTGCGTGAAGTTCACCATCGACTTTGATGAAACAGGCCGCGTTGCCGAGGTCTCGCACACACCGCCGATTCCGAGACAGCACGAGGAAGTCTTGGTTGAGCGCGTCCGGCAAGCCTGCCAACCGCACCCGAGATTTCAAGAGCCAGCTAGCGAACGTCGTGGTGGGATTCAAAGACCCGCGCCGTAACTAAGCTGCTCCCCGATTGCTCTCGCGTTCCCACGTATCGATATTTCCCAAGTTGAACTTGGCGCGTTCGGGGTCGAGGCCTGTATCCTCTTGGTCTACGTTCAGGGCCATCTTCGCCAGAGCGATGTTTGGCCGGACGAAATAGAAGTTACCATCCTCGCGACGGCAGTAATGCATTGTGGGAATCCAGTTCGGTGCCGTCGGGTGACCTGGAGGCTACTTTACGGGCGGCGTCGTTATATACGAGTGAGCAATCTATGCCTCGTGCGGCAGTCTATTTTCGGTGGTCCGCGTATTCAGCGGCTTGCTTTAGCTCTTGATCAGCTTGTGTCAGCAATGAAATTGCTTTTTCGGCGTGTCCTCCGAGTTCGTCCTTATTTTGGCTGCGGGCTTGCTCAGCGGCCTGATATGCCTGAATGAGGTGTTGTTGCGATTCGGCTAAGTACGGATGACGCTTGGCATCAATGTTGGCGACCGGTCTTTGCGCGATTGCAAGTCCCGCGAAAAACAGCGCTCCAAGCAGGAGGCTGCTGTACAGCAATTTCTTAGTCATTGTGTTTTCCTTTTTCGTGAATGAGCGGATTTTTAGCAGCTGCGTTTCCACTACCGATAGGATGCCCGTCAGCGAGCAAAGGGCGGCGCGGCTTCGGCCCCCGTACCGCTTCGAGTTTGCGCGAGCCGGGCCTGAGGAACTCGTTCAACCACCATCAGCCCTAACGCTGATTGACGCTGAACAAAACAGCTATCAAAGCCAAGCCTACGATAGCGATTCCCTCAATCACTTCCACAAGTTTTTTGTGCTCTCGTAGTCAGTTCAACTGACGCTCGAAGTCATCGTCCCGCAAGGCCCCCAAAACCGCGTCGCCATGTCGCTCCAGCTGTCCCGCAATGTCGTGGTGTGAAGTGCTCGGTAGTGACCGCCAGGCAGGATAGATTCCTGAGCCGCACACGAAAGACCCGAACAGTGCAATGGCGGCACCTGCAAAGCAGCGCCAATGCCGGAGGGGCGTTTCCCTCCCAGTAAGGGTACTCGCGGACGCTCGAAAACGCAAAGCACGAACAGCAGCCCTCAACCCCCAGTTTCCTCGTCCTTAGTTGAGCTTCTCCCAATGAAACGTCTACGCGGGGTAATGTCCCGTATGAATTTCCAGGCCAAATGAAAGTCCTAGTCGACGCTATCTATCGTGTCGAAAAGGAACGATACGACCGCACAAAACCGCAGGGCGTGGACTTCGTGAAGTTCACTATCGACTTCGACAAGACAGGTCCCAGGGAGCATGAGGAAGTCTTGGTTGAGCGCGTTCGGCAAGCCTGCGAACGGCACGGCAAGGACTTCAAGGGTCGGCTAGCGAATGTGGTTGTGGGATTAAAGACCGGCGCCGCAACTAGGCCTCTCCCCGATTGCTCGCGTGCTCCCAAGTATCGATATTTTCCATGATGAACTTGGCGCGTTCGGGGTCGAGGTCTGTATCCTCTTGGTCCACGTTCAGGTCCATCTTCGCCAGAGCGATGTTTGGCCGGACGAAATAAAACTTACCATCCTCGCGGCTGTAGTAATGCATTGTGGGAATCCAGTTCGGCGCCGCGCCTACACTCCAAGAGCCCACCAACCAGCCGCCCACTTTTCTGCCGGTCTCGTTCACGGCAATCTTGGCCCACATGTTGAGATTATCCCTCGATGCAGAATGGCTTAGAATCCGCTCGTTGTTTCCCGTTTCCCTCGACGTAATTAGCCTTAGAATCTGCTCTCCCTTGTCCTTTTCCATCGCGACTCCTTGCGCGAGCACTCTACAACAAATGGGCCGCACACATTGGCCCCGGGCTCCTCTGTCTCCTGCCAGCAACGTTACCATTCTTTCACGTCACTGAGTCGACAGCGAGGATTCCGGCCTATGGTCGGCGCATGGATTCCTAGGTATTGTCATCAGGAGCTAGGTCGCCGCGGCGAGGTCCGGCCCATCAGGTTCTTTCTGCTATTCAGGCCTATTCATGGCATCTACTACGCAGATATGACGTTTGCATGTAGGCATGGCGCCCCTCTTGAGCCAATATCAACTATAAATGCACGTGTTTTCCAGGAACTCGCGCATACGGAAGGAGTGGTGGGAACCCACAACTCTGCTGCTCAGTGGCACCCTTTCATGCACCATCGCTGGGCTGGTTTCGTTCAAATGTGGCCCCTTCGGGCTCAAGCGGCTGCTAGCCCGTTGCATCATCGCGGGACAGATGTTTTCTGAGACTTGGTGGAGATTGTTTTCCAAGGCAGTATTTTCGAAGGTGGACTCCGAGTCGCACAATGGCCGGAGCCCTGCTTTTATTGCTACTTGTAGTTGAGGGAGAATGAGAAGGCAGTTTTTTGCAAGAGCCCGGAAGAACGCACGGAACTCAAAGCGCATGCGAGGGGGTCCGGAGAGCCACTTTCGAAGGATCGTCGAAAAACCTTCGGATGACCCAGCACGCCAGAAATAACGGCAATGCCTGGGATTTGAAGCTGAGGAGGTATTACTTCTGGAAAGGCAGGAAAGGCCAAGGTATTTCCTTTGTAATTTGCACGAGTGAACTAGCCCATCAGGGAAAAAGATAAAAATCGAACAGGAAAACTATGTAAAGCCAATTTCAACTACCAGCCCCTTCCAGGTAGATTGCTGACCGTTAAGGCAGTTTCAAACTCGAAGACATTGGCTAGCTCTGGCAAAAGAGCCATTCCATGCTGGACTTCTTCGGACTCATGATTGCATCCGACCGCCCACTTCATTCCACAGGTGCTGCAACAGACTGGCCCCACATCAGAGCCAGGTCTCTAGCTTTTAATTTAGATGCGCGAGCGCCGATTTCTCCGTGGGCCACCATTCCCCTCATTCCGGGAGCCCTTGAGACCACTTGTAGGTGGATGATGACCGCGAAGATGGGTGACAGCCACGGACGTCCCATCAGGATGATGATTCCGAGGACAAACATCGCGCCCAAAGATCGTATCAATCGAGTTGAGGATCCGCGAGAAGACAGCCACTGTGGTTGGGAGCCTCACCGCCTTCAGCTTGCACCGAAGAAGTGATTTGACCAACTGCATCCGCGCCGGTACAAACAACAGAAGACACTGGCGCTCCAAATGGCGATTTCCGCGATGCGCCATGAAGTCCATGGGAGATGCCGGCATACATGCACATCCAGCCTGTCAGACGCCGGGACCGGAAGTTTCACGATGAGGTGCTCAATACAGACACGATAGTCGTCTTCGCTGACCAGATCCGCATCACTACGCGGGGCAGAGACGAATGAACTAGACCAACAGAAGCCACACGATCGAGATTATGCCCGCCAGTGCCCGGGTGTTGTTCAGCCGTCTGAGTCCACGACTGGGAAGAGCCTCTCTTCCTGTACAGGCAGAAATTGCCCCAGAGTTCCCTAATAGGTGGTTCTACCAATGGGCGACGGGTTCTGACGTCCAATATAGAGAAGACATGGGATCGGCACCACCTTTTTCTGCCGATCAGTCCATCCAACACAGCAGGCGGATACTTGGTGGATACCGAGAGATGATAAAGAAGACTCTGTCGCATCGTTCCGAATTTCTTTTTTTTCTTCAGGACAGCCTGTCAGCCGGCTTATGCTTACTGCCGCCTTGAGCAATTGATGGCGACCCAAGTCCACGAAGTTCGAAGTCACGTTGCTGGAGTTGGGTTCTTCAACGCAGCAAGAACAACAGATTTTGGAACTGGCATGTCCTGAGTTTTGGAAGAGAAAACGGGAGGACAGGATGGCACAGGCTATCCATTGGCCGTACCCACCTTATCCGATGGGATCGCAATGAGACGGCATCGGCCCTTTACCCCCGGCTTGCCCAATCAATCCCCACGAAGTCCTTGCCAATAAGGGGTACCGTTTACCCATGTAAGGATGTATGGAGAGGAGTGGCGGAGGCTCTTCCATTCAGCCGCAAGATTGAGAAGTACTTCACTTATGGATGAAGTTGGATTCAGGAGAGGTCCGACAACTCCCAACGTAGAGTCCGCCGTAGACAAACGCGAGAAGGTCTGACTCTTTGAAAGGGATTGGGAATTTTGTCCGATCCCGAAGAAGGAACGAAAAGTTCATGAGCAGCTCAACAGAGACGAGGAACTGGGAAGCGTCTAGCAGCAGGATGACAGGGTTGATCCTATACAGCCCTGCTGCCCGATTATTAGGAGCCGAAGGAGTGGGCCGGAGCGTACAGAAAGGACTCGATTAGCTCAAGGCTGGAAGATTAACGTCACCGACAGCAACGGCGACGACGACGATATGCCTGATTTCAGCAGTCGTGTCCATCGTTTCAGTCTGTGGAAGTGATGGAAGGAGAAAGCGCCCCTGAAGTTATCGGGGCGGGCTCACCGTTTGCCCTTGCCCAGCGGCACGACCTATGTTTCTATGGGTGAGCAGAAACTCGGAGCCGGAGGAGCGGAGAACAATGAGCAAGACATCCCATCATGAAGCAGTTTCTGGATTCGAAAGCAAGCGGCTTCTCGCACGAGAAGAGTCACGTCAAGCGGAACAGGGGAGCTGATTTGTCAGGCCTTCGATGCCTATGCAGGAAGAGATGGCCTTCACAGCTTCTGCTGCTGCCATGAACGTGCCAACGGTCGTGGTTGATACGAAGAAATGAGCCTCAAACGAAGCTCTCGTGAAAAAGGGGAGCGCCATTGAGCCCCGACGAAAATCAGGGAGTGGAAGACGGAACAGTGAAGGCTGAAGCCCTTCAGCCGAGTTGTACTTGAAGCTCACGTTGGACGGAGGCGTCGTCGGTGGAACCACCGCCAGTAGCTTTCCAACGCTACGCGGAGCTTGACGGATGTCAGCGTTTGGAGCGGGGGTTAACGTCTTGAAAGTTTGCGGCCCCATTGTTTCGGCCTACGGCAGCAGAACTCTAAGGAGCCGCCAGTGTGTACGACGAATACGAAGAGCCTGAACTGGTCAACGCAGGTCAAGAGAAGCAACTCGACGAGAAAGCATGGAAGAGGTCGTTGGCGGAGATAAGGTCGTTGCGGTAGATAAGGCTAGCCCGAATCTTGCCGAGGCCGCTTCTAAGGGGGCACATTACCCGCAAGCTACGATTGGCTCTGGTAAGCCAGCAGTGACCCGCACTGTCGCAAACCTGCCCCCCAACCTTTGCTAGCTATGCATTGAATGGCGTGAGAGGCGCGAGGGTCCCAGCGTCGTTGTAGAAAGTAATTGGCTCATACCGTCAACGATCCAATCAGCGCCTTCGTCACCACGACCGGCGCGACCCGCTATCCGTGTGGGTAGTGGGCTATCTGTTTGGATAGTGAAAGTGCGTCTCCCCCGAACAATCCGGAGACGTTAGCAGTGTCCCTCGTCCAATCAGCAAAACCCTTGCCAATCAACCTTTTCCGGTGATAAATGAGCGCACAACTGTGCCCCTGGCCCTGACGGCCAGAAAATTGTTCACCCATATATCGGGCGATCAACATTCAGAGGAGGAATCAAATGAGCGACGAGCCTAAAAAAGACGAACAGACCCCTGAGGTAAAGACAGAACTATCGGAGAATCTTTGCCAGAGTCGGAGTTGAAACAAGTGGCTGGTGGGACGGCATCGCCAAACTTGTACAGTGCGTGCGTTACAGGCAAACACATCGCTAAGGCCAAAATAACATTATAGTTCGGCTCGGCGGCGCATTTTGTACCTAGGCCAACCTCAGCAGCACAAGTCGAGGAGCAATCACGAGCGACGAAAAAAGAGATCAAAGCACAAAGACTGGATTAATTAAGCGTACTTCATTGTCGCTGACGTTCACGTCGGGTTTTCAAGGAGGTTGTTATGGACGACACGAAAAAAGCAGCCCGAAGAAATAACGGATGTCCCTTTGCCAGAGTCGGAGTTGGACAAGGCTGTCGGCGGGGAGGCAGTTACGTTCAACTATGGAACGATAAAGTGGACGTACACCCAGCAGAAATCTGACGGTACCGTTGGGAAGTAGCTAAGTCTACTTCATTGCTGCCAGTCAGCTTTTCTGGCGTGAATTAATCTGGTCTGGATTAATCGTTGCGACGTGGTTTCCTGCGCCGCATTCCACGCGGAGATTGCGGCAGCGGAATTGTTGATCGTTCGGCCCCGGCACGAGAAGTACTTACCCATATAACGTTCTGAAGACATTGGAGGATACGATGAGCGACTAGCTCAAGAAGCCCGAAGAATTAGAACAAGCTGCGGAATCCTCAATACCGTTGTCGGAACACGAGGCACCACTTCCCGAGGACGAGTTGAATAAAGTTGCGGGAGGGCGAGCGAGCGGCGATAAGCGTGTTAAATATATGATAGTAAAATAAGGGCATCTTTGTAATTCCGTGATCGCCGCCGAGGCCGACCTTAGTCTATGCCTCCAGGGTTCCTCATTGACCGATGTCGGTGCTACGTAGGGCAGGCACTTGGTTCACCTCGCCTCGTAGTGCTTCGCTATGCGGATTCACTAATGGAGGCAATATGAGCGACAAGGCTGCAAGACCCGAAGACAAAAAGAAACCTGATGAGAACGAACTGTAGTGCTCCCCGCTAATTTAGACAGTCAGGGTCTCGTTTTTTAGGTCAACTGCAAAAGCTCAAGAAGGCCTCGCGCGGAGTGCGATTTTCGACTCCGCGGTGAGGCCGGTCGTGATTGTACTCCTCGATCCAACGAGCGATGCTGGTACGTGCTTCTTCCAAGCTGCGATACTCCGCCGTCCAGACTTCCTCTTCCTTCAAGCTGCGATGGAACCGCTCGATGTAGCTGTTGCCTTCCGGGTGATGATACGCCGTTCGCCGATGCGTGATGCCGAGTCGCCCGAGCGTTTCCAGGAACCGCGAAGAAGTGAACTGCGTCCCGTTGTCGGTCGTCAGCGTCAAGTTCTCCTCGCGACTGCCCGCGGGCAGCCGTTCGAGCACGGCCTGTTCCACCGCTACGAGTGCGTCTTCGGTCCGACAGCGATGCGAGAGATTCCATCCCACGATCTCCCGCGTGCAGCAGTCGATCACGCACACCAGGTACGCCCAGCCCACTGCAGGACCCGCCCAGATCTTGGTCATGTCCGACTGCCAGATCTGATTCGGCTCGGCTGCTTCCACGCGGCCCCACTCTTTCTTCCGTCGTGCTCGCAGACGACGAGAGCGCACCAGCAACCCGCGTTCGCGCATCACTCGCAGCACGCGTTTGCGATTCACCGGAAGGTTTTCCTTTCGTCGCAGCCACCAAGCCACGCGGCGATATCCGTACGCGGGTTTTTCTCCGCAGGCCATGACGATCTGTTCGTCGTATTGTCGGTCCGCTCGGCTGCCCCGTGGCTTCTTCCGGTAATACAAGCTCGATCGGCTGATGGCCAGAGTCGCCGCCACCAGCGTGGCCGTGTAGCCCTGCGCCACCATCTCTCGCGCCTGGGAGTGAACCGCACCACAGCTCACTCCCCCACGACGTTTTTTAGGATTTCGATCTCCAGCGCCTTCCGCCCCAGCGTTCGTTCCAACTGCCGGATGCGATGGTCCTTCTCGGTTTCCGCCGCGGCAGCGCTTCTCCCCCCAAGCGCTGCCTTCGCTCCCTGCTCCGCTTCATCCTTCCAGCGATAGAACAGATTCGGAGCGATCCCGTGACGCCGACACGTCTCCGAGACGTTCCCGCTCTTGATGCCTTCCTGCACGATCTGCCACTTCTCTTCCGGGGTTCGATCTACGCGTGGTTTCCTGCCCATGTTGCCTCCTGTTTGGAGGCCCTGATTCTACCTAGATGAGGTGTCCAGTTTTAGCGGGGAGCACTACACCGACCTTCTTAGACTTGTTCCGAGCAACGCTCGATGGGCCAGAATGGCTTGGAAGTTTCTGCGCCTCGAGTTCGCAATGGAATATTTGAAAGAAAGGAGGAAGAACCGGGCAGATACCTCATCAACGACCAAGAGAAAGGGAGACCCTCTTCTCCGACAATGATCCTTACTCTCCTCGAGTATTTCTTGTGTCCGGCAGAACTTCGGTAATCTGCGCGGGATTAATCGACGCCGTGACGCCGCCATAGACGATTTGCAGTTTTCGGCCGGTGGAGTGGTTCGTAATCGCTGTTATCTCGGCCTCGATAACTTTGCCGCTGTAGAGGCGGACCCGGATGCGGGAGCCTAGGCTGTAATCCATGCTGCCAGTATACTCGCCCCTCTATCCATCTACGGGACTTTGCCTGCGCGGCGACCATTGCCATGGATTGCAATCAAGAAACTGGCTGAGACGCTGCCGGAAGTGGTCAGATATAAATTATCGCTCCTCGGCAACGACGTAGCGATCAAGTCCTATCGCGAGGGAAAGCTTCGGTTCCCGGACGGTGCCCTCATCGCCCGAATAGCCCGGAACTATGTCCCGTCGGAGGAGAACAAATGACCCCTTTGTCCAGCCGGGCCGTCAACAACAGCCGTGATCTTGCCGACCACTTCGCGTCCGTCATATAGACGAACGACTATCGTTGAACCAACCTGGATTTACTTCCTCACGCAATTTGTGCTTTCTGAAGAGTGTTATCTACGATTTTCATGAGCGCACTGAATTCGAGAACCATCAAAGAGATAAGGCTAGTGTCTTTAGGTCCCCGATCACCACACAGTTCCCAAAAAGTCGTCGCGGCCATAAATGAAACGCCAAGAGAATGGTCGGTATTAGCCGCAGCACTGTATGCCCCAAGACGTTCTTTGATCTCTTTTAAGACTTCCTGTGCGTACACCTGCTTTTTAGCCGTCGACGCAAGAAGCAAAAGGAAGTTCTCCCGCACCTGCTCTCTTCCCTTTTGATCTCCCTCGCTGTGCAGTACCCAGTCGGTGACGAAAATCCTGAAATACATGTATTCCCGGTACAGCGTGGAATGTTCAACCGGAAAACTCGTCTGGAACTGTTCAGTTAGCGTCCTGACTCTTTCCGGTATGTCTTCAGAGTACAATGCCCACATAAAAAGAACTTCGGCGAGTTCACCTGGAGTTGATTTTCGTTTGAAGAGTGGCATTCAGCGCTCGGGCTGTTATTCCTGAGTCAAATGTTTATAGGAAATAAAGTATACAGTAACGCTAGAAAATGTTTGAGCACCTTGTCCTGCCTCGGCTGGAAATGGAGAAAGCGTTCGTCCGTTAAGATAACGGAGCGAACACATGAAGAAACGACGGAAGCACTACACACCGGAAGAGAAGGTCGCCATTACCGCGACAGTTGAGACGGATGGACGTGGTGGAGCTACAATGATCTTGCCGGGTGAAACGGAAGCAGGCTCTGCGGGACGCAACCATGCTGAGGGATAGCCTGGTGGTCGTATCGATGCCTTGAAAATCCCCGCCCGAAGGGCGGAATACTCGCTAACGGGAACGCCGCCTCTCCATTTCAGGCTGAACCAACACAATATGAACGTACAAGAACAAATCAAGAAGTATATTACCAGCCAACCGGAGCCAAAACGCAGTGACATGCGAGAGGTGCATCGGCTCACACTTCAAGTGTCACCAGAATGCAAATTATGGTTCTTCGATGGTAAAGACAGCAAAAATCATACGGTCTCCAACCCTACGATTGGATATGGATTTCACACAATAAAATACGCCAATGGAAAAAGTAGAGAGTTTTTTCAGATTGGTGTGAGCGGAAACAAAACCGGAATCTCAGTCCATATCCTTGGTCTCAAAGATAAGAAGTACTTAGCCAAAACGTATGGAAAACAACTAGGCAAGGCGAGCGTGACCGGATATTGCATTCGGTTTAAAGCTCTGAAGGATATAAACATCGATACGCTTGAAGCGGCAATACGATATGGGCTTGCAGCTCGGAATGAAAATGGCAAGCTGATGAAATAATTCCACTGTTAAAGGCAAGCAGTTATCGATGTAAAAGCGCTCCAGCATAGGACCCCAACAGCCCTGACCCGCGCCACAAAGCCATTCTCCATAAAACCGGTCCCGCAATAGTCGTGCGGCTCTCTGCCAGCGCTCCTTGCCTTTTCTCTGTTTGCCGTTGCCCACTGCGGAAGTATCACGGGCGATCCGGGAGTCGAGACCAATAGACATGTGGGGCTACAATGATCTTGCCCGAAAGGGCGAATTACTCACTAGCGGAAAGCGCCCTCTCTCCATTTCCGGCTCAACCAGCACAACCTGGCGACGTGATGCGCAGGAAGGACAAATGGGCTACGCGCAACGATCTAGAGACCCGTGGATGTTCTCTTGCTGTTTGTGGAACCACTGATCGTCGAAGACTCCATCACCCTTCCAGGAGGGCGAAATCCAGATTGTTTTTAAGCGCCAGCAGCCTGGGCGACGCGATTCCGACCCGACGCCAGTTTTTGGGCCACGGAAAGCAGAATTTTGCGGTCACGATCCGCCGCCTTGCCGAGGCATTTTCTCAGCTTGTGAAGGTACAGCGCGCTTTTCCCTGAGTTTCCCCAAGCAATGTCGTCCGAGGTCTTGCGCTTCAGAAGACTTGGTAGTTGAGGAGGCTTTTCACCATCGTAGAAAAGCTGGTAGAGCGGCACTTCCAAAGCCCGCGCCAGTTTCTCCAGGGTTTCGACGGCAGGAACCGTGTGGCCGTTTTCAACGCGGGATATGTAGCAACGCAGCAATCCTGTCCTCTTTTCGATGTCTCCCTGAGAAAGATTCTTGCTCTCGCGCAATTCTCGCAGTCGGTCGCAGATCACCATTCTTAGTCTCCTTGAGCGGACGCTCGTTGAGCGCTATTGTATACGATGCGGACCAAGCAAAGACCCCTGTTTCGGTATACTTTTCGGCGTGAATCCGCCACCTCTTCTTCTCGGAACTTCATCATTCACAGCCTCCGGCTGGAACGGCTCTTTTTATCCGCGAGGCATGAAGCCGTCCGACTACCTTCGGTTCTATGCCGAGCGATTTCACAGCGTCGAGGTGGACTCGACTTTCTACGCATGTCCTACCTCTCGCACGGTTGAAAATTGGAATGCTCGAACGCCTGATGGCTTCGTGTTTTCGGTCAAAGTTCCGCAGTCCATCACGCACGAGAAAGTACTCTTGAACTGTGATGACGAAATTGCGAAGTTCCTGGAAACGATGGATATCCTGGGTGGAAAGCTTGGACCTATCATTTTTCAGTTTCCATTTTTCAATCGAAGTGTATTTCCAGATCGGCGTGTGTTCACCAACAGGCTTATCCCGTTCTTGAAGAAGCTGCCAAGGAGTCGCAAATTCGGAATTGAAGTTCGCAATCGACCGTGGCTCGACGCCGAGTTCGCGAATCTCTTACGAGACTATCAGATCGCACTGGTGCTCCAGGATCGTTCTTGGATGCCAAATCCGGCAGAACTGGATTTTGACCCGATCACAGCGGACTGGACCTACATCCGATGGCTTGGCGATAGGAAGCAGATCGAAGCCCAGACCACGACCTGGGACAAGGTTATTGTCGATCGCACCACGGAACTCAGCAGTTGGGTCGATTTTTGCTACCAGATTATGAAGCGAGGCGTGCTCGCTTACGCATACGCGAACAATCACTTCCAGGGACACGGCCCTGCGACAGTTGAACAATTCCGGAGTCTATGGCGGGAGAAGGGATTCCCGGAACTCGACAAGCCGTCGCGAATTCGTCCAAAGGAACCGTCGTTGTTTGACTGACCCATGCCTAAAGAAACGAGCCAACTCCGACCATCCGACGACTTCGGTTGCGACGCGACCCTCGATCCCGGGGGGCCGCGCTCAGTTTTCTCACAGACACGAAGGGCACGGTGACCGGGTCGGTTCGCGATCTGGCGGGCACTGCGAAGATCAGCCGCCGTGACGCCGAACACATCCTGAGTTTCCGCTACTGCTCGTAATCAACATGGATTTTAGTGAAATTCAAACTGATGGACTCTGCGGGCGCATCGTCAGCTTGCGTTTTGGCCCCACCAGCCACTTGTTCCAGCGCCGCTTCCGACAGTTCGGGCGAAGGCGGTTCCGCTGACTCCACGATTTCTTCCGGCTGCTTTTTGGGTTCGTCCATAATGCCTCCTTAAAGAATCAGATGTGGCCCACAGCTACTTCGTAATCTAGGGATTTAGCGGATGACGACTGTCACAACGTCCGCTACAGCGAAACTAGGGGGAAATGCGCCCCCGCGGTACAAGTCTCATAAAAAGACTTCGATGCAGGGTCCGTTGCTGTCTTGCTCGTCGTCGTTGCCGCACCTCCGCCGACGACCTGATCAAGTACTTTCTCGTCGACTTGCTTCTCTTCACCTGCGTTGACCAGTTCAGGCTTTTTGATTTCGTCCATGATCTGATTCCTCCAGTGAGTGTGATTGCCCGATACATGGTTAGGCAATCTTCTGACCGTCAGGGACAGGGACATAGCCGTGCGCTCATTTATCACCGGAAAAGGCTGATTGGCAAGGGTTTTGTTGATTGGAGAAGGGACACTGCAGGCGTCCCGAGATTGTCGCGGGGAGGCGCAAAGCGCTATCCGATGAGACAGCCAACTCGCTGCACCGATAGGTAAATGCCCAAGCAAATATCTTCTGCCCGGACGCAATTCATTTGCTGAATAAATCGAAGGCCTCGCCGGAGTCCCCGGCACGCCAGAGCAAGTATTGGCTGGATGCAGCAAGGCTACCGGCGAATCCGGAGAAATCCGATCGGCGTGGTTCTATCACTCCGCGTTCTTCCACTTCATTTGATAAACCTGGGTCACGCTGGCATCGCTCATCGCTGCGATATTGCCTTCTGGAGTGATGGATACGAAATCCTGCGTTCCACCCAGTAATGCGTTCATCCCTGTAAATTTCGTGAACAACTCCCACTTCCCGTCTGGCACCATCAGCCGGTAGATTCCGGTTTGCTCGCCGGTGGCCGCTTCCGACGGGCCGCGCATCAAATAAAGTGACTTCGAATCCGGCGCCCACACAAAAAACCCCCAATCGTGTTCAAAAACCTTCAACTGTTTCCATTGCTTTGTCTTCACGGAATAAATCGCCAGGCTCTTCGGTGGATTCTGAATTCCCGCCAGGTACTGCCCGTCGGGCGACCACAATGGCGCATAGTAGCCATCGGATCCCGGCATCGTCGACACCTTCCTTGTCTCCAGATCCAGAATACGAATGCGCAGGTGTCCCGCGATTGGGTAATCGTTAAAGTAGATGGACTTTCCCTCCGGCGACCAGCTCGGCAGTACTTCCGTGAAACCCTGCGACGTCAGCTTTTCCGGTGCGCCACTATCGACGCTGACGCGATAAAGCTCATTCCAGTCGGTATACGCGATCCACTTGCTGTCCGGCGACCAGGTGGGCATCTGCACCCAAGTGTCTGTGAGTTGCAACTTCTCGCTACCGTCGATCTTGCACCGCCACAAATAACCTCTCGGATAATCCGTGTATGCCATCCATTTTCGGTCCGGTGAGACCACCAGCTGCGTTGCGGGTAATCCTCCGAGATACGGCTGAAATCGCTTTTCCTTTTCGTCGTAGAAATGCATCGATCCCTGCGCCAGGCGCCCCACGACGAACATTCCGTTGCCATCCCGGCTCGGCGCCATTCCGGTCACTTCGGGTTGGCCCGGCGTCAATCGCACCGCGTACGGCTTGTTCCAGAACTCGTACCACCTTGGCTCGAAATATTCGTAGAGATTGTTGGATCCGTCTTTGTACGAGCTAAAAACAAAATGCTTCCCGCCCGGCGTCCAGATTCCGCTATAAGTGGCGGACTCCTCTGGCCAATGCTGAGGAAGAGGAAGTAGATGTGGATTACTGCCGTCCACGTTCAGCTCCCAGATCCTCGTAAGATCGACCTCCAGAGTACTTCTCGACACCGTTACGCGAAGTTTTTTGGAGTCCGGCGAAAAAACGGGATTGCCCTGCACCATATGGTGGGTGTTCCAGATTTCCTTTATGTTTTGTCCGTCGCCGTCACACACATAGACCGATTCCTTTTCATCGAACGCAATCAGCTTCCCATCCGGGGAGTAACTTGCGCCGCGCGCCGTGATATTTCCCAACCGCTTCGCCGCTCCTCCCAGCATGGGCATGGTCCATATTGTTCCCCGCTGCGTTTCGTCGTTCAGGTTGCTCTGCAGCAGCAAAAACTCGGAGCCATCCGGCGAAATATCCAGGATACTCATGGTGCCGATCGCGGCGCGGAGAGGCGCCGTGGCTCCCCCTTTTACGGACATTTCCACGGGACTCTGATCGCTAACGAAATAAATACGCGATCCGTCCGCGAAGATCGGGGGACTTTTGGTTTCGCTCGAAAAGGTGAGCTGCTCCATCGGCAGTGACGCAGAATCGGCGGGCGTGCCGCGGCCGGTCAGCGCAACCCACGCTGCGGCGCAGACCACCACCGCGGCCCCAATCCAGATCCACTTCCTCGACTTCTCTTGCTTTGCCAGCTCTGCCGGCAACCCGATCTGCGATCGTTCCGTCTCCTTCTTCATGAGCCGGCGCAAATCCACCATCAATTCATGCGCCGTTTGATAACGGTCCTCACGATCTTTCTCCAGAGTCTTCACAACGATTCGTTGGAGTTCTTCGGGTACCTGGGGATTCAACTCGCAAATGGGTTTCGGCTCTTTGTGCAGAATCTCTCCGATGATCGTTGCGGGAGATTCTCCGGGGAACGCTCGCTTCCCGGTCGCCATCTCATAGAGAACAATTCCAAACGAAAAAATGTCGCTCCGCGCGTCGATGTCCTTGTCCTGTGCCTGTTCCGGGGACATGTACGCCACGGTTCCGACAATGGTGCCGCGTTCTGTGATCGGCGCTGAAATCGTTGGCGACTCGCCGATTGGCGTGCTATCCAGAATCACGCGTTTCGCCAGGCCGAAGTCAGCCAGCTTCACCTCACCCCGGCTGGTCACAAAAATGTTGGATGGCTTGATATCGCGGTGGACGATCCCGTTCTTGTGCGCAATCTCCAACCCTGCGGCGATCTGCATCGCATAGTCCAGCAACGTCTCGGGCGGCAGTGGACGCGATCCAATCTTCTGTTTCAGCGTCTGCCCTTCGAGCAGCTCCATGGCGATGAACGTCTGGCCATCCTGCTCGCCGATGTCATAGACAATACAGATGTTGTGATGATTTAGCGCTGATGCCGCCTGCGCCTCGCGTTGAAAACGCGCCTGCGCATGGGCATCCCGCTGTCCTTCCGGCGGGAGAAACTTGAGGGCCACGAAACGTCCTAGCCGGGTGTCCTCGGCCTTATACACCACCCCATTTCCTCCAGCGCCAAGCTTCTCGACAATGCGGTATCGCGATGTCGTTGTCTGGTTGCTGGGTGGCGTCCGTGGATCCTCCATTCTTGGCGTATCTTAGGGGTATGTCTCCATGCAAGTCAATCAAGCGGGTTTGACAGCAAAGGGGTTCGGCACCTGTCTGCGCGTCATAATTCGCCAGCTGCGCCGCAACATTCGCAGACTCTAACGGAAGCGATTCTAAGTTGCGCCAGGTCCATGACCTATGCTGGAACGACGAAAAGGTCTGATACGAAGTTCCGCGCCAAGGTTCTAAAATCTCCCCCCGGCGCACCATTTTAACCCGCACATTTTGTTGAGCTTAGGCGGCAACTTCCCTTTCAAGGTCTTTCGATTTTCTAGGTTTCCCCGGTTTCCTTGCGGCTGGGACAACCGATCCGGTTCCGACCGTCTCTGCGACCTTAGCCCGAAAATTGTTATGGCAACGCAAAACTGAAAATATCGTTTCCTGAGGCGATGGCGACGTATTGCTTTCCTAGAACTGCGTAACTCATTGGAGAGGCGTGAAATCTCTGGCCGGTGGTGAAGTGCCAGAGCGGCTTGCCGGTTTTTGCTTCCACGGCTTCGAACGATTCGGCGTCGTCGCCGAAGAAGACCAGGCCGCCGGCGGTGGTCATCGTGCCGGCGGCGGACCCACCGTCACCTGCCTGGGGATATCGCCACTCGAACGCGTTGGTGTCGAGGTTATAGGCGAGGAGGATTTTTTCACGCGGCCCGCTCGGGACACGTTTCACGCCGGTCGCGTAGTACTCGTGGCCTTCGGAGAATTCCTGTGGCTTACGGTGAAAGATGCTGCACTCTTCGAGTGCGAGGAAATAGAAAAGATGTGTGGCGGGATTGTAGGAAGGTGAAAACCAGTTGGTGGCGCCAATCATGCTGGGGCAAATCTCCGTGCCTTGGTCGGACGGCTCGAGCCCGGTGCGCATGGGGCGACCGTTTGCGTCGATGCCTTTGGCCCAGTTCAAATTCTTGACAAAAGGAACGGCGGACAGAAACTTTCCATTGGTGCGATCGAGGACGTAGAGAAAACCGTTGCGATTGGCCTGGACCAGCAATTTTCGAGGCTGGCCTTGGTAGAGCGCGTCGATGAGCACGGGAGTTTCGGTGGCGTCATAGTCGTAGAGATCGTGAGGAGTGAACTGAAAATACCATTTCATCTTGCCGGTGTCGGGGTCGAGGGCGAGGACGCAAGCAGTGTAAAGATCGTCGCCGGGGCGCGGCTCGCCGTCAAAATCGGGAGCGGCGTTGCTGGTGCCCCAATAAATGGTGTTGAGATCGGGATCGTAGGTGCCGGGCATCCAGGTAGTGGCGCCGCCGCGAAGATAAAGGTCGCCGGGCCAGCTTTCCGTGCCGGGTTCGCCGGGGCCGGGAATGGTCCAGGTACGCCAGGCTTGCTTGCCGGTTTCGGCGTCGAAGGCGGCGACGAAACCGCGAACACCGTCGTCGCCTCCGGACGTGCCGACGATGACTTTGTCTTTGACGACCAGAGGGGCGCTGGTGGCGCCGTAGTTTTTGTTTCCTTCCGCGTAAGGGACGTCCCAGAGAAGATGACCGGAGCGAGCGTCGAGGCAGAGGAGATGTGCGTTGTCGGTTTCGAGAAAAACTTTGGAGTGCCAGACGGCGACACCGCGATTGTGGTGTTGGGAAGCGTCGTCGATGAGTCCTTCGGTGACCGGACGCGCGTAGTGCCAGATGGAGCGGCCGGTGCGGGCGTCGAGGGCGAAAGCGTCGTTGGCGGAGGTGATGAACAGGATGCCGTTGACGGCTACGGGTGTGACTTCGAGGCCGGTGGTGTCGCGGAGATGAAAGATCCACTGGGTGCGGAGACTGGCGACATTCGCGGGCGTGATTTCAGCGAGACTGCTGAAGCGGCGGCCGGTGTAGTCGCCATTGTACGAGACCCAATTTGCGCCCGGAGGCTGGGCTACAAGGTCTCCGGGCCGGACGTTGATCGAGGTCGAAATGACGGCGGCAGATTTCTCTTGCCCGGCGGGCAGCCCAGGGCAGGCTAGGAAAGTTGCGGCGAGCGCGATGTAATTGCGGAGTTGCACAGGTTGAGAGGATCGCTCCTAGAGGTAGCGCAACTGCTTCACAGCGCCTGAGAATGGATTTCAACGTTTTGATGGTCGCGTACACGGAATGCTCCTTGAGACCTTACTCTACTTCGTCGTCTTCGAATTTCTTGCGCGAGGATGCGTTGGTCGTGGCGTCGCGCGCGGCGGACATGAGAAAGCTGATCAGATCGTTCAACTCCTCCGGATCGAGAGTTGTGCCATAGTCCGCGGGCATCAGCGAGTCTTTTTGACGCGAAAAGCCAGCAATTTCTGACTTCTGGAATAGGTGGAAATCGCCATCGAGGCTTTGCAGTTGGAGCGAAAAATTGTCCTCGTTTCGCACGACGCCGGTGTATTCCTTACCATCACGCAGCTTCACGGTGATCTTGCCGCCCAGCCGGTTCGCACCGCCGGGTTTGACGATAGCCTGACGAATTTCGTCGGGAGAGCGACTGCGTCCGAATCCAGAGAGTTCGGAGGCGATGAAGCCCCCTGAGCCGGCGATTGCGTGACACTCCGAGCATCGCGCCCTCCCGTAAAACAGCTCCCGGCCCTTGTGCGCGTTGCCCGGCAGCTTCGCCGAGTCGGACTTGCCCTGAAGCTGGCGTAGGAAGGCGACGACATCCTTGAGGTTCGCCCCCGTAGGGCCGAACGCGGGCATCCCTGTCCCCGGCACCCCGCGTTCGATGATTCGATAAAGCTCGTCGTCGGATCGTTGTTGCGTTTTCGCGCTCGACGCGATGTCCGGAGCGCGCTCGCCACCGCGCCCGTCCAGACCGTGGCATCCCGCACAGCGCGATTCGAATACCTGCTTGCCGTCGGCGTTCGATGCATTCGCCTGCTGACCGCCGTTCGCGGAGCGGGGCGCACGGTGCTCGTTCGACGCAACCCGCTGTGCCACGACCAGGGCGCAAAGGACCGTGAACCCAACCGTAAGCGCGATACGCGCGCCAAACCTGTCTTCGGCATGAGCCATAAATATCCGACCTTCGGGCATTTCCGTGCAACATGCATTACTCAAGACGTTTGCGAATCGCGAGTCCGGCAGATCAGTGGTTCGCCGGGCCGCGCACAGCAATGAGGGACACTTGCTCCAGGTCCGGATAGTGCCCTTCGTCGTCGGGTTTTCGATCGGCCGGCTGGATTTGCTGCACCGTCGTTTGTGCCGGCAATATTTTATCGAAGTATTTTCGGTACACTTTCCCAAACGCCGCCGATTCCGACAAGTCGTCCAGATAAATTGTAGTTGAAACTACCTGATCGAACTTCATGCCCGCTTCTTCCAGGTTGTCGAGGAGATTGCG
Source organism: uncultured Acidobacteriota bacterium (assembly GCA_963736725.1). Taxonomy (GTDB): domain Bacteria; phylum Acidobacteriota; class Terriglobia; order Acidiferrales; family UBA7541; genus Acidiferrum. The sequence goes on along the minus strand of CAVTPW010000011.1, from coordinate 66,497 downwards.
CATCGTCTGGCGAACCTGGTCGGCGGTCGAGGCTGCGAAAACGCCGCCGTTTGGCCCCGGGATGAATCCGCTCTTCGCCGAACAATAGAGCGTATCGCCGGCGAAGACGCACGGACTAGCGGTCGGACTTGGCGGCATATTCTTCGGCCGTATCGCGTGTCGCTGCGTCAAGTCGCGGACGGCCACGCCGGTGTAGGCGATGTGCGCGCCTTTCGGGAGACTTGACACCTCGATCGTGGCGCGTCCTGGCGTGTTCCCGAATTCGAAGCGCCGGGCGTAGTGTTCATTCATGATTCGCGACGGTATGTCCGTGGTCAAGTACGGGTTCACGAAGACCATATTGCCGAGTGTGAGTCCGGCGGCTTCCACAACCGCTTTTAGACCATCGAGCGCGAAGTCTACCTGCGCGGCAGGATTCGCCGGCACGTTTCCGCTCGTCGGGTCGCTCCCGAGCATCGTGGACACAAATAATCGGTCGTGCGTCAGCATTCCGAACGAGTACGCCTTGTTCGGTTTGAAGTGAGGCACCTCCACCGCTTGCTTTCCTTTGAGGTCGCGAACAGCGACCGCGTTAATTTGCACGGAAGGTTCCGGAATCCGGGCCACCCCCAAAACACCACGCGCCGGCGGCAGCTTCGGGAAATATGCGGCGAAGGCTTTGTCCAGCGCTTCGTAATGGCTCATATCGTCGAGGTAGACCTGGACATAAACCACGTGATCCATGGTCAAGCCGGCGGCCTCGACTACCGTTCTTACGTTCTCGAGAGATTGCTCGAACCTGATCTGCAAAGTCTGGCGGGGTGCTGCCATCCGGACGGCGAGGTCCCTGGCCGGAGACATACACGTAATCTCCGGCGTCGATGGCCGGGGGCCCTGAGGCATCGCTCGAGACTGGCGCTTGCTTCGGCAGGACTTGTTTCAACGGAGCCTGCGCGCCTGCCGCAAACGAGATCTGCCACGCGAAGAGCAGGAAGATGAATCTCATGCGGGTTTTCCCTTGCGCGCCCCGCCGAGAATAGCTCGCAGTCGCTGGCCGACGATCATCTCTTCGCCGGGTTGAATCGTCATGGACACCAGTTCGATGTGATCGACCTCTCTCCGCTCCTTTCTGTTCGGTTTCTGTATGCCCTCGCGCACCGCCGGCACAAGGCTAGGGTTGTCCGCGCCGAGTACTTCAATTGTCGGGTCGCCGGCCCTCAGTTGCTGCACGCAGTCGGTGATGGTGAAGCCCCAGGCTTGCTGGTCCCACGAAATCTTAAGCGTGGGATAACGATTCCCATCGTCGGGAATGTAGATTGCGGTGGTAACGCCGGGTACGGTCTCCACAAGCTTCGCGATGCGCTCGACTCGGGCGTTCCATTCGGCGTAGAGCTTTTTGGAATCGATCTTCAGCCAGGTCTCCACGGCTGTCACGCAGCCGATCACTTCTTCCTTTCCGACCTTCATGGGGCGGCAGACCGCTCCTTCCCATGGTGCGGAGTTGCGCAAGGCGGCTTCGATCAGATCCTTGCGGCCCAGCAGGACACCGCTGCACTGCGGTCCCTGGAGGCCCTTGCCTCCGGAAAATGTGTACAAATCGATTTTCATCTGCGCGTACAGCTTGAGGTTGTCGGCCGGAGGAATGCCCGCGGCATCGTCCAGCAGCATGGGGACGTTGTGATCCTTTGGCGATGGCGAGTTCGCGCGGTGAGTTTGTCACCGAGGTCGGTCGTGTAGATCATTGCGGTGTCATCGGTGATGGCGTTCGCAATATTGTCGGGTCCTTCGACCAGAACCAACTTCGCTCCCGCTAGCCGAATGGCGTTGTCGAACGCGCTTCGCCCTCCGACCATGATGACTTCGTGCTTCATCCCGGTCGGATCCGGGAGCTGCCAGATTTTTTGCGGATCGCTGCCGGCCATGCATGCGGCTGTTGAGGCAGCCATCGCTCCGGCGGCTCCGCTGGTAACCAAGCCGGATTCTGCACCGGTCAACTCTGCTAGCTTTCGTCCGGCCGCGCGTTGCAGGTCGACCATGTTGACGAAATGGTGTGAAGCTTCGGCTTGCGCGGCGCGGACCTCGGGAAATTGCAACGATCCACTCAAGTACGTCCAGGTCCCGCGACAATTGATCACGGTTTTGACGCCCAAGCGCGTGTATACATTTTCCTTGGGATCAAATCCCATCGCGGCGGCGGATTTTTCGTACAACCCTTGGGCGGCGAGTTGCGCCAGTAACGGCGATGCGGCTAACATCTTCATGAATCCGCGACGGCTCGACTCCTGAGCGACTGACATGCGTTTCCTCCGGTATGCGATTTAGTTGGCGAAAATCAAGGTTCCAAAGTGTTCGGGCACATGGTTGGGATCGCGGCCGGGAGCGCAGGTTTGTTGCCAGCACATGAAGTGACGCTGCGGATCCTCTCCGAGGCCGTCGATGCGATACAAGTTGGCGCGCCATTTCGTGCCGGCCTTTACCCGTAGGTCGCTCACCGATTTCAGGGGCACACGCGCTGCCGCGTACCACAAATGGTTCGCTTCATCGATGCGGCCCTGCCGCTCCCAGCCGGAGTTCCACTCGGCGCCGTAACTGTCGCGGTCGAGGTCGATGGCCAGATCGACCCAGTCGCCGGTAGGAGCAATCTCGAACTCGCGGTAGTGGCGGATGTTGGTCCAATCGTCGCCCAGGAAGAACTCGACCACGTCGCGGTCCCACAGTTTGAGGCGATCTTTGCTGTTGTCGGCGGGTAGCCAGAGATTCAATTCGCTATACGGGGAGACGAACAGAAGATACAGATCGGAGTCGGTCCAAAACGCGCGGACTTCGGTCTTGAGCTTGGGATAGTCCAGCTGCGCCGTACAATCTTTCTCGATCCACGCGGAGGCCGCGTGTGCCCAGGTGGCCGAGTGCGGATCGGTATTGAGTTCGGGCGCCGAGCTCACGTGCGGGACCGTGAGCGCGGCCGTCGGCGGAGTAACCTCGCAGACGTCCACGGCCAGCGCGGCGATGGGGATCGCGAGAATCAGTAACAAGGTTCGGATGGATTTCATTGTTTTAGGGATGCGGCGCGTTTCGTAGCTCTGGCGAAATCTCGTAAGCTTTCTCGAACTCCGCGCGCGCTTCGTCTTCCTTTCCTTCCTGGTGTAGAGCCAGACCAAGGTTGTAATGCGCCTCTGCATAGCCGGGCTTGAGCCGCACGGCCTCGACAAACTCCGCTTGCGCCGTGCGCGCGTCGCCCCCTTGCAACAACACCAAGCCGAGGTTGTTGTGACCCTCCGGAAACGTTGGATCGCTGCGCACAATGCGCCGGAAGACATTGGCGGCGCCCGCCGGATCGTTGTTCTGGGCGAGCACCAATCCTAGTTGTATGCGCGCGTCGGTATACTTCGGGTCGAGGCTGAGGGCTTCGTTCAGCTCGCGAGCGGCTTCGTCCAGTCGTTCGGTTTGCGCCAACGCGAGCCCCAGGTTGTAGTGGGCCTCCGCCAAGTCCGGGTTCGACATGACCGCTTGCTGAAATTCCTCAAGCCCACGAGTGCGGTCGTTCTCGCGCCAATAGAGCAGCCCCAGGCTGGAGTGGGCCTGCGCGTAATCAGGTTTCAGCTCCAGCGCTTTTTCGAAGGCTGCTTGCGCACGCGCTGCGTCGCCTTTGCGCTCCCAAGTGACACCGAGATAGTAGTGGCAGGTAGGTAGCGTCGGGCTTTGCTCGGCGGCTTTTTGAAAGAACGAGAGGGCCTCGTCGAGCCGCTGCTGTTTGAGCGCATCGACGCCTTGAAGGATCAACAGTTTCGACTGCGCCAGGCGGGAGCGGAACTCGTGCAGTCCGCTCAACTCGTCCAGTTCTTTCTCTGCCGCGGCAGTCTGTCCTTGAGCGCGCAATGCGATACCGAGGTCGTAGTGCGCCTTTTCGAAATCAGGCTTTAGTTCGATTGCGCGCTGAAACGCCGCGATCGCCGCGGCCGTATCGCCCCCGTTTTTCAGCTCCATGCCGAGATCGGTCTGCGACTCCGGATCCTGGGGATCGATCTCGACAGACTTGCGAAACTCGGCGAGCGCGCCAACATGATCGCCTTGGCGGCGGAGAGTCACTCCCAGCATGGTGTGCGCGGGCGCAAAGCGAGATTCAAGGCGCACGGCGCGACGAAATTCCGCAGCGGCGCTGTCCAATTTTCCCAATTGTCCTTCGGTCAGTCCCAACTCGAAATACAGGTCGGCTGAGGGTTTCGATGCGATCGCTCGGTGCAACTCTGTTTCCGCGGCCAGAAAATCATTCTGTTGCGAATCAATGCGCGCCATGAGGCGATGCGCCGCGGCATTCGATGGATCGAGGTCGACTGCGGCGCGCAGCTCCTTGACCGCCCCGGCTTGGTCCTGCAGATCGTACCGCGCCGCGCCTAACCCGTAGTGGGCGTCTGCCCATTTCGGTCTGAGCCGCAGAGCGGCGTCGAACTCCTCGGCCGCTTGTCCTGGGTTGCCTCCATACTTCAGCGCCAGCGCAAGGTTGTAATGCGTAGCTGCGTCATTGGGTTCGAGCGCTAGCGCCTTTCGGTACGTAGCAGCGGCTTGGTCCCAGGATTTCGCACGCGAGAGTTGCAGAGCCTCTTGGCGATAACCGTCGGCCGTCTGCGCCGATGCTGCCGCCGGGCAGAGAAAGCTCACCATCAGCAGGAGGACGACGCGCCAGCGAGAGCGAATGTGAGGATCATTCCAGTGTCCGTCCATGCGTCATGGCCAAACTCGGCGCACGTTGCCGAGAAATTGCGGGCGCAGCTGTATACAGCCGCGCCCGCCGGTGCGTGATGGCCGGTGTCAGGCACCCGACCAGAGACTACCAGTAGAACTTCGCGCTAACTTGTCCGATGCGCGGATCGCGCGCATTGGTGACGATTCCAAAGGTCGACGGGTCGCTGATGTTCCCGCCCGGGTTCATGAATTGGGCACGGTTGAAGATGTTGAAAAATTCGATGCGGAGATCGAAAGCGAAATTCTCTTTAATTGTGGTTCGCTTCAAGAAACCGAAATCGGTGTTGTTGAATCCGGGACCATGGAAGGAGCGGCGGTCGGCTGTCCCGAAAGTTCCGAGAGTGGTGTTGGTGGCGAATGCGCTGGGCAGGAAGTAGCATCCGGTGCCGTCCGTTGTCGGACAAGCTGGGTTTGATTGGCGCGGATTCACCATCTCCACCGGGCCCACTTGGTTCGGCATGTCGGTGGACGAGCTGCCGACCAGCGATGCATCTCCGCTGGCCTGGTTCAGTTGGACGGGAAACCCCGTCGAGAAACGGGTAATACCCTGCATCTGCCAGCCCTGCGTCAAGCGGTTCCTGGCGTGGAAGAGACGATCGATCGGCATGGCCCAGACGTAACTGGCCACGAAATTGTGGGTGATATCGGTGGACGACAGACCGCGGCTCAACTTGGGATTCGCGAAATTCACCAAATCGTTGAAGGCCGAAGAATCGTCTAGGCCTTTGGCAAACGTATACGCCACCAGGAACGTCACATCGTTGGCTTTGCGCTCCAGGCTGACCTGCCCGGAGTTGTATATCGAATTGGCGGTGGTGAACGTGTAGGTGTTGCCGTAGCCATAACACACCTGGATCGCCGAGCCGGGGCAGAAATCTGGATTGAGGATCTTGTTCCTTGTTCCGTAAACGCACCCTGGCAGAGGCGTCAAGCTCGCCGTTGTACAGGGTACGGTAGCGCTGGGCAACTGGAAAACGTCGTTCTCCGCGCCCGGTCCGCAGCCTGGGGTGCCGGTGATCGTGTCTGTAACCCCCGCTTGCGCAGCCAGCTGTAGGCAAAGTGCCGCGTCACCTGGGTTGGCTTCCTGCTGGGTGATGAGGCGGTGCCCCTCGGTCCCCACGTAAGCCACGGTCAGTACCGTTGATTTGCTTAGCTCGCGTTGGATCGAGAGATTGAAGTGCTCTGCGTAAGGCAGCTTATTGTGAATGCCGTAGCCTGGAAAGTAGTTGATAGGCTCGAACTGCGAGAAGTCCAGTGTCTTGTTCGATGCCGCGCCCGGAGTCGGCAGGGTGTAGGGAAAGCGCTGTCCCAAGGACTGCCCATTGGTTCGAATCACGAACGGTTCGTTAAACAAGACCGATACAGGGGACTGCCAATACAGGCCGAAAGGAGCATCCGCCACCTCATAGAACAGGTTCAAGTCCTCGACCGAAGTGTAGTAGATGCCGTAAGCCGCCCGGATGCTGGATTTTCCCGGGCCGCCAAATATTTTGCCGAGAATTCCGTCGGAAAATCCCGGTGAATACGCCAATCCCAAGCGCGGGCCGATGTTGTCGTATCTCGTGGGTGCCAGCGTCTTGGGGATGCCCGGGTCACCCGGGAATACCAATCCCTCGGGAGCAAGCGGAAAGACCGTGGACTGTTCCCCAGGATTCCAGGCCTGAATCTTCCCTTGCCAGTCGTACCACGGCATGCTGACTTCCCATCGTAACCCGAGATTGAGAGTGAGGTTGGGTTTGACCTTCCAGGAATCCTGCGCAAAGGCGCCTCCATAGCGCGTGCGGGAATCAAGAACCTGCTTGGCAGCCTGGATGTACGCGCCACCACAGGAAACACAAGTGGCGCCGAGGAGGAAATCGGCAACATCGCTTCCCGTCACGGTACCATCAAAGGTAAATTGCCCGTTGGGGCTGGCGTAGTTGCGTTCGTTTACTTGCAGGTAGCGGAATTCGCCTCCAAACTTCCATGTATGCCTGCCCATGGACTTTGAAAATACGTCACTGACCATGTATGTGGTGTTGGGTTGAAACGTATTTAGCGTGGGGACGCCGAGGTTCAAGCCAATTAGGTTCAAGCTAATCTGAGGCAAATAAGTCTTGTATCCGGGAAGTGGGACAATGCCAAGGCTCCCGGCGCCGGTTTCGAAACCAAGGGAGGAAAGGTCGGCGAAACTCCCGGATGGATTGTCCTTGTTCAGCACGGTCCGGAAAATGCTGATGCGCGCCTCGTTTACCGCTGTTGCTCCCAGGGTCTTGGTGTTGCTCATCACGAACTCCTGGGCCCGCGAAGGAGTCTCGGTGGGGAAGCCGGGTACGCTGGCAAACCCAGCAAGCGCGTTATCTACATTAGCATTATCAATGTGGTAATACCAGGACCAATTGCCCGTTGTCTGATTGTTGAAATCCACCCGCTCACCGTACTTATTGTCGTTCGTTGTACTTCTCTGACTATTGTCTGAGTAGTTGTTGGCTATCCCAGGAAGAGTTGGCAGCGGGATGAACGGCAGGTAATTGGCGGACGGTGCCGACCAGGCCGCCTGGGGGATGTTGGCAAGGCCGGTCGCAGGATTCACAGGAAAAACGCATTGAGCGGTAGAGGTGCACGCGGCCGTAGTCGCCGAAGCCGGGAAGCTATACGGCTCCCCTTGCGTGACGGTATAGCCCAAACGCTGGGTGAGAATCTGCGCCCAGTATGGGCCATCGACAGGAAGGGTCAAGGTTGCGGGATCAATGTTGCCTGCACGCTGGGCGGCCGTTAGCACCGTAACCAGGCCGGTCTCAGCACCTTGCACCTGCCGGGTTCCTTGATAGTCGGAGAACCAGAACAGGTGACTTTTCCAGAATGGGCCGCCCGCCGCATATCCGAATTGATTGCGCCGCAATTCCGACTTGGAGGGGGCGAAGTAATTCTTGGCATCCAACTTGTCGTTGCGCAGGAACTCGAAGGCGTCCCCGTGAAAGCCGTTGGTGCCCGACTTGGTGATGGCGTTCACCACCGCGCCGCTGAATTTTCCGTATTCGGCGTCGAAGCTGTTGGTAATCAGCCGGAATTCCTCAATCGAGTCCAGATTGGGAACCAAGCCGGCGCCCAAGTTGCGACCCTCGCTGACGTCGCCGCCGTTTACCAGAAACGCGTTGGCGGTTTCGCGCTGGCCGTTGACGGAGATGTTGCCCGCGTTCAGATCGCCCGAGACCGGCCGGTCGCCTCCGATGGTCGAGGCCGTCGCAGGTGCGACGCCGGCCTGCAACCCCAGCAGATCGATGTAGCTGCGCCCGTTCAGTGGCAGCGCGAGCATCTTCTTCGAATCGATTACGTCGCCAAGTTGCGTGTTTTCTGTTTGTACCTGCACGGCATTGGCTTCCACCTTAACCACTTCCTGTGCCACGGAGCCGACTTCGAGAGTTACGTCGATTTGCAGCTGATCGTTAACCTTCACAACGATGCCTGACTCGACGAAATTGCGGAATCCACCGGCGCTAACAGACAGGTTATAAGTGCCAACGGGGAGCGCGAGGGTTCGATACGAACCATCCGAGCCCGTGCTAGCCTGGTATCTTAGATTTGTCTCAACATTGGTGATGGTGACTTGCGCGCCAGCGATCGCGCCTTGAGAACGGTCGCGCACGATACCTTGAATCGATCCGGTTACGTCGGCGCGTACGACGCTACCAACAAGAAGTATTGCGAGAACGAGAACAAAAAACCCCAACCACTGAGATTTAAATCGATTTTGCATCGGCCCCCCCTCACTGCGTGGTCGTACACTTACACGAAGAAGGGACAAGAATCAAGCCTTAGTTTCGATTTAATGCTTTCTCTTTCGATCTATTACTTTTACAAGTTGGCTGCATCGGGATTTCGGATGGGGATCGGGACCCCTGTGTTTCCCTACCGATCCCGCGGAGTGCCGGGAACTTACGGCAAAGACCTCGCAGGGACTTCTTGCTCGCTAGGCCGGGGCGGCGCGGAATTTCCAGGTGCGTGAAGATTCGAACCACCGCACTATTCCTGCTTTATTCTTACTTCCAGCCGCGGCTGGGTACTGGTCTTATCCCGCTGGGATTTGTGATTCCAGGCTTGGTTGCTCATCTGCGGCGAATTGCCGTTTGCCGGGTAGCAAGGGATATCGCGGTCGTCGGCGACCCGGATATCGGGGCCTTGCTTGCCCCCGCCTGACGTGGTAGTGGTCCACTTTTTTGCCACCCGGACGATAGCAAACAGTTTCGGGCGCCTCCCAAACCAATCAGGAGGCTTATTCTAGAGACGGCGAGCGCCGTTCCGACAGCAAGTCAGTGGAAAATGGGTATGGTTTGTTGGGCCAATCGCTTCCGAGTGGCGGTTTCGGCAGTAACAGGCCGGGCAGGCAATCGCGACGTCGGCCAGGATCCGCGCCCGAGTCCAACGTCACATTTGCACCTGCGACAAAAATCCGCCGATCATGAACAAGGTCAAGACGAGCCAAACCCAGAAGACTCGTTTGAGGAACCAGGTCATCCTGCGGCTCTGGTTTCCTGCAGCAAGATCAGGTCCGTCGCGGTCAACAGCGGTTTCGAGCGCTTCCAGAGCAAATTTCATGGTGAGTTCCCCTCTTCGGACCGAGCTGCGGGCCCAAGGTACGTACTTCCTCATCGGAAACCTCCGATGCATTGGGTCGATGGACCGAAACTCGCGCGCTACGAAAACGCCGGCAAGAATTCTCCGTCGGGGCACGCGCCATTTCGCATCTTCTATTCTCCACCACCTGCGCCGAAACCTTACCGATACTGCCGATGCTAGTGTCGTTGGATGTAATTCAAGATTGTTCGCACCTGTACGTCCGGCCAACTTTCGCTGGTTTCGCCCAGAGTCCTAGACTGGATGCAGTGAGAGACGCCCATGCCCAGGCTTGATTACATATCTTGTTTATTGACTGTGGTTTCGACAGTGCTCGTAGGCAAAAAGCTATGGCAAGGCTGGGTCATTGCGGCGGCCAACAGCGTCATCCTTTGCTTTATCGGGATGCGCACCGCGCAATTTGGATTCGTCCCGGCAAACCTGTTTTGCATGGGGCTTTACGCTAACAACCTATGGAGCTGGCGGAGCAACAAGTGAGAGCCAAAGCAAAGTTCTCGGGAGTCTTTGCACTCTTTTTCTTCGCGATTGCCTTCCGCAACGCAGCACCGGTTCGTGCGCAGGCCAAGCCGCCTCTCGATGCCAAACGCCAAGCCAAGCATCTTGTGACGCCGAACGTTTCGGATTTGGCAAAGAGGCTCAACCTGTCGGGCACTGTCCGGATTGAAGTCCTCATTGGAACCGACGGCACGGTGAAACGAACCCGGGTGATCGGGGGAAATCCCGTGCTCGCCATGGATGCCGAGCAAGCTGCGCAGAAAAGCACCTTCCTGCCGGGGCCCTCGGAAACAACCGAGGTCATCGAGTTCAAGTTCTGACCCGCCACCCGCTCGCGATCGCTACGCAGCGCGCGCGCCAGTGTTCGCCGCATTTCATCTAGTAAAAAAGAAACGCAATTGATAGCATCCAGCGCATGTTCAAACTACTGTTTGTCCTGTTGACCTTCTTGTCGGCAATTCCTCCCACCGATCTCCCAACCAAAAAATATCTGGATCTAGCGTCCATCAAAACGATGGTTGCCGCCGCAGAAGCGGAAGCCCAAAAGCGAAACGTCGAAGTAACGATCTGTGTGGTGGACGACAGCGGCAACCTGCTTTTTCTGGAAAAAGCGGACGCCGCAACGCTCAATACCATCCAGTTCGCCCAGAAAAAAGCCCGGCACGCGGCTTTCTACGGCAGCCCCTCGAAAGAGGGAGCCGACTATGTGAAGAAGGGAAGTGTCGAGGCCCTTGCTTTTCCGGATTTTTTCCCCAACCAGGGCGGATTGCCCATAAAAGTGGATGGCAAAACGATTGGGGGCATCGCCGCCAGCGGCGCCAAGTCCGAAATCGACGAAGCCATCGCGCAAGCTGGACTCGACGCCGTCTTCAAGAAATAACGGCGCTGGGAGGACGCTCAGAATCTGGCGACTTTCGGTCTCCGTAGATTCATTCTCGAAGCCCCGGCATGATTTCACCGCTCGATGTTTTTTGGCGAACCGTCTTCGAGTTGATGGATGTACGAACCATTCGATTCTTAAAGACTTACTAATCTGTTAGCTGCACCTAAAAGCCGCCTTGCATTTATGCGGCGACAAATCATAATTGGGTTATTCTGGTGACCTAGACCGCCAGCCCAATGCAATGCCCTCTCTGTCAAGCCGATAATCCGCCCACCGCGGACCACTGCACGAAGTGCAGTACCCCGCTGCCGCTGGCGGACATGACCATTTCGCCCACGGCTATGGGCACCGCTGGCATCGGCGGAACGCAAGCCTGGTCCGTCGCGGTTACACCTCGGCCGTCCAGCGAAGCCGCGGCTAAAGGGCAACTGGAACCGGGAACTCTGCTCGCCGAGCGCTTCGAAATTCTCCAGCTGCTCGGGCAAGGCGGCATGGGCGCGGTTTACAAGGCTCGGGATACGGAACTCGAGCGTCTGGTCGCGCTCAAACTGATTCGTCCCGAACTCGCCAGCCATCCCGAAATCCTTCGCCGGTTCAAACAGGAGTTGATCCTCGCACGCGAGGTCACCCATCGCAACGTCATCCGCATTTTCGATCTCGGGCAAGCGCAGGGCATCAAGTTCATCACCATGGAGTATGTCGAGGGACGTGACCTCAAGGGCTTGATCCACGAAAAGGAGAAGCTCACCGCCGACGAAGCTGTTCCCATCGTCCTGCAAATCGCCGCGGCTCTCGAAGCCGCGCATACCGCGGGAGTCGTGCACCGCGACTTGAAACCCCAGAATGTGATGTCGGACAAGGATGGCCGCGTCTACGTCATGGATTTCGGCATCGCGCGTTCGCTCGAGCACCAGGGGATGACGCAGACCGGCGCGCTCATGGGAACCCCCGAGTACATGTCGCCGGAGCAGGCCAAAGGCGAAAAGGTGGACGCGCGCTCCGATCTGTTTGCGCTCGGCATCATCTTCTACGAGATGCTCACGGGTATCTCGCCATTCAAAGCCGACACCGCCATGGCCATGATGTTCAAACGCACCCAGGAGCGCGCCACGCCTCTCGCGCAGCTCAATCTGGGCGTGCCCGGTGTCATCAGCGATATCGTTTCGAAATGTCTGGAGATCAAGACCGAAGAGCGCTATCAGACCGCGCGTGAAGTCATCACCGACCTCGAAGCGTGGAAAGGCGGAGTGCCGCATAGCACGATCGTGCCGACTTCACGCCGCATCCGCTACGCTCCTTCGTATCAAAAGTGGCTGGTGGTTGGCGGCGTCGTGGTGGTGCTGGCCCTGGGCGTCTACGGGTTCCACGAAAAATTTGCTCTACGTCCTTCCGGAACGTCCGCTGGCGCAGTGCAGCCTATCTCTCTCGCGATCCTGCCGTTTCGCAACGCTTCGACCGATCCTTCCATCGACTGGATTGGCAGCAGCCTCGCCAATATTCTCAGCACCGACGTTGGCCAGTCAGCCCACCTCCATACCGTTTCCTCCGACCGCCTTTTCCAGATTCTGAAGGATTTGCGCGTCCCCGCCAACGCCGACTTCGATCCGGACACGCTCCGCAAGCTCGCGGAGTTTTCCAACGCGGACATTCTGGTTTGGGGCCGCTACGCGAAATTCGGCGACCACATCCGGATCGACGCCACGCTCCAGGATCTCAAGCGCGACCGTCGCGTCCCGTTGACCATTGACTCACCGAGTGAAAAAGAATTTCCTAAAACGATGGACCAGTTCGCGGAGCTCATCCGCACCAACCTGGCGGTTTCTTCCGACGTGCTCAAGGAATTGAAATCGAGTTCCTTCCAGCCCAGTTCGCAGTCGGTCGCGGCTCTTCGCGACTACAACCAGGGTTTGCAGTTGCGACGCGACGGGAAGAATCTCGAAGCCCTGAAGGCATTTCAGGACGCCATCAAGGAAGATCCGCAGTTCGCCATGGCTTTTTCGCGTCTAGCCGAAACCGATGCCGCACTCGGTTACGACAGCGATGCGGAGCAAGCCTCTCGCAAAGCCCTCGATCTCAGCCAGCAGCTTCCGCAAGCGGAACGTTATCTGATTCAAGCCAACCACGCGCGCATCATGAAGGACAACGCCAAGGCCATCGAGGCCTACGAAAATCTGGCCAAGAGCGCCCCGGACAACACCGACGTGGAATACGCACTGGCTAACCTCTATTCGGACAAAGGCGATTTCGACAACGCTCGCGGCCAGCTGACCAAAATGCTGCATGCGGATCCGAAAAACATCGGCGCGCTGCTCGCGATGGGCGAACTGGAAGTTCGAGCCGGAAAGCCGCAAGCAGCGCTTGAACCGTTGAACCGCGCCTTGAGCTTGAGCGTCGAGGTCGATAACCAAGAGGAAAAAGCGCGAATTCTGCACGGCATCGGAATGGCCTACGAGGTTTTGAACAAATTCGATGAGGCTCTTCGCAATTTTCAGCAGTCCGTAGACATCAACCACTCGTTAGGCAACAAAGGTGGCATCGCCGCCAGCCTCCGCGAAATCGCCAACGTGCAGGCATCACAAGGCAAGTCCGACGCCGCCGTAATCAGTTATGGCAAGGCTCTGGATCTCGATCGCGAAATCGGAGCCAAGAAGAGCATCGCGGACACCTACCTGGACATGGGCGTCTTGTTTGAAGGACGCGGGCAATACGACAAGGCGTTGCAGTTGTACAAAGATTCGCTGCAGATGCAGCGCGATCTTGGCGACCAGTCGAATCAGGGCGTTTGCCTCAACAACATCGGGAACGTTTACCTAGCGCAAGGAAAGAGCGACGACGCACTTATCTACTACCAGCAAGCGCTCCAGGTGCGCGAAAAGCTGGGCGTCGGTATCGACATCGCGGAAACTCTGCACAATCTCGGCGAGGGCTACGCGAGAATGGCGCAGTTCGATAACGCCATGACTTCCTACATGCGTGCTCTGGATCTGCGTCGCAAAGCCGGCGATTCGCTGGGCGCGGCATTGGAGTCTCACAGTACGGGGATGGTGTTCCTCTATCAAGGCCGCTATGGCGCCGCCATCAATTCTCTGCAAGAGTCGGTCAACGGTTTTCATGATGCCAAAGATCGCACCAGGACCATGGCGCAAATCCTCAACGACTTCGCCGAGGCGCTCGCGGTAGCGGGCAGAGGCGACGAAGCCGCTAAGCCGTTGGAAGAAGCGCAAGGTGTCGTCAAAGAGCTGAAAAACGACAATGTCATGGCCGACATACTGGACACCCAAGGGGATGTGCTTTTCTATCGCGGCGATGCCAAAGCGGCGAAGGCGCTGTATCAGCAGAGCTTGCAAATGGCGACGCGCGCCAAGGACGAAGACCGGATTCTCATCTCCAAGCTCGACATTGCCCAAGCGGATGTGGCGCTGCGGCAACCTCAGGTGGCCGCCAGTTCTCTACGTCAACTGGTCGTCCAGGCCGATGCGGCTGGACGCAGGTATCTCTCCGTGCTGTGCTCTGTCGCTCTGGCCGAAGCTAGTGTGGCCGCAAAGCCTGATGCCCACAGCCGCCAGGTGCTGGAGCAACTTCTCGGAAAGAGTGAAAAACTGGGCGTAAGGATGGAATTGGCGAGAATCCATTATCTGCTGGCGACCTCCTTGCGGGCCACAAGCGATCCCGCCGGAGCTTCCAGCCAGTACAAGCAGGCTCTCGCTATTCTGGACGACATCAAAAAAGAGCCAGGCGCGGAGCACGTGCTGCAGCGAACCGATCTCAAAGCCATCTACGACGATTCGACTCATTTCTCACAGTAGCAGCCGCTCTCGCGTCCCGCCGTCTTATCGATTTAAAAACGGCCCCACCACGAGCCCGGACGCCACTCCACGGTCAAAGCGCGCTGGACTGTTTGCAGTCCAATTCCAAAAAAAACTGCCGGAAGTGCATTTCTGCACCGCCGGCAGTTTGCGATACGTTCGCGACCCTGGCCCTTGCAGGCTAGTTTCGCTCTAGTGCAGTTTCGGACAGCTGCCCGTGCTGGAGCAGACTTCCGTGCGTGCCGTGGCGGAGTTATCCCCAGGAATTGGATCGGTGTTGACCGCTTTTCCGGTGGCTGTGTCGGTCAGAACGGTTCCAGAGGTCGCTGTGTTCACATTGACCGTGATCTTCACCAGCGCGCCGGTGAAGCTCTTCAAGAGCAGCCCCACGGTTGGAATATTGCACGTCACCGTGTTGCCGCTCTGCATGCACGCCGACCCGGGGCCGCTCAGGTCCGAGCACCCCGACAGCGAGCAACTCACCGTGCCGTACCCTGCACTGACAAAGGTGGTCCCCGCCGGCAGCGTGTCGGTGACGACGACGTTGTCCGCCACCGCCGGGCCCAGGTTGAGAACCCCGATGTTGTAGGTCAGATTGCTGCCCAGATTGACCGTCGGTTTGGCAAGGTTCAGGAGCAGCAATTCCGACGACGCCACGATTTGGTAGCTAACGGTTTGCGGTTTTGCCGCGTTTCCAGCTTTATCCGTGGCCGTAATGGTAAAGGTGTGAGTTCCCACCTGCGAAGAGGCCGTGTTGAGCGCACCGCCGTTGGTGAGGCCGGCAACTCCCGTGCTCTGGCATGTTGCGATGCCCGAGAGATTGTCCGCGCAGCCGAAGTTGACGATCACTGTCGAACCCACCGCGAAGATATTGCCAGTCGATGGCGGCGTGAACGTCGGCGTGATCGTCGGGGGTGTCGAATCCACGTTGAGTTGCGCGCTAAACAGAGTCGTCGTATAGCAGAAGCCGCCCAAGCTGACCGGCGAGCCGTCGGGGCATTGCGTCTGCCCGACAACCGCAGGCACTCGTTGCTGGTTCTGTTCCAAAATGCCCACATTGTCGAGCGCGGACCACTGCAGAATGTATTGTCCATCAGGCAGCTGTACTCCGGTCAGAGTCCCAGTGAAGGTGACTGGACCTACCGCGGCGGTGGTGAAGTTCGAAGGCGCCGTCGCAGCCGTTGTTCCAACCACCGACGTACCAGTAAGGCTCGTTACGTCGAACGATTCTCCAGCCACGGGCGCTGCGCTGAAATAGTTGTTGGCCGCTGTGGGTAGCGCAGGGCATGTCGCCGATCCCGGAGGACACGCTGGATTCACCAGGAAGGTCAGACCCAAGGGTGCGCTGGCCGCACTAAACCACAGACTTGCCGAAGCGCCGTTGCTGTTGGCCGGGGGATTGTTCAACTGCGTGCCATTCACGCTTACTGTCGACAACAGCATGGGCACGTTATATGCGAAAGCGAAGGTTCCCTTGCCGCGAGACCTGCCGCTGGACGTGGTTTGATCGCCGCCGATGGACTGCTGAATGTCCAGGACGTCGCAATCGGTCGGAGAAGCGGGTTGCGTGGCACTGGGCGATCCGAGTGTCACCACGCACGCCGGGTTCGCCGCGCCATTGATCGGGCTGGGCGACCACGTCGTCGTACCGGTAGTATTGGGCTCGTAGTGGGCCAGAACGCTCGTCGTGCCCGGAGCAATACTCGGCTTGCTCACCAGGTCGGCAACGACGTTGATTCCCAGGAAGTTCGTGGAACCATTTGGATAAAATGGACAGTTGGCGTCGGAAGGTGTCGCTGCCGCTCCCACCATCGTGGGGTCGTAGCATAGATCCACGAACAATCCACCGTTTGTTCCGGGTCCGCTGATATTATCGGCAACCATTGGGAACAATGTAGACGGTGCCAGTGGGCCCCCGGTCACGTATTGCGGCCATGTCGTGATGTCCACCGAGATATTTGTACTCTGGATGTTCAGCGTGTTCGGATCGTTCAACGGATAGGTGGGCCCCGTGCCCGACACCGGGACGAAATTCACCGCGTGGACCAGTTCCTGGCCATTATTTGCATTGAAATCGAAGCTCGTCGGTCCGGTCGTCGACACGGGCTTCGTTATCGTCTGCGACGAAAAATTCCAATTCACGATATCCTGATCCTCAAATCCTCCGCCGGTCGAAGCGGTAAACCCGACGTATGCTGTTCCATTGGCGCCCAGACCGATACTGGTTATGTCAAAGGCCAACGCCAAGACGGGAGTCAAATTCCCGTCCACCGTCACCGTAAGGTTTTGGCAATTCGCGCACGGCGGCGTGTACGTTATGGTCACCGTGTGCTTCGCGCCGTCCGACAGGGTGATTGGCAGTGAAGTATTGATCGCAAGTGTTGGGAAGGCCAGCGTTCCGTCTTGACACTTGGTGTCGTGATGCTGACTGTTGTGCCCGGTTCCGCAACTCATTACCGCGATGTGATTGGCGTTAACGTCCCAGGAGTTCTGATACGTATCGAGTTCCACCGCCACGCTATTGGAGATTGCATCCGCGGGGTCGCTGTTGGCGTCGTCGTCACCATATCCGATCGACCCACCGAGCACGCCCGAAGCATGATCCATGGTCGAGGAATTTTGCACGACGAACGCAATGCCGTCGGCCGGTGCTATCCCGCCCGGCTGCGAAATTTGAAACTGGAAGGTGGTCGTGAATCCGGCAGTTAACGTCACTGGAGTGCTATAGAACACTGTTCCCAACTGATCCGCGGCCGAGGTCGTGAGCCGCAGCACTGTCGACCCATTCGAAGCCGGTGCCGTCGTGCCGTTCAACGTCAATCCTGCCGTCGAACTGAAATCGGGATACGAAAATGTCTGCTGCGCTTTCGCCGACTGCGTTACGAAAGCCAGACAACACATCATCGCCAGCGGCGCGACTACGCGCACGTTCATCTTCCATGCCTTCATGGCTGCCTCCTTGAGGCGCATTCAAAATTGTTCAGATAGCGATACTCTGCGGGGCCGATACAGTGTGCACGAGCCTTCTTTGGTGTACGGGGACTTGCGCCTTGCGCCGACCAGAGCACAATTGCCGCGGAATTGTCCTGCCTATATCCCATGTTGTCAAGAACAAAGCCGTCCTAGCAGTACTACCGGAAGGGCGGCAACCGTCAAGCCCAGCGAGCACTCCCGTACTCAAACGTGAGCACTTTGATGAACATCGAAGCATTTCGAATGCCGCAACCGCCCGCTTTGGCATCCGGGCAGAACTCGTTCCGAGAACTCTTTACAAATGAAGGAGATCGCTCGCCTTTTCGCTCACGTCGTTCGCGCCAATCCCGGGACCGCCAAGCGGCAAGAGCGCGTCCAGCGTCTCCAAAAATCTATCCTTTTCGATAGCGGAATATCCGCTCGGATAGCCTTCACGCTTTCATCGAATTCAAACCAGATGCTGCTATACTTGGAGGGTTATGCTGTCCATCAATAATATCTCCATGCGTTTCGGTCCCCGGGTCCTTTTCGAGGACGTCACCACGACCTTTATGGCGGGTCGCCGCTACGCCATCACCGGCCCCAACGGCGCCGGCAAGTCCACCCTGATGAAGATCCTGACCGGCGAGCTAGAGCCCACCAAAGGCTCGGTAACCCGTCCCAAGAAATTAGGCATCCTTCGCCAAGATCAGTTCGCTTTCGACGAATTCCGGGTCATCGACGCCGTTATCATGGGCAACACTTCGCTCTGGAAAGCCCTCGAGGAGCGCGACATCCTGTACGCCAAGCCCCACGAAGACCTCACCGACGCCGACGGCATGCGCCTCGGCGAACTCGAAGGCATTGTGGGAGAAGAAGGCGGCTACACCGCCGAATCCGACGCTGGCGCCCTGCTCGACGGCCTGGGCATCGAAATCGATCTCCACGAACGCAAAATGAGCGAGCTACAAGGCGGCCAAAAGGTCCGCGTGCTTCTGGCCCAAGCCTTGTTCGGCAGCCCCACCGCGCTCCTGCTCGATGAGCCCACCAACAACCTCGACCTCGATTCTGTCCATTGGCTCCAAAAGTATCTGACCGAATACGAAGGCGTCCTGATCGTCATCTCCCACGATCGCCACTTCCTAAACTCGGTCTGCACCCACACCGCCGACATCGACTACGAGACGGTCATCATGTACGTGGGCGGCTATGACGAAATGGTGGTCGCCAAAACGCAAATTCGCGCCCGCATTGAGTCTGAAAACGCGCAGCGCGAAAAGAAAATTGCCCAGCTCAACGACTTCATTGCCCGATTCTCGGCGGGCACGCGTTCCGCGCAAGCGACTTCTCGCAAAAAAGAAGTCGAGCGCCTGGCCACCAGCGAACTGGCCCGCTCCAACATCCAGCGCCCCTACATTAAGTTTGAAATGAAGCGTAATTCTGGCCGCCACCCGCTGGAGATCAAGAGTGTGGAAAAATCCTACGACACACTGAAAGTGATCCCACGGTTCAGCGCCAGCGTAACCCGCGGCGAAAAAATCGCGCTGATGGGGCGTAACGGTACCGGCAAGACCACCTTGCTGAGATCCCTGATCCGCAACGCCACAGGTTTCATCGACGACGCCGACAAGCAATTTTCCATCAACGGCGGCACCGTCGCCTGGGGCCACGAAGTCACCGTCGGCTACTTTGCCCAGGACCACACCGACTCGTTCACCAAAGACAACACCACGGCCATCGATTGGCTGTGGCAATTCGACCCCAGCGCCAATCAGCAGGAACTGCGCGGCCTAATGGGCCAAATGCTGTTCAGCGGCGACGACGCCCTCAAAACCACCCGCGCTCTCTCGGGGGGCGAAACCGCGCGGCTGATTTTCTGCCGCTTGATGCTTCAAAAGCCCAATTTCCTGGTCCTCGACGAGCCGACCAATCACCTCGACCTCGAATCGATCAACGCCCTAAACATCTCCCTCCAGCGCTACGACGGCACCGTGCTACTGGTAACCCACGACCATGACGTCATCGACGAAGTAGCCACCCGCATCTGGCACTTCGCACACGGCAAAATCGACGACTTCAAAGGCCCCTACGAAGAATTCGTCGCCTACGCCCAGGAAAAAGCATCGTAACCTCTTCCTAGCCCAGCGCCCGATTGGCGTTTGTCGGACAAGGGACCTGCTAGCCCGACTACTGTCTGAGGACCAGTGGAGGCCCGCTGACTCGCTTTTCCTTCAGGTGGAAATTTACCTCGACATGATCCGCGATCTTGATGAACGGAATGCCACCGTTCATACCGTAGTCTTTACGGTCGAACTTCATTGTTCCCGTAATCTCGCCTGAGCCGGTCCCTTTGCCGGAAACCGTTAGCGCCAGCTTTTCGGGGTTTGCCACTCCACGTATCGTGAACGCACCGTCCACCTCGAAACTGTCTGGACCCGTCTGTACAATCTTGTTGGACAGAAACGTGATCAACGGATTCTGCTTCACGTCAAAAAAGTCTTTGCTTTTCAGCTTGTTGTTTTTCATGCCGCTTCCGGTATCAACGCTGTCGGCCTGAATTCTGACGTCCAAAACGCCTGTGGTGGCATCAGGAGACGTAAACGCTAAGGTGGCATCCCACTTGTCGAATTTACCCGCTATCGCGACCGAAGCCTTCACGTAGAACTTAATGGTGCTTTGTTCCGGCGAAACCACGAAAACGGGTACCTGCGCTTGGCCCGGTGACGGGAGCGCTGACGCCAAGAGGCAAACCACAGCGAGTCGCATGTCGCGGAGTCTCCGTTTTTCGCACCTCTTTGTCAATTTGCCTTTCAGCCCACAAGCGAGGATCGATTTAGCGAGCAACCCGGCGAAGCAGCCGCTCATCTTTAACTAACTGTTGCTCCGAAGTTTCTGTCCCGCGCCGGGCACCATCGCTACTTTCGGTTCGTTCGGGTCGGACTCTTGGCGCGTCCGTTGTGCGCCGCAATGTTCAGCCTTCGGCGACCGCGGCCTAGTCTTGCGCCGGTGTCAAGAAGCAAGAAAGCCCGGACCGCTTGCCCAAGTCCGTGATAAATTGCCGGGCACGCCGGGACCTCTGGCGTTCAGGAGGATTCTCCCTTGGCAGTAACCATCTCCGGCTTATCAAAGACCTACCCCAACGGCGTCCAGGCACTGAAAAATCTCACCCTCACGGTGGGCAACAACATGTTTGGCCTGCTCGGACCGAACGGTGCGGGCAAGAGCACCCTGATGCGCACCGTCGCCACCCTCCAGGACCCCGACTCTGGCACCGTTCATCTCGACGGTCTCGACGTCGTCGCCAACAAGAACCAAGTGCGCAAGGTCCTCGGCTACCTGCCGCAGGAATTCGGCGTTTATCCGAAGATATCCGCCACCGACATGCTCCACCATCTGGCGCTGATGAAGGGCATTACCGCAAAGGGCGAGCGCAAGGAAATGGTCGACGCGCTCCTGCAGCAGACCAACCTCTGGTCCGTGCGCAAAAAAGCCCTCAGCACCTACTCCGGCGGCATGAAGCAGCGCTTCGGCATCGCCCAGGCCCTGCTCGGAAATCCCCGCCTCATCATTGTGGACGAACCCACCGCTGGCTTGGATCCCGCCGAACGCAATCGCTTCCTCAATCTCCTCAGTTCCATCGGCCGCGACGTCACCGTCATCCTCTCCACCCACATCGTCGACGACGTTCGCGAACTTTGCCCGCGCATGGCCATCATCGGCGCCGGGGAGCTTCTTGTCGAAGGCGCACCGGCCGACGCTCTTGCCGCTCTCCACGGCAAAATTTGGAGCAAAATTGTCTCTACCGACGACGAGCTCCGCGCCATGGAATCCCAGCTTCGCGTGGTCTCCACCCATCTGATCGGCGGCAAACACGAAGTGCGCGTCTTCGCCGACTCTAGCCCCGGCGCCGGATTCCAACCGGTTGACTCCGATCTCGAAGACGTTTATTTCCTGAACCTCTCCCGGCAATCCGCATCCGGCGCAGCCGCGGCCCAGGCATGACTATGTTCTGGGAATTTTTCACCTTCGAGCTGAAATTTCGCTTTAAGAGCATTTCCACATACATCTATTTCTTCGCCTGGCTGGCCTTCAATTTTCTGAACGTTGCTTCTGAAAGCTTCGGCCCCATCGGCAACGCCAACGGCAAAATTCTCCTCAACGGGCCTTACGCCAACGCCGTCTACAACACCGGCATTTCCCTGTTCGGGTTGATTATCATCGCCGCGATTTTCGGAACGTCGATCTTGCGTGACTTTCAGCGGGACACCTATCAGATCCTTTTTACCAAGCCGATCTCCAAATTCGCCTATCTCGGCGGGCGTTGGGCGGGGTCCTTGGTCACCACCGTCTTCGCCTTCTCCGGATCGGTGTTCGGCGAGTTCCTGGGGACGCTCGCTCCCTGGGCCGACCACACCCGCATCGGCCCCAATCACTTGTGGTGGTATGTGCAACCATTTCTTTCCATCACCGTCGTGCAGATATTTTTCCTGGGCTCGCTGTTTTTTGCCGTCGCGGCCTTGACCCGCAAAATCTTCGTCGTCTACGTCCAGGGCGCCGGGGTCTTCATGATCTACATCATCGGCGTCACGGTTTTCAGCGCCACGCGTTCGCTTGAGCGCTTCTGGTCGGGTATCTTCGATCCCGTCGCCTTCCTCTTGTTGGACGACATCACCCGCTACTGGACGGTCGTCGAGCGAAACACGCTCCTGCTCAGTTGGTCTCCGCACGTGGCGTCCGGCGTTTTCCTGATCAACCGCTTGCTGTGGACCGGCGTCGGCTTCCTCTCACTCGCGGTTGTCTGGGTGCGGTTCCCCATGTCCGTCGAGACTCTCGCCGCCAAGTCGCAAGGCCGCCGCGCTGCCAAGGCCAAGCAGCAGGAGGAACTCGAACTCAGCCCGGTTCGTTCCCTGGTCTCGGCCCGATTGCCATCCGTTCATCAGGTTTTTTCGCCGTCCACGACATGGAAACAATTCCTGTCCCTCTCGCGCCTGCGTACCAGCATCGTCCTGCGCGAGATTCCGTTCTGGGCAATCGCCGGCATCATGGCCGTCTTCGCCATTAACAATGGATATTTTGCGGGCCGCGTCGGCGGTCTCGACGTCTGGCCGGTCACCTACCTGATGGTTCAAGCCGTCGAAGGTGGCGCTTCGCTGTTTTTCTACATCGTTGCCGCGCTCTATGCTGCGGAACTTCTCTGGCGAGAGCGCGACGTCCATTTCGAAGGCATCCACGACGCGCTTCCCATGGGCGAAGGCATCGACTGGCTCTCCAAGCTCGTTGCCATTGGTGCCGTCGAGTTCATCCTCCTCACCGTCACGATGCTCTGCGGCGTCCTCATGCAAACCATCTTGGGCTACTACCATTACGAGTTTTTCCAATATTTCAAGGAGCTGTACCTGATCGTCTTCCCGCAGATACTCGCTTTGGCCATGTTTGCCATGTTTATCCAGACTCTCGTACCCAATAAGTTTCTGGGCCACGGCATCGTCATCGGCCTGATCGTGCTCGTCCCCATTCTCTCGGCTTTCGGCTGGGAAAACACCTTGTACCTGTACGGCGCCACGCCGCCATACACCTACAGCGATATGAACGGCTACGGCCATTTCGCTTCGTCACTGTTTTGGTCGATTCTCTACTGGTTTGCGATTTCCGCGTTTCTCGGCGTCGTTTCGATGTTGTTGGCTCGCCGCGGCGCCGACGACTCCTTGGCCGCTCGCGTGCGCCTCGCGCCCTACCGCGTGCCTCGCCTGGCTGCGGCTGGCGTGTTCTTTGCGGTGCTCGCCATCGGCAGCGGCGCCTATTACTATTACAACGCGCACATCCTCAACGAATACCGCAACGCGAAAATGCGTCGTGGGATGCAAGCCGAGTACGAGCGCGATTTCAAGAAATACGAAAAGTTCGCCCAACCGAAAATCACCACCGTCGATGCCAAAGTCGACATCGATCCGGATCACCGTTCCTTCTCCGGTTCTGGCATCTACACGTTGCAAAACAAAACCGCGCAGCCCATTTCCGACATTCACATCTCCGACCAGTTCGAATCGCTTTCCTCGCTCACCTTCGACCGGCCATTTCACCTCGCCAGTTCCAGCCCGCATCGCGTCTACTCGATCTATGCGCTCGACCAGCCGCTCGCCCCGGGCGACACCGTTCACATGTCCTTCCGCGTTGGCCACACCACCCGCGGTTTCCGTGACGGCAACGAGCCGCCCGAGTTCGCCCACAACGGCACCTTCTTCGATTCCAGCTATTTCCCGTACATCGGCTACAACCGCGATCTCGAACTCGACGATCCCCGCCGCCGCAACGAAGAGCATCTCGGCGCGCTTGTCGAAATGGTCCCTCGCGGCGACCCCACCCAGTCCCTGAACAATATTTTTCCCAGGGAATCGGATTGGACCACCTACCACACCGTCGTCAGCACCTCCGCGGACCAGACCGCCATCGCTCCCGGCTATCTCAAACGCACCTGGCTGGAAGGGAATCGTCGCTACTTCGAATACGACATGGGTGGCACCCACATCCTCGACTTCTTCGCCTATCTGTCCGGCGGTTACTCCGTCAAACGCGAGCAATATAAGGGAGTCAATCTCGAGGTCTACTACATCCCCGGCCACGAATATAATCTCGACGACATGCTCGCCTCGTCGAAGGCCGGTCTCGACTACTACCAGTCCAACTTCAGCCCATTCCAGTTCACGCAATTTCGCATCATGGAGTTTCCCCGCTATCGCGGCTTTGCGCAGTCTTTCGCCAACACCATTCCGTACTCCGAAGGCATCGGCTTCATCACTCGCATCCGCAAGAAAGATGACATCGATTTCACCTATTTCGTCACCGCTCACGAACTCGCCCACCAATGGTGGGCCCACCAGCTTATCGGCGCCGACGTCCAGGGCTCCAACATGATGTCCGAGACCCTCGCGGAATATTCCGCACTCATGGTCATGGAGAAAAAATACGGCCGCGACTACATGCGCAAATTCCTACGCCACGAACTGGACCGCTATCTCCGCGGCCGCGCCGGCGAAGTTCGCCACGAGCAGCCGCTGGCCCTTGTCCAGCGCGAAGACTACGTCTGGTACCAGAAAGGCGGCCAGATCATGTACACGCTCGCCGACTATATCGGCGAGGACAAAGTAAACGCCGCTCTCCGCCAATTCCTGATGCAATACCGCTACGCCAATGCCACCGATTCGCAAGCAGTTCCATACCCTGACACGCGCGAACTTGTCGACGCGCTCCGCGCGCAAACTCCCCCTGACCTCCAATATCTGATCACCGACGGCTTCGACAACATCGTCCTGTACGACAACAAAGCGGAAACCGCCACCGTTACCCAAATCGCCGGAAACAGATACAAAGTCACCCTGACCGCGCAAGCCCGCAAGGTGAAATCGGACGGCAGCGGCAACGAAACCCCCATGCCCTTAAACGACTACATCGAAATCGGCGTCTTCAAAGGCGAAAAGGACCACGAGTCGCCTCTCTACCTGAAAAAAGAAAGAATCACCAAGGAAAAAAACACTTTCGAAATCACGGTCGACGAAAAACCCACCCGCGCTGGCATCGACCCCTACAACAAACTCGTCGACCGCATAGCCGACGACAACATGATCCCCGTCACCCAGCAATAGCCACGCCGGCACCGTCGTTGCGAACTCTCTGCGCCAACGGGTGGACACGACCGGCCGTGCACAAATGCCATCGAACGATTCCGGCTTTGGCCGCTGAGGGTCGTTTTGCCGGACCCGCCACCTCGTGTACCATTTCCCGTTATCCCGGTCGCCTAGAGGAAATCTCGTGAGAAAACTTCCCAGCCTCGCACTCGCCCTACTGTTCACTGTCGCGCTTCGCGCGCAAACGACAAAGCACACCCCTTCGCTCGACGAATCCCTCCAGTTGAAAAACATCGTCGGTCCGCGCATCTCCCCCGACGGGCGCTTCATCGCCTATCGCCTGCGCGAAACTGACTGGAAAGAAAACGCCTACGTGCGTCAGATCTGGATGATCAACGTAGCTACCGGAGAAAATTTCCAGCTCACCCGCGGGAAAAAATCGATCGACTCCCTCGAATGGTCCCCCGACAGCCGCTGGCTAGCGTTCGTAACCGAACGTGAATCGACCGCCATCACTCCACCCGAAAAAGAAGAAAAAAAGGAAGAAGCCAAAGACGAAAAGAAAGAAGAGAAAAAGGACGACAAGAAAGACGCCGCCAAGGCGGGCAAACCCGCCGCCCACCAGCTCTGGCTCATCTCCCCAGAAGGCGGCGAAGCCTGGCAGCTCACCGAGCACGAAACCGACATCAACTCCTTCCACTGGTCCAAGGACTCCAGGCAAATCGCCTTCACCGCGGCAATCCCCGAAGCCAAGCCCGACAAGGATCGCAAGGAAAAATACAGCGACTACGAAGTTTTCGAGCAGGATTTTCAGCAGAGCCAACTCTGGGCCGTCGATGTCTCCGCAGCCCAATCCAATTTCTTACCCGCCAAAGCTCGCCAAATCACCCGCGATCCCGCTCTCAACGTAACCGATTTCTCGTGGTCGCCCGACTCCACCCGCATCGCCTTCGGCGCCACTCCCAATCCCTTGCTCCCATCCAGAGGCCAGGAAGACATCTATCTCATCGACTTGTCGCGCGACAACGCCATCCACAAAATCGTAGCCCTCGAAGGTCCCGACGGCGATCCCATTTTCTCGCCCGACGGCAAGCAACTCGCTTTCTCCACCTCTCTCGGCGCACCGTACTTCTATTACGCCAACAGTCACATCACCGTAGTCGATCTCGACAAAGTGCTAGCCAAACCCGCCACCCAAGCCGCCGACGTCCAGGACCTCACCGCTAAATTCGACGAAGATCCCTCGCTCCTCGACTGGGGTCCCACAGGCATCTATTTCGCAGGTCTACAAAAAACCTCCTCCCACCTTTTCCGCCTCGATCCCAAAACCCGCGAAATCACCCGCCTCACGAGCCCCGATACCTACAACCTCGACGACGCTTCGTTCACCAAAGACTTCACCACCATCGCCATTTCCGCCGAAGACGCCACCCACATGCCTGAAATCTACGTCTCGCCCTCCGACAAATTCTCCCCCCGCAAACTCACCGACATGACCGCTCAAGTCAAAGACTGGACCCTCGGCACAGAGGAAGTAGTCTCCTGGAAAAGCAGTGACGGCGCCCCGATCGAGGGCATCCTGCGCAAACCCGCCAACTACGATCCCTCGAAAAAATACCCGCTGCTAGTAATGATCCACGGCGGCCCGACCGGCGTCTCGCAACCCACCCTCTCCGCCGGGGACACCTATTACCCGATCCAGGTCTTTCTCTCCAAAGGCGCCCTCGTCCTGCAACCAAACTATCGCGGCAGCGCCGGATACGGCGCCGCTTTCCGTGCCCTCAACGTCCGCAATCTTGGCGTAGGCGACATGTGGGATGTCATGAGCGGCGTCGATTCGCTCATCGCCCGCGGCATCGCAGATCCCAACAAACTCGGCTCCATGGGCTGGTCCGAAGGCGGCTACATCTCCGCCTTCCTCACCACCCACACCGACCGCTTCAAAGCCATCTCCGTAGGCGCTGGCATTTCCGACTGGATGACCTACTACGTCAACACCGATATCACCCCGTTCACCATTCAATATCTCCACGCGAATCCCTGGGACGACCCCGCCGTCTACGCCAAGACCTCGCCCATCACCACCATCAAGCAAGCCAAGACTCCCACGCTGATCCAGCACGGCAGCGCCGACAAGCGCGTCCCCCCGCCCAACGGTTTCGAGCTCTACCGCGGTCTCCAGGACCAGCACGTCCCCTCCCGCCTGATCCTCTACACCGGTTTCGGCCACCCCATTACCAAGCCCAAATCCAACCGCGCCGTAATGCAAGCCAACCTAGACTGGTTCGCGCACTACCTCTGGAACGAACCCTATCCGAAAGATTCCGCCATCCTGGGCACCAGCGAACTAGACACCCCGCCACCACCCACTGCGCCCGCCACTCACTGATTCCGCTTCCACCCGCACTTTGCTCCGACCGGGTGCTGCACGCTACTTTTTAAGGGTGCGGTTTTCGAACTGTTCCCCCTAGGCACACCCGGTCCGTCGCCGCCCTTTGGGCCCTAAGGTTAGTCTTCGCGAGACGGAGAGCTCCTGGTTCGCGACTTTTACGCTCACCAGCGCTAGACCATCATGGTCGAACGCCGCGCGCAGCTCCCTCAACTTCTCCTGGATCCTCCACGTTTCGACCAAAGACTCAAGCGTCGGCGACCTTGGGCGAAGTCCGGATTCACGAGGTTTGTGCCAAAGCAGACAATCTTCGGAGAAATTTACTTCCGGGGCTCACCATCACGACGGCTGGCGATCGGCCCGCACCGAAATTTGGTCATCCGCGGTCGGTCACCATTCCGGGTTATTCGGCTCGGTGACCGACCCTCTCCCCGGCAACGACTCACTGCCTGCCATCGACTTCCAGTGCCACTTGAACTTTCTCGCCGGAGACCGTACCGTCTATTGGCAAAGACGCATGCACCAATCGAAGAAAACTCTCGCCCTTCGTACCGTGGCCATGTTCGAGGCCGCCAAGGGCATTCTCGTCCTGTTGCTAGGGCTTGGCTTGCTCCGGCTGATCCACAAAAATCTCGACGAATTCGCCGAGCAACTGATCCGCTTCCTGCACGCCAGCCCGGGAGGTCGCCTCTCGAATCTGTTCGTCACCGCCGCAGGTCGCGCCTCCGACAAGAGCCTGTGGGCCCTCGCAGGTGCCGCCCTGGTCTACGCCATTGTTCGCTTCGCCGAAGCCTATGGTCTGTGGAACGATCGCGAATGGGCCGAATGGTTCGCGCTGCTCTCCGGCGCGATGTACTTACCCTGGGAGGCGTATTCGCTGATGCGCCATCCCCACCCCATCAAGTGGGTGATCTTGCTGGCCAACATCGCCATCGTTTTGTACATGATCGTACTCCGGGTGCAAGCCAGCGGGCACAAAACCGCAGCCGGCAGCACATCCTGATGTCCCGGCGGGTCTTTAGATCCGCCAGGCGTAACAAGACAGCGTGGTAACCGCCAATTGGCAGTGAGCAAAGGATGTTAGCTCGATGAAGAACTAGAGAGAACAAGAACAGAGAAAGAGGATCAAAGACTGAAAAAGGAAGAGCAACGAAGAATCAAAAGCGGACGCGCAGCGGAAAAATCACTTCAGTAGTTCGTTGGCGTAGCGAACCGGCACGGCAAGATTCGATCCGCCGAAGCCCTTTAAGATGGCGAAGTTGACCCCGATCACCTTGCCGCTCCGATTGAATAGCGGGCCACCCGAGCCACCTGAAGTCGTCGCCGCATCGTAGACGATTTTGTCTTGCAGGATGTCGCCGATGTGCCCTTGAGTCGTAGTCGGCCGAATCAACTGCTGCGATGCAAGCTGCGACACGATGCGCGTCACGTTTTGCGTGTCGGTGATCTTCTGCGCCACATCGGAACCTGCCCGCGCCAGAATTCCTTCGATGCCGGTCGGATAGCCAATCAACACAACGGGATCGCCGCTCACCGTCGCCTCGTGCCGTTCGTCAAGCTCCAACAGCGTTGCCTTGGGCGGTGCCGGAGCTTCCAGCTTCAGCGTGGCCACATCGGCGTCGGAAGAAATGCGATCGAGCTTCGCCGAAATGCCCTCGGCATTTCCCGGAAAGTACGCTTTGTACGACAGCACGTAAGCCGCTGCGCCCCGATCGAGAAGCTCTTTCAGCTCTTCGTTGTTCCACCAAGGCTCGGCGACGTGATGGTTTGTGACAATGCGCCCGTCGTGCCGCACCAGAAAGCCGGTGCCAAACACGTCGATTTGCAAATGCGGCCCCGCGCCTCCGGAATCGAGCTGCACCATGCCCTGGTCGTCCACTTGCGGCTTGCCAAGTCCATCCACCGCAATCTGGATGGGTTTGCCAGATTGCTTGTCCAAGAATTCCACGACGACGTGGAGCAGGCAAACGCTCGGTCCGTAACTGTGCACGACGGTCTCGGCAACTTTTCCTTCATTTTCCAGGAGTTTCAATCTGTTTTGCGTCTCCGTCAGCTGCTGCTTCAGCCCGTCGGAATCCGAGCTTCCGCTCGCTGCCGCCATTTTCTTGCGTAAATCCTCGGATTGCGCCTTCAATGAATCACGCGTCGCGGAATCGGAGCGAGTTTGCGCTTCGAAGGAGTTGCGCGCGATCTGTGCGCGTTCGAGCAAGCCGCTCTGTTGCCCTAATCCGTAGTTCAGGCGCGCGATTTCTGCCTTCAGCTGCAGCGTGTCCTTGCGGCTGCGATGGTTCGAGACCAGCATCGAGAGCGACGCGACCACCGCGGCGATGCTGACCGCAAAGATCGCCGGAAGCAGCCAGCGACGGCGTTTCGTGCCTACGGCGGCTTCGTTGAGGGACTCGACAGCCAGGTCCGCGAGACTCTCGCGTTGGGTCGCGTACTTGAGCATCGTCTGGAGTTCTTCTTGCGGCCGGCGTTCGCGAAACTGCGTGCGCACCCGGGCGGCGAATTCCACACCATCGAAGGGCAGCGAGACGACGTCGTCGGCCCCTAGATCGAGCGCGCGGGCGCGTTCGAGCGGTCCTCCGGGGACGACCATGATGATTTTCAGCGTGTGGGTGTCGCTGCGCGACTTGAGCTGGGTCATCAGGCCGCAGCAGGCCAAATCGGACGGAGTCGCTTCGGTGACCAGAACTTCCGGAGCGAGCGCGAGAACCTGATCGACGGTGAGGCCGATTTCCGCCGCGACATCGTAACCCTGGCCAGCCAAACAGTTATTGGCTTCGAGCAGGGATTCGGCGCTGAGATTGAGAAAAAGTATGCGCATCGCTAGGAGTCTACCATCCTTAGCCCAGATGGCCCGGCGTTACCCGAACCAGCACCTATCTGATGCCTGGCGAGAGATTTGGATGCGCCCGGATTTTCGTGGTGAGCGTATCTTTTTTTGTTTCAATCGAATATGCTCCCGTGCATATTCCAACCTGCTCTGCCGACCGTGGAGCGCAATTCCCCGATTATGGAGGGAGCGACGACAAGGAGCGAGGCAGTGCCCACGAAGAAATAGGGTATCTGCCAGGATGCTGGAGCATCGAACAGGGTCGAGGTCGCGGACGTAAGCGAGAAGCGAGGGAGGGGAGATGGGAGTTCGAATCAGGTGGGTGGTAATGATGGCATCGATGGCGGGGTTTAGCCCGCTGGTACCGCACAGTCTTGCGCAGCAGCCTGAAACGCCCCTGAAGGTAACGCAGATCACCGGGTTGTCTGGCGTGAAAAAGAACACCGGCGGGAATCTGACGGTAGAGGGTGGCAACTTGCACTTCATCCACGAACAGATGAAGGTAGACGTTACGACAGCTTCAGTCGAGGACGTAGTCACAGGCGCAGACAGCCAGCGACTGGTTCACGGGACTTTGGGTACGCTGACGATGTTGGCGCCCTACGGATCGGGGCGATTCCTGAGCTTGTTCCGCACCAAGCTAGATACGCTCACGGTGAAATACCGCGACGCTGACGGTGGGTTGCACGGCGCCATCTTTACGATGCCGGTAGGCAAGGCGGACGTGGTCAAAAAGGAGCTGCTAGCACAAGGAGCGCATACTACGGTTGGACCGGAGCAAGCAGCGGATGCCGCGGCTGCCAAGACGAGCGGGGCCAAGGAGCCAAAGCAATGACGACTCTCCGAGGCAGAATCGCGGGCGCATTTTTTTTGACGATGCTTGCCGCGGGGCCCCCTTTGCGGGCACAGGAGAACAAGCCGGTCAAAATAAAGGCGTCGACGATCAAGGTCGAGATGATTCAATCGGACGAGATCAAGCTACCGGCTGAATTTCAGGTGGCCCTGTATGAAGACCTGATTCAACAACTGCAGAAAAAGGGCGGGTTTCAGCACGTCTATCGTGAAGGCGACCGAAATGCCGCGAACGCCGCGGATCTGGTGGTGTTGCACAGCACCGTGCGCGGGTTCAAAGAGGGAAGTGAAAAGCTCCGGGAGGTAACTACGGTTGCCGGCGCAACATCGATCAGCATCCATTGCGTATTCAGCGACAAAGACGGAAAGCCTCTGCTCCAGAGCGATATCAAGGGGAATGTGCGATTCTTCGGAGGGAATTTGCGGGCCACGTACGACTTTGCCAAGAAGACGGCGAAGATTGCGCACGACAGTTTTTCGCCTACTGCAGGAGCTTGAGGGACGAACCTGCGCATGAGCCGAGACTTATTGTTGAAGGTGGAACTGCGCAGCGATCCTAGTATGCTGTGCGTAGTTCGGGGCGCGATGGAACGTTTGACGGAAACGTTCGGATTCTCCCCGGCGGAGTGCAGGTCCGTGACCCGGGCCGTCGATGAAGCGATCACCAACATCATGAGACATTCCTATCGAGGGCAGTTACACCGCCCGATCGAACTGCTGTGCCACCGTGTGCCTAAGCGAGTCGGCAACGGAGGGGGCGAAGGGTTCGAGGTCTTGCTGAGCGATCGAGGTCCCGCCGTAGACCCGGCGAAACTACGAGGGCGGCGGCTAGATGAGATCAAGCCAGGCGGGCTGGGGCTTCATTTCATACGGCAAAGCATGGACGTGGTGGAATTCAAACGCGCGCACGGTGCGAACCAACTGCGGTTGATCAAGTATTTGCAGACTGAGAAGCAGGACTGACCTTGGGAAGAGGAGATAAGATCTTGCAGATTTCGGCGCGGAGAATCGACACCACTACCATTTTCGATATCATCGGGGATATTGACCTGGCGAATTCACCAGAGATCCGCAAGGCGTTGCTGAAAGAGATCAAAGAAACCAAGACGCCGCGCGTAGTAATGAACCTGGTGAAGGTGAGGTACATCGACAGCTCGGGAGTGGCGTCGCTGGTGGAGGGTTTGAAGGCTTCGCGCGATGCGGGAACGCGGTTTATTTTGTTTGGGTTGAGCCCGGCGGCGCGGGAAGTTTTGCAGCTTTCGAGGTTGTTGAAGATTTTTGAGGTGCATGACACGGAGGAGCAAGCGCTGGCTTAGGACAGGGGACTCGGCGTCTGGGTAACCGGGGAGTTGGCGGCGGGGAACCTGGTTTAGGTCTCGGTGTTGGGGGCGCAGCGGCTGTGCCCCAAGAGGTGATGGGCCGCTCGTAGCGCATACGTGGTGGGTTGGTCGAAGTTGCGCACAGGCAAGAGTGCTTGTGCTACCTGGGTCGAGGATGGAACTGGTCTCTCAAATTGGCGGGAGTGTCACGAATGGCCTCGCCTACATTGGATCACTGACATCGCTCGCCGGGAGGGCGGCCTATTTCGCTTTTGTTGCGCCGTTTCGGGGCCGGCCACTGCGTTTACAGCGCGCTGTATCGCAGGCTTTGGAAGTGGGTGTCCGGGCCCTGCCGATTCTTTCCCTGATTACGTTTTTCATTGGGCTGATCCTGGCGCTGCAGGCCGCTTACGAACTGCGAAAGTTCGGGGCTCTGGATTTGGTGGCGACCGCGGTGGCGATTTCCATGACCCGGGAGCTTGGGCCGCTGATCACGGCGATTGTGGTAATCGGGCGATCGGGTTCGGCGTTCGCGGCGGAGATTGGAACGATGAAGGTGACCGAGGAGATCGACGCGCTGGAGACGATGGCGATCAGTCCGATCCAGTTCCTGGTGACGCCGAAATTTCTAGCGATGATCGTGATGCTGCCTTGCCTTACGATCTGGGCAAATTCCATGGGGATTTTGGGTGGGGCGCTGTTCGGGGTGGCGCAAGCCGACTTCACCTGGGGGCGCTACATCCGGACCTCGGTCGACGCTTTGTTTTTGCGCGACATCGTGAGCGGATTGATCAAGAGCGTGATGTTTGGAATGACCATTACCGCGGTGGGTTGTTTGGAAGGCTTGAATACCGGGGCGGGAGCGGAGCAGGTTGGAAAGTCGACGACCCGGGCGGTGGTGATGTCGATATTTATGGTGGTGCTGGTGGATTTGGTTTTTACGTTGTTGTTTTTTTTCATTGGAGGATGAGCAAGACGAGAAGTAAAGAAGTAATGACGTGATGAGGTAAGAAAAAAGTGGAAGAAAATTCGCCACAGAGTTCGCAGAGAAGAATGGACAAAGGGAAGCGCTGATGGACGTGGAAAACATGGAGTTGGTGGATGACGGGGAGCCGATGGTTTCGCTGCGGAATTTGCGGGTTAGTTATGGGGACCGGGAAATTCTGCACGGAATTACGTTTGACGTGAAGCGCGGGGAGACCTTGGTCATTTTGGGAGGATCGGGGTCGGGAAAGAGCACGCTTTTGCGGACCTTGGTGGGATTGGAGCGCCCCAGTTCGGGTGAGATCTGGATTAAGGGGAAGGATATTGCCAAGATCTCGCAGACGGAAATGGATGAAATCCGCAAGCACATCGGGATGTCGTTTCAGGGGAGCGCGTTGTTTGGGTCGATGACCGTGGGCGAGAACGTGGCCCTGCCCTTGCGCGAGCACACCAAGCTGGAAGATTCGACGATCGAAATCATGTTGCGGTTGAAGCTGGAGCAGGTGGGGCTGGCGGGGTTTGAATACTACATGCCGTCGCAATTGAGCGGTGGAATGATGAAGCGGGCGGCGGTGGCGCGAGCGATGGCGATGGACCCGGAGATTCTGTTTTTCGACGAGCCGTCGGCGGGGTTGGATCCGATTATTGCGGCGGGCATCGATCAATTGATTCTGGAAATGAAGAAAGCGTTCCGAATGACCATTATCGTGGTGACCCACGAGCTGGCCAGCGCGTTTTTGATCGCGGATCGCATGGTGCTGATCGACAAGGGCAATGTCGTGGCGATTGGAACCAAAGAGGAAATGCGAGCGAGCAAGCAGCCGCGGGTGCGTCAGTTTCTGGACCGCGTCGCAGAACCGGAAGTTGCGCGCGAGCTCGATTACCTGCAAATGCTGACAGAGGACCGGCGGTCCGTGAATGTAACCGAGGGGAAGAGGGGAACCTGATGAATGCAAAAAGCGAGCAGGCCCTGGTGGGGCTGTTTGTGATCGTGGCCGCGGGGGTGCTGATCGGCACGGTGGTCACGATTAGTGGCGCATTCGGGCGTTCGGTGAAGACCTACCACTCGTACATTGGGTTCGCCGGGGGCCTGGAGTCTGGCGCGACCGTGCGCTATTCGGGCGGGCCGAAGGCGGGCCGCGTTGACCAACTGAGAATCGATCCACAAAATCCGGCGCGCCTGGAAATCACGTTCAGTGTCCAATCCGATGTGCCGGTGAAAAGCGACAGCAAAGTGAAGATCATGAGCCTGAGCCCGCTGGGCGACAATCATTTGGAAATTGTTCCCGGGAGCGC
This sequence comes from uncultured Acidobacteriota bacterium, assembly GCA_963736725.1. Classification (GTDB taxonomy): domain Bacteria; phylum Acidobacteriota; class Terriglobia; order Acidiferrales; family UBA7541; genus Acidiferrum. The sequence goes on along the minus strand of CAVTPW010000011.1, from coordinate 31,730 downwards.
CACTGCGCCTGCTGCCGCGGATGGAGCATGGCTACAGGCGGAGACTTACCTGGATTTCAACGCGTTGACCAAGAGCATCAACGACCTCGCGCCGGACGTGCAGCAGTTACTGCACTCTCTGAACGATCGAGCGACAGAGCTGAAGGTGACAGTCGACCGGGTCAACGATCTTTTGAACGCGCAGAATCGCGCCAATCTGTCGGCGGCACTGGCGAGCACGCGGGGAATGCTGGAAGAGGACCGGCCGCAGATCAAGTCCACGCTACAGCACCTGGATACCGTAACGGCGAACCTGCAGCCGCTGCTGGAAGATTTCCGCAAGACCACGGCGGAGGCGAATAAGACGCTGGACCATATCGATTCGTTGATCGGAGAGAATCGCCAAGACGTGCACAAGGCGGTGCTGGAACTCCGGCAGACACTGAAAAACACGACCGAGCTTACCGGGCATCTGGACCAGACCTTGGATGTGAACTCCGAAAATATCGATGAGTTGCTGGACAACCTGCGGCAGATCAGCGAGAACTTACGGGAATTTTCGGCTACGATCAAAGCGCGGCCGTACTCGCTGATACGTTCTGTGAATCCTCGAGAGCACAAACCGGGTGAGCAGCCATGATCGATCGTAATCGTAGAGGTGCGATTTGGATTCTGCTGTTGTGCGCTGGCCTGTCGAGCGGGTGCGGGGCGGCGAGACCCATCCGCTACTACGAGCTAAGCGCGCCTGGCAATTTGGTGCCCGCCACCGATCCGAATGCTTATCCGATCACCGTGGTGGTGGGATCGCTCTCTGCGTCGCATCTGTACCGGGAAGACCAGATCGTGTACGGCACGCCGGGAGAAAGCATGGGTTTGTACGAAACGCAGCGGTGGGCGGAGCCGCCGACTGACATGTTGCAGGACTTATTGTTCCGGGAACTGCAAGCTTCCGGGCGATACCGGTCGGTGAACACGCTGCGCAGCAGCGCGCGCGGGGATTATATTTTGCAAGGACGGTTGTACGATTTTAAGGAAGTGTCGGCGAATCCGTTGGTGGCGCGTGTGGCGCTGGAATTTCAGTTGCGAGAGATGAAGAGTGACACGATCGTTTGGTCGCAATATTACGCGCACGACGAACCGGTTGGCGGAAAGGAAGTGAGCGCGGTGGTTGCGGCGTTGAATCGGAATGTTCAGGGGATTGTGGGGCAGGTGCAGGCGGCGTTGGAGCAGTATTTTGCGGCGCATCCGCCTGTAGCGTCATCGACGCAATAGGGCGACGCAGAAGCCCGTAAGGTTTGTCGCGCCTTTCGTTTCGGATAAGAAACAGCGCTTGGGATCTTCCGCCTGGGCGTTTGGGACGCAGGGGTCCCTGCAAGCAGGGACGCCAGTACACGAATACGACCGGGGGGCGCCGGTCGGCGGCGAACCGAACCGAGTTACGCGGAGCGGCGCAGGGTTAGCAGGGTAATGTCGTCGTCAAGCTCGGGGCCGCCGCGGTATTCGTGGATGCCCGATAGCAGGGAGCGGGAGAATTCGGGTAGGACGACGGGCTGAGGGAGTTTCGCCAGCGTGACGGCTGCGAAATCGAGGAAGCCGCCAGCCGTGAGTTGCTCGCCGCTCGGGGATTGCACTTCGGTTGCACCGTCGGAAAATGCCAGGATCATGTCCCCGGGGCCGAGACACACGCTCTGCTCGTTGTATTGCTCACCTGTTATGTAGCCGATTGGAAAATTTTCCATGCCATCGCCGATCTGGTGAAACTTCCGTTCGCGGGCGCGCCAGAGAAGCATGCGAGGGTGTGCGGCGTAGGCGAAATTGAATTCGCCGGAGCTGCCGTCAAAAGTGCCGGTGACGACCGTGGTCATGCGGAGAGGGCCGTCGGACCCTTCGGTGTCGAGGGTGAATTCGTCGTTGAGCGCTGCGAGCAGGCCGGCGGTGTCGCGCATATCTTGAAATTTGTGCAGCAGGTGGTGGATGTGGCGGGCGACACCACTGGCGACGTAGCCGTGCCCTACGCAGTCGGCCAGGACTACTCGGGCGATGTTGTCGCTGCAGGAGAAAACGGCGGAGAGGTCGCCGCCGGATTCGGCGCCCGAGGGTACAGCGATGACGTCGGCTTCCAGGCCGGCAAGCTCGAGCGAGCGGTGGGTTTTTTCGTTGCCGGCCCAGAGTTCCATACATCCGAAGGGGCGGGCTGCGGACGTGGTGCACTCGACGATTTGGGGTTCGACTTTCTTAAATTTCACGGCGTGCGTATCCTAATCGAGCCGGATTATAGACCGAAAGTGGATGGTGTTGTTCGTCGCCATCCCCGAATAATTAGATACGAAGGATCGGGTTTGGATACATCTTGCCGGCTCTAAAGCGGTGCGATCCTAGCCAAGCTGGGGCGCAGCCGTGCTGCGCCCCTGAGCTGGAATTGACCGAAGGCGCGTGCTACTTGGGGCCTAACATGCGGTCAAGGTTGAAGGCGGCGCTGATGAGCGCGAGGTGTGTGAAGGCTTGAGGGAAATTGCCCAGGGCTTGGCCTTGGGAGCTGGTTTGTTCGGCGTACAGACCGAGGTGATTGGCGTAGCCGAGCATGCGTTCGAACAGCAGGCGGGCTTCGTCAAGCCACTCTGGATTCGCGGTGCCGGCGCGCGTGAGGGCTTCGACGAGCCAGAAGCTGCACATGTTGAAGGTGCCTTCTTCGCCGGGGAGGCCGTCTATGCGGGGTTGCGGCGGGTAACGATAGACCAGACCGTCGCTGACCAGCCCGCCCCGGCGCGGATCTTCGAGGATGGCTTTCAGAGTGGAGATCATGCGCGGATCGGTGGGCGCCATGAAAAAAACCAGCGGCATCATCAGGACCGAAGCGTCCAGATCGTCGCTGCCGTAGTATTGCGTGAAGGCTTGGCGTTTTTCATTCCAGCCTTTGGTCATGATCTCTTCGTAGATGGCGTCGCGTTCGCTCATCCAGCGCTGCCGATCGCCGGGGAACGAACGCTTGTCGGCGAGACGTATACCGCGATCGAGCGCAACCCAATTCATTAATTTCGAGTAGACAAAGTCTTGTTTGCCGCTGCGCACCTCCCATATCCCTTCGTCGGGGAGTTGCCAATTGTCGCAAACCCAATCGAGCCGCCTGCGGATGCGAACCCACAAGTCGTAGGGGATAGGACCGACGTACTTGTTGGCGAGATAGAGCGAATCCATAAGCTCGCCGTAAATGTCGGCTTGGTATTGAGCGGAGGCGGCGTTGCCAATGCGGACCGGTGCGGAGCCGCAATAGCCTTCCCAATGAGCGAGAGATTGTTCGGGCGGAAGGGGTTCACCGTAAATTGTGAAAACCGTCGGGAGTTGCACGCCGGTGTGAGGATGCTTGGCGACGTAGTGCTGAATCCAGTTCATGAAGCCGGCGGCTTCTTCGAAGAAGCCGAGGCGAACAAAAGCGTAGACGGTGAAAGCGGAATCGCGAATCCACGCGAAACGATAGTCCCAGTTGCGCGAGCCGCCGACGACTTCGGGGAGGCTGGTGGTAGGCGCGGCGACGATCGCGCCGGTGGGCTCGAAGGTGAGCAGCTTCAGGACCAGGGCGGAGCGCTCCACACGTTCCCGCCAGCGGCCGCGGTAGGTGCATTTGGCTAGCCAGTCTTGCCAAAATTTCACGGTACGCTCGAAGGGCTCTTTGGCTTCGAGCTCGGAGGCGGGGTCGGGAGGCGGCGTGGCTTCGCCATCGTGTTGGAAGATGAAGGTTTTGGATTGGCCTTCTTCGAGGACGAACTCGGAGGTCACGCCGCCCTGACTATCGATTTGGAGAGGGACGCCCGTAAAAAGCCTGAAATTCGCATTCTCGGCTCGGAAGCTGGCGCCATTTTCGACGAGTTGCGCCTGGTGCGGCTGCCGCCCGTAGTCGAAGGCGGGGCGGCAGACGGCCGAGAGGCGAACCGAACCGCGCACGCAGCGGACTCGGCGATGGATTTGGTGATAGGACAGGGAGCCGGCCGCAAATCCGACCGGCATAAAATCTTCGATCTCGACGATACCGTCTTCGTGGGAAAAACGGGTGACGAGAATGTTGGTGGAGGGCCAGTAAAATTGTTTGCGGCGGATTTGGTCGGCGATGGGGGCGATCTGGAAGCGGCCGCCTTTTGTGTCGTCGAGGATTGCGCCGAAAACGCTGGGGGAGTCGAAATTTGGGGAGCAGTGCCAGTCGATGGAACCGTTCATGCCGACCAGGGCGACGGTGCGCATGTTGCCGATGATTCCGTAGTCTTCGATTGGTTGGTAGGGCATGCTTTGATTCTCCCAGGGGTGGTATGGTCTCACGATTAGATTAACCAGAAGAGAGAATCGACACGCGGAAAATCCTGATAACCGCGTCGTTTAAGGCCTGCCGAAACGGCTGGGCGGAAAGGCCTGGAGTATAGTGGCGGAGATGAGGGACTGGAAACCGGCTTCGGTGATTCGTTGGTTGCTGGATCCTGCCTACGGTTGGTCTGACCGGCTCGTTTCGCGTTGGGTGTTTTTACGAGCGTTGGGGCTGATTTATTTCTCGGCATTTTTTTCGCTTGTTTTTCAGATTCGCGGTTTGCTTGGGCCCACGGGAATTTTGCCCGTGGGCGAGTACTTGCGGGCGGTGGAGCGGTCGGCGGGGCACGGACGTTTCTGGTACGCGCCGACTGTGTTCTGGCTGTCGAACGGTTCGCACCTGTTGGTGGCGGTGTGTTGGATTGGAATTGCTGCGTCGGTACTGGTGGCGTTCAACGTGTGGCCACGCGGCGGGTTGTTTATCTGTTTTGTGTGCTTTCTCTCGTTTGTTAGCGCAGCGGGAGAGTTCTCGGGATATCAGTCGGACGGGATGTTGCTGGAGGCGGGATTCATTGCGCTGTTTTTTGCGCCGCAGGGACTCCGGCCGGGTTGGGGGGCGGCGCACCCGCCCGTCCGCGCCAGTGTGTTCTTACTTCTTTGGGAATGGTTCCGGATTTACTTCGAGTCGGGCGTCGCGAAGTTGGAAAGCGGAGATCCGGAGTGGCGGCACTTCACGGCGATGGATGAGTACTACCAGAATGGGCCGCTGCCCACCTGGGTTGGCTGGTACGTGCAGCATTTTCCTCATTGGTTTCACGCCGCGACGGCGTTTGGAACGCTGGCGCTCGAACTGGTCCTTGTGTGGATGGTGTTTTTACCGCGACGCTGGCGGATCGTTTGCTTTTTTATTGTGACTTGCTGGCAAATCGGGATCATTCTGACGGCCAACTACACCTTTTTGAATTACCTGGTCCTGGTGCTGGCATTCTTGTTGCTGGACGATCGCTTCTTGATCAAATTCGTGCCGCGTCGATGGCGCGAGGGCTTGCCGGCTGTGCCTGCTGCGACCGCGCCAAAGCAGGAACGCAGTGCTTCTGATTCCGACTCGATGCCGGCGGAAATAGGGCCGACGACGGAAGTTTCCGGCGCCACGCCAGAGTCCGTTGCGCAGAGGCGCGCGGCTTTCTGGTCTGAGTTGCGGGGGCAAGCCGGGTCGGTTCAACTCGTGCTGACGGGCGTGATGTTTGCTTGGCTTTTCTGCTCCAGCACCACGTTGTTGGTGTGGATGCTTTGGCCGGGCGCACCGCTGCCGACTTTCCCGGTCGTCGCGCTGGAACCGTTTCGAATTGCCGACCGTTACGGGCTGTTCGCTACCATGACACGCGGGCGCTATGAAATCGAGTTTCAAGGATCGCAGGACGGCGAAAACTGGACGGCATATCCATTTCGATTCAAGCCACAGGATCCTCGCAAGGCGCCGGGCATTTACGCGCCCTACCAACCGCGTTTCGATTGGAATTTGTGGTTTGCTTCGCTCGGCGAGTGGCGTTCGAATCCGATCGTGCCGCGGACTGAGGAACGTCTGCTGACGGCAAGTGCCGATGTCGTTGCGCTCTTCGCAGCGAATCCGTTCCCGCAAGGACCGCCGCGGCAGGTCCGCGCCGTTGTCTGGCAATATTGGTTCAGCACACCGCAACAGAAGCGCGCGCAAGGTGTCTGGTGGACGCGTCAGTTTCTCGGGCTCTACGCACCGACTCTGCAGCGTGAAGCGGACGGGAAGATCACTGCGGTCGAATGGCCGACGGCGCTTGAGCCGCGGGAATGAGTTCCAGATGAGCCGGCGAGCCTGTGTGATCGGTGCGGGGCCTAATGGACTCGCGGCAGCTATTGTTCTTGCTCAAGCTGGATTGCAAGTAGACATATTCGAGGCCGAAGCTCAGCCGGGCGGCGCGGCGCGAACTCTGGAGCTCACCATTCCGGGTTTCTTGCACGACTTCGGATCCGCAGTGCATCCCCTGGCAGCGGGCTCGCCGTTTTTTTCTTCGCTTCCGCTATCGGATTACGGGCTGGAATGGATTCATTCCCCGGCTACGCTCGCGCATCCTCTCGATGACGGCACGGCGATAACGTTGGACCGCGACCTTGTCGCGACGGCCGCGGCGCTCGGAACAGACGGCAAGGCTTGGCGGAGGCTGATGGAGCCGTTCGCGAGACATTGGCCGCTGTTGTCGGCTGAAGTGCTGCGTCCTGTGCATATTTTTTCCCGGCACCCTTGGTTGCTCGCGCGTTTCGGACTCAGCGCGCTGCCTCCCGCGAATGTGCTCAGCAATTTTCTGTTCCGCTCGGAGCGGACCAAAGCGCTCTTCGCGGGATTGGCCGCGCATTCTTTTCTGAGTCTTGACGAGCCGTTGAGCGCCGCGTTTGGGGTGTTGCTGGGAGCCGCGGCACACGCAGTGGGGTGGCCAATTCCGCGCGGCGGCGCGCAGTCCATCACCAAAGCCCTCTGCGGTCACCTTACTGAGCTTGGAGCCAACATCAAGACATCGGAGCGTGTCGAGCGGTTGCAAGACCTTCCCCAAAATGATGTGACCCTGTGCGACGTCACCCCAAGGCAATTGCTGCGAATGTCCGACGGCCGGCTGTCAGCGCGGTATACACGGAAGCTCGATAACTTTCGTTACGGGTGCGGCGTCTTCAAAGTGGACTACGCGCTGTCCAATCCCATTCCGTGGAAAGCTCGGGAGTGCTTCCGTGCTGCTACCGTGCACGTGGGTGGCAGCGCTCGAGACATCACCGCTTACGAGGCTGCCGTACGCGGCGGCCAACCTGCGGAGCGCCCCTTCGTTTTGCTGGCCCAGCCGAGTCTGTTCGATCCGACGCGCGCCCCGGCAGGGCAGCACACAGCTTGGGCGTACTGCCACGTTACCAACGGGTCTGCTGTCGATATGCTGGAACGGATCGAGAGCCAGATCGAACGCTTCGCGCCTGGGTTCCGGGACGGCGTGTTGGCGCGACACGTTTTTTTTCCGGCGGACCTTGAAAGGATGGACGCCAATCTTGTGGGAGGCGACATTGGAGGCGGGGCCATGGATCTTCGGCAATTCTTATTTCGGCCGTCGTGGCGGCACTATGCGACTTCGTCGCGGGACCTCTATATATGCTCATCCTCGACGCCACCTGGCGGCGGCGTTCACGGAATGTGCGGGTACCACGGGGCGCGTGCGGCGCTGTCCGAATTTGGGACGTAGATTCCGTTGCTTCAATTACAGGGGTGATAATTGGGACACGCCCCGTGGCCGTTAACGTACACGGAGAAAAATCGCACAGCCACAGGCAATTTAATAACCGCAGATGCCCTATCTTTTGTCGTGCTGTGAACTTTTCTCACACAACAAAATCGAAGTCGATGCATCGAAAGTGTGTCTCTGCGCGTCTTAGGTAATGTAGTTTTTCATTTTCGCATCGGGCTTTGCCGGGGGAGTCTGCCGATGCAACGTTGATTCTGCTGATGGTGCCAGCGGGACGACGTGGAATTGGGACCCGAAATGAGTTCTCCGCCGCCAAGGCGGGCACTGACATTTCCAATCCATTGGGATGAGAGCCGGCAGCGATCTGCCGCGCCTTTGCGTCACGTCTCAAGCGATGACGAAGTGATGGCCCGCTTGCAGTCCAATCATTCCGAAGCTCTGGAAATCCTGTTCGGCCGCTACTCGCGACTTGTGCTCAGCATCGCGCGGGGAATTGTGCGCGACTCGGGCGAGGCCGAAGACGTGGTGCAGGAAGTGTTTTTCTACCTTTACAAGAAGTCCGAGCTCTTTGACGGATCCAAGGGCAGTGTGAAAAACTGGATCCTGCAAATTGCTGTTCATCGAGCGCTCGATAAGAAGTCTCACCTGGTCCGGCGGGGCTTTTACGCTGGTACAGATATCGACTCTTTGGATGATACTTTATCGGGAGAGACGGATCTGGATCGTGAGATCGCGTCGAAACTCAACCGGGGGCGGCTGGAGAAAGCGTTTGCACAACTCTCCGAGATTCAGCGAAAGACACTGGGCTTGTTTTACTTTGAAGGTCTGGGCCTGCGGGAAATCAGCGAGCGGCTGAACGAACCCCTCGGCAACACGCGCCATCATTTCTATCGAGGACTGGAACGACTCCGCAAGAGCTCGTTCGTACAGAGCCTGCGTGAGCGTAAGCGATGTCAAGCGATTACCACGCCGACAAAGAGCAGGGAAAATTCAGGGAGATGTGCGCCCTTGCTGTCTCGGGAGGCCTGAAGGCGGATGAGTTGGCGGAACTAAAGTCTCATCTTGAGAAGTGCGAGGTATGCCGGGAAATGCTTTCACAATATCGCACTCTAGGGACGCAAGGCCTGGCATCGCTCGCAGAAAGCTATTCAGAACATCACGAACCTTCGTCCTGGGACCATTCGGCTTCCTGGAAGAAGTTGCTCGCGCGACTGCGCGCAGATCAAGCCCCAGAGGTCAAACCGGCGGAAAGCAGCGGTGACTCGCGCCAAGGTTGGTTGCGACGGATCCGCACAGATTGGTTCAAGCGCGGAAGATCCAAAAAACCATCAGCGACCTCGAAGTAATTCCAGAAAACCGTATCTTTACCTGAATTCCCAAAAGTTAATCTGCATTGGTCGTATTTTGCTGGTACATCGCGCTTCTCCCTGTCGTATATCCAGGTAAGTCGGAAAAAGTGTCGGGGAAGGGTGTAGGAACGGGTTCTGCGTTGGAACCCGCGTGATGTCCGTTAGGAGCGCAGATCATGAGGAAGCTGCATCGAAGTTTATTTCCGTTGGGGTTGCTGATTCTTGGTGTTTGTGCCGCGAGCCTGCTCAGTCCATCGCTGTACGCTCAAACAACCTACGGGTCGATCGCCGGGGTAGTAGACGACTCATCGGGTGCGGCGATAAGCGGAGCCGAGGTGACGTTGACAAACACGGGCACCGCGGAGAAGCGGGTCCAGCAAACAGGAGCGGACGGCTTATATTCGTTCGTTAACCTGTTGCCTGCCCAGTACCGCATCGACGTGGAAAAATCCGGCTTCAAGCGCATCAGCCGCCCCGACGTCGTTGTCGAAGTCGGGCAAAGCGTGCGCATCGACCTGACCATGCAAGTTGGCGACGTCACGCAGACTGTGGAAGTCACCGGCGAAACACCGCAGCTGCAAGCGGAGACCTCCTCGATCGGACAAGTGGTCGAAGAGCGGAAAGCGAATGAATTGCCACTGAACGGGCGCAACGTTTTTAACCTGATCAGCCTGGCGCCTTCCGTTGTTCCGCAAGGCAGCGCGGGCGGCACGCCAGTCGGAGTGAACCCATTTGGCTGGGGCAACTACCAGGTGAACGGGTCGTTCGGAAATGAGAGCGCGGAATATCTGGATGGCCAGCCGCTGAACATCGGCTACATCAATTTGCCGGTCGTGATTCCGACGCAGGACTCGATTCAAGAGTTCAAAGTGCAAACCAGCAACTTGGGCGCGGATTGGGGGAAATTCTCCGGCGGGGTGATCAATCTGAGCACCAAGTCGGGATCGAACGGCTTGCACGGCGCGGCTTATGAATATCTTCGCAACAAGGTTTTCAACGCGAATGACCCTTTTCTGAAAGCTTCCCAGATTGTCCAAGGTGTAAGTAACGAACCGCCGCCTTTCACGCAAAACCAATTCGGCGCGAACGCCGGCGGGCCACTGACCATTCCGAAACTGTACGACGGACGCGACAAAACGTTCTGGTTCTTCAGCTGGGAAGGTTTCCGGCTGCGGCAAGGACAAACATTCACAACGACGGTTCCGACGCCCGCCGAAAGGGCGGGGAATTTCTCGGCGATCACTACTCCGGTTATGGATCCCTGCGGCGGAACGGTGACCACGCCAGTCGGGTGCGCGGGCTACGCGGGACCCGCAACCCAATTTGCAGGCAACGTTCTCCCGACCAGCCGGCTCAATCCTACTTCGCTGGCTTTGTTGCAGTATTTCCCGATGCCCAACACCACGGGAACTGCGGGGCCGGACGGAACGATCGTCAACAACTACACTACGGCAAGCAGCGGTGGCGGCAACCAAAACCAAGTGGTCGGACGTTTGGACCAAAACATCGGCGCGAACCAGCATATCTTCTTCCGGTATACCTACTGGAACGTGCTGGATTTGCCGGTCGACCCACTCGGCACGGGAATCTGCGACGACCGCTGCGCGGAAACGTACAGCAGTCACGCAGCCGCTCTCGGCTACAACTACACGTTGACGCCGAGCACGATCCTGGGTTTGAACGCGAGCCTTAGCCGTTTTGCTTATAATCGCTCGCCGATTAACTCGGGCTTCGATCTCACGACCATCGGCTGGCCGACGGAGTACAACGATGCGGTTCCGTCTCTTGCCAGGACGCCGCCCACGCCCTGCGTGTTGAACTTTGCGGACAACATTATGTGCACGCAGGGACAAAGTTTCATTCAGGACCGCAACACACAATTCAACCTGACTCCGAGCATCACGATGGTGCGCGGGCGTCATACTCTCAAACTTGGATTTCAGCTCGAAATTGGGCGTGACAATTATGCGCAAACCAACGTCGGCAGCGGCGCTTTCGCGTTCTGCGGTTCCGGGCAAGCCTGCTTCACGGGTTTCAGCTTTGCGGACTTTTTGTTGGGATACGCGGATAACCCGAGCAACGTTGAGAACCACTTCTTCGGTCAAGCGGTGGTGCCGGCCTTGGTCGCGGGACAACAGATCTATCGCGGTTTTTACCTCGACGATACCTATCACCTGACCAACAAGCTGACCCTGAACCTCGGCATGCGTTATGACTTGCAGGGCGCGTGGTCAGAACGCTTCAACCGGCTGTCTTATTTCAATCCGACGGCCCAGAACTGGTTGGCAAATCCAGCCTCTTCGGCAGGCCTTGCCGGTGTGCCAGGACTGCCAGGAACGACCGGGGACGTTTTCCTGGTGCCCCCAGGCGGCACCGCCATTCCCCTCGACAAGACCAACATTTCGCCCCGCGTCGGTTTTGCGTACAGCATGGATCAAAAAACCGTCATTCGCGGCGGTTACGGAATTTTCTTCATTCCGAACTACGTCTCCTTTGGCTTGAACCCGAACAACGATCTGGTGAACGACGCCACCACGTCCTACAACGGAACGATCAACGGCACCGTCCCGATCAACACGATCAATACTCCGTTCTTGCCGAGCATCGTTCCCCCCGTTGGCCGAACGCTGGGCACCCTGGGCACCCAACAGTACGCCAGTCAGGTAGTGCAAAATCCGACCGTCGCCGACATGGGAGATCATCCCGCCGGGTATGTGCAGCAATGGAACCTCAACATCCAGCGCAACCTGCCTTGGAACCTGTTTGTGTCGGCCGCCTATGTCGGCTCAAAAGGCACGCATCTGCAGTCCTACTCTCAACAAATCGACCAGATCGGCGACAACTATCTCAGTCAGGCTGCGACGCAGTGTGCTGCGCAGACTGCGATTACCGGAACCAGGTGCGACGCCAGCGGCGTAACCTTGCTCCAATCCGTTCCCAACCCGTTCTACGATGCGGGCACCGGCACGGCCTACGCGCTGGGAACCGCTACGACCACCGTGGGACAGCTAGACCGGCCCTACCCTCAATACACGGGGCTGAGCCTGGCTGGCCAGGGTTCGTACGACAGTTCGTACGAGTCGTTCCAACTGACTGTCGAGCGCCGCTTCGCGAGCGCGGGTTCGCTGCTGGTTGCCTACACCAATTCCAAGCTGATCAGCGACACCGATACGCTCACGAATTGGCTTGAGGTGGCCGCAGGCGCGATTCAGGACAACACCAATAACAAAGCGGAGCGATCCCTCTCGTCTCAGGACGTTCCCCAGCGCTTGGTCATCAGCTATGTACTCGATCTACCGTTCGGCCACGGCAAGAAGTATCTATCGGGGGCCAGCGGATTTACGGACAAGATCATCGGCGGGTGGGGTGTCGACGGCGTCACCATCTTCCAGAGCGGATTCCCGTTGGTGTTCTCCAACTCCGATCCCAACTACGCCACCCTGTTCGGCGCAGGCTCGCGGCCGAACTATGTCGCCGGTTGCAACAAGGGGTCTCCGCTCAGCGGAGCAGCCCAGCTGACGGAGTGGTTCAACACCGCTTGCTTCACGGCGCCGGCGGACTTTACGTTCGGAAACGAAGGGCGCACAGATCCCACGTTGCGTGGAGATGGCGTCCGGAACTTCGATTTCTCCGCATTCAAACGGACTCAGTTTGGTCCCGATGAGAAATTGGGGCTCGAGTTCCGGGCCGAATTCTTCAACCTCTTCAACCGCACGCAGTTTGCTCCGCCAAATACGGCCTTTGGCAGCGCGAACTTCGGGCAAGTGACCAGCATCTATCCAGGAACAAATCCAAGGTTGGTGCAGTTCGGGCTAAAGTTTATTTTCTGACCGCGAGCCCGATTCTGAGAACGCCCAGGGCGGATGCCTTATCGGCATCCGCCCTGGTTTTTTGTTTTTGCTCTGCCAGCGTCTGCTTTTTTCGTTCCGTGCCGCTGTCGCCTGATCTGTTTCCGCTTCGTGTTAGCCTGTTTCCTGCTGTTCGAACGCGCGGTGCATCGCCGCGCCGTGCAAGGGGTCGCGCATAGATATGGTTCGCCGGGTCACGCGGCGTAGTTTTCTGGGTTATATGGCGATGGCCGCCACTGCCCCCGTTTTCGAAGTGAAGCCGCTTCGCGGAATCGACTTCATTCTTCAGAACTCGCCCACACCTCAGAAATATCTCATCGAAACCATGCCTGGCGGTGTCGCCTTGTTTGACTACAACAACGACGGCCTCCTCGATCTGTTTTTTGTCAACGGCGGCAGGATCGTCAATCCCCTGCATGTCCCGGAGAATTTCGACCGCGGTAATTCCAAGTATTGGAACCGCCTCTATCGCCAAAGCCGCGACGGAAGCTTCAGCGACGTGACGCAGTCGGCGGGTTTGGCCGCGGCCGGAAACGGCAACTATGGCATGGGCGTAGCCGTCGGCGACTACGACAACGACGGCTATCCCGATCTCTACGTCACGAGCTATGGAAAAAACGTGCTGTATCATAACAACGGCGACGGCACCTTCACCGATGTGACCGCAAAAGCTGGTGTCGAGGCCGGGGGTTGGTCGGTTTCCGCCGGTTTTTTCGATTACGACAACGACGGCCATCTCGACCTCTTCGTCACGCGCTACATGGACTGGGACTCGGATCACAACAAGATCTGTGGCGGCGACTGGCACACATATTGTCCACCGGGAGTTTTTCCCGCGACCACCTGCGTGCTCTATCGCAATCGCGGCGACGGCACCTTTGAAGACGTAAGCGAGCGCTCCGGCATTGCCGCGAAAAAGGGAAGAGCGCTCGGAGTTTCGTTCGCGGACTACGACGCCGATGGCTTCACCGACATTTTCGTCGCCAACGACGGCATGCAGCAGTATCTTTTCCACAACAATGGCGATGGCACTTTCAGGGAATGCGCGCTGGAGTCGGGTGCCGGCCTCACCTCCGACGGCAAAGGTCTTTCCGGCATGGGCACGAGTTTCCAGGATTACGACAACGATGGCCGCCCGGATATCCTGGTGACCGAACTCCCGCGCGAACTCTATGCGCTGTATCACAACGATGGCCAGGGCGCGTTCAGCTACCAGAGTCTCGAAAGCGGTCTCGGAGCGCTGACCTCGGGAAGCTCCGGCTGGGGCATCGGCCTTGAAGATTTCGACAACGACGGCTGGAAAGATTTGTTCGTGGCGCAAAGCCACGTGCTGGATAACGTCGAAAAAATCGATGCTTCGCTCCGCTATAAGGAGCTACCACTGGTCGCGCTCAATCACCACGGTCACTTCGATCGCGTCGATTCCGGGGCAAGTTCTCCGCTGGCCGGGCGCGGGGCGGCTTTTGGCGACATCAACAACGATGGCTGGATGGACGTCGTCATGACCACGCTGGGCGGTCCTCCGGTCCTCCTGCTGAATCGCGGCGGCAGTGGCAATCACTGGCTGTCGGTTACGCTGCGCGGCACGCGCAGCAACCGGGATGGTTACGGCGCCCGCGTACAAGTCAACGGCCAGACGCGCTTGGCGACTTCGGCGGGCAGCTACGTCTGCGCCAGCGACAAACGTCTTCACTTCGGGTTGGGCTCAGCGGAAAAAGCGACCATTGAGATTTGGTGGCCGTCCGGCCAGAAGCAAGTGCTGAACGATGTCCGTGCCGATCAGTTCCTGGAAGTGCGCGAACCGGAGCGCTCATGATCTCGTTCTTCTTATTCGCGTGGCTCGCCGGGCAAGCGGCAGCGGCTACCGCCGCACAACACGTACAGGCAGGTCTTAACGCGCGAAACCAGCATCAGGTGGACGTGGAAATCGCGGAATTCCGCAAAGCTACGGAGCTCGATCCACATCTCGCCGATGCCTTCTTCAATCTCGGCGCAGCCTTCATGGAAAAACGGGACTACGGCGCGGCCATTGCTCCGCTCAAGCGCGCTTTGGAATTGAGCCCGGATCTTCCTGCCGCCCATCAACTCCTGGGTTATGCGCTTCTCGCTGAAGGCTACGCCGCCGAGGCCATTCCGCATCTTGAAAAAGTCGGCGCGCAGGATGCTCTCGCGATCGCCCAACTCGAGACCGGCCATCTCTCCGAAGCGGTCGTCAATTTCAATGCGGTGCTCGCCAAGCGGCCCGACGACCCCGACCTGCTTTACTACCTGGGCCATGCCAGTGGTCTTCTTTCGAAGAGCGCGATTGATGCCCTGGTTTCGGCCCATCCTGAGTCTGCTCGCGCTCACCAAGCCCTGGCGGAAAACTATTTCGTGTTGCGGCAAATGCCGCAGGCTGAAAAGGAATATCAGGAAGCACTCCGCATTCGCCCGGACCTTCCGGGGTTGCATCTGGAACTCGGGCAGGTTTACGCAAACTCGGCCGAGTGGCCAAAAGCGGAAGCTGAATTTCGCGCCGAGACCAAACTCCAGCCCGGCAAAGGGGAAGCCGCGTATCGGCTGGGCGCTGCGTTGCTGCAACAGGGCAAAGCGCAAGAGGCCTTGGTCGAGCTCAAACGCGCAAACGATCTGAAACCGGATATGCCGGAAACGCTATACTCGCTGGGAAAAGCCGCTTCGCTGACCGGCGACATCGCGACCGCCGAGAAATCGTGGATAGGCGTAATCGAACTCGAAAAAGACACTTCGCTGGCGGCCCAGTCGCATTTCGGACTGGCGGGCTTGTATCGCAAGCAAGGCCAGACCGACCGCGCCCAGCACGAAATGCAGGAGTTTCAAAAGTTGCAGAGCACGATCGGGCCCCCGCGTTCCGAATAGCATTTCGCGTATCCAAACGAACGCGGCGCTCATCCCAAAGCTATGAAAGCCTGCCTCCTCAAGTCGCCGGCGCCAGTGGAGACTAGTCCGCTCGTTTTCGCCGACGTCGCCGTTCCGCAGCCGGCCGATGGTGAAGTGCTCGTGCGCGTCAGCTATTGTGGCGTCTGCCGCACCGACCTGCACGTGGTTGAAGGCGAGCTGCCGCCGCGCAAATCGCCGGTCATTCCAGGCCACCAGGTCGTGGGTACCATCCAGTCGGCCGGCGCCGGTGCTCGCAAGTTTCCGCCTGGCGCGCGCGTCGGCGTTGCGTGGCTGCATCACACCGATGGCACTTGCGCATACTGCCGCGCTGGCGCCGAAAATCTCTGCGACAACCCCACGTTCACCGGGTACACGGTCGACGGCGGATACGCGGAATATATCGTCGCTTCCGAAGATTTCGTCTACGCGATCCCACCGAGCTTCACCGACGAGCAGGCGGCACCATTGCTTTGTGCCGGAATCATCGGATTTCGCTGCCTTCGTCTTTCGGGAATAAAAAGTGGCGGGAAGCTCGGCTTCTATGGTTTTGGCGCCGCGGCCCATTTGGCTGTACAAGTCGCACGGCATTGGAACGTCGATGTATACGCGATGACGCGCGATGAGCGGCACCGACGCCTGGCCCTCGATCTCGGCGCAACATGGGCTGGCGACACCTTTGCCGATCCTCCAGACCAGCTTGATGCCGCGATCGTTTTCGCGCCCGCAGGAGAAATCGTTCCAGCCGCACTGAAAGTGCTTCGCAAAGGCGGTGCGCTGGTTCTCGGTGGAATCCACATGAGCCCGATTCCGTCGTTCACCTACGACTTGCTCTATCAGGAGCGCGTCATTCGCAGCGTCGCAAACAACACGCGCCAGGACGGCGAAGAGTTCTTGCGCATCGCTGCCGAAATACCCGTCCGCACGCGCGTGCAACTTTTTCCGCTTCAGGAGGCGAACCGCGCGCTCGACGCACTAAAGAACGACGCGATCGAGGGAGCTGCGGTTCTCAAGATTGCGACCACCTAGCACAGCGCATCCTTCGCCTGGCCTTCGCCCGTGCTGCCCGACGCTCTCCCAAGGGCGTCCGAAATCGGGACGTGCATTCCCGTTAGTGAGATCGCCTCCTGTTTTGGAAATAACCCACAGCCCGGAAGTTTCATCAAACCAGCGGGTTACCCCTCCAACACGATTGGAACGCCACCTGCCATGCCATCGGTAGCCGGTGAAGTATACTCCGGTGCGGCGGAGGTCGCGGGTTATGCCGGTAGCAGCGACTGAGGTTTCCCGACAAGTTGAAACGATGCACACTCGAATCCTCATCGCCGACGATCAACAGGATGTCGTGCGCGCTTTGCATATGCTCTTGAAAGCGAATGGTTATGCCACAGAGTCGGTCTCGTCGCCGGCGGAGTTGCTCGAAGCAATCGCGCACCATGAATTCGATCTCATCTTAATGGACTTGAATTACGCGCGAGACACCACTTCGGGGCGCGAAGGACTCGATCTGTTAACGCAACTTAAGGCCATCGAGGGTGTGCCGCCAATCGTGGTCATGACCGGTTGGGCAACGGTCGGCATTGCTGTCGAAGCAATGCAGCACGGCGTCACCGATTTCGTCGAAAAGCCCTGGACCAACGCGAAGCTATTGGAATGTTTGCAAAAGCAAGTCGTTCTCGGACGCGAGCGCAGAGAATTGGCGCGCAGCACCGTGCGCCAGACGCAGGCTCACAAAGAGGTCGCCTCCCAATTGCACCAGCACGAGCGGGAAATCGCGGAAGCGCGAGCGATTCAGGAAGGTTTCCTGCCAAAACAGATCCCGCAATTCCCAGGCTACGAGCTCGCTAGCGCTTGGCAGTCCGCTCGCATCGTCGGAGGAGATTATTTTGACGTGCTTTCCTTTGACCGGGACACCTTGGGGTTGTGCATCGCCGACGTTGCCGGAAAGGGAATGCCCGCCGCGCTGCTGATGTCCAACCTGCAAGCCGCCGTTCGTGGCCTGGCCTCGGCAGATTTGCGTCCAGATGAGTTGTGCGCGCGTCTGAATGTACTCCTTTGCAGAAATATGGCCAGCGACCGATTCATCACCTTTTTCTACGCGCACCTCGATGGCGCGTCGCGGACCTTGCAATATGCCAATGCCGGACACAACCCGCCTATCGTCTTGCACCAGAACGGTGCGCACGAACGCCTGACCGATGGCGGCGGCGTCTTCGGGGTCTTTCCGAACCAAACTTTCCGTCTGGGAACCACTCGCCTGGAACCTGGTGACCGCGTCGTTTTCTACACCGACGGTGTCACCGAGGCGGCCAACGCCGAAAACGAAGAATTCGGAGACGAGCGCCTGGTGCGGGTGCTCCAGGAAAATTCCACGGCCACCGCCAACGAAATTCAAGCCCGGATTCTGCAAGCCGCAGGCGATTTCTGCAGTGGCCACTGGCACGACGATGCCACCTTGCTCGTTCTTGCGGTCTCCTGACCACTTGCGAAACGATCACGAACCCTTCGGTTCGGTCATGCTGAACCAGTTGCCCGAGTCGTCTTTCATAATGGCTTCGATTCCGTAAAATTGTTCCTTCGGCGGAGAAGGGAACTCCACGCCCTTAGCCTTCAACTCCTCGTAAGTCTTTCGGCAGTCGCTGGTTTGCATCACCCCGCCATTGATCTTGCCTTGGCTGAGAAGACCACGAATGGTCTTGGCAACCTCCGGCTGCATGTTCGGACCATCGACTTGCATCAGAATAATTTGCAGATCGGGTTGCCCTTTTGGGCTGACCGTTAGCCAACGAAAACCGTTGTCCATCTTTCCGTCCATCCGCACCTCGAACCCCAGTTTGTTAACGTAGAAATCGCGCGCGGAGTCCTGGTCTAAGACATAGAGCGTCGTATGAGAGAGTCGTTGGATCATGGGATCCTCCTTGTTCTTGGCGAGAGTATCCGAACTCCGGGAAGCACGCTTCTCGATTCTTGCGGTTTTGGAACTGCCCTACGATCCCAGGAAGAAATGCTGGTAACACGCGGGGATGTAGTACAGCGGCCAGTGGGAGGCGAACCCTCCGAAACTGACGCGGGCTTGGCGGCGGAACGCAGCGGGTGACAAGCCGGTCAGGGAGCGAAACTTCACGCTAAATGATCCTAGGCTCTCGTAGCCGAGGTCGAAGCAGATGTCCGTGACGCTGTGATTCTCGGCCAGCAGGAGTTTCTTGGCTTCTTCCATGCGAACCCGGGTGACAAATTCGTGCGGTGTTTCGCCGAACGTTTGCGCAAACAATCGATTGAAGTGAAACGGGGAAAGGCAAGCGTGACTTGCAGCCTTTTCCAGGGTAATTCGGTCGCGATAGCAAGCGCCCAGATAATCGCGGGCGCGGGAGAGGCGAGCGAACGTGACAGCATCGCACAGGCGAAGGTCGCGCCGGAGCGCGAACTCGGCGCGTCTAGAAGGGGTTCTCATCGCTCGCAAAGGTAACACATCATTCCGAGCGACACGTCCCGAACCTGCGGTCCGTAGCCGCCTACTACCGGCCGTTAAGGCCTTGGCTCGCGAAACCGTATATCCATAATCCGTGTCGAAGGGGAGGGCACCGGCTTCCGCTAGGCCGCAAGCTTTCGGCTTCCATTCGGCTTTACCTGTTCCAGGTCCGCTTTCGGCGCATACCGTGTTATATATCCCCTGCGAGGCCAGGAGACACCCAGATGGCGAAATACGTAATTCAGAGCAAGCGCGGCGCGCCCCCGCAGGGAGCCTACTCTCAGGGCTGGCGCGCAGGAGATTTCCTGTTCGTGACCGGCACGGGTCCCATCGATCCGGCCACCGGTAAGCTGGTCGGCGACACCATCGAGCAGCAGACCGAACAGACCATCGACAACATGCTCTCGATCCTCGACGCTGACGGCGCTTCTCTTGCCGACGTGGTCAAGGTTACCGCGCACCTGAGTGACACCTCACTTTTTCCCCGTTACAACGCCGTCTATGCACGGCGCTTCACTAAGCCCTATCCCGTGCGCACCACGGTTGGCAGTGATCTCGGCCACGCCCCCGGCATGCTGGTCGAACTCGATTGCATCGCGTACGCCCCGGCAAAAACGAACCAGAAGCAATCGCGCCGTCCAAAAAACAAAGCTCGCCGCCGCGGTAAATAGTTTCTAAGGAAAATGAGGGCAAAAACGGGCTGGAAGTTCGAGTCCTCCTCGGTTCACCAGTTCTCTTAAGTGACTTTTTACTTCCTCAACATTTAGGTTACTTCAACCTTGTTCCCCGTAAAGTCATTTGGGCACAGCCGGGAACAAAACGACCGCTGCTCGCTCGACCGCACGCCGTTGCGAGTCCGGAATTGCATGCATGTAGGTACTCAACGTTGTTTCTATATCCGAGTGGCCCAGGATCGCCTGAGCCGTTTTGCGAGGAACCACGCGAGGCAATAGTCCCGTTGCAAGACCGCTTCCGGAGTCCGCCGGCCGCCCTGCTCGCGGAATAGGCGGTTCGATAAGAGCGAGAGATTGCATTGCGGAATCATTCAGGAGTGCGCGACGGCGCGAAGCTCCTCGGGCGAAACGTTGACGCGGACTCGCCAGCGCGCTTGATACGGTCCTTCAGGGGGCAAGCTACTGTCGAGCGGTTCGTAGGTGGGCGTGAGGTGCGACTGGAGCGCGCGAACGCTTTCCGGTGTTTCAATGCCGCACGTTTCGACCAAGAAGCCAAGTCTGCGGATCACGGCACCGATGTTGAGTCTGAGGGCATAGTCGACCAGGCGCCTCACGTCCAAATCTTTGCGGCGCAGAAAGACCGCGCGCGCGACTTCGGTGACTCCGCCGACATACTGCGGGTGGCGCAAGCCGTCGACAACAGTGCGTTCGGGATCGCTCACGACTACTGATTGCCGCTTATCGATCCAGAGGCTGGTTAGTCCGAAGAAAAATTTCGGGCGGTCGACGAGAAAGCGATATTCATAGCCGTGAATGGTGCGCCGGCGCATGGATTTGCCGCAGCTGACCATGACCGTTAATTGCGGTTGCGTAACCATGCGGTGGAGTTCCATCGCGGATCGGTGTGAAAGAAAGTAGTCGTCGCCGTGCACAAGGCTTTTGGCAATGAGGTAAGGATCGCCGACATATTCGCGGGCGTTGCCGAGTTCAAAGGGGACAAGAGTGTAGAGACCCGGCTGAAGCCGGGTCAGCAGGCCGCGTTTTCCGGCTTTGTGAACCAACGTACGGGCGGACGTACCCCTTAGCCCGGTGATGGATTCGACGTCGGCGAGGGTGAATGTCGTTTTGCTCTGTTCGTAAAGATGAGTGAATAGAAGTGCCGTTTTCGGCCCCAAGGTCTTCGGAATCTGGTTATGGATCATTGGCAATACGTTCCGCCGGGGGGAGCGTTCCTACAATACACCCAACTATAGTCATGGTATTAGTGCAAAGTGTTCCCTGGGAGGGAACGGCTCGTCGCAGAACAATCATTGCAGAACGGCGCTATTCCTCAAGACGCCCAATCCGATCATTAGATTAAACGCCACCCCCGCAATCCCTCGTCGTGACGAAGAAAGCCAACGTCGGAAATCAATCACACGCTCTAGCGAACCTTCACGACGCTTTCCCACATTGGCTGAATCTTCGCGTGTACTCGATGTATAAAAAACGAGGCAGACATAATGCCGGAGATACTAGCGGAAAGGTTCTGTCGGGGAAAAGGCCCGAGAACGCGGAAAAGACCGGTCCGTTCACCGTCTAGGATCAGGAACCGCTGTCCTCCCAAGACGAATAAACGACCAGGCCGCATCCTGGAGGAGTCGAAGAAATGGTTTTCGAATATCTTGTCCAACTCGCAGTGCCTAGAATCGAAGAGATTGCAGGAGCACACCCGGATGTCGTCGAGAATCTGCGAGACCTTAGTCCCATCGCCATAGCCGCGTCGTTTGGAAGTTTGCTTACATTTTCCTGAGCTACAAGCAAACTGTTTTCGTATTGAGGCGTTGGTGCATTTGGCACTGGCCTACGGGAAGGGTGATCGAACGCCGACCACGGAGTGCATGGCTCGCCAATTCGAACTCTTGGGACGCGGCATTGTGGCCGCATGGAAGAACCTGCCGAAGATGTATTTGTCTCGCGAGTAGGTACAGAGCAAGGAAATTTTCGTGTGTTTGAAGGCGTTTTCGAAGGGAGGATTCGGCATTCTGTCGTGGCGATGCTCCATGCTCCGGAGCACGTTGCTAAGCGAGCACGCGTTGAGGGAAAGCCTCGGAGAAGAAAAACCTCTTGCCGCAATACCGGACGCCGTACTGCAAAAGGTGTCCTTCTATCAGGGCGCAATTAAGTTTAGAGAATCTGATTTTGCAATGCTCGGACGAACAAGCGAAGACCTGCGCGAGTTCGTATTTGATGTTGGCCGGCGGGAAGAATTCACGCATGGAACGAGAAGCTCGTTTGATACGCGTCCGTGAGAAAGTCGCAGTCCAAGAAGATTTAGACAAACCAAACAGAGCCCGGAATAATTTCAGTACAACTGAAGGTGAGAACGAAGGAGGGATAAAGATAATCTGGGAACAAGCGTGGGCACGAAACAAAACCCTGCCTAATACCGTGCTAAACCATATTTCATGACGCAAGGAAATGGTTGAAGAACCAACTACATAGCATTTCTGCTTTCAAAGCGCGTTGCAGTGTCTTCGAGTCGGAAGACCGTTTTCGCAGATTGCCGTGGGCTACGTGCTTTTGATAGAAAATGCTTTTTCAGCGGCGTGAAAGAGCGGCGTCTCGCGCCCGCGCGCCGAAACCCTCTCGACCGCCTCAACCACGCCATTGCGCACCAGCAGCGCGTCATCGAAATTGTTGACCGTGGGACAAACGTGCCTGGGCAAGAGATACAACAGTTCTCCGACCGGCGGACCGGTGACACCTTCCTTCACGCCAATGGGAAGGTGTTCTTCACTGGGCGAAAGCGGCGTTAGCCCCGGACGCCCAACGACCACACAGGTGGGCACGCCAGCGTCCGCTGACACCGCTTTGTGCCCCGCGTCGCAGGTCACAATCCCCGCGCGCGGGTGGCTCACCACGCGGGTCAATACCAACACCGCAGGACGGTAGCCGTATTCCTCCGGCAGCTGTGTCCGGCTCGTCGCGTCGCAATAAACTACCGTGCCGGGCGAAATGCGGTGAATGAATCCTGCTTCTCGAAAGCCCGGGTAGGAAAGAGCAGCTGGAAACGTCGGCGTTCCCGCCGTGATCACTTCCGCCACGCCCATTCCCGCTTGTCCCAGCGCCGCCACGATGTCCAGCAAGTGATCGTAACCCCGGTGCGCCGCCGCAGTACGTTCCGGATCTTGTAAACCACCATGATGGCCGTCGTAGTAATGCAAGCCACGGAACTCCAGGCCACCCGCCGCAATTGCGCGCCCTAGCTTCACCACTTCTTCAGCGTGGCTCTCCTCGATCCCCGTGCGGTTCATGCCGGAATTAATGTCGAGAAAAATTCCCAACTCGCTGCCGTGCCACTGCCGTACCTGCTCTTCGTTCTCTGCCAAAACGGAAACGCGCACGCCCGGGAACTGTTGCGCAATTTCCCGCACCCTTCGCGCGTTCGCGCCCATGGTCGGATAGGCCAAGAGAACGTCTGCCGCCTTGCACTGACAAGCCACCAGCAACTCCAGAGTTGTCGCGCACTTGAAATTGCGAACGCCACGCTCGACCAGCATCCGTACCGTATAACCCAACTTGGCCGTCTTGATGTGCACCCGCCAGCGATCCGCATCGCCGCCCAGCAGCTTCACAGTCCGCTCGATGTTGGAAGCCACGATTTCAGGATAAATCACCAAAGCCGGAGTAATCACGTCATCGGGGCACGACACTGCATACCGCGGGTCCCACGTGCATTCGCTCATCATGGATTTCTGCGCCGCCATCGCGGCTCCGATAATAACGCGGAAACCCTCGCCGCAGACACGAGCCGCGCAAATTCTCTGGCCGCTATCAGCGCCAATTTGACCCTCTCTATGCCGGATAGTAGGCTCTCTGCCTCCTATGACTGCCACCGATCCCGAGCTAGCCACCCGGCCCAAGTCATTTGACCTGGTTCGCGGCCTCGGCTTGTGGTCTGCCACTGCCATCGTCATCGGCGACACCATCGGCACGGGTATTTTCCTGGTCACAAGTGACATGGCTCGCGCCGTAGGCTCAACCACTCTGGTCTTTGCCGCATGGATTATTGGCGGCACGGTCGTCCTGTTCGGCGCCTTCTGCTACGCCGAACTCGGCGCGGCCTTGCCGAAAGCGGGCGGCAACTACGTTTACCTCAATCGCGGTTTAGGTCCGCTCTGGGGATTTCTCTTCGGCTGGATGAGCTCTTTTCTCGAACGCCCGGTAGCGATGGCCACGCTGGCGGCTGGATTTTTGCGATTCTCGGGTTTCCTCTTCCCGGTCGTTACCACACCGCTCTTCACTACCCATATCGGACCATACGTCTTCACCTTTACGCTGGCCCAACCTCTCGCCGCGTTGGTCGTTGTGGCTGTCACCGCGCTAAATTATTTGAGCGTGCGCTTCGGTGGCAGTCTCCAGGTGCTGCTGACCTCCCTGAAAATGGGCACGATCCTGGTAATTGTGATCGCGGGAGTCCTGTTCGGAAAGCATGGCGCAGCCCAGTCCGCGCCATTGATCGCCCCGATCGGCCTCGGAGCCATCGGCGCAGTCCTGACCGCCATGGTCCCGGCCATGTGGGCCTACAACGGTTTTAACGATCTCGGCGACCTGGGCGAGGAAATCGTGCACCCAGAGAAAAACATTCCCCGCGCCATCATTTTGGGGCTCTTCACGATCGGCGGCCTCTATCTATTGGCCAATGTCGTCTACTTCCGCGTTTTGCCGTTTGCGGCTCTGGCACAATCGCAGCACGTCGCTTCCGACGTAGTCCAGTCCTTCGCTGGTTCTCGCGGCGCAGCGTGGCTTACAGTAGCCATGGCCATATCCGCACTGGGCGCGCTTCACGTCGTAGTCCTGACCGGCGCTCGCATTCCCTATGCCATGGCTCGCGACGGCGTCTTTTTCCAATTCGCCCAGCGCGTTCACCCCTCGTTCCACACCCCCAGCGGCTCGCTGGTTTTCCTCGGCGCGATCGGCGCCCTGCTTGCGCTTACCGGCACCTACGAAGAGTTGTATTCCCTGTTCGTGTTCGCCGTATGGATTTTCTTCGCCCTGACGGCCATCGCCCTGCTACGCCTGCGCAGCAAAGAGCCTAACCTGACGCGCCCCTATCGCGCCTGGGGCTATCCCTGGACCCCGCTGATCTTTCTGGTTGCAGCAGTCGCCCTTACCGCCAATTTGTGGATCGACCGGCCGGTGCGCTCCTCATTGGGCCTGGTGGTGATTCTGGCAGGCATTCCATTCTTCTACAGCTGGCGCAAATCCGGTCGGCTCGCGGCCGGATCCGGGGATCATCAAAATTAATTCTCCGGGATGTCGAGAATACTCCGCGTGCTCCGACCATCCTATGAAAGCGCGAACATCAGCGCGAGAATGAAAAAAAGAAAAGGAGCAGGGACCATGAAATACATCCTGATGATGAACACGATGAAGGCAGGCGAAGGCGTTCCTCGTTGGCCCAAGAAGGACCTGCAAGCGCATATCGCGTTTATGATGAGCTTTGTCAAGCAGTTACGGGAATCCGGCGAGTTGGTGTCGGCCGAAGGCCTGTCCTTTCCGGATCAAGCCAAACTCGTCCGCTCCGGCAAGGATGGACTGCCCGTCACCGACGGGGTGTTTCCGGAAAGTAAGGAATTTCTCGCCGGCTACTGGATCGTGGACGTGGACACTCCCGAGCGAGCCTACGCCATCGCCGCGCAAGCATCGGCCGCCCCGGGACCCGACGGAGCACCGCTCAACATGCCGATCGAAGTGCGGCTGGTCATGAGCGCTCCGCCGCCCGAAATGATGTAAGAAAGCTGCGATGACGCGGAGGTCAGAAGGCATCCCGGGCGAGCATCTGCTGCGCGAACTTGCGCCGCAGGTGCTCGGTGCGGTCATGCGCCGCTTTCGAGATTTCGCCGCTGCCGAGGATGCTGTGCAGGAAGCCCTGATCGCCGCCACCGTGCAATGGCCGCGCGACGGTCTTCCCGACAATCCGCGGGCCTGGCTCATTCAGGTCGCCTCTCGTCGCATGACCGACCACGTGCGCAGCGAAGTCGCACGCCAGCGCCGCGAAACCGCCGCGGCCATGGAAAAGGACCAACTCGTGCCGCCAGTCGACGCGGAGCGCGAAACCAACGAGGACGACACCCTCATCCTGCTCTTTATGTGTTGTCATCCCGCACTGACTTCGTCTTCAGCCATCGCCCTGACACTGCGCGCCGTCGGCGGCTTGACGACCGCCGAAATCGCCAATGCCTTCCTGGTCCCGGAAGCGACCATGGCGCAGCGGATCAGTCGCGCCAAGCAAAACATCAAGGCTTCCGGCGTGCCTTTCCGGGCGCCGACCAGCCAGGAGCGGGGCCAACACCTCAGTTCGGTGCTTCACGTCCTCTACCTGATTTTCAACGAGGGCTACACCAGCAGCGTCGGCCCTCACTTGCAACGCCTCGAGCTCTCGCGCGAAGCCATCCGCCTGACGCGCTCGGTTCACGCGTTACTTGCAAATGACGCGGAGGTCGCAGGATTGTTGGCGCTGCTGTTGCTAACCGACGCCCGCAGCGCGGCACGCATGGGGCCGGACCAGCAGCTGATCCCGCTCACAAAACAAGACCGGACTCTTTGGGATCAGCCGAAGATCGCCGAAGGCATTGCGCTCATTACCGCGGCCCTCTCGAAGGGATCGGTCGGTCCCTACCAGCTGCAGGCCGCCGTAGCCGCGGTTCATGACGAAGCCCGTCGGCCCGAGGATACCGACTGGCCGCAGATTCTGGCGCTGTACGAATTGCTCAAACGCATGTCCGACAATCCCATGGTGATTCTCAATCACGCAATCGCCGCGGCCATGGTGCACGGCCCCGCCAAAGGGCTCGAGTTACTCAAATCGCTCGACGCCGACCCAAGAATCGCCGGTCATCATCGTCTTGACGCAGTTCGTGCCCATCTGCTGGAAATGGCTGGCGACCCTGAAAGCGCGATCACACAATACCGAATTGCCGCCACCCGCACGACGAGCATCCCGGAGCGAAACTATCTCATGACCCAAGCCGCCCGCCTTAGCGACACCACCACCCCAGAAAGCAAGATCACCACCCTATGAGCCTGGATGGGAACTCAGGTCTTTCCTCAGGGTGCGGTTTCGGCTTTTCCGTTGCCAGCAATAAACAAAAATTGTCAGAGCCTCAACCACGACACCACGAGAAAGAAACATCAGACCTGCAATTTGCGCAGGTAGGGCACGCTTGCCTTCATCATGTCCAGGTCCATTTCGACGAAATAATTCCTTACGCCGCCGGTTTTCGCCGCCGTAAAAATCTTCGTCCAATCAAGACTCCCCTTTCCCACCGGCACGATTTTCTTGGCTTGCGCCGACCACCCTTGGACGTGCATGGAAATAAAGCGCCCAGGATACTTGGTGAAATACTCCGCAGCGTCGTAGCCCTCGCTGATCGTGGATACCTGGAACTGGAACTTGACCAGCTTCGGATCGAGAAGGCCGAACAACAAATCATAGGTCCGCTTGCCATCAACCATCGTGAGCTCGAAATCTTCATTGTGAAGTCCCTGCTGGATGCCCGCTTTGGACGACTGTTCACCCATTTTGTTGTATTCGTCGGCCGCTCGCTTCACATCATCCAAGGTCGGTTTCTTGGGCCCATCGAGCGACGGCACGAGCATTTGCGTCAGGCCGACGTCTTTCGCCCAGGCAATTCGGCCCTCCTGGTTGCTCCTGAGTTCCTGAATGCTGAAGTGAGAGCTGATGCAGTTAACGCCTGCGTCGCCGAGTATTCTCCGCAGCTCGCTTCCTTTGTATTTTGAAAGTCCGGCGAAGCCGGAATCCTCGTAACCCACAGGCGAGCACAGCTCAATGGTCTGAAATCCCGCTCCGGCAAGCTGCTTGATCGTGCCCGGAAAGTCCCGGGCGATCATCTCTCGGACAGGCCAAGTCTGACACCCAATCGGCAAGCCCAGCGGATTGGCGTGAAGCTCCATTCCAACCGCGGAAAGAAAGCCCACCGCAGCGGCACCCGTCGCTGACTTCTTTACGAACTCTCTTCTCGAAATCTCAGACATTGACGCCTCCCTGACAATTTGTCGCCTAATACAGGCAGATGCACCGGCCAAGGTACAGCCTGGCAAGTGTGTCTCGCAACGGGTTCTTACCGCAAACCGAGGAAGTGACGCGAACGGAAAATCCCGTCCGGCTTTCCCGGACGGCCACAATCCCCGCTTGGATGGCGAGCGCCTGGGGTAGTATTCTGATCGCAGGGCGGTATCGACCCTGGAAACCGAAGTGTGTTCTGGGGAGTCTATTAAAGTACGCGTTTACCGCGGACCAGGTTGTCCAGGGGGAATCATGCAGCGTCGCGAACTCTTAAGACTGCTGGCGGCAGGAGCGGCTCTTCCTGTTTTGTCGCCAAGCTTGCTGGCACATTTTCAGGAAGCGCAAGCGCAGGTCGGTTCCAGCTACAAGCTCCGGACGCTCAGCCCCCAGCAAAACGCACAGGTCGTGGCCATGATCGATCTGATCATTCCGGTGACCGACACACCTGGCGCAAAGGCTGCGCGAGTGAACGAATTCATCGACGTGATTCTCACCGACTGGGCCACGGAGAGCGAACGAGAAGCTTTTCTCGACGGTCTTGCCGGGGTCGACAAGCAAAGCAACGAACTGTACGGAAAGAATTTTGTCGATGCGTCGGTTCAGCAGCAAACCACCCTGCTGCGCGCCATGGATGACGCTGCCATGGCGACGCACGGCAATCGCCGGCCGCGCCACAACAACACCCTGCCCGAAGAACGCGACAAGCAACTCCACGGTAACTTCTGGGACGTCTTCAAAGGCATCACCATCCACGGCTATTACACCTCTGAAATTGGCTTCACCCAGGAGGAAAATTTACAGATTATTCCGGGCGCTTACCACGGTTGCGTGCCGCTGACCGCCGAGAAAAAGGCTTAGGGGAAAATCACATGCCAGCGAATACATACGACGCAATCATTGTGGGTTCCGGAATCACCGGCGGCTGGGCGGCGAAAGAGCTCACCGAAAAAGGTTTGAATACGCTGGTTCTGGAAGCGGGACGCAGCATCGATCCCGGTACCGATTACGTCGAGCACGTTCCGGTGTGGGAGTTGAAGTATCGCAACTGGGACGACCGCGCCAAACGCCAGAAGACGCAGCCCGTGCAGCGAGAGGTGTATTACGCTTGCGACGAATACTCTTCCAAATTTTTCGTCAGCGACGTCGATAATCCTTACACCAACGTTCCTGGAACAAAGTTCTCCTGGATTCGCGGGCGGCAAGTCGGCGGAAAATCCATCACCTGGGGACGCCAGAGCTACCGCTGGAGCGATCTCGATTTTGAAGCCAACCTGAAAGAGGGCCACGCCGTCGATTGGCCAATTCGCTACGCGGAGATCGCGCCGTGGTACGACTACGTCGAAGAATTCGCCGGCATCAGCGGGCAGGCCGAAGGCCTGCCGCAACTGCCCGACGGAAAATTTCTGCCGCCGATGGAAATGAATTGCGCCGAACTCACTTTTCGCGATGCGTTGGCGAAAAATTTTGACGACCGCATGCTGACCATCGGTCGAACAGCCGTGTTGACGAAAGTCCATAAGGGACGAGCCGCTTGTCATTATTGCGGCGTTTGTCACCGCGGCTGCATCACGTCATCCTATTTCAGCAGCTTGAATTCCACATTGCCCGCCGCGCAGAAAACCGGGAAATTCACGATCCGGCCGTACAGCGTGGTGCACAGTCTCGTTTTTGATCCGAACACGCGAAAAATAAGCGGGGTGCGCGTGATCGACGCGCAAACCAAGGCCGCGACTGAATACAAAGCGCGCATATTTTTTGTTTGTGCTTCGACCCTTGAGTCCACGCGCATTCTGCTCAATTCCGCCACCACGGAGTTTCCCAATGGCCTCGCCAACAGCAGCGGCGAACTCGGCCACAACTTGATGGATCACCACATGGGCGCGGGCGCCAGCGGCATCATGCCGGGCCACGAAGACAAAGTACCCTTCGGCAATCGCCCGAACGGTATTTATGTTCCGCGTTTCCGCAATGTGAAAACCACGCAGAAGGAATTTGTGCGCGGCTACGGTTACCAGGGCGGCGGAAGCCGCGAAAACTGGGGCCGCGGCGCAACCATGAGTGGCATCGGCGTGGATTTCAAGAACGCACTGAAAGGTCCCGGTCCGTGGCGCATGGGCCTCGGTGGATTCGGAGAGTGTTTGCCGTATCACACCAACTATGTCGAGCTGAACAAGGAAAAGCTCGATGCTTGGGGCATCCCCACGCTGACGATTCATTGCGAGTGGGGCGAGAACGAAAAGACCATGTCCAAGGACATCGCCGTGCAAGCCGCGGAGATGCTGGCGGCGGCCGGCGCACGGGAAATCGGCGTTTATCAGGATATTTCGACGCCGGGTCTGGGCATTCATGAAATGGGTACGGCAAGAATGGGCCGCGATCCGAAAACTTCCGTGCTGAACGAACACAACCAAGCGCATGAGGTCAAGAACCTGTTCATGACCGACGGTGCTTGCATGACCTCTGCGGCGTGCGTGAACCCTTCGCTTACCTACATGGCGTTGACGGCGCGGGCGTGCGATTTCGCGGTCACGCAAAT
This sequence comes from uncultured Acidobacteriota bacterium, assembly GCA_963736725.1. Classification (GTDB taxonomy): domain Bacteria; phylum Acidobacteriota; class Terriglobia; order Acidiferrales; family UBA7541; genus Acidiferrum. The sequence goes on along the minus strand of CAVTPW010000011.1, from coordinate 1,371 downwards.
GAAGAAGAACGAGCTCTAGAACCGCCATTCGTTCCTTTTTTTAATCAACGCTGTGAAAAAATTAGCAGAGCACGCTCAGCGAATCTCGAGGATTCGCCGCTCCTACGTTTGCCGTCCACCCTGGTTCGGTTGAGCCGGGCTTTCCGCCCCATCCTTCGCGTATCCGAGGGATTCCAAGATTTGCGCCGTATGCTCGCCGAGCAGCGGAGGCGGCAGCCGGTAGCTCACCGGGGTATCGGAAAATCGTATGGGGTTGGCGATGCTGCGTGCTTGGCCAAGCGATGGATGTTCGAGTTGCACGATCAAGCTGCGTGCCAGGGTTTGCGCATCATTTAGAGCCTCGGGCACGGTGTTAATGGGCGCGGCGGGGACGCCGGCGCGCGCTAGTTTGTCGAGCCAGGCCGAGGCGGGTTCGCGATCGAATTGAGATTGCAGCGTGGCGATGAGTTCCGAGCGATTGGCGATGCGCAGCGGATTGTTCACGAACCTTGGATCCGCGCCCAAAGTCTGTTCCGCGTTCAAGACTTGCACGAATTTCTTCCACAAGAGCTCCGAGCCGACACCGACGACGAAATATTTGGCGTCGCCGCCGCGGAACATCTGGTAGGGCACGATGCTGGGATGGGCGTTTCCCCAACGTTGCGGCAAGGCATTTGCGTTCAAATAATTGCTCCCGATGTTCGCCAGCCAGGTTAACTGCGAGTCGAACAAAGACATATCCAAAAATTGGCCGCGACCGGTTTTTTCCCGGGCGAACAGTGCCGCGAGGATTCCCATCGCGGTGTACATGCCGCAGGTCATATCGGCAATAGCGATGGGGTAGCGCATCGGTTCGCCGCCGGGTTCGCCAGTGAAGGTCATCACACCGGATTCGGCTTGCGCGAGAATGTCGTATCCGGGCCGGCCTGTTTTTGGTCCCGTCAGGCCATAACCGGAGATGTTGGAGTGGATTAGCCGCGGATATTTGGAATGAAGCGACTGGGGATCAAGCCCGCGCTTTTTCATTGACGACAGCGAGGCCTGGTTGGAGATGAACACGTCGGCAGTGGTCAGCAGACGTTGCAAGATCTCGGCGTCGCGGCGTTCGTCGTAGTTCAAAGTGATGGAGCGCTTGTTGCGGTTGGTTGCGAGAAAGTATGCGGACTCGCCCCCGGCAAAGGGAGGTCCCCAGCCGCGGGTTTGGTCTCCGCTGCCAGGACGCTCGACTTTGATTACGTCGGCGCCAAAATCGCCTAACAGCATTGCGCAGTAGGGTCCCGCGAGGGCTTCGGTCAGCTCGATGACACGGATGGAGTCGAGGGCGGAGGTCACGGGGCGAGATTATAGCGGAGAACGGGGAAGAGCCCAGCATTGGGCCGGATTGTGATTTTC
>CAVTPW010000010.1:0-186486 GCA_963736725.1 uncultured Acidobacteriota bacterium | reverse complement strand
CGCGTGGGTCTCGACGAGTTTCCGGGCCTCAGGCGACTTCTCCCAGTCACCAGCCACCTGCCGCACCGAAACGTTCATCCGGTTAAAGACGTTGATCAAAGCGATCTGAATGATCAATGCCGCCAGCGCCGGTTCGTCATAGTGTCGGGTCGCCTCGTTCCAGATTTCATCGGGCACTGGATCAGGCCGATCGCTCAACCTCGTGACCGCCTCGGTCAAGGCCAGTGCCGCACGTTCGGCGTCGGTGAAAAAGGGCGCGTCCCGCCACGCTGCAACGGCAAAGAGCCGCTCGTCGGTCTCATTTGCATTCTTTAACTCGCGGGCGTGTAGGTTCACACAGACGCTGCAACCGTTGATCTGACTCGCCCGCAGGTGCACGAGCTTCCGCGTTGTATAGGGCAAGTTGTTTTCGGCGGCCTTGTGCACGGCGAGCAGCCCCGGCAAGGCGTCGGGAAGAAGCATAATGGGGTTTTTCATTCGGGCTTGCATGGTCGATCTCCTTGTCACATAAGCTGAGTTTCAACCGTCACTACCATGACGAACGAAACGGGAAGATGTGACCGACGACAGAGAGAAAGTTTTTGGCCGAGCAGTCTGAAGCGAACCGCGGGCGCTTGCGCGACATGGCTTATCGCATGCTCAGTTCGCTGAACGAAGTCGAGGACACGCGATGCATTGCGGGCACATATCCGCTTTTTTCTTCGTCAGGCCAGTGGTGTCAGTTCTGGGATCACTTGGACTAACAATTTGAGGCCCGAGGCGGGACTTATCCGTAACTCTCCATCGGCACTGACGTGTCTTGGTGTGTTCAGGCCTTCGCGGGCACGTGGTTCAAAAGGCCGCTGCTCTACCACTGACCTACGCCCTTAAACTTTTAATTAAACAACAAGCTGAAGTGCGGCATTGATCACGCGTCTCTGGCTGGCGTCCCTTGCAGTGTTAAATGCTCTCAGCAAAAATACCACGCGGAGAAGCTTATGCGTGGCACTTCGGTCGGGTCTAAGGGCTTGGTTGAGGCCTAGGTAGGGCTCGGGTGGCTCCCGTGGAGACGCCGCCGTCAACGAGCAGGGTTTGGCCTGTGACGTAGCGGCTGGATTCGGCGGCCAGGAAGACTACGGCGGAATCAAGGTCGTTAGCTTGCCCGGGACGCTTTACTGGAATGCGGTCGGTGATGTAATCGACCCACTCCTTGCTTTCGTAGAGGATCTTGTTCTGTTCGGTGCGAAACCATCCGGGGGCCAGGCAATTTACGGTGATGCCGTGCTTGCCCCAGTCGTCGGCCAGGCTCATGGTTAATTGCTTGATGCCGCCGCGACTGGCGCCGTAGGGGCCGAGACCCGCGAATCCTGAGACGCTGGTCACCGAGCCGACGTTTATGATGCGGCCGTAATTGCGCTGGACCATGCCGCGGGCTACGGCTTGCGCTACGAAGAAACTGCCACGGAGGTTGGTGTCGAGGATCAGGTTCCAGTCGTCCCAGGTGACGTCGAGAGCGGGTTTGCGGACGTTGCAACCCGCGTTATTGACGAGGACATGGATTTGGCCGAAGGCGGCTTCGGCGTCGGCGGCCATTTTTTGAATGCTGGCGAGGTCGCGGACGTCGAGTTCGAGGGAGATGGCGCGGCGGCCGAGGGATTTCATTTCGGTTTCGAATGGGGCGAGGTGATCGCGATGGCGGCTGGTCAGGACCAAGTCGGCGCCCGCTTTTGCCAGAGCGCGGGCGAAATGCTGGCCGAGGCCGCGGCTGGTACCGGTGACGATGGCGACTTGGCCGGAGAGATCGAAGAGTTCGTTGCCGGGATTCGGGTTCATTGGATTGCGCTCACAACTGCGGATTTACGAAAACCGCCGGCCGGGATGCCGGCGCTACCCGGGCTGCGGAAATGGCGTGGCTTCGTTGGAGGAGCCTCATACGCCGGTCCCGGGAGTCAGGACTACTTTTAGCAAGTTGGGCTCGCCAGCGTGCAGGCGTTCGAACCACGCGGGACCGTCATCGAGCGGTGCTACGGCGGTGATCAGAGGTTTCACCTTGATCGCACCCGACGCCAACAGCTCAATCGCTTTCGGATATTCGCCAGAGGAGGCGCAGGAGCCCTGCAGGCGAATCTGACGGCTGACGACTTTTTGGAGCGGAAGGGTGACTTGCGGCGAGATGTTGCCGACCAGCGTGACAGTGCCGCCTTTGCGAACGCAGTCGATCGCGGCGGTGACGGTTTCCGTTCTTCCCACGGCTTCGAGGGCAACGTCGACGCCAACTCCGTTGGTGAGTTTCAAGACTTGCGCGACGAGATCGGTTTTGGAGGAGAGGACTTCGGTCGCACCGAGTTCCTTGGCCATTTTGAGCCGGGATTCGTCCAGGTCGGCGACGAACACGCGCGAGCAACCGGTGGCGCGCAGCGACTGAAGGACGAGAAGACCGATCATTCCTGCCCCGATCACCAGCGCGGTGTCGTCTGGATGCATCTGCGTAACGGCGACGGCGTGAAGGGCGACGGCGACAGCTTCGAGCATGGCGGCCTCGGTGAAGGAAAGCTGATCGGGGAGGTGATGCACGATGCGTCCGGGGACGACGACGTATTCGGCGAAGGCTCCGGCGCGGCGATAATCGCCACAGGAGACGCCGAGGACCTGGCGATTGTCGCAGAGGTTGATATTTCCACGAAGGCAGTGTGGACACGCGCCGCAGTAGACCGTGGAGTCGAAGGTGACGCGGTCGCCTTCCGCGAGACCTGCGACATCTTCGCCGACGGCGGCGATTCTGCCGGCGGCTTCGTGACCCATCACAATCGGGGGGATGCGGCGGCCGGACGAACCGTCGTAGCCGTGGACATCGCTGCCGCAGATGCCGCAGGCGGCGACTTGAATCAAGACTTCATCGAACCGAGGGGCGGGTTTCGGAAGATCCGCAATTTCAAGGTGCTTGTATTTGGAAAGGAGAAGAGTTTTCATGCCTGCGGGTTGCGCCTTCCACGAAAGAATCGATCGAACTGGTCGGTACTCCACTTTAACGCACATGCGTTGCTTTCTGAAACAAGGGGAATTCCTGTTGCTGGGTCAGGCCGGACGGCGGCGGCTGGTCCAATTGAGCTGAATCGCAGGCTCGATCACTGCGCTGCCGTGAAGGTTAGGCGGTAGAGCAGCGTTCATCTTACTATCCGAGTGAGGAGAACCATCATGCAAATCACCGGCAACACCATTCTGATCACAGGCGGGGGCTCCGGTATTGGCCGTGCACTAGCGGAAGCCTTCCATAAGGAAGGCAATCAGGTCGTCATTGCAGGCCGCCGCAAACAGGTGCTCGACGAGACGATCGCGGCGAATCCAGGGATGAAGGCCGCAATCCTGGACATCGAGAACGCTGGGGCGATCCGGAGCTTCGCAAAAAAACTGAGGGACGACTACCCCGCCCTCAACGTCGTCGTCCACAACGCTGGCCTTATGAAACCGGAGTTGTTGCAGGATGGCGTAGTTGACGCTGCGGAGGCGACGATAGCGACGAACCTGCTTGGACCGCTCCGCCTGACGGCGGCGCTGCTGCCGCTTCTTCTAAAACAGCCAAAGGCTACGATCATGACCGTTTCGTCTGGACTGGCATTTGTGCCGATGGCCATGACCCCGACCTATTGCGCCACCAAGGCAGCGCTCCATTCCTATACGCAATCGCTGCGCTACCAGCTCAGGAACAGTTTGGTGCAGGTCCTCGAACTCATACCGCCGTATGTGCAGACCGAACTGGGAGGAGCGAGACAGGCAAGCGATCCCAACGCCATGCCGCTGAAAGACTTCATTGCCGAGGCCATGCATATTCTCAAGACCTCGCCCGACAAGACCGAGATCTGTGTGGAGCTGGTAAAGCCGCTGCGCTTTGCCGAAGCGAACGGAGGCTACGATGCCTTTTTCAAGAAGTTCAACGATGCGGTAACTGCGGCCGCGGCAGCGCATTAACCAAAGGAATGACGCGGATTCGCCGAGAAGGCCGCCTAAGCCTCGGGCGCATCGCGATAAAAGAAAAGCGCCAGTACCGAGCCGAGTGCGACAGCAATGAGAAGGAAAAATAGGAGCGACAGCAAAACGCCCGAGGATGTTCCGGATACGCCTCGAACACCAGAGATTTTGCCGCACAGAAGGCCCAGGATCAAGCCGAGAAATGCGAGACCGACGTAGCCGGGAATGTGAAGGCGACTTCGTGCCGCAGCCAACGGCAAGATGATGATGATGCCGAAACACGCGACCGAGAGTGGGACTACGGGGCGGAAGTTCGTCGCAATCTCCAGCGAAGTCAGGAGCAAGTTCGGGATTGGCATCGATGGCCGGCTAGTCGCTCTGATGAACGTGTAGATTTCTGTCGAGGGTAGTTCCCTGCGGTTCGAACGCGAATCCTTTATTCGACCAGGACGGCGCTCTGGATCGGAGAGCCCCCCGGCAGCGAAGAGAAATTGCTGGCGAAGTTCACTGTACCGGTCAACGTCAACGCTTTTGCGACCGCCAAGGAGTAAGCCGCCGAGTTGCCGGTATTAGAGAGATTGAGAGTGGCGTCTGGAAAGTACAAAGTGCCTTGCAACTTGGAAGTTCCCCTTCCATTGATGCTGGCCGCTTGCGCGTTTGCGCGGTCCTGATAGAACAGAATTCCAGCGTACGCACCAGTGGTTGGCGCGGTCAGCTGCAAAGTTTGCGAGCTTCCGCCAATAGTGTTGAGCGACACCGGTCCTCCGCCAGCGGCGATGTAAAGGGTTACTCCGTTACCGGTTATGGCGCCAGTACCATTGAAGCTGATCCCAGTTCCTGTAATTACATACGTGCCGGCGCGCAGTGTTACGTTCTTGCTCCCCGTCACGGTGATGCCTGTGCAATAGCGGCCCGGGTTGAGCGGTGGCGCGAACCCGGTCCCGGTGATATTGCCATTCGGCTGGCACCCCCCGCCCGCGCCCGGAGCAGTAAGGCGGTATAGCGGATCGCCTGCCTCGACGATTCCGGTGATGGCAGCCGGTATGGAAGCGCCTCCGGCGGCCGTGCCGTGGACGCCGACCGAAGACGCGGTAATCCTGCCCGTGTTAAGCAAATTGGCATCATCCAGAATGCCGCAGCCTGTAGCCGTCACGGTCGCGCTGTTGTTGATCGCCGTGCCAAAACCGTTGAGCGCATAGACGCAATTTTTAGCGCTGCTATCGATGGCCACTGCGGACGTCGAGACCGTGGCCGTATTGACCCCGAAAATCCGCATGAAGAAAGTGGGGTGCACGGCACTGACCCGCACTTGAACGCCGGTCACGGCACCGAAGGGAAAGGCTGGATTTACGGTGACGGTGACATTGTTGACGCCGTTGGCGTAGCCGTTCAGCGAAGCATCTTCTCTAGCGGCCGCGGTGGCATTGCCAGCGGCAGATTCCGTAGCGCCTGCCAGTGCGGCGCTGTCTGCCGCGGACTGCTGCAATCGCTGTTGATAGCGCAAGTATCCCACGTCAACGGCGAGACCCGCGCAGCCCAGAAGTACGACGAGCCCAAAGGTGGCAGCGATCAGAGCTTGCCCCGACTCCCTTTGACGTCTTTTCACGACAGCCTCTCTGTGACCTTCGGCCAGTCCAGCAAGGACCAGAAACGGGCCTAGTCACTCGCCTTTTCCACAGTTTGCGCTCAGGGCCGAGCGCACGAGCGGGTGGTGGCCGATGAAGTGTAAGCAAAGCACAGGCCACACACGACGTGTTTCGGTAAATCTTTTAGCGCCGATGGCCGAAACTTGCAAGTTGGAACATCGATTGCACTTACAACCACAACAGGGTTCGATCCCGGCGGAATCCTGCGAATTTGTTACGAAGATGCGGCAATAAGCGAAGTTCGTTGCAAAATATAGGCAAATAATCTCTTACGCAGACCGGCGGCGAGCGTCAGAACCCCGGAAGCGGCTGTAAGAGGCGTTGCCGCGTCCTCGAACGTGATCGTTGCAGGCTCCATTTGTATCCTTTCGTGGACCGGAGAGCGGAGCATTGGAAGACACTGGCACCACGCAGTTGGTGGCAGGTCTATTGCTCCCGAACGACGAATAAATTGAAGATCATCGAGATGGACGCACGGGAGTCAAGAAATACTCGGATGGCGGGCAGTCGCTGGCGGAGAAGCCTAGTGCGCGTACAAGCAAGGCGAGAGCGGGGGCAGAGCCTGGTGGAACTCGCCTTCGTGGTTCCCTTGTTGCTCCTGCTCCTGGTGGGAATCATCGAGATCGGGCGCTTTGCCTTTTACAGCATCGTGGTGTCGAATGCGGCTCGGGCGGGCGCGCAATACGGGGCGCAAAGTCTGGCAAACGCTGCGGACACGGCAGGCATTGCAACCGCGGCGAAGAATGATGGGCAAGGCGGCACTGGGCTCACGGTCACGTCGAGCCAACTCTGTGGGTGCTCCGGGGCCACACTCAGCGGCGCGTGCCCGGCAACCTTATGTGCCCTGCCGAACCATGCGTTGGTGTATGTTCAAGTGCGAGTCGTCGGGGCCTTCCCTTCGCTTTTTCGCTATCCTGGCCTACCGGCGTCGATCAATGTGAACAGCGTGGAGGAGATGCGCGTAACTCAATGACTTGCGGATCACAACACGGAGCAGTCAATCTGCAAGCGCAAGTGCGTTGCGCCTGGAAGCCCAAACAGCGAGGGAGCACCTTGGTGGAGCAGAGCTTTATCATTGTCTTCCTGCTGACCATGATGTTGGGCATCATCGATTGCGGGCGGGCGCTTTATACCTATCACTTTGTTTCGAACGTGGCGCGAGAAGCGACGCGGTGGGCCAGCGTAAGGAGCTCGACCTGCAACGGCAGCGCATTGTCGAATTGCCCCGCGAGCAACGGCAACGTCCAGACGAACTTTACGACAAATTTGTCGACTATGGGACTCGATCCGACCAAGGTCACGTTCGCCACGAGTTGGGTTGTGCCGCCCGGAGTGGGCGCAGGGGCCTGCCCTGGGTCCAACCAAAACAGGGTAGGCTGCATGGTGCACATCGACGTGACCTACAATTACACTTTCTTTTTTGCGCCGTTTCTCGCCGCCCCGCCTATCCGGATGTCGAGCAGTTCAGAAATGCTCATAACGCAGTAGCCGGTTCGCTCCGCGCTCGCGGATGGTGAAAATGGAAATAACGACACTCATGGTTCCGCACCAGGTGCAGCGCACCGGGGTGCGGCGCGGACTCCTGGAAGACCTGGCGTTGAAGCTTCTGTATCTGCACGGCGAGATGTCCTTGCTGGAACTGAGCGAACGAACGTGCCTCAGCCTGGGAGTGATCGAGGAGATTTTCCAGTTTTTCCGTAAGGAACAGCTTTGCGAAGTGAAGCGCATGGCCGCGGGCAGCCACGTGATCGTGGCGAGTGCGCAGGGAAAACAACGCGCGGCCGAGTTGTTGACCATGAACCAGTACACCGGGCCGGCTCCGGTTTCTCTGGCGGATTACACCATGCGCGTGGGCATGCAAAGCGTGCAAAAGATTGCGCTTAAGGCCGCCGATATCAGCCGGGCGTTCTATCAGCTGGTCCTCGATCAAGACATGCTGACGCGGCTGGGAACTGCTTTGGTTTCCGGGACTTCGATGTTCCTGCATGGCCCGTCGGGCACGGGCAAGACCAGTATTGCGGCCACGATTCCGGCGGTCTATAACGACAGCGTCTGGATCCCGCACGCGGTCGTGGTGGACAATCAGATTGTTTCGGTCTTCGACCCCGGCGTGCATTTTCCCAGCTCGGTTGAGATTGCAGCGGAATCGGACAAGCGATGGGTTTTGTGCCGCCGGCCCTGCGTTCTTGCAGGCGGCGAGATGTCCGCGGAAATGCTGGACTTGCAGTTCAACTCCCTCAGTCGGTTCTACACCGCGCCGCTGCAGATGAAGGCGAACAACGGCATTTTGATCCTCGATGATTTCGGGCGGCAACGGATGCGCCCTGACGAATTGCTCAACCGCTGGATGACCCCGCTGGACCGGCGCGTGGATTTCTTTACGCTGCCCGGTGGTCGAAAATTCGAGGTTCCCTTCGACCTCTTCATCGTGTTTGCCACGAACTTGGACCCTAACCAACTGGCCGACGAAGCGTTTTTACGCAGAATCCCCAATAAGATTGCGGTGGAATATGCGACACCCGAGCAATTTCTGGAGATCTTTCGACGCGAATGCCAGGTGCGCTTGGTGGCTTGCGACGAGGGAGTGCCGGAGTATCTGATCCAGTGCATTAAGGACCTGAAGCAATCGCTTTGTCAGTGTCATCCGCGGGACCTGATCAATCACATCTTTTGGGCGGCGCGTTACGCCGGCCTCGAACCACATATCACTCGCAAGAGCGTGGAACTGGCGTGCAAAGCTCACTTTTTGCCGGTCCGGAGCGTTCGGGCATGAACTTAGGCCTCTGTACCCGAATGATGACTTTTTCCGCGACGCGAGTTGGGCGCCTCAACAAACTACAGGGGTTACGGGCAACGGCACCCCGCATGCAACCACGGGAGGGCTTCGAGAGAGAGGCCTTGCCAATCTATCCCATTCGACCGCCTAAGCCGAGCGAGGCATTGGTTTTGGAACCATGGGCAGCACCGCGCTCGTTGGTAAAGCAGCCGGCACGCAGACCGGCAAACGAGCGGGCAAACGCGTGAGTTTCCAGATCCAAAGTTCACTGACGACGTTGACGGCGCGCCCTCCGATCCCGCCCGACATGCTGCTGCGTCGCGTCGTACTGCGCCCTCGTTCAGAAGTCCGGATGCCGCAATTTCCGGTTTCGGGAGAACCGGTGAGGTCCGGATGGTGGAGTTCGCTGAAGGCGATTTGCGAGCGAGTGAATCTTCCGACCCGGCGCGAACCGGTCAAGCTATTCCGTAGCACACCGGTGGCGCCATTCCAGTTCTCGGGGCGTGCGATTTCTGGTTCGGCGATTTTGCATATTGGTCTTATTTTTCTTCTGCCGCTCTTGCTCTCTTACACTGCCGCGCGGGAAATCGCTTCGAATGCGGCTTACGACGAGCCGCAGACAGTTATTTACTACCAGGTTCCGAAGCACGATCCGTTTGAGAAACTCCCTAAGATTACGCCTGCGGGCGAGGGCGGGCAGCCCGGAGCCGGAGAGCTGCAGGCTCTGCTGCAGAAGATCGGCAGCACAACTTCGGCACGAAAAATCGTGATCGTCTCAAAGCCAGTTCGTCCGGACAACAAGCGGCAAACGATTTACCAGCCGGCCACGCCGCCGGATTTACACATCGACATGGATCTAAAGCTGCCGAATATCGTGGGCGGACCGTCGACGCCGGTTGCGAAGCCCCAGGTTCACATGAACCCGAGTGACTCGAGGCCAATCCAGGTGCACCGGGCGGCGGCCCAGGCGGTCGCACCAACGCTCGCCTCCATCAATGCCGCTGTGGCGACCAGTCTCCCACCGGCAACCGTGGCGAAGCCGCATTTGGCGGTGCCTTTGAACGAATCTCGACCGATGCAGTCGCAGGTCGTGATTGGGCAAGTGAGCGCGCCGTCGCTTTCCCAAGCCGACGTGGCCACGGCTACGAATCTCGGCGATACCTACCGAACCGGTCAACCCGCTGCGCCCGCCGCCCCTGCGAGCGATGCCGACGCTTCGGGAAGCGGCAAGACCTCCAAGAACGACGTGGTGCAGACGGCAGGCGACGGCAGCGGCATCGTAGTGATTGGCGTAGACCCCGCGGAAGCAGCCGCGCTGGTAAACTTGCCTCCCGGGAACCGGTGGGGCGATTTTACGATTGCGCCGGGGGGCGGCCAGCCCGGTGCGGTCAATGGCAGCGAAAATGGCGTGGCCGGCGCTGGCAGCCACGCGACTGGCGGCGGGGGCGATCTCGTTCCGGGAGTGGGTCCCGGGTTCGCGGGTGGCGGAGGCGGAAATTCAGGCTCTTCGGGAAGCGTGAGCATCACCGGGAATACTGGCGCGAAGGGCGAGGCTGTGTTGGACGCGGCCATTTTCCGCGACATGGTGTATCCGGTGCCGTCGACGGTGGTGCTGCGGAAGAATGCGTTGGTTGTTTCGGCGGGTCCCATGGGCGGAGGAGGTCTCAGCGTCTACGGAGCGCTGCGCTGCGGCAAGATCTATACGGTGTTCCTGCCGATGCCTGGGCGGCCTTGGACCCTGCAGTTCTGCCAATCGGGCGTGGCCCCGAAGCCCTCCGAACAAACTCGATCGGCCGTCGTGCACATGGAGACCGGCATCGTTCAGCCGGATGTCACGACGAGATTTGATTTCAAGCGTTTGCCGGTGCCCTTTGAAAAAAAGAACAAGCCCATCGTGCTGAAAGGCGTCATAAAAGACGATGGAACGGTGGCGGACCTGAAGGTATTTCAGGGCATCGTTCCGGAGATGGACGAGGCCGCGCGCGTGGCGTTTAGTCGCTGGAAATTCAAGCCGGCGATACGAGACGGCAAGAATGTGGCCGTCGATATTCTGGTCGGAATACCAACTGGGGCGGACGCAGATAAGTCCCAGTAGTTCTAGGACTTACACGAGAACTCTTGTCCGTAGGAAGAAGTATTTTTCACATCTTTACCACGAATTTTTCCACGCTACGACGAGCCCTCGGAAATTTCAACATGCAGCGGACTGATTCAATGCAGGTTAGCTGACTTATCCTCAGCACTGCCTGTGGGAACTATTGGCCCTCGGTATGCACTCGTGCTTGCTCGATAATCCAGTGCTAGTTCTGCGCGTCCCGGCTCACACTGGTTTTGCTCGCCGTCAGAGCAATTTGGAAGTCCACGTCACACGAAAAACCAGCGCTTTGGGATCCTGTTTGGTTCCCCAAGCAAGGCTTGCTCAGAGACGGGTATGGCTGCGTAGAACTCTGATCAGATGCCCAGGAGATCGGACCGTTGGACAAGCAATTGATCCGAGTAAGCTTCCTTACACAAGATTCGGGATTAGGAGACGCGATCGCTCGCGCGTTGGGCGAGGACTTCGCGACACGCACCATCAATCAGGGGCAGTTTGATCAGTTGGCCGATGTTCGCGAGACTTCGGATGTTATCCTGCTGGATCTTCGATCCGCGAACACCCAGGGCGACGACGAGACAGTCCTGCGGCTGATGGACGAAATCGGCAAGGTACCTTCGCACCCTCCCCTTGTTGTTCTTTGCGAGGAAGAGAATAGAGCGCTCATCTTCCGGGCTATCGAGCACGGTGCGGACGACAGCGTCACCAATCCCCCCAACATGATGGAGCTGCGGCTCATCCTGCGGCGCGCGTTCCGGTTTCATGCCGCGGAACGCGAAGTTCAACGGCTGCGAGCGAACGAGCGGCCCACTGGCAGACTGCACGAGTTGCTCGGCACCTCGGCCCCCATGCAGGAACTATTCAGCTTGGCTCGCAAGATCGCACCCTGCGACGTGAACGTCCTGGTCACCGGGGAGACAGGTACGGGCAAGGAGCTCCTGGCGCGGGCGATTCATCACCTGAGTGGCCGGAATACCGGCCCGCTGGTAGCCTTCTCTTGTGCAAACCTTCCTGAAAATCTCGTCGAAGACGAGCTGTTTGGACACGAAAAAGGCGCCTTCACGGGCGCGTTGATGGCACGGCGGGGCAGAGTGGAAGCCGCAGACCGGGGAACGCTGTTTCTTGACGAAATCGGCGACCTGGGGTTGGGACTGCAACCCAAACTTTTGCGTGTGATTCAGGAAAGAAACTTCGAACGGCTGGGAAGCAACAAAACCATTGGCGTGGACATTCGCCTGATTTGCGCGACGAATCGCAACCTCGCGGAAATGGTGCAGCAGGGAAAATTCCGCGAAGACTTATTTTACCGGCTGAACGTCGTGCAGATACATTTACCGCCGCTGCGGGAGCGTCGCGACGACATCCCCCTGCTCGCCCAACAGTTCCTGCTGAAATCGGCACAGCAGTTTAAGAAGAAGGCCCGGCGGTTTTCCCCGCAGGCCCTGCATGCTCTCGAAGACCACGCCTGGCCAGGCAACGTGCGCGAACTGGAGAACGTGGTGCAACGCGCCATTGTGCTCTCCGAAGAGCAGACTGTAGATGTCGGTAGTTTGCCTCCGTCCTTGCGAAGTGCGCGCTTGGGCGTCGAGCTCGGCGCTGGTCCCGACGCTGCTCAACTGAGCCATTCCTACGAAGACGAAGTGCGCCGCTTCAAGAGATCGCTGGTTTTGCGCGCGTTGCGTGAGTGCGGCTGGCGCAAAGCGGAATGTGCGCGGACTCTGGGAGTAGCCCGCGGTTATCTTCATCGCTTGATCAACCAATTGGGGATTCAAGAAGGGGAAGGCGATCCGACCGTGGAACGCCGCGACGACTATCCTCTCGGCCCCGTGATGTAAAGCTACCAAACCCCAGATTGTTATGGACTTGGCCTAGCCTCCCGCATTAGCTTCTTGCGAGATGGAAACCGACCCAGAAAATTCCTTTCTTGAGCCCGAGACTTCTTTTCGCCAAAGCGTTTGCCTGCCTTTTTTGCTCCATGCACAAAATGCCGATGGCGGCTGGGGATTTCATCCGAAATCGGAAAGCCGTGCGGAACCTACCTGTTGGGCTTTGCAGGCCTTAAGGGAGTCCTCGAGCGCCTCGACCGAAGCCGTCGCGCGAGGTGTCCAGTATCTTCGGGCGGCTCAGCTCGGCGATGGTTCCTGGCCTGCTACACGCGAGCAGAGAATGGGCTGCTGGGTGACGGCACTCTGCTGTTGGACGCTGCAAGGCACGCCAGATTCAGCTGCTGCCGTGATGGAAGGCCTTGGATGGGTGTGCGACGATTGGCCGCAGGACAGCACGCCTTGGCGGCGATTTCTCACGAAATTCTCGACCAGGAACCAAGTGCAACCCATCAACGACGCCTATCGAGGATGGGGCTGGACGCCAGGAACGAGTAGCTGGGTCGAGCCGACCTGCTTTGCACTGATCGCTCTCGAAGCGCCCGGCGATGTGGTTCCTTCTCAAGCGAAGCGGCGTCGCCAACTCGGCGAAGCCATGCTGTATGACCGGATGTGCCCCGGCGGCGGTTGGAATTGCGGCAACCCTCGTGTCTACGGCGTGCCAGGAGTGCCTCTGGTAATTCCTACCGTTTGGGCTCTTATCGCGCTGCGGCATTACCGGACGAGGCCAGAAAACATAATGAGCCTGGATTGGCTCGACAGCCAGATCGCGAATATTCAAAGTGCCGGGTCGTTGGCGTTGGCGAAAATCTGTATGGAAATGTGCCGAGGAAGGTGGCCGGCAGACGCCCCTGTTCTTGCAGATCTGTATGACAGAAACGGGTTTCTTCAGAGCATTCAGGTCGCGGCCTGGAGCTATCTGGCGTTACGCGCACGACCCCGCTGGCTTGCCATGACTCCGGAGAAGACGGCCTAATCATGCGCCAACACACGTTAATCCCCTCTTTTCAGCGGCCCCCATCGAAGGTCGTAATTCGGCGGGTGGCCGATTACGAGCAAGATCTGTTGGCGTTGATCCACGAAAGCCTGGTCGCTTTCAACCTCCCGGTCAAAGGCAAGACCATCCTGCTGAAACCGAACCTTGTCGGTTTAGACCCGCTTGGAATAATGAATACGCACCCAGCCGTAATTGCGGCCGCGCGCGAATCCTTCCTGCGTTCGGGAGCGGCGCAAGTCTTGATCGGCGACGGTCCTGCTCTGGACCGTGACACGGAAGCGATCATTGAGTCAGTGCGCTTGCGCGAGTATGCCAGCGGTTTGGCTGCCGTATTTGTCGACCTGAACGTGGACGACGTCGCCTGTGTGGCGCTTAAGACCCACGCTTCCCGACTGAAACAACTCTACCTGCCCAAGACCGCTTTGGGGGTGGACTTCCTGGTCTCCATGCCCAAACTCAAGACCCACCATTGGGCGGGCGTCACGCTATCGCTCAAGAACATGTTTGGGATTGTCCCCGGAAGCTGCTACGGATGGCCCAAGAACGTCCTGCACTGGGCCGGCATCGATCGAGCCATCCTGGACATTAACGCCGCTTGCAGGCCCGATTTCGCGATTGTAGACGGGATCGTGGGAATGGAAGGCGACGGGCCTACCCAAGGGACGCCGAAGGCTAGCGGAGTACTGGTTTTCGGCAACGATCCGGTCGCAGTGGACGCGACGTGCTGCCGGGTCATGGGGCTCATGCCCGAAAGAATCCAATATCTCTGGCGGGCTGGAACCCTGCTCGGGCACCTTCAAATCGATAAGATTCAACAACTTGGCGATCCGATTGCGAGTGTGGAGACGCCTTTTTCCGTGCTACCCGCGTTTCAGTCCATTGTGGCGTAACCACGACCGTTTGGAAGGAGACCTGCCCTTAATCCTGGCGCTGGCTTGTCTAGGCGCTGGGGTGTATCCGAACGTGGACACCGCTTTCAATCAGGCAGGCAGATGCGTATCTCGGGTGTTTTTTGCGAAATCGACCATGAGCGAAGCACCGATCTCGACGCCTAGCCCCGTCGCGCTCCAAGATGCACCGGGCTCAGTCAACTCCGACCCTGCAACTGCGGGTTCGGCGTCGGCGCCACGATTCGCCGACGTGACGACGGCAAGCGCCGAATGGTCGCTGCTGGGCAAGGTATTTTCCTTCCCAGCCATGCTCGCGGCATTCCTAGTGGGTGCCGTGTTTGCTGTCGGACGCACGTTCTCGGTCGATCCCGACTTGTGGTGGCACATCAAAACAGGGGAAATCCTCCTCAACACGCACCGTTGGCCCACGGTGGATGCCTATTCGTTCACGGTGCCCGGCCAGCCGTGGATTGCCGGGGAATGGCTGGCCGACGTGCTGATCGCCTTCACAGCGCGCCACGCCGGATTACAGGGGTTGGACGCTTTGCTCATTGTCCTCGGCAGCGCGATCATGTTGGCGCTGTACGGGTATGCGACACTCCGATCGGGCAATTCCAAGGCCGGCTTTGTCGTTGCTACGGTATTGTTGGTGCTGGCCAACGCCTCGTTCACATTGCGTCCCCAGATGCTCGGGTATCTCTTTCTTATCCTGACCTTGATGGCCTTAGAGCGTTTCCGTCAGGGTAAACAGCGAGCGATTTGGTTTCTCCCTGCATTGTTCTTGGTTTGGGTCAATACCCATGGTTCGTTCGCAGTTGGCATCGGCGCAATCGCCGTCTACCTGATTAGCGGCTTGTTCGCATTCCGTGCCGGCGGTATAGAGGCACGCCGCTGGACCGCTAAGGAGCGCGTGCGATTGGAAGGTGTTCTTCTGCTGTGTGTTTCGGGTCTGGCGATCACTCCGTATGGCGTCCGACTCGCTTTCTATCCATTTCATGTAGCATCTTCGCTTCCCGTAGGTGTCGCGAACGTGAGGGAATGGCAATCGATGCCTTTCAACTTCGCGGGGGGGCAAATCTTCCTGGCGCTCGTGCTCGTTTTCTTTCTCACGCAGATCGCTTTTCGCTTTTCTCTGCGCCTTGAAGAGATGGTGTTAGTTGTAGGCGGGATTGCCATGGCTTGCTTGCATCTTCGCTTCCTGCTGGTCTTCGTGCCCGTATTCGCGCCATGCTTTGCCGTGATCGTCGCTCGTTGGGTTCCCGGATACGACCGCAAGAAGGACCGCTATGCCCTGAACGCGGCGTTGATCGGCCTGGTGCTCGCAGGAATTGTGCACTACTTTCCGTCGCGCGCGAGTCTTGCGCACACCGTCGCGGCCAAATTTCCGGTCAACGCCCTCAAATACCTGCAGCAGCATCCCGTGGCTGGTCCGACGTTCAACAGTTACGGCTTCGGTGGGTATCTGGTCTTGGCAGGTCAAAAAGTATTCGTCGACGGGCGCGCCGATCCCTACGAGCGCGGCGGCTCTTTGGCCGACTATTTTTACGTTGCGCAGCTGCAGCCCGGCGCTCTTACCGTTCTGCAGAATTACGGGATCAAGTCCTGCTTGCTCGATCGAACGGAGCCATTGGTGACTCTGCTCAGCGCGACTCCGCAATGGCAGGAGATCTATCGGGACGGCGTAAGCGTCTTATTCGTCAGACGCGATAACCAAATGGAACCGCGCGCAAACAGACGCTGAGTAGTCCGCGCGCGGCCAGCGGGAGTAGAAAATGGGCAGAGACTTTCCAGGGCATTCATCGACACCAGCTGAGATTAGTTCCGGCAGTTCTGGCGAGCAGCCGCTGCTCTCTTTGGTCATTCCGTGCTTCAACGAGCAAGAAGCGTTACGCGAAACGAGTAAGCGCCTCGCGGCGGTACTGGAACAAGCACATACAACGTTCGAAATCATCTACGTGGATGACGGAAGCACCGACTCAACTCCGGACGTGCTGCGAGAGCTACAAGCAGAGGATAAACGCGTTCGCGTGATCCGGTTCTCGCGAAACTTCGGTCACCAGGTCGCGATTACGGCGGGAATGGAACACGCTGGCGGGCTCGCTGTCGTGATCCTGGATGCTGACTTGCAAGATCCACCGGAAGTCATCCCCGAGTTCCTTGCGAAATGGCTAGACGGCTACGACGTCGTTTACGGAGTTCGCTCGGAACGCGACGGCGAGACGCCGTTCAAGCGATGGACGGCCAAATTGTTCTATCGATTGATGGGTCATCTGTCAGACGTTTCGATCCCCGTCGATACGGGAGATTTCCGGCTGATGGATCGCCGCGTCGTAAACGCAATGCTTTCCATGCCGGAGCGAGACCGTTTCGTCCGCGGCATGGTGAGCTGGCTCGGTTTTTCGCAGATCGGTGTCCCCTACCGTCGTGAAGCACGCGTCGCAGGTGTCACCAAGTTTCCCGTCTTCAAGATGATTCGCTTCGCGCTGGACGCGATCTTTTCTTTTTCGACCTTGCCACTTCGGCTGGCCACCTGGGTCGGACTGGCCGCCTCCGGCCTCTCGGTTCTGGGAATCCTTGTCGTCCTGCTGGACAAATATCTCGCCGTGCCGGGCATGGTGAAGGGCTGGTCCAGTACGGTTATTGCCGTTCTATTTATCGGCGGCGTTCAGCTCATTTGCATTGGGATTATCGGGGAGTACGTCGGACGGATTTATGGGGAATCGAAGCGCCGCCCCCTCTATGTCGTTCGCGAAAGACTGGGGTTCGATACGGAGGTTAAACCGACCCCGCGAATGTTGCAGACAAGAGTTGCCGCGAGCCGCTGAAGCCGATTGGTATTGTTGCGCGCGCGTCGGGTTTTGATGACGGAGATCACTTGGCAGAGTTCGATAAATACGCGGCGAACTACACAGAGATTGTGAGCGATAGCATTCGCCTAACCGGCGAGTCCTCAGACTATTTCGCGGCTTACAAAGCGGACTACATAGCGCGAAAAATCGCACCGCGTCCGGGAGCCCGACTGCTCGATTACGGGTGCGGAGTCGGTCTTCTTTCAGCGCACATCAAAAAGCGCTTGGCGACTGTGCGCATCGACGGCTTTGATGTTTCCAAGGACAGTGTGGATCAGGTTGAACAGGCTTTGCTCTGCCAGGGCACCTTCACTACCAATCGCGACGAACTCGCCCCCGCCTACGACATGATCGTGCTCGCAAACGTGCTGCATCATGTCAAACCCGAGGAACGCCAACGCTTGCTGACCGAGGTGGCTTCCCATCTGGCTCAGGATGGGAAAATTGTCGTCTTCGAGCATAATCCCCTTAACCCGCTTACCAGGTGGGCCGTATCCCAGTGCCCTTTCGATGAGGGAGTAGAGCTATTGCGCAGCCGTGAGACCCGCAATTACTTCCGGCGTGACCCTTTCGAAGCGATGTCGTGCGATTACGTCGTGTTCTTTCCCCGCTGGCTTGCTTGGCTTCGATCTCTTGAAGGATCCCTCGGTTGGTGCCCGCTCGGGGCCCAATACGCCGTCGTGGCTGGCAGGGGTCGAAAATAGAGAATCGCGCCACACGCCCATGCTCGTTGCCCCAGGTGGCGTCACCAAATCAGACGAACGCAGGCCTGCGGGTGTCAACAAAGGGGAACGGTAATAGGGCTCCTCGCTCCGAGGCCCCGGCTACCGCTCTTGTAAGCGTAATATTATTAATGACTTACGCGGAGAACCTTCGCCAGGGGAGCACCGTTGAATTGGCGCGGCAGGTGCTTACTCAGAAGCCAGAGAGAAGGGCACGGGTCCCCCTTTGTACGCAAGGTACACCCTTTTTAAAATTGAGGAGAACAACAGATGAAGAACCTTCTAAAGCGGCTGTGGCGTGAAGAAGACGGCCAGGACTTGACGGAGTACGCGCTCCTGCTGGTTCTGCTCACGTTGGCGGCGGTCACCACTCTGAATACGCTCGCCAATGCAATCAACGGCACGTTCACCAACGTGGCCAACAAGCTCACCACCTAGTTTTCCAAACCCGGATGACCGTTTGGTGCTGGCCTTTTCCGGCCCGGATGTCGTTCAATTCTATGCCTTGGCCTGATGGGCCACAGCGTTTTCGGAGGAATCGATATGAAGAGTGTTCTCGCAAGGTTGTGGAACGATGAGGAAGGGCAAGATCTAACCGAGTATGCGCTACTTCTGGTCCTGCTCACTTTGGCAGCGGTCACTACTTTGAACACGCTCGCAAATGCTATCAATGGCGTCTTCGCGAACGCTGCCGCGAATTTGAGCACCTAAGGTGTCCAGGGAGAGTCTTCACCTCCCCTGTCGAGCCAGGTTGGCGAGATTTCCAGCGTGACGCGACTTGAGACAGCAGAACCTACAGGATTGTCCTTTCCATGACGCTGCAACAAACCATCTGGGCATTCACAATTGGCGTCACGTTCGTGGCTGCTTGCGTAGATTTTCGCACGCACAAAATACCCAACTGGCTCACCGTGCCGGCTTTGTTCCTTGGTCTCGGATTGCGCACGGCCATTTCCGGTTGGGCCGGAGCCAAGGCTTCGCTGGAAGGCGCGGGACTGGCACTGGTGCTTTTGCTTCCGCTGGTTTTGATGCGGGCGCTCGGTGCAGGCGATTGGAAACTGATGGGCGCCGTCGGGGCTTTCATGGGCCCGGCGATGTTTTTGTTTGTCCTGCTGGGCAGCATTTTGGTATCGGGACTTATGGCGATGGTCGAAATGATGCGAACGCGGCGGGTGAAGGAAACGTTTCACAACCTCGTCGTGCTGGTGCGGGGATTTTTTTCGTTCGGATTGCGCGCCCACCCAGAGATTTCGCTCGACAATCCAGCGCTGCTGAAGCTGCCGTTCGGCGTTGCCGTTGCGTTGTCTACACTGGCTTGCTTTTGCGCGGCACGCTGGGGCGTCTGAAGCAAACCCCGGCAAGTCGGGGTCATTTGGTGTTTGAGGCGAGGAGACTGACTTCATGAACCAGAACCGCATGCTTCTCGGACTAGCCGTGGCGGTGGTTGTCGCCTTCCTGCTGAGCACCGTGGTATATCGTCAGTTTCAAAAGGCGAGCAGCGTCAAGCCGGTCATCACTGGACACATCGTGGTCGCAGCCAAGCCGCTGGTTCTCGGTACGCGCGTCGACGCCAGCAATCTGCGCCTGATACCTTGGCCGTCGGGCGAACCCGTGGCGGGCATGTTCACCCGTATTGAGGATTGCACCGATCGCGCACTGATGGCCGATGTCGCCACCAACGAACTGATTCTTGACAACAAACTTGCTCCGAAAGAAGCCGGCGCCGGGTTGCCGGCGGTAATTCCACAAGGAATGCGCGCTCTTTCGGTCGCGGTCAACGACGTCGTGGGAGTTGCGGGTTTCGTTACCCCAGGAACGATGGTGGATGTGCTGGTGACCGGAAAAATCGAGGGTGGAAGCCACGGTACCGAGGACACCATCACTCGAACAATTCTGGAAAACGTCCGCGTGCTCGCGGCCGGTCAGAAGATTGAACAGGATCGCGAAGGCAAGCCGCAAACGGTTCCGGTGATCACCTTGCTGGTTTCGCCCGAAGACGCCGGACGACTGGCGATGGCCAGCACCGAGGGGAAAATCCAGCTGGCACTGCGCAACACCGTCGACACAAAAAAGGTTGGGCCGCCCTCGGTTCTCGAAGCCACTCTATTTTCCGGCGCGGCGCCCGCATCGCCAAAGCGCCCAGGTCCAGTCAAAGTTGCAGCTCCAGCCCCGGCCTCACCCTACGTAATCGAGGTGATCACCGGGAACAAGCGAGAGAACAAGAGCTTTCCGAATCAATGAGAAGGCCACAAGGACAACGAATGTTCGCCAACCAAACCAGATCCGATCGGTCGAACGTGTCAAGGCAGCTCTCGAGCCCGCGGTTGACTGCGTTTGCTCTGATGGCAGCTTTGTTCATGGGAACCCCAGGAGTCCTGGCTCAACAGCAGCCGGCCGCCTCGCAACCTCCCGCTCCTCCGGCTCAAACGACGGCCCCCACACAAGTACCCGCCGAACAGGCGGCCGAGTCCGAGGCGCCGCAGACTCTTCATTTGCTGGTGGGACGCTCGATCGTCATTTCCTCGCCTGGGCGTATCAAGCGGGTATCGCTGGCCGATCCCAACATCGCAGAAGCGATCGTCGTCAGCCCCACGCAGGTTCTCGTCAACGGCAAAGCACCCGGAGGCGTTTCCCTGATCATCTGGGATGAGTCGGATCAAAGTCAGGCTTTTGAAGTGTCCGTGGATATCGACGTTCTCGGGTTAAGCCAGAAGATTCACGAAGTCTTTCCGACCGAAGACGTACACATCGACACTTCCCGAGACGTGGTCATGCTTTCCGGGAAAATCTCTTCTACTCAAGTGGCCGACAAGATCCTCGAAATCGTGAAGAGCACGACGCCCAAAGTAACCAGTTTGATGCAGGTGCCGACGGTCCCGACAGGTCAAATCCTGCTGCAAGTTCGATTCGCGGAAGTGAACCGCTCGGCCATCACCCAATTCGGAATCAACCTTCTGAGTCTGCCCGGGGCCAAGAACATCGGCACCGTCTCGACCCAACAGTTTTCTCCTCCCCAACTCACAACCGCGAACGGTGTTGGCACGACTCCGACCACCGGCAGCGCGATCGGCCTCAACGATTTGCTGAATATTTTTATCTTTCGCCCGGACATAAATCTCGCGGCAACGATTCAAGCGCTGCAAGAGCAAAACGTACTGGAAATTCTCGCGGAACCCAATCTGATGACCGAGTCCGGCAAAGACGCCAGCTTTCTGGCCGGGGGCGAGTTTCCTTTTCCGATCCTGCAATCCACCGGGGGTACCAGCGGGTTTGCGGGGATTACGATTCAATTCAAGGAATTCGGCGTGCGCCTGAACTTCACGCCGACGCTGACTCCCGATGGATTGATCCACTTAAAGGTCAAGCCCGAGGTCAGCTCTCTGGACTTCACCAACGCACTTACGCTGCAGGGCTTTGTCATTCCGGCGCTGGCGACGAATCGCGTGGAATCGGAAATGGACCTGAACGACGGTCAAAGTTTCGCGATCGCCGGTTTGATGGACAATCGCGTGACCGAGCAATTGGAGAAGATCCCCTGGATTGGCGATATTCCGGTGCTTGGAAAGCTGTTTCAGAGCAGAAGCGTGAACAAAAGCAAGAATGAGCTGATGGTGGTGGTAACCCCACACATCATCCATCCGCTGCCCGCCGACAAACCGACGCCAAAGTTGAGATATCCATCTCCGTTCATGGCGCCGACCACCGGCGCACCACCTCGCGAGGAGCCTGTACCGGGGACCCCAGGATCGCTCGGAGTTCCCAAGTAGCACGATTTGCCAAAGCTGATGAGTATCTGAGGGCTTTACGAACCCAAGAGGAACCGGAAAGAACGATTGATGCTGACGGTAGCGATTGCAAGTGGTGACCCGGCCAGTTCCGCGCAGTTGCTGGCCAGTCTGCAGCAAACGGGCCTGGTGAAGTCGGTCAAGCAGTGGGCGGTTCCCGCCGACAAGCTTCCCGACTCCGTGGACTCGTTGCCGGAGGTCGTCTTCCTGGATCTTTCTCGCGATCCGGAACCCTATTTTCAACTGGGCGCGCAAATTCATCGGGCGCGGCCAGCGGTCAAGCTGGTAGCTTGCTCCGCGGTGGTTCCCCCGAATCACCAGCTCTTGCTCGAGGCCATGCGCGCCGGAGTTCAGGATTTCCTGGCGAAACCAGTCGACGCAGCGTCCCTCAAAGAAATCCTATTGCGCTTCACCGAGGACATCGACGCCAGGGACCGTTCCTCGCTCGACCGCTTGATCGTCGTCATGGGAGCAAAAGGTGGTGTGGGTGCTACCACCGTGGCGGTAAATATCGGAGTCCAACTCTCGACCTTCGCTCGAAAACGCGTAGCGCTTCTGGACTTTGCCAATCCCCTTGGCAACGTGCATCTGTTGCTCGATCTGCACCCGAAATTCACGGTTCGCGATGCGGTCGATAACATGGACCGTCTCGACAGTCATTTTTTCGCGGGTTTGCTAACCCACCACAAAACCAAGCTGGAGATACTTGGTGGAGTCACGCAACCCGAGGAATGGCAGTCTATCCACATCCCGTCGCTCGAACGCGTCGTCAACGTCGCCCAAAATACCTTCGACATGGTTTTGCTCGACATGGGCTCGCAGTTTTCTTCCGAGTGGACTGCGATCCTGCGCATGGCCCGCATGATCCTGATTGTTGCCGAGGCCAATGTGCCCGCTCTGTGGACACTGGAACGCCGGCTGCTGGCCCTGAAGGGATTTGGCATCGATCCGGAGCGCGCTCGCGTGATCATCAATCGCTGGCACAAAGGCGACGAAGAAGTTCTCAAAGGCGTCCAGAAGGATATCAATCGTCCCGTTTTTGCTTCCCTCCCCAACGATTTCCGTATGGCCAGTGCCGCCGTCAATTTAGGCACGCCATTGCAAGAGAATCACAACAACGTCCTCAGCAGCCGCTATCGGCAGATCGCCGCGCAGTTGGCGGGTCTCGACGTTGTGCCTATCACCAAGAAAGGCTCGCTTGGCGGGTTCTTTTCTTTCCCGTCAAAGAGGTGACCTAGATCATGGCCCCGATCACAGCAGCAGTCACGCGCACCGACTTCGGAACCGTAAAAGCTACGATTCACCGCAAGCTGATTCAGAAGCTGAACCTCGACCGCTTGACCGAAGTGAATCGTGAGGACGTACGGCGAGAGGTAACGCAAATCCTGGAAGCTTTGGTCGTCGGCGAATCCACGCCGATGAATTTGCAAGAGCGCGAGCGCCTGGCCCAAGAAGTCCTCGACGAAGTTTTCGGGTTGGGACCTCTGGAGCCACTGCTTGCCGATCCCACCGTGTCGGACATTCTGGTCAACACGCACAAACGGGTGTACGTCGAGCGCAAAGGCATTTTGGAAATGACCTCCATCCAGTTTCGCGACGACATCCACCTGATGGGCATCATCGACCGTATCGTTTCCGCGGTTGGACGTCGCGTGGATGAGTCCTCCCCCATGGTCGATGCACGTCTCGCAGACGGTTCGCGCGTGAATGCCATCATTCCTCCGCTGGCGGTCGACGGACCTTGCCTCTCGATCCGGCGTTTCGGCCGCGATCCCCTCACCGCCGACGATTTGCTCCAGAACAACAGTCTCACCCCGGCGATGCTGGAGCTCTTGCGCGGTTGTGTGAAAGCGCGCCTCAATATTCTGGTTTCTGGCGGCACGGGCGCCGGCAAGACCACCTTCCTGAACGTCCTCTCGTCCTACATTTCCAACCGTGAACGCATCGTCACCGTGGAAGACGCCGCGGAGTTACAACTGCACCAAGACCACGTCGTGCGCCTCGAAACGCGCCCCGCCAACATTGAAGGAAAAGGCGCCGTGCAGCAGCGTCAGTTGGTCATCAACTCTCTGCGTATGCGCCCTGACCGCATCATCGTGGGTGAGGTCCGCGGCGAGGAAGCGCTGGATATGCTGCAGGCCATGAACACTGGCCACGACGGCTCACTGACCACCATTCACGCCAACACTCCGCGAGATGCGCTGAGCCGCCTGGAAACGATGGTTGCCATGGGCAGCCTGAACATTCCGGAAAACGCCTTGCGGCGGCAGATCGCTTCGGCGATCGACGTCGTCGTGCAAGTCAGCCGCTTGAGCGACGGCACCCGCAAAGTGATCTCGCTCGCCGAGATTACCGGCATGGAAGGGGACATCGTCTCCATGCAGGACATCTTCGTATTCCGTAAACGCGGGATTCGCGATAACGGCGAAGTGCTCGGTGAATTTGTCCCCACCGGCATTCGACCGAAGTTTGCCGAGAAGTTACTGGTCTCCGGCATTCAACTGCCGATCCCGATGTTCGAGAGTGCGCCGGTTGTATAAGGAATTTCGATGAAAACTCGTTTCCAACTCGTTTCGAAAGGCGACTCGCTCTAGAGGCCAGCTATGGGTACTTTTGTTTTTGCGCTCACGTTCCTGATCGTCCTGATGATCGTCCTCGGTATCTGGATGGTCGCCAGCACCGACAACAAGCAGGACGTGGTGCGCCGCCGCATGGAGGCCGTGCGCAAGGCCGAGCGCCGGGGCGACGTTTCGCTCGGACTGAAGCTGGCGCGCGACGAGATGCTCAGCAGCGTCCCGGCTGTCCATCGCCTTATGCTGCACTGGCAATGGTCCGTGCGGCTTCAAGAACGCCTCGCGCAAGCGGGGCTCAAGATGAAGGCTGGCAAGCTCATTCTCATGAGCGCTTGTCTGGGTTTGGGAACCTTCGTAATTATCGGGCTTTTCTACCCTCAGTTTTGGGTTGGACTCCTTCTCGGCATCACCGCGTTGTTCATACCGTATGGCGTGGTCTCCTACCTTCGCCAGAGGCGCCTCCAGCAATTCGAGGAGAAGTTCCCCGAAGCCTTGGATCTGCTGGGCCGCGCGGTTCGCGCGGGCCACGCCTTCACGACGGGGCTGGAGATGATCGCGAGAGAATCTCCCGATCCGATTGCCAGCGAATTCCGCACTACCTTCGAAGAGCAGAACTTTGGTCTCCCCTTGCGCGATGCCCTGCTGAACATGACCGAGCGCATCCCATCGATTGACGTCCGCTTTTTCGTCACCGCCCTGCTCATCCAAAAAGAGACCGGGGGTAACCTGGCGGAAATCCTCGACAGCCTCGCGCGGGTTATTCGCGATCGCTTCCGCATTTATCGCGAAGTCCGGGTTCGTACCGCGCAAGGCAGGTTAACGGCCGGCATCCTGATTGCCTTGCCTGTTTTCATGATGATCATACTTATGATCATGAACCCCACGTATATGAGGGTTTTGTTTGAGGACCCCAAGGGCTCGCTGATTTTGACCGTGGCGGGACTCATGCAAGTCATAGGTTCGCTGCTGATTTGGAAGATTATTCACATTGAGGTTTAGCTGCTAAGGAGTGTTGCCAATGCTTTGGGCCATTACAGCGCTGACGTTCGTGGCCACCTTCGCCATTCTGGCGGCGGTTTTCTACGCGTTTGCGCCGGGTGGAATGGGAATCGCAACCCGGCTTTCCCGCATGGCGAACACCGCTGCGCCACCGGTCCAAGAAGCCAGTTTCGCCACAAAACAAAAGGACCGCGTCCGCGACACGCTGGCGGGGCTAGGTAAACTGGTCCCTGGCGACTCCGGACCCACCCCGCGAACGCAGATATTGCTGATGCGTGCCGGCTACCGCAGCTCCCAAGCGCTCTCGGCCATGCGCGGTTTCAAGGTCTTGACGCCCATCGCGTTCATCGCATTGGTTTTTGTCACCGGGATATACAAGTGGAATCCGTTCATGATTCCGCTGATCGCCATCGCGCTCGGCTACTTATTCCCTGACATGTTCCTCAGTTGGAGAATGAAAGCCCGCCAGCACAAACTGCGCCGCGGCCTTCCCGACGGTCTGGATTTGCTGGTGATTTGCGTGGAGTCCGGCCTTGGTCTCGATCAAGCTTTGCTGAAAGTAGCGCAGGAGCTGCGCATCACGCACCCGGAGCTGAGCGAGGAGTTACAACTCGTGAACCTCGAGATGCGTATCGGAAAAACGCGTCTCGACGCCTTGCGAGAGCTGGCACGCCGCACGGGTCTCGAGGACATCAAGTCTCTGGTCGCCATGCTGGTACAAACCGACCGCTTTGGTACCAGCGTCGCTCAATCCCTGCGCGTTTTCTCCGACGACTTGCGCATCAAGCGCCGTCAGCGCGCCGAGGAAATGAGCGCGAAGACCTCGGTGAAGATGGTGCCGCCGCTGATATTTTTCATTTTCCCCGCTTTGATGGTGGTGATTTTGGGCCCAGCTGTGATCACTCTGCTCCGGCAGTTGATGCCGGCTTTGCAGCGGTGACCACGTACCCTCGCGACCTCACAGACGTCGTGAGGCCGAGAAGTTAAAAGGAGAAGTGCAATGGATAACGTCACACTGATTCGAGTCGTCGCAGGAGCACTCGCGGTTCTCGTGCTCTTCATCATCATCTGGCGACGTAAGCGCAAGTCCATCGAGTAGTCGCTGCAGTCGTATATTTCTTGAGGGGACACCCGAATAGGGTCGATAGATCATGGCCAACAACGGTCAGAATCGTTCATTGTACGTCTACAACAAAACGCGCGAGACCTTTGTTGCCACCGAAGCGACGCTCGCCGACAGTTACCTTCGTCGGCTCGTCGGCTTGCTCGGGAAAACGCGGCGCTGGGCGCAGCTCGGCCGTGGTCTATGGATTGTGCCGTCCCGTGGCGTGCATACCATCGGCATGCTCTTTCCTATCGACCTCATCTTTCTCGGCAAGGACAAAGAAGTCGTCTACGTCGAGGAACATGTTCGCCCTTTTCGCATCTCCAAGGTGTCCTTGAAAGCGACCAGCGTGCTGGAACTCCCTCCGCACACGATCTATCGTTCCGGCACCAAGATCGGCGACCGGCTCGAAATTGCTCCCGTGCGTTAATTGCGGGTGCGATTGCGCGCGTTGTCTGCGATCCAATGAACTCTTGAGGGGGCGGCCAGTCCGTTGGGTCACACGTGGCGGGGTTTGGAAGTGTGGTCGCTTCCGCACACGACTGGGCAGTCTCGGTTCGCTCTCGCGCACCAGCGGACAGACCGTCGCCAGTGGCTGAAGCCGACAGGATCAATTTTTCGGCGTAAATATGTTTCGGCGTAAATGACTGGCTGAAGCGCGAGCCGCAGAAAATAGCGGCCCGCTGACCTTTAATAGCGGTCGGATTCTTCCTCGATCAATTCTTCCGCCGTTCCCATCTGCGGCCCATCTTGCCCGGATTCCTTCAGCGCAACTTTCTCGATTTTCCGCTGCACTCGCTTCTGCTCTTTCATTTTTCGCTTTTCGATCCGCTTCATCTCTTTTTGCCGCTTCTGAAAAGTCGTCGTCATCTCTTCGCCTCACAAGAAGAATGCGATCCGGTCAGCGCCGGACCGTCCAGCGAATCTATCCAACCAGCTACCAGCGCGGTTCGCGCGGCTGCCGCACTGCTTCGCTATAGTCCTCGTTCGAGAACCGGTTTCGCCCGCCGCCTTTGCCCTTGCCACCACCGCCGCCGCTGCTGTTGCCGCCGCTAAATCCACGAGGGCTGCGCGGAGGCCCGCTCTCGCCCCTGGGACGCGCTTCGTTCACCTTCAGGTTGCGCCCACCGGCTTCTTTTCCGTCCAGGCCCGCGATGGCCTTGGCGGCTTCCTCATCATTCGGCATCTCCACGAATGCAAAGCCGCGCGCTCTCCCGGTTTCCCGGTCCATGGCCATGTGCACGCGCGTCACCTGCCCGAACGGCTCGAACAACGCCCGCAGATCGCTCTCGCTTGTCTGGAAATTCATGTTTCCTACAAAAAGGCTCTTCATCCTAATTCTCCCTGATCTTGCGAACCGTCGTTCTGTGAGGAAGGCTCGGGCATTCCGCCGGTCTTCAGATTCACAAGCCGTCGGCCTCGAATCGGCTGAAGTCAATGGAGGGAAGGCCGCGAAGCGCAGCCCTTCAGGGAACTCAGGCAATCCAACTCGGCAAGTCTACCCCGTCACGATATCATACCTGCCCGAAAAAGCCTCTTTCGATCATTTCCGGTCCGAATTCGCCTTCTCGACCTTTCCGCGGATCACCGTCACCGACGCCGCAGGCAACGTAAACTTCGTCCCCACACCGCCACTCACCGACGACTTGGTTGCCGGCCCATCCGGATCCGCAAAACCACCCTTCGCGTCCACGTGCCATTGGTATTGCTGCTTCCCAAACGTGGTCAGGTTCACCGGCCCGGTGAAAAACCCGCGGCTGCCCTTCTCCGCGTCGTCAAACGAAATCCTCACCTCGTGCGCATTCTCCTGATCCTTGTTGATCACCATCAACGACCACTGCCCGTCCGGCCGTAGTGCGGCGTACGCCGTCACCAGCACGTGTCCGGCGCCGTCGAGTACATCACTCGCTGCAGGAAACAGGCGATGCGTGCCGTTCCCTGGCTGCACCCACTCGAGGTTGATCAGCTGGCTCGCGAAATATTGCGACAGTGGCTGAACAATCTTCAAATCCTTATCCGCCGAGAACATATCGAACGTTCCCATCGATCCGTTGTGCCCTCTCCCGATACCGGTCGGCAAATAATGGAAATAATAGACGGCGTCTCCTCCGCCGCTCAAAAATGCTCCGATGTAATCCGCCAGCCACAACGCTCCCCACACATCCACGAACGCTTCCGAGGACTGCCACGAAATATTCGATTCCGTGATGAACAGCGGGACATGCGCGGGCACGCCATCCTGACGCCACACCTCCATAATATGGGTCACCAGCGTCGCTTCATCGTACAAGCTGCTCCACGCAATCTTCCCCGGCTCGATCGGGTAATGCTCAAAGGAAAAAAATGCCAGCTCTCCCAATTTTCCGTGGGCCTTCAGATAATCCACGAAACGCCGCGTCCAGGACGTCCGCCCCTCCGAGTCCGGCCAGGTCTCGATGTCCTTGTTCACTCCCGTAAAAATCGGCCCACCCAATTTCAATGTCGCGTCCACGCGATGCAGCGCCGCCGCAAATTGCACATACAACGCTGCGTAATCTTCCGGCGGCGTGTAGTGCCCGTCGGGCTCTTCACCCATCTCCACGTAAGAAATCGCATAACCGCGCTTTTCCAGATAGGCGATCTCGGCTGCGGCGTCTTCCGGGGTCCCGTAAATCATCGCGATCGGAATCATCGCCGGAAGCTTCCGCGTTACGCCGCTGGTAAAGAACAAATCGAATCCCACCTGGTCCCCGGCGCGCTCATCCAAGTCTTCCGGCGCGTGCCACGAATCCACCGAAGAGCAATAGGTCGCCGTTTGGTCCTGATCCGCGGTGTGCCGAATCAAATCATGAAATTTTTCGTCCGCGGTCGTCGTCCCCAGATATAACTCGCGAATCGCGTATCCGACGCAATTCCGTTTGTCCGCCGCTCCGTGCGTGTCGCAGGTATTCGAAGACTTCGTCATCAAGATCCGTACCCATTGCACGACGACCGGCTCGGTTGCCAGCTGCAACGTCGGGTTGCCGCCCTTGCCGTCTTTCACCGACCCGCCGGGAAATGTCTGCCACACTCCCAGCGTCGGCTTCTTGATTGGATCCTCTCCGGTCCAATACTGCACCTCGTACTGAGCCGCGAACGGCTCGGCCCACGCGATGCGTATCGCCGTCACCGCCTGCGGGCTCGCCAAATCCAGGAACACCCACTGCGGATGAGCTGCGTCACTCTCACCTGTAAATCCCTGCGTCAAGTACGGATTGCTCTTCCAATACGACCCGTCATCTCCATCGGTCAGCCGCGAATACCCTACCGTGTCGGTCCCATCGTCCCTCGTCACCCCGCGATGCGGCAGTGGATAGCCGTAGGAGTGCCGGATCATCTCCGCCCCCGGCGTGGCGTTCCCGGTGAAGTAGCCCTTCCCCGCCGGATCGCTCCACGTCCCCTGCGGATTCCAGTGCCACGCTTCTGTATGCAATTCCGTATTCTGGCGATACGTGACCGTCTGCCATCCCGCCGACAAAACCTGCTGAATCGTCCCATCCACCAACAATTTGTCGGCCGCCCCGTAGGGCAGCCGGTCAATCCCCGCCCCCAACGCCTTTGTTGGCACGATGGTATTGGTCACATGGCCCGGTGTGGCGTCGACGCGTATCGTTTGCCCGTGCAAACCTGGACCCCGCAGGCTCATCGTCACCAGGACCACCGCCAACGGTATTGACCGCATTCCCCGCAAGCCCAACTCTCTCATCCACCACCTCTTAAATCGATTTAATAGACGCTGTGCATATAACCGCTTTCCGCTCGCCGCCGTCAAGCCCTTCGTTCCTTTTTTGCGTCGGCTGCGGACCCGCCGGTGAATGCTTCCTTCATTCCCTTGCGTTTCGCAATCCACCCCGAATCAGCTAAACTATCCGCAGAATTGCACTCGTACGGCGAAATTCTGTAATTTTCTCTACCGCCCGTACGTAATCCCAGTGTGCAACCCTCTTTGAAGGAAACCCGGCTGATGGCTACGCCTTTAGGTTCGGCGCAACATGATCTCGGCTCTCTGCGCATTCACGAAGGACAGCGCAAGGGCAGCAAGCTCGGCAAAGGCCTCGCGATTTTCTTCGGCGGATTGGTAATTCTCGCCGGCATCGCCGGTGGCGTTTACGCCTTCTGGAATCAGAAGCCCCTGGTCGAAGTTACCACCGTGCACAAGCCCGTCGGCGCAGGTGGCCGCGAAGCGCTCTTGAATGCCAGCGGTTATGTGACCCCGCGCCGCCGCGCTACCATCGCTGCAAAAATCACCGGGCGCGTTACGGGTGTCTTCTTCGACGAGGGCACAAGGGTCGCAGAAGGGCAACTCCTCGCCACCCTCGACGATTCCGACGCCCAAAAAGCTTTGGGATCCGCCAAGGCTGATCGCGATTCCGCTCAGGCCGCCATTGCCGATTTGCAGGTGCAGCTAAAAAACGCGCAGATCGAGTTGCACCGTGCCGATCAACTACAAAAAGCCGGCGTGCAGACCCAGGAACAACTCGACACCGCCAGCATGAACGCCGACAGTTTGAAAGCAAAGATCGAACTCGCCAAAGCGCAGGTCGCGGGCTCGGAAGCGCGCATCGTCGAAGCGCAGCAAGTCGTTGACAACTGCACGATCAAGTCTCCCTACGCCGGCATCGTCGTCTCCAAAGATGCTCAGGTTGGCGAAATGGTCTCGCCCGTCTCCGCTGGCGGAGGCTTCACTCGCACCGGCATCGCCACGATCGTTGACATGAATTCGAATGAAATTGAAGTGGATGTCAACGAGTCCTACATCGCACGCGTCAAGGATGGCCAACATGTGACCGCGATACTGGACGCCTATCCCGACTGGGAGATTCCCAGCCACGTGCGCACCATTATCCCCACGGCTGACCGTCAGAAGGCCACCGTGAAAGTCCGCATCTCTTTTGACAAGCTCGACCCGCGAATTCTTCCCGACATGGGCATCAAGGTCACCTTCCTTGGCGACGAGCGCAAGGAAGAACCGGGCGCGAAGGCCGCCGTGGCGTTGCCGCTCATCCCGCAAAGCGCCGTCCACGACGACGGTGGAAAAAAGGTCGTATTTCTCGTGAAAGAGGATCGCCTCGAGCGCCGCGCAATCACTTTGGGCGGCACTCGTGGTTCGGACGCCGAAGTCGCCGCCGGCCTCGTGGTCGGAGACACCGTGGTCGTAAATGGTCCGGCGGATCTGCATGACGGTCAAACAGTCGCCATTAAGAAATAAGAAGTAAGAATCGAAAACAGGAGCGATCAAACATGGTTCGAGTCGATGGCAGCGGGAGAACCAATAGCCTTATTCAAGTGCGCGGCCTGGACAAAACCTACCGCCGAGGCGGCGAGGAAATCCAGGTCCTGCAAAGGCTGAACCTCGATGTAGACAAAGGCGATTTCGTCGCCTTCATGGGCCCCAGCGGCTCCGGCAAGACGACGCTGCTCAACTTGCTCGGTGGACTCGACGTCCCCACCCACGGCAGCATCACCGTCGCTGGCGACGAAATTACCAACATGTCCGGCAGCAAGCTCACCCAATGGCGCGCGCGCCACGTCGGCTTCATCTTTCAGATGTACAACTTGATCCCGGTGCTCACCGCGTTCCAAAACGTCGAGCTACCGTTGCTTCTCACCAAACTGTCAAAATCCGAGCGCCGGAAGCACGTGGAAACCGCGTTGGGCGTTGTTGGCCTCGCCGATCGCATGAACCACTACCCGCGTCAGCTTTCTGGCGGGCAGGAACAGCGCGTGGCCATCGCCCGCGCCATCGTCGCCGATCCCACGTTCCTTCTCTGCGACGAGCCCACCGGTGACCTGGACCGCAAGAGCGCCGACGAAATCATGAACCTGATCATCCGTCTGGTGAAGGAGTACGGCAAGACCGTGCTGATGGTCACGCACGATCCGGTCGTCGCCAAGCTCGCCGATCTCGAGCTCCATCTCGAAAAGGGACTTCTCGTCGAAGGCAGCAATGTGCAGCAAAACGCTTATGCGGGAGGTGCCGCTTGAAATTCCGCCAACTGATCTTCGCCAACCTGTTCCGCAAGAAGGTTCGCCTGATCCTCACAATCGGATCATTCGCCGTGGCGCTTTTCTTGTTCTCCTTCCTTGCCGTCGTCAAAGGCGCCTTCGGGCGCGGCGCGGACATCGCCGGCGCAGATCGGCTGGTGATTATCAACCGCATTTCGATCATCCAGCCGTTGCCGCTGTCCTATCGCGACAAAATCCTGCGCATACCCGGCGTCAAGGCCATTACCCACAACAATTGGTTCGGCGGCGTCTACCAGGATGAAAAGAATTTCTTCCCGCAGTTCGCTATCGACGTTGAAAATCAACGCAAGGTTCTTCCCGAGCTCCAAGTACCCGATGATCAATGGGCCAATTTCGTCAAGGATCGCCAGGGCGCCATCGCCGGAGCGAAAACCGCCGCACGCTTCCACTGGAAGATCGGCGACCGCATCCCCATCAAGACCACGATTTTCGGCGGCGCAAGCACCTGGGAGTTCAATCTCGACGGCATCTATCACAGCACCACCATGGGCGGCGATGAGAGTCAGTTCTGGTTTCAGTGGGACGCCTTCGAGGAAGGCGTTCCCAAATCCTTCAAGGACAATGTCGGCTGGTACGTCCTGAGACTCGATAATCCCGATGACGCCGTTCGTGTCAGCAAAGCCATCGACGATATGTTTGCCAACTCTTCGTTCGAAACAAAAACCGAAACCGAGTCCGCCTTCGCCGCGGGTTGGGTAAAACAATTCGGCAACATCGAATTCCTGATCCTCACCATCGGCGCGGTCGTTTTCTTCACCCTCTTGCTGGTCACGGGCAACACCATGGCCATCTCCGTGCGCGAACGCATCGGCGAACTCGCCGTGCTCAAAGCCATTGGCTTCAGCGACCGCTCGGTGCTCTTTTTTGTTCTCGCGGAATCGCTCACCATCTCTCTTGTAGGCGGACTGATTGGTCTGGGCCTCGCCGCTTTAGCCATTCCCGTCCTGGCGGCGGCCCTCAACGGTTTGCTGCCCACTCTTATTCTTTCCCCCGCGATTCTCTCCGTCGGACTAGGCACGGCGCTGCTGGTCGGCGTCGTTAGCGGCCTGCTCCCCGGAATTGGGGCCATGCGCATGCGCGTAGTCAACGCGCTTCGGAGGGTCTGACGTGGCTATCCCGGTAATCTACAACGTTCGCAGTGTGAAGGCCCGCTGGACTTCCGCCATCGTAGCGGTCCTGGGCATCGCTGGCACCGTCGGCGTTTTCGTCGCCATGCTTTCGCTCGCCCGGGGCTTTCGAGCCACCCTGGTTGCCTCGGGTTCCGAAGACAACGCTATCGTCATGAGGGCCGGCGCCACATCGGAAATGATGAGCGGCGTCGCACTCGATCAAGTCAAGATCTTGCAGGATGCCCCGGGCGTCGCACGCGGCGCCGACGGTCCACTGGTCACCTCCGAAGTCGTGGTCGTCGCACCGTTCCCTCTTCGAACCACCGGAACTGACGCCAACGTCCAGGTTCGCGGCGTGTCCGCGAACGTCCTCACCATTCGCCGCAACGTTAAGATTGCGCAAGGCCGCATGTTTCAGCCCGGACTTGCCGAGCTCGTGGTCGGAAAAAACGCCAACACCACCTACTCAGGTTTGACGGTCGGCAACACCGTTGACTTTGGCGGCGGCCATTGGAAAGTGGTTGGTGTCTTCGATGCCGGCGGCAGCGCTTTCGATTCCGAAGTCTGGTGCGACGCTCGCGTGCTCGATGACGTGTACAAACGCCCCACCAACGTCTTCCAGTCCGTAACCGTGCATCTCACTTCGCCGGCTGCCCTGCAGCAATTCAAGGACTTCGTCACCGCCGATCCGCGCCTTAGCGTGGACGTCACCCGCGAAATCGACTACTACGCGAAGCAGTCCACGCGCATGACCCAGCTCATTACCATTCTGGGCGGCCTGGTGGCCAGCGTCATGGCCATCGGCGCGATCTTCGGCGCCCTCAACACCATGTACTCTGCCGTCGCCGAGCGCGGCCGCGAAATCGCCACCATGCGCGCGCTGGGTTTCGGCGCCGCCGCGGTCGTGTTCTCGTTCCTGATCGAAGCCTTCATCATCTCCTTCATCGGAGGCGCCGTCGGATGTCTCGCCGTCCTACCGTTGAACGGACTGACCACCGCAACCATGAACTGGCAAACATTCTCCAATATGGCCTTTGCCTTCAAGATCACTTCCGGCCTGCTCGTTGGCGGAATTATCTTTGCCCTGGTGATGGGCCTTCTCGGCGGACTTCCGCCAGCCTTGCGCGCGGCAGCGCGTCCGGTAGCCGTCGCTCTCCGCGAGATGTAGTCTCGCAGAACTCAGCCGCAGACGATGGTGGGGGTCGGAACCGCTCTGGACGGGCTGCATTCAATCGGCACCAAAGAAGCACTCCGATGGATGCCACAACGACGGCGTTAAGGCTGGTCGGGGCTTTCCACGCTGGGGTGTGACGATAACAGCTTGATTCCAATCAAGACTCCCGCGCCCGCCAGACCCGCCGCCAAACCTATTTTCTGAAATTGGGCCGGGGTTCGGGGGCTTCCACGCAAAGCACAGGTCTGGTGGGAATGAGACTTGTGGTATCCGGGATCGTCGGGAGAAATGTACGCTTGTACGGCGAGAACGCCCACTTCCGGGAGCACGGAGTAGGCCTCCCCTTCCTTTACGGTTCGCGACTCTTTACCGGACGTAATCGCGATCTCCCCGGTAATGCTGCTGACGGTGATCTTGCACGCCGAAAGAAATGTCACCTGCCCGGCCACCGGGCCTTCGCCCTTGGGCACGATCCGCACATCGGAAGCCACCACTTCGAAACCGTCGGCGCCCGTATCTCTGCGGAATGTCAACGTGCCACTATCGAGTTCCCCAACCGAGCCTTTGGCTGCGGAATAGAAATGCACCCGACTGTTCGCAGCCAATCCAAAGCGCGTGTTCACGATCCGCAGGTCGAGCGAGCCCCCGTCATCGGTGCTGAGATCCTCACCCGGGTACACGGTGGCTCCTTCGGTGAGGGCACTTTCTTTTACATGGGCGAGGTTCGCTTGCAACACCACGCCCAGAGGCGCATCTGCGCCAGGCGTTCGCGCCGGCGATGACGCCGGGCAAACCAGAGACGCGAAAACGAGGATGCACCCGATCCTCTTTCCAAGCGTACTTCCCAAGTGGCAGCTCCGTAGGTCAAAGATTCCTAAGACAATAGAATCGGGCCGCAACGGACAGACAACAACCGCGTCGGCAGCGACTGTGTCGAAGTCCGTACTGCCCTGCAAGTGCGTGAGGGCTGGTTACGTGAGGGCTGTTTATTTGTAGGTGGCGACGACTTCGCCGTTTTCGATTTTCAGGCCGGACATGTCGTTTGGCAGCTTGAGTTTCTCGCGGTTCTCCGGCGATTCCATCATCCGGGCTACGGCAGCTTCAAGAGTGGACTTTGGAATCGGGAGCGAGCCGATCTGGCCTGCGACCGGTTCGAAGTGCAAATACCCGTCTTCGGCGCCGAGCTTCCCTTCCAGTTGCAGGGTCATGTCTTTGCCGTGGAAATCGAACACGACGTAGGCGCGCACCCGATCGTCGATCAGTTCCACCTTGACGTCTTTTACCGACGAGCGGACCTGTTCAATGTCTTCGGCCGAAGCTCCCGCGGGAGCCGACAAGTCGGGGGCGGCGCCGGATGACGGAGCAGCCGCCGAGGACGTGTTCGCGCTAACGGTCGGCGGAGCGGACAGAGCGGGCGCCGGAGCTGAACTGGCATTGGGATTCGACGCGATGTCCAGGTGCGAGACCAAATAGGAGTTGAGCTCGGTCTGGTCCATGCGCATGGTGGCGGGCTGACCGTTGGATACGGCTTGTTCGACCTGCTCGAATTTTTGTTCTACGCGCGCGGCGGCCTGCGGGTTGGTCTCGACGACCGGAGCCGGCGCTTTGTGCAGCACGAGGACCAAGGTGATCGCACCGGCCACATAAGTGGACCAGCGGACGATGCGGAACAGCATCCGCCAAGGAATCGATTTCGACGGCCTGGGATGGTTCCAGCCCGGAGGAGTTGCGGCATTTGACATAGGAATGCTCCTTCATTCGAACTTAGCCCTTGGGTGCGGTGGCGGCAATAGACCCAACGGCCAGTTGGGGCGTAATGAGCACCGATCAGGAACTTGAGGCGGGCGGCACTTCGAGGTTGCCCCCGAACCAGACAATTTGTCAGCCAAGTGCCGGCCGCGAAGAAAATGGGCGACGCCGGCGTGTGCGATACTGGAACGATCTTGAGCATCGAGACGCATTCCGAGTCTGTCTGGCCACAGGAGGGCGCGGCTTCGGTTGTGCCGCAAAGGCTTTCTTTTCAGTCCGGCTTCAGCCGCTGAGGACCAGTTTTTCGGGGTTACGCCAAAAGACTCATTCAGGAGAGGCGATCATTACTTCAACAGCGGAAGCCCACAGTTCGCCGGCGGAAGTTCGCGGCTCACACGGGATTTGGCCATATCTTGCCTTGGCCGCGGGCGTCGTGTGCATCGGATGGTCGGCTATTTTTGTGCGCTGGACCGACATTCCCGGACCCGCTTCGGCATTTTACCGCATGCTGATTCCCGCAGTGGTACTGCTGCCAACGTGGCTGTGGGATCGCCGGGCACCGCGAGTCAACTGGCAGACGTTGGCGATCATCGCGGTGGGCGGATTATTCTTCGCGCTCGATCTGGCGCTCTATAACACCGGGATCCTGCGCACCTCGGCCGGTAATGCGACGCTCCTGGGCAATCAGACGCCGATCTTTGTAGGGCTGCTCACCTGGCTTGCACTTGGGAAGCGGCCTGTCGCCTTTTTCTGGCTTGGCTTGGTGCTGGCGATCGCGGGGTCACTGGTGATTGTGTGGGCGGACCTTGGACGACACGTGCAGTTTGGCGCAGGCGACTTGATGGCCGTAGGTGCGGCGGCATGTTTTGCCGTCTACCTGATGGTCACCGAGCGCGTTCGCACCACGACCGGGACGCTTGTTTTCCTGCGGCTTGCGATCGTGACGGGGACAACCTTTCTGCTGATAATGAATCTGGCGATGGGTATCTCCCTGAAGGTCCCACCGGGCCGTTCGTTCGGCGCACTGTTGGGGCTGGGCCTGGTTTCGCAACTGGGAGGATATCTGGCGTTGACCTATGCCCTCGGGCATCTTCCCGCGACGGTGACCGCGGTTTCGTTACTCGCGCAAGGGCCTTTGACGGCCTTGCTGGCGGCGTGGCTGCTCGCCGAACCTCTGACGAGCTCCATGCTTACCGGTGGTCTGTTGGTTCTGCTCGGTGTGGGCCTGGCGAATCGCGGGCGCGATCCCGCCGAAGAGAGCAACGCCACGCTGCTGGAGGCGGAGTAATTCCGGAGAGCGGAAAGCGTTTGGTAAGCCCGGATGGATGATGTTTTTCGCTTTCGCCACCTTCACGAAAGCGGTAGGAGCGCGTGGCGCTATTCGCCTTGGAAATTACCGAATAGGTTGTTAAGCGATTCGGCCAAAGTGGGGTGCGCAAACACCGCGTCCCGCAGCACGGTGTACGGCAGTTTGCCCATCATCGCCAGTTCCACCAGGGACATGATTTCGCCGCCTTCGACGCCGAGGATTGCCGCGCCCAGGATTTGATTCGTTTCCGCGTCCACCAGGACTTTCATAAAGCCCCGGGACTCGGCTACTTCCAGCGCGCGAGCGACATAGGTCATGGGCATCTTGGCGACGCGGATCTTTTTGTTTTTCGCGCGCGCCTCACCTTCGGTCATGCCGACGCGGCCCAGTTGCGGATCGATGAAAACGGCGTAGGGCACCAGGCGGCCGTCGGTCGAGGCGTTTCCTTTCTCCAGCAGATTGGTGCGCAGGATGCGGAAGTCGTCGTAGGAAATGTGAGTGAAAGCGGGCCCGCCTTTGATATCGCCGATAGCGTAGATGCCTTCTACGTTGGTCTCCAGCTTATTGTTCGCTTTGATGAACCCGTGATCGTCGGTAGCAACGCCGGCGGCAGACAACTTGAGTTTTTCAGTGTTGGGAACGCGGCCGGTGCCTAACAGCAGGTGCGAGCCGGAGATCGTGCGGGTGTTTTTTCCGCTGCGTGCCGTAAGTTTGATCTGTTGGCCCGCTTTGGCGACACGCTCGGCCTTCGAATTCAACAAAACCGTTATGCCATCTTGTTCGAGGATCGCAGCGACTTCCTGCGCGACGTCGGCGTCTTCATGCGTTAACAATTGTTCGCCCGACTGCACGATCGTCACTTTGCTCCCGAGCCGGCGAAACAATTGCCCGAATTCCAGCCCCACGTACCCGCCGCCGAGAACCAACAGATGTTCCGGCACGGCGGCTAGCTCCATGATGGAGGTGCTGTCGAGAAAGGGGACTCCTTGCAGACCGTCAAGCAAAGGCATGGCCGGGCGGCAACCCGCGTTAATGAAAATGTAATCGGCGGTGAGCGCGCGATAGCTGCCATTTTTCAGCCGGACCTGAATAGACTTGGCACCGGTGAAACTCGCTTCGCCGAAGACCAAGTCGAGATTCTTGGTTTTCTCGATGCTCGCCTGATTTCGGTTACGGGAATTGTTGACGATATCGCGCTTGCGGCGGCGGACTCGCTTCATGTCAATGGTGATGCGGCCGGTGTGAACGCCGTAGTCGTCGCCGCGGCGCGCGAGATAAGCGACGCGGCCACTCGCCACCATCGTCTTGGTAGGAGTGCAGCCCACATTGACGCACGTTCCGCCGATATATTCGCGTTCGACGATCGCGGTGGGCCACCCGGCCTTCGCCAGCGCCTGGCACAGAGGGGTTCCGCCCTGCCCTGAACCGATGACGATGGCTTTGTAATGATTCGCGGAAGGCATTCGAATTCTCCTGAAGATTTGCGTTGCCACTGGGTGTTCGATGCGCGGGGCTCGGGACCGATGCACGGAATCGCCCGCTCGCTCTGAAAGTCAGCCTAGGTCGTTCGGAAACGCAGGTGAACAGGAAGATGGTCGCTGCATCTGCAAGGTTCGGTCAACGCCGGGAACGCTTTGACAAACGGTCACCAACCGCGGGCACGAACCCTAAAAGCGCGACAGAACGAGCAGGCCGCCGCCGATGGCGACAGCATCCTCCAAAACGGCGATCACGAAGTCAGGAACGCTGAGCGCCTTCACCAAGCGGGTGCGCACTTGGTAGCCCGCGAACGCACCAACGACGCCACCCACCACTCCCAAGACGCCACCGAGGGCGATCGATTGGCCGCCGGCGGAAGCCACCGTCGCGCCGCAAAGCCCTCCGAGAAGGATGCGCGGGATGAGTCCGCCAGGCTTGGTTCGCGCGGGGG
The DNA here is from genome assembly GCA_963736725.1 of uncultured Acidobacteriota bacterium. Lineage (GTDB taxonomy): Bacteria > Acidobacteriota > Terriglobia > Acidiferrales > UBA7541 > Acidiferrum. The sequence continues at coordinate 146,905 of CAVTPW010000010.1, read as the reverse complement.
TCGACGGGAGTTGATCGGCCACCAGCTCCAGGCAGGCAAGGAGAGTGAAGATCGCCACAGTGATAATCGACGCCATGAATTTCAGCGGCGAATCCGTGAGATTGAGCCAGTGCAGATACGCGGCCCAGGAAGTTACCGCCGGTGCGGTCAAGGCGCGCAAACCGGCGACTACGCCAATAAGGAACGCAAAAAGCAGGACGTTGGAATGTTCCATGACCGCAGAGCCTGTCCCGAACTCGTGCGTTTGTCAACTTAGTTTATCAACGTGCAAGGTTGCATTGGGGAGCGGCCCGAGGCGTTGAACGAGTACCTTCGGCATATTCATCCCGCTGTAACAATAGTCTCGTATAAACCAGCCATCGTTTAGTGGCTTAGTGGCCGAACGTCCGCACCTGGCCGAATTTATTAGAGACAGGAGCCTTATGGCTACAGCATCCGTGCCAACCGCAGGAGCGACGACCGCGCCCCCGATCGCGCCGCCCGCCAAGCACTCCGTACACGACAAACTATCGAAAAAACCAAGCAGCACAGGCATGCTGATTTTTGCTCTTGTGCTGATTGCCGGGCTTATTTTCATCGGTACCAGCATCGCCAGAGACCTCAGCGGCATCCGGGTCGAGTCGTTCTGGCCCTACTTCTTGCTGGGCCTAGCCCTGTTTGTCGCGCTCGCATTCGAATTCGTGAATGGATTTCACGACACCGCGAACGCCGTGGCTACCGTGATCTACACCCATTCGCTGGATCCCCAGATTGCCGTGGTCTGGTCCGGATTCTGGAATTTCTTCGGTGTAGTGACTTCCACTGGCGCCGTGGCCTTCGGCATCGTCTCCTTGCTTCCGGTCGAACTGATCTTGCAGGTTGGATCCAGCGCCGGCTTCGCCATGGTCTTCGCTCTATTGATCGCCGCAATTTTGTGGAACCTGGGCACTTGGTGGTTCGGATTGCCTGCCTCCAGCTCCCATACCCTCATCGGTTCCATCATCGGCGTCGGCATCGCCAACCAGCTCATGAACGCCCGCAGCGGAACCAGCGGCGTCGACTGGGCCCAGGCTGGCAAAATCGGCCAATCACTCCTGCTCTCGCCATTGTTCGGATTCGCGCTCGCCGCAGGTTTGTTTCTCACGCTCAAAGCGGTCATAAAAGACAAACAACTATACCAAGCACCAAAAGGGACCGAGCCGCCGCCATTCTGGATTCGCGGACTGCTCATCCTCACCTGCACCGGCGTAAGCTTCTTCCATGGTTCGAACGACGGCCAAAAAGGCATGGGCTTGATCATGCTCATTCTGATCGGCACCGTCCCCACCACCTACGCCCTGAACCACGCCGTGAATGGCTCCCAGACTCAGGACTTTATCGCCGTTTCCACACAGACCGCCGATACCCTCAACAAGTACGTATCCTCAACGGCTTCGATCGGCGACCCTCGCGAGGACGTCACCGATTTCATTCGCACCAAAGAGTTCAAGCCCGGCACGATGTTGGCTCTGCGCGAAATGGTGAATGGCGTTGGCACCGAAATGGCCATCTTCAAAGATCTGAAAAATGTCCCACAAGATCGCGTCCGGAACTTCCGCAACGACCTGTATCTGACCAGCGAAGCTCTCCGGATCATGCAGAAGTCGGGCGTCCCGGTAATCGCGCCAGCCGACGCGGCCGTCTTGAAGAACTACAAAACGCACGCCGATCACGCTACGCGCTTCATTCCTCTGTGGGTCAAAGTTGCTACCGCCCTGGCCTTGGGTCTGGGCACCATGATCGGATGGAAGCGCATCGTCGTAACCGTCGGAGAGAAAATCGGCAAAGATCACCTCACCTACGGCCAGGGCGCCGCCGCCGAAATCACCGCCATGGCGACGATCGGAGCTGCCGACTGGTTCGGCTTACCCGTCAGTACCACCCACGTGCTGTCCTCGGGAGTCGCTGGAACCATGCTCGCAAATCACTCCGGCTTGCAATGGGGTACCGTGCGCAACCTGGTGATGGCCTGGGTTCTGACCCTGCCCGTCGCCATGATGCTCTCAGGCTTCCTGTTCTATTTCTTCCGCCGAGTTTTCTAAACCGACCGTGTCCGAGGCCTTGCCAACTTTGCCCGCTCTCCAGTTCCGGAGCGGGCAAAGTTGCTTTAGCCAAACTCCGCGACAACCCTTGCAGCGCAGCGCGGAGGCCCGCGGCAGTTTGAGCCGAAGAGTCTGCTCGAGAACTCCGGTTTTTCGTCAGGACATCACTCCAGCACGCAGTGATGATGCAGGAGAGAAAAAACAGCCGTTCCGAGGGCATCCGACGTGGATGCCCGAACAGTCTCAACCCGTGGCGGCGCCATAGCATCAGCTGTCGCAAGGCATTCTTCGGTTCCCACGCAGTCTCTTCTCCAACGCAACTCACGCCTTAAGCACCCGGCGTTGCCTCGGCAGCCCCCGCCAGCGGCTCCACAGAACCACTATCGGTCGACCCAATCCCCCGCGCCCGAAATGTCCCGATCAGCAGCACCAGGTTGCTCAGCAGAATCACGGCAAATGCCAGCGACGGCAGAAACTCGAACTGCGTTCCCCGAGCCTCCAAAACGTCGATCCCCAACACCGCGGTGATTAACCCGCGCGGCAGGAACCACACCATGATTTCGCGCTCGCGCCGAGTAAATCCCCGCCAAGCCCGTTGTCCAGCCTCAACCGCTATCCAGCGCGCGGCTAGCAGCGCACCGAAGCATCCCAGCGCGAGAACGACGTTCTTACGCAGGCCCGCGAATTCCACCAGCGCACCGAGCAACACAAAAAAGAAGGTCCGCAGCAAAAAAGCGAGTTCTCCATGAAAGGTCAACATTTGCTCGTGCTGATGCTCGGCCGCGCCGCCTTGCTCGGCTTTGATAGGTACGGTCGAAAACCAGTCCGAAGCCGCCGGAGCCTCATCGATATGCAACCGTTTTCGCACCGTCGGCAAATTGGAGAGCGTAAGCCCAAAAACAAGCACCGCAACCAATTCGTTCCCCATCAGCGCGTGCGCGCCAGAGTAGGTCAACAAGACCGCGGCAAACGTAAGCACATGCCAGAATCGTTCATCCGACAAAATGGGCAGCAAGTAAGACCACAACATTCCAGCGAGCACCCCGCAACCGACGGACAGAATCAAGCTCGACAGCAGGCTCCACGTGATAGCTCTCGGATTGGCACTGCCGCCGGCAGCCACGTCGAGCAGCGACGTCACCGCCAGCACCGCGAGCGCATCGCCCAGCGAAGCTTCCACTAGTAGCGTGACCTTCACTTCGCGTCGCAAATTAACTTGTTGCAGCACGGGCAGAATGATCGAACTACTGATGCATCCTAGTACCGCCCCCACGAGCAGCGCCGGCACCCACGTAAATTGAAGCGCATAACGGCAAACCAGCGCGACGCTGGCGCCGGCGAGGATGTAACTTAACAAAGCCAGTAAGAAACCACCGGCGAAATGGCTCAGTATTTCGCGCAGCTTCAGGTCGAGGCCGCCTTCAAACAAGATCAGCATCAGCGCGAGAGAGCCAAAGCCGTGCGTAGCCCCGCGAAATACTTCAGGGTCGACCCAATGCAGCACCGGCCCGATCAGCACCCCGGTGAACATCAGAATGATCACGTCCGGCACGCCAGTGAAGCGCACCAGCCGATTCGCGATAAAGGCCAGCACCAGCAAACCGCCAAGCATCGCGAAAAAGAGATTAAGGTTCATAATGTTCGCGTCAGCAGGGTGTCGAAACAGTCCGTGCTCTGGTCCGTTCTTTAGGAGGTCGGAGCTTTCCCGGAAAGCCCGCCTTCAATGGGCTTTAGCCCCTGAAGAAACACTCTTAGCACCGTTCAGCAACCCTTTCAAAACGCGCGCTAGAGTAAGAGATGATGGCGCGAAGTAACAACCCGAAGCAAACGGAAACCCAGTCCGTCCAAAGGAGAAACGTGCATGGATAAGTCAAGGCGAAGCTGGTTCATCGGGATTATCGCACTGGCTGCAACGGCCACAGGTATCGTCGGTCTAGCGCAAGCCCGCCCGCGACCGACGCAACAGCCGCTTTAGTCGTCAAAGGCGTCATAAAGCAAGAGTTGCACCTAACCCTCGCAGACCTGAAGGCCATGCCGCGAATGAAGGTAACCGCGAAAGGTCACGATGGCACGACCCACGAATACGATGGCGTCGCGTTGTCATCACTGCTCGCCAAAGCTGGCGTGCCTCAAGCCGGCGACCTTCGCGGCAAGAGCATGGCGCTCTGCGTCGTAGCCGAAGGCAGCGACGCATACCGTGCCGCGTTTTCCCTGGCCGAACTCGACGCCGACTTCGCCGCCGAATCGGTTCTCGTCGCCGATACCGTCGACGGCAAAGACTTGGGTGCGGACCAAGGCCCCCTCCGCCTCGTCGTCCCTGGTGACAAGCGCCAAGGCCGCTGGGTCCGTCTCCTGAAAGCTATCTCCGTCGTAAACGCCGGCCAGTAGCCACGCCTTCGGCGCGGTGCCGTTGTAGCGGCCGCCGACCGTAGCGGGCGCTTTTGCGACGACGCCGCCCGGAACTACCATTCAACACTAGAACTTATCGGGAGTTAGCACACTTCTGCCAACTTGCTGGTCAAACATGATCTCAGCGCACGGATACTGCTGAGAGCTCCGGCGATTTGATTTCTGAGGCCTGCAGCAACTTCGCGTATTCGACCTTGGCTTGCTTCAGGATCGGGATATCGTGGTCGGCGTCTTTCCAAATGGTAAAGAAAGCATCGTAGGCTTTGCGGCTCTCGTCCTTGTCTCCCTGCAGAGCATAAGCTTGCGCGAGGCCGAGTTGAGACAGTGGAGCAAACAGTTCCCACTCGGGCCATCCGCGATGATCGATGACCTTCTCAAACTCGGCGGCAGCCTTGGCGTACTCCCGTGCAGCCAAACAAGCTTGCCCACGATGATAAGAAACTGCTCCATTTGGGTATTGCGTGACCGGGGCGAGTACATCCACGGCCTTGAGACTGTTTCCTCGCTTGCTCTCGATGATGGAGCGCACCATCGGCAGGAGAACCTGCTGCTGAAAAGTGTCCTCAGGAACCAGCTGATCGAGTTTCGCAGTCAACGCTTCCGCCTGGGCCAGGTCACCAGCAGCCCCTAAAGCGCTAGCACAACCCCAAATTCCGAGAGCACTCTCATTACCCACCTCTTCCGCTTGACGGCAGAGCTTCCGCGCCAGAGGAAACTCTCCTAGAAGAGATTCGACCGCGGCATGCCAAGCGAGCTCGTGGGCAGCGTTTTCTTTGCGATTCACGCCCTGCTGCTTCACCGCGGTGTCGCTCAGCGAGCGAAGTTTCTTCACATCGCCACGCAAGAATGCGAGCTGCATCTGTAAATGCAGCCAGAACGTGTCATCGGCCTGGGTGTCTCGAGCCAGGCGATCCATCGATGCGGAATCATTTTGGATAAGGGCGATGCGGTAGCGCATTACAGCTTGGACGGAGTTCAGAGAACCTTTCTGACGCCATTGGTCGAGTATTTTCTTAGCGTCATCAAAACGGCCGAGGATCATGAGAGCCTGGCTGGCATTGGAGTAATGCTGAGCCGAAGGCACCGGGGAATGTTCCATCGCTGAATAAAACTCTTGCAGAGCATCTTCGGTTCTGCCCAGCTGCGCGTACGCAATCCCCAATAAGTTGAAAGCGACCGCGCTGCGCGGATACGCGTCCTTGTACAAAACAAGTACGGCAGTTTCCTTCTCCAGGTTGCCGGTTATGGCCGAATAATAGAGAGCGGTAGTCTGAAAATTCTCTTCTTGCGTGAGATGGCGATCCTTGAGCTCGAAAGCCTTGGCGAAATTCTTTCTGGAACCTTGGCCGTCGTCAATGCTGTGGTAGGCGCTGCCAAGCATACTGAACGCCGAACAAAACTGCGGGTCCAGCTCCGCGGCCGTTTCGAAGAAAGGAATGGCCTCACGCCTCTTTCCGGCACGATACAGTGTTTGCCCGGTTCTATAGGCTTGTAACGCTTCGAGTGAGCTTGTGGTCGCAAGGTCTAGAGGAGCATCGTACTTCTGAAGAGACTTGAGACTCTCGCCCAATCGCCTTCGCAACTGCGAACCTGCTTTTCCCAGCGCCGCGACAACTTCATCCTTGGAGTCCGCTTCCACCTGGCGTCGCGCGATGGATTTTTGATTCCGCGCATCGATCGCTTCCAGAACGATCAGATATTTGCTTCCCAAAGCGTCAATCTCGGGCACCACTACCGCTTTGAGGCCCTGTCGCTTGCAGATTTCGATACCCACTTCCCGCGTAACGCGGTCATTGGGATCGCGTCGCATCGTACGCAGGGTCTCGCGAACCCCCGCGTCGGGGAAGATGCTCAAAAAGGGGGACTCGGTAAGTTTGACTTCCAGGGCTTTGTCCAGGGAATTGTTGAAGACGGGATCGCCGGTGTTGTTCACGAAGCTCGCCAGAAGGATGACGTCGGTATCCGTCAGCGCAGGCCGAGCGAGAAAGAAGCGCCACGCAACGAGGGCGGCAACAACGAGGAGGGCTGCGACACCTGAGGTAACCACAATCCTGCGCTTAATCCGAGGTTCGGCCGTTGGCACCAGGGGGAGGGCCGGCGTGATACTCGCTTGGACGGGGGCCGATCCCGGCAGGGCGCCGTTGTCGACTCGGGCAATGAAGCGGTAGCCGCGCCGGGGCAGGGTTTCAATAAATCGCGGCGAATCAGCAGAATCGTTCAGGGCCTCGCGCAACCGGTTGATGGCGTTGTTCAGACCGTGATCGAAATCTACAAACGTATCGGAGGGCCAAAGACTATGTCGAAGTTCCTCCCGCGTTATGGCTTCGCCCGGGCGTTCGAGCATCAACGCTAGGACCGCGAAAGGCTGCTCCTGGAGCCTTATTCGGAGACCGTGCTTGCGAAGTTGACCCGCCTGCAAGTCCACTTCGAAGACGTCAAAACGGATAATTCGGGCCGGTTGACCTGGCGCAGCCATAGAGAACGCTCAATTGGGCAGAGTCTAACACTCCACGGACCACTGGAAAAGTCGTATGTATTGTTTGTCACAGGCGCCCGAAGACCGATAATTGTCCACGCTTCAAGCCTTTAGCTCGTGAGGTCCAGAGGAGAAATTCGAGTTCTGTGCGGGATTGACCAAAAGAGCCGTGTGCGCGAACGTCGGCCAGCTGTAGGAGACCCTACCCATGACTTCCCGGCACGCATGGTCAGGCTTTGCTTTGGTTGTTGTCGCAGCTGTGACGACCGGCGGATGCGGCGGAGGCTCGGCGGCGCCTGCCTCGCCTGCTGCACCCACCTCGCAGGAGGTCATAAGCATTACGGTTACTCCAAATACCGCGACTCTGTTGCCGGGCACGACACAATCGTTTACGGCTATGGTCACGGGAACGACGAACACCGCGGTCACCTGGAGCGTGCAGGAGAACCTGGCGGCACGATCAATAGCACAGGTGCCTACACGGCTCCGCAAAACACGAGTGGCATTATCCATGTAGTGGCTACCAGCCAGGCCAATTCACATGTCCAGGGTACCGCTACCGTGACGGTTCAACAGTCACTACTAATAGTTTATCCTATAGGGGTCACGCTGGCTCCTGGTGGGACGCAGACCTTCACGGCATCTGTCGCGGGGTTGGCCAATACCGGTGTGACTTGGACGGTTCTGGAGACAGGCGGGGGAGTTATCAACGCCGCCGGCTTGTATACCGCGCCGAGCGCTGAAGGTTTCTATCACGTGATCGGGACCAGCGTGCAAAACACAGCGGTCTCCGCGAGTGCCATAGTCTCCGTTACCACTGCCTCGGTTTCATTCTTCCCTACCGGGAGTTTGCAACACGCGCGAGGTTTTCACACCGCCACCCTGTTAAACAATGGAACGATCCTGGTGGCTGGGGGCGCCAATCCCGCGACTGACCCCCAGTGTATCGGCGGTATCGTCTCGGCAGAACTGTACGACGCGTATGCTACCGGCACCACTCCAACCGGAGCATTGACCGCACCCCGCTACTCTCACACGGCCACGCTGCTGCCGAATGGCAACGTATTAGTAGTTGGAGGCTTCGGAGACACCTCCGACTGTCAGGGCGTGGGTGCGCAAGCGCAGAACACCGCGGAACTTTACAACTCCGACCAGGGCTCGTTCAGCATGACCGGCAACATGAGCTTTCCGCGCGGCGGGCATACAGCGACTCTCCTTGTGAATGGCAAAGTTCTGGTTACTGGCGGGGCGGATCAAGGAGTGGGCGGAACGGGCTCCGCCAGTGCTGAACTCTATGATCCCAACACGGGTGCTTTCACTCAAACGGGAAGTATGGCTGTGGCGCGCTTTCGGCATACTGCCACCTTGCTGCAAGATGGGACAGTGCTCATCGTAGGTGGTGTCCCAGCCGATTCAGCAATCCCAACTTCGACAGCCGAACTCTATGACCCAGCAACTGGCAGTTTCACCGCTACGGGTGCCATGACAACGGCCCGTGAAGAACACACGGCAACGCTGCTCGGTGACGGTACGGTACTGATCACTGGTGGGCAAAGTCCCGTTTCGGGGAGCAGTAATTTACAGCTCACCGCTACTGCCGAAGTCTATAACCTATCTACGGGTTCGTTTGCACCTACCGGCTCAATGACCGAAGCCCGAGACTTGCACACGGCGACCCTGCTCATGGACGGGACTGTGCTCATAGCTGGGGGCGGAAATAATAGCCCCACTGCGGAGATCTACACTCCTTTGCCCGGTTCTTTCGCCAAGACAGGCAGCATGGAATTCGGGCGTGCGGGACACACGGCAACAGCGCAATCGCAACCGTCCGGAGTTTACGTCGTACTGGTTGTAGGTGGAGGCTCGTTTAATCCTATCGCGACCGCGGAGCTTTACACGTACGGAGATGTGTGGGACTACTGATTCGACAGCCGAAGCCTGAAATTTACACAAGGCGAGGGTGCTTCCGCGAACGAGGACGCTGTCGTAGGCAGATTCTCCTCACGAAGTGATGGACTCAATGTCTCTACCGCAGGATAGGCAGTGAGCCAGTTCTCTAAAACGAAATGCCCGCACGGGAAAGATACGGGTTAGTGCTTCAACCAGCCCATTCACTGCGGCAGCGCAACGTTGAGAAGAAGCGCCCTGGCATTCAAACCAGTATTTCGACGTCGGCGTGTTGTTGGGGTTGCCCTCGTCGCGACCTCCCTGCAAGACACATCCCCGTACGAATGTGACCGTCGTACGCCCGGATGGAGCCTCAATCGCTAGCGTGAACTCTGGCGCAGGCGTTTGGGCTGTTCCGGCGATCCAACCGAATGTAACCAGCAACAAAGCGACTAATGCCTGAATGGTTCTATATCTCATGTGTTGTCTGCTCCTGCTTCGAGGGGCGGCAATTTGGCACCTTCCAAACATGCCGTCAACGCCGTGTCTCCGAGGTCGCTCGGGATCATTCCTGCATAACTCACCACTGCTTTGCCATCCGCGAGCCGCGTCGGGTCACCCAAAAATACGTCGGTGGCTAACGCCGTGACCGGCCCCACTCCCGGGTGGCTCATCAACAGCGTAGCTCCAGGAGCTTGAACGGAACGGGCGCTGGCTTCAGTCCGTTGCCGTGAAGAAGATTCTCCTAGGAACCTGCCTGCTGCTCCTGCTGGTCGGCGGATATTTCGCAAACTACGGCGTACGAACAACTCGGTCAGGAACCCTTAGAAGGCTCGTTGAGCAAAGCATTAAAGTCGGGTCTTCGCCCGAGGAGGTAATGAGTTTTCTCGATGCTCAACACTTGGAACACTCCGAAATGAGGCGTACCTCAGATTATTCGCAGTTGCGAGAAGTCTACGGCGACGCCCTAACGATCGGAGCGATCAAGCGTCGCACTGGCGGTCTCCCTTGATGTACGAATCCATCCAAATCGTGATCGTTTTTGACGACAACAATCGCCTTGTGAGGTTCGATTTGCGTCCCGTCTATTCAGGTCTTCTTCTTTTGGTGCTTGACTGAGGAATTACCGCCCCACGGTATTGGCTTTCCGTCGGCGCTTTGTCAGTGCCACCAAACCACCTATCCATATCTTGATTTCGATTCGGCTTTTATTCTGCGTGGTCCACTTTTGAATGAATATAGACTGTTACCCGCGGCTATGGCCACGGCAGCGGGTGTTAGAATCCACCAGAGCAGTGGTGATGGACAAGTTGATCAGTACTACGGCCGACATCCCGCTGCACGTACCGAGGAAGTGCTGTCTGAGAACACGGGGGGTATTGCATGAAGTCGAACTGGAGAACCCGGTTGATTCACTCACAGGTCAAGATGCGGTCGGATTGTCGGGTACTTATTACTTCTCTTTCGTCGCTCATATCGCTTTTTCCCGTATGGCGTCGATCATTGATCCATGGAATCATGATGACGTTCCGTACACCTACGGTTCACATGGATCCCCCACAACATTGGAGTTGGCAGCCCGGCTTGCAGATCTCGAACACGGGCATCGATGCTTCCTCAGCCTGGCGGTATGTCCGTTCTCGATACTCGTCTTCTGCCTCTCTGGGTTCGGGAGACCACGTGCTTGTGCCGGACAGCGTGTATGGGCCGAGTCGCGCCTTCGCAGACAATGTGCTGCGACGATATCGTGTCGAAGTTGAGTACTACCCAGCACTCGAAGGCGGCCTTATCACCTCCCGAATCCGAGGAAACACGCGACTGATCTGGTGCGAGAGCCCGGGTTCGAACACGATGGAGGTGCAAGACGTTCCACTGATCGTCGAAGCGGCGCATCAGAGAGGCGTGTTAGTAGCCCTGGATAATACCTGGGCGGCGGGCGTATTGTTTGACGCCTTTGCTCACGGCGTTGACATCTCGGCCCAAGCCCTCACCAAGTACATCGGAGGTCACAGTGATCTTTTGCTGGGGTCAGTAACGGTTCGGGACAAGAAACTTTATGAGCGTCTTGGCAATAATCTTCAGGACCTAGGAATGGCAGTTTCCCCGGATGACTGCTGGTTGGCTCTGCGTGGACTTCAAACACTTCATGTACGCCTCAAAGCAATCGAGGAATCGGCACTGCGTGTAGCCCTTTGGCTTGCTGAAAGACCCAATGTAGAAGTGGTTCTTCATCCCGCGCTGCCAACTTGTCCGGGGCATCAAATCTGGAAGCGAGATTTCACCGGTTCGTCGGGCTTGTTCTCGGTCGTGTTCCGCCCCCCACTCTCAGGCGAGGAACTTCATGGCAGCATGGATCGCTTGGAGCTATTTAAAATTGGCTACAGTTGGGGCGGTGTTTCAAGCTTGGCGGTTACTGTCGACCCGAAAGAAGCGCCGAATCGTTCGTGGTAAGGTGGAAGGCTAGTTCGCTTTTACGTCGGCTTAGAGGACCCTGTGGATCTCATCGCTGACATCGAGCAGGCATTTCGGATTTAGCCGGTGATCTGATTTGACGTTGCATCGAGCATCGTCTTTTGTCAAAGGGGAACCAATGCTTTCTTATCTACCTATAATCTTGATGGCCGTCGCCACTGCGCTCTCGCCTCGCGCGGTTGGGTAGGCGCCATCAGAAAAGAGGCTAACTCCTTCCATCTGATAAACGAACAAGTGGAACCCGGGCCAAAACCACTCTCGATTATCCATGCACCAGGCACTTATCAGGAAAACTTATGCCGCATGAAAACCTTACGTCGTTATCTGTGCTTTTATTCTGCTGGCCTCAATTCGGCAACTTGCGACCGGAGCGTATTCCCAACTTCCAGCTCGGAGGAACGAGCCATGAAGACAACTCTGCCGAGTGGTGGCGATCGCAGCGTTCGTGCAAGCCGCGTGATGCGGCAGTCCGGCTCTGCGCAGGAGAAGCAGGACAAGTACACGCTGCAGATACCGGGCGGGCTCACCTTCTCTAAGTTCAGAGGATACGAACAATGGAAGGAAGTCGGCCCCAGTCTCGCCGAAGGCGCAAACATGATCCGCGTGATCGTCGCTAATCCGGTGATGTTCACAGCCTACCAGGAGGGCGTTCCCAGCAATGGCAAGCCCTTCCCCGAAGGCTCCAAGATTGTGAAGCTCGAGTGGAAACCGAAAAACATAACTGACCCGCCTTTTTCGGCGAGCACGCCCGACACAGTACCTGGCAACCTGCGCAGGTCGCAGTTCACCCTGAAGGACAGCAACAGATTCTCGGACACGCACGGCTGGGGATTTGCGATGTTCGACTAGAACGCCGCGTCCGGAACGTTTGCTCCGGCCACGAAGGCCAGCAAGCCTCCGGTGGGGCACGACGCCAAGTGCGGCGCCGCATGCCACGAGATAGCGGCGTCAAAGGATTACATTTTTACGGCATACCCCAAAAGGTAAGCTGCATCAGGCGCTCTCCACTTCTCGATTCGTCGGCGATCCGGAAACCGGTGCCTGTTAATTCGTGGTCGGCAGAGCGCTTGGAACCCGATCTTGAGAGGAGGAACAATATGAAACGGATCGGTTTCTTACTGCTTGCAGTCGTAACCGTGGCCGGCATTGTCGCCCACATGACGCACGCGTCTGGACAGTCCGATGGAGACTCCATCAATCAATGGACTCTAGTTCAAACCGAACAAAGCGGAAAAATGATTGAGAGGAGCGATCCCGATGAATCTCATGCCCTTCCTACTTTTTGATGGCAACTGCGCCGAAGCTATGGCCTTTTACCAACGTTGCCTGGGTGGAGAGCTGACCATCACTAAGGTCTGCGACACGCCCATGAAGGGCCAAATGCTACCCGAGCAGCATCACAAAGTGGCTTTCGCCAAACTAAGAAGCGGCGTCATGGAGTTTTCTGCTACAGACTGGCTCCACTCCACGCGAACCGCGAGACAGGGCAATACTGTCGCCCTCTATATTTGCGGCGGGAAGTATAACGAGCTGAGAACAATTTTCGACAAGCTCGCCGCAGGAGCAAGCAAAGAGCTCCTCGACCCTATGCGGGATATGCCGTTTGGGAGCTACGGGCACCTTGCAGATAAATATGGCGTCCATTGGTTCTTCCAAGGGGATAAATCGGAAGTCTAGGTACGATGAGCTACTTGGCAACTTCAGTAACAGTTGGAGATCCTGGCGGTCCGTCTTTTGCTTGCGGACACGCTTGGCTTTAATCTCCGCAGCATTGCCGATCCATACCTCGGTCCCTAGTTCTACTAGCAAGCGCTCGAACCAGCGTGAATATCCCGTGGCCTCCAGCCCCACGCGCACGCTGATGCCTTTCTGCCGCCTAGCGCGCGCGAACTCTCCACGGCGCCATGCGGCTGAACAACCCGTCTCGCACGACGAGCGTGTGAAACAAAACTGCTCCAAAATGCGCGAGGAACGCCAGGAACAAAAGGTAAGCCAGAATGGTGTGCGTCTTCCTCAGAAACGCGTACAACATCACGCTGTGCGGAAGAATCGCGGGAAGATGCAGCGGCCCATACAGCACGATCGGATAGCGCGCCGCCGACAACATCCCCCAGCCGACTAGCGGCAGCACAAACAGCAACGTGTACAACAATATCTCGGAAGCGTGTGCGACGAAGCGCTCCTGCGAGGACATGGTTGCCGGAAATGGCGGCAGGGTGCTGAACTGGCGATTTACGAAGCGAATCATGACCAAAATCAGAATGGCGATCCCCAGCGGGCGGTGGATGGAAACCAGGCAATGGTAGTCGCCCAGCGATGCGACCATGGCAACGCCAATCCCCAGCATGGTCAGGACCATCGCGGCCATCAGCCAGTGCAAAACTCGCATGAGGACTGTGAATTGCGTCTGCTGGCTCGCCACGTTCACTTTCGCACTTCCGCGGGCGATATCGCGCTCGGCGTCTTTGCTTCGCCCGCACGCCGTGTAAACGACTGTGAATAAATCGCGGAGCGCGCGCTCAGCAGAGGATCGTCGGACGGCGCCATACCGCTCGGCAAAACCAACGGATCGAAATTGATGTCTCGGGCGAGGCTGGTTTCCTCGCTCTCGACATGATCGAGGGTCAGCGTTCCCAAATCCACCTGCTCCCGTCCGTCAGGCCACGCCACGGTGGCGTCGTTGGTCGGGTCCCCCGGTTGCCCGATAGTGACGATCAAATGCCATTGCAACGGACGCCGCTGAATACTCGCGATGAGCTCGTCAAACATGTAGCTTTTGTCTGTCTGAGCCGTCGCTGCCGCGCTGGCTGCTGCAAACGGTTGCACCGGCGCCAGCGTCCAGCGCACCGGGATCGACTTGCCTGCGGCGTCGATGAACCGGAAAGCATTCAGGCTATTAAACGCTGTGTTGTCGAAACCAGACGACGGTGGGTGGCTCTGGATAATACCTAACGCCCGCACCGTTGCGGGATGGCTCGCGGCGAAATGCCGCCATTTTTCCGGATCGGTTTGCGTCTTGGGGTCCGGCTGCGAGCAATCAGTTGTCGTAAAAAGCTCGGCGTCTGGAACGGAAATACCGGCAAGTTGACCATCGCCGTCCGCCACTCTTCGCCATCCGGGAGCCAGAACAAAAGCCCCAGGCCGCGGACCATATTCGGCCCGTCGACAACATTTGGATCGCCGCCGCCAAACGAGAACCTCCCGATCACGGGTAGGCGTCCCGGTTTAAAGACGACGGACTTTGAGAACCGCGCTCCCGCGCCGTTGCTCTCGAAATAACCCCTGACGCCGACGCCTTTGGCATGATTGCGCCGAAAACCGGAATGGACTCCGGCGGCTCGCTCAAATGCATCGACGAATCGCGCGGGCGTCAGCGCACTTGGGCTGAACCAGCCGCCCAGATAGAGAAATCCTCCTGCAACGCACAGGATAACAACTCCAATGCCCACCAGTCTTCGCAGGACGCTTCTTCTTGTCCGGGGCGCTGGTTGTTTTTCCGCGGACGCGGTCGAGTCACTCGGCAACTGTTCGCTCCAATGCCACAGCAGGCCAACTTATTCCTGGAGCCCCATATCGACTTCCGGCCGGCTGATAACATACACCCTAGTTCCAACGACGTGCAACGTTCCCCCAGCTTCCGAGAATCGGCAAGCGCCTGATCAACAGGAACTCCGATCTAACGCGTTACCGGAAACTGATGACCCACTACCGCAGGATAGGTAGTGGGTCAGTTTCAAGTGGACACAGCGCTATCGGGATCGCGCTTCATGTAGAACTTGCGATCATCCTCATGTGTGGTTTGGAAGCCGAGTCGTTCGTAGAGCCGCAAAGCAGGGTTGATTTTCACGACGGCCAGGCGCACAGCTTGATTGAGACGTGCGGCCTCGCCGATTAGGCGATGCATCACCTCAGTGCCGATGCCTTTCCGCTGAAAAGGGCCATCTACAAAGAGCTGAGCAACAAAAAGACCATCATCTTGCATTGTGCTCTGCAACCAGCCAACGTCGGAACTCTCGACGGTGATGATGCGGACCTGCGTCAACGCCCATTGCTCGCGAAAACTAACCGATTGAGCAGCCATATTCAGGTGCAATTCCTCAATGATTTTCTTCATTCCGGCGAAGTACAGACGTTTGCAATATTCGAAATCTTGAGTGCTCGCGGGACGAAGTGCGATCTGCATTGGCTTATCCGTAGCACGGACGATGCGGGTTTACAAGCCACTGGGTGGTCGCTGGATTTTAGACTGACCCACCACCACAGGATATTGTCGCTTGACTTTCGCTTTTTATTCGCTATCATGGCCGTCGTAGAGGAAATGGGAAACGGCGGGCGGCTCCATTGCCTCCCTAGGCTCTCCCGAGCAGCCCGCCGTCAGTTTCCATGCCAGCTGGCGACTTAAAATCCAGCCGGGCACTGGGCTTTCCTCTCCAGGAGGCGTCATGCAAGCTTGTATGGAGACCCATGCCCCGCTCTCGGTAGGCCCCTCGCCAGCATGGGCGCTACGAGTGGCCAGACCGGTCACAGACGGACTTCGCTTGGCGGAGGAGTTGCGGGGCGTGCCGAAGCCCGCGTTGCAGACCATCTTCGGCAAGTCCGTGGGCAATCGCATTTGGCAACAGTCACGAACCGAATGCCCTTCGACCGGCACTCCGCCCGCAGGCCCTGTCGCCGACGGGGAGATATCGGCTGGCATGGTGGCGTATGTCAGCAAGCAGGCGGCGAGGGCCCTACACGGGTCCGGCCGGCAAGCCAACGGTCTCAGCGTGACGATCACCTACGCCGACGGAGAAGCAAGGCTGGCGCGCACTCCCTTGGCCCGCCCCACCAACGCGGGTGATGAAATCGCCGAGGCCGCAATTGACCTCCTGCGCCAAGTGCCCGTTCGCGGCGTGGCGCTCGCGTCGATTCGGTTGGCGATGACCGGCATCGAGCTTTCCAGAATAAAGCCGCCCGCCGTCCGGGAACCCGCAGGGGACTTCGGATGCCAGATGCTGCAAGCCTCAGTGCAAACGTAGCCGGTCGCGCGCGAGCAGCTCAAGCCGCAAAGCTGCAAGTACAAAGGGTTTGCGGACGCACTTAGTGACAAAGGCGACACCAAGGCGCTGCAATGATTGCATCACGGATAGGCCAGTTGCATACTTCCAATTATGAGAGTGCTAACCCGCGGAGTGCTGCTGGCTGCGATTTGCGCCGCTGCTCTTCCCGCTAGATCGGATGAAATCCAGCTCAAGGACGGAAAAACTTTCTACGGCGTAATCGTCGCCTACGACAACAACATGTTCAAAGTTAAGACCGACTTTGGATACATTCTCGTGGAAAAAAGCAAAATCGCGGCGATCCTCCCGAATGGATCTGCATCCGCGAAAGCCGACGCCGCAGGCAGCGACAGGAAACAAACGGCTCCGGAACGTTCGCAACCCGCGGCAGAGCCGGTAAGGGCGGACGCGGTACAACCCACGGCTGAACCTGCAGTTGCCTCTACCTTTGAGAAGCCCGCTCCAAGAATATCAAGCGCGGCAGTCCGGCCCGCCCTGCCAGCGAGCTTGCCCAAGACGAACGCCATAGCGCCCTCGATCAAGGCCGTGCCATCCGCGGCAACCATGGCGTTGGCCACGCCCGCAACGCCGCTTGCTCCGTCAAAGGAATCCGAGACTCCGCAGATTCCCGAGGAAGTGCAAGGCAACACCTACACGAATCACGTCTATGGCTTCCGGATGTACAAGGCGCCCAGCTGGGAGCTAATCGGCGATGCCACCGAGCTGCCCAACGCCATCGTGGCCATGGGCACGTCCAACGAATCCACGCTTCTGGTCGTCGGGCACGAAAAAACTAGGCAGTCCCTCGATGCGGCAGCAACCGTCGTGGAGAAGCGCCTACACGATGTGTACGACGACTACAAGCAAACCTCGCAGCGCAGAACGGTTGTAGGCGGGCTACCAGCGGTGGAGTATCGCTATCGCGGCAAAGCTGAGGAGCATGATTGGTCCGGTACGTTGGTCGTTGTCTCTCGCGGCAGCGACATCCTCACAGCGCTCGGCATGACCTACGCCGACACTGACCTGATTCAGATCCAAGAAAACGTAATCGCCAAAGCGATCGCCAGCCTCGACTTCAACGTCCGCTAAACCCAGTTCAAACCCTCGCTAAACGTTGTTCAAATTCCCGCTAGAACTGCAGGGGCAAAGCACTGCTGTGCACCAGCTCGGCACGATGTATGCCAGCGATCCCGCGCCGCATTGCACAAGGAATCGTCACAGGGCTGCACGGGAGTATCGGTGAGTTTTTCCGCTCGAATTGTCAGCCAGCCCCAGCCGCCGCAGGTTCGGTAACCTTACGATGCTCCCGAATGAGCGCAATCAGCGCCTGCGCCGCCCGCGGCAAACTGCGATCGCGGCGGTAGACCAATCCAAGCTCACGCCAAAGGTCGACGCCTTCAACCGTGAGCAACTTCACTTCCCCGGCTTTCACATAATCCTTCGCGAAACTCTCGCTGATGAACGAAACCCCGGCATCCGCCGCAACAAAGCGCTTGATCATGCCGATGCTCGGCAATTCCATACTGATGCGAATCCGCGAACGATACGGGCGAAACAGTTTGTCCAGCACCTGACGTGTGAAACCCGTCTTCGGAAAAATCAAGGGCTGCGCGGCGACTTCTTCAAGCGTGATTTTGGACCGATGCGCCAGTGCATTGCGCGTGCTAACCATGAAGCGCAGCCGGTCTTTGTGAATGTGATGCACCCTCAGATTCGGCGATTTGGTGGGCAAAGTGACGATTCCGACGTCAATCGAGCCATCTTCAATGCGTTGCAAAATCTTGTGGCTGAAATTGCGATAGATGCTGATGTGCACCAGTGGAAAACGCCGCTGGAACTCCGCGAAAATGTCCGGCAGGAGGTAGAGACAGGTAGCTTCATTGGCCCCAAACAGCACCGGACCCTGCACCACGTTGCCGCGATCGGCTACAACCTGAATCGATTCGTCGCGGAGACGCAACAAACGCTCGGCGAACTCAAACAGCACTTCTCCAGCCGGCGTCAGTTCCACCGATTTTGCGGAACGATCCAGGAGCTTGGCGCGATACGCCTGCTCCAGTTGGCGAATCTGCGCGCTCACCGCGGATTGCGAGCGAAAAACTTTTTGGCCTGCACGAGAAAAACTCTTCAGTTTGGCGACGTAGACAAAAGTGGCAAGTTGATCGAAGTCCATAGGTGAACCGTTCGCCGGGCATTATATCGAAATCGTGCGGTCGAGTGCCGGTAAAACCTCCTAATCGTCAAACATGCAGCGCAGCTTGAGAAAGCCGGGGTCCCTGCGCCGCCAGCGGAGCCTCGCGCTGCTGGAAGTATGCCAAGACGGGCTTCCAGGTATCCCCGATCGATGCTTGCAAATGCACCGGTTGCACCCGCAAGAACGGCAATCCGTTCCGCCGCGACAACAAGCGGCTGGCGCGCGGGCTGCCGGTAAACTGCAGGTGCTCTTCCAGCACGCGGCGAAGCGACGCTTCCTCTTCGGCTTCAATATCGTGGATCGCCACAAAGTCGCGGTGAAGAACGTCTTCAGCCTCAGCGCGCAAAACATACGCCAGGCCACCCGTCATCCCCGATCCGAAATTCAGTCCGAGCGGACCGAGCACCAGAACCACGCCGCCGGTCATATATTCGCAGCCGTGCTGGCCGACGCCTTCCACAACCGCCAGCGCGCCGCTGTTGCGCACCGCGAAGCGTTCGCCAGCGCGTCCTGCAATGTACAGTTGCCCGGAAGTCGCACCGTAAAGAACGGTGTTCCCCGCCAGCACGTCGCCGCGACGCGACGCCGCAGATCCCGCACCGACCGAAATAGTGCCGCCAGAGAGCCCTTTTCCGACGTAGTCGTTGGCTTCGCCCGTTAACTTGAGCGTAACGCCCTCAGCGAGAAATGCGCCAAAGCTTTGTCCCGCCGAACCGTCGAAAGCCTGGGTGATCTCGCCCTCAGAAGGCAAATTGTGGCTTCGGCGGCGCATCAATTCACCACTCAAACCCGCGCCCACGCTGCGGTCCGAATTGTGTATGGGTTGAGATTCCACGCGCTCGCCCAGGACCTTGTTGAAATATAGCGAATCGTCTTCCGCGCCGGTGTGCTCCACCGGCACTTGCTGCGGTGCGACCCGCGTCCCCTCGGAAATCGGCACCACCATGAACGCGTCCATGCCGCTGCGCGTGTCGAGCCGGTCGTACCAGCCGCGTAATTCGCCGAGCGAACGCACGCCCATCTTGGCCATGCGCTGCCGCACTTCCTCGGCGAGCGAGCGGAAATACGCAATGATCATCTCCGGCTTCCCGTTGAAGCGCATCCGCAGCGTCTCGTCCTGCGTAGCAATGCCCACAGGACACGTATTGAGATGACACTGCCGCGCCATCACGCAGCCAATCGCGAGCAGCGCACCAGTGCCAAAACCAAATTCATCCGCTCCTAGAATCGCCGCGATGACAATATCCCGCGAAAACTTCAAGCCGCCGTCCACGCGTAGCGCGATTCGCGACCGCAAGCCCGGCGCGAACCAAAGTCTCGTGCGTTTCGCGCAATCCAATTTCCCAAGGCAGGCCGGTATTCTTGATCGATGTCAGCGGCGACGAACCCGTTCCGCCGTTGTGCCCGCTGATCGTAATGACGTTGGCCCCCGCCTTGGCAACCCCCGCGGCAATGATGCCCACGCCCGAACTCGAAACCAGTTTCACGCCGACGCGCGCCCGCGGATTCACCGCCCGCAGATCGTGAATCAACTGCGCGAGATCCTCGATGCTGTAAATATCGTGGTGCGGCGGCGGAGAAATCAGCGGCGTCCCCGGCGTGGCATGCCGGATTCGCGCGATGTACTCGGTGACTTTCTTCGCGGGAAGCTGCCCACCTTCGCCAGGCTTCGATCCCTGCGCCATCTTGATCTCCAGCTCTTGCGCGTGGACCAGATAGTCCGCGGTCACGCCGAAGCGCCCGGAAGCAACTTGCTTGATCTTGTTCGCGGCGTGCGGTTCGTTGCGATACAGAATCGGATCTTCGCCGCCTTCGCCGGTATTGCTGCGGCCCCCCAGCGCATTCATCGCCAGCGCCAAAGTGCGGTGCGCCTCGAGTCCCAACGAACCCAGCGACATCGCCTGGGTGCTGAAATGCCGCACGATCGCATCGACCGGCTCGACTTCCTCGATCGGAACCGCCGCCCCGGGAACGGTCTCCAGCAAATCGCGCAGGAAAACCGGCCCCTGGCTCTCCGCCAATTCTTCAAACGCGGCATACTTGCCCGCATCGGGCGCACGCACGTGCGCATGCAGGCGCCGCACAATTTCCGGCGAATTCGCGTGCAATTCCGCGCCCTTGCGGAAGCGATACAACCCGGAATCGGCAAGATCGTCCGACGCGCCAGAAAAACCCGCCTTGTGCATGCGCAGGTAGTCCGACAAAAGGTCTTCCAAACTCTTCTGTCCCGGAAAATCCGCAACATCCTCGAAAAATTCCGAGCAAAAATCCTCATTGAGTCCGACGATCTCGAAAAGATGGCTGTTGCGGTAACTCGCCAGCGTCGAGACCCCCATGCGCGCCAAAACCTTGCGCAACCCGGCATTGATCGCCGTCCGCATGCGCTCCGCCCCGCCTGCCTGCAGCGCTTCGGCAAACTGATCGGCGAGGTACGGAACCACCGCGCTCGCACCCGCCGCCACCAGCAGCGCCACATGGTGGGTATCGAAAACTTGCGCCGACTCCACAATCAGCGGCACATCCCAAAGCCCGTCGCGCACCATCATCTTCCACACCGTCGCGGTCGCCAGCAGCGCCGGAAGGGCCGCGTGCTCGCCATCAATCCCGCGATCCGATAGGAGGAGGAGGCCCGGGCGACCGCTGCCACTCAGAGGGGTAGACAGCTGAGTAATGCTGCAGCGAGCGCCCGAGACTCCATTTGGGGCAGGAAAAGTAAATTCGATTCGATGCACCGGACCAAACGTCGCGGAAAGCTCCGCCAGTTGGCCCGCCGGCAGGATTGGACTCGGCAAAACCACGCCATTCGGAAGGTTCACCGCCAGCGACATCACGTGCGCTTCGCGCAGGGGGTCGATCGGCGGATTGGTCACCTGCGCGAAACGCTGCTTGCAGTAATCCCACAGACTTCGCGGAAGCGCAGACAGGAAAGCCGGCGGAGCGTCGTCTCCCATGCTCCAGTCCGCTTCTTTACCCTGAGGTAGCGCCGAGAAAAGTATCTTGAATTGGTCTTCGGTCCAGCCAGCCGCAGCGGCGACGCGCTTCGGTTGCTCGATAGGCGGCGCGGAAACAGACGCGCCAGCCGCCAATTGCCGTACCTGCGGCAGCGTATTGCGCGATTGTTGCGTCGCAAGCCGCTTCAAAATTTCGCGCCACCGAAAAACAGCGCCGGTCACCGGATTCGCTAGAATCATCTCCCCGGGGCCAAGCCGTTGCCGTTCCGCGATGCGCGACTCCTCAAGATCGACCAATCCGGTCTCGGAACCCGCGATCAGCAACCCGTCGTGCGTCAACGTATAGCGCAGCGGCCGAAGCCCGTTGCGGTCCAGCTTCGCGCCCACAAATTGCCCGTCCGAAAAAACAAGTGCCGCAGGCCCATCCCAAGGCTCACCGGATTGCGAAAGCGACGCCAGCGCGCCGCGCACATCGCGCGACAACAACGGATCGTTCTCAAAAGCGGGCGGCACCATCGAGAGCATCGCCGCTTCGGGAGACAATCCCTCCAGCAATTTCTGCTCGAAGCCGTTGTCAAAGCTCGCAGAATCACTGACATTCTCTTCCAGAATCCGGAACCACGATCCCGCGTTCAGCTTGGCTCGCAGCTCCCGGTCTTTCGCGCGAAGCCAGCGCCGGTTGGAAATAATCGTGTTGATCTCGCCGTTGTGCGCCGAATACCGGAACGGCTGCGCGAGATGCCACGAAGGCTGCGTATTGGTCGAATAGCGCTGGTGAAACACGGCGAAGGTCGTAGCAAACAATGGATCGCGCAAATCTTCGTAGAATTGGGGAAACTGCCACGGCGTTAACAGCCCTTTGTAGACCACCGTCTGCGACGACAGCGAACAGATATAACAGCGCGCCGGCAGCACCGATTCCGCGCGTTTCCTGAGCAACGCCAATCGCCACTCAAATCGCGAAGGCCCGCGCGTGGCATGAAACGGCACCACGAAAAATTGCCACGTCTCCGGCATGGTCTCCAGCGCCATGCGCCCCAGTGAAGCGGTCTGCACCGGAACGCGGCGCCAGCCCAGGATGCGCAGCCGCTCGGTATCCGCCGCCGCTTCCACCGCAGCCCGCGCTTCCACCGACGCAGCCGTCGGAAAAAAAGCAAAGCCCAACCCAAAATGCTCGGGCAGCTCAATTCCCTGCTCGCCCGCTCGTGCCCGGAAAAATACTTCAGGAATGGATGTGAGCAGACCAGCGCCGTCGCCGCTGGCCCCGTCCGCGTCAACTCCCCCGCGATGGGTCAACCGCTCCAAAGCGGTCAACGCATACTGAATAATGTCGTGGCTCGGTGGGCTGCCCAGCTGCGCCACAAAGCCCGTGCCGCAGGCGTCGTGATCCGGATGCCCCCAGTTCGGGTGCGTCCGCCGACCCCTTTGTGGCCCCTCATGACACAAAGACATACGTCTTTATTGACCGATCGGGCACACGTTGTACAACGCAGATTTTCAATATGACAAATCGATTTTCTGCCAGAACTCGTAAACTGACGGTTTGCGGCGGGTGGTCGCGCCGGCATCCTGCAAGCGTTTCCAGCCACGGCCGTGCCTATGCCCTGCCGGGACCCCGGTTGTTACCGAAAAATCGCCGGAAAGAATCCTGCGCTACCAAGCAACCGCGCTTGGACCTGGGCGATCCGCCCTAAAACTTGGTCACTTCCGAAAAATGAAAATCCCGCACCTTCATCGCCGGCACAACCATCTCAAACGCCTCTTCCCCGGTCGCCCGCACCGCCGGACCCAGCATCTCCACATTACGCAGCATCTCCAGCAAGGATTGATTGAAGCGGAAGTTCCGTACCGCCGCACCAACCCGCCCCTTTTCGACCAGGAACAACCCGTCCCGCGTCATCCCGGTCATGATCTTTTCGTACGGATCGACCTCGCGGATATACCACAGCCGCGTCACCAGCAACCCGCGATCGGTGGAAGCAATCATTTCCTCAAGGGACGAATCGCCGCCGCTAAAAACCAGATTCATCGGCGCTTCGCCATATTCGTTGGGGAGCGCGAATCCGTGCCCGGTGGGGGTTTTCTTCGCGGCCTTCGCAGAAGCTCGGGAATACACCAGATTCTTCGGAACGCCACGATCCACCAGCAAGACTCTTCCCCGTGGCATTCCTTCCCCGTCGAATGGAGCGCCGAGTTGCATTGGATGAAAGGCGTCATCTGCGACGCTAATATTTTTCCCGAATACTTGCTTACCCATGCGATCGTTCAGACAGGAGCGCTTGTCGGCAAGCGCCGTCGCCGCGAAATCGTAGAACAGAAACCCCACGATATCGAGCACCGCCGAGGGTTCCAGGATCACCGTGTAGGGGCCGGGCGGCAACTCCTGCGCGTTTGCCGCGAGATGCGCCTTTACGCTAGCTCGCTCGGCCAGCTTCTGTGGATCGAAGTCTCGCACGTTCGCCGCATTGGCCTTGGCCCAACTCGCGGCCGGTTGCTCCTGCATCGTAATCGAAAATTCCGCGTGCGTTTCGCGATAGGCCGCGAACAAGCCGCGCGAATTTCCCATCGCCGTCTGCGATTGTCCGCTCGCGAAAATCCCCGCCGCAACCTGCCCGCGATTCACCGCAAGATCGCAAGCGCGTCGGACGGCGCGAGCCCGGTCCTCGGGAGTAAGCGCGACGGTCTGCGGCGCAAAACGATGGACCTTGCGATAGCGCTGCTTTCCGGGAAGCGGCAGCAACTTCGGATCCTTCGGCTGGCTGTGCGCCAGCGAAAGCGCCCCTTCGATCGCACCGCGCAGCGAATCTTCATCGACGCGATTCGTCGTAGCCCGCGCGGTGCGCCCGTCCACTGCGGTTCGCACCGATACCGTCAGCCCGCTCTCCGCTACGTTCTGATGAATGGCGTTGTTGGCAAAGCGTGTGAGCGAGTCATCGACTTCATCGACATGCACCTCGGTTTCGGCCACTCCAATCGACTTGGCCAGGCGCAGCACGCTGTCGATAATCCGCCGCAACTCGCTTTCCGGCAAAAGCCCCGCAGAACTCGATCTGCGAGCTCCCGAAGCGCGTCTAGAAGCTTTCCGGGCCGGACTCATGACTTGGAAAACGCCGCCCCGATGCGAATATTTTGAAAACGCGAAGGCGAAGCCCCGTGCCCGGTGCCCATTGTCTGCATTGGCTGCCCCTTGCCGCAATTCGGCGTGCCCCACAAAACCCATTCTTCGGCGTTGCCAATCGCGTCGCACGAATTCCAGAACTCCGTCGTGATTCCACTGTAGCTGGGATTTTTCAGCATGCGGCCCTTTTTCCCGCCTTTGATCTCCCAACCGATCTCGGTGGAAAATTGAAACTGGTACCGCCGATCGTCAATCGACCACGAACGATTGGTCTCCATCAAAATCCCGTCATCGGTATCCGCGATCAGGTGGTCCACTTTCCACGTGCCGGGGAGCAAACTGATATTCGTCATCCGAATGATCGGCAAACGGTTCCAGCTCTCGGTACGCATCGTTCCCGACGATCGCTTCAATCCCACCAGATGCGCCGTCTCGCGATTCGACAAATACCCGCGAAACTCTCCGTCCTTGATAATGTCGGTGCACTGCGCCGGCACGCCTTCGTCGTCGAACGCAAAGCTCCCGAGGCCGGGGCCATGCTCCAGCCGCGCGTCCGCGACCACATTCACGATGTCCGAGCCATATCGCAACGTGTTCAACTTATCCAGAGTAAGAAAACTCGTCCCTGCGAAATTTGCTTCCTCGCCCAAAACTCGATCCAGCTCGATCGGATGCCCCACCGACTCATGAATCTGCAATCCCAACTGGCTTCCGCCTAGAATCAGCGTGCCGGTTTTCTGGGGACACTGCGCAGCCGCATGCAAAGCCACCGCCTCTTCGGCAACATGCGGCGCGTGCTTGATCAATTCCAGCGACTCCACCAGCTCGTAGCCTGCCAGCGCGTGCTGCCCGCCGAAGCTGTTCGGATACGACCGCTTCTGAATCTCCTCGCCCTGAAACGACGTCGCTACAATTCCGCAGCCGGAAATGACTTTGCGCTGGTGAATCCGCGATCCAATGCTCGAAGCAAACCAAGAATCAATCTTGCGAAATTGCAGGTCTGTTTCGGTCAACGTCACGCCCTTGACCCGCCGCATCTCCGCATCCGCCGCAAGCAAAAGACCGAGTTGCGTCTCCAGCGGAATCTCAAATGGATCCTTGCGAAACGGGCTCTGCCAGCTATCGACGTACGCCTCTTCGTTCGCCATCACCACTTCTTTGCGCTTCGCAATCGCCGAAGCCTTCGCAATCGACACCGCCTGCGCCGCACAAGCCGAAACTCCGTCGCGGGTAAGCCGGTCGGTAGAAGCAAATCCCCAAGCCCCGCCAGCCAGAACGCGAATCCCCAACCCAATCGATTCCGATTGCGCCAAAGTCCCCACTTGTCCGTTCTTGGTCGTGAGATCGCGCTGTCGCAGATGCATCACGCGCACGTCCGCATACTTCGCCCCGCGAAGTAGCGCCGTATCCAAAGCCTGAGCCGATAAATCCCACATAAAAATTAACCCGCGATCAACTTATAACGTTTCGCCCAAAAAGAAAAATGGGGCGAAGCCAATCCAGCCTCGTCCCCAAAAATCAACTACTGCCATCTCGCCGAAAGCCGAACACTCGTAGGGGCACAGCACCGCCGCGCCCCTTTTCGGCAACATCTCTCCGCTTCTCTGCTTTTTTATCTCTTTACTTCCTTACTTCTTTTTTTACGTCCCTTCATTCCACGACGCCAAATAGTGTTCCTGCTCCGGCGTCAGCTTGTCCAGCTTGTGCCCCATCGACTCCAGCTTCAAGCGCGCGATTTCGCGGTCCAGATGTTCCGGCACAACGTAGACCTGCGGCTTCATCGTCTTGTGGTTCTTCATCAAATATTCCGCCGACAGCGACTGGTTGGCGAAGCTCATATCCATCACCGAAGCCGGATGTCCTTCCGCCGTCGCCAGATTCACCAGCCGACCCTCACCGAGCAGGTAAACCTTGCGGTCGCCCTTCAAAAGGTATTCATCGACCAGCGGCCGCACTTCCCGCTTCCCGCTCGACAGTCTTTCCAGCGCCGGAATATCGATCTCCACATTGAAGTGGCCGGAATTGCAGACCACCGCGCCGCCCTTCATCTTTTCGAAGTGTTCGCCGCGAATCACGCTCTTGTTCCCGGTTACGGTGATGAACACGTCGCCTTCCTTCACCGCCTGCTCCATCGGCATCACGCGGAATCCATCCATCACCGCTTCGATGCCCTTCACCGGATCGATCTCCGTCACGATCACGTCCGCGCCAAGGCCCTTGGCGCGCATCGCCACGCCGCGGCCGCACCATCCGTAACCCGCGACCACCACCTTCAATCCCGCCAGCAAGATATTCGTCGCGCGAATCACGCCGTCCAGCGTCGATTGGCCCGTGCCATACCGATTGTCGAAAAAGTGCTTGGTCATCGCGTCGTTCACCGCGATGATCGGATACTTTAGCGTCCCGTCCTTGGCCATCGCGCGCAAGCGAATCACGCCGGTGGTCGTTTCCTCGGTACCGGCGATCACGTGTGGCACCAGATCGGTTCGCTTGGTGAGCAACATCGTCACCAGGTCCGCTCCGTCGTCCATGGTCATCTGCGGCTTATGATCGAGCGCCGCGCGCAAGTGCGAGTAATAGGTATCGTTGTCTTCGCCCTTGATCGCGTACGTCGGAATGTTGTAATCGCGGTTCAGCGAAGCCGCCACTTCGTCTTGCGTCGAAAGCGGATTCGACGCACAAAGCACCGCGTCCGCTCCGCCATCCCGCAACGCGATCATCAGGTTCGCGGTCTCGCTCGTTACGTGCAAACAAGCCGAAACGCGCAATCCCTTCAGCGGCTGTTCCTTCAAAAACCGCTTGCGGATCGATTCCAGCACAGGCATCTGCTGTCCGGCCCATTCGATCTTTCGTTTGCCCGCATCCGCGAGCCCGATATCCTTCACGTCACCTTTTTTCAGTTCAGCGATAGCCAAAGTGGTGCTCCTCGATTGAATTTATCTAGCGAACAAAGTTCGCGAAGGGAATTCGCAAAAGAAAACCTGTTACGACTGCTGTTGTCGACCCCGGGGCTCCGCTTGCTCAAGTACGTGTCATGCCGAACCCCGCGCCTTTGCGGCGTGAGGGATCCGCTTTTTCACTTCCGGCCGCCTTCCCTGTCTGACACGCTCTTGACAACCACCCGGGCGAGAAGGCTACCGGCGCGCCCCCACTTCCGCGCTCCCGCTACCGCCCCAAGCCCAGCGGCCTTGCGCAGCGCATCCGCCCGGTCCGTCTTCTCCCACGTAAAGCCAGGTCCTGTGCGACCGAAATGCCCATATGCCGCGGTGGCCTTGTAGATCGGCCGTCGCAAATCTAGCGCTTCGATGATCGCCTTGGGCGTCAGCGAGAACGAATCCCTCACCAGCGAGGTGATGCGCTCTTCCGGCACAGTCGCCGTCCCGAACGCATCGATCATCACCGAAACCGGCTCTGCAACGCCGATCGCGTAAGCCAACTGCACTTCGGCCTTGCGCGCCAACCCCGCCGCCACTACATTCTTCGCAATGTACCGCGCCATGTAGCACGCCGAGCGGTCCACCTTCGACGGGTCCTTGCCCGAAAACGCCCCGCCGCCGTGTCGGCTGTACCCGCCATACGAATCCACGATGATCTTGCGTCCTGTCAGTCCCGCATCACCCATCGGTCCGCCGATCACAAACCGTCCCGTCGGATTGATGTGATACTTCGTATTGCGGTCCAGCATCGCCGCCGGAACGATCGGCTTGATCACATGCTCGGTAATCGCGTCATACAAATCCTTGTTCGAGATTTTCTCGCCGTGTTGCGTCGAAATCACGACGGTGTCCACGCGCACCGGCCGCCCGTTGCGATATTCAATGGAAACTTGGGATTTTCCGTCCGGACGAAGGTGAGGAACCGTCTTGCTCTTGCGGACTTCCGCAAGTCGCTGCGCCAACCGGTGGGCCAATTGAATCGGCATGGGCATCAATTCTTCGGTTTCGTCGCACGCGAAACCGAACATCAATCCCTGATCGCCCGCGCCACCGGTGTCCACGCCCATGGCGATATCGGGCGACTGCCTCTTCACCGTGCTCATCACCGCGCAGGTCTCGCAATCGTAGCCATACTTCGCACGGTCGTACCCGACCCCGCGAATCGTATCGCGCACCAGCGTGTCGTAATCCAGGTTCGCGGTGGTGGTGATTTCGCCGGAAACCACGGCGAGGCCGGTCGTGACCAGCGTCTCGCATCCGACGCGACCCCTCGGATCCTGTCTCAACACCTCATCCAGGACAGCATCGGAAATCTGGTCGGCAATCTTGTCGGGGTGGCCTTCGGTCACCGATTCGGAGGTAAACAGAAAGTTGCGTAAGGCTTCGCTCAAAAGAAAGTCTCCTTAACTCTGGTGGCTAGCAGGGGCACAGCCCTGCCGGATGTCCGCTGGGCACAGTTCGCAGCACTTTACAAAGCTACCATCGGCACTGGCAAGAATCAACGCATTGAATCCCAATGATTTAGGGCTGCATTGAACGGTACAAATTCACCCCTGAACAGCATTCTCCTGCATTCGGCGGCGCCACTCGGCAGAACACTGGCCCGCTCCTTTCCGGCCGGCTATTCAAACTGTCCGGTTAAACCAGCGGGAACGCCACGCTCGCTTGCATGCGGCCTGGTGCGGCTTTGACCGTTCGCTCCTTGCCCACCTGCTAGAGAATCATTTCGTTGCCGGCGTAAACTTCCGTCTTGCGATAGATTTCCTTGCCGGGACCCTATGGATATTCGGGAGGCAATCAAACGGGAACAAAGAAAACTCGAAAGGCCGTTAGGTAAGCTGCAGCACCAATGGAACGGCCTGCGCGCCGCCGCCAAAGCATTGAGCAATTCCGCGAGCCATCAATTTGCCGGTACGAGAAGCCCGTATCGTCGGCCACCGCCGGGGCGAAGATCGGGAAAGCCGCCAAGAAACGCTGGGCCAAGTTTCGCGCAGAAGCGAAAAAACTGGCCGCTTAGCCTCGGCTTCGACTGCTCTCCTCTAGCCTTTTGGCGGCAAGCCCATTAGCGCTGCTTTATCTCAGTGCGCGCTCGCTTCGGTCCTGACAAACGCGATGCTAAGAACGCCAGCGTACAAACCAGCACGGACGCTCACCGCTAAAAGGGGTATAGTGTTTATAGAGGTTTCGTCCTCATGTTGGAAAATGTCGTCGCCGATGAGAGAAACAAACGCAAAACGCTAACGACCAAAAGAAATCTGCTATTTGCGCAGTACTTGAAAAATCCTCAGGATACTCGCCTCGCTCTAGAGATCAAGCTCATCGACGATCAAGTCGCCGCCTCCATCGAGCAAACCGAACGCAAGCCCACAACCCGAAAATAGCTTTCGACGCGTCTTCTTTTGAACCTCGCTTGGGAACCGGAATGGTCGCTTGCTGGTTATTCCCGTTTGCGATGCCATGTTCTTCGCAGGGCAAACCCCAGATGGCCCCGCTTTGTCTTGACATCAGGCACGATCAGGATGGTCCAAGAACTGAGACATCATTCTGAATTCTTACCGGGCGCGCAGTCGCGGAAGGCGAGCCGCCCCGTCTGGATTCACAGGATGTCGCCGGCGCCATTCCGCTCTTGCCTCGTCAAGCTGGATCTGAAACGAAGGATTTGGAGGACCGAAGTTTTTCTTGGGGTCTGCCATATCCCTAGCCGCGCGTCCGTACTTGCGCAGTTCGAGATCGCTCATCTTGCGGAGGCGTTCTCGGATTCGATCGAGGTCTTCGGCGTCGGTTTGAATGCTCACGGGTCCTCCTAGAGCGGAGGAATGGGAGGGCAGGATAGCACGAATCCCCCAGTTCCTTTCTCGGAGATTTCCAGCTATCTACCCATCCGCCGTGGGAGTCTTTATGTAGCGTTTCAATGGCCTTCACCCTACTTGTGCAGCAAGAATTTCACCCGAACGGACGCCGTCATCCAACAAAGAACGCAGCAACCAAACTCGCGCAAGCGGCAACTGATCATGGCAACAAATCTGCCAAACTTATCTCAAAAGGTAACGGAGGGACAACGCGCCAAGTTGGAGGCGGAATACAACTTGGGACTTGCCTCTGGAAAAAGTTGGCGTGAGATCGCCGCTGCGCTCGGTCAGATCGTGAAAGGATGGAAACGCGGGCGCTAGTTGGTATCTAAAAACGCGGTAATCCGACGCAAGTGAAATTACTTCGGAGTTTTCAGTGATTCAGGCATAGTCCCGGGAGACTCGACCCGGGTACACCCCCGCGTAGACTTTCATCTAACTTTTCATCATACCCAGACGTCTATATACTACGAGGTCTCAGTATGCCCAAACCTGACTCTCTTCAGGGCTCGCTCGACCTGCTCGTGTTGAAGATTCTCTCGCGCCGGCCGCGCTTGCACGGCTACGCCATCATGTCCGCTATTCAGGGCATGTCTGGCGAAGTGCTGCGCGTCGAGGAAGGCTCACTCTACCCAGCGCTTCACCGCATGGAGGAAGCTGGCTGGATTCGCGCCGAATGGATCACAAAAGAAAGCGGGCGGCGGGCACGCATGTATCAGCTGACGGTGGCCGGGAAGAAGCAACTTGGTGCCGAACAATCGCGCTGGCAAGCCGTGACTTCAGCCGTAAATCGTGTTCTAAGGACGGCCTGACATGTCGCTCTGGTCACGCATCATCAATGTAGTTCGCGGCCATCGTTTGAATCGCGAGATCGATGAAGAACTCGAATCGCACATCGAAGAAGCGATGGAACTGGGCCGCGACCCCGCCGAAGTTCGCAGAGCGTTCGGGTCCGCACTGCGGCACCGCGAAGCGAGCCGTGACGCCAAGCTCATCGCGTGGCTCGAATCTGTTCTCGCCGACGCCATCTTCGGCTTACGACAGCTCAAGAAAAGCAGAATCACTTCCGCTGCGGCGATCCTATCGCTCGCTCTCGCCGTCGGTGCGTGCATATCCGCCTTCCAACTCCTCGATGCGTTGCTTCTCCGTCCTCTTCCAGTCGATGGTGCTGATCGTTTGTACGTAGCCTCTCGCCAAGGACTGAGCTTTAACGGCATCCCCGGAACATTCGACGGCACTGAGTATCCTCTCTTTCAGCTGATGCGCGACACCGTGAAGGACCAGGCCGAGCTGATCGCTGTCTCCTGGGCCAAGCGCGTAGATCTGACCTACGCATCGGACCAGGAGACCGAAAAGGCGTATCTCCAATACGTTTCCGGTCATATGTTCGGCATGTTCGGTCTCCAGCCGGCGCTCGGCCGGCTGCTTACCGAGAACGACGATCTTAAACCCGGTGCCCATCCTTACGCCGTTCTCTCCCACGACTATTGGACGAGCCGTTTTGGACAGGATCCGAAAGTGATTGGGCGCACGTTTCGCATCGGCGCAGGCCTCTACGAAATCGTTGGTGTCGTAAAAGCACCCTTCACCGGCACCGAGCCAGGTACGGTCACTGATATCTTCCTTCCTACCATGATGCACGAAGGAGTCACACACGCAGATTGGAGCTGGATCAGGACGCTCGTGCAATTAAAACCAGGTGCCGCCATCGAACCTGCTCGCGAGAAACTCCAAGCCAACTTTCGATCTTTTCAGGAGGAGCGGGCAAAAAGTTTCACGGGAATACCAAAACAAAAAATCCAGAATTTCCTGAACCAGAGGATTGTGCTCGAGCCCGCCGCTGCGGGCGTATCGGATCTCCAGAAAGACAATCGACCTTCTCTCGCAGCACTCGCCATTTTGGTGGCGCTGGTACTTCTGATCGCGTGTGCGAACCTTGCAAACCTGATGACTGCGCAAGCGGCGGCACGCGCACGCGAAATGGCGCTGCGAATTTCCATCGGTGCGGGGCGATCACGCCTCGTGCAACTAGTGCTGATCGAAAGCGCATGGATCGCCTTGCTTGCCGCTGCGGTCGGCGCACTGTTCGCGTGGCGGTCTACTCCGTTTGTGGTTAGCAGGATCAATCCGCCTGACAATCCAGCGCGCGTTTCTCTTCCCGCAGACTGGCGTGTTCTTGGATTTGCTCTCGCGCTGACGCTCGCTGTGACGTTTCTGTTCGGTTTGATCCCGGCGCTGCGCGCTTCAACAATCAAGCCAGCGAATGCGCTTAAGGGCGGAGAAGACCCGCGCTCGCGCGGCCGCTTAATGCAAGCGCTTATCGCCGTGCAAGTCGCCTTCTGCTTTCTTGTGCTCTTCGTTGCGGGCTTGTTCATCACCTCCTTCGACCATTTGTCCCATCAATCCACAGGCTTTTCCGCCGAGCGCCTTCTTACGCTAGATACGATCACCAAGAGCCGGCAGGCATCAGTTTTCTGGGATCAGGTTGCCGATCATTTGCGGACCGTGCCGGGTGTTGAGAAAGTTGCGTTGGCAGGCTGGCCTTTGCTCGATGGCAACGGCTGGAACGGTTTCGTTTCGGTCAACGGTGCACCGCCAAGCCCAGTTCTCGCTTACTTTCTTAATGTTTCTCCGGGTTGGGCCGACACCATGAAAATCCCCATGATTGACGGCAGAGATTTCCTGGCTGCCGAGACCTCTCCCGGCGCTGCGCTCGTCAATCAAGCCTTCGTCAGAACCTACTTCAACGGTGAAAATCCTTTGGGAAAGTCCTTCGAGAAAACGTCGGACCAGACCCGGTTTCAGATCGTGGGTGTCGTCGGCGACGCACGCTATCGCGACATGAGGGAGCCCATCACGCCAACAGCCTACCTCCCGTTCCACGCCACTGACATGAGCGAATCGTTGATCGCCCAGAGCCAGGCGACATTCATCGTGCGTACCGCCAGTTTCAATCCGCTCGCTCTCGGTTCGACTCTCCGGCAGGAGATCCTGCGAGCCCGCCCCGAATTCCGGGTAAGCCGCATCCGCACACAACTTGAGATCAATCAATCGCATACCATCCGCGAGCGGCTGCTCGCGATGCTGGCTCTGTTCTTCGCGGTTGTCGCGCTCCTGCTTGCGGGCGTCGGGCTGTACGGCGTGCTCCACTACTCGGTACTGCAACGTCGGCGCGAAATCGGCATTCGCATCGCCGTGGGTGCGCAAGCCCGTAGCATCGCGCGACTCGTAACCGTCGATGTCTTCCCCATGGTGCTGATAGGAGGGGTTGCCGGCTTGGGGCTCGGTATGGCGTCAGTGCGCTACATCGAATCGCTGTTCTACCAAGTGAAAGCCACAGACTTGACAATGCTCGCCTTCCCGTCACTTACACTTCTCGCGGTCGCGCTGCTTGCTGCATTGCCAGCGGTGATCCGCGCAGTTCGGACCGATCCTGTCGCGATGCTGCGCGCTGAATAGGCACCCGGTTAACCACCGCGGCATTTCCAAATCGAGATTTGGACTTAATCGCGGAATTGATGGAGAGTTCGGTATAGGCCCGACTGCCGGGCCTCCGAGACGCGAGTTGCACCCGTTCGGCGTCGCGAGCGTCGAGGGGCGGCGGAGTTGTCGCCGAGATCGCAGCGAAGGAATTTCGAGACGGCTAATGGTAGGTCGAATAGTCGGCAAGCGCCTTGAGGTCAGCCTTGAATCGCTGCTGGGTCCGATGACTTGTTTCGAATAGTCGTCGAGCTTCGCGCGCGCAATAGCCTTCTTGTCTTCCCTCGCCTCTTTTTCTTTGACCGCTTTGCCGTGCGCCTGGCCTGCAGCGACTGCCGCATAGCTATTGACGCGCCCTAGTGGATTGCACGCGTCGGGAACAACGACGGGTCGGGAAAGACAACCGATCGGAAAACGGCGAGATGAACTCGCCTCTTCATCGAACTACTTGCTACGCATCGTCGTCATCCACTTGTACTTCCAGCTTGCCTTTGTTTTTCTTGGCCATCAGGTAGGAGCGGATGAAGGGGTCGATGTCGCCGTCGAGAACGCGGTCTACGTC
Organism: uncultured Acidobacteriota bacterium; assembly: GCA_963736725.1. GTDB lineage: Bacteria > Acidobacteriota > Terriglobia > Acidiferrales > UBA7541 > Acidiferrum. The sequence continues at coordinate 112,472 of CAVTPW010000010.1, read as the reverse complement.
TCCGACTTCGAACTTGGTGCGGTGATCTTTGATCATGCGATACGGTTGCATGACGTAGGAGCGGATCTGGCTGCCGAAGGAGATTTCGAGCTTGGATTCGTCGAGCTTATCGGTGTGTTGCTGGCGTTTTTGGATTTCGAGGTCGTAGAGCTTGGAACGGAGCATCTTCATGGCTAGGGCGCGGTTTTTGCCTTGGCTACGCTCGGCTTGGCAAGCGACTACCGTGTTGGTGGGGAGGTGGGTGATGCGGACCGCGGTTTCTACCTTGTTTACGTTTTGGCCCCCTTTGCCGCCGGCGCGGTAGGTGTCTACGCGGAGTTCTTCGGGGCGGATGTTGATCTCGATGCGGTCGTCAATTTCTGGGATTACGAAGACGCTGGCGAAGGAGGTGTGGCGGCGGGCGGCCTGGTCGAACGGGGAGATGCGGACCAGACGATGGACGCCGGTTTCGCCAGTGAGCAGGCCGTAGGCGTTTTCGCCTTCGAACTGGATAGTGGCGTTTTTTATGCCGGCTTCTTCGCCGGGGGTTTCGTCGAGGACTACCGCGTTCATTCCCTTTCGTTCGGCCCAGCGGAGGTACATGCGGAGGAGAATGCTGGCCCAGTCCTGGGATTCGGTGCCGCCTGCGCCGGGCTTGATGGTCATGATGGCGTTGAGATGGTCGGTTTCGCCGGAGAGCAACGTGCGCGTTTCTTGTTCGCTTACGTAGGTTTCGGCGGCAGTTAGTTCGTGGTCGAGATCTTTCAGCAGACCCTGGCGCTGCTCGGCGTTGGTTTCTTCCGTAGCTAACGCGACGTAGGTTTCGATGTCGCCGGCTAACGACGTGAGTTTGTCATCCGCGGCGATCTGGTCTTCGGAGCGCTTGCGGTCGCGCAGGACGGCTTGGGCGGCTTCTTGATCGCTCCAGAAGTCGGGATCGGCGGCGCGGGCTTCCAGGGATTTCAGGCGCTCGCGGTGTTGCGGGGCGTCAAAGAAAACTCCGAACCATCGAGAGGCGGGGCTTTAGAGATTCGTAGCGGTATTGGAGGTCTTCGAGAATCATGGGTTGGGTTGGCGCGAGGAAGTTGCCGGTCACCAGAGCCAAGAGAGTTTCCTCAGGGGCTAAAGCCCTGTTGAGGCAGGCGCTATGTCGGAGCTAAAGCTCCGAGACCCTGGTTCGATGTCGGAGCCTTCCTGCCTCAAGGTAACCTGAAGCTCCGAGCCCTGGTTCGGCACCGATTCGAAAGGTCGCGGGGCTCCGCAGGACTACACCCCGCCCTACACGCTACCGGTCTAAAAGCCGGCCACTACATGGCTGGTTCTGGCGCGATGCCTACTGGGATCGGAATTTCCTCGTTCGCTGTGTTTCCTTTCCGGAAAGTTGAGGCTAACAGGATAGCGGAAATGATTACGCAGAGCCAAGCGAACCAGTCGCCGAAACGGGTGTACAGGGTTTCGTCGGTGCGGAAGTCGTAGGGGAGATCGACGGCGGCGCGCACGTCGGAGGGCAGCGGGCTGAAAATGCGGCCGTAGGGATCGACCGAGACGGTGATGCCATTGTTGGTGACGCGCAGGAGCCAGCGGCGATTTTCGACCGCGCGAACGCGGGCGTTGCGCAGGTGCTGTTCAGGGGCGGCGGAGTGGCCAAACCAACCGTCGTTGGAAATGTTGACAAAGAGCTGGGCGCCTTCGGCGGCGAAATTGCGGATTTCGCCGGGGAAGATGGCTTCGTAGCAGATGAACGCAGCGAGCGAGGCGCCGCCGGGGAGATGGGCGACCTCGTACTTTGTACCTTTCTGGAAGCCGCCTACTTCGCTGGAGACGCTTTGCACCACGCGGTGAATCAGCGGGAACGGTTCGTACTCGCCGAACGGGACAAGATGGATCTTGTCGTAGGTGAAGACGCTCTGGCCTTGGGGATCGACGAGGACGGCGCTGTTGTAAGGGACCAGGAGGTGGCGGCGTTGTGGATTGGAACCATCGGGGAGCTGGCGCCATTCAATCGAGCCGGCGAGAAACGGATGATGGAAGCGGATTGCTAGAGAGGAGGCGATCTTCGCGAATTGCGGGTCCTCGAAGGAAAATGGGGCCGGCGCTTCGGGCCAGATCAGGAGGTCGGGCCGGCGCGCGTCGAGCGTGAGGCTGAGATTTTCGATTTCGTCGAGATCGGCGGCGTGGGAGGCAAACCATTGCTCGGGATATTCGACGACTTCGGGGAAATTGACTTGCACGGCGCGCGCGTAGTGATTCGCATGCGCCTGCGGGACGAGCCGCGGGCCGGCAAACATGGCGATGAGCAGGAGCGCGATCGTTGCTCCTAGAATGATCACGCGGCGACGCGGAGGTGTGGAGGTTGCCGCGTCACACCACGCGAGCAAGGCGTTGACGGAGGCGGCCAGAAACGAGAGGCCGTAGATGCCCGTGATGGTCGTCAACTGAAGCAAGCCGAGGTTGGCGGAGGCCGGGTAACCGAGTAAGCCCCAGGGAAAGCTGATTTCCGGAATGCGCGTGCGGACAAACTCGAAGGTGACCCACAAGAACGGCGTGCCGACGCAAGCGAGAAGAATGCTTTGCCGAGCGAGACGATTCACAGACCACGCGAACGCGCCGGTGAGAATCCCGAACACGCAGCCGATCAAGAGAAGAATACCCCAGCCGCCGGCTTTCGAGAGGCCTCCGTGGACCGCGAGTACTGTGGCAAGCCACGGGCAACAGGTGAGTACGAAAAACATGGAGTGAAGAAAGCCGCAACCGAACGCTACCTTGGGCCTCGCGCCGAATAGAACGATGAGCAAAATGCCGACGCAAACCCACGAATAGATGCTGAGATAAAAACCGGTGTAGGAAAACGACAGCGCCGCGCCGGAAAGAGCGGCAAAGACGAAGCGGAACGAATCGGGAGTTGCCGATCCTGGTTGAGGACGAAAGAGATCAGCCCAAGCTCGCTGCGGCATCAGTGCTTCACGATCGCCTTAAAGCCCGCGCTCTCGAGGCCTTTCTTCGCGGCTTCCGCGGATTTGGAATCGGAGTAGGGGCCGACCTGCACGTGGAAATACTTATCGGAGGTCGGCGAGACCACAAAGGCGGGGAATTTTTTCTTCAGTAAGCTGGCGGCGACGGCGTGCGCGTCGGCTTCTTTTCGAAGCGCCGCTACCTGCAACGTGTAGGTCCCTACGGGCGCTTGCGCGCTGGTTACGGATTTGGTCGAAACATTGGAGGTGTGCGAGGGAGTCTTGCTCGTCGCGAGCGCTGAAGTCGGCGACGGAGTACCCGAAGGTTGGGTCGCTGGCGGCGCGGAGTTCAACCGGTCGTCGGGGGCAACTTTGCCGGCGTTGTAAAAGCCCCAGTCGGAACTGGGCTGCGAGTTTTCGTTAGAAGACGCATCGGGCGTGGAGACCGGCGACGAGGGCGAAGTTTTCGAGCGCTTAGGAGCGGGCTCGGACTTCGGAGAAATGACCGGGTCCGGCGTTGCGCGCGGGTTGCCGGCGGCGCGAACCTGGCCGTCGTATTGATTGCGGCCCATAACATAACCGAGCGCGAAAAATACGCCGGAGAAGACGAGCATCAGCATGAACAAGCCAATGACATGCCGGCTCTCCAGCACGCGATCCCCTGCACCCCCTCGATTTCCGCGAGAAGCCATCCTTACTTTTTCTGACCTCCTAAGGCTTGTACCCAACTGCTAATGATATCGATAGGCAGCGGAAACACAATCGTTGTGTTCTTCTCGACACCTATCTCGGTAAGGGTCTGAAGGTAACGTAGCTGGATTGCAGTGGGTTCGGTCTCGAGAACTTTGGCAGCGTCGGCCAATTTTTGCGAGGCTTCGAACTCACCCGCGGCGTGAATGATTTTTGCGCGCCGCTCACGTTCGGCTTCGGCTTGGCGTGCGATGGCGCGCTGCATTTGCTCGGGGATGTCGACTTGCTTTACTTCGACTTTGCTGACCTTGATGCCCCAGGGCTCGGTGTCAGTGTCGAGAATGATTTGGAGCTTGGCGTTTACTTTGTCGCGCTGGGACAGGATTTCGTCGAGTTCGAACTGGCCGACTACGCTGCGGATGGTGGTTTGCGCGAGTTGCGATGTGGCGTAGGTGTAGTTTTGCACCTGGGAGAGCGCCATGTTCGCGTCGACTACGCGGAAGTAGCAAACGGCGTTCACTTTTACAGAGACGTTGTCGCGGGTGATGATGTCTTGCGGCGGCACGTCGAGGGTTTCAATGCGCATGTTGATGCGGGTGAGAGTTTCGATTGGCCAGAAGACGAGATTCAGGCCGGCGCCTTTGGCTTCCGGCAGTAAGCGACCGAGGCGCAGCACCACGCCGCGTTCCCATTCTTTAATGATGTAGAGCGAATTCCAGAACCAGATCAGGACGAAACCGATGATGACCATTGTTCCGATTCCAAACTCGAACATAGTGTTTCCTCCCCACGCGCATTGAATTTCGCTCAGTGGCGAATAAAGCGCAAGCTTTCTTCGTGGAACGAGCTGGGTCGGTTTGTATCGGGAGTGTTGAGGCCGGAGGAACCCGACGCTGACAAGGACGCAGGGCGATACGTCAAGGTCCTTCGGCGACCCTGGTCGGATCGCCTCAGGAGGCCGAGTCTGGTGGAGTCTGCGAAAGACGACGGGTTTGCGCGTTGGGGTCCGGACAAGGAGCGGTACTCTAGGAGGCTGGAGCAGTGGTTTCCAGTGGCTCGACGTAGAGCTTCAAGCCTTCGATTTTTAGGACGCGGACCGGGCGGCCTTCTGGCACGGGTTGCGTGGAGACGGCGCGCCAGAGTTCGCCGTGGATGCGGATCATGCCCTCTGCGCCGCCTACGATGGGTGTAACGACGATGCCGTGTTCGCGAAGCAATTCTTCGCGTCCCGTGGCGCTCTTCCATTTGCGCGAGCGCAGGACCAAGCGCATGAGAAGAACTGTCAGAGCGGCGAACGGAAGGGTCACCGCGATCGCGATGCCTAAGCTTACTCCGCCGGCGGTCAGCGGAGAGCGGATTAGAAACATCGCCCCTAGAAGCATGGAGAGAATGCCACCGGCCAAAAGAACGCCATGGCTGGTGTATTTTGCTTCGAGGATGAACAGAGCCAGCGCGAGCAGAATCAGGAAGACGCCTGCAATATTCACTGGGAGAATTTGCATGGCGTAGAGCGCGAGCACCAGACAGATGCCGCCGATCACTCCGGGAGCGACCATGCCGGGGTGCGTGAATTCGGTGTACAGACCGAGGACACCGACAATCAAAAGCAGGAAAAACATGTCCGGCGCGACGATGCGGGCGAGAAATCGCTGACGTCCGGAAAGCTGGAACTCGACGCGCGCGGGACTCGCAAGCGCCAGCTTGATTTTGGCGCCGTCGAAGCGCGTTATTTCGCGGCCGTTGAGTTGATGGAGGAGATCGTCTTCGGAGGTCGCGACAAGATCAATCATCTTCCCGTCGAGAGCTTCTTTTTCGGTGAAGGCTTTGGACTCGGTGATTGCGGTTTCCGCAAGAGTGGGATTTCGCCCGCGTTTCTGGGTGAAGCTGCGGAGAAAAGCCATGGCGTCGTTGGTAATTTTGTTGCGCATGGTTTCGTCGATGGCCACGGGGTAGCCGCCGACACTAAGGACCGGCGAGGCGGCGCCGGTGTGCGTTCCGGGCGCCATCGCCGCGATATCGGCGGAGAGGAGAATGTAGAAGCCCGCAGACGCACCGCGTGAACCGGACGGTGATACAAGGACGGCAACCGGCACAGGTGAGCTCAGGATGTGCTGGATGATGTCTTTCATAGAGTCGCTGAGGCCACCGGGCGTGTCCATGGTAATCACGACGAGAGCGGCGTTACGATGCGCCGCGTCGGCGATACCTTCGTCGAGGTACGTGGCCAGGATGGGTTCGACTTCGCCATCGAGCTTGAGGTCGAGGATCGTGGCTGCGGGAGAGTGTTCTTCTGCGGCTGCGGAGGGAAAGGCAAAGACTAACGCAGAGACGCAGAGGGCACAGAGTATCGCCGAGACTGGGACCACGATGGCCGACGAGTCCGGAGAATGCGGCGATCGAACGGAAACACCAAGATGGCGAGCCACACTCGCCGCTATCAAGGCGAGGAAGGATCGCGGCCGATCGCCGCGCGTCACGGCGCACTTCCGTTGGGCCGGGAATTCTGGAGATGCTCGATCAGTTCCTTCGCGTCGGCGTAGTTCGGAGCGAGGGTCAAGGCGTGCTGGGCCTCGGCGCGAGCGAGGTCGAATTTCTTTTGGTCCAGGTAAACCTTAGCGAGCACCGTGCGGACCACAGCAGAATCTCGGGTGGCAAGCGAGGCTTGAAGCTCCTTCACGGCATCGTCGAGCTTACCGCGACGCCGGTCCAGTTCCGCAAGACCCGTGTGGGCGGAGGCGTTTGCAGCGTCCAGAGCCAGCGCCGCGCGGAATTCGCTTTCGGAAGTGTCGAGCCGTCCGGCAGCCAATTCCTGCCGCCCGCGACGAACGTGGGTGCCCGGCGTTTCGGCAGTGCCAACGGGGGAGGAAGACGCAGCAAACGTCGTGCCCGATGATTGGATTTCCAGGCGCAATGGAGTGATATCCAGTTCGGTCTTGATGCGATCGAGCTTCGCTTGGGGTTCGCCTTTGGCATCGACATGCACTGGCGATAGCGCATTGGGGCCCAGAGCCTCGGCGACCGCTTCGCGTTCCTCGTCAGCTTCCGCTTTCTTGCCGTCTTTTTCAAGCGATTGGATCAGCAGAGAGCGGTCCTCGGGGTTATCGGGCTCGCGGTCCACCGCCTCGCGGAAGGATTTGGCGGCAGCGGAGAAATCACCGGTGCGAAACGCGAGCATGCCCAGATTGAATGGATAGTCGTCTTCGTCGGGGTCGAGTTCGGTGGCGCGTTCAAAATCGGCTTGTGCCGCGGGTAATTTTCCTTCGCGGGCCCGCGCGAGCCCCAAATTATTGAGGATTTCAGGAAGGTCGGCTCCGGAGATGACGTTCCCCGCTCCCGGCGCACGATCGGAATTGGTGCGCAAGGCGTCCTGAAGTGACATGAACACTTCTTCCGCCTTATCGGGCTGATTCAGCTGCAGGCGGCAGACACCGGTGGCGAAAATTGCTTCCACGTACCGGTGATGGGTCTTCGGGACGCGCGCGAACCACGGCAAGGAGGAGTTGCAGTCGCCGCGCGACGCGTAGGTTTCGCCCAGTGCAAAAGCGGGATCGGGCCATGCGGGCTCGAGGCGAGCGGCTTCCCGCAATTCGCGCAGGCGAGGCTCGTCTTCGCTGGCGAGCAGGCCACGCACGTAATGTTCAAAGGCGTCCAGGCGAAGCGGCCGCTGGAGCTTGGCAAAATCCTGGACGGTGAACGGATAGGCGGAGGAATTGGCGGAAAGCAAATGCCAGACAACGCTGGCATGCAGGTCCATCAGAGACGGAAGCGGACCGGTTTCGCGGACGGGCGACAGCAGTGCCGGGGGGTCAACGCGGAGAATGCGGGATTCCACCGTGAGCGAAGTGCCATCGGAAGTGAAGGAGCCAAAAACCACGTAATCGGCGTCCAGATCCTGGGCGATGCGAAGCATGGTGGCGCGGCTGAGTTTGGCGGAAGCGGGAAGGCCGTTGCGTTCGAGTTCGCCGGCGCGCCCGGCGTGGGAATAGACCTGCTCGTGGGCGTCAGAAAGATACTGGATAGTCAGTTCTTCGAGGCCTTCGCCCAGCCAATCCAGCCGGGGCGAAGTACCGGCATTTTCAAAGGGGAAAACTAAATAGACACCTGGTTGGGAGCCCGTGGCCCCAGGCGCGCGAGACGTGGGAGCCGGTTGCTGGGCACAGAGCGAAGTGACCGCAAATAAAGCTCCGCAGAAAAAACCTACAGTGCGCGCGCTGAAAACATTTTTGCCCATGCTGGATTGAATTGTAGCAGAGGCGATGTTCGGAGTAGTTCGCTCGCGTCATTGAACGACGTATGTCTACATACGTCGCACCGGCGCAGGCAAATCACCAGTTGGCCAAACGGGAATGCTTGCAGGACGAAAATCAAGAAAATCAGGTTTTCAGCCAATAGCGCCAGTCACCGCGTGCTCCGAAGAATTTCGCAGGCCCCCTCGTTCTTCCGGCGCAAATACTCCTTGTCTTTGGAAGCCCCGTCAAATCATCCAGGCGAGACCAAGGAAAACCGCAGCTAGAGACAGGGAAATCCACGCGATTCTGACGCAAGCCTCAAAATGCACGCACGACAGAACGCGTCAGTGATCGATGATGCCTACAGACTCGTGCCGCGAGGGAGCGCCGCTTGGACGCTCGGGCATCTTCAAGTCTTGGTCGAGCAGGCGGGCAGCGAACTCAAAGTAGCCACCGGGCGAAGCGAGCGCCGCCCTTACGTTACGGTTGCTGGGTGTCGGACACGGCCTCTTTGGGGGCGATCATGTCCTGAATCTCAGGGATTTGTAGCTCGGCGGCGAACGCTTTGTCTTTCTTCAGATCCGCGACGAGCGAGGCGTAGCCTTCATCCTTGGCTTTGCGCAGGTACAAGACAGAACGCTCGATGTTGCCGGACTCGGCGAAGGACTTGGCGAGCAAGAAATAAAAGCGGCCGCGGTCGGACACGGAGCGATCCTGCAACAACGAACCGGCCCGGGAGGCATTGTGCTCGAACAGCTGCGGATCCTTGGCGAGCGCGGTACGGAAGGCCGAAATGGAGTCTTCGTATTTCTTGTCTCCGAAGTAGGCGTAGCCCAGATTGCTGTAGAGCACAGCCATGTCGTCGCGCATTTTGATCGCTTTTTGGTAGGCGCGGATGGCCTTGGCGTAGCGCTTGCGCTGATACCAGATCGTGCCGATATTGTTCTGCGCATCGGCGTACCGCGGATCCACCTTTAACGCGCGCTCGTAATATTTGAGCGCGAGATTCAGCGCTTCCTGTTGATGCAGCGCGATGCCGAGCTTGTTCAGATAGACGGCATTGCGCGGATTGTCGTCGGAGAGGTGCTTGAAGGCTTGCGCGGCCTCGAAATACTGCTTGCGCGCCATAAACAGGTCGCCCATCTCTTCCGGCGACAGATCGCGAACGGGCGCGCTCCGAGCCGTAGAGACCTGAGACGGAGCCTGCATGGGAATGGAAGCCCCATCGGCAAACATCTGCGCGGTCATTTCCTGCGTGCTCGTCTGACTATGGGAAGGAACTGCTAAAGTCAGTAGGAGGATACTTCCCGAAACCGCCAGAGAAACTAGCTTCATGGCGAGTCTCCTTTGCCATCCGGCCTTGGCTTATCCGGATCTTGCTTCTTCTTACCCCCAAATATACCAAAAATCTTCTGTAAAGGGTTCTTTTTCTTTTCGATGGGCTTGCCGTTTGCGTCCACAGCGGCACCCTGGCCGGTGGCGTTGGGCGGGCGGTTCGGGTCGTAGGGAAGAGGCTGACCGTTGACATCGACCGCAACAGGCGGCTGCTTAGGCTCACCGCCCCCGAAAACATGAGAGAGCCACGAACCTGTTGAGGAAACGACGCCGTGACCTCCGCCGTGCAATTCGCACAATTGGGTCGGGGCGGAGCCGAGCACGTAGACTTCTTCGCGCGTCGTCGGGCAATTGGGAGTGGCTAGCTCGAGCGACTCCGGATCGATCATGACCGATTGCACGCCGTCGGGCGCGGCGAAGTCTTTGACATCCTTGTAAGCGGGAAGAGCGGTGGCGTGAATCATGAAGTCCGCCCAGATGGGGGCGTCGGCAACACCACCTGTCAGGCCGAGATCGCGGTTGTCGTCGAAGCCGATCCAGATGACGCAGACGAGATTGGAGGTGAAACCGGCGAACCAGCCATCGCGGGAAGTGCCGGTTTTACCGGCGGCAGGCAGTGTGAAGCCGCGCGCGCGGACACCCGCGGCGGTGCCGTGGTTCATCACATCCTTGAGCACGCTGGTAACGAGGAAGGTGACGCGGGGATCGAGTACGGCGTGAGTCTGCGGCGTGTTCTTCTCGAGGACGGCGCCGTTCGCGCTGATGACGCTGTTGATGAACTCGGGTTCGGCGCGGGTGCCACCGTCGGCGAACGCTGTGTACGCGGCGGCGACATCCACGGGTGTCATTTCGTAAGCGCCGAGGGCAACCGCGGGCGTCGGCTGGATGTTGGTGCCGAGGCCCATCTGGCGAGCGATCTGCACCACACGGCCATAGCCGATCATCTCGGCTATTTTTACCGTCGCGACGTTCAGCGAATTGGTGAGCGCTTCGCGAGCGGTGACGTGGCCCATGAACTTCTGGCCGAAATTGTTGGGTGTGTATTCCTTGCCGTCGAATTCGAACGTGGTGGGTTCGTCGTCGACGGTGGTGGCCGGAGTAACGATGGGCTGGACGTTGTCGATGGCATTGTCGAACGCCGCGGCGTATACGAAGGGCTTGAAGACGGAGCCCGGCTGGCGGTGGGCGAGCGCGTGATTGAGCTGGCTCTGACCATAGTCGCGGCCGCCGATGACGGCTTTGATTTCGCCGGTGCGGGGATCGAGCGCGACCAGCGCTCCCTGCACCTGGGGAATGGGCTCGTTGGTTCCTTTCTTCTCCTGCTCCTTGCGCCACTTCGCGTATTTTTTCGCGAGCAGCGTGTCCACGTTCTTCATGCCGGTCTCGATGGCAGCGGCAGCGGCGCGCTGGAGGGCCGGGTCGAGCGTCGTGTAGACGCGGAAATTTTCGCTGATCAGCTCGCTTTCAGAATACTTGTCGAGCAGGTGGTCTTTCACCATGTCAACGAAATAAGGCGCTTCGCTGCCGGCCACCGAGGTGTGCACGATTTTCAGCGGGGTGCGCTTGGCGTCCTGGATGTCGGCTTCGGTGATGTACTTATTCTCCAGCATTTGCGGGAGGACGCGGTCACGGGCCTGGATGGCGCGCTCCGGGTGCCTGTCGGCGGCCGAATAGTAATTCGGAGCGCGGATGATTCCGGCGAGGTAAGCGCATTCCGCGAGCGAGAGTTGGCGGAGATCTTTTCCAAAGTAGGCGACGCTGGCTTCCGAGAATCCGCGGATGCCGAAGCTGCCGCGATTGCCGAGATAGACTTCGTTGGCGTAGAGCTCGAAGATTTGTTGCTTGGTGAAACGCTGCTCAAGCTCCATGGAGACCATGGCTTCGGCGACTTTGCGCCGCCAGGTGCGCTCGTTGGAAAAGAAAAAGGTTCGGGCGACCTGCATGGTGATGGTGCTGGCGCCTTGGTAGTGGTTGCTGCTGTGGCGGATGTCGGCCCAGGCGGCACCGAGGATGCGCACGAAATCGAAGCCGCCGTGTTCGAAGAAACGCTTGTCCTCGGCGGAAAGAATGGCGTGGACCAGGGTGGGCGGGAGGTCGTCGTAGCGGACTGGGCGGCGCTTTTCCCTGGCGCTATCGAAGAGGTTGGTGACCAGTTCGGGTTCGATGTCGGCCATGCCCAGGTCGGAGCCGCCGCCCAGTGGACGAATGGACTTGATGGCTTTGCCGGCGAAAACCACGGACAGAGCGTTCGACCCCGCAAAGTAGGAAAGCTTGGAAGGTCGAATGTCGATGGCGTTCGCCTGAAGGGTGTATTGTCCCAGCGCGTTGTCGTCTTTCTCGGGGCGATAACCAACTTTAGTCAAGTAGGTGGCTAGTTCCTCGGCGCTCCACACTTCGCCGTCCGCTATGCGCTGGGGAGCCGAGAAGATTTGCGTCGTGTTCTGAAGGACATGCCCGGAAAGGCGAGCATCGATCATGCGGGAATATTTGACGTAGAAATAGGTGACGATGCTGACCCAGGTGATGAAAATGGCGAAGACGACGCCCAGGAGCGTCAGGCCGAAAATGGACGTCCAGAAACCCTTTTGGATGCGAATGCGCAAACGTAGACCTCGTAGGGCTGGACTTCTATTCTCTCGCAACCTCGGACACTAAGAAAGACGCAGTTCGACCGCCGTGGAGATGTCCGCGCCCATTCCTGGTGCGGAGGTGGCCATGCGAAAGTCGGCGCGAGATCCTGGTACCGGCGTTACAAGCTCTTGTTTTCGCTCGTGGGCGTGAAATGGAGATTCAGCTGATAGACGAGAAGGTCCACGGGAATCGTATAATCCATGCTGATTTTCACGAGATCCTGGTTGGCGACCACCTTGATGTCCTCGCGCTTGACGGGAATTTCCAGATCCTTCACGACCTTGAAGATGTTGTCGCGCACCTGTTCCTCATTGTATCGATTCACGTTAGCGTAACGCGCCTGCTCCTGCATTTTGTCGGCAAGCTGGTACTCCGCGACGTAGGCGGGGAGGATTTTGTAGGCCACAAAAGCGCCATAGACCAGGATGGCGGTCCAGAGGACCGCTTTGATCGTTCCGCCCCCGCGTTGAGAACGGGAAACGGAAACGCACGGATCGCCAATTCTGGCGTGAAATACCAAGTTCTCTCCCGGTACCGGCCAGGCACCACGGTCATTCGTCGTCGGCCGGTAAGAATGAATAACGCTACGATGTCTCCCCAAGCTAGCATCCGGGTGCAAGGGTGTCGAGAACGAGGCGAGAAGGATGTTCCCGGAAAGGAACGGGGCAAAGGCCAAAAAAGACGCGTATCAGTAAGCCCTGCCGACTAGTAAGCCCTGGCGAAGATAGCCCGCTCAAGGGCAGGTTTGCCGCAGTATACGCAGCCGCCGGGGGACCCTGGCTGGTCGAACGGGATACAGCGCATGGTGGCGCGGGTTTCTTCCTTGATCTTGGCTTCGCAGTCGGCGCTGCCGCACCAGGGCGAAAAAGCAAAACCGGTTTCGACGGCTTTTTTCAGGTCCTCGTAAGTATTGGCGTCGTGCGTGTTCGCTTTGCGGAAGGCCAGGGCTTTGTCGTGCATGGCTTGCTGGACTTCGGCGAGCAGGCTCTCGATGGTCTGCGGCAGGCCGGCGAGGAGCGCGCTTACTTTGCCTTCGCGGCCAGGGCGGTCGCGGCGGGCGAGGACGGCGGACTGCTTGGCGACGTCTTTCGGGCCGAGTTCGACGCGCACCGGCACGCCGCGCATCTCCCAGTCGTTGAATTTCCAGCCGGGGCTGTTGCCTTCGCGCTCGTCCAGCGTGACGCGGATGTTGGCTTTGACGAGTTCGGCTTTCAGTTTCCGGGCTGCGTCGATAACCGAAGATTTCTCTTCGTCGGTCTTGAAGATCGGAACAATCACCACCTGGTACGGCGCGAGTTTTGGCGGCATGACCAGGCCTTGGTCGTCGCCGTGGACCATGATGATGGCGCCGATTACGCGCGTGGAGAGGCCCCAGGACGTCGTCCAGCAGTGCTGCAGTTGGCCGTTTTGGTCGAGGTAGCGAACTTCGAATGCTTCCGCAAAGTTTTGCCCCAGGAAGTGCGACGTCCCGGATTGCAGCGCCTTGCCGTCTCCCATCATGGCTTCGATGGAATAGGTGATGTCAGCGCCGGCGAATTTTTCGGCGTCGGACTTCTTGCCGGGAATGACCGGAATCGCGGCATCGTTGACGGCGAAATCGGTGTAAATGTCGAGCATCTGGCGCGTTTCGGCTTCGGCTTCTTCCCGCGTGGCGTGCGCTGTGTGGCCTTCCTGCCAATAAAATTCCAGCGTGCGCAGGAAGAGCTTGGTGCGCAGTTCCCAGCGAATGACACTGTTCCACTGGTTCATCAGCACCGGCAGATCGCGGTACGATTGAATCCATTTCGACCACATGTGCCCGATGATGGTTTCCGAAGTCGGTCGCAGTACCAAAGGTTCGGCGAGTTCTTCCCCGCCCCCGATGGTGACAACAGCTAATTCAGGCGAAAATCCTTCGACGTGATGCTTTTCCTTATCGATAAAACTGCGAGGGATCAAAAGCGGAAACGCGACGTTCTGGTGCCCGGTGGCCTTGAAGCGCCGGTCCAGCGCCTGCTGCATGTTCTCCCAGAGCGCCCAGCCGTAAGGCCGCACCACCATGCAGCCGCGCACCGGCGCATAGTCGGCCAACTGCGCCTTCAGCACCAGCTGGTTGTACCACTCGGAAAAATCCTGTGCGCGGGTTGGGAGCTTTTCTTCAGCCATGCGGCGTTTCGTCCGTTCTTCTCAGGAGAGAAAAATCATCGCGAGCAAACTCGAAAGCGTAGCGGACGTATCGCGACGTGTCAAACGAAGCGCCACCCGGAAGCTGGTTGAATCCCTGAATGCCGCGCTCTATGTATCACAGATGCCAACCCGAACCCGGCAGGTTTGACTGGGTGAGGGATCCGCTTTTCACCATCGGCATTACGATCGCGAGGATCTCAACAGGGCCAACGGCCTACTTGTTCTGGATCGACAGCAATTCGATCTCGAAAATCAACGTCGCGTTGGGCCCGATCGGAGCGCCCGGGCCGGCTCCGCGAGCGCCATAGCCTAAGTCGGACGGAACAAACACTTCCCACTTCGAACCGACCGGCATCAGTTGTAGGACTTCGGTCCAGCCCTTGATGACTTGCCCCACCGGAAATGTGGCCGGCTGCCCGCGTTTGTACGAGCTGTCAAACTCGGTGTTGTCGAGCAGCGTGCCTTTATAGTTGCAGACCACGGAATCCTTAGCCGTCGGCTTCGGTCCGGTGCCCTCTTTCAAGATCTTGTATTGAAGCCCGCTCGGCAGCGTGACCACGCCATCTTTCGTCTTGTTCTCCGCCAGAAATGCGTCACCCTCTTTTTTGTTCGCATCCCCTACGATCGCCATCTTCGCCTCTTGTTTCTTTCGGACGTCGGCTTGGAGCGCGACCATTGCGGCTTTTGCTTCGTCATCGGTCATCAGCGTCTTCCCGCCAGCCAGCGCATCCTTCAATCCGCGCACCAGGATGGCCGGGTCAACATCCACAGCATCCTTGTGCAGTCCTTTTCCGATATTCAGTCCAATGGCATAGCTCTCTTTGTCCTTCGGAGTCTTGAGAACGAGCGGAGCAGGGCCAGGCTTCTTCGCGGCTGTGCCTTGCCCGGTCTTCGCCGCCGGCGTCTGCGCTGCCTTCGCGGCCGGCGCGGGCGTTGCCGCCGGGGCGGGCTTCGCCGCGGGCGCGTCTTGCGCCAGCGAAGCTCCAGCCAGCACCAACGCGCCGGTCAAAAATACGGTTGCCACAGAAATAGTTGATTTTTTCATAGCCTTCATTTTCACACTGATTCGTCACCTCAAGCAAACGGCGAGTTTTATTTGTTGGCCGGCAGTTATCGGATTGCCGACGCGCTTCGGATCACGTGGCCGGCGCGACGCTCAGAGGCCCATTGTCGATTCGCAGCTGGAAGAGCACGAAGCTGGCGCGGTTGTGGGTCTTCTAAAAATGCGCTCACCGAAAGGTGCTGATCTGTCGGCTTCGAATACCAAATTCACGGGCGATCTGCATCATCTGAGCGCCTCAGGTCGGATTCGTTTTTTGTCACTGAAGGAAGGATCTTCGCCTGATGCGCTGCGGGTTCGCATTGCAACAAGCCGAACCCTAGATCCGGGGAGCTTTGATCGTCTCTCCATCCTGATAAATCACCGCCCGGCTCACATTGCCCTTAGCGTCCTTCGCAAACTCGATCTCCACATCAGCCACTTTCAAGAAGAACTTCGCCTGCGATTCTGCAAACAAAGGGAACACGGCCTGGCCCGGAATTAGCATGGTCAAGTGGCCATCCTCGATCCCGATAGTGACAACCCAACGCCCCGCGTTGTACAACCCCACATACCCGCGCAGAACCTCGGGCGGTACGCTCACCGTCTTGCGTTCCTGCAGGTCAACGAAGGGCACAAGTTTTTCCATCAGCACGCCTGGTTGTTCCAACTGCACCAGATGCCCGGCATTGATGATGATGTCTCGCTCGGCGCCCGCAATTCCCGCCTCAATCGCGCCCGCGTGCGCGTGTACGTCGGAAATGTCGAACTCGCCGACAACGATGGACGTAGGCGCATGAATTTCGCCGAGCCGGGAATCGGACGGTGGCGAATTGTGGATCTCGAACTCGCCGGTGTATTTCAGGTTTTGGGGATTCTCCGAGAGCACGTCGTAAACCCTCTTCCGCGCGGCCTCGTGCCCTTCGCCGATGAGGAAGCGATCCTTTGACCAATTCTCGGCAGCGCCCTTCGTATCGCCGTCCTTGAGCGGCGCCATATTTTTCTCGCCGCGCTCGATAAACGCCGGACTGACCCCCATGCCGTCCACGACCGGCCCAATCAGAAACAAACCATCGACCATTTCCGGGTGCGCGAGCGCAAAATCAATGGCCAGCGCCCCTCCCGAGGAATTTCCAACCACTACGGCATGCTCGATCTTCAGACGAGTCAGTAGTGCGTAGAGGTCCTCGGTGGGGGCGAATGAGCTTTTCGGCACCTCCGAGCGGCCGTACCCTCGCCGGTCGTAGCGCACCGTGTGGTATTTCCCACAAAGCGGCTTCCACACGCCATCCCAAGTCACCGAGTGAAGCAGCCCATCGTGCAACAAGACCACCGCCGACGCGCCCGAGCCGCATTCCTCGTAATAGATCTTGGAACCCGCGATCTCCACACGGCCGCTCACGGTTTTCGAGGCAGCGTCGGTCTGGGAATCGCTAGCGCAAGCAAATGGCGCGCAAAGCAGGAGCAGGAGGAGAACGACCAAGCGCGCGCGGTGAGCGCGATTCTGGTCCTCAGGATAGATCGAATCCGGCATAGTTCGAAGAGAACTTTGTAATAACTTCATAAAAATAATCATGAGTCTGCAATATCATCAAAATCGGTCGAACCGTCCCCAACCTATCGATTCCAAAGGCTCTATCCCGAGCGAAAGACCGCAAGCACGGACGGACGCGTCCGTCCATAGCTTCAAAAAGTTTGGCTCTTCAAAGGAAGATTGACCTTCTTCCCTCAATACCAGTCTAGAACCAGTCGCTGCGATATGCGATCCACCAACTAAGAACACCAATGGGGATGGTTGCCGCCAGTGCCCACCACAACGGCAGGGCCATATCCGCCAGCAGGCCCAGGAGCGTGAAGGTGCCCCAGAAGATTTTCCTCTGCATGGACTTATTCTAACGCGAAGCGGCGCCCCAAAAATCACGAGCGCGGCTTCTGTTTCGCATGCATCGCGGCCAGCAGCCATTTCTTCAGCTCGCCGACGAAATAAGGTTTCAGGTCGCGAAACGCCACCCCCATCCCCATATTCGGCTGCGAATAAACAACCGTGGCGTGCGCCTCAAAAAAGCTTCCTTCAGCAAAAACTTTGATGAACACGGAAGTTCCCGTGTCGGCGGGACTAGCCATCTGTAGATAGCAGCCGCTTGGACCGATTTCGGTCACGCGCGCGGTAATTTTCGAGGCCGAATTTTCCCACGACACTTCGGCTGGCGCGTCAAATCGAAACCTGAGGCTAAGCCGGCGTTCTGGTTGCATGCTTCCCCTAAGCTACGGCAGGCCAAACGTGAACAGCGCGCTGCCCGCCGCGACCGCGACATATTGTTGGCCATTCACCGCGAACGACATTGGTGATGAATACACCGAAGCGCCGCACTGGAAGTGCCACAGAACTTTGCCCGACTTCGCCTCCAGCGCGATGAAATTCCCCTCCGCGTCGCCGGTGAAAACCAGTCCGCCCGCGGTTGAAAGCACGCCGGACCAGGTCGGCGACGGGTGCTTCCATTCCCATTTCAACGCCCCGGTCAGCGGATCGATGGCGCGCAACGCACCCCAGAACGGCTCGGCATCATCATTCGGGAAATACGCGCTTCCATAATACGCGTGACCCTTCTCGAAGGTCTGCGGCGCCGTGCTGAAAATGTCGCACTGCTCTCGCGCTGTCACGTAAAACAGTTTCGTCTGCGGATCGTAGGTCGGCGACATCCAGTTCGTCGCGCCCGCTGCACCCGGGCACACGCGATTCCCTTCCAACGTCGGCGATCCGTTCTTGTCCAGCGCCGGGCGCCCTTCGGCATCCTTAGACGTACTCCAGGTGACTTTGGCGTAGGCGTTCGACGAGACCAGCTTCCCCGTCGCGCGATCGATAATATAGAAGAATCCATTGCGGTTCGCCTGCACGATCAGGTGTTTCTCGTCCTGGTCGATCATCACCGGAACCTGCGTGGCGTCGTAGTCGTGCTCGTCGTGCTTGGTAAACTGAAAATACCATTTCAGTTTGCCCGTGTCGGGATCGAGCGCCAGCAGCGTGTTGCTGTACAAATTGTCGCCCGCGCGGCCCGCGCCGCGATTCGATGGCGAAGGATTCCCCGTGGTCCAGAAAGTGGTGCTGGTCGCCGGATCGTATGTTCCCGTAATCCACGCTGGCGCGCCGCCGATTTTCCACGAGTCGCCCTCCCAGGTATCGTGTCCTGGCTCGCCCGGCCCTGGCGTCGTGTAAAAACGCCACTTGCGCTCGCCGCTCGAAGCGTCATATGCATCGATAAATCCACGGATGCCGTACTCGCCTCCGGAAACGCCGACCATCACAAGATTCCTAATCGCCAGCGGCGCCAGCGTAAAGCTGTAGCCGCCGCGATAATCCACCGAAGTCACATCCCAAACGACGTTGCCGGTCTTCGCATCGAGGGCGATCACGTGCGCATCAAGCGTTCCCAGAAAGACTTTGTCGCCCAGAATCGCCAGCCCGCGATTCACGCGCCCGCAGCAAGGTCGGATGTCTGCAGGCAGAGCCCGCTGATATTGCCAGATCGGCCGGCCCGATCGCGCATCGAGCGCATATGCGCGATCGTCCTGTCCGGTTCCATATAAAACGCCATCGACGACCAATGGCGTAGTCTCAAATTTTCCTCCCGCCATGGTCTGGTACGCCCACTTCGGCACGAGCCCAGACGCATTCGCCGTCGTGATCTGGTCAAGCAAGCTGTAGCGGCGCCCCGCGTAGTCACCTGAATACATCAACCAATTCTGCGGCTCGCCCGCCGAATCCAGCAGCCGCTGCGGCGTAACCTGCCCGCGCGCCGCGCCAGTGCAAACCGTGAGCACCGCAAACACCACGCTGCAAAATAAGACCGCTGCCCGTCGCACTTGTAACGGCGGGCCTTGTCCTGCGCGCCCTTGCCCCACCCAGGCCAAAACAACGAAACGCGTCGCCCCTGCGCAGAAACTCGGTCTGCTCACTTCGCACCTTCCGCGCCGGAATCAGCCGTCAGCAAGAACGCCAACAAATCCTGCAAATCTTTCTCCGGCAACATCTTCTGATCGTAAGCCGGCATCAGCGACTGCCGGCTCTCTTTCACCGACTGCAATTTGCCTTTGTCAAACAAATGCAACTGCTCCCGCGTATCGATCATCTGCAGCGTAAAATTGTCTTCGTTCAAAACACTGCCTTGATACTGCTGCCCGCTGCCATCGACCACCGTCACCGTCAAATACTCCTGCGAGAATTCCTTCATCGCCTCGGAAATCCCCTGCGCCAACCTCTTGCTAGGGTTCCGCACCGACTCCACCAAGTAGTCCAGCGACCGCGCCGACCCGGTCGTTGTCAAGTCGGGCCCCAGGCGCCCGCCTTTCCCCGACACCATATGACAATTCGCGCAAGCCGCCGACCCGTAAAATAATTCCCTGCCGTGCGCCGCGTTTCCGGCCGCCTGCGCATCGGCCTTGTTCTGCACGCTGCGGATGTAGGTGATCACCTGCCAGACCTCTTCCTCGGTCATCCCGACACCTTGCTGAGTCGCTCCGTTCGGAGGCATGGCCGTCCCCGGCACGCCTTCGTTGATAGTACGAAACAAATCCGCGTCGGCGTTTCCATGGCGCTTCTGCGCACGCGTCAAGTCCGGCCCGCGCCCGCCGCCCCGCGCACCCAGGCCATGACAAAACGCGCAGTTTGCGCGAAACTGCGACTCGCCCACTTTCGTCGCGTTGGCATTGCCTGCAAACGGATTCTTGTCCTGCGCGCGCAAGGCGATGCCAAACATGCCCGCGATGCACAGCAGGATACAGCCGAGGAATGGAATCAGGAATTCACGCCGCAGGCCGCGGCGCACCAAGGTCTGGGACATTTCGGTTCACTCCGTCCGTGCCGAAACTGACGCGGTGAATATACCATTGTCCCGCAGCCTGAACGTTAGAGGCCGATGGAAACAATTGATCGTCGACCCTGGCGGCGCTTCTCAATACAACCCGGGTACCAAACGCTTCGTGCCCCGGCTATAAGCCACATACTCTTCCCCGAACGCAGACCTCAGGGCGCCTTCCTCGACGTGAATGCGATACAGCATCGCCGCGGTAGTCGGCAGAAACGCCGCCGCAAAAGCGATCCAGTTCCGTGAGTGCACTCCCACCGCCAGAAACACCAGCAACAACCCCAGGTACGAAGGATGGCGAATGAATCGATACAACCCATTCTTTTTGATCTTCTGCGAATCCCGAATCGCCACATTGGAGCTGAAGGCCTTGCCGAGGCTGACAATCGCGGTCCAGCGAATCGCCAACCCGGCTAGCATGATGATGATGCCGACCGTTCTCAACCAATGTGCCCCGCCAAACATATTCCTTGGCTGGGAGTCACCGATCCACTGCGAGAGGGTCACGGCCGCTACGATCACAATCCACAAGATGATCAGCGATCCCCGGTCGCGCACGTTTCCAGTGCCCCGCTTGGTGCGCGTGGCCACACCGAGGATAACTTCCGACGCAAACCAGCCCGAGGCGAGAACCTGCCACACTATGGACGACGTCATCGTTTACCTTTGAGAGAACCCATCCATCAGCAGCGCCTTATCGATTATCGAGTCACAGAACCCACTCAAAATAAATCAACGGTGCTTTCCGATACACGACGCGCCCGACTTCGCGGAAGCCACATTTGGCGTAAAATGCTCCCGCACCCGCTTCCGCATCAAACGCGTCCAGTCGAATCGCATCCGCCGGCCAGCCCCGAGCCTGTTTCACCGCTTCCTCCAGTAATAGCCGGCCAATTCCCTGCCGTTGCATCGCAGGAACCACAGCCATGGTCACGAGATACAGCGCCTTGTTCACCGGCGTAAAGTACGACACATCAATGGCCCAAGGCTTCTTGGTGGGCAGCCGCAGCGTTCCGACGATGCGCTTCCCTTTTCGCGCCACCAGGACGCGCGACTGCCGCATGCCGAATAGCACACCTTCTTTCGTCGGCAGCGAAGACCAAGGCCCGCGCCCGTAGCGCCGCGTGAGATCCTCCGCGACCTCACTGTGCAGCGCGGCCAGCACCGGCGCGTCTGCCAGCGCCGCGGTAGAGACACTGAGTTTCATACCTGCAGTCTCCCGATTGGCCCCAAACACACAGCGAAGTGTTTTTGAAGTCTCGTAATGGGCCTTAACGAAGCTGAACTTCGACGGGATCCGGCAGCTGCACCGCTCCGTTCATCAGCTCTCCGATGGTCAGATTCTGACCATGTTGCGCGTAGCGCTCGAGCCAGCCGGGCTGCATCCACGGAAAATCCCACGCATCTTCAATGGCAATGAGCGTGTACGACCCCGGCAGCACGCCGCGAAACGCGAAGCTTCCATCCATGTCGCTCTGATCTCTTCGCACTCGTTCGGGATCCGTTTCCGGATCCTTGGGCACCAGCGCCACCATCACCCCGGACATCGGTTTGCCTCCGCGCTTCGCAAATCCTTCCACCCTCACGATTCCAGCTACAATCGACGCGCTTAAATCCATCGAAGCGCCCGCCGCCACATTGATATCGTGCCCCACGGTCTCGACGCCCTGTAATGAAATTCGCGCGATGGTATGCGGTGGTGGCTGCGAATTGACCAGGACCGCATACTTACCCGCGGGAACATCTTCGAATGTAACCTCCCCACTTGCTTCGATCGGCTTAAACGCTACGGGTTGCCTTCGCGAATCGCGGAGCACGAGGTTTAGTCCTTTCGGAAGGGGTTCTCCCCGCGCCATCTTCACCGACACTTTCACCGTGGCCGAAGCTTCGCTCGGCGGCGTCTCCAGTTCCTGGCCGTCCTTGGTCAAATTCATCTCCCCGAATTGCGCGCGCTGGCCGGGCGCTGACTCGCGTGAGGTGACCGAATACTTCCCGGCAGGAATACCAACCAGCTCTATCATCCCGGGAGCGACAGATCCCGCCTCTTCGGCTGGAACAAATTCCGGTGAGTCGAAAACTCGTTGCTGAATCAAGGGCGCGCTGAAACCCTGCGTCGCCTCGGCCGGAGCACGAACAAACAAATGCAGTGCAGGCACCGGATTGAGATGAATGTCCGCCTGCACATGATCGCCACCGCGGATAGCAATAGGGGTGGCGCCACCGCTGTCGGTCGCACCATCGTAGAAGGTCGTCGGATACGCGACGTCCAAGGATCGAGCCACACCAGGCGGTACATTCCCCACGCCTTGGACGTAAGTGGAAGAGGGATGCACCGCGTACCAGGGTTTCGCGGCAACCGACACATAATAATTTCCCGGCGCCAACTCCGCAAACTCGTAGGAGCCTTGATCGTCCGTCATGGCGAAGTTGACTCGCTCAATCCGATTCAATCCACCCTGATGGCTTTCGACGTAAAGCATGAGCTGCGCGTTGCGAACGGGGTCGCCCGACTCGTCGATAACTTTACCGGCCAGCAGTGCCAGCGGTGTGAGACGCAAAACGAGATTCTCGGTGTTGAAACCCGCTCCGGTTACAATCGCCGTGGAAAACTGCTCGTGCTCCTGATAACCGGCGCCCATAAATCCCCGCTTCGCCCCTTCCAGCGAAAATTTTCCTGCGGGAATCGAATCGAACTCAAAGCGCCCGTTTTCCGAGGTAACCATCCAGACGGCCTGAACTCGATTTCTTGCCTCAACCAGCGAAATGCGCGCATTGCCGAGGGGCTTCCCGTCGAGCGAGCTCACCACCGTGCCGGAGATCCTGTATGACACCTCGGACGTTACGCCCCGATTTCCGGACGTGTTCTGTGCACGCACAAGCGCGTTCGTGAGAAGCAGCGTAAGCGCTACCGCTCGAAACGCGGTTCGAATCGACGATCGGCACTCGCCCAAAGCTACTCGTTCCCCGTAATCAGCGACAATTGGAGATTCTCGCTTTGCCCTGCCACTACGCTGATCACCTGCCCCTTGGAATCGTATTGAGACATCAGTTCCTGGTTCGCGAACTCCAATTCCGGCCGCTGATATTCGAACGCAAGTACCCGATACGTGCCTGGCGGCAGTTGTTGCACGCGAAAGTTTCCGTCCGGTCCAAACCCGGTCATTTTCATCTGCCCGCTATCGGTCGTGGGCACGATATAAACAAAGCCATAAACAAAGCCTCCGGTTTGCGCCGAAAAATGAAATGCTCCGCCGCGATTTCCACTATTTGTAAGGCCGGCGACGCTGCCTTGCACGTCCGCTCCATCGTCACGCACGGAGAGTTCGATCCGCGGCGGCGACGCTCCAAACCCCACCTCTAGCGGCAAACGCTGCAGGTCCGTGGTCTCGCTACGGATCGACGCCACATACCCGACTCTGGTTTCTACATGCACCCAGTAGCGCCCTGGGAGCACATTCTCAAACACCAGCGACTCGTCGTCTGGTCCCATAGGCGGCCGTAACCCATAGGTCTGACGGAACCCAAATTCCTCAACCGGCACCAACGTCGCCCGCAGATAGTTCGGTCGGCGTCCGTTAGCGGTGAAAGTGCGCCCAAACCGATCTGGGAAAAGCATCGTGGAGGTGGCTTGCTCGTGCTGAAACTCTTCGCTCACGCTCACTGCAATCGCAGTGCCCGGAACCAGCGTCAACACCGCTCCGGATACTGGCGCGCCGCTCACGGTAATGCGCGAGAGTCCGGTCAACGAATTCGTCCCCTGGCTTGTGACTTGCACCGTATAGTTGCCATTCGGCAGCAGGCCGTCGATGGTTTCGTCTCTCGGGTCGTAGCCCAACGAATATCCGGGGCCTTCGTTTCCCTGCCGCCACACCAGCACCTCCGGATGCGCTCCAACCGGAGCGTTCGCGATCCCCACCTTCACGGAATAATATTCCCGTTTCGCCGGCGTAAGGATGGCCTGGAACGTCTCGCCGGCGGTCAACCGGATAACCGCGCCCGCCGCAAAATCCGAAGCCGCAGGATAGTAAAGCGGCGGATAGCCAAACAACTGCGCGCGCGGATTCGAGGTCACTGGATCGCGGTCGAGCCATTCTCGCGTGAACACCTTGTACGAGCCCGCGGAAAGCTCCGCGAAGCGAAATTCTCCATCCGATCGTGCGTTCGCGATTCCCTGTTGATCCCAATGGGCTCGGCCATCCCGCACCTGGCGCCTGTAAAGCTCCACCTGCATCCCGTTCGCGCCCTCGGATAGCATCACGTGCCCCACGATGCGCGCCTCTGGCACCAGCTCGATCGTGACGTCTTGTTGCCCTGGGCCGATCGAAACTCCTTGCATTCGGTTGTTGTCGAAAAGGAATCCGATCCTTCGAGCCGTGAGGAAGTTCGGGCGACTGTTCGCCGGCTGTTGCAATTTCCCGGTTTGTGGAATCGTGCCGCCCGAAGCCCCGAAACCTTGATCCGCGCGATCTCCCTCAGGTCGTGGAATCACAAATTCAAACCGCCCGCGATCGTCCGTCATGGTCGCAAAGCGATTGTCCAGGGAGAGGACCAACGCTTGTCCAATGGGCTCACGCGTTATTGCGTTCACCACCGTGCCACGAACTACATCGGCGTTGTCCCCACTGCCGGCGTTGCCCTGCGCGAACGCCGGCGCAAAGCCTCCGCGGAAAACTAACCAAATTCCCAAGACGAGCACCATGGCCAAACGCATGTCTCGCGCCCAAGTGCCAGCAGACTCAACCTTTCCAGAACAGTACGCCATGCGGTGTGTTTTTCCGGCGCCGATTATGACATGTTTTGGACGTACCTCGAACTCAACCTCCAGATTAGCCAGGCACAACCCTTTAGCCTGAATTGCGCCCGGGCAAGGTAAGATGGACCGTCATACAATGCCAAGGACGACGCTAAGGACGACCGCGATGACCAAGACCACCGACGCCAATGACCGCATGCAGCGCTCGCTCGACTCCGTCGATGCCCCGATCGCCGGCTTGCTCCGCGAAGAAGCCGAGCGCCAAGCCACCGGCCTCGAGTTGATCCCCTCGGAGAATCTCGTCTCAGAAGCCGTGCTCGAAGCCATGGGCTCGATCTTCACCAACAAGTACGCCGAAGGCTACCCGGGCAAGCGTTACTACGGCGGCTGCGAAGTCGCCGACAAAGTCGAGCAGCTCGCGATCGACCGCGCCAAGCAACTGTTCGGCGCCGAGCACGCCAACGTGCAAGCGCACTCCGGTACGTCGGCCAACGTCGCCGTCTATATGTCCACGCTCAAGCCCGGCGACACCGTGCTGGGCATGAATCTCGCCCACGGCGGCCACCTCACCCACGGCCACCCGCTGAATTTCTCCGGCCGCATGTACAAATTCGTCGCTTACGGTGTCCGAAAAGACGATGAGCGCATCGACTACGACGAAATCGAAAAGTTGGCGCACGAGCACAAACCGAAAATGATCGTTGCCGGCGCCAGCGCCTATTCCCGCATCATCGAATTCGAGCGCATTGCCAAAGCAGCGAAAGCCGTTGACGCGCTTTTCTTCGTAGACATGGCCCACATCGCCGGCCTCGTCGCTGCCGGCGTACATCCCAGTCCTGTCCCACACGCCGACATCGTCTCCACCACCACGCACAAGACGTTGCGCGGCCCGCGCGGCGGCATGGTCCTCTGCAAAGCGGCCTTCGCAAAAGAACTCGACAAGCTCACCTTCCCCGGCACGCAAGGCGGCCCGCTCGTCCACACCATCGCGGCC
This sequence comes from uncultured Acidobacteriota bacterium, assembly GCA_963736725.1. Lineage (GTDB taxonomy): Bacteria > Acidobacteriota > Terriglobia > Acidiferrales > UBA7541 > Acidiferrum. The sequence continues at coordinate 86,843 of CAVTPW010000010.1, read as the reverse complement.
AAAGCTGTCTGCTTCAAAGAAGCCATGGAACCATCGTTCCGCGACTACCAGCAGCAAGTTGCCACAAACGCCAAAGCACTGGCTGCTTCGGTCGCCAAACAGGGATTCCGCATCGTCACCGGCGGCACTGACAACCACCTCTTTCTCGTCGAAATCCACCCGCGCGGCATCACCGGCGCCGACGCCGAAAAGGCTCTCGACCGCGCCGGGATTACCGTCAACAAGAACGCCATCCCCTTCGATCCCCTGCCCCCGATGAAAGCGGGAGGAATCCGGCTGGGCACTCCTTCGGTCACCACGCGCGGAATGCGCGAACCGGAAATGGAGCAAATCGGCGTCTGGGTCGCCGACGTCCTCGGCCACACGGGCGACGCCGCAATCGAGCAACGCGTCCGCGGAGAAGTAGCCGAACTCGCCGCGCACTTCCCGATCTACGAATCGCGACGAAACGCAACGCCGAACCGCGCCGAACACGCCAAGGTCTGAGGGAGGCGATAGCGCAAACGCATGGTAGGGGCGCTAGACTCCTTTACCCTGAACCCCAAAAGACGCGCCGCAGTTAAAGCATGAACGGCACAACTTGCCTCGATCAGGGGTTTTAGCGAAACGACGCAACGAGCAGAACATGATGAATATCTTCAAAGCAACCCAGGATTTCGAGCAGTGGCTCGCCAAGCGCCTCCCCGTCGTTCGCCGCGACGTCGCGCTCAAGCATGCGCTGATGGCCCAAGCCCCTTTTCCTTTCTTCCGCGCGACATTTTACCGTTGGCTCCAGCATTGGCCAGAAGTTTGCGATGGCGTGGCCCGGGCCCCGCTTGTCATGGGTGTCGGCGACCTGCACATCGAAAACTTCGGAACCTGGCGCGACGAAGAAGGCCGCCTGATCTGGGGCGTAAATGATCTGGACGAAGCCTTCCCGGCGGCCTACACGCTGGACCTGGTCCGCCTCACCACAAGCGCTTACCTGGCCATCGCCGCCGAGCACCTGGGCGTGACCCGGCGCGAAGCCTCCGAAGCGGTCGAGGAGGGCTACCGCGAGGCGATCGCGGCCGGCGGCAAAGCCTTCGTCCTGGCCGAACACCATCAGTGGCTGCGCCTGCTGGCAACCAGCAAGCTACGCGACCCGGTTCGCTTTTGGCAAAAAATGCTGGAGAATCCGCCGTACCCGGCGAAACCTCCGCGAGAAGCCCAAAACCTGATAGAGGACTCCTTCCCGCTGCCCAAGCGGTCGTATCAGTTGAAGCGGCGCGTCGCTGGACTCGGCAGCCTCGGCCACCCCCGAATCCTGGCGCTGTCGTCATGGCAAGGCGCCTTCATCGCGCGCGAAGCAAAAGGAATCCGCACCTCCGCCTGGGTCTGGTACCGGAACAGTCCCTCGGACGAGATGTACGGCTTGAAGCTCAATAACAGCGCGATTCGCGTCAAAGATCCCTGCGTGCGCTTTCAAGGGCACTGGCTCGTGCGACGTCTGGCGCCGGATTGCTCCCGCATCGAACTGGCCTCGCTTCCCGCCGAACGTGATGAGACACGCCTTCTGTACGATATGGGGTGGGAGACCGCCAACATGCACTTTGGGAGTCCCAAGGCGATCACGAAGATCAAGCGCGACTTGGCCGCGCGCAAGGGCCGTTGGTTGCATAAAGCAGCTAAAGGCATGCTCAAGGTCACCGTGAGCGACTGGGAAGAGTGGCGCAAGGACTGGAAGAAGCGCATGCCGAAAATCGCGACGCCGGACACCGTCCGGGGCTGAGAGCCGGGCGCGAGCCCGCCCCATACCGCCGAAACGTCGCCGCCTAGCTCGGAACGCGACTCCAGACCCGCTGTCCCAAGACTGTCCCACTGGTCAGTAGCATCTTGGCGACCGCCCGCGTACCTTTGCCTCAGACTGGGATGGGAACCTTAAGCGCGACGCTGCTCACTGCTCCCATGTTCAGGCTGAAGCTGGCCTGGGCGACCGGGGCACCCGTATTGCATCTGCCTCTCACCGGGCAGTGTCGAACTCCTCGAAGCTGCGCCGCGTTGTGTGCGTACCCTAAACCCAGCAACTACTCATGCAGTGCGACCGCAGAACGGTCGATGAGGTGAAACGATGCTCGACACGGAAGCCTTCCGCGAATTCAAGCAAGGGCTGACCCTGTTGCGTGACAATTATGCCGGCAGAGCGCTACCGCACATGCAGCGCGCCATGGACCTCGACAAAAACAACCCCTACTACATGTCCTATCTAGGTGTAGTTCTGGCACGATCCGAACAAAAGTGGGGCGAAGCGGAAAGACTGTGTGACGCCGCAGTACGCATGAAGCGCAATCAAGCGCAACTCTATCTGAATCTTGCGGAGGTTTACGCCACGGCTGGAAGGCGCGACGAAGCCGTAGATGCGCTTCAAGCAGGATTGAAATTCGCCCGGCGCGATGTGCGGCTGACCATCGCGATGAACCGCTTGATGCAGCGTCGTGAGCCGGTGCTTTCTTTCCTGACGCGCACGCATCCGGTGAACCGGCAGCTCGGGCTGCTCCGGCATCGCGCGATGCGCATCCTCGGACGCAGCGAATAGCCGGAACCTTTCGGCCGCCAAACTTTTCCATCCTCAAAACGGAAGAAAGGGTGTCCATTGTCTCTGGACACCCTTTCTTTTTCGAACGAAGTCTTTTTACTGCCTTAGTCAGCGAGCGTATCTCTTCGAACCCGGCCGGCGACGCCCGACGTTACTTGCCCTGGGCCGTAAAGCCGTAGGAGTGGTTGGTCTGCATACCCATTTCCATCAGCACCTTGAAGCCGATCCCGGTCATGCCGTTGGACATCGCCTCGACGCGGACCACCTCGGCCAGGTATTCGCGGCTCATGGAAGCGGCGCCTTGCGAATAAGGCATGGTGACGAAGAGACGCATGCCCAGTTCGTAGCCGCCTTCGCTGGTCTGGAAATAGACGCCGCTGCGCGAAACGCTCATGGTGCCGCGAAGGTCTTCGAAGTGTTCTTTCTCGGGATCCGAGGGGCGAATTCGCATCAACTGTGTGATCTTGCAGCGCCGGGTGCCGCGACGCTCGGTCTGTGTCGTGGTGCGGTTTGGCGGTACGCCGTTTTGTGGTGTCTTGCTCATAAAATCTTGGGTTGCCATAACTGATTCCCTCACTATCACTGCAAACAAAGTGCCTGCAATAGTGAAAGTCTAGGCGGTAAGCGAAAAAAACCCAATAGAGGGACCGTACCCCAGCAAAGTAGGACGGGCCGCTTGCGATGGTAGTACGGAAGTACCGGCAAAGAAAGGGGGGCGAAAGAAAGGCGAGCCAAAAAAGGTGGCAGGCGGACAGTTCCGCATTGACCAGTCAGCCGGGCGCTTTGTGCCCGAATGGAACGTTGCGAAGCGCGGTGGATTCAGCGCGAAAGCCGCAACGCGTGAGAATCGAAAGAGATAGCGGACTCCCTGGCGGCGAGTCTCCGCGGGCGGGGCCAAGTGCAAAGTGAGACAGTGGCACGGGCGCGCGATTGGGTTCTGCGGGCGCAGAGTTGTTGCGGTGAGCCCACGATAGACGAGTCCCACGAAAAATACCGGCGCTCGTGCGGGCTTAGTCGTTCTGTCGCATGATTGGCCCCCGTACCGCGCGCCGCACGCGCCTTTTCACGCCAGAGGCCAGGAGTTCATTGGGAAACGGCTCCCGATTCGCGCGGCTTTGCAGGTTCTTGCGCATCCGGCGGCTTGGCATTGGTGTTGGCATTGAGATAGCGATCAAACCAGTAGAGCTGCCAGTTCAGGCTTTCGACGAGATGTCTTGGCTCACCGGTGCGCGTCAGATTGTGGTTTTCGCGGGGGAACAACACCAACTCTGAGGGAACGCCGTAGTGTTGCAAGGCACGAAACCATTGTTCGCCTTGCTCGATGGGGACGCGGAAGTCGTTGTCGGAATGGAGAACCAGCGTGGGAGTGTGCACGTTGCGGGCGTATTTCAAGGGCGAGGCTTCCCAATACTGATCGAAATCATCGAACACGAGTCCTTTGAAATATTCTTCGTGACCGTAGGCGCCGTCGCGGGTGCCCTCGTCGCTGATGAAATTCGAGACCGACCGCAGCGTCACCGCGGCCTGGAATCGATCGGTGTGCGAGACAATCCAGTTGGTCATGTACCCGCCGTAACTTCCACCGGTCACGCCTAGCTTCGAAGAGTCGATCCAGGGGAATTTCTGCAGCGCGGCATCGACGCCGGCCATGATGTCCTGATAATCCATGCGGCCCCAGTTGTTGACCTCGCCCAGTTCGAACTTTTCTCCGTAGCCTGTGGAACCGCGCGGATTGCAGAAGAAAACGGCCCAGCCTTTGGCGGCATAGACCTGAAATTCGTGATACCAATCGACACCGAACATTCCTTCCGGCCCGCCGTGAATGACGAGAACCATCGGATATTTCACGCCCGGACGCCAACCAAGCGGTCTCACGAAGAAGCCCTCGACCGGCCTGCCATCACTGCTTTTGTACGGCAGGCGCTCGACGGGTTGAAGATCCAGCCGCGCCCACAACGCGGCGTTGAGATGAGTCAACTGTTGTTCGCCGGTGCCGTCCAGATTTGCGATGTACAGATCATCGAGATGCTGGAAATCATTGGCGAGATAAACCATCTTGCCGGCGCCGGCGTTGACGTCAAAAGCGTGAAGGCCCCGAGGACCGGAGACGACCGCGGCAAACGTGCGCGCGGCCGCATCGGCGCAAAAGAATTGCGTTTCGCCCTTCACGCCTGCGGCGAAAAAGAACGAACCAGGCACCGGCCACGCCAATTCCGTGGGGATCGCGTCCAGGTTCTTGACGGCAAGCTGTGAAACCGCGCCTCCGGAAGAATTCGCGACGTAGAGCTTGGCAAACTGGTGACGCGTGGTTTGCCCGGTGAACAAAATCTGCTTGCCGTCCGGTGACCAGCGCGGACTTTCATCTTCAAAAGCGTGATCGGAAATCTTGGTAAGCGCGCCTCCGGCGGCAGGGATGACCCACACGTCCGTATTGTGGCTGTCGTCGTAAGCCTTGCCCGTACGATCGGACACGAAAGCGACGCGCGTGCTGTCGGGCGACCATTGCGGATCGGTATCGTTCCAGTCCTGGCCGTCGGTGATTTGCTTGGCTTCCCCGCTCGGCACATTGACGACCCACAGGTGGCGGCGCTTGTCGTCAAACCATCCGGTGTCATTGAATTTGTACTGGATGTGCGTGTAGTGGCGAACGTCGCTCTTGCGATCGGCCGGGGCGATCGCGTCGCTGGGGCCGCTGGCGGTAACCAGAACGATGCGGCTGCCGTCGGGCGACCATTGGTAACCCTGCACCGCATTCTTTAGCTTCGTGAGCGCCACGCCCTCGCCACCGGTCATGGAAAGCAAATAGATCTGCGGCTTCGGTGTGTCGCCCGCTGCCGGGGCAGGATCGGCGGATCGCGCGGAAAGGATTGCCAGCGTCTTGCCGTCAGGACTCCAGCGGGGCGAGTTGGAACTGAATCCCTCGGTGCTGATTCTGCGCGGCACGGCGGAACCGTCTACCGGAACCAGCCAGACCGATGATTCGCGCCGATTTTTCTTTTGGTCGATGGTCGTCACAACATACGCGACGACCTTGCCGTCGGGCGAAAACCGCGGGTCGCCGGCAAACTCAAACGCGAGATAGTCTTCGGCCGTTATGCCTCGTTTTTGCTGTGCGCGCAACGAGTCTGTTAGGGAGATGCACACCAAGAGAACGCCGATGTGGGCAAATATCCTGTGCCGTGCGGTCATAACGCGGGACACTCTAGCACAGAGAACGCAGGGCCGCCCGAGCCGGCAAGACGAGCGAAGGACATGTGTCACCCCGATCCAGATCTTCCTTGCAGGGCCCAGCGCCGCTGCGCCCCACTCCGCCTCGATCCGCGTTCGAGCGAGTGCCGTTCCGACGGCTAGCTTTTCTTGCTGAGCTTGCTCATGTCGGGCACTTCTTCTCCAAGCGCCGTCGCCAGGTCGATCTGGTGATCTTGTTCCTGCATGAGGATTTGGCGGATTTGCTCGGCCATGGCGAATTCGCCGAGAGCTTCGCATTGGCGGATACGGTCGCGGTAATTTCGCACCGTTTCGTTCTCGTTCTCCAAATCAAAACGCAGCATTTGCTTGGCGTCTTCAGAGGTCTTCACCGGCTTGGGCGTGACCGTCGGCATTTTTCCGAGATAGTCGATCTGCCGGGACAGCGTCAGCGCGTGTTGCAGCTCCTGCCCGGCGTGGATTTGCAGCTGGTCGGCGATGCTCATGTAAGCGGCGCCTTTCAACACCTGCGAATAGACCACGTACGCGATGATCGCCTGATACTCGCGCGAGAGGTCTTCGTTCAACAACTCCGCCAACTGGTCGCGGGAAATTGGTTTTTCGTTTTCCGCGGACTTCGATTCCGGCATTTTATCTCTCCTATAACGCGGGGGAAGGATGACACCTTTGGTTCGCAGGTTAGATGCACGCCGGGCGCGAGATGACTTCAGCGCGGGCTTTATGCCATGCTGCTTTCTCGAAAAGTCGACGGAAGGTCCCGATGTTAAAAAAGTTCAAGGATTTGACGGAGAAAGAGATTCTGGCGTTGGCCATTTCCTCGGAAGAAGAAGACGGGCGGATTTACGGCGAGTTCGCGGATGCCCTGCGCGAGTCGTATCCGGCGACGGCTACGATGTTCGAGGAAATGCGCGAGGAAGAAGTGGTGCACCGCGACCGTCTGCTGGCCATGTTCCGGCAGCGCTTTGGCGATCATATTCCGCTGATCCGCCGGGAGAACGTGAAGGGATTTCTGGCGCGGCGGCCGACCTGGCTCGTGCGGCCTTTAGGCGTAAACGTCGCTAGGCGGCAAGCCGAGCTGATGGAGTTGGAGGCCCAGCGCTTCTATCAACGTGCCATTGCTCGAACCACCGACACTTCCACCAGAGAATTGCTCAACAAACTGGCGGATGAAGAGCGCAAGCACACGCAGACCGCGGGAAATCTCGAAGAAAAGCATCTGACGCAAACCGCCAAGGCGCAAGAGGACGAGTCGCACCGCAAGTTGTTCTTGCTGCAAGTAGTGCAGCCGGGGCTTGCCGGATTGATGGACGGATCGGTTTCGACGCTGGCGCCGCTGTTTGCCGCGGCCTTCGCGACGCACAAAACCTGGGATGCGTTTCTGGTAGGGCTCGCCGCTTCGGTGGGGGCGGGAATTTCGATGGGCTTCGCCGAGTCGCTGTCAGACGACGGATCGCTGACGGGGCGCGGGTCGCCCTGGATTCGCGGAACGGTGATCGGATTGATGACCACCGCGGGAGGCATCGGGCACACCCTTCCGTTTTTGATTTCCAGTTTTCATTTGGCGACGACGATTGCCATTGTCGTGGTGATGGTCGAACTTGCGGCCATCGCTTATATCCGGCACCGGTATATGGATACGCCGTTTTTGCAGGCGGCGTTTCAGGTGATTGTCGGCGGGTTGCTGGTCTTTTTCACCGGCTATTTGATCGGCAGTTCGTGATCCCCTTGGGCAGAAACTTCTTCCGCACGAGCAGCTGCGGGGGGAATTCGGCTACGGCTTGGAGAGTTGCTTGATCAGGTCGTAGAGGAAGGCTTGGCCTTCGTAAAAGGATTGCACCGCCAAGCGTTCGTCGCGGCCGTGGAAGCGGATATCGTTGCGGTCGATGAAAAAGCCCTGGACGCCGTACGTGGGAACGCCTGCGATGCGGAGATATTTGCCGTCGGTGGCGCCCATCACCATGATGGGTACGGTAGGGACGCCGGGCCAGATCTTGTTTGTCGTTTCGCTGATGGCCGTCAGGAGATCGGGGCGCATTGGCGAGGCGGGTCCCGCGGATACGTCGCCTAGGATTTTGATGCTCACCTCGTCGTCGCCGACAACCCGTTGCAGCATGGTGGTCACGTAGTCGGCGGAGTCTTCGGGTAGGACCCGGCAATTTACGTTGGCGGCTGCCAACTGCGGCAGAGCGTTTATCGCGTGGCCGCCTTCCAGTTGCGTGGCGACGCAGGTAGTGCGCAGCGTGGCATTGAATGCGGGAGTCGCAGCGGCCAGACGCGCCATCGCTTCCTGTGAGCCTTGCGCGGCTTTCGCCAGATCATCCTTCGTCGGACCGGTTTCGATCTTCGCCATTTGCTGGAAATAAGCCGCGGTCACTTCATTGGTCTTCAGCGGGAAACCAAACTTCGAGAGATGTTCGAGCGCGACAGCGAGGCGATAGATGGCGTTGTCTGGAACGGGCAGCGAACTATGGCCGCCTTTGTTGTGCACCTCGAAGCGATAGTTGATGACGTATTTCTCGCTGACCTGCACGTCGTTGGAAATCTTCTTGCCATCGAGAGATTCTCCCCAGCCGCCTTCGTTCAACGCATACTCGGCGTCGATCAGCTCGCGGTGATTTTTGAGCAGCCATTGGATACCGCTGTACGGGCCGCCTCCCTCTTCGTCGGCGGTGAGTGCCACGATGATGTCGCGGTCGGGTTTGAAACCTTCCTGTTTGTAACGAATGAGATTGGCGATCCAGACGGCAGCCTGCGCTTTGTCGTCGCCGGTGCCGCGCCCGTAGAAGTAGCCGTCTTTTTCGACGAGTTGGAACGGATCGGTGGTCCAGTCTTCGCGTTTGGCTTCGACGACGTCGGTGTGAGCGAGAAGCAGGATGGGCTTGTGCGCACCGGTACCGTGATAGCGGACGACGAGATTGGCTTTGTTGGGGATGGCGCCGCCGACAAAGATGTCGGAGTCGGGAAAGCCGGCGGCTTTCAGGCGGGCAGCGGCGGCTTCGGCAACGGGAGTCGTCGCGCCGGTGGTGTAGCCCGACCGGATCTCGATGAATTGCTTATAGATGTCGTGGGCCAGCTGTTTTTCGGCTGCTGGCCGGGTGGACTGGGCGCGCAAAGCCGTCGCGCAGAGAAGCAGGGCCAGGAACAGTGGGAGCGCTCGAGTGGTTTTAGGGGTTAGCATGGGCGGGATTGTTTCACGCAGGTGCCACGGGCGCAACTCCAGCGCCGGTACTTCGGGACGTGGCTGTTGCTCTAGCGGCGGGCACGGCACGACTAAGGGCCGCCAGTCCGACTTGCTATTTCTGGGACGGCGTCAGTTGCGATATCGAGGAGGTCGCGGCCTCCGAAGAAAACCGGTTGGTCTGTGGCCGATAGCCGTTCCGGGTGCGCACGTGATATTTCTTGGCGCGTTCGCCGACCAGTCTTACATTGATGGCGCGCCATCCGCGGTTGGGATTGGGCTCCGGGTAGTAGCTGACCGAATAGAGATGGCCGAGGTCGTCGCGAATGGAGGCGAAGGCGCGGCGTTCGTCGCGCCAACTGTTGGCGAAATAGGCTTTGCCGCCGGTGGCTGCGGTCATGCGCTCGAAGACCACGGTGGAGACCGGCTCGAGCTTGGCTTCGCGCGTGCTGATCATGTAAATAGGAATGCCGGTGGATTGCGCCAACTCCGCGACGTCTTCGGGCGGGACCATGCTGGCGTTGTCGGGGCCGTTTGAAAACACCACGACGACTTTTCTACCCGTGAATACCGAGGCGTCTTTCAGCGTCAGTAAGAGCGAGTTGTAAAGCGCGGCATCGTCGCCGGCAACCGTGGTGCGCACGCCCTTAACTACCTCGGAACGGTCGGCGGTGAGAGGCGCGGAGCGGTAAAGATCGCGGCTGTAGGAATAAAAGGCTACCTTGTCGGCGGTCTCGAGCGATCGAACGAAATCGGAAATGGCGTCCTGGGCAAACACAAAGCCGCGGTACATATAGTTGCTGGTATCGAAGAGGATGAAGACGTTGGCGCCGGCGATGGCTTCGCCCAGCGTTTCGTTCGCATCTTGCGGTGCGGCGGATTCCACTGGACCACCTGCTGCTGTGCCAGCCTTGGCGCTTTGTGGCGCAACATCCAACAATCGGCGCGTGGGACCATTGCCTTCTTCAAACGTGGCGACTTTCTCGGTGATGCCGTCTTCGGAAACGATAAAATCCGTCGGCTTGAGACCCGTGATGTAATTGCCCTTGGAATCCGTGACGGCGACGTTTAACTGCACTAGATCGACAGAAATGCGAAAGCGCGTGCCGTCCTGCTGAGCCGCCATTCGGGTTCCGGAACCCGAAAGAAAGCCAATTGCGAAAGCGAAAAGCACAAAGTATCGTTTAGCCATGGTGTCCCTGTCCTGAACCTCGATCTCGGCTGAGCAATGCGCTTTCGCGACAGATGATCTGAGTTCGCGCGGAAAAGTTGACAGCGGCCCTCGGCGGCTAAAGCCAAATCGCGCCGCGGGCGAACGGCACGGCTAAGCCGTGCCCTCCGGTCAAGCTACGCTCTCATCTACACCTGAAACAGCGCACTACGGCTGGGAAATGGTGCCCGCGTCTGCCGCCGCGGCACTCTTTCCCAGCCGAAACTCGTCACCCGTTTCTCGCGCGGCGCGCAGAAGCGCCGGCCAATCTTCCAGGTCGGTGGCAAAAATTTTCTCGACCATGCGACGCGTCAGTTCAGGCACCAGGCGGTTCAGCAGCACCGGCGAATATCCTTTTTCGTCCGCCAAACGAGCCCAGTACAAATTATTGGAATCCCACGATTCCGCGAGAAAGCGGCTGGAATAACCCATGAACGCGGGGAACGGTTGCACGTTCAGGAGCTGGCGCCCATAACTTTGTTCGAGCGCGGGATGCGGCACTCCGAAGTCTCGCGATAAACGTTCCAAGCTGACATCGTCGGGATTGCTCTGGAGCAAAGCTACAAGTTCCGCTCCAGCCGAGCCAAAGGAATCTTTGCGGTCGGAAAACTTTTGATGATATACGGCGGCAAGGTAGAAGGTATCCGCGGGCATCAACTGAATGGAGAGCTGCGTTGCATGCCCGGCGTGAAGAGCCTGCTCGACAAACTCCAGGCGTTGCGAGGACATGCGATCGGACAAAATATTCAACACCTGATTGCGAAGCTCCTCGTTCTGCTGCGCAGCTTCCAGGATTTCCTCGCCCGATCGCTGGTACAGGGCGACCGCGTGGAGTTCTCTCGGGCTCACTCCCCACCACCGGGGGACCACGGCGCTGGTCAAAAGGCCGGGCACAACCTGCCGCCAGATGAGAGCCTGCACGTTTTCCGGTGCGATGAAGTCCTGCTCCGCATCGGCGAGGACGTAGGGAAGATCGGCCAGCGACCCGACCAGCCGCGCACCGCCGCCTGCCGGTGAACCGGCGCCGAACAATTGCGGAGCCTGCCAGGCCTGCTTCTCAACCCCCGTCACCGTGTCTCCGGCAAAGTCATGCGAGCGAACGAAAAGCGGATTGTTGTGCAGGATCTGCGCGCCGGGCGGTTCGTAATACGCGTAGTTGAGACCCACGAGCGTGTCTCTCAACAAGGAGGCTAGTTGGCCGCGCGCTTCCGCCAGTTGTTCGGCGGAAGTGGGCGACTTCACCACTTTGGTCAAGTCCGTGCGCATTTGCGTCTCAGTGTGATGATTGTTGTAAATGCCAGCCGCCCACTGATCGCGTTCGCTGTTCTTGAAAATGGGCTGCGGCATCTCAAATTCGCGAAGCTCAGCAGCCAGCGGAAGCAGCGTATTCTCTTGGGCTTTCACGCGCGCAACGTCGTGCAAGCCGTCGCCGAGCGTCAGCAGCGTGTCCAGGGAAACAAGACGCTGGGCATCGAGCACCGACCGCATGCGATTCGCCAGCGCTTGGTGCATGCGCTGGCCTTCGGCGCTCATTTGGTTCGGGCCGGCGAGCAAGTCGATAATTTGGTCCTGCGAAGTTTCCGGCTTGCCCGTCGCCACCAGCGATAGTTCTCGAAGCGAGCTGCGGCCGGCATCGTAAAGTTGGGTTGGAGAATTAACCTTCCCGAAAGGCTTGATAATTTTTTGGAAAGAGCTGTTCAACTCGTTTCCAGGTATTTCCCCTTGGCGCACGAGTACTTGCCAAATGCCCATGATCGCCTGAAATGTTCCCATGGCGTTGCCGCGCAGGCTCTGGTTGTGCACGCCGTCAAGCGCGGAAACTTCGGCGATGAAGTTAGAGATCGACGTGTCGTCCAAGTCGGAAAACTCGGAAAAGATCAGATACTGGTCGCTGAATTGAGAAAACTTGGCGGCGAGAAGCTCGACCGTATCGGGGCTCAAGCGGTGATCGCCGGCCCGGCGGCTGTCGAGGTCGCACATCATGAGGTAGGCTTGCAGAGGGCCCGATTCGGATTGCACGCGAGAGAGCGCAAACATTCCTTCCAGCAACTGCTCCGCGTTCTCCCAGTGCCTGGACCGTCTGCCCCACTCGCGAACCACGTTGGAATCGCTCTTCTGGCTGAGGATTTTCTTCCAGGCTTCGATATTCCCGGGGACGTGGGGTTCGCCGTCGGCATCCCACTGAAGACGGGTGAGTAGAAGCAGGAGGCGGGGATCTGAACGGAAAACGCCGCGGGTCGCGTCGGAGGAATTTTCTTTCCCGCGCAGGGCCTCGTAGTCGCGGCGCAACCTTCGTGCTTCGGTGAAGTGTGCCTGTTGAACCTGACTTACGCGCGACAAAGAGTCATAGTAGGCGGCCAGCCAGCCATTGTCCCTGGAGAGCAACCGGCCGACAAAATCGCCCGGCGAGTCTGGGCCGACGCCGACCAAATCTTTCCATCCAGCCTCGGCGCGGGTTCCTCCGGGGACCAGCACATGGCCATTCCGAATGCGAATGTGACTTCCGTAGAAGTCCACGACAGCCGCAACCGGGTAGAGTTTCTTGAGGCCCGGCGATTGCAGCAAGGCCGCCTGCGTCTCTCTATCGATCCGGGCCATGCCCCAGTACAGGCGAGCCAACAGAGGGTCGTGGATCAGCGTGTCGATCAGGTCTTTGCTCTCCGTGGGCCTCGCCTTTTTTGCCGCCGCAGTCCAATCCGCCTCGGTGAATAGCACCGGAACACGCGAAGTCGGGACCGAGTAGGCAAAGGGCTTGCCCTGTTGAAGCACCTTCTCGAGTTCAGGCAAAGGGAATCCAGAATCGATGGTCAGAAATGCCCTTTGAGGTTCTACCGTTTCGACGTAGGTGCCTTTTTGTCCGCAATCGGACCGAGCCCGGTAGCCCAGAATCTGCAGTAGAGGCTTGGCATCCTCGCAATTGGAAACGTGGATCACGCCGGTGGGTCCGGCGAGAGCGACCAATTCTCTGGCTTGCTGCACGTAACGATTCAGCAGAATCAGAAATTCCGTTTCGTGAGCTTGACTCTGCGATCCTTCGTAACCCAGCAGGAAGATGTTGCGCGCCAGCAAAGGTGCGATCTCGTCGGGCGAAACCTTTTGGCTGATGGCCGCCATGCGCAAGAACGAGCGAATCGGACCGGGTATGGCGATAGTGATACTGGGCGCCTGCGCGGATTGATTTGCCGAGGCTGGCGTTGAAGGTGGAACGGGAGGGGCTGAGTCTTGTGCGCGAACTTCTGAACAAGATCCCCAACAGAGGGAAAGAAGCAAAACCCCGGGCAGGCAGACAAGAGATTTCATAGCCGGAACCCCCGAACCCTTAACACATCCCACAAAAACACTGGTACCGATAATGCCAAAAAACACAAAGTCTGCGCCGCGCCTGCACTGCTTCGATGAACTGCCGCCCAGAATCGCGAAACTGATCTAATTTTGCGGAAATCGGCGAGGCACCCGAATTCAGCCAGTTCGTCTCCGGTCCAGGGCAAGGGACGGCGCCAAACGATAGATCAACGTTTGAATGAAGCCAAGATCTTTTATGTCTCAACACAGTCACGGAATTGTCTCTTCGAGGGGCGGGGAATCCTGGAGACCCATTTTCGGGAGTTTTCGAGACGGCTAGGGCCTACCCGGAACCTTTCCGTGCCTCCATATAACCGCTAACGCCCCTCACTGTCTAGTGGATAAAAATTTCGGGACAAAACTGATCTGGAGAGAAAAGTGGAAATGCTAGTCGGAGTGCGCGGCGACGGGCGTGACCACGCGGGATCGGGAACGCTGGATCCAGGTTTGCAGGCGATCCATGTACAGGTAAACGACCGGAGTCGTGAACAGCGTGAGCATCTGACTGAAAATCAGACCACCGACGATAGTGATGCCGAGCGGGCGGCGAAGTTCCGCGCCCATGCCGGTGCCGAGGGCCAGCGGAAGCGCGCCCAACAAAGCGGCCATCGTGGTCATCATGATCGGCCGGAAACGCAACAGACAAGCCTGATAGATCGCTTCGACGCTGGACTTCCCTTCCTCACGCTCGGTTTGCACGGCGAAGTCGATCATGAGGATGGCGTTCTTTTTGACAAGGCCGATCAGCAGAATAATTCCAATCAACGCGATAATGCTGAGGTCGGCTCCGATGAAGCGAATCGCGAGCAGCGCGCCGACCCCCGCGGATGGAAGAGTGGAAAGAATGGTGATGGGGTGAATGTAACTCTCGTAAAGAATGCCAAGCACGATGTAAACGGCGGCGAGAGCAGAAACGATCAGCAGTGGCTCGGAAGAGAGCGAGTCCTGGAAGGCTTGGGCGGTGCCTTGAAAGGTGCCGTGAACCGTAGGGGGCATGTTGAGATCGCGCTGGACTGCCTCGATCTTTTCGACCGCGGGACCCAGCGAGCCGCCGGGAGCAAGGTTGAAGGAAAGCGTGATCGCCGGAAAGATACCTTGGTGATTGATGGTCAGCGCGCTGTTGGATGGCTCGAAGTGGGCGAAGGAACTGAGGGGAATGACCTTGCCGGTGCTGGAAGCGGCGTAGATGTTGCGAAGGGTCTCGGGACTGCGCTGAAACTGAGGAAGAACTTCAAGGACCACATGGTATTGGTTGATGCCCTTATAGATGTTGGAGACCTGGCGCTGGCCGAAGGCGTCGTTAAGCGTGTTGTCGATTTCGGAGACCGAGACGCCCAGGCGGCCGGCCGTGTCGCGGTCGATCACCAGTGAAGCTTGCAAGCCGTTGAGTTGCTGATCGGTGTTGACGTCGCGGAGTTCTGGGATTTTCCCCATGCGCTCCATGAGGCGGGGCGCCCACTCGATCAAGTCGCCGATGCGATCAGCTTGCAGCGTGTATTGGTACTGCGCGCCAGCGAAGCGCGCGCCCACATTGATGTCCTGGACCGCCTGGAGGAACAGGGAGGCGCCGGGGATGGCGTCGAGCTTGGGCCTGAGACGCTCGATGACGAGGTCGGCGCTGATCTTCCGCTGGTTGAGGGGCTTCAGCTGGGCGAAAAAGCGGCCGCTGTTGTTGCCGCTGCCGCCGCCGGTGAAGGCGGTCAGGGTGTCGATGGCGGGATCCTGGCGGACTACAGCGGTGAAGGATTTCACCTTTTCGCGCATGGTGGTGAAGGAGACGTCCTGGTCGGCTTGGATGAAACCCATGATGCGGCCGACGTCCTGCTGCGGGAAGAATCCTTTCGGGGTGTAGATGTAGAGGGTGGTGCTCACCACCATGGTCAGGATCGTTACGCAAAGCATCAGGAATTGGTGGCGCAAGACCCAGCGCAATGAGATGTCGTAGGTTCGCAGCAGGCCCTCGAAGCCGCGCTCAGCGAAGTGATACGCGCGACCGTGTTGCCCGGTGTCGCGACGCAGAAACAGCGCGCACATCATCGGCGTCGTCGAGAGCGAAACCATCAGCGAGATGGCTACCGCTACGCTGAGCGTGATTGCGAATTCGCGGAACAGCCGGCCGACGATACCGCCCATCAGGAGAAGCGGGATAAAAACGGCCACCAGCGACGTGCTCATGGAGACTACCGTGAAGCCGATCTCGCGGGCGCCCAGCATGGCGGCCGCGAACGGCTTCATACCTTGTTCCAGGTGCCGGGTAATGTTCTCAATGACCACGATGGCGTCGTCGACAACGAAACCGGTGGAAACGGTGAGGGCCATCAGGGAAAGATTGTCGAGGCTGTAGCCGCAGAGATACATGACGCCGAAGGTGCCGACCAGCGACAGTGGCACGGCGACGCTGGGGATCAGCGTGGCCCAATAATTTCGCAGGAAAACGAAGACGACGAAGATCACGAGGATGACGGAAATGACCAGCGTAATCTCCACTTCGTGGATCGAGGCGCGAATGGTGGTGGTGCGGTCGATGATGACGCTGAGGTGGATGGAGGGACTGATGGAGGCTTGCAATTGCGGCATCATCGCCTTCACGCGATCGACGGTTTCGATCATGTTGGCGCCAGGCTGGCGGAAAATGACCAGAACGATGCCGGGGCCGCCGTTGATGAAACCGGCGTTGTGAACGTCTTCGAGAGAATCGGAGACGTCGCCAATGTCCGAGAGACGCACGGGCGAGCCGTTGTGCCAAGTGACGATAAGCGGGCTGTATTCGCGGGCTTTGAAGAGCTGATCGGTGTCGGTGATTCCCCAGGCATGTTCGATATTGCTGAGCTGGCCCTTGGGACGATTGGAGTTCGCGGAACTTAAGACGCTGCGAATATTTTCGAGGCTTATGCCGTAGGTGTTGATCAGGCCGGGATTCACTTGCACGCGAACGGCAGGTCGCGCGCCGCCACCGACGAAGATTTCGCCAATACCCGAAACCTGCCGGAGTTTCTGGGCGATGACGGAATCGGCAGCGTCGTAAATTTCGGGGAGCTGGATGTTGTCCGAGGTCATCGCCAGCAGCATGATCGGCGAGTCGGCGGGATTCACTTTCCAATAGCCTGGCTGGCCGGGAAGGTCGGCAGGAAGCTGGCCGCGGGCGGCGTTGATGGACGCCTGAACGTCGCGGGCCGCGGCGTCGATGTTGCGATTGAGGTCGAATTGAAGGGTGATGTTGGTATTGCCGAGCTGGCTGGTGGAGACCATCTGGGTGACACTGGCGATCCGGCTGAACTGGCGCTCGAGCGGCGTGGCTACCGCGGAGGCCATCGTCTCGGGACTTGCGCCGGGAAGATTGGCGTAGACGTTGATGGTCGGGAAATCGACCTGCGGCAGCGGCGCCACTGGAAGAAACTGGAAGGCCACCATTCCGGCGAGCAGGATCGCCAGGGAAATGAGTGAGGTCGCGACCGGGCGCCTGACAAACGGAGCGGAGAAATTGGAAGTGAAATTCACAGGGTGCCTAGTCCGATTGCGCCGGCTGCTCCACGGGATTGGTGAATTGGAATCGCTCGCGCGCGCGCCGCGCCAGTGAATCAAAGGCAAGGTAGACCACCGGCGTCGTGTACAGCGTGAGCAACTGGCTCAGCAGCAAGCCGCCAACGATGGTGATACCCAAAGGACGGCGTAACTCTGACCCGACACCGCTGCCGAGCGCCAGGGGTAATCCGCCAAGCAAGCGCCGCCATGGTGGTCATCATGATCGGCCGGAAACGCAGCAGGCACGCTTCGTAGATGGCTTCGAGCGGGGATTTGCCGTCCTTGCGTTCGGCTTCGAGAGCGAAGTCGATCATCATGATGGCGTTTTTCTTGACAATGCCGATCAGCAGGATGATGCCAATCAGAGCGATGACGCTGAACTCGGTGTGGCACATCAGTAGCGCGAGAATGGCGCCGACGCCGGCGGATGGTAGCGTGGAAATGATGGTGATCGGATGAATGTAACTTTCATACAACACGCCGAGAACGATATATACGGTGATGATTGCCGCCAGAATCAGGATGGGCTCATTCGCCAGCGAGTTTAGGAACGCCGCGGCGGTGCCTTGAAAGGTCGCCTGAATGCTGGCCGGCAAGCCGATTTGTTCCTTGGCTTTGTTGATCGCGTTCACGGCGTCTCCCAGCGACGTGCGCGGCGCGAGGTTGAACGAAAGCGTTACCACCGGAAATTGTCCCTGGTGGTTGATCGCCAGTGAAGTAGTACCAGGCTCGAAGTGCGTGAAGGCGCTCAACGGCACCTGCTGGCCCGTTGAAGAATGGACGTAGATATTCTTCAACTGATCTGGATTTTGCTGGAATTGCGGGTTCACTTCCAAAATCACGTGGTACTGGTTCAATTGCGTGAACATCGTGGAGACTTGCCGCTGCCCGAAGGCGTCGTACAACGTGTTGTCGATCGTGGCAGGAAGTATGCCCAGGCGGGAAGCCGTGTCGCGATCGATTGTTAGCGTTGCAAGCAACCCCTGATTCAGCTGATCGCTGGCAACATCGCGCAATTCCGGAAGTTGCTGCAACCGTTCAATAAACTTTGGCGTCCAGTACGCGAGTTCCTTCGGGTCCACATCTTCCAGGCTGTACTGGAATTCCGTGCGGCTCACGCGGTCTTCCACCGTCAGGTCCTGGACCGGCTGCATGAACAACAGAATACCGTTCACTTTCGCGAGCTGTGGTTGCAAACGGCGGATGACTTCGGAGGCGGAGACGCCGCGCTGCTTCAGGGGCTTGAGATTGATCTGGATTCGTCCGCTGTTGATGGTGGCGTTCGTGCCGTCGATGCCGATGAACGACGAAAGGCTCTCGACCGCCGGATCGTTCAAGATGACCCCCGCCAGATCCTGTTGCCGCTGCGCCATGGCCGCGAACGATATGTTCTGCGCGCCCTCGGAAACACCCAGGATGACCCCGGTGTCCTGCACGGGGAAAAAGCCTTTGGGCACGTAAATGTACAAAAGGATGGTGCCCGCAAGCGTGGCCACGGTGACCAGCAAAGTAGTGGTGCGGTAGCGCAAGACGAATTGCAGCGTCCGTCCGTAGAACGCGATGACGACATTGAAGCCGCGCTCCGAGGTGCGATAGAACCAGCCTTGCTCGCTTTCTTTCTGGTGCCGCAACAGCTTCGCCGACATCATCGGCGTGAGGGTCAGCGAAACGAAAGCCGATACGATGATGGTGACCGCGAGCGTAATCGCAAATTCACGGAATAATCGCCCGACGATGTCGCCCATGAACAGCAGCGGAATCAACACCGCGATCAACGACACGGTCAGCGACAAAATCGTGAAACCGATCTGCTCCGACCCTTTGAGCGCAGCTTGCAGCGGCGATTCACCTTCCTCGATGAACCGGCTGATATTTTCGATCATCACGATGGCATCGTCGACGACGAAACCTGTCGAGATGGTGAGCGCCATCAGTGAGAGATTGTTCAAGCTGTAGCCCAGCAGGTACATCACGCCGAACGTGCCGACGATGGACAACGGCACCGCCAACGCCGGAATAACCGTGGCCCGCGCGCTGCGCAAAAACAGAAAAATCACCATGACCACGAGCGCGATAGTCAGTACCAGGGAAAACTGGACATCGTCCACGGATGCGCGAATGGTCGTGGTGCGGTCGGTGAGAATTTGCACCTGCACGGCTTTGGGGAGCGAGGCTTGCAGCTGGGGTAGCAGCTTCTTGACGCGATCGACGACGGCGATGATGTTGGCGCCGGGCTGGCGCTGAATGTTCAGGATGACCGCGGGATGCTCGTTCGCCCAGGCTGCTTGCTTCACATTTTCGGCGCCGTCGAAAACCGTAGCGACGTCGCTGACTCGCACCGGCGCGCCGTTGCGGTAGGCGATGATCAGCGGACGGTAGCCGTCGCTGGTCAAAAGCTGGTCGTTCGCGCCAATGGTGAACGCCTGGTGCGGACCATCGAAGTTACCTTTGGCCTGGTCCACGTTCGCCTGGCCGAGAGCGGTACGAAGGTCCTCAAGACTTAGTCCATATGCGGCCAGCGCCGTCGGGTTCGCCTGGATTCTCACGGCCGGCCGCTGTCCGCCGCCGATGCTGACCAAGCCGACGCCCGGCAACTGAGAAATCTTCTGCGAAAGCGTGGTCTCCGCGAGGTCTTCGATTTTCGACAACGGCAGACTCGACGACGTCAGCGCCAGCGTCAAAATCGGAGAGTCTGCGGGATTGATCTTGCTATAGATCGGCGGATTCGGAAGATCGCCGGGAAGCAGGTTGGACGCCGCGTTGATGGCTGCCTGGACTTCCTGCTCGGCCACGTCGATGTTGAGATCGAGAACAAACTGCAGGGTGACGATCGAGCTCCCGAACGAGCTCGTCGAGGTCATCTGATTCAAACCCGGAATTTGGCCGAACTGCCGCTCCAAAGGAGCGGTGACCGACGAGGTCATCACCTCCGGGCTCGCGCCGGGATAGAACGTCAACACCTGAATCGTCGGGTAGTCAACCTGAGGCAGCGCCGAGATTGGCAATTGCTTGTAAGCGACAAAGCCCACAAGCAATATCCCCACCATCAACAAAGTGGTCGCGACCGGCCGCAGAATAAACGGCCGTGACGGACTCATTGACCCTTGCCCTTATGCGAAGCCGCGGAGGCCGCGTTTTCTGGAGTGGGCTGATTTGGCGTCGGCGCCCGATCCGTATTTTGCGATTGTTGCCCTTGCGGATTGGTGGAACTACCCGCCGGACTTCGCGCTTCGATCATGCTTCCGTCCTGCAACTTGTCTTGCCCGTCCACCACGACATGGTCGCCCGGCTGAAGACCGGTCGCGATTCCCGCGGAATTCCCCGAGGAAAGAGCAACGGTAACCGGCTGTACCTTTACCGTGCTCCCCTTTTCCGCCAAATAAACATAGGTGCCTTGTGGCCCGCGTTGAATCGCCGTGGATGGAACGATGGTGACGTTGCGCTTGGTGTCCACCAGCAAGTGGATATTCACGAACTGGTTCGGAAACAGGATATTTTTGTCGTTACTAAACTCAGATTTCAGTTTGTAGGTGCCCGTAGTGGTGTCGATCTGATTGTCGATCGTGACCAGCTTGCCGGTGGCGATTTTGGTGGCGTCATCGCGATCGTAAGCTTCCACGGGCAGCTGCGCGCCGTGAAGCTTGCTCATTACCTGTGACAGTTGATCCTGCGGCAAGCTGAAAATCACCGAGATCGGCTGGAGTTGGGTGATCACCAGTAGGCCGGTGGTATCGGTAGCATGAACGATGTTTCCCATGTCCACCAACCGAAGTCCCACGCGTCCCGTGATCGGCGCGGTGATGTGGGAATAGGTGATCTGCAACTTGGCGTTGTCGATGCTCGCTTGGTCCGCCTTGATTGCACCCAGAAATTGTCCCACTTGCGCTTCCTGGGTATCGACCTGCTGCTTGGGGATCACGCCCTCTTTAAAAAGCAGTTGATACCGTCCGTAGTCGACTTGTACGTCCCGGAGTTGCGCTTGATCCTTGGCTAACTGCCCTTCAGCCTGCTCCAGCTGAACCTGATAGGGACGCGGATCAATCTCCACCAGCGCATCGCCTTGATGAACGGTCTGGCCCTCGGTGAAGTTGATCTTGTCGATTTGCCCGTCTACGCGGCTGCGTACGGTCACCGTATTGAACGCCGTTACCGTGCCAAGCCCGTTGTAATACACGGGTAGATCGCCGCGCACCGCCGTAGCCACCACGACCGGTACGACTTGCGCCGCTCCGCTTTGCCCTGGGCCGCCGCCGCTTCCCGCAGCCGGCGCGCCCGCCGCACCGTGCGCCTCGGTGCTGTCCTTTGACCGGAAATACCAGGCGCCAAGCGCAACCACGATTACCAGCGCCACAATCCAAAGCCATCGCCGGCTGCTCGCCTCAGGAGTTCGGCCGGAATTTGCCGCGTGCGTATAAGGCTCTGGCAACTCGGTCGATTTCAAATGACCCATTCCTTCTCTCCTGTCATAGTGGCAAGCGTGCGACCAAGCCGGTCGTCGGCAAGAACTTTGCGCGTGATCTCGAGTGGTATAAGGCCGCAGAAACACCCGGACAAGGCTTAGCGAAAGCCGGACCTCTGCTAAATAGACGGTCCTTCCCCAAGAAAGGTTACCACACCCGTTTGGCGACCCCGGCCGTTCAAAACCCACTCGTCAAGCTTTGGGAGCCGCCGTACCCGCTGCGCCCGAAAATTCATATTTTGCCGCATGCGAGATTGGCGAAGATTGCGTACACTGGCACGCGCCAAATCGGTGGTCGCACTCGGGAATTCATCCTGGGTTGAGAATCACTGGCAGAGAATCCACTTAAGGGGCAGGCGAGAACATGTTTAAAGCGCTGATCGTCGGCATCATCCTCGGGGCAGCTTTGGTCTTGGGAGGTCTCTGGCTCTACTTTACCTCGGGCCGCGCGCCCGTGGCGGTCACCGACCCTGCTTTGCCGTTTGAAAGAAAGCTCGCTCACGCCTCCTTGGATGCGCACCTCGACCGCCAGCAGCATACCGATCCGGCCGTGCCCGCCGATGAAACCAATTTCCTTGCCGGCGCCGAGGTCTACAAGCAGAACTGTGCCGTCTGCCACGGCTTGCCGGGCGCAGCACCTAACAATATTTCCCAGGGCATGTACCCCAAGCCTCCCGAACTGTTCAAAGGCACCGGCGTGACCGACGATCCCGCGTGGGAAACCTACTGGAAGGCCGCCCACGGCATCCGCCTGACCGGCATGCCCGGCTTCCAGACGCGTCTGACCGAGAGCCAGCTTTGGCAAGTAGCCCAGCTGCTGGCAAACGCCGACAAAATCTCTCCAGCCGTGAAGTCCGCCCTGGCGGCCCCACCGGCGATCGTTATGGCTCCCGCGCCGTCGAGCACGGTTGTCCCAACCAAATAAGCGCGCAGCCTGTAGCGGGCTCGCTCCGTCCCGCGCGGCCCACCACAAAAACGTTCTTGACCCGCTCGGACCTTGCCCGCAACGCTGTTTCGCGCGTTGCTGGTCAGAACGATTCACTCCTGCACGGCCGTCAACTTGTCCGCGTTCCGCAACTCCGGAAAAAACCACGCCCACCCCGCCGTCACCAACAAAGTCCCAATCCCACCCAAAACCACCGCTGGCACAGTCCCAAACAAATCCGCCGTCAACCCAGACTCAAACTGCCCCAACTCGTTCGAAGCCCCAATAAAAACCATATCGACCGCATTGACGCGCCCGCGCATTTCGTCCGGCGTGGCAATCTGAATCAAGGTGCCCCGCACGATTACGCTCACCATGTCGGTGGCCCCCACCAACACGAGCGCGATCAGCGAAAGCGTCAAACTCCGCGAAACTCCAAATAAAATCGTGAACACGCCGAACCCCGCCACGCACCACAGCATCTTCGCTCCCACCCGCCCGCGAATCGGGTTGTGAGCTAAATAAACCGCCATCGCCGCCGCTCCCACCCCCGGCGCGCTGCGCAAAATCCCCAGTCCCCACGGTCCGGTCATCAGGATTTCCCTCGCGTACACCGGCAGCAGCGCCACCGCTCCGCCCAGCAGCACCGCAAACAGGTCCAGCGAGATCGACCCCAGAATCAATTTTGCTCGCCATATGTACCGCAAGCCCGCCAGCACGTTCGTGGTGTTGATCGGCTCGCGAGACCTCGCTCTCGATTGCACCTTGATTTGAAAAGCACAAAACGTCGCCACCATCGACGAACACGCCGCCATGGCGTACACCGCGGCGGGCCCGCGAGCCACCGCGTAAACAATTCCACCAAGGGAAGGACCCAGAATGGTCGCCGCTTGAAACACGCTCGACGCCCAAGCCACCGCGTTCGGAAAGTGCTCTTCGGGAATAAGTTGCGGCAGCAGCGCGCGGCTCACCGGCCCATTAAACGCGCGCACAATTCCGATCAGAATCAAGACCGCATAGATGGGATAAACGGAATGGATTTGGCGCAGCGCCGCGAACAGCAGCAACCCGGAACACGCGCCAAACGCCGCGTAGCACCCTACCACCAGCCGCCGCCGGTCATAGCGATCCGCAACATGCCCCGTAAGGAGAAACAACAAAACGCCCGGCAAAAATTGCGCCAACCCAACCAACCCCAAATCGAGCGGGCGTTTGGTGATTTCGTACACCTGCCAGCCGACGGCCACCGACTGCATCTCGGTCGCCAGCACAATGCAAAATCGAGCTACCTGGTAGAGTCCAAAGCTAGGGTAGGTGAAGGCAACGCGCCCCGCGGCGATCGAGGTCTCAGGAGCAGCCATCGCCCCTACTTTGCCACAAATCTAAAAATCCCACGAATTCCCCGCCGGCTCCCGCAAAATAGCTCTAGAATCACGAACAAAATGAAACGTCCATTGCCCCCAAGAGTCTTCCCACTTTTCCTGAAACTAGAAAACCGCCCGTGCCTGGTAGTCGGCGCCGGCAACATCGCCGAATCCAAGATTGTCGGCCTGCTCGAAGCCGACGCCAGCCTGCGCGTCGTAGCTCCCGAGGCCACGCCGCAAGTCCAATCCTGGGCGCAAACAGGAAAACTCGACTGGCGCCAGCGTTCCTTCCAGCCTGCCGACCTGCAAGGAATGTTCCTGGTCGTCGCGGCAACCTCTGCGACGCCGGTGCACGAGCAAATCTTCGCCGAAGCCCAGCGACTCGGCGTGCTGTGCAACGTCGTGGACGTGCCGCATCTGTGCGACTTCTACTATCCCGCGGTCGTGCGCCGCGGCTCGTTACAGATTGCCATTTCGACCGCGGGCGAAAGTCCCGCGCTCGCGCAGCGGTTGCGCAAGGAACTGGAAGTCCAGTTCGGTCCGGAGTACGAAGCGTGGGTCGCCGCCCTTGGCGAAGTCAGGGCGGAAATCGCGACGAAAAACATGAGCCCGGAGGACCGGAAGGAGCTGCTGCACAATCTGGCCAGCCAGGAATTCTTCCAGGTATTTCGCGATCGCATTAAGAAAGTCTAGGGCGAAGCAGTTGGAGCGCACCGGCCAGATCGCGGCGATCATTCTCAATGGCGATCGGGAAAACGAAGATCAGGCCGGCGCGGCTTTGGCTTGCGCGCGTTTGATCTCTTCGCTCAAGATGATGGCCTCGGCTACTTCCCGCATCGATAATCGCCGCTGGCGGCTCTGCTTCTGCAGCATCAGGTAAGCCTCTTCTTCGGTGATTCGCAGGTCGCGTTGCAGGATGCCTTTGCCCCGCTCGATAATTTTCCGTGACTCGAGTTCTTCTGAAAGCTGCGAGTTCGCTTCCTCCAGCCGCGCCATCTCCACTTCCGCTCCGACCAGAAAGCCAATCGTCGAAATCAGCTGAATCTCCGCTTCGGTGTGCGTATGCGGCTGGCGGTGCTGCAAGTTGATGACGCCGACGAGCTTATTGCGGCAAAGAATCGGAACGGAAAGAAACGCTTCGTAGCGATCTTCGGGCAACTCATTGAACGACTGAAATCGCGAATCCTGGAACGCATGCGACGCCACCGCCACAGGTCGCCGATGCTCCGCCACCCATCCGGTGATTCCCTGCCCGACAGGCATTTTCAATCGATCGACAATCTCAGGGTGGGGGTTCTTCGACGCCCGCAATACAAGTTGTTTATTATGAAGCACATACACGAAGCAGGAGTCGCACTTCACCACCGCTGCGACAAAGTCCACGATCTTTGCCAGAACTTCGTGCAGGGGATCAGCAGCGGCCATTCTGCTGCCAATCTGATGGAGAAACCCGATGGTCGGATCTTCCACGCGCAAAAGTTTCTCGTCCACAAAGCCACCGTAACCGCCTTCGCCCAAAGCGTCAAATGCAAAGAATGGTTTCGAGCGAGCAAATTATATTTTAGGGATGCTCGTCTCGGTAAGCGACGAAACGCCAATAGTTACGCGGCGATTCGCTGTTGCGTCGGTCAAAGCGCACGCTGGTGGATTTCCTCGCCTCGGCTGGAAACATGGAAAGGCGTACAGACGAACCTGTACGAATGGACAGGTACTTGACTTCACACATCGTTAAATTCAGATGTTCCGCGCGGTTCAAACCTCTTCAAAATTAATTCAATTCAGGGGAAGTGTTTCCTTCCTGCAAGAGGTGCGACGATGATCGGGGCCCGCCTGGTTGCCTTTGGTTTCCTAGTCTTTACCAGTCTGCCGTCAGCGACTTTCGGACAAGCACGCGCGGATAAAAGTGGCGTGGCGCCAGCCGAAAATCTGGCTCCCACCGTTTCGGTCCACGAGCTGCAGATTCCGGAGAAAGCGCGCGAAGCTTACAACAAGGGAATACAGCGGTTTGCGCAGAAAGACTGGGCCGGCAGCATCGTCGAGTTTCAGCGGGCGATTGCGGCTTATCACGATTTCTATGAGGCTGATTACAAAATAGGCCTCGCGAATCTCGAGCTAAGGCTCAGCACAGACGCCGAGGCGGCCTTTCGCAAGTCCATGGAATTGAGCGACGGCCACTTTGCACCGGCTTTATTCGGCTTGGGCCTGACGCTTGGAAACGACAGGAAGTTTGCCGATGCGCTGGCCTTCATCCGGGCCGGCCTGGGTCTGGATCCCACCAGCGCGCGCGGAAATTTCACGTTGGCGTGGGTGTTGTATACCGCCGACCGCATAGTGGAAGCCGAAAACAGCGCGCGGCAAGCGGTGCTCTACAGCCCAGATTTCGCGATGGCGCATTTGCTGCTGGCGCAGATCCACCGGCGGCAGAACAAGGAGGCCGCGATGGTTGAGGATCTAGATGCGTACTTGAGGCTCGATCCGGACGGTCCAAGAAGCGCCGGAGTGAAAGCTGTCAGGGATGCAACGACGCGGGCGCTGAGCCGGGGCCCGGAGAGCGTAAGAATAGTCGCGGCCGGCGGTCAGCAGTGAACACTAAATAGCACCGGCACTTCTGCCGGTGCTCGGACGAGCGCCGAAATAGGAATTACAGGCGACCGATCTCGGAACCTTGACCCGAGACAAACAAGCATTTGAAAAATGCCCGGCCAAACTTGCAGCCCACGGCAAAAGATTCAAGGGACGTTCGACGCCCGGGGAGCGAGCTGCAAAAAATGGGCTCGGTCCGGATCGGTCGCGTTCATCGCCCGGGCTTGAGTTCGTCAGAGCTTCGGCAGGAGTGCTTGTGCTACTCGGGCGAGCGCAGCTTCCACACGATTTGCCGGAACATCCCGAGCCAGAACTTAGCGTCATCCGCGGTGAGGTTGTGGCGGCGCATCAGCCGTCGCAATTTTTCTTCGGTGTGCGGCGCGGATCGAGATTTGAGGGAGCCGCTGGCGTGCAGGGCCTCGAGCAGCAGCGAGGCGACGCGGTCGATGTCACCGGCAGTGGCTGGATTGAATTTCTCCTGCGCCGTGGCGATCTTCGACTTGCGCGCGAGTTCGTACAGGCACACGGCCACCGCCTGACCCAAATTCATCGAGCGGTGCTCTTCGCGCGTGGGAATGCGCAGCAGCCAGTTGCAGTGACTGAGATCCTGGTTCGAGAGACCGAACTTTTCCGAGCCAAACAAAATCGCGACGCGACTCGACACGAGACGCCTGCGAATCACGCGCCCGCCATCTTCCAGCCGCTTGACCGGATGGCGCACTTCCCTCCGGCCCACCGCGGTGGTACCCACCACCAGAGTGCAATCCGCCACGGCTTCCCCGACCGTCTTGAATTCCTGCGCGCGCGCCAGGAGTTCGGACGCACCTACAGCAGAGCGAGCCTCGCGGAAAGATGGTTCGTAAGGATTAACGACACACAAATTGAAGAAGCCGAAATTGCTCATGGCGCGAGCAGCCGCACCGATGTTGAGGGCATTGCGCGTGGCCACCAGCACGACGCGCAAATGGTCGAATTCGGGTTGCGATTCCAAGGGTTGTCATTCTACAGCACGCACGGGACGGGACCGTTGGCGGGGAAAAAGTGTGGCCAGGAGGTTCGCGAAGAACCGCTATTTAGGGCTGCATTCGTAAAGCATCATGGCGCAGCCGGTACTTGCGCGCGTCAGATTGAATATACCCAAGCAAATGCAGGGTGATCAGCAGCCGGCGAACGGCCGCCCGAGAAAGCGCCGTGTGCCGCGAGATTTCGGCAATCGTAAGGCCATCGGGATGTCTTTCCAGGAATTCGATCACGCGGAGACCCCGAGCCAGCGAAAGCACGAAGTCAGGGTTGCCCTCATGCGCCGAAAACTCGCTGCCCCAACGCGTTCGGAATGGAGAAAGGGTTGCGTCTATGGTGCTTTCGTCGATGATCGTTTCACTGGACATGGCTCACTCGCTCGAACTGTTTCTTTCTTGGGCGAGCATACCGCAGCAGCGCCAGAACCTAGGCTGAATCTTTTCGATGGAAAGAATGGGGAAAAGTTGGGGTGGGCAATCGAGAACGGCGCCAGGGTTCAGTCCCCATTCGAGGTTGGCGTCCGCAATATCGGTAACAGCTTGACGCCTCGCAGCATCGTTCGGACCCAATCGGGACGCGCGATGGCCGCGCCCACAACAGCCCCCAAGGTGTTGGTGATGATATCCGTCGTACCGGAAACTCG
This sequence comes from uncultured Acidobacteriota bacterium, assembly GCA_963736725.1. Classification (GTDB taxonomy): domain Bacteria; phylum Acidobacteriota; class Terriglobia; order Acidiferrales; family UBA7541; genus Acidiferrum. The sequence goes on along the minus strand of CAVTPW010000010.1, from coordinate 58,836 downwards.
CCGAGGGATGTAGGCCTGCAGCACTTCGATGAGCAAACTTAGAGTGCCTCCAATGATGGTTGCGTACAGGATCGCCAGCGCCCGAGATCGCGTGAACGAAAAATAGACGCAAAGAATCGCGCCCAGCGGAACAAAACCCGCTATGTTCTCGACGACATCCTCAACGTACTGGCGACTGGGATCGAATTCCTTCACCGCGGAAGTCAGCATGGCTTTGTGGGGAACGTTGAAGCTGCCGGGAATTCTAAGCTTCGGGGCCGAAGGCACGGCACTGTGAACTTCGCGGCCCCGGCGTTCGTTGAATTCATAGCGCGCGACCGCCCCGTCGAGATCGGAAAGAGCGGTGCCATCCCCTGAGGTCCACTCGACATAATGCCGCGACACTTCCGCCGCACTGAGTGCTTTCGAATAAACCGCCAAGCCGCTGATTTCGCCCAGCCACGGCCGGTAATCCACCGGAGAAGTTCCCATGACGATCTGGCCCGACAGCACGTTCGGCGAAATCGTGAACCTCGGAAAGGACTGCGCCTGCGATGCGTCGCGGTAGACGATAGTGCCGTTTGGACCGAAGACCACGGTTATCAGCAGCAGCTTTCCCGCTTGGAAAGCGTGGTCCACGTCAAATTTGATCCCTCTCACCTCGCCGTTCGCATCCACGAACTCGTGATTGACCAGCAAGCCGTCCGTCCACTGGCGAATAAGTAGTTGTTTCGGATTGCCGGGAACATAAAAACCCAGAATGGTGTCGGACACTCCGACGCTCGCCGGGCGAAGCAGCAGTTCCAGGCTGCAGGATTTTCCGTTGGGATTTCCGGGCGCCGCCGGCAACGGCGCTTCGCTCAGCACCACACCCGCCTGCTCGAATCGAACTCCATTAGCGTCCGGCAGCCACGTTACTTTATTCGCAGGCCAGGGATCGAAAGGCCAGAGCGTGCCAAAAAGAACGGCCGCGATCGCGACAACGCAAAAGATTCCGATGCGTTTTTTTTCAACGAGCGCCTGCGATTCGTAGTTCACAAGTGACCCATGGAAAACGCGCTCGGTTTTTCCCGACGATGGCTCATGCCGCGATCGCCTGGCCGATCTACGTCAGGTAAGCAATGGTCTTTCCGGCCAGGCGGTCAAACGCGCTGACCGCCATCTCCAGATGTTCTTCGCGCGTATCCTCAATTTTATTGTGGCTGATGCCGCCGACCGATTGCACGAACATCATCACGGTGGGTATTCCTGCGCGAGAGACTTCCGCGGCGTCATGCAAAGGCCCAGAAGGCATGCGGTGCGAAGCTGTGGCGACTTCGCAGATCGCCTGATCGCACAAATCGAGAAGCGCCGGGTGAAACGCGATCGGCTCGATGTTCCAGATGCGCGACCATTCCACGGTGCAGCGTTCTTCCCGCGCAAACCGCTCGCTGGCTTCGCGCGCCTCTCGAAACATCGTCGCCAGCACCCCGGGATCGAGGTCGCGCTGATCGAGCGTCGCTTCGCAGCGCCCGACCACCGCCGTGACGATCCCCGGAAATGTCTTGATACTGCCCACGGTGCAGACCGCGTCGGAATGTTTTCCGGCGATGGCGCGAACCTCCAGCGCGAGCTTGGCGGCGGCGGCCAGCGCGTCGTGCCGCGCCTTCATGGGCGTCGAGCCCGAATGCGCCTCCTGCCCGTGAAAAGTGATGGCGTGGCGCTCGACTCCCTTCGTGCCCAGCACCGCCGCCAGAGGCAGACCCATGCGTTCGAGCACCGGCCCTTGTTCGATGTGCAGCTCGATGTAAGCGGCGGCATTTTTCTGCTCGCGCGTGGCTTCGCCGAAACCATCGATCTCCACTCCGCAGCGACGCAGCGCGTCTTCCATGCGGATGCCTTCGCGATCGGTGCGCACGCGATCAGCGGCGATGCTCGCGGTACCCGCAAACGCCGAGGAGCCCAGTAGGCTGCGACCAAAGCGCGCGCCCTCCTCGTCGGCCCAATCCACCAGTCGGACGGTAATGGGCGGCCGTCCGTTGAATTCAGCCGAGATGCGCCGGAGAATCTCGAGTCCCGCCAAAACGTCGAGTGCTCCGTCGAGCCACCCGCCGTTGGGAACCGAATCGAGGTGCCCGCCGATGAGCAATGCCTTTTCCGACTGGCCCCGCAAGGTGACCCAGTTGTTGCCCGCAGCGTCGTAGTGGTGCTCCACCGGCAAGCCCGCGAGTTTCCCGGCGAACCATTCTCGGGCCTTCAACCAGGTGTCGGTCCACGCTACCCGCTGCGCGCCACTCGCGTCACTGGTCAGCGCGCGCAACTCCTTCAATTCCGCCACCGTTCGTCTTGGATCGAGCGTCATATCTTCGCCCCGCGTCTTGTAGCCGCCTTCTGTTACCCTGAGCCTCGAAGGGTCGAGGGGGCAGGGTTTCGATCCGACAAAACCCACACGTAAAACGATTCAAATCGACTTGTCAAAGATGCGAAGCCGACTCCACGCGACGCTCTCGAACGTTGTCATCAACCGCTCTGCCGACTCCACGACAATTAAGGAGTGCGCTTCCGCTTGCTTTCCGCTTCGGCGGGCGCAGCCGCCGGCTTCAACAAGGGCGACTCCCCAAACCACTCCGCCCGCTGCAGTTCGATCGGCACATTGCCGTTCCGCCACACAAAATCATTGAACGCCCGGATATCAAACTTCTCCCCTGCCCGAAGTCGCGCATCGGCAAGGAATTTAGTGATCTGGATCTTCCCCGCCTGGTACGAGATGGCCTGCCCCGGCTGCGTAGCAAACGCCGCACCTTCACCCTGCGCCGTTTTCGGACTCATCGGAACAGTCTTTGCCAAATACGCGGCCGCTTCTTCGTTGTTGAGTTGTCCCAGCGCGAGTTTGACGTCCACTTCCACGCGCAAGGCCCGCAGCCGCGCGAAATTGTAGATGATCTCGCGCGTGTGCGGCGAATCCTCAAACAAGCCGGCGAGCAGCATCATCTCTTCCGCGTAAAACCCCAGCCCTTCGATCGATCCCGAATCATAATAGTGGCGCCGAATGGGATCGGGATTGCGCCACGACAGCCACAGCTGCATGTAATGCCCCGGCACGCCTTCGTGCACGATGATCGGCCGCGGATCGCGCTGGCTCGCGTCCTCAAAATATCCAGGATTCGGCGAGGGCTTCGGCGTCCACCGAACGCTATCCTGCGTCAATCGCGACGGCCCGGTGAAATCGTCCAGTTCCGAAAACTCTCCCAGCCCCTCCAGGTACGGAGGCACCGTCCGGACGGTGTAGTGCGGAAAGCCCGGCGGAATCGTCAGGATTTCTTGCCGCCCCAGAAATCGCCGGATCGCGCCTTCATTTTCCGTCGCGCGTTGCAGCTGGTCGTCGAGCGTCGAAAATGCTTCCAGCGCGGGAATCTCGATGTCCCGCTGGTGCTCGATTTGCTCCGCCGCGACAGACCGCGCCCACTCCAGCCGGCTCATGTCCAGCAATTGCTCGGGCGTGAACGGAAAGAGCGCGACATTCTTCAGAAAGAAAATGTAGGAATCGCGTCCCACCGGCGTGTGCGGAGGCATCGAGGGGAGCCGTTGTTGTAGCCAGTCACGGAACGATTCCAGCGAAGACGCCGCCCGCTCGACCGCCGGCGACAGTTCGTGGACGTTGTCCCCGGTCAGGAGAGGACCGACGTCGTGCGCCACTTGCCACAATTGCGACCGAATGTCCGCCAGAGACCCAATCGCGAGCTTCGCAAAGGGCGCGGACGGATGTTGCAGGTTGGCCTCGGCATCTTCCACGATCGACGGAATGTTTTGTACCCGCACAATCAAGTCGCTGCTGCGGGTCTTGTCAAACGGCGGCGGAGGAAGCAAGGCCTCCACCACGGGCGTCATCGCTTGCTCGACGTAGAACGTCGCGTCGTCCTGCCACCTTTTATTAATGTCGAGTTCCCAATGCACGCGTGCCAGCGCTGAACCCATCAAGCGATAGTCCACCTGCTCAGGGACGTGCCATTTCGAGGGGTCGAACTTCTTCCAGCGAGCTTCGAAACCGGCCAAATCAGCATGCTGTTGAGCGATCGAAGCGGCGGACCACGAAGGTTTGAGTCCCGCAGGGCGCTCAATGCGAGGAACGTCGTCCCCATTGAACGGCTGCCACTGCGCCCGCCAAGTCCAGAAATCCGTGGCCAATTTATCGAGGGAATCCTGCGCTCGAACACTCAAGGGGAGGCAAAAAACTCCAAATAAAACAAATAAGAGGATTGCGCGTTTCATGGAGGCGCGATATTGCTGGACAAACCACCGGATGTCAATGTGTGAGCCAGAACTCGACGCTCGGCAAACTCACATACAAAGGAGCCGGGCTTCAACCCGGCCAGCCCTTCCAAAAACCTCCAAACCCCCTGCGACATCCGAACGCTTGAATTCCAAGGTGCGGTGGAGTAGCTTCAGCTTGTCGAGCACCCTTCCCGTGTTTGATTCGGAGCCTTTATGGGAGGGCACGGCTTCCGTTTACCCAGAGGTACGAAGGGCCGTGCCGTAGAGCTTTCTCCGTTCCCGGCCTTAGCCGCTGCAAGCGGATTTTTCGGGTCACCGCGCAGATTCATGTCTGTCGCGCAGTTTTTTTAACGATAAAGGAGTCTTAGCTATGGCCACCGCAGTCACCGCCCCATCGATTGATTCAAACGTCTCGAGCTTCGTCGCTCGAAAACAGAAACTTCTGATTAACGGCAAATGGGTCGAAGCCGCTTCGGGAAAAACCTTCGCCAGCTACAACCCCGCCACCGGCGAAGTGCTCGCCAACGTCGCCGAAGGCGATCGCGAAGACATCGATCGCGCCGTAAAAGCCGCCCGCGCCGCGTTCGAAACCGGCGCCTGGTCGAGAATCTCTCCCGCCGCGCGCGGAAAGATGATCTGGAAACTGGCCGACCTGATCGAGAAGCACGCCGAAGAATTCGCGCAACTCGAATCCCTCGACAACGGCAAACCCCTCGCCGTCGCGCGCGCAGCAGACGTTCCGCTCACCGTCGAGGTCATGCGCTACTACGCAGGCTGGGCCACCAAGATTGAAGGCAACACCATTCCGCTGACGCTTGCCGCGCCCTCGAAATACCTCGCCTACACGGTGCGCGAACCGGTGGGCGTAGTCGGCCAAATCATTCCCTGGAATTTCCCCCTGCTGATGGCCGCGTGGAAGCTTGGCCCGGCGCTGGCGGCAGGATGCACGGTGGTGCTGAAACCCGCTGAACAGACTCCGCTCTCAGCGCTGCGCCTCGGCGAACTCCTGCAGGAAGCCGGATTTCCGGATGGGGTTGTAAATATCGTTCCGGGCTACGGAGAAACCGCCGGCGCAGCTTTAGCATCGCATCCCGACGTCGACAAGGTCGCGTTCACCGGCTCAACCGAAGTCGGCAAGCTGATCATTCACGCCGCAGCCGGCAATCTAAAAAAGGTCTCACTCGAACTCGGCGGCAAATCCCCCAATGTGATTCTCGACGACGCCGATCTCGACACCGCCATTCCCGGCGCTGCCAGCGCCATTTTCTTCAACCACGGCCAGTGCTGCTGCGCAGGCTCCCGCCTCTACGTCGAAAAGAAAATTTTCGACAAGGTCGTGGACGGCATGGCGCAAAGCGCCGAAAAAATCCGCGTCCGCCCAGGCTTCGACCCGGAGTGCGATATGGGCCCGCTCGTTTCCGAAGAGCAGCTCAATCGTGTCTGCGGCTATCTCGAATCCGGCAAAAAAGAAGGCGCAAAAGCAGTAACCGGCGGCGAACGCCACGGCGACAAGGGCTATTTCGTCAAGCCCACAGTCCTGGTCGACACCACCGAAAATATGAAGGTCGTGCGGGAGGAAATCTTCGGGCCGGTCGTCACCGCGATTCCCTTCAGCGATCCGGACGAAATCGTGCGCAAAGCCAACGACACCGTCTACGGCCTGGCCGCCGGAATCTGGTCCCGCGACATCAAGAAGGCCCACAAGCTAGCCAACAAACTCCGCGCCGGCACGGTCTGGATCAACTGCTACAACGTCTTTGATCCAGCCCTGCCCTTTGGCGGCTACAAACAATCCGGTTGGGGCCGCGAAATGGGCCACGAAGTCCTAGAACACTACACCGAAGTAAAATCGGTCTGCGCAGCGTTGTAGCGCGTCACAACCGTGAATGAACCATGCGAGAAGGGCTGAGGCGATTCCTGCCCAGCCCTTTTCGATAACACGACGCGGGCTCTTTTTCTCACAACACGCCAGGGACGGTCGTCCTGAGCCTATCCGACCAAGGATAGGTGAAGGGCCTCAACCCCAACCAAATCTCCCAAACGCGACCCACGCCGGGCTTCCGATTGCCCATGCAAACGCGCGCACCGCCATGCCGCCTCCCCAGCCTTCCCCAACATGCCCTTTTTCTTTCCGAGCGAATAGCGGTACAGTCTCCCCGCCAAAACAATTGAACCGGAGCAAGAATGCAAAAGCATTCGAAGTGTGAAACCCTGACAGCGTACCCGAAAAAACTTGCCGCCAAGCTCGCGCCGGTATTCGTGCTGTTGGCTGCAATAACTCCCGTCGCGAACTCCCAACAACCTGCCGAAACCGTCAGCATTCACGTACGCGCCGATCAATCCGCCGGCCCCACGCGCCCCATCTGGAACTATTGGGGCTACGACGAGCCAAACTACACCTACACTCGCAACGGCAAAAAACTCCTCGCCGAGTTCGCCGCCCTCAGTCCCGTGCCGGTGTACATCCGTGTCCACAACCTCTTCACCACCGGCGATGGCTCCGCCTCGCTAAAGTGGGGTTCTACCAATGTTTACACCGAAGATGCCGCGGGAAACCCGATCTATAGCTGGTCGATTGTCGACCGCATCTTCGACGCATTTCACGAAGCTGGCGTAAAACCGCTGGTGGAAATCGGCTTCATGCCCGAAGCGCTCTCGGCCCATCCACAACCCTATCGCCACACCTTCCCGAACGGCTCGATCTTCACTGGTTGGGCCTATCCGCCGAAGGACTACAAAAAATGGTCCGAACTCGTCTTCCAGTTCGTGCATCACCTGCGGGATCGCTACGGCGACGCCGAAGTAAAAACCTGGATGTGGGAAGTCTGGAACGAACCGGACATTGACTATTGGAAAGGCACACCCGACGAATTTTTCAAACTTTACGATTTTTCCGCGGACGCCATGTTGCGCGCTTTACCAAGCGCCCGCATCGGAGGGCCTGACACGACCGGCCCAGGTTCTCCCAAAGCGATCGCATTTCTCCGTTCCTTCCTCGAACACTGCGCTCGCGGACAAAACGCCGCGAACGGCAAAATCGGCGCGCCACTCGACTTCATCAGCTTTCATCCCAAGGGTTCGCCGAAGTGGCAGGCCGATCACGTGCAAATGGGAATCTCGCAACAACTGAAGGCCGTCGACACGGGCTTCAAGATCGTTGCTTCCTTTCCGGAATGGGCCCACACCCCCATCGTCCTCGGCGAGTCCGACCCGGAAGGCTGTGCTGCATGTTCCGCGAAACAGAATCCTCAGAATTCCTATCGGAACGGATCGCTGTACGCGTCCTATACCGCCGAGGCGCTCTACAGCATCGATGCGCTGGCGGCCACCGAACATATTGATTTTCTCGGCGCCGTCAACTGGTCGTTTGAATTTGAAGACCAACCGTACTTTGCCGGATTTCGGGAAATGGCTTCCAATGGCCTGGACAAGCCGGTCCTGAACGCATTTCGCATGCTCGGCCTCCTTGGCAACCAGCGGTTGCAAGTTACCAGCTCAGGCGCATTGCCGACCAGCTCCGTGGTCCTCGATGGAGTACGCGGCAAGCCGGACGTCAATGCCAGCGCCACGCGCAGGGACAACGAAATCGACGTGTTGATCTGGAATTATCATGACGACGACCTCCTGTCTGCCGCATCGCCCATCGACATGGCCATCGATGGTTTACAAACCAATTCCAAGCCAGCATTGGTCGAGCATTTTCGGATTGATGCGAATCACAGCAACGCTTTCGAAGCCTGGAAGACGATGGGCTCTCCCGAACAACCTACCGACGCGCAATATCAACAACTGCAAGAAGCGGCGCAACTGCAACAATGGAATTCCCCTTCCTGGCTACCCGTCCAGCAAGGATGCGTTCGTCTGCAATTTCCGTTGCCGCGGCAGGCGCTCTCGCTTTTGCGCATCACGTGGTAGCGCGGACTTTCCGAACAGCCTGCGCTTGACAGTGGCATTGCTGCGCCCTATAAATGACCGGTAAACGCTTACCGTAACCTCGCCCGAGACGCAGCATCTTGGCGCAACCCGATGACTGAGGTTACCTGAGCGAGGATTTCGACGGTTCGGTGCCCCGGCGCAACTTTGCACGTGGAATAGCAGGAAACGTAATCTATAGTAGAACCTGTCCCCGGTAGGTCTAGCGAATTCATGGATATCCGCGAAATTGCCAGGCGTGCCAAGGTTTCAACGGCGACGGTGTCGAGGACGATCAATCGCGTCCCGAGCGTCGATCCGCAGCTCGCCAGGCGCGTCTGGAAGGTCGTCGAAGAACTCGGATATTACCCGAACACGCAGGCGCGCGCGTTAGTTTCAGGGAAAAGCAGAATTTTTGGTCTGGTCGTCTCGGAAATCACCAACCCGTTTTTTCCGGAAATCGTCCAGGCTTTTGAAGACATCGCTGTCCACCATAACTACGAAATCCTGCTGACATCCACAGTCCACGATCCCAAACGCATGGAGCTCGCGGTACGGCGCATGATCGAACGCCGCGTCGATGGCGTCGCCATCCTGACGTTCGGCATGGAAGACTCTCTCGTCGAAGACCTGCGCTTCCGCAAGGTGCCGCTGGTCTTCGTAGACGTAGGTCCGCATGTGCCGGGAGTCTGCAACATCCGCATTAATTACCAGCACGGGATTCGCCAAGCGGTGCAGCACTTGGCGGCGCTGAGGCACAGCCGAATTGCTTTTATCGCCGGGCCATCCAATCTGAAGTCCGCTATGGCGCGAAAAGCTGCGTTTGAAGCGGCGATGCACGAGATCGGACTCGACGTTCCACCGGAAATGATCGTCGAGGGCGACCACCGAATGGAAGGAGGTATGCGCGCCCTGGTGCAGCTCGCGGGCTTACGCGTACGCCCGACTGCGATCCTTTGTTCGAACGACATGACGGCAGTCGGCGTGATGCGCGAGGCCTACGAATATGGCATCGTCATCCCCCGCGATTTGTCGCTGGTGGGCTTCGACGATATCCGTCTCTCGCAGTTCACCACTCCGCCTCTGACGACCGTACAGATGTCGCAGACCGTGCTCGCCGAATACGCATTTCAGGCCCTCCTGAGTGAAGTCCAAAGAACCTCGGCGGTTCCCACCAGCAACGAATACGAATTGCTAACCACGCTGGTGCTTCGCCGGTCGACCGCGCTGGCCCCGCTGGACAGCATGACGTTCAAATCTCCCCATACCGTCGCCTCCGACCGTATCCCAGGAAAATCAAGCAAGAGCGGTTAATCTGAGCCCGCGCGGCGAGTCCTGCCTAGTCAGGCCCAAGACTTGCCCGGACAGCTTTTATAATTCCCCAGAAACCGGAAGGAGATAAGAAGCCTTGGAATATCGTTCGCTCGGCCGCACCGGTTGGAAAGTTTCCGAAATCAGCTTTGGCGCGTGGGCCATCGGCGGATCCTGGGGTCATGTATCCGATGAAGAAGCGATGGCGGCGCTACACAAAGCCGTCGACTGCGGAGTAAATTTTTTCGACACCGCGGACGTCTATGGGAACGGGCGGAGCGAGCAGCTCATCGCCAAACTGAGAAAGAAGTGCAAGCAGGAAATTATCGTCGCGACCAAAGCAGGCCGGCGGTTGACGAAACAGTCGGTCGGCGGATACACCGCCGCTAACTTGACGTCTTGGGTTAACGACAGCCTTCGCAATCTCGCAACTGACTGTATCGACCTGCTGCAACTCCACTGTCCGCCGACCGAACTGTACCAACGCCCCGAAATCTTCGGGATCCTCGACGATCTTGTCAAGGACGGCAAAATCCGGTACTACGGCGTCAGCGTGGAGAAAATCGAGGAGGCTATGAAGGCCATTCAGTTCCCCAACGTCCAGACAGTGCAGATTATTTTCAATTGCTTTCGCCAGCGACCCGCTGAGGAGTTTTTTCCCCACGCCAAACAAAAGCAGGTTGGTATCCTTGCCCGTGTTCCTCTCGCCAGCGGCTTGCTGACGGGAAAACTGCGACGCGATTCCAAGTTCCCGGCAGACGACCATCGTAATTTTAACCGCCACGGCCAGGAGTTCGACGTTGGCGAGACTTTTTCCGGCGTGGATTACCTGACCGGGATCGAAGCCGCAGAAGAAATTCGCGCCAACTTGCCGGCAGGCATGTCGATGAGCCAGTTCGCTTTACGCTGGATTCTAATGTTCGATGCGGTTGCCTGCGCCATTCCCGGCGGCAAGCGACCCGAACAGGTGGCTGACAATTGTGGCGCGTCGCGTATCGCGCCCCTGTCGGAAAGCGCCATGGCTGCCGTTGGCCGGATTTACGACGCCCGAATACGGCCCATCGTGCACAGCTACTGGTGAGTGCGGCCAAGATCGCTTGCGAAAGCCGCGTCGGGATTCTCGCGCTCGGGATGCCTAGCGGCGAAAAAGCAGATTCCTCACGCCGCCAAAACCGCGGGGTTCGGGATGACAGGGAGTGTCCATTCGCAACGGGAAGTCAACCGAGCCGTGTGCGAAGCGAAAGCATCTTTGGTTAACCTTCTACTGATCTTACCGGGGCGGGAGCGAGGCGTGGCGACAGAGCGTGAATCACGGCGACGGCCAGGAGATATGCGGAGCCGGCCATAACGAACGGAATCATGTAGCTGCCGGTCCACTGCAGCGCGTAGCCCACGACCTTGGCGATGAGCATGCCCCCGATGGCGCCGGCCATGCCGCCAATTCCCACTACGGAGGCGACCGCGCGGGCGGGAAACATGTCCGAGGTTATGGTGTAGAGATTGGCGGAGAATCCCTGGTGGGCGGCGGCCGCCAGACTAAGCAGAAGCACCGCTCCCCACAGACTTTCCATCCGAGAAGCGAATACGATGGGAACCACGCTCACGGCGCAGATCAAAAGAGCCGTTTTGCGAGCGACATTGACGCTCTTGCCGTGGTGAATCATCGAAGACGACAGCCAACCACCCGCCACGCTGCCGACATCGGCGATCACATAGATGACCACAATCGGCAGACCGATCTGCATCAGAGCCAGACCGTGTTTGCGCTGTAAGAAATCCGGAACCCAAAACAGATAGAACCACCAGATGGGGTCGGTCATAAACTTACCCATCATAAACGCCCAGGTTTGCCGGTAGGAGAGCAGATCGAGCCATTTCATATGTCCGGCTGGCTCGGAAGGATCGCTGCGAATGTAGTCCAGTTCCGCTTTCGATAGCCGCGGGTGCTCTTCCGGTTTGCGATACAGCCACAACCAAAAAACCAGCCAGACAAACCCGATGGCGCCGGTCAATATAAACGCCCAGCGCCAGCCCCAGTGAATGGTGATCCAGGGAACAATCAATGGGGTAACGATGGCACCGACGTTCGTGCCGGCATTAAAAATTCCGGTGGCCAGGGCCCGCTCTTTCTTAGGGAACCATTCGGCCACTGTCTTGATACTGGCCGGAAAAATACCGGCTTCGCCGAAACCCAGCGAAGCCCGTGCGATGGCAAAGCCCAGCAGCGAGCCGGCGAAGGCATGGGCCATCGAAGCCAGGCTCCAGAACACCATTGCCAGGGCATACCCAAGACGGGTGCCTACCCGATCGATTAGTCTTCCAACCAGAACCATGCCCAGGGCGTAAGCGGCTTGAAACGCGAAGACCAGATTGCTGTAGTCGATTTCGTTCCAGCCCAGATCGTGCTGCAGGGTGGTCTTCAGAACACCAAGGACCTGGCGGTCCATGTAATTCTTGGTGGTACCGAATAGAAGGAGAGCGCAGATCACCCAGCGAAAATGACCGATGCGAGTGGAAGTGTGTGGATTGACGTGACCGACGGGTGCAATGGAATCTGCCGCCATGCCTGACGTGCCGGTGCCTTGGCCGTTATCCATAACTTTTTCGCGACGTTCTGTTTTTCGCGCCGCAATCTTACCCCATTTGTCGGCGGCGGCTCCGCAAACCTGACCGACCGCTCTGGAAAGAGTTTTGCCGAGACGGGGCGCAGCAGTGCCGCGCCCGTACGGTATTCCCTTTTGCGGTGATTCCTTCGAAGGCTTTATGTCTCGAGTTTGGTGGTGTAAAACCTAGGGTGAGGCTTAGCCAGACATGCGCATTCCTAATGCCGGATTCGTTCTCAGCATCATGCTTGCCGCCGCGTTTCTGTTTACGTGCGCTCTCCCGACGATAAATGCCGCGGGAGATAGAATCCGTGTCGAGCCAAACGAAGCAGCGCGCCGCGTGGACATTTTCATCGACCGACAGCCTTTCACCTCCTACATTTGGCCCACGACGCTGGCAAAGCCTGTGCTATACCCGCTGCGCACGGCCACCGGGATTATCGTGACCCGCGGTTATCCGCCGGAACCTCGCCCCGGTGAGCGTACCGATCACCCACACCATGTGGGCCTTTGGTTCAATTACGGGAGCGTAAACGGAATCGACTTCTGGAACAATTCCGACGCCATCAAACCCGAAGATAGACACAAGATGGGGACCGTCGTTCAGCGCAAAATCGTGACCGCTAAAAGTGGATCGGAGCGAGGCGAACTGGAAGTTGAAACCGACTGGGTTACCGCCGATCAGAAAATACTACTGAAAGAGCACACGCTTTTAGTCTTTCGCGGCGGGCCCAAGTTTCGCAGCATCGATCGGGTCACCACCTTGCAGGCGCAGAGGGAAAAAGTGGTGTTCGAGGACGACAAGGAAGGGCTGATGGGCATCCGCGTGGCGAGGGCACTGGAAATGCCGTCAGACAAGCCGGAGATTTTCCTGGATGCCAGCGGACGTCCAACAACTGTCGCGAAATTGGACAACACCGGAGTGAATGGAACGTACCTAACCAGCGAAGGCAAGACCGGCGACGCCGCTTGGGGAACGCGGGCGCATTGGTGCAATTTGAGCGGGGCTGTCGACGGCCAGCCCGTCACCATCAGCATTTTCGATCATCCAGCGAACCCGAATTTTCCGGCCTACTGGCATGCCCGGGGATACGGCCTGTTTGCCGTGAATCCGCTGGGGCGAAAGATTTTTACCAACGGAAAAGAAGATGCGCTGGATTTTTCCTTGGCGGCTGGCGAGAGCGTCACGTTTCGGTATCGCGTTTTGATTTCATCGGAGATTGTGACGGCGGCGAGTGCGGAGGCGGATTATCGGGAGTTTATTACCGGCTATCATTAGCCATGGACGACCGCGTTGAATCAGGGGCGCAGCGGTTCTGTGCCCTGGCAAAGCAAGGCGCCGCCACCATCACGGCGAAGAAACCGGTGGGGCCGAGTCACTCTTACGGGCGTGTTGGGGTCATTGGAGAACCCAGGCACCGGTCTTTTTGACAAACCGGCAACCATAGCGGGGAAACTTTGTGTCCGCGCCTTCGGAGCGAACGATGCGCGCGGAGCCCACGGGTTCTTCCGACCCGACCAGATAGACCTCCACGACCGTCTCGGTTGCCAGGCTTATGTCGCACGCGCAAAGAAAGCCGCTGAGGCTCACATTTTCGGTCATCGTGAGAACTTCGAAGGGCTTTCCGTTCGCCTGCCCGCGCAGGCGAAGAGGCACGCGCAGACGAACGCGAATCTCGCTGCGACGCTCTTTTCTGCCGGTGGTGAGGATTTCTTCCAGGCGCTTGGTTAAAGCGTCGAAATCGACCGGCTTTTCAAAGTAAGCGGCGACGCCGAGTCCCTTGCAGAAATCTTTCGTCTTGGATCCCGCTTCGCCACTGATCACCACGACCGGGATGAGTTGTGTTCCACTGAAGGTGGTAAAGGTCTGGCACAGTTCGTAGCCGGAATATTTCGGCATACGCAAATCGAGCAGGATGGTGTCCGGTTTTTGTTCCAGAGCGATGGCCAAGGCGTGCTCCGGCTCTCCGGTCTCGACGATCTCGTACATGTCACCAAGATTCAGGCGCAACAGCCTGCGCATGGCCTCTTCATCATCGACAACTAAAAGCTTTTTCACCGCGGACCTCCTTAAGGTCTGGCTGGCTTTCGATCCTTACGATTGCAATACCGGTGATGGGACCCGCGCTTCGTTTTGGTCCAGCACTTCACGAATCTTCCCGATTAACACTTCCTCGGTAAAAGGCTTGTGGAGCAGGTGCATGCCCTCTTCGAGCACGCCATGGCCGGCGATAAAACTGTCGGTATAGCCGGACATATAGAGAACTTTCATCTCCGGGCGTTTCGGGCGCAGATGGTCGGACAAGGCCCTCCCGTTCATGCCCGGCATGACGACATCGGTAAGCAACAGATCGATCGGGCCAACGTGATTCTTCGCCACCTGAGTCGCTTCCTCGCCATTGGAGGCCACTAGCACGTTGAAGCCGTGCTCGAGCAGGAACGACCGCGCCAGCTTCCTGAGGGCATCGGCATCCTCGACCAGCAAGACGGTTTCGGTCCCCTGCAGAGAGGCAGCCGGAGACTTGCTGTCCGCGACTGGAGCCACGACTTCGTCAATGCGCGGCAGAAAAATCTGAAAGGTGGCGCCCTTTCCAGGCGCACTGTCCACCCAAATGTAACCGCCGCTCTGCTTTACGACGCCGTAGACCGTGGCAAGGCCTAGGCCGGTGCCCTTTCCTACTTCCTTGGTGGTGAAAAATGGCTCGAAAATGTGAGCCAGAGTTCCCTGAGCCATGCCGACGCCGGAATCCGATACGGCCAACATCACATATCGTCCGGGCTTGGCTCCCGCATGGTGTCGCGCGTAGGCCTCGTCGAGCACCGCGTTGGTGGTCTTAACGACGAGTTTGCCGCCGCCCGGCATCGCGTCGCGGGCATTGACCGCCAGATTCATGACCACCTGTTCAATCTGGCCGTGATCGGCTTTGACGCGACCCAGATCCGGATCCAACTGGATACTTACCGCGATGTCTTCGCCAATCAGGCGCGGCAGCATCTTTTCCATGTCGGTGACCAGGGTGTTGAGATCGAGGACCGCGGGGGTCAGGATTTGCTGGCGGCTGAACGCAAGGAGTTGGCGTGTGAGTGACACGGCACGCTGGCCAGCTTTTTCCACTTCCTCGACATATTCACGAAGAGGACTGTCAGGTCCAACCTTTCGGCGCAGCACCTGGCTGTAGCCGATGATGACGCCCAAGAGATTGTTGAAATCGTGGGCGATGCCGCCCGACAGGCGGCCGACCGCTTCCATCTTTGCGGCCATGCGGAGTTGGCGCTCAAGGACGCGGCGTTCGGTCACATCCTCGGCGAATACTTCGAAACACGAGGTTACATCGGCGCCATCGTGAAGGTTGAGGCCACTGCATCGGACAGTAATTGGCGTGTCGTCCTTGCGCTTCCATTCGACTTCGACGTCCCGGAACTCGCCGGCCTGGGCCAACAATTCGGTCAACCGCTGAAAATCGGCGGATTCGCGAAACACGTCGGTGATGGCATCGGCCTCGAGAAGTTGTTCCTGGGAGTCATATCCGAGCATTCGTTGCAGCGCCGGATTGACTCGCAGAAAGCGGCCATCGGCGGTACAACGATAGATGCCGTAGGGTGCGCCTTCTACGACCGACCGAAAGCTTGCTTCGGATAACCCGAGCGCCTCGACCGCTTTTTTGCGCTCCGAAATGTCGCGATTCACGATGACCAGCTTTTCGGGCTCGCCTTTGGCGTTGCGAATGACGCTCGACGTGGATTCCAGGAAACACCAGGAGCCGTTCTTGTGGCGGATGCGGTATTCGAGAGTCGAACCTACCCCGGTCTTGCGAGCCTGAGCAGCCGCTTCTCGCACTCGCTCGCGGTCGTCCGGATGAATTTCGTCCAAGCCCGAAGACTTTTTCAACTCGTCGGCGGAATACCCCAAGACCTTCTGGTAGGAGACACTGTTGTAGATTCTGCGGCCGTCCATATCGACGACCGCAATCATGTCGGCTGCATTTTCGCTGATCAGGCGGAACAGTTGCTCGCGCTCGAGCAATCGCCGGCGCATGCGGTGGACCTGAAGTTGTTGGTAGATGGTGTAAACATCAAAGAGCAATACCAGGCCGATAAGACCGGAAACTGCTTGCCGCAAACGGAACAGTGACTCCCAGGTCTCGCCGGAATGCAAAAGTGGCGGCAAGAAGGACACAATGACCGACGTGAGTAGCAGGGTGACACAAACGGTGGTGGCCCACAGCGACCATTCGCGTCTTTCGATGTGCCGGAACCCGTGGATGAGTTCCCGATTTTTGATCCGATTCCACATGAAGTCGCCGCGACACAACGCACTTGTTCTCCGGCGCAAAGGTTGCACTTGCTCTGCCACAATTCGCGAGCTTGCTTTGCGTCAGGCACTGTTTGTTTTCAGCAGTTTGCATCGGCCGAGTTGGATGTGGAAGAAGGGGCTGTCCGTGCCCTAGACCGCTCGTCTGAATGCCAGACTGGCCCACTCGGACCGGAGACGCGGTTCAAGTCGCTTTAGCGACTTCGAGCGCATCGGACGCTTCCTGCACGACGGAAGTTGTTTCGACGGCTTGTTCGACAGGTGGGCGTGTCGCGGAGGTTCCTCTGCCAAAGGAGTAGTACTCGAAACCGAGATCCTGCATCATTTCGTGCGAATTCAGGTTGCGGCCGTCGATCACCAACTTGCGGGCCATCCGTTTCCCGACGCGTCTCCAATCCAGATTCTTGAAAATGTCCCAATCGGTGCAGATGATTGCCGCGTCCGCGTCCCGCAGCGCCTCGGATGGGTCGCTGTGAAAGCTGACCTGAGGAAATTGCGCTTTCGTTCTGGGCATGCCTTCTGGATCTGATGCGCGCACTTCCGCGCCCTCCTCGAGCAGATGCCCAATGACTTCGAGGGCCGGAGCGAACCGAACATCGTCGGTATCGGCCTTGAAAGCCAAACCCAGAACGGCCACGCGCTTGCCTTTGAGCACCCATAAGGCCTTGCGAACCTTATCGATGCACCGGTCGATACGTTCCTTGTTGACGCGTTCGGCGGCCCTCAGGATAGCGAAGTCAATCCCGACTGAAGCCGACAGCTCAATGAAGGCGTGCACATCATTCGGGAAACAAAAACCGCCGAAACCCAGCCCGGCTTTTAGAAATTGGGGGCCGATGCGCGGGTCCAAACCCATCGCGCGCGTCACCCTCTCGACGTCGGCACCCATTTTCTCGCAAATATCCGCCAGGACATTGGCGTAGCTGATCTTCAATGCCAGAAAGGAGTCGGAAGCGTGCTTGATGAGCTCAGCCTCTTTGATGTCGCTGATCACGAATTCCACCTCACGCCCTGACGGACAGTTTGCGGCGTGAACCGGACACGTAAAGCGCCGCTCCAAGATTGGGCTGTAAATCGTGCGCAGATCCGTTGCGGCGGACTGCTCCGCAACGCCGACAACAATGCGATCGGGATGGAAGAAGTCGCTGACCGCCGTACCCTCGCGCATGAATTCGGGATTCGACGCCACTCGAAAGTAATTCGCTCGACTATTGGCGTAAGCGAACAAACTCCTGCGGAATTCGGCGCCCGCGGGGGTCGGCACAGTGCTTTTCTCAATGACCAGCTTGGGAGAACGCGCTTCCTGCGCTATTTGACGGGCGACGTGGTCGATGGCCGCAAGGTCCACCTTCCCGTTTTCTTTTGGCGGCGTCCCAACGCAAATGAAAATGGCTTCGCCCGCGCGAATGGCTTCGGCAGGGTTGGTAGTGAACAAGATACGTCGAGCTTTTCGGGCAGATCGGAGAACCGCACCGAGGTGCGGCTCGTAAATGGGAACTCCACCAGCGGTCAGCATGGCGATGCGGCCTGCATCGATATCCGTACCGATGACTTGATGCCCCGCCGCGGCAAAGCACGCTGCGGTCACCAGACCGACACGGCCGCAGCCAATCACGGAAACACGCAAGCGGTTGTCCCCTAACTATCGACAAGCCACCACGGGGCCGACAGGCCACCATCAGGCGGCGTTTCAGAATTTACGCGTGGAACAAATACATCGACGCTTGCGCTAACGAGTGCACATCCATGTCCAAACGCAAGTTACTGCAAACAAAAGTCCCCTTGTCGATGAGCATCTGATTCTCAGAAATCCGTCCCACGTTGAGAAAGCGCCAGGGCCGGGACACGCTTTATTGAAGAATCCAATCGCGCGCATCCCCAACGAATTGGAATCCGAATTTCTGCCAGGATCCCTCCGAGGATTCTTTTCGTACCACGCGGGCCTGGCCCACAAAGACATCCGCGGTGCCGGCGAGGAAAACATCCACGGTCGTAGACTTCGTCAGCGCTCGCATGCAGGGGCAAAGAAAACCGCTGGCGCTGATATTTTCGGTGGTGACGATTTCCTCCCAGGTGTTTCCATCGGCGCCTACACCAATGAGCTTCAACAGCACCTGCATACGCACGCGCAGATGAGCGCGCCGCTCGGGACCTTTCTTGCGCAGCTCGCGCCGGATAGTGGTCTGCAACTCATTGAAGTCAATGGGTTTTTCGAAATAGCCGCGGGCGCCGAGCTGGCCGCAATGCCGCTGAAGCTTGCTACCGGATTGCCCTGCCATCACAAAGATCGGAATATTTGAGGTGCAGCTAAGCGAATGGATCGCCTGGCAAAGTTCAAACCCGGAGAAATGCGGCAGCATGAGGTCCAGGAGGATGAGGTCGGGCTTGCATTCCAGCGCGAGTTTCAACGCTTCTTCGGCGTTGCCGGTATCCACGACCTCGTAGGCATCCCGGAGCGACACAGTCATCAATCGCCGCGTCGAAGCATCGTCATCAACCACGAGGATTCTTGGCATTCTCGCTTTCTCTCCGGGCTGGTGTGGAATGTAACGTGGCGGCGGCTTGCGATTGCGAACTTTGTGTGGCGCCGATCGCTTCCCGGACTTTCCGGGCCAGGCCGTCCTTCATAAAAGGCTTGGCGATAAAAAAACTGCCTTCGGCCAGAACGCCGTGAGCTCCGATGGTCTGCCCAGTGTACCCGGACATGAAGAGCACGCCCATCATTGGGCGCCGCTCTCGAAGGCGTTCCGCCAGAAGACGCCCGTTCAAACCAGGCATCACTACGTCGGTGAGCAGCAGGTCGATGGGCGCTTCGTAGCTGTCACTGATTCGAATGGCGGCCGCGGCGTTCCCCGCTGCGAGGACCTTATACCCGAGCGTTTGCAGGGAATGACGCGCCAACTCGCGCAGCGAAGTTTCGTCTTCCACCAACAGGATGGTTTCGCTGCCGGAGAACGAGATGGCGGGAGCGAGTTGTGGTTTGCCGTCGACGGCCGCGCTTTCTTCAGTTAAGGGCAAGTAGATGTGGAAAGTAGTTCCTACGCCGACTTCGCTCGACACATCAATGTAGCCGCCGCTCTGCTTGACGAAACCATAGACCATGGCCAGGCCGAGCCCAGTGCCCTTCCCTTTTTCTTTTGTGGTGAAGAAAGGCTCAAAGATCTTGGCCTGGGTTTCCGCGTCCATGCCCATGCCGTTGTCGATGACAGAAAGACGCGCGTAGGGTCCCGGCTTGACAGGGTAGGAGTACTGCTTGACCGACAGCTCGGTCATCTGGTGATTGCCGGTTTCGATCGAAACCCGGCCTCCGTTCGGGAGAGCATCGCGGGCGTTTACGACCAGGTTGATGATCGCTTGTTGTAGCTGGGGCTCGTCCGCACAGACTTTTCCCACGTCGTGTTCAAGTTGGGTCTGGATCAGAATGTCTTCGCCAATCAAGCGCCGGAGCATCTTTTCCGTATCGGTGACGATGGTGCTGACGTTCAGAACCCTGGGTTCCAGAACCTGCTGACGGCTGAAGGCGAGCAGTTGCCGCGTGAGCGTAGCGGCTTGACGTCCCGCTTTCAGAATCTGTTCGACATAACCGCGGAGAGCCGGCTTTTCGTTCAGTGGCTCCGTCAGGATTTCCGCGTAGCCAATGATGACGCCAAGCAGGTTATTGAAATCGTGGGCCACGCCGCCGGAAAGGCGCCCGACCGCTTCCATTTTTTGTGCCTGCAGCAGCTTTGTTTGCAGCTGCCGGCGTTCGGTTACGTCGCGGTTCACGATGATGAGCTTGCCCACTTCCCCACGCTCATCAAGACAAGTGCTGGCTGTCGATTCCAGGATTCGCCAGGTTCCGTCCTTGTGTCGCATGCGATATTCGACGGCTTGCCCGTCCTGGGTGCGCTGCGCCTTGGCCGCAGCCCCAATCACCTTCGGCCGATCCTCCGGATGAATTTGGTCGAAAGGTGAGGTCCGTTTCAATTCATCTTCGGTGTAACCGAGGATCTTCTGGTAGGCGGGGCTATTGTAAATTCGCCTGCCCTTGGAATCGATAACCGCAATCATGTCGCCGGCATTTTCGCTGATCAGACGAAACAATTCCTCGCGTTCGGCAATCCAGCGTCCGATGGACCGCATCTGCAACTGGTTGTAGATGGTGCAAGCGTCGAGAAAAAGAATGAGGGCTGCAAGAGCGAACGCAACACGCGTATCCAGCCGGTGGGCGTGTGCCTGGGGCACGTAACTCAGCCAAACCAGTGAAGCGATCGCAACACTCAGGATGATGGTAAGGAATATTGCCGCCGCCAACAGTCGACGCTCCCGGCGCTCAGTTCTGGCGACGGCGTTTTGGATCTGACCCTTGCCGGCACCGATGGCCCAGAGTTTCATGCGCGCACTCGATCCTGCGTTGACCTCGTTCGCATCATGTCATCCGCTTCCGAACGTACAAATGCATACAGAAACCGCCCTGTTCCCCAGCAGGAAGGTGTTAGCAACACTTCGGCCCTGAAACTGGTGCACGTCTTCTGCCACCGACAAACTTCGGGAACGAGCTCTAAGTGCATGAATGCTCATTAGTTGCAAGCCGCTTCCCACGGAATCCCGGCTAGCCCTTCGTCTGAGTTCGGGATGGAAAGTCCAGACGCCGGAACAACCCGCTTGCGAATAGGCCAGGCGGGAGGTTCCCTTCGCCCGCTGGGCCGACGACGTTCAGGGGCTGTCGAGGTCCAAGAACGAAGCGAGATCTAAGAGTCGGGGGCCTCGATGGGCACGCGCGCGGTGACGGTAGTGCCACGCCCCGGTTGACTCAGAATCTCGACCTCGCCGCCCAGAGCCGCCGCGCGCTCGGTCATTCCCAGTAAACCCAGCGAGCGTCCAATGGTTATTTTCTGCATATTCATTCCGCGGCCGTTGTCGCGAATGGTCAGCTGCGCATAATTCTCGCTGCGCAACAGCGATATCCGTACGTTCTTTGCTTTCGCGTGGCGGGCTATATTCGTGAGGGATTCCTGGAGAATTCGGAATAGCGCCTCGGAGGCCTCCCGACTAATGCGCAAGCCGGGATCCACTTCCAGTTTCAAACGTCCCTTGGCCCAACCTTTGATCCGCTCCACGTGCCAGCGAATCGCTTCCGCCAAACTGGCATGGTCCAGCACCGTCGGACGAAGGTCCGTGCACAGCTTCTGCGTAAGCGTGGTTGCGGCGTCCAACGCAGAAATCGCCTGCTTCAACAGCTTGCGCAATTTCTGCCCCGGGGCGCCGGGTTGTAGAACCATGCCGGCCTGATAGAGATTGAGTTTAGCCGCCGTTAGAGCCTGACCTAGCTGGTCGTGGAATTCTCGCGCGATCCTGGCTCTTTCTTCGTCCAGCGCGGTTACCAATCGCGTGTTGAGTTGCTGCAGCGCCAGCGATTGAGACTCGACCATCGCTTGCGCCCGTTTCAATTCGGAAATGTCCGTATACCACAGAAGGAATATTGGGTCTCCTTGCTCATCTGAGGAGACTTTCCATTCGGCGCGTGAGGATAATTTCATGGCCGTCCTTATGGTGGGCCTGTATCTGTCCCTGCCAGTGACCGTCGCGCCTCAGGCGGGAGAATATTTCTTCAACGGGGAACTCAAACTTCGCTCGCAGCAGCTGGTCGAATCTCTTGGCTTGCGCCTCGGTCTTTGTCCATCCAAATGATTCTTCGGCCTTCGGATTCCACAGCAAGATCCTTCCGCGCGTATCGGTCGCGCCCACACAAGCGCCCTCGACGATGGCGTGTCCGAAACGCCGCGGGAATGAAGAGCTTTTGCGCTCCGATTTTCGGGAGCGGGCCAGAAAAGAGCGAGGAACACACCCGGAGCTAGTTGGATCGGCCAAGCATGATCTCCGCGAACGCAGCTCCCCTGATCAGCACGAAACTCTGTAAGAGCCCCGAGGATGCTCTTTCCGTTCGAGATTGCCGCTAACAACTGCCTGCTGCTTGTGCACTGCAAATCTTGCGGCAGATGCGCCACTTCCCGCGCCTTTCCGCATCCTGCTTGGGATTGCAAACACACCGTGCAAGACGGCGCCCGGAGCCGGTGGCAGGAAGCGGTTTTGGCTGCGAGGACACGAAAATCTTTGCTCTATCAAAAGCGGTGTTCACTCAGAGATTGCGTACGCAATGGTTGACCCGCTGGAGTGAGGGCGCTTATGATCCCGACCACGTCCCGGGTTCTGTTTTTTGGACAGAAAAGCGTTGCAGCAACACCACCTTCCGGTTTGAACCGCTCACGGAACCGTCGCGCCGATGGGTCCGATCGAAAGTGCCCCACCAAACGCCCTGTCAGAATATTCCTACAGATCCCCTCGCGCTCTTCTGACGCAATTCCAGGCGCGCCGCTGATATCCAAACCCCAGACACTAGCGGCAGACTAGCCGGTGTAGTCGGGGGACCTCGCTTTTTCGCGAGGATCACGGTCCAGGCCCTGCAGGACTGAATACGCTTCGCGGTTGGTTAAGGTTATGAAATTTGCCAGCCTTCCGGGCTTGTTCTCCGGATGGTGAAGCGTTCTTTCCGGCGGGGAAGCGGAGGCGACGGTGTCCAAGCAAAGAATCCTCGTGCTGGAAGATGAAAGCATTATTCGCGAAACGATTTGCGACTATTTCGAACAACATGGTCACGAAGCCATAGGCGCCGACAGTTGCGCCAATGCGGAGCAAATCTGGAACTCCGTGCGGCCCGACGCTGCGATCCTGGATTACTCACTTCCCGACGGCAACACCCTGGAACTGCTTTCGCGCTGGAAGGCAGTTGAACCATACGTTCCCGTAATCGTCTTGACCGGGAATGGTTCGATCGATCTTGCCGTCCAGGCGGTGAAACTTGGCGCGGACCAGTTTCTGACAAAGCCCGCCGATCTTTCGACCCTCTACCTCATGCTGCAACGCTCGCTGGAAAACGAGCGCAACCGGCACAAGCAGATGGCCGAAAAGAGCCGCCGGGAACGCTTGCCTATCGACCCGTTCGTTGGCAGGAGTGCGGCGATTCGAAAGTTGGCCGAGCATGCCCGGAAATTCCTGTTTGCGGACAGCCCCATTCTAATTGGGGGAGAGACCGGCACAGGGA
This sequence comes from uncultured Acidobacteriota bacterium, assembly GCA_963736725.1. GTDB lineage: Bacteria > Acidobacteriota > Terriglobia > Acidiferrales > UBA7541 > Acidiferrum. The sequence goes on along the minus strand of CAVTPW010000010.1, from coordinate 35,387 downwards.
AAGGGGTGCTGGCCCGATGGATTCACGAGAATGGTCCGCGTTCGGCGGAAGCCTTCGTCGATCTCAACTGCGGCGGTCTCGCGCGCGAACTCCTGGAAAGCGAGCTTTTCGGGTTCGAAAAAGGAGCATTCACGGGCGCGACGCAAGCGAAGGCGGGACTGTTCGAGATTGCTCACCGCGGGACGGTGTTTCTTGATGAGATCGGCGATATGGAATTGCAGGTTCAACCCAAACTTTTGAAAGTGCTGGAGGAAAAGCGCTTCCGGAGGCTGGGTGACTTGCGGGAGCGATCGGTGGATGTTCGCCTGGTGGCGGCCACGCATCAAAACCTGCCCGCTGCTGTCGAAAAACGAACCTTCCGTGGCGACCTGTACTTCCGCATCAGCACCATTCCACTGACGACGCCTGCGCTGCGGGACCGAATGGAGGATATACCGATGCTGGCCGAGTGGTTTCTACAAAGCTTCTCGCGCGACTTCGGCGGCAGAGAATATCGCATCACGCCTGCGGCGACGCGGGCCCTGCAGTCCTACTCCTGGCCTGGAAATATTCGTGAGTTAAGAAACGTGCTGGAGCGCGCGGTACTGCTCTGCGAGGACCGGCAAGTGACGGAGAAAGATCTCCATTTTGAGCGGGCTGTGCCAGCGGAGAATGCCATCGGCGAGGCGGATACAACTCTGGAGGAGATGGAAAAGCAACATATCCAGAACGTGCTAGTGAACGAGGGCTGGCAAGTGGATGCCGCAGCCCGAAGGTTGAATGTGCCACGCAGCTCGCTGTATCAGAAGATCAAGCGATTCGGCCTTACGCGTTCGGAGGTGGCCAGCAGACGAATTCAGTGAGCCGCGGTATGCCAGCCTACATGGCAGCGTTCAGGATTTCCCGGAGTTACTAGATGTCGACCCCCAGATAGTAAATTTCTCTACCCTGCATATACTTTGCCTACAATTAGTGTGTCCGTTGGTTATCAAGCCGGTGGTTATTTGCCGCGCGACGGACTACTTGGGGACCCATGAAAATACTGATCGTCGACGATCACGCTGTCGTGCGTCGGGGGCTACGCGAAGTTCTGGCAGACGCATTCCCGGGAAGCAGCTTTGGTGAGGCGGGTGACTACGCTCAGGCGTTGGACCTTGCTTGCCAATCCGACTGGAACGTTGCCATTGTAGACTTTTCCCTACCGGGCCGGAGTGGCCTGGAGACCTTGACCGAATTGAAGAAGGCGCGTCCGAATTTGCCGATCATCATTTTCAGCTTCAATTCCGCGGCCAGCATCGCGGTGCAGTGTATTCGAGCCGGTGCTGCAGCCTACCTGAGCAAGAATGATCCACCCGAACAGATTGCGCAGGCTATACGAAGTGTTGTGTGCCAGAAGAAAAAGTACATCACGCCCGATGTTACAGAGTGCCTCGCTGCGGAAATCGCTCACCCGGACGATGGGGAGTCGCACAGGCTACTGTCGGCCCGAGAACTGTCGGTATTGTTGATGATCGCTTCCGGCCAGCGTCTAACGCGGATCGCGGATGACTTGAACCTGAGCGTCAAGACCGTCAGCACCTATCGCACGCGGATTCTGAGGAAGATGCGGACCCAAAGCAACGCAGAACTCACGCGGTATGTGGTGACTCACAGCTTGTCCTAGCACATCGGTCCCGGCACATCCGTCGAACGCCTCAATTTTTCCGGCTGCTTTCCACGTTACCGAGTATCAACGCGATCTTCTGCTCCAAAGTGTCGATGTCAAAGGGCTTTTGCAGCAAGATGGCGTCGGAGTCCCAGCCGTCTTGCGCCAGCGATCGATGCGGATAACCAGACATGAAGATGACGCGAGTTTCCGGGTGGAGCCGCACGACGGAGTGTCCTAACTCGGGGCCTCTCGTATCCGGCATAACCACGTCGGTCAAAAAGAGGTCGATGCGGTCCCGGTATTCCTGGGAAATGCGGAGAGCTTCCGCACCGTTTGCTGCGGCGAGCACTCGATAGCCTCGTTCGGAAAGAAACTCGCGCAAGACGTCGCGCAAGTGCGCCTGGTCCTCGGCCAAAAGGATGGTCTCATTGCCATTTCTTCTTCGATTGGCCGGTGGCGAAGACGTATTGATCTCTACGGGTTGATCCACTTCGGGCAGATAGATCTTGAAGGTTGTGCCTTTTTCCAGCTCACTGTAGACCCAGATGAAACCGTGATTCTGCTTCACAATTCCGTACACCGTTGACAGTCCCAAACCGGTGCCTTTCCCGACTTCCTTGGTGGAGAAGAACGGTTCGAAGATTCTCGCTTGGGTCGCGGCATCCATGCCGACGCCCGTATCGCTAACGACAAGTTGAACGTAGCTCCCCGGGGAAATGCTGACGGCGTGCTGCTCGGAGAACAGTTTTCCCAGGCGCACGAGATTGGTCTCAATGATCAATTTTCCGCCGTTCGGCATGGCGTCTCTGGCATTGATGGCAAGATTCATGATGGCGAGCTCGACTTGGCTGCGATCCATACGAACCTTTGCAGTAGGATTCCGGGGCAGGAACTCCGTGGCGACGTTCTCTCGCAGCAGGTGCGGAAGCATTTTCATGAGCTGCTTGATCACGTCGTTCAAGTCCATGGTGCGGAGATCCTGCGGCTGCTTGCGGCTGAAGGCCAGGAGTTGCGTGGTGACCGCCGAACCGCGATCTGCCGCTTGGCGAATTTGTTCCGCATACTTGGAAATGGACTTGTTCTCGCCGGCCTGGAGCAAAATCATTTGCGCGCAGCTGTGAACGATCATCAACAAATTGTTAAAATCGTGGGCGACGCCGCCCGCCAATTGGCCGACGGCTTCCATCTTTTGCGCTTGGCGATACTGCTGCTCGATGGCGCGTTCGGAGCTGACGTTCCGCGCAATGGACGACATTCCTACGATCTGTCCCGAAAGATCATGGATGGGCGAAAGCGTGAGAGACACATCCAGGATCTTGCCGTCTTTGGCGCGGCGTTGGGTCTCGCAGTGACGAACCAGTTCGCCGGAACGTATGAGGTCCGGCACCTCTTCGAAATCCCTTTCCTGGCCGGGGACGGCCAGAAAAGCAATGGGCTGGCCTACGGCTTCGCCCGCTTCGTATCCGTACATTTGTTCGGCGCCGCAATTCCAACTGGAAATTGTTCCGTCGAGGTCGATGCCCACGACGGCGTCCTGGGAGGACTCCACAATGGCCGCCAACTGACGAATTTGCTCTCCGGCCAGGCGTCGCTGCGTAACATCCCGGGTAATCGAGGAGACACCAACGATCTTTCCCGCAGAATCCCGAATCGGGGAGGCTGTCAGGGAGACGTGCAGAACTTTTCGATCCTTTGCGCGGTGCTGCATGTCGAACTGACAAACGCCGTCGCCACGGCGCGTGGTGCTGAGAACGTCGTCGAAGGCGCTTTCTTGGCCGGGAACCGCGAGAAAACCGATGTGGCGGCCGACGGCCTCAGCCGAAGTGTAGCCGTACATGTTCTCCGCGCCAGCGTTCCAAGTGGTGACGATTCCTTCCAGGTCCTTACCCACGATGGCATCGTCCGAAGATTCTACGATGGCCGCCAGGCGGCGAATCTGTTCTTCGGCGCGCCGGCGTTCGGTGACGTCAAAGAAAGTGACGACTGCGCCGATGTTTTTGCCATCGCGCACCATGGGATAGGACCAATACTCGGCGGGAAAAGACGTTCCGTCTCGTTTCCAAAATACGTCCGATTTGCCGTGAAGTGCAGTGCCTGTCTTCAAGCTCAAGTGCACCGGACATTCGTCGACAGGATACGGAGTGCCATCCTCGCGACTGTGGTGAATCAGTGCGTGCATGTTTCTGCCGATCAATTCGGAGGGATGGTCGTAGCCGAGCAGACGAGCGCACGACGGATTGCATAAGGCGCAATTGCCCTCGCTGTCGTTGGCGAAAATCGCTTCCGCGGTGGAATCGAGCAACAAACGGACACGCTCTTCGCTTTCGCGGAGGATGGCTGCGGTGCGGTCGCGTTCGGCGATCTGTCTCTCTAATTCCCTGGCGTAGAGAACCCGGAGTCCCTCGGCGAACTGCCGCTCCGAGGAGTCGCGGGCGCAAATCAGGGCGAAGGCTCGGCCATCAAAAGTAGCGTGGGTGACGACGGTTTCGAACGGCCGCTCCTGGCCGGTATTGGTTCTAAACAAGGAATCCACTTTGGCACAACCGACGCGCTTCAGACGTTTCAGGAATTGGTCCCACTTATTTGCATCCATCGCCGGGTCGATTTCCCAGATCCTCTTTCCCAGGAACTCTTCGCGGGGATAGCCCAGGGCTTCGAGCGCCGCATCATTTGCGAATGCGCATCTGCCCTCGGAATTGATCCACATCATGAGTTCTGCGGCGTGATCGAATGCGAACTGGTTCAAACGGTCCTTGGTGTCGGTCTGGCCAAAGGTCTCTGGTTGGTTTGGATCGGTGTTGGCTTGCGCGGCTCCGTTGCCGGAAGTGTAAGGGTCCTTCTGACCGAGAGCGGACAGGTCCGATGGATAAACCGCGGCAGCGCTTTTCGGAAAGCTACGCCGGATGTTTTTAACCTGTTCCTCATTTTGCTTCCCAAGTTTGCGCACGTGACCAACCTTCGAACGCGGAGCTGTGCCGCGATACAGACCACAAGGAGAAGGGGAAAACGCAGACCCAGATAGATTATCCGGCCTGCAAAAAACCGCAATTAACATCACCAGCGGATTGCCGTATGCGCCATACCATTTTTTGCTTGGGCTCGGATTGTCTGGATTCGGGACCGAATTCTGTGTTTTGGACGGGCACGTTGTGCCCGGAGCGGCGATTTCTAAGGCAAACACTGTATTCACACGACTTCTTCGCGACTCCTCTTTGGTATCTCGTGTGCACGACCAACAGCACGTTAGGCGGAGCAAGTTTGCCTGGGGCGCGGAGACTTCAGCACGGCTTTGAAAGCCGTTCGCGACGCTGAGTCATGTCGAGGGCTGGTGCGAAGTTTGCACTCCTTCGATGTGAGCTCGAATGAGCTAAATGCCGCGAGTAGATGCCTGCTGAAGACAAGCATGCAAAGAGTCACCAGCAAATGCTTAAACGGGTCGCGTTAACGGCAAGGCGGAGGCCATTAGGCTGTCTGCTTCCCCTGAACTGGTATTGCCGTTGGACGAACAGGTTGACGATCTTATGGCTAACGCCAACCAAACTTTACACTCAGAGAGTCAACCCACCCTCGGCAAGACCCCATCAAGTACCGGGGCTGTCACCCGCGTGCTGGCTGTCGACGACGAACCTGCTGCTTGTAAGTTGCTGTCGGTCATCCTAGGGCCACCTGCCTTCCACTGCACCACCGCCCACAGTGGCGACGAAGCCTTCTCCTGCTTGCAACGCCAGCGATTTGACGTGGTCATTTCCGACCTGCGCATGCCCGGCATGAGCGGTATGGAGTTCCTGGCCAAGGTTCGCCGAGCCTATCCTCACGTGGCGTTTCTAGTCTCCACCGGCGTGGACGATTTGGACGTCGGTGTGGAAGCAATGCGCGGCGGCGCGGACGACTACCTCGTTAAACCTCTTCAGGAGACCGCCGTAGTGGCAAGTCTGCAGCGTGCGGTTCACAAGCGGCAGCTCGAGCAGCAAGTCGAAAGCTACCGCCAGCATCTCGAAGATATGGTTGCCGACCGCACCAGCCAACTGCGTGAGGTACTCCAGCAAGTGGAGCGCAGCTACGAGAACACACTGCAAGCACTGGGTGCGGCCATCGATCTTCGGGACAGCGCCACAGCTGGCCACTCACAGCGTGTCTGCCGGTATTCGGTCGAGATTGCCCGTGCAATGCACTGGTCGAAGACGCAATTGGCAGTGCTCGCCAGAGGGGCTTACCTGCACGATATCGGAAAGCTGGGTATCCCTGACGGAATTCTTTTGAAGCCGGGACCTCTCACGCCCGATGAACGGAAGCTGATGCAACGGCACTCGAAAGTGGGCTTCGATCTCGTCAAAGACATCGCGTTTTTGGCGGACGCCGCCGAAATCGTCCTGGCCCACCATGAGAGGTACGACGGGAGTGGTTACCCGCAGGGCCTCAAAGCCGACGAGATTCTGTTGAGCGCGCGGGTGTTCGCCGTCGCAGATACGCTCGACGCGATAACGTCCGACCGGCCCTATCGCCGCGCTTCTTCGTTCGAATCGGCGTGCGAAGCGATCCGCGTCGAATCGGGACGCCTGTTTGACCCGGAGGTGGCACGCGTATTTTTGGGGATTCCCATAGAAACGTGGCCAATGATTGCAAAAGTTGACCAGCAAATTCCCGCGCTGACATCGGAATCGCGCGCCCAAGCCAATCCCAACGTGACTCGGCAGCATTCTGTGGACTCGGTGCAGTGACGATTAGATTCGCGGTCGGTATCCCTGGATATCCGGGAAAGCCCGTGCGAACAAAACGTTTCAAGTGGGATTCGAGTTTCCAAGATTCTTTGCCAGGACGGAAAATCGCCGGCCCACGATGACCGGGTTAATTGGTAGATAAGCGCCTGATCGGCTTGCCGCTTGAGCCTGGGTTCTTGGATTGGCAAAGAGAAATTGACGACGAAACAGCGCGACGCCGTTGAGAGTAATCCGAGCGGGACCGAAAAAGTCCTGCCGGTTGTCCCGCATCCCGCCTTGGGGCGCCATGTGGTTTTCTGCCTGGCCGTCGTCGCGCTGCATCTTCTCCTCACCCGGCCCGAAGTGATTGTAGAATCGCAGTTAGGATTCACGCTGTGGTTCCCGGCAACAGGACTCATTCTGGCGCTCATGCTAGGCGTGAGTCCCTGGTACTTCCCGCTGACCATATTCGCCGACGCGCTCGCGGAGGTTGTGATTTACCACCAGCATGTTCCGTCCTGGAGCGTGCTCGCCGCCCCGCTGTTCATATCCGGAAGTTACGCAGGCGCAGCCGCATTGCTGCGAGGTCCGCTGAGGATCGATTCGTCGTTGCGACAACGGCAGGATGTGGTGAGGTATGTTTTGGTGACGTTGGGAGCCGCGACCGTTGCGACTTCGTTCGGAGTCGCGTGCGTAGCAGCGGACCACGGGATTTCATGGAACGAGTATTGGCATTCGGCGCTGGGATGGTACATCGGCGATGTGGTCGGCTTGGTTGGCTTTGCGCCATTCCTCCTTATTCATCTTTTTCCATGGGTCAAGAAGATGCTCTCACCCCTTGACGCCCCGGCAATCCCGAACGACGAGCAAAGTGCAAGGGGAAGAGCGCCGATAAAAACGAGAAATGTCCTGGAAGCGGCCGGACAAGCAGCCAGCATTGTCTCGGTGCTCTGGGTCATGTTTGCGCCAACGCTGGGATACGCCGAATTCTACTATCTCGCCTTCGTCCCTATCATCTGGATTGCCATGCGTCACGGTATTCGACGCGCGGTCGGTGGCCTACTCGCTTTCAACTTCGGCATCGTCATCGCCTTGAGACTCTATCCGGCAGGAGCGCATCCGCTCGCCAAAATCAGTGTGTTGATGCTTACGGTTTCCGGCACTGGATTACTCGTGGGAGCGGCCGTTAGCGAGAGATATCGAATGGCCAATCAGCTCAGAGAACGCACCGATTTTCTGAATTCCCTCATCGAAAACAATCCGTTGGGAATTGTCGTTCACGATCGAATAGGCCGCGTGCAACTTTGCAACCAGGCTTTTGTCGATTTATTTCTCTACAGCCGCGAAGAACTTGTCGGACACTTTCTTGATCCTTTGATTTCAGAATCCGGCGATGCCACCGAAGCCCACGGGTTGACCCTCCGCGCCACATCGGGAACTACGCTGCATCAGACGGTAAACAGGAGGCGTAAAGATGGAACCACGCTCGACCTGGATTTGCACGCGGTCACTGTCTCGTTGGATGGCCAAGCGGACCGCGCTTACGCAATCTATAAAGACATATCGGAACAGGTGAATGCGGCTGCGCGAACCAAAGAGCATTCCGACTCCCTCGATCGCTTGGTGAAAGAACTGCAATTGCGAACCGCGCAGATGACCCTGCTCAACGAAATGGGCGACTTGCTGCAATGTTCGGCGAACAGCACGGAGGCTCATGCCGTTGTCGGCCAGATCGCCAGGAAACTCTTCCTAACCTCGACTGGGGGTTCTTTGTTCGTGTTCAAGTCCTCCAGGAACTTGCTGGAAGCGGTGGCCAGTTGGGGAAACATCGAGTTTTCGGATCAATCCTTTACGCCGGATGCGTGCTGGGGCCTGCGTCGTGGGCAGCCATACTGGAGTGAGCAGCCGGGCGGGATCGTCTTGTGCTCCCATTTGAAAAACCCTGCCCCTGCAAGCCACCTTTGCGTGCCATTGGTGGCTCAAGGCGACACGCTGGGGGTGCTGAATATTCACTACGACATGATCGAGAGCAGCAAGAGAAATGAGTCCTTTGAGAGTTGGCACGAGTCCCAACAGCGGCTGGCCGTTGCCGTTGGTGGGCGCGTTGCGCTGTCGCTGGCTAGCTTGCAGCTCCGCGAAACGCTTCGCGATCAATCGATACGTGACCCTCTCACGGGGTTGTTCAATCGACGATTTATGGAGGATGTTCTTAGACGGGAGTTGCTGCGTGCCAAGCGGAAGAAGCATTCGCTGGTAGTTGTGTTCCTTGACTTGGACCACTTCAAGCGATTCAACGATATCCACGGTCACGACGCCGGAGATGCCGTATTGCGTTCGATGGCGACGCTTTTCCAGGAACACTTTCGTGGTGACGATGTGATTTGCCGCTATGGAGGCGAGGAATTTGCGTTCATTCTTCCGGAAGCATCGGTCGAGAACGCTTTGGTGCGATTGGAGGAGCTTCGTCACGCCGCCAGAGTACACAAGATTACCCACAGGGACAGAATGCTCGACGCCGTCACGTTTTCCGCGGGAATCGCCGCGTATCCAGAGAACGGGGACACTGGCGCAGACTTGTTGCAGGCTGCCGACAACTGCCTCTACGAATCCAAGGCAAGTGGGCGCGACCGCGTAACCGTTGCCTTGTCCCGTAACGCACCGAAACTAGCCTGAAAAATAGTGCTCGGGACCTTGATCGCCATTGTTCCGTGTTTTCTCGAATTGAGCTTGGTTGGCACGCCGGCCGATCTCTCCGGAACACATAGACTTGCCGACATCCGCATCTTTGATATAGCTTCTACCCATTCATGCGCCTCACTTTGCAATCGCAGCGGTTATCCGGCGTGGCCGTGATCCGGTGTAGCGGCCGGATTGTGGTTGGTGACGAAGTTTCCTTGCTGCAGCAGGAAGTGGAAAAACATCGCCTGGAAACGCAGAACTACCTGCTGGAGTTGGGCGAGGTCAGCTATCTGGACAGCGGCGGTTTGGGCGCGCTGGTTCGCCTTGCGGGGATGCTTCGGGCGCGTCGCGGCGATCTAAAACTCTGCCGGGTCTCGCCGTTCGTCCAAAGCGTTCTCCAAGCCACAAATATGCTGGGAGTGTTTACCGTTTTTTCTACGGAGCAGGAGGCGCTCGCGTCCTTCGCGCACCATCCCGCACCTCGCGAAGAAAGTGGCAGGTCTGCGAAAACCCAAATTCTGTGCATCGATCCGTCCAGCGACCTGCTCGCCTACATGACTGCCGTGCTTAAGCGCGCCGGATTCGAGGTGACCGCTTCCTGCCACCTCTCCGATGCTTCCACTCTGGTTGGCGCCATGAAACCAAGGGCGGTGGTCTGTGGCCCCGGCGTGGTATCGACTGGACCTGCGTTTGAGAAGTTTCGACGTCTCGATTCGCGCATTGCGCTTCTCATGCTTCCCGCCGATTTTCACACCTCGCACGCTTCGGACGCGGGCGTTGACTTGATCAACCGCTTGCAAGCATTGCTTCAGTCTTGAATTCGTTTTGCGTTTTGTCCGCGGCCTGCTCGATTCAAGTCGCGACTACAAACGTGGCCATTGGGAGAAAAGCCAAACAGATTGTCTTCGTTGCCGGTGCTGACGGCTTCCTGGTTCCGCTTCCGAAGAATCCGGTCTTCTTCGTCATCGGAAAGAGATTGGTATACTCTAGGCGCTCGCTGCGAGCGGGCAACCCGCAAAAGGACCACCTGCGGTGCTGGCACTTGAGATTGCCCCCGAGGTGCCCATCATCACGAGAGGTCAAGCAAAGCGGGGCGAAGTTAAACCTTGATATTTTTCCGGACTGCGGCGGCTGCGCTCGCTACACCTATTGAAAATACCCTGATAGATGGGAACATCGCGGATTGAGACCGAGATAATGGACACACCCAAGGAACTAAACGAGATCGTCCTTCCGCAGACCGTGGTCGGCCCGCTCACACGCGCGGCAATTTTTCTGGCCGTCTGCATTCGCGCGGAGCGGGACAACTATGCGACGCTACGATCATTCTGCGCGGACCTCTCCGGGCTCGTGCGCGCTGTTGAGTTTCGAGACGTGGAAGCCGGTCTCACGTGTGTCGTTGGATTCGGTTCGGACGCCTGGGATCAACTCTTTGGATCTCCTCGCCCTGCCGAGCTCCATCCCTTTCGAGAGATTCGCTCAGGAGGCCGCCATGCTATCTCCACACCGGGTGACATCTTCTTTCACATTCGAGCCAAACGCGCCGACCTCTGTTTTGAATTGGCCGCACAGATCATGGACAACATCGGCGAGGTAGTTTCCGTAGCCGACGAGGTTCACGGATTCCGCTATTTCGATGATCGCGATGTCATCGGGTTCGTGGACGGCACAGAAAATCCGCGAGGTGCTGCAGCGAAAGAGGCTGCGATAGTGGGCGACGAAGACCCAGCCTTTACGGGCGGCAGCTATGTCATCGTCCAGAAGTATCTTCACGACATGAAGGGGTGGAATGCTCTCCCGGTTGAGACGCAGGAGCGCATTATCGGCCGCAAGAAACTCTCCGACATCGAACTGAAAGACGCCGAGAAGCCGCCATTTGCGCACAATGCGCTCACGGTGATCGAAGAAAACGGAAAAGAACTTAAGATTCTGAGAGACAACATGCCCTTCGGGCGGCCAGGTCACGGCGAGTTCGGGACCTATTTCATCGGTTATAGCCGCACTCCGCGCATCACCGAAACGATGCTTCAGAACATGTTCGTGGGCCGCCCTCCTGGCAATTACGACCGCCTGCTCGATTTCAGTAACCCCGTTACCGGGAGTTTATTTTTTGCACCGGCATCAACGTTTCTCGACAACATCAGCGGAGACGCACCGAATTCCGCCGCAACCCAAGCATCGCTCGGATCGGATGCACCTTCGGCCTCGGCCGTGGACGATACATCCGTCGGGACGCTCGGAATAGGATCGCTTAAAGGACTAAAAGATGAATAACCTGCATCGGGAGTTAGCTCCAATCTCTGACGCTGCATGGGCGCAGATTGAGGAAGAAACGACCAGGACGCTCAAGCGGTATCTAGCCGGACGACGGGCCGTTGATGTTCCTTCGGCTGGAGGAACGGCTCTGCCGGGAGTTCCGACCGGGCATCTGCGATCGATCTCCGCTCCGGCAGATGGCATCATCGCAAGACAGCGAGAGGTCAAGTCTCTGGTGGAGTTGCGTGTGCCGTTCGAACTATCCCGTCAGACGATCGATGACGTAGAGCGGGGATCGGATGACTCCGATTGGCAGCCTGCAAAAGACGCCGCGAAGAAACTCGCCTTTGCCGAAGATCGCGCCATTTTCAACGGATACCGCGAGGCGGATATCCAAGGCATTCGGGAACGCACCAGCAATCCAGTCGAGACGCTTCCTGCGGATGTACGTGATTATCCGGACGCGGTGGCACGCGCATTGAGCCAGCTGCGTCTCGTCGGTGTGAACGGCCCCTACTCGGTCCTGCTCGGAGCCAATGAGTATACGGCACTCGCGGAAACCCGCGATCACGGATACCCCGTCCTGGAACACGTTAAGCGTATCGTCGACGGTAATCTGATCTGGGCGCCTGCGATCGAAGGTGCGTTTGTCTTGACTACGCGGGGCGGCGATTTCGAACTCAACGTCGGGCAGGATGTTTCCATCGGCTACCTCAGCCACAGCGATTCCGAAGTGAGGCTGTATCTCCAGGAGACATTCGTTTTCCGCGTCCTTACCAGCGAAGCCTCTGTTGCGCTTTCGCCGTCACAAAAGTCTCCGTGAGCCTATTTTCCATAGTCTGACTGCGTTAACGAAGCGCCCCCAGATAAACACCTCACGGGTTCAGCAGCGGCTCCGAGCGAAACCGCAGGCCGTGCCTTGGCTTTACAACAGTGCCCGCGAAATCGCGGCCGGGGGTTCTCGGTAGAGTTGTGTTCTTGAAGCGTCCAACCGACATTTCCAACGTCGCTGCGGTTGATTGCGGCAGCTTTGACGTGAATCAGCGCTTCTCCCTCGCCCGGCACCGGAATCGCGACTTCTTGGATTCGCAACACCGACGGCGGTCCAAACTCAGCAAAAACGCAACGCTTTCATTGTGTTGGCACCTGTGGATATGGTCATGAACGGCCTCCTGCGTGTTCTCCACACAAATCGACGCTAAAACATGGGATGTTCGAACGCCACGAGGTGATTGCAGCAATTTAGGACATCCCAGTCTTGCAAGACAAGGCGATGCGGCAACGCGAGTACAACTGCGGAGAAAACAGACCATTTGCCCCGCTTTCGACAACGTCGCCAAAGCCATCTCCCTCGCCCTCTTGATAAATCTGGCATCCGCCAGCCCATAAAGGCTTTACCGTTGTGCCGTATCCCGCCCTTTTGACTAGATCTGGCGATTGCTGCATTTCCGGCGATTCTGCCTTTTCCGGGCATTTGTTCCGAGGCCGCCGCAGCTGGAACCTTCACCCCATTAAACTCGTATCTATCCGCGAGGCTTTTTCTACGTCTATACCATTGGATACTGCCGTCTCTTGAGGGAACATTCATGAATACCTTCACCCAAGACCTCCGCTTCGCTTTCCGTCAGTTTCGGAAGTCACCGGGCTTCGTGGCTACCGGCCTTGTCTCCCTAATGCTCGGCATCGGTGCAACCACCGCCATCTTCAGCGTGGTCTACGGCGTTCTCGTAGACCCGTATCCTTACAAGGATAACGACCGCATGGTCCATATCCAGCTGCGCGACAAGTCTGACCGTGGTCCTCTCCTCTTCGTTTCCGGCACCGGCTACCAGCGGCTTCGGCAAGTCTCCTCTGTAGATGACGTGTTCTTACAGCAGGACGGGACACAGAACTTGACCGGCGCCGAGATTCCCGTTTCCGTCAACGTGGGTACCTACTCGGCGAATGTCTTCGAGTATATGGGCGTTCCTCCACTCCTCGGCCGCGAATTCAGTTCCAGCGATGCACCCAATGGCAACCCTGCACCGGTCGCGGTGCTCAGTTATTTGTTCTGGCAGCGTCAGTTTGGCGGCAGCCGTGACATCGTCGGGAAATCGTTGGAACTTGATCACAAGATTTACAACATTATTGGCGTCGTGCCCCCGCGATTCACCTGGGGTGATTCCGATGTCTATCTCCCAGGCGTACCGAACGCCGATCCCCATGACTACTGGATGTCCTTCGTAAAGCTGAAGCCCGGCACCCCTTATAAGAAGGCCGAAGGGGAGTTCCAGGTTCTTGCGGACAGCTTCGCCAGGCTGGACAAGAACTATCCCCAGGAGCGCCACGCCAAGGTCGTCAGTCTCAATGAAGAAGTCCTCGGCAAATTCGCGGGTACCTTGGTGCTGCTCTTCGGAGCGGTCCTCGCGCTACTGATCATCGGTTGCTCCAACGTCTCCATCCTGCTTCTGGCGCGCGGCACTGCGCGTCAGCAGGAGCTGGCCGTTCGTGTTTCCGTCGGCGCCAGCCGCAGCCGTTTGATTCGCCAACTGCTCACAGAATCCCTGCTGCTTTCGGTCACCGGTGCGGCACTCGGTGTCTTGGCGGCGTACAAAGGTGTGGACGCCATCGTCGCGATGCTGCCCCTGTACTCTTTCCCCCACGAAGCCGCGATTCACGTCAACGCCGTCGTGCTGGTCTTTAGTGCCGCCGTGGCTCTGGTAACCGGCATTCTCTTCGGCATTTCGCCGGCTTGGAAACTTTCTCGACCTCAGGTGAGCCACCTGATTCAAGCCAACTCCGGCAAGCACTCTGGCAGCGGTCACAGCCGCAATGTCCATCGCCTGCTGATCGCTGGACAGGTCGCTCTCACGCTTCTCCTCATGGCCGGCGCGGGCGCCGCGATGAAAGCTTTTGTCGAGCGAACTCACACGCCCCTCGGTTTCAAACCCGACCACGTTCTGGCCATCAATGTTGGTTTCCCCAAGGGCTCCAATCCCACCTGGCAAGGCCGGCTGAATTCTAAGGAGTTGGTGCGCAAAACCATCGCGGAAGTGCCTGGCGTCGATACCGTGAGCGTTTCTACCAGCTGGTTTCCTCCCTTCGGGGGCTTTCGCGCGAAGGTCGAGATCCAAGGCAAACCCGGTTTGACCGACGCGCAAGCAATCCTCGCTCTTTCAAGCCCACACGAATTTCTCACCCTGGGCATTCCCCTGTTGAAGGGCCGCGTCTTTGACGAGAACGAAGTAATGCGCGCTGCCCACGTCGCCGTGGTCAATCAGGCTTTTGTAAGGCAATTTCTTCCGAACGGAGACCCCATTGGCCAGAGCGTCCGCAGCTCCAGTCTCAAGGTTGAGCAACCCAATCTGCTCGTCGCGCAAGCGCCGGACGACTGGCTGCAAATCATCGGCATTGTAGGTGACGCGCGTAATGACGGGCTTGATCACCCGGTGAAGCCTGCGGTGTTCTTGCCTTACAGCTTTGTGCTCCCGACCGATGAGTCTCTCTTCATTCGCACGACGGGTAAGCCCGAACTCGTGATACGCGCGATTAAGGAACGTCTGCGCCAAATCAGCCCTGAACTGGTGGTCGGCAACGATCACACTCTGACGTGGTGGCTCGAAACGCAAGGCTGGGGTAAGGAGAGCTTCATCGCCGCTCTCTTTTCGTTGTTCGCGATTCTCGCGTTGGTGCTTGCTGCGACCGGACTGTACAGCGTTGTATCCTACGCGGTCACGCAACGCACTCAGGAAGTTGGCATTCGAATGGCTCTCGGTGCTCCGCGGGCCAGCATTGTGCGGCTCGTACTTTCTTCCACAGGGATGATGCTGGCGATTGGGATCGCGGTCGGCGTAACACTCAGCGTCCTGCTTGATTCCGTGCTGACGTCCTGGGCAGGAGGCAGCTCGCGCGATCCGTTGACCCTGCTGGCCTCGGCCTCCGTCCTCGTGTTCGTCGCCGCGGTCGCGTGCATCGTTCCCTCATGGCGCGCCGCCACCATCGACCCCATGCGTGCCCTCCGTGTCGAATAGCCGCCCGATCCGGCCCTGGAATTGAACTAGCGGTGCTCGACGCAGGCTCTTCCGTAACCCGGCCGTCTGAGGTGGTGCTGTACGAGGAAAGGATCACCGACAACTCTGACCTTATAGTCGCCGCTCTCTCAGACCATTGATCGGTGTTCAAGACTCTCTTGTTGTGCGAGTAGAGCGTTAGCGCTCCGCCGGACTTCACCGCGACCGCTCGATAGCCATCCAGCTTGATCTCCCAGAGCCATCGCGAGCCTTCGGGCAGCTTTGGCACGGGCCAGCAGTCCATCGGCTCAACAAAAGCAGCCTTGGCCTTGGGCAATGAACGCAGCGGATCGGCGGGCATTGGTCGCGAATCATAGCAACACAAACCCGCATATCCAAATTCTCGTCGCGGAGAATTGCCTATTACAACGGGAAAAGGGCTGGCTTTAAGGTCTCGATTCGACAGTCGAATTAATTTACGCTAAGAAGGTAAGTCTCAATGCGCCTTCGATTCGGTCGACCGCAAAAAACTGCATCGCGCTTGCCTAGCCATCGTTGGCGATACGCCAGCTGATAGCCAGACCATGACCTTCTGCCGATGACGGAATACGGTGATGAGCACTCCTGGCAAAATCATCCTTGCAGTCGTTCTTGCTTACATTGGCTTGGCTGCATCATCGCTCATCGGCGGCTTCATTGTTGGCATTGCTGGCGCGGCCCTTCAACTCAGTCCGTCGCTCATTCGTTGGCTCGTGTGGTGCCTTCCCAAAATAATCTTCGCCGGAATGGTTTTGTTCGTGTACATCATCTGGAGCAAACACAAGCGTGCAAGCAACCGAGCAAAGTAGGTTACTCGTGCCGTCATGCTCACCTGGAATCTTGGATGTACTGAACCGACTGCGGTTACCCCAGAATATTTTCGCTGCTTCGCTGGACCAGTCGAGAGAATTTTAAAAGCAGACCGCGCCCGGCATGGGTAAGGGGCGGTCACTCACCCCGCGGTTCGCTGGTGGGAATCGTGCCAAAGAACAATTGTCACCGCGTTACGAGTCAATGTCGCTGCAAATCGCGCTGAGCCCCAGCAGTCAATACTACAAACATGCTCTGAAAACGGCGATCAGCCTGTCGCGTTTCATTTGTTGCGCGTACGATTCGGGGCCTGCAAATCCCTCAAGCTTTTTGAGTTTGTGCCGGAACAGAGGACGAAACAGCCGTAACATAAAAACTCTCATTTGCTTTCTTTCAGGTCGGAGACGGAAGCATTCACTCTAACCCCGATACAACAAATCGGTGCGTCGGTAGAGGGCGCTATGTCCGCAATTCGGGCAGGCGCACGCGTTACCATTCGGCGCAAAATCAGGTTTCGCTGGCAGATACAAGTTGTGCAGGCTTGACATTCCCGTGTCGTTGATTTGAGAGTGTTGAAATTCCGTTTTACATTTCGGGCAGATAAGAATCCATGCAGACATCTTGTCACCTCGGACGGGTGACAGCCAACAAGCTGGAGAGCACCTGAAGTCTGTACGACAGCGTACACAGGCACCGCACCGAGCGCAATCAGGTCTTCACCTTACTTCGCAAGCGATTACTTGATCGTGAAGGAGGCTCAGATCATCCAGGACGCTTGAGGACTGGATTTGGGCTCGGTAGTTTGCCTAGACGACCCCAAGCCAACAAATTTATGGATTCGCTCCGCCTTCAACACTTCAAGGGCCTTCTTCGGCGTTCACGAGAGCACGATATGCACGATATTCTTCGCCTTCAAATTGGACTCAGGAGCCGTTGTTCGATGGCGGCGCTCGCTTCTAGAATCCTGCCGTCCATAAGTGAGTAGTCGGTCTCATACACCGCCGCCATATACGCGGCCTGCCGCAAGTAATTAATTTGATCCATGAGCCACTCCTTCTGACTCGGGGACGCCGAAATTTTCAAAAATATACCGCACGAAAAAGGCGGTTTTCAACCCCATTTTTCATCCGCCCTTTTGCACGGCAACGTACCGAGAGTACTAAGGGTAAATAAATAATTTTCTGTATTTTCAAAAGATTATCTGCTGGGTATGGTCAGCCTTTTATGCCCAAATGGGTCCTGAAATGCGACAACTGCAATTCCGAGTTCACCCACTCGATGATTACCGACCAGAGCGCGGAGAGTTATTTCCTGCCCCAAAAGCCCGTTTTTACCGAAACCCAATTCGAATGTCCTAATTGCGGGAATAAAGACACCTACGACCATAGCGACCTGATGTACCGCGCATAGACTATCCAGCGGCAGCCATAATTGCGGGAACCAGTTCAGTACCGAGTTGCGCTTTGTCGAGGAAGGTTATACACCCGTAAGAATTCGCCAGCGTTCGTGAGTTTCCATCATACCAAACCGACATCGCCAAGACGTGCTTCGCGCAATCAAGGAGTTTTACTTTTACGTGTTCCGCGTCGAACTGATCGCCCGGCATGTGAAGGTCCAGCAACAGGACCGTCGGCTTCAATTCGGCGCACATCTCCAGGGCCTGCGGGAAATTGATCGCCTCACCAATCACTTGGATTTCAGGCTCAGCCTCCAAAATATGTCGGACAGCGGAACGAATAGAATTGGCATCATCCGCGAGCAACAAGGTTATCGGCATGAGGCTATCGAAACACAGATTTGCGAGGCGTGTCCATCATCGCTTCAAACTAGACTGTCTCTTGTGAATCTCGTCCAGCACATCCTTTGGTTCTTTGAGAATCCTCTGAAGCTCGTTCAACAGCGCCATCTTTTCTTCAACGGTCTTAGCCGCGTGCCATGCGTTAGGACACTTCAAAATATTGGTCTTGGAGTTTGTTGAATTTCTTATGCGGCACGGACCGCATTGTAGCGAAATCACGTTCAATCGAAAATAGTGCTATCCTGCCCTCCCGTTCCTCTCCTGCAAAGGAGAGTCATGCCTGCTTCACTTCAGAAGTTTTCCGACAATCGCAAGATCAATCCGAACAGCGAACGTCTGATCCAGTGCCCTTACTGCCCGCAGAAGTATTTATTAGTTTGGGAAGACAAAGAATGGAACTCCGTGAAGGATTGGATTCGGGTGGCGGAAGCAGCAGTCAGGAAGAGCCACCGGGTCCACGGCGAAATTAGCCTCCCACCGACTCTAAAAGTTCACCCTAAGAAATAGGAAATAAGTTGTTTGCTGCCGTTAGCCTTTGTATCGGGAGTCCCGGAGGCTATTATGGACTCATTCGCGAATCCGCGTAATGTTCCTTGGAGGGAAACAATGCCTTTGGAAATAACACAGCGTGAGATGAACGGAATCTACCTCCTGGCGCTCGAAGGGCGTCTTGTGCTGGGACATGAGAGCAGCGGGTTGCGTACAATGATCGACAAGCTCCTCGCATCCGGCGGCACACGAATTGTCCTTAATCTAAAGGACGTCAACTATGTTGACAGCGCTGGCCTCGGCGCACTCATCGAGATGCATCGAGAGACAAAAGCCAAAGGTGGGGGCCTCAAGCTTTGTAATCTCGGACCGAAGTTGAGGCAAGCGTTGGAAATCGCACGGCTACTGCCGATATTCGAAACGTGCCCAACTGAAACTGCAGCTGTCGCAAGTTTCCGAGAACAGCAGACGATGTGACAAACTTCGTGCGGGCGCACAGCCAAAATCGTTAGATGATTCCGTTAGGTTCCTTTAAACCGAGGATGAGACGCAAAACAAAGAGGGGCAGACCCGTCAATGTCTTTGTGATTTTGCCGTCAGAAGTTTTTGCGAAGTAGTAGACGCCGTTCTTAACTCCCGCCACGGCCGGGGAAGTATCAGACCCATTGTCGCTTGGCGTAGTCCCGGCGTACGATCGCCAGCAGCGCCGCCAGGTGACCGGATGGATCGATAAGGATATTTGTTGTCCGAAAACTCGGAGCTAAATGGTAATCACTCAGGACCTAGTCAGGTGATTGAAGCTGATCGTTCCCCATGTAAGAGACACTATTTCCATCTCGTTCGCTTGTCTGGGGCTTCGAGCGCGGCAACCCATGTTCTCGGGGTCATGCCAAGAGTTTGCCGGAAAAGTTCGACGAAAGCGCTCGGCTGGCGATAGCCGACGGCGGCAGCAACCGTTTTAACCGAACGCCCTGCAACCAGTAACTCTATTCCTTTCATCAGACGTACCTGCCTTCGCCAAAACTTGAAATTCGTTCCAACTTCTCTGCGGAAAGTTCTTTGGATTGTCCTGACGCCTACACCGACTTTGCTACAAAGCGCATCTAGCGATGGAGCATCCGCTTGGTTTGCGATGAAGGCTTCAGCGACTCCAAGCGCTCTTGAATCCTCCGGGAGCCTCACGAATGTTGGAACTGGCGAGGCGTTCCGCAATTGAGACAAGATGAGGTTCCGGAGGGCACAGTGAAGATGATTTGTCGTCCGCAACTGCCCGATTCGTACCGCCTCTAAGACAAGTTCGCGAAAAAGCGGAGAGACGTGCAGCACGGTGCAGATCTCAGGGGCACGTGGGAGAAGGCCTCGCCGTAGATAGAGTGTCCGCATCGAGACTGCGCCTGGCATCCGAATTCGGTGTCGCGTTCCTGCGGGAATCCAAACGGCGAGATTAGGAGGAGTCAGCCAGAGGCTTTGACCTGCCGAGATCTCCATGACTCCCCGCGTTGCGTAAATTAGTTGGTCAGAGCCGTGAGCGTGTTCAGGAACAGTGTGTCCGCCACGATATTCATAGGCAAGCGTGGAAATCGAAACGCCCGCCTTGGGGTCGTATTCTCTCAAGATGCTTTGTCGCATGGGAGATATATTACGTCATAAGAGCGGTATAGCGACAGTGAGCGATTAGGTAGATACTACGAGTATGGCAAAACAAAAATCCCGTAATACTCCGGAGAAATCGAGTCTCGCGGGGCCAGCAAAATCCATTCTGGGACCTCAAAAGCTTGTGGCTTTTGTGGCCACACGAGAGCCGAGTCGCGCTAAAGAGTTCTATCGTGACACCCTTGGTCTGCGGCTGGTTAGCGAGGACGAACTTGCGCTCGTGTTCGATGCCGCTGGAACGATGTTACGAGTTACAAGAGTTCAAGAATTAGCATCAGCAAAATATACGGTATTAGGATGGCAGGTCCCTAACATCGTTCAGACCGCAAAGGACCTCCAGAAGGCTCACGTCGTTTTGGAACGCTACCCGGGAATACAGCAAGATGAGCTCGGTATTTGGAACTCGCCTAGTGGCGCGAGGGTAGCGTGGTTCAAAGACCCGGATGGAAACATGTTGGGCATCACGCAGTTTTGAGCAGGCAGGAGTCGCTCCCATGAACCTTGCTCATCGTTGGCTCTGCCGTTCCGCTTATTGGAGAAATGCGGTAGAGACGTATATTTTTCCGTGGGTGCTTGACGGTCTCGACATTGGCGCGCATGTCCTCGAAGTTGGCCCCGGGCCTGGCGTAACCACGGATCTTCTACGTGGACGCGTGGAGCGCCTCACCTGCGTGGAAATCGATCGCGCCTTCGCCGATTCTCTCTCACGCCGTATGAGTGGCCACAATGTCACCGTAGTCCAGCAAGATGCCACGGCCATGTCCTTCCCCGACGCGACATTCGATGCGGCGCTGAGTTTCACTATGCTTCATCATGTCCCTTCGGAAGCAATGCAGAATCGACTGCTAGCCGAGGTCGCTCGCGTCTTGCGCCCCGGCGGTGTTTTTGCGGGCACGGACAGTCTCTACAGCCGTTCATTTCGTCTGTTTCACCTCCTCGACACAATGGTGGTAGTGGATCCAGATACATTTCCAGACCGCCTCAGGAAAGCGGGATTTGCTGATGTGCAGGTCGACGTCTTGAAACCGTACGCGTTTCGATTCCGCGCACGGAAGGCCGCGACCACGTCTCAGGCAAGAGACGAGGTTTCGGGCGCATAGTCGGCAAACCTTACCTTACCAGATTATGGAAGGGGTGCCCGTGGCGCCGTTGCGCTTGTTCGCCTTGCAACACTCACTGGAGGCACATTCCTCATCGCGACAGGCCGTTGACTGCAGGGAGACCACTCCCGGCCCGCTGCACTCGCTCCAGTACAATTTTTCCACCGTGCGCCGTCGCTAGGTACACTTCCTGAGTTTTTAATTCGCATTAGACATTGCCGCCGGTGCTGGTCACTTGCGCAAAGGACTACTCGTTTCGCAGCGCGACCATGGGGTCAACGCGCATAGCCCGCCACGCGGGAATACAGCACGCGAGCACGGCAATCGCGAGCAGGAAAACAGTGGCGGCGGAGAAGGTCGCTGCATCCGTGGGCACCACGCCAAAAAGTAAGCTGGACATGAGCCGTGTCAGCATGAGGGCCGCGACCGTACCGATCGCCACGCCAAGCGCCGCGAGCCGCGCTCCGTGCCCCATAACCTGCGAGAGCACCTGCCTGGGTTGCGCGCCAAGAGCGATGCGAATACCGATTTCGTGGGTCCGATGCGTGACGAGATAGGCCATCACACCATAAACGCCCACCGCAGCCAAGACCAGTGCAAGCCCGGCGAATATGCCGAGCAGCGCCGACTGCAAGCTAGTGTCCTCCATGTTCTGGGCGACAACTTGGTTCATGGTCCGCACATTGAAGAGCGAGATGCTGCTGTCGAGAGCAAAGCTAGAGCCAATAAAGGGTTGCGCACCAATGACGGAGAAAAAATTCGCCTCTGCCCGGACGACGGATACAGTCTCCGGCTGCCCGGCACCACTTGCGTTGTAGTTCTGCGTCCAGGTCGTGATGCTTGAGCCCTCTAGGGTCCGATTTTGCGATTCCCAGTCCAGATAATCCTCTCCGCTCGCGGAGGTGTACGGCAGTCCGGAGGTCGTCTCCAGAATTTGGACTACGCGATCCGGCTCGTGAAACGGCAGCGGGCGAAGAAGAACCGCTTCCACGACGCTAAAAATTGCCGTGTTGGCGCCGATGCCAAGCGCCAGCGTGAGGACCGCGACTACGGTAAAGCCGGGATTCTTGCGCAGCGCGCGCAGGCCGTAGCGAACGTCTTGCACGAGGCCCTCGAACCATTCCCAGCCCCACGCAATGTGACTCTTTTCCCTCAACGAGGTTACGTTGCCGAACCAGCGCCGGGCGGCGGCCCGAGCATCTCCTTCGGTCATGCCCGATTCGAGATGTTCCTGCTGGCGCAACTCCAGATGCAGGCGTATCTCCTCTTCGAGTTCTGCGTCGAATTGGTGCCGATGCATCAGCATCCTGAGTCGCCTTGCGACTTCGCGCAGCCAGTTCATGCCAGAACTCCCTTCAGACCGGTTCAATCACACGCGTGATCGCTCCGATGACGCGTTCGAACTGCGACATCTCGACGGCCAATCGTCTACGGCCCGCTGCGGTCAGCTGGTAGTAGCGAGCGCGGCGGTTGCCAGCCGTCGTGCCCCACTTCCCGGTTACCCATCCCTTGATGAGCATCCGCTGCAACGCCGGGTACAAAGAGCCCTCTTCGACTTGAAGAACATCAACCGATACCCGCTGAATAGAATTGGCGATCTCATATCCATGCATTTCGCCGGAGCGCGCCAGAGTCTTCAAGATCAACAGATAGAGTGTTCCAGGAGGAATCTCATCTCGATGCAAATCTCATCACCCCTTGACATAGTTAGACTATGTGGATCGGTTAGGAGCGTCTGTCAAGATGATCAGCGGCCGTGATTCTGGACCGGAATGCGTGGCTCTGACATTGTGGGACCGACCTGGGGAGATGTGCAGTTTGATCGGAGAGAGATCGAACGGATCACACAAAAACGGCGCAAACCCGTCATAATCCCAATTCATACGGAACTGTTGTTTGCCCTCGAAACCGAGTACGAACGAAGGTCACCGGCACCCAACGACCAGGTCTTGCCACAAACAAGGAAACGCGGTCGCATGAGCCGTCCGCGACTATACCAACGGTGCAAAATCATAGGCCGCCGGGCCGGAATTGAAGATGCCCATCCTCATCGCTTCCGCGACACGTTCGCTGTCGATATGCTGGCGCGTGGTGCAACGCCATATGATGTCGCCAAGCTCCTTGGAGACGAAATTGCCACCATCGAGAAGCATTACGCACCGTTCGTAAGAGAGCTTCGGGAGCGAGTCCGCAATCTCATGGAAACCGGAAGAGGGATTCACGCCTCTGTTTCGAGATGTTCTGGCTCACTACGGTGTCGTAGCCCTGCCTTATCGGATCCAGGATCTGGATCGCAAAGGGAAAGTGGAATCAGGCATCGGCTACACCAAGAGAACGGCGCTCAAGGGGATGCGCTCCGAGAGCTTGCAGGAAGCGCAAGAGTATCTCGATCGCTGGGAAGAGCGCTGGGCCAACACTCGTACCCATGCCACCACCAAACGCCAGGTTGCCGCCATGTTCCTCTGTTTGAAACCGATGAGGGAGACTAAGCCATGCGGTCAATTTTATTGCTATTACTGGGTGCGCCCATTCCTTTCATTATCTTGATCGGGCTCTTCAGCCGCTTCTAGAAGCAGTAGAAGGCAATTGATGCGTTGCTGTGGCCCACGAAGACGACTTCGAAGCATGCGACCCGGAATAAATCAAGGTACGGGTGTGCCTCGCCACAAACGCATTGCGTTTGCAAACGCCATGTGGTCTAACTTCTCGATAACAGGACGCTCACATTAAGAATAGTGGCCACTAAGAGTTCATCCATAGCATTGATTTTTGCGCCTCGCAATCGGCAAGCGGTGTTGAATGAACGCCGACGATTGAAAATGGCGCGGTCTGCGCATGCATATGTCCGAGGCAGCACGGTTAAGTTTTATGAGTGGTTAAACTCGGACGGTGCCAAACGCGTCCCAGATGGTCCCGCCGTTTGGATTTGTGGGGATTGTCATCTCGGAAATCTCGCCCCTGTGGCGAACTCGGATGGGCAGGTGAGGCTGGCTATTCGGGACTTATTTGCGACGTTTTCGTATCGCGCAGCCAGCGGTCCAGCTCTTTTTGAAGCAGTCGAAAGTCGATTGGTTTCGTGAGGCACGCTTTGCAGCCGGCATGGAGGATTCGCTTCTGCTCGGCCACCAGAGCGTGCGCGGTAACCGCAATCACAGGGATCTCGCATATCTCGAGCCTTTCACGCATCCACGCGACGAGATCGAGGCCGTTTTCGTCACCGAGATTGATATCGAGTAAGACAGCATCGGGAACCTCGTTGGCGAAAGCCTCGTAACTAGTCGTCAGGTCTGCCGCAAGGCAGGCCTCGTACCCTTCCACCTCGAGCCAGTCCCGAAGCAGTTCGCGGTTAAGCAGATTATCTTCCACGATCAGGATGCGATGTTGTGTCATGCATCCCCCACCGGCGTCGGCGTGGAGGTCACCACGCGCTCCAATTGTTTGATCAATGGTTCCCGCCACGAATTCTGCTTCTGAAAGAGCGATTCCGCGTGCGCTCGAACGTACTTCTCCTCCTCCTTGCTGAGATCCTTGCTCGTCAGAACAAATACGGAAAGCTCAGCCGTGCGAGGGTTGGCGCGCCATTCCGCAAGCAAATCAAAACCGCTCATTTTAGGGAGCACTAAGTCAAGAATAATCAGCTCAGGCAGAGACCCGGCTACACTCGCGCGGGCCTCGGCGCCATCGCCCGCCGTGCTCACGGCATAGCCATGAACCGTGAGCAACTCCACGATCATCTCGCGGGTGGACACATCGTCTTCCACCACCAGAATAGCCCTCGTGGGTGCCGCTTGCCCACGAGAATGAAGACAACGCTCAACGGCAGCCAGCAAGGTCACTTTGTCCACTGGCTTGAGCAAATATTCGTCGGCACCGACGGCGCTTCCGACGGCCGGCTGGTCCGCAATCGTCACGATAATGACGGGGATTTTCGACATGAGGGGATCGTCTTTCAACCGCTGCAGAACCTCCAGCCCGTGGATCGGCTTCATTAGCAGATCCAAAGTGATGGCATCCGGCTGGAATTCAGCGGCCATATCGATCGCGCGTTCCGGCCGATCACATCGCAAAGTTTCATAGCCTGAAGAGGCTAGTTGCGATTGGATAAGTTGTCCCGTTGCCACATTGTCTTCAACGATGAGAACCCGCGGAGCCCCGGCCGCTCTGGGTCCGACTATGTTCGTTGGGCCAAGTTGTTCTCGGGTAGCCGTGACAATAGGCAAAGAAAAATAGAAGCAACTTCCCAGACCCGGTTGGCTTTCGATCCCCAGTCTGCCACCGTGCAATTCGACGAGGCGCGACGTAATAGCTAGTCCCAAGCCCGTGCCTTCGGTAACGCTGCCCGTTTGTGACAGGCGAACGAAAGCTTCAAAAATCCGCTGCTGTTGTTCGGATGGAATTCCCGGGCCATTGTCGCGTACTTCTACCCTGACTTTGTCATCCACTTTACGGGCGGCCAACTCGATCCGACCACCCTCCGGGGTAAACTTGATAGCGTTACCGACGAGATTCATAAGCGCCTGCTTGAAGCGCATGCCGTCGGCGTGAACATGCAGCAAGGGTTCAACCTGAGGGAGCAATGTTTGTGACTTCTTCTCCGCCAAGGGGTACAGGGCGCTGATCACCTCGGCAAACGCTGACTCCACAATCACGTCTTCACGCGCGAGCTCCATTCTGCCCGCTTCGATTTTGGAAAGGTCGAGTATGTCGCTGATTAATTTGAGTAGGTGTTTCCCGCCGGCGTGTATGTGGCTCACGTAGCGCTGCTGGCGATCGTTAAGTGCGCCGTAACGCCCGTCGGCGAGCAAGTCGGAAAAGCCCAAGACCGCGTTCAGGGGCGTTCTCAGCTCGTGGCTCATCGTCGAGAGGAACTGATCTTTGAATTTGTTTGAGCGTTCCGCTTCCTCCTTCGCCTGGACGAGTTTCAGATTGAGGGCTTGGTTAGCAGACAAGAGTTGAGTCTGGCGTTGCATCAAGAATGCAGCTAGCCCACCGGTTGCCAGATACACCAGCAGAAGGTAGAGGCTGACGGTGCGATTGTGGGTCCGCAGACGCATAGCAGGAACCAGCGCCTCACTTTCAGGACGAGCGTAGAGGACCGCCCATCCCAATCGAGGTACAGGCGCATATCCCACGAACATGTTCTTGCCGTCAATCTGGAAGCGATCGCTGCCTTCTGCACCCGCCAGCGCCCTAGCAGCCACAGCGGATGCAGAAAAACGCACTGGCTCGCTTTGTGGATCGATTTTAGGCGAAGCGGCCACCACTCCGTGCTGGTCAAGAACATAGAAGTCGGCCTCGGCACCCTTTTGAAGCGCCTTAAACTTGTCGGTTAATTGCGAGAGACTGTAGGTGGCCATCAAAATCCCGTCCGGTGTTCCGTGCTCGTCGCGAAGAGGAACGGCGACGGCCATCACCAGAGGGTTGGAGGTGACCGCGGTACGGTAGACCTCGGAGACATAGGGCTGCCAATGTGAGGTTACCCCGCGATACCAGTCTCGATAGGAGAAATTGTCCCCCACGATTTTGTCGGGTGGCAGAATCACTCGCAAGGCGCCGCCAGTCTCGAATGCTCCGACGAACAAGAAAGCCGGCTCTAGCTTCAGCGCCTCGTGCAGATCAACTTCCATCGAAACCAGATCGTGTTCAGCCCAGTGATGTTGAACGGCGGGTCGGTCGGCAATCGAGGTGAGAATATTTTCAGCGGATCTCAAATCCTCCTCAACGATGGCTGATAACGTGCGAGCTCGCAGCAGATCGCTTTGCAATTCTTCTCTCTCGATCTCCTGTTTCGATTGCAAATACATCCAATATGTTGCACACATCAGCGGCAGAATGAAGAGAACCAATAACAGAGCAAGCAACCACGCTTTTTTCTCTGGACGACGCACGGACTCAGAGTTAGCGTCTACCTGCGAGCTTGACGCTTGTGGAAACGGGCTAGCGCTCATTGCTTGGCCAGGCCCACGCCTATCGGAACGGTCAATTCGGCGATTAGGGCCTCGAGCTCGTCCAACAAAGAACGGTCCCACCAACCACGCCTCACCTCCTCCCGCATGATGGCCAGGGCCTTTTCCAGTGGAAGAGCCTTGCGGTACGGTCGGTCCGTAGTAAGGGCGTCATAAACGTCCGTGATTTGAAGGATGCGCGCGGTAAGGGGAACTTGTTCGCCTTCTAAGCCGTCCGGGTATCCGGATCCGTCTTGCTTTTCGTGGTGGTGCCGAATGATTGGCAGCACATTACGGAAGGATCTCAGCGGGGTGCAAATTCGTTCGCCCATAATGGGGTGCTGCTCCATGATTTTTCGCTCTTCAGGTGTCAGCGGTCCGGGTTTGAGCAAAATACTCTCCGGCACGGCCAGCTTGCCAATATCGTGTATGAGACCGCCCCGCCGGAGAGCAACGCGCTGGTCCTCGGGCAACCCTAGTTTCTCCGCCAGCGCGACGGAATATTTCGACAAGCGATCGCAATGCCCTTCGGTATAGGGGTCTTTCGCCTCGATACTCAGCGCGAGGCTGAACAGTACGGTCTCGGCGTTGTCCAGCTCGTCGGTGAATTGCTTCAAGCGCAACAGCGAATGCACGCGTGCCAGCAGCTCATGCTTGTTGACAGGCTTATTGAGGAAATCATCAGCGCCGCACATGATTCCGTGGATGCGATCACCATCGCTGTTCAAACTCGTGAGCAGGATGACGGGAATCAAGCGCGTCTCGGGCTTGGACTTGATCGCCTGGCAAACTGCAAATCCGGTTAAGCCGGGCATCACGACATCCAGCAACGCCAGGTCAATCGAGTCACTGTCCACGTGTTCTAGCGCTTGCCGACCATTTGTTGCGCAAACGATTTGATAACCCTCGACAG
This sequence comes from uncultured Acidobacteriota bacterium, assembly GCA_963736725.1. Lineage (GTDB taxonomy): Bacteria > Acidobacteriota > Terriglobia > Acidiferrales > UBA7541 > Acidiferrum. The sequence continues at coordinate 7,392 of CAVTPW010000010.1, read as the reverse complement.
TGAGCAAAGCAGTAAGCAGTTCGCGGTTGGCTTCGTTGTCATCCGCGATAAGGATGGTTTCATCGTGGCCTTTGGCATTAGGCACGTCGCCTCCTCGCGTATAGCTTTTGCCGTGAATATTCAACAATTATTCGAGGCCGAGCCTGCTCAGTAGTATCTCAAGCTCAAGGTATCTTTATTTGACTTCTCGCTAAAGTGTTCCCATACAGTTAATAGAAAGCGCTATAATTAGTACTAAGGTGATGCCTGTAGGGCCTACTACAGCGTTGAATAGAGTAAAGGCGGCATCACCAGCGGCCGAAACGCAGGACCACTCCGGCAGAGACGCGCACGTCGTTTTGAAGGCCGGGCGTGTCGGTGACTCGATTGAACCGAGTTAGCAGATAGTCTCCTTCGAAGACACGGACGGCAACTACCGAATTGACCCTGACATCAAGGCCACCACCTGCAATAAAGGCGAACCCGTTTTCGCCTGCGTTCATTCCGTCCAAGTTGCCGCTGAGGCGCGCTCCACCGACGAGCACGTGGAAAAAGGGAGTGGCGCGAAATGTTTCCCGTGGGCGCGAAAAGCGAGGACCCACCGTGTAGGTAAGTAAATGCCCGGCGACGCCCACCGGCTGTTCGCGAAAGTTGTAGCCTCCGAAGTCGGCGGCTAGGCTCACCCAGGACTTGAGGCGCCAAGCGGCGGAGATGCTACCGCCGTCGGAATCAAACGATTCTCCGTTGCCAGCTGGGTTGGCGCGTAGATAGGAGTAGTCGGTAGAAACGTCGACTTGCGATTGCTGACAGCGCCCAGAGAAGGGCGACACCAATAGGACGAATAGGCAAGACAATAGCCGATACGGGAGCGATACAGACTTTCTCTGATCCATCATTCCGGCACGCCCTTCCAAAGTAAGTTGGCCGTTCGTTTCAGTATGCTTCTCATTTGCATGGTCTTACTGCACGCGCAGTGTGATCGTCGTTGTGTGAGTGACGCTCGACGACGATGCCGTGATCACCAGGTTGTAGGTTCCTGCCGCGGTGCCCGCATGCTGGAAGTTGCCCGCGCTGGCGCATCCGCCCATCACGGGCACGATACTCGAGATTGCGATCAATGCTAGGCACACCCAGAATTTGCGATTGCGCCGGACAACACCGACACCGCCGGCGACCAAGCCCGCCAGCGGAAACCACAGCGCGCCGGCGAAAACACTGGGCGATGCCGGGGTTACGCGCGAGAGATAGGGGAAGGGAGGGGCTGTAGTGATCGTCAGCGTTTCCTTGGCAGGGGAGCCGCTAAGGGTGAGGATCGCCGGATTGAACACGGCGGTGGCGCCGACCGGTAGTCCCGACAGAGCGAAATGAATCTGGCCCGTGAAGCCGCCCTCGGGGGTCAAGGTAATAGGAACGCTGAGCGGCTGCCCAGCCTGGATCACAGGTGTGCTCGCGGCGGAGGCAACGTTGAAATCGGCTTGGACCACAGTTTCCGGCAGGACCACCGAGGCGCTGGCTGTGAAATTCGCACTGCCGGAATAGGTAGCCTTGATGGAATGATTTCCCGGGGTCAACGTCGACGTGATAAACGTCGCTCTGCCGGCGGTCAAGGCGACCGTGCCGAGCGGCGTGCTGGCGTCGAAAAAGGTTACGCTTCCGGACGGAATGCCGGCAGCGGACGCAATCGAGGATGTTAGTGTGACCGAAGCGCCGACATCGGCGGGACTCCGTGAAGCCGACAGGTTGGTCGTTGTTGCGGCTGGGTTGACAACCAGTAAAACTTGCGCGGTGGCAGGCAGATAGTCTGCCGCGCTGGAGGGCGTAAAGCTGACCGATAGGCTTTGCGATCCGGCGTTCAGCAGTGTGCCTGCAGGGGGAGAGTAAGTCCATGTTCCGGCGACATCGGAGCTGGCGTTAAGTTGCGCCGAGCTAAGGACCGTACCGTAGGTGATGGCCGAGGGAGGCACCCAGGCGAGAGAAGCCGTCGCTTTGTTGACCGCGAGGGTCGCGCTTGAGGTCGCGCTGGTGTAGTCGGTGGCGTCGGTTGGGGTGAAGGTGACGGACAATGACTGGCTTCCCGCAGCGAGGACGGAGCCCGCCGTCGGGGTGTACACGAACGTGCCGGGCACACTGCTGGTGGCATCGAGCTGGACTGCCGTCAGCGGAGATCCGAAACCGATTGCGGAGGGAGTGCTCCAGGTAAGAATGGGAGTCGCCTTGGTTACGGATAGAGTGAAACTAACCGTGGCGTTGCTTCCGGTACCGTTGTGCGCGGTGAGAGTCAAGTTGTAGGTTCCGCCACTGCCGACTCCAGGTGTTCCGGCGAAAACCGCGGTGCCGTTGCCATTATCGACAAAGCTAATTCCAGCGGGAAGAGCACCGGTCTCGGTCAGCGATGGCGCAGGTTGTCCAGTGGTACTCACGCTAAAGGTGCTTGCCGCACCAAAGGCGAAGCTGGTTGTATTCGGGCTGGTGATGGCTGCCGCTTGATTCACGATCAGCGTGAATCCCAGCGTGGAGCTCGAGCCTATTCCGTTGCTAGCCGTAAAAGACATCGAGTAGGTTCCACCGGTTCCGGCAGCAGGAGTGCCGGCGAGGACGCCGGTTGCCGGATTAAAAATAACGCCGGCGGGAAGCGCGCCATTCTCCGACAGCACGGGAACGGGCGACCCTGTCGCCGTCACCGTGAAGATTCCCGGGCTCCCTGCCGTAAACGTGGCGTGGTTTGCGCTACTGATGGAAGAAGACTGATTCACGGTGATCGTGAAGCTCTGCGTGGCGTTGGAGCCGACACCATTGCTGGCCGTGAAAGTGATTGGATACGTACCGCCGGTTCCGGCGGCGGCTATTCCGCTGAGGGTACCCGTTCCGGCATTGAACGCAATGCCCGAAGGGAGGGTGCCGGTTTCCGACAAGGCGGGAGCGGGAAAACCGGTCGAGACGACGGTGAAGGCTCCGGCCCCGCCAGCGGTAAAGATCGTATTGTTCGCGCTAGTAATGGCCGCCGATTGATCCACCGTGAGGACGAAGTTCAGCGTGGCATTCGAGCCGACGCCATTGCTGGCCGTGATGATGATCGGGTAACTACCGCCGGTTCCGGCGGCGGGAGTGCCCATAAGGACACCGGTTGCAGGGTTAAAGGTCACCCCGGAAGGCAGCGTGCCGCTCTCGGAAAAAGCCGGAGTGGGGGAACCAGAGGCTGTGACCGCAAAGCTTCCTGTACTGCCAACCGTGAATGTTGCATTGTTCGCGCTGGTGAACGAGGACGTTTGACTGACCGTGAGGAGGAAGGCCTGGCTCGCATTCGAACCCACGCCATTACTGGCAGTCAAGGTGATGGGATAACTACCGCCGGTGCCTGCGGCGGGAGTTCCGCTGAACACGCTTGTTCCGGTGTTGAATGTGACGCCGGCGGGCAGCGTGCCGGTTTCCGACACCGTGGGAGCGGGCGAGCCCGTGGCCGTAACTGTAAAGCTTCCAGCTACTCCAACCGCGAAGGTTGCGCTCGATGCGCTAGTGATTCCGGAGGTTTGATTGACGGTTAGTGTAAAACTCTGCGTTGCGTCCGCGCCCACACCATTGTGAGCGGTGAACGTGACGGGATAACTGCCTCCGGTGCCGACGGCCGGCGTTCCGCTCAGCACACCCGTTCCGGCATTGAAGGTAACGCCAGAGGGTAGCGGGCCGCTTTCCGACAATGTGGGGACCGGAAAGCCTATAGCCGTTACCGTAGCGGTGCCCGCGCTTGCGGCTGTGAACGTAGCGTGGTTCGCGCTGGTAATCGACGCTGGCTGATTCACGGAAAAGCTGAAGGTCTGATTGGCGTTTGAGCCTACGCCGTTGTGCGCAGTGAAGGTGATTGAATAGCTCCCACCGCTACCCGCGGCGGGAGTTCCGCTGAGGACGCCCGTTCCAGCGTTGAAGGTAACGCCGGACGGGAGGATACCGCTTTCTGATAAGGTCGGCGCCGGAAAGCCGGTGGCCGTCACCGCAAACGTTCCTGCGGCGCCGGTCGTGAACGTGGTGCTGTTGCCGCTGGAGATTGCGGAGCTTTGATCGATTGCCAGCATGAAGTTCAGCGTGGCATTCGAGCCCACTCCGTTGCTTGCCGTGAATGTGACGGGATACGCTCCACCGGTCCCAGGAGCGGGAGTCCCACTCAGAACGCCGGTTGCAGGGTTGAACGCGACCCCAGACGGAAGTGTGCCACTCTCCGACAAAGTTGGAGTGGGCGAGCCGGAAACCGTGACGGTAAACGTTCCCGCGCTGCCCACCGTGAATGTGGCGTTGTTTGCGCCCGGGAATGACGACGTTTGATTCACGGTCAAAGTGAAACTTTGCGTCGCGTTGGAGCCGATGCCATTGTGCGCGGTGATGGTGAGGCTGTAAGTGCCGGCACTGCCGCCACCGGGAGTTCCCGCCAGCGTCGCGGTGCTGTTGTTGTTGTCTACAAAGGTAACGCCGGTTGGGAGGACACCGATTTCACTGAAGGACGGTGTAGGGTTTCCGGTCGCGGTGATAACAAACGATCCTGCCGAGGCCACGCTGAACGAGGCATTGTTCGCGCTGGTGATGGCGGCCGCTTGATCCACAACTAGGCTGAAGCTCTGAGGGGTGCTGCCCCCGATGTTGGTAGCAGTAAAAGTGATGGGGTAGGTGCCGCCCGTGCCGGCGCCTGGCGTGCCACTGAGAGTTCCTGTACCGTTTCCGTTGTTGACAAACGTCACGCCGGAAGGAAGAGTCCCTGACTCGGCCAGTGAAGCTGTGGGGGTGGCCGTGGTGGTGACAGAAAATGAGCCCGCGGTGCCGACGGTTAAGGTCAAGCTGTTAGCGCTGGTGATGGATGGAGCCGAAGCAAAACCAGTACCGCTAAGGGCCAGTGTCTGAGGGCTATTGCTCGCGGAGTCGGTGATGGTCAGTGTAGCCGTCAATGCGCCTGAGGTCGTTGGGGTAAAGGTCACGCTGGCGGTGCAGGTAGCGCCGTTGGCGAGGGTGGCGCCGCAGGTGGTGGTGTTTGAGAACTCGCTGGCTTCGGCACCGGTTATGTCGATGCTTGCGATCGTGAGCGACGAACCACTGCTGTTCTTGAGGGTTACGACCTGGGGACCGCTGGAGGTGTTTAGGTTCTGGTTGCCGAAGGCGATGCTCGTCGGGAACAAACTGACCGGCAAATCCTGCAAGAAGATCGAAGCGTTGGCAGCATTGCCATTGGCAACCGCCAGGTCCAAGCCGCCGTCCCCGTTGAAGTCTGCGGTGGCGACGCCGAACGAGCCGGCCGCAGTGGTAAACGTGAGCTTGGTGCCGAACGTGCCGTCACCGTTTCCGGGCAGCAGGAATGCTTTCCCGGCGCTTCGATCAGAAACGACCAGATCGAGCTTGCCATCCCCGTTGTAGTCTCCGACGACGCCGGTAATCAAGTCATTCGTGCCCGTGGTGGGGTTCCCAATCAGCGTGAACGAACCCAATCCGTTTCCGCGCAGAATAGCTACGTCGGAAGCGTTGACGGCCGCCAAGTCCAGGTGATGAGTGCCTTCCAGGTCGGCGGCAATCAAGCCAATGGGAAATCCAGTGCCACCGGTCGAAATCGTGGCCTGGGATTGAAACGTGCCATTGCCGGTGCCAAGCAGAACGGAAACGGTATTACTCTCCTCATTCGAAACTGCCAGATCGAGGATGCCGTCTTCGTTGAAATCTCCTGCGACGATTACCTGCGGAGTCGAGCCCACCGCAGGCGTGCTCGAAGTCGTGAATAAGCCGGTGCCGTCGCCGAGCAAGACCGTAACGGTTGCAGCCCCGGAGTTGGAAACGGCCAAGTCGAGATGGCCATCGCCGTTGAAGTCACCAGTGGTGATTGCGACTGGATGCGAACCAGTGGCGGCGGACGATTTCAGGGTAAAAGTACCGTCGCCGTTGCCGAGCAGCACGGAAACAGTGTTTGCATTCAAATCGGAAATCGCAAGGTCAAGGATGCCGTCTTCGTTGAAATCTCCCGCGACAACCCAGTTTGCTCCGGCTCCCGCCGCGGGGGTGGACTTCGTCGTGAAAGTGCCATCACCATTGCCGAGTAAGACCGACACCGTATTGGAACCGGAGTTGGCTACGGCCAAATCCAGCTTGCCGTCACCATTGAAATCGGCAGTGATGATTCCCTGCGGAGTCGTTCCGACCGTCACCGATGAATTCGGGGTAGTAGGAAATGAGGTAGTCGTTTCGAACGAGGCGACAGGAAAATAGAAAACATTCGAGACCCGTCCCCCGGGGGTTGGGTTGACGACCGTGATACTACCGAGACCAACGGCGGCGACTAGAGAATCTGGTACTGCAGCCGTCAACTGTTTGTCGGAAACAAAAGTCGTGGTGAGCGCTGTTCCGTTCCATTCGACCACGGAAGCGGAGACGAAGCCGGTTCCATTGAGCGTGAGGGTGACGTTTGTGGATCCAGGGTGTGCGCTGACGGGAGACACAATATCCACATAAGGCACAGGATTGGACGCTGAAAAAGCGCTCGAGGCACCAAACGCGGCTGCAAGAAGCAAGCCGAGAACATCCCGGAAGACAAACACACCACGAGGGCGTGCCGACATAGTGCGGCTCCTGATAGGCGTTATCTCACTCAGCTCGGAAACCGCAACAGCGTCTTGGGAAAAACGCTGAAACCGACCCTACATATGAGAATTATTGTTACGCAGCATTAGAAGTAACAAGAATGTTACGCAGTCACAATGTCTATGTACGCTGGAGGTTTCTAATGCACAACCGGCCACGCGAACAGTAGGATTTTTCCGACAACGTCCCGGAACTTGACCATCGAGGGTCCTCCCGATCTATCATTCGATGCAAAATTGCCAATGCAGCTGCCGCATGAATAATCCGGCGTATTTTGAAATCCAAGCCGACGATCCTGAACCCGCAATTGATTTGTACATAGCCGTCTTCGGATGGAGTTTCTGGGATTGATCATTTGCGAGTGTCATTTCAGTGAAGATCCCTTACGCCCTCATTCGAGCAAAGAAAGGTAGTCATGGCAGCTGACGCCTTTTACGTCGCGGTAGAAGGCAAGCCGTACCGACGGTATGCGCTCTCGTGGTCGCAAATACGAAGCTGCCAGACGATGAGGTTGTTCCGCAACTCTGGTTCGCAGAATTAAATTGGAAAGAATACGCGCTGTTGCTGCGATTGCATCTCTTAGACCACCACACGCAAATGAAAAAGCTGATTTGCGGAGTGCGCACCGGGGTTCGGAGGTGGTTGCGGAGTTGCGCTTGGTACCGAACCGGTATCGGTTGATGCCGGCGGCGGAGATTTCGTGACGAACAGCGAGAATAAAACGAAGAATTGTGTCACAGTTATGGCACAATTTCGCCAAAACTGTCTGTAACTTATTGAAAAGAAGCGGGCGAGCCTGTAAGCCGGATT
>CAVTPW010000009.1:0-580383 GCA_963736725.1 uncultured Acidobacteriota bacterium | reverse complement strand
AAAGCAGGTTAAGGCCTGGGGCGTCTATGTGGAATCGTTTGAGAACGGCGATAAGATTTTCTACAACTATCAATCGGTCTTGCCTGACAAGGCCGCGCCCGGAAGGAACAAGTATCAGGTCACCGGCGGCACCGGCAAAATGAAAGGCATCAAGGGCTCGGGCACCTGCAAGCTCGAAGCAGGGAATTATGCCTGCACCGGTGAGTACACGGTCGCTGCACCCGCTACGGCGAAGAATTAACACGGGGAAACGAAAAATTTCCAAGGAAAGCCCTCGCCGCTTCGCTAACTGATGATAAGTTTGAATGTATAGGTCGAAAGGAGGAGCGCTTGGTGTAAAAAAGCTGAACTCAGCCGGGTGCCCCACGTTCCGTTTTTTGGTACGTGGGTCTTGGGGTCCTCCGGTCTTCCTGCCGATTTCTCATTCTCAAAACAAAAAGGCCGGATGGAGCATCCGGCCTTTCCCTAACGAACAGTCTCAATTGGTTGCGGGGGTCAGATTTGAACTGACGACCTTCGGGTTATGAGCCCGACGAGCTACCAGGCTGCTCCACCCCGCAACATGACTATAACGGACCAACAGTCTCCCGTCAAATCGACATTGCGCAGCAGCGGCAACCCAAGCCGCCCAAAACGTTCACCAGCTATTGTAGGGCGTACCATCAATTGACGAAGTCAACGGTGAACTCGAATGCACATCCACAATCCCGTTGTTCGTCTGGTCCGGACTCAGCACCAAATCTCCAAAATCCGTATGCCAATCTTTCGCTCGCGTCATCGGATCCACGGGAACTTCTCGCAGATAAGGAGCTTGCGGATTCACCAGGTCGTCCAGCGACTGCGGCGCCGCCTCTTTGTCCAGCGTGTAATTGTCGATCGCTTGCCGCATGACCTGCAGATCGGTCTTCAGAGTTGCCTCTTTCGCGCGTTGTACAGAGCGGTCATACCGCGCCGCCGCAATCCCCACCAGAATAAAAATGATGGTGATCACGATCATCAGCTCGATCAACGTGAACGCGTCTGTGCCAGACGGCACGCGGCGTCTGCGGCCAGACATCAAGCCGCCCATCTTAAAGTTTCGATTCATGGTGCACCTTTATCACCGCTACCAGTCCGAGTACTTCGTCCCGTCGCTGGCAGTCCCCTGTGATTTTGAGTATACGTCGAAGATATTCTTACCGCCCCAACTCGTCGAGTCCGGATCATCCTGAACGGCGCGTAGGCCCCATTCCGTCTGACCCGTCATCGGATCCTTCGGAATCCTGCGCAAAAATCGGATCTTCCGGTCATTCCCCGCGCCGAGCTGTACGCCTTTCACCAGCGTATCCAGGTCCGGAGGATAACCCTCGCTCCCGACTTCAATCCGGATCAAATTCCGGTCGGCCAGATCCTTATACCGGTCGATGGCGTCGCGCATCTGCCGCAAATCGTAGTGCAATTCCGCTTCGCGTTTGTGCACGATCGTGTAGCGCGCTATCGGCAAAGCCGCCGACGTCAAAACCAATAAAATCGAGCAGGCCAGGATCAGTTCCAGAAGCGTCATTCCCGCTTCTGTCGCCTTCCTCTGGCCCCGAGATCGTTTCCTGCGCAACATATGCCTTGTGAATTGGACTATGGCTGTACTTGCAGCGTTGCCTCGCTGGTCACCAGCGGCACCGCCTTCTGCTGTGAGTCTTTCGCATTTACCTGCACGATCGACAGATTCGACGTGCCGGGACCAATGGCCTTCACCACAATTCCCATGATCGTCCCAGTTCCGCTCACGCCTGCGGTGTTGGGCTGCCGCGTCGCAGAAATAATCGCCTGCCCCTTTTCCTTGTTGATGTTGGTTACGATCGCGATTTCCTGATTCCCGCCCTGCAAGAACCCGCCGTGCTGCACTTCCTCCACGCTGATCACCGCCGGGTTGTATTGCAGCAAAAAGGGAATGGAGAACAAGTCATTCACGTTGTCGACCACCACGCCGATCGTCGATTGCTGCCCCACCTTTAACGACAAACCGCGAGGTTCGAATCGCATTTGCGCCGACTGTGCTCCCTGCGCTGCGGGAGGTGCCGCCGCTGCCGGGGGATTCGCCGGTGCCTGCGGAATCTCTTGCGCAGGCGCACGCACTTCGCTTTCGCGTCGCACTTGCACATTCGTTTCCGATCCCGAATACAACGGCCGCAGGTTCGCCCGCGTCCAGTCCGGCATCCGCACGATGCGCGGTGTCAAAATGATCAGAATCTCGTCGTCTTCATAACTCTTGCTGTCTTCCGCGAACAGGTACCGCAACAGCGGAACATTTCCCAGCCCGGGCCAGCCATTGTTGCTTTTGGTTTCCGTCTTTTCGACCAAGCCGCCTAGAATATTGGCTTCGCCTTCTTTCAGCCGGATCTCATGATCGATTTTTCTCTGGCTGATGATCGGCTGCTGAATGCCGCCAATATTCGACTGCCCCGTTACCGACGAAACTTCGATGCTCACCTTCAAACTTACTTCGTGATTCGGGTGTACACGCGGCGTTATGTCCACGTTCACACCAACATCGATGTATTGGAATTGCGTGTTTACCAACGGGTTCACGAACCCAGCTCCCGCCGTCGAGCCCACGCCGACGCCTGCTTGGAAGCTGCCGGTCGCAACGGGAACGCGGTCACCGATGCGCAGTTTCGCGGGCTGTCCATCGACCGACCGCACCTCGGGATTCTGAATAATCTTCGTGTCCGAGTCGTTTAACAGCGCATTGGCCGTAAAGTTGGGCAGCGTGACGCTGTAAGCCGACCCATTCAGGTGTGCCAGGTTTTGCAGCGTCAAGATGTTTGTCGTGGTGCTCGTCGAGGTCGTCGATGTTCCGGTCGTCGTCGTCGTCGTTCCCGGCGGAACCACTCCGATCGACGCGCTTTGTCCCGGCAGGATGCCCAAGTTGCGCATCTTGTCCAGTCGCGCTTCTAGAACCTGTACCTGGATCACCACCTCCGGCTTGGCCTTGTCGATGTCCTGGATCATTTTTTCCGCGATCCTCAGCTTGTCCGGCGTATCCCGGATAATGATCGCGTTCTGCGCGTTGAGCTGTTGGAGCCGCTTCAAATCCAGCAACTGCCGCAGCCCGGTCACGATTTCCGTCAGGTCCTGCGCTTGCACCGTATTGGACAGATAGAACGTTCGTACTTCCTGCTCCTCGTAGTCCCTGCGCTTCTGCGGCTGGTCCGGGATCACGAAGATGATATTTTCCGTTACCGGCTTCCAGAACGCCTTGCTTTCCAGCGACGCGATATCCAGCGCCTGCTCGATGGTCACGCCGTCTAGGGCTATGGGAATTCGCCGGGCAGGGAAGTCGGGATCGTAAACCACCGTCAATCCCGCAAGCTTTCCGATCGTGTCGAACACGATCTTGGCGTCATTGGACATATGCAGGCTGATAGGCGCGCGCGACAGCGGTTTTATTTCTGGTGGCATCGACGCCAACGGCGCCTGATCCCAGTCCCCGACAGTTACAGCGGCGGCGGCGGTTTCCGCAGCGTGATTCTGCTCCCCAATCATTTCGGCCGTCTTGCGAAGCTCTTGTTCCGCGATCGGGCTCGACGGATCGATCGCCGCCGCCCGCTGGAACTCTCCGGCGGCCCCTGGCAGGTCGCCGCGCTCACGCAGCTTCACTCCCTGTTTGACGTGAAATGCGGACGCCTCGAATCTCGCTTGGTTGAACTTGATCTGGTATTCGGCGTTTTCTGGCTGGCTCTTCAGCGCCTTCTGGTAGAAGTCGTACGCGGCATCGTAGTCTTGCAGGTTTTCGGCCTTGACGCCCTGTTGATAGTCAGGCTTGCCCTTCGGGCAGCCCGCGGCTAACAGCCCGATACCCACACACAGAATTGTCTTGCTCCATCCTCGCATGCACTCTCCATGGCTCGGGCACGATTCCGTCGAAGCTTAGCATCGGGTTAGAGGCCATACAAGCCGTGGAAGGTTGGCTGTCTTGCATATGTAACCCCCTCCGACTAACATTTAATCTCGCAGTCACACAGGATTAAAGAGTGCCCAAGCCCGCCACGAAACTTGGCAAACCCGCCGGTAAGTCCTCAAGCAAGTCCAAAGAGGGAGAGAAAGAGAAGGTCGTCGCCCAAAATCGCGCCGCCTCCTACAACTACCACCTACTGGAAAAACTCGAGGCTGGATTAGTTCTTCACGGCACCGAGGTCAAAGCCCTGCGGGAAGGGAAAGCGAATATCCGCGACGCTTTCGTCGATTTCAAACCCAGCGGCCCCTGGCTCGTCAACGCCCACATCGCTCAATACAGTCCCGGCGGCCCTTGGAATCACGAGCCTCTCGGTTCCCGCAAGCTGCTTCTCCACAAAAATGAGATTTACAAGTTGGCAGGTCGCGTTCAGTCCAAGGGTTTAACTGTCATCCCCCTGCGGATATACTTCCGTGACGGCATTGCGAAATGCGAAATTGCTCTGGCGCAAGGCAAGAAGACGTGGGACCGCCGCCAGGACGAACGCACCAAGGAAGCCCGCCGCGAAGCTGACCAAGCCATGTATCGCAACCGGAGGCGATAACCGCAATCATGCAGATCACGCTGGAAACCAAGCCCTACGCCACACTCGAGACCGATGCCCTAGTCTCATACGTTTTTGAAGATACAGACCCCGTCCAGGGCACCCTGGCGGAAATCGATAAATCCGCCAACGGCCTGCTGAAGAAACTCTCAACCAGCGCCGAATTCACCGGCAAGCCGCTGGAAATGACCCTGATCCACACCCCCGCAGGCCAGAAGGCCACCCGCCTGCTCCTGGTCGGGGCAGGGAAGCGCGACAAATTCGACGTCGCCACCCTGCGCAAAATCGCCGGCGCCGCACTCCGCTACCTTAAATCCCGCTCGGTAAAGCGGCTGGCGTTTCTCGTCCGCGAGAACGATCTAAACGAAGAGTCCGCTCAAGCCGTCGTCGAAGGCGCCATCACTGCCGACTTCGAAACCGACAGATACAAATCCGACAAAAAGAACGACAAGTCCATCGAGACTATCGCCATCGCGGGCTATTCCGATAAAGATAAGGCCGCCGCGGAAAAAGGCCTGAACCGCGGCCGCATCATCGCCGAAGCCCAGAACTTCGCCCGCGACCTGGTCAACGCCCCGTCCAACCTGTTAACGCCGAAAATCCTGGCCGAAAAAGCCGAAGCCATGGCCAAGGAATCGGGCCTGGCGGTAGACATCCTCGACGAAAAGCGCATCGCCGAGCTCAAAATGGGCGCCCTGCTCAGTGTGGCCCAAGGTGGCCCTGAACCCCCGCGCATGATCGTAGTCACCTACACGCCGACAACGCCGCCAAAGCCCGGCGCCCCGGTCATCGGACTGGTTGGCAAAGCGGTCACCTTCGACACTGGCGGAATCTCCATCAAGCCCGCCGACGGCATGGAGAAAATGAAATACGACATGGCCGGCGGCGCCACCATGCTTGGCGTAATGCGCGCCCTGGCTTCCCTCAAACCAAATGTCAAAGTGATCTGCGTCGTCCCCAGCACCGAAAATATGCCCGGCGGCAAAGCCCAGAAGCCCGGCGACATCCAGACCGCCATGTCCGGCAAAACCATCGAAGTCCTGAACACGGACGCCGAAGGGCGCTTGATCCTGGCCGACGGAGTCCACTACGCCAAGCAGTTGGGCGCTACGCACCTGGTAGACGCAGCAACGCTAACCGGGGCCATCGTCGTAGCCCTGGCCAACATCAACGTGGGCGTCTTCAGCGGTGCAGACCAATCCTGGACCGACAAACTCCTGGCCTCTGCCAAAGCCGTAGGCGAAAAAATGTGGCAGATGCCCATGGACGACGAATACCGCGAATTCATCAAAGGCAGCTTCGCCGACATCCAAAACATCGGCAGCGGCAAAGGCGGCGGCTCGATAACTGGTGCCTGGTTTATCCGCGAATTCGCTGGCGACACTCCGTGGATCCACCTGGACATCGCAGGTACCGCCTGGAACGACGACGCCAAGCCCTGGCTCGCCAAAGGTCCGACCGGCGTGGCCCTCCGCACCCTCGTCAACCTGACCATGTCTTACTGAGAGCTTTTCTCTGGCGGTGCTAGGCGAGGGCGTCCATTGCGGCCTGTGTAACTAACATAAAATGAATAGTTTACGGAAAATCTTGAGACTGAAGCATGGACGGACGTGCCCGTCCACTAATCCATTGCCAGGTTTGGCGGCGGTGGTACCGGTTGGCATCGGTCGGGCTTCAAACTGGCGGTGGCCGCAAGATCGGTAGGGGCAAGAAAATTGCCGTGTCGGTCTGCGGCAACCACCGCTTGAGCGCTTTCGCTTGGGTGGCACACGCGGGCACAGCGATGCTGTGCCCTGGGCTTTTGATGGGTACCCCCAAGGGGCCTACATCTTTTCCGGGGCGTCGATGCCCATCGACTGCAGCACGTTGACCAAGGCGCGTTCGACGATTTCGGTCAGACGCAACAGGAAGGCGCGCTTTTGTTCGTCGGTCTCCGACAAAATATGATGATTGTGATAAAAGTGATTGAAACCCTGGGCCAACTGGAACGCGTACTTCGCCAAGAATGCCGGCTCCTGCGCGGCGATTGTAGCGTCTACTGCTGTATCCCCCGAACCTGCCAGCAGCAATAACTCCCATAACCCGGTGCCATCGGCGCCGCTCAAAATCGTCCGCGCGGATTCCGAAGTCAACGCCGCTCGACCCGCGCCAACCTCCACGCCCTTGCGCCGAATCCCTCGAATGCGCACTACGGCATATTGGCAATAAGGTCCGGTCTCCCCCTCGAAGCTCAAAGCATCCTTGAAATCGAAGGCGATGATGGCGTTGCGCGTGAACTTCAAAAGAAAAAACCGCAAGGCTCCCACGGCAATGGCGTTCGCGGTCCGAAGTTTCTCTCCTGCGTCCATCTCCGCATGCCGCGCCCGCACCTCCTGCAGCGCCGCCGCCTCCAGCTTGTCGATCAAATCGTCGGCTTTGACGCCCAGCCCCTTTCGCCCGCTCACCTCGACATAGGGCTTCTTTGCGTCCTCGGGAGCCAACTCGTACCCCATCTCCGCCGCGCAGCGAGGCGTCAGGGCCACAATCTCGTACGACAAGTGAATGGATTGCTCCGCTTCCCGAACGTGACCCAAAGCCCGCAAACCTGCCGCCACCACCTGCTGCAGGTAAGCCTGCCGCGCGTCAATCACGTTGTAGACGGTAGCCGCAGGCGCGCCAAAGTCCGGCGCCGTTGGATCGTTCTTGGCGCTGGTAGTAGCCCAGACGATCTCCCCTTCGGGCGCTTTAGCCCACTTGGCGTAGTTGAAGTCTTTGCCCAACAGGCCAAATTTCCACAATTGATAGGCAATGTCTTTTCCAACGTAGGTAACCGTCCCATTCGACCGCACAATGATCTTGTCCTGCTCGTTCTCTTCGTCTTCGTTTACTTCTTGAACCTCCTTTCCATTCGCATTCTCGTCTTTCCATGGCATCACCCAGCACCCGGCCATCTTCCCCGTGGTAACAAACTGAATCGCACCCGCCTCTTTCAACTTGGCAAACGCGGCATCCCAAAAATGCAGATGCAAAATCTCGCTCTCCCGAGCCAGCAACTCATAGTGAATCCCCAACCGCGCCATAGTCCGCAGATGAAGTCCCACAATCGCGTCCGCCACGACCTCCGCAACCTCGGCCTCTTCGCCCTTGCCCTCTTCGATGGCGCGTAACGTGGCCCCGCGCAACGCTGCCGCCCGCGCCTTGTCTTCGGCAAAAAATGCGGTAGCCGCCGCATACAAATCCCAACACAAATAATCAAACCGCGGCTCCATGGCCATCATCTTCACGCTGACCGGAGTGCGCTTCTCCATCTCCAGAAACGCAATCACGACGTCCGCCACCTGGACACCGGTGTTGTCAATGTAGTTCTGCACCTGCACATTGTACCCAGCGCCCCGCAAAGTCCGCGCCATGGTGTCGCCCAGCACCGCGTTCCGCACATGCCCGATATGCGCTGCCTTATTGGGATTGATGCTGGTGTGCTCGACAATGATTTTCTCTGGTCTGTGTTCCGCCGACTTTCTCTGTTCCATTACCGCCGCCCAGAATGCTCCGCGATCAAAATAAGCGTTCAAGTACCCGGCGCCGGCTACCTCGATCTTCGCGATCCCCTCGACGCGCTCGAGCCCGACGGCGATCTCCTGAGCAATCATGCGCGGCGCTTTTTTCAACCTCTTCGCCAGCTCGAAGCAAACCGGCGAAGCCGCCTCGCCCATCTCAATCTTGGGCGGCCGCTCCAACACGACGGCCAATTCCACGCCATACTTCTCGCGAACGTGCGAAGTCAAAGCCGCCCGCAATCGATCACAGAGTGTCAGATACACGCGCGCAATTCCCCCTAGCCGCCAAAAAATCACACTAGTATAGACCGAGCCGGGCCGACTGTTACGATGGCGCCCCCTTGAGGAGCAACTGGCGGCATCCGGTTTGGCTGCCGACCCAAGCCGGAATGGGAAAAAAGGTGGGAGTTTAGTTGCACTTAGTCAAAGACCAATTTGGGTCATTTCCAGCCGGCGGGTGTCATTCCGTCATTGAAAGTTGCCCCCTGGATGTAAGAGCACAGACAGGAGTGCCGGTGCTACTGGTTTGACAGCCCCAAGGTGCGCCGATAGTATCAATCTGCCCCCCGGCGACGAGATCTTTTCCACGCAAACATCCCAGCGCCAAGCGGGCGGCTCTCGATGAACCTCGCATATTTCGACTGTTTCTCAGGCATTAGCGGGGATATGACGCTCGGCGCGCTGATTGATGCCGGGTGCGACGCAGTGCATCTGCGTAAAGAACTTAAGGCGCTGGAAGTCGCGGGGTGGGAGCTATCGGCGGAGAAGGTCTGGAAAAATGGCATGGCCGCCACCTACGCGAAGGTCAGAGCGGAAGACCAAACGACGCACCGGTCATTGACCGACATTTTGGAGATTCTGAACAGATCTCACTTGGCGCGACGAGTCCGTGAACGCGCCGGCGCTATCTTCCAGAAACTCGGCGAAGCGGAAGCTCGCGTGCACGACGTGCCGCTCGATAAAATCCATTTCCACGAAGTCGGGGCCGTGGACGCCATTGTCGATATCGTCGGAGCGTGCATCGGCTTCGACGTGCTGGGCATCGACAAATTTGCCTGCTCGCCGCTTAACGTCGGTGGGGGCACAGCAAGAATGGCGCATGGTGTTCTTCCGGTTCCCGCTCCGGCCACCGCCTCGCTCCTGACCGGGAAGCCGACCTACTCCAACGGGGTGCAGCGCGAGCTGGTCACACCGACTGGCGCCGCCATCGTCGCCACCTTGTGCGATTCGTTTGGCCCGCAGCCGCCGATGACGGTATCGGCCATCGGCTACGGTGCGGGGTCCGCTGATCTCGAAGGGCAACCCAACGTTGTCCGGATCATGGTTGGGGAGTCTGCGGAAAAGGCTGTTCCTGGATACGATGAGGAAATTTCGGTTATCGAAGCGAATCTCGACGACATGAACCCGCAGATTTATGGTTATTTTCTGGAACGAGCATTGGCCGCGGGCGCGCTGGATGTTTACACGACGCCGGTGCAGATGAAAAAGAACCGTCCGGGGACGCTTTTGACGGTGCTTTGTAAACCGCAAGACGCGAACGCGCTGACGTCGTTGATTTTTGCCGAGACGACCACGTTTGGCGTGCGCACGACCACGGCGCAACGACGGATTTTGCCGCGTGAGCATGTCAGCGTTTCCACCCCGTATGGGGATGTGCGCGTCAAGCTGTCGCGGGTGAACGGGCGCATCCTGCATGTTTCGCCGGAGTTCGACGATTGCCGGAAACTGGCGGTGGAAAAGAATGTGCCTTTGCAGCAGGTGATCAACGAAGCGATGCGGCGGTACCAGGGGGGCCAATAGCATGTTGTTGCTGACGGCCGTTCAGCCGCTTGTAGTGGCTCGCCGGGCCGAAGCGCGGCGCCCACATACGTGCGGTTATCCGATCAACCGTGCGGGGATCGCGCCCAGCGATGCTGTGCCCCTACGGGGCCGGGAACGGACGGGTGCACGAAACGGACTAGCGCTAGAAACGGACTAAAAACGAGAGATGCCGCCGACCAAACCTAAATATTATTTAACTACACCGATCTACTATACGAACGGGTTGCCGCACATTGGTCACACGTATTCCACCATTGTGTGCGACGCCATTCGCCGTTATAAACGCATGCTGGGGTACGAGGTCGTACTGACCACCGGGACTGACGAGCACGGGGTCAACGTCGAGCGCTCGGCTAAGAAAGCCGGCGTGCCTGAATCCGAATTCGTGGCGAAGATGGCTGCGGAATGGAAAGCGCTGTGGGACGAACTCGGGATTCAGGGCGACGAATTTATCCGGACCACCGAGGTGCGGCACGCGCGCACCGTGCAGTGGCTGTTTAAGCTTTGCCGCGAGAACGGCTACATCTATCCTGGCCACTACACTGGCCAATACTGTATTCACGACAACGCCTATGTGGACGTGAAACCCGGCGAACCCTGTCCCGACTGCGGGCGTCCGACCGAAACCGTTACCGAAGCCAACTATTTTTTCAAACTGTCGGCATTCCAAGACGTCTTGCTGGATTTCTACAAAAAGAATCCCAACTTCATTCAACCGGAAGCGCGCCGCAACGAAGTACTGGCCTTCGTCGAAGGCGGACTGAGAGATCTCAGCATCACGCGCACTTCGATCCGCTGGGGCATTCCGGTGCCGGGCGAGGAACCGCACGTTTTCTACGTCTGGTTCGACGCGCTGACCGCCTACCTCAGCGCGGTAGGCGGGCCCGAATACGAGCGACGCGGCTTCTGGCCCGCGGATTTGCATCTCGTCGGCAAAGAAATTATTCGCTTCCACGCCGTCTACTGGCCGGCGTTCCTGATGGCGGCGGGCCTGCCGATTCCCAAACAAATCTGGGCGCACGGCTGGCTGCTGATGGACAGCGCCAAGATGAGCAAGTCGCTGGGCAATGTGGTGAAACCTCGTCCGATCGTCCACGTTTTGGGTCTCGACGCCCTGCGCTACTACCTGCTGCGCGAAACCGTCTTCGGGCAGGACGGCAACTTCAGTTATGACGCGTTGGTGCAGCGCTACAACAGCGACCTGGCTAACGGCCTGGGCAATCTCGCCAGCCGCACCGCCGCCATGATCGCCAAAGATTATGCCGGCAAGATTCCTAAGCCCGCTACGCTCGAGCCGCAAGACTCTGCGCTCGCCAAGCAAGCGCAGGAAGCCATCGGGGAAGTCCTGGAGCAATACAACAATCTGGGCTTCTCGAAAGCGCTGGAAGAAATCTGGTCGATCATCGGTGCAACCGATAAATATCTCACCACCGAGCACCCGTGGGCGCTCAGTGACTCCGAAGCCGATCAACAACGCCGCGCCACAATTCTGTGGACTACCGCCGAAGTTCTGCGCGTGGTAACCGCGCTGACGTATCCGGTTCTTCCGGAAAGCACGACAAAAGTGTGGGTGCTGCTCGGTCAGTCCGCGCCGCTAGGCTCGGTAAATCTAGAAGGACTAAGCTGGGGCGGGCTGAAACCCGGCACCACGCTCGGCAAATCGCAAACGCTTTTCCCACGCATCGACAAAGCAGAAGCCATAGAGAGGATGGAAGCCATGGAGAACGAAGCACAGAAACAACCACCACCGACGGCGCAGAGTGCGCCGGCCGCGGCACCAGCAGCGACGCCCGCAGCCACCGGCGCAGCCCAAGCCACCGCGCCAGCCGGAGTCGAGAAAATTGGAATCGAGGATTTCGCCAAGGTCGAAATGCGCGTGGGCCAGGTGAAAACCGCGGAGCGAATCGTGGGTGCCGACAAACTCCTGAAGCTAACGGTGGACATCGGCAGCGAAGTCCGCCAAATCTGCGCCGGCATTGCTCAATACTACGAACCGGAAACGCTGATTGGACGAAAGGTAGTGGTCGTGGTTAATTTGGCGCCGCGCAAACTACGCGGTGTTGAATCGAACGGCATGATCGTAGCCGCGAGCGTAGGCCCCGAAGGCCGCCCGATCCTTGCGGGCTTCACCGAAGACGTAGAGGTGGGGGCAAGACTCAAGTAGTAGCACAGGCACTCCTGCCTGTTCACGGTATAAGCAGCGCCCCAGACGAAAACGGGCAGGTTGGGTCATTTCGGCAGTAAGCCAGCGTATAGGTGATGAGGCCACAGGCAAGAGTGCCTGTGCCAGAAAAAACATGCAACTTGTCGATTCACACGCGCACATCGACTTCCCGCAATTTGCGGATGATCGCGAGGCCATGTTCGACCGGGCGCAAGCGGCCGGCGTGGAGATGCTGCTGGCGATTGGCACGGGCCCGGGGCCGGAAAAGCTCGACGCCGCCATTCCTTTCGCCGAGCAGCACGACTGGATCTACGCCAGCATCGGCGTCCACCCACACGAAGCCAAGGACGTGACACGGCAGCATTTGGAGCGGCTAACGCAGCTGGCCGAGCACCCGAAGGTGATCGCCTGGGGCGAAATCGGGCTGGACTATTTCTACGATCACTCGCCGCGCGACGTGCAAGATCGCGTTTTCCGCGACCAACTCGCGCTCGCTGAGCAAGCCAAGCTTCCGATCATCATTCATTGTCGTGACGCTTGGACCGACACTCTCAAAGTCCTCGAAGAGGTCTGGAAGCCGACATGCCTCGGTGGCATCCTGCACTGCTTCACCAGTACGCTCGAGGACGCCCAGCGCGGCCTGGACATGGGTTTCCTGATCTCGTTTGCGGGTAATTCCACGTATCCGAAAGCTTCCAACCTTCGCGACGTAGCGAAGGGTCTGCCGCTGGAGAAGATTTTGATCGAAACAGACGCTCCGTTTCTGGCGCCGCAAGGCTACCGCGGCAAGCGCAACGAGCCCGCGTACGTAGGCGAGGTAGCGAAGGCCATCGCGAGTGTGAGAAACTTAGCCACGGAAGAGGTGGCCGCGGCTACGGCTGCGAATTTCCGGAGCCTCTTCCATCTCGAACAAAGGCCTTGACGGAGGCCTCGCCGGCCGCGGGCTTGACCGCCGCTCGGGTTAATTAGGTTGACGCATTAGGGGTCGCACAGGATACTGTGCGCGCTGCACGGACAATGCCGCTCATGCAGGCCAGGAGGAAGGCCATCGCGCTGCTCACAGCTAGGGAGATTTTCGATCTCGTCAGAGACGACCTCGTGCTTGTAGAAGAGGAACTGACGCGACAAAGCGCCACCGCCTTCGAGCCGGTCTCCGAAATCACCACGTATCTTTTGGGAGGCGGCGGAAAGCGCCTGCGACCCGCGCTACTACTGCTATCGGCACGCTACGCTGGACACCGCGGCCCGAGCGCCATCAAGCTAGCGGCTGTGGTCGAACTCCTGCACAGCGCCACACTGATCCACGACGACGTGATCGACAGCGCCGACACGCGCCGCGGGCGCCCCTCCGCCAACTCTCGTTGGGGCAACCATCGCAGTGTCCTGGCAGGGGACTGGTTGTACATGCAATCGTTCCAGATGGCCTTGGAAGAACGAAATTTCCGCATTCTTGACGTGCTTATCGACCTGACCCAGAAAATGGTGGAAGGCGAACTGCTGCAGCTCGCAAAAATCGGGCGCATGGATGTCACCGAAGACGATGCAATTCAATTGGCGACGTATAAGACTGCTTGTCTGTTCGGAGGCTGCGCGCGCTTGGGGGCAGTGCTCGGTGGACTCGAAGGCGCCGACGAACTGGCACTCGCAGAATACGGCCGCTACGCAGGTTTGGCGTTTCAATTGGTCGATGATCTCCTCGATTTCACTGCCTCCGCGCAACAGCTGGGCAAACCGGTTCTAAGCGATCTGAAAGAAGGCAAAGTTACGCTGCCACTGATCTACGCCATGGAAAACGGCCATCGCGACGCCCGCGAACTTGTGGCTCGCATCCTGAAGGAAAAAGAGTTCGATTCGGTCCGCCCGGAAACGCTGGTGGCGCTGGTTCACGAATCCGGGGCGCTCGATCGCGTCCGAACGCTGGCGCACGACTACGCCCGCCGCGCTAAAGCCAGCCTCGACGGCCGCAACGATTCCGATTACGCCCGCGCGTTGCTGACGCTCCCCGATTTCATCCTGGAGCGCGAGAACTAGCGGACCGATCTGGCCGGGTTCGGGCACGTCCGGGCTGTGCCCCTAGCACGGCTGAGCTGAGAAATTGATCGAAATCAGGGGCGCGCCTTAGCGGGGCCTCGACACCTAGCGATTGGTCATGTTGCCTTTTAAGCTGGTCTACCACGAACGGTACGATCTCAATTTGGGCGCGCACGTCTTTCCCTCGCAGAAATTCCGGCTGATCGCGGAAACGCTGCTTGCCGAAGGCATCGCGACCAACGACGATTTCCTCCGCCCCGAACCCGCCAGCGACGAAGCTATCCTCCGCGTTCACACCGCGGATTGGGTCCGCAAACTAAAAACCGGCACATTGACGGCCAGCGATGTGATGAAACTCGAGATTCCGTATTCCCTTGAACTGGTCGAGGCCGTCTGGCTGGCCGCAGGCGGAACGATCCTGGCGGCGCAGTCGGCCCTGCGCGACGGATTCGGCGCGAACCTCGGCGGCGGGTTCCACCACGCCTACGCCAGCCACGGGGAAGGTTTCTGCGCGATCCACGACGTAGCCGTCGCGATCCGGCGGCTGCAAGCAGACAAGGCGATTGGCAAGGCGATGGTTGTGGATACCGACGTGCATCACGGCAACGGTACCGCTTCGATCTTTCGCGATGACGAGTCGGTCTTCACGATTTCCATTCACCAGGAAAATAACTATCCCGGACACAAGCCGCCTTCCAACATCGACCTCGACATGTGGGATCGCGCCGACGACGAGGAGTATCTGGGCGAGTTGATCCCCGCGGTGCAAAGAGCACTCGATGAATTCGGTCCGGACCTGGTGTTCTACGTTGGGGGGGCGGATCCGTTCTGTGAAGATCAACTCGGCGGGTTATCGCTCACGAAAAAAGGATTGAGCGAGCGGGATCGCAGGGTATTTGAAGAGGCGCGGCGACGCGGCATTCCTGTGGCAACGACCCTGGCGGGCGGCTACGCGCGGCGTGTCGAAGACACCGTCCGCATCCACGTGAACACCATCCTCGCTGCGCGCGATGTGGCGATCGCGTTTCCAGCGGCGAACGCCGCTTCAAACTGATACACTCCCGCCCTGAAATTTCCATTCGATCTTGTCCTGGAGGGCGAAATGTTTCTCCGAATTCCCAAAGCGACAGGCATGTTTGTACTCGCGTTTTTTGTCGCGACGCTCGGTGCGGTTTCTTTTCCATCGGCCGGGGCGGGGAAAGCTTCTGCCGGGAAGTTGAAGGTTTACATTTCCGTGGACATGGAAGGTGTTGCCGGCACCGTCACTGCCGACCAGTTGTTGCCTTCGGGTTTCGAATATGAAAGGTTCCGGCGCTTCATGACCGATGAAGCGCTGGCTGCCGTGCGAGCCGCCACGCACGCAGGCGCCACCGAAATCGTGGTGAGCGATTCTCACGGCAACGGAGAGAATCTGCTGATCGAACTATTTCCCGTGGACGTCAAAATCGTGCGTTCCTGGCCGCGTCATGGAAGCATGATGGCCGGTTTGGACGCGAGCTTCGACGCGGCGTTGTTCGTCGGCTATCACGCGTCCACCACGAACCCACACGGCGTGCGCGCACACACGTTTTCCAGCGCCCACTTCGCGAAAGTGAGCCTAAACGGGAACGCTGTCACCGAAGGCGAGTTCAACGCCGCATACGCGGGCGCATTAGGAGTGCCGGTCATTTTCGCTTCGGGTGACGACGTCGCGATGGCCGAACTCAAATCGCGCCTGGGCAATCTGGAAACAGTGGAAACCAAGAAGGCCTTGGGATTTCACTCCGCCGAAACACTAACTCCAGAAGCCGCCGCTGGCAGGATCTATGCCCGCGTACAAGACGCATTCGCGCGCTTGCACGACTTCAAACCCTACGTCGTCAAAGCGCCCATCACGCTGGAGATTACATTCAAAAACTATACGCCGGCGGAAATGCTGACCTATCTTCGGATCGTGGAGCGCGTGGATTCGCATACCGTTCGATTCGTGGGGAAGGATATGGCGGAGGCCTCGGATTTCGTCGATTTCGTCGACACGTATAACGCGGATATGGCGCCGTGATACTGGGCGACCGGGTGGCGATGGCCGCGTCTATAGCTTAAGTTTTTTGGAACGGAATAGCTGGCGGGCCTGGCCCGCGCCTACATAACCGCGTTGACTCGGCCGTTTGTCAGGGTTTAAGACTTGCTGCGGCTGGGGCCAGAGCTTGATGAATCGCCGCGGTTAGCGACTTGCTGAAAGGCGTCTTCGTCTCCGTAGCCTTCGGTGCGGTACGCGATCTTGCCGGCGCGATCGATGATCACTACCGTAGGGAACGAGTTGATGGCAAAAAGGCGGTCGAGTCCGTCGGCGAAAACGACCGTGGTTTGTGGTTTCACTTCCTTTACGTAGGGCGGAACGAGGGTTTCGTCTTCGTCGCAGTCGGCGGCCAGGAATAACACGTCGTGGTTCTGGTGAAAATCGATGGCTACGCGGTCGAAGACCGGCTCAAGGGCGCGACAAGGGCCGCACCACGTCGCCCAGAAATTCACCACCAGAACTTTGCCTTTTTCGGCGGAAAGCGGAAGAGCGGAGCCGTCAGGAACGCGGCGCAGCGTGAATTCGAATGGTTCTTTGGCATCGGCATTTCTCGCGGCGTTCGCCTTGGACGGCGACGGCGTCAGTTCATCGTAGATATGGAGGGTATAGTCGCCCAGACCCTGGTCCGACCCGTGGACCAGCCGCCATGCGTTACCGAGCTTCTGGCGGATTTCGCGGCGGTCCGCAGCGTTTTTTGCCGCGTCAGCCAACGCGAACGCGCGGGAGTATTCTTGAATGGCGCGTGGCAAATCCTTGTTCATCTCCGCGATTTCGCCGAGTTTTTCCGCGGCTCCGGCGCTTGGTTCGAACGCGTAACTGTCCTCAAAATCCTTTTGCGCCTTGGAGGTTTCGTGGAGTTTCAGGTACAAGCGGCCGCGAAGAGCCAAAAGGGTCATGCGGTCGCGGTTCTTGCTGGCCTCCCACTCCTCTTGTGAAATCTTCGGAGACTTCTCGTCGTTTTCGATGTAGTCCAGCACCCGCGTGGAATAGCTGGTGGCGCGTCGCAGACCGGCTTCATCGCCGTCACGCTCCAGCAGTTGAATGGCGAGCACCGTCATGGACAGGTCGTCGGGCGTGAGCGCGACAATCCGCTCCGCATACTCCGCAGCACGCGTCGTGTCGCGAAGTTGCAGGGCTGCTTCGACCAGGGCCCGGTAAATTCTTACGCGTTGCGGCGCTTCGGGATATTTTTTCAGGAATGCTTCGAGGTTGCGGACCAGGGCGGCGCGGTCATTTCCTGCATTGTCGATGGTTTGTTGGAGTTCCTCGTCCGGCGAGGGCGGTTTTTGTTGTGCGGATTGTTTGTCGGCGAATTTCGGTGGGGGTGATTGCGGGCTCAACGGGCGTAATGCCGGGATCGCCGGAGCGAGGAACAGGACTTGTGCGGCGACGCACATCACCACGACTCGTTTACTTGCGAGCGGCATCACTTTCTATTCTATGCAAACTCTGGGAATCGTGCATCGCGGACGTGGGTCGATTGGCAAGCATAAGGATGGAATGTCACGCGCGTGCCGGTCTGGGCGGGTTAGGGAGTAGCAACGCGCACCCCTACAATGATGCAACGAGCGGGGATGCAACGGGCAGGGACCGGCCAATCGGGGCTACGAGGCGCGCACGCGGATTTCGCCGGAGATGGTGTGCACTTCGACGCGGCCGCCGCCGTTGCCCATGCGGGCGCGGAGGGAATGCTTGCCTTGTTCTTCGATCACGATCGGAACGTCGGTTTTGATTTGGCCGGACACGGCTTCGGCGGTCAGGCGAAAGTTTGCGTTGGGCGGAACACCGAGCTGCACCACGCCTGAAACTGTCTTCAGGTCCCAGTAGCTGCTCTCGCTGGGATTGCCTTGCACGTCCACGCGCCCCGAGGCGGCGTGCGCTTTGACGTCGCGAGTTGCGCCTTGCACTTCCACGGTGCCACTGGCGGTATCCGCGTCCACGCGGCCTTCGGAGCCAGAAACCTGCGTGGTGCCGGAGAGCGCGCTGATTTTCACGTCGCCCTTGACCTTCGAGACGTTGACGCTTCCGGATGCGCTCGAGGCTCGCAGATCGTCGCCGATATTTTGCGCTTCGATCGAACCGCTCAGAGTGGTGAGCTGCGTTTGACGGTCGATGTGATCCACGCGGATTGACCCGGAGACGGAATTCGCTTTCACGGGACCACGAACGTTGAGGATCGTCTGCGATCCGGAAACGACAGAGGTGTCCACGTCGGTATCGTGCGGCACTTCGATGACGTAGGCAATCGAGACGTTGTTGACGCGTCGCAGGTCCTTGCCGATGCGAACGGTGTCTTCTTTTTGCTCGATCGGGGGATTGTTGACAATGTCATCGAGACGCTTCTGCGGGGCGTCGAAGCCCATTCCCGAGGAGCGCACGTCCGCATGGATGTGGACTTTGTTGTCGGTGCTGCCGGTGATCGAGACGCTGCCGGAAGCGTTGGCAAGTTCGAGGCGGATGGGTGCGGTGACGGTGAGCGTGCGATCGAAGCTGCCGGTTGCGGCTGGGCCCATCTCGCAGCCTGTGCTGGTCACGGCGAAAGACGCGAGCAGGAGCGTAATTGGCGCGGCTAGTTGGTGGCGCATTGTTTCTCCTCTCGCTTAACCCTGAGTGACTTGCCGCGACAATGGAGACGCGGCTTTGGCGTTCCTCAAAGGCGGCACGCCGGGCTGAAGCCCGGCGCCTACATAGGCGCCGCGAGTATCGATGCTCTGAATTATGGTACGCAGAATGACGAGATTATGTTCCGGGAATCGGTTTCACTCAAGTGTGTTCCGGGGCCTTGAGGGTCTCGTTGAGGGAACCTTGTCGGTAGCCTTCCAGGTCGAGCGATACGTAGGAGAAACCCGCGGTTCTTAGTTCCTTGGCGATGGCGGCGGCCATTTCTGGCGAAAGGGCACGCGGCATTTCGTTTGGAGCGATTTCGACGCGCGCGAGTTTGTCGTGCAGGCGAACTCGAAATTGCCGGAAGCCCAGGGCGCGGAGAGCGGCTTCGCCGCGTTCCACCAGAGATAGACGCTCGGGCGTCACTTCTGTTCCATAAGGAACGCGGGAAGCGAGGCACGCGGAAGCCGGGCGGTCCCATGTTGGCAATCCTGCGCGTTGCGAAAGCGAGCGAATTTCGGATTTACGCAGACCTACGTCGAGAAGAGGAGCGAGTACGCGATGCTTTTTCGCGGCGCGGTGGCCTGGGCGGAAGTCCAGCGTATCGTCGGCGTTCACGCCATAGGCGGTGGCTGGGAATCCTCGCTGTTGAGCGATGTCGTCGAGAACGGAGAAGAGCTCGTCCTTGCAGAAAAAACATCGGTCGGACGCATTGGCACGGTAGGCAGGATTTTCCATTTCGTGCGTTTCGACAAATTCGTGATGAAGATTCTGCTCGCGGACGAAATCTTCGACGATGTTGCGATCGTGCGCGGAATAGCTGGGCGAAAGCGCGGTGACCGAGAGGGCGCGATCGCCCAGAGCTTTTTGCGCCGCCCAAGCGAGATAAGCGGAATCGGCGCCGCCGGAAAGTGCGACGATCAGCGATGGGATTTTCGCGAGGCTTACGAGCAGCAGGCGTTCTTTTTCTTCAGTGGACGAGCCCGAACTCTCCACTGCGCGGATTTGAACGATGGCGGCCATTCGAATGTGATTATACCGCAAAGCGAATCTTAGCGTGCCTCATGCCTGGCCGAACCAGCTGCGCGCCTCGGTGCCAGCATTCACCCTCGCTGCGGACCTATCTCAACTTCGATGCTTGTGAGTGAGGGTTGGTTCACTCCCTCAAGTTGATCGCTCCGAAGCCGGCAAGGATGCTGGCGCTACCAGGATTGCTGCGGAAAGGCGATTACTTGAAGTCGAGCAGAACATTCACGGTGTGGTTGGCTTCATCGGGTTGAATCCAGTGGCCGACATTTTCGTAATGGACCGGTAGATTGTGAAAAATGTCCGCGGGCTTGGCTTCCAGCTTGGTCAGGAATTCCTCAAATATGGTCTTGTCGAACAATTCGCCCTGCGGAATGGCCCAGGCGTCACGCAGGCGTTTTTCCGCGGTCGGAGAAAGGCCAGTGATCGTTAACGCGTCAAATTTATAAGCCTGGCCTTCCTCGACGAGAACTTTGTAGGACAGTGTATGCGTTTGATCGTCGTACGAGGGCAGCGGATCGATCTTTGCATCGAGGCGGCCGACGTGGCCGTACTCTTCGCGCACACGGTCCAGCCCGGCTTCCAGCGCCATGCCATCGGCGACGTCGCCGTCTTTTAGGCCGAGGTCTCCCGTCAACGTGATCGATGACAAAAGGGAATTGCCTGACCACTCGACGCCTTTCCATTTATAGATGGCGCCGGGCGTGACCGGAACGAACACGGGAATCTCCTCGGGAAGTTTTTGATTTGGATTTCCGGTGAGGCGGATTTCCGGAGGGCCTAGCTTCGCGCGCAGGTAGCCTTGCTTCTGATAAATCGGTCGGACTTGCTCGGCGATGAAAAGATCGATGGCCATGCGGGAGTACGGCTTGCCTTTCAATTCGGCCAATTCCTGCTGAACCATTTTCGAGGAATTGAGGCTCGCGTCACTGAATTCCATGCTGGAGATTTTGAGCGCGCCGCCATCGATGTGAAATTCCTGGATGTTGCCATCGCCGTTTGGGTTGGCGACGACTTGATGTTCGATGGCGGCTTGCAGGCCGTGTTCGGCCAGGAATGCGCCGGTTGCTTCGGCAGCCTGATCGACTACCGCGCCTGCGGTTGGCAGTGTGCCGTCGTAGAACGAAAGTTTGGAGTGAATGGCGTCATTGAGTTCGCCATCGGTGAACCACGGAAGGTTGTCGAAGTAGGCGGGAATGCGCTGGGCTTCTTCGAGAGTGAAGGTGACGACGATTCCGTCTGGCCGGGATTGGAACTTGTAGGTCACGTGAGAGAACAGGCCGCTTTGCACGAGTTTGTCGGCGGCGGCTTGGAGATCGTCGCGGCCCACCTGCGCGCCGGTTTGCAAGCCGCTCATTGCGGAGATTTGGGGATCGGTTAAGGATTTGAGGCCGGTGGCGCGGATTTCGCGGACCGCCGCGGTTCCAGTGGGCGCGGCGGGCGGAGTTTGCGGGCGGGCGGGCTTCGAGCAGACCGAGAGCAGGAGCGCGAGAATGGCGACGTGGACGGGATGGGGCACGCGGTTAGTTTACCGGAAATTGCAGCGCGAGTTGTAAGCGCTCGACACTCTTGCCTGTGTAACCAAGTATGCAGCGGAATTGATCCACGGAATAGAATCGATTGCGTGCCCGTCTCGGCGGTTTCCGGTTCCGCCTGGGCGTTACAACCACCGAGCACAGGCAAGAGCGCCGGTGCTACTCAACCGTTACGGATTTGGCCAGGTTGCGGGGTTGGTCTACGTCGCAGCCGCGACGCAGGGCTATGTGGTAGGCGAGGAGTTGCAGCGGGATGATTTCCAGCAACGGAGCGAGAAGCTCCGGAGCAGCCGGTACTTCCAGGACGTGGTCGGAGGATTTGCGTGCGAGATTGTCACCCGCAGTGACGACCGAGACCACGATGCCGTCGCGGGCTTTCACTTCCTGGATGTTGGAGACGCTTTTTTCGTAACGCGTCACGGAATCGGGATCGGATTCGTCATGCGTGGCGAGAACGACCACTGGAAGATTTTCGTCGATGAGGGCGTTCGGGCCGTGCTTCATTTCGCCCGCGGGGTAGCCTTCGGCGTGGATGTAAGAAATTTCCTTCAGTTTCAATGCGCCCTCAAGAGCGATTGGGTAGTGGATTCCACGGCCAAGATAGAGGAAATCGGTGTGGCGGAACAGTTGGCGGGCGAGATTCTCGTAGACGCCGGTTTCTTCGGCTTGCAGAACCATTTCGATTTTGTGCGGGATGCGCGTGAATTCCTGCAGCAGGGATTTCGAGGCTTCGCCGGTGAATTTTCCGCGGACCTGGCCGAGATGCGCGGCGAGCAGGAGCAGCGCGGTTAATTGTGATGTGAAGGCTTTGGTGGAGGCCACGCCGATTTCTGGGCCGGCGTGCGTGAGAATCGATCCGGCGGCTTCGCGCGTAACCATCGAGCCCATGACGTTGCAAATCGCCAGCGTGGGGGACCCTTTGAGTTTGGCTTCGCGCTGGCCTGCCAGGGTGTCAGCGGTTTCCCCGGACTGGCTGATGCACACCGTCAGCGTTCTGGAGTCGAGGATGGGATCGCGATAGCGGAACTCGCTGCCGTAGTCGACTTCGACGGGGACACGCGCGAGGCGCTCGATCATGAACTTTCCGGCGAGAGCGGCGTGCCAACTGGTACCGCAAGCGACGATGCGGACTTGCTGGAAGTCGCGGAATTGCTGCTCGGTGATTTCCATTTCGCCGAGAAAAATCTTGCCGGTATCTTGCGAAATGCGGCCGAGTAAGGTATCGCGGACGGCGCGCGGCTGCTCGAAAATTTCCTTTTGCATGAAATGCTTGTAGCCGCCCTTTTCCGCCATGACGGGGTCCCAGGAGACGTGGTGGGCGGGACGGTTGACGGGGCGGCCGTCGTGGTCCATTACGCTGACGCCCTTTGGCGTGAGGACGGCGATGTCGCCGTCGGTGAGGAAGAAGATCTCGCGCGTGTGTTCGAGCAGTGCGGGAATATCGCTGGCGACAAAATATTCGCCCTCGCCCAGTCCGATGACCGAAGGAGGGCCGAAGCGGGCGGCCACGATCTTTTGCGGCTCTTTTGCGGAGAGGAACACCAGGGAGTAGATGCCGCGGAGCTGCTTCAGCGACTGCCGGACGGCTTCCTCCAGGCATAGGCTGCCGCCTTGCGAATTCTTCTCGACAAGGTGGGCGACGATTTCGGTGTCGGTTTCGGTGACGAACTTGTGACCTTCGGCCTGGAGCTGCTCTTTCAGTTCTAGATAGTTTTCGATGATACCGTTGTGGACGACGACGATCTGGCCGGTGCAATCGCGGTGGGGGTGAGCGTTTTCTTCCGTTGGGCGGCCGTGCGTGGCCCAGCGGGTGTGCCCGATTCCGTAGGTGCCTTCGATCGGAGATTTCTGCAGGACTTCCTCGAGGTTGCGGAGTTTGCCGGGGGCGCGGCGGATTTCGAGCTTGCCTTCCTTGGTGACCACCGCGATACCCGCGGAGTCATAGCCGCGGTATTCGAGTTTGCGTAAACCCTCGATGATCACGGGGACGACCTTTTTGGATCCGATGTAGCCGACAATTCCGCACATGCGGTCGTTCTCCTAAGCCTGAAAAGCTATCGTAAAAGCGTAGCATGGAGTTTGCGGCGAGCGAGGATGACGTTGGTACCGTGTGCTGAGTAGGTGCGGGGTACCATGGGTTTTTGGGCGGAACATTGCTGGCCAACGCAGACTGCGCCGGCCTCCCTCGGAGGCTCAGGGTAAACCGAAAGCGGCAGCTACAACAGCGTTGACGGCGTTCCAGGATGGCCGGGCGGAAACCCGGCACCTGCACAAGAGAGGTGCTCGACCGGTCGCTAGCACCTGGGGACCGCCCCTTACTCGACGATCTCGAACCGGTATTCTTCGATGACTGGATTGGTTAGGACTTCCTTGGAGATGCGCTCGAGTTGTTGTTGGGCTTCGTCGCGATTCCAGCCGTCGAGGTTGAGCACGAAAAATTTGCCTTGGCGGACGTCCTTTACAGCTTCGTATCCGAGGCCGGAGAGCGCGTGGTGGATGGTTTGGCCTTGAGGATCGAGTACCGTGCGCTTCGGCATGACCCAGACGTGTGCTTTCATCCGGGCAGTATAACATTGGGGAAACGCTGGAGGGTGAAACGCCGATGCTGACCTTCAGACGGTTCGCGGGGTGCACCTGGCTTGACCGATGTCTGTCGGCTGGCTGTTCGAAACGCGCTTGGCCGTCAGGTTCACGTGGAACGGCCGGGGTGCATGGAGGGCCCCCATTTTCCTGAGCACAGGAAGAAGCGAGGCGGATTGCTCCTTGCGGGCTCTTTTGCGGGCGGCTACCTGGCGGGCGAAGGCGCGGCGCTTTTCGCCGTAGGTCCATTGAAAGAAGGCATAAATCATGAAGTCGAGCCCGAGGATGCAAAACGTGAGGAACGCGGTAAGTGTCATGTTTCCCTTGTCAGGACGGATGAAAACCTTGTCACCACGTAAAAAATAGGAAACAGCGGGCCCGGAAGTCCTGAGGAATTCATTAGAAATTTGTTAGGACGCGTCGAGCGGGGACGGATTCGAGGCATGCTGGCGGCGGGTTCGCTTTTACCGTCTCCTCATAAGGAGCAACGTGCGCCTCTCCGAGTCAGCAGAGTTTCGGATCAGAGTAGGACTGCTCGTTGCTGTCACCTACCTCGTGCTGCACTATTTGCACTGGTGAAAAAGGCCTCGGCGTCTGGGGCGCGCGAAAAGGATTCAGCGACTATTGCGGGTTGGTTTTCTGTGTCTGAAAACGGTGCGTTGCGGCGGAACGAGCGGAGGGATCGAAGGCGTGCTCAAAACCTGCTTGGATTAGGCGGGTGAGTTCGGGTTCGGTCATGCCCATGCGGCGGGCGTTTTCGTATTCGTCGAGGAGGGTGGTGTGGAACATGGCGGGATCGTCGGTGGAGAGGACGACCGGGATGCCGTGGCGCGCGAGTTTGGGGAGTGGGTGGTCTTCGATTTGGGCGTTCTTGCGACGCAGTTGACCGGCAAGGGCTCCCGTACGGATGTTGCTTTGCGGGCAGATTTCGAGAGGGATGCGGCGGTCGGCGAGGAGATCCATCAAGGCCGGGTCCTGGGCAGCGGAGATCCCATGGCCGATTCGCTCGGCGCCGAGCAGTTCGATGGCTTCGCGAATTTTTTCGGGTCCGCCGATTTCGCCGGCGTGCATCAGGCGATGAAGGCCGATGCTGCCGGCTTTGTCGTAGACGGCGCGGAAATCTTTTGTGGGGATCGCCATCTCGTCGCCGCCGATGCCAAAGGCCACGATGGACTTGGAGTTGGCGCGCTCGGCGGCTAGGACGACTTGCATGGCGGCTTCCACGCCGAATTGGCGGACGGCATCGAAGATGAAGTTCATGCGCAAGCCGCGCTTTTCGAGGGGGGCGGCGGCCTCGAGCATGGCTTCGAAGTTGGCTTCGGGAATTTGCTTTCGCAGGATCATGATGCCGATCGAGAGGGTGACCTCGGCGTACACGACGCCTTGCGAGATCAGATGTTCGGCCAGGTCGCGGGTGATCAGGGCGTAGTCGCGCGGTTCGCGTAGGAAGGACGTGACCCACTTGAAGACTTCGAGGAACTCGTTGAAGTCCTGGTAGGCATATTTTTGGCGGACTTCGGCTTCGGTGAAGACTACGCCGTGGGATCGCGTGAGCGCGCACACAGTCTTTGGCTGGATGGAGCCTTCCAGGTGCAGGTGTAATTCGGCTTTGGGGAGAGAGGCGATATTTTGCGGAGAACGATCTGCGGCCATGTGCAAGTTTAGCAGGGTTTGCGAGGACTTGCTGAAGAGGGGCACGGAAGACCGGTCCGACACGGAGGACTGATCTACTACCCGATAGAGGAATTTAGTGGGGGAGTTGCGGCCGGCCAGCGTTGATCCAGGCGGTCAGCCAATAGGAGCCTATATCGGTGGCGGCATCACTCAGTTGACGGATCAAGGTGGCGGCGGTGAGGTTGTAAAAGCGGTCGAAATATTCGTCGTCATAAGATTTGCCGGCCATGCGGGCATTGCGGTCGGCAAGCAAGATCGATTCCAGAGAGCTGTGGGCGCTTAGGCAGGATTCGAAGGCATGGTCGGTAGGATCGCTGATAAAGGATGCGTCGTTCGGACGCATGGGGAAAAACGAAGAAAAGCGATCGATCAACGTGATGCCGAAGCGTTCGTTGATGTCGGTTTGCAGGGTTAGATGGCCGTCAAAATTTTCGGTGGTGTTGAAGGGGTCGTGTGCTTCGGAGACGTAGCCGGCGAGGATGGCGGCGTCGAGCTTGGCTTCGTCCCATTTGCCCAACTTTAGCGCTTCGGTAAGTTTGGCGTTGTAGACGCCGATTTGCCACGGGAGCAAGCCGGTGGATTCGAGTTTGGACTTGCCGTATTTGCCTACCGCTGCTTTGTAGACCCTGGGAAGAGTAGTGAACGGAAAACGGCCGTACTTGTCGAGAAAGATGAAGTGATTGTGTTTCTCGCTGGGAGTCTTGGCCTCCGCGTCGAGCGGGTCGGTGACGTGCTGCACCAGGAAGGCGCGGTTGGCGTCGAAGAAAGCTCGAACTTCCGGCGGCAGCGTGTCGACGGCTTTGTTGACGACGATCTTTTGGGCGTTGGCGCCCCAGGCGAACGCACGCGAGGGGGTGAGCGCCAAAGCGGCCACGACGCAGAATAGAATGACGGCCCGCCGTGGCGATAATTTGGAGACGCGCTCCTCCATCGCGGATTCCTCTATGCCGGACTTGCGGTCCGCAGGGTGCTGCGCTTGCGACCGTAGTTGTAGTAGAACACGAGTCCGATGGCCATCCACACAAAGAATCGAATCCAGTTGGTGATCGGCAGGCCGGCCATCAACAGGAGGCAGGTCACGATGGTGATGATGGGAGCTAACGGACCGCCGGGCGCGCGGAAAGCGCGCTTGCGATTCGGTTCACGATAACGAAGGATCAAGACACCGGCGGCAACCAGAGCGAAGGCGAAGAGCGTGCCGATGTTCGAAAGGTCGGCGAGGGTGCCTATGTCCAGAAGTCCGGCGGGAATTCCCACTACGAAGCCGGCCATCCACGTGGAAAAGTCAGGAGTGCAAAAGCGCGGGTGTACGCGGCTGAAGATGCGTGGCAGCAGGCCGTCGCGTGACATGGCGAACCACACGCGGGCTTGGCCAAGCTGAAAGACCAGCAGGGAAGAGATCATGCCCATCAATGCGCCCAGCAGAACGACGAGGCGGACCCCGGTGAAGTGGAGTTTCTTGAGCGTGTTGACGACCGGCGCTGCGTCATCGACCAGCGTTTGCCAGGGCACCAGCCCGGTGAGCACGACGACTACGCCGATGTACAGGACGGTGCAGATGACCAGGGTGGCGATGATTCCTATGGGAACGTCACGCTGCGGATTCTTGCACTCCTCGGCGGCAGTCGAGACCGAATCGAATCCGATGTAGGTGAAGAAGACGATCGACCCGCCGGTGAGAACTCCCGGCCACCCGTTGGGTGCGAAGGGATGCCAGTTTGCCGGATGAATGAAACGCGAGGCAAAACCGATGAAAACGAGGATGGCCACGATCTTCAGCAGGACCATGATGTTGTTGGTCTCCGCCGATTCGCGGATGCCGCGCACAAGAATAACGGTCAGGATCATGACGATGATGAACGCCGGCCAATTGAAACCAAAGTGCCAGCCGGGTCCGTACAGCATGTTGCCCTGCAGGTCTGCCAATCCACCCGGCAGATAGGCCGGCGTAATCCAGCGCAGATTCGGATGCACGCCAAACCAATCCAGCAGAGCGACCATGTGCGCGGAAAACCCCACACTGACCGCCATATTGCTGACGGCGTATTCCAGGATGAGATCCCAACCGATGATCCACGCGATGAGTTCGCCCATTGTGGCGTACGTGTAGGTGTAGGCGCTGCCGGCGATGGGGATCATGGCGGCGAGTTCGGCGTAGCAGACAGAGGCGAATCCGCAGACGACCGCGACTAAAATGAATGACAACGCGATGGCAGGGCCCGCGCCGGGCCGGCCGAAGGAAGCGGAATGGTAAATCAGATACTCCAGAAGCGGCGCGTTCAGAATCGACGAGCTTTCCATCTTTTGCCCGGCGATGGCGGTGCCAATGATGGTGAAGATACCCGAACCGATCACCGCGCCAATGCCGAGCGAAGTCAGGCTCAGCCAGCCCAGAGATTTTTTGAGCTTAACTTCGGCGTTTTCGGAGTCCGAAAGAAGCTGATCGATACTCTTGCAGTTGAAGAGTTGTGATCCCACCCGTAGTCTCCGATCGTACCCCAGCAAGCTGTAAGCTCACCTCTGCCGGATACGCTGTGTCTCGAAGGATGAAAGCGCGCCTCAATGTACCTTGAGAGGCTCTGACGCGCAACAGCGGTTGCTCTGGCTTATGCCTGGGTGAGTTGAGCGTAACGCTCGACAAATTTTTTTGTGCCGCGGCCAGGAAAGGCGACAGCGAGTTTGCGGTCGTCGTCTTCGCCTTCGACGCCCACCACCGTGCCCACTCCGTATTCCGGGTGGCGGACCTTCTGTCCGAGCAGGGGATCGGCGTTCGCTCCGCGCTTCATGGCCGCCGACCGGCCAAAGGAAGGCGACGGGCTGCTGGTGCGACGTGGCGTAGAGGGGGCAGGCGCCGGTTTCCCCCGCACGCGCCTTAGGAATTCCTCGGGAGAGTACGAGTATTCGGGGTCCGGTTCGTAGCGGCGAGTGGCGCCGATTTCGGCCATGGAGCCTCGGACTGTTTCCACCAGTTCGCTGGGGATTTCGCTCAGAAAGCGCGACGGCAGTGAGGCACGAAGTTGCTGCTCATTGCCAAACACGCGGCGATACACGGCGCGGGTTAACGTCAGCGATTTGCGCGCACGGGTCATGCCTACGTAGACCAGACGGCGTTCTTCTTCGATGCCTTTGTCGTCGTTGAACGAGCGGCTGTGCGGGCAGATGCCCTCTTCTAGGCCGGTGAGGAAAACGTGGTCGAACTCCAGGCCCTTCGTGCTGTGCAAGGTGATCAGGGTGACGCCGGGTTTGCCCTCGAAAGAATCGGCGTCGCTGACCAGCGCGGCCGCATCCAGGAAGTCGGTGAACTCTTCTCCGGCTTCGGTGCTTTCGGCGACGGCGCGGACCAGTTCTTCGAGGTTCTCGATGCGGGCGACATCGTCGGGAGTGTTGCGGTCCTTCAGCATTTCCATGTAGCCGGTGTCGTCGAGGACGCTGCGCAGGAAATCGGCGGAGCCGCACTTCGCCAGATTTTCCTGCAGTTTGGCGATTAGTTCCTGAAAGGAGCGAAGAGGAGCCACAGCGCGGCCTGTGGATGCGCCGGAGCCGAACTTCGCGATCGCGTCCCACAGTGAGGATGCCTCGATTCTCGCGGTCTCGCGCAGCGCGTCCACCGTGGTCTTGCCGATGCCGCGGGGTGGAACGTTGAGCACGCGCAAGAGCGAAACGTCGTCCTCCGGGTGCATCGCCAGGCGCACGTAGGCCAGGGCGTCCTTCACTTCGGCGCGATTGTAAAAACTGAACCCTCCTACGAGTTTGTAGCGAATGCCGCGGCGGCGGAAGACTTCTTCGAAGGCGCGCGATTGAAAGTTGGTACGGTATTCGACCGCGCAGGTCAACGAGGAGTCGTCATCGAGAATGCGGGTGAGTTCACCGGCGACGAATTCGGCCTCGGCAATGGCATCGCGCCCTTCGAAATATTTCAGATTGGCGCCGTTACCGTTCTCGGCGCTCAAGGACTTTCCCAGGCGGTCGGGGTTGTTCGCAACGACCGCGCCCGCGGCATCGAGAATGTTTTGCGTGGAACGATAGTTTCGCTCCAGCTTGATGACCTTGGCGGCAGGGAAGTCGCGCGAGAAGCTCATCAGAATGGATACGTCCGCCCCGCGCCACCGATAGATGGATTGATCTTCGTCGCCGACGACACAGACGTTTTTCTTTGGGCCGGTGAGCAGGCGCATCAGTTCGTACTGGACGCGGTTGGTGTCCTGATATTCGTCAACGTGAATGTATTGAAAGCGTGCTTGCCATTTTTCGCGCACAGCGGCGGATTCGCGAAGCAGACGAACCGAGCGCAACAGTAGATCGTCGAAGTCGAGCGCCTTGCTCTGGTGCAGCAATTTCTCATACTCGGCAAAGATATCGGCGACGCGGCGCCCGTCCTGGCCGACGGCTTCACTGCGCATTTTCTCGGGCGATAGCGCGTGGTTTTTCGCGTGGCTGATGGCACTGAGCACGTTCCGCGGCATGAGGCTCTCATCTTCGATGGCGAGCTTGGTCATCGCCAGCTTGATCGCAGCCATCTGATCGTCGGTGTCGTAAATGGCGAAATCGCGCGGCAGCCCCGCACTGGGAGCTTCCCTTCGCAGCAAGCGGGCGCAGAGCGAGTGAAACGTCGAAAGCCACGGTTGCGACGGCGGCACGCCGGCGCGCAACAGCAGGTCCGACACGCGATTGCGCATCTCTTCCGCGGCCTTATTTGTGAAGGTCACGGCGAGGATCGCTTCCGCAGGCACGCCGCTGGCGATCAGGTTCGCCATGCGGAAGGTGATGGCGCGGGTCTTTCCTGTTCCCGCGCCGGCGAGAATAAGCAGCGGACCTTCCGTTGTTTCTGCTGCGCGGCGTTGTTCTGGATTCAATTGGTCGAGGAGAGTCAGCATGGGTCCGTTGGGATCGAGAATTCTTGCTCAGTCATGTTAGCTGACGGAGATGGAGCGCGCAAACGTACGCAAATTTGCTTGGGAAAACGTCGATGATGATGAATCCTCGGCTTCGCCGCCGAAAATATTTCGCGGGTAGCTATGGCGTATTGCGGCGGCTCAAGTCAATATCGAAAAACGTCATGGCGCGGCCGCTCGTCATCTGCGAGAGCTGGGGCACGTAAAGATGTGCGTTTTGCAGCAAGTCGAACTGGTCTTGCAAGTCAAAGTAGAGCAAACCTTGTACCGTGCTGTGCGCCGCGACGACGCTGGTGGGCACGCTCGCGTTTTGCGCCTGGGTCTGCAACTCGGCCCAATGTTTGTCGCGCCCTCCTTTAGACCCGCCCACCGGTATGGGAAGCTTTGGCCGGCTCGCGGTGGGATCTTTCGCCTTGGGTTTGAGTACCGCGTCGGCTAATTCTTCGGAGTTAAGGGAAGGCACTTCCTGCCGATTGTCGGAATCGAGTTGCACGGTGAGCCGAATGCGCTCCAGATTTATCCGCACACTCTCGTCGGAGTCGTTCCGGAATGCTACCTGCACCGCGAGCACTCCGCCCGCATAAGGAGATTTCTTCGGGAACTTGTCCTTGTATTGCGCAGGATCGGTCCAGGGCAATGCCGAGATCGTCAAACCTTCGTGTGATTCCAGCGAGGCGGTCTTGAGCGATGCCTGTGGCGGCGCCGCCACGAGGGTGCTCGCAAGGGCGCACGCCATGGTACCCGTGAGGGCGCAAGCAACAACTAAGGGAAGTGCCATGGAAGGGTTTCGCATCGGGTTATAATAAACCTTTCTCATCACGACGCCTTCGATTCCTGGAGGATGATGGGGGTTGCCCAGCTCGCTGCGTGTGCGCGATGCGGCCGGGTAAAGACCGGAGCCTTATTTGGTGTATTTGGTTTATAGCCTGCTCATGGGCCTAGCGGCCATTCTGCTCTCGCCGTATTGGCTGGTTCAGGGCTTGCTTCACGGGAAATACCTTTCCAACATCAAGGAGCGTTTAGGGTTCTCGTTTCCGTCCCTGGGTGGGCTTCCCGCCCAGCGACCGGGAGCAATCTGGATCCACGCAGTGTCGGTGGGCGAAGTGCTTTCCGGCGTGGCGCTCGCCCAAAAATTGAAGCAAGCCTATCCGGACCGACCCCTGATCATTTCGACCACGACGATAACGGGGCAAACGCTCGCCCGCGATCGAGTGCCTTTTGCAGATGCGGTCATTTATTTCCCATTGGATTGGACGTTTTGTGTGCGCCGAGCTCTGCGAGCTGTTCGTCCGGCGATCGTAGTAGTGCTCGAAACGGAAATCTGGCCCAACTTTCTGCGCGAAGCTGGCAAATGCAAGATCCCGGTCATCTTCGTCAGCGGCCGAATTTCCGATCGATCGTTTGAGAGATATCGCAACTATTTTAATAAGTTCGGATTTTTCCTGCGGCCCTTTCTTCGTCGTGCGCTAGGCAACGCGACCTCCTTCTTGATGCAGAGCCAAGCCGATGCCGACCGCATCCGCTTCCTGGGCGCTCCTCCCGAACGTGTCTCTGTCAGTGGCAATCTCAAATACGATCAAGCGCTGCCCGCGCCGACGCCGCTTTCGCATTGGCTCGAAACCGAAGCGCGGCGGCTCGGTCGCCATCCCATCATCGTCGCCGGCAGCGTTGTGGCTACCGAGGAACCCCTGGCGCTTATCGCCTTTGGCGTCGTGCAGGGCGAATATCCTCGCGCGTTTTTGGTGCTCGCGCCTCGCAAGCCCGAACGTTTTCAGGATGCCGCCGACTTCATTCACGAATCGAGGCGCAAATTTCTTCGCCGCTCCGAGCTGCCTATTGTTGGAAACGGGATCGAGTACGTTGGCGGAACTTCGCACGGCGCATCGATTCCGGATGACGTCAACGTCCTGCTGCTCGACAGCATCGGCGAACTGGCCTCGCTTTATCAGCTTGCGGACGGTGCTTTTGTCGGCGGTTCTTTGGTGGAATCGGGCGGCCACAATATCCTCGAGCCCGCGGCCTTCGGTAAAATCCCCGTTTTCGGTCCTTCGATGGAAAACTTCGCCGAGGTCGCGTCTCGCTTCGTCGCCGCGAAAGCTGCCGTGCAAGTCGAAAGCCCCGAGGATGTTGGCGTTGCGTGGATCGAGTTGTTGCGCGACCCGGACCGCAAGCGTCAGATGGGTGAGACCGCGAAGCGCCTCGTGGACGACAGCCGCGGTGCCACCTCCCGTGGCCTCGCCGAGATCGCAAAACACCTCGAGGGCGCCTCGCGATGAACGTTCCGCGGCCTCTCGCCATTGCCTTGTGGCCGCTCTCTCTGGTCTACGGATCGGCAGCAAGGCTGCGCGCGTGGTTTTACAAGTGCGGTTGGCTCAAACAACAGCGCCTGAATCGTCCGGTCATCAGTGTTGGCAATATTACCGTGGGCGGCACGGGCAAGACCCCAATGGTGATCTGGCTCGCCGAAAGATTGCTCGCCCAAGGAAAGCGCGTCGCCATTTTGAGCCGGGGATATCGCGGTTCGGACGGCACGAGTGACGAGATTGAATTGATGAAGCAGCGACTCCAGAATCGCGTAATGTTTGGCGTCGGCGCGCATCGCTATGCCGAAGGCCGGCGTTTGGAATCCGCCGGCGTTGACCTGTATGTTCTTGATGATGGGTTTCAACACCTGCAACTGGCGCGCGACGTGGATATCGTCCTGGTGGATTCGACTCGCCCTCTCCAGCATGAATTTCTTCTTCCCGCCGGCCGCCTGCGAGAGCCACAGTCCGCGCTGAATCGTGCGACTTCCGTGGTCTACACGCGGACAGAGCAGTCAAAGCTGAAGGTGGATGCGCTTCCCAGGTCTGTGCCACTCGCCGTATTTCTCGCGAACTCGAAGCTGCTTGGTTTCCGCAGGCGCGGCGCAAGCGATCAGCAAACCCTGCGTCCCTCCCTTACGGGTTCGTATTTCGCTTTCTGTGGCGTCGGGAACCCCGACGCATTTTTCGCGGATTTGGAGCGCTGGGGCATTCGGTTGGCAGGCCGCCGTTCGTTTCGTGACCACCATCGCTATACGCGCCGGGAGTTGAGTGAACTCGCTCGTGAAGCCCAGATCGCGGGCTGTACTGCCTTGGTCACAACCGAAAAAGACGCGCACAACATCGAAGCAGCCGCCGTCTCCAGTTTGCCGGTCGAAGTTGCTG
Organism: uncultured Acidobacteriota bacterium; assembly: GCA_963736725.1. Taxonomy (GTDB): domain Bacteria; phylum Acidobacteriota; class Terriglobia; order Acidiferrales; family UBA7541; genus Acidiferrum. Next base: position 546,738 of record CAVTPW010000009.1, on the reverse strand, counting down.
TCGCCGCCATCGAGATCCAGAACGAAGCAGAATTTCTTTGCGACCTGCATCGCAGACTCCCTGTCCCCGTGGGAGCGGTTGCCTCGTGAAAATCGTGGTCCGCGCAACGAACTGGGTTGGCGACGCGATCATGGCGCTGCCTGCGTTGCGCGCGCTCCGCGTTAGGTTTCCTGAAGCCTACATCGCCGTGGTCGCGCGGCCTTACGTCGCGGATATTTATCGCGGCCAACGAATCTGCGACCAGTTAATCGCCTACGACCCTTTCGGCGAACACGAAAGCCTTTCCGGGCGCGAACGGCTGGCCGGCCAATTGCGTGCGCAGAAATTCGATGTCGCCCTCCTTTTGCAAAACGCTTTCGATGCGGCTTGGCTCGCCTGGCGCGCGGGCATCCCGGAACGCATCGGCTACGCGCGCGACGGACGCAGCTTTTTTCTGACCAAAGCCGTGCCTGTTCCCAAGCCGGGAGAGATCCCAGCGCATGAGCGGTTCTATTATCTCGAATTGCTCCGTCGCGCCGGCTGGGTCGACGGCATAACCGGAGAGGACTACATCTCTATCAACGTTGAACCGCTAAGCAAACGAGCGGCGGAAGACCGACTGTTGGCTGCGGGATCCCGGGCCGGTAAGCTGCGCGTCGCCATCGGCGCCGGAGCCTCCTACGGCTCTGCGAAGTGTTGGCCTCCAGACCGTTTTGCGGAGGTCGCAAATCGCCTGGTCGCGGAATCCGATGCGGAAATTATTTTATTCGGCACCGCGGCGGAAACCGAAGTCTCCTCGGCCATCACCGCAGCAATGCGCAACGCACCCATCGATCTTACCGGCAAGACCGCGATCGCAGATCTCCCGGCGCTGCTGTCCCAGTGCCATCTCTTCATCGGCAACGATTCCGGCGCCATGCACGTCGCCTCGTCTGTCGGCTTGCCGGTCGTCGCTGTTTTCGGTCCTACCGATCCCCTTGGCACTGCGCCTGTCACCCCCCGCTGCAGCATCGTTCAAGACAAGCCATACTGCAGTCCGTGCTTCCTACGCCGCTGCCCCACCGATCACCGCTGCATGACTCGAATATCGCCGGCCGTCGTCGCGGCGGCGGCGCAGTCCTGGCTCGCGTCTGCGGAGGTGCATCCTGCCTGAGCCCGTGCGGCTGCGCCCTGCCGTTTTTCTCGATCGCGACGGCACCATCTCCGAAGAAGTCGGCTACTTGAATGATGCCAGCCAATTTCGTATGTTTCCCCTCGCCCCCGGTGCCGTTCGCCGCTTGAATGACGCCAGGTTGCCCGTGATCGTCGTCACGAACCAATCGGGCGTAGGGCGGGGCTTCTTTCCGGAGTCGATGGTGCACACGGTCCATGAACTCATGATTCAGCAACTCAAGGCCGCAGGCGCGCATCTCACCGCGATCTACTATTGCCCGCACACATCCGAAGATGATTGCGATTGCCGGAAGCCGAAACCAGGTTTACTCGAGCGCGCCGCACGCGAGCATGGCATTGATTTGCCGAATTCATTCGTCGTCGGTGACCGTTACGGCGACGTCGAACTCGCTCACGCCACGGGCTCGCGCGGCGTGCTGGTCCGGACGGGCTATGGCGAAGAAGACTTGCGCGAAAACGGCATTGCTTGGCCCAGGCAGCCCGATTTTGTCGCCAGCGATCTCGCAGCCGCCGTTGATTGGATTCTGAGGCAGGCGAAATGAAGCGTTCCCGGACGCAAACCTCGGCGGGATCAAGTTCCGTCGATCTCCTCGCGCTGGCCGATTACGTTGAGCAATTCTCCAGCAAGACCGTCGTCGTGCTCGGCGATTTCGTCGCCGACGAATTCCAGTTTGGCGAAATCTCCCGCGTTTCCCGGGAGGCCCCGGTGCTGATCCTTCGCCACCGCGAAACGCAGCTCGTTCCAGGAGGCGGCGCGAACGCAGCCAACAATCTCGCCGCCTTAGGCGCGCGTGTGCTGTCCATCACCGCAGTAGGACAGGACACCGCCGGCGACGCTCTGGTCGCTTACTTCAAACAAAGACGAATGGACGTTTCCGGCATACTCCGCGTGAAGGGTCATACCACTCCGACAAAGACTCGCTTCCTCGCGGGCTGGGCGCACACCGTCGGTCAGCAAGTTCTCCGCGTCGATCGAGAACCGCAAGCTCCCCTCCCTCCGTCGAGTCACAAGCGAATCCGGCAACTCCTGGACGGCAAATTGCGTTCGGCCGACGCGTTAGCCGTCTCGGACTACGGCTTTGGCGTTGCAGTCCCCGAACTCGTGCGTCAAGTGACGTCGAAGCGCAAATCGTTGGTCGTCACCCTCGACGCGCGCTACGCTTTGGCGTCCTACGCGAAATCCGGCGTCACCTCCGCGACCCCCAACGAAGCCGAACTGGAAGCTCTGCATCACACCGCGATCGGCCAGAATCTCGAAGAGCTCGCCCGCTGCGGCCTCGCCAGCCTTTCCGCTATGAAGCTGCAAGCGCTGCTGGTGACCCGCGGCCGCGACGGCATGGCCCTGTTCCAATCGCCCGCACTGCTGACGCACATCCCGATCCACGGCAGCAACCAAGCCGTGGACGTGACCGGCGCCGGGGACACCGTCCTCGCCGCGTACACCCTCGCGCTCGCCTCGGGCGCCCCGCCACTCGAAGCCGCACACATTGCCAACTTCGCAGGCGGTCTGGTCGTGATGAAGCGCGGGACCGCCACCGTCTCCCGTACCGAGCTTCTTGAAGTCATCCGTTCCGAGGCCTCTGGAGCCGCCCGCTGACCCATGCGCCACGCCGATTCCAAAATTGTCTCGCCCGAGCGACTCCGAGAACTTCTCGCAGGGCGCAAACGCAACGACGTCGCCAGAGTCGTGTTCGCCAACGGCTGCTTCGATACTCTTCACGTCGGCCACGTCCGCTACCTCGAAGGCGCCCGCCGCGAAGGCGACATCCTCGTCGTCGCCGTCAACAGCGATTCCAGTGTCTGCAAACTAAAAGGTCCAGGGCGTCCCATCCTGCAAGAATCTGCCCGCGCGAATCTGGTCGCGGCACTTCGCGTCGTCGACTATGTCGTCCTCTTTGACGAACCCAACGTCGAAGCCCTGCTGGAATTTCTCCGTCCGGACGTCCACGCCAAAGGCACCGACTACACGACGGACACCGTGCCCGAGCGCGCTACCGCGGCCCGCCTGGGCATACGCGTCGCGATCGTCGGCGACCCCAAGGATCATTCCACCCGCGAATTCCTCGATTCCGTTCGCAAGGCCCCGCATGCCTGAGCCGCGCTTCCTGGTCCTGCGCCTGGGCTCTCTAGGAGACATTGTCCACACTTTTCCCGCCGTAGCAGCGCTGCGCGAAACGTTCCCCGCCGGCGAAATCGTCTGGCTCACCCACCCGCGCTGGAAACTTCTCGTGGAAAGCAGCGCGCTCGCCTCCGAAGTGCGCACCATCGAGACTCGCCAGCTACCCTCCTTGCGCAAATGCGTCGAAACGGTGCGCCAGTCCGCTTGGGATGCTTCCATCGACTACCAGGGTCTGTGGAAGTCCGCTGCGCTCCCGTTTTTCGGCGGCGTAAAACGCAGAATCGGTTTTTCCTCCCACACCATTCGCGAATTCGGCGTGCCCATTCTTTACAGCGAGCGCGTGAAACCCTCCACCGTCCACATCGCCGACCAGAACGGCGAACTCTCCTACCGCGCCGGGGCCAAACATCGTGTCGCTCCGGTAACCCTGCGTGTCGCCCCCGAAGACGGGGCCGTTGCGCGCTCGCTACTGCGAAGCGCAGGCATCGATCGCTACATCGTATTGAGCCCCGGTGGGGGCTGGCGTGCGAAGTGCTGGCCTGCCGAGCGATTCGGCGTGCTCTGTCAGCACATTCGAAACTCGTTCGGTCTCCGTTGCGTCGTAAACTACGGCCCCGGCGAGGATGATCTCGCCACTGCCGTGCGCGCCGCGAGTGCTGATGCTGATCCGCTGCTCTACAACGCCGAACTTGGCCCGCTGATGGCGATCCTGCACTCGGCCACGTGCATCGTCGGCGGCGACACCGGTCCTCTGCATCTGGCGATCGCTCTCGGCACGCCGTGCATCGCGCTCTTCGGCCCCACCGATCCCGCCCGCAACGGTCCGTACTGCAACCCGTCGCGGGTCGACTGCAACGCCGGCGTGCGCGCCGATACCGATCCGTGCGACGGCGACATCGTCCTTCGCGCACCCGACAGCGTCACCTCGCACGCGCGCAACGATCAAACCGCCCCCTCTATGCTGGCTCTTAGCGTGGAGTCGGTCTTCAACGCTGTCGGCCGCCGGATCGGCGCGGGTGTATGAGGGCCGCCGCTTTCTTCGCGCGCTGGCGCGTCCGGCTAGGCTATCCACTCGCAATCATTGTTCTCGCGCTCGCCCATCCGACTCCACGAAGCATTCTTTATGGGGCGATTGTGGGAGCCATCGGTTTGCTGGTGCGCGCCATGGCCGCCGGTCACCTTCACAAGCAGCAAGTCCTTACCGTGACCGGGCCTTACGCCTACACCCGCAATCCCCTCTATTTTGGCAGCTCCATCCTCACAGCCGGCGTCGCGGTTGCTACCCATTCCTGGATTCCCGCCACCCTGCTCCTGGCCTATTTCGCTCTGTTTTATTCCATCGTCATGCGCCGCGAAGAGCAGGAACTTAGCGCCCATCACGGCGCCTGGTTCGAACAGTACGCCCGCGCCGTACCCCTCTTCTTCCCGCGCTTCACACCGGGAAGCCTCCCAGGCAGCCGCGAAGGAGAATTTTCGCCCGCTCAATACAAGAAAAATCGCGAATATCGCGCCGCCATCGGCTTCGTTCTGCTCCTCACTGTCCTCCTGCTGATTTGGCGCCTACGGCTGCCCTGAGGTCCAAACGCTTGCAGGGCGAGGACTTCGTAAACGACAGTAAATTCTACAAACTATACGTATCTATATAGTATAATGCTGTTGATTTCGTGAGTGTCCGCGCCCGAAACAAGAGCCGCACCTTGTAGGGTCGGGGGTCTTCCGGCAGTCGGTCGCTTCATCGTGCTCCACAGCTGCAATCGCCCAGCAGCATCGCGCGCAGCACTTCGGCGACCTGCGGCGTCGCGCCGAACAGCAAGTCAACCTCGTCCCGCAAACGCCGACGAGCGCGAACAGCGTTACGGCAAAGGCTACGGCGACGCCAAGATCGCGGAGCGAGATCCACCAGAGAAGCGAAGCTCCCGGGGCTAGGGTGAGCCGGCGGAACCGCACGAGGGTGAGCCCGCCAGAATGGGAAACCCTACGGCGACGAGAACGCAACGAGGAGATAAAAAGAAATGCTTAGGTTCGCGAGTGGCGAAACTCAGGCGAGCGCCACGCCGCACAAACGCCGCGGCAATGGCAACGCCCGGGAACTTCACGGAGCGCGTCTCAATCGTACGAGGGTTTCGATGTGGAAGGTCTGCGGGAACAGATCAAACAGGTGCATCTCCGAGATTTCGTAGCGAATCGCCGGCGCCGCCTCGCCGTCCTTCTTCTTGGCCGACCCTGTAAGCACAGCCAAATCCCGTGCCAAGGTTGACGCGTCGCAGGACAAATACGCAATTTCGGGCGCGCCGAGGGCCGCCAGCGCCGTTGCAGCGCCAACGCCAAGTCCCGCGCGCGGCGGATCGAGGGACACGAAGTCCGGCTTCTCCTGAGTTTTACGCAGAAATTCTTCGGCGTGCTCGTTGTGCGAGGTGATGGTCACGCCAGCGCTTTCGGCGTTGGCATAGAGATCCGTCGTCGCCGCGAGATTCGCGTCCACGCTGATCACTTTCTTGAACGTTTTCGCCAAAGGTAGCGTAAAAAAACCAACCCCCGCGTACAAGTCAAGAGCGACATTGCCTTTCGCACCCGAGGTCATCGTCCTCAACAATTCTTCAACCAAAAACCGGTTCACCTGAAAAAACGACAAATGGCTCACGCGAAATCGAAACCCACCAGCTTCATGAATCAAAAAACCCGGCCCCGTCAGCTCAAAGCGGTCTTTGCTCTGGTCGAGCAGCAACAGGCTTTCGATCTTCGGAAGTGCTTGCCGGAACGACGCCGCGAGTTCCGCCGCCGATTTGGGAAACCGCTCGAACGCCACGTTCAAAGCGATCTTTTCGTCGGTTGAATCGACAAATGCCTCGATCTCCAAGACTTTTTCCGGTAAATGACCAGAGCGCGTCATGTTCTGCAACTGCTCAAACGTTTTCTCCAGCGTCGGTGACAGCACCGGGCACTCGTCGATCGGCACGATCACCTTGCTTTCGGGCAGGAAATACCCGAGCGCCAAGGGTTTGGAATCGCGCAGCGCCCATTGCGCGCGGTTGCGATATCCATACGGTTCCGCCGAGTGCTCCTGAATCGGCCCGTCCCAGGTGATACGGCCCAAACGCGACAGTGTTTCCCGCAGAATCTCTTTTTTCAGCCGTAGTTGTTCGGTCGCGGGAATATGCTGGTAGTGGCAACCACCGCAGGTGCCAAAGTGGGGGCATCGCGCCTTCTGCCGCAGCGGAGCCGGTGAAGTAACCTCCTGCAGTTGCGCCCAGATCAATTTGTTGCGCTTCTGCTTGACCGCCGCCCGCACCTCTTCCCCCGGCATCACGTAAGGCACGAACACGGTGTTTCCGTCGGCGTGCGACAAACCATCACCGCCATACACAAGCTTCTCAATCGATAATCTTAACTCATCAGGCATCTAAGTGCATCCCATTCTGCGATGATTCGCGTGGAAAGAAAAGTCCGAAGCTTCTCCAGGATTTAAGTCCGAATACCGCCCCACGCTGCCCGCATACCGTCGGTACCCATTGCAGGGGCGCAATACGGTTGCGCCCCATCCCGGCAAGATCGCTGAAGTTAGGCTTGCCCCTGGCGGCAGGGTTAGCTTCAGGAAAAGTAGTACAAACTCAGTCGCGGCAAGCCAAACTCTTCCAACAGTCGTTTTTGCATATATTGCCTCTCGACGAGCGCAAGTTGCTCCGCTTTCATCTTTCGCCGGTACATCGCCAACTGGCTATCGACCTCGCGCCGTATCCTCAGCATCAATTCCTCGCTCGCATGCTGCGTAAGGCCCGCTTGTACCTTCTCATCCAGGATGGTCAGACGTCTTTCGAGGTCTTCCACATCCAAAGTTCCCGGAGTGTCCAGCAAAGTCAAGCTGGAATCCAGCGATTGCGCGACCTCGGCAAGCCGCGCCGCCAAGCCCGGATGCGTCGTGCGCTGGGCTTCGGCCGCCTTCACAATCTGCGCGGAGTTCTTCGCAAAGTAGGCTCGCAGCTCGTCCCGCGAAAATGGCTCGACAGCCGCGCGACCATTCTTCGGTGCACTTCCAGCCGCGGCCTCCTGATTTTCCGCCATCGCCTCCAGTATCGCATCCGTGCAATACGCCAGGCTCTTCAGCGGTTTCCCCGCGCCGCGCCGCGACCGGCCGTAACTCTCGAATGCGCGATCGATCCCTTTCAACGCGGCTTCCAGCGGCACGCCCGCCTTCTGCCACGTCTCCATGATCGCCCAGTCCAGCGGCGACACCAGCAGGTGCGCGCCTCGCTTTTTCCAGAAATATTCCTCGATTTCCGTGAAGTAGTTGAAGTAGTTCCAGCCGTCCATGTTGCGAAAGCCGCCGCTGGTCAACTCCACGCGGCCTAGCCCTGAACTTTCTTAACGTGCGAAGCCCCACTCTTTGCCGCGCGAAGATCCGCGGAGTTTCGGCCTTGCGCGTCCGCGGGCTGGTTCTTTTCCCAGATGAGCCGCAAGCCCGTAAGCGTCAGGAATTCGTCGGTGTGCTGAATCTGCCTCGATCCGCGAGCCACCAGCGAAGCTTGACCGCCGGTTGCCACCACGGTGGCTGGCGACTTCAGCTCCGCTTTGATGCGCGTCAGCATTCCGTCAACCATATCGATCGCGCCGTAATAGAGTCCCGCCTGCATGTGCGTGACCGTGTTCGTGCCAATGACACGGCCGGGATCCTTGATCTCCACGCGAGGCAGCCGCGCCGCGCGTGCAAAAAGCGCTTCCGACGCGATGCCGAGTCCGGGCGCAATCACGCCACCCAGATATTCTCCGCGCTCGGAAATCACGTCGAACGTGATGGCGGTGCCGAAATCCACCACGATGCACGGACCGCCATATTTGTGGAACGCCGCCACGCCGTTCACGATGCGATCGGCTCCGACTTCCAGCGGGTTATCGACCAGCACCGCCATGCCGGTCTTGACGCCGAGCTCCACGAACAACGCTTTCTGCGCGAAATAAATCCGCGACATCTCCGCCAGCGTCCAATTCATGGGCGGCACAACGGAGCTGATGATCACGCCGCCGATCGCCGCGCCGTCGAGTCCGGCGAGGGTGAAAAGATTGCGGGTGAGCACGCCGTATTCGTCCACGGTCTGAAGGCGAGCAGTGGTGAGCCGCCAGTTCGCGATCAGTTCGTCGCCGCGAAAGACTCCCAGCACCGTATTCGTATTGCCGACATCAATGGTCAATAGCATGCGTCGCCGCCAGAAACTCCGTGGGACTATACAGAATCGATTCTTCTATTGCTTCCTTACATCGTTGCTTCATTACTTCGTTCTTCTGTCACATCCCCGGCGATAACCGCCACCGTTTGTCCGGCGTCGCGCCTCACCAACAGCAACCCTTCAGGGCTAAGTCCAGCGGTGACACCGGCAAAACTATCCTTTCCGTTCGTGACGCGCACGCGTTTACCTTGGGCGTAGCTGGAGATCGCAGCGAATTGGCGGGTCACGTTTTCCGATCCCTCGCTCAAGAATCGATTGTAGTCGGTCTCGAATTCCCGGAGCAAACGCACCAGTAATTCCAGCCGGGACTGCGGTTTTCCCGATTCGACGCGCAGGGAAGTAGCGATCGTACTCAAGCCCTCCGGAAAGTTCTCCTGGTTCACGTTCAGCCCGATTCCCACGATGACGAAGCGAATCTGCGTAGGCTCGGCGTGCATCTCCGTCAGAATTCCACCCAGTTTCTTTCCGCGAAACACCAGATCGTTCGGCCATTTCAGATCGAGGCGCAATCCGGTTTGCGCCTGAATCGCAGAGTGAGCCGAGAGTCCGGCCATCATGGTTAAGAGCGGAGCCTGCACCGGCGCGAGATGGGGCCGCAGTAATAGAGTCGCATAGATTCCCGTGGCTCGTTCGGAATGCCACACTCGCCCGGCGCGGCCACGTCCTGCGGTTTGCTCCTCGGCGAGCACGACCGTGCCTTCCGGCTCGCCGGCGTGGCCCAGGTCCAACGCGACTCGATTCGTCGAATCGACCTTGAAGAAATGGTGAATGCGTTTGCCGAACATGCTGCCTTTCAGTCGTTGGCGCAGCATGTCCGGTGTCAGGATGTCCGGGACTTTCTCGAGAAAGTATCCAGTGTGCTGTTCGCCTTTTACGCGGACACCTAATTCGCGCAACCGATTTACCCAACGCCAAACCGTCGAGCGCGAGACGCCAATCTCTCGCGCGATACGCGCGCCACTGACGACGATCGTCGCGTTTTCCGCCAGCAACGTCAGCAGCGCGGCGATCCGCCGATCGGTCACGCCCGGAAGCGTTGGCTGGGTCTTGCGCCTGGTCATAGGAAGAGAAGCAGTGTAATCCCGATTGGCACGAATCGCGAATGATTGCGGGTAGCGCGAGTATCCTGCTGGCGTTTTTGGCGGAACGCTTAGGCGTTCGGGTGCAGCACCGCCCGACCCTAGCGCCCAGGCTTTGGCCGGATGAGAATCTTCGCTCCGTTCAGGAGGACATCTCCCGAACGGCGGCATCGCGGAGGTTTACTGGGCGGCGGCGAGGTGTCAAGGCTCGCCGGAACAACTCGTCAATTTCGGGGGAGTGCCAGTCCATGAAAACGAGTCAGACGCGCGAGGCGGTCCTATCGATCTGGGTGAGCCGGCTCCGCAACTTCTGCAATTCCAGTTTCTGCTCCGCTAACGTTGCTTCCATGCCCCGCACGATCTTTTCCGGAGCGCGGCTGCGGAAATTCTGGTCATCGAGCTGTCGTTCCTTCGATCCGATGGCTTTGTCCAACCCGTCGATTTCCTTGCGGAGGCGCACGATTTCGCCCGCAATATCCACGGTGTCGGTCACATACGCGATGCGCACATCGAACTTAGAGGTAGAACGAATGGCGCCGCCCGATGTCGCGAGGCGATTTGAGGAGACGTGCAGCTCCGACAAACTGGCCAGCCGAACGACGCCGTCGAGATTTCGATCGATCGTCGATCGGATGTATTCGTAGGAGCTGTAAAACTCGGCTGCGATTTTCTTTTTCGGATCGAGCTTCATTTCGGCGCGAATGTTGCGCAGTTCAGCGATAAGTTCCTGGAGCAGGCCGAATTCATTCACGCGGGACTGGTCACCGGATTCCTTGTACTTTGCAGCGAAAGGCTCCAGCGCGATCGATTTGTCTTCGGGGCGCTGGGGCAATTGATGCCACAGTTCCTCGGTGATGAAGGGCATGAAGGGATGCAGGAGGCGCAGCGCGCTGTCAAATGCGGCGAACAGGTTTCTCCATGCGACGCGGGCGCGCTCGCGGTCCGCGTTCAATAAGTCGGGCTTGATCCACTCGATGTACCAGTCGCAGAAATCGCCCCAGAAGAATTGGTAGATCACTTGGGCGGCTTCGTGGAAGCGATACGCCGCCAGAGCGGTGTTCACGGTGTTTCGGGCCGCGGCCAGCTTCTCGAAGATCCACTCATCGATCAGTGGAATGCTGCCTTTGAAATCGTACGGCGCATTCTCGCGAACTCCCGGCCCAGCCAACTCCTCGAATGTCGCGCCGGCGGCTTGTTCGAACTTGTCGAGATTCATGAACAGGAATCGCGAGGCGTTCCAGATCTTGTTGGCAAAGTTGCGGGCGCTGGCCAGGCGATCGTCGGAGAGGATGATGTCGGTGCCCGGCGCAGCCATGGATGCGAGGCAGAAGCGCATCGCATCGGTTCCATATTGTTGATTCAGCTTCACCGGGTCGAGTCCCGTGCCCTTGGACTTTGACATTTTCTCGCCGCTGGCGGTGCGAACCAACGAGTGCAGATACACGGCGCGAAAGGGAACTTCGCCAGTGAAATGAATTCCCAGCATGATCATGCGGGCGACCCAGAAAAACAGGATGTCGTAGCCGGTGATCAACAAGCTGGTGGGATAATACTTCTGGAAGTCGGCGGTTTTTTCCGGCCAGCCGAGCGTCGAAAAGGGCCACAAGCCCGAGCTGAACCAGGTATCCAGCACGTCGGGATCCTGCGTCAAGTGTTCGGAGCCGCACGTCGCGCATTTCGCGGGTGCTTCGATTGCAACCGTCAGGTGGTTGTGTTCCTTGCAGTACCATGCCGGAATGCGGTGACCCCACCACAATTGGCGCGACAGCGTCCAATCGCGGATGTTGCGCATCCAGTTGAAATATTCTTCGCGGCGGTTGTCGGGGACGATGTAGATATCGCCACGCTCCACGGCGGCGATGGCCGGCTCCGCCAGCGGCTTCATCTTGCAAAACCATTGCGTGGAAGCGCGCGGCTCGACGATCGTGCGGCTGCGTTCGCAGATCCCGATGGCGTGGGTGTGGTCGGTAACTTTCTCGAGCAAGTCGAGCGCCTTCAAATCTTCGACAACTTTTTTTCGCGCCGCAAACCGTTCCATGCCTGCGTACGAGCCGGCAGCAGCGCTCAGGTGGCCGTCGTCGGTCATTACATCGATCTCGGCAAGTTTGTGACGGCGTCCCACTTCAAAGTCGTTGGGGTCGTGCGCCGGGGTAATTTTCACCGCGCCGGTGCCGAACGCACGGTCCACCATTTCGTCCGCGATGATGGGAATCTCGCGATTCACGAGCGGCACAATCGCGCTTTTGCCGACCAGATGCTTGTAGCGGTCATCCTCGGGATGGACCGCGATGGCGGTGTCGCCCAGCATGGTCTCCGGGCGCGTGGTGGCCACGATCAAATATTCCTTGCGTCCGGCCACCGGGTAACGGATGTGCCAAAGGTGCCCGGCGCGTTCTTCATGCACCACTTCCAAATCGCTCAGCACCGTCAGGCAGACGGGACACCAATTCGTCATGCGTTTGTCCCGATAGATCAGTCCCTCGTCGTACAGGCGCACGAAGACTTCGCGCACCACGCGCGACAATTCTGGAGAGAGTGTGAATTTCTCGCGCGACCAGTCGCAGCTTTCCCCAATCTCGCGCATCTGCCGCTGGATGGTGCCGCCACTCTCTTCCTTCCATTTCCAGACGCGGCGTTCGAACTCTTCGCGGCCAAGGTCCCGGTAATTGATGCCTTGCTCGGCAAGTTGCCGCACCACCACGCGTTGCGTGGAAATCCCGGCGTGGTCCGTGCCCGGAAGATACAAAGTATTGAAGCCGCGCATGCGGTGCCAGCGCGTCAAGATGTCGATCTCGGTGTGATCCAGCATGTGCCCGATGTGCAGCGAGCCGGTCACATTGGGAGGCGGAATTACGATAGAAAAGACCGGGCCAGGCGCATTAGCGTCGGCGCGAAACAACTGTTCCTTAACCCAGAACTCCGCCCAGCGGGGTTCGATCTGCTGCGGTTCATACGCTTTGGCGATTTCGCGAGGCATTCGGCCCGATGCTCCTGAAAATTCCGCACTGCCGCACCCGCACAGGGTGGCTGTCACGCGCAGGACAACATATGACTATACGAGGGGACGCCAGCACGGTCAATTGAGCGAAAACTCGAGTCCTGGGCTGGTCTAAGAACGGAACCACCCGACTCGAGTGGCGGGAAACTTCCGCCGAAGTAATCTGCGCAACCGGCTAGAGCCGGCCGCCCAGGGGGGCGCAAAAGATTGAAACCGAATGCCCCGCCAGGCAGTAAGACCTATCAGAAGTCAATGCAGAGCTTAGCGGGACAAGTTACCGGGTGAGTTCTGGGAAGGCCAAGCCATGAAAACGCTGTTCATCGCGCTTCGCGCCGTCGTGTTCGGCACCGGATTTGTTTTTTTGTGGGGCTGGGTCGCACTAGCCCTGCACTACCGTTATGACACTAGGCGCGGCCCGATGTTATCCGGCTGGTCGAGCGGCGCAGGGATCGCCACGATGATCGCCGGTGGAATTCTTGCACTGGCTTGTATCGCAACCTTTGTCGCCAAAGGGGAAGGAACGCCGGCGCCATTCGACCCGCCGCGCCAGTTCGTCGATGTTGGTCCGTACAAGTTGGTGCGCAATCCCATGTATATCGGAGGTTTCGTGGCGCTCCTTGGCTTCGGCATGTACGAGCAGTCGTACACGATTCTGCTCTTCGGCGTTCCGTGGATTCTGTTGGCCCATCTTTTTGTTATCCTGTACGAAGAACCGCACCTCCGCGCAACGTTCGGCACGACCTACGACGCTTATTGCTGCTCGGTGCGCCGTTGGTTGCCGCGCCGCTTCCCCGCGACGTAGTCTTGGGCGCGGAGTGAAACGCGAGGGTCTGTCGATCGGGTAGTGCTTGATGGCGTCCGGGCGGAAAGTCCAGACTCGAAAAGGAATTACGACTTCTTGTTCATTTCCTCGCGGAGAATCGTTTCGATGACCGGCTTCAGCAGATCGCGCGCGACTTCCTGCAACCGGTCGGGGCTCATGCCAGCCAACACCCGGGCCACGATGGCATCCATGTCCACCTCGGCGCCGTGCGAGACTTCTTCCCGAGCGGTCTGAACCGCCTCCGGTATCACGGAACTCGCACCCGCCGGAAGCACCTCGATTTCGTCGGGAGCCGCCGCCGTCGCAAACGAACTCGTCGCGTCTACCGTCGCGGGCGCAAGTTCCGCGGGCACCTCGAGTCTTGCCGGCACAATCGGTGTGTCCCAAGTTGACGCAAGCTTGCTGGCCCTTTGCGCTTCCGCATCCCAGGGGCTGGGAGGCGTTGAAAACCACGAAGGCGTCACCGGCTGGTTCTCGGTCTGCTTCTCGGTCTGCTTCTCGGGCTCCACCATTGCGGCGGAGACAAACGCCGCTTGTTCCTCCACTGGTACCGGCGCAGGCTCTGGTGCGGGCTCGGGTTCCGATGCGGAAACGAAACTCTCCTCGTGCGAAGTTGGCGCTAGCACACTTTCGGTCTCGGATACGAGACTCTGTTCGTGTGCGGCCGGCTCGGCGTGTCCCACCAGCGCTTCCAGGTCTGCCGCGTGTGGGGCCGGATGTTCTTCCTCCGCGACCGCCGTTTTATTCTGGCCGCCAGCTTCGATGGCCGCCGCCCACGCCTCTCCTGCAAACGGCGAAGCCGGGATATTCCTGAAATCGGAAACCGCGCTATGGACATCCCCTCGCACTTCCGCGACTTCGGCCAAATCGGCTTTTTCGCGCGTGGGCGTCCAGACCGAATGCTTCTTGCCGTGTCCCCGGCTTTCTTCCGATCCCGCGTCACGCCATCCGCCGTCGGACGCTGCAACTTCCTCGTGGGAATCTTCGCTGCCGGCATCGCGCCGCCATGACGGCTTAGCGTCGCTGTCTTCCGGCTCCTCTTCTTCCTCGACCTCTGCGGTGCGCCAATCGCGATCCAAGGCGGGCACGGCGGTAACTTCGTTCGGTTGCTCGTCCGTATCGGTCCCGGGCGTTTCCAGCAAACTCCCAAACGCCACGGGCTGCTGCTCAGCATCCATCTTGAATGCGGCGGGGCGAGCGGGAACCTCGTCCACGAACGACTCCGATTCAAATGACGGCAAAGTCGCCGCCGGTTTCGGAGCAAAATTCGAAATCGGGGCCGCTGGCGCCGGAACTTCAGCTGGAGCCTCGGCCACAGCTTTGGCAGGCACGAACCCTGCGTGTGCCACACCCGCGCGTACCAACGCGGACTTCACCATCGAAATCAAAGGGTCAGGCGGAACGAAGGGCTTCTTCAACACTCCATCCGCGCCGACGCGTTGCGCTTCCTGCTCATCCAGCGGATCGAACGCTCCCACCAACAGGATCACCGGAATGTGGGCCAGAGCTGCGTCTTGCTTCACGTACTCACAGACTTCGTAGCCGTTGCGGACCGGCATGAACACATCGGCCAGCACCAGATCCGGCCGAATATCGGAGATTTTTCGCACCGCGGCCTCGCCATTGCCGACGGCCACAACCTCAATGCCGTGGTCCTTCAGCGCAAGACCCACCATCTTCTGGATATTGCTGTTGTCGTCCGCAACCAGGATCTTGGCCACCGAACGTCCTCCGGGAAAACTTCCCGTATCTCAACTGATACCGTTGTACGGCCGCAATGAATTCGACCGGCCGGTCGTCTCCCCTTGCAGCGATAGCCTACATCGCACTTGGGGATGACTCAAGAATATTGGAGCATTCCGGCTGAGGGGCGTCAACGCCAACCGGGAACAGATGTGTCGGAAGCGAACACGGGACTTTCGATACGGCGTTCCGGCGTAGCAGCAATCCGTGGCTAGACGCGTATCGCCACCCAAACAAAAAGAGCGCGGTGATGGCCGCGCTCTCCGGTTCTGTCTGGAAACCAAGTACTTCTACCAAGGCACCAGCTTGCGCAGCCCCTTCTTCTTCTTGCTGGTGGATTCCTTCTGGTCGGTTGAGCTCGAGTCCGTCGCCTCTTTCGTGGAACTCTGGGTGCCGTCCGCAGCCTTGCCATCCGCGGTCTTCGCGTCGGCTGCCGGCGCAGAGCCATCGGCCGCAGGCTTGGAATCGGGTGTTCCCGTGGTGGTCGTGGTGTTCACCGGATTCGTCGCCGGGTCCGGTGCAGCCGGGGGAGCCGCCGGTGTCGCCGCAGCCTTCGGATCGCCCGCCGTACCCGCGCTTGGCGGTGTGCTGTCGTCGGCAGGGGCTGCTGCCGGCGCCGGCGTCCCTTCGGTACCGCTCGCAGTCCCTTCCGTAGTGCCCGCGCCGCTGCCAGTTGCCTCGCCGCCCGGCGTCACGATCTCGACCACCGCCCGGTTGCCCGCCGCCGGCCCGGACCCGCCCAACTGCGAGCGACTTCCCGGGGTCAAAATGTCGGTAGCGGAGGTGTTGTCGGATTCCGGTTGTAGATTCGGCGCGCCGGTTTTCGCCGCCGCAACTAACTCTGCGTGCGGACCCGAGCGCACCAACGCCAGCGGCCTCTTGATCAGGCTGTCATGTTGGCGCGGCGAATTCTGTTCCGCCACCATCCACGCCTGGGCCTTGGGGTCCGGCTGAGGCACGGGTACCTTGAACGCCTTGAGCTTGCTTTTGGCATCCCCCGCGAGCGGCGAAAGCGGATAATTTCGAACTATCTGCGAGTAATAAAGCGACGCAATCTCCTTGTGTTCGCTGCGCTCAAAAATATCTCCCAGCATCCACAGCGCGTGGTCCGATTTGCTGTACAAGGGGTAGCGTTTGGTAATGGCAATGAGCCTGGCCGCCGCGGCGCGCTTGTCGCCCTTCACGTAGTAGTAGTAGCCGATCCGGTAG
The DNA here is from genome assembly GCA_963736725.1 of uncultured Acidobacteriota bacterium. Lineage (GTDB taxonomy): Bacteria > Acidobacteriota > Terriglobia > Acidiferrales > UBA7541 > Acidiferrum. The sequence continues at coordinate 530,396 of CAVTPW010000009.1, read as the reverse complement.
TCGCCTTCGGCAATGATCTCCTGCACGTTGCGGAGGCGTTGCTCCGCTTGAGGCGCCAGTGGGTCCTTGGGATATTTCTCCAGGAAAGTCTGAAATTCTTCCTCGGCAGCCTTGGCTTCTGTGCGGTCGCGATCCGGCTTGGCCATCTCTTTGTAATGAGTGTTCGCCACTTGGATCTGCGCGTAAGCCGCTTCCGGCAGGAACGGGAAGAAAATCCCGAAGTCTTTGTAAGCCTGGATGGCTTGGGTCAGGTTCGCCGAACCACCCTCTTTGTAGTACGAATCCGCGATCGCCAGCTTCGCTTTGGCCAGGTATTCACTGTCCGGGTAGGTATTGATCAGCGTCTGGAGGCTCAAACGCCCGACTTCCTGGCGTCCATGCTTGATGTCCTCGAGGGCTCTATCGTACAGAACCTTGTCGGGTTCGGCCGTGTTGTCGGCCGTGGTGGCCTTGTTTACTTTTTTCTTTTTGTGGAGGATTTGAGCGCTGCTGGGGCTGCTCGTCAGCCCAGCCAGTCCGCCCGCCAAAACGAGAATGCACAACCGCTTCGCGGTTTTCCCTACAAAAGCTTGGAGCAAACGTTCACCTCTCCTGGTAAGTTTCGGGCCCGCGGTGTCATCGCAATGCCTGGGCCGCTTCTACTGGACTAGGCTCGAAGCAAAATTAGTATACCCTGAACGAAAGGACAGGCTAGCCCCAAAATGGGCCCGGCCGGGCTGCGCCTGCTCCGCAGGGTGGGATGCCTCTTCCCGGCTCGAAGGGTTGCCTTGCCGCGCGGGCCGTCCCGGGCGAATTTAAACAAACTGTTACAATGCGCGGCCCGGTTGCCCCTAAACTAGCTTGGTCCTCGCCGGAGGCGAGGGTCGTCCTCGAAAATGGAAAAGCGAAAGTTCCTTTTTGTCTCACTTTCAGGTCTGATCGGCGATATCGCGTGGCAGATTCTCAAGGAAGGCCACGACGTTCGCTATTACATCGACAACGAAAAAGAGCGCGACATCGCCGACGGTTTCGTTCCCAAGTCTTTGGATTGGGAGAAAGACGCCAAGTGGGCCGACATCATCGTCTTCGATGACACCCTCGGTCAGGGCGCGCGCGCTCAAGCCCTGCGCGCTGCCGGCAAACCCGTCATCGGCGGTTCCGAATACACCGACCGCCTCGAAGACGATCGTTCTTTCGGCCAGGAAGAGCTGAAAAAGGCCGGCGTCAACATCATTCCTTACGAAGATTTCGACTCCTTCGACCCTGCCATTGAGTTCGTGAAAAAGAACCCCGACCGCTATGTGATCAAGCCCAGCGGGGAAGCGCAAAACGTCAAGCGGCGCCTGTTTGTCGGTGAAGAAGAAGACGGCGAAGATGTCATTCGCATGCTCGAAGCCTACAAAAAGGCCTTTAGTGACGAGATCAAAGTTTTTCAATTGCAGCGCCGCATCAATGGGGTGGAGGTCGCTGTCGGGGCTTTCTTCAACGGCAAGCGCTTCGTGACTCCGATCAACATCAACTTCGAGCACAAAAAGCTGTTCCCCGGCGAAGTCGGCCCGCCCACCGGTGAAATGGGCACCGCCATGTTTTGGAGCGAGCCCAACGCGATCTTCTACCGCACGCTGATGAAGATGGAGACGAAGCTGGCGCTGGAAGGCTACGTCGGCTACATCGACCTGAATTGCATCGTCAACAACAACGGCATCTACCCTCTGGAATTCACGTCACGATTCGGGTATCCGACGATTTTCATCCAGCAGGAAGGCATGCTGACGCCGATCAGCGATTTTTTCTGGGAGCTGGCGACGGGCGCCGACCCGAAGTGGCGCACGCGCAGCGGGTTTCAGATAGGCGTCCGTATTGTGGTCCCTCCGTTTCCATTCGACGACGAGCCCACCTTTGAGTCTTTCTCCAAAGACAACGCCATTGTTTTCAAGCGCGGCACCCCGGACCAGGTCCACATCGAAGACGTGAAACAAGTCAACGGCCAGTGGTTGATCGCCGGAACCTCGGGCGTAGTGCTTGCGGTTGTCGGCACCGGCCAAACCATGAAGCAAGCCCAAGCCCAAGTCTACGCGCGCATCAAAAACATCCTCATTCCCAACATGTACTACCGCACCGACATCGGGGACCGTTGGGCCGAAGACTCCGACAAACTCCACAATTGGGGCTACCTGAGGTAGCACAGACACTCTTACAAACTGCCGAGGGGGTGGGGGGTACAACTTCACTCTGGACCTGCGTCAATGCATCGGCACCGCTGCCTTGCCGCCAAGCCGATTCTTCTGCAGCAGGAAAGACAATGCGAACCGCCAATACCCAATAGGTATCGATGTATGCCAGCGAGGCTGCTTGTAGCTTCAGTTCGGCGTAAAGCCGCGCGGTTGCTTGCTGCTGCGCGCCGAAGATGCTGAGCCCTCCGCGCTCCAGTTGCCGGGCGGTTCCTTGAATCGCACCTTGAAAGCCCGAGTTCACGATCGATCCGTGCTCGGCCAGCACGCCCTGGTGGTACTGCGAGCGTCGCGCGATGATTGTTGTCACCAGCGATGTGCCCACGCTGCTGCCGATGTTGCGCATGAAGTTGACCAGCCCCGCCACAGCGTTATTCTTTTCCGCCGCGATCTGGTGTCCAGCACCTCCATGAACGCCGCCAGCGAGACCACCACGGCGATCAACCGGGTTGACACCTAACTTCGGCGACCCACCGGAGAAATGCGCCCCACCTTGGCTGGAACTCATCGGCCTCTCGAATAAGGAAACGCCGGACTGCGCGCAAAGCTTACTCCCAAACGAATCAGCCCACCACGCGGTGAGCAGTTCAAGTGCGCGCTAGACGGATGATCGGAGCGTGTCCCTTGGTCCCAGGAGACTCGACTAAGCATTCCTGAACACCACGTTGCTGCCTTGGCGAAATTGACAGAAACATGACAATTTTCCCCATGTCACTGGCGTTGGCCAGGCATATCATCGTACTCGGGCCCGTTCTCTACATTCCTTCGGGAGAAAAATCGAGTTGAGAAAATGACGTTCCAAGGAGACAAACATTGAAGCGTGTTCTCGCAGTCTGTGTACTCTGGGCTCTGACGCTGGCGTTGTCTTCGGTCCCGGCGCAGACTCTGAAGCCCCAAGTAGCGAAAGCCTCGTTGAAAGTGGGTGACGCGGCTCCCGATTTCACCCTGCTCAGCGATCAATGGAAAACCGTCAAGCTCAGCGATTATCGCGGCAAGAAAAATGTTTTCCTCGCCATCTATGTTCTTGCGTTTACCGGTGGTTGAACGAAGCAACTCCAGGCGGTCCAGTCTGGAATAAGCACAGGAAAGATCGACCCCTCGGACACGGAAATCTTCGGGGTAAGCATGGATAGTCCCGCAGCCAACGCCGCCTTCGCCAAGCAGATCGACATCAAGTTCCCGTTGCTGAGCGACATGAACAAGAAGATGCTGAAGGAATACGGCATCCTCAAGGGCTACGACGTCCAGAACGAAACCTACCAGTGGGCGCAACGCGCGAACATCGTCATCGACAAAAACGGAATCATCCAGCATATCGAGGAGGGCGACAGCGCGGTCGATCCGAACACCGCCATGTCGGTTTGTACCGACCTGCACAAGAAACAAGCCGCGAAGTAGTGGTCCAGGCCTCCAGCAACTGCGCTGGCCGTGCGGTGGCTGGACGCTCGATCGGCAGGCCGTTCCCGCTCCGCATTGCCCCGGGACGGCGCGGGAGGGCAGCATTGCCTGCAGACCCGTTTCTGTCGGGAGTCTTCGCTCACTCGTCCCGCAACGCCACCATTGGATCGACCCGCGCTGCTCGCAGCGCTGGCAGCAAACTTGCGGCTGCGGCAACCAGCGTCAAACCGGACAGCGCCGTGGCGAAGGTCGCCACATCCCACGGCTTCAACCCGAACAGTAGCGCGGACGCCGTTTTCCCACTGGCTAAAGCCAGCGCCGTGCCGGCCAGCAAGCCCAAGCCAACCAGCCAAGCCGCCTCCTGCATCACCAGCTTCACGATGCTTTCGCGGTCTGCTCCGAGCGCCATGCGAATTCCGATCTCGTTCTTCCGCTGCGCAACCATGTACGAAATCACTCCGTACAAACCAATCATCGCCAGCAGCGCCGCCAGCAACCCGAAAAATCCCGAAAGCCGGGCCATCAGACGATCGCGTATCAACGAAACCTCCACGAGTTCGTGAAAGGGCGTAAACGTCACGTCGATCTGTGGACTGGTCTTTCGCACGATCTCTTTGATTCGCGGAATCAGGTTGAAGAGGGAAGCGTTGGACCGCAACAGAATCGTTTCGCCGGTGTCTGGTTTATCTTTTTGCGCTGCTGGCGTATACATCGTGGGCAAGAACTCTTCTCGCAGGTTGTGATATTTAGCGTCTTTCACGTAGCCCACGATTTGATAAGGACCGGTGATCGCGCTGTACTCCTTGACGCGAAACACCGAACCGATCGGGTTTTTCCCCGCAAAGAATTTCTGCGCAAAGGACTGATTGACGATCACCACCCTCGGTGACGTCAGCGTGTCTTGCGAGTTGAAATCGCGGCCCGCCAGGAAAGGCGTTCTTAACGTCAGGAAGAATTGCGGTCCCACCTGGTTCAGGTTCGATTTGCCTTCGGTCGTCTGTCCCCCGCGGTCGACTAGGATTTGCCGGTTCATGCCGTCGCCGCTCAACGGCACGATGCTGGCCTCGGCGGCCGAATCCACTCCCGAGAGGGCGCGCACCTGTTCCAACACAGCCTGTTTGAAGTCCGATCGTCGCGCGACGGGCAGATTCAACTGCGTCAGATCCAAGTCGGTTTCGAGGACTCCATCCTGGACGAAGCCGGCGTCCAGCGTGGACAGCCGCCACAAACTTCGGGCGAACAGGATGGCGCCGACGACCAGCATCAGCGACAGCGCAATTTGCGAGACGACCAGCGTGCGCCGCAATCCAAATCGGGAACGCGCACTGGTGGCGCTGTGGGCGGAGGACTTCAGCGCGATTCCCGGCGCAACTTGGGTTGCACGCAGAGCCGGAGCCAAACCGAACAGCACGCACGAGAGGATGGTTACGCCGGCCGTAAATCCCAGCATCCGCCAGTCGGTCGCCAAATTGAGAAACAACGGATCTTGCTGCGTGCTGAGCCACGACACCAGCACGTGCGTCAAACCACGCGCCACCAGCATGCCGCCGGTGGCGCCGATTCCGGCCAGCAGCAAGCTCTCCGCAAGCAGTTGCCGGATCAGGCGGCCGCGGGTCGCTCCTACCGCGATGCGCATGGCCATTTCTCGAACGCGCGCGCTGGCTCGCGCCAGCATCAGGTTCGCGAGATTCGCTGCCGCAATCAGCAGCACGAGGGCCGCCAGTCCCAGGAGCAACCACAGCGGGTTCTCGTAGTCGTTGCGCAGGTCGGAGAACCCGGTGTCACCAGGGAACGCTCCGAGCCGGTAGCCCAGGAAATGCTTGGTCTTTTCCGCATCGAAGTCCGTCGGCACCGTCGCTTCAAAAATTCCCGGCGAAATCGCGCGCAGTTGTGCCGACGCTTTTTCCAGCGTCCATCCGGGCTTCAGCCGACCCATCGCCGTGAGCCACCATCCATCGCGGCGATGCAGCAGGGTGTCTTCGCCGCGAAGCGCGGGTTCCGCGCACAGCGGCACGGCCACGTCGAACTCCCGCCCGACCTCCACGCCATAGAAATTTGCAGGCGTTACGCCGACAACTTCCAACGGATGCTTTTCCAGCGTCAGCGTGCTGCCCACGACGGATTCCGCTCCAGCGAACTGCCGTTGCCAAAAGGAATGGCTGATGACGACGGCGTTCGAGGCGCAGCCAGGCTGGTCGTCGGCCGCCGAGAGCACGCGCCCGCGTTCCGGTCCGATCCCAAGCGCGTCGAAGAATTCACCGCTTACCCAGATTCCTTGGACGACGTGCATTTCGCCACCCGGCGAGATATTAAAGGACGTCGGCCCCCACGCGAAGATGCTGGAGAAGGCCTGCTGCTGATCGCGAATCTGTTCCCAGACAGGATTGGTAAGGTCGGAATAGCGGCTGGTAAACTCGCCGGTAGCGCCGTTACGGTCGGCAATGCGCACCGCCGCGATCTTGTTGGGATCGCCTACCGGCAGCGCCTGGAGGCGAATGGCATCCAGCAACTGAAAGATTGCCGTGTTCGCGCCAATTCCCAAAGCCAGCGACAAGATCGCCGCGGCCGTGAACACAGGGGTCGTTCCCAGCAGGCGCGCGCCGAACCGCAAGTCCTGCCACAATCCTTCGACGAATGTTTCCCAACTCACCGCGCGTACCTTTTCCTTTACGTTCTCCACGCCACCCATCTCAATTCGGGAGGCTCGCACGGCAGCCTCGCGGCTCATTCCGCCGCGCATCTTTTCCAGCGTCGCGGATTCCATGTACGAGCGCAGTTCTTCGTCCATCTCGAGCTCTTCGCGATCCTTGCGGAACAGAGAACGCACACCGCTCAGAAAATTTCGCCATATCGCCATGTGCGAACCCTCCTATGATTCCGCTTCGAGAATTCGCGCGATGGCGCCGGACTGCCGGCGCCATTCCTGCGCCTCGCTCTTCAATTTCTTTCTCCCATCCGGGGTCAATGCGTAATATTTTGCACGGCGGCTGTTTTCGGTCTCGCGCCATTCCGTCTTCATCAAGCCGTCGCGTTCCAATCGCCGGAATGCCGGAAACAGCGATCCCGGGTTCACCTGAAACACCCCTTTGCTGATCTGCTCGATGCGCATAGCGATTCCGTAACCATGCATTGGTTCAAGTTGCAGGGTCTTCAGGATCAGCATGTCCAGCGTCCCCTGTACCAGCCCGCTCGGTCTGTCCGCCATGAAACGCGCTCCTCTCGACTGTCCAGAGGAAGCTTACATTTGTACCCTGGATTGTCAAGAGGAGAAGGAAAATCGGCAGGGAAGTTGTGAAAGTGGAACGGCAATCCGCTGGAACGTGCAAATCTTAGCTAACGTCCATCCTACGGACGACGAACTTGGCTTGTTACGCGTTACGCTCGCGGGAAGAGTACATGCGCGGAACGCACGACCAATAAGATCGCGAGCGAAGTGCGCGCTCCCATTTTTCTTTTCTCATTCCTTGGGTCCGCGGCGCTGGCGGTGTGCGGCCAGGAACCCTGCAGATGCCGACCTGGAATTGCGCGCGAAAGTTGGTTTACCCACTCTCTTATCGAAGTTGAGCCTCGGGACGAGAATGTTGTCAAATAGAATGCAACGGAGTCTAAAGTGCGGGGGAAGGAGCAGCTAACGCAGCGCCATCGCCACAAACCCTGCTAACACCCCGAGGCAGACTACCGCGCCGAAAGCTGCACCGGCTACCTTCCACGAGATGGTTTTTCCAACGACGGCGAAGGAATAGACGCTATAGATTCCCAAGGTACACAACAGCGTAACCACGTATGGTAACGGCACGCCGCGGGTCATGGCGATGTAGGCGATCACCACGTCAAATGCCATCGGGACCGGGAGCAACGTGCCTACGACCGCCAGGAGCACGATTCCAGCGAGGGTCACCGGCGCGTTCAGAGCCTGCTGAGGCACGGTTTCGACGATCAGCGCCCCCAGGCAGGCCGCGAGCAACAGTAACGGAGCGCCGACACGAAATACGTACCAAAAGCTCTTCGCAAACGACTTCGCTGTCAAAACCAAAGCCTCGCGCCAGGTCGTTGACGGGGCAAAATTGATGGGGCAAGCCGCCGCAAGCGCATTCCGTGGTTGTCGCGCAGCGATCATGGGCACGAACGCAAAAATCAAAATTAGCGTCGTTGCCAGTTTCAACGCCACCACCGCGGGGGAAAACAGGCTGAACACCATGGCCAGCACAACGACGTTTAATGTCGGAGAGCTAAACATCGCCGCGAGTACGGACTCTGTACTCATTCCCGAGGCGTACAATCCGCGACCGATTGGCGCGACGCAGTTCGCGCAGACCCCTAAAGGCATGCCGGCGAGCGCTCCTAGCAGGGAGTTCAGGTGCGCGTTCCCGGTCCGGCGCTGCGGAATGGTCGCGAGCAATGTCAGTGCAGCGGCGCCGAACAGAAAGCCGAAGGTCATCCCGACTTCATTGGCGTGAAGCCAGTTCACCGACGTGCGCCAAACGCGCTGCGCCAACGGCATACTGCGATCCACGGAGTAGACGGCGTCGAAGCTGATTGCTCCGATCACCTTCACGTGCGTCCCGGCGCGATACTTCTTTAGCAGCGACGGATACCGTGAGTCCACCCAGAAGTATCCTGCGATGGACAACGCCAGCACTACTGCGACGACGGTGGCTCGCCAACTGGTCGCTCGGGCGGCAGGGATTTCAGAATTTAAGGCCGCGGTCTGCGTAACCATTTTGGGGCTCCATGGATGGAAGACAAGAGGAACGGGGCGATTTCCGATGCGGAGACTTTAGGCGGGTTCAACTCACTGCGGAATAGCGGAAATATACTAGGCGTGCGGCTCACAGGGGCGGGAACCTTTGGCGAGGAACCATCGTTTCTTTCCACGGTGTCCCACTCGAACGGAAAGGCCCGTGCTGCCATGAACTTGCACTTCCGCTTTGCATTTCGTGCGCTGACCTTGACGTTATTGGGGTTGAGCGCGTGGGTTTCGTCTGCCGAGGCGACTTATTCGATCATCGCTTGCGAGGCGCAGACGCGCGCCTGCGGCGTCGCGGTCCAAACCAACAATCTGGCAGTGGGCGCCAGCGTGCCTTACGCCCAGGCTGGAGTCGGAGCGTTGGTCTCGCAGTTCGAGACCAATCCCAACTATGGGCCGCGCGGCTTGGCCTTGCTGGCTCAAGGCCAGACGCCAGCTGAAGTTCTGAGGCAACTTCTTGCCGAAGATGGCAATTTCGAGGGCCAAGGTCCCGAAGCGCGGCAAGTCGCGATCGTGAGCCTGGATGGCAAGACGGCGGTCCACACGGGCGAACAAGCGCAGCGTGCCGATTGGGCAGGCGCACGTTCTGGGCCAGGCTACAGCGTGCAAGGGAACAGCCTGGTAGGTGCCCATGTCATCGCGGCCATGGAGCAGACCTTCCTGAGGGGCACCGGCACCCTAGGTGAGCGACTCCTTGCTGCGCTCTCCGCAGGCGATCGCGCCGGCGGGCAAAACACTGGCCGAGAGTCCGCCGCGCTTCTCGTGAAAACGTTAGAGGGCTGGCCGGTCGATATCGATCTTCGCGTCGATCACTCCGCTGATCCGGTCGGTGATCTCCGCACGCTCTTTAATATGCAGTTTGCGCGCCAGCAGATCGCTCAAGCGCGTCGCGCCGGCCGCAGCGGAGATCTGCAAGCGGCCCGCGTCCTGACTATGGAAGCCGTAGCCCGGGCGTCGATGTGGCCCCGTGTCTGGCTACAGGCCGCGCACGTCGCGATCGACATCGAAGAACCCGAACAGGCGCTGCAATATCTCAACGTGGCGTTCTCGCAAGATCCGGCTTGGGTCGAAGCCGAAATCGGCCATGGCACCTACGCCGCCCTCGGGCGCAACGCCCTGTTTCACAAATGGGTGACGCTAAAGCAGGAACAGAACGCGCTCGCCGCCTATCGCAGCCAGAAATCCTCAGGCGGAAACGAGGAGAAGAACGCTTCAGTGGAGGGGCAGTTCCAATTGGTGAGTGAGCTGCTTGAAGTAGGGCATTCGGGCGAGGCATTGGCGATTCTCAGGGACTTGCTCCCCGCCCTCGCGAACGGGGCGCCCAAGGACGCTGCCGAACTACATTCCCTCCTTGCGGACGCTTACGCTGCCCAAGGCGACCTGGTGGCCGCAGTCGAACAAGCGGAGGCTGCGGCAAAGCTTCAGCCGTCCCGTGCCGCGCGGACAAAATCGAACCGCCTCCACAGCGAACTAGCAGATCGGCAGTGATTCGAACGTGCTACGGCTGCGAGCAATACAGTCTTTCCTGTATTGTTGTCGCACTCACCTGAAATGCAAGATGGACTGGAAGTAAACCAAGTGATTCCGAGGACAGCGCGATGAGCACCATGAAAGTTTCCGGCCCCCTCGGTACCTCGCTGGCCCCGCCACCCAGTTTTGGCGACCACGAGCATCACGCCCACGTCGCTCAGTTCTATGCGGACGACAATTTTCTCCTGGACAGTCTGAGCCGGTATGTCGGGATCGCCCTGGGCGCTGGAGATGCGGCCATTGTGATCGCCACGCGCGAGCATCGCGATGGGCTGGCTCGTATTCTGAAGTCCCGCGGACTGGATACTGCGGCGGCGCTCAAGGCCGGCAGGTATGTGTCCCTGGACGCCGCGGAAACTTTGGTGACATTTCTGGTAGATGGCTGGCCCGATGCGGCGCTGTTTGCCGAGCTCTTCGGCGATTTGCTAAGCCGCACGAAAGCAAAATCCGACGGAAAAAACCAGCGCATTGCGGTGTTCGGCGAGATGGTTTCGGTACTGTGGTCCCAGGGAAAATTCGACGCGGCACTGCGCCTCGAGCAGCTGTGGACCGACTTGGCCCGCACTCACGTTTTTGCGCTCCGCTGCGGCTACCCCATCCAAGGCTTCGACCGCCAGGAGCACAGCGACGTGTTCCAGAAAATCTGCGCGGAGCACACGGGCGTAATCCCGAACGAGAGCTATACGGAGCTGGCGAGCGAAGAACACCGCCTCCGCAACATCACGCACCTGCAGCAGCGGGCCCTGGCGCTCGAGAATGAAATCGTCGAGCGCGAGCGCGCGGAGCAGGACTTGCGCATCGCGCACGACAATCTGGAAAAGCGCGTCACGGAACGCACCTTGGAACTACAGCAAAAAAACATTCAGATACTAAAGCAGAGCGAGACTCTGGAAGTTGCCAACCGCGGCCTACGCGAACTCTCTTCAAGACTTCTTCGCGTTCAGGACGACGAAAGAAGGCGCATCGCCCGCGAGTTGCACGACAGCACCGGTCAAGTCCTCGCCTTGTTGAGCATGAACCTCTCCGCCCTGGAAGACGAGGTGAAAGGGATCAACGCTGAAATCGGCAAATCGCTTTCCGAAAACGTGGAAATTGTGAACCAGGTATCCGATGAGCTGCGCACGATTTCGTATTTGCTGCATCCCCCGCTTTTGGACGAGATGGGCCTGCTTTCGGCACTGCGGTGGTTCGCGGAGGGCTTCGAGGAACGTAGCAAGATCAAAGTCAACCTGGAGCTGGACAGCGAGTTTGGAAGAGTATCGCGCGACCTGGAAACGGCGATCTTCCGCGTGGTCCAGGAATCGCTCACCAATATTCACCGTCACGCGGATAGCGCCACGGCGACGATTCGGCTCGCTCAGTCCGGCAACAGGGTTACGCTGGAAATCGAAGATGCAGGCAAGGGAATCGCGCCTGGTAAGCTGTATGAGATTACTTCCGCCGGGGTATCAGGCGTCGGGTTGCGCGGCATGCGCGAGCGAATCGAGAATTTTCGGGGCCAGCTCGACATCAGTTCCGGACAAAAGGGCACTTGCGTCCGCGTCGTCATCCCGATCGCCGCGCTGGCTTCGCTTGCGTGATTTTGCGGCGGAACTCGCGGTCCATACGATAGATTGTCAGTGTTGCGGTTTTCGCGAAATATACTCACCTTCGCAAATGGATGTGCAGGCTAAATTGGGTATCTTCAGGAGCAGCTTGCGAGTTCTAGTCGCCGACGATCAGCCAGGTATTCGCAAGCGTGTGTGTCTCACGCTCGCCTCGATCGTCACCCTGGAAGTCTGCGATGAAGCCGCTGACGGCCAGGAAGCTGTGGAGAAAGCCGAAGAGTCGAGCCCCGATCTGATCATCCTGGATGTCACCATGCCCGTGATGAACGGCCTGGACGCCGCGCGCAAGATCAGGGTTTTCTCTCCGCATACGCCGATCCTGATGCTGACCATGCACAAGAGCAGGCAACTTATGGAAGAGGCCCGGAAAATCGGTGTGCGCGGCTACGTGGTGAAAGCGGATGCCGCACAAAGCCTGAGCTCTGCCATTACGGCGGTGCTGCAAAGCCAGACGTTTTTCCCCACCGAGTTCTGACGCGAACCCTTGCCTAACGTGTGGATGGGCAGCTGCAGTGTTTGTGGACAGAAATACCGAGCCTCAGGGAAAAGCCCGCGGAGAAGAAAGCATTTCGGCACGGCTCAAGCCGTGCCTTCCCACACGTTGCTGTCGATTATTGCTTCGCGGGCGGTGGGGGTTGCGCCGACGGCGGCAGGATGCCATTGAGCCGCAGGTAGACTGCCTGCGTGCCGTAGTGGTCAAACCATTCATCGCTTAACAGGATCATGACGCCGGCGCCGGTGGACTGCCGGTTCGGGCCCAGCGTTACGGCGGCGCCCAGCTTGGAGTCGTCCGCATTCGCCAGCGCGGTCGTGCAGAAGTCGAACGACGATTTCAACGCGGCGACAAGTTTTTCTTTCGGATCGGTATCCGCCAGCGTCACTTCTGGAGCCGTCACTCCGGACGCTTTCGAGCACAGGTTAAAGTTGGCCTGCGCGCTGTGCATTATCAGGTGCCCGAACGTGTTCATCTCCGCCGTCGGCTTAAACGAGTATTTTTCCGCGGGCATCGCCTCTGCTGCCGCGACCATGTTTTTCGCGAATCGCGGCAATTGGGATTTCACCGTCGCGCTCACCGGGTTTGCTACCGGCGCCGCACTCTGGTGACCGCTCGCGATTCCCGCAAGCAACACCGCCGCTGCCATTGCCACCACCAAGTCCACGCGTTTCATCGTCGTCTCCCTTTCCGCTTTGCGTAGGACCGGAAGGATAGCGCTCCGTGACTCACACAACAAGCGTAATCGCGGCGGGCCCTTGCCCGGCGTGACGCTTACGCGCGAGCCCGCGGCGAATGGCGCGCGAAACTCGCGCTGCGGAGTTAATTCGCGATAGTAAGTTCGACAGTGGCCGAGGCGGAAACGCGGGTGCCCGCGAGCGGGGACTGGTCGATCACGGAGGCGTGCGGCCATTGCGGCGCAGTGACGTAGTTCACCCTGCGGTGCAGTCCGGCGACGTCCAGGCGATGTTGGGCGTCGATCTCGTTCAGGCCAACCAGGTGAGGCATGACGTAAGCGATATCGCGCGGGCCTTCCGAAACAAGCACATCGACGCGAGGCGTGGCGGCACCTGCGCCGGGCCGCGGTGTTTGCAGCACGACCGTATCGACGGGTTCGTCGGGCATGGTGACCGCGGAAACTTCGCCGACTTGCAGGCCGGCGCGGAGCAGCTCAATGCGCGAGACGCGCAGGGAATTGCCCTCAAGCAGCGGGATTTCGAGCTGCCGCTGGCCGAGGCTCAGAACCACGTGCGCTTGCTGCGATACTTTCATGAGCAACCCGGCGGACGGCGTCTGGCGCACGACTACGTTGATGGGCACGTCGCTGTAGACGCGGTCGGCGACGCGCAGGACCAAGCCCCGGGAACGCAGCATGCCGCTGGCTTCGCCGACGTTCTTTCCGACGAGATTGGGCATGGTGGTTTCGCGGCCGTGGATGGCGATGCGCATCGCGGTGATGGCGCTGAGAAAGGCCGCGGAGGTCAAGATAAAGATTAGCAGCGCGGTTTGGCCGAGGGCTTCGAGGCGTTCGCGGAGAGTCATGGCGCAATTTTAGAATGCCATTGTTTGCGACCCCTGGCCACGAAATCGGAACACGCGCGTACGCCCTTGGTTACTTCTCGTTGGCTACTTCTTTTGGGGCGGCGGCGGATAGTCTGGCAGCTTGTCCTTGCTGGTGTCGGCGCGCTTCACTTCGAGTTCATCGAAGAGCAAGGATGGGCTGATGACCGTCGTCGCGATGCCGCCGGCCCGATTGCTGACCAGTGGATCGTTGCCGACCGACAGCAGGTCGCTGCGGAGGGCACGCACATCGAGTTCGTTGAAGACCGCGCCGCGCACGAGTTCTTCGTGGCCGTCCGGGTAAATGCGATAGAGCAAGCGCGGCGTGTTCCCCGGACCCAGCGTCTCGACGCGGTAGCCGTACGGCTTGTCCTGGTCCTTGATCATCTGGATCACACGTTGCTTCAGCGCTTCCGGCGATTGCGCGTCGGAGGTCTTCACGACCAGCACGCCGAGGTTCGGCGTGGGAACCGTTCCGGCGCCCCCGCGGCCGTGGCCGTTGGAAGCAGGGAAGTCACGGATAGGCTGGCGGCTGACGAGGTAGCTGACCAGCGTGCCGTTCTCGACCAGCGTCACGGGTTGCGCCCTCACGCCGTCGTCGTCCACATCGTAATTGCCGACCAAGCTCTTGCCCTCGAAATCCTTCAGCGTGGGATCGTCGATCACCGTGAGAAAATTCGGCAGCACCCGCGTCTTGTAGCTGGTGGCAAAGGCGCCGGTGGTGCGGTTGGGTCGTCCAAGCTGCGGCTTGCGGCCGAGCACGTTCGCGCCGACCAGGGAAGCGACCACGTCGTCCGCGGCATCCGGAGCGAACAATACCGGGCCGCGATATTCTTCCTCCACAATGGGCGCCTGTCGCAGCGCAACGACGGTGTCCAGCATCTTCTTGGACTCGGCGATCAGGTTTTCACGCGTGGGCAGCTCTTCGGCCTTGGCCACCATCCAGAACGGATTGCGGCTGAGGCGCATGCCATCGCCCGCTTGCGCGGTGCTGTTGAGCTGCACGCTATATGTCTTCTTGCCGGTGCGTGTGACCGTGCCTTCGGAGTTCACCAGATATTCGTTCACCGCTGAAAAATGCAGCGATGCAGCTGACCGACTGGACGTCGGGATATTGCCGATACAAATTGGTGGCGTCCTCCATGGCCTTCTTCCAGGCGGGCTCGTCAACCTGCAAGGTCACGGTAGGCTCGAGCACGCTGACGACTGGGGCTTTGGCGAAGTCGTCCACCGGGCTTGCTTCGGCGCTGAATTGCTTCAGCGCGGCTTGTTTCTCGGTCAGCGCCTCGACGGCCTCTTTGTAGGCATCGTCGGTGGCCAGCCAGATCTGGTGGCGCAGGGCGATGGAGTCGTCATCGAGCGGTAAAATATTCGTTTCGCCCATGCCTATGCCGTAGTAGCTGTCTTGCTTGTAGTCGCCGATGCGAACGACCACGCGAATGACGCGATAGCGGACGCGCTGATTTTCGCGGACCGCGCCAAAAGCTGCTTCAGCGGAGTAATCGTCGACATCGTTCACGCGATACTCGATGTAGTAGGGCGGATCGACTTGATCCATTTTGAGTTGCGCCTTGGAGCGGTCGAGTTCGGTGAGCAGAGCTTCCAGCAAAGCATCTCCGCTTGCGGCGACATGAGCCGGCGCGGTTGCGTTTGGTGGGGCTGTTGCTTTCGCCGTTTCGTCCGTGCGCTTCGCGGTCGCTGCCGCGGCACGCGAAGCGGTGATACCAAATATGGAGTAGACAGCGAGCGAGAATGCGCAAGCCGCGCGGATGATTTTCACGGGTGCACCGTCTGCTTCGCAGAACCGTCCGTCGTCGTAGCCGTTGTGGTCTCAAACCCGGGTGGGGGCAAAATCGGCGGCCGTTCGTGCGAGTGGGCACGTTTCTGCACTTCCATTTCGGAAAAGAGCATCGCAGGAGCCACCGCAGAGACCGGCACGCTGCCACTTTCGGCTCCGCACACGCCGTTGAAGACGTGCTGCTGGTCGCCCGTCGCGACAATGCGCGTCAGCGCCGCCAGTGGGGTGCCGACGATGTCCACGCCGCGCACCAGTTCATCGGGCCGTCCGTCCGCATACACGCGGTACACGATCACCGGCAGCACCTGGAACGCTTGCGGGAGCGACCGCGTCGTCAGCGTGAACCCCCCCTGAATGTCATCGAAGTAGAGGCCGTACGGTTTGCCCTGCTTTTTCACCTCGTCGATCAGCTTCTGGCGCAGTTCCGCTTCCGGCACCGATTTCGTGGAGGTCACGATCAAATTTCCTTGCCGCCCCGTGGGCATCAGTCCAGGTTGATTGCGGCCGTGACCATTCGAGACACCAAAATCCTTGATCGGCATGCGTGACATCAGGAAGTTTTTCAAGATCCCGTTCTGAATGACTTCCACGCGCTGCGCGGGTGAACCTTCATTGTCGTATTCGTAGTAGCCCGAGAGTTTGACGCCGCCGAGTTCCTTGATGGTCGGATCGTCGGTGACGCTCAGAAATGTCGGCAACACTTCCTGATTCACCTTTTTCGTGAAGGTCTGCCCTTCGTCTTCATCCTTCTGGCGGTGGCCTTCCATGCGATGGCCGAGGACTTCGTGGAAAAATACCGCCGCGGCGCGTCCACTGAGCAATGCGGGTCCGTCATACGGTTCGGCTACCGGAGCCTTGCGCAAATCGCGCAGATCGACCGCCATCTTGTCGATCTTTGCAGTGAGTTCGCTTTCGCTGGGCAGCCCGCTCGCCGACGGCGCCTGGAATGTTTCCACGCGCAGTAGTTCCATGCCGTCCGACGCGCGCGTTTGCGCTTCGATCACCATGCGCGTCGAAGCGCTCGGTGTCGCGATGGTGGTGCCTTCGCTCGAGACTAGACGCGAATTCGAGTTTTGCACCTGCAGCGTTACCGATCCGAAGTACACGTCGGAGTATTTGCGGAAGGCCCCGGACAACCGGCGAACTTCGCCCTCCCACGCGGCGCGATCGAAACCCGGAACCGTCAGCGGCTCGCCGGTGTGCGTCTGCGGCGCTTCCTTGGAAAAGTCCGGCGATTTGTCCTCTTCCTCAGCGCGCACTGCGGTGTTCGTCTTCACGTTGAGAAACGCGGGAGCGGCGCGTTTGTATTCGCGGTCCGTCAGTTCCCACAACACCCGAGCGATAGCATCAGGATCGTTTTCCAGAGGCAAGCTGCCCGAAGTCATCCCGCTGGAGCGGCTCTGGCCGTGCGTGTTGTCCAGCGCGGGGGTACCGACACGCATGGTGACATCGGCCTGGCGGCGGCGCAGACCGGCGTCGGTCAACAAGCTCCCGTACGAGCCAATCAGCACCACGATGTCCTGGTCGTTGACGGTGTAGCTGAGGTAGTAGGGAGCAGGCTCGGTCCTGGCCAGATCGGTTGTGGCGCGGGCCAGTTCCGCTTGCATCACTTTCAAGATGGGATCGGGAGCGGTCTTGGCGCCGGACGCTGCGCGGTTTCCAGGCGGTGTACCGGCCGATGTGAGCGGCGACACGGCTAACTGCGCGGCCATCGTGAAGCAGGCGGCCATTTGCACGAGACTTCTCGCCCGGGAATGCCGGTTCCCGTGTACACGTGACGATCCAGCGATGTTCATTAAGCCAATTCTCCCAGTCTCTTATTTAAAAGGTTCAGGATGCGGCGTCTTTCGTTCTGCTCGGGATGAAGCCGGGCCTGCGCAGCAGTTAATAGTTTCGGTTCTGAGGTGCCGTAAAAAGCGAGTATGCCTGAGCGTTCTGGTGCGCGCAAACTACGTGTTTACGAAACGTTCTCCTTCGGTCAACTGTGCTCCGGAAGCGAATTCCAGCGCATCGAGCTTCTTGCCGCCCTCTTGTTTGACGGATACGACCCGCATTTCGGTTGCTCCCCCGCATGAGACCAACAGTTCTTGGCCGGTGAAGCGGATCGCTCCTGGCGGGAGAGCTTGCCGGGTCGAACTGGCTGATCCAGGTTCAGCCGCATGGGGTGATCTGCTTCCTTGCACACTGTTAGACACCGGCCCGCCAAGAACGTGGCAGGTTCGTCCCCGGAACGTGGTGTAGGCCCCGGGCCACGGTGTAAAACCGCGCATGCGGTCGTAGATTTCGTTCGCGGTGCGCGTCCAGTCGATCCGGCCGTCTTCTTTCTTGAGTAGCGGAGCGTAGGTAGCCTGGGTGTGATCTTGCGCCCGGGGCGACAGCGTTCCGGCGGCAATCCCTCGCAGCGTAGCGACCATCAGCGGTGCACCGGCCTCGGCCATGCGCGTGGCCAACTCCGGGGTCGTCTCGCTAGGACCGATCGCAATTTCGGTTTGCAACAGCATGTCGCCGGTGTCCATGCCCGCATCGATGCGCATGGTCGTCAATCCACTTTTCGTCTCGCCGTTGACCACGGCCCAATGGATCGGCGCGGCCCCGCGATATTTCGGCAGCAGGGAAGCGTGCAGATTGATCCATCCATGATTCGGAATTGGCAGCAGCCGCGCCGGGATGATCTGCCCGTAGGCGATGATCACGACGCAGTCCGGCGCTATCCGCTGTAGAAATTCCTGCGATTCCGGCGACCGGATTTTCTCCGGCTGGTGTACCGGAATGCCGGCAACCAGCGCCGCGTCCTTCACTGGGGAGAACGAAACGCGCAGACCGCGCCCACTCGGGCGATCGGGTTGCGTGACCACTGCCGCAATTTCAAAGTCGGGTTGCGTGAGGAGATGTTTCAGCGTGGGAACCGCGAACTGAGGCGTGCCGCAGAATACGACTTTCATCCGGCTCCAAAAGCTACCATTCGCCTAGCTTTCGCATTTTTTTGATTTTGCGCTTGATCAGGTCGCGTTTGAGCATGCTGAGGTGCTGGATGAAAAGGATGCCATTGAGGTGATCGATCTCGTGGCAGAATGCGCGCGCCAGCAAATCTTCGCCGCGAATCTCGAACCTTTCGCCTTTCACGTCCTGCGCTTTCACGGTCACGAATTGCGGCCGCACCACGTATCCGCGAAATCCAGGGATGGACAAGCAGCCTTCCTCTTCGCGTTTTTCTCCCTCGTAGTGAATCACTTCGGGATTCGCCAGCACGACTTTACCTTCCGGATTCTTTCCGCCGGTGACATCCACAACGGCGACACGCAAGTTCAATCCTATTTGCGGCGCTGCCAAGCCCACACCTTGCGCGGCATACATCGACGCGAACATATCCTCGGTCAGCTGTGCAAACGCAGCGTCAAACTTCTTAACGGTAGCGGTCGATTTCTCGAGGATGGGATCTCCATATTTGACGATCGGATAGATTTTTCTCAGCAGCGAAGGCGTTTCCGCCGCTGCCTGTGATTCCTGCGGTTCCGCCGCATCCGGAGCTACTGGCTTAGAAGTCGTTAATTTGTCGGGCATAATTGTCGAAATTCCGTCGCATCTCGGCGAGCGAGTCTCCCCCAAATTTTTGCAGAAAAGCGTCGGCTAGGACAAGTGCCACCATGGCCTCGGCGGCAACTCCCGCCGCCGGCACCACGCACCAGTCCGACCGCTCGTAGGCTGCTTGAATCGGCTCCTTGGTAACCATGTCCGCGGTTCCCAGCGGTTTGCGCAGCGTCGAGATCGGCTTAAGATATCCTCGCACAACTACGTCTTCGCCGTTGGTTATCCCGCCCTCAAGCCCGCCCGCGCGATTCGACGACCGCCGGAATGTTTTCGCCGCCTTCTCGTACGAGATTTCGTCCTGCACTTCGCTTCCGTACGAACCCGCCGCGGCAATCCCCGCGCCAATCTCCACGCCTTTCACGGCTTGGATGCTCATCACCGCCTGACCCAGTCGACCGTCCAGCTTTTCGTCCCATTGTGCGTGACTTCCGAGTCCCACCGGAACATGGTGCGCCACGACTTCGAATATTCCACCCACCGTGTCGCCCGCCTTGTTCGCCGCATCCACCTCCTCTTTCATCTTGTCCTGTATCGCGGAATCCACGCAACGGAGCGGCGAATCGATATTTGCCGTAACCGTCTTGATCTCGTCCCAAGCCACGCTTCGGTCTAGTCGAACATGCCCGACCTGCACTGTATGACTTGCGATCTCGGTCCCAAACTCCCGCAGCAACTGCTTGGCGATGGCCCCGGCAGCCACGCGCGCTGCCGTCTCGCGCGCCGAAGCCCGTTCCAAAACGTAGCGCGCGTCGTGAAAATTGAATTTTTGCGATCCTGCCAAGTCCGCATGACCCGGCCGTGGCGCCACCAATCGACGTTCTTCTTCCGGCGAGATTGCCGATGCCTCGACTGGCAAAATCTTCTCCCAATTGGCCCAATCGCGATTCTCAATCCGTAGCGCAATCGGCGCCCCGATGGTCTCCCCGCGCCGCACCCCGGCAAAAATCTCCGCGCGATCCTTCTCAATCTTCTGGCGCCCGCCACGCCCATAACCAAGCTGCCGCCGGTGCAATTCGTGATTGATGAAATCCACGTTCACCGGTAAAGACGCAGGCAATCCCGAAACAAACGCCAGCAGCGCCTGTCCATGCGACTCACCCGCCGTGTAGAAACGCAGCATTCCCGTTCGCAATCCCTCGCACGATCCAATTGTAACTGTGAACGCGAACAGTGTAGCGGTCACGCGGCCCATGCGTCCAGTGGCCCTAAATGTCGGAGAGCCGCCAACCGGGAGGCAAGCCGATGAATCGCGCTCCTCGGGGTACTACTGACCCTTCCCGGCATGCCGCGGCAGCAAACCGGAAGCGCCCATCGAAACGCTCCTGCCCTTCCACCACAATCCAGACCGAACGCCTTCTAATCTCTCTTAGCGCGACCATCGCGGCAAAGGTCGCGCGCGCATTCCGGGTCGTGCCGTCGACCGTTTGAGACCTCTTTATCTCTGGCAGGGACACTTCGATTCTACTTCCTGCAAATCAGGTGACCGCGCCGGTTCGGCATGCCCACAGAAAATGAGCGGACCCTCATCATCGAATCAGCCGAATCTTGCAGCGGTTGAGTTGTTCCATGCGGCCTCGGGTTTCGCGTTGCGATTTCGCTAGCTCGATGCAAACGGATACGCCGCCACGGCTCGGCTTTGTGCCAATTGGAAACCGATCCTCTGGAAATGCTTGGCGACCTGTGGCAAGCTGTCGCCATGGGAAACAAAGACGCTCGCAGCCGCGAAAAGAAAAAGCCCAAGAAGCAGCCTGCGCCGAAGGTGTATCAGCCTACGGTGTCCACCATAGTCAAACCAACCGCCCCCAAAAACTAATCGGCCGCGCCGTCCTCCAACTGCCGCCGCAGATTTTCGCCAAGCCCGCTTTCTCTGCGATGAGCCGGCGGTAACGCGCGATCTCGCCGTCTTTCGTGATCGGAGGATGTCCGCCGGTTTAAACATGGATTGCCGTGTTCCGAGCTTGACGTGTTCCCGGCGCACGGTTACGCTTCCGTGGAAGTGTTTGTTTCGCAAGAAGTTGTCGCTGAACGCGCCAGAGCACGTGACGTTGGACAGGTGACAGGCACTCGTGGCAGACACTCCCCTTCAGGTCGCGAGCCAGGAAGCCCAGCCCGTGGAAAATCTTTCCATGGTGGGGGTGCTGACCGACGCTTCAAAGCAGTTCCTCTCCCAAGTTCAGGATTACGTCGGCATGTCCGCGCGGTCGCTCGCCAACCTGGCGACCGGCCCCCGCTATTTCCAGGACGTCCTCGACCAAATGGACGATATCGGCGTCGGCTCGCTTCCCATCGTTCTCATGTCGGGATTCTTCATCGGCGCGGTCATGGTGCTGCAAACCGGTGGGCAGTTTGTGCGCTTCGGTCAGACCGCGCTCACCGGCGACATCGTTTCGCTCGCGCTGGTTCGCGAATTGGGTCCAACGCTCACCGGCATCCTGGTGGCAGGCCGTAGCGCGTCGGGTATTGCGTCCGAGCTGGGCTCCATGCTGGTCACCGAGCAAGTGGACGCCATGCGCGCTATGGGCACCGACCCCAGCCGCAAGTTGGTCACCCCGCGGGTTGTGGCCGGCATTCTGATGCTTCCGCTGCTCACCGCGCTCAACGACTTTGTGGGTCTTCTCGGCGGCTGCGTGGCTTCGGTATTTTCCCTGCGGCTGGGCGCGGTCGAATTCTGGACCCGCGCCATCAATGCTCTGGATTTCGCCGACGTCATGCAGGGTATGATGAAGCCGCTGGTTTACGGGTTCATCCTCGCGACCGTGGGTTGCTACAAAGGCTTGAACGTTCGTGGGGGAACCCAAGGCGTCGGGCGCGCCACCACCCAGGCGGTCGTTGTCTCCAACGTGATGATCATCGCTGCCGATGTCTTTCTCACCAAGATCGCACTCTACCTGGGAGATAAACTTTTTTGACGCGCATGACGGGCGACCAGACGCGTTCACGCTGCTTCTGTTTGCGCATGGCGCAGACCAGACCGGGTTCTGCGGCACAGTCAATTCCGCTTGCCTTGATCCGCGAAGGCTGTGTGCCCCGGGCAGAGGCCGGATCCGATGAGTTCGGTTGCCGCGCACGGGCGCCGAACATCCCCCGCCGACCCTGATCCCGTAGTTAGCTTCGATAATGTGCGCCTCGGCTTCGATGAGGGCGACGTGCTGCGCGGTGTGTCCTTTCGAGTGCTTCCTCGAGAAACTCTCGTGCTGTTGGGTGAAACGGGCACCGGAAAGACCCTCACCCTCAAACTGGCTGCGGGTCTGCTCCACCCGTCGCAGGGAACCGTGCGGGTTCTGGATCATGAAGTTTCCATCATGTCCGAACAAGAACTCCTCAGCTTTCGCAGGCAGATAGGCTTCGTTTTCCAAGAAGGGGCGTTGTTCGATTCCATGACCGTGGCGGACAACGTCGCGTATCGCCTGCGCGAGGACCGCGTCGACGAAAACGAAATTGAGCCGCGAGTCCGTGAAATCCTGGCGTTCGTCGAACTCGAACACACCCTGGATCTGCTGCCCTCGGAACTCTCGGGAGGTATGCGGCGCCGCGTCTCCATCGCGCGTGCTTTGGTTAACCGGCCTCAGATCGTCCTTTACGATTCGCCGACGGCGGGTCTCGATCCGGTGACGTCGCAAACCATCATCACGCTGATCTTGCGGCTGCGTGACGTGTACGGCGTGACCGCGCTGCTTGCCACCCATCGTCTTCAGGATGGCTTCGCGCTGGCGAATTTCCGCTTTGATCCCAAAGCCAAGCGCGTGGTGCGCGATGAAGTGGCGAGTTCACGCGCCAAAGCCAGCGAAGCTGAGCCGGTCACGCGTTTTCTCGTCTATCGCGAAGGGCGCATTTATTTTGAAGGTACGCCGGAAGAGATTGCCACGACGCGCGATGCATATCTGAAGCGCTTTCTGGTGTGAATTTGCGGTAGTCTGTTATCGGTTTGGCCGGGAGATCTGGCGAGCAGCACGGTGGGGGGAAGCATCAATGGCGCTGCGCAAACAACTGACCTGGACGGAACTGCGCGTCGGCCTTTTCGTGCTGGTCGGTTTGTTCGTGGTCGCGGTGGGAACCTTCTATGTTACCGGCGCGGGCTTCTGGGGCCCCAAATACCGGCTGAAAACGTTCCTGCCGGAGGTTTCGGGCCTGGCCACCGGTGCGCCGGTAAGTATCGATGGTGTGAACGTGGGGAACGTCGAGACGCTCAGACTCGTGCCACGAACTCAGAACCAGAGTCCGGATAAAAACAAAAATATCGAAGTCATCATGCGCCTGGACCGGAGGTTTCAGGGCGACATTCTCACCGATTCGACCGCCAGCCTGGTCACCGAAGGTTTGCTCGGCAATCGCTACGTGAACATCACCCGCGGCTTCACAGGCGTTTCCTTGAAGGAAGGCCAGGAGGTTCCCGGCGCCGAACAAACCGATATTAAGGAAGTGATGGAGCGCAGTACGGCGGTATTGGATAATCTGCAAGCGATCAGCGTGGATGTGCAGGCCATCATCGGGGACGTGAAAAAGGGCAAGGGAAATCTCGGCAAACTGCTCAACGACGAGGCCGCCTACAACAATCTGAATGCGATGCTCGCGAACAGCAACAAAATGGTCGGTGATATTCGCGAAGGTAAAGGCTCCATCGGGAAATTGGTCGCCACCGACGAAATGTACAACAAGGTGGGCACCGCCGTCGATAACGTCAATTCGATCATGAGCGACGTCCGCGCTCAAAAAGGCACCCTCGGCAAGCTGCTGTATGACACCGCGCTCTACGATCAGGTTCGAGACACCGTCAACAACGCCAACGGAATGATCGGTGATGTCCGCTCCGGAAAGGGAAGTCTCGGCAAGCTGGCAACCGACGATGTTCTGTACAACAAATTGCGCGACACCAGCGCCAATCTCGCGGATGCTACCGCCAAGCTCAATGACAACACCACCACCGCCGGCAAACTTTTCTCCGATCCCCAGTTGTACGACAATTTGACCGGCTTGACCGGCGACCTTCGCTTGCTGATCGGTGACTTCCGCCAAAATCCCAAGAAGTTTCTCCATTTCAAGGTCACCGTTTTCTGACGGCGCTCGCGATCCTTCTTTCCGACGCGAAACGTAGGGGCGCGCTTTAAGGCGACCGTCGCCGCTTTGCCGGGACACGCCTCGCTGTGTTGTAATGCTCTTGTAACAAAACAGAGATAAGGTCAACCGACGCCACCCTTCGTGCCGACAGGATCGATGGAAAATCCGGAACCATCACAAAAAGCACCTCGTCCAGAGGCCGCCAAATCCACTTTGCCGCAGCCAGGGCGCCCCGTCCCCAGCCGCGCCTATCCCGGAGCCTTGATCGTCGTCGAAGGGACGGACGGATCCGGCAAGAGCACGCAACTTTATTTACTGAAGCGCTGGCTCGAAATCGGCGGCTACCGCTTGCATTTCACCGAATGGAATTCCTCTCCACTGGTAAAATCCGCGACGCGTCGCGGCAAGCAGCGCCGATTGCTGACGCCAACGACATTCTCGCTTCTGCACGCCGCTGATTTCGCCGACCGCTGCGAACGGCAGATCATGCCGCTGCTGCAGGGCGACTACCTCGTCCTCGCCGATCGCTACGTCTACACCGCATTCGCGCGCGATGCCGCGCGCGGTTGCCCGCCGCGCTGGCTGCGGAATCTCTACCGGTTCGCGCCGGTTCCCGACATCACGTTTTATTTTCGCGCGCCGCTCGACGTAGCCGTGCACCGCATCCTCAGCGGACGCCCCAAGCTCAAGTATTACGAAGCGGGGATGGACCTGGGCCTGTCCTACGATCGCTCCGAAAGTTTCCGCTTGTTTCAAGCCCGCATTCTCGAAGAGTACGACAAGATGGTGGACTCCGATAATTTCGTGGTGCTCGACGGAACCCTCCCGGTGAACAAGTTACAAAAGCAAATGCGCGACATCGTCGCCTCAAAGATCGATCTGAAGCGGTTCGCGCCCCATGTGCCCGATGTGGAATAAAATGCGGAGTAGCAATGCCTGATCAGGAGAAGGATAAAGAAAAGGACAAGGCTGGAGTGACGCCGCCGTCCCCGGCGGCTACGGACCCCACGGCGGCTGCGGTCCCCGTGGCTCCGGCCAAGGCCGGTGCTCCTTCCGAAGAAGACACGGCGCAGCACTTTTTCGGCGAACCGCTGGTGGGCTTCGATCCCAGCGAAATCACCGGCAGTCTGATCGTCATCGAGGGCATGGACGGCTCGGGGCGTTCCACGCAAATTACGCTACTGCAAGAATGGCTGGAATCGGAAGGCTTCGCCGTGCAAACCAGTGGACTGCGCCGTTCGAACCTGGTGGGTCGCGACATCGACCAACTGCTCGCGAAAAATGCAGTCACACGCCTGACGTTGTCGCTGATGTACGCGACCGATTTCTTCGACCAGGTCGAGCATCGCATCTTGCCGGCACTGCGCGCAGGCACCGTCGTCCTCGCCGACCGCTTCATCTTCACATTGATCGCCCGCGGCGTCGTGCGCGGCATCAATCGCGATTACATCGGCGGCTTGTACGCCATGGCCCTGCGGCCGCATTTAACGTTTTGGCTGAACGTCCGCCCAGAAACAGCCTTCGCGCGCGAGTTCAAAAAAGCCCAGGCGATCAGCTACTGGGAAGCCGGACGCGACATGTCGTTGTCGCACGATTTGTACTGGTCCTTCATTCGCTACCAGACCATGATCAAACGCGAGTTCGAAGTGATGGCCAAGCGCCACAACTTCATCGAGCTGGACGGCGAAGCCAGCGTCTCCGCGGTCAACAAACAATTGCGCCACCGCATCGGCGAACGCTTGGGAATTCGCGCGACGAAATACACGCCGTCCGCAGCACTCGCGCATCTCTGGCGGTAAACACGACGAATGTCCGAGCCGGTCCACATCGCCGCGATCGACGCTGGCTCTAACGCAGTCCGCCTATCCGTCGCCAGAGCCTACTCCGCGCTCGATATCGAACCCCTGTACACCGAGCGTTATTCGCTGCGTCTGGGCGAAAGTGTGTTCCTTCGCCACCGCTTCAGTGAAGATATCTTCAAAAGGGGCGTCAAAGCCTTCCGCCATTTCAAGGAAGTGATGGACGAATACGGTGTGACGCGTTACCGCGCCGTTGCCACCAGCGCCACGCGAGAAGCGCGCAACCGCAGAAAGTTCCTCCGCGAGATCAAGAGAAAGTGTGGCATCGCCCTGGAAGTGATCAGCAGCGCAGAAGAATCGCGCTTGGGCCGTGAAGCCGCTGTTGCCGCCCTCGGGCCCGAAGCCCCGCCGCGCTGCATCATCGATCTCGGCGGCGGCAGCCTGGAAATAAACATTCTTCGCGACCACACCGTCGAGCAAAATGCGCAGTTGCCGGTTGGCACCGTCCGCCTGATGACCACGCTGAATATTCCCGGCGTGATTCGGCCGGCGCAAGCCGAGCAGGTGCGCCGCTACGTTCGGGCCCTGCTCGAATCGAAATTACCTTCACGCCCGAACCTTGGCGAAAGCTGCGCCGTCGCGCTGGGCGGCAGCGCGGAAACGCTCGCCTCCGTCGCCCCCGGGCCGCGGCAGCACGGCGTGCCAACGCTGGAGCTTTCGTTGTTGCGCGAGCGTTTACCCGGCATCCTCGAGCGCGATGTGCGTGAACGCATGAAAAGCTATGGAGTGCGCCGCGACCGCGCCGACGTGATGGGCATTGCGGCCATCACCTTCATCACCGTGGGCCGCTATCTGAATTTGCGCACACTCTCCATTCCCAGCATCGGCATTCGCGAAGGCCTCCTTCAGGAGATCGCCCGCGAAGCTTTCTCGCGAAAAGAGCCGCACCGCTATAACGCCGCCGCTCGCCAACTCCTGGTAGGAACTCGCAGTTTCGCGCGCCGCCTGGAGTACGACCAGCCGCACGCAGAGCACGTCCGCGAGCTCAGCATCCTCCTTTTCGATCAGCTGCAACCGGTGCATCATTTACCCGCGCAATCCCGGGTGCTGCTGGAGGCGGGCGCGCTGCTCCACGACGTCGGGCACATGGTCAGCCATCGCGGGCACCACAAACACGGCGAATACCTCGCGCTCAACGGCGATATCCCTGGCCTGGAAGCACGCGACCGCGCCATCATCGCTGCGCTGGTGCGCTATCACAATCGCAAATCAGTTCCAGCCAGGCATCACGTGGCGTATTCTTCGCTGAACAACAACGATCAGCGGATCACACGGCGCCTGTCGGCGATTCTCCGCGTTGCGGAGGCGCTCGATCACTCCCACCGGCAGCGCGTTACCAATTTGGGCGCGTCGTTCCAGCGTGGCGCCGTCGGCTTGGAGATAACCGCGCAAGGCGACGCCGCCGAAGATTTGCGCGATGCCAATCGCAGCGCCGAACTGTTCGAGAAAGAATTTCATGTGCGCCTCTATTTCCGGCAATCGGCCACATGACACCGGCATCGGCCGCGTGACAAGCTATGGGGATATGAAGTGAGTCGG
The DNA here is from genome assembly GCA_963736725.1 of uncultured Acidobacteriota bacterium. GTDB lineage: Bacteria > Acidobacteriota > Terriglobia > Acidiferrales > UBA7541 > Acidiferrum. Next base: position 503,012 of record CAVTPW010000009.1, on the reverse strand, counting down.
ACGTTAGTAAGAACCGGGCCGCGACGTGCGCCAGTAAGTGCTTCACAATCGAACAAGGAGTCACCATGCAGCTCTACATCGTCCGGCACGGCATCGCCATCGACCGTGAAGATCCAAAATCCCCCCCTGATCCCGATCGCTATCTCACCGAAGAGGGCATCGAGCGCACCAAGGAAGTCGCCAAAGGCATCCTTGCGCTCGGCGCCACAGCCGATCTGCTCATGAGCAGCCCCTACGTCCGAGCGATGCAGACCGCGGAAATTTTTGCCGCTGCGCTAGAGTATCCAAAACAAAAAATTCGCCGCACCGACCTGCTACTGCCCGGCAGCGAAGCCTCGCTCTTCTATAGAGAGCTGGCCAAAGATAAACACTCTTCGTCGATTTTTTGTTTTGGTCACGCCCCGCAACTCGATGATCTAATTGCAGCGGGCCTCGGTTCGAAGCACCATGTCACGTCACTGAAGAAAGCAGGAATCGCGTTGCTGGAATTGAAACGCGTTTCGCCGCCGAACGGCGAGCTTGTCTGGCTCGGCACGCCGAAGCTGCTGCGCAAGGCTGGCAAGTAGGCTAGCCGCGAGGACTTCGTATGATTGTAAGAGTATTTGAGGACAAGCGTTCTCTCAGTCAGGCCGCCGCGGAAAAAGCAGCCTCTGCGATACGCCCCGCCATCAGCGATCGCGGGCTCGCGCGTATTGTGGTGGCCACGGGAACGTCGCAACTGGATTTTCTGGATGCGCTAACCGAGGCCGAAGGCATCGACTGGCAACGCGTCGAGATGTTCCACCTCGACGAATACGTCGGTCTGCCTGTCACCCATCCCGCCAGCTTCCGCAAATATCTGCTCGAGAAATTCATTTACAAGGCGGGAATCACCCGGTATCACTTGCTGGACGGCGACGGCGATGTCCGCGAAGTCATTCGGCGAGTGGGTGAGAGTTTGCAGTCGGCGCCAGTGGATATCGCATTTGCTGGCATCGGCGAGAACGGGCACCTTGCGTTCAACGATCCTCCGGCCGACTTCGAAACCAAGCAACCTTTTCTCCTCGTCGAGCTCGACGAGCCTTGCCGTCTCCAGCAAGTCGGCGAGGGCTGGTTTGCGAATATTTCCGACGTGCCGCAGCACGCAATCTCCATGTCCGTGCAGCAGATCCTGCAAGCGCGCGAAATTATCGCCGTCGTCCCCGATGCGCGGAAAGCACATGCGGTGAGCCGCTGCATCGAGGGAGAAATCTCTCCGCTGGCGCCGGCTTCGATCTTGCGCACCCACCCGGCAGCTACGATTTATCTCGACACGGAATTCGGCCAGTCTGCTGAGCCCGGCAAAACTAGCTGCGCTGCAGGCCGTCCGGTAGCCCGTGAACCACTTGGCCCTTATCCGCGCGAAGCGCACCCCAATCGTCATCTCATCGGCGCGAGAGTTTTCATGGCGTTAGCCGAAGAACCTCGCGCGGGTCCTTCTCGAGCGATCCCTTCGCTGCGCTGGTGGATTGGCGGACTCCTTTTCGCTTCGACGGTGATCAACTATATCGACCGCCAGACGCTGTCGATTCTCGCGCCCTATCTCAAACTGGAGTATCACTGGACCAATACCGACTACGCGAATATCGCCATCGCCTTCCGCATTGCGTATTCCATCGGGCAAACCGTGTGTGGACGGCAGATCGATCGCGTCGGCACACGTCGCGGCCTGACCATCAGCGTCACGTGGTACTCGATTGTCTCGTTATTGACATCGCTGGCGAGCGGCATCGCCAGTTTCGCCGCTTTCCGTTTCCTCCTGGGCGCCGGCGAATCCGCTAATTGGCCGGGCGCCAGCAAAGCCGTCTCGGAGTGGTTTCCGAAACGCGAGCGCGGCCTGGCCGCCGCGCTGTACGACAGTGGCTCCTCGGTCGGCGGCGCCATCGCGCCGTTCCTCATCTTGCCAATCTACCTGCGCTGGGGATGGCGCGTGGCCTTTGTGATTCCGGGCTTGCTCGGATTTATGTGGTTGATCGCCTGGCGCCGCTTGTATTACCCGCCGCTAGAGCACCCGCGCATCAGCGATGCCGAACGCCAGATGATTTTGGCCGATCGCCAGGAAAACGAATCCGCGCCAAAGTCCATGCCGCGCTGGCGCGATCTTCTGAAGCTTCCGCAAACCTGGGGCACCATTGTTTCCAAAGGCCTGACCGATCCCGTTTGGTTTTTCGTCACCGACTGGTTCCCGATCTATCTGGTGGCCAAAGGCATTCCCCTTAAAAATGGGCTACTCGCCGTGTGGATACCGTTCCTGGCTGCCGACCTCGGCAACTTCTTCGGCGGCGGCGTTTCCGGATACTTGATTCGCCGCGGCTGGTCCGTCGGCGCCGCACGAAAATCGATGGTCGTGTTCGGCGGTTTCGGCGTGATGCTCCTGATTCCGACAATCTTCACCGTCCATTTGTACCTCATCACCTTGCTTTTCGCCCTCGCCACCTTCGCCTACGCCTCGTTCTCCACGATCGCGAACGTATTGCCCACCGACCTTTTCGATAGCCGTGCCGTAGCCACGGCCAGCGGCATGAGTGGCACCGCCGCCGGCATCGGCACCATCATCGCCTTCGAGCTGATCGGCCACTTCTCCGACGCCCGCCAAGCTACAACAACGCACGCTTTTGACCCCATCGTGATCGTAGCCGGCCTGATTCCGTTCGTTGGCATGATCCTGGTGCTGCTGCTGGTCCGCAACACGCGCGCTACAGATCAGGGCCTGGTGAAGCGTATCTAATTCCAGCACGCCGTCGCAAGAACACCATCCGCTACCCGAGAAAACCTGTTATAAATTTACGCGTCTCGAGTTAGCACAGGCACTCCGGATTACGCTGAGCTTCGAAGGACCTGTGCCCACGCGTTTTGTAAACGCGACGTATTGCGCAGCCAAGCAAGAGTCGAGCACGGTCTTCGAAGAGGCAACGAAAGCCGAATGAGTGAATCCTTACAGGCAGCAACGAGCCCGAAAAAACGCCTGCTAACTCTCTCCGACCTGATTTTCTTTGGCATCGTTCTGATCCAGCCAATTGCGCCGGTCCCGCTATTCGGCGTAGCCCAAAAACTCTCCAACGGCTATTTCACCGCCATCATCTTGTTCGCCATGTTCGCGATGATGATCACCGCGGTGAGTTACGGGCGCATGGCCGCGCTGTTTCCCTCGGCAGGCTCGGCGTATACCTACGTCGGAAAGGGCCTCAACCCGCACCTGGGATTCCTCGCGGGATGGGCGATGTTCCTCGACTATCTGCTGCTCCCACTGATCAACACCGTATGGATCTCCGCGGCGATGCACAACGTCTACACGCCGAAGATTCCGTTCGTAATCTGGGCGGCGATCGTGGCAGGAATCATCACCTTGCTGAACCTTCGCGGCATACGTTCCTCGGCCCGCCAGAATAAAGTGCTGCTCTTTATCATGTTCATCGTCATTGGATTCTTTATCGTCCTCGCCGTGCGCTTTCTATTCGTCATGCAAGGATGGGGCGGCCTTTTTTCCAAACAACCGTTCTACGATCCCGCAACATTCGACGCCCATCGTATTTTGGGAGCGACCTCGTTTGCCGCGCTAACCTACATCGGTTTCGATGGCATCACGACCTTGACCGAGGATGCCGAAAATCCCAAGCGCAACATTTTGTTGGCCACGGTTTTCGTCTGCTTGTTCACCGGGTTGTTCGGCGGCCTGGAAGTCTATCTAGGCCAGCGCGTCTGGCCCGACTGGCACTCGTTCACCTCACTCGAGACGGCCTTCATGGACGTCTGCGGCCGCGTCGGCGGCCCGTGGCTGTTCAACGCCATGGGCATCGTGCTGATTCTCGCCGCATTCGGCAGCGGCCTTGCCGGCGGTCTGGGCGCCGCGAAATTACTCTTCGGCATGGGCCGCGACAACGTGCTCCCTCGCAATTTCTTCGGTCACGTAGCTCCGGGCACCACTACGCCGACTTACAACATTATCTTGATCGGGTTGCTCAGTTTCGGGGGCGCCGAGATCCTCAATTATTTCGGCAGCGCCTACCAGCAAGCCGGCGAACTCCTCAACTTCGGCGCCTTCCTATCGTTCATGGGCGTAAATCTAGCCGCGTTCTGGCAATTCGGCGTGCTCAAAAAAGAAGGCCACAAGCGCCGCATAGTCGTGGACATCGTCCTGCCCCTGGCAGGCTTCCTGTTCTGTGCCGTAATCTGGTGGAACCTGAACCCTCTCGCCAAGACCGCAGGCGGAATCTGGTTCGCCATCGGCTTGATCTACCTGGCCAGCAAAACCCGATTCTTCCGCGCCGCGCCAGTAATCATCGACTTCAGCGAATCCTAACTCTGTCCGCGTTCCGACTCTCTTTGCCACGGGAGCGCATTCTGACACGGCGGGCACGTTGCGCCGGAGCGCGCTTTGGCGCGGGAGGGCACTTCAGCCGTGCCGTAAGCGCTTCCTTAGTTCGGCTTTAGCCGCTGAGGGATCCTATCGGTTCCGTCCGACGCGGATTCTCTCCAGACGAATGAGAAGAAAGAAGGGCCGCACCCCCCACCGAGTAGGTGAAGGTTCGGCCCACATCTGGTTTGTGCACTACTTTTGCGGCAGGGCGAAGTCTGCGGAGCCCTGCGGTTTTCTGACCGCCTGCTGACCGCTTGCCAATCGCAAAACTACTTGTTGGTCATCGTAGCGACGTGCGCCAGGAAATCCCGGTGACCGGCCTCATCGAGCGTGGTGTCGAGACCCGCCCATCCGGCGGGGTTATTCTTCTCGGCTTCTTCGAGCGCCGCGTAGAATTTGTCGATGCCCTCGCCCCCGTTTGCGACAATCGCCACGAAAACCCTTCCAGGGTCGGCGGAGTGAACCGTTTCTGTGTCGATCTGATAGCTGTGCAGGGCTCCGTCGGCAAGCAACTTTTCCAGCAACGCAACCATGGTTGCCTTCATGATTTTGCTGTCCGGGTCGCTGGCCTTCGCGCGCCAGTTGCCCACGCGCAAGTAGCCGTTCGTGAACGTCCCCGAATGTGCGTTGTGGTCATGGCTTTCCATGATGTAGTCCCAGTGCTTCGCCGCCGCCAGCGGTGGAGCAGTCGCTCCTGGAGCGTTGCGAATGCCTTCCAGGACTTTGAGGATATTTGCCATGGATGTCGCGGAAAACCATGTGCCGTGCGTCGGCAGGCCTTCTTGATGGTTGACCACCGCGTAGCTCCCAAACGAGACGATCGAGCCGTCCGCCACGGCCTTCTTCATGCCGTCGATGTCGGCGGCATCGATCTTCAAATAGTCCGCCCACATCGCGCGAGGAACGGTCCATTCTGAAACGTAGGTGTACAGCACAGGCTTCTCGGCGCTTTGCGTTTGCGCCGACGCCTGGTTGCCGCTCAGCGGCACCAGCGTCAGCGCACACAACGCAACCACGGCACAGATCGATCGAATACGCATTCTTCTCTCTCCTAGTTTTTCTCCGCCAGAGGCGGGGTGGGGCACTCGATATTCTTGTAGGGCCTAAAGGAATGAATCCGGAATTGGTCCTACCGACCTTTCGTTGCGCGCTAGCGTACACCCGACACCATCCGGTTGCAATCGCACGCGACGGTCCGGCCCAGTACTGTAGCCGCGGAAGCAGCCACAGCGAGGCAGTGCCCCAAACGCCCAGGCCTCAGCAATGGCCAGCACCACCATGCTGCTTTCTCTTTACCCTGAGGCACCAAGGGAAGCGCACGCCTTTTTCGGCAGCGACTTGAAGCCGCCGGCTAGTCCGAGGCGGCCGCCGAGGCAATCTGCCGGTGTTGCTGGAATTGTTCCAGCAGCGCCACCACGTTTTCGTGTTTTGGCGCGGGCTTCAGGATCAGCGGTTTGGCGATGTAGCTGTCGAGGAGATGTTTCGCGGCAGCCAGGCGCGCGGCGTTCTCGACCGAGTCGGCTAGTCCTGGGACATGAACAATGACGGCGTCGGAAGATTTCTCCGCCCGCATTCCTTGGCAGGAATCGACGTCGCATTTTCGGAGGGCCCGCGCGAGGCGCAAGACGCCCGCCAGCGCTCGGATATTTTTTTGCTGGTCTTCGCTCAGCCTGGAAAAGTGACCACTGTCGGCCGTGGGTTCGATTCCGCGATGGTAGCGGACCGTCCATCCCAGCAGTTCCCACTCCTCGAAGGTCCAACTGGGAGGAAGCGGCAAGTTGCGCAGAAAGCGGACGGCGGCTTTCTGCGGGGACTTGTCGCGATCCGCAGAGCCCGCGTTATGCAAGCGGGCGGCGGCTCGCAGGACGCGGCGCATGAAGTATTCATTGAATGCCGGCGCAGCATGCGCGCGGCGCAAAGCGTCGAACAGCGCGATAGAGATCCGCGAGATTTGCGCGGTGCGACGCGGTCGAGCGTCGGTGGCGCGCGCTGTGGCGCGAAGACGTGCCATGGCCGCGAGAGCCAGGCGCTTGCCTTGTGGAAGACCATGACGCCAATCATTCCAGAGGCTGGTTCTGCCCAGCGTTAGCTGCCGATAGGTTTCGATGCGCTGATGGCGTTCGCGCCGGATGATTTCTTCCCAGTTGTTTTGCACCTCGAGGGTGTCTTGGGAGGCGAACTGTTTCACGGTCGCGGCCAGGACATCCAGATCGTGGACTTCGCCAAGGAGGTCTTGCAGGCGCTTGAGGTTATCGCTCCAGAGCGCGTACTGCTCGGGGAGAAGACTTTCTACGGTGTAACGCAGACGCTTCAGACCGATGCGCAGTTCGTGCCAGGCTTTGGGTTTGTCGGTGCGCTGCGCGCGGGCGTGAAGTTCTTTCGCCTCTTCGAAACGTTCGACCGCGAGGCATTGGGCGGCGAGGCTCGAGCAGGGAACCACGCGTGCGCGCTTGCGAAGCTTGCGTTCCAGGCGATCCCAATATCTCTCTTCAAATTTCTCGACGGCACGCAGAACCCGCTGGCGCAGTTCGGGTTCGTTGGCTGCCAAGGCGGCTTGCAGTTTTGTGCGCAACGGATCTTCGCTGGGCGCGAACTGCTTCACCCATTCATCCATGACTTGGGCGTCGCGAAGGGCCCCCAGCCTGCGAAAGAGTTTTTTGGGGACTTGGCGCATCTGGCGCCAGGCGGAGTCTGGGTCAACCTCCTGCATGACCGCGGCCACGGAACGGCAGCGGCGAATGGCGACTCGCAAGTCATGCACGGGATCAGAGGCGGGGTCCTTACGGACGTGTTCCAGTTCCTTGAGGACGCGCTCCATCCAATGAGTAAGGCCGCGGTGCGCGGTAGCGCACCGGTAACGGTGAGTACGGTAGACATGCAAAGCCTCGACAACCGTTCGAGGCCGCTGGGTGCAGCCGTAAGTCCCTGATCGAACGGGGGCTATAGGGTAGCTCTTGGGCGGAAGCGAGTCCAGTCCAGGGCGCGGGTGACGAGGTCGGGCATCATGCGAACGAGAACGAGGCCCATGACCAGGGTCATGCCGGCGGCGACGAGGAAGACACGGGAGGGATCGGGGTGCCCGAGGCGCAGCATCCCATATTGGGCGAGCGGCTGCAGCGCCACGCCGACGAACGAGAGGAGATTGGCGACGGCGATGGTCCGGCCTTTTTCCTCGGGTGCTGGGCGGCGCTGGATCAGGGCGTTCACGGGAACAACGAAGAAGCCGCCTGCAGTGCCGAGGAGCGCGAGCAGGATCGCGACGGCGACGAAGTTCAAGCCTGGGCTTGCGAGGAGCGCGGCCATGACCATGATGCCGATCATGCCGGGGAGAACCATGCCGTGCTCGATTTTGCCTGCGGAGGCGTAGCCTGCCAGGAAGCTGCCGATTCCGATGCCCAGGCTGAGCGCGGCGAGTAGGTAGCTGCTGTGCTGGTCGTCTACTCGGAGGATGTCCGTGGCGTAGAGGACGATGTTGAGAAGCAGCAGGGAGCCGAGAAACCAGAAGAAGGTGTTGGCGAGGACAGCGACGCGGAGGATGTTGTCGCGCCAGAGCCGGCGAGTTTCGGTGAGGAATTCGCGGGGAACGTTCCAGTCGAAGCGGCGGGCTGGATCAGCGGCGGGAACGCGGGTGATCTTGAGGCTGATGAGGAGGCCGACGATCGTGAGGGTAAGGAAGACCACCCCGGACCAGACCTGCCGGCCGCGGAAGTACGTGGCCAGGAAGCCGCCGGCGAGCGCGGCGAAGATTGCGGAGAGGAGCGTAGTCAGCTCGATGATGCCGTTACCCCAGCTCAGTTTCGATTCGGGAAGCAATTCGGGAAGCAATCCGTATTTTGTGGGCCCGAAGATTGCGCCTTGGGTGCAAGCCAGAAAAAGAGCGACGCCCGCAAGATCGAGGCGGTTGCTGGCCAGGGCGAACGTGGCGAGTCCCATTACGACGAGTTCAAAGAACTTGGTTCCGAGAGTGACGCTGCGTTTGCTGTATCTGTCGGCGAAATAGCCGCCGGGGATGGAGAAAAGGAGGAAGGGGACGGCGAAGAGAAGCGGCACGACGAGGACGAACCAGAGGTCGCGCTGCTGCTTGGTGAGGGCGGTTTCCAGGACGAGGAAGCTGACCAGCCATTTGAGGGCATTGTCGCTAAAGGCGTTTTGAAATTGGACGGCGATGAGGGCCCAGAAGCCGGCGAGGGTTGCGGGCGGAGTGGTGGCCTGGGCGGAAGTGGGAAGGGTGGATTCGAGGTTGGGCACTGGCTCGGCGAGTGTAGTCGTTGGGCGCCATGTGGGCAAGGATTCGCAGAGAAGTGCAGCCTCGAACACGAAAATGCGTGATTTAGAGTCTTATTGGATACGCTGGATACCGTGACTTGGTCTTCTAGAAGTGGTGCCCGAGGAGGGACTCGAACCCCCAAGCCCCGGAGGGCGGAAGATTTTGAGTCTTCTGCGTCTGCCAGTTCCGCCACTCGGGCACGGGGAAAGAATACATTACCTTTATTCGTGCTTCAACGACGCATCCTTAGGGACACCATCATTCGGGGCCAGGCACCGCCGCCGTGCGCTCGCCTCTGCCACAGTGCGAGTGGCGAGTTGGAACAAATTCAATTCCTGTTGGACATACTTCCGTGCAGACCGCAGAAAAATATCTCGGCTGTAAGCAGCGACTGAGAGAAGCTGTCAACGACCAGATCGGGATCGAGCCTGGTCTCGAAGGGAACCAGGAGAACGGACATGGAGGTCGACCTTCACGGCTACCATCCCCGTGAAATCGTGTTCAACGGGACACTCGCTAAAATTGTGCAGCAAGCCTGGGAGATGGGGGAGGACGAGCTTACCTTGATTCATGGCCATGGCCGCAATCGAGGAATCAGTCCAGGGTTTGTAAATACGAACACCGGATATTTTGGTCTGTGTATTCGCCAAGCTCTCCGCAATGACCGGTCGCTACGACGATGGATTAAGTACACGACCCTTGATTGTTGGAACATGGGTTCTACCTCCATCCGATTGAAGGTAAACGCAAATCCCACGAGGAAACATCTCGATTGCCTGTAGGCCGACAGCCTGCAATACGGCGACGGAATCGTCCGAGGTACTGGGCGGCACTTGATTGCATAACAAGGCCGGCGCGCCTCGACACGAGCAGGCTTTGGTTGGCAGGCTTGAGAGGAAGGAGCCGGAGTTCGGTTCGTACGCGGGACAGCTCGGTACCGCACGTGGCGTGCAGTATAGCGCCGTGCACTGGATGGGTATCCCGCTCCCTCGTGAGGGAGTTCGCAGAAATACCCATGGTCGAAGTGTTGATCGAAGATGTTTGGGTCGGACTGCAGCCGACCGCTGGATTACGAACGAGCCGTACTCGCCCAGGCCCAATCAGAAAGACAACGAAGGAAGCGAAGGAAAAAACCGGAGCGATGTCCGGCACGACGCACCATGCAAATGGAATTGCGAGTTGCCCATAATACAGTCTCTATCTGCTCCGTAATCGGCTAAACTTAGCTCGATTCTTCACATGCCGCTTTCTGCAGGCGACAAACTCGGTCCATATGAAATCCTTGCGTCCATTGGAGCGGGCGGGATGGGACAGGTGTATCGTGCCCGAGATGCCCGTTTAAATCGGGACGTGGCGATCAAAGTTTCTGGCGAGCAGTTCAGCGAGCGCTTCGAGAGTGAAGCCAAAGCCATCGCCGCACTCAATCATCCCAACATCTGCCAGATTTACGACGTCGGCCCGGATTTTCTGGTCATGGAGTACATCGACGGGCGTCCGATCGTCGACTGTGAACAGCCGCAGGCCCTTCCGCCGGTTGAGGCGCTGCAACTCGCGCGGCAAATTGCTGCCGCGCTCGAGACCGCACACGGCAAGGGGATCATTCATCGCGACCTCAAACCAGCGAACATCCTCGCGACCTCGGGAGGGGTTGTAAAGCTGTTGGATTTCGGACTCGCGAAACAGAATCACGACAGCCTGACCGACAACGAAACCCAGAGCATCGGCGTTACGCAGGTTGGCACAATCATGGGCACTCCGGCGTACATGTCGCCAGAACAGGCCGAGGGCAAGCCGGCCGACGCGCGCTCTGATATTTTTTCTTTTGGCGCGGTGCTTTACGAAATGCTCGCGGGACGCCGTGCCTTTTCTGGAGGCTCGTCCGCCGCGATCCTGGGGGCTATCGTTCACAAGAATCCGCAATCGCTCAACGCGCCCCCCGCGCTCGAAGCGATCGTGCGCAAGTGCCTCTCGAAATCTCCGGACGGCCGCTTCCAAACGGCGACCGATCTCCGCCAGGCGCTTGAAGAAGCCTCCTCACGGGGCGTCTCGGGGCTCAAAAGGCGCGCCATCGCTTTGGCCATCGCCGTGAGTCTACTCGTCATCGCTTCCGCCGGAGTCTTTATTTATCTGAGACGGTCGAAGTCAGGGATCGATTCCATCGCCGTTCTGCCTCTGGAGAATCGAAGCAACGATCCCGATGCAGAATACATTTCCGATGGCGTTACAGAAAGCATCAACAACAGCCTGGCGCGGTTGCCCAGCCTGAAGGTAACTCCGCACAGTGTCGCTCTGCATTACAAGGGTAAGGCGATGGATATGCAAAAGGTTGGCGACGAACTTGGCGTGCAAACCGTACTCACAGGCGACGTCAGGCAGCGAGGCGACGATTTAACGATCAATGTGGAACTCGACGACATTCGTAACGGCAAACAGCTGTGGGGTGAGCAATACAACCGGAAGGTGGCCGACCTGCTGGCGGTTCAGAGTGACATTGCAAGGGAGATTTCCCAGCGTTTGCGCTCACAACTTTCGGCGGAAGATCAGCAGAAACTGACCAAGGGCTCGACAGATAATCCCGAAGCCTACCGGCTTTATCTGAAGGGCAAGTACTACACCAACAAACTCACCAAAGAGGGATTTGAGACCGGCATCGACTACTTTAATCAGGCTATCGCGGTCGATCCCAACTATGCCCTGGCTTACAGCGGTCTGGCTTTCAACTACGTGAACCAGGACGATTGGTTTATGTCCCCGCACGAAGCCGGGCCCAAGACCAAGGATGCGGCCAAGCGGGCGCTCGCGATCGACGAATCCGATGCGGGGGCTCACGTTTCCATGGCGATCGTCACGCACTGGTATGACTGGAATTGGGCCGCGGCGGAAAAGGAATTCAAACGAGCCATTGAACTGAGTCCCAACAATTCGGACGCTCACACGTACTACAGTTGGTTCCTGGCGCCGATGGGGCGGAACGATCAGGCTATCGCGGAAGCCAAGCGGGCACAGCAAGCCGATCCACTCTCCGGATTCGCCGCCTTCAGCGTGGGAGGGGCTCTGGTGTTTGCGCGACGCTGGGATCCGGCGATTGAGCAGCTCCGTCGCGCCATTGAGATTGACCCGAACTTTTGGTTCGGTCATTGTTTCCTGGGTCGAGCTTATGAGCAGAAAGGAAAGTTGCCGGAGGCTATTGTCGAGTTTCAACGCGCGGTCGAACTGGAAAAAGACAATGCCGAGACCTGGTCAGGCTTGGGACATGCATACGCGTTGTCTGGGAACCGCGCCGAAGCGCAAAAGATTCTGGATCATTTAAAAGAGGTATCTGCGCATAGTTGGGTCGCGCCGTACAACATCGCGGTCATTCATGCAGGCTTGGGACACAAAGACCAGGCATTCGCCTTGCTCGATCAGGCCTACCAAGACCGGTCCTACTACCTGCCTACCTATCTGGCGACCGACGCTCGCATGGATAGCCTCCGCTCCGACCCGCGCTTTAGGGAACTCAATCGGCGCGTCGGACTCCCTGAGTGACGCAAGTTGTCGGTTGTGCCCGTCGGTCGGGGTGCGGGTTGTAGGCAGGCAGTCGGCTACTCGGAGAGCGCCGGCATCGATCCCGTGTCTTCGATCCCATGCGTGGCAGCGAAGAATAAAACTCCCGCACGTCGTACGCAATACTTGCCGGGGAGCTAGAAGCGATTAAAACGCTCGCTTACACCAGTACCGGCTCTTTCGCGAGTCTCACGTTGCCATTGTTGTAGTTCTTTCCGCATGAATCGCAGAACAGCGCCCGGTATGTGGTTCCATCTTTCGCGCTGGCGTTTTGTAAGAGATTCCAACCCTTTGCCTTGGTGAGCTTTCCAGCCTGCGTCAAACCTTGAAACAAATGCTCGCAGATGTAGTCCATTCCATCCGCTTCTACTTTTTTCGCATCGGCGAGCTTGTGAATCCAGATCGTTTGTGCCATGGGATTCCTCCGGCTTCAGGCTCCACTGTGGCACACGCGCAGACGCGCAAACACCTGCCCAGAGGGGCAGCTGTTCTCTGCCTAAACCTGGCCTCGACATTGAGGCTCAAAGTCGTGGGTCGGTAACGCTCTAATGTGCGAACTTATCGGGCACCAGCCGTACACAAGCTGCGATTCGCGGTATAGAATCCTCGTTAGTGGAATCCATCACGTCAAGAAGCATCCGCGTGCTGAGGATAGAAAGCTTTAACCGCTAACAGGTTGAGGTCGTGCTCGAGCAGAAAATCAACGAATTCTTCGGTGATGCCGACTCCACTGGCTTCGGAACAGGCTGGTGGAGTGGGATATTGTCGGCCTTTTTTGGATTTCTCGCATTCGGTGGCGTTCTATGCCTGCATTTTCCCCAGTTCCTAACCTCTGCCGAATTCCGTCCGTTTTACTCTCTACAGGCGATCCGCCTCTTAATCCAATTCCTCATCCTGGCGGGAGTCGCGTTTGGAGTGATCTCTTCTCTGCTGCGCAAGAAAAAGACTCTGGCGTTAACGGGCATGCTGCTCGCCATCGCTGCAACAGCTTGGGGCGGCTCCAGCGTAAAAGTTAATGGGAGCAAACTCGATGGCATAACCATCGGCATGGACTGGTTTTTGCTTGATTTGTTGTTAATGGCGCTCATCTACGTGCCACTCGAAAGAATCTGGCCACGGTATCCAGAACAAGGAACATTCAGAAAAGGGTGGGCCCAGGATGTGGTTTATTTCATGTCCACCCATCTGCCGATTCAGATTTTATCGTTTCTGGTTTTGCTACCTGCTACCCAGGCCACGAAATATTTGGGTGTTCCGGCTCTTCAAGCACTGACCGCTCGAATGCCTTGGATTTTGCAATTTTGTTTGGCCGTTGTGGTGGCCGACGTTGCTGAATATTTCATTCATCTGGCTTTGCACAAAGTACCTTTTCTATGGCGTTTTCATTCTATTCACCATTCTTCCAAGGCGCTGGATTGGATCGCGGGTTCACGCTCCCACTTTGTGGACGACACGCTAGTCCGTGGATTTATCCTCGTCCCGCTCATGCTCGGATTTTCGCAAACAATCATCTTGGCGTATTTGGTCTTCGTCACCCTTCACGCCACCTGGACTCATTGCAATTTCGGTCCCAACGCCAAATGGCTCGAAAAGTTTCTCGTTATGCCCCGATACCATCATTGGCACCATACGTCTCAAAAAGAGGGCATCGACAAAAACTTCGCGATCCATTTTCCCTGGATTGATAGAATTTTCGGAACTTACTACTATCCGGATAAATGGCCGGAAGTCTATGGCCTGGAGGGCGAAGAAATTTCGCCCAGCTTTCTCGGGCAAACCTTCGAACCATTCGTAGGAAAGAGAAAGACGCCCTAAAAACCCAGCGCGTCCAAGGGGACGTCCCTGGGTAACTGTGCGCCGGTGCTCGTGGCCTTCACCAAGCCCAAATATTTCATCACTTTGACTGTTACAAATCCAAAATCGTATTCCGATTTGTCGTGGCTTAGCCGCAAAAGCCCCTCATAGTGGTGATGATTATTTTGCAGGCATGCGCTAAAGGTCGCCGTTACGGGCAGCCACTCGCCAATATTCATGGCGTTGTCTTCCTCATCGTGATACCGCCGGTATCCAAAGTTCCGGGTGTGGGTCCAATAGTTTTGAATCATATTTACCCACAGTGAAAAAATCCTGATTCCAAACCACATCGCTAGCGCAAACTTCAGGCTTCCAACCAGCTTCCATAAGAGATAAAAGCTAGAGGCTTGCGCAAGGATTGCAAAAACCGGATTCGCAGCCACCCGGAAAGTCCAGGACTTCAAAATCTTGTCGCCTGCCAAATTCTCTCTGCATTGATACGGCATCAAGCAGAGATATAGAGTTCGCCACAAATCATCCTCGGAAAGTTTATTGGGGTCCCCGGGATGGTCGGAGTGTTTATGATGCAGTCGATGCCGATTGACCCAGGCGATCGGATCGACATAGATCGCGAAAGTGTTGTTCACGATAGTGATGGCTTTCATGAACCATTCCTTATAGTCGAGCGATCGGTGAGCGATGCCCAAATGAAGAACGTCGGCCAGATATAACCCGCCCATAAACCAGCAGAAGATAAAATAAGCCCCGCCGATCAACATTCCCATCCAGGGCCCCAAATGAGCTGGGGCAAAATACACACAAGCCAGCATGTAAGCCAAAATAATTGAATAGCCGTAGAAGTTGTAGATTTTCATCAGACTCCCTGTGAACTTATTGCGGATTATTCAAACAGAAATCGGACGTCGTTTCAAATAACTTAAAGCCTGCAACCCACAGTTCTTGCATTGTTTGGGGGTTGCCACGGACGCATGATTTAACGCGCCAAACCGTACTCTAGTGGAATCTCGGCCAAAACCACTTTTCTGGTTACGCGACACAATATAAAAGGGGGCTTTTTTGGAGTAGGGTTTGGGTGCTTGCCGCAACTAACCAGATGGGATGAGAAGGAGTTAGTTGTAGCTAAGGCCCAGGATTTGGGATTTTTTGCTCTCGGCAGGCGGCAATCATCGCAGATAGCCCCGCCTTGTTTTTCAGTTCTCGGTCTTCGCCAACCGAAACCCCAACCCCACTTCCGATCCCAGCGCCAGCAGGCCATTCACGGTAGCTGGCCGGTCTTGAGGCGCGGCGTAAACGCTCAGATTGTGTTTCCGCTGAACATCGGACGTCTCAATGGCCAGAAAGCTGCGGATTCCGGCAACTCCGCAGGGTTCGGGACGGATGCCTGCGGTGAAACCGTCAGGCTTCCCATCCGAGGCCTTCGTGAAGGCGTAATCATAACTGTAGCCGTAATAGAGAAGCTTGTGCTCGCCGACAAAGTGTTCCGCTCCGATGCAATGACGAACAATTTGTCGCGGCTCGCTGGTAGTGATTTCAGATTGTCCGGCCACAAATCGCCACGGATTGCCGGACGCCGCGTTGTCCAGGCATTCGCGAACTTTTGCAATGCCGTTGTCTCAGCTTCTTTTATAACCCCGCTCTCAGATTGGGTTCGCCCTATGCCAATCACCGCTCTAAGATTTTCGCCAGACAAATCGGTTTTAATGCTCGGTGCAATACGTAGTGGGTTTTGACGCACAAGTCAGGCGCCTATGCGTCGCCTACAAGTTGAATTGCTTGTGCTATAAGGCGGCCTCTGAGCAAACTTCAAACGAGACTTTTGGTTCTCTCGGTAATCAGAACTTGAATTCCGTTGTCGGCCTCGGTCAGCGCAAGGTCCTCGTCGCTCCCGACTTCCACCGAGGTCAGCCGCCTTCGTTCCACAGCCGATAGTGCCGCATAAATACGCCTTTTCATCAGCAAGCCGTCTGTTTCCCAGATTGCCGCCGTGTAAGGTTGCTGCCAATCGTAAGCTGTCTCAGGATGGTTCATGGGACCTTCTTTCGGAGAACAACCCCAGCGTACGCGGGTGTACCGCAGATAGATACGCGTAACGGACCCTATTTACCGCGGTTAGTTCGCTGTATGGGTAGGGCCGAATGAACGCGGTGTATCCCCCGAGTGGTCAGGGCGAATCGGGCCACCGGTCCTGGGCGGAAAGATCGAGCTAGTAGGTGCCGCGGACTGCGAATGCGCGGAGTTGGAGCTTGAGAAGGCCCGAGGCGTCGCAGTGTAGCCTTGTGGAGAGTGTTGTCTTGATTTTTTCGCGGGTTGGTTCGTCGATTTGCGAGAGGTATTTGGCTAGCGTACCTTGGCGGGCATCGAGGGACTGCCAATAGGCGCTGAAATTGGGGAACTGGGCCACGCCGTCCAATTGGTTTACGGCGACGTCTTTAAGGCCGTGCCGCGCGAACAGGTCGAGGAGAGCGTCTGGCTTGCACAGGGGAGATTGACGGCCGGGGTCGTGAGCAGCTGCGGTCGAATCTACCGTTGTGGCTGCGTCCCAAAATACACGAGTGAGTTCGTAGCCCGCTGCGTAGTCCCATACATACGCTGCAATGCAGCCGCCCGGGAGCGTCACCCTGCGTTGTTCCTCGATGGCAGAATCCGCGTCTAGAAAATTAAGGACGAGGCCGCACACAACCACGTCGAACGTTCCGGCCGGGAAGGGAAGGTTCTGGGCGTTTCCGGCGGCGAGTCTGACGCGTGGGTCAGAGGTAACCCTTTGCGCGTATTTGAGGTAGTTGAGCGAGAGATCGCAGGCGATGACTTCGGACGGGGACGCCGTAGCGATTATTGCGGAGGTTAGCGCGCCGGTTCCGCAGGCTACGTCGAGCCACTTGAGCTTTGGGAGAGCGCCCAGCCAGGTGACGAATGTTGGCGCGATCTGGCGACTCCAGCGACCGACATAGCCTTCATAGCCCAGGGAGTCGCCCCAGGCGGTTGAGGGTGGGGGTTGCGTGGTTTCCATGGATTGAAAGGGAGAAGTCCTTTTCTGGCTGAAGAAGTCAATCGCACGTGGGCAACTTTAATCGCGCACACGCTCACCCAGTACAGCTCGGCGAGGATACCAGCCACGTCGGACAATCACCAGCGTCTTCATCACACCTAATCTCTAGCGATCCGATTGCTGGCGGAGGGCCGGGTCTTTCAGGCGCGCTTCCTTGGCTTCCAGAAGATCGTTTATCTCTTTTACGAGTTCATGCAACTTCTCTGGGTCTTGTTCGATTGCGGCTTGTTCACAGAGCACCTTCCAGCGTTCTTTATTCGCACCTTGCACAGGTCCCACCCCGTAGGAGTATTTAACATATTCGCCTAGTCTTGTCTGCTCGTTGCGGGACATCGGGAAAAGTTGCTACCTGAAGGACCCGATTGTTTTTGTAATTTTCTATTGCTACGTTTGCCGCATATACGGTGCTCCAGCTTTTGGCTGTCACCCACTGAGGTGACCATGGCCAAATGGGTTCTTGAATGTCCGAACTGCAAAACTAGATTCGAACACTCGCAGATTAACGATGTCGGGATGGCGTTATTAGAATTGCCGCCTAAACCGGATTTTCCACCAAACGGTGGCGAGTGCGCGTGTCCGAATTGCGGGCACAGCGCAGTGTATCGACGGACGGACTTGAGGTATGAGGCTTCGCGGGGTGCAGGCTAGTTGACCTTGCGAATCGTTTCGCTTGATTCCGCTTCGACCATCACGTCAACACGGGCGCCCTGTTTTAGTTCGACCTGCCTGCCTTTGTTATCCGTGAGAGTATTTTCGATCCGAATCTCCCGATAGAGTTCATCGGCAGCGTCGATACCGATCTCGGCCTTTGTCCGGTATTCGAGGATCGGCTCGACTTTACAATCTTCTGAACTTTCGCGTCCATGGTAACCGCTGGTCTGGCAGACATCCGTGATCCTCCTGAGAGCGGATCGCCTAACGGCTGCGCTTGTTTGTATAATCGGGCGGAACATTGCTCAATGCCCGGTTGGCTGTGGAGAACCTGACAGTTTGCCGTATTTACGTGAGGATTTCGGGGAATCTGATGTATGCATGAGCATGGCCTCTCATGGATTGGAGAGGAAACGGGGCGGCGGGATGGCACGTCCTTTTAGTGCGAGGGCGAACGCGTGGCGATAATCTGGTTAGCGGCGCTAATTTTGGGTTCGGCGTTTGCCGTCGTTGGCGGACAGGGAGTGAAGGGGAAATTGCTGAACGTGGTGATCATCCTGGGTTGCATGGGCGCGGGCCTTGGCATCGGCTATTCGGCGGGTTTAGGGAGTCAAAATTTGGGGCGAGCTCCCAACGAGGCCATACCTTTTTCCATGATGTTCGGGATCGTCGGAGCGCTCGGATGCGTGGCGCTGAACTGGCGTGCGAAATAAAGATCTGAAAGCGCGCTCCGCTCGACCCATCTTTTATGCCCGCTCGGAAGAGAAGGATTTACCACAGCGGACACAGAGTTCAGTGAGAACAATGGCGGAGGAAAAAAGGCCCGGAACGGGGGCGCGAAGTGAGTCAGCTGAATAGCCACTCGAAAAAGGTCTGGCGGGGCGCGGGCCGGGTGGCTGCTGGAGACAAGGGGCGGCGGCGGGTTTGGCCGGGTTGCCAGTAGCCGTAGACACAGCGCGTTCCGCGGCGAGAGCAGTCGTGGGTATCGTGGATTACGCCGTCGATTACTGCGGTCAGGTGTTTGGAGACGCTGACGAGCAGACGGCCCACGGGGAGTTCGCTGGCGCGGAGGTGGACGGTGCAGCCGGAACCGATCTGCATGGTGGGAGTCCAGACCCAGCCGAGGGAATTCATGACTCGCTTGATGGTGGATTTGTAGACGCCCGTGCGGGCATTGCTCTTGCCGCGTTTTCGAGTGCCGGTGCGCTCGTGTGTCGAGGCGCGGTTTACGAGGTCGTAGATGTGTTGGTAAGGAAGGCCGGTGGCGATGGCGATGGAGCGCACGACGCAGTCGCCGGTTTTGCCGCGGTAGCCAGCGGCGGAGCGGCCGCCGTCATTGAACCGGAAGTGCTTTGGCATTGTTTGGGCGCCTGATTCCTCCGAAGTGGATGGGACGCGCCCGCCTGCCCACCGGTAAGCGGAAGCGCGCCCCAGCATTTCCTCGCTACGCTCGCTTCAGGTCAGGCGCTGGCTTCGGCTGCGGTTTCTGGCTCGCTGGGTTTGTCGGTGGTTACACGAAGGGCTTCGATTTTCAGGCCTTTGTTCATGTCGAAGCGTTGTTTGCGGTCGAGACTCTTTACGAATTCGCGGGTGGCTTTTCCGATGGCGCCGGCGATGCTGGAGGCGTCGACTTTGATGGTGCGGCCCTCGGTTCCTACCTTGCGGTCTTCAAACTTCAGGGTGACGTTGTAGGTGTTCATGATTTGGCCTCTTCCTTTTTTCTCATTACTGGGGTCGGTGTGTCCAGTGGGAGGCGAAATTCTTTTCGGATGGTCATGTCAAGTCAAAGGTTTGTGGCCGTAGATTGGCGCCCGGAACCAGCGAATCAATGCGGTCTGTCGCCGTTGGCTGCCGCAGACCTTTGGGCGTCCCCTTGGTCCACTTTCAGGGTTGCCAGAACTCTTTGCGCAGCCTCGATGGACTTTTGTTCAATGCCGCCAATTTCCATGGGAGCGCCAAGTCTTTCGTTGATGGCCGCAAGTGCATCTGAAATGCGAAGAGGAATTCTTTGTAGATCGGTTTCAAAAATGGCACACGCGTAGGCCGTGCGCCATGGAGAAAGCGGTAGATTGTTCATCGAAGCCTTCTTTCAGGACAACTTCATTCGATCGTTATGACGACCCGGTCAGAAATGCTCGCCTTCGGCATATCTGCTCCAAAACGGGCATTCTCGATAGCCTGGTGTTGCGCGGTGACCGGTTCGAGCGCGCGGCGACTTCCCGGTGGTGACTCTCAATACATCGTGGACCACGGAGGGGGTTGCCGATTCCGGGTGCAAAATTGCAAACTCGTGGGGGGCCTTCCCACGGGTAAGTCGATGGATTGTCCGTAAGGGCCTGCTTTCGGAAGCTGTTTGACTGTACGCCAGCGGCCATCGAATAGATAGACAGGAGTCTTTCGGCGGCGATGTCGCCAGTGTGCCCGGGGACTTCCTGCTCGAAAAAAGGGTTTGCGCTCCGCTGATTTCTCTACGGAATTATTCTTGCGGGCAACCAGGCAGGACCGGGTAAGTTTTTCCAATTCGCCCGCGATGATGCTTTCTCGACGAGGATGTGTGCAGTGAAACGAATACTGATCGCCGATGACCACGAAACAGTTCGCAAAGGCGTGTGCTCCATACTGGAGTCTCGTAAGGATATCGGGAAATGCTACGAGGCTTCCAATGGTGAAGAAGCGGTTCGCGACGCCATCGAGATCAAGCCGGATTTAATCATTCTGGACCTTTCGATGCCGGTGCTTGACGGACTCGCGGCCGGCAAGCAAATCCGAAAACTTCTGCCCGATATTCCGATCCTTATGCTCTCGATGCATGAAGGCGAGGGTATCGTTCGCGAGGCGCAAAAGGCTGGGCTGCATGGCTTTGTGTCCAAGGGCGACGTCGGCCAAGTATTGCTGCGAGCCGTGGACGCGCTGCTCAACGGGCAGACTTTCTTTAAGTGATTGCGTTTTTAGTGATCGCGCCAACACCGGCGCATGCTCGCGGCGAGCAGCTTCTGTAGCTCTACATAAACCTAAGTTCGGCGAACGATCATGCAGGTGATGTCGTCATGTTGCGGCGCGGCGCCGACGAATTCGTCGAGCGTGCGCATGATGTTGGAGAGAGTGAGCGCGGAGCGCTCCTGGCCTGCGAGCTGAACGATGGAGAGCAAGCGGCCTTCGCCAAATTCGCTGCGGCTCTCGTCGCGGGCTTCGGTCACGCCGTCGGTGTAAATGATCAAGAGGTCGCGCGGTTCGATGCGGGTAAAACCCGTCTTGTACTTTTCTTTCAGTTCGATGCCGAGGGGAATGTTGTCCGATTTCAGGCGCTCGACGCTGCCATCTTCACGTTTGAGGATGGGAGGATTGTGGCCGGCGCAAAGATAGCTGAGGTCGCCGTTGGCGGGATTTAGCTCGGCGAGGAACGCGGTGGTGAAGCGGCCGGCTTGGCTGTTGGCGCAAACCTGGCGATTGAGTCCGCCAACCAGCTCGGAAAGCGAACCGCTGGCGCTGGCCAGAGCGCGCAGGCTCGCTTGAAACGTGGCCATCAGCATCGCGGCGGGAACGCTTTTTCCGGCAACGTCGGCAACCGCGATGAGCAGCGGACCGTCGGTGGTGCGGAGGAAGGCGTCATAGTAGTCGCCGCCGATGGTCTTGGCGGGACGCGTGGCGAAAGCGACGTCGATGCCGGGAACATCGGGGGCGCGGCGGGGGACCAGCCAGCGCTGGATTTCGCGGGCGATTTCGATATCGCGCTTCATGGAGATGTGGTCGCCTAGGACCAATGCAAGGAGGATCAACAGGCCGACGAATGCCAGAAGGAATTCGATTTCTTGCGTGAGGATCAGGAAATGAAAATTGATTACCGCTAGGAAAGCCAGGATGACGTTTAGAAGCAGGAACAAGCGGCGGGCGGGGGATAGCTTGTTCAGTACGCTGGAAAAGAGATAACCGAGGATTTTGAAGGGGCGCTTCCAGGAACGCTCGCTTTGACCTGCGTGCTGGCGGACGTCTTGTTTGTACAGACGGGAACTTTCGCCTGCTTCAACCTTGAATTGCACCCAGAGTTCGTTGATCTCCATGCCGGCGGTGAGGCGATACCAGCCATCTTTCGAACGCCACCAGGCGTGTCGTACGGCGAGCCTTACGGCGGAAAACGAGTTTTTGATTTTGGCTTGGGCGGAGTCTAGAGCCGTGCGGACTTTAAGGAACAAAGAGAAGACCCCTGTATTCAGTGTACGCCGAACGGGGAGACAAGGAAGCGCCCTGCCGGGTTCTGCGCGCAGGAGGCACTTGCAGGTAGGCCGTAGAAAAAAGTCGGGAAAACCGTATTGAACCGGTTTAACATGAGCTTCTCGCATTGGGATGCGCTGGTCTGGTCTGGTGTCTGAACACGACGGGATTTCTATTTTCGGAGGCTTATGCCACGTCTGCGTTGCTTTGGTTCCGCGGTTTTGATCGGTGGGATTTTGCTGGCTATGGCGGGCGTGTTTGCTGATCCGGCATTTGCCGATTCGGCTGAGAAGATTTATCTGCACAAGGATTGGCAACTGCAGTCTTCGTGCGAGGCCAAAGCCGGGGGTGAGCAGGTCTCGGCGGTGGGGTTCGACGCCGGCAAGTGGCATCGCGCCGAGGTGCCGAACACCGTGGTGGGCGCGCTGGTGGACGACAAGACCTATCCCGATCCGACTTACGGGACGAACCTGAAGTCGCTGCCGGGGATGGACTACCCGACGAAGACGTTTTTCGCGATACAGGAAATGCCGAAGGACAGCCCGTTCCGGTGTTCGTGGTGGTTCCGGACCGAGTTCGTCGTGCCAGCGCAGTACGAAGGGAAGGTTCAGTGGCTGGACTTTCTAGGGATCAATTATCGGGCGAATATTTGGATCAATGGGAAGAAGGTGGCCGACGAGAAGGACGTGGCGGGAACTTTCGCGACCTTTGAATTCAACGTGAGCAATTTTCTGATTGCGGGGAAAGCGAACGCATTGGCGATAGAGATTTTTGCGCCGCAGAAGTACGACCTGGGCATCACGTGGGTGGATTGGAATCCGACGCCCGCGGACAAGGACATGGGAGTCTGGAAGGACGTGTTTTTGACGGCGAGCGACAGCGTATCGCTGCGAAACCCGTTTGTTTCGAGCAAGCTGGACTCGGAGTACAAGACCGCGGCGCTGACGGTGAGCGCGGATTTGCGGAACAATTCGGAGCACGACGTGAACGGCGTGTTGCGCGCGGACATTGACGGCGTACAAGTGCGCCAGACAGTGAAACTTGCGGCGAGGGAAGCGAAGACGGTGGCTTTTTCGCCGGAGCAATACTCCGAGTTGAGGATTGTGCATCCGCGGCTGTGGTGGCCGTACCAGATGGGCGAGCCTAATCTGTACAGCGCGAAGCTGTTTTTTGAGGTGGAAGGACGGACTTCGGATTCTGCCCAGGTGACCTTCGGGATCCGCGAGGCTAGTTCGGAGCTGACGGAGAAAGGCTACCGCTTGTTCAAGATCAACGGGCGGAAAGTGCTGATTCGCGGGGCGGCATGGGCGCCCGATATGTTTTTGCGGTGGTCGCCGGAACGGGTGGATGCGGATCTCGCGTACGTTCGCGACATGGGGTTGAACACGATCCGGCTTGAGGGACGCATCGACCGCGAGGAGCTTTTTGCCAAGGCGGACAAGCTGGGGATTTTGGTGATGCCGGGATGGACGTGTTGCGACGCGTGGGAGAGGTGGAAAAACTGGAAGGAGGATCAGCACCAAATCGCTGGCGAATCCTTGCGCAGCCAGATTCGAATCCTGCGAAATCATCCCAGCGTGTTTGTGTGGCTTTATGGCAGCGACGGGCCACCACCCGCGGACGTGGAGAAAATGTACCTGGGAATTCTGCAGGAATTGCGTTGGCCGAACCCCTCAGTGTCTTCGGCCGCGGAGACGCCGACCACGGTGACGGGGAAGTCGGGAGTGAAGATGACCGGCCCATACGAATATGTGCCGCCGGTTTACTGGCTGGCAGATACAACCGCGGGTGGTGCGTACGGTTACAACACGGAAACGAGCCCGGGGCCGGCGATCCCGCCGCGGGAGTCGCTGGAGCGATTTATTCCCAAGGATCATCTGTGGCCGATCGACGATGTGTGGAACTATCACTCGGGCGGCGAGCGGTTTACGACCGTGAATGTGTTCACCGACGGTTTGAACCGGCGCTACGGCACGGCGACATCGCTGGACGACTACGAGCGCAAGGCGCAGGCGATGACTTACGACGGACAGCGCGCGATGTTCGAAGCGTATGCGCGGAACAAGTACACCTCGACGGGCGTGATTCAATGGATGTTGAACAACGCCTGGCCATCGCTGATCTGGCACCTCTACGACTATTATCTGGTGCCTGCCGGCGGATATTTCGGGACGAAGAAGGCGACCGAACCTGTGCACGTGCAGTATTCGTATGACGACAATTCGGTGGCGGTGATCAACGGGACGTATGAGGCGGTGAAGGGCGCCAAAGTCACGGCGAAGCTGTACAACATCGACGCAAAAGAGAAGGGGTCGCGCGAGATCACGATGGACCTGGCGGCCGATAGCAGCGCGAAGGCCTTTGATCTGCCGAAAATTGACGACCTGACGACCACGTATTTCCTGCGACTGGATCTGCATGATGCGGCCGGCAAGCTGGTGAGCGACAATTTTTACTGGTTGTCGACCAAGGCGGACACCTTGGATTGGAAGCACAGGAAGGACACGGTGTATACGCCGCAGGCGGAGTTTGCGGATTTGACCGGGCTGAATTCTTTGCCGCCGGCCAGGATCGTCGTTTCCAGGCAATCGCTTGGAAAGAGCGGACGAAATAACTGGATGACCCTGACGGTCGAGAACACCGGCGAGGGAATCGCGTTCATGGTGCACCCGCGTGTGACGCAGGGTAAAGGCGGCGAGGATGTCACCCCGATTTTCTGGAGCGACAACTACTTTTCGCTGCTTCCGGGCGAAAAACGGAGTGTGAGGGCACGTTACGACGATGCCGCGCTGGGGGGTAAGGAGCCGGTGCTGGAGGTGGAGGGTTACAACATCGCGCCTGGCAGCGTGCCGGTCGGAGCATTTTCGGCTACACCCGAAAACTGAACAGAACCTGAGTTACAATCGCGACCTCGACTGAGATTCCTCTGAGCGGGAGTTGTCTTGAGCGTATTGCTGCGTTCCGTGATGTTGGTTTTGTTTTTCTCCGCGCTGCTGGGGTTGGGATTCTGGGCGCAGGAACATTACCTTCTGACCGCCATTGGCGCGCCCGCCGCGAGTCGTGACGCCCAAGCGCCGTCTCCCCAGACACTCTCCATTGATCCCAAGGTGGCTGCGAGCATTCAGGAGCGCATCCAGAAAAGCGGCGCCGAGGTCGCGGTCGCCTTTCGCACGCTGGATGGGCGGACGGCCTGGTCGTTCCACGCGGAGGATACCTTCCATGCGGCCAGCACGATGAAGATTCCGGTGATGATCGAGCTGTTCCACCAAGTGCGGGTAGGGAAGGTCAAGCTCGATGAATCCCTGCCGATCAAGAATGAATTTTACAGCCTTGCGGACGGATCGCTGTTTACGCTCGATCCCAAGGACGACTCGGAGAGGGACCTTTACAAAGCCGTTGGGCAAACGCGGACGCTGAGCGAGCTTTGCGAGCTGATGATCACGGTGAGCAGCAATTTCGCCACCAATTTGATGATTCAGAGGCTGGGCGTAGAGAACATACGCGCCACCGTACACACCCTGCACGCTGATGGAATGAACGTGCTTCGCGGGGTCGAGGACAACAAAGCGTTTGCTAAAGGGTTGAATAATACGACCACGGCGGAAGGACTCGCAGTCCTGCTCGAAGCCATTGCTAAGGGGCAGGCTGTGGATGCGGACGCGTCGCGGCAGATGGTGGAGATCCTGGAGCGTCAGAAGTTCAATGAAGGCATTCCTGCAGGTTTTCCCGCGGGTACGCGCGTGGCGCACAAGACAGGTGAACTGACCAAGCTGCACCACGACGCGGCGATCGTTTACGCGGAACGACCATTCGTGCTGGTGGTGCTCGTCCGAGGTCTGGAAGATCTCAAGGACAGTTCTGCGGTGATGGCGGATATCAGCCGGGAGCTGTACCAGGCGACGCAATAAGTACATCCCCCGGCCAGGGTTAAACCATCAAAGACGATAGCATCGATTTTGCAAGAGCCCGGATATTGCGGTCCGCGTTACAATCCTGGAGACCAATACGCGCGGCTGGGTGTCCAGGCCAAGCTCATGGACTACTCGTCCAAGGGGAATCACGATGAATCGCTTCGCACGTTCGGTTGCCATTGCGGCTTTAGGGTTGCTTTTTGCGGGTGGGACTTTTGCCGACACGCTGGAACTCAAGGACGGCCGCGTGTTGCAGGGCAGGTTTTTGGGAGGCACGCAGGCGCTGATGCGCTTCTCGGTGAACGGAGAGGTGCAGACCTTCAACACAACGGAGATTGTCGCGCTGACATTCACGAACAACTATGGAACTCTGCCCGGTGGTCCGGCACCAGCACCGCAAGCGGCGGTGCCCGCGCCTGTTCCGGTGGCGCCTGGGGGCCAAGTGGTCATTCCGGCTGGGCAATCCCTATTGGTGCGCATGATCGATGGCGTGGATTCCAAGAAGAACAACGTTGGCGACATTTTCCACGCGAGCTTGGAGACCGATCTCACACTCAATGGCGCGTTGGTGGCGCGCAAAGGTACGGATATTTACGGCCGGCTTGCGGAAGCCAAAGAAGCGGGCCATTTCTCGGGAAGTTCGGAGTTGCAGTTGGAGCTGACGCGGATGGTCATCAATGGCCAGGACTATCCGGTGGTCAGCAGCGACTATAACGTGAAAGGGAAGGGGCGTGGGTCGAACACGGCCGAGAAAGTAGGCGGGGGCGCAGTCGCCGGGGCCATCATCGGGGCCATCGCGGGAGGCGGACGAGGTGCGGCGATCGGAGCCGGAGCAGGCTCGGCGGCCGGTGCCGGAGTGCAGGTCCTTACCCGTGGCCAGCAGGTCAAGGTGCCCAGCGAAACGCTGCTGGAATTCCGGCTGCAGCAACCGGTCACGGTTACGCCTGCGCAGGGCTAAAAAGCGGAATTCGACAGATTCTCTGGGGTTTGGACGGAAAGGCGGGCTCTCGCTCGCCTTTCCGCTTTTGGAATGGCTGGAGGACCCCCATTGCCTACTTCGCTGCATGGCACCCAAAAAGCGGCTTGCGGCTTTTACTGTTAGTGACTAAGCTACCCCCGTAGAGTGGAGGTTAACGTCGTGCCAAAAGAGAAGCCGCGGGTAAACATCGGAGAAGTGATTAAGACGTATCGCAGCCAGCGGGGGTTGTCGCAAGGCGACATCGAGCGCCGCACCGGCCTGCTGCGTTGCTATTTGTCGCGCGTGGAGAACGGCCATACCGTGCCGTCGCTCGAGACGCTGGCCAAGATCGCGGAGGCCATGGATATTTCCCTCGCGGACTTTTTCCCCGGGACCGAGACGCCTCGCGACCGCGAATCCCAGAAAATGCTGGGAGAGCTTTCGCAGGATGAAATTCGCTTCCTGGCGGAGATCAAGAGATTCAGCACCACGTTGTCGGAAGGCGACAAGCGCTTGGTGCTGGCGATGATTCGCAAGATGGCCAGCCTGATTCCGCCGCCTACGGCCGCGAAGAAACCCGTCATGCGGAGACCTGCGGTTACAGCTTAACTTGGGGCGGGCCGGGCTAAAGCCCGGCGCCGACATAGGCTTATTGGCCGCGGATTAATCGAATGGCGTCGGGCAGCTGGGAGTCGGGGCGCCCGCTCGGGCTTGGTTGCCCTTTTTCCCCATTTAGATCGACAGGTTCTACATCGCCCTCACCGGGCGCGAGGAACAGGTTGGCCTGGACGGCGTGCTGCTTGGTGTACAGGTCGTAGTAGCGGCCGCCGGCGGCGTAGAGCGATTCGTGCGTGCCGCGTTCGATGATGCGGCCCGCTTCGACGACCAGGATCTGATCGGCTCGGCGGATGGTGGAGAGACGGTGCGCGATCACGAACGTGGTGCGGCCGCGCATCAGGTAGCGCAGGCCTTCCTGGATCAGGGCTTCGGATTCGGAGTCGAGGCTCGAGGTGGCTTCGTCGAGGATCAAGATGCGCGGATCGGCCAGGATGGCGCGGGCGATGGATACGCGTTGTTTTTGGCCGCCAGACAGTTTTACGCCGCGCTCGCCGACGATGGTGTCGTATTGTTTTTCGAAGTGCTCCGCGAATTCATCGACGCGAGCGATATGGCAGGCGGCGAGAATTTCCTGTTCCGTGGCGTCGGGCCGGGCGAAGGCCACGTTTTCGCGAATCGTGCCGTCGAAAAGGAACGTCTCCTGCAGCACGACGCCGAGCTGCGTGCGGTAGGAACTGAGTTTTACGGTTGCCAGATCGACGCCGTCCACTAGAACGCGGCCGCCCAGAGGAACGTAAAACGCAGCCACCAGGCCAATAATCGTGGATTTACCGGCGCCTGATGGCCCTACCAGCGCTGTGACCGTTCCTGGCTCCGACTGAAAGCTGACATCGCGCAGCACTTCCTTGCGCGTGTCGTAGGCGAAGCTCACGTCTTCCATCACCACCCGGCCGTTGATGCGGCCTAGCGTCACCGTGCGGCCGGCGGCTTCATCTTCTTTTTCTTCGTTCAGGATCTCGCGCGTGCGCTCCAGCCCTGTGATCGCTTCGGTGATTTGCGTCCCGATGGCGACGATCTGGAAGACCGGAGCGACCAGCAACACAAGAAACGCGTTGAAGGCCAACCATCCGCCCGGTGTCATTTGCCCGGCAAGAATGGAGCGTCCCCCAAACTCGTACATCAGCGCGCCAACAATGCCCATGAGGGTAGCGCCGGAAAGGCTCATCAGCGAGGTCGCAGTTAGTGTCTTCAAAACATTGTCCAGCAGCCGCTGCACTCCGCTTGCGAAGATTTTTTCTTCGCGTTCCTCCGCGTGGTAACCCTTCACGACCCGCACGCCGCCAAGAGACTCCGTCAATCGGCCGGTCACCTCGGCGGTAATTTTGGGCCGCGCCCGGAAAATAGGCCGAATGGTCTTGAAAGCCTTGCTGATGGCCACTCCGAAAACGATGATGATCGAGAAGGCCACGACGGTCATGGTGGCATTGGCGTGCAAGAGATAAATCAGTGCAAACACCGCGGTCATGAGGCCACCGACAAACTCGACGAGCCCCGTGCCAATGAGGTTGCGTACTCCTTCGACGTCGCTCATGATGCGCGAAACCAGCACTCCGGTTTTATTGGCATCGTAAAACGAGATGGGAAGGCGTCCGATATGCGCTTGGACCTGACGACGCAGGTCCGTGATCATGCGTTGTGCGGACTTCGAGAGCAGCTGCGTTAGCGTAAAAGAGGTAAGGCCCTGTACCAAGGTCGCCGCAAGAATGCTGAGGACGATGGGTGTAAGAAGGTGGATTTGCCTCTTCCCAATCACGCCATCCAGGAAATATTTCGCGGAAGCCGGCAAGACCAGCCCGGAGACACGGTTGATGGCCATAAGGAGCAGGCCAAGGGCAAGCAAACCTCGACGCGGATGGATGAGGCGCCAGATTTCGGGCAAGGCCTTCCACACGTTCGTTTTCTTCGCCGTCTTTGCGGTCAGGTCCGGGTCCATATTCGAGTTATAACGGGGATGATCTGCCCTCATGGTTGGATGCCTGCGGCGTCAAGGAAACTATATCGTGCGGAAGACCGGAGAAATCTGATTCGCAAGCGAGTAGGGCGAAACAGAGGTCAGTCGGCTCCGGCGCTGCTGCGCGGTGCAGCGGCGGTCGCGGGACCTTCGAAATTCATCACGCTGGCGACGAAGTCGCTCACGGTGATCCCCAGGTGCCCCCACAAGCGGTGTTTCAGGCTGGTGTAGTCCTGCGTGCCGCTGAAAATGTCGCCCATCAATTGGCGGAAAACCGCGCTGCGCCGCATGAGCTGCACCATACGCGTGGTCACCGTCGTGCCCAGAAACGAGCCGCGATAGAAACGCCGCACGATGCGCGCCGCGAATTCGAGCTCCGCCGAGAACGACGCTTTCACCCAGGCCGGATATTTTTCCGGGCAGCCTTCGACGAGCGACTTCCCGAGCAATTCGCCGGATTTCATGGCGTAGAAAAGCCCTTCGCCGGTGAGGGGATCGACCCAAGCGGCGGCGTCGCCGATCAGCGCCCAATTCTTGCCCAGCACCGTGCGCTCGGACAGGGTGCGTTCCTGCGGCGACGGAAGAACGTGACTATAAAATTGCGCGCCCTCGGTGCAAATTTTCTGCTTCCCGACAAACGTCTGGAGATGCGTTTTCAGCTCCGTGCTGGTGTGCGCCGCCATGCTGCCGCAGATTCCAACCGACAGGTGGTCGCACCGCGGGAAGGACCAGATGTAGCCCTCGAAATTTCGCAGAAACTTGATGGTGATGGCGTCCGCGTTTTGCGGCACAAAATAGCCTTGGGTGATCTCCAGTTCGTCGCGCTGCAGGGGGCGCGTCTCCGGCAGCAATCGATTGCGAGCTCCGGCGGCGAGAACCAGAAAATCGGCGGTCTTCCATTCGCCTTCCACGCAATAACGCGGTTTTGGGCTGGAGGTGTCGACCTCAAACACGTGGGAGCGCTGCACCTTGCAGCCGGCCTCCGCGGCGCGGTTGAGCAGCATGCCGTTCAGCACCGTGCGCGAATAGATCACGATCGGGTGAGACATGTCGAGCATGGCTCGCTGATCGTTGCTGCTGATCAGTTCCACCGAATTCACCAATTTTTTGGGGTAGGGATTGTCGAGAAGAAAAGGGAAGCACTGGATGGCCTTGTGCGTCAGCCCGCCGCCACAGGGCTTTTCCCACGCGAGGTGCTCGTCGAAAATATCGACCGTATGTCCTGCGCGCGCTAGCTGTTCGCCGCACATCGCGCCGGACGGGCCGCCGCCGACGATCGCAATGTCTGCCATCTGGCTTTCTTTCTGACAGCATCAAATTCCGTCGCCGGGTTGCGGAACCGGTCTGGCGGCTGAGCCTCCAGTCAGGAGGCCATTTCAAATGATCGGGAAGACAACCACGCAAAATCCAGCGAGGAGTATAGCACCGAAGAGAGCCGCCGCCAGAGCCGACCCGGTGCCGTTTCGGACAACATCCATACCTGTACGTTGGAGCAGGCAGAACACTGCGAAATAGGGTGCTAGAAGCGCCAGCAAGATTTCGCCGTTGTGCAGCAGAACAATGCCGGCGAGTAACGCGCACCAGGCGATGAAGCGAAAAGACAACGCCAGAGCAAACCGCCGCCCGTTGACGGAATCCTGCAGGCGATCGAGCAGCAACTCTTCCGCAGCGTGGTAGGGAAGGAAAAAGGCAAACAGAGGGAGCAAGCGCAGCCATCTCGCGGAATTGAGCCACGCTTCGCTGATCGTGAGATCCAGCCACGAATAGATCAGCAACGGCAAGACGATGGCCGCGAACCCGGCGGCCAGCAGCGGGCGGGGTTTTACTGGCCGAAGACCGGCGACCCCGCTCCGATGAAGCAGCAACAAAACGACTCCGAGGATCAGCAAGAACCCTGCAAGGTAGTCGCCTTCAAAGACGTGCAACACACCGAACGGGTTCCCGGCCCGGAGCAGTCCCACAATGACGATCGATGCGGCCGCGATCCCGAAGAGCATACGTCCGGCAGACCGGGCATCGATCGCCGACACGGTCTCAACGGGAGTCTCGGCAATCGTGGTCGCTGTTTCGGCTTTTCCTTCCGTCGCATTCCGTATCGGGGTTTTTCCCAGTGTCTCGCGCAAGAACGGCCCGGCTAGCAGAAGGATACCCAGGAATCCCATGATCGACCCCGCGAGTGGCAAGCGCGAAGGCAGCGCCGCATTGGAGTCGAGGTTCAAAACATGTGCCGCCCAGGCTTGCGACGCTCGCGCTACCTCCGGATCGAACAGTAAGCTCACATGCGTTGAGCGGGGAATCACCATGTACTTGCCCGTGGCTGCGGCGTTCCCGGCGACCAGGCCGCGGGCGGAATCGCGAACGAAGCGCGTTTCGAGCGAACTACTAAGGACCAGCGTGTTGGCAGGAGTCGGTGGCGGATCACGAAAAATCAGCATGGAGGCGGCCACCCCGTAGGTTGTGACCATGGGTGCGGGCGAGACCGCGATGACCCCGGCGACCGGAGTGCCGGCGGCGATTCGGATGGCGAGGGCTCCGCCCATGGAGTGACCCGCCAGGATTGTGCGGGTCGGGTCGACAGCGCCACGCACAATCAGCTGCCGCACAAAGGAATCACTGCAAGTCTCGGCCCGCGCGAAAGAAAACGGCCCCGGCGTGCGGCCATGTCCCGGCAAATCAGGCGCAAACACGCGTAAGTTCAACAGCGCGAACCCCCGCGCCAGGTACGCCATGATTTTCTTATTTGCGGCGAGACCGTGCAGCAAGATGACCGAGCCCTGCACGGTATCGTTGCCGGCGTCCACGATGTCGGTGACCAGTCGGCAGCCTCCGGCGTCCACAATGACCGTCGTCTCGCGAAAAGGTGTAGCTCGCGCGAGCACAAATCCGACGACACAGAGCAGAACGCCACTGACCGCCCGGCCCCAGCCGGGTGCTTTCATCGGCAACTGCCGGCCTGCAAGCGCCGCCCCTCACGCGCGTGATAAACTAGAGCTTCACGAAGCGTCATTCTCATTCGCCGCGATGCCTGCAATGGAGATCCTTTGAACAGTTCGGCGGTTCTCACTCTGGACGAAGCGATTCTGCGGTTTGGCCGCGAGAAACGCAACGGGCGCCGCGTGGTGTTCACCAACGGCTGCTTCGACATCTTGCACCCGGGTCACATTCGCAGTCTGGAACTGGCCCGCGATCTTGGCGACGCGTTGATCGTCGGCTTGAACAGCGACGCGAGCGTGCGCCAACTCAAGGGCGCAGGCCGCCCGGTGTTGCCGGAACGGGAACGAGCGGAAATTCTTGCCGCCATGGAGTGCGTGGATGCCGTCGTCATCTTCGACGATCTGACCCCGCGCGAAGTCCTCGCTCGCTTGCTTCCCGACGTGCTGGTGAAGGGCGGCGACTGGGCCGGAGACAAGATCGTAGGCCGCGAAGAAGTCGAAGCTGCCGGCGGACGCGTCGTTTCCGCTGCGGTGGTGCCCGGTTTCTCGACCAGCGACATTTTGAGAAAGATTCGCGAGGGCGCCTCGGCCTCTCGCGTGGATTCCTGATACCTCACGAATGATTCTTCCCGCCGTACGTGAACGACTGGAGAGTGTGCTGCGCCATCCGTCGATGGATAGCGCCCTCGCGGCGTTACGTTCCGGCGGCAATCACATTTCGCTTTCGGGGCTGCACGACGTCGCCAAGGCGCTGGTCGCGGCATATATCACGCACGAACTGCGCCGGCCGGCATTTTTCGTCACGGAGTCGAATCGCCGGGCGGAAGCGCTGGCGGAGACCATCCGTTTTTTCGCCGGTATTTTCCCTGGGGCGCTAGGTGGCGTTACGACTTTGCCCGCGTTTGACACCTTGCCCTGGCAATCGCAGAGCCCCCACCCGGATATCCTGGAGCGCCGCGCGGCAACCTTATTTCGCCTGGCAGACGGCCAAATCTCGTTGGTCATCGCTCCGGTCACCGCCGCGCTGTGGCGCTACCAGGATCCCTACGTCTACCTTTCTCTTGCGCGCACGCTGGCTCGCGATACGGAGGTGCCGCTGGAGGACCTCCTGCTGCATCTCGGCTCGGTGGGCTATACGCGCACCGAAATGGTGGAGCTGCCCGGCCAATTTGCAGTGCGCGGCGGCATCATCGACGTTTTTTCGCCGGAGTCGCCGCGCCCGGTACGCATCGAGCTCCTCGGCGACACCGTCGAGTCCGTGCGCGAATTCGATCCCCGCACGCAGCGGTCGATCGCACCCGTTGTGCGCACGACGCTGTTGCCGCTCACCGAATGGTCCGTACCGCCCCCGGAACGATCCGAGGGTGGTGAGGAAGCGGCGTGGGAAAATCCATCTTTCTTCGGGCCGCGCAGCCAGGCAGGACAAAGTGCGCTCTTCGAGCTTTCCGAAAGTTCACTCCGCCCGGTCGTATTCCTGGATGAGCCGGCGGCCCTGCGTGAGGCCGCCACAAAGCATTTGGCGCAGGCGGTCGAAAATTACGAGCGTCACGCCCACGCAAACGCTCCGACCGCGGAACACTACTTCTGGACCGAACGGCAGTTCGCCTCCGCTTTGGAGAAAGCCTCCCAAGTCAATCTCGAGCAACTCGCGCTGAGCATCGGCTCGACTCCCCAGTTTGAGCTGCCCTCGCGGCCCAGCTCGCGGTTCCATGGCGACGTGGTCGCTTGCATGACCGACGTGAAGTCGCAACTCGCCGATGGCGGAAAGGTTTTGCTCACTGCCGTGAGCATCGGAGAACTGGAGCGTCTCGCAGACATTTGCCGCGAGTACGAAACGCCCTACGTACTGGGCGAATCGGAAGATGCCGCCGCGGGTTTCACTTCCGAACGAGCCCATGAATCCGCCGCGTTGCTGTTGATTCGCGCGCCCTTCGCCGAGGGGGTCGCGTTCCCGGATTCAAAGCTCACCTTGTTCGGCAATTCCGACTTGTTTGAGGTCACGCCTTCCCTGGAGCGCCCCAGCCGGAAAATTCGCACTTCCGGTTTCTTCAGCGATTTCGCGGAGCTCAAAGCCGGAGATTTTATCGTGCACATCGATCACGGCATCGGCCAGTTCGAGGGCCTCCGGCAGATCGAGTCTGACGGCCGCCGCGGCGAATTCATGCTGCTGCGCTACGCCGAGGATTCGCGCTTGTACGTTCCTCTCGAACGCATGGACCTGGTGCAAAGCTACCGTGTCGTCGAAGGCGCGCATCCGACGCTCGACAAACTCGGCGGCACCGGATGGAACACGCGCAAGACCCGCGTGCGCAAATCGCTGGAGGATATGGCCGAGCAACTCCTCGCGTTGTACGCGGCGAGAAAAACCGCCCCCGGCCTGGCGTTTTCGCCCGATGGCAACTTCCAGCGCGAGTTTGAAGACGCGTTTGAATTCGAAGAGACTCCCGACCAAAATTTCGCCATCGCCGACATCAAGCGCGACATGGAGAGCGCCACGCCGATGGACCGCCTCCTTTGCGGCGACGTCGGCTATGGCAAAACAGAAGTGGCCATGCGCGCCGCGTTCAAAGCCATCGCCGACTCGAAGCAAGTCGCGATCCTGGCCCCCACGACGGTCCTCGCCTTTCAGCATTTCGAAACCTTCAAGCGGCGCTTCGCGGCATTTCCCGCGCGCATCGAAATGCTGAGCCGGTTCCGCACAACCGCGCAGCAAAAGGAAACCCTGGCCGCGCTGGACGCCGGAAAAGTGGACATCGTCATCGGCACGCATCGCTTGCTCTCGAAGGACGTGAAGTTTCACGATCTGGGTTTGCTCGTCGTCGATGAAGAGCAGCGCTTTGGCGTCGCCCACAAAGAACGCCTGAAAGAAATGCGCAAGAACGTGGACGCGCTGGCGCTCTCCGCCACCCCCATTCCGCGCACGCTGCACATGTCGCTGGTAGGCTTGCGCGATATGTCGCTGATCGAGACGCCGCCCCGGGATCGCCTTGCCATTCAAACTGTAGTCGCCCCGTTTGAAGAAGAACTGGTGAGGCGTGCGATTGAAAACGAAATGGCGCGCGACGGCCAGGTTTATTTCATCCACAACCGCGTGGAGTCCATTTTTTCGCTGGCGGCACTGGTCACCAAGCTGGTTCCGAAAGCTCGCGTGGTTGTCGGCCACGGCCAAATGGGCGAAAAAGAGCTGGAAAGCGTAATGCTGAAGTTCATTCGCGACGAGGCCGACGTGTTGGTCGCCACCACCATCGTGGAAAACGGCCTCGACATCCCCAGGGCCAACACCATCCTGATCAATCGC
Organism: uncultured Acidobacteriota bacterium; assembly: GCA_963736725.1. Taxonomy (GTDB): domain Bacteria; phylum Acidobacteriota; class Terriglobia; order Acidiferrales; family UBA7541; genus Acidiferrum. The sequence goes on along the minus strand of CAVTPW010000009.1, from coordinate 467,434 downwards.
GCCGACCGCCTTGGGCTCGCTGAGCTCTATCAATTGCGCGGCCGCGTAGGTCGCGCTTCGCAACGCGCCTACGCTTATCTGCTGGTCCCGCCCGAAACCACCCTCTCCGACATCGCGCGCAAGCGCCTGTCGGCCATGAAAGAATTCAGCGAACTTGGCGCGGGCTTCCGCATTGCCGCCCTCGATCTCGAACTCCGGGGTGCCGGCAACATGCTCGGCCGCCAGCAGCACGGCCACATTGAATCCATCGGCTTCGATCTTTATTGCCAGATGCTGGAGCGCGCCGTGTCCAAACTGAAAGGAGAGGAATCCGCGCCGGAACTACGTACCACGCTCAGCCTTGGTTTTGACGTGCGCATACCGGAGAACTACATCCCCAGCGAGAACCTGCGCCTCCGCACCTACAAGCGCATCTCCTCCATCGCCTCGGAGGAAGAAAAGCAGGACGTCCGCAAGGAGCTGGAGGACCGCTTTGGCGCCCCGCCAACCTCCGTGGATAACCTTTTGGAGTATGCCATCCTCAAATCCATGTGCGAGCGGCTTCGCATTTCCGCGGTCGAACGGCAGGGCAGCCGCATCGGCATCCGTTTTCATTCGGAAACAACCATCGACCCGGCGGCCCTGGTGAGCGTGGTGCGGTCTCGAAAGGGCATTCGGCTTGATCCCAGCGGCGTTCTGTGGATGGAAGTGACCCGCGGGGAACCCGTACCTGCGGCGGTGAGAAACGTATTGCTCAGCCTTCGCGGGCAGGACTAAACTGTTTAACTATGAGGTCAGTAATGCGAAACCTATTTATTCTCGCGACGCTATGCACCATTGTGTCGGTCGCGATGCCGCTCGCGGCCCAGGATCAGCCGCCGCCGCCCGCCCAGGGTCAGGACAACAAGCCGTCGGCGCCCGCCCCGGCGCAGTCTCAAGCGCCGACGCTGGAAAAGCCCGGCACCGCGCCGGACGCGCCTGCCGAAGCCCCCGCCAAGCAGCCCGCGAAACCGCCGGTGAAGAAGCCTGCGCCCAAGGCGGATGAAAAGCCGGTCGAGGGCACGAACTCGAAAGTGGTCGAAGAGATCATCGCTCGCGTGAACAACGAAATCATCACTCGCTCCGAGCTGGACAAAGCCCGCGCCACGGCCGAAGACGATGCCAAGCAGGAATGCCAGGGAAAGTGCACACCCGAGGAGTTGAAGGTCCAGGTCGAAGATGGCCAGAAGAACGCGCTGCGCAACTTGATCGACCAGTCGTTGCTCGTGCAGCGCGGAAAAGACATGGGCATCAGCGTCGAAAGCGAAGTCATCAAGCGCCTCGACCAGATTCGCATTCAGAACAATCTCAGCAGCATGGAAGATCTGGAGAAAGCAGTCTCCAGCCAGGGCATCAACTGGGAGGATTTCAAGGACAACATCCGCAAGGGCCTGCTGACGCAGCGCGTGATCAGCCAGGAAGTCGGCTCGCACATCAACATCTCCAAAGATGAAATCGCCAAATATTACGACGACCACAAGGCGGAATTTGTCCGGCCGGAACAAGTGGCCCTGCGCGAGATCGTCGTCAGCACCGAGGGGAAAAAAGACAGCGAGCTCCCCGACCTGAAGAAAAAGGCGGAGACGGCGCTGAAGCGCGTCCAAGACGGCGAAGAATTCGGCGAAATCGCCAAGCGTTTTTCCGATGGGAGCACTGCCAAGCAGGGCGGCTTCCTCGGGGTCTATAAGCGCGGCGAACTATCCAAGGAACTCGAAGACACCGTCTTCAAGATGAAAAAGAACGATCTGACCGAAGTGATGGACACCAAACAGGGCTACCTGGTCCTGCAGGTCCTGGAACACTACGACGAAGGAGAACAAGCCCTGAGCAAGGTCGAGGGCGAAATCAGCGAGAAACTCTATTCCGAACGCATGGAGCCGAAGCTGCGCGACTATTTGAAAACGCTTCGCGAACAAAGCTACGTTGTAATCAAGCCCGGCTATCAGGATATAGCGGGTGGCGGCAACTCCGAGATCCAGGAAGTAAATGCCACGCCGGAGGCCACCAAGGCAGCGAAGAAGGGACGCAAGAAGTTCCTGCTGTTTGGCAAGCGGTCCGGAACGGCTTCCGGGGCATGAAGACTGGCTTCGTCACCGATCTGCTGTCCGAGCAAACCGTCACCAGTTTTTTCCTCGTTCACGAAAAAGAGGTCCGCAACACGCGCGAAGGCCGCGCGTATCTTCGCTTGGAACTCGGCGACCGCAGCGGCACGATCGAAGCGCGCATGTGGGAACAGTTTGAGGTCATCGCGAAAGACATCCATCGCGACGATTTCGTAAAGGTTCAAGCGCGGGTCGAGGTGTATCGCAACAAGCCGCAACTCGCTCTGGTGCAGGTTCGCCTCGCCAAGCCCGACGAGATCGACCTCGCCGACTATCTGCCGCACACCGCCGCCGACGTCGAAAAAATGTGGGCGCAATTGCTTGCGTATGCAGAGTCGCTTCGCAATCCTTGGCTGAAAAAGCTGGTCCTGGAAATCGTCAGCGATCCCGACACCGCCAAGTGCTACAAACGCGCCCCGGCCGCCAAAGTGATGCACCACGCGTATCTCGGCGGCTTGCTGGAACACGTCATTGGTCTCTGCGGCATGGCGAAGGTTGTCGCGGGGCACTATCCCGAGCTTGATGTCGATCTTCTGTTGACCGCCGCGCTTTTGCACGACGTTGGCAAGCTGGAAGAATTGTGCTACGAGCGCGCCATCGGCTACACCACGCCCGGCCAGCTTCTCGGTCATATCGTCATGGAACTCGAGACGGTCACCCGCGCGATGGACAAAATTGAAGGTTTTCCCGCGCCACTAAAAACCGTTGTCCAGCACGTGCTGATCAGCCATCACGGCCAGTACGAGTTCGGCTCGCCAAAGCTTCCCATGATTCGCGAAGCCATGGTGTTCCACTATCTCGACGATTTGGATTCAAAACTTGCGGCGGTGCGCGTGGCACTCGCCAGCGGAGGCGGCGACGAAGAATGGTCGGCGTACAGCAACGCGCTGGGCCGGAAGTTTCTCAAGCTCGATGCATTTTTGAAGCTGGCCGACGCGGGGGCGGAAAACTCATCCCTGCCCGAGCAACTCACTTTGCAGCCGGCGTTGCGTGAGGTGCCCGAGGATTTGGCTGGAGCTCAGGTCGCCGCGGAGCCGCCCACAACGCTGTAAACGCTCTACAGAAAGCGCTCAACTATGCGACCCGCATCGATAACTTCTTTCGCCGCTTGGCGAAATCCAACAAATAGAGATCCATCAATTTCTGGCTTTGAAGCAGTCAACGACCACCTGGCTCAGATTGATTCCCACGGCCTTATTCTTGCCGGCGTACCGGTTCTTCAGTTTCTTTAATTTCGAAAAATCATATTCCTTCTTCATAAAAATCCCGCCTCTTCACGTCCCAAACCGATCGCGGCATGTAGATAACTGTCTAGACAGTGTCAAGACTGCAATGGCCCGCATCGGCGCGAGGGGAATTGCCCGTTTACGGTTGATTAGTCGTCTTTCGGCGGTTTGAGTCGCAGCTCTGTTGCTATACTAGCCGTTACCATGATTCCGGCGTCGTACAAAATTCGCGATCTGACGATCAGGCCGGCCACTATCCTCGCTCCCATGGCTGGCGTCACCGACACGCTGTTCCGTCGCGTGATTCGTGGTCTCGGCGGCTGCGGCCTGCTGATGACGGAATTCACCAGTTCCGAAGGTATCACTCGCAGCGCCAAGAAAACCCTGCGCTATCTCTATTTCCAGGAAGACGAGCACCCCATCACCGCGCAACTGTTCGGCGCAAACCCCGAGGTCATGGCCGACGCCGCGAGGATGGTCGAAGACCTCGGCTACGATGCCGTGGACATCAATCTCGGCTGCCCAGCCAAGAAAGTGGTCAAGTGCGGCGGCTCCGGCTTGCTGCGCGACTTGCCACTGCTCGGCGAAATCTTCCGTTCCGTCCGCGCCGCCGTAAAAATTCCTCTGACCATCAAACTGCGTGCCGGCTGGGACGAAAATTCCGTAGTGGCCGTCGAGGTGGCGAAGATGGCCCAGGACGCCGGAGTCGAAGGTGTCGCCGTTCACCCGCGAACTCGAAGCCAAGGCTACACCGGCGCAGCCGATTGGAACCTGATCGCCGCCGTCAAGCAGGCCGTGACCATTCCGGTGATCGGTAATGGTGACGTCAACTCGCCCGAAGATGCCGAGCGCATCGTAAACGTCACTGGTTGCGACGCTGTGATGATCGGCCGCGCTGCGGCTACTAACCCGTGGATTTTTAGCCAGATGGCCCAATACCTCGCCACCGGCCGTTATGACAATCCCACCGACGCCGACAGGCACCGTTTACTCTCTGGCTATTTCCAGGAAATTACCGCTGCCAACCTTCCCGATGGTGTTGGCAAAATGAAACAGTTCGCTTGCTGGTTCACGCATGGCGTGGGGAACGGCGGCGAACTCCGTCGTACCGTGCATGCGGCTAAGACTCAGCAAGAGGTGCTAGGCAGCGTGGAACGATTCTTCGAGCACCACCTCGCCGCATCCGCAGCAGTTGACCGCTCCGCGGTCACCTCAGGAAATGACCGCTCCGCGGTCATCAGAAATGAAAGCGAGGCTCCAGCGCATGCTTCAAGAAGTCAGCAGCAGCCCTTCCACCTCGAAACCGCGCGCGGAGCGTAGGATCGCCGTCCGCCTGCCTCTCAAAGTCCGTGGGCGTGACTCCCGCGGCATCAATTTCGAGGAAGAAACGTCCAGCGAAAATCTATGCCGGGGTGGCGCCGCATTTATTACCCACTTTGACGTGGCTATCGGTTCCGACCTCGAGATTTGCATCCCGCAATCCCATTTCGGAGCCCGCCGCAAGGAAAAAGAGGTTGACTTCGCCACGCAAGGTCGCGTCGTGCACGTCCGCGACGCAGAGACCGGTCAGCGCCTGGTAGGCGTCCAATTCACAGGCCCACGGTTCCGCCGCCTCTTCCAACCGGAAACCGTGGCTTAGAGTTTGTGTGGGCTCTCCTGGCGGCACAGCCATTTCCTGGTTGTGTCCGAGCACATCGCGTACCGACAGCCGTTAGCTGCTGCTGTCGCTCCCTAGCGTGCCAATCCTATTCGTGCCCATCAATCCGCAGCAGAGCCCCGCTTCCGCTTCGTATTCGCACCGGGCCCCGCTTTGACTCCAGAACGATCTCTCCCAGCGGCTCGGTTCGTCCGGCGTGGCGGATTTCGAGGTCGGCGAAACCGTAAAGTCCGCACGCGTCGGCGGAGAACACCCACAAGGCTTGCGGCTGATCGTTCCCAGCGACCGCACCATGGCAACCGCCATCGGCACTGGCGAGCGCCCGACCGAATACGCCCCGGTAAGTGCTTTCACCCACGACCTGCGAGCCTCGTTCGACCGGGCCTTGCTTGCCGTAAACCGAATCTCCGCCAACCTGTTGAGTAGTGAGCCAGTCGTACACGTCACTCTCGCCAGGGCCCGACACGGGAATCTGCGCCTCTTCGATCTCCAGAGTCGATGCCAGTGCCCGTAGATTCGTTCGGATGAACGTCGACTTTCCCTGTCGCACGAGCGCGTCAAACTTTATCGTCAACGTTGCGCCGCGTCCCGCGCCCGTGATGGCCACGACGTCGCCGAGCACGGTCGTGCCTGCGTGAATCGTGGTGCCGTCTGCCAGTCGAACGTCTTGCGCAAGTTTGCACTTGATTCGGTCCCCGTCCTTGGCGCGCTTTGAGGAGATCGACGGCAAGAGAACCGGGAGGATGGTACCCGCGGGAATGCCGTGGTCACTCTGCGGCTTGGTGTTTTCGGCGATTCCCGTATCCGTGTCCCCGTTCCTGCCCGATCCAGAACGCGCGACACGGTCTGTTGCGCCATCGACGGCCGATAACACAAAGAGCAGACTAAAACTCGCGCTAAAAACAAGAACGTGACCAGCTGGTTGAAAAAACGTGCTATGGAAGATCGATCTCATAGACCCTCCTGCGCACCGTGCGCCCTGTCGGGCCGGGACTTCGGCTAATTCGCAGTATGCCTCCAGACCATTCCGCGGTCAAAATGCTGCACTCCTGCGAATGGGTCAGTTTCCGGCAACGCGGCTTGCCCTCGATGCACCGCGCCCTCCTCCTGGTAGCGCCGGCATCCCTGTGGACTTTCTCGGTACCAGGCGTCCGCTAGCCGTAATGCCAAGACGCTAATATGCAAGGGGATTTGCAAGCGCCCACTCTTCCATGAGCTTCTTTCTCCTCCGCTGCCCTCTTTATGTCGCGGCCCCTAACGCTCGGCCCGCTTCGACAATGGGGTTCTCTTGGAAGAGGCGGGCCACGAGGGCCGAATCCAAATACGCTCGGACCTCAACGATCTGTTGCGCCTTCGAACCGGCAAACCCAACAGTAGCGGTTGTCAAATCGGAGGCCATTCTTCGCGGTAGCAAGGGAATGCAATTCAACAACGGCCCAGTCCCCGCTCACCAATGCATGCTCTACGTGCAGCTGAGCGCCTTGCGGCAACACCTTGCCAAGTTCTTCAAAAGTGTGGGCGAGAAAATCCGCTTTGCTGCGATAGTGCCCCGCAAGCGGATGAGTTCCCTCGACGATCCAATCAACGTCATCCGCAACGTAAGCGAAAAACTCATCTTCTTTGCTGGATTCAAGGTTCTTAAAAACATCTTGAACGTGCGTTAGCGTTACGGACATCGGAGCTCCCTTGTTTCGGGGGTTCTTGTGAACGGGGTAAGGTGAACATCGACCCGGAATTTCCGGGTTTGGGCGGCTGGGTCAGGCACAGCCTACGCTTGTCCTGCCCACGACGCAACGAATTTTGCTACCAACGGCGGGCCACAGCAAGATTAGCAGCCTTCGATCGCCGGTGATAAAAGCGCGAATCGGAAACTGGCCCGCTACTCGCCTCTCGGTCTATTCGCTGACCTAGTCGCGCTCTTCGATCATGCGGTCGTACGCCGCACGTCGCGTTAATCCGCGTTCCTTGGCGGCCAGCTTCAAAGCATCCTTCCGATCCATCTTTGCCTGCTTCATCAACTCCTCCACGCGGTCCGACAGGTTCTGCGCGGAATCGACGTGTGCGCGCGCGTCGCCCGGATCCGCCGGCCCAATTAGCAGAGTAATTTCTCCTCGAGCCGGCCGCTCTTCCAAGGAACTCGCAATCATCGACAGCTTCCCGCGCCGGAATTCCTCATGCAGCTTGGTCACTTCCCGCGCCAGGCACGCCGGGCGGTCGCCCAGAATCTCCCGTGCGTCGGTGACGCACTCCGCGATCCTGTGCGGCGCCTCGTAGAGAATGATCGTGCGATCCTCGATCCGCAGCCGCTCCAACGCCCGGCGTCGCTCTCCGCTGCGTTGCGGCAAAAATCCTACAAAAAGAAATTCCTCATTCGGCAGTCCGGAAGCCGAAAGCGCCGCCAGCAACGCCGACGGCCCCGGCACAGGCACCACGGGTATCTGATGCCGCAAGCAAAGCGCCACCAGCCGGTGCCCGGGATCGGACACCAGCGGCATCCCAGCATCGCTGACCAGCGCGATCTTGGCTCCCTGTTCGAGCGCGATCAGCAACTCCGGCGCCCGTGTCATCTCGTTGTGTTCGTGATAACTTACCAGCGGCCGCGCGATCTGGTAGTGCTGTAAAAGCTTTTGCGTGTGGCGCGTATCTTCCGCCGCGATCTGATCGGCTTCTCGCAGGATCCGCAACGCCCGCAGCGTAATATCCTCCAGGTTGCCGATCGGCGTGCCCACCAGATACAAGCAGCCCGTTGCCTCCGCCGGAGGCGCCACTGCTCGGCCATCCTGCAACGCCTCGTCCGAGTCGTTCGACTCCTCTGCGGAACTTTTGTCGCTCATGAAATTTCGCCCGCCTTGCGCTAGAGTCTAGCACGCGTCTCGAAGCCAAAATCCCGCGCATGATATACTCACCAGTTCGCACCTTTGCAAGGAGAGGTCTGTGCCCCTGTACGAGTACAAGTGCCTGAAGTGCAACCGCCGTACCGAGAAAATCGAGCCGGTCAACGGCCCGCATCTCAAAAAGTGCCCGCACTGCGGCGGCAAAGTGGAGGCCCTGATTTCCGCCTCGGCCATCCAGTTCAAAGGCTCCGGCTGGTATGTAACCGACTACGCCGGCAAAAAATCCGTCGGCACCAGCTCCGGTGATGGCAGCAAAGAAGATAACTCCACCTCCGACAAGAAAGACTCCGCCTCGAAGGATTCGGCAAAAGACTCGGGAACGAAGGATACTTCTGCAAAGGAAACTAAGGAAGTAAAAGACACAAAGGAAAAGAAGTCCGAGAAACCCGCCAAGAAGTAAATTCGCGCGATCGCCGTGAAAGCAGTTGTAGGGACGCAAGACTCCTGCGCCCCCCAGCTTGCCTTGGCGACGCCGCGTCCTCGCGGCCTAGCGCTACAACTTCAACGTCTTTAAATAACTCCGAAAATCCGCCCCCAGCTCTGTATTTTGCAAAGCCAGTTCCACGGTAGCCTTCAAAAATCCCAACTTATCCCCCGCATCGTAAGAAACGCCATCGTAGATGTAGGCCCAAAGGCCCTGCTCCTGCGCCAAAATCCGCATCCCGTCGGTCAACTGAATCTCGCCGCCAGCCCCAGGTTTCGTTCGCGCCAGGCAATCAAATATCGCCGGAGGCAAAACGTACCGCCCGGTAATCGCCAGGTTCGAAGGCGCATCCGCGGGCTTGGGCTTTTCCACCAAGTCCCGAATCCGCAGCAAGCGCGCCCCAAATGGCGGCAAAGGCGCCGGCTCTCCTGCCACGATGCCGTACAAATAAGTGCGGTCCCTTGGAACTTCCTCCACCGCGATAGCCCCAACCCCGGTAGCCTCATAAACATCGATCAGCTGCTTGGTAGCCGGATTCTCGCCCGGAATCAGGACATCCCCGAGCAGCACTGCGAAAGGCTCATCGCCCACTAAATCCCGCGCCACCAGCACGGCGTGACCCAAACCCAGCGGCTCTTTCTGCCGCGTGTAGCTCACCTGCACCATGTTGCTGATGTCCCGGATCAAGTCGGCCTGATCCTTTTTTCCTTTGGATTCCAGGAAGCTCTCCAGCATCGGCGACGAATCGAAATGATCTTCGATCGAGTTCTTACCCTTGCCGGTCACAATAATGATGTGCTCGATCCCGGACGCGACGCATTCCTCCACCACATACTGAATCTGCGGCTTATCAACGACGGTCAACATCTCCTTCGGCTGGGCTTTGGTCGCGGGAAGGAACCGCGTTCCCAATCCCGCGGCGGGCAATACCGCTTTGCGTACTTTCCGAACAGAAGCATGGTTCGACAAAGAAGCCGTATCGTGCGAAGTCATAATCAGGTGTGATCTCGATCCAAAGGATTCAGCTACTCTTCTTCCGCACAGTAGCGGTGCCGCACCGCCTTTGTCAATCAGGCCCACGCCTGACTGTGTCTCGTAATCTTCCGCACGAATCCAAGCGATGGGTGCCACCGTGTAGTAGCGGGTATTTAGACCCCTCCTGCGGTCTCGCGATCCAAACCTCCAGCGAGCGCAGGCCTCCGTGGGTTGGAGGTTCCGCTCCGACAGGAAGCCGCGCCCACGAGGGGCTTTGGCCCCGGGAGGAAATGCTCTCACCCGTGTGCTAGCATAAAATTGCACTCGCAAAAACGACCATGTCGACCCGCATTCTGGCCATCGAATCCTCCTGCGACGAAACCGCCGCGGCCGTCGTCGCCGACGGCCGCGAAATCCTCTCCAGCATCGTCGCCTCGCAGATCGACATCCACCGCCTCTACGGCGGCGTAGTCCCCGAGCTAGCCTCCCGCGAACACCTCCGCCAAATCGTTCCGGTAGTTCGCGAAGCCCTGGCGCAAGCGAACCTCCGCCTGGCCGATCTCGATGCTATCGGTGTAACCCAAGGCCCCGGTCTGGTAGGCGCCCTCCTGGTCGGCATCACCTACGCCAAAACACTTGCCCAAGCCTTAGGCAAGCCGCTCATTCCGGTCAATCACTTGGAAGGCCACGTCCACGCGGTTTTTCTGGAAGCTCACAAAGTCGGAATAAGCCCGAAACTCCCAGCGGCCTGTCTAATCGTTTCCGGCGGCCACACCGTCCTCTACGAAGTAGCCCAGGACGCCAACAGCCCGACATTCCGCTACAAAAAAATCAGCCAAACCCGCGACGACGCCGCCGGCGAAGCCTACGACAAGGTTGCCAAGCTCCTAGCCTTGGGCTATCCGGGTGGCCCCATCCTCGACCGCTTAGCGGCCGCCGCCCATGGGGCCCCAGCCCCTGTAAAATTCGGCCCCACCAAAACTCGCAGCAATCCACTGGACTTCAGCTTCAGCGGCCTGAAGACCGCGGTGCTCTACCACGTCCGCGAACACTGCGAATACGGCTCGGAAATCCTGAAAAGGGAAGCAGCCCTGGCGCGGGGCGAACGCAGATTCGAGCAACTCCTGCCATTGTGCAGCCCGCAAACGCTAGCCTTGGTCCGCGAGTTTCAAAACGCGGTAGTCCGCGACTTAGTCGATCGCACCATGGCCGCCGCCGGCCAACTTTCCGCCGAAAGCATCCTCGTTTCCGGCGGCGTGGCCGCCAACTCGCAACTCCGCTCCACCTTCGAGCAGCGCGCGCAATCTTCCGGCATTAATGTCTTCTTCCCCAGCCGCGCCCTCTCCACAGACAACGCCGCCATGATCGCTGCCGCCGCCTACTACCAATTCCGCGCCAACCACCTAGCCGACACAACCCTAAACGCCGACCCATCCTTGAAACTAGCGTAATCACCCCGGCACCCTGATCACCGTCCGCGGCAGCGGCTTCGATTCCGGCACGAGCGCAACCGTAGGCGGAGTCGCCTGCTCGGTTAGTCTCACCGACGAAAACACCCTGACGCTAACCGTTCTGGCGGCGCCAGCTAGGTCCACAGGACATCGTCCTCACCAGAAGCGACGGCGAAACCTATACTCTCAAAAACGGCAGGGTCCTCCCGTAGTAGTGTCCGTGCGTGGCGGCAAAATTAATCCGCCGGCACGGCCCGCGCCTTCGCCCACTCTCGAATTGCTTGCACGTCCTCCGCACGCGTCACGCTGAGCGGTTGCGTTCCGCGGATCTCTCCCAGCAAAATCTCCGTTGTCAGTTGCTGCTTCTGTCCAAAGGCGGTGTAGAGCGCCGACGCGATTGACTGTTCGATCTCCGCGCCGCTAAATCCCTCGCTGGCCTTCGCCAGCTTCGGCACGTCGAACGTCGCCGCATCCCGCCCGCGCTTCTTCAAGTGCAGCGCATACATCGACGCGCGCACCTCTTCGGTCGGCAGATCCACGAAGAAAATTTCGTCGAAGCGCCCCTTGCGCAGCATTTCCGGCGGCAGCTTGTTGATGTTGTTCGACGTCGCCGCCAAAAACACGCCGCCTTTGCGGTCCTGCATCCACGTCAATAAAGTCGCAAGCAGCCGCTGCGACAACCCGGCATCGGCATCACCGCTCGATCCCGCCGAAGCGAACGCTTTCTCGATTTCATCGATCCACAACACCATTGGCGACAACTTTTCCGCCAGCTCCAGCGCGCGGTGCAGCTTCTTCTCGCTCTCGCCCACGTATTTGTCATACAGCGCGCCGGCATCCAGCCGCGCGAGTTCGTAATCCAGTTCGCCCGCCAGCGAACGCACCGCCAGGCTCTTCCCGCATCCCTGCACGCCGGTAATCAGCACTCCCTTCGGCGGCTCTAACCCAAAGCTCTGCCCCTCAGGCGTCAACGCGCTTTTGCGCTTCACGATCCATTCGCGAAGCCGCCGGAGTCCCGCCACGTCGGCAAACGAGGTATCGCGCGGCACCGTTTCGAGGACGCCGTCGGTGCGCAAAGTTTGCCGCTTGGCCTCGCGGACTGCCTCCAGCAGTCCGGCATCCACGCGGCGCCTTTCCAGAATGCACTTGCGCAGCAGCCGCATCGCTTCTTCCTGCGGCAAGCCCACCAAGCTCTGCGCCAGCTGCCGTACCCCTGCGCCATCCAACGCCACCGGAATGCGGTCTTCGGCATTTGCTCGTGCGATGACTGTCCGCACGCTCGCGAACAATTCCTCGGCGCCCGCCAATCCCAATTCAAAGGGAACCGCATCGCTCTGTAAATCGATCGGCAGTTGCACCGCGGTCGCGGTAATCACGATGGACCGCTTTTCCGCGCGGCATTTTTCCGCCAGCTCTCGCAACCTGCGGCACACGCGGTCGTTGTCGCAATACCTGGCAAAATCCTTCAACACGAAAATCCCATTTCCGCGAATGAGATCGATGTTGGTCAGCGCCTGCTCCGGAGTCTGGGTGTTGTACAGCGGAGACCCCTTCATCCGTGCCAGGCCGGTCGTGACGCTCCAGGTAAACAGCGGCACATCCAGCTCGGTGGCCACATCCAGCAGCAATTGCTCGAGGCGTCCCTCTTCGGTCGTCTCTACGGTAATAATCGGGTGCCGTGAATTGATCAGCAAGCTCAATTCATCCTGCTTGCCCTGCGTCGGCGCCACCGGCTTGGGCGTCCCGCTCAGCGTCCGCGCAATTTGGGAAAGTATCTTTCTCATGGTCCTGTGCCGCCCTTTGTCACACCACTAGTCGCTAACCCACGTTTGACAAAGCCGTTCGGCTCGTTTAACGTTATTGGTTTGAGCGATACATAAAAGGAGCAATAGATGGCGCAGGGACAGGCTACCAAAGTTAAGAAGCGGAAGAAGTCTGTTTTAAAGCGGGCGGAGCAATCTCGTCAACGTGCCGAAGTCAACCGCGCGAACCGCACCCGCGTCCGCACCCTGATGCGCCGCTTGCGTACCGCCATCACCGCAGGTGACGCCACCGCCGCCGGCAACCTGCTGCACCCGACGATGTCCGCCATCGACCGCGCCATCACCAAAGGCGTACTGCACGAGAATACCGGCAACCGTTATAAGTCCCGCCTGACGCTGGCGTTTAACGGCGTAAAGGCCGCTAAATCTTAGGGTTACGGTTGTTTTTGTCTTGAAGTAAGCCGGCTGGACCCCTTTCGACAGTTGGGAAAGAAATGGAAGTATGGACCGACCCGTCCGTCCATGCTTCGATTTGTGCCTGCCATGGCTGGACGCCGGCCAAGCAAGCGCTGTCACGGGATGCGAAAACGAGCCGGCCTCGTCGCGGGGCTAAAGCCGGGCGAAAAAGGGACTCGTCGGTCGGAGCTCAAGATCCGACCCTTTGCCGGAACTGAACTGCTGGAGACCATTTTAAATCGACGAGTTCAATGTGAGTTGAAAATATCGGACGGCAGGAAACGGACTCAGTTATCAATTTCAGCATATAATTAGAATTTTACGGATTCGTCGAGGAACGAAATTACAGGGCGGGGCTTAGGCGGAGGCTTGGGCGGCCTTTGGGTTGGTTAACTCGATGATCATGAATTCCATCACGGTTTGCGGGTTGTCGGCGCCGCCTTTGAGGCGGCTGTCGGCGGTCTGAAGGGTGCGCAAACCTTCCAAAAGGCGAGGTTTGCCGATTTTGCGAGCGCCGTGCAAAGCCATCTCGGCCTGTTCTGGCCGCATGCCGAGTGCGCGGGCCGCCTGGTAGCCATGGGATACGCCGCGCAGCTCGCTGGCCTCGATCAGTTTGCGGTACATCCAGGTCAGGGCGCCGAGCATTTGCAGGGGCTCTTCGCCGTTGCGCAAAAGGCGCTCCAGAAACTCCAGTGCCTTGTTCGGCTGCCGCGAAGCCAGCAAGTCTGCAAGTTCCCAAACGGTCGTGGTCTTTTCCGAGATCACGAGAGCGCTGACGTCCTGGCAGCGAATCAACTTGCGATCACCTGCGTACGTCGCCAGTTTCTTGATCTCGGTCTGCAAGCGCATCAGGTCCGCCGCGACGAATTCGGCAAGATCCTCGGCCGCGCCCTTTTCAAACTCGACTTGCTCCTCGCCCGCCAGCGCGTTCGCAAAGGTGACCGCGGTGGTCAGCCGCTGTTCGGGGTTCTCGCCTAGCCCCGCGTCAACAACCAGGGTCTTGTCGGACAGGAGCTTCGCCAACTTCATCCGCTGGTCCAGCGCCGTGGCCTCCAGCACCAGCACGGTAAACGGCGCGGGATCCTTGAGATATTCCTCGAGCTGCTCCACCGCCGCATCGCGGTTTTTTTCGCCCAGCTTTTCGATTTTTTCGACGTCTTCGAGAAACACCACCTGCTGCCGCGAAAGCATCGGCAAAGTTTGCGCCTGCTCCAGTGCGCTTTCTGTTTCTCCGCGATCCGCGGAATACCGCGACACACCCCAAGTCCGCGCTGCCTCCAGAGTGAACGTTTCCACCAAAACCTTGCGGCAGGCGTCGCGCAGGTACGGCTCGTCACCCAGTAGCAGCAGCGCCGGAATGAACTTGCCGTTTTTCAATCGCTCCAACAGTTCTTGTGAAGAAACCCGCGCCATCTGTCAATTCTCCGTCAGCAAATTCCCGTTCGGTCGTTCCGCGCTAATAATTCTCGGTCACCGCGGCCACCAGCCGCTGCGCAAAATCTTTCGCCAGCCGGTCCAGCGCCGGGTCCTGCTCCCCGAAAAAACTGGTCACGTCGGTTGAGATTTCGTATTCGCTGCGAAACACAAAATTGTCGGTGTGATACAGCACTTTCTGGTTCGATGTTTGCGTCAGGGTGACTTCGCATTTCACGCTGACCAGCATGGTCGTTGCGCGCCCGCTGACGGTGTCGAACAGCAACGGAAGTGCTTCCAGGCTCACGACTTTCCCGTGCAGCACGGCATCCCCGTCGGCAGGATTGGACACTACCTTATAGGGCGTTTTCGCCAGGAACTCGTGCACGGTGGCGGAGGTAAGTTTCTGCTCGATGCGATAACTGGTGGTCGCATTTACCAGCGCAGGCACCGCGATTACGTGAATCCCGGATGGCAGGGAATCCGTGCGCCCGGCGATGTGGTATCCGCATCCGCCCAGAGTGACCATGATCGCCGCTAGCCCGATCGCCATCGTGCAACACAAAAGTCGTCTCATTCAGCGAGCTTCTCCGCGAGCTTCACGGCATTCCAGGCCGGCAATCGAATATTATCCGCTGCGCCCCAAAACCACCAAATTCCGGGCGTCGCGGGATCAAGTTCCCCCTGCGCCAACTGAATGGCGGATTCTTCCGCCACGCTCAAATTGTTGGGGCTGTCCGGCGCCTGCATCACGGAAAACCCGGCCGCCTTGCAGGTGGTTTGGATGCGAGCCGCATCTACCGAGGTGTCCACCTCGGCGCAAACGGAAAATGTGGTGCCGTAAAATGCCGGAACGTGGACCAGTTGAATCGCGGGAATCACCGTAGCTCCGCGGAGACAAGCATGCACCTCGTTGCGAAGATTGGCTAGGGCCGCGCGCAGATCATAGCGGCTGGACGGCCCAAAACGATCAAGCGTGCTGAAGGCCAACTGCGAGTCGAACAGCTGCTTTCCGGGAGTCTGCAGGGACAGCAAATGGCTGGTTTGCGTTTCCAGCTCTTCGATGCCAGGTTTCCCCCAAGCGGAAACGGGCTGGAGCACCGTCGCACTGACACTGCGCAAGCCGAGGACCCGCAACCCGAGGGCAATACGAACCAGCGCTTCGGCAGCGGCGGATGGAATCGTTGCCAGGCTCGGCTTCGGGGGAAAAGGCTGCCCGCGAAGGCTCTCCAGCCCGCGAAACCATGGAACTGACTGCTCCAGCGATACGGATTGGCCGGAAAGATCGATGATTACCGCGCCGCTGCGCTGCGCTGATGCAAAATTCGTCCGTGTGAACTCCGATGAGCCGCTAAAGAAGACCAAGCGCGCACGGTCGAAACTGTCTTCCTCAACAGGCCGGATCACCGCGGGTTCGCCGCCCGCATCGGTCAACGTGCCTGCGGCCAGTTCTTCATCGAGCAAGCGAAAATCCGAGGCCGCGAAACGGCTTTCCTCGAGCAGGGACTTCAATTCCGCGCCCAGCAGCGAAGACGCACCCGCGATCACAATTCGATTGGATTCCCGTTCAAAGGGCATGCATCACGCGGTTCGCGAAGTTCGGTGCCGCAGCATCCGTATCAAATGCAAAGTCACGCCCGCGGCGGTGTACGTCGCGGCAACGAGCAGCAGAACTTCCTCCGACCAGCGCCAGATCGCCGCGCCCAGCAGCGCAATAAAGACGATGCCCAGCGACGGCTGTTTGCGGGTCCATGGCAAATCCTTGAAGCTGTAAAACCGAATGGTGCTGGTCATCAACGCCGCGAGCCCCAACGCCAAAAAAATCCACGCAATGGACCAGCGCCAGTCCTGAATCGGCGATTTGAACGCGTGCACCGTCGCCGCGATCATTCCTGCCGCCGCCGGAGTCGGCATGCCCACAAAATATTTCGAACCCCCGGGGGCCATGCCTTGCACGTTGAATCGCGCCAGCCGCCAGGCGCAACAGACCACGAACGCCAGGCAGAACCACCAGCCGAAGTGTGCGATCTGCTGGACCGAGGAGGAGAACTCAAGTCCCGGAAGATGCCGTACGCCCCAGGAGTACGCGAGCAGGGAAGGGGCAATCCCGAAACTCACCACATCCGCCAGCGAATCGAATTGAACGCCGAACTCGGTGTTCGTCCCGGTTAAGCGCGCCACGCGGCCATCCAGCGAATCAAATACGATGGCCAGGCCGATGGCCTTCGCCGCATGATCGAACGGATCGGACTGAACCACGGAGCCCAGCAGCGTGGCCACGCAGGCGTAATAGCCGCACAGCAAATTGCCGGTGGTGAACAAACTTGGCAAGAGAAAGATTCCGCGCCGCAGCTTCGGATTCCGAATGCGGCGTCCGCGGATGGATGGCTCAGGCGGTTGCGCGACCGCTTCGACCAATGGCTGTTCGACGTCAGACATCCTATGTTCGCTTCCCGATCGGCTTCTTCACGCTTGTTTGAAACTCGTATTTATACTCGTTAGAAACTCGTCGTCAGATTCTCGACCGGGGACGTTGCGTCCGCTTCACGCGCGACGCTCAAGCCCGCAGGGACCGCCCAACGCGCCAGGACGCTCGATCCACCCTTCACGTTGTCACCGAGAGCCACCAGAATCTGCGCATCGCGCGGCACCCACAAGTCCACGCGAGAGCCGAAGCGCACCAACCCGATTCGCTCGCCGCGCTGCACCTTGTCGCCGACTTTCTTCCAACAGACTACCCGGCGGGCAATCAGCCCGGCAATCTGTTTAAAGACCATTTCGCCGGATGCGGTCGAAAGGGAAATAACGTTTTGCTCATTTTCCGTGGAGGCCCGCGCCATCATGGCCGCGAGAAACTTGCCCGGCCGGTAGTCCATCGCAAGGATGGTGCCCGCCGCGGGCGAACGGTTCACGTGAACGTTCCAGATGGCGAGGAAGATGCTGATGCGCTTGCCTGGACGGCCTGCGTATTCTTCATCGACAACCACAACGATGCGTCCGTCCGCAGGAGACACCACCGCTCCGGGGTCGCTCGGAATCACGCGTTCGGGGTCGCGGAAGAAATAGAAAACAAAGGCCGCTAGGCATAAAAGCAGGATGGCCGCCACGATCCAATGCGCCAGAAAAGCCACGCCGGTCAGGACGAGCGGGGGAAGTCCAAAGTAGTAGCCCTCTTTGACCATGCAGGTTAGACAATACCACAGGCGATTGGATCGCGGGACTGAGGCGGAAAGGGCGAACGAGCGAACAGGAACAGAGATGCCAGCGCGTCGCCGCGTGGGACGGGCACGGCGATGCCGTGCCCTACGCCCGGCCGTGGCCGCAGCCAGTGAGTGTCGAGAAAGTTTTCGCGCTACGTGGCTTGGGCACGGGAGCGGCGGAGGCTTGCGGCGATCCGCTCCATCTCATCTTTGCAGTACAGCTTCATCTTCTTCAGTTTGATTTCTTCCAGGAGGTGTTCCGAGTTGAGGTAGGGATCCGAGGTGAGTTTTTGGAGTTCGGTTTCATACTTCGCATGCTGCTCGGCCAGACGCTGATACTCGGCGTCTGTATCGAGGAGTATGTCCCGAGGGTTCCGCGCCAACGTGGCCATGCGTTCCTCCTCACGACTACATTAATTTTGGATAACTACTCCATGAGCGCACGGTAAACCCGCGGCAGGGCGGCGTCAAGAGGGAACCTCAACAAAATTACCGTAGGTACTCCTAGCCTGTGAGTTCTCTCATCATTAGTACTGCGTCTTCGGTTGGGTTCTGATAGTAAGCGGGGCGGCTGCCGGTGCGGAGAAATCCGTGCCTCTGGTAAAAGGAAATTGCCGCCTGGTTGGACTCGCGAACTTCCAGAAAGATCGTCTTCACATGAAGCCGAAGCAATTCAGCCACCGCGGTATCCAAAAGCGAAGTGGCGTGGCCGGTGCGCCTTTTCGAGGGGGCGACGCACAAATTCAGAATTTCGGCTTCGCCGGCGAAGGCTCGCGCGACTAAAAACCCGGCAACCTGGCCATCGCTATCGCCCGGGGTCTCGACCACCCAAGCGACCTCGCCGCGCTGTTCCAGCTGTTCGATGGACTTCCGCGACCACTCGGCAGCCTCGGGCGATTGGCGTAGGATCGCCGCTACCGCCGGGGCGTGGTGTGGTTCGAATTTCCGGGTTATGTGGGCGGCGGGTTGGGGCGGACCGAGGTTTTGCGGGTTCGTGGACGAGTCAGGCATTGGTCGTGGCTGCCATTGAGATCCTTCGCTCAGGATGACAACGCGAGCCGCGGCGACGCGCTGTCGAAGTTTGCGTTTACGCGGCGAACTGCGCTTAGCGTTTCGCCGCGGGAATGAAGTCTTCCATGACTGCTTTGCGCATCAGGTCGGGCGGCAACAAACCCTGGGCCAGAATAAAGTCGTGAAATTTCTGCTGATCGAACTTTGGCCCCAAGGCTGCCTCGGTATCTTTCCGTAGCTGGTGCAGCCTCGTGTATCCGTAAAAGTAGGAGTTGGCCTGCCCGGGAGCGCGGAACGTATATCGCTCGACCTCCTGGTTTGCGAACGGTACGGAGAACACGCCATCTTCTGTGAGCGCTTTCATGGCATCGGCAGGTTGAATTTTTCCCGCCTGCAATTCCGGATCGAGATACGCGCGTTCGGCCCGCAGCAAACGAAACTGTAGCGAGATCAACTGTCCTTCCAGGGGCATATACGGCTTGGTGATGTATTCGGCGTAGAGTCCCCAGCCTTCGACATTGGTGCTGTTGAACGCGTATCGCGAGCGCGCCAGGGATACGCCGTGTTCGATCATCGAGTCGAACTGTAGCTCGTGACCGGGGCGCGCTTCGTGGGCGATCAGCGTCCACGAAGCCGCATCGAAGGTGTAGTCGTCTACCTTTTCGGCTTTGGCGCTGCCCGTCGCTGCCGGCATGTTCAGCGGCAGGACAAACTCGCCCTGCTGACCGGTGTTGTTCAGCAGGGGAGGAGGAATCATGTGCGGCGCGGGTTGCTGTGCGCTCTCCGCCGGCGTGCCGATGCGGATACGCGCCGGACGATCCGGCAGGGTGACGAGTTTGTCCTTAACGATGATCCCTTCGATCTCTTTCAATCGATCCTTGTAGAAGGGAAGGATCGACTCGCCGACCAGTTGGTTTTCCTTGAGTTTTTTGATGACGTCGCGGTAGTCGCTGCTGGGCCAGCCGTGTTGCTTGGCGATTTGTGCCGCGATGGTTTGCATTTCGCCTTGATACTCCGAGAATGCCTTGTGGGCCATGGCTGCCAATTCCGCGGGGGGAATGTCGATGCCGTACCCTTCGAGCCCCAGCGCGTACAGCTCGGGAGGCTGGCGGAAGTCGGTGCGCGCTTTGGGCAGGATCTCGCGGGTGACCCATTGATCATAGGCGGTCAACTGCTGTTTCAGCTTGGCGTAGGGTTCTTCCCAGCCCGACAGTTTGTATTGCTTGAACAGGTCGGCGATTCCATCGACGTAAAGGGCGTTGCGCGCCAGCGTCGTTTCCAGGCGAGTCTTTGCGGGATAAATCATATCTGGCTTGGCCAGCTGCAATTCGGTGAGCTTCCGTAGTTGGTCCGCAAAGGGTTTGTAGCCCGGCTCGAGACCGGCGTACTTGCGTAACCGCACGACGGCCTTGGGATGCCGTTCGGTAGGCACCTGGTCGTCCAGCAAGACACGAAGCCCCTGGTAGACCGCGCCGCTCGCATTCAGGTAGGGAATTTGACGGGCTTCTGCGAAGTCGTGCTGTTTCAGTGTGAGCTGTGTGCTGTGAATCATGATCTCCAGGTCTTGCCGGACGTATTTGTTCTGTTCCTTTGGCAATTGATCCTGGAGCTTGGCGAGGACGGTGCGGGTTTCCGAGGTCGCTGCCAGATCGTCCTCGTGTGTCGCTGCAGAGATCTCTTGGTCGTACTGACTCAGCCCATCCGCGGACGCGGATTCCGGAGAATGTCTGTTTTCGACATCGATCAACAGGTTCGCGAATTCATTGCTGCGGGCGATCCAGCTCTTGTCGGCTGGATCGGCCGTCGCGCCGGCCGTTTGCCGCGTCCCGGCATGGTCCGCGGAGGAAGAAGCGGAGCCCGGCATGGCCACGAGGCACGCCGCCGCCGCAGCCACTGCGGTTACCAGCGCTACTCCCAGAATTCGTCGAATCACCGGTCGTCTCCTGGCGAAAGTCCGAGTGCGGGTTACTTGGTTTGCTGCCGGTCCGAGCGGTCTTTCCAAAGCACCTCGGCATCCGAGCGGCGAACGTAGTTTGCGTCTAAAGTGAGTGGGTCCGCATAGCATTTCGCCAGCGCCAGGCGATAACCAAGTCGTCCGATGGCAGGCGCCAGAATCGGCGACGCGGCGTGCACACCTTCACCCACACTCTGACGCGCCAGCCAGGTTTCGGTTTCAAGGAGCATCTCGGGATCGGTGGAGATCCACTGGATGCTGGCGCCGGCTGCGGCCTGAAGCGTCCAAGCCAGGAATTTGTCGGGAGCGATCACGGTCTCTTCGCCGACGCGCGCGAGGGAACCGTTCTGGCGACGGTAGAGCGCGGCAAAGACTTGACGACGTTGAGCGTTAGAGAACGCCGCGACCCAAGGCTGGGAGCCGGCCGCTTCCGACGCCAGCGCTTCCAAGCGCGAAACGCTGACGATGGGCTTTCCGGTCACCTCGGCCCACGCTTTGATGGTGGCGAGGCCGACGCGAACACCGGTGAATGATCCCGGTCCGGCGGCGGCGATGTAAGCGTCGATGTCCGGGGAACTTACTGCTGAGGCCGCCAGGGCGCGCGCAATTGCTGGCAGCAGCCACACGGAATAATCGTCGGAGGAATCGTGAGCGACGACTTGGAGGACATCGCCATCGCGCAACACTGCGACACTGCCTCTTGCGTCACACGTGTCGAGCGCCAGTAAAAGCATGCGGGGATTGTACCGCAGGGCACTGCGATTCAGCGTAACCGATACAAGCAATTGCAGTTGCGAGAGGGGCGTCCAGCGCTTTCTAGACCGGCGAGTGGTGACAGGAAATCCTGATCGGTCGCGGAACGAGGTTCATCGGGCATTAGCAGCAGCGAATGGAGAGCAATTTGACTGCCATATTGGCGCAGTGCTTGCCCTAAGCCCCTGATTCCAATGGATATATCTTGACTCTTGGAACACACTCGCCGTACACTACATCCTGTACGCATGCCTAGGGGGGCACCGAAGCTTATGGATTACAAAATTGGGGATAAGGTTGTATATCCGAATCACGGTGTGGGGCTCGTAGAGCAAATCAGCTACGGGGTACTGAACGGAAGAACGGAACGCTATTTCATGATTCGCATTGTTTCCAGCGGTTTGCGCGTCATGGTCCCGCAATCGAACGCAGATATTGTTGGACTGCGTGCCGTCATTCGCTCCAATGATGCGACGAAGGTGCTCGGATTTTTGGAAACCGGCAAGCTGAATTCGCATCATGATTGGAAACACCGCTTCAAGGAAAATTCCGAGCGCATGCGCACGGGTTCTCTCCTGGAAGTTGCCGTCGTCCTGAAGAGTCTCGTGTCCCTCAGCCGCAGCAAGCCGCTTTCGTTCCGCGAGAAGAAAATGCTGGAGCGCGCCAAGTATTTGCTGGTCAGCGAAATGGCCACCGCGCGCAACACTACAGCGGAAAGCGCCGAGGCCGTGGTGGTGAAGTCGCTGGCGAAGGCCAAGCTGACTTTCCCGATCATGACCGAAAAATTTGAATAAGCTTAGTTAGCCTTTAGATTCGGAAGAACGGTCGGCGGGCAACTTTCCAGTTGCCCGCCCTTTTCTTGTGTGCCGAGCCTGATCGATAGCTTGGACGTGCAAGTCCTCTTCACAACGTCATGGACGTGAAGTGACAGCGACGCGCAAGCGAAGCGCAAAGCAGAAAGTCCGACTACCAAGCAGTGGATGGAAGAAGTCTGTGAGCGGGAAAACTGCGAGCAGGCGCTAGAAGAACGAAGTCCAGGCATCCACGGGATGACCGTCGAGCACTGACGGGACACCTGAAAGAGCATTAGCCAGCCGGCCGGGAACAACTCCTCAGCGGAACCTACACACTACGACCGGTAAACGGGTGCAGATCCCGAAGCCGGGCGGCGGAGTGCGCAAGTTGGTTTCGGCCCAAACGATCGGCACGTCAGGCGTCGGAGCAGGCGCCCACAATACCAATGCGCGGGCCACTGCTGGGCGGTGGACCTCGATCTCGCCTCGCTCGGGCTTCCTGCGCTCACGGCTCATGGCTAGTTCAACCCTGCGAACCGCCGGATGTGGACCCGCACGTCCAGTCGTGTGGTAGGCAGGATGACAATCAAGGCAGGGAATGCCATGCGCTCAATCGCGGATCCGAAGGCCTCGCTGGAGACCTTTGCGGCGAGGCTTGCCCCAAGCGCCGCCGCCCGGGGTTTCGATGCGGAGAATGCTTCCTGAGTTTGCAATGAGTGAGCACTTACCCGGCAGTTCGCGGGATTTTCCGTTGTGCATGATGGTGTTTTTGCCGGCCATGCCTTCTTGGCCGCCAGCTAGGCCGTAGGGTCCGCGCTTGCGGCGGTCTGAGAGAAGACCGACGTGCGTGTCGGTTAGGAGTTCGATTTCGCGGATGATGCCGTCGCCCCCCTGGTGCTGGCCTTTGCCGCCCGAGCCGCGGCGAATTGCATATTGGCGGAGGCGCACCGGGGCGATTTGTTCGAAGACTTCGATCGGTGTGTTCCAGGAATTGGTCATGTGGGTGTGGATGGCGGAGGCACCGTCTTTAGTGGGGCGGGCGCCCATGCCTCCGGCGATGGTTTCGTAGTAGGCGAAGGGGGCGCCTGCGTGGCGGTGGTCTTTGCCTCCGAGTGTCAGGTTGTTCATGGTGCCTTGGCTTGCGGCGGGGATTCGTGTGGGGGCGGCTTTGGCCAGGGCGCGGAGCAGGGTGTCTACCGTTCGTTGCGAGGTTTCTACGTTGCCTCCGGCGACTGCCGCGGGAGGGCGCGCATTGATGACCGTTCCGGTAGGGGCGATGACCCGAATTGGCGCCATCAGGCCCGAGGTCGCGGGCACGTCCTCGGAGAGCAGGCAACGGAAAACGTAGTAAACCGCGGAGATCGCGATGGCTTCGACGGCGTTTACATTGCCGGTGCATTGCGGGGCCGAGCCGGTGAAATCCACTTCGGCATGACCGCCGGAGCGGGCGCCGGCGATGCGGACGCGGACCCGAATCTTCAGCGGTTCGTCGCTGACGCCATCGTCGTCCAGGAAGTCCTCAGCCGTGTACGTGCCCGCGGGCAGGTCGCGCAGGGCGCCGCGCATCATCGCGGCGGAATACTGGAGAAGGTGGTGGCCGTAGGTGCTGACTTCCCGCGCTCCATACTTCTGGACGATCTCCGAGAGTCTCCGTTCACCGGTGCGGCAAGCGGCGATCTGGGCGGCCAGGTCGCCTTCGCGCTCGTCCGGGGTGCGCACGTTGGCGAGCAGGAGGGCCATGACGTCCGTGTTGAGTTCGCGACGGCGGAAGAGTTTTACCGGAGGAATGCGCAGACCTTCTTGAAAAATTTCGCGTGCGGGTCCCATCGATCCCGCCAGCGCTCCGCCGACGTCGGCGTGGTGGGCGCGGTTTGCGACGTAGAACGACGGCCGGCGCGCGCGGGGCAGGAAGACGGGCATAACCATCGTGAGGTCGGGCAGATGTGTACCACCGGCGAACGGGTCGTTCAGTAGGGCAATGTCGCCCGGGTGCAACGGAAAAGCGGCGCGCGCTGCTGCGACCGATGCGGGCATCGACCCGAGATGTACCGGCATGTGATCGCCCATCGCGAGGACTCGGCCATCGGCGTCGTAAACCGCGCAGGAATAATCGCGGCGCTCTTTGATGTTTGGCGAAAATGCCGAGCGGCGCAGGGCTGCGCCCATTTCTTCGGCTACGGAATGGAAAACGTTCTTAAAGATTTCGAGGCGCGTGGGGTCGACTTTCCCAGACGGTGAACGCGGTTTGCGTGGGCTTCGCTTAGTTTTTGCGCGCATGTGGTCTCGTCTTTCCTGTTTGCGTTAGAAGAATTTGGCCATAGGCATCAACCTGTGCGCGCCAGCCAGTTGGGACCAGAGTGGTCGCGCTGTATTCCGAAATTACCGCAGGTCCCGCGAACCAGTCACCCCTGCGCAATTCGTCACGAGCAATCAGCGCGGCGGCTTGGCGCTTGCGATCGAGAACGCAATCGAGCGATTGGGACGAGCACACTTTGTCGCCGCGGCCCGCGCGGCCGATACTTTCCATCCGAGGTTTCTCCGTGATGCCCGTCGCGCGGACGCGCACGTTTACAATTTCGACCGCGCGCTTTGCATCGTGATACCCGTAACGCTGCTCGTGAACGCGATGGAACGCGCCTACGAAATCTCCGGATGCCGGCACGCTCAATTCGTAGGCCTGCCCTTTGTAACGCATGTCCAGGCGCTGTTCGATTCGAATCTTCGACGGCGTAAATCCTTCGTGGCGCAGCGCGCGCCTGCCGTCTCGCTCGAGCGGTCGGAATCGCCTGCGCAATTCGCTTGAAACTTGTCTGCCATGGTGGACCATCATCAGGACAGTTTGCGAAAATTCCCGCACAATGTCGGCGCGCAAGATGCCGAGAGCCGACAAGGCGCCGGGAAATATGGGCAGCAGCACGCCGTGCATTTCCAGCGCGGAAGCGAGGGCGCATGCATGCAGTCCTCCGGCGCCGCCGAACGCGACCAGAGTGTAGTAGCGCGGATCGTGGCCGCGCTCGACGGAAATTACGCGAACCGCTTTCTCGATCACCACATTTGTCACGGCGAGGATTCCTTCGGCAAAATCCTCGACCGTACGGAACGCGCCGCGGGCTTTTTCCATCACGCGCCGGGCTCGCGCGGTGTCTAGCGCGAAGCTGCCGCCCAGCAATCCGGTTTCGCCGAAATGTCCGAGCACGGCGTGCGCATCCGTAACGGTGGGCTGGTCACCGCGGCCGTAGCAGATTGGGCCTGGTTCCGCGGCGGCGCTCTCCGGTCCGACACGCAGCGCGCCGCCGCGATCGAATCGCGCGAGCGATCCGCCGCCCGCGCCGACGGTGTAAATCTCCAGCATGGGTACCGCCACCGGGAAGCCCGCGGCGATCGATTCGCTGGTGGTGCGCAATTCGCCGGAGAGCAGGGCGACATCGGTGGAGGTGCCGCCCATGTCGAACGTGATCACTTTGTCGAGTCCGGCGAGCCGAGCAGCGTAGGCGGCACCGGTCACGCCGCCCGCGGGTCCCGATAAAATTGTGGTGACGGGTTTGTGGGCGGCCTTCTCCGCGGAGATGATGCCACCGTTGGATTGCATCACGTATACGCGCGCTGTAGTGGACGCCGTCTTCGGCCGTGGACCGCTGTACCACGATGCGCGCACGCGATTCTGAGTGCCGCGCAAGTAGCCGCTCATGATCGGGGCGAGGTAGGCGTTGATTACCGTCGTGGAGGTGCGTTCGTACTCGCGGAACTCGGGCAGGATTTCGTGCGAGACCGAGACGAGGTAGCCCGCTCCGCGAAGAGCGGCGGCGATTCTTTTTTCGTGTTGTGGGTTTCGGAACGAGAACAGGAAACAGACTGCTACGGCTTCTGGTTTTGCGCGGCCGATGACGCGCAACACCCGGTCCACCTCCTGCTTGCTCAGGGGTCGAACAACGGAGCCGTCCCATGTAAGGCGTTCGGTCGCGCCGATTCGGTCGCGAGCCGGAACGAGCGGTTCCGGCTTGTCGGCGAAGAAATCGTAGAGCTTGGTTCGGGCCTGGCGTCCGATTTCAAGGATGTCTTCGAAGCCCGCGGTAGTCACGAGAGCGACTCGGCCGCCGCGGCGCTCGAGCAGAGCATTGGTGCCGACGGTGGTGCCGCAAATGAGATCGAGGCCGCGATCGTCGGTGAAAATCTGCGTGGGGCGGAACTGGCTGCGGGCTTGACGAACGGCTGCCGAAATCGCTTCCTCCGGCATTACCCGTTGTGAAGGAACTTTCAGAATTTGCAGCTTGCCGTCGCGCACGAAGACGCAATCGGTGAATGTGCCCCCGGTGTCGATGGCAATCCGCATGGCGGTGGCCGCTACGCTCGCCTAAGGCACGGCGGGAGAAGGATTCTCCGGCGGAGTCTTCGGAAAATGCTTTTCGTACCATGCAATCGCGCGGTTCAAGCTGTCCACGACGTGTCCGGACTCGCGAATTCCGTGTCCTTCCCGCGGATAGCGCACGAAAACCGTTTCGACGCCAACATCTTTCAGCGCGACAAAATACTGCTCGGCTTCCGCGATCGGCACGTCCGGGTCGTTTTCTCCGTGCATCAACATCGTCGGTGTCGCGACGGCCGCAATGTGCTTTAACGCCGAGCGCTCCCACATGATATTCATGAAGTCGTCCTGATGAGGCAGTTGGCCGAATTCCATCTGCTCGTACTGATTGTAGTAGGTCATGTAGTTGTAGCTGATCAGGTTGGCGATGCCCGCGATCGGAATGGCCGCGCGAAACATCCGTGTCTGCGTGATCAGCCACATCGTGAGTTGCCCGCCGTAGCTGACACCTTCGATGCCCATGCGTTCGCGATCGAGCCACAAGTAGCGCCGCAACGTCGCGCTCACTCCGTAAAGCACATCCTGCGCTTCGTTGCCGTCCTGATCGCCGAAGACGCCGTCCGCGAATGCCTGGCCGTAGCCGGTCGATCCGCGATAATTTACGTGCAACGTCGCCCAGCCGCGAGTCGCAAACACCTGATCCCGGAAATTGAACGCCGGCCCATTCTGTCCGTGCGGGCCACCGTGCATGTTCACAATCAGCGGATGTTTGGAGTCGGCCGTCATGCCCAGCGGCTTGACCAGAAATGCTTCGACCTCGAATTTGTTGTCATTGCTGATGAATGTAAACGGCTCGACTTCCGCGATTTGCTTGCCGCCGAGCACAGCCGTGTTTAGGTCGGTAACCTGTTTCGAGGTCGCGCCATTCCGAACGTACAATTCCGACATATCCCGAGGTGTCGCCAGTGTGTAGGCAATCGCCCCGGACTTGGCGACAGAGAAAGAGCCAACGCTTCCGAGTCCGTTGACAATCATTTCGGCGTTTGGTCCGCCGCCGGTATGCATGACACGGCGCTCGCTTGCATCAATGTCCTGCTTGGCGGCGTCCACCGGTTGCCGGTACAAATGCACGCTCCCGCGTTCCTGCACGGTGAAATAGACCGCTTTGCTGTCCGGAGCCCACACCGGCGCGCCCTGACGGTTGTCGATTGTGGCGAGTTCATGGCGGTTGGAACCATCCGCATTCATTACCCAGACGTGGGTGTCCTCCATGGTGGTCTCGCGGTCCGTCAAGCCGCGTTTGGTCGCACGGAACGCAATCATCTTTCCATCCGGCGACCATTTCGGGTCGTATTCGGCGTTTTCCGTTGCGGTCAAGCGGCGAATCGATGCGTCGCTGACTTTCAGGGCGAACAGATCGTAGTTGAAAAACTGATCCGTTTCCGGCGAGCGATCGGAGACAAATACGATCTCGTCGCCGCTCGGTGACCAATCAATCGAGTGCTCGTAATTATTCCCGGTCGTCACCTGCCGCACACCTTTGGTCGCGACATCCACGACGAAAATGTGCAACCGGCGGTTGTCGTTGAAATGGGTCAGCCCTTCGCCCGCGTCGGGCTTGTAAAGGTAACGCGTGATGACGATCGGATCGCCGGTTGCGTCCGCAGTTTCCGGCCCGGGCGTCGCCGAAATAAAAGCGATCTGCTGGCCATTGGGCGACCAGGATAATTCGGCGCCTTGCCCCGGAAGTGGGGCGTTGGTGCCGTGCTCTTCGAAAAGGAACGTCGCGTTTGTGCCGTCGGGATGAACGATCGCTAGTCCCCGCTTGGCCTCGGCCGTGCCGTAATAGGCGATCCAGCGCGCGTCCGGCGACCACACCGGGGCGCTCGACGCGTCATTCTCGCCGCCGATCCGCGTCGACTTCCCCGTCGCCACATCCATGACCCACAATTGCGGCCACGGCCGCCCCGGAAGGTCGTAGCGCGACACCGTGTAGGCGATCCATTTTCCGTCCGGTGAAAATTCCGCCTGTCCCACCGAGCGCATGCGCTGGTAATCCGCCGGTTGCAGGCCGGCCGAATTCTGTCCCCGGCAAATGCCCGCAGCCATGCTCGCGACAAAAACAAAAAATAGAACGCCACGGTACAAGCGCATCTCGGATCACCTCGCGAAGGTCGTCTCTTGCAGCCCGCATTCTACAGAAGATTCCCCGGCGGTGCCGCGCTTGCTTTGCCGGCCGACTTGCAAGAGCGCAGGACTCCCGTGCGCCAGTTCTGCAACTCCGGTCGTGTCAGCACGAACCTCTTCCACGCGTGCCGCATTTCAAGTAACCTCCCGACCCGGAGCCAAAACGAATGAAAACCATCCGCGCCTTGCTTTGCCTTTGCACGATGGCCACGCTGTTTCACGCGCGCGTCGCCGACGCTCAAGCGCCTGCGCAAGCCGACGCGGAAAAACCGCATGCCGATTGTGAAGAACTACCGGCCGTCGCCGCGAAACTCGCCAACGCCGAAAAAACTCTGCAGGATTGGCCGGCGATCGCGCGCTACCACGACGCCAACGCCACCGTTCCGCCCCCCGCCAAAGACGAAAAGCGTGTGGTATTCATGGGCGATTCCATCACCGATGTCTGGGCACAGCCTCAGTTCGGCGGATTCTTCCCGGGCAAGCCCTACATCGACCGCGGCATCAGCGGACAAACCACGCCACAAATGCTCGTCCGTTTTCGGCCGGACGTCATTGCGCTGCAGCCCAAAGTGGTGGTGATTCTTGCGGGCACGAACGACCTCGCGGGAAACACCGGGCCGATGACGGTAGCGCAAATCGAAGACAATCTCGCTGCGATGGACGAACTCGCCCGCACCAATAAAATTCGCATCGTCCTGGCCTCCGTGCTTCCGGTCAGCAACTACGGCCACGATCGCAATGGCAATCCTGTCGACATGCGCATCAAGCGCGCGCCGGAGAAAATTCTCGCATTGAATGCCTGGATCAAAAAATACGCCGCCGATCATGGAGACGTCTACCTCGACTATTTTGCAGCCACCGTCGACGATCAGGGCCTGCTCAAGAAAGACATCAGCGAAGACGGGCTTCATCCCAACGCCAAGGGTTACGCCATCATGGGTCCACTAGCCGAACAAGCCATCCAGGCCGCGCTGAAGAAGCGAAAATAGATCGCGTCAGGTTGTGCTATCTTTCGCTGGATGGCGAAAGAACATCACTACCAGGCCACAACGACCTGGACCGGGAATCTGGGAACCGGGACAAGTCATCACCGAACCTTTTCGCGCAACCACGAAATCTTTGCGCAGGGCAAGTCTTCGCCGGTGCTGGGGTCGTCCGATCCGACCTTCCGAGGGGACCCTTCTCGTTACCACCCGGAAGACTTACGGGTCGCGTCGCTGTCGGCGTGCCACCTGCTCTGGTTTCGTCACCTGTGCGCGCAAGCGGGCATTGTGGTGACCAGCTACTCGGACGCCGCGACCGGAACGATGGTGGAACAAGCGGACGGCGGCGGCGAATTTACTCGCGTCACCCTTCACCCGCATGCGGTTATCACAGACCCGGGCCGAGTCGCGGAAGCCGACGATCTCCACGCCAAAGCACACCATTTGTGTTTTATCGCGCGCTCGGTGAACTTCCCGGTTGCGCATGAACCGGTGACGTCAGAAGGATCTCCGGCCACTTCTTAATCTTGCGGTAACTTGACCCCGCGACACTCGTGCGCTAGGGTGTTAGCAGTCTCTTTCGGAAGAGGAATTGCCATCCGCCAGACCGCTCCCACAGCAGGACCGCTCTCCATCTGAATGCGACGTACTGTTCACATTTCCGGACAAATTGAACCCTTCTTTGGCACGCTGGACGAAAATGTGCGCCTGCTCGAAGACGCCCTGCATGTTCGGACGCATCTGAACGACAACCGTTTGAGCATTGAAGGCGAGCAGGACAGCGTCGACCATGCCGTTAAAATCGTGGAGGAATACAACCACGTCACACGTCACGGGCGGAAACTGACCAGCGCGGAAGTGAAGTCGTTGATTCACGTGGCCACCGACGAACCGCACGAATCGCCTCGCGGCATGTTCGAACATGTCCGCCAGCGTTCGTTTGGGAAAAAAGTTGTCACGCCGAAAAATGCCAGCCAGCGTCGCTACATGGAAGAGATCGAGAAGCACGACATGATGTTTGGCGTCGGCCCCGGCGGCACGGGAAAAACGTACATTGCCGTGGCGATGGCGGTCAGCGCGCTGCTTACCAAGCAGGTCAACCGCATCATCCTTGCGCGTCCCGCCGTGGAAGCAGGGGAGCGCCTCGGGTTTCTGCCTGGCACGCTGCAACAAAAAATCGATCCATACATGCGGCCGCTTTACGACGCGCTGTACGACATGCTGGAGCCCGACAAGTTGGACCGCTTTCTAGAGAAGGGAATCATCGAGGTGGCGCCGCTGGCTTTCATGCGCGGCCGAACGCTGAACGATTCGTTCGTCATTCTCGACGAGGCGCAAAACACTACCAGCGAACAGATGAAGATGTTTCTCACGCGACTGGGGTTCAACTCGAAGGCCGTGATCACTGGGGATGTCACGCAGATCGATTTGCCGGCCGGGAAAAAGTCCGGTCTGATCGAGGCGCTGGAAGTCTGCGGGAAGATCGACGGAATCGGTATCGCCCATTTCACCGAGAAGGATGTTGTGCGCCACAACCTGGTGCAGCAGATCATTCGTGCATACGAGGAGTATGATGGTACCCAGCCGCAGCGCAGCGGCCATGCCGTCAATACTCCGAATGGCAAATCGGAGACGCGCGCGACCGAGCCCGGGAAATCACAGATCAAAGAAATTAACTGAGCCAAGAAATTCATTGAGCATGATTCTGAACCGCCAGCGGACGGTACGCGTCGCCAGGCCACCACTGGAGCTATTTTTGCGTCGTGTGCGCGAACAACTGGGTCTCAACGGCGCCAACGTCACGATTTGCCTGGTGAGCGATGCGGAAATCGCCCGCATGAACGAGGCGTTCCGCAAAAAGAAAGGCCCGACTGACGTTCTGTCGTTTCCCGCCGAAACACGCCGCCCAGCAGTCTTGCCGCCGCGCCGCGCTTTGCGGGAGCACCGGCG
The DNA here is from genome assembly GCA_963736725.1 of uncultured Acidobacteriota bacterium. Classification (GTDB taxonomy): domain Bacteria; phylum Acidobacteriota; class Terriglobia; order Acidiferrales; family UBA7541; genus Acidiferrum. Next base: position 435,920 of record CAVTPW010000009.1, on the reverse strand, counting down.
CTCCCAGGCTGCCGAAGATCCCTGGAAAAGCTCTTTACAGGGGCTAAAGCCCGTATGGATCAGGCGCTCTAGGTCGGAGCCGAAGCTCCGAGCCCCCAAAGAAATGATTTTTTCGGAAGACTGTTTAGCTGTGCCGAAGCGAACTACGCGCCAACGTGCTTCAGCCCCTGAAATATCTTCCGATTTTCTCGGCGACATCGCCATCTCACCGGAGACTGCTCGCCGCAACGCCAAAAAATACAATCGCACGCTCGCTGGCGAACTGCAGATTTTAATTCTTCACGGCGTTCTTCATTTGCTCGGCTACGATCACGAAACCGACGGCGGCCTAATGACCGGGATCGAAAACAAGCTTCGGCGAAAGCTGGGGCTCTCGTGAAAGTCTATTTTTGGGCGTACACCATTGGCACGTTGCTTCTCGCGCTGGGTCTACCGGTTCTTTCCTACCTGACCCTGATCTATCGCGAACTTGGCCGCATGACCACCGGCCGGGTGCATGCGCATCTCGATATCTTCGAGGCGGAAATCGAGCCGAAGCTCAGAATCAATCGGCGCAGTGGCGGCCGCACCTTCCGGATTCTCGGTCATTTCTGGCTCGCATTTCTCGTGCTGGAAACCACACGCGGCGTTGTCTATTTCGTCCCTGGCACCTGGGAATCATTTGTGGAGTTTTGCGTTTTTCTTACGTTAGAAGTCGTGATCCTGATGCACTTTATCCCGGACATGCTGCTGTACCGTACGACGGGACGCTGGCTGCTTCCGCTGCTACCGTTGATTCGCATAGCGATGTTCTTGGCTTGGCCTGCGCGAATCTTCCTGGAAGGCGCGGAGTCGCTGGCACGCATCTCCGAACAGGAGTTCGAGCAGACCGAAGAGCAACGAACCGAAGAAGGCATTGAAGCGCTGGTTGAGCAAGCCGAGGAAGAAGGCATCATCGAGCCGGAGCAGGCCGACTTGATCGAGCAAGTCGTGGAGTTCAGCGACAAGCGCGTTCGCGAAGTGATGACGCCGCGGCCGGACATCGTGGCGATGGCTGCGGATGCGACGCTGGAAGAATTGCACGCCAAATTCATCGAGATGCGTTTCGCGCGCATGCCCGTGTATGAAAAATCGCTCGACGACATCTTCGGCGTGGTTTACGCGCAGGATTTGCTGCACATCGCCGATCAGGATTTGCCCAAGCGCAAAGTGCGCGAGCTGGTACGGCCTGCGCTGTTCATGCCGGAAACCAAAGCGGGTTCCGAGTTGTTGCGCGAGATGCGGCAAAAAGATCAACCCATGGCCATCGTGATCGACGAACACGGGCTGGTCGCCGGGCTGGCGACGGTCGAAGATCTCGTCGAGGAAATCGTCGGCGTGAGTGGCCGCGATGAAAAAAAACCTGCTCCCGACGCTGTGCGCGAGCCCGATGGAAGCCTCGTGCTCCGCGGCAGCATGTCCATCGATCACGTCGAGGAATTGCTGGCGGTGAAATTCGGCGACGAATCCGACGAGGCGGTCACCACGATAGCCGGTTTACTGAGCCACGTACTAGGAAAAGTTCCAGCCCCCGGAGACACCATCGATCTGGAGGGCCATCGCTTCGAAGTGCTCGAAGCCAATCAGCGCAAGGTGTTGCGGCTGAGAGTACGAAAGCGGCCCGCTGTTGCGCCGGCACCGGCTCATTGAGGGCGTCGCATGAATCGTTGCAGATTTGCGGCGGCCGCCGCAAGTAGGAGTTTGATCTTAGGAGAACGAATGATCACCAAGTTTGGCTCGCTGCGATTGCCACGATTGGCGTTGATTCTCTGGCCCGCGGCCCTTTTCGCGCAAACGCTTCCGGAAATCGATATGTCGAGGGGCGCGAACGTTTCTATGCGCGACGGCGCTCAAGTGAATGCCATCATTGGTCTCCACGGACAAAAAAACCTACTCCCCGTGATCTTTAGGGAGCACCTAGGTCCCAGAAACCGCGAAGGATGGGCGCACCGCGAAAATGACGAGTATCATTCCAGCGCGCTGGAATTGTCGATTGTGAAACCATGACCGAGGCGAGCGAGAAAACGGAAAAGGCATCGCGGAAGCCGGGATTTCGCGCGGGCTTTGTGGCGATAGTGGGTCGGCCCAACGCGGGGAAATCCACGCTGCTGAACCGCGTCGTCGGGCAGAAGGTGGCCATCGTCACCGCCAAGCCGCAGACGACCCGCAACCGCATTCAGGGAATCGTCACCACACCGAAGGGCCAGATCGTGTTCATCGACACCCCGGGGTTGCACGAAGCGGATTCGGCGCTGGGCCGGCAGATGATGCATGAGGTCGCGGCGGCCCTTGAAGGAATCGACATATTGCTGCTGATGGTGGACGCGAGCCGCGCATTGCCCTACGCCGATTCGCTGCTGCTCGAAAAAGCCAAGCGGTTTCGAGGCAAGACCATTCTGGCGCTCAACAAGGTCGACGGCCTGCCCAAAGCGAAACTGTTGCCGCTGATCGATACGTTCCAAAAGGCGTTTGAATTTGCGGCGATTGTTCCGATTTCCGCGCTGAAGGGCACCGGCGTCGAAGAGTTGCAGGAAGAGATCCTGCGGCATTTGCCGGAGAGCGAACCGTACTTTCCCGAAGACCAGGTCACCGACCAGCCGGAACGCTTTCTGGCGTCGGAAATCATTCGCGAGAAAGCGATCCAGGTGATGTACCACGAGGTGCCGTACGCGCTCTCCGTGTTCGTGGACAAGTTCGAGGAGAAGTTAAAGTTGTTGCGCATCGAGGCCACGCTGAATGTCGAGCGCAGTTCGCAGAAGAAAATTCTGATCGGCCACAAAGGCGAAATGCTGAAGAAGATCGGCACCGCCGCGCGCAAGGAACTGGAAGAATTGTTTGGCATGAAAGTGTATTTGCAGACGTTTGTCAAAGTCGTGCCGGAATGGCGCGAGAGCCCGCAGAAGGTTCGCGAACTGGATTGGCACTTCCAGCTCGAAGGATTAAGCCAGGGACAATGGGACGGAATGGATCCAGCGGCCACCACGGAGCTGCTGGACGACACCGCAAAGGCAGAAGATGGCGATTCTGCACCGGAAGATCTGGCCGAAGACCACAAACCGGAGCAATAGCTACTGTATCCGCCGTGTTTGCGGCGGGCTTTAGAGGAGTGTGGTGGGGCCGGTGGGACGTGCGCGGTGTGGTTTGCAGATCTGCTGGGAACGGAGTTCGCGGGAGATCGAGGTTCTGCCAGGGGTTTGTCGTCAGGGGAAATGTGCGCTTCGGCCGTGAATTTGCGGTTTGGTTGAATCTAAACCCCGCCTCTCAAAGAGGGCGGCCGCAGGTTGTGCGGCTGGGAGATCTGCAATCTCTTTAGTCTGGGGCGGCTATGCCCAGGCTTTTCATTTTGCGGTAGAGGTGGCTACGTTCGAGGCCCAGGGCTGTGGCAGTCTGCGTCATATTCCAGCGGTTTTCCTGCAACTTTCTCAGGATGAATTCGCGTTCGTAAGCGCTGCGGGCCTCGTGCAGCGTGTTGTAAGGGTGTTGCGGGCTTTCGGCCACGCCTCGGAAGAGTTCGGGCGGCAGGTGGTGGGGTTCGATGCGGGCTTGCGGGCAAACGATGACCAGGCGCTCGACCAGGTTGCGAAGCTCGCGAACGTTGCCGGGGAATGGATAGCGCAAGAGGATTTCCATGGCCGTGTCGCTGAGTTCGCGGGTTCGTTTGCCATACGCAGAGCTGAACTCATTTAGAAAATAACGCGCGAGAATCGGGATGTCTTCCTTGCGATCGCGGAGGGGTGGAACCAGGAAGGGAATCACGTTCAAGCGATAGAAGAGGTCCTGGCGGAAAGCGCCGCGAGCGATTTCCTGTTCGAGGTTTTTGTTGGTGGCGGCCAGGACGCGGACGTCTACGGTCACGGTCTGATTGGAGCCGACCGGCTCGAAGCGCTGCTCTTCGAGAACGCGCAGGACTTTGGATTGCGTGCGGAGGCTCATGTCGCCGATTTCGTCGAGAAAGAGAGTCCCGCCGTCGGCTTTTTTGAATTTCCCAATTTTGTCTTCGGCGGCGCCGGTGAAGCTGCCTTTGATGTGGCCGAAGAGTTCGGATTCAATCAGATCCTCGGGAATGGCGGCGCAGTTCACTTCGACAAAGAGTCCCTGATTGCGGAGGCTGGCGGCGTGCAGCGAGCGAGCCACGAGTTCCTTGCCCGTTCCGCTTTCGCCGAAGATGAGCACGCGGCCGTTTGTGGGCGCGGTGACGGCGATCTGCTGGCGCAGCGCTTTCATGGGCACGCTTTCGCCGATGACTTGATAACGGTGGCCGAGCTCGCTGCGAAGGAGCTGGTTTTCTTCCTGGAGGCGACGCTGCTGGATGGCGTTGCGAACCAAGACGATGATTTTTTCGAGTGAGAGGGGCTTTTCGATGAAATCGAATGCGCCAAGTTTTGTGGCGCGCACGGCGGTTTCGATGGTGCCATGGCCAGAGATCATAATGACGGCCGGCGGGCGCGGCGAAGCCTGAAGACGGCTCAAAGCTTCGAGACCGTCGATGCCCGGGAGCCAGACATCAAGAAGAACGACTTCGATATCGCCTGCGGCAGCGAGCTCCAGCGCTTCTTCAGCGGAGGCCGCGGAGTCCACGTCATATCCTTCGTCGGCAAGAATCGAGGAGAGCGATTCGCGAATGCCGGCTTCATCGTCGACGACGAGCAAGTGCGGGCGAATGGTCATCAGGTGGCTTCAACCCCGTTACGTTCCACGACGGAAGCGGGCGTGAGTTCTGCCGCAGGTAGTTCGACGAGAAAACGCGAGCCGACCGGAAAATTGTCTTCGACGTGAATGGTGCCGCCGTGTTCGGCAACGATGCGCGCGGCGATGGCGAGGCCGAGACCGGTGCCACGATTTTTGGTCGAAAAGTGCGGCAGAAAGAGGCGGTCTTTGTCTTCGGGAGAAATGCCGTGGCCGGTGTCCTGGACGCAGATTTCGACCGTTTCGGCTTCCCCGTGGCAACACGTGGAGACTGTGATCTCGCGCAGTGAAGCGGTTTCCAGCGCTTCGGCGGCGTTGTCGATGAGATTCACAACGACACTACGAAGAAGTCCTCCGTCGGCGCGAACGACCGGGAGATTGTCGGCGAGCGAAGTTTTGATGCTGATGCCGTCGAGGCGGCCGGAAAAAACCTCAAGGGCCTCGTGAACGACGGTGTTGGCGCTGGTGGGAGCAAGTTTGGCGATGGGAAAACGCACGAACTGAGAGAACTCGTTGACCAGGGCAGCGAGCGTGGAAACTTCACGTTCAATCAGGCGCGAGCTTTCCTGAACAAGACGCGTGAGCTCGGGATCGCGCGGCACCGCGATCTCAGCGGGATCGCGGCGATCGAGGAAGCGGGAAAGGCGCTGCGAAGAAAGCTGGATCGGAGTCAGTGGATTTTTGATTTCGTGAGCGATGCGTCGTGCGACTTCCTGCCATGCGGCGGATTTTTGAGCTCGCAGCACTTCGGTGAGGTCATCGAGGACCAGGACGAACCCGGTATTGGCGCGCCGCGGGCCGAGAGAGCTCACGGTCACGGCAAAGTGCAGGACGCGTCCGGAGACGACGGATTCGATTTCGCGAGAGACGACGCCCATGCGGAGGCTGCGGCGCATTAAGAGTTGCACGGTGCGGGCTGCTTCTGCGCCAACCAAGTCTTCGAGCGATTGAATGTCGTGTGCCGAACCCCCGAACATGCGCGTTACCGCCGCATTTTCGCGCAGGATCGCGCCGTGGGCATCCAAAGAAATTACTCCGGTCGGAATGTTCTCGAGAATGGTTTCCATGAGCTGGCGTCGGCGCTCGAGTTCCTGAACCGCTTGCTGAAGATTGCGGGTGAACTGATCGATCTGCGCACGCGAGTCACGCAACTGAGTAGTCATAGCGTTGAAGGAACGGATCAGAATGCCAAGTTCGTCCTGCGATTGTTCGGGAACTTGGTAGTCGAAATTTCCGGTGGAAACTTCGCGGGTTCCTTCCGCAAGAGCTTGGATGGGGACAGTGACCTGCTTGGCCAGGAACATCGCGATCCACATGAGAGAAAAAAGCAGAAGCATGGTGAAGAAAACGAGAATGAGCAGCATCTGGCGCTTCAAAGCACGTAAGTTCTGCTTTCCTTTGTCGTACTCATCGCGGCGGGCCTGAATCTCCTTCATTCTCGTCAGGAAATTCGGGCTGGTAAGATAGCCGGCAGCGACGTATCCGACGGTGTGGCCGTTGTCGATTGTGGGTACTCGTGCGACCAGGTAGCTCCTTCCCTGAGCGTCCCAAATTTCCACCCCGGACGGAAGCGTGCGAGCCGGGGCGCCGGAGACACCGACCCGCTCGCAAAGCTGGCCCACGCGATCCTCGGGTTGGTCATCGCAGGTGACACCACCCCGGACGAATTTTCCATCCTTGTCCAGGATCCATAGAGCATCGAGCCCGGTCTGAAAACTGCGCTTCAGGAGCTCTTCTGTAGGCATTGCCAAATTCATTTGCGCTTGCCGTGCGAGATTGCGCAGGCGGGGCACCGTCGTGCGCCCGAAGTCATTCATGAGTGCTTGCGTTTGTTCGGAAGCGATCTCGAGGGGGCGGGGAAACCAGCGGCCCAGCGTGCGATTGAGAAGGGAGTAGCTCACAAAGAACATGAACACAACCGGAAGCAGCGACAGTGCCATGGCGCCGACGACCATTTTGGTTTTAAAACGCGCACCGAGTTGATCCTTGCTGCGTTCGGCCCACAGGCGCACCACGGAGCGCGTGAGGATCAAAAAGAACACGAGGGCCGCGGCGGTGATGAAACTCGAAACCGCGAACAAGGCCATCTTGGCGCGCCAGCTTCCGGGTTCAAAAGGCACGTCGAGAGATCCGAAAACGAAAACAGCAGCGAGAAGCAAAGAGAGCAGGACGCCGCCAATCGCAAGGCTCCAGCGATGTTTGGGTTGGAGCGGACTCATGTGGCGGTTGCGGTCCTTTCTGGCAATGCGTTCCTTGCCGGCCCCCACGAAGGCTTCGACAAGGGCCTCAACAACAGCTGCGGCAAGGCTCCCGCCGATTGCGCCGGCGGCGTCGCCGGCAGCAGAGATTTCAGCGCGCACTCGCTGCAGCGCGGTTCGCGGGGGCGGCAGAAATGCTTGCCGGTGTGAACGATCAGAGCGTGGAATTCATTATACAGTGTGGCGTCGCGCGGAAGGTTGCGCTCGATGAGTTGGCGGACGTCTTCGTAACCCAGCTTGGCGTGGACGAGGCCGTGGCGTTCGAGCACGCGTCGGGTGTAGGCGTCGACGACAAAGACCGGATGTTTCGCGGCGTAGAGAAGAATGGAATCGGCGGTTTCCGGGCCGATGCCGTGGACGTCGAGAAGCTGCCGGCGCAGAGCGAGCGTAGGTGCGCGAAACATTTTGACCAGCGATCCCTGATATTCCCGGCGGAGAAAGCAGACGAAGGTTTTTAATTTCCTGGCTTTTTGCCGGAAATAGCCGGAAGAACGAATCAAGCGCGCGAGGCGTGGAGTCGGGACGGTTTCGATCGCTCGAGGACTAAGAAGCCTTTCGCGGCGCAGATTTTCGATCGCGGACCCGACGTTGGTCCACGCTGTGTTTTGCACAAGGATGGCGCCGACGATAATCTCGAAGGGCGTGCGAGCTGGCCACCAGTGTTGGGGACCGTGGGCAGTGAACAGGGCGTCGTAGTAGGGAAGAAGTCCTGGCGATGGAGAAGTTGCCGAGGGCGACTGTGTTACGCGAGGGTTTTCCCGCCTAGGTTGCGGCGAACGATGGAGTCGTGTGGGTCGGTCGGCTACCAGCATCTTATTTGCACGATAGCTAGGGGTTAGGGGCAAGTCAAGATTGCGGACAGTGGACCGCCGCTGGCGGACAAAGCTTGTCGAGTGGGGTCACCGCGTGGTGCCCCTATACGACGTGGTCGATGTCGGGGCTCGAGGTCGGCGCGTTTAGGGGGATGGCAGCCGGGCCTGGGCCAAGCGGAGCCACCGTGGTTGTGGCGCGTACCGCGAACGGCGATGACGAAACTGGCGAAAGGCATGAGCGTTTACTTTCGCGTTTGGCGAGAATGAATTTTCCACGCGCGCCGGCAAATTAGGAAATACACACGCCGGGCGGAGCGCATCCAGAAACCTGTACTTCAGTGCAGGTATTAGCGATTTCACAACGGTGTGGCAAGTTCGGGCTACTCTTGCGGGCGGCATTTGCTAAGGTGAGCGTTGGGTTCGAACGTTTTGGGAGTGCGCGGATGTCTGTCCGGCTAGGCGAAATCTTAATCAAAGAAAGCCTGATCACCCAGGATCAGCTGACAAAGGCGCTGGAGTTCCAGCGCTCGAATGGCGGCAAGCTGGGATCCTGCCTGACGAAGATGGGCTATATCACCGACGACGACATCACCGGGGTGCTGTCGCGGCAGTACGGCGTTCCTTCGATTAATTTGAAGTACTACGAGATCGATCCCACGGTAATCAAGCTGATTCCCCAGGATACGGCGACGCGGTACCAGGTGATTCCCCTGTCCAGGGTGGGCTCGGTGCTGACCATCGCGATGACCGACCCGACCAATGTGTTCGCCATGGACGACATCAAGTTCATGACGGGGTTCAATGTCGAGCCGGTGGTGGCTTCGGAGTCGGCGATCGGCGAGGCCATTGGACGTTTCTACGGCGGCGCGGAAACCAACCACGAAGAGCTGAGCAAGATGATGAAGGACCTGGCGATGGACGACCAGGAACTCGAGCTCTCGTCGGAAGAAACGGATGTCGATACGGCCACGCTGGAGCGAGCGGCGGAAGAAGCGCCGATCATCAAGCTGGTGAACCTGATTTTGACGGACTCGGTGAAGCGGGGCGCGAGCGATATACACCTGGAGCCGTACGAACTGGAATTGCGGGTTAGATTCCGCATTGACGGCGTGCTGCAAACGGTGATGAGTCCGCCACTGCGATTGAAAGATGCGATGACCAGCCGCATCAAGATCATGGCGAAGCTGGATATCGCGGAAAAGCGGCTGCCGCAAGACGGCCGCATCATGATCAAGTACAAAGCGGACGGCAAAAAGAAGGAACTCGATTTTCGTGTTTCAACCGTACCGACGCTGTACGGCGAAAAGATCGTCATGCGGTTGCTGGACAAAGAAAACCTGCGACTGGACATGACCAAGCTGGGGTTCGAGCCGGAGTCGCTGAAGAAATTCGAGCGGAACATTTTGAAGCCATACGGCATGGTGCTGGTCACGGGGCCAACCGGATCGGGCAAGACCAACACCTTGTATTCGTCGGTGGCGCGGTTGAACCAGGTGGATACGAACATTATGACCGCGGAAGATCCCGTCGAGTTTCAGCTGGCGGGGATCAACCAAGTGCAGATGAAAGAGCAGATCGGGTTGAACTTTGCGGCGGCGCTGCGCGCGTTTTTGCGCCAAGACCCGAACATCATCCTGGTCGGAGAGATTCGTGATTTTGAAACGGCGGAAATCGCGGTGAAGGCGGCGCTGACGGGGCACATGGTGCTGTCGACGCTGCACACCAACGATGCGCCTTCGACCATCAGCCGCTTGATGAACATGGGTATTGAGCCGTTCCTTGTGGCGACGTCGGTGAACTTGATTTGCGCGCAGCGGTTGGTGCGGCGTATTTGCGCAAACTGCAAGACGGAGCTGGAAGTGCCCGAACAAGCGTTGATCGATGCGGGGTACACACCTGAGGAAGTCAAGACGACGAAGATTTATCACGGCAAAGGTTGTTCGGTCTGCAACAAGGGCGGGTACAAGGGACGCACCGGGTTGTACGAAGTGATGGAAGTGAACGACGAGCTGCGCGAATTGATTCTAGTGGGCGCGTCGGCGCTGGAGTTGAAGAAAAAGGCCATGGAGCAGGGAATGATCACGCTGCGGCGGAGCGGGTTGATCAAAGCGGCGTTGGGCCAGACGACGATGGAAGAGGTATTGCGCGAAACGGTTCTCTAAGGAGAAGTGAGCAATGGCTGGAATGACGCTGAGTGAATTGCTGAAGAAGATGATCGAAATGGGCGGCAGCGACCTGCACGTCACGACCAACAGCGCCCCGCGGGTGCGCGTACACGGAAAGTTGCGTCCGTTGGATATGCCGCCGCTGACGGCCGCGGACACCAAGTCGCTGGCCTACAGCGTGCTCACCGACGCGCAGAAGCACCGGTTCGAAGAGAACCTGGAACTCGACTTTTCGTTCGGGTTGAAGAATCTGGCACGCTTCCGCGGCAACGTGTTCAATCAACGCGGCGCGGTGGGAGCGGTTTTCCGCACCATTCCGTGGGAGATTAAGGGGTTCGACGCGCTGGGTTTGCCGGCGGTAGTGAAAGGAATGTGCGACAAGCCGCGCGGGCTGGTCCTGGTGACCGGCCCGACGGGTTCCGGAAAATCGACGACGCTGGCCGCGATGCTGGACAAAATCAACAGCGAGCGCGAAGAGCACATGATCACGATCGAAGATCCCATCGAGTTCCTGCACAACCACAAGAAGTGCCTGGTGAACCAACGCGAAGTGCACGCGGACACGCATTCGTTCTCGAACTCGCTGCGCGCTGCGTTGCGTGAAGATCCCGACGTGGTGCTGATCGGCGAAATGCGCGATTTGGAGACGATTGAGTCCGCGCTGCGAATCGCAGAAACCGGCCACTTGACCTTTGCGACGCTGCACACCAACTCGGCGGCTTCGACGATCAACCGTATCATCGACGTGTTCCCCGCCCACCAGCAGCCACAGGTGCGGGCGCAGCTTTCCATGGTAATCGAAGGAATTCTTTGTCAAGCGCTGTTGCCGCGCTCGGATGGACGAGGCCGTGCCATGGTGATGGAAGTGCTCGTTCCCACGCCCGCGATTCGCAACCTGATTCGCGAAGACAAGATCCACCAGATTTATTCGGCCATGCAAACAGGCACGGGTCAAACGGGCATGCAGACGTTCAACCAGAGCTTGGCGCAGACGTATCTGGCGAAGCAGATTACGCTGGATGTGGCGCTGGCGCGCTCGTCGAACCCGGAAGAGTTGCAGGACATGATCAATCGCGGCGTTGCGGGTCCCACGGGGAAGACCCCGGTTGGCAAGCGTTAGGCCGGACACGAATTAGGGTTCAGCAAGAGCGGGACAATGATTGGCATCATGGGCACGCGTCGGTGAGGAGGACAAGGAAATGCCGGTATATACGTACAAGGGCACCAATAAAGCAGGGTCAAACGTCAGCGGTGAGATGAGCGCGACGAGCAAGTCCGAGGCGCAAAATCAGCTTCGCCGGCAGCAGATCACAACCAAGAAGATGTCCGAAAAGGGCAAAGAATTCAACATGCCCCAGTTCGGCGGCAGCGTCAAAGCCAAGGAGTTGGCGATTTTCACGCGCCAGTTTTCGGTCATGATCGACGCTGGGTTGCCGCTGGTACAGTGCCTGGAAATCCTTGCCGGCCAGCAAGAAAACAAGCTGTTTCAGAAAGTGTTGGCGGCGACGCGCGCGGCGGTGGAAGGCGGCGCCACGCTATCGGCGGCGATGCGCGTACACCCGAAGGTGTTCGACGCGCTGTATGTAAACATGGTGGAGGCGGGCGAAACCGGCGGTATTTTGGACACCATTCTGCAACGGTTGTCGACTTACATCGAAAAGAACGTGAAGTTGAAGCGCGCAGTGCAGTCCGCGTCGATCTATCCGATCGGCGTTATGACCATCGCGGGCAGCGTGGTTACGTTGCTGTTGTGGAAGGTGGTGCCGATTTTCGCGACATTGTTCGCGGGACTTGGCGTAGACCTCCCGCTGCCGACGAAAATCGTGATCGGCTTGAGCAACTTCATCGGGAGTATATTCGGGTTGCTGATCGTGGTGGGAGCGATAGGCATCGTGGTCGCCATCAAAGTATGGTACGGGACGCCACAAGGGCGTTTCATAATCGATTCCATCATCTTGAAATTGCCGGTGATGGGAATTCTGATGAGGAAGATCGCCGTGGCCCGGTTTACGCGTACGCTCGGCACTTTGATCGCTAGCGGCGTACCCATCCTCGAGGGGTTGGACATCACCGCGAGGACGGCAGGCAATGCGGTCGTCGAGCGCGCGCTGCAACAAGTGCGAAAGTCGCTTGAAGAAGGCAAGAGCCTGACCGAGCCTCTCAAGGAATCGGAAGTGTTTCCAGGCATGGTGACGCAGATGATCAGTGTTGGCGAGCAGACTGGCGCGATGGACGCCATGTTGCAGAAGATCGCCGACTTCTACGAAGAAGAAGTGGATGCCGCGGTGAAAGACCTTCTGACCGCTCTTGAGCCGATCATGATCGTGTTCCTGGGCGTGGTGGTTGGCGGCGTGGTCATTTCGATGTACATGCCACTGTTCTCACTGATCGGCAAATTGAGCGGGAAGTGACGCCGATCACAACTTCGGAATGCTAGTCTCTTAAGCGGGGCAGGGAGGGGGACTTCCTGCCCCGGTATGTTTCTGGCGAGTGAACACAATGTCCGAAAATCAAGCCATGGCAGGGCATGGTCGCACCGCGGACCAGAACCTGACCATGAGGGAATGGCTGGATTGGCTGACGCGGGTCCGCCTGCTGCTGATCGCGTTGATTCTGGCGGTGGGTGTGGTGTGGCCACAGTATGTCCCGGGGCCCACGGCTGGGCACTACTTCCTGCCGCTGATCGTCTTCTGGATAACCTTAGGCACGATTCACATCATTCTGTTGCGCTGGCTTCCGAATGCCCGATGGCACGGAACAGTGCAAGTGATCAGCGACATTGCGATGGTGTCTGCGCTGGTTTACGCCACCGGACTGCAGGACAGCTACTTCATTTCGATCTATCTGCTGGTGATCATCGTAGGGAGCATCCTGTTTTCGCGAGGGGTCGCGTTTAGCATCGCGGCGGTGTGCGTCGGGATCCTGGGAGGGCTGACGGCGCTCGCTCACGCCGGGAAAATCCCGCGCACCTTCACCAGCGTCTACACGGCGGAAGGGCTGCGCTTCTGGTTTCTGAACAATACGTTCGGCTTTTTCGCGATCGCTTATCTGGCCAGCCTGCTGGCGCAGTCGTTGCGGCGAAAAGGGCTGGAACTCGAGAAGAAACGCGAAGAGTTGCTGGACCTGCAGGACTTCACCGAAGACATCCTCCACTCCATGCGCGGCGGTTTGATCACCACCGACATGGCCGGGCGCATCGTGCTGCTGAACCGCACCGGCGAGGAGATCCTGGGTTACCGGTTCGTGGATATACGCGGCCGCAGGCTTTCCGAGTTCAGCGAGGCTTTCTGGCCGCCGGGCATGCCGGAGATGAACGACAAGTTGTCGCTGCGCCGGGAAATCGAATTTCGGACTGCCGAAGGACAGCAGCGATACCTGGGAATCAGTATTTCTCCGCTGCGGTCTCGCGACAATCAGCGCAATGGGTTTGTCTATAACTTCCAGGACTTGACGGATTTTCGGCGATTGGAACAGGAAGTCGCCACAAAGGAACGCATGGCGGCGCTGGGGAGACTCTCCGCAGCCATCGCGCACGAAATCCGGCAGCCGCTGACGGCGATGGCGGGCGCGGTCAAAGAGCTGGCGAGACTCGTACCTCTTGAAGAGGACCAAGTACACCTGGTGAACATCGTCAGCAGGGAATCGGAGCGCTTGAACCACATCATCACCGATTTCCTGAACTATTCACGAGAGAAGACTTATGAATTCAAAGAGGCTGACATTGCGGCATTGCTGGACGAAGCCATTACGTTAATGGAGAAGAAGCCGGAGATCGGAGCGAAATACCAAATCGCGCGAGCCTTTAACGGGCATGCGATGCGCGCGCGTGTGGATTCGAGCAAGATCAAACAGGTATTCTGGAATTTGTGCGACAACGCGCTGCGCGCCATGCCTGAGGGCGGCACGCTTACCGTGGGTCTGGAAGAACGGCCCTTTTGGCTGCGCATTGCATTTCGAGACACGGGCATCGGGCTCGATCCCAAGCAGAGGGCGAAGATTTTCGAGCCCCTGCAATCGGGATTCCCGGGCGGCACCGGCCTGGGATTATCCATCGTCTATCAGATTGTCCAGGCTCACAGCGGGCGTATCAGTGTGATTTCGCAGAAAGACCGTGGTGCGGAATTCATCGTAGAAATACCACGAGTGGCTTGAGGGGCTATGCAGGCAACCAAGACAGCGGTGAAAGATCACAGCAGGGAAATGCCCCACATCCTGGTGGTGGACGACGAGCGCTCCATCTGCGAGCTGTTGGAGATTACCTTTCGCAAGGAAGGGTATCGCATCGAGGTGGCGAACAACGTCGAAAACGCGAAGCGCAAGCTGGAATCGCAGATTTTCGACATCGTGATTTCCGACGTGCGCATGCCGGGCGAGAGCGGCGTCGATTTGCTGAAGCTGACCAAGGAAATCGCGCCGGACTGCTTTTTCCTGCTGATCACCGGCGTGCCGACCGTAGAGACGGCCATCGCGGCGATCAATTCCGGTGCCGACCGTTACGTGATCAAGGACCATGAACTGGTGGATCAGCTGCGCCGGGCGGTGCGGGAGGTATCTGAAAGCCTGAAGTGGAAGAAGGAAGCGGGCTATCTTCGCCGGGAACTGCGCCGGTTGACGGGGCTGGACAATATCATCGGGCAAAGCCCGAATATGCGCTCGATTTTCGAGCTCATCCAGACGATTGCTCCACAGACCAGCCGCATACTGATTACCGGGGAGAGCGGGACGGGAAAGGAACTCGTGGCGCGCGCGATTCACGAGAATAGCCAGCGGGCGCAAGCTCCGTTTATCACCATCAACTGCGGTGCGTTTCCAGAGACGCTGCTCGAATCGGAGTTGTTCGGATACATGAAGGGCTCGTTTACCGGAGCGAATGAGAACCGCCAGGGGCTTTTTCAGGCGGCGCACGGCGGGACCCTGTTCATGGACGAGATCGGCAACATGAGTCTGACGATGCAGGTGAAGCTCTACCGCGTCCTGCAAGAGGGGAAGGTACGGCCGATCGGGAGCAATGAAGAGAGCGATGTGGACGTGCGGATTATCGCGGCGACAAACAAGAATTTCGAGAAAGAGATCGCGGAAGGAAGATTTCGCGAAGACCTATATTACCGGTTGAGTGTAATACCCATTCAATTGCCGCCATTACGGGAGCGTCGCGAGGATATCCCACTGCTGGCGCGCCACTTTCTGGAAACGTTCCGCAAAGTGATGGAGAAGCCGGTGGAAAGCATCTCGCCGGAAGCCATGAGCCGCTTGGAGTCTTACGACTGGCCCGGAAACGTGCGCGAACTGGAGAACACCATGGAGCGGGCAGTCGCTTTGGAGGCAACCGGCGAGATTACCCTGCGAGTGTTGCCGGACCGAATCGCAGGCTACTCCGGCAACCGCGCGCTCTCCGGCACAGAGGGCGCGGCTACTTTCCCAGCGGAGGGTGTCGATTTTGAGAAAGAGATCGCCGAAGCGGAACGCCGCTATCTGCAGTGCGCCCTGGAACGCGCCGATGGCGTGCGCACTCAGGCAGCCGATCTGCTGAAGATCAGCTACCGGTCGTTCCGGCACTACGCCAAGAAGCACAATCTGTAGGGTTTGCAGCGATTTGGGGCTACCTTCGCACGATATGATCGGATCGGGAAGCGAAAAGCAACTGCTGTGGATTTCTTGCCTGTTTAGGTCGTTTTGAGACTGACAAAAAGCGTCACTTTATACTGGCTGAAGCATCTCGGGCCCCGGGCAACAAATTACACCATCCACAGGTGGCCTTAAGCACCTCAGTTTCAGTTTGTTACGCGAGCAAGAGCCACTGGTACCACTGGTTTGTCGAATGGCCTCTGCCTTGCCCTAGTGTAGGACGTGCTCTGGCACTTACAAACTCTCAAGGAGATAGCATGAAGAAGCAGCAGAAGGGTTTCTCTCTTATCGAGCTTTTGATCGTCGTGGCGATCATTCTGATCATCGCGGCTATCGCCATCCCCAACCTCATCAAGTCGAAGATGGCCGCCAACGAAGCATCGGCGGTGGGTTCCGTGCGCACCGTCAACACCGGTGAAGTGAACTACGCGGCGTCTTGCCCGGCTATCGGGTTCTCCGCGTCGCTCACCGAACTCAACACGGGAGCTCTTTGCGCAGGCGGCACCGGCATCATCGACAACGTCCTGGCAGCGGGCGCCAAGAGCGGCTATACGTTCTTGTATGCCCCGGTTAAGGGCGGCGATGGTCTGTATGACACGTACACCACTTCGGGAACGCCTTCAACGGTTGGCACCACCGGTCAGCGTCAGTTTTGCTCCAGCCAGACCGGCGTCATTCAGTACAACCTCGCCGGCGCAGGATGCGTCACTGGCGTAGGCGGCAGCCCGGCCCTGCAGTAAGCGGAACGGAAACTCGTTCGAAAACGGGGGGAGCCCCACGGCTCCCCCTTTCTTTTACCAGAGAGGTCAGTGAAGCGGAAAAGAGACTGCGATGAGAAAACTTATCCAACACGGAGGGCCCCAGTCGCGAGCAAAAAGCTCGAAAGGCTTTTCGTTGATCGAACTGCTCATCGTCGTCGCTATCATTCTGATCATTGCAGCGATCGCGATCCCGAACTTCATTCACGCCAAGATGGCGGCCAACGAGGCGGCTGCGGTGTCGTCCATTCACGCCATCAACACTGCGGAGATTACGTACTCTTCATCGAACCCTCTCATTGGATTTTCGGTCCTGCTTAGCGACTTGGGTCCCGCGGGAGCCAACTATATTGACAACGTTCTGGCTGGCGGGACAAAGAGCGGGTACAACTTCACCTACGTTCAAAATACCACCGATATACCTTCTGAAGGCTACACTCTAAATGCGGATCCGATTACCCGTGGAGTCACTGGCCAGCGCAGCTTCTATTCGGACCAGACCAACGTGACGCATTACAATATGACCGTTCCTGCGACCTCGGCCGACCCGGCAATCCAATAGCCTTGCGCCGCTCGCTGTTCCCTTGATGGTAAGATCGACGGGTGATTTTCCCGCTGGCGTTTTTGTGGATTCACTTGCTCGCTCTGCCATCCTTTGGCGATGCGGCAATTTACGTCAAGCGATTTGAAGCGAAGTACCGCGCTGAGAAGACGCTGCAAGCCACTTTCCTCGAACGTTATACCGAAAACGGACAAACCGTCAGGACCGAAGCCGGAACCGCGTATTTCCGCCGTCCGGGAAAAATGCGCTGGGAATACGAGTCTCCTGAACAGGACCTCTTTCTAGTCGACGGCAAGACCGCATGGTTTTACGTCCCGAATGACCACACCGTGACGCGCGTACCCGCCAAGCAGAGCGTGGACTGGCGGACGCCGCTGGCGCTGCTCGCAGGCGAGATGAAGGTGTCGCGGGTGTGCGCGCGAGTTGAGCTGGCCGAGAGCGAAAAAGCCACCGCTGTTGGAAACGTCGTGCTCCGCTGCCAGGTTCGGGCCGCGGAGGCGGGCGGCGCCAGCTCGCGCGACGATCGTCCGGATGCGGATTCCCCGGCATCGTCGCAGGGACGACAAGGCGATACCGTATTCTTTGAAATTGTGCGCGAAACCGGTGAACTGGCTCGCTTGCTGGTGCGTCAGAGTGGCGGCGTCGAGGTCGAATTCCGGTACGAGAATTGGCGCATGAACCCTCCCCTGCCGGACTCTTTGTTTCGGTTCGAGGTGCCTGCGGGCGTCGCGATTGTGAACGGGGAATTACCCGCGGGAGACGCCGCTGTAAAATGACGCGGCCCGCGAGGCCATTCAGACGCAAATAGGAGTGTTACGTACAAGCTACGGCCAACCCTTCAGCACTTCCCTGCATATCACATACTTGAGGTAAACTGGGGCCTATGGGGGAGTTTGTCTGCCGCGTTGCAGATGCTAACGGGCGAGTTTTTTCGCACGTCGAGGCTGCTAGCACCCTGGCGGAAGCGCGCCAGAAGCTGGTGGACCGGGGTCTGTACGTGTACTCGGTGCAGTCCAGGAGCGGCGTGTTTTCCGGGATGCGCCGGCAGAGCGGGAGGACCATCGGCGGCACCGACTTCCTGATCCTCAACCAGCAATTCAACACGCTGATCAAAGCCGGTTTGCCGATTCTGCGCGCGCTGGACCTGCTCGCCGACCGCGCCTCCTCGCCCAAACTTCGACCGGTCATTTCTCAAATTCGCGACCGCGTGCGCGAAGGGAAGTCCCTTTCCGAGTCCGTCGCGGAAGCCGGCGTGTTCTCGAAGGTTTACTCGACGGCAATTCTGGCAGGCGAGAAGAGCGGCAACCTTTCGGGCGTGCTGGACTATTACATTGCGTATCAGAAGGTTAGCACCGGCGTCCGCAAGAAGATCCTGGCGACGCTGATGTACCCGGCGCTGTTGATCATCGTGGCGACGGTCATCGTGAGCTATCTGGTGACCGAGGTGATCCCGAAGTTCGCGCTGCTCTACCGCGACTTGCATGTGGAGCTTCCGGGTCCCACGCAGCTGCTGATTGCCCTGACCGTTGATTATCGTTACGTGTTCCTGTCCGCGATTGCCGCGGTGGTGCTGTTCATAGTGGCGATATACTTCTGGTCGCGGACCGAGGACGGCGGGGTGGCGTTTGACCGGTTGAAGTTCCGGTTGCCGGTGATCGGCGACACGTTGTTGAAGTTTCAAGTGGCGCAGTTCTCGCGAACGCTGGCGACCCTGCTGACCGGCGGCACGCCGTTGGTCGCCGGACTGCAGACGGCATCGGACGCCATCAGCAGCAAGCTGATTCGCGGTACAGTGTCGCAGGCCACGCAAATGGTTCGCGAGGGAGAGTCGCTGCACGGTGCCTTGGCGGCCACCCGCGTAATGCCGGTCATGTCGCTGGACATGATTGAAGTCGGGGAGTCCAGCGGCGCTTTGGCGCCCATGCTCACCAGCGTGGCGGAGTTTTACGAAGACGAAGTGAACTTGAAACTCGGCGCGATGGTTTCCTTGATCGAGCCGATCATGCTGATTTTGATGGGCATGTTGGTTGCATTTATTCTGATTTCGCTTTATCTGCCAATTTTTTCGTTGTCGTCCTCGGGAATGGGCAAGTAAGGGAACCATGGCACAAACGGACCAACATTCCAACGTAATGACCGGCTTGGCGCTGCCAACCGACGAGCAAGCCGAACGCGAGCAATCGCGGAAGCTCGCAGAACGATACCGCTGCGGCTTTGTCGATCTGCGGGAGCAGCGCATTGACCCCGAACTATTCAGGACCATACCCGCGGACCTGATGTTCCGGTACAACTTCGTGCCGCTGGAATTGCAGCACCACTTGCTGTCAATTGCCGTAGCCGATCCCAGTCAGGTCTTGCTGAGCGATGAGTTGCCGCTGCTGCTGGGCAAGAAGCTCGCCATCAAGGTAGCGACACCCCGGCAAATCAGCGACCTGCTGAAGCGCACCGAGCAGTCGCAACGCGTCCTGGAGCAGGCAACCGAAGCGTTCACGCTGCAGGTTGGGAAAGACGAAGAAGAAAGCGACGAGACAATTTCCGGTGACCGCCTGACGCGCGACACTGCGGTCAGCCCGGTTGTCCGCCTGGTGGAGACGATTATCTTTACCGCGCTCGAGCGCAGAGCGAGCGACATTCACATCGAAGCGCGGGACGCCGAAGTAGCGGTCAAGTACCGCATCGACGGCGTCTTGCAGCACGCCATGCAACCGATCGCCAAGGAATGGCATTCCACCGTGATTTCCCGCATCAAGGTGCTGAGCGATCTGGATATCGCAGAACGCCGCGTGCCCCAGGACGGCCGCTTCCGTGTGAAGTACAAAGGCCGCTTCATCGACCTTCGCGTTTCGATCATGCCGGCGAGCCACGGCGAAGACGCCGTGCTCCGCGTGCTAGACAAAGAAACGCTTTCCGAAAAATTTCAAAGCCTAAGCCTGGATGTCGTGGGTTTTTCGGGCGAGGAGATGCGGAAATTCCGCCGTTACATCCGCGAGCCGTACGGCATGGTACTGGTCACGGGCCCGACAGGCTCGGGCAAGACGACGACGCTGTATGCCGCTATCAACGAGATCAAGAGCGACGAAGACAAGATCATCACCATCGAAGACCCGGTGGAATACCAGCTTCGTGGAATTACGCAAATTCCCGTGAACGAGAAAAAAGGACTGACCTTCGCCCGTGGCTTACGCTCTATTTTGCGTCACGACCCCGATAAGATCATGGTTGGCGAAATTCGCGACCAGGAGACTGCACAGATCGCCATCCAGTCCGCCCTTACGGGCCATCTGGTGTTCACCACCGTTCACGCGAACAACGTCACCGACGTCATCGGCCGCTTCATCAACATGGGCGTCGAGCCCTACAACTTCGTGTCCGCACTCAATTGCATCATGGCGCAGCGCTTGGTCCGCGTGGTCTGTTCCAACTGCAAGCGGGCCAAGAAATTCTCGTCGACGGAACTCCAGGAAGCCGGCCTCGATCCGGCGTTGTGGGCTGGCGTGCAGCTTGTCGAGGGCGTCGGATGTTTGGAGTGCTCGGGAACGGGATACCACGGGCGCACCGCCATCTGCGAATTGCTCGATCTGACCGACCGCATCCGCGAGATGATCGTCGACCGGCGGCCGACCTCGGAAATCAAACGTATCGCCCGCGAAGAAGGCATGACCACGCTGCGCGAAAGCGGGCTCGCGAAAATCCGCGAGGGTATCACCAGCGTGAAAGAAATTAACAAGGTGACCTTCGTTGAGCAGTAGCGCAACCTTCCGCCAGGGCATCTACCAGAGCGAGATCGCGCGCAAAGTGGCGCGTTGGCTGGAAGCTATGCCGCACCCGCCGCTGGCGCTGGAGATTTCGCAGGATCGCGTGGCAGCCGCGCGCTGGACCAGGGCTGGAGGGCTGGACAGTTACGCGATCGAAGCACTTCCCAACGGGGCGCTGATGCCCTCGGCCGTCGAAAGCAACATCGTGGACGCCACGGCGGTAAAGGGTGCGATTGCCGCGGTAATGTCGAAGTTGCGCGCGAAGGATGAAGATGTGGCATTGCTGGTACCCGACCCGGTCATCCGCGTTTTCGTGCAGCATTTCGAGCAATTCCCGCGGTCGCCGCAGGAAGCGGAGCCCATGCTGCGCTGGAAGCTCAAGAAGAGCGTGCCGTTCGAAGCCGACGAGACGGTGATCTCCTACATGCGGCAAGCGCCCCGCGAAGACGGGGTAGATGTGGTGACCGCGTTGGCGCGCCTGCGAATTGTGCGCGAGTACGAAAGTCTAGTGGAGGGTGTCGGTTTGTACCCGGGAGTGGTGATGAGTTCGTCGCTGGCCGCGGTTACCTTGTTGGATGACCGCCAACCGACCTTGCTGGCTCGGGTCTCCGGCCTGGCTCTGACCACTGCGATCGTGAGGGAAGGCGTTCTGTGCGGCTATCGTTGCACGGAGTTGCCGGCGCAAAACGTGGACCTTACGCCACAGATGCTCCTGGAAGAGATTTTTCCGGTAGCGGCGTATTATCAGGATACTTGGCGGGAAGGCATTCAATCGGTGCGCGTTGCAGGGCTGGGTCATCGGCTACCCGATTTTGTTGGCCCGCTTGAGGATGAGTTTAAGTGCGAGGTCCGCTCACTGCTGCATTCCGCGGTTTCCGAAGGGCGCGTGTCCGACGACGTCCAGGCATTGGCGGACCGCGAAGCAGACGGACTCGTAGGCTGGATGTTGCACCGCAGCTAGATCGACCGGAGTGTAGAAGGGAATCAAGGCGCAGGAAAAATGAAAGCCAGGCTAAATCTATCGACGAAACCGCTCCAGACCCACCGCAGATTTCTGGCCACGGCGGGCGCCATCGGCGTGGTTGCCGGCTTGTTCTTCCTGGGGCTCGGCTGGCATGTCTACTCCGTGCGAAGAGCGGATGCGGCGCTCCGAGAACAGGTGGACAAACTCCGGCTGGAGATGGTCACGCTCGAACAGCAGCGAAGAGATCTGGAGCAGTTTTTTAACCGGCCGGCCAATGCCGAACTGCACGAGCGCTCCGCCTTTCTTAACACCTTGATTGACGAGCAGAGTTTGAACTGGACGCAGATGTTCATGGATCTAGAGAAAATCCTGCCGGCCGGAGTCCGCGTGGTCAGCATCCAGCCCAAGCACGAGAAGGGCCTCGTGGAAGTGAAGCTGATTGTCGGTGCGGTGAATGATGAAGCGAAGCTCAAATTTCTGAATGCCTTGGAAAAATCTTCCTCTTTCACGCACGTGGTGCTGGTCAACGAGAAAATTTCCTCACCCAGCCCCGGAAGTGTGGATCGCGTGGATATCGAACTCACAGCAGTTTATTCGAGGACTTGATGCGACACGATTTCACACTGGAGCGGCGCGCCATCTTATTCGGAGTTGTCGTGCTGGTCGCCGCGGACGTGGCACTTGCGGTGTACGGCTGGAACGCTTCCTCGGGGCGGAACCCTCAACAGGACCTGGTCATCCTGACGCGGAACCGCGACCTATTGCGCGCCGACATCGCCCGGGCGCAGGACATTCGCCAGAAGATTCCCGCGATCCAGAAAGATTGCGACCAGTTTGAACAATCCTTGTATCCGGCCGGCACGGGTTATTCCTCGGTCAGCGCCGAGCTTGGTTCGATCGCAAACAAAGCCGGTTTGCAGTTGGAGAGCCGTACTTTCCAGCAAAATGAGGTCAAGGGCCGCGATCTGGAAGAAGTGGAGATCGAAGCGGTGGTCACCGGGAGCTATTCCGGTGTGGTGCATTTCCTGAATGGCTTGCAGCGTTCCAATAATGTGTATGCCGTTGAATCACTCCAGGGGAAAGCCGACGAAGGGCAGCAGGGTGGTCGCGGCGAAGTGCGGGTTTCCATGCATATCAAGACGTATTTCCGGACCGCGTGATGAAGGAACAGACCAAGGGAATATTGCTGGCCGCGCTAGTCGTTGTCGCCGCTCTTGTCTGGTACCTCGAGAGGCGGGAGAGTTCGGCTTCGACTCCTTCCTCCTTGCAGATTGGCGAACTGGCCTACAAGCCCTTGGCAGTGGAAAACCCCGCGTTGCAGCGCGAGAAGCAGGCCGCCAGCCGGAAAACGGAATACAAGAGCGGTGGCCGCGATTTGTTCAGCGAGATTGCGCCGCCACCCGTTGTGGCCGCGCAAAAAGAGAATCGCCATACGGCGCAAGGTCCCATGCCGCTGCCTCCGCCGCCTCCGCCGGCGCTCCCAGGAAACGTGAAATTCTTTGGGTACGGCACCGTGCCTAACGGATCGGCAAAGCGCGCATTTCTGAGCGATGGCGAGCAAATCTTCATTGTGGCCGAGGGCGATACGCTGCTCGGAAAATATCGCGTCGTGAAAATCGGCAACGCCAATCTCGATTTTGAAGAAATTGCCAGCGGCCGCCGGGGTTCGACGGCGCTGACTGAAGAGCCCGTCACGGCGCCCGCGTCATGAGGAAACGATCCTTGGCAGCGGTTGGAAAGCGCGCAGAGCGAGGATATGCTCTGTTGCTGGTCGTTTTTCTGACGTCGCTGATGCTCCTGGCGACGATCGTAGCGGCGCCGTCAGTGCGCACCGAGCGCAAACGCGAACAGGAAGAAGAAATGATCTGGCGCGGCAAGCAATACGTCCGCGCAATCAAGATGTATTACCGCAAGAATGGCAAGTTTCCGACGTCGCTCGACGATTTGACCAAGCCGAAGATGGGCTCGCTCCGCTATTTGAGGCAAGCCTACAAAGACCCGATGAACAAGGAAGACGGGTCCTGGCGGCTGATCTACGTGGGTCCTGCCGGCCAGCTTATCGGCAGCTTGAAGCCCTCACAGACGATGCAATCGGCGGGCGGAGCAGGTCAACCGGGCACGCCGGCTGGGGCGCTTGGCGGCCAGGGAGGGATGCAGGGCCCGGGCACGTCGCAAAGTGCGTTCGGTTCGCAGAGCGGAGGGAGCGCGTTTGGGCCCCAGAGCGGCGGCAGTGCGTTCGGATCGCAAAATGGCGGAAGCGCGTTCGGACCGCAGCCCGGCGGTACCCAAAACGGTGGTGCTTTCGGACCTGGCAGCAGTGACACGATGTCAAATCCTACGTCGCTTACGCCGTCGGACAGCGGCACCTCGACGATTATCGGCGGTAATATTATTGGGATCGGCAGCAAGGTGGATCGCAAGTCCGTGATGGTCTACGAAAAAGCGACGAACTATCATTTATTCGAGTTTGTCTGGGATCCGTCCAAGGACACGATGGGCATCGGCGGCGCGTCGGGCACGCAGGCCGGCACACCGGTGCCGCCCGGCCAGGGCTTCGGGCAGGGCTTCGGCCAGCCCATCGGGCAGCCGGCGCAGAATCCCGCGGGCGCGCAGCCAGGACAGAATCCATCTGGCTTGCAACCCGGTCCCGGGCCGAACAATCCGATGCAGGAAACGCCGCTTACCCCGAATAGCCCGCCGCCCCAATAGTCTTTCCGCGCCGCCAATTCCGAACAGAACAGCAGCCTCGCGGTTGGCGTACTTTGACACGTCGCTGTCGACGCCTTTTGCTAAGAATGGTGAGAGCTACCCTCCGTTCTAGACCGGCAGTTGTACGCGCGGACAAACCACGTAATGGTGATCCTGGGCCTATGCGGCGAGGATAGGTGGGAGAAGGATCTCAACGTTGCCACAACGCCAACCTTGATCGGGTTACAAGCCCGACGGGACGATACTCGCTGTCGCCGTCGAAGCGGCGGGCGCCACGGTCGAAGACTTGCCGGGCGGGACCCCCGATTTGCGCTTGGCGTAGGCGCTGCGGACGCGCCGCACGTAGGACTGTGTTTCGGCAAACGGTGGAACCTGCCCGAACTGATGCACGCGTTGAGGACCCGCATTGTAAGCCGCCAGGGTCAAGGCAAGATCGTTCTGGTAGAGCCGCAGCAAATCGCGCAAGTAGTGCGTACCGGCATTGATGTTTTCCCCTGGGTCGAAGACGTTTTGCACGCCCAGCCGCGCCGCGGTCTCCGGAAGAAGCTGCATCAATCCGCGAGCATTGCGCCGCGAAATGGCCTTGGGATTGAAATTGGATTCGACGGCGATGACGCTGGTGATCAGGTCGGCGTCCACGTTGTAACGCGCGGACGCACCCTCAATCAAATCCCGAAAAGGAGCCTTCGCGGCTACCACCGGCGGCGCGGAGGTGAAGACGTCCTCGGGCTCGATGGCGGTAACGTTGTCGGCGGGCACTTCGACGAAGCCGCCTGCCATTTGCAGCCGGTAGGTGTCGCCAAGAAGCTGGTAACCGGTAATGTGAAGACGCTGGCCGCCGCGCAACACAAAATATTCCGCGCGTACCGGGGCAGCGGCTACGGCCAGCATCGCCGCGAGCAACAGAATCGGGTCTCTCACGCGCACGAAGTCGCCTCGCGCAGGGCAAACTGCTCGATGGCGACGGCGACGCCATTTTCGTCATTCGTGCCGGTTTCATGCCAGCCGAAATTCTTCAACTCCGGCACACCATTGCCCATCACCACCGGAATTCCCGCGAACGACAGCATCTCCAGGTCGTTGTGATTGTCGCCGATGGCCATGACTTCTTCGCGGGCAAAACCGCGCAACGCCGCCCATTCTGCAAGCGCCGAGCCCTTCGAGCAGTCCGGATGGATCACGTCGATCATCGCAAAATCGCGGCTCTCGTAAACGGTGACGGCGAGACCAAACTCTGCAGCGAACGGCGCCAACCGAAGAGATGCTTCCGCTTCGCGCATCGGTTGTACCTTGCCGGACAACATCACCTGGAGCGGATCTTCCGTGAGGCAGCTTTCCAGAGGCCGGGCGCAACCCAGAAACTCTTTGTTGCGGGCGTAGTAGGCTTGGCGGACGGGGTCGTCGGTTTCCAGGAACTCCAACATGACTTGGTTTTCGCGCGGTCGGTCGAAGACGACCCCCGCGCCCTCGCGCCACGGTTTTGTTAGATGCAGGATCCGTGCCGCGGTGGTCATCGGCAGTAGATGGCGCACATGAGTTTTGCCGTCGAAGGTGCGCACGAGCGCGCCGTTGCTGACGATCATCGTCAACCGAGAATCGACTTCGCGGGCGATGGGCATGGCGAAATCATAGCGCCGGCCGGTGACCAACGCGACCTCGATGCCGCGGCGGGTGGCTTCAGCGATGGCCGCGCGGTTCGCTTCCGGCAATTTCCACCGGCTGTCCAGCAGCGTGCCGTCGATATCCAGGGCGATAAGGCGCACAGCCATATTCCCCTATTGTAGCGTGAAACACTGCATCTTTTGGAGTTCGCGGAGGGTCACGACGCCAAAGAATAGCCAAAAATGTGTGTGATAAACTCATGCACTATGGGTACGGCGACCAATGTTCTCGAACTGGAGTGCACGAACTGTGGCAAGAAATTTGATGCAGGCGTCGAACAGCACGTATGTATTTGCGGCAAGCCTCTATTCGCAAAATACGACCTGAAGAAGTCCGCCGAGACGCTGACCCTCAAGAATCTGGCGAACCGTACGCGCACGCTGTGGCGCTATGCCGAGGTTTTGCCGGAGGGCGAACCGGTCACTCTGGGCGAGGGCATGACAGCACTGCTCGCCGCCAGGCGTCTTGGCGCCTCGATGGGACTGCAGCAGCTTTACGTAAAAGACGAGGGGCTGAACCCGACTGGTTCGTTCAAAGCGCGAGGGATGACCGCGGCGGTCACGCGAGCAAAGCAACTGAGTGCCAAGACGCTGGCCGCGCCAACAGCCGGGAATGCGGGCGGCGCACTGGCGGCGTATGCGGCCGCGGCGGGTCTGGCAGCCGTGATCGTGATGCCGTCCGATACGCCGCTGGCGAATGTAATGGAATGCCAGGCGTTTGGCGCCAAGGTCGTCAAGATCGATGGGCTGATTTCCGATTGCGGCAAATATGTGGCCGAGCATAAGGAGCGCGAGGGTTGGTACGACGTATCCACATTGAAGGAACCGTATCGCGTCGAGGGCAAGAAGACGATGGGCTACGAGCTTTGGGAGCAACTCGGAGGCAAGCTCCCCGACGTGATTTTGTATCCGACCGGCGGGGGCGTGGGATTGATCGGCATGTGTAAAGCCTTCGATGAGATGCAGGAAATGGGCTGGGTCGGTGCCGAGCGGCCGCGCATGGTTGCCGTGCAGGCGCAAGGCTGCGCGCCGATTGTGAAGGCCTGGGAGGAGCATCGCGACAAAGCGGATTTTTTTCCGAATGCGGCAACCATGGCGTCGGGCCTGCGTGTCCCTGGCCCGCTGGGCGATCTGCTGATTCTGCGCATGCTCAAGCAGACGAAAGGGACCGCGCTCACGGTGACCGACGACGATATGCTGTTCGCCGGCAAAGAGCTGGCTTCGCAGGAGGGAGTTTTCGCCGCGCCAGAAGGTGCCGCGACGGTGAGCGCCGCGCGCAAACTGGCTGCGTCAGGCTGGATCAAGCCAGAAGAAACTGTTGTGCTGTTCAATACCGGAACGGGTTACAAGTACGCCGAGGCGTGGCAGCGCGCGCTGCGAGGCTGAGAACCATGGCGACGCGACGACTTTACTACGACGATTCCTCGGCGCGTGACTTTACCGCGGAAGTGGTGAGTTGTGAGCCTACGACCCACGAATCCGCCGTAGCGTGGGAAGTCGTACTCGATGTTACGGCGTTGTACCCGACTTCCGGCGGCCAACCACATGATCTTGGCAAACTGGGAGATGCCAACGTTCTCGATGTGCGGGATGCCGGCGAGGAAATCGTGCACATCGTTGACCGGGAGGTCGATTTGGGAACTGTGCATGGGTGCGTCGACTGGACCAGGCGTTTCGATCACATGCAGCAACACACCGGTCAGCATCTGCTTTCCGCGATGTTTCAGGAACGCTTCGGACGCCCGACGGTTTCTTTCCACCTGGGCACCGAGATCAGCACCATTGACTTGCGCGGTACCGAACCTTC
Organism: uncultured Acidobacteriota bacterium; assembly: GCA_963736725.1. Classification (GTDB taxonomy): domain Bacteria; phylum Acidobacteriota; class Terriglobia; order Acidiferrales; family UBA7541; genus Acidiferrum. The sequence continues at coordinate 408,140 of CAVTPW010000009.1, read as the reverse complement.
AGAGGCAATTCTTGAGGGTGCGGAGCGCGCGGCAAACCAGGTGATCTTCGACGACCGGCCGGTAAATGTGCGTTATGGCACGGCGGAGCAGTTTGCCGAACTCGGTGTGCGCAAAGAGGTCGATCGCCAGGGGATTCTGCGCGCCATTGAAATTGAAGGCGCGGACCTGCAGCCTTGCGGTGGAACCCACGTCAAGCGTACCGCGCAGATTGGGATGATGCTGGTGCGCCGCTGCACGAAGATGCGGCAGGATTGGCGTGTGGAATTTGTCTGCGGAAGCCGCGCCGAGCGCATTGCCCGGAGGGATTTTCTGTTGCTGCGGCGCGCGGCTGAGCATTTGGGTTGCGCCACCGATGAAGTGGCCGACTCGGCGGGTCGCGTCGTCTCCGATCGAGACGGGCGCTTCAAAGAATATCGCGGGGTGTTGCAGCGGCTTGCGGAAGCAGAAGCCACACTGGCGTTGCAGGCGTTACCTGTCGGCCCGGACGGCTTGCGCGTGGTCGCGCGCACGTTTCAGGAAGATACGCAGGCGGAATATCTGGGTCACTTTGCCAGCCAGCTTGCCAAGTCCGACAAGACGATCGCCTTGCTTTCGCGAACTCCATGCGGTCACTTATTTTTCGCGCAGCACCCCTCGGCCGGGCAGGACATGAATGCTCTGCTGAGGCAGGTCCTTGAGCGACTTGGGGGCAAGGGTGGGGGCACGCGGGACTTCGCGCGCGGGAGGCTCAGCGAAGCGGCCAAAGCAGAGACAGCGCTGGCGCTCGGTCGGGAACTCCTTTCGGCAGGCGCACGATAGCCATCAGGCTGGAACCTTAGTCGATCGGGGCTGCATCACAGATAGAATCACGCGCAGGGACGCATTGAAGCTCGGGACCAATGCCGCCGTTTCGGCGGCAATAACCCCGCTTCTGCCGGGGGAACTCACGCGCCCGCTGGTTGCGGCTGAAACGCCGAACCAACCGGCGGCTGCCTCCCCAGGCGACATTTTGTTTCCTGCGGGCCGTGGGCCTGATGGAGCTGATCGGTCAGAAAAAATTATCCGCGCGAAGTGATGGCGGCGCATCTCCGGCAGATCGAACGCGTCCATCCGAAAGTGAATGCGCTGGTCACGGTCGTTCCCGAAGATCAGTTGATGGCGCAGGCGTTGGCTGCGGACGAAGCGCTAGCAAAAGGGAATTGGTTGGGGCCGCTCCACGGGCTTCCGGTGGGAGCGAAAGATCTCCACGAAACAGCCGGAATCCGCACGACGTTCGGATCGCCGCTGCATCGCGATTTTGTCCCCGATTTCGATTGTCGCGGGGTTCAGCGCGAGAAGGAAGCGGGTGCCATCATCATTGGCAAGACCAACGTCCCCGAATTTGGTCTGGGCTCGCAGACGTTCAATCTGGTCTTTGGCCCCACACTCACTCCTTACGACGTGACCAATACATGCGGTGGAAGCACCGCTGGCGGCGCTGTGGCGCTGGCTTGCGGGATGGTGCCGCTCGCCGACGGCAGCGACATGGGCGGTTCGCTCCGCAACCCTCCCAACTTCTGCAATGTCGTCGGCCTTCGGCCCTCACCGGGACGCGTCTCGAATGTCCCCAGGCACTCGGGCTGGTTCACGCTCTCCGTCCCCGGTCCTGTCGCTCGCAACGTAACCGATTGCGCTTTTTTCCTCAGCGTTCTGGCAGGCTACGATCGTCATTCGCCGATCTCGATCGATCCGTCCGACAGCCAGTTTTCCCAGCCCCTCGATCGCAACTTTAAGGGTGTACGGGTGGCTATGTTCAAGGATATGGGACTGCCGTGGAATCCGGAGGTGAAGTCCGCGGTGCAGGCGCAGCGCAAGGTGCTGGAATCACTGGGCTGCATTGTTGAAGATGCGGAGCCCGACTTCAGCGACGCCAATGAATGCTTTCTCGCGTGGCGCCACTGGTCCATCGAGTTGGCCTTCGGAGATCTGATCGCCACTCATGGCGACCAGCTCAACGAATACATCCGCTGGCACGTCGAAGAAGGCCGCCAGCTCACAGGCCCCTACCTCTCCCGGCTGGAAGCCAAACGCACCGCTTTGTATCAGCGCTTGTGTGCATTCAAGGGCGAATATGACTTTTTTGTTCTGCCTGTCAATCAGGTGCTGCCGTTTGACGTGAACACGCACTACCCCGCGGAAATCGCCGGCGTGAAGATGGAAAACTATCTCGCGTGGATGAAGTCCGCGTATTACATCTCGGCGGCGGGAAATCCGGCGATGTCCGTGCCGTGCGGGTTTTCGGCCAGTGGGCTGCCGATTGGAATGCAGATCGTGGGGCGCCACCACGACGATTGCGGTGTCCTCCCGTTGGGCTACGCGTTCGAGCAAGCCACAAATGTCGGCAAGCGCAGTCCCAGCATTTGTATAGAGCCGTCGTCACGTAGACCGTATCGTCGTGTGGAATCGGCGGTGCGGACTAAAAAAATCGAGCACGCACGCGGCCGGGCAATTCCTGCAAATCCATCAGGGTCAGAAAGTCGATCGTCTTGAATTCCCGGTCGATCGCCGGCGGTCCGCAAAGGCGCGCGGAATTGTCGAGATAGGCACGAAACAGCCGCGGCGGGCGTGGAGCCTCTGCGGTTGCCCCGTTGTCATTACAGCGAAAGTCCGGCTTCGGCTGCGTGCGCAACGAAGGCTCAGCCAGATATTTCTCTTTCAACGCGTCGTAGAGCGCCAAGCCTTCGGCGGGGTTCTGAGAAGTGATCGAGCTGCATCCAACCAGGTATCGGGCGTTGCAGAGCGCGGCGTAGGATGCGATACCTTTCCAAAGCATGGAAAGCGCTGTGGTGTTGCGATAGTCGCGATGCACACAGGCGCGGCCTAACTCCAGCGTTTCTCCGCGGATTGCCTCGAACGGGCTGAAGTCGAAGAGCTGCTCGCTGTAATAGCCGAGGTTGCCTTTGGCGCGGTAGCCAGTCTGCATCCGGTAAGTGCCGGCCAGCCTCCCCGAGCTGATATCGCGAACCATCAGGTGATCGCAGACCCAGTCAAAGTGGTCGCGGTCCAGTCCACTCCGATCTGAGGTCGCCAGGCCTTCGCCCATCTCGCGGTTGAATACGAGGTAGCGCAGGCGCTGGCATTCCGTCAGATCGGTCATGGTTTGCGCCAGCGAGACGTGAAACAAGGGACTGGAGGTGATGTGGCCGTCGCAGTCCTGAACCAAAACCGCGGTCGTGGGCATGGACCCAGTTTGGGACCCGCCGGATTACGGTCACATTTCTCTCGTGTGATTTGCGTGTTTCGTTGGCGTAAGTGGTATCGGAGGCTGGCGCGTTATTGGCGGTGCGGACCTTCGACAGGGGAATTGGGTTGCGACGCGGCAAAATTCCTGTGATAGAACCGGAGTTCATCAGGGACAAAGCTCAGGGCTGAGGGGCCCTTTTCAAACCAGGCTATTTTACGCGGCTGATGTGCTGCGATTGCGGCGAGTTCCCGCGATCACCAGACCAAGGCCGAGGCCCATGCCGACTAGCGTCATGGCCAAGGTGCTGGGTTCGGGAACCGCGTAGTGAGCATTACTGCCTTTGTCGGCACGGCCTTTGTCGTCTCGGTCGGCCAATACGGCAGCAGGGGCAGCGAGCATGGCGAAAAGACACGCGCTCGCAGCGAACTTCGGATGCAGGACCTTCATCTTGAGGTCTCCCGATGCTTCTTGTGCCAGAAGCAACCCAAGGTTGCGGGACGCGCCTTTAAACGTTCTGAGGGTATCAGTATTGGTAATACCTCGCAAGGAGTTTGTCGCGGGCCAAGGATCTTGCACGATCTGTCCGCCAAGAGCAGTTGAAGTCGCGGAGTTCGTACCAACGGGGCCGAGAGCTTACCCAGCAACAGGCAGGCGCCGGATTGGGCGGCCTGCCTGTCGGTCGGATTGCGAACATTTTGAGGTTTTGCGGCAACCGGTTTAGCGGTTACCGAACGCGTTTTTCGGGCTAGAGCACCGCCAAGAGTGCGGTTCCGTCGGGGGCACCCCAACCGCTTACCGCGTCAAATCCGGCCTGTGCCTGGTAACCGACGCCAGGATCCGGGTGCGACGCGTTCTGGCCGATGGTGATGTCGACGCAGCCGGTTTTACCGCGTGGCTGCCCATTGGTTCCGTTCTGATAGAGCAGCGGCGTAAGGAAACGCTGCTGCTTGGCTGGAACCAAGCTGGCATTAATGCGTGCGAGCAAAGCCGCCCACAGTGGTGTGGATGCGCTGGTGCCTCCGTTCGGAAAATCCTTGCCGACGAAAATTAGATCGTATAGAGGAGGGCCGGCCAGCGCACAAACGTCCGGAATGATACGGCCGTCGATGCTCGGTTGGTTTACAGACTTTACGGTGACGTTCTGCCAACTGGGCCGATTGAAGACAACGCTGACGCCTCCGCCCCCGGCGCCTCCGCCGTGTCCGTTCCTTTCGCCGGGCGAGACCCACCAGACTTGTTCGATTGGTTTTGCGGCTGTGCCGGTTATCATCGTGCCACCCACGCTCAAAACGAACGGGCTGGAACTGGGGAAGTCGATGTGTGCGTGGGCGTCTCCTACGGCGTCACCGGAACCATCATCACCGGACGAAACACAGACGGTAATCCCCAGCAAGGCTACGGCTTCCAAGCGAGCGTTAATCTGCGTACGGGCGGCAGCGGTCCAATCGGGAGAGTCTTCGGCAAGTCCCCAACTTACGGAGAGGGTCATGGGTTTGGCCGGAGCGCCTGAGATAAGCTTGTTCAGCAGGTCGACCCACCCTTTCTGAGTGAAAGGGGCGAAGTAGACGAAAATTTCCGCTTTCGGAGCAAGGGTCGCCACGATCTGAATGTCCATGTTCACTTCCATGCTCGCACCCAACTCGTTTTGCCGGTCCGCGGGCGACATCGCCTGGATGTCTGCGAGCGTGAGCGCTTTCAAACCTACGTCCACGGTTGTGACCGTAGGAACGGGGGAAATGTTGTATTTCTGGCAGAACTGGACGAGATCCTCGGCGAAGTACCCTCCTCCAAATTCGGCAATACCAATTTGCTGCCCCACACCTTGATTGGGCGGAAACTTGTAACGCTGTTCCAGGTCTGCAGGACCGAAAGGAGCCAACTTGTGCGCGGCGCCTGGCGTGACGGTAGCGGCGGCTAATTTACGTCGCGCTACTTGGCGTTCATCGAGCCCAAACACGCCGGTAACGATACCGTCGAGTTCGGCAGGAACCTGGAGGCTGCCCTCGCGGCCCCGGAAGTCGCCTTGATCGGCGGCACGATACATTCCCAGGCGTGTGCCGAATGCGGATTCCATGTTGGCTACGGTTCCGCTTACGCGGATGCTCTGGCTGGCGAGCGAAACTTCTTCGATCTTGAGATGATATTTCTGCCAGGGACTTGGTCACTTTGTCGGCGTCAGCTTGCTTCGCGCCATATTTTGAGGCCAGCTCCTCCCGGGTCAGTGCCTTGGCTGGCATCTCATTGGGGCTGGGCATTTCCGGCGCGCGTAAAGATAAGGTGACTTCGATCTTTGCGTCGGGATCGGCATCGCCGAGTCGCCGGGCACCCAATTTCGGCGGTCGTTTGCTACCTGCCAGTACAACGTGCTGTGCACTCATGGTTTTTCTCCTCGCGACCTAATTTAGGAAATTCGACGGGAAACGAACTGAGGGTCCAGGTGATTGCGGATTATGATCTTTGCTCGGCAGAAGTCAAGTAAATACTTCGTTAACTCCTGATGGGTTTTTTTGTACAAGGCGAGGGGTGACAAACCGCCTCCGCACCCCGCAATGAGGATCATCGCTGTGAGGCCGCGGCAGGTCCCAGAGCTTCCTCTTCTCCGTTAAGGTTCCGACAGGCGATTAGGCATGACAAAATTCTTGTGGGCTGCGATGCTGACCTTGAGGAATTCTTCCGTACGACGGCAACCCTAGGTCGAAAACTCGGTCCGACGGTTTTCCAGTTCCCATTCTTCCAAAGGAACCGTCGTTGTTTGAGTGACATATGCTTAAGAAACGATCAAACTCCGAACGGCCGTCAACCTCGGGCCCAACGCAGCCGTCGATCCCGGCGGAAGCGGCCCTGAGCTTTCTCAAAGACACAAAAGGCGCAGTCACATGGTCCGTACGTGACCTCGCCGACACGCTGAAGATCGATCGCACCCAGGCCGAACAGGTGATCGCATTGCTCCGGGCGCAGGGATATGTGCAACCTGCGCACGGCAATGCTGGATGGGTGACGTCGTCTTCAGGGGAAACTGTGTCCGGGGCTGCGCAGCCTCGTTTCACGCGAGAGACTATCGAGGAGGCGATTGCTTTCCTGAAGGGGCGAATCAAAGAGGTCAATGGAGATCGTAAGTCGGCATTCAAGATCACCGACGCCGTAGCGTTTGGAGATTTTCTCCTGAAGGATCGCGCAAGGATGCAAGCGGCGGATGTGGGAATCGGGTTGTCGCAGCGCGACGGCGAACCAAATGACCTTCCATCCGCACCCGATGCGCGAGCGCAACGTGCCGTCTTCAGAAAGCTTCGAGGGAAGACGGCGCTGCTCCACATCAGGCCTTACGTTGGATGGATGAGTAACAGATCTCATCGCGACTTGCTGTAGCCGCGCCGACGGGCTATTTTTTCGGCATCGACAGATACACCTTATACCAGTCCGCGACAATCGCCTTTTGCGCTTCGGCAAGCGTCATCTGGCCGTGGCAGACCTGAAGATTGAGATATTTTTCGACCTTGTCCTTATACCTCGCGCCGCCGTCCGGAATCGAAGCGTTGTACGGCTCGGGCCAGAGGTTGTTGGGGTCTCTGGGATCTCCACCGAGTTCGAGAGATATCAGGTGGTCTTCCTCGTAATCACCCTTTTTGCGGTCGGTAAGACCGTACTGGTCGAAGCCCTTCACCTTGAGCGGGTCGGTATAGCTGGTCGGCGGCCGGCGAGGTGGCTTCGTGAAACCTGCAACACAAATCGTAGTCTTGATGTTGTCCTGGGTGACGTCGGAGGCCGCGACCCCAGGCGAGATTGTCAGGTCTGGATAGATGTCGGCGGGTCCGGCTTTGCTGGCAGCTCGGGCATCGAGTGTCACTCGTCGTTCCGCGGCGACTGGGACCGGGGCAGCGGTACGCTTCGGAGCGCATCCTGCGGCGATGAGCATGACCGAGCAAGCAAGCGTGATGGTTCGAATCTGTGAGGTGTGTTTCACGGCTGGATCTGTGTGAATCAGATTATTGAGGTGCACTTTAGCAGTTCGATCTCCCGGGTTCACTCGATCGTCCTCGGTCGCCCTCTGTTTGGGCTCGTGTGGTAGACAAGCTTCGCGTCAGGCGCCAAATCCGCTCGGCGGTGAATTACGCCCGTTTTTCTACTGCTTTCCAATGATATTGTCCTCCAAGAATTTGCCGTGATTAGTGACGGGAGGTCGCCCTTCGACAGATTCACCAAGGTCGTGCGAGCCAGCCTTGGTTGGTCGTACCGAAAAAGCTCCCAGGCCAACATGTTTGCAAGTTGAACACATGGATGATTCATTGGGACCTTCTGCGGCACCGGGAAGTCGTCTCTTTTGAATACCTGCTCCATATCCCCCAACTGTTTGCGCCTTGCCCGACACAAATCGCAATGCGGCCATCTTGTTTCAGTCATGCCTGGTTCCGCAAGTAATATTCCGCACTACGCCTCGCACAACGACGACAAAGGGCGTCCCAATCGCTTCCAGCGTATAAGTGTTATTGATCTTCTTGCATGCAGCGATAGCGACCAGACAAGAAAAACTGGTTCGTGTGGGTCTGGTGATGACGCTGGTGAGGCGTTCTAGAACGACGCTGCGATCCGGTCGCTTGCTGCTTTCGAAATCGGTCATGTGAAGACTTCGCGAGCCTGTACCGTTTCAGCGCGGTTTTTCATCGCGATTCGAAGGAGCCGTTGCTCCGCGCGTGCCAAGAATCCGGCCACCACGACGCACGGCTTGTCTGACGGGTGACCACTATCATCCAGGCGAAGCGCGTATCCGGTCACGCTATCAGTTCTCCGCAGCCTCCGCATTGCAAGCGGTGTTTCTGCGGACAGGTGCGGGGAGCGCGCCGTAACTTTTTCCCCGTTCAGAGACCGGTCAGCTTCTCCAGTTATTCCGGTCAGCGCACTTCCGGTTGAGCGCGAAGGTGCGCGCCGCTGTGGCTCCAGTAACCTCTGATTGGGAGGAACTCCTGAGACCTGCTGCCATCGGTTTGGCCAGGAGGGGGCAACAATGCGCTGGTACCACTATGTGGCGTACTTGTTCGGGGGCGCATTCCTCGCAAACGCCCTGCCTCACCTCGGCAATGGAATCTCGGGTCACGCTTTCCAGAGTCCCTTCGCATCACCACCCGGAGTAGGCTTGTCTTCCTCGACGGTCAATGTTCTATGGGGTCTGTTCAACCTTGCGGTCGGCTACCTGCTCGTCTGTCGGGTTGGCAGCTTCAATCTTCGCAAGACCCAACACATGCTCGTCCTCGGAGCGGGCATCCTGCTCATGTCGCTAATACTTGCGCACGCATTCGGACGGTTCCACGGGGGACTGTGAGCTTGTAGTATCGCTTTGCCGCTGCATACACTCTAAAATCTTTCAGTTCGCTATCCAAATTTGGCCAATGCTCGGGTGAAGTGGAGCCGGGCTGTGCAAACGGACGTTGAAACGTATAACCTTTTCTTCGTGCTCAAGCTCTTGGGGTGACATCTTCCGATTCCGCTCACTAAATTTGTTCCACAGAATCCGCTATCTCTGGTTCCGACCGCACTGGACAACGCCCACTGTCGAGGTAGAATAGACCCCTGTCTGAGAATCGAAATCCAGAACCCTTGAGCAATCCTCGTGGCCACCCCTCGCGTCAACGAGAAGCACAAAATCATTGAACACTACGACGTCGCCAGCCCTTTCTACTACACCCTGTGGGGCGAGCATCTACACCACGGCTATTGGGTCCGTGGCGATGAATCGAAAGAAACCGCGCAGATCCAGCTCATCGAGCATCTCGCGGAGCTCGCGAACATAAAAACCGGTTCGCGCATTCTGGACATAGGCTGCGGCTTTGGCGGTAGCAGTCTCTATCTCACGAAAAAGTACGGCGCCAGCGCGACAGGCATCACCATTTCTCCCGTGCAGGTGCAAATGGCTAAGGAAGCGGCGGCCAAGACGAACTTGGACGCCAGATTCTTGCTGATGGACGCGGAGGACATGCAGTTTGCGCAGCCGTTCGATCTGCTTTGGTCCGTCGAATCTATTTCTCACTATCATGACCCGCAAAAATTCTTCGCGTCGGCGGTGAAATTCCTGAAGCCCGGCGGCTGCTTCGCCCTCACGGACTGGTTTCAGAGGGAAAATCTTTCCCCCGCCGACAAAAAACAATTCATCGAGCCAATCGAGAAGGGCATGATGGTCGAACTCCGCGGAATGGATGATTACAGCAACTTCCTCGTTTCCAGTGGCCTGCACGTTGCCCATCGCCAGGAGCTTACGCTCAATTGCGCGAAAAGCTGGGACCTCGGCCTGGATATCATCAAGGACAAAACGTTCTGGTCCCTAGCCGTGAAACTTGGCGCCGGGTTCGTCACCTACCTGAAAGCATTCCATGCCATGCGTGCCGGCTTCGCGTCTGGCAATTTCGTTTATGGCCTCTTCATCGCAAAAATGCCGGAAAACTGCGCCGATCGTGCCTGCTCTCTCTCAAACCGCAAGGCGTAGCGTAGCATTCCGGCGGGCCACAAAGCCTTGGCTGACCCCGAGCCTTGCGAGACGCATCGACTGCGATCTCATAACACTGGCTGCAGCCGCGAGTCTAGTTATTCGTCGGGCCCGTAAGCCAAGAATATCGATGCGGGGACCATCAATGCACCAGGACGACCGCCTTGGGATCGACAGTAATTTCCTTGAGGCGCGCAACTTCCTCGGACGTGCCGCCTTCTTGATATCTTCCTCCTAGGTGCTGCGCAAAGAATTTTTCCGACGCCATGAACAGCGCCAGGTTATTGATCGGTCGGGCAAAACCGTGCCCCTCGTCCGGTGCGAGGATGTACTCCACCGGGAAACCGCGGTCCCGTAACGCAATCACGATCTGTTCGGCCTCACGCCGGTTCACTCGCGGATCATTGGCTCCCTGGGCCACAAGCAGAGGCGTCTTGATCTTATCGGCGGAATTCAACGGCGACTCTTCCATCAGCAGCGCTTTGCCTTGCGGAGTACTCGGGTCGCCCATGCGTTTGTAGAACATCTTGCGGATGAACTCCCAGTACGGCGGAATTGCATCCAGCAACGTGATTAGATTCGAGGGACCAACGATGTCCACCGCCGCTGCATATAGATCAGGAGTGAAAGCCACTCCGGCCAAGGTGGCGTAGCCGCCGTATGAACCGCCGATAATGCCAACGCGTTTGGGATCGGCGACGCCCTGTGCGATCAGGTATTTCACGCCCCAGGTCAAATCGTCCTGCATTTTGCGACCCCACTCCAGGTTGCCGGCGTCCAGAAACTTCCTGCCATAACCGGTCGAGCCGCGGAAGTTGGGTTGGAGTACGGCGTAGCCTCGATTGGCGAAAAACTGCGCCAATGAGTTGTACCCCCACTGGTCGCGTCCCCACGGCCCGCCGTGGGGAAGGATCAGTGTGGGCAGATTCCTTGCCGGAACGCCGTTCGGAAGGGTGAGGTAAGCCGGAATCTCCAACCCATCGGATGACTTGTAAGTGACCGGCTTCATCTGGGCCAGGTCTGCTCGCGAAAGTTTCTCGCGGATTTTGAATTGCGGCGTCAGCACATGAGCCTTGCGGTCGAAGAGCATCGTCTCGCCCGGCTCTGTGTCGCTAACTGCAGTTACCAGCCACACCTGCTCGTCCTTGGTCCGCGAGACCACAAGGATTTCGTGGTCTGGGAACTTGTCTTCGATCCAGTGCACATCGTCGCCGAATGCCTTGTTCTTGTAGTAGGTCTTGACGCGGGCAGCGAAGTACCATGTCTCCACCAGTTCATCTGTCGCTTCGGAAAACAGCGCTCCGCCGAAATCGACTTTGCCCAACGGATCGGATTCGACCATCTCCATTTTCCCTGTCTGTGGGTCCAACAATTCCAGCGAGGTCAGATCGGCGTCCTTGTTGGTTTCCATGTACAGTCGCCGGTCTCCCGGCTGAAATTGCAGAGGAGTACAGGACTCAAACACCGAGCAGGAGTAAACCTTGGTGAATGCATCGGCATCGACTCGTAGCACCTCGGTGTCGCCGTTTTCTGCGCTACGCGTCGCCATGCGCAACTGTCCCTTGAGGTCGAACACCCAGCCGGTAATGCGCTCGGTATTCTTGCGAACCAGTGTCTTCTCTCCAGTGGAAATTTTCAGCCGGTACAGATCATGCCAGGCCTTGTCGCGATCGTTGAGTCCGATGTAGACGACATCCGGATTGCTCTTGGGCACTTGGAATATCATTACGCGCACACCTTTAAGGCCGGTCAGATCGCGAGAAGGAGGAGCGTCCGCACCTGCGGCGGCTTTGAGCAGAAGGATCCACAGCATACACATTGAAGTTTTCATCGCCGTCGTTATCCTTGGCGTAAAGGATGTACTTGCTGTCTCGGGTCCAGAAATATCCGGCGACCGGCCGCTTCGTCTCTGTGGTGAGAAGCCGTGCTGTGATGAAGGGCTCATCAACGGCCTTCACATAAACATTGCGAGTGTCCTTCCAGGGCTTCAGAAAGGCGATGTACTTTCCATCGGGAGAAAGCTGGGCGGCCGCAATCTCCGGGTTGCCGAAGATTACATCGCGGTCAATGAGCTGCGGCGGACCGCTCACTTTGTCTGCGTTTGCGATGGCGGCGGATGCAAACAGGAATGAACACAGGAAGACGAACCGGAGTTTCATACGGGGCAGGTCCTTTCCGCTGGAACCCTGGAACGCACATCGACGATAAGCCCAGGACTGCGATATTCTCCTCCCGCTTGGTCTAACGTGCAAGAAGGCTTGGGACATTACATAGCCTGCCTGGCGAAAGGCGAAGCCCGCGCTATCTTAACCTTTGTGAAACGTCGTTTTGTGCCCAGCGGAGCAGGAACTTTCGCAGCGGGAGTGCAAGTGCAGGAACAGAGTGCGATCTGAAGCGCATCGGAGCACTGAGCGAGATGCACGCAGGTTATCAGGCCGCAGCAGCAAGCATCTTTCGACGATATCCGCTGGGTGAGATGCCAGCCCAGCGCTTGAATGCGATGGAGAACGCTGCTTCCGATTCGTACCCCACTCGGCTGGCCACGGTTCCAATATTATCGCTTCCATCCAGCAGCAGACCGGCCGCGACGTGCATGCGCCACGCCGTCAAATAGCTAATCGCTCCCTGACCGACCAGAGCGCTGAATCGGTGGGCGAAAACGGCTCTCGAACAGCCGACCTCTTCGGCAAGTGCTTGCAACGTCCAGCGGCGTTCCGGTGCAGCGTGCATGCAAGAGATGGCACGCCCCACAAGAGGGTTCATGATGCCGCGCATCCAGCCGACGGAATTCTGATGGTCCGTAGCGAGAAACGCGCGCAGAGATTGCATAAAGAGCAGATCCGCGAGTTTCGCGATCACCAGATGTGATCCTGGTTGCTCTTCCGCAAGCTCCTCGGCGATCGCACTCAGAGTCATCTTCAACCACGATGCATTGCGGCCCTCTCCGCCGCGGACGACGAGCACAGGCGGCAATGCTGTGAGCAGCGGGTTTTTGCGCCGGTCACCGAAGTAGAAAATGCCGACGAGAAGTACGCTCTGCGCGCCGCCGCCTCCATGCCGGAGGTGGACGGTTCTTCGATAGCGCATACCGGGCTTCCATGGTTCTGCGCCCGCCTCGGCAAGCAGCGACAGGAGAGGAACCGGAGTTGCGCTGGCGGAGTCGGCACCGCTAACCTGATGTGGATCTCCGCCTGGCAGCACCAGGAAATCTCCCTCGCACAGGTCATAAGCGTTGTTGGCGGTCTCGATGCGGGTCTTGCCGGAAAGCACCGCGTAAAACGGTGCGACAGAACTGGCAGTCTTCTGAATGCGCCAGGGCTCGGTCACCTCCAGGCGGCAAAAGACGCAGCTTTCCTGACGCAGATCGGCTAGAAGCTGATCGAATACATCCATGGCAAGACGCCCGCGAATAAAAACCAGACGGATACACAGGAACCGTCTGCTTTTCGGATCAGAAAGCCTCCGACTGCAAAGATGACGATTTCGGTGTACTCGTAGGGCACTCCCAGTCCCTTCAGCCCCAACATGTAGAAGGAGGAAAATGCTGGAATGATCGTGGCCGCGCTGTATCCGACGCCATAGCCGGTTGCCCTAATTCCGGTGGGAAAGCGTTCATGGATGTAGGATGTGACGATCGCCCATACGGGAGTAGCGCATAAATTGATCAAGGTGACCAGCAGAATCAGTTGAAATGCGCTCCGGTAGCCGGACCTTACGAGCACGTAATAAAGGATAGGACCTGCGGTAAACCCCGCGAGACCGATCAAAGCCAAGATGGTCCGGCGGCCGATCTTCTGGCCCAACATGCCGACGGGAACAAAGATAACAGCCAGCAGGCAATACGCGACCAACAGCGCATTGGTGACGACGACGCTGTTCACGTGTAGCACAGTCAACAGAACGCCAGGAAGAATGGCGGTAACGGCGTTGAGCGTGAACCAAGCTCCGCTCATGACTAGGAACACTTGCAACAGACAGCGGAAATTGTTTCCGAGGAACAATTCCTTTAGCGGAGACTTCGTTTTCTCGGCCTTAGCCCAAACGTCGGATTCCGGAACCTTCTTGATGTAGTAAAGGAAAACCCCGCCGGCAAACAGGGCTCCAAGGAAGAAGGGAATGCGCCAGCCCCATTGCACGTAGGGTGAATGCGGTGACCCAGCCGGCAGCACGCGCAACAAACCGGTGGTGACTAGGGACATGGCGGCCAGAGACAGGGGAAAACCTGTGTGGATGAACGCCGCCCATTTTCCTCGCTTCTCCTTGGGGGCATATTCCATGGCCAGCGGATTGACGCCGGTGTACTCGCCTCCAAGAAAAATACCATCGACGAAACGGAGAAGCGTAAGGATCACGATGCTGGTGATGCCCCAGCTTTCATATCCCGGCAACAATGCAAGGAGCATGGTCACGAAGGCGAAACCACCCATGGAAATAACCGCGACCTTGCGCCGGCCGAGCTTGTCGCCGTAATGGCCAAACAGCGTTGCTCCCACCGGGCGACCTACCAAGGACAAGGCAAAAACGCTGTAGAACAATGTTGATTTGAGAGTCGGGCTAAGGGTTGCGGGCTGGAAGTAGGACATGGCCGGCCCCAGAGCCACAACCGGCAGATACACGTCGAACATGTCCACGAAGAATCCGATGAAGGCGGCGCGCAACGCCCGCTGCCCGGCATCTTGTGCGGCGGCGTCGACTTGCAAACCGCGATTTAGAGAAATTGCGCTTTGAGCCACATCGACCTCCCGGAGGTGCTGACCAGCGGGGTGAGGTTTGGGCAGACTTATACACCCAAACCAAGTAAGCCGGAATTTTCTTTTTTGGCTCTAAAAAAAGCGGCGCCAGAGTGTACAAGTCTCGCCTGTTCGATGATTCGCGTGTAACCAACCCTTTTGGACCGGAGTTTGTGTCAATCAGAGTCTTTCAGATAACGCTAGCAATTTCAGTGCAGCCGATTCCCGACGTCCCGGTCCTGAAGCCGGCCAAAGCGGAGTACGCGAAGTTGCAGTAGCATTTCTCGCTAAGCAGCGTGGACGTTATTGCAAGGTTGATTCTTTGAGAGTAGGCTTTTCTTTAGCCTTACCCCAGCCACTCCTCAGTGCAGTCCGTAAGGCAAGGCCCCATCTCCGGACCGGATGAACAGTTTCATGGAGAGGAGCGCCCCTATGCCCCTGGATAACAAGACCATCGTTCGGCGTCTTTATGAAGAGGTTTGGAATAAACACAAGCTCAAAGTTGTGGACGAGCTCATCTCCCCGAGCCATGCTCTGATCGACCCCCTCGTTTCCACCTCGCAGGTAGGGCCAGAGATGTATAAACGGCGCGTGGTCGAGCTCACGACCAGCTTTCCCGATCTTCGTTTCACAATTGAAGACATGGTCGCCGAAAAGGGAAAAGTTGTCGCCTGCTGGATTATTTCCGGCACTCACAAGGGTCGGTTCCTGGATGTCGCTGCCACGGGCAGGACGGTGTGCGTTGAGGGAGTCACGATTCATTACATCACGAACGGCAAAATTCTTGATTCGTGCGCTCGATGGGACGCTCTCGGTTTGATGCGGCAGCTTGGTCAGGCCGCTCCACTCGAAAAAATGACTGTGGCAGGAGGTTCTCATGGCTCTTAGCACGACCACGAGCCAGATCGACGGGGTCACGGTGGTCTACCTCAGCGGTGCGATCTTTTTTGGCGAAGAGTCAAAGTCTCTGCGAATTTTGGTGAAGGAGCTGCTGAACAAATCCAGCCAAATCGTTCTCGATTTCGGGCATGTCACTTATATTGACAGCGGCGGACTGGGTACTCTAGTGGCCTTGTACGCGTCGGCCCGGAAAATTGGTGGCGACATCAGGCTTGCCCGGCTCGGTCGTCGAGCAAATGAGGCTTTACAGATAACCAAACTCGTAACTCTGTTTGAGGTATTCGACAAGACCGAGAACGCGATCGCATCCTATAAAGGAGCCGCGGCTGCGGGTCAGGCCTCGCCGTAGAAGCTTGCGGTCGGGTTAGATGCCGCGCTTAGCAGTTCGTTGAAAAACTCCGTTCCACTGCAACTTTAATGTAAGAGAACGTAGTCGTAAGCCACTACGTCGTTAGTTGGGTCAATTTCCAGCGCACGAGTACTAAGTTGCAGCACCGTATTCCAACTTTTTGCGTGCGCGGAAATATCGGCCAGGCAAAGGTAAGCTGGCAGGTAATTGGAGTCGGTGGCCAAAGGTTGGGAACAGGCATCGTTAGCTTCGTCAGTTTTGTGCTGCGCTTCCAGCACTTGGCCCAGCACGACCCAGGCAGTTGAGTATTTGGGCCACTGCTTAACTGCCTTGCGCAAGTGACCCTCTGCCTCGGCTATTTTGCTGTTTCTCAGGGCCGCACAACCATCCTCGAGGTTTCTTTGGGCTTTCGCCGGAACCTGCAGATCCGCAATTCCGACGCTAGAACCGGAGAGTCCATTGAGCGGAGCAAGAAAACAGTTGTCGCCTTCTGCGATTGTAGAAGAAACCAGCTTGTTGTAACTGCGCTGCACCAACTCGTTTTGGTCCCAGGGGTTGTGTGCCGACGGGAAATCGGTAGGAGATGGAGGCGTGGGGGATGGGGGCGTGGGCGCTTGAGGCGGAGGGGCAGGGTGAGCACCGCCTCCTTGCTGAGCAAATGCAGACGAGACGCTTAAGGTCAACACGCAAGCACAAAATAACTTCAGAGCTGAGCCGCCAAAAGGCGCGAGCGTCGAGACTCTTGCCATACGACCTCCCTAATCCAGCGCCCGCTAGGGCCGCTACTCTGGGCACTACGTCGAATTGCGCAAGGTATCAGCGGCCTCTTGTTCACCAATTGGTTTTCTTTACATTCCAATAATATGACGTTTTAGGGGCCAGCGCGGTTTCAACTGTTATCACCCGACGCGTTTCCCGACACGAGGATGAACTTGATTGTGGGACCGAGAGCAAGGCCACACAAGAAAAAGTTCGCATCCAGCAAAATCGGGAACGCGAATTAATCCAGATTTAGGTGGCACTTCCAGCATAGGCGGCTGGTTTGAACCCAGGTCCTTAACTATTTCCAAGACCCATGGCGGCAAGGAACATCCGTCACTCAAGATGAAATGCACCGCCGCTCCATTCTTCGGGAGCGACGTCGGCGATGGTCTCCGTAAAGTCCCAGCGGTGGCCGTAGAAGTCCTGAGCGTTGTATTGGCGCTCGCCATAGGGTTGGTCTTGGGGTTTGGTCAGGATGATGGCACCGCTCTGTCGCGCTCGCTCGCAGTGCCTCTTAACATCTTCGATGCGAACCTGAACGATGTGCGCGTTGTTGGGTATCACGTTGCCTTCGGCGATGGTGAAGCAGCCATCACCGGCTTTCATCTGGATACGGTGATTGGCGATGCGGAGACGGATGGTGAAGCCAAAAGCCCTTGACAGCCAATCGGCTGCTGCGCCGGGGTCGGGGTAAATGAGTACAGGAATCACGACACAGGGCGGCACGGATCGGTTGGATCGCATCTGGATACTTTACCACTCAGCAGTTCAGAGTCCGCGCCCATCTCCGTGCCGCAATTGCAATGGATCGGACGTGGTTCGATCAGCCCCCAATTATTTCCAACACGCGTAGTAAACGACCCAAGCCGAAGGAAAGATCATGCACTCATTTGTTGTCACTGATGGGATTTGGTGGATGAGAGGGAATTCGAACTCCCGGCCTCCTCGTTGCGAACCAGGATCGAAAAAGATCGCCAACAGATTTGTAGCCCTTGGCGGTGGCAAACTGGATCAACTGTTTGAATAGCAACCAAAGCCGAAAAACCCAAAACTGCTCTCGAGTAAAACCGCAGCCTTTGATCGCACGGCTAATCGGGAGTTAGCCGGGCAGGCAATGCCTCGATGCCAGGCAAGCCGCTTTTCCAGAACCATTGGCATCGATGCGGCACGCCATTCGGGCACCGCGATCTTTTCACGGTGCAGGAGCAGGATAGTAGACCTCCACGTAGAACTGCTTGATATTCTGGTCGGTCCCCAGGAATCCGTCATCGAAATTGAAACTATACTCCATGGTTATTTGACCTGCCTGTGGCGCATTCAGACTCGCGTCGCATGACTCGCTCGGGCCGTTTGGATTGCCCACGCACGCCCAGTAAAACCCCCGTTGAAGAGAAATGAACGGACCCGCAATGGTTAGATCGTTCTCAAACAAAGCGTCGCCCGGCGTCACGTTCATGTCAGCGTAGAGTTTCCGCAGATCGGCAAGACTCGGGAGCGCCCAGTTTTTCGATCCGGCATAGTTGTTGCTGTTCATTCCGGCAATCCAGGTGCCGACAGCAGGGTAGTAGACATCCCCATAGGAATCAAGCGGCGGCACATTCACCGTAACTCCATTAACCGTCGAGGTGATGCTAGTAGGCGGCGTCGTCACGCCGAAGTTATTAATGGCCGCCAGATTCCCGTACAGGGGCCACGTGGTGTTGGCAACCTTGTCGTACACTGCCAAGCCCGCGCCTGAGCCGGTAGTGTAAGGCACCACTCCGGTGCCTTTCGCCACATCGCCCGCCAGCATGCCTGGCGACATCGGTAGTACGTGAAAGAGGTTGTACACGGTCGTGTTCCCGAACTGCTGTCCGGTATTGAACGAAAACGTCGCTTGCGCGCCGGGGTTCGTATCCGAAGCCCAGTAAAGTCCAGGCTGCAGGCCGAAGAATGGAGGCACAAATGGCGAAACGGCGGTGAAGATAGGCGGCCAAAGGCTGTCTGGATAATGCTCCTTCAGCCCCACATAGTAGAGGTTACTCAGTGCGCTGCCCGTGCATTGGATGCCGAAGTTGTCTACGTTTACTGACGAACACGTAGGGTCCATCTGCAGAGTTGCCGGAAGCTGCCAATTTGTGTGGTTCAGCCATCCTGTGCCCTTATAGCTATTCAGAGCGCAGACCCAGATCAAAGCGGTTGGGTAATCCATGGTTCCATCGGGATTGATGGTCGGTGTGATTCCGTCATTGCACACGGTTGCAGACGGCATCAGCATATCGCGCACTGAGGGAACGGATTGGTTTAATTCTGCCGCCAGATTGCCGTCAGCCAGCCAGCACACCCCAAGATTCGAGTCGTAGACGGTCCAGTCGTAAAGTATCGCGCTGCCGCCTTCCACCAACCAAAGTCCGTTTGTACCGGGCGATGGAGCATCCCCCTGCGCGACCCCGCACGGAGTCGTGGTTGCCTGAGCCGCTGAAACCCCAATGAATGAAAATACGATTGTTCCCCAAGCCACAACGGCCACGCTTCGTAAAATTCCCATGTGCCCCTCCCAAGACGAAATGCCCCCAACTCTAGTAGGCCAGAGAAGGGTTGGCAACCGAAAAACAGTAGCTCAGAACACCCCACAGTAGTGAATCATCCCGGGAGTAAGTCCTGATTGATGGGATAACGACGCCGGCCTCGCAACGGTCCGAGTAGACTGTTTCGGTGTTCACCCTAACAGTGCTCGGACCGAAGGAGGCCGAGATGAGGATTATAGGATGTGATTTGCATGCTCGCCAGCAAACGTTAGCGATGCTGGACAACACAACGGGGGAGATTGTGAATCTGACTCTGACGCACGAAGGCGACAACGTGCGGGAGTTTTATTCCAACCTTCCACGGCCAGTGCGAGTAGGGATCGAAGCCACTGGATCGATGCGATGGTTTCTGAACCTGATGGAAGAGTTGGGAATCGAATGCCAGGTCGGTCATCCAGCAAACATACGGGCGGCCGAGCCACGGAAGCAGAAACACGATCGGCGAGACGCGGATTTAATTCTGAAGCTGCTGGTGGAAAAACGCTTTCCGTCGATCTGGCTGCCTTCCAAGGAGCTTCTGGATCTGCGCGGCTTATTGCTGCACCGTCATCAGTGGGTACGGATGCGCACGCGAGTGCAGAACGCGCTCCAGGCTATTGCCTTGGCGAACGGGCTACGGCGAGGTCCGTCGCTGTGGAGTCACGCAGGACAAGATAAGCTGGCGTCTTTGTCGTTGGCCCCACACACGGCGCATCGACGGAGTGAGTTGCAAGCCTTGTACGCGAAGTTTGATATGGAGATCGAAAAACTAAATCAGCGAGTGGAGGAACAAGCTTGGGAACGTCCCACAGCGTTGCGGTTGATGACCCATCCCGGCGTCGGGCCCATCACCGCCTTGGCAACGGATGTGTTCCTGGGCGATCCAACGCGGTTTGTGGATGGCAAGGTCCTGGCCAGTTATGTGGGGATCATCCCGAGGGAATACTCCAGCGGAGGCCGTCAGCGGCTGGGCGGGCTGACGAAACAAGGAAACCCGCTGCTGCGATTTCTCTGGTGTGAGGCGGCGATACACGCGGTACGCAAGGATCCGGAGCTGCAGCGTTTCTACCTCCGCAAATTGTCCCAGAAAGGCCTGGGGAAAGCACGCGTAGCTGCAGCCCGCAAACTAGGGATTCGTTTGTGGATCCTGTTGCGGGACCAGATTGACTACAACGAGTTCTGTCGTCGCGGGCAGATGCGACAGAAGAACGGTGGTACCTGTGCGGGGATGCCTGCGCGCGTTATAGCGCAAACAGTCGCTGACTGATTGATTAGGCTACCCGCCTCCCGAAAGGGAGTTCGCATGACGCATCATGGTTGATCGTGACCGCAGAGATGTTTGGTAGGCTACACCGAGTGATGAAGCAAAACAGGCAGAGCAGGTTAGGGTGACACGATGAAGAGAAACGACGACGACAGACGCAGTTGCTGCGCCGCCGCACCCGTCTGCTCAAAAAGTTCTTGCAATAGGCCAGCGTCGTTAGAGATAACGCCAACGACAACTACTGCAGTCGAAAACAATAGGTGGTGCTCATCGGCTGGCATCGTGTAGTAGGGGGCCCGGGACGTTGTGTACGGAAAACGATGGATGAGTGGTCGAAGAAGCTAATTAGCAGGTAGGGACTGATCATCCAGTGCCAGATCCATGCCTCGATAAAATCCCAATGTGGCATGAGTCCGAGCGTGCCCGCGACAAAGTAGCTGAGTCCCACGAAGGCAAGATACGCGGCGCCGAAGCGACGAAGTGCTGGTAGTTTGAAGTAAATAGCAACGAGATCCCATACGTCAACGTCATGATCAGCAGGATCGCCCACACGGGCCTTGGGAAGGAGCGTTCAAAGGCCGGCCAAAAGAGAACTGGGTCAACGAAAACGCAACCCGGTCTAACAAACAATCATCGATAACCGGCGCTACGCCTTGGACAATGGGTTTATCCGTTGGACCTCAAGAATTGAATCGCCCTTGGGGAAATAACGCTGCTATTTTCATGGTAATCGAACTGCGAGCGCCGTTGCCAGTGTCTGGGATTCCGGCTAGCGTGGCGGTGGTGGCTTCTACACAAAGCCTAGACTGAAAACGGGCCTACGAGACAATTCCGGTTTTCCAATTCGACTAAATCGGGCGTTTCACTCTTGCACTATTGCTAGAAGCGCAGCCGCTGTCGCGCTTAGTTCAGGTTAAAGTTGCGATATGCGCATCTTAGGTCGTGAAGCCTGGCGCTTTTGGTCGACAGTTTTGATGGCAGTTGGCGGCGCGGGGTGTGCGGTTGTGTTCTTTTGGTCCTTCGCACTGATTGGCTACTGCCCTTACGCCCGCTCTTTCGGGCCGTCTGTGCAACGAGGATGGACAGCACCCCTCCCGTGGACGCACGGTTACTATGGAACGTTTGAGGAAAGAGAGCGGATGATTCGACTGCACTATGCCTTTTTTCCATTCTTCATGGCTTTGACGACGGGATCGTTGATCAAGCAGCTTCACCAGAAAAATGAACCTTGGCGCACAAGGCGATTTCGATAGTCAGCAAACCAACTTGACGAAACGCCCGGGCGCTTACCGAAGAAGTCGATTCGGCTGAAAAATGGGGATTCCTTAAAAGCCGTTGGTGCGCCCCGGCGACGATTGACCAATGCACAAAAACCTAGAGTGAAATCGGCTTCGCAACATCTTTCGCCGCTTTCGCATCACGCGCCTGCAAAAGACGGAATGCCCGGAAGTACTCCGGCACTTCTGGTCCGGGCACGCACCGGGCACGTGTCCGAGCGATACACCAAACTGCGGGAAGAACGGGATTTTCGTTTGGAATGGGCGGAGAAAATTGGACTCGGATTCGAGCTACCGCCCCCAATTGGGCAACTGCGCCTCGTTCCGAAAGTGGCCTAAGTTATTGAAAAGATGGTGGACGAGAGGGGATTCGAACCCCCGGCCTCCTCGTTGCGAACGAGGCGCTCTCCCAGCTGAGCTACTCGCCCACGAGCAGCAACGAAATTTTAACAGAGGTGGATGGGGATGCCAATTGAGTTGGAGGGATTTTGCGATTGATTTGGCGCTACGTTAACAACCGTGCGTGGCTTGGGTCGCGTTGCGTCTAAACCCGCACCCTTTGCAAAGCGCAAAAAATGCCGTCACCCCTCCCGAACGCCTTCCGAGTCCATGGGCCAGAAGCGGTTAGGGTTGGTCCGAGGTGTTGCCCATGCGTTGCGCTACGATTTTGCGAGCGTTTTCGTATAGAGCGCGGGCCTGCGGGATCGAATCGACCGCTTTCTGAACTTGCGGGTCCGCTTCGAGTTCTACCTTGAAGCCTTCCTGCTGACCAAACACCGACATGAAGACTTCCTGCTTGATCTTGCGCTTGATCCACTCGAGGTTCTCGGACAATTCGGGTTCGGTATAGCGGACGTTTTTCTTGGCTAGATACTCGCGGAAATCCTTCATCACCGTGTCGTCCGCCGTGAATTCTTTGGTCACGGTCGGACGCGTGCCGAGATAGAAGCGCGTGAAGCCACCGACGCCAGCTTCGTAGGGAAAGAAAACATCGGCGCGGATCAGGGTTTCCTGGAACTTGGTGAGCTTCGGAGCAGCTACCGTGACGTCCGGCGTGATCCCGCCGCCGCCGGTTACCTGCCGGCCGCTGTCGGTAAGCTTTACCTCCGTCGGATGCTCAGGCACTTTGCGCTCATAGTGGTATTCGTAGAGCGAGATGGACTTGTAGTCGCGCTGAATCAGCCGTCCGCTAGGGGTGTAGTAGCGAGCGGTGGTTAGCGCCAGGCCGGTGTTTTCGCTCAGCGGAGTAACCGTCTGAACCAAGCCTTTGCCGAAGGTGGTTTCGCCCACGATGATGCCCCGATCGTGGTCCTGCACGGCGCCGGAAACAATTTCGGTCGCGGATGCGGAATTGCCATTCACCAGGATCACCAGCGGCACGGTGATGCCCTGGTTACCGCGTACGGTTGTGTACTTGCGCTCCGCCGAAGCGCGACCGTGGTGCGACACGATGATCTGATTCCGATCCAGAAACATATCGCTCACTGCAACCGCTTCGTTCAGCAAGCCGCCGGGATTTCCGCGCATGTCCAGAATCAGTCCATCTAACGAGGACGCGTTCAGTTTCTTGAGTGCTTCTGCGATCTCACGGTCGGTCGTCTCGTTGAATCCCGAAAGCCGAATGTAGCCGACGCCGGGCTTGAGCATGAACGCGATGTCCACCGAATGGCGGGGAATCTCATCGCGGGTGACGGTGAACGAAAGGGGATCGGTGTAGCCTTCGCGGGTCACGGTAATCTTGACGATGGTGCCCTTTGCACCCTTCAGCATGTCAGCAACATCGCTGGTGGTCAGCCCGTCGGTGGACTTCTCATCGACCTTGACGATCACGTCGCCCGGGCGAATTCCGGCGTTATACGCAGGTGCGCCGACGTACGGCGCCATGACCACGGTGTGGTTCTCGCGAGGAGCAACGACCATACCGACGCCGTAATACTTCCCACGTTGATCCTCGCGCAGAAGCGCAAATTGGCGCGCATCGAAGAAATTCGAGTGGGGGTCCAGCATGCGCAGCATGCCCGGGATGGCGCCCTGATAGACGGCCTTGTCCACGTCGACGGGCTCGGCATAATTAGCCTGCACCACGTCCAGGACGCGAGTGAAATCGCGAACTGCCGTCTGGTAATCGTCGGCCGACGCGGTGGTCGCCCGGACATTAGGGCCGTAAATGCCACCCAATACAGCAGATACGAGCAATACGGCTACAACAAGGAACAAACCGCGGCGTTCTGCTTTCATCCTTACCTCGCGTAAGCCTCGCAAGCTGCAATTATATCACAGAGCAAACTGGCGTTTGACACTATGGAACGCCGTTCTCTATGATGCCAACAGGCCGCCATTCGGTCACCCAAACCATGCTCAGCATCCCGCACATGATTGTGGTCTTCGTGATCGTGCTGGTCGTATTTGGGCCCCAGAAGCTCCCCGAACTCGCCCGCAGCCTGGGCAAGCTCATGGCCGAGTTTCGCAAGGCTTCCACCGACTTCAAGTCTGCCTTTGAGAACGAGATGCGTGACCTGGAACGCCAGGCCGCGGAGGTCGAACGCAAAAAACGGGAATTGCAGGCAGCCGCGGCCACCCAGCTTCAGCCCGCGACGCTCGCTACGCCCTCTGGTGCTGAGACGCAGCCGGGGCCCCCAGCGTTAGCATCGCCCGAGGCCGACAAGGGCGCTACGGAAGCCCCGGTGATCACCCCGGTGGCGGAATCGGTGGCACGCTCGTCGGAATCTACGGAATTCAGCTCGGACGAAGCCACCTCAGCCAAGTCCAATGGCGTGGAAGCGGCGTCCCAATCGTCCTCGCTCGAGATTGCTCCCGAGAACGGCGACAAGCCCGACGTCGCCGTTTCGCCCAATGCCCTAGACGCCCCTCATGACTACAAGCAGCCAGCCTGAAGCACTCTCTACGATTCCGGTTCCGGAGTCTGAAGAGGGAGGTCAGATGACCTTCTTCGAGCACCTCGTCGAGCTTCGCAAACGACTCATCCACTCGCTGATCGCGATTGGTATTGGCGCGTTCATTGGCGTGTATATCGCCAAATACATCATCGTTTTCATTACGCGCCCGATGCTGGCTGCCCTGAAAGCCGCAAACCTCCAGCAACAGCTGGTCTACACCCACCCGGCGGGCGGCTTCAATCTGATTCTCACGCTGGGCATTTACATCGGCATCGTGCTGGCTTCGCCGGTGGTGCTGTACCAGATCTGGCTGTTCGTCGCGCCTGCTTTGTATAAGCATGAGCGCAGCGCCATCACGGGATTTCTATTTTCGACGGTATTTCTATTTCTGGGCGGGATTGCCTTCGGATATTTCGTCACGCTGCCTTACATGCTGAACTTTCTCGTCAAGTTCACGATCGTCAGTCTCCCCGGTGTTGTGCCCATGATCACCGTCACCGAATATTTTGATCTGACGCTGATGGTGCTGCTCGGCTTCGGATTGGTGTTCGAGCTGCCCATCCTCATTTTCTTTCTGTCCGTGTTCGGAATTGTCACCCCGAAGTTTCTCTGGCACAACGTACGTTATGCGATCCTGGTCATCGCCATCGTGGCCGCGATTATCACACCCACGCCCGACGCCATGACCATGCTGATCTTCATGGCGCCGATGGTGGCGCTCTACTTCATAAGTATTGCGGTGTCCGCGGTGGTGGTGCGAAACAAAAACAAGCGGTTGGCTGCCGAGGCCGCCGGGAAAGCCTAAATGAACAAAATGCCTGCGCGACGATTTACGGCGATGCCCGCTGGGCGATATCTGCCAGCGCTTGGTCTTTTTCTAGCGATCGCCGTCCTGATGGGCTGCAAGTCAGGCGGTGCAAGGGAGGGTTCGAACAGCGCGCCTGTCGTCAGCGCCTCGGCGAAGAACCCGGCCCAGATGCCCGACGAGGACACGCCCCTGCCGGAGAAAACCGGGGGCTTCGACGGCAAACTGGCATTCGCCGATGTCGCCAAGCAAGTCGATTTCGGGCCGCATCCCGCCGGGTCGCAAGCGATCGCGCAAGTGCAGGACTACATTCTCTCGGAACTCTCGAGCGCCGGCTGTACTGCAGACGTCGATCCGTTCACCGCGCAGACGCCCGCCGGGCCGATCGCGATGAAGAATATTTTAGTGAAGATCCCGGGTAACAGGCCCGGCATCATCCTGCTGGGCACGCACTATGACACCAAGAAGCTCGAGGATTTTGTAGGCGCCGACGACGGCGGCTCCTCCACCGCAGTGATGCTGGAGCTTGCGCGCCTCCTATGCGCTCAGCAGGGCCGCTACCAGGTTTGGATCGCGTTCTTTGACGGGGAAGAAGCGGTCAATCATGAATGGAAGGATCCCGACAATCGCTACGGCAGCCGCCAGATGGCCGCCAAGCTTGCGCTTAGCGGCGACTTGGCCAAGATTCGGGCATTCTTGCTCGCCGACATCGTCGGCAGCCGCGAGCTGCGTATCAAGCGCGACTCCAATTCCGACAAAGCGCTCACCGATCTGGTCTGGGCGACGGCGAAGAATCTGGGTTATTCGGGAGTGTTCGTGAATGATGCGACCGCGATCGAGGACGACCATCAATCCTTCTCGACCCGCAACGTGCGCACTGTCGATGTAATCGACCTCGAAATCCCGTATTGGCACACCCCCCAGGACACCCTCGACAAAATCAGCTCCAAGAGCCTGGCCGTCGTAGGCCACGTCTTTGTCGAAAGCGTCAAGCAACTCCAAACCAAGTAGGGCGCCCCTGGGACATTTGTAAGTCAATCGTTCTAGGGGACTAATTATCCGTACCGGCAATCGCACATGGGGGCGGCAGCGGTGCTTTCTGAAAAGACCGTCTGCTTCTGTTGCGTGCGGCGAGCTGCGCGAGCAGGACACACCCAGGAGGCGGAGCGTAATTTATTGTATTAAACAATTTTAGGGCCGATTTTAGGCACGACTCGAAGGGCGCGAATGGGGCGTTTCGCGGCGTCTGTGTCCACCGCTGATGGCCCGGACGTGGGGTTTCCGCGAGCGCAAGGAGCGAAGCCGATCTGGGTGCGATCGACGGCGGCACTAGGCCTCAAAGCCGACATCCTTGCCCTTTTGCACGATCGAGTGTTTGCCGAACTTTTCGTCGTCGCGGTAGGGGAAGTCCGAGCGGTAGTGGCTGCCGCGGCTTTCTTCGCGCGCCAAGGCCGACCGTGCCAGCAACAAAGCCAAAGAATGCAGGTTGCGCACTTCGTACTCGGCGCGTCCGGGTTTCTCACACTTAGGAATCTCAATCGCTTGGAGCTGCGTGATCGCCGCAGCCAGATCTTTTCCATCGCGCAGGATTCCGATCTGCCGCCACACCACATCGCGAATTTTGTCGAATGCGGCGGGATACGGTGTACCGTTGCCGGCCTTCGGGCCGGCATTGGCGTTTTGCACCTTCCCCGGTTTGGGGGCGGGGCTTCCGGGCAATCCCACGGACTGGCGTTTTTTCACCGGCGTGTCTTTCATCATCGCCTGACCGCTGCGCGCTCCAAACACCAATCCTTCAAGAAGGGAATTGCTCGCCAGGCGATTCGCGCCGTGGACGCCGGTATTCGCGGTTTCACCGGCAGCGTAGAGCCCAGGCAGCGAGGTGCGCCCCCACAGATCGGTCTTCACGCCACCCATCATGTAGTGGGCGGCCGGACAAACCGGCGCTACGTCGGTCGCCAAGTCCAGGCCGTAGTTTAAACAAGTTTCGTAGGTGCGCGGGAAGCGTCTCTTCAGGAACTCCTGGGTCTTTTTTGTCATGTCCAGGTAGACGTACCCCGCGCCGGTGCGGTGCATCTCGCTGACAATGGAGCGCGCAACGATGTCGCGCGGCGCAAGTTCTTGCGCTTCGTTGTACCGCTTCATGAAGCGCTCGAGGTTCACGTTGCGGAGAATGCCGCCCTCGCCGCACAGCGCTTCCGGCAAAAGAAAACGTGGAGCGCCTTTCACGGATAGAGCCGTCGGATGAAACTGCATGAATTCCATGTCTGAGAGCACGGCCCCGGCGTCGTATGCGATCGCCATCCCGTCGCCGGTAGCCATATCCGGATTCGTGGTTTCTCGATAAATCCGCCCGACGCCGCCAGTTGCCAGCAAAACCGCCCCGGCGCGCACGTCATGCTGCGAGCCATCCAACTCATCGATGAAACGAACGCCAGCGACAGTTCCGGATTCCACGATCAGCGAGGTCGTGAAAGCGTGTGCGCGAAGATGGAGGTGTGGAATCGTATGCGCGCGCGAGAGCAAGGCGCGACCGATTTCGCGCCCGGTGGAATCACCGTGAGCGTGCAGGATACGCGACCTGCTGTGCGCCGCTTCCCGCGTGAACGCCAATTTCGTGCCCGCGCGATCGAATTCCGTGCCCCACTCGATCAATTGTGTGATGTACTTCGGGCCTTCTTCTACCAGCAGCGCGACGGCTTCGGTGCGGCACAGTCCATCGCCGGCCTTGACGGTGTCTTGTTCGTGCAGGGTGATCTCGTCTTCATCGCTAAGGGCTACCGCGAGTCCCCCCTGCGCAAAAGACGTCGCGGAGTCGTTCAAGTCGGATTTGGCGAGCACCAGCACGCTGCCCGTATCGCTGAGCTCGATTGCGGCGCGCA
Organism: uncultured Acidobacteriota bacterium; assembly: GCA_963736725.1. Classification (GTDB taxonomy): domain Bacteria; phylum Acidobacteriota; class Terriglobia; order Acidiferrales; family UBA7541; genus Acidiferrum. The sequence goes on along the minus strand of CAVTPW010000009.1, from coordinate 380,053 downwards.
GCCCGGCCACTCCGGAGCCCACCACAAGGTAGTCAGCCCGATGGGATTTAAGGGGATGGGTCATGACAAGCGATCGAGTAATTGCCTGAATATGGTAGCACGGGCACTCGCGCCTGCGGCCGATGCAGACCGCACCCAAGGCATCCCGTGAGGACAAATCCAGAACCTCGACACTGTGCTACATTTCTAATACCCGCTCCATGAAACCGAAACGCATTTCTGTAAATTCAACAGCCGGCAAGTACACGATCGTGTGCGGCACTGGTATCCTCCGACGCGCAACCAGGGAGATTGCGAGCCTCGGGAAACCTTCCGGCGTGCACTTCGTATCGTCCCCCAAGGTCTGGAGGGCTATCGGAAGGATTGTTCAGCATGATTTTGGCGCACGGAATTCCAGCGCCGTTCATTTAGTGAATGACGGCGAAACGCGGAAGAATTTGGCCACGGTGGAATCGATTTCCCGCCAACTGGTACGAGCGGGCGCCGACAGAAAATCGCTTATCGTTGCAGTCGGTGGCGGAGTCATCGGCGATGTAGTCGGTTTTGTTGCCGCTTCCTATCTTCGCGGGGTGGCCTTGGTGCACGTGCCGACCACGCTCGTCTCCCAGGTAGACAGTTCCATCGGGGGTAAAACCGGAGTGAATCTCCCCGAAGGGAAGAATCTAGTGGGTGCGTTCTATCCGCCCAAGTTGGTTCTCACCGATCCTGCGGTCCTGAGGACGCTGCCCAATCGCGAGTTCCGGGGTGGCCTCGCTGAGGTAATCAAGCACAGCATCATCGCCGATCCCGGAATGTTCGCTTACCTGGAAAAAAATATGGGTAAGGTGCTGCGGCGAGATCTCGACGCGCTCGAGTACCTGATTCCGCGGAACGCTGCCATCAAAGCGCACGTCGTTACCAAGGACGAGCGCGAATCCGGCTTGAGAGAAATTCTGAATTTCGGCCATACCTTTGCCCATGCGTTGGAAAGCACGACGAAATACCGCCGCTACCAGCACGGCGAAGCCGTCGCCTGGGGAATGATGGCCGCGGCCCTGCTAGGCCACGAAATGGGTATCTGTGGTGCTGACCACGTATCGCGAATCGTCGCGCTCGTGCGCCGAATAGGCCCTCTGCCCGCGTGGCCGAGCGTTCCGGGGAGCGTGCTGATCGAGGCCATGCGCTCCGACAAAAAGACGCTCCACGGGAAATTGCGCTTCGTCCTGTCGCCGCGCCTGGGCAAAGCCGGGTCGTACGAAGACGTCCCGCTCGACGCCGTGCAACGCGTTTTGCATTTCGCGCCGCAATTTCTCGCGAAATCGATCATGAACAAAGCGGGCAGCAATGACTGAAGCTACGGTGCCTGCGAAGGGAACGCTTCCCGAAGGGGCGCGGTCCGAAGCCGACGCTTCACGTCAAGTTCGCGAGATGTTTACGCACATCGCGCCCCGCTATGATCTGCTGAACCATCTGCTCTCGTTGCAACTCGATCGCCTCTGGCGCGCCCGCGTGGCCCGCCGGCTGCGTGCGATCCTCGCGCGTCCCGACGCGCTCGTTCTCGACCTCTGCTGTGGCACCGGCGACCTGGCGTTTTCACTCTCGCGTTCCGCCCGTGCCCGAATCATCGGCGCTGATTTTTCTCACGCGATGCTCGTGCGTGCTCGCGCGAAAAGTCAATTAGTATCGAGCCATTCCGGTCCGGCTACCCCGGCACCGATGCCATTTTTCGAAGCCGACGCGCTGCGGCTGCCGTTTGGGGACGCATCGTTCGACCTGATCACCACTGCATTCGGCTTCCGCAATCTGGCCAACTACGAAGCCGGCCTACGCGAAATCCATCGCCTCCTCAAGCCCGGCGGCACACTAGCGATCCTCGAATTCACCGAACCCCCCGCCGGATTTCTCGGCGACGTCTATCGATGGTATTTCCGGAACGTGCTGCCACGCATCGGCGCATTTCTTTCGGGTGACCATTCCGCTTACACGTACCTGCCGGCTTCAGTCTCCCGCTTCTTCCGACCGAAGGAGCTGGCTTCGTTGATGACCGCGGTCGGCTACCAGGGAGTGGAGTTTCGGGTTTGGACGTTCGGCACCGTGGCGCTGCACACCGCGACGAAACTGTAAGCAGCGCTCTTCAGCGGTCGAGTTTAGACGCAGACAAACCCCGGCATAAAGACGAGCACAAATCCGGGACCTTAGAATTTTCGTTGATTGCGTTCCGGCGTTACTCTTCCAAACCAACCGCCCGCAATTTCGCCAGCAACGTTTTCGGCGATACGCCGAGCTTCTCCGCAGCCCGCGTCTTGTTCCACTTCGATTCCCGCAGTGCGCCCTCCAGCACCACGCGCTCGACATGAGCCGCGGCCCGTCCGCTAATTTCTTCCAATGATCCTTCCCAACTGAAATTGTCCGGCAGCATCCCTGGCGGCAAGCTCGCAGCATCGGGCCGGGCCGAAGGCAATTGCAAATCATCGGCGTCAATGCTCAACCCATCCGCCAAAATGACGGCGCGTTCCAATGTATTTTGCAATTCGCGAACATTCCCAGGCCAACGGTAACTCAGCAGCTTCTCCCTCGCTCCCTCGGAAAGTTCCAGTCCCGGCTTGGCAAACTCGCGGCTGAATTTCTCCAAAAAGTGCATTGCCAGCATCAGCACATCTTCGCCGCGTTCGCGCAACGGCGGGATGGTCATCGGCACCGCCGAGATCCGAAAATACAAATCCTCGCGAAATAATTTCTCTTCGATCAATTTTCGCAAGTCGCGATTGGTCGCCACTACGATACGCACGTCCACATCGATGGATTGCGTTCCGCCGACGCGCTCAAAACGCCGCTCTTCGAGGACGCGCAAAAGTTTTGCTTGAATCGCCAGCGGCAACTCGCCGATCTCGTCCAGAAACAGCGTCCCGCGATGGGCCAGGTCCATCTTGCCAACCTTGCGCGCCCCGGCGCCGGTGAACGCCCCCTTCTCGTGCCCGAATAACTCGTTCTCAACCAGTCCCTCCGGGATAGCTGCGCAGTTCAGCGCCACAAACGGTTGTTCACGCCGAGGCGACAAATGATGAATGGCCCGCGCGAATAGCTCCTTGCCCGTGCCACTTTCTCCGAGCAGCAGCGCCGTCGAATCCGTGGCCGCCACGCGCTGAATCTGCTGGCTCACGTCGCGAATCGACCCGTGCTCTCCGACGATCCGTGGAAATCCGTACCGCGCCGCATACTCCTCGCGCAGCAAAATATTCTCCCGCAACATCTCCTGCTGCTGGGCCGCTCGCTGCACGAGAAGCTTCAAATGGTCCAGGTCCACCGGCTTCTGCAGGAAATCAAAAGCGCCTTCCTTCATCGCGGTGACCGCTTCTTCCACCGACCCAAACGCCGTTAGTAGAATCACCGGAATCATCGGGTCCGCGCTTTTGGAGGCCCGCAACACCTCCAATCCGGACGCTCCTGGCAGCTTGAGGTCGGTCAGCACCAGCAGATAGCGCCGCGCGCGAATCTTCTGGATCGCCGCCGCGCCGTCCGGCGCTTCGTCCACCGTGTAGCCCGCGCGTTCCAGCGCTTTGCGCAGCATCGCGCGCAGTTCGTTCTTGTCTTCGACAAGCAGAAGGGATTCCATGTGCTCCGTTTTTACCACGATTTAGGAATACTCTCGCGGGAACCGAGACTCCGTGTGCGGAGAAGGGAAGCAGCTAATCAGGAACAACCAAGCAATGAAGTAAAGCCGTAGTGAACCAAAGAAAAACAAGAAGAAGCCGGCCAACCACACAAAGCACCAAATCCTTACATCCTTATTTTTCTATTTCATTATTTCATTCCTTCTTCCTTTGGACTTTTCGTTATCTCGCCCATCCAGAATCGCCACCCGATTTCCGCAGCTCGTCTTCCAGGTCCGAAATGTGCTGCTTCATTTGCGCGATTTCCTGCTTCTTCGCTTCAATCTTGGTGTCTTTGTCGGTGATATCTTTGCGACTATACTGCTCGGACAGAGCTTTCTGCGGATCAGTATAGTATTGCACCTGGGCCTTCTCTGACTCACGCTGCAATATGTCGAGTTCCTGCTGCGCCTGCGCTAACTTGTCCCGCGCTTCCTTGAAACGCTTGCGCCAGGCTTCCTCGCCGTTCTTGTCCGCACCATCGGCTGGACCCTTGTCACCGGCGGGAGCCGCACCTTCCTTCGGCTCTGTGTTGGGAGTTGCCGCGGCCGCCGCCGGAGCTGGCGTTCCGCCGCCGAAATCCTCATTGGTGTAAACTTTCTTGGGTTTTGGCTCCGCCTTCTTTTGTTCCCGAGCCTTGCGCGCCGCGTCCGCAACAGGATCGGTGCCGGTCTGCTGTGAGGTGTCCTGCTGTTGTTGCTGCGCAATCGCCGCAATCCCAGCCAGACCTACCACTGGCAACACCACGAGCAGGTATACTCCGGTCTTTCGCCAAGTTATTGATCCCATAACGATATGCCTCCCCGGCGCTGAGCTGGCCTGCCCCGGAACCACGTATCTCTAGATCTCGATGACGTCCTTGTTCAATTCTACCGCTTCGGCACCCTCGCTGCGCCACTCGGGTAGCGTAACGATAAAGGCTGCGCCACCTGTCGACTGGTTCCGTGCCTCCACCTGCCCTCCGTGTTGCACGATGATCTTTTGGACTACCGCCAAGCCGAGTCCCGTGCCATGCGGCTTGGTTGTAAAAAAGGGATGAAACAGATTTGGCAGAGCCTCGCCGGCGATTCCCGTGCCATTGTCGGCAATCGTAATCCGTTGAAAGCCGGTCTCCCCGCCGCGCACGACTTCGCCCCGCACGGTGACCTGCCCGCCCTTCACTTCGGCGCAAGCCTCCGCCCCATTCCGCGCCAAATTCAGCATGGCTTGGCGCAGGAGACTCTCGTCTCCCGCTACGTTTCCGAATTCTCCTTCGCTTCGCACCACGACGTTCGGCATAGCGCCGCCAATCTCCGCCACCACCCGCTCGACCACAGTTTCCAAGTCCACGGCCTCCTCGGAAATCTCCAGCGGCCGGGCGTATTTCAAGAATTCCGTGACCACATGTGTGATGTTCCGCGTCTGCTCCAGGATGCGTTCCGCGTGATCCAGGATTTCCCCGTCGGCCGACTCGGCGCGAATCATCTGCGCGTAACCGGAGATTGTCGCCAGCGCATTCTTGAATTCGTGGGCGATTCCAGCGGACAGCTCGCCCAGCGCCGCGAGGTGCTTTTTCAGTTCGATTTGCTGCTGCAACGCCGCCAATTCCGTCAAGTCGCTCAGCAGACAGATCGCGCCGCTGACCTTTTCATTGCCGCGGCGCACCGGCGAAATGGTCACCCCAAGCCGTCGCGCATCTCCTGCCGGGGACGTGTGGGTTACCTGTTCGCGCCGGAAAATCTTTCCGCCCGTCAGGCATTCCCGCACGAGCCTGGTCAGTTCGGAAGACTCTCCCAATACCTCGCTGTAGCGGCGGTAATTCAACCCGCGGACTCCCAGTGCTTGCTCCGCAGCCGGGTTCGCGCCCGATATGATTCCCACCGCGTTTACCATCAAAAAGCCCGCCGGCATGTTTCGAGTAACTTCCTCGCTCAGCCGCTCGGTATGCTCTGCGCGTTCCTTCTCGATGCGATGCAGCCGCTCCAGTTCCTTTTCCTGTTCACGCAATTTCTGGATCACGCCCTGCATGGACGCGGTCATGAACGCCGCGCTGTTTTCGATGCGAGGCGCTGTTTGCATCTCGTTTTTGCGTTCGCGGGTGTCCTTGAAAAACTTTCTCACCAGATACAGCACCAGCCACGCGACAGCGGCCAAAACCAACGCCAAGCCAATCGCTAGCGCCTTCAGGTTCGGTGGCCCGCCGGTTTGAGGAATCGCTAACATTGGAACAAAAATTCTCGAAACTCCCATCTCGGCGCGTTCGCTAATCTCGGTCATCCCAGCAAAAGGTGGGTAGCCACATACCGTGTAGCCAACGGTCCGAGATAAACCACCAGCAAGGCCGCAATTCCCAGAAACGTGCCTAGGGGCAATTGGTATTGGCTTGCCAGCATCCACCTCAACCCGTTCAGGGTCCCCAGGTTTCGCCGGCTGGCCCGCTCTGCAAGCGCCAGTTGCCAGCCGGAAAAATACAATCCCAGGATGATCGCGCCGCCCACGACGCTCCCCAGAAGGGTGCCCAGCAGAATCGTCAGAAAGGTTGCGCGGAGTCCCAGGAAGGCCCCCGCCATGGCCATCATTTTCACATCGCCTAGTCCCATGCCGTCACGTCCGCGGAGTGCTTTGTACATCGCGGCCGCGCCCCAAAGCAGCAGGCTGCCGAAGGCCGCCCCGATCAGGCCATCCAGCAATCCAACCAGATAGCGAGGTGGTACTCGATGAACCAAGCTCAAGCTCAAGAAGAACACCGTACCGTCTTGCGGCGGTACCCACGCTGACAAGAAAAGGCCCGCTATAAATCCAGGCCAGTTAATCAAATCGGGAAGCAAGCGAACGCGCAAATCGGTGATCGTCAGGACGATGATCAGGCACGTAAACACCAGCCACTTCACGGTTGCTTGGGTGAGTCCAAAATCCAGGTAACACCCTACGAACAAGAGTCCTGTCAGCAATTCCACCAGCGGATACATAGGCGAAATCGGATATCCGCACGACCGGCATTTCCCACCCAGCCACAACCATGCGAATACCGGCACGTTGTCGTACGCTTTGATGGGCGCCTCGCAACGTGGGCACCGCGATCTCGGCGTGACAATTGACACCCCTTCCGGAATCCGCGTTATGCAGACGTTCAGGAAGCTTCCAAGCACAATCCCGAAAAGAAAAAAGAAAGCGATGACCACATCTCGACTCTGCCACAGGACCCCGGGCCCCTCAATAAACCCATATCTAACCCGTGCCCGATGAATTACATAGCACAGAGTCGGGTCTTGGCAACAACCTGCCAATCGCGCCAGTGCCTCGGTTTGCGCGGAATTTCCGGCGCGCTCACGGTCTCCACGTTATCTTTCGCTTGGCCCGTCCGTTCTCCCCACACGTCCCCGGCCTTTCACGTGCTTCCGATGGTGGGTCCTATTTCTCAGCTTTGGCCCGTTGGGCTATCGACTGTAAACTGTGAACTGTCGACTTTCTCCATGCACTGGTTCGAACGCCGCATCCGCCGCTACGAGCACCGCCGCTGGACCACCGACGACAATCGTCGCGTGCAACCCTTCCACTGGGGCCTCGAGCACATTGGCGGCGACTCGTCGCACCGGGATCCTGCCGCATACGTCCGCGAATACGCCAGAAATGCAATCGAAAATAGTCAAGCGTGGTTCGCGACGACTCCCGCAGTTGACTATGCCCTTGATCACGAAAATGTCCTGACGTTCACCAGCTCGATCACCTCGCCGTGGCCCGAAAACAACACCGTCCACGCCCAATTCTTCCCCTCAAAATCGGCCAAAGCGGCTGGGCCGGCGCGGCAGGCAATGCCCGCCGTGGTGCTCCTCCCCAACTGGAACGCCAAGTGGCACGGCCAGCGAGGCCTGTGCGAATGGCTCCAACGTGTCGGCATCAGCGTCCTGCGGCTTAGCCTCCCGTACCACGACCGCCGCATGGCCGAAGGCCACGAACGCGCCGACCAGCTGGTAGGCCCCAACATCGGCCTAACCCTCCAGGCCAACCGTCAAGCTGTCCAGGACACCCGCCGCTGCCTCCGTTGGCTCGAACAACAGGGATTCAGCAGGTTAGGCATCCTGGGCACCAGCATCGGCTCCTCGGTCGGCTACATCACGATGGTCCACGATGACGCCCTTCGTGCCGGAGGTTTCTTCCACGTCTCCACCTATTTTGCCGACGTCGTCAGCGGGGGCATGACCACCACCCACGTTTGGGAAAGCCTCCGCCACCACGTCACCGTAGACGAACTCCGCGATTTCTGGGCTCCGGTAAGCCCTATGCCCTACGTAGAGCGAGGCCTAGGCGCAAACAAGAACGCCTTCATGGTTTACGGCAAATACGATCCGACCTTCCTTCCCGAGCTAACCGCCCAGATGCTAGCCGCCCTACGCCAGCACGGCGCCAATCTTTGCACCCTCGAACTCCGTTGCGGCCACTACTCGCTGGAGCTCCCCCCCTTCAGCCACATAGCCGGATACCGCATGCTGACTTTCCTGCGTTCCGCCTTGGCGCAGTAGGGCCCCGCTGCCTCAGGTTCCGGTCCTGGGGTGCGCCGCTGTTGGCACGCCGCATTAAAGGCGAGGGTTTTCGCCAGACCGACGTGCGCAGCGCTCTCCATAAGCGCGCAGATTCCTCCCTCTCGCAGCACGTGTAGGCGAATCGACGGAAGTATTTTCAAGACTAGATTAGGCGCGCTCACGCCGGATGCCGCGAGGCATGAGGCGAACTGTTTCAAGTTTCCCTCAGGCAACTTCGCAAGCGCTGGCCATGGTTCAGTAGTAAAACTGTCGGAATCGGAATCAGTGCAGAATCGAGGAAAAGGCGCCGCTGGCAACGAGCGAAGACACGGCCTCGATTTCTGCGCCAAGGGGACGGTCCTCGATGAGTTTTGCGGATATGCCACGCACCGCCGCCATAGCTTTGCTTGCCAGCATCCCGGTTCGCAGCGGAGCCAGCAGGTCGATTCCCTGGCACGCGCAGAGCAACTCGATTGCGAGCGTGAGCCGCAAGTTTCCGAGCATGCGCTCCAGCCGCCTCGCGCCGCTCATGCCCATCGAAACGTAGTCTTCCTGGTTGCCTGATGTAGAAATCGAGTCCACCGAGTGCGGCGTCGCCAGGGTCTTGTTTTCGCTGGTGAGCGCCGCGGCGGTCACCTGCGCGATCATAAAACCAGAGTTAAGTCCCGGCTCTGGGGTCAAAAACGCCGGAAGCATGCTTGTCAACGGATTGGTCATCTGTTCGATGCGGCGTTCGGAAATTCCTCCGAGCGTCGCGAGAGCAATTGCCACCTGGTCCGCGGCCATCGCGAGAGGTTGCCCATGAAAATTTCCGCCGCTGATGATGTCGCCCGAGCCGTCGCGCGCGAACACCAGCGGATTGTCGGTAGCGCTATTCAATTCCACCGCCGCCATCTCGGCCGCCTGCGCCAGCGAATCGCGCACTGCACCGTGCACTTGCGGGGTACACCGTAAGCTATAGGCATCCTGAACACGCGGATCTTTCTCCGCCGCGCGATGCGATTCGCGAATCTGGCTGCCTTCGTTCAGGTGTGCCAGGTTCCGCGCTGTCGTCGCGGCTCCCGCATACGCTCGCGCGTGCATGACGCGCGCGTCGAACGCCCCCGGACTCCCGCGCAGTGCGTCGAGCGACAGTGCCGCTGCCACGTCCGCGGTGTCCGCCGCTACATCCGCTTCATGCAACGCCAGGCTCAGCAGCGCCAGCATTCCCTGCGTGCCGTTGAGAAGCGACAGCCCTTCCTTGGCGTCCAGCGCAACAGGAGTTATCCCCGCACGCCGCAGCGCTTCACGGCCCGCTAGAATTTCCCCTTGGAACGAAGCGCGGCCCTCGCCGATCACCACCTGTGCCAGATGTGCCAGCGGCGCCAGATCCCCCGAAGCGCCGACCGAGCCTTGCGATGGAATCACCGGATGCACCTTGGCGTTCAGCAGGGCGCACAAAGTTTCCACCGTCTGCGGGCGAATCCCACTGAGCCCTTTCGCCAGTGCATTGGCGCGCAGCAGCATCATCGCACGGGTTTCCGGGTCGCTAAGCGGCGCGCCGACGCCGCACGCGTGCGAACGCACCAGGTTTACCTGAAGTTGGCGAACTTGCTCGGCCGAGATGCGAACCGAAGCCAGCTTGCCGAATCCGGTGTTGATGCCGTAAGCGGTCTCACCCGAAGCGACCACGCGTTCGACCACCGCGCGCGACGCTTTCATGCGTTCGATCGCGTCCGCAGCGAGCGAAACTTTTTCGCCGCGAAGTGCAACGTCATACAGTTGCGCAAACGTCAGATCGTTGCCGTTCAGTTCCAGCCGACGAGGGGGATTTGAGGCCATGCTTATGCTTCGCTCCGATCAGGATTGGGAACATGAAGGTGCAACAACACATCGCGGTATTTGGGAGGCAGCGCTTTCGGGCGGCCGTCGCTGCCGCAGATTATGTGCGTCGTGGAACCGGTAGTAAGCAGCACATCGTCGGCATCGCGGAATATTTCGTAGGAAAATTTGACGATTCGATTCCGCCACTCGGCGACGCGCGTGCGAACGCGCAACACGTCATCATAACGCGCAGGCTTTTCATAGCGGCAATACGCTTCGGCCACCACGATGTGGCAGTCGTCTTCGGATTCCATGGTTTTGTACTCGAAGCCCATCGCGCGCATCAACTCCACGCGGCCTACCTCGAACCAGATGAGATAGTTGGCGTGATACACGACGCCCATCTGATCGGTCTCGGCGTAGCGCACCCGTACGGTCGTGTCGTGAAATTCAATCGTTCGCATGTTGTCCGTTAGTCCTGCTTGCTCTGCCAGACGGGCTTGCGTTTTTCCAGGAATGAGGCGACGCCTTCCTTGAAATCCGGCGTGCAGCGGATGCGGGCATTTTCCAGAATGGCGCGTTCGAGGTCATGATCGAGTCCGGGAGCAGCGGAGGAAGTCAACAGGTGTTTCGCGCGTGTGAGGCTGCTGGGACTGGCGGCGATCAAGTCGTTGGCGAGTTCGTGCGCTCGGTCGAGCAGATGTTCGGCGGGCACAACCTCGGTCACCAGACCGAATTCCTTGGCCTCCTGCGCATCGATGATGCGGCCGGTCAACAGGAGGTCGCGGCAGCGCTTTTCTCCGATCTGGCGCGTCAAGAAAACCGAAACGATGGCGGGTAGAAAACCGATCTTCACTTCCGTGTAGCCAAATTTCGCTTCGGGCGCCGCGAGCGTGAAATCGCACAGCGTAGCGATGCCGCAGCCGCCGGCATACGCGGCTCCATTTACAGCGGCGATCATCGGCCTGGGGAAACTCCAGATGCGGCGGAGCATTTTTGCGATGCGGCGGGAATCTTCCTGGTTCTCGGTGGGAGATTGCTGCGCGATGGCGGCGAGCATCTCCAGATCCATCCCGGCGCAGAATGCCTTGCCCGCGCCAGTGAGGATTACCACGCGGGTCGCGTGATTTTTCTCGATGGCATCGAGCACGGTTTGCAAGTCGGCGATCATTGTGGTCGTCACCGCGTTGCGTTTGTCAGGCCGGTTCAGTGTGATGGTTGCGACGGCGTCGCGGCATTCGAGAAGAAGTGTGGAATACACGATGGAAACACCTCCTCAATTCAAAAGTGGAGCGTGAGCATACTTGGCCCGGATTTCGTTGGTCATCGCAAGAATCTTCGTCAGGCGTTCGGGTTCGATCCCTGGATCGGCGCCCTTTTTTTTCAACGCTGCAAGAACCTGCTCGGTAGCGATGTTCCCGACAAGGCTGTCGCCGGCAAATGGACACCCGCCCAGCCCGGTGAGCGCGCTGTCGAAGCGGCGGCATCCCGCTTCGTATGTCGCCATGATTTTCTCTTCGGCATTTTCCGGCCGGCTGTGCAGGTGCACGCCGAGTTCGATTCCCGCCACGTGATCCTTCACGTCGCGATAGAGATCACCGACAAGCTTGGGATCCGCGGTGCCGACTGTGTCGGCCAGCGAAACGGTCCGCACGCGAATGTCCTTCAGCCATTCCAGCGTTTCGAGCACGATCTCGGGCCCCCAAGGCTCATCATACGGGTTCCCGAACGCCATAGAGATGTAAATTACGAGGTCGCGACTCGCTGCGGCTGCGTCTTTTTTCAATTTCTCCACTAATTTGCGGGATTCCTCGCGGCTCATGTTGGCGTTCGCTCGGCGAAAATAGGCAGAGATGGAATACGGATAGCCGATCGTCGTCACTCCGGGTGTTGCCAACGCACGTTCGAGGCCTTTTTCGTTCACGACAATTCCGGTGATGTCGGGCCGGTCGATGTCGACGGAAAGGGATTCGTTGAATATCGCCATGACCTGTTCGCTGTCCGCCATCTGCTTTACATACTTCGGCGAAACAAAGCTGACGGCGTCGATGTGCGTGAATCCGGCGAGCACCAGTTCGCGAAGATACTCGGCTTTAAGCTCGGTTGGAATGAACTCCGGAAGCCCTTGCCAGGCATCCCGCGGGCACTCGACGAGTTTTACCGGTTCCATGGGGTTCCGATCGAAGGAGAACGAGGTCGACCGTCGACAGTGGAAAGTGGAAAGGAAGCCAGCAAGGAGCGGGAATTCGGTTGGTCCTCGCTCCAGACGAAAAGGTGGGAACGCAGAGGCTGACCGTCCACGGTTGAAAATGGATAGGGAGAAAGGAAGGGCGGGAGGAGCATTAGTGAGTTCTTGCTCCTGTGCGCGTTCCTGCCACTTCGACCTTTTTTCGCAGACCGTGGAGCGTGCACGATAGTTCGGAAATCTCGATGAAGGCTTGGTAGGCCATGACCGCGCAGCTGACCAGTGAGAGATATTCTTTTTCGGGTGCTGTGGAGAGGTTGAGGAAGCGCGTGTACTCCTGGTTGGTTAGACGCTTCGACCCTTCGGCGAAGTTGGTCAGAACCGATAGGGGGCGACGGACTTGCGAAGTCAAACCGTAGCGTTCCTTTAGGGGGAAAACCGGTCGTCATTCGATGAACGCTGAGCACCAGCGCGTGACCTCGCTGCCGCACTTTCCAGTCTGTAAATCGCTGCATCGACTTCTGGTTTCTACTAGCCCTTCTTTGCTTTCGACTTTCCATTGTCGAGGTCTTCACGTCTGCAGGACCCCGGTTTTAAATTCGCGGATTTCGGGATTTAGCGAGGCGGCTTCAAGCGCGGTGACCAGCGCGTCGCGCGTGTGAGCTGGATCAATGATCGCGTCGACCCAGAGGCGGGCGGCGGCGTAGCGCGGGTCGGTTTGGTGTTCGTAGGTGGCGCGGACCGAGTCGTAGAGTTCTTTTTTGGCTTTCTCGTCTACTTTCTTGCCTTCGCGTTCGAGTTGTTTCAACTTGATTTCGACTAGTGTGCTGGCTGCGGCATCTCCGCTCATCACGGCATAACGTGCCGTTGGCCAGGCGAAAATGAAGCGTGGATCGTAAGCCTTGCCGCACATGGCGTAGTGGCCTGCGCCGAAGCTGCCCCCGCAGATGATCGCGATTTTCGGCACCACGCTGTTGGACACCGCATTGACCATCTTTGCGCCGGCGCGGATGATGCCGCTCCACTCGGCATCTTTGCCGACCATGAACCCATTGACGTCGTGCAGGAAAATCAGCGGGATGCGGTTCTGATTGCAATCGAGAATGAACCGTGCGGCCTTCTCGGCAGACTCGGTGTAGATCACACCGCCAAACTCGATGCGTTTCTGATCCGAGCCACGCGCTGTCGTTTGCACATGCTTTTTCTGGTTGGCGACGATGCCGACGGCCCAGCCGCCGATGCGCGCGTAGCCGCAGAGCAGCGTTTCGCCGTATTCGGCGCGGTATTCCTCGAACTCGCTGCCGTCCACAATCCGCGCGATGATTTCACGCATGTCGTACTGCTTGCCGGGATCGTTCGAGAATACGCCGTAGATTTCGCTGCCGGGATACAGCGGTTCGCGCGCGCCCACATGACTGAACGGCGAAGGGTTCGGTGCACCCATTTTGTCGGCCAGCGCGCGGATGCGAGCGATGCATGCGTCGTCGTCCGGCTCGCGGAAATCAACGGTGCCGCTGATTTGCGAGTGCATCTTCGCGCCGCCGAGATCTTCGGCGGAGGTTTTTTGTCCGATGGCGGCTTGCACCAGCGCGGGACCAGCCAAAAACAAACCCGACCCTTCGGTCATCAAAATGTGATCGCACATGAGCGGTAGATAAGCGCCGCCGGCAACGCACATCCCCATGATCGCGGCAAGCTGCGGAATGCCCATGGCGCTCATCACCGCGTTGTTGCGGAAGACGCGGCCGAAGTCGTCGGTGTCGGGAAAAACGTCTTCTTGCAGCGGAAGAAACACGCCGGCCGAATCGACCAGGTAAATAGTCGGGATATGATTTTCGATCGCGATATTCTGCGCGCGAATCACTTTCTTCGCGGTCATCGGGAAAAACGCGCCAGCTTTCACGGTGGCGTCGTTCGCGATAATCATGAAGGTGCGGCCGCAGACCCGCGCGAGACCGGTAATCGTTCCTGCCGCCGGAGCGCCGCCCCACTCTTCGTACATTTCGTAGGCTGCGTAGGCGCTGAGTTCGAAGAAATGCGAACCGGGATCGACGAGCTTCTTGATGCGTTCGCGGGCCGTAAGCCGCCCTTTCTTGTGCTGCGATTCGATCGCTTTTGTTCCGCCGCCCTGGGAGATCTGCTCTTCTTCGTTTTTGATCTGGGCGACGAGATCGACGACCTTGCGGCTATTTTTCGCGAAGTCCGGCGACTTGGCATTTACGCTGGTTTTCAAGACGGACGCAGACACTCGCAAGCCTCACGTTGAAATGATTCCACTACGGTCGATCGACCAAAGACACGATTGCAAACGTCTCAGTATACGGTCTCCTGCGCTGCAGCGCGAGACCACGGATCGTCTGCGGCCCAGGTGAGGACGTGCCGCTTTGCTGGCTCTTTGCAAAAGCCGGGCGAAGGCGATCCACCCAGCGGCCGAGCGCAAGCGTTTGTTGATTGACGGCGCCGCGCGAGCATCTGTAAGATAGCGCGCAGCGGCGCCGTCAGGCACCGCATCCTGCAAGCTGGAGGCGCCTGTGACTACCCCGGGAGAAGTCCTACACGGCGGGTGTGCCTTCAGCGATTGCGTTTGCTCCAGGTAACGCCGCCTTCTTTCTCATTTCTGTTTTCGCAACCAGGGACAGCTTCCGGCACGTTTTTGCCTCGATTTTCTCGCCGGACGCACCACCGCATTCGTTCGCTCTCGCGAACGCGCGCGTCGCTGCTTTGCGCAGCAGGAAGGTTCGAGGATGTCGCTTAAAGAATTAGGTTGGGATCCGCACTTCGAGGGGATCTGGCGGGAGCATCCGGTCGCGGGATGCCTGCCGGGAAGGGTCGTATCGCAGCATCGCGGCCTGTGGCGTATTGCCGGTGACTTCGACGAGCGCTGGGCCGCGCCATCCGGCAAGATGCGTGGAGTCACGACCGAGGGTAGCGACTGGCCGGCGGTGGGGGACTGGGTTGCCGCAGAAATTCCCGATGGTGAAAAGCAAGCGACCATTCACGGTGTCCTGCCCCGGCGGAGTCAGTTCGTCAGAAAAACGGCGGGTAAGCGAGTGTCGCAGCAAGTCATCGTTGCCAATGTCGACACCGCCTTCATCGTGGTGGCGCTCGATGGCGACTTCAACTTGAGGCGGCTGGAACGTTACCTGGCGCAGGGCAGGGAATCGGGAGCGCGGCCAGTCGTGCTGCTGAACAAAGCGGACGGGTGCGTGGAAGTGGATGCGCGAAGGGCGGAGGTCGAATCGGTCGCGATGGGTGTTTTGGTTTTTGCTTTGAGCGCGCGGACCGGACACGGCGTCGAAAACCTCAACGCGTTTCTTGCGGCGGGGCGGACGGTGGTGCTGCTGGGATCGTCGGGAGCGGGTAAGTCGACTTTGGTCAATCGCTTGATGGGAGAGGAACATCAACAGGTGCAGGCCATCCGCGAGAAAGACAGTCGCGGACGTCATACGACGACGGCGCGCGAATTGTTGCTCTTGCCAGGCGGAGCCATGGTCATCGACACGCCGGGCCTGCGCGAGCTTCAATTGTGGGACGCCACCGAAGGCGTTGCGGAAACATTCGCCGATGTGGACGAGCTTGCGGCGAAGTGCCGCTTCGGAAATTGCCGCCACGAAGACGAGCCCGGGTGCGCCGTACAAGCCGCGTTGGCGGCGGGGACTTTGGACCCGGCGCGGCTCGAGAATCGCAGAAAGCTCGAACGCGAACAGCAATTCCTGCTGCGAAAAATGGATCCGGAAGTAAAAAAAGAGGAAAAGCACAGAATCAAGCTCCAGGAGCGCGAAGTCCGTCAGAAGTATCGGAAGAGGGAGGAAGAAACACAATGACGGCGCCGCTGCTTGATCTGGCATTGGCACGACGTATCGAGCTGGCGGAGGCGCACGCGGCCGTACATTGCGCAAGTGCGCTGGAACAGTTGCCGTCAGGAGCCCAGGCTGCCGTGGAACGCATCGCGGGCGGATTCGCCATGTACTGCGGCGCGAACTCGCCGGTGACCCAGGCAATCGGATTGGGGCTGGACGGCCCGGTGGGCGAAGCAGAATTCAACCGGCTCGAAGAGTTTTATCGCAGCCGAAACGAAGCCGTGCGTGTCGAGACTTGTCCGCTCGCGGACGCTTCCCTGATCCGGCATTTCGGCGAGCGTGGCTACCGGGTGACCGAATTTTCGAATGTAATGGTCTTGCCTTTGAACGGCTCGGGTTTATCGAACGTGGCAGCAACCGACCTGCCCGCAGGTGTCACCATCGAGCGAATCGGCAATGAGCAGATGGATTTATGGACGCTGACGGTGGCGCAAGGCTTCTCGGAGAATTTTCCGGTAACGCACGAAATTCTTGGCGTCATGAAAATGTTCGCGCTCGGTTCCAACGTGCAGTGCTATCTGGCGCGCGTCGATGGGGCGGTGGCCGGGGGAGCGACGCTGGCGTTACGCGAAGGTGTGGCCGGGCTGTTTGGGGCGAGCACGCTGCCTGCGTTTCGCAATCGCGGAGTGCAGACGGCGCTTCTTAAGGAAAGGCTGGTGCGCGCTGTGGCGGGGAAATGCGACCTGGCAGTTTGCATCGCCCAGCCGGGGAGCATTTCGCAGCGGAACGTGACGCGACGCGGCTTTTCGGTGCTGTACACGCGGGTAAAATTTGAACGGGCCTGGTCTTAAGACGCTTGCGCCACGCGCTTTTGAATGAACTCGACGATGTCTTGCGTCGAAGTGCCGGGCAAGAAGATTCCGGCGATACCGGTTTTCTTCAGTTCGACAACATCCCCTTCGGGAATGATGCCGCCGAGTAGCACGATGACGTCGGTCATACCTCTATCGCGCAGCAACTTCATAAGTTGAGGGCAAATCGTGTTGTGCGCGCCCGAAAGGATGGATAGACCGATAACGTCCACGTCCTCCTGAATCGCGGCGGTAGCGATCATTTCCGGCGTCTGCCGCAATCCGGTATAGATCACCTCCATCCCCGCGTCGCGCAGAGCCCGCGCAATGACTTTTGCCCCACGGTCATGCCCATCCAACCCCGGCTTAGCAATCAAAACCCGAATCTTCTTCTCTGCCATCGTTCTCTGTGACCTCTGCGAACTCTGTGTGAAATCAGTTCGACCATGATAAATCGCTTGGTCCCATCCTTTGGCACCGGAACATTGAAATTGATCAGCAATCCGAACTGGGGTCCAGACAGTGTAAAGGTAGGTGAGAGTAATTGCCTCATGAATAAGTCCAAGTCCGTCAGTGGATTTGAGTCGCACTACGATCTTACCTTCGACCAGGACATCAAGGCGATAGCCACAATCCAGTTTGGTCTTGTAGAAAAGCGGTATTGGCTTTTGCCTCTCGAGCTCAGGTGGCGGATTGCCCATTCATGGCCGGGACACTCCTGGCAGGCAGATTCGAGCAAAGCCGGGATCTGGCTGACGATGAAGCTCGATCCCGCACCTAGAATCTTCTGAGTTATCTCATTTAGTGAACGTAGAAAAAGGTTCACCACGGAATTCACTGAGAGGATCAGGTGATAGCTACTTCTTCGTAGGTGCCGAAGGTTTCGCGCATGGCGTCGCAGATTTCGCCCAGGGTGGCGTAGGATTTCACGGCGTCGAAGATGAAAGGCATTAGGTTGTCTTGGCCTTCAGTGGCTTTGCGCAGAGCCGCCAGGCGGCGCGCAACTTCAACACTCGATCGGTCCGCGCGCAGTTTGCGCAAGCGTTCCGCTTGTCGGTGCGCCACGGCTTCGTCGATCTGCAAGGTATCGAGCGGCTTCTCTTGCGACACGAAATCGTTGACGCCCACCATGATTTTTTCTTTCTTATCCAGCGCCACCTGGTAACGATACGATGCTTCCGCGATTTCCCGCTGCGGGTATCCGCGCTCGATGGCCGCGACCATCCCGCCCAGCGCATCGATCTTTTCAATGTAATCCCACGCCCCGCGTTCCACATCGTTGGTGAGCGTCTCAACGAAGTACGAACCGCCCAGCGGATCGACCGTGTTGGTAACGCCGGTTTCGTGCGCGATGATTTGTTGGGTGCGCAGCGCGATGGTGGCGGCAAATTCAGTGGGCAGCGCCCAGGCCTCGTCGAGCGAATTGGTGTGCAACGATTGCGTGCCGCCTAACACAGCGGCGAGTGCCTGAATCGCGGTGCGCACCACGTTGTTGTACGGCTGCTGCGCGGTCAGCGAACAACCCGCGGTCTGCGTGTGAAAGCGCAGCGCCCAGGTCCGCGGATTCTTCGCTTTGTAGCGTTCCACCATAGCTTTGTGCCAGATGCGGCGGGCTGCGCGGTACTTGGCGATCTCCTCGAAAAAATCACTGTGCGCGTTAAAAAAGAAAGAAAGCTGCGGCACGAATTCGTCCACATCGAGGCCGCGCCGCATGCCCCATTCGACATACTCAAGACCATCGCGCAGCGTGAACGCCAATTCCTGGATCGCCGTCGAACCGGCTTCGCGAATGTGATAGCCGCTGATCGAAATGGTGTTGAACTTCGGTGTATTTTTCACGCCAAACTCAAACGTATCGATCACCAGCCGCATGGACGGCTCCGGCGGGTAGATATATTCCTTCTGCGCGATATATTCCTTCAGGATGTCGTTCTGCAGCGTCCCGGAAAGCGTCTTCCAGTCGGCCTTTTGCTGCTCGGCCACCGCCAGGTACATCGCCCAAATGATCGCCGCCGGCGAGTTGATGGTCATCGAGGTGGTCACGTTGGCCAAAGGGATCTGATCGAACAGAACTTCCATGTCCGCAAGGGAACTGATCGCCACGCCGCACTTTCCGACTTCGCCTTCCGAGAGCGGATGATCGGAGTCATACCCCATCAAGGTAGGCAGATCGAACGCTGTCGAAAGTCCGGTCTGGCCCTGCGCCAGAAGATAGCGGAATCGCTGATTGGTGTCCTCGGCGGTCCCAAACCCCGCAAACTGCCGCATGGTCCACAATCGCCCGCGATGCATTGTCGAGTGAATGCCGCGCGTATAGGGCGGCTGGCCGGGATAACCGAGATCGCGCTCCGCGTTCCAGTCCGCTAGATCGGCCGGAGTGTACAGCCGGCGGATCGGATAGTTGGAAATCGTAGTGAATTCGGCTTGCCGCTCAGGGCTTTTTTCCAGCGTCGGAGCGAGTGTTTTTTCTTCCCAGGTCTTTTCCTTGGCGGAGGGCACGCGGCGATGAGAAGCGGGATCGGTGGGAATGACGGTCGGGCTGGCGCCTTTGGACGGATCACTCATAGGTACGTGCCGTTCGAACTGTGCAGGACCGGCGTTCGAACGCCCACTGAAATGAATGCTATGCGAATAGCACGTCCGGGGCAATAGCGGCGCTTGTACGATGCGCCCACCAGAAACCACACGCACCTGGCGAGGTGAGGAAGGGTTCGGCGACCGGACCGGCTGAGTCTTGGAAGGGGCATCGGCGGTTCGTAAGATAAGGATCGCGGAAAGACAGCAACGCCGGCACGGCGAACGGCCGTGCCGGCATTACCACCTGGCGAAGGCTTTAGCGCTGCCCTTCGTTGGTAAAGATTTTGTCGGTTCCGACGACTTGCCCGTGCAGCGTGCCGGGGATTAGCGTATCGCGTTCGATCTGACCGTGCTTGGCGTCCGCAATGGTGACCCGGTTCACTTCCAGCGTACGACCCACAGCGCGTTCGTAGTTGGCTTTGGCTTCGACGAGGTTTGCCAGAGCGCGTAGCTCGTTACCTTGCGCAAGGATCAAGTCACGCTGCGTCAGGATGACGTTGTAAACTGTTGACGCACCCAGCTGATATTTCTTTTGTTCGGCGTCGAAGGTCTGCTGCTGCAATTCGCGGGCCTTACTGGCGGCTTGCACCTGTGCGCGATCCTGCGTCAGGAGGATGTAGGCGTTGCGAACGTCGAGCACCGCGGCGTTCTTCAGTTGCTGCATCTGCGTTTCGAGTTGCCGCTGCGTCAGAAGGGCCCTTTGGTTGGTCGCCTGTGCCGCGCGGTTTCGAATCGGCAGTTGCACGTTTACTCCCACCAGATAGTTCGGGAACTGATTGTGAAAGACCTGGCTTTGCGTAGTTCCAAAGCCCTGATGAGAAATCCCGTTGGTAACCTCCGCCGTGTTCGGCTCGAAGATCTCCACTGGCGTGCCATTCATGTCCAGTACGGTGATGGGCTGGCCGTTAGCTCCGACCAGGGCCGATCCCGCTGTCGTCGTGGAGCCGGTAACGACAGGGGAATTGCCAGCTAGACCCTGGCTTTGGTATTCCGCTGTCAGCGTCGCTATGGGCAGCAGCGCTTGACGGGTCGCCTGCGAGTTGATGACCGCGTTCTTCACATTCAGGTCTTGCTGCTGCAGATCCGGGCGTTTGACGAAGGCTTCCTTGACGGCTTCTTCGAAGGTCGCGGCTTCGACGACTTCCGGCGGGTTCGGATGGTCGATTGGAATGATTTCAACGTTGATGAGCGAGGGTGAAAGCGGATCTTTCGTAATCGCATTCTTCAAGGTCTGCTCATCGGTGAGCTGCGTGGTCTGAGCGATAATCAGGTTCTGGCGGTCGGTAGCCAATTCGGACTCCGCGCGGGTCACCTCGAGCGGAGCCATGGTGCCGATTTCCAATTGCTTTTTGTTGTCGCCATAGAACTTATTCGACACCGTCACGGACTGTTGTTGCACCTTCACGTTTTCGCGCGCATACACAAGCTCCCAATACGCGTTGATGGTGTTCGTGACCGTGGTAATAGCCTGTTGCTCGAACACGTAGTCCGCGAGTTTTCGATTGTTTTTCGCAATCAGGATGTTGCGGCGATTCTGAAAAAAGCCGAAACCATTCAGCAGCTGCTGCTGGAACACAACCGTCAACGTAGATGACACCGAGGGATTAAAGAAATTCTCCGGGGAACTCGACGACGACCGCGTATTGTCCCAAGATGCCGTCACCGTCGTACCGGTCGAAAATCCTTGCGAATATTGCGTTTGGTACTGCGAGGTATGGGTGATCAGGCCGGTCAGCCCGGATACACCCGTGCCCGAAATGAATGGATTGTTCACCGGCGTCGATACATCGTCGAAGAATGCCGAAGTGGTGAGCAGGGGGTCGAAGGTGAGCAGCGGAACGTTGGCTGTCGAGTACGGAAGGTCGGCGCCCACGGTGCCCTGCGCGAGACCACCCGCTTCCGAGGCCATAATGTCGGTATCGGCAAACCACGGATTGTATCGTGCTACGGCGATGTCCAAACTGTTTTCCAAGGCCAGCTCGACCGCGTCTTGCAGTGTAATCTCCAGCTTCCCGTCGTGAATGAGTTGATCGATGCGCGGCGAGTTCGTCACCCCAAAAGCGGGAATGGGAACCTGCCGGTAGGGATTGAACAGGTTCGGAAAAGCGCGCGGAGCGTGTCTGTAACTGTATTTCGAAACGCCCAGCGACACCGGAATCGGCGGATTGGCCGAACCCGGTCCATAAGCCGGCGTGGGCTGTTGCGTTGGCGGACTCGTATCCTGCCCCGGCCGGTTCTGCTCGGGAGATTGCGGTGTGGGCAGCTCGGGGTGCTGCTGTTGCTGCGAGGGCGGGGGACTTTGACCCGGATCCTGCGCGAACGCGGGTGAACCCGATCCCACACTGAGCACGCCCGCAAGCAGGGCCGCGGCCAGCGAGCGAGCCGACTGCCGGAGCAGTTTGGCATCGGCCCGGCGCGCTCTCGGTACAGCGGACGCACGAGGAGTTGACGGCTTTGCGGTCAACCGTAACAATTTCATGATGTCGTTCACCCCTTGAGTTTTATCTATAACCAATGCGAGTCATTCGGTTTCTCACTCTGTACAACGCTCATCCGAGGCACTTTGTTTCACCAAATCGTCGAAAGTAGGGCACAGAAATGTGAGTCGTCGACCGCAGACACGAATTGGGCAGTTTAGCAGGGGGGCGTTTCCTTGACAACGCAACACACCGCGGCTAGGCTGCTGACGATTCGACGCTTACGGGCGATTGAGGTTAGCCGTTGCTTCGCAGGTTCCCGCCGAGCGGCGGGCCGTCCGAAGCGCGAGAAGCAGGAAATGGGCGCGGTGGAAGTTCGATGGGAGAGATATGCTGAAGCGCGAAGAACTCCTGCGGATGTTCGAGAGCGCCGGCGCCATCCGCCACGGACATTTTGAGCTGTCCAGCGGCTTGCATAGCGGCACGTACGTGCAGTGCGCGCAGGTTTTGCAGTACCCGCGCTATGCTGAGAAATTAGGTCATGCACTGGCCGCACTGTTCTCCGACGCGACCATTGAAGTGGTTGTCTCGCCGGCCATGGGGGGTGTCATCATCGGACAGGAAGTTGCCCGGGCGCTACCGGAACTCAAGTCGGGCCTGCCCGGTGCCGGTGTCCCCGCGATTTTCGTCGAGCGCGACGCTAGCGGCACCATGACTCTGCGCCGCGGCTTCCATTTGCGGGCCGATCAGCATGTGCTGGTCATCGAAGACGTCTGGACCACCGGCGGTTCGACTCTGGAGGCCATCCAGGTGGTCGAAGAAGCGGGAGGCCGCGTCGTCGCCGCGGGCGCGCTCATCGATCGCAGTGGCGGAAGCGTCGAGTTTCCTGTCGAAGCGCAAGCTCTATTGGACATGACCATCGCCAGCTACACTCCGGAAGAATGCCCCCAATGTCGCGAAGGCAGCGCAGCCGTAAAACCCGGGAGCCGCTTTGTTCGCTCCGCGATGTGAACTGACCTCAGATAAACTTTCTCCGGCATGCGCTATTTCAAGCTCACCATCGCTTACGACGGCACCGATTTTCACGGCTGGCAGGTGCAGTCGAGTAAGCCCACCATTCAAGGCGAGATTGTCCGCGTCTTGCGCCAGTTGACGCAGGAAAACATCGTTCTCCTCGGCACGGGACGCACCGACGCGGGCGTCCATGCCCTCGGGCAGGTGGGGAGCTTTCGCACGCAGTCGGGCCTCTCCGCGGGCGATTTCCATCGTGCTCTGAACGCCCTCTTGCCGCCATCGATCCGCATTGTAAGCTCAGAAGAAGTGGGCCCGAACTTCAGCGCGCGATTTTCCGCGCGCGGCAAGGTTTATCGGTACCGCTTGTATCGCGGCAGGGTCGTGCCCCCGATGATCTGGCGCTACGTCTTGCACTATCCTTACCCGTTAAACGAAGAAGCCATGCGCGATGCCGCCGCCCGCTTCGTGGGAGTGCACGATTTCACTTCGTTCGCCGCCTCCACGGGCTCCGAGGAAGACGACAAAGAGCGCGTGATGGACCGCGAAATCTTTTCCGCCGAACTGGTACGCTCCGCGGACAACCAAGAACTGGTTTTCACCGTACACGGCCGCTCGTTCTTGCGTTACATGGTGCGAAAGATGGTTGGCACCCTTCTCGACGTAGGCCGCGGCAAACTCGCCCCAGAAGATATCGACCGCCTCTACGAATTACGCGATCGCTCCAAATCCGGCCCCACCGTCCCATCCCAAGGCCTCTGCATGGTCAGCGCCGATCACGAAGAGTCGTACCGAATCTAGCTTTCATTTCCAATCGCGACTCGGTTCAGGCAAAATATCGACGCAAATTTGGAGCCCATCATGATCCGCAGCACGGTACTTGCCTCAGCGTTTCTCGCCGCACTTTCGCTCGCCCCACTCGGTCATCACCTCATCGCCGACGAAACCCCTCTGGCCGGCTACTTCGCCGAATCCTCCCGGACCGAACGCCAGTGGGAAGAAAAATTCCGTGCTACGCCGAGCCCCGCGAACCTCCGCGCCTACATGCAACGTTTGAGCGCACACCCTCACCATGTCGGCTCTCCCTACGACAAAGACAACGCCGAATGGATTTTGGCGAAGTACAAGGAATTCGGTCTCGACGCCCACATGGAATCCTTCACCGTACTTTTCCCCACGCCAAAAGAACGCCTGGTTGAACTCATCGACGGCGGCCCGCACTTTGTCGCCAAGCTTCAGGAACCCGCCGTCCCGCAAGACCCCACCTCCAATCAGCAATCCGAACAACTCCCCACCTACAACGCCTACTCCGCCGACGGCGACGTCACCGGCCCGCTCGTCTACGTCAACTATGGCATCCCCGAGGACTACGAAACGCTCGAGCGCCACGGCGTCTCCGTAAAAGGTGCGATCGTCATCGCTCGCTACGGCCACGCGTGGCGCGGCATCAAGCCCAAAGTCGCCGCCGAACACGGCGCCGTCGGCTGCATCATCTATTCTGACCCGCGCGACGACGGCTACTCGGCCGGACAAACGTTTCCCGCCGGCGGTTTGCGTCCGCGCGAAGGCGTGCAGCGTGGCAGCGTGCAAGACAGCACCGAATTCATGGGCGATCCGCTCACTCCGAATATTGGTGCTACGCCTGACGCCAAGCGGCTTCCCATCAAGGACGCGCCGACGCTCACAAAAATTCCCGTGCTGCCGATTTCCTACGGTGACGCCGCTCCACTCTTGTCGGCCATCGCAGGACCCGTCGTGCCGGAATCCTGGCGCGGCGGCCTGCCCATCACGTACCGCATCGGCCCCGGCCCCGCGAAAGTCCACCTGAAAGTTTTCTCCAACTGGGACATGAAGCCGCTCTACGACGTGATCGCCAAAATTCCCGGCTCGCAGTTTCCGGACGAGTGGGTGCTTCGCGGCAACCACCACGACGCCTGGGTGAATGGCGCGGAAGATCCGACTTCCGGGCAAGTAGCGGTTCTAGAGGAAGCCCGCTCCCTAGGCGAACTTGTCAAAGCCGGCTGGAAGCCCAAGCGCACCATCCTTTATTGCGCTTGGGATGGCGAAGAACCCGGCTTGCTTGGCTCGGTAGAGTGGCTCGAGACCCACGCAGCGGAACTTCGGCAACACGCCGTGGCGTACATTAATTCGGACACGAATGATCGCGGATTTCTGGGTGCCGACGGCGCTCACACCTTGGAAAAATTAATCAACGATGTGGCCCGCGACGTTCAGGATCCGGAAACCAAGCTGTCCGTGTGGAAGCGCTGGCAACTTCACAACCTCACCGAAGCCACTTCCGAGGAAGCTCGCCAGGAATTGCGCCAGCGCCCCGATCTGCGCATTGATATCTCAGGCGGCGGCTCGGACCACGCCGGTTTTCAGAATTTTCTCGGCATCGCGGTCCTCGATCTTGGCTTTTACGGAGAAGACCAGGGCGGTATCTACCACTCGATCTACGACGACTTTTACTGGTACACGCATTTCAGCGACACCGACTTCATCTACGGCCGCGCCCTTTCGCAAGTTGCGGGCACCACGGTGATGCGCCTGGCCGATGCCGACCTGCTCCCGTTCGACTTTTCCAATCTCGCCGACACCGTCCAAACCTACGTCCGCGGCCTGGAGACGTTTTCCACGAAGCAGCGGGACGAGACCCGCGAGCGTAATCAGGAAATCGAAGAAGGCGCATTCACCGCCAGCGCCGATCCCAAACAAACCTACGTCCCGCCGGTGAAGGAAGAAATCCCGCCGCACCTGAATTTCGCGCCATTGCAAAACGGCGCAGATGCACTCACCCGCAGTGCCGACGAATACCGCAAAGCAGTAGCCCACGCGAGCGAAAACGGCGGCGTCGCGCTGGCTTCTGCGTCCATTCCCGAAATCAATCGCTTGCTCATCGACAGCGAGCGCAGACTCACCGCGCCCGAAGGCCTCCCAGGCCGCGCCTGGTATAAGCACCAAATCTACGCGCCCGGCGTCTACACTGGCTACGAAGCCAAAGCCATCCCGGCAGTCCGCGAAGCCATGGAGCAAAAGCAATGGAAGCAAGCCGAGCAAGCCATCGCCAGCGCCGCCGCCGCCCTGCAACGTGAAGCGGACCTAGTGTCGAGCGCCGCGGCTAAACTCGCCGCAGCAAAATAGCGATCGCGCAGCGGCTTTCGAGCCGACCTCTCACGCCCAGAGCTTGGCGGAGTTAGAGGGCGGGGTTTGGAGCACACCCCCGCCAAGCCACTCCGCCGCCGCATACGCGCCCGACACCCCGGTAGGCGTCGAGCTTGGGCCCGGCGTGCTGATCTCCGTCCCCTCTCCACCCCTATTGCCCGATAAGAAAAAATTCACACAACGGTTGCCCACCGCCCCACCCAGGACCTATCATTAACTTTCCAGGGCGCGGCCGCAATTTCGTCCCAGCCTCACGAAAGCGGCCAGGAAACAAGCGCTAAGCCCGTTGGCGGCACGCCACCGGGACATCGCATCAAAGACAGTGACGCGGCTTGTCGTGCGTCTCGAAATTGAGACTCACACTGCGCTGCATCTCTAACAATGCGTTTCCTTGCGAAAAAATACCGACTCGAGGAACGGTAGAAAAAATGTCTTCTGGCCATACCGGTAGTCCCACCGCACGCAGCTTGATCCGCTATCTGTCGGTCGTCGCAGCTTTGCTCGCGGCCCCGCTCTTGGCACGCGCGGACAACAATTCCTTCGACCTATTGGGCCCGCGCATAGAAATGAAAGTCACGCGCAACGGAAAGCCGCTGCCCATCGCCGACGTCGCAAACTTGCAACCCGGCGATCGCCTCTGGCTTCACCCCGACTTTCCCGACGATCAAGCCGCCCGTTATTTGCTCATCGTCGCTTTCCTTCGCGGCGCCACTAATCCGCCGCCCGAAAATTGGTTCATCAAAGTCGAAACCTGGACCAAACAAGCCCGTGAAGAGGGAACGGTCGTAACCGTGCCCCAGGATGCGCAGCAAGCTCTTTTATTCTTAGCCCCCGAAACCGGCGGCGACTTCGGCACGCTGCGCAGCGCAGTTCGCGGCCGGCCCGGCGTGTTCGTACGTGCTTCGCAAGACCTCAACCAAGCCAGCCTGGACCGTTCGCGCCTTGAGAAATATCTCGCCGACGTAAAAGCCATCTCCGACGCCGACCCGAAATCGCTCCACGAACATTCTCTGCTGATGGCCCGCACGCTCGGCATCCGTATCGATGAACAATGCTTCAACAAGCCCATCGAGGAACAAAGTTCCTGCCTCACGAAAAACAGCGAAAATCTCGTTCTCGACGATGGTCACAGTCAATCCATGGTCACCGCACTGGCTTCCGGTCCTAACTCCGACTTGGTCGGCGCGGTCAGCGCTACCTCGCTGGCCGGTGGCGGATTTTACAGCGCGTATGTTGGCGCGGTCGTCGATCTAGCTCGCGTTCTTGGCAATCTCCACACTGCATCCTACGTCTACATTCCTGCTCTCGCTTTGCCCAAAGACGAGCAGATGAATCTCAAGCTCAATAATCCACCCTCCTTCCGCAAACCGATGTCGGTGATCGTAGTAGGCCTCCCGGCCATCGAAGCCGCCCAGTTGCCGCCACTGCGCGCCATCAACGCCGACCAGGTCTTCTGTTTGCAAAAATCGTCCCTCGTTCTTCCCGTAGAAGGCGCACCACTGGTCTTTTCCTCCGCCATCGGCCACGATTTCTTCCTCTACGTTCCCGGCAAAGACGGCAAAGAGATCAAGCTGCCTGCCCGCGCCGACGCTTCCAGCGGCGGATTCCTCATCGATACGCACACCGTCGAAGGCGCAAAGCTTGACCCGCAGATGATAGGAACCCTGCGCGGTTACTGGGGCTTCGAATCGTACGAAGGCCCCAACTTCCATCTCCGAACCTCGCGCCCGGCGCAGTGGGCAATCCCGGCCACCGAGCAAACCGCCCTCATCGTCGGCCGTGAAGATACCTTCCACCTGCAATCCGATTCCGCCGCCTGCGTGGACAACATCAAGATTCAGGACGCCCAGGGCAAAGACGTCAAGACCACTTGGAAGGCCACCAAGCCGGACGAACTCGAACTAAAGGTCGCGTTGAAAGACCAGCCTGCAGGCCGCATGACGATAAAGCTCCAGCAATTCGGCCAGCCCAAGCCCGATGAACTTCCGTTGCTAGCCTATTCCGAAGCCGCTCACCTGGAAGGTTTCAGCATCAACGCCGGCGACCAGCAAGGCATCTTGAAGGGAACGCGCCTCGACGAAGTAGATCATTTCGATCTGAACGGAATTCATTTCGTCCCCGCGAAGCTGACTCGTGAGAACGAAAAAGATGAGCTGCATCTATCCGCGGCGCAACCCGATACGGCCGTTCTTGTTCCAGACCAGCCGCTGGTTGCAAAAGTCGCTCTCAAGGACGGCCGGGTCCTCGATCTTCCGACGAAAGTTGAAGCCCCGCGCCCCAAGGTCACGCTCGTCAGCAAGAACATCCAACTCGGCAGCACGCCGTCCAGCATCAGCCTGGGCAGCCAGGACGAATTGCCGCTCGACGGCCAAATCTCCTTCCTGCTGAAAACCGAAATCCCCGGAAAATTTCCGCGCACCGAACGAATCGAAGTAGCCACAGCCGACGAGGTTTTTAGTGTTCTGCTCAATATGACCGACGGCAGCCTGTTCCTCCGCGACTCCGAAAACGTCCTGGCCGTCTTCGATCCCCACAAAGCCTTTGGCCCCTCGGCCTTCGGCCCGCTGCGTTTCCGCCCGGTAGAAACCGACGGCACCAAAGGGGACTGGCAGTCCCTGGCAACATTGGTGCGTGTCCCCGCCCTGAAAGAACTTCGCTGCCCCGACAGCGCCGACAAACCCTGCCAACTGAGCGGCGCCAATCTCTTTCTGATCGATTCGGTGGCCTCCGATCAGCAATTCGCCCACAACGCCCCGGTGCCCACCGATTTCATCGACGCCACCCTAAACGTCCCGCATCCCAGCGAGACCGGCTTGTACATCAAACTGCGCGACGACCCGGCGGCCATTAACACCATCGTCCTCCCAGTCTCGCAAGATCCGTAGTCACGGCTATTTGTCGTGTTTCAATTCCACGACCATCACCTCAATGGGTTTGTCGCCGCCGTTGAGGTCGGAGTGCATTTCGCCCGGAGGATTGGCCGGGAGCCAATACGCTTTCCCAGTCTCCCAATTGTGGGTTTCCGACGAACCATTTTGTTCGACGATTTTCATGGTTCCTCCGCTTAAGGTGATGATGACCCGTCCGTGTTCGTGACGGTGCATCGCCAGCGGATTGTTGGGCATGACCGTCGACTTCCAAACCTTTACGTCAGCATTTTCAAACTGCGGAAACCGTTGCGTCTGATTTCCTTGTTGCGGGCTTACCGGACCGAGAGCGATCAACACCAAGGCGCCCAGCGCCAACGCTCGTAGCAGAAGGCGATTCATGGCCATCTCCTCTTTTTTCGACTGCAAGAAATGCCACCAATGGTACACGCGGATAGTTCCATCGTGCCGGATCGTGCTTTGCGAGCAAGGAAGTTCGATCTCGCCGGTGCAGTTTTCAGTTAGAATCCGCGTATGGCTGCCACCGCCACTTCGGTCGGCACGATCCCGTCCATAAACCCCGCCACTGGCGAGGTCCTGGGTTGCTTCGAGAAAACGCCGCCTTCGCTCCTGCGGGCAATCGTCGCGGACGCTCGCGCAGCTCAAGTAAATTGGTCCAAGATCCCGATCGAGGAACGCGCCATCCGCTTGAACATTCTTCGCGAGCGGATACTGTCCTCCCGAGACGCACTGGCCGACGCCATCGTGCAGGAATCCGGTAAGCCGCGCTCCGAAGCCTTGTTCGCCGATATTTTCGTCGCGCTCGACACCGCGGAATATTTTGGCGAGAACGCCGGGCGCATGCTGCGAGCGGAGTCGGTCCCGCATCACAATCTGGCCGCCAAAGCAAAGACCGGCACCCTCACCTACGAGCCGCTAGGCGTAATCGGCATCATTAGTTCCTGGAATTATCCGCTGGCTATTCCCATCAGCCAGATCATCCCGGCGATCGTCGCCGGCAACGCGGTCGTCTGCAAGACCAGTGACTTCACGCCGCACTGTGGCGACCTTCTCGGAAGACTATTCACAAGCGCGGGTTTTCCAGAGAACTTAGTAACGATTGTCCAGGGCGACGGCGAAGTGGGCCAAGCGCTTATCGACGCCGCTCCTGACAAACTTCTGTTTACCGGCAGTGTCGAAACCGGACGCCGCGTCGCCGAAGCCTGTGCCAAGCGTCTGATTCCAACCGTTCTCGAACTCGGCGGCAAAGACGCCATGATTGTGCTCGCCGACACCGATCTGGATGTCGCCGCAAGCGGCGCCGTTTGGGGCAGCTACACCAATTGCGGCCAGGTCTGTCTTTCCGTCGAAAGAATCTTCGTCGAACAAGCCGTCAGCAAATCCTTCGCCGAACGCTGCGTGGAAAAAACGCAAAAATTGCGCCTCGGCCTTGGCATTGATCCTGCCACCGACGTTGGTCCCCTGATTCGGCCGCAACACGTCCTGCGCATGATCGCTTTGATCGAAGATGCCGTCCAACGCGGCGCAAAGGTTTTGTGCGGCGGCCACGCGCGCCCCGAACTCGGCACAAATTTCTTTGAGCCCACCGTAATCGTCGACGTGGATTCTGCCGCGCGCCTGTTTCAGGAAGAAACCTTCGGCCCGATTCTTGCCATCCAGACCGTCTCTAATTCCGAAGAAGCCATCCTGCGCGCAAATGATTCGCCGTTCGCGCTCTCGGCAAGCGTCTGGACGCGCAACGCCGCTCGTGGCAAAGCCATTGCCGCGCGCCTCCGCGCCGGCGCCGTAATGATCAACGACGCCATCAGCTACTTCGCCGTCGCCGAAGCCCCACACGGCGGCTGTGGTCTGAGCGGCTGGGGCCGCACCCATGGCAAAGCGGGTCTCCTCGAAATGGTCCGGACCAAATACGTCGACGTCGATCGTCTCCCCCGCCGCGAAAAACCCTGGTGGTATCGCTACGGCGCGGACCTGCAGCAGGCTGCGGATGCATTCCTGCAATTCGAGTATGGCGCCGGTCTCGGCGCCCGCCTTCGCAACGCGCGCGCCGCCCTAAGAACGGTCTTCCGCGACCACCGCTTATAATGTTCCGGTACGATCTCCCACGTGGACGCTCCGGAGTGCCATCGAACGGTCCTATCTAGTGGGCCACGCGAAATTGATGTATCGTTCCTGGCCATGCTTTGCGAATTCGGGGGGGGGTAAATGGACACCATCCGGCGCACCCTCGTTCCTCTGCTGATCATGCCGTGGCTGCTTGGCGTAGCTCTGGTCTGTAACGACAACCAGGTGCGAGCCGATCGAGCCTCGTGCGACCAGATCAAAGCCGCATGCCAGAATGCGGGTTTTGTTTTGGGTGGCGGCGCTCGCAACGGGCTGTTGGTGGATTGCTTCCAACCCATCGTACAAGGGACAACGCAGCCCAAGTCGGCGTCGAGACCTCTGCCGACCATCGACCCGCACGTGGTGAACGCATGTCGGGAAGGGAGAGACGCGGCTCCTGTAGCGGTGTCTGCGCACGTTCCGCTGGTGCCGGCCGCCGACGGTCAGACCGTCTACGATCCCAATCTGAAGGTCACCTGGCTGGCCGACGCCAATCTTGCCAGCAAGCAAACATTCGGAGTTACCAACATCAATAAAAGCGGCTCGATGAACTACGCGGCGGCGGTCCTGTGGGTCGCTGCCATGAACAAGCTCGACAACGGCGCCGGTTACCTAGGTCACCATAATTGGCAGCTTCCAACCGCGCCAGGAAAAGACTCGAGCTGCGCGCGCACGGGACGCAACGGCGAATCGTTCGGGTTCCATTGTTCGGGCAGCGCGCTGGGCTCTCTCTATTATGGGTCGTTGGGTCTTCACGAGCCGGGCACCGCCGTCCGCATGCCCGCCAATAAAATCGGTCCGTTCAGCGATTTCCAACCCTATTTGTATTGGTCCGGTTCTCCGGCCGCCGATCCGAAGCAAGGATTTGTGAGTTTTTCGTTCAACAGCGGATTTCAAGGGGCCAACGTATGGCGGAATTATCTCTACGTGCTGCCGCTGATCAAAGGCAAGCTGCCGGGCACGCCACCCGCTGCTGGGGAAGGTTTGCAGGTCAACCCCGGCGGACAAACCATCTACGATCCCATTGCCCAAGTCACTTGGCTCGCGGACGCCAACTTGGCAGCCAAGCAAACCTTCGGCGTTGCCGACATCAACCCGGATGGTTCGATGGAACATGCAGCAGCGGTCGAGTGGATCGCCGCCCTGAACAAAGCCGATGGAGGGCGCGGTTACCTCGGGCAAACGAATTGGCAAATGCCGGAGACCGGGCCGCCCGATCCCTCGTGCAGCTTGAAAGGGACGACCGGCTTCGACTGCACGGGCAGTGCCATGGGGGAGTTGTTTTACAGACAATGGGGGTTGCACCGGGGCGAGTCGGTAGTTGCGGTTCCCGACATCAAGGTCGGCCCGTTCCACAACCTTCAGCCGTATCTCTACTGGGCGTGCGAAGCTGAAACCGCCGCATCCCCGTGCCAGAGCAATGGGCCAGCGGAAAGATTCGAGTGGAATTTTTCCTTTGGAAACGGTTTCGAGGGTACGAATCTTCTGGAAAACGACTTGTACGTGATCGTCTACCACGCCGGTACCAACTAGCTACCAGGTGGTCGCCCCGTGGTGGCTGTCAGTGATTGACGGACAGGCAAACCATCAGCTGACCCGCTACCAAAAATGGTGCGATTGTGACCTCGTCCCGCAACCAATATAGAATATCGACGTGACCCCCTCACCAAACTCCGAATACATCTACGACTGGAACCGAGCCTCCCCCCCAGCCATTGCTCCCGGCACGCGCGTCCTGCTCAACGACGAAACGCTCCGCGACGGCCTGCAAAATCCTTCTGTCTACGACCCCACGATCGAAGAAAAAATCGAAATCCTGCATCTCATGGAATCGCTCGGCATCGACTCCGTGAATATCGGCCTCCCGGGCGCCGGCCCGCGCGCTGCCGCGCACACCGAAGCCCTGGCCCGAGAAATCGCCACCAAGCGCATGAGAATTCGCCCCAACTGCGCCGCACGAACCGTGGAAGCCGACATCCGGCCCATAGCCGAAATTTCCCAACGTGTGGGCATCGCCCTGGAAGCCGCCACCTTCCTGGGCTCCAGCCCCATCCGGCGCCTGGTCGAAGATTGGACGGTCGAGCACCTCGAGCGCACCACAGAAAAAGCGGTAAAATTCGCTGTCGACCATGGCCTGCCCTCGATGTACGTAACCGAAGACACCATTCGCACCGATCGCGATACCGTCAAGCGCTTGTACTCGACTGCCATCCGCAGCGGCGCCCGCGCCGTCGTCTTCTGCGACACCGTCGGTCACGCCACTCCGCAAGGCGCCTACAACCTCATAAAATTCGCCCTCGAAGAAATCGTGAAACCCAGCGGCGAAAAAATTCGCGTCGACTGGCACGGGCACAACGATCGCGGCCTGGCCATCGCCAACTCCCTCGCCGCCATCGCCGCCGGCGCCCACCAAGTCCACGCCGCCGCAAATTCTTTGGGTGAACGCGTAGGCAACACGCCAATGGAATTGATGATCGTCAATCTCCGCCTACTGGGCTTGATCCATCACGATCTCTCTCGCCTCAAGGAATATTGCGAAAAAGTTGCGCGTGCCACGCACACCACGATCCCGCCAAATTATCCTGTCGTCGGCCACGACGCCTTCCGCACCGCCACCGGCGTCCACGCCGCCGCCATCGTCAAAGCCTTCCACAGCAAGGATCCCGGCCTCGCCGACATCGTCTACAGCGGCGTCCCGTCCCATCTCTTCGGCCTCGAACAAATCATTGAGATCGGCCCGATGAGCGGCAAGTCCAACGTCCTGTTCTGGCTCGAACGCCACAAGATCCCCGCGAACGATACCGTAGTGACCCGCATCCTCGACGCCGCCAAACAGTCCGCTCGCGTCCTCACCGACGACGAAATCCAGGCCCTCGCACAGGAGCCGGCACCGAATTGATTGCGCGCGCGATTTCGCAATCGGTCAGGAACTCCTCCGTGAAACATCTTGTTCTTTGGGTTATCCTTTCGACCATGCCCGTTCGCTCTTCCGGCGCCCCTCATCGTTCCGTTCCCGCTCCGCAGTTCGCTGAAACCCCGGAGCTCCGTTCCGCGCTTGCCTGGTTCTCCCGTAATCTCGCCTGGATCAACGATCAACAAGCTCGTATTACCGAGATTCCCGCGCCCCCATTTCAAGAAGCAGCGCGCGCCTCCGCCATCAAGGCGCTTCTCGCCGAATCCGGCCTCAACGTGCAAGTCGACAAGGCCGGCAACGTCATCGGCGAACTCCCGGGCGCAAACGAAAAAGAAATCGTCATGCTCACCGCCCATCTCGACACGGTCTTTCCTCCCGGCACCGACGTCAAAGTCCGTCGCGAACCCGAACGCATGAGCGCCCCAGGCATTTCCGACAACGGCACCGGCCTCGCCGCCCTTATTTCCATCGCGCGCGCCATTCACGAAGCCCAGATCAAGCCACGGCGCACGATTCTCTTCGTAGCCGACGTGGGCGAAGAAGGCGAAGGCAATCTCCGCGGCATGCGCGCCCTGGTCGACGCCTACCGTTCCAAACTGAAAGCCGCGGTGGTGCTCGACGGCTCCGGCACCGACCACGTCACCACAAAAGCTCTCGCCTCCCGCCGCCTCGAAGTCCTCATCACCGGCCCCGGCGGCCACAGTTGGTCCGACTTCGGCATGCCCAATCCCATCAACGCCCTGGTGCGCGGTTCGATTCGTTTCATCAATACGAAAGTTCCCGCCAGCCCGCGCACCACATTCAATCTTGGTCAAATCGAAGGCGGCACCTCGGTCAACTCCATCCCCTACGATGCGAAGCTGAAAGTCGATATCCGGTCGGAGAGCGAAGACGAACTCGGCAAGCTGGAATCCGCGCTCCGCGAATCCATTTCCGCGGGTGTTCGTGACGAAATGGATTCCGCACGCGATCGCTCAAAAGGGAAGCTCGACTGGAAAATCGAGGTTCTCGGCATCCGCCCCGGCGGCGAGCTTGCCTCCAACTCGCCGCTCCTTGCCGCGTTGCATGCCGCCGACGACTACGTGGGCAACCAATCGCGCATCGAGCGCTCCTCCACCGACGCCAACATCCCGCTCTCCAACGGTATCGACGCTATCTCCATCGGCGCGGGTGGCACCGGCGGCGGCGCCCATTCCCTTCAGGAGTGGTACGAACCCTCCGGCCGCGAAATGGGCCTCAAGCGCGCCCTTCTGGTTCTTCTAGGTATTTCGGGTATCGCGGAGGGAAAATCCAAATGACCCACGAGACGTATCCCGCCCCGTCTCTCAAGCGGACACCGTCCAAAATGCTGCCCGCACCCGCAACCAAGTCGAACTCCAGCAACCATCTGCTTTTTCTGTTTTTCTGTGCCGTCGCGCTGACATCGCTCAAGTCGCAATGCGTCAACGCCCAAGCCCTCCCGCCTCCACCTCGCACCACTTACTATCTCCACGGCCGCATCTACACCAACGACCTGCAACACCCGTGGGCTTCCGCCATGGCCGTGCGCGAAGGCAAAATCGTTTGCATCGGCGGCATCGAACAAATCATGCTGGAATGCGGCGGCGGCGACGAAGACGCCGACACCATCCAGCTCGGCGGCAAGTTCGTTATGCCTGGCTTCAACGACGCCCACGTTCATCTAGGCAGCGCGGCCGCGGACCTGCTGGCCATCCGCCTGAACGGTGTGCCATCCATCGAAGAACTCCAAAAGCGTCTGGCCGATGCCGTTGCCGTTCACAAAGAAGGCGACTGGATCACCGGCAGCGGTTGGGACCACACCCTCTGGCCTGACAAAAAATTTCCGACCAAGCAGCAGCTCGACGCAGTCTCGCCAAAAAATCCGGTACTGCTCACCCACATCTCGGGCCACGTGGCCGTTGCCAACTCCCTGGCGCTCCAGCTCGCCGGCATCACCAAAGACACCGCGAATCCCAAGGGCGGCGAATTCGAACGCGACGCCAAGGGCGAGCTAACTGGAATGCTCGAAGAAGGTTCCGCTATCGGCCTCGTTCAACAATACGTCCCGGATCCCTCGCCGGCAGAGCGGCGCCGCGGTATCGAACTGGTTCTGGCCGACGTCGCCAAAAACGGCGTCACTTCGGTCCAGGACAATTCCGATTGGGATGATTTTCTGGTCTATCGAGATCTGAAGGATGAAAACAAGCTCACCGTACGCATCACGGAATGGCTGCACTTCACCTCCGTCCTCGAAGAACTCCAGAATGAACGCAGCGAAGGCGGCACCGGGGATCCCTGGCTGAAAACCGGCATGCTCAAAATGGTCACCGACGGTGCGCTAGGTTCCCGCACCGCCGCCATGCTTGCTCCTTATTCCGACGATCCGTCCACCAGCGGCATCATGGCCATGGATCCGGACAAACTTCGCCAGATGGCCATCGAGCGCGACAAAGCAGGATTCCAACTCGGCTTTCACGCCATCGGCGACCGCGCCAACCGCGTCGCCCTCGACGTCTTCGAAGCCGTCGCCAAGGCCAACCCTCCCCGCGACCGTCGCGATCGCATCGAGCACGCCCAAGTCGTCGCGCCCGAGGATCTCCCCCGCTTCGCCAAGCTCAACGTCATCGCCTCCATGCAACCCTCGCACGAAACTACCGACCTGCGCTGGGCGGAACAACGCATCGGTCCCGACCGCGTAAAGGGCGCGTACGCCTGGGCCACCATGCAAAAAAACGGCGTCCGCCTGGCCTTCGGCACAGACTACGACGTCGAGCCGATCAACCCCATGCGCGGTCTGTACGCGTGCGTTACCCGCGAACTCCCCGACGGCGGCCCGGCCGGGGGCTGGCAACCCCAGGAAAAAATCTCCCTCGACGACTGCATCCGGGCCTACACGATAGGTTCGGCTTACGCGCAATTCGAAGAAGGGAAGAAGGGCGCCCTGAAGCCCGGCCAATTCGCCGACTTCATCATTCTCTCGAGCGACCTCACCAAGATCCCGCCATCCGAGTACGTCAAAACGCGCGTACTCCGCACCGTGGTCGGCGGCCGCATCGTCTATCAATCCCAGTAGCACAGACGCTACTGTCTGCGCCAACGGTTAACGCGCTACTAGGGCCGAAGGCTACGCCAATCCCAGCGCTCGTGACGATGTCCAATAATCCATCGGGGCCATGCAGGACACAACGATCCAAACTCCATCTGATCTGCGTTGGACCGAGCAGCTTCCGCTCAGATTGGCGGCGACTTGGTCAGGAGCAGGCCGAGGCCAAAGACGTATTGCTCGCTGTCATCGCGACGATGGTTGATGAATTTTCGGCTTGATCATGCGTGACAGAGGGGAGGATCGCGACGAGGTCGTGTGGCGTCAAGGAAGAGGAGATTTGCAGCGCAGGATAACTGCCATCCGTTGGTTCCTTGGATCATTCTCCAGCGCATGATTCGAACTTTAGAACCGCTCAGTAAAAATAAAGCTTCGTAATCTCGCCGAAGTTTCCCTCGGCTGAATTCAGGTGAAACCACACTTTCACTCTCCGCCCGGTCCATTCCCGGCAGTTATCGGTTCCCATCGCATGTTGTCCGCGCGCCACCGTTACTTCCGCCTGCTCAATATCGGCCGAGTGCAATGTCAGGACGTTTCCGGAAAAGTCCAGCGTCATCGTCAACTCCGGCGGATGCGCGCAATTGACCCCGTGGATGTTCCCTTCGACAGCCATCGTCGTCGTCGTTTTCAATGGAATCTCTTGAGGTGCTTTGGGGGCGGCGCCCGTGTCGCCTGATACGTTTGTCGCGTCTGTCGTTGTCCTGGTTGCGCTTGCTTGAACACCTCCGTTCGCTCGCTCCTTCTTTCTCTCCGCCACCCACTTCTCGTGGTCCTGAATTCGGGCTAGTGCCAGCTCTCCCTGCGTTTTTTCCTGTGGCGAAATCGACGCTGCCATTACTCTTTGCGTCAGATATCGCGCATCGGCATCTCGGTCGTTGTTCACCAGCAAGTTGATGAGATGGAAGATGTATTGATGCTCCGACGGATCCTGTTTCACCGCCGCGAACGACGCGTCCAGCGCTAGTTTCTGCTCGTCACGGGACTGCGAATAGACATAAGCGAGCAT
This sequence comes from uncultured Acidobacteriota bacterium, assembly GCA_963736725.1. Lineage (GTDB taxonomy): Bacteria > Acidobacteriota > Terriglobia > Acidiferrales > UBA7541 > Acidiferrum. The sequence goes on along the minus strand of CAVTPW010000009.1, from coordinate 342,102 downwards.
ATCGAAGGCCGGCGCAAACTCAGGATTTAACTGCGTCGCCTTCTTCAAGTTATCCACCGCTTCTTGATGCGTCGCCTCCGAAATGGATTGCCGCGCCAGGAGCATGCCGTGGAAGTAAGCCGCTGCGAAGCTGCCATCTCCCCGCGCTTCTGCGTCCTTGATTTCCGCCTCTGCCTTTTCATATTCCTGGAGCCGATAGTAGTAATACGCCAGTCCTTCTCGGGCGTTGGCCAGGTTCGCGTCCAGTTGGATGGCCCGTTCCAGAAGTGGCTTGGCTTCCTCCAGCCGATTGTGATGTGCGAAGAAATCTCCGCGATAGGCAATTACTTCCGCATCCGATAGGTGGCGCGTTGCGTAGCTTTTGCTGGCGTCCGTTTGCGTCATTTTGACGACGCCTTCCATGAAGTAGCCCTGTCGTGAATAGCCCTCGATCACTTGCCCAAAACGCTTTAGGTCCCCGAACGCCTGCTGTGCGGCTACCGTTTGGTTCTGGCCCTTGTCCCACGCTTCGATGAATTTCACGAGCAAGTGTCGGTCGCGGGCCTCGGAACTCATCATCAAGTAGTGCACCAGCGCCCAGGATTCCGCATAAAATATCGACGCCCGGGTACTTTCGTTGTAGTAGGGCGAAGTATGGTCCACCTGCAGCAGCGTCTCGATGGGAATCAGGCGGTTTTGCTGAAGGAAGGCCAGAGTTCCAGGAGGAATCGTCCCGGTCCGGGTTTCTTTGTCTCCCAGCGTAGTGTTTCCGAAAAACTCCGCGAGCCCTTCATCCAGCCACAAAGGCAAGCCGTTGAAATTCTGATGTAGAAGCGCATGGGTGTATTCGTGATACACCACATGAAAGGGATTGGCGCCTTCCGCATCCAGTTGCACGAGTACGTAATCTTTATCCTCGCCTCGCTGGTAAAGACCTGCATGGTGAATGTGACCCTTCGTTTCCCACTCTTCGGGAATCAACAGTTTCATCGTAGCTTCGTTTTTCGCCGCAAGAATCACGATCGGTCGCCCGAGGTCTACCCGAAACGTTGCGAACGCCACATGAAACATTGCGCGGATCTGCTCGAACTGCTCCGCGACTCGCCGCCCCTCCTTCTCACCCGCGTTGGTCGCCACAATGAAGTGAGGACTTCGCACCTCGATCCAGTTCTGGTTCGAATCACTCGCACCCGTGGTCGCAGCGCAAGCTAGGCACACAAGGACGGTTGTGGTTCGCAGCATCCGGAACAAATAGAAACTCACGGTACTTTACATGTAAGCGACCGTAGCCCGGATGTCAAGGTACTCGCTCAGTAAAAGTAAATACGCAGGATCTCGCCCACATAGTCTTTCTCCTTGGCCAGCCGGAACCACACTTTCACGCGCCGACCGCTCCACTGCTTGCACGTCTCCAGCTCCGGCACTGACTCCGCGCTGATTCCGCTAACGCCAACCCGCCCAAAATCCGCCGCGTGAAAATCCATCGCGCCTTTTGTCAGATTCAAGGTCAGCGTCACCTCCGGACTTCGCGCGCAATCGATCGCTCCGATCGCGCCCTCCAGCGCCATCCACTCCGGCGGCCCCAGTTGCCGCCGCGAAATTGCCGGGTGCACGATGTCCGGGCTTAGATCCGGACCAGTGGCCACCTGCGGCCCATCCACTCTCAGGCGTCCCAGCGCTTCCTCCGCGCTCTCCTTTTCCCATTCCTCTTCTTCCTCGATGGCCTCCAGGATGGACCGCGCCGTGCGTTTTTCCTCCAATGAGCCAGCGCTAGCCTCTAGTTTTTCCGCGACAACTCGGGCTTCCTCCGCCCTCCGATTATTCAGCAGCACGTACGCCAGGTTCGTCTTATACGTGCGCGATTCCGAATCCAGCTTCACAGCCGTCTCCGCCGCCTCCAGCGCTTTCCCCTGGGTCTCCGCGGTTCGCGAATACGCTTGCGTCAGCGCTTCGAACGTCGGCGCATACATGGGATTCAGCCGCGCCGCATTTTCCAGCGCGGCGCGCGCCTTCTTTGTAGACTCCTCTGTCTCCGAGAAATCGCGCAGCAGCAATACTCCATGGCAATAAAACGCCATAAAGCTCTCCGAACCCAGCGAGATTGCCTTGTTCATCTCCTCGTCCGCTGCCGCGAAATCGCCATCCCGAAAATCGTAGAATCCCAGCGCCTCATGGGTAAGGGCAATCTCCGGACCGAGGGCCACCCCGGCTTCCAGCAGGGGCCGCGCCGCTTCCAGCTGTTGCCGGTGTACAAAAAAATCGCCCCGCAACGCCAGCACTTCCGCCGGCGCCAGCGTTCGAACCGAAAAATCCGCTGGGGATCTCGCTGGGCCGGGCAGCACCATGCCCGTACCCCAGTTCGCCAGCCGGACATACCGCTTGACCGCTTCTCCAAACCGCCCCAAATCCCCGAACGCCTTGCGCCCCGCTTCCACCCGATCGCCCGATGAATCCCAATTGACCAGAAACTTCTTCAACAATTGTTGGCGTCGAGCTTCCGGGTCCAACAGCAAGTAGTGCACCACCGCCCACGATTCCGCATAGAACACCGAAGCTGGATTCTTCTCGTTGTAATACGTCGAACTCTCCCGCACATCCAGCAAGGTCTCCATCGGCAGCCATTCGTTCTTGCTCAGTATGTAGACGTGCGTTCTATCCACGGTCCCGGTCCGCGCCTCCCGCGCGCCAAGCGTCGAATTCCCGAAAAACTCCGCCACCCCCTCGCTTAACCACAAAGGAATCCGGCTGAAGTTCAGGTGCAGCAGCGCGTGCGTGTATTCGTGATAGACCGTGTGGTACGCCGTCGTCCCTTGCGCATCCAGCCGCAGTACGACGTAATCTTTCTCGCCATCGCTATGAAACAAGCCCGCGGGACGCACGTGCTGCTCTCCGCCCCACTCTTCCGGCGCCAGCACCTTCATGGTCGCTTCGTCGCGAGCCGCCAGGATCACGATCGGTTGCGTCGGATCAACCCGCAATTCCGGAAATGTCGTGTGGAATAAGGATCGAATCTGCTCGAAGTCTTCCGCGACGCCCCGCGCATCGCCCTCGTTCGCGTTACTTGCAACCACAAAGTGCGGGGTGCGTACCTCGACCCAACCCGCGCTGATTAGGTCCGCAGGCTCCGGCCTCGCACTCGGCGCCAGCGGCAGCAAAGCAACGCCGAAGAGTAATGATTCCGCGAATCTCACATTTCGAGAATGTCGCCCGCCACGAAGCGTGTCAAGCGGCCGGTGCGTTGCTCCGAGGTCTTTCGAGAGATTTACGGCGTGAATGGCGACTGTGCCGTTAGAGCTCGAACGGCTCCAGTACCGTATCAGCGGCTGGAATAGTTCTTTACGTCCACGGCGTCATACATCGTCGCCGTGGCTGCGTTCGCCTTTTCGAAGGTGTCAATCTTTTCCGCGTGCTGCAAACTGGTGCCAATGTCATCCAAGCCCTTCAACAAAACTTCCTTTCGCGAGGGCGCGATCTCAAATTTGTAGGTCAATCCACGATGGTCGCCGACTGTCTGGTTCGGCAAATCCACTGTCAGGGAATAGCCTTCTTCGTTTTCCGTGCGCTTGAAGAGCTCTTCGATTTCCGCTTCGGCCAAAGTCGCCGGGAGGATCCCGTTCTTGAAGCAGTTGTTATAGAAAATGTCCGCATAGCTGGGCGACAAGATTACGCGGAAGCCGTAATCCTTCACGCCCCAGGGGGCGTGCTCGCGGCTGGAGCCGCAGCCGAAATTGGCACGCGTCAGCAGCACCGACGCGCCTTTGTAGCGCGGAAAATTCAGCACGAACTCCGGGTTCGGTCTTTCTCCGGCGAGATAGCGCCAGTCGTAGAACAGGATGCGGCCGAAGCCTTCGCGGGTCAGCGCTTTGAGGAATTGTTTCGGCACCATCTGGTCGGTGTCCACGTTGACGCGATCGAGCGGCATTACCATGCCGGAGTGTTTTGAAAATGGCTGCATCAAACCCCCTGTAGTGGCCGGTCTTTAAACCGGCCCTGTTCCGGAACGGCGGTCGCAACGAATGTCGAAACTCAAATCGCCACACTTATCGGCCCACGGAAAAATGCCAAAAGCATTTCTTCAGGGGCGGAGACGCATTCTATGGCTGCCTTTTCAGTCGGAGCCAAATCTCCAAGCTCCTAGACTTCCGGGAACCGGCTTTTTCCGCCGCCTGTTATGGCGGCTAGCCGGTCTAAAGACCGGCCACTACAAAATTCGTACCCAAGTTCAAAAGCAGATTCCTCGCTCCGCTCGGATTGGCAGTTGCATCAGGCTGTGACCCGGCGAAAAGATGTCATGCGCGCGAACCGGTTATTCCACGTTGGCGACGTCGAAGTCGCGGACGTCTACGAAGTGGCCGGCTATCGCGGCGGCGGCGGCCATTACCGGGCTCACCAGGTGCGTGCGCGAATCGCGGCCTTGGCGACCCTCGAAATTGCGGTTGCTGGTGCTGGCGCTGCGTTCGTGCGGGGGTAAGACGTCGGCGTTCATTCCTATGCACATGCTGCAGCCCGCGTCGCGCCACTCGAATCCGGCTTCGGTGAAAATCTTGTCGAGGCCTTCTTTTTCGGCTTGGGCCTTGATTCCGCGCGAGCCCGGGACCACCAGCGCTTGTTTTACGCTGCGGGCTACGTGTTTGCCCGCGACCAGGTGGGCTGCGGCGCGGAGGTCATCAATGCGGGAGTTGGTGCACGAGCCGATGAATACGCGATCGATGGGAATGTCCACAATCGGCGTCCCGGCCTTCAGGCCCATGTAGACCAGCGCACGTTCGGTGGCTTTCTGGTCGTTTGGATCGGTGAAGGAACCTGGATCGGGTACGCGCGACGTCACGCCGCTAACCATCCCGGGGTTGGTTCCCCAGGTAACCTGCGGCGCGATGTCCTTGGTGTGCAGCTCGACGGTGGTGTCGTATTTCGCGTCGGCGTCGGTCTTTAACAATTTCCAGTGCTCGACCGCTTCTGCAAACGCCTTTCCGCGTGGGACAAATGCCCGGCCTTCCAGGTAGGCATAGGTCGTGTCGTCGGGCGCCACCATGCCGGCGCGGGCGCCGCCCTCGATGGTCATGTTGCAGACGGTCATGCGGCCGTCCATCGAAAGGCCGCGAATCGTTTCGCCACCGTATTCGGCTACGTGGCCGTTGCCGCCGCTGATCCCGATCTTTCCGATGATCGCCAGCACGATGTCTTTCGCCGTGACCCCGCGCGGCCGTTTGCCATTCACGACAATGTGCATGGTCTTGGAGCGCGACTGCACCAGGCACTGCGTGGCCAGAACATGCTCCACTTCGCTGGTGCCGATGCCGAACGCTAAAGTCCCGAACGCACCGTGCGTCGAGGTGTGACTATCGCCGCAAACAATCGTCTGCCCCGGCTGGGTAATCCCCAACTCCGGCCCGATGATGTGGACAATACCCTGGTTCGCGCTGTTCATGTCGAACAAGCGGACGCCAGAGTCGCGGCAATTTTTCTCGAGAGCCTCAAACTGCAACCGCGCGTCCGTATCGATGATGGGGAGCATGCGCTCGCCGCTGACGGTGGGTACGGAGTGATCCATCACGGCAAAGGTAAGATCAGGCCGGCGCACCGAGCGCCCTTCGGCCTTCAACCCCGCGAATGCCTGAGGCGAAGTACCTTCGTGGATCAGGTGGCGGTCAATGTAGATCAGCGCCGGCCTGCCATCCGATGTCTCGTGGACGACATGATTGTCCCAAATCTTCTCGTACAGGGTCTTAGGCGGCATGGTCGGTCCTCAAGAGATTTTAACACTCGTGTAACACCCGTGCCTAGGGTGGCACGGCAATCGCAAAGTCTGCGCGGACGGCCGAAGAAACGACCCGCAGCGCCTGAAGCCGAGTTGCAATGCCGCTCGTTCGGCACAGCGGAAGCCATGAAAAAGGCCGGCTTCCGCAACGTAACGCACGTGCACCAGGCAACCTACGCTGGTCCTAACGCGGGGGCCCTCGGTGCCGTCATCGAGTACCCCAGCATGACCGCGCTGGCCGAAGCCGAAACCAAGCTAGCGCCGACAAAGACCAAGAACCTGGACAAAATCCGTACCATCCTGTCCGACAGCATCTACCGGGAACTGTAAGACAACGTCCTCACGCGTTTAACGCTTAATCTGTAGTCGTATTCGGCGCGTCCACCAGCGCTTTCCACGAGCCGTCGGCCTGCTTGCCCCAGACCACCACGTACATCGCCTTTGTGACGACGTTGGGTTTGCCTTTTTTGCCGCTAAAGGTGATCTGGTAGTCGCCGATCTCGTAGGCCATGTCGCCGGACTTCGACACCACCACCTTGGCGGGCGAAAACGTCAACGCGAATTGCGGGTCGCTCATCATGCCAGCAAATTCTTTCTGGATGGCGTCCTTGCCGGTTGTCACCGGGGCTCCGGCCGCCATCAACGCGGCATTGTCGGCGTAGAACGATGCGGCGCCGGGTGCGTCCTTGGCCGCGATGGCCTTCACCCAATTCTGATCGGCCGCGCGAATGGCAACCTCGTCCGCGGCGCGAGTATCGACAGCCGCGACCGGTGGCGAAGCGGGCGGCGCAGTTTCGTTGCACGAAGCCAGGGCCATAGTGGCGGACAGCACGCACGCCCCAAAGCCTAAAACGCCTGGATGAGTCACGGAAATCTCCTCTCAGAATAAAGAATGGGGGTTAACTGGCGCCAAGATAGTCTCGGAATCGCGCAGTGTCAAACACGATCCGACGTGGTTTTCAGTGCGCATCGCGTACCCTGATGTTTGGTGCTAGCATGGCGCCACTATGGTCTTAAGCAAACAAGAAGTCATCTCGTCGCTGCAGGGCGAAATCCGCATCTTGATGCATCTCATCAGCAAAATCGAAAAAGCCAAACTTGACTACCGGCCTACGGCGAAGCAGCGCAGCTTGCTCGAACTGGTGCGGTATATGGTGATCATGGGGCCTGTCATGATTGCCACGATTCATGCGGGGATCTTCACCCGCGAAGCCATGTCGGCCATCTGGGGGCCGGCCGAGGCGATGGCGGAAGCGATGAGTTTTGACCAGGCGGTGGCGGCTATCGAGAAACAGTCGGGCGAGTACGCGCGGTTGCTCGGCGGGTGGAGCGACGAGCAGTTTCGCAGCGAAATCAACATTTTTGGGAACAAGACCACACGCGGCGCGGCCTTGGTGAATATGGTTTTGTGCGGGCATGCCGCGTATCGCACGCAGTTGTTTTGCTATTTAAAGGCTACCGGGCGCGAGGAGTTGAATACCGTTAATCTGTGGATGGGCATGGATGGACCGGCGTAAGGGTTGGGAGTCTTTCGGAACGTCTTTAGAGCTTGCGGAAGAATACTAAGAGCCCCTTCCAAAGCCGTATATCACGCCGGGGAATTCTTTGCAGGGGCGCTGTGGCCGGCGCATTGCAGGACGCCTAGGTAGGCGTTCCACGGACCTACGGCTTCGCGGTATTGGTGAGCCATGATTCTTGAGATTTGGTGGAGATGAGTTAGGTCATGGGCGGCCCAGGTAGCGAGCAGCTGGGACAGAGTTACTACTCCCAGAGCGGGATGTCTTCCACGGCGCGCCAGGTCCTCTGGGCGGAGATTCAAGGCGCGGAGTGCGGTCAGGTTTTCTTCCCGCGAGCGCGCAAATTCGTCCAGTAACTGAGCCAACGACTTGCCTTGAATTTCTCGTGCGTGTCCTTGCCGATCGAAGGGCTGGAATGTTTGCGCTTCGCCAAATTGCAGGACCATTCTTGCGCGCGGCACCCAATCGGTTCGTTCGCCGTGAAGCAGATGGCCGACGACATCGAACGCGCTCCAAGTATTTTCGCCTTCATTGTGAAACGTCCACGTTTCCGGTAAATCGCGGAGAAGGGCATTGAGAGTGGCGGGAGTGCGGGCGAGAAGCGCTATTGTTTGCGGCAAGTTGTGTTCCATCGTGCTCCTTCATTCTGGACCGCGATTTTGCGGAGGATGTGATTGTAGCGGTTCTGCGGCGCTTGCGTCAGCGGGCAACTCGGGTGACGGGTTGCTCGCGACGCGCGGAGTTACATCTCTACGGGCAGAAGCGAGAAACTTCTTTCGGTCGCGCGGGTTTTATGGGTGAGCGCTGGGGGTGTGGACTGCCGGCGGTTACAAGGCTTGTGTTATGAGTGAGATACATCTCCACCGAGCATTCTCGCATCTAACGCTTCTTGAAAGCCCGGAATCGCAAAGCGCGGGCCAAGAGCTCTAGGAGTAGAAACCATGTCGAGTTTCGGTATCGTTAGGGAAGCAAGTTGGGTATTGCGCGGGGCGTGCGCGCTTGCGCTTGGTCTATGCCTCAGCTTCGGCGCGTCAGCGCAACAAGCTCCCCCGCCGCAACAACCGGATCAAGCGCAGCAACAAGCGGATCAGCAACAACAAGATCAAGCGCAACCGCCGCAGGCCGACCAAGCACCGCCGCCACCCGCGCAGGATCAGCAGCAAGCACCGCCTGCGGAATCCAAGCCGAAGCCGAAATTTGCGCCGCAGGACGCCGACAAGCCGCCTTACGCCAGCGATTATCCAGCGGAACGCAGAGGGCGCGCGCATGCTCCATCGCCGGACCAATACGATCCGGATCAGGATCTGCCGCCGGGAGACCAGAATGCTCCCTCCCCGAACGGTCAGCCCTACAACAGGCAGATGCAGAATGGACAGCCGGGCTACGATCCACAATACGGTTCGCAAAATGGGCAGCCACAGTATGTGCCGCGCCCCCGGACCGCCGCGCCGCTGCAGCCGCCTCCGGCTACGTTGACGATTCCAGCGGGCACGGTGATCACCGCGCGCATCAACGAATATCTATCGAGCGACCGCAACCAAGTGGGTGATCGCGTCACCGCGACTTTGCAGCAGCCCATCGTCGTCAACGGATGGGTCGTGGCGCGCCGCGGGCAAACCCTCACTGGACAAGTGGAAGCCGCGCAGAAAGCCGGGCGCGTTAAGGGCACTTCGCAGCTGGGCATCGAGCTGACCGACCTCACCCTGGTAGATGGCCAGCAACGGCCCATCCTCACCGAGCTGTGGAAGGGCTCGGGCGGCACCTCGCATGGCGCAGACGCCGCCGCGATCGGCGGCACAACGGCGCTGGGTGCGGCGATTGGCGCTGCTGCCGACTGGGGTCGCGGGGCGGCCATCGGCGCCGGTGCAGGCGCAGCCGCGGGCATCGGAGCGGTGCTGCTGACCCGCGGCCGCCCCACGATCATCGAACCAGAAACGCAACTGAGTTTCCGGTTGGTCGATCCTGTTACGGTCGATACCACGCAAAGCCAGCAGGCGTTCTATCCTGTCGGCCAGCAAGACTATGACAATGGCCGCGGATATCGTGGAACTGGCCGGTACGCTGGCGGCTACGCGCAGCCGGGTGCTTACGCCCCTGCGCCCTACACCTGCGGCTACTACGATTCCTGCTACGCCTATCCGCCCTACGTTTATCCTGGCTACGCTTACTATCCGGGCTACTACTATCCTTATGTAGGCTTTGGTTGGGGTTGGGGCTGGGGAGGCCGCTACTACGGTGGCTTCGGCCGGGGTTTCCGCCGCTAAAGCAGCGGTCACCGCCTGAGCTGAGCTTGCGGGGGGCCTGGTCAAATCCGACGCTGGTTAGAGCTGCAGCAGGCTGAATCGGCGTCTTCCTGCCTCCAACTTCCGTACCATCAATCGGATCCAGAAATGGGACCAGCAATTGTGCCTGCGGTTCCATTCCCGCGACTTCCCGCAACTTGTAACGTTGCGCTTCTGGGAGGCTGTGGGTTGAAAGCTATCTACCAAGTTCCGCTGTGCATCGCCTTCGTGTACTTGGCGGTGCAGGTCCTGCGCGTTGGTGCGATCACAGTCCTCGACTACCTGATCCGTCATATCGAAGACAACCCCGAACATCGCTAACCGCCAGCGCCGTTGGTCGTCTGAACCCGGCTCCTCGATCCTTCGGGCTCAGGCAAAAGAGCTCGCCTGTGGGAGCGGAGATTTTCAGATCGCGTGACGTTCCGTTGCCCCGCCGCATCCAAGGCGCCAGCTGTCCCGCGTCCGGGCAGCGTAGCTCACAGCGAGGTGAACGATGATCGCTTATGGCGGAAAAGAACTGGCAAGCGGGTTTCGCACGGTTCGCAAGAACACCATCCAAGTTGCCGAAGACATTCCCGAGTCGCACTACCAGCATGTGCCAGCGCTGGATTGTCGCAGCGTTGGACGCATGTTGACGCATATTGCGATCTCCACTCGAGTCTGGGACGAGATCCACCGAAAGCAACGCTTGACCACACTTGTGGGTGTCAACTTCCTGGGTATGGTGGAACAGTTTGCCGCCGAGGAAGCCAAGCCGCGATCGAAAGCCGAAATCATCGAATTGCTGCGCGCCGAGGGGGAGCAGTTCGCCGCCTGGCTCGACACGGTGACGCCGGAATTCCTGGCGGAGATGGTCACCGAGGGTGACGGCAAAACGAACAAGAGCCGCCTGGACCGCCTGCTCAGCGCCAAAGAACACGAAATGCACCATCGGGCCCAATTGATGCTGATCGAGCGGCAACTCGGCATCGTTCCCCACCTAACGCGGCAGTTTCAGGAACGCGTCGCGCAAATGCGGGCAGCCAAAGCCTGATCGGTTCCCGCCCGTAGTTGAGGTTGATCCCTTCCGCTGGACGCCCCACACGACGAGGTGGCGTGTGGGATTTTCAATCCTTGCCCCTCCGCGTCATTCAGCCGCACTCACGGTCACGATAAGGCCACCGTCCGCTAACGCACGATGGCGAGATAGGCCCAGCGGATTAGTGTGCCCGCGACCAAGGCGATCAGCGCGAGCGCTGCTGCATCTAGAAGCCAGTCTCCTATGCCGGTGTCGAAGATGGATGGTTCGGATTGCTTGGAGTTTTTTTTCAAGCCCTGAAAGAAGTCTTTTGCTGCGTGGGTCATTCGCATGACAACCTCCCTCTGCGTGACCTCAGCGATGGAGCGGGGACGTTGGGGAGAATGTACTCGCTTGTTTGGGTTGGTGTCTACAACTTCTGCAGGCCAGGTCTGATTTCTCGGAAAGTAAGAAACCGGCCCGAAAATCGGCCACGATAAGCGGTAAAGTCTGTTTACGCGGTTGGAGCATCAAAACGGCAGACGTTAGAAATTTGCCGGTGGACGCGGTGCGGTTTTGTACCTTGGAAATGCGGCAAAAGTCGGCCGCCGGCCAGGAAACCCTGGAACAACATTAAGGGAGACACCCTTTGGCTGTTTGGAGAACGAATCGGCGGGTCCAGATTGGCGCGGGCGTCGTTGTCGCGGCGCTTGGCGTCGCTGCGGTTGTGATTGCTACCCATTGGCCGTTTACTCAGGGGTCGGTGGTCGAGGCTTTGGAACAGACGTTTGCCAGCTCGGTCGAACTGAAATCGTTTCATGTGACGTATTTTGCGCCGGGTTGCGTGATGGAGGGAGTCACGTTCCGGCGCAACTTTGACAGCAAATCGGATGCGAACGTACCGCCGATCGCAACGGTCGAAAGGCTCACAGTCACAGGGAGCTATGCGGGATTCTTCATGTTTCCGAAACGCATTCCGCGGGTGAAAGTGGAAGGGTTGCACGTGTTTGCGTCGGCGGAAAGTGAACGGGCGGGAAATCAGCCGCTGCCTTCGGCGGGGACCGATCAGACTAAGCTCGTGATTGGCGAGATCAATGCGGATGGGGCGGTCGCGGAGTTTTCTTCCGGCGCAAAGGGCGCTGCTCCGGTGAAACTTGAGATTGAGAAATTGACGCTGGATGGCGTAGGCGACGATCGATCTATGGCATTTCACGCGGTGCTGAAGAATCCGACGCCTCCGGGGGAGATTCGGGCTGATGGGCGATTCGGTCCTTTGCGGCGGAACAATGTCGGGCAGACTGCGGCTTCCGGCTCCTATATCTTTGAGCGTGCGGACCTGGGCGTGTTTCCCGGGATTGCGGGGACTTTGGCATCAACCGGGAAATTCAGCGGTGTGCTGGAGCAGTTGGAGGTCGCGGGGAGCACGGATGTGCCGGATTTCGAGGTCGATGTCGGTGGGCATCCGGTGCACGTGAAGACGCAGTTTGCGGCGACAGTAAACGGGATGGACGGGGACGTTGCTTTGAAGTCGGTGAGCGTGGAGTTTGGCAAGACGTCGCTAGCGGTCCGCGGGGACGTAGCGGGCAAGGCGGCCAGGCCCGGCAAGAGCGTGTCGCTCGCGGGGACGCAGCAGCAGGGCACCATCCAGGATTGGTTGCGGCTGTTGGCGAAGGCGGAAAATCCGGCGATGACCGGAGCGATGAGTTTTCGCGCGCAGGTGCAGGTTCCGCCGGGGACGCAGAGTTTTATTCAGCGCGTGAACTTGCAGGGAGACTTTGTGATTGGCTCGGGGGACTTTACCCAGCCGGGAACGCAGCGGGCGGTGAACACCTTGAGCGAGGTGGCGCTCGGGGAAAAGGGGAAGAATAGTCCGAAGGACGATCCGGCGACGGTGGCGGAAAATATGAAGGGACACGTAGAGATGAAGAACGCGACGGCGACCTTCACGGATTTGTATTTTGGCGTGCCCGGGGCGCTCGCGCACATGCACGGGACGTATGGGATATTGACCCAGAAGATCGACTTGCACGGAAATTTGCGCGTGGATAACAAACTTTCCAAAGGGTCGACGGGAATCAAAGCGGAGTTGCTCAAGGTCGCGGAACCATTTTTCAAGAAAAAGAAACAAGCGGAGATTGTGCCTATCAAAGTGGGTGGGACCTTCACACACCCGTCCTACGGGCTTGATGTGGTGCCTTGAGGCGCGCGCGTGGATTTGTCGGCGCCATTCCCAGAGAAGTGAGACTTGCGGTTTCGTGAGTTTTCGACATGCGTGTAGTATTGGGCCCGAATGTGTCCCGTGCCGACGCCGCTGTTTCGACGGGTGCCGGCAGGATGCCGGCGCTACCAGTGCGGGCGGACAGTTCGGAGGATTTGATCGAAGCGGACCGGGGAGATCGTTGAAGCGCGAGGACTATGAAGACTTTCTATAACGTAACCTTGTTCTTTTTTGCGTTGGGGATAGTGATTTTGTGTGTTTATGCCCCGTGGACGCCGACTCCTGCGGGCAGCCCGTACACGCATGTGGCGCTCGGGTACGCGCCGGTGTGGTCGGCGAAGTTTGCGGCCGTGCCGGGGGCGCGGGTGGATTGGGGCGGGTTCACGTTGATCGCCGGAGCGGTGGGGTTTTTCTCGATTGTGATTGGGGCAGCGGCTTATTTCTTTCGCGATAAGCGCGGGCCCGAGAAAGATTTGGATGATTGATTAGGCGCGGAAATTTGTGGCCCGGTTCCTGAGCACCTCGTATTCGGAAAGCTCTCCGTAGAAGCTGCCATCCTCGGCGCATCCAACCAGGATGCGCGAGCGATCTCAACCTGCAAGTTGGCGGCCGAGTTCGGTTGAAAGCTGTCCGTCGGAAGGAAGCGCCTGCCTGCCGCAGGCTAACCGAAGCGCGCGCCTGCGTTTCTCCAGTAAAACAACTACAGCAGGGCGCTGGGGCGCGGTTGCCAGCGCTTGGATTTTTCTTTGGCGGTCCCCGTGACGTCTTTCATGTACGCGCCTGCTTGCGTGAGCAGGTGGTGCAGATCGTTGCCCAGGCTGATGAAGGTGAAGCCTTTGTCCAGGAATTCGCCCACGCGAGCGGTGCCGAACAGGAACAGGCCGAGGATGACTTTGTTTTTGCGGGCTTCGGAGATGAGCTTGTCGGTGGCGGCGCCGAGTTCGGGCGACGTGTACATGTCTGGGAATTTGTATTTCTCGTAGAGGCCCATGGACATGCAGAGATCGTTTTGGCCGAGGAAGAGAATGTCTACTCCTGGGACGGCGGCGATTTCGGCCATGTTCTTGATACAGTCGGCGGTTTCGACTTGCAGGGCGACGATCAGATCGCTGTTGGCATTGCCGGCGTAACCCAGCAGACCGGCTTTATTCATGCTGCGCTGCGGGAAATAGACCGAGCGCGTACCCGCGGTGGGATATTTCGTGCAGCTTACGGCTTGGCGAGCTTCTTCGGCGGTGTTGATGTACGGAATGAGGACGCCGTCGGCGCCCATGTCGAGGGCTTGCTGGATGCCGGGGCGGTCGCTGTAGCCGCCGACGCGGACCATGGATTTTGCGCCGCCGTTGGCGATGCCGGAGAGCATGGCGGACAGTTTTTCGTAACCCATGGGGCCGTGCTGAGTGTCCACGAGCAGCCAGTCGTAGCCGGAGTGGGCGAGTTGCTCGGCGACCGTGGGGCTGTGCGAGTTTAGGAAGAGGCCGATTTTCGGGTGGCCATCACGGAGTTGTTTTTTGAAATCGGCGCCAGACGTGGCGGCTTCGGACATGGAAGGCTCCTTCGGACGATGGGGATAAAAGTTTCAGGCAGAGAGTGTACTTGAAAGCGGAGAATCGGAGGTAATGACGTAAGGGAGTAAAGAAATGACGATCTTCGAGGCGGAACGTTTGGTCCCACCAGGAATTGGTGATGGAGGACCGACCTAAAGATCGGCCACTCCACGAACGCGTGGAATAAGGGGGAATTGGCAATACGGAATGAAAGAGCCCCGGCTTTCTGCCGAGTTCGCAGCAAGCACGGGGCTCTTTGAGTTTTGTATGGGCCTGGCTTGCGCCAGGCGCCGCTAGATCATGGATACGGCAGATACCGCCACATGTCGTTGAGGTAGCCGTCGCCGGTGCTGCTGGTGGAGTCGTAGCCTTCGCCGCCGAAGAGCCAGAACTGTTGGTTCTGATCAACCCAGTGCGTCCCGGCGCTGCGGCCGCCAGGAGTCCAGAGATAGTAGGTCAAATAGGGGATCGTCTCGGGACCATAGTTCCCGTTCTGGCTACCGGTGTTCGAGCCTTTGACCCAAGCCCACGTGCCTGGCTGTCCCGCGGTGGTGTTCGGCGTGTAGGACCACAAGTCGTTCAGCGCCCCGTTTCCGTTCGTTCCCGGTGGAATCCAAACCCCAGCCGCCAAAGAGCCAGAGATTTCCGCTGGCTCTATCCAGCCGCTTGAGCCCCAACGCGATCCGGGGAGTGCGCCGGTCAGAGAGATGGGCGAGCAGTTAGAGCGCGGCGTCGCCGACCGCGAGTCCGCAGTTCCCAGCGGCACCCGTCGTATTTGCAGCACCTACGACTGGTTGCGCCGGATAGGCTCCGTCTGGTTGGCTGCCGTTGCACCTGTGACGAACGTCCATTGAGTGCTGGTGATGTTGTACTCCACAGATCGTTGAGGATGCCGTTAGCGGTGCCGGTGGCGTCTTGGCCTTCGCCGCCGAAAAGCCAGAGGTTTCCGTTAGCATCGGCCCAGCCGACAGCTTCCTGTCGTCCGCCAGGCATATTGGTCGATGCCGCGGTTCCTTGCAGCGCCGTAGATCCCATTCTGGTTGGTTTATTGGCATTGCCGCGGACGCAGAGACAAAGACCCAGTGGCCGCCGGTGTATTCCCAGAGATCGTTCAGGAATCCGAGCACCGCCGGGCTTTGGCCGTCGTACCCATAATCCGCCGAAGAGCCAGAAATTTCCCAAACCATCGGTCCAGGTGACGGCGTTTGTGCGGGCGCCCGGGACCAAGGTACCTGACGTGTAAACTCCCGGTTGGTCGACGGCGCCGCTGCCGCTAACCACTGTCCATGAGCCTTCCGTAGTGGTGTAGTTGGTGCCGTTGAACGCGGTGGTGTTGTACTTCCACAGATCATTCAAGAAGTGGCCGCCATCGGAGCCGCCAAAGAGCCAAAAGTTTCCAGTCGTGTCGGTCCAAGTGGCTGCGCCCAACCGGCCTCCCGGGATTGGAGTCGGAAGCACGATCCCCAAATTGGTGTAGGCCCCGGCCTGACCTTCATGCTGAGCGTTGGCGATGATGGCCGAGCCGATCGTTGGAGGGCTCGAGCCGCCGCCCACAGTGGTCGGGTCATAGCCTCCGACCAACTGCCACTCGCAATAATCGAGGGTCCGCACGCAGACCCACAGGTCATTCATGGGGGCGTTCAGCGTGTCGGGTGAGGTATTACCGCTCAATTCCCAGCCGTCGCCACCGAAGAGAAAAAGATTCCCGAAACTGTCTGTCCAACCGGCGCCACCGTATCGCGCTCCGGGGGTATTGGTGAGAGGATTGCGGAATAGACGTAGGCACGGTGGTGGGAAACGAGCCGTATTGAGGCGATGGAGGCGCCGCAACGCCGGCTGTTTTCGTGCCATCGATCCATGTCCAGTCGTTATGGGCGCAATCGATCACGATGCTCGTAATGTTCGCGGTCACCACGCCTTTGTAGTCCCACAAGGTGCAGCCCTCAGACTGGCTGCTGGCCGCATGGAAAATCGGAAACCTCGTATTGGTCGTTCAGAGCTTCCGGAGTGGCGAAGGTAAACGGTCCATTCTGCGGAATGATGACGGTGTTGCCCAGGTTGTTCTGCAACTCGAAGCTGTTGTCGTTGAGCGGGAGATTGATCGAGTTCGGAGGAGTCGGGGTCCGGCCAGCAAGGCCGACAACCGTGCCGCCGACGCTGAACGTAACCGCTTTGCAGTTGATGACCACGCTGGTGACGTTGGCGGTCGCGGTGCCGCTGCCGGTGCCCGCGGCCACGACGCAAGTTTGTGCCGGGGTGGTGGGTTGCGCGAAGACCGTAACGGCGTAGGCGGTGCCGGTTGGAAGTTGGTTCTTGAAAGTGAAGGCGCCGTTTTGGGTGACGGCGAGGTTGTCGCCGTTGTTGTCTTGCAAAACAAGGCCGGTGCCGACGACGCCATTTACGTTGCCGCCGATGGTGTAGCTCGCGACGCAGGCAACCGTAGCGGTGACAGTGCTGGTCGTGGCCGTGCCCGTTCCACCGGTGACGGTGCAGAGTTGTGTCGGGGCGACGGGCTGGCTTAGGACCGTGACGTTGTAGGCGCCGGTGATGGGCGTCTTGAAAGTGTAGGAGCCGCTCTTGGAAATCGTCAGGCTGTCGCCGCCGTTGTCTTGAAGAACGAGGCCGGAGCCAGAAAGGCCGGAAACGGTGACGCCCACGGTGGCATTGACCGCGGCGTTGGTGCAAGCGACGGCGACGGTGGTGACGTTCGCGGTCGCGGTGCCGGTGCCGCCGGTAACGGCGCAGCTCTGCGGAGGATTGGTGGGTTGCGTCGCGACCGTAACCGCGTAAGCGCCCCCGCTGGCGATCGTCGTCGTGAACGAAAACGCGCCGCTGGCGGTAACCGGCAGATTATTGCCGCCATTGTCTTGCAGAACCAGTCCGGTCCCGGACAAGCCTGTAACGGTGCCGCCGATCGTAAAGGGTCCGGTGGTCGTGCCGGTGCCTGAGGTGGAACTCGCGGGCAGACCGCTGCACGCCGCCAAGAAAACAGAAGCCAGGACCAATTGGGCGGTGACGATTGACTTAGTAAACTTCATGGCGATGTTTGCTCCTTAAAGCTGCGCAGCTGACTCGGCTGGCACGGATTCCAGAATGTCGCTTTGCCCGGCTACGAAACGCAGAATCGACACGGGCAAATGCTTCCTGTAGACACGATCGGAGAGCGGAACTCTTCACAATTCCGCGGAATTCTCTGGACGCTACAGGACCACTTCACACAAGACAGTACTAGTAGTTTGCCAGGCTATCAATTACTTCCGGCGCCCCCGGTGCCCTGCTAGTAATAGCCATCGGCGGACAGTCCAAGGCCGCGTATTTTGAGCGGCAGCACAGAGGTCAGGTACACCTAGCGCGGGAGCTATGGTTCTGTAAGCGCTTTATAATGAGATAGTTGGAGCGACAACAGTCGGAGACGCCGCGGGGCCAGACGCCCGCAACTGTGGTCAGCGGCGGCGTTCAGAACCGCCGGCACCCGGACCCAGGCTCGAGCCCGCGTAATAGCCTTGACGGGTTTTTACCGTGACCGCCGGGCGCGTGACGCGCACCTCAACCTTATGATACGTGGCAGCAGTTCTAGTACCTCGAGGGACATACGCGAGCGTGTATTCGTGCCGCGCTTCTTCGGTGATCTGCGAATAGAGTTTCTCGATATTTGCGCTGGTGGACGCGTAGTAAATGTCGCCGCCCGAATCGTTGGAATAATCCATTAGCCGAGAGAATTTGTGTTTGATGATGGCGCTGCCTACGGCGAGGCTGTAGACCGAGATGTTGTCGTGGAGAAGCGCTCCCAGGGAATCCTGGTAGCTGAAGTGATTGAACTGGGCACCGTTCACGCCGTCCGAAACGACGAGGATGATTTTGCGGCGGGCGGGGCCGCGATCGTGCAGAAGGACGGCGGCGGAATGGATGGCGTCGTCAAGCGCTTTGGTAGGGCGGGCGCCGGAGGCGATCGGGACTTTGAGCGGGGGCTCGCCGCTGCCTAAGGTATGGCTTGAGGGAGGAGTGACGAACGGAACCGGCCCCGCGGTGGAAGGCTCGCTATGGTCCTGAACGCTTTTGAGCTCGGCCCAGAGTTTGTCGAGGTCGCTGGTGAAGGATTGGCCGGGATAGAAGTCGAGATCGAACCGGCACACCAGGGCCTCATCGTTGGCGCTGATTCCTGCCGTGATGGAGCGGAGCGTGGGAGCCATCTGCGCGGCCTCTTTGGATTTGAGGTCGTCATCGATGAGGATGACCAGAGAAAGCGGGAAGGCTTCGGCGGTGAACACGTCGATGGATTGTTCGACGTTCTCGTCAAAGACGCGGAAGTCGGATTGTTCGAGATCGGGAACGAGGTCGCCGAACTGGTTTTTCACCGTGACGGGGAGGATCACGAGGTCGGAGTTGACGCGGATTTTGTTCTGCGCGTCGCCCGGGATAGGCACCTGCGCTGCCGCTTTTTCCGGAGGGGTCTGCGCTCGAACCTTGGCCGCGACGACCAAAAGGGCGGCGGTCACCAGCAGAAGGAAGAGCCTTCGCAGCATGGAATGAATCCCCGGGAAATAGAGTCTACTGGAGATTTGGACGCGGCGAGGAAAAGAAAAGTGGCCTCGGGCGAACCTAGCCGGATCCCTTCTTGAGGCAGGCCGCCAAACCGCGGGCGCACTGATCGATGGTAGTGCAGCGGCACTTCATGATCTTGCGGAGCATTTCCTCCATCGCGCGGGCCTTGGCGATGGAGGCTTCGAGTTGCTGGATTTTGGAAGCGGCTAGTTTACGCCAGCGGTCGCCGGCAGTGGTGGCGGGAGAGAAGCCGTGCAGGAGCAACTTGATTTCAGGCAGGGAAAAGCCCGTTTCCTTAGCGAATCCGATGAGGGTCAGACGATCGGCGGCTTCGAGCGCGTAGATGCGGCGGCCGTTTTTGCGGGTCGGGGCCGGGAGCAGGCCGGTCTTCTCGTAAAAGCGGATAGCGGAGGGTCTTAGACTGCTCAAGGTTGCGAGTTCGCCGATGGTCATCGGACGCCTCGAGGGCTCGAAACGCGTGGTTTGCGTCCGAATGCACTCCCGTTGCCGTTGCCGAAGAAAGACAAAGAGACTCCTTGACTTAAAGTCAACTTCAACTTCTAGCATGAAGTTGCCAGGCGGCGCAAGCCGCTGGCAGGAGGCAACGATGATCGATCTAAGCCAAGCAGTAGCGGGATTGCGACGAGTGGTGAGTGCCGGTGTGTGTTTGGGATTGTGGTTGAGTGTCTCAGGAAATCCTGCGCGTGGCGCGCAAGATGGCGGGGCCATCACGGTTACGGGTCACGATGCGGCGAAACGTGAATCTCCATTCGCTTGCAGTCGGGAGAAATCGCTGAGCAAAGAGCAGCGGGAACACAAAAAGCAAATTGCGTTGAAGATGGAGAGCGCGCGGATCGAGACAAAAGAGTTGGCGGACGGGTACGTTTTTCGTTTTCGGTCTGAAGGTATCTCGTTTGCGGAGGTCGCCGATTGGGTTGCAACTGAGCGCTTGTGTTGTCCGTTTTTTGATTTGGCCGTGGAGGCCGAGCGGGAGAATGGTCCGGTGTCATTGCGGATTACGGGGAGGGAGGGGGTGAAGGCGTTTATTCGTGGGGAGTTCAAGGTTTTGAAGGTGGGTTGAATGCGGAAGTTGGAAATTGGTTGAGCCTCACGCAGCCATCAAGCGCGATCGTGGCTGCGCGCTTAAGACAAGTGGTCGACGCTCAAATTTGGGCGGGTGACATCTACGCCCCACCCTCGGAAAAGGGCGCCTATAGGTGTTCCGCTAGTAGCGCCAGGAGGCTAGGTCTGCGCCGGGAGGCGCGGCTTTTTGGAGACGGTCGAGGATGACGGGCAGATACATGGTGTTGTAGTGGAGGCGAGAGAGGTAGTTGGGCAAGTGGGGATCGCCGTTCCAGCAGTGTTCGGCGCGTTCGCCGTATTTTACTTCGCCTTCGTACGGGGGGTTTGCGGTGGTCTTCAGGAAATCTTCGATCAGGTAGACGGCGTCGTTGAGCATGTAGTTGTCGGCGCTGCCCACGTAGATGCGAAGTTTGCCACGGAGTTTTGGGCCGAGGGTAGGCCAGTCGCGTTGCAGGATGGCGCTCAGATCGTAATGTTCCTTCCAGTAGGCGGCCACTGCGGGGTCGATCTCGCCGGTTTCTTTATTAAAAATTGCCGCCGGGTAACCATCTGGGCCTACGGGACCATACACGGCCTGCCAGATGTCGTATTGTTCGCCGGACCGGCTGTGCGACCCGAGGGCCAGTTCGTATTGATTCACGCTCTTTGTCGTGGCCAGTGTGTGACCGAGATAATCGCGGAAGCTCGGTTGCAGAACCTGCGTGTGCGGGCCTTGAATGTAGAACGCATTCTGGTCCTGGTAAAGATTGATGTTGGTGTACGCGCGGAAATCAACCGGATCGGGGCAGGCGATGAATGCGCCGTTGTAATGATCGGGGTAAAACATTTGCACGGCGATCGATTCCCATCCACCGGTGGATCCTCCGTAGACGAAGCGGGCCCAGCCTTGGCCGATGGCGCGGAATTGTTTTTCCAGTGCGGGGATGAGTTCGGTTTCAATGGCGTCGCCGTACGGGCCAAGATTCGCGGAGTTCACTGCGTAGGAGTCGTCGTAATAAGGATTGGCGTGATTGATCTCTGCGACGAGGATGCGCGGGAAGTTTGGCGCGATCCATTGCTGGTAGAACTTGTACTCTTCCTGCTGCTGGATGCGATTGTAGCCGGAGATGTGGAAACGGTCGCTGAAGTCGGGCTTGAGATTGGGATCAGGCGGTTCGGTGCGGAAGCCTTCGAAGTCGTGGTTGAAGTGATCTTCGGAAATGGCTAGTGGGAAATGCGCGTTGGGATGGGCGTCGAAACCTTCGGGGACCAGAATGTTGGCGCTGAGATACATCGGGCGGCCCCAGAATTTGGTCAGCAACTGGCTTTGGATGCGCAAGTGGCGGATGTACTTGGAGTCTTTGGGCGGATCGATCGGAGGAATTTCCTGATCGAGCGTGATCAAGATCGTTTGCGCGCTCGCAGCCAGCGTGACTTTTTGCGGCTTGCTGTAGAGGTTGCCGGGTGAAAGGTTCCAGTGCTGGCCCTCGCCCTGGTCCATGTGCAGCTTGACGGTGTGGCCGTCGGCGCGGTGGAAGGTTTCGTAACGATTGAGGACCACCTGCACGTAGTACTCGCCAGGCGGAACGTCGTGGAGATAACGGATCGGATAGCCGAACGCCGTGTCGTCGATCGTGACGGCTTGGCCCGCCTGGAGTTGATCGACATCGATCCCGAAGACCATTTGCGTTTTTGGCGAGAGGTCGATTTGCATACGCGGCTCGGCGCTCGAATCGTTTGAGAGCAGCAGCAGCAGGCGGCCGTCGAGGGGTTGCGTGCTGCGTTCGTTCGGAAAGGAAACGGAAAATTGCACGGGGGTTTCTGGCGGCGATTCAGCGCGGAGGAATGAGGGGACAATGGCCGCCGCAACAAAAGCGGCGAACGTAAATACAACTCGACGCGGGCACGAAATCATCCGGGTTCTTCTCCGTGGGCAACGAGAATGCTTGCAGCCAGCTTGGCCGTAAAGGCGGAAGGAAGGATACTGTGTTTCGACTCGCAACGTTGAGGAAAAATTGCTTCGAGAGAGGCGCGTGATAGATGATACACGCGGGAGGAAGCACGAGATGGCGATGCAGCGAAAAGTGAAGTGGGGAGTGCTCGGGGCGGCTTCGATCGCGCTGCGAAAGGTGATCCCCGGGATGCAAGGCGGAGAATGGAGCGAGGTGGCCGCGATTGCGTCCCGCGACATGGGCAGAGCCCAGAAGGCAGCGGACGCGTTGGATATTCCCAAGGCTTATGGGTCGTACGAAGGTTTATTGGACGACCCGCAAATTGAGGCGGTGTACATCCCGCTGCCGAACCATTTGCACGTGCCATGGTCCATCAAAGCGGCGGAAGCCGGCAAGCACGTACTGTGCGAGAAGCCGTTAAGCTTGTCGGTAGAGGAAGCGCGGGCGCTGCTGTCGGTGCGGGATCGCATGAAAGTGCAGATCGGCGAGGCGTTCATGGTGCGAACCCATCCCCAGTGGTTGCGGACCCTGGGTCTGATCCGCTCCGGGCGGATTGGCGAGTTGCGCGCGATCACCGGGGCCTTCAGCTACTTCAATCGGGATTCCTCAAACGTGCGCAATGTGCCGGAATGGGGCGGGGGCGGGATGATGGATATTGGTTGCTACCCGATCACGACATCGCGATTTATTTTTGGCCAGGAGCCTACTCGCGTGGCGGGGCTGATCGAACGCGACCCGGACTTCGGAACGGATCGGTTGGCTTCGGCGATTCTGGATTTTCCTTCCGGGCAGGCCACGTTTGTGTGCAGCACGCAGATGGTGCCGTACCAGCGCATGCAATTCTTGGGCACGAAGGGGCGCATCGAAATCGAAATTCCGTTCAACGCGCCGCCCGATCGGGAGACGCGAATTTTTGTTGATGACGGGCAAGACGTATTTGGCAGCGGCGTGGTGACCGAGACGTTTCCAATCTGCAATCAGTACACGATTCAGGGCGATGTGTTTTCGCGAGCCATTCGCGAGAACGGAACCGTACCCGTACCGCTCGAAGACGCCATCCAGAATATGTCGGTGATCGAGGCCGTGTTCCGGTCCGCAGCGTCGGGGAAATGGGAGAGCGTTTGATGGTAGGCAGTTCTCTCTCGCGACCCGTCATTGGGAGGCCACACGACGAGGATGCCTGAAGAACGCAACGCGGTTGCCACCAACCAAATACAAAGCCGGCGCCCTGCGAGCCCCAATCTCTACAAGCCCGGTTGTTCGCGCCACTTTACTGGTTCAACGGTGCCTACCAGAAAGATGTAGGCTGCGGCGCCTAGCAAGGTCACCGCGCCGGTTATGGCAAAGGCCCAGAAGAATTGGCCGGTGCGTTCCAGGATGATGCCCACGATGATGGGGGCCACAATGCCTGCGACGTTGCCGCAGAAATTTTCCAAGCCGGCCCATTTTCCGGCGGTTTGTGGTCCGGCCAGGATTTGCGTCATGGTCCAGAGGTTGGGCGAGCACATGCCGAGCGCCACGCAGGAGAAGATCAGGACGGCCATGGCCATGGTGTGATCGGCCACCAGAAAGACGACCACGAAGCTGACCGACGCGAGTGCCAGGCCGCCGCCGCAAAGTGTTTTGAGCACGCGCGTGGGATTGTTGCTGGCCACGATCCAGCGGTCGGCCAGCCAGCCGAATGTGACTACCGAAATGGCCAGCGCCAGAAAGGCTGTGCCTCCTACCAGGGACATCGTCCGGAGTGAAAAACCGCGTTGGCGCACGAGATAGAACGGCAGCCAGGTGATTAGGAAATACCAAAGATAGTTGAAACAGAACAGCCCCGCGAACGTGCCCCACGCGGAGCGTTGCAACAGGATTTCCAGGATGCTCGCGGGTTTTGTCGCTTTGGTCGAGGCGAGGCCGGGCCCGCGCGGCATCCACGTTATCCACGGAAACAGCCACAGCAAGCTAGCTGCGCCCATCACCAAAAAAAATGCTCGCCAGCCTACGCGGGCCATCAGCAGGCCACCGACGAGGGTGCCGAGTGCCGGGCCTCCAGCCCATCCGGCCGAGATCAATCCGTTGGCGCGGCCTCGTTGGGAGGCTTGGAAATGTTTGGCGATAATTTTATTGTAGGACGGGTAGGAGACCGACTCGCCGATGCCGAGCAGGAGTCGCGCGGTCAGGAGCAATGCGAAACCGTGGACCAAGCCGGTGGTCAGCGTTGCGGCGGACCACACCAGAACGCCCGCGGCCAGAAGCCAATTGACTTCAAAGCGATCCACCAGCCACCCGGACACGATTTGAAATACAGAGTATGTCCAGAAGAACGACGAAAGCAGGACGCCGAGTTGCGATGGCGACAGGTGCAGATCGTCTTTCAAGACCGGGGCGGCGATGGAAAGAGTTCCGCGATCGATGTAGTTGATCAGAACGGAAATGGAGAGCAAGACGGCGACACGCGTGAGCTGGAACGGTAGCTTGGGGCTCTGCGCCTTTCGTGCCGGCAGCGCAGCGTTGGTCATGTGCCGGCCTGTGCGGACGGTTGAAAATCCAGGACGACCATGGTGATGTCGTCGTCCTGGCTGCGTCCGTGGGGATCTTCAGACCAGCGATTGACATCGTCGAGCAGCGCGTTTGCGAACGCGTTGGTTGAGAGCGTGGCGTTCGCGGCAAGGAATTTTTCGATGCGCGGCTTGCTGTATTCCTCGAGCGATGGGTTCATGGCTTCGAAAACGCCGTCGGTGTACAGCAGGCAGCGATCCCCGGAATGCAGCGGAACTTCGGTGGCGGTGTAGACGGCGTCGGGGATAAGGCCGAGGATGGTGCCGTTCTCCTCAATGCGCCGCACCGACCTCGTCAAACGCGACGCCAGCATGATCGGCGGGTGCCCGGCGCCTGCGTAGCGCAAGAGTTTTTTCTCGAGGTCAACGAAAACGTAAGCGCCGGTTACATAGTGCTCTTCAAACTTTCCGCACAGCGACCGGTTCAACCCGGTAAGAACGCGCGCCGGGTCGGTCACGTGCTGCGATTGGCCGGCGAATGCGACTTTCAGCATCGACGCGATCAGCGCGGCCGGGACGCCGTGGCCTGAGACGTCGGCGACCATGATGCCGACATGTTTCTCGTCGCCGACCAGGAAATCGTAGAAGTCGCCGGCGACCTCGCTCATCGGCACGTAACGCGCCGCGATCTCCAAACCTACAAGTCTTGGAACATCGCGAGGAAGCGTGGCGGCCTGGATCGCACGAGCAATTTCCAGTTCTTGGTGCAAAGCTTGCAGCCGTTCTTCGGTGGCGAGAGTGCGATGGGCGACGATGTAGCCGAGGCAAACGACGAATACCAGGAAGCCAAGAAACTCAAAATTAGCGCCGAAGCCATTCATAAGGCGAAGGCTGGACAGATTGGCCTGAAGAATGAAAACAAACCAGAACAGGAATCCGCCAATAAAAACGCGCACCTCGCGAGTGAAGGGCAACCTCGGGTGAGCCGTGAAATGGATGACGGCGATCGAGATCAGGCCCGCAATTACCGTGACCAGGGTGACGATGTGGTTGGCGGCGTTCAGTCCGGGAAGTGCCGCACCGAATGCCGCGGCGACAATGGCTACCATCGCGCAGAGCGCCAGAACCGCGAGAATCACGCGCATCACGATCTTCATCCGATCGGTGACCAGCTCGTACAAGAACAGACCGAAGGGAAGAACGATGGTGCAGCTTATGGCCCAATTCACGTAATTCCAGAAGATTCGGGGTACGTCGAAGACCGATTCGATGATGATGCGATTACCCAGCAGCCGGACAGCGTACAGAATAGCGAACAGACCAAAATAAACCAGCGATCGTTCGCGGGACTTGAAGCGGAAAAAGAACAGGCTGATGGCTGCTAGACCGATGACGAGAAGAAGCACACCAACGCCGACGCTGAGCAAGTCCCACCGCAACTGCGAAGGCGTCATCGTAACGGGCTGGAGAAGGCACAAAACCAACGGCGACATGGCATTCCCTTATACGCGGGGGAAGCGAGCAAGGCAATGCGGGAGGTCGTCAGAGCGAGACCGGTTGAAAATCGAGGACGACCATGGTGATGTCGTCGTCCTGTGCGCCCCCGGCCAGGTTGCCAGACCAGCGGGCCAGCGTTTCGACGAGTTTATCGGAGAACGATTTAGCACTGAGAGCGGAGTTCGATTCGAGGAATTGCATGCTGCCGGCGCGGCCGAATTCTTGCTTTGACGTGTTGGAGGCTTCCAATACGCCGTCGGTGCATAGAAGATAGCGATCGCCGGCGCTCAAGGGAATTTCGATGGAGGTGTATTCGGCTTCGGGGAACAAGCCGAGCATCAAGCCATTTTCTTCGATTTGGCGGGCTTTGCCATTCGCTCGGGAAATGACCATGAGTGGCGGATGACCCGCACCGGCGTAGCGCATCACTTCGGTCTCCAGATCGATGAAGACGTACGCGGCGGTGACAAAGTGGTCGTCGAATTTTCCGCACAGAGCGCGATTCAATCCGGCGAGAACGGGGGCGGGAGCGTCGGCGTGAGGGGTTTGTGCGGCGAACGCGACCTTGAGCATGGAGGCGATGAGCGCGGCGGGCACGCCGTGACCGGTGACGTCGGCGATCAGGACGCCAACGTGCTTGTCGTCGACGACGATGAAGTCGTAGAAGTCTCCAGCGACGGCGCTCATGGAAAGATGGCGCGCGGCGATTTCGAGGCCTGCAAGGCGCGGAATTTCGCGGGGAAGAAGCGAGGATTGAATCTGGCGCGCGATTTCGAGTTCTTTATTGATGGCGAGGAGGCGCTCTTCGTTCGCGAAAGTGCGATGCGCGGCCACAAAGCCGAGGCAACCGACGCAGATCAGGAAACCCAGGAACTCGACGTCGGGCCCCGGCACGAGGCGGAGCGAATAGAGATTGGCGTGAACGACGAACAGCAACCAGATGAGAAAGCCTGCAAGCAGGATGCGAACGTCGCCAGACAGCGATTGCGCTCTCACTCCCCGGCCGCGCAGGAACAACGCGAAAAGACCTGAGCCGACCACGCTAGCGAGCACCAGGATATTATTTGCGTTCTGTAGTTTGTCGACGCTAACGCCCGCGAAGGGGGCGAAAAGGCCGAACACTGCGAAAAGGGCTTGGATCGCGAGCGGCCAGCGAAAAATCCCCCGAAAACGATCGCTAGCCACCTGGTAGATAAAAAGTCCGACGGGCACATTGATCGTGCAGGTGATGAACCAATCGGCGAGGGTCCAAAACCGCGGCGTGGCCTCGAACAGCACCTGAATAACGCCCTGGAGACAGAGCAAGCGGATACCGTAGAGCAGAGAGAACAGTCCAAAATAGGCGAGCGCCAGGTCGCGAGTTCTACGCCGGAAGTAGAACAGGGCAGTCGCCGACAAGCCGGTGACGAGAAGAACGACGGCGACGGCGACCTTGAGCACTTCCCAGCGCAATTCCGACCGCACCACCTTCACGATGAAGGTCTGATCCACGAGCAGCAACCAGTGAAGCATGGCAAGGTTTATACGCGGTCACATTGCGCAAGGCAAACGTGCGGCTGCCTGCGCGAATGGTGAGGCTGCCTGGCAAAAGAATTCAGCGGAGAGTGAGGTCCCCGGCGCCGACGTGGACGTGCAGTTTGTAGCGGCCGGGGCCGTTTTTCTCGAAGGAGCGGAACAGGCCGCTGTGTGACTCGCCGAACGGTTCGGCTTGGAGGTCGCCGGAGATGACCGAGGCGTCGATGTGTCGATAGTCGGCGGCGGCGCCGACCGCGATACTAAGATCGCCGGCGTGCAGTTCGACGTCTTTGTCCCCGGAGATGCCCTCCATCGTTAGATCGCCAAAGGGCATGCGCACGACGACGCCGGAATCCTTCGGGATTTCGATGGTGATTTGGATGTCGTTTCTCGGTCCGCCGTATACGCGCAGATCGCCGTGATTCCCGAAGTGCTTGAAGTTGACGGTGACCTCACGGCCTTTGTCCGCGTCTTTGGTGTCCATGCGGACAGAGATCTTGTGTGTGTCGTCGCCTACGATGCGGCAATCGCCAGAACGAAGATCGATGCGAATTTTTTGATCTGGAGCGAAATCGACGTCGAAAGGATGCTTGTTGAGGTCGCTGACCGAAACCCTGGATTGCGGGGCATCTGCTGCGAGGGCCGGAGCAATCAGGGCTGCCGGGACGGTCAAGCTCAGCGTTGCGAGCAGGGTGGTTGCGAGACGCATGGACACACCTCCTTGTCGTCTTAAGTAACGCAAGTCGTTCCGGAAATGTTTCCGGAAAAGTCCTATATAAAGGGATGTCAAGAGAAAAACCTCCCCTTCGGCCGGATGCCGGATCTTTTTACTTCGACATTCAGCCCAACTGGTTGAACGTGCACTCTCGATCCGAGAGTGGTCTTTCTCAGGCCAAGAGTCCTGTTTCTCCGCGTGCGAAACGGAGAGAAGCTTCCCTCTAACTTTTGGTTCCATTTACTGTCGTGACGGCGCCAATCATTTTCTGAAACAACAAGCCGGATGGTTGTCCACTGGATGAGTGGCAATGCATGGTCCTATTTGAGACACGCGGCCTATGGTTTTCTTCGATTGTCCAAGGGGGCATAGGGTGGCTCCGGAGACTCGCGTGTTTCAAGCACGGGCCTGACTTTTCCGGTTGATACTTCCCCTCGAATCGAGCGTCTCAAGAAGCCGATGACCACCGCCAGAAATGGGTCTCAGGGATGGCACGGACTCTCTGCCAGAAACGCTCAAGCTGCTTGTGGTTTTAATTCGTTGGCGTCGAAACGCACGTCCTTCTTCCAGATGATCAGGGTGACCGCAGCAATCTTCCTCGCTAAGGTAAGGCGCGCCATCGTTGGTCGTCTCCCTTTGGCAAGCAAGCCCTCGTAAAAATCACGCAGGGGCCCAGCCGCAGTGCTGGCTCTCATGGCCGCACCCTTGAAAATATCTTTGAGATCGTGGTTGTGGTTTTTATTTAGGCCACGCAGCGTCACGGGTTTCTTGGAGCGTTGCAGCTGTCCCTCCACAACTTCGTATTGCGCACTGTCATGCGTTTCTAATCCCAGACCGCTATAGGTCCACAGCTGCCGCTTGGTACGAAACCGATGAGGAGTCTGCAGAATCGCCATGAGAACCGCCGCTCGGATCGGACCAATCCCTGGAATCTGGCGAAGCAGTTTCCACGCCTTGTGCTTCTTGCTCTCCAACAACAGATCCCGCCGCACCTCCTGGCGCAGGGACCGCAAGACATCCAGCTGTTGGTAGTAGGGTTCGGCGCGTCGCCGGACGCCAGCTTCACGGATCTTGCTGAGCCATTCAGAACGGTGAGGTGGTGCATACACTTCGTTGCCGACACCGGAATGCCCCAGCTGCGATACAACGCCTTGAGCCGATTCATGACCCGCGTGAGATCCTTGCTGATGGTCAGATAACTGCGCGTCAACTCCTTCAACGTTCTCAAGCCGTGCTCTCCGTGATAGACCAGCTTGATTTTGTTCATATACAACTGTTCGGCCAGCTTGTGTGCATCGATCCGGTCACTCTTACTACCATCCTTTAGTGACGCAATCTTTCGCGGGTTACACACCACGACTTCCGTGACGTACGGTTTCAGCAGGTCGTGCAACCAGGTCGCACAGGTTCCTTCTTCAAAGGTGACGCGCAAATCTCCGCGCAGCCCTTGGATAAACTGCAGAATAGTGCTCGCCTTGGTCTCAATGACGCATTCCATCACTACCTTGCCGACGGAGTTCATCACCGCAATCGAAATACTTTCCTTGTGCACATCCATGCCGATATATTTAGTGCTGGTCATAAAGGGTGTCCTTTCTGGAGGGTTTGAGCAACGCACTCAAAAGCTACTCCAAAGGGGCGCCCTTTTATAATGTGTGGCCCTCTAACGAACCAAGGGATAACGAAACAAGCAGACGTTGGCGGCTGAACCGAATTTGGGACCCGCATTGTTCGGCTTTGGTCTAGAGCACGACAAGAGAGGCACCTTCCGGACTCTTGTCCGGCAGCAGCGTCCGGATGGCAGAATCCATCGTAACAAGCTTCCCCTTCTTTTGGATCGCCAGTCCTAGCAAATAGGCATCCGTCACTTGTTGATGGCCCGTCAGCCGGGGGGCGAACGGTTCGAGTGCCTGCACGAAGCCTATATCATCGGTCCAGAACCGGTGCGCGGGATGGCCAAGGTTGGCTCCCAGCAGGATGGCAGCATCGGACGGCGTGAGCGCATGGAGAGAGAAAGCAGGATTCGAGAGGATACGGACGAAGGCAGTCTGGGTCAGAGGGCAGGTGGCCCATCCGTCCCGCGCATGGCGGGCCAGCCATTCCTGCACCTTTCCATGTGCGCGATGGGTAGGCCAAACCATTGCGATAAGGACATTCACGTCCAGCAGGAAACCCGCTTTCACTCCGGCGCGTCCCGAAGCTTTGCGACATCATCGGTAGTTACCGGCGGCGAGTCAGGTGGCAGTTCGACGACGTGAAAGCCGTTGACCAGGCGGGTCTGCAGGGGGGCGCGCAGTCCACGGCGCACGAGTTCCGATACCGCCTTGCCGATCGCGACGTCGCGGCTTTCGGCGTACGCCTTTACTTCACGAAAAACATCATCGTCGAGGGAAAGAGTGGTCCGCATTGCGCTTATGATGTCACGAGCACATCAGTGATGTCAAATGGCCAGCATGTGACATCACCTTAGCCTAGTGATGCGGCGCCCGGCTATATATTCGCGAGACAAACTGTGCGGCGAAATTACGCATAACGCAGGTCAAATGGGGTGTCCGCAAAGGCTAATTCGAAGTGCTTCACTCGCTGGTCGAAGCTGCTGAGGAAAACTGTGACATTGGAGGCTACGACGGCGGCCTCGCGGTCGGTTCCGGCAAAGGCGTCGATGGCCTCCAGCGAATGCCAGAAGCTGATGACGGTAATTTCGATCTCGTCGCCGGCTTCGCGCTTCAGCAGGTTGGAGGCGACGTAACCCTTTTGTGCGCGGAGTTCAGGGATGACGTTGTCGATAAAATGCCGTTCGTAGGCGGTCCAGTTCTGTGGGGTGGCGCGTGCAGACCAGAGGCGAGCGATCATGGGGCCCTCCTGCAGATCCGGTTATAGCACAGCGGCCTGGTTCTATATTCTGTGTTCCTGTCAAGAATGTTAATCCTGGCGCAGGGCGGCCACGGGATCGACCTGGGTCGCGCGGCGGGCGGGCACGTAGCAGGCGATCAGCGCGGACAGCAGCAGGACCGCGCCGACCGCGCTGAACGCCGGGATATCGAGAGAGCCGGAGCCGTAAAACAGGCCTTTCATCAAGCGGCCGACACCCCACGCGCCGAAAAAGCCGATCACCAGGCCAACCAGGCCGAGGGTCATGCCTTCTCGCAAGATCAACCCGAGAACCTGTGAAGGCGCCGCGCCTAGCGCCATACGCAAGCCGATTTCATGCCTGCGCTGGGCGACCGCGAACGACATCACGCCGTAAATGCCGAATGCGGCGAGGATCAAAGCCACGCCCGCGAACGTGCCGAACAGGACGGCGCCGAAACGGTCGCCGCCCATCGATTCGTCGAGGACTTGATCCATTGTTTTCACTTCGGCCATGGGCAGGTCGGGATCGACGGATTGAATGACCGCGGCAATGCTTTTGCTCAGGTTTTCGGGCTGGCTCAGCGTGCGCACGGCCATGATTACGCCGGGCTCGGGACTTTGCGCGAACGGCACGTCGATTTCAGGGAAGCCGTCGCCCTTGGGTCCGCCGTTGCGCACATTTTCGTACACGCCCACGATTTGCCATTGGATCGCGTCGCCGAGTTTCGCGGTGCCCGGGACGATCTGTTCAACGGCGAGTTGCTGCGTAAGCGGATCGACATTTGGAAAATACTTTTTTACGAAAGCGGAGTTAACGATCGCTACCGGCGCGCCCCGGGCGACGTCGGCTTCGGTGAACGCGCGACCTTTGGCGATGCGGATTCCAAAGGTTTGGAAGTAACCCGGACTGACCATGTTGAATCCCGCGCCGGGGCGTTGCGAGCGGTCGGCCACCGCTTTGCCCACGATGTCGAACGGCATGCCGAAGCTTGTGCCGTAGATCGGAATGCCGGTGGAGGCCGATGCGGAGACAACGCCGGGAAGGGCTTGAATCCGTTCGATCAGGTTTCGATAGAAAGCGGTCATTTCCTCGGGACTTTTCAAGCGATCGGCCGGCATCGGAAGATCGAACTTAAGGACGTGATCGGTACGGAAGCCCATGTCCACGTGGGTGAGGCTCCAGAAGCCGTGAATGGCGATGCCTGCCGCGGCAAGCAACGTTAACGCCAGGGCGAATTCGGTCAGAACCAACGCGTAACGGACTTTGTGTTTGCCGCTACCGCTTCCGCTTCGCCCGCCTTCTTTCAGCGTGTCATTCAAGTTCAGCCGTACGGCTTGAAATGCCGGGGCGCAGCCGAACAGGATTCCGGAAAGCATGGTGGCGGACAGCGTGAACAGCAGCACCGGGATGTTCAGGGTAACGTCGGCTTCCGAGGGCAGAGTGAACGGAGGCATCAGGGCAACGATGCCTTTCAGAAGTGCCCAAGCTAACGCAATGCCCAGCACGCCGCCGATGCTCGCCAGGGCGACACTCTCGGTGAGGAACTGGCCGAAGATCTGTATGCGTGTTGCGCCGAGAGCGCCGCGGACGGCTATTTCTTTCTGGCGCGCGGTGCCGCGGGCGAGCAGAAGATTGGCGACGTTGGCGCAAGCGATCAGGAGCACGAAAGCTACCGCGCCGAGCAAGATCCAGAGGGCGCGAATTACGTCGCGATCCAGGAAATCGTTCTGGAGGGGTTCGACGGTGGCGCCCCATCCCTGATTCGATTTTGGATATTCGGTGGCGATGTGCCGCGTGACCGAATCCATGTCGGCGTTGGCTTGTGCCACGGTGACGCCGGGTTTTAGCCTGGCCATCACCAGAATCCAGTGGAACTCGTGATTCAGCTGCTCCGGCTTGAATGCCAGCGGGACGTAGAGTTCACTTTGGACGCGGTCGGTGGCGCCGGGCGCCAGGACGCCGACTACCGTGTATTGCCGCCCATCCATGCGGATCGGCTGCCCGACGATACCCTTGTCGCCGCCGAAGCGGTTCTTCCAGAGGCGATAGGTGAGAATCACTTCCAGATCTTTGCCGAGCTGGCCTTCCTCGGGCAGGAAGTCGCGGCCCAAAAGGAAGGGCTGCCCGAGTACATAGAGAAAGCCTGGAGTGCACGCCTCGGCCTGGACTTGTTCGGGGTGGGCCGAAGTGCTCAGGCTCATCTGGCGGCCGGTCCAGGCGGCGATGGCTTCGAAGGTGGTGTTCTGGCGTTGCCAGTCGAGGAAGTCACCTGCAGAGACTCCGTTGCGGCGGGTGTTTACTTTGGACCAGACCATGACGATGCGGTCAGGCTGGTGATAGGGCAGCGGAGCGAGCAGCGTGGCGTAGACGACGCTGAAGATCGAGGTGTTGGCGCCGATGCCGAGGGCGAGTGCCAACACTGCGACGGTAGTGAAGCC
This sequence comes from uncultured Acidobacteriota bacterium, assembly GCA_963736725.1. GTDB lineage: Bacteria > Acidobacteriota > Terriglobia > Acidiferrales > UBA7541 > Acidiferrum. The sequence continues at coordinate 308,740 of CAVTPW010000009.1, read as the reverse complement.
GGGGTTTTTCCAGAGGAGCCGCATGCCAAAGACGAGGTCGCGCCAGCGATTTCTCATAGATGCTCCTTGGCGGCCGGTGAGGGTGGCCAGCCAGATGTGCCCTTAGACGAGGGGCGGTGGTCTCTCGTCTTGTACAAGAACGCAACACGCCGGAGTTTAGTTCGGTAGCTAGCGCGTACTGCGATGGCGAAATGCTCGGGGCGAGTTGCCAGTGGGCCACGGTTTGGAGGACCGTGACCGAGTTTGGGGACGATTTTGTGTGGGCGAGTTTTTCACTCTCCCTCCCCAGGTTCTTTTTTCAACTCTTGATTTTCACAAGGGTAAGCGCACTAAGGGCTGGCTTTATTTTCCTTATTGACCTTGTAGGGGCGGCTTGGGCAGGGGCGTGCACAGCGGTGCCGTACCCCTACGAGGGAAGGAACCGGATCGTCGCCGGCTGTTGTCCCACGGGGACAGGATCAGGTTGCGCAGCCGCCGGCTATGCTGGGGACCAGGAGGACGCGGTCGCCCTCTTTCAGGGTGCAGGATTCGCCACCCAGGAAGCGGATGTCTTCTTCGTTGAGGTAGACGTTTAGGAACTGGCGGATTTGGCCGGAGTCGTCGCGGACGTGGCGGCTTAGTTCGGGATAGCGGGTGGTGAGCGTGTTTAGGGCGTCGGCTATCGTCGTGGCGGTGCAGTCGACTTTGGGTGCGCCGTCGGTGAAGCGGCGGAAAGCGGTAGGGATTTCGATGGTTATGGGCATTCTTTAGGCTCCTTGGGCGTGCGTTGGCGGGACGCACCGAAGTTGAAGTTGACGCCGGGCGGAGCGAGCCCCGCCGCTGCAATGGTTGATCACGACTTGCCTGCTGCTGTTGCGAGTTGGTTGTCGAGGTAGGCCTCGAAGGCGTCGAGGCGGGGGGCGATGGCTTCGGTTACGGGGAATTCGGCGGCGATAGCGTCTGTCGTTTTTAGGCCGTTGCCGGTGATGGAGACCACCGTGGTTTCGTTGGGGTGGATGCGGCCTTCGCGGATCAGTTTCTGGGTTACGCCCGCGGTTACGCCGCCGGCGGTTTCGGTGAAGATGCCTTCGGCCTCGGCGAGGAGCTTTATCGCGGCGATGATCTCGGGATCGGAGACGTCTTCCGCCCAGCCGCCGCTTTCCAGGATTTGTTTGGCGGCGTAGTTGCCGTCGGCGGGGTTGCCGATGGCGAGCGAGCGAGCGATGGTGTTGGGTTTTTGGGGTTCAAAGCGGTTCAGGCCGCGCTTGACGGCGGTGGAGATGGGCGAGCAGCCGGTGGCTTGGGCGCCGAAGAATTTTACGTGTTTAGGTTCGACCCAACCTAGTTCGACCAGTTCGCGGAAGGCTTTGGAGATTTTGCCAATCAGCGAGCCGCCGGCCATGGGGACGACGACGTTGTCGGGGAGGCGCCAGCCTAGTTGCTCGGCGATTTCGAAGCCGTGGGTTTTTGAGCCTTCGGAGTAGTAGGGGCGGAGGTTGACGTTGACCAGACCCCACTTGAAGCGGTCGGCGATTTGAGCGCAAAGGCGATTGACGTGGTCGTAGTTGCCGTTGATGCGAACAATGCGGGCGCCGTAGACGGCGGTGTTCAGAATCTTCGCAGGTTCGAGATCGGCGGGGATGAAGACGCAGGCGTCGAAGCCCTGCTGGGCGGCTTGTGCGGCGACAGCGTTGGCTAGATTGCCGGTCGAGGAGCAGCCTACGGTTTCGAAACCGAAGCGGCGCGCGGCGGCTAACGCGGTGGCTACGACGCGGTCTTTGAAGGAAAGGGAGGGGAAGCAGACGGCGTCGTTCTTAACGTAGAGGCTTTTCAGGCCCCAGTGCGCGGCAAGGTTTTTCGCGGCGACCAGCGGGGTGCCGCCTACGGCGTTGGGAGCTGAGAAGTTTGCCGGGAGTGGGAGGAATTCCGAGTAACGCCACATGTCGAATGGGCGAAAGGCTAGATCTTCGCGGCGGACGGCTTTTTTGAGGGAAGCGTAGTCGAAGGAGACTTCGAGGGGGGAAAAGCAGTCTTCGCAGAAGGAACGAGGAGAGTTGCCCCAGGTTTTGCCACATTCTTTACAGCGTAGTTCGTAAGAGTCGGACATGGTTCCCTTTCGTGACGCGATAGAACGGACCCTCACCGGCTAGAGGCGACGATCCGGAAGCGCTAATGGCACGGTTGAAGCCGTGCCCTACCAACCAAAACTTCCCCCGGTGTAACGGCTGCGTTGGTTGAAATTCATCGGGCATCCTCGCCGGATGTCCTCCGAACGACACTCTTTGCTGCCGGTTCAGAAGGTCGACGCGATCTTGTCGGTGCCGGCGAACGCGATTTTGCTCGCCGCAGCCGTGCGGTCCAATAGCGTGGCGAATTATTTAGGGCAGCAGGGAGGGGGAATTAAAAAACCCTCCGTGCCAAAGGCTTGGAGGGCTCTCAGAAATTCTTCTGGGAAACTCTAAAGCTCTTTAGCAGTTTTTTACGTGGAGCAAGTTGCCCTAAATCGCCACGTTAAGTGCGATCGCCCGGCGATCGACCCGCCGCAACAGCGGCTAAACAATTTATGCTTGAGAACCCAGGAGTTGTCAAGTGGCAATCCAGGGGGCAATCCAGGGGCCCGGGGCCGTGCGCGCCTGGGTATTCGGACCGAGATAATCGATGACAACAGATTGGGGGTCTGGCGCGTCCAATAGGCGTAGCGAGCCACAGAGGAACGTTGAAGCTAACATTCCCGACGGGACGCACGAGCCTTGCCACCCAAGCACCCGGCCTTCCGGCCAGTGTATGTTGTGGTGCAACGCCTTTGGCACTCAGCCCTGGTTGGGGCGTGGTGCTATACTTTATTGGATTGGCGGGCGTGACGTCTTCTGAGGATAGAGGAGCGGGACGATATGGGTCAGCAAGTACAAGATTTGTTCAATTGGGCGCGCCGGCGGAAGGTCCTGGCTTCCGGATTTGTGGTGGTAACGCTGGGCGTTGGTATTTTGATCGGTTCCATCGTATCCGGCAAAGTGTCGGCGATGAAGACGCTGTCGTTTGCGGGGACGAATGCGACGGCGTTGGCGGTACCGGACCCGATTCCCGCCTCGAATTCATTTTCCAACATTGTCACGCGCGTCGAACCGGCAGTGGTGAATATCGCGACCACGCAAGTGTTTGAGCGGAAGTCTTCCACCAAGAAGCGCCGCACTCCGCAGCAGCAACCAGGCGATCAAGACGACCCGATGCAGGACTTTTTCGACCGGTTCTTCGACGGACGGCAGGACGCGCCGCCACAAGCGGAACGCAGTCTCGGCTCGGGCGTGATTGTGGACAAGCGCGGTTACATCCTGACCAACAATCACGTGGTCGAGCAGGCGACAAAGATTCAAGTGCAGCTGGACGGCGATCCGAACAAGTACACCGCGAAAGTAATCGGCGTGGACGAGAATACGGACCTGGCGGTAATCAAGATCGACGCGAACAAGGACTTGCCGACAGCGAAGCTGGGGAATTCGGACGGCGTGCAAGTCGGTGACTGGGTGCTGGCCATTGGCAGCCCGTTCGGCTTGAACGCCACGGTGACTGCGGGAATCATCAGCGCGAAGGACCGCGGCAACATCGGCGGGCCCGACCATCAATTCCAGAGGTTCTTGCAGACCGACGCAGCCATCAATCCCGGCAATTCCGGCGGGCCGCTGGTGGATCTGGCGGGCGAAGTGATCGGGATCAATACAGCGATCATCACGGGAAGCCGAGGCTACGAGGGAGTGGGCTTTGCCATGCCCTCGACGGCGGCGATCAATGTATACAACCAGATTATTTCGCAGGGCCGCGTGACGCGCGGTTCGATCGGCGTAAGCTTCCAGGAAGACCTGGGAACGAATGCAATCACGTTGAAGGAATTGGGAGCAGCGAATGGCGTGGTGATCGGTATGGTCGAGCCTGGCAGCCCGGCAGAAAAGGCAGGGCTGAAGGGCGGCGACGTCATCACGGCAGTCAACGGCAAGCCCGTGAAGACTGGCAACGATCTGGTCAATCCGATCGCGCAAGCGCCGATCGGCAGCAAGGTCAAGCTGGACTACGTGCGTGATCGAGCGGCGAAGGAAACTACCGCGGTCGTGGAAGATCGTACGCGGGTGTTTCCGACGCAGGCGGGCCGCATGGGCGACCAGCCGGGGGAATCCGCGCCAGCCGAATTTGGCTTGCGGGTCGATAGTCTCACCCCGGATCGCGCTTCCCACTTGGGCATGGAAGGACAACACGGCGTGCTGGTGACCGACGTCGATCCAGCGAGCTTCGCCGACGACCTGGGTTTTGGCCGGGGCGACGTCATTACCGAAATCAACCGCCAAGCGGTCAGCTCGCTGGATGACTACAAAAAGGCCGTGGGGAGTCTCAAGGCCGGCCAGAATGTCGTGTTCAAGGTTCTCCGGCGTGGGGATAGCGACCGAACGTTTACGGTGTTCCTGCCAGGCGTAGTGCCGGCGGACAGCAAACAATAGTTTGCACGCGACAGGCAGTTTGCATGGCGGACCTGGCAGCGTAAGGTCCGCGGCAGAAAACTGAGGCTGGATGGTTCCGCGAAAAGCAATGCACCTGGTCCTGGCGCTATTGGTGACGGCAGGCTCGGGTGTGTTTGCGAGTTCTAGCGTCGTGCAGACGACCACAGCTACTCCGAAAACGCCAGCCTCCAAGAGCACCGGCAAGACCGCGCACAGCCCCTCGAAAAAAGTCAGTTCGCGCCACAAAGACAAAGGGCAGATGGTTCCGACTCCGGAGCGAATTTCGGAGATTCAACAAGCGTTGGCCAAAGAAGGAGCTTTCGATACCGATCCGACCGGCAAGTGGGATGATTCGACCGTCGAGGGCATGAAGAAGTTTCAGAGCAAGCACGGGTTGAACCCTTCGGGAAAGCTTGATGCGCTCACGTTGCAGAAATTGGGCTTGGGTTCGCAAACCGCCGGAATTGCAGAACCTATCGCGCCGCCCAATTCGACATCACGATTGAGCGGAAACCAGTTGCAGACATCGCGGCAATAACGGCGTCGAGTTCCGGGTCGTGTTCCACACAAGCAATGTTTCCAGTTGTGACTGGCGTGCAGGGATACTGGTGCGCCTGGTTTGTTGCCCAGATGGGTGCAAGGGTCCTGGGGTCCCCTACCATCTAATGGCTTGGCATGATCTAGCCTGTTGCCGGTGGGATCGCGGGCGAAGAAGAAGGCCGGAGTTTGCGGGCGCAATCTCCGGCCTATTTGTGCCCAAGGAGAATCAATTACTTGCTACCAAGAATAACGATGTGTAGCGGAGCAATTGCCTTCGATTTGTAAAAACCATGTAAAACCTCGCCGGCTTGTGCGCGGGCGAGTACGTCAAGCGCGCGGGATTGCCAGGAACGCGCAAATTCGGTCGGCCGGTGCGGTTTGACGGGCGTGCTCCGCGGGCGATAGACTTTAGTTTCCAGCGGTAATTCCTGCGTTGAATCCGCAACGGATAAGATCCAGATCGAGCACTCAGGAGGACGTATGGCCACAGCACCGGCGCCTCGCGTGTACAAGAACTTCATCAACGGCGAATGGGTGGATTCGCGGGGAGGCAACGCTTACGAAAATCGCAATCCGGCGAACACCGATGAGCTGGTTGGGATGTTCGTGTCTTCGACGTCCGAGGATGTGGACGCGGCGGTGGACGCGGCCAAGGCGGCCTACCCGAACTGGCGGCTGACGCCGGCGCCCAAGCGCGCGGAGATATTGTTTCGCGCGGCGGAGTTGCTGGTGCAGCGGAAAGAGGAATTCTCGAAGGATATGACGCGGGAGATGGGCAAAGTCATGGCAGAGACGCGCGGAGACGTTCAGGAAGCCATCGACATGACGTATTACATGGCAGGGGAAGGGCGGCGGCTGTTTGGGCAGACGACTCCTTCGGAGCTGCCAAATAAGTTCGCGATGAGCGTGCGGCAGTCGATTGGCGTGTGCGGCATGATCACGCCGTGGAATTTTCCGATGGCGATTCCGTCGTGGAAGATGATGCCTGCGCTGATCAGCGGGAATACCGTGGTGTTGAAGCCGGCCGAGGACACCCCGTTGTCTTCGTATCACTTGGTGCAAATCCTTACAGAGGCAGGCGTGCCGTCGGGCGTTGTGAATCTGGTGAGTGGGGATGGGCCGAACGCCGGGGCTCCACTGGCGCAGCATTCCGATGCGCCGGTGATCAGCTTCACGGGATCGACGGCGGTGGGGCGGTTGATTGCGCAGGCGTGCGCGCCGGAGTTCAAGCATTGCAGCCTGGAGATGGGCGGGAAAAACATCATCATCGTGATGGACGACGCGAATCTGGATTTGGCCGTGGACGGCGCGGTGTGGGGTGGTTTCGGCACGACCGGGCAGCGTTGCACGGCGGCCAGCCGCGTGGCGGTGCACAAATCGATTTATGGCGAATTTATTTCTCGCTTCGTGGACCGCGTCAAGAAATTGAAAGTGGGTGACGGGCTCGATTCTACGGTGGAAATGGGGCCGTGTATCAACGAGCAGCAACTGAAGACGGTGATGGAGTACGTGGAGATCGGGAAGAATGAGGGCGCGAAGCTGTTGACCGGCGGGAACCGGCTTGATTCCGGAGCGCACGCCAAGGGTTGGTTCCACGCGCCGACGGTGTTTGGCGATTGCGGTGCAAAGATGCGCATCGCGCAGGAGGAGATTTTCGGCCCGGTGGTGTCGGTGATTCCGATTGGCGGGTTCGATGAAGCGATCGAGGTGGCCAATGGAGTGCCGTACGGATTGTCGGCGTCGATCTACACGCGCGACGTGAACCGAGCGTTTCAGGCCATACGCGATTTGTATACCGGCATCGTTTACGTGAATGCGCCGACGATTGGTGCGGAAACGCATTTGCCGTTTGGTGGGACCAAGCAAACGGGCAACGGACATCGCGAAGCGGCCGTTGCGGCGATCGACTTCTTCACCGAGTGGAAGACGCTGTACATCGACTACTCGGACAAACTGCAGCGAGCGCAGATCGACAACAACTGAGATTTTCGCGATTCCCGTTGGCAAGCCCGGAGTTTTGTAAATCCCCGGCGATTTTTATTTGTGCGCGGCCTCTAGTTGGGTTGCCAGCCGCTTCTGCGCGGCCCAAGCGTGGTGGTCGTGAAATAAATCTTCGGGCCGCACCCATCGCAATTCGTGTTCGTGGGTTTGGGCAATTTGTTCGGCGAGCTCGCCGGCGTAAAAGGTCGCGTACAAGGCCTGGCAATAGCCGTCTGAATCGAAGTATTTCATGGCTTGGCCTATGCGTTGGCCCAACACCACGCGGCAGCCGAGTTCTTCGCGGACTTCGCGGTGTATCGTTTCGAGCGGAGTTTCGGGGGGCTCCATTCCGCCTCCTGGCAGATGAAATCCCTGCGATTCGTGTACGGCAGCGACCAAACCTTCCGCATTTATTGCGACAGCGTAGGCGCACGGGCGGGTTTTGAACGGCAGCGTTTCGTTTCTGACTCCGAACACCGGAATAGCTTGCTCCATTATTTTAGGATGCACCGAAGTGGGGCAATCCGCAATCCTCGGAACACGGTAGTGGCCGTGCGTTGACGATCGTTGACAGCGTTCCTACAATGGTAGTAGGCACCCAGGACCGAGTGCTTCTTATGAGGACTCCCGCTCTGCAAGAGCGCCGTAATCGGCAGATTTTAGCCGACGTGGTGCGAACGTATATTGAGACCGGCGAACCGGTGTCTTCACGAGCGGTGTCCGCGCGCTTTGAGGAGACCATCAGCACGGCGACGATCCGCAATGTGATGGTTGAGCTAGAGGACGGTGGCTTTCTGTACCAGCCGCACACTTCGGCCGGACGCGTGCCCACCGCGGCTGCTTATCGCTTCTTCGCCCAGGAAATCGCCACGCAGGCGACATTGAGCGTCGTGGACAAGGAATGGATCCAACGCGAGATCGGCGCGGCCACCAACGCTTCGGAAGTAACCGAGCGCGCCGGACATGTGCTTGCGGAAGTGTCCAATGGATTGGGGATCATCGTGTCGCCTCCGATGGGCAAGACGGTGATCGAGCACGCGCGCATGTGGCTGCTGCCGGACGGGCGCGTGGTGGTGGTACTGATTTCGCCGGGCGGGAACACGCGCGACAAAATTCTGCGGCCGCCGCGGCCGTTCACGCAGATCGAACTCGATGCGACCGCGGACTTTTTGAATCGACACTACTCCGGTTGGACTCTGGAAGCGATTCGCGGCGACCTGCTATTGAAGCTCGCCAACGAGCGCGAGCGGTACGAAGGCATCGTGCAAAGCGCGCTGGCGCTGTGCGATCCGGTGGTACTCGCCGACGATCGCGCCCGCCAGGTATACGTGGAAGGCGCGGCGCAGATGGTCGGAGCGGGAGAATTCGCGGACCAGGCGCAATTGCGCGATGTGTTGTCAGCGATTGAAGAGAAGCACCGGCTGGTGACGGTCTTGAATGCGTGCATCGATGGGCCGGAACCGGTGTACGTGCAGATCGGCGTGAAAGAGATTTCGGAGTCCGGGGAGAATCTGGCGCTGATCAGCGCTCCGTACATGCGGCACGATCTGGTGCAGGGTTCGCTCGGGGTGCTGGGGCCGACGCGCATGCACTACGAGCGCGCCATCACTGCAGTTGCCTACGTGGCGCAGCTATTCAGCGAAACACTGAGCAAAATTTGAGAGACTTTTGGCAGAAGAAAGGCAAGAAAGTGCCTGAAAAGGACACGAATATTAATATGGAAAGCGATGAGGCGAACGACGCTTCGGATCCATTTATGGACCCCAAAAATACGCCGCCGGATCAACCGGGCAACGACGCGGAAGGCGCGAAACTCCTCGCGGAACTTGACGATTTGCGACAAACGTTGCTACGCCGTCAAGCGGACTTCGACAACTATCGCAAGCGCATCGAGAAGGAACGCACCGACGATTCCAAGCGCACTACCGCGCGCCTGATCGAAGGACTGATCCCGGTGATCGACGGGTTCGAGCACGCGCTGGCGGCGCATCGCGAGAAGGAATACGAGGTCTATCGTAAAGGTTTCGAGCTGATCTACAAGCAACTCATCGACAACGTGACAAAGCTGGGTGTCGAGCGCTTCGATCCGATCGGGAAGCAATTCGACCCGCACTCGCATCAGGCCATGGATCGACTGGAAACCTCCGATCACGAGGACGGCACCATCGTGCAGGTTTTTCAGCCGGGCTATCTGTTTCATGGCCGCGTGCTACGCCCGGCGATGGTGCGCGTAGCCGTAAACGCTGCTCCGGCATCAAAGAAGACCGTGAATTAGCAGGGAACTTCCCAAGGAGAACGAAGTCGCATGCCGAAGTCGAACCAACGGGACTATTACGAGATTCTCAGCGTTTCGCGCACCGCAAGCGTCGAAGAGATCAAGGCGTCGTACCGCAAGTGCGCGCTGAAATGGCATCCGGACCGCAACCCGGAGAATAAAGCCGAGGCGGAAGTGAAATTCCGCGAAAGCACGGAAGCGTACAGCATCCTTAGCGATCCGCAGAAGCGGCAAGTCTACGATACGTACGGCCATGCGGGACTTTCGGGTTCCGCCGCGGGTGTGGACTTCAATGGCACCATCTTCCAGGACTTCCACGACATTTTCGGCGATTTCTTCGGATTTGAGGACATGTTCTCGGGCGGGCGTCGCGGTGGCCGGACGCGCGCGCAGCGTGGCGCAGATTTGCGCTATGACATGACGCTCACCTTCGAAGAGGCATCCGCCGGTGTGGCAACCAAGGTGAAGCTGCCGCGGCAGGAGTTTTGTGAATCGTGCAATGGCACCGGCGCGAAAAAAGGAACCGGAGTGATTGCCTGCCAGACCTGCAGCGGGCGCGGGCAGCTCGCCTACCAGCAGGGGTTTTTCACCATCACGCGCACCTGCCCGGCTTGCCAGGGCGCCGGACAAATCGTCCGCGAGCGGTGCCCGGATTGCCGCGGGCAGGGACGCATCGAGCGCGAACGCACCATCGAGTTGCGCATTCCACCCGGGGTCGATACGGGCACGCGCCTGCGCGTGGGCGGCGAAGGCGAGCCTGGACCAAACGGCGGCCCGGCTGGAGATTTGTACGTCGTGCTCGACGTTAAAGAGCACCCGTTCTTCGAACGTCGTGGCGCTGATTTATATTGCACGATTCCCATCAGCATTGCGCAGGCTACGCTTGGGACCGAACTCCAGGTGCCTGGCCTGAACGCCGAGGAAAAGCTGAAGATTCCCGAGGGCACGCAAAGCGGAGCGGTGTTCCGCCTCAAGTCCAAAGGTTTGGCGGACCCGCGCGGCGGAGGCAAAGGCGACTTGTACTATCACGTGCGGGTGATCACCCCGACCAAGCTTACGCGCGAGCAGCGCAAGCTGATCGAAGAGCTCGGCTCCTCGCTGAAGGTAGAAAACAAGCCGGCGGAGCGGAATTCCTCGATCTTCGACAAAGTCAAAGACATATTCGGATAGCGGCTAATTTTGGCTACGCCGATAATTTTTGCCCGGCCCGTGTGCTGCGCTTGAAGTTAACGCTAAACTCCAGCTTCTTCAAGAGGGCGGCTTCAGGCTCGGGTGAGTTACCGCCAACGCTCGCCGCACCCATCCCGTGCGCGCGTTTGGGAAGACATACCCTCCCGGTAATGTAAAATCCCCACCATGCGCAGACGATTCTTCGTGGAGCAATTTGCCGGTCAATCGGCCGTCATTGAAGGCGACACAGCGCACCATTTGGGCCGGGTGCTGCGTGCCCAACCTGGCCAACTCTACGAATTGAGCGACGGCGAGCGCGTCTGGCTGGGCCGTATCGAGGCGGTGTCCCGCGACCGCGTCGATTTCGCGCTCCTCGAGCAAATTCCAGCGCACACGCCAGGCATTGAGGTCACGCTGCTTCTCTCCATTGTGAAATTCGACGCCTTCGAATGGGCCATCGAGAAAGCCACCGAACTTGGCGTTAGCACCATCGTTCCCCTGGCCGGAGCCCGCAGTGAAAAGGCCTTGCTGGCTGCCGCACACAAGCGGGCCGAGCGTTGGAAGAAAATCGTGATTGAGGCGTCGCAGCAGTCGCGCCGGCTTCGCGTGCCGGTTTTGGGATTGCCGCTACGACCCGACGAGGCGTTCGGCAAACCTCAGAGGGGTGCAAAGGTCATGCTGTCCGAGCGCAGCGGCGCAGAGGCGTTACGTGACGTCCTGGCCACGCAAAAACTGCCCCAAGCCACGCTCGCGATCGGCCCTGAAGGCGGTTGGACCGATGAAGAATTCGCTTCGGCGACCGCCGCGGGCTTTCGCGAAGCGTCTCTCGGGAAGCTGATCCTGCGTACAGAAACCGCCGTCATCGCCGCGCTAGCCTCGCTGAACTACGCGTTGGAAGCGTAAAAGAGCCATTGGCGGGCCCGCACTAAGCAACGGTGCAGAGCCACCCTGCGTCCTATGGAAGGGAACACCCATCCGCCAAGGTCGCGGGCGGTCGCGCGACTCGTGTTCTGGCAAAGCAACATCTGGCGCAGCGCGCGACGCCCATGTTATAAATACAAGGCAGCGAAAAAATGCAAAGCCCGGACGAGCGACATCCTTCCAGCACCGCGGTCACGGAAGTCCCCACGCCCACGTTAACTCCCGGCGCGACCCCTGATCCGTTGACTTCCAGCCATTCGCTGCGGAATGAAATTCGCATCTGGACGCGCGACCTGCTGATCGCCATCGGCCTGGCTCTGGTCATCATCGTTTTCCTCTACCAACCGGTGAAGGTCGAAGGCACCAGCATGGCGCCTTTGCTCTCCGACCAAGAACGCATCTTCATCAATAAGTTCGTCTACCGCTTTGAGCCCATCGACCGTGGCGACGTGGTCGTGTTCTGGTACCCGCTGGACCGCTCGAAATCGTTTATCAAGCGCGTCGTGGGTCTGCCGGGAGAAATGGTGGAGATCCGCAAGGGCGTGGTGTACGTCAACGGCGTCTCGCTCGCCGAGCCGTATGTTCCCCCGCAATATGAGGACCTGAGTGATTTCGGCCCGGTGAGTGTGCCTGAGGACAGTTATTTTGTAATGGGCGATCACCGCATCAGTTCGAATGACTCGCGCGTGTTCGGTCCGGTGGCCAGCCACTATATCTACGGGCGCGCGGTGTTCGCGTATTGGCCCGTCGATCATTTTGGCTCGCTGTCCACGACGTCAACGACGGAAGCAAAAACGAAATGATTTGCGACGGAGGATCCACTGAACGAAGTTCAACATCGGCCCGCCATACTCGCGCTGGAAGACGGGCGCGTCTTTAACGGCCGCGCGGCCGGCGCGATCACGCGCCGGGGCGGCGAAGTCGTTTTTAATACCAGCCTCACCGGATATCAGGAAGTTTTCACCGACCCCAGTTACGCCGGGCAGATTGTTTGCCTCACCTATCCGCACATAGGAAATGTAGGCGCGAATCTGGACGACCAGGAATCGGCGCGGCCCTACATCGAATCGCTGATCGTGAGGGAATTTTCGCAGGTCTCTTCGAACTGGCGTTCGGGGGAAACCGCTCAGCTGTATCTGAATCGCCACAAGATTCCAGTGATTTGGGATATCGATACGCGTGCGCTCGTGCGCCACCTGCGTCAGACTGGCGCGCTTCGCGGCGTGGTCTCGACCGACGGCACGCCTGCGGATCAATTGATTTTCGAAGCCAAGCAGCTGCCTAGCATGGCGGGCCAAGAGCTGGCCAGCCGCGTTTCCTGCAACAAAACGTACAAGTGGGACACCGGCTCGATCGATTTCGTAAGCTCTCCGTGGACCGAACAGATGGGCGAATCCGGCGGCGGCCAGGAAGGCCGCAGGCATCGCGTCGTCGCCTATGACTACGGAATCAAGCAGAACATCTTGCGCCTGCTGGTCGATCACCAGTGCGAAGTCGCGGTGGTTCCCGCGCAAACATCAGCGGAAGACGTGCTCGCCATGGGTCCCGACGGCGTGTTTCTTTCGAATGGCCCGGGCGATCCCGAACCGGCGGGCTATGCCATCGAGGGGATCCGCAAGCTTGTTGGCAAAGTCCCGGTCTTCGGCATCTGCCTTGGGCACCAGTTATGCGGACTGGCCCTGGGTGGGAAAACCTTCAAGCTGAAATTCGGTCATCACGGGTCGAACCACCCGGTAAAGAACCTGCTCACCGAGAAAGTCGAAATTACGTCGCAAAATCATGGCTTCTGTGTGGACCCCGACTCGCTGCCGTCCGGTGATGTCGAAGTCACGCACCTCAACCTGAACGACAACACCAACGAAGGCCTGCGCCACAAATCGCTGCCGCTGTTCAGCGTGCAATATCATCCGGAAGCATCGCCGGGCCCTCACGATTCGCACTATCTGTTCACGCAGTTCACTGACCTGATGAAAGAATTTGCACAACCTGGAAGTTCCCGCCGATGAGACTCCTGGCGATTGGCGTAGCCAGTCTCACCGCGACGGCTTTCGCGTACGGCGAATGCGTGGTTGTTGCCGAGCCGAGTCTACCCTCCCACCAAAATGTGCGCCTGACGGTTTTGCGCGACGGCCAGCCGCGAAAGAACGTCACCATCGCAATCAATACCTGGTTGCCGGACGGCAAGCAGGCTTCGACCACCATTACCACCGATGCTCTGGGAATCGCCGAGTTAAAGGAACTGTCCCCCGGTCAATATTGTTTTACCGCGACTACCGATACGCGACTAAGTGGTGCGCTTTGCCTGGATGTAACGAAGTTCGCGAATGCCACCCGCAGTGAATTCTCGTTGTTGCTTTCTCCGCTTCCTCCTCCTCCGCCGACTCCCTATGAGATGGCAAGAGAAGCAGAGAAATTGCCGATCGAAATGCGCGGTCAAACCTTCGAAGGCGTGGTCAAGGATATTTCTGGCGCTGGTATCGGCAAAGCGGAGGTCGCGGTATATCGTCGCGCTTCGGAGGAAAACGGGAATCCTGTCAAACTCAACGCCGATGAATACGGCCGGTTTTTGGCGGCGCTCAGCCCGGGCGCTTACACCGTTGTCATTCAGTCGCAGGGATTTAAGACCCGCGTCGTGAGGATTGAAATTGCGCCGGAAACACCGAAGCAGCCTTTGTCGATCGTGTTGAATGTAGCGCATTGCTGAACACCGAGCTTTGCTTTCTGTCAAAGGATTTTGACCAAGTCCATGCCCAAGAGGAAAGACATCAAGAAGATTCTGATTATCGGCTCCGGGCCTATTGTCATCGGGCAGGCGTGCGAATTCGACTATTCGGGGGCACAGGCTTGCAAGGCGCTGCGCAGCGAAGGCTACGAGGTGGTGCTGGTGAATTCCAATCCGGCTACGATCATGACCGATCCGGAGCTGGCGCATCGCACGTACATCGAGCCGCTGACCAAGGAATATCTCGAAGAGATTATTTCGCGTGAAAGGCCACAAGCGCTCTTGCCGACCGTTGGTGGGCAAACGGCGCTGAATCTGGCCGTCGAGCTGGCCGAGAGCGGGATTCTCGAGAAATACAAAGTCGAAATGATCGGTGCGTCCTTGCGGGCCATCAAGGTCGCCGAAGACCGCCTCTGGTTCAAGGACGCATGCCGCAAGATCGGATTGGAAGTGCCGGCATCAGCGCTGGTCAACAACGCCCAGGATGCGCTGCGCTTGTGCGATCAACTGGGATTTCCGCTGGTCATCCGGCCTTCGTTTACGCTGGGAGGCACGGGCGGGTCGATCGCTTACAACCGCGAAGAGTTTGGCGAAGCGATCTCGCATGCGCTGGACATGAGTCCGGTGCACGAAGCGCTTGTGGAAGAATCCGTTCTTGGTTGGAAAGAATACGAGCTCGAAGTGATGCGCGATTTCCGCGACAACTTCGTGGTTATTTGCTCGATCGAGAATTTCGACCCCATGGGCGTTCACACAGGCGACTCGATCACTGTCGCGCCCGCGCAGACCCTGACCGACAAGGAATATCAGCGCATGCGTGATGCCGCGGCGGCCATCGTGCGTGAAGTCGGCGTTGAGACCGGGGGATCGAACGTTCAGTTTGGAATCAATCCGGAAAACGGCCGCATGGTGGTGATCGAAATGAACCCGCGCGTGTCTCGCAGCTCCGCGCTGGCCAGCAAGGCTACGGGCTTTCCGATCGCGAAAATCGCTGCCCGCCTGGCCGTTGGCATGACTTTGGACGAGATTCCTAACGACATTACCAAGATGACCCCGGCGTGTTTCGAACCGACCATCGACTATGTGGTGGTAAAAATCCCGAAATGGCAGTTCGAGAAATTCCCGGGGGCGGACACCACGCTCGGAACGCAAATGAAGTCGGTCGGCGAAGTGATGGCCATCGGGCGAACGTTTAAAGAGGCTCTGCAGAAGGGAATTCGTTCGCTTGAGCCGCACGCGCCGTGGCGCGCACCCGCCGAGACGCCGGAATCGTTGTTGCGCGAAAAGCTCGCGACGCCGCGAGCGGATCGCATCCACTGGCTGCTGACAGCGGTCGAGCGCGGGCTTCCCGCCAGCGAGATTTGCGAGCTTACGAAAATCGATCCGTGGTTCATCCAGCAAATCGAAGAGATCAACGCGATGAACCGGCGCGCTGCGAGCGTGACGGTCGAGACGGCGTCGCGCGATTTGCTCCGCGAGGTGAAACGTTACGGAACCAGCGACGAAGTTCTTGCGCAGATTTGGAAGACAACACCCGCGGCAGTGCGTTTGCAACGCGCGCGCTACGGCGTTGCGCCGGTCTTCAAACGCGTGGATACCTGCGCCGCGGAGTTTGAATCCTTCACACCGTACATGTATTCGACCTATGAGGAAGAGGACGAATCGGATCCGCAGCCCCGCTCAAAAATCATGATTCTTGGCAGCGGGCCGAATCGCATCGCGCAGGGAATCGAATTCGATTACTGCTGCTGCCATGCTTCGTTCGCACTGCGCGAAGACGGTTACGAAACGATCATGGTGAATTGCAATCCGGAGACGGTTTCCACCGACTACGACACCTCGGATCGTTTGTATTTCGAGCCGTTGACTCTCGAAGACGTGTTGGCGATTGTCGAACGCGAAAAACCGCAAGGCGTAATCGTGCAGTTTGGCGGGCAAACGCCGCTGAATCTCGCGCTGGAATTGAAGCGGAATGGCGTGCCCATCATCGGAACCACGCCGGAATCGATCGATTTGGCTGAAGACCGGCGGCGGTTTGGGCGATTGCTCGAGGAGCTAAAGATTCCGCAACCGCGGAATGCGACCGCGCTGGTACCGGAAGAAGCCGCGCGCGTCGCCGGCGAAATTGGGTTGCCGGTGCTGGTGCGTCCAAGTTACGTACTGGGTGGACGGTCGATGGTAATCGCGTACGACGTAGGCACCGTGCAGGAATATGTTGCGCAAGCGGCGCTGATGGGTCCGGCGCGGCCGGTGTTGATCGACCAGTTTCTAGAAGAGGCCACCGAAGTGGATGTGGACGCGCTCGCCGATGGCACCGACGTGGTGATCGGTGGAATCATGGAGCATATCGAAGAAGCCGGGGTGCACTCCGGCGATTCTTCCTGCGTGCTGCCGCCAGTGAGTTTGTCACCCAAGATATTGGAGACGATTCGCGACTATACCAAGCGTCTCGCGCTGGCGTTGAAGGTAGTCGGTTTGATGAACGTGCAGTACGCCATTCAGCGGGATGTCGTGTACGTGCTGGAAGTAAACCCGCGGGCATCGCGCACGGTTCCGTATGTGAGTAAAGCAACGGGTGTTCCGCTGGCAAAAGTCGCGGCGCGACTCATGGCCGGGAAACGGCTGGCCGACATGAAATTGCCGGTGGTGAAACACGGCGGTGTGTCGGAGATTGCCGTTCACGAATTCTACGCCGTGAAGTCGCCGGTGTTCCCGTTCAACAAATTCCGCGGCGTGGATACCATTCTCGGGCCAGAGATGCGATCCACCGGCGAAGTGATGGGCATTTCGACTTCGTATGGACAAGCGTTCGCCAAGGCGCAACTTGCGGCGGGCCAGCGGCTTCCGCAAAAGGGAACCGTGTTTTTGAGCGTGAACGATCGCGATAAGCGGCAGGTCGGGCCGCTGGGAAAAGATTTGTTGGCGCTGGGCTTCCGCCTGCTGGCAACGCGGGGAACGGCCGCTGCGCTCGAAGCGGCGGGAATCGAGGCGGAACCGGTCTTCAAAGTGAACGAAGGCCGTCCGAACATCGTTGACCTGATCAAGACCCGCAAGATCGATCTGATCATCAACACGCCGCTGGGACGAGAATCGTTCTATGACGAAAAGTCGATCCGGCGCGCGGCGATCCGGCATAACATTCCATGCATCACGACGCTGGCGGCGGGCAGCGCGGCGGCGCTGGGTATCCGCGCGCTGCTGGATCAGAAACCGGAAGTCGCTGCATTGCAGGATTTGCATCGCGGACGCGTGCCTGCATCGGGCACGACCGCGACGGGAGACTGAGCCATGGACCTTTCGGGAGTTTATCCCGCCTTGACCACGCCGTTCGCAGCGGACGGATCGGTGTCGCTCAGCGACCTGAAGTACAACATCGAGCGATACAACTCGACCGGACTGGCCGGTTACGTGGTGATCGGATCGACCGGAGAATCGGTACTTTTGTCGCGCAGCGAAACCGAGAGCATCCTCGCGACGGTGAAAGAAGCTGCCGGCCAAGGCAAGCGGCTGATCGCCGGCACCGGCGCGGAATCGACGGCGGAGACCATTGAGCGCACCAAGCGCGCAGCCGAACTCGGCTATCACTTCGCGTTGGTGAAGACACCGTACTACTACAAGCCGGCATACCGGCCCGAAGTTTTGATCGCGCACTACCGGCGCGTCGCGGACGCATCGCCGATTCCCATATTGTTGTATTCGGTGCCCATCTTTACAGGTGTCACCCTCGAGGCACCGGAAGTGGCCACGCTCTCCGAACATCCCAACATCGTGGGGATCAAAGACAGCTCGGGGCACGTGATGCGCGTCGGCGAAATGGTCGCTGCAGCGCAACCGGACTTCCAGGTTTTGACCGGCTCGGCACCGACACTGCTCGCGGGGCTCACGGTAGGTGCCAAGGGTGCCATCCTGGCCTTGGCTTCGGGGCTGCCCGAAAAGTGCATCGAGTTGTTCGAACTTGCGCGTGCTGGGAATATCGAGAGGGCGCGGGAGTTGCAGAACGTGGTGCTCAAGATATCGAAGGTGGTCGCGTCAGAGCACGCGATTGCGGGCCTGAAATTCCTAATGGACAAACGTGGCTATCGCGGCGGGATTCCGCGGCTGCCGCTGGTTCCGATTTCAGAAGCGTACAAGCAGCGCATTGTGGAGTCGTTGGCTAGCCTCGAGCCCGCGTTCGCGCGGGTTTAGAGCCATTCTGGCGTCTTGGGTCCAACGCCGGGCGGAAGCCGGCGCCTGCATAACCTCCTAGCATGCGAGTACTCGGCCAAAGTTAGAGAAAGTGTCGTCGAGCGACGCTCTCCTTCGTAGCCTGGCTTCGTCCAAAGGGTGAAGGTGCCAGGTCTGTGTACTCCGCGCAGGCCACACCGGCTGGCGATTTGGTGTTACCAATTTGCGTGTGTATCATCTAAATCTCGATGGGTTGTACCTCGATACCGTTCCGGCGCCTTGCTCACCAGCCGAAGTTGTTTCTTCGGTTTCTTGATGATTTTTCCAGCGTGTCAGAGTTCTATGCGCACCCTCCAACCATGGAAGCGGTGAAGGACGTCGCGCGATCGCTAGAGTATCCAGAACAGCGGAGGAAAGAAGTCGTCGCGGCGTTGCGCGATATCAATCGCCACCTGGCTGCGTCGATCCCGGGCGGGAGTGACGCGACCGAACGCAATCTTGGGCTTCTGGAGAATGGCGCGCTGGCCGTCGTGAGCGGGCAGCAGGTCGGATTGTTTGGCGGGCCAGCGTATGCCTTTTACAAGGCGCTCAGCGCGATTCGCGTCGCGGAGGAATTGAGCGAAGCGGGGATTCCAGCGGTGCCGGTGTTTTGGATGGCGACCGAGGATCACGACCTGGATGAAGTGCGCCACGTTTCGTGGTTTCATGGGGGAAAGTTAACGCAGTTTGCGCTGCCGGTTGAGGGAACGCCTGGACGACCCGTGGGTCGCGTGAAATTGGGTCCCGCTGTGGAACTTTTGACCGAGCAGGCTTCGGCCCTTTTGGCCGGCACGGGCCGTGAGACGGTTGCAAAGTTTTTGCTAGAAAGTTATGGCCCGGAGGAAACCTACGGCAGCGCGTTTGGAAAGCTTTTCGCGCGGGTGTTCGCGGAAAATGGATTAATTTTGCTCGATCCGCTGGATGCACGGCTGCACCGCATCGCGGCGCCAGTGTATCGAAAAGCGCTGGCGGACCGCGATGAGTTGAGCGCCAAGCTGCTGGAGCGTGGGAAAGAATTGGAGGCGGCCGGATTCGAGCCGCAGGTGAAGGTGACCGCCGAGAGCACGCTGCTGTTCCACATGAAAGATGGCTTGCGGCAGCCGATTGGATTCAACCCCCCAGCAAACGGGACGGCTCGCCATGGCGAGCCGTCTGGTGTGGACCGCGGAACGTTCAAGTCCGGCGATGCTTTCTGGACAAGGGACGAGGTCTTGCGGCTGGAAGAAAATGCGCCGGAGACACTGAGCCCGAACGCGTTGCTGCGGCCGGTGGTACAGGATTATTTGCTGCCGACGGTGGCGTTTGCGGCTGGTTCGGCGGAGATTTCGTACCTTGCGCAATCGCAAGTGGTTTACCAGCATATTCTTGGCCGCATGCCCGTCTTGCTGCCGCGGGCGGATTTCACGATCCTGGATGCCAAGGCCGACAAGCTGCTGCAGAAATACCGGTTGTGTATCGAAAATGTCTGGGCGGGGCCGCAGGAGTTGCGGAAACAGATGGAGGCGGTGTCGCTACCAAAGCAGCTGGGTGAGGATTTCGACAGGAAGAAGGCGCTGATCGAAACGACTCTGACCGAGCTTGGCGCGGACATCCAGAAGCTGGACGGGACCCTCGCTGGCGCGGTAGCCACGACGCGCGAGAAGATGAGTTTCCAGTTGGACAAGCTGCGGGAGAAGACCGGACGCGCGCTCGACGAGCGCGCCGGAAAGATCGCCGAACACGTGGAATTTCTTGAGAACCTGCTGTACCCCGGCAAGGTATTGCAATCGCGGGAATTGAGTTTTTTGCCTTTTCTGGCGCAGTGGGGCACAGCAGGCTTGAAGGAACTGAAAGAACTCTCGAGCATCGCGAACCTCCAAGAGCATCGCCTCGCACGAATGCCTTGAAGTTGAAGTTAATGTAGAACATCGTTTGTGCGAGGGCCGCTTCGAGCATCGCTCTGTTGTGTCGAGGGCCGGGAGACTTCGGAAGCCATTTCTCAAAACCGGCCACTGCGCGAGCTTTTAGGGGCTTGTTAACGACTTCCTTATGCGGGAGATTTTAGAATCTGGGCAATGGTTGGCCTAAGGGGCGAGTGGTTGATGCGCGATTGCGTCGCTCGTCCCTTTTTTTGGTGTGTTGGCAAATATTTGCTTTGGCGTGGCGTTTTGCGAAGTAGTCATTCTGAGATTTTTCCCCGCCTTTTTGATATTCACGATATTGACGCGCTCTGACCGACTACCGGCAATGATTGGTGGACGGAGTGGTCTAACGACCGGCCACTACAACGACACTTCGCCCTCGCCGCAATGGCGTGAACAATCTCCTGTTGTCGGGTGCTGGAATTTTTTGCGAGCGGGTAAGGGGATGATATGGAAACTTTGCGGGTCAAGACTCAAAGGCGAACGCAGTTGGTCGATGTTACCGAGTTGGTGGAACGGGTGGTGTCTGGGTCTGGGGTAGCTATCGGCGTTTGCTATGTTTATGTGCCGCATACTACCGCTGGGATGATGATCAACGAGCACGCGGATCCAGATGTGGCGAGCGACCTTGAGGGAATTTTCGATCGGCTGGTGCCGCACGTGGGGCCTTACCGGCACGCCGAGGGGAATACCGATTCGCATGCCAAAGCGGTGATGGTCGGGACCAGCCAGGTGATTTTCGTCGAGAACGGGAAGTTGGCACTGGGGACCTGGCAAGGGGTGTTTTTGTGCGAGTTCGATGGGCCACGGGAGAGAAAGGTTTGGGTGAAAGTGGTGGGAGACCAGAAGTGACGACGAAGAATATGACCCTAAGAAATGACGTAAATGAAGTAACCCGGCAACGATTTAGAGCGGAGTTGTGGATGGGTTTGAGCGATGTCCTTGGGTCAGACTCGGCGCGGGCTTCGGGGACACTGGGTGAAGGCTATGCTACCTGATGT
Organism: uncultured Acidobacteriota bacterium; assembly: GCA_963736725.1. GTDB lineage: Bacteria > Acidobacteriota > Terriglobia > Acidiferrales > UBA7541 > Acidiferrum. Next base: position 287,564 of record CAVTPW010000009.1, on the reverse strand, counting down.
GCTAGAGTTTTTGTTGGCTATGACGCGATTGGGAATCTACGTACAGGTTCCGTTTTGCCAGACGAAATGCACGTATTGCAATTTTCATACGGGCGTGGTGTCTTCGGCGCGGTTCGCGCCTTACGTTCGTGCTGTGCGCAGCGAAATCGAGAAGCACGGTGATTTTTACGTTCGCGGTGGGGTGGTTTTGCCCGCTTCGCTTGCGAATGCTTTGGTCGACACCGTCTACATTGGCGGCGGAACGCCCAGCCTGCTGGACCCGGCTCACCTATCGATGATGATGGATGCGATCCGAAGCAGCTTCGCGACCGAACTGGCAGAGGTTACCTTAGAGGCCGATCCCGAGACCGTTGCGGCGAAAAAGGCGGAGGCTTGGGTTGCGGCCGGGATAAACCGGGTTAGTTTTGGGGTGCAGTCGTTTTCCGATGATGAACTCAAGGCCACGGGGAGAATGCACCGGAGGGCGGATATCTATCGGGCTGTGCCGATCTTGCGGGCGGCTGGGGTTGGGAACATCAGCTTTGATTTGATTGCGGGATTGCCGGGGCAGACGGCTGAGAGCTGGCGTCGGTCGCTGGAGGAGTTGGCTGCGCTGGGACCGGAGCACGTGTCGGTTTATTTGCTGGAAGTGGATGAAGGTAGCCGGCTTGGGACGGAGGTTTTGCGGGGCGGGGCGAGGTACGGGGCTGGGACCATCCCTGCCGATGATGAGATGGCGGAGTTTTACGAGTCGGCTTGTGCATTCTTGGACGCGGCGGGTTATCGGCACTATGAGATTTCGAATTGGGGGAAAGCGGGATTTGAATCGCGGCACAATCGGAAGTATTGGCGGCGGGAGCCTTATTTGGGATTTGGAGCCGGGGCCCATTCGTTTTCAGGCACGGAGCGGTGGGCCAATGCGCATGATGCTGCGGACTATGTGGCGGCGGTGTCGGCCGGACGATTGCCGATCGAGCAGCACGAAGTTTTGACTTCGGCGGGGGCGCTCGAAGAGGAGTTGTTTTTGGGGTTGCGGCAGTTGGACGGGATCGATCTGGGGCGGATTGAGCGGGAGTATGGGGTCGCGGTGGGCTCGCGGTTTGATCGGTTGATGACGGCTGGTTTGGTCGAGCGAGATGGGACCGTGGTGCGGTTGGTGACGGAAAAATTGAGTGTATCGAATGAAGTGTTTGTGGAGTTGATGCGATAGCGGGCGGTCGAAGAGCCGGCAGGGATGCCGGCGCTACTAGGAGGGCTCGGTGAACGGGGCGACCAAGGAAGGCATCGTGGACTTGCGGAGCGATACCGTTACTCGGCCTACGGCGGAGATGCGGCGGGCTATGGCGGAAGCCGAGGTTGGGGATGATGTTTACGGCGAAGACCCTAGCGTCAACCGCTTGGAGTCGCGGGCGGCGCAGCTATTTGGCAAAGAAGCAGCGCTTTTTGTGCCTACCGGGTGCATGGGGAATCTGATTGCGATCAAGGTGTGGACCCGTCATGGCGATGAGGTGATTTGTGAGGAGCGGAGCCATGTGAATTTGTATGAGTTGGCGTCGATGTCGGCGATCGCGGGGTGCATGCCGCGAATCGCTCGGGCGGATGATGGGATTCTGTCCTGGAAGGTGATCGAGGCGGTGGTGCGGCCGAAGATTTACTACGACTCCCAGACGGCGCTGGTTTGTTTGGAAAATACGAGCAACATGGCTGGCGGCACCGTTTATCCGACGGCGGTCGTCGATGAGATTTGCAACCGGGCACATCACGTTGGATTGAAGGTGCATTTGGATGGGGCGCGGGTTTTTAACGCGGCGGTGGCTTTGGGCGAGAATGTAGCGACCATGACGCGGAACGTGGATTCGGTGATGTTTTGCTTGTCGAAGGGATTGGGCGCCCCGGTGGGTTCGATGGTGCTCGGGTCGCGGGCGTTTATTGAGAAGGCGCGTGTTTACCGGAAGATGTTTGGCGGGGGAATGCGGCAAGCGGGAGTGATCGCGGCAGCCGGATTGGTGGCGCTCGAGAAATCGCCGAGCAGGTTGCATATCGATCACAAAAATGCGAAACGCCTGGCAGAAGTCGTGGCGAAGATTCCCGGGTTCGTGATCGATGCGGCGAAGGTGCAAACCAATATTGTTATTTTCGATTGCTCGAAAACCGGTAAAACGGCTGTGGAGTGGTGCGAGATTTTGTACAAGCGGGGAGTGTGGGTGCAAGATACGGCGTTGCATTCGGTGCGATTGGTGACCCATTGCGACGTGGATCAGGAAGCGATTGAGCGGGCGCTCAACACATTGCAGGACGCGGCGGCTACGGTTCAGGGGGTAGTTGCGTGAAAATGCGAGCTTGGAACATCGGTTTGGCCGTGGCCATTTTGGGTGCGCTGGCGATGGGTGCTGCGGCGCAGGCGCCGAAGAACGATGTGCGGAAGGCGCGGCGGGATGCTGCCGGGGCGCCCACAGTCGCCGAGGCCGGAGCATTCTTGGCGGATGCGGAGGCACGGCTGTTTGCGTTGGGCGTGAAGGCTGGGCGGGCGGCCTGGGTGCAGCAGAATTTCATTACCGACGACACCGAACAGATTGCCGCGAATGCGAATCAGGAGGTCACGGCGCTCAGCGTGGAGTTGGCGAAGAAAGCGCAGCAGTTTGACGGCGTCGCGCTGCCGCCTGTGATGGCGCGGAAGATGAAGCTGTTGAAGCTGGCTGCGGGCTTTCCGGCGCCGGGCGATCCGGCGGAGCAGAAAGAATTGGCGCAGGTGGAGGCGTCGCTGGACGGGGATTATGGGAAGGGGAAGTGGTGTCCCGACGGCGCGAGCGGGAAGTGTCTCGATGTGACCGCGGTCGGAAAACTGATGGCGACGAGCCGCGATGAAGCGGAATTGAAGCGGGCTTGGATCGGGTGGCATGCCGTGGGCGCGCCGATGCGTCCACGCTACGTGCGCATGGTGGAGTTGGGAGACAAAGGATCGCGGGAGTTGGGATTTCCGGATGCGGGAGCTTTTTGGCGCTCGAATTACGATATGTCGCCGGACGCGTTTGCTGCGGAAGTGGACCGGTTGTGGGAGCAATTGCGGCCGCTGTATTTGTCGCTGCACGCGTATGTACGTGGACAGCTGGCGAAAAAATATGGGAGCGGCGTGGTGCCCCCGAATGGGCCGATTCCGGCGCATTTGCTGGGGAACATCTGGGCGCAGGAGTGGAACAACGTTTATCCGCTGATGGACTCTCCGAAGCCGGAGCAGAGTTACGATCTGACGAAGATTTTGCAGGACCGGCATACCGACGCGTTGGGAATGGTTCGGTATGGGGAGGGATTTTTTACATCGCTGGGATTTGCGCCGCTGCCGAAGACGTTTTGGCAGAGGTCGCTGTTTACCAAGCCGGCGGACCGCGACGTGGTGTGTCATGCGAGCGCGTGGGATGTGGATTCGAAAGACGATCTGCGGGTGAAGATGTGCATTCAGATCACGCAGGAAGATTTCGTCACCATTCATCACGAATTGGGACACAACTTTTACCAGCGGGCGTACAACACGCAACCGCCCTTGTTTCAAAACAGCGCGAACGACGGATTTCACGAGGCGGTGGGGGACACGATTGCGCTGTCGGTCACGCCGGACTATCTGAAGAAGATCGGGTTGATCGAGGCGGTGCCACCGGTCTCCGGGGATATCGACTACTTGCTGCAGCAGGCGCTGGGGAAAGTGGCGTTCCTGCCGTTTGGGTTGCTGATCGACAAATGGCGCTGGGAAGTATTTTCGGGGCAGGTAAAGCCGGACCAGTACAACAAGGCTTGGTGGGATTTGCGGTTGAAGTATCAAGGGGTGGCGCCGCCGGTGGCGCGGACCGAGGTGGACTTCGATCCCGGGGCGAAGTATCACGTGCCGGGGAATGTGCCGTACATGCGATATTTCCTAGCACGCGTCTTGCAGTTTCAGTTTCAGAGAGCACTTTGCCGGGAGGCTGGATATTCGGGACCGCTGCACCGTTGCTCGATTTATGGAAACAAAGTGGCGGGGCAGAGGTTGAATGAGATGCTGGCTTTGGGAGCCAGCAAGCCTTGGCAGGAGGCGCTGGAGACGTTGACGGGCGAGAAGCAGATGGATGCTACCGCGATTGCGGATTATTTCACGCCGTTGAAGGTTTGGTTGGACGAGCAGAACCGGAAGAACGGATATCCCGTGGGCTGGTAGGGGGAAGCAGCACGCGCAGAGACTCTTGGAGCGACGATGAAGTTGTACCCCCGAAGCCTGGCTTGGATTCTCCTCTTGTGGATCAGTCCCAATTGCGTCGGTCAGGTGGTAAGGGTCCGTGTCGTCAACGCAAAGAATGGGGAGCCGCTGGTAAAGCAACACATCGCAATCTCTTTGCAGTACCGCGCGGGCGAACCGAAGCCAACGAAGTATGATGCCCGTCTGTCGCTCGAGACCGACGCAAATGGTGTAGCGCGCATTTCGCTCCCAGAGCCTGCTCCTGCGCATTTATCCGTCTCGGCACATTTGACGTCGGAATATTGGCATTGCGTATGTACCACGCCGCCGTCCGCCTCGAAACAACTACTGCAGGAAGGAATCGTGGCAGGCGGCGAAGCGGGATCGCCCGAGGCTTGGGCGAAAGCGACGCCCGGAGAACTCCTGTTTGTTGCGCACCCTTTCACATTTTTCGAGCGGATTTTCTATCCTCTGTATAAGGAGTGATCTGGATGGGATCGGTTCGCTTGGTCGGTTAGTTCTCGTCATTTCGTCCGCGGTGGTTATCGTCTGATGGATAAGTGCAACAAAGGCAGCGTTCGCGCTGGAATGCGGAAAGCTTCGTGTAGAATAGGCTCATAAGCGAAACTTTGATTGTATATATGTCGCGCTGGGTACGACGAATTCAACGAGGGCACAGTGGATTTCACGTTTACCGAGGAACAGCAGCAGCTACGGCAGAGCGTGCGGGAGTTTGCCGAAGGGGAGATTGCGCCGCACGTGATGGAGTGGGACGAGGCTTCGCATTTTCCGGCGGAGATTATGCCGAAATTGGCGGAGATGGGTTTGCTTGGTGTGATTTTTCCGGAGGAGTATGGCGGGGCGGGGCTCGGTTACATCGAATATGTGATTGCCATTGAGGAATTATCGCGCGTCGATGGGTCGGTGGGGATCATTGTGGCGGCGCACAATTCGCTGTGCAGCAATCATATTTTCAAGTTTGGGAACGAAGAGCAGAAAAAGAAGTACCTGACGCCGCTGGCGCAGGGGAGCAAGATTGGGGCTTGGTCGTTGACCGAGCCTGAGGCGGGCTCGGATGCTGGTGGCACGCGGACTACCGCGGTGCGCGATGGAAAGCATTGGGTATTGAACGGAGCGAAGACCTTTACGACCAATGGACATTACGCGGATGTTTGCGTGGCCATGGCGGTGACCGACAAGGCAAAGAATTCGCATGGAATCAGCGCGTTCATTTTGGAAAAGGGCATGGCGGGATTCAAGCCGGGGAAGAAAGAGAACAAACTCGGTTTGCGGGCCAGCGATACGTCGGAAGTGATTTTTTCGGATTGCCGAGTGCCGGCGGAGAATTTGCTGGGGCCGGAAGGCGAAGGTTTTGTCGGGAGCTTGAAGATTCTGGACGGCGGGCGAATTTCGATCGCGGCGCTGGCTTTGGGTATGGCTCAGGGGGCGCTGGAGGCGGCGACGAAGTACGCGAAGCAGCGCAGACAGTTTGGCCAGGCGATCAGCGAGTTTCAGGCCATTCAGTTCAAGCTGGCCGACATGGCGACGCAAGTGGAGGCGGCGCGACTGCTGGTGTATCAGGCGGCGTGGATGGCGGACCGCAAGGATGTACGCTTCACAAAGGAATCGAGCATGGCGAAGTTATTTGCCAGCGAAGTCGCCGTGAGGGTGGCGAACGAATGCGTGCAGATTCATGGCGGGTATGGGTTCATCAAGGACTATCCGGCGGAGAAGTATTACCGCGACGTGAAGCTGTGCACCATTGGCGAGGGCACGAGTGAAATTCAGAAGTTGGTGATTGCCCGGCAGCTGCTGGGCAAGAAATAATAGCGCGATGCCTCCCGCGTCGCTTTATACCCTTAAGGAAATCTATGCCGCAGCCGATTGAGCATTGGGCGGAGCGGGTGTGTGCGGGAGAGGTGCTGGCGGTGTCGCGGGCGATTACGGCGATTGAGAATCATCAGCCGGAGGCGGAAGAGTTGCTGCGCGAGGTTTTCCCGCGGACCGGCAAAGCCTACTTGACAGGCATCACGGGCGCGCCGGGGACGGGGAAAAGCACGTTGGTGGACCGGCTTGCCGCGTTTTACCGCCGCCAGAACGAGGCGGTAGGTGTGATTGCGGTGGATCCTACCAGCCCTTACACGGGCGGGGCAATTCTGGGGGATCGGATTCGAATGCAAGGGCACGCCGGCGACGCGGGGATGTTTATCCGGTCGATGGCGACGCGCGGTTTCTTGGGCGGCTTGGCGCGAGCCACCGCCGAAGTCGCGCTGTTGCTGGATGCGGCAGGCAAGGATGAAGTGCTGATCGAGACAGTGGGCGTTGGGCAAGACGAAGTGGATATCGTGCGGTTGGCGGATTGCGTGGTCGTGGTGCTCGTTCCGGGCATGGGTGACGATATTCAGAACCTGAAAGCCGGCTTAATGGAGATCGGCGACATTTTCGTCCTGAATAAGTCAGATCGTGAGGGGGCGGACCGGCTGGAACAGGAGTTGCATGCGATGCTGTCGCTGGTGATGCCGAGGGACGGGTGGCATCCGCCGGTGGTGCGAACCGTGGCGACAGACGGCAAAGGAATCGATGTGCTGGCCTCGACGATCGGGAAATTTCGCGCGCATTTCGAATCGAGCGGCGAGCGGCGGCGCAAACACGTGGAGCACTGGAAGGCGCGATTGATCGAGTTGGTGGAATCGCGATTGTTGCAGCTGGCTTTGGGCGGGGCGGGCGGCGAGGCGCGGCTTACGGCTTTGGCGGGTGAGGTAGCCGATCGGAAGAAGGATCCGTTCTCGGCGGTAAACGAGATTCTCACGCGGAGCGGGCTGGGAGTTTGAGCGGCCGGGCGGACCAAGGCCCGCCCCTACAATTCGATTTTCGCGTCGCGGCGAAGAGATTGATTCGGAAAGGTCAAATGGCAGCGTCGAAGAAGAGAAAAGTGGCGAAAACCCCCCTCAAGTCATCGTCCATGGCAACCATCGGGATCATTGGGGGAAGCGGTTTGTATTCCATGAGCGGACTGACGGATTCGCGAGAAGTTCGCGTGAAGACGCCGTTCGGCGATCCCTCGGATGCCATCGTGCTGGGGATGCTGGAAGGGAAGCGCGTCGCGTTTCTTGCGCGACATGGGCGGGGACATCGGATTTTGCCGAGCGAAATTAATTTTCGGGCCAACATTTGCGCCATGAAGCAGCTTGGCGTGCAGCGCATCATCTCTGTCAGCGCAGTCGGTTCGCTGCAGGAAGACTTGCGGCCGGGTGAATTCCTGGTGCCGGATCAATTTTTTGATCGCACCAAGCTGCGGGTCTCCACGTTTTTCGGAGAGGGATTAGTGGCGCACGTCACGTTCGACAAGCCGACGTGCGTGCAGGCATCGGCGGTGCTGGCGGATGCGAGCGTGCGTTGCGGGGTGACGGTGCATCGGCGCGGCACGTATGTCTGCATCGAAGGGCCGCAATTTTCCACGCTGGCGGAAGCGCATGTACACCGGCAGTTGCGATTCGAAGTCGTTGGCATGACCAATGCGACCGAGGCGAAGCTAGCGCGCGAGGCGGAACTCTGCTACGCAACGATCGCGATGATCACCGATTACGATTGCTGGCACCCCGAGCACGAATCGGTAACCGGGGCACAGATCATCGAGACGCTGAACCGTAACGCTGAGAATGCGCAACACGTCTTGCGGGAAGCGGTGCGCGCGATGCCTGCGGAGCGCACTTGCAAGTGCGGGACGGCGTTGCAGCACGCGCTGATCACGGACATGAAATTGGTGCCAACGGCCACGAAGAAGAAATTAGCCTCGATCATCGGAAAATATCTTTCTTAGGAGAATAGAGTGTCCTTACTCGTGGTTGGCTCGGTAGCGTTCGATGGTTTAGAGAGTCCTTACGGAAAGGTTGAAAGGACTTTGGGTGGCGCGGCGACATATTTCTCGGTCGCGGCAAGTTTTTTCACGCCGGTGAACCTGGTCGCGATCGTGGGAGATGATTTCACCGATCTCGACGCGAAAATCTTCCTTCAGCGCAAGATCGATTGCGAAGGGCTCGAACGAGCCGCGGGCAAATCATTTTTTTGGGCTGGCAAATATTCGGAAAATCTCAACGAGCGCGTAACGCTCACGACCGAGCTGAACGTCTTCGCCAACTTCAAGCCGAGGTTGCCGGAGCGCTACCGCGCATCAAAATACGTGTTTCTTGCCAACATCGCTCCGGACTTGCAGCGTGACGTATTGCAGCAGGTCACCAAGCGCCCCAAGATTGCCGCGCTCGATACGATGAACTACTGGATCGAGCGAACCAACGCCGACCTGATCGAGACCTTGCGCCACGTAGATATCCTGATGATCAACGACGCCGAAACGCGCCAGCTTTCCAGCGAGCACAACCTTCTGCGGGCGGCCAAACGAATTTTCAAGATGGGTCCATCGACCCTGGTGGTGAAACGCGGAGAGTACGGCGCGATGATGGTCGATAAACGCGGCGTCTTCTGCGTACCGGCGTTTCCGTTGGAAGAACCCCACGATCCAACGGGCGCCGGAGACAGTTTCGCCGGCGGATTTATGGGTTACTTGGCAGGAGCGGGAGACAAAAGCGATGCATCGCTGCGCCGGGCGATGGTTTTCGGTTCGGTGATGGGCAGCTTCACGGTTGAAAAATTCGGCCTGGACCGCTTGAAAACGCTGAAGCGCAGCCAGATACACGCCAGGGCACGGCATTTCGCGAAATTGACCCAGTTCAAGTTGTAGTGTGTAAAATCGAGTCATTGTTGGCGTTTGCGCGCGTTTGCGTTGGAGCGGAATGCTTCCACTGACTCTCAGTACGATTTGTTACCGCTTGTCATGGGCGGCGCTGCTTGGCTCGGTGATCGGCATCGAGCGCAGCATCCGGCGGCGTCCTGCGGGAATGCGCACGAGCGCGTGCGTCGCGATAGCCTCGGCGCTGTTCACCATCATGTCGGTTGAAATAGCCCGCGCGACCGGCGACACCAGCACCACGCGCATTGCTTCCAATATCGTTCAAGGAATCGGCTTTCTTGGTGCAGGCGTCATCTTGCGCGAGGGAGGTAGCGTCGTTGGCCTGACGACCGCGGCAGCCATATTCGCGGTGGCCGCCATAGGCATGGCGGCCGGCGGCGGTTTTTACGCGGTTTCCGGTGGGGCCGCGCTGCTGATTCTTCTAGCTCTCGTATCCTTCGTGTACATCGAAAACGTTTTCGACTTGAAACCTCGCTATATGTTGTTTCGGATCTCGTCGAGCCAGGCAGAAGACCTGGTGTCGGAAGTTCACGGCATTTTCACCAAACTCGGCATCGCGCTGGACAATTTCCAGGTGTCGATGGCCGGAGAGCAGCACTTGATCCAGTTTGACGCGGACGTGAGCCGCCACCAGCAGCAGACCATTTTCAAGTCGATGACGCGCCCCGGCGTCACCTTCGAGATGCTGCCTTTGGAAAGAAAACAGGTATGAGCCGCACATCGCTGGCGAGTCCGGGGTGGTCGAGGGTGTCGGTTCGGAAGCCAAGAGCGCTCGGGACGGATTCGCGGTTGGCTGCATTTGCGCCCGCGTCGCCGGGAGACGATGCAGCGGCCGAGCGCGGATGCGCCGAACTGGCGCGGCTGGGTTTCCGTGTGGATCGTGGAGCGAAGCAGGCATCGGAGGGATATTTTGCGGCCAACGCCGCGGACCGGCGCGCGGAGTTCTTGCGGAAACTGGGTGACCTTCGAATCGACGGATTAATCGCCTTGCGCGGCGGTTACGGCTCGAACTATTTGCTGGATGAACGGCTGGCCGGGGAGATCGCATCACCGAAGTGCGTAATTGGATTCAGCGACTTGACCTCGCTGCAAATCTACTTGTGGCAACGAAGCGGATGGACGTCGATCTACGGGCCGATGCTGGGTTCAGGTTTAGAAGCCGGGGCAGGCGCCGCAAAAGGGTATGACCAGGCATCCTTTCTTGCTGCGATCCGGAACGTGCAGGGTGGCTGGGGAGTGTCGCTACAGGGAGAAATTCTGGAGCCCGGTGAAGTCGAGGGCACACTGTTGGGCGGCTGCCTGACCCTTTTGGAGACGACGATTGGAACGCCTTGGGAATTGGACACGCGCGATTCCATTTTGCTTTTGGAAGATCGCGGGATGAAGCCCTGGCAAGTGGACCGGGCGCTGATTCATCTGCGGCAAGCGGACAAGTTCACGGGCGTGCGCGGCATCGTGCTGGGAGACTTTCCCGATTGTGCGGCGCCGGTGGCCGGAAGTCCCACCGTGCTGGATGTGTGCGAGCGAATACTGAAGCCATTGGGCATTCCCACAGTGTTTGGCGCGCCGGTTGGGCACACCCTGCGGCCGATGTTGACCATTCCGCTGGGCGTGCGCGCGCGGCTCCACGCCGCGGGGTCTGGCTCGATGGATATCCTGGAGGCGGCGGTGACGGCATGAGCGAGACAAAGCACATTCACGTGATTGGCATTGGCGGGTCTGCGATGGCGCCGCTGGCAGGGATGCTGCGCGAGAAAGGCTTTCGCGTTACGGGTTCGGATTCCGGCGTCTATCCACCGGCGTCAACGCTGCTGGAAAATCTCGGAATCTCATTTTTTCATACATTCGATGCGGCGCATCTGGACCCTAAGCCGGATTTGGTGGTGATCGGAAACATCATTGCCCGCGGAAATCCGGAATTGGAGGAAGTGCTCGACCGCAAGATTCCTTACCGTTCTTTGCCGGAAATGCTGGAAGAGGAGTTCTTGCCGGGACGTCATTCGATCGTGGTGAGCGGCACCCACGGCAAGACCACTACGACGGCGATGCTGGCGTGGATTTTTCACGTGGAGGGAAAGAAGCCAAACTTTCTGGTCGGAGGCGTCGCAGAAAATTTTGGGAAAAGCTATGGGCTGGAAGGCGGCCCGGACTTTATTCTCGAAGGCGACGAGTACGAAACGGCATTTTGGGACCGCGGTCCAAAGTTTTTCCACTATCATCCGGACGATCTGATCATCACCTCGCTGGAGTACGACCACGCCGACATTTATGCGGATTTTGAAGTGTACCAACTGGCGTTTCGCCGGCTGGTGAATCTTGTCCCGCGGAGTGGCCGCGTCGTGGTGTGGGGCGACACGGAGCAATCGGGGCCGGCGCTGCGCGCCGCGACAGCGAAAGCGTTTTGTCCCGTCGAAACGTATGGATTCTCCGCGCAGAACGACTGGGTCGCCGGCGATGTTGCCGTGGAAGGGGAAACGACAAGGTTTCGCGTCACGTGTCGCGGCAAGGCGTTTGGGGAATTCGTGCTTTCGGCGACCGGTCGGCACAACGTTTTGAACGCCATGGCGGCGATTGTCGTGGCCCGTGGACGCGGCGTCAGCGTCGAGATGCTGGCGCAGGCGTTATCGACGTTCCGCAGTGTCAAGAGACGCATGGACGTGAAGGGCGAACGTGCCGGAATATTGGTGGTGGATGATTTCGCGCACCATCCGACGGCGGTTCGCGCCACAATTGAGGCCGCGCGCGGGCGCTGGCCGAATCGAAGGTTGTGGGCGATCCTCGAGCCCCGCTCGAACTCGATGCGTCGCAAAGTCTTCGAGGAATCGCTGCCGAAGGCGCTGGCTCTAGCGGACCGCGTCGTCTTGGGCGGGGTGTTCCGGGCGCAGCAGTTGGGAGATGAGAATCGGCTAGCGCCGGAGTCGGTGGCGCAAAGCGTCAGAGAACTAGGCAAACAAGCGCGCGCGTTTGAAGGTGCGGATGCGATTGCGGATTATCTGCTCGCCGAAACCAGGGCAGGCGATCTTTTGCTGGTCATGTCGAACGGCAGTTTTGATGGCTTGTGCGACAAGCTGATGAAAAAGCTTGGCAGCGAGGTACCCTCCGGGGCGACCAGCCGGTGAGATTTTCTTCTTCCGGGCGCTATCTCTCGATGGCGGTGATTCTGGGTTGCTTGTGCGGGTTCGGTCTGGCTGCCCCAGCGAGCCGGGTAATCCGCTACGAAGTATCGCTCGCTCACCCCGAACAGCACCTTTTCCACGTCACGATGCAAATCCCGGATGTACGGGGTGACGTCGTGGTGCAGATGCCGGCATGGAACGCGCTCTACCAGGTTCGCGATTTCAGCTCGCACGTGCAGCGGGTCGAAGCCTTCGCCGGTACCGAATCCGTTCCCATCGAAAAACTGGACAAGCAGACATGGCGCGTTGAGGCCAACGGTGCCATTGCAATCCGTTACGCCATCTATTGGGATGAGGGGGGACCCTTTGCGACGCAACTCAATGGCGACCACGCGTTCATCAATCCAGCGATGATCCTGATGTATGTCCCGGAAAGGCGAGCCGAGGCCGTGCAACTGGGCATTTTTGACGTCCCCAATCAGTGGCAAGTAGCCGGCGGATCCCTGCAGACTCCCGGTGAGGGCAGTTCTCCGCTCAAATTCGGATTTGGCGCTTCGAGCTATGACGAGCTTGCCGACGCGCCGATCGAGGTCGGAAAGTTCGAGGAGTTCGTGGTGCCGGGACTCGACCCCCCGGTGCGCGCTGCGATTCATGGCGACGACTGGTCCAAAAAGCGAGTACAGGACGAATTGCGGCGAATCTGCTCCTACGAAGTGAAGTTGATGGAGGGTGCTCCCTTTCCGCAATACACCTTCATCGTACACTTCGGCAAAGCGGCGACCGGGGCGGGCGGCGGGATGGAGCATGCCAATTCCACGGCGATTTCACTTCGATCGAACGAGGAGTTCGCCAACGTGGCCGCGCATGAATTCTTTCACTTGTGGAACGTAAAGCGCATTCATCCGGCATCGCTCGACCCGGTGGACTACGGAAAGGAACAATACACCCGAGCGTTGTGGTTCGCCGAGGGCGTCACCAGCACCTATGCCGCTTACACGCTGGTGCGGACCGGTTTGTGGAGCAAAGGGCAGTTCTACGAGGATCTGGGCGAGCAAATCAGCGAGTTGGAAGAACGGCCTGCGAATCAGTGGCAGAGCGCGGAACAGTCCAGTCTGGACGCGTGGCTGGAAAAATATCCGCTCTATAACCGGCCGCAGAATAGCGTTTCATATTACACCAAGGGGCAGGTGCTGGGAGTGCTTCTCGACATTCTGATTCGAGACCGCACCGGCAACGAAAAGAGCCTGGACGACGTATTGCGCTCGATGAACGAGGAATTCGGAAAACACAGCCAGGGGTATCGCGACAGCCTGGATGTGCGGCTCACTGCCGAGAAAGTCTCCGGAAGCCCGTTCGAGGATTTCTTTTACAAATATGTCGCCGGGGCCGAGCCGCTGCCGTATCAGCAGGTGCTTGGATTGGCGGGACTCAAGCTCAAGACCATCGAGCGAACACGTCCGGCGATCGGATTTTCGGCCGGCCGGGACCAAAGCGGCTCGCTGATTGTGCGCGCTGTCGAAGTGAATGGCGCTGCGGAGGTTGCGGGGCTTCGCGTGGACGATGTCATCACCAGCTGGAATGGAGCGGAGCCTCCCCGAAACCCGGAGCGGTGGGCGAACGGCCAGAAAAAGGGAAGTTCGCTCAAGTTGGGTGTGCGCCGGGAGGCAAAGAATATGACCGTCGAAGTACGGCTCGGCGAGACGGTGGAGATTTCTTACGGGCTTGCCGAAGACGCTGGCGCCGGCGAAAAGGCCACGCACATCCGCGATGGAATCCTGCGCGGCGTGACGCAACCGGTGACCGCTTCGATTCACTGAGGAATTTCGGCTGATCCCGGGCCCTGGGGTCGTACAAGGCCTGGCGATTTTCTATGCTCCGAGCTCTCTTCATCGGCGTTTTCTTGTCCATCTATATCCTGCTGGTTGGACCGCCGCTACTGGTCTACACGCTGGTGACCCGCGATCCCAATCCGTTGTATTGGGCGGGCATCAACGGCGTGATGTTTTTTGTGAAGGCCGTCGGCGTGAGGGTGCGCGTGGTGGGAAGGGAACGGATTCCCGCAGGCGTGTGCCTGTTTGCGGCGAACCATACCAGCTCGGCGGATGCGCCGGCAGTTGTCGGAGCGATCCCGCGGCGCATTGCGATCTTGCTGAAGAAATCGCTTTTCAAGTATCCGATCGTCGGCCAAGCATTTCTTCTAGCACGATTTATCCCGGTGAATCGGGCAGAGCGCGACTCTGCACTCGAGAGCCTGGAAAAAGCGATCGAGTCGTTGCGAGCCGGACAATCGTTCTTGATTTATCCGGAAGGGACGCGTAGTCCAGACGGGCGGTTGCAGGATTTCAAAAAGGGCGCGGTGGTGATGGCCATCAAAGCGGGAGTGCCGATCGTGCCGGTGGCTTGCTCGGGTGCGCAGCGGGTGATGGAGAAGCGCTCGCTCGAGATTCATCCGGGAGAAATCCTGGTGGAATTTCTCGATCCTATCGACGCATCCGCTTATACCTTCGAGCAACGGGATGAGCTGAACCGGAAGGTGCACGACGCTCTAGCAGCTGGACTGCCGCCCGACCAACGTCCGCTCGGATTCCCAGGAGCGGCTTGAACGCGGCAATCGCTCTCTCTCTGCCTCGGGTACGTCAGTTTTGCTTTAGCTTCTCGATTTCCGACTCCAGCTCCCGTACGCGTCTTTGGAGTTCCGGAAGTCGGTTTAGGGCGGCGGTGTATTTCAGCCAGAGGCGATTGTCTACGGCCGGTGAGCCGGAACGTATGGAGTCGGCGGGAACATCGCGAGGCAGTCCGCTTTGTGCGGTGACGATGACGCGGTCGCCGACGGTGAGATGGCCCGAGGAAGCGGCTTGACCGGCGAAGATGCAGTTGTCGCCGATTTTGGTCGACCCGGCCAAGCCGGTTTGGCCGCAGATCATGTTGTTCGCGCCGAGTTGGGAAGCGTGGCCTACCAAGACAAGGTCATCGAGCTTCGTACCACGGCCGACGCGTGTCTCGCCGACCGTGGCGCGATCGACGCAGGAATTCGCTTGTACTTCCACGTCGTCTTCGAGAACGGCGGGTCCTGACTGGGCCATCTTGTACCAGCTGCCGTCTTTCTGTTTGGCGTAGCCCAAACCGTCTCCGCCGATAATCGCGCCGTTCTGCAGGATGACGCGGTTGCCAATGCGGCAAAACTCACGGACCACTGCGTGCGCGTGGGCGAAGAAATCGTCACCAATCCGCGCGCCTCGATAGATGGTCACCGAACTGTGCAGCACGGCATGGCGGCCGATTTCGACATCTTCATCGACAAAGCAGTACGGACCGATGTGCGCGCCTTCGGGGACTCGCGCGGTCCTGGCAATGACGGCCGTCGGATGAACTCCAGGTTCATAAAGCGGCGATTGGTAGAAAAGCTCGATGGCGTGGGCAAAGGCGAGGTAAGGGTTGGCGGTGCGGAGAGCTGCCAGCGGTGGCAGACCAGGCTCACGGACCAACGTGACGCCGTCCTCGATCAACACTGCGGAAGCCCGGGTGCTTCGGAGGAGCGGGAAGTATCGCTTGTTGGCGAGAAAGGTGATTTGCCCGGCTTGCGCCTGCTCGATTCCGGCGACGCCGTCGATCTCGAACTCAGGCGTTCCCTCAAGACGGCAGCCGAGCTTCTCGGCAATTTCGGAAAGGTTCATGGACACGACTCCTGGTTGTCAGAGTGTGAGTCTCGCACAGCGGAAAGCGGGAAGTACAGGAGGGCGAACCTACTCTGTGAACAGGCGAGGCTGCGCCTCGACGGGCGGAGCGGCAGGCTTGCGGCGGGCAATGCCGACGACGCCCAAAACCGTGACTTCGGAAAGGGCCGACCGCGGCACGAAGATGCGGTCGGTGGTCGAGTTCAGGTCGGGCGGCGTGATCTGCAGGCCGTTGTCGAGCAACGACAAAAGGTCATTGGGCACGACGCCTTCAAGGGTTTCACCGTCGTTGAACCGCAAGCGTACCCACAGACCGTCCAGCTTGGGCCTGCTGAGGAAGGCTTTACGTTCGGGCTCGTAGTCGTTGGAAAACTCGCGTACGAAGTAGATGGCGCGAACTTTGCCCAACGGGATCTGCTGGTGCTCGCCATCGGGCGTCAGCAGGTCAACCGGGTCGGTACGGCCCAGATGGGTGGGATTCAAGTAGCCGCGCACGGTCTTTCGGTCCACGAGCGCGACGACCACCTTCTTGTGCGTAGAGGCTGGGGAGCGAGTTTTCAAGGATTCAGTACGCCCAAAACGTGACGATTTGCGAAACGTCGCAATCTATGTTATGTTAAGCACGATTTTCCTGTCAACTCATTGTTTTCATTAGGGTTAGGGCCCCGGAGCGCCGCCCGTTGACCGAAAAAAAGCAGATCCTTAAGTCCGCCTCGATCATCTCGCTGGTCACCATCGCAAGCCGTATTCTCGGTTACGTTCGAGACCAGCGTATTGCTTTGCTCCTGGGTACGTCGTTTGCCGCCGACGCCTACGTCCTAGCTTATCGAATCCCGAACCTGTTTCGCCGCCTAGTCGCCGAAGGCTCGATGACGGCCTCGTTCATCCCTGTTTTTACCACCTACATGCGGGAGCGCAGCGAAGAAGAGGTTTGGGACTTTGCCAACAAGCTGTTCTGGACGCTCGCGCTGGTGGTTGCCATCATCACGATCCTGGGGATGGTTTTTTCGCCCTTTGTGGTGCACTTGTTCGCCGGGAAAAGCGCCGCCGGCGACCAAGCGGTCCAACTGAATCGCATCGTTTTTCCGTATCTATTTTTCGTGGCCATGGCCGCCCTGGCCATGGGGATCCTGAATTGCTTCCATATCTTTGGATTACCGGCAGCCACGCCGGTGGTCTTGAACGTGGCCACGATCGCTTTCTCGATCGGAGCGGTTTGGCGATACTTCAAGGACCCGGCGACGTCGATCGTTGTAGGAGTGCTGGTCGGCGGCGTGCTGCAGTTCTTGATGCAAGTGCCGGCCCTGGTCCGCAAAGGCATGACCTTCAAGTTCGGAATCTCTTTTTCGCACCCTGCCATCAAGAACGTGGCCCGGCTGATGATTCCGCGTTTGTTTGGGATCGGCATCGGACAGATCAATCTTCTGGTGGATACGCGGTTCGCTACGGCAGCCAAGATGCCGGGTGGGAGTCTTGCCGCTCTGTACCTTGCCGACCGCGTTATGGAACTGGTTTTGGGCGGATACGCGATCGCCGTGGCGACGGCGATCCTGCCGATGATGTCGCACCAGGCGGCTGCGAAGGATTATGTCGCGTTGAAGAAAACGCTGACGTTTTCCGTGCGCATCGTGGCGTTTATCACCATTCCGGCGATGCTGGGGCTGATGATCCTTCGCGAACCGATCATTCGCGTCCTGTTCCAACACGGCCAATTTATGGCGGCATCCACGCGACTCACGGCGCGCGCGCTGCTTTACTATGCGATTGCCTTGCCTGGGCTCGCAACCGTCAAACTGATCGTCCCGGCCTTCTATTCGACAAAGGACACCAAGACGCCCGTGATTGTGGCGGCGATCTCCATGGTGATCAACATCCTGCTGAATGTCCTGTTTCTGAATACGTCCTTGTTTGCTCGCGTCCAGAATGGGGGACCGGCCTTGGCAACTGGGCTGGCTTGCTACTTCGATTTCTTCGCGCTGTTTATCATTTTCCGCCTGCGCCACGGAGTCCTGGGTACGCGCGAGATTTTGTCGTCTTTCTCCCGCATTTTCCTGTGCTCGGGGATTATGGCGGTGGCTTGCTGGTTTGCGGCTCGTTACACCCAATTCACGATGCACTCACGGTTTTTCATCCAGCTACTGGTGTTCGTCGGACTGCTAGGGGGCGCCACGGCGCTCTATCTGGGTTTGGCCTGGATCTTCCGGTGTCACGAAATGGAAGAGATTTACGGCATAGCGACCCGAAAGAATCGCAGCGGCGAAGCGTACGTGGAGGCTTGATGGAGATTTCGGCCACCATAGCTTCTTTCGTAACGCATGTGAAGGTGGAGAAGGGACTCTCGGCCAATACGGTCAGCGCGTACCGGCGAGACCTTGTGAAATTCGACGGTTTCGCAAAGAAGCGCAAACTTGCGCTGGAGAAGGTGACCCGGGATGACCTGGTGGATTTTCTCGCCGGTCTATATCGGGAAAAGCTCGAAAGCCGCACGGTTGCCCGGCACCTGGTGACGCTACGGAATTTCTTCCGCTTTGCGCAGATTCAGGAATTGATTGCGGCGGACCCGTCGATAAATCTAGAGTCGCCGAAAATCCGCCGGTCGTTGCCGGGATACTTGCGGCTGGAAGACGTGGAACGCTTGTTGAATCAACCGGACTCGAAGACGGCGTTGGGACTGCGCGATCGGGCCATGCTGGAAGTATTGTATTCGACCGGACTGCGGGTGTCGGAGTTGGTGGGCTTGCGCGTCGGTGATCTCGATGGCAAGGCCGGTTGCGTACGTTGCATCGGCAAAGGCGACAAAGAGCGCATCGTCCCGGTAGGGCGAAAGGCCTTGGCGATGGTGGAGAAGTATCTGCAAGAAGCGCGACCCGCAATGCTCCGGCAAGCCAAAGCGACCACTGCCACGGCGCTGTTTGTCAATCGCCGCGGCGTGGCCCTGAGCCGGGTAGGCGTTTGGAAGATCCTGTCGGGCTACGGCCGGCGCGCAGGGTTGCGGGTGGCCTTGACGCCGCACATGTTGCGGCACAGTTTTGCGACTCATTTGCTGGAGCGCGGGGCGGACCTGAGATCGGTGCAGTTGATGTTGGGGCACGCCGATATCTCCACCACACAGATTTATACCCACGTTGTCGAGGAGCGGTTGAAGCAGATTTACAAGGCACACCACCCGCGCGCGTAGCGGGATGGACCCCGGGAACGCAGAGCGGGTGCCACGGAGGC
Source organism: uncultured Acidobacteriota bacterium (assembly GCA_963736725.1). Lineage (GTDB taxonomy): Bacteria > Acidobacteriota > Terriglobia > Acidiferrales > UBA7541 > Acidiferrum. The sequence goes on along the minus strand of CAVTPW010000009.1, from coordinate 268,625 downwards.
AGTCGCGCAAGCATGGCCAGACATGTCTGTCCATGCTTGCAACGAACGGCACGGACACCCGGAAGGTGAAGGAGCGCAATGCCAGACTATATGTTTCTGTTGGAAAGCCGGTTGTCGCCGGAACAGCGCGCGGTGATGTTGCGGGTGCAGGAACTCGCCGCGGCCATGGGGTTCAACTTGTACCTGACGGGCGGCACGGTACGGGACCTGATCACCGGCGCGTCGCTGCGCGATCTGGATTTCACGGTCGAGGGAAATCCAACGAAAATCGCGCGCGAGCTGGAAAAGGGCGGCGCCAAGATTCTCGTGGAAGACGAGAAGTTGCGGCATATCGAGGTGCTGTTCGCCGGCGACGTGGAAGGGAGCATTTCTGCGGCGCGCGACGATCATTATGTGAGGCCGGGAACACGACCCGAGATTCGTTGGTCCACGATCATGGAGGACTTGCGGCGACGCGACTTTTCGCTCAATTCCATCGCCATCTCGCTGAATCCCGCGTCGCGCGGGTTGCTGCTGGACCCCACCAACGGCTTATCGGATATCGAACGCGGAGAAGTTCGAGCGTTGACGATCCACAGTTTTACGAACCAGCCGGTGCGATTGCTGCGGGTCTTGCGATTTTCGGCGCGCATGGGATTCAAGCCGGAATCGCGGACCCAAGAGTGGTTTGATCTGGCCATCGAACGCGATCTCCATCACACGATCACGCCCGAGGATGCCGGAGGGGAATTGCGGGCGGTGGCGCGCGAAGAGCGGCCGGCCGTGGTTCTGAAGGCTTGGGAGCAGAACCATCTGCTGGAGGCCGTGAACCCGAACCTGGCGAAGCGACATCCGGATTACGATGCAATCGCGCGCTTGATGAAGGTCCGCGAAGACATATTCACGGCAGGCTTCCGGCCAAGACTGGGCGCGCCCATGTTGCTGGCGGTACTAGGAAAGCTCAAGGATCGCGAGCAGAGCGGTGTTCTATCCAAGGCCGGATATCGCTCGGCGGAAATCGAAACGGCTCTGGGTTTCGCGGAAGAGGCGTTGGACGCGCAGAAGGAGTTGATCGGGAAAAAAATGAACGCTCCGATCGACGCGTACCGGTTCCTGGAGCAGATGCCGTTGGACGAGATTGCGTATTTGCTTGCGGAATCCGCGAACTCAGCAGCGTTATCCAAAATTCGAGCCTACTTGAACAAGTGGCGGCCAGTGCGCATCGGGTTGCCGGGCGTCGCAAACGAGCTGGAAGCTTTGGGCATGGCGCGCGGCGCCAAGTTCGACGATATCGTGGAACAAGTCTTCGCGGCGCAACTGAACGGGCGCGGCAAGACGCCCGAGGAACGCGAAAAGATTTTGCGGAAGCTCTCTGGAATCAAGGAAGCGCCGAAGAAAAAAGAAAAAGAGAAGAAGCCCGCAAAGTCTGGCGACAAAGCGCATGCGGCGGCGGAGGCTCCGAAACAAGCGCATGGCAGCGCCGCTGGAAAAGCGGCCATCAAAGCTCAGCACAAGGATCGCGTCGCTGCGGGGAAGCAGGCAGGCAAGGTGGCGCCAGCTGCGAGTCAGGGAAAAGCCGCAGCCGGATCGAAAAAGAGCAGCGGCCGAAAGTAAGAGCTCGGGCGATGAGGTTCCGTGTTCGCCAGCCTGTGGCCGCGGGTAAGCTGAAAAGCTTACGTTGACATCCTTCGGCTACCTTGTCGGGTAGCCTCCGGGTGACAACTCGCTAGCGGGTTGAAACGCTTACTTACAATGGACGACGCATGCGGGGTGACGATGCTTCGCCGAAGCCTCGCACGTAATAGTGGCCCGCGCCTGTGGGAATCCTCAGATTGTGGTTCGCAATTCTTCTGAGAGAGATTTACAATCGAGTTCCATGGGTCAACCGCAGTTCGTTCATCTTCACGTTCATACCGATTACAGCCTGCTCGACGGTGCTTGCGAAACCACGGAGCTTCTCGACGAAGCGTCGCGGCAGAAAATGCCCGCCGTGGCTATTACCGACCACGGCAACCTGTTTGCCGCGGCAAACTTTTTTTATGAAGCGAGCAAGCGCGACGTCAAGCCCATCATTGGGTGCGAAGTGTACGTTGCGAAAGGTAGCCGCCACGATCGCGGCGAAAAGGGGAATGGCGGCGGCAACGGCCAGGATCGCGGCGAGGCGGAACCCTCGGGTGGGCGCGGAAGCAACCACTTGGTGCTGCTGTGTGAATCGCTGGAGGGTTATCACAACCTGATCAAGCTGGTGTCGGCGGGCTTCCTCGAAGGGTTCTATTACAAGCCGAGAATCGATTATGACCTGCTCTCGAAGCACAGCAAGGGTTTGATCGCGCTGTCGGCCTGCCTGCGCGGGCCAGTGACCGAAGCCGTGGTGGAAGAGAAGTACGACCTGGCGCGCGAGAATGCCTACCGGCTCCGCGACGTGTTCGGCAAAAATAATTTTTTCCTGGAAATTCAGGATCAAGGACTGGAAATTGAAAAAGGCGTGAATCGCGAGCTGGTCCGTCTCTCCAAAGAGACCGGCATTCCGCTGATCGCCACCAATGACTGTCACTATCTCCATCATGAAGATGCGCATGCGCAGGAGGTCTTGCTCTGCATTCAGACCGGCAAGACCATGAGCGATACGCACCGCATGAAATTTGCCACCGACCAGTTTTACTTCAAGACGGCGGCGGAGATGGCCCAGGTGTTTCGCGAAGTGCCGGACGCGATCAGCCGGACAGTGGATGTCGCGCACCGCTGCAACGTAAAGGTTGAACGCATTCCGAATCCGTTTCCTGAATTCAAAGTCCCGGCGGGTCACACGGCCGGGAGTTATTTCGAGAGAGTCGTGCGGGAAGGATTTGCCGCGCGCGTGCCCATCCTCGAGCGGTTGGCGCAGCAAGGCTTGCTGCACAATCCGCTTTCGGAGTATGAACGGCGACTGACCTCCGAGATTCAGATGATTCAGCAAATGCGTTACGAAGGCTACTTTCTGATCGTTTGGGATTTCATTCATTACGCCCGGACACAAGACGTCCCGGTGGGTCCAGGTCGCGGTTCCGCGGCTGGTAGTCTGGTGAGTTACGCCCTACGAATCACGGACGTCGATCCACTGCAATACAACCTGCTCTTTGAGCGCTTTCTTAATCCCGAACGCGTTTCCATGCCGGACATCGACATCGACTTCTGCATGCGCCGCCGCGGGGAATTGATTGAGTATGTGACGCAGAAATACGGCCGCGAGAATGTCGCGCAGATCATCACGTTCGGAACGATGGCGGCGAAAGCGGCGGTCAAGGACGTGGGCCGCGCGATGGACATTCCGTATGGGGAAGTCGATCGCCTAGCGAAGCTGATTCCCACCACGCTGGGAATCGAACTGGAGACTGCGCTTGTCGAGTCCCCGCAACTCAAGGCGGCGGTCAATGCGGACGAACGGTTGAAAGATTTAATGGCCGTGGCGCTGCGCCTCGAGGGATTGTCACGGCACGCGTCGACACACGCCGCGGGCGTCGTGATCTCATCGCGGCCACTCACTGACGTCGTGCCGGTTTACAAGACGAACCGGGACGAAATCACGACGCAATACGACATGAACGCGCTGGAACGCATCGGGCTGCTGAAGATGGATTTTCTCGGCTTGACGACGCTAACCGTATTGCACGACACGGTGCGCATGATCGAACAGAACCGCGGGATCAAGGTCGATCTCGATAACTTGTTGCTGGACGATGCCGACACGTACAAGCTGTTCACCCGCGGCGACACGACCGCGATCTTCCAGTTTGAATCGCACGGCATGCGCGACATTCTGCGCCGCTATCAGCCTACGCGAATCGAAGACTTGACCGCGTTGAACGCGCTCTACCGTCCCGGGCCGATTCAAGGCGGGATGATCGACGACTTTATCAATCGCAAGCATGGAAAGACGAAAGTCAGCTACGAGCTTCCGCAGCTGAAAGATATTCTCGAAGAAACCTACGGCGTGATCCTGTATCAGGAGCAGGTCATGCAGATCGCCAACAAGCTGGCGAGTTTTTCGCTGGGTGAAGCCGACATCCTCCGCCGTGCGATGGGCAAGAAGAAAAAGGAAGAAATGGCGGCGCAGCGCGCGAAATTCATGGCGGGTTGCGCGACGAACAAAATTCCAGAGAAGAAAGCCGACCGGATCTTTAATTTAATGGAAGAGTTCGCAGGCTACGGATTCAACAAGTCGCACTCCTGCGCTTACGCTTTGCTCGCCTATCAGACGGCGTATTTGAAGACACACTACCCCGTGGAATTCATGGCCGCGCTGCTCACTTCGGAAACGGGCAACGCCGACAAGGCCGTGAAATATATCAATGAAGCGCGCGGAATGGGCATTTCGATCCTTCCGCCGGATGTGAATGAGAGTGACCTGTATTTCACCCCCGTCGGGGAAGCCATACGTTTCGGAATGGCGGCGATCAAAAATGTCGGCGAAAACACCGCCAAGGCGATTCGCGAGTCGCGCTCGAGCCAGGGCGAGTTTCGCACGTTGTACGCTTTCTGCGAGCGGATCGAGTCGCGATTTCTGAACAAGCGGGTGTTCGAGAGCTTGATCAAATCCGGCGCCGTGGATTCGCTCGGCCCGCGGGAGAGTATGCTGGCCTCGGTGGACGACGCGGTCGCGGCGCTGCAGCGCGCCACGCGCATCCGGGAGTCCGGGCAGCATGGATTATTTGGAACGGCGGCGGCCCCCGCGCCGGTAGCGTTCGAGATGCGCGACGCGGCTCCCTGGAGCGAGGAAGAGCGGCTCGCCAGCGAGTACGCTATGCTTGGCTTTTACGTCTCCGGGCATCCGCTCGCCAAGTACGCCTCGCGGTTGATGGAAATGAAGACGGTATCGCTTGGCGAAGTAGAAGGGCAGCGCAACGGCAAGGAAATCACGGTGGCGGTATTGATCGTCGGCGTGCGGCCGATGCGCTCCCGTAAGGGCGCTCGATGGGCCATTTACACGGTTCAGGACATGACCGGCATTCAGGAGCTCCTAGCGTTTCCGGAAGCGTTCGGCAAGCTGGAAAATACTCTAAAACCTCGCGTACCTCTGCTGATGAAGGTTCGGGTGCAGGTTGAGGAGTCGGGCACGCGGTTGTCGCTGCAAGAAGCGCGCTTGCTGGAAGGGCTTGCCGAATCGCAACCTGTTTCGAACGTACGCATCCGCATGAACCTGGAGAATTGCCCGGACGACCTGGTGGAGCGCCTCCAGGATATATTCGCGTCTTTTCCCGGGCGGAATCCGGTAATCTTCGATCTGCTCGGTCCGGACGGGACGGTGGCACAAATGGAAGTGCAACGCCGTGTACAACTGTCCGCGGAGCTGGTGACGGCGATTCGCGAAGTTTGCGGCGGCCAATCAATCGATCTGGTGATGTGATGGCGCACAAAGACAAAACTAAGCCGACCGCGGTGCCGGGGGACCGGCAGTTGGCTATTGACCGTCTCGAGAAAGACGTCGAAGAGTTGCGACATTTCGCCAATAGTCCCACCGCCGAAGCAGAGCTCGAACGCATTCGCCAGCAGGTCGCGGAACTTCGTCACGAATTCTATGCCCATCTGGGGCCCTGGCAGCGAGCGCAGATTGCCCGCCACCCGCAGCGGCCGTACACGCAAGACTTCATTGCGCTGCTGTTCACCGATTTTGTGGAGTTGCATGGGGACCGGGCCTACGGCGACGATAAGGCGATCGTAGCGGGCTTGGCGAAATTTCACGGGCGACCCGTTGCGGTCATTGGCCACCAGAAAGGGCGCGACACCAAGCAGCGCTTGTTGCGGAATTTCGGCCAGCCCAAGCCGGAAGGCTACCGCAAAGCCCTGCGCGTCATGGAGTTGGCCGCAAAATTCAACAGACCCGTCTTGACGTTTATTGACACACAGGGCGCGTATCCGGGGATCGATGCCGAGGAGCGTGGCCAAGCCGAAGCGATCGCCAAGAATTTGCGAGAGATGGCGCGCCTGCCGGTTCCTATCATTGTGACAGTGACTGGTGAAGGCGGCTCTGGCGGCGCGCTGGCGATCGCGGTCGGGGATCGCGTGAATATCCTCGAGCATAGCTTTTATTCGGTCATCTCGCCGGAAGGCTGCGCGGCGATCATGTGGCGCGATGCGTCCAAGGCCGAGACGGCCGCGGTGGCTCTGAAGATCACTGCGAATGATTTGAAAGAACTGGGAATTGTCGATGAGATCGTACCGGAGCCCGAAGGCGGCGCGCACACCTCCTACCAAGCCACTGGACGGTTGCTCGATGCGGTGCTTGACCGGCAAATGGTGGCCCTTACAAATGAGTCGACCAAAGACCTGCTCGATGCCCGCTACGAAAAGTTCCGCAGGATGGGACAATTTTTCGATCTAGGAAGCTGACCGTTCAGCGCGGGCGTCGAGCCCGCGAGCTGTGAATACCCTTCCGATTAGAGCGCTGTCATCCGGAGGCTATCCGACGCGGATAGCCGGACGATCTCGGCGGCCTGGAACCGAAGCTATTGCTCATTCAAGATCCTTCGCTCAGCAGGACATCGCGTCCGGGTGGCGTCGGGTCGGGGATAACGACGTTCCGCGGACAACACCACGCCGGCGGGCGCCGGTCCGCAGTGAAGGCGCCTTGAGTTGAGCTGACGGGGCGTACCTCACCCGTAGCACATTCGCAACGTTCTCTATCGCTGGCGTTGTGACCCCACTGTGCCGGGCTTATTCTGGTGTGGTCAGTACGCAAGCGCGCCGGTTGTGGGAAGGGTGCCGCAAAGCAGCGGCCGGCGCAGGAGAACAGCACTCGTCATGTCGGAACCTTTCCGTCCATACGAAAAGCTCGTGGAGATCACTATCCACGGGAAAAAGTTTCAGGTGCCGGAACGGAACTCGCTGTTGCGCTGTTTCCAGTTCATCAGCCCGGAAACCATTCCGTATGGCAGGTTCTGCTGGAACCAGGAATGCCAGTATTGCCGGGTATCCTGTCAATTGCCGGATGATGATGAGCCGCGGGAGATGCTGAGCTGCAAGTTCATCGTGATGGCCGGTATGGAAATCAGCGAACTCAGCCAGGAACTAAAGTGGTGCTTGCGCGCCAAACTGCCTTCCGACGCTCCGGTTAGCCAGTAAGTCCGGTGACGGGTGGTTTGTGACGCGTGACCGGCAGCGAACGCGATCCGATCTCGATCCTCCTTGCTCGCCCTTAAGCGCAAATCGCCTCCATAAGAACACATCGCCGATCGACAACTTATTGCGCTCGTTGGTGTTTAGGAGGGCATACGCACAGTACTGATCGCGCGGCGGCGGTTGTGCGACGTCAACACCCTTTTACCCCCGGCGCCCAACCGCCTCTGTTACCCCGCCGCCTCCCATCGCTACCCGGCGTTTACGCCGCGTCGTAGCGCTTCATTTGGAAATCGTGATTCTCCCCGCGAAGGCTCCAGGCCCGGAGCGCTCGCGCATCAACAGGAAAACAAAGCAGGTCGGTGCCGAAAGCGGCTACTCTGACGCATCGCTCTGATTTTAGAGAGCTTGGATTGCCTGCAGTAGCTGCCCTGAACCGAAACGATCTTGCCTACGCCCCGCGATACGACTCACGTTGGGCCGGTTTGCGCTTCGTGGTCGCCTCGATTAGGATTTCACTCGAGCCCTGATGACAAACACCGACCTCTTGCTGTGTGACGGTTGCGGCCAGCCGGCATCCTCCGAGCATATTGCCAAACGGTTGCAGCGGCTGGAATGGACGACCCGCTACCGGCCGTTGCATATCGGCACGGTTCTGTTGGGGGCGTTTGCTCCGGCAGATGACGCCGAGTTTCTGTACGGCGAGGGCGGCGAGTTTGCCGGGGAAGCCAAGAACGTGTTGGCATCGAGCGGGGTTTCCCGAAATGGGAAAACTGTCGAGACGACCCTGACGGAATTTCAGCGCGCCGGGTTCCTGTTGACCTATGCGCTCGAATGCCCTCTCAATACAGGCGTCGGCGATCCGGGCGCGATTCAGGCGTTGCTTCGGGCGAGACTCTCGGCTTTGCGGGCGCGTATTCGGCGGTCGTTGAGACCGAAGCGGCTGGTTCCTATTTCGAGCTTTCTGGAGCCGCTGCTGGATCAACTCAAAGATAGCGAGCTCGGATGCGCCCTTGTGCTCGACGGTGGCATACCGTTTGCTCTCGACAGTGCCGCGCCAGGTCCCGCGATAGCCCGCTTGAGTGAAGTTCTAACGGGGACCGCTGATCCGCGTCGATAGTGGGGGGTCGAGGAGCGGACACGATGCCGGTGCTACCAGCTTTCTGATCGTCGAGTAGCCCTGTCCTTTCGGACTGCCAGTACTTGGCCTTCTGGGCGCTATCGCGGCATTAGAGCTATGATAGAATCGCGCCAAGCGCGAGGTTCCGCTGCGGGTGGATTACGAACCGTGCAAAGACGAGTCAAATTCGGGGTGGGCATCGGAGTAATCGTCGTGTCGATGGCCTTTTTGGCGTGGCTTGGCTATGGCGAAAGCAAGACGTACTACCACACCATTGCCGAACTGCCGGGTTTGCAAGGCGAGGCGCGTAGCCACCGCCTGCGCGTCGGCGGCACCGTTGAGCCGGGAAGCATTCACAGGTCGCAGGGGCGAGTGGATTTCGTTCTGCAGGGCGAAGGGAAATCTTTGCCGGTGAGTTATGTTGGCAGCGATCCGTTGCCGGATACGTTTGTCGACAAATCACAAGCGCTGGTCGAAGGAAGTCTGGCCAAGAATGGCAGCTTCGTAGCGGAGCAGGTACAGGCCAAGTGCGCTTCGAAATATGAAGCGGCGCCGACAGCCGGGCCGCCTGCCAAGTCGGCGGAAACGGGAGCCGATTCGGCGCAGCGCAGCAGTACGATGTAACGATTTCGAGGCGAAGGGCAGCGCCCAACGCTGCCGGGGGAAGGCGGGTCTTAAGTGGATGTATTTGGATCATTTGCACTCCTGTTGGCCTTCATTTGTGCTGTATACGCGTTCGTAGGCGGCATCTTCGCGATTCGCACACGGCATCCCCTTCTGGTCAAGAGTGCTCGGCAAGCGGGCATGGCGACCTGCGGATTGATCTTCATCGCCACCTTCAGCCTGGTCTATCTTTTCTTCAGCGATAGCTATTGGGTCGCCTACGTTGTTGCGCACAGCAATCGCGATCTTTCTACGTTTTACAAGATTGCAGCGCTTTGGTCCGGCCAGGAAGGCTCGCTGCTGTTTTGGAGCTTTTTGCTGGCCATCTACGTTTTTTCCGCGTTGTTCGCGTATCGACACAAAAATGGGGAACTGATGCCTTACGTCGGCGTGGTTCTGGCCGGCGTACAGATCTTTTTTCTGACCCTGAACAATTTCGTGGCGAGCCCGTTCAAGGTGCTGGCGGCTCCGGGCGCGAATGGTGCGCTGGAAATCTTTACGCGCGCCGACGGCAACGGATTGACCCCTTTGCTTCAGTACCCGGAGATGGTGATCCATCCCCCCAATCTCTACTCCGGCTATACCGGATTTACGATTCCGTTCGCGTTTGCTCTCGGCGCTCTGCTGGCGCGTTATCCCGGCGAGAAATGGATTCACCTGACGCGCAAGTGGACCATGATCGCTTGGTGCTTTCAGACCGCTGGCGTTCTGCTGGGTGCGCACTGGGCTTATGCGGTGCTGGGCTGGGGCGGATACTGGGGTTGGGATCCTGTTGAGAACGCTTCACTACTGCCGTGGCTGACGGGCACGGCGTTTCTGCACTCGGTGATGATGCAGGAAAAACGCGGGATGATGAAGGTATGGAACGTCTGGCTGGTGTTTTTGACCTTTATGCTGTGCATTCTGGGAACGACGCTTACGCGCAGCGGAATTGTGAGTTCCGTACATGCGTTCGCGCAATCGAGCATTGGCAACTGGTTTGTTGGCTTTCTGGCGCTAATTTTTGTGGTGTGCTTGGTCGCTTATGTGAAGAATCGTGATTATTTGAAAAGCGAGAATCATCTGGACGCTATCGTTTCGCGGGAATCGAGCTTCCTGTTCAACAATTTGATTCTGTTGGTGTCCTGCGTCGCGGTTTTGTCCGGAACTTTGTTCCCGGTGTTTTCGGAATGGCTGTCGGGCTCGCGCATCAGTGTGGGAGCGCCGTTCTTCAACAAGGTCAACATTCCGCTCGGCTTGATCCTGCTTTTTCTCACCGGAGTTGGACCGCTGTTGGCGTGGAGGAAAACGTCCGCGGACAGCCTGAAGCGTAATTTTGGCTGGCCACTGGCATTCAGCCTGGCGCTGGGTGGCGTCGTGTTCGCGCTTGGCTTTCACGAATTCTATTCCCTGGTCTGCCTGGTTTTGTGCGTGTTTGTGGCTTCGACGATCGTCATGGAGTTCTATCGCGGCGCGAGGGTGGTTCGGGCGCGATCGGGTGCGTCCTTCGCGGCTTCTGCCGTCGATTTGACTCTGCGCAACACCCGCCGCTACGGCGGCTACATCGTCCACATGGGCATGGTTTTGATTTTTGTCGGGCTGGCGGGCGCCGCGTTCAACAAGGACGTGCAGAAAGACATGCAGATTGGCTCTACACTCCAGATCGGCCGCTACAACCTGCTGCTACAGAGCTTCGAGTCCAAGCCCGAAAGAAATTACACTTCCGAACGAATGGTCGTGGAGGTGATGGAGCACAACAAGCCGCTGATGATGCTCTATCCGGAGCGGCGCTTCTTCCCAACCAACCAAGAGTCCGGAACCATGGTGGCGATCTATTCGACGCTCAGAGACGACTTGTACGTCGTGTATGCGGGACAAAGCCCCGATACGCAGACCCCGGTTATTCACGCGTATTTGAATCCGCTGGTGAAGTGGATCTGGCTGGGCGGCGCGATCGTAGTCATGGGCACGATTGTCACGCTGCTGCCTAACCGCCGGAGTGTTCTGGCTTTTGCAGGAGCGCAGGAACCCGCTGCCGCCCGCCCGATGGCGCCGACATTGGCGCCCTCGTCGGTCACATTGCGGGAAGGGCATGACTAGAATCCGGCGACTTACAGCTTTGCTTTTCTGTGCCGCGAACCTTTCCGCGTTTGCGTTCAGCGTGCCGGTGATTGCGCAGGTGGATCGCGCCCGGCAAATTGGCGGCAAGTTCATGTGCATGTGCGGCTGCAACCAGGTGCTGACACAGTGTAACCACGTAGGGTGCACGACCTCGACCGCCATGCTGAAAGGGTTGGACGAATCGGTCGCGCGCGGGGATTCCGAAGACGTCATCACGCAGGGCCTGGTGCAGGAATTTGGCACCAAGGTTTACGCCGAGCCGCCGAAATCGGGCTTGAGTTTGGTGGCATGGGTTTTGCCCAGCGTCTACCTCCTGGGTGGTACTTTGCTCGTTGTTTTCATCATTTCGCGATGGCGTTCGCGAGTCCATCTGGAAACCGCGGCCGTGGGCGGTGGGCCTTCCGGGATTTCGACCGAACAGTTGGAGCGAGCGCGGCGACGCGTGGCGCGTGAGACCGAGGACTAATGCCTGACGGCCTTTTTTCAGGGGCTTTTGTGCTGGTCATTACCTCCGCCGATGGTGCGGTGCTGGGGGCGTGCCTGGCGCTCGCCATGGCGACGATACTTTTTATTTTTTATATTCAACCCGACGCATCGGATCTTGCGCCTCATCGAACGAAGCTGGATCAACTGATGGAGCAGCGCGATACGATTTATGACAACTTGCGCGACCTACGGTTTGAATTTCGCTCCGGCAAATACTCGGAAGGTGATTTTGAGGCGATGAAGACGGGTCTGGAGAACGATGCAGCGCTGGTTCTTGCAGAAATCGATCAGGTAACCGAAGCGCAGGTGCGGCGGCCTCGCGGGGTGCGTCCAGCGGACGCGGATCGTGGCGCCCGATGACGCGAAATTTTGGGTGCCTCGGAGTGTTGGTCGTTGTTGCGTTCCTTCCTTTTGGGTTTGCGCAGGCGGGAACGGTTCATGGCACCGTCAAAAACGGTACGACTGGCAAGCCTGGCGCCGGCGTCGAAGTGATTCTGATTCAGTTGCAGGGCGGAATGCAGCCGGTTGCCAATTCCAAGACCGATGCCCAGGGGCAATTCTCGTTCGACAATCCTTCTCTGGGTGCACAGCCGATGCTCATACGCGCGGTGTTCCGTGGTGTGAACTTTCACCAGCAGCTGCCCCCGGGAAAGACAGACGTTGAGGTCGAGGTGTTCGATCCGACCCAGGATCCCAAGACGGTTACAATTCCTTCGCACATCGTGATCCTCCAGCCGAACGGGTCAACGCTTATCGTTGGTGAAGAGTATTCGGTGCAGAACAGCTCCAGTCCCAAGCAGGCTTATTTTCGAGCCGACGGCAATTTTGAGTTTGCGCTCCCCGAGAAAGCGCAACTGCAACAGACGGCGGCTTGGGGACCTTCCGGCATGCCGGTGGTTCAGGCCACCATCGACAAGACCAAGAACCACTACGCGGTTGCGTTTGCCTTTCGTCCGGGCGAGAGCGGCGTCAGGTATTCCTACGAGTTGCCGTACGCCGCAAACACTGCCACTTTAAAGCTACCCACCTTGTATCCGGGTGCGAAGTTGCTTGTCCTTGCGCCCCCCACCGTGCAGGTCAGCGGCGAAGGCCTGGAGCCCGGCGGCCAAGAGCAGGGAATGACCGTTTACGGCCGCGAAAGCTTGTCGACGAATGCTGTTTTCACGTTGAATGTGTCTGGTACCGCGCCGCCGCCGAATGCGCGCGGAGACTCCGATCCCGGTTCCGGTTCGCAGGAGCCGCAGGGTGGCGGTGTGGTTGCGGGTCCAGTGACCGTGCAACAGATTCCGGGGCGACTCGACGTATTGAAATGGCCGCTGGTCGTCGGATTTGTGGGGCTGTTTGCGCTGGGAGCGATTCTGCTGGCGCGCAAGCCGGTGGTGGCGGTAGCCGGTGGCGCACCCTATGACGCCGCGAATGGATCGCCAGCGAAATCCAAGAAAGCCAGTTCTTCAAAAGCGGCTGCAGATGCAGCGGCCGAAGTCGATGCCGCCGTCAGCACGAGTCTCGATTCGCTGAAGGATCAAATCTTTCGGCTGGAGTTGCGGCGGCAGGCCGGCACGATCTCCGAACAGGAGTATGCGCTGGAGCGCGCGCGGACCGAAAAAGTGCTCCGCGATCTTGTGCGGGGCTGAGCGGTGCGCGCGTTGATTCGCCGGACTGGGTGCGAAGACGGGCACAGCGATGTTGCCCCCCTACGGGGATTGTTTGAGCGCGAGAGTCTTCTTTGACGCCACCAGCGGTTCGCTCTACCAGCATTCGCCTTGAAGACATCGACAAGAGATATGGGGGGCTGTACGCCCTGCGGCGGGTGTCTTTGGAAGTGGCTGCAGGCGAATGTATCGTGCTCGCCGGGCGGAACGGTTCCGGCAAAACTACGCTGCTACGGATAGTCGCGCGATTGGTGAGACCATCGTCGGGCAGGTTGAGTTTTTCCACCGCGGGGAGCGATGAGAACGTCGTCGCGCAGAGTGTAGGTTTCGTGGCACATGCGACCATGGTGTACGACGACCTGACTGCCGAGGAAAATCTGCTGCTTTTCGCGCGGCTGCAAGGAAGTGCACGGCCGGTGCAGCGAGTCGAAGAACTCCTGCGCGATGTAGGCCTGTTCGATCGGCGCGATTCGCTGGTGCGGACGTTTTCGCGCGGTATGCGGCAACGCGTGGCCATCGCTAGGGCGCTGCTGAATGCGCCGGGGATCTTGCTGCTGGACGAGCCCGCGACCGGTTTGGATCCGCAGGGGACTGCCTGGTTGGCGGATACCCTACGGCGCATGCGGGACGCCGGTTGCACGATCTTGATGAGCTTGCACGGCGAATCGCAGATTTCGGCGTTGGCGACGCGTGCCCTCCGGTTGGATGCCGGGGGGATCGTCGCCGATACGCGATCGGGCGCCGACGTTCGCTCGATCCTGGCATTCGCTGACGCGTAGATGTCCACATCCATGAGCCTTTTCGCAAACACCACGGTTTTGCTCGGCAAGGAACTGCGGACGGAGTTTCGCTCGCGCGAACTACTGACGACCACGATAGTTTTCATCCTGATTGTCTTGGTGCTGTTCAGCTTCACGTTCGATCCGCTTTCGGATGAGGCGCGGCGGTTTGGCGCTGGGCTGCTGTGGCTCGCGTTTCTGTTCGCTGCTTCGCTGATGCTGCAACCTTGCTTTCTTCGGGAGCAAACCAACGATACGTTGAGCGCCCTGCGACTGTCGGTATCGGACCCCTTCGCGATCTTTCTAGCGAAGCTGGCGGCGAATACGCTGTTTCTTTTGCTTACCGAACTGTTGCTGCTGCCCATTTTTGCAGTCATGTACAACGTGCGCGTGTTGCCGGTGCTTCACTGGATCGTCCTCGTATTTTTCTTGGGTAGCTTGGGAGTTTCGATTGCCGGCACCGCGCTATCGGCAATTTCCGCGCAAGCGCGAATGCGCGAGCTGCTTTTGCCGCTGCTGCTGCTGCCGTTGCTGACACCTATTCTGATCGCTAGCACCGAGGTGACCTCGGCGTTGCTGGACCGTTCACCGTACGTGCAATGGAAGGGCGTCGGATTTCTGCTGGCGTTCGATGTCGTGTTTTTGACGGCGTTGTGGCTTTTCGGAGAATATCTTCTAGAGGAGTGAAGCGTCATGTGGAAACGGGGACTTGTTGGTGCAGCCGTCCTGGCGCTAGTGGCGGCGTCGGCGTACGCTTCCTTGTTCATCGCTCCGACCGAGCGCACCATGGGGTTGATCCAGCGGATCTTTTATTTTCACGCGGCCAGCGCATGGGCCGGGATGACGGCTTTCTCCGTATGTTTTTTGGCGAATCTGCTGTACGTGTGGCGCAGGCAGCCGAAGTGGGATTCGCTGGGCGTGTCCGCAGCGGAAGTGGGTCTTGCGTTTATCACGATTGTGTTGATCACCGGACCGATCTGGGCCAAACCGGTTTGGGGGATTTATTGGACTTGGGATGCGCGCCTTACATCCACGTTTGTGCTCTGGTTGCTGTACATTTCCTATCTGCTCCTGCGCACGTTGATTGAAGAACCGGATCGCCGTGCACTTCTCAGCGCGCTGTTTGGGATCTTCGCGTTTCTCGATGTGCCGCTGGTGTTCGGGGCGATTCGCTGGTGGAGAACGCAGCATCCCGCTCCGGTGATCATGGGAGGTCCCGGCGCGGGGCTTGAACCCACGATGCGCGCGGTCTTCTTCTTCTCTGTATTTGCGCTGCACGCGCTGATGGCGTTTCTGATCGTCGAGCGCTACGCCCTGGAGAAATTGCGCTTGGAGCTGGAAATCGTTCGCCGCGAGGCGGAGGCGCTATGAAAAATCTAGGCAGCGTGTTCGCGGCTTACCTGGTGGGCTGGGCAGTGTTTTTTGTGTTTTATTTGACTGTCGCAAGACGCACCGCGTTGCTGCGAGAAGAACTGGATCGCTTGAAGCAATCCATGAAGAAAGGCAGCTAGGTGGCCGGGAAGAAGCGCGTCGGGATTGTGCTGTTTCAGCTGGGCGGGCCGGATTCGCTCCAAGCCGTCGAGCCGTTTCTGCTGAATCTGTTTCTCGATCCGGACATCATTCCTATGGGGCCGCTGGGTTTTCTGAGGCGGCCGCTGGCGAAGATGATTTCTTCGCGACGATCAATTCCCGTCGCCGGAAAATATGCGGAAATCGGGCGGCGCTCGCCGATTGGGCTGCTGACCGAACGCCAGCGTGTTCGGCTGGTTGCGGCGGTTTCTCCCTATGTGGATCCGGTCGCGGTGGTGGCGATGCGTTATTGGCACCCGCTGACCGCCGAGGCCGTCGATACGCTGCGGAATGCTGCGCCGCTGGACGAGATCGTGCTCTTGCCGCTTTATCCGCATTTTTCGTACGCGACGACGCTCAGTAGTCTGAAAGAATGGCGCCGCGTTTATGGTCCAACCGAGCAGCGGTGAAACGAACGGCGGTCGGTCAAACGGTCCGAGGGTGAGCACCGTCGGGCAGTTCTATAATCACCCAGGATACATTCGGGCTGTGGTGCAGCGGATTGGGTCGATTCTGCGGCAGTTTCCGGATAGCTCGCGCATTCATTTGGTGTTCAGCGCGCACGGCTTGCCGATGAGCCTAGTTGAAAAGGGCGATCCGTACCCGAAGCAGATCGAGGAAACGGTGAGATTGGTATGCGAAGTGGGTGCCAAGCAATACCCTGCGTGGCCACGCACACATTTGCTTTGCTACCAGAGCCGCGTAGGTCCTGCGAAATGGCTACAGCCGCCGCTGACGGGAACGCTTGAACGATTAGGCCACGAAGGCGTAAAGGAAATGCTGGTCGTGCCGATTTCTTTTGTTACCGAACATATCGAGACGCTGCACGAAATCAATATTGAAGCGCGCGACGAAGCGAAAAACCTCGGCATTGAGAAGTTTCGCATGATGCCGGCCTTGGGTGACTCGCCTTTATTTATCGGCGCGCTGAAAGAGCTGGTGTTGCAGGCGGTCGGGTTGGAATCTGGTGCTACCGCGGGGCATTCGTCAGCGGGCGTTCCCCAGGGTTTCGCGGCGTCCTGAAAGTTTGGCTTGGCGCGCGCGAGGAAGTCTCGCTGCGGTATAATTCGCAGCCAGGGCTAGGGCTAATGAAATCTGCGTACAATCCGGGCGTTCACCGGTTCGCTGTTTTCGTAGTTGCATGGACCGTTTTCCTATTCGTTGCCGGGGCGCTGGTCACCTCGAATGACGCAGCGCTGTCGGTCCCGGACTGGCCGAAATCGTTTGGGACGTGGTTCCCATCGCTGCGCATGCTGGCGGGTGGGGCGTTTTTCGAGCATTCCCACCGGGTGATCGCGGGCGGCCTTGGAATCTTCACTTTAGCGCTGGCGGTTCTGATTTGGATCAAAGACAACCGGCGTTGGCTGCGGTGGTTTGCGGTGATCGCGGTCGCAGGTATCGCCGTGCAGGCGGTCTTGGGCGGCGAAGTTGTGCGGCAGATGCTGCACTACTGGTTGCCCGTGATTCATGCATGCTTCGCACAGATCGTGTTTGGCGCGCTGCTGAGCATCGCGGTGTTTACCAGCCGGTGGTGGTTGTCGGATCGACTCCCGCAGCTTGCGGATACCGGTAGTCCCTCGATTCATGCCGTGACGATCGCAAATGCCGAAGTCATTTTTTTCCAGGTCGTGTTGGGGGCAGGCTTTCGGCATCAGGAAATTCCCGTCTGGCCGCACATCGCCGGGGCGTTTGTGGTTTTGGGTGTGGTGATCTGGACCGCCGTCGTGCTGCGCAAGCGGTTCGGGACGTCGCCGGAACTTTCACGGGCGCGCATGATGCTGCACGCCATCTTTGGCATTCAGTTTTTGCTGGGCTTGGGGGCCTATTGGTCGCGTCTCAGCACCGTGGGCGCGGCGCAGCCTATGCCTGTCATGGTATGGCTAACGGTTGTGCATACCGTGGTTGGCGCATTGTTGTTCGCGTTTTCGATATTCATCGTTTTGATCTGCTTCCGGATTGTGCCGCGTCGCGGGGAAGTGGCGGCTGCAGCGTCGCGGCAGGTGGCCGTCCAGTGACCACGGCACGCACAACCGAGATGGCGCTCGGGTCGCGGACGAATGCCTATGTCGCGTTGACCAAGCCGGACGTTTCCTTTCTGGTGTTGATGACCACCGCGGCGGGCTACTACATGGGGGCGCGCGGACCGGTCAATTGGCTGCATATGATTCAGACGGTATTTGCCACCATGCTGATCGCTGCAGGCACGGCGGCGCTGAATCACTATATCGAGCGGGAGTCGGATCGCTATATGCGACGGACGGCTTCGCGGCCGTTGCCGAGCGGCGTGCTGCAGCCTAATCAAGCGCTGGCTTTCGGAGTCGCGCTGAGTGTCGCCGGGGCGGTCGATTTGTACTTTACCGCTGGACTGCTGGCTGCCGGCTTGGGTGTCGCGACGTGCTTGAGCTACTTGCTGGCGTACACGCCGCTCAAGAAACGCACTGTTTGGGCGACGTTCGTCGGCGCGTTTCCCGGGGCCATTCCGCCGATGATCGGATGGGTGGCCGCGACCGGTTCGTTGGATCGCGGTGCTTGGCTGCTGTTCGGGATCCTTTTTCTTTGGCAGTTTCCGCATTTTCACGCCATTGCCTGGATGTATCGCGAAGACTACGCGCGCGCGGGGATCTTGATGCTTCCGGTTGTCGATCCGGACGGCAAGCGCACGTTCCGGCAGATCATTCTTACAGCGGCCGCGCTTGTTGCCGTGGCGTTGCTCCCGGCGGTCGTGGGGCTCGCCGGCGTTTTGTATTTCTTTGGGGCGCTGGTGGTCAGCGTGGCGCTCTTACAGGTTTGTCTTTGGGCGGCAGCGCTTAAGACCAACGTTCGGGCCAAGTGGTTGATGCACGCTACCGTAATGCACATCCCTTTGCTGCTTGGGCTGATGGTTTACGACAAGATTCCGCGATGACGCTGGCTCCGCTGTAGTGTCCGGTCTTCGGACCGGCTACCGTACGATTCGCCGGGCTAAACCCCCGCGTCTACATAGGTTTCCGGAAAGGGTTTACGGTTTGATGTTTCCGCAGGCGGCGCTCAACGCATTTTTAAACGGCACGAGCGGCGTGCTGCTGGCTTTTGGCTACGCGGCCATTCGCCGGGGCAAAATCGCTGTTCACAAAGCCTTCATGATTTCCGCGTTTGTGGTTTCTTCCGTATTTCTGGTTTCCTATTTGATTTATCACTACCGCGTGGGACATGTTGCGTTTCAGGGGCAGGGTTGGGTTCGGCCGTTTTATTTTGTGTTGCTGACATCGCATACCTTGCTTGCGATTGTCATCGTGCCGATGATCTTGATTACTTTGCGGCGCGCTTGGTTGGAAAAATTTGATCGGCATCGCGTGATCGCGCGATGGACTTTGCCGCTTTGGTTCTACGTTTGCGTTACCGGGGTGATTGTTTATTTCATGGTGTATCAAACGCATGCGCACGTAGTTTCAGCGCCTTAAGAGACCAGAAGTAAACCGCGCCGTACACCGGTTTACCCCGCGCGGATTTAAGCCATCCCCGGGACCCCCCCTTGTCGATTCGCCGATGTTGCGCCGCACGACTGTACTGAAACATGCACCGGAGGCACGATAGAGTCTCAGGAAAGTTCTGGGCGGTTTGAGAAAGGACCGCCGATGGTGATCTGCCAGGTCGCCAGCCGCCGGCGGAAGCGTTGTGCACGAATGCGTCAAGCCGGGTAGCCGCATTGCCAACACGAAAGTCTGGCGACGTATTCGCAGCCCTAAAATAAAACCTTGCAACAACCCAGTAAAATAGTAATGATAGCCAGCCACAGATGCCTTACTTCAGAAAGCAACAAATGAAACTCTCACCCGCCCAAAAAGCATGGCAGACCATGAAGAGCAAACAATATCTGAAAGCGAAAGGGAAGTCGCCAGCCGCCGTTCAAGTCGTTCCTCGCCAAGCGTAAAGCCGCGTAATTCCCCGACCGCGATAGCCCAAACTTTCCGCACTGGGCTCGCGGTAACCCCGTATTGCCCTCTCCAGGTTTTGCGCCTCACTTTCGGATTCGTTGCTAAATCCACTTTACCGATTACCGCTGCGTTTATCGGGAACTGAAATCTGCGGTGTTGTTTTGGGCAAGAATTTTCGCGAACGCGACTGCGACTTCTTGTGCGAAGACTATGATTGCCGTATGAGACGGCCCTATTTCACAGAGTTAGTTATCGCTGTATTTGCAGCGTTCCTGGCTCATTTTCTTGCCCCAAAAAGCTTCTCGCAATCTAAAACCGCGGATACAAATCCAACGTATAGTCCACGCCTCTCAAACGGACCGGATTGCGATGCTGTCTTCGAAAATCATGTGATTTGCTAATGACCGATCCCGTTCTCTTGCAGCTTGTCGAATCAACGACTTGCAAGCGCACGACAGATGATTGTTTTGTGAACAGCGCCACATAGGTGGCCCGCATTCTTCGGCCAGCCATGCGCTGACTATTCGTAACGCAAAGCCACAATGGGATCGATACGCATGGCGCGCCGCGCAGGTAGGTAACTTGCGAGCACCGCAACGACGATGAGCACAAGTGAAACCGAGGTGAACGTCAGCGCATCGGTCGAATGCACGCCGTAAAGCAGTGACGAAAGCACACGCGTGACGGCAAATGCCCCAATGAGCCCAAATATCAAACCGGCGACTGTCAGCCGCAGGCCCAGCCCGAGAATGTCTTGCAAAACGTCTCTTCGCGAAGCTCCCAGGGCAATGCGAATGCCGATGTCCCTCGTGCGTTGTGCTACCGAGTAGGAAATCACGCCGTAAATTCCAATGGCCGCGAGCACCAGCGCAAGGCCGCTAAAAAGTCCAAGCAATATCAACGTGAACGTTCGTGTGGAAACCGAATCGCTCACGAGCTGATTCATCGTGGAAATGGCGAAGATCGGCTGATCCTTATCGATGGAGGCGATAGCGCCGCGAATGGCAGACGTCATCGCCGCTGGATCGACCGATGATTTGACTAGTAAATCCATCTCGTTTCGCGACGCCTGCAGGAACGGCCTGTAAGTCTCCAGGCGAGCGGGATTCGTCAGGCCGTAGAGCCTCGTGTCGCCTACTACGCCAACGATCTCGATCCATATTGGGGCAGCTGTCTCCGAGGGTCGACCAAACATAAATCGTTTGCCTACGGCGTCGCCATCCGGGAAGAACTCCTTTGCGAGTTTCGCGTTGATGATGCCTACCTGTTGTGCGTTTTCATTGTCCGCTTGGGTAAAGGTTCGCCCGTTGAGAAGCGGAATACCCATCGTAGCGAAGTAGCTTGCGCTGATGACGTGCGTATCGGGATGCGGAAAGCTTCCTGGCTTCGGTAAGGGCATGCCCTCTATTGTGATGTCGGTTCGGTCGTGACTATCGGTCATAGGAGGGTTCGTTCCAACAGAAGCGCTTTGCACTCCGGGCTGCGCGCTGACTTGATCGAGGACCCGCTCCCAGAAGTTCCGAATGGAGGGATCTTTGTCGTATTGCGCGGTGCGCAAATTTATTTCCATCCTGAGCACGCGATCCGGCTGAAACCCAGGGCTGACCGAGAGCAGTAGGTGGAGGGACTTCATCATCAAACCAGCCCCCGTCAAGAGGATCAACGAGAGTGCAATTTCCGCCACGACAAAGACGCCTCGCAAACGGTTTTGAGACGCTCCGCTGCCCGCTCCGGCGCTCCCTTCTTTCAAGTTTGCCAGAACATCGTTCTTCGTCGAGCGCATCGCGGGAACCAAACCAAAGACAAATGCCGCCGTTGCCACGATTCCCGCTGCAAAGAGCAGCACTACTCCTTTTATCTCCACCGTAGCGCCCGAGAGTCTGTCGACACCAATCATGTCCGTCATGCCCCGAATCCCGGCAAACGCTAGGAATAGCCCAATGGCCCCACCCACCAGCGCCAGCAGAAAACTCTCTATCAGCATCTGTTGAACGATGCGTTTGCGGGTTGCGCCTAGGGCCAAGCGCAGCGCAATCTCCCGCGTTCTGCCTGAGCCGCGCACGAGCAGCAAATTGGCAACATTGGCGCAAGCGATCAGCAAAACAAATATGACCGCGCCAAACAACGCCAAGATAGCCGGGCGCATTTCGCTGACGAACGCCTCGCGGATTGGTTTCAGCTCTACGCCGAACTGATCGTTCGATTCGGGATATTCTTTGCCGAGCCGGGCGGCGATTCCTTCCATCTCCGAACGAGCCTGCGCAAGATTCGCGGTCGGTGCGAGCCGGCCCAGCACAACCAAATCTCCACGCGCGCCGCGCTGGGTAGCATCCTCGGAATTTTGTGCAGCCCAGACGCCAATCGGTTCCAGAACATCCGTCTTGCCCGGCCAACGGAAATTGGGTGGCAGAACTCCAGCAATCGTGTAGCCCCGCCCATCGAGCATGATCATTCGCCCGAGCACGCTCGGGTCCGAACCGAAATGCGATTGCCAAAGCGAATAACTCAGCAGCAGCACGGGTGATGCGCCAGCCTTCTCCTCAGATGGATCGAAATCGCGCCCAAGGAACGGCTTCACTCCAAGCAGCGAAAGAAAATTCGGAGAAACCGCTTGGCCGCTGATGGCTTCCGGCTCGTTTACTCCGGCCAGGTTAAAACCAACATCACCCGCCGCCGCCATTTGAGAGAACTGGCTGGTTTCCTTCCGCCAATCCAAGAAGTTTGGATACGACACGCTGACCGTGCCAACTTTCGGCGTAGTCTCATTCAAGAGAATAAGGCCTGCACCATCTCGGTACGGAAGCGGTTGAAGTAACACACCATAAACGACCGAAAAAATGGCAGTGTTCGCGCCGATGCCGAGGGCAAGTGTGAGCACCGCAATGGTCGTGAATCCGAGATTCTTACGGAGCATGCGAAGGCCGAAGCGGATGTCCTGCATCAATCCAGTAAAGAACGAAAACTCACCACGCTTGGCAATATCGCGATCGGCCGCGCGATTTTGTAAGGCGCTCATCGCAGACTCCCTTCCACCCCGTGAACTTTCGATCTGCTTCGCAAGTGCGGGCCAATCGATTATGTGTTTTTTGGCGGCGGCTTCCGCTTGCGATGGACTCAATCCGCGATGCAACGCGTCGGTATAGGCATCTTCTAGTTGCTGGGCCAGGTCTTCTATGACTTCAGCCTCACGCTCGACCATCAAGTGGGGCAGCTGAAGATTTTGGCGGATGTATTGCGTCCAATCAGGCATGGTCTGGTCTCACGATGTGGTTAACCGTCAGAACGAACTCGTCCCAGATGCCACGCTGCGCGGCGAGATATTTGCGGCCGACTGGCGTCAAGCGGTAGAACCGGCGTCGGCGCTCCCCAGCTTTTTCCACCCAGCGGCCGGCGATGAGATCTCGCCCTTCCAGACGGCAGAGGATGGGATAGAGCGAGCCGATGCGAAATTGGATACGCCCTTTGGAGCGCGCCTCGATCAGCTTGCCAATTTCGTAGCCATGGCGCGGTCGCGCTTCGATTAGGGAGAGAACAAAGAGTTCCGCGCTGCCTTTTTTGAGCTCACGATTGAACATACCGCACTACAGTATACTTCGGTGAAGCATATGTCAATGAGCTTGCGGCCGGACTGCTCGAAATAACCTCGCGCCAGTAATTCCACCTGATGTCCGGTAACGGCTTATCGGACTCTTACCGAAACGGATCAAGCTACGACCACATCTAAATCTTATCGGGCTTGCGCTTTTTCAGCCCAGCCCCTTCGCTTGAGTCCGATGAAAGGGAGGCTTAAAAGTCGATGTTCCACGGATATTTGAATCCGCGGCTCTTCACGAATCTCTTTCAAGGTCTTGTCTGTGCGACTTTTCTCTTAACCGTAGTCTCCGTCCATAGCCAAACGCCCGCGGAACCGCGGAAATCTTCTGACGTCTCAACGATTCGGACTTCCTCGTCCTTGGTCTTCCTCGATGTAACGGTGCTGGACCAAAAGGGACATCCGATCTCCACCGGGCTAACCAAAGACGACTTCCTTATCACCGAAGACAAAAAGCCCCAGACCCTCTTCTCGTTCGAAGGCCCAGAACTACACGTCCAAGGCGCTGAAGGTGGGGATGAGAACGCGAACGAGCGGACTCCCGTCACGATCTTCGTAGCCGATCTCTTGAACTCAAGTTTTGAAGACTTCGGATTTATTCGCTATTCAACACGCAAGTACTTAGCCGCACAGGGACCCCAACTCATTGCGCCGGCAGAATTGCTCGTCCTCGGCAACAAATCGCTGGAGCTTTTGCAAGGCTTCACACGAAGTAGAGACGACCTCCTCTTCGCACTCGATCACTTGGGACCTGTCATTCCATACAAATGGCAGAGCCAAAGCTTCGACGGCGAGCGTTTTGAGCAATCCGTCGTTGCGCTACAAGAGATTGCGCTGCAAAACAAAGGCGCGCCAGGACGGAAGAACATCGTCTGGGTGGGTTACGGCAGTCCCAATTTCAGCAGACACAATCAGGCTGAGACGCTCGTACGCAAGGTCCAGCGGTATTTAAAAGAAACGACGAACATGCTTGTCGATGCGCGGATGAGCCTCTTTGTTATCTATCCTGGTCTTCACATCGGACACTTCGTAAACCTTTCGGGAGCGCCGCCAATACCGATCAGTGCCAGAGACGCAGAAGCTCCACCCAGTGATGACGACAATCCTTTTGCGGACCACTTCAACTTTGGCGAGTTTGTGAACGAAACGGGAGGCAAGCTCTTTTATAACCACAACGACGTTGCTTCGGAAATGGGTCAGTCGGAACAACTAGGGTCGCAATACTACACGCTGACTTATCAGCCCCAGGGCGGCGATAACAATGGAAAATTCCGCCGGGTGCGCGTAACGGTCCGCGATCGAAATCTACGCGTGATAACGAAGACCGGCTACTTTGCTCCCGAACAAGGCGCGCCAGTCGATCCGCATCAACGAATAATTTCCGACCTCGCTGATGCCGCCCAATCAACAGTTCCTTTCATGGCGCTAACTCTAAAAGTCTCAGACATCGTGCAGCACCCCGACACTCAGACCGCGGACTTTACGGTGCAACTGAAAGGCCGAGATCTAATTTGGCAGCCATCCGACAACGGCAGTAGCACCACGAACGTCATCCTTAAAGTAGTGTGCCTGACCGGCGACGGGAAAATCGTAGCGTCAAGGGTGCAAGACCTGACTCTTTCTGGCCCCACGCAGAATTCAACGCAATTGTCTGAAATGGTGACGCCTCTTCCGGTGTCGTTACGAGTCCCGAAAAACACCCAAGCCGTGCGCATCGTGGTCGAGAGCGAAGACAACGGTCGGATTGGCGCAATTGACTTGGACCACAATGCAATTGCTAGTGCAACCGCAACGCCGACTCCAGTTCCCAAGCTGAAACATCGACCAAAAACGTAAACCCCGTGCAAGGTATTTGGTGACTGACACAACAACCTGCCCGATAAGTCGGGCGGTCTCAATGGGTGGACGCAACACTCGGCTCGACACCGCCTGGCATTGAAAACAAAAGCTAAAATCGCTCGCTAGATTAAACCAGCCAGAACACTACCCTGGCTGGGTTTTGACCAGGTACAGGCAAACAGATCGATTCTCCTGGGGAAGTAGTGTCGGATCAACTGATTAGATGGTGTTGCATCGACCGGTTGAGCTGGCACGCGTAATCGGACAAGTGCTGTTCGCCACGATCCACTTGATGTCCGTTTACCGGGACTCGGCATTAAAAATGCGAGAATTTATAATTTGATGCTGATTTCGCAGTCATCGAAGTCCCCAAGCCGTGTGATCGACCAAAAGTAGGTTTGGGCGTTGAGCGCAACGATGTCCAGATTCTCTCGGAGGGTCTTACCCGTAGTGTAAAACGAGATCCGAGTCTTGTCGTCCAACCAGTCATGGCCAAGTGAGTACTCAGTACGCTGGCAGCCGTGCTCGCGCAACCAGGTTTGAATTTCCGCTTGCTCGTCAAGCCGCTGTGAGACTTCCCGACTGTACAGGTTGTCGATCGAAAATCCGAATAAGATCACGTCTTCGACTGCAGGCGGGGCCTCTATTGAATGAACCCTCACAGCTCCATCGGTCCCGAACTCCCAAGTATAGTTGGGGTCCGCCTTGACTAGTTGATTCAAGGCTTCCGGCAACGTCACCTGCTTCAGAGTGAGATTGATTAGCCGGCTGCGATTTGTCCTGTGCGTCTGCACCTCCGCTATTACCACGGAGAACGTCTTCCCCACCTTCTGTAGGGCATCATTCATAAGCAATTGGTTGATTTCGATGCTGCGCTTCGTCGAGGCAATGGGTTCCTGCTGAAGCTTCGGCGCACTTGGACTTGTTACAGCTACCAACGTCACAGAAGTCAAAATTAGAAAGAGTCGAAAAACGTACATGGCGCCTCCGACGAAGTTTCCGGTAACGGCGTTTATCAGATGGGATGAGAAGGCCGGTCTCCAGCGGGATGCGATACGCTCCCAATGAATGACGCGCTCAAGGCGCAATGGAAAGGAGACCGGCTATGAAGAAGATTAGCACTGTGCAGGTATTTGGAAACGAAAGTTTAAAGGAGCAAAAGCTAACGATTGGTGTGGATTTGGGAGATCGCTGGTCGTTCTATTGTGTTTTGGATGAAGCAGGCGCAATCCTTCTGGAACATAAAGTAGCGACAACACCCGAAGCGATGAAGCAGACGTTTGGAAAGATACCGCGAAGTCTCATGGCCATGGAGACAGGAACACATTCGCCATGAATGAGCCGGCTGTTAACGGAGCTGGGACACCAACTGATCGTGGCGCACGCACAAAAAGTGGAATTGATCACCAAGAGCAATCGAAAAGACGATCGACACGATGCGCGGACGCTGGCACGACTGGCGCGCATCGATGCTGAGCTGTTGGGTCCAGTGCGGCATCGCAGTGCGAAAGCGCAAATCCACCTGACGGTGATCCGTGCGCGGGCTGAACTGGTGAGCGCTCGAACGGCCCTGGTGAACGCAGCACGAGGGCTGGTGAAGTCTTATGGCCAACGGCTGCCCAAGTGTGGCACGCAGCAGGTGAACCGGGAGCTGGCTGAGGGATTGAACGCGGAGTTGCGTGAGGTTCTGGAGCCGTTGCTCAAAGAAATTGAATCGCTGAACGAGCGCGTCAAGGAATACGACGAACGGATGGAGAAAATCGCCAAGGAAGTGTACCTGGAGGTATCTTTGCTCCAGCAGGTGAAGGGTGTAGGAACGCAGATCGCGCTGACCTATGTCCTGACGATAGAAGACCCACATCGGTTTCTGAAGAGTCGCGAGGTAGGTTGTTTTTTGGGATTGAAACCTGGCCGGAGGAACTCCGGGGAGAGCGAACCACAGAAGGGTATCAGCAAAGGAGGAGACCGGTATCTGCGAACGATGATGGTGCAGGGAGCACACTACATTCTGGGACCTTTTGGAGAAGACAGTGATCTGCGGAGATGGGGGCTGAAGCTTGCGGAGCGAGGAGGGAAAAATGCCAAGAAACGAGCGGTAGTGGCGGTGGCGAGAAAGTTGGCGGTACTGCTACATCGGTTATGGGTGAGCGGAGAGGTGTACGAACCATTGCGCAACAGCAACAAAGCGATGCGCGCCGCGGCCTAGAGAGTTTCGATCCGAACAGCCAAGCTCAACCGCCGAGTTCAGGTGACTGCGACTAAGTCCTGGGGCCCGACTCCCACCGAAAAGATGGGAACAGAGGTCGATTATCAGGTAGCAGCACCTACTGAAACGAGTACACCCAACTTGCACCGAGCGACTATCGCTCACCAAAGAGTGCGGATGGAAGGATGGCGACAGGGGCGGCTTGGCTGAAAGAAAAAACTCTTGCCAGGGAAAAACAAAACCGCTCTTGACACTAACCGGCCTTCTCATGGAAGGACTTGGCGAGCGGATTAGTGAAACCGCACGAAGTTACGAACTAGAGTTACGATGGCCGCCAGGAGCGCAGCCAAAAACCAATAATCATTTGTGGAGCCAGTTTTCCTAGAGATTTGGCGCACAACCCCGAAAAGCAGCACTAAAAGCAAAGCTAAATACGCAGAGAGGACCCACGGATTAGACATCAGAGCGCCGCCCTCGCATCGGAAATCAATCGCAGCAACCCTTTCATGTCGAAGCCGTCGCTATGTGTCAATCCCAGCCTCACCACGACGAGCCGTTCCGAAGGGATCACCACCACGCGTTGCCCAAGATTGCCTGAGCCATAGAACGCATCTTCCGGCATCCCGGCCTCGATGCGACCCTTGGCGTGGACATGACCGCCGCGATTGGTCCAGAACCCAGCCCCGTAATCGGTATTCAGCGTCGGCGTGGTGGAATAGTTCACCCATCGTTCTGGCAAGATTCGCCTGCCATTGACCACGCCATCGTTCCGGAAGAGTTCCCCGAACCGCGCCCAATCCCGCGCCGAAGCCAGCACATTCGTCGATCCCACCGGAGTCCCAGCCGCATCAAATTCAATCGTCGCGGTTGTAATCCCCAACGGCTCAAACAATTCTTTCCGCGCAAACTTCGCTACATCTTCCCCGTGCCCGCCCACTGCATCCCGGATGATTCGCGACAAAATTAACGCGTTTCCACTCGTGTACTCCCACTGCGTGCCGGGCGTCGCCTTCAATTTCGATCGTGCCGCAAATCCCCCCATGTCCGATTCCAGAAAGAGCATCCTCGAAACCGGATCCAATCCCGTGTCGGACTCCTCCTCAATCGCCAGTCCCGAACTCATCCGCATCAGCTGTTCAATGGTAATCGCGTGCCGCGGGTCCGAAGCATAGGCCCACTCCGCCACCGGCGCGCGCTGCTCCACCGACAATTTTCCCTGCCGCACCAAAATTCCAATCAGCGCATTGATCACCGATTTCGACAGCGAGTATCCAAGCACCGGCGTCTCCGCGCTATAGCCCGGTGCATATCGTTCCGCCACCAGCTTTCCGTCGTGCAGAATCACAATGGCCTTCACGAATCGATATGGCGGCTTCTCTGGCTCCGCAAACGCCGTACCCAAAGCGGCTTCCAGCCGCGGTGAAGCCGCAGCCACTTCTAACGGTCCCCTCGGGTCGGTCGGCACAGGCTTCTCGCTGGTAACCTCCGAGCCAGCCCACCTCTGCGCATATTTCGCATCATCGCCATGCACCAGCCTGCAGCCGAATCCTTCTTGATAAACGGCGCGGCTCTCAAATATCCCCGCCCATCTCGACGTAACCTCTCGCCCTTTTCGGTCCACATCGATCTTCAAGTGCTTCGCCAGCGAATCCTGTCCTGGAATCGGCTTCACTGCCTCCGCATACAACTTATCCGGGTCCAGGCCGGACACAAACACAGCCGAACACAACCTCTGGCTCACCACCGCCGTCCCCACACGAATCCCCGGCGCCTCCTCTACCCAGAACCAAACTCCCGCGCCAATCAGCGCTGCAATCACCACCAAAACCACAACCGTTATGCGCGTCATCTAAGGCCCTTTTAAAGTGTGGCGGCGAGCCACCGCTTTTACGATCTAAACGAACACATTATTTCTCTAACAAGTATGTTCTGGAATGGATTGATGATTCGGAAGTCTCAACAACCTCTACTACGCACATCGCCGCAAAAAGGTTCCGTTGAAACCCAAGTGACCTTACGCATTTGTGGCCACTCGTGCCGCCGTGGTTGTCAATGTCCGGGGAAAAATGCACGCATAACCGGAGATCTCATAGTTCGGGCTTGTTCGCAGTCACCTGCGAAAATGCCAATCGATCCACAGGCTGACAACTCCACCTAGGAGGAATCCGACCCCGATCATCAAGAAACCGATTCGCGCCAAACGTTGGTTCGGAAACGGCTTCGTACTGAACCGGTATGTGATGGTCCTACCCGTAAACGAGGCGACTATCGCCGCCGCACCCAGAGCCAACCAAAGGAATGTCGCAAGTCGGTCCACGCAAGTTGGAATTTACACGATTTCACAACTTAGTGCCCGGGAAGTCGCGTAACCGGAGAAGTTCCTGCTAGTACCCGTCTCAGACATTGGTCGTGGAATTTGGACCTGCTGCTGACTTAGAGTCGGGGAAATGAATCAAGCCACGCTGACCGGGCTGGTGATTGTGTTTTCGAGCCTGTTAGCAATTTGCGTTACGGTCACTTCAATTGTCGTTCTCAGTGGCGGTAAGCTCTACCACAAGATTCCTGTGAAGTCGCGGCCAAGACGGTGGTTAATAGCAATCTTCCTCTCATATTTTGTTGTGTTTTGTGTTTGGTTTCCCGTTTGGTTCCTGTACCCGCGCTCAGCTATTTCGAATGTCCTGAGCTTCGTTTTTCTCGCGTTCACTGTCTTCATCGCAGCTTGGTATGTCCTTGAGAAAGCGGGAGCCTTGTTGTCGCCCCTGATTCTTGCTGCTATCGCTCTAGTCGAGTGGATAAAGGAACGGTCACAACGAAGAGACCCGCCGGTTTGAAGCTCGCCGGAAAAGTGGACGTGAACCGGTCCCGAGTTTTCTCCAGAAACCGGGAAGCTCTTCGCCGCAATCGAGCAGGCACGAACCCGCGAACGCCTAGGCCCAGAAGTCGGCAAGCGTTCGCGGTCACTCCCGAACACATCCGCCAGATCGAAGCGACCGCGTTGCGCAAGCTGATTCGTAACTCGTTGTACATTTAGCCATGGCCGAACCGAAACGCTGTCCTGGAGCAGTGGATACTGTAACTATGAGATTAGGCACCCCCAGGTTCCCTGCTGTTTTGGCGGCGTGCGGTTTCGTCGCGAGCGTATTCGCGTACATTGGGAGCTTCGCTGGCAGGCTGGTTGACTCCATTTTTCCTTGGTTTGTCCTACTCATTATGGGAATGATGGTACTTGTTGTCCTGACACCCGCTCGAGCGTATTCCTCAACATTCCCCTGGAGAGAATCCCCACGATATGAACCTGCCTGGGTCGTTACCGGTAGCGAGATATTGTTGCTGATCGCAGCGGCCCACTTTCTGTGGGCCACAGCGCATGAAGGCTCGGGTGTTGCTGGAATCGTGGATGGAAAATACGCCCTTGAAAGTAATGGGCGTATTCTCAAAGTGCTTACCGAGGAAGAATATCTTACCGATAGGGCGGCGGGGCTAAGATCATTTGCGACCATTATGATCTACCTCTATTTTCCGCCCACGATGTATTGGTGGGTTTCGCGAAGGGATCAGCCGGCAAACTGAAAGTCATATCGACGCGAGAGCAACATCTTACACGCCGTATCACTGTGCAGCCGAAAGCACGCCACGGTATGAACAGCTTCCGACAAATGTATTCTTGTGCCGTCTGTTTGCTCACAATAAGAAATGGACCTTACCCATGGTTCGCGCTCTTGATCTTGCTCGCGGTCTGTCTCTACCAGTTGATTTCGGGAAACCTGCTGAGCCTGACGTGGGGAACATGGGTGAAGCGCAAAGAGCGTCCCGCAACGTACTGGACTGGCTCGTGCTCGAGATGGCGGCAATCCTGGTTGCTTTGTATCTCGGTACGCTCTAACTCTGCGCCTCTAATCAAAACACGCCAGCTAAGTATGGTCCTGAATATACCGCACTGGGTAATATGCCACTCTAAAGTGCCTCTTTGCTAAAACGGTCCTGCTTGGGATCGCTAGCTACCTTCGGGACGAGGTCGTAGAAGTGCGCACTCATTCGGTTGGCCCAAATGAAGTAGCGATGAAGCGTGTGAGTTGCAGCGTTCAGTTCTTTCGCGTCCATGCGGCTATTTTACCCAAGCCAAGTCGCAACCTTATGTAATGACCGTGCCGTGCCGAAATGCCGCGTAGAGTAAACCAGCAGTTAACCGCGCTCTGCGCAGCGTCACAAAACTGCGTATTCATTGCGTTTTTAAGCGTGCAATTTTGCTGGTGTATCAAATGTACCCGCAGCCGCCGGTTGCCGCCGCAATGTCAAAGCGTTGACAAATATACCACTTACGCGAATCCAGCTTACTACGAAAACACCCTGCGAAGCCTTGTGGATGACGCCGTGCTGCTGAAGAAGCTTGCCGAGTTGCATTGCCGCAATCTGAGCCAAGAACTGATGATCGCTATGCGTGAATATATCGAACGCCACCGCAAAGAGCTGAAAGAGAAGTAGCCGCCGTGCTGCGATCACAGCGCAGTCGGCGGGCGATCATTTTTTCCTCGGGCGTTTCTTTTACGAATGGTTGAGGAGTACGGACTTCGCACTCGGTACGTCGTTCCAACACTTCCAAGTCATTTTCGAGCTGGATCCGAATACGTCCGCCCATGGGGCTGTTGCAGCCGTCAACGCCTCTGAATTCGGCGGGAAAGTGACGATCTAAAAGAAACCCCGATGTCGTGCGTGCCGTCTTACGATCACCGTGTTTCCGAGCGGCGAGCCTAGGATGGCGAGAGTTAACCTCGAGTTGTCCTGAGCCGCGTTAAGCGTCACTAAAATCGCAGAAAGCCTGCGTTTGTGCAGCCGTTGTTTGCTGGTTTATCAAATGTATATGGAACGCAGTAATTCCCCGAAGGAAAGGATGCTCGATCGCAAAATGGGCGGTGTAATTCAGCGTGCGGTCCTGTGTGATTGCACGGTCCGGAATAAAAATCGCACGGGGTCGCCCTGCCTTCCTTTCTTTCTGTTCCTTTTTCTTCTTCTCGTCGCCAGTGCCCGGGCGCAAACGGTGCCGGCTCCGACCCAACACCCGGCGAGCGACGTTGTCGTCGTGGCGCTCGAAGCGCAAGGCCCTCTTGTGGAGCACAGCCGCCATGTGAAAGAAGGACTG
Organism: uncultured Acidobacteriota bacterium; assembly: GCA_963736725.1. GTDB lineage: Bacteria > Acidobacteriota > Terriglobia > Acidiferrales > UBA7541 > Acidiferrum. Next base: position 236,497 of record CAVTPW010000009.1, on the reverse strand, counting down.
GTGGACAACTCCGATCCAGAGCTCAACGTAGAGAAACATCTCCTCGAGATTCAGATGAACATCGTCCGTGAGACGGCGAAGTTCGGACCGGTCTTGCTGTTGGCCCCGGACGAAACTACAGAAAGCGCGCTGAATCAAAGATGCAAGGAATTTCAGATATGCGAGCTGTTCAGAACCAATCGAGTACGCATGAAAGTTGTACCGCACGACGGCGTATGGATCCGTGATTTCGGCCCGCAAATCGAGGCCATCGGGGATGCGGCATACGTCGCACACTGGCGGTATTTCGATATCCGAAAAGAAGAGGCCAAGCAGGAGAAGCTGCAAGAACTGGAGACGGCCCGGTTAAAGCTGCTCGAAACCCGGCAACAGGAAGCTCAGCCAAACGACTTCTCTCAAGAGACGACACCTGACGCTCGCAAGGCCGTGGTTGCTGCCATCGACGACAAGATTTACGTCCTTCAAGCAGTATTCCCAGATTTTGAGCGAAACCTCTCCGCAGCGACTTAACGACGAGAATTCTGCTTACGATATAGCGAATGCGGTCCTCGAAGACCCGGATTTTAGTTACAAAAGCTCGGGAGTGGCGCTCGATGGAGGGAATCTTCTCCGGTTAGACGATGGCCGATGCCTTACGACGCGGGTGCTCCTTTCTCGAAACAAAAATCAAAACATCAATCTGGAGCAGGAACTCGAGAAAATCGGCGGCTGTAAAAAGGTTACTTTTCTTGATCCTCTGCCGGGTCCGGTTATCGAGCACATCGACATGTTCGCACTCCCGGCGGGAGGCAAACACATCCTGCTGGCGTCGTACGATCTGTCAAAACCTTTCGCGGCGGAGTATTGGAGCAAATTGAGCAACTCGGAACGCGACCTGGCTCTGAACGCGGAACTCGCCATGGAATTGGACGCTGAACGGCTTAGGAATCTAGGGTATGAAGTCGTGCCCGTCCCTTCGCCATTTCCAAGAATTCCTGGAAACGGCCATACCTATTATCCGAGTATGTTGAATGCGTTGGTGCGAGTTAGTACCGACGGGTATAGACAAGTTCTTGTTCCATCCTATAAGGGTTATGAGACAGACGTACAGGCCTCAGCCTTGAATCAGATCGGGGCCGCGTTTGGTCCGAAAACCGAAATGGTCAGCATCGAAGCGACGCAAGCAGCGAAATCACAAGGCGCCGTTCATTGCTTAACGTTAACAGCGCCGTTGCGATTGTCGATCTTCGGCGATAAAGCCGATGCTGCGAGGCGAACCGAATACACAGCTCGGAAAGAGCAACTGGATCGGGATGCAGCTACCGAAATCGCTGCTCAGATTCCAACCACCGGACTGCAGGGATCCTGGGCGATTCTTGAAGAAGGCGAAGAATCGGATGAATCGCCGCTCGAGCTTTATCCGCAGAGAATCTTTTTCGGTGAGCACGGATTTCAGAAGGGTGTGTTCCACCAGTTGGAATCTGGGGGGACGTACACGATCGATTCGAGAGATCGTACTTCGTGGTCTCTGAACCTCGTGTTCTCGGATCAGACCGCGACGCCCGCTGCCGTTCAATGGTTGAGTAAGGACGAAATTAAGCTGGTTCTCAAGGACACGAACAGTGTATTTGTTCTAAGACGAATTGGTTCCGACCTGGTTTCGCCGTTTAAGGTTGAACCACAAGCCTCGCGGCAAACTTCAGGGGTCCCCAATACAAAACATCCGACACGCAAGAAGCCCGCGGCGTCCACGGGTCAAGGGTCGGGTACCCTAGAGCCGGTTCAGCCGTAGACGGAGATAATAGGCACCTGATTCTAGGGCCCTCAGAGCTCCCGCTGTAGCCCCGTGCATTGTGCTCTGGTTTCATCTAAACCCCGCCTTTGATTTGGACGACGGTAGGCAACGCAATCAAAACGGTTAGCCTTTCGGTATCAATTTGTTAGGCGGCTGCGCGAGGAAACATTCAGCATCAGCGGTTGATGCGGGTTACGGCTGCGGGAATCCGAACATCAACCACGACTGATTGGCTACCCAATGCGGGTATAGCTCCGTCATCTGATCGAACAGCTCCTGGTCGGATTCGCGGTTTTCTGCACCCGATCGAAGTCCTGCAGGTAACGCTTGGTGTCTTGGATCGTCGAGGGAGAGTCGGGCGCGCCAGGCTTCTTGTGACCGGCGACAACAATCGCCGGGTTGAGCGCCGCTAACCGGTCTAGCGCCGCGATCCAATTCTTTCGGCTCTCGGGGGTGGTGTCGCCGACGTACATGCGGCATTGGTTGTATACCACGTCGCCAGCGACGATTAGGCCGATCGATGGAACGTAAAGAGACGTCGAATCGGGACTATCGGTGCGGCCCTGCTCGATGATGCGCAATTCGTGGCCCTCGAGAGTGAACGTGTCGTGCTCATAGGGCTCAGGTGGAACCAACTTGGTGGCCACTTGCCCAGGAAAAAGCCGGCGGGCTAGCCGCTCTACGGTGGGAGTGAAAGACATCTGCATGGCGTTCAACGCTTTGGGCGTTGCAATCGCCCGAGCGCCCGGGAAACGGTCGAGTAGAATGCTCAGACCATAAAAGTGATCGAAATGGGCGTGCGTTATATAGATGGTCTCCAAGTTGCGGTTGTGCAGAGCGACCCAATTCGCGAGAGCCTCGGCCTCCGCCACTGTCCCCATTGCGTCCACCAGCACCGCGTCGTACTCGCCGAAGATTAAAGTCGACGTGATCGGGTCAAAGCCGAACGCTTCGCCGAAGGGCTTTGGCCTCTCGCCAACCATAGTCTTTCCCGGCGCGGTAAAAATGTTCACACTAAGCGAGTTCGACGCGACAGGCATGGTCACGCGCGTGGTCTCTTTCAGTGCATTTGTGCCCTCCATTTGGTACTCCTTTCGATGTCAGAGCGAGTGATTGTTCAAGGGCAAGATTGGCAGAAGCGCGACGACGAATCTATTGGACGAACCTATCGATCCATGCCGACCGGGATTTCCGATTTGGCTCAATTTCAGGAGCATCGTACTCCTCTCTTCCCCCCTCCACAACGAATCTGAAGCAGAGCCGGCCCCACTCATTCCTCTACCAACGGCTATGCTAACCACTTTCCGGTCTCGGGCTCGGCTACGTAGTCTGTCGCCAGCCGCCCGGCGCATACGGCGGGAGCCGTCCGTCACGAGGTCATGGACCCATCTCAAATCCAGCATGTTGGGCGGCCACCTGGATATTTTTACCAGGCCGGCGCCCACAACATGCATTACTTCTACCACCTCCTCCGCGCGCCGGGGGGAAGTCCGCAAACGGGTCCTCTGAAGAATCAACACCGTTACGAGAACCCGCCCTCGGAAGAGGGCGGAGACAGAGTGCGCAGGTGGTAGCTAACGTGAGGCCGGAACCGGGGCTAGCGCGGCGATAACGGCGTCGGTGAATTCTTTGGTGTTGGCGGTGCCGCCTAGGTCGCGGGTTACTTGTTTGCCGTCGCGGTAGACTTTTTCCAGGGCGGACTCGACGCTGGCGGCTGCTGGGCGCTCGCCTAGGTGTTTTAGCATCATTACGCTGCTTAGTAGCAGCGCTGTGGGATTGGCGAGACCTTTGCCGGCGATGTCTGGGGCGGTGCCGTGGACGGCCTCGAACATGGCGCAGCCGTCGCCGATATTTCCGCTGGGGACTACGCCTAAGCCGCCGACAAGCCCTGCGGCGAGATCGCTCATTACGTCGCCGTAGAGATTCGGCAGCAACAGCATGTCGAACTGGCCCGGATCCAAAACCATTTGCATGCAGGCGTTGTCGACGATCATTTCCTTGTACTCGATCTCTGGATATTGCGGGGCAATGGCGCGGATCGATTTCAGGAATAGGCCGTCCGACAGCTTCATGATGTTGGCTTTGTGGATGGCGTGAATCTTCTTGCGGTTATTCTTTCTGGCGTACTCGAAGGCAAATTTTGCGATTCGCGTCGAAGCGCGCTCGGTGATGATCTTCAGGCTTTCCACAACGCCGGGAACGACTTCGTGCTCGAGGCCAGAGTACAGGTCTTCGGTATTTTCGCGGACCAGGACGATATCAACGTTTTCAAAACGCGATTTGACCCCTGGCAGATTCTTGACGGGACGAAGATTCGCGTACAAATCGAGCGTCTTGCGCAGCGCTACGTTGACGCTGGGAGCGCCGCCGGCGATGGCCGTACCCATGGGCCCTTTCAGCGCGACGTGATTACGGCGGACCGATTCTACGGCTGCCTGGTTGACGAGCTGGCCGGCTTCGGTGGCCTTGTCGGTGCGGGCTTCCAGTTCTTCCCAGTCGATTTGGACGCCGGTGGCTTCGAGGATGCGCTTGACGGCTGCGGCTACTTCGGGTCCGATGCCTTCGCCGGGGATCAGGGTGACTTTGTGTGGCATAGCTGCATGGTATTGTATGGGAAGGTTGCGGGCTTGTCGAAAAGAGGGTTGCGGGGCGTTGCGAAGAAGGAACGGCGTAGTTGAGTTTTGTGCCGAGGCTCGAGGTTCAGGTCCTTCGCCTATCCTTGCCGGATAAGCTCAGGATGACGCTTGCAGAAGCTTTGCTGCGAGTCGCATGGGCTTGCGGTGACAGCCGCAGGGGGCCGACAGCACTGCAGGACGGCCGCCGTGACGTGGCGGTGAGTTGCCAGGAAAGAACCTGGTGGGACGTGGTTGGGCATGCAAGCGTTTTCTGATTTTGCTATACTGAACCTGTACGAGGGCCCCGCCTACAGCGGAGGCGAGAGGAAATAATGATCAATCTGACGCCCGTAGCCAGCACCAAGGTCAAGGAAATCATGCAGATGCAGAACCCCGTGCCCGTTGCGTTGCGCGTGGCGGTGGTTGGCGGTGGCTGCTCTGGTTTCCAGTACCACATGGCTTTTGAGAATCAGACCAACGATACGGATGAAGTGATCGATTTTAATGGCTTGAAAGTGGCCGTGGATCAGATGAGCTCGATGTACCTGGAAGGCGTAGAGATCGATTACATCGAGACCGTTGAAGGTGCGGGATTCAAATTCAATAATCCCAACGTGAAGAGCACCTGCGGGTGCGGCAGTTCGTTCAGCGTTTAGAGCGGTTGGTGGTCACGACTTGACCTCTTTGCAAACGGAAGGTTTTCTGGCTCCTGGGCTGTGGCCCAGGAGCCTTTTTTATGCCCGCTAATTATTTATCGGACGGGCCACTCGATGGGCCATCCGAATGGGACGTTCGACACCGGGCGGCGGCCCAAGGCTCGGCGGTCGAACCGGCCAGCTTTGTCCTTGAATTGCTCCCTTTGCTGCCGCGTGGGCCAGCCCTCGATCTCGCGTGCGGCACAGGACGCCACACACTCTTGCTTGCCGCGCGCCAGCAACCCGTCACCGCGGTGGATCATTCGTCCGCCGGTTTGGATATTCTCGAGCAACGCGCCCTCGCCTTTGATCTAAAGACGAATCGACTGCGGAACCCGCAAGGGGTCTCGCCTTCTCAGGAGGGGATTGATCTCATAGAAACCGATCTTGAGCGCGTGGTCTTACCAGTCGCCGCCTACGCGTTGATTTTGTGCGTGCAATATTTGCAGCGATCTTTGTTCGGCCAGATCGCACGAGCACTCGCGCCCGGTGGCATGTTGCTGTTTGAAACTTACACACGAGCGCAGTTGGAGTTTCCGGGAGGGCCGAGAGATCCGGAACACTTGTTGGCACACGGGGAATTGCGGACTGCGTTTCCTTCATTGCGATTATTGTTTTATCGGGAATTGCGGGCTGGAAAGGGAATTGCGAGCTTGATCGCGCAGAAGGCATAGCCAGCACGGTTGTGGGTTGATTCGTTGAGAGGCTTGAAGTCCACGCTCGGGCACAGCCGTGCTGTGCCCGCACAAGAGTGCTTTTCTGGACGGCGTGCTGGCTTCCCAAGCCGAGGTGATGCCGGTAACGCTCCCGAACCGGTAAGGATGCCGGCGCTACCAGTTGGCCGCGGAGTTTGGCGGGGGTGTTTGCAATCTGTTAAGGGCGACCGTATTCTAAAGTGCCAGCATGAAGATAGCTCTCGCGCAATTCAATCCCACCATAGGCGATTTCTCTGGAAACACGGCCCGCATTTTGAGCCTTGCCGAGCACGCACAGCAGCGCGGGGCGAGCCTTGCCGTCTTCTCCGAGCTTTGCTTGTGCGGTTATCCGCCGCAGGATCTGCTGGAACGTCCTGCGTTTATCGAGCGAAACGTAAAGGAATTGAAGGAGCTGGCGAAAAAGGTGCCGTTGCCCGCCGTCGTTGGCTACGCGGGCCGCGTAAAGAGCAAACGGACCAAGGCGATTGCCAACAAAGCGGCTCTGCTTTGCGGTGGCAAGATCGTTTTTGAGCAGAGCAAGATGCTGCTGCCAACCTACGACGTGTTTGACGAATCGCGATATTTCCAGCCGGCCGAAAAGCAAGCGACTTACGATTTCGGAAACGAGCATCTGGGCGTCACGATTTGTGAAGATGTGTGGAACGAAAAGAATTTCTGGCCCGAATCACGCTACGACCGCGATCCTGTCACTGAACTGGTCGTGCAGGGAACTACGCTGCTTCTGAATATCTCAGCTTCGCCCTACACCATCGACAAGCGATCGCTGCGGTTTGACATGCTGCGTTCGATCGCCAAGAGCCACCATCGTCCCGTAATTTACGTCAACCAGGTCGGCGGGAACGATAGCCTGATTTTTGACGGGGCGAGCATGGCTTTAACCGCGGACGGCAAGGTGGCGGCGCAGGCGCTGGCATTTGAGGAAGACCTGGTGCTGTTTGATACCGAAACCGGACAAGGCGAGATTCATGCGCAACCCCGCGAAGAGATCGAGTACGCGTACCGCGCGCTGGTGATTGGGACGCGTGATTATGTGTATAAGTGCGGCTTCAAGAAAGTGCTGGTGGGGCTGAGCGGCGGCGTGGATTCCGCGGTCGTGGCGGCGATTGCCGTAGACGCGCTCGGAGCAGGCAATGTGCAGGGCGTTTCCATGCCGGGACCGTATTCGTCCGAGGGAAGCAAGAACGATGCGCGAGAGCTGGCAACGAGGTTGGGCATCGAACTCATCACATTGCCTATCGGCGACGTTTTCGGCGCGTATCGCAAGGCGCTGGCGCCCGCCTTTGGGGGGCTTTCCGAAGGCGTGGCGGAAGAAAACGTGCAGGCGCGTATTCGCGGAAACTATCTCATGGCGCTGTCGAACAAATTCGGATCCATGCTGTTGAGCACCGGCAACAAATCGGAGTTGGCGGTGGGATATTGCACGCTTTACGGCGACATGGCCGGCGGGCTGGCGGTGATTTCCGACGTGCCGAAGCTGATGGTCTACGAACTGGCGAATTGGATCAACCGCGAGAGGGAACTCATCCCCCGGGCGACGATCGATAAGGCGCCTTCGGCGGAACTACGACCCGATCAGAAGGATGAAGACAGCTTGCCGCCCTACGACGTGCTGGACCGCATCCTGAAGCTGTATATTGAGGACCTGAAGAGCCCCCAGGAGATTGCCGATCGTTACGGGTTCGACCTCCAGTTGGTGAAAGATATCGCGCTGCGTGTCGATCGCAATGAATACAAGCGAAAACAATCTGCGCCCGGGCTGAAGATTACGTCGCGGGCTTTCGGATTTGGCCGGCCGTTTCCCATCGCGCAGAGGTTTATTCCATAAGAGGAAGAGGTCCGCGGTGAAAACATCATTGACCATGACGGCTATTCTTGCGCTGGGTCTGCTGGCTTCGACCAGCGGCGGGCAGAGCGCGCCGGATAACCCGCCAGTCGCCGTCAAGCCAGCCCCTTCCGAATCGAGTGCCGAGCAGACGCCGCTGCAGAAGAGCATCGAAGCGTATTTGCGCAACCTCTACGCCTTTGGCCCGGAGGTGCAGCTTACGGTGTCGGCGCCGAAGGAGAGCGCGGTCCTGGGCCTACTGGAGACCTCGGTGTCGGTGAAGACCGGGGAAGGCTCCGAGGATGCGAAGTTCTACGTCAGCAAGGACGGCAAGTACTTGATTCGCGGCGAGGTGACCGAACTGGCCAAAGATCCGCTGGCTCAGAATCGGGCGTTGATTGATCTCACCGATGCACCGTCACTGGGTAACCCCAAGGCTCCCGTGACGCTGGTGGAGTTTTCGGATTTCGAGTGCCCGGTGTGCCGTAGTTTGCATGACGTAATGCGCGGCATGCTAAAGAACTATCCTCAGGTGCGGATGGTGTTCAAGGACTATCCCATTGAGGTGCTGCACCCTTGGGCGCGGACCGCGGCTTTGGCCGGACGCTGCGCCTATCAGCAGCAACCCGCCGCTTTCTGGAGAATGTACGACGCGATCTACGACAATCAGGAAATCATTTCCGCCGAGAATGCCTGGATGAAGATGAGCGAGTACGCCGGGCAGGCCGGGCTCAATGCGGACACGTTTCGCGCGTGCATGGCGAGCGCCGAGGCTGGGGCGGCCGTCGATGCCAGCCGGGCGAATGGGCAGAAGCTGGACGTCAACAGCACGCCGACTATTTTTGTTAACGGACGAAGGCTTGTGGGGGCGGACCCGCATCTGCTGGAACAATACATTCAGTACGAAATAGCTCAACAGAAGTCGTCGAAGGCTGCGGACAAGAAATAATCGGGATTCGATTCACTGCACGACGTCCGTAGGTGACGAGATCGCCTGGAACGACGTTCCGGACTCCCAAGAATGAAGTTGCGATGCCGGCCGCCGCAGAGCCGAGCGAAGCCAACGATAGAGGGGCTTACGGCGATAGAAGTAGTAGGGCCTAAGGGGAAGGTTTCCAATCCCAATTCTTAGTTAACATAATATAACTTATAGGACTCAAGGTATGGCGCGGAAGGGCTTGAATGAGAGATGAGAGTCAGTCCAACCTTTTCGACGCTCGCTGCTTCCGGGCCGGCAAGCGCCGCAAGTTTGGTGATCAGATCTGAGTTCTTCTGCAGGAAACTTGTCACCTTCAGCGCATCGGTGCCGGCGGTTTCGATTCCTGCTTGAAGTTTCTTTGCGACGCTTACGACGTCGCTTTCGATCTTGCTAATCTCGCTCGTCATTTTTGATCTCCCTTTTTCGGTACGAAGCTGGTCTCGAACTTGCTTAGATTGTCGGCGGCTAACAGATCTTGAGGAACGGTGAGGCACAGGAAGTTTTTCTTTTCGAGACTCTGCAGGCTCAGATACATGGCCGTCGCGGCATCCTGCAGCGCCTTCCCTTCGCCGATCCATTGCGCCCACTTCGAAGATCCCGATCGCCAGAGGAAAGAAATTTACGCGGAATAGGCCATGCTGACGAACGCGTTGATCTCGTCGCGCTCGAGGTTGCCGTTTTTTGCAGCCTCGTAGTACGAGACCGGGTTCGGGAAATCGAGCAGGCCCATGGATTAAGCCGTTGTGCCCTTCGCTTCAGCGACGGTGTCAGCGTTCTTCGGAGCAGTGAGGTTGTGAAGCAGGATCGCCCAGGCGCCGCCCACGAGCACGGCGTATTTGATGTGGCTAGGACTCGCCAGCCAGTTTTGCACGCTCGGATCGAGAAACCCGATGAGCGCACCGATCCAAGTAACGTGTGTTGCCCAAAACTTTTTCAGGTGTGAGCCCATGCCAACCTCGTGACGTGACTTTGAGGTTTTTTATTTGCACGGGCAAGTGGTCGGTCGGGCAGGTGTTCCTAAAGGAATTCGTTCACTGCGAGATAGCTTGCGTCGCTTTCGCAAGGGCCGCATAGAACAGGGCTCGATAGGCTTCCGGCGTCCTGATTGCGTAGTTTGCTGGTGCCTCGAAGTATCGAGGGTCTGGATCGCCAAAGCGAAAGTTTGCTAGCTGTACCGTCGAATGAGAGACGTCGTCGGCGCCGTGCATGTGTAGCCCTTCGTATCGAATGGAGTAGCACCCAAGCTTCGGCGCGTTCCATTGCTTCATGATGATGGAAACGTTGGGACCGGAACCCGTCTTGGGGTATGTCGTCTCTTTATACAGCACGTCAAACCCTTCGATCTTCCCCGAAGGTGAGCCTTCACAGGTCTGACCTGCGTGCACGACATCGGTGAGTTCATTGAATTGGTTATCGACAACGGATTGGGTCACATCATCAACCGTGAATTTACGTTTGGCCGTGGCGTCGTGCACATCTCTTGTGTATAGCTCCGCGGTAGAGTACTGCCAGCGCATCAGAACGGCCACTGACCCGTCTGCTCTCACGGCTACCGTCTTGTAGTTGTAATAAGGGGCAACTGGGATAGGCCTGCCATCGTCAGGAGTTTCGATGCGTTCCCTGACCTCAACCGCGGTGAAGGGCTGGATTGAAGTCTCTTGTGCCCTGGCACGATGGGAAGCCAGAAGAGCTGCTAGAGAAGAAAACACGACCGTACAACCTACAACCGCCAGCGTAAATCTTTTCATTTTCGTCTCGCTTTCCACGGGATTTGCAGCGACTCAATTTTATGGAGGGCCGTTCTTGTTGGTGCAGTTTGTTGGTTGGGTATCGCTGCAGAGGCTGGCTTCGTAGGCGCAAATCGTTGCCAGTCCCTTGACATTGTGAGGGTTGTTTGGAAGTCCGGCGACATAAACACAGGTGTTGACTTGGCAAACGTTAAATGGGGCTGGACACGGCGGTTGGTTTTGCCCCGTACATGGACTTGTCGGGAAGCCGCCTGCTACGTTGGCGCAACCTTGACAGCAATCGAGCACACAACGAGAAGTAGGCGATGCATCGCACTTTTCATGAATCCTCCCGTTCTTACTTCGTTACTGCCGGCCCTGCCATATGTGAGGAGCGCATAATAGTCTATTCGCGGGAATTCTGTCCATAGGCCAATTGGGCGTGGCCACGACGGGGCGTCACGATCCTTCGCGTAGCAGCTTGGATATTTCCGCTTCCTTTGGCGCCGGCGAGACGATGATCACCGCCATGCTGAGATTGTGGTACCGACGGCCAGCGTTGTCCTCATTGGTACGCACGCGCGCGCCGAGGCCGTTAATGTCGCGATAAAGATCGGTCCTAACCTGGGCGGTCTCGCCACCGCCGCCAGGGATTGCGAGGATCGAGCCGATGTAGATGTTTCCCGGCGCACCAACGAGCGCGTTCGAAGTCTGGCAGGTTGCCGTGAGAGTCGTTCCTGTTCCCTTGTCGCCGATCAGTGTCGGATCCGCGATCGTGACGTAGTAGGTCGTCGGCGAAGTCGGCGTGGGAATCGTAAACGTGCGCGCGTTGTAGTTCAGGTTCAGCCCGGACTGGAACATTGCTGTCGCCTGAGCCATGGCGATCGACGTTGCAGTCGGCAGCGGCCAACGCCGAGGTTGTGAGGTACTTCCGGGACCATCGGCCGGAGATTCTGGACATGGCTCGGCAGACGATCGACCGGCAAAGCACGATCGAGTTTCCGGGGGTAAGACGGCGGGCGTAATCTGTTAACCAGGAAGGATTGAGGAGTGACTCTTTTTGTTCGCCTAAAGCGTTATAAGTCGTTACATAACTATAACTTATAGGACTCAAGGTATGGCGCGTGTGGAGCCAAGCGTTCGTTCTTCGCTAGCGTATCCAGCCAGGTAGGCCACCTGCCTTCCGAAACTCTTCGTGCAGATCGCTCAATGCTTGTTTGTCATTTTGTATTTCGAGCTTCAAGGCGCCAATCTTGTTCAGGAGGAGCATGAATTCGTCCGAATACACTTGTGTAGTATCTCCTACAAGCAAATCTTGCTGGAGGCGTTCGGTTTCCAGTTGGCTCTGCAGGGCTGGAAGTGCCTTTTGGTCCTGAGCGAGTTTGTTGCGAGCTGCCACGAATTGAGCTTGCCAGTACGCTTTGCCTTTTGCAGTTTTGTCCTCCTGATTGGGCAGCCCAGAACGAGCAGAAGCCTCCCCGTTCGTGGTGGCGGCGCTTGGCGGCGGAGCTGGCGGTCCAACAACGGAAACACCGCCAGACGGCAACCTCTCCAGGTCGTCATCGGTATAGACCTTGTCCGCTGCGGAATTGTCTTTTTTGGTTTTGGACTTAGGCGTTACACCAATGGGAGAGGGCGGAGCTGGCCGTGACTTTGGCTCCGGTTGTGGCGGAGTCTGCGTCTGTGACTGGGCCAGCACCAGATTGGTCGACCATAAGGCCACGAGCAGCGCGGGAGCCGCGATTCGTATGACTTTCAATCTCCGGTCCCCATGCATCTCTTTGTCCTGAAGGGAGCGTTCTGTGTACCCAAGTCAACTAGGAGAAGGCATTCTTGCCGTTCATCCAAGTACAAGTGTAGCGGGAATCGACGGTTCGGGCAGCTGTGGTGGCGTACAGATGTGTTTTTCAAAACACTGGCCCTTGGGATAGGTAAACCACGTTTTGGCTCGCCTTGACACCCTTTATTCTCAGGAGCATAGTGGCGGCACTACCCCCGGAACGTCCGCCGCGAAGGAGAAGTTTCATGCCTTATTTCTGTCATCAGGTCAGTTATACGAAGGAAGCCTGGGCAAAACTGATGGAAAATCCGCAAGACCGGCTTGAAGCTGTGCGAAGGCCCATCGAAAAGCTCGGCGGGAAGCTGGAGATATCGTTTTTCGCGTTTGGTGCTTTCGACGTGATTGCGATTACCGACATGCCCGACAATATCTCGGCCGCGGCGTTGGCCATCGCCTTTGCGGCCGGCGGCTCGGTGCAAAGCATTCAGACCACGCCGCTTATGACCGCCGCGCAGGCCGTCGAAGCATTGCGCAAGGCCGGCACCTGCGGGTATAAGTCGATCACGGAGACCAGCGCTGCCGCTGCTGCGCCATAAAGCGCCGTGGCAGGGGCCTGAAAGGTTTGGCCGAAAAACCCTGCGGGCATAGGCGCGCGATGAGACACCTCGTCGCGATGGCGGAGCCGGCAGTTATTGAGATTTAGCTGCGGAACGCGGATCGCCCGCGGTCTTGGACCACGCTGAACCGTTCCAGCCCCACCAGTTCCCTGCTGAGTTCTCTTGATACAGCACGCCCTCAAACCAGAGTAGGAGAGTCGCGGCCGTTCCATTTTGGGAAACGCCACTCTCGATAACCACGTTGCCGCAGGAATTCCCGCTGCAGTCGTTCGCGCCGGAGTCCGGCACCACTGCGCCAAGAGTCCACAAGTTTGCCTCGGCATCCACAATGGTCGCGCCATTGGCAGCCGTCACCGTGGTGCCGCTGGGACTGACCGTCGCTGAAGGCGGAGTCACCGGCGTTGCGTTTCCCGCCAGATACTCTTCGAGATAGGTGTAGCCCGTCTGCCGATCGACCCTTTTGTACAGCGTCGCGTCCGTGGCGCTGAGACCTTTGGTTTTCTTCCATTGGTCCGGGATTCCGTCGTGCAGCGATTCCACGCACGGAGTTCCGTTCACTACCGGCGCGTCCTGCCAATTCGCCGTGGGTTGCGGGATGGTGGACTTGCCCGAAAATGTTACGCCGTTGGGCCAGTAGCCGCCGGTCCCGCCGGACTGATATTGCGCGATCACGCGCGCGTCGGACGCGTCCCGGTGGCTGACCCAGTTCCCGTTGCAATCGAGATGCTGGGAGTTGCCGATCGTGGGCAGCAGGACGGTGTCGAGAGTCGAGGCCGGGTCGACGACGATGGGAAAAGCATTGCTGGCCGGCATGGGACCTGAGCGCTGCCAATCGCTGGGGATGGCGCCGGTCTCGTCACCGTTTTCGCCGGTAATTTGATTTACCAGTGTGCCGTACTGGTCTGCGGCGACGGTGTTTGCTCCGTGCCCACCGAATATATTTCCGGCGACATAGACCGACGGAGCGCCGGACATCTGCGGGCTGTTGGCGGTGAAGTGAATCGGGAAGGCTTGTGCGCTGGAGTTCAGGTTTCCGGTAATGTACTTGTTGTTGATGGCGTCGATGATCTCGGCGCCCAGCCACTCATTCGCGTAGTAGCCCCAGTTGAAGATCACATTGTTTACCCAACGAGTGGACCCATTGGAGTTTTCCGGGATGCGGTGATGCACATTGACGAATAGGTTGTGGTGAAAGTCGATGTTCACCTCGTACGGCGAAAGGCAATTGCCGTTGGCGCGCGTGCCGACGCAGGTTTCATCCGTCGCGGTGCCATAGGCGACCGGATGTCCTTCGTGGGGCTCGTAGTCGAGGGACCACTGTGTGGTGATTTCATGGTTGGGGCCGACGCCGTTGCCGTTCCCGTCTAAGCCAGGAGTGAAGTTGCTGGTGGTGATCCAGCTCTTGTTGCCCGACCATCGGGTGGTCACGTGATCGACGATGATGTTGTAGCAGCCGCCGGCGTTCTTGGTGCCATTGCCGGGGCAGTTGACGACCCAGATGCTGGTTGTGCCGGTGTCGGGACCTGAGGGGGTGTTGAAATTGTCCGGGCTCATCGTGACGTAGCGCAAAATCACGTCATGCGTCGTGACACCGAACAGTGCGCCACCAGTATTGGGTCCACCGAGGATCACTTCGCCAGGGGCCGTTTGCCCGGCCACGGTCAAATACGGGCTCGAGAAGCGCAGATCCGCGGAGGTGATGGGAAACAGCCCGGCTACGCGAAAGACGCAGGTGCGCGGTCCGCTGGCCATTACGCAAGCGCGGAGCGAGCCTGCGCCGGAGTCATTCTGGTTGGTGACCTCGATGACGGCGCCACGACGTCCGCCGATCGAGGCGGCACCACCTCCCTGCGCGCCGGGGAAAGCGGCGGTGGCGCTGGGCGGCGGGGTCGGAGTTCGTGTGGGGATCGGCGTCGGAATCGGAGTGGGTGTGGCAATAGGCGTCAGAGCAGGAGTTGGCGCCGGAGCCGGGCAGTTTGACACCCTAATCACCGGCACAGTGCCCGCCGAAGAGAAAGTGATGGCGCAGCCGGGCGGCGCCATCACTTGCACGGGCACTGCCAGGCTTACCACTCCGTTGGTTGTGGACGCCGTGCCGCTTTGCGCCAGAACTGGCACAGCATAAAGCAGCGCGAAGAGGATCCCAAGTTTCTTCGTCATTGTTGACCTCTACTAGTATCGCTTTCTAGGGGAATGTTTTCTTGTAGGAAAATCGTTCCGACGTCTGGTTACGGCCGGACCAGGCTCGAATCGTTTTGCGTTCGCCTTGTGCGTTCGACCTGCGCTCGATGCTAAACTTCGGAACGTACGCTGGGTTTGGGCAGCAGGAGATCGTTATGGTGCGCACGCACTGGAAATGCAAATTTGCTATCGCGTTGTTGATGCTGGCGGTTATGCGAGCACCTGCCGTGCGGGCGCAAGCCGCCGCGCCGGAACCGCCGAAAGCGCCGCCGCACGAGCCCACCGCCACGGAACTGAGCCACAACGAAACCGTCGGCACCGCCCTGATGCGCACGTTCGGCGGGCAGGAATTCGAGTTCCGATCCGCCGCCGAGGCTATGCCCGAGGAAAAATACCGATTTCGTCCCGAGATGCCGAGCAAACCCGCCGAGCCGGCCTCATTTGGTCCGACCGACTTGCGCACGTTTGCCGAGCAGGTGAAGCATGTTGCGTGCTCGAATTTCGCGTTCGCTGCCGAGCTGGACGGCAAGGCGCCGCCCCCGGACTGCGACAAGGGCGGGCCGAATGCGGCGAAGACGCGGGCGGAGCTGTTGACGTATCTGCGCAACTCCTTCGCGGCCATGAATAATTCCTTGAATGCCATCAGCAGCAAGAATATGTACGAGCCGATCGAAGGCCCATACGGAGGTCCCAACACGCGCCTAGGCATCGCGGGACTCGCGATATGGCATGTCGCCGATCACTACGGCCAGCTAGTGATCTATTTGCGGTTGAATGGCATCGTGCCGCCGGCCAGTCGAGCGAATCCACCGGAATTAAAAGATTACCCCGCGCACTGAAGTGCGAGGCCGGAACTTATCGGGGCTGGGTTTGTCGGCCCGATGCGGCCCTCTGCTAGACTTGTTTCGTGAGTTCGCAACTCGTACAACCCCGCCTTACTGGAATACGCCTGCACCCGATTAAGGCGCTCGATCCGGTCTCGGTTGACGCAGCAAGCATCGGCCCGGCCGGGAGCCTGGAGCTGGACCGCGCGTGGGCTCTCTATACGGTCGACGATCGCTGGGTGAATGGCAAACGCTCGCCCGCCATATTTCTGATCCGTGCGGTGTTCGCGCCGGATTTGAGTTGCGTCAAACTGTCCGCGCCGGACGATCGCCGGAATATTCCAACGCGGCAGTTTGCCTTCCCTCAGGATGCCGAATCCGCCGCGGAGTGGTTCAGCGTGTATTTTGACCAGCAGATCATCGTGCGCTACTCGCGGAATGGTTTTCCCGACGATTCGGACGCTCACGGTCCGACAATTGTTTCGACCGCGTCGCTGCAAGCGGTCTGCGACTGGTTTCCCGGAGTCGCCTTGGAGGAATCGCGCCGCCGCTTTCGTACCACGCTCGAAGTGGATGGCGTGCCTGCGTTCTGGGAGGATCGGCTCTTTGGCCCGAAGAACACCTACGCCGTGCGCTTCCGCGTGGGCGAGGTGGACTTCGAGGGCAGCAATCCTTGTGCGCGCTGTAGCGTGCCCCCGCGCGATTCTTATACCGGCGCGGACGGCGTGGGTTTCCAGAAACGTTTCAGCGATCTACGCCGCGAACATCTCCCACCCTGGGTCACGGCCGAGTATTTCGACCATTTCTACCGCTTGGCCACCAATACCCGCGTCGCACCTTCAGAACTCGGCAAAACGCTACGCGTGGGCGATTCCATCGTCCTTGGGTAAATTGCAAATAGCGGCTGACGTCGCGCCTGGAACGCCGCTCCGACCATCAAGCAGCGGAAACAAAATATCTGCACGGCGGAAACATGCCGCCAGTGTTCTATTCACCCAGCTCCCCGCTGGCCTGGCGCACCGATTCGTTTCGACCGATTCCCTTTTCCCTCCGCATCATATTAGAGGACTCTCAGGAAAGTCGCGGGGCAAGAACGAAACGTGGTCGTTCGAATGAACCGCCGAAACTGCAAACGGATGGGTTTTCTAACAGCGCAGAACTACATTCTTGGAACTAGCGAGCCGCAGAGGGCGTGGCCGGGGCTTTTTCTAGAAGCTGCTCTTTGCGGTAGATGAGCGCGTTGATGTCGTAGGTGGCGAGTTCAAATCCGTGGCCGTGGGTGATCGCGTCGGTCGGGCACGCTTCCACACAGTATCCGCAGAAGATGCAGCGCGAATAGTCGATGTTGTAAACGCTGGCGTAGCGTTCCCCAGCGGAAATGCGAGTTGCATCGGTATTCTCTGCAGCTTCAATGTAGATACAATTTGCGGGGCAAGCGGCAGCGCACAAGAAACAGCCGACACACTTCTCCAAACCGCTTTCGTCGCGATGAAGGACGTGGATACCGCGATACCGAGGCTGGAAGTGGACGGCCTCGTAGGGATAATTCTCGGTCACCGTCTTCCTGAACATATTGCGGAAGGTGACGCTGAATCCCTGCGCTAGCGTAGAGAACGTCTCGGCAACTTCGCGGATGATGGAGGGCATAGGTGAAAAGTCTAACAAACCGCGATGGAACCGGCAATTCAGGCATGCCTCACGATGAATGCCCACCGTGGTTGACGCAGTGCCCGTGCCATAGCCACAGTAGGGCATGCGCATCCGCTTTGCTTTGCCAACCGACGCAAACGCGATCTGGGACATCCTCGAACCAACGATCCGAGCCGCCGAAACCTATGCGCTTCCCGCCGACATGAGTCGTGATGAAGGGCTAGCGTACTGGATGTCGCGGGGACACGAGGTGTTTGTCGCGGAGGAAGAGGAAACAGTGTTGGGCACGTACTTTCTGCAGGCGAATCATCGCGGTGGTGGCTCGCACGTCGCCAATTGCGGATACATCACCGCCCCTGCATCGACGGGGCGTGGCGTTGCCCGCGCCATGTGTGCGCACTCTCTGGATCAAGCTCGAGCGCGCGGCTTCCGTGCGATGCAGTTCAATTTTGTGATCGCCGCGAACGAACGCGCCATTCGCTTGTGGGAGAGTTTCGGATTCAACACCGTGGGCCGCATACCTGGGGCATTTCGCCATCCCACGCTGGGATTGATCGACGCTCTCGTGATGCATCGCATGCTGTGAGCCGGCAGAACGCTTGGCGAAGCCTAGACCTGCCTGTCAGGGATTCCGACAAGAGCATCGATAATTTGTTTACCGTGGAATCGCCCATTTTCGATGAAAATCTCACCGGTATGCCTGCCCCCAATGACCACGCCGGCCAGATGGATGCCTGGAACATTGCTTTCCAGGGTATTGGGGTCGAGCACGGGCTTGCGCGTCTCCGGATCGAGGCGAACTCCCAGGCTCTCGATGAATTCGAAATCGGGGTGATAACCCGTTAGGGCAAACACTCGTCGGGCCGGCAGACGCTTCTCGCCGGCGCCGTTCGCCACGATGACCTCGTCCCTCGTGATCTCCTTCACACGCGTTTGGAACAAAGCGTTGATCTGGCCAGCTTTGATGCGGTTTTCAATGTCGGGTCGCACCCAGTACTTGATGGTGGTGCCGAGTTGCGCGTCGCGGTGCACCAGAGTCACTTGCGCGCCATTGCGATATAGATCCAGCGCAGCTTCGGCTGCCGAATTCTTCCCCCCGATGACCACTACCGGCTCTCTCCAATATTCGTGCGGCTCGGTGTAGTAATGTGAAACATGCGGCAAATCTTCGCCCGGGACATTCAGCGGATTGGCCAGGTCGTAGTAACCGCTCGCCACGACGATTTTTTTCGCCGCGTACTCTTGCTCGATACCTTTCTCATTTCTGGTGAAAACAGTGAATGTTCCATCGCTACCCACCACCCCAAGGACCAGTTCGAACAGCCGCAGTTCCAGTTCGTAGTGTTCGGTTGCCCGCCGGTAATACTTCAACGCTTCCACGCGGGTCGGCTTTTCCGCAGCGCAAACCAACGGTAGGTCGCCGATTTCCAAAAGCTCCGGCGTTGTGAAAAACACCATATTCACAGGGTAGTGGTAGATGGAATTGCACAAACATCCCTTGTCGATTACCAGTGGTCGCAAGCCGGCGCGCCGTGCCTCAATCGCGCACGCTAACCCTGTAGGGCCCGCACCGATGCAGACAATGTCGTAGGTGGCCATGGGAATTCCAGTTTGCCGGGAGTCCTGAGGAATTGCAAATTGAGGGAATTTATTGGAATGCCTTTTCCAAAAGTGCCGTCAGCTCCTGCCGAAATACTTCTAATTCGTTCAAGCGTTCAGGAGTCGCGTCGAGTTCGCTTTTCTTCCAAACGAAAACCTCGCGGTTTCCCCGCCTCAACTTCACGCTGAAATTGCCATCGATGATGTAGGACGGCGGCGCCAATAAATGCAATCCGCCGTTGAGAACCGGAGCCAGAACCGCCGCGCAGTCGTCGCGGCGTACGCATAAGGCGCTCTCATAAGGGGGAATGGCCACCGGGCGAAAGCCCGCGGCAAACAATTCCTCCAGAGTCTTCATTTGCCGCGGAGACAGTTCCAGCATGGGTAAGGGCAAGGGCGAAATAGAAGCGCGCAAGGTGGTCGCAAAGCCCAAGACCTGGCGTGTTTACGCCGCGGTCGAATCCGCGTGGGACTCGGATGAGCCCTCTAACTGCGACAGAATGCCGCGCAGGGTGGTGATTAGCTCGTCCCTGGACACATGGCTCTTCTTGAATTGGATCCGGAACTTGAACATTTCATTCTCCGGCTCAAATTGAAAAATGAACGGTTGCGGCCGGTGCGGCACAGCTTGCTCTTCCTGGCGTTCGCGCCGGGCCTCGTCGCGCGTCAAGCCGCCCTGGAGGATGCGGTGCATCATCTCGATCATCTTCTTCTCGGTAGGCTGCCGGGCGATCTGCAGCAAAAGAGATTTCGAGGCAATTCCCTGCTCGGCGCATCGTTTTCGTAACGCTTCGGGGATGTTCAGCAGCGACAGCGTTTCCGTCACTGAAGATCGCGCGCGGCCGATCTTCCTCGCCACGTCCTCATGCGTATATTCGAATTGGGTGGCTAGACGGTGCAGCCCGTCCGCCTCCTCAAAAGGCGTTAGGTCTTTGCGCTGAATGTTTTCAATCAGTCCAATCTCGAGCGTTTCTGCGTCGTCGGCGACTTTCTCGATGCAAGGGACTTCGTTCAGCCCCGCGGCTCGCGAAGCGTGGTACCGGCGCTCACCAGAAATAATGTAGTAGCAGTCCTCCCGGGGCACGAAACGCACCAGCAGGGGCTCGAGTACGCCCTTCTCGCGGATGGAATCGGTCAGCTCCCGGAGATCGCCGATGGCTTTGCGAGGCTGATCCGGGTTCGGGCGAATTTGGTCCACCGGAATCATCCGTCCGATGGCCGCACCGCTGTAACTTGTCAGCGATTCGACATAGTGTGCGTCATGCCGCATCTTCAGCGTGACGGGTAATCCGGTCCTCTTCAACACGTTGAATAACCTCCCCAGCAAGCTTTCTATATTCAATGGCGCCGGTCGATTTCGGCGCGAACGTCAGAACCGTTTCTTTGTAGGCGGGACTCTCTTCAAGCCGCACATTCTTGCTGATCTTGGTCTTGAACAATGTCTCGCCGAACACGGTTTTAATCTGGCCATGCGTATCACGCGAAATGTTGGTGCGCTTGTCGAATAGCGTGATCACCACGCCCAGCATCTTCAAGCCGGGATTGGGCCGCATCCGAATTCGCTCGTAGGTCTCCAGCAGATCGTCGGTGCCTTCGATGGCAAAGTACGCGGCTTGAATCGGCACAATCAAATGCGTAGAAGCTACCAGCGCATTTACAGTCAAAATTCCCAGCGAAGGCGGTGTATCCAAAACAATGTAGTCATACTCTTTCAGAATCGGCGCCAGCGCGTCTTTCAGTCGATACGGAGCGTCAAACTGGCCCGCCAGGACTTGTTCCAGCTTCGCCAGGGCCAGTCGTCCGGGTCCAAGGAACAACATCGGATCCTTGGTGGCCTTGATCACCGCAGACATCGCCGCGCGGTTTTCGCTGAGTACATCGAACATAGAAGCGGGAATCTCGCCGGAATTGTAAAACGCAATCGTGGAGTTCGCTTGCGGATCGAGGTCAATCAACAATGTACGCTTGCCGCGATCGGCTATGGCAGCGGACAAATTAATCGCCGTGGTAGTTTTGCCGACGCCGCCTTTTTGATTCGCGATCGTGATGATGGCAGTCATGGCCTTCTGCCTCCCTCCGTGCGATCAATAGAAAGCTGCCGCGACCCGGCAAACGGATTGCTATATATAGGTGCCTCCCGCGAAAACCCCCTAGGCCCAGCCTCACTTTAAGGTTGCGAGACAGGCGAAGGCAAGGGAAAAGTGAATTTTCAAGAAACTGTCGGTGGAAAAGCTTCGAGGACCATTTTGGAATGGTCCTGATGGGGAGCTGCGGAACTAAACGGCCCGTCTAGAAATCCACGCCCCAAAAATCTACCGGCATTTTTTGGAGCTCAAGGCCCAATTCCCAGCCACTTCGGCCTTCGTGCCCGCGCCAGACCAAGACAGATTCACAGGCACTTTGATTGGTAAGGTTGATCAGGCGAAGCCGCTGGCCGACGGTAAAGCCCTGCGGAAAGATGGCCAGACAACCCTTCGGGCTAATGTCGAGCGTATAGCCTTCCGAGCGCAGCGTCCGGCCCGCCTCGGTCCACTCCACGGCAACCGCCACTCGGGAGTTCAGCCGGATACCGGCTCGAATCTTTTTCATCCGCTGCTCGTAGCCTATGTCCTTGGTCAGCGCCACAATCTTCTCCCTGGTTGCGTGTTCGCGCAGACGGTAATCGAGACTGCGACAGCTCGGGGCTGGTCAGTCGCCGCGCAGAAACCTCATGGTATCGAGAGGTTACGAGGCTCAGCAGATTCGGTCAATGGAACTTAGGGTTCTACACGTCCGAGGAGTTACCCCTATGTCGAGCTATACCTGCGGTCTGCGAGGCCAGAGTTTGCGCGCTTTGTCCAACCCACTTACACTTTCGAGGCTCACCGCGCACGCCATGCTCAAGCTCAACACGCTCCGCACCGAACTTCCGCCCACGCTCCGCCTGGCACTGCCGCTGGTACTTGCCGAACTAGGCTGGATGAGCATGGGGATCGTAGACACCATGATGGTCGGGAGGTTACCCAACAGCGCCACGGCCATGGGTGCGGTCAGCCTGGGTTCGAGCATATTTATCGTGTTTGGCCTGTTTGGCGGGGGCATGCTTCTCGGACTGGACACGCTGGTCTCGCAGGCGTTTGGCGCCGGTAAGCGTGAAGACTGCCATCGCTCCCTGATTAACGGTATCTATCTGAGCTTGGTTCTTACGCCCTTATTAGCGGCGCCGATCTGGGTGTTGCCGCGATGGCTAAAATCCGCGGAGGTAAGCCCAGAAGTATTGGGGCTCGCGATTCCCTACACAAAGGTCCTGGTCATCGGCTTGTTCCCGCTCTTGCTCTATTTCGCGGTTCGCCGCTGCTTGCAAGCGATGAACATGGTGAAGCCGGTGGCATTTGCACTGGTCACCGCGAACTTGATCAACGCACTGGGCAATTGGATCCTCATCTACGGAAAATGGGGGTTTCCTGCGTTGGGCGTTGTGGGGTCTGCCTGGTCTACCGCCATTGCCCGCGCATACATGGCCGTCGTCCTGGTCGGATATCTTCTTTGGTTCGACCATCGCCACCGCACCGAGTTGCTCAACACGCCAGTGGAGATCGACCTTCCACGAATTCGCCGCCTGATTGCATTGGGCTTTCCGGCAGCGATGCAGTCGACTCTGGAAAGCGGAGTCTTCGCCGCAGTTACCACACTGATCGCGAAGCTAGGCGCTGTTCCGCTCGCAAGCCATCAGATCGCACTCAACACCGTCTCGCTCACTTATATGGTGCCGCTCGGGATCTCTTCCGCGGCGGCCGTGCGCGTCGGGCAAGCGTTGGGCCGGAAGGATCCTTCCGGAGCGGCCGACGCCGGTGGTACCGCGATCTTTGTCGGTGCCGCCTTCATGGCTTGCGCCAGCACGGGTCTGCTGATTTTCCCGCGTTGGATCGCGCGTTTGTTCACTCCCGATGATGCCGTTATCCAAAGCACCCTCGGCTTGCTTGCCGCCGGCGCCGCATTTCAGCTATTTGACGGAATTCAAACCGTAGCAACCGGAGCCTTGCGGGGCGTCGGCGACACGCGCACTCCGATGCTCTGCCACTTTCTGGCCTATTGGATCATCGGCCTGCCGCTGGGTGCGTGGCTCTGCTTTCAACGCCATTGGGGCGCGGTTGGTCTTTGGATCGGGCTCAGCTTGGCACTGATTCTGATCGGTATTGTTTTGGGGTTCGTCTGGCGCCGCGCCGTCCAGCGGCTTGGCGCGACGCAGGCCAGCTAAATTTCGATCGTTACATTTTGTAGCGGCCGAGGTCGTCGTCGGAAAGGCCTTCGAGCCACGAGCGCAGTTGCTCGTTGGTCGTGCGCTCGGAAATGGCGCTGGAGATTTTGGAGTTCTTCAATACCTGCTCATCGACGAATATCGGGCAATCCACCCGCAATGCCAAAGCCAGGGCGTCGCTCGGCCGCGAATCGATGGTCATCATCTGGCCGTCGCGTTCCACCCAAATCAGCGCGTAGAAGGTATCGTCTTTCAAGTCGTTCACGACGACTTTCTGCACGCGAACCTCAAGTCCCAGCAGTACATTCTTCAGAAGGTCGTGCGTCATGGGCCTCGGCGTTTGCACTTTTTCGATTTCCAGAGCGATGGCATTCGCCTCGTAGACGCCAACCCAGATCGGCAGGATCGCCTGCCCCTGCACATCCTTCAGCACCACGATGGGCATATTCGTGACTGGATCCATCATCAGGCCACGGATTTTCATCTCTACTTCCATCGAGGCCTCCCCAAGGTCAGACAAAAATCTTAGACAATATGCTCACCGACCAGACTGCTCGGTCCTACACTCGTGACACGGACCTGCACGTAGGTTCCCAGAAGGTCTTGCGCTTGGGAAGCGAAATTTAGCACCCGATTACAGGACGTGTGGCCGCTCCACTGATTTTCGCGCCGCGATTTGTTCGTGACCATCAGTTCGAATGAGGAGCCCACCAACGTTTCATTGTGCTCGGTCTGGATTTGCTTTTGTCGCTCCAGCAGCGCTGCCAACCGCTTGCTCTTTTCCTCTTCGGGAAGCGCGTCCTGCAAGGCGAGCGACGCCGTGTTTGGCCGCGGGGAGTACTTGAACGCGAAGACCCCCTCGTACCGCACCTCATCCAGCAAACTGAGCGTCTCTTCGAATTCCTGTTCGGTCTCTCCCGGGAATCCCACAATGATGTCGGTCGTGATGCTGATCGGCCTATCCGCTGCTCGGATCATCGCGATCTTCTCCAGATACTGCGCGCGAGTGTAGGTCCGCTGCATGGCGCCCAGAACGCGAGTGGAGCCCGATTGCACCGGCAAATGCACGTGGTTGCACACCTTCGGCTGCGACTCCATCGCCGCCACAATATCCAGAGTGAAGTCGCGCGGATGCGAAGTCGTGAATCGCACACGCCGTATCCCGGGTACATCGGCGACCGCCAGCAGCAAGTCCGAAAAGCGCAGTCTGTTCGCGGAAGGATCGGAATACGAATTCACCGTTTGACCGAGCAGTTGGACTTCCGAATACCCGAAACCTGCCAATTGATTCACTTCCCTTACGATGGACGCGCTCGCCCGGCTGCGCTCGGGGCCCCGCGTGTACGGAACCACGCAATACGAACAAGCCTTGTCGCAACCTTCGATAATCGTAAGGTATGCGCGCCAGGGATTGTCGCGGCGAGTAATTTCCGTTTCGAAAGTTTCGTCGGTATCGGTCTCAAGGCCGGTGACACGCTGATTGCCCGCTTCCAGCTGAGTAATGAGTTCGGGTAATTTCCGGTAACTCGCCGACCCACACACCAAGCTAACCCACGGCGCCCGCTCGAATATCTCTTCACCCTCTTGTTGCGCCAGGCAGCCAAGCACGCCGATAATCTGGCCTGCCTTTTGAGTCGTGCGGTATTCCCCTAATCGCGAAAACACCTTTTGGGCAGCTTTCTCTCGGATGCTGCAGGTGTTGTAAAGGATCAACGCTGCGGACGCCGGCGATTCCACCTGCCGGTACCCGCGCGACAGCAAAACGCCCGCGACTTTCTCCGAGTCGTGATCATTCATCTGACAACCGAAGGTTTCGAGGAAGAAGGTGCCGCTGAGGGGCGCCGAAGCGATGGATGCACCGTCTCCCGACGCGTCCGGTTTAGCAACCGAACGGACCGTTAGTGAGTCCAACCTAATGTCGAATGCCGGAGCCATCTCTAAGTTGCAGTTTAGCATACGTCCGAGCAACCCTCCGGCGTCGATTCAGCGGTAAAAGGTGGTTTGAACGCTCGGACGCGTGTTTCCAGAAGCGCAACAGACACTGAGGTTTCGTTGCTTCCACTAAAAGCGTGTGCTACGGTTCTGGAGTCGCAAAAATTCTCGCCGCACTGAGGGGAAACGTCATTTATTTGTTCACCACAGTTATACTGATTGACCTCGGAAATATTTTGACCCAGACGGGTTGGGTTGCCCGCGTAGTTATCGCGATTCTCCTTTTGTTTTCCATCATCTCTTGGAGCATGATCTTCCAAAAGCTCGGCTTCTTTGGCCGAATCCGCCGCGAAAGCGACCAGTTCCTTCGCATATTTCGCGCTACGCGAGGTGTTGCGAACCCGCAAGCGCTCGCATCCGCAGGTTCGCCGTTCGCGTCGGTCTATTCCGCTGGTTACCGCGAGCTGCAAAACCAGGTTAGCGGCCTGCCCGGAGGCCCCAATCCGCCGAAGCTCAAGAGTTTGCAAGCCGTGACTGCCAATATGCAGGTCGCGTCCGCCGATGAGGTGCGCCGTGCCGAAAAAGGAATGTCCTGGCTGGCCACCACCGGCTCGGTTTCTCCATTTATCGGTCTGTTCGGGACGGTCTGGGGCATCATCGACGCCTTTTCCGGCTTGGGCGATGCGGGCTCCGCGAGCCTTCGGGCTGTCGCTCCGGGCATTTCGGAAGCCCTGCTAACCACTGCCGCTGGACTTTTTGTCGCTATCCCGGCGGTGATTTTCTACAATCAATTCTTGAGTAACATCCGCAATTTAGCGCAGCGGCTTGATACCTTTGCGCTGGAAGTCGCCGCGCAGATCGAAAAGTCTTTTACCTGAGTGAACGCGCGGCCCTCCAGCCTGGCCGCGAATGAAAATCGATGCCACAAATAGCCAAATCCTCGACCCAATCGTCCTTGTCCGAGATCAACATGGTCCCGTTCATCGACGTGGTCCTCGTATTGCTCATCATTTTCATGATCACTGCCCCCATCCTCCAGTCCAGCATCGAAGTCGATGTTCCCAAGACGAAAACGACTCACGAAATCACCGAACAAAAGATCGTCGTGACCATGGACAAAAATCAACTGGTCTATCTGGGAAATGATCCGGTCAACGTTCACGATCTCGGTTCCAAAATTCACGCAAAACTGAAGAAACCGAATGAGGGCATCTTCCTTCGTTGTGACAAAACCGTTCCCTTCGGCGCTTTCGCGACGCTGATGGATGCACTTCGGCAGTCTGGAATATCAAATATAAGTATTGTGACCGAGCCGCTGCCCGATCGCCCCGTGGGCCGTTGAACAATAAAGATAAGAAAGAATGACCACCGCTGTCGCCAATTCGCAAGAGCTTCCATTCGGTAGATTTGTCGCCTACTCGGTTATCCTTCATGCTGCCTTAGCGGCAACGATCGTAGCTTCGATTTTCTTCAAATTCCACGGCGAGCAGTGGTCCGGTCTTGGCGGTAATCCTGGTGAAAGCATCAACGTCACGATGGTTCCCAGCGCAGGCATCCCCATGCCGCAACCACCGACGATTTCCGATGCCAAGGCTTTCGATCCTACCAACGGACTCTACAAAGAAACGCCCCAGCCCAAGCCGCCTGCTCCGCCCCCGGACGCCATACCGCTTCCTTCGCCGACTAAAGAAAAGCCTGTCAAGCAGCCTCCCAAACCTTCGAAGGTGTTCGAGAGCAAGACCCCTCCTCCCGATAATGCCATCAATTATGGTAAGGGCGGTCGTCCACTCATTCCGGCGGGTAATGCAGCGACACCAGGTGCGAGCGCGGCTGCAGGCACGATAGTTCCCGGACAAGGCGGAGGCGACTTTGCAACTCGTTTCGGTTGGTACATCCAGGCCGCCAAACGCCGCGTCGACCCAAACTGGGATCGCTTGTCCATTGACCCGGGAGTGCGCAACTCCACGACCTTGCATTCCGCGGTCTCATTCGTAATCAACCGCGACGGCAGTATCAAGAACGTGCACATAACCACTTCCAGCGGCAATCTCTCGTGGGACAACGCCGGCATTCGAGCCATAATGAGCTCCAATCCCCTTCCGGCCTTACCGTCCGAGTATCAAGGTTCCGAAGTATCCGTGACCTGGGATTTTCCCGAGCAGCATAAGTGACCAGCAACAGTATTGCTTGCGAACAACCATATGGATTGCCATCGAGGAGAAACCAATCAATGAACGCCCACGGGAGGTTTGCGTGATTCGTGGAACAAAATTAAGCTTTCTTGCTTTGATCTTCGCGACGTTGCTGATGCTGGCGGCTTCGGCTCGTGCACAGAACCCCGCGTGGTTTCAGACTGGCACAGGTCTCGGCGATGTCAGCAAGCCCCGGGTCGCCGTCGCCGACTTTGCTCCCCGAGAGGACACCACCAAACCCCATTCCCAGCTGTTCACGCAAGTTGTGCGGGACGACCTGCAATTTTCCGGCATCCTCGAACTCGTCAGCCCTAGTTTCTACCCAACGCAGGTTCCGAGCGTACCCGCTGAGCTCAAGAACCTCGCTTGGACCGACGCTCCGCTCAACGCGAATGAGGTTGCGTTCGGAAATCTCACCGAGAATTCTTCCGAAGTCGCCATTCAAGCTTGGCTATTCGACGTAAAGAATCCTTCGTCGCAAGCAGTCGTTGGCAAGGTTTATCGCGGCGCACCCACCGATGCGCAAGTCCGCAAGTTCGCCCACCAGTTCGCCGACGAAATCATCAGCAGGCTTTCGGGACTCCCCGGCGTCGCTTCCACGCAGATCGCGTTCGTCAGTTCCCGGACCGGCACGAAGGAAATCTGGGTGATGGACTACGACGGTTCCAATCAGCACCCTCTCACTTCCCTTCACACTATCTCACTCACGCCCCGATGGTCTCCCGACGCTTCCCGAATCGCTTTCACATGTTTCGCGCCTTCTCATGGTGTCGTCAGCCCGCAGATCTGCATGTATTCCGTGGATGCGAACAAAGTCCTCACCTTTCCACGCTACCGCGGCACCAACAGTTCCCCAGCGTGGTCGCCCGACGGCACGCACCTCATGTTCTCCTCTTCCATGCTCGGCAATCCCGAACTGTTCGTGACCGACGCCAGCGGCGGTAGCCCCAAGCGCCTGACTTTCGCCAACGGAGCCAGCACCTCTCCGGCTTGGAATCCCAAGACCGGTCAAAGCGTCGTTTTCGTCAGCGACCGTGGCGGTATCCCCAAGTTGTATATGATGAGCGCCGACGGCACCAACTCCGCCGAGATGGATTTGCCCGACAAAGGCTACCTCATCGATCCCTCGTGGGCTCCCAACGGCCAGATCCTGGCTTTCAGCTGGCGCCGGCCCGAAGGCAACTACGATATCTACGTCATGGATGCCGCCACTCGGCAGCTTGTCGAGTTAACGCGCGACTCCGGCCGCAATGAGCGCCCCAGTTGGGCCCCTGACGGCCGCCACATCGTTTTCGAATCCACGCGGGGTGGCACGCGGCAGATTTGGGAGATGCTCGCGGATGGCTCGCAAGCCCGCCAATTGACGACGCAAGGTCACAACGAGTCGCCAAATTGGTCATCCCATTGATTTTCTTGTCTAAAGACTCTGTGCCCGATGTATAACATATCGTGACACGAGATATCTCCGGAAGTCGGCACTCGATGCTAGGATGTTGGCTACCGTGGGATGAACACCGGGATTTGGATTACATTCTTGAGGAGGATTTGAATGATCGAGGTCTCCCGATCACTGTATCGCGCGAGTCTGCTCGTAGTGCTCGCTGCTTCTGTCTTATCGTTTGGCTGCAGCAAGAAGCCCAAACAGGTCAGCGCTCCCCCAGCCGCTCCACCCGCACCAGCTGCGGCCCAGCCTACTGTCACTCTCCAGGCTAGTCCGAGCGCCGTCGAAAAGGGCGACTCGTCAACGCTGAGCTGGACTTCCACCGACGCGACGCAACTTACCATCGCGCCGGACGTCGGCACGGTCACCGCACAGGGCTCGACGAAAGTCACGCCTTCTGCCTCGACTTCCTACACGATTACCGCCAGCGGTCCAGGGGGTTCCGCTACTGCCAGCGCCAGAATTACGGTCGCTACGGCGGCTGCTCCGTCGGCCGAGCCCACCCTTGACGAGCTGTTTACTCGAGAGGTTCGCGACGCTTACTTTGACTTCAACAAGGCGGACATTCGTTCCGACGCCCGTGATGCCCTCGGCAAGACCGCTGATTTCCTCCGCAATTACCCGCAGATCCGCGTCACGATCGAAGGTCATTGCGACGAGCGTGGCTCGACAGAGTACAACCTCGCTCTCGGCGATCGCCGCGCGTCGGCGGTCAAACAATACCTGATTTCTTTGGGTATTTCTGCCGATCGGCTCAACACCGTCAGCTTCGGCAAGGAGAAGCCCTTCTGCATGCAGTCCACCGACGATTGTTATCAACAGAATCGCCGCGGCCATTTCGTCCGTTCGAAGCAATAGACTTGCCGGCGACTCATTGCCGCCAACTGCATCAACGAGCCGCGCGCACGAGCAATCTCTTGCTCCCGCGCGGCTCTGTCGTTAAAGTTAAGTTGTACGTCCAACGGTTGTCAGTAAATGATGCTCCCACCCGGCCGGCATCGATATCATTAAGGCATCCGTAAGCACGTAGGAGGAGTTTGCATGCGTCTACGCAACATTGCGATTTTCAGCGCGGTTGTCCTCGTCGCCGCGATCTGTGCAAGCCTGGTCGGCCCGCGGCCTGCCGAAGCGGTCGCGCGCGAAATTATCGAGCTGCAACACGATGTCACCAGCCTGCTGCAAGGCCAGAAGGATCTCGCCACGCAGATGACGCAGGATCACACCGTGATGAAGACCCTTGTCGAGCAAACTGGTGATAACGTCGGTAAACTCAACGCTACCATGAGTTCGCTGCAGAAGTCGGTCCAGGACGTCCAGGCGAATTCCGGCGCTCGGCTCGACACCATGTCCACGCAAGTGCAGGGTCTCTCCGACAACCTCGAGGAAATCAAGTCTCGCCTGGGTAAGCTCAATCAGCAGTTGGTGGATCTACAAAACACCGTGCAAAGTCTGGACGCGAAGATTTCCGGCGGTGCACCCTCGACTACCGCACCAACCTCCAACAATAGCTTCACTCCGCCTCCGTCTCCATCGAGTGGTGGCGGCAGCACTCCTGTGAGCGCCGTGCCATCTGGTCCCGCGCCATCAGCCGACACTCTCTATTCCAATGGTTTGCGCGATATCACCAGCGGCAAATACGATCTCGCCCGCGGGGAATTTCAGGACTATCTCAGATACTATGGAGACACCGATCTCGCTTCCAACGCGCAGTTCTACCTCGGAGAAATTGCCTACTCCCAGCGCAACTACGACCAGGCGGTTACCGAATACGATCGCGTGCTTACCAATTACCCCAGGAGCTTCAAGCTCGCTCCGGCGCACCTCAAGAAAGGCATGGCCCTCCTCGAACTCGGGCAAAAAAACACCGGTGTCCGCGAACTTCGTGAAGTCGTCAAACGCTACCCGGGCACGGAGGAAGAACGTCGGGCTCGGGCTAAGCTGAAGGAACTCGGCGTAGGCGTTACCGCGCGCCGCTGCGCAATAGCATTCAGCCCGCTGGTTGTCACGGCCTTCGATTTCGTCCTTTCCGATCCTGCCTCGATCCGTCAGCGTTCTCCGTTCCTCTTGGAATCGCCAGAAGGTCTGGACACCGCCGCGTCCGAAGGCGAATTATGGCCCTTGTACGTTGCCCGCCCTCGAGCGGGCACGGCGATCCCATCACCCGGCGCTCTCCGCACTAAAAACTGCCTGCCGCCAACTGGCCTCTGGCTACGAGCCGTGCTATCGTCCTCGTGTCAGGGGGAAAAGCATGTCCGTCAACAAAGTGATTCTCGTCGGCCGATTGGGCCGCGATCCAGAGACGCGGTACACCGGCGGCGGCCAAGCCGTGGCCAATTTCTCAGTAGCCACCGACGAAACCTACAAAGATAAAAACGGCGAGCGTCAAAAGCGCACCGAGTGGCACAAGATTGTCGTCTGGGGTAAGCAAGCCGAGATTGCACAGCAATACCTCAAGAAGGGCTCGCTGATTTTCATCGAGGGCCGCATTCAATCCCGGGAGTGGCAAGACAAGGAAGGCCAGAAGCGCACGAGTTTCGAAATTGTAGCGAGCAACTTCCGGATGCTCGGAGGTCGCGCCGACGGTGCCGCGGCAGGAGCCGGCGCCGGCGGAGGCACCTCGCGTGGCGGCGGGGATGATTTTGACAACCCGGCTGCCCCGGCAGAAGACATCTACGGAGGTGGCGGGAGCGGCGGCGGCGGCGGTCACGCCCCGGCCGGACCCGAAATCTCCGACGAAGACATTCCTTTCTAGTCTTCGCCCACCTAAGAAGCTTGCAATCTAAAAACCGTGGACAATCGCCGGCGGTAAGTTGGTCGCGCTAATCACGGCGTCTATCGGTCCGGCGGAGGCGCGTTGCGCTTTCTCTCTTCGTCCATCTTTCTCAAGAACTCTTCAAATTTCGGCTGTTGGTCCGGAGTCAGAATGGCTCGAATCTGATTGCGTCCTCTTTGCCTGGCCTGATCGATCTGCGCATCGCTTTGTTCGTGCAGCGTCTTGTATTCCGCGTGCAGCTGCGTCAGGATGACTTCCAATTGTTGCCGCTGATCGGGTGTCAGGTTTGCCGCTCGCGTCAGCTCCTCGACCTTCTGCGCACGCCTTTGCTCCACCGTCCGTGGCGTATTCGCTGGTACTGAATGATGCGCGAAGATGTACCCAACTACTCCGCCCAGTGCGACCCCAAGTAGGAACACCACGGCCACCCACAGCGCTGCCCTTTGCTTCGCGGTGGCTTCGTTCATGATCCCTTCACCGCTAGACTCAGCAGGAGATCGTCATTGTTTAAAGGCGGCGCGGTGTCCACCACCGGCTCCCCGGTTATGTCCGTTGCCGCCGGCTTCAGAGGAATCGACGCCGGTCGTCCGAACAGCCAGGTGCTCGCCAGTACCAGCGCGAGCGCCGAGATCCAGGTCAGCCTTCGCGCCAACTTCGGCACAATGGTCCACGCATCGATCGATCGCCGCAGCTCGGATTCCCTCGCCAAAATCGCAGCCATAACACGCGGCGCGAACCACGGCCCGACGGCCGCTTGGCGTGGCAGCGTACTCAGCAACTCGTTGCTCGCCGCCAATTCATCAACCGCTGCCGTGCAGTCCTTGCAGGAGGACGCGTGCTCACGCGCCGCTACAGGCGGCGCTTCCCCGCGAACCATCTCCTCGAGTGACTCCCGGAACCGTTCGCATTCGTTGCTAGACGTCTTGAAGGGATTCCACATTCTCGCCTCCACACTTTCGTGCTTCGCTGCACAACTCGACACCGCTTAGTATTCCAGCTCGCGCTCGTCCATTTCAGACGGCGCGGCGGCCTTCCGTGCCACGCTTTCGCGCTTCATTCACAATCCTTCGCCTCGCCCGAAACAATCGAACCTTCACCGTATTCGCGTTCAAATCCAGAATCTCCGCAATCTCTTCCACCGCAAAACCCTCGACTTCCTTCAGAACCAGCATCATCCGGTCGCGTTCATCCAGGCAACCCAACAGTTGCTCCACTCTTTGGCGCGCCACCAGCGTGTCGCTGATGTTCAGCATGGGCCCCGATCGCTCCTCCGGAGCTCCAAATTGCCGCGCTTGCTCTTCGCTGAGGTCCGACTCGTATACCAGGGGCCGAACCTTTCTTTTTCGCAACAAGTCCCAGCACTCATTCACGGTAATCTTGTACAGCCACGTGCTGAACGCCGCCCGCTGGTCAAACCGCTTCAGCGAGAAATAGGCTTTCACGAACACTTGTTGCGCAATATCCTCCACGTCTTCCCGGTGCCGCAGTATGCCTCCTGCCACTGCCGCAACGCGTTGTTGGTGGCGCCGCACCAATTCTTCGAACGCCTGCTGATCTTCCGTCTGCGCCCGTCGCACAAGTTCCCGGTCGTCGGCGCTGACAGCCAAGCCGGCCGCCGCTTTAGCCGCTAACGGGAGTGCTACCGCGGAAGCCACTACTTTTGGGACGCGCGCCATGCTCGTTAGGTTACGCCTTAGCCTTTCCAAGTTGTCATGCCGGAAAATCTCGAGTACCCGGGTCCTGCAGCATGTGTTTCACTTGACCACCCACAAACTTTGTACTTGCCAGCATCTTACCTAGATGCCATAATACCTCCATGATTATTGGTGACCGCCTCCGCGCACTGCGTGAGGAAAAGAAACTCTCCCAGGGCGATATCGAAAAGCGTACCGGGTTACTTCGTTGCTATATTTCCCGCGTCGAGAATGGCCATACAGTACCGGCCATCGAAACGTTGGAAAAACTCGCGCGCGCTTTAGAGTGCCCACTCTATCAACTCTTCTACGATGGTGAAGAACCGCCCCAGTTGCCGAACCTCCCCAAGCGCAAGTCGTCTGACGACATCGCCTGGGGCAGCTCCGGCAAGGAAGCGCGTTTTCTCAACAAGCTTCGCCGTCTGTTGAGCAAGGCCGACGAAGAAGATCGCAAGCTGATTCTGTACATGGCCCAGAAAATGGCCAATCGGTAGTTTTTGCGGTTTTTTCGGTTGGAATTGCCAGTCTGAATCACCTTGACGGGCCGCGCTGCCCCGCTGTGCGGCCTGTTCCCTGTTTCGAATCACCAGCTCCTGTTCGGCGCCCGCCCCCATCCGACTCGCAACTCGTTCTTCCCTGCCAGTCACTCCCACTCAATGGTGCTCGGTGGCTTGGAACTGATGTCGTAAACCACCCGCGTAACCCCTGGCACCTCGTTCACGATCCTCGTGGACATGCGTTCTAGTACTTCCCCCGGTAATCTTACCCAATCCGCTGTCATCGCGTCTTCCGATTCCACCACTCGCACCGCCACCGTCAGTCCGTAGGTACGTCCGTCGCCCATAACCCCCACGCTACGTACCGGTAGCAAAACAGCAAAAGCCTGCCAGACCCTTTCATAAAGCCCCGCCCGGCGTATCTCCTCGACAACCACCGCGTCGGCCTCACGCAGCGTTACCAAATGTTCACGGGTGACCTCGCCGAGCAACCGGACCGCGAGCCCTGGCCCCGGAAACGGATGTTTCAGAAGGATCTCTTCCGGTAATCCCAGTTCCCGGCCGATGCGCCGCACCTCATCCTTAAACAAGTCCCGTAGTGGCTCTATCAGCCCAAAGGGCATATTCTCTGGCAGCCCACCCACATTATGATGCGATTTGATGGTCGCTGACGGCCCCTTCACCGAGACCGATTCGATCACATCCGGGTATAGCGTCCCCTGCACCAAATATTCGATTTCCCCTTGTGCCTCGGCATGCTGCAGCGCCAGAGCCTGCTCGGCAAATACCGAAATAAACTCGTTTCCTATGATCTTCCGCTTCCGTTCCGGGTCCGTTATCCCCTTTAACTGCGCCAGAAACCGGTCCGAGGCATCCGCGCCAATCACCCGCAAACCCAACCGCTCCCGCAGCATCTCCAGCGTGTCTTCAAACTCGTTCTTTCGCAACAGGCCGGTATTAACAAAAATGTTGGTCAGCCGGTCCCCAATCGCCCGATGTACCAAAACCGCCGCCACCGTAGAATCCACGCCCCCGCTGAGCGCGCAAATCACCCGCCCGGTCCCTGCCTTCTTCCGAATGGCCTCGGTCGTTTCCTCGATAAACGCCGCCCCGCTCCAGTTCTTTTCCGCTCTGCAAACTCGAAATAAGAAATTCCTCAGAATCTCCGTCCCGTGATCGGTGTGCTTCACTTCCGGATGGAACTCCACCGTATAAATCTTCCGAACCGGATCTTCGGTAGCCGCCACTGCATTCTCGGTGTGCCCAGTAGCGTGAAAGCCCACGGGCAGCGCGACAACATGATCGCCGTGACTATTCCAAATCCGAACGGACTTCGGCAATCCCGCGAACAACTCCGACTCCCCATGCCCGCTCGCCAGTCCGTTCGCTACATTCAGCAATGCGCTCCCGTACTCCCGCCGCCCCGCCTTCTCGACCTTCCCACCCAATGTCCGCGTGATCCAATGCATCCCGTAGCAAATCCCCAATACCGGGACACCTATCCCCAGCACTGCGTGGTCGCACGTCGGCGCATCCGCCTCATACGCCGAGCTCGGCCCACCCGACAAAATCAATCCCGAAGGCTCATACTTCCGAATGTCCGCAATCGTCGACGTGCACGGCAACACCGCCGAAAACACTTGCTGTTCGCGCACCCTCCGCGCAATCAACTGCGTATACTGCCCGCCGAAATCCAGCACCACCACGCCGCCGCGCTCCGAATTCGGCTTTCTTTCTTCTTCCTGCATCTTCGCCCCGCTCGTCATCGGTCGTCCTCCGGCCGCTCAACTCCGTTGCCCACTGGTAGGGGCAAAGCACTGCTGTGCCCCATCTCGGCACCAATGCTCATGGGTGCCTCCAGAGGCTTTTTCCCTCCCGGACCCGCCTTCACGCCACAACAAAATTCACCAATTTATTAGGCACCACAATCTGCTTCACAATCTTCTTGCCGTTCAAATGATGCGCCACCGCAGGGTCCGCGAGTGCCTTCGACACCACACCCGCCTCGCTCAATCCCGCCGCAACCACCAATTTCCCCCGCACCCGCCCATTCACCTGCACCACAATCTCAACTTCGTCTTCCTTCGCCAACTCGGCATCAAACGCCGGCCAGTTCACGGTCCACAATCCACCGTTATGCCCCAGCATTTCCCACAACTCCTCTGCCAGGTGTGGCGTCATCGGCGCCAGCATCAAGGTGAGCAATTCCAGCACTTCCTTGCGCACCTCAGGCCGCACTCCCTCATCCAGCGGTTCCGCGGCATAAATGTCGTTGTGCAATTCCATGATCAACGCAATCGCCGAATTGAAATGCCAACGCGCATCGAAGTCCTGCGTAACCCGCCGCAGCGTCTCGTGGGTCTGCTGCAGAAGCTTGCGTTCCTTGCTCGTCAGTGTGTTGGCGCCCGCCGACCCGCTCTTTACGCCGCGAAGCTCCGCCGCATGCCGCTCCACCAGCCGGTACACCTTGTTCACAAACCTCCAAGCTCCTTCAATGCTGTCCTCGCTCCACTCCAAATCCTTCTCCGGCTGATTCGCAAACAACATGTAAAGCCGCCCAGTATCCGCCCCATACTTGTCCGCCATGTCGATCGCGCCCACAATATTGCCCTTGGACTTCGACATCGCCGTCCCACCCTTCAACACCATCCCTTGCGTAAACAACCGCGCCGCGGGCTCGCTGTGCGTAATCAACCCAAGATCCCGCATCACCTTGCACCAAAACCTCGAATACAAAAGGTGCAAAATCGCGTGCGTAATCCCGCCAATATACTGGTCAATCGGAAACCAATAGCCCACTTTCGCCGAATCAAACGGCGCCGTAGCATTGTGCGGATCGCAATACCGGTAGAAGTACCACGACGAATCCACAAACGTATCCATGGTATCTGTCTCGCGCCGCGCCGGTCCCCCACACTTCGGGCAAATCGTATTCACAAACTCCGGTGTAGCCGCCAAAGGCGACCCGCCCTCCCCCGTCAACGCCACGTTCGCCGGCAACACGACCGGCAGCTGATCATCCGGTACCGCCACGATCCCATCCTTCTCGCAATACACCACCGGAATCGGCGTCCCCCAATATCTCTGTCGCGAAATCCCCCAATCCTTCAACCGATAGGTAGTCTCCGGCCGCCCAAATCCATGCTCCGCTGCATACGCCGTCATCCTGACAATCGCCACACTCGGCGAAAGCCCGTCGTAAGCCCCCGAGTTCACCAGCTTTCCGTTATCGTGTTCGTCAAACGCCACCGTCATTGTCTCGCCCGACAGCGCCTCGCCATCCTCGGGTTGCACCACCACCCGCACCGGCAACCCATACTTCCGGCAAAACTCAAAATCTCTTTCATCATGCGCAGGCACGGCCATAATCGCCCCGGTGCCATATTCCATCAGCACAAAGTTCCCTACCCAGATCGGTATCTTCTCCCCGCTAAACGGATTGGTAGCGTACCGCCCAGTAAAAAATCCAACCTTCTCCGCCGTCTCCAAATCCTCAGCCTTAACCGAAGCCAACCGCATCGATTTCAGTTTCTCTTCAGCCTCAGCCCGCAAAGCCGATCCCTCCAACAATTTCCCTACCAGCGGATGCCTAGCCGCCAAAATAATCGCCGTAGCCCCGTAAATCGTGTCGATCCGGGTGGTAAAAACTTCAATCTCCCCGGCCTCCGCCGCATCCCGCACCGCAAACCGAACCCGCGCCCCCACTGACTTTCCAATCCAATTCCGCTGCATGGTGATAACGCGATCCGGCCACTGCCCCTCAAGCAATTTCAAGTCATCAATCAACTGCTCCGCATAGGCTGTGGTGTTCAGAAACCACTGCTCCAGCTCCCGCACCTCCACCAAAGTATCCTCGTGACGCCAGCAAAATCCGTTGATCACCTGCTCGTTCGCCAAAACCGTGCAACACTTCGGACACCAGTTCACCCGGCTCTTTTTCCGGTAAGCCAACCCGCGCTCCAGCATCCGCAGAAAAAACCACTGGTTCCACCGGTAATATTCCGGTTCGCAGGTAGAAATCTCCCGGCGCCAGTCATAGCTGAACCCAAAACGCCGCAGCGTCCGCTGAAACTCCGCAATATTGTTATTAGTCCAGGTCCGAGGGTGAGTATTATTCTTAATCGCCGCGTTTTCCGCCGGCAAACCAAACGCATCCCAGCCCATGGGATGCAAAACATTAAATCCCCGCATCCGCTTTACGCGCGCTACCACATCCCCAATGGCGTAGTTGCGCATATGCCCCATGTGCATGGTCCCCGAAGGATAGGGCAGCATCTCCAGCACATAATATTTAGGCTTGGAAGGATCGGCATCCACCTCAAAAACGCGCGCCTCTTCCCACCGCCGCTGCCACTTCGCCTCAACAACCCAGGGGTCGTACTTCGTCGCTTCGACAGCCGCCCCACCCGCGCTGGTAGCGCCGGCATCCTTGCCGGCTCCCTCACCGCTTGTCCCCGAATCCCGTGAATGTTCGTCAGCCACGCCCCGCGGTCCCCTCTCGCCAGCCGTAGAGTCTCTCTCTCGTTCTTCCGACTCCGTACCCTCAGTGAACTCTGTGGTGAATCGTTTGTCTTTTCCTACGCAGCGATCCTCAGGCGCTTCAGCGTCTCTGCGTTATCTTTTTCTCTATCTCTTTGCTTTTCTTGCCTCTCTTTTCTTCTTGCTAGCCTCCGCCTTCTGAATCTCGGCCGCCCTCTTCTTAGCCGCCACCGTCAACATCGAATACCCCTTCTCGGCCGCAGGCGCCGACTCCGCTAACCCAGCCAATTCCCAAAGCGCGGCCACATCCTTCCGGTCGTCCCCCGGCTCATCAATCGGCGTCTCCGCCAAAAACGCTCGGCCAGCTAATCCCTCCGGTGTCCCCGCACCCAAGCGCGGATGCGTCAATATTCTTCGGAACGCCGCTTCCCCAATCTTCCCCTCGCCAATATGCTCATGCCGGTCCACGCGCCCGCCCAACGCAATCTTCGAATCGTTTACGTGAAATACCGGTACATTCTCCAACCCAATCGCATTGTCAATCAATTCCAGTGTGGACTCCAACCCGCTCTCGCTCCGAATGTCATACCCCGCGGCAAACAAATGCGCCGTATCCAAACAAGCCCCAA
Source organism: uncultured Acidobacteriota bacterium (assembly GCA_963736725.1). Lineage (GTDB taxonomy): Bacteria > Acidobacteriota > Terriglobia > Acidiferrales > UBA7541 > Acidiferrum. The sequence goes on along the minus strand of CAVTPW010000009.1, from coordinate 197,644 downwards.
CTTCCAACCCGGCCAGCGCCGCAACGATTTCGCCGAGCTCCTCGATCCGCGACCCGATCGCCGTCCCCATCCCCGCCGTATTCTCCACCAAAATCCGCATCGAGCTGGACGGCAATCTCTTCGCCGCCTGTTTGATCGAATCAATGGCCATAGCCACACCCTGCGCAGCCCGCGAATCCCCAAACGCCCCAGGGTGCACCACCACAAAATCCGCTCCCAGTGCCATCCCGCGCACCAACTCATCGTGGAACGCCTGAATCGATCGGGTCCGCAACATCGGCTGCGGCGCCGCCAAATTGATCAAGTAATTCGCATGAATCACAAGCGGCCCGAGCCCCAAAGCCTCGCGTCGCTCACGAAATACCGCAGCGTCCACTCCCGCAATCCGCGCAGCCCCCGGCCCGCCGGCCCATATTCGCGGATTGGCCGAAAAAATCTGCAAAGCATTGCAACCAAGTTTGTGCGCCGATTCCAGCGCATTCAGATGACTCCCCGCAATGGAAGTATGGATACCAATGCGCAACCCGCCATTCATCCAGGCAGGTGGCACCGGTTCCGGCTCAGGCTCCGGCCGATATTCATCTTCGGGATCAAATACGCTAGCGTGTGTGAGTGGCTCTTCAGGCATTCCCAATGAGATTTTCGACTCCTTCTTAAACTCACCATTCTACCACACGCCCCAAATCTCTTTTCGCCTTGTAGGGGGCTGGGCTTGGAGGAGTCCCCCACGCAAACCCTCTGGCGCTCCAGCGTCCACACCTCCTAAAATCCACCGCCATTGCCATCCTTACCCTGGCCCTGGGCGTCGTCGCCAACACCGCCATCTTCGGCATCGCCGACGTCTAGCTCTTCCGCCCACTCCCCGTAAAAGACGCGGACCGCTTGGTCATGATCGCCGTCAAAAGCGCTGCCAGGTCCGACCGTAGACCGCATCTCTTACTTCGACTGCAAGCAACAATCCAGCAAAAATCCACCACGCGTACCTCCGCGGGAGCCCGGGCGCCCCACGCGCGGCCTCTGCGCTTGTTTTTTTTGGCCCAAGAATCAGCAACAAATGTAAGGGAAATACAACTAGAAAAGCAGTCGCGGGATCCAGAATCGATCATCGCTCCGCGAGTAGACAACCCAACCTACATTGATCCGCCACAAACGCGCCGCCGGATGCCGAGTGCCCCGCACGCCGCTGTTGCGTGTGGGATTTTGTCCTCGAGAAATCGTCGCCAATCCCAAGGGAAAACCCGACCCGCATCGCCCTCATTCTTTCCCGGCAACCCGTTTCCGCCCGCGCCGCTTGCCTTTTCCCGCAGGCTCAGTCGCCGGTTCCTTTGTCGCGTTGCGCTTAGCGACCCGCGACACAGAAGCCTCCGCGAGATCGAATACTTCCATGATATCCGCGCGTTTTCGTTCGCGGTCGTGCCACATTTCCAGCGCCTCGCGCACCACATCCTCGGCCCCGCGGAATCGCCCACTCTCGACGGCCTGTCGGACAAACGCTTCCTGCTCGGGGCTCAATCGTACTTCCATGCCCCTCAGCCTAAAAGTCACCACCGCGCCTGTCAAGCACCTGCTTTCTCCCTATGCATTCGCGACCGAAGCCCTCACCGTCCTCGCACGGAGCAGGTCGACTTTTTTCTTCCTCTTTCGATTGGGTCGGTCTGCACACAGAGAACCTCTGTTCGATCGCGCGCGCAGCCCTCACCTAAGACGGGCAAATCAACTCGAACCCCTGCTCTCATCGAGCCTTCGAGCGAGAACCACTTCAAGCTGTTCGAACAACCCAAGATCTTATTTCGCCTGTGTTATCGAAGCCTTCCCGCTCTCAAAGCTACCTCCTACTGCCGTTCGACGGTGTCCTAAGGACAAAGGGCTCTCGCTCAGCGCGGCTTATGGTGCGTGAAGAACATGGAGAGGTTACGGAAACGCGCAGTAATGGTGCCTTGGCGGTCCTTCGCTTCGCCGAACTGACTGTGCTTCACCTTGAGGTTCTTCCTGAGATCGCTCTGATACCTTGTGAGCACCTCCGTTGACTTCATCGGCGGATTGTTCCCCGGTGCGATCGGTGCGCGGCATCCAGGTGACGCCGACGCGGTCGCAGTACGCCAGAAAGTTCTCTGCCGTCTTGGTGTATGCTGCGACGCTGGCGGGGGAAAACCCATAGTCGTCTTTGTATTTCTCTAAGCGCCCTTCGAAGGACGCAACCCACCCGCCGATGGTGTCCCGAATGGTGAGTCGCTCAGCCTTGGTGGTCACCTGGGGAGCAACGGGCTCTTGCGGCGGGAGGGGTAAATTGTTAACCAGCGATTCTCTGCCTCGGAACTACCTGCTACTTGCCACCCACTACTCACCCTCTCCCGCATTGCAGTACACTCACCTTCTCGCTTCCAGTCAGGGGAACCTTCCATGCTTGTAGTCATGCAGTCCCACGCCACCGAGGAACAAGTCCGCGCCGTCTGCCAGCGTATCGAAAGCCTCGGACTCAAGGCTCACCCCATACCCGGCGCCGCTCGCACCGCCATCGGTATTACCGGCAACGACGGCGCCATCGACCTCGGCGTCCTCGAATCCCTTCCAGGCGTCATCGAGTGCATCCCCGTCAGCAAGCCCTACAAACTGGTGAGCCGCGATGCCAAGCAGGAAGACACCATCCTGCGGATCCCCACTCCCAGAGGCGATGTCCTCGTCGGCGGCGGCAACGTCGCCCTGGTCGCTGGGCCCTGCGCCGTCGAGACCGAAGCGCAATGCATGGCCATCGCCGAGCAAGTCGCCAAGTCCGGCTGCCGCCTGTTCCGTGGAGGCGCCTACAAACCGCGAACTTCCCCGTACAGCTTTCAAGGGTTGGGTGAACCCGGCTTAAAAATTCTTGCCAACGTCCGCGAAAAACACGGCTTCGGCATCATCACTGAAGCGATCGACAACGAAAGCCTCGACCTCGTTGAGCATTATGCCGACGTCATCCAGATCGGCGCCCGCAACATGCAGAACTTCTCCCTGCTCAAACGCGCCGGCCGTGCCAGGAAGCCCGTCCTCCTCAAGCGCGGCATGTCCGCCACCCTCGACGAATTCCTGATGGCCGCCGAATACATCCTTTCCGAGGGAAACTACAATGTGATGCTCTGCGAACGCGGCGTTCGCACCTTCTCCGACTTCTCAAGAAACACTTTAGATTTAGCTGTGGTCCCCGCCGTCAAAAAGCGAAGCCATCTCCCAATCCTGGTCGATCCCTCTCACGGTACCGGCAAACGACACAAAGTCCTGCCGCTCTCGCTAGCCGCAGTAGCAGTAGGTGCCGATGGCCTATTAGTTGAAGTACATCATGAACCCGAAAAAGCCCTCTCCGACGGAGTCCAGTCCATCCTCCCCGAAGAATTCGCTCAACTAAGCGAGGAAGTCCGCCAAATCGCCAATGTCCTCCATCGCCATGTCAACTAGCCAAGCGATCGCCCGCCTGGCACAGGCAACGCTCCCTGTGTCCGCGTTTGCCAAGCGACTTTGTCAGCGAGCAATCCTCAGGGCCGCACGGAACTGCCGCAAGGCCCTTACCAGGGTGAGTCTGTGGCGTGCTCGAGTTATGCTCACCCCATGACCCGCCGCCGCAAAAACCCGCGCGTAATCATCCTCGCCGTCGCCCTGCTGGTCGGAGCCATCGCGCTGGTCGCCCGCGAGCATCGCCCCTCCTTCCTTCGCCCAGGCCTCCGACTCAACGCCTACGTCACCACGCTGGACGGCAACGTAAGCGTCATCGACCTCGTAAGACTCCGTGTCGTAGCGCACATCCCGGTCGGACCATCGCTTTCAGGCCTCAGAGAACATCCAACCCGCCCCGAAGTCTGGGGCGTCAGCACGCAAGGCGGCTACGTCTTTGTGCTCGACGCGCACTCCAATCAAGTCGCGGCTCGCCTTCCCGTTGGCCCGCTTCCCTACGCGGTGGAATTTTCCGTCGATGGAAGCCGCATCTACACGACGTCGTCCGGCACGAACACGCTCCTCACGATCGACTGCCAATCGCGCACCTCGCTGGGCCGCGCCCACACGGGACGCGAACCCATCCTGGCTCGCGTGACGCCCGACGGCAACACCATTGTGGTCATCAATCGCGGCGATGCGACGCTGGGGGTTCACGACGCCACCACCCTCGTCCAACGCGTCGCGATTCCTGTCGTCACACAACCCGACGATGTCGCCATTCTTCCGGACAGCTCTGTCGCTTTTGTTTTGAGCCGCAGCCAGCCCCGCCTCTCGGTTGTCGATCTTCGCCGTGGCGTCCTGCTGGCAAATCTGCAACTCGCGGGAACTCCATCGGACATGCTGCTGAAACCGGATGGCGGCGAGCTCTACGTCATCTCTCCGGATTCGCACGGCCTGCAAGCCATCAACACCTGGACCCATGAAGTCGGCGACTACGTAATGCTGGGCTATGCGCCCACGCGTGGAATTCTCAACGCCGACGCCAGCTTGCTCTACGTCACGGATGCCTCCGCCAGCCGCGTCACCGCCGTGGACATCAACAACCGCCGCGTCATCCGCACGCTCGATGGCCGTGAGCTCCTCATCTCCGTCGGTCAATCCCCCGAAGCGATTCGTTTCGATCCCGCCGAAAACCTGCTGCTGGTGGTCAATCGCGGCTCCGGCGACCTCTCCGTGATTCGCGCCCGCCTCGAGAATCAGAGCCTGCTGACCATGATCCCGGTAGGCGATCATCCACAGGAGCTAGCGGTCAAATTGTTCTGAGTGTGATTGTGCCAAGAGCAGATGCCAATGGATTTTGACTATGCGTTCTCGATCGGCCAGGATGCCTGTTCGTCGCCCAGCGCAATTTCAAGGAATCCTTCGGCGGGCAGCACGTCCACAGGCAAGCCGCCGTGCCAAAGAGCCACGCCAAGCCGCAGCGTCTTCTGCCCTTTCAATTTGAGCTCGCTGCGCTGCACGGAAACTTCCAGCAAGCGATCGAACGCCACGCTGGCCACGTTTTTCGGATTGAGCAGGCACACACGGCCGGTCTCCACGGCGAACTCTTTGAGTCGCCCGCGTTCCAGGTTCACCACCACGGTCAAATCTTCCGCGCCGCCAACGGTGATGCGAAATTCCGGATCGTCCATTTCCGAAAGCGCCGGCAGGAACGGATCGATGCACACGCTGAGGCGATCGTCTTCAAATCCGTAACGCAGCTCCCGCAAATAAAATACGCGCCCGTGCATGGCTCCGCCGCGACGCTCCGGAGAGTACAGACCGGCGCCGAGCCACTCGAAGTACGAAGTTTCGCGCCCGTCCACGGTCGCCTTCAAGAAAGCCGTGGGCGCCATCTGCAGGGCGTGCTCCGGCTGCCGCTTGATGGGTTTCGCCAAATCCGACGGCGCCACCTGCCCGAGCGCCAGGTAAATTCCGGTGAGATGTTTCCGGAACAGCGCATCGAACTCCGCATCGTTGGCGGTGCTGTGTTCCGGGCCGAACCACCAGCACCAATCGCTGCCCTCGGCCGCGAGCAAAGACTCGAACGCCTCTTTCAGTGCCTCTTCGGTCGGCGCATCGCTCCGCGATTGCGCCCGGGCTTCAACCGCCCCTGCGTAGGCTTGCCGCGCGTCCCACAACAGTTCCCACGCCGCAACGTCTTCGGCGTGGCCGATCCAGACGTCGAAGTTTGCATTGATCCACGATGCGGGGAAGATTCCGCCGGTCGTGGGAATATTCTTGGCGGCGGCGATCGCTTCGCTGGCGGTGAGCGCGCGAAAGTCCTGATCGCCGGCGATGCGCTTGTAAAACTGGCGCAGAAATTCGCGGCCATTTCCCGCATAATATTCCCACGCATTCTCACCGTCGAGAAAAATGCAAACGGTCAGGGGGTCCGCAGTCTGTACGCGTTCACCGAGATGCCGCAAGCGACCGTGCAAATCTTGCGCCGCGGCGTTCGCGTCCATGCGGCTGTAGACGAAGCCAATCAAATCGGAAAGTTGATGATCGCGAAACAATCCGGTGATGCCATTCCCGCCGATTTGCACCCGCCAAGGTTTGTACAAGCGGTCGGCATTCGCAGGGATGCCGTTCGCGTCACGAAAGAATCCGACGTTGAGGGTGCGGCCGAGCACTCCTTCATCGGTGCCGAACCACTGAAAACCTTCTTGCATCGCAATCCCGAGAGTCTGATCGGAAACCGATCCTTCAGACGGCCACAACCCGGCAGGTTTTGCGCCGAAAACCCTCTCATGGTACTGGCGCGCGCGGCGAAGTTGCTCGCGCGCATCTTCCGGACACCGATAAGCGCGCCGAGGCAGGGGCGTGCCGGGATTCGCGACGCGCGCGATGTCCGAATCGCACACAAGCGGAAGGATGGGATGATAAAACGGCGTAGTGCTGATTTCGATCTGGCCACTTTGCGCCGCCTGGCGATAGATCGGAAGAACCAGATTCAACAATTCCATTTGCTTGGCTTGCAGCGCGATTTTGTCGCGCTCGCTGAAATCCTTTCCTTTGTTCGCGAGCGCGCTGACGACGTCATCCTTCGTAAACCACTCTTCATCCATCCAGGCCAGTTGAGAAAGTACTTGAAGGTCGCGCCAGTCGCGCGGCGTGAAGGTGACCAGAGCCTGAGCGCCGCCCGCGGGCCGCGACCATTCCAAAAGCTCCACGAAGCGCGGCCAGCGAGACAGGAGCCTTTCGTGATTGATCTGAAATGCGCGCGCGAGAATCTCCGCTTTATCTTCCCGCGTGAGGTCGTCGGTTTTCTTGAAAGCCAGCGCGAACCATGGCTCGTCGAATTTTCCGCTCGCGTATTCCTCGATCTGCATTCCGAGCGAAGGCACGAAGTTGAAGGTGGCGTGAAACCCGGGCGTTTCCTGCAGGACCCGCACCATGCCCCAGTAGTCCTTTACGGCGTGGAGCCGCGTCCAGGGAAGGACGTAGCGGCCGCTTTCGGGATCGCGATATTGCGGCTGGTGCATATGCCACAAGACCACCAGATGAATGCGATTCATCGCGCGAGCCTCCGCCACGCCGGAGCGGCGCTCGTGTTACACTCAGCGTTCTTGTCATGCGCATCCTGGACCGCTACATTGTCCGCGAAGTTTTTCGTCATGCGTTCCTTGGACTCGTCGTTTTTACCTTTGTTTTCTTCGTTCCGCAACTCGTCCGCTTGACAGCGTTGTTCGTGCGGCACAGCGGATCGGGTTCGCAAATCGCTGAACTTTTCCTGTGTATCTTCCCCGGAGTTTTCGCGTTCACGATTCCCATGGCCATCCTAATCGGTGTGCTCCTGGGCCTGGGGCGCATGTCGGCGGACAGCGAAATCATCGCGCTGACCGCGTTGGGCATCGGCCGCCGGCGCATGTTGCTGCCGGTCGGCGTGTTGGCCACCACAGGCGCGATCGTGACGCTGGTCATGACTCTCTGGCTTTCGCCGCTCGCGCTGCGAACGTTCCGAAGCCTGGAGACCGAACTGCTGTCCTCGCAACTCAACTTCGCCGTGCAACCGCGCGTTTTTGACGAACGCTTCCCGCATGAGGTGCTTTACGTAAACGATATCTCCGCCAGCGGCACGCAGTGGCGTGGCGTATTTCTGGCGGAGACGGGCGGCGAGAATGGCTCGCGCCTGACCCTAGCGGAGAGCGCAATTGTAGTCGCAGCGCCGGAGCAGGGCAAGCTGGAGCTGCATTTGCGTGGCGGAACGACGCACGAATTTGATCGGAACGATCCCGATCACTATTCGGTGACGGCGTTCGGCCAGAGCGACTGGCCGATTGAAGTAACAGGTCTGGTCCCCGCGCAGCAGGAGCGACAGATCAAGAACGACGAGCGCTCCGTTCCGGAACTCGCTGCAGACGCAGGCCCAAACTGGCGCGAGGCTCGCGTGGAGCTGCAGCGTCGGTTCGCGTTCCCTGCCGCGTGCTTTGCGTTCGCGCTGATTGCCGTTCCCATCGGGGCGCAACCTCGGCGCGGCGGGCGCGCAGCAGGCTCCCTGATCGCCGTCTTGTTGATCGCGGGGTACTACCTGATGCTCATTTTCGGCAGTGGCCTGGCGCGTGAAGGGACTCTTCCGCCGGTGATTGGCTTGTGGTTGGGGAACGCTCTGCTGGTGATCTGCGGGGTGGCGCTGCTCCCGCGGATGGAGCAATTCCACGGCGAAATGCGGTGGTTTCAGTCGCTGGCGCGCTTGCGAATATGGTTTCGCCTGCGGCAAGTTCGGCGAGCCCGCGCGCGAGCGGCTGCGGCGCGAGCGGCTAACGGAGGACGCGCGTTGAGTGAGGCGGCCGCGCCATCGAGCGGAAGCTTTCCGCGGTTGATGGATCTTTATCTGCTGCGCCGCTTTTTCTCGTATTTCGCGCTGCTGATGGCAGCGTTCGTCTTTCTGTTTGAAGCATTTACATTTTTTGAGTTACTCGACGATATAGGACGACACCACGTGCCTTTCCTGATCGTCGTGGATTACTTCCGCAACCTGACACCTTATCTTTTGTACCAACTCGCCCCGCTGGGCGCCATGGTGGCCACGCTGGTGACCGTCGGGGTAATGAGCAAAAACAACGAGATCGTGGCGTGCAAGGCCAGCGGAATCAGCTTGTACCGGCTTGCCGGGCCGCTCCTCCTGGCGGGTGTTTTGCTGGCGTCGGCGATGATTTTGTTGGACGACACCTACCTGCCGTATGCGAACCAACGGCAAGATGCGCTGCGGAACCAAATCAAAGGTCGTCCGCCGCAGACCTATACGCAACCAGAGCGCTGGATCTTCGGCGAAAACGCCAAGATCTATAATTACGATTTATTCGATCCCAACCAAAACCTGTTCGGAGGGCTCAGCGTTCTGGAGATCGATCCGACCACCTTTCAGGTGCAGCGCCGGGTATTCGCGTCGCGCGCACAATGGTCGGAAACGCAGAACCTGTGGGTGCTGGAATCGGGATGGGTGCGAGACTTCTCGAACGGCGCGATTACGCGTTACGATCGTTTCAATGTTAAAGATTTACCTGAACTTACCGAACCTCCGTCCTATTTCCATCGCGAGGTACGCCAGGCATTTCAGATGAACTGGAGCGAACTGCGGAGATACATCGACGGACTTCATCGTGCCGGATTTGATGTCTCCACGTTGACCGTGCAACTGCATCGGAAGCTGGCTTTTCCGCTCATTGCGCCGATCAGCATGCTGCTGGCGTTCCCTTTCGCTTTCCTGGTGGGGACACGCGGCGCTATCGGAGGCGTCGCGGTCGGCGTGGCCATCGGAATTTTGTATTGGCTGGGAGCCGAGTTGCTGACGGCCATGGGAGGAGTTGGTCAATTGCCGCCATTGCTGGCGGGCTGGGCGCCGGATATCATTTTCTTTTTCCTCGGGCTCTATTTCTTCTTCCGAATGCCGACCTAGGATCAGGACCCATTTCGCGATGCAGTTGCTATCGGCAATGCCGTCGATCTGTTGGGGGCATGCTGCGCCCAAAGCGTCACGGCAATCTGCCGGCGCGGACATTTGTCGCCGCGCCGACAGTTCACGTGACGGTTGAAATGTACAGCTATAGATTCAGCGAGCACACCGACAGAGTGCCTGCGCCACGGAAGGCGCGAACCTACTTGCGCTTCTTCTTTGCGTTTCTTTTCTCTTCAACCACCGCTTGAGCTGCGCCGAGACGTGAGATCGGCACGCGGTAGGGCGAAGCGCTCACGTAGTCCATGCCAACGGCATGACAAAATTTTACGCTGTCGAGGTCGCCGCCGTGTTCGCCACAGATGCCCACCTTAAGCTTCGGGCGGCTTTCGCGGCCCTTCTCGATTCCCCACCGGATCAACATGCCAACGCCCTTGGTGTCGAGTGACTGGAACGGGTCGGAGGCGAAGACGCCCGCCTTCTTCTCATCCACGTAGTCGGGAAGGAAACGGCCTGCGTCATCGCGCGAGAGGCCCATTGTGGTTTGCGTGAGATCGTTGGTGCCGAACGAAAAGAACTCAGCAAGCTCGGCGATTTCGTTGGCGAGCAAAGCAGCGCGCGGAAGCTCGATCATGGTGCCAACTAGATATTCAAGTTTTACTCCAGATTTCTTGATGAGGTCGTCGGCGACTTTGCGCGTGCCTTGCTCCAGGATGGAGAATTCTTTCTTGTCGAGGGTGAGCGGGTGCATGATCTCAGGTAAAACTTTAATGCCCGCTTTTTTGCACTCGATACTGGCTTCGATAATGGCGCGCACCTGCATCTCGAGAATTTCCGGATACGTGATACACAGGCGGCATCCCCGATGGCCGAGCATAGGATTCGATTCGTGCAGTTGCTCGACACGACGGGCGACTACGTCGGCGCTGAGGCCGAGTTCCTTGGCGAGCTCTTCTTGCTTCTTGCGGTCGTGCGGAACAAATTCGTGGAGCGGAGGATCGATAAGACGGATGGTCACCGGGAAGCCATCCATGGCTTTGAAGATACCGACGAAGTCCCGACGCTGGAACGGCAAAAGCTTATCTAAAGCTTTAACTCTTGCCTCCTTATTGTCGGCCAGAATCATCTCTTGAATGGCGCGCTGGCGCTCCTGACCCTTCTCTGGAAACTCGAAGTCGGTGAAGAACATGTGCTCGGTGCGGCAGAGGCCGATGCCCTGGGCGCCAAACTCGCGCGCCTTGCGGGCGTCCTGCGGCGTGTCGGCATTCGTGCGGATGCCGAGGCGGCGCATACCATCACCCCACTTCATCAGCGTTTCGTAGGCTGGCGGAAACTTGGGCGTCACCAGATCCATCTGGCCGGAGTAGACCATGCCCTCTCCGCCGTCGAGAGTGATCCACTCCCCTTCCTTCACAGTCTTGCCGCCGACCGTCATCGTCTTGGACTTGTATTCGATGTTAAATTTTTCCGCCCCAACGATGCAGCACTTGCCCCAACCCCGGGCCACCACAGCGGCGTGACTGGTCTTGCCGCCCGTGGCGGTGAGAATGCCCTGCGCAACGGCCATGCCACCGACGTCCTCGGGGCTGGTCTCGCGGCGGACGAGGATGACTTTCTCGCCTTTCCTAGCCCACTCTTCGGCGTCGTGGGCGGAGAACACCACCTTGCCGACGGCGGCGCCTGGCACCGCGTTGATGCCACTGCCGAGGATTCGGGATTCGAGGGATTTCTTGTCCAGCTTGGTGTCGATCACCGGGTAGAAAAGGCGTTCGATGTCTTCCGGCTTGATGCGCATCACCGCTTCTTCCCGATCGATGAGCTTTTCGTTGGCCATGTCCACGGCCATCTGGAAGGCGGCGGAGGGAGTGCGTTTGCCCGTGCGCGTCTGAAGCATATAGAGGATGCCGTCTTCGACGGTGAACTCCATGTCCTGCATATCCTTGAAGTGATGCTCAAGTTTTTCTCGAACCTTTTCGAGCTGCCCATACACTTTAGGCATGATCTTCTTCATTTCCGTGAGGTGCATCGGGGTGCGAATTCCTGCTACCACGTCTTCGCCCTGGGCATTAACGAGATAATCGCCGTAGAACACTTTCTCGCCGGAGCTGGGGTTGCGCGTGAAGCAGACGCCGGTGCCGGAATTGTCACCGGTGTTGCCGAAAACCATCTGCATAACGTTAACGGCAGTGCCCAGGAGGCCGGTGATTTTCTCCACGCGACGGTAGGTGACGGCCTTCTCTGCCATCCAGGAGCCGAATACTGCACCCACGGCACCCCACAGCTGTTCGATCGGGTCCTCCGGGAAGCTCTTGCCGGTCTTCTCGTGGAAGAAAGCTTTGTACTCGGCAACGAGCTCTTTCCAGCCACTGGCCGGCACGGCAGTGTCGTCCTTAACGCCCAGTTTTTCTTTCATGGCGCGCAAGCGATGCTCGAGGTCTTCTTTCGGGAGTTCCATCACGACGCTGGAGTACATTTGAACAAAGCGGCGGTAGGCGTCGTATGCGAATCGCTCGTTATTGACGGAGGCGGCGAGACCAAGCACAGAGCGGTCATTGAGGCCGAGGTTCAGAATTGTCTCCATCATTCCTGGCATGGAGCGAGCTGAGCCGGAGCGTACGCTGACGAGCAGGGGGCTTTTCGAGTCGCCGAGCTTCTTCTTGGTTACTTTCTCGAGATGGGCGACGTTCTCGGCGACTTGCTTCTTCAGTTCGGCGGGGTACTTCTTGCTATTCTTGTAGAAATAATCGCAAGCTTCGGTCGAGATGGTGAAGCCGGCTGGCACCGGCAGGCCGATCTTGGTCATCTCCGCGAGCCCAGCGCCCTTTCCGCCGAGGATATCGCGCCACCCTGCGTCGCCTTCCGCTTTACCTGCTCCGAAAAAATAAACCCATTTAGTCACGGTAGCCCTCGCATTTGATTTGTTGTGAATGGAACCTCGTGAAGCAACAACCAAGAACCATTTTGTGTGCCGACAGTTCAAGCAACATTTGAATTGTCGGCGTGTCGACGACCCGCCGACGGAAAGCAGTCCTTCGATATTGAATTAACACTTTACATTCACTGCCGCTCGTCCCCGATCTCCGAAAAGTCCGCGACCGTCGTGAATTCGCGCAACAGTTCGGACAACAGCAAAAGCCGGTTCTTCCGAACCGCTTCGTTGTCGGCCATAACCATGACCTCCTCAAAGAAGCGGTCCACTGACTTTCGCAAACCCGCGATCCGATCGAGTGCCTGCTCGTAGCGCCCTGCCTTTTTCTCGACCTGGACCTTGGCGGCCGCGTCGCGGCCCGCGGCAAACAGTTCCCTCTCGGCGTCGTTCTCGAACAGCTGCGGATTGACGGCGCCGCCATCCTTCAAATTGGACTTCTCCAGGATTTTGCGAATGCGTTTAAATGACACCGCGAGTGGTTCGAAGTTTCGCGTTTTGCGGATGGCGCGCAAGGCCACGAGTCGTTTCTGGGCGTCAACAAGATCGTCGGCACCTGCCCGGAACACGGCGTTCACCTCGTCGTAGCTAAAGCCGGCACGCTCGCGGAATACGAACTTGGCGCGGTCTAGAATGAAATCCAATACTTGAGATTCCTGAGCGGGTGTGACGACGCGTCTGGGAGCATGCGTATGGAGGGCCTTGGCCCCGGAACCGATGGCGAGCGTCAACGAGAGCGGCAGTTTTTTATCGAGTATAACCTTAACTATGCCGAGGGCGGCTCGCCGCAAAGCGTAAGCATCACTTGAGCCTGTGGGAATGATCCCGACGGCAAAGCAGCCAACGATGGAATCGAGCTTGTCCGCCAAGGCGACGCCGCATCCGATCAAGTTGCGCGGGATAGGATCGTCAAGTCCGACGGGGCGGTAGTGATCGTACACGGCGTCGGCGACGTCATCCGCTTCACCTTGCGCGCGCGCGTACAAGCCGCCGACAACGCCCTGAAGTTCTGGAAACTCGCGGACCATTTCGGTGGCGAGATCGCACTTAGCAAGTTCCGCGGCGCGATCCGCGTCGGCGACATGGGCCTGCGGAACTCCCAGGTTAAACCACTGCTCCATCAACCAGCGGGCGATGGAGCGGACTCGCTCGACTTTGTCCCCGTAGCTGCCGAGGCGTGATTCGTAGGTGATCTTGCCCAGCTTAGGAAGATAGTCGGCGAGCCGACATTTCTGGTCGGCGACCCAAAAAAATTGTGCGTCGTCGAACCTGGCGCGAAGGACACTTTCGTGTCCCGCCCGGACCAGGCCCTTCGAATCCTTCGCGAGATTGATGACCGCAAGAAAATGGGGAGCAAGTTCCCCGCTTCGCTTCTCGACGGCAAAATACTTCTGGTGGCCACGCATGACCGTGATCAAAATTTCGTCCGGCAGGCTCAGGAACTTCTCGTCGAAGGTTCCTTCAATTACCGTCGGGCATTCGTTCAGATAGACGACCAGGTTCAGTAGTGTGGGATCGGCGTGAAGACGATACGCGCCTTTCTTTGGAAGGTCACTGAGTTCTCGCTCGATTTTCTCGCGCCGCTCCGAGGCGCGCACGATAACACCATTTGCCCGAAGCTTCTTTTCATAGTCTGCGAAACTCCGGACGCGGATCTCGCCCGCCCCGAGGAACCGATGGCCGCGGGTGAGGTTCCCTGCCGGGACACCGGCGAACGAGAATTTGAGGGGCTTGCCGCCGAGCAGAGCCACGATCCAACGGACGGGCCGGATGAAGCGGGCGCCGTCGGGACCGGTCCATGTCATGGTGCGGGGCCAGGAAAGGTCGTGGATGGCTCGCGGCAAGACCTCGCTCAGGATCTGCTCCGAGGTGCGGCCGCGCTTGGTTTGTTTGGCAGCCAGATACTCGCCCTTCGGAGTGTGGACAATCAAGATGTCCACCAAGCGAATTCCCTGCTTCTCGGCGAAGCTGACTGCGGCGCGTGTCGGCTCACCCATTTGATCGTAGCCTACCGATTTGGGAGGGCCGGTAATTTCGTTTACGGCGTCAGACTGCTTTACGGGGAACCCTGTCGCGTGAACCGTAAGACGGCGCGGACCACTGAGGGTTTCAACGGTAATCCCTTCCATGAGATTCTCCGCCGTAAGCAATTTCTCAAGATTTACTTTCAGTTCCTCCTCGGCTTTAGGCAACATCCCGGCGGGGATTTCCTCGCAGCCGACCTCGAACAGCAACTCCAGTTTCTCTTGAAGCGCGCCACTGGCGGGCTTTCGCTCGGCTTTGGTCATGCGCGTACCTCACGGCGGAGCGTCGGTCCACCGATCTGTTGCAGATACGCGGCGGCGGTGCGACACGCAATCGTTCGGACGCGCCCCATTAATCCGGCGCGTTCGGTTGTAGAGATTACCCCGCGGGCATCCATGAGGTTGAACAGATTCGAGCACTTCAGGCAATGATCGTATGCGGGGAGCACCGGAAATCGCTTGTCGTCCTTCCCTTTCAGTGATGCGAAAACCTCAAGTAATTCTTTGGCTTGCTTTTCGTGCAGATCGAATTCCGCGCGAATGGCCCCGGCGTCGCTGCGCTCAAAACCGTATTCGGAAAATTGCTGCTCTTCGGCCAGGCGGATATCGCCATAGGTTTTGTCGGCCGACCAGCGAAGGTCGTAGACGCTGTCGACGTCTTGGAGGAAGGCGCAGATTCGCTCCAATCCATAGGTGAGCTCAACGGAGATGGGGTCGAGATCGATGCCACCGCTTTGCTGAAAGTACGTGAACTGGGTGATCTCAAGTCCGTCTAGAAGAACCTGCCAGCCGATGCCCCAGGCGCCGAGGGTTGGCGATTCCCAATTGTCCTCTTCGAAGCGAACGTCGTGTTCCTTGAGTTCGATTCCTATGGCGGCGAGACTTTTCAGATAGAGATCTTGAACATCCAAGGGAGCAGGCTTAAGTATTACTTGAAATTGGAAGTGCTTGTAAAGTCGCTTGGGATTCTCCCCATAGCGGCCGTCGGCGGGCCGACGACTCGGCTGCGCATACGCCACGCGATAAGGGGACGGTCCGAGAACGCGCAGGAACGTTTCCGGGTGCATCGTGCCCGCCCCGACTTCAACATCGTAGGGTTGTTGCAGCACACATCCTTGCTTTACCCAAAAATGCGACAGCTTTAGAATGAGCTCTTGGAACGTGAGGCCCGCAAGTGTTTTCTCAGGTTGTACTTTAGCTTTCAAGTCGTCTCCAACAATCTCCGTGTTCGTAGCTTACGTTCGGTGTGATGCTCAATCCAGTCTAACGCAGCGCCGCGGAGTTCTGTGGCGGCAGATCGCGAAGGGTCCGTGCTCTCGATCTGCTCGAGCCGCTGGCCGGCAAAAACCTCCGCGAGTTGCCGGCCTGGCAGATGTACAGGCTGCATCCCCGGCCGGCGGCATTTCTCGCAAAACAATCCCGGCTCCCAGGGAGCGTAGAAGCCCGCCTGGTTACGCAAAGCATCGCCACACGCAGAGCACCGGTCAAACCTGGGAAGCCACCCGCCCAGCCGAACGGTCCAGAACGCAAAATAACTGAGCGGGAGAACCCAATCCCCGGTCCGTTCAATTTCGCGAGCCACGAGCAGAATGAGCCGGAACATCGGGTCGGCCACTTCGCGTTCGGGTAGCACCTGCTCGGAGATTTCACTTACGACGGCCAGCCCGGTGCTCAGCTCGTAGTTGCTCTGCGCCTTATTAAACGACTCAATCAACTCGCACTGCTGAATGCGGACAAGATCACGGGTCTCTTTCTCGACGTACCAGATGCGCACGTGAGAGAGGACCTCGAGCGTCGAGCCATAGCGATTTTTCAGTCGCCGCGCCCCGCTGGCCACGCCGCGAATGCGACCCGAAGTTCGCCCCAGAAAGCTCACGAGGCGGTCGGCCTCGCCCAGAGGATACGTCTTAAGGATGATGGCTTCCGTTTCCCGGGCGGGCATTCTTTGTCGGCGCGCCGACGCTGCGTCGAACGGCTGCAAACTTGTCCGAACCGCACGCTCACGCAGAACTATTTTACTTATCATACGCGCTCGCGCCGTGCAAATTTTTTCCGTCGAAAATCGATAAGCACGACCAAAATCTTTGGGTGCCAGCAATTCCAGTCCGCACGACCGGTGCGCCTGCGTCGGGGATCAGGTCGTCTGGCGTGCCACCCAAGCCGCTTCCGCCTTTGTTCTTATGCAGCGCGCCACAACCGACACCTCAAGTGTTTGTTTTATTTCCACCAAAGAAACGCCCGGTGCCTTCCACGGGCCGATTCTTCGAGACCCGCGGCATTCTGTTAACTTCGGTCGTAGGCGTGCGTAATTATGGGACGCTGTGTATTTGCTGTTTTCAATTCGTTTCGCTTTCGCTACTCTCGGCGCTGACGCCGACGCATGTTTATCCCGCTCAAAGACTTGAACCCGCGCCGGACCTATCCCGTCGTCAACACCGGCCTGATCCTCGCCAACTTCGCCGTGTTCGTGTATCAGCTCACGCTCGGACCTCACGCTTTCAAGCTGTTCGTGTTGGCTAACTCCACGGTTCCGGCCCGCTTCCCTGCCGCATTCGCTGGTCACGCGCCCTTTGCGTCCGCACTCCTCCCGCTCCTCACGAGCATGTTTCTCCACGCGGGCATCGCTCACATCCTTGGAAACATGTTGTTCTTATGGATTTTTGGCGACAACGTCGAAGACTTCTACGGACACTTCACCTATCTCTTGTTCTACTTGGTCTGTGGAGTTGGGGCTGGTCTGCTCCACATCCTCTTCAACTGGAATTCGATGTTGCCGTCCTTGGGAGCCAGCGGCGCGATTTCGGGGGTGATGGGCGCCTATCTGATCCTTTATCCTCGGTCGAGGATCCTGACGTTGGTTTTCATTTTTCTAATTCCCATCCCCGCAGTGGTCATTCTCGTTCTTTGGTTCTTACTGCAATTCGCTTCCGGAGTCTCTTCTCTCGGAATGGCCGCTTCGGGTGGGGTGGCCTGGTGGGCGCACGTTGGAGGATTCTTGCTGGGAATGGGAATCACAAGCTTGGCGCGTCGAACCTGACGAACCGAAACAAAGACCGCAAATTCGAACCCTGGCATATCAAGTGATACTTGATCTATACGGAGCACCGCGTCACAAATTCGGCCAGCCAGTCTCCGACCTCCGGCGTCCTCTGATTTCCTCCGAGGTCAGATGTTAAGTAGTTCTTGAGTAATGCGGATTTGACGGCCGAGCGCATGGCGGAAGCCTCATGCTCCCATCCTAGAAATTCGGCCATCATGGCCGCCGCGAGCACTGCGCCCAGCGGATTGGCAATTCCCTTGCCGGCAATGTTCGGCGCTGAGCCGTGCACCGGCTCAAAGAGCGACGTCCTGCCGGGATGAATATTGCCGGATGGTGCCAGGCCCAATCCTCCAGCCAACTGAGCCCCGAGGTCGCTGATGATATCCCCAAAGAGGTTGCAGGTCACGATCACGTCAAACTGTGAAGGGTCCCGAACGATCTCCATGACTAGCGTGTCTATATAAAGGTGGCGCGACTCAATCTCTGCATATTCGGATCGGAGTTCCTTGAAGACCCGCTGCCAGAGGTCGTGAGCGAAGGTCATGGCGTTGGATTTGTCGCTCATGCAGACCCGCTTGCGTTTGCGTTGCCGGGCGTACTCGAACGCGTACCGAATAATCCGCTCAACTCCTTTGCGTGAGTTGACATCCTCCTGGACCGCAATTTCATCGGGCGTGCCCTTCTTAAAGAACCCACCCACCCCGACATATAGCCCCTCGGTGTTTTCCCGGAACACCACGACCTGGATGTCGCGCTCGGTTCGGTCGCGCAGAGGCGTAAGGCGGTCATGCAGCAGTTCCACGGGGCGCGAGTTCACGTAAAGGTCCAACTTGAACCGTAGCCCCAAAAGGATGTCGGCAGCGTGCTGGTTGGTGGGAACGCGCGGATCGCCGAGGGCTCCAAACAGGATGGCATCGAACTCGTCGCGTAGCATCTCCACGGCGCCGGGCGGCAAGGAAACACCCTCTCGGAGATACTTGTCCGCCCCCCAATCAAACTCGACGAACTCGATGCTTCGACCGGTGGCAGATGTGACTGCACGCAACACCTTCACCGCCTCAGGCGTGACTTCCTTGCCGATCCCGTCACCGGGAACGACAGCAATCCGCGCGGCGGAGCCTCCCTCGCGCAAAGGTATCTTGGGCACGGGCACATCTCCTTTCAGGGCTCTCGAGTCTTTGAGGTTCTTCGTTCAGACTACGTTAGCACAAGCGTGGAATCAGGCCAGTTGTTCGCTTTGGGTGGTGAGTTTCTCGATGCGATCAAGCCGCGGCTCGAACCCGATGCCTGGTCCGCTTGGCACGCGAATGGTTCCTTGCGGCGAGACGACTACTTCCGGCTCGATGATGTCCTCTACCCAGTACCGGCGGCTGGCCGAGACGTCCCCTGGCAGGGTGAAGTTCGGCAACGTCGAAATCGCGATGTTGTGGGCGCGCCCAATTCCGGATTCGAGCATCCCTCCGCACCACACGGGGATTCCGTTCTGCTCGCAAAGATCGTGAATTTTGCGCGCGCTCCTATAACCGCCCACCCGGCCGAGTTTGATGTTGATGATTTTGCATGCACCCAGCGCGATCGCCGCGCGAGCTTGCTCGAAGGTATGAATGCTTTCATCCAGACAAATCGGCGTAACCAGCTTCTTTTGAAGTTCCGCGTGGCTGTAAATGTCCTCCCACCCGAGCGGTTGTTCGATCATCATCAAATAGAAGCCGTCAAGCTCCTTAAGGAGCGGCCAGTCTTCGAGCCGATACACGGAATTCGCATCCACCATGAGTTTGATCTTCGGAAAATCCTGGCGTAAGCGCTTGACCTGCTCCACGTCTTTGCCCGGCTTGATCTTGATCTTGATGCGCTGGTAGCCGGCGTCGAGTTCTTTCTTCACCGCGGTGGCCAGTTCGTCCAGCGACTTCTTGATTCCGATCGAAACCCCGCAGGCGACCTCTTCGCGCACACCGCCGAGCAGTTTCCACAGTGGAACGCCTTTCTGTTTTGCTTCGGCGTCCCAAACTGCGGCCTCAAGCGCTCCCTTGGCCATGTTGTGCCCGCGAACGGATTCGAGCATGCCCGAAACGTCCGCCGCGCTCGCGAACTCCTTCCCTTTCATCAGCGGCCAGAGATGATCGCGCAGGATATGCCAGGCGGTCTCGACCGTTTCCGGGCTGTACTGAGGAGCTTCACCGGCGACGCATTCTGCCCAACCGATGACGCCATCGACGTCGGCTTCCAACAGCATAATGCGCCGATCGTAACTGACGCCATTACTGATTTCGAATGGCGCAATCAACTTCATCGCTAGTTCCCGCAACGTGATTTTGCGAATGCGCATGCGCGGACGTCCCCCCGGTTCAAACCCTCGATCTAACTCTTAAAATCGCTCCACGGGTTCAAAAGATAAGCAACGCCCGTGGGTGTTTTGCGTATGCCGACCGCGGCGTAGCCCCGCGCGAACCAATTCGTGAATTCCGCGCGGATGCGATCTTGCGCGCGCTTCACTTGTTCGGGAGCGCTCTGTTTCCATTGTTCCAGGTCGCCAGGCAGTTCGATTTCCGCACCCGCGCCCGGGGCTTGTTCCGCAACGCCGCTCACAAGGCCTTTTGCCAGGGCATTGATAGCGGAAATCACGCGAGGCGAATCCAGCTGCCAGTGCGCGAGAAGACGGTCCGTCGCCAGCCCGCGATGCAGCGGGCTGGTGGTAATGCCGTAGAGATTTGGTTGGTAGTGCCGACAAATCGCTCCCAGACGATTCAGATTGAAGTGCGCGTTACGCAATTCCAGCGGGTCAAAGGTCCACTGAACAAAACGAATTCCCCGGCTCAAAGCCTCCTCGCGTTGAAACAGTTTCAGCTTGCGGCCGACGCCACGGTCCCGGTAATCCTGGTGAACACCGGTGTGGTGAGAATGCAGGAAGACGATGCCCTCCCGGAAGCCGACAAGGGCCAGCGTATAACCGACGAGTTTGTCGCCTTCGAACGCTCCCAACACCTGTCCTCCGGTGTGCGCCGCAACGACGAAGCCGGTCACCGGTTCGATCTCCAGGTCCGATTCGCCCCAGATCTTGCGCTGCAGCTCCACGCAGGCATGGAATTCCTCGAGGGCGCCGCATTTGCGCACGGCGATGCCATTGCTCATCGCCGCTGGCCTGCTTTGCGGGCGTTGAGGGTTTGTTCGGCCGGAGCAGGGCCCGGCTCGATACGAGACTGTTCCGAGAGCTTGGCCAAGTCCCACAGAGCTTCTTTTTCCGGCCGCGGCACGTCTTCGAACGCCCGGCCGCTTTCCGCGGCCAGACGTTCCATTTCGTGAAAACGCCGCACGAACTTTGCGTTGGCATTTTTTAGCGCGATTTCGGGATCGACGTGCTGGAAGCGCGCCAAATTGACCGCAGCAAACAGTAAGTCGCCCATCTCCTCCTCGATCTTTCGTTGATTGCCGGACTTCAATGCCTGCTGGATTTCGCCGGTTTCTTCACGCATCTTGTCGAGAATTCCATAGACATCGTCCCAGTCAAAACCGGTGCGCGCCGCTTTCTTCGTCAACTGAAGCCCTTCGAGGGTTGCCGGAATGGCTCGCGGCACGCCGTCCAGCGCAGACTCAGGCTTGCGATCAGTCGGCGATGACGAGTCTTTCGCCATGCGCTCCTGTGCTTTCATTTTTTGCCAAACTTTCAGCACTTCAGTGGAGTCCTTGGCGCGTTTTTCGCCAAAGACGTGCGGGTGGCGCCGAATCATCTTTTCGTGCACCGCGCGAATCACGTCGGATACCGAGAAGCGACCTTCGTCCGAGGCGATCTGCGAATGAAAGGTCACCTGCAAGAGAAGATCGCCCAGCTCTTCGACGAATTTCTCGTCGTCGCCACTCTCCAGAGCGTCCAGGACCTCATAGGCCTCTTCGATGAGGTACGTTCTCAGCGTGCGGTGGGTCTGTTCGCGATCCCACGGGCAACCACCCGGGTCCCTCAATCGTTTCTGAACGGCGACCAGTTTTTCAAACCAAGCACCGGGCGCCAAGCGCTGTGGATGACTATTCGTTCGAGAAGATGGGCGGGATTTCTTTGCTGCTTTCGAGAGCTTTTTACGCGAGGCCATGTCCCTTCCGACGAGCACTGAGTGTAGCAAAACCTTTGATCGTATGGCGTGGTCCACGCTCCGGTCTGCAGCGCAGGCCGGAGTCTGCCGAGCCCTGCGGCCTTTTCCCGCGCAGGATGTGCCGGCAGCTTCCGGCCACTCCCGGCCTTTAACGAGCCGCCAGGATCCAGGCGCATTCCAGTGCCTTGTACAGCCGAGCGCTACCCAAAGCAGCGACGCGATGTTAAACTTGAATCGAACACAGCAAACAGAGGATTGTCACTTGCCCGATCACAAGCACCCCGATCATAAACAGGAAGAATCGTTTCGAGTCATCGATCGCCGCCCTTTTACCGCCGAAGGCGATTTGCGCAAAGAAGTCGTGGAACAGGAAGAGCGGGAAGCGCAACGGGAATCACAGCGTCAGGCGATCTCCCACCCGCCTGCGCCGCCAAAAGCCGCGGCCGACGACGCCACACTGGCGCCGGAGCCGCCCGTCGATGCGCCGAAGCGCTCGCTCCCCTTCGAGAACCTGGTGCGCATGCTCGGCAGCAATGCGGCGATGGTGCTGGGCGCATACGCCGATCCACGCACCGGTCAGCCGATGATCGACCCGGATGCCGCGCGTGAGTTGATCGATATGCTCGACGCTCTGCGCGAAAAGACGCAAGGCAATCTGGCGCCGGAAGAGGACACCCTCCTGCTGGATCTGCTGGGCAAGCTCAAAATGACGTACCTCGAAGTCAATCAAGCCGTTGCGGCGCAAGCGCAGTCTGCCCAAGCCAAAGCGAAAACGCGTCCGTAGTGTCTCGCGCGCCCAGGCTCCGATTCGCGCACGGCCGCTGGTTCCATCGGATTGCGCCATGCCTTCCGCTCCAATAAAAGTCACGGTTTTGGGTTCCGGCACCTCGATGGGAGTGCCTTCCCTCGGCTGCCACTGCCGTGTTTGCACCTCGTCGGACCCTCACGACAATCGGCTGCGGCCCTCCTTGCTGCTTTCCCGCAATCGACAGAACGTGGTGATCGACACTACGCCCGATTTTCGGCAGCAGGCCCTGCGTGTCGGCCTCGACCGCCTCGATGCCATCGTTCTCACCCATGGTCATGCCGATCACATCCTGGGCTTCGACGATATTCGCCCCTTCAATATTCGCCAGAACGCGGCCCTGCCGGTTTACGGATCGGAAGAAACCTTCGAAGTCGTTCGGCGAGCGTTTGCCTATGTGTTCGATGGCCGGCCGACGTTCAGCACGGTTCCCAGCGTCAATCTTCACGTGGTAGACGGTCCGTTTGAGTTGATGGGCGTGCCGTTCGTGCCCGTGCCGTTGTGGCACGGCGATCTGCAGGTTTTAGGATTCCGCTTCGGGCGGGCCGCCTATCTCACCGACTTCGGATCACTGCCAGAATCCTCGTTAGCCCTGCTCAAGGATATCGACGTGCTTATTCTGGATGCGCTGCGCGACCAACCCCACCCAATGCACCAGACCGTGGAGCAGGCGCTGGCACTGATCGAACGCTTGCAACCAAGACAAGCGTGGTTCACTCACATCGCGCACGATTTGCCCCACGCGGAAACCAACGAGCGGCTTCGCAAGTTGGGATTCGACAACGTGGCACTGGCGTATGACGGCCTGCAGTTCGAAGTGCCCGTGGACGAGCCGGCCGGCCATTCCCGTACGCGCGTTGCGTCCTCGGGTGTCCTGCAAAACGCCAAGGTCGTAGCTTTAGCCAGTCCAAAAGACTGGTCGGCCCGCTTTGGCACCTCGGAACGCGGCAGTGTTCTCGCCATAGGCAACTTCGACGGCATTCACCTCGGACACCAGGCAATCTTGCGCGCTGTCCGGCAGCGGGCTGCCGAGAGCGGCGCTGTAGCCACCGCTCTCACCTTCGATCCGCCGCCTCGCCGAGTGCTCCGGCCCGAATCCGCTCCTCAACGCCTCTCCACAAACGCGCAACGCATGCAAGGGTTCGGTGCAGGAGGTCTGGAGGCGGCAGTGGTCATGCCCTTCACGCTCGAACTGGCGCGTCTTTCGCCCGAGGACTTTGTCGAGGAAATCCTGGTGCGCGACCTTCAAGTGCGTGTGGTTTTGGTCGGAGAAAATTTTCGCTTCGGCCATCGTCAGGCTGGCGACGTCAAGCTGCTTCGCGAGCTCGGAATGCGCTACGGTTTCGAGGTGGTAGTCATCCCGCCGGTTATCTATCGCGGCGAGATTGTCTCCAGCACTGCCATACGAAAAGCCATTTCCGACGGCGACACCACACAAGCTGCTTGCCTGCTGGGTCGTCCGTTTGTGCTCACCGGCGAAATCGTCGGCGGCTCCGGGACCGGACGGCGCTTCACGTTCCCGACCTTGAACCTGGCTCCCGAGCAGGAACTCCTGCCGGCTCGTGGCGTCTACGTTACCCGCACACTCCTGGAAGGAGAGACGCACAGCCGCCGCTCGGTCACCAACATCGGCAACCGTCCGACGTTCAACGGCTCCGCGCTCAGCGTCGAAACCCACCTGCTCGACTATTCAGGCGAAATCACGCCCAAGCGCATCGAAGTCTACTTCTGGAAACGCCTCCGCGAGGAGAAAAA
The DNA here is from genome assembly GCA_963736725.1 of uncultured Acidobacteriota bacterium. Taxonomy (GTDB): domain Bacteria; phylum Acidobacteriota; class Terriglobia; order Acidiferrales; family UBA7541; genus Acidiferrum. The sequence continues at coordinate 173,669 of CAVTPW010000009.1, read as the reverse complement.
GTTCAGCGGAGCCGACGACCTGCGAGCACAAATCGCCAAAGACATCGCCACCGCCAACCGCTTCTTCTCCCGCCTGCGCCGCTTCCGCTCTATCCGGCAACCCGCCTAGGTAGCACGGAGTTCTACTTGCCTCGCGGAACAAAGTTTCACCGAACCTCGACGGGTTCGTGCCCCCCATTTCCACCAAGGACAGTCCCCGCATTTGCAGGAACGCAGCACCGCTGTGCTCCTGTCGGCGCCAAGCTGCCCATATCGGGAAAGACGAAATAAGGTCTCCATCACCGGTGAGAAAAAAACGCTAGGACTTATCCTGAAACTTTCGGCAGGCACTCCTGGCAATAACCGCCAACTTCGGTGCGCGATACCGTCACCTTCATGTGGAAATCGCGCGCAATCTGCTCTTTCAATTGCTCGTAGAGTCGGCTCTCGAACTCGCGCACCTTCCCGCAACGCAGGCACGCTACGTGGATGTGGTCACGCGGACCGTGGGTTTCGTAGTAGTGCCGGTCGCCGCGCAGATGCAGCAAGTCCAGCTCATCAATCAAACCATGCTTTTTTAGAAGATCAATCGTGCGGTAGACGGTGACCAGGTGCACGTCGTGGTCAATCCTTTGCGCGCGTTCCAGAATTTGATCGACGTCCAGGTGCTGCTCGGCGTCGTCCATCACTTGCAGAATCACGCGCCGCTGACGGGTCAAGCGAATGCCTTTCGCGCCCAGCGTCTGCTGCAACCTGCCAGTGGTTTCCGCGGTATTGAGCCGCTCGCCGGTGGAAGCCCGGTGTTGTGGTGATGCGGGCATGCTTCGGTCTCCGAAAGCGCGGAGCCCAGCCAGCTACGAGTGGCCGCCTAATAGTCGCGCAAGGTCATTGTACATAACGATGGCGAACAGCACCAAGAGGAAGACCAAGCCCACCTGGACGAAGCGCTCTTTGAAACCCATGCTGAGGTCCCGGCGCAAACCGCCTTCGATGCCCAGCAGCAAAATATTTCCACCGTCCAAGATCGGAATCGGCAAAAGATTCAGAATGCCCAGGTTCACGCTGATCAGCACCATCAGCGAAATCACCGCCTGAGCGCCCTTGTGGACCGCTTGTCCGGCTGCGCGCGAGATGCCAACCACGCTCTGGAGTTGCTTCACCGAGACCCGCCCGGTGAACAGCCGACCGACAACGCTGAGAGTATCGTCAATTGTTTCAAATGTTTTCAGCCCTGCGAAACGCACGCCCTCGAGAAACGCAACGCGCTTGTAGGCGGTGTCTTCATGCACCAGCACGCCTATTTGATAGACGCTTTCGCCGCGATCGTTATTGCCCGTCTGCGGCGTGACCACCAGGTGCAGGGGCTGCCCTTTGCGTTCCACATCGAGAGACAACGGCTTGCCGCCGGATCCTCGCACGCGTTCGGTGAATTGTCCCCACCATTGAATCTCTTGACCATCCACCGAGCGAATTAAATCGCTCTCCTTCAAACCCGCGCGCGCCGCCGACATGCCCGGAGCGACATCCTCCAAGATCGGCTTGATCGGTTCAAAACCCAGCACGAATTCCGGCTGTTCTAGTTCTTTCTGCTGAACGGGAATCTCGAGAGTTCGCCGATTGCCGGCATTTTCGACTTCCAGCGACAGTTTGGTATTAGGCTCGGCGGTGGTCACGGTCTTCAAAGCCGCTGTCCAATCCGGGTTCTGCTCGCCGTTCAGCGCCACGAGTTTGTCGCCGCTGCGTAGTCCTGCTGCCGCCGCTGGCGAATTGGCTGGCACGGCGGTAACGACCACCGGTTTGTCCTCGAAAACAGGATACGGAACGCCAATCGCCACAAAATAAACCGTCAGTAAGAAAACCGGAAAAACTAAATTCACGGCCGGCCCCGCCGCGGATATAACGGCCCGCTGCCAGCGCGGCTTGCTCATCAATTCATCCGGCGCGCCCGTGGCATGCATGGAGAAGTCGGCGGCCGGCTGGCCGGGCGCAACCTCCGCTCCGTTCTGATCCCTGACTTTTCCAGGAGTTTCTGCCTCACCCGTTCGCGATCCACCCCAACTTCGGTTCGGCGAGTCAATCTCCGTTGGGTCCTGGCCCGCCATCCGCACGTAGCCACCGAGCGGAATAATGCTCACGCGATAATCCGTATTGCCGCTCTTCCACCCGAAAAGCCGCGGACCAAATCCGATCGAGAAGACATCGACGCGCACGCCGAACAGCCGCGCCGCGATGAAATGTCCCCACTCGTGCACGAGAATCATGACTCCCAGCACGAGGCTGACGCCAATTAACAAATCCATACGATTGCGCTTCCCTTTTCTGCCGATCCCTCGTTCAATTTAACCGAGCGATCGTACCTGGCCCCATTTTTACGACGCAGCCGCTGCCGTCATCGCCAACCGCTCAACCTCTTCCTTGGCCATTCGACGCGCCTCGGCATCTGCCGTGAGCACGTCTTCCATCGTCTCGAAGCGCACGCGCGGCGTCCGTCCGAGTACCCGTTCGATGACCTCGGGAATTCCTGGAAAGGGCAGCCGCTGCTCCAAAAACGCCGCCACCGCGACCTCGTCTGCCGCATTCAACGCGCACGGCAGTGCCCCGCCCTTCTTCATCGCTTCTCTTGCCAACCGCAAGCACGGGAAACGCCTCGTCGAAACTCGTGCAAAATCGAGGCGGCGCAACTTGGACCAATCTAGCGCTATATGGTTCGATGCCACCCGCTCTGGATAGGTTAACGCATACTGGATCGGCATGCGCATATCCGTTGGACCAAGTTGTGCCAAAACGGAACCATCGACGAATTCCACCATCGAGTGAATCGTGGACTGCGGGTGGATGATTACCTCAATCTGGTCGGGCCGCACGCCGAACAACCAGCGCGCCTCAATCACCTCAAAGCCCTTGTTCATCATCGTGGCGGAATCGATCGTGATACGATTCCCCATCCGCCAGTTCGGATGTGCCAGCGCCTGCTCCGGCGTCACGTGTTTCAGCGACGCCAGCGGCGATTTGCGGAACGGCCCGCCTGACGCGGTCAGCACCAGCCGCCGAACTTCTCCGCGTTCCCCGCCTCGCAAGCACTGATGCACCGCGTTGTGTTCGCTATCGACCGGCAGCAGCGGGCGCCCGGCCTTTTTCGCCGCGGCCATCACCAATTCGCCCGCGGCAACAAGCACTTCTTTGTTCGACAGCGCGACGCTCTTGCCCAGCTTCACGGCCTCGTACGTCGCTTCCAGGCCTACAACTCCGACCGCCGCGGACACCACGATGTCCGCAGCCCGGTGCGTACCCACGGCCATCATGCCTTCGCGACCATGGTGAATCGCTGGCAGCGGCGAAATGCCCTTGGTCTTCAGCCGTCCAGCCAAGCTCGTCGGCCTTTGCCGCGTCGCCAACCGACACGATCTCCGGCCGGTGCCGCTCGATCTGCCCTACCAACTCATCCAGATTGCCGCCCGCGGCCAGCGCGAGCACGGCAAATCGATCTGGGAGCGCCTCCACAACGGCGAGGCACTGCCGCCCAATCGAGCCGGTAGACCCCAAAATCGCCAATTTATTGAACGCTTGCGTCACCAGCCGGTTCCTTCTCTCCGCTACCTTGTTTCCGTTGCCCTAGCCGCCTACCGTCAAGCGGATAGCTGCGGCCTTCACGACCCAAACCCAGCCAGCTAATTTCCAGGTGAATACAGCAAAACCCAATAATACCAGACCGCCGGGATCGCCAATATTAATGCGTCGATACGATCCAGGATTCCGCCGTGGCCCGGCAGCAATGCCCCCGAGTCCTTGACCCCCGCGCTCCGTTTGTAAGCAGATTCCAGCAGGTCGCCGGCCTGTCCCGCAAGGTTACCCACACCCGCCATCGCCAATAAGTGCGGCACGGGTGCATGCAGCCACCACGAGAACCCGTATCCCACCAGCAGGGATCCGGCGACACTTGCAAGGGCGCCTTCCCAGGTTTTCTTGGGGCTCAAGTGCGGGGCAAGAGGGTGTTTCCCGATCGCGCGCCCCACGAAATAAGCAACCGTGTCGCCCGCCCACGTAATCACTAGCGCAAACAACAAAAGCCGCGGGCCTTCCGCGCTCAGTCCGTGAAGGCGTACCGCGAAGCTGAGCGGGAATGCCACCAGCAACAGTGCACTCGAGCTGATACCCGCCGCCGGCAAAGCTTCCACCAAGGGCCTTTTCGTCCACAGCGTCAACGCCGTCACGCCCAGCAAGAATAAGAAGAAGACGTCTTGGGTAGTGCCCAGGCTGTTCGCAAAGCGTCCGATCTGCCGATTCAGCGAAAATCCCCACCCCAAATGGTACGAAGCCTGAAGCGTCACGACCCACTGCGCATAAACGATCAAGATCGCGCAAATCGCTGTCCAGGCGCGATACGCGCGATGCCCAATCGCGTCCCCCAGTGCGAAATATTCCCGCAGCGCCAAAACGGTTACCAGTGCTAGGGCCACCGCGATCCAGGTAGTCGAGCCAAACAGAACCAGCCCAACCACAAACGGAATCAGCACAGCGGCTGTCGCCACTCGCTTCCAGGTCATAAGACGGAGGTCTCCCTGCGGATGAGTGTTCCCATCACATCATATCGGAGGAAAGAAATCACGAAGAAGGGTCACAAATAGAGGGACGCGCTTTGGCCTGACCTGTGCGGGGCATCGCAAATCTAGGCGTGCGCTTTAGCGCGGCCCAGGGATGGAACCACAACCGTCACTCGCCGGCAACCCGGGCAGGCATCTGCGCTTCCGAACCGCCTTCGCGGATTCCGCCATACCGCCGCTCGCGCTTCTGAAACTCCACGAAAGATTCCAGCAGCCGCGCCCGATTGAAATCCGGCCACAGCGTCTCGGTAACAAAAATCTCGGCGTAGGCAATCTGCCACAAGAGGAAGTTGCTCACCCGCATTTCCCCGCTCGTGCGGATCAGCAGGTCCGGATCGGGCAATCCGTTGGTGTACAGGCGGCGCGAAAGATCGTCCTCGGTGACCGGAGCAGCACTTCCCTGCGCGCTCCGTTCCGCGAGAATCGCGTTGGCCGCATCCACGATTTCCGTCCGCCCGCCATAATTGAGCGCCAGGCAAAGAACCATCCCGCTGTTTCCCGAAGTCTTCTCTTCCGCATTCCGCATGTCCTGTTGCACGCCGGCGGGCAGCTCACTCGACCGGCCCAGGAATCTCATCCGGATGTTGTTTCGCTGGATCAGCGGCATTTCCGTGCGCAGGTACTCGCGCAAAAGCTGCATTAGAAAGTCGGTTTCCGTTTTTGGGCGCCGCCAGTTCTCCGCAGAGAATGCGTACAGCGTGAGGGCCTCAATATTGAGTCTGGCGCAGGTTTCGATGGTCGAGCGGGCCGTCTGCGTGCCCACCTTATGCCCCGCCACGCGCGGCAGGTGCTTGCGCTGCGCCCAGCGTCCATTGCCGTCCATGATCACCGCCACGTGCCGCGGCAGCCGCCCTAAGTCGAGCTTGGCGAGGAGTTCGGCCTCTTCCCCGGTGACCGAGCCAAGGGCGGCGGGTATGGCGACTTGCAGTGTGACGTGCGGTTTCATCGGCGGCAAAACGCTATCGCGGGATTCCCCTTTACGCCGCAAAGTTAACACACGCCTCGGGGGCAGCGCAACGCAAGAGTGCCGAGCGGAGTGTCGAGTATTGCATTTTGGCGCACAACGTCTTCTCCGAGGCCTCGGATCCAGCCTACGGCGAGGGCGGCGAGCCCGTCGGGAAGATCGCCGTATAGGACAAAACCAGGGTCAAGGCGATCATTGCGATGGCCGTGACCCACGCCACAATGTTGAACATCAGCGTGTTGACGTACTCGCCCATCAGGTCGCGCCGGTTCACCAGCAGCAGAATGAAGATCACCACCACCGGCAGCCAGACGCCGTTACCCACCTGAGAGAAAATCAGAATCTTCCACAGCGGAGCGTTCGGCAGCAGCACAATGCCGGCTCCCACGGCAATCAAGATCGTATAAAGCCAGTAAAAAATCGGCGCTTCGTTGAATTTGTGGTCGATTCCCGCTTCGAAACCCAATCCTTCGCAAATCACGTGGGCAGTCGAGAGCGGCAGAATCGATGCAGCAAACAGGGAAGCGTTCAATAGACCGAAGGCAAACAGCGTCCCTGCCCATTTGCCTGCCAAAGGGATCAGCGCTTTCGCTGCTTCCGCAGCGTCGCTGATATTTCGCTGGCCGGTGACATACAACGTCGCCGCCGTGCAGACAATGATAAAAAACACGATCACCATGCAACTGATGCTGCCGATCAACACGTCCGCGCGCGCCTGCGGATATTGCCGAGCAGAAACCTTTTTCTCCACGAAACCCGCCTGCAAGTAAAAAAATTGCCAAGGCGCGATCGTCGTTCCCACCAAGCCCGTGAGCATCACCAGGTACCCGGCGTTGAAATGCAAACTCGGTATAACCGTATTACGCGCGGCTTCCAGCCAATCCGGCTTGGCAAAAATGGCGGAAACCACGTACGACAAGTACAAGACGCAAGCCGCGAGGAAAATCACCTCCACCTGCCGATACGTCCCGCGTAGCACCAGCACCCATACCAAAACCGCCGCGATGGGCACCGAGATGTACTTGCTGACATGAAAAATCTGCATGGCGGCGGCTATACCCGCGAACTCCGCCACTACGTTGGCTAGGTCCACAAAGAACCCGGTCACCATCACAAAAAACGTGGACCGGAAGCCGAACTCCTCGCGGATCAAGTCGGAAAGACCTTTGCCGGTGATCACCCCCATCCGTGCGCACATTTCTTCGGTGACGTACAGCGCGATGGTCATGGGAATCAGCGACCACAGGAGCGCGTATCCGTATTGCGCTCCCGCCTGCGTGTACACCGAAATTCCGCCGGCGTCATTGTCGACATTCGAGGTGATCAGTCCGGGTCCGACCACCGCCAGCAGCAGCGTCAAGCGGTGGCGCAGGCCACGGATGCGCTTCTGGAAAGAAGTTCCGCGGGTCCGCAGCCCGTCCACTCGCGCCGATATGGATTCCCAGTTCATTCCTGTTCCCGGCTATTTCGCGACCAATCGCGAGACCACGTCGTCCACGGCGATCGTGCCGATGGGGCGCTGGTTTTCGTCCACCACTGTCAGCGTTCGTAGGTTGTATTTATCGAACAATTCGAACACTTCCGACTCATCCGCTTCCGCCAGCACGCTGAGCAAGGGTTCCAGCTTCAGGTCCATCAACGATTGTTCGGGCGCAGACAACAAAAGTCTGGCGACCGGAACGATGCCGGAGAACTGCGCGGCCGCGTCCAGCAGCACGACGGTGTCCAGCGCATCGAAATTCAGGTCCTGCGTGCGCATCCAGTTCAGCACTTCTTCGCGCGTCGCGGTGTCGCCGATGAACACGAAATCCGTATTCATCATCCCGCCGGCTGTCGCGGGGTCGAACGCCAGCAATTCCCGGACGTCCTCCGCCTCCTGCCCCGGCATTTCTTCCAGCAGTTCGTCCGAGGTTTCCTTGGGCAAATCCGCCAGCAGGTCTGCAGCCGCGTCCGGAGCCATCTCTTCCAGAATGTCGGCCGCCTTCTCCGGATCCAACTTTTCGACGATTTGCGTCGTGAGCCGCTGGTCGAGTTCGGCGAGCACCTTGCCGGCCATCTCCTCGTCCAGCGAGGCGATGATTCCCTGCCTTTCGGCGGCCGAGAGCGATTCCATGATTTCGGCAAGATCGGCGGGGTGCAAGTCTTCGAGCTTTTCGTGCGTGATCCGCAATTTGACACGGCGTAGTGGATCGGGTTCGATCAGGTTCACGAATTCCCACCGAATGGTCCGCTGCGGCAGTTTGCGTTGCAGCTTGCGGACCATGGAAGCGGAGACCACCCCTTGCAGCAGCCGCCGCACCGCGCCGGGAAGCCCCACATCTACCTGTGTAAGCCGCAGCTCAACGTTTCCGTTATTGTGCTGCTCGGTCAAATCGACATCGTTGACGCGCACCACTTTCCGGCCCTTGGTGTCGATGATTTGCTGATCCAGCAAATCCTTTCGAACCGCCAGCCACCCTTCATTCGGCTGGTAAAGCTCCAGCGCTCGCTCGCTGCAGTTCAGCCGGATCGTTCCCGGAGCCACCGTCGCCACCTGATCGTGGCGCGCCACCAGCGGCTGAAATTTCCCCCGGGACAGCAAAAAGCGCGCGATTCGATTCGCTTGATCAGCGGGCTCAATGAAAAATTCGCGCACGCGTCCCACGAAGTTCCCCTGGTCGTCGTACGTTTCCGCACCCATCAATTCTGTTGCGTACAGTTGCATTTGCCGCCTCTTTCACGGTCGCCCGGCCGCGCTTGCACCTTGCTCGAAGTGTTTCGAGCAACAAAAAACCCGCGCACCGTAAAACCTCCCGGCCGCGGGCAAGTGCCTCAACCAAATGGACTTACCTCTAGCCGGCGGTGAACCCTCCCCGCCCGTCCGCCTGCGCTGAAAGGCCCATCTCGCGCGACGTTGTTCGACCACTCAACCTTGGCTGCACTCTCAAGCCCGCCTCTGGTCGTAACCGGCTAGGCCCAGGCTCGAGTTCGCGGGACGCGGACATCGGTAAAAAATTCACTCCAAGGGTGTGATAAGCCTTCATGCATTGCATTGTCAAGAAAAGAATGGCCTTCGAGTAATTATTTTGCTTTTTTTTCACCCGTCGCTCGCCTCGATGCCGCCGAACGCAATCACTTTCTCTTTTGGAACACCATGTCGCCCACTTTGACCCCGCGCCGCAGGCACTCCTCCGCGTGTAGGCGCAGATAATTCTTCAAAACATAATCCTTCTTTGAAAATCCCAATTCTTTCGCGGCCCGATCAATGGCTCGGGGCGGACCCTCCAGTTCCACAAAGTTCCCTATCGGCGTTTCGTCCAGTTCAATGAGTAGGCCTTTGGCCCAGGGGTTCGACTGCGGTAAGTGAAACGTGGTTCGGTACTTCTCATAGCGAACGGCAGCCGGCATCCCCAACCGTTCAAAAATCTGCGCCAGCGCGGCCGCATTTTCCACCCGCAACTCGATCTCTTCCCGGACTTTGTGCCGTTTATCCCGCGATTTTCCGGCGCGTCCTCGCATTCCTCGGTCCGGTTCCTTGAACGTTAAAAGGGCCGCCTGGGCTGCCTTTTTCGCACGTGCTGATCGCTTGCCATCCGGAGTCTCGACTCGAATGCGCAGCAACTGCCGGCGCTTCCGCAATTGTTGCCCGGGCGTGTCAAACACCGTGTTCCACTCATGAACGCGTCCCCCACCGGACGCAAGCCGGGCTCCCATGCGCTTCAGCCGTGCGCGAAACTGCTCCACATCGTTCAGGCGTAACTTGATTTCGATTTCTCGAGCCATTTGCGTTTTACGGTGCCGTGCCAGCCCTTTTTCCCGGCCTGCGTTTCCGTTGTAGTATAACGGACGTACGCGATCCACCTTTCGCCGGACACCGGAAACCCGCCGCGCGCGTCGCGCAGCATCGCACCGAGTAGCTTACGAACAAGGACCAATGAGCTCAGACTCAAATACCGTTACGCCCAGCCGTTCCGAATCCAACGAAACGTCGGGCGCTTCGATTGCGGCGCCACGACCCCCCGCTGCCCGCCGCCATCCCGTTGAACACGTGCGCCACGACGACCGCCGCATCGACAATTACGCCTGGCTCCAGGAAAAGCAAAATCCCGAGGTCATCGCCTATCTGAATGCCGAAAACGCCTACGCTGACGCCGTTTTGCAGGGCACCGAAGCCTTCCAGGAATTCCTTTATCGGGAAATGTTGGGCAAGATACTCCAGACCGACCTCTCGGTTCCCTACCGCTTGCGAGGCTATCTCTATTTCACGCGCACCGAAGAAGGCAAGCAGTACCCCATCCATGGCCGCAGGTTGGTTGCCGAAGGTTCCCCGGAACAACTGCTACTAGACGTAAACGCATTGGCCGAAGGCCACTCGTTCCTGGGTCTCGGCTCGTTCGATGTGAGCGACGACAATCACCTCCTCGCTCATTCGGTCGACACCACTGGCTTCCGTCAATACACCCTGCAAATCAAAGATCTGCGCACCGGCGACACCCTTCCAATGCGCATCGAACGCGTCACCAGCGCCGCCTGGGCTTCCGACAACCGCACCCTGTTCTATACCGTCGAAGACGAAACCACCAAGAGATCTCACCGCCTTTATCGTCACACCCTCGCCTCCGCGCAACCCGACGCCCTTCTCTACGAAGAAATCGACGAACGCTTTCGCATCCAAATTGAGCGCACCCGCAGCGGCGCTTTCCTGCTCCTCACCATCGCCAGCCACACCACCAGCGAAGTCCGCTTCTTGCCCGCCGATCAACCCCAAGCGGAATTCCGCGTGATCTGTCATCGCGAAGACACCCACGAATATTACGTCGACCACCACCCCGGCCCCGAAGGCAGCCGCCCCGGCGGCATTTTCTACATCCGCACGAACTCCACTGGCCGCACCTTTCGCCTGATGACGGTCTCGACCGAAGACCCGCGCCGCGAATTCTGGCGCGAAGTCATTCCCACGCGACCGCACGTCATGCTCGCCGCCGCGGATGTCTTTCAGTCTCACCTCGCGTTATTCGAGCGCGAAGACGGTCTGCCCTACCTCCGCATCGTCGATCTGCCCCACACGACTCCGGACGCGCTAACCAGTTCGCACCGCATTGAATTCACCGAGCCGGCCTACGACGCTTCTCTGGGCGCCAACCCCGAGTTCGCGACCAACCACCTCCGCTTTCAGTACGAATCTTTCCTCACGCCGCGTTCGGTCTTCGACTACGACCCGAAGACCCGCGAGCGCATCCTGCTCAAGCAGCAACCCGTCCTCGGCGGCTACGACCCAACGCAATACGTCAGCGAACGCCTCCACGCCACCGCGCGAGACGGCACGCGTATTCCCATTTCCATCGTGCACCGCCGCGACACGCCCTGCGATTCCACCGCCCCACTCCTTCTCTACGGCTACGGCAGCTACGGCATCTCCATGCCCGCGGCCTTCAACTCCAATCGGCTCAGCCTCCTCGATCGCGGAGTGGTTTTTGCCATCGCCCACATCCGTGGCGGCGGCGAACTCGGCAAACCGTGGCACGACGCCGGCCGCATGCACAAAAAACGGAACACCTTCACCGACTTCATCGCCTCCGCCGAACATCTCATCGCCGAAAAATACACATCATCCCAAAAGCTCGTCATCGAAGGCGGCAGCGCCGGCGGCCTCCTGATGGGCGCCGTCGCCAACATCCGCCCCGATCTTTTTCGCATGGTCATCAGTCACGTTCCCTTCGTTGACGTGCTCAACACCATGCTCGACGCCTCCCTTCCCCTCACTGTCGGCGAATACGAAGAGTGGGGCAACCCGCAGATCGCGGCCGACTATTTCTACATGAAAAGCTACTGCCCCTACACCAACCTCGAGCAAAAAGCCTACCCCGCGATGCTGGTAAAGACCTCCCTGAACGACAGCCAGGTCATGTACTGGGAGCCTGCCAAATACGTCGCGAAATTACGCACCCTGAAAACCGACGCCAACCCTTTGCTGCTGAAAACCAACATGGGCGCAGGCCACGGCGGCGCCTCCGGCCGCTACGACTACCTCCGCGAAATCGCTCTGAACTACGCCTTCCTATTAACCAACCTAGGCATTCCCTCGTAGTCGCCAGCGAGGCGCAGCCTTGCACGGGTAAGCGCCGGCATCGTGCCGGTTCTTGGCTCACAGCGAAGCTGCTAGCCGCGCCGCAGCGCCCGCGCGCAGTTTGCCCGTTGCTAAGCAATCACGCCCTGTTCACGGTCGTTTCCCACAAAGCGAAACTGTCACCCGGAGGGCATCTGACCGGGATGCGCGAAAGTTCTGAGCGCAAACTCCGTCTCCCAAATGGCATCTCCCCTATGCACGCGGACTGCCTCCGCGCCTCGGCCCCCCTTTCACGACCACCTTTCACGTTTGCCAAACGCACCCCGCCCGGCTACTCTTTCGCGTCAGCAACTTCGTGAAAGCGACAAGGACCGCTCACTACCCACTACTCGCTGCCTGCAAAATGTCCGATCCCACCACACCGCTGATGCAGCAGTACCAAGCGATCAAAGCCCGCTATCCGCACGCCTTACTCCTCTTCCGTCTCGGCGATTTCTACGAACTGTTCTACGAAGACGCCATCCTCGCCTCCCGCGAACTGCAAATCACCCTGACCTCGCGCAATCGCGAAAAGGGTCAGCCTATTCCGATGTGCGGCGTCCCCTACCACGCCGCCGACGGCTACGTCGCCCGCTTGATCCGCGCCGGTTTCAAGATTGCCATTTGCGATCAGATGGAGCAGCCCGGCCCCGGCAAAAAAATCGTCCGCCGCGAAGTCGTTCGCGTGATCACCCCGGGCACGGCGACCGATGGGGCCGTTCTCGACGCCCGCGAAAATAATTTTCTCGCCGCGGTGGCCACGCACTCCTCCGGCTCGCCCATCGGCCTGGCCTACGTCGATCTTTCCACCGGCGAATTTCAAGCCACGGAATTCGCAGGCCCCCGCGCCGCCGACGATCTTCGCGACGAACTCCAACTCCTGCATCCTCGCGAGACGCTATTACCCCGCCCGCAACAACTTTTCGATACCGCAAAGGATTCGTTACCCGATGGCGTCGGGGGCGTCGAGTCGCGACTCGAAGACTGGATCTTTCAGTACGACTACGCTTCGCGCCTCTTGCGCGAGCAGTTCGGCGTCGCCGAACTCACCGGCTTCGGCCTTGACGATCATCATCAATCGTTGGCGGCCGCCGGCGCGATCATCCACTATTTGCGCGAGAACGCCGCTCGTGGCGTCGACCGTTCGGCGATCACCAGCGAGCGAGCGCGCTCGGCGGCCGCTGGGCGCTCAAAACGGTTCGGTTGTTGCCAGCACGACGGACAACGCCGCCGCTGCCCCAACGATCGACGAAGCCTCGAGCCTCGATGCCCTCCGCCACCTGGACCGCATCCGCTACTACGAACAGCACGATTCGCTGGTTCTCGACCCGGTCTCGGTCCGCAACCTCGAACTCATCAATCCGATCTTCAGCGAAGAAACCGGCCGCAGCGGACCCACCACGCTGCTCGCCGCACTCGACGCCACCATCACCGGAATGGGCGCGCGTCGCTTACGCTCCTGGATTCTTCGCCCGCTGATCGAACGCGAAACCATCGAAGCCCGCTTGAACGCCGTCGCGCACCTCGTGCAGCAAACGGTCGTCCGCGGCGAAATCCGCAAAGAGCTCCGCGGCATCCTCGACCTCGAGCGCCTGACCAGCCGCATCACGCTCGGACTCGCCACTCCGCGCGAGCTGGTGGCGCTCCGCCGGTCGCTCTCGCAACTCCCCATCCTCAAGAATTTCCTCACCGCCCCGCCCAAAGGCGGCAGCGATCTTTTGCGCCATCTCCACAACGAAATCGACGAGCTCATGGACGTCCGCGAACGCCTCGACCACTCCATCGCTGACGAACCTCCCGCCCTCGCCACCGACCCCGGCATTATCCGCACCGGCTATCACGCCGAGCTCGACGAACTCCGCAACCTAAGCCAGCACAGCAAACAAATCATCGCCGCCATGGAAGAGCGCGAACGCAAACGCACCGGCATCAACTCGCTCAAAATCCGCTTCAACAGCGTCTTCGGCTATTACATCGAAATCTCGAAACCCAATCTGCATCTGGCGCCTGCCGACTACGAACGCAAACAAACCCTAGTTAACGCCGAACGTTTCACCGCCCCTGAGCTAAAAGAATACGAGCGCAAAATCCTCGCCGCCGACGAACGCATCGCCGAAATCGAACGCCAACTCTTTATCGACATCCGCAGCGGCGTAGCCGCCCACGCCGTCCGTCTCCGCCGCACCGCCGCGGCCATCGCGGAAATGGACGTGCTCACCACTTTCGCCAAGCTAGCCGCGGACCGCGGCTACGCCCGCCCCGAATTCACCACCACCGGCGAACTCCTCATCATCGGCGGGCGCCATCCAGTAATAGAAGAACTCCTGCGCCAGCGCGGCGAACGCTTCGTCCCCAACGATCTCTACTTCGAGCCGCAAGCCCAGCAACTCCTGCTCATCACCGGCCCGAACATGGGCGGCAAGTCCACCTATCTGCGGCAAGCCGCGTTAATCGCGTTGATGGCCCAAGCCGGTTCCTTCGTCCCCGCCCGCCAAGCCAAGCTCCCCATCATCGACCGCATCTTCACCCGCATCGGCGCCAGCGACAATCTTGCCCGCGGCCGCTCTACCTTTCTGGTGGAAATGAGCGAAGTCGCCAGTATCCTCAATCACGCCACCCCCGCAAGTCTCGTCCTCCTGGACGAAGTCGGCCGTGGCACCGCCACGTTCGACGGCCTTTCGCATCGCCTGGGCCGTCGTCGAGCACCTGCAAAAGCACACCCGTGCCCGCACCCTCTTCGCCACCCACTATCATGAACTCACCGAACTAGCCGAACTTCTCCCCGCCGTAAAGAACGTCCACGTCTCTGTAAAAGAAACCCCCAACGAAATCATCTTCCTTCGCCACGTGGAACCCGGCAGCGCCAACAAAAGCTACGGCATCGAAGTAGCCCGCTTGGCCGGACTCCCGCGCAGCGTGATCGAACGCGCCCGCGAAGTCCTGAAAAAGCACGAACAAAGCGAGCACCAACTCAGCGAAAAATTAAGCCCAAGCGCGGCGGAAGCCGCCACCAACGGCCACGCCGCGCAATCCGTCCTGTTCACCCCGCTAGACCGCGCCGTCCTCGATAAACTCCGCGACGCCGATCTAGACCAACTCAAGCCCCTAGATGCCCTAAACCTCCTCGCCGAACTCAAAAAGCAAATCTCGTGAGCCGGCTCACAGTAGGACCGCCATTCTCGGCGGCCCCACGGTAGGGGCGCGGCTCGCTCCGCCCCATCGATCCGATCTAGGCAACGCTCCCGCTCCGGTGACCTTGCTCGGCCAAGTTGTCTTTTCGACTCCTCAACTGTTTCTTCTCTGGGCCCTCTGTGAACTCTGTGGTGAAATCTTTCTGACGCCGCAAAATGAAATCCGCCCCGCTCCTAGTCCTCGGCCTAATGTCCGGCACCTCCGCCGACGCGATCGACGTAGCTCTGACCAAAATCTCAGGAGCCCCACCCAATTTGAATGCCAAGCTCCTGAATCACACGTCCGTGGATTTTCCGCTGACAATAAGAAAAGAAATCCTCCGATTGGCGGAGCAGCAACCGATCTCCGCAGGTCAGCTAAGCCAACTAAATTTTCGCCTGGGAGAAGTCTTCGCCGAAGCCGCGCGAACCGCTTGCCAGCGTTTCCGCGTCGCCACAAAAAAAATCACGCTAATCGGCAGCCACGGCCAAACCATCTTCCATCAAGGTCCGCCGGTTCGGTATCTAGGCCGCCCAACCGCTTCCACCCTGCAAATCGGCGAGCCCAGCGTCATCGCCGCCCGCACCGGTATCACCACGGTTGCCGACTTCCGCCCCGCCGACATAGCTCTAGGCGGCCAAGGCGCTCCACTCGTCCCCTACGCCGACTATCTCCTCTACCGCCATCTCGAACTCGGCCGCGTCTCCCTCAATCTAGGCGGTATCGCCAACATCACCGTCCTACCCGCAGCCGCCAAGCCATCGCAAATTTTCGCCTTCGACACCGGCCCCGCCAACATGCTGATCGATGCGTTAGTCTCTCACTTCACGCACGGCCGCCAACGTTACGACAAAAACGCCGCGATCGCCCAAACAGGCCGCTCCCTCCCCGCGCTTCTGAACGAACTCATGCGCGACCCTTACCTAAAACAATCCCCGCCAAAAAGCACCGGCCGCGAATACTACGGCCGCGCCTACGTAAAAAATCTTTTGGCCGCAGGCCGCCGCCACCAAGCCAAGCCCGCCGACCTGATCCGTACCGCCACAATTTTCACCGCCCTCTCGGTAGTGGACGCCCTAAACCGCTTCGTCCTCCCAAAACAGGAAATCCACCAACTAATCGTTTCCGGAGGCGGCGCAAAAAATCCGCTGATCCTAGCGCAACTCTCCGCTGCCCTATCAACCATCCCGCCGTCCCACTCGCAAACTCCGGTATGGTCACGGCACGCCGTGCCCGTCCGATCGCAACGCTCCAAAACGTACGCCGGAAGCGCGAAGCCAAACCCGCCGATAGAAATCCTGACGTCCGCCCAGCTGGGCGTCCCCGAAGACGCCAAAGAAGCCTACGCCTTCGCCTTAATGGCCTACGAAACCTTCCACCGACGCCCCTCAAATCTCCCCTCAGCCACAGGCGCTCGCGGTCCAGCAATTCTTGGTAAAATCTCCTATGCCCCGCCCCGCTAAGTTCGACGCCAGCAACCTCCAGTTTTGTAACTCCCAGGCCGTCACCCTCCACCGTGTCATTCCGACCGCAGGGCCAGCGCCGTTTGCTGGCCCGGAGTGGAGGAACCATGGCAAGATTGCCGCCGCCCCAACAATCACCATGGCAACCGCGACTAAAGCCCGCAAGCTCTCGCCGGTTCTCATTACTTCATTGGTTCTTTACGTCATTACCTCGCCCTTCCTCGCAGGCTGCTCTGGCAGCGCCAAGTCCGATCCCTCCCAGCTAACCTTCCTACTCGAGTCCAACCCCACCAACCTTGACCCCCGCTACGCCACCGACACGCAATCCCAGCACCTTGATTCGTTGCTCTTCGACGGCCTGCTCGAACGCGACGCCCAAATGAAACTCCGCGGCGACCTCGCCGAATCCTGGGACACGCCCGACCCGCTCACCTACGTCTTCCATCTCCGCAAAGACGTCCGCTTCCACGACAGCCGCCCGCTAACCTCCGCCGACGTAAAATCCACTTTCGCCTTCATCATGAATCCCGCCAACAAGTCTCCGAAGCGCGGCGCTTTCCGCATGGTCACGGCCATCGACGCCCCCGATCCCGCCACGGTCATCTTTCATCTCAAGGAACCCTACGCCTCGTTCACCATCAACCTTTTGCGCGCCACCACCGGTATCGTTCCCGCGAACGCTTCGGCCGATTTCTCTCGTCATCCTGTCGGCTCCGGCGCGTTCCGCTTCGTCAGCCAATCCCAGGACGATGAAGTCATCATCGAGCGCAACCCCGACTATTTTCGTTTTCCCCGTAGCGATAGCGAAGCGGCGGCGCTAATCTCCCGCGTTCGCTTCCGCGTCGTCCCCGACGCCATCGTCCGCGCTCTCGAACTCCGCAAGGGCTCCGCCGACATTGAAGTCACCTCGCTCACACCCGATATCATCCCGGTCCTAGCCAAGCAGCCGACGCTCGCCGTCACCGAGCGCCCCGGCACCAACATCACCTATCTCGGCCTCAATCTCGAAGACCCCATCCTGAAGCACCGCGAAGTACGCCAAGCCCTGGCCTACGCCACCGATCGCGAGTCCCTGACTCGTTATCTAATTCACGGCCAAGCCCGCGTCGCCAGCGGCATCCTCCCGCCCAATCACTGGGCTTACGAGCCGGATGTCACTCAATACACGCTCGACATCATGCGCGCCGCGCAGCTTCTCGACGCTGCGGGTTTTCCGCGCGGCAAAGACGGTGTCCGTCTGCACCTCACGCTGAAAACCTCCACCGATGAACAATTCCGCGTTCTCGGCGCTGCCTTGCAGGAGCAGTGGCGCCGCATAGGAATCGACCTCGAACTCCGCCCGCTCGAATTCGCCACCGTCCTCTCCGACGCCACCAAAGGCAATTTTCAGATCAACCTTCTCCGCTGGGTCGGCGCCAACAACGATCCGGATATCTTTGAATTCGTGTTCTCGTCGAAGCGATTCCCGCCCGATGGGGCTAACCGCGGGCACTACCGCAACCCGCGCATCGACGCACTTACCGACCAAATCCGTACCGAAATGGATCAGGAGAAAAGAAAAATTCTCTGCAGCGAAGCCCAAAAAATCCTGGCCGACGATCTCCCCTACCTACCGCTGTGGTTCACCGACGCCATCTCGGTCCACCGCAAATCGCTGGGCGATATACCGCTTAGCCCCACCGGCGATTTCGATTTTCTGACGGTTCTACCCGCTGATTTCGGTCGCCCGAGCAAAGTCGATGCTGGGGTTAACCCACTAAGAAGTGCGTCCAGTCCGTAGCGCCTCCGGATTTACAATACGGCCGCGATCCAAAGAAAAATCTGGCTCGGCCTCAGCATGCATTCGAGCAATCGCGCTTTGACCCGGTCAATGTTCGCGCGGTCAGATCATGGTATCTACAGTCACGCTGCCCGAGTCCCCGGTGTCCGCGGGCCGCCCAAGTGCTCCGCGAACCCCTCGCCTCCCCAGCTCCCACCGACGCACAGTTTCACTGCAACGACTAAGAGCCACTAACTCCTGTACGCACTTCGCGTTAGCCGGGTCAGCCATTCTGTACGAGTACATCGTCGCGCTCACCCGAGCTGGCAGCTGGGGGATGCTTTAGCGCCCCCGGGCGAGCGCCCGCGAACCGGCCCGTCGATTCGCGCGGAAAGTGCGGGCTTGTGACGGTGTGGAGTTTACTGCAGCGCGGCGGCGATTTCAGAGACGGGGATTGCGCCTTCGCGGAGGACTTCCCAGTTCTCATCTTGTAGTCCAATGATGGTGGAGGGCAGCCCCATCCCTGTCTCTCCGGCATCCAGGATCAACGGCAGCCGCAACCCCAGTTGTTTCATCAATTGTTCCGTGTTCGCGCAAGCCGGAAAACCCGAGATGTTTGCGCTCGTGCCTGTGATCGGACCGCCAAACTCATCGATGAGTTGCTCGACGATCGGGCTGTTTGGCCATCGCAACGCGACCTTGCCCGTGTTTGCCGTCACCTTCAATGGAACGCGGCTCGAGGCATCCACCACCATGGTCAGCCCGCCCGGCCAGAATGCCTTCGCCAGCTTCTGGAAGTTCCAGGGCGCGCAATCCACCCCGGAGACTTCTTCCTCGGGGTCGCGCATCAATACCAGCGCTTGGTCGAGCGAGTTCACCAAAATCGGCAGCGCCCGTGTCTCCGGACGTCCCTTGACGCGGTAGAGTTCATCCACAGCAGCAAGATTGAACGGATCGGTAGCCAACCCGTAAAACGTATCGGTGGGAATTCCAATTACACAGCCCCGCACAAGGAAATGCGCTGCATATCGCAGTGCATCGGGTTCCGGGGCTTGCGCGTTAACGCGCAACAGTTCTGCCGGCAACTTTTTGGCCTTTGGCGAAGACGTAATGCTCACCCCGCAGCGCTCCGCCCGCGCTGCCATTATTTGGGCGACGCTACCACACCCCCGCCGACCGCGCAATCCCGTTCCTTCGTCGGTGGGCCATGGTCGACTAGACTATGGTCGACTAGAACGTGTTGAGTCAATTCGAGGCTAGACGATGGAGACGTAACGCCCGTCGACCGTGGCGGGCGCCTTCAGTTGCCGGAACGGTGAAGGCGCCGGGCTGCAGCCGGCGAGGGCCGGCCATCCCGATGGCGCTCCCAACCGTTAATTTGCTACGCTCCCACTGATGGCTACCCCCGTCAAAGCCGCCAAAAATGCGCGTGCGGGAAATGCCGCTGCTGCGATTACCAGCCGCGACAATCGCTGGCTGAAGGAATTTCGCGTGGCCCTGCGCGGCGGCTTGCAAACCGAATCGGGCTGCGTCGGCGTCGAAGGCGTCCGCCTGGTGGAGGAAGCGTTGCGTTCCGGTTGCCGCATCGAGGCCGTTCTGTTCAGCGAGTCCGGCGAGCGCCACCACGAACGCCTCGCCCCGTTCGTGGATCGTCCGGAAATGGCGTTCCCAATTCTGCGAACCACGGACCGATTGTTTGAAGGCATCGCGGATACCGAGCACCCGCAAGGAGTAGCCGCGCTGGTCGCGCCGCGTGTCGCCACGCTGGACGAGATTCTTCGCGTGCCCACCGAAGCTTGCTCTGTACTTCTTGTGGTTCTCGCCGGCGTGCAGGATCCCGGGAACGTGGGTACGATCCTACGTACTGCATCGGCGTTCGGCGCGACCGGTGCGGTGACTGCAGCTTCGGGACAGAGCGGCACCGCCAGTCCATTTTCGCCCAAGGCGCTGCGCGCTTCGGCCGGAGCCGCGCTGCATCTTCCGATTCTCGCAGGCATGTCGCTGCCGATTTTGTTGACGCAACTTCGCGTGGCCGACGTGCGCACACTGGCCTCCAGCGTTCACGAACCTCGCGACGGCGATTTGCCGCTTCTCGCTCCGTGGGACGTCGATTGGTGTGAGCCGGTGGCTCTGCTGGTCGGAAACGAAGGGGCAGGCTTGCCTGAAGAAGTCGAACGCAGTGCGGACGCCCGCATCCGCATCCCGATGGCGAGCGGCATCGAATCGCTGAACGCCGCGGCCGCGGCCGCCGTGCTCTTCTACGAAGCGGCGCGACAGCGAAAGTCTCTTCCCACTCGGAACGAGCAGAAGCCGTGAGCCTTTTCTCGAAATTGCCTGAGCCCATCGATCCGGACGTGCCACTGGCGCATCAGCCGCTGGCCGAGCGCATGCGGCCCCGAACGCTCGACGAATTCACGGGCCAGGAAAAACTTCTCGCCCCAGGCAAGCCCCTTCGCGTGCAAATTGAAAACGATGACCTCGGCTCCATGTTGTTCTGGGGGCCTCCGGGTTGCGGCAAAACCACGCTCGCCCGTCTGATCGCTCGTTTGACCAGCTCTGAATTTGTTGCTTTCAGCGCCGTTCTCGCGGGCATTAAAGAAATCAAGGAAGTGATGGCTGCCGCCGAGCGCAAAGCGCGCTCCGGACCCCGCACCATCGTGTTCGTTGACGAAGTCCACCGCTTCAACAAAGCACAACAGGATGCGTTCCTTCCCTACGTCGAGGCCGGCCACATCACGTTCATCGGCGCGACGACGGAGAACCCTTCGTTCGAGGTGATTTCGCCGCTCCTCTCGCGCACCAAGGTTTACATCCTGGATCCGTTGCCGACGCCTCTCATCGCCGACCTCTTGCGCCGCGCCCTGCTCGACAAAGAACGCGGCCTGGGAAACGAGGGAGTGAAAGCCAGCGACGAAGTCCTTTTTCGTATGGCGTCATATGCCAACGGCGACGCTCGCACCGCCTACAACACGCTGGAACTCGCGGTCCGTGGCGCCACCCCCGATCACAGCGGCGTGCGGCACCTCACCGCGGAGCTCCTCGAAGACGTCTTGCAGCGCAAACTGCTCCGCTACGATAAAGCCGGCGAAGAACACTTCAATCTCATCTCCGCTCTGCACAAATCGGTTCGCAATTCCGACCCCGACGCCGCGCTCTATTGGCTCGCGCGCATGCTCGAGTCCGGCGAAGACCCGCTGTATCTCGCGCGCCGTATGGTGCGTATGGCCAGCGAGGACATCGGCCTCGCCGAACCCGGCGCGCTGGCCGTCACGCTCGCCGCCAAGGAAGCGTTTGATTTCATCGGTCCGCCGGAAGGTAACCTCGCGCTGGCGCAGGCCGCGGTATATCTTTCACTCGCACCCAAGTCCAACGCGCTCTACACTGCCTACGGCGACGTCATGGAAGATGTTCACAAAACGGAAGCCGACCCAGTTCCGCTGCACTTGCGCAACGCTCCGACCGGCTTGATGAAAAATATTGGTTACGGCCAAGGTTACAAGTACGCCCACAATTTCGACGAAAAAGTCACCGACATGACCTGCCTGCCGGACAACCTAGCCGGGCGCACCTACTACAAACCCACCGATCAGGGCTTCGAGCAGCGCATTCGCCAGCGACTCGACGACATTCGCAAGATCAGAGCACGTACGCCGCCCGGAGCTTAAGACAGGAAAATGAGTCGGTTCGCCACAGCGATCCTTGCACTGTTGGTCTGCGCCTCGGCGAACGCCGATCCAAACCATCCGCGGCCACGAATTCTAGGGTGCGTTGGGGGTGGAAGACATTCACGTTACGCAGAAGCGGGTGATTGCGAACGGCCTTCAGCCAGCCGAGGAACCTCAGCTTGGGCTCGACGGCAAATGGCAACTCAACCTTTACGATCCAGATGGCACCGGAACCGAATTTTATGGAGTTTAAGCCCGTCGAAAAACCGTGTTGGGGTGAATTCACGGGCGTCCAGCCCGGGCCGCAAGGATGACGCGAGCATTGGTCACGATAATTTCGAGTTTCAAGCGCCACGTTCACCAGCGCCTGGAAGATGGTATTAGGATAAAATCAAATCATCCGAATTTCGAGGTGCCCTGTGCGATTTGTCCGAAAACTTGCATTGCTCTGGATCGTTGCGTTACCCATCTGCACCTTGGCAGCGCCCGATCGACCGGAAATTACCGGCATCGCGCTGGTTCGGCTGCGCGCCAGCAATATGGACGCTTCGCGCGCCTTTTACGCGAAGACGCTGGGCCTGACCCAAGCCACGAAAGGTTGCTTCAGCCCAGCCAAAATTGCCACCTGTTTTATCGTCAATTCCATCCAGCAGGTCGAACTCATCCCCAGCGTTCCGGCGGAAAACAAGAATGCCGTCGAAGCGATTGGCTATCACGTGCGCGATGCTAACGCCATGCGCGAATACCTGCTGGCGCGCGGTGTGCAGTGCAGCGAAGTAAAACGCGACGATTCCGGAGACAAATACGTCGAGGTCCAAGATCCGGAAGGTCACCGGGTGCTGTTGCTTTCCCCCGGAAATGGCACGATGAGTTCGGTGGCGATCTCTCCGCTCACGAACCAGATCATCCACGCCGGGTTTGTGGTGCGCGACCGCGCCGCTGAAGACGCCTTCTATAAGGACATTCTGGGTTTCCGGCTGTACTGGCATGGCGGAATGAAAGACGACGAGACAAGTTGGGTGGCTATGGAAGTGCCGAACGGAGCGAACTGGCTCGAATACATGCTCGGCATTTCACCTACTGCCGATCATCACACGTTCGGGGTGATGAATCACCTTTCCCTGGGCGTTGTAGACATCAAAGCGGCGGACGCACAGCTGATCAAGAACGGCTGGAAGCCCACCGAGGAGCCCAAACTGGGTCGCGACGGCAAGTGGCAGCTCAATGTCTACGATCCCGACGACACGCGCGTCGAGTACATGGAGTTCAAGCCGGCACAGAAGCCTTGCTGCAGCGACTTCACCGGCCCTCACCCTGGACCTAAATGATTGCTTGTTTTTTTTGCGGCTGGAAAATTCGAATCTTCATGAGCCGGACAGGCGTTGATGGGGCTGCAGTTGGCACAGCCAAGAGTGTCGGTGCTACCCGCAGTCTTGTGTTCGTGCTTGCCTTGCTCCTTGGCTGTGGATGTTTCGCGCCACTTCGAGCGCAAGAGCTCGACAAGCCGGTACAGAATATCGACGAAGACATCACCGCGTTCGGATACGCCCCCGACGGGCGGATCGCTTACGCCGTCAATCGCCCGTTCAAGACCAAACAGTACGACCTCGAGCACGACGACATCTGGATCCAGGACACGAACGGCAAGCGCCGGCGCATCTTCATCGGCGAGAAATTCCAGCGCGGCACGGCCCCGTTCACCTACAACGTCAATTCCTTCCGCTGGTCGCCCAATGGGCACCTGCTTCTCGCGGAACTTTTCACCGCAACGGTCGATGAAACCGGGAAGACCGTCGATTCCGCGATGACCCTGGTGCTGGACGAAAACGGCAAGGAAGTTCATCTCGGCGGCGAAGATAACGTAATCAAGGACGCCGCTGACGCGTCGTGGCTGGTAGACAACGCCACGATCATTTATCTTTCGGAAGTCGTGAAGCCCAAGGTGCTGTTTTCGTTTCACTACCTCAATCGCAACGCGGGTCCTGCCGGGCATGTGTTTGAAGGGCGAACGTTTTTGGATTTCGTTCCGGTTCCCGGCAGCAATACGGCCTATGCCATCGAGCGCGACCGCAATCTCTCCGGCCCGCCGCGCCTTCAGCGCTTGGAACTTCTCGCGCAGGACGACCACGAATTAGCGACTCTGGACGGTTACGAAGCCGGGTTGTCACTTTCTCCGAGCGGCGCCAAGATCGCCTACTATATCGATCGAGAAGTGCTGGAAATTCGCGATCTAGCCAATCCAGCCCGATTCGCCCGCGTTCGCGCTGGCTTCGGCGTATTTCGCTGGGCGCCCGATGAAACGCGCGTCCTTCTCAAGCGCTCGGTCGAAAAAAAATCCGGCGATCTGGTGTGGATCGATCTGCCGCCGTTGACCGCCCAATCCCCTACGGACAAAGACGCGCCGCCGGTCGCGCAGCCAACACCGGTCCCGGTCCTACACGGCTTGACCTTCCGCGAATTCGCGATTTCCCCCGACCGCCGGTTTCTCGCCGTGATCGCGGTCGGCAGACGCAATCTTTCGGTCTATCCCCTGCCCAGATAGCTCGAACGCAATGTAAGAGGCACGCTTTAGCGGGATCCCTTCTGCTTTCTTCTTCCATTTTGGTTATTCAACGGTTGGCGACCTGCGTCGAAAGGCGGGGAGAGGTCGCGCGAAAGCCGCCCCTACATTCGATCGGCTAGTGGCGGCGGCGCTTGTGCTCGATGAGCATGCAGGCATCCATCACCACGATGACACCGGCGGCGCGGGCTTTCTCCGCGGAGGTCTGATGCTCGAGGCCCAGTTGCATCCAGACGACTTTGGCTCCGACGCTAATGGCGCTCTCTACCGCGCGGGGAACCTCCTCGATTCGGCGGAAGATATCGACGATTTCCAGTTTCTCCGGCACGTCTTCGAGCCGGGCGTAACTTTTCTCGCCGAGGACTTCCCTTTCGTTCGGATTCACGGGAATGACCCGGTAGCCAGCCGCCTGGATGTATTCACTGACGCCGTAGCTTGGACGCGATCGATTGGAGGAGAGGCCGACGACGCCGATGGTGTGGTATCGCTTCAGAATTTCAGCGATGGGGTCGGCGCCCAGGTTTGCGTCATCGGGAACAAGGATCTTCATTGTTGAATGATCTCACTTTTTCTCGAACCGGCTTGCACGGTCACAGCGCCCTTAACTTCTCGACTTCCTGGCTGGTCAGTTTGCGGAATTTTCCAGGGGGAACATCGAGAGACAACGTGCCTAGCTTTATGCGCTTGATTTTTTCGACGTGGTAGCCGACGCGATCAAACATGCGTCGAATCTGACGATTCCTCCCCTCGATCAGAACCACTTCGTACCAGGGATTTGCGGCATTTTCCGCTAGACGAATCGATGCCGGTGATGTTTTGATGCGCCGGCCGTCGTCGAGTTCGATAGTGACTCCGGCGCGGAGGCGGGCGAGGGCCTGCTCGTCGGGCTTGCCACTGACCTTTACGAGATACGTCTTGGATACGTGCGAGCCGGCCTTGGTGAGCTTTTGCGCGAGCGCGCCATCGTTGGTCATCAGC
Organism: uncultured Acidobacteriota bacterium; assembly: GCA_963736725.1. Taxonomy (GTDB): domain Bacteria; phylum Acidobacteriota; class Terriglobia; order Acidiferrales; family UBA7541; genus Acidiferrum. The sequence goes on along the minus strand of CAVTPW010000009.1, from coordinate 148,444 downwards.
AGCAAGCCTTCGCTCGCGTAATCGAGACGCCCGACGGGATAAACGCGTTCGGGAACGCCGCGCATCAAGTCCATGACCGTGGGGCGGCCCTGCGGGTCGCTGACGGTGGTCACGTAGCCTTTCGGCTTGTAGAGAGCGAAATGCAGAAACTGCTCGCGGCACGGAAGCGGCTTGCCGTCGATGGAAATTTTGTCTTGGTCGGGGTCGGCTTTGGTGCCGGGTTCGGTAACGACTTCGCCGTTCAATGTGACCCGGTGCGCGGCGATCAGCTGTTCGGCTTTGCGCCGCGAGGTCACACCGGACGCCGCGATAATTTTCTGTAGTCGTTCGAGGGGCATCAATAGAACCGCTGCGGCTGCCTTCGACCCCCCGTCAGGACGGTCGCGCCGGGCCTTTTGCCTTCCGCACCGGACTTGCGGCTTTGCGCAGCGCCTCAAGCTCGGATTTTTTCAGTTCGCGATAACGGCCCCGCGGAATCCCTTCGGCCTGGATCGGCCCGAGCGAGATGCGAATCCATTTTTCGATGGGATGGCCGTCTTTTTGCAGCACACGCCGCAGTTGTTCTTTGCGCGTGTCACGCATGCGCACTTCATACCAGAAGTTTGCGGCGCGTCCGCGTGTGGAGTCGGGCTGGCGAAGGGTTTTCATCCGGACGTTGGCTTCCTTGCCGAGGCGATCGAGGTCGTGAAGCGTGAGCATCCCTTTCACCTTGACGTGATATCCCTGCTCGAGATGTTCCCAGTTTTTCAGCAACTCGGCGGCCAGATCGCCGTCGTTGGTGAGAACGATCACACCCGACGCGGCGTACTCGAGATTGCCAACCGGGTAGACGCGCACGGGAAAACCGCGCAGGGAATTTCGCAGCGTCTTGCGGCCTTCCGGGTCCGTCATGGTGGCGACCACGTCCGCGGGCTTGTTGAGCGCGAGGTACACGAGTTGCTCGGGTGCGGTAATGACTTTGCCCGCGGCTTCGACACGGTCGGTGGCCAGGTCAGCTTTTGTGCCAAGTTCGGTCACCACACGCCCGTTTACGCGCACCTGTCCGCTCGAGATTAGCTGCTCGGCGTGCCGCCGCGAAGCAATTCCGGCGCGCGCGATAATCTTTTGTAGGCGTTCCTGCATTTTTGTGAGTTTCTCAGTCGCACGGATTTTTATATTCGTTCGGAATAGCCACAACTTGGAGCGCACCGCTCAAAGTGACACAGGCACTCTTGCTGGCCCTTCGACCTGCGCCAAGCCCACGCCATTGGGGCGCTACTCGCCCGCAGCGGCCTTGTGCGATTTCTCCTCGATTGTTCCCGCAAATTCTCGGTCAGGTTCTGGGTCCGACTCAGCGAGAACTCGCGGCGCTGCCTCTGCCGGTAGCTCCGAAGCAGGTTCGTGCTGGACGTCGGCGTGCTCCGTCGAATTTTCTCCGGTGGCCACGGCGTTTTCAGCTTGCGCCGATTCGGGGCTTGCTTGCGATTCAACATTCGTTGCATCCTCTGGCTGGTGCGCTTGAGCCGCGGGTGCCTCGGTGGAACTCTCCGAAACGTTGTGCGGGATACCGTCCAGCACGCTCTCGTCGCCCGCACCGGGTATGGCGATGCCCTCGTCGGTTCCGAGCGCCTCGCGCGCCAGGGCCTCGAATTCTTTCAAACTCGGCAGTTCTTGCAAATCACTCAGGCCAAAGCGCATCAGGAATTCCTTCGATGTGCGATACAGGATTGGCCGGCCGATCACTTCCTTGCGGCCGGCGGTCGTGATCAATCGCTTGTCGAGAAGCGTTTTCAAAACGCCGGAAGTGTTCACGCCGCGAATTTCCTGAATTTCCGGGGCGGTGACCGGCTGCTTGTAGGAGATTACCGCAAGCGTTTCGAGCGCGGGCATTGTCAGCCGCAACGGTGGCCGCAGGCTCTTGATGAAGCGCCGCACCACGTCATGATGCTGCGGCTTGGTGTACATCTTGTAGCCGCCGGCGACCGCGCGCACTTCGATGCCGCGGTCCTCGGAGGCGTAGCTGGCCACCAATTCGTCCAGCGACGACTGCACCGCCAATTTCTCGTCGCCGAGGGCCGTGGCCAATTGCTCAATCGTCGCCGGTTCGTCGGCCGCGTAGATGATCGCTTCTAGTGCCGCTTTTCGTTCTTCGTTGGTCATAGAGAAAACCTTGAAGTACAAGATGGAAAAGAAGTGCAGGATGTAAAGGAAACGACCGCAACTGCGAGCGGTGAGCTCCATTCCTCTATTTCCTTTATCTCCTTCGCTTCCTGTACTTCCTTAACCTCCACTATTTATATTCTTCATCAATCTGCCGGATGCCGCCGCTTTCGTCGAACACCAGGTCAAAGGACTTGCCCTTTTTCACCACGATTTCGCCGAACTGCTTTTCCTGGGCTAGCACGACCGCTTGCATCTTCACCATTTCGAGCACGGCGAGAAACGCGACGATCATCGCGTGGCGGGACGGGCAGGCCTCGAAAAATTCGACCAAACTTACGGAGTTGTCGTCGCTCGCCAATACTTGCGCGCGCAGCTGTGCCATCATCTGCGCCACGGTGAACTGCTCGTGCTGCAGATCGATGCGCGAAACTTCCTTGCGTCGCTCCAGGACTTGCTGGAACACTTTGACTAAATCGACCAGCGAGACGACCAGTTCGCCTTCCGTACCTTCGTCGTTGTAGAGCGATTTGTCCGGCTTCGACCAGACGTTTTCTTCGATTTGCTGCTTTTGGTAGAGAAGCTGCGCGGCGTTCTTGAATTTTTCGTGCTCCACCAGCCGCTGCACGAGTTCCGCGCGAGGGTCGGTGGCTTGCTCTTCCGGCGACGCCAGGGGGTCGGGCGGCAGAAGCATTTTCGATTTGATGTAGATCAGCGTGGCCGCCATGTAGATGAAATCGGCGGACACGTCCACGTTCAATTCTTCCAGCTTGTGCAGGTAATCCAGGTATTGCGACGTGATCTTGGAGATCTGGATGTCGTGAATATTCATCTCCTGCTTCTTGATCAGGTCAAGCAGCAGGTCCAGAGGCCCTTCATACATTGGGATATTAATTTTGTACGGCGTTGCCATGAACCCTCGTAAATCGTGACCTGCGATCCGTATCCCGCGCCTCGACAACCGCGGCCCGTCATCCTGGGCTATCCGATGAGGACAGCCTCAAAACCTCGGCGTACGCTTCGGATCGAGGTGCACCGTACGTTGAGATCCTTCGCTCAGGATGACAACGTTGTCGTTGACGGCACCAACGCCCCGAACCGCAGAACCCTATCTATTCACTTCCCTGCCGCGTCGCCGCCGGAAATCTCCTTGCGCTTTTTCTCCCAGCCAAACACAACTTCGCGAACCCGCGCCATCGTCTGCTGCGCATGAACCCGCGCCGTTTTCGAGCCGGCATCGATAATCTCGAGCACCCGCGCCGGTTGCTTCTCGTATTCCAATCGGCGTTCGCGTATCGGCGCGATCCAATCGATCAAATGATCGGCCATCTTGGCCTTGCACTCGATACAACCGATTCCGGCCGTACGGCACCCCTGCGCCGCCCAGTGCAGCGTCTCCTTAGGCGAGAATAGTTTATGCCAGTCGTACACCGGACACACGTCCGGATTTCCGGGATCGCTTCGCCGCTTCCGCGCGGGATCGGTGACCATCACCTTCGTCTTCTTGCGAATGTCGTCGTCAGCCTCGCTCAGCGTAATAGCATTGCCATAACTTTTCGACATCTTTCGCCCGTCGAGACCGGGGACGCGCGGAGTCTTGGTAAGCATTACTTGCGGCTCACGGAGCTCTTCGCGGTAATCAAAAAACTGGCGACGTCCAACCATCAACTCCAAGAAATTCCTTACGCCGATTTCATGAGCGGCCTTCGAGATTTTTCGCGAGTGTTCCTCGATCTCTACGTCCGTAGAATCTCTCCGCGGCGGTGGTTCGATTTGCCCTTTCGTCTCGGTTGGAGCGACAGCCTTTAGAACAAACTCCAATTGGTTCCAGTTGTCGAGAGTAAACAATTCTCTTTTTAGGCTTAACCTACCGTTCAACCCATTGAATCTGTGAACGATTTCGCGGCTGAGTTCTACGTGCGAGACCTGGTCCTCGCCGACCGGAACGAAAAGCGAAAGGCTTTGTTCACTGTAAATGACGATGTCGGCGGTTTGCAGGCACGGGTACCCGAGAAAGCCATACGTGTGCAGGTCTTTGTCTTTTACGTTCTCGAAGGCTTCCTTGTAGGTGGGAACGCGCTCTAGCCAGCTTAGCGGAGTGACCATCGAGAGAAGCAGATGCAACTCGGCGTGCTCGGGGATCAGCGATTGCTGGAAAATCACCGACTTGGCCGGATCAAGCCCTGCTGCCAGATAGTCTGTGACGATCTCAATTGTGTTTTGCGCTACCTGCGAGGTGTCGGCGTAGTCGCTGGTTAGGGCGTGCCAGTCGGCTATGAAGTAGAAGCAGTCGTATTCGGGGTCGTTTTGCAGGCGGACCCAGTTCTGGAGGGCGCCGAAATAGTGGCCGATGTGCAAGCGGCCTGTTGGGCGCATACCGCTTACTACGCGTTTTTTCCTCGTGTCAGCCGCCAATCGAATCGGTCCTTTCGTGAACCCTGCCGAGCGTTGCCATCCTGAGGCCTTCTGTCGAGGATCGCCGAAGGATCTCCATGTCGGCCTGGACCGAAGTGCGTCGTCGGTTAGGTCCTTCGTTCCGCTTCAGGATGACAACAAAAGGCAAGAACGCAAACGACAAAAGTTTAAAGACAACAGCGTAAACGCACGGCACAAACCAGCAGCGCAAAAGCACGAAACGAACCTGCTAAGGCGCCTGCCACAGTCGGCGGCCGCTACAACGGCAAGAACAACGAACCGCAAATTGCCACCGGTCTAAAGACCGGCCACTACAAACCCAGGTCGCGGGCGATGATCATGCGCTGGACTTCGCTGGTGCCCTCGTAGATGGTGATCACGCGGGCGTCGCGGTACATGCGCTCGACGTCGGTTTCGCGCGAATAGCCAACGCTGCCGTGAATCTGGACCGCTTTGGCGGCTACGCGATTGACCATTTCGCTGGCGTAAAGCTTGGCCTTCGATGCGGCTGCGCCCATGCGGCCCCCGGAATCCTTCAGCCAAGCAGCGTAGTACACCAGTCCGCGCGCCGCCTCGATCTCGGTCTGCATGTCGGCCAGCATCCACTGGATCGCCTGAAAATCGGAAATGGTTTTCCCGAAAGCACGCCGCTGCTTAGCATATCTGGCCGCAGCCTCCAGCGCCCCTTGCGCCAAGCCAACGGCCTGCGCGGCGATGCCGATGCGCCCGCCGTCGAGCGCGCTCAGCGCGATCTTAAGACCTTGGCCTTCCTCGCCGAGCCGATTCTCGGCGGGGACCTCGCAATCGTTAAATATTATCTCGACCGACGGTGAAGAGTGCTGGCCCATTTTTTCTTCGTGACGACCAACGCGAAAGCCCTTGAAGCTGGGCTCGACCAGAAACGCGGTGATTCCCTTTCCGGCTGCAGTCGGGTCGGTCTTCGCAAACACGATCAAGACGCCAGCTACGCTGCCATTCGATACCCAGGTCTTCGTGCCGTTCAAGCGGTAGACTCCGGAACCCGCCACGCCGGGTTGAAGCCCGGCGTCTACATTCTCGCGCGTGGCGCGGGCTTGGATCCCGGCAGCATCCGATCCGGCTTGTGGTTCGGTCAAGCAGAAGGACCCGAGGATTTCTCCGGCCGCCAAACGCCGAAGATATTTTTTCTTCTGCGCATCGGTGCCAAAAGCAAGCAGCGGCACCTGGACCGCGGAATTGGTCACGCCGAGCGACGTGGCCATGGCGGCGTCCACGCGCGCGACCTCTTCCAGCATCAATACATAGGAAACGGTGTCGAGTCCGGGACCGCCCCATTCCTCCGGAACCAGCATGCCGCAGCAGCCGAGTTCCGCTAGTTTCTTGATTTCCTCGATGGGAAAGCGGCTTTCGCGGTCGCGCAAGCGCACCGACGGCCGCACTTCATTTTCCATGAATTGGCGGACGGTATCGCGAGTCAGTTTTTGGTGGTCGTTGAGCGAAAAATCCATCGTGTATGGCGTACAAACTGTACGTGCGATGCTAACACGGAAAAACGCAGCCCACTAGCCGGGCCGCTGCAAATTGGCAAAACAAGGAATTTATGGTCACGAAGCCTGCGCTGCTACAGCTTGAACAACTCCCGCAGACGTTTGGTCTGCACGCGGCTCACGGGGATCTCCGTCTGCTTTTTGTCGTTCATCTTTAGCATGTAGCTGTTCTTGAACCACGGCACAACTTCCTTGATGTGGTGAATGTTCACAAGGTGCGACCGGTGCGGCCGCCAAAACGTCTCCGAATCGAGCGCGGCGTGCAATTCTTCGAGTGTGCGGTAGTTGGAGGTGCCTTCGGTGTCGCGCGCCACGACGGCGATCGTTCCGTCGTCGATCGAAGCGCAGATTAGATCTTCGGCGTCCACCAGCAGAAGCCGCTGCTGCGATTTCACGAGCAGCTTGGCCGGCTGCACGGTCTGCTTCGCGGCACCCAGCTGATTCACCAATTGTTCGAGTCGCTCGGTGGTGGTGGTTTGCGTTTCCATCACCTTGCGCGCGCGCTGGATGGCCTTGGCGATCCGCGCCTTGTCGAACGGCTTCAAAACGTAGTCCACCGCGTTTACGTCGAAGGCCCGCACCGCGTAGTGATCGAAGGCGGTGGCAAAAACGACGTGAGGCACCTTCATCTTGCGCTCGACGAGCTTTCGCAGCACGCCGAAGCCGTCCAAGCCCGGCATCTGCACGTCGAGAAATACGAGGTCGGGTGCGTATTCCTTGATCAGCGTCATGGCTTCGACGCCGTTCTTGCCCTGGCCGATGACGTTGATTTCCGGGAAGGCTTTGAGCAAAAAGGCGAGTTCGTCCCGCGCGGGCTTCTCGTCATCGACGATGATGGTGTTGATGGACATGGGATCGTGTATTGAGTATAGGGACGCCGCCTCGCGCAGGCAATCATCGCGCGCCCGACCTAGGAGTGAGCGCCCCCTGGGGCGCCAATTCACTGGTAGCGCCGTCATCCGGCCGGCTCGCAGCTTGGCGAACTCCCTTGCACGCCTGCTAAGATAGCCGCGGGAGAAACCCTGCAAGTCATGGTGCAAGAAAAATCGACCAAAGCCGGGAAAAATAAGCCGAACAAATCGACAGGCAAAATTCTGCGCAGCAAAATGCTGTACCAGGGCCCGGTCTTCGGCGTGCGCCGCGACGAAGTCCTAGAGCCCACTGGCGTACGCGCTACCCGTGAGGTCATCACCCACCCGGGTTCGGTGGTAGTGATGCCGGTCCTAGCCGACGGCCGCATCATCCTCATTCGGCAGTACCGTCACGCGGCTCGCCGGTTTCTGTGGGAGCTGGTGGCTGGCCGCATGGATCACGGCGAAAGCGTTCGCCAAGCCGCCGCGCGCGAGCTAATCGAAGAAACCGGGTATCGGGCAAAACGTCTACGCGTTTTCCTCGATTTGTTCCCTACCCCGGGCTTTCTCGAAGAGCGCATGTACATCTTGATTGCCGATGGCGTCACCGCGGGAAAGGCCGAGCCGGAAGAGGATGAGAAAATCACGTCCGAGGCGTTCACACGGGAGGAGCTGGAGAAAATGATTCGTCGGGGAGTGCTTCGCGACGCAAAATCCATTGCTGGGCTGCTCTACTACTTCCGGTTTTCAGCGTGAGTGCGGCTCTGCGTTAAAGGAAAAAACAAGAATCAACGCAGAGAACACCGAGAACGCGGAGTCGCAGAGAAGAGATGGCACTGGTTACACCCACCGCACAATCCGAGATCGTTGCAGCGGCGGCGAAGCCTAGTCGCCCGGCGAGCGGCACTGGCCGCCCGCTTCCGATGTTGCTTCCACTGACGGTTTTCCTTGGCGCGTTTCTTCTCTTTCTGCTGGAGCCTCTGTTCGCCAAGCTAATTTTCCCGCGGTTCGGAGGCTCCGCGGCCGTTTGGGCCACGTGCCTGGTATTTTTTCAATGTGCGTTGTTGCTCGGCTACTTGTACGCGTACTTGATCACGCGCCGCCTGACCGCCACACGACAAGGGTTTGTTCACATCGCGTTGTTAGTCTTAAGTCTCTGCTTTTTGCCGATCGCGCCGCACACGATGATTCGCCCCCTCGGCGGAGGTCAACCGGCTGCGCACATTCTCGTCGTACTGTCCGCTTCGATAGGGTTGCCGTTTATTCTGCTCAGTGCCACTAGCCCGCTTGTTCAGGCCTGGCATGCGCGTACCGGGGCTCGCTCCGAGCCTTATTATCTGTTCGCCCTGTCCAACTTCGCGTCTTTGTTGGCGCTTTTGAGTTTCCCATTCCTGATCGAGCCGCGGCTTTCGTCTCACCAGCAATCGCTTTTTTGGTCCGCGCTCTTCGCCGCTTTCGTGGCCTTCTGCTCGTTCACCGCATGGCTCGCGAGCCATGCGGCCGCTGTTCCCGCCACCTCCGCGATGCCGACAACCGAACTCGCCGAAACCACCGCCGCGCCGACGCCTCGCGACAAACTCCTGTGGGTAAGTCTTTCCGCCTGCGGTTCGATGCTGCTGCTCTCCATCACGAATCACATCATGGAGAACGTCGCACCGGTGCCGCTGTTGTGGGTGCTGCCGCTTGCCCTCTACCTGCTGACCTTCACGCTGGCTTTCCATCGCCGGAGTCTCTACTCGCGATGGCTGATGGCTCGTCTGCTCGGGCTGACGCTCGGCAGCCTGGGCTACGCCATTTACGATCCTTCCTTCACCGAATCGATTCAGGTGAGCGTGCCGCTGTTCTGCGCCGGCTTGTTTCTATGCTGTTTGTTCTGTCATGGCGAGCTGGCCAAACGCCGGCCCGCTCCGCGCCATCTCACGGAGTTCTACTTGATGGTTTCCCTGGGCGGGGCGCTCGGCGCGATCTTCGTGGGCCTGGTGGCGCCCTACCTTTTCGCGGCGATCTATGAATTCCCGCTCACCCTGTGCCTCACCGCGCTGCTCGCAGCCGTAGTCCTCTGGCCGGACGGATGGCTGGAACGCATCTTCTGGAGCGCTCTTACCGTGATTATGGCGGCGATTCTTGTCTACAACGTGCACTCTTACAAGAAAGACGACATTCTGACAGTGCGCAATTTCTACGGCGCCCTGCGCGTGAAGCAATTCCGGGACTGGCTGAAGCAGCCCTATCGCGAGCTCTACCACGGCAAAATCGAACACGGCGCGCAATTTCTCAATCCGCCAAAGAGCTTGGTGGCGACTACGTATTACAGCGCAGATTCCGGCGTCGGAATCGCGCTGCGTCATTTCGGCGGGGCCCCAAAACGCGTGGGTGTGATCGGGTTGGGCGCGGGAACCCTTGCCGCCTACGGCAATGCCAGCGATTACTTCCGATTCTACGAAATCAATCCGCTGGTGGTGTCGATCGCGAAAAACTGGTTCAGCTACCTTCGCGATACGCCCGCCAAGGTCGATATCGCTATGGGTGACGCCCGCTTGTCCATGGCCGCGGAGCCTTCGCAGCAATTCGACGTACTGGCCGTCGACGCGTTCTCCGGCGACGCCATTCCCGTGCATCTGTTGACCAAGGAAGCTTTTGCGCAGTATCTCCGGCACCTAAAACCCGCCGGGGTCCTCGCGGTCCACACGTCGAATACGTACCTGGACCTTGCTCCCGTCGTGCAGTTACTCGCAGACGACGCACAGTATCCGGCGCGTCTGATTACCAATGACGATGATCTCCGCAAGCTGATCGACACTTCCGACTGGGTGCTGGTGACCCGCAACGACAATTTCTTGCAGGACTTCGATGCCACGATGCTGCAAGAGCAGATTTCGATTCCCCCGCGTGTGCGGCTCTGGACCGACGATTACAACAATTTGTTCGAAGTCCTGCGTCCCGTAAGATTTCACAACGCAGGTTCCAACTAGAGGGCGTGTTGGAGCACGAAGAGCCGGACGACGTCATGGTACCGCCGTGACCACGTATTCTCCATTCAGTTAATTACTCGCTGCATTACGCAACTCGGTCCGGCGACGACCGGGTAATCGTCTGCATTAAATCGATTTATGACCCTCTGGAATGCGTGCTTGTTTTAACAACCGCAATGTTTGTTCTATTGACTGCGCTTTTCATTCTGCTACACTCCGCGCAATTTATTTATCGGCGGAGTGCGGGTGTGGCTGCTCGCACCCGTGGTCGGCAAATCTCAGTGGCAGTCATGGGAGGGGAACAGCGGTGCGAGGAACGGTTAAATGGTTCAACAATTCAAAAGGCTACGGCTTTATCGGGCGCGAAGATGGCCCGGATGTTTTCGTACACTATTCCGCAATCACGGGCGATGGCTACCGCACCCTGCAGGAAGGAGATGCAGTCGAATTTGAAATCGTCCAGGGACCGAAAGGCCCGCAGGCAGCCAACGTGCAAAAACCAAGCTAGCAGTACGGCAATCATTTCGGCCGGCTGAGACTCCCCCTCGGCCGGCCCTTTTTATTTCCCGGGGCGGATCAACCCAGGGCTCCGCTCGGCGCACAGTGTCCTCCGCGGCATTCTCGCTTTATAATCCCGGCATGGACAACAAAACGCTCGCCCGCATCCTCCGCGAAACCGCGCAGCTCCTGGAAATCGATGGCGCCATCATCGGCCGCTACCGCAGCTACGAAAAAGCCGCCGAGCTAGTCGCCGGCATGCACGAATCGATCGAGCAGCTTGCCAAAGAACCGGGCAAACTCGAGGAACTGCCTGGAATCGGTGAGCGGATGGCGGAGCACATCGAAGAAATCATCGCCAAAGGCGACTATAGCCTGCGCCAGAAACTGCTGAAGAAGTTTCCGCTGACGTTGCTGGACATCCTCAACCTGCAGTCCCTGGGCCCCAAGAAAGTGGCTTTTCTCTGGTCGAACTTTAAAGCCGCAACCGTCGCCGACGTCGAAAAACTTGCCCGCGACGGCCAGCTTCGGGACTTGCCCGGTTTTGGCGAGAAGAGCGAGCAAAACATATTGAAAGCGGTGGCGACCCACACCCGGTCAACGGGCAGGTTTCGTCTGGATACTGCCGAATCGGCCGCGGCGGCGATCGCCGCGCATATGGAAACGTATCCGAAGGCGGTCGCCTCGGTCACGCCGGCGGGTTCGTTGCGCCGCGGCAGAGAGACCGTCGGGGATCTCGACCTGCTTCTGACCTTGGCCGACGGCTACACGTCGCAAAAGCATATCGATGCGCTCGCCGAGCACATCCTCAAATATCCCCGCATCGACCAGGTTCTGGCGCACGGCGAAAACAAGGTCAGCTTCACGCTCGATAACGGGCTGCAAGTGGATGTGCGCCTGCTCGAGAAAGAGAGTTTCGGCGCTGCCCTGCTCTATTTCACCGGGTCCAAGGAGCACAACGTCGCCCTGCGCGGCCGGGCCAACGACATGGGCTACACGCTAAATGAATACGCACTGGCTACGTTGAAAGCCGAGCGCCGCGTCGCCGGGCGCACCGAAGCCGAAATCTACGCCAAGCTCAAGCTCGACTACATTCCCCCGGAGCTGCGCGAGAATACCGGCGAGATCCTCGCCGCCGAGCTTCACAAACTGCCCAAGCTGATCGAACTCGCCGACATCAAAGGCGACCTCCAGATGCATTCGACGGCGAGTGACGGAAAGCACTCGGTCGAGGAGATGGCGGAAGCTGCCCGTCAACTGGGGCACGAGTACATCGCCATGACCGACCATTCAAAATCAGTCACCATCGCCAACGGCTTGGACGAGAAGCGCGTGGTTGCCCACATCAAGAAGCTGCACGAGATTGACGCCAAGGGGCTCGGTATCCGCGTCCTCGCGGGTTCCGAGGTGGACATCCTCAAGGACGGCGCGCTCGATTATTCCGACGAAATCCTGGCGCAACTCGACGTCGTCGTATGTTCGATCCACTCCTATATGCAGCTGGATCGCACTGCGATGACCGACCGCATGCTGGCCTGCATCGAGAATCCCTACGCCCAGATCATCGGGCACCCCACGGGCCGCCGTCTGCTGGCACGCGATTCTTTCGACTACGACATGGAGAAGGTCCTGGATGCCTGCGCCAAACACGGTGTGGCCATGGAGTGCAACTCCTACCCGGAGCGTCTGGACCTCCGGGAGGTTTACCTGCGCATGTGCAAAGAGCGCGGCGTCAAGGTGGTCATCTCGACCGATTCCCACAATACCTTGCACCTGCCCTACGTCCGCTACGGAGTGACGATGGCCCGGCGTGGATGGCTCGAGAAGGCTAACGTGATCAATACACTCCCGGTCGACCAGTTCCTGGCGGCCCTGCGCCCCAAACCGGGAGCCGTCCGCAGAAAGCAGCCCGCCGCCAAGGGGCGTGGCGGCAATTGAGCGCGGCGGCGACGGCTTCGGGAAACTCTGACCACCTGGATGGAACCTTTTTCTGGCACTTGTCGTCTTCTCTGGTATGGAAGGCGGCGGATTTGCGCCGCCGCTGGTCCGGACCGCCGGACGGCACTTACGGAGGAACCGCAATGAACGCTTTTTCTCGTCGGCTAACTATCGGGGGGACCAGCAGAGTGTCTCTCGCTGTTGGACTTCTGCTAGCCGTGGTTGTGGTAGCGCCGCGTGCCCAAGCTGAGGAATGGACCAAGTCCTACACACTATCTGGGCGCGCTCAGGTCCGCGTGAACACCAATGACGGTGCCGTACAGATCTACACCGGCGACTCCAAGCAGGTCGAGTTTCGTGTCCTTTACGACGGCTATGAGATGAACAAGACCCTGCACATCGATTCCCGGCAGGATGGCGACAGCGTCGAGATCAACGCGCGCGTCAGCGGACACTGGGGGTTCTCGTTCGGGAATAACCATCGCAGGGTTCAAATTGAGGTGCACATGCCGAAGGACGCCGACCTTCAGGTCGACACTGGCGACGGCTCGGTGAACACGCAATCGCTCAACGGCAAGGTGAAGATCCATACCGGCGATGGCTCGGTCCGCGCCCAGGCGGTCAGTGGCGACGTGGACATAGATTCCGGCGATGGCAGCATCACCGTGGATGGAGCGAAAGGCGACATTCGACTGCGCACCGGGGACGGCCACATCGAGGCGCGGAACCTGGACGGTAAGGTCGACGCGCTGTCCGGCGACGGCCACATCACTCTGGAAGGCCGCCTGGACGGGCTTAGCGTCAAGACCGGTGACGGCAGCATCGACGCGCACCTGCGGGCGGGCTCAAAGGTAGACTCCAGTTGGAGCGTACGCACCGGCGACGGCAGCGTCGATATCGTGCTCCCCGCTGACCTGCAAGCCAACATCGACGCCAGTACCAACGACGGTCACATCAGCCTGGGAATACCGGTTACGGTCGAGGGAACGTTCAGCAATTCGCAGCTTCACGGGAAGATGAATGGCGGGGGCCAACCGGTCGTGATTCATACCGGCGATGGCTCGATCCGCCTCAGCAAATCCTAATATTCTCGAAAATCTCGCACTGCCGCGAGTCCGCGGAGCTTCTAGCGTCACGCGAAACTCGGACTGCCCGGCCGCACCGTTCCCTGTTCCGGCCACCTGCGTCGGCGTCCTACGCCCGTATCACTTGCGTACCAGTACTGTAAATTTTGTCCGCTTAACCCGCTAAGGTGTCCTAATTTTATGTACAGGATAGTTCCTAGCGACCGGCTAAGTGCATGAATCCTAAGGGCCATCAAATGGACCCTCACATGCCCTTATCTATGTCGGAACAAGGGAGCCTCGAATGATTATTTTCGTCATCACCTTCGCGATTGTGGCACTGTTTGCGCTAACCCTGACCGGATCGATCGCGACCACATCGCGCCGTCGCTCGTAAACCCGCTGCGCGTTTCTCTGAAAATCACAGGCTTGTTCTGAGGCAATCTTCCGTAGCCGATTCCGGACACGAGAAGTTGCTGGCCCCGGGCGTGGCGCGACCCCAGATGGCGAGGGCACGCGGACTCTGTGAGCGCCAGAGTCGGTCGGCCTCTGTCGGCCAACGGCTCAACAAACGGTACGCCATCTCGAGTCCATTTTCATCCTTGGTTGGGACTCTCTGAGAGCTAGGATTTACTCATAGCGGAGAGCGACCAACGGGCTTACATGGGTAGCTCGCCGCGCCGGCAGCCAGCAAGCCAGCAAAGCCACTACCGCCAGCACGGTCACGACGACGATAAAGGTCAAGGGATCATTGGAACTCACGCCTACCAGAAGGCTCGCGAGCAGACGGGTGCCCGCGAAGGCCGCGCCGAGACCAATCGCGATTCCAAGCCCAATCACGATCAGACTCTGCCCCAGCACCATTCCCAGAATGTCTTGCGGCTTTGCGCCCAGCGCCATGCGAATCCCGATTTCGTGGGTTCGCTGCACCGCCGCATACGAAACTACGCTGTAGACTCCGACCACCGCCAAGATCAGGCCGAGGATTCCCATGGTGGCCGTAAGCTGCGCCCCCAGATGGAAGAACAAGTACCCGTTGAGCCCCTCCAACTCTTGTTTGAGCGTTTTCACGCCCGAAAGCGGCAGCGTGGGCGCAATCTCCTGAACTTGGGCCCCTATCTGCAATTCCAGGCTTTCAGGAGGCACCGAGGTTCGCACCTGCATAGTCCGCAGCGGCATGTAGTGTTGCTCCAGTGGCACATAAAAATACGGCATGGGATCCTCCACGACTCCCTTATATTTCCCGTCCTGCACCACGCCGACGACTTCCATGTATTGTGAGGCCGCTTCGTGGAGTTTAAATCGCTTCCCGAGCGCGTCTTCGTTGGGCCAGAACTTCTTGGCCATCGTTTGGTTGACAATGGCTACCTCTGCCGCTTTTTCGGAGTCCGCCTTGGTGAATACCCGGCCGCGGAGCAGCGGAATTCGCAGCGTCGCGAAATAATCCGGACTGACCATGTTGTAGTACACGGTAGGTTCGGGCTGGCCGGGCTCCACGGGATGTTCTTCGATGCCCAATCGCTCGTCGGCACTCATCAGTCCCATGGGCACGGAAAAAGCCTGCGCAACCGAAACCACCCCTGGAAGAGCCCTCAGACGATCCTCGGCCTCCTGGAAAAACGCAGTTCCCTGCTGGTCCGTGTATCCGATCTGTTTGATATCGATCGGCACGTCGACAACTTGTTCAGGATCAAAACCCAAACCGATGTGCCGCGCTTTGCTGGCGCTACGAACAAATAGTCCCGCGACGATGAGCAGCAACAACGAACCAGCCACTTGCGCCATGACCAGGGAGTTGCGCACCAGGTGCCGCCGCGGACCGTCGGACCCGCTCCGGCCGCCCTCACGCAGCATGGAGTTCACATCGGTGCGTGCCACGCGCAGCGCCGGCATGATGCCCACCATTGCACCGGTCACCACCACCGCCGCCAAGGTAAAAAGATAAACGCGCGCGTCCGGTTGAAAATTGAAAGTGATGGGAAAGTCCGTGCCCAGCGGCAAAGAACTCAGAAACCCTGAGGTCCACCAACCCATCAGCAACCCCGCGGCGCCGCCGAGAATCGCCAGCAACAGGCTCTCGGTCAGATGCTGGCGGACCAGCCGAGCTCGGCCGGCGCCAATGGCGGCGCGGATGGCCATCTCCCGTTGTCGAACCGTCGCCCGTACCAACAACACGTTGGCGATGTTGAAACACGCCACCAGCAACACCAGCGCCGCAAGCACGGTGAAGGCCAGCGACACATTCGGGATGGTATTGTCGGGATCAGGCTCCGGCCGCGCCAGTCGTTCGGGGAAAATCTGGAAACTAATTCCCTTGTCCACGTCAGGATGCTGCTCACCAAGGCGTTTCGCGATCACGTCGAGCGTCGCCTTCGCTTTCTGCAGGTCCACGCCCGCCTTCAACCTCGCCATCAGCGTGATGGAGCGATGCTCTCGATGCGTCCAGGTTTCTTCCACCGGCGAGTTGCCACCGATCCCCGGCACCGCGCTGAGCGGAATGTAACCATCCATGTTCAAGAACGCGTAAGTGCCTTGAAACTCCTTCGGCGCCACGCCGATGATCGTCACCGCGTGACCGTCCATTTCGACCTGTTTCCCGACTACGCTCTTGTCGCCGCTGAAGCGCTTTTGCCAGTAGGAGTAACCCAGCACAAAGATGGGATCCGCTCCAGGAGTTTGGCCCTCCGTTGGAAGAATCAGCCGCCCCAGCAAAGGCTTGACACCGAGCGCCGAAAAGTAATTCCCGGTGACCCGGCTAATCACGCAGTGATCGCCCTTGCCGTCGGCGATAAGGCTCACCAGCCCCGTGCGGTACCCGAAAACCTCGGCCGAACTCACAGCCTGGCTGCGGATGTCCTGGAAATCTGGATACGAGAACATCTGGAAGCCGTCGCCGCCTTGCTGCTTCATCGACAGAACCGTGATCTGTTCCGGGTGTGGCACCGGCAGCGGTCGCAGCAGCAAACCGTTGACGATGCTAAACACGGTCGTGTTGACCGCCATCCCGAGGCCCAAAGTAACGATCGCCACGATCGCGAAGCTCGGCGAATTTCGCAGCGAGCGCACCGCGTACTTCATATCCTGCCAAAAGCTTTGCATGGTTCGCACCCCGACTTTATCGATGGGCCCTTCGGAACTAAGTTGCAAGCCGCTCGCCCGGAAGGTACGAACCTAAAGATCGTGGAATCAATGTCTTTGTTCGCTGAACGGCCACTGGCCGAGCCTTGACTGCGCGCTTGTGGGATGCTCTGTCCGGAATCGGACATGCGTTTGAGCCATCCCTGGACCAAGCCGACCCCGAAAGCACGAACGTGGTCTACGCCCAGAAATGTTTGAACTCGCCCAGCAATTCTGGACCCGATTCAGTGAGAAGGAGTATGATGCGGGTCGAGTTAGTTCCCACCGGACCATTCGCAAAGTTTGCAGGAGGACCACCATGGCAACTGCAAAGCTGAAGTCGGCTCCCGACCATGACCGCCTGGCGGCCCTTCAGAAATATGCCATTCTCGACACCGAGCCTGAACGCGCCTTCGACGATCTCACCCTTCTGGCCTCATTTGTCTGCAAAACGCCGATCGCGTTGATCTCGCTGGTGGATGAAGATCGCCAATGGTTCAAGTCCAAGATCGGCATCGCTGCTTCTGAAACGCCGCGCGAATTCGCGTTTTGCTCCACCGCCATTCAGCAGTCCGAAGTGATGGTGATTCCCGATACCCTGGAGGACGAGCGGTTTCGCGACAACCCGATGGTCGTCGCTGAACCCAAGATTCGCTTCTACGCCGGCGCGCCGCTGATCAACGAAGAAGGCTACGCCCTCGGGACGCTGTGCGTTGTCGATCGCGCCCCCCGTGAATTTGGCCCGGATCAAAGGGAAGCTCTTCAGGCTCTCGGACGCCTAGTCCTGGCGCAACTGGAATTTCGCCGGAATCTGCAACTGCTGAAAGAAGCGCTCACCGACCGCACGCAAGCCGAACACGAACGCGAACGAGAGCTAATCAAGCTCCAACAAACCCTGACTCGCGTGCTCGGCCTGAACATCGTCCCGATCGGAACATAACTCGCAGTTCGTGCCAAAAGTAAGTGTTTGCAAGCGGCCCTCGTTTAGGGGCACAGCACCGCTACTGCCCCAAACGCCCAGGCGGCCCAACGACCGCCGCAAGCACCGAGCACCCAGCTGTCCGCTAGTCCTTCTTCGGTCATTCCGCCGTCGAAACTTCGGCAACGGCTCCCGCCGCGACTCCCCGGCGCGTAACACTCCACGCGATCGCGAAGCTGCCCACCATCAACGCTGCTGCCAGCCAGTAAGGCGCACCCGGCAAATGAAAACCCCATCGCGGCGAAATTGCCACCGCAAACACCTGCGTAAATACCAGCGGCGCAATCATCCCGGCCACCCCAAACAGACTCATCAGCGCGCCTTGCAACTGGCCCTGCTCCGAAGCCCCCACGCGCCGGCTCATCAAAGCCTGCATCGGGGGGCTCGCCAATCCCCACAACGAAAGCAAAGGAATGCCAATCACAAAAATCGGCGTGCTGGGAGCGGCGGCGAAGACGGCAAAGCCCGCGAGCCCGCACAATAGCCCGCAATACAACGTCCGCAACTCCCCGAGTTTCTTGATCGCCAGCGAAATCAATAGCGCCGAGACAATCGTAGAACCCACGCCAACACCCGCCAGCGCCAGCCCCGTAAGCTGCGTGCTCCAGTGATAGCGATAGTCGGTGTAAATCACGAACATGCTCGGCAGCGCCTCGTGCGCGTTGTAATAGAGAAACATGGCTGTCGACAGGCCCACCAATTCGGGATGCGACCTCAGCAGCTTCAGCGCCCCGATCGGACTTGCCGTCCGAAAGCTGAACGCGGCTCGCCGCTCTTTCGGCAAAGACTCGGGCAAGATGAAAAATCCATATAGTGCATTCGTCAAGCTCAGCGCCGCCGCCGCCCAAAACGGATACCGCAGCCCCATACCACCCAGCAGTCCGCCCAACGCAGGTCCCACGATGAATCCCAGCCCAAATGCCGCGCCCAGCATTCCGAATTTCGCGGCGCGCTTCTCTGGAGGCGTCACGTCCGCAATGTACGCGTTGGCCGTCGGAAAGCTCGCCGCCGTGATCCCAGAAATCACGCGCCCGATAAACAACCAACTGAGCGTGGGCGCCACCGCCATCAGCAAGTAGTCGCATCCCAACCCAAAATTCGACAGCAGCACGACCGGCCGGCGCCCAAAGCGGTCCGACAACGCTCCCATCACCGGCGCGAACACGAACTGCATCGCCGCCCAGACAAAGGCAAAAATCCCGGTCTGCGTAGCCGCCATCGACATATCGCCATGCTCGAACCGGATGATCAACTTCGGCAAAACGGGAACGATCACCCCAAGTGCCAGCATATCCAGCAGCACGGTCACAAAAATAAACGCGAACGCAGCACGCCCATGACCCAGGCCTTGCGTCGCCGGAATCGGCGGGCCTTCGGTAATTGGATTTGGCTCGGTAGACATCGCTCGCCTCCACATCACACCGCTATTCTCATCCAATCTGCCGCAATCGAGCCAACCGCGTATTGTAAGAAATTGACCTCGGTAAGATGAACCAGCCAATCTCCCCCGCGCCTCTGTTCACCCGGGATCTCGACCTGTTTCTTTTCCTTCCTCTACTTTCCCAAAGTAGCAAACAGCCCAATCGAAGCAGCTAACATCACCAAGGTTGCGATCCACCCCACTGCTCGCAATCCCCGAGGCAAAGTAAATTGCCCCATCACTTTCGGATTGGCCGACATCAGCATGGTTACCACCATAAGCGGCGTCGAAACTACCCCATTCAGCACGGCGGACCAAAACAGCGCCCGAATCGGATTCAGCCCCACAAAATTCAAGCCCAACCCAATAATCGTAGCCGTCGCCAATACCCCGTAGAATTGTCTGGCCTCGCGAGGGCGACGCTCCAAGCTGGCTCGCCACTTGAACGCCTCCGCAACCCCGTACGCCGCCGAACCGGCCAGGACGGGAACGGCCAGCAAGCCGGTGCCGATAATTCCGACAGCAAAAAGCGCAAACGCAAACCGGCCCGCCAGTGGCTCCAGCGCTTTGGCGGCCTGAGCGGAGGTCTGAACATCGGTGATGCCGGCCGCGTGCAGCGTCGCTGCCGTAGTCAAAATAATGAATAGGGCTACCAGGTTTGAGAATCCCATTCCAACAACCGTATCCACCCGGATCCGCTCGAATTGTTTCTTGGCCTGCCACGGCGCCCATTTGAGCGGGTGTTCGTTGCGGTTGTCCCGCACGTCCTCAGCCTCCTCCGAAGCCTGCCAAAAAAACAGATAAGGGCTGATGGTCGTACCGAGAACGGCGATCAGTGTCGTCAAGTAGCGCGTGTTGAAAGACAACGACGGCAAGATGGTTGCCCGCAATGCCGGACCCCAAGCCACGTGGGCCACAAACGCGGTCAAGACATACGCGAACAGCGCAACCGTAAGCCACTTCAGATAGCTCAGATATTTGGTATAGCGGATGTACATCTGCAGCAGCAGCGAAAGAACCGCGAAAAAGATGACGTACGGCAGCAACGGCCCGCCGAGCAGCAATTGCCCGGCCGCCCCCATGGCCCCGATGTCCGCTCCCAGATTGAAGATATTCGCCAGGCAAAGCAGGGAGACGATGCCGTACAGCAACGGCGGTGGATAGTGTTTCCGCATGTTGGCGGCAATACCCACTCCGGTTACGCGCCCGATGCGCGCGCAGATTTCCTGAATCGCAATCATCAACGGCCAGGAAAACAGCATCAGCCACATCATGCTGTAGCCGAATTGCGCCCCCGTTTGCGAATAGGTCGCGATTCCGCTGGGGTCGTCATCGGAAGCGCCGGTAATCAGCCCCGGCCCGAGCTTCGACGGGAACGATTTCTTTTTGCGACGTGTGGCGCCCGGGATGGGGTTGACGGTTTCCAAAGGGTTTTTGCGTCGCAGTCAGCGCGGGCTAAAACGTCCGCTCCTTGGGCACGTATAGGTCGCCCCCCGGGTTACCGGCGCAGGAAGGCGGCGACGGCAGCGCTTACTTTGGCGTCTTCGCAACTCGGCGCCAGGTGCCCGCAGTCAGAGTCCAGTTCCAAGACGGGAACGTGCAGCGAAGACGGCGAAATCCCGCGCGGGTTGTGGAGTCACCACATGATCGTAGGTTGCCACAATCACGAAGACCCTTGCCTTGACCGCAGCCGCCGCCCGTTCCATCGAGCCGCCGAAGGCCTGCGAAACGTCGATGCCCATCATCGCGCCTACTTGGCGGATTTTGTCGTTGGCGTCGGTCGACGACGCATCCTTGGCCTTCGCCAGCGACGCGAGCACCTGCTCTCGAGTGTGCGTCCGGTTGTATTGCGTAGGCGTATTCAAGAGCATCTCACCGAATTCAAATTCCACCAGCGTCGAGGGGTTCTCGGTGTAGTCGCCCCGATTCCAGGCCGGATTGGTTTCGATGGCATCGATCTCTGCCCGCCAGTGCAGCACGTCATAAGGCGCCAACCGCGGCGAACCCACGATTGGCACGGCCTTGTCCATGAAGTCGGGATAGGACACCATCCACTGAAACGTCTGCATGCCGCCCATGGAAGTGCCGACGACGGCCTTGAGGTGCTTCAGCCCCAGCGTGCCGGTCACAACCTGATACTCGCTGTTGACCATATCGCGCATCGTGATCTTGGGAAATTTCATGCGCGGTTGTGAAGCGCTGTTGGAAGGCGACGAAGACACGCCATTGGCGATCGCGTCGATCAGCACCACAAAATAATCGGCGTAATCCACCACACCGTTCTTCGGGCCGATGGTGTGCTGCAGTTGGTCGGTCGAACCGTTCGCCCAGGTGGGAATCAAGATCGCGTTGGACGCGTCGCCGTTGAGTTTGCCGAAGGTGCGGTAGCCGATGCGGCAGTCATGGATCACTTCGCCGCTCTCGAGCTTGAAGTCGCCAAGACTGGCGAACTGCAATTCCTGCGCAGGAAGCGCAAAGGAGAACAACAAGAAACAGCAACAGCAACAGCAAAAACGCGTGAACAGTTCCATCGCGCGAGATACTACCACGCAACGGCAGGTTCGTGGCGCGCGCCGGGATCTGCGGTTTCGCAGGGGTGCTCGCTCCGCCAGGCGTCAACGCCGGCACGATGTCTTGGTGCGCCGATGGTTACACGTCGCACAAATCGACAGCCTGCTTCAAGGAGGTCAGCGGGTCGTGGATCGGTACGAATTCGTGCGCGACGTAGCCTTTGAAATTGGTGGCGGCAATGCCGCGCATCACGCCGTCCCACTGCACTTCCTGCGTGCCGTCCAGCTCGTGGCGGCCTGGAACGCCGCCGGTGTGGAAGTGGGCGATCCAGTCGATATTTTTCTGGATGGTCGCGACCAGGTCGCCTTCCATGATTTGCATGTGGTAGATGTCGTAAAGGAGCTTCACGCGCGGCGAGTTTACTGCTTGCACCACCTGCAGGCCCCACGCGGTGTGGTCGCACATATAGTCGTGATGATCGACCTTGCTGTTGAGCAACTCGATGCAGATGGTCACGCCATGGTCTTCGCCGATTTTCTTCACGCGATTGAGCCCGATGATGGTGTTCTTGGCGCCTTCTTCATCGGACATGCCTTCGCGGTTGCCGGAGAAGGTGATCACGTTGACAACGCCGGCCTTGGCCGCCAGCGGAATGTACTTGCGAAAGCCTTCTTCGATGCGCGCGTGGTTTTCGACGCGGTTCATCGCGCTCTTGATCGTGCCGCCCTCGGAGTAGCCCATGGCACAGACCAAGCCGTACTTCGCAGGCAAATCCCACTCGTCGGGATTGAGCAGGTCGATGGCCTTGCAGCCGATTTCGGCCGAGTAGGCGCAAAGCTTGTCGAGCGGAATGTCTTTGTAGCACCAGCGCGAAACCGATTGCCGAATGTTGCCTTTGCGCTTGATCGGAGTGCTTTGCTGCGGCCAACCCGCCGATGAAACGGAGGCCATGGTTACTCCTGAGACGGCAGTCTTAAGCAGGTTGCGTCGCGTTACGGTGGTCATAGCGGACCGAGTGTACCGAAGAATCTTGAATCTGTGTACTGCTTCCGAGTTGCAGGCTTGCACAAGCCGGGAAGGATGCTCTTCGTGGCTCAGGACAAGCCGGCGCTACCAGCGCCAGCTTCGCTTTCGTTCGGTCGATCCGGGCGGGTGCCCGTGTCACTCGCGGTTGACCGGGCGCAACCTTTGCCCGCCGCCGGTGCGCTTTCGGGCTCGGTCCGCAGGCGCAAGAAACCTTTCCATCGTCGGCCCGTCTATGGGAGCAACGGAGGGTGTGCCAATGAGAACGGCTGCTTTTAATCTGCGGTTTACTGGTGTGTTCGCCGGTGCGTGCGCAGGATGCAATGTTTCGGGGAAATGCGGAGCACACGGGTGTGTACAGCGGAGCGGGTGTGCCGCAATTCTCGAAAATCAAATGGCAATTTCACACCCACGGGCAAGTGATCTCGTCGGCGGCGGTGACGGCGGATACGGTTTACATCGGGAGCAGCGATCATTTTCTGTATGCGCTGGACCCCGCTTCCGGCGCTCAGAAGTGGAAATTCAAAACCGAAAGCAGGATCACGTCCTCGCCGGCGGTCTCCGGCGGCGTCGTGTATTTCGCCAGCTTTGACGGCAACTTTTACGCCGTGGATGCCGCGAACGGCAAATTGAAATGGAAATTCGCAGTGCCCGGGGAAAGGCGGTTTGCAGCGACTCACTTGCACGGCGCTGTGCCCGCGGCCGAGGTCATGCCGGACCCGTTTGATTTCTTCTTGTCCTCACCCGTTGTCTGGAACGGAGCCGTTTATTTTGGCAGCGGCGACACGAATGTTTACGCGCTGGACGCGGCATCGGGACAAGCGAAATGGAAGTTCAAAACGGGCGACGTCGTTCACGCGTCGCCGGCGATTTCAGGCGGCACTCTATTTGTTGGGAGCTGGGACAGCTACTTCTATGCTCTGGACGCGGCCACGGGAGCGGAGAAATGGCGCTTCAAGACCGGCGAAGATCGTAAGATTCACAATCAAGTGGGCATTCAGTCTTCCGCTGCGGTGGCAGATGGTGTGGTGTACTTCGGCTGCCGCGACTCGAAGTTCTACGCCGTGGATGCGGCGACCGGAAAGCAACGATGGGCGTTCGACAATAAGGGCTCCTGGGTGATCGGATCGCCCGCGGTGAAAGACGGCAAAGTGTACTTCGCGACTTCCGACTCGGCGATGTTTTACGCGCTCGATGCAAGATCCGGTGTCGCGATTTTCTCGCTGAACTACAAGGACTGGCCGATGTTCTCGTCCCCTGCGATTGCAGGCAACATGGTGTACATCGGGTCGCACCAAGGCAAACTTCTCGCGGTGAACGCGGAAGCGCAGAAGCCTGCGTGGGCGTTTGCAACGGACGGCTCGAAAAAGAACGGTGCGACCTACACGAAGGCCGACGGGAAGCCAAACTATGAAGCGGCGTTCTCGGATTTCTTTTACGACGATATGGTGGCCGGCGTCCAGAAAATGATGTCCGTAGGTGCAGTCCTATCGTCGCCCGTGGTTGCGGGCGATACGATTTATGTTGGGAGTACAGACGGGAACCTCTACGCACTGATGTAGGACGGCAAGTCTTCTCTCCTTCCACATGGTCCTGCGGCCTGCGCGCACCGATAGGGTGGGTAGCGCCGGCTTTTCCGTCGGGCCGGCCTGAGCGACTCGTACCGATTGTTCGCGGGTTTGCAAATCGGGTTTCGTTCGCGCATCATTACTGGTTTGCTTGTGTATCTTGTGTCGACCATGGCACCGATCATGCGATGCCGAGATGGCATTACTCTGCATGTTGTGCGTTGAAGGAGAGGAATGGACAAGCCTGGGAAGATTGAGCCGGCGAAGGGGAAATTGGGTGTGCTGCTGCCCGGTATGGGCGCGGTCAGCACCACGTTTATGGCAGGGGTGGAGCTGGTCCGCAAAGGTAGGTCGCACCCGGTGGGATCGCTCACGCAGATGGGCACGATTCGATTGGGCAAGCGCACCGACGGGCGTTCGCCACAAATCAAGAAGTTCGTGCCGCTGGGGGATCTGGATGATCTGGTTTTCGGCGGTTGGGATATTTATAAGGATAACGCGTTCCAGTCGGCTTCCAACGCCGGGGTTTTGAGCCTGGAGGATTTGCAGAAGGTGAAGCCGTTTCTTTCCGGGATCAAACCGATGAAGGCGGCATTTGATCCCGAATACGTCAAGAAGTTGGACGGGCCGAACGTGAAGAAGGGCAAGAATAAATACGAGTGGGCGCTGCAAATCAAGGAAGACATCGCGAATTTCCGGAAGACGAAGAAGGTTTCGCGAATGGTGACCTGCTGGTGCGGATCTACGGAGATTTTTCTGAAGCCGGAGGAAGTGCACTCGACGCCGGAGAAATTTGTCGAAGCGATGAAATCGAACCATCCGGGGATTGCGCCTTCGATGTTGTATGCGTGGGCTTCGGTGACGAGCGGCGTGCCGTTCGCCAACGGGGCGCCGAATCTGACCGTGGACATTCCCGCAATTCACCAGCTGGCTCTGGAACATAACGTCGCGATTTGCGGCAAGGACTTCAAGACCGGGCAGACCTTGATGAAGACCGTGCTTGCGCCGGCGTTCAAAGCGCGCATGCTGGGGTTGAGCGGGTGGTTTTCTACCAACATCCTTGGGAACCGTGACGGAGAGGTTTTGGAGGATCCGGGCTCGTTTAAGACTAAGGAAGAATCGAAGCTGGGAGCGCTGGAATATATTCTGCAGCCGGCATTGTATCCCGAGCTCTATGGAAAGATGTTCCACAAAGTGCGCATCAACTACTATCCGCCGCGGGGTGACAACAAGGAGGGTTGGGACAACATCGACATTTTCGGGTGGCTGGGTTATCCCATGCAGATCAAGGTGGATTTTCTTTGCCGGGATTCGATTTTGGCCGCGCCGATTGTTTTGGATCTAGTCTTGTTTCTGGATCTGGCGCAGCGGGCCGGCATGCGAGGGATTCAGGAATGGTTGAGTTTCTATTTCAAATCGCCTATGACGGCTCCGAAGTTGTATCCCGAGCATGACCTTTTCATTCAGCTGATGAAGTTGAAGAATACGTTGCGATGGATGATGGGTGAGGACTTGATCACGCATTTGGGACAAGAGTATTACGACTAGGGTGTAGTTGCGCAGGAGCAGCGTTTGCTTGGGGCGATTGGGTTTGGCGAAGAGCCGGCCGGGTTGCCAGCGCTATCGGTTCGTGTTTCCGTGCCTCGGTTTGGCGTGATTGCCGGCCACTTTGCGAGCCGGCGCTCAAAAAACCGGGCGGAAGAAAAACCCGGCCCGCTGCGGTCGGGGGGTGGCAGGTCCTGCGAAAGAGGTGACGGTTTTGCCGCGGACCCCCGCCACGCCCGGCTGCTAGGACAGGACTGGGATTTGATTTGATGATTTGAGGTATCGATTTTTCGGGTGCGGGGCGTTGGGTTTTTCGATTTGACCGTGGCGAGAATGGCGGGGTAACCTCTTTTGTTTATGGCTGGTCTGTATCCGCTGACGAATCCCCTGGTGCAATCACTTCCAACTTATTTTGAGGAGAGTCATGTCGAACGAACTGCGTAATTTCCTGTCCCTTTCGTACGAAGAACTGGAAGAGCTGAACCTGAAGGCCAAAAAGCAGCGCCAGGATCGCGTTGCCGCACACAAGATTCAGGAAGAGAGGATCAAGTACCTGACCGACGAGAAGCGGATCAAAGCGGTCACCGTGTTGTTCAGCGACCTCGAAGGCCGCCTGCACATGCTCGACTACGACAAGAAGTTTCTGGTGAAGAGCTGGGACAATTTGACCTTTGACGGGTCGTCGATTCGCGGATTTACGGCCCAGCGGGAAAGCGATTTGCGGCTGGGAATCGACTGGAGCGCGTTTTATTGGGGGCCGGCGGATGTGTTCGGCTCGGGCAAGGTTTTGGTCTTCGGCGAAGTGATCGACAAGGACGGTTCGCCCTACAAGGCGGACATTCGCGGAGTCTTGAAGAGCTTTGCACAAGCGCAGTTCGACAAGGAAGGCTACACGCTGAACGCCGCCAATGAGATCGAGGGGTTTTTGTTCAACGGCGTAGATGCCGAGGCGCGCTACAACGAGACCGGGAAGTTTGATTACGTGAACACCGGCGGCTATTACCACTCGCTGCCCAGCGATCCGCTGCGCTCGTTCATCGATACGACCGCAGAAGTGCAGCGGTCGATGGGCTTTCAGAACGAGAAGGACCATCCGGAAGTGGCGCCTTCGCAATTCGAGATTAATTACGGGTACGGCGAAGTGGTAGCGGCGGCCGATCAGATCCAGCTTTATAAGCTGATCTGTCGCCAAGTGGCGACGAAGATGGGATTGACTGCCTGCTTTTTGCCGAAGCCGGTCGTGGGCGTGAATGGAAACGGCATGCACACGAACGTTTCGGTCAGCCAAAAGGCCAAGAACCTTTGTTGGGATCCGAAGGGCGAAGAGAAGTTGAGCAAATTTGGCTGGGCGTTTGTGGATCGCATTCTTACGCATGGAAATGATATTTGCTTGATGTTGAATTCCAGCGTGAATGCTTACCGGCGGCTCGATCCGCACTTTGAGGCACCGAACCAGATCAAGGCGTCGGCGGTCGATCGCGGGTCGATGGTGCGCATCCCGATTGGGAATGAGAAGAGCATGCGCGTGGAGGTGCGGTCGGTGGCGCCGGACGCGAATCCGTACATGGTGATGTACTCGATTTTCAAGACGGGGATCGAGGGCGAGACCGCGAAAACGAAGAACCTGCGGCAGGCGGAACGGTACTTGCCGGACAACATCTACACGGCGCTGGATGATTTCCGGAAGGCCAAGTGGACTACGGAGATGCTAGGGGAGGATGTGAAGGGGCGCTATGCGGATTTGAAGCAGGCTGCGGCGGATCGTTGCGCCCGACAGCTCGGCACATTTGTGAAAGTGCCGGAAGTACAGTTTCATCACGAGGTTTACAATCAGTTTTTGTGGAATATGTTTTAGGGACAGCGAATCGGCGAGGGTTACGTTTTGCCAAAAAGGGGCGCAGCGGTGCTGCGCCCCTGCAATTTTCTAGTGGCGGCACATTCGGAGTGCGGCTTTGGCCAGCGCAGTTGACAGAATTGGTGCTGATGTTCTTCAAGCGTCCTTGTCGGATGCCCTCCCGAATGACCGGGTCAGCTCGAGTGTGGTTGAGATTTGGCGGTGACGGCATCGAGCACCCGTGTGGAATAAATCAGGGCAGCCCCTGCGTTCATGGAGACAGCTACGCCTAGGGTTTCGGCGATTTCCTCCCGTGTGGCTCCCGCTTTCAATGCCAGGTCGGTGTGGACGACGATGCAGCCGTCACAACGGGTGGTTACGGCGCAGGCGAGCGAGATCAGCTGGCGGGTTTTTTCGCCGAGCTTGGTCGTCTTCGAGTTTGCGGCGCCTAGAGTCTGATAGCCGCGGACGGTGTCCGGGCTCAGCTTCATCAGCTCGCCGAGTGTGGCGCTGATTTGTTTCTGGTATTCGTTCCAGTCGATCATCATGTCGATTTCCTCCCCTGAAGGGCTTGCAGCGCGGCTTTTCGCTCAAGGAGTATACACGCTCAATTTCGGTCTTCCCTCTCGTTGTGATATGTTTTCAGGTTCGCGCGATCTAGCGGAAACTGTTAGAGCCGCTCACCATCGCGCGGGACGCACCGCGTACTGCGGTGTCACGGCGGATGTTGAAGCGGCAAGACAAATCGCGGAGGATGCGGAACTCATGAAGAACGCTTACAACGGCCAGACAATTCCAGCCGACGGCCAAGCCATCGGGTATGGCGGCGGGGAATTGCAGGTGCCGAACAATCCCATTATTCCGTTTATTGAGGGGGACGGGACGGGGCGAGACATTTGGAAGGCTTCGCGGCGCGTTTTTGATGCGGCGGTGGAACACGCGTACGGCGGGAAGAAGAAGATTGCCTGGTTTGAGGTGTTTGCGGGAGAGAAGGCATTCAACACCTTCAAAGAGTGGTTGCCGAACGATACCGTGGACGCGATTCGGGATTTTCGGGTGGCCATCAAGGGGCCTTTGACTACGCCTGTGGGTGGCGGGATTCGTTCTTTGAACGTGGCGTTGCGGCAGCTTTTGGATTTGTATTCGTGCGAACGGCCGGTACGGTATTTTCAGGGAGTTCCCTCCCCTGTTCGCGAGCCGGAGAAGATGGATGTTTTTATTTTTCGAGAGAATACCGAGGACGTTTATATCGGGATCGAGTGGCAGTCTGGTTCTGCGGAAGCGAAGAAGCTTCTGGAGTTCTTGAACAACGACATGTTGAAGGGCGGGAAAAAGCAGATTCGCTGGGATTCGGGGGTGGGGATCAAGCCGATTTCACCTACCGGGACGAAACGACTCGTGCGGCGGGCGATCAAGTATGCTTTGGCGAACAAGCGGAAGAGCGTGACCTTGGTGCACAAGGGGAACATTCAGAAATTTACCGAAGGTGGATTTCGCGATTGGGGTTATGAGTTGGCGCAGGAAGAGTTTCGCGCGGAGACCATTACCGAACGGGAGAGCTGGATTCTCGATAATTTGGATAAGAATGGCTCGCTTAGTGTCGAGCAGAACGCGGCGATGATTGAGCCCGGGTTTGGAGCAAGCTACCGAGGCGTTCAAAAAGACGCTCTACGATGAGGTGAAGAAGACGCTGGATTCGATTTACGCTTCGCACGGGAAGGGTCAGTGGAAGAAAAAGTTGATGATCAATGACCGGATTGCGGATTCGGTGTTTCAGCAAGTTTTGATGCGGGCCGATGAGTACAGCGTTTTGGCTACTTCGAACTTGAATGGGGACTATTTGTCGGATGCTTGCGCGGCGCAGGTCGGAGGATTGGGGATGGCGCCGGGATCGAACATTGGCGATGGGTTTGGCGTGTTCGAGGCTACGCACGGGACGGCGCCGAAGTATGCAGACAAGGATGTGATTAATCCTTCGTCGGTGATGTTGTCTGGAGCGATGATGCTGGAGTTTTTGGGGTGGGGGGAAGCGGCGAAATTGATTGAGGACGGGATTGCGCGGACGATTCAACAGAAGAAGGTCACTTACGATTTGGAACGGTTGATGCCGGGAGCGACCAAAGTGGGGACTTCGGCGTTTGCTTCGGCGATTATTGAAAATATGAAGGGGATGGCTGCGGCCCAGTAGGACAAAGGACAAAGAGGAATTAGCACAGAGTTCACGGAGAAGAGGGGGCTTGGAACGGCATGGGGCGAAAGAAAGTTACGGTGGTGGGTGGCGGGTTTGTGGGGTCGACTACGGCGCAGCGGATTGTGGATCTTGAGCTGGCGGACGTTGTATTAACCGATATTTTGGATGGGCCGCCGGCGGGTAAAGCGCTGGATATGGTCGAGTCCGGGCCGATTACGCGGACCGATTCGTTTGCTACGGGGCTTTCTACGGCGGGCGGGGACTACTCAGGGACGGCTGGTAGCGATGTGGTGGTGATTACGGCGGGGTTTCCAAGGAAGCCGGGGATGTCGCGGGACGATTTGCTGAAGGCGAACTATGACGTGGTGAAAGCAGTGGTCGAGCAGATTGTGAAGCATTCGCCTGACTGCATCATTATCGTGGTTACGAATCCATTGGATGCGATGGTCCAGGCGGCGTTTAAGGTCAGCGGATTTCCGAAGGCGCGCGTTTTGGGGATGGCTGGCGTTTTGGATTCGGCGCGGATGAGCGCGTTTGTGGCGATGGAGTGCAAGGTCAGTGTGGAGAATGTGCACTCGTTCGTTTTGGGCGGGCACGGGGATGACATGGTGCCTTTGCCTCGATATTCGACGGTGGCGGGAATCCCACTGCCAGATTTGCTCCCGGCGGATCGCATTGAGTCCATCGTGCAGCGCACGCGCAAAGGTGGCGCCGAAATCGTCAACTTGCTGAAGACGGGGTCGGCGTATTACGCGCCATCGGCGGCAGCTGTCGAAATGGTCGAAGCCATCTTGAAGGACAAGAAGAAGATCCTGCCCTGCGCGGTGTATCTAGACGGCGAATACGGCATCAAAGGCTTGTGCGTCGGCGTCCCTGTAAAGCTAGGAGCAAAAGGCGCGGAAGAGATTATCCAGATCAAGCTGACGTCTGAAGAGAACGCCGCGTTGCAAAAATCTGCGGCTTCCGTAAAAGAACTAGTCAGCGTCCTCGGAATCTAGCCGAGGACAATTCCTTGCCGGGCGCACCTGCTGCGCCCGTACAGATGCATGCATCCACAAGCGGGCAGGCTTGGCTAGAGGCCGAAAAGCTTTTCCGCGCCTGCGACCAACCCGAGCGTGAAGATCGCGATTACGACTTCGCCGATGGCGCCTACGGCGAAGGGGCGTAGGCCTTGTTTGCGCATTTGGTTGAAATTGGTGCGCAACCCGACGCCGGCGAAGGTTAGCAGGAAGGCCCATCGGGAGAGATTGGCAAGGGCGGTAACTTGATCCTTGCTGAAGAAATGATAGGTCGCCAGGACCGAGATCAGCAGAAAGCCCAGGACGAATTTGGGGAATTTTTGCCAGAGGAAAGCGGCTTTGTTCTTTACGGTTTTGGCTTGGCCCTGGCTGGCCCAATAGATGGCGTAGGCCAGCACTACGAAGCCGATCATGGCGTTGCGGGTGGTCTTGGCCAGGACGGCGAGTTTGCCTGCGGCGTCGGAGTAGAGCGCGCCTGCGGCGGTGGCTTCGGCGGTGTTGTCTACGGCGAGGCCCGCCCAGAGGCCGTAAGCGTGGTCACTTAAGTGGAGAGCGTGGCCGATCAGCGGGAAGGTGAACAGTGAGAGCGCACCCAACGCTAGGATGGCGGCGATGGCGAACGAGGAGTCTTCTTCGTCGGCGTCGATCGCGCCTTGGGTGGCGATGATGGCGCTGACGCCGCAGACCGCAGAACCTACCGCGAGAAGCGTGGTGAGCTTGGGGCGCAAGCCGAAGGCGCGGCCCAGGAAAAGCATGAAGGCCGTGGCTCCGGCGATTTCGAGGGCGACCAGGCCGAGGCTTACGCCGCCTAGTTTGAGGACGTCGCCCAGGAGGAAGCGGGCGCCCAGGAGGACGATGCCTGCTTTCAGCCAGAATTCGTAGGTGGCTACACCTGCGCGAAAGACTTCGGGCACGCCTACCGTGTTCGAGATCGCCAGACCAATCAGGATGGCCCAGAGGACATATTCGATGTTGGGGAACGTCCAGTGGTGGGCTTTGGCGTAGGCGCCTACGTTTTTCTCAAGGAGCTTGCCGGCGTAGCCTACGGCCGCGAGGAGGAGCACGCCTGGTATTAGGCGGAGAAATTGCACAGCGGGTTGCTCGATACGGGTCTGCGCTAACGTTATGGATGATGCCATGAGCTTGTTGCGTCCTCCGTTTGTTTGCGTCCGTGCTGAGCAACCCTGGTCATTTCCCGCCTGAAGGTAAGGCCGAGGCCCTTCGGCTAGCCTCAGGATTCGCTGCCGGGTCGCGGCGATCACCGAGGCGACTCCCACGGCACCTAATCAGCGCCTACCACGGCACGTGGGTCAGTATGCCGGCGCGGATCAGCAGGGCGGCGGCTAGGGCGATGAGCACAGCCCAGCTGTCAATCGACAGCAACCTTTTCTTGGGGAGGAGTGGTTGGGTGGTGCCGCTCATTTGGTTCTCCTTGACCTATCGCGAATTCGACCTCAATCATCGTTCGAATGTGGGTAGCCACTAGATCTGAAGCCCGCCCTCTTAAGACGACGGCGAGTGGGTTAGGTGATTTGTGGGGTGCTTGGATTGGCGTTCGCTTGGTTCCGGGCGCCAATGGGTTGCGGCGATTTCTTCGACTTGTTGAGTCGCTACGCGACCTACGATCAGCAATGCGGGTGCGGGAAGTTTTGCTTCGCTGGCCAGGCTCGCGACGTTGGTCCAGCGGATTTGTTGCTGGGCTTTGGTGGCGTTGGAGACGATGACGCATGGCAGATCGTCGGGCTGGCCCGCTTCGCGGAGGCGGCGGGCGACTTCGGCGTAGTCGGCGCCGGGCATGTACAGCACCAGCGTCGTCGAACCGGAGAAAGCGGCCCAGTGGTGTTGCCGGGTGACCGCGAACGGATCGGCTAGGGCGGCATCGGAGCCGCGCGAATAGGTGGTGATGACAATTTGGGAGGCGGCACGGCGGTCGGTGAGGGAGATGCCGGCGGCTGCGGCAGCGCCGAGAGCGGCGGTGATGCCGGGAACGATCTCGAAAGCGACGCCGGCGCGACGAAGGGCTTCGATTTCCTCTCCGGCGCGCCCGAAGACTACCGGGTCGCCGCCTTTCAGGCGGACGACTTCGGTGTGAGTTGTCGATTGGCGTGGCTGTGGATTGGCACGAGCACCGCCGGACCGATCCGAAGATCGGCCGCTACGGGATTGCGGGCTTCGGTTGGCGTGGAAGATCAGCAATTGGTTGATTTCGTCTTGGGTCAGGAGTTTTAGGCCGCAGCGCTTGCCTACGTCGATGACCTCAGCGTCGCGCGGAATCAACTGCAGCACTTCCCTGCTGACCAGGGAATCGTGGAGGACAATCGTGGCTTGTTCGAGCAGGCGCGCCGCTTTCACGGTGAGTAGTTCGGGGTCGCCCGGGCCTGCGCCGATGAGATAAACCTTGCCCATTAATTCTCTACCCCGATGGGGATGGCGCTTTGGCTGGCGCGGTCGCGCTCGACCGCCGCAGTGGAACCTCCGGCCAGAACGGCGCGAATGTCTTCATTGGAATGCCGGGCAAAGAACTGGCGAAGATTTTCTCCCAGCTCCCGATTTTCGTTGAACTGACGCAGAAGACGTTCGATCGCAACGGGCACATCCGTTGCGGCGCAGCGGAAGCCAA
Organism: uncultured Acidobacteriota bacterium; assembly: GCA_963736725.1. Lineage (GTDB taxonomy): Bacteria > Acidobacteriota > Terriglobia > Acidiferrales > UBA7541 > Acidiferrum. The sequence continues at coordinate 115,214 of CAVTPW010000009.1, read as the reverse complement.
CTGGGCGTGCGATGGAGGCGAACTCTCCCACGCTTCCGCCGATACAGAAGTAGTAGGCGTCAACCATTTTGCCATCGACCTTGATTTTCTTGCCTTCGAGGCCGAGGTCGGCGATCCAATGTTGGCCGCAGCTGTTGGGGCAGCCGGTGACGTTGATGCGCAGTTGCTCCTGGAAGCCGGGGATCCGCTCGTCGAGTTCCGTGGCGAGCCAGCGCGCGAAACCTTTTGTCTCGGTGAGCGCGAGCTTGCAGAATTCCGTGCCAGTGCAAGCCACCGCGGCGCGGGCGAAGGCGGAAGCGCGCACTGGAAGGCCGCCGGCGGTGAGTTCCGCGGCGACGCGCGCGGCCTGCCGGTCGGGCACGTTTACGATGACGAGGTTTTGCATCACGGTGTTGCGCACATGGCCGTCGCCGTAGCGATCGGAAAGGTTGGCCGCGAGGCGAAGCTGCTCCGGGGTGATGCGGCCGCTCAGGACGTTGGCGCCGACGTAGGACAGGCCTAGCTGCTTTTGGGCGTGGATGCCGACGTGGTCCCGATGAACGTCGGAAGGAACTTCTTCCGGCTCTGCGGGATCGAGGAAGAAGCCGACGCGCTCCTGCAGGGCGGTGAGGAAGGTGTCGGCCGTCCAGCCGTGCTGGAGGAACAAAAATTTCAGCCGGGCGCGTTCCCTGTTTTCGCGGAGGACATTTGCTTCGCGAAAGACTTCCGCGATACCTCGTGCAACAGGAGCGACTTGGTTCCATCGCACAAACGCATTGAGGCGGACGGCGAGGTGCGGATCGGTGGAAAGGCCGCCGCCGACGCGAACCGAAAAGCCCGTTTCGACACCGGCCGTGCGACGCCTGGTGACCGGGGTGAAGCCGATATCGTTTATTTCGGGATAGTTGCACCACGAGCGGCAGCCGGTAACCGAAATTTTGAATTTCCTGGGGAGATTGTAGAACTCGGGGTTGCCTCCGAGTTGCCGATCGATTTCGAGCGCGAGTGGAGACGCATCGCAGAATTCATGGGCGTCCAACCCCGCCAGCGGGCAGCCGGTGATGTTGCGGGCGACATCGCCGCAGGCGCCAACCGTTGTTAACCCGGCGTCCCGAAGAGACGCAACGACGTCGGGGAGGGATTCCAGGGTGACCCAGTGCAGTTGGACGTTTTGGCGGACGGTGATGTCGGCGACGCCGCGGGCGTGGCGCTCCGCGAGATCAGCGATCGCGCGGGTCTGCTGGCTCGTGAGCAACCCGTTGGGAATACGAATGCGCACCATGAAAAACGGCGTCGATTTGCCTTCGCCGTTCTTGCCGCCGACGACGCCGACTCCGTCACCTTGCGTGTAAATGCCCCACGACCTTAGGTACGTGCCGAACCATTCCGGCGGAATGGAGGCATAGCCCTGACGGGCAAACTCGCGGATTTGGTCGAAATGCTCCCAAGCGTTTTTTTCGCGCTTGAAGCGTTCGATGCGTTGCGCTTTGGTTTCTTTAGCGATTTCAGCCATTTGCGATTTTTGCCCGCCTAAAAACAAAAAACCCACGTCGCCTGAACCTCTGGCACGTGGGCTTCGGAACTCGCGCTTACTTGCTGACTAAGTCCGGAAACTCCCCTGGCCAGAGATGGGCGTACTGCGACACGCAGCGTTGCACGCGCAAGGACAACACATCGTCTGGCTAAAGAAAATCATATGCGAACCTAGCATACGGTCCGGTCTCTTGGATGTCAAATGCGGAAAATAGATACGTTTACGCCGAAAAACGAATCATTGTCTTCTTACCGAGTCTTCTTACTGAGGCTTCTTGTCCGCCGGGGCGTTGGTTTTCGCGGCCGTTCCTGCAGCCGGCTTAGTACCGGGGGCCGGGACGGGTGAGACGATCGTTGTCGTCGTGATGGAATCGAGCTTGGGCCAGCCCTTGTCGAGGTACGGCTTGCCCTGTTTCTGAATCAGGTCCTGATCCGGGCCCCCGCCCGAGGGAGCTCCTTCGCCATACTGATCGTAGAACATGTCGACGACCTTCATGCCGTCGGTCACCAGTCCGAAGGGCGCGAAGCCATCGTTATCCAATCGCTTGTTGTCTCCGAAGTTGATAAAGATCTGTGTCGTACGCGTGTTTGGGCCGCCGGTGGCGAACGTCACGTACCCGCGCACGTTGCTTTGCGTTACGGGATCATCCTTGATGACCGCGGGTTCCCAGACCTTATTGACCGCGGGATAGGCGCTGATGCCGAATTGCGCCATGAAACCGGGGAGTACGCGGAAGAAGCTGGCATTGTCGTAAAAATGATGCTTGACCAGATTATAGAAGCGATCCGCGCCGAGCGGCGCCCACGAGCGCGTTACGGTGACAACGAAGTCGCCGCGCGTGGTCGAAAATTGCACCTTGTACTGGTCGGGCGCCTTCTCTTTCAACAGCGCGGGATGCAAGAGTGCTCGATCGTAGGCGGGGCGGGCGGCGGTGCCGGCGGTTTTCTTGGCGGTAGTACCCTGCGGGCTGGAGCTCTTCGCCGGGGCCGGCGTTTGCGCGCTTGAAGCGGCCGCAGTTGCGCAAAGCGCCAGGGCTATAGCGACAGCCGTTCTTGCTGCTCTGTTCGCTTTGGTGCCGAAGATGCGTGGATTCATTTTCGATTTCTCTCCGATTTTTGTTAAGGCTCGTCGAGGCTAACTCTAAACCCGCACCCTTTGAAAACCGCAAAGGGTGCGGCACCCGAAGCCGGCCAACGATGGTATTGCTCTACTTCACGGCGTTCAGTTCCCAGCGGATGCGCTCGACGTCCGCCATGAGCCGTAACGTATTCTCTCCGAGAATCTTCTTTACGTCATCCTCGGAGTAGCCTTTTCTTAACAGGGCCTCCGTGATTTTCGGCAGGCTCGTGACGTCTTCCATACCGAACGGCATGTTGGCGCCGTCGAAATCGGAGCCCAAGCCTACGTGATCGATCCCGGCTACTTTCACCGCATGGTCGATATGCCCGATGATCTTCGTCCAATCGACGCGTGGCAGTTTACCCTGCTCGACATATTCGCGCGTGATCCGGTCGCCTTCGATCAGTTGGCAGCCCTCTTTATCACCGCAGCGCTTGCGGACTTCCAGAGCGATGGACTGATTAATTTCCGGACGAGATCTTTCCGCATTGCGAAATTCCTGGCTGAGGAAGCCGACGTGATAATTGATTTGGATGACGCCGCCTTTGGCGGCGAGCGCGCGAATCATTTCGTCGCTCATATTGCGAGGATGATCGCATAACGCGCGACAATTCGAGTGCGATGCGATCACCGGCGCCTTGCTGATGCTCAGCACGTCGCGAAAAGTCTTGTCGCTGACGTGCGAGACGTCGACCATCATCCCCAAGCGGTTCATTTCGCGGACGACCTCTTTGCCAAAAGCGGTGAGGCCGTTGTGTACGGGCTTGTCGGTCGAAGAATCGGCCCATTCGCAGTTGCCGCTGTGTGTCAGGGTCACGTAACGGACGCCGAGAGCCGCGTACTTGCGCAGAACGTTGAGGTCGCTGTTGATCATGTGGCCGCCTTCGATGCCCATGAGCAATGCGATCTTGCCTTGCTGGCGAGATTCGCGCACTTCGGCTGCGTTCGTAGCAAGCACCAAGTCTTGAGAATGCTTGCGGACTTGTTCGCGAACGGCGTCGATCTGCTGCAAAGCGCGCTTCACCGCGATTGGACCGGTGATCTTGCTAGGAATCCAGATCGAGAAGAAAATCGCGGAGAGTCCCCCTTCCTTCATGCGCGGGATGTCGACGCTCCCTTTCGAATTGCGCGGACCAAGGTCGAAGTCGCCATCGATGAAGCGTTGCGTAGTGTCGGCGTGGGTGTCCACGACGATCGAGGAGAAATGCAGTGTGCGCGCACGGGCCGTGAGGTCGTCACCACTCACGCCGGTCTCCAGCAATGCAAAACCCGCAAGACAGAGACCCACGAAAAGCATGATTCGACGCACGTCACTGCGCATCATTCTCCCGGGCGGTGAGGTTGACTCCGAGACGCCGGAATCGCCGGCTTGTTTCGGCGCGATTACGACTATTGCTGGGCTTGGAGTTCCCTGCTTACTTTCTCGGCTTGTTCCATGATGCGCAAGGTGTTTTCGCCCAGAATTTTCCGGATGTCGCCTTCGGAATAACCCTTCCGCAGCAATGCTTCGGTGATTTTCGGCAGCTTGGAGGCATCCTCCATGCCCTCCGGCATGTTCGCTCCGTCGAAGTCGGAACCAAGTCCAACGTGATCGGCTCCCACCAGCTTCACGGCGTGATCGATGTGATCGATGATTTTTTCCCAGCTGACGTGCGGCAGTTTGCCTTCGTCGGTGAGCTTGTTTTCGAGTTTGGCACCTTCGCGCTCGAAACATTCCTCGTCGTCGCCACACATCTTCTTAAGCTGACTAATCAACTCGACTACGCCGCCGGTGGCCTTTGCGGAAGCATTTTTGTAATTCTGATCGATGAAGCTTTTCTCATAATTGATCTGGATGACGCCGCCTTTGGCAGCCAGCGCCTTGATCATGTCGTCGCTCATGTCGCGCACATGATCACAAAGCGCGCGGCAGGAGGAGTGCGAAGCGATCAGCGGCGCCTTGCTGATCTCGAGCGCGTCGTAAAAGGTTTTGTCGCTGACATGTGAGATATCCACGAGCATTCCCTGCCGGTTCATTTCCCGCACGATCTCTTTGCCGAAGTCGGTTAGACCGTTGTGCGCAGGCTTGTCGGTGGACGAATCAGACCACTCGGTATTGTAGAAATGAGACAGCGTCATGTAGCGCACGCCCAGGTCGGAGAAGATGCGCACCATGCGGATGTCGTTGCCGAGCATGTGGCCGCCTTCGACGCCGATCAACGCGGCGATTTTGCCCTGGGCGTGGGCGCGCCGAACGTCTTCGGCGGTGCGCGCCAGCACGATTTCTTTCGGATACTTGGCTACGTTTTCGCGTACCGCGTCGATTTGATCGAGGGCTTTCTGTATGGCGGGCGGGCCCATGATCTGGCCGTCGATCCAGATCGAGAAGAAGATGCCGTTCATGCCGCCTTCGCGCATGCGTGGGATGTCGATGGCCCCATCGGAATTGCGCTTGCCTAGATCGAAGCCTGCCTTCGAAAAGAATCTCTGCGTGGTGTCATCGTGGGTATCGATCACGATCGATGAGAATTGCAGCTTGCGGGCGCGTTCAGCCAAATCGTCGGCGGGAACAGAGCGAACAAAGACACCGGTAGCGAGCAGAAAAATCACGGCAAACAGACCAACCGCGCGGGCTGAGCGCATGCAACCTCCCTGAGATTCGTAACACGAGCGGTGAAAGTTTACCCTATCAGCCAACCGAGTAGGGCTTGTTTCCAAGCTTGGCGGTTGATTTCGGCGAGCGATTCGGTAAGCGGAATTCCCTTCGGGCAAGCCTTCACGCAGTTCTGCGCGTTGGCGCAGTCTTCGATGCCGCCGTGGCCCATCGCCGCTTGCAAGCGTTCTTTCGCGTGCATCGCGCCGGTGGGATGCATGTTAAACAAGCGAACCTGGCTGAAGATTGCGGCGCCCATGAATTCGCTGTGTTCGTTCACCTGCGGGCAAACTTCCAGGCAGTTGCCGCAGGTGATGCAACGGGAGAGCGGATACGCGCGTTCCTGTGTTTCCGGAGCTATGCGCGGGCCTTCTCCGAGATCGTAACTGCCGTCGATGGGAATCCAAGCCTTAACGCGTTTCAGGCTCTCGAACATGAACTGGCGGTCGACAGCGAGATCCCGCACCACGGGAAACTTTGACATCGGCTCGATGCGAATGGGTTGTTCGAGCTGGTCGATCAGCGCGGAGCAGGCCATGCGCGCCTTGCCGTTGATCAACATCGCGCACGAGCCGCACACTTCCTCGAGGCAATTGGAGTCGTAGGAAATCGGCGTCGTCTTTTTGCCGTCGCGCGTCACCGGAGTTTCGGCGATGTCGCGCAAACAGATAATCACGTTCATCGAGGGCCGCCACGGGAGCGCAAACTCTTCCCAGCGCGCCGCTTCCTTCGGGCTCGATTGCCGTTTGATGCGTAGCAGGACTTGTTTTGCCTCGGACATTCCTATCTCATTTCGCCGCATCATAGCGGCGCGGTCGCGGTGGAATTTGCGAAATGTCGACCGGCTCGTAGTTGAGCTGAACGTCGTTGTTGACCCATTTTGCTCGCGTAGTCTTGAGCCAGTTGGCGTCGTCGCGATCCGGGAAATCGGGTTTGTAGTGCGCACCCCGCGATTCATTGCGGTAAAACGCACCGAGGGTGATCACGCGCGCCAAAACCAGCATGTTTTCAAGTTCGCGGGCAAAATTGAGGGTTTGATTGGACCAGCGTGTACGGTCGCTCAGATTGATTTTCCGGTATCGTGCCTGCAATTCGCTGAGCTTCCCGTACGCACCTTCCAGATTCTTGTTGATGCGTGTCACCGTGACGTGCTCGGTCATCACTTCGCCGAGCTCCTTCCAGATGGTGATCGGGTTCTCGGTACCGTCCTGCGCGATCAGGTGCGCGTTCTTGTCTTCCTGGCGCTTTTGCTCGTGCGCAAACACGCTGGAATCCACGGAATCCGCACCTTTTTCAATCCCTCGAGCGTATTTCACTGACGCCGGGCCGGCGATGCCGCCGCCGAAGATGCACGACACCAGCGAATTCGCCCCCAGCCGGTTCGCCCCGTGATACTGGTATTCGCACTCGCCGGCTGCGTAAACCCCCGGGACGCTCGTGGCCTGATCGTCGGTGTTGACCCATATTCCGCCCATGGTGTAGTGCATCGCGGGGAAAACCTTCATCGGCTCCTCGCGCGGATCGACACCCAGAAACTTTTCATAGATCTCGAGGATACCTTCGAGCTTCCTATCGAGCGTCTCGCGCGGAATGTGCGTCACATCGAGATACACCGCCGCTTGTCCGCTGATGCCCAGCTTTTCCTGATAGACGATGCGGTGAATCGCGCGCGTCGCGATGTCCCGCGGCACCAGATTGCCGTACTTCGGGTACCACTCTTCCAGAAAATAGAATCGTTCGGCCTCCGGAATACGTTTCGCCCCACGTTTGTCGTTCGGATTCCGCGGCACCCAGACCCGGCCACCCTCACCGCGAGCGGATTCGCTCATCAATCGCAACTTGTCTTCACCGGGAATCGCTGTCGGGTGCACCTGAATGAACTCGCCGTTGGCGTAGTCAACGCCCTGTTGGAAAAGCGCGGACTGCGCCGACCCGGTACAGACGACCGAATTCGTCGAACGGCCAAAGATGGCGCCGATTCCCCCGGTGCAGAAAATCACCGCGTCCGCGGGAAACGTCTTTATTTCCATAGAGCGCAAATCCATGGCGCAAATCCCGCGACCCACCCCGCTCTCATCAATGACCGCCGACAAGAATGTCCAACCCTCGCGCTTCGTCACGCGCCCTTCGGATTCGTGCCGCCGCACCTGCTCGTCAAGCGCGTACAGGAGTTGTTGGCCGGTGGTAGCTCCGGCAAACGCTGTGCGGTGATACAGCGTGCCACCGAAGCGCCGGTAGTCCAGCAGCCCTTCCGGCGTGCGATTGAACGTAACGCCCATGCGATCGAGCAAATCGATGATGCCAGGGGCCGCTTCGCACATGCGCTTGACCAGCGGCTGATTCGCGAGAAAGTCTCCGCCGTAAATGGTGTCGTCAAAGTGCTTCTGGGTCGTATCGCCTTCGCCCTTTTGATTCTTCGCCGCGTTGATGCCGCCCTGCGCGCACACCGAATGCGAGCGTTTCACCGGCACGATCGAGAACAACTCGACGGGCACACCGGCTTCCGCCACGCGAATCGTGGCCATCAGCCCGGCGAGTCCTCCGCCCACGACGATGATCTTGGGTTGTCTCATTTTGAAGTAACGTACGAGGCGAAGGGATGCCAATTCAACCGGAAGCTAAGCAAGATCAGCACACCAACTACACTGAACGTGACGCCGACCAGCACGCCAAGCTGTCCCGCGGCGCGTTGTGCGCGCACCGTGGCAGCCAATCCCCACTTGCACAGAAAATTCCAGATGCCGACGCCCAGATGAAAGGAAGATGCCAGAATGCCGACAAGAAAAAACGCCAGATACCAGGGATTCCGCAGGTCGCGCTCAACGGTCGCGTACGTAGACGTTCCATGCGTCAGCCAGCGCTCGGTGTACAAATGCCAGCCAATGTAAGCAAACGCAATCAGTCCAGTGTACCGCTGCAGGGTGAACAACCAGTTTTTCACCCACGGATATTCCGAAACGTTCGATTGCCCGTGCAGCCAGATGTAAATGCCGTATCCCCCGTGGTAGAGCATCGGCAGAAAAATGAAAGCCCATTCGACGAAAATGCGGAACGGAATCGTCTGCAACGTCTGTGATGTTTCGTCGTACTGGCGCGCGCCGACCAGTATGGTGCTGTTGGACCAGAAATGCTCTGCCAGAAATGCACCAACAGGAACGATGCCGGTCAAGGAATGCAGCTTGCGAAGGAAATAACTGGTGTCAGGCCGGGTTGCCGTAGCGGACATGCCCTCTCCGCCGCGTCCCGGCGTTTCGGCGCTCAGAATCGCGGCAAATTCAGTATAGGCAGTTGAGATCAGTGATGCAAGTTGGAGATCTTTACGGAAAAAACAAACGTTTCGAAACGATGGTTCGCTCGTATCGCTGTTGATGACTCGTATCAGTAACGCCGGATTACGCCATTTTTACAATTTCTCAGTCCGCGAAGATGCTATCCTCAAATATCACCACAATTGACCGGGTGCCTTCCGCCTGGTTGCACTACACAAAACTTTTCCTGGACAAGACATGAGCTTGGTCTCCGAACTCGAACGCCTTGCCGACAAACTGGGCCGAGCTGTGGAGGGCGAAGCTCCCATCGCGTGGTCTTTCGTCGCCGAACGTATCGCCAAAAATTTGAGCGTGAAAACCGACGAAGTCGGAATCCTGGGCTTGTCGGCAAAATGGCGCCATTTGCATTTTCTGGCGCCGGAAGCGCTCAAGAATGTCGGTTTTATCCCTTTGACCAGTAACTCGGCTCTGGCTGCGCGAACCGTGCGCGAAATTCGGCCCGAGATTGACAACAATTTCGCCGCCGCGCGCCACGCGACGGTGTTCGAAGGCGTGAAAACGGGCAGCGGCGAGCCTGGCGATGCCATCCAAAAAATTATCAGCGCGCCCATTCTCGCAGGCGGCAAAGTGATCGGCGTCATCCAGATCAGTCGAAAAGGTTCTAACTCCGCGACCGCGGGGCCCGATTTCACGCAAGCCGATCTGGGCAAGGTCCTGGCGCTCAGCAAACCCCTGGGCAAGCTGCTCCAACATGTCGCCAGCGAATAATTCATCAGACGTTAACAATTAGCCGCCGCGCCGCCACCATGGTGCAAATCTCGTCGGTTTCCGCTCTGCTCGCTTCTTTTTCTGCGCGCACCGTCAGGGAAATGCGTTGACACTGCAAAACCTTCTTGTTACTTTTCCACAGCGGTAAAATTTTCGCTCTCAGCTCATTCACGGAGGCACCCACACCGGCACCATGGCGTTCGTCGCAAAGAAAATATTTCTCACCAAAGGCGTCGGAAAACATCGTGAAAGGCTCTCGAGCTTTGAGTTGGCTCTTAGAAACGCCGGAATTGCGGCGTGCAACATCGTGCGCGTTTCGTCGATCTTCCCTCCCAATTGCAAATTGATCTCGCGCAGCGAAGGTTTGAAATATATCAAGCCGGGCCAGGTCGCATTTACCGTCATCAGCGAGAATTCCACCAAGGAAGCCCACCGCTTGATCGCCGCGAGCATTGGTTTGGCGCTACCCAGCGACAAATCGATGTACGGCTACCTCTCCGAGCACCATTCCTTCGGCGAAACTGAAGAAGTAGCCGGGGAATACGCGGAAGAGCTCGCGGCGGAAATGTTGGCGACCACGCTGAACGTGGAATTCGATCCCGATCTGTCGTTCGACGAAAAAAAAGAGGTCTATCGCATCTCGAACAAAATCGTGCGCACCATGAACGTCACGCAATCCGCCGTGGGCGACAAACGCGGCCTGTGGACCACCGTCCTGGGCGCCGCCATCCTGATCGGCGAAGACGACTAGTCAACTCGCACAGCCACCTTGCCGGCGCCCCGCTAAAACCTGCCACCCATTCTCCCGTAAGCCAAAGCGACGCCGTACCGATTCCGTCGTATGGGTGCAGCACGGCTGCACTGCCATCGCCGAGGCCAAAAACAGGCCCTCCACTGCGTCCCTCAGGCGTCCAACTCATAAGCCGTCCTCAGCCAATTCCGAACATCCTCGTCCACTTGCTCGACCGAGTTAATCTCGATCCGGTGGGTAATACGATCCTTTTTCGCCAAACCACCCGTATCAACCAGACGCTTTGGGAACTTTCCTTGGTACGAAGCCAGCGCAAATCCCAGATCGATCCGAGTATTCGTTGCAGGTTTAATCTGCGCGAACACATGGTTCCGATATAGCGGCACGATCGTTTTGCACGGGCAAGCCTTCACGTTGCCCCCCACCGATTTTCCCAGCGCCAACAATTCCTCATAAATCGGCCGCAGCTTTTCCTTCGGCCCTGCGTATTGCTCTTCAACGTAACCAATCGCCGCTTTAAGATACGCTTCCGGTGTGTCTTCCTCGCCTCCCTTCCCGTCCGCGCGCTCTGCGATCCACCGAGCGCTGTTCGTCCCGAGTTTGTGCTTCGTTATCAACCACGCGCGCCGTTCTTTCTCGCCCTTCGGGGCCTCCTTCTTTACCAGCGCGATCCATCCCTCCAGGGAACGCCCGCTTTTCTGTTTAAGCTCAGCGACCCACTTCTCCAGCATCGCTACACCCGGATGCACGCCATAGATCGACGGGCTCTTTACCGCGCTTGTTTTGCTCATCGACGCTTCTCCTTTCAACTCCACGTGCACTGGAGTACGGCCGCTCACCCCGCCGTGTTTTTTAGCCGCGGACCCACGGAACCTGGCCTTCGCAACGGCGCCGATTCTCGCGCGATCGTAAAGGCAAGCACGGTCGAATTCAGAACGGACCCCTCCGGTCCATGGACCGGAAAGTACAGGCGTGGCCGCAGGTTTACGAGCTTCTGTGGTTCGATCTTTCTAAGGTTTGAAATATCCGATGCGTTGCAAAACGGCCCCGACCACCAGCGGCAACGCCACCGTCGCGTCGTCAAAAACTTCCGCGAGCCGTCCACCCTCTTCTGTGGGAAGAAATTTCCCCCACGAAACCGCCTCGGTGTAGGTGCTGCCGCTCAACCCGCCCCAGTGTACCGGCTCGGGACAAATCCGTAGCCCGTAATTATACCGCTTGAGTGGAACATCCTTATAGCCGCGCCGCGCCAGGAGTTCGGCATATACTCCGAACTGCTGAGACCAATTACGCGGCACGCCGCCACCCACCGTGAAAATGCCCATGCGCTTGGCCGCCATCATCGTGTCGGCGAACTTTTCGAAATCCTCAAACGGATCGAAACGCAGCAACGGCCGGTTGGTTTTCTGCCGCGTCAGCTTATGCAGCGCAAAGTCGATGCCCAGCTCCGAATCCGAAAACGCCGGCACGAATACGGGCACGTTGTGCTGATAAGCCGACTTGAGAATCCCACGCCCACCGCTCTGATTTATCAGGTATTCGCCAATCTTGCGGTGCAACTTCCAGCTGCAAACGATTTCCTTCGCGTCCCACTCTTCGAGAATCCCATCCACGACGTCTTCCACATGATCCAGATTCGTTTCCGGCTCGAGTGAGTCATAAACGCGGTTGTAACCGGCGTCGAACAGTTCCCGATCGTTCATTTTCGACGGATCGTAACGGAAGTGAGACAACCCGGTGGCTTCCACAAGACCATGCGCCATCAACGCCCCGGTGGATACGATGGCGTTGACGATGCCGCTTTCGATCAAGTCGCAAAAGACAAGCCCCATTTTGCCGACCGTAAGCGCGCCAGAAAGCGTCATCACCACGAAACACTCTTTGTCGCGCGCCATGGCCTCGAGAACGTCGGCCGCGTCCCCGATCTGGCGCCCGGTGTAGGCCGTGTCGCCCATCGCGCGTACCAACTCATCGATCGTCCGACATTTGGATAAATCCAGTGGGAAGATCGGCCGGAGTTTGTCCTTGACTGGGTCGTGCAGCACCCGTCTGGTGACCGTCTTCTTCTTCTTTGCCATTTACACTCCTGAAGGTCCGCAACCGGAATTTGATGCCATCGCTTACGTATTACACCACACGGCTTTGTCCGTGTTACGAAACGTGCTCACGAATCCGCGTTCACGGAGATTGATAATACAAACGCGCACCGAAGGAAAGAACATTCATACGAATGAGCATTGTTGCGCCTCATGCTAAACTAAAATTCCATGGCAGACAAATTTACAATTGGCCTCGTGCAGATGCGTTGCACGCCAAACGCCGACGAAAATCTCTCCCGCGCGATCGATAAGATCCGTGAAGCTGCCTCCCGCGGCGCGCAGATCATCTCGCTGCACGAACTTTTTCGCAGCGAATATTTTTGCCGCAAGGAAGATGCCGCGTTGTTCGATCTTGCCGAACCTGTCCCGGGCCCCGCCACCGAAGCCCTCGCGCAAATCGCGAAAGAAAAAAAAGTAGTCCTGGTCGTTTCGCTATTCGAACGGCGCGCCGCCGGCGTCTATCACAACACCTGCGCGGTCCTCGACGCCGACGGCAGCTTCCTCGGCAAATACCGGAAAATGCATATTCCTGACGATCCCCTTTACTACGAGAAATTCTACTTTGCGCCCGGAGATCTCGGTTTTCCGAATTTCAACACGAAGTATGGAAAAATCGGCGTGCAGATTTGCTGGGATCAGTGGTATCCGGAAGGCTCGCGAGTGACTGCGCTAGGCGGAGCGCAGGTCATTTTCTATCCGACCAGCATCGGCTGGCACCCGCACGAAAAAGCCGAGTTCGGCGCCGCCCAACTCGACGCCTGGCGCACCATTCAACGCGCGCACGCCATCGCCAATGGCATCTACGTAGCGGTCGTAAACCGCGTCGGCTACGAAGGCAAACCGGAAGCTGGCGATGCAGGTCTCGAATTCTGGGGAAATTCTTTCGTCGCCGATCCCTTCGGCCAAGTCGTCAGCGAAGCATCGAACGACAAAGAACAGATCCTGGTCGTCGAGTGTGACCCTGCCAAAAGTGAAGATACCCGCCGCAATTGGCCGTTCCTCCGCGACCGCCGCATCGACGCCTACGGCCCCATCCTCAATCGCTGGCTCGGCGAATAATGCGCTTGCCGCGAACGCAAACTCCCGCTTCGACTCCAACCCCCTTTGATCTCGGCTACTGGATGCCTGCCGAATGGGAAAATCACCACGCTACGTGGCTCGGCTGGCCGCACGAACAGACCGACTGGCCTGGAAAATTCCCAACGATCCCGTGGGCGTTCGCGGAAATCGTCCGCCACGTTGCGCGCGTCGAGCGCGTTTATCTTCTGGTGCAAAATCGCGCCGCTGAATCCAAAGTCCGCGCCATCCTGAAAAAATCCGGCGCCAATCTGGCCGCCGTCGATTTCTTTCGCGTACCCACAAATCGCGGCTGGATGCGCGACTCCGGCCCCATTTCCGTCCGCAACACCACGGGAGAAATCGCCTACACGCATTGGCTCTTCAACGGCTGGGCCAAGTATAACAATCATAAAAAAGACTCCGTAGCCGCCGCCCAGGTCAACAAGAAACTCAAGCATCGCGTCTGGCAGCCGACGCACAACGGCCGCCGCGTAGTCCTCGAAGGCGGCAGTATCGACGTTAACGGCCGCGGCACCCTCCTAACCACTGAAGAATGCCTCCTCAGCACCACGCAAGAGCGAAATCCGGGCTTCACCCGCGACGATTACGCTCAAGTCTTCCGCAACTATCTAGGCGCCACGCAAGTCCTCTGGCTGCGCAACGGCATCGCCGGTGATGACACCCACGGGCACGTCGACGACCTGGCTCGCTTTGTGAACCCCACGACAATCGTAGCCGTCGTAGAGCAAGATCCAGCCGACGTAAATCACGGTCCCCTGAAAGAAAATCTGGCGTTACTCCGTTCCATGAAAGACACCAACGGCAAACCCTTCCGCATCGAAACGCTACCAATGCCCGCACCGATCTATTTCGACAACCAGCGCCTACCCGCCAGCTACGCAAATTTCTATATCGCCAACAAGTTAGTGATCGTCCCGACCTTCAACGATACAAACGATCGTGTGGCCCTCAACACCCTGGCCGGCCTGTTTCTCGACCGCGAGGTAGTAGGCATCGCCTGCCGCGATCTAGTCCTCGGTTTGGGCACGCTCCACTGCATGACTCAACAGCAACCAGGCCATCGCTAAAACCAAGGCCAGCACCCGCTTGACGGTGGCGCCGGCTTCCAGCCGGCTTCGGCAACTGTCTCTCTCTGTTGGTATTTTTCGGCCTCAAAGCTACAATGCCCACATCACAACATCACTATCACTGCCGTTCGCCCGAGGAGGCCGAATGTTAGCGACACTTCCCCTAACTTTTCTTCAGGATCGCGTGGTTGTCGTCCAATACCAGCAATACGAGCGTGGCCTAATCGGCTGGATCGTAATTGGCCTGATCGCCGGCTGGCTGGCAGGCAAAATTGCCCGCGGCGAGGGCTACGGCTGCATCACGGACATCATTCTTGGTCTCGTCGGTTCGGTCCTGGGCGGCTGGCTCTTCATGAAACTAGGCATTCTCGGCGGTGGCTTCCTGTTCAGCCTTGCGGCAGCCACGGTAGGCGCAATCATCCTGGTCGCCATCGTGCATCTGTTCGCAGGCGGCGCCCGTTGAGCCATCAGAAACGCCGCCTCTACATCTAGTGCAAGTAGGACCCTTGCGCTCAGCTCTGCCCGGGCGCCCGATGCCGGGGCGCGCTTTAGCGCATCCCCAGCGAGCCCTTCGCGGAGCCGGTGCCGAGCATCTACAAAGGCCGGTTCACAACCTCTTCCTTAGGAATCGCCTTCAACATTGCCTGCCCAACCTTCAAATGCTGATCGACCAGCAAAGCCGGCGTATGCGCTAACCACTCCGCCAAAGAGATATCCTCGTAGTAAGCGCTCTTGAACATTTCCAGAAACACCATCTCGGTGTCCCCGGTATTTTCAATGTAGTGCGGATTCGACTGCAGGACGTAGCCCACATCCCCGGCCTGCACATCCATTGTCCGCGCTCGTCCTCCAGCCGTGAACACGCTCATTCTCCCTTGTCCGCTGATGAAGTACTGCCACTCATCCGCGTTTGGATGCCAGTGCAGCTCGCGCAGTCCTCCGGGCTTCAATTTTACGATCGCCGCCGAAATACGCGTGATCGGGAAATTCTTCGCGTCGATGATCTTCACTTCCCCGCCCGGCGTCACTTTCGTCGGCTTCATCTGGCTGGGCTTGAAGTCCATTCGCTGCGGCACCGTCCCGGTTCCTTCGGCCGCATACTGCTGTTCCTTCTTCAAATCTTCCGGCAGGTCGGTTTGAAAAATGAACAACTCCTTTTTCGGCGTCTTGTCAAAGGTCCCTTCCGTCACTCCGAAGTTCTTGGCCATTACTTCGCGCGGCGTATGTGCAATCCAGTCGGTCAGCAAAAACGTCTCAAACTCATTAAAGTTTCCATCGTCGAACACCAGCAGGAACTGGCATCCATCCGGGCCCAACCCCTGAATCGAATGTGGTACGCCTGGTGGAAATAGCCACAGATCGCCTTCCCCTACGTCGGAAACAAAGCCCTTCCCTTGAGCATCTACCGCGGTAATCCGCGCATTGCCGTACAGCATGATGGCCCACTCGGACGATACGTGCCAGTGCAGTTCGCGCACTCCCCCCGCGGTCAACCGCATCTCCACGCCCGCAATCGTCTTCGAAATCGGCAATTCCCTCGCCGTCACTTGCCGCGTCCACCCGCCACTCTCAATCCTCTTTCGCGCCAGCGCGAAAGGGTACTTGAATGGCGGCACCGTCCCCGAATCCGTTTCGGTCGCCCACACCGCGCTCGGATTTTCCGCTTCCAGCGGTGCATTCTGTGGCCCATGATTCTGTTCGTTCGGCAAATGATGGTCCGGTGAACGCGGCGGCTTCGTCGCCTCCTGCGCACCCGCAACGCTTGCCGCCGCCGCCAGCATCGCCGCCGATCCGGCTCCCAAAAACTTTCTGCGTGTTAGCTCTCCGTTTTCTTCGCTCATCTCGCTCTCCTTCAAGCCGCACTTTTTGGTGTGCCAAACTTCCGCCCGGTTCCAAATGCTTCACCGTCTGGCGCCCCCCATGTCCCCGCGCGATCCCCAGACCTGACACGACCAAACACTCTACCTAACCCTTCACCCAACCTCCACTCCATCCACCACTCCACCCAGGATCTCGACTCAACTCCACCATCAACCTAAGCGACAATTTGTTTCACCGTACCCTCCTCGCACACGCCTCGCACGCACCATGTGATACGATCAATACTGGATAAATGGAGATAACCATTCTTTGAGTAAGACCTCGCAGTCCCTTACAGCAATCCCCTTGGGCGGTCTCGGCGAATTTGGAATGAACATGATGGCGTTGCGGCTCGGTGACGCCATCATTGTCATCGACGCCGGAATGATGTTCCCTGAGTCCGAACTTCTCGGCGTGGACCTGGTCATTCCCGACATTACCTATCTCAAACAAAATCGCGCCAACGTCAAAGCCATCGTACTCACCCACGGCCACGAAGACCACATCGGCGCGCTGCCGTACATCCTGCGCGATCTAAACGTCCCCGTGTATGGCACGCGATTCACTCTTGCGCTGGTCAAAAAGCGCCTGGAAGAAGCAGGCCTCCTCGATTCCACCACTCTTCGCGAAGTGATCCCTGGCCGCTTGGTCGAGATCGATCCCTTCGAAGTCGAATTCATCCCCGTGACGCACAGCACCATCGACTGCGTCGCCCTGGCTATTCGCACGCCGCTTGGCGTGGTCATTCACACCGGAGACTTCAAGATCGATCAAACCCCCGTGGGCGGAGCCCCTTTCGACTTGCATACGTTTGCTCGCTACGGAAACGAAGGTGTGCTGGCCCTGTTCAGCGACTCCACCAACGTCGAACGACCGGGATTCACGCCTTCCGAACGCGCCGTAATCCCGCGCCTCGAAGATCTCTGCCGTTCGGCACCCCGTCGGGTCGTGCTGTCGTGTTTCGCCTCTTCCATTCATCGCATTCAGCAGGTCATCGACATCGCGTCGCGCGTTGGCCGCAAGGTAGCTTTCGTGGGCCGCAGCATGGTCGACAACATCGAAATCGCTCATTCGCTCGAATATCTCCGCATCCCCGACGGCATGGTGGTCCGCCCCCAGGATATTCGTGGATTCGATCCCAAGCGTCTCGTCATCCTGGCCAGCGGCAGTCAGGCCGAGCCCATGTCCTCCATGTCGCGCATCGCCGTCGACAATCATCGCTTCGTTTCGGTCGACGAAGACGACACCGTGATCCTCTCCGCCCGCATCATTCCCGGCAACGAAAAGCCCATTTTCCGCATGCTCGACAACATGTTCCGCCGCCGCGCCCTGGTCTACTACGATAATTCTGGCGGGACCATTCATGTCTCTGGCCATGCCAGCCAGGAAGAACAAAAGTTGGTCCTGCAACTCTGCAAGCCCAAATATTTCATTCCCGTCCACGGTGAATTTCGCCACCTGTTCCGCCATGCCGCCCTCGCCCACCAATTGGGCTGCGTATCCGGAGAAATCCTCTTGCTCGAAGACGGGCAGACCGTCGAATTCACCGAAGATGGCGCTTATCGCCGCGACCCTGTGACCGCAGGCCGCGTCCTGGTCGATTCTGGCTCCCTCGAAGAAATCGAAGAAGCGGTAATCCGCGACCGCAAGCACCTCTCTGAAGACGGCGTCGTTGTCCCCATCATCGCTATCGACAAACACACCGGGCGCATGGATATGCAACCTGAAATCGTCACCCGCGGCATGTTCAGCGATAACGGGCAGGAACTTATGGCCGGCGCCCGCGACGTGGTCCTAAAGACCGTCGAACAGTCCAACTCCGAAGAAAAAATGGATTGGTCCGTGATGAAAGAAAAAATCCGCGTAGACCTCAAGCGCTACATCAACAAACACACATCTAAGCGCCCACTGATTCTCCCGGTAATCCTGGAAGTCTAAGCCCGCACTCTGCCGCGATCTCCGGGTCACGCGAGTCCACAGAGCTTGCCAAAGATGCTGGGGCCGCCGCATCGTTGACGAGGCGGCTGAGACGATTTCGTCTCGGGCGTGCTTGACGCTACGACATCGTGCACGATCCCCGAGGCCGCCGGGACAAAGAGGAGCGCTGCCAACGCCAGCCAGAAAGACTCGTGTTTGTTCAGTTAGAGTGGTCTCTCCTGATTTGTCCCTTGGGGAGAAGGAACAGGAATTCTGGGCAAACGA
Source organism: uncultured Acidobacteriota bacterium (assembly GCA_963736725.1). Classification (GTDB taxonomy): domain Bacteria; phylum Acidobacteriota; class Terriglobia; order Acidiferrales; family UBA7541; genus Acidiferrum. The sequence goes on along the minus strand of CAVTPW010000009.1, from coordinate 96,854 downwards.
GGCCAGGGCCGCTCCGTAATAATTCGGTTGATCGTAGAACAGGAAATGATTCGCGTTGGGTATTTCGATAACAATGCAGTCTGACTCAACGAGTCGTTGCAAGTACGATAGATGGCGGTTCTCTGAGCCGTACAGAAAACATCTTGGAACCGGGAGATTCAGGAAACGCTCCAGCAGATTGCCGTGGTCTGAATATTCGACAGTTTGGAAAGCGTAATCGTAATACGCCCGGGGGTTTGCTTTCTCCAGAACTCGCAAATGCTTCGCAAATCCCCGTCCTGCCTTTGCGAACAGCGCCCTCTTCATTTGCGGGAATACCACTTTTTCGAAATGCGAATACGAATGAGGTATCACCTTGCGGCTGAACATGCAATCTTCTGGCGCGAGATTACCTTCCACGTTCACAAAGCCGGCTATTTTGTTCAGATTCCGCTCCGCATAGAGCAACGCGACCAACCCTCCCATGCTTCCCCCTACCAGCAGGAAACGGTTTAGCCCCAAATGAGCCACAAACTTCTCAATCAATTCCACAACGCCGTCAATATTCAGCGGATGGTTCTCATCGTAAGATGAATCCCCGCAACCGGGGTTATCCGCGGCCACTAAACGAAAGGGCTGAAGCTCGGAAACCGAAGTCATTTCCATGAAATCTGCTTTCGAGCAGCCTAGTCCGTGAATGTAAAGGATGGTGGGTCCTGGGCCCGCCCGGTCAAAATAACGCAGTGTATAGGATCGCCCTGCGGTTGTAGCCGGCATCTCTGAAAGTTGCGGCGGTTGATTTGTCATCGTTCAGATTCGTTACGGTGGTAACTCATTTGCCGTGCTGGATTGTTTTAAGCGAGTAAGCTTATGCCTTAGTGTGAAGCAATATCATTCCTGACCACTTGGCCGTCCTTCATCACGAATCGAACTCGCTCCAGCTCACTGATGTCGCTGTTCGGATCTCCGGCCACGGCGATCAGGTCAGCAAATTTTCCGGGCTCAACGGCGCCCACGCGATCCTGCCAACCCAGCATTTCTGCAGCATTTGTCGTGACCGCTCGAAGGACGTCGAGCGGCGGCATTCCGGCTTTGTGCAAAGCGGCAAACATCATGGCCGAGGCTTGCCCGCGCGTTTTTCCCGCATAGAACCAGCACATGTCCGATCCCGCCGCAAACTTTACTCCCGACTTCAATACCCGCTGCACCCGGGCCGCTGCCCGCTCCCTGGCGCGATCATCGCCGGTGACAAGTTCAGATCGAAAAGCAGGAGACATCACAATGCTGGCGTCGTGAATTCTGGTATCAAAGCCGTCATACCAGGTCGGGGTTAGGTCGAGAAAAATCCCCTTATCGCGCATCAGCTTCAGTTGTTCGTCGGTCACACCGTTGCCATGCTCAATCGAGTTTGCTCCCGCATTAATCGCCATTTGAATGCTGGTCGCGGTGATCGCGTGGACGGCAACTCTCAGGTTCTGGCCGTGAGCTTCATCGACGATCGCGGTTACTTCCCCCTGTGTGAGATCGTCCCCGAGCGTAATCTTTATAAGGTCGACATTGTAGGAGACATTTGTACGCACTGCCTGGCGCGCTCGTTCGGGGCTGCCTATCTCTAGAAATTCCTGTTGCACGATGGACTCGGCAAGCGCGGGATTGAGATTCCGGATATACGCGCCCGGCGAAATAAGTTTACGCCCGGAGGCCAGTGTTCTCGGGCCCGGCACGCGGCCGGCATTGATGGCGTCGCGCAACGCTACATCCCCCTCTATACCGGAATGCCCGAGATTTCGCACGGTCGTGAAGCCACTGTCCAGATCCTCGCGGGCTAATTGCGCGCCCCGCAGCACCCGTTCACTTGGTGACATGGCGGCGATCGCCAGCAACAACCCGGGAGCAAACTCGCCGTTATACCGGCGAGTGCCTTCCGCTTCCGTGGGCAACGTTACGTCGAGCAGCAAGTGCGTGTGACTGTCAATCAGCCCGGGCAGTACGAGTTGCGCTGCCCAGATCAATTGTCTTGACGCCGGCGGGCGCGTTACCTTGCACTTGCAAAGGCGAACCGACTTCCTTGATTTTGCCGTTTTCGATCAGCACGGCTGCCGGCGAAAGCACCTTCCCGGTCCGGGGATCGAACAGCCGGCCGGCCTTTACTAGCGTCACGGCAGCGGGAATTGGGCGGGCAACTGCCCGCCTGAAAACAGAGCGAGAAATAATGCCGCAACCAGCACGAACGGCTTGCGCATACGACACCATCCTCTGTCTCACCACGTCGCCACCATGGTGGCGTTGGTGGTTGACCTTAAATCGGCAACAACCTGCGAAGACCAGCCCCGCAGTGTTTCGTCGTGAGGGCCCTTATCAGGGGGTTGCATTTAGCTTCTTGAGTACATCCTGCGCACCGCGACCAATCTCACCGCGGTATTGCGGGGTATCGGTCCATGAGGACGCTGGTGCGGTGTGGGAGCCCAGGATGGCCAATGCCTTTTCGGCATGCCGCCGTGCCAGATCTTTCTGTCCGTCCGCCAAATACGCTTCGGCGAGGGTCTCGTGTGCGTCGGCCGACTTCGGATAAGCGAGAAGATTGAGACCCAAGACCTCGACTGCTAACTTCGGCTCGCTGGCGCGCATATGGTCTTGGCCTATGATGCTGACGGTAATTTCCGGCCACAGGCGCGCTTCGGGATCTCTCTGCCGGGCTTCGGTCAGTTGCTGCGTGACCTGGGCGACTCCGCCGGGCGTCCGGATTTGGTTGATGATTGCGGCAGATGCCACGGTGTCCGCCGGCGCGTGACCCGGTGTCTTGATCAGCGTGGTCACAAACCAATCCACGATGATGCCGGGCAGCTCGGAATGAGCCTTGAACATGTCGGTTCCGTGGCCGCCGTTGGCGGAAACTTTGCCGCTGCTGTCTTCATACCATAGCCAAGGCGCCTCTTGCGCCGCGGAGTAATGGACGAACTTCTTGCCCGAGTTGGAGGAGGTGATGTACAGCAATTCCATGGCCTCCACGGTGGGGGGATATTCGTCGTCGTCGTCGACGACGAACAGTCCCGGCAGTTGTGACGCCTGCCGCATGAATTCCAGGCCCGGTTGGACGGTCTCTCCGGAAAGCAATACCAGCGATTTCACTTCAGCAGAGTGTTGACGCGCTGCTTCGACCGAACGGTCGACGCCGAGCCAGCCGGCTCCGCCCACGCCGATGACATCGCGCTTGACGCCTGGCTGCGAAACCAAGTATTGAAACGCTGTGTCAATGTCGTCGCTAGTGTCGGTCAGCTTTTTGCCCCCGCTTTCGCCAAATCCGCGTCTATCGAGCGTCAGCGTGTTGATTCCAGCCGCCGCGAGTTGCCGAGCTATGGCGTCCCACGAGTCGCGTGTCCGGTTGCCCTGGTGGTACAACAAGACGCCGGGGCCGGGTTTTGCCGCGGCAAAGTAGGTTGCCTTCAAAAGCGTGCCGTCGGTCGCCTTCAGCTCAACGACACGTATTGCCGGCGGTTGCTGCGACTGTTGCGCCTGATCCCGCCGCGAATCGGGTGGCACCAGGTTGTTCGCGCGGTAGTACACCACCAGCTGTCCATAATGCTCGCCGCTGTGCTCGGCCGCCCACATTCCACGCGTAGGAGTCGTGGACCATCCTGTTCCCCCACGCTTTTTCCGTAATCTTGTCCAACCCGGCGTCGCCCTGCTGCTGAATCAGATTTGCTCCGTCCGCGACGGCCTGCTGCATCAGCTTCACTACGTCCGCTTTGGTCTTGTAAATGTCGCGTGAAGGGTTGTGTTTGTTCTTGCCGAAGTCCGGACCGATGTCTGATCCGGAAACGGTGCGGATTATGTCGTAGTCGACTGCCGCGACGTGGAGAAGATTCTCTGAAAAGGTGCGTTGCTCTTTCTGCAGTTTGAAATCGTACTTGTCCTCGGGAAAATCCTGGGCCATGGCGACTAATTTGTTCCCGATGCCGTTCCAAATACCCAGCGTCTCTTCTGTTCGGGAACGCGCCGGACGCGGCGCTTGGTCTTGCGACTGCCCCTGACCGTAAAGTGTCGTTCCGCCGCAGGCAAGCAGTAGTGACTGCCACGACCGCCAGCGAAGTCCGCTTCATCGTAAATCCTCCTTCGATTCGTAATAACCTGCCGCACGAAGTACGCACGACACTCACATGCTTCTATCCGAGGCGGTGAGCTATTCGTGTCTCAGCGCGACCAGCGGATCCACGTGTATCGCGCGCCGTGCCGGAATGTAGCAAGCAAGCAAAGCGACACCGATGAGCAGTACGGCGACGCCCGCGAAGGTCAGGGGATCTGTCGGCTTCACGCCGTACAGCAGGCCCGTCATCAGATGCGACACGATCACAGCACCGACGAGACCAACCGCAGCACCGGCAGCGGCTAGGCCCAATCCTTGAAGCAAGACCATCTGCAATATGCTGTTCTTTTCTGCGCCAAGAGCGATACGAATGCCGATCTCGTGAGTGCGCTCGCTTACGATGTACGAAATCACGCCGTAAATTCCAAGCCCCGCGAGCAGCAAAGCGGTCAGCGCGAACAGGGCCACGATTTCCATCAAGAATCGCCGCTCGGCTAGAGAAGTGGCTACCGTTTCGTTGAGTTCCTGCGCACCAAAAACGGGAAGCGTTGGATCGACCGATTGCACTTGCTCGCGCAACTCGACAGGAGTCGCGGCGGAATCGAGCCGCCCGCGCACAAATATCGCCAGGTCTTTCGCCTGCCTCTGGTACAAGTTCAAATAGATTTGCGGAACACTCGCCTCCGAGATGGATTCGGTTCGAGCGTCTGCGATCACACCGACGACCGTGGTCCAGGAAGTGTCCCTTGCCGCGCCACGCGCGTTGTTAAGCCTCAGGTGTTTGCCGAGGGGTTCCTCGCTTGGCCAGTAAGTCTGCGCGAAGGCCTCGTTAATCACCGCGACTTGCGGTGCTTTCTCGTCGTCGAATTCGGCGAACAGACGGCCGCGCAGCAGTGTCATGCCCAGCAGACGAAAATATTCTGGCGTAACGATCGAACCGTTGACCAAAGGAGCCTCGTTGCTGGGAGTCTCGCGGCCTTCGATGATCAACGGGAATGGGTTTAGGTCGTTTCGATCATGGCCTAGTGGAAGAGCTGCCAAATCACCAATAGCAATTTGTTCCACTCCGGGCAGCGTCCTGCCGCGGCGAAGTATTTCTCGCAAGAACGGCGCCTCCAGAGCAGCCGTTCGGTAAACGTCGGTTTCCGGATCGTTCGGAATTGGCAGCCACAGGCGCACCGCCATTACTTTTTGCGGGTCGAATCCCAGACTCACATGTAACAAATCCTCAAAACTGCGGAGTAGAAGACCCGCGGCGATCATCAGCACCAAGGAGAGAGCAAATTCCGTGACCACCAGCACCCGCCGCGTGCGCGCTTGCTCCCCGGAGCCTGTCGAGCCCCGCCCTTGCTGCTTGAGCATCCATGTCAAATCCGATCGCCCGGTTTGCAACGCGGGAGCCAAGCCGAAAATCGCGCCGGAAACGAGAGTGGCGACAAACGCGAAGAGTAAAACGGACCAGTTAATCGACAATTCGTTGAGCCGCGGAAGGCTCTCGGGCACGATCCGGAGCAGAAACCCCTTCGTGCAGTAGAGAATCCCCAGTCCGGCGGCTCCGCCGACCAGCGAGAGAAGCAAACCCTCGGTTAGTAGTTGCGAGATGAGGCGCTTCCGCGCGGCTCCGAGCGCCTGCCGAAGGGCCATTTCGCGCCCTCTCGCACTGGCGCGAGCGAGCAGTAGATTCGCTACGTTCACGCAGCCGATCAGCAGAACCAGTCCGACCGCCGCAAGCAGCAGAATCAACGACTGGCGAACGTTGCCAACTACGCTCTCCTGGAGCGGCACTAAGCGCACGGTCCATGCGCTTTGCGGCGGATAGTCCTTTGGGAACTCTTTCTTTAAGGATGCGACCAACGCGTCTATGCGACTCTGCGCAGCCGAAAGCGTCAGTCCAGGTTTGATACGCGCGATCGCTTCCGGAAGAATCCGCAAGCCGCGCTGCGGCGGAGGGGCAGGCTCGGCGGCAAAACCCGATGCCAGCCAAATCTCGATGTTTCTTTCTTCCGCCGTCCGCCCCGGATCGTGATAGCCGGGCGGCATGATGCCGATCACGCGATACAAGTCGTTGTCCAGCCGGAGACTCTTGCCCAGAATATGCGGATCGCCCGCGAAGGCTCGTTTCCATAGGCCGTCGCTGATGAGACCTTCCAGAGTAAATCCGAGCGTGTGATCCTCAGGGTTAAACGACTGCCCCATCTGCGGTTTCACGTCCAGCAGCGCGAAATAATTCGGCGCTACGCAAAGAAAGCGGATGCGTTCGGGCTTGGACGCGCCCGTGAGGTTTACGTCCCCGCCCCCTAGTGGCGAAACGTAGGTAAAAATGCCAGAGCGCTGAAGATCCTGCCATTCCGGAACGGATAGCCCCACGTCGAGTGCGCCTACGCCGGGAAGATCATCCTCGATGGTTACCAGTTGCTCCGGTTGTGGGTACGGCAGCGGGTGCAACAGTGCCGCATCGACGATGCTGAAAATCGCCGTCGTCGCTCCGATGCCCAAGGCGATCGTCAAGACCGCGATGGCCGTGAAGCCGGGAGACCTGCGCAGCATGCGCAAACCGTAGCGGACGTCCTGCCAGAAATGATCTCGCCCGATCCAGTGGTGGGATTCGTAGAAGCGCTCTTCCGCTTGTGTGCGGTTGCCGAAAGAGCGGCGTGCGCGTGCTCGGGCCTCCTGTTCACTGAGCCCCTGCTCCTGCAAACGCTCGATCTCCAACTCCAGGTGCGCCTCGATTTCGGAGTTGAAGTCCTCGGCTTTGCGATTGCCTCCGAACATGGCTTTACGCCTCCTCGGGTCCCAGAATCCGCGCGATAGCCCCCGTCAACCGCTTCCACTTGTTGGTTTCTTTTGCCAGTTGTTTGCGTCCGGCTGCCGTCAGCGCATAGAACCGGGCTTTGCGGTTGTTGGAAGATACTCCCCACTTCGCCGAGATCCAGCCTCGCTCTTCCAGGCGCTGCAGCGCGGGATAGAGAGCGCCATGCTCGACAAGCAGCTCTTCTTGCGATGTTTCCTGGATGGCGCGTGCGATCCCCTGCCCGTGTTGCGATCCAAAGATCAGCGTGCGCAAGATCAGAAGATCCAGTGTGCCCTGCAGCAATTCCAATCGTTCTCTCGAGTCTTGGGTAGACATATAACCCGAGTCTGCTGCTGTTCGGGTAAGATGTCAACCTGAATTATCCACTCTCGCAAGGTCCGCCGCTTCAGTGCTCATCGACGGCCGTCTTCTCCTGGCATCGGCTCGTAAGCCGCAAGTTGCCAGTCCAACTGTGTTATGTCGGAACTACCGCAGTCCTCGACGAAAGCTTGGAATGACGGTGCGCCCTGTCACGAAGTGCCGGAGCATGGTTTCAAAGGGGTACTGTCTCGTGGCCAACCAGGAGAAGGAATGTGAAGAAATCAAGTTCACCCATAATCGCGGGTGACTCATACTTTTTGAGGGTCTTTTGCAGAAAGGGTGAGGTTTTGACTTTAATTTGCAGGCTGCCTGAGGTTCGACCGTTGAATCTAAGTCTTGGTCGCCTTCGGTCACGGAAAATCCGGCCATCACCCCAGTTCGATTTCACGCAGGCCGTTATGATGGAAACTCGTCCCGGCCCCTGCTACGCGAGCGCCAGATTCAAATTCTCAATAGCCTCGTCGATCTCCGCGGCGTTCTTGTACCCAACCGTAACGCAATCGACCCCGGCGTTCCTGAACGCGAACCTCATCGCCGCCTGGCGATCCTCTCGGCTAAACGTACCCTCGCCCACGAGTTTCATGCTTATGACGCCCATCCCCTCTTTGCGGACCTCCCGAACGTGGCTGACCACTTCGCTGACATTTCCCAGCCCGTCCGTGGCGTAATCCTCAGCATCCATTCGAACGCCTTTATGATTCACCCGGATCATGGCAACGTCGAGCCATTTGTTCCCGGCCACTCGCCGCAACGCCGGCAGCCCGTGCACCGATGCCCCGTGACTCACTACCGCCTTCTTCGACTCAGCCTCCAAAATTCCGTCCTGCCACCTGCCGGTGTCTGCTGGCCAGGTTGCGGTATGTTGCCAGTGCAACAGCATCACGTCGAAGTATTCGGTATTCGCGAGCTTGCGCAGTTCGTCAATTTTCTCCTGCGGATTCACACCTTCCCGAGTAGTTACCTTCGTCATAATCCGGTAACTGTCCCGTGGAATGCCCTTCAGCGCCACTCCCAGCATCCGGTGCATGTCGCCGTAAGATTCCGCGGTTTCGAAGAACCGAATGCCGCGGTCGTAGGCGTAGCGCACCAAGCCCGTAAACCGCTCTTGTCCCAGGTCGCGCTGCACTTGCCCGCTAAAACTCCCGGTGCCAAACGCCAGCCGAGTCACCTTCACCCCGGATTTTCCCAGCGTTACCCAGTCCGTCGCCGTCTGGCGCTCCGCTCGAAGCGGCAAGCTTCCAGTGATAGCCAGCGCTCCGGCGGCAAGCGTGCTCTTTACAAATTCACGTCTCGTATACTGAGGCACGAATCACCTCCAAAAGCGAAATGGTACCACGAGTCCAAGGGGACGGGCGGCGTCGTCCTTGACGCGATAATAAAATTGCCACCAAGCTGCGGATTTTACACCCGTGGCTTTGGACACCTCGCCACAGGTCTATATCGGATCGACGCACGAACGGGACTTCTCGAACCATAGTTGCCTCACCGGGTGCGCCGTGAAAAAGCGGTGGTCCACGGCGGGAGTTAAACCCACGCGGGAGCTGGTTCGCTCCACGCGTTAGCAATCAGAGCAGCAGTCTGGTTGCCTCCGCTACCCCGGAACTTGCAGTTCTTCGACCCTTCCTAGCCCGCCACCTCGAAGATGACTTCCAGCTCGACCGGAGTGCCGAGCGGAAGGCTGGCAACGCCGTAGACCAAGCGGCTGGGGTTTTTGTCTTTTCCGAAGACGTCTTGCAGCAACTCCGAAGCGCCGTCTGCGACTTTCGGTTGCTCGCGGAAGTCTCCGGAGGTGGCCACATACACGCCGAGTCGGACGATCCGCGTGACTTTGTCCAGTGATCCCAGATGCTGGCGCGCCACCGCCATGGCGTTGAGCGCCGCGAGGTGCGCGGCCGCACGCCCCGCCTCCGCATCGAGTTCCGCGCCGACGCGCCCCACGAATTTTGCCAACCGGCCTTCCGTGGGAAGCATACCCGTCAGAAAAAGCAAATCGCCCGTCTGCACCGCTTCCGCATAAACGCCGAAAGGCTCCGGCGGCGTGGGGAGCTGGATGCCAAGTGCTTTCAACCGCTGCTCCGGGCTGCCCGGCCCAGGGCCTTCGGGGGATGCCCTTTGCGCTTTCACGTTTGTGTTCCTTTCTCTTTCTCCGATCGGACCTAAGAATGGGTTCGGCGTCTACCAACGGCCAGCGTGCGCCCCGCCATCTACGTGCAGGATCTCTCCGGTTACTTGGCCTGCCCTCGCCAGATAGAGAACGGCGTCCACGATGTCTTTTATCTCCACGATTTTCCCCATGGGCTGAGACTTCTTGAGAACGTCCTGCGGATCATCCTTGTGCATAGGTGTGTTCACGACGCCGGGGGCCACCGCGTTGAAGCGGATACCGTCTTTTGCGTACTCGATGGCGAGACTTCGGGTCAGCGCATTCAGGCCCCCCTTGGTCATCATCGAAACGGAAGCCTTTTCGGGAGCAAACGGCTGATCCACAAGCGACGCGGATATCGTCACCACGTTCCCCGATTCTTGTTTTAGCATCTGTTTCACAGTGAGTTGAGTGATGTACAGAAACCCCAACAGGTTGACCGAGACCAGGGCATGGAAGTCCTCGGTCGTAAACTCGGTAAACGGCTTGGTGCGGAAGATCCCCGCGTTATTCACGAGGACATCGATGGTTCCGAAATTTTGGATCGCCGCATTGACCGTTTTGTCAGCGGTCTCCTGCTTACCGATGTCGCCGTCGACGAGAATCAGGCGCGGTGAGGAAGTCAACGACTGAGTGACATGGAGAGAGGTGGCGACGACGTTATAACCTTCCCGCAGAAATCCCTCCACGAAACCCGCGCCAATACCTTGCTGTGCTCCCGTGACGATTGCCGTTTGCGTGCCTGACATACATACTCCTGTGCCGATTTAGCGGCTGCCCGGCGGTGGCAGTCGCGTTCGCCGGGGAGTGTTCCACTACTGACCTGGCGATTCTTGTTTACGTCGCTCGAAGAGCGAGTTCCGTCGGTAGGTGGCCAAAACACTATCACAAAATAAACTCAGGAAGATTAACTCCGATACGTCGGACGATCACGGGGTTCATACTCTGCGGGTTCACGGGCATGAAATGGGACCGTGGCCAATCATGACTGGCACCTACAAAGCGCTGGTATCGAGTAGTCTGGCCAACCTCAGGATGGTCGCCAAATGTTCCGACTAAGGCGCCGACGACACTTCCCCGTGCATTCCCGAGAGCGGTCTGATTCGCTTCGTTGACCTCGGCATTGACGACCACGGTGCGTTCGTAATCAGGGCTTCGAGGGAGTAAATGGTTTCCGGACTGGAAAGGAAAGAGGAGTAGGTTGTGACTTTCGGGGAGTCAGCGTGTCCAGAGTCGGAATAGAGAACGCCACTGTCGTGGTGCGTTCGGGGGGCCGCGTCCCCTCCTGCATGGATTTTGCAAGAATTTCGACCGCCGTTCCCGCAAGCGGTGGCAAATAAATCGTCGCGGCTAGCCAACCTTGGCGCACCCACGTTTGGCCTGTCTTTAGCTGGCCATCACAACCGGTAAATGGCAGGCTGAGCCATCGGGTGCGCTCTTCCTCGTTGGTAACCTTCTCAAAAGCCTTGCGAGCACCCATAGCCATGGCATCGTCTTGCGCACCAACAAGATCAATTGCTTTGTTTTGCGAGGTGGCGAGCTTCAGCCAGGAAACTATGGCTCGTTCAGCGCTTTCCTCGGTCCAATGTCCCTTTAACATAACGACCTGTATATTCGACGGTTTCCTCTCGAGCATCCCCGCTGTACGTTTCTGCGCCGAAGAACTTTGCGACGGTCCTTCAAGGTACAGGATCGAACCACCCTGCGGTAGCAGGGCGGCAAATTGTTTTCCCTGGATGCGCCCGATCTCAACATGATCAGAGCTAACCGCGAAGCTAGGCGCGGTAGCCGCCTTGTGCAGCTCCGGCATATATTCTGGATCTCGATTCAATACCACCCAGCCGATCCCGGCGGCGCAAGCAGCCCGAGCCACCTGAGGCAGTGCGGTGCCGCTCACCGGTTCCAACACAATCGCGTCCGGCCTGAACTCGGGACGATTCTGGATCGCTTTCAGGATCTGCGTACTTTGATCCACGGCATTGTTGTCGGCGAAAGTGATTTCCGCGTCGACGCCAAATTTGTGCGCGGCCTCTTTTGCGGCCGCGGCCTGTGCGATTTGGAAATCGTTATCCTTCGTATGGAGAGAAACCAGGAATTTGAGTTTTTTCATCACGCGCCAAAATTGACTTTGGTTGCTTCAACGATACGCGCCGCCCGAGCAGAAGTCCTCAGGTTTTTCACGGAGAATTCCAGTAGAAGTTGCCACGCGCCTGGATGCGCTCGTACGAGCCAAACCGGCACATGCAGGCCCGTCTTCGATATCGCCGTTTACCAACACCTTCTTATCCTGCCAGCAGAACGTGGAGATGTACTTCACCTTGGAACGAGTTCCGGCCCTTAAGTGCCTTTTTGATATGGCCTTCCGATCGCGCTACTCACCAAAGGATTGGCCCGCGTATCCCTCAACTGTAGGCCTTTTTGCGGAAGACCAGTCGCCGCACTTTCCCCTTGTCAAACTAGGAGAGCAGAGATTAGACTCCTAGCTGGTCTAGGAGGCGCCCGCATCGTGAGCAAAACCGCCGAACTGCTTCCCGGCACACTCGACATGCTGATTCTGAAAGCGGTGTCGTTGAAACCGCTGCACGGATACGGTGTGTTGCTGCGTATCCGGCAGATCTCAAAGGATGCGCTTGAGATTCCACAGGGCTCTTTATATCCGGCCCTCTATCGGTTGGAGCATCACGATCTGATCGCCGCCGAATGGGGTCAGAGCGAGAACAACCGCCGGGCGAAGTACTACACCTTGACTGCTGCCGGGCGCCGCCGCCTGCGAGATGAAACGGCGGGTTGGAACCGGCTGGTTTCTGCGATTGCCGCGGCCTTGAGCACGACGTCGGAGGAGGTGTGACATGTTCAGGCGCTTGCGTTCTCTGTTTCGAGTGCTCGCTCGACGTCGGGAATTTGAAGACGGCATGGCCGAGGAACTCCGCTTTCACGTCGAACAATATACCGATGACCTCGTGCGCTCTGGCATGTCACCGGAAAAAGCGGCCCGCCACGCACGTATGGAGTTCGGCAGCGTAGACGGTGTCAAAGGAGACTGCCGCGAGCAACGGGGCATGCGCCTGTTTGATGAGTTTCGTAGAGAGCTGAGCTATGCCGCCCGATTGCTACGAAAGACGCCCGGGTTCACGGCCGCCGCTCTTTTGACCCTTGCCGTTTGTTTCGGTGCCAATCTAACGATTTTTGCCGTGATCGACTCCGTCCTACTCCGTCCGCTGCCATTTCCCGAGCCCGACCGGCTCATGACGATATTCAATACCTATCCTAAAGCGGGCGTCGAGCGCGACGGCTCCTCGATAACCAATTATTACGAACGCCGAGGTCAGATTCCGGCCTTCGCCTCGCTCGCGATCTATAGCTATGGCACAGAGATTGTCGGTGAGCCCGGCTCGACGGAACGCGAGCAGACCATGCGAGTATCTCCGGATTTTTTCGCTACTCTTGGGCCCGGCCTTGTGATTGGACGTAGTTTCACAGACGAGGAAACCACTTCTCAAACCGACGACGTTGCCATTCTTTCCGACACATTTTGGCGGCAACGATACAACGCCGATCCCCATGTGATCGGAAAGCAGATTCGTGTAAACAGCGTTCCCAGAACCGTCATCGGTGTCTTGCCTCCCACCTTCCGCTTTCTCTCTTCCGATGCCCGGGTGTTCCTCCCGCTTGCGTCACGCGCTGAAGATCGCGCGCCATCGCGGCGGCATGCCGGCGGAAATGTCATCCAAATGATTGCCCGCCTCCAACCGGGCGCCACTCTCGCACAAGCCCAGTCTCAGCTGGACGCGCAGAACGCGGCGTTGGAAGTCGACGACCCCCAGGCCAAGATGATTGCCGACGCGGGCTTTCGTTCCCTCGTGGTGCCATTGCATGCCGACCACGTTGCCGCAATCCGTCCCACTCTACTGCTGTTGCAAGCAGGCGCGATTGCCCTTCTCCTGATCGGCGCAGTCAATCTTGTAAACCTCCTTCTGGTCCGTGCCAGTAGTCGAGTTAAAGAATTAGCCGTTCGCCAGGCCCTTGGCGCAACTCGGGGATACGTCGTGAGCGAAGTGATAGTCGAGACCACCTTGCTCACGTTCGTCGGAGGACTATTCGGGCTCGTCGTCGGTGCCGGTGGAATCCACCTTCTACGGGTGTTGGGTGCTGATCGCCTGCCCTTGGGAGGTCGCATCGCCTTGGATGCGCGATTGGCATTGGTCGGCCTGGTTGCAGCCATCGTTATGGGTACCGTGTTCGCGGTGCCCATTGCCTGGTTCAATCTTCGACGGCATCTCGGTAGTGCGCTTCAGTCGGAGAGCCGGGGCGGAACGAGCGGCCGCGCCGCTCAAGTCCTACGCCATACCTTCATCGTCTCTCAGATTGCTTTGGCATTCCTTTTGTTGGCCGGAGCGGGTCTGCTGGCCCTCAGTCTTCAGCGAGTGATGGCCGTTTCTCCAGGCTTCCAGTCCGACCACGTCCTCACCGGGCAAATCTTGCTTCCCTGGGCAGACTACTCGGAAGCGGCCCGTCTGACATTCGTTGAAGCCTTGATGGACAAGATCGGCCACTTACCGGGGGTGGTGTCCGCAGGCGTGGTCAACAATGTGCCCTTCAGTGGCAACATCGGAAAAAGCGCGGCCACCGTAATGGGTCACGTTCTCCGCTCTGGGGAGTCAGCGCGAGGGCATTATTCTTACGGCGTCGCCGGCGACTACTTTCGCGCTATGGGCTTCTCCCTGCGGTCAGGACGTTTTCTAACCGCCGACGATTCACGCCGCTCGGAGCGAATCTGCGTTGTGGACGAAGACTTCGCGCGTTATTACTGGCCGCACGCCAGCGCGATTGGCCAACGATTATGGGAAGGCTCCGAAGCGGGAAAGGACGCCGAAACTTTCACCGTCGTTGGCGTCGTTGGCGGGGCCAAACAAGCGGGACTCACCGAAGGGGAAGCCCAGGGCGCAATTTATTATCCCTATGCCTTCCGTATCGGTGACAGCATCTTCGTCGCCGTCCGCACCAGTCTGGCACCGGAATCGCTCGCGTTGACGCTGCAAAAGGTGGTACGGCAAATCGACGCCGACGTGCCAATCGATGACCTCCGGTCGATGGACACTCGCATCGCCGACAGCCTGGTCGCTCGTCGCTCGCCGGCACTTCTGGCTGGCGTGTTCTCAGGGATAGCTCTATTGCTCACTTCCATCGGTACCTACGGCGTGTTGAGCTACGCCGTGTCACAGCGACGCCGAGAGATCGGCGTGCGCATGGCCTTGGGGGCGCAACCTCGCCAGATCCGCAGCCAGTTTCTTTCTCTGTCTTTACGCTTGCTAGCTGGCGGAACGCTACTAGGCTTGATCGGGGCGTGGCAGGAAGGCCGCGCCATGCGCACGCTGCTTTTCGAAGTACCGCCGCTTGACGTCGCAGTCCTCGCCGGTGCTGCCTGCATCACGGCGGTGGTGTGCCTCGCCGCGTGCCTCCTACCGGCCCAACGCGCCGCGCGGACGTCCCCGATGCGGGCTCTCGCCGAGGACTAAAGAGCCCGTCTAATTGGTTTCCGTCCTCCAGCTGTTCGCAGGTAGCCGCGCAAACCTCGGCCTTCTCTGAAACTGGACGGATTTCCCTCCACAAATCCTGCGGCTGCAACTCCCGCAGAATCAACACTTGCAAAACTTTATCAAAACAAATACTTTCAGCTCCTTGGTAATCGACGCTTAGGAAAAAAAGGGGTTGAGGTGTTTTGGTTAACCAATATTCATGCGATGCCAAGACTCCCCACAGATGACCTGCGCCTTTTCCTGATTTCGTTGTTGGCGAATGGCCAGCGATCGCCCGACAACACAAAATGTCGCTGACATTACGCGCTTACGAGCAGCACGACTTCGCGGCGCTGCATCGCCTCGACCTGGCTTGCTTTCCACCGGGCATCGCGTACTCGCGGATGACCCTGCACTATTTTCTGACGCTGCCATCCGCAGGGTGCCTTCTCGCTGTCGACGGCAAGGAAGTCGCGGGGTTCGTTCTTTCGGAGCAGAATCCGCCGCTGGCCCATGTCATCACCCTCGATGTGGCCCAAGGTCGTCGGCGGCATGGAATTGGATCCGCGCTGCTTATCGAACACGAGAGAAACCTCACGCTCCATGGCGTCCGCCACGTGCTGATCGAAACCTCACTCGAGAACGACGCCGCGGTTGCCTTCTGGCAGCGGCACGGCTATCGTATCGAAGCCGTCCTGAAACGCTATTATCTCGGCCGCATTGATGCGTACGAGATGCGCAAAATCCTGCCGGCTGCTACCACAGCAAAGTCGGCGCAAAAGGAAACCTAAAGTCCCATGCCCCTGATTCAGGCGATCATCCTCGCCGTTGTGCAAGGGCTCACCGAATTTCTCCCCGTGAGCAGCACCGCCCACCTCGTCCTCTTCCCCTGGCTCCTGCACTGGCCCGATCCAGGCGAGGCCTTCGACGTTGCGCTCCACGCCGGAACCCTGGTCGCCGTCCTTCTCTACTTCTTCAAGGACTGGCTGACCCTGACCCTTTGTGGCCTCGGCATGAGTTATCCCAAAAGCGCTCCTCCACAAGAGGTAGCCCAGCACCGCCGTCTGTTCTGGTTCATGATCATCGGCACGATTCCCGGCGCTATCCTAGGGAAACTGTTCGACAAACAAATCGAAGAGCACTTGCGCCTGCCGGGCATCATCGGCGTCTCCATGGTGGTCATTGCGCTCGTCATGTGGTGGGCCGACTCCCGGGCCAGACTCAACCGCAACCTCGAACAATCCGACATGGGCGATGCCATCACCATCGGAACGGCCCAAGCCTTGGCGCTCTGGCCGGGAGTTTCGCGTTCCGGCATCACCATCACCGCTGGCTTGTTCCGGAAATTCACCCGCGAAGCGGCCACTCGATTTTCCTTCTTGCTTTCGGCGCCTTTGATTGCCGGTGCCGTGGCCTCCAAAACGCCCGCCCTGATAAAGTTGCACAAGGCGGGCAATCTCGATCTGCCGCTCTCCACCTTAGCGATCAGCGTGGCCGTTTCCGGCATCGTCGGTTTTTTCGTAATCGCTTTTTTCCTGCGTTATCTGAAAACACGCACGTTAAAAGTATTTATTTTCTACCGCCTGGTGTTTGGTATCATCATTTTGGTTTTGGCATTTCTTCAGGCGGGCCCGCGCTAGCGCCAACGGGACCGTCACCACTCAGCCTTCCCCCATTGCTGAGGAGACCTCGTGCGCGTTCTGACCCCAACGGATAATAAACGGCTCAATGAGCTGATTGGATTTTTGTGCATTGTCTTCGCCATCCTGATCGCGCTGGCGCTGATTTCCTATTCACCACACGACGTCGCTCTCAACGTCAGCGCGCCCCCTAACGATGGCCCGCTGGCGCGTAACTGGATCGGTCCAGTCGGAGCGTACGGCGCGGACCTGGTGTTCCAGGTGTTCGGGTTCGCGGCGTTCCTCCTGCCCCTGGCAATCGCCGTGCTCGGCTGGCGCTGGCTTCGCAGCCGGAGTATCGACTCCCAGGCCGCCACGCTCGTCGGCTACGCACTGCTGCTACTGTCGCTGCCCTCTTTGCTATCGTTGTGGCACATGCCGGAAATTCGGGGCGCGCTGCCTCCTGGCGGGCTGCTTGGCAGCGTGATTTCCAATGAATTGCGCAGCGGTTTCAATATGTGGGGCGCGAACCTGGTGGTCATCGCCATCCTGATCACCGCGCTATTTATGACCACACGATTCTCGTTCTCGGGTGCGCACGCCTGGGCTAGTAGCTCGAAGGGACCAATCGGCGCAGTGGAGAAGTTCGGGATCTTGCAGAAGGTGCAAGCGAGGTGGCACGCCTGGCGCGACGCCCGCGAGGACGAACGCATGCGAAGGCGCTTGCAGGAGACGCGCACTTCTGGCCGGAAGGCTGTGAACCAGGCTACCGGCAAGGCGGTCGCGGAGGCTGAGGTAGAAACCGAACCGGACCGCACCATTCATCTTCCGGACGAGACCGACATCTTTGGACGGGTGCGGGACAAGAAGACTGATAAGAAGGATGAAGAAGAGGATGTGCGCGAGCGCGAGACCCACAAAGCTCCGATTTTTGTGGTGAATTCGGACAAGCCTGAGAGGGCGGTGAAGAAAGCCGAACCCAAAATCGCGAAAGGAACCACAAACTACAAGCTGCCGTCCATTGCCTTGCTTCGCGAGGGCGAACGCAGCCAGAAGCTCGATGAGGACGAACTAAAAATTCGGGCACGGGCGATCGAAGAAAAATGCATGGAATTCGACGTACAGGGGCGCGTGACGCAGATTAATCCCGGGCCTGTCGTCACTACGTTTGAATTCAAGCCGGAAGCCGGCATCAAGTACAGCCGCATCATCGGCCTCACGGAGGATTTGTGCTTGGCGCTGCAAGCGGAATCGATCCTGATCGAGCGCATTCCCGGCAAATCGACGATCGGTATTGAAGTCCCGAACATCAACCGGCAGACGATTGCGCTGCGCGAAATCATCGAAGCGCCGGAATTCTTCAATTCGCCGAGCAAGCTGACGCTGGCGATGGGACGCGACCTGCACGGCCGGATCCGTGTGACGGACCTGGCGGCCATGCCGCACCTGCTGATCGCGGGCTCGACCGGAACCGGCAAGAGCGTCTTCATCAATTCGCTGATGATGTCGATTCTGTACAAAGCGAGTCCCGATGAAGTGAAAATGGTGCTGGTCGATCCGAAGCGCCTCGAGCTAAACCTGTACGAGAACATTCCGCATTTGATTGCACCGGTAGTCACCGATCCGAAGATCGCCTCCAACGTGCTGCGAAACGCCACACGCGAAATGGAAAACCGGCTGAAACTGTTGGCGCAGAAGGGCGTGCGCAACATCGAGCAGTACAACCGCACCTTCCAGAAGACGCAATCACTGTCGCTGTTCGACAATGCCGAGGAGAGCGAGCACAAGCCACTTCCCTACCTGGTGATCGTGATCGACGAATTGGCCGACCTGATGATGGTGGACACCAACAACGTCGAAGAATCGATTACGCGGTTGGCGCAGATGGCGCGCGCGGTCGGCATTCACCTGATTCTGGCGACGCAGCGGCCGTCGGTGGACGTGATCACGGGTTTGATCAAAGCCAACTTCCCTGCCCGCATATCGTTCCGCGTGGCCAGCAAAGTGGATTCGCGAACGATTCTGGACTCAAACGGCTCGGAATCGCTGCTGGGCAAGGGCGACATGCTGTATCTGCCGGCCGGATCCTCGAGGCTGCACCGCATTCACGGACCACTGGTCAGCGAAGACGAGATCGTAGCCGTGTGCGATTTCTGGCGAGCGCAAGCGCAAGCCAAATACAACGAGCAACTGCTCGAAGCACCCAAGGATGAAAACGGCAAGCCGTTACCCGGCGCGGGCGGCGAGGCGGAAGCGGAAGGCAGCGGGGCCGACGACGATCTGTATCAGGATGCCGTGCGCGTGGTGTGCGAGATGGGCCGCGCGTCGACCTCCACCCTGCAACGGCGTTTGCGCATCGGCTACGGGCGCGCGGCTCACCTCATCGATTTGATGGAGAAGGACGGCATTGTAGGGCCGCCCGACGGCACCCGGCCGCGCGAGCTCCTGAAGGGCCGCGACTGGATGCGAGAGTTCGACGATTCGCAGCGCGGCTGAGACGTTCGAGGAGTTTTGGTATCTGACAGCTTTGAGGTTCCGCCAAAGGCCTTTAACGGCTGCTAGTGTTCTCTGACCTCCCGAGAAGAGCGGGGACAGCGGCGCGGTGCCCCTACGAGTCGGATTTTGCGCCTGGGGAAACTCTTGGAGATTCGATGGACTGCTACTTTTTGAAGAGTTCGAGGCTTTCTTCGGCCGGGTAAGTGATTTCGAGACCGCTGACTTTGGCGAACGGCGTTAGTTTGTGCTCGCGGGTGGAAGTGGCGCTCATGATGTCTTCGACCTGCACGCCGCGGATCAGCAGCGCATCGCCGACGAGCGATCGGTGACAACGCCATGGGACCGCCTCCGCACACATGAGGGCAGTGCGCTTGGCGCGTGCTAACTCCAGGAGCTTATCGGTTCCCTGCTTGAAGTCCTCTGGTGGCCATGTAATCGGCGTATCCGCGAAAGGAAGCGTTGCGCCACCCTGTGTTGATGGAATCCTTTCTTGTGTGGCGCAAGCCGCCGAGGGATTTCATGTGAACGTAGGAGATTCCACGGGCGGGCAACTTCTCGGCGAGGGATTCGGAATTGAATTGGGGGACGCGGCGTGATTTCGGAATGGTGCGCACGTCTACAAGTTGCGCGACACCGTGGGCTTTCAGCATCGCCACAAACTCTTCCAGCGTATGCGTGGAGTGTCCGATGGTGAGGATCGTTTGGGCGGAATCGTGTTTGGCGCGCTTGGTTGAGGGCATCGGAGGAATTGTAACGGTCGGGGCCACCCGACAGGCTCGATTCGTACCACGCGCTTAAGGCGGCGGACTCCGTGGACTTTGCCCTGCTCGGCAGGCGGCGACCCAAGTCGGTTCGAAAAGCCGGCGATGAGTGCCTTGCGTTACGCGCGTCACGAACAGCTACCTTCGCCTTTGATTTGACACAATATGCGCGCGCCCATAAAATCGTAACACTCTAACCGTGCCGGGGTAGCTCACTGGTAGAGCGCCGCCCTGAAAAGGCGGGCGTAGCCAGTTCGATTCTGGCCCCCGGCACCAGATTTTGCTGCTTCTTCGCGCAGAGCCTGTGTCCCACCATTTCCACGCTTAGACTTAATCTTTCGAGAGCCACACTTGGCCGAGGCAATAACAAGCCTGAACGTCGGCATAGAGGCAACCATTACTCCTGTGGACCATAAGTCATCAGTTAATCAAACCAATGTCCGCACACGCGATTCGTTGGAGGATGACGCCGAAACATTTGCCGCAGCTTGAGTAATTCGTCGCCGCTATGCTACCCACTTCATTGTCAGCTTCTTGCGCTTTTCTCGCGCAGTCCAGCAGATACAAATCAATCAGTTTCTGGTAGGGCAGTCCAGTCTCTTCCGCCAGTCGCTTGAAGTAGTCCACGACTTCCGGACTCAAGTTAATGCCCACCGCCTCTCTTGCGTACAGGTTCTTCAGCTCTCTCAATTTGGAGAAATCATATTCCTTCCTCATAGAAACGCCTCCTTTCCAGTCGCGTTACGGGCAGAAATAATCCTGACCGCGGAATCGTTTTCCTTTAACAGTGAACTACGATAAGCGTTCTTGCTGCTGAACTCACACCAAGTAGAATGAGAATTTCTACAACACGCGATTTGTGCTGAATCTTACAGACCAACAGAAGAGTGACTTGGCCGCATTCCTGAGGACTCTCTAGCGCTAAATGCAGCAAATACAACTGGTTTGTGAGATGTGCCAGTCTGCTCTGTCGGAGTCGTGGGTGCTTAGAACTTCTGAACCGTGAGAACCGCGGCCATGCGGTGCTCTTGTCCCGGTGCAAGATTGATCGCAGCATCCAGGATGTTGCTGGCCTCGACGCAGAGAAACTGCCTCCATTCGCCATCGCCCAGGTCTAGCAAGCGGGCTTCCCCCTCGCTCCACGGATTCCACACCACGGTATTGAGGGAATGTTCCTTCCGCAATCGGATTCGACGCTTCTTGTTCGGATCCAGCAGGTCAACCTCGTTTTGAGTGTGACGGTAGGCCCTGTCGGTCGGTGAGGCGATGGGAACGTCACCGCGCTGTGTCTTCTCCATGTTCGATTCGGTGTTGTCGAGATAACTCACGCTATCGAGTCCCTGCAGCCTCGCATCCTGTATGTTCGCAATCCGGTTGTAAGTGTGGAGCGCCTCTTCGAAGCGGAAGGGCGTTGTCCCGGTGTTCATGCAAACAAGCTCCAGACGCAGCTCGGAGCCAAATGTAGCGCGGTGCACGAGGCGAAATTCTCCAGGCCACCATTTCCGAGTGTGCTCGTCACTTTGGGTGACCATGGTCACGGCAACTCCGTTTTCATTTTCAATGATGGACTCGAGCTGCCACATTTTTGTACGCACGAAACCATGCGCAGGAGCGTGCGGGTCGTCCAACTTGCCACGGAACCAGGGAAAACAAATCGGGATTCCCCCTCGGATTGCTTGGCCTTCCTCCCAGCGGGATTTCGTGCTGATGAAAAGCACTTCGTCATTGCCCGCGGGCTTCCAGGAGGTCACGTGGGCGCCATGCTGATACATCTCCCCCTCCCCGAAAGCGCCTGTGAGCTGCACTCGCGCCAACCCAGCGTTGCCTTCGGTAACTTTTGCGACACCCGGGATCCCCAGTTGACGGTCAAGTTCGGCCACCGTGACTCCGTTCATTGAAGCTCTCCTTTGCAAGTAAGGCGAGAAGTCTGATTGATTGACCTCACCGGCGTGGCAATCTCACTGCCCGCCTTCGAAAAGTGGGTTTTGGCTTAGCAGCCGCGAAAAAAAGACGGACGGCTTCACGCGGCTATCTCGATGCGAAACTCTATGTTGAGGCTGTTACGTACGATTCGGGCCCCCGGCACCACCAATAGGTCAAATTGCGAGCAGGTTCCAGTCCCCCTTCGGGATGTAGCTCGCTCCGTGCGCCTCCATCTCGATCTGTGAGATATGTTTCAGTAGCGCGGCGCGGGCTACCGTTACGGCGTCGCCCAGGAGGGTCAGCAAGTCTTTCGGCTTGGACTTTGCCGCCACGCGCATGATCCCGATCCGCGACTTAATGGGATCCTCACTCGAAGAGACCACATCGTCTGTGAGCTTGGCAACCTCGCGTTCCCGATCTGCAATTGCCATCATGATGGTGGACGACAACTGACCGTTACGAAACCTGGCGCGAGGCCATTTATTCCACTGGAGTTTGCAGACGCCAATTTCGGCTCCTGCTACCACCATGGCTTACGCGCGGATTGGCGGCGCAAATCGCATTCAAGCCGTTTCAGG
Organism: uncultured Acidobacteriota bacterium; assembly: GCA_963736725.1. Lineage (GTDB taxonomy): Bacteria > Acidobacteriota > Terriglobia > Acidiferrales > UBA7541 > Acidiferrum. Next base: position 74,583 of record CAVTPW010000009.1, on the reverse strand, counting down.
CACTTCTCCGGCTACGCGACTATCAGCCACTATCGGCAGAATGATTCAGAGTGGTTCTTTCTTAGACCGCCCCTTTCGCGGCGGCCGGGCCGTTGCGGAGCGAGTCTAGGGCAGTGACTTCGTCCCGCTCAATATCAAACACGCGGTCTAGCTTTGTGATCCGTAGCAAATCATGAACGGTACGGCTGGGATTCACTAGTTTTAGGTTTCCCCCGTGGCTACGAATCGTCGCGTGTGTGCGAACAAGTTCGCCAAGCCCCGCGCTGTCAATGAAATCGACTCCCTCCAAATTCAACAAGATAAAATGGTTGCCCTGTTCACTCAACTGTCGGATCGTGTCGCGAAGCAACGCAGTGCCCTCTCCAAGAGAGATTTTACCAACGAGATCGGCAACGACGGCTCCGTTGAGCTGCCGCGTGGTCACTTTATTCTTCCCCTCGACACCTTTTTTCATACTCATCCCGAATTTATCGAGAATTGCGCACGCAACGGACGCGACTTGAGGCGATTCAGTCCGCACAACAATGAGTGAATGACCTTCATTCAGAACTTGCCGGAAAAAGGCCGCGTCCGCGGAGGTGCCTGTGCCAGCGCTGGGCTCCGGGGCACCGTGTCCTTTGGACGCGCCCGAACCTATGGCCGCTCCCGTGCCTGCGCCGACCAATCCGAGCAACGCCGCGGCACCAAACCCAAGAGCGAAGACCGCGCCGATACCTGGAACTGCGAGCAGAGTGGCTGCGGCAACTCCAGCAGACAAGCCCGCAGCTCCGCCGACAAACCCCCCTGCATAGGAACCGAGTTGTTTTCCGATACTCTGGGCCTCGCTTTCCGAACGCGTTAGATAGACGATAGCCTGCTCCGGGACATGATTCTCGACCAAGTTCGTGATGGCCTCTTCTGCGCGCTCACGCGCGGCGAACACTCCAACGGCAGTTTCCACGGAATCCTCCTGTTCCAACTTCGGAATCGCTCGCATGGCAATGCCAGGAGCGCTAACTAGGATCGTGACTTGAATTGCGAAATACGGGTATACCGGGATTGGATAGTGCGTAGACAAAAATCTAGTCTCTGAGTTTCGAGTCACACCGGGGGCGGCGAGACGTGCGATTCTCAGCGGCGGGCTTCCCAAGCCCCAAGTAACCCGGCGGGAGTGTACGCCCGTTCACTGAGGGACTGTCAAGAACATTGTTGCGGGAGGACCAAAAGCCAGAGGCTGTCCGCTATCGCATGGCCGGATCGTGACCGACACGCGCCTGCCACGCGAAGGCGTGGATCGTCGCGATCGAACAGACCGCGCGACCATCCCAATGTCTACCCGATTGAAATAGGAGACTGTGGTCTCAAGGTCCGAGAGGGTTCGCTGGTTCCAGTAGGACCGCCCCTTCCAGTACAACTCAAGGGCTTCTGGACTACCTTTGACGCACGCTCAACTACAGTCCGCGCCATTCCATCGGTCTGCAAGGTTAGCGACGAAGCGGGGAGCGGATTTACCCTTGATACGGACAGCCGAGAATACATAACCACCGCCACGTACGTCGTTTCTAAACGGCATGATAACGACTCCATTCGGCTTCGGAGGTACGACGGCTGGACTTCGACCCGCGTGAAGGCGTTCCGATGTGACGACCCGGTGGACATCGCCGTACTCATACCAGAAGGCAAATCACTGAAACCCCCCTCCTCGAAGCCAATATTCAGGGAATGCAAGTGGGCCAAGACACCTACTTCCTCGGCTTCGCTTTAGGACAAATCTATACGGATATAACTTACGAGAAAGTCCGGGATCACATTTCTATTCCGTTCATAAAAAAAGCGACGGCGTCGGCAACGAGCGCGGATGGCGATGGCTCCGTTTATTTTTGGATGGTCACAATAACCCGGGATTTTCCGGGGGAGCGATAGCGGGTTTTGCCTAAGGATTGCGCCGTTCTGCGGCCTGTTCCCGCAACGGTCCAAAACTGTCCAGCTTTTCAAGTTTGTCCAGAAACACGGGGATTTCCGCGTTCCAGATTCTCCATTCGTGCCCGCGAGGAGAGATTTCGCGGTATTCATAAGGTATGCGGCGTTTGGCCAGCACCTGCAGGAAAGCGTGGGTCTGGTCGACGCCTCCATCTTGTCCGCCGCAAACCAGAAATAGCATGGGTACTTCCTCGACCGGCACTTGCTGCGCCAGTTCAAACACGTCGCGGGTTTTCTGCTCCTTCGAGCCCGGCGCCCCCATCAGCGCTACATAGTCTTGGACCGCTCTCTTTTCCTCTTCCGTAGCGTTCGCCGGTAGCGGACGTGCGGTGATGTGACCGAAACCAACCGAGCCACTGAAACTGCCGATTGCCGCAAACTGGTCGCGGTGCTCCAACCCGAGAAACATCGCACCAAAACCGCCCATGGAAACTCCAGCAATCGCCCGCGCAAAGGGTTCCGGAATCGTACGGAAGTTTTTGTCCACGTAAGCGATCACGTCTTTCATGATGTAGTCGTCGTAATGTGCTTTAGGATTCGACACGCTGTTCACATACCAGCTGTGCGAGGCGTCCGGGGTTACGATAATGAGCTGATGCCGGGTTGCATAGTCGGAGAGATTCGTGCCCCGCGCCCAATCCGTGATATCCGCATCATACCCGTGTAGTAGGTACAGCACGGGATAGCGCCGCACTGCTGTGTCGTAGTCGACTGGCAGCATCACCAACATGGTCCGTTCTTCTGCCAACGTGACACTCGGGAAATGTACGATCCTCACGTTCGTAGGCAAAACCGTAGGCAGCTCCTGCCCGTGGGCTCGAGGATTGAGGCAAGACACCGCCGTCACGACAATCACCGCGACCCACACACTGCGAATAAGCCGGCGCACACCGATCCCGCCGTCCGCAGCGAACGAAAAACACTTTGTCTTCACTGGCCTTTTCCTCGTTTCTGCGAAAATGATAGCCCACCTCTAGATCGCCCGCGCAATACGCGCTTCTGGATAAGACCACAACCTTCGCTGGGCTCGATAACTTAATTACGAAATGAAGAGCGAAAAGTTCGATCTAGAGACATAAGTTTCGAAATCCTCCCCGCATCCACAACCGCTTTAGGCGTTTCAAAGCGTGTTGTCAGGCGAATGGATTGGAGACCTAAAGACCGGTAACCACGGTGCCCGGTTTAAGCCTGTTGCGGGACCGGAAGAGACTTGGCCATCTCCAGCATGGCATGGTGGTACCTTTCGTGAGCGAACTCACGCGCAATCCGCCATCCTTGACGAGAATAGAACTGTACCGCGACCAGATTCGACTTAACGACGCGAAGGCGGCACGTCTGGCAACCGCGAGCAGCTATCTCGGATTCACCTTCTGCGAGCAGTCTCCTTCCGACACCTTGTCGCCGGTACTCCTGAAGCACCCAAAGGTCGTCAACCCACTCTTGGTGCGTTATTATCACCCCAAGAATCTTCGCATCAGAGGCTGCTACCCATGCAAGCGGCCAATCCTCGTCTTTGAACTCCAAGGGGACAGGATTCGGAGCGAAAAGGTCTTTAAAAGTCTCAGTCGCTATGATCTCTATGAGGTCTCGCACGGAGTCGTACTCGTGGGGTTGCGGTCGCCGGATAGCCACCTCGATGGGCATGCGCCTATCTTAAGCTTTTGCAGCAAGTCCTGGTAAACACGCGAACCATACAAGTGGGAATTCCGCCCAAATCCACATGATTATGCGATGCGATATGCTGGTTTTGAAACGCCTGGTTCAGCAGATCAAGCGCGACTTCGAAGCTTCGCCTCAGAATGTGTCGTCGACGATGACCCATCTAAGTAGGTCGAGCAATCCTGGTTCCTCTGGCCGCGCCCGGCGGCTACTGGGCTTGGTCTTTTTTTCATTGGTCCAGACACGGGTTTCAGGCCACCCCGGTGGGGTATATTTCGGCGTTGTGATTTCACCAGACAAGTCCAATTCCACATTTACAACGCGCTTTATTTTCAGAAAGAAATTGCTGGGGTCTTTGATGCCCCACGCCACGTAGGGCACTTCGAACTGCGTGGTTCCCTTCCAGCGATCGCCGGTCAACTCCGCGTGAACGGGCGCGACGAGATCATGGTCCGCGCCATGAATGGAAAATAAGCCGTGAAGCTTGGCGTCGGATGCGCCGGAAACCCTTACATGACCGTCGATTTGCGTCGGGCGGAAAATTACCTCTGGATATTTAGCGGTTTCGAGAATCTCTTTGTGCATGCGCGCGTCGCGCGAATCATTCCCGCTTTCACCGCTAGTCGCGTAGACGACAATTTCTCCGCCCGCGCGACCGGTCTCCGGCTCGAAATGCAGAGCGCCCGTTTTCAGAGCGAACGTGCCGTGTATCAGATGCAGGCTGCTGTCCACACTCCAGCGGACGGTGGAGTGGGTAGGATCGACGGTCAGGACAATCTCGGAGAGCGCTGCTTGGGAGGTTTGCAGCGCAGGGGGCGGCGCCGAAGCCGCGAGCAGGATCGCTACACCGAAGATCGCCAGCGCGCCGATCGTCACCGATCTCCATCCCAAGGCCCCCATGTTTTCCCTTTGTACTTAGATATCCAGAAGGCTCCAACCGAGCGTGGCTCCGGCCGACAAAATCTCGGCTTTGTCCGGCGTCGCGACATGAATCGCCAGGAGGCGCGCGAACAGGTCGGGTTTGCCCTGCAAGGCTCGAATTAATCGAGCTCGAACGCGCGGATGGCGGCCCAGCCACAACATCAGATCGCCCATCAGAGTCGGGCGTCTTGCGAGCGCCCGATGCGACCGCTGGTAGGGTCTCAGATCGTTCGCCGCTATGGCGCTAGCGAGCGCCGATGCCTGTCGAAAAGCCAGCAGAAGACCCTCGCCCGTGATGGCGTCAACGCTCCCAGAAGCGTCACCGATTAGTGCGACATTCCCTCGGTGCACGTTGTAGAGCGAACGCGTGGCGGTGACGGCGCCGCGCTCGCGGGTGATGACTTCTCCGCCGACGAGACTTTGCGCTAGTTCCGGAAATTCCTGGAGGGCGGCATCGAACGAGCTGTGTTCTACGTGTTCCGCCAAAACCACAATGCAGACTTCGTCGGCGCCCATTGGCGTTACGTAGGCTTGCGCATGAGCGCCCCAATGAATCTGCATGTGATTCGACCACGGCTGCACACGATAGCGCCGTCGGATGGCATAGCGCTGCTTTCTGCGCCTGGTCGATTGCAATCCGCTCCAGCGCCGCACGCGCGAGCCCAGCCCGTCGGCTCCAACGATCCAGCGGGCGCGAATTTTAGCGTGGGAGAGGTGCACGCCTTCGGAGTCAATGCCGGCGACGGGCGTCTTCCAGAGGAATTGCACACCGCAGTCTTCGGCCCTGGCAACCATGCGCTCGTGCAGAAGTGTACGGCGTAGACCGAGTCCCGGCCCTTGTGGAAAATCGGCGCAGACGCTGGCTCCCTCTTGCACAAAACATATGCCGGGGAATTTGTGGCCTTGCGTAGGATTCAGTTCGACGCCTATGGTTTTCAACGCCGCCAGGGTCTCTGGCATCATGCCTTCGCCGCACGGCTTTTCGATGGGAGGCGCCGAACCATCGGCGACGATTACGTCAAATCCTTTTTTGCGCGCGGCAATGGCGGCTGCGAGTCCCGCAGGTCCACCACCAACAATGAACACGTCGGTACTCGAGCGTGAGTAGCTCACTCACCCGCCTCCCCTGGCAAGACGCGAGTTTCATAACTGGCCATTGCGACGGCAATTCTGGCCCTGAAAAATAATACTTGGCACGAATCTATGTCGTGTCCGGAGCAGAGTAAATATTGTGTAACTTCATCCGCCGTCGCAATGTTAGACAAAGAGAATATCCCAATGAACCAGCGAAGGTGGTCCACCTGCCGGCTTCAATGTGCCGCGTCGTGGTGTCAGTTTTTAGCCTGCGTTTGCGGCGCGTCATGGGCGTCTTGCTTCAGGAGCTCGGCGGCTTGGAGCAGAGAGGTGTCAGCGGGCACGGAGTGGAAATCGGAATAGGTTTCGTCTTCCTGAACGGCAATGGTCTTGAACAATAGAGCCTTGCCGTTCATATGCACGCGCATCACCGTGACTTCCCACACTCGCGGACTCACCTCTTGCTGCTCGACGGCAAACGTGCCGCCTTTGTCCAGGTGACCGAAGACGCCACCGAAGAATTTAACTTCGCTGGTAAGCGTGCCGTGGATCGCGGCCAGCCGCTTCTGCTGTGGGTCGATGAGCAAGGTTCCGCTCATGTGATGGAAAACCTGGGCGGCGTGGTCTGGTGGATGAAATTCGGGATTCGCAGTGAATTTTAGCCGGACTAAAGATCCCTGCGCGCCGTCGTATTCAAAGTGAAAGGCGTCAGGAAACATGCGGAGCAGGTTTTGCGCTTGCTCTCCATCTTCACGCTGCTTTTTCTGATGCTGCCGTAGCTCTGCCGGGTGCGCAATCAGTTTCTCGATGCGATGGTCTTCGGCCTGGATTTGCGCCGGGGAAAGAGGCTTGTCGTTGACGGCGACCAAGCGGTCAATTTCGCCCTGCCTGGTCTGATAAATGTGCAGTAGTTTGCGCTTGCCATCGTCCTGTTTCTGTTCGCGATAGCACCAGAGGGCGTTGTCCTGCGATTGGGCTTGGATTTCGTGGTGGAGAACGTCGCGAGCAAATTGGTCGGCGCTCGAAGGCAACTGATTCGCGTGGACGGCTGTACCCGATGACAGCGCGGCCACAGCGGGTAGCGCAACAGCCAAGAGAGTAGAGTACGGAAATTTGCGGACGAGCAACAAGAGCGCTGGCGTGTGTTCCCTGGGCAAATGCAACGAAGATGCGGTGAACATCTTGCCGCCCCCAAACTGGTGAAATGATGGGAGATGGGCGAGCCGGCGACAATACAGGAAATGCTTTAGTGATGGACGTGAAATTCTAATCGGGGCCAGAGGAGCTACCTGCGGCTTACCGTTCGGTCGACATCGGTTGCGGTTGCGCCGGTAATCAAGCGTGCGCCACGGCTGAAGGTGATGTATTGGAATCCCCATTGAACAAAGACGAGCACGCGATTTTGGAACTCCACGATGTAGATTAGGTGGATGAAGAGCCAGATCAGCCAAGCGGGCAAGCCCGAGACGTGGAAGCCGAAAATATTGGCTACGGCAGAAGCGCGACCTATCACGGCCATGTCACCTTTGTCGAAGTAGTGAAACGGCTTGATGTCGTTTACCCCTTGCAGGCGTTGGCGGATTGCCTTCGCCGCGTAGGTGCCGCCTTGAATGGCGACTTGAGCCACGCCTGGGAGGGGCTTGCCGTTTTTTCCTTCGACAGTCGCGAGATCTCCGGTAACGAAGATGTTCGGATAATTGGGGATGGTGAGGTCGGGTTTCGCTTTGATGCGACCGCTGCGGTCGGTCTCTGCATGGGTGCGCGCCGCCAGTTTCTTGCCGAACGCGGTGATGACCACGCCGCCGGCCCACAGCACGGTTTTTGCGGCGAATTTGCCAACGGTGTCGCCTTCCTTGTAGGTGACGCCATTTTCATCGACTGCAGTGACCATCACGCCTTTGCGAACCTCGACGCCAAGTTTCTCGACTAATTTTTCGGCCTTGGCGGAAAGATCCGGTGGATAGGCGGGCAGGACGCGTTCACCACCTTCGACGACGATGATGCGGGCTTCGGTAGGATTGATGCGTCGGAAATCGTGCCTCAAGGTTTCGTTGGCGATCTCCGCCAAAGCGCCGGCGAGTTCGAGGCCAGTAGCGCCCGCGCCCACAATCACAAAGGTCAGCCATGCTCGCGCTTCAGCTTCCGTGGCGGCGCGCTCGGCGAGTTCGAACGCATATAGAATTTTGTGGCGGATTGCGGTAGCCTCTTCGACGGTCTTGAGGCTAGGGGCCCACTCCCGCCAGCCGTCATTTCCGTAATAGGAGGTTTTCGATCCTGTTGCTACAATGAGCGAATCGTATTCCAAGGCCGCGCCATCCCGCAGAATGACGCGTTTTGCGTCCGGATCAATGTCCACGGCTTCGCCCAGAAGCACTTGCGCGTTTTTTTGGCGGCTGAGCACGCCGCGCAAAGGAGCCGCGATTTCCCCCGGCGAGAGTGAACCGGTCGCTACTTGATAGAGGAGCGGCTGAAACAAATGGAAATTACGGCGATCGACCAGCGTGACCTCGACAGGCGCGCGCTTGAGTTTTTGCGCGGCATTCAACCCGGCAAACCCACCACCCAAGATCAAGACTCGGTGCCGCGGTACCATGGGGAGCGCCCCTTTCGAAGTAACCTCGTGCTAAGGCGTATCATCTCATCTAGTGTGGGATTCCTGAATTTGATTCGCCGGGAACGCAAACCGGTGCGGGTTTTTCGAGGAGCAGCGTTGGCACTGTTGTGCCTGGTTCCGGTCCTGTGCATCGGAGCGGACGGTCCGACACCCAAGGCGGGTGAGTCTTCGCCGGCCTCAGCCGCCGGGGTGGATTCCGCGAGCGTTGCGCCGTCGTCAACTCCGGTCATCGTTTTCGGATTTCTGGGCGGATTCGTGCGTCACGACGACGCTGTCCATAGTACGGTACAAGTGGCGCAGAGCCTGCGAAGGGACTACCCGTCCGCGGTTCACGTCGAAACGTTCGAAAACCGCCGCATGGGGGTTGCTCACGGGTTGATCATGAATTTGCTTGGCGCAGGAGCTAGCGGCAAGCTGACAGAAGAGCAGAAGCAGTCCGCGCGCATCATTTTATACGGGCACAGCTGGGGAGCAAGCGCGGCGGTGGCGCTGGCGCGGTCTCTACAGAAAGATGGAATTCCGGTGCTGCTAACGGTTCAGGTAGACAGCGTCGCCAAGTCCGGCCAGAACGACGCCGTGATTCCGGACAACGTTCGGTATGCCGCGAACTTCTATCAGGACAAAGGGTTTGTTCATGGCCAGGAACAAATCCAGGCGGCCGACGCATCCCGCACCCAGATTCTCGGCAATTTCCGCATGGATTACACCGACCATCCAGTCTCTTGCAGTCAGTATCCGTGGTATACGCGGATTTTCATGCGGACGCATATCGAAATTGAGTGTGATCAGCACGTGTGGCAGCGCGTCGAAGATCTTATTCGGCAGAAATTGCCCGCTTCGATTGCGGGCTCCAAGCGTAACGGCACGCCATGAGCGTTTCGAGCGCTATCGAACATATTGCCGCGGAGCGCGACTTGCTCCGGCTGCTGTGTTCGGTGCTGGTCAAGCCGGTGACTCGGGTGGAGTTGTGTCGCCTGGTCGATCCATCGAAATTCGTAGAGCCTCTGCAACGCGTCCTTTTTGAAGAAATCCGTGCTTTGGGCGCAATCGATTCGAAGCGCCTGTTGGATGCGCTTCCCGCAAGAGTAACCAATCGCGGCTTCCCCGATTTCGATCTCGACGATCTACTGACCCCGAAGCTCGTCAGCGAGCAGGATATCGAGCGACTGTTTCAAAGCGCGTTGCGCCTGATCGATGTGGACGACTCCAGCGATTCCGGCGAGGGGTCCAGCGAAACCATTCATTAGATGGTGGCCCGTGCACGAGTTCTGACCTTCCTCGAAGCCCTGATCTTTTCCGTTCTTGTCGCGTTGTTTATCTGGCGCTGGCAAGCCGCGCATCCACTCAGTTGGATCCTTTTCCCCGTTTGGCTAACGGCAAGCTTTCTGTTGCACCATGACACTCCGAAGACTCTCGGATGGCGTGCCGATAATCTGTGGGCTGCAACGCGCCAGGGGTTGCTGCTGTTCGGGGTTTTCATCGCGGCGGTCTGCGCGGCGGGAGTGATGCTGGGAGCGTTGCATCGCCTGCCGGAGCATTTGATCGACCGCCGGCGATTCCTCGGCTACTTTGCCTTCTGTCTGCTGCAGCAGGTCTCGGTCAATTCGTACTTGATGAATCGCTTCCTTTCCGCGGTGGAACGCCCGGTGGTTGCCGCCGCACTTTCCAGTGTCATCTTCGCCTTACTGCACTGGCCCAATCCGGTCCTTATCCCGGTAACTCTGATCGGCGGATTCGGCATGTGTCTGTTATTCGCGCGTGAGCGCAACATCCTGCCGCTAACGCTGGGGCAAGCGATTCTGGGTGGGCTGGTCTGGTGGGCTTTCCCGATCGCGTGGCACCACTCGATGCGTGTCGGTCCCGGATACTATTCCTTCGCGCACCGATTGGTGACCTGGTAGGGAATTCTCGGGTCTATCCCAATTCCGTTAGAGGTTCGCTTCGGCTACAGATTGAGGTGCGTGTATCTGCGCGCAGCGGGTTCGGCATCGTGCGCCTGCGAACCGCGGCAGCGTTGCGCGGGCCCGGTCCATTTCCCCGCGATCGCAAACCCGCAACTCCCACAGGCGCCATCCCGCAAACGATTTTCCAAAACATCGTGCCACGACCGCCGCACCAGCAATTCGCCGCACTTCGGGCACAGGGTGTTGGCACCGTCACTGTAAATGTTTCCTTCGTACACGTAATGCAGCCCCACTTCTCGCGCGATGCGCCGCGCGGTGTGAAGCGTCTCGGGGGGCGTGCGCGGCTTATCCCGCAGCTTGAAATCCGGATGGAAGGCGGTGAAGTGCAGCGGCACGTCCGGCCCCAGGTTTTCCACAATCCATTGAGCCAACTTCCGGGTCTCCTCGGGGTCATCGTTCAAGCCCGGGATGATCAAGTTGGTGATCTCGAACCAAACATTCGTCTCGTTCTTCAGCCATTGCAAGGTGTCCAGCACCGGCCCCAAATGGGTTAGCGTAATCTTCCCGTAAAACTTCTCCGTAAACGCTTTCAGGTCGATGTTCGCCGCATCAATGTGCTCGTAAATATCGTGGAAGGCTTCCCGCGTGACGTACCCGTTCGAGACCATCACCGTCTTCAAGCCCTGCGTCTTCGCAGCCTTGCAAATGTCGATGGCGTACTCGCCCCAAATGGTCGGTTCGTTGTAGGTAAACGCGATCGAATCACAACCATACTTGAGCGCCAGCAACGGAACGTCTTCGGCCGGCACGGCTTGCGAGCGGACCTGATCGTGCCGCGATTTGGAGATGTCCCAGTTCTGGCAGAAGAAGCAGCCCATGTTGCATCCGGCGGTTCCCATACTGAACACACGCGTCCCCGGCAGAAAATGATTCAGAGGTTTCTTCTCGATAGGATCGACTTGCAGCGCCGCAGGCGCGCCGTAACCCAGACTGTAAAGCCGGCCGCCTTGATTGACTCGGATGAAACAAAACCCGGCTTGTCCCGGATTGATGTGGCAATGCCGCGGACAAAGGTAACAGTGTACGCGGCCGTTGGCTTCCGCTTCCCACCAGCGCCCCTCGTGCAGCGTTTCCGTCTTCTGGAGGATCTTAAGATCGTTCAACGATCCTCCTTCCCACCACCAGTATACGCCCGCGGCAACCGCTCACTGCCTTCGCCGCCCGCTAGTGCTTCCGGCGTTGAACTTCCCTACGTTCGTCGGCCCAATCCAGAAACCGCTCCATCTGCTGACGATACTTCCAGGTCAAATGAAAGAATTTGCCGGCGGTCATGCCTGCCGCTTCCGGCCCGAGAAACGTCTCAAATCGCCAGCGAAGGTAGGGGCTGTTCCAGGGGTTCAGCCGGTAGTCCTTAGCGGCAATCCAGTAGTACCGCAACATCTTCAACATTCGCAGTAGGGAAACCCCGTTCTTTCCACAGTGGATCTATCTTAAACCGAACGCGCTTAATGTAGTAGGACGCATCCCCGCCCTCGCCGTCCGGCGTTGGTGGAGGAGCATCCAAAGCCGTCCGTCATTCGCCTGTCCGTACCCGTCATTCGCCGGTAGACGCTGTGCCTTCCCCGAATCGCGCGTGCGCGGGTTTCGCCGCACCCCTACTCTGGCTTCGTGACGAGAACCGCAGGGTTCGGGAGGTCGCAATGCCGCAACGCAACAGTTCGGGTAGTAATCGGAGAGCACAACTAGGAATTGTGTTACTGACCCTGGGCATCTTCCTGATGCTAACGAACCTGGGTTTCGTAGTTGCCAGTTTGCCCCACTTCCTGGCCACCCTCGGAGTCGAAGCGCTCGGGGTTCCTGCGGCCGCCGCCCTGGCCATCCTCAAGTTCTTACGGACACTGGCTTTCCATCCTGCTGCGCTACTCCCCTTCGTATATGGGATATTGGTAGTATTCTTCGCACTCGCAGGGATTCTGTCCGGCCTTGTGTTGCTGCGTAGCAAGCGCACCGTGGAGAACGTGTGATGGCCGACTTCGATAAAGACTCGCTGAACGATTCGATCCACCGCGATATCCACGAGCGGATTCAAGGGATGCAGGAACGTATTCACGGCGGACCGAAAGGCGGCCGGCCGGACCCCTCGAACGGAATCTTCCTTGGCGCCGCGATCTGTGTGGTGGGTGTCGTCCTGCTACTCGATCATATGGGCGTGATCTCCGCTGGAAATCTCTGGCGGTTCTGGCCTTTGCTTGTGGTCATCGCCGGGGTGGTCAATTTAATGGAACCGGGAAAGCGACCCTGGGGTGCTTTCCTGATTTTGGTCGGCGCGCTCTTCCAACTGGACAATCTCGGAATCATCCGCTTTCGGTGGGCGGAGCTTTGGCCGTTGGCCATCATCGCCGCCGGCGTCATGATGATCTGGGGTTCGATCAAAGCCCGCAGATTTAAGACCAGCGTTTCCGGCGCCGTGAATTCCATGAACGCAACGTCGGTTTTTGGAGGGGTCGAGCGCCGCGTTAGCGTTCGTGATTTCAAATACGGCAGCGTCAGCGCCGTTTTTGGCGGCGTGGAACTCGACTTCCGCGATGCCGAGATGGAAGGTGAGGAATCGGTCATGGAGATCAACGTCATCTTCGGCGGAGTCGAGATCCGCGTGCCCGATCATTGGCGTGTCGAAGCTCGCAACCAGACTTTGTTTGGCGGTTACACGGACTCGACACGCGGACCTGCCAGCACCCCCGGGGGCAGCGTTCCGGGCACCAAAACTTTGGCAATCACCGGTCAAGTGCTGTTTGGCGGCATTGAGGTCCAGAACTAAGCTCAGCCATGCACCCGCTCTTGACTCGCCGGTCGTATCTGGGCGCGTACCTCGCCGTGTGGATTCCGCTCGGGTGTCTCCTCGTTTTCTTGATCAAGGTCTCCGGTGGAATCGGAACCCTGGAAGCCACTGTGCTCCTGGCGCCGATGGCGGTCCTGTTCGCGGCGGCGTGTCTTTCCGCCTGGTATACGTGCCGGGCGACGCCACTGCGCTCGTCGGGCGTGACGCGCCTGTTCGTCACCCACCTGTTAGCGGCATTTGTTTTGAGTTTTGTATGGGCGCAGATCGGACGCGTGTACGCGCACGCGCTTTCGAGTTCACCGTCGTTCCAGGGCTTGGATATCCGGTACGACGCGCACTCGGCGATCCTCGTAATCGGTGGCGTCCTTCTCTATCTGGTGAATGTCGGCTTTTTTTACGTGCTGATCGCACTGGAGGCTTCCCGCGTGGCCGAGGCGCGTGTTCTGGAAACCAGCGTCTTCGCTCGCGATGCGGAACTCAAAGCGCTGAAAGCTCAGGTCAACCCGCACTTTTTGTTCAACAGCCTGAATTCCATCAGTGCACTCACCAGCAGCGATCCGGCCAAGGCTCGGGAGATGTGCATTCTGCTGGCGGAGTTTCTGCGCATGACCTTAGGGCTGGGTGAAAAATCCAGCATCCCTTTATCCGAGGAGCTTTCGCTGGTCCATCGTTTCCTGGCCATCGAAAAGGTGCGCTTCGGAATACGATTGCAGATGACCGAGGCCGTTGCGGAGGACTGCAAGGCCATGCTGATTCCGCCTCTTTTGTTGCAGCCGCTGATCGAGAACGCGGTCACGCACGGCATTGCGAATCTGCCGGACGGCGGTTCGGTGCGCTTGAAGGCAGCCTGCCAGGCAGGCCGACTTTCCATTGTGGTGGAGAATACCTTCGATGCCGAAGCTACCCCCAGCCATCGCAATGGAATGGGACTCCAGAATGTCCGCCAGCGGCTGGAAGCGCGTTACCCGAAGCAAGCCAGCATGCGTGTGACCGCGGACGCATCGCAGTTTCAAGTGAGCTTGTCCCTGCCAGCGGAAGCTCACGAGGAGCAGCCTTGAGCGCGCCCACGGAGAACAAAATCGGCGAAAAGAAAATCGGCGCGCTGGTCGTCGATGACGAAGAATTGGCGCGCCAGATTCTGCGGGAGCTGTTGCAGGCGCATCCTGAGATTCACATTCTGGCGGAGTGCGCCAATGGATTCGAGGCCGTCAAGGCGGTCGCCGAGCACAAACCCGACTTGCTATTCCTCGACGTGCAGATGCCCAAGCTCAGCGGCTTCGATGTCCTGGAGCTCATCGAGCGGGATATTGCGGTCATTTTCGTGACCGCGTACGACCAATATGCGATGAAGGCTTTCGAGGTTCACGCCGTTGATTATTTATTGAAGCCCATCGGGCGCGAGCGCTTCGAAGAGGCGCTCGCGCATGCCAAGAAGCGCGTGGGGGATAAGCTGCCGTCGGTCGGGCAAATTGCCGCAGCCGCGCGGCCACCCCAGCAATACCTCGAACGGCTGGTGGTCCGGGACGGCACCCGCGTAACGCTGATACCCACGACGAAACTCGACTATGTGGAAGCGCAAGACGACTATGTGGCGCTCGCAAGCCAGGGCGCCAAGCACCTCAAGCAACAGACCATCGCCGGCGTCGAGGCCGGCCTGGATCCGGCCCGATTTGTGCGGATTCACCGTTCCTACATTGTGAATTTTGAGCGCGTCGTGCGCATCGAACCCTACGGCAAAGACAGCCGCCTCGCGATTCTTAGCGACGGCACGCGGTTACCAGTTAGCCGCACCGGCTACGCGCGCCTGAAATCGCTCTTGGATGACCGCGGTTAGCAAAGAGACCTTGGGTCGGGGTGAAAACAGAAGGTGCGAAGGGGTTATGCTTCTAGTCGTCGGACCCAAATTCGACTGGTCGCCGGCTTTCCCAGGTGCATTGTGCGGCCCGATGCGCGCAAGGTCATCGTCTCGTCATATTCGCGCTTTTTCACTTCGACTCGAGTTTCGGGCCGCAACTCGAGGTCTTCCAGAAACTCCAGGAACTGTGCGTCTTTTTCGTACACGCAAAGAATTTCGCCCTGTTCGTTGGCTCGCAGATCGGACAGGAGCACCGCGCCTTGACGCCGCAGCGTCGCAATTCCGCCCCGCATCGGGACGCCATGAGGACAACTCTTCTTGTCCGCGAATCTCTTTAACAAGAGGCTTTCAACCTCGGGCGAAATAGCGTGTTCCATCCGCTCGGCTTCATCGTGAGCTTTAGCCCAAGAGAGACCGATCACATCGGTCAGCAGCATTTCCGCTAATTGGTGGCGTAGCGCCAAACGCTCAGCCACTTGCCTGCCCTTTTTGGTGAGATCGATCCGGCCGGCACGATCCACGCGCACGTGCCCGTCGCGCGTCATGCGCTTCAAGGCGGCGGTCACTGCTGGAGGCGTAACGTTAAGCTCTTCGGCCAGGCGCGCGCTGATCGGCGTCTGGTCTTCCTCAAGCATTTCCCAGATAGCCTTGAGGTAGTCTTCCTGCGATACGCTGGTCTTGTCCCGCCGCAAGTATTCTCCTGTAGCCCGACTGTGCCGAATCTGGTTTAAAGAACGCGATGGCGAATGCTATTTGGCGAGCCTGATTCAGCTCGCGCGCTTCGCTTCGCGCTCGGTCTGCCGTGCTGCCATCCTCACGAACCGATCGTGTACGGTTGTGTCGTTTGTCAATTCCGGATGAAACGCGGCGGCCATGATCTGACCCTTCTGCACCAGGGCCGGCTTCCCAGCATACTCCGCCAGGACCTCGACGGTGGGTCCGACACGCTCGATCACCGGCCCACGAATAAATACCATCTCCAAGGGTTTCTTGCTCAAGGTCGAAGGTCCGCTCACGACGTCGCTATGCACTTGCCGCCCGTAGCCATTCCGCAGCACCGTCATGTCCAGGAGTGCCAGGGAGTCCTGGGGCGGGTTTTTTACTTCCGAAGCTAGAAGAATCGCGCCCGCGCAGGTTCCGAAGATGGCCTTGTCCTCCGCGGCAAATTTCCGGATCGCCGCGTCCAAGCCTTCTTCGCGCAGGAACTGCAATTGCGTAGTGCTCTCTCCACCGGGCAAAATCAATCCGTCACAATCGGCAAGCTCGGCAGGAGTGCGGACTTCGACGGTTTCGACGCCCATACCCGCAAGCATCGCGGCATGCGCCTCAAAATCGCCTTGTACTGCCAGGATCCCAATTTTCACTGACTCGACTCCTGAGTGCGTTGGCGTGACTGGTACCCCGAGGTTGAAGCAATCTTGAAATAAGTTCAATCGGAGCGATGTCTGTACTGCGTGGTTCGATCTAAAGATCGCCCACTACCAGCCGCGTGTTGACAACATATCCTTCTGATCCATCTGCCGGATATCGAGACCGGGCATGGCTTCGCCAAGTTCCTCGCTGGCCTCAAGCACCGCCTTCGCGTCTTCAAAATGCGTGGTTGCCTTTACCACCGCTTTCGCGCGCGCCTCCGGATCGCTCGACTTGAAAATTCCCGAGCCGACAAACACTGCTTCTGCTCCGAGTTTGCGAACCAGCGCCGCATCCGCAGGGGTGGCAATGCCGCCTGCCGAAAAATTCGGCACCGGCAATTTGCCGGTCTTCGCGACCTGGCGGATCAAATCCAGCGGCGCGCCCAGTTCTTTTGCTTCGCGCATCAACTCGTCATCGCGCATGGTGGTCAGGCGCTTCATCTGGCTGACGATTGTGCGCATATGCCGGACGGCTTCGACAACGTTGCCCGATCCCGCTTCGCCCTTGGTGCGAATCATCGCCGCGCCTTCCGCGACGCGACGCAGCGCTTCGCCAAGATTGCGAGCGCCGCAAACGAACGGCACACGGTAATCGTGCTTCCAAATGTGATTTTCCTCGTCGGCCGGAGTCAGCACTTCGCTCTCATCGATGAAATCGACTTCGAGGGCCTGGAGCACTTCTGCCTCCGCGAAGTGACCTATGCGCACTTTGGCCATCACGGGAATCGTCACGGTAGCCATGATCTCGCGGATGACTTTGATCGAGGCCATGCGCGCCACGCCACCCTCCTTGCGAATGTCCGAAGGCACACGCTCCAGCGCCATCACCGCGCAGGCGCCCGCGTTTTCAGCGATCTTGGCCTGCTCCGCGTTCGTCACGTCCATAATGACTCCGCCTTTAAGCATTTCGGCGAGACCGACTTTGACTCGCCACTCGTTCGCGGCGTTTGCCTTACCGTTTCCGCTGCCATTTACCTTCTTCGCGTCCATGTTGCCTCTCCTCTGATTTTAAAGTCCTTATCTCGCTACCACTAAACTTTCTCCTACACCAGCGAACTCTTGCGCTCCACATGGCCGACGATCACAAACCTTCCCCGACCTCGCGCCAAAATCGTTCCCGCGGCATCCCGAATCTCTCCAACGTGAAACAGATTCCTTCCCTTCTGCAACTGCTCGTCTTCACGCGCTTCCACAACTATCTCGTTCTCCACGCTTACCGGCTTCAGATACTCGATCGTCAGTTCGGCGGTCACGGCGCGCACTTCGCGAAAGCGGCAAACCTTGCCCATGGCCTCGTCCAGCAGAACGGCAATAATTCCCCCGTGCGCCATCCCTGCCCCACCGCGGTAGCGCGGCCCCAAAATAAAACGCCCCACAATCCTCCGGCGCGTGTTGTCCTGCTCAAACGTCAACTTCATCCCAAAATCATTCGCGCCACCACACCCAAAGCAAACATTAGCCGCGTTGGGCTCCAGCCGTATTGTTTCCGAAGTCTCGCTCAAATAGCCCGCCGTCCTTCTTCAATTATTTCTGCTCTTCCCCGTTGTGACTCCGATTTTTGTGGCCAATCCTTTTTGTTTTTCCGTCTCAAACCAGGGCCACGCGGCTGCGCTCGGCGCGCCGCACCCCCCGCTGTCGCTTCCGCATCTCCACTTTTAGCAAATCGGCGAGCGTCGCCACGCCACGCGCGATTTGCTTCTCATCCAAACTGGCGAAGCCCAGCCGCAAAGTGTTCGGCAGCGGCCCTTGCACGTAAAAATATCGGCCCGGCGCAAAAAGCACGCCACGCTCTTTTACGTGAATGAGTAGCTCGCTGGCATCAAATCCCGGCGGTAGCTCCAACCACAAGCACATTCCGCCTTCCGGACGCGTCCAACGCGTGTCCTCCGGCATGTGCTTGCGCAGCGCTTCATCCAGTGCTACCAGCCGTGAAGCATAAACCTTACGCATTTTCGCCACGTGTTTGGTGAACAGGCCGCGCCGCAGAAACTCCGCGAGCACCGACTGCGCCAGTTGGTCGGTGTGCAAATCCGTAGTCTGCTTTACGATGCGCAGCCGCTCAATGGCCGCCGCCGGAGCGACGATCCATCCGACTCGCAGCCCGGGGAACGCGACCTTCGCGAAGCTATCGATATGGATTACCAGATTCGAGCGATCCAGATGCCTCAACGACGGCACCCGCTCATCGCGCGCGTGCAAACGGGCGTAAATGTGATCTTCCACCACGGGAACTTGATAGCGCGCCGCCAACTCCAACACTCTTCGCCGCGAAGCCAGCGGCATCGAGGTTCCCGTCGGATTCTGGAAGTCCGGCGTCAGTACGATCAGCTTCACGCGGTTTGCCGCCAGCGTCGCTTCCAGGGCTTCGACATCGATGCCCAGCGAAGTTCCCGGCTCAGCATGGGTCCGCACTGGAACGCCCAGGCAGCGGGCGCGCGCGCCATTGAAAATCGCGACAGCGCCGGGATAGGTTGGATTCTCCAGGATCACGGAATCTCCCGGCCGCACGAAGGCTTTGCTGATCAAATCGAGCGATTGCTGGCAGCCGTCCGTGATCAGCAGGTTCTCGTCCTTTACCGTAAGTCCTTCGCGTCGCAGCAATTCGATCAGCGCTTCTTTCAGCGGCGCGTAGCCATCGGACGGCCCCAGGTTCAGCACGTCGTAAGCTTCGCGCCGCAAGACCGCGTTTACGCAGGTCAGCAATTCCTCGACGGGAAAAAACTCTTGCGCGGGTCGCGCCATCACGAACGACAGGGCATCCTCAGGCGCGCTCGCCGTCAGCCGGCTCAAAACCTCGTCGCCTCGCTCATCCGCGAACAAAAGCTCCCAGCGAATTCCGTTCGCGCCGTTCAGGACCGGCGGCGCCGGCGGGGTGATCTTCAGACCGTTGCCATTTCCGCGGATAAACGTGCCCCTTCCGACGTGCCCCTGGATCAAGCCTTCCGACTCCAACTCCGCGTAAGCGTTCGCTACCGTAGTGCGGTGAACGCCGAGCATGGTGGCCAGTTCGCGGCTGGCCGGAATGCGGTCGCCGGGACGCAGGTCGCCCGCATGCACCAAGGCACGCAATTGGTCGCGCAATTGAACGTATAAGGGAACGTGACTCTCTGGCTGGAGGTGTACCGGGAGCATTGTCTCTCACCCTGAGCCAATTTTACATGGAATTGGCCTGATACAAGAGCCAATTTGTCTCCGGCTAAGAAAACAGCCTCAAGACGCCACGCCCCCGCCAGACCGGTGCGAGGTGAAGTTAAGGTTGACGACAAGACCGCTATGGGCTGGTGGGTTGGCGTGGTGGCGGCGTCGGCACGTCGATGTCGTCGCGCCGCCGGTGGGCTTGGTGTGGCGTGAGCGTCCCACATCGGGTTACGCGCGTCTAAAGGTTTCAGGCGGCCCTGCGTACAAGCCCAAGTGGACAGGCCCTGGTTAACAAAAGGAGGGATTATGTTAACCACGCAACGGCCGGAGCGTGAATCAGGTTATCCGATGGGCCGCAAGCCGAACTTCCCCGTGCTCTCCCCTTCCGCCAAGTCCCGCAAGCACACCTTGGTCCGGTCGCCCAGCCCGCACTGGTACAATTGCTTCACCGGCAAGTCGCTGTGCTGAATCTCGTATCCACCGCCCTGCATATCCTCGGCGTCGTCTGCCGAATTGGTCACGATCCAGCTCCCCCGCGGTGCCACGCGCACGCGAAACTGCCTGGACGATGGCTCATAATTCGAATAAACAAAGCACCGCTCCACGCAAGCGCGGTCCGCCACGTGGGCAACAAACTCGACCCTCCAGTCCGGGTCTGCCACAATCGTCGGAATGATCCGCGTACCCTGCGGGAGAGACGAAACCAGTTGTTCGGTGTTGGCTTCCAGGCGATTCAACGTTTTCGTATCTTGGTAGAGATATAAGAAATATGCCGCCGCCAGCGCCGCGAAACCTACGAATCGCCAGGTTCGCAGCCGGACGCATCCCAGGACGCAGAAACCAAGGATCGCCGAAATCGTCGTCAACCTGGACACCAGTAGCCCGATCCAGGCGGCATACAGCGAAACGCGTAGATTCTCCGGCAACATCGCGGTCGCGAACATGGCCACGAAATACAGCTCCGCAGGCAGCGCCAAGGCCTTCCACCATCCAGGATCGCGACCTCGCGAAATCGCTTCGGTAACGAAACAAATCACTCCGAACGCCACCAACATCCACGCGAGCGCCGCGTATCTGTCTCCATATACCATCAACTGGTCGGAGCCGTTCGACTGCCAGAACGGGAGGCCGCTCTGCCAATCCACGGTCAAGTCCGCACGCCGGTGCAGGTACCACCGAATGCCTGAAAAAATGGCGACTGCCGCGACGGGCAAAACAGATTTCCACCAGCCAGGCAGTACTCTCCGAATCCCGACATACCCAAGCGTGGCCACGAGCCAGAAAAAGCCGATCGGATGCGCCAACCACGCCAAGCCGGCAAAAACCACCGCGCCGATGCCGTCCCCGACGCGTCCGGTCCACCGCGACGGCCACGCAATCGACAAACAAAAACACCCCAGCCCAATCGAAAGGTAGTAATTCATGAATCCCATGTTGAACGAATAGCCGTAAGCCAGCATCGCGATGCAAGGAGCAAGCAGCCACGCGGCTCGTTGCGTCACCAATGCGATGAACGCAAACACACCCCAGAAAAAAATCAGCACAAAAGCGGACACCACGATTTTTTCCGCCGCGGCAAACCCAACCAGATTGGCAACGTGCAGCAGCGCAACATCGAACAGGATATTTTGGGATTGATGCGCCAGGTACAGACCCGGCGCCAGCCCCTTGCCGATCAATTGCGCCAACCACGCGTTGTATACGTGGCTACCCAGGTCGCCAGCCTCGATATGCCGATGCCACAAGCAAGGCACGATCACCAGCACCGACACAACCGCCACCAACCACCAATTCTGCCGCACGAATTTCAGCCCATCGCCAACGGCACTCTGCTCTTCCATCATCTCGGATCGCGGTCCATGGTTTTTTCGGGGTCCCTGCTATGGCGTGGTCCAATGACGGGTCATTCTACTCGCTCCCGGAAATCTGTGCTCTTTGCGATCGCCCTCCAACCGACTCCAAATAGCACAGGCACTCCGGCCTGCGCTCCGGCGACTGCTACTCGCCCAATGACACCATCGCAGACCGATCAAGGCTTGTAACTGTGAAGTTACAGCGTCGTTCGCAGTCTCAACTCGCGGTCTTCTTCTGCCCGACTGTTCCGCGTAGTTCGCTCGCGGCCCCGAGTCTGTTTCTCCACCAGGTTCTCCTTGTTCGGCTCTCGCGCATGCGCCTTCCAAAACGCTTCGACCGTCCCCCGCGCCAGCCATTCCCGGTCCATCGACGGACCAAAAATATGCTTGAACATCAACGGCCCGAAAAGCAGCGCCACCCCCAACTCTTCGTCGAGCAAAGCCGGGAAAGTGCCTTGCCGCACTCCTCGCCGCAGCAACTTCTTCACACCGTCCCGCGCCCGCTCCATCACCCGCGCCCGCCAGGCGCGCCCAAATTCCAAATTTCGCGCCGAATACGCGATCAAGTGCGGCATCAGTCGTCTCTGAATCGCCGCTTTCTCGGGCGCCGGCTCATACTTCAAAAATGCGATGATGTCCTGTTTCAAGTCTCCCGAGTCCCTATCCTGAGGGCCCTCGTCCGCGCCATGGACGTGGACCAGCACCTCCAGGCACAGCGCTTCTTTGTCCACCCAGTGCTTGTAGATGGTTGCCTTGCTGACGCGGGAGGCGGCCGCGATCGCGTCCACACTCGTCGCATCGAGTCCGCGCTCGGAGAACAGCTTGGCCGCCGTATCCAGTACCTTCTTGTGCGCGCGTTCGCTTAGCCCTCGGGACATTGCCTAGATCTCGATCTTCGAAAAGCGCCAGGCTCCCAGGCACAATAACATCACGGCTACGACCGCAAGGACCGCCAGGTCTACGACGCTGCCGAAATGTGTTCTGCCAATCAGCGCCGTACGCAATCCATCTACTCCGTAGGAAAGCGGATCGGCTGAGGTCACGATGCTCAACGCGCGCGGCAAATGGTCGAGTGGAAACAGCGCCCCTGACAGGAAGAAAATCGGCAGCACCAGAAAATTCATGACGATCGGAAATGCCTGCATGTCCTGCATGCTCGACCCAATCGTCGTCCCCAACGCCGCGAATACGATGGCGATCAGCGCCAGAAACAGAAATGCCAGTGGTACCCTGGCCAGGCTCACGGGACGAAACCCCGCAATGACGCATACAGTGGTTATGAGCAATCCCTGAATCATTGACGTCGTTGCCGCGCCGAGCGTGCGCCCGATCATGATCTCGATTCGCGGCACCGGCGCCACTAGCGTCTCTTTCAGAAACCCAAACTGGCGGTCCCACAGCAGGGCGATTCCCGAAAATATCGACGAAAAAAGCACCGCCATCCCAATCACTCCGGGCGCCATGAACTGCAGATAGCTGCCGCCGCCCGCCTTCTGAAACACCGGCCCCAGCCCGAATCCCAACACGAGCAAATAAAGCAACGGTTGTCCCAGCGAAGCGATGATTTGGGCTCGCGACCTGGTATACCGCTTCAACTCTCTCAGCCACAGAATGTAGATCGCTTCCATCTATCGCCTCCACATTTTTGCAACTTGTCGCATCTGGTCGGCCGATCCCGCGCTCTCGTCGCGGATAGCGGTTCCGGTCAACGCGAGAAACGCGTCTTCGAGTGATTCCTTGCCGGTCTGTGTCTTCAACTCGGCAGACGAACCCGTCGCCACGATGCGGCCGTGATCGATTACCGCGATCCGCTGCGCCACCCGGTCCGCTTCATCCATGTAATGAGTCGTCAGGAAAACGGTTACGCCCTCGGTCTGGTTCAGGTTCTTCACGTGCGTCCAGAGCTGGTTGCGGCTCTGTGGGTCCAGTCCCAGCGTCGGCTCATCCAGAAATAAAATCTTGGGTGTGTGCAGGAAGCCTCGTGCGATCTCCAGCCGCCGCTTCATGCCGCCGGAGAATTGCTTCACCGGACTATCCTTTCGCTCCCACAACTCGAACAGTTTCAGCAGCGTCTCGGATCGTTCCCGGCGCACTTTTCGCGGCACGTGATAGAGCACCCCGTGCAGGTCCATGTTCTCCCAGGCGGTCAAATCCTGATCGAGGCTGGGGTCCTGGAACACGATCCCGAATCGCTTTCGCACCTCGTGTTGGTGCTTGGCAGGGTTGAGCCCGTCAATCTCCAGCGTTCCGCTGGTTGGCGCAAGCAAGGTCGTCAGGATTTTGATGGTGGTGGTTTTGCCCGCGCCGTTCGGGCCCAGAAACGCAAAAATCTCGCCGCGAGCCACGTCAAAGGTAATGTTGTCCACCGCCGCGAACTCTCCAAACCGCTTCACCAACTGCTGCACGCGAATCATGAAACCTCCGGGGCGTGTAAGCGTTGCATTGCAAAATTCACGATCGAGGATACTAAACGGTTCAGTTCAGTGTGTCAACCGACAGAATGGCGCCCCAATACGGGGGATAGGCAGACGTTTGTGGGGGTGCAGGATCGCCGCCCCAGCCCAGGCATGATCTTCAACTATTTCGAGGGTTTCCCGCGACCAACGTTACTTCGACAACTGATTCTCGCCCAGCTTTTTCAGCCGGTCGCGCAAGCGTCGTTGCAGGACTGTCGGCGTGTTGGGGTTGAACGCTACCAGGTACCACAAAGGCTGGCTGCGATCCCGGCTCAACCACGTCAGGGTGCTGGCATCCGCATTTGGATGGCGCGCCACGTTCTCGCGGATCGCTCCGTAGGGATGCTTGGCCAGCTTGTTCAAAGTCTTGGAGTTCGCTCGTGGATGCTCGCTGATCAACCGGAGCAGATAGAAATCGGTCTGCGGGGCCTGCTTTACCAGTTTCTCCAGCATTTCGGGCTTGGCATCCGCGCTCAACACCAAGCCGATTTTCTCGTCCCAGGCGGTATTGATCTGGTTCAATTCCCGCGTTCGTGCGTGAATCAGTTCTTCGAGGATGCGGCGTTCCTGCTGCATGCGCGCGATCGGCAATTCCGTGCCTTCCAACGAATCCAGTACGCGCAGCAAATGCTGGCGTTCTCCGAACACGATCTGTGAGGTGCGCGTGGTAGCGCCCTTTTCTTTCTCTTTGTGCTGCACCAGGTCGGAACGTCGCATGTTTTGGTTGCTCCGGCTGATCCCCTCCCAAGCCAACCCAGGGACCTCGCCTGTATCTACGCTGCTCGTATATCTCGGAAGCGAACGATAGGACCACTTCGTGTGGCCACTGCGAATTATGTTATGGGTCGTCCATGCGGTAAAGTTACCTGCGAACCGTTTGTGCCCGATTTGCCACCGTGACCAATTCTGTCTGGAAGGATGCCATTGTGGGTGCCGCTTCCCGCTCGCCCTTTTCCGAGCACTACCCGGTCTTCCAACGAAGCAAGCACTGTTTCGGTCACCGATCACCGCGCTAAAAGGAACCAAGAAATCATGCCGCCGCCAAACTCCGCATTCGACGAACACAAGGATGAACTCGAGCACTACGAGCAGATGTTTGGCCGCGAGCGCGGCCGGCTGGCGGTCTCTCTCGATCGCCTGACGAACGCCTTAGTTCTGGTGGGCCAGCACGGCGTTTATTGCACCAGCCAGCGCAACCCCATGGTTCCCGCTATGGACCTGCGGATGGTTGTGCAAGAACTAGTCCACGCGAAAGAACTCACGCAGTCCGTGATGGAAGAATTGCGGCGCGCCAAGCAAGAGCAGTCGTCCGCGTCCTAGCCAAGAAACTTGCTGCCAATTTGCTGCCGGAGACGAAGGTAGCGAATCCGCATCAGCATCGATTGAGACCGAGAGCGCTTGTGGATGTTTCGTGATTTGGCGTGGTAACCCTGCTTGGCAATTCTACTTGTGGATCAGGAACGGGTTGGACTGACGCTCTTCGCCGATACTCGTTCGAGGGCCGTGGCCCGGGTGCACCACCGTCTCATCCGGCAGCTGCAACAGTTTGCTCCGCAGCGAATCCAGAATTTTCTCCATCGAACCACCCCAAAGATCTGTGCGGCCGATGCTTCCTGCAAACAGCGTGTCACCCGCAAACAGTTGGGGCGGAACGGCCGAAGTGATCTTGCCGGCCTTCTGCGGCACATAAAGCGAGATGCTCCCGGGACTGTGCCCGGGCGTGTGCAGCACTTGCGCGGCCAGCGATCCCCACTGTAAAAGATCGCCGTCAGTCAGCAATTGATCGATCTCTCCAGTCTCTGGCGTGGGAACGCCAAGGAACGCCGCTTGCACATCCATGCCCTGATACAGCGGGACATCGTCGCGATGCATCATCACCGGCGCGCCAGTGTACTGGCGCAGCTTGTACAAGCCCCCAACGTGATCGATGTGCGCGTGGGTGCTGACGATGGCCTTCACCGTAAGCTTGTGCCGGCCGAGCAATTCCAGGATGCGACTGACTTCGTCACCGGGGTCGATGACCAGCGCTTCGCCGGTCGCCAGATCACCGATGATCGAACAATTGCATTGCAGCATGCCCACCGGAATGGTGATCTGCACGAATCGATCGTCACTTGCGTCAATCGCCGGCTTCGGGTCGGGCATGTCCGGCAGTATAGCATCGGCGCGCATCGTGTCTGCTAAACTGAACAATGCCGCGGAGTTCATACGAAATGGAAGCTGCCGGAACACAACCAGCCCTGGAAACGCCGCTCGCGGAGTCGCATCGAGAAGCGGGTGCCAAGCTCGGGGCATGGTTCGGCTGCGTTCTTCCGGACGACTTCGGCGATTGGCAGCGCGAGTATTCCTTCGCGAAACAAAGCGTCGCGCTGATCGACAAAAACTACCGCGCTTATGTTTCCTTCACGGGCCCCGATCGCGTCCGCTACGTGAATGCCATCCTGACAAACAACGTCAAAGATCTGCAACCTTCGCAAGGGAATATAGCGCTGCTGCTGAACCCGCAGGGTCGCATCCTCGCCGAAATTGAAACGCACGCTCAGGCCGACAAACTGTTTTGCGTGTCCTATGCCACGATCCGCGAGGGGCTGATCGAAACGCTCGACAAATTTATCATCATGGACGACGTCACCCTGACCGACGATACGCAGCGCTATGGCACGCTGGCCCTCGAAGGCCCTGCTGCTGCGAAGTTGGTGCTACAGCTGGCGGGAATCGATCTTTTCGCGTTGCCGGATTTTACCAGTGCAGAAACCACCGTCCAGTCGATACGCTGCATCGTCACGCGCAAGTCGTTCGGCCCGCTCCTCGCTGCCGATCTTTTGACGCCACGAGAAAATCTCGAATCGCTGTGGAAAACCCTCCTTGCGAAAACGCAAGCCGCCGGCGGTGGCGCGATCGGCTATACCGCGCTGAATGCGTTGCGGCTGGGACAAGGCATTCCGTGGTTCGGGTACGATTTTGGCGAAAAACAAATCCCCCATGAGGCGAATTTGCAGGGCACCCACATCAGCTACACCAAGGGCTGCTACACCGGCCAAGAGATCGTCGAACGCGTACGCTCGCGCGGACAGGTGAATCGGCGCCGCGTCGATCTGATATTTCCTGGTTCGTGCGTCCCATCGGCCGGCGAAATTCTTACCGTAGACGGCAAGGAAGTGGGCTTCGTGACCCGCGCCTCGGCCCTGCCCCGGCAAACCTTCGCGATCGGCATGGGCTACTTGCGGAAAGAAAATAATGCGCCAGGAAGCCAAGTCGATTGGGCCGGTGGAATCGCGAAGGTCTCAGAATTCCCCGACGATCTGAGCTCCGCCGAGTCCCCCGGCTGACTTCTCTCGATTCTTCCCGGGGCAACGATTCCCTTCCCCAAGCAAACACTCGCGAAACCCACCCGACAGATGCGCCGGAAACAAAACGCTGTTTGAATCTCGGTGCGAACCGGAGGACACCGCTTCAGCCACGTGACAAAAGCTGTTTGGTCCCGGTTGCAGCCGGTGAGGCCGGATTTTCACGTCACCGCACCGACTCTATCTGCCTGGTCCAGCCAACGAGCCGCTCGCGGTTTCTCGCACGACCAGGCAGCCGGAAAGCACGTCGTGGGCGGCTTGCTTGCGTGAGGTGAAGAGTATGCAGATGCAATCGATCAGGAAGTAGTAGATCCCCAAAATAGGAATGTGCATGAGCAAGCGGCCGAAGAAAAAGCGGCCGGTCGCCCGCGCGAAGCTCACTCGCTTGCCGTGGAGATCGGCGATATAGATGCCCACGGCGCGTTTCCCCAGCGTTGCTCGCCAGCGCGAGCTTTCCAGGATTGCGAAATACAGCCAGCTCATCAGGATGAAGAAGCCGAGACTAATGAGGAGGAACGTGTTGCCAAAAGTTTTGAGAATTTCGCTGGGCGCTTGGCCCGGGCGGAGGTTCAGAAATGCGGTGGAGATTCCCATGGCCACGGAGAGAAACGAAACGAAGACCGCCAAGGGGACCGCTAAAACGATGAGGTCGATGGTGGCGGCTGCCAGACGGAGCGCGAAGCCCGCGGGAGGCATGGTTAGGGTTTCCGTGATCGATGTCTGGGTGCTCATGTGAAGAGCTGGGGGAGGAGCCAATGTCCCGCCTCTACCGGCCCTGCGATGTACATACCCTGAAACGGCGGGTTGAGGCTAGTCGAATTCGCGCCGGGGACTGGCCTGATCGAGGCCGAAGCGGCCTGGGACGATTTCGGCTTGGTAGTAGTTTTCGCCTTTGATGGGAGCGCCGGATATGCGGCGGAGCATAGCGAGTTGACCGATGTGGTTTAAGGCGTCGGCGATGGGGCCTTGGAAGAGCTTTTCGGCCGGAGCGTGGAGGGTTTCGGCGGAAGCTAAGTAGTCGTCGAACTTTCTTATGGCGGCGTGTAAGCGGTCTACCTCGGCAGGCCACGGGAGGGGGTCGGAGTCGTGCCAGGACTGCTTGCCCTGGGCTATCGAGAGGGCCCAGTCGAAGAGGTCGCCGATGTGGGCGAGAATTTTGATGGGAATGCGCGCGGTGTCGCAACTGCGGAACGTGGGGAAGGATTCGGGAGCGTTGCGCAAAGGTTTGGCGGCACGGTACGCGGCGGTGGCCACGGTGTGGCGAAGGAATTGGCGCACGGCGTCGGGAGGCTGCGTCATGTTGCGGCTCCTTTGTCGAACCAAGAGTTTTTACCACAGAGTTCGCGGAGAGCACAGTGGGCGAGAGCAAGCCCTGGAGGGGCCGGTCTTTAGACCGGTCGCCTCAAAAAGCAGCTCCAGAGAAAGCAATCACTCAGCGCTTAGCGGTGTAGACACGCACGTAGTCGACCAGCATGGCTTGCGGAAAGGTAGAGGTGGGGTCGGGAGGGCCGGGCCAGTTGCCGCCTACGGCCACATTGAGCAAAAGGAAAAACGGGTGATCGAAGACCCAAGACCCTGCGCGTGCGGCGGCCGAATCCGCAGCAGCGGAGCTTGAGCTGGTTTGCTCGGGAGTGAAGGTCGCGTAGAGAGTCGTGTCGACGTAGAAGCGTACCGTGCCGGGGTCCCATTCGATCGCGTAAAGGTGGAAATCAGAGGCGAAATCCTTGCCGCTGATTAATTTCACCGCCGCGGTTAGGTCGCTTGCCGAACCCGTGGTGAGCGGGCCGTGCAAGGAACCGTGAACCAATCCGGGTTCCTTACCGATATTTTCCATGATGTCGATTTCGCCGCATTTCGGCCAGCCCGCCGACGATATGTTGTCGCCTAACATCCAGAAGGCCGGCCAGATTCCCTGCGCTGCCGGAATTTTAATACGCGCTTCGAAGCGGCCGTAGGTTTGGGAGAACAGACCCTGGGTCTTGAGGCGAGCCGAGGTGTATTGGCGCGCGACGTGATCTGGCCCTTCATAATTTTCCTTGCGGGCGGTGATCACCAGGTTTCCGTTTTCGACGCGCGCGTTTTCCGCGCGGTTTGTGTACGACTCAAGTTCCTGGTTGCCCCAGCCGCCACCGCCAAGATCGTACGCCCACTTGGAGGGGTCAGGGAGCGAACCATTGGGGCCGTCGAATTCGTCGTGCCACACCAGAGTGTAATTTCTTGTCGAGGCCGGTTGTTGGTCGGCACTGAGCAGGATCAGTGGAAGAGCGAGGAACGAAAGCAAAAATCTAGGCAATGTTAAGAGCTCGTTTGAAAGAGCCTTTTTCGTTGTCGATTTTCTTTTGCAGTTGCAGGATGGCGTAGAGGACCGCTTCGGGCCGCGGCGGGCAGCCCGGAACGTACACATCGACCGGAATTACCTGGTTGCAACCTTGCACGATGGCATAGTTGTTGAAGACTCCGCCGGAGGTGGCGCAGGCTCCCATGGAGATGACCCACTTGGGCTCGGGCATTTGATCGTAGAGCTGGCGGATGACCGGCGCCATTTTCTGCGACAGGCGGCCGGCCACGATCATCAGATCCGCTTGGCGCGGCGACGGGCGGAAAACTTCAGCGCCGAAGCGAGCAACGTCAAAACGCGCGGCAGCCATCGACATCATTTCAATCGCGCAGCAAGCCAAGCCAAATCCCAGCGGCCAGATCGAGCTCCGACGCGCCCAGTTCACGGCTTTGTCGAGCGTGGTGAAGATGATGCCTTCGTCTTCAAGCAGTTTTCCGAAGTCGTCGGGCTTGGAGAGCGTTACGTGCTTGCCGAGTGATGTGCTCATGATGCCTCGTCTTAGGCATTTTCGCACATGGGACCCCAAGAGACAAATTTGATTGCCGGAGTGAAAAACGCTGAGAAAGAAGGGCCGCCAAAGCGGGCTTGGCGGATGAGCCGGATTTCATTGCAGCAAGGAAGTGCTAGCCCGTTCAAGTCACCGTCTACCCATCACCAGACGGCCGACGCGCCCCTCCCGACGGCGTCCGACCGAAACACCTTCATCCCGATGCCACCCGCTCAACAAGCTGTCCCCAAACGCTATCCGACTAGGATAGTGGAACGATCTCAACCTTCCCCGGCAACCAAACCCCCAATGCCTCTCGAAGCACAGAACTGAAGAGCACCTACACCGTCAGCACCACCTTGCCGAATTGCGCTCCCGACTCCAGGTAGACGTGAGCGGCGGCGGCATCAGCCAAGGGAAAGACACGGTCCACGATGGGCTTAAGGCGGCCCGCGGCCACTAGCTTCATCACCGTGCGCAGGTCATTTTTCGTACCCATGTAGGAGCCCAGCAGCGAGAGCTGGCGGCTGAAAAGGAAACGAAGATCAACTTTGGCGTCGTAGCCGGTGGTCGCTCCGCAAGTGACCAGGCGGCCGGACGCGGCAAGGCTGGCCAGACTGTCGTCCCAGGTGGCGGTGCCAACGTGTTCGAAGACCACGTCGACGCCGCGCTTGTTGGTGATCCGGCGGACTTCGTCGCGAATTTTTTGCGATTTGTGATTGATAGTGTGATCGGCGCCGAGTTCGCGGGCTCGCGCGAGCTTTGCATCTGTGCCCGCGGTGGCGATCACTTGCGCGCCGAAAAATTTGGCAACTTGAATGGCAGCGCTGCCGACCCCGCTGCCAGCCCCGAGGACAAGAACGTCTTCGCCCGGCCGAAGCTCAGCGCGGGCCACGAGCATATGCCAGGCGGTCTGGAAGACGAGCGGAACGGCAGCAGCCTCTTCGAACGACAAATTCTCAGGGTAAGGCAAGCAATTTACTTCCGGCGCGCGGACGAACTCCGCGCAGCCTCCGTCGATCATGTAGCCGAGGTTAGTGAACTGCCGGCAGCGATTGTCGAGGCCCGCGAGACACGCGGCGCACTTCCCACAGGTGACGCCGGGAGCGAGCACAACTTTCTGGCCTACGCGAACCGTGGCGACTTCGGCGCCGGCTTGCGCAATTTCCCCGGCGACGTCGCTACCGGGGATGTGGGGCAGCGGAATGGGAACGTTCGGGAGACCTTGGCGCACCCAGAGATCGAGACGGTTCAACGCGCAGGCGCGGACTCGCACCAGTACTTCGCCGGGCCGGATAACCGGCTCGGGCGCGTCGACATATTTAAGGACGTCCGGGCCGCCGTGCTGCTGAAATTGGACCGCTTTCACTTTCCGGAACCTGATTTCTTGGAAGGCAGCAGCCCCGCGAGGACTGTAGCCGCGAGCAGCCCGCCCCACAGCCACGGCAGACTGACATAAAATTTGCCGAACCGGGGCGACACGTAAACGACGCCGCCATGATCGCGGACCGCGTACGGATGAGCGGCACTCCGCGTCCAGGTGGAAAAATGGTGAAGCCGCCAGGTAACGATGGGCCAGACGCAGACGACAATCAGAAACAGCAGCAGCAGGAAGAAAAACAAAACATCCACGGCGGAAACTGTACCTGTGGATTTGGATGAGTAAGGGGCGGACGGCATGGGCGCAAGTCTAGCGGGACTGAACCGGGGTGTCCAGATGCCCGCCATTTGACGGGGAAACAAGCGCGGCGTAACGTAACATCACACACATAATTCGGCACAGGATCGAAGGCGGAAGGCCCATGGACTTGTTTGAAGAGATCGTGAAAATGCGGCGGGCCGGACAACGCGGGGCGCTGGCGACCATCGTTCATACGAACGGGTCGATTCCCAGCTACGAGAGTTCCCGGATGCTGGTCCGCGAGGATGGTTCGCTTGTCGGGACAATTGGCGGCGGATGCGTGGAGGCCGAGGTGTGGGCCGCGGCCAAGGAAGTGATGCAGAAAGAATCGCCGCGCAAGATGGTCTTCAATCTCAACAATGAAGCCTCCTACGACAATGGTTTGATTTGCGGCGGGACAGTCGAGATTTTCGTGGAACCCATTTTGCCGCAACCGATGCTCTATTTGTTCGGCGGCGGCCACGTGTCTATGGCTCTGGCCAAGGCGGCTTTCTCGGCGGGATTTGGAGTGGCCGTGATTGATGATCGCGAGGCGTTCGCCAATTTGCAGCGCTTTCCAATGGCCCAGGATGTGTTTACGAGCTACGACGATGCTTTCGCGAAGATTCAGCCCAATGCTTCGAGCTACCTGGTGATTGTGACCCGCGGACACAAGGAAGACATGCGTGTGCTGGCCTGGGCGGTGCGCACGAGCGCGCGGTACATCGGAATGATCGGCAGCAAGCGGAAAGTTCTGTCGGTGTACAAAGCGCTCGAGCAGGAAGGCTACCGGCCCGACGAAATGGAGCGCGTATACGCACCGATGGGGCTGGATATCGGGGCGCTTTCACCGGAAGAGATAGCCATCAGTATCGTGGCGGAACTGATCGCTGTGCGCCGAAATGCGGAGAGTTCAGCGCACAAAAAGGTGCGTCTGGACTCTCGTCCGGTCGCGGGCGCGCTGGGCTGAATCATGTTGGCGGCGGTAATTCTGTCCGGCGGCGCATCGCAGCGGATGGGCTCGCCGAAGGCCCTGCTTCCCTACCAAGGTCGCCCTTTCCTTGAACATTTGTTGGACATTACCAGGCACCCGAAGATTGGGACGCGGCGCATCGTGCTGGGCGCGCATGCGGAGTTGATCGCCGATGCGGTGCGACTGGCGGCGGATGAAGTCGTCATCAACCAAGACTGGGAACAGGGGCAATTGAGCTCGATTCAGGCAGCGATTCGGAGTTTACCTGCGACCACCGACGGGTTGATGTTGTGCCTGATCGACCATCCTTTGATCAGCGCGGATTTGGTGAATGATTTGGTGGAGCGTTTTTGCTCACCGCAATCGCCCCGGCCCTTGATCGTCTTGCCGGTGTATCAGGGCAAGCGCGGGCATCCGGTGATCTTCTCCTCCGCTGTGTATGGCGAATTGCTGGCCGCTCCGATGGAGAAGGGCGCGCGATCGGTGGTTTGGGCCCACGGAGGAGAAGTCGCCGAGATGATAACGTCGGAGCAAGGGTGCGTGCTGAACCTCAATGACCCAGAGACGGTCCAGCGTGTGCTAGGCCCACCCGGCTAGCAATCCTCGTGCACCCTAAACTTACCCGCTTTCCCCATCCAACCCAGCCTATCCCCCCACAAACCTGTCATCCCGAGCCTAGCCGATGGAATAGGCCAAGGATCTCAACCTCTCCGAATCGAAATTCATCACGTCGAGAGTCTTTGCGCAAGCGCGCGTAGCGCGTCGGCGGCAAGCTGAGCCCCGTGAAATGTGGCACTTGGGAGCCCTCCCAAGGCTTCGGAGATGGAGTCCGCGGTGAGTGCGCGCGCTTCCGCGAGGCTGCGATCCAGAAGTCGTTCGGTCAAGAACGACGCGCAAGCGATCGCCGTCGTGCACCCTCGGCAGAGGAAGCGCGCTTTGGTGATTTGGCCATTCTCCAGGCGGACTGCCAGTTTGAGGATGTCCCCGCACACGGGGTTGCTGACTTCGACAGTGGCGTCGGCGTCTGGAAGTTCGCCGGCATTGCGCGGGTTGCGGAAGTGCTCGAGAACGGCGTCGGTGAACATTTCCAGAAGTATCGCAATCGCGTAGGCAGACCGCAATCCCCGAGGCCAGAACCGCAGCGCCCGGCGACCCAAAAATTTGCCAGACCTTCACCTCTGGTAACTCGTTCCGAATGAACACCTTCAAAAATGTGTCAAAACAAAGTCTTTGCCTGTAGGTATAAGAGGATGCGACTTTGTTCGACACCAAATCCGTCGTTAACGGCACACTCGATTACAAACGCCAGAAGACCGGCAAACGAGCGGTGGTGGTCCTTCGGTCTCGTGTCGTCGCGCTGCTGAAGGAGATGCCAAAGGGCCAGCCATTTCGCCGTCGTGACTTGAAACTGGAATCAGACAAGGGCTTCTGGCGCGTACAACTGCAGGGTTTGTTTGAACGTGCCAAGATTACCGAAGTGAAGATAGACCTGGGAATGCGTCCTGCCCCTCCTCATCAACTCGGTGAGACCTGCGCGGTGTGGTACATCCGCAAGGGTGCCCTGATCCAAGACGTTGCAAAGATGCTTGGAGACACGGTCGCGAGGGTCGAACGCCAATTTCAACGGCAGCTGCGCTTTATCGACAGAGCCACACGTCATCGAACTTGAAGAGGCGAGGACGGAATGGCGAAGACGGCATCCTAGCCCGGCCGGAACATAGCCTTTCAACTTGGCAGCCGAGGATAACTCCGGACAATTTTCTGGTAAAAACCCTTACCGTGCAGACCGTATTGACAATAATGACCAGTAGTAGCTTGCTTATATTCGTCTTGTACTTAGTCTATACACGCCACTCTTATAAAACGAGGTGAATCAGACCCGAAAACGCATAGGAGGGGAAATGCTGAATATCGAAACGCGCACTGGTTTGCTGCGTTGTTATATCTCTCGTGTTGAAAATGGGCATACAGTACCCGCCGTCGAAACGCTTGAA
Source organism: uncultured Acidobacteriota bacterium (assembly GCA_963736725.1). Lineage (GTDB taxonomy): Bacteria > Acidobacteriota > Terriglobia > Acidiferrales > UBA7541 > Acidiferrum. The sequence goes on along the minus strand of CAVTPW010000009.1, from coordinate 40,100 downwards.
AAGATAGCCTATGCCCTCGAAATGCCGCTGTACCAACTCCTCTACGGCGGTGACGAACCACCCCCACTCCCAAGAAATGAAATCGCAGACCGCCAATGGGGCGCGTCAGGTTGACTAGCACGCTATCTTGCAAGATTATGTACGGCCCTTGCCCGAATGCGACCCGAGGACCGCACTTTACCGCTGTGTATTACGCATCGAATGGCAAGCCGAAAGCGAAAGAGTTAGCAGCCTATCTCCATCTGTGCCGTCCAGCCCACTAAATGGGTATTGGTGCTGCAAGCGCACGACCAGGAGGAGGACGAAATGAATACCAGACAGACAAAAGGAGGATATCAAGCATATAAAGCCCGCGATGTGAATCAGACCGACGGAAAACCCCAAGATGCCTTGGCGCCACGTCTAGCCGTGGGTGGAAATCTGCCGAAAAATCCCGTCCACAATGCTCATGTGCGGAAGGAGTATGCCGCGGTGGTGGATCGCAATCGGAGATATGTTCAAGTGTCAGATAGCTTCTGCAAGCTTCTGGGCTATCAAAGAGAAGAACTGATCGGCAAACAATGCGACGACGTAACTGTCCCGGGCACGAATGACATCCAGACAATATTCGATCTCCTTAAGAAGACAGGTTATATGCACGGTATCTGGGTGTTCGCTCATCGTGGACGGACGCGTATTTTGGTACGTTACGAAGCGTGGGTTCGCCGTGATGGCCTGATCGAGTGCAACATGGACTTGCTCGGCGCAGGGGCATAGAAACTGTTAACTTCGATAATTTAGCTGCTAAGTATTCACCCACAGCAATAGGAAGAACGTCGGGGAAAAGCACCGTCGTTCTTCGTAATTGGTATCGCACTAACTGGCCGACCACTCCAGTTGCGCGGTCTTGGCGAACTTCTTCCCGCAACTCTGACAGATCGCTTCGTAGGAGTCTTGGTCGTCGTTCCGGCGAGCCGCTTCAGGTGGATTGTCAGCGCCGCAGGAGGCACATCCTAAGAGTCGTTCCTGACTTTCCATCGAATTCTTAGAAGCTATTGCCCATTAAATCGGTAGGTTACCTACTTTAAAGGAAATCACTGAACTGGCAGCGTTAATCAGACATGTGGAACTGCCAAGTCTGCCGTCATTCGACTCCGATGTCCCACGGTTCTCAGCGGTTTTGCGTTGATTCACTGGACCCAGTGAAAGCCGCTACTGACGAGCTCGAACTTGTTACGGTCAAAAAGACGCAGCTGCATGTGGAGCTTGTGCTTGTTCATGTCCCCATCCAGAACCAACTGATCCGAAGACGGGCGTTCGAAAGTGAAGTGAGCATTCCAGTCTTTACGGCCGGGACCGGGGTCGGTAAGCGTTAGAGTCTTGTCGTGAACATCGATCGAGGTACGGTAATAGGCAAACGAGTCATCCGTGCGCTGAAAGGCCACAGCACCCTCATCGGCATCGATGTTGAGTTCCCAGATGACGCCGGAATCAAAGATCACCCGGCGAGAGCGATCGTGGTCCGTCAGAAGCGGGGGCCGGACCTGGCCGTCCAGAGAGAATTGCTCCACATCCCAGATGCCGTAAAGCGCGGGCTTCGAAGTGATACTTCCACGGACGAGCCACTCATTTTTCCACGCGTCGTACACAGTTGCTCCCACAAGATAGATAGCCACGACGACCTGTACGGCCATCGCCACGCGGTTGGCGCGGCTCGTGCGGAAGAGCTGGGGCTGCGGGGACGGGAGAGCGCCGCGATTCAAGAGTAAAACGTTCGCTAGGCGGGGAAGCTCGGAGGCAAGCAAAAACACAGCGAGAAGAATGAAGTTAAAAACCTCCAATTTATTCGCCACGTTATAGCTCATGTCGATCACGAAGACGTTCGTCAAGTCCGCGAGGCAAATCAGCGCGCCCAGCGTTGCGGTGCGAGGAACGAGCAGCAAGATGCCACCCAGCACTTCCGCGCATCCCGCGAAAATTTCATACGCAGGCGCGGCACCCATATAGGTCCAGAGAACTTGTATCTGCAAGAAGTGGCCGAATGGCCGAACCAGTTCAAACAGATTTGGGTAAGGCATTTGCGCAGGAATGACTTTGAATATTCCGTAAGCGAACATCAGCGCAGCCAGAACAAAACGAATGACGAGCCGGAACCATTTGTGTAGCGTGACGTAATTTGTACGCCGGCGATCCACAAACGACCAGATCCCTGCAGCAATTACAGAGATGACCAGAAAGCAGAACGCTTGGACCCAGAAGAAGCTCCCATCGTACCCCACGCCATGATCTGGAGGAGCAGTCATGTGAAAAATATGCGCTCCCGCCCAGAACACGATCTCGCGCATGGGCCACACTCCTCCTAGGGCAAGAGGAAAGAAGCGCTTAAGAAACAGCAAATACTGAAGCCATATCGGGCAAAAATAAAGCACGAACAGACCCAAGTAGACGAAGCAGAAGCGGAAAGCGATGCGCGCGGGAACACTCCAGCGCGGAGCCGGTGCTTGCTCCACTTCTTCAACTTGGCTCTGAGTTCTCATCTGAGCCCTCAGCCAGAAGAATTACTGCACGGTTCCAGGCCGACCTTATTGGCTTTGCCCGCGAGTATACCCCCTCTCCATTCGAAAGCAACGACTCAGCGCCAAACCCCTGATAAGCGGATTAAAAGGGTATCGGTCGACCAAAAGTAGAGGTCACTTCACTTGCGTAAGAGCCAGAACAGCGTAGGCCGTCGCTGCGTCGTTCATGAAAGGGCCGGTATCGGATGACGGGTCGCGTTTTTTATTCAAAGAGTATGCGAGCCACCGTCCTTGCGTCTTGTCCTGATGATTTGCAAGCCACAACAAACCCCTATTCATTTGGAGATTTTGGCGAGTAATGCCCGCTTGTCCCAGGACGTAAATGGCAAGGCCTGTCGCGTATCCGTCGCTCATCGTTTCGAGGGGGGTTCCGTCATGTCGTTTCCAAGGCCCAACAAGTGAAGTTAGGCTCCAGCCCCCATCTGCGCGCTGTGCGCTAAGAATCTCCTTGATAATGGATTGTTTATCCTCCGGCTTGAACGCTCCCGGCAACTTCGCGGACACCCACAGAAGCATCAGTCGATTGAGTTGGGATTGCTTGGAGGCTTGTCGTTCAAGATATTCGCGGAGAATTCTGAGGTTAGCTTGAATCTCAGGGCTCGACCGATAGTCTCGCGGCGCTGTTCCAACTGCGATGGCCGCAAGGGCCGCTCCGTAGCACTGCGAGTCCGATGCTTCCCAAGGTTGATTGTCAAACTGATACCAAGGCCAAGACCCTTTTTCGTCACCTGTTTGTTGCTGCAAAGCCCACATGTTGTCAAATGCAAGTCTCGTATCGGCGCTCAGAGTACCTGTCTGGGCGTCATGGTTAGAAAGAATGAATGCGTTCAGAATAGATTCGGTTCCTCGCGATTCGCTTGTCTTGTGAATACCTACGTTCTCGTCGTTGTACCACGGCTCGACTACCTTCCAAAGGCGAACCCGCGTCGTCACATTGTCTATTAGCTTTTGTTCATTGACCGTGGCAGTTTGTTCACCGAGCACGGAACGAAGTGCAGGCCGCGAAATGGCGTAAGGCACCGCAGTATGGCAAGACACGCAGAAAGTTCCATGATCGCGAGCCGCTGTCGACCAGTTCATCCACCAGCCTTCGCGTCCGTCGAGGTACGTAGCCGCGGCCTTCTTGTCCCACGATACTGGAGGTTGAGAAGCATTCCGTCCATCAGCAGCAAGCAGGCCTGCTGCGAGACACATCATCGTCGTTACTCCAATAGCCCTCGTCACCATGGGTTATCGACCTGCCGCGATAGTACACCCGCCCCGTCTCGTCGCAATACTTGTAAGGCGATTTTCACCGGGATTACACCGACACTCCGACCTGGCTAAGTCCCGGCTAGTCGGATTCCGGACAAGTAGTTTTTCAAACACCCCACTTGTCCAGTTACCGCATTTTAGATACTAGCGCCCACGCCGGGTCTTGCCTCCAGTTGTATCAACGGCAGGCCATTGAACGAAAGCAAGAAGCCACAACCCGACATAGCAGGCCTTCCTGTCCCGGCGCGAGATTGACACGATTGGGATTCGCGAATAGGCTCCGTTTCAGGCCGGAGGAACGTGATGGAAACTGTTCTGCAGAATCTCCGCCACGGTTTGCGGACGCTGGCGAAGAGCCCTGGCTTTACGACGGTCGCCATCCTGACGCTTGCGCTCGGAATCGGCGCAAACACGGCGATCTTTTCCGTCGTCAACGCCGTACTGTTGCAGCCGCTTTCCTACCCGAATCCAGACCGCCTCGTCGAACTTGAACTGAGCTCGCCCCAAGGAAATGGAGACATCACCTCTATTCCAAAGTTTAATGTCTGGCGCGAGCAGACGCAGGTGTTCGATTCTGTTGCAGCTTACGACTTCGGCGGACCCGGCGTCAATTTGACGGGAGGCGACCGCCCCGAGCAGGTAAAAGGGATCCGCGTGTCAGCGGACTATTTTCGCGTGTTCGGCGCACCGATGGCGATCGGGCGGACGTTTAGCGCTGAGGAGGATCGCCCGGGAGGCACCGCAGTCGCGGTGATCAGCAATGGATTGTGGTGGAGCAAGTTTGGCGGCGACGCCGCGATTATCAAACGCACCATCGATCTCGGGGGCGAACCGTTCACCGTAATCGGGGTATTGGGTCCATCATTCACCAGCGATCCCAAAAGCGATATTTGGCTGCCACTGAAACCCGACCCAAACAGCGTTGATCAAGGTCACTACCTACGGGCGACTGCCCGCCTGAAACCGGGCATCACTATCGCCCAAGCGCAGGCGGCGATGAAACTTGCCGCGGAACAATTCAACCGAAAATTCCCCAACTCACCTGTCATGGGACCTGGCGTCACCTTTACCGCCATACCGCTCAGAGATAGTGTGGTCGGCGACGTTCGTTTGGGTCTGTTGTTGCTATTCGGCGCCGTTGCACTCGTGCTTCTGATCGCATGCGTCAACGTTGCAAATCTCCTGCTCGCGCGGGCCACGATACGGCGGCGCGAGATGGCAATCCGCTCGGCGCTAGGTGCTGGACGTTCTCGCTTGATCTGGCAATTACTATCAGAAAGTCTCCTGCTGTCCCTTGCCGGCGCGGTCCTCGGGCTCGGCCTTGGCTATCTTGGGGTCCGAGCGCTGCTGGCCATGAATCCGGGGGATATCCCACGAATTGGCGAGCACGGTAATGGTGTCTCTCTAGATTGGCGCGTGCTCATGTTTACATTCGCGGCGGCGATGCTCACCGGAATATTGTTTGGCCTCGTACCGGCTCTTAGCGCATCTAGCTCGGACATCAACGACACTCTGCGTGAAAGCGGATCGCGGACGGGTAGCGGGATGCGCCACAACAAGGCTCGCTCGATCCTGGTGATCACGGAAATGGCGCTCGCGCTTATCCTGCTCGTCGGCGCCGTTTTGCTTATACGCACCTTTGGTGCGCTTCGTGGCGTGAATCCGGGTTTCGATGCCCACAACGTTCTGACGATGGAAATGTCGCTTGCGGGAGCACGTTTCGAGAAGGCCGCCGCGGTCGAGCAGCTCGAGCGGGATGGCCGTCAACGACTTGAGGGTCTGCCGGGAGTAGAAACTGCGGCGCTGACTTGCTGCCTCCCACTGGAAGGAGGATTTGGCCTGCCCTTCACCATCGAGGGCCAACCTCCGAAGGAGGGCCCGTACAACGGAGAGTCTGGTTGGATCTCAGTCTCACCGGGCTATTTCGGTGTCTTCCGCATTCCGATCGACAAGGGTCGGGCGTTCTCTGACGGCGACAATGGCGGTGGGCCGCGCGTGGTGATCGTCAACGAGGAGTTCGCGAAAAAATTCTTCTCCAAGGGCGAGGGGCTCGGATCTCGCATCACGATAGGCAAAGGAGTCGGTCCGGAATTTGACGAGCCGCCGCGCGAAATCGTCGGGATCGTCGCGGATGTCCGCGAAGGAGGGCTGGATCAGCCGCCTGCTCCCATGATGTACGTGCCTACAGCGCAGGTAAATGACGGTGTTGTCGCGCTCAACAACCGAATCGGCGCAGCAGAATGGGTAGTCCGAACGAGGCTGCAACCGTTTTCGTTGAGTGCTGACATTCAAGGCGAATTGCGTAAGGCTAGCGGCGGACTCCCCGTTGCGCACATTCGCAGTATGCAACAGGTCGTCGGTGAATCCACGGCCCGAAACGATTTTAATATGACGCTACTTGCGATTTTCGCGGGGGTTGCATTACTGCTCGCGGCGATCGGAGTTTACGGCCTGATGGCGTACTCCGTACAGCAGCGCACGCAGGAGATCGGCGTGCGCATGGCTCTGGGAGCCAGCCCAAATCAAGTACGCCGAATGGTTGTGACCCAGGGAATGCGGCTCGCTCTCGTGGGAGTAGCTCTCGGTATCGCAGCATCGCTGGCACTTGCGCGTTTGATGAAAAGCATGCTCTACGGGGTCAAGTCTTGGGATCCCCTGACGATCATCACTGTAACGATTTTGCTGAGCACGGTCACACTGATCGCGGCTTATTTCCCGGCAAGACGCGCCAGCCGTGTCGATCCCATAGTCGCATTGCGATACGAATAGTCGAGGCTTGCGGCACTGTTCTGGTATACATCTGGGCTACCCAGCGACGAATCTGTGGAATTCCTAGAATCTATAGCCCATGAAATCTGTAAGTTACAGACTTTAAAGGACACGTAAGCGTCTAGAATGCATAGTCACAAAAGGGGCTATGGTTAAGCAAATCCACGTATTTCGCCTCCAATCGCCAATGCACCTTGTAAGCGATGAAACCAAAGGCATTGCCTCGATCTGTCTAAAAGGCGGTCTACGTCTAGCGAGTTGGATCGGCGTCCTCGAACATCCGGCGTCTGCTACCCTGTTGTCGTGGCCAAGGTCCAAACTACACCACCATTGCGAATTGTGTCCCTGGCGCCCAGCGCAACTTCCATTCTGTGCGCCATCGGCGCGAAATCTTCATTGGTAGGAGTTACCAAATGGTGCGTAGATGTTGCGCCGGTGGCGGGATTGCCGCAGTTGGGCGATTGCTGGCGGATGGAAGCGGTCGACGCGATTCTGAAATTGCTGCCGACGCTCGTGATCGGGTCGGTGCCTTATAAACAAGAAACGGTGGCGAAGCTGCTAGAGCAGCCGCTGAATTTTCTGGGGATGAATCCTCGAAAGATCGCAGATGTGTACGCCGATATTCGCCTACTCGCAAGCATTGTGGGTTGCTCAGCGGAGGGCGAACGAACGATCCGTGGGATGCGCGTGGAATTTGCGAAGATCCAGGAGTGCGTCGAAAGCGAAGCGCGGACCAGTGCGGGTCTACTGCGAGGCATGGCCGAATCCGCGGATCAGCTCGCCTGGGTGGGTGGCCGAGTTGGTGAAGATTGCAGGCGGCGAGATGGTCGTCCCCGCCGGTCAGAAAGTCAGCGACGATCAGGTGGCGGCCGCGCAGCCCGAAGTGATCGTGTTGGCCTGGGCAGCGACCGGGGATAAGGCGGATCCCGAGAAAGCGCACCGAGTTGCGGCGTGGCAGGGTGTCCCCGCGATCTGTAATCGCCGCGTACATGTAATCTCAGATGAGCTGTTGAACACGCCGGGCCCTCCGCTGGTGCAAGGGGCGCAAGAATTGTGGAAGCTCTTGCAGCCGGGAGGAAGACCGAAGAAAAGGATTTAACAAAGAGGTCGCGAAGTTTAACGCACAGAGTTCTCGAAGCTGATGCACACGAAGATAACGACTCAGATGCAGAGAGCGCGGAGAGATGAGAGTGGTAGTGGCGGCGGTGATTGAGCGGGACGACCGGCGATTGTTGATTGGGCAGCGGCGCAAGAACGACACCTCTGCGCTGAAGTGGGAATTTCCAGGCGGGAAGGTTGAAGACGGAGAAGAACCGGAAGGGGCGCTCGCTCGGGAATTACGCGAGGAACTCGGAGTGACTTTGCGAAAGTGCGTGGGGATTGCGCGCGTCACGCACCAGTACGCGAATACCGCCGATCCGCTGGAAATCCGTTTTTACGCCGTCGAAATCGGCGCCGAGACCCTGACACCGAAACCCTTTGAACAGGTGGCGTGGGTCCTGCCCAAGGAACTGTCGGAGTACGATTTCCTGGCGGCGAATGCGCGATTGGTCGCTGATTTGGCTACTGGCCGCATCAAGCCGAGAGAAATCCTGGATGCCGCACTTGGTCGGTGATCCGTGATGGCGGCCGCGCCGGACTAAAGCCCGGCGCCTACACCCCGCGGCCGCTGCGATGATCTTAGGAAATGACCGGGTTTGGTTTCTCGGGGTTGATCCCGAGGTCTTTGATGGCTTTGTCGATGACGCTGCGTTCGATCTTGCCGTCTTGGTGAAGTTCGTGGAGCGTCGCGAGCGTGATCGAGCGGGCATCGACTTCGAAGAAGTCGCGCAGGGATTGGCGGCCTTCGCTGCGGCCGAAACCATCGGTGCCCAGCGAAGCCAACCTACGGGGCAGCCACTTGCTGACCATATTCGGCAGCGTCTTGAGATAGTCGGACGCCGCCACGAGCACGCCCGGCGCGTCGCCCAGGGTTTTCGTCAAGTAGGGAACGCGAGGTTTCGCTCCGGGATGCAGGCGATTCCAACGCTCGGCTTCCACGCCGTCCACATATAAAGCCTTGTAGCTGGTGACGCTCCACACGTCGGCGGCGACGCCGTATTTTTGGTCGAGTATATCTTGGGCTTGCAGGGCTTCGCGCAGGATCGAACCGCTACCGAAGAGTTGCGCGCGCAGCTTGGACTTCTTGTTTTCCGACGCGCGGAAGCGGTACATGCCCTTAAGGATGCCGTCTTTCACGTCACCCGGCATGGCCGGCATGGCGTACGGCTCGTTCATCAGCGTGATGTAATAGAAAATGTCTTCGCCGTCTTTGTACATGCGGCGGATGCCGTCTTGAATGATGACGGCGATCTCGTAGGCAAACGCGGGATCGTAGGCGCGCAGGTTCGGGACCGACAGGGCCAGCACATGGCTGTTGCCGTCCTGGTGTTGCAGACCTTCCCCGGAAAGCGTGGTGCGGCCTGCGGTGCCTCCCAACAGGAAACCTTTGGTGCGCATGTCGGCGGCGGCCCAGATAAAATCCGCGATGCGCTGGAAGCCGAACATGGAGTAGTAGATGAAGAATGGAATGGTGTTGATGCCGTGCGTAGCGTACGCGGAACCCGCGGCAATGAACGAAGCCATAGAGCCGGCTTCGGTAATGCCCTCTTCCAAAATTTGGCCGTCCGTCGCTTCCTTGTAGTACATCAGCGTGCTGGCATCGACCGGCTCGTAGCGCTGCCCTACGCTGGAATAAATCCCAGCGGTTCGGAACAGTGACTCCATGCCGAACGTGCGCGCTTCATCGGGAACGATGGGTACGATCAATTTGCCGATTTCGGGATCCTTTAGCATTTTCCGCAGCATGCCGACGTAGGCCATTGTGGTCGAGACTTCCCTGCCGTCACTGCCGTCGAAAAATTCCTTGAACAGTTGGTCGTGGTCACAGACCAGCGGTTTCGATCGCACTTTGCGGGCTGGGGTGTAGCCGCCCAGCGCCTCGCGACGCGCCCGCAGATATTGAATCTCCTGGCTGTCTTCGGCGGGCCGGTAGAACGGAACCTCGATGCAGTCTTGATCGCTGAGAGGAATGCCGAAGCGCGAGCGGAATATGCGGAGTTCGTCTTCGTTGAGTTTTTTCTGCTGGTGGGTGACGTTCTTCCCTTCGCCAGCTTCTCCCAGGCCGTAACCCTTGATGGTACGTGCCAGGATTACCGTCGGTCCGCCGCGATGTTCGACGGCTGCTTTGTACGCCGCATAGACTTTGCGCGGATCGTGCCCGCCCAAACGGAGACGCCGAAGCGCTTCGTCGGGCAACGGCTCGACCAATTTCAGCAGGCGCGGGTCGCTGCCAAAGAAGTGCTGCCGCACGTAATCGCCGGACTCGACCACCAACTTCTGGTATTCGCCGTCAACCAGTTCGCCCATGCGCTTTACCAGCAGGCCTTCGGTGTCGCGCTCGAGAATGGGATCCCACTCCGTGCCCCACAAAACCTTAATGACGTTCCAGCGAGCGCCGCGGAACGCGGATTCGAGTTCCTGAATAATTTGTCCATTGCCGCGAACCGGACCGTCCAGGCGCTGGAGGTTACAGTTGACCACGAAAATCAGGTTGTCGAGCTTCTCGCGTGAAGCCAGCGTGATCGCGCCGAGAGATTCCGGCTCGTCGGTTTCGCCGTCACCGAGAAACGCCCAGACCTTCGCGTTGGTGACGGGCTTCATGCCGCGGTTTTCGAGATAGCGGGCGAACCGCGCCTGATAGATGGCCATCAGCGGGCTCAGGCCCATGGACACCGTTGGATATTCCCAGAAATCAGGCATCAGCCAGGGATGCGGATAGGAGGACAGTCCACCGCCGGGTTTTAGTTCGCGGCGAAAATTCTCGAGCTTTTGTGGGGACAGGCGGCCTTCGAGAAACGCGCGCGCGTAAATTCCCGGCGCGGCGTGGCCCTGGAAATAGATCGTGTCGCCTTCGAATTGCTCGTTGCGAGCGCGGAAGAAATGGTTGAAGCCGACCTCATACAATGTGGCCGCGGACGCGTAGGTGGAAATGTGGCCGCCGATATTGTGTTCGACGCGATTGGCGCGCACCACCATGGCGAGGGCGTTCCAGCGGATCAAGCTCTTGATGCGGCGCTCCAACTCCTGATCGCCCGGGAATAGAGGCTCCAGACGAGCAGGGATGGTGTTGGCATAAGGAGTGTTCGCGGTGAACGGCAGGTCGATGCCGGAAACCGTAGCGTGGGCGCGCAGGCGCTCCAGAATTTCTGTGGCGACTTCGGGGCCGCTTGACTCCAGGACGGAGTCGAGCGATTCGAGCCACTCCTGCACCTCGAATTCGTCCATGTTGTGGGGCTTTACGTACGTGTCGTGATCCATGGCCTTCGTCTGGTCCTCTTCTGTTGGCGCTCGCGATCGAGGCGCCGCAAAGCGCGCGAACAACTTATGGCGCTCATAAGCACAATAGAATACACCGGAGAGCGGGAGTCTGCACGACAGGATATGAATTGGGATTTCCGAACAAACATCTTCGCAGGTCCCGAGGTCCCGCAGTTACAGGATGCGGCCGCCATCTACGACGAGCACCGTACCGGTGACGAACTTGGCGCTCGCCAAATAACAAACCGCGGCGACGATGTCCTCTGGTCTCCCGCTGCGATGGAGTGGAGCGAGCCGGACGAAGTCGGCTTCCCACTCCGGTGGGTCGCCCGGCATGGTGATCGTGCCGGGAGCGATCGCATTTACGCGGATCTCGGGCGCAAGTTCTTTGGCCAGGCAGCGGGTGAGCATGATGACTCCCGCCTTGGAGATGGAGTGAGGGATGAATCCGGGCCAACCGAGGATTCCACCGATATCCGCAAAGTTGATGATCGCGCCACTGGTTTTTTTCAGCAGCGGCGCGGCGGCCTGCGAGCAAAAGAAGGGCGCCTTCAAATTGGTATTCAGCGACAAGTCCCAGAGCTTCCCGGTCGTCGACGCAAAGTCGGTCTGGAGGAAATTGGCGGCGCTGTTCACCAGCAGGTCGAGCCGTCCAAAGTGTGTTTCGACCCTTTGAAACAGCTGCTGAATTTCGGGAACTTGGGCTAGGTCTGCCTGCAGCGCGACACTTTGCCGGCCCAGCCCATGGATTTCGGCGACGACCTCCTGTGCTTCCGTCTCCGAAGACCGGTAATGGATCACGACGTCGGCGCCTTGCGCCGCGAGACCCAACGCTACGGCGCGTCCCAGGCGTTTGCCGGAGCCGGTGACCAACGCAACGCGGTTCAGGAGTGGGGCGGACATAAGATTGAAACCCTAACACAAATATTGCGTGCGGCCGTCTTCGATGCGTCGGCGCGCCCTAATCACATTTTCCCGACACTCGAGTCGCGCAGGGCATAGGTTGAGGCCCTTCGGCTACCATCATCGGGTGGCCCCCGGATGACAACGCGGCGGGCGGCCCGCCGTTGCTGGGCGATGTGGGTAGCCGCTGGACGCGCGCACTGGATGCCTGCTGGATGGCGCGAGGCGGGAAGCTGCTAGAATCGGGCGGGGGATCGGACAAACGATGAGACTCGATTTGCTGGCGATCGCGGCGCACCCGGACGATGTGGAACTCACGTGTGGCGGAACGCTTATCAAGATGGCGCAGCGCGGATACAAGACCGGCGTGCTCGATCTGACCGCTGGCGAAATGGGCACGCGCGGTACCCCGGAGATGCGAGCAAAGGAATCGGCGCTGGCGGCCAAACTGATGGGGGTCAAGTGGCGCAGAGTCCTCGGCGTGCCGGATTCCGACGTGCAACCTACCCGGGAACACAAATTGCGGCTCGCAGCTGTGATTCGCGAATTGCGTCCCACGAACCGTGATTCTTCCGTATTGGGAGGCGCGACACCCGGACCATTACCATGCCTCGACGCTTGGCTATGAAGGATGTTTTTTGGCTGGTTTGAAGCAGGCGCCTATTTCCGGTGAGGCTTATCGCCCGTTCAAAATCCTATACTCGACGGCGTTTGTTATGGAGCTGCGGCCGACCTTTGTGGTGGATATTTCGGAGCAGTACGAGAAGCGCAGGAAGGCGATCCTGGCGTACGGATCGCAATTTCGGCCGGCGAAGTACGAGAAGAAGAGCAAAGTCTACCTGGCGATTGATGAATTGGAGAATCGGATGAATTTGCTGGCACGCCACTACGGCCAGATGATCGACGTTCCGTACGGAGAGCCGTTTCTCGTGAAGGAATTGATGAAAGTGGACGATGTGGTGGACCTGGAAGTTCGGTCCATCTGACAGATAACGCTAGGTTTACTTCAGCGGTAACGAGACAATTCGAATCAGATTCGCTCTTCTTCCTGGGCGGGGGAAAAACCGGGTATCGTTTGGCCTTCCGGGGTGCGCCCCGCGCGAACACGAATCAGAGCTTCGCCTTCCGAACCGGACTTCCGCAGAACCACGATGGTACTGAGGGCCTCGCTGTACACACGCGTCACCAGATAGGTGTCGCCCGTGCCGTCTTTCTTCCAGAGTTGTCCAATCTGAATCTTCGAGACGCCCATGTCTAAACCTTGACTTTAGAGTGGCTAAGGCGGAGTGTCAACTCCTAACGGTCCTAACGGGGCGAATGGATCGCGGTTGGTGCTCGGCGATCGAACAGGTGACGCCCGTTGGGCGCGACCTGCATCGGCGTGCTCGTGCCGAAGAGGGCCCTAGAGACCCATAGGCGGAACGGAACTTTTTGGAAAATCGCGGGGAACTCTATAGAAGTAGAAAACCCCCGTGCTTGACTTAACATCATAGTGGTGAGGGATTACAGGAGCCTGTCCGGCGTTTGAGGTGTATACTACCGGCAGGCGGAGGTGGTAGCGATGCAAACGATTCTCCGACAGGCAAGCAGACTCACAATTTTGGGTGCATTGGCAGCGAGCACGGTGCTGGCGCAAAGCCCGCCTCCAACGTCTGACCCTTCCAAAGTAACGCCGCCTTCCGAACAAACTCAGAAGTCTCAAGATCAGCCGGTCCAGCAGCAAGACACCGTCAGCCCGAAGAATTCCAAAGAAGATGTGGATGCCATCGGCAATCGCAACGTTGGCAAGGGCATCAATTTTTATTCGATTGAAAAAGAGATTGCTCTCGGCAAAGGACTCGCCCAAGAAGTGGAGCGGTCGTCGAAGCTTATCGATGACCCGGTCGTCACGGAATACGTGAACCGCGTGGGGCAGAACCTGGTGCGCAACTCGGACGCACGCGTGCCTTTCACGATCAAAGTGATCGACTCGGACGAGGTGAATGCGTTCGCGCTGCCCGGCGGATTCTTCTACGTCAACAGCGGTTTGATTCTGCGCGCGCAAGAAGAATCGGAACTCGCGGGTGTGATGGCGCATGAGATTTCGCACGTGACCGCGCGTCACGGCACCAAGAATGCCACCAAGGGCGAGATGATGCAGTTGGCGACCATCCCCTTGATGCTTCTGGGTCCCGCCGGTTGGGCCGGATATGGTCTTTACGAAGGCTTGAACATCGCGATTCCCTTGACATACTTGAAGTTCAGTCGAGACTCCGAGCGCGAAGCGGATTTTCTCGGTTTGGAGTACATGTACAAGGCCGGATACGACCCGAACGCATTCGTAACCTTCTTCGAGCGCATCCAGGCGGACGAAAAACGGCGGCCGGGAACGATCCCGAAGGTATTCTCGACGCACCCACCGACGCCGGACCGCATCGAAGCCGCGCAGAAAGAGATCGCGCGCATCCTCCCGAACAAGCCGGAATATATCGTCACCACTTCGGAGTTCGACAGCGTGAAGGCGCGACTGCGGAACATCATGTTTGCCCGCAAGGTACAAGACAACCAGCCAGGAAAGCCGAGCCTGCGGACCCGAACGGAACAACAGCAGAAGGGGACGCAAACGCAGGGTCAGGATCCCAACTCGACCGATCCTAACGCGACGGACGACGATCGGCCCACCCTGAAGCGGCGGCCCGATTCTCAGTAACGTACGAACGAAAACAGCATGAGAGACGAAAAGGGCGGCCTAGCGGCCGCCCTTTTCATTGCTACCAGTTCAAGAAAACGGTAGTGCCCTTCTCAGCGGTACTTTACTGCGAAGGGTCTCAGTAAGACTGCGTGTGCGACCGGCGATCATCGGGCGCCGCGGCGATGCCCAAGCGGCGAAGTTCGTCAGCGTAATATTTGCGGTACAGGACATCCCATTCTTCGCTGCCTTCGAGAATTTCTTTCTTTTGCGACGTAATTTTCTTGCGGACTTCGGCGTCGGCTTTTTCCTCGTCACGCAGCGTGGCGGTGAGAATCTGGACGACCTGTTGACGGATGGTGTCGCGGTCTTCGACGAATTCGACCTCTTCGCTGGATACCAGCACGTCCGTGATTTGGTGCGAGAGGCGGATAATTTTTTCGCGGGTGAGTCGCATTTGGGTAGTGTGCCTTTGATTTAGGGAAAATAGATTTAGCGCAAGACCAACTTGCGGTCGCGGGCGAGTTGCCCTTTCACTTTTTTGTACATCTCCTGATAGGAGACGCCGGTGCGGCGCATTTCGTCCTGATGTTGCGTCAGGATCTCGCGCACTTCATCGTTCAGGCGATCTTCCACGGTCAACTCTTCCATCATTTTCTGGCGTACGCGCAGGATAACGGCTTGCGGCGCCTTGGTTTCAATCTGATTCTCGTCAACCAGCCTCTTGACGACTTCCGATGCCATGTGACCCACGTAGTCTCGAGCAATGAGCATTCCGACCGTGCCCTTTCCGCAAATTCCAAGGAAGTCAGTTTACTGGCAGCCCAGTCGGAGCGCAAGGCGGCGCGTCACCTGGGAAAAAGGAACCTAGAACGAGAGTCGGCGCGTTGACGCTCTGTTCGGGTTCCTGTACGATGAAATGCGTAGGGCGCTTAGCTCAGCGGTTAGAGCGTTCGGTTTACACCCGAAAGGTCGAAGGTTCAAATCCTTCAGTGCCCACCAAGTGACGATTCACCTTCAGCGGGGACGTAGTTCAGTTGGTTAGAACGCTGCCCTGTCACGGCAGAGGTCGCGAGTTCGAGTCTCGTCGTCCCCGCCATTCCTAATCAAACACTTACGCCTGTGGAAGAATTTTCGCGTGGGCACAAAAAGGTACAAATTCCGCGCGAGGCGTCAAATTCCGCGCACGGCTCGCCTATAACAATGTATACGTTCAACGCCGGCCTAGGGGGCTGATCGCTCCCCTTCGTGCCCTAGACCGCTTCTATTCGCCATTTCCAACAATCAGCGAAACTACCGCGGTGTGGGCTGTACGCTTGGCGGCTGTCACCGCCTGGGTGTAAGTATCCAAAGTCACACGAATCGTGGAGTGTCGCAGCAGTTCCTGCATTACTTTCAGATCCGCTCCCACGGCCCGAAGCAATGTGGAGTACGTGTGCCGGAAGGTATGCCATCCGATGCGCTTGGTGATTCCCAGCTTCTCGGCAACCGGGCGGATGTCCCGGCGCATCAGCTGTTGTCCCCAGTACGGATTTTTTCCACCGCTACTCGGACTGGCAAACACCCAATGCTGCGCCTCCTTGTAGGGGTTCTGCTCGCGCCAACCCTTCAGGGCCTCGATCAGGTCCTCGTGAAGTGGAATGGCCTTTTGAGAGGCCTCGGTCTTGCAGGTGCCGACCACCTGACCAACCACCGATCGCGTCACTCTGAGCTCTCCGATTTCGAAATCAATATCCTGCCATTGCAGACCGAACAGTTCGCTCTGTCGCAGTCCGGTGCTTACGTCCAAGAACACCAGGATTCTTTCTCGCGGCGGTAGCGCTGCCAATAAATGCCGTACCTCTTCAATCGTAAGTACATTGGGAGCACTACGGCGTTTGGCGCTTTGGCGCACCCATTGGATAGGGTTGCCATCGAAGAGATCGTACCGGCGTGCATGGTTGAATAGCACACTCATTACATTGCGGATTTTCGAGCGCGTGCTTCGTGCGCGTTGCACACTCGCCAGCCACAACTCCACTTCTCTGGCCTTGATGTGTTGCAGTGCATTCTGTCCCCAGCGCGGCACAATCCATTTCGTCAAGTAGCCGACATACGCTTTTTTGGTGGAGCAGGTAATCCGCGTGTTGCTGTCGAGCAACTCCCGTTGACGAAAATGGTCCGCTAACTCTGCCACGGTCATCAACGTCGTCTTCGTGCGGATGTCGTGCGAGTTGATTTCCCTTCGTAGCCCTACCGTCGCCTGGTTCGCCGCCCGTTTGTCATGAAGTTGCTCTACCGTACCGAGAATGATTCGACGGTGTATCCTCCTGCCGGTTGGACCCGACTCCCACCATCGGTAGCACCAAACATCCGAGCTCCGCTTCCGTTGCTCTCTGCTAAGGCTGCCGTTTTGCATGACGCCCTCCTTTCTTGCCTGAATAGGCTGTGTCGAGGTCTTGAACTGGCGATTGAGAACTGGGGCGGACAGGATACGCTGGGAGGTTATCGAGAGGGTGGCTACTGCCGCGGCAAAGCAGTGACAGCGAATCGTTGGAGGTAGACATCGCGAATCGTCCAATCACGTTCTACAAGCCGACTTCAGAGGACTGATCTGCGTCCAGACTTCATTTGGGAGTTCGACCGCTACAGTTCAGAGGCTCTGTAGAAATGCAAGCAGCGCCGCGTTCGCTGCATCGGGTGCTTCCAGCTTTGGCCGGTGCCCTACGCCTTCCGACATGTTGAAGCTACGAAGATCGGTGAGGGAGCCAGCATTGTTGGCTCCCATTGTCGTGACCTTAGGAGAAGAACGCGCTCCGGTTGGCTTCGAGGAATTCAGCAAGCCCGATCGGCCGTTTTCCCACGATCTTCTCAACTAGATCGTTCGTTCCCGCAAACACCCCATTCTGGTGGTCCTTTGCAATCTCCGCAAAGTGCTGCCAGATGGTGTCGGTGCGGAGTATCTCACGCGGGCTGTTGGCAGCCATTCTCTTAAGGGTCCAGGCGTCCACCTGCTCATAACCCACCGGTTTGCCGATGACCTTGCCAATCTCGATGGCAATTTCGGGGAAGGTGTACTCTTTTTCTCCATAGAGCGGGTATACCTTTCCTTTGTGCTCGTCCGACGCGAGAAGGATTTTCGTGATCACGCGGGCCTGATCTTCCGCGGCGATCGGTGCATGCTTTCCAGTGCCGAAGGGCAGCCGCAAAGTGCCTGCCTTGACCAGATCGGTCCAATAGAGAGCCCATTCAGCGAAAAGTGTGGGTCGCAGATGTGTGACGGGAACGCCCGACCAGTTGAAGATCTGCTCCGAAATCCAGTGATCCTGGGCGGCATGACTTTTCGCTTCTCGACGCGCAGAAATTTGGGACATGTTCACAACAATCTCGATGGCGGCCTCCTTAGCAGCCTGAGCGAAGTACGCCGTGGCCTGCAGGATACCTGGCATGATTGGGTACACAAAGTACGCGCCCTGTGTTCCTTCGAGGGCCGCGTGAACAGCCTCGAAGTCCAGCAGATCGCCTCGCACAATCTCGGCACCTTGGGCGGCTAAAGCTGCCGAACGCTCATCCTCCCTGTGAACGAAAGCTCGCACCCCAACTCCCGCATCAACTCCCACTGTGGCCAGAACCTGTTTGGACATGGGATCCACGAGCAAAACGCTGTGCTCCATTTGGTTAGCAACGAAAAGAAGAGAGTCTGGGCGCTGGTCTCCAGACACGCTGCAAGAAAGCAAAAGGCATGCCGAAAACAAGACGCCTAAGCGACGGTGTTTCATGATTCCCCTCTTCCCAAGGCGAGCGAAACGACCAATTGGCCGAAAGTATTACACCCCACAGAAGCAGATTCTGGCAATCGCATGACCTCCTTTCTAGGCGTTCATCTCCGATTCTCGACGGATGACGAGCAACTCTTCCCTAATCTGGTAAGGGAAGGTTTGCCGACGATCCGGGAGTTACACCTGACCGTTCTACCCTTTCGCCGCCGTTGCGCCGCAGTCTTGCTCTTGCTCCTAGCATCCCATATCCTCCGATATCATCCCACCGATGCGTTAAGCGCGTAACGATGATGTAAGTGCGAGAGCGGCCAAGCGGGCACCCGCATCGAGGCCACACACTACGGGAGGCGATAGCGGTCGATGATGACGAGGCGCAATTTGTTGAAGCGTGCGAGCGGGGCAATGGCCGTTGCAGCTCTTCCCCGCAACCTTTGCAGGGCAGCCGACGCCCTTAACCCGGTCATAGCTGAGCTGAGCACTTACATGAGCGAGGCTAGAAACCGCGCAGTGCCCGACGAAGTGCTCGAGAAGATTAAGCAGCACACTCTCGACACCGTAGCGGCCATGGTTTCGGGATCACAATTGCTCGCCGGACGCCAGGCAACAAGGTTCGTGAGCGAATACGGTGGTGAAAAGATTTCAACGGTCGTTGGCTCGCGTGTCGTATGCGGCCCGATCGAGGCGGCTCTTGTGAACGGGCTCCTTGCCCACGCGGACGAAACGAACGATGTTCACCGACCATCGCGTTCGCAGCCCGGTAGTTCTGTGGTGCCTGCGGCACTCGCGGTGGGAGAGAAGTTCGGCATAAACGGGATGCATTTCCTAAGGGGCGTTGTGCTGGGCTATGACATTGGACCACGCGTAACGATCGCCCTGGGGCCCTCCGCTCTTGCGGGCCAAGGTCACAAGAGCACCTTCAGTATTGCTGGAGCTTTCGGTGCTTCTGCTGCGGCAGGGTGTGCGGCGGGCCTAAACGCCCAACAGATGCGTTGGCTTCTCGATTACGCTGCTCAGCAAGCTTCCGGCATCGAGGCGTGGCATCGGGACATTGACCATATCGAGAATGGTTTCGTCTTAGCGGGTATGCCGGCGCGTAACGGTGTCACCGCGGCGTTGGTAGTACACTCCGGATGGAATGGCGTAGATGACATCTTTTCGGGCCCCGACAACTTTTTTCTGGCGTTCGCACCCCAGGCCGACCCTGCCAAACTCGTTGAGAAACTGGGCGAGCGCTACGAGGTCATGCGTAGCGACATTAAGAAGTGGAGCGTCGGAATGCCAATCCAAGCCCCCCTTGACGCGCTGGAAATCCTGCTTCAGCGCCAGCCATTCAACCCAGAACAAGTACAAGAGGTAAGAGTGCGACTCGCCAGCTCGTTAGGGGCACCCGTGGACAATAGCCTGATTCCAGACTTGTGCCTGCAACATTTGGTTGCGGTGATGCTAAAAGACAAAACCGTTTCATTTCAGGCCGCGCATGACAAGGGACGCATGCAAGATCCGGCGGTCCTTGAGTTGCGCTCCAGAGTCAAGATCGTCCCGGATGAAGAGTTCGAGCGGCGTCTGCCGAGGTGGGAAGCGACCGTTGAGGTTGAGTTCAAGGACGGAACGCTTTTCACGCAGCACGTCGAGGCTCCGCGGGGAACCGTCGAGAATCCCATGACGCGCGACGAGGTCGCCGCAAAAGCCCGCGGCCTAATGGAGCCTGTCCTCGGCGTAGCGGTCTGCAACAGCCTCATTGAGAGGGTGCTTGGCCTAGAAAAGACCAAGGATATCCGTGAGCTTCGCCCTCTGATATCGGCTTAGAGCAGCAGAAACTTCCGCCTAGGACCCTCGCAGAATGAGGATTAGGTCGCGGTAGCCGCCAAGGATTTATCAAAGATGCCAAGTTTTCGCCCAGATCACGTCAGGACTCCATCGGAACTGCCTCCATGCGGATTGGCCGGTTAACGAGCAACCCTTCCGTATCCGGTAAGGGAAGGGTTGCCGACAAACCGCCCTGAACCATTGCTTCTCTTTAGAACATAGGTGATGCCCGTGCTTTGAAAACCGCTTTTCAGCTTTGTTTACGTCGAGTCCAGGGGCGTTCAATTCGATAGATCGGGGTAGCAGTCGGATTCTTCAGTGAGGCCGAGAGCAACTTTCGCCTCTTGAGAAGTTTCACCGCTCTTTGCACCGCAGACTTCGACAATCCCGTGCCCTCCGCCATCTCTTGGTGGCTCAACGATGCGACTTTATGAGCTGCGCCCACGCTTCGTCTCCACACATGTAGATAGAAAGAAACGCCGATGGTCGTTTTTCATGCTCGGTGAGATCGCGCATAAGTACGTCCAGTATGTAACTGTCCACGAAAACGTGCACAATCACCTCCGCTATAAATATACATACTACAGTTGATTTTACTATAGATAGTGGATTTTGGTTTGCAGCGAGCCCTTTCGTCACCTACACTGCATCTTGTTAGGAGGGAGTTTATGATCAGGGCAATAAAATTTGTCAGCATTCCGGTTCGAGATCAAGAACAAGCGCTTGCCTTCTACACCGAGAAGCTAGGATTTCAAATCTTGACCGACCAGCCGTTTGACGCGAAACAACGCTGGATAGAACTGCGAATTCCGGGCAGCGAGACCAAGGTGGTTCTGTTCACGCCTCCCGGCCACGAAAATCGCATCGGCACTTTTTCGAACGTGACGTTCACGACGGACGACATCGATCGCACTCATCAAGAGCTGACGGCTCGGGGCGTGGTGTTCACAGCTCCGCCCACGAAGCAACCGTGGGGACAGTTCGCGAAGTTCCAGGATGTAGATGGCAATCAATTTGTACTATCAACCAAGTGATCAGCGCCTGTTTCATTTTTTTTAAAATCCAGTGGCCTCCAAGGACGACAACCATGATGAAACTCGCGCGAAAATTGGGAATCAAGCCCGGAATGAAAGTGCTGATTAGAGACGCGCCCTCGGATTTCGCTTCACTTCGCTCAAGCTTGTCCGATGGGATCAAGCCGTTAAAGGCCTCAAACAACAGGGTGGACTGTGTAATCGCGTTCGTGCGCTGCAAAGCCGATGTGCAGGCTGTGGCACCGACCGTGCTCAGCGCTGTCGTGGACGACGGTTTGTTATGGTTTGCATATCCAAAGAAGTCGAGTGCCGTGAAGTCTGATCTATCGCGAGATAGCGGATGGGAGCCGGTATTCGCCGATGAATGCCGCAGCAGCTCCTGCATCACTTTGAACTCAGTCCCCACGCTTCGCAACAGGGTGGAGTAGGTGTGCCGGAATGTATGCCATCCGAATTGCTTGTGAATTCCGGCACGCTGCGCTACGGGACGTAAGTATCTGCGCAAGATCGCCTGGCCCCAGTACGGTCTTCGGCCCCGGTAACGCTTGCTTGCGAAAACCCAGTCATCGGGCTTGAGGTAGGTAGAGTGTTTTCTCCACTGCATCAGAGCGTCCGTGATAGTCAGATGGATAGGCACGGGCTTTGCGATGATTCGGTCTCGCACGGGCCTACCACTCCGTACACGATGGAGCGCGTGACGTTCATCGTCCCCTCGGCAAAGTCGATATCGCCCCACTTCAAGCCGAATAACTCGCTCTGCCGCAATCCGGTGGATACGGCAAGAAGAACTAGTGTGCGTTCTCGAAGTGCCAGGCCATTGATCAGCGCCTTGATTTCCGCGGGCATCAGAATGACCGGCGCTGTGCGGCGTTTCGCGCCCTGACGAACGAGATGGATTGGATTGCGGTCAAAGAACTCATATCGGCAGGCGTGATTGAAGAGAACGGACATCAGGTTTCGTATTTTGGCACAACTGCTTTTCGCTAATGGCAGTCCGCGAAGCCAGGACTCAACTTGTATGGTTCTAACGTCAGCAAGCTCATACTTCTGCCAGTGAGGACGAATCCAACGGGTCAAGTACGCTTGGTAGATTCTCTTCGTCGCGTGACTTCGCCAAGAATTGTCCTTTGCGAGTTCGCGTTGCGCGAAATGATCACAGAGTTGAGCTACCGTCATTGCGTATGGAATTCATTGGCCGGGCACTAGCCGTGATTTCAGAGAGCAGTCCTACTACAGCTCGCCGCGCAGCACTCTCGTCTGGGTATTGCTCGACGGTGCCGACGATCTTTTTATAGTGAAGACGCTTGCCCTCAGGGCTAACCTCTGACCAGCGAAACTGCCATATATCAGGCCCTCGTTTGGGACTATTTCGTTTCATACATCCACGTTTCATCTTCGTCCTCCTGCACCGCCGTTGCGGAGCAGAAGAATCTTCGGACATCGGGGACGAAGTAGCGGAGGAAAGCAGGCAAGTGAATTGCTTTGCGGCGGCAATGCTCGCTCTTGACCGATATCCAGGGATAACTTCAGGGTTGCCAAAAATCAGGACTTAGGCTCTGGGTTTCGCGTGGAACGTGAATTCCGATGAAAATCGCCCTCCAGCATCGCGAGGAGCGAGACGGGTGTATTATTACGGCAGGTCGGTAACCAATGGTAACGAGGGCCATTGAAGCAACGACAATTATGTGTCTCGCAGCAGGCCTGCTTGCTGCTGATGCGCAGAATGCTTCTCAACCTCCAGTGACGTGGGACAAGAAAGCCGCGGCGACGTACCTCGACGGACGCGAAGGCTG
Organism: uncultured Acidobacteriota bacterium; assembly: GCA_963736725.1. GTDB lineage: Bacteria > Acidobacteriota > Terriglobia > Acidiferrales > UBA7541 > Acidiferrum. The sequence goes on along the minus strand of CAVTPW010000009.1, from coordinate 17,201 downwards.
GTGGATGAACTGGTCCACGGCGGCTCGCGACCATGGAACTTTCTGTGTGTCCTGCCATACTGCGGTGCCTTATGCCATCTCGCGGCCTGCCCTTCGTTCAGCGCTCGGTGAACAAACTGCCACGGTCAATGAACAAAAGCTGATAGACAATGTGACGACGCGGGTTCGCCTTTGGAAGGAAGTCGAGCCGTGGTACAACGACGAGAACGTAGGTATTCACAAGACGAGTGAATCGCGAGGAACCGAATCTATTCTGAATGCATTCATTCTCTCTAACCATGACGCCCAGACGGGTACTCTGAGCGCCGATACGAAACTCGCATTTGACAACATGTGGGCTTTGCAGCAACAAACGGGCGACGAAAGGGGATCTTGGTCTTGGTATCAGTTTGACAATCAACCTTGGGAAGCATCAGACTCGCAGTGCTACGGAGCGGCCCTTGCGGGCATCGCAGTTGGGACAGCGCCGCAAGACTATCGGTCGAGCCCGGAGATTCAAACTAACCTCAGAATTCTCGGCGAATATCTTGGACGAGAAGCCTCCAAACAATCCCAACTCAATCGACTGATGCTTCTGTGGGCGTCCGCTAAGTTGCCGGGAACACTCAAGCCGGAGGATGAACAATCCATAATCAAGGAGATTCTTAGCGTACAGCGCGCAGATGGGGGCTGGAGCCTAACTTCACTTGTTGGGCCTTGGAAACGACACGACCGAACTCCTCTCGAAACGATGAGCGACGGATACGCCACGGGCCTTGCCATTTACGTCCTAGGACAATCGGGCATTACTCGCAAGAATTTCCATTTGAATCAGGGCTTGTTGTGGCTTGCGAATAATCAGGACAAGACGCAAGGGCGGTGGCTCGCATACTCTCTGAATAAAAAACGCGACCCCTCATCCAATACTGGCCCTTTCATGAACGACGCGGCAACGGCCTACGCTGTCCTGGCCCTTACGCAAGTGAAGTGACCTATACTTTTGGTCCACCGACACCCGAAGTCTATTGTCGGGTAAGAAGACTTCGGAGGATTAATCCTCCGTGTAAGCCGAATAGCTTCCGGTTGGCGACAACTCGGAAGTAACGCTCTGTCCTCCGAGGGACTCCCGGGGGCTGCGCGATACACATCGCGGTACACATCGCGGTACACAATAACGTTGCTGTCACGGCACTAGCCTTCGGGGCAACCGACTGCTAAAACCGCGGCGTGCGAGTTAGAACTTGTGATTTCGGAATCCCGGGAAGATCCCGCTGTACAACCTCTAGAAGTTAACGATCCCATGAAAACGTCCGACCCGATGGGAACAAGTCGCCTATTTTCGTGGGACCACCGATTGCGCTTACCCGGTGATACGCACGCAACCGGATTGAATTTGATTGCATGCCGGGACCCTGTATTGGCTCTGCATTATCAACAGGCGCGGATCTGCCGCCCGCACAAGTGAGATCTTCCACAGACTGATATGGAAATCACAGTCTCCGAGACTTATGACCTGGGGTAATCGGGCCGAAACCGCGGGCCTCGCTGATTCGGATTCCGGCGACTCCCCGTTGGTCTGTTGTCCTACGTCTGAAGTTTGTAGAGCCCCGGTAGGGTCTTGTTCTCGACTCTTCTCACTCTTCTCACTCTTCTCACTCTTCTCCTCTTCTCGACTCGCAAACGGTCATCCAGTATGATGCTGGCACAATTCCGGCTTCCCGTGGCCTTCATCCAGCGCGAGGATTCTTGAACACTTCTGTTTCGCCAGTGCCGATCGAGCATCCGAAATCTGCCGGAATCAGCTCGCGGCTCTTCGTCCTGCTCCTGCTCCTATTGGTGGGTGGAGCGATAGTCCGTTCCGCCATATCCACCCGCTTAGATGGCTTCACCATCGATGAGCCTTATCACATTGCCGCAGGCGTCTCCTACGTGCGCTACGCCGATTTTCGTATCAACCCAGAGCATCCTCCGCTCGTCAAGCTCTGGGTGGGAGCGTTGCTCTCCGCAACGGGATTCCACCTCAGTCCCATTCGCATGTTCGCCGACAAGACCGATGAGCGCGATTTCACCGAGAGAGACGTGTATCTCAATAATGATTATCATTCGGTGCAACGGCGATCCCGTATCGCTATGTGGGCGCTGAATGGCTTGTTATTACTATTTCTGGCATTCGCCGTACGCCGCGCTTTTGGCGCTGGAGTTGCGCTCGGGACCATGCTCTTTCTTGCAATTGATCCGACGGTCGCGGCACATATGCCCGTCGTGATGACAGACTTGCCGGTTTCACTGTTGTCCGCCACCGCTGTCCTATTGGCAATCCGTGCCTTCCAAAGCTGGCAATGGAAGGATCTGACGGCATGCGCCATCGCGTCGGGGCTAGGGCTGGCGACCAAGCATTCCGCGCCCATCATTTTTACCTTTGTCCTCGTGAGCGGAACAGTTCTCGCACTCGTTCTACCGCTCTCTCGGTCTGACAATTCTCGCTTGCCTCGATTCGTCAAGCTTGCGGCTGTCACAAGTGTCGCCCTGATTATTCTCTGGAGCTCGTACTGCTTTCGATTCTCGGAAAGCAATGCGGGCCGCGACGTCTTCAATCGCCCGCTGTCAGACAAAATCTCCGACGTTCGCTCGCCGGCCTATCGGTTTATGCTCAAAACGATGACGTCGAGCCACGTGGTACCTCGCCCGTATATCTGGGGCTTCGCCGATACCATTCGGGCTGGCCTTGAAGGACGCACTGTCCCGATCACGGCTTTTGGCCACGGGTATGTGAAAACCGCGCCAAGGTATTTCTTCCCCGCAGTAATCCTACTCAAACTGCCGATTGGCCTTGACCTGCTGATGTTGATCGGATTGTTCTTTTTTTTCACGCGCCGTTTGTCGCCTGAGTGGAACGTAGGCCTGAGCATGGTTCTGGCAGCATCAGCTCTTTTCTTATTAGTTCTCGCGTCGGGTTCGACCTACGCAGGCATCCGCCACGCCCTTCCGGTCGTTGTTCTTTTGGCAATTATTGGAGGGGTCGCCGTGCATGCGGGTTTTTCCTCGACTTCTCGGACGGAGAAAGCGGTCGTGATGTTGGCACTGGTAGCGGCTGCAGTATCTGCCTTTCCCGTCATGCGCCCATGGGGATACTTCAACGAGATTGTAGGCTCAAAGAATGCTTACCTATACTTCAGCGACGAGGGTGTTGATCTCGGCCAACGCGGCAACGAGCTCGAACAATACTATCATCGCGTTCTCGAGCCTTCGGGTGAAGTTCCCTTTCTAGGATACGAAATGGAGGAAGCAGAAAAGATCGCTATGCACCTGGATTGGCTTGGACGCGATCTGAAGCGTGACGAAGCTCGGCTTAGCTCGCCCATTTTTTCCGGAACCATTCTGGCCGATGCTCGGTACCTCGGAAAAAAGCCGTTCTGGGATGCCCCCTCGCTGCGTAACGTTGCTCCGAGTGCACGCTTCGGAAATTTAATGGTCCTTCGAGGAACATTCCCTTCCTACTTGGGAAGCAAATTCTATTTTGACGCCCTGTCAAAAATATATACAGAAAAGCCCGAGTTGGAGGCTGCAGAAACACTGCTTAGGCAATCGCTCGCCTCTGATCCCAACGCCTTTTTCGTGGACATTGAATTGGGCAACGTTTGCATGAAGCTCGGTTCGCGGGACTGCGCTTTGCAGGCCTATTCCGACGCGTTGCAACACGCACCCGACGATTCTCAACTCCGGGGATTGATTGAGGCGCAGATCAAACGAGTGTCTGCGGAACCACTGAAGCGGATCCCAGACTTACGAGATCCATTTATGGAATGATCTGGGGAGGAAGCTTGCCGATAATGAAACTGTTTGTCTTCCTAAGTAGCTTGTCTTTCCTGTTCGTGCTTCCGCCGGCGTATGGGCAGAAACCGCCGCTTACGCTAGACGATTTCTTCAACTCCGTCGAAATCCGTTCGCTTCAAATTTCTCCAGACGGTCATGAAGTGGTCATTGAAACCGTCCGCCGAGACTTTCAAAATAACCGTTACCGCGGCGATCTTTGGCTTTATCGCGATTCTGGCGGTGGCTCGCTCGTTCAGCTCACGCAATCCGGACATGACGGCGGGGCGCACTGGTCGCCGGATGGACGTTCCATAGCATTCCTCTCGGATCGAGAGTCCGCTGCTGCCGAGTCGAAAGATACCGACCATGGGGAGAGGAAAAACGTCGAGAACGCTGTGGCGCGAGTGTATGTAGTCTCCTCTCAAGGTGGCGAGTCCTTCCCCATCAGCTTCAGTGACCAGGAAACCCATGCCTTCGCCTGGTCCGCGGATTCCCGCTGGATTTATTTTGTCACTCGGGAACAATGGACAAAGGAACAAAAGGACGCCTACCACAAGGAGTGGAACGACGTCGTTCAATATCGTGAATCAGAACGCGGAGACACGGTCTTTGGCGTCAGAGTAGCTTCCGCAGAGCCCCACAACATGGCCAAGTCGAGTCAAATGACGCGGTCCCCAAAGCCCTCCAAAATCGCCGCTGTACCTTACCGCGTAGACCAGATGGCCGCTTCACCCGACGGGCATTTCTTGGCTCTTACTACCAGTTCGCGTTCCGGGCGTCTGGAGTCGCCTGAACCTCATGGCATTTACGTGGTCGATCTCCCAAACGGTGGCGTAGCACGCTTGGTCCTCCATACTCTTGGCCCGCCGAACACTTGGGCGGCCGCCAGCGACGCCTGGTCTCCCAGTAGCCTCCAAATCCTTTTTTCGTACGGTTTCGGTACACCCGAAGGACCCTTTGACACGCCTCAGACTCGCCTCTACGCCGTCTCCCTGGCGGGAGGGAAATCAACTCGGTGGGCGTCAGAATTTCGCGGTGACCTGGAAAGCTATGCGGTCACCCATGAAGGGAGTGTCATCTGCGCCGCACGCGTCGGCACCGAAGTCAGAGCTTATGTCGCGCCGGACTCCACCTCTAAACTCTTTGAGCAGACAAGTTGGGCAGGCGCGTATGAACTCTTTTCTGCTGCTCAACGCTCGCCACGGGTGGCCTTCGTTTTCTCCTCGCTGCAGCAACCGGATGAAGTTTACTTGGCCGATAGCGCGGACAAGCTAGGGGACGCCCACCCCATAACTGCTTTCAACCAGCTGTTCACGAAGCGCGAGCTGCCTCGCGGCAAACCTTACCGTTGGAAAGCCGATGATGGCGTTGACGTCGAAGGGATTCTCATCTACCCGCCGGGGAAATTTGGCGCCAAGCATCTGCCCATGCTGACGTTGATCCACGGCGGACCCGGATGGGCGGATGGCAATCGCTTTGTGCTTGACTGGGACACATGGTCCGCGCTGGCTGCCACACAAGGATGGCTCGTATTCGAGCCCAACTATCGCGGCTCCGTGGGCTATGGGGACGCTTTTACCCTGGGTCTTGTCCCCCACGTCGGCTCCCGTCCGGGTAATGATGTCCTCCAAGGCGTCGATGCCCTCGTGAAAGACGACATCGCAGATCCTGAGCGCCTAACGGTTGGCGGCTACAGCTTCGGCGGCTATCTGACCAACTGGCTCATCACGCAGACCACCCGCTTCAAGGCCGCGGTTACGGGCGCAGGCGACGTCGAGTTTGTCGTTAACTGGGGCAACAACAAATTTCCTCTTCCGTACGCCTACTCGTTAGGTGGCCTCCCGTGGGAGGCCGAACCGAATTACAACGCCCAAGCTCCCATCTGGCAGATCGGCAAGGTCACCACGCCCACACATATCGTCGCGGGCGCTGAAGACATTAACGTCTATGTTGGTGAGGATTACTTGCTCGAACGTGCCCTCACGGCGCGAGGCGTTCCTAACAGCTTACTGATTTTCCCCGGTGAGGGCCACGGTCTTGAAGGGAATCCCTGGCACGGCAAAATCAAAGTCCGCGAAGAACTAAAATGGCTCGAAAAGTACGGAGGCAAGTCACCGCTGCATTTCCCGTAGGCCGGCGGTGCCGGGCGCATGGTGGAGTTACCGCCATTGGAGCTGCTAAAAACGTGATCGCTGATGCGAATCTTAGATTGCTCGCCAAAAGTCGCGGCGTATCCGGAAGTTGGGACGGATGGACGCCGTGGGGCGAGAATGATCTTCCAAGGGTGGAATGGCCACTAACGGAGAGCTCAATGTGCAATCGTGTGCGATGTCACAAGAAAGCGGGCACTTCTTTGGCGGTCGTGAAAGAGTATATTTCAGCCAACGCGGAACTAAAGGACTATTTTCGCCCGATCCCAATCTTAATCCTCATGCTTGCAGCATGTAGTCAGGTACATGCACAAGCCCCACAACCGAACGGCGGCGGAGTAAGAAATGGCACCTTGCCTCGAACTTGGCAGGTTAGTGGCCCACAGTGCGGGGACAATCCGCAGTTCCAAGTCCAGGAATACAACCAAGACCTTTATATTCTTCGCGAGTCGGGCTGTGCAAATTACGAAAAGCCTTTCCTATACTTGCTATTTGGAAAGGAGAAGGCACTTCTGCTTGATACCGGCGCGGGTAAAACCGAAGTGGCTCGGATCGTAAAAGATCAAATTAATGAGTGGTTGAGCCGGAACAATCGCGAGAGTATTCCCCTGATCGTAGCTCACACTCATGCACATGATGATCACATTTCTGGCGATGGCCAATTAAGAGCTCTCCCGCACACTACCGTTGTGGAGCCGAAGACAGGTCCAGTTCAAGCATTCTTTGGTTTTCGGAACTGGCCCACGGAGGTGGCGACCTATGATCTGGGAGGCCGGGTCCTCGATATCATTCCAGTTCCCGGACATGAGGCTTCATCAGTCGCTATCTACGACCGTCAAACGGGCATTCTTTTCACAGGAGACACATTGTATCCGGGGCGACTCTACGTGGAAGACCCATCCGCGTTTGCCCTCAGCATTCAGCGGCTGGTTGATTTCACTCAAGGCAAGATCGTAACGCATCTTCTCGGCAATCACATTGAGCAGACACGCACACCTTACTTGGACTATCCAATTGGAACCATTTATCAGCCTGACGAGCACGAACTGGAACTTGGCCGCGCCCACCTCTTAGAACTAAATGACGCGTTGCGGAGAATGAACGGCAAAATCGTCCGAATGGCGTTTAGAGACTTCACGATTTGGCCTGAGTAAATTCTGGAAATCGCTCTGGATTCAGGGTCTCCTGATAAGCCGTTACCGGGCAGGTGGTTTTAGCATGCCCTCGGCCCCTGCATATGGAAAACGCCAAACCAGACCATTGTGGTAATCCGTCAGCCACATTGAATCGTGTCCGAGGCGAAGGGAATCCCCGCCGGGACCGACCCAATTGACGTGCCACAGTGTGGTTATTGCCAGTCGGGACAGATCATGAGCGCCGCCGTGCTGCTCTCCAAAATCGCGAAACCTACTGACGCAGATATTGATGAAGCGATGACATCCTCGATGCGAACGATGTCTGCCGCAACCCAGTTCGCCGGACGGCGTTTACCTAAAAATCGACCATGCACGAACGCAAACTCTTTTCGGCCCAATCGTTCCCGGTTCGTACTTCGGGAACTGGCGCTTGCAAATGTATATACATTGCTGTATATATGCTTGGGAGGCAAATCATGGCAATCGCTCGCGTATTTAAGTCCGGGAACAGCCAAGCTGTGAGGCTGCCAAAGAAGTTCCGAGTCAAAACCTCGGAACTTGAGATTTTCCGGCGTGGCGATGAAATTGTACTACGAGAGAAAGCCGGCGGAATGGTGCACGCGCTCGACTTGCTAGCCGAGTTGCCAGCGGACATGTTCCCAAAGAAGCGCAAAGACCCTCATCCACAGCGCCGCAAAGGTCTCTGATGGGCGCCCGCTATATGCTCGACACCAATATATGCATCTATTTGCGGCAAAACCGGCCTCCAGAAGTAACCGCGCGATTCCGCCAAATGCAGCATGGCGATGCCGTTTTATCGGTGATTACGTATGGCGAGTTGCTTTATGGCGCCGAGCGAAGCCAGCAACGTAGCAACGCGCTGGAATCTCTCTCGCGGCTTATATCTCTTTTGCCTGTGCTTCCCTTGCCAGGGGAAGCGGCGGCAGTCTACGGCGAGATCCGTGCGGCGCTGGAGACTCACGGTGAAGGGATAGGCGGCAATGATCTCTGGATTGCGGCTCACGCCAAATCCGCTGGGCTCACGCTCGTTACCAACAATGAACGCGAATTCAAGCGCGTTTCCGGCCTCAAGATCCAGAACTGGATCAGCCGCCATCCTTGATGTTTCGAAATCTGTCACTGAGATGCAATCTGGGTACAATAAGGGGACGATAAGAAGTGACATCCGGTACCTTGTGGTATCAAAAGATGTCCGCCGACACCGTTTGATTTCAAGCGATTACATCACAACGCTGCCCTGTCACGGCAGAGGTCGCGGGTTCGAGTCCCGTCGTCCCCGCCATTCTTTCCAAAAGACTTACATTGATTCCAGCCAAACCATTGAGGACGCAAAAAGGCCGCGCGCGGCGGCCCTTTTGTGTCCCTCCTGGACTCTTTTTCTTTTGTTACGTGGCGGCAACTTCTTGCGTCGTCGCGCCTAAAGATTCAGAAGTATCGGAAGCGAAGACCAACGACAGCACTGCGGCCTGTGCTTCATGCTTCGCAGGGCTGATCGCCTGAGTATAGATATCCAAGGTAGATCGCAACGAGGAGTGCCGGAGCAATTCTTGCATCACTTTGAATTCCGTCCCCACACTTCGCAGTAGAGTCGAATATGTGTGTCGGAATGTATGCCAACCGAATTGCTTCTGAATACCCACGCGCTGGGCGACCGGGCGAATGTGCTTCCGTAGAATCGCTTGGCCCCAGATTGGCTTCCTGCCACGATGCCGTCTGCTCGCGAAAACCCAATCATCGGGTTTCGTGTACGCGCAACGTCTCTTCCAGTCCATCAAAGCCTGCGCGACTGCAGAATGGAGGGGTACAGGCTTTTGTGATGATTCCGTCTTGCACGGTCCCACCACTCCATAAACGATGGATCGCGTGACGCTCATTGCCCTCTGGGCAAAATCGATGTCCCCCACTTTAGGCCGAACATTTCGCTCTGCCGCAGACCCGTAGAGGCCGCAAGAAGGACTAATGTGCGCTCCCGAAGTGCCAAACAATTCACCAAAGCCTTGATTTCGGCGGGTAACAGAACAACGGGTACTCTCCGGCGTTTCGCACTTTGGCGAACGAGATAGATTGGGTTGCGATCAAACAGCTCGTACCGGCAAGCATGGTTGAAAAGCACTGACATCAAATTGCGGACTTTGGCACAACTGCTTTTCGCTAATGGCAGTGTACGAAGCCACGACTCGACCTGTATTGTCCTGACCTCAGTTAGCGTATATCGCTACCAATGAGGGCGAACCCACCGATTCAAGTACGCTTTGTAAATCTTCTTCGTCGCGTGGCTGCGCCAGGCATTCTGTTCTGCAAGTTCACGTTGCTCGAAATGATCACAAAGTTCGGTGATGGTAATTGCCCTGGAATTGGATAAACCGAGATCGGCGTTGATTTCTGTGATTAGCCCGACCACAGCTCGTCGCGCACCATTTTCATCGGCGTATTGCTCGACTGTACCGACGATTTTCTTATGATGGGTGCGCTTGCCGTCGGGACCGGTCTCGGACCAGCGAAACTGCCAGATATCCGAGCCTCGCTTGCGACAAACTCGTTGCATAAATCCGCGCTGCATCTTTCCCCTCCTGCCCGCCAGTTGCGGAGCAGAGCAATCTTGAAGTATCCCGAGTGGGTGGGGTGTGAAGCAAGGCGAGTGTATTGCTTTGCGGCCGCAACGTTGTTCGCTGCGTAGCGGTTTCCTTAATGACTTCCGGATTCCCGAAAATAACCGGCCCATCCTCTGAATCAAACCTGAGAAGCGATCGAGAAGAGTGCATTGTTCTCCAGGACCTGCTCTGGAGGAAGGAGGATCTGCGGTTCCAGATCAAAGCTCTTGAGCGCACAACGCTGGGCAGGGCCTCCATGGCCATCTTATCTTCCTTGGGTCGCTCTCTGCGTTAACATGAATTTGCGCCCCCCGCGGCCTAGGTCTGTGCGGCTCCGTCTTGGCTGCCAATCGCGAAATTACGGCGTCGCATGACGAGCACGAGAGTCGCGCCGGCGAATGCACTTGTAGTGTTGAGCTGGCAGCGTTAATCAGGCATGTCGATTACTTCGAGTGGTTCTTCACTCGAAAGCCGCGCTAGCCTGCTCCTTCCATCGTTGGACGTTCACACCCCTCACGATCAGCCAGAGCTCTAATGGTATTTCCCCGAGGGCGGCGGCGGCAGCGATGTAAGGGACGAAGAGATAATATGCGAGCGGCGGGTACAAATAGGTCACATATCCCAGACCACCGATAGCCAACAGCACTCCCAGAATCCGAGGCAGGAAGGTGGACCTGAAAATGAGATAGCCGGTCAGGACGCACCATATTCCGTGAAATACAAGATCAATGTTGAAGGCGTATTGATTCAATTTGAGAAACAGGACCGCCAGCGCCTGTAACTGTTCCGGCGAAAATGCGCTCACGGAGCTACCGCCTTGCAGGATCAGCAGAGGAGCGAGGTACAAGAGGCCGGCAAGCGCCTGAATGGCGCATCCCACGAGAATGACGAACGCCGCGAGTAAAGAGAGGCTCTTGTTCACAGGTTTCAGCAACTCATACATGAGAAGCGCCCAAGCGATGTGGAACGCAACCCCGATGAGGGAGAGTGCGAACCCCAACCAAAATAACCGCTCGTGCCCCAGGATATTGGACGCTGTAGCCGCGGCGTTACCAGCTACAACAACCTTGCCGAGAACAATCACCTCGCCGTATGTGGCCGTCAGGCCTTCGAGCATTTGAAAGACGCCGGCCATTCTGGCCTTAAAACGGGGCGACGCTTCTGCAATACGGTCCGTCATTTTAGAACCTCTAGAACTGGCTACTTTAAGGAATGTTGTATCACCGATGTTGGAAACGGCTTCAAATCCTCACTGTCGGGATTTGGTCCGACGCGCCGCCCCGTTGCCGGCACCGCCGAAGAAGCAGGCTAGGCCGAACAGGTAGCCCAAGGTATACCAAGCTCCGTTGTTGTGGACCTCGTAGATACTGAGGTTGCTTTTGAACAGTGATACCACAAACACGAACGGCGAAATAAAGCCCCGCCAGAGCCCAAGCCAAAAGCCCGCAACGCCGTGATCAGTCGCCATTCCTTTGGATTGGTTAGGTCCCGGGGCACATCCAGCCAGAGTGTTCAGTAACAGTAGGACAAGCACCAGAACCGTCAAAGAGAATTTCATCGCTATAGCTCCTCAACATATGTACGAAGTATTAATATGAAAAGTCTGACGACGCCGTTTTTTTTGGCCTATCAGCGCTATGGCGATCTTTCACCAACAATTCGATCATCGGTGTGGCTTTGGCTTATATTCAGCTGATGCGGGACAATGATCGCACGGGGCTCGATCTCGCCGTCGGGACCAAGATGGCAGGATTCATCGGAGTGGGCATCTTCTTGTTCTTCGGTGCGATTATGGCGAGTCTCGCCGCAATTACCTTGCTTTGGCGAGGCACGCCTCTCGATCGTCTCTGGGATCTCAATCCGACAGCATACAACCAGCTCGCTCCTTTGAGCGGTACGGTTGGGATTCTCTTCTTGCTGCTCGGCGCGGCCCTCACCGCGGCAGGAATCGGGTGGTTCCGACGCCGCCTTTGGGGATGGAGACTAGCGGTCCTAATCATCGCCATACAGGTCCTAGGGGATGTCGTTAACTGCGTCAGAGGCGACCTGCTGCGCGGCGGAACTGGCGTCATCATCGCCGGTGCACTATTGCTATTTCTTTTGCGGCGAAAAATCAGAGCTACGTTTGGCTAGAATCTCTTTCGAAGACATTCAAAAAGGATATAACCGATGAGTGCGGCTATTGTGGCAATTTCAAAATTGGCAGCAGTAAAGACATCTCCGATTGCCCAAGCTACACCTCTCTTCTGACCCATGCCTGTGCGCTCAAATTCTCCCATCAAAAGATTGGAATAAAACAGGAAGACGATAAAACCGATCTCGATCAGCGCTATCCAGACATTTTTCTTCATAGCAATTAATCGACTCCCCAGTCGCGTCCATTGAGCAGGCACGAGAGCTGCTCGTTCCCCTAGCGAGAATACGAGCCATAACCACCAACGAACAACAGGAGTCACAATTGAACACGGAACTGCTCCACAGTTGGGCGCAGAAGAATCTTGAGACATCGGAAGGCATAGTGAGGCGAGTGGGAAGTGCTCAGTGAATTGCTTTGCGGCGGTAAGGCTCTCGTAGGTTCAAATCAGGCCTCTGCAACTAAAACGTCTCACCTTCCAGCAACCTTCCTTACCAACCATCCAAAAGGGCGCCGCGACAATCGTCGGTCGGCCTTCCCGCAGGCAAGCGTACCCAAAGTGTTCCTATCCAACAAGCTAGCGTAACCACTTGCGAGGAGATCCGTACTCCGCTAGAAGACGATGCGTTGCGTCGGGGTGCTACGTTCTAATCGCGGTCACATCGCGCCGTTTTCCATCGACGTGCCAAAGCCAAGCCGCGCACGGGGCTAGGTTATAGAAGCTCGTGAGATTATTCCCAATCGGCGTCGCAGCGATTCGCCAAGTAATCTTGGCGAAGGGCAGCACAGCGACGTGGACGGGAATCCGAGACTAGCGCACTCAGGGGCCCGATGTTGGCGCAAGCGTTCGGTCTGTGAAATACCCTTTCGCAAGATCGTTCTTGAGCTTGGGATCTCGATCGGTTCCGATGTATTCGTCGAGAAAATTCAGTAGAGCTTGGACTTTAGGCGTCAGCTGTGATGGACTGGAGAACAGAGCGCATAGAGTGATCGGTTCAGGAATCCACTGCGGCAGAATGGGCGTCAAAGTGTTCCGAACATCTGGGTTCTTCGCCATCCACAGAGGCAGAATTGCGATGCCAAGCCCGCTAATGGCAAGCTTCAGCGCAACTGTCGGATCGCTGCAAACCACGCGAAAAAGGATGTTGGGAGTTATGACTTTTTTGCCCCGGCTCAACTTCCAGGTTCCGGAGCCGATGCATTTGTGAACGGCGAGATCATTCGGAGTCGCCGGGCCGCCAGCCGCTTTGATATAGCCTGGGCTGGCGAAAAGCCCTCGAACCGTACCTGGATATGGCCGCACGCGTCGCAAGGAGTCCTTTGGCGCCCGCAATTTGAAGAACACGTCCACGTCATCTCGCGGCTCCTGATCCCAACTCGCTGCGTAGGGTTCGATCTCAACGCGTAAATCGGGATAGCGGTCAAGAAATTCCTTCAGCAAAGCCGCAAGTGTGTCGCGGGCCAAGGTGACGGGACAGGCCACCTTAATGAGGCCGCTTGGTCTTGAGCGACGGTCTTCTAAAAGATCTCTGCCATGCCGGAGGTTTTGCAATGCGCGTCTGCACGACTGCAGGTAGTCTTTCCCTGAGTCGGTCAGGACAAGACCTCTGGGGCTGCGCTGCACGAGGAGGACCCCGAGGTACTTCTCTAGTCGTGTCAACGCCCGGCTGACCGTAGAAGTAGGAAGCCGCATCTCCTTTGCCGCAGCCGTCAGCGTACCCGCTTGTGCGACCGCGACAAACGTACGCACATCGTTGAGATCGAGGTCATTCATCGGTAGCGCTTTCCCAGTTGCAGAAGGGCAGCAATGGACAAATCCGCGCGCGGCTTTGTTCGCTTGCAGGTGCCACAACGCAGTTCGTCTCGGTTGAGCTTACCACGGCATTGCACTTGTGCAATCCTGTTTTGCACCAGAGGGCGTATCGCGCAGTTTCGGTGAAGTATCTATATCTAATGCTGCGCAGGGCAGCAATGAAACAGTTTGGGGCGGAAAGGAAGGCAACACGATGAAGATTCTGGTGATTGGGGGCACCGGCAAAGTCGGTGCTGAAGTCGTGAAGGAACTGCAGAAGCGCAAGGCAGACATTCGGCTGCTTGTACGTAAAGAAGACGCGCCGAGGCCGAAGGAGATTGAGGTTGCGATCGGCGATTTACTTGATCCGGTCTCTGTACAGAAGGCGTTGCACGGGGTGGATAGGCTCTACCTGCTGAACGCCGTCGTGCCTGATGAACTGACGCAGGGCCTCATCGCCTACGATCTAGCCAAGCGGCTGAAGCTGAAGCATATCGTGTATCACTCGGTCTTTCGAGTGGATCGCTTCAAGGATGTTCCACACTTTGCCTCCAAACTCGCCATTGAAAACGCTTTGCGGGAGTTCGATGTCCCGTTCACGATTATTCGCCCAAACTACTTCAGCCAGAACGACGCAACGTTAAAAGACGCCCTTACGAAGGCTGGGATCTACCCCATGCCCCTCGGCCAGGTGGGCATCTCCGCGGTCGATATCCGAGATATTGCCGAGGCGGCAGCGATTGCGCTCACCTCCGACGGACATTTCGGCAAAACCTACAACCTCAACGGTCCGGAGGTCCTTAGTGGCCCTAAGATGGCATCGATTTGGAGCGGGCTGCTGGGGAAGGAAATCCGCTATTCCGGGCACGACATGGATGCGTTTGAGGAACAGATGAGAAAGCGGGCTCCATCCTGGTCGGCATTCGACATCCGCATGATGTTTCAGGGATATCTCGAACGTGGCTTCACTGCGGAGACGGGGGATATCGAGACCCTGACGGACCTCCTGGGGCATCCGCCTCGCCGATACGAAGACTTTGCCAGAGAAACCGCCGAGCTTTGGAAGGCGTGAGTGCCCTTAAGTGAAACCGCAAAGAGACCAAACCTCACAAAGGAGAAACGACATGCCAACTGCTCAAACCACAATCCCACCAGACGACCCCAAACGCAGTCTCACCCTGGCACAACCCGACAACCTTCCTCATATCGGTCTGGTCGGCGATACCTACACCATCACGGTGACGGGCGAAGAGACCGATGGACGCTTCTGCGTAATTGATATGCACATCCCGCCAGGCGGCGGGCCGCCCCCGCATCGGCATGACTTCGAGGAGACCTTTATTCTGCTCGAAGGTGAGATGGAAGCGACCTTCCGTGGCAAGAAGTCGACCGTGCGCGCTGGCGACACACTGAACATTCCTGCTAACGCTCCGCATCAGTTTCACAACGCTTCCACTGGGCCGGTACGCATGCTCTGTATCTGCTCTCCTGCGGGACAGGAGAAATTCTTCATAGAGGTTGGGGTACCGGTCGCCACGCGTACGACGCCCCCGCCGAAGCTGGACGAAAAAGAGGAGGCCGCATTCATTGAGAAAGTTAAAGCGCTCGCACCCAAGTACCGCACCGAACTACTGAAAGAGGCGTAACGGAGAAAGGAGGTGATTATGGTGGTGAATCACTCTATCGATCCGCTTGATCGCGTCACGATGGCAGAGATACGTTCGATGGTTGCGTCCACGAAGGGGAGCGTCACTGGGCCGTCGGCCCGCGAGCCATTCGACGAGTTGATGGAGCAGTCGCCAGCGGCTGACAGCGTGACCTGCGAAAAAGCGGAGGTGGGCGGTGTGCATGGGATGGTAGTGCCGACCGGACGACGCTGGCGCCGAATCGGCAATTCTCTACCTTCATGGCGGCGCGTATGTCGTCGGTTCGGCGCGAGCGTATCAACATTTCGTCGGACAGGTTGCCGCGCGGGCGAAAGTGGCCGCCTTCGTGCCCGAGTACGGCTTAGCCCCCGAGCATCCGTTTCCG
This sequence comes from uncultured Acidobacteriota bacterium, assembly GCA_963736725.1. GTDB lineage: Bacteria > Acidobacteriota > Terriglobia > Acidiferrales > UBA7541 > Acidiferrum. Next base: position 1,554 of record CAVTPW010000009.1, on the reverse strand, counting down.
GCGGCGGTCGACGAAACGCTGGCCGCCTATAGGGGCCTTGTTGAAAAAGGTTTTGCGAAAATCGCGCTGGGGCCTCGCGCTTGTGCTGCTGTCGTCGCTGGTGGCCAAGGCTCTGGACGGGTCCGGACTGCGTCCTGTAGGTGCTGCGGTGATGTCGCCTTGGACCGACTTGGCGCTTTCTGGCCCTAGTATGGAAACACGGGATGAAGCGGACCCGCTCTTGACTAAGGACTCCCTCGCTTTGACGGCGCGACTCTATCTCGGCATGCGCGACCCGCGGGCGTCACCTTTGAATGGCGATCTGGCCGGACTCCCGCAGGTTCGAATGCACGTGGGTGAAGACGAAGTTCTCCTGGACGACTCTGTTCGCTACGGCGAGCGCCTCGAAAACGCGGGCGGAACCGTCCAAGTGCATAGGTGGGAGGGCATGATCCACGTTTCCCCCTCGAACCTCGCTCTCTCCTGCATGCCGCCAAGGAAGCGCTCGACGATATAGGCGACTTCCTACGGCGGCAATTTTTCGCTCCTTTATTGGTTCCCTCTGCAACATGACGTTAGGCAGTTGAGCGGATCAATTCGCTGTGGAACGGCATTCTCAAAAATCGTGTTGCTGTTGGCGTGGCGCATCAGCGATTGCACTGTCTTCACGTCCCGATCATTCTCGGCAAGAAGTGTAGAAAATGTGTGACGGAATACGTGCCAGCTGATGTGCTTGGTAATCTTTGCCGTTCCGCCGCCGGACGGATATGATTCCGCTCGATAGCTTCCGGCCAAAGTGGTTGACGACCCTTCATACGTCCGCTGGCGAAGATCGATCCTTATCTCCCGGATAAGGCGTTTTGGAACGCCACTGCAAGAGACGCATAACCATTTCGTCGTCCAGTGGCATTACCTTTTCTCTTTCTTCTGTTTTCACCGGCCCCAAGTGCTGTTGCCAAATCGATCTTCGGATGTTCAGCGTCTTGTTTTCGAAGTCGATGTCGCACCATTGCGTGGCTAGCACTTCGCCCCTGCGCATTCCGGTGGGAACGTCGAGAAGTACGAGGGTGCGCTCCCCGGGCCCCAATTCGGCAAACAGTCTCCGAAGTTCTTTTGCCGTCAAAGGGACCATGAGGCGTTCTCGTTTCGCACTCTGGCGAATGGCGCGAATGGGATTGGTCGTCATGCCAACCGTAACGGATAGCCAAGCATGCAGATAGGTGGAGTGATGGTCGACCCCGAACGCCGGGGAGGGGGCAGAGGGTGCATAAGCGCCCGCGGTAAGCACCAGGGTCGCGTGCTTGTTTTCAAGCAGGCCAAAGTAGCCCGATTCTGGCTCGAGGCTCCAGAGCAGGCCCGGCTGATGGATCACATCGATATAGTGCTTCAGGCGGTAGGGAATACCGCTATTCCACATTGGGACGGCGAACAGGTACCGGGCCCAGGCAATGAACCGGCTGGCGGTCTCAACAATCTGATCCCAAGCCGTTTCTGCGTGGCGGTGTGCTCCTGACCCAACATGACGTTGATTTTGGCGGCTGCCTTGTCGCCGTCGAATGCCGGCAAGTCCACATC
>CAVTPW010000008.1:0-421812 GCA_963736725.1 uncultured Acidobacteriota bacterium | reverse complement strand
GAAAAAATCTGAACCGACGACCACTGCGATCACTACCCGGCGCTACCACCGCCACCTCGCCGCGAGTGCCATCATTCATGGTGCCGGTCACTTTTCCTGCCATGCAGGAACGGCGCACCATGGAACAACTCGTGCGCGCCTCGCTCGCGCGGCAACGTTTGCTGTTGCTCTTGTTTGGCATCTTCGCCGGGTTAGCTTTGCTGCTGGCGTGCATCGGCATCTACGGCGTGCTGGCCTGCCTGACCCGACAGTGCGTGCCTGAGGTGCACGCGTGGGGCTGGGGGCAAGCGCTCGCGATGTCCTGTGGCTCGCGCTCCGCCAGAGCCTTGCGCTAATTTTCGCAGGCGCCGGCGCAGGCACGTGGGCGGCTCTCGCCGTGGGGCGTTTGTTGCCGAGTCTAGTATCTGGAATGCGGCCCACAGACCTGTCGACCTTCGCCATCACGATTCTGGTTCTGGTTGCGGCCGCGCTCCTCGCCAGTTTCGTACCCGCGCGTCGTGCAAGCCGTGCAGATCCCTGCGCGCTTCGCGAGGGCACGCCCACAATTCACAACACGCACAATCTACCAGCGACACAAGAAAAATCGCATATTACAGGATGTTTTATAGATATCTGTATGTATAAGTTCTAAATCCTTCAAATGGTCGCCGTGAAGAGCTTCGATAACGTTAAGAAAACAAAACAGTAATCGCGAACCCGGGAAGCTTGGCGCCTCTGGCGCACTAATTGCAACTTAAGGCCAAAGCCGGAGATGCATTTAGCCGAGTCGAGCGCCTCGGGGATCGAACAGGCCTCGGCGAACCGGTGTCGGCAGTTCGAGAGTACTAGCCAAGATCAGTCAATCAAGGGGATGCCCATGTCTTCACGTCGTAACGGATTTGTTTTTTTTGCGTGGATTTGTGCGGGGTTAGCGCTGCTTTTCTGCCAGCCACTGGCTGCGCAGATCACTGCGCAGAAGGGGGCAATTCGAATCACTCTGAGCGACCCCCAGGGCGCGAGCATTGCCGGCGCCAAAGTGACGGTGACTTCGGTGACCGGTGCCAGCCAAGCCAAGGAATCCGACGCGAGTGGGGACGTGGTGTTCCCGCTGCTGGACCCTGGCCCGTACCAAGTCACGGCGGAAAGCGCAAACTTCAGGCGCGCAGTCCTGCGCGATGTTGCGGTGCACGTAACCGAGGTTACGAACCTGAGCGTTTCCCTGGAACTTGGGGCGGTCACTTCAGAGGTGGTGGTTTCCGGCGACGCGGTGCAAACGGTGAACACCACCAACGCCACGCTTGGGAATGTGCTTGGCCAAAAAACCCTGCAAGACCTGCCGTTGTCCACGCGCAATTTCACATTTTTGCTGGCTCTCAACGCCGGAACTTCTTCGGATTTGTCTGACGCCACCCAGGCAGGGCGCGGCGAAGCCGTCATTTTTGTGGCCGGTCAACGCGGCACCGCAAATAATTTGGTCATCAACGGGACCGACTCGAACGAACTGCTCAGCAACAATTTCTCCACCGTCCCAGTCCCGTCTCCCGACAGCCTCGAGGAATTTCGCGTGCAGACCAGTCTCTACGATGCCTCCCAAGGAAAGACCTCGGGCGGAAACGTTGACGTCCTGACTCGCGGCGGTACCTCTGCTTACCACGGCGAAGTGTACGAGTTCTTCCGCAATGACGACATGAACGCCAATCTGTATTTCTTCAATGCCACCGGCTCGCCCAGGCCCGTACTCAAGCAGAACCAGTTCGGTGGCAACTTCGGAGGCCCAGTTCCCAAGCTCAAGGATACGTTCTTCTTCGCTTCCTACGAGGGAACGCGCCAGATCAACGGCGTCGCGGGCTCGGCGCAAGCTCAATTCCCGGTGTTGCCCGCGCAGCGCACTGAAGCCAACATCGAAACCGCCTTCGGACTAACGCCTGGGTCCCTGGATCCTACTGCCCTCGCGCTTCTCAACGCTCCAGGTCAATTCGGCGGATTTCTGATTCCTTCCGGTGTCGGAACTCCGGGCAGTTTTGGAGAAGCGACCTATTCCAAGCCGCTGATCTACAACGAGGATCAGTTCAACGTCAACTTTGATCGCAACATCGGCACCAAACACAAAATTTCCGAGCGCTTCTTCTATTCCAATTCCAGCACGATCAATCCTTTGGGTGGGGAGGATGTGCAGAGTTCGACCAATAACTCCTTTGGTAGCGGCAACTCGGAACCCGTCCAGAACCGTTTGGCCACAATCGCCTGGACGTACACGATCTCGCCGAACCTCGTCAATGAAGCGCGCTTCGGATACAACCGCATCACCTTTTCGAATATGGCCGACCCGACCGCATCGTTGGCCTCGGTTGGTATGACCAGGTTCAACTCCGCCACTAACCCAGAGATTCCGGTATTAGCCACCTTTGATATCAATCCGGAATTTGGCGGACCCTCCACCAATTTCGATCAGCAGGACATCGACAATACCTTTAACTTCGCGGACACTTTGGCGTGGACTCGCGGCAAACACACCTTTCGCATCGGAGCGGAATACCGCCGTTACCAGATCAACCTCTTCAATAATTTTGCGGAGAACGGATTCCTGCTTTTCGACAGTTTCCAGAATTTCCTTCTCGGAAGTCTCGCAAATGGTGAAGCGTTCGTGGGTACCGGCATCACCAACCGCGACTTCCGCGGCAACGACATCGGCGCTTACTTCCAGGATGACTGGAAGATTACGCGCAAGCTGACCCTGAACTTGGGACTTCGCTACGACTACATCGGCCCGCTGACCGACACCAAGGACCGCTTAGGCAACTTCGATCCTAGCCTGCTGGATACCGCCACGCGCGAAAATGCCGGCCCGGGTATCTTGAACGGTTTCATCTTGCCTTCCGGCGCGAACTTCGGCACCATTCAGGGCACGCCGGGAGTTTCTGCTTCTACTTTGTTGAGCAACAGCCCGCGCAACTTCGCGCCTCGCGTCAGCCTGGCTTGGGATCCCAAGGGCGATGGCAAGACTTCGGTTCGCGCAGGCTATGGCATCTACTACATTCGTACGTCCGGGCAAACGCTCTTGGGGCTTATTACCAGCGAGCCGTTTTTCCAGTTGTCCGCGGATACCTTCGGTGCCACCGGGACTCCCCTTTCGAACCCGTTCCCGAATCTTCCGACGGCCAACCAATTCCCAATTTATTCGGCGCCGCCGACGTTTACCGGTTTCGACCCGCTGGGTAACGCCACGTTCAACGGGAACGTACTGTCCCTCAACCCGTTCGATCGCAACCTGGTCACGCCGTACGTCGGCAACTGGAACCTCACCATTCAGCGTGAGCTTCCGGGGCATTACTACATCGAAGTCGGGTATGTCGGCTCCGAAGGGGTTCATCTCATCGACAGCCTGCAACGCAATCAAGCGCTTTTGGCAAACGCCGCGAATCCCGTCACCGTCGGCGGTGCCAACGGTGTCCCGCAAACAATTCTAACCACCAATTCGGTTAACGATGTGGAAGCCCGGGCGGGCGTCCTTGGATTCGATGCCGGCGGCGGTCTTAACGAGGTCACCGACTTGGGGCACTCCAGTTACAACGCGTTTATCTTCTCGGTGAATCACCGCACTGGCAGCTTGTTCCTCCAGGCTTCTTATACTTTTTCTAAGTCGATGGATAATGAATCCGGCGGGGGCACCGGTGGCGACCAGGATCTGGGAGCAGCCGACGGAAACCAGCTCGATCTCAGCGGGCAGCGCGCGGTGTCCGACTTCGACCGAACCCACCGCATCGTAGGAACGTATGAATACAGCGTCCCTGGCTTTAAGACTGGACGCATGCGTTACGCCCTTGGCAACTGGTCGATCGGCGGAATCACCACCTTTCAATCCGGTCTGCCGTCAACAATTACCTGCCCCACCTGCCCCACCAATCTTTTCGGTGTGCCGTCGGGCGACAACTATCCTAACCTTGTGGGCAGCAGCAGCAGCCTCATGCTCAGCGGGCGTCCAGAAAATTTCACCGGCAGCACCGGAGTATTCAACTCCAGCGCCCTGGCTGCCACGCCTGAGCTGGCCGGGGGCACGGTGGTTTCCGGACTCAACATCTACGGGGGCGCGGGAAATCAATCCTTCACCATTGGCCCCTCGGGTGGCAGCCTCTTCGGCGACCTGGGCAGGAATGTTGTCCGCGGACCTTTTGAACAGAACTGGGACCTGTATCTCAGCAAGAAGTTCGCATTCACCGAAAAGTACAGCTTGACGTTCCGTTCGGAATTCTTCAACGTCTTCAATCATCCGAACTTCGTCATCACCAACACCTCGTTCGGAGCGCCCGGGTTCGGCGTCTATTCCAGCACCGTGGGCAATCCGCGCATTCTGCAACTCGCGCTCAAGCTCGACTTCTAGCTCCGCTCCTACGAGCGGAGGACTCGATCGCCGGCGAGCGGTGCCCCATCCTTTCTGCGGTTTGTGCCGAAAGGGTGGGGTCTTGTTTTTGCCTTCGAGCGGAAAAGCGCCAAACGCCGGGGGCGCTCCAGGCTCGGTTCCACCCTGTTTTGCCCTCGGGCGGTTACTTTGTTTAAAATAAAAAATCAGTAACCCATTTAGAATCAGGAGTTGTAAAAAAACGGGAGGGGGGTGGGGTCCACCTGGCATTGAATTTCGCGCCGGATAGCAGATGGCTGTCGGCCGAGCCTTGACTTCGGTACAACCCGAGCGTAGCTTACGCTAAGCATCGCGTTTCCAATGACCTACACCTTATATTCCGCGCGTGAACCGCGCCGTTTCCCTTGGGGGCCACGATGAGCGGCCGAGCTTTCAACCCTCAGGAAATTGCCAGGCAACTGGCCTTCACCCGCCGCGACTTCCTGCGTTCCGCCGCGGGCGTCGTCCTGGGCAGCACGCTTCTGCACTCTCCGGTTGCTCTGGCCGGCGCTGCCATCAAGAAGCGAAAAATCGTCGTCATCACCTTCGGCGGCGGCGCGCGAGACCAGGAAACGTTTGCACCTGAGGGGCAAGAAAACATCCCGCACCTGATGCGCGAGATGATTCCGCAATCCACCTTCTTCACTCAGGTCGTCAATCGCGGAATTCTCGGCCATTACGTCGCCACCGCAAGCCTCGCCACCGGCGCGTACGAGACGTTCAATAACTTTGCCGCCGTCTCCCCCGAGCATCCGACCGTCTTTGAATACTTCCGCAAGGATTTGCACCGTCCCGCCTCGGACGCCTGGGTCATTGCTCCCAGCAACGGCTTCAACCGCATCGGCGAAAGCAGTAACCGTTCCTTCGGCCCAGGGTCGGGAGCCCGCGTGATTCTGCCCAAGCATCTGCTGACGGCGGCCACCTCGGGCGGCGGCGGCGACTACGCCCACCTGCTCCGCGACAACTATGAAACTCCTTTCTACACGCCAGAACTCGCGGGTAACGAATTTGAATTGCAACAGTTAGCGATGATGCTGAAGCTCTCGGTCGACGATTTCAAAGCTCATGCGCTCACTCTGTCCAGCCCCGACGAGCTCTCCGTATACATCGCCCGCCAGTTGATGCGCCAGGTCGCACCCAGCCTCTTGTGGATCACCATGCACGACATCGACATCGCCCATGCCGGAGCCTACTCCTTATATATTGATGGCATCCGCCGCACCGACCGCCTTTGTGCCGAACTCTGGAAGACCATTCAGACCGAACCGGAATATGCAGGCAACACGACGCTGTTCATTCTGCCGGATTTCGGGCGCGATTCCGACGAAGACGCCGGCGGCAACGGCTTTCAGCATCACCGCACCGGCGACGCTCTCTCTCGCACTACCTGGATGATGGCCATGGGCGCAGGCGTCCGCGAAGGCGTTGTTTACGATCGCCCGGCCGAATCTACTGATCTCGTGCCGACGCTCGGCTCCATGCTCGGATTCTCGGCTTCGCTCGCGCAAGGCAAGCCCATACCGGAATTGTTGTAATCGATATGCTTCCATCCAAACTCAAACCGGAACAGTTCAGCGGCTATCCGCCGGAAGCTCGAAAACTAGCCGTGAACTACATCGGCGCGTTGCAGCGTCTTCCGTTGAGCTTCTTGCCCAGCTTGTTGCGGGAAGTCATCGAATACGATTTCAAGTTTCCCGTCGAACGCAGAGCCGTCGAGAACGAACTCGCAAATCTCGCTTCTCTTTCTCCCGAACAGCTGAACGACTGGTTCCAGGGGTTCGCGCAGATCCGCCTTTCGTCGCAACTCGAACAGTCCGACTGGATCAATGCACCGGCGCAATTTGTCGAACAATTGTCGGCGCACCTGTGGAGCACGCATCAACTCGATACCTTTCGCACCGCAGCCGTCGGCTATGCCGAACGTCTTCAAGCAGCCGCCCCGCCCGAGCCACCACCGATCCCCAGACTCGGCATCGCGGTCATCGGACAAGGAGTAGCCGCATACGACGTGCCGCTATTCCGAAAACTTCGCGCCCACGGCGCGTATTTCAATCACGTTGAGCCTCAAAACGGCTTGCAGCAGTTGCTGGAGGCGGTCGCCGCGCGCGCAAAAGCGCATCCCGCCCCGTACGCACACTGGTACATCGATGGCGGTCAGGAGGCGAAGTACGATCCCGCGCTCACGTGCGTCTCTTACGGCGCCCTGGAACCCGCGCGTGTCGCATTAGCGGCGAAGATGCGTGCGGAAATCGAACGGCCCGGCATGGGGCCTGAAGCCCTGCGCACACTGATGGCGCGCATGCGTCCCGAGGATCTCGGCATGACCGCGGCTCCGGGAAAAACAAGCGATCCGGTGATGGAGCGATTCCAGCTGAAAGTGTTGACCGAAGCCTCCGGCACACAAATTTTCGCCACCACCTTTGCGCAATGGACGGCGCGCGAAGCGCTGCGGCGCGCGCAACCTCTTACGTTGCTGGTCCGCTTTGCCCCGCGGCAAAAACAAAAACCCATGAACGAGATGATTTCCGGAAGCCAGAATCCGCCGGAACTCGATCCGGTCGGATCCCTGGTTGATGCCGATTTCGGCGCCTATTACAACTGGTTGAATCAGCAAAGGCTGCCCGGAGCCGAGCAGTCTTCCTTCCTGGTTTGGTTTGAAAGCCACAACGAAGCAGTGGCCACCGGCCCGGCCTGGCCGCGCGGCACCCAATCCAACGCCGTCACCAACATGAAGCAACTCCTGAGCTAACCTGATGCCGGCGAGTTTTGTATTTCGCTTTATTTAGGCACGAAAACGGGAGAAGAAACGCGTACCATATCGTCTGTAAATTTCGCTCACGAGTCCCTTGACGGATGGAAACTCGTGCCCGGCGAGTATTCCTTCCTGGTCGGCGGATCGTCTCAAGCCTGGCCACTGACCGAGAAGGTCACGTTGAAGTAGTTGGTCAGCCACCCAAGACAGAATGAGGAGCGGCTGGGGTCGCTGATTCCGTGCGACTGATCCATAAAGCTGTTCCACCGCAATCCGGTCCGTGAATTTCGCTTCAAATCCCTGACACAAGATTTGCGCTAAGACTTCTTGATATTCGGAAGCGCGATGTTTCGCAGGATGCGGGGCGGATCGCCGATGACCGGCTCGTCAGCGGGCAGCGTAACGTCCTGATAGGTGGCCACGCCGACAGTGGGTTGAAACGCGGTCAGGTAGATGATCTGTCCGCTCCATTGGCGATTTTTCAGAAATCGCCTCTTTCCCAAAGCGCGGTGGCTAGCCGCCAGGTGCTCGTCCATATAGACTACCTTCCACTATGCTCGGAGCGGCCAAGAACCTATTTCTAATTGTCAGCGCACTCTTCCCGATTGTGGATCCGCTCGGCGGCAGTCCCTTCTTTTTGGCCATGACCAAAGAATACCTTCCGGAGGCGCGGAGAGCACTGTCTTGGCAAATCGCTCTGAACAGCTTCGTCCTACTGGTTGCGTCGTACTTTGTGGGAACCTACATCCTTGCGTTCTTCGGAATTTCTCTGCCCATTGTACAGGTGGGCGGCGGGATCGTTCTGGTTTCGATGGGATGGGCGATTCTGTTGCAGCGAGACGAGGGTTGCGATGCCGCTGATCGCAAAAACATTCATCCGCGAGACGCCGTTCGTGAAGCATTCTACCCTTTAACTCTGCCGTTAACGGTCGGTCCGGGCTCGATTTCTGTCGCGATCACGTTAGGTGCAAATGCCGCGCGCAGCCACGCACTCCATCCCTTAACGATTTTGGCCGCGCTCATCGGCTCGGCGCTGATCGGATTGAGTATTTTCCTTTGTTACGGATTCGCTGACCGACTGGCGCAGGTTCTGGGTCCGACTGGGATGTCCGTGATGACAAAACTCTCGTCATTCCTTCTGGTCTGCATCGGAGCCCAGATCGTCTGGAATGGCATCAAAACTCTGCTAGAGTCCGTGACGCTGCACATCGCTTCGTAGGATATCGAGGTGCGATTCCTCGATCCCCCGGCGAGCGGTCGTGGGCTGGACGCACTTCTACGGCTACCGAGTTTTCCTTGCGAGCGCACTCCTTCCGGACCGCCCGTCCACCCACTGGATTGGATGAACCGAATATTCCCAACGGTTTTGGGATAAAAAGCTTGGCGTCAAAAGCCTTACAGACTTCTAACGAATTGCTTAGGACTTTCGCCTCCCCTACCTCGTAGCCTTGACATGGTACGAGGGCAATGTGGAGGTAAATCGATGGCATGCGGTCCGAAGGGTAGCGAAGAGGCGTCTAATTTGCAGTGCAGCGTCTGTGGCCAGTTGAGTCCGTTGGTCGAACTTCCTGGACGAAGCGAACGGTATTGCTTGGAATGCAGCGCTGATATAGCGACGTCAATTTTGTTGAAGACGGAGATTGATGCTGCGACGCTAGCCGGGTTTGAGACCCACGGCTTAGTGGCAGAATTTACCCAGTTGAGCAAGCAGCTCCTGGAGAGAGCTCAGTCGGCGTAGGCCGGTGACCTGAACTCATCAAAACCGTATGTGGCACCACGGCTGGTTGGGTGTTGGTGCCTTTCCAGGCATTCTGCACATCCATGCAACGAAGAACCTGCGAGCCATCTGGTGTTGAAAGGCCAGCCGATCACCCCTCTCTCAAAGGCTGAGGTGGATGCACTGCGAGAGAAGTATTCCCACTACGCCATTTATCAGTAACCAAGAGCCCGGCGAACTCTCCGCAGTTTCGCTGACGGAATCAGGGCGCTACCAAGCCCAAAAAGTGGCGAAAAACAGTGGCCCGCAGCAGCCCGGAGCCAAAAAGCTTATGCCCGTCCCGCTGTTGCACCGTCAAACTATCTGTTCAATCCATTGGACCCGAGTTAAACTTCAACCAAATGATTCACAACATCTACCGGGACGTACTTCTAGGCCTTCGGTCCCTTCGCAGGAACCCTATTCTTTCGCTGACCGCGGTCCTCACACTCGCGCTCGGCATCGGCGCCAACACCGCGATCTTCACGATGCTCTATGGCCTCGTTCTGCGCAGCCTGCCGACGCCGCAGGCGTGGCAGCTTGTCAGAATCGGCATCGCTTCCGCCGCGGAGCCTGACTCCGAAGAGAACGCTTCGTTCATTCCGTATCGCATGCTGCAGGCGTACCAGGCCCAGCAAACATCCTTCCGCGAACTTTCGGGATGGAGCGCCGAGGATGTGCTGATGAAGGACGACAACGGCACGATCCGAAACTATTACGGCGTGCTGGTCAGCGGCAATGCGTTCGACCTGATGCGCATTCAGCCCTATCGTGGCCGGCTCATCGCGCCGTACGACGACGTACGTGGTGGCCCACACACCGGCTGGCCTGTTGTCTTGAACTACGGTTTCTGGAGCGAGCGCTTCGGTCGCTCGCCCGATGTCATCGGAACCCAACTCAAAGTTCTGGACGAAAACTCGCACAAGGAAATCACCGCCACGATTGTTGGTGTTACTCCTCCAGATTTTCACGGCGTCCGGCCCGGCCAGGAGCCAAAAATATACATGCCCTTGCAGATGGAAGACACGCTCGCCGGCAAAGCCACTTTGGATGATCCGGAAGCAGTTTGGGGTGTCTCGGCGATCGGCATCCTCAAGCCGGGCGTCACCATGCAGCAGGCTGGGGCCGAAGCTGCCGCGATGCAAAAGGATCTCTTCGCCCGCTTCATTCCCGCGAAATACCAGCACGACCCGTATGTTGAGAAGGCTTATTTCGTTGTGAACTCCGCGCGCGCTGGATTGCCCACCTACGTCAGTCGCACGTACAGGAAGCCGTTGTACCTGATGCAAGGACTTGTCGGCGTGGTGTTGCTGCTCTGCTGCGTGAATATCGGTGGGTTGATGATGGCGCGAATCGCGGCGCGACAGCGCGAGTTCGCGGTGCGTTCGGCTGTCGGAGCTTCCGCCTATCGCCTCGTGCGACAGTATTTGACTGAAAGTTTTGTGATCGCACTTGCGGGCAGCGCGCTGGGTGCTGCTGCGGCCTGGTTCGGAAGCGATTTTCTGCTGCACTTTTTCCGCAATCCGATGATGTCGGAGTCCATCGACGTGCATCCGGACAAGGCGATGTTCTGGATGTCGATGTCGTTCGCGATCCTCACAACCTTGTTGTTTGGCACTCTGCCGGCATGGCGCGCAGCCCGCACGGATCCGGGATTGCTCCTCAAATCGCGGACGGGCATGGGCGGGCGGCGACAGATTGCCGGAAGGATGTTTGTGCCGGTTCAGGTGGGACTGTCGCTTGTGCTGGTCGCGATGGCGACGCTGCTTTCGCAAAGCGTGGTGAAGTTGCGCTCGGAAAATACCGGCTTCGACCTCGATCACGTCACGATCCAAACCTCGCCGATGCAGACGCTTGGGCTAAAAGCCGACACGAAGCTCAACCTTTATCAGCGGATGGTCGACCGGCTCCAGGAAATGCCGGCGATGAATTCCGCAACCGCGGTTTCGCAGACGCCAATGACTGGAGAAAAGCTCACCGCCGATTTCCTAGCGGTGTCGAACGGGCCGAATCCGCCCGAAGACACGCAGATGCCCTACAACGACGTTGGCGCGGGCTACTTCCGCACCATTCAGACGCGCATTCTCGATGGACGCGAATTCGAGAAGAGTGATCGTCAACTCGATGTCTGCATTCTGAATCAGTCGGCGGCGAGCTTCTTTTTCCCAGGCCAATCGCCGGTCGGTCAGTACGTGCGCAGCCGCAAGACCGCGGACTTTGAAGACGAATTCTCGTGCCGAGTGATCGGGCTTGCTGAAGATGCAAAGTTTTTCGATCTCCGCCAGGCGCCGCCCAGAACGATCTATCTGCCACTGTCCGTGCAGCGCATCGACAGGCTCGGCAACCTGGTTTTTCTGATGAATACCCCCAAGAAGTCCCAGGCCGTCGACGCGTTTCGCACCACGATTGAGGAAATCGCGCCCACCATCCCGCTTGTACTCTTCGTCACCCTTCGAGAACAAATGGATGCCGCACTCGGCAGCCAGGAGCTAATCACTTTGCTCGCCAATTTCTTTGGCCTTCTCGCTCTACTCCTCAGCGCTCTTGGACTTTATGGCTTGCTGTCTGCGGGGCTTGCGCAACGCACCAGCGAAATCGGCGTCCGCGTCGCTCTGGGAGCCTCGCGCGGATCCGTTCTGCGCATGGTGCTCGGCGAAGCCCTCGGCCTGCTCGCCTGGGGACTTGCGCTCGGCGCACTGGCGCTCTTCTTCACCGTCCGCTTCGTCGTGACGATGCTGTACGGTGTTTCCTCGCACGACCCGCTCACCCTGACCGCTGTCATCGCGACACTGGCCGTGGTCACCATCGCCGCGGCCGCCATCCCGGCCTTCCGAGCCGCCTCCATCAATCCCATCGACGCCCTCCGCTCGGAGTGACGAAACCACCAGTTTGTAAAATCTCGAGTTACCCCCTTTGTATTTGTTACCCATAGCGCTACGAAGCCTCAAAAGTAGCGAAAACAGTAGCCGCGGTAGCCCGGAACCAAAGAACTCATGCCCCCACTCGTTTTGCCAGCGCGTCGAAGGTGTATTTATAGTCGCGCTCCGCAGGAACCTCAGTAAAGCCGAAGCCCGGCAGGTCTGGAGCGATCACACGATAGCGGTCGGCGAGGCGCGGGATCAGTTCTCGATACTGAAACGATGACGTGGGGAATCCATGGAGCAAGAGGATTACCGGAGCGTCCGCGGGACCCGCTTCGCGGTAGAACACATGTACTCCGTCAGCTTCAATGCGATGGTGGGACGTCAGCGGGACCTTGAGAATGTCAGTCATAGACTTCTCCTTCGGAGTGTTGGCTTGCTGGTTGAAATCGAACAAAGCGATCTTGCGACGGAAGACGTCCAGGCCAATGAAGGCCGACGCGACAAAGCTGCGGCGATCGAAGCTCATAAGTGATGCTCCACAGCGACCGGCGCTGTCTGGGGCAATCATGGACGCTGGGACAAGGATTAGACCCCAGGCCATGTCGAACTCAGCATTTTGAACCTATGACACATATCGACCGAGTGGGATGCCGATTTTCTCGGTCGTGGCGACAATGCGCCGGAACGGCTCGTTGGCCTGTTTCGAGAACTCTGTGAACTGGAATTCGAACCGGACGGCGTCGTTTTCGATGCAGACTCGGTCCGAGTTTAACGAATAGAACGAATCAGGAGTTGCGTCGCCACTTCGGATGCAGGTGTATACTGCGCGCCATGAACCCACAAAACTGGGCCTTCCCTTGCAGAAAATTAGGAATTGTTTTCATTTTAGTCTTGGGCTCTTTATTCTTGCTAACGGGGCATTTTTACCTCTACGGGCAAGAAAAATCTGGCTTCCCGGACGGATACGACGCCGTACAGGCAGCACCCAACAGCCACAAAGTTGTTTTCGAGAATGAATTTGTCCGTGTGCTCGAAGTCACCATGCCTCCTCCAGGCGCGACAGAACCCATGCATCACCACCGTTGGCCGAGTTTTTTCCTTGACTGGGATACAGGTGGCGGGTCACCGCATATTCGTTACCATCGCGCCGATGGCAGCGTGCGGGATACTCCCAGTGAGGAATCTCCGATTCATCCCGGCACATGGAGTGTCCATTGGATGAAACCGGAGCCAATGCACGCCATCGAAGTCGTGGCGATGCCCAAAAGCAGCTCGACAATTCCAGATGGACCTCCCCTACTTCGGGTTGAGATTAAGTGTCATCCGTAAGAGTTCACAGATCTTCAGCGATTGAGAAATCTTTCGGCCTGGGTGCGGATCGTTCCGGGAGAGTACTCCACCGGCGGCAAATAGAAGCTACTGGGCACCAGCAAACGGGGCAATAAATACTTACGAAGACTGTTCGACTTATCGGGACTCATTCGTGACGGATTGTGGGACGACAACCAACGAGACTCCCATTGACTAATCGGAGCACGTGGCCGCTCGCATCAGCTTGCCCTCGGGCCGATGGCCAGTGTTGAAGATTGCGAGATTCTTCTCCTGCTGACTCACGCCCGGCACGCAGAAGTCTCGCCGCACAGCGTCGGGAAGCAGCTTCGCGTCATACGGCTGCTGTGTGCGCTGGACATTCCACACACGCGGGTCGACCTGAGGCTTGGGCGTGTTTCCCGCAGCTTTGTCCGCGGGATACTGTGTTCCGAAGACCTGCGGCTGATTCACGGCATGAAGATAGCGATCAAGTGTTGCGGCGGCAATCCACTTATCTGCTGAACCCCCGCGGATTATCGCTTCGACTGCAAGAACGTGCGCGAAAAGAAACTCCTCCGGCGTCTGCCCATGCTGAAAGATCAGCGCAGCGTCGGAGAAATCTTCACCCGAGGTAATCTTCCCCTCTTCGAGAAGCTTGCGGATCTCCGCACGGCGCGCATCCCCGTGCCGGTAATATTCCTCCGGGGAAATATTTCCCGGATTTTCCGACTGATCTTCAATCTCGAGTTGGTGAACCCGCGAAACCGCAGTCTTGGTCTGCGCGCTTTGGGGGCACAGTTCAATCGATCCCAAAGTCAAGGCAGCAACGGGTAAAGCAAGCATCAGGATTCTCATACAGGTAGCCTCAGCGTCGGCGTTCCACGCCGGCCAGAATATACTCAGACACCGAGGAACGCATTTAGTTCCCGATGCGTCCTACCTCCCGACAAAGCGCTTACCGGAGATGTGCAAATCAGGCCAAAACCACACGTACGATTACGCTTTTACCGACCAAGTCCTCAACAATAAGGATCTCGAGGTTCACGATTCGCGAAGGACGAACTCACGGCTGCAGTGAAGCGATATAAGCAGTGAGGTCAACGATGTCTTGGTCTGTAAGATTGGCGACAACCGGTTTCATAGCAGCGGCATTACGGCCATCGCGAGTGCCGCTCTTGAAGTCGTAAAGTTGCCGCGCTGTAGCAGTAGCAGAACGCCCCGCCAACGGCGGGAACAGGTCTCCCTTTCCCTTCAAGCCGCCTCCGTGACAAAAAGCACAGGGAAGAGTCTTGCCAGCATCACCCGTCTTCGCCAGCAACTCACCCCTCTTTACGCTTCCGTTCGGCGCGTATGCGATAAACCCAGACGTGGCATCGCGCAACAACGTCCTCTTCACGTCCTCAGGCACCTCGATGATACGGAGCCCGATCGGCTCTGTAGCTCCGCTGGAATCCACCAGCTGTACGTTATGCGGGCCGGGATGTGTGACAGGAACAGTATCGGTCTCAACGACGCGCGCGCTTCTAACCACCGGCACGGAGTGAAAGTACTCAGCTGCAAGCTTGGCGTCGGCGTCGTCCAGCGCTTTCGCAATAGGGATCATGTCGTTAACAGTTGCGCGTGGCACCGAACCATGCCGCTTATCGTCCTTCATGTCGGCGAGCTGCTGAAGAAAGTAGGCGACCGGCAGCCCCTGAAGATCGGCCGTATCGGGCTTTCCTCGTCCGTCTATGAGGTGACATTGCCCACACGCGGTGTAGGCGCCTTGCTTACCCGAAATTACCGCAGCAGGAGGTGCAGGGTGCAGCTCCGGAAACCAATCGACCGTGCTGGTGCTCCTGTTAATCTGTGTGTCCGTGTAGCTCTTCGTGCTCCCGGGAATACGGAACAGCTGGCCATCGTCCGGTTTCGGCGACTCGTGCACACCCTTCGGGTAAGGCCATTCCGGATAGTCGGTCCCTGCGAGGTTAGCGGGTGGATAGCTCGGCTTCGCTGCTGTCTGGTGCGTATGAGCCAGAACGTTTACGGCGAGAAGGACGCAGCTTGCCGACATGGCGAGCAAAGAAAACAACGATCTCTGATTCATGCCAACATTCTCAGGGATATGCGCCCGGAATATCTATCCATATCTAAGAAGCAAATTCGTGCCCGAGATTTCGTCAGTCGCGGTCGCAAGTGTTCGAGAATAGTACGAGAAGCGCGAGTGGGGGGCAAGCCTATGGACCCGACCACATTTGTCGTCGATGAAATCGGACGATCGCGCTCACGCCTGGGCAGCTAGGTCTGGGCCTTATTCTGCCGGCACGGAAGAAGCGAAACTTCTTGGACGATTTGTCGAATTCCGGTCCGGCCGCTCGTCTATATAGTGGAGGCAGCGCAACCTCCCGGCGGAAGACGGTACAGGAAAAGGAGAAATCATGCCGCACTATTTGGTTGCTGTTTGCCTCCCCGACGGTTACGACGGGTCCTCTAGCCGCAGCCACATCCGGTCCGTTTCCAGTTCAGGAATCATCGCCGCCTCATCGTCCTAGAGCTAAATACCCTGTTTTCAGCATCGTCGGCCACACGAAAAAACATTAAGCTGTTTGTCGATTCCCGTCCGGCCCGTTCGACGCGTAAGTGGAGACACACCCCGCGCCCAGCACCCCGTAACATTCGGTGCCCAGCGCGGTCCAAGCTCCTATACAAAAGTAGCGGCCCTTATACGGCGTCCGCTCAACGTTCAAGGAGAACACCATGCGCTTCATGATGATCATGTTTCCAAAAGGCTACGAAAACGCAAAACCCGGCTGGGTGCCCGACCTCAAAGCCATGGAGGTAATGGGCAAGTACAACGAGCACCTACAGAAAGCCGGCGTGCTGCTCGCGCTCGACGGGCTGACCCCGCCCTCGACGATGAGCGCGCGCGTCACCTTCGAAAGCGGAAAATCGAAAGTTACCGACGGCCCGTTTACCGAAGCGAAGGAAGTGGTTGGCGGCTACTGGATCATCCAGGTGAAGTCGCGCGAAGAGGCGCTCGAATGGGCCTCGCGCATCCCCGGACAGGATAACGAAATGGTTGAGGTTCGCCGGATGATTGAGATAACCGACTTCGATCCCGAGACCCAAATCGAGATCCAAAAGAAGTTCGGCGACGCCGGCGCTGAGTTGGGCCAGTAATAGCTTTGTGACTCGCCTGCGAATACCTGGCGAGCCGGATGGTCAAGGCGCGGGTCAGAACATTGACAGGTCGAGTTCGATATGCCCGATCCCGATGAGGTCGGCGAAGCGTGTGGGATCGTCATTCACGGGAACTCCTTGTGTCGCATGAAGTTGCCGTAGAGCAAGGTGTCGAACTCGATGGCGTTAAAGAAAGCCCCCGCTCCGTCGGTGCTCTGCGTCCAGTTGCGGTTCTGTAGCTTCCGATCATCCAGCCGGAACTCGACGGGCACTCCGCACCGGCGGAAGTCCAGAACCGCGTCCACTACCAGAAACCCTGCGACGAACTCCCCGTTCATCTGTCTGGACCCGTGACCATGCTTGCCCTCTTTTACACTTCACGACCAACGCAGGTGGGGCGGTGTCGCGTCTGGGCGATACGAGGTACTTGCCCATTAGCGTGAATTGACTGAAGTCCTGGCAGTGGAGGGCATCAGATTCCTCTTCACGCTGCCAAGCCAGTTGACCCTGTTGCACCTTGGCAACCACAGCCACCGCCCATTAACTATGTGCATGGATTCAAATGAAACAAGGTAAACTCTCCACGATTTGCTGGTACATATTTCTGGTCGGGTCACATTGAAACCGAAGCTGCAAGCCGCATTCGCATTCCTTCGCCGGCATTCCTGGTTGCCATGGTTAGCAACCATTGCAGGTTCGCTCGCGCTTGCCGTCGCAATCATGGATCACTTAAACGCTATCTGGGCATTGACGGCGGCCATCTGCTTGCTTTTCTCATCGTTTGTCTGGGGATACTCAGTGCGTGCGCTGCAGGAGACTATTGACTGGCCGCCGCTGAGTAATTGGCGGCGGCAGGAATACGCTGCAGTGTGGAATACGCTGGCTGACTCCATGAATGACGCTGCGATGGCGGCAACTGGCGAGACCAGTGAAAGTGGGTTGCGAAGCTCCGCGATGGAGACTGTTCGAAACCTATTGGAACTCGCGGCCATCAGTGCGCGAGATGAAGTCCTTGAGATTGGCTGCGGAGTTGGCCGAATCGGCAAAGAGATCGCGCCGCTGTGCCGTTCTTGGGCAGGAGCCGACATTTCGGCGAACATGCTCGGCCACGCTTCGGCGCGGTTGAAGAACCTGGAGAATACACGCCTCATCCATCTGACAAGCGTTAGCCTGAGCGATCTTGAGGAAAACTCATTCGATGTTGTCTATGCGACGAACATGCTGGCCCATCTGGACGAGATGGACCGATGGTGGTACGTGCAGGAAGCGTTCCGTGTTTTGAGACCCGGAGGCCGTATCTTTATTGACAACATGGATATGGAATCGGAAGCAGGCTGGTCCATGTTTTCAAAAGACGCGATTCGATATCACGACGTACAACGCCCCCCCTATATGCCGACGTTTTCTACAGCAGCCGAATTCAGTGCGTATGCGCAGCGGGCAGGATTTGTCGATACGCGAGCACACCACCGATCGCCGTTGGTTATTGTCACAGCCACTAAACCGGAGACAGCGAAGGCGTAGCGCCTGGCGGTGAAATGTCAAAAGCTTGTCCCGCCATATTCAGTTTTTCGCCCATCTCTTTGAGTTCGCCAAGGCTGTATCGCCTCGGGCTGGCTCCTGCGCTTAGTCGATCCAAGATGACTTGACCGCCTTGCGCGATACACGGCGGCCCGTCAATGAATGTGGACAAGTCGTGTCGGTGAAGTTCGGTGCGGAGTACGCGGTACAAATCAGATTTGAGCATGGTCCTCTCTTGGTGGAGAGGAAAAGGGAAGACAGAATAACATAGCCGTTGGTAGTCCCATGGACCAAACCTGGACTTGGGATGGGTGGCTATCCATACGGTTAGCGCACTACCAGATCAGATAGACAATGGCTTCGTCCCGATGAAATCGTACCCTGGCCTGTCCATCGTATTAATGAACACAAACCCTTCCCGGTGAATCACTTGTCGTGATAGACGCATATGCATCCGGCGTTTCGCCAGGAGACGGTCAGGAAAATGCGATGTAAGCAATTGTTTAACTTCGCTGTCGTCTTTCGGTCTCCAAATCCGATTAATTGAGTGGAGACCAGATCAGGTCTTACGGCAGGAAAAGCAAGTCGGTTCCCTGGCTCGGCGTTAATTTCCTTAATTTAGGAGGCAATATGGCAAACGGACAAGCTGGACAGAAGAGACAGGCGGAAGCACAAACGCTGACGCCAGATCAAATGGAAGCTGCCAAGAAGTGGGTGCAACTGGTGGCGAAGGCGCGATCCGACAAAACGCTGAAGCAGCGACTAATGGACACGCCGGTGGTGGTTCGTCAAGAGCATGGGATGAAGGTGCGCCCGGGATTGGATGTCCGTGTCGTGGAAAGTACGGACAAGGTCGCTTACTTAATGCTGCCATCCGATTCGGAATTAAGCGATAGTGACCTCGACAAAGTAACAGGCGGCAGCGATCTCAGTGACGCAGCCCAAGGAGCACTTAATGCATTCAATAAAGTGTTGGCCACATGTAACTTAAACATAATCATCGGTATGCCTATTGACCTCAGTAAATAGCGGAGGGCCGAATCTCAGGCCGAGAAGACGTGAAAGCTATGCTTAAGAATCCGACTTAAGGGATGATGCGCTTGAGCAGAAACCGTACCTGTTAGTTGCGGGTTTATTGGGGTTTTGAATATCTGGCGGAGAGGGCTGGATTCGAACCCCCGGTAGGAGTTTTGGCCCCTACAACGGTTTAGCAAATTCCCGATTCCACTGCCTGCTGTCCGGAATCAAGGATTCATCTTCGGATGAGAACACTCTCGTTCGGGTCTCGTAGCTCTGGTTCGGCCACAATTGTGCAACTACTGTGCAACCTTGAATCAGTCTCCTCTCAACGGAGAAGTTCAACTCCCGCACGTGCTGCTGCATTGCGCAACCGGTCGTCAAGGGTTGCCAGCGGTAGCTGTTCGCGTCGCGCGAGATCTAAATAGACCGCGTCGTAAGCCGATAGCTGAAAGGCACGCGCTGTTGCTAGGGATTGCCGAGCGGAAACGACAATACTGTCGGTGTCCACCGCCCGAGCTACGATCTGTTCGATGTCCATCATCGCTTGATCAACATCTGCAGTGGTCAAGATGGATCGCCGCTCCGCAACGACTAGACCGTTGCTCATCTCCAGATGCCACAGTGCTGGGACGACGGCCCGAATCCCCTTCAGGAAGAACTGTTTCACCCGGTTCGCATAGACCGGCATAGGATGGTCGAGAAACCAGCGAAGTGCGACGGACGCATCAAGGACAAAACCGCTCAAGTCCGGCCCTCCTCGATTAAGTCTCTCACGTTTACGCCTCGGCCTGGTTTCGCCCGCTTTCGAATTTTTTCGATATCCCTAAAAATATCTTTCAAGGTGGCTTCGGGGGCAGCGGGGACCGGGACAAGAACCGCTGCCAGTTCCCCCCGTCGAGTAATGCCAATCTTCTCTCCCTCCCGGGCGCGTTCTACAAGCTCCGAGAGTTTCTGCTTAGCTTCGAACAGTCCGACAGTGCGCACGGGATGCTCCTTTAATCTAGATGAATAGTCTAGATGGATAGTTCGTTGCAGTCAAATTGAAAGTTTCCGCGATGCGGAGGGCAATATGGCTCTGCCGTCCTCGCGACACATGCAACGTCTGCCCTGCTTTCCAACGACGCCACACGTCGAGTTTCTGCTCGGCCGAAGGTCCAAACCGTCTTCCTTGTTTCATAAACACCACCTTTGAGAACAGCTTTATATCAGATGGTGTTGCATCGACCGTTTGAGCCGGCAGAACTTATCAGGCATTGAGAGGCGTCATCGAACGCGCTGGGTTGCCGGCTTTTGTGTCTGTTCTCGAATGCGGGCGGCAAGTCGATACACCGAATCGGCGTTGTCGATGTCATCAAAAGTGGGCGGGGGCGGATTGCGTCTGCCCCAATTCCATGTACCTGCTACAGGTCCGCCGAAACTAATTCTGCCGATACCATCTCTACGGACAGATTTTTTGATGACTGTCGTGTTCTCGAAGTATGCGCTTCAAAGGACGCAAAAGTCGGAATAGGGTCGAACTACCAACCGTACTCGCGGTCAGGCATCGTGCGCAGGAAGGAAATCCTTGCATCGGAAGCCGAGTCGATGAAGATCAACACTGCATCGTCTCCCTTGCTAAGGCGGAACACGGACGTAGGCTCGTCAGCCGGGTTAGGAGCAGGCATGCGTTTTACGAGTGTAAGCGTACCTCCGGGCCAAAGGTTTGCGAGCTATGCCGGACCCATTTGCTGTCAGGAACGATGCGTGCGGCAGTCCCGTCTGCAGTCTGTGAAGGATCCTCCTGGTCAGCCGCCAACTGATCCAGCAACTTCACCAATGAGGCCGTAAGTGCATTGAGTCTCCTCATCGTTGAGGTGCGGGTCAATCACCAAGCCGCCGTGCAGCGCCTTCACGCATTCCGTGAATGCCGTCGCAGCTGTTGGATTGATGTACCGGGTCACGTCCGACCAAACGATCTGATCGGAAGCGCTCCCAGATTGTGCGCTGCACAGACCCTGGTACATCGAATCTGCCTCCCCATAGTTCAACGACGCCGACAGCCCGATCGGTATGTCGGCGATCGGGATCGTCGCGCTACCGCTGCCTCCGGAATGAGACTCCCGGTACGATCCATACCAACTGCAGAAGCTCGATTTGAATTGTGAAAATGTCTGGGTCGACGACTTCGTGATATGAGTGTCGTAAAGCCCTTGTTTTGCTATTACGGTACACGCATCATCCGCGAGGACCGCGGACGAATAGCATGCGAGAGCACAACAGGACAGAAAGACTTTTCGTAAAGACATCGAACCTTCCTACGCCTCATTTTGTACAAGCTCTACCTACCCCTCGGACCTCTCGGCGAGTTCCATGCTTAGATAACGAAAATCAAGCAATTTTCCCTTCGTCGCGATCCGTTCGTTGCTGAAAGGTTGGTTGGCCACTCCTTGGGACCTGAGTACGACGGTTTACCGCACCACTGCGCACTCAAAGTCGACAGTTCCCAAGACCATCGTGGTCACCGCGAAGACTTGGCGTATCACGTTAGGTCCGATCTCATCCTTTGGACCTACCTGTAACCAATTATAAAGACGTGACTTAGAGACGACTGGTCAGCGCAATGGTCTTTGTTTCTTGACATCAAATAACAATGGTGTTATAAATTAAAAGTCATGCGCCCTCACGAACTTCGATCTGCGCGACTCGCTAAACACTGGACCCAAAGCCACGCGGCAGCTCGTCTCGGCATAACCCAAGCCTATTTGAACTACTTGGAAAACGGAAAGAGACGATTGACCCCGGAACTAGTTCGCAGAGCTACGTCCGTTTACGGAATGTCACCCCGGAGTCTGCCAGTTGCGGATGTGTTTGTGCCCGTCGAGACAAGCGACCAACATTTGGCTGAAGCCCTGTCCACTCTTGGTTATCCGGGGTTCCGCTATCTTCGCTCGCATACGCCAAGAAAACACCCTAACGAGTTCTTGCTGACTGCCCTGTCCCAAAAAAGTCTCGATGGACGCGTCGCCGAAGCGCTGCCTTGGGTAGCCGCAAATTCCGCGGAGCTTAATTCTTGGCTTCTCGAGAATGCCCGCAAATTTAACCTCCAGAACCGTCTTGGTTT
Organism: uncultured Acidobacteriota bacterium; assembly: GCA_963736725.1. Lineage (GTDB taxonomy): Bacteria > Acidobacteriota > Terriglobia > Acidiferrales > UBA7541 > Acidiferrum. The sequence continues at coordinate 399,954 of CAVTPW010000008.1, read as the reverse complement.
TGTCGTCTCGCTAGCCCGAAACGCTGCCGACAAATTGAATGTCACCCCGAAAGGCTCGGCACTGGATCACTTTCTAAAGCAGCTCGACGACAGCCGGCTGGCGAAAGAAGACTATTTTTATCGTCCTCCGCGCACAGAGAGTGAAGGCCACTGGCTGAGAAAGAATCGCACCGAGGATGCGACTCACTGGAACCTGCTTACGGATTTGAAGCCAGAACATCTTCAATATGCCCGCTGATCGTATGGCCGGCCACTTCCCGTCCCCGTGGAAGGAGTTCCTCACGGAGTTGGACGGCATACTCTCGGAGCCACTCGAGCTGCATTGCATCGGCGGATTTGTACTGACCTTCTTTTACGGCTTACCACGCACGACCGGAGATATCGACTATTTCACCGCAGTTCCCGCAAATTTGAACCTAGAAGATATCGCAGGACAGGATTCGCCACTCCACAAGAAGCACAAGGTCTGGCTTCATCGCGTCGGCGTCGCGAATTTGCCGGAAGACTATGCAGAACGATTGAGCGACATGGCCCCCGCACAATTCAAGTACTTGAAATTGGTGGTCCCGGATGCCTACGACTGCATACTGTCCAAACTCGAGAGAGCCAGCTCCAAAGACAGAGACGACGCGGACTATTTATTCCGTTCGCAAAAACTCGACGCTCACGTTTTGCGCGAGCGATACAAAAATGAGCTGCGCCACAATCTGATCGGGAATATCGAATGGCATGATCGGACATTTGAGCTATGGATGGAAATCTTCGAAACACGCTAACCCCGGTTGTGAGTCAAAATCTAGGGAGGTCAAACATAATCACCTTTCAGCAACCTGGCAGGCCCCTTACTTCACCCCGTGGCGTAGATCAACTCCCGGTCCTCGGGTTCCGTGCGTCTTCGTGCTCGACACCCAACCCTCGAACGTTGTCGAACATGCCGGTTGGACCTGAAGAAGTCCCAAACCTTTGAGCGATTCAACGACTCCACTTGTACCGCTGTGACAGCAAACCTCGATCAAGGCGCTTTCCCCGATTCTGGATGCAAGCAGGTCCCTGGCACGAGCGTCGTATTCTGGAATACTGTATCCAATGACACAGACCTCGCTGGAGTTCGCGAGCGCTTCTCCCGCTTGGGACCAAAGAGAGTCCCAAAAACCCTCCCACTCACGGCCCAATGACGTTTGGTTGAAAAACCGTTTCCTGGCAGTGGGCATGATCAGGCATTCAACGCTCACGCGCGAATTATGGTCTTGCGGGTCTGACGCGTCAGCATACCCGAGATATTCAAATTCTGAAGCGCCGATCACCGGGCGCTGACCCAGAGACATTTCTCCGGGACTCAGTTGACCAAAACCAAGGTTGCCTTGGAATAGTTCGCCTCGCCAATTCGTACTGCCGTGCAACTTAAAGAGCTTGCAGGGAGAATCTCCAGAATCAACACCGCCAATCGCGAATCCGTAGCCACTTCCGATGCTCCAAATCCGGCATCGCTTCAGTTCGCGATCCAGCGCTAGATCGTAGTTAAACGTGATTACTGCGTCCCCTGGCGACAACGCATTGGAGGCGAAACTCTTGTAGAGTTCTGCTGGTTGCGACCGCAACGAGTTGAAGTAGCAAGGGATCATTGCTCTCACAGCAACGCGGAGGTACACAAGCCGGCCCTAAAGAAAATCAATCTTTCTTGGCATGGTTGGCATGCGTTCCGGCGTGGGCTAGCGACCAACCTGCACAGACTCGGCGTTTCCGACAAAGTCATTCAGCAAATTCTGCGTCACGCGAACGTCAGCACGACGATGAACATTTATGTGAAGACGGTCAGTGCGGACGCGGCGAATGCGATGAAAACCTTGGAAACGATGTGTGCAACTACTGTGCAACCCGAGAGGCTCGGAAGTACCCGAATTATGTAGAAGTTTTTTCGCGAAGCAGTCAGCAAGTCTCGACGCTAGATGCAGTTAGGGGAATCTGGCGGAGAGGGGGGGATTGCAATCGCTGTAGCTGAGGAGGAGGTGAGGGTTGGCCAGTGTTGGTATGTCTCTTGTTTTCAGTGCCGCTTTTCAATTAGAGGGAATCGATAGTGTTTATGCGGGTTCTAATGACCCCCAAATCGGCCAAAATTAGTAGCAAGACTAGTAGCACCTTACGCGGCGGTTTGCTAATTCATCCTGACCTGTTCGCACGGACCGAATTAGATTTCTTTTGTTAGCGTTACAACCTCCTCAGTTGCACCGAGACCCCCATTTGGAGTCGAATGCTTGCCGAGTCCTTACCACAATCCGGGCAATATCGCTCGTTTCCAAACCGCTTCCACGCCGTTGCAAATTCGACCTGATGATCTCGCCCTCCCTGGGCTCATTCAACTCTAGAGCGCAACTTGTCGGTAGAACGCGCCTTGATAAAGGGCGAAGTCTTGGCCTGCTCATCTCGACTGGTGCACCTGCTTGGGAGGCAGCCGCGGCAGCCCTACATTCGGTAGTTTCCGGTTTGCCCGACTTCCGTCCAGAGCTACTGTTAGGCGCGAAGATCACTTCTTACCAGCCGACTTACCAGGACCTATCCGAGTCACTTCCGAGTTGGCGACTACACGCTCGGCGATAAGGTGCCCTATACTTGTTCGATAAGGAGGGCTGACATATGAGGTTGCAGCCTGCCACCATCGGCCTGGTTTCTGGATTGCTCGCAGGCACATTTGCGTGCGCAGCGGCGCAAAAATCCCTCTCGCAGCCTGAGTCAAATAGCGGTTCTACGCCCCAATTCACAACTCCACAGTTACCTCTTCCGACTGGGCAGTTCGGCGTAGGACGGGTTGGCTACCAATGGACGGACGGATCACGCCCAGACGGCCATGCAGCCGACCCCAACGCGCATCGTGATTTGATGGTCTACCTCTGGTACCCTGCGCCGAAGGCGTGGGGTGGTGAGCCCGCAGAATATATCCCGGGCGCCAAACGGATGGACCGAGACACCGCCGCCGCCCCGGCAATGCGAGATGAGTTCGAAGGTATTTGGCCACTTATTACTTCGGGGACAATTTCATCGCTTGCATTCGAGAGTGCGCCAGTCGCACGATCTGGCAAGAAGTTTCCCGTCGTCATTTTGGCTCACGGCGCTGGCGGAACAACCTTCGAGTACGCATCGCTGATCGCAACCCTTGTTAGCCGCGGATATGTTGTCGCTGCCATCGAAAACACCTATGGCGCACCTGCAGTGTCCTTTCCTAACGGAAGAATTGTCGCGGCCTACCACGAGGCTGACCCGCCCAACCTCTCGCCCGATCAGCGATTCCAGCGCATGATGAAGAGTGCTGGGCAAGCGATTGACACGGGCGCACGGGATATCGTGTTTGTGCTGAACCAACTCATCAAGCTCGACGCTGGGAATGAAAAAACATTTGTCCTCAGAAATAGGCTCGATCTAAATCGTGTTGCGTCGATGGGGCATTCGGCAGGCGGTGCGAATGCCACCCTCGCTTGCCAGATGGATGCTCGATTCAAAGCGTGCGTGAGCCTTGACGGTCAGATGCCACCCGTTGCAGCGTTTCCAGAGAGTCCCGATGGGAAGTGGTTCACTCAGCCAGTTCTCCTCCTCGAAGTGGATCATACAGGAGGTCGAATGGGATTCAACGCTACGCAGAACGATGTCTTCCTGAAGAAAAAGGAAGATCAGTTGAGTCGCTGTCCATCTGGAAGCTACGATGTTGTACTGAAGTCGTCGGGCCTAGTTCATGGAAGCTTCAGCGACTATCCACTTCTCGCCGCCATGGGCCGACCGGCTGAAACGAAAGATGCTCTCCACAATCTGAAACTGACCGCGTCGTACATCGAAGCTTTCCTCGATCAGACCCTGAACCAAGTAAATTCGCAACTGCTAGAAACTGAGGGAAATCATCCCGAAGCGATCGTGAAGCAGTACGGTCAATCGTCGCGTTGACGTATTCTTTTGATTCTTGGTAGATGACCGGCTATCCGGACATTGAGCCGTGGATAGGTGAGAACCGCGGACAGTACCTACTGAACGTCAGTTGCACCAATTCTCAGAATTACTCCCCCACAAACGCGCTTTTATTGAGTGATGTGGCCACTTCCGTATGGTCGGCAAACCGGAAGCTATCCAGAAAATGGGTTTCTGGGACATGAATGTGGGCGCTGTTTCGGGTCGTGAAGTTTTTCCATCCACTACATGCGAGGTCTTATACGACTCCGTGTATTTTGGCAGTCCCGCAGTCCTGTAAGTTGTTGTAGGCCTACCAGGCCCACCATTTACTTTCGGCAGGTTACCGAGCGTCTTCCCACAAATCCCAGACGCGGCTTGATGACCTGAGCAGGCACGTGTGATGGGTGAAGCGCTGGATACGGGGAACGGGTGACAATTCGCGACCCGGTTCTCCTACTCTGTAACTTTTTTCCGGTCGGTAAATCTGACAGGTATCGTTACGAACCTATCTCAGATGGAGTCACTCCGCAATGAACCCGTCCTTTCTACACCGCCCGAAACGTTCTTCCGTTAAGCTTGTGCCCTTTGGTTTGACGTTCTTAGTTTCTTCTCTATTCCTCTCGATGGTGTTTGCTACGTCCGCACAGGGCCAAACACCGGCTGTTGGCCAAATTGCGCCCGATTTTACCCTGCAAACAACGAAGGGCCAGGCTGTTACTCTTTCCACCCAGACCGGCAAAGGCACGACAGTGCTCATCTTTCTTCGCGGCTATCCGGGTTATCAATGCCCGTTCTGCCAGAAACAAGCTCACGACTTCATCACCCATGCCGCGGACTTTGCGGCGAAAAAGGCCAATGTGTTGTTGGTCTATCCAGGACCGCCGGCGGATCTCGATCAGCACGCTCAGGAATTTCTGGCGAAGCAAGCCGCGCTTCCCTCGAATGTGGTTCTAGTGACGGATCCAGACTATAAAGCCACCAATCTATACAGCCTGCGCTGGGATGCGCCCAACGAGACAGCGTATCCAACTACGTTCATTCTTGATCGCAGCCGCAAGGTTCTGTTCCAAAAGATCAGCCGAAGCCACGCAGATCGCACGACCGCCAGCGAAATACTCGGGAGTCTCCCGTCGCAAAAGTGAAAACCTATGTCAAGCCTTCGGGAGCTTCCAGGCAAGGACGTCGACTTTCTCGATGGACGGCGGTTGGGAAAATAGATCGGCGGCTTTGGCCATCAAAGCGGCCGCAACGCGACCGGCAAGATGCGCTTGCCGGCCAGCTTCGTCTGGAAATGCGTCAAAAATACCGAAGGTCGAAGGGCCCAGGCGTATCCCAAACCACGCGATTGTCGCTGGCTCTTCCTGAACAATGGGCAATCCTTGCCGCAGGAATTCGGCGACTTCCGCTTCTTTCCCTGCTTTTACTTCCAAGCGAACAAACAGAGCTACTTTCACATCGTTGCTGTTTCCCATAGCATCATTCTCCTTTTTTGCCTTTCAAACTGCGTTGACGCTAACTCCCTACAGTCGGCGGTGAGTGGATGCGCTCTTACGCATAATCGGCAGCGACCTGTTCTTGCGCGGGGCGGTTGTACCGGGCCACGCCGCGAGAGCCGCGGTGATTGCGCTGTACAGATCCTTACGTTTAGCTCCCGACTGAGCTTCGACGGCTAATCCCCATGCAAGGATGGCGATATAGCGCGCGAGCACCTCGGGATCAGCATTTATTGGAAGTTCGACGGTGCCACGGGCTTTGGCGAAGCGTTTGCGAAGTTTGACGATAAGCTCGCCCCGCAGATTTGCGAGCCAGGCGCGAACTGGATCGTCTCCCGCGCAAGGAAGAGAACTGTTGAGAGCGAGACAACCGGGTGCGTGAGATGGGTCGGTGAGGAGGTCGGCATAACCGTAGAGAAATCTTTCGGCCCCGCCTCGCACGGTCGGCTCCCCAAGCGCCGCCTCAAGAAGCTCCATCTGACCGGCGTAATAGCGCTCGATGACTTTTCGGAAAAGCTTTTCCTTGTTGCCAAAGGCAAAGTAGAAGCTGGGCGCGGTGATGCGCATGGCGCCGATGAGATCACTGAGCGATGTGCCTTCGTAGCCCTTCCGCCAAAAGAGCTCAGTCGCCATCTGGATGGCTTCATCGATGTCGAATTCGCGTGGACGTCCCATAGTTAGTCCTCATTATTCTATACCACGTGCTACACAACATTGACAGCCGTCGTGCGGATACTATATCGTGCACTATAGAACTGCTGGGGCAGATGACGGACAACGGCTCTGCCGGTCAAGAATTGGGTTGCGATTCGTGTTAGCGCGAGCGCTCACAGTTTTCGGAGGTCGGAAATGCTTTCAAAGGACGTTCCTGTTCTGGTGGTGGATGGCGTGGTTAAGCTTCCTCCAGAAGCAAACGGTGCCGTCGTTGTTGGCGGTTCGAATGCCACGGCTTACGCGGCGTATTTCTCGGCCAGAGCTGGCGTTCGCGCTGCCATACATCATGACTGCGGCATCGGTCGAGATGAGGCTGGGGTCAGAGGTCTGCCTTGGGCGGACCAACATGGCATGGCTATGGCGGCCGCAGCGACGGACAGCGCCCGGGCCGGCGACGCCGCAGACATGCTCCACCGGGGTATCATCAGTCGCGTCAACAAACTTGCGGCCACGTGTGGCGTAGAGACCGGTCAAACCGTCGCACAAGCAGTGGAGCTGTTGAAGTCTGCCCCCTGGCCCCACGCAGACGTGGAGGCACCGGTAGAGGAACGCGCCTTTGTTGACGGCATCCTCTGCATAGGCTCCATCTCATTTGCTACTCCAGAAGATGCAGGCTTGGTCGTGGCAAGCGGTAGTCATGGCGGCAGAAGCGCTGCTCCATTTACGCGTTCCTTCAAGCCACGCCTTGTTTTCTTCAACGATGCCGGCTTCGGCGCAGACCGCGCGGGTGCGGCCTGCCTTCCTCTTCTCGATTCTGATGGTATTGCCGCCGCTACGGTCGCTGCGGATTCGGCATGTATCGGTGATGGCGAATCGACGCTGAAGCAGGGCATTATCTCGGCGGTGAACGAAACGGCATACAAACTCGGTGCCAGGGTCGGAGCGACGGCCCTAGATGTGGCGCGCTCCGTAGCGGGAAGAGCCTGAATAGTCGACGCGGGATAAGCGCTACCGAAGAATCATCTCACGACCGCAATTAAGCGGTCAGTCGTCGAGAGAAGCGCGGTGCTTGAGTTGAACACTGCCGACGTATCGCGTGCGGAAGGAACAACACAAGAGAGCTCCCGGGCGATGACGGCCTGTCGTTCGCAGACACTCTAGGCCGTCATTCGCCGCCGGCTCCATCTCGCGACTCGCCGCTACTTTTTCGCCTCGCCGACCTCGATGAGGCGTCCGTCGGGATCGCGCATGTAGCACCGCGTCTCGGCCTCGTGGACCTTCGGTTCGGTGAGGAACTCCGCACCCAGCCCCTTCCAACGTGCGTAGCATTCTGCGATGTTCGCGACGCGGATATTCATGAAACTGCTGACAGCCTCGCCATCTTTCGGAGGCGCGAGATAGACGCCCGGCTTGTCGTCGGTTGGGCCGCCGCCGACATTGATGATGACCCACGTGTTCTCGAGCTGGACCACGCACGGCTTACCGTTCTCGCCGTCCATGACGACCTTCCCGCCGAGGATCCGCGAGTAGAAGTCCAACGACTTCTTTATGTCCGCCGAAACGAGAAAGTGCGTCACGGTGAAGCCCGTGCTCGGAAAGAGTTCGTAGGAAGTATTTGACATTGTTCCTCCTTGTTCGGTGTTGCTGATATTGGCCTTCTCATAGACTTGAATCCCAATGAGATCGGACGCCCCGAATGGCTGTAGTAATGGACGCCTCAAGTCATTGAGGCGTCCACTTGATGCAAACAGGTTTCTCAGAGGGACAAAACCTGCGGTGGATTGAGTTAAGCCGCTTTGCGCTCGGCGGCGAGAACGACAAAGAGAATGGTGCAAGGCTTGGTGGAACGGTTATGCCAGCTATGGAACGTTCCGTTATTCACAACCAGGTCCCCTGTCTTGAGCGTGAGTTCGTGTACCTGACCATCTTCGCCAGGGTAACCGGCATTTACTTCGCCATCCATCACGATGGCAAGATCGATGCTGTCGGTGCGGTGCATCCCGTCACCTTCTTTGCCCGGGACCATTCCTGGGGTGCCCATGTCGATTGAGGCGGCACGTTCAAGCGGCGCTGGGCCCTCTGGCGTCTCGGGAGCCAGGGTGAAGAGATCGACCCGAATACCGCCGAGCGGGCCAAATATCCCCAGTTTTTTATATTCGCCCAGAACCTGCTCTGGCCTTAGCGGCAAGTCGGGAACTTTGTCGAATCCCCAGATGTTGGTAAGGAAGTCGGCTGTCGCTGTGTCGATGGTATCGATCTTGGTGGCTACTCCAGATTTACCCTCGGCAGTGATCATTCTCTGAATTTTCATGTTGTCCTCTCCTGATTTGGTTGGAATGCTTGGTTTCGGTTAGACAGCGCTCAATCCGCCATCCACGACTAGATCAATGCCAGTAATAAAGCTGGCCTCGCTTGACGCCAGAAATAGCGCTGCCGCAGCAATCTCCTCGGGCCGGCCCATCCTGCCAAGCGGAGTCGCTTTTACGAATTGCGCCTTTCCCGCCTCCGTAGCCTCTTTCGAGCCGAACAAGCCGTCGAGGATGGGCGTTTCGGTGGCTCCCGGACTGAGGACATTCGAGCGGATACCTCGATCCTTCAGTTCCATCGTCCAGGTGCGGACGAAAGATCGCAGAGCTGCTTTCGTGCCGCTGTAGGCGCTTCGGCCTGGGGTCGCCTTGTTCTTCCCCGCTGAAGTAATAAGGATGATGGAACCACCGTCGTTCATCAGTGGCAGCGCCTTCTGAACGGTGAAGAATGCCCCGCGCGCATTGGTATCGAAAGTCCGATCGAAATGCTCAGGTGTCGCACTTGTGATTAGGCCCATTTCGACGAAACCCGCATTTGCGACGACGACATCGATTCTTTTCCCCTTAGAGGAAACGGCCGAATAGAGCCGATCCAAATCCTCCAGCTTTGAAACGTCGCCCTGAACCGCTGTGACGTTGTTGCCGATCTCGGCGACTGCCTTATCCAACTCCGATTGGCGGCGACTGGTGATGAAGACGTATGCGCCTTCCGACACAAAACGCTCTGCGATAGCGAGTCCAATTCCGCTACTGCCGCCGGTGATGATGGCGACCTTTCCCTGTAGTGCCGGCATATTTTTCTCCCGTGTGACGCAGAAGCGGTTTGCCTAATGACAACCGCACAGCATTGACACTGGATCGAATATACTATAGCGTTCACTATATTACAACAAATTCTGAAGGAGATGCAGCAATGAGTGAGGAACAGGGCGCTGGATTCTACCGTTTCAAGATTGGCGAGTTCGAGGCTGCATCCGTTAGCGACGGATTCCTTCAGTTTGAGGATCCCAAGACCATGATCGCGGCTGGAGCTGGGGAAGCTGAATACCAGGCTTTCATGGAAAGTAAGTTTCTCTCCCCGAAAGTTGCCTACTTCCAAATCAACTCGCTCTATGTGAACACGGGCAAACACAAACTACTGATTGACAATGGCATGGGGCCGTATCTTGGACCATCTGGCGGCCACCTGCCCGCTCATCTTCGGAACCTCGGTGTCGCTCCCGGCGAAATTGATACCATCATCATCTCGCACGCACACTTGGATCATGTGTTTGGCACATTGGCTCCCGACAACTCGCAGGTATTTCCCAATGCTCGTTACGTGATCGGAGAACAAGAATGGGCCTACTGGATGAAGCCGAACATCAAACTCGGAAACCTTCTCCCAGATCAGTTGAAGCAACTCATCGTTGAAGGGGCAAAACGGCATCTTGGCGGAATCAAGGAGCGGGTCGAATTCGTGAAGCCGGGCCAGGAGGTCGTGACCGCTATTACCGCGGTGGAAGTGTTCGGCCACACGCCCGGTATGCTCGCTTTCAATATTTCATCGGGGTCGGAGAGCCTCTTCTATTCTGCGGACGCTCTGCATCATTTCGCCCTCAGCATTGCGCATCCGGAGTGGCATGTCGGATTCGATAACGACCAGGAACTAGGAGCCCGCACAAGGCTACGAGTGCTCAATCAGGTCATTGCTGAAAGATCGTTAGTGTTGGTGCCTCATTTTCCATTCCCAGGACTCGGCCACATTACCCAACAGGGGCAAGTGCGAAGCTGGGAACCGACAGTTTGGCACTGGTAACTGGCTTCGATCGATCGCGAAGCGCCGGTATTCATTGTTCAGCGGCGACAGTAAATCCATACGGACTATGAGACGGGAACTTCAAATGGACGATGACGATCAGGTCACTCGGTTGATCCTGGCAATTTTCCGGCTGAATGGAGAGCTGATTGCGGCTGGGGATCATCTGCGGCGTTTAGCTCGCGCGCGCTGAAAGCTCTTAAGTACTGCCTCGGCGGGCGAAAGGATCGGAATCACCTTCGAATTCCCATAGAGCATTCGAATGGAGAAGGCGCCATCGATGACGCTAAGTATCGCCGCCGCCACAGCCCTTTTGTCGATTGCGAAGGGCTCTAGCAGATCGGTTAGATAGTCAAGAATCTTGTTCTGGTGTTCGATCGCCAGGCGATGGTACGGGTGGGCAGTATCCGGGAATTCGGATGCGATGCGAAGGAACGGGCAGCCAATCATCTCGGGCCAGTTCGCCATTTGCTCGAATTTGGTCAGAGCCGCACGCAGATTCTTCGCGGGAGTGGGATGAGAAAGATAGTCCCAAAGAGCTCGATCGCGGTTTTCGAGGTACGCGAGCACGAGGGCATCTTTACTTTTGAAATGCCGATAGAACGTCGCTTTTGCGACCTCGGCGAGTGACATGATCTTTTCGGTGCCAGTCGCGCGGACCCCCTCTGCGTAGAAGAGGCGGTCGGCAACCTTCAGGATCCTTGTGCGCGGATCAATGTTCTTGCTCTTGCCCATGAGATTCATCTTGACGCGAGACAGGCTTGTCTGTCTATAATAAATCTGATGTAGACAGACGTGTCTGTCTACATCTTCGATCCCAGAAAGGAAGCCCCCTGTTATGAGCACCCAAACCACACTCTTTGCTCCCGTCGGCGTGGAAACCGCCCCTGAGAAGTCTCGTCCACTCCTGGAAAATGTCCAAAAGTCGTTCAAGTTCATTCCAAACCTCTTCGGAGTGTTCGCAAACTCTTCTGTTTTGCTGGAGGGCTATCTAGGGCTGGAAAAGACATTTGATAAGGGGAGCCTGAGTGCAGTGGAGCGCCAGATCGTCCTACTGGCCGCCAGCGTTGAAAACAGTTGCAGGTACTGCACGGCGGCGCACAGCACGTTACTGAAGGCTTTCATGCATGTGCCGGCCGACGTCGTTTCGGCAGTGAGGTCCAACCAACCTGTATCCGATCCGAAGCTAAATGCCCTTGTCGCCCTCACAAAGGAGATCGTTTCTGAACGCGGACATGTGCGCGCGCAAACCATGGACAACTTTCTTGCTGCCGGGTATCGAAAGGATCAGGTACTTGAGGTTCTGGTCGGCGTCGCTCTCAAGACGATGAGCAACTATTTGGATCACATTTCCCCTACTGAACTCGATCCGGCATTTCAGTCTGAAGGCTAAAACGCGGCACCGAGGGAAGCTCGCGGTATTCCGAGCCAGTGCAATCGGACGACGCTGAAAACCCCAAAAGGACTACAAAAGTGGCCAGTCTTTACGAATCTGTCCGTCTCGGGTCGTTGACGCTGCCAAATCGCGTCTTCATGGCGCCATTGACCCGAAATCGCGCTATGCCAAGTGGGGTGCCGGGGCCGTGGGCATCCACGTACTACAGCCAGCGTGCATCGGCTGGGCTAATTGTCACAGAGGCAACGCAAATCTCGCCCATGGGTAAGGGCTATATCAACACTCCGGGCATCCATTCGGAGGAGCAGATCGCCGGCTGGAAGCCCGTCGTCGATGCCGTACATGGAAAAGGCGGGCGAATCTTTCTTCAGCTCTGGCACGTGGGCCGAATCTCTCACAGCAGCCTGTTGCCGGGAAACGCATCCCCGGTGGCGCCTTCCGCGATCAAGGCCCGCGCGCAGACAGTCATTGAGACGGGGTTTGTCGATGTTTCGGAGCCCCGAGCGCTTAGCCTGACGGAGATCCGGAGCACAATCGAAGACTATGGTCGCGCTGCTTCCAATGCCAAGTCCGCTAGTTTCGATGGCGTGGAGATCCACGCTGCCAACGGCTACCTGATTGACCAGTTCCTACGGTCGAAATCGAACGCCCGCACCGACACGTACGGCGGAAGTGCAGCGAACCGGGTGCGCTTTCTCGGCGAGGTTCTCGATGCCGTCTTGAAAGTTTGGGAACCGGGTTGCGTTGGGGTACGTATTTCTCCCCTCGGTACCTTCAACGACATGGGCGATGCAAATCCAGAGGAAACATTCGCGCGCGTTGTGGATTTGCTCAACGGGCATCGGCCCGGATACCTGCACGTTGTGGAAGACATTATCGACGAGACGTCCCCGGTCGAGCACAAGGCGGACTTTTTCCGGCGCTTGCGCTCTGCATGGAAGGGGATTTATGTCGCCAACGGAGGATACGACGCTGCACGGGGCGAGCGCGCAATCTTGGAAGGATCTGCCGATGCCGTGGCCTATGGCCGGCTGTTCCTCGCGAACCCCGATCTGCCCACGCGCTTAAGTCGCCGTGGACCATTGAACGTGCCCGACACGGGGAGCTTTTACGGCGGCGACGAACATGGCTACATCGACTATCCAGTGTGGGCCAAGAGCGGAACCTGAATTAGGTTTACGCAACCTGCGCGGGCTGAACAAAGAGTAGCGCGAGCATTAGCCGGCGAGTAGCTGAGATTACGAAAACCGAGCCTTAAAGGAACATGGAAATGGACTCGACCCCAATATTTTGGATGCAGCTTCTTACGAGCGTTGTTGTTTTTGGCATCGTCGCGCTGTGGTACGTTTGGCCGTATCTAACCAAACTTTCTCGCAATTCTGCGCTAGTTCTGCTGCTCTTCGTTCATGTTCCCCGCTATGTGGGTATGACGCTATTAGTTGCAGGTATGGTCGATCCGAACCTGCCTCTAGGTTTCCGTTCCAGTGCTGCTTACGGTGATCTCTTAGAAGCGGCGCTAGCTTTGGTTTCCATCTTTGCTCTGCGGGGCAACTGGCGTATTGCCGTTCCTCTGGTCTGGGTGGCCAACACGTGGGGATTCGTGGACCTGCTAAACGGAGTACGCGGCGTCCTGCAGTTGAACGTGCCGAGCTTCAACCTGGCCACCTTTTGGTATGTCTATACGTTTTACGCTCCGTTGGTGCTCGTTTCACACTTGATGATCTTTTGGGTCTTGATCAAGTCCAAGTCGTGGAATAGCACGAGCGCACGCATTCCGTCTCGTACATCAGCGTCGGTGAGCCGCCGCAATCCTCCAACAATGTGGGATATGGCATCGCTCGGGTTCTCGCACATCAGTGTCGCTGAACCGAGCCGCCTCGCCTTCCTGTCCGGCCAGATCGCAGCGACGCCTGGCAGTGGGGAGGTGCCCAAAGACCTCGCTGGCCAGGCAAAGCTTGCGACAGCCAGCCTCGCCGCCGCACTCAAAGAGCTTGTGGCGTCTGCGCAAGACATTGTCATGCTGCGCGTCTACGTCGTGAATGCGACCAGCGAAGCGTTCGGGCAGGCCGTCGCCCCTCTACGTGAGTTGTTCGGGGACGCGATGCCCAGCATCACAACGATTGGCGTCCAGGCACTCTATAAGCCGGAAATCAAGGTCGAGATTGAAATGGTGGTCCGTCTCCCCTGAAGAGGGAAATACCTGCCCTACTTGGTCGAGCGTGCTCCCGTCGATCATCGACGGGGCAGAGCGCGACAAAGAACTGGCCAGCCTTCAATCGCGAATTCACGCGCAAATGAGGAGTGCCTTGATTACAGTAATCGAGCGGGGCCAGGCGCGAGGTGAGTTGTCGGCCTCAGAGGATCCGAAGGCCCTGGTCGCTTCGGTCATGGGACCGCTGCTGTACCGACGGTATTTTTCCCGTGAGAGTTTCGATGAAGGTTTTGCAAGAGAAGTCGTCGAGCGGCTCTGCGGAAGAACGCTTTGGGAATTCGCGCCTAGCGGACGTATGCCGCGGCGCTTCGCCAGCATAAACGATGCGCCGATTAGTAGAGGCGAGCGCAAACTGCTCTCATAGCGTCGCGACGGTTGGAGCTGAGACCTCATTTTGACGCCCTACGCCGCAACTGGAGCACCAAGTCGGCTGCTTCCTCAGCATCTTTAAGGAGCGTCTTGCGCGGCACGCCTAGCTGCGCACGCATGGTCAGCCCACGCGCTAAATCCGTGAGTTGGGTTGCGCGCGCGGCTACCGGAAAGTCAGATGGGATTTCTCCCGCGCTGATCCCGTCCCGGAGACGGCGCTCCACCAGCGCCGCGCCGCCCGCGACCGCGCTCTGCAGGAACCGCTGAACTTCAGCGTCCTTCACAAGCGGCGCGACGCACATCATGAGGCAGCCCCGAGCGGACCCTTTCTCGGTCGCACTTTCGACGGCGTACCTCAGAAAATCCGCGATCGAGTCGCGAAGACTCTGTGGGGAGAGGAGTGCCTTCGCGGCGGATGCGCCCTTCCGTTCTGCGTACGCCTTAAGAACGCGCAAGAATATCGCGTGCTTGTCCCCGAAGACGGCATACAGGCTCGGCCGTCCCACGCCCATCCCGGCGACGAGATCGTCAATCGTCACTCCGTCGTAGCTTTTCGACCAGAACACCTGAGTCGCCTTTTCCAGCGCCCCTGTCTCGTCGAAGCTGCGCGGTCGACCCCGCGGCCTAGAGGTATTGTGAATCATTTAGTTCAAAACTCCTTGACACTTTTCATTCCACCAATATATAACTGAATAGTTCGAAATTAGCAAGCCGACTCTGTCCTCGTGGGGCCTCACGACTCGGCCTTCACACTTCACCAGGGAGACGCCCATGGATCATTCTAGCGCGCTCGTCACCGGCACCAGCTCCGGGCTCGGTTATGCCGCAGCCAGCCCGCTCGCCGCCAAGGGCTACCGCCAGGTCATCGTCGCCGGACGCAGCTTGGCTCGGGTAAAAGAAACGGCCGCTCATTAGTAACCTAAAAAGGATAGAAAATATGAACGAAAGTATCTTAATAACCGGAGCAAATGCTGGGCTTGGGAAAGAGACTGCCCGACAGTTAGCATTGAATAAAGAAACACAAAAGGTAATTCTTTTTTGCAGAAATCAAGCGAGAGCAGAGGCAGCAAAAAAAGACATTGAGGAAAAAACGGGGAAAAAGATTTTTGAAATTGTTATTGGGGATGTTACGGATGCACATTCTGTACGAAAAGCAGCAGAAAAAATAACGGAACCTGTTGATGCACTAGTTTTAAATGCAGGTGGAGTAATTGGGAAAACGGCTGCGAAATCTACGCCTTCCGGTATGAATCAATTAGCTGCTACGAATATTCTAGGTAATGTGATTCTAGTGGAGGAATTGATTAAACGGGACAAGTTAAAGAAAACAGTTCTAGCAGTCAGTGCGGAAGCTGTTCCAGGAGTAAAGATGCTCGGAGTAAAACGAGTTTCGATGAGGAATTCTTCTGTAGATGAGTTTGCGGCTGTTCTTGATGGATCATATTTTGGTAAGAAGTTCAATGCATTGCAAGCGTACGCGTATGTCAAATATGCAGAAACCATGTGGACGTTATCCATGGCAAGAAAATATCCTGAGCTCAAGTTTATTGTTGTGAGCCCAGGGAATACAAAAGGAACTCAGGCGCCAAATAGTCTTCCTCCGGCAATGCGGTTTATGTTGAAGTACGTGATGATGCCTATCGCATTCCCATTGATGGGCGAAATGGTGCACACCCTGGAAGTAGGTGCGAAACGCTTTGTAGATGCCATTTCGGATGAGCGGTATAAAAGCGGCGTTTTTTATGCCAGCAAAGAGGGTAAGTTATCAGGGGACATGGTGGACCAGAGCACCTTCTTTACTGATTTGAAAAACACTTCATTTCAAGATAACGCCTACGAGGCAATTCACCATTTCATAAGGCAGGCCTGAAAAGCAGTAATTCTTTATATATAAATCTGCACAAGAATTTGACAAACAGAATCTTTAGGATTGCCATACAGGCTGAATCTGCTCTGATAATTCTCATTAACCAGCAAGCATCGGCGTTCGGAACCGACGTCTCGGGCTAGATCTTCGCCTCGCCGCCCAAGAAGTTCACCGGCCCAATCGAGGCGATGCGCCACCCTCAATTTCACGATCGCGCCAGCCAAGAAGCCGCGTCGCAGTCGAGTCCGCCGATAACAAAACGGTCCGTCGGATTGACATAGAAAAATTCGTCGTCCTCCGCAGCAACTTGAGAGCGGTGTCCTGAAGGCGAGCCCGATCGCGGCTGAACTGATCCTAGTAACCCGAATCAGCAGGCGCTTGCGGAGCTACATGATCGTCCACGGGTCTTACGGGATTTTGAAATAAATAGTTCAAAAAGGTCTTGACCGCAGCCTCCGCGTCTGAATATCATACCAAACAGTTCAAAATTAGCAGGGCAACGCTAACCTCGCGAGGAGAATGCACATGGAACGTTACAAAGGTAAAAAAGTAGTGATCATCGGCGGCACGAGCGGCATGGGGCTCGCAACGGCAAAGATGCTCCTCGATGGTGGTGCGCGTGTTCTGGTGACGGGTCTCTCGAAGGCCGGCCTGGATTCTGCCCAGAAGGAAATTGGAAAGGGCGCCCTCGTGGTTTCGAGTGATGCCCGTTCGTTGACGGAAATCGACGCTCTTGCCTCTCAAGTGAAGGCCGAGTTCGACACTTTCGACCTGCTCTTCGTCAACGCCGGGTTCAGCATCCGAGCGCCTCTTGAGAGCATGACCGAGGCTGTCTACGACGAGATGTTCAACCTCAACGCCAAGGGGCCGCTTTTCGTGATGCAAAAGCTCGCGCCGCTGATCAACCGGGGAGGCTCTATCGTCCTCACGACCTCGATCGCCAACGTCAAGGGAATGCCCGGCAACGCCACATACGGAGCGGCCAAGGCTGCGCTGCGATCCTTCGCTCGGACGCTGGCCGCCGAGTTGATTCCTCGCGAGATTCGCGTCAACGCGGTGACGCCCGGCCCCATCGACACGCCAATCCTTGGCAAAGCGTTTCCCGATAAAGACGCGGCCGCCCAGATCAGGGAGAAGATGATCGGTATGGTTCCGATGAAGCGCTGGGGAATGTCGGAGGAAATCGCCAAGGCCGTTCTCTTCCTCGCGTTCGATGCGACCTTCACGACCGGCGCCGAGCTTCCGGTAGACGGAGGATGGTCTCAACTCTAAGTTGTGGACCGTCCGGGAGATACAGCCTTTAGGAGGCATATGAACTTACATAACTTGGTAATGAGCTGTTTGGCGATCGCTTATCTCTCAGCGAACGTATACGCCATCGTGAAGATGCGACTGTTTGGTTTAGCCCGTTCGCGCAAGCATCTCCTACTCTATGGCGTCCCCTTCATATTGTGGGGCTCTCTCATCCTGTTGGGATGCAAGCTCATGGAGATCATGCGCCGATTCGATGAGTGGGCTGCCTGATCGCCCATCGATCTCAGAGTAGTTACGGCGCTGCGCCAAGGATGCTGCCGCCAGCCGCATGGATCGGTTCAAAGGAAAAAACAGCGCTTATCACGGGTGGAACTACGACCGGAGCGGTTCGCTACGGTTGGGCAGATCAAACCGTCCTGGTTGTATTGATAGTTCGCAGAAACGCTTTGCGTTGTACGGGATCGCCTTTCTGCTGTGGGGTTCTCTAATCGTATTGGGAATCGAGCTCATGGAGCTCGTGCGTCGATTGGATGATGAAGGGACTTAGTGGTTCGCCAACTATGGACCGCATGACGCGTCGGTTGGTGGTCGCTATGCTGCTTCGCGATATAAGGACGAACGATATGACAAATTCTCGATACTGAAAGTCTCCATGCCCCTTCCGAACATTCAGGCCCGCGAATCATCACTCAATCACGCGATTCTGGAGCTCGCCCGGACCGAATTCGTATTCGGGCCTTATGATCCTCGAGCCCTGGTCCTCGAATCCTGCGGCCCCTACTATGCCGACGAAGTCGCGTTTTGGCTGGGGGCCGAGCTGATTACGGGTCGTGAGGAAGCATTGGCAAGATTGGCCGATTCTCTTGAACCGATGTATGCGTTCCTTGAAATGGGAACTATGACAGTTGAGTCCTTTGACGTCGCTCTGACAATGAAGGACCCGCAGGGGCATTTGGTAAGTGTTTGGGAGTTGCGGCTGGGAGGACCATATACAACAGGGAAACCTCTTCGTTGGCAAACGATTCGTCTTTGGAGGAACGGTGTCGTGATCGCGGAACAGATCGCGAACTTATAGTAGCAATCAATTTCAACTGTTCAACGTATTCGCCGACTTTACGAATCGCTGTGTTATTGGTTTAGGTGGGTCAGAGCCTGTGGCTCGCGGGCCTCCGAGATGGCCGCGAGCCCTAAGTAAACAAAAGTCGGCTTCTCGGTAGCGATCCGTCGCCGACGAAACAGTGTTTTTGGCGTTGCTTTCTCTTGTCATGAGCTGTGAGAACCCGCCGTTCGAGCTTGGCTACGGCTTTTTGAGTCCCATCTGCTTTGCGACCGCGGCGTCGAGCATCCTCACGGGAAGAAGTTTGGGCAGAGTCCAGTTCTTGAACCGTTGCGGAACGACCGCGTAGCGTGCCTTCGGTTTCGCCGTGGTGAGTGCCACGTGGACGGCTTCGCCCAGACGCTCAGGAGATAAACCGTTATTACGGGCTTCGGCGACGATGAACTTCTGGAAGTTCTGCACCGCCGCCCAATACTCGGTCTGCTTGAACTCACTCAGATCTTCTTTTTCGCCCTTCTCGTACATCGCCGTGTTCACGGTGCCCGGTTCAATGATCACGACGTCGATGCCAAATAAAAGTAGTTCTCGCCGCAGCGCGTCCGACATTCCTTCAAGGCCAGCTTTGGAGGAGCTGTAAGCACCGATAAGCGGGATAGCAACTTTTGCGACGGTAGAACTGATGTTCACGATGCGGCCAATAGGACCCTGCCTCTTCTTATCTGTTCCCAAGAGAGGAGCGAAGGCTTGGATCACCACAAGCGGGGAGATCATGTTGACCTCCAACTGCCGCCGGTACTCGCTGGGCCTCAGATAAAGCAGTGGCCCACTCACGACAGCTCCTGCGTTGTTCACCAGGCCAACCAGATTCCTGTCGCCTATCATAGAGCCGACCTCTTGTGCAGCTCGATGTACAGCGTTGACATCCGTAACGTCCATCATGAGAGGCACGAAGCCGTTGCCGAACTCTCTTTGCAAACGATCGGCGTCAGCCGGCTTCCGTACAGAACCGAACACGCGAAATCCCTTTGAAATAAGCACCTTTGTGGTTCCCCAACCGATTCCACTGGAGACCCCTGTGACCACGACATCTTTGCCGTTCGCCATCGCATTTCTCCTAAGATGATCACTGTTCATCTTCAATGTGTACAGCGTACATCTTGGTGCGCGTCGCGGGCCCACGGGGTGAGCCTGATTGGCGTGGGATATCGTTTATGTATCACTGAACTGGTGCCTCATTCGGCATCGAGAGTTCTTGAAAGAGCCCGTCGACACTGCTCCGAACTATGTCCTTGATCCCTGTAGGATTGATATAAGGAAAACGGGCGTTGATGCGTTCCACTGCAGCTTGCTTAGCCGCCTCCGTGAAGCCGGAACGAGCGATCTCCTCAGCCGCGATCTTTCGGCAGGTTCTCAGGTAGACCCGTTCGTCTTCGTATAGTGTCGACGGCGGACCAGATGCACCGTGCCCGGGGTGGACCGTCCGAGCGTCTAGGAACGTCGTTTCAAGGCGATCTAAAATGCCAAGCCAAGATCCAGAGGCTGCTTCCAGAATCGGCGCGTGAAGCCGATTGATTACCGCGTCGCCCACAAACAAATCCTTTGTCACAGGCAGGTAATAGGCCGTCGTACTGTGTGCCTCGCCGCGCCCCAACTCACGCGCAACGACGGTGAGACCATCGATCTGAAGCTTGGTGTTGCCATCGAAGGTCTCACCAGGGGGTACGAACACTTGCGGAGTAATTTCCGGGGCGTCGCGCTGCGTCGCCGCGCTCGCACCATACGTATCGTTTCGGATTGTGTCGGCAGTTGCTCGCGATGCAAACACGACAACTCCCGGAAATGCCTGGCGGAACAGACCAATGCCAGTGTAATGATCTGGATGGGGATGCGTGATCAGGATAGCGCGCACTGGTTTACCGACAGCACGCACAGCCGCTATCGCCTCTGCCGCGTGAACAAGGTCGCGTTGAACATCGATCACGACGATTCCTCCGCCTGGTGTTGCTATCCAATAGGTGTTTACAGTTCCTGTGCCCGCGTAAGTCCAAGCGCCGACTATCCCCGGCGACACTGGGGTATGCGCCGACTCGGAATCTTGGGCCAGCGAGGCCGTCGTCAATTCTCTCTGCTGGAGCATTGTGTCTTTCGGTCCTTGTTCGTTCTTACCCACGAGAGGCGAATCTAGTTGTTGAGCAGACACACCGCCGGGCACTACGACACCAAATCCGAAACAAAAGTAAAGTGCCAATATTCGGCGAATAGTCGCGACCGTAGTTTTTTTCATGTCTCTCCGTATCAGTGCTGTCTGGAAATATTGTGTTCTTCTGCGAGACCGCATGGGCTTTGCGCGTAATAGCTGCTCACTATTGCTCAATGCTGCCGCTGTTCAGCGTATTCGCTGATCCTGACTAATGGTACCGTGTGGTGTCGATATCCCTGCGTTAGAGCCTGGGGCTCCCGGGAATCTCGGAGGCCCGCGCCAGTGCTTGCGTGTCGATATATTCCCGGACGTTCGTCAGTTTGCCCTCCCGAACGGTAATGTCGAAAACCCAGTGGTCCTCAAACGTCTTATTCGTGGCTTTGATTCTCCCCGTAGCGAAGCCGACGACCAGAACGCGGTCTCCCTGCGCTACGAATTCGGGTGGTTCTGGGTACGAGGTTTCCACCGTTTCGTTAGCCTGCTGAAGTAAATTCTCCAATCCCGCGTGCCCGCGGTGCGTGCCGGCCAGCGGCCAGTCCTCGCCCGGAATGATCCACTCAATATCTTCAGCAGACAACGCCAGCAAACCTTGCTTATCGCGGCGGCCGATTGCCGCAAGAAAATTCTTCACAATCTCGACATTCTTTTCGATGCTCATCGAAATCTCTCCTTTTCGCTTACATCAGTGTCCGATCTAATCGGACGTTTCGGAACCATCCTTCTCTGGCCAAATCACACGGCGGCCGATCGACTACTGATCCTTCTTGAACAAATCCTGGAAGATGAGCTGACCCCAAGTCTTGCCGCGTGCGTGCACCAGCGCGCCACCCTCGTTGAGCTTTCCCAGCTTGACGGGCGCGAACCCGAGTTTTTTGGCTAAATCCGCCACGGGAGCGATCGCGTCTTCGTCGTCGCTCGACAGAAAGACAACCCGGTGGCCTCCCTCGACGATTGGATCGGTAGCCAAGATGGCTGCACCCAGGTGATTGAAACCCTTCACGAGTTTGGCGCCGGTGAAAGACTTCGCAACGAAGGCGGATGACGGGAGTCCGTCCAGTTCCTCAGGTGGGACTGGAAACGAGTTCATCGCGTCGATGATCGTCTTGCCTTTCCAGTTCGGCAGGGTCTTCGCAACCTCGCGGTGCTCCCCGAACGGGATTGCCAAGACGATTGTGTCGGCCTTGAGCGCCTCTTGCAGTGACTTGGCGGTGACCGTTGGTCCAATCGCCCGAGCCTGCGGTGCCAACTCCTCGGGTGACCGGCGACTCGCGACGATCACGTCGATGTTCTTACGGGCGAAGGCGTGGGCGAGGGCCTGGCCGATCTTTCCGAATCCTACAATTGCGTAGCTCATGATGTTTCTCCGATTTCGTCTTGATAATGATTCCCGACCTTTGACGGCACGAGACATCAAGTCCCGTTCTATGACGACCTTCCGCAGACGTCCCGCAGTAGATCACTCTGCATGCGTCCGGAAGGTCAGCCACTAACCTACGTTTGCAGACTTCAGATGGCCGAGAAGCCGCCGTCGACGTTCAGCTCCACTCCATTCACGAAGCTCGAATCGTCTGAAGCAAGAAACAGCGCAACCGTCGCGATTTCCTCAGGTCGCCCCATCTTTCCCCGCGGGATCAAGGACTCGAACATCTCCTTGGCCTCCTTGGTGAGAACTTGTTCCTGCATCGGTGTGGAGATCGGCCCCGGGCCCAGCACGTTCACCCGGATATTCCTGCCCTTCAGTTCGTTGAGCCACGTGCGTGCGAAGGAGCGCAATGCTGCCTTGCTCGCCGCATACACGCCGAAACCAGGAAAACCCTTCACCGAAGCAACTGATCCGGTCATGATGATTGACCCGCCATCGTTGAATAGCGGCAACGCCTTTTGAACCGTAAACAGCGTTCCGCGTGTATTCAGGCCGAAGGTCGTATCGAAATGCTGCTCGGTAATTTCGCCCAGTGGGACGGCTACGCCCATGCCGGCGCTTGCGAACAGGACGTCGATCTTGCCTTTTTCTCGCTTGACCGTATTGAACAAGCGGTCGAGGTCGTCGAGATTCGCCGAGTCACCGCGCACGCCGGTCACGTTCCGGCCAATCAACTTGACGGCCTGATCGAGCTGCTCCTGCTTCCTACCCGTGATGAAAACGTAGGCGCCCTCTTTAACGAAGAGCTTGGCACTTGCTAGCGCCATGCCGCTCGATCCGCCTGTGATGACTGCAACTTTTCCTTCAAGCTTTCCCATGATTACTCCCTCCGGAATGTGTGTAGAGTTCAGTTCAATAAAATATTCAGTACACTAGGGTAGATGTCTTTGGTGGTGGACGAGGACTGCTCAACAGTCCTAATCTGTTGTCTATTCGTCCAGCAAGATGGCTAAAACGAGCCGTATTGCACCCCTTGACCGAGTTGGCGCGCGCGGCTCGAGGAGGAGGAGAGTCGGGGTTATGACGCTGGAAGGAGAATGTCTGTCACGTGGCCCCTTCTACCTGATACTGCACTTGTCCGACAAGCGCGGCTGTGCAGTTTCGTACAGGTCTGACAGAACACTATGGCTTTCAAGAGAAGAGGGAGGCTGAGTTGGACCCGATAACAGATATCTTCAGAACGATGCACGTAACCGCTTTCGGTCTGCACAGGCTCGAAGCCACAGCCCCGTGGGGCCTAGAACAGGAAAACCAGACCGAAGAAAAAGTCACGCCTTCCGACAAAAAGATGTCACCCACAGATTTGGCGCACTTCGCCATGCTTTCGCGCGGCAACTGCTGGCTGAGTGTGGAAGGCATTGCGGAGCCGATTCCCCTCACCGGTGGTGATTGCTTTTTACTGGCTAAGGGGACTTCGATTGTTTTGCGCGACAGCCTGCGAACACGTCCGAGGTGGAGCTTCCGCGAGATCGGGACCAAGGCCAACGGCAATGTCGCTGTTTGTGGCGGCGGTGGCGCACCGACGACAATCGTCTGTGGATCCTTGAGTTTCGATCGCGCCAGCCTGAAGCCGATCACTCAGTTATTGCCGAGCTTCATTTTGATGAAGGCCGATCAGGCGCGCACGCTTGCTCTTCACACCACAGTGCAGGCGCTCGCGTCAGAGATGGAGGAACAGGCGCCGGGATCTGAAGTCGTCGCGAGTCGGCTGGCCGAGGTTCTGTTTATCCAGGTACTGCGAGCGCATATCGCGTCGGGACCAAAACGCAATAAAGGATGGCTTCGTGCGATTTTCGATTCTCAAATAGGAATTGCCTTGAGTGCCATTCACGACAAAGTGAATACATCTTGGACGGTCGAATCCCTGGCCGAAGCGGCGGGCATGTCTCGCTCCGCATTCGCAGCCCGTTTTAAAGAGCTACTCGGACAAACACCACTGGAATATGTAACTGGGTGGCGGATGCAGAAGGCGATGCGGTTACTCGAACAGCGTGACAAAAAGCTCATAGACGTTGCTCGGTCGGTTGGTTACGAGTCCGACGCTGCGTTCAGTAAGGCGTTCAAGCGAGTCGTCGGGGCCAACCCGAGTGAATACCTCAGACAGAAATCGACCTGAACAAAGCGGCGTTCTAGTTCGTTTTCCGGCGAATATCCAACCCACAATCCAACCCACAACATGCGACGTCTTGTACGATTTCCGCGTATTTTGGCAGTCCCCGCGGTCTTGTAAGTTGTTGTAAAACCAAATCAGGCTAGACTGATTTGGGCGCGGTCGGTAGTTCAAGTCCGCCATCTATTTCAGCGGGTTCCCGGGCGTTTGCGTCGGTTTTCCAAACCGCGAACTGGGCATGGCGTGCGACCCCATCTGCAATTTGCGGCCTTCCGCTCGGGACACCATAAGAATCGGTTCTCAGGCGTATCGGGTTCTTCCAAGGCCGTGCGATTTCCAGTTCTCGACTATTTACTATATGCTTATATTAAACCCTTAGATTCAGGGAAAAGTAGTAGCAAGACATCAAAACCCGCATAAACATTGGGTGTTTGGCTATGGCGGAGAGGGGGGGATTCGAACCCCCGGTAGGAGTTTTGGCCCCTACAACGGTTTAGCAAACCGCCGCATTTAGCCGCTCTGCCACCTCTCCGCGGTTTGTTATCAACAGCTTACCATATTTACTTCAATTCACCTGCTGAACAGTTGCTGAACATTTGTGGAAATCGTCCAAAGTCGTCTCCAAAGTCTTCATCGCCGCCAAGACTGCCTGGTCGAAGGCTTTGATGTAACGCTCTTTGGTCACGTGCGGTTTTGCATGACGCAGGATGCGCTGGACGACTTTTTCATTCGCGCCCAGTTCATACAGGTTCGATGCAATGCCGCGTCTGCACGCATGCCAGCCGTACCATACCAACCGCAATGACTCCACTGCTGGCCGGGCAAGTCGCTGACCCATTCTGTTCAAGTCCATATGGTCGCTGCCGCCCGAGTGAAACATTACCCCGGTCTTCGGATTCCCCATGGACAGGCGGTACGCGTCCAGGATTTCCGCCAGTTGGGCGCTGGCTCGCGTCTTAGGCCCATTCACAAAGCTCTTCCAAATGGATCTGTTAACGCTCAACGAGTCACCCGTGTAGTCCGTCCATTCAAGCCCTCGCAATTCGCCTTCGCGAAGTCCTGCAAAGGACGCTGTGGCGATCACTGCTTTGGGCAACAACGGCAGAATATTCAGAATGCGATATATCTGGGCCAAGCTGTACGCGAAGGTTTCGCGCGCTTCGCGTGCATTTCTGGGAATACGGGCATCCTGGACGGGGTTCACTCCATCGAACGCGTCTTCATACTTTGCGTGGCTGAAAACACCGCTGAGTACACTCTTGATGTGCTGCAGAGTAGTTTTGCTCAGGTCGTGTTCTTCCGCGATGGCCTTGAGCATTCTGCTAGCATCCACCGTTCTGAACTCACGCAAACAAAAATCCGGCCAATCCGCTGTTCCACAATCATCGGATTCCTGCACGTTGAGGGAGTGCTGCAGAACCAGGACAACGTAATTTCGATCAAAGCGAGCCGGGTGATGCCGGTGGCTATCCGTGCTGTGGAAACCGAGTCACACGATTTTCATTGAGACTCGCCCCTGTGATTGGGAGCGCGCAAAGTCGAGCAGCAGCTTGACGTCGTTTTCATCTGCATCGAGCGCGCGGAGCGCGGCGAGATACTGTGCGCGCGCGTCGCCTTCGACGACGAGGTCTTTTCCGGCGCCCCAAGTGAATTCCGACTGGCCGTACTTTACAGCGAGTACGTCGGTCATCATGCGCGCGTGGCGGCCGTTTCCATTGGGAAAAGGATGGATTTTCGAAACAAGCTGGTGATGGAGGCGTACCAGGCATTCGTCTACTGGAAAGGTTTTGTTCTCAAGCCAATACTTCGTGTTTCCGAGCAGTTGCGGTACGCGCTGGGTTATCTCGCGCGGGTCGCAGCCAATGTTCAGTTCATGCTTGCGATAAGTTCCCGCCCACTTCCAGACCTGGTCGAACATTTTGGCATGGAGCGCGCGGACGTAAGACTCGTCCAATGGGTTTGTTGAGTTCATCGTGCGATTGCTGAACGCCCATGTCTGTGCTTCGAGGATGTTCAGCGTCTCGTATTCGTTAAGTTCTTTCATGGTACTGATTTTTGGAATCAGCTGTTCGGCTTCTTCCGGGCGGATCGGGGTGTTCCCGTCGGAGTATTGGTGATTGAGGATGAAGTTCATTTTGTTTTACCGCGGTCCAAGCGCCGCTGAGCCTCATCCTCAATCAGTTGACTGGTGTTTTCAGGTTTCTGATCCTCGAGCGCCATCGTGTGGACGACGCGTTGCACATCGCGAGCGGCGCTTTCGCGCGCCGGGCGTTCTGCGAGTTCCTCGAACGAGCCGGACTTCGGGACAAAGCCATAAATAAGGTCGCAGCCCATGGCTTCGGCGACCTTACGCAGGGTCGCCAACGTGATGCGGTCTGTTGCTTCCGCGCGCTCGAACATTTGCACGTTTTGCCTCGGCACGCGCAGACGCCGACCGATGTCCGCCAAAGTGAGGCCGAGGGCTTCACGAACCGCAGCGATCCATCCGCCGGAGGGACGCGGGGGCAGGCTTCTGGCTCCCGCAAGACTGCGGTCGAGCTGGGATTGTCGTAAGCTTCGGAATTGCCGGTTCATAGATGATCCGTCACAGTATAATATGACATGCGGACTTGTAATGTCAATCTATAAGATGACAGCATTGAGTAAATGACATTACATAAGGTGACAGTTGGTAATCGAACGTCATCTTATAACGTGACACAATCCATCGTCACTCGAACAATCCTGGTTGAGCGGAGAGATCCTCCGGTTCTAAGAAATTACTGAGGCCGACTCCCACTAGGCGAAAGCATTGCTGGGGGCCTAGGAGAACGCGCTCCCGCAGCGAAAGCGCAATGGTCGTCAGTTCTTCGCAGGAGGAAGGTGGAGACGACGGCGTGTGATTGCGGGTGAGTATCTTGAATTCCGCAGTCTTCAATTTCAGCACCACCGTTCTGGCAACGCGGGTTTCTTTGCGCGACGCGGCCCAGGTCAGTTCGGCAAGTCCGCGGATCATCGGTTCCGCCTCGCCATCCGGCCGCAGATATTCCCTCCGGCAGATGCTGGACCTCGCGCCTACAATCGGAAGTCAAAACGGCGGGGGAAAGGATTAAACGTCGTATAATCTCGTGCGCGCAACGGGGGAGCAGAACATGAACGTACAAGAACAAATCAAGAAATATATTACCAGCCAACCGGAGCCAAAGCGCAGTGACATGCGAGAGTTGCATCGGCTCACACTTCAAGGGTCACCAGAATGCAAATTATGGTTCTTCGATGGTAAAGACAGCAAGAATCATACTGTTTCCAACCCTACGATTGGATACGGATTTCACACGATAAAATATGCCAATGGAAAAAGTAGAGAGTTGTTTCAAATTGGTGTGAGCGGAAACAAAACCGGAATCTCTGTCTATATTCTTGGTCTCAAAGATAAGAAGTACTTAGCCAAAACGTATGGAAAAAAACTAGGCAAGGCGAGCGTGACCGGATATTGCATTCGGTTTAAAGCTCTAAAGGATATAAACATCGACACGCTTGAAGGGGCAATACGATATGGGTTTGCAGCTCAGAATGAAAAAGGCAAGTTGACGAAATAATTCCACTGTTAAAGGCAAGCAGTTATCGATGTAAAGGCGCTCCAGTATACGACCCCTACAGCCCTGACCCGCGCCACAAAGCCATTCTCTCTATAAACCGGGTCTCCCGCAATAGTCATGCGGCTCTCTGTCAGCGCTCCTTGCCTTTCTCTGTTTGCCGTTGCCCACTGCGGAAGTATCGCGGGCAAGCCGGAAGGAATGCCTCCGCGTTGGGAGATTGCTCCCAATAAACGCGCTTCCTGAAGATTATTGCTGGCAGGGCTCCGTCAGTGCGGGAAGTTCGCCACTTCTTGCTGAACATTTGCTGAACTTTAGACTGCAAATGAGGTACTTCGGTGCAAATGAGGTGTGTCTAACGCAAACGAAACAAACGAAAATCGATCAGGACGAACAGGTCAGGGTGAATTTAGCAAACCGCCGCATTCAGCCGCTCTGCCACGTCTCCGCGGCGCGCAAACAACAGCTTCCCACACTGCCCTAGTTTATTTGGTGCACAGAGTTTCATGGCATCTAAGGTCGTCTCCATCCTCTTCATCGTCGCGAGCACTGCCGGGTCAAAGCTTTGTCGCGATCCTTGGTCACGTGCGCTTTTGCATGACGCAGGACGCGTTGAACGATCTTCTCGTCCGCGCCCAGTTCATACGCCTCACCTCAGGGCAAGGGCGGCCACGCTGATTCGGCAGCCAGCACATTGATTCCCGTACAAGTTATTAAGCAGCGATTCTGCCTGATGTCTTAAGCTGAGAGCCTGAGAGTGTTCACCCGAAGCATCAAGAACTTGTGCGTAGGCCAATTCTGCGACGAGGTAGGTGGCACTGTAGCGCCCCGCTGTCTGGCCTAAGATAGAGAGCCCTTTGCTCATATTGTCTGAAGCATTGCGGAGATCACCAGCTTCGGCGTAGGCCTTGCCGAGGCGCATGAGGGACCACCCAACTAGGTGATGCTGTTCCCCATGCAGCTGTCGCAAAAGTGCAAGGGAGCGCTGATAGCCAGAAATAGCCGCTGTTGCATTGCCATCGAGCTCAGCAAGCCACGCCTGCGTAGAAGACAGTGTGGCAAAGTAATCGTTATCCAGATCGGTTGTGCGGGTGGCCTCCTTGAGGGCGCGCGCTAGATATCGTCGACCCTCGGTTACGTGCTTTTGGCTGAGCTTGAGATCTGCCAGACTCTCGCATGTGACCGCAGCGGCCCCATGATTGTCGTCTCTTTCGTAGAGGTGTAGAGCTTTCTCTTGCATTCGCACCGCGGCTTGGTACTGCCCCATGTCACGGTAGAGCGTGGCAAACGCGTTCAGGGCGCCGGCATAGTCTGCTTTGTCGTTCTCCAAGAGATGCAGCGATTGCTCATAAGCAGTCGTTGCGTCCTGGAATCGTCCTTCTTGCTGGTAGGCATGTGCCAGTACCATCCAACTTCTCCCGCGTTCAAGTCTGGTCAGCGTTTCAGTCGTCGTAAGTGGTTGAGCTATCTCAATGACTTGGGTGAACTCGCCTTGCCAATCAAGCTGAAATGCGTGGCTAAGCTGCTGCCGCGGATCTTCCTGAGCCGAAACAGCTAGGGAAACGACAAATACAATGAACGGCAAGACGTACATGCGCAACATAGACGGAGACTTCCTCCTTTAAAAGGCGCGACCAGTAACCGGGTTCTCGGCATTTCCTAATCTCTTCATCGAGTCCGGCTCCCCGCAAGGTAGCGATATCCCCGGATACAGCGCGAAGCTTTTGTCGTCTGATGCTGTAGAGACGGCGCGAAACGAGCCGAGTAGGCTCACGAGTTGTTTGCGTCGGCTGAAATCGCAGGTAGGTGGAGACTCTAAGAGCAAAGATGCAATTCGAAGAGTCAATGCCTGGCGAAACCCATAACGTTAAAAGAGATTTTAAAGTGGGTTAACCAGTTTGAGGTCTTCCGGTGTGTCGAGATCTAGTCCGCCCTCCGGGAAATCGACCGGTGCAACATGCTCGGCATTTCGCTCGAGAATCCGGCGGGCTCCGTGGTCTTCGTTCACTGCGAGCAGATCGGGGAAGAAGATCGAAGAGAAAACGGCCGGTACGCCCAGCCCATCGTTGTAGCGCGCCGCCGCAATCGGATACTTGGGGCAACCATGCACATGAAGCAGTCCCCGCAGAAAATCGGCGGTCAAGCGAAACTGATCACAGACCAGAAGGAGAATGTTCTCAGGATGAGGCTTCACCTGGAGTGCGGCCTCCACGCCGCAACGCATGGACGATCCCATGCCTGAGCGCCACCTTTCATTGACAACGGCGATCGCGTCAAGCCCGACGAGTTCGTCGCACATCCGGTCAGCTTCAAAACCCAGTACCACCACGATCGGGTGACAACCGGTCTGGCTGGCAATGCGCACGGTTCGCCTTATCAGCGCCTCTCCGCTAATCTCGACCAGTTGCTTCGCATGCCCCAGCCGCGAAGAAGCGCCCGCCGCAAGAATGACAGCAGTGCAGGAACAGTCAGACATGGCTTACGGAGACGCATCCAGGAATCTTCGTGCCGCATCTTTCGATCACCGCGTGAATTTCGGCCACAATCGCCAGAGCAATGCTCGCCGGATTTTTCGCGCCGATGTTGAGCCCGACAGGAGAATGCAATCGCGCAAAGCACTCTTCCAGCGTTCGGCCGATACCAGGCGCGACCTCTTTTAGCAAACGCTCGGTTCGCCGCCGCGGGCCCAGAGTGCCAAGGTAGGCTAGCTCTCGTGGCAGCAACGCTTGCAACGCAGCGCGGTCCTGCTCGTAGCTATGCGTCAGGATCACCGCAGCGCTGTGTTCTGTCAACGCGAGCTCGTCAAAGGAGCGCAGCGCGAGCACTTGGCTTGCAAGTGGAAAACGCTCCTTCGTCGCCAGATGGGATCGGCCATCGACAACTGTAGTATCCCAGCCAAGCACGTAAGCGAATTCGACGAGAGGCTGGGCGTCGTCGCCCGCGCCGAAGACAAAAAGCGCCGTAGGCGGAGCGACGAATTCAACGAAGAATGAACTTGGGCCTCGGGTCGAGAGCGACCGGCGCTCGCTGAGCGCCTGCTGCGCCAACGCCCGTGAGTCTCCCGTCGCACAGGACTCGAACAAAACGTTGCCGCTTTCGCTCAAAATGAGCTGAGGGCCGACTGACTCCGAAGTATTTACGTCAAAAATAGACACAATTGCTATCGCCGCGCGACGTTCCGCGCTCTGTTCGAGCGCTGCGAGTGTGCGACACGCGCTTTCGCCGCGTTCGAACAGCACTGACACAGTTCCTCCGCATCCGAGCCCGTAAGGCATCTCGGAGTCTTCATCGGAGAAGGTGCTGTATCTCTGAACGGTGGTGCCGGATTCGGTCAGCCACCAAGCTTTCTTCTGGACCTCGGCTTCAAGACAGCCTCCGCTGATGGTGCCCGCGCGCCGCCCGCCGCTGGTCAGCAGCATGTGCGCTCCGGGCTTGCGATACGAAGAGCCTTCGACCTGGACAACCGTCACGAGGCAAACCTCTTCTCGGCTTTCGCGCGCCTCGCGCCACAGCTCCAGAATTTGCCGAAGGTCGGACATGCTTTATGCTCCGCCGTGCTTCATCAGTTTCTCCATGCGAATCGAGAGTTCGCGCACTCCGGTCGTATGATTTGTTGCCACGATCAGCGGTGAGGCAACACCTTCATCGAGTTCAGTTCCTTGCTCAAAATAGCGATTACGCCGGCAGCAAAGCGAGAGCATTGTCGCCGAGTGCCATAAAGGTGGCGCCAAACGAGCTCAATTGGCCTGCCGAAGGCGAAGTAGGAAACGTCGGAGTCAAGAGGGCCACAACTCAAACTGAGGATCTTAGTCCGATGTTCTTGACATACCGTTTCGCACCGCAGGATTCCCGCCTGGCGACAAATGCGTTACTGGTTCGGAGTATCGCCGGTACTGTGACCCGACGAGGAAATGCCATGCCGATTTCTCTGGTTCTGAATCGTCGTAAGGTCACGCTGGACGTCGCTCCTGACGTGCCGCTTCTCTGGGCGATTCGTGAAGCCGCTGGACTAACGGGCACGAAGTATGGCTGTGGCATCGCGCAGTGTGGTGCTTGCACGGTGCACGTTGACGGGAAACCCATCCGCTCGTGCGTCACGCCGGTCAATTCCACTGCAGGAAAATCCGTTACCACGATCGAGGGTGTCTCTGGCGCGGCCGCTCGTGCGGTACAGAGTACCTGGGAGAAGCTGGACGTCGTTCAATGTGGCTATTGCCAATCGGGCCAGATCATGTCCGCGATTGCGCTGCTTGAACAGAAACCGTCGCCCACCGACGGCGATATTGACGCTGCCATGAGCGGCAATCTCTGCCGCTGCGCAACGTACGTGCGCATCCGGGCCGCGATCCACGAGGCAGCTCGATTGAGGAGAGGTTGAGCGATGCGCACCGATAGTGAAAACTCCTCCGTCAGCAGACGCCGATTCCTCAAAGTCGGTTCGTCGGCAACCGCCGGTCTCGTACTCGGTTTTCATTTCCAGGAAGATGGTGGATTTCGCCCCGCGGTGCCCGCGGAGAGCGGCGAGAATGCCTTCGCCCCTAATGCTTTTGTGCGGGTCGCTCCCGATAATACCGTGACCGTCGTCTCCAAACATTCGGAAGGAGGTCAAGGTATCTACACCGGGCTGGCGACTATCCTTGCGGAGGAGATCGACGCTGACTGGTCTCAAATCCGCGTTGAGCCTGCGCCAGCGGACCGGGATCTTTATAAGAATTTGCAATTCGGTTCTCAAGTCACCGGCGGCAGCAACTCGGTCGCCAACTCATACGAGCAGTATCGTCGAGCAGGTGCTACGGCACGGGCGATGCTTGTGGCCGCCGCTGTCGACCGATGGAAGGTTGCCAGCAGTGAAATCGCAGTAGAAAAGGGGATGGTTAAGCATGAAGCATCACGGCGGCAGGAAACTTTCGGCGAGCTGGCCCAGGCGGCCGCAGCCATGCCGATACCCAAGCAAATCACTCTCAAAGACCCAAAGGATTTCAAGCTGATCGGAGCCCCGCACTTGCCACGCATCGACAGCAAAGCCAAGACGAACGGGGCAGCACTTTTTGCAATCGATTTTTCGCTACCGGATATGCTGACTGCTCTGGTCGTGCGGCCGCCTCGTTTCGGTGCAACTGTGAAGACCTTCGATGCAACAGCGACTAAGGCCGTGCCCGGGGTGGTCGACGCCGTACGCATTTCGACAGGGGTCGCGGTGGTGGCCAAATCGTTTCCGGCGGCGCAGCGAGGCCGCGACGCGCTGCGCATCGAGTGGGACGAATCAAAGGCTGAGCAGCGGGGAACGCCTGAATTCCTCGCTGCATATCGATTGCTCCTGGAGCAGCCTGGTGCCGTGGCCCGCCGCGATGGTGATTGTGCACAGGCGTTTGCTCGTGCGGCGCGCACTCTCAGCGCAACGTTCGAGTTTCCCTACCTAGCCCACGCGCCCATGGAACCGCTCAGCGCGGTTGTTCGACTCTCGCCAGAGCAGTGCGAAATCTGGACAGGTGACTGGGTTGTATCAGGCGTACAAGATGACGCGGCTCAGATCACAGGCCTGCGGCCCCAACAAATCCAGATTCATTCGCTGTACGGAGGGGGTAGCTTCGGCAGGCGGGGAAGTGGAGCGTCTGAGGTAGTCGAGGTTGCCAAAGCCATGGGCGGTCGCTCTCCGGTGAAACTATTCTGGACACGCGAAGAGGACATGCGAGGCGACGCGTACCGGCCGATGTATCTCCACAAGCTCACGGCAGGGTTGGATGGGCAAGGCAATCTGATCGCCTGGCAGCACCGCATCGTTGGGCAATCAGTTCTCGGCAACGATCCCAATTGGATGGTCAATGGCGTTGACATCACTTCCGTTAATGGTGCAGGCAACATACCCTACGACATCCCTAACATTCTCGTGGATCTTCATTCGCCGGTGCTCGGTGTACCGGTAGATAAATGGCGCTCCGTCGGAAATAGCCACACAGCTTTTGCGGTGGAAACCTTCCTCGACGAAGTTGCCTATGCAGCGAGCCGAGACCCTTATCAGTTTAGACGCGCGCTGCTCGCCAAGGACCCGCGATCCAAACCGATACTTGAGCTTGCCGCTCCCGATGGGATGCGTCCTAGTTTATTCGCCAAATTTCCGCGCGACCGGCAAGTGCTTGAACTTGCTGCGGAGAAAGCCGGTTGGGGAGAGCCGCTGCCCCCCGGCCGAGGGCGAGGCCTCGCTGTTCATTACTCATTTCGTACTTCTGCGGCTTATGTGGCAGAGGTGACTATTGGCTCGCACGGCGAAGTCAAAGTAGATCGCGTCGTTTGTGCGGTCGATTGCGGCGTAGCTATCAACCCCGATGTGATTCGTGCCCAAGTGGAAGGCGGTGTAGGTTTCGGCTTGGGCGCAATTCTGTACGGCGCCATTACCCTGAAGAACGGTAAGGTCGAGCAATCGAACTTTCACGACTACCGGGTTCTGCGCATGAACGAAATGCCGAAAGTCGAGGTGCATATCGTACCCTCGGCGGAGCCACCCACAGGAATCGGTGAATCTGTGGTGCCGCCGATCGGTCCGGCTGTGTCCAATGCAATCTTTGCTGCTACGGGAAAACGCGTGCGAACATTGCCTCTCCGTCCAGTCGCATAACACTGGAGGACCGAGCAGCAGTGCCAGTTTCGGCACCGAGATCGAAGATGGCCGCGATCCCTACACTCGGTTCGGTGCCGTGATGCTGACTGAAGAACCCTTAACCGAAGCGAGCCTTGAAATATGGCCGCATCGCATCTACGACCTCGTAATGCAGATCAGGCGCGAGTACCGCCGGCCCATCCCTGAGGTTAATGAGAGCGGCTGCAGTTATCTAAGCGCGCCCCAGGGAAAAAACAAATGGACACGTTCCCGACATTCGGCACATTGGATTCTTCCGTGACGAACTGGCGGAATTAGCACATGCTATCGCGGACGGCGCCGATGTCAGCGCCTTTCATGCGTGGAGCCTGCTCGACAACTTCGAGTGGGCCGATGGCTATAGCCAACGCTACGACCTCACGTATGTGGACTACCGCGATCAGAAGCGCACAGGAAGGACTCGGGGCTGTGCTATGGCAAGGTTGCGGCAACCAGCCGGATGGGTCGCCCTTCTTAATTGCGGGGAGATCGGAAGGAGGAAACGGCGTGAGCTGCAAGAACCTCACACGCGTGCGTCGTTCGTTTGGTGTACTTGCCCAGGCTTTTTCTAGCGGGTCGATCCTGTTGCGGAGGATGAGCGTGACGGAGAGAACAAATCGGGGCGTACTTCCACTATATTGAGAGCATGGCCACAAAGAATATGCCTACTATCGGTCGCCTAAAATTCGTGATTCTTGGCTGGGCCGGTGCATCTCTATTCTTCACAGCCGTCCTGATGATAAGCGACCTTGGCGGAGACAAGTCGTTTGGTTTCGCTCTTTACGCCAACGCGGTGCATTTCGCCCTTTGGACCTTGGTACTGCCGCTCTTATCAAAATGTACGCACAAATTTCCGCTTGGCCATGGGAGGAAAATATGGAATGGGGCTGTGCTGCTGCTCGTCGTTGCGGCGTTCGGATCAGTAGTAATGCTGAGCCAGTGGGCGATTGTGTATTCGACCTTTTTTCCCTATCGTTCGTCGTCGTTCTGGTCATTTATAAAGTCTGAACTGGTCAGGTTCTTACCTTCCGATATTCTGATGGGCATCGTGCTGGTGGTTGCACTCGAGGGCTGGCGTGTTTGGCTCGATTTTCAGGCGGAACGTACACGCGCGAGCGAGCTGGAGCGGCAGCTTGCGGTCGCGCGTCTGGACGCGCTTCGCATGCAACTACACCCCCATTTTCTGTTTAATACATTGCACGCCATCGCCGGCCTCATTGTCGAGCAGCCACCGACCGCGCGCCGCATGGTGATAGCGCTCGGAGATCTTCTCCGGCTCACGCTGAAAGATACTGCAAGTCCTGTCCGCAGTTTGGCCGAAGAATTGGAATTTGCTGACCTTTACCTGGGTATCGAAAAGCTCCGGCTGGGTGATCGTTTGGTCCTGGACTACGATATCGAGCCTGAAGCCACCTCGGCTGAAGTACCTCAGTTGCTGTTGCAGCCTCTTTTTGAGAATGCGGTTCGCCACGGGGCCGCACGCACGCTCGATTCGTGCGAGGTTCGCTTCCGTGCGCATCGGGAAGGTGACGAGTTGCACCTTACACTCCATAACGATGGCCCGGTGCATCCTCCCTCTTCGGGTTCGCCGCCGTTCGGTGTGGGTCTTACGAACACGATGGCCCGGCTTCGTCTCTATTACAAAGATCAGTTCAAGTTCCAATACACTGACCGGCCCCAGGGAGGCGTACAGATTGATCTCTCCATCCCTTACAAAAGAGCCGACAATAAGAGAATGGACCACCGTAGGGAACCGTATGCCAGCGAATCAATCACCCATGCGCACGCTGATCATTGATGATGAGCCGCATGCGCGCCGCTATTTGCGCGAGCTGCTAGGCGGCGAAACAGACGTCGCCATCGTCGGTGAAGCGTTGAGCGGGCTGGAAGGCCTCGAGCTGATCCGGAAGCTCTCACCCGATATCGTATTTCTAGACATTCAGATGCCTGGTCTCGACGGCTTTCAAATGGTTGAGCAGCTGGAGACCAAAAAGAAGCCGATCTTTATCTTTGTGACGGGTTACAGCGAATACGCAATAAAAGCATTTGAGGTAGAGGCTGTCGATTATCTCCGCAAGCCATTCGATAGGGAACGTCTGTCGATTTCGCTAGAACGCGCTATGCGGCGGTTGAGCATGCGGGATGCTGTTTCCGCAGGCGGAGCAGAAGCGAATCACTGGCTCTCCCGGCTAGCAATCAAAGAGAAGGATGGCATTGTCTTTGTGCCGGTCGAACAGATCCTCTGGATTGAGGCAGCCAATAAGTACGTCATAGTACATACCGCTAGCCGCGAGCACATCTCGAGACAGACAATCCAAAGCTTGGAAGAAACGCTCGATCCTAAACAGTTCGTTCGAATACACCGATCCATTCTGGTTCGCAAGGCAGCCGTACGCGGTTTACATCCGTTGTTTCACGGAGATTACATCGTGAAACTGGCCAACGGTGCGGAGCTCACCTTGAGCCGGAATTTCCGCGAATTCTTCTTCAAACACATGAGCCACTGAATCCACGGGACTACCGGCTGGACCTCATCCCACACCGGAAAGCCAGCGGTTCGCGACGAACGCGCGGGAACGCTGGGCGACGATCCGGAGGGTGCCGGACGAGCCGAGATAAATCGGCAGCTTGCGCGTGGGGGGGTTTGTCACACGGCAGAAGGTTACAGCCAGCGCTTTGGCGTGACCTCGGTCGACTTTCATGACCAGCACATCGTCAAGAACTCCGGCCATTGGCACGTCGGGTTGTGGGTACGAACCGCCTGGATGTGTAGCAGTCCATTGGAACCGCCACACTCTCATCCCGCGACGGAAAATCAGCGGTTCGCGACGAATGCGTGGAAAACATTCGCTGAAGCCAAATATCGTTTGACTGGGAGAACTAGGCAGAGGGTGCCAAACAGCTGTTCCGGACCTTGTGCTCGACCCCAGGGAGGATTCGCAAAGTGAGGAATAATGTTCGCGCACGATCGCTTGCTCTGGCGGCTTTTACCGCCTTGAGCGTTCTTGGCCCGCTGTGCGTGTTCGGTCGCCACAAGGTTACAGCAGCCACCACTTCTCGTTACCATGCACTGACAAAACGGACACTCGGTGGCGAGGGCTTTTGGGACTACTTAACACTGGATGCTGGCGCGCGACGGCTCTATATCTCCCGCTGGACACACGTCATGGTGGTAGACGCAGACACCTATAAGATAGTAGGTGACATCCCGGAGATCCAAGGAGTGCATGGCATTGCCATCGCGCGCGAGTTCGACCGCGGTTTTACGAGTGAAGACCAAGCCAACCAAGTCACTATCTTCGATCTCAAAACTCTCAAGAAGATCGGGACGGCCAAGACCGGCAAGGGTCCTGACGGCATCATCTATGATCGCGCTTCGAAGAGGGTTTTTGCCTTTAACGGCGATGACGGAACCGCTACGGCCATCGATGCTGGCACTGGTGCTGTTGTTGGCAGCATTGACCTTGGCGGCCGCCCCGAGTTTGCGGCCGCAGACGGCCAAGGTCACGTCTACAACAATCTGGAGGACAAGAATGAGGTCGTCCAGATTGATTCGAAGACGCTCAAGGTCCTAAACCGCTGGCCGCTTGCTCCCGGCGACAGTCCGTCTGCCATGGCCATGGACCGTAGGCAACGACGGCTCTTCATCGGATGTCATAACAAAATGATGGTGGTGATCAACGCTGACACAGGCAAGGTGTTAGCCACGCCGCCCATTGGCGAGGGGGTAGACGCTGCGCGCTTTGATCCAGCCACCCAACTCATATTCAGTTCCAACGGGGATGGCACATTGACCGTAATCCATGAGGACTCTCCGGACAACTACACCGTCGTCGATGACATTCAGACGCAGCGCGGCGCGCGCACAATGGAACTGGACCCGAAGACGCACCGCGTGTACCTAGTGACGGCTGACCTCGGTCCGCAGCCGACCGAACCCCACACGCCTCCATCGATGGTGCCGGGATCCTTTAGGTTGTTGGTGTTCGGCCAGGAAGCGGAGGCATCCGGCGGGCAGAACCAGTGAGTGGACACCTCTACACATTTCTCAAGATTGGATCGGCAAAGCAAACGGTGGGGTAGAAATGGTCAAGGGTATCGTGATCGGATTTCTTCTGGCCATAGCCATTTTGGCAGGCAGTTTTTTCTACTATTTTGCAGCGGGAATCGCACCAGTAGCTACGGCCGATCCGCCAATGCCGTTTGAGGAGAAGCTCGCGAACATGGCGCTGGGCGCGCATATCGAGAAGCAACGCGTTGTCCAGTCTCCTGTTTCGGCAGACGAACGTAATTTCCTTGCCGGTGCACTTGTGTACAAACAGCACTGCGCCTCCTGTCACGGATTTCCAGAGCAGCCACCCACAGACTATGCGGCAACGATGTATCCGAAACCGACCGAATTATTCCGTGGCAAGGGTGTGACCGATGACCCAGCCTCGGAGAGTTACTGGAAGGCAGCTAACGGCATCCGCATGTCTGGGATGCCTGCCTTCAAGACCACCCTGAATGACACCCAGCTATGGCAGGTCAGCCAATTAGTAGCGCACGCGAACGAAATACCTCAATCCGTGAGAAGAGTGCTGGTCCCAGATGCGGCGACGTCGGCATCGGCAGCTGCACCGAGTTCGGCATCGGATAACGAATCGGCCAGAAAAGCGATGCCGTAAGAGGAATTCGTGGACGAGAGATTCCGCGGTCGCGGCTGCTGTTCTGGATCCAAGACCTAAGTCGCAGAGGCTGTAAAAGCATGGACGGAGTTGTTGGAGTCGAGTTGCTGGCAAATGAGGCCATTTGGCGCAACGGAGAGCGCCGCAAATCGTTCAAAAAAAATGAAAGGGTGTGAGTACGAACAGGGCAGGAAATTAGCAAACCGCCCGCATTCAGCCGCTCTGCCATCTCTCCGGTCTGCCTGTTTCTCAGTTGAGTACATGCCTAAGTCTTTCGACCTCTTCCCGATAAAACTTCTTCGATAGCCCTGCGTTTTCCAAGTTAGACTTGCGCCATGAAATCTAGAATCCTGGCCATCGTTATGGTGACCATGTCCGCGACATGTTCGCTCTCGGTAGTGTCCCTCCTTCCTGCGCCCTCACCACAGAATCAGCGCGGCGCAACGCAAGACTGGCCAATGAACGGCGGAGCTCCCGGCAACGCTCACTATTCGCCTCTCGCCCAAATCAACCGCGCAAACGTCGTCACTCTGCAACAAGCTTGGTCTTTCGATACGCAGGAGCCTGGCGGTCTTCAGACCAGCCCGATCATCGTCGATGGCGTCCTCTACGGAATCACGCCCACCCAAGAACCTTTCGCGCTCGACGCCGCAACCGGCAAGCTCCTTTGGAAATTTGATTCCGGCATCACCGGCACGCAACCCGATCGAGGTCTCGCGTATTGGTCCAGCGAAAATGACAAGCGCATCCTGGTTGGCGTGATGCACTTCGTCTATGCGCTGAACGCCACCACGGGTAAACCTATCGCAACCTTTGGCAAAGACGGCCGCATCGATCTTCGCGAAAATCTCAGCCGCATCGATCCCGAGCCGTTCATTTCTCTTACCAGCCCGGCGATTGTCTACAAAGATCTCTTCATCGTCGGCGGACGCAACGCCGAAACACTTCCCGCGCCACCCGGTGACATTCGCGCCTTTGACGCCCGCACCGGCAAACTCCGCTGGACGTTCCGCACCGTTCCGCGACCCGGTGAATTCGGATACGACACTTGGCCTGCGGACGCGTGGAAATATACCGGCGCCGCCAACAATTGGGCCGGCATGGCCCTCGACGCCGAACGCGGCATCGTCTACGTCCCTACCGGTTCCGCCGCTTTCGATTTCTACGGCGCAAATCGCATCGGCGACGATCTCTTTGCCAATTGCCTAATCGCGCTCGACGCCGAAACTGGGAAAAGACTCTGGCACTTCCAAGGTGTTCGCCACGATATCTGGGATCGTGATTTTCCCTCCGCGCCCGTTCTCCTCACCATAAAACGTGACTCGCACAGTGTCGACGCCGTCGCGCAAACAACCAAGCAAGGCTTCGTCTATCTCTTCGACCGCACCAACGGCGTTCCCCTTTTTCCGATTCAGTATAAAAAATATCCTGCGAGCAACGTTCCTGGTGAAGTTGCGGCCGCTGAACAGCCTCTTCCCGTCAAGCCTGCCCCTTTCGCCCGCCAACTCCTCACCGAAGATATGCTCACTGTTCGCACCCCTGAAGTTCACCAGTGGGCCGTCGAGCGTTTTCGCCAGGTCCGCAGCGAGGGGCAATTCGTTCCGTTCAGCGTCGGCATCGACACCGTAATCTTTCCTGGATTCGACGGCGCCGCCGAGTGGGGCGGCCCGGCCGTCGATCCTGATACCAACATTCTCTACGTCAACTCCAATGAAATGGCCTGGCTTGGATCGCTTGCGGAAAACACCGGCAAGAACTCTGTGAAAGCTACGTACCTCAGCCAGTGCGCTATTTGCCACGGGGAAAAATTGGCGGGCTCTCCTCCTGCCTTCCCCTCGCTCGTCAACGTCGGCGCGCGCCTCCCGCCGGGCCAAATTGCCGCCACAATCAAAAGCGGCAAAGGCCGCATGCCCGGCTTCCCGAATTTATCCGCTGATCAACTGCAAGGTCTCGTCGATTTTCTCACCGGCGCCGAAAGCAAAGAGGTAGTGAACTCCACCCCGCCGGCACCCGGAATGAACTATCGCTTCACCGGCTATCGTAGATTCCTCGATCCCGACGGCTACCCCGCCATCGCTCCACCATGGGGAACGCTCAACGCCATTGACCTCAATACCGGCGAGTACGCCTGGAAAATTAATCTCGGCGAATATCCCGAACTCGCCGCTAAAGGCATGACCAACACTGGCAGCGAAAACTACGGCGGCCCGATCGTCACCGCCGGCGGCCTCCTCTTCATCGGCGCCACCAACTACGACAAAAAGTTCCGCGCCTTCGACAAATCCACCGGCAAACTTCTCTGGGAGACCACGCTCCCCTTCGCCGGAAACGCCACCCCGGCCACCTATTCCATCGACGGCCGCCAATACGTAGTCATCGCGGCCGGCGGCGGCAAAGATCCCAAATCTCCATCCGGCGGCGTCTACGTAGCCTTCGCTCTCGCCACGAAAGCTCCCTAGCGCGATCCGCGTCCGACCGGCCAGTGGGAACCCCCCTGAGCTTCGCAGGGGGGCC
Organism: uncultured Acidobacteriota bacterium; assembly: GCA_963736725.1. GTDB lineage: Bacteria > Acidobacteriota > Terriglobia > Acidiferrales > UBA7541 > Acidiferrum. The sequence goes on along the minus strand of CAVTPW010000008.1, from coordinate 358,495 downwards.
TTTCCCTTCCGCAAGAAAGCCAGATGCTATTTCCTCCCATTCAAGCGACAATGGCGCTGTTGAAGTATCCCAGCTCCAGCAAACACTCCACCCGAGCGTGAACCGTGAAACTCCAAAACAAAGTTGCAATCGTAACCGGCGCTGCCACTGGCATCGGTAAAGCCATCGCCACCGCCATGGCCGCCGAAGGCGCAGCCGTAGTGATCGACTACGTTGGGGAATCCACATTCGCGGACGCCGCCGTCCAAGCCATCCAGACTTCGGGCGGCAAGGTCCTCGCATTCGCCGCTGACATCTCCAACCCGGCTCAGGTGGGCCAGCTGATCCAGAAGGCAATCGACTCGTTCGGTCGCTTGGATATCCTGGTGAACAACGCAGGTCTCGAGTACAAGCATCCATTCACCGAGTTTCCGTTGGAGCAGTGGCACAAAGTCATCGCCGTGGACTTGACCGGGCCCTTTCTGTGCGCCCAAGCCGCGGCAAAAACGATGATTCGCCAGGGCAGCGGCGGCCGAATCATCAACATCTCCTCAATTCACGAAGACGTGCCTATGCCCACCAACGCTCCCTATTGCGCGGCAAAGGGTGGTTTGCGCATGTTGATGCGCACCATCGCCGTGGAACTCGCGCCACACAAAATCACCGTCAACAACATTGCCCCCGGCGCAATCTACACGCCCATCGATGCCGATATCGAAGCAGACCCAAAATTGGAAGCGCAGCTTATGGCGGAAATCCCTCTGGGACGTTGGGGAAAGCCGGAAGAGGTTGCGGACCTCGCCGTTTTTCTAGCTTCCGATGCAGCGTCGTATTGCACCGGAAGCACCTTTATTATCGACGGCGGCATGACTCGCCAAGCCGGAAGTTTGTAAGCCGCAAAGTTTCACAGCGTCCCAGCGGAAATATCCAATCGCATTCGCAGCGTCATGCTCGGCTCGACGTTTTCTTGGGTGTCGCTTACCGGTGCTTACGACTTGTAGGGGCTTGTTTCGCCCGGGTCGTCGCATCTTGTCTAGGCAACGTAAGTGGAACCTCTGTTCAGGCTGGCCTTAACTTTCCCTACCGCCGCTTCAGAGCCTCGAGTTCCTCCAGCGTCCGCGGCCAATCCGACCCCAATAGCCTCGACAAACACCGGTCGGCAAGAACCTTTCCTCCGGTCTGGCAGCGCGCGCAATAATTGGTTTCGTTATCCGCATAGCGAATCCGCTGAATTTTCTCCCCACACCTCGGACAGGGTTTGCCATACCGTCCATGAACCGCCATATCCGGGCGAAACGCGGTCACCTTTTCGGGAAAATCAATCTCCGCTGCCGCGCATAGCCGGTCCTTCCAAAACCCCAAAGTAGCGTGCGTCGCAGCAAACAGGCGTTCCCATTCCTCCAGTTTCAGCTTGTGTGTATGGGCGATGGGCGACAATTCCGCCGCATGCAGGATCTCGTCCGAATACGCGTTGCCGATGCCGCTCAGCAGTCGTGGATCGGTAAGCGCTCTCTTCAGCGTCCTGTTTTCGACCGTAAGTGCCTCGCGAAACGCTTTGAGATCATTCCCGAAGACGTCCATGCCTCCCGGATCGGCGGAACGTAGGCCTTCCTCACCTTCCAGAACATATAAGGATGCGCGGTGCTTTGCGCCGGCTTCGGTAAGAACCAGCGATCCGCTCGGAAAATCGAAAGCTGCAAGACTATTTCGCCCGGCCAACTTCACGCCTGCCGGCCGCCAGTGCAACCGACCCGCGATCATCAAGTGCAAAACCAGCCACAGATCGCCTTCGGCTCCGATCGCGATTCGCTTGCCAATGGTTCGCAGTTCGCGCACCACTCGGCCCTCCACACTGCCGATGGGCGGTTGTGCCGTGCGAAGCAAAAAAGGACTGGCCAGTCGCACCCGCTCGATCGGCTGCCCAAGGATGCGTCTTTCGAGCGCGGTGATATAAGCGGCGATGTCCGGCAGTTCCGGCATGCCTACTAGCTTGCCGTGCGGGAGCGATCTTTCGCAACCGTGCTCTCTCCAGAACTCACGCCTTGCGTAGCGTCGCCTCGATCAATCCATGCGGCTCGTCAGTGGGCAGAAACACCTCGGCCGGATTGTCCATTCCCAGCGGACCAAGGTCCACCAGGTTGAAATGTTTGTTTGGCAGTGACAAGTGGATTTCCCGAATATTGTCGAAATTGTTCAGCACCCCCTCGCCCATCGCGTAAAGCGTATGCTGCAGCGACAAGCTCTTGTGTTCCGCGAACGTTTCCAGCAGCATCTGCCGCACCCCGTGCCATACCGGCCCGAACTCTACCTCTTCGCCGGGGTACAACCAGTCCGCCTGTATGGCCGTCGCCAAAATTCGACTCCGGTCTTCCTTCAACGTGGTGAAGGGATCGCGCAGAAAATCCTCGAACGCGGAATTGGTCGTCTTCAGCACGATCAAATCCTCGACGCCTGCGCGGATCGTGGTTCCTTCACGCGTTCCGACCAGCACCGCCGTCCGCTTCTCGCCGCCGGTGCGCGTGAACGCCGTCGCGTGCGGCTTTCCACCGTGCGGCAGCCGCTTCCACAGATGTTCTTCAATCTTGATGCGCACGCGCGAAATCTGCGCGTTGTAGGTAACGAAGTGCTCCATCAGGTGCAGCCCGAATTCTTCCACGGTCTCGATCGAGTGTTGCCGCGCCAACGCGTACACGGTGTTCTTCATGGTGTCGGTCGGCAGGATCTTGCGGTTATCGCCTTTTGTATGTGCGGCTTCAAAGTCACCTTCAAACCGGATCGCCACGGTCAGCTCTTTGATGTCGTGCCGGCCGTCTTGCCGCGCCACGCGCAGCAGCCGCACCCGCGATTTGCCGTAACTGTTTTCACCGAGACGTATGGCCATGCATCAGCTCCCGCGGTACGTGGAATATCCAAAGGGACTCAGCAGCAAAGGAATGTGATAGTCCCGGTCCGATTCCCGAACGCTGAAAACCACGCTCACCTGGGGATACAGCGCCTCAACTTTGCGATCCGCAAAATAGGTGTGCGTGTCGAAGGTCATCCGGTAGGTTCCTTCTACCAGAGCACCTACAAGCAGATCGCGCGAGCGTCCATCTTTGTCGGTCACCCCGCGACCCAACTGCCTCCAGCCGACTCCAAGATCTTCAACCTCAAGAACCACGGGCACGCCCGCGGCAGGCTTTCCGATCGAAACATCCAGCACGTGTGTGGTGATTGGGCTCGTCGTGTTCTCGCTCATGATGTGAATAATTTCTCCAGGCGAAGTCGCATGATCTTGCGTTGCTCTTCCGCCGCAATGCGGAGTTCCGTTTCAGGGTCGTTGGACAATCGGTGCTGCAGACTTTTGAGCATTTCCTTGCTGGTTTTCCCGGTAGCGCAGATCAGGAAGGTATGCCCGAATCTGTCTTGGTACGATCGGTTCGCGTCCGCTAGCGCTGTCAACGTCGCCGCGTCCGCCTTCTGGGCCATCGCCTGCTCTCGTTCGGACCAGCGGCGCGCCGCCGCCGACTGTATCTTCTTCCCGCGCTTTGCTCCAATCGCCGGGTGGTGGCGAAATGCCTCCAACCAGGCTTCTCGGCCAAGCGCCGCCCAGATTTTATCCGCCGAATCCAGCACATACGCGCTGTCCGGGAACGGCATGTGCTTCAGCATTTTCTCCGCCCATTCTTGCGATCCGCAGCAATCCAGCAACATTTTGCGCGCTTGCGAAGGCGGCACGCGGTTGAAGCGGTCCGCTCCGTGGAAACGATTGTCAGCCGGAGACGCGGCCCGGCCGAACAACCGCAGGCGGCTTACTCCACCATCCGGATAAATATTGAAACGCACGTGCGTGGCCAGGCCAACATCGTTCAGTTTGCTGAAGACGTGACGAGCGTTCGCCTTGAGCTTGGTCTCGGACAGAATCTCCCGCCACACGTGTGGCGCCGCAATGAAATTCTCTCCCGAACTCGTAGCAGCGTGACAGGCTTCGAGCGAGCAGCGGTCCGGGTAATTGCCTTTGAAGTGCGCCGTGTCCACTTCGATGCGCCGGATCATTCCCGGCACCCCGAGCTTCAGGATCACCCAATCGTGGCCCGGCGCTCGCCGGCGTTTTGTCTCCCAGCCGTCGCCCATATTCTTCGCGTGATAAGGCATCAGGAGGTTTCGCGGCGCGCCATAAAATTCATCGCTGGAGGTCACCACGCTCCCACCATTTTCCACTGCGATGAGGTTGAGCTCGCCGCGAGAGATTCGCTTTACGTCTGGAACGGCCTCGCCGTGCAGACGCAACCGCGCGACGCCGCCATCGGGATAAATCTTGAATCGAACATGCGTAAAGCGCGTTTCATTCGCAATCGGAAACGGATTCTGTGAGTCTCCCCTCAGTTGCGTCTGCGGCAGGACTTCGGTCCAGAGAGTCGCGGAATCCTTGAGGCGCGAACCTTCACTTTTGTACGGCAAGCTGCCTAGATCGCAAGCTTCGAGCGAAAACTGTTCCGGGAAATTTCCGGTGAAAAAACTGGTATCGATCACCACGCCGCGAAGAATACCGGGCAGACCGAGGCGAACGATGCACCAGTCGTATCCGGGAATGCGCCGACGCCGCGTCTCCCACCCGTCCATCCACTTTCCACGCGAGGTATATTTACCTTCGATAAAAACTGGTTTCCATTCCTTTAGCAGGTTCTGCTTCGGCGCAAAGAATTCATCATTGGCAGACAGCACCTTGCCGCCCAACCTACCCGATGCCAAATCCGCGAGTTTCGTAAAATCCTTCATACACTACCCCGGCGAAGCAGCCGCCCGGTTGTTGCGGGGCCGAATTCGCCTTTTTCAAAGACCTTTTGCCCGCGCACGAAAGTCGCCTCAACCACGCCAGTGAGCTCGCGTCCCGCGTACGGAGTGAGCTTATGCCGATGACAGAGTCGCGCGGGATCCACGCAGAATCTCCCTTCGGGGTTGAAGATCACAAGATCGGCGTCGCAGCCCACGGCAATGGCTCCCTTTCGACCTGCTAGTCCGGCCAAACGCGCCGGCCCTTCGCACATCCATTTCACAATGTGCGTCAGAGCATATCCGCGCGAACGTGCTTCCGTCCACACCACCGGCAAACCCAGCTGAAGCGACGCGATACCGCCCCAAGCGCGCAGGAAGTCACCTTGCTCGCGTAATTTCATGGACGGCGGGCAGGGCGAGTGGTCGGAGGCAATCAGGTCGATCGTGCCATCGCCAAGCGCAGCCCACAACCTCTCGCGGTTCTCGCGTTCGCGGATCGGCGGGGCACATTTGAATTCCGTCGCTCGGTCAGCGATCTTTTCCGCGGCGAACGTCAGGTAATGCGGGCAGGTTTCAACGCGGATTGGTACGCCCAGCGCTTTCGCTTCGCGCAGCGCAGCAAGTGCATCCGACGAGGACAGATGTACGACGTGAAGATGCGCGTTGAACTCACGGCTCAAGAGCAACAAAAGGGCAATGGCTTCATTTTCGGCTTCACGCGGGCGGGACGCGAGCCAGGTTGCATATTTGCAGGGATTGTTCCCGACCGTCGCGTTTTTCGAAGCGGCATTCTTGACGGCGGCTTCGATAGGTCCGGGCAATTCCGCGTGAGCAAGCAGCGGCGCTCCGAGTGCAGCCAACTCCGGCAGTGCTGCGCGTAAATCGGACTCCACAACATGCGCAAATTCGTCAACACCGCTCGACACCAGGAAGCACTTGAAGCCGAATACGCCTGCTTCCCACAACGGGCGCAACTCGCGCACATTACCGGGAACGACGCCGCCCCAAAAGCCGACATCGACCCACAACTTACGGGCGGTCGCGGCGATCTTTTCACGATACGCGGCGGCCGTCGTCGTTGCCGGAATGCTGTTCAGCGGCATCTCGATCAAGGTCGTCACCCCGCCTGCGGCAGCCGCCTTTGTCGCGGACGAAAACCCTTCCCATTTGGTGCGGCCCGGCTCGTTGATGTGCACGTGCGTGTCGACCAAGCCAGGCAGTACGACCAAGTCGCCCGCGTCGAAAACAACAGAGTCACGGGCAATTTCGTCGAGATTGGAAATCGCGACGATCACGCCGTCGCGAATGTAAATTGCTGCGGGACGCTCACCTCCCGGTGTGAGTACTTTACGGCCACAGACGACGCTGCCGGCGTTGTGCGGGGAAACGCCAGGGGTGTTGGAAAACGTAGGCATGGACGGTTCGCTAGCTGGATAACGCTTCGTAGAATTCGGCGAGAAGATTTTGCGCGATGCGGCGGCGATAGCGTGCAGTCGAACGAATGTCATCGATCGGCGCTATTTCGCGGGCAAGAACGTCTTGCGCAGCCCGCAAGAGGGCCGGCGAAGGCATCTCGCCACGCAGCGCTTTTTCGGTCTCGACGGCGCGAAGCACGGTCGGCGCAACGCTGCCGAGAGCGATACGAATGTCCGCGATTCGTCCGGCAGCAAGACGCGCGGCGCCGGCGAAGCAAACTTTCGAGATGGCTTGTGCGCGACGCGTTCCCACTTTGCGATAGTAGTGCCGCAATCCCTGTGTGGGACGAGGCAGGCAAATCCGGCGAATCAACTCGGCTGGCAGCAAACCGGTTTGTTTGTAGCCGGTCCAGAAGCCGTCATACGGGACCCAGCGCGAACCAGCTGCGGAGACAAGCTCTAGTTCCGCGTTGTAGACGAGCAACGCGGGCGGCGAATCGGCGGCGGGCGAGGCATTGGCGATATTTCCACCAAGTGTTCCGCGGTTTTGCGTGGCGACGCTGCCGGTTTCGGCGGCGGCGCGGCACAACAGCGGAAATTCACGCAAAAGAATATCGCTCTTGCGCACGTCGCTGTAGGTTGTCAGCGCACCGACCGTCACATAGTCCCGTGTCACGTCAACTCCACGCAGCTCGGCCAATTTCCAGATGCTCAGGAAGCGGCGGTGCGGGAGCTTCCCGGCTTCGAGGAGAACCATCAGGTCGGTACCGCCGGCAAACGGCTTCCAGACTTCCGGCTCCCGCGCCAGGCGCTCCAAGGCGTCCGACAGATCGCGCGGCGTTTCCATTTGATACGCGGGGACATACGACCTCAACGCCGCGGCTCCGGCGGAAACTGGGTGGCGCGGCAAGCGGCGACGACGGACGCAAAGATTTTCGTGTAGCCGGTGCAGCGGCAGAGATTTCCGCCAAGACCTTCGCGAATTTCCGATTCGGAGGGCTGCGAGTTGCGCGCGAGAAGATTCACTGCAGCGAGAATCATGCCCGGCGTACAGATGCCGCACTGTGCTCCGCCGTGCGTAAGGAAGGCCTGCTGAACGGCGTGCAGTCGATCCGGGTGCAGAGGGTCGCCGCCGGCGATTCCTTCAATCGTGCGAATCTTTGCGCCAGCGGCCTGCAACGCGGGCACGAGACAACTATTCACCAGCGCGCCATCGAGCTCGACAGAACAGGCGCCGCACTCGCCCTCGCCGCAGCCTTCTTTGGTGCCGGTAAGACCTGCCTGCTCTCGCAAAACATCGAGCAGACGAGCCATGGGGTATGCTTCGAGTGTCAACGCGTGGCCGTTGACTTCGCACGGAATGCTAATTTTGCAAGGGGCGTCAGGCATGCACGCTCTCCAGCATCTCCAGGAGGAGTTCCGGCGTGACTGGAATGCGCGTGATGTCAGCGCCGGTGGCGTTGGCGATGGCGTTGGCAATTGCCGGCGCGGTACCATCCAGCGGCAGCTCTCCGATTCCTTTCGCGCCCGCGGGGCCGCGCTCGTAAGGAATTTCCTCGAAGAAAACGCGGATCGCTGGAACATCCATCGAAGTGGGCATGATGTAATTCGTCATCTGACCGTTGCTCATGCGCCCTTCGCGCCAAACGACATTTTCGTAGAGCGCGTAGCCGATGCCCTGAGCGACGCCACCTTCGATTTGTCCAGCGGCCATGACCGGATTAATCACTTTGCCGACTTCCTGCAATGCGACGAAGTCCTCGACGCGAGTCTCGGCGGTTCGTGTATCCACGGAAACTTCGGCGACGTAGATCGCCCACGCGTAGGCGCCGTACGCGTCGCCTCGGTATGTCGCGTCATCCCAGTGAAGATCGGCCGGATGTTGATATTTGGCGAGCGACTGCAGCGGGCCAAATTCGGCGATGTATTGCCGGCACGCGCCGGCGAAATCGGTGGCATTGTATCCGGGTCGCAAAAAGCGGGAGTCGAAAAGCGATTTCTGGACCGAGCGCGCGGCGGACTCGACGAGCTTTCCGACGATCATGGTGGTGCGCGAGGCTACCGTGGGACCGCTGTTCGGGACCATGGCGGTGTCGGGCTGCATGATTTCGATACGCTCGATTTCGAGCCCGAGCGTTTCCGCAGCGATTTGTGCGAACACGGTGTTGGCGCCCTGACCCATCTCGGTGGTTCCGGCGAAAATGCGCACGCGGCCAGCGGGAGTGATTTCCATGGCCGCTTCCGACGCGAGATATTCCTCGCCCGATCCGGTAAATCCGGCGCCGTGCAGGAAAGCGGCGAAACCGATTCCGCGCTTGACGGCGTTGCCCGGATTTTCCTCTCGAAAGCGCTTGCGCTTGCCGTGGTAGCCGCTCAATTCCAACGCGCGGTCCAGGAGACGCGCCATGTCAACGGTTTCGCGAATTACCTGATGGACGGCGAGGGTCTGGCCTTGGTGGATAAAATTGCGGCGGCGCAATTCTTCGGGGGAAATTCCAACCACCTGGGCAACCCGATCGAGATGGCGTTCGAGCGCGAAGACGCTTTGCGGGGCACCAAATCCGCGGAAGGCGCCGTGCGGCGGCATATTGGTGGCCACGGCACGGCTGCGCACGCGCACGTTGGGGCAATTGTACGGACCGGCGGCGTGAATCGTGCCGCGCGAGAGGACCACCGGCGAAAGCGTTTCATACGCGCCACCGTCGATCGTGAAGTCGATATCCATGGCGAGAAATTTGCCTTCGCGGGTGACCGCGGTGCGGTGGCGGGTGCGCGACGGGTGGCGCTTGGTGGTGGCGACCATATCTTCGGCACGGTCGTAAATTACTTTGACGGGTTTGCCGGATTTCCAGGCGAGCAGCGCGGCGTGTCCGGCGAGCATGGAAGGATATTCTTCCTTACCGCCGAATCCGCCGCCGGTTTCAGTTTGCACGACGCGGATGCGATCCTTCGGCAGACCGAAGAGGCGGACAAGAGCTTTGTGGACGTAGTAGGGACATTGCAGCGAGCCCCAGACGGTGACGCCTTCCTTGGGATTTGCCTGGGCAATCATTCCCTGGGGCTCGATGTAGAGCTGCTCTTGCGCCCCTGTTTCGTATTCACCTTCGACTATGAAATCAGCGGCGTTCCACGTTTCCTCTACGTTGCCTTTTTCCACGAGGAACGACTTGAAGATGTTGTCTTCGCCCCAGATCACTTGCTTGCGGGCGAGGGAATCCTCGATGGTGAAGATCGCCGGGAGCAGCTCCATATCGACTCGGACTGCACGACGCGCTTCTTCGAGGAGATATTTATCGGGATGCGCAAGCAGCACGACCGCTTCTTCCGGGTGATTGACGATTTCATCGGCGAGACAGGGTTGATCTTCGATAAGCAGCGCGATGCAGTTTTTACCGGGGATGTCTTCGGCGGTTACGACCGTGAATTCTTTCCACGGGATGCCGGGTTCGAAGTGGATATCGCGGATGCGGCCGCGAGGAGCGGAGGAGCGCACCGTTACGCCATATAACATGTCAGGAAACGAAAGGTCGTCCACGTAGACGGCGCGGCCGGTCACTTTTTCGCGGCCTTCTTTGCGTGGGACCGAGGTTCCGATTAGGCGTGGATCCGGCACGTCCGTCCTTGAGCGAGAGTTTGCCGCGACTTGGCGGTATTGGGATTTTAGCGCAGGCGAGGGTAATGGGCGAGGATGGAGCTGCTAGAGCGGCGCTGCGGCGCGGAAGAAATCGAAGCCCGCGCGTTGGGGGGCGCAGTAGTGCTGCGTCCCCACACGTGGGGTCCGTGGCGAGGGGTTAGAGACGATCAGGAGTCAGAATGGCAGTCATTTCGAGGACGCGGCGGTAGTAGTCGTGATGCTTGAGTTGGGCGCCGGCTTGCTGGTCGACGATGAAGGTCACATCGGGATGGAGTTGTAGCGCGGAGGCGGTGACGCTGGCGGTGACTGGGCCTTCGATGGCTTGCGCGATGGGCGTGGCTTTGGATGATCCACTGGCGAGGAGCAGGATGCGTTTTGCTTCGAGAATCGTGCCGATGCCCATGGTGATCGCGCATTCGGGGACTTTTTCGCCGGGGGCGAAAAATTTGCGGTTGTCGTCGATGGTTTCCTTGCTGAGTACTTTCAAGCGCGTGCGAGAGCCGAGGCTGGAGGTGGGCTCGTTGAAACCGATGTGGCCGTTGCGGCCGATTCCCAGGATCTGGAGGTCGATGCCGCCGGCGTCGCGAATGGATTGTTCGTAGGACGAACAGTAGCGTTCGTAGTCACCAGAGACGGTACCCTCCGGGATGTGAATGTTGGCCGCGGGAATATTTACGTGAGAGAAAAAATTCTGCTGCATGAAGTGATGAAAACTCTGATCGTGGCCGGCGGATAAGCCCAGGTATTCGTCCAAGTTGAAAGTGACGACGCCGGACAAATCGAGAGCTTCGTCGCGATGCAAACGCGCTAGTTCTTTGTACATTCCCAAGGTGGTGCTGCCGGTGGCGAGACCCAGGCGCAACGAGGGATTCCTGCGCACGGAGTTGGCGATGATCCTGGCGGCTTCACGGCCGAGTTCGTCCTTGCTGGGTTGTAGAACGAGGAGCATGGCGGAATTTTCTCAGCTTCTAGTTTAAACCGATTTAAACATATAATTCCAGGCTATTTGGGAGCGGGCGTGGTCCGCTGCCAACCGAGTTCCGCGCGTCCCGCATACGGCCAGCGAAAACCGAAGAATTGTCATCGCGAAATACAGTATTGGGTCTAAACTTCCGGGTCAACGTGGTTTTTGGAGTGAAAACCTAAAGATGGCTCTCAACGCAACCGATTGGATTGTGATCGCCGCATACCTGCTGCTGAATTTGCTGATCAGTTTGTATTACCGGCGGCGCTCGTCGGGAAGCACCGAGGAGTTTTTTGTTTCCGGGCGAAATGTGTCGTGGTGGCTGGCGGGAACATCGATGGTGGCGACGACGTTCGCGGCCGACACGCCGTTATTTGTCACGGGAGTGGTGGCGAGAAACGGAATCTCGGGAAATTGGATCTGGTGGTCGCAATGTTTGTCCGGGATGATGACGGTATTCTTTTTCGCGCGATATTGGCGGCGAGCGGGAATTCTTACCGACGTTGAATTTGTGGAGTTGCGCTACGAGGGAAAAGCTGCGGCGTTTTTGCGGGGGTTTCGGGCCATCTATCTGGGCGGCTTGATGAATTGTTTGATTCTAGGATGGGTCATCAAGGCCATGATCAGCATCACCACGGTTCTGCTGGGAGACGCGATCGCGCAGGGGCGTGTGCTGTCGATCGGAATCGGCGGGCACACTTTATTTCACTACACGTTCGGGGCGCCCGCGCATACCGGCTTGTTGATTTGTGTGCTGCTGCTGGTGCCGTTCACGGGAATTTATACCTTCATCGGCGGGCTTTGGGGGGTGCTGGTCACCGATCTGTTTCAGTTCATCTTAAAGATGACCATGATTATCGTGTTGGCGTGGGTGGCGGTGTCGAAAATTGGCGGCATGACGCTGTTGAAATTGCAGCTTTCGCATGTGGACGAAGCCGTGCGGCAAACGGGACAATCGACTGGTTCGGTGACCGCATTTTTTCCGTCGTTCCATCTAGGATGGACTACCGACGCGCTGTGGACGTTGCCGGTGATTACGTTCGTGCTCTATCTGGGAGTGCAGTGGTGGGCGAGCTGGTATCCGGGGGCGGAACCGGGCGGCGGGGGTTACGTGGCGCAGCGGATGTTCAGCGCGAAGGACGAGAAGAATTCGCTGGGTGCGACGCTGTGGTTCAACATCGCGAATTACGCGATGCGCTCGTGGCCGTGGATCGTGACGGGCCTGGTGGCCGTGGCGGTGTATTCGCCACACGGTGGATTGCATCCGAGCGCGGAATTCGCGGCAGAACCGGAGAAGGGTTACGTCATGGTGCTGCGCGACTTTCTGCCGCCCGCGCTGCGCGGGTTGATGGTGGCGGCATTTTTGGCAGCGTTCATGTCCACGGTGGGCACGCAGTTGAATTGGGGGACTTCTTACTTCATCAATGACTTTTACCGGCGCTTTGTGGTGCGCAAGGGCAGCGAGAAGCACTACGTGCGGGTGAGCAAACTGTTTATCGTGCTGCTGGTGATTTTGAGCGGTTATACGGCGGCACACATCACTTCGATTCAGTCGGCGTGGCAACTGCTGTTGGGAATGGGCGCGGGAACCGGAGGCGTGTTGATGCTGCGGTGGTACTGGTGGCGCGTCAATGCATGGAGCGAGATCTCCGCCATGATTGCGGCGTTTGTCGTGTCGGTAACGCTGCAGCGCATGGAGTTTTCGGGGAACAACGCGGTGGTGTTTGCGAAGACGGCGCTGATCACCACGGCTGCGACGACGGTCGTGTGGTTGGTGACGACCTTGCTGACGCCGCCGGAATCCGATGAGCGATTGCTGAAGTTCTACAGGCGCGTTCACCCTACCATTCACGGATGGAAGCGCATTGCGCTGCAGGCCCCGGAAATCAAGCCGGTGCGCGACTTCAAGGCGAACGCCTTTGATTGGCTGATGGGCTGCACGCTGGTGTATTGCTGCATGTTCGGAATCGGCGAGCTGGTGCTGCAGGCGTGGACAACGGGATTTGTCCTGCTGGCGGTGGCTGCACTGGCTGGGTATTTCATTTACTGGAGTTTGTCGCGGCGCGGGTGGGAGACGCTGTCGGGGGGCGTCAGCGAATCATCGCCGGTCTCCAAGGGCGAGATCGGTCTGCAGGAAGGTGGTTGATATCCGCTGCTCGGCAAACCGGGGTTCGTGCAGAGAAAAAGGGCGGAGATTTCTCTTCGCCCTTTTCGTTTTTAGGTTACGGGGTTACTGCTTGCGGTGAGGCGAGGCCTTCTGCAAGCGCGCAAGCAGGAGATGGGCGGACGAAGGAGCGGACAGTCTCGACTCCGTAATGATGTCCTCGGCCGAGATTTCCTTGCCGTAGATGCGCTTGTTGGCGTCGTTGTCCGCGCGAACCGTGGAACCTTCCAGAGAGATACCGGCGAAGACGCCGCGAGCGCGCGAATAACTCAACATTTCTGCGCGCATGGTGACATCGGTTTCGGCTGACGCGTCACGCCCCTTGGGGCCAGCTGCGATCGATGCGTCACCTCCGAGTTTTACTTTGCTGTGAAGAACGCTGTCTGCGCCGCGATTGTTCATCACGAGGATGACAAAGTCCGTCGCTTGGCCGCCAATCTGGAGTCCGAAGCTGCCGCCTTCCAGAGCCATCATCGTGGGAGCGCCCCAAGGGCCGGTATAGTCGCGGTGAATACGGCAGGTCATCACGCCGCGGCCGTAGCTGCCGCCGACGATAAACGCCGCCTTCAAAACCGAAGGAAATACAATGACGCAGCGCGCTTTGTCGATCGTATCTTGTGGAATGTCGTCTGGAATATCGAGAATTTCCTGGATCACCGTGCCTGCGTTCTCGATTCGGTCGTTGTCTTTCTGGTCTTCATCCTTCGCCTTTGCCGAAGAAGCCGGAGCTAATACCAACCCCGCCGCGGCAAACGCGCCTGCCAAAATCGTTGCAAAAAGCTTTTTCTTTGAAACCTTCATCCACTGTCTCCTTTTTCCGTCTTCGTTTGACCCACTCAAGAACAAGAAGCTACACCCAAATTAACTTTTGCGATCCGACACGAGAATGACTACGCCACCAATCAACGCCAGCGCGCCCAGGATCGGAGGAAGCGGCACGGTGTGGTGTTCCTGCTTCGTCGCCTGAATGGGGCCGACGTCCAAAACCTTCTTCTGCGTCGTGTAAGTAAACCCCTGATACACCAGTGCGAGCACTCCCAGAACGATCAGGATGACTCCGAGCGGCTTCATTTAAACGCCTCCTAACGCGGCAAATCATGATCATTGAACCAACTACACCTTGGCAGACGCCGGATGTCATCTACGTTCTACGCAGCAGGTGTCCCACCAAAGTAACCAGGAACAGAATCAGGAAAAGATAGAACAGGATCTTAGCGATCCCCGCAGCGGCTAAGGCGATACCCGTGAAACCCAGAAGGGCGGCCACTAGTGCAACGATGAAAAAACCCAATGCCCAGCGCAACATTCGTAACCTCCTGAACTAGAGTGCTAAATATAGCGAACTGACGAAGGGACCCGAACCGGGCTAACCATGCGTGCAACGTTAACTTGGGCCACGATTCTCCTCAGTTGTACAGAAGCGGGGTTACAAGCTCCATACCGAAGAGACCCTAGTGACCTTGGAACCATCGTGTAGCGGTTTAACACGGCGGCGTCTTAAACGGTGTTACGCGGCGCAACCCTACAGTAAAGACTCCGTTAATTGTATGCGGAACAATGTAAAAACTTCGAGGCCCGGATGCGGCCCTAAGCCGACGTACTAGGACGCCTTGCGCACCTAAGTGGTCTGCTTGCTGCGCTTTGCCACGCGGGTGATCGGGGTGGATGATTGGCGCACGGAATGCACCTCGGATGGTGTGAAATAATTGCAACCAGTGTGAGCTCGGGCACCGTCATACGCTCTAGTACCTGTTGTCACGTTCAGGAGCGGTTGCCTTTGAGGGGCGAGACGGCCGCAATCCGTGGAATCCGGGTCGAAAAATCGAGGAGGGAACAAAATGATGGAGCCCGTACGATTGTTGGTCGCGGACGATCATGAAATTGTGCGCAGGGGCTTGCGTTCGCTGCTCGAAGCGCAGCCAGGATGGCAAGTTACCGCTGAGGCGAGTGACGGACGCGAAGCGGTCGAAAAAGCCAAGGAAATGAAACCGGACGTCACCGTCCTGGACATCAGCATGCCTTCATTGAACGGATTGGAGGCGGCGCGGCAAATGATCAAGAACGATGCGCGGGCAAAGATCTTGATTCTGACGATGCATGAGTCGGATCCGTTGATTCGCGAGGTGCTCGACGCGGGAGCGCGGGGTTACGTGTTGAAGTCCGACGCCAGCCGAGACCTGGTTACTGCGGTGAACGCGGTGCGCAGCAATAAGACATTCTTCACCGCGAAAGTGGCGCAGATTGTGCTCGATGGGTACTTGGAAAAAAAGCCCAAGAAAGTGGAGGACAAAAAAGACGAACCGCACAGCCGGTTGACGCCACGGCAGCGCGAGATCGTGCAATTGCTTGCAGAAGGGAAGAGCAGCAAGGAAGTCGCGGTGGAACTGGGGCTCAGCGTGAAGACCGCCGAAACACACCGCGCGAATATCATGAGGCGCCTGGATTGCCACTCGGTGAGCGAACTGGTTCGTTACGCGGTCCGCAACAATATTATTGAGGCTTAGGCCAATTATTGACGCTTAAGCATGTTCATTCTGCGTTCGTCGCGTGCGGCGTTCAAACCAGTCATTGCGCGATCCCAACCGTTGAACACATACATCCACAGACGCTTACAACCTACGTGATCCGCTGTATTTCCCTTGCACTGCCAGAGTGGTCTGCTGAGAACGCAGCAACGAACCCGAGAACCAAGGAGGTTCCATGAATTGGGATCAAGTCGAAGGGAAATGGAAGCAAGCCGCTGGCAAGGTCAAAGAAAAGTGGGGGAAGTTGACCGATGACGATTTGCAGATGATCAGCGGAAAGCGCGACCAGCTGATTGGCAAGATCCAGGAACGTTACGGTGTCGCCAAGGAAGATGCAGCCCGCCAGGTGGACGAGTTCTCGCGCACCTACGGCACAGACCAGACTACGACCCGCGAAAAGACGCGTACCGTCGGACACTAAGACAACTAGCCGCGACGCGGCTTCTAAGAATCAGACGATTAGGGACGGAGCAAGTTCGCATGAACTCGCTCCGTTTTTTTCCGCTTCTTGTCTAATTTACGGTTTTTCGTCCGCGCCCATCACAAACGGTTCGTCGTAGCCGGTCATTTCCAAATAGCCGACGCCAGCCAGAGCTGAGCGCTGTTTCTGTCCCGCAAACGTCACAGCCCCTTCCCAATAACTTGGCACGAGTTTTGTTTGTTTCGACAGCTCCTGGGAAAGCAGCGGTGTCTGTAACTCCAGCTGAATGCCAAATCGTGGCACCGATATTTTCCAGTGAATCGGATACGTCGCTCGCGTGACCGCGCTCGTCCAAGTGCCGCCCGACGGCTGCAACGCGAAGTCGCTGAACCGCAAATGGGTGCTCGCCCCTTTGGCATCCACGAACGTCCCTGCCGAAAAAGGGTCGACCGAGCCATCACTTCGGCGAATGCGAAAAAGCATCAGTTCCGTCTTGTCGTCGAGCTGCACGCTGAACCAGTCCCATCCGACTTGATTGCGTTCCAGTTGATGAGTGAAGAATTCGTGGTCCATCCAAGCGAGGCCGGTCACGTCAAATGTTTTGCCTCCCAGCACGACGCAACCGGTCGTGGCGAGCCGAGTGAGAGAAATATACTGTGAAGCTCGGCCCGTACCTTCGGCTTTTTGACTGACGCCATTTTCGCCGTTGATTACAGGAGGTTTCTCCGAGCGAAGATCCAGGTGCAGTTCAAAGCGGGGATCCACCGCTTGTAAATTCTGTTCGACGCCGTGCCATTGAATTTGCCAGTTGCCATTCCAGATACGACTGTCCGCTGCGTTGATTCCTGCAAGCCCCGGCCCCGCACGGCTGGTTCGCTCCGCATGGTAAAACTCGCGCCCATCCAGATCGCTCAAAGCCAAGTGCGCCAGGTAGAGGTCGCGCACGTCCCAAGCTTTCGTCCTGGCTGCGTCGCGATCGACTCCCTGCCGAAAAAATGTCAGCTCGAATCCGAAGCGGTGGCCATCTGCGGATTTCACGTTGCCGGTGTAATACCACCATTCTGTCTGGAAGTCCGGGTGATTGAAATAATCGCGCGGAAACTCGTAGCGATAGCCGGGCAAAGCGGTGCGGTATTGCGGAGCGGACATCTGCGCCGCTGGCTGTAGCGCGAGCAGAGCAGCGCCGAGGCATGCCAGCTTATTCTTCATGCACAACCTTGATCGGGTTCAAGCGCACCGCTACGCTTGCCGGATACAAACCCGCAAGAACCGTGGCCGCGTACACGACCGTCAGCGCACCGAGAAGCACGGCCACAGGCCAGTGAAAGCGTATCGTCCATCCGAAGGATTGCTTGTTGATGACGAAAACAAGAATCAGCGACAACGCAAAGCCCAGCGCGACGCCCGCGAGCGTTGCCAGCAGTCCGAGCAAACCCGCCTCGACCACGATTAACCTGCGCACCTGCCCCGACGCGGCACCCAGAAAACGAAGCAGCCCCAATTCGCGGCGACGGTCGATGACCAAGGCCAGCAGAGCGCCGGCCACGCCCATGACGGCGACCAGCACCGCGACCGCTTCGAGAGCGTAGGTGATCGCAAACGTGCGGTCGAAGATGCGCAGAGCCTCACCGCGCAAATCGCGATTCGAAAAGACAAGCACCCGGTGCCCAGCCGTCGCCCGTTCGATTTCCGCGCGCACAGTCTTCAGCGTCGCATCCGGAGCGACATAGATGGCCACGTTCGACGGCGCCGGGTCGGGCAGGTAGCGCAGCGCGGTATCACGATCCATCAGGATACCGCCGCGTTCGCTTGAATAATCGTAAAATACATCGGCGATTCGAAACGCCGTCTTTGCATTGCCCAACGAGAGCGTAATGGAATCACCGCGCTGAACATGATGTTTGTTCGCGAAGGGTTCGCTGACGATGACCGCGTTAGCATCTCGCAACTCGGCGAGAACGTCATTCGTGGGACGCCCGGACAAGAAATCCGCATGGTGATACGAGCGCAGCACGCGCAGGTCGACCGAGCCCAGCCCCGCGGGCATCCCGTCGTAGCTGATTTCGTATTCCCGCAACCTGTCGATGGCTGCCACTCCCGGTAGCGTTGCAATCGTGTCGGCAAGTTCGGCAGTGATCGTCGGATGGCGATCGGCGGCGGCCTCACCTGCCGGTCGCATGTACAAGTCGGCCGGCAACTGATCGCCCATCCAGAGAAGCACCGTCTGCCGAAAGCTTCCGACCATAATGCCGACGGCGGTCATCATGGCGATCGCGGTGGAGAGCGCTCCCACCAGGATCGACGTGCGCCGAAGCGAGCCCGACAAGCTCCGCGACGCAAGCAGCACCTCCACACCGAATATTTTCCCCAGCAATTGCGACGAGAATCGCGTGGTGACGTCCACCAAAGCGGGAATTGCCAGCGCCGACGCTACAATCAATAGCAAAGTCGCGAGGTAACCGAACAGCGGCTTGCCGCCGATGGCGGGAGCCCGCGATGCGACAGCCGCAGCCACTCCAAGCAAAGCAGCCAACAATAAATCACGCGTCTTGTGAACGCGCGCCGCGTATTCCCGCCTGCCACGCGCCATCGCTTCCACCGGCGGCACCAGCGAAGCTTCGCGAGCCGGAGAATACGCCGACGCAGCCGCGACGCCGACCCCAATACCAATCGCCAGCAGCACCGACTCGGCATTCAATGCAATCGAGCCAGGCCGGCTGCTGACGTACAAAGACTCGACCGTCGCCGACATTAATTTCACCGCACCGCTGGCCATCACGCGTCCCAGCGGCAACCCGAGCAGCGCACCCACCAGCCCGAAACTCGCCGCCTCGCCAAGGAACGCCGCAAGAACGTTGCTCCGGCTCGCGCCGAGCGCCCGCACGATGCCAATCTCCGCTCGCCGTCGGACCACCGATACCGAAATCGTGTTGTAGATCAGAAATGCGCCCACGACGAGCGCGATGTAACTCAGCAGCTTCAAGTTCCAGCGAAACGCAGACAGCATGCGGCGATTTTCCGTCGTACCCGTTCCCACCGGACGCACTTCCACTCCGGCCGGGAGCGCTTGCCGAAAACGCCGCTGCCATTCTTCGAGCGGCAGCGCCCGCGGAACTTTTGCGAGGATGCGGTCAACGCGGCCGTAGCGGTTCAGTGCGTCTTGCGCCGCCGCAATATCCATTACTATCGCCGAGGCATTTCCATTCGCATCCGGATACAAGCCGCGAACGACGTACTCGCGCACCCGATCGTTGATCAACAACGAAATGTGATCGCCCGTCTTTGGCCCCAGGCTCTCTCCAACCCAAACGCTGTTGTACTCGCCGAGATATTTCAGCGCATCTTCCGGGTGTTCCGTGCGAAACGCCGGAACGCCGTCCTCATGGCCTTCACCCTCCGCGATCAAATCCAATCCCAGAAGCGGATACGAATGCTTGGTGTCGATCGCGACCGCGTAGTCTTCGATGCGCGCCGAAATCCGGACTGGATAGGGAAGTGCCGACAAGTGTGCCCATCACATTCTCCGGCACACCGCCCGCGGAGATGATTTCCAGGTCGTTGTCGCCCGCCAAAGTCTCCATCGAGGAGCGGAACGACCCCGTAGCCGCCGTGCCTGCGAGGTCTATGGCCAAGACCACCGCGACGCCTAACGCGATCGCAAGAATGGTTAACGCCGTGCGCACGGGTTCCGCGATCAGCGGCCGCGCTATCAAGCGGTAAAAAAGTAGTAGGCGTGACATTTCAGCGCCGCGTGGTTTCCTGAATCTTGCCGTCTCGCATCCGCACGACCACATCGGCGAGCGCGGCAGCTTCCGCGCTGTGCGTCGCCATAATGGTGGCCGTTTTTTGTTCGCGCGCCAGGCGCTGAAGCAATTCCAGGATGACGTTCCCGGTCGCGGTGTCGAGATTTCCGGTGGGTTCGTCGGCCAGCAGAATGCTTGGACCATGGATCAGCGCCCGCGCAATTCCCACGCGTTGCATCTGCCCGCCGGAAAGTTGATGAGGATAGCGGTCGCCCAGACCTTCGAGTTCCACCCACGCGAGTCGTTCGCGAGCGGCGCCACGCGCATCTGGTCTTCCCGCGAGAAGCAAAGGCAGCTCCACGTTTTCGAAAACCGTCAGGGTGTGCAGCAGCTGAAACGACTGAAAAACGAAGCCCACCTTCTCTCGCCGCAGCCGCGTCAATTCGGAATCCTTCAAGGAAGAAGTCGAAACGCCGTCGACCAGCACCCGGCCAGACGTGGGAAAATCCATCGCGCCCGCCAAATTCAGTAGCGTGGACTTACCGCAGCCGCTCCTGCCCACCAGCGCCACAAATTCGCCGCGAGACACTTCGAGCGAGAGCGCTTCCAGTGCGCGTACGGGCTGGCCATCCGACAAGTAATCTTTGGTGACGTTCTGGACGGAAAGAATGGGCATTGGTAGGAGCTTGTTGGGCCAAAGTGCAGTTGTGGCGCAGCAATTTAAACGTCGCTGCGCCACATTTATAAAGCACGAGCGGTCGATCTCGTCGCGCCGCGCGTCTAGTGCTTCTCCGAAGCCAGCGCCTTCTCGATCGCCGAAGTCACTTCCGGCGAATCCGGCGTCACTTTCGGTTCGAACCGCGCCAAGATCTGCCCATCCGGTCCGACCAGAAACTTCGTGAAGTTCCACTGAATCTCCCCGCCGGTTTTTGAGCTCGCCCCTTTGTCGGTCAAGTATTGATACAGCGGCGTCTTGTCGTCGCCCTTCACCGAAACTTTCGCCATCATCGGGAAGGTCACGTTGTACTTGGACGAGCAAAACGTTTTGATCTCTTGATTCGTGCCGGGTTCTTGCGCGCCGAAATTATTGGCCGGAATTCCGACGATGACGAAGCCGCGATCCTTGTATTTCTCGAAGATCGATTCCAGGGCCGTGTATTGCGGCGTGAAGCCGCAGCGGCTGGCGACGTTGACCAGCATCACGACGTGACCCTTGTACGCCGCCAACGGCGCGGGCTGCCCGTCGATGGAATTCAGCGTGAAATCGTAAATCGTTTTGTCGCCGGCCATCAAAGCGACGGCGCAAAATAACAAGCAAAACACCAATGGCCCAATGGCTCTCATCCTCATTCCTCCCGTATTGTTTGGCTCCGGTTCCTAGCGGGCAGCAAATCAGAGCGGATTCCATGGACCCAGCCGAGCACGTTCCAGGACCGCCGCCGCGCTTGAACCATTCTACGCTATCGGCAAACGCCCATTGAGCCTTCTTTCCCGCTGATATAGACTTCGCCGCACACAGCGGAGGCTTGGATGCTTTTTGCATCGGGGGTCACGGTTACACACCGGATTCTCGCACCCGTCGATCTGGTCATTATCGCCATCTACTTTGTGATGGTCTTCGGTATCGGCTTTTATTTCTCCAGGAAAGAGCGGACTTCCGAAGATTACTTCCTGGCCGGGCGCAAGATCGGCTGGTTCGCCATCGGCGCGTCGCTCTTCGTTTCGAATATTTCCACGGAACACTTCATCGGGCTTGCAGGTTCTGGTGCAACCTCGGGTCTTGCCGCGGGAAATTTTGAGTGGCAGGCCTCGGTCATTCTGTTGCTGCTCGGTTGGGTATTTGTGCCATTTTATCTACGCTCGAATGTATTCACCATGCCGGAGTTTCTCGAGCGGCGATTTAACCGCAATTGCGCCACTTACCTGGCCTCGATCTCCATCATCGCGTACATCTTCACGAAAATTTCGGTGCACTTGTACGCTGCCGCGATCGTGCTCGAGCGCGTCGTCGGCTGGAATCAATGGACCGCCGCGATCATCCTGGTCGTCGCTACCGGCATTTACACCATTGCAGGCGGCCTCGCCGCGGTGATTTACACCGACCTTGTGCAAACCCTGATTTTGCTGGCCGGCGCCATCGCGTTGACCTTCATTGGCTTGGACAAGGTCGGTGGTTTCGCTGCGTTGCGCGCCGCCGTGCCGGCAAGCTACTTCCACATGGTAAAACCGATCAGCGACCCGGACTTCCCTTGGACCGGAATTTTCTTCGGCGCTCCGATTCTCGGCATTTGGTACTGGTGTACCGATCAAGTCATCGTCCAGCGCGTTCTTTCCGCGAAAGATGAAGGGCACGCCAAGGCCGGTACCATTTTTGCGGGCTTCCTCAAGGTTCTACCCGTGTTCTTGCTGGTCGTTCCCGGAATTATCGCCTTTGCTCTCTATCCTCAGCTCTTCAACACTGTGAATGGCTCGGTCACCAACGGCGACATCGCTTTCCCAACCGCTGTCGTGAATCTTCTCCCCACTGGATTTGTCGGCTTGATGATCGCCGCGCTGCTTGCTGCTTTGATGGGCGCTATGAGCTCGGTCTTCAATTCCGCTTCGACCATGGTCACCCTCGACTTCTACAAGAAGGTCCGCCCCGCTTCGACCGAAAAGCAACTCGTAACCTTCGGCCGCATCGCGACCGGGGGCATGGTAGTCCTGGGTTTGTTGTGGGTTCCGTTTATCCATGTACTCAGCGCGCAGCTCTGGGTCTATCTGCAGAGCGTGCAAGCGTACATCAGCCCACCCATAGCGGTCTGCTTCATCTTCGGCATTTTGTGGCCGCGACTGAACGGACAAGGAGCGATTTCATCGCTACTGGTCGGATTCGTTCTCGGCGCGGTCCGCTTCGTCCTTGAAGTCCTGGACAAGACGGCGCACTACCAGTCCTCCGCGGTCCGCGCCCTCATCGACATGAATTTTCTGCACTACTCAATCGTCATGTTCATCGTCTGCGCCCTTGTTTTGATCGGCGTGAGCATGCTTTTCCCCGCTCCGGAGCGCAAGAAAATCGCCGGGCTCACGTTCGCGACAGTCGACGAGAAGCTCGACACCGTGGATGTCAAGACGGCGCAGCTGGCCCGTGAAACGCGCACCGAACACCGCGTGAACCTCGCGTTCACGTATGTCCTGCTGGCCACCGTGCTCGGTCTGTGGATCTACTTCCGGTGAGAGGGACGGCAGAGACTTCGAACATGGCAACAACTTCTATCCGCACCCTCAAGCCCAACGTCTCGCAAAACGAAGCGCTGCGCAAATTTTCGTCGATGGGGCTCGCCACGATCTATCGTCGCATCCGTGTCGGCCCGCTGCGCCGCATCGCTGGCGTCTACGTTCCTTTTTTCCTGTATCGCGTGAGCTATCAGCTCGGTCGCGCTCCGCAAATTCGCTTCCTGGCGATAGATGCCGTGGAAGGTTCCCTGGATCTGTTCGAATTCCCCGGTGTTCCCGGGGATGCCCAGCTTCTCGAGGTGGAAACGCGGAATTATCTGCGCCCGACTCTTTGCGGGAAGCGCGCGGAACAACTGCTAAGCGACAAAGTCCTGCGCGTTATCTTTCAGCAAGGCTTTCTAAAGCACCGTGAATCCAATCTCGTCTGCGCGCGTGTGCCCATCGACTTGTACCTTCCCTATTGGCTGGCCTTCTACGGAGACGAAGTTGTGCGATGCCGCGTAATGGATGCGGTGCGCCGTCGCATCGAGGGAGCCAAGGCTTGCGCTCTGTTCGAGCAGTGGTTGGCGGCATAAGCAAGGACACCCGCCGCATTCGCAATTCCGGTCGCGAAGGGAAGGCAATATAACGATGGCGGCTACGAGCAAGATTCCTGGCGCAACGCTGGCACGACTCGCTCCTTTTGCCGCGCTTCTCGCGGTAGCATTTTCCTCGGCCTCATTGGCCCAAGGCTGGCGCCATTTGGGCGCCCTCCAGCACCTGGAGAAACTCCCGGATGGTGTCGAACTCAGCGACGGAAACGCACAGGTGCACGTCACCGCTTTTCGTGATGGCGTGATCCGCGTGCGCGTCGCCCCCCAAGGCCGCTTCCCGAAGGACAGTTCGTGG
Source organism: uncultured Acidobacteriota bacterium (assembly GCA_963736725.1). Taxonomy (GTDB): domain Bacteria; phylum Acidobacteriota; class Terriglobia; order Acidiferrales; family UBA7541; genus Acidiferrum. The sequence goes on along the minus strand of CAVTPW010000008.1, from coordinate 334,791 downwards.
GCGGTGATCGAGGCTCCCGAGCCCCCGTCTGTAAAAATCGACGAGGACAAGAACGACGTTCACCTGTCTGCAGGAAACCTGAACGTGAGCATTCACAAATCGCCCCTGCTCATCTCGTTCGCCGATGCCCATGGGCGCGTCATTCTGGCCGACGAACCTACCTTGCCCATGGCCTGGAATGGCCGGCGCATCCGCATCTGGAAGAAAATGCCGGAAGATGAAAACTACTACGGCCTGGGCGACAAGGCTGGCACGATGAATCGCCGCAATCGCGCGTTCGTCAACTGGAATACCGACGCCTTCGGCTGGGGCGAGTCTACCGACCCGCTCTACAAAACCATCCCGTTCTTCATCGGCCTCCGCAAAGGCGCCGCCTATGGCCTGTTTTTCGACAACACCTACCGCAGCAGCTTCGACTTCGGCAAAGAGTCGCCCGACTATCTGTCTTTCGGGGCCGAAGGCGGCGAGCTGAACTATTATTTTTTCGCCGGGCCGGACCCGAAGAAAGTCATCGAAGAATATACCGCGCTCGTTGGCCGTTCCCCGCTGCCTCCACTCTGGAGTCTCGGTTACCAGCAATGCCGCTACACCTATTATCCCGAAGCCCGCGCCCGCGAAGTCGTCGGCCTGTTTCGCGAAAAAAAGATCCCGGCCGACGTAATTTACTTCGACATCGATTACCAGGCCGGCTACGCGCCGTTCACCATCAATCGCGAATATTTCCCGCACTTCGAACAAATGATCGCCGACTTTCGCGCCCAGGGCTTCCACACCATCACCATCACCGATCTCCACATCAAGAAAAATCCGGACCACGGTTACGCACCCTACGATTCCGGAATCAAGCAAGACGAATTCGTCAAGAATCCCGACGGCTCGGTCTTTGTCGGCCCGGTCTGGCCCGGTCCCAGTGTTTTCCCGGATTTCACGCTTTCCCGCGTGCGCGAGTGGTGGGGCGCCCTCTACAGGGATTTTGTCCACATGGGCGTAGCGGGCTTTTGGAATGACATGAACGAGCCCTCGGTCTTCGAACGTGCCGACAAGACCATGCCGCTTGACACGGTTCATCGTCTCGACGACGGCACCACCCTCGACCACCGCGCCATCCACAACGTCTTCGGCATGGAAAACGCCCGCGCGACCTACGAGGGCCTGCGCAAATTACAAGGCGACGAGCGCCCGTTCGTTCTGACCCGCGCCGCCTATTCCGGCACGCAACGTTTCGCCGCCACCTGGACCGGTGACAACAGCGCCACCTGGAATCACATCTCCATGAGCACGCCGATGCTTCTGAGCATGGGACTGTCCGGCTACGCGCTGGTTGGAGACGACATCGGCGGCTTTGCCAGCTCCCCGCCGTCCGACCTCCTCACCCGCTGGTACGAACTCGGCGTCTTCAATCCCATCTACCGCGACCACGCCGCAAAAGGTACCGCCGACCACGAACCCTGGGCCAGCGGTCCCGAGCAGGAAGCGATCCGCCGCCGCTACATCGAACTCCGCTACCAACTCTTGCCCTACATTTACACCGGCATCGAAGCCATGACCCGCACGGGCCTGCCCTTCATGCGTCCGGTGTTCCTCGATTATCCGCAACAAGAAAATTCCTACAACGACGATCGCGATTTTCTCTTCGGGAGCGATTTATTTGTCGCACCCGTAACCACCGAAACTTTGGACGCTGAGGAAATCCACCTACCGCCAGGAGATTGGTACGACTATTGGACGTCGCAGAAGCACGCTAGCGCGGAAACAATCGCGCTGCATCCATCCCTCGACGAACTCCCGCTGTACGTCCGCGCAGGCGCCATCATCCCGACGCAACCAATCGTGCAGAACACGGAACAAAACCCGGATGGACCGCTTGAAATTAAAGTCTACGCCGGTGAAAACTGCCGAGGCTCGCTCTACGAAGACGACGGCCACACCTTCGCCTATCAACGAGGCGAATTCCGCCGCACCAATTTCGCATGCGAGGTTTCTTCAAGCGCCATCACAGTGAGCGCCACAACCGAGAAAAGCGCCTACCAACCCTGGTGGCACGCGGCGCGCGTAACAATGGTCGGTGTCTCCGCCGAACCCAAACAGCTCCGCATCGGCCAACAAGCCACCCGCGACTGGCGATACGACGCCAAATCCCACTCCGTCACGGTCATCGTCCCGAACGCCCTGGAAAACTGGACTGTCCATCTGGTGTTTTGAGCTGTGGCCGTAATGGAGGCGCCGGGCTTTAGCCCGGCAAATCACGCCCGCCTCAATTCAAAGCAAAAATTGACAGCGACTCCCCGGGCGCCCGAACGTGAATCTCTTTCCCCGCGATCTCCGCTCGCCCCTCACCAAACAACACCTTCACCCCCTGCGATCCCTCCGCAGCCGTATCACTCAAGGAAACTCGAAACTCCCGCGCCTTCCCCGAAGCATTAAACGCCACCAAGACTCGTTCCTCCTCCGATTCGCGCAAAAAAACATAGCTCGACTCATCCGAAGCCAAACTCCACAACCGTCCGTCAGCCAGCGCTGCATGCTCGCTCCGCAACCGCAGCAGCTTCTGCACGTAAACAAACGTAGCCTGCTGCTCCGAAGTCCGCCCCGCTTCGGTGAACGCATTCTGCGAATCTTCGGTCCAACCACCGGGAAAATCGCGGCGGTTATCCGGATCTGCACCCCCGGTCATCCCGATCTCGTCTCCATAGTAAAGCTCGGGAATACCGCGAAGTGTCAGGGTCAATCCAAACGCCAGCCGCAGTTTCTCCGCCGAACTCCGGTCCGCGCCCGCAAACCGCACCACATCGTGATTCCCGATAAAGGTCACCAGCAAGTCGGGCCGCACGTACAGGGAATCGTGCCGCAGAATATCCGCCAGCCGCCCAAACGGCGCCCCCTGCAATAAAACATCGCGTAAAGCGAAATACAACGGATAGTCGAATACGGTGGTAACGCCAGAATCCACGCCGTCGTACCGCTTCTGTCCGCCGCCAAAAAATGAGGTCACGCTTGGATCCGGATGAAACACTTCCCCAATCGTCGTCAGCCGCGGATAAATCCTCCGTATCCCAGCATTCCACCGCGACCAGAACAATCGCGGTACGTACGGAAACGTATCGACACGATATCCATCCAACCCCGACGCCTCCGCCCACCAGATCGCATTCTCCAACAAATACTGCGCCACAACAGGATTCTCCGTATTCATATCCGGTAAAACCCCGAAGAACCACCCCTCCGTCAAATCCCGCCACAAACGGGGCGGCGCATGCGGATCAACAAGCGCTTCGAAAGGATCGTGCCCCGCCGTTTGCCCCTTCGTCTGCCCATAAAATGATCCCAACGCCGTCGCCAAAGCATTGGCATGATGTTGCACCGTGCCGTGAAACCAATCCGCCAAAGGCGGATTCGCCACCCACGGATGCCGCGGCCCCACATGATTCGGCACAATATCGAACAACACCTTCATGTGTTGCTGGTGCGCCGCCGCGACCAATTCCTGATAATCCCGCAAGGTGCCCAGGTGCGGATCGATCGCATACAAATCCACCGCCCCGTAGCCGTGGTAATCCTCCGCCGCCCCATTCTTCACCACCGGCGTGAGCCAAACCGTCGTGACGCCCAGATCCTTCAAATACGCCAAGTGCTCGCGCACCCCGCGTAAATCCCCGCCATGATACGCGCGCGCTTTTGAACGATCGTGCGACCCTGGCGCATCCGCCGGCTCATCATTCGTCGGATCTCCATTCGCGAACCGGTCCGGCATGATCAAGTACACCACGTCGCCCGTCGCAAGCCCTTGAAATCGGCGAATCGTCTCGGTCCGCGCCGAAATCGGCAACTCGAACGAAGTCACTCCATCCGCGCTCGTAATCCGGCACACCGCCGTCCCCGATTTCGTCTCCGCCCCAAATTTCAACCACACAAACAAATACTTGCCGCCCGCACTAGCCTGCGTCCGCTCCACCAGCAAGCTTGCAAGATTGCATTCCACTTTCGTGGCCTCAAGCCCGCGCCCAGAAACCAGCAGCATCACCTCCGGCGTGAGTCCAACCCACCAATTCGGCGGCTCAACTTTAGTGACCGCCGGCGAATGATCCGCGCCAGCAGCGGCCTGCGAAGCCCGGACCGGAGAGACCACTACGCCACAACACCCCGCAATCAAAATCGAAGCAAAGAGCGCCGCAAAGGCAGTTCGCTCTCTCGGTACCACTTTGCGACCTGTCATTCTGAAAACATCCGACAACGATGTCGGATCACGGATTCCGGCCCGGCGGGAAAGAATCTTAACCGATGCGATTGCCGTAGCGATCGCGGTAAGGCTCGTACGTTAACAACGAAACCGCGCCAATTCGGCGGGTCCACTCGCCGGATACAAATCACCTCTCACCCGCTTGCGCAAATACCAATCTCCCAAACACCTCCGGCACATGAAAATTGGGCTTTGGCGTCCCGGTTGCGCGCCAAGCTGAATAAAATCGCGGTTCCGTCGCCCCCTCCACTCGGAAAAAATTCACCCTCCAAGTCGCCACCGGATCAAATCGCCCCGTCAAACTCTTCATCGGCACAGCCACTACCGCGGTCCACCTCCGCGCCGGCTCATCAATCCCCACTCGCCGTCGCATCCCACTCTGCAAATCGTGTTTTTCTCCAGGCCCGATCCCCAGATCGATCCAAAACCCATTCGGCGCCACCTCAAACTCTTTATATCGTCGCGCCTCGGTGGGTTCCGGCTGCAAAAACACCTCGCAAACGTCACGCTCCCACAACTGATCCCGCCACCCCCGCGCATCCGCATCCGGAAAAACGGTAATGCTCCGGTACCTCGCCACGAACCGCAGGTACAAAGTCTCGGTCGTCCACAACAGCCGCACCTCGGTCCCGCGCTCCGCATCGGCGTTCAACCCGCGCCAATCCGCATCGAATCGTACCGGCGTCGCCGCCTCCCACGCCGCCTCCAGCGGAAATCGGTCCCCATCTGTTACCTCCACCAAGCGCGCCGCCATAACTTTGTCATCGTCGATAGGAACGTTTCGATTCACCGCGCCTTCCTCCCTTGTAGGCGCGCAGCACGAGCGCACCCCAAACACCTCGCAATCCGATACTGGCACCAATCCCCGCAAACTGTTTGCGCACGCACCCATCTCGCCGGTCCCGGCACCGCGAGAACCCTGTGCTAGCATCGATTTTGGCCAAATTTGAACGCTTGGCGAAGCTTTACTCGCATAGCTCCATCCCACGGAGGCCAAAATCATGATTGAGCCCGTCAACGCCACCGATTTCACCACGCAATCCGCGCGCCGCCGCCCCGACCAATTTGAATTCATAAAGTTTGTCATCGACAAAAATGTCGCTCGCATCACTCTCAACCGTCCCGAGCATAACCTTCTCAACGAAGCCATGCTCCGTGAAATCGCCGACGGCATCATCTTCGCTGGCAACTCCGAAGACGCCAAGGTCGTCGTCCTCGACTCCGCCTGCAAAGTTTTCTCCGGCGGCATCGACATCGGCGAGTACACCTCGCAGCGCGTTTTCCAGATGCTCGAAGCGTTTCACGCCGCCTTCGCTGCCATGCTCGAAACCGGCAAGCCCGTCATCTGCGTCGTGAACGGCCCAGCCATCGGCGGCGGCGCGGAGCTGGCCGCTTTCGGCGATCTCGTCATCGCCACGCCCAAAGCGCGTTTCGCGCAACCCGAAATCACCATTGGGGTTTTTCCGCCGCTCGCTTCCACAATCTTACCCTTTCTCGTCGGCCCAAAAACCGCCCTGGAGATCATCTTGACCGGCGAGCCAGTAACCGCCGAGCGCGCCCTCGAACTCGGCATGATCAATCGCCTCGTCCCCGAAAACCAGCTGGAAAAAACCGTCGGTGAACTTGTCGACCGCATCTCCGCGCAATCCGCTCCCGTGCTCAGCATGGCCAAAAAAGCCATCCTCGGCGGCATGGGTCTCTCCCTTCGCGACGGCCTCAAGCAATCCATGGATATTTTCCTTCATCAGCTTTACCGTCTCGAAGATTCCCAGGAAGGCCTCCGCGCCCTGGTCGAAAAACGCAAGCCCCACTGGAAAAATCGCTGATGCCCTGGCTTCAAACTCCACCACCCGCGAAGACCAACCCGCCGTCTCCCCGGGTGCGCAACCCGGAGTGGTAGCGCCGGCATCCTGCCGGCTCGTCGCACGACCCCGACTGGCAGCTCCAGCTATCCGGAATTTCCGGTGGCACCCACGCCCGTTCCCGGTCCGCTTCGTTGACACTCCTCAATGCCCAACATAAACTCGTACTCTAAATTTGCAGGCAATGGAAGCGGGGAAGGCCGTGCGAATCGGCCGCGGTCCCGCCACTGTAATCGGCTGCAAAGCCGTAAGCCAGGCCACCCTTCCACGCCGCGGAATCATCTGCGCTTTTCGCGAGAGAAAGCGCGGTTCGAGCCCCATCGCCACTCGCATGGGGCTTTTTTGTTGCTTGCAAAGGAATCTCGCCGTCAAGGGAGAGTCGTGCCGCTGGCCTCCGTCGTTACGCTGTTGCGATTTTCCGCCTGTGCCGTGGCGCTGCTGTCCGCGAGCGCCGCGGTTGCCTACGCCCAGGCGCCGGCCCCCGCGCAGTCTCCTACCACTGTCGTCCCGGATTCCACGCCCGCCTTCCGTGACGTCACCGACGAAATGGGCCGCACCATCCGCATCCCGCAAACTCTCCACCGCATCGTTTCTCTTTCCCCAAACTTGACCGAAACCCTTTACGCTCTCGGTTTGCAGGATCGCCTCGTCGGCGACACCGACTATTGCGATTTCCCGGAAGAAGCCCAGCACAAACCGAAAGTCGGTGGGGTCATCAATCCCAGCATCGAAGCCATCGTGGCTCTCCACCCCGATCTCGTTCTCGTTACCAAGCTCTCCAATCGCCGCGAAACCGTAAATTCCCTCGCTGATTTGGGCATCCCTTCCTACACCACCGATCCCCACACCATAGAAGAAATCATTTCCTCGGCGCAGCGTCTCGCCGAACTCATGGGAGAACCCGAGGTCGGCAGCACGCTCGCCAAAGATCTCGAGCGCCGTCTGGCCGATCTTCAGCAGCGCATTGCACCGCTCCCTAGGCGTAGCGTTTTGTTCGTCATCTGGACCCAGCCGCTCATTTCCATTGGCAAAGACACGTTTATCGCCGATGCGCTTCGCTACGCCGGTGCCGAATCCGATCGTCGATTCGACGCAAAGTTGGCCGCAGGTCAACCTCGAAGAAGTCGCGCGCTTGCAACCTGAGTTTCTGGTTTTTGCCGGCTCCCATACCGAAACCATGCCTGTGCGCATCGAAGCCCTTTCCGACCTGCCCGGCTGGCGCATTCTCGATTCCGTTCGCAATCATCGCTTTGTCAAAACCAGCGAAGCCGTCGAACGCCCGGCGCCACGCATCGTTTCCGCCATCGAAGATTTAGCCAGGCACTTTCATCCCGAAGCTTTCCTCGAGAATCCGGATACGGGCCACGGCCAGGACGACCAAAAAGCCCAACCAGGCAAAGACAAAGTGGATCCCCCGGCGTCCGCGCCGCCGGCCTCGCCCTCCGGGCCATCGGTTCCTTTCGCACGCCAGAATCCCCGCTTCGCGGAGGCCTTCGCATGCGCCCGCTGACTTTCCCGCGTCTTATGCTGCGCTGCGGTTACCTCGCCATCATTTTGCTGATCGTCGTGGTGATCGCGCTCAAGCTCGGCGCCGTGCCTGTTTCTCTCTACGGCCTGGGTCTCGATCTTCTGCACCTGCTGCTGCGCAAGACCAGCGAGTTGTCCAGCAACTACGACATGATCGTCCTCGACATCCGCTTGCCGCGAATTTTACTGGCCATCGTCGTCGGCGCGTCGCTCGGCGTTGCGGGCACCAGCTTTCAGGCGCTGCTTCGCAATCCTCTCGCGGATCCTTACGTTCTCGGAGTCTCGAGCGGCGCTTCGCTTGGCGCCATTCTTGCCCTGATTGCGCAGCCGTTTCTCGCCATTCCCCTGGCCTTTACCGCGCTGGTCACTCCGGTTGGCGCCTTTGCGGGCGCTACCGCCACAATCAGCGCGGTCTATTTTCTCGGTCGTCGTGAAGGCCAGATCGACAGCAGCACCTTGCTCCTGTCCGGCATCATTTCCGCATCCTTTTTATCGGCCATCATTATGTTTCTGATTACCACTCTGGCGGGTCGCGGCGATCTCCGCGGCATGTCTTTCTGGTTGATGGGTGACCTCTCTGCTTCACTTCCTTCCACCCTCCGCTGGTTTGTGGTCATCGGCTTCCTGGTCGCGACCGGCGTTATCTACACCACCGCTTCCGACCTCAACCTGCTTCTCAACGGCGAAAAAGAGGCCATGCATCTCGGCGTCGATGTGCACCGCGTTCGCATCGTCGTCTACATCGCCGCATCGCTCTTGACCGGCCTCGCCGTTTCCGTCAGCGGTTCGATCGGCTATGTCGGCCTGCTCGTCCCCCACGTCATGCGTATGATTTTCGGCTCCGACCATCGCATCTTGATTCCCACCTCCGCGCTCGGTGGCGCCATTGCCGTCGTCATTGCGGACACTCTCGCCCGCACCGTCGTCGCACCGTCCGAGCTCCCGGTAGGCGCCATGACCGCGTTGGCTGGCGCTCCGCTGTTCATCTATTTGCTCCGGCGCAAAGTCGCGTGAGCGCCGCGTCGCACATTATGCCTGCGTCCTCCAATTTCGCCGAAAACTCCCGCGCCAGCGATATTCGCCTCAGCGTCGAGCAGGTCAGCTACGCCTACTCCGCAAATCCGGCGCAGGCCCCGCTCTTCACCCTCGAGGCCAGCAGCTTCCAAGCCCGCCCTGGCGAGATCGTGGCCATCCTCGGCCCCAACGCCAGCGGCAAATCCACGCTGCTCAAGCTGATCGCGGGGGCGCAAGAGCCGCTCTCCGGCCGTGTCCTGCTTAACGGTTTCGTCACCCACTCCCTCACACCGCGAATCCGCGCCCAGCGTATCGCCATGGTCCAGCAGGAAAGCCCCTTGCTCTTTCCCTCCCGCGCCTGGGAATTCGTCCTCCAGGGCCGCCACCCGCACAGCCGCTCCTTGCGTTTCGAGACCCGTGAAGACGTCACCATCGCCCGCAACGCCCTGGCCCAGGTCGGCGCAGGGCATCTCTCGGACCGCTGGATGGACCAGATCTCCGGCGGGGAAAAGCAGCGCGTGGTTCTCGCCCGCGCACTATCCCAACAGCCTCTTCTCCTATTGCTCGATGAACCCACCCTCCACCTCGATATCGGCTCCCAGGTGGGCCTCCTCGAAACCCTGCGGCAACTCGCCGCCGTGAATCGCTACACGGTCGTCGTAGTCACCCACGAGCTCAACCTCGCCGCCGAATACGCCGACCAGATCGTCCTCCTCCACCACGGCAAAAGCCTCCGCGTCGGCCCTCCAGCCGCTGTCTACCAGCGCGAACTCCTCGAACAAGTCTTCCAGACCCCTCTCTCGGTCGAGTCCAGCCCCTCGGGCCGCCCCCGAGTAACCATCCTCCCCGCCACCTAATGTGGCCCGCCGGGCGGCGCGCTGAGGGTTGGCACGGAGGAAGCTGAAGTGCCCGTGGTTTCGGTGCGGCAAGGTCCGCGCACGGCTCTCCAAGTCGTAGAAAAGGTCTTCTCTTTAGCAGGCCGGGGCTTCCGCCGTATGTAGGGAGGGCACGACCTCGGTCGTGCCGAACCGGCGCGCCTTTGCGTTTCGGCTTTAGCCGCTGAGGGTCACCCACGGTCTCGCAAGCTTATTCCGCCAATTCCTGGTGATCGCGGGCGGCGAAATGCTCTAATGCTATAATTCCGTTCCCCATGGCGAAATCGGCTCCAGAAACGGCCAGCATCTCCCCCGAACTGCTCGCGAAATACGAACCGGTCATCGGCCTGGAAGTCCACGTCCAGCTGCTGACCAACACGAAGATCTTTTGCGGCTGCTCCACGCGCTTCGGCGACGCTCCAAACGCCAACACCTGTCCGGTCTGCCTGGGCCTGCCCGGCACTCTGCCGGTCCTGAACAAGCGCGTAATCGAAATGGCCTCCCGTGCCTCCCTCGCGCTCCATTGCACCGTTCACGAACACTCGCGCTTCGCCCGGAAAAATTATTTCTATCCCGATCTCCCCAAGGGCTACCAGATCTCGCAATTCGAGTTGCCTCTCGCGACGCGCGGCTGGGTAGAGATCGAATTGAATGGCGCGAAAAAGCGCATCGGCATCACGCGCTTGCACGTCGAGGAAGACGCCGCAAAAAATCTTCACGAAGGCTTCCCGGAGTCCGCAACCAAAACGTACGTTGACTACAACCGCTGCGGCTCGCCGCTGGCGGAAATCGTCTCCGAACCGGACATGCGGACGCCGGAACAAGCCTACGCTTATCTCACGACGCTGCGCCAAATCCTGCTGTACACCGCGGTCAGCGATTGCAACATGGAACAAGGCTCGCTCCGCTGCGACGCCAACGTAAGTGTCCGGCTGCGCGGCACCGAACAATTCGGTACCAAGGTCGAAGTAAAAAATCTCAACTCCTTCAAATTCCTGCAAAAAGCCCTGGAATACGAAATCGAGCGCCACATCGGCGTAATCGAAAGCGGCGGCCGCGTCCTGCAGGAAACCCGCCAGTGGAACCAGCACGAAGGGCACACCGTTTCGATGCGCTCGAAAGAAAAAGCTCACGACTACCGCTATTTCCCCGAGCCCGATCTGCTCCCGGTCCATGTAAGCGCCGCCTGGCGCGAACAAATCCGCCGCACGATCCCGGAGCTGCCGGAAGCGAAGCGAGCCCGATTTGTCAGCGACTATGGCGTGACCCCGTACGACGCCGAGGTACTGACGTCCTCGCAAGCGCGGGCCGATTATTTTGAAGCGGTGACCAAAGCCGGCGCAACGGGAAAGAACGCCGCCAACTGGATGCAAACCGAGCTCTTGCGCCGCCTCAACGATTCCGGCAAGGAAATCGAAGCCAGCCCAGTCAAACCCGCCGCACTCGCCGAACTCCTGAAGCTCGTCGAATCCGGCCAGATCACCGCCGTGATCGGCAAAAAGGTTTTCGCGACAATGTTTGAGAGCGGTCGCAGCGCCGACGAAATCGTAGCCGCGGAAGGCCTCGCCCAAATCAGCGACACTTCTGCGATCGAACAAGCCGCCCACGAAGTCATCGGCAAGAATCCCGACAACGTAGCGAAGTTCCGCTCGGGCAACGAAGGCGTCTTCAAGTTCTTCGTAGGCCAGGTGATGCGCGCCACCCGCGGACAGGCCAACCCCCAAGCCGTCAACGACATAGTTCGCAAGCTACTGACGGAGCCGAAGTAAGATGCCGGTCAGAGACGACCTGAATCAAGCCAAGACCGAAAGTTCGGCCGCACCGCGACGTGTCCTGCTGAAGCCATCCGACCAGGATGGCCGAAGAACCTCAACGCCCAGAGCGATCGAGGTTCATAATACGAGGCAAGGTCAATGCTGAAACCAGGCGACAAAGCCCCCAACTTTCGTTTAAAGACCGACGAAGGCGCAACGCTCTCCCTTGCCGATTTCCGCGGCCGGCGCGTCGTGCTCTTCTTCTTTCCCAAGGCCAACACCCCCGGTTGAACAACCGAAGCGTCCGAGTTTCGCGACGCAAAGAAAGACTTCGACAAAATGGGCGTGCTGGTCCTGGGTGCCAGCGCCGACCCGGAGAAGTCCCTCGCCAAATTTCGCGCCAAGCAAAAACTGAATTTCCCGCTGCTCAGCGATCCCGACCACAAAATGATCGAATCCTACGGAATGTGGCGCATGAAGAAATTCATGGGCCACTCGTACCAAGGCATCGTACGCAGCACGTTCCTGATCAACGCCGACGGCAAAATCGAGCAAATCTGGGACAACGTGAAAGTAAGAAATCACGCCGCGGAAGTCCTAGCCGCCGCGTCGAAGTAGCCCGCGGCGCCGAGGTAACCTTCATCCACGCGATCGTTTGCGGTCCGGAAACGGAATAGGCTGGCCGGGCTAAAGCCCGGCGCCTACATGTGGAACTGCAGATCGCCGATGCCAGAGCTTGCGGGCTCGATGTAGAGGTTGTCGATCAGGCGAGTCTTACCGAAGAAGACGGCGAGGACCACGTAGGAAGGGCGCGCGACGCGTACGACGGGCTCGAACGTATCCGCGTCCACGATCTCGGCGTAATCGACGGCTGCGAGCGGCTCGGCTTGTAACACGTTACGCAGCACCGTTTGCAGTTGCAGCGCGTCGCGCGCACCTGCGGCGAGTTCGTCACGAGCGGCCGTCAATGCGCGATGCAAGACCGTTGCGGCCTTCCGTTCGTCTGGTTTGAGATAGGCATTGCGCGAAGAAAGCGCCAAGCCGTCAGTCTCGCGGACAATCGGGCAAACAATGATTTCCGCATCGACATTCAGATCGCGGGCCATTTGCGAAATGATCTGGACTTGCTGAGCATCTTTTCGGCCGAAGTAGGCAAAGTGCGGCTGCACGATTTCCAGCAGTTTCAGCACGACGGTCGCCACACCGCGAAAATGTCCCGGGCGCGAACGGCCCTCGAGACGCTCGCTCAGGCCTTCGACATTGACATAGGTGCGAAAGGCGCTGGGATAAACGTCCGCCGCTTCCGGAGCAAAGATGGCGTCGACTCCGGCCGCGGCAAGCTTTTCAGCGTCGGCTTCAAAGGTTCGCGGATATCTCGCCAAGTCTTCGTTCGGTCCAAATTGTTTGGGATTCACAAAAATCGAGGTGATGATTTCCGAGCATTCCCGCTTTGCGCGCTTGACCAATGCGAGATGTCCTTCGTGTAGCGCGCCCATCGTGGGGATCAGGCCGATGATGCGGTTTTCAGCGCGCACGAGCCGCGCATGCTCTTTCATCCAGGCGATGGTTCGGATGGTTTCCACGGAGAAGTGGTCGGCGCTCCGGAGACTCAGGCACCCGCCGCGATGGCGCGCTCGCGGTAGAAGTGCATCAGGTCGGTGAGGATGGGTTGCGCTCCATGTTGGCGCAGCATCGTGGTGACCTGGCCGCGATGATAGGTACCGTGATTCACGAGGTGCTGTAGCGATTGCCACAAAGGATTTGTGTAGACGCCGAATTTCATCGTCTTATATTCCAGGACGTGGTCAAGATCTGCTTGTGTCAGCCCGCGAACGAAGGCCAGCAGATTCGTCCCGATCGGCTGCCAGTGGGCGCGCAAGCTCGCCACCTCGGGAAACACGGAGTTGTCTGGCATGGAAGAGGGCGAACGGCCGAGAAAGCGTTCAAGCCAAACCCATTCTCCGCCGCAAATGTGCGCTAGCGTGTCGCGCACCGAAGAAAAACTGGAGCCGAGGGGTTTCGTGAATTGTTCCGGCGTGAGAGCGGAGGCAGCTTCCAGCGAACGATGATTCGCCCAGGCGTTGAAATCGTAGAGCAGACCAATGTCTTCAGGTGTCATAGTTCCGTTCACCGCGTTCGGCGGAATATTTCGCGCTCGATTAGGATTCAACAATCAATGTGCAGCAGCTTCCGGCGCTTCAGCACTTCGCCGGAATGGTACGACTCGGCATCCGACGGGAATCCACCGGCGCGCACATCCTCGCAATATTCGCGCACGGCGTTGGCCATAATCTCGCCGACGTTGGCATATTGCCGCACAAATTTCGGCGCGGGATGGAAGGTGAGCCCCAGCATGTCGTTGATTACCAGAATCTGGCCATCACATTCCGGCCCGGCACCGATACCGATTGTGGGAATTTGCAACTCCCGCGTAATCTGCGCCGCAAGCTCTCGCGGCACCGCTTCCAGCACCACCGCAAAAGCGCCCGCCGCTTCCAGCGCGTGCGCATCGCGGAGCAACTGCTCGGCGGCGTCCACGGTCTTGCCTTGCACGCGATAGCCGCCCAGCGCATTCACCGACTGGGGCGTCAACCCGACGTGGCCCATCACAGGAATCTCCGCTTCGGTCAGCCGCACGATCAGTTCCAGCCGCCGCTCGCCGCCTTCGACCTTGACGGCTTCCGCTCCCGCTTCCTTCACGACCCGCACGGCGTTGCGCAGCGATTCCGCGATATCGGTGTGATAGCTGCCGTAGGGCATGTCCGCAACAAGCAGCGCTCGCCGCGTCCCGCGCCGCACTGCTCGCGTGTGGTGAATCATCTCGTCGAGTGTGACGGGCAGCGTGGTTTCATAGCCCAGCACGACCATGCCAAGCGTATCGCCCACGAGAATGACGTCAACGCCCGCTTCATCCACCAAACGCGCGGTGGGATAGTCATACGCCGTCAAACAGATAATTTTCTGTGAAGGAGAATCTCGCAGCGGACTTGCGCTGCAAGAGAGCGGGCACGGTAACTTTGCCGTCGCCCGTAGGGGGCACAACACTCATGGTGGCCTCCGGTGCCATTCCTTGAAAACGGGATATAGCCCTGAACCTGACCGAGCCTGATTATAACAAATTCGGGTGCAGCAGACCAGAACCTTGAATCGGCCTTCCGTCCTTATGGTCTTGTGCCGGGTTTCCATGCCGTCTTGTGTTTTGGCTGGTACAAGCCGACCTCGCCTCCTCCCGGGAGACGGAGTTTGCTGATCGACCCCCACCGGGCTTCTTCCACGGCTGTAAAAGACACGCCTTTTTTCGCGAGTGCTGACATTTCTGTCTTCAGATCGTCACACATGAAGTAAAGCTCGTGGCGGCCGTTCCCATCGGTCGGATGAAACGCGGCCTCGGCAGGCGGCATGCCGAAGATCAACCAGCCGTGTCCGGCATCCACCGACGGAAATCCGAGAATATCCCGAAAAAACGCGCGGTCAGCGTCGGCGTCTTTGCTGTAGACGATGATATGAGCCCCAGAAATCATGATGTCCTCCGAAAGGTACCAGTTTTCGGACGTATCTTATCAGCATCTTCACGGTCTACTGTCGGTTGTGAGATAAGGGTGCGTTGCGTGCGGGATTACGTGAACGCGAGGTGGCTTCGGTGCGAAAAATTTGCTATGGCGTGGCGATGAGCCTGGACGGGTATATCGCGGGGCCGAACGGAGAAGCGGACTGGATCGTGACCGATCCGGAGATCGATTTCGGGGCGATGTTCGCGAAGTACGACACGCTGGTGATGGGGCGCAAAACATTCCAGCGCATGGTCGAAGCGGGGCAGGCGTCGGTGCCCGGAATGAAGATCGTGGTTTTCTCGAAGACGCTGCGTGCAGCCGAATATCCGGACGCGACGATTGTCGCCGACAAGCTGGAGGAAACTGTCACAGGTCTTTGTGCGGCACCTGGCAAAGACATCTGGTTGTTCGGGGGCGGATCGTTATTCCGCAGTTTTCTGGAGAAGGGATTGGTGGACACGATAGAGGTCGGGCTGATTCCAGTGCTGCTGGGAGAAGGCATTCCGCTGCTACCGCCTCCAGCGAAGCGGAGAGCGCTAAAGCTGGCGGAGCAGCGCGTTTACAAAAAGACCGGGATGGTGAAGCTGACGTATACGTTGAAGTAGCGAGAGAGCGGCGAACCCGGGGTGCCCCTTGCCGGTGTTGACGCCGGGCAGAGCGAGCCCCGCCCTACAAGTAAATGAAGCTGGGACTTTAGGCCGCGGGCAAACTGAGAGGATACCTGCGGCAAATCCTTTCGCATCGATACCAATGACATGGGGAGCTGCCGCTTCGATTGCCGCTGGGCACGGACACATTGCAAGCGCTCCGACAAGAATAAATTTGTCGAGCAGGAAACCGCGAAGTGGCGAACGGTTTCCGTTTCCACGGACGCAGGAGTGGTGGCGCAGGGTCAAGACTGACGCGGAGCCTGGGCGCGGCCTTTCCATTGGGCGCCGCGGTTGAGCCAGTAGCGCAGGGCGGAGAGCCACGTTGCGTGCGCGTAGAACACGGCGGCCAGCGGAAGCAGCGGCGCCCGGAGCGGCGACAGTCGGTAGAAACGAATCGTTGGCAAAAATGTGAACGACATCAGCAGCCACGCGGCCAGCGCTAGGATGCGTGTTGCGTGGTTGGGTACGAAGAGAAGCGCTATGGGCGCCAGGTATGTCAGAAACATTCCCACCAATGTGCCCAGAAGCAGCAGCGTGGAGTAGCGAAGCTGCGTGAACGCGGTTCGAGCGATCATGTCGCGGATTTCGGCGAAGGTGACGTAGGCGCGGAGACTGCGGCTGGCGTGTGTGAGGCCCATCCAGATTTTCCCGCCGCTGTGCTTTACGGCGCGAGCCAGGGCGCAGTCGTCGATTACTTCGCTGCGGATCGCGGCCAGACCTCCGATGCGGTCGAGGGCTTCGCGACGAAGGAGTATGCAACCGCCGGCTGCTCCCGCGGTCATTGCCTTCGGATCGGCGATCCAGCACGGCGGGCAGAGCTTCAGGAAGAAAAACAGGAAGGCGGGGATCAGGGCGCGTTCCGGCAACGTTTTCGCTCGCAGGAGGACCATCAGGGAGGTGAGATCGAGTTTGCTTTGCTCGGCGCGGGCGACCAGGCGGCGAAGTGTGTCGGGGGCGTGAACTACGTCGGCATCGGTGAACCACAAGAATGTGGGCGCGGATTTGTGAACCGAGGCCGCAGGGGCTAAAGCCCCAGAGTCGGAGGCGCTTTTCGGCGCGGTTGACACCGTGCCCTCCTGCAGAAGTACGGGATCACGCAGGCCCTGGTTGAGGGCCCAGAGCTTGCCGGTCCAGCCGGGCGGCAAGGGCGATGCGTTGTGAATGCCGACGCGGGATTCCGCGCCGCGCTTTTTCGCGGATTGCAGTGCGATTTGTGAGGTTTGGTCTTCGCTGTGGTCGTCTACTACGATTATGGAAAATTCGCCTGGATAGTCTTGTCGGAGTAGCGCGGCGATCGTTTGACCGATGGTTTCGGCTTCGTTGCGGGCAGGGATGATGGCGACTACCTGGGGCCAAGTCCGCGGTGAGGCGTGCACTGCTTCGTCGTCGTCGAATGGACTCAGGCGCCAGAACATGCCGCGGGCTGCGGCCAGGTAGAACCAGATGGCAAGGGAGAATGCGGCGAAGAAGATGGCGGTCGCGGGCACGGGTTATTTTGCAATGAATGGAAGGATTGCAGGTAGGTGGAGTTGGCTGGGAAGCAGGCTGGGGATTGCGTGGTCCTCCGGTGATTGTAATGTTTGATAGGTTGAGGTCGTCGGAGCAAAGGCAAGTTCCGATAGTACGTCGGTTCCGTAGAAATGAGCCCACAGTTCCATTGGGAGCCAACTATCGTACCGCTACTCTGGTGGACGCCGGGACGCTTCCGAATCCACACGATTCGGCGGCGGACCGGCGGCGGGTTGCGGCGGGCTCTGGGACTGGTAGGGGGACATTTTGGATACATCTACGCTAGCCGAAACTACGCCTCTGCGGCATTCCGACGCCTGGCTGAAGGCTGAGTTGGCCGAAGCCCCCGATTCCATTCGTACATCGGAACTTATCTCCGCTCTGTCTTACGCGCTGGACCTGACCGAAGGACGCTCGATGGGGCATTCGGTGCGCAGCTGCGTGATCGGGATGCGACTGGCGCAGCGCATCGGAATGCCGGCGCAGGAACAAGCCGACCTGTACTACACGCTGTTGTTGAAAGACGCGGGATGCAGCAGCAATTCCAGCCGGTTGTTTCACATCCTGAACGCCGACGAGATTCGCGCCAAGCGGGACGTGAAGACGACGGACTGGACCAGGGTGGGATTTGAGAGCTTGCAGTTCGCGGTCACCCACGTGGCCACGAATTCACCTCTACCGCAGCGGATATGGAAATTGCTGCAAGTGGCGGCTACGCAGCAGCAGGATTCCCGCGAACTGGTAAAAATACGGTGCGAGCGCGGCTCTTTTATCGCGAAGAAACTGGGATTCTCCGACGCCGTCGCCGCGGGCATTCACAGCCTGGACGAGCATTGGAACGGTGGCGGCTACCCAAACCATCTTACGGACCAGGAAATTCCGATTTTCTCAAGGATCGCGAATCTTTCGCAAACGCTGGAAGTGTTCCTCGCCGCGCGAGGGCCGTCTGCTGCGATCCACGCGGTGCAGCAGCGCAGCGGCCGGTGGTTCGATCCCCAGCTCGTCAAAGCCGCGGAGTCGCTTTGCACCGAAGGCAGCCTGTGGGAAAGGCTGGACTCGAAGCAACTGCTTCAGGACGTCTTGACGCTGGAGCCGGAGCAGCGGCGCTTGATCGCGGACCAAGGCACGATCGACAACATATGCCTGGCTTTCGCGGACATCATCGACGCCAAGTCTCCGTTCACGTACCAGCACTCCAACGGGGTGGCCACCGCGGCCCTGGACATCGCCAGGCATTTCGGCATGAGCGAGACCGACAAGAAGCAGTTGTGGCGCGCGGCGCTGCTGCACGACATCGGCAAACTGAGCGTGCCCAACGACATTCTGGAAAAGCCCGGGAAACTCACCAACGAGGAATGGCAAGTCGTTCGGGACCACCCTTATTACACGCTGCAAATTCTCAAGAGGATTCCCGCGTTCAAGTCTTTCAGCAGCGATGCGGCGGCGCACCACGAGCGGCTGGATGGCTCGGGATATTGGCGCAACCTCGCCGGAGAACAGATCTCTTTGGCGGCGCGCATTTTGTCGGTGGCGGACGTGTTCGATGCGCTGCGAGCGAAGCGGCCGTATCGCGACGCGCTGCCTCTCGAAAAAGTTTTTGGCATCATGCGCGAAGACTCGCCACACGCTCTGGATCTGCCCTGCCTGGAGGCGTTGATTTCCTCGACCTACGGCCACAGTTTGGTTGGATGTGAAACGGATACTCCGAGCCAATCGCAGTAAAACCTCGCGACAAGAGAACGTGCATCGAATGAGTTCTCGTCGTTGGCAGGCCGAAACGGAGACGATTTACACAGGGAATGAGCGACACTTCTAGCGATTTGGGCGAGATCTAACGGAGCGGATTCGAACCCTCTCAGATCGAGGCTCGCGGACTCGGCTGCAATGCGAACAACCGAGCGCGAAGCCCGTGGAGCTAGCGCGAGAGGCGGCGGTCGATCAAATAGCCGGCGAGCGCGAAGATCGAAAAGTAGAGAAGGGCGTTGACCCCGATGGCGACGCGCAGGAATCCGCCGAACGTCGAGCCGAGCGACTCATGTCTTGCGGGAGTGAACATTTCCGCAATTTTCAGTCCGGGTGAAAAAACCGCGAGCACCGGCACGGGCAAAACCGGTTCGTTCTGCACGGCGAAAGCCAGGGCCAGGAAGCCGAGTGTGGCCCCGAAAATCGCGGGCAGGAGTACGCACAAGATTACGCGCCTTAGCATCGAGCCCGATTCTAGCAAATTACGCGGCCGATCGATTTTTCCGGCTTTGGCAGGGTTCTTGGCTAGGTCTTGCCTGAGGGCGTCACCGAGTCCGAATGGCTTTCCTCCGCTCGCGAATGGCAACCGAGATAGTAGGGGGCACTCAGCGTAAAGATGCGTTCGTTTCCTCGCACGAGCAGCATCCACTCGAGCAAGCGTCCGCGCTGGTTGTGGAGGAAATATTCATACCAGCGGTCTTCCACCAGCTCGGGAATAACGACGACGATGCGGCGTTCCGGGTGTTTGTCCGACAGTTCGAGTATGTATTGGACCAGGGGGATGATCACGAACCGATACGGCGATGGAATCATCACCAGCTTTGGATGCGGATCACCGCACGCCCGAAACGGCTCCAGCACGTAGCGATCCCAGTCTTCCCGGAGCAGTTCCGAGTGCTCTTCGGGATCGACATGGAGGGCAATGACTTCCGGCGTAAGCCGGGAGGCAAGTTCCAGGCCCTGCTTGGTGGTACGGCTCCAACGGTCAATGGGCACGACGACGATGGGCGGTGTCAGCTGGCTGCCGGGCTCCACCGGCGTCGTGCAGCGCGTGCTGATCGATACAGAGTGATAGTGGCGCCGCACAGCCACAAAAAATAAAATCAACATCGGAATAAAGAGCATGGTGATCCAAGCGCCTTCGACAAACTTCGCGACCAGAACGACGATGACGGTGATACCGGTCACCGTTCCACCGAGGCCGTTGACCATGGCGCTCTTCAACCAATGCGGGCCGCGCTTTTTCTTCCAGTGCACAACCATGCCGAGCTGGGAGAGTGTGAAGGCGAGAAACGCGCCAACGGCGTAGAGCGGAATCAACCTGTCGGTGATGCCGCCGAAAAGAATGAGCAGCGCGCCCGTCAGGATAGCGAGAACCAAAATTCCGTAGGTGTAAACCAGGCGGCGCCCGCGAAAACCAAAAACGTGCGGCAGATAATTGTTTTGCGCGATGGCGCGGCAAAGCCTCGGAAAGTCGGCAAACGCGGTATTTGCGGACAGCGAAAGCACTAGGAGGATCGAGCCGATCGTCAAATAGTAGAACATGCCCCTGCCGAAAATCGCGGCGATCAACATGGAAAGAATGCTTTGGTACCCGGGCTGACCGGGATCGGTGGCGACGATGCCGTAAACTTTTACCAGATAAGAAATTCCCGCGAGAAGTACAGCCAGGATAAAAATGATCACCGTGAGGGTGCGCTGCGCGTTTTTTACGCCGGGCTCGCGAAAGGCCCTGACGCCGTTGCTCACGGCCTCCACGCCAGTGAGCGCCGTGCAGCCACTGGCAAACACTTTCAGGAGCAACCAGTAGGTGACCGCCGCGGTAACCGGAGGCGGAACAGGGAGCGGCGTCAGCGGCTGCGGTTGGCCGCCACTGAGAGCCATGTGCAGCAAGCCTCCCGCGATGGTGATGAACAAGGTCCCGACGAAAAGATAGGTGGGCAACATGAACGCGAAGCCGGCTTCGCGAAGTCCACGCAGGTTCAGGATCGTAATGACGACCAGAATGCCGACACACAAACTGACGGTGTGCGGCTGCAAGCTTGGAACCGCGGAGACCAGGGCTCCCACTCCAGCGGAGATGCCCACGGCCGCGGTCAAGATGTAGTCGGTCAGCAACGCCGCAGCCGCCAGTAAACCTGGGAACGGTCCGAGGTTGAATCGCGCGACCGTGTAGGATCCTCCACCCATGGGATACGCGGCAATCGTCTGGCGGTACGAAAAGTAGACGATGACCAGCAGAATGATAATTGCTGTGCTGATGGGTAGGATGTACCGCAAGCCCAGCAGACCCAACGGAATGAGCAGGCTGAGGGCGGCTTCGGGACCATAAGCCGCGGAGCTGAGCGCGTCCAAACCGAAAATGGGAATGCCTCGGCTGGGACCTACCTGTTCGGCGCGTTCGTCAGAAGTGGCGAGCGGCTTTCCGACAAGGAGATCAAGAATATTCATAAGGAATGCGATCCATGGACAGCGGAATTGGAGAGACCATTTGTAACGAGTAGCACAGCAAAGTCAACCCCATTGCGGTTTCTTACGTGGCTGAACTGTGGAGAACGCTCTTCGGACTTATTCGGTGGCAACAAGTGGTATCTTGCCTTGGGTGCGAGCAACCTGTGGTTCACAACTTTGTTATACCGTTGTCATGTTGCTGAGGAATCCCAGATGAGCCGGCACGACCTTTCCGACACGCTCCGCTCGTTCTGTTTGGCGATCGTCGCTGCGCTGCTCGTATGCACTTCCGCCGCGGCCACGCCTGCCCCGGATCAGAAGTCACGGCCCGCGGTTGTTCTTATCTCCATCGACGGCCTCAAGCCCGAGTATGTCCTGGACGCCGAAGCTCACGGGCTGAAAATTCCCAACCTGCGACGTTTTCTCCGCGAAGGCACTTACTCTACGGGCGTTCACGGCGTGGTTCCCACGGTCACCTATCCGAGCCACACGACGCTGCTCACGGGAGTCGCCCCCGCCACGCACGGCATCTACGCCAACAATACGTTCGACCCGCTGCGCAAGAATTACGGAGGCTGGTATTGGTACGCGGAAGACATCAAGGTGCCGACGCTGTGGGACGCTGCTGCGGCTGCCGGCCTGGTCACCGCAAACGTGCACTGGCCGGTTAGCGTCGCCGAACCGCACATCAAATGGAATCTGCCGCAGTACTGGCGCGCCGGGACCCCCGACGATCGTAAGTTGGTCCGGGTCCTCACCACTCCCGGGCTGCTCGACGCGCTCGAAAAAGACCTTGGGCCGTACGCCGATGGCATCGACGAATCCATCACCGGCGACGAAATCCGTGCCAAATTCGCCGCGCGTCTGCTGGAACTGAAGCGTCCCGCTTTCGCCACGATTTATCTCACGGCGCTCGATACCGAAGAACACGCCTCCGGACCCTTCTCAGCCGAAAGCATAGCGACGCTGGAGCGCATCGACGCCGCGCTGGGCCAAATTCTTAAATCGATCAAGCATACGTATGGCAAAAACGCGGTCGTCTGCGTCGTTTCCGATCACGGTTTCGTCCCCGTCAATAAAGCGTTCCATCTTGCGGTCGCCTTCCGCAGCGCCGGCCTCATCGATTTCGACGAGAAAGACCAGGTCAAATTGTGGAAGGCCACCATCTGGGGAGCCGGCGGCAGCGAAGCAATCGTTCTGCAGGACAAAAATGATTCCGCCACCAAAACGCAAGTGGCCACCCTGCTGGCCGCGCTTGCCGCCGACCCTGCCAACGGCATCGACCGTATCGTCAACGAAGACGAGTTGCATGCCCGCGGGGGTTTTCCCGACGCGACATTCCTGGTCGCGCTGCGTCCCGGCTTCGTCACCGGCGATGGAGTTTCCGGCAACCTCGTGACCACCAGCACCTCCAAGGGTATGCATGGCTACTGGCCCGATGTCCCGGACATGAACTCTTCCTTTTTTATCAGCGGCCCCAATATTCCTGCGGGTCATTCGCTGGGCCCGATCGATATGCGCGCCATCGCGCCAACGCTGGCCCAGATTCTGGGCGTCTCTCTCCCCGCCGCTGAAGCCAAGCCGGTCCTCCCCTAAGATCTCGGTGCCAGCCTTGTAGCGCTTGGCGGAGCCTACGGCCGTTCTCTTCCATCGCCAAATTGACCTCCGGCCCTTTCTGCCTCTACGATGAAATGCACGCGCGGCTCGCTGGCGCGAGGAAGGAACGTTCAAGCAATGACCACAAAATCGTCGGCAGCCAGCTTTCCTGCGCCCAGTCTGCGGCTTGGCCGCGTCATCGTTACTTCGTTACTTCTTTGCTTCTTTGCGTCCTCCCTTCGGGCGCAAACGGTCACGCAAATCCTCGCCAAGGTTTTCGTAGCCAGGGGAGGACTCGCCAAGATTCACGCGCTTAAGTCCCAGCGCGTTGCGGGGACGATTTCGTTCGGCTCGGAAGCGTCAGGCCCGTTCGCGGTCGAGCTCAAACGCCCGCTGAAAATGCACATGACGCTCACGGTGCAGAACCAAACGATGATTCGCGTCTTCGACGGCACGCAAGGTTGGGCCAACAATCCTTTCGCCGGAAAAGTAAATCCGGAATCCATGAGCGACGAAGATCTGAAGAACATCACCGAAGAAGCGGACTTCGACGGGCCGCTGGTCGACTACGCAAAAAAAAGCAACAAGGTTGAGCTGGTGGGAAAAGACAAGGTCGAAGATAAGGATGTATGGCGGGTCAAGCTCACCACTAAGAGCGGTGATGTGCGCTACTACCTTTTCGACGCCAACACCTACCTGCTATCGAAGTGGGAAGGCAAGCGTCGGGCCGAAGGCAAGGACTTCCCGGTCGAGTCCTATTTCCGGGACTATCGCAATGTGGAAGGTCTGAAATTCTCTTTCCAGATCGATTCCGGAAGCTCCGCGACCGACCTTACGCAAAAACTTGTCATCGACAAGATCGAACTAAACCCGGAAATCCCGGACTCCGAATTTGCCAAGCCCGCTGCGCCACCGGACGCCGCCGCACCAGCGCCGCCATCAACTCCCTGATCGCCACGGTGGCTGCTCACGAATCGATTCGCGATGACTTCGGACGACAAGTCAAATGGGCCGCCGCCGAATGCGGGGTTGTGCGCGAATTGCCAGCACTCGCGCCGCATTGAGTCCGCGCGCGGCTCGGTCTTTGTGCTGTGCCAGCTCTCGGCCAACGACCCGCGCTTCTCGAAGTATCCGCGCTTGCCGGTGTTTTCCTGCACCGGCTATGCGCCACGGCCTGCCAATCCCGAGCGGCAATAGTCCAGGCTATGAGCATTCCTAAGCGACGATCGAAAAGTCCGTCGTAACCGAACTCTTCCTAACGCTCTTTCCAGCGCCGCATCTGTCAGCTCGCACAGACCGGTGATCTCTCCCGCTTGCGTCCAGGTGATCTTCTTGGCCACCGCTCGCAGGATCACTTCCTGTCTCTTCATCGCCCGCTCCACTGCCGCCCTCGGGTAGGTCTCCATGCCCCCCTCCAGGCTGGTAGCTCTACCCTAGCGGCTCGCTAAAAGCGGACATATCGTGTGCTAATTCAACCGGACATATCATGTGCTACCGACAATTGCCGCGGCAATATCCGTGTGCTAGCATCCGCTCGTTGGAGAGCGTACCAGGGAAAAGTTTCGTACCACCTTCGCCCTCGCTTGTTGCGAGGACCCAGGTAGAGGCCACGTTCTCCTCCTTCAGCCGTATCGAAGTTGTGTAGGCGCAGGCCCGCGCCTTCAGCCCCCAGGGCGGACCTCGCCAGTCGATCCCGGCCTCGACGCCGGATCACCGGAATAGGGAGGTCTACATGAAGAACTATCTGACCAAGGACATACGAAACGTGGGCATTGTCGGCCACGGCGGCACCGGTAAGACGCAACTGGTGTCGTCGTTACTGTTCACCGCGGGGATGACGCCGCGATGGGGAAAAGTTGCGGAAGGAACCACCACCACCGATTGGGACGACGAAGAGATCGGCCGAAAGATTTCGATTCAAACCGGGCTCGCGTATGCGGAATGGCCCTGCACGTTGTGCTCCGGCGGAAATGTAAAAATCAATTTTATCGACCTGCCGGGTTATTCGACATTCATCACCGAAGCGAAGGCCTCGCTGATCGGCGCGGACGCGGCGCTGATCACCGTGGACGCGCACGTCGGCTCGCAGGTCACGACCGAAAAAGTCTGGGACTACTGCACCGAGTACGACATTCCGCGCGCGTTCGTGCTGACTTGGATGGACCGCGAGCTTTCCAGCTTTGAACGCTCGATGGAGTCGCTCGAACAAGTTTTTGGCCGCAATGTGGTCGCGCTACAGCTCCCGATCGGCACCGAACGCGGGTTTCGCGGCGTGATCGATCTGGTGAGCATGAAAGCTCACATGTACAAGCCCGACGGCGACGGCAAACCATCGATCGAGGAAATTCCCGCGGCGTTGGCCGACGAAGCGAAAGAAGCACACGAAAAACTCGTGGAAATGATCGCGGAGGGCGACGACGAATTGATGGAAGAGTTTTTCCGGGAAGGCACGATCCCGATCCAGGATCTGATTCCGGGTGTTCGCAAAGCGATCGTGGCGGAGAAAATCTTCCCGGTACTGCTGGTCTCGTCTCTGCACAACATCGGAACCGCCAGCTTGCTGACCTTTATCGCCGACGTGTTTCCTCATCCCGACGAGCATTCCCAGGTAGGATTCAAAGAACCCACCGGCAAGGGCGACCGCATCGAGCGCAAATACGACGACAACCAGCCGCTGTCGCTGTTCGTGTTTAAGACATTGGCTGATCCTTTCGCGGGGCGCATCAATTATTTCAAGGTGAAAAGCGGCGTCCTGAAAAACGACGCCACGCTGGTGAATTTCAACCGCTCCATGCCCGAGCGTATGCAACACACTCTGGTCGTGCAGGGTAAGCAGCTCAATGAAATCTCGGAGTTGCACGCGGGTGACATCGGCGCCATCGCCAAGCTGAAGGAAACCACCACCGGCGAAACGCTCGGTGAAAAATCGGCGCCAATCTTCTACAGCCCCGCGCAACTGCCGGAACCTTCGATCACTTTCGCCATCGAGCCAAAGACGCGCGCGGACGAAGACAAGATCGGCGTGTCCATCCACAAAATCCTGGAGGAAGACCCCGCGCTGCGCTTCTCCCGCGATCCACAAACCAAGGAATTTCTCCTGGCGGGAACAGGCCAGCAGCACATTGAAGTCGTGGTGGCCAAGCTGCACAAGCGCTATCACGTCGATTTGACGCTGAAGCCACCCAAGGTGGCGTATCGGGAAACGATTCGCGGCCGTGCCGACGCCGAGGGCAAACACAAGAAACAATCCGGAGGTCACGGGCAATTCGGCGTGTGCCGCATCAAAATGGAGCCGGTAGAACGCGGAAAGGGCGTCGAATTCATCGATGACGTCTTCGGAGGCGCGATTCCCCGCAACTGGATTCCGTCGGTCGAGCGCGGAATCCGCGAAGCCGCCGCGCGCGGCTATCTGGCTGGTTTTCCGGTTGTGGATTTCCGCGCTACTCTGTATGACGGCAAATATCACGATGTCGATTCTTCCGACATGGCGTTCCGGATTGCCGGCTCGCTGGCGTTCAAGGAAGCCATGAAACAAGCCAAGCCCGCACTACTCGAGCCGGTCATGCACGTCGAGGTCTACGCACCCGATCAATACTCCGGCGATTTGATGGGCGACCTCAGCGGACGCCGCGGCCGCATCGCCGGAAGCGAAGCCCGCGGGCACAACGTCATCATCAAGGCGCAAGTGCCGTTTGCCGAGATGCTGACGTACGCGAACGACCTCATTTCGAAAACGCAAGGCCGCGCGAGCTACTCCATGGAGTTCTCGCACTACGATTACGTGCCGAACGAACTAGCCGAAAAAGTAATCGCCGCCCACAAGGCCGCGCACGGCGACCTGGTCCACGCCGAAGAAGAGGCCTGAGCCCTCAAAACGTTCTTTAGGAGCTCGACCGCCGAACGCCAGGCTCAAGCTCGGCGCCTACACGCTGAGAGCTGACCGCCCGCAGAAGTTTTTCCCGCGCGGCCTGGACTTCCGCTCTCGCGTCATTGATTCTCGTGAACGACGGCGTGGTTTGCCGGTAGAAGATGTGCAGCGTTTTCACGGAGTCCTGAAGGGCTTTCAATTTATCCCGCGCTTGGTCTGGCGGAAGTCTCAGCGTTTCCTCCGCACCAACCATCAACTTGTGAAACGCGGCTGTTTCGGCGGCTGTAGGCAGGGTAAAATTGGCGGGTGCCGGCGTTCCCGTCATTTCCTGGTAGTAGGACGATGGATTCGATGCCTGGCCCATCTGGGCAACCGCAATATTCAGCGGAGCTTCTTCGTAACGAAGAGCGCGGACCCAATCAAAACCTGCTTCCGGCAACGCTTGTACCGCGGCTTCGATTTGCTTTCGCTGTCCATCGCTCAAAACTCCGCTCTGCGCCGCCTGCGTGAGGGCGTGAAGATTTGCTACCAGCGCCATCTTGGCGATCAACGAAAAAATCAGCGTGCCCCCGCTGGTCAGGTGCTGCGAAAAACGAATGCCAGCCAGCCAGCTGTCAATCGCACCCTGCGTATTTCCCTTAGCCGCGAACCGCATTCCGTATAGGGTATTCAACCGCGATAGCACCCTGGCTTTCGGAGCGTACGCGATGGAAGCGCGCGGACCCAATTCGTACTCAAGTCCCCAATCGCATTCCGGCAACTTGGTGGCTCGTTGCATCCGTTCGATTGCGTCTTCATTCTTGTCGAGGATCGGTCCGAGCACGGCCTCATCCCACAGCGCGTCACCAGCGGCGGTTTTCTCGAGAAGCTTCGCCGTAGCTTGATCGGCCGGCGGGTCCTGGAGATCGGCGAAAGCGAGCCAATAACGAAGCGCCGCATTGCGCGTCTCCGGAGGAATAGTCGATTGCGCGTTGGTGGTCGCCGCGAGCAGGCAAAGCGCTGAAATCGTGAAAAGACCCTTCCCGTAAGCGAGCACGGTTTTCCTCCTCATTTCCTATTCCTTCGCAAGTGCCTGCAAGGCGCAGTCAGTGCGCCGCAGATCCGGGAGTTCCGCGCGGGACGCTTCGCTCAGCGCGGCATCGAACCGGTTCGGGTCCGTGAGTGCGAGATGCGTGAGTTGAAGCAGCCCCAACGGCGGGGCTGGCGCTACGCCAGTCCGCTGTAAATCGCTTGCACCGTCGGCGATTCCGAGGCTTCGAGGCCTGGCCGCTCGCGAGACAAGCCAGACAGCGGAACCAGACGCAATGAACACCGCAGCAGCGGCCGCCAACCTTCGCCAGGAGGGAACACCGACGTTTGTATCCGGCAGCGCGCGCGGGTTGCGAGGCTTGAATTCACGCAGAAAATTTTCAAATTGCTCGTCGCGTTCTTCCACCCTCACATCTCCTTTGCACTGGCCTGTCGATAAGGCCGCAGTTGCTCGCGTAATTTATCGAGGCCATAGCGGTAGCGCGATGCGGCCGTATGCAACGAAACCCCGGTCGCGACGGCGACTTCCTCGAGGGTCATGCCGCTCCAGATACGCATCACCACGACTTCGCGCTGCGGTTCGGGTAGATCGCTGAGTGCCCGCTGTAAAGTCAGTGATGCATCGCGATCGGCGTCGCGACATTCCAACCAGATGGCATGCGTTTCGAGCGGTACATCGCGCGCTACGTTGCGGCACGCATTCAGCGCAGTGTTACGCACGGCCCGATAGAGATAGGCGATCGGCACCTCAGGCATGGTTGTTTTCCCTTGAAGCAACCGGAGAAAAACCTGGTGCACAACATCTTCGCCGGTAGCCAGGTCTCGAACGAACGAGCAGGCGTAGGCGAGCAGCGCCGGGCCGTGCTGGCCGTAGAGCCGCCTGACGTCGCTGGCGCTGAGTTTGCCCTCGGCCAAGTTCGTTGTTCTGCCGTTTCCTGCCTCCGCTTGTAGGACACCCGAGCGAGGTAAAATTGTCTAATAATATATCTGCTCAAGCTCCGCAGCGGAGTCAGTAAACCGGGCGATGGCTCAGGACGCGAGCGCACCTCAGCGGGAATTATGTCGAAGACGAAAGAGAATGAAAGCGAAGACCGCCAAAGACATCACGACAGCGTCAATTTGGATCTCGGCGATGAGCGCCACAGCTCGCGGCAGAGAACTTAGAACAAAGCAGAATAGAATGGAAAGCATAATCAGGAACCTTTTCAAGGCCCGGTGTACTTGCAACGGCCCTCTCGGTGCTTATAAGGGCATGTCGATCGCCAAATTCACAATTTGTTAAATATATGAATATAAACGTGATATACCGAAAGCGAGCGGGCAGGTCGCAATTATATTCGCAACACCGACTTGCTAATTCACAATAGTCACAAGAATTGCTAATCTGGTGCTATGGCAGAGGAACACGTAAATCCACAAGAGGCCACTTTAGGAGAATCCCGCCGATTCCTTCTTATGCTGCGCACCTGGGAGGCGGTCAGTACCGAGCGGGAGTTGCCGGGCGTGTTGGCGGCGCTCGGGGACGTGCTCTTGCCTGCCGTGCCTTTCGATTCGGTTGGGATCATCGACTTCACGGTCCCGAGCGAAGTGCCCGATCAGGACGGCGATCGGCACCGGCTACTGGCGTTGCATCTTGTCGGCGTCCCCCGTCTCGATGGCGAGACGCCCGCGCAACTTGCGGCACGCTCCGGCAGCTATGCTCAACCGCCACCACTCGAAGTGCTTCGACCGCTCATTCCTTATCCCCCGATGCACAGCAAGCAGGACGACGTTGGCGAGCCTTACGCCTGCGATGACCTGCTGCAAAAAGAAAGCTGGTATCGCCACGAGTTTCATCTGGCCCGGAGTGGAATCCGGTCCTATGCCGCCGTGCCGCTGGTGATGCGCGGGCAAGTGCTGGGTGTGGCGGCTTTCACCAGGGTTCAGCAGCGCGGTTTTCCTCCCGGCGAACTGGCCATCCTGAAGGATGTGTCTCGCGCACTTTCCATCGCCACGGCGAACGCCCTGGCCAACGAGGAGATTCGCAAGCTGCGAGAGCAAGTGGAAGCGGAAAACATTTCGTTGCGGGAACAGCTGGGGCAGGCGCCGTGGTTCGAGGAAATTCTGGCACACTCTGCGGAGTTGAAACGCGCGCTGGATACTGTCGAGCAAGTCGCCACCACCGACGCCACCGTCCTGATCACCGGTGAAACCGGCACGGGAAAAGAATTGATCGCGCGCGCAATTCACCGCAGGTCGCCACGCGCCCGCGGTCCACTCGTGAAGGTGAATTGCGCGGCGATCCCGCCCACGCTGCTGGCATCGGAACTGTTTGGTCATGAGCGCGGCGCCTTCAGCGGGGCCGTGGATCGGCGCAAGGGACGCTTCGAGCAAGCCCACGGCGGAACGCTGTTCCTGGATGAAATCGGCGAGTTGCCGCAAGAGATGCAGGTTTTACTGCTGCGCGTGCTTCAGGAAAGAGAGTTCGAGAGGCTGGGCGGCACGCACACATTGCAGGTGGATGTTCGTCTGGTGGCGGCCACGAATCGCGATCTGGCCGAAGAGGTGCGATGCGGCAGGTTTCGCAGCGATTTGTACTACCGGCTGAACGTTTTTCCCGTGCACGTGCCGCCGCTGCGCGATCGCGCCGAAGACATACCGCCGCTGGTGGCGCATTTCGCGGATAAATATGGCCAGCGATTCGGGCGAAAGATTTCGCGGGTCGAACGAAAAACGATGGACCTATTGCAAGCGCATCGGTGGCCGGGCAATGTGAGAGAACTGGAGAATACCGTGGAGCGTGCGGTAATTCTTTCGCGCAACGGCGTACTGAGCATCGACGCGGAGATGCTCCCAGCCGCGCACCACGAAGCCTTCGCGGGAAATCCCGCCGAAACCGAAGAGCGCGAGGGGATCGAAGCGGCACTTGCCGCTTCGCGAGGCAAAATCTCCGGCGAAAACGGCGCGGCCAAGAAAATGGGAATGCCAGCGTCCACGCTGGAATTTCGCATCAAACGGTTAGGGATCGACAAGCTTCGCTATCGCAAGCGCTGACGTGCTCAGTTTCGCGGGCAAAGTCAGGGCGCTCCGGCTGAATTGGTGACCGCGAATAGGGCGCAGCCGGAGTGCCCGGTGAGTCCGCGGATGGTATGTAATTTGCCCGCCGGTTTGATCAACTAAATCGAATTGGTTACCATCCCAACCAAGGCGCGGCATTGGCGGCCATCGGACAAGAGCTGTGTTTCAACTCACGGCCGCCAAAACTTCATCACCGCGGAATAGTCCAGGTCTTGTTTGGCGGCGGCCTTCACACTGCCATACGTCTCCCAGGCGGCACGGGCCGCGGGCAACGTGACGCCGAGTTCGTTCGCAAGGTCGAGCGCAAGGCTAATGTCCTTATACATCAAGCGCAAAGGGAAGCTGGGCGCGTATTCGCCTTTGAGGAGATTCGGAGCCTTCACGTCGAGAACCCCGGACCGTGCCATGCTCGACTGCATGACCTCGATCAGACCCTCGCCTTTGAGCCCCGCAGCCGTGACCAAGGCAAGCGCTTCGGCGAGGGCTTCCACCTGCAGCGCGAGGATTGAGTTCATCGCCAACTTGATCGTTTGACCCGCGCCGTTAGGCCCGAGAAGAAACCACCGCTTGCCCATTACGCCCAGTATCGGCTCGACGGCCTTCAGCGTTTCCGCTTCGCCGCCAATCATGAAGACCAGTTCACCCTTCTTGGCGCCCCAGTCGCCGCCGGTTACCGGAGCGTCGAGAAAGCGCACGCCTTTTCCGGCGCACGCCGCGGCAATTTTTCGCGCAAGGTCCGGCGAAACGGTGCTGGAGTCGATATAGATGCTGCCCGATTTCAGGGCAGGCAACGCCGCATCGCTCTCGGAAACACCTGCGTCGCCACTGTTCGCCTTCGAGCCCCAAAGCACTTCCTCGAGAGCCGGAGGATCGCTCACCATCGTGATCAGGACATCGGCACCCACCGCCGCTGCGCGCGGCGATTTCGCGAGCGTGGCGCCAGCGGCGACGAGTTCATCCGCCCGCGACGCCGTGCGATTCCAAACGTTTAGAGGATGCCCAGCCTTCAATAAATTCAAACCCATAGGCCGGCCCATCAAGCCGAGCCCAATCAAACCAATTTTCGCTTTCGTGCTGGAAACGGATTCCACAAATGCCTCCTCGCGTGGGCGCAATCGCTACTTCGTTCCGGCGCGGGTTTCGCTTTCGGAAATGCGCACAGCGATTGTAGCCGATGGCGGCTCGGGAATCGCGCGCGGAGCCGAAAACGTCGGCGAGATCTCAGGCCGGTTTGGGACGGCGGTTAGGCAAGGGAAGTATCGATTGCGCGGTGTCTGGCGCGGGGTTCGATGCACTGTGAGTTCCGGATTCTTTCTGTGATGGCCGCGATTCGCTTCCGCTCGAATCACCGGTGGAAGCAGGCTTCCCGGCCTCCGAAGGTGCGGGCGGCTCGCCGCGCTCTTCCAAGCGCACGATATATTGGTAAGGAATTTCCCAGCGAAATTGTTTCATTTGGCCGCGCTGCTCCAGGTGTTGCTCGAGAAAGATCGAGCGGCCAGAGTCGGCCACAAACGTTCCCGAAGCAGGTAGAAGGATGTCGCCGGCGCGGTAATGCACCTCGACCCTGCGCCCGAGAAAGGCGGAATAGCGGGCCATACGGGTGCAAGTCTGGCGTCTGGAATCGGGACGCTCAATAGCACCAAAGTACTGGCGAAAAAAGGCGAAAAACACTGCAAAACAAGGGGAATCCGCGAAAGCAGGCGACGGCGAGCGAGCGCCTAGCTGCGAGTGGCCAGCGCGAGATAATCCGGGCGGTCGGAAACAAGCTTGTGACGAAATGCCTTTTGGATTTCGCCTCGATCGATCAAAAATGCGCCGGGCATGCGCTCGATGTCGCCGGCAGGAAAGCCCACGAAATGGCCGCGGAACCACGCGCCCAGCATTCGAACAATGCTCTCCGAATTCAAATATTGGCGAAACTCGGCGCGAAGCAGCCCGAACGATTGGTACAGATGTCCGTCAGGATCACGGAAACGCGGAACGTCCAGCATGCCGTACGGCTTGAAAAACCACTGCGCTTTTTCTTCCGTGCCCAGATGGACAAACGCGAGTGGGACTCCTTTTCCTTCGATCGCGGGACGCTTTTCGGACAGGTCCGCTACGGCCTCGCGGCAGAACGTGCAGCCGAAATGGCGCAGGAACACGAGAAACAGGGGCCGCTCGACAAGGGTGGCGAGTGTTTCGCCGGTTTGCGAGACGTAAGCGCCGGCCAGCACAGAATCGATTCGGTTCGAGCGAAACACGCTGGGAATAACCATGGGCATTCGGTCATCAACTGAAAGCCAGCTTAGCATGAGCGCCCCCGGTCAGGTTCCGCCAAGTCGCTCCTTGACGATGCACTCGCGGAACGATCCAACCCGACTACGGTCCTCATCCCACAAACAACGGTCATCCCGGACGGAGGGCGGGATCTGCTTTTCTCGGGTGACGGCGTCGCGATGGCGCCGCACCCGCCTGTAACTACGGCGACGCGTTGACAATGGATGCAGAGACCTACAAGCCAAACCAGGTCACGCACCGATTCGATTCTTGACTTTTTCGGCGACCGGGCTATTGTCTGTCGGAGTTTGTGCTGTTGAAGGAGACTTCATGACTCGCAGGTCGATTGGCGCTTTCGTTCTTTGTGCCGCGTTCTTGATTCCAGCCGCAGGACCCGCTCAGCAGGGGGCGGGAAAGACCTTCGTGCTGAAAGCTGCCCGCCTTTTCGACGGGAAGAGCAACGCACTGGTGACGCCGGGTATCGTCGTCGTGGCCGACGGAAAAATTGTCGCGGCGGGAACAAGCGCCTCGGTCCCCGCGGGATCTGAGGTCATCGATTTGGGCGATGCCACCCTGTTGCCCGGGTTCATCGACGCGCACACCCACGAAACCGCGATGTATTCCAACGACTGGAAGCAGCGCGAGCTCGACTTGCTGCAAAAACCAATTGCCGAACAAGCTTTGGATGCCAGCGTGAACGCGCGTGTCACGTTAATGGCCGGCTTCACGACCGTGCGCGACGTCGGCTCCCACGATTATCTGGATGTCGGCCTGCGCAACGCCATCCGCAGCGGCGACGTTCCCGGCCCGCGCATGATCGTTTCGGTCCACGCCATCGGCGCAACCGGCGGACACTGCGATGCGTCCGACGGCTTCCGCGAAGGGCTGTTTGGACATGAAACTGGACCAGCCGAAGGGGTTATCAACGGCGCCGATCAGGCCCGCTACGCCGTGCGTTTGATGCACAAGTACGGCGCCACGGTGATCAAGACCTGCGCGAGCGGCGGCGTGCTCTCTCCCACCGACGACGTGGACACCCCTCAACTCACGCAGGAAGAGCTAAACGCCATCGTCGATGAAGCGCACGCGTTGCGGTTGAAAGTGGCTACGCATTGTCACGGCGCCGAGGCCGCGAAGCGAGCGGTCCGCGCCGGCGTAAATTCCATCGAGCACGGAACTTTTCTCGATGACGAAGCGCTCGACATGATGAAGCAGCACGGAACCTATCTCGTGCCGACGCTCATGGCCGTGCAGGGCCTGCAGGAGCAGCTCGACCAGGGCGTTTATATTCCGCCGGCCATTTCCATCAAGGCACAAATGGCCATTGCCAACATTCGCAAAACATTTCAGAAGGCGCTCGCCAAGGGCATCCACATTGGCCTCGGAACCGACGCCGCCGTCTATCCGCACGGTCGCAACGCCGAGGAATTTCACCAGATGGTGGACCTGGGCATGAAGCCCATCGATGCGTTGAAGGCCGGCACATCGTCGGACGCAGAGCTGCTCGGACTCGCCGACAAAATCGGATCGCTCGAGCCGAACAAGCTAGCCGACGTCGTCGCGGTGCCCGGCAATCCCGTCGAGAACATCCGCCAGACCGAACATGTCGTGTTTGTGATGAAGGAAGGCGTAATTTTTCGCAACGATCGAAGCGGGCCGGCAAAGTAGCGTCGCGGCGCTGCCGCGGCGATAACGTATCTGAGGAGTGAACGTATGCCCGAACTATCGAGTACGGTTGGTTCCGGATTCGCGGAGTCTTTCGAGGAATTTGGCGCGAAGCTGCGCAAATGGGTCGCCCCACTCTCGGACGAACAGTTCTGGAACAATCCATTTCCCTACGGCAACGATGTCGGTCATCTGGTTCTGCACCTGACCGGCAATCTCAATTACTACATCGGCGCCAGAATCGCCGCCACCGGATACGCGCGCGATCGCGACCGTGAATTTACCGAAGCCGCGCCTCCGAGTAAGCGCGAGGCGCTTCAAGCTTTCGACTCCGCCATCGCCATGGTCGCTGCAACCGTTCGCAAACAATCCGCGGCCGATTGGGAGAAGGAATATTCCGCGGTGGGCGTCACCTCAAGAAATCGCTTTGCCATCGTGCTCGACTGCGCCGCACACGCCGATCACCACATCGGGCAAATCATCAACCTGAGCCGCGAGCTCACGTCGCGCGACGCTGGACCCGCCGCTTAAACCTAGATCGATCGCCGCTTACCTAGGGTCACAGCGCGGCTTTGCGCGTGGCGGCGACCAAACCACCATGGGACCGTTGCCGCTTCCTGCGGACGGGCATGGCGGTGCCGCGCCCCTACCGAGGTTACGCTTCCAACTTAAATCGCGAGGACGCCAACCGATACAAGCGCCGCCAAACCAATCGATTAATCAACACCACGACCGTCGCCATAATCAACGTCGCCGCGAGCAACACATCAAATCGCCCGGCGTCGCTCGCGCGGCTGATGGTGCTTCCCAATCCCGGCGCCGAAAGTATCTTCCCTTGAAAATGAAAATATTCCGCGATGATGCTGGCGTTCCACGCGCCACCCGACGCGGTCACCATGCCGGTAATCAAGTAGGGAAAAATCGCCGGCAGAATCAGGTAGCGCCAACGGTCCCAGCGGCCGAAACGGAAAATGCGACCGACTTCTTTCAAGTCGGTGGGAATGGCCATCGCGCCAGCGATCACATTAAACAAAATGTACCACTGCGTGCCGAGCAGCATGAGGGCCATCGCGGCAATCTCCAGTCCACCGCGGAGACGAATGAGGAAAAGCAAAATCACGGGAAAAAGCGCAGTGGCGGGAATGGAAGCCGCCAACTGCGCCAAGGGCTGCGCGATGCGTGAAAGGCGCGGATTGGAGCCAATGGCAACACCAACAGGCACGGTCCAGAGAGCGCCGATCAGAAGAGCGGCATTCACGCGCAAAAAAGTTAGCGCTGCGCTGCGCAGTAGATCGAGATAATCCGCGCGATGAAGATCCGATAGCTCGCCGACGGCGTGATAAACGGCAACCCCCAGCCCGACCAGAATCACCGCAGCGAGAATGATTAGCAGTACCCTGCGCGTGCGGTCTTGCTTGGGCACCGAGAACGTGGCCGCGGCGCGGCGGGCCCCGACGGCAAAGGTCCGTATAAGCCAATCGGCGACGGGGCCCACAATCATCCGATAGCCGCGGATAACCAGCGAAGCGCGGCCGAGCAAACGCAGCAACGTGTTTGGCGTCGCGCTGGCGCTTTCCACTTGCTCGAACTTGAATTTATCCGCCCAGACAATCACCGGGCGCCAAACCAGTTGATCGAGCAGAACGATGACGCCGACCATCGCGGCGAGCCCCCAGAGAACGGCGCGCGTGTTTCCGTTTCCGGCCGCAGTTTGCAAAAACGAGCCGAGGCCCGGCAGCCGGAAGTCACGATCGCCGAGCACGAACATTTCGCAGGCCATCAGAAAAAACCAGCCACCGGCGACTGACATCATCGAATTCCACACCAGGCCGATGGTGGAAAACGGCAAGTCCAGCTGAAGAAAACGCTGCCAGTAGCCGAAGCGGTAGATGATCGCTGCTTCCCGTAGCTCGCGCGGCTGCGTCTTCAGCGAAGAATAGAAACTGAACGCGATGTTCCAGACCTGGCCGGTGAAGATGAGCAGGATGGAGCCGAGCTCGACGCCGATTTGCTTGTGCGGGAAGATCGCCACCATGGCGAGCATCACGCCCGGCAGGAAACTCAGCACCGGAATCGACTGCAAAATATCAAGCAGTGGCACGAGCACCATTTCCGCGCGGCGCGAACTCGCGGCCAGGTATCCGTAGCCGAGCGCGAACACCAGGCTCAGTGCGTACGCGATGGCGATCCGGACCACCGAATACAGCGCGTAGAGAGGAAGGGCCCGCGGGCTCTGCGAAATGTGCGACGTCGGCGCGATCGGGCCCATCCACGACCGGCCGATGGCGTAAACGCCGTAGATGCCCGCGAAGACGAAAAGGAAAACGGCGATGTCGATCAGAAACGCCCAGGTCCACCGCGATCCAGCGGGGCGTGCCGCCGTGGGCGGGAGCGGAGTCTGATGCTC
Organism: uncultured Acidobacteriota bacterium; assembly: GCA_963736725.1. GTDB lineage: Bacteria > Acidobacteriota > Terriglobia > Acidiferrales > UBA7541 > Acidiferrum. The sequence goes on along the minus strand of CAVTPW010000008.1, from coordinate 297,737 downwards.
GGTCGTCGAAGTGGGCGGGGCGGCGGCTGGCACGGGAAGGTCAGGCCTCGGTGAGCGTCAGCTTGCCGGTGGCGGCGTCGTAATCAAAAATTTCGGCGTAGCGTCCCCACTGGATGGCGGTCTCCAACTGGCGGCGCGACTCGTCTTCGCTGAAATGTTCGTCGATAAGGTCATGAAAAAATTCATCGGGCAGAGTGCGATCCGATTTGGCCTTGAGCGATTGCTCCATCTGGCGGAGCAGCGGCACGTTGGCAAGCGCCGCCTTGCGAAACATGGATTTGCGCGTCTGGATGTCGGCCTTCGCGAAGGCGTGTCCTTCGGGAGTGATGATGGCGTCGCCTTCTTCGAGGCGGATCAAGCCGAGGAGTACGGCAGTGTCGACGGTGGGAAGCAGGGCGTCAACTTCCAGGCTTAGTTCATCGGCGAGATGATGGAGATCGACCCGGCCGCCCTGATCGCAAAGAATTTCGAGCAAGCCCGCCATTCCACCCGGGCGCGTGTGCGGCAGCATGATCACCCGATGAACCGGAGCGCCAGGGGCGACCGCACTGTGAATCACGTCTTCTTTCGAGTCGGGGCGCGTGAGCACGCGATAGATGGCATCGACGAGCTCGATAAAGTGCGGTGATTTGCGGTTGCGAGGGTGCGGCAGGTCCACGGCAAAGTCCGCGTGAATGTGCGCGGGGTTGCGGCCGAGCACGATGATGCGGTCGGCCAGGACGACGGCTTCTTCGATGTTGTGCGTGACGATGAAAATCGCGCGCGTGGGAATTTTGTGGCCCAGCCAGAGTTCGAGAAGTTCGCCGCGCAGCGTTTCGGCCGTGAGCACATCCAGCGCGGAGAACGGCTCGTCCATGAACAGCACTTCCGGTTCGACAACCAGCGCGCGCGCGACACCGACGCGCTGTTTCATGCCACCGGAAAGCTCCTTGGGATATGCGCTCTCGAAACCGTCCAGTCCGACGGCGTCGATGATGCGCAGCGCGCGCTTGTGACGCTCGATAGGAAGCATGCCGCGGGCTTCGAGCGGCGCTTCGACATTTTCGAGCACCGTCAGCCACGGAAAAAGCGCGAAACTCTGGAACACGATGGAAACGTTTGGCGATTCGTCGCGCACCGGCTGGTCGTGCCAGAACACCCCTCCCGCGGAACAGGGAGAAAGGCCGGTTAACATGCGAAGCAGGGTAGACTTGCCGCAGCCGGACGGGCCGAGCAGCGCGACGATCTGGCCGGGATAGACGGCGAGGTCGGTGGGCGCGATGACCTGAATGCGGCTGCCGTCGGGCTGGCCGTAAAATTTTTCGAGCTTGCGCGCCTCGATAATCGGGGCTTCGGCGATAGCGGGGGTGCTCATGAGTCCGTGTATTATGGCTCAAGTTTTGGGACACCGCACACATGGATCGAACAGACTGCATACATTCCTTGCGGGTTACAATTCCGTGAACGCTGCATGACTCCAGCCACTTCGCCTTCCCCTGCGAGCTCGTCATCCCCGAAAAAGCCGCCGGACTCCGGGAACTCCGCCCAACGCTATAACCTGGCGCACCGTTGGCTGCTCGCTTTGATTCTTTCTTTGGCGGCGTCCTTGTTGATGGTTGCCCCGTTTTTCTGGTTTGGAAGCGCCTCCGGGCACGATTTCGAGTTTCACGTCGCTTCCTGGCTGGACGTTGCCGGGCAGTGGAAGGAGGGCATCGTTTTCCCGCGTTGGACGGAGTGGGCCAACCACGGATTCGGCGAGCCGCGATTCATTTTCTATCCGCCCCTGTCGTGGCTGCTCGGACCATTGCTGAGTTTTCTCGTGCCGTGGAATTACGTTCCGGTTGCGTTCATCGTTTTGGTGCAGAGCTTCGCCGGAGTTTCGGCGTTTGCTTTCGTGCGGCGGATTCTGCCGACACGCGCGGCGCTCTTCGGCGCGGTGTGTTACGCGGCGAACCCCAATGCGCTGCTGATCATTTATATGCGCAGCGATTACGCGGAGCTGCTGGCTTCGGCGTTTTTTCCGCTGCTATTTTTGGCCGCGCTCGAGCTTGGCGGTGTGCTCGCGAATCGCAGCCAGTCGAAGGGTCGCGCGGCGGTCTTTTTTTCCTTGGCGTTCGCCGCAGTTTGGCTGTCCAACGCTCCCGCGGGCGTGATGGCCAGCTACAGCGCCGTGCTTTTATTCGCGTGGATGGCGTTCAGCGCGCGATCTTGGGAACCGCTGGCGCGCGGTGCGGGGGGCATCGCGTTGGGTTTCGGGTTAACGGCATTCTATCTGGTGCCGGCGGCTTACGAGCAACGCTGGGTGAATATCGGGCAAGCGTTGTCGTCGGGATTGCTGCCGTCGCAGAATTTTTTGTACACGATCATGGACGATCCCGAGCACACGCTTTTCAACTGGATCGCTTCAACCACCGCGATCGTGATGATCGTTGTCGCGGCGGTTGCCTCGCTGGCTGGGCGTTGCCCAGTCGGATCGACGGGCGGAGCAGAACCCCGCCCCTACCAGGAACCGGACGCCGGGCACACGAGTGAAACCGTCCTGGAACAGGTATGGCGGGCATTGTTGCTGCTGGACGCGGTCGCTACGTTGTTGATGTTGCGGCCGAGTTCGCTTTTGTGGCAGTGGTTTCCGAAGTTGCGGTTCGTGCAGTTTCCTTGGCGGTGGATGTCGATCCTCGCCGTGCCGTTCGCTTATTTTCTGGCGGCGGCCGTTGCAAAGCGCCGCTTTCGCTGGATCTGGCTAAGCGCGGTCTTGGTCGTGCTGGCGGCCATGGCGACCTTCTTTGTCCGCACAACCTGGTGGGACAGCGACGATGTGGACACGCTTAGGGCCGGGGTTGCAGCCGGCACGGGTTTCGACGGCGTCGACGAGTACGACCCCCTGGGAGACGATCATTATAATCTTCCGGCAAAGGCCGCGCAGGCGGCCATCGTGGCGGACTCTTCCGATGCTGCGGCGGGCGGCACGATTTTGGTCCAGCACTGGACCGTCACAGAGAAAAGCTTGCGCGTCACTTTGCGCGAACCCGCGCGGCTGGCGCTGCGCTTGTTGAACTATCCTGCTTGGCGAGTGGAGCTAAACGGATTGCCCGTCGTGCCCAAGAGCGCCACCGACTCCGGGCAAATGGTCGTGGAACTCCCGGCAGGCGAGACTCATGTTACTGTTCGCTTTGTCCGCACCGCCGATCGAACCCTTGGCGGAATTCTGAGCCTGTTAAGCGTCCTGTTTGCTCTATTTTGGATCGCTCGCACCAACGCCACCGTCAGAACGCCACCGTCGGCCGCAGGATGACCTCCGCCGAGTTCCATTTCGACCCAAAAGTGCGGGCCCGACCCAAATGTAGGGGCTCACTTTAGCGAGCGCTCTCCTGAAAGTCAGGCTTTCTGCTGGCGGCTCGGTATGTTTTTGGACCACATCAGGATGGGCCGTGCCACGGAGGTAACCGTCTCCAGGCGGCGTTGTCGAGGCAGAGCCAGCCGCCAGGAGAGTTAGCGGCGGTCTACAGTGGGGTGGCGGACGTCCTGGCCCTGGACAATGTATATAACGTCTTCGGCGATGTTGGTGGCGTGGTCGCCGATGCGCTCGAGGTTCTTGGCTACCAGGATCAGTTCGAAGGCTGGGAAGACTACGCTGGAGTCACCCATCATGTAGGTCAGGAGCTCGCGGAAGATTTGGTCACGAAAGTGGTCGACCTGGTCGTCCATGGCCAGGACTTTTTGGGCGAGCTCGACGTCGCGGCGGACGACGGCGTTCAGGGCGTCGCGAACCATTTCTTCGGCAACCTCGCTCATGCGCGGGAGATCGACGTACGGTTTCACTCTGGGGTGGCGGAGGATACGAACCGAGGCTTGCGCGATGTTTACGGCCTGATCGCCGATGCGCTCCAGGTCGTTGTTGATCCGGGAGACGGCCAGGACAAAGCGGAGGTCTACCGCCATCAGTTGATGCAGAGCGAGGAGTTGGACTACGCGGTCGTCGATTTCGATCTGGAGTTCATTGATGGCGTCTTCTTCGTCGAGAACACGTTTGGCTAGCTGCTCGTCGGAGTCGAGGACGGAGTGGACGGATTGGTGGACGGCGCGCTCGGCGAGGCTGCCCATCCAGAGCAGGCGCTCTTTGAGTTCGTTTAGGTCTTTTTCGAAGTGGCGTTCCATGGTTTCCTCAGTGCTGAGTGAGCCTCGAAATCTGTCAGGTGTTTCCTCAGGGGCCAACAACCCCGTACTCGGTCCCCGTCATGTCCGGGCTAAAAGTCCGGCGCCTACACCGGCGGGCCACGTTGCGGCGGCTCGCCGCTGCTCAGCCGAAGCGGCCAGTGATGTAGGCTTCGGTGCGTGGGTCGCCCGGCGTTGTGAACAGGTGCGGCGTCGGGCTGAATTCGATGAGCTGGCCGGTCAGCAGGAAGGCGGTGAAGTCGCTGACGCGGGCGGCTTGCTGCATGTTGTGGGTGACGATGGCTATGGTGCAGAGATCTTTTAGCGATACCAGGAGTTCTTCGATTTTTGCCGTGCTGATGGGGTCAAGGGCAGAACACGGCTCATCCAGCAGGAGGATTTCCGGCTCTACGGCCAGGGCTCGAGCTATGCACAGACGCTGTTGCTGGCCGCCGGAGAGGTCATAGGCGGATTTGTGGAGTTGATCCTTTACTTCGTCCCAGAGCGCGGCGTGGCGGAGGCTTTTTTCGACGGCATCGGCAATAGGAAGCTTGGTGCCGTTGATGCGCAGGCCGTAAGCCACGTTGTCGAAAATCGATTTGGGAAAAGGATTGGGGCGCTGGAAGACCATGCCCACTCGACGGCGCAACTGGGTAACGTCCTGGGCGAGGATGTTCTGGCCATCGAGGAGGATTTCGCCCTCGAGGCGCGCATGGCGCACGGTTTCGTGCATGCGATTGAGGGTGCGGAGCAAAGTGGACTTGCCGCAGCCGGATGGGCCGATGAGCGCGGTGACCTTGCTGACGGCGATGCCCAAGCTGATGTCGAACAGCGTCTGCTTGGCGCCGTAGAAGAAGTTCACCTTGTTGATGCTCATGCGCATGGGCAGAGGCGCTAAGGCTTCGCGGCCCACGGACCCCGTACCAGTTGGTGTGATGTTTACGGACACTGCCGGCCTCACAGAAGCGTGCATGGTTTAGGACCTCGGGACCGCAACGCCACGGGCCAGGATCGCCCGCGCGAGGATGTTGATGACCAAAATCAGGCCGAGGAGTACCAACCCCGCGGCCCATGCCTGCCGGTGCCAATCTTGGTACGGCGAAAGGGCGTAATTATAGATCATTACCGGGAGCGAAGAGGTGGGTTGATTCCATCCCGGGCTCCAGTAACGATTGCCTAAGGCGGTAAAAAGCAAGGGAGCGGTCTCACCGGCGACCCGCGCGAACGCGAGGAGAATCGCGGTGAGAATGCCGCGGTAGGCGGCCGGGACGATAACGGTGGCGATGGTTCTGGCCTTGCTCGCTCCTAACGCCATGGCGCCTTCGCGTAGATTGCGGGGGACGGCGCGCAAGAACTCCTCGGTGCTGCGCAAGGTAATGGGAACCATCATCAGGCCGAGAGCCAGACCGCCTGCCGTGGTGGAGAAGTGCTTGAACGGCAGGACCGCGAGGATGTAGGCGAAGATTCCGATCACGATGGAGGGCACGCCGTTGAGCAAGTCGGCGGCGTAGCGCACGATGAAGGCTACAGCCGTGCCGCTGAACTCCGCAAGATAGATGGCACCGAGGAAGCCGACGGGCACACCGATGAGCGCGGCCAGAAGGAGGAGCTTGCCGCTGCCTACGATGGCATTGGCCATGCCGCCGCCGGTCTCGCCCAGTGGCGCGGGCAGCTTGGTGAAGAAGTTCCAGTTAATGGAGGTGCTGCCGTGATAGACAAGATAGCCGAGGATGAAGAACAGGACCACCACGGCGACGACGGCGCAGACGCCGGTCATAGCGAGCATGAAGCCGCTTACGAATTTTCGCCAGCGTAAACGGGCGTTCATGCTTGCCCCATTCCGCCGCCACGCTGGGAAGTCGCGACGATCAATACCCGAGCCAGGCCATTGAGGATGAAGGTGAGCAGAAACAGCACCAAGCCGAGCTCGATCAACGATTGCAGATAGATGTCGCCGGTGGCCTCGGTAAATTCGTTGGCGATGACCGCGGCGATCGAGTAGCCCGGAGAGAACAGCGAGGCGCTGATGGTGGGTGTATTGCCGATGACCATGGTAACCGCCATGGTTTCGCCCAAAGCGCGGGCGAGCGCCAGGAAAATGGAGCCCATGATTCCGGTGCGCGCAAACGGAACTACAACCTTCCAGGTGGATTCCCAGCGAGTAGCGCCCAAGGCCAGAGCGGCTTCGCGCTGGTCGCGCGGGACCGAAAGCAGAACTTCGCGCGACACCGAAATAATGTACGGAATCACCATTATGGCCAGGACGATGCCCGCGGTGAGGAAGCCGACTCCATAAGCGGGACCCTGGAAGAGCGGAACAAAGCCGAGTGAGCTTTTCAGGGCCGGCTGGATATATTCGCGCATGAGTGGAATGACGATGAATACGCCGAGCACACCGTAGATGACGCTGGGAACGGCGGCGAGCAGGTCGATAAAAAATTGGAGGACGTCCGAGATCCGGGCGGGCGCAAGTTCGGCGAGAAAAATGGCGGCGCCGATGCCGAGAGGAACCGCAAGAACCAGCGATATGCCGGCGGTAACGAGCGTTCCGTAAATAAAGGGCAGTGCGCCGAACTGATCGGCGATGGGATCCCAAACACTGGTGACGAAGAAATGAAAACCGAACTTGTGGCGCGGCAAGGTCGAGCCGGTCCAAAGTTCAAAAACGAGCAGAAGGGTCACCAGGACCACGGAAGCGGCGAAAACAAAGGTGACCAGGCGCACGATCTCGTCGCCTTCGCGGAAGCGGCTAAGTAAAGAGCGCGATCCGGTGAGGGGGCCTGTGCCGTGCACCGATGTCGTTGAGGTAGCCACCTTATTGGACTTGAGCGAGAGCTTGCTTTTCCTTTGCCACCACTTCTTTGGGAAGCTTGGCATAGGACAGGGCCTCGGCGGAGTTCTGGCCATCGGTGAGCATCCAGCTCACGAAGCCTTTAATCGCGTCGCGCTTTCCGGCATCGGAAAACTTCTCGGGAATGAGCAGCCAGGTGAAGCTGGAAATGGGATAGGCGGCCTTTCCGGGAGCGTTGGTAATGGAAACGCGGAAGTCGGCGGGCATATCCTTCGCGGCACCGGCCGCAGCGGCGGTGACGCCGGCAAGATCGGCTTTGATGAAGGCGCCGGCTGAATTTTTCACGCGGCCGTAGGGCATGTTGTTCTGAATGGCGTAGATCAATTCGATGTAGCCGAAAGAATTGGGGGTCTGCTTGATGAGACCCGCGACACCTTCGTTGCCTTTGCCGCCCAAGCCGACGGGCCAGTTGACCGAAGCACCTTTGCCCACTTTATTCTTCCAGTCGTCACTGACTTTTGAAAGGTAGTCGGTCCAGATGTACGTGGTGCCGCTGCCGTCCGAGCGATGCACAACAACGATATCGTTGGCCGGGAGTTTTACGCCCGCGTTAGGTCCGGCAATCGCAGGATCATTCCATTTCGTAATTCTTCCCATAAAAATTCCAGCAAGCGCTTCCGCTGTGAAATTCAATTCCGCGCTCACTCCGGGGATGTTGTAGGTAGGTATGTCGGCGCCGAGAACAGTGGGGAAGTGGAGAATGCTGAATCCATGTTTGTCTTTAAAGGCCTTTAGCTGATCGTCATTCATGGGGCCGTCCGACGCTCCGAAATCCACAGTGCCCTCGGTGACTTGCTTGATGCCGCCGCCTGATCCGATGGACTGGTAGTTGATCTGAACGTTAGGGGTTTTCTTGTGATATTCGTCAAACCACTTTGAATACATGGGGTAAGGAAATGTCGCACCTGCACCGTTGATGGACAATGGGTTGTCCGCCCAGACCATTCCCGCTCCGGCGAGCACCAAAACAGCGGCGACTAGCAACCCGGCGATTCGCTTCATGGCGTTTTTCTCCGTCTGTAAACCTCGACTTGAGTTCCGATAAAGCAGTGTCTCTTATCCGTGTTACAGCATTGTTACAAGCGATTCAGCATCTGTTGACAGTATTTCCTGGAATTTAGGGAATAAGCATCGCTTTATCAAGCACATCCGCGGCGGAGGCCGCGGATCGAAGGGCAAGCAGAACAGGAGGACGGGGCTCCCCGGGCGCAGAATTTACGAAGGCGAGGACGATTGGCCAAGAAGTCTAGGGCGATCCCCCATCGCAACAGCTTCCAGGTGAGCCCCTTGACGGCGGACTTTGCGTTCACTATCGTCAAGAGATGGCATTGTTGTCTGCTATGGGAAAATCTGGGGCCAAGCGGGGCGGATGGTCCTGGCGCGCCGGCCTATGCCTGTTGCTCGGGGCATTTTTTCTCTACAACCCATTCTTCACGATTGGGATGTCTTCGGGCTCGTCTGCGGTTGTTCATCATCCTCCGAGCTATCGCTCAACGGTCGCTTCCTCGGAACTGGGTTGCGGTACCGTCCCGCATACCAAGCTAGACCTGGCGCCCCGCAAAGCGGCAATTACCTCGGAGAAAGTCTTCCTGCAGCAAGAGGATGACATTCGTCCTAAACCCGCGGACGAAACGGTTCGTGCCGTTACGCAAGACTTTGCTTCGAGTCTTTGGATCCGCCCTCCGCCTGTCCTGTAAGCATCCTCGTTCCTATTGGCATTGGAAGTTCTGCATTGGTTGATGAATCCGGGCGGTGATCCGGAAAGTCTAACGTTCAGGCCCCTTTGAAACCTTTGGCGAATGCGGAGTGCCAGGCTGTAAGTCCGCTTGGCCGCCGACTCCGCAGGACATGGAAATGAACAAAACAAAATGGATCGTTACAGCTGTCGTTCTCCTCGCGGCGGTGTTGCTGGTATGGCGATGGAATGCCCGCGGAGGGACCGAGGCAGACGACGGAGAGCGCGGGCGTGCTGCCTCGGACAGAACCCCGATGGCCGCGGTAGCTCGCGTGGAGCGGCGCGACATGGGAAGCACGCTCACGATCGCCGGGGCCTTCAAGCCGTTTCAAGACGTCGAAGTGCATGCCAAAGTAGCGGGCTACATTCGGACGATCTACGTGGATGTCGGCAGCCGCGTAAAGGAGGGCCAGACTCTCGCCGTCCTGGAAGTCCCGGAACTCGCAGCACAACTCGCTGGAGCAAACGCAGCCGAGCGCGCAGCCGGGGAGCAAATCCGCCGGGCGCAAGGTGACTTGCAGCGCGCGCAATCGACACAAAGCGCGGCGCACTCTGCGTACGTTCGCCTCAAACAGGCGGCGGATTCGCGAGCAGGCCTGGTGGCGCAACAGGAAGTGGATGATTCCGAGGCGAAAGATCTGGGAAGCACCGCGCAGGTGGCCAGCGCGCAGGCGGAGCTCTCCAGCGCAAAACAGCAGCTGGAAGTGGCGCAAGCCAATGAAAAACAATACGCCGCTCTTGCAGATTACACGCGCATCACTGCGCCCTTCGCGGGCGTGATCACCGTTCGCTATGCCGATACCGGGGCACTGATCGCCGCTGGTACTTCCAACAGCTCACAGTCCATGCCGGTGGTGCGGCTGGCGCAGACTTCCGTGTTGCGCCTGGTGCTGCCGATCCCGGAGTCGGTAGCCTCACAGATTCGCGTGGGCGAGGCGCTGAAAGTTCACGTACAGGCGCTGAACCAGGACTTTACCGGGAAAGTTTCGCGCTTCGCGGATTCATTGAACCAGCAGACCCGAACAATGGAAACGGAAATCGATTTCGAGAACCGCGATAACAAGTTGCTTCCCGGCATGTACGCCGAGGCGTATCTCCTGCATAGCAAGGAAAACCATGTGCTAACGATTCCGGTCGAGGCCGTCGAGGGGAGCGGCGATTCTGCTGTCGTGCTGGTCGTAAATCCACAGAACGTCGTGGAAGACCGTCATGTCCAGCTTGGGCAGGAAGGCAGCACGAAGGTGGAGGTGCGCTCGGGCCTGCGCGAGGGGGAGCTGGTCATCGTAGGAAATCCCAGCGAATTTCGGCCCGGTGAAAAAGTGCAAACCAAAGAAGAGGACGCGCATCCTTCGAGCGGGTCCGGAGACCGATAATGCCCAAGTTTGCTCTCGCATATCCGTACTTCATCATCATGCTTTGCTTGGTGGTCGCGGTGGTGGGGGTGACCACGGTCGTGCGCATGCCGGTTGACCTCTTCCCGCAGATCGACATCCCCGTAGTCGTGGTGGCGACGTTCTATTCCGGCATGCCCCCGCAACAGATTGAAGGTGACATCACCAACACGTTCGAACGATTTTTCACGCTGGGCAGCAACATCGATCACATCGAATCGCGTTCGCTGACCGGCGTGAGCCTGGTGAAGATCTACTTCAAGCCCGGCACGGACGCCAACGCTGCGCTCAGCAATATCGCGAACCTGGCGATGGCCGATCTGCGGCGGCTGCCTCCTGGAACACTTCCCCCGGTTGTGTTGAAGTTCGACGCTTCGAGCTTGCCGGTATGCCTGGTTACGTTGAAAGGACAAGGACTGAACGAGACGCAGCTCAAGGATTTGGCGCAATTCGAGGTTCGCAACCAAATCGCCAACGTCCAGGGAGCTTCGGTGCCGCAACCCTTTGGCGGGACCTACCGGCAGATTCAGGTGTTCGTCGATCCGGTCAAGCTGGAGGCGCACCAGTTAAGCGTCATGGATGTGGTTAGCGCGGTCAACGATTCGAACTTGATTCTCCCCGCGGGAGACGTGCGCATCGGCAACCGCGACTACAACATCTACGCCAACAGCCAGGTACCCACTGCCGAGGAGATCAACCGCATCCCCCTCAAGACCGTGGGCTTGGGCTCGGTGATGATCGCCGACATCGGCCACGCAGAAGACGCCGGCGCGATTCAAACCAACATCGTGCGCATCGACGGGCAACACTCTGTGTACATTCCGGTGCTCAAACAGGGCGGAAACAGCAACACCATCGCCATCGTCAACGGCATTAAGGATGCCACCCGGCATCTCGTGGATATTCCCTCGGTGCTGAAGACCGCGGTGGTCTTCGATCAATCCGTCTTTGTCAAAGTCGCCATCAGAAATCTGCTCAAAGAAGGTGGGATCGGCTTGGTGCTCACCGCGGTGATGATTCTGCTTTTTCTGGGGAGTGGACGGGCGACGTTTGCGGTCTTGCTGTCGATTCCGCTGTCCGCCTTGACTTGTTTTCTGGTCATGTCCGCGATGGGCGGGTCGATCAATACGATGTTGCTGGGCGGCCTGGCGCTCGCGTTTTCGAGGTTGATCGATGACTCCGTGGTCGTTCTCGAGAACATTTTTCGCTTCATGGAAAACGGCGTGGCGCCACGCGAAGCCGCCGAGCAAGGCGGAATGGAAGTAGCCCTTGCGGTGCTAGCGGCCACGTCCACGACGTCGATCGTTTTTTTCCCGGTGACATTTTTCTACGGGGTGAGTCGCTATTTGTTCATCGACCTCGCGCTAGGCGTGGTGCTGTCGATTTTTGCTTCGTATATCTTCGCCATGACCGTGGTGCCGTTATATTGCGCGAATTTCATCCACATCGATCACAACCAGGTTCATAGCCAAGGAGTCAGAACCACGCTGTTCGCTCGTGCCGTTCAATGCTTCAACTCCTTCTTTCTGAAGCTCTTGATTTACTACGACAAAGTCGTAACCAAAGCCCTCGAACGTCCCAAACGTACGGTGGCATTCATCGGGGCGGGAATCGTGATAGGTGTGCTGGTTTTGTTTCCGTTTGTCGGCACGGCGTATTTTCCGCGCACCGATCCCGGCCAATTCGTCATCAATGTCAAAGCGCCAACGGGAACGCGCTTGGAGGTCACCGACAAATACATCGCTAAACTGGAGGATGACATCCGGCGAACCGTTTCGCCTGGCGATCTCGGCATGATCGTTTCCAACATCGGCATCACACCGGACCTCTCGGCCATCTACACCACCAATTCCGCCATGCACACGGCGTTCGTGCAGGTGAGCTTAAAAGAGGGCCATAAAATAGGAAGCTACGAGTATATGGAGCGGCTGCGCCGCAGGCTCAGCACCGACCTGCCGCAGTTAAGCACCTATTTTCAGGCCGGTGGGTTGGTCGACGCCGTCGTGAATCAAGGACTGCCTGCTCCTTTCGATATTCAAATCAGCGACAACAACATGGCGGAGGCCAACGGCATCGCGCAAGACATCGCCCGGCGTCTGAAGCACTCTCGAAACGTGAGTGACGTCTTGATTCCGCAAGACCTGGACTATCCGGGTTTGGAGCTGAATATCGATCGAGAGCAAGCCAGTCAACTCGGGCTGACGCCGAAAGACATCGTGGACAACGTGATCACCGCGCTAACCTCCAACTCTGTTATCGCCCCGAGTTACTGGATCGATCCCGTCAGCGGGAACAACTACATGCTCACCGTCCAATACTCCAACAAGCAGATTGGTGCGATGACCATGTCCGATTTCAAGAACATCCCGCTGCGCGCCAGTACGTCCGCGGCGTACACGCCGTTGCAGTCGGTGGCCAATATTGAACCGATCGAGACGCCCACGGAAGTGGACCACTATCAGATTCGCCGCGTAATCGACGTGTATGTCATGCCTGCGACCGAAGATCTCAGCGTCACCCGCAAAGAAGTGAATGAAATCGTGAAGGGATTGAAAACCGGCAAGAACGTCTTGCTGAGTGTCCGGGGCGCAGTGGTGGGCATGCAAGAGTCCTTCAAACGCTTTGCCATCGGCCTGGTTCTATCCATTGCGCTGGTTTACCTGATCTTGATGGCGCAATTCCGTTCCTTCGTGGATCCATTCATTATCCTGACCGCGATTCCTCCCGGGCTAGTCGGCGTTTTGCTCATTCTTTTTCTGACTCACGCCACGCTCAACATTATGTCGCTGATGGGCGTCATTATGATGACCGGCATCGTTGTCTCGAACAGCATTCTCATCGTGGAATTTTCGGGCATTTTGCACGCGCGCGGCATGACCTTGAGTGCGGCGGTTATCGAAGCTTGTAAGGTACGCCTCCGCCCGATTCTGATGACTTCGCTTGCCACCTTGCTCGGGATGATCCCGATGGCTCTGGGTATCGAGGCGGGCAGCGAACAGTACGCCCCGCTGGCACGCGCGATCATCGGGGGCTTGGCGGTCTCCGTGGTGACGACGGTTTTTCTGGTGCCGGCAGTCTACTTGATCATCCACGGGCCGAAGGAAACGAGCGTGGCCGAGGGGGCATCGTGAGCTACCCGATCCGGCTTGTGATCGTTGCGTTAATCTGTGGCTGGGCTATGTCTCTGGCCCCGGGCGTTCGCGCGCAGTCGCCCGAGTCTTCCCCTGCTGCAACCACCGATGGCCCCAACCCTCCCAGCCAAACCGGCAAACCCTTGACTCGCGAGCAAGCGGAAGCCATCGCTCTGAAGAACAATCCCCAGATCACGATTGGAAGGTTGCGCGCGCTGGAGGCACAACAATACGTCCGCGAGACGCGTTCAGGGTTGTTGCCGACGGCGTACCTCAGCTTGACCGGCGTCGATGCCGAATCTGGAAGCCGCATCGCCGCGGGAGCACTCACGAACTCGATTGTGTACCCGCGAGCGGCTGCGGGAGCGACGGTGAGTCAACTGATCACGGATTTTGGGCGCACGACGAATTTGCTGTCGAGTTCCGAATTTCAAGCCAAGGCGGAAGACAAGAACGCCCTCGCCACGGTGGCCGACACAACCCTGGCAGTCGATCAAGCCTTTTACAATTCGCTGGAAGCCAGAGACCTGGTGACCGTGGCCGAGCAGACCGTCCGCGCGCGACAGACGCTGGTGGACAAGATCCAAGCACTGACCAACGCGAAGCTAAAATCCGAACTGGATCTCAGCTTCAGCAAGGTCGATCTTGCGCGCGCCAGGTTGTTGCTGCTCGAGTCTCAGAACAATTATCAAACTTCTCTGGCGGCCCTTTCCGCGCTTCTGGGCTACCCGGATGAGCAGGATTTTGATTTGGTTCAACCGGACCAACCGATGACACCGCCGACGCCCGACGTTCACGCCCTAATTTCACAAGCGCTCCAGCAGCGTCCGGAACTGAGCGCGTTGCAATACCAAGTCGCGTCAGCGCAGAAAAACAGCGCCGCCGAGCACGACCTGAAACTCCCGACGGTTACCGCGCTCGGTGTAGTCGGCACCGTGCCGGTCCGCGACCCGGCAATTCCGAACTGGTATGGAGCGGTGGGAGTAAACGTGAACATTCCCGTGTTTAACGGATTTCTCTTCAACGCTCGCGCCAAGACCGCCGACCTGCAAACCGAAGCGGTTCGTCAAAGCCTGGCCAACTTGAGGAATAACATTGCCCGCGACGTGCGAATCTCGTGGCAGGACACCAACCGCGCTTACCAACGGTTATCGGTCACGCAGCAGTTGCGCGAGCAAGCCAACCTGGCGCTGGACCTGGCGCAGCAACGGTACAGTCTCGGGCTCGGCTCGATTGTGGAGTTCAGTCAAGCCGAACTCGGCAAGACTGAAGCGGACATCGCTGACACCGATGCCGCGTACCAATATCGCTTGACCCAAATAGTACTGGCTTATACGATTGCGGCGCCGAAGTAAGTACGCTTCCTCCCTGCGGCAAACGAAAAGGTTCTCGAGAATCCAAAGTGATGGGGCTCTTGCAAAAACGCCTTGGCTTAAAATCCGATGCGTTTCGCTCGCACAAGTTCCCTTGTCGTGCTTACAGTTCCTGAAGCTTTTTCAGTTTCAGTAACTTCCAATTACTCAACCACATACACTGTATCCCGACTCTTTGTTACGGGATATTCACATTTGGTTGACGTAACCGTAAGACGCACCCTTTACCTTCTGCGGCGGGGTGGTTCGCATACTCACCGGTATCTAAGTCGAATTTCGAAGCAAAGAGAGAGGCAATGAAAAAACTTGCAGCACTAACACTGTCGTTATTCCTGACTTCCGGGATGGCGCTCGCCGACACACCAAAGGACGCCGATCCGCAGCCCGCG
Source organism: uncultured Acidobacteriota bacterium (assembly GCA_963736725.1). Taxonomy (GTDB): domain Bacteria; phylum Acidobacteriota; class Terriglobia; order Acidiferrales; family UBA7541; genus Acidiferrum. The sequence goes on along the minus strand of CAVTPW010000008.1, from coordinate 282,736 downwards.
AAGCCCGCACAGCCTGCCAAGCCGAAAGCGGCTAAGACGGCTGAGAAATCGGATGCGAAATTCGCAGCAGAGCTCGAGGAACTCCGCCAGGCGATGCAAGCTCAGCAGGAACAACTGCAGATGCTGAAGGAAGAGCTGGGCAAGCGCGACCGGCAGATCGACGCAGCGCGTGAGGAAGCGGCCGCCGCCAACGCGCGTGCTGCCGAAGCCACCACGAAAGCTACCGAAGCGGTGAACACCACGGCAGAGGTGAAGGCTTCGGAAGCGACCCTGACCTCCCATGTCAGCGATCTGGCGGTTAGTAACGACGCGCTCAAGACGAGCGTAGCGACAGTGTCGGCGACCTCGACCAACGGGAACAACGGTCAAGGCGGAGCCGGCGACGACGGCCCTGCCTCGATTAGGTACAAGGGCATCAGCTTTACTCCCGGCGGATTCCTCGCGGCGGAAACCGTCACCCGCACCAAGGCGACCAGCGGCGATATCAACACGCCATTTACCGGCATTCCCTTCGAAGCCGCCAACCTGGCGCACACCAGTGAGAATAACTTCACCGCCCGCCAAAGCCGCATTTCCCTCTTGGCGGAAAGCAAATTGGGTTCCGCTACGACCAGCGGCTACTACGAAGCGGACTTCCTCGGTGCCGGCACCACTTCGAATAATCGCCAGAGCAACAGCTACGTCCTTCGCCAACGTCAAGTGTGGGCGCAAGCGGCCTTCAACAGCGGCTTTATCATCACCGGCGGTCAGCAGTGGAGCTTGGCGACCGAAACCAAGAAGGGCTTGTTCAATCGCCAGGAGGATTTGCCGATGACGATTGATCCGCAATACGTGGTGGGCTTCACTTGGGCTCGTCAATACGGCGCTCGCTTTGTAAAAGACTTCGGCGGCAAATTCGCCCTGGGCTTCTCGGTCGAAGGTCCGCAGGCCACCATCGGCGGCCGCGGATTCTCCAGCGTTACTACCATCAACGACGCCGCCGCGCCCGCCACGGTCGTCACTTCCGGTGCCACGACCGGCACCACCTCGAACTTTTTCCTCAACGCTCCTGGCGCTGGCGGAGGTCTTTATAACGCGTTCGACGCCAATGGCTACACGGTCAACAAGGCTCCAGACCTGATCTTCAAGGCCGCCGCCGATCCCGGCTTCGGTCACTATGAGCTCTTCGGAATCGTCAGCTTCTTCCGCGACCGTATCTATCCTTGCGGCGTCGTTGGCACAAACGCAAAGGATACCGTTGTTCCCGCTACGCCGACCGTACTCACCGGCGCCTGCCTATCCACCACTCCGACAGTGGTAAGCAGCTTCGGCGCGACGAACACGAGCACCACCGCCGGAGGTCTCGGTGCCAGTGCTCTGTGGCCCCTGTTCAACAAGCACTTGGATTTCGGCGTCAAAGCGGTCGCCGGCGATGGCATTGGCCGATATGGCAGCGCGCAGCTAGCGGATGCTACGGCTCGTCCCGACGGCACGCTCGCGCTCATCCGTACCGCCCACGGCTTGGCAAGGCTCGAATGGCACGCCACTCCCAAGTTCGACATCTACGGATACTGGGGCTTGGAGTATGCCTGGCGCGCAGGCTACTCTGGCTACGACGCCGTTACGATCACCAAGACGACAGCAATTCCGGCAACGAGCACTACGACTGCCGGTGTAACCGTCACCACCCCTGCCATTCCAGCTACCACGACCACGAAAATCTCAACCACCGGCATCGGTGGATATGGCAACTTTGCCGCCAACAACACCGGCTGCGCCTCCGAAGGCGTGCCCGTGAATGACTTCAACCCGTCGTCCGGCTCTAATTGCGCCGGCGACATCCGCCTGATCCAGGAAAGCACTCTCGGCTTCTGGTACAGGTTCTACCAGGGTTCGAAGGGCCGCATGCAGTTCGGCATACAATACTCCTACGTCGCTAAGGATGCTTGGTCCGGCACCGGAGGCGTAGCAACCGGCGGCGCCGCCATCTCTCCCAAGGGCATCGATAACATGATTTTCACTTCCTTCCGCTACTACATTCCGTAGTCGCGGAGGCCACTGCTAAGAAGAAAGGGGCAGCTCTTCACGGAGCTGCCCCTTTTGATTTGCCTGGGTCAAAGTTTAGAAGGCTGCGTGTAGTGGCGGGTCTTTAGACCCGTCGTCGGACTTCCTCGACCACTCGGGCGGGCGGCTCAGAAAGCGAGGCGCACGGATTGCCAAACCTTCAGAAACGATAGTTGACTTCCGCGTAGCCGAGCGCCCCGTTGCTGTTGGCGGGATAGATGGCCTTGATCACGTCGCCACCTACGGCATACCCGAAATAAAGCGTGAACGAGACTCCGTAACGCCACTTATAGTCGCCGCTCATGTCGTAGAGGGTCGCGAGACCGGTGTGGCTATTTGACGGGCGGCCCTGAAATCCAAACGTCCACGGTTGAAACGCGCCACCGCCGGAATACCACAAGTCGGAGCTGCTCGCCAACCACAGGCCGTGAACATCACTACGGATGGTCAAGCGCTTGCCAGGACGCAGGATCACCTCCGCGAAAAGATCGCGGTTATTCATCGAGTTGAAAAAGGGGAAGCGGGCGTAAACGCGCGGGGTGGGCAGAACTGCAAAAAACGTGCCGTGCGTCCCGTCGTTGGGGTTTCCATCTCCGCTCGAGTAATAATAGCCGGTGCGGAGCCAGGGACGAACCCGTTCAGCGATTTTGGGCTGGAAGCCGCCTTCGATCGCTCCCGCAGCGGAGCGTTGCGTCAGAACTCCCCAGCGTCCGGTCTGCAGCGCGCCCCATCCGAGAAGGTCAAACGTTCCGCCGCCGGTAGGTGTGGCCATAATGAAATGGCCGCCGTAGGTTCCGATGTCGATGCCGCCCAGATCCTTGGCCTTGACGGCTGCCGGCCGGTTGTCGGTCTTCACCAGTCCTCGATCGTCATTGTAGAAAAGTCCAAACACGCGCCACTCTGCATGACTTGCGCCCAGGTCCGCCTCACGCGTCACCGCGACATAGCTGATTGGGGTCTTTACCCACCCCCATCCATCCACCTGGAATACGCCCCGATCAGGAATTGCGCTGACCGCAGTGAAGTTCCACGGTCCGTTGGAATAGGCATAGTGCAAGCCGTCCATGCTGCGCATCACGTCGGAATAACCGAAGTTGCCGAGCAGACGCTGGCCGATGCGGTCATTCTTGAGCGAAGCGAGGGTGGCATCGGCGGGCTTGACCTCGCTGCCGTCCGTAAATTCGAAGCGGCCCGCTTGCAAGCTGGAATGATCCCATTTGTAGCGCAAGAAAACCTGCTTTGGAAAAATGAACGCGGTGTTCTGACGGCTGTCATTCGCGGCGTAATACGAACCCCCAAGACCCAGCTGTCCCTGCGGCGCCGGCCTCACTGCGTCGTTGGGTATGCCCAACAGCACGGGAACTTCGAATTCCACATTCCAATCCCAGTTCTGTCCCGTCTGCGAAAGGCCAAATTGGATCTGCGTGCCGGAATAGCCGTATCGATTCTGACCGGTGGTTGGTTGGAACCAATCCCAAGCTTCGTAGCGCTCGCGAATGTTCCCGGAGAAGGTCACCCCTCCGATTTCAATGGGGGGCGGGTCGGACTGCGCCAGCGCCGGAAGGCCAAAACCCAAAGCCAGCGCAAGGCCGGTCAGGATTGTTTTCCATGTGATGCTCGCGTTCATAAGTTATGCGCCCCTCGAAAAAGTCAGAATCATGGATTTACTGGTTCGATCAAGATCGTTTGCGGCAGCGGCGCCGTCCGTCCTAAAGCCCAAATGCACCAAAACTCCGCCGCCATTACTTCCAGAAATAACTCGACAAGGGGTGTGCCGATGAGCCGGCAATGATGTTGAATTCTATTCCAGACCGAGGGACACGCAATAATACGAATGCACTACGAAAGCAGGGGGGAGAAGGGACCGGAGCCAGGGGTGCACCGGTCCCCGTGGTAGGACTTTTAAGTGAAGATCAAGCGCGCTGAGTGTCGCATGCGGGCGTCACGTCGGCATGAAGGCCGTGTAAATTCTCCGTAACCTTTGCCGGGCGTGTTTCGGTGTCCGCTTCCGGTTCGGCGTGTACCGTCAGGCCCCGGCCGTGCCGCACGTCCAGCCCACGTACCCAGAAAATGATGTCCTCGGCGATATTGGTGGCGTGGTCGGCGATGCGCTCCAGGTGGCGCGTGGCCAGCACGAACTGCAAGCCGGGGCTCACGGCCGCAGGCTCTTGCGTCATGCTCTGCAGCAGCCGTTCGAAGATGCGGTCTCGGTATTGATCCACCACGTCGTCGCTCTCCAGAACCTGCGTGGCCATTTCCACGTTGCGAAAAATCAGTGCGCCCAGACTCTTGCTTACCATTGCACGCACCGCCGAAGCCATCGGGGCGAGTTCTTCGGGAAGTTCCGCATCGGGCAGTTCGCGAAGGGAAATGACGCGCTCCGCCACGTTTACGGCGATGTCGCCGATGCGCTCCAGGTCATTCGTGATTTTCAGCGCGGCGACAATCAGGCGCATTTCGTCATCGGAAAACGAGCCCCGGCGCAGCAAGCGGATCGCGTGCTCGTCAATCACGATCTCCATTTCATTGATGCGCGGCTCGAGCAGAAACACTTCGCCGGGCAGGGACGCCGTTCCGTCGTCGTCCAGGCCAACCAGGGAATCCAGCGCGCGATTCATTGCTCCTTCGACAGTGCGCGCCATCGAAACCAGATAGTTCATCAACGTGTCGTACAGCACTGTTTCCGTGAGTCCCGAGCTAGTTGCCATGGGTTGTCCTCCAAGCGGGGCGTCAAACCACACCCCCACTCGTAAGCGAAATGTTCCCGCAAGCAGCGTTACAGGAGATTCAAAGCGGCATGAATAATTGAAAACAGGTGGTCCGCTACGGCGTTTGCGAACGGCCCCCGGTACCTCGACTCGGGCCGCCGCTGGATGCGACGCGGACCGCGGCGCGCTCCGGATCGAAAACCGGCACCGAAAAATTAAACTGCGAACCTTGGCCGATTTCGCTGTCCACCCAAATGCGCCCGCTGTGCACTTCCACCAGGTGTTTGGCGATCGCCAAACCCAAACCGGTGCCGCCGGCTTCACGCGAACGCGCGGCGTCCACACGGTAGAAGCGTTCGAAAATGCGAGACTGGTCCGCCTTGGGGATGCCAATGCCGGTGTCGGACACCGTGAAGATTACGTCCGCGTCCCGCGTCTCCGCGCTCAGCGTGATTCGCCCTCCGGGAAGCGTGTACTGCGTCGCATTGTCCAGCAAGTTTTGCAAAACCTCCGCGAGCCGCCGCCGATCTCCGGCAATATCCGGTAGATCCTTCGCGTGGGTGACGTCTACCCGGATGTCTTTTTCCGCAGCGCGATGTTGTGCAGTTTCCAGGCAGCTTTCGATCAGTTCTTCCACGCTCACCCTGCGAATTTCCAGCTCCAAGCGGTCGGCATCCATCTGCGAAAGTTTCAGCAGGTCATCGGTAAGCCTGGCCAGGCGCCGTGAATGCTCCAGAATAATTCCCAGGAAACGCTCGCGGTTTTGCGGATCGTCGATCGCCCCGGCAAGCAGCGTTTCCGAAAAGCCTTGAATCGCCGTAAGCGGCGTCTTGAATTCGTGCGACACGTTCGCCACAAAATCGCGCCGCACGCGCTCGAGCTTCCGTAGTTCGGTGATGTCGTGCAGCACCACCACCGCGCCGGAAGTTTCTCCCGCGCGCACCGCCGCGACCGTCGCCGCGAAAAAATGCTGCCGCAGCGTGCCGGTCACGATCTCCGCCTCGACGCGCGGCTTCCCCGTTAAAACCTGACGAACCGCTTCAATCATTTCGGTTTGCCGCACGACCTCAACCAGCGCGCTCCCCGACCGCGGCGGCACATCCAGTTCCAGAATGTCGGCAAATCCCTGGTTCGCGAAGACCAGCCGCTCCGCGCCGTTCACGACGGCGACGCCTTCCACCATGCTTCCCAGAATCGCCGACGACAGGTTGCGCTCCTCGGTCAGCGTTCGAATCGTGCGGTCCATCCGCGCGGCCGTTTGATTCAGCGAGGCGCGCAACACCTCCAGCGCATCGCCGGAGTCGCCGCCCGGCAGCGGGCGAAAGTCGCCTTCCGCGACGCGCCGCGAGAATTCCCTCAATCGTTCCACGCGGTCCGAAAACGCCCGCGACACCAGCAGCGCGCCCATCCCCGCCACCAGCAAAATCACAAACGACGCCAGCCACAAACTTCGCCGAAACAATCCCAGCGCCTGATCCGCGGCTGCCAGCGGGATCGCAAACCGTAAGACCATCGGCGGACCTCCGGGCACATCCTGTCGAACGGCGTAATACAAGAGATCGCGCTTCAAGGTGACGCTGTACCGCACCGAACGCCCTTCGCCCCTGGCCAAAGCGTCCTGCACCTCCGGACGGCCCGCATGATTCTCCATGCTTCGCGCATCGGCTTCCGAGTCGGTCAGAACCTGCCCGTCGCCGCGAATCACGGTGACGCGCGCGCCGCTCGAAGCCATCTCCGCGGCCCATTTATTCAAGCGGTCGAGATCTTCAGGTGTGGACGCGAGAGGAGGAAATTCGGGCGGCCGGGCCCGCGCAAAGCGCGCGATGGTGTGGAGTTGTTCGAATGTTGCGCGTTGGGAATCGCGGTACAGCGCGCGCTCCGCGAAAAAATCGACAGCAACGAGCACGCTTAGCAACAGCGCGAAGAACGTCAGCGCGAGTTTCCAGAAGAGATTACGCCGCACGAGTTTCGAACAAGTACCCCGCGCCGCGCACGGTCTTCAGATGATTGGGATTTTCCGGATCGCTTTCGATCTTCTCGCGCAAACGGCGGACGTATACGTCCACGCTGCGCGGTGTCACGAAACGATCCGTGCCCCACACGGCATCCAGAAGCTGATCCCGCGTGAAAACGCGGTTCGGGCGTGAAGCAAGGTAATAGAGCAACCGGAATTCGAGCGTGCTCAGCGGAACGGGCTTCCCGGAGTGGCTGACGCGGTACGACGCTGGATCGATCGCCAGTTTGCCGATCTCGATGGTGCGCGGCGAATCCGCGACCGGCTCCGCGCGCCGAAGCAGTGCCTTCACCCGCGCCAGTAACTCGCGCGGACTGAACGGCTTGGTCACGTAATCGTCCGCACCCATCTCCAGCCCCACGACGCGATCGGCTTCTTCGCCGCGCGCCGTAAGCATCAGGATGGGCAAACGATTGAGCGAATCGTCCCGCCGCACTTCCCGGCAAATATCCAGCCCGGAAAGTTTCGGCAGCATCAGATCGAGGAGCAAGAGGTCGGGAGGCGATTTCTTCAGCGAATTCAAGCCGCTGCTGCCGTCGAAGGCCGCATTGACCTGAAATCCTTCATTGGCAAGGTTGTAGCGCACCAGCTCGACGATGTCTTTGTCGTCTTCAATGATCAGGACACGTTTCATGCAGGTAGCACGTTCCGTCCGCCGGCTTGTTCGAAGTGTACCGTACCCCGGCACAATGCGGTAGGCATTGGAAGGCGTCCGGTCACCTGGCTGATCGCGTAGCACAGTTGATAACAACAGTGTGGTGTTCAGGAATGACGCTCCGATGACGCCGACATGAATGGAATGTTAAAGCAACGTAGCACAAGCACTCCTGTTTACCCCGAGCCTCGAAGGGCTTGTGCCAACGTGAACCATGCCGAACCTGCACAGCAGGCAGCCGGCGGCCGACCACAACGGGTAGCGCCGGTTTACCCCGAGCCTCGAGGGGCATCCTTGTCGGCTCCGTGCATCATTCTCCCACGGTGGTCGTAAACGCCAAACTCAAAAGCGTCTTCTGCTCCATCTCATGCGCCTTAGCCGACCCCGTAGCCGGACTCGCGCTGGCCGACCTCTTCACCGCCCGAACCTTCCGCCCTTTGTCCTGTGCCAGCCGCTGCAATCGCGGCATGACATAAAAATGCGCGCCCATATTACTGGGCTCTTCCTGAACCCACACAATTTCGTGCGCATTCGGATGCGCGTCCAGCGCCGCCGTGATCTCCGCGCGTGGCAAGGGATAGAGCTGATCCAGAAACAAAATCGCCGTAGTGGTGTCGTTGCGCCGCTTTCGTTCAGCCCGCAGCTCGTGTCCTACTTTCCCGCTGGCCAGCAGGATGCGTTTCGCGTCTTGAATCTCGCGGTCCGGCACGACCGGCAAAAATCGCGGTGCCGTAAAATCCGCAACGGCCGAGCTGGCATCCGGATGCCGCAACATGCTCTTGGGCGTAAAAACGATCAGCGGCTTTCGCCACATGCGCCGCGCTTGCCGCCGCAACATATGAAAGTATTGCGCCGCATTCGAAGGCTGGCAGATCACCACGTTATCTTCCGCCGCCAGTTGCAGAAAACGCTCGATGCGCGCGCTGGAGTGCTCGGGTCCCTGACCTTCATACCCGTGCGGTAGCAGCAAAACCAGACCAGTCGGCAGATTCCACTTGTCTTCGCTGGCGCTCAAAAACTGATCGATGATCACTTGCGCGCCGTTCACAAAATCCCCGAACTGCGCCTCCCACAGCACCAGCGCCTCCGGATAATCGCGGCTGAACCCGTATTCGAATCCCACGCAAGCCGCTTCGGACAACGGCGAATTATGAATCTCGCAAAACGCCTGATCGCGCGAGAGGTGCGATAGCGTCAGGTAATTGTGCTCGGTCTCGGTATCGATCAGCACCGCGTGCCGCTGGTTGAACGTCCCGCGCTGGGTATCTTGTCCGGTCAAACGGATCGGCGTCCCTTCCAGCACCAGCGAAGCAAACGCAAGCGCTTCGGCAAAACCGTAGTCGATCACCCGCTTTCCATGTCCCATCTCCGCCCGCTGCTCGAGCAGCTTCGCCAGTTTCGGATGCAGATGAAATCCCTCGGGCACGCGCACCAGCCCGTCGGTCAACTCTCCCAGTTTTTCCCGGGACAACCCGGTGTCGACTTCTTGCCTCAGGTCGGACTTGCCGTGAATATAGGGATCCCAATAATTCGGCAAGGTCCGCAAGTGCGGCATCTTTTTCAGCGCCCTGGCCTTGCTCTGCTCCTCTTCATATTCCTTGCGCACCGCGTCGCCGATCCTGCTCGCATCGATCCCGGTCCGCTCCGCATAAATCTTCCAAAGCGGCGGGTGACTCTTGATGCGCTCGTACGTCAACGGCTGCGTGATCGTCGGATCATCCACTTCGCTGTGCCCGTGCCGACGGTAACCGACAATGTCCACCACCACGTCGCTGCCAAATTTTGCCCGATACTCCGCCGCCAAGCGTCCCATCCGCACAACCGCGTCCGGGTCTTCTGCGTTGACATGAAACACCGGCACGCTCTGCCGCTTGGCAATGTCCGAAGCAAACCGCGAAGAGTGCTCCTGCACCGGCGGCGTAGTGAACCCAATCAAATTGTTCACCACGATGTGTACGGTCCCGCCGACGGTGTAACCCTTCAAATCCGCCAGATTCAAGGTTTCCGCCCAGATCCCTTGCCCAGCGAACGCCGCGTCGCCATGCATCACAATCGGCCAAACCTTATTCAACATTTCCCGCGATCGATCGACAATCGGCCCATCCGCCCCATGCCGCGTCTGCTTGGCCCGCGCGCGCCCCATCGCCACCGGATCGACAGCCTCCAGGTGGCTCGGATTCGAAACAATGTGAATGTTGATCGAATGCCCGCCCGAGGTGACGTACATCCCGGTAGCCCCAACGTGATACTTCACGTCCCCGGCGCCCAGCACGCTGCGCGGATCGACATCCTCAAATCCCGACACCACTTCATGCGGCGGCTTGCAAGCCGCGTGCACCATCACGTTCAACCGCCCGCGATGGCTCATCGCGATAATCGAATCGATCGCACCCGCCTCCCCGGCCGTATCCAGAATCGCATCGAGCAAAGGAATCAAAGCTGTAACGCCCTCGAGCGAAAACCGCTTGGTCCCCAAATAGCGCGCCTGCAAAACCTGTTCGAACAGGTCCGCGCGCACCAAGCGCTCCAGAATCTTGTTTTGATCTACTTCCTCGGTAGCTTTCTCCAACCGCTCCGCGATCCACCGCCGCCGCTCTGGCTCCCGCAAATGCATAAACTCTGCGCCGACTGTCCCGCAGTAAATCCGCCGCGCCTGGTCAGCAAAAGGCCCGGTCAATGCCAGATCCGGATCGTCGAGCGGTTTGAACAAACCCAGCGGATCGAGGTCCGCTTGGTAATAGCCCCAACGCCGGAAGGCATCAAAAATACGCTCCCGCTCGTCGCTATTTCCCGAGTTCTTCTTGGGGGCTTTCCCAGCCTTGGTAGGACGCACCACTTCCAACGTAGTTCGATCAGCCATCGCCATTTACCCTGACTATTTTGCCACAGATTCCAACGCCACGCTTTCATCGTGCCGACTGCTGATTCTCAACGTCTCCGGCCTGCTCGCTTGGTTGCTGGCGCGATCACGCCTGCAAATACACGGGTGTGCCGTGGCCCTAGGGTCCAAATAGCGCAAGCCTATATCGCTTTTGCGTACGATAGCGTACAGTGTGTCTGGCTACCCCGCCTGCAAACAGGCCCATGAATAAGGCAGCTCGGCACTCGTGATTCACGGTGCAAACCGTTTCCACCGGAAGTTGCTCCCCAGAGTAGGAACAAGCGATGGACAACCCTGGACCCTCTCGCCGAGCCTCACGGCAACATTCCGCACGACTCTCACGCGTCTCCAAACGACAGCTGGCGCCACAGGCGAGCGAGCTCGTACGACTTGAAGACATCCTCATCACGCAGAAACTGAAATCGCGTCGCCGCCGGAAGCCAAACGCCCAAGCCGAGAACGCGGCCTTGCAAGGCCTCGCGCGGGTTATGGCGACCGCTCCGGACGAATTAGTCGACACGCTGCTTCGGACGGCTCTGGAATTGTGCAGCGCCGGCACCGCGGGTCTGAGCCTTTTGGAGGCGCCCCCCGAAGGCGAGCACATTTTCCGCTGGACAAACCTTGCCGGAGCCCTAAGTAAGCATCTTGGAGCAACCACGCCCAGGCACTTCAGCCCTTGCGGCGTGACCTTGGACGCGCATGCGCCGCAGCTATTCGCGCATCCCGGCCGGCATTTTCAATACTTCAACGGCTTGGACTTCCCGATTGTCGAAGTATTGGTCATCCCTGTCGACCTGGGAGGCGAAATACCCGCCACGATCTGGGTTGCCTCGCACGATGAAGAAGTGAAATTCGATTCCGAGGACGCCCGGATCATGATCGGGCTCGCGGAATTCACCGGCTGCGCTCTCCGTATGACCCGTCTATCCGAGGTGCGGCAAACCGCTCGTTTGGAGGGCGCCAAGGAGATCGCAGCGCATAAACGCACGGAAACGGCGCTCCGAAAAACGCAAGCCAGCCTGGAGGTGGACATCGCCGCCCGCGCCACCCAACTGGCAGAGCTCTCGGTACGGCTTCTCAACACTCAGGACGAGGAACGCAGGCACCTTGCGCGCGAATTGCATGACAGCGTCGGGCAATACCTCGCCGGCATTCAAATGAATCTGAGCGCTTTGCTCCGGCCAGATTCCGGGATCGCTGATCCCACTCGGGCGCGAGTTTCCGACTCCATGGACATGGCGAAACTATGCACCTCCGAGATCAGAACGATGTCGTATCTTCTTCACCCTCCATTATTGGATGAAATGGGACTTCGCTCGGCAATATCCTGGTACACAGAAGGCTTTGCGGAACGCAGCGGAATACGGGTTGACCTGGAAATCCCGGAAACGTTTGGGAGACTGCCGAGCGAGATCGAAACCGCATTGTTTCGAGTCGTGCAGCAAAGTCTGGCGAATATTCACCGCCACTCGGGGAGTACGGTCGCCCTGATCCGCATCAACATAGACGCCGAAGCCGTAAGGGTGGAGATCCGCGATGAAGGGCGCGGAATATCGCCCGCGGTTCTAGCCGGATTCCACTCCGGCACGCGGCTTCTCGGGGTGGGCATGGCCGGAATGCGGGAACGCATAAGAGACATGGGCGGGATCTTCGAAGTTCGCTCCAGCACACAGGGCTTGTCCATCCACGTGAGCTTGCTGCGGTCTGCAGGCGCTCACTCGGCCGGAGCGTGAGAGTTCCCCCACCCAACCGAATACAGAGAAACACTCATTGCATGTTGCGTGCATACCTGCTTCACTGAACTCCTACCCTGAAGTGGGGGTCTCCCCTGAGGCCCTCCCATGATTCGTATTCTGATTGTCGATAATTACGAGCACATCCGGGGCATGATTCGTGCGCTGCTGGAAGCCGAGGCTAGGCTGGCAGGTCTGCGGCGAGGCTGCCAATGGGCAGGAAGCCATCGATCAATGTGTGTTGCTCAAGCCGAATTTGGTTCTCCTCGATATCCACATGCCTGTCCGGAATGGGTTCGAAGCGGCTCGCGAGATACTTCTCAGGTTTCCCCGCATGCTCATCCTGATTCTGACCATAGATGGGTCTTCCCATTTTGCGCTGGCCGCGGTCGCTTGCGGCGCGCAAGGACTCTTGGTAAAGGCTCATGCGAGCGAGAACCTGGTGATCGCGGTTTCCACGCTCCTTCGCGGTGAACGATACTTTTGTGACGATTATGAAACCGGCAGTCACCATCCGGATCGTGGGCCAGTGGCTCGCCTTCGCGAGTGACCTTGCAGCCTCTGTGCGGGAACTGGTAGCACCGGCATCTTGCCGGCCGTGGCCACCGATTCCGGCAAACATGGATCGCACGGTCCAGACCGCCCCTGGGCATCTACAATAAATAAAATAGAGAGAAGAAATGAATGGCCCTAGCTTTCAGCCAAGGCCGCTCTTCTGGTTCGCTGGCTGATGAAGAACCAGGCCAGACCTGCCACCAAGTATCCAATATAGATGTACGGCAGCTTCCCGTAAGGTCCTTCCGGCACCGGATAAAGATTCCCCACCAGCGCCAGGACCATTGTCGCGCAGGCCAGCCCGGCGACGACTCGCGCGCCCACTGTCAGCGCCCCCCGCTCTTGCAAGAACCGCGGCAGCGCAAACGAAACCAGCGCATAAGTCACAATGAATCCGTACGTTGCCAGCGACCCCAGCCATCCGTAAACGTCCAGCCCGCTCGCCCCGCGCACCGCCAGCACCGCGACCGGCGCCACCGCCGCCACGCCGGTCGCCAGGATCGCCTTCCCGGGCGTCTCGTACTTCGCGTGCGTTCCTTGCAGCGATCCGTGCGCCAGTCCGTGGTGCGACATCAACAGCAGCACGCGCGCAGCCGCCGTAATGCACGCCAGTGTCCCCGCGAACAAGCTCACCAGCGCCCCGATATCGATCAGCAATCCGAGGATCGGCGCCCCGCCAACTCCGGCCAGCACCCGCATCGGAGCCTGGCTCGCGCCCAGATCTTGCCCCACTGTCCCGAAGCCCAGCACTTCGGCATACGCGCAAATAATAAAAATAACTCCCGCCAGAATCGCGCTCTGGATCACCGCCCGCGGAATCGTCCTCAGCGGATTCCGCGCCTCCGATCCCAGCGTGGTGGCGCTCTCGAATCCCACAAAACTGAACAACGCCAGCACCAACCCCAGCCGCAACCCGCTCCCGGTCATCCCGCTCAGCCGGAGTTGGCTCCGATCCCAATCGAAGCCGTGCCGCACGAGCACCAGCACCACTAAAATCGAGATCAGCGTCACCGACAGCGCCTCGATCCACAACATCACCCGCGCCGAAATCTTCACGTCCCTCCACGCCACCGCCATGGAAATGACGGTAACGGCTACGGCCAGAAGCGCTGCGGAAGTTCCGTGTCCGGTTGCGTCCCGCAACAGCAGATTCGCATAATGATAGAAGCCGCCGATGACGCTGGATCCCGTAGCCACATACGCCAGCAACAAACTCCATGCCGCCACCGCGCCGAGCCAAGGCGGCAAAGTCATGGAGACATACGTGTACAGTGAACCCGGCGAAGCCGAGTAGCGCGCATAACTTGCGATGCACAGCGCCACCAGCAGCACCGCTCCGGTCGCCAGCACGTATGCCAGCCACGTTCCGTTCCCCGCCAGCGCGCACACCAGCGGAATCGTCGCCACCGGCGTGGTGGTCGGCGCCATGGTCGATACCGACTGCGCCAGGGTCTCCATCGGCGAGAGCACGCCGCTCCGCAATCCATAATCCGCCGCCGTGCTTTGAACCTGTGGCGTTGCCTCCATGCGGAGCCGCTCCTTGAAGTGCATGCGAAATGCTGCGAACAATTGCGGCCAACGATACAGGCGGCGCGTGGCGGGTGCAAGCACCTGTTCCCGGATATACGATTCATTTACCCGCATCAGCCAAACAAAAAGTTTGCATCGAGCCTTTACTACGTTTGCGGCGCCTCCCGATCGCACCGCGTTGGAACCAGACGTTTCCTTTTTCTTCCCTTTCTAGGGGCGGGGCTTGCTCCGCCGGTGTCAACCCCCGGCACCGTTCTATGTAAGAATAGCGACCCATGGAACGAATACTCACTGGCATCATTCTGCTGCTGGCTTTGCACCCGCCCGCGTTTGCGCAAAAACGGCTCGTGCTGATCGATCAGGATGGTTCCGGTCCCGGCGGGTCGAATCAGATGGCGATGATGGTTTTGCTGCAAGCACCGCAAGCGGAGGTGCTGGGCATCACCATCGTTACCGGTAACGCCTGGCGCGACGAAGAAGTCCAGCATACGTTGCGAATGTTGGAGCTGATCGGCCGCAGCGATGTTCCCGTCGTGCCGGGAGCGGTGTTTCCACTCGTGCGCACGCAGGAAGAAACGCGCATCGCCTCAGGGCTGGTCGGCAAAGTGGTGTGGCTCGGGGCTTGGGGACAAGGACCCATGACTCTGGTACAAACGCCCCATGGCGTGGTTGGCGTAACGCCGGAAAACCCGCAGGTTCACGGCCCATGGGTCGTTCCGCCGATGCCCGAAGGCGCGCCGCACACGAAACCTGCCGAAGAAGACGCCGCGCACTTCTTGATTCGGCAGGTCCACGCGCATCCGCACCAGGTCACCATTTACGCTGCCGGGCCGCTCACGAATATTGCGCTGGCCCTGGCAATCGATCCGCATTTCGCGGAATTGACGCAGGGAATCGTCATCATGGGCGGCAGCCTGAATCCGCAAACCGAAGATCCCGAGTTTTCCACCAGTCCACGCCACGAATTCAATTTCTGGTTCGATCCCGAGGCCACGCAAATCACACTGCGCGCGCATTGGCCCCGCGTCGACGTGACCACCGTGGATGTGTCGATCAAAGCCATGTTCACGCAGCAGATGTTCGATGTCATCGCAAAGTCGCCGGCTGCCGCTGCGCGATACATCGCCAAATACTCGCAAGACCGTTACTACCTCTGGGACGAACTCACCGCCTGCGCCTGGCTGGACCCCAGCATCATCACGAAAGAACGGCAGCTGTACATGGACATCGACATCAGCCACGGCCCCAGCTACGGCGATACGCTGACCTGGACCGAAAAACTCAAGCCGGTAACCGACGTTCAACTCGTGCACGCGCAGGTGGACCTGGATTTGCCGAAGTTCACAAAGATGTTCATCGACCTGATGTCCGCGCCGCCACCTCCCACGAGTTCTTCCGTGTCGGGAACGCGGTGACCGCCTACGAGTGCTTAAACATACATCGCTGAATTTTAAATAGCCGCTCGGGCACCGAACGGATTTAGCTATTGTACCGTAGCGTACATTGTGGTTAGCTCTTTGCAGGAGACCAGGACCGGCGCGGATCCTACCTATCCACCCCTGCCCGCTCAGCGGCATTCATTCGGTTCGGTCAAACAGTAACCAAAACTAAGTTTTTCGGCGGCTCGGCAGATTCTGCTCGGGGAGAAATCGGTCTGTCTCACCGGTGGCTTAGGTGAATCGCCGACACACACCCGTAAAGGATGCGATGAAAATCCTACTTTACAATCCGGACAACGGCGTGACCCACAATTTCATGCCGCATCTTTGGATGTTTCTGCTGCAAGCGCTGACGCCGCCCGGTCACGAGGTGGTGCTGATCGACGGAAACGCGCACCCGATGGACGAAGAAAGCATCGCGCGATACGTGCGCGAAGAAGGGATCGGACTGGTCGGGATCGGCGCGATGACTCGAATGATCGCGAAGGCGTATCGCATGGCCGACGCGGTGCGCGCGACCGGGGTTAAAGTAGTGATGGGCGGCCCGCACGTCACGGAAATGGCCGACGAGGCTTTGGGTCGAGACAGCGGACCGCGGCACGCGGACGCGGTTGCTCTCGGGGAAGCCGACCAAACCTGGCCGAAGATTGTTGAGGATGCGGCACGCGGGGAGCTGAAAGATGTTTATGCCCCCGTGGATGCGTTTGGTCAGGAACAAAAACCTTCGTTGCAGCCGTATCCGGCGATTCCCTGGAATTCGATCAATCTGGATCAATTCAATCTGGTTCCCAGCGCGTTCACGCGGCTGCTGAAAAAGGTCGGAGCTGGTTGGGGAACGTTCAAGATTATCCCCGTAGAGTCTGGTCGCGGGTGTCCTTATGGTTGCGAGTTCTGCACGGTGACGGGATTTTTCGGCGATTCCATCCGATTTCGCACAAACAAGAGCGTGGTGGACGAATTGCTGCTGCTGAAAGCGCGCGCCAAGAGCGAACTAGGGCAGATCGCCGTGTTTTTTATAGACGATAACTTTGCGATCAACCCGAAACGCACGAAGTCGTTGCTGCGAGACATCATTGCCGCCAACGCGCAAGTGCATTGGGTGGCGCAGATCAGCGCCAATTTGCTGCGCGATGAGGAACTGGTCGATCTGATTGCCGCCGCGGGAGGGAAGTGGATCTTCATCGGCATGGAATCCATCGACCCGGCAAACCTCGCGAGTGTGAACAAGGGCTTTAACAAGCCGGGCGAGTACGCTGTGGTGCTCGACAGGCTGGCGCAGCGCAACGTCTATGCGATTACGTCGTTTATTTTCGGCATGGACAACGACGCGCCGGGCGTGGCGGATCGTACGCTGCAGGCCATCCGCACCTGGCCGCCAGGGCTCCCGATCTTCGGCTTGCTCACCCCGCTGCCCGCGACGCCACTCTATAAAAGGCTGGAAGCGGCCGGACGACTGACGCGTCCCAAGCACTGGCAAGAGTTCATACCTTTCGCGATGGCGCACACGCCGCTGAAGATGACCGTCGAGGAGGCCCACGACGAGGTCCGAATTGGCTGGGCTAAGTCCTACAGTCCCGAAGCGATCGGAAAGGCCGTGGACTCGCTCAGCCACAAGCCGTTGGGCCATCGGATCAATGTTCTTATCGCGAGGCTCTGTTTCCGGGGGATCTATTTCCCGTCGATGGGTCGTTTTGCGTGGTTAAAGACCATCACGGAGAATCGTCGCACGATCTTCAAGCTGATTAAGGAAGGCTTCGGAACCTGGCGAGGTTCGCGGGATTTGTCCAGGCCGCCAGTGCCGGTAGCCGACCAGCACTGAACGCCAACAAAAGGTGCAGCAGCAAGGAACCGGTTCCGAGATTGCCCGGCAGCCTAGAATCACCGGACCGCGGGAACCCTCGGTCCCACACCTGAACATCACTGCCACACTAAGCGGACCTCTCTGTGGCTTGATCCAACGTTCCCCCTGTTCATCGGGCGGCATTTTCACGTTACCGTCAGGGCGTGACACCGTTGCGCAGCCAAGACAGCCTGCGGGATGCCAAGTTGCGGCGGTGTCGGGCGACTGCTAAAATTTGGGGGTTTGGCGGGACGCTGCTGTCTGCGCCGGGTAGCGCAGGCGATTTTTTCTACGTGCGGGCACGGGGTTCACGGCCGTGTCGGCGCCATCAGCCAACATAGTCCGGGAGAGTCAGAGGAGAGTGCGCGTGGCTAAGTACGATGTGGCGATTATTGGGAGCGGTCCGGGCGGCTACGTGGCGGCCATTCGCGCGGGTGAACTCGGGCTGAAGACGATCGTGGTGGAAAAAGATCCCTTCCTTGGCGGCACCTGCCTGCACGTCGGCTGCATTCCCACCAAAGTTTTGCTGCATCACGCGGATGTCTACGAGCATTTCAAGAATGGCGCGGAGCTGGGATTCGAAGTCAGCGGGCTGAAAATCAATTGGGCCAACATCATCGCGCGCAAGGAAAAAATCGTAAAGAAACACGCCAAGGGCATCGAGTTCTTGTTCAAGAAGAACAAGGTGGAGTGGGTGCAGGGCTGGGGACGCTACGAAGGACCGGGAAAAGTCAGCGTCGAGAAAGACGGCAAAAAGACGCAGATTGAAGCGTCGAATATTCTGATGGTGAGTGGGTCTGAAGCGCGCTCGCTGCCGGGTATCGAGCCCGATCACAAGACGATTCTCACGAACCGGTCGATCCTCGAATTGCCGGCGATCCCGAAGACGCTGATCATTGTGGGCGCGGGCGCGGTGGGCGTGGAGTTCGCCTCCATCTACAATTCGTTTGGGACCCAGGTGACGATTCTCGAAGCGCTACCGCGCGTTGTGCCTGTCGAAGACGAAGAAATCTCCGCCGAGCTCGACAAGACCTACCGCAAAAAGAATATTCAGATTTTCACGCAGAGCATGGTCGAGTCCGTCAAGAAGGACGCCAAGGGCGTGACCGTGGCGTTTAAGGACAAAGACGGCAAGGCGCAGACGCTGCAAGCCGAAAAACTTTTGCTGGCCGTCGGGCGCAAGCCGATGACCGACAACTGCGGCATCGAGAAATCGAAAGCCAAGCTGGAGCGCGGTTTCGTCCACACCGGACCTTATATGGAGACCGATGAGCCGGGTTTGTACGCTATCGGCGACATCGTTGCGGGACTCCCGCAACTGGCGCACGCCGCGATGATGGAAGGAATCGCGGCGGTTACGCACATCGCCGGGAAGCAGCCGCCCCCCATCGTGAAGACGCGTATTCCGAACGCGACCTACTGCGAGCCTCAGATTGGCTCGATCGGATTGACGGAAAAGCAAGCGAAGGAAGCCGGCTACGCGGTGAAGACCGGAAAGTTTCCTTTCGTGGGAAACAGCAAGGCGACGATTCTGGGCAATCACGGCGGGTTTATTAAGGTGGTGTCGGACGAGAAGTACGGCGAGATTTTGGGCATCCATATCATCGGCCCGCTGGCGACGGAAATTCTGTCAGAAGCCGCGGCCGTGCTGCATTTGGAAGGGACCGTCGAGCACATGATGGAGATGATGCATGCGCACCCGACAGTGTGGGAAGGAATGGGCGATGCATTCGCCAGCGTGAAGGGCTTGCAGATCAACGTTTGAAGCGGTTTGTCTCGATCGTTCGAAATGAATTCATGTCACATTGTCGACCTGGGATTGATTGGCTTCGCCGAGGCCTTCGCGTTGCAGAAGAGGTTTGTCGCGGCGCGGAAGGCGGACGCGATCGGCGACGTATTGCTGCTCTGCGAGCATCCCCACGTGATTACGCTTGGTCGCAACGGCAGCCGCGAGCATCTGCTGGCGTCGGAACGAGTTTTGCAGCAGAAGGGCGTGGAGTTTCATGAGACCAATCGCGGCGGAGACATTACCTATCATGGGCCGGGGCAGATTGTTGGGTATCCGGTGCTGAATCTTTCGGCGATTCGGCGCGATGTGGTTTGGTACGTACGGATGCTCGAAGAGGTCATGATTCGGACTTGCGCGGATTTCGGGGTTAGCGCCGAGCGTGAGTTTGGCAAAACGGGGGTTTGGGTTACCGGGACCGGAAACGCGGGAGTTTTACCACCGAGGGCGCAGAGCGGAGCGGCGGAGAAGATTGGGGCCATCGGGGTGCACATCAGCCGGTGGGTTACTTCGCATGGGTTTGCATTCAACGTGGCTACCGATTTGCAGTTTTTCGATTTGATTGTACCTTGCGGGATTGCTGGACGGGCGGCTACCTCGCTGGAAAAAGTGTTAGATCGGCGCGTGGAGCGCGGCGAAGTGGCGGCGCGGCTCGGCAAACATTTTGGAGAAGTCTCTGGGTTGGAGATGAAGGGGGCTTCGCGGGGGGAGTTGCTGGACGCGCTGGAAAGGTTTGAGCAGCTTTCTTTGGCGGTTCCGGCGTGAAGGGTGCGGGTTGGCCCTGCTCGATTTTGGACATTTTGGATTGTCGGGCAAAAGGGCTGGTACTCATTCCATCTGTGAAAGCTTGCTCTAAACCCGCCGGGCTAAAGCCCAGCGCCGACAAGGGTCAGACGAAACAGCCGGGTTTTGCGGAGAATGCATGAAGAACGTTGAGGTTACACGGCAACAGCACCTGGACCTGTACTACTACATGCGGCTGAACCGCTCCGTGGAAGACACGATGGTCAAGCTGTTCCGCCAGAACAAGATTGTCGGCGGTTTGTATTCGAGCCTGGGCCAGGAAGCGATTTCGGTCGGCACGGCGTTCGCGCTGGAGAAAAAAGACTGGCTTGCGCCGATGATTCGGAATATTGGCGCGCTTTTGGTAAAAGGCGTTCCACCTCGGGATATTTTCACCCAGCACATGGCGAAATACACTTCGCCTACTCTGGGCAAGGACGGCACCAGCCATTTTGGCGATCTGGAAAATCTGCATATCGTGTCGCCGATTTCGATGCTGGGCGATTTGATTCCGGTGATGACCGGCGTGGCGATGGCTGGCCGCTACCTGGGCCAGAAAATCGTGGCCATGACGTGGATTGGCGACGGCGGCAGCTCCACCGGCGTTTTCCACGAAGGCTTGAATTTCGCGGCCACGCAAAAGGCGCCGTTCGTGCTGATTCTGGAAAATAACGGCTGGGCGTATTCGACGCCGGTGCGGCGACAGGTGCCACTGGAGAATCTGGCGGATCGCGCGAAAGCCTACGGCATTGCGAGCTACATTGTGGACGGCAACGACGTCGCCGATGTGTATTCCACCACCAAAGAAGCGGTGGACCGTGCGCGTGGCGGCGAAGGCCCCATCCTGATCGAAGCGAAGACGTTTCGCCGCATGGGCCACGCGCAGCACGATCCCGCGGAATATGTGCCGAAGGAAATGCGCGAGTATTGGGAAAAGCGCGATCCCATCCTGCTGCACGAGAAATTTCTGACCGAGAAGAAGCTGCTCGACGCTAAAACCAAGAAGGAAATCGAAGCGAAGATCGAGACGCTGCTCTCGAAAGACCGCGACTTCGCCGAAAACTCTCCGATGCCTCCGCCCGAACTTGCGGAGAAGGGCGTGTATTGCACCGGCGACGACTGCCACAAGATTCGCGCGAAATGGGAGCGCCCGATCGCGGAAGTAACGCCGCCGAAATCGAGTATCGACGCGAGTTGGGTGGTGGAAGGATTCGGACGCGGCAAGGGTTCGGGCGGGGGCACGGCGCCGATTCATTTTGGCGACACGCCAGCAGCGGTCGAGCAACGAGAAAATGAAGACAAGCTGGCGCCTGCGAAGCCGCTTGCAACCGTGCGAGAAAAAGTTGTGAAAACGGCGGCGAAAATGGTTGGCAAAGGGAGTGTTGCAAAGCGGGGAACTGGCAAAGTCGGTGCTACCAAAGCCCCGGCGAGAAAGGCCCGGAGATAATCATGGCGAATACTTCCAATTCTCCGGCAACAAACGGCCATGGCGGCGGAGCGGTGACGTTTCTCGAGGCTATCAAGCAGGCCATGTTTGAGGAGATGCAGCGCGATCCCGCTGTCGTGGTGATCGGCGAGGACGTCGGCGTTTACGGCGGCGCGTTCAAGACGAGCGAGGGATTGCTCGAAAAATTCGGCTGGGAGCGCGTGATCGACACTCCGATCAGCGAAAGCGCGATCATCGGCGCGGCTTGCGGGATGAGCTACCTGGGGCTGCGGCCGATTTGCGAGATGCAGTTCATCGACTTCATCGTGTGCGCGTTCAATCAATTGACGAATTTTGTGGCCAAGGGGCACTACCTGTGGAATGCTCCGGCGCCGATCGTGGTGCGCGGACCGTCCGGTGGCGGCGTGCACGGCGGGCCATTTCACTCGGCGAACCCGGAAATGTATTTCGTGCACACGCCGGGGTTGAAGGTGATCTATCCGTCCACTCCGTACGACGCGAAGGGCCTATTAAAAGCGGCAGTGCGCGATAATAACCCGGTGCTCTTTTTCGAGCACAAGTACCTGTACCGGCGCATTAAAGAAGAGCTTCCAGCGGAAGATTACACCGTACCGATCGGCAAAGCGGCGGTGCGGCGCGAGGGCAAGCATCTGACGATTCTTTCCTACGCGGCGATGATGTACAACTCTTTGGAAGCGGCCGAAACGCTGGCGAAAGAGGGCATCGAAATCGAAGTGATCGATCTGCGGACGCTGCTGCCGTTGGACGAAGAGACGATTTTGAAGTCGGTGAAGAAAACCAACCGCGTGCTGGTGGTTCACGAAGATACGAAGACCGGCGGGATCGCTGGGGAGATCGCCGCGATTCTTTGCGAGAAGGCGTTTGGCGATCTGGATGGGCCGGTCGTTTCGCGTCACGGCGCTGGATACCCCGGTGCCGTATTCGCCGCCGCTCGAACAGCATTTTCTGCCGAATACGCAGAAGATTGTGGCGGCCGCGAAGGAATTGGCACGCTACTAAAATCGGGGACTGGTCGCAATTTTAAGAGCGGGAGCGACGGGCTGAGATTGAGGACGACGGAAATATATTCGGTCCGTGAGACGGTCATCCTGAGCGCATCCGACCAGGATATGCAAGGGGTCTTAGCTGGGCGCCGGCAACCAGGTTGGATTCGAGTAGAAAGCAATCGCTTTTGCTTGATCTTTACGTTGAGGTCCCAGGCTACCCGATAAAGGCAGCCGTAGGATGACAACGGAACCGTATCGTGCCGGGCGCACGAGTTTTAAACTAGGTTCGAGCTATTTAGGAGACCCACATGGCCGTTGACATCGTAATGCCGCAGATGGGCGAGAGCATTTTCGAAGGGACGATCACCAAGTGGCTGAAAAAGCCCGGTGACAAAGTGGAGCGGGACGAACCGCTGTTTGAAATTTCCACCGACAAGGTGGATGCGGAGATCCCGTCGCCGTCGGCGGGCGTGTTGAAGGAAATTAAAGTCGGCGAAGGGAAGACGGTGCCGATTCAGACCGTCGTTGGCGTGATTGACGCGGCGGGTGATGGCGCGGCGAAGGCCGCGGCGCCCGCTCCCGCAAAAGCGCCGGAACCGGCGAAAACCGCACCGCCCGCCAAACCTGCGGTTGCCGCACCACCGCCATCGGCCGCCAGACCCGTGGCTCCGGCAGCGGTTTCTGCGCCCAAGCCGGCGGCGGCGGGGACCACGTCTGCTCCTGCCAAAGAAGGACAGCGCATTCACAGCTCGCCGCTGGTGCGACGCATGGCGAAGGAACACGGCGTCGATCTTTCCGCCGTGCCGGGCACCGGTTCTGGCGGGCGGGTCAGCAAACAAGATATCGAGGCATACATTGCCGCCGGCGGCAGCGCGGTGGAAACAGAGAAGGAAATGGAGCCGGCCGATGCCGATGTCTATACGCAGCCTGTCGCGACTTCCGCGGCGGCCCCGGAGCGTGCTGCGCCTGCTCAAGCACCGCCGCCAAGTTCCGGTGGGCAAGCGCGTGTTGCGTTTGAGTCCGCCGTGCCGCGCGAAAAAATGTACTTCGGCAACTACGAAATACAACCGATGAGCGTGATGCGCCAGCGCATCGCCGAGCACATGCTCGCGTCCAAGCATGTTTCGCCGCACGTGTACTCGGTTGACGAAATCGACATGACCAAAGTAGCCGGGTTGCGCGCCAAGGCCAAGGACGAATTCGAGAAGCGCTACGAGACCAAGCTGACGTTCATGCCGTTTTTCGTAAAGGCAGCGGTCGCAGGCCTGCGGGCGTTCCCGACAATGAATGCTTCGCTGGACGGCACAAACGTGATTTTGCACAAGGAAATCAACATCGGGATGGCCGTTGCGCTGGATTGGGGCTTGATCGTTCCGGTCATCAAGAATGCCGACGAGAAAAACATTCTGGGCATTCAGCGCAACTTGAACGATCTGGCCGAGCGGGCGCGGACAAAGAAGCTGAAACCGGAAGAAGTGCAGGAAAGCACGTTTTCGATTACGAACCCCGGCGTCTTCGGCGGCTTGTTTGGCCTGCCGGTAATCAGCCAGCCGAACGTGGGAATCCTGGGATTGGGCATGATCGAAAAGCGGCCCGTGGTGATCAACGATTCGATCGCGATTCGCTCAATGTGCTACGTTTCCCTCAGCTACGACCACCGCGTGGTGGACGGCGCGATCGCTCATAAGTTCATGCACACGGTGAAGGAAGCACTGGAAAACTGGAACGAGCCGGTTCTGTAGGACGAGTGTGAAAGCGGAAAAGCAATTTTCTCAGCGGCTTTTTTAGCACTCCGATGGTGGATTGTTCGTGAATCCTTGTCGGATGGCTCAGAATGACAGTTTTTGTTTTTGCGTCAGGAACTGCACAGCGAACCGCGCCCTCAGTGGCTAGCAGGTCATATGCCGGCAAACTTCCGCAGTCTTCCGAAGATTGAACTCCATTGCCATCTGGACGCATCGGTCCGCATTGCGACCGTTGCGGACCTGGGGCGCCAAATCGGGTTGACGCTGCCCGAGCCCCTGGCGCCGGCTCTGGTCGCGCCGCAGATTTGCCTGGATCTGGCCGACTATCTCCTGCGCATCGATCTGGCCCTGGAGGTGATGCAGCATCGCGACCAACTGGTCCGCATTGCACGCGAATTCGTGGAGGATCTGGCGCTGGACGGCGTGATTTACGGCGAGGTGCGTTTTGCCCCACGGCTGCACTTGCGGCAAGGACTTTCGCTGCAAGAGGTTGTCGATGCTGTGGATGAAGGGCTGCGCCAGGGACAACAGCAGTTCGGCGTCGCCACTGGATTGATCCTCTGCTGCCTGCGACACGAGCCGCCGGCGCACAGTGTGGAGATCGCGAAACTGGCATTGGCCAATCGAGAAAAGGTCTGCGCCCTTGACCTCGCGGGCGATGAAGCACGCTTTTCCGGAGCGCCTCATGCCGAAGCCTTTGCGCTAGCGCGCGCTGAAGGATTGCGGCGAACAGTGCACGCGGGAGAAGCGGCCGGTGCGGATAGCATTCGAGAAGCGTTAGAGTTGCTGGGAGCGGAGCGAATCGGGCACGGGGTGCGCATCGAGGAATCTGGCGAATTGGAAGAAGCCGTAAAAGATGCGGGCGTCGCGCTGGAGATGTGCCCGCTCTCGAATGTCCAAACGCGCGCGACGTCTTCACTTGCGAATCATCCCATCGACCGGCTCTTACGGAACGGGGTGCGCGTTACGGTGAGCACCGATGCGCGAACCGTGTCAGCCACCACCGTAAGTGCGGAATTCGATCGCCTGGCACAAACTTTTGGCTGGGGCGCGGAAGAGTTTTGGCTTTGCCAGCACCATGCCGCCGATGCCGCATTTGTGTCGCCGCAAGCGCGGTTGGCTTTGGCTTCCAAGCTCTCGGCAGCGGGTACCACCGGCGCGGCCAGCGCGGGGCTGCGTTAGAGCTTGCTCCCGCTAGCGGCAAGGGGTGTTAACTTCCGAGTAAATAGCTCTTACCAGCTTGCCGAATTCGCGGTCCCTCGAGGGAAGCAAGACTTGCGGTTTTGCTCCGAATCATGGTCGACTCGAACGACGCAAGGACCCGCCGTATCAGCGATATTACGTGGATGGCATTCGCGTGCGGGCGTGACCGCGCGTCAAGCGCGCGGTATGGCCGGGAAATAGCGCTCTTTCAGGATTTCGCGATGGTGCAGCTCGTGTCCGGCAATGATGAACGCCAGAGCGCGCACGGTGACTTCATTCTTGTTGGCGATTCCACGACGAAGCCAGGCTTCTTCGCCAAGCGAGTGGAAAAGCGCGAAGGTGGCGCTGCGAACCAGCGCGAATTCTTCGGCAAGATCGGCCAGGGATCGTTCTCCAAACGCGCCGGCGCGTACGTAGTCGTCCTGCTCGAACCCGCTGAGCGGCGTCTGGTCGGCGCGCGCGATGCGCAACGCACGATACGCGAAAATGCGCTCCGTGTCGGTGATGTGGCCCACAACCTCCTTCACCGTCCATTTGTCGGCGGCGTACCGGAAGTTGCCGTCTCGCTCGCTGCGTGCCGCAAGTAACTGAGCCATCTGCAGGCGTTGTGCGCCGAGGATGGAGACAATGTCATTTCCAGAAACCAGCGCGACGTATTTTTCATAGAACGCCGCGTATTCCGTTGGTGCGGGGCGGGGCGAAGCGGACTTGGGTGCGCTCATGCGCGCCATTATAGCTCGCCTTGGCGCGGAGTTATATGTGCGGCATTTGCCGCCGAGTCTTTCTATCCGAAGCGGGCTTCGGCTCAGGCCTGACGGCGCAAATCACGCGCTAGCGGACGAATTCCGCCACCGCCGTCGAGGCCGCCGGCGGCGCGAGCGGCGCGGCCGCGGTAATTTCAACGGCTGGGTTTTTCAGATCTCTTCTCGCCCACTCTGTAGCGGCGATGGTAGCGACGCAACACGCCCACGGAATCACCGGTGAATACCAGAACAGGTGCGGCTGGAAGCGCAGCGCCCACAGCCAAAGCAGCGGGGCTATCAATCCAAACAGGAATGGCACCCAGCGCCGTGAATCGTTCCAATCCAAAGAAACGGCACACAGAGCCTGGAGAAAAAGAACGAACGGGAAAGCGACGACCAAGTCGACCAAGTAATGCTCGCCCGTACCCATCGTGGCGAAAATCGTCAAGGCCACAAAGAGAAAGGCGAGACCGCGTTCCCAGATCGATAGGCCACGCGAATACCACCACGCCATCAGCGTCCATCCCATGTGCAGCGACGGGATGGCGTTGCGAAGCCCGCTCAGTGGAACCGGTTCGAGAAGCAAGCGCCGGGCCTGGTCGGTGGTGAGCGGCTGCCACGGAAATCGCTCCGCGAAAAGGTGAACGGGACCCAGCGCGGGAAATAGATTGTAGAAGATCCCTCCGATTGGCCCGGCAATCAAGAAGGCGACGAAGATGGGAATCGCCCTTTCGCGCAGGCGCACCGCTTGCCCTGCGTAAACCACCGCAAGCGTGAACGGCAGCCCCACATAAAAGACAAAACTGACGTCGCCAAGCAGTTTCCACTTGGCGAAGGCCTGGCCCGCAAGAAATGCGATGGGCAGATGCAGGCTGGCGTCGAAGGAGTAGAGATAAAGATCGAGGGTCTTCGGGTGCGCGCTTTCGGTCCACTTATGGAGATACCCTGCGAAATGATTGGACGCGAGGATAAGAATGCCGGGGATCAGCGCCAGTAGAATCAGCCGGCGCTCCTCGCCTTCCAGCCATACCGCGCGCAAGCCCATGATTGCAAGACTGCCCATGCCCAGGAAAGAGACCCAAGTGACGATATAGACGGCGCCTGGATGAAGAACGAGCGCGTCGAAAAGGGCGAAGAGCAGGCCCAGCAGAACAATTCCACCCACATCGATCCAACGGAACCTCATGCGCAAGTGAATGAAAATCACGCTGGCAAAAACGTAGGGGTAAAACGTGCTGGCGATCGCGGAAACGTAAAAAACGTGGCTGACCGCCAGCGCCGGAACAGCCGCTAGAATCAGGCTCGAAAGCAGCACCCGCCAGATGCGATCCATGGACATGATGAGGTCTCGCACTCAATTTCAACATGGAGACCGCCACGCAGCCATGCGAGCTTTGGGAATTGTGTTCAGTTTATGACTTGACGGGGACGCGTCTACGCAGGCGGATGGGCTCCGATCTGTTCTTGGACATTGCGGCGAAATTCCTGGGGATGCGAAATCATGACGAACGATTCTGGCGTGCCCCCGGTGCCGCGCACGACGACCGAGCCGTACCCCAACATGCGACCCCAGAAGGTTTCTTCGACAGCGATACTTTCGACGCGAGAAAGCATCAAGTCCAGTGTGCGCCTATTCCCCATGCCGGTCTTGATCAGCACGCGTCTGTTGGTCACCGCCATTTCGGTGGCATTCCGCTTCGCCAGTCCGAACGCGAAGATCGCGATCGCAGCGACGATCACCACCACGCCTGCGAACTCCGTTGCATGCACGCTCATGTCGGAAGCACCGACCAGCATCCCTTTGCCTTCCTTGGCCGCACCCAACTCCGCCAAACATCCCACGCCCAACGCCGCAAGCACCACGCTGATCAACAGAGGTCCCAGCAACACCAACCAGTGATGCCGCGTTTCGTACAGCAGCGTTTCTCCTGGAACCATGCTCTTCTCTACGTAACTCATCGTCGACCCTTCTCTGCCGGCTAGCGCCAACTTCACATTTGTTTCGTGAGGCTGCGCGAATCATACTTGATACTCGGGAACCGTCAATACCGAGGATGTTGGATTAGCATCGCCGCGAGCCGGTTTGATGCAGGTGACGAACACGCTAGGAGCGGGAGGGTGTGTGGCAGTAAATCCGAAGACGATGCGGGTAGCCTTTCAGGGAGAGCCCGGCGCTTTCAGCGAAGCCGCCGCCGTGCAACTTCTCGGCGGCGAGATCACCACCGTGCCGCGGCCGACATTCGACGCCGCGTTCCGCGCGATTGCCGAGGGCGCCGCGGATGCGCTGCTGGTTCCCGTGGAGAACTCGCTCGCAGGCTCTGTCGTCCGCGTCTACGACTTGTTGCTGGAAAACGCGCTGACCATCACGGCGGAAACGATCCTTCCGATCGAACTGCACTTGATCGCCGGAGCTGGCGCTAGTCTTGCGAATATTCGCACGGTTTCATCACATCCCATGGCATTGGCGCAGTGCGAGCGCTTTTTCGCAGCGCACCCTGGCTACAAGCGCGTTCCCGCGGAAGATACCGCGGGCAGTGTGCGAGAGGTTCTGGCTCGCACCGACACCACGTCGGCCGCAATCGCGGGACGTCGCGCAGCGGATCACTATCGCGGCGTCATCCTCGCGGAACACATTCAAGACAACACCGAGAACTTCACGCGATTCGTGCTGTTGAGGCCCGCCGTGGATGCGGAGCGAGAGCTGATTGCAGACGACGCGCGGAAAATGTCGATCGCCATGCGTATCGCCCACCGTCCGGGCGCTCTACTGGCTTCGCTCGAACCGTTTGCGCGCCACGGCATCAACCTTCGCAAGATCGAAAGCCGGCCAATCCACGGCCAGCCCTGGGCCTATCAGTTTGTGCTGGAAATCGAAGCGGACCAGCCGGAGCGTCTCGAGCACGCGCTGGCAGAAGTACGAAAAGTCACCAGCGATTTGCGCGTGATGGGCCTTTACGCGGCGGCAACCATGGCGCCGCCCAGCCGCGCAGCGAAAAGCTAGAATTTCTCTTCGTCTCCATCGAAGCCCGCCGCCAAAAACAAAGGCCGGCTCGAGTCGCCGGCTTTGTCCTGACCTCAAACTTCGACTTCTCGTCCTTCAGCAGTAACTGCAGGCTTCTTCGCCCATCATTCCGGCGTCGCCGTTCTTCCCGGTCACGTCGTCGCTGAATCGCCGCAGCCGGCGTCCCAGCCGCTCCGCAAGCTGATGCCGCGCGCGCCACAACCGCGCCTTGAGAGTATTTTCCGTCACGCCGAGTTTCTTGGCCGCTTCTCCGGTCGAGTAGCCCTCCACTTCGCGCAACACAAACGCCGTACGCAACAGCGGAGATAACTCGTCCAGATTGGCGCTGATCATTTCGCGCAACTCGGTGCCCGCGAATACCTGCTCGGGGTTCGGGCCTTGGGCCGCGAAGCGTTCCACGACCGGCAATTCGTCCTCGCGCGGCGGCTCGTCGAGCGAAACCGCAGGCCGTGCCTTGGCGCTTCGACGGCGCATCAACGCTGCGTTGATGACGATGCGCGTGAGCCAGGTCGAAAACTGCGAGCGCCCCTCGAACCGTTTCAGGTTCCGGTACGCGGAAAGCATTCCATCTTGTAATGCATCTTCTGCGTCTTCGGCATTGCCGAGCACACGCAGCGCCGTCTGAAACAGCGGACGGTGATAGCGCCGGAACAGGGTTTCCACCGCTTGTGAATCGCCCTTCTGCCCAGCGCGAATCAGTTTCTCTTCATTGAATTGCGTTCCAACCGCCACCGCCACTTGTGTTGCCATTTGATCGCCCCCCATTTTCCACTTAAAGCTGATACGTATTACACCGTGTAAAGATTTCCGGGCCTTAATGCACCGGCACATTGCCGGACGGCGACTTCGGCTTCTTCAACATCAACATCGCCGGAATCACCGCAAGAAAAACGACGCCCAGCATTTTGAAATTGTCGACAAATGCGAGCATCACTGCCTGGCGCTGCACCAGGTTGTAGACCATGCCGTGCGCTTGCGCGCCGGCTTGCGCCAACCCGGAACCCGCCGAAACCAGACGCGTTTGCGTGCCACTGACCATGTTGTGATACGCCGCGCTGAACCCGTTTACGTGTTCCATCAGCTGTGACTGGTGCACCTGCGTGCGGCGTTGCAGCATGGTCGTCACCGTCGCGATGCCCACGCTCGCGCCAATATTCCGCGCCAGATTGATGATCCCGGTACCCATGTTCGTCTTTTCTCTCGGGACATAGGCGAAGGCCGCCACGTTGATCGGAATAAACAAAAATGCCAGTCCGAAACTTTGCAGCATCCGCGCAGTCACCGCGTGGCGGTAATCCAGCTGAAGATTCCAACCAGCCATCACAAACAGCGCGGAAGCCGAGACGATGCAGCCGAAGGTGACCAGAAACCGCGTATCGACCCGCGACACCAGCAGACCCACCACCGGCATCATGCACATGATCACCGCGCCGCCCGGCGACAGCGCCATGCCGGAAAGTTGCGCGGTGTATCCCAGCAGCTCCTGCAGCATTTGCGGGATCAGCACGGTGCTGGCGTACAGCACGAACCCGAGAAAAAACATCGCCACCGTCGCCAGCGCAAAGTTCCGGTTCTTCATCATGCGCAGATCGACAACCGGATCCTTTTCCCGCAACTCCCAGATGATTCCCGCGACGATCCCAACGACCATCAAAACGAAAAAGAACACGATAAAATTGGACGACAGCCAGTCCTCGCGCTCGCCCTTGTCCAGAATGATTTGCATGCTGCCGAGCCCCAAGCTGATCAAACCAATACCGATGTAGTCGATGCGAAACCCGCTCTTGAGGCTCGCTTTCTTCATATACGGCGGATCGCTCACCAGCACGGAAGTCAGCAGCAGCGAAATGATGCCGACGGGCACGTTGATATAAAAAATCCAGCGCCATGAGAAATTGTCGGTAATCCAGCCACCGAGCCACGGGCCGATCGTGGGCGCCACAACCACTGCTAATCCATAGACGGCAAACGCCATGCCGCGTTTCTCCAGCGGAAACGTGTCATTGAGGATGGCCTGTTCGCTCGGCTGCAATCCTCCTCCGCCCACGCCCTGTAAAATACGAAAGAGAACCAGCACGCCTAGGCTCGGCGCCAGTCCGCAGAGGAACGAGCTGACGGTGAACAGCGCCACGCACGACATGTAGAAACGTTTGCGTCCGATCAAAGACGACATCCAGCCCGACAGCGGCAACACGATGGCGTTGGACACCAGGTAGGAGGTCAACACCCAGGTCGATTCGTCCGCACCCGCCGACAAATTGCCGGAAATATGCGGAAGGGCAACGTTTGCGATCGACGTGTCCAGCACCTCCATGAAGGTCGCCAACGTGACGGTAATGGCGATCACCCACGGATTGATGTTTCCGTCCGGCGTCCTCAGCTTGGCTAGAATTCTGTTCAGCATGTATTTGGACGTTCCGCCCGCGATCTCGTTTACGGTTTCTTCTTTTATTCCATGACCCGTTGTTTGTTCGCTTTATTCCGTGACCACCGTCGCATCCACGTTCATACCCGGCCGCAAAATCGCTTTGTCCGGGGGAATGGGGTCGAGCACAATCTTTACGGGGATGCGTTGCACGACCTTCACGTAGTTGCCGGTGGCGTTCTCTGGCGGCAAAAGGCTCAATACCGCACCCGTGGCTCCAGCGATGGAATCCACGTGACCCGGAAATGTTTTACCGTACGTGTCCACGTGGACGTAGGCTTTTTGCCCTGCTTTCATGTTTCGCAACTGCGTTTCTTTGAAGTTAGCGGTGACCCACACGTCTTGCAGTGGCACGATCACCAGTAGTCCCTGGCCTTGCTGAATGATTTGGCCGGGTTCGACTTGCTTGTGCGTAACCACGCCGTCGACGGGCGCCACGACGTCCGTGTAACTCAGGTTGAGCTCTGCGGCTTGCAGCATCGCCTGCGCCTCTTGGACTTTGGCGATTTTCCCTTGCGCGTCCGAGGTCCGCATACTCACTTGCTTAAAATCAGCGTGTGCGGAAGCAACTCCGGCTTTGGCTTGATCGACCCGCGCCGCGGCCGCCGCCAATTGCGATCTCGCAATGTCCACGCTGCGCTGCGCTTGCGCCAGTTTTTCCTGGTCCGCTTTCAACGCGCTCGCCGTCGCATCGGCATTGGCTTTCGCCGCGTCGTACTGTTGCTGGGAAATTTCACCCTTGTCGAGCAGCGGCTTGTAGCGCGCCAGGTCCGCTTGCCCCAGCTCGGCGTTGGCGCGGCTCTTATCGATATTGGCTTGCGCATAAGCCAAGTCTGAGGTACGCGCCTGGTCGTAAGTCACTTGCGCGGTTTCCAAATCGGCCGTTGCACCGGCGAGTTGCGCGTCCGCGCTCGATGTTCCGCTGGCTACGTTTTCTTGCGTGCGCGGAACGTCCACACCAGCCGACCGTGCGTCGCTTTCCGCCAGCGCCAGTTGGGCTTTCGCCTGATCGAGGCTCGCCTGATAGTCCCGCGGATCGATCTTGACCAGGACTTGTCCTGCTTTCACAGGCTGGTTGTCGTCGACCATTACTTGCGCAACGCGACCGTAAATTTTCGATGCAATCGGCGTGATGTGCCCATCGACCTGCGCGTCATCCGTGCTCTCTCGGTTGTGGTAATACAGGAACAATCCGACCAGGATTGCCACCAGAACGACGCCGCCGATCCCCAGCAGGCGCCGCACTTTCGGATTCGCCAGCCCTTTTTTTGGCGGCTCTTCCAGCAGCAGGTCTTCCGGCACGCCAGGTTTGACCCTGGTTGCGTTCTCTAACCCGACCTCGATCTCCACACTCATCGCACCCTCACTTGGCGTAAATCTTTTCCATCTGTCCGATCGCCCGCGCTAAATCGGCGCGAGCCTGATTGAAGCGATATAGAGCAGCAATCTGGTTGTCGTTGGCGCGAGCCAGAGAGTCCTGCGCCTGAATCACTTCGATGTTGTTGGCGACGCCGGCTTTAAAGCGGTCGCGCGCCTGGTCCACTTCCTCCCTGGAGAGCTGCACACCCAAATTCGCCACTTGCACTTCGTTGCGAGCTGAACCCAGATTGATCAGCGATGTCTTCACATCCAAAGCGATTGAATTCCGCAGATCCGCTTGTTGCTGCTCGATGCGTTGAATTTCCAGGTCCGCGCGCGCTATCTCCGCATGGATTCGCCCGCCCGTGAACAAAGGCATGGTCACCGAGCCTGCGTAGCTGTAGGTCGGAATCACCGACGCAGGCCCCACGCCAAGTTGCGTCCAGTTGCCGCTGTAATGCGCCGATGGCAATCGCGACTCGCTCGACGCTTTTTTCTGATACTCAGCGGACTTGATCTGCTGCTCGAGCGACTTCCACTCCGGGCGCGTCGAAAGCCCTTCTTCGATGCTGGCTTCGAGTTCCGGCTGGGGAGTCTCGAAGAAACTCAGGGAGTCCGCCAACTCCACTTGCTGCCGCGGATCGAGATTCAGAATGCGGCTCAGACCGAAAACGGAAGTTTCTCGTTGCGCTTGTGCTTCGATCAGCCGCTGCTTCTCGTTTTGCAGCTCCACGTTCGCACGCAAAGTGTCGATGCCCGTTCCCACGCCTTCCTTTTGCAGGTCGGCGGCCTGGTCATACAGCGCTTGCGCCAATTCCACCCGCGATTGCGAAGCTTGCACGTCCGCACTGGCTCGCAGTGTCCCGATATATTGCGAGACGACCAAGAGAACGACTTGCTCCCGCGTGGACTGGATATCCAACTTGCTGGCTTCGGCCGAGCTCCGCGACGCCTGGTAGCGCCGAAACAATGTCAAATCGAAGATCTGGCCGTTGAACGAGGCGCCCGCGGAAAACAGAGAGAATGGTCCAATGTGCCCCGGAAACGCGATGCCCGGTGGGAGGCCTGGGAAGCCGCCGCCGCCAAACTCTGCTGCCAAATTCAGTCTTTGCCATTGTTCCCCGACGTTCAGGTTGGCTTGCGGCAGCAATTCCGCCCGCGCTACGTTCTTGTCTTGCACGCTCTCGGCGGCCGTAATCTGGGCGATCCGCGCGGTTGTGTTCTGCTTCAACGCGAGACTCACCGCTTGTTCCAGGGTCAGGCGCAACGCTTCGGTCGGGGCATTCGCCGGCAGGGTGCCCTGCTGCCTCGTGGTTTGGGCCCGCGCCAAAGCAGGCGTGAGCAACAGGCTGAACAGAATCGTGTAGAAGACGATGGGGGAGCCTTTCGGTCCGCCTTCCTGCTCTTCGGTGTCGTCCGTTTTACTTCGGGTGCTTTCCTTGCTGATCTCCCGAATGATGGCTTGGTTGAGACACCCTTCGGCCAAAAGTTGGCCCCCCTGATGGTGAATTTCCTTCAACAGAGTCTTCCCGGCTGGATCGATAAAGCTGACGCCACATAGATTGACGCTGACTCTCTCTGTCGGTGAACCAGCGCGAGCATCGCGCCAGCTCTGTTCCAAGGTGCTGACCCAAGGCCCTGCCAGGCGGCCTTCGACCGTCAGTACCAGCTTGCCGCGTTTCTTTTCGGTAGTGATTCTTAGCATGAGGATCTTCCCGGTGGACCTCAGTAGATGCACTTGAACCACCATCGGATGCAAATTCCTATTAATATGTAAACTACTGATTATAGATCGCTTATATGTAAGCTAAACCTTCGACTGTGCTTGCGACGTGTCCATATATGGGCACAGGACCAGATATCGCCAAGACCTAAATGCCCATATGTGGTCTAATTAGATTACGGGCTGATCGAAGAGGTTGCCACCTTGAAACCGGAAATCGATTCCGGCCAGGAAGGGCCAAAGCAGTTTCCATTGCCAAAGGCTAAGGAATCCAGAGCGGCGCGGGCCATGCCGCACACCACGCCTACCAAATTGTTGTGCTGGCCGGTTAGCGCTTGACCGCGATTGCTTGCAGCTCGAAGTGGCCGCTACGAAGCAATGTTGCGGCGCCGATAAATTCGCGGGCGGGCAAATCCTTGGTCGTGAAGTAACCGCGGTAGGCGCCGTTAAACTTGTCATACAGGGAGAGATCGGTGCAGGCGATCTGGACATAGGTGAGATCGTCCATGGTCATGCCGGCCTGGACCAGCGTGGCCTTGACGTGGTCAAGCAGCAGCTTGATTTCGTCATCGACATCGGCCGGCGCCTTGCCGGTCTTGGGGTCGAGGCCGATGCGTCCCGATAGATAGAGCGTGTTGCCGGCGAGGATCGCGCCGCTGAACGGAAGCTGGGGATTGTCGTCGGGCAAATTGATGGCGCGTCGTGTAGGCGATGGCAACACCTGCGAGAAAGCTCCATGCACTGTCAGGATTCCAGCGATGGCGAGACCAATCAGTGCGAAAACGATTCGGCGGTTCACAAGGTTCCTCCCGTAATTTCCACTGCGGCCAACGCCAACGCACGATTCATGGCGCGCAATTTGCGCCGCGAGTGTACGCCGCGATGGGCAGGCGCCGCAAGCGACTAGAGGGAGATCAGACCAACGCGAATGAAGTACAGAGATGTCAGAGCGACGAGAATCCAAAGGGCAATGCCTTGCGCGAGCGGACGCCAGCCAACTTCTTTCAGCGCAGCGCGAGAAATACTCGTGCCGATCAGAAACAGCGTGGCGGTCAGACCATATCGTCCCAAGGTAAAGAATATTTTGGAAAAGTACCCCCACTGCGGAACATAAGTATTGATCACGGCCGCCAGACAGAAGAACAGAATGAACCAGGGAAGTTTGACCTTGGATTTGCTACGCTTTGCCGCGGCGGTAATCAGCGCCAGGGGAACGATCCAGAGTGCGCGTGCCAGCTTCACGGTGGTGCCGACAATGAGAGCCGCGGCGCCATACTTCGACGAAGCACCCACGACGGAGCTCGTGTCGTGAATGGCCAGGGCGGCCCAGAGGCCAAATTGCTGCTGGGTAAGGCGCAGCGCCGAACCCACCAAGGGAAAAACCAAAAGCGCGACGGAGTTGAGAATAAATATCGTGCCGAGTGCAACGGCTACTTCCTGTTCGTCGGCCTGGATAATCGGAGCAATGGCAGCGATGGCGCTGCCGCCGCAAATCGCCGTGCCGGTGGTAATCAGAAACGAGGAATTGCCGCGGACGTGCAGCAATCTGCCAAGTCCAAGTCCCACGATCAGTGCAAAGGAAATTCCGAGCGCAGTGTACACAAAGCCGCTGCGACCGGCCTTGATTACTTCGTGGAGGTCCATGCCGAAGCCCAGCGCCACCACCGAAGCCTGTAACAGAAATCGCGAGAGATCCCTGCTGTCGGCTGGAAGCGGATGGGCAACGCTAAGGCCGAAGATTATTCCGGCGGTCAGGGCGATGGGAGGAGAGATGTAGCCGCTCGCGGAAATGATGAGACCGGCGAAGAAAAGCGTTTTGACGATTAGGGATTTGAGACTTTCGCCGCCGATGTCGGTCTGCATGAAGTCGGTCTTCGCTTACCTTCGAACGCGGAGATTCTATCAGCTTCCTAGCGTGGAGATGGATTTGGCGAAGCAGACTCCGCGGGCGGTTTCGCATGCACGCTCTTTTGCGTTGCGCCGCCAGAAACTTCGACGATGATTTTGTCGGTACGGGCTTTGCTGACCGAGCACCCGCGGTCGTAGATGCGGCACTGCGCCAGCGTGAACTTGCACCCGCAAGTGCATTCCTCGGCGTTGAAGCGGTGGAGCGCGGCCTGCTTCTGCTCGGGTGTCAACTTCGAAAGATCGACTCCGGGAAGCACGCTGGCACGATCCGCGTGTTTCAAGAAAATCTCGCCGGTGTCCTCGAAAGTTTCCACACGTGCGGGGATGGGCATGCCGAGAAGCGCGCGCACTTCAATTTCGTAGAGCAAGGGATCGCGCAAGCCTTCGTGCTTCTGCACGACACGGCCTTCGGAATCGAGCACGAACGAGGTTGGCAGCGCGCCGATGCCGCCATACGCCATGCGAACTTCCGCCGACGCCATCGCTACGGGATAGTTGATTCCCGTTTCATCGACGACTTTTTTGACCACCCTGGCATCGTCGTCGTCGACCGAGATGCCTATGATTTGCAGGCGATCCTTGTATTTTGTCTGCAGCTCGATCAGATCGGGAATCTCTTCGCGGCACGGGCCGCACCAGGTGGCCCAGAAATTGAGGAGCACGACTTTGCCGTGAGAACTGGCCAGGGTAAGAGGCTTGCCGTCGAGATCGTCGAGTTTGAAATCAGGGGCGGGGTCGGGATTGCGCACGAAGCGAATGACGTTGTCCCCCTGCTGTTCCTGCGACCGCGGGGAAGCGCCCGCAAGGATGGGAAGAAGCAGGGCAAGGACCGCCAGGCAAGCGCGCAGGGCATTGAGGTGACGGTGCTGGCCTGAACGGATCACGACTAATCGTACCACAGCGTTTTTGCAGCTAAGCGGCGCGGGAACTCCCTCGTTTCCAGCGGTGCAGCGCTATTTGGCACAAAAAACAGATAGGTCACCGGAGGTGGGCGTCGAACCACGCTACCGTTCGGGCGATACGGTCGCGTTCGTGGACTGGCTTGGTGAATGCGTGGCCTTCGTGTTCGTAAACGACCAGAGTGGTCTCGACGCCGAGCGTTTTGAGGGCGTGCCAGAATTCGTAGGATTGCGGCGTGGGGCACTCGCCGTCGCTGTCGCCCACCAGGATCAGCGTCGGCGTTTTCACTTTTTTGATGTAGGTGATCGGAGAACTCTTGGCGTACACCTCGGGGTCTTCATAGACCGATTTGCCGAAGAAGGGAATCATCCACTGATCGATTTCGTTTTCGCCGTAGTAGCTGAGCCAATTGGCGATGCCTGCGCCGGCCACGGCGGCCTTGAAGCGATCGGTTTGCGTTACACCCCACATGGTCATGTAGCCGCCATAGCTCCATCCTGTGAGACCGAGGCGGTCGGGGTCGATGGGCGCGACCTTCAGCGCCGCATCCACACCGGCGAGGACATCGTTGAAATCACCGTTCCCGAAATCTTTAACGTTGGCCCGAGTAAATGCTTCGCCCTGGCCTAAACTGCCGCGCGGATTCGGGAAAAAGACAAAATAGCCGGCGCCGGGCAGGGCCATCGCGAAATCGCCCGGCGCCGGCCAACTGGACTGGTGCGCCCAAGTAGGGCCACCGTGAACTTCGACGACCATCGGATATTTCTTCGCGGGATCGAAATCGCGGGGATAGACGAGCCAACCTTGAATTTCGTAGCCGCCATTTTTCCAAAGAACGCTCTTGGCTTCGCCCCATCCTGGTTGCAGGCCGTCGTTGCGGTGGGTGGCTTGTCGCCACTTGCCAATGGCGCCGGCCCAAATTTCGGGAGCGGCGCTGAACGAATCGCGAATCACAGCGGACGAAGTGGCATCTGCGGAGACGGACAAATTGGGAAGCCACGGGCCCGCCGTGATCATTTCGCCGCCGCGCCACAGCGTTTCGACCTTGGCGTTAGCGGGATCGAGCACGCTGATCGCCGAATCCGCTTCGACAATTTCGGCGAAAAGAATCTTCGAGTCCCGGGTCCAGGTGAGCCAGCACGGAGAAGCTTTGCGATCCGGAGTCAAGTTGACGGGCTTGCCTCCGGTGGAAGCGATCCAGAAAATGTCGCCGGCCGGGATCGGTTCATCGCTCATGAGGCCTTCGACGAAGGCGATGTGCTGGCCGTCGGGTGACCAAGCGGGATGCGCGATCTGGAGGGACGGCTTGTAGATCGACTTCATGAGGCCAGTGGAGCCGTCCAGCGTGAAAAGTTCTGCGATGTACCAGTTGTTGTCGCCATTGCCGAGCGCCGCGGTGACGACGAACTGCTCGCCGTCGGGCGACCAGTCGTATTCGTAAACGTAGGTGTCGGCGGGAGAGATCTGGCGGAACTTGCCCGAAGCGACGTCGACAAGCGCGAGCCGCTGTTCGAAAAAAGCGTCTTTAATTTCGCCGGTTTCGGGTGTTTCAGCTTGCAGCGGCCCCGAGGCTCTCGTGGCGTTTTGCGTGAACAGGACGGCGAGGGTCTTGCCGTTGGGCGACCAGCCGGGAGCGTCGAGGAAGCCTTTGACCTGAGTGAGCTTGCGAGGCGCTCCACCAATGGCAGGAACGACGTAAAGCTGAAACTGGCCTTTTTTTGCGGCGTCGGAGAGGAAAGCAAGTTGGCGACTGTCGGGGGACCAGGCAACGTTTGCTTCGGCGTGGAGCGCTCCCGCCGCACCCGCGCTGATGTGCAAGGGCGGGCCGTCGGTCTTGAGATTTTTAACGTAGATCGAGGTATTGCCAGTGCGCGCGCCGTCTTTCCCGCTGAGAATTTCGACCCAAGCGACCTTAGAGCCGTCAGGCGAAATGGCGGTCTGCTGAAATTCGCGCGCGGCAGTGAGCGTTTTCACGATGCCGTCCAGTGGTGAGGAAGACTGGGGCTTCTCTTCGGCCTTGAGGCGCTTCTCGACGTCTTTTTTTGTGCCCGTGGTTTCGCGCGACTGGGACGGGTCGGGCTTTGCCTCGTCCTGGGAGCGAGCGGGACCCAGAGCGACGATCGCGGGTGAAACGACGAGTGTAACGATGATGCGAAAGCGCCAATTCATGCGGTAACCTCGGGTGTGCAGTTGTGGATTTGTAGCGTTGACGGGTGCGCTGAAAAGAAATATATCGGGCCAAACAAGTTGGGTCAATGACCTTAGAACTCGAAACGCGGCGCAGATGCTAGCATGAGCAGAGCGAGAAATGGCTGTGGCACTTTAGCGACGGAAGTATTGCTGGCGGGAAGCGGAATTCAGAATCGCAGGAAGCGTCATGGAATCCACAACAAAGACCACCAATGCTCGGCTCGTCGAGGACATTTTTCGCGATGCCAAGTTCATCCACACCCTGGGTATCGAGTTGGTTCAATTTGGATTTGGATGGTGCGAGACCAGAATGGTGAAGTTGGCCGCGCTCGAGCAGCAACATGGGTTCGTGCATGCCGGCGCTTTGATGACTCTGGCGGATCACACGTGTGGCGGGGCAGCAGCCACGACCGTGCCTGAGGGCATGGATGTCATCACGGTAGAGAACAAAGTGTCTTTTTTGCGGCCGGCGTCGAGCCATGAGATGTTCTGCCATGGCACGGTCCTGCGTTCCGGTAAGACGTTGGTATTCGTAGAAGCCGAGATCGTTGTCAAACGTGATGGAGAAGCGGTTGCCGTGGCCAAGGCGTCGAGCACGCTCGCGGTAATTCCCCGGCGTTCGCCCCCTCGTTGACTAGTTTGCTGTCAGCCTTAGCAACAGTTTTCTTTTGCGCCGAGCGATTATCGATCCGGATCCTCAACGTCGACGTTCCCCTATCGAGGCTTCAGCCCCTTTCGACCGCGAGAAGCTTTCGTTGTGTCCGCATGGATCCACACGGAACACGATCCGTCTTTCTGGACGGGAGAAACAAACTGTACCTCCGAAGTTTTGCAACCCTGCGTGTCCGCCGGGCAATACGCTCGTCACCCTTCCCTATCTGCGTCAGGCGGACGAGACCAACATTCCGACTTCTCTTTTGCGGCGGATTACTCCTCGTCTAGCGTCACGTGCACTTCTTTCATTTCCGTAATTTCCGTGATGACGATCGCACGCGTCCCGTTGCGCTCAAATACGATCCCGTTCGCCCTCACATATTTGCCCAAGAAGGGCTTCAGCTTCTCCCGCTGATCGTAATCCGGCATTTTGTCAGAGATAGGCAGATACAGGTCGCCATCCTTGGTCAGAATAACCAGCGGCGAACCGGCCCTCACGCATCCCAGCACGCACTTCATGCTCAAGTGAGTTGCGTTTCCATCGAGGTTCTGAATGGGACATGCAATATCTCGAACCAAGCCCTCAATCGTGGCTTTCGATTTATTTGCCCGGGAGCCTTCCATCGACGTTTTCTGTGGAGGCTGGAGCGCTGCCACGATCGACGCAACACCGCAGCCGGCCAGCAGGCAAAGGCGCAAAATTCGCTTCATCTGTTCTCCATGCCAGTCACGTCAATCGCGGAGTTCGGCGATCTTCCCTGGGTTCTCTTGCAGCATCAGGAAACTCGACATCCCGAAGACGGATGCTATGTCGCCCGGTCACCAGGCGTCAACAGGTGCGTCACCTGACCAACCCTTTTCTTTCTTTTTTTTGTTTTCGTTCTTTTGGCGCCGTGAGCCTAAAGCCATCAAGATTTTTCGGGCGGAGACTTCCTGCCAATCCGCAAGGCTTTACGCGGTCTAGTTCATCTGTTCGCTGGTTCTAGCGAATAGGATTTGAGCTCCTGCCAATCTGGTGAGTCGGTGCTTTCTCCCTGCGGACAGAATTTACCACCCGGGATAAATACTATTATCGAGTACAGGTATCGTTTTTGCTCGCTGCGACTGGCTGCAAAGGAAAACGCGATCCCCGTTGTCCAGTCAACCCAAAGAATTATGAGCCGCCCCCCAGAGCCATCGGCGAATTGTGAAGCAGTACATAAGCCCTAAGACTCCGATAAAAGTGCTGCACTTTAGCTGGCGAATCGAGCGTCCTGAGTCCTTCATCGGTGTGAAAATGAGTTGTTGCCGCTTCAATTTGAAACACTTTTGACTGCTGAAAGCGAACGAAAACGTTCCCTTTTGCTGCGGTTTCGGAATCAACCCAAAGGTATTCAGTACCGCATGGTTCGGCATTGGACTCCTCATCTATATGCGATTTGAATGGGAAAATCTGAAAGGCTCGATCGCGCGTATCTCCAAGTTTGAGTCCTCCGATGCTCGCACCCGGCCTAATTAGTGAATCGTCGGTCAGGGTAGCGTTCGCTGATGGTCCGGGCAGGGTGGGTCCAACCGATTGAAGATCTACGCTCACCGAGCCTCCTCCACCGGTCGCGACCAGCACGATAAACATTCTGGCTAACATTGGAATCAAGGCGTCTACCTCGTAGCGCGTCGTCAAAAGCAACATTCATGCGAGAATGCCCGCAAAGTTATTTGTGTGAATGAGTTGCAATGCCCACCTGTTTTAGCATGGTCAGCGTCACATCCATGAACTGTTTCGATTGATCTGCTTAGCTTTGAAAATAGATGGTTGCGCCTTTGAACGGGACTCTATCGCGTACAAATCGCGTTTCGCAAGGGTGTATCACTTTTCCCCGCCTTGTAGCTTACCCCGCAGTTTTCTTGACCGAATACGCGGGGGTCGACTACACTTACTGATTCGCAAACGGCTGCTGATGCGGCTTGTGGACGGATGTGTGTTTGGGATCGGTTAACCGGTCTGAAGACCGGCGTCTACAAGCGGTGGCTCGTTGACGGTGGCCTGCTTGTGCGGACGCCCGGGATGGTATGGGCTGACCGAAACATCGGATACGCGCGGAACGTAATCAGGAATAGGGAAATAGAGGGGGATTGTTTTGCCAAAGCGAACCTATCAGCCGCGGAAACGGCGGCGCGCGAAGACGCACGGATTTCGCGTACGCATGAAGACCGTAGGAGGCCGCAAAGTTTTGGCGGCGCGCCGCAAGAAGGGACGCCATCGGCTCACGCCCGAGTAAGCCGGAGGGTCTGGAATTTCCCCGCACGGCGCGGTTGGTGCGGCGGGGAGAATTTGATGCCGTGTATCGCACGGGCAAACGCCGCTCGAATTCCCACTTCACTGTTTTCTTTCGCGCGAACCAACTGCCGGAAACGCGGTTTGGATTTAGCGTCAAGAAGGCGCTGGGCGGCGCGGTAGTGCGCAACCGCATCCGGCGGCGTGTGCGAGAGATCGTGCGCTGTCATCGCCAGGAGATACCTGCAGGATGGGACATCGTCATTCACCCGAAGAAAGTGGTCGAGCGGGCACCGTTTGCGGTTGTGACGGCGGAGTTGTTGCGGCTGGTGGGGAACCCGTAAACGGCGTGCCCACTGGGACGCAGCTTGCTGCACTCCTACAAACGAACAAAGCGCGCGGAGTGTGCGCGCGCGGAGCTCTGTTTGCGCTGCGGTTCTACAAGACGTATCTGTCCATGCTGCTCGCCGGGAGTTGCCGGTTCGAACCTACCTGTTCCCGATATTCTTACGAAGCAATCGAGCGATTTGGAGTGGCGCGCGGCTCCTGGCTCACCTTGAAACGCCTCGCGCGATGCCAGCCGTTTTCGCGGAAGTTCGGCATTGACCCCGTTCCTGAAAATTGGCCCGTTCCCGAGAATTGGGAAGCGTTGTCATCGGCGTTGTCATCGGCGCCGGCACAGGACGTTTGCCACCCTATTTGCCATTCCGGGGCCGCCAGTCATGAGGTCCATTCGTGAGCGACGAGAAACCCAAGTTTGGCCACGAGATGCGCTTGCTGGCCGCGTCGCTGCTCTCGATGGGCGTGATTCTGCTGTGGACGCGGTTTTTCTCGCCGAAGGCCCCCATTCTTCCCCCGCAAGCGAATCGTTCGGCGCAAACAGGTCCGGCAACGGCCGGCAGTGCGCCGACGGCTTCCTCGTCGTCGGGCCCCACCGAGCCCGCGGCTCCTAAGGGTAAGGCCACGGGGATTTCCGCTCCTGCGCCAGTGAAGGCAGCAGCGAAGGCCGATACCGAAGAACGCAACTTCGTCGTCGAGAACGACCTCTATCGCGTGGAATTCTCGAATCGCGGCGCAGTGGTGAAGAGCTGGCAACTCAAGAAATATATGGATGACTCGAAGCCGCAGCGGGTGCTGGACGTTGTGCATCCCGAAGCAGCGCAGCAAACCGGCGGCTGGCCGTTTGCGCTGGTGCTGGACGACGAGCAACTGCAAGCCGCCGCGAATGGCGCTCTGTACCAGATTTCTTCACCGACAAGCACTTTGCAGGCGCCGGCCGAAGCGAAATTTTCCTGGAGCGACGGCCACCTGGAGGTGACCAAGTACTTTCGCTTTGATCACACCTACGTAGTTCGCGTCGAGACGAGCGTGAAGCTGGACGGCGCCCCGGTCATCGCAGGGCTCGGGTGGCTGGGTGGATTCGGCGACTTGACGGTTTTGAATCCGGCGCCTATCGACACGGTCTCTGTCTTCTCCACCGAAAACGGC
The DNA here is from genome assembly GCA_963736725.1 of uncultured Acidobacteriota bacterium. Lineage (GTDB taxonomy): Bacteria > Acidobacteriota > Terriglobia > Acidiferrales > UBA7541 > Acidiferrum. The sequence continues at coordinate 238,701 of CAVTPW010000008.1, read as the reverse complement.
AAGTTAACCGATATCGCGGCCAAGAAACTCGAAGGCCCGGAAAAGTGGACGCCCGGCTTTTGGCAGGGTGGCAAGGATTGGGATGGAATCGAAGATCGTTATTTCACGGCGGCATTTCTGCCACCCAACGGCGCGGCGCCCGGAACGCTGGAAACGCGCTACTGGAAGGTTTTCCGAACCGTTCAGGTGGACGGGAAAGATACGCAGGAGCCGGTGCCGCAAGTGGCGACGGCCGCCAAGCAACCCCTGGCGCTGCGCGTTTACGTAGGCCCCAAGGACTACGACGACCTGAAGAAGATGAACCCGCAGCTGCACTCGCTGGTGAATTTCGGGTGGCTGGAATTCATCGCCGATCCACTGTTCCACGGGCTGAAGTGGCTGCACAACTACATTCCCAACTGGGGCTGGGCAATCGTGGTGCTCACGCTGGTCATCAATATCCTGCTTTTTCCGCTACGCATTTCCAGTTACAAATCGACGCTGAAAATGCAGCGTGTGGCTCCGGAAATCAAGCAGATCCAGGACAAGTACAAGAAGTATTCCATGCGGGATCCGCGCAAAGCGGAAATGAACAAGGAAGTGATGGCGGTCTACGGTCGCGAGGGAATTAATCCCGTTGGCGGTTGCTTCCAGATGTTTCTGCAGATGCCCATCTGGATTGGCCTGAACACCACGTTGCGCTATGCCATTGAGATGCGCCACGCGCGGTGGTTCGGGTGGATCACGGACCTGTCCGCCAAGGACCCTTATTACGTTTTGCCGATCGTCATGGGGTTGTCGATGTACCTGGTGTCGAAAATGACGCCGATGACCTCGACCGATCCGCAACAGCAGATGATGATGAAAATCATGCCGGTGACCATGGCTGGTATTTTTATGATCTCGCCGATTTCCAGCGGCTTAGCGGTGTATATTCTCACCAGCAGCCTTGTGGGGATCTTGCAGCAGTGGTGGCTGAATCGCACGCACCCGGTAACCGCTGTGCCCGTGAACGCGCTGAAGGGCAGGAAATCGTAAGGGCCCTCGCCGTAGTCGCTGTATAGTCGTCAATCGCTCGCAAGGAACGCATGCCTCAAGAACTCGTCAAGGACGGCCATCTGGATCGCGAGGCTGCGGCGGAGGCGCTGCGTACGTTCCTGGAAACGACCGTGCGCAAGGCTGGATTTCAGCTGAAAGTGACGGTGCGCGCGATCGCGCCGGCCGGCGAACCCGGAGGCGATGCCGAAGTCGTCGCCGACCTCGACGGCCGCGACAAGGAGTTGCTGCTCGAACGCGGAGCGGAGCTTCTGAAAGCGCTCGAACACCTGGCGTTTCGCGCGTTGCGACTGGAGCCGGCGTTCCACGAGAAGATACATCTCGATTGTGGCGGTTACCGCGCGTTGCGGTTCGAAGAGCTGCGTATGACCGCACGGGTCGCGGCCGAGCGCGTGCAGACCTCGAAGCAGCCATTTCGACTGAATCCCATGTCGTCGCGCGAGCGACGCATCGTGCATCTCACGCTGAAACAGATGCCCGGCATTCGCACCGAAAGCGTGGGTGTCGGCGAGGAACGCCAAGTGGTCATTCATCCCGCCGAGAACCAGGCGCGCCGCTAGGAATCGCACATTGATCCCGAACCAGCGCCTGAGAAGGCCGTTCTCCTGAACGGCGTCTGTGCCGGCCGCTATTTTGCCCAACCTTGCGACGATACCGTTCCCGAGGGGCCGAAGCGCACTTGATACGTGAACGAGGCTGGCCGATCGGGCCTCACAGGCGGGAAGCGCAAGTCGGATATTTCCACGATCGCGTCTCCGCCTTCCTTGTGAAAGCGCGTCACCGGAAAACGCGCAAACCACAGCACCGTTTGGACCTCCCGAAGCTGCTTCGCGGCTTCAATGTAAGAATTTGCGGGAGCGTCGGGATAGAAGCGGTACTCGATGGGAAGAGCCTGCGCGGGACTCCCAGCCGGAAGCGCGTCTTCGCCTGCGGCGGCGTCGCCCAAAGTAACCCGCAGCTCGTAGACTCCATGCGGCGCGCGGACCAGCCCGTCCCAGTGCCACAGCGACGGCGGCAACGGTAAAGCGCCGATGGATTGAACGTCGAGTTGCTCGAGGGCGGCGAAGTTCTGCACTCGCTCGAACGCCGCATGATGCGCATAAGACGCAGCGCCGTAGTAGCAAAGCGCAAGTACAACTCCTGCTAGGTTCCACGATGCGCGCTTCACCTTCAGCCCGAAACCTCGCAGTGAGGGGAGCAGGAATACGGCGGCGAGAATTACAACCACCGAAAGAGTCGATCCCGCAGATATCGGCGCGCGGACAACCCGCGCGATTCCGCCGACGACGAACGTTCCAAAAACAAAAATCAGCCAGCTCCACAGCGCGCGTCTCCGCAAGTCCTCAGGTTTTGCGTAGACCCACGGGAGAATCTGCGGAACCAGAACAATCGCGCTGAGTGTAAAGTCCACGATGAAGATCAAATCCCATGCAGGGCGCGACCATTTCCATGGCGACCAGATCATCGTGCCGAACGAAGTCGCCAGGTCCAGCACGATGTGACTTGCAATTCCGATCGCGTAAATTCCCGTCAGCGCTACGAACGACGGCGCGTCCCATTTTCGCCAGCGCGTGAACCACCGCGTCAAAGCGGCCAGTGCCAGCGCGAAAATCGGCAAGCAAAGCAGGGAATGCGTGATGCTGCGATGCCAGGTCAGGATCAGCAGGTCGTTGTGTGAAACCATTCCGCGAAACACGTCGGAATCGGGGAAAATCGCGCCGAGCATCAGCGACCAGGTGATCACCCGGCCCCGATTCACGGGGCGCAGCGCGAACATCTCGTCGCCGCCAAACAGCGCTTTGCCAATCAGCGCGCCGGCAATTCCGTGAGTGATGGTGTCCATGCTGGGAGTCTATAAGAGCGATCGCCGCGGCGGAAATCTCAGTGCACAAAAATCAGCGGTGAGCGTTTTGCGACGACCTGCCCAACGCGACGAGCGGAAACCCCGTGCCGCTGCAGCGCAGCCAGCGCGACGTCCGCGGCAACCGGCGCGATCGCTATCAGCAGTCCGCCGGATGTTTGCGGATCAAACAGCAGGTCTTGATACTCTCGCGAAACGCCGCTGTCGAAACCCGCGCAATCGCCGATGAAGGCACGATTGTTTTTTAGACCACCGGAAAGATGTCCCTCGCGAGCCGCTTCTACGGCGCCGGGGAAATAATCAAACGCCGCGTGATCGATTTCGAAAGAAACGGATTCAATGCCGCGCGTGGGATCACCGAGCGACATTTCACGCGCGTGGCCGAGAAAACTAAATCCAGTCACATCGGTTACAGCGTGAATTGGCTGCGCTTTTACGGACCGATCCTCGACTTCTCGCAACGCTTCGGCCGCAGCGCGATTCAACGTCGTCATTGCAGTGATAGCGGCGGTAAGAGATTCGGGAGTAGCGCGATCTTTTTTCAACGCCGTCGTAATCACGCCCGTGCCCAACGGCTTTGTGAAAATAAGTGCGTCGCCTGTGCGCGCGCCGACATTTCGCCAAAAACGATCGGGGTTCACGACACCGGTAACCGCGTAACCGAAAAGCATATCTTCGTTGCGAATCGAATGTCCGCCGATCACGCTGCACTTCGCTTCGTCCATTTTTTCGAGGCCGCCGCGAATAATTTGCTCCAGAATTTCCGGGTCTCCTTTTTCCGGAAATCCAACAATGGACAGCGAGGAGATGGGACGGCCGCCCATGGCGTACACGTCGCTCAGCGCGTTCGCAGCCGCGATCTGACCGAACAGGTGCGGATCATCGACAATGGGCGTAAAGAAATCGACAGTTTGCACCAGCGCCAATTCGTCCGTCTGTCGGTAAATTCCCGCGTCATCGTTGGTGTCAAAACCCACCAGAACATTCGGGTCGCTCTGCCGTGGCAACTTTCGCAGTACGGCATCGAGCGTTGCCGGATTCAATTTCGCGGCGCATCCCGCGGCCTTCGCCATCGACGTCAATTTCACGCGCTCCGCCAAGATCTTCACCTCCCATGTCGCATTATAAGGATGCTTGCTCGTTCGCGCCCGTAACTTGTCAATTTCTGCGAGGCCATCAGCGCCGCCCAAAGTTGCGCCTCATGCGGGAACGTGCTCTTATCGCCGCATGCCTTGGGACTTCTGGCTAATTTTCTTTTTGCTCGGCGTGGTCATTCCTTGGCGCGGCCGCTATCGTTTGCGTCAACTTCTTGCGAAACCTTCGGTTGGGTCGGGCGAACGCATTTTGCTATACACCTCGACCATCTCTTTCCAGTGGATCGCCGCCGGCGTCGTGGCGTGGCGTGCATGGGCGCACGGACTGAGAGCCAGCCAGCTCGGCCTGGTTCCCCATGGCGCCTGGCCGGTCGTTGTCGCCGCGATCGGAGCGGCCATCCTGGCCACCCTGCAGTGGATGAACCTGCGGCGAATGAGCCGAATGCCAGAGAACATGCGCGGTCAGCTGCAGGCTATTGCAGAGAGAATCCTTCCGCAGTCAACCCGGGAGGGCGTTGCCTTCTTTGCGCTAGCGGTTACCGCAGGCGTCTGCGAGGAGTTTCTCTATCGGGGTTTCGCTATGACGGCATTCACACATGCGGGCATCCCCTTGTGGGGCGCGGTCGTGCTATCGTCCATCTTGTTCGGACTCGCTCATCTTTATCAAGGCCGCGGCGGGCTGGTCGGAACGATGGGTTTGGGTCTTCTTTTTGGGGTTGCTCGAATCACCTTCGACAGCCTGATCCCCGTCGTGTGCTGGCATATCGCTGTCGATGTCGTCGCAGGAATCGCAGGTCCCCGCTATCTTATTCATAAGACGTTGGTTGTCGGTTCGTGCGAGAAGTTGTAAACTCTGAAAGAGGTGACCATCTTAATGGCCCCCGCCGGACCCGTGCCCCCGTCCTCCTCCACTATCCACCGCGCTCTGGCGGAGTTTAACCTGACCGCAAACGAACAGCAAGTCCAACAGATTCAACAATATATGAGCATTCTATTGAAGTGGAACGACGCCGTCAACTTGACCGCGATTCGCGACCCGCTGGAGATACTGCATCGCCACTTCTGCGAGTCGATGTTCGCAGCGTCCGTTATTTCTCTCGATAAGGGTCGACTCGCCGACGTCGGCTCTGGAGGCGGCTTTCCGGGACTTCCCCTGAAGATATTGCGCCCAGAATTGGAAGTATTTCTCGTCGAATCGAATGTGAAAAAGGCCACATTTCTAGCAGAAGTGGTTCGTGATCTTGAGCTTACAGGAGCTCGGGTGCTGGTTAGCCGTTATGAGGAATTGGGTGAGGAGCTCACCCCGCTCGACGTCGTTTGCTCTCGCGCCGTAGGCGAATTTCCGACTTTCCTGGAATGGGCGGCGTCCGCACAGATTGATGCGCGGCAAGCCCTCTTGTGGATCGGTGGTCGAGATCTCGAGGAAGTGCAACGTCTGCCGACGTGGAATTGGCGCGAACCGATCCAGATTCCACAGTCTCTCAGACGATTTCTCCTAATCGGCACGCGAAACGCCGAAATGCTGGCTTAAGCGACAGAAAATCAACAGTTTACAAACGCAAAAGTCATCCGCTGACCATGCATGAAACAATGCCCATTGTTTGGCCGAAGGCCGGGGAAATCGAGGCGGCCCCGACGAACTCTCAGTGTCCGGGCGTCGCCCGAGATTTCAGCCCGTTGAATCGTGAAAATATCTGACTGAATTGCATGCATGCCCGCATTTTTGTGAAAGGATCTGCCCCCTTGCGTTCCACGTGGAACAGCCATGAGGTTCACCATGTTCGCAATGCCATAGCTCTCCACCTATTTTTCGCCCCCTTTGCAGAATGTCACTTGCTCGGCTCCGCCGTTCGCCACTGGCTACTGCACTCGTGCGAATGCGGAACCCAAGAAAGTAATCGACCTCCGGCTCGGCCAATCGTTGTTTCACGTGAAACAAAACTAGACTTCGCACCCATGATCCCGCACACGATGATGCCGAATGCGTTCCACGTGAAACACAAATTGCGATCCTGTAAGAGCGCGTTGCCGTTGGGACGAGGTGTTCCACGTGAAACAAAGAACAACTAGCTCGGTCTCCGCTGCCACGTACATTTGCCTCGATACGTATCCGTTCCACGTGGAACAGTCGTCCGCGCTGTCGTTACTCAAGTAACCTCTCTTAGGCGTTCCAGTCGCATGCACGGGCGTCTCTCGGCAGTAAATCGTTCCACGTGAAACAAAGATCAGCCCGGTCCCCGTCGCCGAGTACACTTGTCTCGATGAATCCGTTCCACGTGGAACAGTCGTCCGCACTGTCGTTACTAGAGTAACCTCTTTTAGGCGTTCCAGTCGCATGCACGAGGGTCATCGGCAGCAAATCGTTCCACGTGGAACAAAGATCAGCAATCGATCCCAGCTGCCGAGTGCACGTGTCTCGACGTATCCGTTCCACGTGGAACAGTCGTCCGCGCTGTCGTTACTAAAGTAACTTCTCGTAGTGGCTCCAGTCGCATGCACAAGCGTCCCATCGACAGAAACCCGTTCCACGTGAAACACCGCGCGAGTTTACTGCGTAATTTTCCTCAGTTCACACAATATATCCGCGTGAAACACCTTGCATAACGGCAAAGCCTTTGCTAAATTTTCGCCCATCGGGGGATTCTTGGCGAGAATCATCGCGGTTGCAAACCAAAAAGGCGGCGTCGGTAAGACCACAACTGCCGTGAATCTCGCCGCGTGCCTCGCAGCGGTCGAACAGCCGACACTTCTCGTTGATTGCGACTCCCAAGCCAACGCAACCGCGGCAATTGGCTTTCCCAAAGATCCCGCACGCAGAACTCTCTATCACGCCCTGATTTTGAGCGAACCTTTCGATAAAATCGTCCAAAAATCGCAGGTCGAAGGCCTCGATGTGTTGCCCGCCGACAAAAACCTGGCCGGGGCGGCCGTAGAGCTAGTTACTGCCGAGCATCGCGAATACAAGCTTCAGACCATGCTCAACGGCCTTCATGAGCGCTACCGCTTTATTATTCTCGACTGCCCGCCGGCTCTCGATTTGCTCACGCTAAATGCCCTTGTTTCCGCCAGCTCTGTGCTGGTTCCTATTCAGTGCGAATATCTCGCTCTGGAGGGCGTTTCTGAACTTCTGGATACGTTGATGAGAATCCGTCGCACGCTAAATCCGCGGTTGGAGATCGAAGGCATCTTGCTTACGATGTATGACGAGCGCACGACGCTATCGCGCCAGGTCGCGACGGACCTGCGAAGTTTCTTCGGAGCCCAGGTTTTTCAGGCCTTGATTCCCCGTAATGTCAGGCTCGCTGAAGCACCAAGTTTCGGTAAGCCTATTATTTTCTATGATATCCACAGCAAGGGCGCTGAGGGCTACACACAACTCGCCCAGGAGGTAATTATCAATGACCAGAAACGCTTTGGGAAGGGGGCTCGGGGCGCTCATCCGTGAGCCTGAGCCGCAGGTTCCCGCTGCATCCGCTCCTGCAGCTCCACCCTATCCTGCGACATCCGGTGGCGCGGCCGTGGCCCCGGCACGAGACTCGGCTAACAGCGGTGCGCCGCTCCAAATCGACGCTGATCTCATCGATCCAAGCCCATTCCAGCCTCGCACGCGATTCCGCGAGGAAGCTCTCGACGAGTTAGCTCGCTCCATCAAAGCCAGTGGCATCATTCAGCCACTCGTCGTTCGCTCGATCGGAAGTCGCTTTCAACTCATTGCCGGCGAACGCCGGTGGCGAGCCGCTCAGCGCGCCGGTCTAGCCAAAGTTTCGGCGATTATTCGCGACGTGCCCGACGAACTCGCCCTGGAAATGACGCTGGTGGAAAACATCCAGCGCGAAGATCTGAACGCCATCGAAGCCGCGCGAGCATTCGAGCGCCTGATGGACGAATTTCAACTGACCCAAGAGGCCGTCGCGGAACGGACCGGAAAAGACCGTGCCACCGTCGCGAACGCGATTCGCCTGCTGAAATTGGAACCGACCATTCAGGATTGGATTGAAGAGGGAAAGCTGACTGCAGGACATGGTCGTGGCCTTCTCGCAGTCCCCGACTCCAAACTTCGCATGCGCTATGCCCAGCGCGCCGCTCGAGGAGGCTTGACCGTACGGCAGATCGAACGCCTGGCATCTCGGCGCTCACGCGGTGTCGGCGCGCCCGCCGAAATTCATGTGGACGCCAACATCCGCGCCGCCCTCGAGGAACTGCAGCGCCATTTGGGCACAAAAGCCCTGTTACGGCAGAAAACAAGAATGCGTCCTGGCCAGCTCATTCTCGAGTATTACGACGAAGCTCAGCTCATGGGCCTGTACGATCGCCTGATGAAATAAATCGCAACGTGATCGCGTCAAAGTCGGTCGCTGTTCGCGGTGCCCGTTGGTTCAGTAACCTGATTCGACAACTCAGATTTCACCGCACTTTATCTTGTCTTTGAACCCCGTTAAAGTGGAAAGGTCGGATGGGGGTTGTCATGGCTTGGAAGTGGCCCGGAGCTTCGAAAAATGGCGGCGGCGAAGAGTGGACTGGTTTTATTGACCAGGGCGTAACGCTCGAGGGCACGCTTCAGCTGAAGGGCACTTTCCGAATCGATGGAAACGTTAAGGGCAACATCATTTCCGAGCAGACCGTGGTCCTCGGTGAAGGTGCAAGAGTCGAGGGACAGATTGAAGGCAATCGCGTTGTAATCGCCGGCCGGTTTGACGGCGTGATTTTCGCCAGGGGACGCGTAGAAATCCAAGCCAAAGGCGTGGTCACCGGCGAAGTGCATTCGCCGTGCATGGTCATCGACCCAGGCGGAATCTTCGATGGGCGCTGCCACATGCTCGCATCTTCCGACTCCTCCGCCGGCGTAACGATCCCGATTCGTGCCGTCGGTGCGTAGCACGATACTCACGGGCAATCGCTCCCTTCTCCCAATCAAAACATCGTAGACCCCGACGCTGAGTTGACACGTCTCGCACGCCAGATTATCGTTCCTGGTGAAGTTTCGTTGAGGCTCGCCTCTCATGAAAATTTTGGTGGTAGGCGGTGGCGGTCGGGAACACGCGCTCGTGTGGAAACTCGGCCAGAGCTCGCACGTGAATAAAATATGGTGCGCGCCCGGTAACGGCGGTATCTCGGACGACGCCGAATGCGTCGCCATCGACCCAGGGGATGTTGCCCAACTGATCGCCTTAGCAGCTGACATCAAGCCGGATCTAACCATCGTCGGCCCGGAGCTGCCGCTCGTTAATGGAATCGGCGACTCCTTCACACAACGAAAATGGCCCATCATCGCTCCTTCCCAGCAAGCTGCGCAGCTCGAGGGTAGCAAGATCTTCGCGAAAGAATTCCTGCAGCGGCACAACATCGCCACAGCAAAGATGTATGGGGCATACGACTCGCCGCAGGAGGCATTCGCGGCGTTAACTAATGTGGCCTTTCCGCTCGTCATCAAAGCGGACGGCCTTTGCGCCGGCAAGGGCGTGTTTCTGGCACCGGATCGTGACTCCGGCCAGGATTTTATCGAACGGGCAACATCACGGCTCGAGTTTGGTCCCGGTGGCCGCCGCATTCTCCTGGAAGAGACCCTTCAAGGCGAAGAGCTTTCTTTTATTATAGTTACGGATGGTGAACGCTATGCGCCCCTGGTCCCAACCCGCGATCACAAGCGGGCGTTCGACGGCGATGAAGGTCCAAACACCGGCGGCATGGGTGCCTACTCCAGCGACGAACTGCTCTCTCCCGCCATGCGCGACTCGATCCTCCGCCTTGTCGTCGAGCCGACAATCCGGGGATTGGCCGTCGACGGCATCCGTTACCAGGGATTTCTCTATTTCGGCTTGATGCTGACGTCCGCCGGGCCAAAAGTGCTTGAGTTCAACTGCCGTCTCGGCGACCCCGAGGCCCAAGCGATCGTCGCGCGAATCGATTTTGATCTTGCCGAGGTACTTGCCGACACGGCCGCAGGCCGACTCGACCCGTCTGGACTGCGCTGGAAGACAGGGGCGAGTGTCTGCGTTGTGCTGGCTTCGGGCGGATATCCAGGAAGATTTGAGATCAACAAAACGATAACGGGACTAACCAATATAGTTGAAAATAGCGGTGTGAAGGTGCTGCACGCCGGCACAAAGCGCCTCGACAACTCCCTGATCACAAACGGCGGCCGGGTCCTCGGTGTTACGGCAGCCGCTCCATCTATCGAATCGGCGCTCGAGAAAGTATACGGCGCGATCCCCGAAATCCATTTCGACGGCATGCACTATCGCAAGGACATTGCTGCGCAACCGAACCGCGTGCGCGCAGCCGGGGACGGATAGCCGTGGCGAAGGTGCTGCACCTATTTTGGACTGGCCGGCGCGGCGCGCTTTGCCGCGTGGTAGAAGGTGGGACCATTCGCTGCGGGGACTGCATCGAACCAATCTCGTCCGCAACAAACGCCCTCTGCGTAGCTGCGGCGGGTACGCTTTATCGCTCAGGTCGTTTCCGCAACGTCGGCGCCTCCGGTGGGCGATCTTTGTCCTCTTTGTTCGTCTTTTCGACGGGCTCTTCCGGTGGAACAATCCAATCGAGTCCGCGCTCGTTATCCATCTTCCCGAGGACAAATGTCGACTTGCCCGCAATCAGCGGCAACAACGCACGCATGAAATCGGCGGCATCTAGCGACACCGCCTTCTGAGCCTGCCCTCGATCGACCGCCTCGACCACTTTGCCAAATCGTTGGTCCCCGCTCCGAAGTTGCGCGACACGCGGGTCATTTCCTTGAATCATCTCCATCACGCTCGGCCCTTTTACATCCAGCGGGTAGCGCGCTTCCACGATGGTCCGCGGAGCATGTTTCTCGGGAGGATAAATCTGCGTAAATCGCGGGCGAAGTATACGCGTCTGCCAATATTCCGCGCGAACACCCACCTGCTCTTGCTGGACGCGATACTCGACCGTCCAAACCTCCGGACCGTAGTGATTGGGCGCGAACCCAATGATGACAATCTCAAACAGCGGCTCGTCGCTCGCGATTTCGATTTTGTGATGAAGCTGGCTCGTCAGCGGCCGTAAGGTCTCGAGAAAACTTACCCCAATGGTTTCGAGATCGGGCTCGGCCTCGCTCGGATCTCCGCGGTAGCGCGGATCTCGCGGCCCTATTCTCTGGTAGTCCTTATCCAAGCGGATGGGTTTGGGATCGGCGGGCGATCGCCATTCCGAAGCGCCCAGCAGCACGCCAAGGTGCGTTGAGTCCAATTGCATCACGCGCGGAGGCGCGGAACCCGCCTCGATGGGCTGGTCGATCGCACCGAAAATGATCACCTCGTCCTTGGTAACGTGAACGATCACGCGTCCGCCAGAAAGATTGGCGACGATCTCTCCTTCGGTTTCCTGGGTCTGAGCCGAGACGGGTGAGCCACATCCAAACGCGACCGCGAGAAGTGAAAGTCCGGCAAGCCGTAGAAAGCGCGAATTGGGTTTTCGCTCCATGGAACCTCTATCGTACGACTACCGAAGCCGTGCCCACGCAAAGAATTATCGCGCCACAGGCTGGGAAGCCGCCGCCGCCGATTTCGCTTGTGCCAGCAGCTTGTCCAGCGCCGCCCGATCCAGGTAGTTCCCCTCGCAAGCGACACCTGCGATCCGTTGCGTGTTCGCAATATTCTCGAGCGGGCTGCCGTCGAGCAGCACCAAATCAGCGCGTTTGCCAGTCTCCACTGTACCCAGGTCGTTTTCGCGGCCCAAAAACTTGGCCGCCCCGCTGGTAGCCGCTCCCAGCGCTTCCGCCGGCGTCAGCCCCGCACGCACCAGCTCCGCTAGCTCTCGGTGCAAGCTCTCTCCCGGAAAAACAAACGGATCGAGCGAATCGGACCCGACCAACAGCGGTATTCCCGCTTTGTGTAGTTCACCGGTTAGTTTCCAATCATTGGCCGCCTGCCTTGCCAGCCACGCCGCGCGCTCTTTCATCTGCGCGTCGTGGAGCGAATCGCGCCACTGCTGCGCTAACGGCGGCGGCACAAACGCCAGTTGCGGATCGTCGGCGCTCCAGTCTTCGGGATGGGCAGTGATGTCCAGGGAAGCGAGCGTGGGCGTCACCCAGGTTCGATTTCGCTTTAGCGTCTGAAACAGCCTAGCCGCCTTGTCCTTGTCATAAGTCGCATCGGATTCGTGGGCGATTTGTTCCCAGGCCACGGAATCGCCTTTTTCCTCCGCCGCGACCAACCGCGCCCGCAAATCGTCCTCCTTCGAAGAAAACGACAGCGAAAACGCGCTGTAAAGCAGATGCTCGATGCTGCGAATGCCTGCGTCAGAAGCCTCGACAACGCTCACCTGAAACGGCAGGTGCCCGGCAAAGGGAATGCCTTGTTTCCTCGCCTCGTCCGCCACCGCGAAAAACACCTCTTTCGAAGGCAGCGAAATGATCTTGATGAAATCGGCTCCCCTCCGCTTCAGATCGCGAACCGCCGCCCGCGCCTCCTCGGCATTGGTTACCGGATACTGTTCAGCGGTCTTGCTCCCGCTGCTCACAAGAAACGGCCCGGACGCAACGATGTGCGGCCCCACCAGCGTGCCGCCTTCGATTTCCTGTCTCCAGGCCAGCAGCGCGTCGAGATCGCCGCCCATGTCACGCACGCCGGTCACACCGTTGGCCACCAGCAAGGGAAGCAGAACCTGTTTACTCCAGACGGGGTCAGCACTAAGTCCCGCCAGGTGGACGTGCATGTCCCACAGACCCGGAATCAGAAATTTACCCTGTGCGTCGATGACCCGCGCGCCCTTGGGCGGCTTGACGCGGGCGGAAGGCCCGACCGCGGAGATCCGCCCGTTGACGATGACCACTGTCTGATCAAGTCGTGGCGTACTCCCGGTGGAATCGATCACCGTGACGTGCGTCAGCGCGAGTTCTGGCGAAACCGAGACCCCACCCGCGAACGCAGGTCCGCTCAGCGCAAGTAACACCACCAATGCAATCCACGAAAGCGCCTTCACGCTAGACTCCGATCGCAACACCACGTCTCGCTTGGGCTCACAGTACCACAAGCCTCGTGCGGTCGAACCCGAGGCGCCGATGCCTTTCCGGCTTGCCGGTCATCCAGTAGAATAGACGCTGGATTCTGAGGATAGACGCTACATGGGCTTGCGCAAACTAAAGAGCATCAAGCACAACGGAAAGCCGCTGACCGACATTCTCGACGCGCACGAGCGATTCTTCCGCGGGCACGACGGCGGCACACGCGCGGACTTAACCGGCGCCGATTTATCCCGGGCCGATCTCGGCGGCGTAAATCTCAGCGGCGCTATTCTTCGCAACGCGAATCTCGCCGAGACCAACCTTCGTAAAGCCAAACTCCCGGGCGCGGACCTGAGCGGCGCCAACCTCCACAAAGCCGATCTGCGCGGCTCCGACCTCACCGAAGCGATTCTGCCTGGGGCGGACCTCAGCGAAGCACAGGCCAGCGGTATCGAATTCTTCCGCTGCGACCTCTCTAACGTAAACTTTCAACGCGCCCAGCTCCGCAACGTCAACCTGCGTCTCGCCAACGTCAACGGCGCAAAATTCAGCGGCGCCGATATGGGAGTCGCCATCCTGCGCGAGACCGATTTGCAGGGCGCGGATCTTTCCGGCGTGGACCTTTCCACAACGCTCCTCCCGAAAGGGTTCGCGCCGCCGCAATCGAAACAAAAGACGGCGTAAGCATTCACGCGGGATTCACACAAGTTGAATCCCAAGCACACGTTGGCGATGTCAGCATAGAAATCGCTTGCGGTGCGTGATAGCCTCTCGCCGAAGAGCCGTCCCCTCCCAAGAAATATTGTGGCTACCACCTCCACACAACTCGACAGTTCCAGCACCCGCGACCGTGTCCTCGAAGTCATCCGCGGACTGCTCGCCGAATTGGGCAGCCAGGGCGTCTTGCCCATGCTCAGTTCCGTTTCTCTTTTAGACCGTGACCTGGGCCTTGGCAGCCTCGAACGCGTCGAGTTGCTCGCCCGCCTCGAAACGGAGTTTGGCGTGCGCCTCCCCGATCGCGTCGCCGCCGAAGCCAACACTCCCGACGACCTCGCCCGCGCCATTATCGACGCACCGGGCGTCGATTCTACCGAGGACGAAGGGCCATCCGCGTTGCGCAGTTCGGTCACCGCACAAAAGTTGCATCACGACGCGCCGCACGCCGGCGTATTTTCCGCCGAAACTCTTCTCGACGTGCTCCGCTATCGCGCCAAACATGACGCCGAGCGCGCCCACCTGCTCATCACCGAAGAGGACGCAGCCGGCGGCGAGCGCAGCATCACCTTGACCTTCGGCGAGCTCTACGCCGCAGCCCAACGTTGCGCCGCGGAGTTAGCGCGCCGCGGCATCCCCGTCGGCGGCCGCGTCTCACTGATGTTGCCCACCTCCCGCGCCTTCTTCGTTTCCTACGCGGGCATTCTTCTGGCCGGCGCGATTCCAGTCCCGATCTATCCGCCTTTTCGCGCGGACCGCATCGAAGAGTACGCCGCGCGTCAAGCCGCCATTCTCAACAACGCGGAAGTGTGCCTCCTGCTGACATTCCGCCGCGCCGAATCCGTCGCACACCTGCTGGAACCTCGCGTGCGTTCCCTCACAGCCGTCGTCGACGCGGAAAAGCTTCTCGACGCTGCCGACCAAGCGCCCCCGCCCGCTCCGGGTGCACTACCCGCACACCTCACGGGCAGCCGCGCCCGCCGCTCGACCGACATCGCCCTCTTGCAATACACCTCCGGTTCGACCGGAGATCCAAAAGGTGTCGTCCTCACTCACGCGAATTTGCTGGCCAACATGCGCGCCATCGGCACCGCAGTGCAAATGGGCCCAGGCGATGTCGGCATCAGTTGGTTGCCGCTGTATCACGACATGGGACTCATTGGCGCGTGGCTGACGCTGCTGCACTTTGGCATGCCGCTCGCGGTGATGTCCCCGCTCGCGTTTCTCACGCGCCCGGAACGCTGGCTCTGGGCTTTTCACAAACATCGCGGCACCATCGCCGCGGCGCCTAATTTCGCCTACGAGCTGTGTGTGCGCAAAATAGCCGACAAAGACATCGAAGGACTCGACCTGAGCTCCTGGCGCGTCGCCATGAACGGCGCCGAACCCGTCAACCCGGAAACCATGGAGCGTTTCACCGCGCGTTTCGCGCGTTACGGCTTTCGCAACGAAGCACATCTTCCCGTTTACGGCCTCGCCGAATCCTCTCTCGCGGTAACCGTACCCTCCTTGAATCGGGCGCCGCTGATCGATCGCATCGAGCGCGAAGCCTTCACCGTGAAAGGGTGTGCCGTACCCGCCGCGTCGCCGCAAACCAGCTCCATTTCCTTTGTTTCCTCCGGTACGGCCTTGCCGGAACACGAAGTTCGCATCGTGGATCAACAAGGCCATGAGGTTGCCGACCGCACCGAAGGTTTCCTGTGGTTCCGCGGTCCTTCGGCCACCACCGGTTACTACCACAACGCCGCAGCCACGCAAAAATTGCTCCCTCTCGGTCCCCCGGCAAGCGCGGGAGAATTTGCCTGGGTCGATTCCGGCGATCGCGCCTATCGCGCCGACGGCGAAATTTACGTCACCGGCCGCGTCAAAGACATCATCATCAAGGGCGGACGCAATTTGTATCCCCACGAAATCGAAGAGTTGACCGCCCGCGTCGAAGGCATTCGCAAAGGCTGCATCGTGGCGTTCGGCTTGAAGGATGAGGCCTCCGGTACGGAAAAACTCGTGGTCGTTGCCGAAGTCCGCGAGCGCGACACGCGAAAACGCGCCGCGATTTCTGCCGCCGTTACGGATCAAGTGATGCGCGGTCTTGGAATCCCGCCGGATCGTGTTGAATTGATTCCGCCGGGAAGCATTCCGAAAACCTCCAGCGGCAAGTTGCGGCGTGAGGAAACCAAGCAACTGTTCTTGAAAGGTTCGCTATCGGCGGGGCGTGCGCCCGCCTGGTTGCAGATTGTCCGCCTGGGTGCTTCTGGCGCCATGCGAGGCTTCGCCCGCGCGATCGGATCGGCCGCGAACCGCGCCGTTGAGATGCTCTACGGCTTCTATTTCGGGGTGGTCTTTTTTCTGTGGATCGTGCCCACCTGTGCCATCGTGCGGCTCATTCCAGATCATCGCGCCGCGGGTCGTTTCACTTCCTCCGCCCTGAAAGTATTGTTTGCGCTGGTCGGCTTGCGCGTGCGTGTCGTCGGCAAGGAGTATATGGATACGCCCGGCGCGAAAATCTACGCCGCGAACCACACCAGCTACTTCGACGTCCTGCCGCTGATGCTCGGCCTCGGTGTCCCTTATCGGTTTGTCGCAAAGATGGAAGTTCGCCATATGCCCTTTATCGGCACGTTCCTCAAACAGATGGGTCATCTGTGGTTCGATCGCACCGACCCGAATTCACGCCTTCGTCAAGCGGAACAAATGGAAGAACTTCTTCGTCACGGCGAGTCCGTCTTCGTCTTTCCCGAAGGGACCTTCACCTCCGATGACGGCGTTCGTCCGTTCCAACTGGGAGCGTTCAAGGCTGCGGTAGCCACGGGCGTGCCCATTGTCCCGGTTTCTCTGGCGGGAACCCGCAAATTTCTGCGCGAGGGTACTTACATCCCGCGCCCAAGTAGCGTCACGATCACGCTATCTCCTCCGATTTACCCCCACGACGACGCAGCCAACGCCACTGAATCCGCCAGCTGGCACGATCTGATCCGCCTCCGCGACCAAGCCCGCGAAGCCATCGGACGCCACGCCGGCGAGCCCATCCTATGATGCCTGGTCACCATCTAAGCTGGATCGGCATCCCGGGGGGCAGGGTTTGCTCTGTCCAGCCACTGCGTCTTGCCAAAGGGTGATCCAGCGCCGCCGCCAACTGTAGGGTGCCTCCTAATCGTCCATCACCGCTGCACGTTGTAAATCACCGTAATATACGTGTCCACCTGCACCTGCTGCCCATTCAGCAAGGTCGGCGTATACCTCCACTGCCGCACCGCCTGCAACGCCGATTGATAAAAGATAGGATCTCCTGCCACGGCTTCCAGAGACTGGATCGTACCGTCGGCTGCAATAATCGCCCGCAGCTCCACACGCCCGGAACGCCCGATCTGCCGCGCCAGTGTCGGATACACCGGCTCGACCCGATGCGTCAGCATCGCCTGATCGATGTGGGTCATGTGTACGACGCGCGGTCTTGCGACTTCGGTCCGCGGCGGCGGCGGTGCCGTCAAGGGTCTCACATCGAGCGGCGGCGCCATCGCGCCGGGAATCTCCATGCCGTCGAAACGCGGCTCACCCTGCGCGTCGTCGGCCCGCGGCGGATCATGGAACACGATCACCGGTGAAATCGAGCGGGGTGCGCAGGACCTGCAGGTGCGGTCCGGCCGGCGCGGCTGCACGTCTGTGGCAGGCCGGGGCGCAGGACGCGAGTAATAGGGTGGCAGCGGCGTCACATTCGCAAGCGCAATCCGCGCCGGTTTGCCGAACAACGGAAGTAGTACGATCGCTGCGATGACAAGGCCTTGCAACGCCACCGACAGAATCAGCGCCCGCCGCCGAGTCTTGCGTTGACGCGTTTGTTGCTCCGGGTCGCCATCGACAAGACACCCGTTCAACACACCCAATTCATCGCCCGAAACCTGGCAGGATTTGCGAGACATCACACACACCTCCACACAAGAATGCTGCGAATCAAGAGAAAGTTTTGCGGCGCCGGCTTCCCGTCGATTTCTTACAGGAGACCGGCGCCGCGCTCGCAGGGATGTGAGGGTTGCGCGCGTCCTCCCTTGGTTGGACACCGCCCCCACCCACAAGTTCCCCAAACCGAATCCCCAATTTTGTCCGGCACGCAAGGAGGCAACCGGGACTTGGAGGGGCACAAGATAACGTGTCCCTGCCGATCAAAACCTTCGTAATCCCCGTATTCTCTGGAAAATAAGAAACTTATAAATCTGTATCAAAACGCCACCGTACCGCATCCTATGCATCGTGGACGTGGATCTGAAGGAGGCGAGCCAAATGGACCGGCGCAATATTGAAATTGTAGGCGTGCGCCGCACCGGCTGGGCCGCTCTGGACCGCGATCCGCAGGAGGACAGGATCGAATTCGTCTGTCCGCACTGCGGTACGCGGGGCCAGAAAAATGCCCGGCGCGAGCGGACGCAGTATCATTTCACGGATGGTTTCTTGCAAGACTTACAAGGTGAAGTAACGCAGTGCCGTTCCTGCAACCAGTCACTACGCGTGGTACCTGTCGTAATGCTGCACGACCAGGACGAGACGCGGCGATTCGAGGCCGTATTTTCTGACGAACTGCCGGTAACAACACACTAAGTTCCCCGCGGCTGTAAAACAAAAAGGGCGCATCCCAGTGCGCCCTTTTTTTCGTTCCTTTTCGTGATTATCCCTCAGCGTACTTGAACGCGAAAAAGGCGCGGCGAATAAATCCGCAGCGCCTTAGACTGTCGACTTCCTTTGGTAAGCGGCTCACGGATGCCCGTGATTGTCGTCCCAGTTGTGTTCGACGCGCCACTCGTGTGCGTCCACATCCCACCACTTGTGGTCCTGGTTCCAGCAATACTCGCGAGCTTCGCTCAATTCGTGACGCGCATGCTCTGCTTGCTTGCTGTCCCAGCCGTGGTTCTTGATCGCCTCATGCAGGTTGTGATCCGCTTTCTCGGTGCGGTGCTGGCATTCGGCTTCGCTCGCACTCACCCGAGGTACGCCGGTGAACAGCAAAAAACCACCCAGTGCCGCGAGCACTACAGCCAGCTTCGCATATTCCATAACTCCCAATCGCCGTTCCGTCTGCATACGCTTCTCCTATCAACGTGGATAGCCAGGGCTTTTGACGGCCAGTCGAGCACAACTATAGATTTTGAGTGGAAGTCCCGCCATACGGAGAGCTGCGGAGTTCGATGAGGAAAACCCTGTAGTGGGCCGCGGCATAAGTCGCACCGAATCAGTAGTTTGCTAGCGTTCGCACCCATTTGCTAGGGGCGCAGAACTGCTGCGCCACAGTCGGCACGCGCCGCCCGTCGCCGAACCCTACAGGTCGGACTCAATCTCCAGGTGATATTTCTCTAGCCCGCTCTGAATCCGCTCGAACGCTTCGTCCACGGTGTCGGCAAACTGCAGCATATTGTATTCGCTCTGACTGATCATCCCCCAGCGCACCATCGCCCGGAAATTCAGCACTTCGTCCCAATATTTCCGGCCGTAAATAATGATCAGGTTATTTTTCGGCAGCTTCCCGGTTTGCAGCAGCGTCATCATTTCCCACAGCTCGTCCATCGTCCCGAACCCGCCAGGAAAAACCACCAGTGCCTTGGCGATCTGAGCGAACCACAATTTGCGCATGAAGAAGTAATGAAAGTTCAAGCTCAGCTCCGGGCTGATGTAAGGATTGGCAAACTGCTCGTGCGGCAGCTCGATCGATAAGCCGATGGATTTTCCGCCAGCTTCCATCGCCCCGCGATTCGCCGCTTCCATGATGCCCGGCCCGCCTCCGGAGCAAATTACGAACCGCCTCGGCCGCGTTCCCAGCGTCATCGCCCAGGTCGTAATCCTTCGCGATAATTCCCGCGCCTCTTCGTAGTAGCGCGACATCTCCAGCGCGCTTCTCGCGTCGCGCAGCGTTTCCCGATGCTGCGCTCGCTGCACTTTAACGCGTGCAAGCGCAGCCTTGTTTTTCAGTTTGCCGAATCGTGCCAGCGCACTTTCTCGCGATTCAATGCGTGCCGATCCAAACATCACGATCGTGTCCGCAATCCCCTCTTTTTTCAGCTGGACCAGCGGTTGCAAATATTCCGCCAGTATGCGAATCGGCCGTGCGGCAGTGCTTTCCAGGAAGGCCGGGTCTTTATGCGGCGCCAACGGGGCATGCATCGGCTTCAGTTTCAGTTGTCTCACAGCCATTCGGCGCTCTCCGAAATATCCATCTTCCATTCTAGGAACTGCGGCGTCCCCCGGCAACGCTTGTCGCCGGAGTTGCGTCGAATTGGATACACTGGGTTTGGAGGGCGCGCCATGAACCGCCAGGATTCACTCCCGATTTTCTCGCTGACCAGGGTTCTGTCTCTTGGGATGTTGGGGGTATTGGCGTTCGCACCCTTTCTGGCAGGGCAATCTCCGTCAGGACCCGTGACCCCCCAGCCTGGAGCCGCGGTCCAGCAACCGCCCGCCCAGGCAAAAATCGGTGTCCGCGTATCGCTCGTCAATACTCCCATCACCGTGCGCGACTCTAAGGGTCAAATGATCCATACCCTGGACGCTAAAGACTTTCGCGTAACCGACAACGGCGTCCAGCAGCGCATCCTGCACTTCGATATGGGTGGCGATCCTCTATCCCTGGTCGTTCTTGCGGAAACCAGCTCCCGGGTCGACTCCATGCTTCCGCAAGTGCGCAAGGCCGGCATCGTGATCACCACCTCGGTTATGGGTCAAACCGGGGAGGCTGCCGTCATCGGATTCAACGACTCCGTCGATAAATTGCAGGAGTTCACGGCGAATCAGGACAAGATTGAAAACACCTTTACCCACCTCGAAGCAGGTACGTCCGGATCGAGGCTGTACGACGCCATGGCCGCTGGTATCGAGATGCTCAGCAGCCAGCCGCTACCCACGGCCGACAAGCCAGGGCGTCGGCGCGTGATGCTGATTTTGTCCGAAGCCACCGACATCGGCAGCGACACGCAGTTCGGCGCGGTTTTGCGCCAAGCGCAACTTGCCAACGTAACCATTTACAGCGTCGGCCTTTCCACGACCAAGGCCGAACTGCGAGCCGCGCAAAGAGACACGACACCGCAGATCACGCCACCGGGTACCTTTGGCGCTCCGCCGATGCCGGGTACGGTGCAAACACCGGAAACCGACGCCGCCCGCTACGGCAGCGGCGATTTGATGCAAGCTGTCATCTGGGCAGTCCAGCACGTGAAAGACAAAGTCAAAGGCAACGCGTTGGAGCTGGCGGCGACAGGCACGGGCGGCGAACATATCGCCACCTTTAAGGATCGATCGATCGAAAAAGCCATCGACGATATTGGCGGCGAACTCCACTCACAATATTCTGTGAGCTACGCCCCCACCGGCACCAACGACAGCGGCTATCACGAAATCAAAATTGCGATCGACAAAAAAGGATCGAATAAATGGCAGGTTCGCTCCCGTCCTGGCTACTATGTCGGCCCACCCGAAAGCTGACCCGTCGGCCTGAGCCAAGCGCCCTAACGTATGGCGACCGCACGCACCCTGACGCAACCGACCTTGTAGGGGCGCAGCACTGCCGCGGCCCCAGCCCGGGAAGTTCTGTCCGACGAAATCACACCACCTGCGTCCAGTAGGTAACGTCACGCGACGCCAGGAGCGCGTCCTTGCGAGCATTCCAGCGAATAAAATGCGGAGTCAGCGTATGAAGCCGATGATGCTCGCGGCTCGCCCAAACCTCATGCAACAGGAAGGCGCCGGGCACTCCGCTGCCGCGGTGCAAATCGTAGGTGATGCAGCCATCCTCGCGCCGCGTGGGGCCGACCAGCGCCCGCAATTCCGCTTCAAGCAAGGGATCCTGCGCTTCGCGGGCCTTCAGTAGAACGATCAGCGTGACCGCGTCTTTCGATAGCTTGCCGTCTTTCGACGAGCCACGTTTCCGCGACCTGCCCTTGCCCGCCTTGCGCCGGCCAGCTGATTTTTTCGTTGCGCGTATCGCCATAGTGGCGGGGATTGTACCCTAACAGGCGCAAAACACCACTCTCTGACGTGGCGCTGATGGCGACAAGGCCTGCGTTGAACTTCGACGTTGTGGTGGTGGCTTTGTATTGTCTAAATCCCGCCCTCGGAAGAAGGCGGCTACAGCGGTTGTTTGCAGCGAAACCTTCGCGGGCGCTATTTCTCGTCCACTTTTCGCCCAGCATTCAGGTTGTCGAAATTCAAAATCGTGTTCAGTACCAGGGAATAGGTCCCGCGGGTCTCGCCTCGATAAACCGGATTGATCGAGAACAAGATTACGTGGCCATTCCCGGAAGGCACATCCACAACCGCGGGATGCTGTGCGATCTCGTCGCCACCTTCGAGCAATCCCGAGATCAGCAGATCCTTGTTGTCCGCGTAGCGCAAAATCACGCGCGGCCGATGTGCCGGCGGGATTACGCGGATGTTGTTGGTCTTCTGCTCGTCGGTAACTTCCGGGCTCTCCCAAATTTCAGCCGTCGGCTCTTCAGGAGCTTCCACGCCCGCTCGGCCCACGGCGAAATCGGGATCGTCAATCGTGCCGCGTCCCGTCGGTCGCGACTTCGACTGATTTCCCAGATGCCGCCGGCGCCGCTCTCCCGCGATGCTGCTCAACGAAAAAATGGGCCCGTTGTCGCAATATACCGCGACATTTTCGCTGTAGCCGTAAGCGATGGGACTTGCTGAATCCACCAGCCGCGCGCCCAGCACTGAGCCGACAATATTCATCTTTTGCGAAGGGTTAACGCTGACGCCATCGCCGAGTCCAATGGAAACCGCAAAATTCGACGAATCGGTCGCGGTCAGCAGCACTCCTCCTTTGGCCACAAATGCTTGCAAGTGCGCGACTCCTTCCCAGCCCAGCCCCGGCCGCATATCGTCCGTTGCATCGGTTTTCCCCACTAGGTTTGGCGTCTCGGGTGTGTTTTTCCACGGCAGCGGGTTCCCCCAGAAGCTCGGCAGGCCGTTCACGATCGCCGACGTGGGCGCGTTGTACCCGACCGGCGGGAACAAGATCACCTCGTACTTCGCGTTCAGGTCATCCGTCTTCGCCACCGTTTGCGTGCTGATGTAATCGTAGGGAATTTTCAGATCGTCCAGCGCCAGGCGCCACCAGCCTTCCATCTGCGTGCTAAGCCAGGTGTGCACGAACGCCACGCGCGCCGCTCGCACCGGATGTGTCTTCACGCTCGGCGCAGCATCCAGCCCGATGGCTTGCAGTCCCACTTCGCCCGCGGCTTTGTCGAGGTCGGCGCGGCTCACTCCGTGAACGATGATCGAACCGCGGTTGAACTTCGTTCCGCCCGCGTCAAATGGTTCCTCGGCGGCGTCCATCGACGCTTCCTTCAATTTGTAGCGCAGCGTCGCGAGCGTCGGCTGGGCCGAGTTGTTGATCACAAAAACAGAACCATCGCCCTTCACACCTGCCGGCGCGCGCACGTCCTTGACGCGCTCCATCGGGGCGCTCAGCACCTTCGCATCGGTGACGCGCGCCACTTCCACGCCGAACAGTTCGCCAAATGTCCACCCGGTATCATCGTACGGCGTTTTCTGCGGATCATCCGGGCTCCAGTATTGATGGTCGAGCAATGCGTCGGCAATGCGCGAATACGGCTGGTCCATGCGCACAATGTAACTGCCGGCTGGAAACTCGCGCTTTGTCGGCTCGGTGTCCGCCTCTTTGTCTTTGTCTTTGTCTTTGTCTTTGTCCTTGTCTTTCGACGCATCGCCCTTCGAGGGTTTCTTGGCCTTCTTCGCAGGCAGCGTGACCGTGAACGAAGCTGTCGCTCGTGAAATCTCGACTTCCTGCTTCTGCAAAACGTGCAATAGCTCCGCTTGCAATTCCTGGCGCGGGTCGTCCGCCGACAGCACGTAAGCCGCCGGGCCTTCCGCGCTCGGTTTCAGCACGGAGCGCTTCGCTTTCAGGTAGAAGTTTTTCAGAAACAGCCGTTTGTTCTCGTTGAAATAGTGCAGCGAAGTCAAAAGGCCGGTCTCTTCGTAATTGTTGTTGTCGCGCTGCGACCACAGCGTCTTCGGCAGCGGCGGATTCTGCTTGTACCACGTGCGCGCGTACTCCTCCGGGTCGAGAGTGCGTTCTCTCGTGTCCGCTCCGCCGTTTCCGAATGTTTCGTAGAGCCGGCTGATGCCGTTGTGCATCGCGGCGATGAACATCAAATAGCCCGGCGACCAGGTATCGAAATCCCCGTGCGTGAATACGCCGGGCATTCCGAACTTGGTCATGTCTGCCACGTTGCGCGCGCCGATCATCTGCCATTCGTCGGCGAGGATCGGGTCGATCCAGGCGTTGTAGGGGCCGTCGCCGACGGTGTTGTCATACAAATACGGCACGGACTCGTGGAGATCGTGGAGCACCTGGGCCTTCCAGCCGGTGTAGGTCTTCAACACGTTTTCCGTCAGCTTCAGCGTCACACCCATCGCGTCGCGATTGTTGTCGTGGGCCACGTACTTGCCCCAATACATCAGCGGCGGATAAAAATCCTTGGGGTGCGCCAAATGCCAGCGGTAGATGTCCACCATGCGATCGCGCCCGTCCACTTCGACCACCGGCGTAATCAAGGTAATCGTGCCCTCGCGAATTTCGCGCACGTACGGGCTCTCGTCCACCGCCAGCCGGTAGGCCAATTCCATCAGCGCCGTCGGCGCCCCGGTTTCCGGCGAGTGAATTGTCCCGGTGATGTAGTAAATCGGCGTGGCTTGCGCCACGATCTTGTCGGCCTCGGCGTCATTCAGTTGAATCGTCCGCGGGTCGGCAAGCTTCGCCAGCCGCACGCGGTTTTCCTCCAGGTGTTTCAGGTTTTCTTCCGACGACACGGCCACCGCGATCATCTCGCGCCCTTCTTCGGTCGTACCGATCGAATACACCTTCACGCGGGGCGTGGCTTTTTGCAGCAGCCGCATGTACTTGTAGACGTCTTCCGCGTACGGCAAAATCCCCGGCGCGCCCGACACGTCCCCGAGCACGACTTCCGGCGTCGGCACATTCTTCGAAGCCGGCAAATAGTCCACCAGCGGCGAAGTGAAATAGGGCGCGGTCGTATATTTCTTCATCTTCGCGGTGTACGCCTCGTCCACAAGCTGCTTGGGATCGCGCGCCGGCGCCGTCTCCCCATCTCTCGCCCAGGCCACCGCACTCATCGCAGCCAGAACAAGAACCGCCATAAACCCGCGAAGAAAAGCGCTTGGCCGTTGCGCGCTGTTCCCCCTAGGGGCGGGGCTTGCTCCGCCCGGCGTCAACGCCGGCACGCATTTGTCAACCGCGCGCATCCATACTCCGCCGCCGTGAATCATTTGCTTCTCCTAGTGATTTGTTCAACGTGAACGCGTGATTGTAGCAGGCCCAGGTGTGCACGCGCGCATGCTTGCGCTATTTCAGAAGCCAGCCGCCGATCAACCCGCTGATCGCGAAGCGCGCCAGCCATCCTAGCGAATGCGAGACGCCCAGAAGCGGATTCATCTTGATCCACACGATGTTGCTGAAAATGACCGGCAGCGGGCCCGCAATCCACACGAGCTCGGCCATGTGCAGCTCGCTGCGCAGGGTCATGGCGTCGGTCCACCTGGCGAGCCAAATGAACGCCGCGCAACTCACCACACCGAGTAATGAGGAGACGATGATGCTTCGGGTATCGCTCTGTCCGGGTTTGACACGCCAGATTTCCGGCGTCTCGAGATATTTTCCGTGAAACAGCTTTCCCATGAAGAGCCAGTCTGTAAATGAGGTCGCTACTCCGGAAGCTCCAACCGCCAGGACGAATCGCACCATAGATCACCCCCTGATGCGGATTCTAGCTCGACAGGCTATTCCGCGGACACGAATGTTATGCACACCGGCGAGGGGACTTCTTCGACCTGTCCTGTCGGCGTCAGCGCTCCGGTCGCCGCATCGATCTTAAACACGACGATGTTACCGGAATCCTCATTCGCGGCGAGCAGAAACTGGCCGGTGGGATCGATCGTGAAATTCCGGGGGATCTGGCCCTTGGTGGAAAACAACCCGGCGGGCGTCAGCGTTCCTTTGCTCGCATCGATCTTGTACGCGGCAATGCTGTTCGCCGTTCCGCGATTCGATGCGTACACAAATTTGCCCGAAGGGTGCACCACGATCTCCGCGGCTTCCCGGACGCCCGAATAATCCTTAGGCAGCGCGGGGACGGTCTGCAGCGCGGACAGTGAACCTTTTTGTGCCGAATACCCGAACGTGGTCACCGACGAACCCATTTCGGTGAGCAAATATACAAACTTCCCATTGGGATGAAACGCGAGATGCCGCGGCCCCGACCCGGGTTTCACTTCCGCGTAAGGCGGAGTGTTTGGTGTCAGCCCTCCGCGAGCATCATCGAATTTGTAGACCATCACATCGTCGAGCCCCAGGTCGGCCACCAGCGCGAAACGATTGTCCGGCGAGACACCGATCCAGTGGGCGTGCGGGCCTTCCTGGCGCTCCTTGTCCGCACCGGATCCCGAATGCTGCACGAAACCCTTTGCTAGACTCAGACTTCCGTCGTCTTGGATCGCAAACGTCGCCACGCTGCCGCCATCGTAGTTCGCCACCAGAACAAATCTTCCGGTCTTGTCCAGCGAAACGAAACATGGGCCGGCCCCATGCGTCGATACCTGGTTGAGCTGTTTCAACGTGCCACTTTTGCGATCGATGGCAAACGAACTGACCGCACCGCTCTTCATCCCGTTGAAATCGCCGACCTCATTGACAGCGTACAAATATTTTCCGTTCGGATGCACCGCGACGAACGACGGATCGGTCGATTCGACCGCCAACCCGAGCGAAGTGAGCTGTCCTGTCGTGGAATCAAATCGGTAAGCGTAGATGCCCTTGCTGGTCTGCTTGGTAGTGTACGTGCCGACATAAACTAAATAAGGTGAACTGCCTTTTTGCGCCGAAGCCGACGGCGAAATGAGAAATGCGGCGGATACACAAAGAAGCGAAAGGGCAAACACACGTCTTGAAATTTTCATGGCCCGAGGATTGTAACACCTTGCGTGTCGCTCGCAGACATGCAAGCGGGTCTATGCAAGCGGGTCTAAAAACAGAAACTGAGGTGAGACTGTCGATGTGGCGCGGAGCTACTTCTTGTCCTCTTCGTTTTCTTCCTGGAGCACCGCGGCGGCGGCTACGGAGTCGTCGTCATCAAGGCGTAGCAACCGCACGCCCTGCGTGGAGCGCCCCGCCTCGCGGATTTCGTTCGCGTGGACGCGAATCACTTTGCCGTTGTGGGTGATGATCATGACGTCGGACTCTTCGGTCACCTGGAGAGTGGCCACGACGTAGCCGTTGCGGTCGGTCGTCTTCATGTTGACGACGCCCTTGCCGCCGCGTGACGTGATGCGGTACTCCGCCAGCGGGGTACGCTTGCCGTAGCCCTTTTCCGCGACGGTCAGCATCAACGTCGCCAGCGAATCCTTGATGTGCTCGTTCTCGAGCTCTTCCAGATTCTGCGATTCCTGTTTGTGTTCCTTCGCGATGATGGCAAAGTCCGGCTGCACCGCGTCCATGCTGACGACGTAGTCGTCCTTGTCGAGGTCCATACCGTTCACGCCGCCGGCGTTGCGTCCCATCGGGCGCACTTCGGTTTCGCGGAACAAAATGGCCTGGCCTTCGTGGCTGGCGAGGAAAATCATCTGCTTGCCGTCGGTGAGCTTTGCGCCGATCAGCTCGTCCTTGCCGTCCAGGTTGATGGCGATGATGCCGGTCGAGCGCGGATTCGAGAATTCCATCAGTGTCGATTTCTTTACCGTGCCGCTCTTCGTGGCCATGAAAACGAAGCGGCCTTCTTCTTCGAGGTTGCGCGAGGCCACCAGGGCGGTCAGTTTTTCATCTTCCTGGAATTTCACCAGGCTCGAAATCGCCTTGCCCCGCGTGGCTGCCGCGGCTTCCGGCAATTCGTACACCTTGAGCCAGTAGACGCGCCCCTTCGACGTGAACAGTAAAATGTAGCTGTGCGCCGACGCGATGAACATGTGCTCGACGAAGTCTTCTTCCTTGGTGCGCGCGCCGATGCGTCCCTTGCCGCCGCGCGATTGGTGGCGATAGGTCTCCGCCGCGGTACGCTTGATGTAGCCGGCGTGGCTGACGGTAATCAGCATCTCTGTGTCGGCGATCAGGTCTTCGAGCTTGATCTCGTCAACCTTGTCGACGATCTGCGTGCGGCGGTCGTCGCCGTAGGCTTTCTGGACTTCCTTAAGCTCGCCGGTGATGACCTGCTTGAGTTTTTTCTCGCTCGAAAGAATTTCTTCGAGTTCGGCGATCAGTTCGCGGATCGACTTCAATTCCTTGAGGATTTCGTCCACGGAAAGCTGCGTGAGGCGATGGAGCTGCAATTCGAGGATGGCATCCACCTGCACCGGCGTGAGGCCGATCACGCCGCCACGGGTGGCCACCGCTTCGCCTTCGAGCGGGCCTAACTTGTATTTGCGGCCGTCGAGCTTGACGCCCGCGACTTTTTTCGGTTTTCCGTTCTCCGTGATCGTGACGTCCTGCTCGCTGAAATAGGCGAGCAGGTTTTCCTTGGCCTGCGCGCGGCCGGCCGATCCGCGAATGACGCGGATAACGTCGTCGAGATGATCCAGCGCGATCTGATAGCCCACCAAAATGTGTTCGCGCTCGCGAGCCTTTCGCAATTCGTACGCGGAACGGCGGCGCACCACTTCGACGCGGTGGTCGATGAACAGCTTGATCATGGGGATCAAGCCGAGTTCGCGCGGCTGCCCCGCGACGATCGACAGCAGGATCATGCCAAACGATTCCTGCATCTGCGTCTGCTTGAAAAGATTGTTGAGAATCAGTTGCGATTCTTCACCGCGCTTGATTTCGATGACGATGCGCATGCCTTCGCGCGAGGACTCGTCGCGCACGTCGGCGATTCCCTCGATCTTTTTCGCCTGGACCAGTTCGGCGATGCGCTCGATGAGCCGTGACTTGTTGACTTGGTACGGGATTTCGGTGATGACGATGTTCTCGCGGTCCTTGCCGACTTCTTCGATGGCGGCTTTGGCGCGCATCACGAAGCTGCCGCGGCCGGTCCGGTACGCGGCCTCGATGCCTTCGCGGCCCGCGATGTACGCGCCGGTCGGAAAATCCGGTCCCGGCACCAACTTCATGACTTCCTTCAGCGGCGTGTCCGGCTTTTCAATCAGCAACATCGCAGCGTCGACAATCTCGCGCAGATTGTGGGGCGGGATGTTGGTGGCCATGCCGACGGCGATGCCGCTGGCGCCGTTCACCAGCAGGTTGGGAATGCGCGACGGCAGCACCACCGGCTCTTCGCGGGTTTGATCGAAGTTGGGGATGAAATCGACGGTTTCTTTTTCCAGGTCGGCGAGAATGTCTTCGCTGATTTTCGCGAGCCGCGCTTCCGTGTACCGCATCGCCGCCGGTGGATCGCCGTCGACCGAACCGAAATTCCCCTGGCCGTCGATCAGCGGATAGCGCATGTTGAAATCCTGCGCGAGCCGCACCAGCGCCGGATAAATCACCGCTTCGCCGTGAGGATGGTAGTTGCCGGAAGTATCGCCGCAGATCTTCGCGCACTTGCGGTAGCCGCGATTGGACGCGAGGCCGAGATCGTTCATGGCCACCAGGATGCGCCGCTGCACCGGCTTCAAACCATCGCGCACGTCTGGTAGGGCGCGCGCGATGATCACGCTCATGGCATAGTCGAGATACGACTTGCGCATCTCCGCTTCGATATCAATTGGGAGGAGTATTGATGTGTTTTTCTCGTCCGCCATTTGCCCTCAACTAGGAATCAGAATCTCAAATCCGCTGGGCTGCAGCCCGGCGCCTACATAGAATTTTGCGCCCAGGCCTTCACTGTGTCGAAAGCGTCCGCCGCGTTCGTGAAGCGTTTCGCGGCGAAGTATTCTTCGGCCCGCTGCAAGAAATCGTCCCGTTCACGTTCCGTCGCAAACTCAACCGTCACGCCTTTCACGTTGTCCGGTGTATCGGTCGGCGTCGCGCGAAAATTATCGCAGCTTAATCCGCGCAGTCCCGGCAATGTCGTCCATCCGAGTTGGTACATCATCGATGCCGATCAAATATCCAGGTTTTGGACGTCGAGGGCGTTTTCCTCGATGAACTTGCGGCGCGCTTCGACGTTTTCGCCCATCAGCGTGGTGAAAATGTCCTCGGCGGCGACCGCGTCCTCCAGTTTCACCTGGAGGAGCGTGCGCGTGTCTGCATTCATGGTGGTTTCCCACAGTTGTTCGGCGTTCATCTCACCCAAGCCCTTGAACCTCGTGATGGTGAAATCTTTTTTCGCGTCTTCCACAACGTAGTTCAGAACGTCCTGCGCTTTTTCTTTGGTGATCTTGGTACCGTTGTTGGTGATGATAAACGGCGGCTTGTTGAATTCGTCGATCACTTTGGCCAGGCCGCGCAGCCGCTTGTATTCCGCGGTGGACGCGAGCGCCCAATTGATTTTCTGGCCGTGCGGCGGCCCAAACTGGATTTCGTACAAGCTGTGCTCTTCGTCGAATACCACTTTACCTTCCAGCTTCAGTTTGGCTTTGTCTACTTCCTTCAAAAGCTTCTCGAGGGTCTTCTTTTCTTCGAAGTCGGTCTTTTTTTCCAGGCCGCTCTCGACCAACAGCTCTACCAAGCGCGGATCGCGCAAACGGCGGCCCAGCTTTGCTGCGGCGGCCTCGAATTCCTGCACATGGAGGAGGAATTTCGTGAGGCTCGCGCCCTCGAGCGACGCGCCTTCCTTGGGCTTGACCACGTGATCTTCGGTGGCGCGCTTCATCAATTCGTGCGCGAAGTCGTTTTCGTCACGAATGTAGCGCTCGCTCTTGCCACGTTTCACGCGATACAACGGCGGCTGCGCAATGTAGATGTGGCCGCGTTCGATCAATTCCTTCATGTGGCGGAAGAAAAACGTGAGCAGCAGGGTGCGAATGTGGCTGCCGTCCACATCCGCGTCGGTCATCAGAATCACCTTGTGGTAGCGTAGCTTGCCGGCGTCAAAATCGTCTTTTCCGATGCCGGTGCCGAGCGCGGTGATGATGGCGCGAATTTCCTCGTGCCCGAGCATCTTGTCGTAGCGCGCTTTCTCCACGTTGAGAATTTTTCCTTTGAGCGGCAAGATCGCCTGGGACTTGCGGTCGCGGCCCATTTTCGCCGAGCCGCCGGCCGATTCGCCCTCAACGACGAATAGTTCGCAACGCGCAGGATCGCGCTCCTGGCAATCCGCCAGCTTTCCCGGCAGGCCGCTCGAATCCATCGCCGACTTGCGCCGCGTCAGCTCGCGGGCTTTGCGGGCGGCTTCGCGGGCGCGCGCCGCTTCAATGCACTTGCCGATAATCCTGCGTGCTACCGTGGAATGTTTGTCGAACCACTCGCCCAGGCGCTCGTTGACGAGCTGCTCGACGTCTCCTTTGATGTCGCTGTTGAGCTTTCCCTTGGTCTGGCCCTCAAACTGAGGTTGCGGCAAGCGCACGCTGACCACCGCCACGAGGCCTTCGCGCACATCGTCGCCCGTAATAGTGACTTCGTCTTTTTGCTCTTTCAACATTCCCGCTGAAGACGCGAAGTTGTTGATCGTGCGGGTCAGCGAAGAACGAAAGCCGGAAAGGTGCGTGCCGCCATCGACGGTATTGATCGTGTTCGCGAAGGCAAAAACATTTTCGCCGTAGCTGTCGTTGTATTGCAGCGCGATCTCGATCTCGACGGTGCCGCGCTTGCCTTCGATGTAGATCGGCGAATCATGGAGGGTGGCCTTACCACGGTTCAAGTGTTTTACGAACTCCGCGATGCCGCCGGTGAATCGAAACTCGGTGGTCTTTTCCGTGCGTTCATCGGTCAGCGTGATCTTCAGGCCTTTGTTCAAAAATGCCAGCTCACGCAGGCGTTGTGCCAGCGTGTCGTAGCTGTAGGTGGTTTTTTCAAAAATAGAAGGGTCTGGATGAAACGTAATTTTCGTTCCGGTCTTGCGGGTCTTGCCGGTCTGCTTCAGTTTTGAAGTCGGCTTGCCTTTTTCGTAGGTCTGTTCCCAGACCGCGCCGTCACGCGAAATCTCCAACTCCAGCCAATCGGCGAGCGCGTTTACGACGGAAACACCGACGCCGTGCAACCCTCCGGAAACTTTGTAGGTATCGCTGTCGAACTTTCCACCCGCGTGCAGCACGGTGAGGACGACTTCGGCGGCGGGTCGCTTCTCGGTGGCGTGCATGTCCACCGGAATGCCGCGGCCGTTGTCCACGACGGTGACCGAATCATCGGCGTGCACGGTCACGTTGATTTCGTCGGCGAACCCGGCCATGGCTTCGTCAACGGAGTTGTCGACTACCTCCCAAACCAGGTGGTGCAAGCCCATCTCACCGGTCGAACCGATGTACATCGCCGGACGCAAGCGAACCGCTTCCAGGCCGGCAAGCACTTTGATCGACTTCGCGTCGTACTTGTGGCCCGCCGCTTTGAGCGCTGCGTTATCTTTTTCTTGAAGCTCTTCTCGATCGCCCATTCCATCTCCCGATCTGCATTGCCGCGCGCGGCGCGAGCCCGCGAAAACGAGCAGCGCAAAACGAACCGCGAGACGCGCGGTAGCGCTGCCGCTAAAAACTTCGGTTCAAAAACTCTGCGAAGCGAGGAAAGGCTGTTGCGGACTTATCCGTACGTCGCCTTACCCTTTGGCCCCGATCGCGAGCGACCGGAACTCGTAGGGCCCCTGCTCCATCCCGTCCCGCGCAGCGAGACGTGGCGAAGACTTGTTACCCCGAGAGGAAAATCCCTCGGAGTCTATTTCCAAGCGCGCGGTTTCAAAGCCCCTGGCGCAGGGCAAAGTACAGAACCGCAGCACTTGGCGGACGTGCCCCGATCACTCAGGGCGGGCCGATTGGAGGAAACCAACTGCCAACCAAAAACAACAAGAATATTGTACCTGAACGAAGCGGAAATCCCAAGAGAAAACCGACGCTGGCATAGAATTAAGTTGCTCATTTACAGTAAGTTATCAACGTGTTGCCGGGAGTGATTCGGGGTTCGATTCGGTCGCGTTTTGGGATCGATCGCGATTCCGGTCCACAGCCTTATTTACATTGGAGGTGCTGATTCGGCCCAAGACCGCGATATCCCAACCCCGCATCACGCGAAGGTCGCGGCAGAGGTGAACCCTCGCGGACACCGTCGCGAGACGCACCAAGTCCTCACAAGCGTACTCATACGGATTCGTATTTATGAACGAACCAGCGGATGCGACTACGTTCAGATGCGCATGGGCATGATGATGTAGCGGTAGCGGTAGCTTTCGTCGGCGAGCGGGCGCATCTGTCCGGCGGACTGTTCGTCTTTCAGTTCGATGCTGACGGGGCCATCGGCCGCTGCGGCCAGGAAATCCAGCATATAACTTGAGTTAAAACCGATGGAGATGGGATCGCCCTTGTATTCCTTCTCGATGTTTTCTTTCGCTTCGCCGTATTCCGGGCTGGAAGCGGAAATCTCGATGCCTTCTTTGGAGACGGCCAGCTTTACGGCGTGCGAGCGCTGATCGGCGAGCTGGGAGACGCGGCGCACGGCGTCGCTTAGCTCGGTGCGCTCCAAAGTCACCGTCTTGTTGTTATCACGCGGCAGAACCGCTTCGTAATTCGGGAACTGACCCGTGAGAATACGCGATATCAGCAAGCGGTGACCCACCTGAAAAAATAAGTGGCTTTCGTCCTTGGCGAAATCGATCTGTGAGTCGGCTCCCGCGGCGCTGGCAAGTTTTTCCACTTCGTCCATGGCTTTTTTCGGGATCAACACTTTCATTTCGCCGTTCAACCCGGCAAGTTTTTGATCGGTTTCGGCGAGTGCCAGGCGGTGGCCGTCGGTGGCGACCATGGCCAGCGTGTCCGGCTTCAAGATCAGCAGCCCACCGTTCAGCGTGTAGCGGGACTCTTCCATCGAGATCGCGAATTTTGTCTTTGCGATCAAGCTTTCCATCACCGGCGCGGGAATCTTTACGATGGTGTGCGGCATAGCTGGCAGCGCCGGAAAATTTTCCTTGGCCATGCCGACGAGCTTGTATTTCTTCCGGTCGCTGACGATCTCAACCCAGTGATTTTCTAGCAGCCTGAACTTAATTTCGCCCTCGGGAAGTAGTCGAACCAGCTCAAGAAGTTTCTTAGCGGGGATTGTGCCGGCGCCTTCCTTTTTTACTTTTGCTTCGCAAGACGTGCGAATGCTCAACTCCAGATCGGTGGCCGTAATCGTAAGCGTGCTGCCCTTGGCTTCGACGAGCAAATTCGACAGGATGGGAATCGTGGTTTTTCGCTCGACGACGCCCTGCGTGGTGCTGAGTTCGTTCAACAGCGCTGACTTGGATACACTGAATTCCATCGCTTGATGATCCTCGCGTGCAGTTACAGGTGCGGTCATTTTTTATGCGACCGGGGACGGTCAGCCGCCTCCCTCACTAGATTTTTTACCGCTGCCGTACTGTACTCGCTTTTCCGCCAAGTATAAAGCCCAACAAAGGCCCATCCGGGCATTTGTACTGTGGAAATGCGGCGATCAGTGGATTGCGGGGTTCTTGTGCGCGAGATGGCGAGCCCCGGACTTTTTCACAGGCAAACAGACTGACTGTCAAAGCAAGGTATTTGTGATTTCTTAAGAATCTATAAAGCTTGTTGTTGTGATGAGCGCTGTGGAAACGTGGAAAAGCACAAAGTGTTCGGTTGTGTGGCTATAGAACAAGCGTTGATTCCAGGTGTTAAATTGTGTAAACAGAGGAAATGTCGTCGCGGTTCGTGCGCTGAGGTAGTCGCGACGGAATTTTGTTCACAAGCGTGCACATCTTATCCGCATGATTCACAAGGCTTCTGCACACGATGATTTAGGTTGTTGTGGGACGCATAGAGTGTGGCGCAAGCGTGCGGAGTGGAATTTTCTAGGAAAATATTTACTGGTAAAAGGCGGCGTTGGGTTGCCGCGCCCGAGCTGCTTGACGCGAATCGGCCAAGGAAACAATCAGCAGTTCGGGCTATCCACTGTCGGCGCGCCCGATGATGGATCTGGCTCACAAGGTGGGCGGAGGTCGCGCTGGGTGAATCGCTCGCGCTTGTCGCGCGATGTGAATCGCGTTGGAAATTAACTTAAGAAACTACTGCAACGCGTCCATCAATCGCGTGATGGTGCGGTTCAGATCCTTGTCTGACCGCCGCATCTCCTCGATCTTGTGGATGGAGTGCAGCACCGTTGTGTGGTGCTTACCGCCGAATTGGCGGCCGATTTCCGGAAGGGATGCGGTGGTGAGCTGCTTGACGATATACATCGCTACTTGCCGAGGGAAGGCGATGGCGCGCGTGTTGCTGCGAACTTTCAGGTCCTGCTCACGCAAATTAAAATGCTCGCTCACGCGTTTTTGAATCAAGTCGATCGTGACGCGCTTTTCCTGCGAAGCAATAATATTTCGCAACACTTGCTGCGCCGTACCCAGGGAAACCGTGGCGCCGGTCAGCGAGGCGTATGCCATCAAGCGGGTCAGCGCGCCCTCGAGTTCGCGCACGTTGGACTTGATCGCTCGCGCGATGTATTCCGCAACGTCATCAGGCAGCGGGAACCGGTCGTTTTCCGCTTTTTTCTGGAGAATCGCGATTTTCGTTTCCAGGTCCGGCGGCTGAATGTCCGCGATCAATCCCCACTCAAATCGCGAGCGCAATCGTTCTTCGATCGAGTTGATATCCTTCGGCAAGCAGTCAGAAGAGATCACGATCTGCTTCTGCTGCTCGTAAAGCGCATTGAAGGTGTGGAAGAATTCTTCCTGCGTGCGCTCTTTGCCGGCGATGAACTGGATGTCGTCGACAAGGAGCACGTCCACAGTGTGGAAGCGGTCGCGGAAACTGATCATGCGGTCGAAGCGCAGCGAGTTGATGACTTCGATGGTGAATTTTTCCGCGCTGACGTAGCTCAAGCGCATCGCGGGGTTGCGCTTCTTGATGGTGTGACCGATCGCGTGCATCAAATGCGTCTTGCCCATGCCCACGCCGCCGTACAAGAACAGCGGGTTGTAGGCTTTGGAGGGCTGTTCGGCGACCGCGCGGGAGGCAGCGTGCGCAAACTCATTGGACTTGCCGACAACGAAGGAATCGAAGGTGTAACGTAGATTCAACTGGTGGTCGCTGCTCTCAAAATCGAGCTTCGATTGTTTTACCGGGGCCACGACCGGCGGCGCCGCGACGACCGGTTCTTCTTCGGTGCAGAC
Organism: uncultured Acidobacteriota bacterium; assembly: GCA_963736725.1. GTDB lineage: Bacteria > Acidobacteriota > Terriglobia > Acidiferrales > UBA7541 > Acidiferrum. The sequence continues at coordinate 202,836 of CAVTPW010000008.1, read as the reverse complement.
ATACTGCACGCGCGTATTGGGCACGCCGATTTCGTGGAAGACGGCCTTGACGATCTCGCCGTAGGTACGAGTCAAAACCTGGCGAAAAACTGCGCTGGGAATCTGGACGAATAGGGTCTCGCCTTCGGCGCGGTTGAGGCGCGTGGGCTGAAACCAAGTGGTGAAGGTGTTGATGCTAACCCGGGACTTCACGCGTTCCAGGAATTTATCCCAGGAATTTACGGTCTCGCGTTCACGCCCAGTTTGGGTGGCTGTTGTCATCGCAAAGAGAATACTAATCCTATGCTATTTCCACAGATGTGCAAAAGCTGTGGAAAGCAGGACCATCCGCATCTTTCTGTAGACTTCGGGGTTCAACCCTCGTTGGAATGTGCTGCCGTGCCCCTGATGTCCTGAGCGACCAGGCCCGGCCATGCGTACAGGCAACTTCAAGGTCGCTATTAGACAGCGCGGGATTGTCTCTGATTGGAACGTGGCAGGCAAGCGAAAAGTGTGCGAAGACAGGAAGCGACGCGCAGAGGTGTTCACATCTCGTGCACAGTTTTTCCACAAGCGTGGAAACACTCGCCCTCAACGTTCTTCACCATGATTTGAAAGGGGAATCCTACGAGTATTTTGCAAACAGAACCTCCGCAGTCCGTTTATCCCGAAAATTAACCTGAGGAAAACTCTCGCTACGGCGTGATTTTTTTTTCGGGCCGGGCGAATTCGTAGACACCGATCGGGTCGCCGCCGATGATCATGCGGTCGGGTTCGATCAAGATGGTATTGGCTTCGAGCCGCGCACCTTGCGGCGTGTAAATCTGATAGCTGGCGCGCCGGTTTCCGTCTTTGTCGAAATGCAAAAGGTTGTCCCCCACGGCCATCCAGATCTCTCCGTTCGCGGGGTCGATTCCCACACCGGTAAGCACGCGCTTGAACGAGGGCGACTTCTGGCGCTTCTCCTGCCGTACAATTTCGCGGCGAATCGCTTGCGCAGCGGGAGCTGCCTCCACCGCCAGATACTGAACGTCTGGGCCCGTGCCGTAGCCGTTGCGGTCGTACTGCCTGACGGTCGGCTCGGGCGTGTACGCAAAACCATAATAGAGATGCCCTTGTGCGTCGGTAATCAGCTGACCGGTATTCAGAAAGCGATTCAGATCCTCGCGCTCGGAAATTTGCTCGGGATCACCAAACTCACGAACTTCCCGGCCATTTTTGTCGAAAACGATTACGAGATGCTGCTCGCGCAGTGTAGCGACGGCGATTTCGCCTTCTCCGAGCGCCGCGACGGAAATCGGCGCCGGAACGGGAATCGATCGCTGCAACGTGCCGTCGGAGGACAGGACCTGGATAGCGTTTACGCCACGGTCCGCCACGTAAATGCGGCCGTCCGCATCTACGTCGCAGTCTTCGCCAAATTGGATGGCTGCGTGGCTGGATTTAGTATCGGGCACTGCGGCGGCCTCTGCGATCGCCAGCACGCGATTGCCTTGCTTGTCGAAAATGACCAAGCCGGGCGAGGGGGACGCCAGCACGTAGGTGCGGCCGTTTGGTCCGAGCTTCACGGCACGCAATCCGGGCCCCACGCCGGCGAAAAGGCGCGCTTTCGCGGTCAGCTCGCCGTCACCTTGAGCGAATGCACCGCTCGCGGCGAGAGATGCCAGCAGACACAAAAGGACCGCAACTCGGGACGGCTGGGCGTTGTTTTGTTGCATGAGTCCTCAGATTACCTCGGACGTACCAGAGTTGCCTTGCGTTGCACCCCGGAGATGTCCTCTGGCTCGCCGCCCACCACGAGCTTCGCAATCGACTAGTCGGTGCGCAGGCGCAACCGCTCGATCGACTGCGCCCGCAAGCGCCCCGCCGAATTGCGCGGCCCGCTGTCGTCGGTCTCGATCAGGACGCAATTCATCTGCACGTCGCCCGGCGCCACATCAAACCTGGCGGGCAGCCCGTCCAGGAATCGCTTGATGATTCCCTGGCGGTCCATGCCGATCACGCCGTCGTGCGGCCCAGTCATGCCTACGTCGGTGATGAACGCCGTGCCTTGCGGCAGCACGTGCTCGTCCGCCGTGGTCACATGTGTGTGCGTGCCCACCACGGCAGTAACCCGGCCGTCGAGGTACCAGCCCAAGGCGATCTTCTCGCTGGTGGTTTCCGCGTGCATGTCTACCAGCACAAATGCGACGTCGTCCGCAAGTTTGGCGAGTTCCGCGTCAGCTTTGCGAAACGGGTCGTCAATCGCCGTCAGAAATACCCGACCCTGCAGGTTTAGAATGGCGTACTTCACCCCATTCTTCGCGGCGCCAACATACAAACCGCTGCCCGGACTTCCCTCCGGAAAATTGCCGGGACGCAGCAGCCGCGGCTGGTACGGCATGTACTCCAGTACTTCCTTGCGATCCCAACTATGGTTCCCGCCGGTCAGGACATCGACGCCGTTCTGAAGCAGGTCGTCGGCAATCTTGGGCGTGATTCCGAAGCCGGAGGCGGAGTTCTCCCCGTTGGCGATTACCAGGTCGATCTGGCGGTGCGCCACGATGTCCGCCAGCCGGTCACGAACGATCTGGCGGCCCGGCGAACCGACAATGTCACCGATGAAAAGTATGCGCATGAGCGAACCTGGTTTTGTCCTTTGTCCTGGTCTTCGCCAGAGAACTTCGTACACGCGGCAAGAGCGGTACCGCCGGCTTCCTTGCCGGCTACTGAATATGTTGTTCCGCCAGGCTACTATCGAGAAATGCCGTGCAATCGATGACGAAGCCGGCTAGTACGCCGGCGTTACCAGAGCACGCACGAGGGCGTCGCGCTACAGGTGGTCGCAGCCTGACCGCGGAACACAAAAATGGAGCGGACTGCTTAGCCGTGGGAAACTAGGCCGTGAACCTCTGAAATAAAGTGGGCGCCACGAGCCAACCGTTAGGCTTTCCTGCCCCGTTGGCCTCCCGAGTCATTCTTTGCATCTGGCTTTGGATCTGACCGGGAAGCCAAAGGGACAGGCCGTGCACACGGGCTGTCTGTCCGCAGCACCTCAGAGATTCGTCATTGGTTCAAACAGCTTTCGTCCCCTCACCTGCTTCGAAGTACCGCTCCGCTGAGTATTGTAGCGCGCGGCGATGGGCGGACCAAACGACCCGCGGCCACGTCGTGAGGTACCGCTACCGCGGCATGTGCATACGGACGTATTCGAACAATTGCTCGACCGAGATGCGTTCGGATTCTGGACCGCCGATCCCCGCCAGAGACCTGAACGAATGCAACCCTAATCTCCGGTAGCTCTCAAATTGCGATTCGTCAAACCATTGGTCCGCGGTGGTCTGGTCCGGGAAAGGCGGATGAGTTTCGCGGTAGGAAAGGACGTCGCGTGGCGTTTGCGCGGTAATCGTGGGTTTGATGTAAAGGATATCTCCGTCGAACGCGGGAGTGCCGTCGAGCAAGCGCGGATAGTGGATCTTGCCCACCACTCCGTGAAGCCGCGCGAAACCTCCCGCCGGCAATTTTATCGGACTGGGATCGATCGAGATCTCCACACCAAAGTCGCTGCGGCACTTGCGGATAGCATTGCCTAGATCTCCGAAGGTCATGCCTTCGTCCGCGTCGCCGTCGCACGCGATGATGTAGGGAGTCCGGCGTCGGACAAGTTCGTATACCGCCAGATTTTCAAAGTGGCCTCCGTCGGACAGATAGACATACTTCGATTGGTCCGTCGTAGAAGCCGCGAGCTCGAACAGCAAATACATCAGCGAGCACGGCGGGCCGCCCTCCGGGGTCTTGGTAGGCAATTGGTCGTTCGAGTATCGGGAATTGGGGAGCCACCATCCCAAACGGATGTCGAAGACCGTCATTAGAAACGCGAGCGGGGGAGATGTGTGATAGCCCATGTCGGGCGAGGCGGCAGCTCCCGAGATGGAGATAGCGGTGCCGAGGTGCACGCCGCCGCGGTCGGCATGAAGGGCCGCGCTGTCGGATTTCGGATAGGCGTAGGTCTCCGTATCGCGAAATCCTGCCTGGGGCGCGTCCGTGTTGCCCACTGCGTCGGAATCGGTTTCGTAGCGCATCTCGGGAAACTCATAGCCGCAAAACTTAGGCGTGAATACGAACGATTCCGCTTTTCGTTCCTGCCACGCAAGGCGCTCGCCGTGGGTAACGTTGAGGGCCGCGCAAACAATGGGATAAGGGCCGCGATACGGTTGGCTCTTGTCGGACCGATTGAGGCAGTCGTTGTCGAAATCTGTGAGGAATGGATCGTCGGCGGGGTCAAATCCGGTGAAACGATTGGGCTGGCGCCGACCATCGATGCGGCTGGCTCCGAGATAACATCGCACCAGCCGATTGCGGTACAGCAAGTTCATCGAGAAAACGTTGATGTCCACGCGGTAAGCCAGCAGCACCGCCAGTACAGCCAGGATCACGAACCAGAGCAGCACGAACCGAGGGCTCACTTCCTGAACGCCAGCCCAGTAGGGCTTTGCTGCCGTCGCAGCAGTCCAAACCGCCAAGCGGTGCGCGCCGAGAGAAAGCAGGACCAGCAAACCAAGTATGAAAATGTAGGGGGAAACGAGCGCGGCCACCTCGAGTTTCGGATTGCCGTCGCTTCGACCGGAGGTCTGGCTGCTCTTTCCGGAAATTAAACCGAAAGCCGTTGTGGCGATCCAGACCAAAGTGACCGTGATTTTGGTCTTCGCCCAATGCAGTCCCGGCGGGACAAAATAGGGAGCGAAGATCGCCAGGCCAAAGATCGCGGCCCACACGATGATTCCCAATAGCAGCAGTCCTCCCAAGCGACCCCACCACTCCTGTTCTTCCGGCGCGATGAGCAATTTCAGGAGCCCGATGTGAAATCCCCCGACCAACAGGAACGCCACTACAAGAAGCGGGGGGCCGCCGCCTACGGCGTGCCAGGTTCCTCCAAAGTCGGCTCCCCAGGATCTCCAGCAGGCAACCAGCAGGTTACAAAGCCAGAGCAACAGACCACCGATGGCCCCAGCGCCAAGCGCCGATAACGGAATGCCGATCCTTTGTGGCCACGTGACCCTGCCGGTTGGCGCTCCCGAAGATCCCGAGTGCGCTTTCGCCTTGGCGCGGCTGATGCGAATTCGGATGGCTAACCCGACCAGATGGGCCATGGCGTACGCGACACCGCCAATGACTGCCCATCGCCACAACGCTTGATTGCCCACGTGATGCCACAGCCACAGCGCGGTCAATGTGAACGAGGCGCTGACAAAGAGCGGAAGTCCGACCGCGAGGGTCACCCATTTTTCGGGTGCGCTCGTGTTCTCACCTTTCTTGACGGGGATCGAACAGCGCGCCGTTTGTGCGGCAGCCCAGGCAATCGCCCAAAACAGAAAACCCATGGCGACCGCCGCCGCAACCAAGGCCGCGATATGCCGCTCGTGGTGGCTCTCGCCCACGTACTTGCCGAGCCAAACGATCACCGAACCCACCAGCCAGGGAATCAGAAGGACAGCACCCAGAAACGCAATCAAAATGACCTGATTAAGCAAAACGTTTCGCAAGTAGGTCGCAATGGCCGCCCAGGTGTCGCCGCCGAAAATCCCCTTCCGCGGAGTGAGATAGTTGCTGTAGTCGCGCAGAAAATTAATCTGCTTGGGCTCCGGCGCGCCGTCCTCATCCGGGAAATTCTCGTAGTTCCCCAGCTTGTTTTCCACTTCTTCGAGTCTGCCCGGAGCGCGATTGATCCAACTGACCAGCCAGCCTCCGATGTAGCCACCTCCGGAAACGGTGGAGATGTATTTCATCTTGTTCAGCAGCTTTGCCTGGGCCAGACCTTGCAAGACCCCCAAGCCGAACGTGGCGCTGCGAATGCCTCCTCCAGAGATCGCCAAACCGAACGTGGTGCCCGTGTCCTTGGCGTCGGGTGCTTGATCCCTCAGGTAGTCGCGTTCCTTTTTCAGGACCTCCTGAAAGCTAGGCATATGAGAACTCCTCGGCGAGTAGTCGAAGCCCCTCGACGCTAGCGGATCGACCATGGGAAGGGCTGACGTATGGAAACGTCCCGCGTCGTCCCGGCTTTATATCCGCGGGAGAAGTTCAAGTCAACGTCAATATACAAGGTGAGTAATACGGTGGAGTGCGGAACAAGGCGATTGGTGGTTGGAAAACTGAGCAGGCGGCAATTCGGGTAGTTCAGCCCCTTTTCCGCAAGGAACGCATGCTGGACCCCTAACTCCGGCCTTCTCGTTGCGGATGCCTTTCACACGCCAGACGCTTCCGCGAAGTCCGGCGTCGGTCAACGAACGGTTCCAAGTAACGGTCTTCTGTTTAGATCGGGCGTCTGCTCCGCAAAAGGGTTCCTGCTCGGGTAGTAGTTGTATGGATCTCGCCGCACAAGGCTTCCAGCGTCGAGACGGTTTTCGAAATTGATAAGTCGGTTCCAGGGACGGCGCAATGTTGAACGTTCCGATTTTCGAATGCTGGCCCTGAGGACCTACGGGCAGCCGTTGGGTCCGAGGCCGCGTCAGGAAGCGGTTTGTCCCGGCGGGCAATGTTGGTCTGCCGAGAGAAAAGTCCAACCGGTCGCATTCTGCGCGTCAAACGAATTCGATGTCTCGAACCAGTGCGTCCGTTCGATTCCGCGCTTACTCCGGGCGTCACCGGCGAACTCACTGCGGAGGAAGCGCTTGCAGTTTCTCAATCACAGTGCGGTCTACGTCGGTGTGAAACGTAGAGTCCGTTTTCACCAGGTCCGCGCCGATCTCCAGTGACACCGGCTTGGCACGCCTGGCTACTGAGGTGCAGCGCCGGTGTTCGGGCCCTGCTGCCCGATGATGGCCTCACCGTTCACGACCAGTTGCACGCGCCGATTCTTCTGTCGGCCTTCCGCGGTGTCATTGGACGCTACCGGGTCCGCCTTGCCAAACCCCTTCGCCGTAATCGAAGAGCCGGCCACGCCTTGCGCGATCAAAAAGTCGCGCACGGAGTCCGCGCGCCGCTCGGAAAGTTGCTGGTTCATCTGGTCGCCGCCGACGCTGTCCGTATAGCCTTCTACTTGCAAACTCAAGCCCGGATGCGCTAACACGATCCCCGAAATTTTCGCCAGCTTTTCGCGCGCCGCGGCCCGTAACGTCGAGCTCCCCGTGTCGAACAGCACGTCGGACATATTCACGATCAAACCGCGCGCGGTATCCTGGGTCTGCAACACGGCGTTCAATTGCGCCAGCAACTGCGCGCGCATGGCGGCCTTGTCCTGCTCGGCTTGTGCGGCGGCTTGACGTGCTTTCTCCGCCTCGGCCTCGGCAGCTTGCTGCTGCGCCCGTGCGGCGGCGCTCGCAGCCTCTGCCTGCTGTTGCTGCGCTAGTGCTGCCGCGCGGTCGGCCTCCGCTTGCTTTTGCTGCTGCGCCGCTGCCTGCGCGGCCAAGTCGGCCTGCTCCTTCATGCGTACCGCGTCGGCCTGGGCCGCTTCCGCTTCCTGGCGGCGTTGCTCCTCTGCTGCGGCATCCGCTCGAGCTCTTGCCACGCGCTCTGCTGCTGCCTTGCGCTCTGCGTCCTGAGCGAGCTGCGCGTCTTCTTCCGCTTTCTTCTGCACCGCGATCACGCGCGCTTCTTCCGCTGTCTCTACCGCGTTGCGCGACAATGAGATAAGCCCTTTCCTGTCTTTCTTCGCGACGTAGGCAGCGTCCGCTTGCTTCAACAAGTCTTCCGCCTTGGTCATGGTGGACGTCGCGTAGGTGTCCGCCAGCGCGTTGCGCGCAATGCGCACCGCGTTGCGCGCTTCAAACAGTTCGATCGGTGCTTTGCGGTCCACGCCGAAAATGGCGCTGTCGATCTTCGTGTTTGCCGACGCGTAAGTTCCGCGGCTGACCAGCGCATACTTCGCGTCGATGTTTTCGCTCGCCAGTGCGGCTGGCAGGGCGTTCTCCAGCACCACTTCATCGCCCGGCTGCGTGACCGCGTAGTAAGGCTCCGCCGTGACGATCATTCCGAACGTCTGCATATCGACAACCGCTTTCAGGTTTACCGAGCCGTTCTTCGGCTGCAGTTCCCCGAGGTTTACCGCGCGCCCCTGCGGCGAGATCGCCCACAGCACGTAGGTCAGATACTCGAGCCCAAAGCGCGTCGAATCGTCCAATCCCGTGAATCTCGCGTCGATCTCGATGCGGTTGGACTTGCTCTCCACTTTCGCCGTGCCCGATGCGCTGCGCATCAAGTCCGTTCCGACAAAGTCCACCTGCACCGATTTCCCTGCGCGACGATAGGTCAACGCCTTCAGACTGCGGGAAACGGTCGTGGGTGCGGCGCCATTCGCCTGAGCGCGGGCTCCAGCCGCCGGCGACGCAGTGGTGTGGGCTGCCGCGGTGCTCAGCAATACCAGTCCGCTCAGGGCCAACCCGCTAAACGCAGTGAAACGCTTGACAATGTTCACGTCACTCCTCCGCAATGTTTATGGTCTCTAACTTGGACGACGGGTCGCTGCTATCGTAACGCAACCGGAGAGGCTTATCTTGAACTTTTGTGATGATTTCTCTACAAAAGATGCTGTAGTGATCTTTGGCGAGCCAATCCGCTGGAAACATGGCAATTCCAACTGCACCGAACCGCAAGATTGTAGGATTTCACCAAGACGACCTCGACGACTGGGTCGCCGACCTTGAGTGCGGACACACCCAGCACGTCCGCCACAACCCGCCTTGGTCCAGCCGTCCGTGGGTCGTCTCACCAGAAGGCCGGGCCGCGCACGTTGGAGCAGAGTTGCCCTGCAAGAAATGCGAGCAAAGCCGATAGCGCAAGGCGCAGTCGGCGGCCCTGTGGGCGTTTCTCACCGGGCAACTACCCACTTTCGCCAGCCCAGTTATCCGTGGGGTCGTAAAACCCCGCCCTTTAGAGCGGAGATATAAGGCCCCTTAACTACGAAGGTGTTTTCTGATGTTCCATGTACGCCTTGAGAAAGCTGACGGGGAGCACTGCAACGAGCGGCAAAGTACGACGGTGACCACAGCACGCCCTTCCCATAACGGCGCACACAGGTCTGGTCGTTCAAGGCGAAGCATTGCTCCTGCCCTTCAAGCAGGGGAACATGTCACAATGTCTCCACTTTTCCAGAAAAAGAGGATGCCAATGAACTATCGCCGCTTCGGCCGGTCGGGATGGAAGGTCAGTGAAATTGGTTACGGAATGTGGGGTGTTGCCGGATGGACCGGCTCGCAAGACACACAGTCGCTCGACTCACTGCAACGCTCCATCGACCTCGGCTGCAATTTCTTCGACACCGCATGGGCGTACGGTGACGGCCACAGCGAGCAACTGCTCGGAAAAATCCTGCGGGCCAACGCCGGGAAAACTCTCTACACCGCAACGAAAATCCCGCCGAAAAATCGCAAGTGGCCCAGCCGGCCGGAATTCACACTGGACGATTGCTATCCGCCGGACTACATCGAGGAATACGTGAACAAGAGTCTCGCCAACATCGGTGTTCCCACGCTCGACCTCATTCAGTTTCACACTTGGGAGGACGCCTGGCTCGAAGACAAGCGCCTGCGTCCGGTGCTCGAAAAACTTTTGACGGCCGGCAAAGTCCGCGCCCTCGGCATCAGCATCAATCGGTGGCAGCCCGCCAACGGCGTGAAAGCCGTGCGCGCCGGATTATTCGACGCCGTGCAAGTCATCTACAACATCTTCGACCAGAATCCCGAGGACGAATTGTTCCCGGCGTGCCGCGAAAAGGACGTCGCCGTGATCGCGCGCGTCCCGTTTGACGAAGGCACGCTCACCGGAACGCTCACGCTCGACAGCAAGTGGCCCGCAGGCGATTGGCGCAACACCTATTTCGTCCCCGAAAATCTCAAGAACAGCGTCGCCCATGCCGAAGCACTCAAGCCGCTGCTCCGCGATGGTCTAACCATGCCGGAAATGGCTCTGCGCTTCATCCTCAACAACAAAGACGTCAGCACCATCATCCCCGGCATGCGCAAACGCAACCACGTCGATGTCAACCTCGCCGCCAGCGCCAAAGGCCCGCTACCCGCCCAGCTGCACTCCGAACTCAGCAAACATCGCTGGGACCGCACGCCCACGAAATGGAGCCAGTAAGCGGGGGAACCGTGACCTGTGGGTTGCGTCCCGCTAGAGTTCTCTTGTGGGGGCGGGGCTTGCTCCGCCCGGCCGATGGGCTGGCAGAGTTTTTCCATTTTAAAAAGCCAAACTTAGAAGGACGCTTTCGCTTACGCGGTCTGCTTCAACGCGCGCTCGACCAGCGTAAGGCAACGCTCGGCCTGTTCGCGCAGCATCTCGTTGTGTTCGCCAAGGTCGCGCTGCGTGCTGTGCAATTCGTCGGCAATGGCCAGCGCAGCCAGCACCGCGATCTTGTGCGTATCGACGGTCGCCGCCGCATCGGCAATCGCGCGCATCTTGTCGTCCACGAACGCCGCCAGCTTCTGCACATACGCCGGATCCAGCTCGCCCTGAATCGTGTAAGTCTGCCCGAAGATTTGTACTTTCACCGGTGAACTCATGGTGGCTCCCCGTGACCGCAGCCCTGGATTGTAGCGCAAGGCCGCTGTAGCCGCCCCCTTCAGAGGGCGGGATTAGGTTCGGCTTCCAGTACAGCTACGACGTGCCTCTCAACGCTGCAAGGTGAGTTTCAGCTCGCCCGAAGCAGTGCCCCAAGTTGTTTTTCCAATGCAACGACAATGCGCCCGGAAAAATCCGCAATCTGCGCGTCGGTAAGCGTAGCTTCCCGGCTCTGAAACAGGACCCGCACCAGCAGCGAATATTTTCCGGTCGGCACATTTTTCCCGCGGAACACGTCGCTAGCATCCATGGAAAGAATTTCGCCAATGTTCAGCGAACGAATCACCCTGCCGACGTCGGAAAAATGCGTGCCGTCCGTCAACAACAATGAAAAATCGCGCTCGACCGCGGGGAATCGCGGCAGCGGTTCGTAACGCCGCGATTCCTTCAAGTCGCGAATCGCCGCATACACGGCCTCCAGCCGCAATTCCGCAAGAAACACGTCTTGCCGGAGTTTGAGCCGGTCGGCCACACGCCGCGCGAGCTGGCCCGCGTCGCCGAGTTCCTCGCCCGCCAATGCAATACGCCCGCTCCGCGCTGCGTGCGTCCAATCTCGGCCGGTTTGTTCCGGCGTATGGCTCACGGTGGCGCCAACGCCGTGAGTGCTCCATTGAAAGCCACCAGCAAGTTGGCCGACCAAGTCGAGATCGCCCTTCAAATCCGCAAACGAATACGCGCGTGCGGTGTCGTACAAATCTTTTTCGCGCGCCTCGCCGGTCGCGCCGATGGTTAGTACGCGCGTCTCGACCGAGGTACTACCATTCAGGCTGTACCGGCTGCCGATCTCGAACAAGCGCACGTTGCGTTGACCGTGATTCAGGTTCCATTCCAGCGCTGCGGCCATCGTCACCAGGCCAGTCGAGCGCAGCACGCCCGCTTCTTCCGACAGCGGATTGGCCATCCGCGCGGGTTGCATGCCCGCCGAGCGGAACAACGCATCGCGCTCCTCGGCCACGTGCGGGATCGTCAAAATTTCCTGATAGCCAAGTCCAATCAGCCGCTCACGCACCTTTGTTTCCGCTTCGTAATGTGGCAAGCGCGCCGCGCCCTGGCGCGACACGGGAAAGCGCGGCCGAAATTTGTCGAGTCCATAAATTCGCGCCACCTCTTCGATCAAGTCGATTTCGCGTTCCACTTCCGCGCGCCACGACGGCTGCGTGCATTCCCAAGCCGCCAGCAACGATCCTTCCACCCCGCGATTCTGGTCCACGCGCACGGGCGAAAATCCGAGCGCGCCTAGACTCGCCTCGACCTCCTGGTCTGGAACGTCCGCGCCCATCACGCGGAGAAGTTCCGCCCGCGTCAGCACAATCTTTTTCGGCGAGCGCTTGCCCGGATAAACATCCACGACTCCCGCGAGCAGCTCGCCGCCGGCAAGCTGCAGGATCAGCTCCGCGCAACGCCGCGAAGCCAGCTCCGCCATTTCCGGATCAGCACCCCGTCCAAAACGCGTGGACGCCTCGGTGTGCAATTTCAGAGTGCGCGTGGCGCGGCGAATTGCAATGGGATCGAACCACGCGCACTCGATCAACACGTTCTTCGTCAAAAACGAAATCTCCGTCTCCGCGCCGCCCATGATGCCGCCGATGCCGACAGCTCGCGAACCATCGCCATCCGCAATCACGCAAATGCCCGGATCGAATGTGCGCTCGATCCCGTCCAGCGTATGCATTTTTTCGCCGGGCGCGGCTTTGCGGACCACGATGCGGTGATCGCGCACCTTGTCGTAATCAAACGTGTGCAGCGCGTGGCCCAACTCGAGCATCACGTAGTTCGACACGTCCACGACGTTGCTGATGCTGGCGATGCCGCTGGCTTCCAGGCGCTCGCGCAGCCACGCCGGCGACGGACAGATCTTCACTCCGCGAATCACGCGCACCGTATAACGCCCGCAAAGTTCCGGCGCCTGAATCTCCACACGCGCCGCGTCGCTCGCTTTTGCCGATCCTTCCAAAGGCCTGGGCAAGACCGGTTTCAGCGGTAGCTTGTACACCGCCCCGACCTCGCGCGCGACTCCGTAATGTCCCAAACAGTCCGGCCGATTCGACGAAACCTCCGCGTCGATCACCGCACCGTGCGCCCCTTTTTCCACGCCGCCGATGTTCGTGCCAGAAAGCGCCAGCCGCGACGCCAGTTCCTCCGGCGACGCGCTCACATCCACGAAATCCTTCAGCCAGTTGTAGACAACCTTCATGCCCTATTCCTGCTTCGCCAAGCGGCCAAAATAAACGTGCGTTGAATATTCCATCCGCACCTGGCCATTTTCCTGACTCGCGCGGAACAATTGTTCCAGCGCCGCCATCATCGGCGCGTAATTGGCCTGACCTTCCTGCGGGGCGTACGAGCTACTGCGTAGCCGGCCAGCCAAACCCTCCCAGTCGAGAATCTGCTCGTTCGGCACACTGTGTTGCGAGACCGAGCCGCCCGTGAAAAAGTCCCGCATCGTGCCGCTTTCGGGGTACGCTTCGCGCACGCGTTTGTAATCGGTACCGTACTCCACCAGCAGCTCTTCGTACGCGTTGGCAAACGCCGAATCCATTTGTCGATCGTTCCACATCACCACGACCCAGCCCGTAGGCTTCAGGATGCGATGAAATTCACGCCGTGCGGCAACCGGCTCAAACCAGTGAAACGCTTGGCCGGCGGTGACAAAGTCGACGGTGCGACTTTCCAACGTGGTGGCTTCGGCGGACGCGTCGATGCTAACGAACGAATCGTAAGACGCCAGATATTCTTCGCCGGCTCGCCGCATCGCTTGGTTCGGCTCGACGCCGTAAACGCGATTCCCATTTTTCAGAAACAATTCGCTGAGGAAACCCGTGCCCGAACCAACGTCGGCAATCGCATGGCCTGGCCGGAGATCGCATTCAGCACGCAGCAACGCGATCGCCGCCGTCGGATACCCGGGCCGATAACGAATGTAGTCGGCAACGCGGCTCGAGAAACGCTGCTTGGCGTCGGTAAAGGTCATGGAAACTGCCGCAAGAACCGAACATCATTCTGAAATAACACCTGAATGTCGTCGATGCTGTATTTGAGCATGGCCAAACGATCGATGCCGATGCCGAACGCGAACCCGCTGACCTTTTTTGGATCGTAATTCACAAACCCATACACCGCCGGATCGACCATGCCCGCCCCGAAAAGTTCGATCCACCCCGCTCCCTTGCACTTCGAGCAGGTTCCACCGCCCGCCGACACGCCGCTGCCCCCGCAAAAAACGCACGTCACATCGAATTCAACCGACGGCTCGGTGAACGGAAAATAGCTGGGGCGAAAACGAGTCTTCACGCCAGGGCCGAAAAATTGCTTCACGAAGTATTCGATCGTCCCAGTGAAATCGCAAAAAGTGATGTCCGTATCGACCGCCAGACCTTCCACCTGATGAAACGCGAACGAGTGCGTGGCGTCAGGATTGTCGCGCCGGTAGACCTTGCCCGGCACGATGACGCGCACCGGCGGCCGCCGGTTCTCCATGGTACGGATCTGCATCGGCGAAGTGTGCGTGCGTAGCAGCAGCGGAGTCGGCGCACCCTTCGGCAGGTCCAGATAGAAGGTATCCATGTCGTCGCGCACGGGATGAAATTCCGGAATGTTCAGCGCCTCAAAATTGTAGTAAGGCGTCTCGATTTCCGGCCCTTCGACGACGGAAAATCCAATGGACACGAAAATATCTTCGATCTGCTGGAAGATCTGCCGGATCAAGTGGTGTGATCCGGTGGGTCGCGCAACACCCGGCAGAGAAAGGTCAACGCGTTCGCGCGCCAGCGCCGATTCGTCCGCGCCAGCCTCGATCGCCACCTGCCGCGCTTCGATCTGCGCTTCGACGTGCGCCCGCAGTTTGTTGAGTTCCTGCCCAACGCCGCGCTTCAGGTCGGGAGTCGCCGGCTTCAGCCAGTTGTCGGTAATCTGCGTCAGCACGCCGGACTTGCGGCCAAGCCAGGTGTCGCGGAATTGCTTCCAACCAGCTTCGTCGTGCGCGGCAGCCGAGTCGGCATCGAAGCGAGCGCGAATCTCCGCAAACAGCGAACCAAGTTGTCCAGGCTGCGTCGCGCCAAGCGCAGCGAGCGTAAGCGCAGTCTTATTTTCAGGAGTGGTCATTCCCATTACTCGGCAACGCTCATGAACTAGGATACTGGCCGCTTTCTGAAGCGGGCGCCGGTGCCCGGTCACAAGCACGAATTCTGTAGGGGCGCAGCACCGCTGCGCCCACCTCGCAACCAAGGCAGCAATGAGCTGCCATGTAGGGGCTTCGCTTAGCCAGTCCCCGCGAGCCGGCCCGGTCGGTCTCGACCTACGCCGCGCTCTTCTTCTTTTTCTCCGGCGGAGGCGCAGCAGCCTTGGCGGTAGCCGCCAAGCTCGCAAACGCAGCGGCGTCTTTCACCGCGATATCCGCGAGCACTTTGCGGTCCAGATCAACGCCGGCAGCTTTCAACCCGTGAATCAGTTGGCCGTAAGTAATGCCGTTGAGCCGCGCAGCCGCCCCGATGCGCTGGATCCAGAGCCGCCGGTACTGCCGCTTTTTCACACGGCGGTCGCGGAACGCGTAGCGATCGGCGCGATTGGCGGCCTCTTGTGCGGATTGGTACAGCTTGCTCTTTGTTAGGAAAAAACCTTTTGTGCGCTTGAGGTACTTCTTACGCCGCGCACGGCGTTTTGTGCCGCGTTTTACGCGAGCCATGGGTTTCTCCTTTTTTTGGGGAGACAACACGGTGCGGCCACGCGAAAATACACGCGTAACGCAACGGGTTTGTCTCCGGTGGTGCTCGGTAGCAAGTTGTCCGCGCGAAGCGGACAAACGCGGGACAAAAGTCCAGCGGCTACCGTGCCGCTACAAATCGTTCGCTAGGAAGCGAGCCGATTGCGTGCGGCGAATCGGCCGGCAGGCACCCGTGTAGCACTGCCTGGCGCGATATGCAGGGTTTGCGCCCTGCGGTGAAACATCTCAACTTCGTGAAGCTGAAGTTGAAAATCCTTAAGGAAATACAGCGACTCGATTGCTGAAGCGCCGCCAAACCTGTAGGGACGGGGCTTACCCCGCCCGGCCGATGCGTCTTGGCGCAACACATCCTGTGCGTCGCGATTCTCTAAGCGTAAGGAAGCATCTGTCGCACAGAAGCCAAGTCGGCCTTGTTCACCAAAGTCAATTTCTTTAGCTTCCGCATGCGCCCAGGCGCCTTGGTTCCCAGCAAGTGCCGCTTGCCAGAGTGCATGCGAATAATCTTGCCCGTCGCGGTCACCTTGAAACGCTTCGCGGCCCCGCGGTGAGTCTTAAGTTTCAATTTTGGTTTCGACTTGTTTCTTGGCATCGGTAAAACCCTTTCTCGCGAGGGCACGACGTGCCCTTACATCTGATGATTTGCTTTCCCGCGTTTCGTGACGTTGTAGCGGCCGCCGAGCGTTTACCCTGAACGTTGAAAGGTGGCGGGCGACTTTTCCCTGCCGCGCCATTCGCTCTACGAAGCTTGTTGCGCCGGCTGCGCCGCGGGCTTGGCCACCGCCACGCCCTTTTTCGGTGCCAGCAACGCCACTAAAACATTGCCTTCCATTCGCGGCATCGTTTCAATTTGCCCGTGCTCGCCAATCTCGCCCAATAAACGCGTCATCTTGGCTCGCCCCACTTCCTGGTGCGCCATTTCGCGCCCGCGATGAAAAATCATCGCGCGCACTTTATGGCCTTCTCCCAGAAAGCGAATGATCTGATTCTTCCGAACCTGGTAATCGTGCTCCGCGGTCGCCGGACGAAACTTCACTTCCTTGAGCTGCGACCCGCGGCTGCTCTTGCGCTGCTCGTGCGCCTTTTTGTTCTGCTGGTAAAGAAATTTGCCGTAATCGGTGATTTTGCAAACGGGAGGATCGGCTGTCGGCGAAATTTCCACCAGATCGAGCCCGCGTTCGCGCGCCATTTTAATGGCCTCGAACGGCTGCATCACCCCAAGCTGGCCGCCCTCTTCATCGATGACCCGGATTTCACGCGCCCGGATTCGCTCGTTCACTCGAGTGCGGTCGCTCTGCCGGAAGTTGCGTTCTGCGATATTTCCCCCTAACCAATTTAAGGCGCCTAATTACCCGCCTCGCCGGGCACGGGCCTGAATCAACTGCACACGCGACCCGGACAAATCCAAGTCTGCGTCGCCCGTCCGCACAGTGAAAAACCATCGAGGGACGGGCTTCGAAGTATAGCACGTACGCACATTGCCACGACAAGGGTTTGATGCCCGGGTTTGCTGCTCTAGCCAGGTTTGCTGTCTGTGGCCTCGGTGAAATCAGAACGTCACGTCGAGTTGGCCTTTCGGGCCGGTAATGATGGCGTGCAGGTGTGGGGTTTTAGCCTGCGTGACGGGCAAGTCGAGTTGCAGGTGAGCGGCTCGCTTCAGGAGCTTGTCGCGATTCGGCGTGGCGGCCTCGAAAAGCGTGAGACTGCAACCTTGGGGTGCGTCGGACGAGGGGTGAACCGAGCCGGCGCCCCACTGGATGAAAAAGGGCAGCAAACCTCCGGCGTCGTCTTTTAACGTGAGCGTTTTCCAGTGCAGGACCCGGCCGTCTGGGCGCTTGCGCGATCCCGGAAGGGGTCCACTAGCCGCGATCCCCTGTTCCTTGAGACCCGCGGCGAACTGCTCGAGGTCGCCAGGATGCGCAGCCCAACCGACGAGCACGGGTTTTACCAGCGATCTCAAATCACGCGCGTCGGCGCTGGCGGGCTGCTCCGGATCGGGCGCGATGATTTCGAGATAGCGGACGCGGCCGAGCGAAAGCAAAGCGTTGCGGGTACCCGCTCCGGGATGGACGCCGCCGAACGCGGCGCGTACGCCCGTGCGTTGTTCGACGAAAGCGATGCCGGCGTCGAGATCGGCGCTGCCGAGAAGGATGTGGTCCAGCAAAGTTGGCGTTTGCTCCTGCGCCGGCCAGGAGATGCGTGGCCAGGCGAGCGCGGCGCCCGCGGCTGCGAGGAAGTAGCGGCGGGAGATAGCTTGCGTTTTCAATTGAGCGTCGCTCAGCCGGTTGCGCGCGAGTCAATCTCTTGTTGCAGCGTGGCCAGGAATTCAGCCAGCGGCTTGGGGCCCAGGTCGCCCTTGCTGCGATGCCGGACCGAGACAGTACCGGCGTCGGCTTCTTTTGCACCGACGACGAGCATGTAGGGAATCTTTTGCATCTGTGCGTCGCGAATTTTCGCCGGCAGCTTTTCGTTGCGCTCGTCGAGGTGGACGCGAGCGTTGTGGCGCTTCAGCGTTTCCGTGACGTGCTTGGCGTAGTCGATCACCTTTTCGCTGACCGGGCAGATTTGGACCTGCACGGGCGCGAGCCACAGCGGGAAAGCGCCGGCGTAGTGCTCAACGAGAATGCCGAAGAAGCGCTCCACCGAGCCCAGCAGCGCACGGTGCACCATCAGCGGCTGATGGCGCGACCCGTCTTCCCCGACATATTGCAGACCGAAGCGGCCGGGAAGATTGAAATCGAACTGCACGGTAGTGAGTTGCCACGAGCGTCCGATCGCGTCGATGAGCTTGACGTCGATTTTCGGCCCGTAGAATGCCGCTTCACCGGCGATGCGCTTGAAGGGAATCTTCATGCGCGTCATGGTGTCGGCCAGGGCCGCGGTGGCGCGGTGCCAGTCTTCCGGCTTGCCCGCATAATTTTCGGGGTGCGCGGCATCCCAATCGGAGAGCTCGACCTCGTATTGATCGAACCCGAAATTTTTCATCACCGCGAACGCGAAATCGACGCAAGCCTCCACTTCGCTCTCGATTTGCGACGGCATGCAGAAAATATGCGCGTCGTCTTGGGTAAAGCCGCGAACGCGCATGAGGCCGTGCAGAACGCCGCTGCGTTCGTAGCGGTACACGGTGCCCAACTCCGCGTAACGCACCGGCAGTTCGCGGTAACTCCGCAATTTCGATTTGTAGATAAGGATGTGGCCCGGGCAATTCATGGGCTTGAGCTGGTATTCGGCTTTTTCCACTTCCACCGGCCCGAACATGTTGTCTTTGTAGAAGCCGGTGTGCCCACTGGTATTCCACAATTCGCGCAGCATAATGTGCGGCGTATAAACAATGTCGTACCCGCGCTTGAACAGTTCCACCCGCAGCCAGTCTTCGACGACCGTGCGGATCAAGCCGCCCTTGGCATGCCAGAAAATGAGACCCGGCCCGGCTTCCTCTTCGATGCTGAACAAATCAAGCTCCGCGCCCAGCTTGCGATGATCCCGCCGCTTCGCTTCTTCAAGCCGGTGCAGATAGGCGTCGAGTTCTTTTTGGGTAAAAAAGCATGCCGCGTAAATCCGCTGCAGCTGCGGATTGCCTTCGTGACCCTTCCAGTACGCCCCGGCCACGCTCATCAACTTGAACGCCTGAATACGCTTGGTCGAAGGAATATGCGGCCCGCGGCAGAAGTCGATGAATTTGCCGGTGGTGTAGAACGAAACCAGCGGATCTTCGGCTTTTTCTTCCACCAGCTCGCACTTGAAGATCTGATCGGTCTTCTTATAAAGCTCGATCGCCTCGGGTTTCGGTAGCAGCTTGCGCTCGTTGGGAAGATCCTGCGCCGCCAGCTCATGCATTTTCTTCTCGATTTTGGCGAGATCTTCCGGAGTGAACGGTTCCTCGCGCAGGAACTCGTAGAAAAAGCCGGTCTCGATCGGGGGACCAATGCCCAATTTTACGTTGGGATAAAGCTCCATCACTGCGGCCGCTAGCAAATGCGCCGCCGAGTGACGAAACACAAAAAGCGCGTCAGGATCCTTCTCGGTCAGAATCTGCAGCTTGACGTTGCGATCGAGCGGTCGCCGCAAATCGATCAGTTCGCCGGCGCCGTCGTTCGGCTCGGCCACGCGCGCCACCAGCGCAGCGTCGGCGAGGCGAGGCGAGATTTTCCGCGCTATATCCGCGGGAGTAGTCCCCAGCGGAACTTCCTGAATGTTGCCGTCAGGCAAGGTAACTTGAATCGGATCCATGCGGTGGTTTCACCCGAGCCCAGAACTACCAAGCTTATCGGCGCGACCGTACACGGTCAAGGCGTTGCGTCCGAGGTGAGAAAGGTCCCTCTCCAAACGGCGTTTCCAGGAATCTTGCGCCGGAGTCTGAGACTGAATCAGGGAACCAGTAAAGTTCGGAATTGGGGATCGTCCTTGAATTTGGCAAAGGCGGGCTCCTGCTGGAGCCAGGTGGCGAAGGCGGCGGGGTCGTTGCTCTTGCTCTTTGCCTGGCGCAGGGCTTCCAGGGTGCCTCTGCGGTCGCTGCCGAGAGCCCGGGCGGTGGCCAGGCTACTCAGGGCCCAGGGGGAGTCCGGGTCAGCGTCTGCCGCCAGCTGAAAGTAATCTTTTGCCAGCGTCACGTCCTTAGTTTCGAGGCGCTCGTTACCTGCTTCCATGGCTTCGACAAAGACGCCGGCAATGGCGCGGCGAAGGACGCGGGCCCTTTCCGGATGTTTTTCACGAGCGGCTGCTTCGCGGAGGTTAATGATCTTTTGCTGGGTGTCGTTCAGGCCGTCTGCGAGGTTGGGGGACAACTGGCGGAGGCCGGCTAGCCCGGCGGAAATGTCATTGGTGAGATGTTCCTGGTCTGCGAACTCCTGCTTTTCGCGCTTTGCGCCTTCCCGCACAGCTTTCTGACTGGCCAGGGCAGCAGCGGCTTGGCGGAACGCGGCGATGTCACCCAGCTGGTCGAACGTGAAGGCGGACTGGCGGTATTCGCGCCAGGCGGCGTAGAGGTCCCCCGATTGCTCCAGGGTCTGGGCCCGAGTGAGCGCGGCAGCCTGCTGCTGGACGACAAAATGATCATCGCGAGACTCCAAGCGTTGTTTCATCCCAATTAGCCGGAACCATGTCAGGGCTTCCTCCAGTACGGTGGCGGGCGCCCATTGGTGGGATCCATCGAAGTAGCGGAGCAGGTGTGGAAAACCCGCTGCACCCAACGCTTCGTCGAGACGCGTGACCTCTGGGTAATTGAAGTCAAGATTGCCAACGGCGGCGAATACGGCGAAGACCGAATCGCGTGATGGCGGCATGCCGATGCCGAATCCGGCACCGTTGAGCAGGACGCCCGCCGCGCACTTGCATTGCTGTGCGATCCGCGACGCGACGCGTGCGCCGCCGGAGAAACCCGCGAAGTAGACTCGATGGTCGTCAATGGATAGGCGCGTTCGGGTGTCATTGAAGACGGCTTGCGCAGCGTCAATTTCCATTTTCCAGCCACCGTTGTGAGAGTTGTTGGAGCCGGCGACGATGTAGCCGTAGCGTTCGGCAGCATCCTTCATCCGTTCGACGGGCATGTTGCCGCGCGCTGCGGGATCGAAGGCGTAGACGATCGGCCACTTCTTGTCGGGTGTGTAGCTGGACGGAAGATAAAGGGCGTACGTCTGATCGGGGTAGGAAACGCAGGTTTCGCGAGGGATGACGACACCAGTTTGCGGCGATGGGGGAACCGGAGTTGCGCTTTGCGGGGCGAGCGAAGGCCAAGACAGAGACAGGAGCAAGACGCAGAGAGTGAGGAGCCTGATCACGGTTGCCAGTATAGACGGGCGATTTGAGTTTTTGCGGCGGGTGGAAAATTTTCGCCGGCCGGCGCCGGCAGGGTAAACTCTTGAGCTTGCGTCGAGAGATCAATGCAGCGGATAAGGCAATTCTCGGCGGGTTCAAGCTTGGCGCGAAAGCCCGAGTAAGCTTGGGGCGCAGCAGTGTTGCGCCCTGCAACGGGCTTGAGCGAACAAATTGCTGCGGATGTCGAGGACAGGGATGAAATCACTGTTGGCGTGCGTTCTGTTGTTGCTGTCGGTGCCGGTGCGAGGAGGAGCGCAAGAGGCCAAGCCATTCCCGTCGGCGGACGAGCGCTATAAAGCGGACATTTTGTTGGTGGTGGCGCACCCGGACGATGAGGGCGCGGCGACGGCGTACCTTGCGCGAGCGATCGATGAGGGGAAGCGCGTTGCGGTGGCCTATGGAACGCGAGGGAGCAGTGGCGGAAACGAAGTCGGCACCGAGCAGGCCGGGGCGCTCGGTGCGATTCGCGAGATTGAGGCGCGGCGGGCGCTGGCTACGCTGGGAATTACGAACGTGTGGTTCCTGGGCGGCGCGGACACCGCGAGCCAGGATGTTTTGCAGTCGCTAGCGAACTGGCAGCATGGGGCGGCGCTGGAGCAGTTGGTGCGGCTGGTTCGATTGACGCGACCCGAGGTGGTTCTAACTTTTTTGCCCGGAACATTTGTCGGCGAAGACCACGGCGATCATCAGGCTTCCGGAGTTCTGGCTACGGAGGCGTTTGATCTGGCGGGTGACCCGACGGTTTTCCCGAGCCAGGTGGCGGTGCCGCTCCGGCGGCTGGAGCCTTATTTGGAGGGCCTGCGACCCTGGCAGCCGAAGAAGATCTATTACTTTCCGGATGCGGACCGTGACGACATTTTTCGCGGCAAAGGTCCCGAATATTCCGTGAAGGAGATTTCGAAGTCGTCAAAAAAGGCGTACTGGCGCGCTTCACTGGATTCTTTCCGGCTGCACGAAACGCAGGCGAAGAGTTTTGTCGATCAACTCAGCAAGATGGATGACGCCGCGATCGAAAAGATGATGGCCGCGGACGGTTGGACCGACGTGCAACGCTTTGTGCTGGGGAAATCGCTGGTGGGCGGCAGCGTGACCGGGCCCGTGTTTGAAAATATTGACGCGAAGGTGATTCCGTTTCGACGCGAAGCCTTTTCGTCGCAGGCGGGCGGAACGGAACTTTCCGTGGAGCTGGCTGGGCCTTGGAAATTTTATGCGGAGTTTCGGCGCGCTCATGGGCTCGAGCATTTACCGCATCCGGAGCCGCCGGAGATCGCTTTGCAGGCAGGCGGGTCGTTGGTAATTCCTTTGTGGGTACGCAACTCGACCGGCGCGAGTCGCGAAATTACTTTGTCGGCGGATTTGCCGGCGGGATGGACGATCTCGAACGGAGCGGGGAAATTCGTTGTTGCGTCGAAGCAGACGGCCGCCGCGCGGATCGAGATCAACTTGCCTGCGCTGGCTGACGCCGCGAAGACCAAAGAAGATGCCCACGAAGTGACGGTTCGCGCGGTATCGAATGGCCAGACCGTCGGCGTCGTGAAGTTGCGCGTGGAGTCGCGAAAGAAGGCTTTGCCGGAGTAACCGCGAAGAGCAAGATCGCACCGCGCCAGGCAGAAAACAGAACGAGAGGACGGACAAACGCAAAGTCCCCGTGGTCTCTGTGTTCCGACCTTTGTGCCTTCCGTGCTAGATTCTTTCTTTTATTTTCTCTTTCTCTTCTCTGCGCCTCCGTGGCTTTCCCTTCCTTTGCTTTCCCGGCTTCAGGACTTCCTGGGGCGGGCGGCTTCCATGGATTCCCAGGCGGAGTCGGGGAGCATGAGCAAGTCGTTGAATTCTCCGGCTCCGCGAAGCCACAGGGCACCATCGATCACGACGCATTCGCCGTTGATGTATTCGGCCATGTCGCTGAGGAGAAAGGCGGCGAGGTTGGTGAGTTCTTCGTGGCGCCCGAAGCGCTTCATGGGGTGCGATGCCTTGGCGTGTTCTTCAAACTGTTTCGAGGGCATCAAGCGGGACCACGCGCCCTCGGTGGGAAACGGGCCGGGGGCGATCGCGTTCAGGCGAATGTGATACTTCGCCCATTCAACGGCGAGCGAGGTAGTCATGGCCAGCACGCCGGCTTTCGCGCACGCGGACGGGACGACAAAACCCGAGCCGCAATTTGCAGCTGCGTACGTAGTGACGATGCTGAGGATGTTGCCGTCTTGTTTCTCCGCGATCCACTTTTTTGCGAAAGCTTGCGTGCAGTGGAATGTGCCGTGGAGGACGATGCTTACGACGGCGTTGAAAGCGTTGGCGCTGAGCGTTTCGGTGCGGGCCATGAAATTCCCGGCGGCGTTGTTGACGACAGAATCGATGCGCCCAAACTGGTCGTAAGCTTTCTGGGCGGCGATTTCGACGGCGGCATAATCGCGGACGTCGCAGGTGGCGTAGGCCGCAGAGCCGCCGGCTTTCGCGATTTCCTCGCACACGTTGCGGAGCGATTCTTCGCGGCGGCCGATGATGAAGATGCTGGCGCCGAGTTTTGCGAAGTGCAGGGCCATGGAGCGGCCCAGGCCGGAGCCCCCACCGCTGATGAAGATTGCGCGGTCCTTGAACATATCGGGTTGAAACACGCGTCACCGCCTTGCGAAAAGAGTGCCGCGCTTTTTGGCGGCGCGGAGATTTTAGTTCATTCGATTTTGTTGTGCTTCGGTATCTGCGATCCGGCTGCGTTCGCGTGGGAAAATGCCAAGAGAGTCTGTTGACGGGCGGAAGACCCGGCCCTGAAGAAGCAACTCTTGCCGCCGCTTAAGGTGTGGACTTCATGTCCGCGGGGATTGGGCGGCCCATGGCTTTGGCGTATTCGGCGGCAAATAGTGGACTGTCTGGAAATTCCTGGCTCAGCTCGAGCAGGAGCCTTTGGGCCAGGACGTTTTGCTTCTCGCGTCGCGCCGATAAAGCGAGCAGGATTTTTGCGAAAGGCTGCAGGTAGCGGCCGCTGTCGGCAGTCTTGGCCAGTTGTTCCATGCCCAGTTTCTTGTCACCGTGAATTCCGATGAACCAGAGGCCCATACGGTAGCCGACGTTGAGCGAGCCGATGATGTAGTTTGCCGCGCCCAAAGCGACGTACGCATCACTCGTGTCGGGTTGCAGCGCCAGCAGTTGCTTTGCGTATTCGTTGGCTTCCTTCATGCGCTTCAGGCCGTCGACTTGCTTTTTCTCGAGGATGGCGTCGGCGTCGGATTCCATTCCAGCCGCGAGAGTCAGACCGAAGAGCGCTTCGGGATCCTTGGGATTTTTCTTCATCAGCTGATTCGACAGGGCGCGCGTTTGTTCCAACGCCCCGCGAAACTTTGCCATTCGCTCCGGATCGGGTTTGCCGTCGATGCCATTCAGAAAGCGTTTTTGGTCCAGGAAAAAATCGCTGGACAGGACGCTTTGGCGGTAGAGCTCTTCAAACAAATAGCTCGCGGCGATGGCGACCTGGCCGAAGGGGTCCTCCGCGTGGCCCGATTCCCAATTCGCAAAAATGGCGCGCGCTTCGGAAAAGTGCTGCGCGTAGAGTTCGTGGAAACCTCTGACCAGTTCCGGCTCGGTGACGAACGCCGGGCCGAGACCAGGCATGTCGCTGGCGGCGCGACCCAGGCATTTTGCGGGACCAAGCAGCAGCAAGAGCGCGACAAGGCCGGTTAGCCGGAGACCAAGTGGGCAAGCGAGGTGTTTCATGGGTTGTGATCCTTCGCTTCGCCTGCCTGCGCAGGCAGGCTCAGGACGAACCAGATACCAGACTACAAGAAGGATGACATCTGAACACAAAAACGACGACCAGTCGTTTCGATCCGTACACGTCGTTTCGCTCGCGGTTAGAACAAGCCGGGCAGGAATCTGGGTTTGCCTGCCATCGCTGCCCGATAGTCCGGGTTTGCAAAGAGCACTCGCTCTTCGGTGGAAAGCCGCTGGGCCAGGACTGTTGCATGGGCGACGGTGCCGGCGATGGCGGTAATCCACGCCGTGTGAATCAACGGAAGCGCGAGCATCTCCGCAAATACCGCTGCATAGTTAGGATGCCGAACGAAGCGAAAAGGACCGGTGGTAATGACGCCGAGGCGAGTGGAATCCATGACCTGAACGTTCCAATGGTCTCCGAGCGTGCGAATGACCCACCAGCGAACGGCGTTCGCGGCCAGGAAAATTGCGAACATAACGGCGGCCAGCCCGGGGATGAAAGGACGCTTGAGGAAGACGACTTCCAAGGCGGCGCCGATCAGTACGGCCGTGTGCAGGAGCACCATCCAACGGAAGCGGGGTTCGTCAACTTTGGCGGCGCCGCGCGCGACCAGTTGCTGCTGGTGGCGGCGGGAGATGCGCAGTTCCACCAGGCGCAGCGCCGCTACAAGGACAAGCAGGATAAGAAATGCGATGACGCTCAGGCCCATTGCAGCAGCAAAAATTCCGCGCTGAATCCTGGGCCGAACGCGGCGGCCAAGGCGTAATCGCCGGGGTTGAGCGGGCGCTTTTCAAGCCACTCCTGCAAGATAAACAGGATGGTGGCGCTGGAGAGGTTGCCCACGTTGGCAAGGATGTCCCAGGACGGCTGCGTCTGGCACTTGGTCAAGCCTAAGGCAATTTCGACATTGCCGAGCAAGCGCGCGCCGCCGGGATGCAGAATCCAGCCCTTGATGTCTTCCTGTACAAGGCCGTGGCGCTCGAGGAAGCCGTCCATCAGCCCCTTAATCTTTGCGCCGATCATTTCGGGGACGCCTTTGTCGAGCAGGATGTGAAATCCGGAATCGCGGAGATCGAAACCCATGGCGCCGAGGGAATCGGGAAAGGTGTAGGTCTCGGACACGAGGATTCGCGGCCCGCTGCCGCCGTTGCCGGTGACGAGCACGGCCGCGGCGCCGTCGCCGAACAGGATCGACGAGATCAGATTGGCCTGGGAAATATCCTTGCGCTGGAACGTAAGGGAGGGGAGCTCGACGGCGATGATCAGGACGTTTCCGCCGGGGTACGCTTTCAGGTAATCGGCGGCGCGACCCAGTGCCATGGCGCCCGCGGCACAGCCCAGTTCGGTGAACGGCATTCGCCGGACGTCGGAGCGGAAGCCCATTAGATTGATGAGATGAGCGTCGAGCGAGGGGATCATGAAGCCGGTGCAGGAGACGGTGATGATGAGATCGACGTCTTCGGGGCGGAGGCCGGCGCGCTCGAGGCATTTTTCCGCGGCTTCGCGTCCCAGCTTGATGGCGTGCTCCATGTACTCCTGGTTGGTCTTCGCGAGGGCGCGGGGCTCGACGGTGTACTCGATGGGGAAAATAGCGTGCCGCTTGTGGACCTGGGCGTTGTCCACGATGCTCATCATGGCTTCGAGCTTGCGCTCGGGGATGTCGAAAACGCGGCCCATGTAGTACTTCACGTCATCGCGGGTGATCGTGAACTCCGGTACCGCCGTTGCAGTGGCCAGGATGGTCGAGTGGGACGAATTACCGTTGTTAGACGGCGTAACCGTGGGTACGCGATCAGTGCTCAAAGGGGTCCCCTGTCTTCCCGGAGCAGACCAAAGCTTGCAACCGATGCGAAGGCCCTAAAGAGTTTGCGAACCTCCAGCCTGCCAGATTCCGGCCCTAGACTCTACATCATTCGAGGCAATGCGCGGTAGATTTGACACGGCGTCCCGGGCGATCCTCCGGGCCCAGGGGTTGCATCTGTTTGACCAAATATTCAAGTGAGAGTCCCCTGTCCGAAAAACCCATTCGGCAAAATCAGGAAGCTGGTTGATGTATGCTTTCGCGGTCAGGTCAGCACCCGGAGGTCAGGCGAAGTGTTCGGCAGACAATCGTTTATAGCGGTTTTTCTTGTCGCGGCGAGCTGGTGCGCTTCGGGAAGTGCGGCGCCGGAACCTGAGGGGCCGCCGCTTCTTGTGGTGATCTCGATCGATGGCTTGCGGCCGGACTACATTACAGCGGCGGACCAGCACGGCGCGAAGGTGCCGAATTTGCGGCGCTTCCTGAAAGAAGGCGCGTACGCGGAGGGCGTCGAGGGGGTGGTACCCACGGTGACGTATCCGAGTCACACGACGTTGGTGACCGGCGTGTGGCCGGCGAAACACGGAATCTTCGCAAATACCACGTTCGATCCTTTGCAGAAGAATTATCAGGGCTGGTATTGGTATGCGGACGACATTCGCGTGCCCACGTTGTGGGATGCGGCGGCGAAGGCGGGGCGGACGACGGCGAGCGTGCAATGGCCGGTGACAGTGGGCGCGCACATCAACTGGGACATCCCGGAGTTCTGGCGGGCGAATACTGAGGATGACGCAAAACTGCTGCGTGCGGTGGCCACGCCGGGACTGCTCGCGGAGGCGCAAGGTGAGATCGGCCCGTACAGCGGCGGAGTGGATACCACGGTGGAAGCCGACAAGAATCGTGGGCGTTACGCGGCGTGGATTCTGGAGAAAAAGCGCCCGAGCCTCCTGCTGCTGCACTTGATCGCGCTCGACCATATCGAGCACGAGACGGGCCCGTTCAGCGCGGAATCCGTTGCCGTTCTGGAAGGGCTTGACGCGGTGATCGGAAGCGTGCGCGAGGCCGCGGAACGGCTGGCGCCGGGGCACTCTTACGTTGCGGTGGTTTCGGATCACGGGTTTGCGCCGACCGAGGCGCAGCTGGATTTATTTCCGGTGTTTCGGGATGCAAAATTGTTCACCGTCGATGACCAGGGCAAGATCACGGACTGGAAGGCGATGCCCTGGGTGACCGGCGGGTCTGCGGCGATCGTGTTGAAGGATCCGGGCGATGCCGGAACCCGGGCGCAGGTGCACGATCTGCTGGCGAAACTGGCCGGGGATCCGGCGAACGGGATTGACCGGGTACTGGATGGCGATGAGCTGCATAAGCGCGGGGGCTATCCGACGGCGGCGTTTTTCGTGAGCCTGAAGCCGGGGTGGCGGACCGGGTATGCGGTGGACGGTCCGGTGCTGTCGAAAACCAAGCTGGGTGGCACCCACGGGGAGCTGCCGGATGTGCCGGAGTTGCGAGCGGCGTTCTTTATCGTGGGTCCGGGCGTCCCTGCGGGACAGAAGCTGGGGGTCATCGACATGCGGGATATAGCGGCGACGCTGGCTCATGAGGCTGGCTTGGCGCTGCCTTCGGCTGACGGCAAAAACCAGCTTCCCTAGTAAATCTGAAGATATCCCACCCCCTGGGGTTTGCAGCGACGGCCTGTTCGCGAGCTTTCGCACGCTGGAAAGATGGAAAGTTGGGCGTCCTGGCGGATCATGAATCAGCTACAGGCGCTGGCGATCAACGAAGGCAAAACAGGGAAGCACCGCCTGTGGAGTGCAGAGGAGCCCAATCAGCTCAGCATGACGGGTTTGTGTAGGCTTGGGTGAATGCGTGGTTCCAGGAAGGGGTGGGGCTTGCTGCCAAGAAGCGTTGGTAGGTTTCGCGTGTCTGTCTTGATGGTTTTGGCGTGGGTCGTGTTTGGCGGGATGAGTTTGTGGGCTCAGCATGGACCTGGGCCGGCGACTACGGAGGGGGACTTTGTCGTTCACCATTTTGCGTTTCGGTCGGGGGAATCGCTGGCCGAGGTGCGCTTGCATTACACGACCTTGGGGAAGCCGGCTCGAGATGCGCAGGGGCTGACCACCAATGCGATATTGATTTTGCATGGCACAGGCGGGTCGGGGC
Organism: uncultured Acidobacteriota bacterium; assembly: GCA_963736725.1. Lineage (GTDB taxonomy): Bacteria > Acidobacteriota > Terriglobia > Acidiferrales > UBA7541 > Acidiferrum. The sequence goes on along the minus strand of CAVTPW010000008.1, from coordinate 174,123 downwards.
AGCAATTCCTGGCGCCGTATTTCGCGGGGGAGCTGTTCGGGCCGGGGCAGCTGCTCGATCCGGCGCGCTACTACATTATTTTGGTGGACGGTATCGGCCACGGGAAATCCGCGAAGCCGAGCGACGGACTTCACGCGCACTTTCCGCAGTACGACTACGACGACATGGTGGAGTTGCACTACAAGCTGGTGAAGGAAGGCTTGGGCGTCAATCACTTGCGGTTGATTTTCGGGACGTCGATGGGATGCATGAATTCGTTTGTGTGGGGCGAGACGTATCCGGACTTCATGGATGCGCTGATGCCCATGGCGTGCCTGCCGGTGCAGCTTGCCGGACGCAACCGGGTGTGCCGGAAAATGGTGATGGATGCGATTCGAACCGATCCGGAGTGGAAGGGTGGCGAATATACCACCGAACCGCAGCAGGGGTTACGGGCGTGGTTGGATTTTCTGTTGATTGCCGGGAGCGCGCCGCTGCCGATGCAGAAGAGCTTGCCGACACGAGACGCGGCGGACAAGTACGTGGACGATTATTTCAAGAGCCACATGGCCGGAGTGGATGCCAACGACGCGCTGTACCAGGTGAATGCGTCGCGAAACTACGATCCGTCCGCGCAGCTCGAGAAGATCAAGGCGCAAGTGATGTGGATCAATTCGGCGGATGACTTCGTCAATCCGCCGGAGCTGGGAATTGCGGAGCGCGAGGTGAAGAGGTTGAGGAATGGGCGATTCGTGCTGATTCCGGTGAGCGAGAACACATTTGGGCACGGGACGCATACGCACGCTGCGATTTGGAAAGAGTATTTGGGGGAATTGCTGGAAGAGTCGGGGCGGTAGGTTGGGTGGTAAATCGGTTGGGTGCGGCTGGGGTTGCGTCTAACCCCCCCACCCTTTGAAAAGCGCAAAGGGCGGGCACCCGGCATGGTCCGCATACTTGGGCGGTGATCTGGAAGGAGCGTTTGGCGGAGTTGTTGCAGGAGTCGGCGCCCTGACAAAGCATTGTGATCGTGTTTACGCCGGGCGCAGCAAGCCACGCCCTACAATCACAACTTGAGCATTCACTCGGTGCGGAGAGCGCGTAACGGGTCTACTTGCGCGGCGCGTCGGGCGGGGATGTAGCAGGCGGCGAGTGCGGCGGCTGCCAGGACCGCGGCGACCAGGCTATAGGTTGCCGGATCGGTCGGCGTTACGCCGAAGAGAAAACCTTTCAGCGCGCGTGTGAGCGCAAGAGCACCCGCCAGGCCCAAAGTGACACCCACCAGCGCCAAACTCATTCCCTGGCGGAGAATCATGAGCACGATTTCCGCAGGACGCGCGCCGATGGCCAGGCGCACGCCGATTTCGTGGATGCGTTGGCTGACCTGCAAGGCCATAACGCCACCGATGCCGGCTCCGGCGATGGCGAGCGCCAACAGTGCGAACAAGCCGAGCAGGTTCGCGGTGAGGCGCGGCGCAACAATGGAGTCCGCGCGCACTCGCTCGAGAGACTGAATGCGTCCCGCGGGCTGATTGGGATCGACTTCGTATAAATGTTGGACCACGGCGCGCGCAATGTTCATGGGGTCGCCTGGCGTTCTGGCGATCAGGCTGGGCGCCATCTGCGGAAATTGGGCGAAGGGAAGATAGATGAGGTCCCTGGGGGCTTGGTCGAGGCTGCGCTCGCGGACGTCGCCGGAAACGCCGACGATCTGGATCCATTTCTTGCCGTTGTCGAAGGAAATGCGTTGCCCGGCCGGATCGAGATCGTGAAAGTAGCGGCGTGCGAACGACTGATTGACGATGGCCGCGACCGGTTTGCCGGGGCGGTCGCGGTTGTCGAAGGTTCTTCCGCTGAAAATAGGAATTCCGAGGGTGCGGAAATAATCGGAACTCACGGCGTTTAATTCGGCAGCCTTGGCGTCCGAGGAATCGCCCTGGCGGCCTTCGATCACAAACTTTCCGTCGGCGGCGGGCGATTTGTCGAGCGGGAATTCGCTGGACATCGCGGCGGAGGTCACTTGCGGCATCGCCTGGATCTTTTCAAGGAGCGAATCGGAAAAGCTGAGCATTCTTGTATCGGGCATGTACTTTGAGAAGTCCAGGCTAACTTGCACGGTCAAAACCTTCTCCGGCCGGAAGCCGGCGTCCACGCGCTGCAGGTTGATCAGGCTGCGGACGGTAAGGCCCGCGCCGATCAGGAGAAGGAAAGAGACCGCGACCTGCGCCACGATCAGTGCGCTGCGGGTTCTGCCGCCCGCCGAGCCAAGCGTGGCTTGCGTTCCTCCTTCCTTCAACGAAGTGATCAGACTCACGCGGCGGCCTAACGCGGGCGCGGTACCGGTCACGATGCTTACGAAGCCGGCGATCGCCAGCGTGAAAAGAAGGACTTGAGCGTCAATGTGAATTTCATGCGCCCGTGGCGTGAACCGCGCGACGTATGCGGTCAGCAGTTCCAGACCGCTACCAGCGAGGAGCAGGCCGAGCAATCCGCCGCCGAGCGCCAGCAGGAAACTTTCCGTCAGCAACTGGCGGAACAAGCGCACCCGGCCTGCGCCCATGGCCGTGCGCAAGCCGAATTCTCGCGCTCGGCGGACCGTCCGGGCTAGGTTGAGATTCGCGACATTGGCGCAGGCGATGAGCAGTACGAATGCTGCGGCACACAGAAGGAACAGCATGGTGGGCTTGGCGTCGCGCGTGAGTTCCGTTTTCAGCGGCGTCACTTCCATCCTGGCCGTGGTGTCTTTCGCATAGTCGTTCGGATATTCATGCTGCATCGAGGCCGCGACCGTCGAGAGGTCGGCTTCGGCCTGGGTGGGCTTGAGGCCCGGCTTCATCCGGCCGAACAGGCGCAACATACGTCCCTGGCGATTGGCGATCATCTCCGGGTCAGAGCGGAAGGGACAAGCCGACGAGGGCATGTAGACATCATTTTCCTGCGGGTATTGCGGAAACGGCGGGAGAATACCGATCACGGTGTGAGGTTTGTCGTTCATGCGAAACGTTTTACCAACCACTGTCAGGTCGCCGCCGAAACTGCGCTGCCAGTATTCGTAGCTCAGCAGCAGGACCGCGGGGGCGCCGGGCTTCTCGTCGTTGGGCTCAAACATGCGGCCCGCGAGGGTTTTCACGCCGAAAAGATCAAAAAAATTCCAGGAGACGACACCGGTTTCGACTCGCTCTGGCTCGCTGCGGCCGAGGAGGATGAATTGCATGTTGTGGTATTCGACGACGCCATCGAGGCTGCGATTTTGGCGGCGATAGTCGTTGAGTTCGGGAACGGACGAACGGCCGATCTCAGCGCCACTCGCGGTGCGTTGGCTCAGCATGAGAAGGCGCTCGCCATGCAGGTAGGGCAGCGGCTTCAGCAGGACGGCGTTGACGACGCTGAAGATCGCGGTGTTCGCGCCGATGCCGAGACCCAGGACGACGATCGCAGCCACGGTGAAACCGAGATTTCTGCGCATGATACGGAGCGCGAAGCGTACGTCCTGGCGGAGCATGGCGAGGTGTTCTTGAGGCGCGGTGGTGAAAATTCCCTTGGCCGTTTCCCACCACAGGCGCCACACGCCCGTTTTGTCTCCGTGACGAGCAGCTTCCGCGCGTTGTTCGACGAAAACCTGCTCCATTTCTGACCCATAGTCGCCGCGAAATTCCGCGGGCAGCAATCGGAGTAGCATCCGAAAGAGGCGGGTGGTGCTTGTGGGTGTGCTATCGCTCATGATTACCTCGCGCCGATTCGCGGGCGCCATACCTTCAACGTCTATGCCAACTGAGTTCTTTTCAAAAGCCGCCGCGAGCGGGCCAAGGCGACCACTTTTTCCAGCCGCTGTGCTTCCGCCGCGGCCACGTCGTGGCCCTTGGGTGTCAGACGGTAGTAGCGGCGGCGCTCGTCGTCATGGATTGCGGCGGGGCGTTCGCGGCGCTCGGCGATCAACCCGTCGTTGAGCAAGCGCTTGATGATTCCATAAAGCGTGCCGGTGCTGAGCTGGACCTCGCCGCCGGTGCGGAGCGCGACTTCTTTCAGGATTGCGTAGCCGTGCAGGTCGTCGCCGGCGAGGGCCAGTAAGACGTGGAACATGGCGGGAGTGAGGGGTGAGGTCGGTTCAGGAGCTTTGGACAAGGGCCCTCTTCCGGGGGCGGCGGACTGCATCGCAAGCAACTATATCGTATAACGCCATAGTGTCAAGAGCAATTCTGCGCATTCCTGGCGGCCGCGAAACATTACACGTGCCGGATTGGCCGAAGCCCGGCGTCTACATAAGACGTTGAGATCCTTGAACTATCCTTGATGTCGGACAAGCTCAGGATGACGGTGATGTTTTGTGGCGAAGGTCACGTTCGGTTGCTGATGCAAGGGGAAAATTGCCAACCAGCGGAGCCCCGGACAAGCTGCCCAGGGTAGTCTTCACGTTGTTCACCGACTCGAAAGCTCCGACCGAAAGGACGCCCCAAAAACTAGCGGGCGGTTTCGTGGCTGGCGCGGATTTCTTGCCAGCGGCGGGGGCGTTTGTTGGCTTGCAGAACCTTTTTGCGGAGGCGGATCGATTTTGGGGTGATTTCCACGAATTCGTCGTCGGCAATGAATTCGATCGCTTGTTCAAGGCTCAGTTCGCGGTGAGGGATCAGGCGAATGGCTTCGTCAGCGCTGGAGGAGCGCATGTTGGTTTGCTTCTTTTCCTTCGTGACGTTTACGTCCATGTCCTGCTCGCGGGAATTTTCACCGACGATCATGCCCTCGTAGACTTCGATGGCCGGGCCGATGAAGAGTTCACCGCGTTCCTGGATGTTCCAGAGAGCGAAGGCGGTGGATGGTCCGGAGCGGTCAGCGACCAGTGCGCCCGTGGGGCGCAGCGCCATTTCGCCGGCGTAGTCGGTCCAGCCGTCGAAAATGGAATGGATCAGCGCGGTGCCGCGAGTGTCGGTGAGTAGTTGGCTGCGCAGGCCGATCAGGCCGCGGGACGGGATTTTGAAGTCCATGCGCACGCGGCCGGAATTGTGATTGCTCATCTTCAGCATTTCGCCGCGCCGGGTGCCGGTGGTTTCCAGGATGATGCCGATGAAGTTTTCGGGGACGTCGATGACCAAGCGTTCAAGGGGTTCGAGCTTTTTTCCGTTTTCGGTGCGGACCACGATTTCGGGCTTGCCGACCATCAGCTCGAAACCTTCGCGGCGCATGGTTTCGATCAAGATAGCGAGTTGCAGTTCGCCGCGGCCCAGGACGCGGAACGATTCTGGGGTTTCGGTGTCTTCGACGCGGATGGAAACATTGGTTAGCAGCTCTTTTGCCAGGCGGTCGCGAAGATCGCGCGACGTGAGGTAGTTGCCTTCCTTACCGGAGAGCGGGCTGCTGTTCACGGTGAAAATCATGGCCAGCGTGGGCTCGTCGATCAACAGGGGCTCGAGCGGCAGGGGATTCGCGAGGTCAACGATGCTCTCGCCGATCTGGATGCCTTCGACTCCGGCAATGGCGACGAGGTCGCCGGCGACGACGGTTTCAGCTTCGTCGCGATCAAGTCCGCGGAAAGTGTAGAGCTTGGTGATGCGGGTGGTAACCAGCTTTCCACCGAGTTTTACGATGCCAACGTCGGTGCCGCGGCGAATGGTGCCGTTGAACACGCGGCCGATGGCGATGCGGCCCAGGAATTCGCTGTAGTCCAAATTCATTACCTGGATTTGCAGGACGCCTTGAGAATCGCCGGGGGGTGGAGGAATGGATTTGACGATGGTTTCGAACAACGGCAACAGATCTTTCGATTCGTCGCCGAGTTTACGATAGGCCACGCCGTCGCGGGCGTTGGTGTAGACCACCGGGAAATCGAGCTGGTCTTCGGTGGCGTCGAGGTCGATGAACAAGTCGTAGATTTCATCGAGCACTTCCGCTGCGCGGGCGTCGACGCGGTCGATCTTATTGAGCACGATAACCGGGGGCAGCTTGGCGGCCAGCGCCTTTTGCAGAACGTAGCGAGTTTGCGGAAGCGGGCCTTCGCTGGCGTCTACGAGCACCACGACGCCATCGACCATGCGGAGGGCGCGTTCTACTTCGCCGCCGAAATCGCTGTGACCTGGGGTATCCACGATGTTGATTTTGGTGTCGTGGAAAAACAAAGCGGTGTTTTTGGCGAGTATGGTGATGCCGCGCTCACGCTCGAGGTCGTTGGAATCCATGACGCGTTCAACCAGCGCCTCGTTGGCGCGAAAAATTCCGCTTTGACGCAGCATGGCGTCGACCAGGGTGGTCTTGCCGTGGTCAACGTGGGCGATAATGGCGATGTTACGGATATTTTGGCTCATGTGTGGTGTTGCCGTGAATTGCCGCTCCGCGTTGCAAGCAGAGCAAAGACAAAAATAGCTGCTGAAACAACCAGCAGCCCGGACGAATCTCCTTATTCTCAGGTGCGGTCGAGCAATGCACAGTTTACCAGACGCAGCGAATTGCGGCTAGCCAGGTGTATGCTACGTTGCGTGAAATCGCACATTCCCGCGGTCGATGGATGGAGAATCGTGACCAGACATTTGCGCCTGTTTTTTCCGGTACTCGCGCTGGCTTGCTTCGCCGGCGCCGGGGCACGAGGCCAATCCCAACCGGCTTCTCCTAGGGTAACTGCTTCTGCGGACACGCGTCCGGAAGTGCATGCACTGAAGATCACCATTCTCTCTACCATGCTTGCCGACGAGGGGATCGGCGAATGGGGTTTTGGCGCGTTGGTGGAGGAAGATGGCCGAAAAATCCTTTTCGATACGGGCGCGCGGCCGAACACGGTCCTGGAGAATGCGAAGGAATTGAAAATTGACCTCAGCGACGTGCAAGACGTGATTCTGAGTCATTTTCACGACGACCACACGACCGGGTTGATGACCCTGCGCCGCGAATTTGCAAAGCGCAATCCCGCCGCGCTTTCTCGCGTGCATGTAGCCAAAGGCATCTTTCTGGAACGTCGGGGCCGCAGCACGAATCCGATGATTGCGATGAAGACGGAGTACGAGGCCACCGGCGGAAAATTCATCGAACACGACAAACCCGATGAAATTTTCCCCGGTGTATGGTTGACCGGGCCTGTACCGCGCGCTTATCCCGAAAAAAACTACGGCGCCGGCGTGGAAGTTGCCGAAGGCGGCGTTTGGGTGGAAGACATTGTTCCCGACGATCAATCGCTGATTTTCAATACTTCGCGCGGGCTGATTTTGCTGGCCGGGTGCGGGCACGCCGGGCTTATCAATACACTGCAATATGCGCGAGAGTTCATCCGGCCGGCGCCGGTGGAAGCGGCCATCGGCGGATTTCACCTCTACAATGCGAAAGACGAGCAGTTGAATTGGACCGCTGACAAGCTGAAGGAATTTCAGATCGCGCAGATTCTTGGCGCGCACTGCACCGGCATCGAAAGTGTCTATCGTTTGAGGCAGCGGCTAGGCCTCAGCCGGCACGATTGCGTGGTCGGAACCGTTGGCGCGGTGTTTGATCTGAAAGACGGAATCCACACGGGCCCTATCGCACAGTAAAGGTGGAAACGGCATGTGTTTGACGCGCTACGCGTTCGGAACGAAGTATTGGTTTGCGGTCGGAGCGTTGCTCCTCACGCCATGGCTTGCGAGTGCGCAGCAGGCTGCGGCTCCCGTCGATTATTCCACTATGTTCGACAAAACCGACGTCATGATCAGCGTGCGTGACGGCGTCAAACTTCACACCGAGATTTACGTACCAAAGAACGCCGCCGGTCCGCTCCCTATCGTCCTCGAGCGCACTCCATACGGACTGAGCGACGACAAGAAGACCGGCTACAGCGGCAAACTCCAGCGCTATGCCGAGATGATTCCCGACGGCTATATTTTCGTCTTCCAGGACATTCGCGGACGTTACGGTTCCGAAGGAACCTTTGTGATGCAGCGGCCGGTGCGCGACCCCAAAAATCTGAAAGCCATCGACGAAGGCACCGACACCTACGACAGCATCGACTGGCTGGTGAAAAACGTGCCCCGCAACAACGGACGCGTGGGGCTGCTGGGCATTTCCTATGGCGGGTGGCTCACGGTGATGGGCATGCTCGACCCGCATCCGGCGCTCAAAGCCGTTTCCGAACAAGCTTCGCCCGCGGACATGTTTCTCGGCGACGACTTCCACCACAACGGCGCATTCCGCCTGAGCTACGGCTTCGAATACGCGACCATGATGGAAACCGGCAAGACCAACTTTGCGTTTCAGTTCGATCGCTTCGACACCTACGAATGGTATTTGCGCCTCGGCCCGCTTTCCAACGCGAACCAGAACTACATTCACGACACGCTGCCCACCTGGAACGACTTCGTCGCTCATCCGAATTACGATGGGTTCTGGAAGTCGCAAGCCATGCCGTACATCCTGACCAAGCCGAAGGTGCCGAATCTCAACGTGGCGGGTTGGTGGGACCAGGAAGATTTCTACGGCCCGATGAATATTTACGAAATCATGGAGAAGAATGATCCCGATCACCTGAATTATCTCGTCGCGGGTCCCTGGAACCACGGCGGCTGGGCGCACGGCGCTGGCAATGCGCTTGGCGCAATTCCCTTGGGCAGTGATACCTCGCTTTATTTCCGTCAAAAAATCGAAGCGCCGTGGTTCGCGTACTGGTTGAAAGATAAAGGAACGTTGCCGCTGAAAAAGGCGCTGCTCTTTCAGACCGGCAGCGACACGTGGACGGCGTTCGATTCCTGGCCTCCGCGCGAAGCACAGAAGCGCAGTCTCTATTTCCGCCAAGACGGCAAGCTTTCGTTTGATCCGCCGAGTTTAGCCGAGGCTTTCGGCACTTACGAGAGTGATCCCGCGCATCCTGTCCCGTACCGCCATCGCCCGATCGACATGACTTACCCGGAAGATCATCCCGGTGGATGGCCCACGTGGCTGGTCGAAGACCAGCGCTTCGTCGATCAACGTCCGGACGTCTTGACGTGGCAGACAGAAACGCTCGGCGAAGACGTCACGCTTGCCGGCCAGGTGACCGCGAAACTATTCGCGTCTACCACCGGCACCGACAGCGACTGGATCGTAAAATTGATCGACGTCTATCCGGAAAATTTTCCGGATGACTGGAAATTGTCGGGCTTCGAGCTGATGATTGCGGACGAAGTCTTCCGCGGCCGCTTCCGCAACTCGTTCGAAAAGCCCGAGCCCATCCCGGCCGGCGTCGTAACTCCGTTCACGATCGATCTGCATACCGCCAATCACGTTTTCAAGAAGGGGCACCGCATCATGGTCCAGGTGCAAAGCACTTGGTTCCCGATCATCGACCGTAACCCGCAGAAATTCGTGCCCAACATTTTCGAAGCCAGGGAAGCAGACTTCCAGAAAGTGACGCAACGCATCTACTGTTCGCAACAGTTTCCTTCCAGCGTGTCGATCTCCGTACTTCCCGCTGGGGCCGTGAGATGAGTTTCCTCCGAACTCTGAAGATTTTCGTCATCGTGTCGCTATTTTGTGCCTCGCGCCCCGCTTGCGCCCAGCAGGTCACCCACGACTACGCCGCCATTTTCGACAAGACCGAAATCATGATCCCGATGCGCGACGGCGTCAGGTTGCACACCGAAATCTACGCCCCGAAGAACGCCGGCGCGTCGCTGCCGATGCTCTTCGAACGCACGCCCTACGGAATCTCCAGCGCGAATCGCGGCTACAGCCAGATGTTGTCGCGCTACGACGCCATGATCTCCGACGGGTACATCTTCGTCTTCCAGGACATTCGCGGGCGCTACGCTTCCGAGGGAAAATTCGTCATGCTCCGGCCCATCCATGACCCTCGCGACACGAGGGGTGTGGACGAAAGCACCGACACGTACGACACCATCGATTGGCTGGTCAAGAATGTGCCGCGCAACAACGGCCGGGTCGGTCTGGACGGCATTTCCTACGACGGTTTTCTGGTCACCATGGGCATGATCAACCCGCACCCCGCGCTGAAAGCCGTTTCCGAGCAAGCGTGCATGGGCGATGTATTCCTCGGCGACGATTTCTTTCACAATGGTGCGTTTCGCCTCAGCTATGCGTTCGAGTATGCGCCCCTGCTGGAAACCTCCAACGAAAACTACAGTTTTCCGTTCGATCGCTTTGATACCTACGAGTTCTATCTCCGCCTCGGTATTCTTTCGAACGCCAACACGAAATATTTCCACGGATCGATTCCGACCTGGAACGATTTCATCGCGCACCCCAACTACGACGATTTCTGGAAGCATCACGCCATAGCCTACGGTCTGAAAGAACCGACCGTGCCGAATCTCAACGTCGCCGGCTGGTGGGACCAGGAAGATTTCTATGGTCCGACCTCCACATACGAGCGCTTGGAAAAATCGGACAAGAAAAACCTGAACTATCTCGTCGCGGGGCCCTGGAATCATGGCGGCTGGGGGCATGGCTCGGGAGCTTCTCTCGGCGAAATTCCGTTCGGTAGCGACACGGGCGTCTACTTTCGCGAAAAAATCGAAGCGCCATGGTTCGCGTTTTGGTTGAAAGATAAAGGCAAGCTGCCGCTAAAAGAGTGTCTGCTGTTCCAGACTGGCAGCGACGCCTGGACTCAATTCGATTCCTGGCCGCCGCGCGAAGCAAAAACGCGCAATCTCTATTTCCACGAAGACGGCAAACTTTCCTTCGACGCGCCGCAATCGGCCGCCGCCGAAACTTTCGATGCCTACACGAGCGACCCTGCGCATCCGGTCCCCTATCGCCATCGCCCCGTGGACATGACCTATCCCGAAGACCATCCCGGCAGTTGGTACACGTGGCTGGTGCAAGATCAACGCTTCGTCGATCAACGCCCAGACGTTCTTACCTGGCAAACCGACACGCTGACCGACGACATGACTCTCGCCGGCCGGGTGACCGCCAAACTCTTCGCCTCCACCACGGGCAGCGACAGCGACTGGATCGTAAAATTAATCGACGTCTATCCTGAAAAAGTTGCGCAGGACTGGAAACTTTCCGGCTACGAGCTGATGATCGCCGACGAAATCTTTCGCGGGCGCTTCCGCAACTCCTTCGAAAATCCCGAACCCATCACCCCTAATGAGGTAACTCCGTTCACCGTCGACCTGCACACCGCCGACCATGTGTTCAAGAAGGGCCACCGCATCATGGTGCAGGTGCAGAGCACCTGGTTCCCACTCTACGATCGGAACCCGCAAAAATTTGTGCCCAACATTTTCGAAGCGACCGGCAGCGACTATCAGAAGGCCACGCAACACATCTATAGGTCGAAATCCTACCCCTCCAGCGTGGAGATTTCCGTCATTCCCAGTACCGCCAATTTGGCCACCTCTGCGCCGCAATGATCGGCGCCCTCGAGGCCGACCGCGGGCCGATTGGAGGAGCCTTCAAAGTTGTCTAAATCTTGTAAAATTCAGCAAAAATCCCGCGAAATATATCGCTCCGGCGTGCGAATTGCTCCAAAGGTCTTCTGACGTCGCTGCAATTCCTTGATTCTTCTGCCGTCCAGGAACCTTCGCACAAGATTTTCGTATCTTTAAAAAACGCTTCTTCGATTCGTGCGTCTATCTGCTTAAGGGTGGGGTGTATGGCCACTGACCTAAGTTCCATGATCGAACCAGAAGCGGCCGCCAGTGCCAGCCGGATGCTACAACTGCCCTCACGCTACATTCGCTTCGGACCATTCCAAGTTGACCAGCAACGCCAGGAAGTCACCAAAAACGGTACCCGGCTCAAGCTACAAGGCAAGGTCTACCAGGTCCTGATTGCCTTGGTGGAAAAGCAGGGCGAGGTGGTGACCCGGGAAGAACTCCGCGTGCGCTTGTGGCCGGCCGAATCGCAGGTCAATTACGACGCCAACGTCAACACCACGGTGAACAAGCTTCGCCAGGCTTTGGGGGATTCCTCCGATCGACCGCTCTACATTGAGACCGTTCCACGCAGGGGCTACTGCCTGATCATGCCTACGGAGTTTACCGATGTTCCGGCGGCTGCCGTTGTACCGGCGAATGGTTCCGATGGCAGAGTTCGCGAGGCGGAGAAAGCAACGAGCGCAACCAGATCCGATCTCTGGATTACGATAGGCGTGATCACGTTGATCGTCGCCGGAATGCTGCTCGGAGCAGGCATCACCAGGCTCTGGATCGGCCATTTCGCGCAAAGCTCATTGGCGCCCTGGCCGTGAGTCTTCTGCTATTGCGCCGCTGTCGCTAAGCGAGCGAACATCACGCCCGTCGTGCGCCCCGCGTCCAATTCGAACCCGGAAGGAGCGCCGCCACCGGCCCGCTTGAATTTCATCGTGACGCCCCTGCCCCCGATCGTGAATTGATCGACGCCCGCCGGCCGCAATTCATTCGGTGAAAAATTATTCGTCCGCGGGAGTCCAGAGCGGTCTAGGACCGCCGTAAGTTTCAAGCTTCCATCCGCAATTCCCAGCCGGTACGTCACGCCGAGTTCCTCGCCCCAATAATCACCCGCGTAAGCTCGGAGTTGTTCGGTCGTGAGCGGCGTCGCGGTGTTTTCCTTTTTTCTGCCGTCGTCCAATTCCTTCTTGGGATCCTTCGCTTTCATTAGGCTGCCGAGATACACATCGGCCACTTCATTCGCGCGCCGGGAAGGATTGGCATTCCCGAGGTTGCAGAGGCAGGCCACGGAAAAGTGTTGATCCGGAAAGCGGAGGAGCTCGGCGCGATATCCGCCCCAGGAGCCTCCATGGCGCACCGAATGCAGGCCGCGGTAGTCGGTGACGCGCAGGCCCTTCGCGTAGTCCAGAATTTTTCCGGTATTCAGCTTTCCCGGTTCCTGAAGTTCAGCGAGGAATATCTTTCCGCCGATCGTTCCGAGGTAGAAATTCTCATCCCACTTCAACAGGTCTTCGACGGAGGTATGCACCGCGCCATCGCCGGTTTGCTCGAAATAGGAAACGTTCAAGGTATACCCGTCTTTTTTTTCATTCGGATCGTAAGCCATCGCGCGATCTGGAATCAGGGAAGTATGACTGTCGCGATACTCCGTATGCGTCATTCCTAATGGAGTGAAAATATTCTCCGCGGCGAACTCCCGCAACGTTTTTCCACTCACCCGCTTGACGATGACCGACAGCAGGAAAAATCCGCTGTTGCTGTACAACCACTCGCTGCCCGGCGCGAAATTCAGCGCTTTCTGCCTGGTGATTAGCGCCAGAGCATCCTCATCCGTCGTCACGCTGTCGATATTAAAGCCCGCCAGATCCATCAAGGTCAGGTAGTCCCGCAACCCGCTGGTGTGGTTCAGCAGCTGCAGAATGGTGATTTTGTTGCCGTAGTCGGGCAATTCCGGCAAATACTTCCGCACGTCGTCGTTCACCGAAAGCTTGCCTTGCTTCTCCAGCAGCAGAATACTCGCCGCCGTGAATTGCTTCGATGTCGACCCGATGTCGAACACCGACTTCGGCGTAATCGGCACGTTTTCTTCCACGTTCGCCAGGCCGTAGCCCTTGGCATACGCGATCTGCCCGTCGCGGTACACACCCAGAGCGCATCCCGGGGAACCCGGCGCGGTCAAGTCCTCGAATACCTCGTCGACCGCCGCTTCCATTTTCTGGCCGCGCGGCCCCGCTGTCGCGCCCCCGGCGCTGAAAACCAGCACAACGGCCATCGCCGCTCCGCACGCTCTTCTCCATGCCGCCATCTGTCTCGCTCCTTATTGGGCGAGCGAGAGTCTATCGTCTCGCGCCCGGTCCTTCAATCGCCGTGTGAAGGCCGATTTTCCAGACCGGCAAGCACAGGGATGGGGTGTACTTGGACGTGGACGGCACTCGACGCCGATTCCAAGCTCTGCCTGAGTTATAGAATCGGCGGACGCGACGGAGCAATAGCCTTTGAGTTCATGCAAGACTTGGCGTATCGCCTTGCAAACCGCGTACAGTTGACCACGGACAGGAACCGGGTGTATTTGAACGCGGTAGAGGATGCTTTCGGCTCGGAGATTGATTATGCGATGTTGGTTAAGATTTACGGCCATGACGCAGGGGATGATTCAAGGTACAGCCCGGCAGAGTGCATCGTGCAAGCCGATAGCGATTACCGGGCAACCCGAAGCGAAGCACATTTTCGACCAGCTACGCTGAACGCCAGAACCTAACTATGCGCATGGGGATGCGGCGATTTACCCGCCTCACCAATGGATTCTCCAAAAAGGTTGAGAATCACGCGGCGATGGTAGCGATTCACTTCATGCACTACCACTTTGCTAGAATTCACAAGACACTGAGAGTGACCCCGGCGATGGCCGCTGGCCTATCCGATCACGTTTGGAGTCTTGAGGAAATCGTGATCTTAGCGAACGGAGAGGAGTAAAGATGGACTCTGAAAAGGTAAAAGCACATTTTATTAAGATAGGACGCGAACGCGGGCAAACCAATCAAGAGGCTCTCGGACTCGAAAGTGACGAATTCTTCCGTCAGCTAAACTCACATTCGCCAAGCGCCGGAGAATTGACTCAAGAACAAGCGGAACAGCGGGTAACGGAATACTGGGACTCAAAATTTCCGATCTGAATTCCAAACTGAGACACTACCGGCCAATCCGACCTTCCTGCCTTCGCGCCGTGACTTTGCTAATGTAAACTCTTTCATCCGTGCTTACTGCCATCACTCGCGCCGTGAGTCCCGCTATCGTGAAGTGCGAGCTGACCTTCGTCGAACGCCAGCCCATCGACCTCTTGAAAGCCTGCGATCAGCACCGTGCCTACGAACAACTCCTCGAACGAATCGGAGCGCGCGTGCACTCGCTTCCCGCCGAACCCGATCTACCCGACTCCATGTTTGTCGAAGATCCCGCCATCGTCCTCGACGAGCTCGCGGTAATTTTCCCGTTGGGTACGGAATCGCGCCGCCCGGAAGCGGCCTCTCTCGCCAAAGCTCTCATTCCGTTCCGAAAGCTCGCGTACATCACCGCGCCCGGCATCATCGAAGGGGGCGATGTCCTCCGCATCGGTCGTACGCTCTATGTTGGCCTCACGAAGCGAACCAACCCCGAAGGGATTCGCCAGCTCGCCGCCATCGTCGGTCCCCACAATTACAAAGTCATCGCCGTGCCCGTCTCCGGCTGCCTGCACCTGAAATCGGCGGTCACGTATTTGGGCCGAAACTATCTGCTCGCCAATATCGCCTGGTTCGACTCAACGTTTTTCGATCGTTACGAATGGGTCGACGTAGCCCCGGAGGAACCCCACGCCGGCAACGCCCTCGCACTCGGAGACACCGTAATCTTTCCGGCTTCGTTCCCGCAAACCCGAGCAAGAATCGAGTCTTCCGGTTTCCACGTAACCCCGCTCGACATCTCCGAACTCCAAAAAGCCGAGTCCGGCCTGACCTGCTCGAGCCTCCTGTTCGAGACCTAGGTCTTACCAACCCGGACAGTTTCCCGTCCACGACCGACGCAGCTGCGAACTGCCCATCGGCCCGCCGCTTGTGCACCGTTCGACGACCGTCCGCCGCCCCACGACCGTGCGCCGATGCTTACCGTTGTCATTTTGACCGGAGCACGCCGATTTTCTCCGTCGCCGCTCGCCTCCTGCGAATGGGTCGGCGTGCGCACTGGAGCAAATTCTCCTCGAGGTCAGCCGCCGAAGTTGCCTCTATCAACACGTCAGCAACTCGTGCGCTGTAACAACAAAAACGGCCACTCCAACCCGCGGAGTGGCCGCCCTTGTCTTTGTCTTGCTTTCTTAGTTCGTCAGCTGCTCAACGCTATGTGCCACGAACACCGGCTGACCGCTGATGGGATCCTTCAACACCAGACCCACGACGCGCACATTGATGGCCACGTTGCCGGTCAAGCCGCTGAGGCCCGTCAACCCGCCCTTGAACACCGTAAACGGTGTGCAATACACGGTGATCGGTCCGTTGAACAACACGCCCGCCAGCCCATTCGAGTTGAACTGGAACGTGTTTGCTCCAACATCCGTGCTGCCCACCACCCATGCTCCGTTGTGTCCTTCGTGTCGCAAGACAACGCGCTTCACGGTGACGGCGCCATTGGTGAACGGCCCGCCGACGCTCACGTGTTGCCCTGGTACGAGCAGGCTGGAGTTGAACAGGAAATTGGTGAACTTGTTGTGCCACCAATAGATGAAGTAGTTTTCGGTTCCGGTCAAGTCAATCGTCGAAATCTGCCCCGACTGGAAACCGGTTCCGGCCGGCAACACGTCTCGCACATACAGATCGAAATCGTTCGCCGCATTCGTTGCCGGATCCACGAACGTGATCAGCCCGCCTGCATAGAAGCTGTTCTGCGACAGGATCGCGACCGTGTCTGCCAGAATCGCTCCCGACGTCGCGTCAATGGTGCCCGAAATCTCCACAATCGACGTGCTCGTCAGGTTGGCGATGCTCTCGCTATTTTCCCACTCCGTCTGGCCGTTCACATTCACCGTGAACTGGTGTCCGTGCGGCCCCTGAATCAGGAACGAACTTGTCCCCGTGGCGCTGACAACGCCTGCCACGAAATCATCGATGTAGGCGTTGGAGTCGCTCGGTGTAACCGCTTTCAGGTTCAACGTGGGGTTTACCGCTCCGGTAAAATTCCCGTTGGAATCGACTTGGATCGAGTCCCGCAAGTCGAAGTCAAAGGACAAGCCGATGATGTCGCCTGCGTTCACCGTCAACGGGCTGCTGAGGCTGATCGTCACCGCCGACTGCGTCAGCGTGACGGCCGGCGACGTCGTTCCATTGAGCGTCGTGACCGTCGGCCGCGTCGGAGGAGTCGTTTGCGGGTTCGTCACGTTCAAATATACGATTTCCGGATTTGCCAGCGTCACATTCACGGTGGAGTACGTTCCCGCTGGAATCGTGTTGATATCCAGCAAGGTATGCAATCCGTTCAGCTTCGCGAAGTCCACTGTTTGCGTTCCGTTCAGGACGGATACCGGCGTATTGGTTCCGTCCGATACCGTCATGCCGGTAATGTCCACTTGAAAGGACAACACGCTCGGTAAAGGAGCGTCTGTGCCATTTACGAATACGCTTCCGCTCTGCTGCTGCACGGAAGTAGACGACGAGTTAGACGCCCCTCCGCCGCAGCCGGAGGCCAGGACCACGATTGCCAGCATCAGGATTCCGCTAAGCCACTTCATGGGTTTCATAATCAGCTTCCTTTCCAGTCGTTTTGAATTACCCCGGAGGCGCGAGCGCCCAGCAACCCTTGCCCATTTAAACCCGCTCCCAGCGCAAAAGTAGCGCCGATAAGCCATGTATTATCAGCACTTTGCCATGTAGTACTAAAACTATGTAGGCGGGTCGTAGGACTTTGCAATCTACGGATGTGGTGTGACGAACCGGTCTTACCTACGGGTGAGAATGTTCAAGCGGCCCTTGTGAACCTGGGCGGATCGCGTCTGATCCGCAGAAAGCAACTCGGTCGAAGTGGTTGCTGCGCGTTGCCGGCGGAATAGAGAAAGCGAATGCGTTTGAGCGTAAGCTATTTACAATCAGCACTTACAAAAATCGGCGGGGATACAATATGTTAACCAAAACTCCAGAGCTCTTGATCCCCGCGGCACGGCTGCTATCATTGCAAAATATTCACTTCCCTGGCGCCCAGGCTCGTGCTATCTTGCCCCTCGATATGATTTCCTTCTTCGCCGCTAAGCGCATTACCTCCTCGATGCCGTCGCCGTCGATTATTACGACTACGACTACGTCGACGATTACCGCTACCGGCGAGTGGAGAAACTAGCAAGCGAAACAAAGTTTCCAACCCACCGCCGAAGCGAACTGGCGGTGGGTTTCTTCTTTTAAGCCCCCTCCAGAGTCGCTCCAGCGGTAACCCACAAGGGAGCGTCAGCCATGAAGTCGGAAAACGTTCAAGCAGTAGTCGCGGAGGGTGATTTATCCCCGCAATCAGGCAATGCGGTCCCCGTACCGCATGATCGCGAATCGAGCGGCTTGGTTCGCGGGGGCCAAGCGGTGGTCGCGTTTAAGTTTGGCGGCACTTCGTTATTGGGTGCCAAGCGGATGTTGCACGCTGCCGGCTTGGTGCGTCCCGTTGCGCAGTCCTCGCACGTTGTCGTGATCGTCTCCGCGATGAAGGGAGTTACCGACTGGCTTCTCGCGATTGCGCAGCTTCTCGCCGAGCGCAAAGGCCAGCGCGCGCGCGCCGAGGCCGAAGCCGTTCTCCGGCTGCACCACGGCGTTCTTGAGGAACTGGGGCTCTATGTCGGAGAGCACGATCGCGTTTCCTACCAGCTTGACTCTCTCGGCCGCGACCTCCTTCACAAGGTTCCAGCGCATGATTACGTCGCGGCTACGCCCGAGCTTTTCGACTGCCTAGCGTCTTTCGGCGAACGCCTCAGCGCGCGCTTGTTTGCCGCCGCGCTGGGGCGCTCCGGCGTTGCCGCTGTTCCCGTATCGTCTTCCGAGTTCGTTCTGACCTGCGACACGTTTCGCGATGCCAAACCTCACCTGGAACAAACCAGACGCCGTGGCCGCGACCTCCTGGTGCCACTCCTCGAAGATGGCGTCGTCCCGGTCGTCACCGGATTTGTCGGCGCAACTCCCGACGGCCGCATCACCACGCTCGGGCGCAACAGTTCCGATTTTTCCGGCGCGATCATCGCCCACGTGGTGGACGCCGATGAACTGGTGATCTGGACCGACGTGGACGGCATTTACACCGCCAATCCAAACGAATCCGCTCAAGCCAAGCTCTTGCACGATCTCAGCTACGACGAAGCGCACGCGCTGGCGGCCAGCGGAGCCAAGGTTTTGCACCCGCACGTGCTGCCACTAGCGGCCGAAAACGAAATGACCGTGTGGGTGCGCAACACCTTCAAGCCACAAGCTCGGGGCACTCGCATCGGGTTGTCCCGGCGCTCCGATTCTTTGTCGCCACAGGTCAAGCAGGAAGGTGCGGCATGAGTGGGCATGGGCCAAACAGGGCGTCGATCGAGGTGTCCACCCAGGCGAACCCGCTGCCCGTAAGTATGTCCAGGAAATGGCGTGCCGCCGTGCTCGGCGCTACGGGTCTGGTCGGGCAGCGGATTGTCAAACTGCTCGCCGATCATCCATGGTTTGAGTTGACCGAAGTAGCCGCCTCCGAGCGCTCTTCCGGCAAGTCGTACGCCGAGGCCGCGCGCTGGCACCTCGACGCGCCGATTCCGGAAGCCGCGCGCGACCTCATCGTCAAAGGTCTCGATCCTTCGCTCGATTGCGACTTCGTGTTCTCCGCGCTCGATGCATCGATCGCGGGTTCCGCGGAAGAAGACTTCGCACGCGCCGGCTACCCGGTGGTCAGCAATTCCAGAAATCACCGCATGGATCCCGATGTGCCGCTGCTGATTCCCGAGGTCAACGCCGCACATCTCGAGGCGATTCCGTTGCAGCAAAAACTGCGGGGTTACCACACCGGATTCATCGTCACGAATCCCAATTGCTCGACCGCGGGACTTGTCCTGGTACTGAAACCGCTAGCCGACGCATTCGGCCTCGAGAAAATTTTCGTTGTGACGTTGCAGGCGGTCTCCGGCGCTGGCTATCCCGGCGTCGCGTCAATGGACATCCACGGTAACGTCGTTCCGTTCATCAGCGGCGAAGAAGAAAAGATGGAATCGGAGCCGCAGAAACTGCTTGGCAAGTGGGATGGCAAGCGCTTCGTCGACGCGGGTCTGGGTCTCAGCGCGCACTGCAATCGCGTGCCGGTGCTGGAAGGCCACCTCGAATGCATCAGCGTTAGCATGAAGAAGATTGCATCGACCGAGGAGGTCCGCGAAGCCCTGCGGAGTTTTGAAGTCAGCCCCGAGCTCGCGTCGCTTCCGTCGGCACTGCGTCACCCGGTTCACGTACTCGACGACGAGAACCGCCCGCAGCCGCGCCGCGATGCAAATGCAGGCAACGGCATGGCCGCCGTGGTAGGCCGAGTGCGCGAATGCCCGTTGCTCGACATCAAGCTAACGTTGCTTTCGAACAATCTGGTCCGCGGCGCAGCAGGCGCAGCCGTGCTCAACGCCGAACTGCTAGCCGCCCGTGGATTTTTCAAGGATCGCTCGCTGGCCGAAGGAGAACTGCTCGCGGAGCCGGTTTCGCAATAAGTCGCGCCGGGAATCGGACGCGTGACAAATTAAGCGACGATCGAGACTTCGCACTCTCGCGCTGCGGCGTAGCGTTCCAGTAAAGCAACCAGCTGTTGCGTCCAGCGCTCCAGCGCATCGCTACCGCCGAACGAAACGATAATCGCGACGACGCGTTTGGTTTCCGCGGTAACCATCGTGCGTTCCGAATCGCTGGTCGGACTTCCGTGCGGCCCAACCGCATCGCAAAATACGGGCAAGCCTTCGAGGTTCAGATCGTATTTGCCGATGCCCTTGTAGGTTTCACCCGCGCGCCCAGCGCGAAATTCGATGTCTCCGCTCACATGCGCCAGATCGTATAAGCCGACGGACAACCGGCTCTCGACCGATACCAGATTGATCACGTCGACGACCGCATTGATCTGCGGTAGACCTTTTCCAGCAATGATGCGCCGCACGAGCGCCTCCGCCGATCCGCGATACCGCGCAGGATCCTTGCCCAGCGCCTTGTACGCGGCACGCGTCGCTGTAATATCCGGCGATTCCAAAATGCCGCGAGGCTCGGGCTGCTTCACTATCTTGTCCACGCGCGCCTGCATCTCGGCAAGCAATTCAGCCGGGGTCGCCGCCGCTTCCACGTGCGCCGTCACGCAACCCAGCGCCGTCCGAGGGCATTTTTGCTTCAGCGCCTCAGCAATGCTCACGCGCATCGAAGGTTACCCGCGTTGGCCAGCGACATCTTCTTGGTCATGTGCTCGGTCATGTTAAACTAGCGAAGCGTTAGGCTCGTAGCTCAGTTGGTTAGAGCGCCACCTTGACACGGCGATTGGATAGTTTGATCCTTCAACAGCTTCTTCAGCAAGTTGGCCACGATTTCAGTGACGATTCGCCAGTTTTTATTTTCAATCGGTCTCACCTCATTTCGAGCATTCTTGACGGATAGTAGTCCCCGATCGGCCCCCGCATTGAAAGTGTTGTGACGCAGCCGTCGAGCATGCTTTCCTGATCAGAATCCCGAAAAGATTCGCCACCTGAACTTTGCTTCGATCTCGAGCCGGTTCTTGTGGACATGCACACTGCCCCCGGGGTACTTAGTGCCTCTCTTTATCTGAAACAATATTTTCATACCTCACATTCAAGGCTTTTCAGCATTCGGCCCAAATTCAGGTTCAAATTTAGGCCAATTGCTGCCTGCTGGTGAATGACGTGTTTGCGCTTGTCTTAGGCGCTTTTGACCGTTTTCATGCTCAGAACGCTCATTTCCTCGACGTCCCGATCGCATCTCGATAGCAATTTTTGGGCTTTACGGCATCAAAACTTAAGAGTATAATTACTAGTTTTGTACTGATAAACGATGAGTTATAAAACCAATTGTAAGGCGATTACACAAACGAATCGGCTTCGCCCGGCCTACCCCTCGGAGGCGGCCCGAAAGCCACTGTACGGGGCTGCTAGCCGCCACTGCGAGGGTCATACGGGTGCGGCCCGACCCGTTCTAGTCGCCCGGTATCGGATGAAAGGATTTTAGGAGGATCGACGATGAAAACAGCGATTTACGCCAGAGTGAGCACTGGAAACGGGAATCAGCACCCAGAAATGCAGTTAATGGAAATTCGGTCGTACGCGAAAAGAAGAGGGTGGGCTGTCACGCGCGAATACATCGACGAAGGCATTTCCGGCATGAAGGAAAGTCGTCCCGAACTCAATAAACTGCTTGCAGACGCTCACCTCAGACGCTTCGATGCGGTGGTCTGCTGGCGCTTCGACCGTTTTGCGAGATCGGTAAGTCACCTGTTGCGCGCTCTGGAGACGTTCAAGGCACTCGGCATCGAATTTGTGAGTCTGTCAGAGCAGGTGGACACTTCTACGCCGACCGGAAAGATGGTCTTCACCGTTTTGGGCGCTGTAGCTGAACTAGAGCGAAATTTGATCGCCGAACGCGTTAAAGCCGGATTGCGGAATGCACGTGCGAAAGGAAAAATTCTGGGCCGGCCACGAAAAATAACGAATACACATGAAATCAACCGGCTTCGATCTCAAGGAGCGTCCTGGCGAGCCGTGGGAACGGCATTGGGCGTGAGCGCTGCTACGGCATTTTGCGCGTCGGCGGGGACTCCCGTGAAAATCAGGCTTAGGAATACGAAATGAGGGATTGCGGTGATTAAACCTCGCCCATTACCCAGACTGCGAGTCCAAATTCCGTTCGAGCGCAGTTTCACTGAGGCCGAGTTCTTGCGCCTCAAGCGGGGCTTCGTGGCTGAGAGTATGGAGGATCGCTGGCACATTTTCTTCAAAGACCGGTGGCTGATCTTCGTCCGCAGTTGGACGGGATTTTGTATTTACAAGGTTCGGCTCGAAGAGAGCGACCGGGGCTACAGAATTGTTCAGGCTTTCACAAGCCGTGACTCCAAACAATACGGTGGCACCGATGCGCTGGAGGACAGAGAGATGCTCTCCTTTCTAATCGACCACCTTCTATTGGATGGGGATTAGATCACCAGCCCATGAAAGCTTTCTTCGTCACCAGACGGCTGGCCTTGACAGCAGAATCACAAAATGGCTTCGTGTCGAAGCAAACTTAGAGAGTTGTGACCAGAAGCGGTGCCATCACGATACCCGGCTTACAGGCTCGCCCGCCTCTTTGCAATAAGTTACGAGCTGTCTAACGGTCACCTAACGGAATTAGCTAACGATTTTCCCTTTTGACGCCGCGTGCCCGGCTTCCCTTCGATGCGCCTAACGCTGATTCAAGAGCAGACGATTTCCGAGTTGGGCAAACATCTCTACGACTTTTTGCCAGCGAAAGCCCACCCGTTCGCCAGTCCATCTATTTCGCTCGAGGGAGCAGCCAACGCAGTGCATCTCGGACAATTCTGGCAGGGAGGCAGCAAGCAGCCCGCACTTGTTGCTCTTCTAAGAGCCACGTTGGAAAACAAGCCCGACCGTTTCTGCGACCTGATAAACGAGATCGTTCGGAAGTCCATCTTGTACCGACAGAATAAGGGCAATCCAATAACCCGCGAAGATATTCAGACTCTTAACGAATTGCTGGTCAGGGTTGAGTTCAAGATCCCGGAGTTGCGAAATCCGAAATTCCTCGACGGTTTGCCGTCCGTCAACAAAACCGCAGCCGTCGCGACGCTTTCTGATGCCAAGAGAACTGCGCTGTTAACACAGCTCCAAAGCTTAATGCCCTCGAGTCTCAGCCACGTGGATACGCCTTAGAGGAGTCCCTCAAGGATCTGTTCTCACTTTCCAACCTCGCGCCGCGGAGCGCTTTCAGGCTCGTCGGGGAGGAGCTGATCCATTAGCGCAACAAGCGTCGCGCTCTCGCCGGTTCTAGGACCTGCCAGGACTCGTGCGTGACTGCCTATAGGGTGTGCGAGAATCGCCTGCTGCTCGTTAGTAGGGGCGTAGGGCATGGGCCGTGCCTTCCCGAACCGATACGATTTCAAACCAATGCTCGGGTCAAAAGCAATCTAGGTCTAGCTTATCGAGTCGGGATAGTGTTTAAGGCGTTCTGGAACTGGCTCGGAGGCCGGACTGTCTTGGGCTCGTTGGGTGTGACGCGCCTGGCGGCTCCGCTTTGGAGAAATCGCTGAAGATAACCCTCGGCAAACAACATTCCTTCATTGTTGAAACAAGGTGCCAATGCAAGAATGCTAGCCGACTTGCTGTTTGACACTGGGGGATAGTTGAGGCTCGTCTTAATTGCCGTGCTCTTATTCTTAACAGCTTCTCGGCCCGTGACAGCGCAATCAGGAGTTGTCGTTGAACCAGAGGCAAATCCCGGTCGTCCCACCGTTTCTACTCCGGCGACACCCACTCCCGTAGGGTATCTTCAGTTTGAAACGGGTTTCACGCCTGCATACAATTCTCCCGAATTTTCCTCTCGTTACAGTCTCAACGAAGTTGTAAAGCTTGCCATTGCATCGCGCCTGGAATTTCTGGTGCAAGCAGAACCTATCGCGCACTACACGACGGATGGAGCTACTGCTGACCGCCCTGCCGACATTTTCCTGGGAGCGCAGGGCGTTGTGTACCGCGGCGAAGGTGCGACGCCGACACTGGCGGTTAGTTATTTCCATCGTGTATATGATGGCGGTGCTCCAGAGTTTGACTACGGAAGTCCTACGAACTCATTTCTGGTTTTGGCGAGCGCAGACGTGAAAGGATTTCACTACGATGCAAACGCGTTTTTCACAGAATTGGTTCAAGAGCCTGTACAGCGCGGACAGTTTGGCCAGTCATTGACCATTGCCCATCCTTTCTTGCATCGACTTACGCTCTCCGGAGAAATTTGGCACTTCACGCAGCCATTCTTGAAGCGCAATGCGGTTGGAAATCTTTGGGCGGTTAGCTATTCGGCGCGGAAAAACTTGGTTTTTGACACGGGCTTCAATCACGGGCTGACTGGCACATCAACAAGTTGGGAGGCGTTCGTCGGTTTCACCTATTTACTCCCGCATCGACTCTGGAAACCTCAATAACCGTCCAACGTCCGGTTAGTCTTGTGATTGTCGGAAAACTTCTGAAGCGATGCGGGCATGACTCTCCTTGCAGGAGAGAAAACGGAAGACTGTCAGGATGGCAAGGTCATAGACTCACCCTCAACGACAAGGTTGGACAGTCCCTTGCACCATTCCAGTTTGCAGATTTGCCCAAACCTGAGAACGCGGAGAGAAATGAACTTCGTCCGGCGTCGCGCTTGGGTTACATCCAACTTGCAGCATATACTATACTAGAGTATATTATGTCAAGAAAAACGGAGGAAACGAAATGGCTCACACGACAAAGGACAAAGTGAGACTTCTGGGCCGTGTTCGCAGGATTCGCGGGCAGGTGGAAGCCATCGAGCGAGCACTCGACGCTGACCAGGAGTGTTCCAGCGTGTTGCAACTCATGGCCGCTTGCCGTGGCGCATTGAACGGATTGATGGCGGAAGTGCTGGAGGGTCACGTCCGATTCCATGTTCTCGATCCGAAATCCGGCAAGAACTCTCCGCAGGCGGAAGCAGCCGAAGAACTCATCGACGTGGTTCGAAGGTATCTAAAGTAGTTTCGCCAATCCTCAAATCTTGAAGAGATGGTGATCCGTTATGAATCAGGCGCAATTGAAACAAACCGAAGTTGCCGGGAATGTGGAAGAAATGGAAGAGCGGCAGTCGTCTGATCTCCCCGGCCACGAAGACGGCCACGAGCACGAACATGCGGTGAACTGGCGAGAGATCAACAGGGTCCTGTTTGTCGCCGCCGCCGCTGCGGCCCTTTGGTTTCTCGGTGGAGCGCGGAATCCCTACATAACGGGCATCGGCGTAATCTGCACGCTCGTTGGTGGATTTCCGATATTCCATGAAGCGTACGAGAATATCGTCCAGCGTCGGATGACGATGGAACTTTCGATGGCCATTGCCATCGTGGCGGCGCTCGCGATCCGCGAAATATTCACGGCACTCGTTATCACCTTGTTTGTACTCGTTGCCGAGATTCTTGAAGGTCTCACCGTTAGCCGTGGACGCACCGCAATCCGCCATTTGGTTGGTCTGCTGCCCACGACTGCGACGGTACGCAGAAACGACAGCTGGCAAAATGTTGAGACCAAAGAAATCGCTGTTGGCGACCTCGTCCTCGTGAAGCCGGGGGCGCGAATTCCAGTCGATGGCCTTGTCGCCGGAGGCCACTCGTTCGTTGATCAGGCAACGATCACGGGCGAATCGATGCCTGCGGAGAAGACCAACGGGTCGTCGGTCTATGCCGGAACGATTAATCAGTCCGGGGCACTGGAAATCCGGGTTGACCGAATGGGTCGCGATACGACGTTCGGCAAGATCATTAACGCTGTGGAGCGTGCGGAAAAATCGCGTGCTCCCATTCAGGGAATTGCAGACCGCCTCGCGGGTTATCTGGTTTACTTCGCGCTTGGAGCTGCCGCTCTTACATTCTTAGTCACCCACAATATCCGCTCGACTATTTCTGTAGTCATCGTTGCCGGTGCGTGTGGGATTGCTGCGGGAACCCCGTTGGCAATTCTTGGTGGGATTGGACGTTCCGCGCAACTCGGTTCGATCATCAAGGGTGGGCTCTACCTGGAATCCCTCGCGACCATCGATACGATTCTTCTCGACAAAACGGGAACTCTCACCTACGGCACCCCCGAAGTGGCTGATGTTCGTCCCGGAGAAAGAGTTCCAGTTGCTTCCTTACTGCAAGCGGCGGTGACTGCTGAATCGCGGTCTGAGCATCCAGTGGCGAAAGCAATTCTGAAGAAGGCATCAAACTGGGGAATCTCCGGTGAAGAACCTGAAAAATTCGATTACACGCCAGGAAAAGGAATCGTTGCGGTCTGTCGCGGGATGGAAATCATCGTAGGCAGTCGGCTCTTTCTTGAGGGACACAGGATTGCGCTCCCAACCAACGCCGTCTCTCAAGACAGATTCAGAGATTTTTGTGGCGCAAGGAGGCAAGTTCCTCGGAATTCTTGTCGTCGCCGATACGCTTCGGCCCGAAGCAACAAAGGCGATACAAGATCTCAAATCGATGGGATTGAAAACAGTTCTTCTAACGGGGGACTCCAAGGCTGTCGCTGACGACATCGGAGGGAAACTGGGCGTGGACGAGATTGCCTCCGAACTGTTGCCAGAGGACAAGCTTGCATTCATTAGCCGCCTCACTGCGGCGCGCCACAACGTCGTCATGGTGGGTGACGGAGTCAATGACGCTCCTGCGCTTATGAAGGCGACGGTCGGGGTGGCGATGGGTGCTGGCACAGATGTCGCACGCGAAAGCGCAAATGTCGTCTTGATCGGCAATGATCTATCAAAGCTGGTCGAGACCCTCAGGATCGCGCGGCGATGCCACCGCACTATCATGCAGAACTTTGTCGGAACGCTGGTCGTGGACACCATTGGTGTCGGCTTGGCTGCCTTTGGGTTTCTCAATCCACTTCTCGCTGCGTTCATTCACGTTTCTTCCGAAATGACTTTCATTTTGAATTCCGCACGACTCCTTCCGCCCATTTCCTCGGCGAAGAAGCTTGCTCTCGGATTCATTTCCCAATCGTCAGTCGCACACGAGTAGAGGAATCGTATGGATCAGACGAACAAATTCTCGCTGGTAACAAAGCGACTTGTCATCGGGCACGTCATGGTGTGCCAAGGATGCTGCTGCGGGAACATCGCCAATGGCCGACCTTCCGTTCCGGTGGACTGGCTCAAGACGGAATGGCGTGCAAGAGGCTTGCTGAAGCGCGTTCAGCTAACCATCAGTGGATGCCTGGGACCGTGCGATCTTCCAAATGTGGTTACCATTTCGGACGACAGCGGGACACAATGGCTCGGGGGAATAACAGAATTCGACCAGTACCGAGCCATCGTCGATTGGGCCAGCAGCTCCAGAGATGCAGGTGAACTGCTCCCTCTTCCCAAAGAATTCCGGCAGCACACGCTACATCCATTCCGCTAACCGAACAACAACGGAAGTACTGCTTGCTGGCCAAGGCGTTCGGTCACGCCAGCAGCTCCCGGCGCCCAACGGCCGCTTCTCTCAGTAACCCCGCCTGGATGGCCGGTTTTGGGCGCCTTGGCAAGAATTCAATCCGCGAATCCGTCCGATCACGTTTAGAGCACTGTCTTGTGCAACCAACTCGCTTTTTCGCTCGTCTAAGGTGGTACGCTTAGGCTATAAGTGTATGGGGACTGGTTGGGGATGATCTTCGGCCGCAAAAGTAGGCAGCGTGCGCTGGCAATTTTAGGTTGCCTGGCGCTGCTGTACTTCGTTGCCGGCGCGACCCTCCACCATCACACCGACGGGCAGGACACGGCTTGCCACGTTTGCCAGGCGCTGCACATGCCGGCGCTGGCGGCCGCAGCCCTCAACCTGATTCCCGAGCCGCTTCAAGTCACGTGGCACGCTTCGGCCCCGGAACACGCTGCTCCATCGGATTCGTTTACCCTCCATCGCGCCTCTCGCGCGCCTCCAGTAATCGCTTAACCACACCCTTCTGATCTTTACTGGTCGTTCCGTGCGCTAGCCCTCGCAACTAGGGCAGCGTAGCCGCCATTTTTTCTGGTGGTCCTCATTCACCTTTTTACCACACAGTCCCGCAACGGGACGGAGGAAATAATGTTTGAGCGTTTGCGCAGCAGGTACGCGTTTTTGGCTTTGGGGTTGAGTTTTCTGTTCTTTGCGGCACCAGGGCGGGCACAATCGAATTCGGGATCGATTGAAGGGATGGTTAAGGATCCGTCGGGAGCGAGCGTGGCTAACGCTACGGTGGAGATTTCCTATCCCGTCAGCGGCTACGACCGTATAACAACTACGGGAAGCGATGGGTCTTTTCGTTTCACGAACGTGCCACTCAACACGTACCACACGGTAGTCAACGCGACTGGCTTCGCGTCCTACACGCAAGACGTTGATGTTCGCTCGACGGTTCCCATCACGGTGCAGATCAGCCTGAAGGTGAGCTCTGCCGCGGCGACGACCGTGACCGTGGAAGCGAACGGCGGAGACCTGGTGGAAAACGATCCGACCTCGCACACGGATGTGGATCGCAATTTATTTGACAAGGTACCGCTCGAGAGCGCGTCCTCTTCACTCAGCTCTTTGGTCACGTTGGCTTCTCCCGGCGTCGCGGCGGACTCCAATGGACTGTTCCACGGTTTTGGCGACCATGCGTCAAATTCCTTCTCGATCGATGGACAGCCCATCACCGACCAGCAAAGCAAAGTGTTCTCGAATCAGCTTCCAGTAGACTCGGTGCAATCTCTTGAAGTAATTCAAGGCGCGCCGCCCGCCGAATATGGGGGCAAGACCAGCCTGGTGATCGTGGCGACGACGCGTTCGGGCTTCGGCGTTAACCCGGCTCATGGCTCAGTGACGTCTTCCTACGGCATCCTTCGGGACAGTCAACGCGGGGTTTGTCTTGGCATATGGCGGCGACAAATGGGGCAATTTCATTTCGGCTAACGGTTTGAATACCGGGCGATTTCTCGATCGTCCCGAATTTGCCGTCATCCATGACAAAGGCAATGAGGAAAATCTATTCGACCGCGTTGACTACAAATTCTCTACAGCGGACACCTTCAGTTTCAATTCCGGTTACAGCCGGTCTTGGTTCCAGACACCGAATTCGTACGACGCGGAGAATGGAACCAACTGGACTTTCAACGCGGTGGGGCCAGCGGTGTGCCCCGTTGGACAAGTAGGCTCCTGCGGGGGCCTGGGACCGAACGGCCTGCCCGTGGGGCCCGCCGACCAGCGTTCTAAAATCGGAACGTTCAACCTTGCTCCCTCGTGGGCGCATGTGATCAACGCGAACGCTGTATTCACGCTCGCCGGCTTCGTGCGGCGGGATGCATTCAACTATTACCCAAGCGCGAATCCCTTTGCTGACGCATCACCGCTTTTGCAAACGTCAACCGTTGCTCAGGATCGCACATTGTTGAATGCTGGGGCCCGAACAAGCATCTCGTACGTTAAAGGGATCCACAACATTAAGGCGGGAATCACCTACCAGCATACGTTCCTAACGGAAAAGGACCAATACGGCATCGTCGATCCGTCGGAGAACTCTGTTTGTTTGAATCCTGACGGAACTCCCGACACGAACCCGGCGATAACTAGTTTCACCCAATGCACTGGGGCGCTCTCACCGAACAACCCAGCGAACAACGCAGCGCTAGGGGCTACTGTCCTCCCGTTTACTCCCCTCCTGGGCTGCTACGACTTGACTAGGACGGGCCCGCTGCCAGCCTCCGACGGCTGCCCCGCAGGACAAACCACCAGCGGGGTGTACGGCTATTATGGTCACACCGACGTTAAAGAATTTGCGTCGTACGTCCAAGACACAATTTCGATCAAAAACTGGAGCTTTAACCTCGGACTGCGCCTTGATCTATACAATGGGCTTGCTAGCGCCCAGCAACTGGAACCGCGTGTGGGTATCGCCTACAACATCAAGGCCACCAACACCGTACTGCGCGTTTCTTACGCCCGCACGATGGAGAGTCCATTCAACGAAAACCTCGTTATTGCCAGTACCGGCTGCAGTAACCCCGTCATTTTTGACTTTCAGTTGGATGTGGGTGGCGCCTCGTGCTCCTCGCCGTCGCTACCACCAATATCCCCGGGTAAACGCAACGAGTTTCACGCCGGCCTCGAGCAGGCCTTCGGAAAGTACCTGGTCATTGATGGCGAGTATATCTGGAAGTACACGACCAGGGCATTCGACTTTAGTGTACTGGACAACACCCCAGTCACTTATCCCATCGAGTGGGCCAGTTCGAAAATCCCCGGATATGCCATCCGCGCGACCGTGCCGAACTTCCACGGTTTCATGGCGTATGTCATCACATCGAGCGTGGCGGCGCGCTTCTTCGGTCCGCAGGTCAGTGGCATTGGGGCCACACCGGGAGTGGCAGGCTCTGTGTTCCGGATCGATCACGACGAGCTCCACAATTTGACGGGGCACTTCCAGTACCAGCCGAAGAAGAACTTGCCGTGGCTGGGCTTCAACTGGCGGTACGACAGCGGCCTTGTGGCAGGTCCTGTGCCGTGCTTCGGAGGGAATTGTGCGAACGGACCACTAGGCATCAATGGGGTCGTTGACACTTCCATCATCACGGCGGACCAACAGTTCCAGGCGGGAATCTTCTGCGGAAGTGTTTCTGCTACCCCAACAACTCCAATCAGTTCGTCTTTGGGAGTCAATCTGTGCCCCGCATCGAGCTACGGCTCCAAGTATGTCTCGATCCCAGCGCCCGGGACAGAAGATGATGACAAGAACCCACCGCGCATTGCGCAGCGGAACTTGTTCGACATAGCCGTGGGAGACGACAATCTCTTCCGCGGGGACCGGTACAGGTGGAGCTTGCGTCTTACAGCGGTCAATGTGGCCAACAAAGAGGCCCTTTACAATTTCATCTCCACCTTCAGCGGCACACACTATGTGACACCGCGTGCCTTGACGGCGGAATTGGGTTTCCACTTCTAAAACTCTCTACCCGGGAGGAAGGCCCCGCGAGCGTGTCTGATCGGCGCTCGCGAGGCTTCTTCACTAGTCCAAACTTTGGAACTGCGTCGACAATTCCAACTCCCAACTCCGTTTCTTTCGCTATCTGTACCAGGAGGACGTGAGTAAGGGACCAGGGTCGCCACCCCGCGATGTATGCAGATCAATAGGGCAGTCCCGAGATCGGCTCAGATCACGAGTGAGCTGTTAAGGCGTTCTGACATGAGGAAGTCCACTTTGGCAGAGATGCGATCCCTCGCCCAGAAGCGTGGGGGAAAATGCATTTCGAGGCGATATGTCAGCTCGCGAGTTGCATTGCGCTGGCGGTGCAGACGCGGACACCAGTGGAGTGCAATGCCCACAAATGTGACGAGAGGCAGCTGGTGTCCGACGTGTGCACACAGAAAACGGTTAACGCTCGAAGAAATGCGTGCGTTGGCTGCGGATCGCGGGGGTGAATGTCTATCGGATCAGTATATGAACAGTGAGACGAAACTGCGATGGAGATGCGAGGCGGGGCATGAGTGGAAAGCAGCCCCGGGACCGGTAAAGGGAGGAGAGTGGTGTCCACATTGCGCGCATGTGGCTCGCCTGTCCTTGCATGCGATGGTGGAGGTCGCCTCTTCACGCGGGGGCCGGTGTCTCTCGACCGAATACGTCAATGCGGACACGCGCCTACTGTGGGCGTGCGGGGCCGGGCATCGCTGGACCGCGACACCGGCCTCCATTAAGAGCGGTCACTGGTGCTCGGCTTGCGCCCACAATCAACGGCTCGAACTCAAGGCGCTGCAGCAACTTGCGCGGGAGCGGGGAGGAAAGTGCCTCTCCACGACGTACATCAACAATCGTTACTCCCTGCTATGGGAGTGCAAGCGAAGGCACAGATGGAAAGCGGCGCCGGCGAATGTGAAAGGAGGTAAGGGGAAGCGAGGGACTTGGTGCCTCAAATGCTACAACCTACGACGCAGGTTCGGCACAAAAGATTCGGTTGAGAGAATGAGTCAGCTCGCGCGAGGGCGGGGCGGCCTTTGCCTCTCAAGTGAATACATAAACTCGAAGACCAAGTTGCTGTGGCAATGTGAAAAAGGACATTGCTGGAGTGCAGTGCCAGTATCAGTCAAACAAGGTTCTTGGTGTCCGGTTTGCGCAAGAAATCAGAAGTTGACGCTTGAGGGATTTCGTTCGGTGGCAGCTCGCAAGGGTGGAAGATGTCTATCTGATCTCTACATCAACAAAGACAGACCCCTGCGATGGCAGTGCGCGCTCGGTCATCGATGGTCGGCGCGACCGGGAAAGATTAAGAGCGGTACATGGTGCGCCCAATGTGCAAATTTGCGCAGAAGAAGCCGTTGGAAACGGGAACGGCGTTCTCGGGGAAGCACCGCGCGTCTTAAGGCCAGCCTAAGATATTCGTGTTCCTACAACCCTGATGGTAACCAGGACTGTCATGCTTCGCCGAAAGCCCGAGCGATCCAGATTTCCGATTCCCGCCTCTATCGAGTCGCCTCTGGTCGACGCAACAGACGCAACAGTCCTGCACTTCGCAGACTTGAATCCTGGCTAGCGTTGTCGGCGGACACAAAATCTGATCGCCAACAACATGACCGCCGTGGGTCTCGACGGCCCGTCACGTCGGACGCCCAGCAACATTACTTGCGCAGGTCTTACGATGCTGAAGCTTAACATTGCGGAGATGAAAGCGCTGGCACGTAAGAGGGGTGGAAAGTGTATTTCCACGCTCTACGTGAACTTGACGGTCCCTCTGCTCTGGGAATGCGCACGTCGGCACCGGTGGTGCGCTGTTCCAGCAAGCATTCGGAAAGGGACCTGGTGTCCGAATTGTGCAGGCGTGAGGCGTCTCACACTCGAGCAGATGAAGGAGATAGCCAACTCTCGCGGCGGCGAGTGCCTTTCCAAACATTATTGCAATACCGCTACGAAATTAGAGTGGCGCTGCTCCGAGGGTCATGAATGGAGCGCTGCGCCTCTTCAGGTTAAGAAGGGGCACTGGTGCCCCTTCTGTGCCCGTGTGGATCGCTTGACCTTGCCACTATTGCAGCAAATTGCAGACCAGAAGGGAGGGCGGTGCCTGGCTTTTGGGTATGTGAATTCCTCACAACTTCTCCGATGGCAATGCGCTGCTGGGCATGATTGGCTGGCAACTGCACACTCGATACGGACTGGAAACTGGTGCCCGGTCTGTGCGCACAACCAGAGATTGCGATTGGAAGAGATGTGCCAAATCGCCGGAGAACGTGGCGGCAGGTGTCTCTCAACTAGCTACAAGAACGCAAGTACGCCGCTCTTGTGGACCTGCAGACTAGGACATCACTGGAAAGCACGTCCAGCGAACGTGAAGGCCGGAATTAGAAGGAACGGAAGCTGGTGTCGAAAGTGCTATAACGGGCGGCGACGGTTTCACGCAAGGCTGAGCATTTCAGCGATGAGAGATTTGGCGAAGGCACGTGAGGGCATGTGTTTGTCCACCGAGTATCTTGGCAGCAAATTTAGATTGACGTGGAAATGCAAGCACGGACATCGTTGGGAGGCTACTCCAGCCTCTATCGCCCAAGGGACTTGGTGTCCAAAATGCGCCCGTAACCAGCGCCTCACCTTGGCGTTTTTTCAGAAACTTGCGGCGAACAGAGGCGGGAATTGTTTGTCTAAGTCCTACGTAAATGAACGCACACATCTCCGATGGCGTTGCAGTGAGGGACACAAATGGGAAGCCGTGCCAGCCAAAGTAAAGCTGGGGTCATGGTGTCCGCACTGTGCCGTCTTTCGCAAAAGAAGCCAATGGATACCCCGGCGCGATGCTAACCACAGTGAGGTTAGAGAAACGCACGACACCT
The DNA here is from genome assembly GCA_963736725.1 of uncultured Acidobacteriota bacterium. Classification (GTDB taxonomy): domain Bacteria; phylum Acidobacteriota; class Terriglobia; order Acidiferrales; family UBA7541; genus Acidiferrum. The sequence goes on along the minus strand of CAVTPW010000008.1, from coordinate 140,284 downwards.
ATGCAAGCGCAACGGATCCACTCGCGATCGACCGGCAATACCAGCAATACCGAACGGAATATGCGCTGGTGCCGCTCTCATTGCGAGCGGCGGTCGACGAACATCAATAGGTGAGTCGGTCTTCCGCAAAGGAGATTTCGCGAATGCGAAAGCACGATTTTCTGTCCAGGATTGGCTCCGGATTCTCGCTCGTTCTCATGATTGGTCTTCAGGCGTGTCAAAAGACGGGTCCGCCGCCTTCTTTGTGGTCCCTCTACGAACAGACGCTGAAATCCGCGAAGTACGTGGACCTGACTCACACGATCAACCCGTCCGTTCCCGTTTGGCACGGATTTGGGCCTTCGAAATTCGCGCCAACCGTAGACCCAGCAACGAACCGGCCGTACACCTACGAAAAAGATGGATTCGAAGCTACGCACTACGATCTCTCGACGGATCAACTGGGAACACAACTCGATCCACCGGCTCATTGGAACCCCTACTTTCCGGCCATCGATGAATTACCTGCGACTTACACGATCCGGCCACTGGTGGTGATTCCCATTCAGGACAAGGCCGCCAAAGATCCGGGTTATCAGATGACGGTGGACGACATTCGGGCCTGGGAACAGCGCAACGGGAAAATCCCAGAAGGCTCCGTGGTTTTCATCCGCTCGGACTGGTCCAAGGAATGGCCCAACGCCGAGCTCGCGACGAGGAAGGAATTCCCGGGCGCCAAACTGGAGGCATTGAAGTTCCTTCACCTCGAAAGACATATTCTGTTTCACGGACACGAGGCGCTCGACACGGACACCACACCGACTCTAGAAGGCGAGGCGTGGCTCCTGCAAAACGGCTACACCCAAGCCGAAGGCGTAGCGAATCTCGACAAAGTCCCTGAGAAGGGTGCGCTTGTTGAGATCGGATTCCCGAAATTGCAGGGAGGGACGGGCGGTTATGCACGCTTCATCGCCGTCTGCCCGTCCGACTGGAAGTACGGAGTGTCGGTGGGTGAACTACCCGAAGCGCCGATGCAGATGTACGAGAAGCCGCTTCATTGGGACTCCAAAACCGGTACACGCGTTCGATAAGCCAAGGGATCCTATGCATATAAAGGATAGCAACTTGTTGCAGGAGTCCGGGATTTCAGAAGGTTCTGCGAGCGAGGGCGGGCGAGGCCACGTGGTTCTCTCGGGAAGTAGAGGGTAGCTATGCTTCAGGATCGCTGCGCGCTTAAACCTTCCGCTAACTCCCAGCACACCCGTACCCGTCGAGGCTTTGTGAGCGGCCCTTCCCTGCAGGTGAAACATTTCTCAAGTTACAGACCGTCGAGCTGCGGGACCAAGCAGGAACCGGAACAAACGAGGCCTCGAGATCCTTCGTTGCAAGATCAGGCGATTCGACTGGCACAGCGTGGTGACGCAGCCGCTTTTGAATCTATTTATCGGCGTCACAACCGCCGCGTGTATGCCCTTTGTCTGCGCCTGGCGCGCGACCCCGTGGAAGCCGAGGACCTGACACAGGAAGCCTTTCTGCAGCTTTTTCGGAAAATCCACACGTTCCGGGGCGAATCGGCTTTTTCTTCGTGGCTCTACCGGTTGACTGCCAATGTCGTTTTCATGAGCTTCCGCAAGAAGAAGCTGGCGACGGACTCACTGGAGAGCCACTTTGAAGCCGACGACGAAACCCGGTCGATAGGACATGAAATCGGCATTGTCGACCTGCGCTTGAGCGGGTTGTTCGATCGGATCAATTTGGAAAGCGCTGTTGAGCAACTGCCCGAGGGTTACAAGGCGATGTTCCTTCTGCATGACGTACATGGCTACGAACACCATGAGATCGCGAAGATTCTTGGATGTTCAGTCGGGAACTCGAAGTCGCAACTGCACAAGGCGCGAAAACGTCTGCGCGAGGAATTGTGCGGCCAAGTCGCGTATGCCCGCGAATAGAAGAAGGCGTTAACTTTAAAGGCGCGAAGACCATCACCAAGATTCCTGTGCTGCCAATTTCTTACGCAGTAGGCAGATGCGCTTCCTCTTCTTTCTCCATTGAAAGGGCCGGTTGCATCCGAGGACTGGCGTGGAGTGTAGAACCGACGACGGGTTCCCTACTGATTGCCCAGATTAGACTCAATAGCCCAGGTGATGCAGATAAACCACGGCCACTGCGGCAATCAGGCAATAGATGCCGAAGAGATACCATCGTCCGCTCTCGAGCCAGCGACTCAACCATTTCAATGCAATGAGGCCGGCGAGAAACGCGAACGCCGCCCCGAGCAGGCTGGGAAATGCCGCCGCCGCGAAGGCTGCTGTTCTGCTCGTGCGTTCGGCATGAACGAGCCGCATCGCTTCACGCAAGACGACCACGGGAGTCAAGACCACAGCCAGAGCGAAACTGAACATTTCCGCGCGTGACTTCGCCACGCCCAAAAGCATTCCCGTGGAGATTGTGGCACCGGACCGCGAGAATCCGCGAAACGGTAAGCAGAGTCCCTGGACAGCTCCGATAATCGCCGCTTCCCTAGCACCTACATCGTTTGTTTGGGTCACACTTCCGTTAGATTTTCTCCTCTCGACGATGCCTGCTAGGAGAATCAGGACTCCCGCCAGAGCCAGCGCCGGAGCAACAAATTCGAGATGGCTAAACAGGTCCTCAATCTCCGCATGAGAGATGCCGTGGAAGGATGTTCTCTCGATAGTTTTGATGATGGCTTCGCCGATCACTCCGGTGAGTGCGGTTGCTAAGACGACAAATCCTGCAAACTTCTTGAAAGCAGTTATGCTCTCGAAGTAGGTGTCTCGCCACTGCTTCCAAAAATACACCATTACAGCAAACATCGTACCCGTGTGGAGCATGACGAGAAGGAGCGTCGCAGGCGGTGAGGAAGGGTCAACGCCCAGCAGCTTTTCAGCTACAACGACATGAGCAGAACTCGACACGGGAAGGAGTTCCGCAAGTCCTTGTACGATGGCGAGGACGAGAACGTACAGAAGAGGCATTCCGAAATTCTAAGGCAATTTCGTGTTTGGCAGAAAACATCTCCGTGATTGGCCTGCACTCGAACTTCTGGGGTTGTGATTCGCAAATCTTTCGCCACACATTTGCGACTCGTCTTGTCGATAGAGGAGCCAATATCGTTACTGTGCAGCACTTACTGGGGCATGCTAGAATTTCGATGACCGCTCGCTATGCCCATTCACTAGATGCAACAAGGGTAGCGGCGGTCGAAAAGCTTGACGGCCTTTTCAGTTCGAAGGACAGTCCCGAATCGGCCCCCGAAGCAGAAATCGAGGGTCAAAGCGAGTTGCGTAAACCGATTCAAGTGAAGAGTTTAGGCTCGTAGCTCAGTTGGTTAGAGCGCCACCTTGACACGGTGGAGGTCTGGGGTTCGAGTCCCCACGAGCCTACCATTTCCTGAAACAACTTCCAGCTAGGGCGCGTCGGTCGCCTCCGCGTTTGTATCGTCGCTTGTGTCGTGATTCGCGATTCTGTTCGTTCGGAACCACGCCCCTGTTGGCCTCGCCGAGCGCCTCCCCGACGACTCGGCGAACACGGTCGTGGTCACAGCCATGAGCCTGCCATTTCCGATCTGCCCACCCGCATTCCCTAACATCCTCTAAAATCCTTCGTTCCCGGGCTGTTTTTTTGGCATCCTATGTGCCAGATCATCCATCACCCCATAATCGAAACCTGATTTTGAGAAGATCGGTGTTGCATGGGGCTGAGTCGTCTACTAATTGTGGCTTTAGCGTGGCTTGGGATCCTTGCGCCGTCCTGCATTTGCGCGGCGGATACGGCCGATTGCACTGGGGTTGTTGTCGACGAAAACAGTGTGCCCGTTACCGCTGCAAAGATATCGGTCGAGCGCGCCAACGAACCACCGCGGCTTGCGGAAACAGACGGCGCGGGCCGCTTCACGTTCCGCAACCTGCCTCCAGGCGACTACACAGCCGAGGTTCGCAAGGAAGGCTTCTTTCTCTTCTCCAGCAGGCAGGTCACCTTACTCCGTGGCCCCAACGAGATTACGTTCACTCTGAACCATGCGCATGAATTGCACGCGCAAGTGCAAGTCGTGGCACCGACGAATCAGATCGACACGCAGGACACCGCCCAGCGGGACACGCTCACAGCGCGAGACATTCGCGACATTCCGGTTCCGAGCACCCATGTCCTTCAGCAAAGCCTGATCGCGCTGCCCGAAATTGTGCAGGATAATTTCGATAACCTGCACATCGCGGGGGCGCGTTCCGCGGATACGCAATATCTGCTCGATGGGTTTGAAATTGGCGATCCTGCGAACGGCGCGCTGACGTCACGATTTAACGTCGATGCTACCCGGGCCGCGGAGGTCCAGACGGGCGGCATCGGAGTCGAGTATGCGCATTCTGGTGCCGGCATTCTGAGTCTGGTCACTCCCGACGGCGACGACCGCTGGCGATTTGGCACCACCGACCCCGTGCCGGGCATCAACATTCAGGAAGGCGCACACCTGGGCAACTGGTATCCGCGATTCACGGTTTCCGGTCCCATCGAGCGCGGACGCTTTTGGTTCTCGGACTCGATCAGCCTTCAGCATACGTTCGCGGTCGTCAAACAACAGCCCGCAGGCGCCAACACTTCGGAAGAATGGGCAGGTGACAATCTTCTTCGCCTGCAATACAACGTCACGCCGAAGCACATCCTGCACGGCACGTTTCTCTACAATCGCGCCCGCGACACGGGCCTGGGCCTCGACGCGCTGGATCCGGAATCGACCACGCTCGACGCCCACCAGAGCCGCTCCTTCGTCGCTGTGAAAGATCAGATCTGGTTGCACGACACGCTGTTCGAGCTGGGCCTTGCCGCGGACAGCGGCGTGCTGGATTTCACGCCGCTAGGCGACGCCCCGTACGTCCTGCTCATCAATGGCACGAGCGGCAATTTCTTCGAGAGCTTGCGCGAGCGTGGTCGCCGCCTGCAAGCGGTCGGCAGCGTCACGGCTGCTTCGCGCCACTGGCTCGGCACGCATCAACTGTCCGCCGGCCTCAACGTTTCGGGACTGAGGTATTCGCAATCGGCCGATCGTGGGGAAATCGAAGCTCTGCGCGCCGACGGCACGCTCGTCCGCCAATCCACCTTTGCCGGCACCGCGACGCCTCAGCTCTCGAACACGCAAGCCGGCGGCTACGCGCAAGACACCTGGGCGATCTCCAAGCGTTTGATTTTTCAGGCAGGCTTACGCACCGACTGGGACCGCTTCACGCAGAGCGCCATGGCCGAGCCGCATGTTTCCGGCAACGTACTGCCCTTCGGCGACGACCGGAGCAAGTTTTCTCTCGGCTGGGGCGTCTACGATGTGCCGTTGAATCTCTCGATGATCGCGCAAGCTCGCGACCAGCGCCAGATCGACACGTTCTACGACACCACCGGCACGGTGCCGCTTCTTCCACCGGCGGTAAGCCAGTTCGTGCTTCCCGCCGGTGGCCTGCAGCAGCCCCGCTTCACCATCTCCAACGCCGGCTGGCAGCAAAAAATCAAACGCAATACGCTCCTAAGCGCCGAACTCCTCGCGCGCAACGGCTACCATCAATTCGCCTACGTCGACCAGCAATCCGCACTGCCTGGCGGAATTTTTCTACTTCAGGATCATCGCAAGGACCGCTACCGTTCCGCGGCATTTTCCGCGCGCCGCGTCTTCTCGGAAACCACCGAGCTCTATGCGGCGTACACGCGTTCGCTTGCGCGCTCCGACCAGGACCTCAACCCCGCACTCGGCTCCATCTTCTACGCCGCGCAACAACCCGGCCCGCTGAACTGGGACGCACCCAACCGCGTGCTTACCTGGGGCTGGACGCCTACGCACATTTGGGGCGTGCAGTTGAGCTATTTTCTCGAATACCGAACTGGCTATCCCTTTAGCGTCATCAACCTTCAGCAGCAACTGGTAGGTCCGCCGAACTCGATGCGCTTCCCGGCCTACGCCAGCCTGAATCTCGGCCTGGAAAAGAAATTCGGATTCCGCGGCTACCTGTGGGCCGCCCGCATCGAAGGCGTGAACATCCTCGGCCGCCAAAATCCCGACACCGTCGTCAACAACATGGACGCGCCTAATTTCGGCGCCTTCTCTGGCGGACAAAGCCGAGCGCTCACCGTCAGGGTCCGATTCGTCGGGCGGAAATAGCGGGTCCTGGGTGCGACGTAGTTCTTCCTAGGCTGTTCACGGTATGTGCTGTGAAACGACCGGGGGATATACTTTATCTATGACCAAGCCCGCGCAAAAAAAGGCGCCCGAGTCCGTGCACGAAGATCCCGCGCAACCCTTGCCGCCAATCGATCCGGTCGAGGAAGCGTCGGAAGAGTCCTTCCCCGCGAGCGATCCTCCCGCATGGATCGGAGAGAAAACGTCGCCACAGTCCTCGCGCGACAAGCAATAATCGCCGAGCCTTCAGGCCGCTCGTTGCGAGCTGGCGCGAGCAATCCGCTTTAGCGGCGAATGCTCACGGTTGCGGGATCCAGCTCGTAGCCCTCATCCTGTACGGTTTTCGCCGCCGTGGACCGCAAGGTCTGCTCGTCCGCATCCTTCGGCGTTTTGCAATGACGCCGGATCACTTCTTCCCCATTTTGAATGCGGACCAGCCATTGCGACTTCCCGGGGTCCCATGAAAGTTCCACGCGATCAGCACGCATTGCTTGTTCCTCCTACGAACGAACGACACAGTCTATTCCGGCACCCGGCGGCGGGCAAACGCCCATTTGTGAAAAAGACCGAGGCTGCGCTGCTCCCAACGCGCTGCTTTACATTGGGCGATTTGGGAACGTACTCTGGTGCGCGTTTGCAACAATTCTAGAAACGCCCTGTTCGCTTCCGATGACCACATCCTACAACCGTATTGCCGGCCAGAGCGTGGAACGTCTGGCGGCGTTGAGCGACGGCATCTTCGCCGTTGCCATGACGCTGCTCGTGCTGGACCTGCATGTTCCCGTCTCCGAAGCAATTCACTCGGAGCGCGAACTGTGGAACGCCCTGTTGCGCCTCTCGCCCCAGATCCTCATGTACCTGATGAGCTTCGTGACGCTGGGCATTTTCTGGGTGGGTCAGCAGACGCAACTCAATTATCTGGAGCGCTCGCATCGCAGCCTGGCGTGGACGCACATGATGTTTCTATTCGGCGTCACGATTCTGCCCTTCTCGACCAGGCTGCTCGCCGAATTTCTCACCAGCCGGATCGCTCTCCTCGTTTATTGGGGAAACATATTTCTTCTGGGACTCTCGCTTTATCTCACCTGGACTTGCGCCACCCGCCTGGGGCTCGTAAGACCAGGTGTGGCACCGGAGATTCCGAAAGCCATCGAGCGCCGCATCGTGATCGCGCAATCGCTTTATGCCTTCGGCGCGTTGCTGTGCGCTTTCCATACCTATTGGAGCATTGGGTTCATCGTGCTCGTGCAACTCCACTACGCGATCGCACCGAGACTCTGGCACCGCGGCGAATAGAATGGCTTTCCTGTACCTACCCCCTCGAAGGGCGGGCTGGAAGCCGGCGTCACCAGCTCCGGCCCTGCGGACTCCTCAAGCCCGTACTTCGGCACGGGCGCAAAAGAAATGCGAGCCCTGAGCGAACCCGGCTAGGCTCGGTGCCAGCGGCCGCCCGGTTGAGCCTTTGCCAACGCGGATGCTATCCTGCCTGGTATGCCGGACCCGGTCATTACTTCGCCGGAAACGGCGCCTGCGGCGCCGGCGGAACACTCACGCCAGCAGCTCGAAACGCTGCTGGAAGTCAGCGAAGCGATCTCCCAACAGCGCGACCTCCCGGCGCTTTTCCACGATCTAGCCGGACGCCTGCACTCGGTCGTCGATTTCGATTTCCTTACCCTCACGCTGCACGACCCGGTGCGCAACGTCATGCGCTTGCACATCCTGGAGACGCGCATCCCGCACGACAAGCACACCGGCTCGGAAGCTGCCGTAGACGGGCATCCCTCCGGCTGGGTGTGGCAGTCCCAAGAACCTTTTGTCGTCAGCGACACCGCGGAAGAAGACCGCTATCCCGAATTCATGCGCCACCTGCGCGACGAAGGCGTGCGTTCCTTCGCCCTGCTGCCGCTCACCACCGCGCAGCGACGGCTGGGTGCCATGGGCTTTGGCCGCCTGGTGCCCCAGCGCGTCACCGAAGGCGAGCTGCAATTCATGAAGCGCGTCGCTTGCCAGGTTGCCGTGGCGGTCGACAACGCTTTGAATCTGGAATCGTCGCAGGCGTATCAGACGCAACTCGCACACGAGCGCGACCGCCTTCGCGTTTTGCTGGACGTCAACAACGTACTGGTCACCAGCCTCGAATTGCCTGAGTTGTTCCGCGGCATCGTCTCCACTCTCCAGCGCGTCATTCATCACGACTACACCAGCCTCGCGCTGCTCGACCCGATCACCGGCTTGCTCAAAATTCACGCGCTCGACTTTCCAGGCCGCCAGGGTCTGCTCAAAGCGGAAATGACCATTCCGCGCGAGGCGTCGCCTGCGGGCCGGGCCATCGCCGAAAACCGCACCATCGTGTCACGCGGCGCCGAGCTCGATCAATATCCGAGCGAGGTCGTGCGTCTTCTTCGCGCCGAGGGACTGCAGGCGATCTGCTGCATTCCGCTCACCAACCGCGGCCGCACCTTCGGCACGCTGAATCTCGCGAGCCGTCGTACCGGTGTCTTCAGCGCGGCGGACATCGAACTGGTCCAGCAAGTCGCTGCGCAGATTGCCATCGCTGTCGAAAACGCGCTCGCGTTCAAGCAAATCGACGCGCTGAAAGACAAGCTCGCCGAAGAAAAGCTCTATCTCGAAGAGGAAATTCGCAGCGCATTCAATTTCGAAGAGATTATTGGCGACAGCCCGGCCATCCGTCGTGCCCTCGCGCAAGTAGAGCTGGTCGCGCCCGCCGGCACTACGGTTTTAATTCTTGGTGAAACGGGTACCGGCAAAGAAGTGATCGCGCGGGCGGTTCACAACCTGAGTCCGCGCAAGGAGCGCACCTTCGTCAAGGTCAACTGCGCCGCCATTCCTTCCGGTTTGCTGGAAGCCGAACTTTTCGGGCACGAACGAGGCGCGTTCACCGGCGCCATCAACCAGAAAATCGGCCGCTTCGAGCTTGCCGACCGCGGCACGCTTTTCCTCGACGAAATCGGAGACATCCCGCTGGAACTGCAGCCAAAGTTGCTTCGCGTCCTGCAGGAACAGGAATTTGAGCGCCTTGGCAGCAATCGCACGCAGCGCGTCGATGTCCGCGTCGTCGCCGCCACCAATCGCGACCTCTCGCGGTTGGTGGCCGACAAGGAGTTCCGCAGCGATTTATACTACCGGCTGAATGTGTTCCCGATTCAAATCCCGGCGCTGCGAGAACGCCGCGAGGACGTTCCGTTGCTGGTGCGCTATTTCGTGCAGAACTTCAGCCGCCGCCTGAACAAAACCGTGGAATACGTGCCCGTCGAAGCGATGGACGCGCTGGTAAATTACGACTGGCCCGGCAACATCCGCGAACTGGAGAATCTCATTGAGCGCGCCGTGCTGCTCTCGCCCGGAAAAGAGCTGCGCGTGCCACTCTCGGAGCTAAAGCCGTCCACGCTTTCAGCGAACGGCAATGTCTCGGCGGACCTTTCTTTGTTTGCGCTGTCGCCGACTTCGATTCCGATCACCACCTTGGAGGAAGCCGAGCGCCAGCACATTCTGCGTGCCCTCCGCCAGACCGAGTGGCGCATCGCCGGCCCGAAAGGCGCCGCCGCAATCCTGGGTTTGAAGCGCACCACGCTGCAAGCCCGCATGCGCAAGCTTGGCGTCCGGCGCCCCATCTGACGCGCGCGGAGACACCTGAGCACGCCAGAGAACGCGGCACCGGTTCACGTCTATTCCGCAAAATTTTTCCGGCCGCTCCGCGAGTTCCACCGAAGTTGGTCCGGCCGATTGCAGTACGCGCTCGATCGTCGCGAAGAGCTCTTTCGCTTGCAGAGGTTTCGTCAGGCAGTGCTGCATTCCCGCGCCCAGGCAACGCTCCCGGTCGGCGGCCATGGCGTTGGCCCGAACGAGCCCGCATGGTACTCCGCAAAAAAGAGTCCAAAGGCAGTGCTTCTGACAGGTGTAAGTCCTCCCCAATGGGGGTTTGGCACCTCAGGGTCACCGGGGAGGCGAGCTGGGATCATTGCGGTGCCACATTGGGATGGGTGCTTCGAATCGAACGAAATTGGTTTGCGTGCTCGCTAGCGCAAACTTGGCGTGAGCCACTCTACGGCATCGGCCATGCTCGCCAAGGCCCTCGTTCGTCCGAACCTCAAGCGCGCTTGGCTTGCGTGAAGTCCACCGCGGTCGTGTTGCCGCCGCAGACCAGCACGCCCACGCGTTCGCCCGCCGCCGGTACGTAGCGCCGTGAAAGCAGCGCCGCGAACGCTGCTGCTCCCCCGGGTTCCGTGGCCACGCGCAGCACCTTCCACAGCTCGATTTGCGCTTCCTGAATAGCCTGGTCCGGCACGAGTACTACGCGATTTACGTAACTTTGCGCGAGGGGAAACATCAGTTCCCCGACGCGCTTTGGCGCCAGCGAATCAGCAGCAATGCCTCCGGCTTCGCTGTCTACGGGACGTCCCGCGCGCATCGCGTTCGCCAGGGTCGGCGCGGCCTCCGGCTCAACTCCTACGATCTTGATTCCCCCGGCGTACCAGGCCCCAACTCCGCCGATCAGCCCGCCGCCGCCCACCGCTACCAGCAGCGTGTCCAGATCGGGCGCCTGCTCCTCAAATTCCAGGCCAACCGTTCCTTGGCCAAGCAGCGTTTCCACCTGGTCGTAGGCATGGACGGCCATCGCTCCGGACTGCGCGCCCCACTCTTGGCTGGCCGCCAGCGCGTCGGCGTAGCGTTCCCCGACGATGACCAGCTCGGCTCCGCAAGCGCGAATGCGATCGATTTTTTCCTTGGAGGCAACGCTTGGCACGAAAATCTTGGCAGGCACGCTCAGTTTCAAAGCCGCCAACGCAATCGCCACGCCGTGATTCCCTCCGGAGGCCACCACCACTCCGGCGCGCGGCACTTCCCGCGTGAGCAAATTTGCAAATGCCCCGCGGGCCTTGAAAGAACCACCGTGTTGCAGCAATTCGAGTTTGAAAACGACTTCGCCCGGCTCCAGCCCAAAGTCGGCGCCCTCTACTCCCATCACGGGGGTGCGCCGGATGTGCGGCCGGATGATTTTCTCCACCCCCGCAATGCCTTCCCGATCGATCGCCACATTCGCCCTCATTTCAACTCTCCTACTTACACGCCGTTTGCGCCGCACCTCTAGGGCGCCTGTCCAGCGCCTGTCGGCCTGGTCACTCTTCCTAACTCCCAGACAAGGGTCTCTCGCCGCCTGGTTGTGGACGTGCTATTCTACTTAGGGAGTTGGCTAAATGTCTATATGAGTCTTGAACTCGCGCTTCGCGCTCTTTCGAGTGGACGCAGGCTGAGAATCCTGGATTGGCTCAAACATCCAGTCCGGCACTTTCCGCCTCAAATCGACGGAGATCTGATGGACGACGGGGTCTGCGGCCTGCTGATCGCCACAAAGCTGCGCGTCAGCCAGCCTACCGCCAGCGAGCACTTGAAGATTTTAATGCAGGCAGGGCTGATCCGCGGCAAGCGGATCAAACAATGGACATTCTACAAGCGCGACGAGTCCCGTATCCGCAAAATCAAGAAACGTATTTTAGCTCAGGTGTAGGTTGAGCCGCGATGTTTCGCTGCCCAGCAAGTCTGTGCTTCTGCCGCTCGACACTTCTGGGGAAGCTCCGACCGGCTCGGGCCGGACGTTTTTATGAAGTGACAGCCGGAAAAATCGGCGTCCGCAGTCCACGCATCGGAAGGGTCGAACCAGTAACGCGGCCATAACCGTCCGCTCGGCAACGGTTCGCCTCTTGGATCGCCGCACCGACCCGCTCTGGCATTTCGGGCAATTCATATACACAATAAACTCCCAGCCTACGAAAAAGTTGTGCACAATCACGACTAAACCTTGACGTTAGCAGTCGGTGCAGGGGCGATGTAAGGGGGAAACACCGCAGTCAGTTCCGGGAAATCATTTAGTACTCCTTTAGACCTCGCTAACAGGGTTCGGCTGCTGGATGTCCTCTCGCCATTCTCACCAAAGTATCCGGAGTGGCGTACCCGCACCGTCGTTTCCACACGCCATTTGACCGAGTTTTAGCCCTCCCCTACAATCGAAATGGCCCCGAGCCGGGGCACCACTCATGTTTGAAAACCTGACAGAAAAGCTTCAGCGCACCTTCAAAAATCTTCGCGGCCAGGGCAAGCTCACCGAAGAGCACCTGGACGCCGCCCTCGCCGAAATTCGCGAAGCCTTGCTCGAAGGCGACGTCAACGTCGGTGTCGCCGACGAGCTGCTCGCCAACATTCGCCGGAAATCGATCGGCAGCGAAGTCATGTTGCAGCTCTCGCCGGACCAGCAGGTGGTCAAGACCGTTCGCGACGAACTCACCGACATGCTCGGCAAGCACGCCAAGCCGCTGTTCGCTTCGCGCCCGCCGTCGGTCTGGATGATCGTCGGCCTGCAAGGCTCCGGCAAAACTACCACCACCGGAAAGCTTTCCAAGTGGCTCACCAAGCAAGGCCATCGCCCGCTGGTCGTTTCCACCGACGTTTATCGCCCCGCCGCGCGTGAACAGCTTGCCCAGGTCGCCAAAGCAGTCGGCACACCGATCTGGCCAGGCAAAGGCACCGACAAGCCGCTCGAAATCGTCCGCGGCGCGATCAAGGAAGCAAAACTTTCCGCCAGCGACGTAGTCCTGGTTGACACCGCCGGCCGTCTGCACATCGACGACGAGCTGATGAACGAGCTGAGCACGCTCAAGAAAGAACTCCAGCCCAGCGAAATTCTGTTCATCGCCGATTCCATGATCGGACAGGACGCCGTGCGCTCCGCCGGCGAATTCCACAAGCGCCTCGGCATTACCGGAGTCGTTCTCACCAAGCTCGACGGCGACGCCCGAGGCGGCGCAGCCCTCTCGATCCGCAAAGTCACCGGCGCCCCAGTAAAATTCGTCGGCCTCGGCGAAAAATACGACGCCCTCGAAGGTTTCTATCCCGAGCGCATCGTCTCGCGCGTCCTCGGCATGGGCGACCTGATGTCCCTGATCGAGCGCGCCGAGCAAGCCGTCGACAAAAAAGCCGCAATCGAGCTCGAGCGCAAACTCCGTAAAGAAGACTTCACCCTCGAAGATTTCCGCGACCAGCTCAAGCAAATTCGAAAAATGGGTCCGCTGGAACAGCTCGTGGACATGCTCCCGAAGGTCGGCCCGCTCGCAAATCTTCCCAAAGACGCTAAGGTCGACGAAGGCCAGCTAAAACAAGTCGAAGCCATCATCAACTCGATGACCAACCAGGAACGCCGTGACCACAACGTCATCGACGGCAAGCGCCGCAAACGCATCGCCAAGGGCAGCGGCACCACCGTCCAGGACGTAAATCAAGTCCTCAAGCAATACCTGCAAATGCGCACGATGATGAAGCAATACGGCGCCATGGCCGCCCGCGCAAAAATGAAAGGCCTCGGCAAGCTCGCCGGCCTCGGCTGAGTCGCATGGTCCACAGCGAATGTCATTCCGATCGGAGCGAGGATCTGCTCGGGAACGGGAGGGCCGGCTTCCGCTGCGCCGCAAGTGCTTGCGTTTCGCTCCGGTTTTATCCGCGGAGGGCCGCTTTTTCGCGCCGACACACAGATTCGGCTATCTGGTTCTTAGTGCGGTGCGAGGAAAAGATCCGCGACTCTGGCGGCAAGTTCTTCAGGATTCACGTCGGTTCGGTTGCAAAGCACGATAATGGTTAGCGCGCCGTGACCCGCAGCATCGCCGCCAAAACGCTCGATGTAGGTGTGAAATCCCATCGTCTCTCCGTAATGCCACATCCGCGGATCGCCGCGATACGGATCAAGGAACCAGCCAAAGCCATACACGACGGGCGTGCCAGCGGGGCGGTCGGAATCTGCCGGCCATTCGGGCCGCGCGCCGCCAGCCAATTTCACAGAAGTCCACGCCGGGCGCATCTCGTTTTCACCGAGCAGCGTATGCTGCGCCAGCGTTTCGTCCCATTTCGCGAGATCGCGCAGCGAAGAGTACACGCCGCCGTCGCCGAGAGTCGCTGAAGTGGAACTTTGGTCAGTCTGCTTCCAGCCATGCGCTTCTTTCGTGTGGCCGAAAGCGCGGTTGGCGACTTCGTTTTTGCCTTTTTCGTACGCCAGTGTTTGATCCATTTTCAGCGGACCGAAAATTCGATCGTGCAGAAATTCGCCAAAGCTTTTTCCCGAAACTTTGGCGACGATCGATCCAAGCAGCACGTAGCCGGAATTGCTGTACGCCCACTTGGTGCCCGGAGGAAATAGCGTGGAGCTTTGTTTTTCCAGCAGCGCGAGAACTTCGGCATCCCGGATTTGATTTTCTTCGGTCCAGTGCCGGTCACCGCGGCGTCCTTCCTGCTCCATTAGCGTTTCGTAGTCTTGCAGGCCGGACGTATGGTTCAGCAAGTGGCGAACGGTAATTGTTTTCCCATAAGCCGGAAATTTGGGAAATACTTCGGTGAGATTTTCTTCGTAGCGGAGTCTGCCGTCATGTACCAGCAGCATGACCGCCATGGCGGTGAATTGTTTGGTGCACGAAGCAAGCCGAAAGTTCGTTTGCGGATCGATGGCGGTGAACGTTCGCAGGTCTCGCGCGCCGTAACCTCGCTCGAAAACGACTTGGCCCGCTTTTCGCACCAGCACCGCGACGCCCGGGGATTTCGAGTCGGTGAAAGGCGCGAAGATGGCCTCCAATTTCACAATTTTCTGATCCTCGTCGACCCTCGCCTTGCGAACCGCAACAATCGCCAGCATCGTCACCAACGCCAAAGCTGTGCAAAGCCGGGAGATTCGCAAGCTTTTCTTCCTCCACGAGGCAGCATATCATTTGCGGGCGCATTCATCTGTCCGTAACACACTTGCGCTATTTCTCTGCATCCCTTCGCAAAACTGTCATCCTGAGCGCACCCGATAAGGATGCCCGAAAGATCTCAGCTTGCGATTCAGCACCCACGGTGAATGGGAGCACTCAAAGACGAGAACCATGAAACGGCCCGTTCTCAACGATCCGCGTCACTATCTCAACCGCCACGTCCAGTGGCTGGAGTTCAACCGCCGCGTTTTGGAAGAAGCGCGCGACATCGGCAACCCGCTTCTCGAGCGCGTCAAGTTCCTGGCCATTACCGCGAATAATCTGGACGAGTTCGTGGAAATCCGTGTTTCCAGCTTCCTCCAGCGCATCGAACACGGCTCGCGCGAAATCAGCCCGGATGGCCTGACCTCCGAGGAAGAACTCGAAAAAGTCTCCGCGGCGATGCACGTTTTCGTTCGCGATCAATACAAGTGCTGGAACGACGAATTGCTCCCCGCGCTGGCCAAACAATCGATCCGCGTTTCCTCGACCGGGGAGCTGGACCCAAAGGCCCTGAAGTTCACGAAGACGTTTTACGAGCGGCGTGTGAATCCGATGCTCACGCCGGTAACCGTCGATCCCTCGCATCCCTTTCCGCATGTATTGAACAAGGCGCTGTGTATCGCGTTTCTCTTGCGGCGCCGGCGTGGCGGGAACGGCAAACCGTACTTCGGCGTGCTCACCGTGCCGCGGGCCTTGCCTCGCCTGCTGCGGGTTCCGACCGACAACGGAAGTATCCACTACGCGTTTCTGCAGGACATCATTTCGACGTATGCATCGAAGCTCTACCGCGGCTACGAGATCCTGGCTTCCACCGCGTTTCGCGTCACGCGCAACAGCAATCTCTACCTCGAACAGGAAGAAAGCCGGACCTTGCTGGAAACGATCGACTCACAAGTCGCGCAGCGCCGCAAAGGTGTCGCGGTGCGGCTGGAAATCGAGGAAGGCGCGCATCCCGACATCGTCAGCCGCCTGGTGTCGGAGTTCGAACTGGACGAGTCGCTGGTGTTCCGCGTCCGCGGGCCCGTCAATCTTCAGCGGCTGTTTCATCTCTACGAGGAGACCAAGCGCCCGGACCTCAAGTATCCGCCATTCGTTCCGCGCCAGGTCCGCGTCGGCCATGACGCCGATTCCCTTTTCGATTTCTTACGCCGCCAGGATGTGCTGTTGCACCACCCGTATGAGTCCTACGACACGGTGGTCAACTTTCTGTGTACCGCCAGCCACGATCCCCGCGTGCTTTCCATGAAGCAGACGCTGTACCGCACCAACACCGATTCGCCGGTCGCCCAGGCGTTGCTGGAAGCGGCGGGGAAAAAGGAAGTAACCGTCGTCGTGGAATTGAAGGCGAGTTTTGATGAAGCCTCCAACATCCACTGGGCGCGCAGTCTGGAAGACGCCGGGGTGCAGGTGTTCCATGGCTTGGCCGGACTGAAGACCCACGCCAAGCTGGCATTGGTCGTGCGCAATGATCCCGACGGAAAAATTCGCCGCTACGCGCATCTCGGCACCGGGAATTACAATCCCTCCACCGCCCGCTTTTACAGCGATTTCAGTCTGCTGACCAGCGACGAGGCCATTACTTCGGCCGTTCATGACGTTTTCAACTATTTGACCGCCTACTCCGAGCAGCCTTCCTACAAGCCGCTGATCGTGGCGCCGCGCGACATGGCCAAGACGTGTATCGCGCTGATCGACCGCGAAACGCGCCATGCCAAGCACGGGCGTTCGGCACGCATGGTCGTCAAAATGAACGCGGTCGTCGATCCGCCGGTCATTCAAGCTTTGTATCGCGCTTCTCAAGCGGGTGTGGAGATCGACCTGATCGTGCGCGGACAATGCGCGCTGGTTCCCGGCGTGCGCGCGCTCAGCAGCCGCATTCGTGTGCGCAGCATCGTCGGGCGTTTTCTGGAGCACAGCCGCATCTATTATTTCGAAAATGGCGGAAAGCCGGAGTTGTATCTGGGCAGCGCCGACTGGATGCAGCGCAATCTCTACGAACGTGTCGAAGTCATTTTCCCGGTGAAAGATCCGCAATTTTGCCAGCGCATCTGCACCGAGATCTTGTCGGCGTATCTGGCCGATACGCGCAAAGCTCGACTTCTGGGGGCGGACGGCACATACTCTCGCCCTCATTCGGTGCGCAACGGGCACGGGTTCTCGGTGCAGGAACATCTGATGCGCATATCGTCGGGCATTGGTGATTCGCGCACGCCCGCGATGCGCACGCCCCAGGTCGTTTATACTGGGCACGACGTTAAGGCCGGCCCCGTCGTTAGCCCCCCGGACGAATCTGACGCGCAGGACACCGTAAATGCAGCCGTATGAGCTGATTGTCATAGGTTCAGGTCCCGGCGGCCAACGCGCCGCCATCCAGGCCGTCAAAGCTGGAAAACGCGTGGCGCTGGTCGAAAAGCAAAGCGCTGTCGGCGGCGTGTGCATCAATACCGGCACGATCCCCAGCAAAACGATGCGCGAAGCGGTGCTTCATCTTTCGGGATTTTACGACCAGAGTTTTTACGGCGCGAATTATCACTCGAAAGACCAGGTCACCATGGCCGACCTGAATTTTCGCGTGCAGAGAGTGATCGAAAACGAGGTTTCGGTGATTCAGGACCAGCTGAAGCGTAACGGCGTGGAGTTGATTCACGGATTGGGTAGATTCACCGGGCCGCACAACATCCGCGTCGAAAACAACAACGGCTTCAGCGAGCTCCAGGGCGAATACATCATTATTGCGACCGGCACCAAGCCGGCGGTAAATCCCAAGGTGCCGATCAACGGGCGCAACATCATTAATAGTGATCAGATTCTGGCCATGCCGCAGGTGCCGCGTACTTTGATCGTCGTGGGTGGCGGTGTCATCGGCGTGGAGTACGCTTGCATGTTCGCGACTCTTGGCGTGCGCGTGATCATTGTCGAAAAGCGGCCCCGCCTGCTGGAATTCGCGGACACCGAGATGGTCGAAGCGCTGAGCTACCACATGCGCGACCGTCGCGCCACCATGCGCTTGAGTGAAGAGGTGGAAAGCGTCGAGGAATTGCCGGACGGAAAAGTGGCCGCGAATCTCGTCAGCAAAAAGCGCATCATCGCCGACGCGCTGTTGTATGCCGTGGGCCGCGGCGGCAACGTCGAGCCCTTGGATTTGCCGGCGGCCGGCCTGACCGCCGACGATCGCGGGCGTATCAAGGTGGACGCTGACTTTCGCACCTCGCAACCCCACATTTTTGCGGTCGGAGATGTTATCGGCTTTCCCAGCCTGGCGTCGGTCTCGATGGAGCAGGGACGCATCGCGTCGGCGCGCGCCTTTGGGTTGGACGTGCAGAGCGATCCTGCCGGCTATCCCTACGGAATCTACACCATTCCGCAGATCTCCTTTATCGGCAAGACCGAAGAACAGCTCACCGACTCCGATGTGCCGTACGAAGTGGGCGTGGCGTATTACCGCGAGATCGCCCGCGGCCAGATCACGGGTCACACCGACGGTCGCTTGAAGCTGCTGTTCCACCGCGAAACGCTCGAGCTACTCGGCGTGCACATCTTCGGCGAAGATGCCGCGGAACTCCTGCATATCGGTCAAGCCGTAATGCTGCTCAAAGGCAAAGTCACCTACTTCAAAAACACCGTCTTCAACTACCCCACCCTCGCGGAATGCTACAAAACCGCCGCCTTCAACGGCCTCAACCGGTTGTCGTAATATGGGCAAAAGTCGCCAGCTATCGTTATTGGTATTTCTGCGTTACAGCGATCCGAGCCATTTTACTGGTTGATGCGCCGCCAAGGCGTTTGCCAACTTTTCGTCCGCGGTCACGAGTTGGGTATAATCCCCGGATGCAAAAGACTAACTTTCGTTTGCTCGGCTTGCTCATTCTTGCGGTTGCGGCTGGACTCTGTGTGGCGCGAACTCCAGCGCAAGGGACATCGCAGACCCAAGGTTTGCCGAGTGAGACGCCTGCGCAATTGCGACCGGTTACCGACAGTTTCGATTACGTGCGGCGCGACGTGATGATTCCGATGCGCGACGGGGTACGCCTGCATACCGTAATCATCCTGCCGAAGGGGGCGAAGGGCGCGCCGATTTTGCTGACGCGCACGCCTTACGATGCGACGGCGCTGACCAGCCACGCGCCGAGTTCGCACCTCGGTCCCATCCTGCAGGGTTATGACAATGCCACGGAAGTGATCGTGGAGGGCGGCTACATTCGCGCCGTCGAAGATGTGCGCGGGAAGTACGGCTCGGAGGGCGATTACGTGATGAATCGACCTTTGCACGGGCCGTTGAACGCGACGCCAGTCGACCACGCTACCGACACCTACGACACCATCGACTGGCTGGTGAAAAATATTCCGGAGAGCAACGGCAAGGTCGGTATCCTCGGAATTTCCTACGATGGATTTACGCCGTTAATGGCTCTGGTGAACCCGCACCCCGCGCTGAAGGTTTCCGTACCCATGAACCCGATGGTGGACGGGTGGATGGGCGACGACTGGTTTCACAACGGCGCCTTCCGCGAGCAAAACATGCCGTACATCTACGAACAGGAAGGCACGCGAGACAACAAAATCCATTGGTGGACGAGCTATTTTGACGACTACGACATGTACATGGCGGCGGGCTCGGCCGGAGAACTAGGGCGATTGCACGGACTCGATCAGGTCGGATTCTGGCGGAAGTTACTGGAGCATCCGAGCTACGACGCCTGGTGGCAGCAGCAGGCCATGGACAAGATCCTGGCAGCGCAACCGTTGAAAGTGCCGGTGATGCTGGTGCACAGCTTGTGGGACCAGGAAGACATTTACGGCGCCATGGCGGTGTACAAAGCGGTCAAGCCGAAAGATACCGGAAACGACAAAGTTTTCCTGGTGATCGGCCCTTGGCATCACGGCCAGGAAATTGACGACGCCAGCTCCCTGGGTGTCGTGAAGTTCGACAGCGATACCGGCCTTTATTTTCGGCGAGAGATACTGCGGCCGTTTCTGGACCAATATTTGAAAGATGGAGCGCCAAAAGCAGATGTCGCTCCGGTCACGGCTTTTGAAACCGGGACGAACCAGTGGCGCCGTTTGAACGCGTGGCCGAGCGGTTGCGCGGCGAGTACGAACTGCGCGATCCACGCCACGCCGCTCTATTTGGGTTCGGGCCTTACGCTAAGTTTCACGGCGCCGAAGACCAGTGAAGCGGAGTTTGAAGAATACGTGTCCGATCCGGCCAAGCCGGTGCCGTACCGCGCGCGGCCGATTCAGCCGATGGGATACGACATTGGCATGACCTGGTCGCAATGGCTGGTGGACGACCAGCGCGAACAGTCGGGGCGCGGCGACGTGTTGGCATTTGAGTCCGAGACGCTGCGCAGGCCACTCAAAATCAGCGGCCGGCCAATCGCGAATCTGATCGCCTCCACCAGCGGCACCGATTCCGACTGGGTCGTGAAAATAATCGATGTGTATCCCGACGAAGTCGCCGGCCAGCCGGGAATGGGCGGTTATCAACTGATGATTTCCGCCGACATTTTCCGCGGAAGATACCGCGAAAGTCTGGAGACCCCGAAAGCAATCGAGTCCGGCAAGCCGTTGCTATACCAATTCGCTTTGCCTAACGCCAACCATGTGTTCTTGCCGGGGCATCGGATCATGGTGCAGATCCAATCCAGCTGGTTTCCGCTATACGACCGCAACCCGCAGACTTTCGTGCCAAATATCTTCTGGGCCAAGCCAGGCGACTACCGGAAAGCGGTCCAGCACATCTATCACGCCCCCACCGAAGCGAGCTTTGTCGAGCTGCCAGTTGTCGGGAATTGACTTATGTCGTTGCTGGGAAGCGGGTTGGCAGGTTAGAATAGAGGGCTCGGAGGACTGCTTTAGTGTTAATGATTCGGTTGTCTCGCATTGGCAAGAAAAAGAAGCCGTTTTATCGCGTGGTGGTGATCGAAAAGACCCGGCCGCGGAATGGCCGCGTCGTGGAATTGGTGGGAACCTACGATCCACTGAAGAAGCCCGCGGAGTTGAAGCTGGATGCCGACCGCATCAAGCATTGGCTCGGAGTTGGCGCACAACCGAGTGATACCGTGCGCAGCTTTATCCGCTTGCAGAAAATCGCCTAATTGTAGTGCGCTTAGTCGCAGTGCGCCCGCCCGTAGACCCCGGCGCTTGCCGGGGTCCCAAGTTCTTTTAGCTTCCGCGCATCCTCTTGTTGTCCGGAAGCGTCTTTCCTGTATATGTGTTTACTGTCGACAATTCGGGTTCGTGAAGGTGCGGAATGAAGGAACTGGTCGAGTCGATCGCCAAGGCCCTTGTCGACCATCCTGACGACGTGCGGGTGAAGTCGATCGAGGGTGCGCAGGCGACCATCCTCGAGCTGCGCGTCCATAAGGATGATCTTGGAAAAGTGATTGGGCGGCAAGGCCGGACGGCCAAAGCGGTGCGTACGCTGCTCGGAGCGGCCGGCGTTAAGATCCACAAACGGTTTACGCTGGAGATTCTGGAAGATTGAGCGCGGAGCCGCAGCGCTGGGTGATGCTCGCGCGCATTCTGCGCCCGCGTGGGAACAAAGGCGAAGTCGCGGTCGAATTGCTTACCGATTTTCCCGATCGTCTTAAAGAAATGAGACAAGTGTTTTTGCGCGACGGCGCGGGTAAGACCGAGCCGCGGCGCGCGGACGTGAAAGCGTTCTGGATCGACCGGAACCATCGCGGGCAGGCGGTGTATCACTTCGAGGGTTGTGCTTCGATTTCCGAGGCCGAGAAATTTCGCGGCATGGATGTGCTGATTCCCATCGAGCAGCGGGTGACGCTGCCGATGGGCCAATATTTCGTTTCGGATCTGGTGGGTTGCTCGGTTTTTGAGAGCGCGACCGAACCGCCGGTTGTCTCTTCTTCGCCTTGCTCGCTGGCATCGGCTCCTGCGCTTGTTGGGACCGTCAGCGACGTGCAGATGACCGGGGAAGACGTTGCGGGCACGCCGCTTCTCGTGGTGGACACGCGGCAAGGCGAATTGCTGATTCCGCTTGCTGTGGACATGTGCAAGCGGATTGATCCTGCGGCTCGGCGCATCGATGTGGTCCTTCCTGAGGGTTTGCGCGAATTAAATCGCGGCGCGTAGTTTCGGTTTCAATAATCGAACAGTAGAGTCCGAGAGTGGCTGGATTGGCCGGGGCGCTTGGGGCGTAGGAGTCCTGCGCCCCTACAAAGTAATGCGCGTATGGGGTGGACCCGATGGTTGCAACCAACGGTCGGGCTCAAGCCCGACCCAACAGCGGAGAACTCGGAACCGGCACCGCTGCCCTTCGGGCTCCGGGTAAACCGGCGCTGCCTTGGGTGCTTTAGTGGACATCGATGGTCGTGACGCTCAACGCGGGTAGCGTGATGGTTAGGCTTGAGCCGGTGGCTGGCATTGTGCCTGCGGAGATGGGTTGGACGGGCGTGCCGCCGGTGGATTGGGTTTGCGCCGAGGCAGCGGTCATTTGGTAGAGGTACGCGGTGCCGGACAGAGGTTGGCCGGTGATCTCGGTTACTTGGGCGGAAATCGAGCGATTGATGGCTACCAAGACGACGCGACCTGGCGTGGTGCTGTCGGTGCTGGCGTAGACGACTACGTTTTGGATGTTGCTCGAACTGGATTGCAGCGAGGTGTCGCCGAAGCTGGCGCTGGCTCCGTCGAAGCCGCGGAAAGCGCGGAAACCGCCGAGCGCATAGGAATAGGTACCGTTGGGAGGCCAAAAGCTGGCGGCGAAAAGCCCTTGCGCGCCGAAGATGCCGAGGTTGTCGGCTTGGGCGATGGTTCCGGCGATGTGATTCCAGCCGCCGCTTTCGTATTCGGTGATGGAGATTTTCATGCCGGGATTCTCGGCGTTAATTTTGGCCTGCAGGCGGCCGAGGATGTCTATAGGCGTGTTGCCGAGCTCCTGATAGATCCACGGATTGCTGTTACCCGCGTCGGTGTAAGTGGGATCCCACAAATTGCGGGGGCTTTGCACGATCAGTTGCACTTGAGCATCGGTGAGCGTGGTGGCGGTAAGGTCGATGATGCGATTGCCGTTGACGTCGTAGTCTTCGGCATACCAGTGGAAGTCGTAGACGTCGACCAATGGTTTGCCGTACGTGGTGGACGCAGTGTTTAGGGCTTGCAGATATTTGTCCGGGAACCAGTTTGTGCCGCTGGGCGTGGCGCTTAGTTCTCCCTGCCAGTTGTAAATGCCTTGAAAACCATAGTGGACCGGCCCGAAGATCAGCACGTTTGGGAACTGGTCCTTGATGGCTTCGGTAAGATGGATGGTCTTGGTGATGTAGTTGTCGGAACTGACCGGGTTGGGTCCCTGGACTTCGAGGTGCGTGGTATTCCAAAGCTCAGGTTCGTTGTCGAGACTCAAGAAGGTCGGCTGCGCGGGATTCGTGCCGAAGATGCCGGGAAGTTTTTGATTGAGCGCCCAGACAAATTCATCCATGTAAACGTTGGCATCAGAGGTGGGTGGCGTGATCGTGAAGGGCACGGCAGAAACCGTGCTTTTCATGTCGACGACGGTCTTGAAGCGCGTGAGGTCGGGGGGATTGGCTACGCTGACGGGTCCGTTTTCATCGCCGGCGACAAGGCCCTGGAGTTGCACGGTGACGAGGCTAGCCATGTTCGCGCCTTGATCCTGCGCGATGAAGCTGCGGACCGCTTCGGCGGGAACGGTGCTGCTGCTGAGGTAGTCGTCGTTTTCGTAGAGGTAGTCGCTGCCGGCGTTGGAGGCGTTGGTCTCCCAGTTGTAGGCCGTCCAGCGATTGCCGCCGTCGCGATCCATGGTGAGCATGGGTGGTGGAGCGGTTTCGCCGAAGTAGAAATTGAGTCCATAGATGTAGGGAGAGATCGTGTGCGCTAGGGCAGGATTGATAGTTACCGTGACATCGACCGGGGTATTGACCGGGGTGACGCTGGCTTGTGCGGAGTTAGGGCTTTCGCCTATCGAGTTTACCGCGCAGACGACATAGAAATACGTCGTGCCGTTGGTCAGCCCGGTGTCGAGAAAGCTTGGGACGGTGACTGAAGAGACTTGCGTGTACGGGCCGCCGCTGGTGGTGCCGCGTTTGACGTTGTAGCTGGTGGCGCCGGAGCTGGCGGTCCACGTCAGCGAGACTTGTGCAGTGCCAGCCGTTGCGGTCAAGCCGGTGGGTGCGGCGGGAGCCTGCGTCGGGGCTACCGGCGTAGCGCTGGCCTGCACGGAGTTCGCGCTTTCGCCCGTCGAATTGACAGCGGTTACGACATAGAAGTACGTGGTGCCGTTGGTCAAGCCGGTGTCAGTGAAGTTCGTTGCGGTGGGTGACGAGACGGTCGTGTACGGGCCACCGGTTGTGGTGCCGCGCTTCACGTTATAACGTGTCGCCGTCGCGCTGGCGGACCACGCCAGGCTGACTTGGGTGTTCGCAGCGCTAGCCAGGAGGCCTGCGGGCGCAGCGGGAGCCTGCGACGGAGCGGTGGGCTTGGCACTCACCTCTGAGGAGTTGGCGCTCTGGCCAGCCGCGTTTACGGCGGAGACGACGTAGAAATAGGGAGTGCCGTTTGCGAGACTGGAGTCGGTGAAACTGGCTGCGGTGGGCGAAGAGATCGTAGTGTAGGGGCCGCCAGAGGTAGTGCCGCGCTTTACGTTATAACTGGTTGCGTTTGCGCTGGCGGTCCAGGCCAAGCCGACTTGCGCGTTTCCTGGCGTGGCCGAGAGTCCGGTCGGGACGGCTGGGGCGGAAGCGCTGCCTGGGTGTGAGCCGTTGCCTCCGTCATTGGAATTGGTACCAGCGCCGGTCGAGCCAGCGCAACCCGCCAAGAGAACCGCCGGGAATAGACACGCGAACAGCACAAACCCGCATCGGGGTTTTACTGTTTTCGCTACCCAACCCCCCTTTGAATTTTCTGCAAGTGTTGATTTTAAACCAGATAATTGCAAGCGAAGGAATGAGTGTGAAGCGGCCAGAGAACAACGGAATGCCGGCACGCTGCGGTAGGGATAAAGGCTGCGAGAGGCGCTGCTTTGTGATCGTTCCCCAAGGGGAGATGTCATGATCGAACTCCGCGTGCGCCCAGGAATGCAGCGGCTGCGATCCGGGTTGAGGATACGTTTTTCCCGGGATGGGGCAAACTGGCCTGAGGTACAGAATTGGTGTTATGCCTGGGGTCACGCTGTTTATTGCCATGGTTGTGGTTAACGAACTGAGTTTCTGTTCGAGAGTTGGCCAGGGCGGCCAGTGCTGAGGTTGAGGTCCTTCGGCTATCCTTATCGGATAGCCTCGGGATGACCATTGACCGTGGCCTCGGGCTGTTTGCGGCCGGGGGCGCTTGGTCGAAGGGCAGCCGGCAAGGATGCCCGCGCCCTGTCCCTTGCGAAGCGAATGACCATGCGGCGAATGACCATCGGCCTTGCTGGTAGGGGGCAACTGAGTTGACTACAATTGCGTGCTATGCGGTTTGATCTTGTCACTATTTTCCCGGAGTTTTTTGCCGGGCCGCTGGATCACGGGATCGTGCGGCGGGCGCGTGAGACTGGATTGATCGACGTGAACGTGCTGGATTTGCGGGTGTTTACGAAGGACCGGCACCGGACCGTGGATGACCGGCCGTTTGGCGGTGGCGAGGGAATGGTGTTGAAGCCGCAGCCCTTGTTTGAGGCGGTCGAGTCGCTGCTGGGTTACAGCGTTGGAGATGCGGCGGGGGGAGTGGCGCCGGGGACGAAGACGGCCGTCGTATTGATGTCTGCTGCAGGTAAATTGTTCACGCAGCAGACGACTCGGCGTTACGCGGCGTTGGAGCGTGTCATCTTTATATGCGGGCGGTACGAGGGTGTGGATGAACGGGTGGCCGAGCATCTGGCTACCGAGGAAATCTCGATTGGGGATTTTGTTTTGAGCGGCGGAGAGTTGCCAGCTGTGCTTATTTTGGATGCGGTCACGCGGTTGTTGCCTGGGGCTTTGGGGAATGAAGCTTCGTCGCAGAATGAGTCGTTTCGTACGGCGATTGGCGGCGTGGCTTCAGCGGGCGGGGCAAGCCCGGACCCTACCCGTGCAGAGAACAACGGCGCGGTGTTGCTGGATTTTCCGCACTATACGCGGCCCGCTGAGTTTCGCGGATGGGGTGTGCCGGAGGTTTTAATTGGTGGGAATCACGCGGAAGTCGCGAAGTGGCGGCGGGCGGCGGCGCTCGAAAAGACGCGACGGAACCGTCCCGATTTGTTGCGTTGAGGCGGGGATTCGCGTGGCCGAGCCTTCGCTTTTGTCTGTGGCGCGCTCAGGTCGGAATGGCAATCGAGCGGTACGGGAAACGAGAGAATGGAGATACGACGATTTGGCGTGAGCGACGCTGAGGCTTTGTGGCGTCTGCGGATGACGGCGCTGGAGAGCGATCCGTGGTCGTTTGCGGAGTCGGTTGAGGAACTCCACCAGACGTCTGTGGAAGAATATGGGCGGCGGATAGGATCGGGTGGCGACGGGAATTTTGTGGTGGGGGCTTTCGAGGGCGATCGTGCGTTGGGGATGTGCGGTTTTTACCGGGAAACGCATCTTAAGCGCCGGCACAAAGGACATTTGTGGGGCGTATTTGTTGTGCCCGCGGAGCGAGGAAAAAGATTGGGCCGGGCTTTAGCGGAACGCGCGGTCGAGATGGCGCGGACGTTGGCGGATCTGAAGTCGATCCAGCTTACCGTGTCGATTAACCAGGACGCGGCGCGGCAGCTTTACCGGAGGTTGGGATTTCGGGTTTTCGGGATTGAGCCGAGGGGGCTGGGGATTGGCGGGGAGTTTGTGGATGAGGAGCATATGATTTTGGAGTTGGACGCGGGGTGAGGGACCGGACGGGGATGGTTCGGCACAATTCGCGTCATTTTGCGGATAACGATCGGTTGAGGCCTTCGGCTATGCTCGTCGTATAGGCTCAGAATAACAATAGCTCGCGTGGTGCATCGGAGAAACACGGGAGTGCCAGAGGACGGAGCATGAGCGATGTCGGGAGTAAGGATGGGGATGCGACGGTGAAGCCGATTGCAATTTATTACGAGCAGCCGAACTGGTTTGTGCCTTTGTTTGCGCAGATGGATGCGCGCGGGGTGGCGTGGACGAAGGTGGACGCGCGGTATCACTCGTATGATGCAGCTTCGCCGGAGCGGGAGTATTCGCTTTTGTTCAACCGGATGAGTCCCTCGGCCTGGCAGCGAGGCGTGGGCCACGGGGTTTTTTACACCCTGAATTATTTGAAGCATCTGGAAGACAAAGGCGTTCGCGTGGTGAACGGATATAAGGCGTTTACTACCGAGACTTCCAAGGCGTTGCAGCTTTCATTGATGGAACGGTTGGGACTGCTGTATCCGAAGGCGCGGGTGATCAATCATCCTTCGCAGGCTTTGAACGCGGGGGAGGAGATTGGGTATCCGCTGATTCTGAAGCCGAACATCGGGGGGAGTGGAGCTGGAATCAAGAAGTTTACGTCGCGTGCGGAGTTGAAAGCCGCGGTGGACGCGAATGAGTTGTATTTCGGCATCGATAACGTGGCTTTGGTACAAGAGTGCTTTACGGCGCGGGACGGCATCATAACGCGCGTCGAAGTGCTGGGCGGAAAATATTTGTATGCGATTCAAATTCACATTACCGGAGAGACGTTTGATTTGTGCCCAGCGGATATTTGCAAGAGCGCGAAGGGCGAGGAGTTGACGCGGATCGCTTGCCCGGTGGACGCGCCGAAGACCGGGATGACCGTCGAAGCTTGTGAGGCGCCGCCACGGGTGATTGCGAATGTGGAACGGATGATGGAAGCGGCAGGGATTGAAGTGGGAGGGGTGGAATATGTCATCGATGATCGTACCGGGCGGCTGTTGTACTACGACATCAATGCGCTTTCGAATTTTGTGGCCGATCCTGAAAGAATTGTGGGCTTCAATCCGTACGCGCGGTTGGCGGATTTTCTGATTGCGGAGGCGGGGAAGCATTCCCAACAGGGGGTTTCCGCCGGCGGTGGGAAGCCGGCAAGGATGCCGGCGCTTCCAGGGCTTGGAGAGCGAGCATGAGGTACGGGTATTGGATGCCGGTGTTTGGCGGGTGGTTGCGGAATGTGGCTGACGAAAGGATGGAGGCTTCGTGGGCCTATGTGAAGCGGCTGGCTCAGCGAAGCGAGCAGATTGGGTTCGATGTGACCTTGATCGCGGAATTGAATTTGAACGACATCAAGGGGGTCGAGGCGGCTTCACTGGACGCGTGGTCGACGGCAGCGGCCTTGGCGGCGGTTACCCAGCAGATTGAATTGATGGTGGCGGTGCGGCCTACGTTTCATTTGCCGGCGCTTTTGGCAAAGCAGGCGGCGAATATCGATCACATCAGCGGTGGGCGGCTAACGCTGAATGTGGTGTCTTCGTGGTGGGCGGATGAGGCGCGGAAGTACGGAGTTTCGTTCGAGCAGCACGATGATCGATATGCGCGTACCAGCGAGTGGCTGGATGTGCTGGAGGGTGTGTGGTCGCGGGATCATTTTTCGTTTTTGGGGAAATATTATCGCGTCGAGGACAATGTGCTGGAGCCGAAGCCGGTTTCGAAGCCGCGGCCTTGCGTTTACGCCGGCGGGGAATCGGAGGCGGCGAAGGATTTGATCGCGGAGAAGTGCGACGCGTATTTGATGCATGGCGATTCTCCGGAGCGGGTGCGGGAGAAAATTAGCGATTTACGGGCGAGGCGGGCTCGGCACAGCAGGCTGGCGCCGATGAAATTCGGAGTTGCGGGATATGCGATCGTGCGGGAGACAGAGCGCGAGGCGCAGGAGGAGGTGCGGCGGATCACCGACGTGCAGCAGTCGGCGGCGGGGTATGCGAACTACCAGCAATGGCTGGCGGGGACGCAACTCGAGCAGCGCGTTTCGATGGAGGATTATTCGGTCTCGAACCGAGGGCTGCGATCGGGATTGGTGGGGACGGCGGAGCAGGTGGCGCAACGGGTGGCGGCATTTGAGGCGGCGGGAGTGGAGTTGGTGTTGCTGCAGTTTAGTCCGCAGTTGGAAGAGATGGAGACATTTGCGGCGGCGGTGATTGGACGGGGGGCGGGGGTTGTGCGGGAGGGCGGATTTGTAAGCGGAGCCGAGGTTGCTTAGTGGTTGCAGGGGTTTGCGTTGAGATCGTTCCGCTATCGTTTTCGCACAGCTTCAGATGACCATGGTTGCTGCTTTTGGTGATTGAGGCAAGACGCGACGGCCGGGCGGAGCAAGCCCCGCAGCCCCACAAGGGCCCCCACAAGGGCCCCCACAAGGGAATGGATGGCAGGAGCCGCAATGGCCGCTTGGTGGGCGACACGCAGCGGCTTGGTCAAAATCCTAGGAGAATGGTCACAGGTTGTTTATAATTAACGTTTGGCTTGGATGTGCTGGCCCCGCCCGAGTGGGTCTGCAGGGAATAACGACATGAATCTGGTAATTGCAAAACTACATGAAGCGCAACTGCGCAAAGATTTGCCGGAGTTCCGGCCTGGCGACACCGTGCGGGTGAACGTGCGGTTGAAGGAAGGCGAAGGCGAGAAGGAAAAAGAACGCTTGCAGGCGTTTGAGGGAGTGGTGATTTCGAAGAAGGGCCGGGCTTCTGGAGCGACATTCACCGTGCGGCGCGTTAGTTTTGGTGTTGGGATCGAACGTATTTTCCCATTGCACTCGCCGATGATCAGCTCGATTCAGGTGGTGGGCAAGGGCAAGGTGCGGCGTGCTCGGCTGTACTACTTGCGCGATTTGAAGGGTAAAGCTGCGCGTATCAAGCGGGCTGGGCGCGAGGAAGCAGTGCCGACGACGGCGGTAGCGGTTGCCGCTGGTTCGGAGAGTAACGCATAGATCGCATGGTTGAGTTGTGGGTTGAAAAAGCGCCCCCCACCCTTCGAAGTTCAGGGTAAAACGATCGGCGGCTGCTACAACAGTTGAGTGAAAGAAGTGCAGAGCCCCGCGTGAGCGGGGCTTTTTTTATGCCGAGCAGTCGTCCGGTGTTACGAGCGCGTCGCGTCGGAGTTTCATTTCAAGTGTTGGTCCATCCAGTCGGCCCAGCGGCGGAAGACGTCCATTTGGCGGACGGGGTCGCCGGGGGAATGGCCTGCTACGGGATAGGCGAAAAACTTTACGGGCACGCCGTTGTCTTTCAGGGCGTGGAACAGGGCGTAGGACTGCGTGATGGTTACGCGAGCGTCGCCGGTATCGTGCAGGATCAGCGTGGGTGTCTTCATGTTTGCGGCGTACGTGATGGGGGATTGGGCGCGGTAATCTTTGAGATTGTCGCCGACGTAGGGCGACCCTTTGAAGTTGTAGCGGCCGCCGACGTTGCCGTCCGATAAGTTGTATTCGTCGTAGAGATCGGTTACTGGCGCGCCAGCCATCGCGGCTTTCCAGAACGAATAGTGGCCGATGAGCCAGGACGTCATGTAGCCGCCGTAGGACCAGCCGGAGACGGCGATGTTGGATTCGTCCACATTGCCTAGCTTTTTCAGAGCTTCGAGGCCAGCAATCACATCGCGGCCCGGCCCGTCGCCGGCGTCGTTCCAGATGGCGCGCTGGTAGGCGTTACCCAAATTGTCGCTGCCGCGGTAGTTGGGCGAGAAGACGATGTATCCCCGCGCGGCGAGCAATTGTGGAAAAAAGCTGAAACCGATGATGGAAGATGCCGTGGGCCCTCCGTGAATGTAGAGCACGAGCGGATATTTCTTTTCTTTGTCGAAATCGGATGGATACACGACCACGCCGTCTTCATTGAAATTGTCGGGACCCTGCCACTCCAGTTTTTCGGCTTTTCCTAATTTCAGCGCGGCGATTCCTTGATTGAAATTTGTGAGGCGGCGCGGCGCGTCGTTGGCGGAGGCCATGTAGTAGAGCTCGGACGGTTGCGTGGGGGTCGCGCCCGTGAACGCGATGTCGCCCTTACGGCCGACAAAGGCGTCAATCCAAAACAACCACGAAGGGTTGACGTCGCCGAGGGCGAGTTGCTTTGGCGCGCCGTTCAGGGGCTGCAGCCACATGGAAGTCTGCGTACCTTCGTGGCCGCCGACTAACAGCGAGTTGCCGTCGGGCATCCACATGACGCGAGCCAGGTTGTGGTCAATCGCTCTCGTGGCGGATGCGCCGTCGCCGCCCGAGGTTTGGGTGACAAAGATTTCATTCTCGTTGTTGGGGTCGGCGTCGCGTGGATACCAGTAGGCGACGCGTGATCCGTCGGGCGAGAACAAGCCGAAGCTTTCGAACTTCTCGTGGGTGGTCAGCTTGCGAATCGCTCCAGATTCGACGTCGAGGATTTGCAGCGTCGTCAGGTCCGCGTCGCCGTTCTCCGGGTGTTCTTGCCGGGTGAACACCAACGATTTGCTGTCGGGAGACCAATTGATGGGTGAAGCCGGGGGGCCGGGCGGGGCACTTTTTGCCAGGCTCCAGGCGCCGGCGGTCAGGCGCCGGGCCTTTCCTCCTTCGGCGGCGACGCTCCAGAGATGCGAGGGAGTTTCCGGGCCGTTCGCCAGGTAATCGTTGTCGCCGATTTCGAACGCGTCGTTGTGCTTTTCGATTTCTTTCTTGTTTTCAGGTTCGTCCGAGGTTACGTAGGCGATGTCCTGGCCGTTGGGGCGCCAAGCGAATTGTTCGACGCCGTTGGGCGCGTCGGTGAGTTTTCTGGCTTCGCCGCCGGTCATGGGCAGGACATAAAGCTGGAGCTTGGGATCTTTTGCGGTGGTGTCGACGGCTTCGAAGGCCAAGCGGTCGCCTTCGGGGGACCAGCGTGGCGAACCGACGCCTCGGCGGTCGTGCGTGAGCGCGCGCGGGACGCCGGAAGCGATATCAATCAGCAGGAGCTCACGATCGCTGCGATCTTGCTCCAAGTTGGGATGGGACACCACGAAGGCAATCGATTTTCCGTCGGGCGAGATTTGCGGATCGCTGACGGAGGTAATTTTCACGAAATCATCGAGTTGCATGGGACGCGCCGTCGGAGCGGTCTGCGCGGGTGCCTGCGAAGCAGGTGGTGGCGTTTGAGCGGAGAGAGAAAGTGCTGCAATAAGAAAAGCGGAGAGCACTACGGAACGGAAAACGCGAAGCCGCAGAGAGTTTCTTTTCGTGAAGCGAGTTTTAATCAGCGGACATTCATCTTGCGACTTCATAGTGCGGGCTCCTTCGCGACATTTTCTGGCCACGGGTGCGGCGCGTGCGGAAATGTAAGCGAGCGTATGCTGCCACGGCCCGAGAATGCGCGTCAACCGAGCGTGGGGCGCGCGGATTGCATCGCCGGGCGGCAACACGTTGAGCTCCTTCAGCGACCCTTGTCAGCTCGCTTCAGGAAGACAGGTGGTTGCTGTTGGGCAACGAAGGATGGCAACAAGGATTCCAACAAGGGGTGTGACCAGTGTGCACAAGGGAAACTTGGCTGCCGGGCTTGATTCGAATTCGGACCAAGGTCGAAACCATGGGCGTCGTCATCGTCGAACGGGAAATGGACCTGTTGACATCCAACAGGAAGAGGATTAGGCTCCTGTTGTTTATCAAAAGGAGTGGCTCGATGACACCTCCGCGCGGGGAAGTCCTGCAAGGCACGCTGGATTTGATCGTATTGAAAACGCTGGACGCCATGGGGTCGCTGCACGGCTACGGCATAGCGCAGCGCATCCAGCAGGTTTCCGAGGATTTGCTCAAGCTGAATCAAGGCACGCTGTATCCCGCGCTGTTGCGGCTGGAGCAGCGCGGCTGGATCAGCCCGAAATGGGGCGTGTCGGATAACAATCGCAAAGCCAAGTATTACTCGCTGACACGCTCCGGCCGCAAGCAGCTGACCAGCGAGGCCGAGAGCTGGGAGCGGATGGCGACGGTAATTGCGCGACTGCTCGGGGCAGAGGGAGTTTGACGATGAACGGCCTGCGTATGCTCGCTTTGCGGTTGCTCGGTTTGTTCCGAAAGCGGCACCGTGACGAAAATCTTGACGCGGAACTCCAAACTCACCTGCAACTGCTCGCGGAAGAGAATATCCGCCGCGGGATGAGTCCCGAACAGGCCGGCCGCGAGGCGCGGCGGCAATTCGGCGGCCTGGAGCAAGCCCGAGAAGCGTACCGCGAGCAGCGCGGCTTGTTGCTGGTGGAGAGCGTGCTGCGGGATTTGCGCTACGGCGCAAGAACGCTGCGGAAGAATCCTACCTTCACTTTGGCCGCGGTGTTGACGCTGGCGTTGGGGATCGGCGCGAACGCCGCGGTGTTCAGCCTGGTGGATGCGGTGCTGCTGCGTCCGATGCCCTATCGCGAGCCGAAGCAGCTATTTTTGCTTTCGGAGACGCTACCCAAACAAGGCAACGATGAATTGGGCGTGTCGGCTGCGGAATATTTTGACTATCGCGACCAAAACCACGTTTTCTCCCAGGTGGCTGCGTACGAAACCGACGGCTTCAACCTGACCGGTGAGGGTACGCCGTTGCGAGTGAACGCCGCTCGGTTGAGTGCGTCGGCGTTTCCGCTGCTGGGCGTGAACGCCATGGTCGGGCGCACGTTTTCCGACGACGAAGATCGCGCGGGTGCGGCCGCCGTCGTGCTGCTTTCGAACGCGCTCTGGGAAAATCACTACGGCGCGGACAAACGAATTATCGGCAAGGTCATCAAGCTGGATGAAAAAGCGTATCAGGTGATTGGCGTGATGCCGGTTTCTTTCAAGTTTCCGTTCGATAGCAGCCCGCTGGCGGAAACCGCCGATCTGTGGGTGCCGGAAGCTTTTTCGAGCGATCGCTTGAAAGACCGCACCAACGAGTTTGGGGTGGGGTTCATCGGACGGCTGAAGCCGGGTTTCAGCAAGGGACAAGCGCTGGCCGATGTTCAGAATATCGCTGCGAATTTTATGCAGCGATATCCGGAGAGCTATCCGGGAACCGTGCGCGTCGCTCCCCGCCTGTTCGGGTTGTCGCGCCACTCGGTCGAAAAGACCCGGCCGCTGATTTTTCTACTGCAAGGCGCGGTCTTCTGCGTGTTGCTGATCGCCTGCGCCAACGTGGTGAGCTTGCTGCTGGCGAGAGCAGGTAACCGCAAGCGGGAGATGGCGGTGCGAAGTGCCATCGGTGCAGGCCGCGCGCACTTATTGCGGCAATGCGTCGCCGAGAGCTTTCTTTTGTCGTTGCTGGGCGGAATCGCTGGAGTTCTGCTGGCGATGGCATTGCTCGAGGGTGCGCGGCGATTCGGCCCAGCGGATGTGCCGCAGTTGCAGGAGTTGTCCTTGCAGGCCCCCGCTTTCGCCTTTACTTTTCTGCTCTCCGTGCTGACCACCCTGCTATTCGGCATTGGTCCGGGTTGGAGCATTTCGCGGGTACCGCCGCAGGGCAGCTTGAAAGAGTCAGCGCAAATAGGAACGGCGCGCGGCTCGCAGAGACTGCAGAATGCCTTCAGCGTGCTGGAAATCGCAGTCGCGCTGGTGCTGCTGGCGGGAGGTGGTTTATTGCTGCAGAGTTTCCGGCGCGTGCTCGAAGTACCGATGGGTTTTCGCCCGAATGGAGCGGTGATCGTGCGCACGCAATTCGATCGGGCACGCTATCCCGACCCACTAAAAAGGCAGGCGGTGCAGAGAGAGCTTCTCGTTCGGCTGAAAACTCTGCCGGGTGTTCGCGAAGTAGTGGCAGCGAGTCACTTGCCGTTGAGCGATGTGCGTCAGATCGGATTTCGGCTCGAATCGGTGGCCGAGTACGACATTCACTGGGCAGAAAACTCACTGGTGAGCCCCGGATTTTTCGCCGCGATGGGGACACCGCTTTTGCGCGGGCGAGACTTCAGCGAAAACGACCGACGCGATTCGCCGCCGGTGGCGATCGTAAACGAGACCCTGGCGAGGATTTATTTCGCCGGAGTAGATCCGATCGGCAAGCGTTTCTATTGGGGCGATCGGGACATTTTCACCATCATCGGAGTCGCAGCGGACGTGCACGTTTCGGCGTTGGACGCCGATCCTGCGCCGATGGTCTACAACTCAATGTTCCAAGTGGAAAGCGGAGCGAGCAGCCGCACTGCATTTGTATTGCGACTCGCAAATGCAACCCAAGCCACGCAACAAGGCATTTTCCCGGCGGTACAAGAGCGAATTTGGTCGGTCGACAGGGATTTGCCGCTCTACGGAAAAACGACATTGAACGAGCTGGTGTCGGCGTCGGTGGCGCAGCGGCGCTTCACGATGCTGCTGATGGTGGGATTCGCGGCGATTGCGCTGGCGCTCGCAGTCATCGGGCTGTACGGCGTGATTTCGTATCTGGTGGCGCAGCGAACTCGCGAACTGGCGATTCGGGTGGCCCTTGGCGCGGATCGTTTGCAGGTTGGCTGGATGATTCTTCGGCAAGCGATGTTGCTCGGGCTGGCGGGTTGCGCCGTCGGGCTCGGCCTTTGCGGTCTGACCTCGCCCCTGCTCGCCAGGAACCTCTACCACGTCCATCGATTCGATCCGCTCACCTTCGGCGGTGTCGCAGCGCTGCTTCTTAGTGTCGTTATTCTTAGCGCTTATATTCCAGCCCGGCGCGCCACCCGCGTCGATCCACTGGTGGCGTTGAGGTACGAATGATGCGCCGAGCGGGCAAGAATTGGTTGCGGGTTAGTCTTGCGCGGCTGGCGGGATTATTTTCACGCCGCCGCCGCGATCTGGAAATGGATGAAGAGTTGCGCGCACACCTGGACGCGCTCGTCGAAGAACACATCCGCCGGGGATTGAATCCGCAGAAAGCGCGGGAGGCGGCGCGGCGCGAATTCGGGGGCGTGCAGCAAACTCGGGAAGCCTATCGCGATCAGCGCGGCTTGGTCTTTTTCGATTCCCTGGCGCAGGACGTGCGATTCGCGCTGCGCATTCTTGGGAAGAGCCCCGCATTCGCGGCCGTGGCGATTCTCACGTTGGCTCTGGGCCTTGGGGCCACTACGGCGGTGTTCAGCGTGGTCGACCGCATTCTGTTCCGCAGCCTTCCGTATCCTCAGGATGACCGGTTGTTGGCCTTTGGACTGACGGCGCCAATTGAGAAGGATGAATTCATGCTGGGCGCGAGCTACATCGATTTTCGCAAGGCGCCCGGCCCGTTCGAAGAAGTGACCTCGATGACTCCGGCCGACTCTCCTTGCGACCTCACCGAAGATAGCGCCGCGCGTTTGTCTTGCGCGCGCGTCGAGCAGACATTTCTTTCGACGTTCGGTGTTCAACCGCTTCTGGGTCGCAACTTTACGTTAGACGAGGATCGCCCGAACGTGCATGTGGCCATCCTCTCGTTCGCTTTGTGGAAGAGTCGATTTGGAGGCGATCCCGGCGTCCTACGCAAGACGATTTCTCTCGACGGCAACATTACGCGAATCGTCGGCGTTCTCCCGGCAAGCTTTGAAATGCCTTCGCTTACTCCGGCGGACCTTCTGCTGCCGGAAGCTTTGGATGAGAAGCGCGAGCGGCAATCCGCGCCGGGCTCGGTGTTGCGGGCGTTCGGCCGCATGAAGCCCGGCGCGACGGTTGCCGAGGTCATCGTCGGGCTGCAACCGTTCCTGGAGCAGTCGCTGCAGGGCGCGCCGCCTGCGTTTCGCAAGGAAGTTCATTTGTCCGTGACCACCCTGCGCGATCGGCAAGTGCATGATTCGCGTCTGGCGTCATGGGTTCTGCTGAGTTCGGTCTTCGCGGTTTTGCTGGTCGCCTGCACCAACGTGGCGAGCTTGCAGGTAGCGCGCGCCAACGGCCGTCAGCGTGAGCTCGCCGTACGCGCGGCGCTCGGCGCGAGCAGGGGACGCCTGATGCGCCAGGCCTTGGTAGAGAGCACGCTGCTCGGATTGCTGGGAGGCGCGGCCGGATACTGGATTGCGTATTGGCTGCTCCGGTGGTTCGTATCCCTGGCGCCGCGGGGCATTCCGCGACTCGAGCAAGCCAGTCTCGATCTGCGTGTTGCGCTTTTCACGTTCGGGATCGCCATGGTTTCCGCTGCGGTCTTCGGGTCGGGACCCGCGCTGTTCCGTCCTTCCGCTGGCGCGCTGATTGGAAAACAAGTTCGCGCGACGACGCGCACCGTCCTGAGGCAAACGTTGGTAGCGGCGCAGATTGGTGTTTCTTTGATCCTGCTGGCATGTGCGGGCTTACTGCTGCGCAGCTTGTGGAACTTGCAGCGCGCGCCAACCGGAATGGAAACCGAGAACGTCCTGACGGAAACCGTTTCGCTGGCGGCCTACCGCTACCCTGGATTGCCACAGCAAATCGCTTTCTTTTCGCAATTGCAGGCGCGCTTGAAAGTTCTGCCGGGAGTTACCGCATTGGCCGTTAGCGACACGCTGCCTCCCGCCGGCCAAATGCGTTCCACCATTCTGGCCGCGGTCGAACCGGACGCCCATGCTCCCATGGCCGAAGGCACGGGCGGTTCGGTGGCCTGGCGCGCCGTGACCCCTGATTATTTTTCGGCCTTGGGCATTCCCATTCTTCGCGGCCGCCGTTTTCAAGAGCGAGACACCTCGCCTTCGGAAAATCCGATCATCCTCAGCGAGACGCTGGCGCGGGTGCTGTTTCCAAACGAAGATCCAGTCGGCAAGCAACTCCGCTTGTTTCGACAGCAAACACCGTGGCGCGTTGTGGTCGGCGTCGCGGCGGATGTGCGGAATAATGGTCTGGTGGAGAATTCCGATCCCGAGTTCTATCTTCCCTGGAAGAACGATCCGGTGGAGGCATTGAGCACGGGCCAAGTGATCTTGCGAACGCGCATGGACCCGGAGGTCATGGGTGGATGGATGCGATCGGAAACCAACGCCCTGGATCCAACACTGCCCGTGAAGATGCAAGCCATGAGCGAACGGGTGGGCAAGTTAGCGGAACGTCCGCGCTTTAATGCGATGCTGCTGACGTTGTTTGCGTTCATGGGCGTCGCGCTGGCCGCCATGGGCATTTACGGGGTGGTCGCGTTTCTGGTCGCACAGCAGACGCGAGAGATCGGAGTGCGCATGGCGCTCGGCGCAAGCCCGCAAACCGTCCTGAAAATGGTTCTGTGGAGCGTCACTCGCTGGGTGATCGGCGGAGCGGCGCTGGGACTTCTGGGTGCCTGGTTTTGCACGCGCCTCCTCCAGTCCTTGCTATTCGAAGTGCGGGTTCACGACCCGCTGCTCTTGTTGCTCGCCTTGATTGTTCTGCTGGCGGTAACCTTGTTCGCCGCGTGGATTCCCGCGCGCCGCGCCATGCGTGTTGATCCCATGGTGGCCCTGCGCTACGAATGACGCAGTCAGCGTGCTAGAATCGCCGACGGTCGCCCGAAACGGCGACCTACCGAGCGATCATACAAACGAATGACACGTCTCTGCTGTTCCCGTTTCGAGCGTGCGGCGCGAAAACAGGGCTGGACACGTATCGCGGGCCTCGATGAAGCCGGCCGCGGCGCGCTGTTTGGTCCGGTGGTCGCAGCCGCCGTCATCCTCAACTCCAAGCGCCGCATTGTCGGTCTGGACGATTCGAAGCAGCTTGCTCCCGAACGTCGCAGGCAGCTCGCCGAACGTATCCGCGATCATGCCGTCGCTTGGGCCGTCGCCGAGGTGGACGCCCAGCGCATCGACGCCTGGAACATTTACCAGGCCAGCCGCCAGGCCATGACCGCCGCGCTCCTGCAACTCACCATACAGCCGGACTATCTGCTGATCGACGCCATGCAACTCGATGTGATGGTCGAGCAGAAATCCCTGATCAAGGGGGACGCTCGGAGTGTGTCGATCGCGGCGGCATCCATCCTGGCAAAAACCCATCGTGACAGCCGCATGGAAGAGTGGGACACGGTATATCCCCAATATGGTCTCGCGCGCCACAAAGGGTATGCGACTCCCGATCACCTGGAAGCGCTGCGGCGTCATGGCGCTTCGCCGCTGCACCGATACTCTTTCGCGCCAGTCCGTGACGCGGGTTGCTGGTCAACGGGTGCCATCCAAATCGCCCTCCTTCCGGACCCCGTAGCGCCCTGAACCGTGGCGACTAGCCTTGCGGATTTTCGATAGCACCGGCATCCTGCCGGCGTTTTTTCGATCGACAAGCCGAAGCCAAAAAGGCGGCAGGACGCTGCCGCTACCCGCTCTCTGCTTTCCGCCGAGCGGTGCTGTTGTCTTCGCCGTGTTTTCGCCGGCAGTTTCCTGATTACAACGGGGATAACTGGCTGCTCACACGAAACTTTGGGTTCGTTGACTTAAGTTTTCTCCGCCTGCTAGCGT
Organism: uncultured Acidobacteriota bacterium; assembly: GCA_963736725.1. Taxonomy (GTDB): domain Bacteria; phylum Acidobacteriota; class Terriglobia; order Acidiferrales; family UBA7541; genus Acidiferrum. The sequence continues at coordinate 101,204 of CAVTPW010000008.1, read as the reverse complement.
AGTCAAGCACGACTCTTGCCGGCCTTTACCGTCGGGACGCGGAAATGCGTTCTTGCAGCAGGCGGGTCGGCGCATTGTCTGAGCTCGCGAATGGCCTATAACAAAAGCAAGTTTGTCGAAACCGCGCAAAAACTTCTGAACCAGGGCAAGGTCGCCCAGGCCATCGCCGAATACCAGCAGATCTTGAAGCACGAGCCGCGCGATCAGGTCACGCTGATGACCATCGGCGAGCTGTACATCCGCCAGGGCGAAACCTTCCAGGCCATCGATTATTTCGAACGCCTTGCGCAACTCTTTGTCGGCGACGGCTTCTTGACCAAAGCCATCGCGGTGTACAAGCGCATCGCCAAGCTGGCTCCCGAGGAAATTCGCCCGCTCGAAAAACTTGCGGATCTGTATGTCCAGCAAGGGGTCATGAGCGAAGCCCGGCCGCTGTTCCTGCAACTCGCCGAAATCCATCTGAAGAATAACCGCCAGCCCGAAGCGGTCGCTCTGCTCAAGAAACTCTTGATGGCGGAACCCGACAATCTGCGCATCCAGGTTCGCTTGGCCGATCTGTATCAGGCCATGGGTCAGAACCGCGAAGCCATCGACGCTTACATTTCCGCCAGCCAGCGGGCTCTTGCGCGCGGCGACCAAGCCGAATGCGAGAAGCTGGCCGACAAAGTGCTGAAGCTGGACCCCAGCAATCTCGCCGCGCTCATTGTCAAAGCGCGCGTACATTCCTCGCAAGGCAATTTCACTCAAGCGGCCGAAGTGCTCGAGAAAGTCCCCGACCTGGAAAAAGGCGGAGAGCAAGCCGAGCTGCTTCTCGATCTTTATCTCAAGGGCGTCAAGTGGGATCAGGCGACCGATTTGGCTTTGCGTATTTTCGATGCAGACCCCAAGAACTTCGGCCCGGCACAAAAGCTGGTGGAAGCGCTGCTGGAATCGGGCCAGGGCGATCGCGCCATGGCCGTCCTGGACCGCACGCGCATTCCCATGACCGATGCCGGTGAGCACGAGGTTGTTGGGAAGCTCTTGAATGAACTTGCCGAACGGCTACCGGGTAAAATTGAGCCTCTGGAGTGGCTCGTCGAAACGTACGGGCGCACCAGCGATTCGTTCCGCCTGCCGGACGCGCTCGCTCACCTGGGCGACGCGCTGGTTGCGGCCAAGCAATACGATCGCGCCAAGCAAGTTTTCGAACAGCTCGTGGACCGCGAGCCCGAAAGCGATCCCGCGAAGCGCAAGCTCAATGATGTACTTCGCAAGATGGGGCTTCTCGCTGCGGACACTTCTCAACCGGTAGTCGAAGAGCACGCGGCGGTGGAACTTGCAATCCCGCCCGCGCCGAAAGTACGTCCCGACTTCGAGCCTCCCGCGCCGGAGGTAATCGCGAAGCCGGTGGCTCCGTCGGTACCGGTGGAAGCCGCTCTCGATGAAGACACCCAGAAATTCATCGCGCAATCGCTGACCGACGTCGATCTATTCGCCAGCTACGGGCTGACGCAGAAAGCGATCGGCCTGCTCGAAGCCATCCTGCGCCGCGCGCCGCGTCATACGCCTACGCTTGAGAAGTTGCTCGATTTCGTGTTGGGTGCCGGCGATGACCGCCGCACGGCAGAGCTGGCTGCAAAGCTCGAACAGATTTACAGCGAACGCGGCGATCCCCGCGGCGCGGAGCGCTTTGGCGAGCTGCGACGTCGCTTCCAACGCGCGGCCGGCCTTTCCGATGAAGAGTTGGCGGGACCAGTGGCGCAAGCGCATGCCAGCGCGCACATCCCCGTGGCGGAAGCCGAGCCTGTATCGGAAGCCGAAGAGTCCTTGCCGGAAATTACGCCCGAACCTTCCATCACCGAGTTTGCCCTCGCCGAAGAATCCGTCGAGATCGAAGCCGCCGTGCCGGAGCCAGTTGCGACATCGGCAGCGGAACAAGTGCACGAGGTCGACCTCTCGGACGAATGGGCGTCGATGCTCGAACAGTCTCAGCCAGCCGAGGCTCTCAAAGCGGAACCCGTTTCGCACGCCGAGGCACCCGCCGAATTCGAACTTTCTGCGGACGCTCCCGCCGAGACAGAGTCGACCCTGGAAGAATTTTCTATTTCCGAACAGCCGGTGACCGAACCGGCAGTCCCCGAGCCTGCACAAGCGGAATTCGAGATCCCAGTGGAAGCGCCTGGGACACAAGACGCGGCGGCTAGCTATGAACCGGCCCTAGAGGTTCCCGAAGAGGTCCAGGAACTTCCCGTCGCACTGGAACAAGCGGCAGCCCCGCCGGCTGCCGAAGAGCCTGCAGGGTACGAGGCCGCGACCGAATCGCCCACGGCCGAAGAGCAACCGGCGGCGAAAATTCCCGAACCACCGGCCAAGACCGAGGAACCCGAATTTGAGCTCGACCAGGATTACGAGCTCGTTCTCGATCCCGAATCACTGGTCCCGGCTTACGACCAGAAACCACCCGCGGTTCCCATCGTTTCTCACGAACCGGAGCCCGAGCCTGTCGCTCAAAACGCCGCTCCCGCCAATGGTTTTGCCTCCGATCAGTTCTTGTCGGACCTCGCGAACGAAATCGACCAACTGGGAATTGGGGAGCTCTCGCCCGGATACTCCGGCTCGACTCCGGCTGCCGAAGCTGCCGCCTCACATCGGAACGCGTCCAAGGCGCCGGCGACGACAACGTCTCCAGCCGAGTCCGGCCCGCTTAAGGAAGTCTTCGACGAATTTCGCGCCGAACTCGGCGAGATGGGCGTTGAAGACGAAGATCTTGAAACGCACTACAATCTCGGCATTGCGTTCCGGGAAATGGGCTTGCTGGAAGAAGCCATCAGCGAGTTCCAAAAGGTAGCCCAGGCCAGCGAGCGCGGCCGTCCGTTCCCCTACTGCATGCAGTGCTACACGCTTCTCGGTTTGGCTTTCATCGATCGCGGGCAGCCTTCGATCGCCGCGATGTGGTACGAGCGCGCGCTCCGTCTTCCCGACATCGGCCCGGAAAGCGAGCTCGCCTTGCGGTATGATTTGGCTATGGCCCAGGAGTCAGCGGGCGAGTTGGAAGCGGCACTCAAGAGTTTTTCCCAGGTCTATGCAGTCAACATTGACTATCGCGACGTGGGCGATCGCATCGCCGCTCTGCAAAAGCCGGCTCGCTAAAGTTCCGCTCTCACGGAATCCTGGAGATTTCTCGCATCGATGAATCGGATCTTGAGCGCGGTTCTGGTGGTGGTCTGCTGCATGATGGGCGCGGTCCTGTTTTATCTTCCGTGGACGGGCATCTGGGAGCAGAACTATTTCCTCAGCCATTTTCCATCGCTAATGCGCATTTTGCTGCATCCTTCGTTTCGCGGCGCGGTCAGCGGTCTTGGCATTCTCGATATCTTTCTCGCCATCCGCATGATTGGACCTGCCCCCGGCCCTTCGGCGGCTCCCCGTGTCCGCCCTCAGTAATTCGCCGGTTGCCCGCAAAGCCCCGATTTTGTGTTACGTCACCAGTGGCAGGAGCTTGTCTCTCTCAACGCCGTCTGATTTTTCGTCCGCTCTGAATCAGAAAATCGCCGCGGTCGCCTCCGCGGGTGTCGATTGGATCCAGCTTCGCGAAAAACAGCTGTGCGCCAGGGAGCTGTCCAATCTGGCACGCGAGGCATTTCGTCGCGCGCCCGTTTATCCCGGCGGAGAACGCGCCAGGGCGCGCATGATCGTGAACGATCGTCTTGACGTCGCGATCGCCGAACGCGCGGACGGAGTGCATTTAGGCGAGAACGGTGTACCGGTAAACGAAACGAAACTCTTTCTCGAATCGCTCCGGGTAGCACAGGCACCCTTGTTTACCCCGACCCTGGAGGGGCATGCGCCAGCGTTACCCGCACTCGGGCTGCCTGTAACCGCCCGAACTGCGCCACAGAATTTTCTGCTAGGCGTTTCCTGCCATTCGCTGGAAGGCGCAAAGGCCGCCGCGCGTGATGGCGCTAGCTATGTGTTCTTCGGCCCCATCTTCGCGACGCCCTCAAAAGCCGCTTTTGGCCAGCCCCAAGGCGCTGCACGTCTTGCCGAAGTGTGCCTTTCGGTGTCGATCCCGGTACTGGCCATCGGCGGCATCACTCTTGAAAACGCCGCCGTCTGCATTAAGGCCGGGGCCGCCGGCATCGCTGCCATTCGCTTGTTCCAGGACGCTCCGGACGCATCCGCAATCGTAAAGGAGTTGCGCCAACGCACTGCATGAAACTCAAATTGCCTCCAGGCCCTTTCGCGGCGTATCTGTTCGATTGTGACGGCACTGTGGCCGATTCGATGCCCCTTCACTACATCGCCTGGAAGAAAGCCCTCTCCGAATGGGATTGCGCGTTTGACGAAAGCCTCTTCTATGCGTGGGGCGGCAGGCCCATAGCAGAGATCATCGCCACGCTAAACGAAAAGCGCGGCTCGCATATGCCCATCGAGGTCGTGGCACAACGCCGGGAAAAATTCTATTCCGAGCTGCTGCCCCAGCTGACGGCCGTTCCTGAGGTTCTCGAACATATCGAAGCCCAGCACGGGCGGATTCCTTTTGCAATCGTCTCCGGCAGCACCAGGGAATCGGTGACGGCGTCGCTCACCGCGCTCAAGATTCTCGATCGATTCGATACACTGGTCTGCGCGGGCGACTATAAGAAGAGTAAGCCCGACCCGGAAGGGTTTCTCCTGGCAGCCGGCAAACTCAAAATCGCTCCGGAAGCCTGCCTGGTTTTTGAAGATACGGATATGGGTATTCAGGCGGCGACGGCAGCCGGCATGGCCTCGGTCAGGGTCCCTCCACCATGGGAAAGACGCATCTTGTAAGGAATCAGCGTTCCTCAGCGCAAACGAACCCCGCTTCGCTCCTTCGACACGCCTCCGCACCGCATACTTCCAATACGCGGCGTGCAGCGTCTCCTCCCAGATATTGTGGCGCCCGGGACCAGGGCGCCACGCCGCCTGCTTGGTGGTTACTCCGCGTATCGCTTGCCGAAGATTTGGTCCGTGCCAGGTGCGCTCTTCGTAGGCCTCATCCAGCAGGGTAAGGACCAGTTGCGTCGATTTCACGGCGATTTCCCTCGGGATTTGAATGACTGGAAAACGCCGGAAGAGTCCCGCGTCCACGCGCGCATGTCAATGCGGTTCGCCGTTTCCAGTGTGCTGGATTTAGCGGGCCTGCGGCGAACAACTCGGATGCGCGGCGTTCGTTATCACTTGTAGGGGCGCAGCACCGCTGCGCCCCAAACACCAAATGTCCCGCCACTCCTAGAAGCTCAATTTCGCTCCTACCTGCAACAGCCTGGGTGGCGCCGCGCTGAGCACCTGGCCGAAGGTCGCACTGTTGATGTTGCCATCCACGGCGTTGGGTCCAAAAAACTGCGCGTGGTTGAAGACGTTGAACGCTTCCAGCCGGAACTGCAATGCTTTCGTTTCCGTCAGCTTCAAATTCTTCAGTAGCGCCACGTCGAAATTGCTGATCCCTGGACCGTAGAAGAAACGTCGCGCGGAAGTTCCTGGCGTCCCCAGCGCCTGCATGCTGAAAAGCGATGTATTAAAGTAGGACTGCCCATTCCGTGGATTGCTGTTCAGCTTCAGTGGCCCGGGCGTAAAGTCCGGTTCGTCCACGCCAAAATTATTGATGCCGTTGGGTTCCGCTCCCAGCAGCGAGTTGTCGCCCAGATTCACGAGCGTAACCGGAAAGCCGCTGCTGAACCTCGTAATTCCAGACACGGCCCAGCCTTGTGTCAGGCGGTTCGCAGCGTGGAGCAAGTGCTCCAAAGGAATCTGATAGCTGTAGCTCGCCACGAAATTGTGTTTCATGTCGAACGCCGAAACCGCTCGGCTCAGGCTCGGATCGACGGGATTGACCTGCTCGCCGAGGCTCGACGATTGATCGATGGATTTGCTGTAGGTGTAGGCCGCGAATAACTCCACCCGCCGGCTAGTGTGGCGAACGCTTAGTTCCAGCGCGTTGTAATCGGAATTGCCGATCGTTGCCTGGTTCGTGTTGCTTCCGAAATTCGGACCCAGCGGGCCGCGCGTTCCGTTAATCACCTGCCCGGTTGCCGTCGTGAACACATTGCTCTCATTGAACGGACCGCACGGCGTCTGCCCGGTCGCCAGATTCGCAGGATTGCTCAGGAACAAACACAATGCCGGATCGCCAGGATTGGCTTCCTCGAGTACCAGCAGCCGGTGTGCTTGCGTTCCCACGTAGCTCGCGCTGACCACGGTGTTGGCGTCAATCTGGCGTTCGATCGACAACATATATTCTTCGGTGTACGGAATGCGATTGGTCGTGGGATACGCCGGTATCCCGCTGATCGGTTCATATTGCGACCAGTCAATGTTGGGATCGGGGTTGCTTGCCGAGGTGTTCAGCGACGCCAGCTGGGCCGGGAAATGCTGCCCCAAATTCTGGCCGGTCGCTGCGGTGATGAAAGGCGTCGCGAACAGCGGCGGCGCGGGGCTGGTGTACGTGGTTCCGTACGGCGCGTTGGCGCTGGATACTCCAATCGTCAGCGCTTCGATGGCCGTGTAGAACATGCCGAAGCTGGCCCGCACGCTCGTCCTGCCCGGCCCCCCCAGAATTTTGCCGAAGACCGAATCGTTCGCCGCTCTGGGCGAATACGCCAACCCGATGCGCGGCGCGAAATCACGATTTCCCGGCGGCGCGAGTGTGCGCGAAACCCCCGCGTCGCCCGGAAACACAATGCCCGCCGGCGCCGTCGGGAAGACCACCGACTGCTGTCCCGCCGAGAAGACCCCGAGCTGGTTGTATTTCTCGTACCACGGCTCGATGCGGTCCCAACGCAAACCGTAATTCAGCGTCAGGCTCGGCTTCAGGCGCCAGCTGTCTTGTCCATAAACACCCACATATTTGTTGCGCCCGTAAAAAGCCTGCAGCTCGCTCTGGTTATATTGCGTCGGGACGCCCAACAGAAAGTCCGCGAAGTCCGATCCCGTTTCGCTGCCGAAAAACAAAAAGCTCCCGTTAAACTGCGCGATCGCAAACGTGTTTACCTGGTCGTAGTGAAATTCCGCCCCCACCTTGATCGTGTGTACTCCCAGCACCTTCGAATAGTTGTCGAGCACCTGATAGGTATTGTTGACCTGCTTCAACTGGTTGGGATTGGTGCCGATCGTGAAACTGTTGAACGCGAGGCTTTCCACTCCCTCGTTTTGTGGCGCTAGCGGCACAATCCCGGGCGTGCCTTGCCCCACCACAAAGCCCTGTGACGCCAAGCTCACGCCCAGCCCGCCCACCGGCTTGCCCAGGTCGGTCAAATCTCGCAGGTAGCTGAAGTGAAATTCGTTCACCGCCGAGCTCCCGAGCGCCTTCGTTGTGCCCAGGTTCACCAGTTGCGCTCGCCCCACATTCAGCGCGTTGAAGCCGGGCACGTTGGCCCCGCCCTGCGCCGTCGGATAAGGATTGTTCAACGAAAAATCATCGATGAAGTAATACGCGGAAACCATTCCGAGCCGGCTGTCGTAATCCAGCCGGTACCCGCCTTTGTCGTCGCGCAGCAGCTCATTCGCACCGGACGTAGCGAACGTGTCCGCGGCCACGTCGGGTTGTGGGATATATTGCAGCAACTGCTGCGCAGGCGCGGACCATGCCGCCGTAGGAATCGTCGCGCCCGGAAACACGCAGCCGTTCGCGCTCGTCGCGCTCGTATTCGTGCAGCTCGGCGAGTAGTACGGCTCCCCGGCGGCCACCGTATAGCCCAGCTTCTGGGAAAGTTGCGTCGCCCAGAATTGTCCGTTCACGGAACCCGTCAACGAACTCGCCAGGTCCGACAAATTTCCGGTTCGGTCCTGCGCCGATGGCACCGCGATCAAACCGGTATCCACTCCCTGCTTCATCCGCGTGCCCTGATAATCGGCGAAAAAAAACACCTTCTTGTGCACAATCGGGCCGCCCACCGTGCCGCCAAACTGGTTCTGCTGAAATATCCCGCGCGTCGGAGAAAAGAAATTGCGCGCGTCCAGGTCCGTGTTTCGCAGGAACTCGAACGCATTGCCGTGGAATTCATTCGATCCGGACTTTGTCACGACATTGATCTGGCCGCCGCTGAACTCACCGTATTCCGCATCGAAGTTGTTGGTCAGGATCCGGAACTCCGCGATCGAATCCAGATTCGGGATGATCGCCGTTCCCATGTTGACGTCCTCTTCCACGTCGCTTCCGTTCACGATAAACGCGTTGGCAAATTCCCGCTGCCCGTTGATGGAAATTGTTCCGGGGTTCAAACCGCCTGACGGCGAAAACGCGGCAGCTCCCACGTCCTGCACCGTTTCCGAGGTAATCGAGGTGGCCGCAGCCACGCCCGGCTGAAGCGCCAGCAAATCCGTATAGCTTCGCCCATTCAAAGGCACCGTGGTCATTTTCGTGCCGGTGATCACTTCCCCCATTTGCGTGTTCGTGGTCTCGACGTGAACGCCGGAATCGTCCACCGTGATCGAGTCCGTCTTTTCTCCCACCTGCAGCACGGCGTCCACCCGCAGTGCGCTGTTGGCATCCACTGCTATTCCAGTTTGACGATAAGGTCGGAAGCCCGCTCCGCTGAATTCCAGATCGTAGCGTCCGACGGGCAAAACCGGAAAGGAATAGACGCCTCGGTCGTCGGTCTTAACCTCCTGCCGGACGCCGGTACCCATATTGATGGCCGTCACCGTCACCTTCGGAATCACCGCTCCGCTGGCATCTTTCACCGTTCCGGAGATGCCCCCTCCGGTCCCGGCCCAAGTCACCGCTGCGAACACTGAGAGCGCCAGACTCAAGATCAAACCACTTGCCCGTTGTCTCCAGCTGCTCTCGGCGACCCAGACTTTAAGCCTCCCCAACTTCCCCACCGTCATCTTTCGATCCTCGTGATTTGGAATGAAAGCCCTTGGCCCGCAAAGAGCACGTCGCAAACAGAGCGCCCCGGACGCACAGAGAGTCTGCCGTACTTGATACTCACTTGCAACTGAAATCAGACTAATCTAGTCGTATTTCATCTCGATGAACGTTCCGCCAAACATCAATGACTTGGAAACCCTTCGCACCCCTGTGCTCAGGTGTGACGTATGTCCGACAGCAGCATCGCCGTGCCCGTCCCGGCCGATCCAGCGGCACCCGGACCGCACCGTAAATACCTGTATTACCAACGGCTCAGCCGCGACGCCCGCTCGCGCTAATGCGCCGTTCTCGCCGCTTCATTCAGGATCATCGCCAGCCGCACGCCAGCCTGCTCCAGTCTTTGTTCCACAACCGGTGCGGCCTGCTCTTGATAGGTTTCGCCGGCCATAATGTGCTCGTGGAGCAGCCGTTCTCCTATATTGTTGTCGTCCGTGCAGCTATGCACCGGCACATTCGGTTCGATGGCCACCCTGGGGGTCAGCTTTTCGTAAACCGTTGTTTCGGCAACTTCGTGGCTCTCCCACGCCCAGTCGTCCACGTGGATTCCGGCCTTCTGCCATCCTTCGATCGCTCCGCTGAAAGTCGCTTCCAACTTCTCTGCGTATTCCCCAGGGTCCGCCCCTTCCGAATCGTGTTCGAGGATCGCCGAATCCCAGATCGAGTGGAGATTCGGTGAGTAACCCTGCCCGCGCTCATGGGGCTGCCGCCAGAAATATTTCACCGGCATGCAGTTCCCGCCCTGATCGGCGTTGGTTGTCGAATGCAGCGGCTGGTGTAGGTCCCCGACGAAATGAATGAGGTAGCGCACCGCGTCCGCACGCTTTGCGCCGCTCGCGTTCTTATCCGTCAAGATTGCGAGTTGCTCCGCGATCGCGCTGACCACACAACCCTCTTTGCCGCAGAAGCCCTCGAGTGGACCTCGCGGCGCGCCACGCGGAATGTCGATGTAGTGCCACGGTCCATTTCTTCGCTCGCCCCGAACATCATCGGCCCAGGTCGCAGCGTCTCCCATCGGGTCGCTGACCGCGGTGCCGCAGTAGCGTTTCACCTGCGGATCGATCGGATTCGCACTCAATAAGCTGAAAACGAGCTCTTTGGCTTCCGGCGTTAAGTGTTTCTCAGCGATTCGCGCCACGGTTTGGTGTCCTTTGCAACCCCATGCGTGAGCCACCGGCGCCGAAAACGCCGTCGCCGATATGCAAGCCACCAGCGTTGCCAGAACGCTCGCGAACGAAACCTCGAAGAAGAACACACGCCAAATACGAGCGCGATATCGCATATTTAGGCCTCAATGGATTGTCCGATGAAATGCGAACCCAAGGAAAGGACGCGAGCTACGGTACTTCAGTTTCGCACTGTCGGCTTCACTGCCTGCGGAAAAAATCTTTCTCTTTAGGAGGCCGGGGCTTCAGCTCCGGCGTAACGTTCAAAGCGGACGGGCTTCAGCCTCTGGAGCAAGCTTTCTCTTGGTTTTATTGCATCTTCGCGCAGCCAGTTCAGCTCGCCAGTTCACGCGCTCAACCAGCGACCGATCGGCCGCCAGGATTCTGTGTGATCGCAAATGACGCGCAGCGTGGCGGTAATCGGGATGGCTAGCAGCAGCCCCATCCCGCCCCAGACCCATCCCCAGAACAACAGCGAAACCGTAATGGCCACGGCATTAAGCCGCACGCGACGTCCCACCAGCGCCGGGGCCACAAAATTTGCCGCCAGCACGTGAATCGTCGTCAGCACTCCGGCGATCAACACGAACGAGCCAATGGTCTTGATCTTCGCCAGCGCAATGATGAATGCGGGAAACCAGGCCATCACTGCCCCGATATAGGGCACCATGTTGAGCAGTCCCGACGCGATGCCCGTCAAAATGGGATAGTCGAGGTCCATCATCCAAAAAAACAAGCTGCTGGCCGCGATTACCATGCCCGTTACAATGCTCATACCCGCCAGATAGTCGCGCAAGACCTCGCGCAAATCTTCCAAAGTTTCTTTGACTTGCGTTCTCCGGGTCACCGGAAACAGCTGCAGCGTTCCGTGCCACACCTCGCGCTTGCCCGCCAGCATGAAGAACACCAGGAACGGCACGAACGTAATTTCTAGGAATATGGCGTACAGCGAACCCGCTCCGCGCAGGATCATCGTGCGCACCAGGCCCGGTTCCAGCTGTCGCACATCCCCGGGTTGCGTCCCCGGCTCGGTCCCCGGTGTCGGGCGCCCTTCGATGCCGTTGATTTTTCCTTCCACCGTGTCCGCCGCGCCACGCAGTACGCTTCCGTATTTTGGCCAGTTCTCGGCAAAATTTGCCATTCTGGTCCCAAGTCCGTAGCCCACCGCAGCCAACACCATGATCAGGAGCAGCACCATCACCATCGCGCCACCGGTTCGCGGCAGCCCGGTTCGTTCGAGAAGATCGACGGCCGGATCCAGAAAGTAGGCCAGCAAAATCGACAACAGCAACGTAATTACCACGCCCTGCGCGTAGTAGCAGAACAGCAGAATGATCGCGCCGGCAATCACGCGCAGACTGAACGTTGACCCGCTGATCCGCACAATCGCTGGTGGCGCGGGTGTTGGTGGCGTTTCTGTCGCGGACACAAAGTACTCCGTGTCAAACACGGTATCACAACTGTGCAAGCGTCTTGCCAAGTCGCGCAGATCGATTTCGTGGGTCGCACTCGTGCCGTTTTGCAGCGTGAATTTGTGTCCAGTCGCTCACGTTTACCCGGCGAACGTCTCCGACCGACACACGTGAAAGCTCCTTTTCGCCCTGTGCTAAGCTCGACGAAGCTTGCAAAGGTCCCCTGAACATGGCGAAAGAACTCTTCGGCACCGACGGAATTCGCGGCGAACCCGGCAAACCGCCTCTCGATGACGCTACTCTATACGCCGCCGGCCGCGCCCTCGGCGGCTACCTTACGCTCCAGCATCCCGTCGCTCGTGTCCTGATCGGGATGGACACTCGGGAATCGGGTCCGCACATCGCCGCGTTACTTGCCGCCGGTTTGTCCACCGCCGGAGCCTCCACCGAATTTGCCGGTGTGATTACCACGCCGGGCGTCGCTTGCCTGGTCCGCCAAAAAGGTTTTCACGCTGGTGTGGTCATCTCCGCATCGCACAACCCGTTTCACGACAACGGTGTGAAACTATTTTCCAGTGCCGGAATGAAATTTCCGGATTCCGTCGAGGAAGTGCTCGAGCAAGACATCCTCAAACATCGCTCGCAAGCTGCCCCGAAGAACTCGGCTCCGCTCACCGCCGACGACACCCTCGATGCCGAGTACCTGACGTTTCTGCGCAGTCGCGTGATTCCTGGCGCCAAACTCTCCGGTTTCCGGGTTTTGCTGGACTGTGCCAATGGCGCCGCGTACAAGCTTGGCCCGGAGTTATTCCGTTCGCTGGGCGCTGATGTCGTCGCCATGGGCGCCTCGCCCGACGGCCGCAACATCAACGCTGGCTGCGGGTCGCTCTACCTGGAGGGTTTGCAAAAACGCGTCCGCGAAGAAGGCGTCTCGCTCGGTGTGGCTTTTGACGGCGACGCCGACCGCGCTCTGTTCGTTTGCGGAAGCGGACGAATTGTCAATGGGGACGGCGTGCTTCTGGCCGTCGCTCGTTTCCTGAAAGCTCAGGGTAAATTGAAAGGCGGTCGCGTCGTCGCCACGTCCATGTCCAATCTGGGACTCGAACGCGTGCTGGCGCTCGAGGGAATCGAACTGGCCCGCACCTCGGTCGGCGATCGCTACGTCCTCGAGGAAATGCTCCGCAGCGGCAATGTTCTGGGCGGCGAGCAGTCCGGCCACGTCATTTTCCTGGACGATTCACCCGCTGGCGACGGCCTGCTGACCGCGGTAAAGATCGCGTCACTGGTTTCCATGCACGGCCGCCTGGAATCGCTCGTCAACGGTCTGAAGGACTATCCTCAGGTCATTGTCAACGTGAAGGTGCGTTCGAAGCCCCCGATGGACACGCTCCCGGAAGTCGCGCGCGCCCTTGCTGAAGCCGAATCTGCACTCGGCGACAACGGCCGCATCGTTCTCCGCTATTCCGGCACCGAGCCCCTCGCCCGCGTCATGGTCGAAGCCGAGCACCAGGCCGACGTCCAGCGTTTCAGCCAATCCGTAGCCGACGCCCTGCGCTCCTCCATCGGCGCCTAGCACCTCGTCTAGCATCCATGCCTTTTTTGCTTTTTGAAGGAACGATGGGCGCGTCCGTCGATGCTTCCTCACGTCCGCTGTCCATTAACATAATTATTATCAGTAATTTGCAGTCATAATTCGACGACGTTGGGGTCTAACTCAGTTCCGTTACCCTTAAAGACTAGACTGGTAGCGCCAGCATCCTGCCGCCCCCAGCTATCCGGTGCAACCTTCTGGAACTTTTCCCTGCATCGCGACATTACCCTATTGAAATGCAAGCATGGACCAAACCGTCGGCAACTGGAGCGGCCGCTTTTCGTGCCAAACCCGGTTTGCGGGCCGGCGCAGCACACGCAAGACGTTCCACCCCATTCGTTCTAAGCTCGGAGGCTTCCGGACCAACGTCATGAACGAGACGCCTACAAACCCAGCCAGCGACGAAAAACTCATGCTGGCGTTCACCCAAGGCTCCCCCGAAGCCTTGACCGCACTGTTCCGCCGCTACCAGCAGCCGATCCACGGCTTTTTTCGTCGTCGCGTCGCCGATCCCGCTCGTGCGGAGGAACTGACGCAGGAAACCTTCCTGGCCTTGCTCCGAGCCGCAAACCGTTACGAACCTCGCGCGTTGTTCCGCACCTACCTCTACGCGATCGCTCTAAAAATCCTGCGAGCGAATCGCCGCAAGGTTATCTTTCGCGCCGCCTTCTTCGGCCAGCCGGATTCCGTCCCCGATCCTGCGAAACTAGACGCCACCGAAACCAGCGTCTGGGTACGCCGCGCCATCGCGCAACTCGAAGCCACCGACCGCGAAATCCTCCTCCTCCGGGAATTCGAGCAACTGAGTTACGCCGAAATTGCCGACCTGCTGCATCTCCCGATCAATACTGTGCGCTCGCGTCTGTTTCGCGCTCGCGCCGCTCTCCGGCAATTGCTGGAAGCGCCGGCACCACAGCATGTGCCGGAGAAAATCTCTCCGGTGGGAGCTTCGTCATGATCGCGACAGAACACGCTGTACCTCCTGAAGAAATTATGGCTTACCACGACGGCGAACTTTCCGCGGAACGCGCGGAAACCGTCGCCGCTCATCTGCACAGCTGCCCCGACTGCCAAGATAGGAGCGGAGTCATTCTGGACGCCTCGCAAGTCCTGGCAAGTTGGAAGATTGCGCCGGCAACTCCCGACGCGAGTTTCGAGCGCCGCCTTTCGGAAATGGCCGCGGGTTCTTCCGCCGCGAAGCGTCCTTGGATTCGCTCGCGCTTGGTAATCTTCGGCGGGCGTCACCCGTTCCTCAGCGGTTTGCTGGCCTCGATGGCGGTTGTTGCTCTCGTCATCGGCGGGGTGTTCATTGCAGCTCAGAGGGAGAACGCTGTGACGTTGGCTAGGCGAAAGACCGTGGCGGAGGTTAGCGAAAGTCGTCTACTGACGCAGAGCTTGCCCATTGCGCCTGAGGATCAGTCACCGGCCAGCTCGGAGGAGTCGCAGCCTCAGAAAATGCAGTATTCGGGACTGCGGGCGGAACTCGACGCGGTCACCGCACAGCGAGATGCGCTGCTGCAGCGTTTCCAAGTGGACCAACTGTCGAGCAATCTCGCGAATCCGCAAGCGACTCCAATGCAGCAGCCGTTGGCGCCCATGATCGCGCGCACCGTATCGTTGTCTCTGGTGGTCAAGGACTTCGAGGCTTCCCGGCTGACCCTCGACGCGATTCTCGTGCGTCATCGTGGCTATTCCGCGAACCTGAACGCCAGCACGCAGCCGAATGCCGCCCGATCGCTGCAAGCCTCCTTACGCATCCCCGCCACCGACCTTGGCGCCACGGTTGCGGAACTAAAAGCACTCGGCCGCGTCGAAAACGAAGCGCAAAGCGGCGAAGAAGTGACACAGCAGCGCGCCGATCTGGTAGCGCGCCTCAAGAATTCACGCGAGACCGAGCAGCGCCTCCAGGCCATCCTTGTTCAGCGGACCGGCAAGATCGCCGACGTCCTGGCAGTTGAACAGGAGATCGCTCGCGTTCGTGGCGAGATCGAGCGAATGGAAGCGGAGCAAGAATCGCTCGAGCATCGCGTCGATTTCGCCACCATCGACCTGAATCTCGGGGAAGAATACAAAGCGGAAATAGGGACGCCTTCGACCTCGATCTCTACACGCTTTCACAACGCGCTGGTGGTTGGTTATCGAAACGCGCAAGACAGCGTCGTGGGCTTTCTCGTGTTCTTTGCCGAGTACGGTCCGTTTGCGCTGATTTGGCTCGCTGTCCTGGGAGTGCTGGCTTGGTTTTTGCATCGCCGATGGGTCCGCGCGACGTCGCTGACGCTCTAGCTCAAATCAGGCGGCCGCCAGCTATTTGCGAGTGCGCACCAGGGCTCGTAGCTTGAGAAATGCGCGGCCAGTCTCCCAAAGAATGGATGTAACATGGATTCTCCTGTGAGATTTTGTAGATGCAAACGAGCAAAAAATTGACTTCTTGCTCGCCGAGACGCCTAAGTCTCATCGTTTCATGTGTCTAATTCATTTGGAAATTGAGTCCGCCGCTGGCACACCGTTTGCTCTACTCCTAGCAACAAACAAGATTGGCTTCCCGGGGTGGCCGGAACCCAACCTCGACTGGGATCTGGTTTTGGGGGGTCAGTTCTAGAAAAGGGGGCTTGCACCAGCCCCCTTTTTCATTTCCTCGGTGGTGGGCGTAACTTCCCGCGGGGTGAGTTTGAATTCTTACAAAAGACGCAGGGCGATCCCCTGCGTTTTTTTTTGCCCAAACGACGGCTTTGGCAGAAAATTACTCCGGTAACGTACACGGACGCAGGTCAACTCTTGCGCTGAACATCATCTACTGGGAGCAAAAAGAGGAGCGGCCGGTGGGGGGACCGGCCGCTCGGGCGTGGGTACTGGAGGGTACGTGGTCTGAAATCAGTCCGGTTTGTCGTCACCCCGCGCAAGGCGAGGGGCAGGCCGTTCCGCTGCGCTCGCGAGCAGCAGGACGATGCACAGGAGCAGACACCCGATAACCATCCGAATGGCTCCGAAGACCGAACTTACTTCCGATCACTTTGTGATTTTGCCGAAAGCAGGCGTGCGGGTCGATAGACCGGCGGTATCATTTCTGGCAGTACTTCTTGGGCATGTAGAGACTAGGATTTCCAGTACCAACGTACTTTCGGGTGCGGCGTGGTTTGGGGGATGGCGATGAAGCGTGTGTTGATGACAACGCTTCGGTAACGGCGACGCCGGCGAGGGCTAATGGCGGTGGCGGAGCGCAAGGTTTCGCGAGCGGTATTCGCGGGGCGAACACCCGAAGTTGCGCCGGAAAAGTCCGCTGAACGAAGTGATGCTTTCGAAGCCGACTTCCAGACAAATGTTGGTGATGCTTTGTTCGCCCCGCTCCAGGAGCCGCTTTGCGGTAGCCAAACGCTTTCGCTGAAGGTACTGGTTCGGTGTTTCGCGAAAAACCTGGTGAAACAAGCGATGAAAGTGGTACGGGGAAAGGCAAGCCTGGTGGGCAACTTTGTCCAAGTGGACTTGTCCCCCGGAGAATGAGTCCATGTAGTCCTTGCCCCGAAGCAAACGCCGGTAAAGTTCGACGCGCGTCGAATGTTTCTTCGCTGGAATCCTGGAAGCGCGCTTATCCGCTTGGGCGTGAACCCTGGACAAAGCCGCCGCGACACCCAGGAATTGATCCTCGAGCCAGGCATCGCTGGCGGTTTTGTCCTTCAGCCGAGCGTAGATTCGCCGGATCACGGGGCTCACATCGGAATCGTGCGTGTGCAAGGTTTCAAAGAACTCGAGGCACGCTCCTGCTTGGCTAGAGTACGAACCGGCGTTCGCGACGGAATTCGACCGGAGGATCGCCTCGCCGGCAGTATCGTCGAGATTGTCGAGCAGCGATGTGGGATCCGATCCTTCTATCCGACAAACGTCCTCGGTGATCCCTCGCCGGAAGAACAAGCAAAACGTTTCCACGGTCTCGTGCGACTCAATCGTAATGGAGTAGGTCTGGCCGGAGTTGAGAATCAAATAGCTGCTTTCGTCCACGATGCGGTCGGCTTCGCTAGTGCTCCAAAGCGCCGATCCACGCACAACGGTCTTGACCGACAGCGGCCCGGGGAAGTCCGCAACGTGGTACAGCTTCCCTGTTCCCCACAGGATGGCGTTTTGAACGCCAAGCAAGGCTGCCGGCGGGTTCACGACCACGCGAGGTGCGGGGATCACGGACTTACCACTCATCGGCGAGTCCCATTTCAGCAAAGGCACTCCCTGCGAAAAGCCGATCGACGGACAAAGGACAGCCGAAGTCTAGCACGCGCGCGCTCGCCCGTTCTCCGGTTACTTTGACGCAAGTCTCGTGGAATCAGTCGATGAAGCCGCGATAACGATTTCCGATCTTCGTCCGATAACCCCCATGGCCGTGCACCCGCACGCGGCCGTCTTATGGGATCCGCGGGTCGCAGCGTTCGAATCGTGAAACCCGCATCCTGCTGATCGGCACGGGCACCTCAAGGCGTGTCTTTGCCGAAGAGACGCAGACAGTCACGCAAATGGCGTCACCCAAGGAAGGCGACACCGTTCGAAAAATTCGCTGCAAAAACCGTGCTGTGGGCCGGCGGCGTGGTCACGTCACAGAGCCGGCGTCCTCTCCAAACACAAGTTGGTCGCCGACAGCATGCTGATCCTTCGTTTCCTTGGCGGCAACAGCGAAGCATCCATACGCCTGGTCGGCTTAGTGGGCGAAGACATTCGCGCATACGGTCATGGCGTGGCGTCGGTTGACTCTAATCTGGATTTCCGGGAGCTAAAATTTCCGCCACCGGGGGGCAGGCGAGTTCCGGCCGCAATTCAGGCGCTCGATCTCGGCTCTCGCAACCGCCGCCTACAGCGGGCGACCGCCGGGGTGAACTACATTCTCGTCGCGGAATACGCTATTCTTTCTTGACCATGCATGATCTCAATTACTTCAGGGAACATCTGGATGTGTTCGCCGAGATGGCGAAGAGCCGCGGCACGGTGCTGGACCTTGACGCGTTTCGCGCGCTGGACAAGGAACGCCGCGAACTGATCACCGCGACCGAGCAGCTCAAAGCGCAGCGGAACAAGGCGAGCGAGGAAATCGCGCGGCTGAAAAAGGAAAAGCAAAGCGCCGATGCGCTGATCGCGGAAATGAAGCAGGTCTCCGATCGCATCAAGCAGAGCGACGAACGGATCACGCAGCTCGATGCGACCCAGCGCGAACTGCTGCTGACGATTCCGAATATTCCGCACAGCAGCGTGCCGGTGGGCCATAGCGCCGCTGACAATGTCGAGGTGCGCCGGTGGGGTACGCCGCCGAAGTTCGATTTTGCGCCCAAGCCTCACTGGGAAGTGGGCGAACGCGCCGGAATTCTCGATCTCGCCGTGGCCACGAAAATTACCGGCGCGCGCTTTGCGGTCTACAAAAGCTGGGGGGCGCGCTTAGAGCGGGCTCTTGCAAATTTCTTTCTCGACGTCCATACCCGGGAACATGGCTACACCGAGATTCTGCCTCCGTTTCTGGTGAATACGGCGTCGCTCATGAGCGCCGGGCAGCTTCCGAAATTCGCCGCGGACCTTTTCAAGATCCAGGACACCGATTTCTGGCTCACACCGACCTCCGAGGTCGAGCTGCACAACCTGCACCGCGACGAAACGCTCCCGGAAGAAAAGCTGCCGGTCCACGTCACGGCTTGGACCTCGTGCTTCCGTTCCGAGGCCGGCGCCGCGGGAAAAGACACGCGAGGAATTCTTCGTCAGCACCAGTTTCAAAAGGTGGAGCTGTTCAAGTTCACGCACCCGGACAAAAGTTACGAGGAGCACGAGGCCCTGGTGCGGAATGCCGAGACAATTCTCCAAAAGCTCGGCTTGCACTACCGGTTGGTGCTGCTTTGTTCCGGCGACATGGGATTCGCCTCCGCTAAAACCTATGACATCGAAGTGTGGCTGCCCTCCGGCCAGGAATTTCGCGAGATTTCCTCTTGCTCCAATTGCGAAGCTTTCCAGGCGCGGCGTGCGGGCATTCGTTTTAAGCCAAAGGGCGGCGGAAAAAGCGATTTCGTTCACACCTTAAACGGATCCGGCCTCGCCGTAGGGCGAGCGTGGATCGCGGTGGTTGAAAACTACCAACAGGCCGATGGCTCGATCCTAATCCCTGAGGTCTTGCGTCCCTATGTGGGCATCGATCGCATTCCGGTGATATAGATGGTGAAAGGGTTAGCGGCGGCAATGGGGTCGTTTTGGCCCCGTATACCACTGATTATAAATGGCTTAATATAGATCGAGACAGCGATTCGCGTCGAGAAGTGTCGCCCTGCCCGGCGCGCAACCTATTGAATTTACGCCTTTTCGTTTGACTCACCCTTTTCCCCTTGCATACACTCGGCTCACCGCTTCTTGCGGGTTCGAGGGGAAGTTACCCGGATCGCGGCGAGCGTTGGACACCTTCAGCCCGCGATTAGGGTCACGGTCGACAAAGATTCGATGAGCTTTATTTCCCGCGTCATACGATTTCTGTTCTGGCTGCTGGTTTTGTCCTGGAGCGTCGCACTGCTGCGACGCGTGGTGGCCTGGATGTTGCGCGGTGCCACGGCGCCCGCAGCACCGGGCGTGAACGTGGCCGGCAACTCCGAGGCAGTGGGGACGTCACGGAAGCTGGTTCGCGACCCCGTTTGTGGCGCGCACGTGGCTGAGGTTCTGGCCATTCCTTTGCGTGAAGGCGACGAGTTGTTGCACTTCTGCTCCATAGCGTGTCGCGACGAGTATTTAGGCGCAGCCGCCGGCAAGAACACGAAAAAGATCGCAGCCGCCGGTTAGCGACCTTTTTACCCAAACGATTTTGCGGTTGTTGTCAGGCCAAGTGAATGAACTAAGAGAAAAACACTCGAGTGCGTTCGAGTGATGCCGCGAACAGGAAAGGACCGAAAGCCCATGGCCACGGTCGCCAAGCCCAGCGTTCCCCCGATGATCCCGCGCATTGCGCCGCGCGAAGATCTGAATCCATTCCGCATCGCGCAGATTCAATTTGATATGGCGGCGGAGTTTCTGAAGCTCGATCCCGGACTGCGGCAAATTTTGCGGACGCCCAAGCGCGTAGTTGAGGTGTCGATTCCGACGAAAATGGACAACGGGCAGGTGAAGGTGCTCACCGGCTTTCGCGTGCAGCATAACGTTGCGCGCGGGCCTGGAAAGGGCGGCATCCGTTTCCATCCCAACGTGACGCTGGATGAAATCAAGGCTTTGGCAACCTGGATGACGTGGAAAACCGCGATCGTCAGTTTGCCGCTGGGCGGCGCGATGGGCGGCGTGATCTGCGACCCCAAGCGCATGTCCAAGAGCGAACTGGAGCGCATGACGCGGCGGTATGCCAGCGAGATTCTTCCGTTGATCGGACCGGATCAGGATATTCCCGCGCCGGACGTGTACACCGATGCGCAGACCATGGCGTGGATCATGGACACGTATGCGATGACGGTTGGGCGCGCTGCTCACGGCGTGGTCACCGGGAAACCGCAATCGATCGGCGGTACGGTGGGAAGCGAAGAAGCGGCGGCGCGCGGCCTAGTTGCAGTAGTGGAAGAAGCTTGCAAACTGAAAAAGATTTCGCTGCGCGGAGCGACGGTTGCCGTGCAGGGCTTCGGGAACTCCGGAGCGGCGACGGCACGGATTTTTGCCGAAAAGAAGGCCAAGATTGTGGCCATCAGCGACACTCGCGGCGGCGTGACGAACTCGCGGGGGATTGATCCGATCAAGGCTATTCGCTACAAGGAGCGGGCTGCGACCGTCGTGGGCATGCCGGGTGCGTCGCGCATTTCGCATGACGAACTGCTCACCATGAAGTGCGACATTCTGGTGCCGGCGGCGCTCGAGAACGTCATCACGCTGCACAACGCCGAAGCGATTAAGGCGCGCATCGTCGCCGAAGCCGCCAATGGTCCAACGACGCCGCACGCCGACGAAATTCTAGCGCGCCGCGGCATCACCGTGCTGCCCGACATTCTGGCGAACGCTGGCGGCGTCACGGTCAGTTATTTCGAGTGGGTGCAAAATCAGCAGGGGCTGGTTTGGGAAGCGGAGGAAGTCAGCGCGCGGCTGCAAAAAACGATGGTGCGATCGTTCCACGAGATGGTGGACACCATGCGCAAACACCACGTGCCGCCGCGGGCGGGTGCCATGATCCTCGCAGTAGGGCGCGTTGCCGAAGCACTGCTGGTTCGCGGTCTTTTCCCGTAGGTTGTTTCGGCGTGTGTCGTCACGCACAGTTCGGGAAGAGGCGGTCGACAAAGAAGGTTCGCGTACGGATCGGTTGAGCTCCTTCGCTTCGCCCAGATGACACCGTTAGCAGATTAGGATGACATCGTCGGAATAACGTTTACGCGTTTATCGGAGCGCCCCGGTGTAACGACCGGCCGCTGCCAGAGGCTATACACGAAATATTTCTTGCGCTGACGAAACAAACGCGCGTACATTCGCAAGTGCCGGTACATCCCGTTCCTGGGGCGTACCGGCACTTTTCGCTTCACGAGTGTTTGCGGTTGTTTCGTAGTGGCGATGAAGCGAAAAGCTTCGGCGACATTTCCAATTTTTCCGATTGCGGAGTAACAAGCACGAAAATATGAGCACTCACAACGGTCACAACAATCACGCCAACGCGACGCCTCCGATCCTGCTGACTATCGCGGGATTTGACCCAGGCTGCGGCGCCGGAATCGCCGCTGACTTGAAAACGTTTGCGGCGCACGGATGTTACGGTGTTGCAGCGATCACATCTCTTACCGTTCAGAACACGCAAGGTGTTGGGGACGTGCAGAATACGCCGAGCGCCACGCTGCGGGCCCAGCTGGAGGCGCTGGCAGACGATTCCGAAATCGCGGCGGTGAAGATCGGAATGCTGGGCAATCGGGGGAATGCCGCGGTGGTCGCAGAATTTCTGGATGCGCACAAATTTGCGCACGTGGTGCACGACCCGGTGATGAAGTCGTCGAGCGGGACCGAGCTGCTCGACGCGGCCGGCATCAAGTATCTCGTGACCGAACTTCTGAAGCGCGCCAGCGTGATCACGCCGAATATCCCCGAGGCGGAAATCCTGACGGGTCTTACGATCAAGGATCTCGGCGATATGGAGGTTGCGGCTCGCAAGATTGTGGAGATGGGTGCGCACGCCGTCATCGTCAAAGGCGGGCACATGGAGCGCGCCGTCGATGTGCTGTTCGACGGCAATGAGATCGTCGCGCTGGCAGGGGATCGCGTGCGAGAAGAAACGCTGCACGGCACCGGATGCGCGTTTGCGGCCGCCATTGCGGCGCAGCTTGCATCTGGGCGCCCGCTGATGGAAGCGGCGATGCTGGCCAAGGCCTACGTCACCAAAGCCATCGAGAAAAGCTATCCGACCGGCAAAGGCCGTTCGCCCCTCGATCACTTTTACCGCCAGAGGATAGAACCCCCCGCGCGCGGCATTCACGAAGTGCCGCAGCATGGTTTGCATCCCGCCGCGGAACCTGCCGCCCACTGACGTTTTTCACACCACTGTGCAAGAAGGCCGGTTGTTCGATAGATCTGTGTTCATTCCGAGCGGAGCGCCGTGAGGGGATCGACACTCCCTGCACGTCTGGCGGGAACATAGCACGCTAGAACTGCGACTCCGAGCAGAAGCGCGGAAGCAATTGCCAGAGGCGGAAGCTCTACGCCGTGGACTTCCGACAAGAAACTTGTAAGTACGCGGTTCAGCGCGGTGGCGAGCAGCGATCCAACCACAAGACCCATGCCCGCAAGGGCCAAGCCGCGCTTCAGAATCAACGACAGAATTTCGGTTTTGTCGGCACCGAGCGCCATGCGAACACCGATTTCCCGCGTGCGCTGAGCCACCGCGAACGCCATTACGCCGTAAACTCCCAGCGCCGCCAGCAACAGACCAAAGAGGCCAAAAACACCCATCACCCGGGTGCCCAGCCGTTCTCGTTCCAACGAATCGGAATAGTAGTGGTCCATCGCCGAAATGCGGAACACGGCAAGCGACGAATCCGCTCGCCAGATCGCCTGCTTGATGGCGGGCACGACGGCGGCAGGATCGGCTTCGACGCGAGCCATCAAGTGAATCGATTCACCAGCCGAGGGCGTCGACGCTTGCTGCGCATATGGCAGATACCAGGTTTCGATGGGATCACCAGGATCGCCAAAGTCGCGAACATTTCCTACGATCCCCACGATCGTCAGCCAAGGCGCGCCTGGTCTTGCAACGCGCACGCGCTTTCCCAGCGCATCCTGATTCGGCCAGAACCTGCGCGCCATCGCTTCGCTGACGATCGCCACCGGTTCGCCCCGTTCCGTATCCAAATCAGTGAAAACCCTGCCGCGCAGGACAGGAGTGCCTACGGCGTGAAACAAATCCGGGCTCACCAGCCGGTGATTGATGTTAAAGGAGCCGCTGGGATCGCCCGTGCCGATGCCTTCGATCAGGACGGACGCGCCCCAATTTCCGCCACCGAGCGGATTCACCGTCGTCGCGCCCGCCGCGCGCACGCCCGGAACCGCGCTCACCTCATCGATCACGCGCCGAACCAACGCGGCACGCCGCGGGCCGAGCGGATAGTTCGTCTGTTGCGGCATGAATTCCATGGTGATCAATTGATGCGGCTGAATCCCGAGATCGCGGTGCTGCAGCCGTCGGAAATTCTGCACCATGAAACCGGTTCCGGCGATCAGCACCAGCGCCAGCGCTGTTTCCGAGATCACGAAACCGCTCAACACGCGATGGGTGCCGCGGCTTGCGCCCGCGCGCCCTCCTTCCTTCAACGATTCCGTGGATTCCGAACTCGCGCGCGTTAGTGCGGGAACCACTCCGGCAATGGCGCCCGAAAGGAACGACGCGCCTATCGCAAATCCGAGAACGCGAAAGTCGAGCTGCGCTGCACTCAATCCCATTTGCGCGCCGATGTTGGAAGGCAGCAGCGTGTCCGCATAGCGATTCAGCCACGTCGCGAACAGCAGGCCGCACACGCATCCGAGTACGGCAAGCAGCAGGCTCTCGGTCAGCATCTGCTGAATCTGGCGACCGCGGCTCGCTCCCAAAGCCGCGCGGATCGCATACTCCTTGGCTCGCACGACGGATCGCGCCAGCAGCAGGTTCGCCACATTGATGCACGCCAGCAGCAACAAAAAGCCGACGATGCATAGCAATGCAAGGATTGTGCCGTCCTGGTTGTCGGTCAGATTTTGACGCAGGGTGATCGTCGCTACGGCATAGCCCGGAAGCGTTTCAGGGTACTGTTGCTTGATTCGCGCGGTCAGTTCGTCCAGGACTTCCTGAGCTTGCGACATTGTGATTCCCGGTTTGAGCCGGCCAAAAACCGCAAAATCAGGGGCGCGATCCCCCGCGTTTACCGTGAACGGAACCCACACTTGCGCGTTGTACGGAAAATTGAAGCCGCGCGGCATGACGCCTACGATTCGATAACTGTGGTCTTCGATCCGCATCGATTTGTTCAGCGCCGATGCCGCCGCCCCAAAGTGCTGTTGCCACAATGCGTAGCTGATCAGCGCGACGCCGCTGCCCGCGCCTTGCTTTTCTTCTTCGCCGGTGAAATCGCGGCCCAGAAACGGCTGGACCTTCAAAGTGGATGCCCAGCCCTCGGAACGATAAATCACCGAGACCCGCTCCGGTTCGTCGCCGCCGAGCAAGGTCAGGTCTTCGCCACGCAGCGCGACGATACCGTCAAAGATCTTGTTGGTTTCCCGCAAAGTCGCCACATTCTGGCTGTGCATGCCGAACGTTCGAGGGTGACCATCGGGGCCATGTAGCGAGTCCAGAAGTCGCAGGACGCGATCCGGCTCGGGGATTGGCAGTGGCCGAAAGAAGGCGGTGTTCACCAAGCTGAAGATCGCGGTGTTGCCGCCGATTCCCAGCGCGAGGGTCAACACGACAATCGCGGTGAATGCAGGCGCCTTGCACAACACTCGGATGGAGTAAAGAAAATCCTGCCAGATGGACTGCATGGAAGTGCCTCCGGACACCCGCGAAGGTCGGCGGCCGAATGCTTTGGGGTCCTATTTGAGACTAGACGTGCGGCGGGAGGTTCCGTTTCCAGGTCCAGGCAGGATCGCGGTCAGTGCTTCCAGACGATGCGGCCGGCGACGATCGTCACCATTGGCGCGCCTTTGAAGGTGCGGCGATCAAATGGGGAGTTGCGCGATTTGCTTGGTGAGTCTTTGACGTCGTAGGTCCAGGGGTGATCGGTCGAAAAAATCGTTAGGTCGGCGGGCTGGCTGGCGGCGAGGGTGCGCTCGATGCCGAGAACGCGAGCGGGTCCGGTCGTGAACAGTTCCACCAACCGCATCAGCGAAATCTTTCCGCTGTGTACAAGCTGTTCCAGCGATAACGCCAGCGCGGTCTCGAAGCCAACAATGCCGAACGGTGCGCGGTCGAACTCGACATCTTTGAGGGCGGGTTCGTGGGGGGCGTGGTCGGTGGCGATGGCGTCCACGGTGCCGTCGGCCAATCCCGCGAGCAGAGCTGCGCGATCTTCGCGCGCGGCGAGCGGTGGATTCATTTTGAAGCGGGCATCGTATTGCACGTCTTCGTCGATCAATGTGAAGTGGTGTGGCGTCACTTCGCAAGTTACACGCAGACCGCGCGATTTCGCCCAGCGCACTTGTTCCAGCGAGCCGCGCGCCGAAAGGTGCGCGATGTGCAACCGCGCGCCGGTCAATTCCGCGAGTTGTACGTCGCGGGCCACACACACCGACTCCGCGGCCGCTGGCATTCCCGCCAACCCCAGCCGCGTCGACGTCACGCCCTCGCGCATCACTGCTCCCGCCGCCAGCGAAACGTCTTCCGAGTGCTCGATCACCGGTAGATCCAGCGACCGGCAATAGTCCATCACCTGGCGCAAGAGTTTTGCCGTCGCGATCGGGTTTCCGTCGTCGCTGACGGCCACGATGCCCGCCTGCTTCATCGCCGCGATTTCCGCGATGGCTTCGCCTTTGCTGCCGACCGACGCCGCGCCGATCGGCCACACGTGCACGGGAGCGTCGGCCTTGGCGCGATCCAGGATGAATCGCGTGACGCTGGCGTTGTCATTCACCGGCTTGGTATTCGGCATGCAGCACACCGCCGTGAAGCCTCCGCGCGCTGCCGAGCGCGTTCCGGTTTCAATCGTCTCGGAATTTTCCTGCCCAGGTTCGCGGAGATGAGCGTGAATGTCGATAAATCCCGGCGCGACGATCAAGCCCGCAGCGTCAAAAATCTCGGCGTCCTTGGCTCTCGCCGAAATGTTTCCGGATGCCGCGATTTCCGCAATGCGCTCGCCGTCCAGTAACACATCCATCGCTGCATTCGTGTTCGTCGCCGGATTCAGGACGTGGCCGTTTTTAATGAGAAGCATGCGAGGGGTCCTTTACGTCTTTTTGCGCGGTGGCATCCTTTTGATCGGTGGCGCGGCGATTTCTTGGCGAGTTCGCTTCGGCTTCACTCGCGGGTTGCGTGTCATCGTTTGCATCCCCGGCCGCCAAGTGGAATAACAGAGCCATACGTACCGCGATGCCGTTGGTTACTTGCTCCAGGACGCAGGATTGCGCGCTGTCGGCGACTTCGGGAGTGATCTCGATGCCGCGATTCAACGGCCCCGGGTGGAGGACGATCGCGTCGGCCTTGGCGTGGCGCAGTCGTTCCGCGCTCAGTTGGTAGAGCAAAATATAATCGTTCAGCGACAACGCCGGCTCGTGCAGCCGCTCGTTTTGCACCCGTAGTGCCATCACCACGTCGGCGTCCTCGAGCGCCTCCTCGATGCGGAAAACGCGGCGTATGCGCGCCCCTTCCGGGGCGACATTCTCCAGTTCGCGCGGGACCCACATCGCGGGGCCGCACAGCGTGAACTTGCAGCCGAACTTGCTGAGCAAGTGAATGTTGGAGCGCGCCACGCGACTGTGCTTGATGTCGCCGAGGATGGTGACGTTCAGATTTTCGATGGTGCCTTTGCGGTCGCGAATCGTCAGTGCGTCCAGCAATCCCTGTGAAGGATGCTCGTGCGTTCCGTCGCCGGCGTTGATGACCGGAATTTCCAAATGCCGCGCCACGAATTCCGGAGCACCCGAGGCCGCGTGACGCATCACCAGACAGTCCGGCTTCATCGCATCCAGCGTGTGCACGGTATCCAGCAGGGATTCGCCTTTTTTCAGGCTTGACGCTTCCGCTTGCAGGTTCATGGTGTCCGCGCCCAACCGGGAGGCCGCGGTGCCGAAACTGATGCGCGTGCGCGTGGAAGTCTCGAAAAATGCCAAGGCGATGGTCTTGCCGCGCAGCACGGCCAGTTTTTTCAAGGGGTGCCGCTGGATTTCCTGGAAGGTTTTGCTCTGATCGAGAAGAAATGTCAGTTCGTCCGCGTTGAGCGGTTCCAGCGCCAGTAGATCACGAAAACGGTGCGTCACATTTTCACTCGTTGCCCGAACCTTGGACTCGTCGCAGGAGCGCCTAACCTCTGCGAAATCCCAGTTTGCAAAAATCTAGTCGACACGGTCGACCAGCACCACGCGCTCTTCGTTGTCGATTTCGCGCAGGCGCACTTCGATGATTTCCGTCGGGCTGGTCTGCACCACGCGCCCGGTAAACTGCGCTTCGATGGGCATCTCGCGGTGACCGCGGTCGATCAGCACGCACAGCGACACTCGCTTCGGCCGGCCGAGGTCGAACAAGCCATTCATCGCGGCGCGAATGGTGCGCCCGGTGTAGAGCACGTCGTCCACCAGCACCAGGTTCATGTTGTCCACGCCGAAGGAAATGTCCGACGACTGCAGCACCGCGTGCGACGCCACCTTGGACAAGTCGTCACGATACAGCGTAATGTCCAGCGTGCCCACCGGCACATCGACGCCGTCGATTCCCCGCATAGCCTGTGCGATTCGTTGGGCCAGCGGAACGCCACGCCGCCGGATCCCGATCATCGCCAGGTGCTTGGTTCCCCCGCTTTTTTCAACGATTTCGTGCGCCAGCCGCTGCAGAGTGCGGTCAATCTCCGACGCCGACATCAATTGTGCTTTCTCTACGATGCGCATGTCCGCGTAATCCTAGCACAAGCCGGCACCACTCTCGGAGGGCAAGCAACCATGCTGGGTTTTGGCAGCTGTCTCGGGAGCCTTTAGACGATTTTGCGAAAACATGCCATCCTAAACTCTCGCGGCGCGAAATATCAGAGGTAAGAATGCGAGTCCGAGTTCTTGTAATGTTCTGCAGTGCGACGGTATTTTTCGGCGCCATCACGGCTGCCCAAACGGCCAAATCACCCGCGCCCAAATCTGTGGCCACCAAGTCCCCCCAGCGGCCCAAGCTGGTGGTGCTACTGGTTGTCGATCAGATGCGCGGAGACTATGTCGACAAGTTTCGGAGCCAATGGACCGGCGGTCTGAAGCGGCTGGTTGATGAGGGGGCTTGGTTTCGCGATGCTGCTTATCCTTACGCCGCGACCGAGACCTGCGTCGGGCATGCCACTATTTCTACCGGGGCGTTCCCCGCTACCCACGGAATGATTGCCAACGCCTGGTGGGATCGCGATGCGCAGAAAATGGTCACGTGCACCAGCGATCCCAACGCCAAAAATTCCGGCTATGCAGGCGCCACTGCGAAAGGCGGCGACACCGCGTGGCGAATGCTGGTGCCATCGTTCGCCGAGGAATTGAAATTTCAGACCGGCGGCGCCACCCGTGTGGTCACCTTTTCGTTGAAAGCGCGGGCGGCGATTACCATGGCGGGGCACAAAGCCGACGCCGCGACCTGGTTTGATGGCGGCGGATGGATGACTTCGAGCGCCTATGGCACGATGCCGTTTGTTGAGGATTATGCGCAGGCGCATCCCGTGAAGGCCGATTACGGCAAAACGTGGAAGTTGTCCTTGCCGGAGAGCGCCTACTGGTACGACGAAAAGGCCACCGGCGCTGGTCCTCCCGAAGGCTGGGACCTCGCCTTCCCGCATGCCTTGCGAGGAAAAGCCGGGGACGCCGAGCCGGACGCCGCGTTTTACGAGCAATGGGCGAGCAGCCCCTTCGCGGACACTTATTTGACGAGCTTCGCGGAAACTGCCGTGGATCAGCTCGGCCTCGGTAAGAGCAGCGCCACCGATTTCCTCGGCGTCAGCTACTCCTCGATCGACTACGTGGGCCACGAATTCGGTCCGCGCAGCCGGGAAATCCAGGATATTTTGATAACCCTCGATAAGGATCTTGGCGATCTGTTCGCACACCTGGACAGAAAAGTCGGCCGCGGAAACTATGTCGTTGCCCTCAGCGCCGACCACGGCGTGGCGCCCATTCCGGAAGACATGGCCAAGACCGGCGCCGACGCGGGCATCCTTCACCTTCCGGACGTGCAGGAAAAAATCGAAAAGTCTCTCGAAGCCTTCAACTATCCAAAACCAGCAATCGTGCGAGCCGCCGACGGCGGCATTTATTTCGCTCCCGGCCTCTACGATCGCCTGAATCAGGATGGCACAGCCATGCAAGCCGTCTCCGATGCCGCTCTGTCGCAGCCGGGAGTTGCGGCAATCTATTGGGCCGACGAAATTGAAGACCGCCCCGCGACACAGAACCCGATTCGCAGCGCTTTCGCCGCCGGCTATTTCGCCGGACGCAGCGGCGACCTATTCATCGTTCCGAAACCTTACTGGCTGATGGACGGCACGCCCGCGGGAAAAACGCGCACCTACGGCACTGGTCATGGCACGCCATATAACTACGACCAGCGCGTGCCGATTCTACTGATGGGCTACGGAATTCAACCAGGCGACTACTACCGAGAAGTGACGCCCGCGGACATTGCGCCCACGCTGGCGTCGCTCTGCGGGATCACGCTGGTGCCCCGCGACGGCCACGTGCTCGCCGAAGCCCTGGCGAAGCGCTCAAACTGGGCTGCGCCGTAGTCCCGAGTTCAGCGCTGAGAGTAATCCATGATGGTGAAGGCTCGCGCGACGTACCCGGTTATTGAGCTGGCAGTGACCATCGACGGATGGTCTGTGAATCTTGAGACGATGGACAAGCAGGCAAACCCGGACGTTAACCGTACACCAAGACTCACGAAGGCTTTCCGAGAATAGCGGCGAACCTATGGGTCTGAAGCAAAATTCCCTGGCCGCAACGCCTCGCTGGCGGTCACAGTTGCGCGCCAAGTTCTCGCTCCCCTACGGCCCGCCTTACGTGATACCCTCCTGCGTGCAGTGACTACCGCAGCCGCTGTCGACCTGAGCGTGCAGGTAGGCGCCCTGCGCCTACGCAATCCCATCCTTGCGGCCAGCGGCACCTTCGGCTATGGCATCGAATTCGCCCACCTTGTTGACCTGAATCTTCTTGGCGGTTTTGTCGTCAAAGGCCTCTCCCGGGAACCCATCGAAGGGGCACCCCCGCCGCGGATCGTCGAGACTCCTTCCGGAATGCTGAACGCCATTGGGCTGCAAAATGTCGGTGTCCGAGCCTTTGTGGCGGAAAAACTTCCGGTACTAAGAAAATACGTCACGCCGGTACTCGCCAACGTGTTCGGAAACACCGTAGAAGACTACGTTGAGGTCATCCGTACCCTGGAAGATGCCGAAGGGCTAGCGGGCTACGAGCTCAATATCTCCTGCCCAAATGTCAAAAGGGGCGGCATCCAATTTGGCGGCACCCCGGCCACGGTATCGGAGGTCGTCACCGCCGCGCGTAGGGCCGCCGTCAACCGCCCCCTGTGGGTCAAGCTTTCCCCGCTTGTTGCAGACGTTGGACTTATCGCCCGTTCCGCCGCCGAAGCCGGGGCCGACGCCCTCACCGTTGCCAATACCTATCCTGCCATGGCCATCGATTTTCGCACTGGAAAGTCCCGATTGGGCAACCCTACCGGTGGGCTGTCGGGCCCGGCTATCAAGCCGATAACCCTTAGGCTGGTCTGGGAGGTGAGGAAAACTGTGGAAATCCCTGTAATTGGGCTCGGAGGCGTCGAGAAGGTGGAGGACGTGCTGGATTACCTCTCTGTCGGGGCGTCTGCAGTTCAGGTAGGAACCGCCAGTTTTGCCGACCCAACCGTGACTCGGCGTTTGGTTGGCGGCCTCGCAGAGGCGGTTTGTGATGCTAAAGCATTTACTATCAGAGACATAGTCACTGATTTCCATGCAGAAATGGGTTGACAAGCCGAGGTTTTCTTGCTACACTTTTCTGGATGTTCGTAGCATAAAGAACACACTATGAGACGACCACTCTTCTTTCTTTGGGCTGCGATCCGCTGGGTGCCACTCATGTTCCTCATCGCCCCGGCGATGGAAGCCCCCCTGGTAGCCCATCTGAGCGACCCCCCCAAGCCGATCAAGAGCTGGGTGGGGAATGCCAGCTGGTATGGGCCGGAATTCAATGGCCGGAAGACTGCCGACGGTGAGCGCTTCGATTCGGAATCCCTGACTGCCGCGCATCCTAACCTTCCGTTCGGGTCCTTGGTGCGTATCGTGAACCCCAGGAACGGGAAGTTTGAAGTGGTACGTATCAACGACCGGGGTCCCTACCAGGAAGGCCGTGAAATTGATGTATCCTATCGTGTCGCCCGAAAGATCGGCTTGATTCACTCGGGCGTCAGCCAAGTCCGGCTTGAATTGATGCAGCTGCCCGAGCGGCGTTAAACACGGCCGCTTCGCGACCGGCTATCGAATCGGAACCAAGCCGGCGGCACCGATAACTTTGACCTTCGACGCCCATCCGCGAAGCAGCCTGATCGTGGCCCTCGATTTTGATTCGCTGAATTCGGCGGTCAAATTCGCCAAGCAGGTCGCGGATTTAGTCGGCATGTTCAAAATCGGCAGCCAACTTTTTACCGCGGCAGGTCCGGCTGCGGTCCGCGAAGTTGCCGCGCTGGGCCCCGGTATTTTCCTTGACTTAAAATTCCACGACATCCCGAACACGGTAGCGGGCGCGGTGCTCTCTTGCGCCGCCATGACTGGGGTGCAACTGGTGAATGTGCACGCGCTGGGTGGCAGCGCGATGCTTCACGCCGCAGCTCAAGCGATCAGCGCGGGACAGCCAATGGGTGCGGACCGGCCCAGGCTGCTTGCCGTGACAATCCTGACGAGCATGGATCAGAAAGCCATCCGCGAAGTGGGAATCGGCGGCCCGCCGAAAAGTCGGGTGGTGAAGCTAGCAAAGCTAGCGAAGAGTGCAGGCGTAGATGGCGTAGTCGCTTCCGTTCAGGAAGCCCGCGCCATTCGACGAGCCTGTGGCCGCGACTTCCTGATCGTAACGCCCGGTGTACGGCCGAAGGACAAGGATTCCGCCGCCGCAACGAAAAACGACGATCAAGCCCGCACCGCAACGCCCACCGAAGCCATCAAAGCAGGCGCCGATTTCCTTGTAGTTGGCCGGCCGATCCTGACCGCCCTCGACCCTCGCGCCGCGGCGCAAGCCATCGTTGACGAAATCGGCGCCGCAAAGTAGTTCCTACGGTTTCACACGCTTCATTCGCCATCCGCCAGCGGCGCTGGGATGATGGGGTGTTCGATCCGAAGGCGCTGCAATAAATCCAATCGATCGGGCATGCGCCACCTCCCGCGGCTTGGATGTGAGCCGCCTAGATATGGTTAAATGTGCTGCGCTTTCGTTTGAAGATGCGCGACCATATTGGACCGCAAATTTTGGTCTCCTGAAACATCGAAAGCGTTTTCACTTTCCTGACTCCATGAGCACGGCGTCCAAAAGCGTCATCGTCGGAACCGCGGGACACATCGACCACGGCAAGTCCGCGCTGGTAGAAGCGTTGACGGGTACACACCCGGACCGCTTGGAAGAAGAAAAGCGGCGCGGAATCACCATCGATCTAGGTTTTGCGTTTCTCGAAGAAGGCGGCGTGCGATTCGGATTTGTAGATGTGCCCGGACACGAGCGTTTTGTCAGCAACATGCTGGCGGGTGCCGCCGGATTGGACCTGGTGCTGCTCGTGATTGCGGCAGACGAATCGATCAAGCCGCAAACGCGAGAGCATTTTGAGATTTGCCGGTTGTTGGGAGTACGGCGCGGCGTGGTGGCGCTGACGAAAAGTGATCTGGTCGATGCAGAGACCGCGGGATTAGTGCGGCTGGAGGTCGAGGAATATCTGCGCGGCACATTTTTAGAGGATGCCGCAATTGTTGCGGTCAGCACGAAGACGCGTGCCGGACTTCCCGAGCTAAAGAAAGAATTACATCGAGCGGCCAGTGAGGTTCGCGGCAAAGACGCGGCGCATCATTTTCGTTTGCCGATCGATCGCGCGTTTGCAATCAAGGGGTTCGGCTCCGTGGTTACGGGGACGTTGATTTCCGGCGCGGTAGGACCAGGCGACGAAGTAGAACTTTTCCCCGAGGGCGCGGTGCTAAGGGTGCGCGGCGTGCAGTCCGGCGGAAAAGCGGTGCAGCGCGCGCAGGCCGGACAGCGTACGGCGGTTAATCTTGCGGGAATCGAGCACAAAGCTTTAAAGCGAGGTATGGCGCTTGGCGCCCCTGGAAAATTCCGCGCCACCCGCAGGATCGATACGCGACTGGAGCTGTTGCCATCCGCGCCAAAGTTGAAGCAGCGCAGCCGCGTTCACTTTCACGCGGGTACATCGGAAGCGATCGCCGAGATTTTTCTTTATGGTTGCAACGAGCTGGCGCCGGGGCAAAGCGCGTTGGCGCAATTGCGCTTGCAAGAGGAAGTGCTCGTACTGCCCGGAGATCGCTTCATCGTGCGGCAATTTTCACCGGTCACTACAATTGGCGGCGGAGTAGTACTGGATGCGCTTGCGCGACGCCCGATGGTTCGAGACACCGGCCGCGTCGCGTTCCTCGAAACGTTGGAAAGCGGCGGCAAGCTGGAAAGCCTATCGGCGATGGCGGAGCGCGCGCCCGGGGGTATCGCGTTCGATGAAATCGCAGCTCGGACTGGCTGGCTCGACGGGGAAATCAGCGACGCAGCGCGGAGTCTTGCGGCGTCGGGCCGTGCAAAGAGTGTCGCGGAACCCCTGATCCTGGTGCCGACGAAGACGTATGAAGAGGTGCTCCAGAAAATCGCGGTGCGTGTGGAGCGATTTCAGAAAGAGAATCCGCTACTCCCAGGAATTTCCCGCGAAGACTTGCGATCCAGCCTGGGCAGGCGAGTGCGTTCGGAAACGTTCCGTGCGGCGCTCGACGAACTCGTAGCGCGGAAAAAACTCGAAGTGCAAGGCGAACTCGTAAAACGCGCGGGTTCAGCCATTACGTTGGAGCCGGAAGAAGCACGCGCGAAAGAACAGATCGAAAACGCATTCGCTGCCGCGGGCCTGACCGTGCCTTCGGTCAAGGAAGTTCTGAGCAAACTGCTGGTGGAAACGAAACGTGCCGAGCGGCTTCTGCAAATCCTGCTCCGCGACAAAAACCTCGTGCGGATCACGCCGGAACTCGTTTTCCATCGCGACGCGCTGGCGCATCTGAAGGAGCGGCTTTCTGCCTACAAGAAAACGAAGGGTGAACGCATCTCCGTGCCCGTTTTCAAGGAGCTGACCGGGATCACCCGGAAGTACGCGATCCCGCTGCTGGAATACCTGGATCGCGAGCGGGTGACGCGCCGTGCGGGCGACGAGCGTGTTATCCTATAGGCTACCCGCAGAGGCGGCGACAGGCTTGCCGTGCAAGATGGCCTGCGCTAGAGTAAAGACAGCGCGCGAAAATGCAGTCCGCGTGGAGGTTGTTCATGGGTGAGTTAAGTCCGATTCATTGGCTGATCGTGCTGGCAGTTATTCTTTTGCTGTTCGGTGGGCGCAAGATTCCGGAACTGGCAAAGGGCCTCGGCGAAGGGATTCGCAACTTCAAAGAGGGAATGTCGGGCGCTGCGCACACGCAACCGCCGCCGCCCCCTCCGGTACAAGCCGCTCCGCCTGCGGCGCCGCCGACGGAAGAGAAAAAGGCGTAACGCGGGACGAGAGTCGAAGCTGAAAATTGAAAGATTCTAAAGAGGCGCTCCGATCCTAGAGCGCCTTTATTTTCGCGCCCTGCCGGCGAATTTGCTTTCGTTATGCATACAAAAACAATGGGTTTACTGGAACAATGGCGATGTTCGACCAAGCCGCGGATTTTGTGGGTTGCCACGAAGTAACCCAGAGGCGCCTTCCAACGTCTATATAAGTAATACCACTTCGAGGACACACCCCGGGAAGCAGTTAAGGCCAAAACCTTAGCTGCTTCTCTTCCTTTTACGGCCCTGCCAGCGCGTTTTCCTATAACTTATTCAAAATGCTGGAACTATGCGTTCTGCGATGAAAATCGTGCGGAAGCAATCGGCGATGCTCCGCTCTGTTGGCGGCGAATGGGTTCGATTGCGTTGGTGACATCTATCACCCACCCTCTGACCCTTTGAAAGTTCAGGGCCAAGGAGGGCGGCTACAGTCTCGTTGTTTAGCAAGCCTAGATCAGCGGGCGCAGTTCTCAAAGCACGTCCTTGTCACGTTCTTTCTTACGGCGCGACTAAGCGACGGCGTTTCCGCGAGTTGCGAGGCAAGACGCGTTGTCCGGGCGGAGCAAGCCCCACCCTTAGGACAAGAGAGGGCCTAGTCTTCGGACCAGCCTAGTTCGGAGAGGCTGTGGCAGAGGCGGGCAAGGGGGAGGCCGACGACGTTGTAATAGCATCCTTCGATGCGGGGGATGTAGCGTCCGGCGCGACCCTGGATGGCGTAGGCTACCGGCTTTGTCGAAGGGTTCTTCGGCGGAGAGATAACGGGTGAGCTCTTCAGGAGAGAGCGTGGCGAAATGGACGTGCGTGGTTTCGATGAAGGTGCGGCGCTCGGCATCGGGAAGGCGAATGACGGTTACCCCGGTCAACACCGAGTGGGTATGGCCGGAAAGCCTTGAGAGCATCTGATGGGCGTCGTCAGCGGTGCGGGGTTTGCCGAGGATTTCGCCGGCGATGACGACGGCGGTGTCGGCGGCGATGACGATGGCGGGGCCGACGGCGCGGGCGGCGACGAGTTCGGCTTTGGCGTCGGCGAGGCGTTGAACTAGATCCTGCGCGGATTCGCCGGGAATGGGAGTTTCGTCGACGGCGGAGGACATTACGGTGAAGGTGAAGCCGGCGTTGCGGAGGATTTCGGCACGGCGTGGGGAAGCGGAGGCGAGGATGAGCTTGATGGCGGCCACGACACGGCCAGAATACTACACGTGGAGCGGGGAAACAGCCTGTGCATTTGGTGCAGGGGGGACAATAGTAGAGAGGATTAGCCAGGAGGTCGCCCAGAACAGCTAGGGAAAAGGTGGACCTCTAACTGCGGGCTCGTGGGAGCGAGACAAGACGCAGAGGCCGGGTGGAGCGAGCCCTGTCCCTAAAATGAGAGAGCGACTACATGGGGGCGGCGTGCTCGGCGAATGCGTGGCCTAGATGACTACGGATTCTTGGTATTCGCCGAAGGTTTGGCGTAGGGTGTCGGAGATTTCGCCTACTGTGGCAAGGGATTGTACGGCGGTGAGGATGGCGGGGACTAGATTTTCGGTGGTGGCGGCGCGGCGGGCCAGTTCGGTTAGGGCGGATTGGACCTGGGTGTTGTTGCGTTTGGCGCGGAGCAACTGCAAGCGGGCGATTTGGGTTTGCTCGATTTGGGGGTCGATGCGGAGAGTGGGGATGGCGCGCTCTTGTTCGGCCACGAATTCGTTCACGCCTACTACGATTTGTTCGTGGCGTTCTACGCTGCGCTGGTATTCGTAGGCGGCTTTCTGGATTTCTCCCTGGACGTAGCCGGATTCGATGGCTTTTAGCATGCCGCCGGTGGCGTCGATTTTCTCGATGTAGGCGGCGGCGCCCTTTTCGATTTCGTTGGTCAGGGATTCGATGGCGTAGGAACCAGCTACCGGGTCGATGGTGTTGGCCACCCCGGTTTCGTGGGCGATGATTTGTTGCGTGCGCAGGGCGATTAACGCGGCGTCTTCGGTGGGGAGGGCGAGGGCTTCGTCGAGGGAATTCGTGTGCAGGGATTGACAGCCGCCGAGGACCGCGGCTAACGCTTGGATGGCTACGCGCACGATGTTGTTTTCGGGTTGCTGGGCGGTGAGCGATGAGCCGGCAGTTTGCGCGTGGAAGCGGAGGAGGAGGGAGCGGGGGTCGCGTGCGGAAAAGCGTTCGCGCGCGATACGGGCCCAGAGGCGGCGGGCGGCGCGGTACTTCGCGATTTCCTCGAGCAAGTCGCTGTGGGCGTTGAAGAAGAAGGAAAGTTGCGGGGCGAATTCGTCGACGTTGAGGCCAGCGTCTTGCGCGGATTGGACGTAAGCGATGGCGTTGGCAAGGGTGAAGGCAACTTCCTGGATGGCGGTCGAGCCGGCTTCGCGGATGTGGTAGCCGGAAATTGAGATGGTGTTCCACTTGGGGAGTTCAGTGCGGCACCACGCGAAAACGTCGGTGACGATGCGCATGGCAGGACGAACGGGATAGATGTAGGTGCCGCGGGCAATATATTCCTTGAGGATGTCGTTCTGCACGGTGCCGGAAAGTTTTGCGAGATTGGCTCCTTGTTTTTTCGCGACGGCCACATAAAGGCAGAGCAAGACCGCGGCGGTGGAGTTGATGGTCATCGAGGTGGAAACTTTTTCGAGAGGGATGCCGTCGAAAAGCGTTTCCATGTCTTCCAGTGAGTCGATGGCTACACCCACTTTTCCGACTTCGCCCAGCGCTAGCGGGTGATCGGAATCCATGCCGATTTGCGTGGGGAGATCGAAGGCGACGGAGAGGCCGCTTTGGCCTTTGTTTAAAAGGTAGCGATAGCGCTGATTGGATTCCGCGGCGCTGCCGAAGCCCGCGTATTGGCGCATGGTCCAGAGGCGGCCGCGATACATCGAGGGGTAGATGCCGCGCGTGTAAGGTGATTCGCCGGGATAGCCGAGGGCGTCTTCAGGATTCCAGTTGGCAAGATTTTCTTCGGTGTAAAGGCGGTCGATGGGCAGGCCGGAGAGCGTGGTGAAGTGCTCTTTGCGTTCCTGCGAAGGCGTGCCGGGGATTTTTGTTTCTGCCATGGAGTGATTACAGCTTTCTCGCGCGGTGGAATGAAGTTATCGCGAAGAAGGCGAAGAGGGCGGCTACGCTTAAGGGTATGGCCAGTAGCCAGTGGGCCACGTCGCGGGTGGTCCACGCGCGGAACGTAACGTTCAGCCACGCGAAGGCGAGGAGGGCGAAAAGCGCGCCGGTCACTTCGTAGAAGAGTTGTTTGAGGACGCGCCAGAGGCGGCGGAAACCGTTTTGCGGCGGGGCTTCGGCGGTGCGGACGGAAGTGGCCACGAGGATAGTTTAGCTTGAGCGGATCGATTCTGCGATTGCAAATGCCGCGGGTGACACAGGTTGAGATTTTTCGGGCCTCCTCGCCGGATGCCCTCAGAATGACAGGGTGGCCTCGTCGTGTGGAACGAACTGCCGTATGAATCGAGAAGAAAAACGCGAGTCGAGCGGCCGGGCGCAGCGGTGCTGCGCCGGTTCAACAGACGCGAGGCGGCGCGATCACGCACACCGGATAGGCTATCGAGGTGGTGCTACCTGAACCAAAGGACTGTGAACACTTTGGAGACAACGGCCTCAAGGTCTCTTGTGTCCGACCAATCGTGGGCCTAAAATAAGTGGTGAGGTTAGGGGAGACCAACCTTGCAACTCGACGACAACCTGAAAAACTTGCTGCGTGAATTGGGTCACGCAATCAACGACACCGTGTCGGAGTCGGAGCGAATCACCGGCGCCATCGCCGGGGTGCGCGCGCATGGCTACGATATTGTGCTGAAGCTGGACGCGACCATCGGGCTGGCCAAGCGCGACGGATCCGCTGGCGAGACCACGGCGCTGACCACACAGGACAAGCGTTTTCTGGAGTCGTTGCGAATTCAGGTGGATCAGGAATCGTTCGAACAGGACCAGGACCGTAAACCAATAGCGCGTTTGACCATGACGCCGCAAGATGTGCGTTTTCTGAAGTCGCTGAGAATTGCAACGGACGATATCGAATGAAATGGATTCGCCGAGTCGCGGTAGGGAGCTTGCTGGCGGTGGCGCTGGCGGCTTTGTGGTGTTCGCCCGCGGCGGCGCAGGATCCTGGCATCGTGACGCCGATCATTGTGGATACCGCGGTACCCATCGTGGTGAACGCGGTCAAGCCGAAGCCCACCGGTTTGGCGAAATTCGACGGGTTCGTGATGAACGCCAACACCGCGCAGATTACCGTCCGCGCGAAGGGCAACGATATGGCGATTCAAACTTTCACGCTTTCGCAGCAGGCTTCCACGAAGATGCAGCAGACCATCGACAGGGGCGGCTTCCAGTACGGCGACAAGGTGACCGTGATGTACAATCCCAGTTCGCGGCAGGCCATCAAAGTAAAAGGCAAGCCGTCTCGGTCGTTGTAAAAGTTTTTGCAAGTCCCAGGAGCTTTCGTGCTCCGCCTCCCCGCCGTTTCCGGACGCTTCTATCCTTCCCATCCCGCGGAACTGACCTCGGCCGTCGATAAATTTACGCAGCCGAAATCCGGCAACGCCAAAATTGCCGTGAAGGCATGCCTCGTCCCCCATGCGGGCTATGTTTATTCCGGGCTTGTAGCCGGAGCCGTGTTCTCGCGCATGGTGCTACCGAAAAAAATCGTGATTCTGGGCGTGCGGCATTTTCCGCGGGGAGAGCCGGCTGCGATTCTGTCGAGCGGAGCCTGGCGGACACCGCTAGGCGACGCGCCGATTGATGAGCCGTTGGCACAAGCGTTGCGCGCGGCTTGCCCGTTGTTGCGGGAAGACGACGTGGCGCACAGCCGCGAGCATTCGCTGGAGGTACAGCTTCCGTTTCTGCAAGTATTGGCGCCGGGGTTCACGTTTGTGCCGATCGCGCTGGGCACGATGCGATTCGAAGATTTGCTGATCGCCGGGGAAGCCGTCGGCCGCGTTCTAGAGCAGTCGCGCGAGCAAATACTATTGTTGACGACCTCGGATTTGAATCATTACGAAGAGGACGCGGCGACGCGGGTGAAGGATCGAAAAGCGATCGAGCAATTGTTAGCACTCGATGCGCGAGGACTGTACGACACTTGCAGGAGCGAGAAAATTTCGATGTGCGGGCTGGGCCCGGCGGTGGCGATGGTTACCGCGCTGGGAAGAGTCGGGGCCAAGCATGCGGAGCTGGTGCGGTACGCGACTTCGGCGGATGTTTCCGGAGATGCGAGCGCGGTGGTGGGTTACGCGGGAATGATTTTTTGGTAGCGGGGGTGAGTGAGTTTCGAGTGGAAGAAATCGAGGATAGAGGCGTCAAGCTGGGCAAGGTGAGGCGCAACAGTGCTGCGCCCCAACAAGAAAAGAGGAGTCGAGTTAGTGAGGCCGAGCGCCGGTTGAAGCCGAAGACGCCGCCGTGGAAGCGTGCGGCGCCGCGCCTGAAGAAGCAGACGACGAACGCGAAGACGCATCGAACCCGCCGCTGCTGGATCCGCCGCGGCCGTATTCCGCGGAGTGCGGCGCCGGAGGTGGCGTTATCGTACGGGAAGCAGGAACCGACGCGCGCGCCGCTGGTGTGCCACCGGCCACACGCATTGCCGCAGTGCCGGGCGGTACGGCGATGCCGCCCTTCCCAGTCGCGCGTTCGGCTGCCACGGCGTGCGCGGCTGAATCCGCGACGACGGCCTGCGATGGCGGCGCGGAGTTAGTATTCACAAAGCGATGCTCGCGCGCGTCGTACGCAATGGAAGAATTGCGATCCAGCGTAACGACATGCGCACTGGCGCTACCCCCGACCAGCGTGCGAGAAACCCGTTCCGGCGGCGCCCCAGCGACGACGTTCGTTTTGAGTAGGTTACGTGGAACGCTCTTCACCGATTTCCATTCGTCGCCCGCATTGACCGGTACCCTGCCTGAAATGGCCCCCTCGCTCACAGGAAATACCCCATTCGTCAGGTTAATGGGTGTCTTGCCCCGTGCATCGAGCGGATGCGTCGGGACAATGCCGATCGGACCCGTTTTCGAGTGCAACCAGATTCCGGTCACCGGCGCGTAAATCCCGCCGCCGCCGCCGAGGCCATAAGGCGACCACATCCAGCCCAGCGTGGGATCCATAAGCCATCCGCCATAGTGATAAGGCATCCAGCCCCACGGCTGGTCCCCGATGAAAGACATGCCGATGGAAGCATCCGCGAACCAGAAGCCGCTATCGAACGGCGACCAACCGGCACCGACGCCGTAAGGTCGCCAGCAATTTCCAAAGCCGGCGCAGGGATACCACCCGCCATAGGTGTACAGGCTGGCCAATCCGGAGGAATAGCCGGGCGAGTTCACGTATTGTTGCGCGGCGTTGGTCGCAGTCTGCACGGTGTCAACACGCCCGGAAACCCAGCGGTCGAAGTCGTCGTCATTCGTGAGGCGGCCGATGCTGACCGAGGAAGAATCACCAGCGCGCATCGAGAGGGACTGGCCTTTCGCGACCTCCGTGCTCTGGTTCTTGCGAAGCACCGACACGCGCCCTTTCATCACGTTGACGATGCTGCCATCGTCGAAGTTGTCGAGCCGGAAGCTCGAGCGGCCATCCGCTTCGGCGCTGAAGTCACCGCCGGTAACGCTGAAATAGTCGCCATTGGCTGGATTGACGTAGAAAGACGCGGTGCCCTGGCGGAGGATGAGCCGCGTGGTTTTTGCACCATCTTCCAGCGAGAGGTCGTAGAATTCGAGGACCGTGCCGCTAGAAAGGAAGGCCATCGAGCCATTCTCAAATTCCACTTCGGCTCGGCCGTTGTCCGTTGCAATCACGTTGCCCTGGCGTATCGGGAGGTTGAGCTCGGCATTTTCCCAGGTGGCATTCTGGCTGGCCATGGGATCGCCTTTCACGTCGCGTGCGAAACGCACCTCGCCTTGCACCAGGCTGAGACGAATGATGCGGGCGTGACTGGAGTCGGCGAACGCCGGGCTTGCAGTAACGAAAAGCAAAGAGAATAGGGCCAGCGAAACGGAGCAAAGCAGATTTCGGAACGACATGGTCACCCCTACCGGGGACGCGCTAACCATAAGACGCATTAGACACAACACCCGTTACCAACGTCTGAGCACCAGCATCATACTCCATACTCGCGGTTAGGGTGGCCCGCGTCAAGGGGCGTGAGGCCGTGGGGTGGCGAAGTTCGATGAGACCAAGCGGAAACTTTAATGGCTGCCTTGCTTGACAGGCAGAAAGTGAAACGTTAGTTTCGCATCAGGGGGAAGTGTTGGCTCGTTTCCACATGGAGTCCAAGTCACTCTTCGAGTTCCAGCCACTCTTCAATGTGTTCGTGAGCGGGTGTCGTGCTTCGCGAACGTTCTCGTGTCGTCCTTGTATTGAATACTAATTGCGACCGCGAAACGGTCCGTGACCTGAGGGGGGTAAATCATGCGAGGCATTTATAGACTATTGCTGGCCGCGGTGTTTCTTGCCGGCTTGCTGGCGGGAGTTCGAACGTACGGACAGGGAGGGGCCACCGGCGCGATCAGCGGCCTGGTAGTCGATACCAGCGGCGCCGCGGTGGACGGAGCGGACGTACAGATCATTGATACGCGCACCGAAGCGCTGGCTCGCAAGGTGGCCACCAACGCCGACGGGGCGTTTACGATCACGCTGCTGCCGCCTTCGACGTATTCGGTGGTCGTGAATAAATCGGGCTTCTCGGAGGCCAAGAGCGAGGCGATCGAAGTGCACGTCACGGAAACGGTGAGGGTGACAATCGCGCTCAAGCCTGGCTCGGTGACGGAAAAGGTGGAGATTTCTGCGCAGGTTGCCAGTGTGGAGACCACGAACGCGACCACCGGGCAATCCATCGGCACGGAAACGGTGCGCGAACTTCCGTTGGCCTCGCAGAACTACCAGCAACTTCTAACGCTTTCGACCGGCGCGCAAAGCGACCTGAACGCGGCGGCGCAGTTGGGGCGAGGCGCGGTAAAGCTGTTCGTGAACGGGCAGCGCGAAGACAACAACAATTACCTGATCGAAGGAATCAGCGCAACCGACTACAACGTGGCCCAGGCGACGTACGTACCGCTTCCGAATCCCGACGTGATCCAGGAATTCAAAGTGCAAACCTCGCTGTACGACGCCAGCCAGGGCCGCAACGGCGGCGGCAACATCAATGCGATTCTGAAGTCGGGAACACGAAGCTATCACGGCGATGTGTATGAATTTTTCCGCAACGACGTGCTGAACGCCAACGACTTCTTTCTTAATAGCGAAGGACTGTCGCGGCCGGCGGTCAAGCAGAATATTTTTGGCGGGAGCATCGGCGGCCCCGTCATCAAGGAAAAGCTTGGATATTTCTTCGCGAACTATCAAGGCACGCGGCAGGTCAGCGGCCTTTCCCCGGGGACGTTCATCAGTACGGACATTCCGTCACTTCCGACGGACCGTTCCGAGGCCTCCATCTCGCAGGCCTTTTTCGGCAATACCACGACGCCGATCGATCCGGTGGTGCTCAAGCTCCTGAATTTTCAGAGCAACCAGTTCGGCGGCACCACCAACGGCTTCTTGATTCCCAGCAGCAACCCCGCTACCGGCGCCTTCGCCATCAGCCGTCAAGGGACCTATAACGACGATCAGTTCACCACCAACTGGGACCGCGAATTCCGCGGCGGCCAGGACAAAATCTCCTTGCGGTTCTTCTTCTCCAATTCCGCCAGCTTCCTTCCCTTCGGCGCCGGCGACCTGCAGGAATCGCTCGGCAGCACGCTAGCCAGCAGCGTCAGCTCTTCCTCGTTGAACTTCCCGTTCGACACCCCGGTTCATTCGCGATTCTTGAACGTCACCGAGACCCACTTGTTCTCGCCGACGCTGGTGAATGAATTCCGCTTCGGCTTCGTGCACATCAACGACGTGCTGAGCAACGTGCCGCCGGTAACTACATCGGACCTGGGCATCGACCGCCCTACGAACAGCGTCACCGACTCGATCTATAAGTTTATTTTCGAAAGCTCCGGCTTTGAAATCGGGCCGGCTCCTTTCGGCAACCAGTCGCAGAACCAGAACAACGACAATTTCGTGGATACCGTGAGCTGGGTAAAGGGCCAGCACGTGTTCCGCTTCGGCGGCGAGTTTACCCGCGTGA
This sequence comes from uncultured Acidobacteriota bacterium, assembly GCA_963736725.1. Lineage (GTDB taxonomy): Bacteria > Acidobacteriota > Terriglobia > Acidiferrales > UBA7541 > Acidiferrum. The sequence goes on along the minus strand of CAVTPW010000008.1, from coordinate 57,181 downwards.
ACCTCGATAAAAACTTCCCCCAGGTATTCAACGGCGAACTCTTTTTCACCAACACGCCGAACGGCAACACCGACTTCCAGAATTTCCTTCTCGGCGAGCCGGAATTCAGTTTCGGCGGCGGCGGCCTTTCCACTCACCAGTATCGCTCGAACAACTACGGGGTATTCGCACAGGATGACTGGAAGATCCGGCCCAATCTGACGCTGAACCTCGGGGTCCGCACGGAAATTTTCGGCGCCTTTCACGACGATCTTTGCCACATCGGAAATCTCGATCCCGCGCTTGCCAATGCCGGCGAGTTCCCATTTATCTATCCGTCTTGCGTGAACAGCCTGAACTTGACGGGATTGACCGGCGACGCCAACGGCACCACGTTCAACAACAACTACTCGACGAACATTGGACCGCGCATCGGTCTGGCCTACGATCTCTTCGGGCATCACACCACCACGATTCGCGCCGGATATGGCATCTACTACGTGCGCGAAGACGTCGGCGCCACGGACCAATTGTCGTTTGAGACGCCATTCCTTCCGGTGGCGTTCGGCGGCGGTTCACCGGGTTGCCTCAGCACCTATTTCTCGGAAACGCCAGGACCCGGTTGCCCGAACCCCAACCCCAATGCCTTGCCGCAGGCCGGCACGCTGGACCCGAATTTCGTTCCGTGCTTGAACGTTTTCCAGGGTTTCCCTGGTGGCGATACGACGCAAGCCGCCAACTACGGAACGGCTGGCGGAAACGGCTGCCCCGGTCCGTTGCAGACCCTGGGAATCTTCGGGCTCGCCGAGCCGCGACACTTCGTGGTGCCCAGCACGCAGCAATGGAATCTGACCATACAGCGGGCGCTCGGAAAGCAGTGGGTTCTCGAGGTCGGCTACGTCGGCACCAAGGGCACGCACTTGCGTGAGACGCGCGACAGCCTGGAATCGCTGGACGCGACGCCGCAAAACCCCGTGGTGGTTGACGGCAATTCGATCACGACGAACACCTTCGACAACGCCATCGCGCGTTCCGCCGCTCAAGGAATCAACGGCTACAACGGCTTCCAATTGTTCGCCGACGATGCCTACTCCCATTACAATTCGCTGCAGACCACGTTGTCGCGCCGCTGGGGAGCAGGTTATTTCCAGGCCGCTTATACGTTCTCGCGATCTACCGACGCGACCTCGACGGGCAATACCGCCTTTAACACCGCCTTCAACGACGAATCTACCCTGGCCGACTCCCGCGGTCTTTCCGACTTCGACCGCACCCACCGGCTGGCCGTCAGCTACCGCTACGACCTGCCATTCTTCTCGTCCGCCCAAGGCCTGACGCATAGACTGCTGGGAGGGTGGGCGGTCAGCGGCATCACCATCATTCAGTCCGGGGCGCCATTTTCCGTTTTGGATTCCGGCGCCGGAACGGCGTTCCTCGGAGAAGGATCTGCCCCGGGGGTGCTCACGGGCAGCCTCGCGCCTGGCGAAACGATGGCAGAGGGGCTCACCAGCGGAGGCATCGGCACCCGCATCAACGGGTATCTGAATCCCGCCGCGTTCACCACGGCGGCTGAGCTCTATCCCACCGAGTGCCTCACCGATCCCAATTTCTGCACCACCGGATTCGGAAACCTCGGCCGCAACACTTTCCGCGGGCCGGGCCAGCAGAACTGGGACTTCTCGTTGATCAAGAATTTCAAGATCACCGAGCGGCAGAGCCTGCGGTTCACCACCGACTTTTTCAACATCTGGAATCATGCAAACTTCGGCAATCCGACCGTCACCGACGTCGAGACCATCGGCGAACCGAACAGCCCGTTCGGCAAGATCACCAGCACACTAGGCACGCCGCGGCTCATCCAGTTTTCGCTGCGGTACGCGTTCTAGACCGCTACGCTTGATTTATACTGGCCCGGCGGGGGCGCAATTTCTGCGCCCCTACGTTTTTGCGCCTTGGTTTGTGCAGCACGACCGTCTAACGGTTAGCGCCGGCTTGCCGGCGGTTTTGAGAGGATGCATGGCCGCCAACACTCCACGGATTTCCTTGCTCGATCGAGACGCGGTAGCGCCGGACACCGCCGCACTCTACGACGCCCTGCTGGCACAGCGCGGCGTAGTGCCCAATATGTTCAAGGTTCTGGCGTACGCGCCGGGCATCGCGCAGGGCGTCGCTGGATTCCTGCGCGCTTTGTTAAGCGACGGTGCCCTTAGCGGCTGGTACAAGGAATTGGTTGCGGTGCGCATTTCCATCCTTCTCGAGTCGGAATACGCCATCACCGCGCACCAGGCCTCTGCGAGGAAAAAGGGCGCTTCGCACGAGCAGATCGCCGCCGTCGCCGATTTTGAGCGCGGACCCTACAGCGCCAAAGAAAAGCTGGGCTTTCGCCTGGCGGACAAGCTGCATTGCGGGCCGCGCGCTGTGGAAGACGCTTTTTATTCGGAGTTGAAAGGCGTGTTTGCCGACACGGAATTGGTGGAGTTGTTTTTGACGGCGGCGGCTTTTGAAATGTTTCCGCGCTTCATCGACGGGCTTCATATTCCGATCACGCCGCTGCCCGCTGCAAAATGATAGGATTCTCCCGGCCACTATGCGACCAATTGCAACCCGTGTTTCACAACTGAATGGCGAAGGCGCGCTGGCGGTTTTTGCGCGCGCGAAGGAACTCGAAAAACAGGGACGCTCGATCATTCACCTCGAGCTCGGCGAGCCGGACTTTCACCCGGCAGCGCCCATCGTGGATGCGGTGCGCGCTGCCGTGGCGGATGGGCGCGATCGCTACGTGTCCCCCGGCGGCATACCCGCGCTGCGCGAAGCCGTGGCCGCGTACCTGAAGCGCACCCGGCGCCTGGACCTCGCCGCCGCAAACGTCTTGATTGCCCCGGGCTGCAAAATGGCGCTGGCGCTGGCGATGATGGCGCTGATCGAGCCGGGAGACGAAGTCCTGTACCCGGACCCAGGGTTTCCTATCTATCCGTCGCTTACACGCGGGTTGGGCGCCACGGCCGTCCCATTTTTCCTGGAAGAGAAGAATCAGTTTCAGCCGGATATCGCGGAGATCGCCGCGAAGATCACGCCTCGCACGAAAGTATTGATTTTCAATTCGCCGAATAATCCCACCGGAACGGTATTTAGTGAGAAGACGCTGGCGCAAATCGCCGCGCTCGCGGTGAAGCACGACTTGTGGGTGATGGCCGACGAAATCTACGCGCGAATTGTGTTCAGCGGTGAGTACAAATCAATCCACACACTGCCGGGGATGGCGGAGCGCACCATCATCATCGATGGATTTTCGAAGACCTTCGCGATGACTGGCTGGCGGCTGGGCTATGCGGTCGCGCCAAACGAACTGATCGAGGCGATGGACATGCTGGTGCTGAACACCTTCACCTGCACCGCGGAATTCACGCAAGTCGCGGCCATCGAAGCGTTGCAGGACTCGACGAACGCCGTGGATGCGATGGTCGCCGAATATCGCAAGCGCCGCGACCTCTTCGTCACGAAACTCAATTCGATTCCTGGGTTTCGCTGCCAGACGCCGGAGGGCGCATTTTACGCCTGGGTGAATATCGAGGATACCAGCCTCCCAGCGGAAGAGGTGGCCAGAATACTTCTGGAAGAAGCTGGAGTGGCGGGAATCGCGGGGGCGGCCTTTGGTCCTGCCGGGAGAAATTACTTGCGATTTTCGCTGGTGAGCGCGCGGAGCCTTCTCGAAGAAGCGCTCGAACGGATCGAGCGGGTGTCGGTGCGCTGGCGAGCGGCCGTTTCGCGTTGAACCGGGGCGAACTTCAGAACAGCAGAGCTTCGGCCTGAAGGTTGTGCCGGTATGGCGTCTAAACCACGCCTTTTGACCTTTCGAAGCTCAGGGTAAAAACAAGGCGGCTACAGAATCGTCCGGGGCGCCGCAGGATATTCGTTGGACTAGGCCGGAGAGAACCTAAAATGAAACATTTGATTCACTCGGTATTTTTGGCGCTTGTCGGGCTAGTCCTGGCCGCCACGGCGGGGGCGCAGGCGCGGCCTTTCGCGGGGCCGGACCTCCAGAAAACGTACGACCGGCTTTTGGCGCAAATTGAAAAGATTCCGCTGTATGACAATCACGCCCATCCGGGTTTCGGCGACGACAGCGACGTGGACGCCATGGCCGCGCCGCCAAACGAAACCGACTTCCTCCGCACGCGCGCCGACAATCACGAGTTCGTCATCGCCGCCAAAACGCTTCTCGGCTACCCCTACGACGATTTCCAGCCGGAACACGCCAAATGGCTCGCGGATAAGGCCCATATCGCCGAGAAAGCCGAGGACACCAAATATTTCGACACCATCCTCGACAAGCTGAACGTGGAAGTGTGCCTCGCAAATCGCGCCATGATGGCCCCCTATCTCGACCCCAAGCGATTTCATTGGGTATTTTTCGTCGATTCGTTTTTCTATCCATTCGACAATACCGCGCAGACCGCCAGCACGCCGGACATGGGCGTCTACGTGCCCCTGCAGGAAAAAATGCTGGCGCGCTACAAGAAGTTGCAGGGAGTGGAAGGCCTGCCCGCCGATCTCGCGGGGTATGAAGTTTTCGTCCGCAGCACACTCGCCGACAATCAGAAAAAGCGTGGCGGTGTAGCCATGAAGTTTGAAGCTGCCTATTTTCGCTCGCTCTATTTTACCGACCCTCCGCGAGCCACCGCTGCCGCCATTTACGAGAAGTATCATGCCGGCGGTGTGCCCAGCGCCGAGGAATACAACGTTTTTCAGGACTACATTTTCCGGGTGCTCATCGATCAAGCTGGAAAACTCAATCTGCCCACACATTTCCACAGCGCCGTCGGCATCGGCGATTACTTCAGCTTGCGCAAGGGAGATGTCCTGAATCTGGAAAATGTGTTGCGCGACCCGCGCTACAAGAATCAGACCTTTGTCTTGCTGCACGGCGGCTGGCCCTATTACAAGGAAGCGGCGCTGCTCACCGCGGTCAAGAATGTTTACCTCGATACCTCATTCCAGTCCGAATTTCTGTACCCTTCGCAGTTCAAGGAAGTTCTGAAACAATTGCTGACCCTGTACCCGGAGAAAATGATGTACGCCTCCGACGCGTTCCCCTTCAACGACGCGCTGGGCGCCGAGGAAAGCTTCTGGCTGTCCGCGCGGAGTTCGCGTACCGCCGTCGCTGCGGCGCTGGCCGAGCTTGTCTCCGAAGGCGCCTTCAACGAGCAGAAAGCACTCGAGCTCGCGCACATGTATCTGCATGACAACGCCGCCAAACTCTATGGGGGAACGAAATGAACACGCCCGCAGCCTTCAAATACATTCCGTGGAACAAAGTGGAGCGCGAGAAACTCAATCCGCTGATAGACCGCGAAATGGTCGTCGGCGATCAGGTCATGCTCGCCCGCGTGCTGATGAAGAAAGGCGCGCACGTTCCGCTGCATCATCACCACAACGAACAGGTCACCTACATCCTCGAAGGCGCGTTGAAGTTCGCCATCGACGGAAAGGAAGTCGTCGTCAATGCCGGCGAAGTCCTGTGCATCCCCCCGCACATGCCCCACGAAGCCTGGGCCCTTGAAGACACCATCGACCTCGATGTCTTCAACCCGCCCCGCGAAGACTGGCTGAACAAGACCGACGACTACTTGCGCCACGGCCGCTAGAACAACCTTTACAAACCGCCCGTGTTCTTACGCAAAACAACGCCGGCACCGTGTTGCTGTTGTTGTCGCCACGCCCGGAAAGAGCATGGACAGGCTGGCAGCGGTTGTTTACCGTAAGTCTATGACTTACCCAGAGCCCTGAGGGTCGACCCCTGCGAGGGAAATGATGAAGAGGTTGTCGGCGGTTGCGCTGTTCCTGCTGGGAATGTCGAACGTTCTGCGTGCCCAAAATGAATCCCCCGCGCCGCAGCCGGTTGCGAATGAAAACGTGGCTATGGATTTTGCGCAGACGTCAGCCTCCCGCCCGCCCGCTTTGCGGCGCGATCTAGTGGTTCGGTTTTCTGTCGCGTCGTCCCCGACGATCCTCTCAAATTCGTTCGGCGCAAACTCGCTCGCTGACCCCGCAGCACTCGTCCCGTACGCAGCGATCGCGACCACCGCCGAACCCGCATTTCCGGCCGTTCCCGCTCCGCCGGTTCCAAGCTATGACTGTTCGGGGTGCGAGAATCACTGGCAACTCGGTCTGGGTGTGGCGCTGGTCAGGTTCCGCTCGTCTGTGTATGACGCAACGGCCGTGGGGCTGAATTCTTCGCTCGCCTATTTCGTTAAAGACTGGCTGGCGATTGAAGGAGCGGTGACCTCGGCGTTCGCACCCGCGGTCTTTAAAGCGGGCGAGGACGTCAAGTATGTGGGCTACGGCGCCGGACCAAAGATTACTCTCGGCCACAATCGACTCGATCCGTGGGTGCATGTTTTGGCCGGCGGAATGCACATCGTTCCGCAGACCGGAGTCGGCGGGGAAAATGGCTTCGAAGTTTTAGCAGGCGGAGGGGTCGACTACAGCTTTGTCCCTGAGGTGGCCGTGCGCCTCGAGGCAGACTATATAAACTCTCACGTGTTCAGCCAATCGCAAAACTACGGACAAGCCACGCTCGGCCTCGTCTTCCATTTCTAATTCCGTTTTCCTCCCTCGGTGCCGAGATCGCCAGCCCGAATCGTTTCCTGTAGAAGTCGCTGGCCCGACAAAAAACCGTTGACACGATAGTCGGAATCCGATATATCGGATTCCGTATGAAGCCCGATCCCGCCCGATTCCTTCCGCTCTCTCCGGCCGCGCTGCACATCCTGCTCGCGCTCGCCGGCGAAGACCTTCACGGCTACGGCATCATGCTCGAAATTGCCCGTCAATCCGCCGGTCAATACAAGCTTGGTCCCGGCACGCTTTACGACAACTTAAAAAAACTCATCGTTCACGGCCTGATCGAACAAACCCCGCCGCGATCCTCGCCCGCCGACCCCAGGCGCCGCTACTATCGCCTCAAGGGTCTGGGCCGAAGCGTGCTCTCGTTGGAAGTCGAACGCCTGGATGGCGTGCTGCGCGAAGCCCGGTCCCACCTGCGCGCCTTCAACCCAAGGAGGACGTAATGGTTCTCTCTCGTTTCCTCTATCGCTGCCTCCTGCGCGCGCACCCGCCGTCGTTCCAGGCAGAGTTTTGCGACGAGATGCTGTGGATCTTCGACGAGGTCGCGCAGCGCGAAGGCGTCTCCCATCTGTTTGCCGATGCCCTGTTGTCGCTGGCGCGCCAGTGGTTTGTCCGCTGCACCCTGCAAAAAATCTTCGTTACCGATGCCGCAGCCACGCCGTGGATCCGCTCCGCCTATGGTTTGTTCGCCTGGGAGCGTATCGAAGCCCCCGCAACATCGCTGCCGGTTCCCAGAATGCTCCAGGGCAGCATCGTTTCGCTCACGTTCCTCGCGCTCCTGTCCCTCTTGGCGATCGACGCTGGGAAAGTCACCACAATCCACAAACATTCCGCTGCTAAAAATTCGATCGCCCCGCCCGAAGCCAGCGCGGCTGCACTCGGGATCGCCAATCTCCCGGTGGGCGGCTCCTCGCGTGGTCGGGGCCAAACCAACCAAACGCGCGACTCGAGCGACGAACGGACACGCCGTACCGGATACACCCGCGCCGTACGAACGGGTGTCTCAGATTTCGTCGATGGCCAACAAAGTTCGCGCGGAAGGTCCGGAACTACCTCCGCGGCAATCGAAGTCGTTCCCGCACGAGTCCCCGCAGCAGTCGAATTAGCCAGCGAAGCAGAGGATGACTCTGAGCCAGCGAGCTACGACGAGAATCTTGCGCTTGCCTTTGGCACCGCAAAAACCGCTGCAGCCTCCCCGTCTCCGGCGCAAATCACAACCGCCCAATACGACATCGCGCGCACCGGCGCAAATCTCAACGAAACAATCCTCACTCCGGCAAACGTCAACGCCGCGCAATTCGGCAAGCTCTTCACCATCAAAGTGGACGGCGACGTCTACGCCCAGCCCCTCTACCTGCCGAACATCGACATCCCCGGCAAAGGCAAACACAACGTTCTCTTCGTAGCCACCGAAAACGACAGCGTGTACGCCTTCGACGCCGACAATCTGTCAGCTCCGCTCTGGCACGTAAACCTCGCCAAATCCGCCGGCGGTGACCCGCTGACCCAACGGGACGCTCGTTGCTTCTTCATCGTTCCGCAGGTCGGAATCACCTCGACCCCGGTCATCGATCTCAAAACGGGAACGCTCTACGTACTGGCGCGAACCAAAGAACGCCAAGGTGTTCTCTCCGACGATGTATTTCGACAGCGGCTTCACGCATTGGCCATCACCACCGGCGCCGAAAAATTCGGGGGGCCGGTCGAAATCAAGGCTTCTGTGAAAGGCTCGGGCAGCGGCGAAACCGGCGGACAGGTCGCCTTCGATCCGCTACGAGAAAACCCCCGCGCCGCTTTACTCCTCGTGAACGACTCGGTCTATCTATCCTGGGGTTCGTCGTGCGACGTGGGCCCGTACCACGGCTGGCTCATGGCCTATGACGCCAATACCCTCGCGCAGAAAGCGGTCTTCAATACCTCGCCCGATGCTTCCGACAGCGCCATCTGGCAAGGCGACGCCGGTCCGGCCGCGGACCAAGACGGCAACATCTTTGCAGTTACTGGAAATGGCGAATTCGACGCCGCGTCAAACGGCCGCGACTTCGGCGACACCGTCCTGAAACTAAGCCCTCGCGGACCAACCTTCATGCTCCTGGACTACTTCACGCCCTCGAATCAAGCCCAGCTCAACGATCGCGACAACGATCTGGGCTCCAGCGGCCCGGTCCTGCTCCCCGATCAACCGGGCGCGCATCCTCACGTGCTGGTCGCGGCAGGAAAAGAAGGCAAGATCTACGTCATCGATCGCGACCACATGGGCAAATTTCAGCCCAACGACGATTCCCACGCTGTCCAGACCATCGCCGCCTCTCACGGCGCCTTCGGAGCCATGGCCTACTGGAACCGGAATGTATTCTTTATCGGCAGTGAAACCCGCCTGGAAGACTTTGCCGTGGACCACGCCCAACTGACCCTGAAAGCCTCGGGACCCGCCCGATTTCTCGATTCCGGCGCCACTCCAGCCATCTCCGCGAACGGCTCGAAAGACGCCATCGTCTGGGCCGCATCCTCAAAGAACTGGAACGAGCCTCCAACCCGCCAAGCCATCCTCTACGCCAACGACGCCGCAGACGTAAACCACCAGCTCTACACCACGGAACAAAACCCTCAGCGCGACCGCCCCGGCATCGCCCTTCGCTTTGCTATTCCGTCGGTCGTAAACGGAAAGGTTTATCTCGGCTCCAAAGGCCAGGTAGATGTCTACGGCCTCCTCCCACCCCCGCACTGACCCAGCTCAAGTCCGCAATATCCCGTTGTCGGGTTTGTAAAACTTGCGGCAGGCGGCTTGTGGCTACTTTACATTGAAAAGTACTTGACAACAGGAAGCGGTCCGCGTATTTTAGCTCCGCAGAGTTCATCTCGGTCCGAGCCCCATGGAAACCTCGCATCCAACTCCAACACCCCTCGGCCAACCGCCATCGCCGCCCCTTCCAGCATTTTGGTCCGATGCCATCGGATTCTGGGAGCCGCGTCGCCTCATCTACAATCTGGTTCTCGCCGCCGTCGTTCTGGTCTGGCTGATGGCCACGTGGCCCCACTTTCTCCCCGCGTTCACTCTCCCCAACCTTCTGCGCCTGGCAGTCCTCGGGCTGATAGCCAACGTGCTCTACTGCGCCGCCTACTTTGTCGACCTTCCGTTCCAGCTCTCATCCCTCGGCGCCCGCTGGAGATCTCGCCGCTGGATTCTCTGGGTCTTGGGAATGCTTTTCGCCTTTCTTCTAACGAATTACTGGATAGCCGACGAAATCTACCCGGACGTCCGTTAGGGAACATGCTCGCCGCCCGCGGCCGAAATTCCGTTACTTACTCACTTTTAGGTTAAAAATTTAGGGAAGTCGTAACTGGCGTAGAAATCGATGCTTATTCAAGCGCGGATTCTAAACATCTTTAAACTCGCCTAAGGCAAGGGGTACCCACGCCAGATCTCAGTGAACCACAGTCCCGTAATAAACGTTCCGCCCGCCGCGCAAGTCTCGTCCGTACGACAAAATCACCGTCATCGTCCCCAGCACCCGAATCTTGCACTGCGCTCCGGTGTCCCACAGCCAGCGTGGCGACCCGAACAACCCCGACGAATCCGCAATCGCGCCGTTATCGACGAACGGCCCCAGCTTCAGGGTAAAAAACCCATTTCCGTAAACGTTCTTGTCCACTTCCCAGTTCGCCAGGAAGTAGCGCCGCCCGAGCGGTGCCGAGCCTTTGCGGCCGTCGGTTGTGCCCGCAGTTCCGCGAAGCCAGAGGTCATTGTCACGCTCGATGCCGAGTTGGAACAGGTCATCGAACGGCACGTCGCCGAACGTCTCTCCGGCGCGAACCCGTGCCTGCATTTCGTAGTCGTCACCCTTCGGCCGCGGTAACCAACGCGTGCTTAAAGAGCCCCGCGCCGTGCCGAACGATCTCAAATCATTGGCAAACTCACGTCCGATGCGGCCCTCCACGGAACCATCGACCGTGAACCGCTGCTCGGGCAAACGCAGCAAGGATCGATCGACCCGCGCCCAGTAAACCAGCGAGCTGCCGTCGGAGAAAAAAGACTTCGCCGCCGCCGCCTCCGGAGTCAGGTTCCGAAACGAGCGGTTCGCAATCTCGATTCCCGTGCTCCAGTTCCATCGTCCATTTACGACCGAGCGCAGCTCCGCGCCCGCCGCCACGCGCCGCACGTTCAAATCGCTCAGTGCCGGGCCACCGCCATAGAACGTGTTCGTCAAATTCCAGTTTTCGTTACGGCCGTCAAAATACGCTCGAAACCTCAACTTCGACGCATGAAGCAGTGGCGAAGAAACATCCGCGTAAGCGCGCCGCTTTTCGGAATCCCACCGCAGCAGCGAAGTTACATTCACGGATTCCTGTCCCAGGTTGTCCATCTCCGGATAGACCGTTGCATACGGCAGGCCGCTCAACCAGGAAAGTGCGCCCTCCCACCACGTGTCGCCCCAAAGGTCGCGCTCCGGCAGGTGCAGGGTCGCATCGTAATTTCCGTCGCTCGCCGGCGACAGCTCGACGCGCCGAAAAGGATAGACGCCCAGATTGTCGAGCCGAGCCTCCGCGCCCAGAAGCGCTTCGTTGGTCAAAACCTGCGGCGCGTTGAAACCAATCGCATTCTGTAGCAGTGCCGGATCGAGCTTGGGAGGCGGCTGCACGGAAACACGACGCAATCTCGGCTTCTCGATCGCGTTCCAGTATTTCAGCGCCGCTTCCAGATTGCCGTCCAGAAAATAAAGCGTGCCAAGAAATTCTCGCGTGTAGGCATCGTGTGGATCGAGCTTCAACGCCGCCCGCAATTCGCGTTTCGCAGCCCGGAGATCCTTTTGTTTGTAATCGACGCCGGCGAGTTCCACGAGAAAGCGCGCCTCTCGCGGCGCGGTGCGTTGCCCGCTAGCGAAAGCCGCCCGCGCATCGTTCCAGCGTTGCAACTTGGCGAGCGCAAGACCGGCTAGAAAATCCAGATCGGCAGATTGACTTTCGGGACCGCGCGCGATTCGCGCCGCATCCTCATACTGTCCCACAGCAAATGCCTTTTGAGCCGCGGCTAGCCGCGCCGCATCCGAAGAGAATTCCCGCGCCGACGTTGAGCTTGCATCGGTTTGCTGGGTGCTTCCGAGCGCCGTTGTAGCGGCCGCTTTCCGAAGCGGGCGCTTTTTCGCCCAACAATTCGGCGATGGAAAGAACAGCGCAAACAGAGTTATTGCGCAGGCGTAGGCGCGGGTTCCGGCGCAGATGCGTTTGCGGGCACCGCGAGCAGCATCCAGTTTCGCGCAACTAGCCATTCTTTCTCGAATTCCGGACGCTCAATCCGCAAGAGTTTGCCGCGTGCCGGATCGTTTACAAACACCGCATCGCGCTGCCAATCCATTCCGGTGACGACCACATAGTGTAGCGGAGCGCGCATATTGCCGGGTTCCAGGCTGATGATCAGCGGCCGGCCCTGCGCCAGATGTTCGCGCAGATCGCTCCACTCCCCGCGCAACGTAAACACGCGAAAACCGGACTCCTTCAGGTACCGCTCCACGTCGGAAGCGAAAATTCCATGCGCTTTGCGGGAATAAAGCTGCTTCTGAATCGCGTCAACGTCGTCGCGTCCAGCGGCAACTGCTGTCCCGTGCGCACCCCAATACTGCAGCAGCATCGCAATCGAAGCCGACCCGCAACCCTCGTTGGTTTGCTTGACGAAAGGAACGTCAAGCCAGACGCCCGAAGTTTCCGCCGCCCACCCGCAGGCAACCGCCGCCGCAATGACGCTAAGCACGACGCTAGCGGCGAAGCGATTCATACTCCTCTTCCGCAGATAAGAAGATGGATCGTCATTCTGAGGGCATTCGACGAGGGTGCCCGAAGAATCTCAACCACGAGATCCTAGAAACGCGCAGAGAGTGTGCTCCGGGTTTCGCTCAGGAAAAACCTAAAAAACCAGCGACAGCACGACGATCAAAATGATGATCAGAATAATCACGATGATGAGCGTGCTCTTCAAACCACCAGCCGCAAAATCGCTTTCCGCCTGCCGCGAGCGCTCCGCCACTTTGGCAAGGTCTTCATCGCTCAGTTGCCCAATCGCTTTGTCCACCCGCTGATAATCGACCTTCGCGGACTTCAGCGCTTGCTCGCCGGCATCGGTAGAAAGCAATTCCCGCACGACAGCTTCGTTCGCTTGCCGCGTTTGCGCCGGGCGTGCCGCATCCTTATTCAGCTCATCCAGCGAAACCACGTGCTGTTTATCTTGAGCTACAGCGCGCTGCGGCGCGGCAGCCAAGCCCAACGTCAGCGCGATTCCCAGCGTCCACCTGCAAACCTTTCCGCGCATTCTCATTTTTCTTCTCCCGTTGATCGGCCGGTTCTCGGCGCCGCTTGGGGTTGCGTTCCCAAGGTCACGAATTAGACGGTGCGATGAGCAAAAAGGTTTAACGTCGCCTATCCGGAAAAGATTCTTTCTTTTGTTGTGCGCGACTATTTCCCTGGGTTCCCCGCTGGGGTCGGAGTTTGATACTTGGTCAGATCGACGTGCTGCCATTCCCCGCGTTCGATCCCGTCGCGAATCTGCGCGGGCGTCTTGCCCTTGCGGGTCTGCTCGTACGAATACAATCCTTCGCGAATGCAGACGCCGCACTCCGCCGCATGCTTCCCAGCGAAGCAGTCGAGCAGGCTCCCATGTCCCTGGCTGCGATCGCAGTGACAGTAGCATGGCTGCTGATACAAAACCTTCCGGACGCGTGCCGCCAGGGCATAGGCATTCTGCACCAATACATCCGGAAAAGTTTTGGGATCGAGCGTGGCCGGTAGTGGACCAGCCGGAACTTGCAAATGAAACGCGGGCACCGGCTCGGCGTCGCTAGCGGCCTGCGGCCCCATTCGCGACGACGCCGTCCGAGTTGATGCCGGCTGCGGAATTGCCATAAGCACCAGTGCCAAGCCCACCAGCGAAACCACGCCAACGACAATCTTCTTGCGCGTCATTTAAAGGATCCTCCGCGTTGGCTCAGACCAGGATGGGTCTAGGAGCTACGTACGGCCGAGGTCCCGCCGATACCGGCCGCATGGAAATATGCCGCTCTCGCAAATTGCGCTGCACCCGCCGCCCCCACGTGCGCACAAACGAAAAATTCAGCGCCCCGCCGATCGCGGAGCTCGCCAAGGGAATCAGCCGTCCGACCCATTTCTCGGCCACTTCCGAACCCAGTCGCGTAGCCAGCCGCTCCGCAATCCGCGGCCCGAGTTTTTCAAACATTTGCTTCTCGGCCAGATCCTTGCCGTAATCCACGCCAGTAGCCGCCGCCGCGGCCAGCCACAATTCCATCCGATCGTCCGCCTGACGAGACTCAAATCCATACAGCAAGCACAAACGCTGGATCAGCCGCAAGGTGATGGCTGTCAACAGACCCGCGTCCGGCACCAGCGTGATCATCCCGCCCAAACCGAATCCCGCCCCTTCAGCAAGCGCCAGCCGCTCGGCGTCGCGAATCAGCTTTTTGGCGATTTCGTCCAACCGTTCGAGCGGCACATCCTGCATCCGCGCGAAATTCGGCACCCACAGCCCGTGTTTGTTCGCCAGCTGTTTCCGGAAGTCTTCGGGATTCACTTCCACCGAGCGCAGTCCTCGCTTTACGCCGAATCGCAAGATCCGGCCGACGCCCCCACCCGCAAATGACCGTTTGCCCATGTCTGGAGACCCTTTGAATACTCTCTTACGTAAACTTGAGAAAGCGTTATGAAACTTTGCTGAGCCTTACAGCATCCTACGGCGGTTAGAATCGCCTGGCAACCCCGGCGTTGTATGGGGATCCCGTCCTTTTCTCAACGGGCTATCGACAGGGAACCCGAAGTTTCTTCGGGTAGAACCCCGGGGCGGTGCATCAGGCGAATGTACGGCGTAGTACCGGGTGGGAATCCGGGCAGAACGGTAGACCCGACGCGGCGTTTCAAGGCAGGCGTTACCCGGCACGCGACACTAAGGCCACCGTACCACTTGACGCGGAGGCGCTTTTCGGTAAACTGCATTTTTCCTTATGGCCTCGATAGCCCAAATCGTTCCCGTAGAAGTCGCCACAGACTTCGCCTTCCCGCAACGCGAGGCGGCGTTTTTCTATGGCCTCTTCCTCCGCGGCCACTCGCCCGAGCAGCTCCGCCGCGACATCGAGGTGCCTCCTGCCGTGCTGCTGAAGTGGCACCGCGACGCCGAGCGCGACCCGGAATTACGGGACATCTTCTACCGTATGGTCGAATACCGCCGCCACGTCCTCGCCATCTTCGACTCTCTTGTCGGATGGGACGCCCAGAAGCAGCGCGTTCAGTAACGGACCATTCCCGCGCGTTGTAATTCAAGGCTATTTTCAACGAGTGCGCAGCCCCTTACAAGAGAGGGAATTCCTTTAGGATTTTGGAGAGTTCCCGGAACGGGCTGTCCCGACAGTTCCCTGCTGAGCAGTCCCGCTCGAGAGTGAGTCACGGTTTCCTGTACCGTTGTTCAGGTCAAAAAATGGCAGGCAACCCTGCTTTACCGTACGCATCTGAACCATTCTCGGGGGACAAGTGTCACAAAACGCAGGACATTCGTTGATTGACGTCGCACTCACACGCGGAGTAGAATCCCTGTGTCCTGTCAGAAGTTGAGGTATAACCTATGTTACGGGTAGTTCGAACCCTGTTCGCTTCTCTGTTTTCTCTCTGCATCGCCATTTCACCGCTGACCGCCCAAGAGGGTCAGCAAGCGCAACAGCCGCAGGACCCTACCGCTGCACCCGTTCCGCAGAAGCTCGACAAAGAGCAAAAGCGGAAGCTCAAGAAGACCCTGAAGGAACTCGACACTCCTTACAAACAGTGGCTGAACGAGGACGTGATTTACATCATCTCGCCCGCGGAACGGCAGTCCTTCCTGCAACTGGAAACCAACGAAGAGCGCGAGCAATTCATCGAGCAGTTCTGGCTGCGCCGCAGCGCGACGCCGGACCTACCGGACAACGACTTTAAGGAAGAGCATTATCGCCGCATCGCCTATGCCAACGAGCATTTCGCTTCGGGCATACCTGGCTGGAAGACCGATCGCGGCCGCATGTACATCATGTGGGGCCCGCCGGACGAAATTGAAGCGCATCCGACAGGCGGCACGTACGACCGCCCGATGGACGAAGGCGGCGGTTCGACGACGACGTATCCCTGGGAAACCTGGCGCTACCGCTACATGGAAGGCATCGGCGAGAACATCATCTGGGAGTTTGTCGACCCGACGAGTTCCGGCGAATATCACCTGACCATGGACCCCAGCGAAAAAGACGCTCTCTTGCATGTGCCCGGCGCCGGCTTGAGCTTGCTGGAACAAATGGGCATGGCCTCCAAGACCGATCGCTTTACGCGGTCCGACGGCACCAACCTGCCCACCGCGCTCGGTGGTACCCCTTCCAGCATGGACGAGTTCAACCGCCTCGACCAGTACGCCAAAGCCTTTAAACCCCCCGAGGTCAAGTACAAGGACCTGGAAGCGATCGTGACGGCGCGCATCGTTCGCGACCAGATGAAATTCGCGTGGCACACCGACTTCATGAAGGTGACCAACGACACCGTCCTGGTTCCCGTTACAGTCCAGGTGGCCAACAATCAGCTTTCCTTCGACAACAAGGAAGGCGTCTACTCGGCCACACTCAATGTTTTTGGCCGCGTGAGTTCCTTGACCGGGCGCGTCGTGCAAACCTTTGAGGATCCGGTCAGCCGCGATTTTCCCGCAAGTCTTTACCAGCAGTCGCTGAAGTTGCAGTCCATCTATCAGAAAGCCATTCCGCTGCGTCCCGGCCTCTATCGTCTGGACATCGTGATCAAAGACGTGAAGAGCGGCAACGTAGGTGTGATCAACACGCGCCTTCAGGTGCCCCGCTTTGAAGACGACAAGCTGGAAACCAGCTCCCTGATCGTGGCCGACGGCAGCAAGCTCGAGCACGTGCCGTCCAAGCAGATTGGGACCGGACAGTTCGTGCTGGGTTCGACCAAGGTCGTGCCGCGTCTTGACGGGAGTTTCGCCAGCACCGAAAAGCTCGGCATCTACATGCAGGTTTACAACCTGAAACCCGACGACAAGACGCACAAGTCGAATGCCACGTTTGTCTACACCGTTAAAAAGGGCGACCAGCAGATCATGCAGTTCAAGGAAACCTCCGAGGAAATGAAGCAGACCGGCGAACAGGTTACTATCGAGCGGCTGTTGCCTTTGGCTACACTGACTCCCGGCAAATACTCGCTGGAAATCGTGGCCACCGACACCATTTCCTCCAAAACGATCTCGAAGACCGCCGAATTCTCGATCACGGCCCCCGCCGATACCAAGACGGCCGCCAATGCAGGCAAAGCCGCACCGGGGAGGTAGCGAGAAGTGAAAGAAAGACGACTCCGAATCCTGGGCGCTTTGATGCTGGCCGGGACGTGTCTGTCGATTTGCGTCAACCCTTCTCGCGCGCAGGTTAAGGCTGTTTCCGGCAAGCTTGCCGGAGTCGTCAACGACACTTTGGGCGTTCCGCAAATGGGCGCCACCGTGCAATTGATTTCGGAGACCGCGGGAGCCCTATCGGCTGTCGATTACCTTACCAACACGCAAGGCGTTTTCCGAGGCGAACACCTCACGCCGGGTCTTTACACCGTACGGGTAACACTGGCAGGTTTTCTTCCGACTCTGGAACAGCACGTCCGCATCAACCCCCACGTCACGACGGTAGTTCGCGTTCAACTCGAATCAATGTTCGCCTCGCTCGATCAATTGCGGCGAGCGCCTTCTTCTGCGACCGTGGAATCGGACGACTGGAAATGGGTGTTGCGTTCCGCTTCGGCGACACGCCCGGTGCTGCAATGGGTGGATGACGACGATGATTCCCAAACCGTCGCAAACGGCAATCTCGACAACCAGGTCTTGCAACCCCGGGCTCGCTTGGAATTTACCGATGGCGCGCGCCGGCCGGGTTCCGCTTCAGGTGTTCCGTCGGCTCCTGCCACCGCTTTTGCGTACGATCAGAAGTTAGGCCATACCGCCCGTCTGCTGATGGCCGGCCAGATGAATTATCTGGATTCAGCCCCAGGCGGAGGCATCGCCACGGTCTGGCTGCCCACCGGGTCGCTGGGAACGGGGCCGCATTCCACGCTCGTCATTCGCGATGCGAAGCTTGGACCCGATGGGCAGACCTTCCATGGCGTTCGTATGGAACAAGGCGGAACGCTCGGCTTGGGCGAGCGCCTAAAGCTTCTTTACAGCGGCGAGTACGTCCTGGTGGGATTGGACAAATCGGCCAGTTCGTTGCGACCCCGCCTGGAAATGGACGCCAAGCTGTCGGATACCTGGCACGCAGCGGTGATTTTTGCCGAGGAGCCCGGTGGCCCGGGCAATCTCGATCCCGACGATAGCGATTCGGGCGCCGCGCTGGCGGCGGCGGTCAATGATCTGGACTCGTTCCCGACGTTGCTTTTCCGCAACGGAAGCCCGGTGCTCGAGGGCGGGTGGCACGAAGAAATCGCTGCAAACCGCAAGCTGGGCGCGCGGGGAGACATCCAGGTGGCCGCTTTCCACGACGACAATACAAACGTCGCGGTCTATGGGCGCGGCGGTGGTCTTTCGGCGTCAGACTACCTTCAGGACTATTTTTCCAACGCTTTTGCCTACGATGGCGGCTCGTTGAATAGCTGGGGTACGCGGGTTGCGGTGCGCGAAAAAATCTCCGACGACGTCGAAGTTACCGCCGTCTATGCCTTTGCGGGAGCGCTTAGCCCTTCCGATCTCGCGGACGGAGCGCTTCGAGAGATGTTGAAGACCTCGATGCACAATTCGGTGGGGGCTTCGGTCACGGCGACGGTGCCGCGGTCCAAGACCAAGGTCACGGCAGGCTACAAGTGGGTTGGCGGCGAGGCGGTTTCCCGGCTGGACGGATACGGCGAGTCGATCTACCAAATGGACCCCTACCTCCATATCGGAATCCGCCAAACGCTTCCCAGGTTTGGGCTTGGCCACTGGCAGGCCATCGCCGATTGCGACAATATTCTGGCTCAGGGGTATGTGACGGTGAACAGCCAGGACGGCCGGACGGTGCTGGTGCCGGCATTCCGGACGTTCCGAGGTGGTCTGAGCGTTCAGTTTTGAAGCTATTGTGTCTCTGAAAAGTTGTATGCCCCCTTCCATAAAATGGATATCCCCAGGGCGGCTCCGGCGACAGTACGGTAAGAGATTGAATTGATTAGAGTTCTCCTCGAGGTCGCCTACAAAACATTGGAACCCGATTTGCACCTGATCTCTAGAGTATCAGTGTGTCCTAACGAAACTTGGCCATGAAGCAGAACCTCAGAGTGAGTCTCGGTGCGGTTGTCCTGGCGCTTGCGACCTTGGCGGCGGTGATCTTTGCCGTCATTAACTTCCGCCAGCGCGAGGCGTACGAGATTCCCGACGATGGGGTCGCTTGGTTTGACACGTCTCATGGGGCAGAAGCCTGGAAACTAGCCCCCAATTCTCCTGCGTACCGTGCTGGTATTCGTCCGGGGGACATCCTGGTCGCGATAGACGGGGCGCGCGTGGAGACCCAGGTGCAGGTCACGCGGCGCCTGTGGCGAGCCGGACTGTGGACGCAGGTTCGTTACACCTTGGTGCGCAGCGGCCAGGAGTTCGAGACCCCGTTGGTCACGGCCCCCGCGGAAAAACCCGCTTCCATTGAGAATTACGAGCGCATCGTCGGCCTGCTGTACCTGTTCATAGGATTGTTTATCTTCATCCGGCGGTGGAACGCTCCGCGCGCGGTGCATTTTTTCGTCTTCTGCCTGGCATCCTTTGTCCTGTTTTCCTTCCATTACAGCGGGAAGCTGGACGCTTTCGATTACGAGATTTATTGGGCGAAAATCGGCGCCTTGATGCTCGCGCCGGCGCTGCTGTTTCACTTTGCGCTGGTATTTCCAGAGCGGTCCGAAGCCGCCGCGCGGTCTTTTTCGAAGCTGGCGCTGGTCTACGGGCCTCCGTCGGTGCTGCTGCTCTTCCACGTCAGCACGGCGCTGAATGCGTTGGGTTTTGTTCCCTGGCTCGGCTCGCGCGTTTTGTTAGACAAGATCGAGCTGAGCTACCTCGGCATCTACTTCCTTGCGGCGGCGATCGTCTTCTACAAGAGTTTTCGGGAAGCGCCCTCCGGAGTTCTACGCCAGCAATTGAAGTGGCTGACCGGCGGTACGCTGGTCGGCAGCCTGCCGTTCGCTCTTCTCTACATCGTGCCGTTCGTTATCGATGCGGTGCCGCCGTCATGGACAAAGTTCTCGGCACTCAGCCTGGTGCTGATCCCCTTGTGCTTCGGTTACGCCATCATCCGTTACCGGCTGATGGATGTGGACATCATCTTCAAGCGCGGCTTGGCGTATACCGCCGCCACCGCGACCATAGCCTCGGTTTATTTCGCGCTGATCGCGTTGATCGCAGAAATTTCCCACGCCCAAACGACGGGTCCGGTCGGCGGCATGATCGCCATCGTGATCGCGGCGTTTCTGTTCCAGCCCCTTCGCGAATGGATTCAGGCGCGCCTCGATCGGTTCTTTTACCGCGACCGTCTGGATTACCGGCGCACCCTGATCGAATTTGGCCGCACGCTCACCAACGAAGTGCGCTTCGATCCGATGCTCGGATCGGTGATGGATCGCATTTCGCAAACGTTGCTGGTCGATCGCCTGGCCATTTTCATGGAGGACCCGCTGCAGCCGGGGCAACTGCGCCTGGCGCGTTCGATGGGTGTGCGTCTTTCCGAACCTATGGATCTTAGCTTCCTCGAGCCGGCCCGGCCCGAGTTCGCCCGTGGGGCGCTCTTTTTTGAGTCGCCCCGCGCGGCGAGAGAAGTCACCGACTCTGTCCGGCAGACTCTCGAGCAGCTGGACCTGAATTATTTTATTCCGTGCCGCATTCGAGAGCGGACCGTCGCAGTGCTGGGTCTCGGCAAAACCGTTGACGGAGATTTTCTTTCGAGCGATGACGTCGAGCTGGTGCAAACCATTGCCGGGTACGTCGCCGTCGCGCTGGACAACGCGCAGCTCTACAACTCGCTGGAGCAAAAAGCGCTGGAGATCGCGCGGCTCAAGGATTTCAGCGAAAACATCGTCGAATCGCTGAACGTCGGCGTGCTGGCCGTGGATCTGGGCGGCATCGTGGAATCCTGGAACACGCGCATGGAGCAGCTTTTCAACGTGTCCCGACAGGACGCGGTAGGGCACCAATTGCGCGCGTTGTTGCCGGAGGAATTGGCGTCGGAAATCGCTTTCCGAAAAGACGAAGAGCAAATCACCGGGATCTACAAGCAGAGGCTGCATCATCAGGGACGATTGCTGACGCTGAACGTTTCGATTACGCCGCTGGTCAGCAAATCAGGCGAACGCATCGGCCGCCTGCTGCTGTTTGACGACGTCACGCAGCGCGAGCGCATGGAAGAGCAGATGACGCAGACCGAGAAGCTCACTTCACTCGGATTGCTGGCCGCGGGCGTCGCACACGAGGTAAACACGCCGCTTGCGGTGATTTCCAACTACATTCAGATGCTGGCCAAGCAGATGCCCGAAGGGGATCCGCGCCAAGGGATCATCGAGAAGATCGTGAAGCAGACGTTCCGCGCGAGCGAGATCGTCAACAACCTATTGAACTTCTCGCGCACCAGCGCCACCGAGCTTGCGGACATCGACGTGAACCGCGTGGTGGAAGAAACGCTGTCGCTGGTCGCGCATCCGTTGAAGACCTCGCAGATTCAGGTCGTAAAGCAACTTGGAGCAACGCTGCCGGCAGTGCGCGGCTCGGCGAACAAGCTGCAGCAGGTTTTTCTGAATCTGTTCCTGAATGCTCGCGATGCCATGCCCAGCGGCGGAATGCTGGAAGTGCGTACCGCGGCGCACAACGGCAGCGTTGAAGTGGAAGTTGTGGACACCGGCGCGGGGATACCGCGCGAACACATTCATCGCATTTTCGATCCATTTTTCACGACGAAAGCCAGCGGCCGCGGCACCGGGCTGGGGCTTTCGGTCAGCTACGGTATTATCAAAGAGCACGCTGGAAAAATTGACGTCCGCTCTACTCCCGGCAAGGGCACATCCTTCCACGTCGAATTCCCCGCGGTGAGGAAAGCGGTCCATGTCTAAGGGTTCTATCCTAGTAGTCGACGACGAATCTGAAATTCGCGAAGGTCTCGAGTTGCTGCTAGCCAGCGAAGGGTACGGTGTGTCCAGCGCCGGCACCGGTGCGTCCGGCCTCGCGAAACTGGAAGAGCATCCCTTCGATCTGCTGCTTCTCGACGTGAGCCTTCCGGATCGCAACGGCCTGGATTTACTCCGCGAAATCCGCCGGCGTGACCCGCAACTTTCCGTGGTGCTGATCACCGCGTATGGCTCGATCGACATGGCGCGCGCCGCGTTCAAGGGCGGGGCCATGGATTACATCACCAAGCCATGGTCGAACGACGAACTTCTGGCGCAGGTAGCGCAGGCTGTGGAATCCCGGCGGCTGCGCGAAGAAAACGTGCAGTTGAAACGGGCGCTGAAGCAGCGCTTTACCTTCCCCAACATCATCGGGAAGAGCGATAAGATGCTGACGCTGTTCGACTTGGTTACGCAGGTCGCGGCGTCGCGCTCCACGATTCTGATCAGCGGGGAAAGCGGTACCGGCAAAGAGTTGATCGCTAAAGCGATTCATTCCGCCTCGCCGCGCGCGGACAAGGCGTTCGTACCGGTCAACACCGGATCCATCCCTGTCGATCTATTGGAGTCGCAACTCTTCGGGCATGTGAAAGGCGCGTTTACCAGCGCCATCGCTTCCAAGAAGGGTCTGTTTGAGGTCGCCGATCAGGGCACGATTTTCTTCGACGAAATCGCCACCATCAGCCACGAGACGCAAGCCAAGTTGCTGCGCGTGATTCAAGAACGCGAATTCATGCGACTGGGCGGCACCGAACAGATCAAGGTGGATGTGCGCATCGTCGCCGCTTCCAACATCGATCTGCTCACGCTGGTGCAGCAAGGGCGTTTCCGCGAAGATCTTTATCATCGCTTGAACGTGATTCACTTGCGGCTGCCGCCGCTGCGCGACCGGCGCGAAGACGTTCCGGCCCTGCTGGTTCACTTCATGGAGCGTTACTGCAAGGAAAACGGCAAAGCTCTGCTCCAATTCACTCCGGGCGCGCTGAAGTTGTTGATGGATTACGACTGGCCCGGCAATGTGCGCGAACTCGAGAATGTTGTCGAGCGCGCTGTTGTTCTTTCCACGCAAGAGCGCGTGGACGTGGATCTGCTTCCCGAAAGCATTCGCAGCAAGGAAATTGTGCGCGGCGTTCGCTTGCAGCTTTCAGAATTTCTTCCGCCGATGCCCGGCGAAGCCGGCTCGCGTACCGCCGCCGACCATCCGCAGTCCTCTCTGTTCCAGATCATGGATGAGATCGAGAGGCGCATCATCATCGACATGCTCGAGCGCACGAGCTGGAATCAGACCGAAGCGGCGGAGCGTTTCATGATCCCGCTCTCCACCCTCAATCAGAAGATCAAGCGGCTGGGAATCGACGTTCGGCGCCGAGGCCGAGCCGACGAAAGCTTTACCGCAACGATCGGCAAGTAGCCCTTCGCGATCTCCATGTTTATACCGATTGCTGTTTCGTTAATTTAATCTTGCAACTCTTCTGTTCACTAGGCACAGTACCGGGGAATGGTTCTGCGTCTCTCCAGCGCCGCAGCGCGCTTCACGCTTGTTTTGGCCGCCTTTGTTCTCGCTACGGCGCTCTCCTATTCGAGCATCCGCAACGCGCTGGCCGCATACTATGCCGGGCTGGACACCCGCTCCGGGGATGAGCGAGCGGTGCAACTCGAGCCGGGAAACCCGGAGGCGTGGCATCTCGCCGGCCGCTCCTGGCAATACGATATGGAAGGAGCCGACGCCCAGCGAGCCATCTACGCTTACCGCACTTCGCTCTCGCTGAATCCGCGATCGGCCAATACTTGGCTGGATCTCGCCACGGCCTACGAATCGGAAGGCGATCTGCCGGGCGCTCGCGAAGCCTTCCTGCAAGCCAAGCGCGTTTATCCGGTATCGGCCGAAGTTTCGTGGCGTTACGGCAATTTCTTGCTGCGGCAGAATGAGCTGCCTGGCGCCTTCGTCGAAATTCGCCAATCGGTTTCCGTCGATCCCCAGCGAGCCGCCGAAGCCTTCTCGCGCTGCTGGCGCGTCGATCCGGACATTCAAGCGATCCTGGACCACGTGCTCCCGTCCTCCGCGCCAGTGTACCTGGCCACCATCCGCGAACTCGACGCCGACGCGGCCATCGATCCGGCGCTGGCGGTTTGGGACCGCTTGATGGCGCTGCGTCCTCGGTTGTCTCTAAACGAAGTGATTCCGTTCATCGATTCGCTCATTCAGGCGCATCGCATTGAGGATGCTCACCGAGCTTGGGACCAATCCGTGGCCCTCGCCGACTCCCCTCCCGCAATCGACCCGCCGGGCTCTGTTCTCTGGGACGGCGGATTTGACACTGGCGTCACCGGCGGAGGTTTCGCGTGGACCTTCGCGCCTGCTACCCGGGGCGTCCAGGCTACTTTTGACTCGAACGAAAAACACTCCGGCCAGCGGTCCCTGCGATTGGTCTTCGATGGCAGCCGCAACGTGAGTTTTTCCGATGTTTGTCATGTGGTCGCGGTGCAACCGGGAACTACGTACAATTTTTCCGGCTGGGTCCGAACCCAAGGACTAACGACAGACCAGGGCATTCGATTCCGGCTCGAGTGGCTGGAGAACGGGCGAAGCGCTTCGAGCGAGACGATCGAAGTGCACGGCACGCAGCCTTGGACGCAACTAGAACTGCCCTGGACCGCGGTAGCCGGTTCGGGCCAGCTCCGCGTGTGCGTCAACCGCCACCCCAGCGACGACTTTGGCAGCAGGATTCACGGAACCGCCTGGGTCGATGACGTCGCGCTGGTCCCGGAATCTTCGGCGAGTGCGAAGCCATGAGGTTGATCCGCGTGGGCATCTGCGCCCTGGTCGTATTTGCCGTTCTCGCTCACGGTGGCGTGGAAGATTGGGCCAAAGCGGTCCTCGAAACGGGCGCCGGGGTTTTGTTTCTGGTCTGGTCGCTGATGCTGTTTGTCAGCGAAGAAGATGAAAAACAAGTGGTGCTCACTCCACTGCTGCCGCCGCTAATTCTCCTGACGGTCGTCGCGCTGGCGCAGCTTCTGCTACACGCTACCGCCTCGGCCTACGCCACGCGGATGGACCTGAACCTCCTGGTTGCCTACGCCATCCTTTTGTTTCTCGCCGCCCAAGCCTTTCGGAACTCCGACGATTGGCGGAGTTTCATCTGGTTCGTGATGATTTTCGGTTTCCTGGTGGCGGTATTCGGCATCCTGCAACATCTCACGTTCAACGGGAAATTGTACTGGTTCCGCGAGATGCGCTACGGCGGTATCCCGTTCGGTCCTTACGTCAATCGCAATCACTTCGCTGGATTCATTGAACTGGTCCTTCCGGTCTCGCTGGTGCCGCTGATTCTCGGCAAAGTGCGAAGGGAACGCTGGTACATCGTCGGCATCTTCGCGCTTCTTCCCATCGGAGCGCTTTTTCTGTCCGCCTCGCGAGGCGGGGTCGTAAGCTTCGGCGTGGAGATTGGCGTACTCGTCCTCATGATGTTGCTGCGTCGCGCCGGCGGACAGCACGTTCTCATCGGCGGGATCATGCTGCTTCTGGCGCTGCTCCTGGTCTCGTGGCTGGGCGTAAAGCAAGTCCTCGACCGCTTCTCCTCGCTGCAATCGCTCGAAGTAACGAACGGCAAGCGCGCTTCCATGCGACTGGACACCTGGCACATTTTCCTCGAGCATCCCTGGGCGGGCACGGGCCTGGGCACGCTGCAAACGGTCTTTCCCAGGTATGAAACCAATTACGACGGAAAAATCGTCAATCACAGCCATAATGATTACCTGGAAGGCTTGGCCGAAACGGGCGTAGCCGGCGGCATCTGCGCGGCATGGTTCCTTGGCGCCCTGTTTTTTGTCTCCCTGCGGCAACTGCTGCAGCGCGACAAACCGTTCGCGGCTGCGCTGCACCTTTCCGGGCTAGTTGGGTGTAGTGGCTTTCTAGTACACAGCCTGGTGGATTTCAACCTTCATATACCTGGCAACGCGCTCCTTTTCCTGTTGATGGCCCACCTCGCCACCGGCGAAGTTACCCCGTCCCCGCCTGCCGACGGCCCCTCTGAACACTTTCGACGCTAGACCTGAAATCGTGGTTGACTTCACTGCTTTAACTGTATAATCAACATCGGGGGCGTCTATTTCTTATGCAGCCAGTCGTACCGCGCGGAGTGGTTTTTGTTTTGACCGCCTGCGCACTGATCGCAACACTGGCGCCTTCCAGCCGCGCGCAAAGAGTGGAGACACCGCAACAAACCAACGAGCGTCTTCGCGCGCTCGCAGCCACATCTCACGCTACGCCGCCTCCGAGCGACTACGTCATCGGCACCGGCGACCTGATTTCGGTGCAGGTGTTCGACGTTCCGGAAATATCCCGCGAATTGCGCGTCAGCCAGACGGGCACGATTGGCATTCCCTTGATACCGGTGCGCTTGCATGTGTCCGGCCTGACCGAGATTCAGGCCGAGCGCAAAATCCAGGAAGTACTTGAGGCCAACGGCTTGGTGTCGCATCCGGAAGTAACCGTCACCGTGAAGGAAAAGAAGAGCAGGCCCATCACCATCGTCGGCGCCGTTGCGCATCCCATGGTCTACGAGGCGGATCGCCAAGTCCGACTCATCGATGTCCTGGCGGCAGCCGGAGGAATCAACGGCGATGCGGGCGACCACGTCATCATCACGCGCCCGGAGCGCGACTCCTCGTCCGACGTTTCTCAGGATCCATCTTCACCGGGGTCGCCTTCGGACCCACCCTCGATCAGCGCTGAAGATGCGACACCTGCCCCAACGCAGGGCGCCACGACGCAAGGCTCCGCGCCGTCCACAGATTCATCGCCGCCATCCGCGGCTGCTTCGCCGTCGCCCGCAACCTCCGCTCCGGGCTCAATCAAAGCGGCCGCTGAACCACTCGATCCGTCGCAAACTCCTCCCCTGCTGGCCAACACCATCACCGTCAGCCTGAATGAAATTCTTGAGACCGGCGACATGGCCAACAATATTGTGATCCTCCCAGGCGACGTCGTGACCGTTCCACACGCTGGAATCGTCTACGTTCTCGGCGCGGTCTCGAAGCCCGGCGGTTACACCGTTTCCAACGACCGCGCGCAGCTCACCACGCTCAAGGTCCTTTCGCTGGCTGGCGGCCTGAATCGCACCGCGAAGTCCGAGCGCGCCGTGATCGTGCGCAAGGACGGTAACGGCCAGCAGCACGAAGTGGAAGTGGATCTCAAGAAAGTGATGAAGTTTCAGTCCGAAGATGTCCAGCTCCGGCCATCCGACATTCTGTACGTCCCCAATAGCGGAGGCAAGACCCTGGCGTATCGCCTCGCGGAACTTTCCGTGGCGGTGGGCACGGGAGTTCTGATTTACCGGCTGGTGCAGTAAACGATGGCTGAAGATTTCAAAATAATTTCGCGCGATGACCCCTCGAACGGGGCCGTCGATATCGTTTCGCAGGCCGTGCGGCCGGCTTTTGAGCTTTCGCCTCGCGAACCACACCTCTACGACTATCTCCTCGTTCTTCGTAAACACCAGTGGCTCATTGTTTCGTTCATGCTCGCGGTGGTCACCATCGTTTCGATTGCCACTTTCCGCATGCAGCCGGTTTACGTGGCCACCACGCGCATCGAGCTTGGCCGCGAGAATGCCAACATCCTGCCCTTCCAGGGCACCGATTCGTATGATTACATGCTGGATCTGGAAAACTACATCGAGACCCAGTCCAAAATCCTCACCAGTGAAACGCTGGCTTTGCAAACGATTCGGACCGGCGTGCTGTCCGGCCAAGCGCAGTTTGCCAACGTCGATTCTTCGTCCGAAGCGCTGGCCACCGGAAGCCTCGCGAACCAGAAGCGCCCGCCGGAGTTGGGTGCGTTTCTCGGAAGCCTCAGCGTGAAGCGGGTTCCCAACAGCCGGTTGATGGACATCAGTTTCGAAGCGACCAATCCGGAACTGGCGGCGCAGATCGTCAACGCCCATATCCGGAACTTCATCGACCAGAACCGCCGCAGCCACTACGACGCCACCACCGCCGCCACCACCTGGCTTACCGATCAGCTCGACGAACTCAAGATTAAGGTTAAAAACTCCGAGGACGCCCGGCTCGATTACGAACACAAGAACCAGATCTGGGAGGTCGACGACAAGCAGAACATGACCACCCAGCGCTTGTCGGAGATCAGCCGCCAGCTTATCGAAGCGCAGGGCGAGCGCATGCGCAAGCAATCGCTCTTCGACTTCGCCAAACAAGGCGATGCCGACCTGGTCCCTCAAATCCGCGACAGTGCCAGCGTGCAGGAGTTGCTGCACAGACGTACCGAACTGAACGTGCAGTACACGGAAGCGATCAGTCAGTACGGCCCTAATTTTCCAAAGGTGCAGAGACTTCAATCGCAACTCAAGGAAGTCGACCAGAATCTGGAACGGGAAAAACGCGCCGTCGTCGCGCGTCTGGGCAGCGAATATCATGAAGCGCAGCAGCGCGAAGAGTTGCTCGTGCGCACGCTCGATCAGCAGAAATCGGAAGCCAATCTGATGTCCGAGCGCATGGTGCAGTACAACATCCTGAAGCGCGACGCCGAAGCGGACAAAGCGCTCTACGATGGCTTGCTGACAAAACTGAAGGAAGCTGGGATTTCCGCCGCGCTGCAGTCTTCCAATATTCGCGTCGTGGATCCCGCCATGATTCCGTCTTATCCTTCGCGTCCCGCCAAAGCGCGCAATGTCACGCTGGCGTTCCTTGTGGGCCTGGTAGGCGGCATCGCATTGGCGATTCTGCGCGAATACATGGATAACACCGTCAAGACACCCGACGATGTGGAGACGCTCGCGCGTTTGCCTTCCCTTGCGGTGGTTCCCGCCTTCGAAGATAGCCCTGGCGACGGTCGTCGCAGAAAGACCCTGAGCGAAGCTCTGGGCAACGGTCACACGAGGCACGTCGAATTGGTGGCACAGCACCTGCCCAAGTCGCAGATGTCGGAAGCTTTCCGTGCTTTGCGCACAGCGCTTTTGTTGTCGCAGGCCGGGCGGCCTCCCCAGGTGATTCTGGTTACCAGCGCTTTGCCTCGCGAAGGCAAGACCACGGCGGCGGCGAATCTCGCGGTGACCCTGGCGCAGCTTGGCGACCGCACTTTGTTGATTGATGCCGACCTGCGGAAGCCCGGCGTCGGTCGCCTCCTGAACATGAACGGCGGCAAGTACGCGGGCCTGAGTTCTTACCTGGCGGGCGTCTCGAGCCTGGATCTTGTAACCGTCCAGCATCCCGCGATCCCGAATCTTTCCGCGATTCCCACTGGCCCTCTACCGCCGAATCCCGCGGACTTGCTCTCTTCCCACAAGCTCGCCGACGCCATCGCAGAGCTGCGCACCAAATTCAAATTCATCGTCATCGATACACCTCCGGTGATGGCGGCCACCGATGCGGTCATTTTGTCCGTGCAGGCGGACGGAGTTTTACTCGTTGTGCGCAGCGGCGAAACTCCCAAGGAAGCTTTCACCCGCACGCGCGACTTGTTGGTTAGCGTGAAATGCCGGCTTTTGGGCGTGGTCTTGAACGCCGTCAATTCCAGCGCGCCAGATTATTACTACTCCTATCGCTATTATCCGTACGCCTATGGCTACGGTCCGCAGGAATCGGCCGACCCATCGCATATGCATATGAAGGATGAGAGCGGATCGTCTTATGAAGCTCCATCCGGTGGTCGCCACGGTCGTGACGATCAGGACGACATTCAGGCACTGTAAAAGGGGGATTGTTTGCGTTTTCTAATCACCGGCGGCGCTGGTTTCATCGGTTCGCATCTCGCGGAACGGCTGCTCAGCCGCGGCGATCGCGTTGTTTTGCTCGATAATTTGTCCACCGGCAGCATGGACAACATTCGTCACCTCAAGTCCTTCGAAGGCATGGAATATCACCTGGACAACATCGAGAACCGCCAGCTGGTCGCCGAACTCGTGGACGATGCCGACGCGGTCATCCATCTCGCCGCCGCCGTCGGCGTCAAGCTGATCGTGGAAAGCCCCGTGCGCACGATCGAGACCAACGTCAACGGCACCCAGCGCATCCTCGAAGCCGCCTGCAAAAAGCGCAAACTCGTGCTCACCGCCTCGACCTCTGAAGTCTACGGCAAAAATACCAACGTGCCATTCCACGAGGATGCCGATCTGGTCTTGGGGCCAACAACAAAAGGCCGCTGGAGTTATGCCGCCTCGAAAGCCCTCGACGAATTTCTCGCGTTATCGTACTGGAAGGAAAAGCAGCTGCCGGTCATCGTCGTGCGTTTGTTCAATACCGTAGGTCCGCGGCAGACCGGTCGCTACGGAATGGTGCTGCCGAACTTCGTCCAGGCTGCCCTCGACAACTCCACCATTAGCATTTATGGCGACGGCAAGCAATCTCGATGCTTTTGCGACGTCCGCGACACCGTGGAATCGCTGGTCCGTCTGATCGACACCGCGCATTCCATCGGCGAAGTCGTCAACGTCGGCAACACCGAAGAGGTTTCCATCGAGGAACTCGCACAACTAGTGAAGCAGCGCACCGGCAGCAAATCCGCCATCGAGTTCGTCCCCTACGACAAAGCCTACGAACCCGGCTTTGAAGACATGATGCGCCGCGTACCTTGCGTGGACAAACTCGAAGCTCTGACCGGCTTCCGCCCGCGCACGCCGCTTACCGAAATAATCGACCGTGTCGCCGCTTTCTTCCAGCAAAAGGCCGAGTCTATACCCGCGCCGCGTGCCGCCGCCGGCTCCGCCGTCTGAACTCGTGTGGTAAATTCTGTGAATGCCCCCGACCTTTCTCTTAAACCCAAAGGAGCGAGTTCATCCGGCCGCATTCCGGAATTGGACGGCCTGCGAGGGCTAGCGATCCTGCTCGTGCTTCTTTGCCACTTCATCGGCAACAGCGACCACACGTCGCTGCCCATCTGGCTGGATCGTTTTTTCTGGGTATTTCGAAGCGGGTGGATCGGGGTCGATCTATTCTTCGTGCTTTCTGGGTTCTTGATCGGCGGAATTCTGCTCGATTCCCGGAGTTCAGCGGACTACTTTCAGAGGTTTTACATCCGCCGCGTCCATCGCATTCTGCCTATCTATTTTTCCTTGCTGATGCTGTTTGCACTGACAGTGGTCATCGTGCAGTTTTTCCCGGAGGGCCGCGCGATTGTCAGCCTGCGCGAATTGCTCGTGCTTCCCAAATGCGCTTTCTTTCTGCAAAACTTCCTTGGTTCGTTCACCGATTTTCAGTGGAGATGGTTTGTCGTAACATGGTCGCTGGCGGTTGAAGAACAGTTCTACCTGATTGCGCCGCTTTTCATTCGGTTCCTGTCCCTGTCGCGACTCACCGGTCTGCTCGTTTCTTTCCTGGTGGCGTCTCCCGTCCTACGTTTTGTCGGGTTTCGCTATTTCCACGGCGGTTTGCTGAACGGTGCGCTCGCGTGGCGCGCGGACACTCTGGCCTTCGGGATGCTTGCGGCCATTGCGTGGAGAACGCCGGCGCTGCGAGAAACGCTCATCCACGATCGGCGCCGGTTGCAATGGGTCGTCGCTGTCCTCGCGGCCGGCATTCTGCTCTTGCTCAAATCGCTGATCGTTCTTCCCTTACCGCTCGTGACCATCTCGCTCGGTTACAGTTGGATCGCCGCCTTCTTCACCGGACTTCTGGTGCTGGTTATCTCTCAATCGCGCGGCTGGACTGCCCGTGTGATGCGCGCGTCGTGGCTTTGCTTTCTGGGCACGATTTCCTATTGTCTTTACCTGGTGCACATGCCCATCAACCAGTTTTTGCATTTGTTGTTGCTTCATCGCCCGAGACCCGGCATTGAAGATTGGAAAGGTGCGGCGGTCACGATTCTGGCGGCGACACTCTCGCTCGTCGTGGCCAGGATGTCGTGGACCTATATCGAAAGCCCGCTGATACGACGCGGCCACGCTTTCCAGCGTCAACAAGCGCGCGGGTTGCCTGCGCACGCAGCTGCGCCAGGTGTTGTTTGAAGCGTTTCGCTCCAGCGACATACGCAATGGTCGCGCGTGCGGTACGATGTTGCGAACGCGATGCTGCTATTGTGGGAGAACTGCTGCGCGGCTGCTTAGCGTCAGTGGCGTCGACTTCGAACCGCATCCGCGAACAGGCACCGACGAAAATCCAAATCCATGGGTAAGCCGCTAGTGCAATCTCGCGGTGGGAGTGCGTCGGAATCGCGGCGCGCACATAAATTCGAGCGCTGGCTTTTCCTCGTTTTTCTGGTGTCGCTGCCGCTGATGAATCCTTGGATTCGTGGAGATGGCATCGGCTATTACGCGCTCGCCCGCGCTCCACTGATCGAGCACAACCTCGATTTCCTGCGCGACTACCAGTCTGGCAACGCCAGTTTTCGCGACGCGCGCATCGACGAAAACGGAGCGCCGAGGTCCAGCTTCCGCACGGCCACCGGTCACCTGGACAATCATTTCACCGTGGGGCCGGCCATGCTGTGGGCGCCATTTCTGCTGACCGCGCACGTCGGCGTATTGCTCGCTCGCGCGATGGGATCGCACGTTACGGCCGATGGCTTCTCCGCGCCTTACCGCTTCGCCATGGCATTCGGAACTGCACTGTACGGTTTTCTTGGCCTGCTGCTGGCGAATCGTCTCGCCAGCAAATACGTGGATGAGCGCTGGGCATTTCTTGCGACGATTTCCATTTGGTGGAGCAGCTCGCTTCCTGTGTACATGTACTTCAATCCGTCGTGGTCGCACGCGCATTCCGCGTTCACGGTGGCTTTGTTCTTGTGGTATTGGCACGAGACCCGCGACCAGCGCGGCACGCCCCAGTGGTGCGTCCTCGCGGTCATTGCCGGGCTGATGCTCAACGTCTACTACGCCAACGTTACGATCCTGACAGTCCTGGTAGTCGAAGCCGGCCGGCAATATGTCGCCGCCTTTCGCAACGCGTCATCCCGCGATGCGCAGCGAGATGTTGCCACCGTGAAACGATTGTTCGTGAACCACTTGCTGTTCGCCGTCATCGTCACCTTCTGTTTGCTGCCGACATTTATTTCGCGTTATGTGATTTATGGGAGCCCGTTGGAATCCGGATATATTCGTTTGAAGGATTGGTCATGGGGCTCGCCGTATTTTCTGGCGGTGTTGTTTTCGTCGAACCACGGATTGCTCTTGTGGACGCCCGTCGTAGTTCTCGCCATCGCCGGGCTCGTTGTTTTTTGGTGGCGCGAGCCTCACGCGGGAGCTCCGATTGGGGCGGCGGTGCTGGCGTTCTACGTACTTATCGCGTGCTACCCGGATTGGGACGGTATTTCGTCGTACGGCAATCGATTTTTCATCTCGCTGACGGCTCCGTTCATTCTCGGGCTGAGCGTTTTGCTGGATCGCGCCGCCGAGTTGTTCCGCTCTCCACGCGTGGCGCTGACAGCGACTTCCTGCCTCGTCGCGTGCCTCGCTCTCTGGAATATGGCGTTCCTGTTCCAGTGGGGGATGCATTTGGTTCCGGCGCGAGGCCCAATCGTGTGGACCGAGATGATTCGTAATCAGTTCTTTGTCGTGCCCCGCGAGGTTTCGACGAAACTGCAAGGTTATCTTTTCCATCGCGCCGACTTGATGCGCCAGATCGAAGAACGCGACATCGAGCAGATCAGCAAGCCGCCCGGTCGGTAGCGTATCCCGCAAAAAAGTCGGCGCAGCGGAAGGTTCGCCGGGCGTAACATCCAGTAAAAAAAAGGGTTGCGAGCCTCTCTGCGCGCGGGCTTCTCTGCTACTCTAGTCGTATATTCCGCTGTAAATTCAACGGTAGCGTGCTGGTTCGATCGCGCGTGAAAAATTGATGGCAACCGTCACTACACCCCCTCCGGCTGGTGGCTCGCTGGCTGCCGGCGTCCACGATGCGCTGCCTTTCCCTGCCGGCTCGCCGGCGACTGTGCGCATAGCGCCGCCGCGGGGTTTGTTCGAGCTGCGCCTGCGCGAACTTTGGGAATACCGCGAACTCCTGTACTTCTTTGTGTGGCGCGATGTGAAAGTGCGCTACAAGCAAACGGTCATCGGCGTCGCCTGGGTAATTCTGCAGCCGCTGATGACCATGGGCGTGTTCACTATTTTCTTCGGGCGGCTGGCGAAATTGCCTTCAGAGGGATTACCGTATCCCGTTTTTTATTTCGCGGCCCTGGTGCCGTGGGCGTATTTCGCGCAGGCGTTGACCAACTGCACCGGCATCATCGTCACGAACCAGCACGTCATCACCAAGGTCTATTTCCCGCGGCTGATTTTGCCGCTGGCGGCGGTTTGCTCCGGCGTCGTGGATTTGGCGATCGGATTTGTGGTGATGATTATTTTGACTTTGAGCTTCGGGATCCACCCGCCGGCTACCGTGCTGCTGCTGCCGGTGTTCATAATTCTGGCGGTGCTTACGGCGCTGGGGGTCGGTTTATGGACCTCGGCGCTGAACGCGTTGTACCGCGACGTGGCTTCGATCATTCCTTTTGTAGTGCAGTTCTGGATGCTGGCGTCGCCGGTGGCTTATCCCAGTTCGCTGGTGCCGGCGAAGTGGCGGTGGCTCTATGGGTTGAATCCCATGGCTGGGGTCATCGACGGGTTCAGGTGGGCTTTGACGGGGCGGGGGCGCCCGCCGGGTCCGATGATGCTGGCGTCGGCGGGAATGGTCTTGGTGGTTCTGGTTGGAGGGTTATTGTTTTTCCAGCGGGTCGAGGGGACGGTTGCGGATCGGGTTTGATGGAAAGGCGA
This sequence comes from uncultured Acidobacteriota bacterium, assembly GCA_963736725.1. Taxonomy (GTDB): domain Bacteria; phylum Acidobacteriota; class Terriglobia; order Acidiferrales; family UBA7541; genus Acidiferrum. Next base: position 22,718 of record CAVTPW010000008.1, on the reverse strand, counting down.
TATAAGGACGTAAGGAAGTAAAGAGGTAACGAACGACGGAGACAGAAAGCGCGGAGCATGCTGACGGCGGTTAAGGTTGCAGGGAAGAAACTGTTTGGGGCGTTTGGGCTCGAGATCCGGAAGGCGCGGGCGGGCGAGGTTCTTCGCGCCAGCATGCGAGGGGCGCTGCGGCAGCTGTCGAACCTGGGTTTCCGGCCCGGGACGATTGTGGACGTGGGGGTGGCGTATCAGACGGCGGAGCTGTACGAAGAGTTTCCGGCATCCAGCATTCTTTTGATCGAGCCGCTAGCGGAGTTCGAGCCGTGCCTCCGGCAGATTTGCGCCGAGCATAAGGCCCAGTACGTTCTAGCCGCGGCGGGGGCCACCCCCGGGACCGCGATTTTCAACGTCCATACCGATCAGCTCGACGGCTCGAGCCTGCTCAAGGAAGTGGAGGGCGCGATGGTGGACGGCATACCGAGGCAGGTCCCCGTGGTTACCATCGACCAGGTGTGTGCCGAGAAGAATGCGAAGGGGCCGTACCTGGTGAAGCTGGACGTTCAAGGCGCGGAGTTGCAAGTGCTGGCGGGGGCGGAGCGGACGCTGCGCGAGACCGAGGTGGTGATTTTGGAGACCACCTTGTTCGGTACGATTATCGGAGGGGCCCAGATGTGGGATGTGGTGATGAAAATGAAAGAGTATGGATTCGTCGCCTACGATATCTTCGGGCTCCTGTACCGGCCGCTGGACAACGCCCTTTCGCAAACGGACATGGTTTTCGTCCGGGAGAATGGCCCGTTCCGGGTGTCTCATGCCTTTGCGACGCCGGAACAGAGGAAAGTCTTGGCGTGGAAGGCGGATCCGCAGTTGGCCAAGGTGCGGTAGCTGGAACTCGGAAATTGCTGGAACAGTTTCACCACAGAGGGCGCGCAGCACGCAGAGAATCGGAGAGGGAAGGGAACGGAATGACGGCGGTGATTCAGGCCGAGGGGCTGGGGAAGCGGTACCGGCGGGGAGTGGCGGAGCCGCGCGGGATGCTGCGGGACTCGCTCACACGATTTGCCCGGGCGCCGCTGGCTGCGCTGCGCCGGGCGCCGCAGGAGACGTTCTGGGCTCTCCGGGATGTGTCTTTGGAGGTGAAGGAAGGCGAGGTTTTGGGTTTAATCGGGCGGAACGGCGCCGGAAAGACAACGCTGCTGAAGATATTGTCGCGGATCACCCGGCCGACGACGGGGAGCGCGGAGATTCGCGGACACGTGCGCAGCCTGCTGGAAGTGGGCACGGGATTTCACGGGGAACTGACCGGGCGCGAGAACACCTATTTCAGCGGGTCGCTGCTCGGCATGAAGAAACGCGAGATCGACCGCAAGATGGATGAGATCGTGGCGTTCGCGGAGATCGAGAAGTTCATTGACACGCCGGTGAAGCATTATTCGAGCGGGATGTACGTGCGACTAGCGTTCGCGGTAGCCGCGCACCTGGAGCCGGAGATCTTGCTCGTGGATGAAGTTCTGGCGGTGGGCGACATCAATTTTCAGAAGAAGTGCCTGGGGAAAATGGGAGCCGTGGCGCGGCAGGGGCGGACGGTCGTGCTGGTAAGCCACCAGATGGCAGCAATCAATTCGCTGTGTACACGCTGCCTTCTGCTTGGCAAAGGGGAGATTGTGTTCGAGGGTTCGCCGTTGGAAGCGACAGCGCGTTATTACGCGGAATCTGTGGAGTTAACCGAAGCAGGGGCAAATCTTTTGGAGCGCCCTCGAGAAGGCAACGGAAAGGCGAAATTCTGCTCTTTGTCGATCCAACCGCTGGGTCCAGACGGCGAGTGCGAAGTCGCGTATCCGGGGTGCGATCTGCGCATCGAATTCGAGATCCAATGTCACACGGAAATTGCAGATTCTAACGCAGCGGTCGTCTTCTACGATCAGAACGGCTACCGCGTGGTGGACGTCAACACAGCGCAGAAAAATGATTACGTCAGGATGGAGGCGGGTCAAAGCGCCATGGTGTCCTTCCTCATTCACGACCTGCTTCTGAGACCGGGCCAGTATTTCGTGGGCCTTTGGATAGGTCGACACGGAATGGAGACGATCGATTTTATCGAGCACGCCGCAACATTGAATGTGATGGAAGGCGAGGAGACCAGTCGCCACTCGATTATTTATCCGGGCGTGTATTTATGCCGCTTCGAACATCACACGAGCATTCATCAGACCGGGAATTGCTGAAGGAACAGGGACGAGATGCTCGAGCCTCCGAAAATCCCCAAGCCCACAATGGGAGCGGTAATCGATTTTTGCAATCAGGTTCCTCCTTGCGTTCCGCTATCCCTGGAGTACGGCGCGAGTTTTGATCGATGAACTGCACACTGTGCGCTTCCGCACGCACTGTAAAAATACAATCTATTTCCGCCGAAAAGTTGGCGGCTCTGTGGCAATCAGGCTTGAAGATTAAGGTTCTATCGGAGTTTAGTCGGGATTCGGAGATCGGGTTGTGGCGGTGTTTCGACTGCGGAATCCTCTTTTTTACGCCCTCATCATTGGAAGGTTCCGGAGATTTATACGCTCAGCTCGAAGCAGCGCCTTCCTACTACATGGGGCCCAAATGGGAGCATTTTGTGGCGCTGGAGGACTTGAAAGGATGTGGCAGAATTTTGGAGGTTGGTTGCGGACCGGGCAGTTTTTTAGCATTAGCTCGAGAAAAGAGTGGAGTTGAGATTGAGGGAATAGAGCAAAATACTGCGGCGATCGAAGACGCCACTCGATGCGGTCTGCTCGCTCGGCACGACACCATTGAGCAGGTTGCTATGGAATCGCCGGGTTCCTACGATGCAATTTGCGGCTTTCAGGTTTTGGAGCATGTGGCGCGGCCTGGTGATTTTTTGAGAGCCTGCGCTGCGGCCTTAAAGCCAAAAGGTAAGTTGTTGCTCGGACTGCCGAATGCAGACAGTTTCATCCGTTATCAGGTTAATTGCTTGGACATGCCGCCGCATCATATGTCCAGATGGCCGATCAGAGCGGTTAAAGGATTGCCTAGAATTTTCCCGCTTCGCTTGGGTCGCGTCGCAATCGAGCCTCTCGCTGAATATCACGTCGAGTACTATGTGGATTCTTATGTTTCCCACGGTGCGCGAGGTGCGCTGCGAGTTTTTAACCGACCTCGCGTGAAGAAATGGTTGGAGCAATTGCTACAGTTAGGGCCTCGCCGGTGGCTACGAGGGCAGACGGTTTACGCTTCCTACGAGCGAATTTGACCATGACGTGGCAGTTGTGAGAATCAGGCACCTAAGCACTCACGATTTGGCAGGGGGCGCGGCACGTGCCGCGCGCCGCTTGCACGACGGCTTGTCGCGACTTGGTCATGATTCACGGTTTCTTGTATTGGAAAAAGAATCCGACGATTCTACGGTTGTTAGGTTTGTCCCTCCGTTCGATCTACGAACTCGTTTGCGCCGCGGACTTGCCCGGCGCGTGCTCGAGCGAAGTCGCGGTTCGCTGGTGTCGCGACCCCCGGGAGCAAGCTACTTCAGCGACGATCGCAGCCAGCATGGTGGCGACATGCTTCGACAGGCGCTGCCCGCCGATATCCTCAACCTTCATTGGGTCGCGGGGTTTGTTGGGTATCGAGAGTTTTTTCGCTCGCTCCCGTGCGGTTTTCCGGTTGTCTGGACGCTTCACGACATGAATCCTTTTACCGGAGGTTGTCATCATGCCTCCGACTGTCGGCGTTTTTCAGAGCACTGTGGATGCTGCCCTCAGTTGGATTCCTCCGATCCGAGGGATTTTTCAAATGGGTCGTGGGAGCGCAAACGTCGGGCCTACGACCGTGTAGACAAGAAACGGTTTTGTGTCGTTACGCCAAGTCGTTGGCTGGCCGAGGAGGCAAAGCGCAGCTCCCTGATGAGCGATTTTGCGATCCAAGTGGTGCCATATGGCTTGGATACGGATTGCTTTCGACCTCAAGGCCACGAGACGGCGAGGGAATCATTGGGCGTTCCACCGAATGCCAAAGTGTTGTTGTTCGTTTCTCATTTGCTGTCGAACAAGTACAAGGGCGCGGCGTTGCTGGTTGAAATGGTGGAACGACTGAGAACGATACCAGACCTGTTCGTATTGAGCATTGGACTAGGCACATTGCCGCAGGAGTTGTCTGTTCCGGGACTTTCGATAAGCACTCTGCAGACCGAAGGACAAGTCGCCCTGGCCTACAATGCAGCCGATTTGTTTGTGCTCCCTACTCTGCAGGATAATTTCCCCAATACCGCGCTCGAAGCGCTTGCTTGCGGATTGCCTGTGGTCGCGTTTGAGGTTGGCGGCGTGCCGGAAATTGTTCGCGAGGGCCGCACCGGCCTGTTGGCGAAAAAAGGCAACGTGGACGGTTTGGCAAAAGCAGTTGAGAGCTTGCTGAACGACTCCGAGCGCCGCCGAACTATGGCCGCAAACTGCCGACAGATCGCGGTGACGGAATATGCGCTGGAAGTCCAAGTGCGCCGTTATGTGGAGGTGTACGCATCGCTCATCGGAGAGCGCAGGAAGGTCGCGGGGTGAACCCGATGATGAGCAAAACGGAATCGTCGTGGCCGAAGATTAGCCTCGTGACGGCGGTGTACAACGGGGAGAAATATCTGGAGGAGACAATCCGGTCGATACTGGGGCAGGGGTACCCGAACCTGGAGTACATCCTTGTGGACGGCGGGTCGACCGACGGCACGGTGGAAATTATCCGGAGGTACGAGAAGCAGGTGACATGCTGGTTCCGGCAAGAGGGCACGGGCGTGTACGCGGCGCTGAATCAGGGGTTTGCGCGGTCCACGGGCGAGATCATGGGATGGCTGAATTCCAGCGACATGCTGCATGTGGATGGATTGTTTGTGGTGGGAAGCGTGTTTGCGGCGCTGCGAGAAGTGGAATGGATCACGGGGAGGCCGACGGGATTCGGCACGAACGGAATGGGGGTGCGGATAGGAGAGGTGCCCCACTGGTCGAGGTACCGATTTCTGGCCGGTGCGAATATTTTTATTCAGCAGGAGTCAACCTATTGGCGGCGCGGATTATGGGAACGCGCCGGCGGGGCGTTGAGCACGGAATTTCGCGCGGAGGGGGATTTCGAGCTCTGGACGCGATTTTTCCGCACCTCGAAATTGTACTCGGTGGATGCGCTGATCGCGGGATACCGGCGGCATGAGGATGCGCTAAGTGCGAGCGACATCGACGGGTACGTCCGGCGCTGCGACGAGATTGCTGGGCGCGAAGTGGAATTACTGCCGCAATGGCGCGGGCTGCTGAAGGCGTTTCGCTGGATGAGCCGCGCGGTGAAGCCGATACCGAAACTGCGCGGGCTGTGGTACCGGGTGGCGATCAAGAGCTTGTACAACGTCCGAGGGACCGATTGGCCGCCGCTGATCGAGTGGGACGATCGGGAGTGGAGATTTCGCGCGCGCTAAGCACCGGTTTGCCGCACGTACAGAATACGTTGATTTATTACCACGATAATACTTAGTCGGAAGTGAACAGCTTGTAGAGCGAAAAACGCGGGCCTATTCTGGCTTGGGGTCAGCCGGAGACGCGGAATCCAGCCATGTGCGTTTGCCGGCGCAAACAGGAATGCTGACGTTTTTCACCACGGCGAAACCATTTTTAGGGCATAGCGGGATTATCCAGCGGAACGCGTTGCGGAGCTGGATACGCGTGTGTCCCGGCGTGGAAGTGATTTTGTTTGGGGATGAGGAAGGCGCGGCGGAGATTGCTGGCGAACTGGGGATTCGGCACGAACCACACGTCGAGCGGAACGAATACGGAACCAAGAGACTGGACGCGATGTTTGCGACGGCGCAGGCGATCGCGCGGTACGACGTCTTGTGCTACGTCAACTGCGATATTATTTTGCTGGAGGAATTTCGCTCGGCGCTGGAGCGCGTGTGCGCGGCACATCCGCGATTCCTGATGGTAGGTCGTCGATGGGACACGGACGTAATCGAGCCGCTGGACTTTTTGGTTGAGGATTGGGGAGCGCGCGTGAAACATCTGGCGCGCGAGCAGGGCGAGCAGCAGGCGGCATGGTCGGTAGATTATTTTGCGTTCCCGCGTGGGATGTATGCGGAAATACCGGAACTCGTGGTGGGTCGCGTGTGGTGGGATCACTGGCTGGTGTGGAAGGCGCGCGAGCAACGTGCGGACGTTGTGGATGTGTCGAGCCAGGTGACGGCGATTCATCAGAATCATACGTATGGATATCACCCCGCGGGCGCGCATGGCGTATGGAATGACGAGCAGGCGCGGAGGAACTTTGCGCTGGCTGGCGGACGACCGCATTTGTTTACGATTGATGATGCGACGCACGTTCTAACGGCGGACCGCGAGCGCGCGAATTTATGGCGGTATTGGGCCCCGTATTGGCGAGCGGCGCGGCCAAAATTCATCCCGTTGTGGTTTGCGATTCTGGACGCGACGCGGCCATTGCGCAGCGCGGTGGGGCTCCGCGCCCTGGCATTGCGACGATCGCGTGAAATCCAGCGGCGTTCTACGAATGGATAATTAAAGTCTGGATTCGCATGAGACTTTATTTTACACGGAGTAATCTTGCGCCCCGCTGAGTGCGTGGCCACAAGAGCCTGCGCTGGTCACGACGAAATTCAACTCATGGCGCGCGGGCGCGGCTCGGCGGCAATTTGCATGAAGGTTACCGGCATGCCCCCTTTGGATGCGTCTGTAGATTCGCTGTCTGCGGCCCCTACACCGTCTTGATTGCCTTGGGCGTCTTCGGCGCCCGAGTTTTCGCGGCGGGATGACGCCGCGATTTCGCTTACGCTCACAATGCAAGCGTGCGGCGACATGATTCGCCGCGTGGTGGAAGAGCATAAACCGCGGCTGAACCTTAGAATCTCAGCGGCCGCAACCGCGCCAACTGTTTTCATGAAGTCATACATACAACCCCGTACATCACTCATGAAATGATCTTTCATCACGGGCTCGGAACGCCAAGCATATAGGGAAGCGGGCAGTTCGAAGTTATTCAGCTCTCGTTTCTGTCGTTTCTTGACAAGCCTTTGTTCGACGTAGAAGATGGCCTCATTGGTTTGCCAGTCCAGCCACGAGTTTAAGGAAGCGAGTAAACGTGTACACAAGAAGGACTTTTCTGGCCAACGCCGGCGCTCTGTTTGCAGCGACGACGGTTCGTCCAGCGATTTGGTCGCGCCCGTTATCGAACAATTTGGAATCCACGACCCCCGTCGTACCCCTGCTGCTGGGTGTTGACTACTATCCGGACCAGACGCCGGAGTCGTTGTGGGAAGAAGACGCGCGGATGATGGCGGATTTTGGTATTACCAACGTGCGCGTAGCCGAATTTGCGTGGTCATTGATGGAACCGTCGGAAGGCAAGTTCGATTTTGCATGGCTTCGACGAGCGACAGAGATTTTGCAGAAGCACAGCATCGCGGTCATTCTGGGTACGCCCTCCGCCGCGCCTCCGCCGTGGCTCACTGCGAAATATCCAGAAGTGTTGATGGTGAACGACGAGGGCATGACGCTCTCCGCGGGAGGCCGGCGGTTCACTTGCCCCACCAACAAAACATATCGCCGGTTGTCGCTGGCCATTGCAACGGAAATGGCGCGCACCTTCACCGACACGCCGGGAGTGATCGGCTGGCAGATCGACAACGAATTTACGTTGCAGCGCTGGGGCCGATGCTACTGCAAATTCTGCCGCGTGGGTTTTCAGGAATGGCTGCACACCAAGTACAAGACGCTGGACGCCCTCAATGCCAAGTGGGGCACCGCTTTTTGGAGCCAGGTGTATACCGACTTCCGCCAGATACCGGCGCCGCTGCCCTCCAACGGCGACCCGAATCCCGGACTCGCGCTCGATTACGTTCGATATCAGTCTTTTGCCAATGCGTCGTTCCTCCAAGAGCAACTGGTGATGCTGCGAAAGACGTGCCCGCGGCACTTTGTCACCACCAATAACGTGGGGGCGCCGCTGGACACTATCGATCTTCACGAGCTCTACCGCAATCTGGATTTCGTTTCCCACGACAACTATCCGGGGTTCGCTCAGATATACAGCCAAGGCATGCCGTCGGCGATTCTTTCAAAGGCCATCGCCTTGGGACACGATTCCATGCGCGGCGTCAAGGACGGAAAGCCCTTCCTGATCATGGAAGAACAATCCGGCAAGGCCGGGCAGAGATTTTTTGCGCCGCAGCCCTACAAAGGACAATTAAGACTGTGGGCATTTCAGGCCATCGCACACGGCGCGATGGGTGTGAATTATTTTCGCTGGGACACGGCGACTTTTGGCGCCGAAGAATACTGGCACGGCTTGCTGAATCACGATCGTTCGAAAAGCATCGGTTTCGAAGAAATCCGGCAAACGATAAAAGAGTTGAAGACTCTCGGGCGAGAAATGCTGGAATCCCCTTACTCAGCCGATGCTGCTCTGATCCTTGACCTGGACTCGGACTGGGCCTTGGCGATTCAGCCCGGACAAAGCAAGCTGACGTACACGTCTCACTTGATCTCCTGGTATGCCTCTATCGCGGACACTCACACTGGCATCGATGTGATTTATGCCGACGCCGATCTGTCGCGCTACAAAGCGGTCTTTGCGCCCGTGCAGTATGTCGTGTCTGAAAAGCAGGCGGCGAATATTCGGCGCTTCGTCGAAGGAGGAGGACTTTTTGTTACCAGCTTCCGCCTCGGTGTGAAGGACGAGAACAGCCAGATCGTGCGCACTCCCTTGCCCGGTCTGTTGCGCGATGTGATGGGCGCGACGGTGAAAGATTACGTGCCCATCTACACCGAGAAAATCGGCGTGAAATTTTCGCAACAACTGGCTGGGCCCGACGGCGAATGCGCTTTGTGGGCGGATCTCCTGCAGCCTTCTTCCGCTTCGGTGCTGGCGACGTATATGGGACCTTATGCCGGGGAGCCAGCAATCACCATCAACTCCTTCGGTAAAGGCCAGGCCGTCTACGTGGGAGCGGATTTGGATTCTGCGAGCCTCGCCAGAGTTTTGGGCGCGCTGGCGGAGACGGCCGGCATCAAATCCTCCTTTGGCATTCCGCGAGGAGTGGAAATGACGGTGCGGAAGACGGGCGGCCAACAGTGGATATTTTTTCTGAACCACACCGATGCTACCCAAGAGATCACTCTACCCGGACAATTTAAAGACCTATTGACCGGCGAGCCGTACGCCGGAAAAGTAACCCTGGAGCCCTATGCCGTGTTGGTGTTGCGGCCGGCGTGAATGGAGCCGGGGTCGAAGATTCTTCAATGACCGGCGCAAATCGGTGTCCATCACAGTATTGTTTTAGATGATCGCCATCAGAATTTAACGTTTGATCGCCTAGCGAGCCGACTTAAGATGTTCATGGGCGAATATTTGCCCGTAAACGGTATGCGAGATCGCGAAAACGTGAAGGGAACACAGACCTTGAGCCAAACTGTAAACGTGCGCGATGACAGCTACGTCCTGACGGTGGAAGAAATCCGTAACCTTGCCAAGGATTCCGGCAAACCCGCCGAGACGCTCATGAACCTCGTGGCGTTGATCGCCGGCCGGTTCAAGACCGATGTCTGCTCCGTGTATTTGTTGGAGCCGGATCGCGCAAATCTGGTGCTCGCGGCGACGCTGGGACTTCGTCCACAATGCGTGGGCACTTTGCGGATGGCGCTAACCGAGGGTTTGGCGGGTCTGGTGGCGGAACAGGTGCGGCCGCTCGCCGTGGAGCAGGCAAAAAAACATCCGCGGTTCAAATATTTCCATGAAGCCGGTGAAGACAACTATCAAGGCTTTCTCGGTGTCCCGCTGGTCGACCGCGGCGTCTTACAAGGCGTCTTGATCGTGCAAACCACCGAGGCACGTACCTTTCGCGAAGACGAAGTGCGCATGCTGGTCGAGGGAGCGGCACAAGTCGCGCCGGTCGTAAGCGAGGCGCGAAGCCTCGACCGCTTTATTGCTCCGGTACAGGAGCGGCTGTGGGCTCTGGCGCGCAATCTGTGGTGGAGTTGGGATCACGATTCCGTCGCTCTGTTTCGTGATCTTGATCCGGGTCCGTGGCGGAAGTCCAACCACAATCCGATCTCGCTGCTTGGAGAAATTCCCCTCGCGGGAATCGAGCGGCGCGCTGCGGAACTAGTCCTGCACAGCCGGATCAACTATGCGTACCGGCGGCAATGGGAATATCTCCAAGCGGATCGTACCTGGGGCGCAAGGCACGCCGGAGTGTTGCGGCCGCGTCCGGTTGCCTATTTCTCGGCGGAGTTCGGTCTCCACGAATCGATCCCGATCTATTCCGGAGGCTTGGGTATTCTCGCGGGCGATCACATCAAGAGCGCTTCCGATTTGGATATTCCGCTCGTGGGTATCGGCTTGTTCTACGGCCAGGGATATTTTCGGCAACGCCTGGATCGCGACGGCTGGCAACAAGAAGAATACATTCAGAACGATGTGAATCAACAGCCGATGGAGCCTGCGATCGGCGCAAACGGCGAGCCCGTCACCGTGCAAATCGAAACGCGCACCGGATGCATTCGCGCTCGCGTCTGGCGCATAAAAGTGGGCCGTTGCGATTTGCTTCTCCTTGATTCCAACGTGGAGGGTAACGCACCCGAAGATCGCGAACTGACTTCGCGTCTTTACGGCGGAGATCGCCGCATCCGAATTCGCCAGGAGTTGCTGCTCGGCGTCGGCGGCTTTCGCGCCCTCAAAGCGATGGGAATCACGCCGGGCGTATTGCACCTGAACGAAGGCCATAGCGGTTTCGTCGTGCTGGAGGCCATTCACAATCGCATGCACGAGGAAGGGGTGAACTTCGACGCGGCGGTTCCGGGTATTTCGCGCGAAGTGGTTTTCACCACGCACACGCCGGTCCCTGCAGGGCACGACCGCTTCAGCGCCGATTTAATCGAAGAGCATCTGGGACCCTTGCGCGAAGTGCTCGGCCTTTCGCGCGATCGCCTGATGGATATGGGCCGCGAGCATCCTGGCGATAAGGACGAGGATTTCTGCATGACCGTTTTGGGTTTGCGAATTGCCCGTCGCGCGAATGCCGTTTCCGCCCTTCACGGTGAAGTTTCGCGCGCCATGTGGAAAGGCCTGAGTCCCGGCAAGACCGAAGATCGCGTTCCCATCGGGCACATCACCAACGGCGTGCACGTTCCGTCGTGGCTCGCCCCGCAAATGTCGCGGCTCTACGACCGTCACCTGGGCGCCGGCTGGCAGCAGCACGGCGCCGAAGCCAAAATTTGGGAAGGCATCGAGAACGTTGACGACGGCGAGTTGTGGGAGACCCACCTCAGCTTGAAATTGCAGCTGCTCGAATTCGTGCGCGCCCGCACCATGAAGCAAGCTGAGCTGCGCGGCGAATCGCCCGAAACGCGCATCCGGCTCGGCGGCGTGCTGAGTCCCGACGCGCTGACCATCGGCTTTGCGCGGCGATTCGCCACCTACAAACGCGCCAACCTGATCCTGGCCGACATCGAAAAGCTCGCGACCATGGTCAACGATCCCAAGCGCCCGGTGCAGTTCGTCTTCGCCGGAAAAGCTCACCCGCTCGACGAACCGGGCAAGAAAGTCTTGCAGCAAATCGCGCAGATGATGCGCGACTCACAATTTGCTGACAAATTTGTTTTCGTCGAAGACTACGACATCAACGTCGGCCGGCACTTTGTGCAGGGCGTCGACGTCTGGCTCAACAACCCGCGTCGCCCGCTCGAAGCGAGCGGCACCAGCGGCCAAAAAGTCGTACTCAACGGAGGCCTGAACCTTTCGGTGCTCGACGGCTGGTGGGCCGAGGCCTATGACGGCCGCAATGGCTTCGCCATCGGTACCGGTAGAACCCATTCCAACATGAACATCCACGACACGCGCGATGGTGAAGATTTATATCGCGTCCTCCGTGAAGAAGTGATTCCGCTCTACTACCAGCGCGACCGCGACGGCCTCCCGCGCGGCTGGATCAAACGCATGAAGCGCACCATCCGCACTCTCGGTTGGCGCTTCAATGCCGACCGCATGGTCATGGACTACACCTTGAAGTGCTACGTGCCCGCTGCTGGCGGCACCTCCAGTGACATGACCGCCAGCTTCTAACCATCCGTAAGTGCGTGCTTTCCGGTCGGTACAAGAGCCTCAACTCCTTTTCTAAAATTCATCTCCTCAATAAATGAACTTCAGCGAGAACTGAATCTGCCGCGAAGGGCCCGCGGTGTGGCTGATGATTCCGAATCCCGTGCCGAGCAAGCTGGGGCGCAGCCGTGCTGTGCCCCTACAGATTTCGCCCCGCACCTCTCCACCTTGCGCCCGCGGAAATTTCCAAAAACGCCTCCGGGCGCGCGATAATGGGCGGCGTCGCCATGGAGACCCGGATGACACCGATCGAACCAATCTCGCGCCGTTCGTTCCTCACCAAAGCGGCAACGACCGCGGCGGCTGTGACTATCGTGCCGCGGCACGTACTCGGCCGCGGCTTCGTCCCTCCCAGCGACAAGCTCAATATCGCGGGCGTCGGCGTTGGCGGCATGGGGCGCACCAACCTGGTCAATCTCTCCAGCGAAAATATCGTCGCGATCTGCGACGTGGACTGGGGCTACGCCGGCAAGTCGCTCGACCGCCTCGACACCGAAATCCCCGCGCTGCAAAAGCGCATCGCCGAGCCGCCGCCTCCACCGACGCCCGAGCAGCGCGCCACGGGCATGTCGCCCTTCGATCCCGCGAAAGCGAAAATCCGCCTCGAGCGCATGACCCGCCTCAAGAACGATCTGCTCCCGAAAGCCAAGCGCTACGACGACTACCGCGAGATGCTCGACAAACAGAAAGGCATCGACGCGGTCTTTGTCGCGACGCCTGACCACATGCATGCCACCATCGCGCTCGCCGCGATGGACCTGCACAAGCACGTGTACGTGCAAAAGCCGCTCACCTGGTCGATCGCCGAGGCGCGGCAGCTTTCCCGGCGCGCCAAAGAAACCAAGCTCGCCACCCAGATGGGCAATCAAGGCCACTCGCTCGACGACGCGCGCACCGCCGTCGAGTACGTGCAGTCCGGCGCCATCGGTGAAGTCCGCGAAGTGCACATCTGGACCAATCGCCCGCTGGGCTTCTGGCCGCAAGGCGTTCCCCGCCCGGAGCCGTTGCCCGATCCCTCCAAGGATCCGGCGCACCCACTGGCTTGGAGCGGCCACGACGTGAACACTCGCGTGGGCGCCATGCTCGCTGCCGAGTCGATTGCGGTGCCGCCCGACCTCAACTGGAACCTTTTCCTGGGCGTCGGCCCGGCGGTGCCCTATCACCCCATCTATCACCCGTTCAACTGGCGCGGGTGGATCGACTGGGGCGTGGGCGCCATCGGCGACATGGGCGCGCACCTGATCGATCACTCGATGTGGGCGCTCGACCTCGGCTTCCCTGCCAGCATCGAAACCATTTCCACGCCGTTCAACGCTGCCTCCTACCCGCTGGCCACGCAGACCTTCTACGACTTTCCCGCTCGCGGCTCGATGCCCCCGGTGAAGCTCACCTGGTACGACGGCGGCCTGCTCCCACCCAAACCCGAAGAGCTTGGCGACGAGGAGCTGAACAAAGGAGGCGGAGCGCTGCTCATCGGCAGCAAGGGCAAGCTGCTGCACGACACCTATGGAATGCGCCCGCGGCTGCTGCCCAAGTCACTCCACGACTCGGTCGGCAAGCCGCCCCAGAAACTCCCGCGCATCGCCAACGAAGACCACGAAATGAACTGGGTCGCCGCCGCCAAAGGCGCCACCGACGCCTCCAGCCCGTTCGAGTACGCCTCGCGCCTCACAGAAGTCATGCTTCTGGGCGTAGTAGCCCTCCGCGCCGGGAAGAAGATCGAATACGACGGCGCCGCCATGCGCATCACCAACGTCCCCGCCGCCAACGATTTTCTGCAGCGTCAAGCCCGTACCGGGTGGTGAAGGCGGCAGCTAGTGGATAGCGAGAAGCGGGCAGTGAGTAGTCTTGATGGCACTGGCATCCCCGGGGTGCACTGAAACCCGCCTACCTTGAGCCGGGATCACGGTTGGTGTCTGCTATCAGCGCGATCTTTTACGTTGGCTGAAGGGGACACAAGCACAAGTGTGCCTGTGCTACTTGGAGCGGAGCGGGCGAGATGCGGGCGTTACCCGGAAAGCGAGCGGAGGGTTTATGGGTTTTGGGGCGCGGCTGAGGGAGATTCGCGACGGGTTTGAGCGGCCGTTTTGGGTCGCTAACGTCAGCGAGATTTTTGAGCGGCTTTCCTACTACGGGGCGTTTTCTTCTTTGGCGGTTTACCTTCAGGAGAAATTGAACTTTTCTACCGAGCAGACGGGGACGCTTACTGGGATCTTTGGCGGGATGGTTTGGTTTCTGGCGATTTTTGGGGGGGCGATTGCCGACCGGTTGGGGTTTCGGCGGGCGCTTTCCTTGGCTTATTTGATTTTGGCGGCGGCTTACTTCTTGATTGGGTCGGTGGGGGCTTCCTGGCTGGCGCCGATTCGCAACGCGGTGCCTTTGGGGCTGTTTGTCGGGTTTATTTTGATTTTGCCGGCCTTGGGCGTTTCGCTCGTGAAGCCTTGCGTGGTGGGGACTACGGCGCGGGCTTCCAAGGAGAATGTGCGGTCGATCGGGTATTCGATTTACTACACGATGGTGAACATTGGCGGGGCGGCGGGGCCGTACATCGCGGGGTGGGCGCACCAGAAGCTGGGGCTGGAGAAGGTGTTTCGGATTTCGGCGCTCAGCGTGTTTGCTATGTTTTTTCTGGTGCTGCTGTTCTTTCGCGAGCCGAAGCGCGCGGAAAACGAACCGGCGCCTAGCGTTTCGCGGACGCTGCGCAATTTTCTGGTGGTGCTGTCAAATCCAAGATTCATGTTGTTTCTGCTGATCTTTACCGGCTACTGGATCGTTTACTGGCAACAATACATCACGCTGCCAGGCTACGTACACGGGTACATCGATGCGAACGCGAGCGTGGAATGGATTCTGATGACCGATGCCGCATCGGTGATCGCGCTGACCTTGCTGGTGAATTATTTGACGCGAAGCATTCCCGCGTTTCACGCGATTATTATTGGGACGCTGATTACTTCGCTGTCGTGGCTGATTCTGGCGTTCCATCCCACGGTGTTGGCGTGCTATCTATCGATTTTTGTACTGGCAATTGGCGAAATCATTCACCAGCCGCGGTATTACGAATACATTTCCCGGCTGGCGCCGCCGGGGCAGCAGGGAACGTACATGGGGTTTGCGTTTTTGCCGCTGGGGATCGGCTCGCTGGTGGGCGGGTGGTTTGGCGGGAGAGTGATGCATCACTTCGGCGAGGTGATGGGGCATCCACAGCGGGCTTGGTGGGTGATTACCGGAGTGGGCGTGGTGACGGCGTTGTTGCTGCTGATTTACGATCGCGTGGTTCGGCCGGGGGAAGGCGAAGTAATAACGTAAAAAAGTAACCAGAGGAGAACACCAGGAAAAAACTTTACTACCGAGGCCACGGAGGTCGGAGCACAAGCGGGCACGGAGAGGTCGAGACCGGGTTTATGTCGAACTTTAAACTGTCGACTGTTGACTGGGTTCAATTCACCATGCGGCGGAGGGAATCCAGGGCGTCGCGGGCCAGGGCGTAGCGCGGCTCGATTTCCAGGGCTTGCTGGAAACATTCGATCGCCTTGGCGTACATTTCTTTGCCGAGGTAGGCGCGGCCGAGATTGTAGTGCGGGAAATGGCGCGGCTCGTAGCGGGTTGCTTCCACCGCGCGCTCCAGCCAGGGAATCGCTTCGTTGAAGCGGTCAAGCTCGATCAGATAGGCGCCGATGTCGTTGTAGGGGTTGCCGAATTCGGGATCGATTTCGATGGCGCGCTTGCACTCGGCGATGGCGTCGTCCAGACGGCCCTGAAAATGATAGGTCCAGCCAAGAAAAGTGTGCGCCTCTGCGGTTGGATAGAGGTCCAGCGACGAGCGGTACAGTTCCACGGCGCGCTCGTAATCGCCTTCCATTTGCGCTTGATACGCGTCCTGGAGCACTTCCCAAGCGCGTGAGAGGGTTTCCTGGCTCATGATTTATGTATGTAAGCACACGGTTTTGCGAGCGTCAAAAGTACGAAGGTGCAGCGCGTGCGCTAGGCGCAACCTGTCCTTTGTGCCGGGAGTACTAGTGGAAATTACGGAGCCGAACATGGAAAATGGAGGCGACGCTCGCAAGGCAGTCCAGGGGGAATCGTGAATCGAAATTTTATGATGCTTGGGATCGCAACGTTGGCTGTGTTTGGGGCTGTGGCTGGGACGCTTTTCGCGCAGGACCCAGACGCGAAACCTCCTGCCAAGAAGCCCGTGGCAGGCGCGTCGGCAGCAGCCGCGGCACGAGGCAAGGAAGTGTTCGACAAGAAATGCGGCGTGTGCCACTACGCGGACAGCGACGCGAAGAAAATCGGGCCGGGTCTGAAGGGACTCTACAAGCGCGGAACGTTCACGGTGAACAACAACAAGGTGAATGACGAAACGCTGAGGACCTGGATCGAAAATGGCGACAACCTCATGCCGCCGTTCAAGGACGTGCTGGAGGCGCCGCAGATCAAGGACGTGGTGGCGTACGTCAAGACGCTGTAAGCGGTTCGAGTGCTATAGGCAGGGATCTTGGCGCTGGTTTCGACCTGCCAAGGTAGCAACGCGTAGCAGCTCGAAATGACTCCGCGGTGATCTTAACTCGTTGGAGGACACAAACTCCGGTCGGAGCATGCCGCGAAAGCTTTTTGCGGAACTTGAGATTGAGGTCCTTCGGCTGCCCTCGCCGGGTAGCCTCAGGATGACAAATTCACGTTTCTGTGGTGACGGGTTTTTGACGGTCGAGAGTTTACCCGCAAGTTTCGGCAGCGGCGATCTTGAAACTGACACAAGCCGATCATTGCGAGCGTTGTTGAGTTCGCGGATTGGTTTGGGGTTGACGTTGAGGTTGCCACAGGCCTTTCGCTGCTCGTGGTAAAACCTCCAAGCAACTTAGGGTAACAAGAGTGCCCGCTCCAACAAAAAGCCCTCCGATGCGTGATGTTGGACACGCGACCGGAGGGCAAACTTGACCGATGCTGCTACCCCAACTTGGCCCAAGTACTTTGGCGCTGGCCGAACAAGCAGCGCCGGTTCTGGGAGACGGCGGCCGCCAATGTTCGCGCGCTTTTCTCAGGGCCCGATCCTCGCGGTGCGAGGAATCTACTTCAGGACCGCATCCTTGAGCGCTTTCGACGGGCGCAGGCGGACCACGGTCTTGGCCTTGATCTTGATCGCTTCACCGGTTTGCGGATTGCGGCCCATGCGCGCCTTGCGGTGCGCCTTGACGACGCGACCGAGTCCCGGGATCACGAATTTACCGGCGCTACCCTTGGCTTCTTTTACCGCGAGCTTGAAAAGCTCGTCAAAGAAGAGCGCTGCTGTTTTTTTTGGAGTGCCGGCTTTCTCGGCGATGTGCGAAACGACCTTGGTCTTGCTCAAAGGCTTGGCTGCCATCTAGTATTCTTATCCTCCTGATTTTTTCAATGCGCCTCGAAAAACTTCGAGACCAGCCGCGAGATTCTCCCCCTCAAAATTAACGAAAAGACCCGGGCCGCATTGCACTATAGCCAAGGGATGAGTAGAACGCAAGCGACAAACCTCAAAAAAGGCCGGAAACACGGGGATTTTTCGAGGTGGTTCGCAAAAACACTGATTCCACGCGGCATTTTCCACAGGTGGTCGAGTCAGCGCGGGTCTAAGAAGCGACTAACGGCTCGTGTTATGCTCGCGAATCGATCAAACCACAGAGGAGAAAACTGATGAGCGACACTGCAAATTGGAGCGGCCTGGAGCAGCGTTTTGCTGCGGCGGTGAAACTGGCGCGGCGGCCTGTGGCCGTAACATTCTTGGATTCAGCGCCCGCGAACGTGGCCCAATTTTCCGGGACCGAACCTTCCGGGTGCAGCTTTTGGCGATTGGCCGCGGCTGGGCGGGTTTTCTACACCGTGCCGGAGAATCATTTCAACTGCGCGGTCGGTGCTTACACCCACAACATTGCGTTGTCTCCGGAGCGGGAGAAGGAAACCGAGCAGACTTTGAAGATGATGTTCGAGCTGGGTTACGTGAAGCCGGAAGAGGTGCCGCAGATTCCGCGATTGGCGAAAGCGCCTGCAGCGATTGTGTATGCGCCGCTGGGGGAATCGCCGGTCGCACCGGATGTAGTTTTGTTTGCGTGCAAACCGTCGGCGGCGATGCTGTTGAATGAGGCAGCGGGACGCGCGGGAGTGGGTAGCGGGATACCGGCGCTGGGACGGCCGACGTGCATGGCGCTGCCGGCGACGCTGCAGCATGGTTCGATTCTGAGTTTGGGATGTATGGGGAATCGCGTCTATACCGGATTGGGCGAGGACGAAATGTACTTGGTGCTGCGCGGCAAGGATTTGGCGGCGGTGGCTGACGCGCTTGACGTGATTGCCAGTGCCAATGCGGCGCTCAACGATTACGCTGCGGGACGGCGGTCGCAGTTGGCAACGATGTGAAGAAGGATTTGCCACGGCGGCGCGGAGGCACGGAGAACGAAAAAAGCCAGTGTTTTTTGCGAGCGCAGCGGGCTTTTGGTCGGCGCGTCGCGTTGCCAACGGGCCACAATTCGCGGGAGCTTTGTGGTTGAAGTTTACGCCGGCGGGCAAGCCCCTGCCCCTACAGGGTAAGAGGGCGTGAGGCGCGGCTTCGCTACAGAGAGGCCAAGTCGGCGTAGAAATGGGCTATGGCTTTGATGCCGCCGAAATAGTTTTCCAGGGCGAGGTGCTCGTCGGGGGCGTGGGCGTTTTCGTCGGGCAAGCCGAAGCCGATCAGGACGCAGGGGACTTTGAAGGTGTCGTGCATCTGGGTGACAAAGGGAATCGAGCCGCCTTCGCGTATGAATACCGCCCTTCGGCCAAAGCCCTTTTGAAGCGCAGTCTGCGCCTTGGTAAAAATAGGGGCATGATGCGGCGCGGTCCATGGCTTCCCGGTGCTCAGAGTGTCGAACTTACAAGTCACCGTTTTAGGCAGCAGCTTGCGGATGTGCTTTTCCACGAGCCTGGCGACCTTGTGCGGGTCCTGATCCGGCACAAGGCGCGTGGAGAATTTCGCAAAAGCCTTTGATGGAATGACGGTTTTCGCGCCCTCACCCTGATAACCGCCCCAGATGCCGTTCAGTTCGAAGGTGGGACGAATCCAAAGACGTTCGACGCTGGTGAATCCTTTTTCACCGACATATTCGGGTGCACCGACAGCCTTCTCGAAATCTCTCTTTTTCCAGGGCAGAGCGTTCAGCGATTTGCGTTCGCCGCTGGAGACTTTCGCGACATCGTCGTAGAAACCCGGAACCAGGATCCGAAAATTCTTGTCGTGAATCTGGGCAAAGAGTTCGGTCAAGACCGTGAGCGGGTTGGGTACCGCGCCGCCGTAGACGCCCGAGTGCAAATCGCGTCCAGGCCCAGTGAGTTCGATCTGGTAGTAGTTTAGGCCACGCAAACCGTAGGTGATCGAAGGAACACCCTTGCCGAGCATGGAGGTATCGGAGACAACGAGCGCATCGGCTTTGAGCTTTTCTTTGTTTTTTTGAACGTGATCCCACAAGCTGACGCTACCGACTTCTTCTTCCCCTTCGATCAGCACCTTGACGTTAATGGGAAACTTTCCATTGATCTTCTGAAGGGCCTCCAAAGCTTTGATGTGGATGTGCACCTGGCCTTTGTCGTCGGCAGTGCCGCGGCCAAAGAGATTACCGTCGCGGACGGTGGGATCAAAAGCGGGCGAAGTCCAGAGGTCAAGAGGTTCGGCGGGCTGCACATCATAGTGTCCGTAGAAAAGGACCGTAGGCTTACCGGGCGCCTCGAGGGACTCCGCATAAACCAAGGGATGAAGGTTCGTGGGGACGATCTGAACCGTTTTAAACCCGGCGGAAGTGAGCTTGGCAGCGACCCAGCGGGCGGCGCGCTCAATGTCGGGCTTGTGCTCGCTCTTGGCACTGACGCTGGGGATGCGCAAAAATTCGCACAGTTCCGCAAGGTGCTGATCGCGGCAACTTTCTATATATTCTGCAAGGTTTATATTCGGCCCCAAGGATGCGAGTCCTTTCCGGTATGAATACGATTCTAGTGGTGCGAATGTTACGGCCGGGAAAGAGCGCGGAACTCCATTTGAGAATCCCCAAGCCGCTTATAAACATTCTAGGGCTGGGTGAGCCTCTGGCACAAGTTTTCGAGAGGCCTTTCGATGCGGAACGCGCCACGAATGCCACGATCGTGGTGCTCAAGAATACCGGGTATTGGGTCTTGGAGGAACGACCGAAAGAGACAACCGAGGCGCTGGTAAAATTTCTGTAATCGTTGCGGCGTAAAGGCTGGCGGAAAGGAGGTAACGATTCGGAAGGTGCCCCGGGCGGGCTTCCGGTTACCAAGTTGTGCCGGCAATGGGTAGAGGAAGCGGGGCGCTATTTGTTGCTTATGCCTCACTGGTGCGGCTGCGGAACACCTGTCCTGTCGGGCAATTGACCCCGGTGCGGCGCAGTCTGAAGATGAGAGGATGAGCGAAGTCACTTTTACCGCGCCACGCCGCAGCGGGCGTGTGTTCCACAAGATGCGAGTGCAAGCGCAGGGCCGTGGCCATGATGGCCGGAAATTCCGCGAAGTGTGCCAAACGCAGGTGGTGAATTCACACGGCGGGCTGCTTTTGCTGAAGCACGAGGTTGATCAGGGAGAGATGATCGTCCTGACCAATCCCGAGACGCAGGAAGAGCAGGAGTGCCGCGTGGTTTTCCTTGGGGAGCTTGGGGATCGCGGGCAGCGGATCGGCGTGGAGTTTTTGACGCCGGCGCCACGCTTTTGGGGCGTGGAATTCGTTGACGGCGTGTTGTCGTCGGGTGGCGGCGGCGATGCGGGTCAATTGGTCTAGCGAAAGCTGAGATTTTCAGGAAATGTTCGCGGAAATTCGGCCCATTCCTACCTTTGCGGACGCCACACGCTCCTTTTTCACAAACCAATCGCCTAAACGCCAGAGCAATAAGATGGAAACGAGCGCGGCATAGAAGAGCGGATCGCGCACGTCGGATTTCACCAACCAGTAGTAGTGAATCACACCGCAAACCGCCGCTACGTAGATCGAGCGATGCAACACTTGCCAGCGCTTGCCGCCCAGGCGGCGGATCCAGCCTGCCGTCGAGGTGATGGCGAGCGGAATCAGAAGAACGAACCCCAGAAAGCCTACGGTGATGTAGCGACGCTTCTCCACGTCTTTCCACATAGCGCCCAAGTCGAAGGATTGGTCGGGGCCGATGTAGGTGAGGAAGTGCAGGCAGACGTAGAAGAACGCGAAGAGGCCCAGCATGCGGCGAAAGCGGATGAGTTCAGGGAGCTTGAGAAGCTTTCGCAGCGGCGTAATCGTCAGAGTGAAAATGAGAAAGCGCAGGGTCCAGAGGCCGGTGGCGTGTTGCAGAAACTCGACGGGGTTAGCGCCGAGCCGGCCGTGCAGTGCGCGGTCGAGAAGCGCGCCAAGCGGGGCGAGGCAGATAATGAAGACGGCGACCTTTGTCCACTTATTGGTGAGTAAGCGATGCACGCGGAGCTCTCGGGCTAATAGTCCTTCTTTAGATTCATTCCGGCGTACATTCCGGCGACCTGGTCGCCGTAGCCATTGAACAACAGCGTGTTGCGGCGGAAGACCTCGCCGAGGCGGCGCTCCTTGGCTTGGCTCCAGCGCGGGTGATCGACGGAGGGATTTACGTTGGAGTAGAAGCCATATTCGGAAGGGGCCATGTGGTTCCAGGTGGTGGGCGGCTCACCTTTCACGAGTTTGATTTTTACGATGGACTTGATGCTCTTGAACCCGTATTTCCACGGGATCACCATGCGTACGGGTGCGCCGTCTTGATTGGCAAGCGTTTCTCCGTACATGCCGACGCAGAGGAGTGTCAGCGGATTCATTGCTTCGTCGAGTCGCAAACCTTCGACGTAGGGATAGTCGAGGCCGGTGCCTCGCGACTGCGGCATTTGTTTGAGGTCGTAGAAACTTTGGAAGGCAACGTATCTTGCTTTGGGCGTGGGTTCGACGAGCTTGATCAGCGTGTTGAGCGAGAAGCCGATCCACGGCACCACGATGGACCAAGCCTCTACGCAGCGATGGCGGTAGATGCGCTCTTCCAGAGGGCTGAGTTTCAGGATTTCGTCCATGGTGAAGGTGCGGGGCTTGGCGACTTCGCCTTCGACGGAAACGCTCCACGGCGAGGTGCGGAAATTCTGGGCGTTTTTCGCGGGGTCAGACTTGTCGGTGCCGAATTCGTAGAAATTGTTATAGTGGGTCACATCGTCATAGGGAGTGATTTTTTCGTCGGTGTTGAAGGGGCCCTTCACGGTTGCGAGCTTCGTTCCCCCATAGACATTGCGCGAGGGAGAAATCAGGTCCATCAGCCGCCAGCCGGCGAGGGCGGCGACCCCTGCTGACCCCATCCCCTGCAAGAATCTGCGCCGATTCAAGTAGACGGATTTGGGGGTTACGTCGGCGTAGGTGAGATCTGGTGATCGGCGTATCAGCATGATGCCTCTCCGGCAGAGTGGCGCCCCTTCTAAGTTTACGGCGATTCGGCGGGTTCGGATGCAATTTCTATGTCTCATGCGGCCTGTGAGTCGACTCACAATTGTCACCGGAAGCCCCACTTAAGTGTCGGTGCAAGTTATAGTTAAAGGCGGAGGAGTGGGTGGGCGGTTGAAACCGGCGGTCTTGA
>CAVTPW010000007.1:0-458567 GCA_963736725.1 uncultured Acidobacteriota bacterium | reverse complement strand
AACAGCGACAACACGCTGATTCAGCGCTATTTGCATTGGGAATCGGATACCACGCTCCGCGAGGGGTGGATGAAAACCCGTGCGTGGATCCACGATCCATATCTCGCCCGACAGCGCCGTGAAGCTGGCGTCGTGCGCGAAACCGAAGTGTCGCGTTAATCACAAGAAAGCAAGATCGAAGCCTTCGACTTACTCACTTCGTAAGAACTTGCACGGCGTCTCGGACCCTACAAATTTCAACTTTCGCTCGTTCTTTAACGAGCACGTTGAGCGCTATTCCGTTGAATCAGTAGGAATTGTGATGAGATCTTACTGTGGCGACAACCTTTCCAAACCTTTCGCCTGTCCCGCAGGACAGTAGAACATCTCGCACCGAGTGATCTACTATTTGCTCGTCCGTTTCAGATAACGCATGTTTTGAATGACTCATCGCATGCCGGCGGGGGTGGGGATGCCTGAAGAGACAGACGAAGCGCTGTTTGGCGGAGTTGACTACTGGTCGATCGCGCGCCGGCGGCGGTGGTGGATCTTGCTACCCACGTTTCTCTGTTGGGCAGTTATATGGGTGGGTGGCTGGATTTGGCCCGATCGCTATGAGTCCGAGGCACTGATCCTGGTGGAGCGGCAGAAGGTGCCCGAGCAGTATGTCGCACCTAACGTTACGGTGGATGTCCAGGACCAAGTCCGCCGGATGACTCAGCAAATCCTGAGTCGCACCCGCCTGCAAGCGACCATCGATCGCTTTCATCTTTATCCTCGGAGTCGAGGTTTGAAAGGATTACTCGAATCAAAGGATCCGGTGGAACAGATGCGCAAGGATATCCAGATTGAACTTGTGCAATCGGACAGCAAGACAGGTGGCCGTCCAGGAGAACTTACCTCCTTCAAAATTCACTACGCTGCCGGCTCCCCCGAAATTGCCCAGCAGGTCAACAGTGAACTGACCTCTCTTTTCATCGACGAGAACCTGAAGAGCCAACAACAGCTTTCCGAGGGCACGACAGCGTTCCTGAACAGTCAACTTGCAGAATCACGAGCAAAATTGGAAGAGCAGGAAGCCAAGGTTCGCGAATTCAAAGCGCAACACCTGGGAGACCTACCTAGTCAAATGGAGAGTAACGTTCAAATCCTTTCTGGTCTACAGAATCAGTTGCAGAACGCGCAGCGCGCGATTGACGGCGCGACGCAGCAGAAGCTCTATCTAGATTCATTGCAGCAGCAGTACCAATCGGTTCAAGCGTCTCTAAATACCGGCGACTCGACCGTAGCGCCGCCTGACGATTTGGACAAGGACCTGACCGAGATGCGCAGCAGCCTTGCGGAGGCGCGTTCGAAGTACACCGATGACTATCCAGATATCGTTGCTCTCAAAGAGAGAATCGCAAAGGCCGAGAGCTCAAAGAAGCAGATCGAGCAGGACATCGCCTCCCGGCAGAAAACCGACAAAGGGACCGACGGCGCTGAGCCTGTCACGCCTGTCGCGACCGAAGGACCGCAACGCGCAGCGCCAACGTCGATCATGCAGATCCAAAGCCAACTGAAGGCCAATGAACTAGAGATTAAGAACTACGAAAAGCGTCGTAGAGAGCTGGAGTCCCAGATTTCCGCCTACGAGGGCCGTCTGAATCTGACTCCGGAAACCGAACAGGAGTTGGCCGATATCTCTCGTGGATATGAAGAATCCAAGATTAGCTACAACTCGCTGCTGCAGAAGCAGGGTCAGTCCCAACTGGCCACCAGCTTGCAACAACGCCAGCAAGGCGAACAATTCAGCATCATTGATCCGCCCAGCGCGCCTGATAAGCCCTCTTCGCCCAATCATCTCCTGGTTAGTCTCGGAGGTCTGGGCTTTGGGATCGTCGTCGGATTCGGGTTGATTGCCTTTCTGGAGTTGACGAACGTGTTTATCTGGCACGAAAGAGATCTTGAAGGGTTAGTCCAAGCCCGCGTGTTAGTCGATGTTCCTCGCTTGAGCTCGCGCGGTGAGGATCGCGTTCGCATACTTAGTCAATGGATGGAAGTGATCGCCGCGCTAGCGATTGTGTGTTTGATCGTGGCCGGTAACCTATACGCGTTTTACAAAGGCTGAGGGCTATGTACAAACGATTTTACGGGTTGACGCGTAACCCATTCGAACTGAGTCCGGATCCTTACTTTTATTATCCGACTCCACTTCACAACGAAGCTTTTGCCACCTTGAACTATTGCGTGGTCCGACGGAAAGGCTTCGTAGTCGTCACCGGCGAAGTAGGTACAGGCAAGACGCTTCTCATGCGGTGTCTGTTGGATGCTTTGAATCGCAATCAAATCGCTTCGGCGCTGATCAACAACCCGAGGCTCTCGGTTTCGGAATTTCTGGCGTACTTGCTCAACGATCTACGCCTGCCCTTAACGGGACGGACCAAGGGCGAGATGCTATCGCAGTTAAACGACTACCTCCTTCTTCGATCCCAGCGAGGGACAACGACAGTCCTGGTCGTCGATGAAGCCCACTTGCTTAGTTGGGAGTTACTCGAGGAAATGCGCTTGCTCACTAACTTCGAGACCTCGCAGCACAAGCTTTTGCAAATCGTCTTGGTAGGGCAGCCGGAATTGGATCGCAAGATCGATTCGGACGAACTGCGTCAACTCAAACAACGGATCGCGATGCGCTGTCGGTTGGAGCCTTTGGGGTTGAAAGAGTTGCGCGGCTACATTCGCCGAAGACTGGAACGTGCTGGAGCGACTTCGCATGGAGTGACCATCTTTTCTGATGAAGCCGTTGAAACCATCCACAGATTGTGCTGCGGGATCCCGCGTCTAGCGAATACGCTCTGCGAAAACTCGCTGATCTCCGGGTACGGCAGGCAAGCAAAGCAGGTTACCCCAGATATTGTGCGGGAGGTTGCCGCAGATCTCCGCTTGAATCTGGCATCCGAGCCGTTCGTTCCGAGGTCAGAACGCCTGGAAGAACGAAGAAATGTTGCCAGGGTGCCGTCATGATCCGGAGCTGGACCGAAAGTCTTCCGCTGGGCGCAATGAGAACCGGACGTGTCAGGAGTAAACCGTGAGCCGTCTGTACGAGTCGTTGCTGCGCGCGGAGATGGAGCAGCGGCCACCGGGAGAATCGCACCCTGAATCCGCTCGTCCGGTGGACCTTCCAAAGGCTCTGAATACGGGGCCCGTGGAGTTAGAAGGAGCCCCCGCAGCGGCGATTCATGTTCCTTCGGCGTCGCGCTTGGTGGCTCACGTCGATCCAAAATGTTTGGCCGCCGAAAAATTCCGCGCCCTGGCGACACGGCTGGAAAACTTGAGAAACGAACGGAACCTGAAGTCGTTGCAGGTCACCAGCAGCGTGGTTGGTGAGGGTAAAACGTTCGTCACCGGGAATCTGGCCCTTACACTTGCGAAGCACTCGGGCCTGAGGGTACTTGTCGTTGAAGGCGATTTGCATCGGCCGGGTTTGGCCTCTCTGTTGGGTTTGACCGGGTTGCGAGGGCTGAGCCATTGGTGGTCCGCCCGCGAAGAAAACATCGGGCGCTACATTCATAAACTGGAGGGCCTGCCACTGTGGTTTCTCGGCGCAGGCGAAGCTAGCGACCAGCCGTCGCAGATCTTGCAGTCACCGCGATTTGCGAAAGTGTTCCCGAGGCTGGGTGGCTCGTTCGATTGGATCTTAGTTGACTCCACCCCGGTGTTACCGACTGCGGATGTAAACCTCTGGGGCAGATTGGTGGACGGCATGCTACTGGTCGTGCGCGCTGGCGTGGCACCGGTCGAAGCCCTCAAGAAAGGCTTAGCGAGCGTGGATCACCCTAAGTTGGTGGGAATTGTCTTCAATGAAGCCTCGAACTCCAGGCAAAACAAATATGCAAACCAGCATTACAGTGCTTCGAAAGACGTTAAGAATGGTTTGAACGACAAAAACAAGAAAAAGTAACCCGAGGGTGTCCCTTGATTCGGCTTTTGAACGCTTATTTCCCACGACGGACCTTCTTTCTCGGAATATCGGAAGGTTTACTGATTGGGTTCGCATTCATCGCCGCTGCGATTGCGCGGTTGGGCGCGACCGATGCCAGCGTCATGTTGAGCTATGAGCAGGGGTTTTTGAAGGTCGTCGTGGTGGCTGGGGCCTTTGTGCTCTGCATGTACTACTTCGATCTTTATGATTCAGCGATCTTGAGCAATCGGCGAGAGGTGCTGAGCCGTCTGGTCCAGGTCTTGGGCACTGCTTGCTTGGTCCTCGCTATTCTCTACTATGTTTATCCTCCTCTCGAACTGGGACGCGGGATATTCCTGATTGGCATCGCGTTTGTAGCCGTGCTGCTATTCCTCTGGCGCAGGCTGTTTTTGGTCATCAACAGCGCTTCGCGTTTCGCCGATCGGGTGCTGATTCTCGGTGACGGATTGCTTGCTGAGCCGCTATCCAAGGAAATCAGCCAACGCCCCGAACTAGCGCTAAACGTAATCGGACACATCTCCGAACAAAACGATGGTGGCGGAGAGGACTGGAGCCTGGAGGATGACGATCGGGTCGCGGAACTACCGAGCTATGTGCGGTCTCATCGGATCGACCGAATTATTGTAGCGATGAGCGACCGGAAGGGGAGGTTGCCGGTCGAGCAATTGCTGGCTGTTAAAAGCCGCGGCGTACTCGTACAAGATGCGACCGAAGTATATGAAGCGATCACCGGCAAAGTTCCCCTCGAGTCGCTGCGTTTGGGCTGGCTTCTTTTCTCGCCGAGTTTTTCCGATTTTCGTTTTGTCCTGATTTACAAGCGGCTCGCATCTGTGCTGGTTTCCTTGATTGGTTTGTTACTCTGCCTTTTCTTGCTTCCGTTTATTGCTCTGGCCATCAAACTGAGCTCACCAGGACCGATTCTTTATCGACAAAAACGCGTGGGTCGCGAGGGCATCGTTTTCAACTGCTATAAGTTCCGAACCATGCGTGCCGACGCCGAAGCCGATACCGGCGCTACCTGGGCTGCCGATGACGATCCGAGAATTACCAAGGTGGGGTCTTTCCTCCGCACCTCGCGGCTCGACGAGATTCCCCAGCTTTGGAACGTTTTGATCGGCGATATGAGTCTGGTCGGTCCGAGACCTGAACGACCGGAATTCGTGGAATGGCTAAGTCGAGAAATCCTCCACTACAACGTCCGACACACGATCCGGCCGGGGATTACCGGGTGGGCCCAGGTTCGCTACAAATATGGCAGCTCCATCGAAGATTCTAAAGAAAAACTCCGCTATGACTTGTTTTACGTCAAGAACATATCTCCCGGATTTGATTTATTGATTGTGTTCTATACCATCAAAATTATTCTCCTGGGACGGGGCGCCAAATGAAGCTGCTATTTTGGTGTTCCTTGTTCCTGATTTTCTTCGCTTACGCTGGATATCCAATCTGCCTTTACTTGTGGGCGCGAATCTGGCCTCGGCCGGTGCGACGGGGAAGCGCTTTGCCGAGCGTCACGTTGGTCATGGCCGTCCACAACGAAGAAAAATACCTGTCCGCCAAACTGCACAATCTGACGCAGCTCGAATATCCTGCGGATCGGTTGCAGATCGTGGTGGTCTCGGACGGATCGACCGACACCAGCAATGAAATTCTCCATGCCCGGGAGAACGCCTCACTCCAGGCGGTGATCTTGCGCGAACGTGGAGGCAAAGCAGCCGCCCTCAACCACGGCTTGGCCGTGGCCCAGGGAGAGGTCGTTGCTTTTACCGATGCACGGCAAACCATTGCCGCCGAAGCTTTAAAGAATCTAGTCGCCAATTTCGCTGATCCGACCGTGGGCTGCGTGAGCGGCGAACTCATGATAGGCCAGGGCGGGGCGTCCGGCGCTCAGGGCGTAGGTCTGTATTGGCGAATGGAGAAGAAGATTCGTCTTTGGGAAGGGCTTGCCGGGTCGACGGTTGGGGCCACGGGCGCTTTGTATGCGGTGCGAAGACATTTGATACCGCCCCTGCCGCCCGGGACAATTCTGGATGACGTATACATTCCCCTACAGGTTATCCGGCAAGGGCAACGAGTTGTTTTCGAGCCCCGCGCCCTGGCTTTCGATCCCCTCACTCCCGATCCAAAACAGGAATTCCGTCGGAAACTAAGAACACTCATCGGGAACTACCAGCTATTGCAGTTAGCGCCCTGGGTCCTGACGCGGCCCAATCCTCTTCGCTGGCAGTTTGTGTGTCATAAGCTGTTGCGACTACTAGCGCCCTTTGCCCTTGTGGGCATGCTCGTTTCGACGCTCTGGCTTCGCAAAGATGTCTATGAACTGGCGCTTGTACTTCAGCTTATTTTTTATGCGCTGGCCGGTTTGCGCTTGTCTCCAGGGAAGTTTGGCATTGTGTCTCGATTGTCGGATGTTTCGCTCGCCTTTCTGGTTCTGAACAGCGCCGCGGCCTTGGCGTTCCTGTATTTCATTACCGGGAGAAAGGCGATATGGTCCCGATCCTAGACGCCAGCCGTTTTGTCGGCGAGGAATTGGTGACCGCAGGCGCGGCCACCCCTGTGCCATCGCAGCGCAAACTAGCAAAACACAAGCAGCAGCTTGGCGAAGCCTACGTATCACTTTTGTTATTCATGGTGGTCTATTGCGCCCGGCCCGAGGATTGGATACCGGGCTTGTCCAGTGCTCCGTTAGCGAAAATCGCGGGCGTTCTAGCTCTGGTTGCTTTTTTACTGTCACTTGACCAAATACGCCAGCGCCTGCCTCGCGAGGTCATCTTCGTAATCCTGCTCACCGGACAACTCTTTCTCACCGTTCCCATGTCCTCGGTGTGGCGAGGCGGGGCGTTGAACACAACACTCGATTTTGCGAAAGTCGTGCTGGTTGTCTTGGTGATGGTTATGGCCGTGAATACGGCCACGCGTTTGCGCCAGTTGCTCTTCATTCAGGCCGCATCTGTCGCAGCTATCAGTGCTGTGGCCGTGTGGAAAGGGCGAGTACTCGGCGGGAGGTTAGCAGGAGTTCTGAACGGGAACTATTCGAATCCCAACGATCTGGCAGTTTCGATCGTGATGTCCCTACCCCTGTGTCTCGCATTGTTGTATTTGAGCAAAAGTGCGGTTTGGAGGGCTGCCTGGGCGCTCGCGATGGCCATGATGGCGTACGCAACGCTGTTGACAGGTTCGAGGGCGGGATTCATAGCGCTGGCAGTCGCAGTGAGTGTTTGTCTTTGGGAATTTGCGATTCGCGGGCGCCGCACGTACCTGGTAGCGCTGGCAGTCGTTCTAGGCGTAGTCCTGCTGATTGCTTCGGGTTCGACGGTGCGCGATCGCCTTAGGGAAACATTTAGCTCTGCCGACCCATCTTCTTCGACGGCGTACACCTCTTCCCAGCAGAGGCAGCAGCTGCTCTGGCGCAGCCTCGAGATCACCGCAAAACACCCCCTATTCGGAGTGGGTCCTGGTAACTTTCCGATCGTCTCTGGCAGTTGGCACGTGACGCACAACTCCTACACCCAGATGAGTTCAGAAGGCGGAATTCCCGCTCTGATCTTCTATGTCACGATTTTGTGGTACGGCTTTAGAAATCTCGCACGTACCAGAAGATTCTCGACTGGTAATACGCAAGTTAAGATTTTGGCTGGTGCGTTACGCGCCAGTTTGGCTGGATTCGTAGTGGGCTCCCTGTTTGCGAGCTATGCCTATCAATTTTTCCCTTATTTTTTGGTGGCCTATACCACGGTGCTACTTCGCATTGCCAAAGGAGCTCCCGCAAAGCCAAACAAGATCCAAATTGTTCACCAAACAGAGCCTGGTCCGTTGCGAGCAGAGGCGATCGAACCAGAACAGACCTGGCTTCCGTGCTGAGGCTTGACCGATCCCGAGCCCGTTGACAGGCCGGTGACTTACAAGTGCGGTGCGAACATATGCTTGAGACGTTGAATATCATTTTGGCGCAGATCCGGCTCGCAAAAGCCGCGGTTGGGGGTATTTGAAACCATGTGCGGAATCGCGGGCATGTTCAAGACGGCGCCTGACGCAGTAGTTGACGCCGCTACGATCCACCGAATGTGTCAAACGATCATTCATCGCGGTCCTGACGACGAAGGCGTGTACGTCAAGGACGGAGTCGGCCTCGGGATGCGGAGGCTCAGCATCATCGACCTATCGGGCGGTCGGCAGCCTATCCACAATGAGGACAAGACAGTTTGGGTGGTCTTTAACGGAGAAATCTACAATTTCCGCGAGCTTCGTGCAGAACTGGAGCGCGCAGGCCATCGGTTCTATACCAATACCGATACCGAGGTCATCGTCCATCTCTACGAAGACCTGGGATCGGATTTTGTCCTAAAGCTGCGCGGCATGTTCGCAATCGCTTTGTATGACGAACGCCACAGGTCTATGATCCTGGCCCGGGACCGCTTAGGCAAGAAGCCGCTGCACTATTCGTTTGTTGCGGGACAATTTCTATTCGGCTCTGAAATCAAGTCGCTGCTCGCCGCTGCGCCAGAGTTGGCCGAAGTCGATCAAGAAGCGATTTTACAGTATTTTTACTTCGGATATATCCTCGACCCAGCGACAGCGTTTCGCTCCATCCGCAAACTCCCCCCGGGATTCCTGCTCGAGTTCGCGAACGGGAAGACCAGCCTCCGTCGCTACTGGGACCTACCCGCTTTTGGTACGGCCGAACCAAAATCGGAAGATGAATATCTGGAGGAGTTGGAGAACCAGCTGGATGAGGCGGTTCGAACTCGCTTAATCAGCGACGTTCCTCTTGGCGCGTTGCTTAGTGGTGGCGTGGATTCGTCGACGATCGTTGCCCTCATGGCCCGGGCAAGCTCCAGGCCAGTGAAAACCTTCACGATTGGTTTCTCCCGTGAGGATTTTAACGAAGCTGGAGCGGCTCGCGTAGTGTCCGAGCGCTTTGGAACCGAGCACCACGAACTCGTAGTGAAGCCCAACATAGGCGAAACCCTGCAGTTACTGAGCAGGTCGCTCGAAGAACCATTTGCGGACTCTTCCATCCTTCCCACCTTCTACGTGTCTCAGTTGACGCGACAGCACGTAACCGTCGCCCTTGCCGGAGACGGCGGGGACGAACTGTTCGCCGGCTACCAACGCTATGCGGTTGCGCTGGGGCGTGGGGTTTTCAATGGTATCCCGCGATGGGCAGGGCGATGTTACCGCGACTACGTTTATCCGCGTTTGCCATCTACGGTTGCCGGTAGGAGATTCCTGTACAACATTTCCTTGCCAGCCCGAGACCGCTACCTCGATGGGCTTTGTTTTCTGCCCGCTTGCCACCGCGAGCGTGCTTTGTTCTCGGACGAATTTCTAGGCTCGTTTTGTGGCACGGGAGCGCCCCTGCACTCGTTTCAGAACTATTTTGACAACGCGCCGGCAAATGACCTGTTGAGTCGCTTGCTCTATCTCGACACCAAAACTTACCTTCCTGGCGACATTCTGACCAAAGTCGACCGCATGAGCATGGCCGCATCGCTCGAGGTCCGTGCTCCCCTTCTGGACCACCATGTGGTCGAGTGGGCCGCGCGCTTGCCGGAAGGATCAAAGTTCCGAAACGGACGAGGCAAGTATTTGCTGACGAAGTTGGCCGCCCGCGTGGGCGTTCCTCAAGAGGTGCTCCGTCGGCCTAAGCAAGGTTTTGCTCTGCCGCTGGTGCACTGGATGCGCGGAGAACTCAAAGACGACCTTCTTCCCATCTTGCTCGAGCCCAGAACTTTGGGCCGGGGCTATTTCAATCCCAAGGCTGTCCGCGGGTTGCTCGAAGAACATCGGCGGGGCCGGAGAGACCATTCTGCTCAGATCTGGATGCTCTTGATGTTCGAGTTGTGGCATCGCAACTTTCTGGCCCCAGCGATGGAGCGGGAATCCCGCCAGGAGTGCGCTCCCGTGATTCACGCCGCTAGTCGCCGCGGTGTGGTCGAGCGACCGAAGTCCTCGTCCGTGGTCGCCGCCGCGATGAGAGACACAAGATGAAGCCACTCGAATGGGTGTCAGCTGGTAGTCGGTCCGGAAGGGTTGGCTATGTTTAATCCCGTGTCGTACTACCGCTTGGCGCGCTGGCTGCATCTTCGAGGGATTCCACTGCTGCCACGGATCATCGAGAAGCTCAACTTTCTTGTTTTTCATTGCTATATCCCATATCAAGTGGAGATCGGGAAAGGATTTGAAGTCGGATACTGGGGTGTGGGCGTCGTCATTCATCCGAGAGTGAAAATGGGAAGAAACGTGTTCGTTTCAAATGGCGTGACCATCGGAGGACGAAATGAGTTGCCGAATGTCCCCCGGATCGAAGATGACGTGTTCATTGCTACCGGCGCCAAAATACTGGGCGACATCACGATTGGAGAAGGCTCGGTCATCGGCGCCAATGCGGTGGTCATCCGGTCAGTTCCCCCACGGTGCATTGCCGTCGGCGTTCCGGCACGGATTACCCGGGAAAACATCAACGTCCGTGAGCACACTGGGTGGCCGAAGTCCCTGCCGACCGAAGATATTCCGCGCCCTAGTTCGAAATCAGCGACCCCCAGCCAAGCGAATACGCGCATCTTCCACATGGTGAGTTCGCTCGAGATGGGGGGCAGCGAACATCAGATGGTGGAGGTTGCTTCGCGTCAGAAGGCCGGCGGACACGATGTTGCTGTCGGCTGTTTGTCCGCGCAGGGTCCCCTGATCGAGACGCTAAGCCCTCGCCGGAATCTCGGTGACCGAGTTTGACCCTAAAGGTGCTCTGTTTCGCCCCCGAGGGATCTATCAATTGCTCCGCTTGGCACGGTTTTTCCTCAAACATCGCTTCGATGTTGTTCAGACCCACGATCTTTACTCCACACTTCTAGGTGTGCCTGCGGCATGGCTTGCCCGGGTTCCCGTGATCCTATCCTGTCGCCGCGACCTCTCCCATTGGTGGTGGTACACGCCGCGCCGCCGAGCATTTCTCCGGCACGTCCAGAATCGTTCGAATTGTGTGATTGCCAATTCACAAGCTGTTCGTGATTTCCTGGTGGAGAAGGATGGCTTTGAACCGAAGAGAATACGGGTCATTCGAAATGGTGTGGACCTTGAACGATTCACTTCGGCTTGTGCAGATAGGCGAGGGCTGTTTCCTCATTTGCCAGAACAGAGTCAACTTATCGCTGTCGTCGCCAACATGAATGTAGAAACCAAAGGTCATGCAGATCTCATCCGGGCCGCAGCAGAGGTTTCTCGAGAATTCCACGGTGTGAAGTTCTTATTGGTCGGCGATGGAGCCGAACGTAGTCGCCTGGAAAGCCTGACCCTGGAGCTGGGTTTGAGCAACACGGTTCTGTTTCTCGGTCGCCGGAACGACGTGCCAGGTATTTTGGCCTGTTGTGACCTATTCGTCTTGCCCTCCTGGGCCGAAGGGTTGCCGAATTCCGTGCTCGAGGCCATGGCTTCCGGACTCCCGGTTGTGGCCACGCGCGTCGGGGGAACGCCCGAGATCATCGAAGACGGAGTGAACGGGTTGCTGGTTGCGCCCAAGGAGCCACATGCCCTTGCCGTAGCGATCATGCAAATCCTTGAAAATAGGGAGTTTGCAAGACGAATCGCCCAATCCGCGCGAGATCGCGCTCGTGCACAATTCGGCTTTGATCGATTGCTCTCCGAATTGGACGACCTGTATTTCGAGGCTCAGCCGCACGCACGCGAGCTTCATTACGCGGGAAGACGAATAACGGGGTGAACTGGCACCAGAAGAATTGTTGCGGGTCGCGCTTGCCGAGTCCTCAAGGAAAATTGCTGCTCTGAGGTGTTCTCGTCGGCGGGTAGTGGATTCGACCACCAAAACAGTACAACGGCGGATGGAACCGATGAGAGTGGCAATTGTTGCGGCTTCGCCTCGATGGATAGGAGGGCAGGGTGTCCAGGCCGATTTGCTGGTTCGTGACTGGCTAAACGACCCGGAAGTCAGTGTTCGCTTCATTCCGATTGATCCCATCTTGCCCGCGTGGCTTGGCTGGGTTGAGCGAATACCCGTGATGCGAACCTTCGTACGCGCCCCGTTTTACTTCGCAGCACTCTGGAGTGGCACCAAGGATGTCGAGGTCGTCCACATTTTTTCCGCATCCTACTCTTCTTTCCTCATCTCCCCTATGCCTGCGTGGATGACCGCGATTCTCCGCGGAAAAAAGGCGCTGTTTCACTACCACAGTGGGGAGGCCAGAGACCATCTCCGCCGCTCCGCCGTCGCCAGGCGTGTTATGGGACATGCGGACGGGATCGTAGTTCCTTCTCCCTACCTCGCCAATGTTTTCCGCGAATTCGGCCTGGCCGTTCAAGTACTTCCCAACGTTGTTCACTCCTCCCAATTTCGTTACCGAGCTCGGCAGCCTCTGCTCCCCCGGCTGGTCTGCACGAGAGGATTTCACCCGTATTACAGCGTTGATCTCGTCGTGCGCGCGTTCGATCTGCTCAAGAAGACACAACCGGAATCTCGGCTATGTCTGGTAGGCAAAGGTCCGGTCGAGAAACAAGTTCGCGATTTGGTTCGAACTCTTGAACTGCGGGACGTTGCATTCGCTGGGCCGGTTTCTCACTCTGAGATCGCCCCATACTACGACCAGAACGACATTTTCATAAATGCCTCCTGGGTGGACAACATGCCGGTGTCGATTTTGGAGGCTTTTGCTTCAGGAACTCCAGTGGTGACGACAGCGCCCGAAGGAATCCGACATATCGTGGAACATGAACGCACCGGGCTGCTATGTGAACCCGGGGATTGGCAAGCGTTGGCGGAAAACGTGACTCGATTGTTACAAGATCCGCAATTCGCGCAGCAGATCGCGCTGAACGCCTACGAGGAATCACGTCGCTATCAGTGGGACGTTGTGCGGACAGGGTGGCTAAGGGTCTATCGAAGGCTTTGCGAGCCAAGCGACGTCTAACCAGCGATGATCGACTGTTCCTCTTCCCCAACTAACGTATTCAAAACGGCCTCGAATGGTTGCACTACGGCATCCCAACTATAGGTCCGGTTGACGAGTTCTCGTGCTGTTCGACCAAGTTCCTGACGACGGACCGGATCTCCCAGAAGACGGACCGTAGTGTCTGCAAACTGTTCGGGGTCGTCGGCAATCAGGATGTCCTGCCCTGGATGCACGGGCAGTCCTTCGGCGCCAATCGTTGTGGAAACAACAGCTTTGCCCATGGCCATCGCCTCGAAGATCTTGAGACGCGTTCCCCCTCCGATCCGCAGGGGAACGACATAGACCGCGGCGCGATGTACGAAAGGTCGAATATCTTCCACTATGCCGGTGATCTCAATGCCTCGATGACTGCCGGCTAATTCAAGAAGCGCTCGAGACGGATTCCGCCCAACCACGCAAAGCGACGCATTCGGGACTTGACTGCGAATTCGAGGCAATATTCGTTTTATAAAATAGGCCATGGCGTCTTCATTCGGCATCCAGTCCATTGCGCCGGAAAAAACCAGGGTGGTGGGTTGGTCGGGATCGGGCGACGGGCGGAAGTACTCGACGTCAACCCCTGTGGGAATCACCGTGATTCGCGAGGGATCGATCACTTTTGAAAAGATATCCCGGTCATGGTCTGACACCGTGAGTACGTGGTCCGCCCGTTTGAGACAATCCCGTTCGAACCGTTCCATCGCACGGTACTCTCGCCAAGAGAGCAGCTTCCAGAACGGGTTCCCTGCAACCTTGTAGTGATGCCTCCAAATGGCGGCTTCCACATTATGGGTGAAGACAATCTTTGGAATCGGTAGATTCCAGGGGATAGACTGAGCGGCGACAACAAAATCGCAGACAATCACGTCAGGCTGGGCTTCTCCAACCAGCTGCAAGAGCCGCCGGGCAACCTCCGGCTTGCAGAACTTGGAGACCGTGTATGGCAATGGCGAAGACAAGTATCGAGCATAGCGGAGGGCCTCGCGGAAAGTTCTGCCGGCGGGAATCGCCAAGGGCATGAGCACGACTCGATCGAATTCACGTTCGAGAACGCTGTGAAGATCGTCTTTGGTCGCGGCGTAGAACGTGAACAGCGTGATGCTATGTCGTCGCGCTAGCGCCTTGAGAATGCGATAGCTGCGAATCCGACCTCCAATATTTGGAGGGTAAAGTCCGCCCGCTTTGACCCAGAGGATTTTCAAACGCCTGTTCCTGTCACCAGCATATTCCTTCATAAACGAAAGGGCCTTGCGGCCGCTGGGATGAATTGAGATTTACCAAGTCTATGACGGTCTGGTCGGCGCGAAGCAGGCTTTGAAGAACTTGTCGATCGATTGCCTTGGTACCGATCAGCACCACGTCGGTCGTTTGAATGACTTCTTCCAGCGTCGGGCGCAAGAGCGATCCGATATGGGGGATGACTTCCTGGATGTACTGCCGGTTCGAACCTATCAGTTTGCCGAGCGACACCTCTCTGTCCCAGATCCGGATCTCAAGACCTTCGCCTAGAAGGCGTTTTATGAGCTGCACCAGTGGGCTCTCGCGAAGATCA
This sequence comes from uncultured Acidobacteriota bacterium, assembly GCA_963736725.1. Taxonomy (GTDB): domain Bacteria; phylum Acidobacteriota; class Terriglobia; order Acidiferrales; family UBA7541; genus Acidiferrum. The sequence continues at coordinate 444,136 of CAVTPW010000007.1, read as the reverse complement.
TCGGTGCCGGCCTTAAAGCTGAGACCAAGAACACCAACCTTACGCATCTTCGTGCGCAATACCGACTCGACAGCCCGCTCAATATGTTGTGTATTGCTAGGCAAGATGCTTGCAAGGAGAGGTAGTTGGATATCGAGTTCTTTCGCGCCGTAGGTGAGAGCACGTAAGTCTTTTGGTAAGCACGATCCGCCAAAGGCAAAGCCAGGGGATAAATATGCGGTGGAGATGTTGAGTCGCGTGTCGGAGGTGAAAATCTCGCTAACCGACTGGGTATCAACTCCGAAAGCCTTGCAGAGAGTTCCCAACTCATTCGCAAAGCCTACTTTGATGGCGTGAAACGCGTTGCAGGCGTATTTGACCATCTCGGCGCCGGCCAAGGAGGTCTCAAACACACGACCGTTCACCCCTTCGTAGACATCACGCAACGGTGAAAGATGAGATTGGTTGGAAGCTCCCAACACAGTAAAGGGAGGCTCAAAAAAATCAGCCACCGCTGTTCCTTCACGAATGAACTCCGGGTTGTAACATACTGCGAAGTCCACGCCAGCGCGCTTTCCGGCGGCCTCCTCCAGAATGGGGACTACCACGTTGTCCGTCGTGCCAGGTAGAACCGTGCTGCGCAATACCACCCAATGAAATTTATTGCTCTGGCGCAGCACCTGGCCGATTTCTCGGCAGACGTTTCTGATGTGCGTAAGGTCCAGCTTCCCATTTGGCTGGCTTGGAGTGCCTACACAGATCAGAGAGATTTCCGACCCGAGGACTGCTGCAGCAGCGTCCGTGGTCGCACGGAGTCGAGAGTCCCTGCGTGCCGTCGCGATTAGGTCATCCAAGCCTTTCTCGATAATCGGACTGCGTCCCGATTCCAGGGATTCTGTTTTCGCGGCGTTTGAGTCTACCCCCACCACGTGGTGCCCTAGGTGAGCCAAGCAAGCAGCGGTTACCGATCCAACGTACCCCAGTCCGAAGACACTTACATTTCTTTTCATAGACTCTCTCAGTGCCGGCCCGGGCGCATATCGACCCAAACGCGTTCTTTGTTTCCAACAGAGTTGGCTCCTTACGACTATAAATTAAAAATCATGGAGTTTTGAGCGCGACCTTCATCGCTTTGCCTGCCCCGCAACCTGATCGCCAACAAGGGGTTTTGCGGATCGCGCGACTTTCTATTGGGGGCCGTATCGGGTAGTGCGACCGGAAACCACGAGCGGATGACCTCTCCGGAAACTTCGCGTATCGGACCCGTTATTGAGTCATCGGTGGAGGTCCAACCCTTTGTTCTTTCCTACGGTATACTGTCTTCATTGGCCTTCATCCATGTCACCATACAAATGGTTGCCACGCCTCACAGGGATGAGCGGGCCCGAAATCCTGACGCGGGCTCGACAAGGTTTTATGAAGCGTTGGGATTGCATGATATCCCGGGATTTGCGGCGGACCGTTCGGGATGGGGCCCCGGAATCTATCCAGGCGGCGCGGTTCTTTTTTGATCCTTCCGAGATACGGCCTCTTTGTGCATTGCTGCGAAAGCTCCTGCCAGAACAGGTCGTGCTGATCCAGGAGCAGGCCGATCAAATCTGCCTGCATCGGTTTACTCTGCTGGGTTATGAAAACCTCGACTACGGTCCGGTGATCGACTGGCACTTGGACCTCGTTAACGGGAAACGCGCTCCTCGCAAAGTCTGGTTCAAAGTCCCGTATTTGAATTTCGGCGAAGTGGGCGATCACAAAGTAATCTGGGAACTGAACCGTCATCAACACCTGGTCACTTTAGCCAAAGCCTACCGGCTAACGGGCGAGCAGCGATATGTTCAGGAGTTGTGCGCTCAGTGGTACCAATGGAACAAACAAAACCCGTATGCGATCGGGATCAACTGGTCGAGTAGCCTGGAAGTGGCCTTTCGCACCCTCTCCTGGCTTTGGGTGCGCCAACTGCTCAAGGATTGCGCGGTGCTCCCTGCGAACTTTCCATCGGACCTAGTCGTTGGGCTGGCGCAAAACGCCCGGCATATTTCCCAATATCTTTCGACATATTTTTCGCCAAATACTCATCTCATCGGCGAAGCAGTCGCCCTTTTCTTTGTCGGTACGCTTTGCCCGGAAATTCGTTCGGCATCGGAATGGGAAACGATCGGTTGGAACATCCTGGTGAAAGAAGCCGAGCGACAAGTCCAGGCAGATGGAGTCTACTTCGAACAATCGGTCTACTACCACGTTTATGCATTGGATCTGTTCTTGCACGCTCGCATCCTTGCCGAGCGCAACGGGCGCCCGATTCCCAGTGGTTTCGATCGCAAGATCGAACAGATGGCCGAGGTGCTCTCTAGCCTCGGCCAGGCCGGAGCGCCTCCACGCGTCGGTGATGACGACGGAGGCCGAGTATTTGACCCCAGGCGCAACGGCGCTGCTCACTTGTGCGATCCACTGTCTACGGCCGCAGTGCTGTTCGGACGTGCTGACTTTAAAGCCGCCTCGCGAGGGCTTCGAGAAGAAACGTTGTGGCTGCTCGGGGCCGACGGAGCGGCGACGTTTGCCAAGCTGCCGATCGTCAATCCCAAGCCTACATCACATGGATTGGAGTCCAGCGGGTTCTACGTGATGGCTTCGGGCACTCCTAGGATGCAATTGGTTGCGCGTGCAGGTCCGATGGGGGCGCTTCGAGCCGGACACAGCCATTGCGACTTGCTTAGCTTGAATTTGTCCATCAACGATCAAGAGTGCCTGAGCGATCCGGGGACTTATCGGTACGTCTCTGGGAGCGGCGAGCGCGACAACTTTCGCGGTACCTCCGCGCATAACACTCTGCGAATCGACGGTCGGGACCAAGCTGAGGCTGGCGACTCGTTCTCCTGGGTCTCTTTACCCGCAGTGCGCGTGCAGCATTGGATCGAAGGACACACCGTCGATATTCTGGCTGCCGAGCACTCCGGATACCAGCGTCTCGCCTCGCCCGCTACGCACTGCCGCTGGGTAATACATTTGAAGGATCAGTTCTGGTTTGTTCGCGATGTGGTTGAGGGCCAGGGTCGCCATCTGCTGGAAACGTACTGGCATTTGGCGCCTGGTTTGGTTTGGAACCAGGGGAGCGCAGGTTGTTTTCTTGCCGAAGGCAGTGTGGACGCCTCGTGCTCGCTCGCTCTTTTCGCAACAGACAGCCATAACTGTTCCCAGAATGTTCGCCGAGGTTGGTATTCTCGGGCTTACGGAGCAAAGACGGAAATCTCTGTGCTCGAGTTCGCTACGGTCACCGACGTCCCTTTTGAGTTTGCGACGGTGCTCTTTCCGGGCCGAGCGTCCGCTGCCCACCTTGCCGCGTTGCCGTTAACCCACAGAAAGGGCGACTGCGCCGCCGTGGTTGGATACCGGTTCGAAGAGTCAGGTGAGAGTCATTTTTTCTTTTTCGCTGCATCCAGGGAACCTTGGGTGTGGCAAGGCTGGTCGAGCGACGCCCGTTTTCTCTATGGCCGTGCGGATCGAAACAAGGAACTGGTCCATCTTGTTGTGTGTGACGGTAGCTTTGCGGAAACCAACGGTCGCCGACTTTTCGACAGTCAAAAAGTCGTGGCCCGTTATGAATGGCTGGGGTCGACGAATGAACCTAACGTGTGGTGTTCGGACCCGGAAACTGAGCACAATGCGCGAATCAGTGCGTCAGCGGTTGCGAAGGAGACGATTTCTGGACCAGAACCGTTGCGAGGAAGCGGGTAGCCATGTGCGGAATCTGCGGGGTGGTTCACCACGATCGGTCGCGGCACGTCGATATCACGGCGCTAAAGGCCATGAACCAGCAGATCGTCCACCGAGGCCCTGACGAGGAGGGTTCCTACGCGGTTGGAAATGTAGGTTTGGCGATGCGGCGCTTGAGTATTATCGACGTGCACACCGGCAAACAGCCTGTTACAAACGAAAACCAAACCATCTGGCTTGTGTACAACGGCGAGATTTACAACCATCTTGAACTGAAAGCTCGATTGGAAGCGAATGGTCATCGATTCCGAAGTAAGAGCGACACAGAAACCATAGTCCACCTCTACGAAGAGTATGGGGAAGAATGCGTTCTGCACCTTCGCGGGATGTTCGCTTTCGCACTTTGGGATTCAAATAAACGGCGGCTATTTTTGGCACGTGACCGTCTCGGGATTAAGCCGTTTTATTATCGGCAATCCCCGCAGACTTTCCTTTTTGCATCTGAAATCAAGGCTCTGCTGGCTCATCCGGGTGTATCTGCGGAACTTAATCGGGCAGCGTTACCAGAATTCCTTGCCTTTGGTTACCTCTCAGGCACACGGACTCTCTTTGATGGGATCCAAAAACTTGCCCCGGGTCATACCGCGGTCCTCGAAGAAGGCGGTGCGTTGAGGATTCGACAGTATTGGGACGCGCCCAAGGGGAGCTCTGAATCGCGACCGGCTTCTTACTATGTTGAGGGCTATGGGGACTTACTGAAGCAAGCAGTGCAGAGCCATCTGATGAGCGACGTGCCGCTCGGGGTGTTCTTGAGCGGCGGAATTGATTCAAGTGCGATTGCGGCTCTGATGAGCGACCTCCGGCAAGCTCCGATCGAAACGTTCTCGGTTGGCTACGCCGAGGAAGCTTACAGCGAGCTACCGTATGCGCGGTTGATGGCTGACCATATAGGCTCAAGCCACCACGAAGTGCGCATCAGTCGACAAGACTTCTTCGATGCGTTACCAAAACTAATATGGCATGAAGACGAACCGTTGGTTTGGCCATCGAGCGTCTCGCTCTACTTTGTCGCTCGGCTTGCACGGGAACGCGTTAAGGTCGTCCTCACCGGCGAGGGCAGCGATGAAACGCTGGCAGGCTACACTCGGTATCCATTCACGCTCTGGAATGCCGGGTTGGACCGCGGCTATCGTGGTGTGGTGCCGAGCGGACTGCGGCGTTTCCTTCGAAACGCAGTAACGGATTCGGACTGGTTGCCTTCGAAAATGAAGAAGAAGCTGCGCCACACGTTCCTGGCGCGGGATGGCGCTTCGTGGGCGGCCTTCTACTTCGACAATTTTTACGCTGCGTTCTCGGAAGCGGAGCAAACCAGCCTACTCCGAGACGAGCTACGCCCGGCGCCTGGCCAGGAGTACGGCGACGTTCTGAAATTTTGGGAAAAGTCCTCAGGTTCGCTTCTGGACCGTCTCCTTTACACCGACATCAAGACGTATCTGGTTGAACTGTGCATGAAGCAGGACCAGATGAGCATGGCGGCCTCGGTAGAGAGTCGAGTTCCGTTTTTGGACCATGTTCTGGTTGAGTTTGCGCTCAATATACCTGCGTCTCACAAAACTCGCGGACTAACCGGTAAAAGAATTCTCAAAGCCGCTATGAAAAAGTCTTTGCCGGACGCGATCCTGAATCGCCAAAAATTGGGATTTCCTACCCCATACTCCCAATGGCTTTCGGGCCCACAAGCCGATACCGTGAAAGATCTCCTTCTTGAAGAGCGCACCGTGAATCGGGGCCTTTTCAAATCAGAAAGTGTGGAGCGATTGTTCGCTGAGCATCGAACAAACCTTCACGACCACTCGGACAAACTTTGGCGGCTGCTCAATTTGGAAATTTGGCATCGTGTCTTTATCGATCGCGACCCTGAGCCGCTCAGCGTTCCTGCAGCCCACCACTCTCTTGCTTCAGGTTGAGATTGTCGGCCGATACGAGGTTTGACGAACCGAAGAATCTGATTTCTGCCTCCGAGCACGCTCTCTGGAAGATAAACCCAGAACCTCTCGTTCTATTTGTTCCGCAAATCATTGTTTTGAATAGGTTTAGTTCGGTTTTATCTGGGGGAGAGCAGGAAGCTGCTCTCCCCGGCAAGATTGCGTGATCTCACATTTGAGATTTTGTTGCTGCCAGGAACGGTTGGGCACCTGTCCCGATTCTGGCCTTCTCACCAGCCGATTTTCACACCGTCAACGCACTATAGTTGCCGCGGTTCGGTTAGCAGTAAGGTGGGGAAACTCATGTATCGAATCTGCCTAGCTTTTTCCACACTCTTGACCGCGGCGATGATGATAGGTTGCGGGGCCGCTTCGGCGCCGACAGGAGTTCCTACGATTACCGGCGTTTCGCCTGCCAGTGCCATGGCGGGTTCTCAAGACACGAAGATCGTAGTCTCGGCAGCGGACTCCAGCAACAGCGCAACCGTCCTCGTCAATGGAACCCCTCGGGTCACGACCTATCTGAAGAATGGTCAGCTGGCGTCGGTGCTCACAAGCGTGGACCTCGCTCAACCGGGAACTCTACAGATCTCTGTGGCCAGGAACACTCTCGGCGGTGCTTCGCTGGCGTCGATCACTCAGCCTAGGAATTCCATGAATTTCGTGGTCACACCTGCCGCGCTAAGGATCCTGACTACGAGTGTTCCGGCTGCGTTAGTCAAGGCTCCGTACTCGGTAGCTCTAGACGCCCAAGGTGGCGTCGCGCCCTATACCTGGAAGGTGGCCTTCGGCCAGCTACCCGGAGGTCTCAGCTTAGCGGCTTCGTCTGGAGTGATTTCTGGCACTCCAACGCAAACGGGTCAATTCTCTTTTTCGGTCCAGGTGAAGGGGTCATCCTCTACCGCTCTCAGCATCCTTCACATTAGTTCCTCAGCGTCGCCTACTACCCCGACCCCGCCGGCTCCAACTCCAGTCCCTACTCCAACGCCGACCCCGACTACCCCGACGTCTACGTCGGAAACGTCGACCGCTCCCGAACTGCCGCGATCCTACATCGATACGTCCATGCCTACCCAGACCGGCTTGGTCATTAACGTACCCGCAGGTGGGGATTTCCAGGGCGCACTTAATGCCGCGAGCTGCGGAGACACCATTCAGCTAGCCGAAAGCGCAACGTTCACTGGCAACTTTGTGCTTCCCGTTAAGGACTGCGACGGTTGGGTTGTCGTTCGGACGTCCGCCCTAGAATCCAGTCTGCCTGCCACCGGTACGAGGGTTACACCCACCTATTCGCATGTGTTGCCGAAAATTGTCACTCCTAACTCATCCCCGGCGATCGCTGCTCGGTTTGGCGCCAGTCACTATCGTTTCGTGGCCGTAGAAATAACGACAACGTTTTCTACCTTAGAATCTGAGCAGTATGGACTGGTGGATTTGGGAGAGGATCCAGCTACAGGTGAGAGCGCTAGTTCTTTGTCAGAGCTTCCGCACGATATCACGATTGATCGCTGCTATATTCACGGTACTCCGAAAGGGAATGTGAAGCACGGGATTGTGTTGAACGGAGCATCCTTGGCCGTGATTGATTCTTATATTTCCGACATCCACGTAGTGGGCCAGGATACGCAGGCTGTGGGGGGTTGGAATGGACCGGGACCGTTCAAGATCGTGGACAACGAATTGGAAGCGGCGGGAGAAAACGTCATGTTCGGGGGGGCTCGGCCCGCGCTTGTGAATAATATCCCTTCGGATATCGAAATACGCGGGAATCACTTTTTCAAGCCAGTGAGTTGGATGGTGGGCAATCCCAGTTATGCAGGCATCCACTGGACAGTCAAGAACCTGTTGGAGTTTAAGATCGCACAGCGGGTATTGATCACCGGGAACATCCTGGAAAACAACTGGGTGGACGCTCAGACGGGGTTTGCTTTTCTGGTGACTCCACGGACCGAATACGGGACTGCGCCGTGGGTATATGTGCAGGACATCACGTTCACGTATAACGTGCTGCGACACACGGCCAGCGCGGTGAACATTTCCGGGCTAGACAGTGGAGACCCACAGAAAGTGGTTCGAGGAAAGCGGATACTGATTCAAAACAATCTGTTTGACGACGTGAATGGCAAAACCTGGGGCGCTGGTGACGGCAGGCTCTTTCAAGTGATTAGCGGAGCAGACGCCGTAACCATAGACCACAACACCGGATTCCAGAGCAATCAAATCGTCTCGGCGGACGGGATTCCCAGTACGAACTTTGTCTACGAAAACAACATCGCACCGCACAACATGTACGGAGTGATGGGTTCAGGACACGCTACAGGAGATCCCAGTCTTAATTATTACTTTCCCAATTTTGTGTTTCAAAAAAATGTGATTGAAAACATCGCTGTAAGCGAGGTACCGCAATCGAACTATCCTGCGGGCACCTTTTTCCCGTCGGATTGGGCGGCGGTTCGATTTGTGAACTTTGCGGCCGGCAACTACGCCTTGGCTCCAACCAGCCCGTACAGAAACGCCGGCACAGACGGCAAGGATATTGGCGCCGACATTGCGGGGCTCAATGCAGCGACCACGTCAGCCATCGTTCCCTAGCGTTGCCCCTGCCTGCCCTTCAAGCAGGCGATTACCTAGTCCTTCGAACGGGATCCCCAATTCCGGCTGGTATTGCTTCCTTTCAACCAAGCTTTCTTCTTTTTTTTCAGCCACCGCTTTTCTCCTCGACCCGATGGAAGAGTCGAGGGGTTCTTTCAAAGAAAGAGATTCTCGATAGCCGCAGACGTGGATTAAGGTGTTCGCCAAAGAATTGAGTGAAGAACTCTTTGAGGGGACCATTACGGTCCGTAGATTGGTAATCAAAATCGATGGCGTCAACGGCAAATGTCTCAAACAAGTATTTTAGGCTCTGATGTTCGATACGCCGAGAAAACGCCCGGCAACTCATAACCCACGCATCAATTGACACTGTCTTTCCATTAGCGCTTCCCATGAGCACGGCAATCTTGCCCAAAGGCCCGTATTTATCTTCATAAGTAACAGTGAGGATAAAATGACGCGGGTCTCTCAAGTAGTTCACCCAAGCCGCTTCATAGAAACGCCGACCGTTGAGATTAAATTGGTTCGTCTTATTGATCAGCTCTAGGGCCCTCGTGTCACCACCGTCCTTGCAAAAAGCAAATCGAATCGCCGAGTTTGCACTATGGAGAAAATCGTCCATAGAGTTGCCGCTGAGACTCCCGAATTCCTTTAATGGGCCTGCGTCGCGAATGCTGCGCATGCGTAGTTTGTCTTCTTCGGAAATGACGCTCTTCCCAAACACATCCCGCAATCGATTCAGTAGTTCCCAGATCGCAGAATAGTCACTTTTGGGAAAAACGATGCACCGCATATCGGGGAATGAGGCACTTACTTCTGCCGTTTCCATGGGGCTGTCGTCTACGAAGACCACGGAATCAGAACTGACATTCCAGGCTTTCAAAATGCGTTGAACGGATTCCGATTTGCGAGACCAGTGAATCTCGAACGGGAACACACTGTCCTTCGGAAGTAGGAGATCCTCTCGATCGAAAGCTTGTTCAACCAAACCAGCGTCGTTCTTACTAGCCACGCCGATCAGAATGCCAGCACTCCCTAGCGATGCGAGAAACTGTTGATAAAGTCCATGCATGTGACTGCTGTGATCGAGATCCCAGCTAATACCTTGCACCCCAACTTCTCCCAGAATTCCCGCCCAAAGCGTATCGTCCAAATCAGTTATAAGTCCTTTCAGCGGGTTGGGATTGTGAACGAGACCGGCCAACAGTTCAGCCAGAACGGAGGCGTGTCCAAGCTGGTAAGGAAACCCTGCTGCGATTTCCGATTTCACGTCGAATCGTCGATTGTTAGGGGAAAGTTCATCAAGCCGCTGGGCATTAATGATGCGGATGCCAGATTCTTTGGAGAGAGCTGTTGCAAGCGAAGCCACAGCGTGTCGAAGTTGCAACTCGTGAAACCCGCCTTGGTAGGTGGAGGTAGAAAACAACGGAGGCAATGGAAGCGTCGGCATGCAGACGCAGGCAGGAATAGAAAGAGAAATCCGCGCTATGGCCTGTTCCAAGTGAGCGCATCGTCGATTCACCGATTCCAGTATGTCCGGCAAATCTGAAGACCGCCATCCGCCCAAACTACGGATGCCCAGCCGCGCGTCAAGGTCTTGCCACTCAATCACGATAGCGACAGCGTCAAAATCTGGGGGCTGAAGTCGCTCGAGATTCCCTGACAAGTCTCCGAAGATGCCTGTCTTTATTTGGACTTGATGCCCGGGACTCAGGATGCGCAATCGGGCGGCTAGGAACGTTAGAAGATGAAGAGGTGTAAAACTGCATGCGAGGAAAACTCTCCGCAAAGGAGCATCCTCGGGGAGGGGTTCCTTAAGAATTTCCAAAGCATGAATCAGGCCCAAGTGATACCAGTTTCCTTACGACGACTACGGAAGATCGAGTCCAAACCGAACGAATTCGCCAAGCGAACCGGTGCTACGAACACAAAGGCTAAGTCGGACTCGCAAGAAAGTCCAGCATAATCCTGGGACGGCTTTGCCGCCGCAGATGAAGCACTGCCCGGACGGCGCAAGCCAAGGTTTTGGCTGTCAAAATGGCGTCAAATCGCTTGCGCGAAATGGCACTCGGCGGTTCTGTCGATGTGAACTCTGAAGATTACAAGAATTCTCGATTCTCGGAGTCGCCACCTAGCTAACCCATTAAGGCGTCCAAACAGCGCAACAAATCTGTGATTGGTGATCCTGTTCCGTTGCAATTGGACACAGGATGGCGTGATAAATTTTGTCAAGGTCCAGTCGCAATGCAATCATCCTATGTAAGGAAACGGCACATCCGAGTCGCATTCGACTGAGCCGGTACCCTAAACTGTATCGACAAAGTTGGAGTGGCAGTCATTGAGGATAGAAAAATGGATGAGGTTCACGACCGGCTTAAGAGATGCTTCGCCGCGGTCTTCCCAAACATTCCGGCAAGTGAGATTGAGTCGAGCTCTCAGGAAACCATCGAAAACTGGGATTCGATCGCAATGGTGACGCTCATCAGCGTGGTCGAGGAGGAGTTCGGGCAACCTGTTGGTTTGGAAGACATTCCTAATCTCAATTCATTTGAGAATCTTCGCCGATATCTTACAAAGATGAATGGGACGGGACTGTAGTGTTTAGCCCGACCAATGTGCCGTGGCCGGAGGGCAAACGGTTCGCGTTCACTATTTTCGACGACCCAGATTCCCAGACTCCTGAAATTGCCCTCGCGGTGTACTCGTTTCTGCGCGACCTCGGCTTGCGGACAACAAAAGGTGTCTGGCCCGTAGCGCCGGTTCGCAAGCCCTCCGATCACGGGGCCACCTGCGGTGAACCGGATTACTTACGCTTTTGCCTTGAGTTGCAGCGTTGCGGTTTTGAAATCGGACTGCATAACGTTACGTCGCATACGTCCACGAGGGCGGAAACTCGAGCGGGCCTCAATGAATTTGCGAAGATGTTTGGTACCGATCCCCTGACCTTGGCGCAACATTACTTCTGCGACGAGGCGGTTTACTGGGGCGATCAGCGCCTCACCGGCCCCTTGCGAATGGCGTACAACCTGTCTACGCGCTTTCGGAACGCTGGACGGTTTCGCGGCCATATAGAAGGTGATCCTCTCTTTTGGGGTGATTTTTGCCGAGAACGAATCCGATATGTGCGCAATTTTGTTTTTAATGAAGTTAACACGCTTCGTGCCTGCCCATTCTTTCCCTATCACGATCCAGCGCGCCCCTTTGTGAATTACTGGTATTGCTCCTCGGAAGCAGCAGTAATGTCATTGTTTATCAAGATGTTGAGCGAGAAGAATCAAGACCGACTCGAAGAGGACGGCGGCCTATGCATTCTCTATGTCCATTTCGGTCATGGCTTTGTGGAAGGAAAACATCTGAGTAACCAATTTCAGGAGTTACTGAAGCGGTTGGCGCGGAAGAATGGTTGGTTTGTGCCTGTTTCCACAATTCTGGATTTCCTTCGGCAGCGCAACGGCAACCATGTAATCACCGATGCAGAAAAATATGCACTAGAACGCAAGTGGTTCCTGCACAAAATTCGTTTCGGGACTAGCTGAACGCAAATGCAGCTGCGCGTGGAGATACTTGGAAAGCAACATGAGTCAGCTATTCGCCGATTCAACGCTCGTCTCCGGGCGGCGCACGCGCCGGTAGACTTTTTCTTCCCCGAAACCTTGAGCACAGATGTGGCCGCATTATCGGTGGTATCGAAGCGCTACTACGTCGTTCTAGAAGCTGAGGAAGTTCGCGGAGGAGCTTATCTACAAGACCAGCCGACGCTCGTCGGCGGGACTGTGTGCAGCGTTAGCAACATTCAATCTCCTCTTTCGGAGGGGATTGTTAATTCAAAATATAGCTTTGTTGCTCTCTTAATGATGAAGGAGCTTCAAAGGTGTAACCCATTCTTGTATTCGGTCGGTATGGGAAGCGAATCGAATCGCTACCCGCGTCTGCTAAAAGCTCTCGGGTGGACCGTAGTAGCCGTCCCTTTATTTTTTCGCGTGCGTCGAGCCGGTCAATTCATGCGTAATTTGCAGTTGCTGCGTCGCGATTCATTTCGGCGGCTAGCCGCCGACGTCGGTGCGTACAGCGGACTTGGTCCGATAATGATCCACGCCTACCAAGCCATTAGTGAGAAGCGGCCGATTCCAGCAGCAAGCTATGATCGCGTACCTCTATTTGGCGGATGGGCCGATGAAGTATGGAACGCCGCCAGTCGAGAGACATCGTTTTCGATCGAGCGCACGTCGGAGGTGTTAAATGCGCTGTTTCCAGTCCATTGCGAGCGCTTGTCGCGAATTCGAATTACAGTGGATGGTGTTGCGGTGGGCTGGGCGGCTCTATTGATTTCGAACTTCCGCGATCATCATCACTTTGGCGAAATGCGTGTCGGAACGATCGTTGACGGAATGGCATTCCCAAGATACGAACGGCATGTTGTGGCTGCAGCGCTAAGGGCACTATCTGACGATGGAGTAGACCTCGTCATTTCAAATCAAATGCATGAGCTATGGCAGAACGCTCTGCGCGGGGCTGGTTGCTTCACTGCTTCCTCCACTTTTTTATTAGGTCTCTCTCGTAAGCTCAGCGCAGAAATCTCGGCTAGCGGCGGCTTTCAAAGGATTCATGTCAACCGTGCAGATGGCGATGGCCTCTCCACCCTGTGATTCTAGTAGCAAGTTATCTGGTTCAGTGTTGTTTTATAACCAACGGCGGTGCGGAGCGACCAAAGGTAGGCGTCTCCGGGCTCTCACTTCCAAAGGCATGAATATCTTGTTACGTCGGAACGGAGCGTTGACCCAACTCCCAACCAATCCATTCGCATTCATCATTCAGGCAATTATGCTAATTTGGCCTGAAAATGTGTCGTAATCCGGGAAAACAGACAATAAAATATGATACCCAGGGGGCGAGAAATGCGAAGGCCGAGACCCGTCAAGACAGTTCTTGCGGTAACCATCTTGTTATTCTTAATACCTTATGTAACCCGGAGTGTAGATTATCTGGGATTTCGGACTCCCTCCTCAACGGCTGGTAAATCCAGCATCGAGCTTCCCCGCATTTTTATAAACACGACATTCGTTCCGCCCATTGGAAACACGCTTCTAGTTCCCGCGGGTGGCGATTTGCAGGTGGCCCTCGACCGTGCAAAGTGCGGAGAGACAGTTCAGCTTGCTGCGGGAGCAACTTTCACGGGGAATTATGTTTTTCGAGCCAACAGCTGTACCGACTGGATTGTCGTGCGTACCTCTGCTCCGGACTCAAGTTTGCCTGCCCCTGGAACGCGAATTACACCCGATCATACGAGTCTATTTCCAAAGATTGTAACTCCTAACGTTTCGCCGGCTATCGGAATGCAGTTCGGTGCTAGCCACTATAGGTTGATCGGGATCGAAGTAACAACAACTATCGCAACCACTAGCGTCACGCAGTATGGACTGGTGGATTTGGGAGAGGATCCAGCTACAGGTAAGAGTGCTAGTTCTTTGTCAGAGCTTCCGCACGATATCACGATTGATCGCTGCTATATTCACGGTACTCCGAAAGGGAATGTGAAGCACGGGATTGTGTTGAACGGAGCATCCTTGGCCGTGATTGATTCTTATATTTCCGACATCCACGTAGTGGGCCAGGATACGCAGGCTGTGGGGGGTTGGAATGGACCGGGACCGTTCAAGATCGTGGACAACGAATTGGAAGCGGCGGGAGAAAACGTCATGTTCGGGGGGGCTCGGCCCGCGCTTGTGAATAATATCCCTTCGGATATCGAAATACGCGGGAATCACTTTTTCAAGCCAGTGAGTTGGATGGTGGGCAATCCCAGTTATGCAGGCATCCACTGGACAGTCAAGAACCTGTTGGAGTTTAAGATCGCACAGCGGGTATTGATCACCGGGAACATCCTGGAAAACAACTGGGTGGACGCTCAGACGGGGTTTGCTTTTCTGGTGACTCCACGGACCGAATACGGGACTGCGCCGTGGGTATATGTGCAGGACATCACGTTCACGTATAACGTGCTGCGACACACGGCCAGCGCGGTGAACATTTCCGGGCTAGACAGTGGAGACCCACAGAAAGTGGTTCGAGGTAAGCGGATACTGATTCAAAACAATCTGTTTGACGACGTGAATGGCAAAACTTGGGGAGGAGGTAACGGAGGCAATCTATTTCAAGTGTTGAGCGGTGTAGACGCCGTAACCATAGACCACAACACCGGATTCCAGAGCAATCAAATCGTCTCGGCGGACGGGATTCCCAGCACAAACTTTGTCTACGAAAACAACATCACAGGGCATAACACGTACGGAGTCATGGGATCAGGACATGCCTCAGGAACCTCGAGCTTGAGCTATTTCCTTCCTGGCTTCGTGTTTCAAAAAAATGTGATTGAAAACATCGCTGCAAGCAGGGTGCCGCAATCAAACTATCCTGCGGGCACCTTTTTTCCGTCCGATTGGGCGGCGGTTCGATTTGTGAACTTTGCGGCCGGAAACTACGCTTTGGCTCCAACCAGCCCGTACAGGAACGCCGGCACAGACGGCAAGGATATTGGCGCCGACATCGCGGGGCTCAATCAAGCAACCGCCTCAGCCATCGTTCGGTGAGCACGGACCTCGATTGCAAAAGCAGATCAGGGCAAAGTCTGCCGGTCGACGGGGCTGGGTCTTCCGCCAGCAACACTGCGAATGCAAGACGCCAGGCGTTGGGTCAGAGGCCGATAGTGGAATCGCTCGTGCCAACGTTGTTGTGCTTCTACAGGCGAGATCGCTGGTAAGGCGACCGCCCGCAAGAAGCTCGCAGCGATCTGGTCAGGCTTTTCGTGATCCGCCCAGATCCCTGATCCTGTTTCTTCTAACAAGGTGGTTAGCGCACCCTCTTGGGCGACAACGAGAATGGGTCGCCCGGTCAGCAGATAATCGTAGAACTTCGCCGGAATCTGAAGGTAATGACCGCCCTGAAAAATCAGAAGCATGTCTGCTCCCGCTAGCGTTTGCTGGGCCTCTTCACGGCCGACGCGCGCCCTGAACTCGATGCACCCAAGCTGAAATAGCCCGGGCGCGCTGGTGCGCGCAGCCGCCTCGAGCGACGGTTCTATCTGTCCGAGGAACACGATTTGAAATGTCGACGGATCAATCCTCTGAGTTTTCACCAGGTTCTCAACGGCCGTGCAGAATGTGTCAATGCGCCGTAGGCCATAGATATTGCCGAGGTGCAGAAAGAGCCGTCGGGATCCCGCTTGCAGCGGTTTAGTCAAAGGAAGGGTTTGATCATCAAAGCCGTTTGTGATCGTGACGAACTTCTCTGGCGGCAACTCTGGATTTGACCTCAGGAAATCCTTCCGCAACCACTCGGTGTTGCAGATCACGCGCTCGGCCGATCGCACACATCTAGACTCAATCGATTTGCTCAGAGAGCGCCACCACGCCGGTTCGTCGTTCTCGTTGGACGACGTGGACCAGGGGTCGCGGAAATCCGCAAGCCACGGTAGCTTCGATTCCTTACTCAAACGGAGAGCAATGCGGTGGGAGACTGTCGGTGGGCTTGAGGAAAAGATCGCCGCAATGGATTGTTCTCGGACAATCTTCCTGGCCGCTCGCAGGGCTGGATAATACCAGCCCGCATCGGGACCAGGAAGTTGCAGCAGCGCAAGAAGTTGGCGCCGCAAGAAATTTTTCCGGGCACTCGATGTCGCCGCTCTTGGCGATTCTTTGGCGGCTCTGCCCGGCTTGGCCAGAACGGCCTTCGATCGGCGATACCAATCCACTGGCGTTGCCGCCACTTCTGTTCGTACGATCCGAAGGCCATCGATGGCCGGAAGGCTGTTATCGAGGGTTTCCCGAAAACGGTCCTCCATTGTGAGGACGATGGGTTCGATCCCGAATTCAGGCAAGTACCGACAAAACCTCGCAACGCGCAACGCGCCGATCTGAGCGTCGGGCGGGAAAGCCCAGCAGATCATGAGAACCTTCAGCGGCGAGTTCAAATTGCGGCTCCTTGTGCCGGTGCATCCAACGCTGCGCTTCGAAACAAACGACTCCAAACGAATACGATAGCCATGCCGCGACAGTCCTCAAGACCGACGACCGAACTGGTGTTCGCGCAGAGCGAAAATCGCCTGCAAGTCCCTTCGGGGGAAAGCAGTTTCGCTATGTACCTGCTTCTCAATCCCGCTGCAAATCCGCAAGCGGAGACCGTGTTCAAGGCGCTGCCAGGTCATTTCGTTTCGTAAAAAACGTCTTTCGAAGAAGGCTGCCAGGGGTACGAAGCTGAAACTTAACCTCAGGCCAAAATAGCAAAATGATCCCGAAGGGGACGATCGGCAAGGCCACGGCAATCTGCAGGAAGAAAAACGCCATGTTGGGCGTTGGCCAATGGTGATCGATCCAAAAACAACTTAGCCCGAATGGTGCTGTCGCCAGTACCGCGCGAATCCAGCCCTCCCAGAAGTAGCGCCAGACCGTCAGACCGAGAACCTTCGATAAATACCTGGGCCAAAGCACCATCTGACTAACCAGGCTCGGGAGAACGGTACCCCACGCGACCCCGGTTATTCCGATTTTGCGTACCAGATAAATGCTCAGCGCCAGATTGGCTATCGCCTCGCATGCTTGCCATAACGCAAATGGCTTGTGCTTGCCAAGTCCCAGGATAATGTTGCCACCTACGCGGTTGCCATTTATCGCGATTGCTGAAAAAAGAAGGATGCGCAATATGTTCCCGGACGTTTCACTGTATTGCGGCCCCATCCAAAGCCCGATGAACGTATGGCTGCGAAACAACAATACCCAGGCGATCGGAAGAGAGACGAACAAGGCGGCCCGCGTTCCCTGAATCAACAGCCGTCGCAGTTCCGCGGAGCGTTCCCCGGCTGCCAAAGTACTGGCCAGCGGCATAAAAGTTTGCGCAAGCGAAGAACCAAGCTGTCCCAGGTAATCGAGAAACCGCCCGCCAATGGCAAAAAATGTGACCGCTTCCGCAGAAAGAAAAGCTCCCACGACAAGGTTGTCGGTGTAGTAGATGACTTGTCCGCTTGCGGCGATGATGAACAAATAAAAACTGTAGTGCCACAGTTCTCTGAGAACCTTTCTGTTCCAGAAACTAAAACTCAGTCGCAGTTGAGGGTAGAACTGAAAACACAATACGGTTGTCAGAACGCCGAGGAGGACCGAGACCGCCAACAGCGTTGCGGCAAGCAGAACGATGCCGTGACCTGTCTTTAGTACCCACACTGTGCCGCCGGCACCAAGTAAAGTTTGCGCAACGGCCAGCGTGCTCACGAGATCAAAGCGCTGCAAGCCAGTTAAGATCCCGCCAAATACTCCGACGACCAGCGTGAAGGATAGATTCAAACCGGTGATGAGTATCGCCCACCGCGCAGACGCCCCAAGGTCGGCCGGTATGTGGAAAATCCTGGTCGCTACAGCCGCGAGGGTCAAACTCGCGATTATTACCCCCAATCCGATCAATAACCGGAAGCCCAGCGCCACGGACACAGCACGGCTGGATTCCAGGTGCTCTCCCACAGCCTGATGCTTGGCGACAAAGTGGGTCACAGCGCCACGCATACCCAAATCGAGCAGCGCCATGTATGCGATGGACGAGTTGGCTATAACCCATACACCGTACGCCGCGTTACCAAGATGATGAACTACAAAGGGAGAGAGGAAAAACGAGACGACTGCGGCCACCGCGAAGGCCGTCCAGTTTAGAAATACCCCGGTTATCAAAAGACGGGCGCGTCCCATTTTTTATTCTGTTCTCGTCAGCCAATTGTTATTCTAAATTCGACGATACTATAGATTACCCGGCTCCTTGCAATGCGCCGGTGTCAAATAAGACCCTGAGCGCTCGGATGGGCAACACTACTGCTCAAAAACCCGGCTGGTTATTCGTTGTACCGTGGTCCTTGCGGGAGGTCGGAGGAGTCAACCAGGTTGTCAAAAGCTTGATTCTGCGATTTCGCGAAGGCGCTGAATTCGTCCCGCGATTACTCATAACGACCCGCGACACAAAAGCCGAGCAGGTAGGTCCGGAGGCGATCGAGCCGGTGTACTTGGAGGTTTGGAGTCCAGTAGACCGCCGGCATCAAGTGAAAGCCATATTCTCGTTTGTAGCTCGATTTCCCGGCAGATACAAAGCATTGCGTCGCGTTGTAGCACGTCAAAACGTGAGGATCATCAATCCACACTTTCCAGGTTTGAATGCGATCCTGTTTCTTGCTTTGAAGAAGTTCGGTCAATTCGACGGCCAGCTCATACTCTCGTTCCATGGCAGTGACGTGAAGGCCGTGATGGGCACCGTGGGGCTAGAGAGGTTGCTTTGGAAGATTGTGTTACGCCACGCCGACCAGATTGCCGTGGTGTCAAAAACCCTTGGATCGGAGCTGTTGGCGTTGGAACCGCGGATCACCAACAAATTGACAACGATCTACAATGGGGTCGACCTGGAGGTGTTCTCCGCTCCCGGTGCGGATAGGGGGGTTGCACTGCAGAAATCGGACCAGTTAGAAACGATCCTTAGTATCGGATCGTTCTCGGAAGTCAAAGGCTACGACATACTTGTGCAGGCTTTCTCGCTTGTTGCGGAGCAAATTCCCAACGCCCGCTTGACGCTGGTGGGCAGCGACGGTCCAGCACTTACAAAAATCCGTCAGCTCGTCGATAGCAAGCACTTGGCCGATCGTGTCGTCATACACACAGGTATCTCTCACGAGCGGATTCCGTCACTGCTCGCTGGGGCACAATTGTTTGTTCTAGCATCACGTCGAGAGGGTTTCCCGCTGGTGCTTGTCGAGGCTGCCGCCGCGAAGGTGCCGATTGTATGCACCAATGCAGGTGGTATGCCGGAACTGATTACCGACGGGGTTACCGGACGACTAGTCGATGTGGAGAATCCGACCGCTTTGGCTGACGCGATCATCGACGTTCTAAGTCACCCGGCGAGGGCGCAGCAGTTCGCAGCCAACTGTTTTGAATTCGTGAAGAAGAATTTGACTTGGCGGCAGACCTACAACAACTATCTGCAGCTGTCCAATCGTAGGTAAAAAAACATGTCTACCACTGATATTGCCAACCAGCGCGGATATTACAACGAAAGATGGCAGCAGGAGGGATTCGCAAACCTCCTTCAGGCTGCTAGATGTGCGGCGGTTATGTCCGCCTTGTCTCAAGTCGGCATGAAAGCGCCGCGGATTCTCGACATGGGTTGCGGCACAGGTTGGCTCGCCGGAATTATGGGGCAGTTTGGCCCGACAACCGCCGTGGATCTATCGGAATTTGCCGCGACGACAACTGCAAAAAGCTTTCCGTGGGTCCAATTTATTCAGGGCGATATCTTCGAATGGTCCAAGACCCAGGATACTGATTTTGATGTGGTAGTGAGTCAAGAAGTGATTGAGCATGTCGTGGATCAGGCTGGTTACTTGGAAATTGCCGCCCGTCTGTTGAAGGATCGAGGATGGCTGATACTCACGACGCCAAACGCGCGAACAGTGAGAGCTCTGCGAAATCCGGAGGCTTGGTCGAACCAACCTATCGAGAACATACAGACTGTGGGGGCACTGCGTCGCCTTGTCTCTCGTCAATTTCAGATTGTTGAAGTCCGCACCATTGTGCCGAATTTTGGCGACCGAGGCGTTTATCGTCTGCTCAATTCGGAAAAGATTGGACGGTTGTTGGATTTCGTACGAATTAGGAGTGGATACCGCCGGGCGCTCCTCAGGGCTGGCTTCGGTCTACACACGGTCGTACTGGCGAGAAAGAAATAGGCAATCAGGGCCTCACCGCCGAGTCCGCTAGCTTCAGACAGCGATTGACTACGAATCGGAGACAGTTGCGATGGCCCACAGTTTTCTTGCACTTTCCCAACCGTTTTTGCCGCGCCTGATTCTAGAGTCAAATCCACAGATACAAACGGAATGCGGAGTAGTACTTCGGTCCTATTGACGGCGAATAGGTCTCTTGGCAAGTTTGTGTGGTACCTGGAAACACATCAAAAGCACTTTGATTTGAGCAGTTCTGGGGTCGCTGCGAAATCAAAACAGTACCAAAGTTCCATTGACAGTAAAGTGGGCCGATAGATAGTTTGTTCGAGACGATTACATTGTAGGCACCCTCCACCAGCCTTGGGGGCCTTCTGTAGGTAGGGAAGGTCGTTGAACCATCCCGTTTCCGATTACCAGAAACACTGACTCGGCAGCTCGCGAGGCACGCCGTGTCTATGTTTCGGCTAGGGCACCTAAAGCCCGTTCGGGCACGCGGACATTCTAAGGGGGGTAACAGTCATGAAAAGGTCATGGATTGTCTTTTCCGTCCTAACATTGGGGGTCATGTTCGGTTCGACCGCCAATGCGCAGACGGGCATTGCATTGAGTACCAGCTCGACGAGTGGCATCACGTTTATGTCAACAGGCGGCGGAAACTTGTCGATGGCCGCCGCAGTATTTGGCAGCGCTGCAGGACTGGGAGGGCTCCTGGGCACGACCGGGTTTTATACGCTCTCGGGTGCTCCCATCACGTTGACGCTGGGACCTAGTTTTTCTCCGATCTTCGCGGACTACAGCGCTTCGGGTACTCTGGATTTTGAAGTCACTTCGAAGCCAGGCGGTCTCGGAACAGACTTACTGACGGGCACCTTGACCCTCCTCGATCTCGTCCAGATTACTTCCACCGGTATGACCAACACCGATGGTGTCGCGGATATGACCATTACCAGCGGCACCTTAGCAGGTGACTACCCAGGCAGTACCGGAATCGCTCAACTGACCATCAACCTTGCAGGACTCGGCTTCTTACCAAGCTTGAGCGGAGCAAAATCCACAAAGCTCGGGGGCGCGACACTCGATGCGCTGCCGACTCCAGAGCCATGGTCGATGCTTCTATATGGCTCGGGCTTGGTCCTGATTGGATTCGTTCTTCGCCGTCGTCTTTCCCCCGTAGGCTTGGTCGCACGGACCTGAGCATTTGAAGCTGTATGTCGGGTCTTGGAGCGAGGGTAGAACGCTCTGATTTTGGCTTGGCCGCACGCTAGCCCAGATCTGGACGGCTGCCCTCGTTTTTCTCTCTAGAGTTCTGAAGCCCACGGTTGGTTTGCGCGCTTTGCCACGACCGTCGGTCCAGCCCTGATTCTTGAGGTGTTGCGATTGAGGAAACCAGGAGAGCTGTCCCGCGCGAAACGGGTGGGCAGTCGGTGATGTCCTCTTTATATAGGAGCGAAACAACCCGTCGCTCGGGTGCCTGGTCGCTGCTGCACCCTCCACGCTCGTTTTTGTCCAAAGCGCATCCTGGTTTGGGCAACCCGACGTCCATTGCTACCCGAGTATCGGAGACCTCCGAGAGACATTGGGGTTGGATCGCGTGGCCCACGATTACCTTCGGCCTTCTCGTGTTCCTATACGCTCCGGTCTTGAAGGGCTTGGCCCTGCAATGGTCGACAGACCCGGACTATAGCTACGGATTTTTCATACCGGTCTTTTCCGCTTATACCCTGTGGTTGAACCGCAGGCGCTTACTGAGTGCGGACATTAGACCGAGCAATTTCGGATTGCCGGTGATGATCGCGGCTATCTGCCTGCTATTTTTGGGTTCCTTGGGAGCTGAGTTGTTCACCAGCCGGTTCTCTCTGCTGGTGTTGCTCTCGGGCCTAATTCTGTTCTTGGCAGGCTGGAAAGTGCTTCGTGCGGTCTCTTTTCCGCTGGGTTTTCTCATTTTCATGATCCCCATCCCGGCGATCCTCTACAACCAAATTACTTTCCCGATGCAATTGCTGGCGTCGCGTTTGGCGACCTCCTGGCTGGAACTAGTTCAGGTGCCGGTGTTGCGTAACGGCAACATTTTGGTGCTATCGAGTTATTCACTGGAAGTGGTGGAAGCGTGCAGCGGCATTAGGTCCCTCATGACCCTGGTCTCGCTGGCCGTCGCGTATGGATACCTCGCTGAACCTCGTCGCTGGGTGCGCTGCACACTCGCTCTTTTGATGGTGCCGAGCGCGATTGTCACGAACGCGATTCGTGTCATGGTCATTGGCATTTTGGCTCACACATTTGGGCCGGCGACCGCCGAAGGCTTCTTGCACGTGTTCTCTGGTTGGTTGGTTTTTCTCTCTGCTCTCTTTTTGTTGTTACTTTTTCATCGCATCTTGCGTCGCGTCGGGAATTTGCACAAGGACCCCGTTCATGCTTAGTCCTTCGCAATCGGTCCGTTTCTGGATCACCGCGATTGTTTTGCTCGGTGCGACGGCGTTACTGCGGGGCATGAGTCACGGCGAGCCGATCGTTGCTCGCGAGCCACTTCGCGAGCTCCCGTATGTACTCGGCTCCTGGAAAGGCGAAGATCATCCGCTAGCACCGCAGCTGGTGCAGGCAGCCAGCGTGAACGATTATGCAAATCGCCTTTATGTCGATCCGACAGCTGCGGCTGTCCAGCTGTACATCGGCTATTACGACAGTCAAAGAACCGGAAACACGATCCACTCCCCCAAGAATTGCCTGCCGGGAGCCGGTTGGGACCCGATTCGTTCCGGAGACGCCAGACTTTCGCTGGCGGGCGGGAACACCATCGTGGTGAACGAATACGTGATCCAGCAAGACCAGGATAAGCGTTTGGTCTTTTATTGGTATCAGGGCCGCGGCCGGGTCATCGCCAGCGAATATTCCGGAAAGTTTTGGATGGTGGCGGATGCCCTTTCGAGGAATCGTACAGATGGTGCTTTGGTTCGCTTGATCACGCCGATGAGCGACGGCGAAGCCGCCGCACGGGCTCGGCTAGCCAGCTTTAGTCAGGTTCTTTTGCCGCATCTGGACGAATTCATTCCCAAATGAGAAGCCGAATTCCTAGGAGAGACACAGATGAAAGGTCCCCGAAACTGGCTTCCGGCGGTGGCTGCTTTACTCTGCGCGGCACTATGGCTCGGTTCGTGTTCAAGCGACCCACAGAAGGCCAAGCTGAAGTACCTGGCGGCTGGTCAGAGCTATATGGACAAGGGCCAGTACGGCGATGCAGCGATCGAGTTTCGAAACGCCCTCAGACTGGATCCGCGCTTTGTGGATGCGTATTACCAGCTGGCGCAAGCTGATCTGGCTCGGCATGACTGGGTTGCCGCGTATGGCGCTCTCGAGAAAACCATCGAATTGAATCCCACCCGCTTGGACGCCCGTCTGAACCGGGGGCGCATCGACTTAGCCGCTCGTCAATTCCGTGACGCTGAAGAGGAAGCGAATTTCATCCTAAAACAAGACGCCACGAACGTGGGCGCTTATCAACTCCTCGGCGCGGCACTAATCGGAGAACAAAAACCCGATGGAGCGCTAGCCGCATTTGCAAAGGTTACCGAGCTGCTTCCGAACAGCGCCAGTGCCTATGTGAACATAGCGCTGGTCGAGGTCAGCCTGCATCGCTTGCCAGATGCGGAACAACATTTGAAAAGGGCGGTAGTGGTTGATTCGAGGGACACGCAAGCGTATATGGATCTGGCCAATTTCTACCGGCTACAGAACCGAATTCCGGAGGCACAACGGACCCTGCAGGATGGGATTGCGAAAAATCCCGCGGGAACTTCGCTCTACATCGACTGGGCGTCGATGCTAATCGGTCAAGGTAAGAAGCAAGACGCCGAAGTTCTGCTCGAAAAACTACGCAATCAACCAGAGGATTCTGCCAATGCTGCGGTCTCCATCGGTGACTTCTATTTTCAGCAGAAACAGACAAATCGGGCACTGGCCGAATATCAGCGAGGCCTTTTGGTCGCGCCGAAGAGTCTGGAAATCAAGAAGCGAATCCAAGATCTCTATCTGTCAACGGGTCAGACGCAGCTCGCGGCCGACCTGGACCGCCAGCTGAGTAAGGAAGGCCCGAAAGACGTCACCGCCCGTATCGATCATGGGCGATTGCTGATGGCTCAAGGGAATATATCGGATGCCATCAACAGTCTTCAAAAGGTTGTTGCAGATGCTGCAGACTCTGCTCAAGCCAACTATTTCTTGGCAATGGCTTACTGGCAAAACGATAACCCGGGCCAGGCCCATAGTGCTCTGCTCGAGGCACTTAGAGCCTCTCCCGATCTCCCCATCGCCTTGGACGCTCTATCCCGACTGAGCCTGGCCCATGGAAACAGCTCCGAAGCCATCAGCTATGCCCAGGAGTTGGTGGAGAAGTTCCCCGCGGACCAGACCTATCGGCAACTTCTCGCCGAAGGTCTAGCGCGCCATGGTGACGTCCGGCAGGCCGAGGAACAGTTTCTGGTGGCCAAGCGGCTGACGCCGAATGATCTCAACGTACGTCTTGGATTAGCGCAGTTCTATGCTGCGCAACGGAAGTGGTCGGAAGCGCAAACCGAATTTGAAACAACTCTCCACCTCGACCCGCACAACACGATGGCGCTGGGACAATTGGCCGACGTGCTGACTGCCCGAAATCAGGTTTCTCAGGCATTCAGCTTGGTGCAGCAATATGTAACCACCAATCCTAACGACGCTGAGGGCCACGTCTTACTGGGTGCGCTCGATTCCGCCTCGAAAAATTATCCTGCTGCTCAAACAGAGTTCGAACACTCCATCGAACTCGATTCAAACAACGTTCAAGCCTACTTGAGGCTCGGTCAAGTCTATGAGGCACTGGGCGAGACCGACCTCGCAATCCAGCGTTACCAGAAGGGCCTGGATCTGCAGCCTAAACTCGCACCGCTGGCCACGATGATTGGAAATTTATATCTGAACAAAAAAGACTTGGCGACGGCACGCAAATATTACGCTCAGGCTCTTGCGGCTGACCCTAACTTCGCTATCGCCAATGCGAACATGGCCTGGGTGGATGCTCAACAGGGCAAGAATCTCGACGTTGCCTTGGGCAGAGCGCAAAAGGCGAAATCCCTCATGCCCGACTTGCCCTCGGTATCCGACACGCTCGCCTGGGTCATGTACAAAAGAGGAAATTATGCGGCGGCCATGCCGCTGCTCGAGGAATGCGTGCAGAAATCTCCCGATTCTTCACAATTTCATTACCATCTCGGACTGACTCTGATTGCCACCGGGCAAAAGGCGAAGGGCAGGGAACAGCTCGAGAGTGCCCTTCGCCTGAAGTTAAACAATGCGGACGCGCAGGAAGCCCAGCAGTTGCTTGCGGCCGCCAACTGAGGAATACCGATTCGTCCGGAGGATCTGCGGGCTTCGCGTCGAGGACGGTAGACAGCCCCAGCTTTCGTTCGATACGAACGCGCTTGATAGCAATAGCCTGGAACAAAACGTATTGCTACAGCGGCACGAAGTGGTTGTTGTTTCTTAAAGACTGTTGATGAGACCACCGGCAAAACCTCTCTTAGCCGCCGCCGTTGCCTTCGGCCTTCTTTTTCTTGGGGCGTCGATGACGTGTGCGCAGGATCAACAGCAGGATAGCTCGAGACCAAAATCTGCGGCGCGAGCTTATCCACCCATAGGTTTCCCAGACCAGGATCCGAACGCCGACCAGGACTCGACGCCTTCGCTGCAACCCGATACCCGCCCGCTGACGGGCGTTCAGGAAGCGACCTTGGGCGTACCGGAAATGGATCATAATTATTGGGTACCTGGCTTGGAGTACTCCAATAGCGTGAGTTCGGCGGCATTGAATCAGGCCACTCCCTCTGATTGGAATTCCACGAATTTCATCGCCGGATCTCTAAGTCTCGTTCAAGCCTGGAGACAGTCGCAGTTGTCGATAAATTATACAGGTGGCGGATTCTTCTCGACCGACAGCAGCCAAGGAGACGGGTATTTTCATCAATTCGCATTGACGCAAGCTTTCAAATGGCGCAGGTGGCAGCTCGCATTGATCGACCAGTTCTCCTACTTGCCAGAATCAGCTTTTGGCTTTGGCGCCTTAACTGGCGTTAGTGCTCCTGGGATAGGTGGCAGTCTGGGTCCGGTCCTACCGGGCCTTCAGAGCAGCTATCAGCCAAATCAGAGCATCTTTACTTCTTTTGGCCCGCGTTACACGGACTCCTTCACGGCTCAGTCGGCCTACGAAATCAGTCGGCGCTCGTCGATCAATGTTGCAGGTTCCTACGGCATCCTGCGGTTCGTACAGGCCGGGGGCATCGGTAGCGATGATGTCATCTTCAACGTGGGCTACAACTACAGTCTCAGCAGGAAAGACACCATCGGACTGCTTTATCGCTTCACTGCGGATCGTTATCCCGGTAATCCGCAGGCGCTGAACGATCATGTCGTGCAGTTAGCCTTCGGTCGCAAGATAACGGGTCGCATAGCTCTGCAGGTGTTTGCTGGGCCCAACATCACGACTTTCCGCGTGCCCGTCGGCGGTGTAACCCAACAGATGGGCATTGCTCGGGGCGCGACACTGAACTATGCATTGGGGTCCAACAATCGGAATAATCTATCACTGACGTACAATCACGGCGTTAGTAACGGCAGCGGCGTCCAGATTGGCGCGAGTACCGATTTAGTGGAATCACGGCTGACCCATCGATTTTCTCAATATTGGAGCGGAAATTTCAATTTTGGGTACGCTCGGAACAATAGTTTAGGGAATCCGGTTGCGACTCAAAATTCGCAGGCTTTTAATTCCTACTATATTGGAGCAGAGCTCAACCGCCCAATCGGCCGCAGTTCAAATTTGTCGCTCGGTTATACAACCCAAATTCAGACCTCGACTCAGGGCGTCTGTGCCCCTGGAACGTGCGATACAAGCTACACCGCGAACCGGATCTTCTTGGCGCTTTCCTGGCATGCGAGACCTATCATGCTTCGATAGCGTAAAGTTGAGTGGAGAAAGCTTGCGAGCGGCGGCACAGAGTCTGGGAGCGTGAGAAATCGCTCCGCCTCAGTCCGGACCCACTCCATTTTCGTCTTGTCTGTCACCGGTCTCAGGAGGACTGTCCCGCTCCTGGAATTCTATTCACCGTGAAAGTCGTCCTAGAGTTCGTAACCGATTGAAACTAAACGGTACGGATAGCGCTCTAGGGCACTTATCGGACTGTGGAGAAGGGTTATCGGACTGTTAACGGACTGTGATGGCCAGGTGCTAAGGAGCCTGAAAATCATGGACCCAACGCTTCTTTCCCTGCTGGATTCGATCCCGCAGAAACCACCTCGCTCCAAACTCGAAACTCACCACGAACTGATTCGCCAGTTGCGGCGCAAGGGCTGCACGTATCGCGACATCGTTCGCATTCTTCACGAGCGTGTCGGCCTCGACGTGGCAGTCAGCACGATTCACTCCTTCATAAAGGTTCGAGCCAAACACCGAAAGCAGGTGCAGTACGAACTGCCACCGCGGGAACCGCACGCGCCGGTTACCGCCCGCATGAATCCCGAAGACGTTGCCTCCCGAATTGCAGCGCTCAAGGCAAAGCCAGTCGAGCAGAGGGGAAAACCCAAACACTTTCACTTCGAAGAAAGCGAGCCGCTGAAACTCGTCGGCCAAGGAGGATCGCGATGAACACCCAACCAAGAAACAAACGAGTCGTTTTCACCATGGGTGGCAAAGGTGGGGTCGGCAAAACCGGTCTGATGGTCGCCCTGGCTGAGTGGTTCGAAGCTAATGAGATTCCATTCACGCTTCTCGACCTCGACACGGAAAATAAGGCTCGGGGCTCACTTAAGCACTTCTTCAGCGGGTCAGTAGCGAAGGTGAATATTCACACGCCCGCCGGCCTCGACACGTTCGTGGATCATCTCGAATCCGGCGCGGCGATCATCCTCGCCGACATGGGAGCCGGTTCGGGGCAAGTGACTGGTTCGACGCGATGCACGAGGATGTCGCGGCTACCGGCGCGCGTTTCACTGCCGTGGGTGTTGTCACGCCGGACCCGGCGAGCGTCGAGAGTGTCCTTGCATGGGCTAATCGCTTGCAAGACCGGGCTCAGTACTTGGTTGTCCAAAACGCGACAAGTCCACAAGCAGACTTCAGCTACTGGGACTCGGCTGAGCAGGCAATCCGTTTCCGCGAAGCGCTGGCGCCGATCGTGATTCGGATGGATTTTCGCTTGGCAGAACTGGAGAACCCAGCACGGCAACATGGTGTCCGTCTTGGCCAGGTTGCCACAAGGCAGAATGCAATCAACGAACTGAAGCGTGCTTCCATCGTGATGCGTGCCGAAAGCTATCGACGGCGGCTCTTCTCCGAATTCGACCGAGCGAAGGAGATGTTTCTGCCATGAACACAGATCAGGCAGCGCTTGCCTTCAGAGAAACGCAAGCAGAGGGCCAGACCTTATTCGACGAACTCGCAGGCTTGGTGCCAGCAGAGAGACGGGCTGAGTATTACCGAGTCATCGCACACACGCGCACGCTGAGCCCAGACGATGA
This sequence comes from uncultured Acidobacteriota bacterium, assembly GCA_963736725.1. Taxonomy (GTDB): domain Bacteria; phylum Acidobacteriota; class Terriglobia; order Acidiferrales; family UBA7541; genus Acidiferrum. The sequence goes on along the minus strand of CAVTPW010000007.1, from coordinate 415,591 downwards.
AATGCTTCGGATACTAGAAGCAATTGGCATCCTCGCGCTTCTCACGCGAGAAATGCCCGCAGAGATCGCTGCAGAACGTGAGTCGTTGCGAAAGATTCTGGAAAGTTCGGCATCTCAAGCCAATGCGGTTGAGAAACGGATGGCTGGATACGCATCACACCTCGAATCACGCCTTGCTCAGTTGCCGAAGGAATTGGAAACGGGGTTGGACCCGCCTCGAATTGCGAAGCTCCTGGGCGAGAGTCTGCGACAGTGCTTCCAGCAGTCCGGTCTGCCGGATACCGCCAGAGCGCTTGATCAGTCTTGTTCTGAAATGACCTCCGTTCAAGAGCAACTTGTGAATGTGCGCGAGAAGTAGCTCACCCTGACATCGGAGTGATCGAAAAGGTCAGAAGCGCCAATGACTCGCTCCTGCGGAGTATGACTACTAGGGCGCGGCAGATGGACGATTTAGTTGGTAGGCTGGAAAAGCAGGTTTGGGCGATTTGGCTGCCTGTCGTTGCCAGCGCCGCTCTAGCACTGGGATTCGCGTTGGGTACATGGTTTGCCAACGTGCGACAAGGAACGCCCGAAGCGTCAAGTGCCGCTCAGTCACAACAGATGCCAATGCAGGAAGCTCCTGCGCAGCAAGTCGTTCCGCAGCGGAATACAAAGCATCATTGAAATGGGGCTAGGTCGCCAGGGAGTTCACAAGAGACATGCCGAACATATGGTTCACCGCGGATTTTCATTTTGGGCATAGCAACATAATCCGCTACTGTAATCGACCGTTTCGAAGCGTCGAGGAAATGGATCAAACGATCCTCGACCGTCTCAACGTCTCCGTTAAGGCCAATGACATCCTCTATTTCCTTGGGGATTTCTGCATCGGGAGCAAGGCGAAGGCTCTGGAGCACCGCATGCAGATTTGCTGCAAGAAGATCTTTGCGGTGCCGGGTAATCACGACAAACAAACTCGCAAGCTGACCGAGGAGTTCTCGTGGCTAAGCAACCTTGCGGAAATCTCCATACACGGCCAACCCATCGTGATCTGTCACTATGCCATGCGGGTCTGGAATCGCTCCCATCACGGAGCCTGGCAGCTGTACGGACATTCTCATGGGAACCTCCCTGACACACCTACTTCCCTTTCCATGGATGTCGGTGTTGACACTCACGATTTCCGTCCGTGGCATTTCGACGAAATCAACTTGCTGATGACTGAGAAGGCAAAGCGGCTGAGCGAGCTACGCCGTACTGATTCATTGAATATCCACTAGTCCAGGATTCGTTCGAGCTATGGGCACTCACCAAACTTAGGGACCCACAATTCGCCGCTTTGGGTCATTCTGGCTCGCGGTCCTCAGCAAGACGTTCACAATCAGCAGTAACACTTTTCCCCGAAGAGGACTTCTGGACAGCCTCAAAGTGCGCGATCAAGTGTCGCACCCGCTCCGCCCTGACTCAGGCAGAAGCAGCAAGCGCCACCTCTCCATCGGTAAACACTAGCGGACTTCTGGACAACGTCCGTTTCGCTTGCTGAAAACCACCGATGTGATCCAGTGTCCGCTTTCGGATAACTTCCGGTTTGCCCGTCACCCGTCCAACGAGTCTGGCGCAGAGGTAGCAATTTCCGAGAGTAACCAGAAGTGCTGTCTCGGTACAACGATTGCCTCCCGATGCTATCGTTGGCTACTGGAATCGTCGTCGTGCCTATCAGCGCGGAACTCGAGCTACGGGGAATGGGTCGACACGCTCGCCTGAATTGTGCGGAAAAACAACTCGCGGTCGGGGCGGGCAGCGGCGATCGGCCAGCCTGCACTGATGCCCCCATCCACGACCAGGTTCTGTCCTGTCATGAAACGCGATGCATCGCTGGCCAGGAACAGTGCGGCTTGCGCGATATCATCCGTGCGGCCGACATACTGCAGCGGTTGCCATCTTGCCACGACAGAACCAATGGCGGCCTCGGCATATTCCGGGTGGTTATCCGCCTCGTCTGGTTGCATGCCCATGAACTTGGCGAAAGCTCCGGTAGCAATGATCCCCGGCGAGAGGCTGTTCACACGAATTCCTTTTTCACCCAGCTCCATTGCTGCGCAACGCGTTAGGTGAATCGAGGCTGCCTTCGCGGCTGAATAGTAGTGCCCTCCCAATCCGGCGCGGAATCCATTGACGCTCGCAACGTTGATGATGCTGCCCGTTCCTTGCACGGCCATCACGCGTGCCGCATATTTCATCCCCGCAAGGACGGCACGCAGGTGCACGGCTATCACCGCATCGAACTGCTCCAGATCAACGTCGGCAATTGCGGCATATTGCGAACTCCTCCCGGCGTTGTTCATGAGGCAATCGAGGTGGCCAAAGCAGTCCACGGCATGGTCAATCATCGCCTTGACGTCGGCTTCGATGGAGACATCTGTACGTATGAAGCTCGCGGCATCGCCGAGCTTCCCCGCGAGTTTCTCTCCTCTGTCTTGGCGGCGGCCAGCAATCACAACCTTGGCTCCGTTAGCGACGAAGACCTCGGCGGTGCAGGCGCCGATCCCGCTCGTCCCGCCGGTTATAACGGCAACCTTCCCTTCGAGTGGCAACATCGCAATAGACTCCTTGTGCTCGGCAGCTAGTACTCTGATAGCCTGTCTTCAAGTCGGCTCCGGGATCAGTATCCATTGGAGGAAGAGCGCTGTCCATGACCTCTGAGGTCATGAAGAGACGCGGTTTGAAGAAGTCCGTTCCGATACTAAGAACGCGCCTCAGTCAGGAGGTCAGCGCAGCGCGCGTGGCTTCATCTGCGGGGAAGAAACTCTCAATGCGCAGCTCCTGCAGTGCAATGTCCAGCGCAGTGCCGAAGGTAGTAAGCGCAGAAAACAAGCGAACCGTCGAGTTCTTCCACCGGTAGTTGACGGTCAGGAACGGTGGAGGGACCTCACCCACGTCGAGCATGCGCCAGCGGCTCGGGACGTCCGGATAGCTGAGCAACTCCTCGAGGAAACATTTCATCGTCTCATCCGACGGGTTGGCGTCGGCTTCGCGATGCACCCGCTGAACGATGCGTGCGGCCACAATCTCCCAGTTTTCGATAAAAGGGCGCAGCCCCTGAGGCTGGAAAACAAGGCGTACTCCGTTGTGAGGCGTTCCAGAATCGCAGCCGGGGAAGAAAGCAAGAAAGCGCTTTGCGCCAGTATTCATCCTCAGAGTGTTCCAATATCGGTCCAGGACGAGCACGGGATAAGGCTCAAGTTGCGCCATGAGCAGCTCCACGGCACGGAGCGCCGCCTCTGTCTCAGGTGTGTCGAGATTGGTGTGACGATAAAGTGGTGCGTAGCCCGCCGCCAGTAGCAGGGCATTGCGCTCGCGCAGCGGAACCTGAAGAGTCTCGGCGAGCCGTAGGACCATCTCCCGGCTCGGCTCTGCCCGGCCCGTCTCGACGCAACTGAGATGACGCGTTGAGATATCTGCATCGAGCGCAAGGTCCAGTTGGCTGAGGTGGCGAACAGCGCGCCAGCGACGTAGCAGGACGCCAAAGCTCATATTAGGCATTTTGGTACGCGCGAGCCCCGAATCTGCCGCTCAATTCGTGAATGGTCGGCAAATAGGAAGTTGAGCTACAGCTGACGATAACTTCCGGTTTGCCCGTCATCCGCCCGCCATCGGCGGCAGGCGCTAATGTGGGCTTCAGTCTTCCCGCCACCGGACTCCCGAGAATGAGCCCGTTGAGTGATTGACCGTGAAGTGTACACTCGCTGGCGGGTACGCTGAAACCGCTGCCGCAACGACCCAGGTGGCCGCTTCACAGTAAGGATACGAAAGTGACAAAAGTCAGATTCGCTAAGGCGCTCGGCACCCTCCTGCTGTTATTCGTGGCCGCTTATGGCCCGGCCTTTTTGATTGTTGCGCTGCTTAAACTGCGGCCCTTCGAAGCGGTGCCGGTAATCATCTTGATCAGCTTGGTGGTGGCGGTCCTTCTGATCAAGCTGGTGGCAGGGACGGCCGGGGACTTCGCGCAATTTGGGTTTCGATTCTGTCGCTCTCGTTACATCGCTGCGGCGATTGTATTCGGCGTGCCCATTGCCTGGGCGCTCACAATCCTCGTCAATCGCCTGAGCTTAGGTTCGCCTCGGCCCGAGGTGTCATTTCGTCCGTGGATGACGTTCCTTTACTTCGTTGTCGGTGCCGCGATTCAGGAGGAAATAATCTTTCGCGGCCTCCTGCAGACCACCCTGGCTCGGCAGATTCCGGCGACGCTTTGGTTTTTCGGTACTTCCCTTTCCTATACCGCGATAATCGTAGCCCTTTTGTTCGGGCTGATCCACCTTGAGGTAAATCTGATAACAGCAGGGGCGGCCTTCTTGCTCGGGCTCTTTTCGGGGGAACTCAGACACCGAAGCGGCAGTCTCTTACCGGCGATACTCGTCCATGCGGTCTTCAATGCCTTCGCCGCCATTTTGTGAGGAGTACGGAGCCCACTTAACAGCTGCCTCTGCTGGCGTCCTGCTGCAAGCTCAAACTAATGTTTCTCCGCGAAGGCAAGGCCTACGTCCAGTCCAACTAACAACGTGCCCATAACCAACCTGACAGTCGCATCACGTCCGGTCGTCGGGGAGCTTTCTGCGCGTCAGGGAGCGATATCGCCCGCCTTCTCCGCGATCGGCCAGGCGTAGCGCACTAAGGAGAGGAGGAACTTTCCGGGCTCCTCGGTCATCGGCATGTGCCCCGAATGCTCGAACCACACGAGTTGTTTGTGTGGCGCTTTCGCGGCATCGAACCACGTGGCAGCGACCTCTGAATTCACGTTCCGGTCCTGGCGGCCCTCAAACATGATTAGCGGAACTGCGAGTTTATTGGTCTTAGTGAGATTGAGCGCCACTACCCCGGGCAGCAGATAGGGGGTTGCGAACTTATTGCCATCCCAGATGTGGCCGATGTCTTGGTCGCTATAGTCGGGAGAAAGCTGGGCGAGATCGCTATCGGCGGAATTATCCCGGCGATAGGCCATCACACCGCCGTAATAACCAACCCATTTACGCTCGACGTAAATGTCCTTGATCGGTATGGTCTGGCCGGGGGAGCCGTAGGGGGCGATCGCCTCGAGCTCGCGCACCGCATTGCAATACAGAGGCTAGAAGGATGCGAATTCCTGACAGGTAGCGTCGGTAAGCAAACCTGGATATTATTCACAGCACACAGGTGGAAATAGGGATGAGGTTTCAGCCAAACGAGATTCGTGTGGTTCTATTTGATGTTGGAGGTGTGCTGGTCGAACTCTCCGGGCTAGCAATGCTGCTCTCGTGGCTAGGGCATCGCGTCACCGCTGAGCAGGTCCGCACGCTCTGGCTTACCTCGCCCATAGTGAGATCATTCGAGACTGGAAAGATGCAACCCGCAGCTTTTGCTGAGCAGATGATCGCCGAGTTGGGCTTGAATGTTGGCAGCGAAGAGTTTTTGACTGAGCTCTACACCCGGAGTCAACGAATATTGCCGGGAGCAGTCGAGCTGGTGAGACGTGTTCCTCGTTATTACATGCGCGCTACTCTATGCAATACCAACGCATTGCAGTGGCCGAGCTTGATAGAGCAACGCGACCTGATCGGAGCTTTTGATCACCATTTCGCTTCGCACCTGATTGGCAAGATCAAGCCCGATGAGGAAGCATTCCAACACGTTCTGGCTACACTCGGTTGCGAAGGTCCCGAGACGTTGTTTTTGGACGACAGCCAGCTTAACGTTGCGGCCGCAAAGAGAGTTGGGATGACTGCCTTCCAGGTACAGGGACCTGTTGAGGCCGAACACGCTCTGCGTGAGGCCGAAGTGCTGCGTGTGTAGCGAACTCGTAAATCAGGAGTAGACGATTGATCGTTTTCCACTGCCAGCACACTATTGGTTTCCCTGATCCGACGGTTAGCGAATAAAGTGCAAACCTGAAGTTATAGCCGGGACGGACTCTCAACGACGCTCTCCAGAGGTTAGCTTCTGGGAAGTGTCACGATCGCTACTGAAACGCCCATCTCGTCAGCAATCATTCACCCACGAGATGCCGACTTATCGTTACTGATCCGTTCACGCCATCTTTCTCGCATCCTCCCCTACTAGGTCCAAGGCATGGCACTGCCGGTCGATGGCGGCTGGCTGACGACAGAGGAATAGGTCGGACTCGCTACGGCAGTTCATAGTTAAAGGTGTAGGTGTGCTTGCCGGCGCCATCGATCTGAATCGCAAATGTCCCGCTGATCCCCGTCAGTCCACCCGTGCCTGAAGCTGGTACAACGGCTATGTGGAGGGACTGCGACTTTGGGTCGACCTTATTCATTGTCGCGTTGTGGATGAAGACGAATGTGCCGCTACGGCCATCCAACGTCGTGGTGACGGTTTCAATAGCCACATATGCCATTGCTCCCGTGCTCTCCGTAATACTGGTCAGCATCTCCCCTTTGGTATTCCCGACCATATCGCCGGAAATGACCTTGTCGATTGTCATCCGCCCGACGCCGGCTTCCTTGCCGATCGCGGAAGATTCAGACGGCACGATCTTTTACTTCAAACGAGCCACTCGCGTGTTTCATGATTCTCTCTCCTGTCCTGCGGTGTGTGACCTGTGCGTGTGTTTGCGTTTTAACGACCGGCGTTGCCATCGCGACCGCCATAACGAGTATTCTTGGTATCAGTTTCATTGGGAGCCTCTGCATGCCTTTCAACCTCCACCCTATGACCAAGCCGCAGTCGAAGATTGAAGAAACGCGACAATCGTCAGTGTCTTCTGAGGTCTCGTCGCGGAAGGAGCCGGCAGCGTTCCGGGCAACGGTCAACCCTCCGCGTGGCGTGCTCAAACCTGTAGGGCCGCCCGGAGGGCAATTCTTTCACCTGCGGCTCACCCCGCCTCCGCCCCTGGCACGATGTGTCCAGCACTTCTGGATGGTCGAGTGGGACTTGCGGGGAGTCGCTCCCCGCTTGCAAGAGACACTGCCCCATCCCAGCGTCTATCTCGTCTTCGAGCAGAAGCTTGGGCACCCCGTCCCGCATCCGCTCCCACAAATGGCAGCCGAGATCTCCGGAGTCAGTACCGGAAAGTTTTCCAGGCGTCTTGAAGGCTGGTCGCGGGTCTTCGGCGTAAAGTTCAAACCGGGAGGCTTTCGTACATTCCTCGGCGAAGCCATGTCCACGATCACCGACTGCGTCCTACCCGCGCAACAGGTTTTCGGACCCTCGGTGTTGGAGCTAGCGGCTTGTATCTATCGCTGCCCGGACGCAGACAGTATGGCCGGTGCCATTAGTACGTTCCTCGGCTCGCTCCGGCCCTCGCCAGATGCTTCGGCGGATCTCAGCGCACAGTTGGTTGAGCTCATCTTTGATAACCCAGCGATCCTTACCGTCGACCAGCTAGCCGCGAAGGCAGGTATGGGTGCGCGTTCGCTGCAGCGGCTCTTCAAGGAGTACGTCGGCGTTCCGCCTAAGTGGGTGATCCGCCGCTATCGCCTGCATGAGTTGGTCGAACGCCTGCATTCCGGCGAAGCCTTCGACGGAGCACGTCTTGCTCTTGATCTCGGCTACGCGGACCAGGCCCACCTGATTAACGACTTCCGCAACCTCGTCGGCTATACGCCTACCGGATACCGCGAGCTGGCCGGCACGTCTCCGCAACAGGCAACAAGAGCCGTAGTTAGACGGCCTTCGGTGGTTGCCGAGTATCCGCAGGATTAGAACATGGAGTTTACGTACATCGGTAACGAGAAACGCGTACGGGACCTCCAATCCGAGCGTATTCTGTGCGGCCCGAAGGATAATGCCATCCCGACTCTTCGGCCGAGTGAAATTGCGATTTGGCGGCAACCGATCTCGCGCGCGATACCTTCTCTTTCTCTGGCCTATTGACCTGGCTCGTTCGGCGGTGTGGCGCCGCCTCAGGAGCGGGAGAGGTGAGACTGGGCTACTTACTGCGCTGAACTCGCAGTGAGCGTCGTATGAACAGCTCTGGAACGCACTCGCAGCTGCGCGGCGACGATCGCGTGTGTTAGCAAGTAGAAGGGCACAAGTACCGTGGGCACCAGGGACAGCGGCAGGAACTGCATCGCCTGCGACCCCACACCGGCGTGGATCAGTTGCAGCGGGCTGCCCGCCGCCGAAGTAATGCCCAGCCCAACGGCCACAACGAGGTCAAGCGTTCCAAAGGCGTTCCATCCCGCAATCGTGCGCACCGAGGGCTCTTTGGAACGGGCAATGCTTAGCGCAAGCGGAATGGCCAGCGCGCCAGTGATCATATCGCCCAAACCTGCAAAGAATGGGAATGGTCCACTCAGGCTTCCTGCGATGAAGTCCAGCAGAAAGAGGACACCGAGGATGCGCATCGCATTCAAGCCGACGAGCAGTTGCGGCGGAATTCCGAGGAGGGAGACGCGTACCTTTTCGCTGGTCAACGCCAGCACGCCGGCCGTCAGCAGCGGCACGGCGAACAGAACACCGATCAGCGGCGCGGGAAGGTTTGGTGAGAAAGCCAGCCGGCCCGTTGCGCCGAGGAACACCGCCAAGCCTACCCATCCCCCGCCAACGGCCGCAATCGCGAGGCGGCGGGCAAACGAGCCGGAAAGCGCCTGTGTCACCGCAACCAGATCAACCGCGATGACAGCCATTGTGACGATCGAGCCGGCGAGATCTAACGGAATCATTGAATGAGACATCGAAGTTCTCCTCTCAGGCCATAGGATGATATGTATCATCCTATGGATTCGGATTTTTACGGCCGCTGGAAAAAGCGGATTGAGCCGTGGGATGACTACCGGCATCCTATAATCAGTCATGCGTTACCGGTCTGAACATAAAGCGGAAATCCATCGGCAAATTGTGAAGGAGGCCTCCCGGCGCGTTCGCGCCGAAGGATTGCATGGTGCGGCCGTTTCAACCGTGATGCGGGATTCTGGTCTGACCCACGGCGGCTTTTACAAGCATTTCGGGAGCAAGGACGATTTGCTGGTAGAGTCGTTGCGCGACGGCTTCGCGGAGATCGCCAGTATCCTCGCTCGCGCGGCCGAACAGGCGCGGCCAGGCCAGGAGTGGAAGGCCATTGTGAAAACCTATTTGCGCCCGGAAATGTGCGACTATCCCGAACGCGGCTGTCCGCTGCCGGCCCTCGCGCCCGAATTAGCGCGGGCAGATCCGGCAATGAAGGCTCAGATTGTCGGGGAACTTGTGAAGTACAGAGACCGCATGCTGCCGTTTATGCCTGGCCGGCGCGCCGCGGACAAAGAGCGGGCCTTCTTTGCTATCTTTTCAACCATGATCGGAGCAACGGCCCTCAGCCGCATCCTTCCTGCTAAGGCGCGAGCCCGGGTGCTTGCGAGCGCTCGTGATTTTCTTTTGCGCAGCTTTGATCGGTCAGCCTCATGAGCCTCCGCGCCAGCTTTCCCCCTTACTGACAGATTACGAGCGGCTTGCACTGAGAGGGCAAAAATAGTCCTCCTAAACGCCCTTGTTGCCACCGAACTATCAACGCGCTACTGATTGGCCAGAAACGGGCTTCTGGTAGGTGTCCTATGAGCTTGTCCAACAACTGGTGACTGGCCGCGGCGTCGATTTAGGCTGGCCTCGAGTCTCACATTTTCAGCGCGGGGTGGTTTTTCGCAATCCAGTCTTCGACTTCAAGGTAAAACTGTCTTGCTTGGACGAGGATCTCTTTTGCTTCCGTGTCCGTCGCAACATTGGAGAAAGTATAGTCGATAGTATTTCGCTTTCGTCGGCACGTCTCAAAATAGTCGGCGTACTTGTGCGCGGCTTTACCCAACACCAGTTTCGTACTTTCCAATGACACCCGGTGATGTCCGACCTTGCTCACGATCCGATACCCCGCACAGGCTATGGCCATATTCGCAGCCTGGAGCGCAGCGTTGTAGGCAGTGGCGAATCTCCGATCTGCTGAAAGGCCGGCAAGACTCGCGTCTGCGAGGTCGCGGGCGATCAGGGCCCGCATATTGTCTAATTCCTTCTTGGAGGTTTTGTGTTTCTGGGCTTCCTTATTTGCCAACAAGCTCGTCCAAGTCACTCTGACTTCCTTTCACAAACTGTTTCCGTCCTCGTAACACGGCTGCAAGGAAATGGTCACCCGATTTGATTTTCTCCCGAAACTCCTCTGGGGAATAGGCCGTGACGTTGACCTCTCTTCCCAGCCGCGCCTCCGCCTTGCGGAGCGCTGGAGATAGGTCAGCAAGACCTGCTCTGCCGATGACCATCACATCCACGTCACTCTTCGCATGTTCCCGGCTTCGTGCCACAGAACCATAGATAAAAGCACTCTGAATCTTGTTCCCAAAGGGTTTCAGTATGTACTCCAAGATCGGAGCCAGCCCTGCGGTTTTTTCGAACAACTGCTGCAGGTCTCGGAACACTGGGGACTGCGTCTCCGCCTTGAAATAAGCCCTCGTGCCTTCCCGACGATGCACCAATATTCCGCTTGCCACTAGAGATGATAACTCCCGCTGAAGGCTCGACGGGCTCGTCCCCAAACGGCCGGCGAGTTCCGAAAGATACCACCACTTGTCTGGCTGGCCGAGGGTAGCCGCAAGCACACCTTGCCGTACCTGTGGGAACAACGCAGTCAGCACCGAGGAGTTACGCATATTGCGTATATTATTACGCATATTGCGTAACTGTGTCAACTGCTAAAGGAACAGGGTTGGTTGCGGGGGGGGCGTTGAGTAATCTAAAGTGCCAGTTTAGATTACTCATGTCTATTCGAATCAGAATCGGACGCAATTCGAACAGACTCGAATACAGTTCGACTTCGTGCGAGCAGCGTTCGCTAGTCCCCGGACGGCCCACACCGACCTAAGCCGAAGGCTTAGGGATGGTGTCTCTCTCTCCCTCTCCCTTTTTGAGAACGAAGTGGTTTCTTCCCGAACAGTCCGTACTGCGCCAAGTCTGCATGGTCGTGGATAGCCTGCCGGTCCAAGGCTGGCCGGAACGTGCTCGCCTAACTGCACAAGACCTCACAGGGGACAACCGGCCGAAGCGCTTCTCCCCGCAGATGATTTCATCCGAACGCCTGGAAGTCCTTCCAAAACTCCGCCCATGGCAATCGCGGCGGGCCACACACAAAAATATCCGGATGATCCCGACTCTCCTCGTTCTGCACACCCAATGAGTTCTGATTGTACCCAGCCAGACGGCACCCCGTGTACCTTGTATCGGCATTTTCAAACGACGTGCCAAGCACAATCAGAGTAGTCGGCGGTGGATCGGGATACCCGCGCAACCACCCAGAATTCGTTCCGCTGATCGGTGGCGGCAAATGATACGCAGGCCCCAGAATTTCAATCGCCCCCGCCTCACCGTAGTTCCTCACAACAATCCCCACATGCTGCCTTTCCTCAGGAGGCAATGAATCCCGGATCGTGGCAACGTTCCTTACCAGATCGTCCCAGCCAATCTCCTCGCGCAGTTCACCGTTCTTTTCCAGCGCCCACTTCTTCAAGACCCCGTCCGAGGCCAGCGGCAAAAGCAGGGCACCAACATACGCACCACCCAAAATCAACAGGAAAAAGAACGCTCCCGCGATCGCTTTGCGCGGTATCGCCGATATTGACGCCAGCCACCGCTCTGCCATAACCGCACCCATCGCCATGAGCATCGGATAAGCCGGCGACAGGTAATAATCGCGCCCCTTCCCCACGACAAAAAGCACGAGCGGGATCACATACATCCAGGCGAGCATCCGATTTTGGCGGTCGCGGAAATATCCAATGAGGCCACCGATCCAAAGAGGCACCGCAAACAGGCTCGCGCAGATCAGGAACTGCCCTCGCAAAAAGCCATCCGCCCGTCCTTCTCCCACGTCACGCGCGTGAATGGACTGCAAGAACTGAAACGAGAGGTAACCGTGGCTGATTTGCCAGATCAAATTCGGCAGGAAAATCAGAATCGATAATGCAACTCCCGCCCACAACCACGGACTCACAAGGTACTTCCGAGCGCGTGTCAGCAGTACCCCACCGACAATTCCCGCAACGTAGAACGCCATCGTGTACTTCGTCTGCATTCCAAGCCCGATCACGGCTCCGATGGCCAGCCACCATCGCGCATCGTCGGTCTTCAGCAGCCGGATAACGAAATACCCAATTAGAACCCACCATGTGTAGTCGAAGCTCGAGTATTGAAATTCTGTTCCTTCGAACAGCGGCAGAGGCGAAAGCGCGACGCACAGGGCCGCCGTCACTTGAGCTACTCGGCGCCCGCCGAGTTCTCGAGCCATCAAGCCGGTCAACACAATCGCCGCCGCCTGCGAGATCACTGAAAAGAGCCGCAGCCCAACCATCGAGAGCCCAAAGATCGATAGGCTGATCCGCTCTACAAATGGCACAAACGGCGGATATGCCACAAATCCCCAATCCATGTGCCGCGCGTCGCTTAGGAACTGCAACTCGTCGCGATGAAATCCGTAGCGGTCGTTGGTGAGAAGATGAAGCAGAACAACCGCTCCCGCAATCCCGAGTAAGGCCAGGTTGTTTCCCGAGGACAGGTTCGACTTTACGTCCGTGTTCCTGGTCTGCGGACTATGTGCAACATTTGCCGACGCCATTCAAAGTCCCTCCGTTGCCTGTTTCATGCCGATACGCACCCAAGACACTTCCGGTTCCCGGCCAAGAAGTATCCGAATTTAATGTTTCATGGCAGTGTTCCCCTGCGGTTCTGATCCTGTTCTCTCTGCATTGGTGATACTCGTAAGTAAGTCCCATAGCTGAGTATGCCAGCCTACGGCAATCGCAAGACGCCAATTCGCACACGCTCCAGTTTTGTCACGTCCGCGACGAGGTCGCCGGTCATATTGTCGCCCTGGCTGTTCACGATGAAATAGAAATCGTTGCCGTGGATCGCTCCGGTCGTTGGCTCTAGCGTGAACCCGGTGCGGTATTCAAGCACAGTGGTTTGCGTTTACGTGTGTGCCGTCTCTCGAAAGTCGAAACGCGGCGATACGAGGCGAGCCGATTGCATTTTGGATAGCGATCAGGCTGCCCTTGTGCCAGTAAAGACCGTCTGCTCCTGCAAGTGTGTTGCGCGGACCGGCGCTCACTTCGGTTCTATTCCCGTTGACGAGGTCTAGGCGCACAACACCAAAGTCGTCTGCGACGAACAACTGGCGGTCAGTATCGTCCAGCGCAATTCCATTCGGTTCCGCAAGCGAGCGGTGAACAGAGAGGGGAGAGAATGTATGCGAAGCTGGTTCGAAACGTAAGACTTGATTGCTGAGACTATCTGTCAAAATGACGTCGCCGTTTTTCGTTACCACCAGGTCGTTAAAACCATGCTTCGCGCCATCCTTTGGTGCATATCGCCCCAGCAGTTTTCCGGAAGCGTCGAAGTGCAAGAGCTCGGACTGGCCCATGTCATCCGACCACGAATTCGCCCACACAGTGCCGTCGGTAGGATCTGGGCGAATTGGCGGCAGCCTTGCTGCAGATCCACCCGAAAACACTTCAACGTCTCGCTCGCAAGGGCGAGATACGCGCTATGCGGATCGGCAAATTGTGGCGCTTTCGCACATCCGATCTCGACGCGTGGGTGCATTTGAGGTTAAAGTTAGCCAGCTATCCGTACCGTCCCTAACCACGGAGGATCGTGATGAGACGGACGAGATTTCAGCAAGGCAGCCTTCAGATCGTGAAGCGTGCCGGTGGCCGGAAAGCTTGGGAGTACCGATGGTACGAACTCCAAGCGGATGGCAGCCGGACGCGACGCAATCTGATGGTTGGATCGCTCGAACAATATCCGAACGAGACGGCGGCTCAGAAGGCCGTCGCCGCGCTTCGGGCAGATATCAACGCGGAAAGTCCGCGAACTAGCTTGACTCCTATCAGTGTTCAAACGCTTGTCGAACACTACCGGGAAAAAGAGCTGGGGCCGGACTGCACCAAAACGCGGAAGACGCAGGTCACCTACGTAGGCTATTTCCGAAAGTGGATTTTGCCCCGATGGGGAGGCTATCAGGTAACCGAGGTCAAAGCAGTCGCGGTGGAGCAGTGGCTTCGCTCCCTCAAGTATGCGAACGGAAGCAAAGCCAAAGCTCGAAACATCGTGAGCGCGGTTTTCAATCACGCTGTCAGGTGGGAATGGCTTGATGTGAATCCCATACGCATGGTGCGTCAGAGCGCCAAGCGGACGAGGATGCCCATTGTGCTTTCCATCGAACAGATTGCGGCACTGCTTCGAATCTTGAAGGAACCTACGCGCACGATGGTATTTCTAGCCGTGTTCACGGGCCTTCGGGTCGGGGAGTTGTTAGGCCTCAAGTGGAAGGATATCGATTTTCAGAAGATGGAAGTCCATGTCATCCGCTCGATCGTGATGCAACACGTCGGGGACTGCAAGACCGAAGCCTCTCGCAAGCCGGTTCCGCTCGATTTGCGACTGTCTAAGGTTTTGTGGAACTGGCGGCTGCATAGTCTATACCCAACCGATGAGGACTGGGTATTCGCCAGTCCGCACAGCGGAGGAAAACTGCCGTACTGGCCGGGTTCGCTGTACAAGGCGCACCTGGAGCCAGCGGCGAAAGAAATCGGAATCGTGGGCCATTTCGGTTGGCACACATTCCGGCATACGTACGCAACGCTCCTCAAGGGGAACGGCGAGGACGTGAAGGTTGTGCAAGAGCTAATGCGGCACGCAAACATCTCGGTCACTCTGAACGTCTATGCGCAAGCAATCACGCAAACGAAGCGAGACGCGCAGAGCCGAGTTGTGAGCTTGCTGCTCGACAAAAACGATGAAAAACCAAGCACCGCGGCTTATCGCACCGTAACGGACCTACAAAATTCTGGAGGGGATTTGCAAGTGGTTGATAAGTTTGGCGTCCCCGACGGGATTTGAACCCGTGTTACCGCCGTGAAAGGTAGAAACGAGATTTTTTTCTCGCAGTTCTAGACTGAGGGCTTCGAGAATGCGGACTCCAGCACGGCCGTCCCATTTCTCAGGCACGTCGCCAGCACCACGGCAGGAAGAAGTCTGCTGGAGTATTGCCTTGCGGATGCTCTCGGTCTTCGTGCCTGCAATAACATTGGTCCCGCGCGTCACCGTGGCTGGCCGTTCCGTGTTGTCGCGGACCGTAACACAAGGGACCCCTAGGCAGGTCGTCTCCTCCTGAATACCACCGGAATCGGTGACCACCAGGGACGCATGCTTCATCAGGCACAGAAAATCCAGATAGCCGAGGGGATCAACCAAGCGGATTCGCCGCGTCGCAGAAGTCGACCGCAAGCTGTTCTGCTCTTGTGTTCCATTTCCGAATTCAAAGAATTCAGCCAGTCCGAGGTCGCCAATGCTCTTTAGCGTTCTGGGATGTGCGGGAAAAATGATCGGGCAGGAGCCGGAAAAGTCCCGTAATCCCTCGAGAATACTCAAAAACGTATCTCGATGATCCACATTGGCCGGTCGGTGAAGCGTCAACAGCGCATAACGCGCTAAGACGCAGTTGGGACCGGCGCCGCTCCTGAGGTTCAGCTTGTCCAAGATCGCGGACGCATCGGCTTTGTCCTTGAAGGCCAGAAGCGAATCAATCATGGTGTTGCCGACAAAATGGATCTTCTTGTCTGAGACGCCTTCTTCATTCAGGTTCCGGACCCCACTCTCCTCGGTCACAAAAAGTAAGTCGGAAACATGGTCGGTCACGATGCGGTTGACTTCTTCCGGCATGGTGCGATCGAAGGATCTGAGGCCGGCCTCAACGTGAGCGACCAGCGGCCGAGTTCCGTGCGAGTCGAAGGAGATTTTTGCGGTTACCAAAGCACAGGCTACCGTGGAGTTCACGTCACCAACGACAACGACCACGTCGGGCTCAATCTGCAAAAGTACTTCTTCGAATCGCCGCATGATTTCAGCCGTTTGCACGGCGTGCGTACCGGAGCCCACGCCCAAATGAACGTCGGGTTTCGGCAGGTTGAGATCGGCGAAAAACGATCCCGACATCGCCTCGTCGTAGTGTTGCCCCGTGTGTACCAGGACCGGTTGAATGCACTCACCTGGCGTGCTTCTCCGATTGTGTTCGCGGGTAGCAACGATCAGTGGAGAAGCCTTCATGAAGTTCGGCCTGGCCCCGACAACTATAATCATCTTCATGCTTGATTCCTTTTCGACTTAGGCGGCTTTTGCGCGCCACGGGCTTGCACACGCCTCCATGTTGGTACAGGGGCAATGTGTCTATTTCCGGCAAACGCCGGCGTTTTTGCGGCGCGATCCAGTTTACGTCAAGTGAAGAATAGGAGACATAGTACGAACGGCGCGGTGTTTCGCCGGAAACACTCAGCTACAGCCCTGCCATCACCACGTAGCTGTTGTGATGGACCGTGGTGGCAAATGAAGTTGAACGGCGCGTCCCCGATAGACCAGGTTCACGGCTGAATCGGAACCTTGACTATTTAGGAGCTGCACGACAAAGCCGCCTTCCGGCGTTTGAAAAGCCATGACGCGCACGCCCTGGCTTTTCCCGTTCACCTGTACGCGCGTCGCGCCGGGCCGCACAAATTTACTGAAATGTGCCAGATAGTAGTAGGTGCCGGTGTAGGTGACCTCGTGCGTGACCTTGTTGATGATCACCACCGGGTGCTGCTCGTTTGGGTCCGGGTTGCCGTGGACAACCGAGACCGCCCACGGACCCCCGGTCTCGTCCAGGATGGCGTTCCAGTAGAGCCACGCGGAGGTTCCCGCTTCCAGATCGCTGAAGATGGTATTGCCCCAATAATCGCCATCGTCGAAGTCATAGACTGGAAGTCTTTTGCTGCGGGGAATCCCAGCTTCATACGCGTAGCAGAATTCGTCCATCCAAAACCGAAGATCGGGATATTTCGCTTCCAGCCTGGCAATCTTGTCAAAGTTCTTGTAGTCGTACCCGTGATAGCCAACAACGGACACAAATTTCCGGGCGGCGGGATCATTCAGGACAATGGGGTAGCGCTTGTAGGCATCGCCTCGCTCTGGGGCCTCGCTAAGCATCATCTTTGTGGACAAGCCTGACTGCACGACCGCTGGACCCACAAAATCCCGGAGCAAGGTGCGGATCTCGGGATACTTGATTTTCGTGTAGACCTTTTCTGGTTCATTGAACAGACTCAGATAATCAATGGTGATGCCGCGCTTCTTGTACTCCTCGAGGTAGCGCACAAAGTATTTTGCAAGCACGGGATAATATTTCGGGTCGATATCCTGGTGGTTCTTCACGTCGTAGAGCATCCAGTCCGGCGGGTAGTCCATGGGAGACTGCAAAGCGAAGTTGCCGTACTTTCGAGCGCGGAGGATGTAGGTCCCGACGCCATTGGGCCCGAAATCACGTTCGACCGAGAAATTCCTTAATTCCGTGTCGCCCGGCGTGTCGTCATAGGTGTACCACGGGCCAGCGGACTGGAAGTCCGTTCCGCCGATCGGTGTTTTCATCGCCGTAAACCCCGCACCCTGCTGGGGATCGAACAGTGAGCGAAGCACCTCTTCCTGCTTCCCCGCGGGCAGCGTGTTCAGCGTGATGAGCCCGGCTTCCATGATGGACGCGCCGAAGCCATCCATTCTCTGATATTTCACCGAGTCATTGATTTGAAACGTTGCGCCTCCGTCGGATTTCGTATCGGCAAACTGAAGATCGTCTTTCGGTGTGAGACGGTCGCCCGATTTGGACGAGACGTGTACCTTCACATTCTGAGCGTTCACGGCCTGGGTGGAGAAACCAAAACTGATCCAAAGAGCGAGCGGAACGATTCGACTGGCAGGGAGAGTTTTCTTCTTCATGACGCCTCCGCGATCCTACAGGGGCTAAGAGCGGCCAGTGTCCGTTTCCAGCGACCGTTCCAATGGGCTTCGATCAATTCTTGCATATACTCTCTGACGCGGCGTCGGCATCAGCGGACAAAGTGACAAGGTCAATCGTGTGCCTCCCTACGGTCCCAATGCACAGTGATATCGCCTGACTGCATGACACCGCAGTTGCCCAGATCGCTTTTGGCTTACCGAATAGAAGGAAGGCACTCGTCCGGCGGGGTTGGCGTTCCGTGATGACCGGGAAGGCGTGAAACACTTGGGCTCCGGTCCGCGTATACAGTTCAGAGAAAGACGTGCCCCGTGCCCTACTCGCCCATACTTGTTCTTCATATTTGTGCTGGAACCGTTGGCTTGTTTTCCGGCGCTGCCGCAGTGTCGTTCCGCAAAGGCTCCCCCCGCCATGTCCAGGCCGGACGGGTGTTTGTCGCGTCGATGCTGATCATGGCTGTTGGCGCGGTGTACCTGGGAATTGTGAGGGATCAACCAAGCAACATCGGCGGAGGAATCATAACCTTCTACTTAGTTGGAACCGGGTGGCTGACCGCAAGGCGGAGGGAGGGTGAAACGAGCCGTATGGACTGGGTTGCCCTGCTGATTCCTCTAACGCTCGGTATCCTCACCTGGGTAAATGGTATGGCAGTACTTCGCAGCGGGGCAACTTCACAAAACGGGGTTCCCGTCGGAATGAGTTTTTTCATGGGTTCCATCTGTCTGCTTGCGGCCGCGGGCGACGTTCGCATGCTCCTGCGCGGCGGCGTTTTTGGGGCGAAGCGCATCGCCCGGCATCTCTGGCGGATGTGCTTTGGGCTGTTCATCGCAGCAGGGTCATTTTTCATGGGACCCTCGAACCGCCCACTGAGATTGCTTTCGGCAGTGCGGCTCGGGCAACACCTTCCCCCGGCGCTATTTAGCACCGGCCTGTATTTATTTCTCACCGTGCTTCCACTGGTTTTGCTGATTTTCTGGCTAGTACGAGTTCGCTTCACAAAAGCATTCAAGGGAAAGCCGATGCCGCCCAGTGGCGATGTTTACTCGCTACCGGCCTAGCCTTCGACAGGGGAACTCCGGATGCACCGCAACCGCTAGGCCCGCACCCATTCCCTCCCGCAGAGCCTTGATCGGCTCTATTCGGGTGGCCCGATAGGCAAGGCAGAGACCGCGACGAAGGTCACGGGATCGCTGGCCTGAATGCCCTATATTAAGGTAGCGAGAATGCGGCCTGGAACCAGCGCGTTCGCGAATTCTTGCCGAACGTGACTCGGCTGGCCGGTGAAAGCCCTCCCTTGCATGTCGGCAGCTGCTTAGCCTCCGTGATGCCTAGAGCTGCTTCGTGCGGAAGATAGGCTGCCTTCGGCGGGGGAACACGCGGTCAGGGTTGGGCGATAGCACTTCAGCAGGGGTGGCTGACTGGGCTGGCGGAGAGTTCGGTCTGAGCAGGATACGGGCGAAGTCATACACCCTGTCTATACCCTCGCTTTTCGAGAGCACCCAGGTGACGCCCGCTTTGTATGCCTTTCGATTCAGCGATTCGTTCTTAAAGGCCGTCAACATGACGATCGGCATCTGCGGATCGATGCGCTTAAGCTCTCCAGCAAGCTCCAGCCCATCCATGGATGGCATGGAAAAGTCGAGTATGGTCAGGTCGGGACGCAGCTTCTTGGCCTTTTCCACGGCATCTCGCCCATCTGTCGCTTCCGCGTCTACCGTCCACTCCTGATTTTTTTCCAGGAGATTTTTCAGGATGCGTCGCATGACCTCGCTGTCGTCTACAATCAGGATTTTCCTTTGCACAACGCCCTCCAAACAAACATCGTTGCCTTGACTCAGCCCAGCCGGGTGACGTACCGGCCTCCATAGTAGGGGTTGGGAAGCGTCCCTAAGATATGGGCGAATGTGAGATTCCCAGCAGCAAGGCGGCCGCCAGCGCGGCGGCGAAAGACCCCCGGGGGCCACTTCTTGTATTGCGGGAGGGGCCTCGGCCATCCAACCCTGGCCCTTCGACCAGTAACCGTTTCTTCCCAGCTGACCCTAGGTAATCTGTTCGCAACAACCACAGCCCGAGTCGGGCTGTTTGTCCCGCTCTACAGTCTTCCACGCTGGCTCATTAAGCACATTGAAACGATGGTTCCATTCCGACAAAAGGCCCAATTTCCTACATTGGATTGACCGCCCTCACCCAGGGACGGGTTCGTCTGCACAAATGAGTGCTAACCCACAAATCGCCGCACGCGTACTCATCGCTGAAGATTCCCCGGTGTGCAGAAAGCTCCTTGAAGTCGTCCTTGCGAGCCAACCGTACGAGCTTCGTTTTGTCGGTGACGGCGCCGAAGCGTTAAAGCAACTCGTCGAGTTTCAACCCGAAATCCTGATCTCTGACTGGTTGATGCCCGGGTTGTCTGGTCCAGAACTCTGCCGTCACATCCGCGCCTCGTGCAACCCCTACACATACATCGTCCTTGTGACGCAGAATGCGGACACCGACCACCTTGTCGAGGGACTAGATGCCGGGGCCGACGATTACCTAGCCAAACCCTTTGTCACCGGCGAGCTCCTGGCGCGCATCCGAGTCGGCTGCAGGACTGTCCAGATGCGGCGCGAGATTGAGGCGAAAAACTCCCTTCTGGAGAAAACTGCGAGGACCGACCACTTGACCGGCCTACCGAATCGCATGGCGGTGGAAGAGTTCGCTTTTAAACAACTCCAGGCAGCAATACGTCACAAATTCGGCTTCTGGGTCGTAGTCACTGATTTAGATAAATTCAAACTGGTGAATGACACGCACGGTCATTTCGCCGGAGACGAAGCGATTAAGCGTTTCGCAACGGTTCTGAAAGCCAACACGCGCGCTTCGGATATATGCGGGAGACTGGGTGGCGACGAATTTCTACTCATCATGACGCACGGAGACAAGAAGTCCATTATTCATACCGTTGAGCGCCTGCGGGCAGATTTCGCCAATGAGCCGTGTGTCTTGAATGGCCAAGAGGTGATGATCACCGCAAGCTTCGGAATCGCGGGATTCGACGGAACCGGAGAGCCGACGTTGCAAGAACTGCTCACCCGGGCCGACCATGCCCTGTACTCGGCGAAAGCTTTCGGACGCAACCAAGTAAGAGCCGGGGTTTCGAGCCACGTATTATTGCCCACGGTTACGTCATAACCTTCCCGGCACCCCGCAAGAAAACAGCAAACGCATCTACTGAGTTTGCCCGGGGTCAGGGATTAAATCGGCGCATTCGCCAAATCAACGCAGAAATCGCGAGCCAAGCCAAAGTAGCGGTTGCCAATACCACCCATACGTTTCCACCGGGGAGAAGCTGCCATACAACGACGGCAAACGCTGCTAGTCCGATGCTGCCCATCGTGGCTCCGCGAGCTTCGAGCGCAACTGCCTTCCTTGCGCGGCGAATTCCGTTCAAGCCAGCTCGCTGTTTCTTTTCCTTTTCATGTTTTTCAACAAGAGTTGCACTTGCTGGAAACAACGCAGGAAACGCTAAAAATAGCCCACCTATGACCGGGCCGTAGCGCTTCGCGATCATTCCGGTCGCAACCGTCGCGAGCCCTCCGAAAAGGAAGCGAACAAAGACCTCATACCATCTCGTTCGCTTCAGCGAGGAAAGCTCGAATTTAACTAACATTTCATTTGAGGACTAAGGACCAAACGGCGAATGCACTGGAAAGCCACACGGGGAGAAGCCCCGCGGTGACCAGCAGGGCTGAAGGTTTGTACCTGAACATCATCCATGTCGCCAGATATGTGTACACAAATAGCGCCACGGCACCCCCGATCATGGATCGGGCCTCAAGCGACGCATACACGATTCCGTTCCCGGCAATGGTCAGGCCCAGCGTCGCTAATGCAACCGAAGGAGCGGCACCGAATAACCCGGCAACGCTTCTTGGCTTTAGAACATCGGCCAAGGCCGAAAATATGGAAACTACAAATCCGCCGACCAAGAATCGAAACAGCATTTCCTTCAACGGTGCCTCCAATCCGGGGCTTGAATCAACCTGCCTTCTTCAATGCTCGTACCCCGTCCTTGATCCTCCGACGTGCTTCCCCCGGTCCCTTCACGTCGAGAACTCGGTACTCTTGACCGATCAGTTGGTGGTAGTGGATAAAAAACTCTTCCAATTCCTCTACGAATTCCTTGCCAAGATCATCGATCCGCTTAATGTCGGCGTAACTGTGATTCATCTTCTCGATCGCGACGATTCGGTCATTTCGTTCGGCTTTCTTCCCCTTCCCCTGCTTGCCCTCGATGACACCGATGATGCGGCACTTTAACAGGCATCCCGGAAAGGCAGGTTCGTCCATCAGCACGAGTACGTCGGTAGGATCGCCATCCTCGGCCAAGGTAGATGGGATGAATCCAAAGTCATACGGGAATGCCATTCCGGCAGGCAGCACCTTGGTCAATTCAAACACTTTTTGATCGACATCGAAGGCATACTTGTTTCGGCTTCCCTTTGGCGTTTCGATAATTACTTGAATGATCTTCTCGTCGTCTTCATCGCGGGGGGCGAGACGCAAGGGGTTCGCCAGACTGCCTTTGTTTTGCTTTGACATTACGACCTTCCTTTGCGCATGAGATAGAACTTAGATGCGCCATGCGTGCTTCCAGGCGTTCGTACGCGTTTTATTGCGCCTGCCTACCCGCTCTTGCCCACGGCAGCGCGCCACGGTCGGACCGTTTGCAGGCGCTCTGTCTAGACTCAAGCGGTTGTGTACGGAAAGTATGCGAACGGACCGACCGCGAGGGTGGGCAGAGCCACGAATAGGACGGTTATTGCGGTGCTTCTGTTTTGTTCAACGGCTGGAAGAGACATAAGACTAGAAGGTGGGCGAAACGCACGCAATACGGTCTTCACTTGACAAGCCTGAGTGCACCTGTTCCTACATCTTCGAACCAAAGCCAAAGCCAAAGCCGGAACCGTAAGTGGGTTCGGGCAGACTGCTGTGCGCCGTGGTCAGGAGCCCTCCCGTAGATACTGTAAATCGCAAAGTCCTCTACAGCCTACTGGGGCTCCTACGCCATAGACATTTGGTCCCGGCGTCAGCCGTGTGTGTAGTTCCAGCACACCTGTACCTTGGGTCCATTCCCAGTTCCCAATCCTGGATGGTATGTTTTTCCTGCGTTGATTGTCGATCTTGTCCGTCCTCTAATCCGGTGGAGTTGCGTTCCGTAGCGAGCTAAGAGGGTATTGCACACAGCGAGGCGAGTTGCGACTACGTACAAAATTCCTGCTGTCGCTTGTTCTGGTTACCGCGACGCTGACGTGCGGCACTTTACTCCTGGTCCGTAACAACGCCCAGGTGCGCGAACAGCGGGAAATCCAACAGGACGCACTGAACGTCATCCTCAATTTTCAGGTCGCGCAGCATCAGCACCAGATTGCCCTCAGTCGCAAGGCGGATCTGCTGGCATCGTTGGCGTTCATGAGAAATGGCGACGCGACGACGATTCAGGATGCCAGCGAAGACCCATGGCAGTCGGATGATTGCGATCTATTTGTACTCGCAGACGGCAACGGAAAGATTGTTGCCCTGCACACGACCACTTTTGAGTTCCCCGTCGCTACCGCGGAGGGCTTGCTTCAGCAGTCGCTCAAGGAAGAAAAAACTTCCAGTTGGTGGTACAGCGGTAAGCGCTTGTATCAAGTGGTGCTGGAGCCCTTTTACGATGGCATACCAAAGAAGAGTCGCCTTCTTGGCACCGTAATTGTCGGTCGTGGCATAGACCCGACGACTAGCGATATTCGACCGGTCTCGTCCAGCCAGTTGGTTTTCCGATATGGTCGCGAGATAGTTGCCAGTAGCCTCTCTTCGGCCCAAGAGCAAGAGGTTTCGCGTCAGCTGCAAGACGGTGCATCGCAGGAAAAGATTCAAATCAACGGTGAGCAGTTTCTTGCGAATTCGGTCGAGCTGGCATCGGGTACCCACCAAGCCCTCGATCTGACCGTTCTCAAGTCGTACAGTGAAGCACGCGTTTCTCTACAAAGACTGAATCATCTGCTGGAAGGACTGGGTCTCCTGGCGGTGCTCGTCGGCAGTTTGTTTGTGTTTGCCATCGCCGATAAATTCACACACCCGCTAGCAAGCCTGGTGGAGGGTGTGCGCGCTCTCGAACAAGGCGATTTCGCTTTTCCGCTGGCCGCGCAAGGTCAAGATGAAGTAGCACAAGTCACCCGCGCTTTCGATCGTATGCGCGGCACACTGAAGAAGAATGAGTCCCAGCGGCAGCAACTCGAAGATCAACTTCGTCAAGCCCAGAAAATGGAAGCGATGGGACGGTTGGCTGGCGGCGTGGCGCATGACTTCAATAACCTGCTCACGGTCATCAAGGGGC
This sequence comes from uncultured Acidobacteriota bacterium, assembly GCA_963736725.1. Classification (GTDB taxonomy): domain Bacteria; phylum Acidobacteriota; class Terriglobia; order Acidiferrales; family UBA7541; genus Acidiferrum. Next base: position 391,484 of record CAVTPW010000007.1, on the reverse strand, counting down.
ACAGCAACCTACTCGTGGACCGGTTGCAACCTCTTGACGCCAATCACCGCAGTGCCTGTCAGATTGATAAAGCAGCTGACCGGGCTGCGTCGCTGACCGGTCAGCTGTTGGCCTTCTGCCGGATGCAAGTGTTACAACCGAAGGTGCTTGATCTGAATTCACTGGTCGCCGACATGTCCAGCTTGCTCAAACGGCTAATCCGAGAAGACGTTGTGCTCACTTTCCAATCGGGTGCATCGCTCGGACTCGTGAAAGCCGATCCCGGGCAAATCGAGCAGGTCATCATGAATCTAACCGTGAATGCCGGTGACGCCATGCCGGAGGGCGGCAGGCTAACGATAGAGACCCACAACGTAAGTGTGGATGATATGTTTGCGCGAACCCGGCCTCCTATGTTGCCTGGAGACTACATACTTCTGGCAGTCACCGACACAGGTCAAGGAATGGACGCGACTACTAAGGCGCGTATTTTTGAGCCTTTCTTCACAACAAAAGGACAGGGCAAGGGAACCGGTTTGGGTCTTGCCACCGTGTATGGCGTGGTCAAACAGAGCGGGGGATGCATCTGGGTCGAGTCGGAAACCGGAAAAGGAACGCGATTTGAAGTCTATCTGCCCGTGGTGCACGAGCGTCCAGCGACAACCGTAAGTAAGACGGGAATCCCCGCGCCGACTGCTCGTCAATCTGAGACCGTGCTGATTGTTGAGGATGAAGCCGAAGTTCGAGAGCTCGCCGCCTTGTTTATGAGATCGGCCGGCTATACCGTTCTCGTTGCTCGAAACGGCCAGGAGGCGCTCTCGATCGCGGAGCGTTTGGATAAGCGAATTCATGTGCTCGTAACGGATGTCGTCATGCCTGGCATGCGAGGTCCTGAACTCGCCAAGCGACTAAAAGACCTTCGGCCTGACCTGAAGATCGTTTATATGTCAGGGTATTTGGAATACAACACCGGAAGCGGTGAGTTTCTAGACGAAGGTTTTTTCCTTCAGAAGCCTTTTGCGCGCGATACCTTAGTGAGCAAGGTCTCGGAAGCTCTGGAGTCCGAGCACATCGTTTTTAAGCCTCGCGTTTGAAATTCGCCCCATCTGCCCATTTCTTTCGGGGTACGTCATAGAACACTGCCCGGGTACCCGGCGCGACGCGAACTGGCGTCTTTGCGTGGAAGGCGAGACCCAGCCAGAAGTCCACCCCCTCCGCCACTGTTTTTCTGCGAGAGGCATTGCTACCGAACAGTGTAGAACGCAAGGCGTCTGTAAACGCCACGCTTTTGTGGCGAGCCGCGCCAGCACCTCTGCCATTGCTTTCCGCGTCGCAGCTTCGAAGTTGCCTCTTCGAAACCCGAGCCATGACGCGATTGCATCCTACTGCTTCTAGAAGTGGCTGAAGAGCCCGATCAAGATAATGAAAGGAATGGGCACACCCAGCAACAGCAATAAAATTGACCGCATGTCTTAGCCTCCCTCATCGGTTTCAGACAACTACAACAAGATCCCGTTGCTTACCACCGATCGTTGCAGCAAAACTTGCACAAAAAGCACCCACCAGAAGAGCAAGGAATGTCCAGTACATGGAATGTGCTACCGCCTTGCGAGCGTCATCCGCCGCCTGCCGAGCCGCGGTAAAAGCGTCATCAACTCGTTTTTCTGCAACCGGTTCGCTAATTCCGGTTTTTGCAGCCACGACTTGGGAGAGATACGATTTATCTGCTGGCGGCAGACTCTGTTTTTGCATGGCGTTCAGAAAAATGAGACCTACTTCACTGCGTAGCGAAGCGTTTTCCTGACTAGCCCCAGGATCGCTCGGCCGCAGCAGGGTATCGATAAAATACGCATTTGGGCTGAGGACACCAGGAGCCGATCCGGATTCGTCCGCTCTCGCGCCCGCGTGCTCGCGGCCCAATAGAGACGTTGCTGCCGAGGTTAGAAAAGCGAAAGTGATAACAAGACCAACAGCCCAGACCAGAAAACCGTGCGCTGTATCACGGAAGTAGACTTCGTGGGTGTGAATATTGACCCATTTTGTACGCAATCGGCCCGCGAGATAGCCTCCAATTGACGAGGCGATCAATTGCATCAGGACTAACCAGACAACGGCGGTCCATCCGATGGTTGAAGCAGATGCACTGACACTTGCCCAAGGAGAAACGGCTGAAAAACCGATTCCGGTGCCCAAGGCCAGAAGCGCAAGGGACAAGGCCGCGGCGACGAATGCGCCAGCAATTACTGCTGCCCAGGACACCCCCGAACTATTCGAGTCATTTGCGACGACAGCATCAGTAAATACAGCTCGCTCCATATGGCTAATCCTCCGTGCATCAATTTGCTTCGGCGACAGGCAATAAGGCCGCCGCGCAATTTCAAACCGTTGGTTTCACAAGCCTCCTGTCTGGGACTCGCCGCCTCCGTTCACATGGAAAAGCAAGCTTGACCTGATGGAAAAAACAAACCAAACGGCGGGAAACCACTGCCTCGCTTATAAACAACTTTTGAGCTTGGCGATCCATACGGAAAAACAGGTAGGCATCAGAAATATAAAGGGTAGTTTCGCTACGGTCCCGTAACTCGCTTCTACCGCGTGGCGTTGGACGCTTCGAAAAAGCGAAAATCTCCTAGGCGTGCTCCGTGAGCGCCAGAGTAAGTCGGCCTCTGTCACCACACGGCTGTTCTGCACGCTAACTCAACTCGGCCTTATTTTCATCCTTCGTTGTGGGCCCCTGGGGACCATGACTTACTCGTAGCGCAGTGCGACCATCGGATCGACTCGCATGGCGCGGAGCAAAGGAACAAAGCCGGCGATCAACGCGACCGCGATGAGGGTGAAGGCTACGGCGATTAAGATGACGGGATCGTTTGCCGAGACGCCAAAAAGCATATGGCCAAGCAAATGCGACGCCGCGAAGGTGCAGGGAACCCCGACGGTAAGCCCGGCAAGCGCGAGAAGCAGCGTCTCCCGCAAGATCATATGCGAGATGGTTTTGCGCGAAGCGCCGAGCGCCATGCGGATGCCGATTTCGCGCGTGCGGCGTGAGACGGAGTAGGAGATCACGCCGAAAATTCCCGTGGCGGCAAGGACCAGAGCCATGGCCGCGAAGAGCGTGAGCAATTCCGTGCGGAATTTCGGTTGAGCGACGTTTGTGGCAAGAACGTCCGTCATTTTCGCGATGTCGCCGACGGGCAAGTCTTTGTCGATCGCTAGGGCGTCTTTGCGGATCGCGTCGGCGACGCTGGCGGTGGAGAGCGTGGAGCTGACGACCAGGTCCGAACCCCAGAACGGATCTTGCGCAAAAGGCACGTACATCATGGGCTTCGGGTCTTCGCCCAGGGCCGAATCGCGCACATCGGCGACGATGCCGACAATTTCGCGCGGTACGCCGGGATCGGGCGGAAAAGAGAAGGAAATTCGCTTGCCAATCGGATTTTGATTGGGGAAATAGACGCGCGCCATGGCCGCGCTGATACAGGTGACGCGCGGCGTGGACATCACGTCGTCTGCAGTCAAGAAGCGACCGGCAATGAGCGGAATCCCCATCACGTGAAGATAGTTCGGAGTGGCGGCTACGTAGTCCCCGGTGCGCGATTCTGCCGCGGTGGCAGGTGGCTGGCCAACGATTTCGAAGGGAACACGGACGCCGAGGTCCGCCAGTGGGGTGGGAACGACAAGAGCGGAATCCTGCATGCCGGGTTCGGCTTGCACGCGAGCGAGAAGATCGTCCGTGAATGCCAGCCACTGCTGCGGCGTTTTGTACTGGTCGCGCGGCAATGCGACGTTGGCTTTGACGATGTGTGCGGTGTCGAAGCCGGCACTGACGGCGGTGAGCTTCGAAAAGCTGCGGATCAGCAAACCCGCTGCGACCAGTAGCACCATCGCGAGCGCAATTTCCGCTCCGGCAAAAATGCTGCGGGCGCGGCCGCCGGCGGCGCTCTCGCCCGAACGCGTGCCTCCTTCGCGCAGGCTCGCTTGCGGATCGGACTTGGCGGCCAGAAAAGCGGGCGCCAAACCGAAGAGAAAAATCGCAACCGTGGAAATGGCCAGCGCGAACAGAAGCACAACGTGATCCACACGAATCGGATTCAGCTGCGGCACGCTTTCGGGAATGAGTGAGCCGAGAGCGTTGACGCCCCAGTAGGCGAGAACGATGCCGGCCGTTCCTCCAAGCAGTCCGAGAACGGCGGTTTCGCTGAGCATTTGGCGCACGATACGGCCGCGGCCGGCCCCGAGCGCAGTGCGAACAGCGATTTCACGGGTTCGGGAAGTGGCGCGCGTGAGCAGCAGGTTCGCGAGGTTCGCGCAGGCGATGACCAGCACGAGCGCGACGGCACCCAGAAGCACCAGGAGCGGAGAGCGAAGGTCGCCAACAATCAGGCGTTCAAGCGGCAGGAGGTGAATTTCCCAGCCAGCGTTCTCCGCTGGAAATTGCTTTGCGAGACGCTGTCCGATCACATCCAGCTCCGCTTGCGCCTCGGCCAAGGAAACGCCGGGTTTGAGCCGGCCAGTGGTGAGCAGCCAGTGCCTCGAGCGGAGGTTCATAAAGGACTCAAACAGAGGATCCTGGCCCACCGGTATCCAAACTTCACCCTTGCCGGACAACCGCGGAAAGCCGAATCTTAACGGCATGACCCCTACCACGGTGAAGGCGCGCTTATCGAGGTTGATCGAGGCGCCGATGATGTTGGGGTCGGACGAGAACACGCTGCGCCAAACACTTTCGTTGAGGATGACGACATTCGCCGCGCCGGGTTTGCCGTCTTCGGGTCGGAACCCGCGGCCGAGAAGGGGCTGCTGCTCGAAGACGGAGAAAAGCTGAGAAGTGACATCGGCCACCTTGACGATCAAGGGATCGCCATGTCCGGTGAGAGTGAGCTCGTGGGCCGAGACTCCGGTCATTCCGCTAAAAGCGCTGTCCTGCGCGACCACGTCCTGCAGGTCAAGGTACGAGAAACCGACTTGGACGCTGGCGTCCTGCGGGCGCTGCTGGAAGATGGTGTAGAGCTGCTGCGCATCGGGAAAGGGGAGCGGCTTGAGCACTACCGCATAGACCACGCTGAAAATGGCGGTGTTCACGCCAATTCCAAGCGCAAGAGTGAGGACGCAAACGGCGGTGAAGCCGGGATTTTTGCGGAGTATGCGCAGGCTGTAGCGAACGTCCTGCGCGAGGTGCTCGCACCATTCCCAGCCCCACGCCATGTGACTTACTTCCTTCAGCGCGGTCAGGTTGCCAAACCGACGCCGGGCGGCGGCCCGAGCGTCATCTGCTTCCATGCCCGACTGCAAATGTTCATGCTGGCGCATTTCGAGATGCAGGCGCATCTCCTCTTCCAGGTCCGCGTCGAACTGCCGGTGATTCATCAGCATCCGGAGTCGTCTTGCGAGTTCGCGCAGCCAGTTCATCTGAGAACTCCTTTCAAACCGCTCGAATGACACGCGTGATCGCCCCGGCGACGCGTTCGAACGGTGACGTTGCGACCAGCCATTGTTTGCGGCCCGCGGCCGTCGGCTGACAATAACGAGTGCGACGATTTCCAGCCGTCGGGCTCCACTTCGCGGTTACTGATCCCTTGATCCTCGACGGATACAACGAACCTTCTTTGACTTGGAACTCCTCCGATATCCGCTGCATGCAATTAGCGATTTCCTATCCTTATATATTTCGCCAAAGCACGCCGGAGTTTTCAAGGTCAGCAGACCGAGTGTCCCCAGGGGATTTCGTCCGGAGGGAGGTCCTCGTCTGGTTGACATAGGTAGACTATGTCAGTCTTGCATGGTTAGCAACCTCTGTCGCGATTGGGCCGCGGTTCCAGGGCTCTAAATCGAAGTCCCGGTTGGCGTCAGGAAGGATTTGACCTGCGCGCCAAGCAGTGGGTGAAACGGTGATCCGCCTGACCCTGCATCGGACGTCTGGCCGAAGGCGAGGGCTGCCGGGTCAGCCATCCCGTGCCCCCACGATCACAAGCGCGACTCTTTGCTAGACTGTACGGCCATGAAAGCTTTCCTCGTTCGAACCCTTTCCCTGGTGTTGTTGCTCGCGACCTGCGTGGCTGCTCAGGATGTCCTGCCCCTCTACCCCGGCACGCCGCCCGGCCCGGCACAAGGGAACTATCCCGAAAAAGAGTACTTCTCGAAGATTTGGAACACCGAAGTCGTCGCCAACGTGACCAAGCCCAGCTTGACCGTTTTTAAGCCTTCTCCGGAGTCGCGAAACGGGACGGCTGTGGTGATCTGTCCGGGCGGTGGTTTCATGGCCCTTTCCATCACTAGCGAGGGCACGGACCTTGCCAAATACCTGGCCGAGAGAGGCGTGACCGCTTTTGTGTTGAAGTACCGCATCGCTCACACCGGAGACGACGCCCCGCAGGAATTTACGGACATGTTCGCGGATAAGCAGAAATTTCAAGAGATCTTAACGAAGATCGTTCCGTTGTCCGTAGCCGATGGCTTAGCCGCGGTCACCTACGTTCGGCAGCACGCGTCGGAATGGGGGGTGTCGCCCGACCGCGTCGGCGTCATCGGTTTCTCCGCTGGTGGAACCGTCGCTGCCGGAGTTGCTTTCCGTTACGCGCCCGGAGGCCGACCCGTCTTTGTAGCCTCGATCTATGGAGCCGCGGGGATGTTTAGAGATGCTCCCGTGCCAGTCGACGCGCCGCCCATGTTTATTGCGGCGGCGACCGACGACCAACTCGGGCTGGCGCCCGACAGCATCGCCTTGTACGAGAAATGGACCGCTGCGCACAAATCCGCCGAGTTGCACATGTATGCGAAGGGCGGCCACGGTTTCGGAATGCGAAAACACAACCTCCCTACGGATCGTTGGATTGACAGGTTTGCCGACTGGCTGCAATTACAAGGCTGGTTGAAACAGTGACCAATGCAACGGCAGAAACAGGGTGAGGGGGTACCCGGTTTTGGGCGACGTGACCTAGCCGTCCGCAATCGCCGCTCAACTGTTCTGCGGGGACCAGCCCGAGATAGCTGCGTTCCGCTTATCGGGATCTGTTTTCCGCTAGCGCCTTCTGAATCGCCTTCTCCGCTAGGGACGCCATGATCTTGTATCCGGCATCTGTCGGGTGGAGGCCATCGTCGGCTAGGGTGCGCTTGAGCATGCCGCGGTCGTCTACTAAGGCGCTGAAATAGTCGAGATACACGAAGCGGTTCTGGGCACAGTAGTCTTTCAGCCATTTGTTCAGCGCCAAGATTCTATCGCGCGGACGCAGCGCAAAAGACTCCTCCGCATCGTGGGTGTAGTTGTGCACGGGAAGGATGGATGCAAAGACCACGCGGATGCCGTGCGCGCGCGCCAGGTCGGCCATGGAAGCGTAGTTGGCCTCGATGTCTTCGTTCAGCGTGGGTCCGGTGACGCCGGCGATGTCGTTGGTTCCCGCAAGCACGACCAGCACTTTGGGGTGCAGAGCAATCACATCCTGGCGGAAACGCACCAGCATCTCGGGCGTGGTTTGCCCATCGACGCCGCGGTTGATATAAGGCTTGCCAGGAAAATAGTCTGGTAACTTCCAGTAGTCGGTGATGGAGTCGCCAAGAAATACGACTCGGCTTTCGCTCGCGGCCGGCGGTGCGATCGCGGCGTCGTCCTTCCGATACCGTGCCAGTTGCCCGAAATCGTCCGTGTAGATTGCAATCCGCGACGCCCGGTACTGATCCAGCCCAGGGGAGCCAGTGGAAGGGATAGAAGGCGCGGGCTGTTGGGCCAGGGCTGGAAGCGAAAGAAGGATTGCAAACAGCGGTTGGGAGATGGCGCGGATGATCGGGTGCAAAGTCATGTTCTCCTCGGAAAGCAGAATAGCCTAGCGTAGTACATCATGTACATTGACGTTCATCCGGAACGCCGGCAGCGGATAAGCTGTCGTACGCATAATCGACAGCATCAGAGAGGAATCATGAATCAGATTGACCTAAAGGGACGTAAAGCAGTCGTCACCGGAGCAGCGCAAGGCATCGGCTTCTCCATCGCATCCCGTTTGATCGCTTCGGGCGCGACATTGTCGCTCTGGGATCGAGATGAAGTTCTCTTGAAAAAAGCTCAAGCAGATCTCAGCCGCAGAGGCGAAGCGTCCAGCGAAGTGGTGGACGTCGCCTCGGCTGAGAGTGTGAGAAAGGCTACGACGTCCGCTTTGAACAAGCACGGCCGAATCGACATCCTTGTCGCAAACGCTGGTATCGCCGGCCCGAACCTCAAGGCTTGGGAATATCCGCTGGATGCATGGAAACAGGTGATTGACATAAATCTGACGGGCGTTTTTCTGTGTTGCAGCGCGATCATTCCCCATCTGCTGGAGCAGGGTTACGGCCGCATTGTAAATGTGGCTTCGATTGCAGGCAAAGAAGGGAATGCGAACGCGTCGGCCTACAGCGCGTCAAAGGCGGGAGTGATAGCGTTCACGAAGTCGCTCGGAAAAGAAACCGCGAACAAGAACATCGCGGTCAACTGCATTACTCCCGCCGCCGCGCGTACTCGCATATTCGAGCAAATGACCCAGGAGCACATTGATTTCATGCTGTCACGCATACCGCGAGGACGCTTTCTGGAGGTTGAGGAAGTGAGCGCCATGGTCGCCTGGCTGGTATCGGAAGAGAATTCTTTCACAACGGGCGCTGTTTTCGATCTCAGCGGTGGACGAGCAACATACTGAAAGAAACGTACCGCCCCGTTGTCCTTCCCGATCCAATACGATCAGATTTCCAAGCATCCAAAGCTTTCCCAGGGAAAATCACGGCTTCCGCGCATCGCGAAGGAGTCGCTAATGACTGGTGGCCCCACTGTCGTTGCTAACGATAAGACTCGAGACGTTTACAGGCTCAAAGTCCGACAAGGTGAGACTTGTAAGACACGCAAGATCGATATCGTTCCAGCGAGCGTCGGGAGTACCGATGAGCCCGCCGCTGTCTCCGTTGTCGGCCAGGATGATTCCATAGTTTCGGAAGGCGGTGATGATAATGGCCGCTTGTGGACTTGTGGAGGTACAAGAGGGAGTGGTCACCGAAGCTTTCAGCCGATAGATCTCACCGGCGGGTCCGGACATGGTGCAGCTCGCTGGAGGCGCCGATTGCGAAATTTGTGATTCCGTGGGAATAGCGGCACCTCCTGAAGCCGTGCAACTCCCCACGCCTGCAGTCTCAGTGGCAGGCCAGACCCAGTAGTTCACGATGTGGTTGAGGGTGAAGCGGATGGGATGCTGGATGGTACCGTTCGGCGAACTGGGTGTGCCAGTGCCGACTACTTCGTCGGCATTGGCGAGCAGGGGCCCTACGGGAAGTCCCGCGGCATCGGATGTTCCGTTCCCTTGCGTTGTAAGGGCATTCGAAGATACGTTGGGCCAAAGCGCGTTCGACGAATCGGTCCAAGGACCATTTTCGTATATTCCCTGCCACATCTCGTAGAGAGCCGGGTTGTTTCCCCCGCCTGCCTCCAGGTAGACCAGAACGTGTCGGTCTCCGGTCGAGTTGGCGGTGCCTTCCACGGGAGCATTCGCCGGAATGGGACCCGACGTAAAGTAGGATTGATACAGAGTGGTTGCGACCGATACGTCCGGCTGGTTGTAGGGAACCTGAATGGCTGGTATTCCATTGGGAAAGGGAGCATTCGAATTGTTCCCAAAGAATGGCTTAATCGTCTCTGACAAATAGCCACTGTACATAGGCGCTGCGGGGGAAGAGTCCACGGGCAAGCCGGTGGTGGCGGCGTCCACTCGATGGTGAAAAATAGAAGTGGACGGGAAAATGGTCGACAGAAACGCGTTGTTGCCGTTAATGGCGATGCTGATGTCCTGCGTTGCCTGAGTATTGGTGGAGTCGGTAACTACAAATTCGGGCGTGTAGGTGCCTTGACCGCCGATCAGGGAGCCGCCGATGCTCCCCGTAGTTGTATTGAGCGACATCCCCTCAGGTAATGGTGGAAAGTTGGGACTCGTGTTTAGGGAGAATTTGTAAGGCGGAGTGCCGCCATTGGCGACGATTGTGCAACCTGCGTAGGCCGCGCCCTGTGTTCCGCCTGGACATGAAGTGGTTAGGATCGCCAGCGGACCGCCGGGGCCGGTTACCGTGACTTTGGCCGTGGAGGTGGTCGAGCCGGAGGCGTCGGTGGCGGTCAGCGTATAGGTCGTCGTTGCCGTTGGGCTTACGCTGGTCGAACCACTTGCCGACGAGGAGGTGAATGTCCCCGGCGTAATGGCAATACTCGTCGCCCCTGAGACCGCCCAACTGAGTGTGCTGTTCGAGCCCGAAACAATGCTTGTGGGACTAGCCGTGAACGAGCTAATGGTTGGACCGCCCGGCTGTGCTTGCGGTGACGGTGATCGTTGCCGTAGAGGTGGCCGTGCCAAAGGAATTGGACGCTGCGAGCGTGTAGGTGGTCGTCGCCGTCGGACTCATGCTCGTTGAACCGCTTGTCGAGGTGGAGGTGAATGTCCCCGGCGTAATGGCAATACTCGTCGCCCCTGCGGCCGCCCAGCTCAGCGTGCTGGTTGTACCGGAGTTGATGCTTGATGGGCTCGCCACAAAGGATGCGATCGTCGGCAGGGTGCCTTTTTGAGAGGACGAACTTGACGAAATCCCCGAGCCGCAGCTTGCTAGACCGACGCAGGCAAATAGAATGAGGGCCAGGGAGCAAAGTGTCAGCCCTGAACAAGCGCGGCTCCGCGGGGTGAGCTTATTTCTGCTAGGCGAGTTAGGGGAGTCCATAGACGCTCTGTTGGTTGCTGCTGGCTACACCAGTTTAGTAATCGCGATGGGGGTTTCCTACTGGCCGCAAGTACAGAATAAGTTTCCTGGTCTCGGATGGTAACCGACAGGGGTCGATGTGCTCGTCCTACCGTGGCGACCAACGTACCGGTTGAAATCGCCAGGGACGTAATCGTCCCCCATCCATTGCCGGTATCTGGCGGCAACACCATCAAAACGCAGGACTTTTGGGTCAGGGGATGCCTGCCATTTTGCCGCTCGCGAGGGTTTGGCGGCAGCGAACAGGAACCATCGAAATCGACTTGGTTCGGTGCGCGTCACTGCGGGACCTGGGGCGACTACCGCCAGCCTGATCTCGGGAGGGCACATCCACCGTCACAACCCGTGGCTGCGCTACAAAAACTCTCTCACTCCCGCGCTAAGATCCGAGCGACGCTTCATGATCGGGTGGACGCTTCACGCTCCAGGGTTTTGGCACTATACCCTTGCTCCATACCGGTGTATAAAGCTCGGTGCATCCTTTGCGATCCCCCCGGTTGCTCGAAGGAACGTTACCGAGGACCGACTCTCCCGCATCGCGACCAACCTGCGCGAACGGGATTGAAAACAATGACCATAGCAACGCCTAGTTTGAACCGTGGCCGTCATGTGTTTGGAGTGGCAGCTTTGGCCGTTGGCCTGGTCACACTGGCCTGGCACGACTACAACGGCTGGCATCAACCGCGTTACCTCGTCTACGCCGCCGGCACTGCTCTGGTCTTAGGCGGCGTTGCGATTCAGTTCCCCGGGATCGTGAAAACGGGCGCAGCCGTCCTCGGTGCGGTTTATCTTGTCTTTGCCTTACAGTGCGTGCCAGGAATCGTCACCGCTCCGCAGGTCTATAATAGCTGGGGCAACTTCTTCGAGCAGTTCTCTCTCGTAACCGGAGCGGCGATCGTTTATGCGCGCTTTTCATCGGCATGGTCACGGGAAACGCTTAACCGCGTCGGCCGCGTTCTTTTGGGCCTCTGTGTCAGTTCCTTTGCCCTCGAACAGGCGTTTTATCTTCACCCCACCGCCACTCTGGTTCCGAAGTGGCTCCCGCCCAGTCAAATGTTTTGGGCGCTCGGGACGACTGTTTTGCTCGCACTCGCGGCCGTGGCTCTTCTTACGAATCAAAGGGCGCTTCTCGCGACTCGCTTGCTGACGATGATGCTCGTGATCTTCGGGCTACTTGTGTGGGTACCGTTGCTTTTCCGGGATCCACGCAGTCATACGAATTGGAGCGAAACCGCCGAGACCTTCGCGATTGTCGGAGCAACATGGATTCTCGCTGACCTCCTCGGCGAATATCGGCTTAATGATCCGCGATGACCTGAGATGTGGCGGCTCTCGTGAGGTATTCGGTTCGAGACTATATCCGCCGGCCCTTGAGTGTTCATCGACGGGTCATGGAACATTCCAAGATCTCGATTCCTGGCAAGTCGCGCGACCGGACATCTGCCGTACTGCCGGTAAGCGCATCACGTACGGGCACAGATCGTACGATTTTGCGGTCTAAACCAAATGTCTTTTGCCGTTGGTAACTCGGTTTGGGTTTGTGGTATCAAGGACCTTCTAATTGGCCGTCGGTGAGGAGAGAAAACATGAGCCCGAACGATGTGCGCATGGACCGCAGAGAATTCCTGAATCGATCAGCGACGGTTCTGGCAGCGGGAGCCGCGTTTTCCTCGACGGCGTTGTCCTATCAACGCATTCTTGGCGCCAATGACCGAATTTCTCTCGGGCACATCGGCTTCGGGAGCCGGGGCAGGGATCTTGGCCAAATTGCTTCGATGCTGCAGAAAACGCACAACGTCGAAATGACTGCGGTCTGCGATCTCTGGTCCGTCAATCGCGAAGCCGCGCGCGCCGCTAACGAAAAGTACTATGGCCGCTCGCCACGAGCGTTCCAGAATCTCGAAGACGTCCTCGGGCTCACCGATGTGGACGCGGTTTTGATTTCCACGCCGGAACATTCTCATTCGCCGATCCTGCGCCGCGCCGTGGATGCGAAAAAGGATGTTTACGTAGAAAAGCCCATGGGCAATGTGCTGGCCGATGTCAAAGCCGCGCGGGACGTGGTCCTCTCCAGCGATCGCATCGTGCAAGTGGGCACGCAGCATCGCAGTGAGCCGTATCAGAAATTAGCGTATGACGTTTTCCGGAGCGGCACGCTCGGCGATCTTACGAAAGTGGAGATTGTCTGGAACTATAACGGACCACGCTGGCGGGGACGCGAAGAGGTTGCCAAACTTCGCGAGGCGGACACCGATTGGAAGCGCTGGCTGATGACCAAGCCTTTCCGCCCCTTCGATCCTCGCCTATATTTCGAATTTCGCTTGTACAAGGATTTTTCCAGCGGGATCGCCGATCAGTGGATGAGTCACGGCATCGACTTGGTCCACTGGTTCACCGGCGAGCACTTTCCGAAGTCTGTGGTCGCCCACGGAGGAATCTTCGCCTGGGAAGATGGGCGCGAAACTCCCGACACGTTCCAGGCGCTGCTTGAATATCCCAAAGGTTTTCTCGTCAGCTACGCGACCAGCTTCGGAAATGATTCACCCAGCTTCTCCCGCTATATGGGCAAGAAGGCCACGCTGTTCAACCTAGGTGGCGAAGGAAGCCCGCGTTACCAGTTCATAGAGGAAAAGGGCAACCACGAAGACGATCCCGATATCGACAAGCAGCGCAACGCACATTTCCTGCTCCTGCCGGGCGAATCGCTCCCGCCCATGGGCATCGACGACATGTCAACGGGTCACATGAGCAACTGGTTTGATTGCCTGCGCTCTCGCCATCAGCCGGTCGCCACGGTTCGCGACGGCTTCGCGCAATCGGTGGCATCCATAATGGCCGCGCAATCTTATTTCTCCGGAAAGAAGCTATATTGGGACGCAGCGAAGGAAGAAATTGCCGATCACGGCCCCCAACCACTCTGATCTTGAGCTGGTTTTTCCAGCCCGGCGCACTGCTCTCGGGCTGCTTACAGAACGACTCGAAGGACTTCGCTAGTGATCACGAACCAAGCCCAGATCGCAAGGAGGAACTCCATGGAAACCAACTCTCGACGCAACTTTTTCGGCAAGATTACAGCGGTAGCGGCTGTTCTGACCGGCGCACCAAAACTTTTCGCTCAGCAGGCTACCCCGGCCGCAGCACCCGCACCTGGGAGCGCTTCCATGACTGGGGGAGACGCACCTCGTCGTCCAGGCGGTAACCACACGCTGAATGGGATCTACTACTTTTCCGGCACGGGGTCGAATGACGGGTATGGCAAGGACGATCACGTCCTGGTCAGCGACCCATTCGAAAAACACGTCACACGCACAATGGATGCCCTCAAGAGATCGATCGAACACGCCGGCTCCAACATGGACAGCATCATCCACCTCGATGTCTTCCTCTGTCTGCCTCTTGCTGACGGCATCTCCACGCCCACCGGCAAAGCCCGATTCGATGCGCACAAAGCGCAGTACGACGGGTTGAACAAAATCTACGGAACCTATTTCTCCCCAGGCAAAGCGCCGTCGCGCGCTTGCATGGCTGTGGAGTGGATCCCTGGCGATTCGCTGATCGAGATCGTTGGAAGCGCGATGGTCGTTACTCCGCCTACTCTGCCTGCCGAGAAGTAATTCACGAAGGCACAGAAACAAAAGGGAGAGGGTACAGCCGATGAATTTGAAATTTGATTGGAGTCGCCGTTCCTTTCTCGGCGCCCTAGGAGCCATCAGCGGCGGCCTGTTCGCTCCGGCGGAGTTGAATGCTGCGAGCATGTTTGGCAAGAAGCACAAACCGCCGATGCCAGCGGTCGATGGTAGTCCCATCGTGCCCATCACAACCGGCCTTGGTTCCACGGGCGATATTTATGCAGAGCTTGGAGTAACGCCTCTCGTCAATATCAATGGCACGGTAACGGTCATTGGCGGGTCGGTGATGAAACCAGAGGTTATGGAGTTGATCCGCAGGGGCAACGAACATTTTGTCTTGATGGACGAGCTCGAAATCGCAGCTGGCAGATTCATCGCCAAATTGTGCAAGTCTCCGGCAGGGTACACCGGCTTGGTAACAGGAGGCGCCGCTGCTGCTATGGTCGTCGGCTACGCGGGCATGATGACCGAAGACCTGGAACCCCGAATGCGCGACATTCCCGACGTCAGCAATTTTCCCAGAAACGAAGTCATCATCCAGAAGAGTCATCGCTATCCCTTTGACCATCAAATCCGCCAGACCGGCGCAAAGCTGGTCGAAGTCGAGACACGCGAAGAGATGATTGCAGCCATCAATCCCAAGACGGTTGCCATCCATTTCACCAACATCCTGTCCGACAAAGGCAAGGTCAGCGGTCTTGAAACCGTCGAGATCGCCAAAGCGCACGGCCTCTATACGTTTAACGATGCTGCTGCCGATGTTCCGCCGAAAGAGCGCCTCTGGGAGTATCCGGCAATGGGCTTCGACATGGTTGCTTTCAGCGGCGGTAAAGACATTCGCGGACCCCAGGCATCGGGCGTGCTGATCGGGAGAGAAGAGCTCGTCCGCTACTCGCTGCTAAACATGAGTCCGCAGGAGGACCGCATCGGCCGGTGCTGTAAAGTCGGCAAAGAAACAATTTTCGGCTTACTCAAGGCGCTGGAGATGTTTGTCAACGAGGACTTCGACGCCACGCTGAGAATCTACGACCAGCGCGCGCAAGTCATCTCGGATGCGGTCAAGAAGTTTGGAGTGACGGCGCTCCCTCGGCAGTTCAACCCGCAAGCTCTAGGCAACGTCACGCCGCGTTACAGTTGGCAGATCGATCCGTCTAAACTCAAAATCACGGGGCCAGAGATTATGCAGAAGCTCGCCGACACCCGGCCCATGGGTATCGGCAGCATGGGCGCCGGTGCAAGCGGCATGCGCGGACGCAATCCAGATGCGCCCGCCGCTGACACGCACCCGGAAAATCGTCGCCCGCCTCGCGACCCGAACAGTTTCGGCTTTGCCGTCTGGCAGCTCAAGCCCGGTGAGGAGAAAATAATCGCGGAACGGCTGGTGGAAATCCTGAGCGCGGGTCCGAAAGCCTAGTTTTTCGACAACCGGGAAACAGGAATCGCTTCCGATCAGCACTTTCTACCGAGCGTGCGGTGCAACGGTTTTCGTCAGAGCTGCAACCTTGTTCGGCCCGGAAGGCGTACACCGAGAATGCCGGCACCTGCGATGCCGATCTTGTGGCAGCTAACCCTTCTTCTTAAGCGCTACCTTCACAGTTTCGCCTGCCTCTTTTCGGATTGCCCGGCGAATTTCGGCCTTGACGGGCAGCATGTGCCTACCGTCACCCATCGCCATGAATGAACTTTTGAAGGGATGACCATCAACGGTGCCGGTGACCTTAACCAGGCCACGTGTGCCAAAAAACCTGACCGAATTCGGCCAGACGACGTAAGTCCATCCTCCTTTGTGGCTCTTCTGGAGTTTGGCAGAAAATGATTTGTTCAGGCTCTCCATACACAGACATCCTTCCAGTTAGTTGATCGGCCGTGAACGTTTCTTAGGCGTGCCAAAAGCCTTTGTAACCAGAGACGGTCTCCGATGATCTAAGGGTATTGCGGAGGCACCCTCCGTTTTAATCGGAACCTTGCGGTCTGTCAATAGCGGTTCCGGTAACTTCGTGCAAAGGAGAGATCTATGCACACAAGACAGGCGGAACTTGGCGGCACCTTTCGGCTTCCAGGAACTTCATTCCGTGTGAACCGTATCGGCTATGGCGCGATGCAACTTGCTGGCCCGCAGGTATGGGGACCGCCGCGTGATGTTGACGCCGCGATTGCAGTCCTTCGGGAGGCGGTTGCGGCTGGCGTGAACCATATCGATACCAGCGACTATTACGGTCCGCATGTGACCAATCAAATCATCAAGCGAGCGCTTCATCCCTATCCCGACGACCTTGTGATCGTCACCAAAGTCGGCGCCCGTCGCGGCGAAGACAAGTCTTGGCTTCACGCCCTTTCTCGGCAAGAGCTGATCGATGGGATCCATGACAACCTACGAAATCTCGGACTCGACTGGCTTGACGCTGTCAACCTCCGCGTTGGAGGAATCATGCAGCCGTCCGAGGGATCGATTGAAGAACCTCTGAGTGTGCTAGCCGAACTCAAGCGTTTGGGATTGATTCGTCACATCGGCGTAAGCAATGTAACTCCCAAGCAGCTAGCCGAGGCCCAGAGAATCACGGAAATAGTCTGCGTGCAAAACTTTTACAACGTAGCGCAACGGCACGATGATGATTTTATAGATGACCTCGCAAGGCAGGGCATAGCTTATGTGCCGTTCTTCCCGCTGGGAGGGTTCACCCCGCTACAATCGTCGGTGCTCGACGCGGCAGCAGCGTCGCTGGGGGCCTCGCCCATGCAGGTAGCGCTTGCGTGGCTCCTTCAACGTTCGCCCAACATAGTCCTGATTCCGGGGACATCTTCGGTCGAACATCTCCGTGAAAATCTTTATGCGGCAAAGCTACGGCTTCCTTCCCAACGGATCGCCGATCTTGACGCAATCGGCGGTGGTCATGGGCCAGGAACAGCGAGAGCGTTGCATTCCCGGCCAGATCAGTAATTCCGAGAGCCCGATGCGGCAAATCCGCACGTTCGATTCGATGAGCGGGGTGTGGAAACCGAAGCATGGCGGAGCTAGTGAGGCACGGTCGGGTGCCCTCGGGGAAAAACACCTTGTCCTCCGCTCGTCGCCGAGTAGCTGGTACCCTGGTTTCCGTGTGAAAACCAATATGAATCGCTCGCGCACGCTTTTGGTCCTATTTTTATCGCTCGTCTCTCCGTTTTCCTTTCTTGTGACGGCATTCGGGCAAGCCGGCGGGATCCGCAAGGTAGACTTCCGTGAGTTTTCCTATCGTGCGGGACCGCCTTACTGCGAATACTTTGGTCCAGTGGTCAAAGTCCACGAAGGCAAGTTCGCCAACAAAGAAGCAACGTTTGAAGTGTCACGGGTGTTGTATGGCGACATTGCTGGTGCGGGCCAAGAACAAGCGGTGGTCGTGGCAAGTTGCATTCCGGCCGTGACGGCGCATCCCGGATTTGAGGACGATCTTGCCTATGTGTATGGAATCGCAAACGGCCAACCAGCGTTGCTGGCTACCTTTGCCTTTGGTCAGCCTTGGGATTTCGCCGAAACGCCGACAGAGCCGAAGCGGCAAGACAAACTGACGCTTTTTGACGTTACCGGAGTCTCGGTAGGCGCTGGCCTTGTCTCATTCGAGCACCGGGCGGGCGAAGCACGTTGCTGTCCTACCTTCTATGTAACGCAGGCATTTCGGTGGAGCGATGGCCGGTTTGTGCTGGCCGGTGAAAAGCGCAGACCGTGGAAGAAAAACTGAGGGTCGAGATCCGTTTTACGGCCGGATTACCGGGTTAGGGGCGAGGTTGTTCACGCGCCGACCACATTTCGGAATTACTCCGTCTAGTTGAGGAATTCACGGATTTGTGGTGTTCAAGGAACCGACATAGGGCCGTGCTTTCCTCTATCGAGGCGCGGCGTACATTCGCAAACGATAAATGCTGACCGTATGTGGGTGCATGGTCAGCTGACGGCCCTGGTTGCTCTGGTCTCCATTGAGCCGAGCTGTCACTTTCCATTCCGAGCCGACTCTGGACACTTCCTCGATACTCGAGATCCCCGCGACCTGCCCGTCCGTATCAGGATCACGCATCATCTTTACCGTGAGACCCACACCGATAACCAGAAACTCATTCCGTCCGGATTGCAGCAATAGCATGCCTCCGTCGTTAGCGAGCAGCGCATTCGTCGACCACTCCCGCGACAGGCTTCCCTGAAACAAATACCCGCCCAGGGTAATACTTTGGCTGGCGCGCGGGCTGTTGGCATGGAGAGCCATTCCACGTGTTCTGTCCGTGGCTTGCGCGTCGGTCAGTGCTGGTCCCAGACTGTCGAGCGCCGCGTATACCTGCATGATTCCGGGTTCCGGCTCGTCAGTGCTGTGGGATGCTTTCAGATTGTCGATTCCGAAAGGGCAAAATCCGAACGCCTTGGCGGCGCCATACGCGTAAAGGGCATTGTAGGGCGAGGTCTCCAACCTCGCCTCGGGAATGAAGATCGGATTTCCTCGGACCTGATACCTCCTGACCCAATATTCGAAGTCGGGCCAATAGATGTCCGGCGAGTAAAAGTCGATATGCGTTGCGACCGCTCGATAGACTTCAAGGTAGTAAGGATGTGGCCCGCCGCTGGGATATTCTCCGGCGCGTTCAAGAAGGGAAGGGAGTTGCGCGTTCATGTAGACGGGCAGCGAGTATTCTTTTTTGCCTGCTTCCGACACGGAATCAACGTACCCCGCGTACCTCCAGGCCATGAATACTTCGTCCGCTGGTTCACCGAAGACCTCGCGCCACGTCTGGCCTTGAGGGTTGAAGTGCGCAGTGAGTTCAGGAGAAATCTCTGCGCGCTTGGTTACCAATTTCTGTACCAGGTCCCGCGGAACGGGTTCCGTAAATTGGCGATCCGCTTCCGGAGAGTGGTCCCTTCCGAGCCCCAGAAATCCGACTTCATTTTCCGCCTGCACCATCAGAATGGTCTGCTGCTCGCCGTCTTTGACCCGCACATGTCTCAAAAGGGCGGCAAAGGCGCGGCGGTCGCATTTGGCGCTATCTGTTCCGAAGGTTGAGAGGATTTCCAGCGCCGTGCCATCGGCTGCTTTTGCTCTTGGAAATCGTTTCGTATCCGACTTGACCCAATCGGGAGCGTATTCTGAGAACGCGTTCTTCCAGCTTCCAAACCACAACAATACCAGATGAAGATTCTGTTGCCGTGCTACGTCAATCCAGTGGTCCAGAATGCTGAAATCGAACGAGCCTTCCCGCGGTTCGACCTGATCCCATGCGACCGGCATGAGAACCGTGTTCAGGTGCAGCCGCGCCATCTCGGGAAGAATGGTATCGGCCTGCGCGGAGGTACCGGCCGATGAATTGCCCAGCTCGCCTCCAAGAATCAGAAATGGCTTGCCCTGAACCAGAAGCTGTCCACTGACGTTGTCGATTCGAATGTTCGCACCGCTTTGCGACTGGCCGTAAGCAGCGGTCAAGACAAACGCACAAACCAACGAAATGGCAATCCAGCGTCGCAAACGCAGACTCGTTTTGATGCTTCCGCAACATCCCCGAAAGGGCGTCACGACGGCGTGTGGCCGATGAACTTGTCGACCCACTCGATGAACCACTTCATGTTGGGTGCGTCGGTGTGGCCGCCATCATGTTGGCGCCAGGCGAGATGTCCCTCGAGCAGCCCTTGGTTTACCGGCGGCATCTTCGCGGTGCGATCGTTTCGGTCCGCTCCGATTCCTTTTGCCCCCAGCAGCGTAAACACACGGCTGGCATCCACGGTCGCCATGAAGCTGCCTTGATGGTCGAGCCATTTAGCGTCGCCCTTCTCGGGGATTCCATAGCTGATAAACGTAAGTCTCGGCGCGCACAGCGCGATCAGTTCATTCGAATCGACAGGAATGTCGCCGGGGGTCATGCTGCCAAACGTCGCTTCTGACGCGCCGTATTTCATGAAATTACCCGCCATCCAGTAGTATTCGCCGCCTGTGAGGTTCTCCACCGCTTCGCCCCAGTTACGCCGCAATAGTGTTGCCCCTCCTTTGCCCGATGATCCCACCAGCACTGTCGCGAACCGCTGATCAAAGGCCATGGTCACCAGCGCGGCTTTGCCATAACGCGAGACGCCCTCGATTCCGACGTGTTTAGAGTCGACCGCCGCGTCCGTCTCCAGATAATCGAGCCCGCGACCTGCTCCCCACGCCCAGGCACGCAGCGCACCCCAGTCTTCGGGCTTACGCGGCTGCCCTTTGTTCACCAAGCCGATGATTCCCCGCGTAATTCCCGCACCGTCGTCTGCTTGTATGCTGGCCGGGTCGAGCAGCACGAAGCCCCAGCCAGCGGCAAGCAATTGCCACGTGTTTGGCAGATCGCCGTCTTCATTCAACTGTGGAAACTGGAACGGCGTCTCCCGCACCGGATCCCAGGCAGGGTGTTTCGCGAATACCTCCTTGAGCGAAGGATCCTGCTGAACCATCAGCGCCTTCCACGCACCGTTGATGCGCTCGATCTCCTCGCCGCGGGGCTCGTTCGGATTCGGAAAACCCGCACGCCCAAACATCATGAGCACCGGGACCGGCGCCTTGGCGTTCGCCGGCGTCACAAGAGTCATGTGAATCTTCACGCTCGCGGCCGGATACTCTGAGTTGTCAACCTCTCCAATCAGATCCTTGGCAATCACGGGTGTGAAGCCGATCGTTTCGTGATCTACGGTTTTCACGGTCCACGATATCTTCGGCACATTCCGGGGAACTCGGCCGTACACGAACTTGGAAAACATCTCCAGCAACTCGGGGCGCCTGAGCTTCCACCACGTCTCGGCCGTGGTCACCTTCTGGCCGTCGTTCAGCACCAATGGATCGGGAATATTGGGAAATGGATTGGCCTTTGCCTCATCGTAGTTCGCATGGTTGGGTGCCTTCTCGTTTCCACTGTAACCCGGTCGAACAGACTTGATCCCGAGCTGATCCATCATGTTCGATCGATCCTGGTCCGCAGAGAATGTCACCGGCGGCGTCACGGAAGTTTGCGCAATTACAGAGGACGAATTACCCAGAATTACGATCAAGCACGTGGGTGCAAGCCAAGATCTATGCGAGAAGGGCACGCGAACGCTCCAAAGTGATATGATTTGCGGCGTTTTCGAAAAACTCTCTACTTCGGGCATCCATGCTAGTCCTTTCGTCATGAAGCGTGCACGCGGATTCTTCGTCACCATCGGATCTTTGATTTATCTAGGTTTCGTGCCATCCCAGCCACTCTTGGTGGCTTGGTCCGCTCCGCAGACCTGGGTGGCGACTTGGGGTTGTTCCCAGCAGATCCCGGAACCTCAGAATGAATTGCCGGCCGATGACTTGCGAGACGCGACCATGCGTCAGATCTTTCACCTGTCGGTCGGCGGCTCCGGATTGCGAGTTCATATGTCGAACGCGTTTGGAACCGAGGCGCTGCACTTCACGTCAGTTCACATTGCGCGCCCACTCACGACGTCTTCGCCGACAATCGACCCGTTGAGCGATCGGCAGCTGACTTTCGCAGGCAAACCCGACGTGGCTGTTCCGCCGGGTGCGGAATTTGTCTCCGATCCCGTCAACTTGAATCTCGCACCGCTTTCCGACCTCGCCGTGACGTTTCATCTCAACACTCCGCCAGGGCGCCAGAGCAGTCATCCGGGATCGCGGGCGACAACCTACTACGTGCACGGCGACTTTGGCAGCGCGGCGACTCTGATCGAGCCGAAACGTGTCGATCATTGGTTCCAGATTTCGGAGATCGATGTCCAGGCTGCGCCGGACGCAGCGGCGGTGGTCGTGCTCGGTGACTCCATCACCGATGGGCACGGGGCCACAACCAACGGCAATGACCGTTGGACGGATGTGCTCGCGGCGAGATTGCAAGGCTTGCCTCAGACACGAAATGTCGGCGTTTCCAATCAGGGTATCGGCGGAAACCACTTATTGACCGATGGTCTCGGTCCCAACGCGTTGTCACGTTTCGATCGCGACGTGTTGGCGCCGGCTGGCGTTCGATGGCTCATTATTTTTGAGGGTGTGAACGATCTCGGCGAACTAGCCAGAAATGGCGAGGTGCCACCCGCCGACCACGCGGCACTGGTCGATCGAGTTCTTTCGGCGTACCACCAGCTTGTCGAACGCGCGCACGCGCACAGCCTCTACGTTTTCGGCGCCACAATAACGCCTTACGCGGGCTCAAATTATTACCATCCAGGCCCACGAAGCGAAGCCGACCGCCAAGCCGTGAATCAATGGATTCGCGCTTCAGGCCATTTCGACGGTGTAATCGATTTCGATGCGGTGGTTCGCGACCCCCAACATCCGGACCAACTGCTGCCCGCCTTCGATTGTGGCGATCACTTGCACCCTTCGCCCGCCGGCTACAAAGCAATGGGTGAATCCGTCCTTCTCGCACCCTTCTCCCACTAGCCTGCTCCGTGCTTCCTGGGTGGGAATTAGAATCCAATATCGTGGCCGCTACCAACCGCATATCTCCAGTTCTTTAGCGCTTCCAGTGTGGTGCTGAACGGCCGGGTCGGCGGGCTCTTCGCAAGGTTTCTGATGGACGGGCGCCACAAAGGAGTAAGCCCGGCGGGGAACGGTTTCGATGTAGGTTTCACCTCAAAGCCTTGCGTAGCGTGAAGACATTCGGTGTGCGTGGGCCTTCCTCCACGGAGGTATTGGGTCCTATGCGTTTGAGCGGATCGTCCTTTTTCAGAATGTATCTCTCGGTTTCGATGAGGACAATCGGCGATCCGGGCGTTTAGGGTCAGGCCTGTACGGGCTTGTCTAACGTCCGGTTCCATTCTCCAAAGCCTGCGGTCGTCACGGGTCAACGAGCCGACGGTCGGTTCGGCGGGCATGGCAATGGCTATGGTATATTTTGGCAACTTTTGGCTGTTGTTGTTTTTTCGATCTCGACCCGCAGGAGGCTTCGATGCAATTCGTCCCATGGTGCAAAAAGCGGCAGCCGGCCGCGGTGGCGCTCGTCGCGTTGTACGTAGGCGGTGCCTTGCTGTTGACGCAGAATCACTCCAAGGTGGTTGCAGGAGCCACGGGCCAGGCGTGCCCAAACGACGACAGTGGGCTGAAGTTACCCGCCGGTTTTTGCGCGACGATCTTTGCGGATGACATTGGTCACGCACGCCACCTGGCGGTTTCGCCGGGCGGCGTCGTCTATGTAAACACCTGGTCGGGCGAATACTACGGGAACGACAAGCCACATGCGGGTGGATTCCTTGTTGCGTTACAAGACAAGGCGGGTGCGGGGAAGGCCGACGTGAATGAGCGTTTCGGTGAAACGGTGCAGGGTGGCGGAGCAGGTGGCACGGGAATCGGTATATATAAAGGATCGATCTATGCGGAGATCAACGATCGGATCGTGCGATATTCGCTGCCTGCCGGGTCAATCGTGCCAAAGGATGCTCCCGTTACCATCGTCTCCGGATTGCCTCTGGGCGGCGATCACCCGATGCATCCGTTTATCATCAGTGGCGAAGGCGCATTGTATGTGGACGTGGCCAGCGCCACAAATTCGTGCCAACTGAAAAATCGCACACTCAAATCGCCCGGCGCGGACCCCTGCACCGAGCTTGAGACGCGCGGCGGCATCTGGCGCTACGACGCCAATAAATCCAACCAGAGTTTCTCGAAAGCCGAGCGGTTCGCCACTGGGATCCGCAACGGGGAAGGCTTCACGATGGACGCAAGCGGTCGCTTGTTCGTGACGCAACACGGACGAGACCAGCTGCACTCGAATTGGCCCGACCTTTATAAGCCGGACCAGGAAGCCACCCTTCCAGCCGAAGAGGTGCTGCTGTTGAAGCAGGGTGGCGACTACGGCTGGCCCGCGTGCTACTTCGACGGATTCCAGCAAAAACTGGTTCTGGCGCCGGAATACGGGGGTGATGGTGGCAAGACGGTCGGCGTTTGTGCGAAAAAGCTCGCTCCCGCTGCGGCATTTCCCGCGCACTGGGCGCCGAATGGAATGGTGCGCTACGACAAGAAAGAATTTCCAGAGCGCTACCGCAACGGCGTGTTTATCGCCTTCCATGGATCGTGGAACCGGGCGCCGTATCCGCAAGGTGGTTACAACGTTGTTTTTCAACCGATGGCTGGCGACCGCGCATCCGGCGGGTGCGAAGTATTCGCGGATGGTTTCGCCGGTGCGGTCAAATCGCCGGACAAAGCCGCGCATCGTCCCGCCGGACTTGCTGTCGGACCGGACGGCGCGCTCTACGTTTCCGATGATGTGAGCGGACGAATCTACCGGATTGCCTATCAAGGCGGCTCCGCCGACAGTGCCGGGAATGTGACTCCGTGTCCGAGCGCGACGGCTCCGGCCGGCGATATCGTGGAAGCGCCTGCCAACCCGCCCGAGGGCACGCATCCGGACGCGGGTTCGTCGACAACCGCCGGCGCTGTTCCGGAAGGAGCAACCCAGGAAATGGTGGCACTCGGCGAACGCGTCTACCGCGGTCAAGTGGGCGGAGCGGCTTGCACCGGCTGCCACGGCGCGAACGGACAAGGCTCGCCGTTGGGTCCGGACCTGACCGCGAAAAAATGGTTGTGGAGCGATGGCAGCTATGGCGGGATTAAGAAAACGATAACCGACGGTGTGCCGCAGCCAAAGCAATATCGTAGCCCGATGCCGGCGATGGGTGGTGCGCAGCTTACAGCCGACCAGGTGTCAGCGGTTGCAGCGTATGTTTGGAGCTTGAGCCACTGATAGACGGTTCCTGCCAGCCAACTCCGCCGGCCAATTCCGCCGGCCACTTCGTCGCCGACGCATTACTCGTCGCGGAGCGCGACCATGGGATTGAGGCGGGCTGCGCGCCGCGCTGGAATGTAGCAAGCAACAAGTGAAACGCTCGCCAGCAGGGCGGGCGCCGCCAATAGCACCACAGGGTCGATTTTATCCACGCGGTACAGAAGGCTCGACAGGATTTTTCCGACAGCCAGTGAAAGCACGAGCCCAACTCCAGCGCCAATTCCAAACAGAGTCATCCCTTCGCGCAGCATCATGCGAACAGCGTCCGAGGCACAGGCACCCAGAGCCATGCGGATGCCGATTTCCCGCGTCCGCATCGCTACGGTGTAGGCTCTCACGCCATACAAACCGATAGCCGCCAGCAGCAGGGCTACGCCTCCGAAGATCACGAACATGCGCGCACCGGTGCGGACCACCCACAGGTCAAAACTGTTATCCATATGGACGCGCATGGACTTGAGCGCAAGCACAGGAAGGCGTGGGTCCACCGAGCGGATTTCGTCGCGTACGGTTTCGAGCAGGCGGGCCGCGGCTTGCGGGTCCTGCACAGAGGTCCTTAGGTGGATGTTCGTGTCCGACTGGTACGCTTGTCCAGAGGGCACGTATACGTGAGGCGGCCACCGCGTTCCGAGGACGCGCTCTTGTACGTTGGCCACGACGCCCACAACTTCGGCGTCAACGGCAGGTTGGCTGCCGCCGGATACCAGCCGAACATTCTTCCCAACGGCTTCCCCGCCAGGCCACAGGTGCTCGGCCGCAGCCTGATCGAGGATGACCACGGGAGTCGTGCCTGCGGCATCCCGTGTTGAGAAGGCGCGACCCCGCAGCAACGGAATCTCCATGGTTTGGAAATATTCGGCGCCGACCACATTGTATTGGCAGGCCACTTCGTGGATAGCGCTTTCCGAGCCGGCCATCGATGACGGCGAATCGCTGGAGCGTTGAACGGTTTTATCGAGCGAGATCATTCCGAACGGGACGGTGGCGGCGAGGCTTACCGACTCGACGCCGGGAATGGCTTGCAAGCGGTCTACTACGGCGCGGTAGGTCTCACGGCCGCGCGTCTCGTCATAGCCCGCAAGGCTGGCGTCCACTTCGGCCAGTATTTCGCCTGACACGCGAAACCCGGGTTGGACACGGGCCGCCTGCACCGAACTCCGGATGAACAGTCCGGCTGCGCTGAGCAGCATCAACGAGAGAGAAATCTGGCCCATCACCAACAAATTCCGTCGCGAGAAAACGCCGCGGCGCCGGTTCGTCTGCAGATCGGCGCGATCGCCAATTTTGAGGCCGGCGTAGAGATTCCACCCGGAGAGGTTCCATGCCGGGCCCAAGCCGAACAGAATCGTGCTGAGCACGCAGAACCCGATGGTGGCGAAAAGTACGAGCGTGTCGGGCCGGGCAGAGTACACCAGGTCGAGCGGCGCCAAGCGCGCCATGGAACGCACTAGCGCACCGGTGCTCCAGTAAGCGACGGCGAGGCCCGCCGCGCCACCCGCAAGCGCGAGCAGGAAGCCCTCCAGCAGGAGCTGCCGCAGGATATCCGCGCGGCTCCCGCCTAAAGCCAGGCGGATGGCGATCTCTTTCCCGCGCGTTGTGCCGCGCGCCAGCATCATGTTCGCTACGTTAAGAGAAGCGATGAGCAGGACGACGCCCGCCACGGCGAGCAGCAAGACTGCGGGAATCATCATCCCGGAGCCGTTCTCTGGCGACGTTGAAATGCCCATCCGAGGCAGGGGTTGCACGAGGAAGGTTTGGTCTTTATCGTCCTCTGGATAAGCCGTTGCCAGTTGAGAAGCTGCCGTCGTGAGCAAGGCATCCGCCGATTGCTGTGAGACGCCGGGCCGCAGCCGGCCTACCAAGATGAGCGCGTGATTGCTACGCGCGGCAAGGGCCTGGCCGGTGCCTTCAAAATCGTTCACGGCCATTTCGTAAACGCCGAGGGGCAGATATAACTCGGGGCTGATCATGGCGGTGGTCCCCGTAAAACCCTGCGGAGCGATACCGACAATGGTATAAATCCGGCTGTTCACGCGCACGCTCTTGCCCAGCAACTGAGGATCGGCGCCGGTTTTTTTCCAGTACGAATAGCTCACGATAGCCACCGGGACGGCGGACGCGGGGCGTTCCTCTGCGAGCGTGAACGAGCGTCCCTGAAACAGCGGCACCCCGAACGTGGTGAAATAATTGGCTGAGACGATGTCGGCGAACACGCGCCGGGTGGTGTCCCGCTCGGAGATGCCGACCATCGCCATGTCGTGGGCCAGCAAGCTGGAAAAGGCGCTGCCATTTTCGCGAAGTTCTGCATAGTCCGGGTAGGAAAACCCGCGATAATTCGCTTTGCGCGTGTCGCGGCTGTAGCAGCCGACCAACTCAGCAGGGTTGTGAATGACCAGCGGTTTGAGCAGGAAGGCATCCACCAAACTGAATATCGCCGTATTGGCTCCGATTCCCAGCGCAAGCACCGTTACCGCTGCGCAGGCAAACCAAGGATTCTTGCCGAGCATCCGCACGCCGAAGCGCAAGTCGCGGACTAAATTCCTCATGAGCATCCTCCTGGTCGCGGAATCGTCAACCATAGCTTACGAGCGAACAGGACCAAAAGTTTCCAGACTCTTGGCCTTCCGCCGCATTTGAGCCCATCAAGGGAACCCGCCCGATCCCCGGGTCGCCGCGCAGGTTGTTTGCGCGTAGGCAAGCGGTTTTTCAGTGTATAATCCGCGGCACTCGCTCCTGGGTAGGTGGCTCTTGACTTCTGGGCAAAGCTCCAATCTTTGGGTTCCCGTCTGTTGCGAGCGCGTCATGCGCTACAACATGTTCGTCCAACAGGATGGCAACGCCTACGGCGCGCTGTTCTGTTCGGTCTGCAGTAAGAACGTGACGTTTGAGCTCGAACATCAAGTCGACTTGTCCGCCTATGGGGAAGGCTCTCGCGTGCTTAGCATGCTCGGCGCTCCGAAGCCGCCCAATACGCCGCGCCAAAAATCGACCGGGGATTCCGCTTTAAACGATCAAACTCTTTAATCTGGGCGCTTGCCGAAGTGCGGGCTCATCGATGATTGACCAGACCATCTCTCACTTCCGCATCCTAGAGAAACTCGGTGCTGGTGGAATGGGCGTGGTCTACAAAGCGCTCGACACACGCCTCGACCGCCCGGTTGCCCTGAAATTTCTGCCGGACAACATGGCGCAGGACCCGCAGGCTTTGGAACGCTTTCGCCGTGAAGCCCTCGCCGCTTCTGCACTGAATTATTCCGGCATCTGCACCATCTACGACATCGGCGAACAGGATCATCGGCCGTTTATCGCCATGGAATTCATCGATGGCGAAACCCTCCGCCAGCACATCCATGGCCACCCGCTAGCCTTGGAAGAGATCCTCGATCTCGGGATGCAAATCGCGGATGCTCTCGACGTCGCCCATTCCGGAGGCATCATCCACAGGGACATCAAGCCCTCCAACGTGTTCGTCACCAAGCGCGGACAGACCAAGATCCTCGATTTCGGGTTGGCGAAGCTGGTTGCCAAGGACTTGTTGTCCCTAAACCCCGAGGACTCCTCGTCCAAAGCCGCTCCGGAACCCTTGTCGATCGTCGGCGTTATCAGCGGCACGCCGTCTTACATGTCGCCGGAGCAGGTTCGAGGTGACGACCTCGATTCCCGCACCGATATTTTTGCTTTGGGTTTGCTGCTGTATGAAATGGCCACGGGGGGCCAGGCGTTCGGCGGCAGAACAGGTGGCGCAATCATCGAAGCCATTCTCACGCGCGCACCGGCCGCGGTTCGCACGCTGAACCCCCAGATTCCGCCGCAGCTTGAGGAAATCGTCAACAAGTGCCTCGATAAAGATAGAAATCTTCGCTACCCAACCGCCGCCGCGGTGCGCTCGGACTTGCAGCAGCTGAAACGTGTGTCCGAATCGGGCTCGGTTTTGGCGTCGGCTCCCGCGCTCGCACCGCCGTCGCCGCCGGTGACCACGGTTCACGGGCAACGCTCCTATGGGAGGTTCGTCGCCCCCGGAGCGGCCGTCGCGATCGGGTTGCTGGTTGTTGTCGGGTGGCTTTACAGTTCGCACCGCGCTTCCGCTTTGAATCAGAGCGACACGATCGTGCTCGCCGACTTCACCAACAAGACCGGCGATCCCATCTTCGACGATACCCTGCGCCAGGGTCTTGCCGCGCAACTCCAGCAATCGCCTTTCTTGAGCTTGCTCTCCGAGCAGCGCATCCAACAAACTTTGCGGCTCATGGGCCTGCCGCCTGATGGCAAGCTTTCCCCCGCGATTGCCGGCGACCTCTGCCAGCGTTCCGGAAGCAAAGCGTATTTGACCGGCACCATCTCCAGCCTGGGCAGTCAATACGTCATCGGTGTCAGCGCCGTGAACTGTCAGACCGGCGATTACCTCGCTCAGGAACAATTCACAGCCGACGGCAAGGAGAACGTTCTAAAGGCGCTTGGTGAGGCTTCCACCAAGCTGCGCGAAAAACTCGGAGAGTCCCTCAAGACCGTCCGGAAACTCGATACTCCCATCGAGCAAGCAACTACGTCGTCGCTCGAAGCGCTGCAAGCCTACAGCCTTGGGCGCAAAACCATGCAGGGGCAGGCGGACTTCACCGCCGCAGTGCCGCTGTTCGAACACGCCATCCAGCTCGATCCGAATTTTGCGATGGCCTATGCGGCGCTCGGAACGTCGCGTCACAACCTCGGCGAAAAGATTCTGGCCGCGAAAAATACTGAAAAGGCCTACGAACTCCGCACGCGGGTGAGTGAATGGGAGAAGTTTTACATCGAATCGCACTACCACGATTTCGTCACCGGTGACTTGGAGAAGGCCCGCCAGGCTTATGAACTCTGGGGGCAGATTTATCCCCGCGAGACGGTGCCGTTCACTAATCTCGGCGTCATCTATCAGACTCTGGGCCAGCACGACAAAGCTCTCGTCGAATACCGCGAGGCCATGCGGCTGAGCCCCGCGGACAGCCTTGATTTCGGTAACCTCGTCCTTGCCTATTTCCATCTCAACCGTCTCGACGAATCCCGGGCCGCCGCCAACGATGCCTTGACCAAGAATCTCGATTCGGCGGACCTGCGCGCCGCTCTTTATGAGATTGCGTTCCTAAAAAAGGATCTTCCGGGCATGGCGGAACAGGTATCGTGGTCGGCTGGGAAGCCCGGAAAAGAAAACCTCATGCTATATCTCGAAGCTGGCACCGCCGCCTATTCCGGGAAACTCAGGGTTGCTCGCGAACTCGCAGGTCAAGCGGCGGCCTCTGCCGCGCGAGCTGGTGAGACAGAAATGGCCGCAGGCTGCGAATCCGCGGCAGCCTTATGGGAGGCGCTCTACGGTAACGCTTCCGAGGCACGACAACGGGTTACTGGCACGCTCGCTCAGTCCAATGGGCGTGACGCCCAGTACGCCGCGGCCCTAGCTCTGGCCTTGATACCTGATTCGGCGGGCGCCCAAGTTCTCGCTGATGATTTGCAGAAGCGATTTCCCGAGGACACCGTTGTACGCTTCAATTACCTACCAACGCTTCAGGCCCAAATTGCTCTGGCCGTTCCCAGTGAGCAAGCAAAGGCCACAGAGGCCCTCGCCGCTACTTCCCCTTATGAACTCGGTGTTCCCGGTGGCAGCACGTTCTGGACGAACCTCTATCCTGTCTATGTCCGCGGCGAGGCGTTGCTAGCTGTTCGGCAGGGAACTCAGGCCGCGGCCGAGTTTCAGAAAATCGTCGATTGGCCGGGCGTCGTCGTTAACGAGCCGATCGCCGCCCTCGCCCTCCTTGGCCTCGCGCGCTCCCACGCCCTCGCTGGGGACGTGCCCAAGGCGCAAACCGCCTACCGGGATTTTCTCACGCTTTGGAAAGACGCCGACCCGGACGTACCGGTTCTCGTCGCAGCCAAATCCGAGTACGCAAAGCTGAAATAACCATCTGAAATGTTTGAGAAGGGTCGAGAGAGTTGATGAAACTCTCGATAGGATTACCGCGCCCGCCGTGAACGGTTGGTGGTCCACGGCGGGGGTAGACCCGCCCGGGATTCCACCTGCCAAGTCCGACCTTTATCCATCCCGCAGATGGCGTGGAACGGAAAATTCCTCTTTGCTAGCCGTCAGAATCTAATAGGCTTGAACCGTGGACCAAGAACGCCACGGATTGCGATTCTTATTCACGGCTGCCGCCGAGGTCGCTCCGGAAAGCAAGCCCGGCGCGACCATGGCTACATGCGTCGCGGAACTCAGCCTCTACGGGTGCTACCTCGAGAGCCCCGCCCCGTTTGACGCGAACACCCCCGTCCTGGTGAAGATCTTCAACGAAACGGAGTACTTCGAGGCCAAGGCAACAGTGATCTATGTAAAACCGACCTTGGGTATGGGTCTGGCGTTTCGGGAGGTGAAGCCCAATTTTCGTGCCGTTTTGCAGAAGTGGATTCTTGCCGCAATGCATAGCCAAAAGAAATCCGAGCAGGGGCTTAGCTAGGCATCCGCCGAGTCTCTATCCGCAGCTTTTTGCTGGAGTCGCGTGATCTTTCCGACGAAAAACCGCGGTGTAGCTACTTCCGCGACGAGGCGACCTTTCCCAGGGCGTGAACACCAGGTTGAGCAGCCAAGCCAACCCTATGGCCGCGGCTTTGCCCACGAATCTCTGCATCAAGACCAGCAGCTTCGTAAAGCTCCACGTGTTGGTCTCCGTCATGGTGCTTCGCATTCCCGACGCCGGCATCATTCGGGCCGAAATCAAGAAATTCGAGATGGATTCTTCCCAGCTCCACTTGCTGAACGCCAAGGTCTCCGCATCAGATGAAGTCGCATAGGCCAATTCCAGTCCATTTTGGGCCGCGTATTCGGTTAAGGTTCTGAGCGGGATCAGAACGAGGTGACGCGGGGCATCCAAGTTAACCCAGTAGCGACCGAGCATTTTGAATTGGATCGAATCGGGACTAGGCGTGGAAACCACCAAAATCCCGCGAGGAGATAAGTGTCGGGCCAAGATGCTGACCGTATTGCTTGCATCCCGCAGATGCTCGATGACATGGAACAGCGTGATTACGTCATACATGCCAAGCAGATTCTCCGCGGAGTCGAGGGTGCTGGCACAGACGGCCTTAATTCCCAACTCCCGGATAAATCGGCACGATGCGGAATCCATCTCAACCGCTTCCACTTCGAAGCCGTTCTGCTGGGCAAGGTAGCTAAACGTTCCGTGCGACGCACCCACATCGAGAAGCCGTCCAGTGGCTGCAAAGCGGTTGATGATCCCGAGACGCGGCTTAAATCCTTCGCCCTGGGCTCTGAGTTCGCTCAACGGACCGAGGCATAGCATAGGAGGAATGCTTCTTGTCGTAATACCTATCCAAATCAAGAGGAATCGGTGATAGGTACAGGATGCCGCAAGACCGGCACAAGTAGTACCCAAACTCCTCATTGGAGGCGTGCCTGTTTAGGTCTCGCGCTTTCCATAACAACCGGGAATCATTTTGGCAGGCGGCGCAACTCACCCGGGCGTCGCTTTGTTGTTTTGGATCAGTCATTCGAAACACGTAGGACGCGCCGCCGCCGGGCAGGGTTTTCTTTCTTGCGCGCTAAATCGGATGCATCCAGGCCCTTGCGCGCCGTACACGCCTCCCGATTCTTTGCTTGTGCGCACCTCAGCCGCGGCTTTGAAAAGCCTCGTCTCGAAGGCGAGAATGGAAGGAGTACAAGGAAAGAAGTCCATGGAATGGAGCGTGTGACGGTTGCCGTGGAACATGCGACTGTCTTCCTATGATTCGAACCGATCTTGCCGGACTGCCCGGTTTCACACGCGAGCCATTTCACTAGAAAGCCTATTTGGATTCCTGCTCAATGATATTTTCCTTTTCGAGCTCCTTGGTTACAATTTTGACCAAATCCTTAATCACCTTCATCGCGGAACCAGCGTCAAAGGTATTGGTGGTTCCTGTCCAGACCAGTTCTCCATCAGGCTTTGCGGTGGCATAGAAATTCACTTCCACTTGCGCTTCCTTTTCCGTCTCCATGTATCCGGGGGAATAGATCACCGGGTACAAAGTGCCGTAATAGCCGTAAAAAGTTCCATAATAGGGGAATGGAGTATAGACCTCGCCGGGAACGTAGGTGGTTTTCGTGTCCCGTTTGGTTAAGCGGGCGACCACGATGGCGTCGAACTTCTGTTCTTTCACCAGTTCCCGCAGGTCATGCATGTCGATGGGAGTGGCGTCGGGCCGCGGCATAAACTCATAACTGGGCGCAGCCTTTCCTCGTGGGCGGGAAATTGCCGCGACCAACTCGTCCTCGAATTCCGCGCGATTCATCGCTTTGCCATTCAACGCCAGCACGAGAATATTCTTGAAGTTCCCGCCCGGGTAGTTCGGGTTTTTCCAGCTCAACTCCAGTTTTGGTGAACCCATGGCGAATACCGCTAGGACGGCGAGAATCGCAATGAGTAAGGCTGATTTCTTCACCAAGCGGGTCCCTCCATGATGCAAATATCGAATTTCTGCGACCATTGTCAGCAGGGAACGGTGCTGGATCCTCGACAAAGCTAACTTAGCTCCACCGCAACGTGGTGATCGAATCCGTGGTCAGCGTTATCTTCGCGGTCTGCCCGCCGCACGAGATCGTCACTTCCTTCGCGTCGCCGGGATTTGTCAGCACCAGCACGAGCGAGCCGTCCGAATTTTTCGCCGCCGTGTGATACACGCGCGACGCCACGGCGCCGTTCGGGGTCGCTGTCACCGTGGATGAGGACGCTGGCTGGCCGATCAATGCGCCGTTCACCGCCGGAGCGTCGCCGTTTGCGTCGTGCGAAGCGACAATCACCGCGCCGCGGCGAAACGCGCGGGCATGGTGCACCAACGCCCAATACAATCCCGTCCGCGTGATTTCCTTCGTCACCGAATGAATCTGCACCAGCCCGCCGCAATCGAACGGACCGATGTTCGGCCGCCCGCGCTCATCAAGAGCCACATTCCACATGGTAATGCTCTGCGGCCCGTTCGCCAGAATGCCACCGAACGTCGCGCCCCACTTGCTCCAGTTTGTCAAATAATCGGGTGACTTGTAGTCGTCTCCGCCTTCGGTCCAATGCATCTCCGCGTCTGGAAATCTCTGCTTCACGTTGCCCATCATCTCCGGGCTCCCCACGTATCCGTGCCAAGCCACGGTGTTCACGTATTTCTTGAACCCGGGCCTTGAGAGTTGATCGACGGCACGGCCCCACAAATTGTAATTGTGGTCGAGTGTCCAGATTTTTGTGCCGCCCGCTTCTAACAGTGGGCCGAGCGCTTCCACCAAGCGCTCCTCGTCCTCCTCCGGCCACGGACACGCAGGCATTCGCCCGCCCTGGTCCGCGTCGATCTCGTTTTGCGTGGTCACCGCGCGCACGTTCAAGCCCGCCGCTGCGTACTCCTCGACGAATCTCTGAAGGTACCGTGCGTATGTGGAAATATTTTCCGGACGAATGTTTCCACCCAGCATGGAGTTGCTGTACTTCATCCATCCAGGAGGACTCCACGGTGAGCCGTACAAGAACAGGTCCGGATTCGCGCCAAGCGCCGCGCGCAACGTCGGCAAAATGTAATCGCGGTCGTGGTCGATGCTGAAGCGTTTCAACTCCGGATCGGCCGCACCGTCGTCGTAGCTGTATGTGGCGGTACTGTAATCGCTCGCGCCAATCGGTATGCGCCCGATGCTCAGTGCGTGTTGATCCTGCCCGAACATCGTATGCAGGAGGTTCGCGCGATCACTATCACTCAAGCGCGAGAGCGTGAAGCACGAAGCATCGGTAAACGCCGCGCCAAATCCCAAGATCGTCTGTGCCGTCTTCGTCGGGTCCACGGTCACGTCCGCTGCCGCGGCGCTTCGCGCAACCTTCGACCACGCAATCTCTGCCCCCGCCGCCAGCCGCTTTCCGCTTTTGTCGGTGACTTCTGTCTGCGCGGGTTTCGACGGAGGCCGCGTCTGGTTCGCTTCGGCTTTGGCGTTTACCGTCACTCCCAATACCGAAGCTGCTGCTGCGCCAACTCCCAGCCCCGCATACTTCAAGACCTCTCGCCGTGTTGTCACGTTCGGCTCCTGATTTTTCCTGAATCCTAACGCGGCTTTCCACAAGGTGGTCTGCTTCGCCGGACAGCATACTGCAACATCGGAACCAGAAGCGCAAATCTGCGGCGGCACGCGTTTTCTCGAAGAGTGCGCCGGCTTGCGGCGAATTCTCCGCGAGTCTCACAGAAGCGAGTCTCGGCAAGCAAGGTGGGCTAACGGGTCTCCCAATCGAGGGCGTAGATCTCTTGGATGCTGACATCGCGGACCAACAGCGGAGATTCGTCCGGGGCGAGGCCGCTCCAGTTTCCGAATTCTCCTCCGGCCGCCTGAAACCCCTTCAGACTGAAGATACGCTCCAATTTGCCGTCGGAGACTTGTACGCGGTAGTAGCCCTCTTGGTTGTCGAGAATCCCGTCAAAATATAAATGGCGAGCGTCGCGCGACCAGCTCGGATACGCCACGAAAATTTTGGCCAGCTCGCTCCACTTCTGACTTGTGAAATCAAAAAGCATGAGTTTTAGAGAATCGAGCGGAATGGCCACAATGTAGCGTCCGTCGGGGGACCAACGGGGAGAATAAAGGCCATCCGATCCCGGCAGCTTCGAGGCGTTTCGCGTTTTCAGGTCGAGGACGTAGATTGCGGAGCCCTGATTGTTCAGTGAATTTTCGCCGAAGGCCAGCGATTTGCCGTCGGGCGACCAACTGGGGTCCGCCAGGTTGGTTGCACCGCGATACACCAGTTCGGGTGCGCCTCCAGCGGCGGGAACTGTGTAGATTTGCCAAGGTTCGCCGGGTGGATGACCAAAGAAAGCAATTTGCTTGCTGTCGGGCGACCAGCGAGGTAGATACGCGAGCATCGGCGGGATAACCAGTTGAAGTTTCTGCGTTCCGTCCACCTTACTTCGCCACATGGTGCCATCGGTGCCGTCGTTGTAGGCCACCCACTCTCCATCTCGAGAGAAATCCAGTCCCATCGCCGAGATTCCCGAGAGGTATGGCGCGAATTGCCCTGATCTCGCATCGTAGCGTACCAATTCTCCCCGGGCCTGCCAGCCTCGGACAAAGATCTTCTTCCCATCTCGGCTTGGGACAGGACTTCCGACATTCATTGGCCCGGTAGTCAACGGCATCGGCTCGTGAGGAGGGGAAAGGAAAAGCCCACCGTGTTCCTGCAGGACCCACAGATTGGCGGTTCCGTCGCGGACTGCCTGGAACACGAAATATCTTCCGTCTGGCGTCCAATTGCCACAGCATTCGTTGGGTGTGGTGTTCCAGCCCGCAAGCAAGGGATGAAGATTGCTACCGTCCGCGGAAGCCTGCCAGATCGAGCGGGCGTTGGTCTGAGGATCGTTGACCGTGAAACGCAAAACCGATCCATCGGGCGACCACCGGAGGTCGCTTGCCGTTCCCGCCGTTATAGACAATTGATGCGGTTTACTGGCGTCGCTCTTGGCCAGGAATATCGCGTTCCCTTTCGCGTAGGCAATGGTCTTGTGGTCCGGCGACCACGCTCCGGCGTGGCCCGCAAGATCGCCCAATCGGCGAGGCGTACCGCCAAGCACCGGGACTGTCCATAGAGGGCCGTCGAGAGAAGTCCCTCGCGCCGTATTCATCAGCAGCACAGACCCGTCTGGTGAGATATCGAAAACGTTAGAAAAGCCTGTGTCCTCCAATGAAGTCGCTATGGGAAATGTCTCGCCACCGGTCACCGAGGTTTGCGAAAGCTGCGATGGGCCCTCGATAAAATAGAGCCGTGAACCGTCGGTCACCAGGTCGGACTTGGGCCGATTCGTGTTGGTGAGCTGGACCGTTCGAAGTACGCGGGGCGGTGCCACCGGGCGCGTCAGAACATATCCAAGGGTTGCCGTGAGGGCGATGAGCGACCCGGCGGCCAACACCGTCCAGCCGCGCCACGCTCGGCGTCCGCGAGTTTCGCGATCTGCTTCAGCCGTTCCTGGCGGCGTAGCAAACGTCCCTGACCGGCCCGATTCCGTATCGCGCCTCAACCGTTTCAAGTCGGCGCGAAACTCGGCGGCGGTCTGGTAGCGGAGGTCAACTTCCTTCTCCAGCGCCTTCATCAAGATGTTTTCGAAGGCCAAGGGCAAATACGGATTTAGTTTTGTCGCGGGAGTCGGCGAGGAATGCAGGATGCTGTCGAAGACCAAAGCAGGAACCACCCCCGAAAATGGAAGCGCCCCGGTAGCCATTTCATAGAGCGAGACGCCGAGCGAAAACAAATCCGTCCGTGCGTCGAGTTCTTCGCCACGCACTTGTTCCGGCGACATGTAGGCGACTGTGCCCATGGACCTGCCCGGGTTTGTCTGCAGATCACTGTCGAGGAAGTGCACTTGGGTCGGAATGGACGACTCGCTTACAGAACTCGTCGCCGGCTGCCTATACGCTGTGAGTTTCGCCAGGCCGAAGTCCAGTATCTTCGCCGCACCTCGATCCACAAGGAAAATGTTAGCGGGTTTGATGTCGCGGTGGACGATACCTTTCGCGTGGGCAGCTTCCAGACCTTCGGCAATCTGAATGGCGATGTCCAACAGTTCGGATAACGCCGAGGATTTTCTGGAAGTGCGATGCTTCAGCGTCTGGCCCTCAAGCAACTCCATGGCTATAAACGGACGCCCTTCGAATTCTCCGATGTCGTAAATGGTGCAAATGCTTGGGTGATTAAGCGAGGATGCTGCGCGCGCTTCGCGCCGGAACCGGTCGATCGCCAGCGGGTCCTGAGAAATGTCGTCGGGAAGAAATTTCAGTGCAACGTTCCGGCCAAGCCGCGTGTCTTCCGCTCTATAGACTACGCCCATGCCTCCGCCGCCGATTTTTTCGAGGACGGTATAGTGGGAGATGGTGCGACCGACAATAGACGAAGTGTCCGCCACTCGCCATGGAGTCTACCCCAGCGCCTTAATGCAGGCAAACACGCGATGGTACACTTGGGCCACGCAGCCGACTCTTGACCTTAATCGGAGCAGCAGACCTCTGCCGTCGGCCGAGAATCCACAGAAGCGGGACTCGTCCTTTAACTCTCTCGAACCGGGCTTTTGGTCCGCTTTGAACTAGGTCCATGCTCAGCAAGAGTCGAACTTTCAGCAACGCGGAGGTGCGGCATCGGAGGAATAAAACGTGAATCCCAGAATCCACCTTCCAGTTCGCCGTGATCAGTGGGAAGCTCCGTTGTCACGAACGAAGTGATACGTGAACGAAGCGCTGGCGTACGAGTGCAACCGCACGCCAACCGCACTCAGGAATGGAGATGGTTCGAGCTGCTCGGTGGTTTGCCCCGTGTAACCTCTGGCGATCAAAAAGTTCATCCCCAAGTCCATTCGACCCTGTCGGAACGTGCGCAGGACAGCTCCTCGGACCTCCGTGTTTGGCACACCAGAAACAAGTTCCCCGAGCGGTTTGGCTCCCACGTATTCAAACTCGCCACGCGCTCGCAAATGGAATGGTAGAAGATGATCCAAGGTTGCGAGGCCATCCACAATCAGGCGCGGCGCTTCCGGTGTTGGTGTGCCGTCGGACAAATCTCGCGCATCCGCTTTTGAAACGGACGCTTGCAACAAGCCGAAGCCAAAGTAGTGGCGCGCTGCAAAGGTCAGGTAGCGCAGCCGGCCCGGGCCTTCGTCAAACTGCAAACCGGTATCCGGGTCAATTTTGGCGAGGGATGCTTCCGTGGTGGTATGGCCTAAGGTGAGTCGGAAGTCCGTTCCGGCGAGTGTCTTGCTCGCCACCAGTTGATACGAGTGCGAACGACTGACGAGGGTACCCGGAACGGTTCCGGTGCCAATTCTGGGATCGTTGGTGAAGAATGCTTCCCCTCCGCTCAAAGAAATGTTGGGCAACCAGAAGTGCTCTCTCGGCAAGAACGATAGCGTGGCTTTGGGATTGTTGACGCCGACCCAGTGCTCAAATGAGTGGGCGGGAACCAGCAGGTCATCGTTACGGAAATCGATTTCGTCGCGGCGCCATCCCAAGTAGTAGTGGAAGTATCGGACCAGCGCCCCCTCGGCGGCCACATAAGGCGTGACATCCCCAATGGTGATGTTGTTTGCCGACACCCTTTGAAACGGACCGTAGACGTTTGGTTGGGAGGGATCGAAGAAGTCGTAATGGTCCAAATCGTCACGCCGGGGCGCATCACGCTGATAGTCAATTCCGGCGAGGAGCGATAAGAAATCCCCAAGCTTATTCAGGTACGTGCCATTGCCGCCTGTGACTGTTCGAAACTCGCTTTGACGGATGAGTCCGTCGCCAAAATTGGAAAAAAGTGACAGATTGTACGTGCGGAAAAACCCTGAAAGCTGGAGTTGCTGAGAACTCGACAAACGCCACACATCGTTGAGCACGAGCTCTGCTGTGTGCGTTTGATCCTTCTGACGAGGGTCAATCGTGTCGTCCGGAACAGGAACGCCGAGTGGAATGAGGCCAGGCACATACGAAAAGCCGTAGTAGCCGATGCCGAAGAGCGTGAGTTTGTGATCGCCAAACTCGAACACCCGGGAACCGTTGACCTTAAATTGCTTGCGATGTTCGAGCCGGTCAAGAAAACCATTGCCATAAGAACCTTGCACCAGAATCCAGGAATGGGTATCAGGGCGGAAGCCCGCAACGACGTCGAAGTCCCGATAATCGCCCGTCAGGGTGAAAAAGGGATCAAACTGGGGGCGCAACCCGTACGTAGCAGAGAGATTCTGCGAATGGTTTCCTTCGCGGACGTTGAAAGCGCCTCCGTCCACTTGAACGTTCCCGATTACTTGCGGAATCAGGATGTTCGGGTCTGCGTACCCGTTTCCGTGAGCGTTCGCCGAGAGGTTGTTGGAGACAAGGTAAGTTCCGACTTGGATATACGACGCAATCGGTTCTCCGTGGTCTCCCGCGACGCCGGGTGCAAAGTATTGAGGAGCTTTGATCCCGCCCGACGCGGTTTCGATGGGCAGGCCCGGAATGGAGACCGGCGCCCCGGGGCGTCCAGGATTCGCGTCCAGCGTTTCCTCCCGAATGACCAAGCGCTGAGCGGGATCAGGGTTTGAAACGCTCCCATCCAGCACGTCCGTCGAGACCCTTACTTCTTCATTCGTCGCCGCAACCTTCAGTTGGACGTCGACTGTTAAAAGCTCGCCCTCACCGACAACGACCGCCCGATCGACAACGTCAAAGCCTGTCGCGGTCACCTTGAGCATGTACTTGGCCGGGACGATGCCGCGAAACTCATAGTGCCCTTGCGGATCGGTGATCGTCGTCAGCATCGCTCCCGGATCCAGAGAGGAGAGGATGACGCTGGCCTTAGCGACGGCCGATCCTTGCGGGTCTAAGACCGAACCGACAAGATCGGCGGCCTTAGGCAGGCTGCACGCGGGCCGCCCGCTCCCTGCCGGGGCGACGGTCAACGACAGGATCAGAACCAGAGTGATCCACATATATCTCTTGCGATATCTACAAAGATTCAGGATGACACACACTCGCAGTGCTCACTCATAAAATCAACTCATTCTAAGGTTTCTAGGTCTTCTGGACCGCGGGGGAGCCTCGTGTTCCGGCGTACTTAAAATACGAGACAAACCTGCATTCGGATGTGCTGACCGCGAAGCTCGCTCCCGGCGAGCATCCGCAGTCAACAGCAACTGCTGAACCAATCGAAAGCCTGCGGCCATTCCGAAATCCTCGGTAAAAAAACGTATGTCAAAAGAATGTAACGGGGAATAAATAGTTTCTACCAGCACATCCGAATTACTGCACCTGTCCGTATTACCACACGAACTCCATCGAATGGGTTCCGGTAGACCTGCCGCGCGCGCAGCCTGCCTTGATCCAATCTGCCAGCCGCCTGCGGGAATTTCCCGGGGAGTGGGCGGATGGCACCAACTAAAAGGAGATTGCCTATGAAGTGGTTTCGCAATTGCCTTGCCATGCTCGCGGCGATGTCGATCGCAGTGCCAACCGGCTTGCTTGCTTCCAGCCACCGGGAGGCTCCGATCACTGCGCTCGATCACAAGGCCGATATCACCGACGTCTACGCATTTGTAAGTTACAGTGCGAACCAGACGCCGAACACGACTCCATCAAGAGTCACCATGATTCTCAACGTCGATCCTCTGTTGGAGCCGGCCAATGGCCCCAACTGGTTTCCGTTTGATCCGGAAATTCTGTACGAGATCCACGTGGACAACGACCAAGACGCTCTGGCGGACGTTAGTTTCCAGATCCGCTTCCAGACGCAATTCCAGCTTCCCAATATCCCGGTAGGGCTAGCGGGAATCGGCCCGAACGGCGCGAATGAGCCCGGGACGTCGAACCTGGTAATTCCTCCGCAGATTCAGGACTTCAACAACCCAGGCTTGAATCTTCGGCAAACCTATACGGTAACGATGGTTCGGCATAACAAAGGCCGAGATGAATGCACCGAACTCAAAAACTCCGACGGGTCTCCATTCTTTGCTGTGCCCACCAACAACGGACCCCGCACGATGGATTACGACAGTCTGTTCGATGCGGCAACCTATCATCTATCAAACGGCATATCGGTTTTCGCTGGTACCGTCGACGATCCTTTCTATATTGACCTCGGCGCTACCTTCGACACGGTCAATTACCGAACCCTTGCCAGCGGTATCCCCGGAGTCTTGACCGACCAAGAGGATGCGGCGACGCAGAACTTTGCCAGCGACACGGTTTCCGGCTACGCCGTCAACACCATCGCCCTCGAGGTACCGATTACCATGCTGACCAGCACCGGTAAAGTCGAACCGGCGACCTCGCCCAAGGCCACGATCGGCATTTGGGGAACCACTTCCCGGCCGCGCGTGACCATTCGTAAATCCCCCGATCCCGCCGTGAGCTTCGGTGCATTTCGCCAGGTGCAGAGAATGGGCAACCCGCTCATCAATGAACTGGTGATCGGAATCGGCTCGAAGGACCGCTGGAGTATGGAGCAACCGGTGAACGACAAACAGTTCGCCAACTTCGACCTCGATCCGGCGATTGCGCACGTGGTGGAAGCGGTTTACGCAGGGGCTTTGAAGATTCCTCCAGCGCCCCGAAACGATTTGCTTCCGCTGGTGACCTATGCGGCGCCAATCGCCGCCAAGGGAACTCCGGCTGGGCCGATCGCAGACCTGCTTCGACTCAACACCGGCGTTCCAGCAACACCTCCTGCGAGCGCCAACCGTCTCGGTTTGATTGGAGGCGATCCCGCGGGCTATCCAAACGGACGGCGTTTGATGGACGACGCCGTGGACATCACCCTACGAGTAGCCGTGGGCGGCGTTTTGGTTCCCGGCTTCAATCAATTCCCCAACAACCGTCTGGGGGACGGTGTCAATGTGAACGACGCGCCTTTCCGGACGCAATTCCCGTACCTGGCGGATTGCCCGAGCGGCCGCAATCGGCGTCACATCGATCCCGGAGAGCCCGGAGGCGGGCCTATCTCGTAGTCTGTCGCTTCAACATCAGAGCCGCCCGGCAAATCCGTGCGGCTCTGAGTTCTTACTCGAGACAAGGGAGAGGAAATGAAAACCTTTGGCTTTGCTGTTCTCGCGCTCTTTGTGGTTCCGATGGTGCATGCGCAGGCGCCGCGCGACAGCGCCACGCCCGCCCAGCAGAAAATCTCATGGGCCGAAGCAGCAATCAAAGCGCATCCCGATCGCAGCCAGCCGTATAACGATCTCGCAGTCGCGTACC
The DNA here is from genome assembly GCA_963736725.1 of uncultured Acidobacteriota bacterium. Lineage (GTDB taxonomy): Bacteria > Acidobacteriota > Terriglobia > Acidiferrales > UBA7541 > Acidiferrum. Next base: position 348,665 of record CAVTPW010000007.1, on the reverse strand, counting down.
TGCAACGCGTTCGCGAAACGGCTGATCCCGGCTACTACGCTCAAGCCGAGACGGTGCTTCAGAAGTCGTTTCAAATTACGCCAGACAATCTCGAAGGACAGAAGGCGTGGATCATGATCTTGCTGGGGCGCGGCAAGTTTGCGCAAGCGCTTGCTCTCGCGAAAACGCTCAATAAGAAGACTCCCGATGATGTTTTGCTCTATGGGTTTATCGCGGACGCAGCCATCGCACTGGGCGAATACCCCGATGCCGAACAGGCAGCGCAGTGGATGTTGGATATGCGACCTGGAAACGTGCCAGGCCTTTTGCGCGGCGCCGCCTTGCGGCGTCTCTATGGAGATGCCCAAGGCGCCACGGACTTCTTCTCCCAGGCGTACCAGCAGATGGCTCCAACACAAACAGAAGAACTTGCCCGGACATTGACCGAAATGGCGGACTTGCAGCTTTCCATCGGTGATATCGATGGCGCGGATAAACTCCTTCACTCGGCCTGGCAGCGATTCCCTGGTTACTACGCCGCCCTTGAAGTTTCGGCTCAAGTGCTGACGGCGCGCCAACACTATTCCGAAGCCGTCGACTTGCTCCGCCAGCGCAATCTGAAATTTCCCACCATCGCAAGCCGCTACGCGCTGGCAGAGGTTCTGGAGCGCGCCGGCCAGGCAACCGAAGCTGCCTCGACATACACGGATTTCGTCGCGATGGCACGGCTTGTGATCAACGGCAACGACAACGCAAACCAGGAACTCATCTCTTACTATCTCGGGCCGGGGCACGATCCCGCCGAAGCCCTCCGCATCGCCCAACTCGAAATCGCCAAACGCCACGACGTCAATGCTTTGGATGGGTATGCTTGGGCGCTTTACAGCAATGGACGGTACGAAGAGGCAAGAAAGCAGATCGCCATGGCGCTCGCGGTTGGTGTTCGCGAAGCCCGAATGTTTTATCACGCCGGCGTTATCGCGGCGAAGCTGCACGACGATGCAACCGCGTCCAGCTACCTGAAGCAGTCGGTCTCGCTCAACCCATGGTCGGAAAGCGCTGCGTCTGCGCGCGAAGCTCTGGAGAGGCTCGCGCCCGCCTCAGCGGCGGCTCATGGCGCAAAGTAAGAAGGCGACTCGGGTGAGGGATGACATGATTCGCAAAACCCTATTGTGGCTGTTGTTTGTCGTTTGTTGGACGGGATCCACTCCGCTGCTCGCACAGCAAAATGCCACCGACGATCTGATCAAGAGCCTCCAGGCTCGCGTCAAGAGAGCCCCGGAAGACTACGCGGGTTATGCCGGACTCGGTGCAGCCTACTTGCAGAAGGGTCGCGAGACCGCCGATGCCGCCGACTACGAGCTGGCTAAGAACGCGCTCGAGACGTCGCTCGAGCTGCTCTCAAACGATCCGGCTGCGGCTTTTGCGATGACCCAAATGGCCGTGGTGTGCATGGTTGAGCACCGGTTCGAGGATGCGCTGACTTGGGCGCAGAGGGCCCTGGCGTTGGGTTCTGGCGACCCATCTCCTTGGGCGATCGCGGGAGACGCACTCGCGGACATGGGTGATTACCAAGGCGCTTCGGAGGCGTATTCACGGTTAAAGAGTTCCTTTGGTTCGGACGATGAGAAGTTGGCGTTCTCCTATCAACGCGACAGCCGCATGTCTTTTCTTCGATTCGTCGCCGGCGATACCCAGGGCGCCATCCAGCTCATGCGCAGCGCGGTGTACACGGCGATCACCGCGCACATGCCGGCCGAGAACATTGCATGGAGTCAATATCAGCTCGGCGAAGAGCTGTACCTCGCGGGAGAAACCAGCGTCGCGGAGAGAGCTTATCTTGCATCACTCGATTCCTATCCCAAGTACTATCGCGCTCTGGCCGGACTCGCTAAGCTCCGCGCTTCGCAACAAAAATACGCTGAAGCGATCGGACTCTACAAAGAAGCCATCGCGGCGGTGCCCTATCCGGAATATGCCGCCGCGCTAGGTGATATTTATCAGAGAATCGGTCAACCCGAGGAAGCGAAAAAGCAATATGAGTTGGTCGAGTTCATCGGTTACCTGAGCCAACTCAATCAGCAAATCCACAATCGCGATCTGGCGCTGTTCTATGCCGACCACGGGATCAAGTTGCATGAGTCTCTCGCCTTGGCGAGGAAGGAGCTGGAAGTTCGGCGCGACATTTACTCCTGGGATGTGCTGGCGTGGTCCTTATTCAAGAACGAGCAACCGCAGGAAGCCTTCGAAGCAATCTCTCACGCCCTGGAGCAGGGAACCAAGGACCCACAACTGTTTTTCCACGCGGGCATGATTTACGAGAAACTCGGCGACTCCGCGAAAGCACGGGAATATCTCGGGCGCGCGCTACAAACCAACACTGAGTTTCATATCACCTACGCAAACACGGCGCGTCAGAGGTTAGAACAGATGAATCAGCATCCAGCGCAGGTAAGTGCGCGGGAGGTTGACCGTGCCCAGTAAAGCAGCACGTCTGCGAATGCGCCTTGCGCGCCCGCTGCAAAGATCGGTTTCAACACTCTTTGCTCTCGGACTGTTGCTTTTCCCGACGTATGCCTTCGCGCACCCGATGGGCAACTTCAGTATTAGCCACTACTCCGGCATAAGCATCGGCCGCGGCTTCCTGGAGATCCACTACTTCATTGATATGGCGGAAATTCCGACATTCCAGGAGATGCAACAAAATGGAATGGAAGCTCGTACGGACCAGCCGCGTCTGCCTGAATATCTGCTCTCCAAGGCGGCGGCGTTTGCAAAAGGCCTGCACGTAACACTCAACGGACGCGCATTGCCACTTCGTGTCGTTTCTCAAGACGTGATCTTCCCGACGGGTGCGGGAGGTCTTCCGACCATGAAGTTCGGCTTTGCTTACCAGGCAGAGATCCCAGTCGAATGCGCACCTGCGCCTTGCCACCTCGGTTACGAAGACGTTAATTTCCCAAACCGTGCCGGCTGGAAAGAAATGGTGGTCGCCACCGGACAGGGGATATCCCTGGTTAGCAGCACGGCCCCCGATCGCGATCGCAGCGGCCAGCTTTCGAACTACCCCACCGATTTGCTCAACAGCCCGCCCCAGGTCCTCGAGGCCAGTCTCGTTTTTTCCACGGTTGGTGTGCAAGCCAATGCTCCTACCACTACCAACGTAGCGACGGGAAGTCGCTCCCATACCCCTCGGCTTGGGCAGCGGACCGGCGGCAAGGGAACTCGGGCAACGCCACCCCTTGTGGATACCTTGTCCGAAACCATGCCCTCCGCTCGCGCCGATACAGCTATCCGGGTCAAGCCCAATGAGGAAGCGACGCCACGCAACGCTTTCACCGAATTGATCGCTACCAAACAGCTCGGCATTGGCATCACCCTTCTGGCCGCAATCGTCGCCGCAGGACTCGGCGCCCTGCACGCGCTCGAACCAGGCCACGGCAAGACCATCGTCGCGGCGTATCTGGTCGGTTCGAAGGGCACCGCGCGGCATGCGTTGTTGCTCGGGCTGGTTGTCACCGTTTCGCATACCGCCGGAGTCTATTTATTGGGCGGCATCACACTCTACGCGCAGAAATACATTCTGCCGGATCGCCTGTATCCGTTTCTCGGCGTGCTCTCCGGGGCACTCATCGCCGGAACGGGTTGTTTCCTATTTTTGCAGCGCTATATTGGCGGCGAATTCGCACACGCGCATGCCCGGGACAATTCCCCGAGCGCACCGGTGCAGGCAACGGACAATCCCGAGCGTCGCACAGGAATTTCTGCGCGGCAGTTGCTGGTCCTCGGTGTGACCGGTGGGATGGTTCCGTGTCCTGCGGCTTTGGTCGTACTCCTCAGCGCCGTGGCATTGCACCGCACCGCCTTTGGATTGTATTTGATCGTCGCTTTCAGCATAGGTTTGGCGGCGGTCCTCATCGCCATGGGTTTCGTTGCCATTTGCGCCGGGCGCACGATGTCTCGGTTGCCGTTCGAGGCCCCGCTCATCCAGCGGTGGTTGCCTATGGCGTCAGCGCTGATGATTTCCGTTTTGGGTTGTGGAATCGCGGTCCGCGGCTTAATGGCCGCGGGCATCGTGCACTTTCGATTGTGAGCTTCACTCAAGGAGGCCAAATGCTCTCATTTCTGGCTATTCTAATTCTGGGATTTTTCCTGGGCATGCGTCACGCCACCGATCCTGATCACGTAGTCGCAGTTACGACCATCGTCACCAAGCAGCCCGGGATCGCCAAGGCTGGCCTGATCGGCGTGCTTTGGGGGCTCGGCCACACCTTCACGATATTCCTCGTCGGGACCACGATCATTCTTTTCCAGGTAACCATCCCTCCGCGCGTCGGTCTCTCGATGGAGTTCACGGTGGCCGCCATGCTGATTCTGCTCGGTGTTTTGAATCTGACTGGAGCGCTGCGCTGGCTGCAAGAGAAATTCACCCCAACCTCACCAGTCCTCATCGCAGCCGGTATACCCACGGATGCCGAGCCCGTCGGCACGCCGTCTTGCGACTCGGCCTCGCAAGCCCAAACAGAGGTCGCGAAGCCGGAATTCCGCATACGTCAAACGTTGCAAGATCTAGGCTTCTACAACGTTTTGCGGCCACTCGTGATCGGGATTGTTCATGGCTTGGCGGGTTCGGCGGCAGTGGCCCTGCTGGTCATGACCACCATCCGCGATCCATGGTGGGCCGTCGCGTATCTCCTTGTTTTTGGCTCAGGGACGATCGCGGGGATGATGTTGATTACCGGGCTGATCGCTGCGCCATTGGCTCTTACCGCAGGAAGGTTTTCTGGCTGGAACCGCGGAATGGCCGTCGCGTCGGGATTATTGAGCCTCGGATTCGGTTTGTTCCTCTCTTATCAAATTGGTGTCGCAGATGGTCTTTTCTCCATACACCCCCAGTGGACCCCACGATGACCACGAAACTGGTCGCGAAAACTGGCCGAGCCCCTATTGCGGTGATGATCCAAAAGACTTGCTATTGATGTTGTTTCCGATTGCCTAGGCTCTGCCCAAATACTTAGCGACTACCGAGGCGCAGGCTTCGACAAACTCCTGTTCGGATTTGGTGAACGTGTCAGCAAAATAGCTTTCGATATCGAGTTCACCCGCAAGCTTCTTGTTCGCGTAAATGGGGACAACGATTTCAGACTTCACCAGAGACGATCCCGCAAGATAGCGCGGATCTTTGGTGACATCCTGCACGACTACGACCTTACCGCTGGTGGCCGCGGCGCCGCACAGTCCGGTGTTGAGGGGAATGCGAGAGTTGGGCGTAAAACTGCCGACAAAAGGCCCGACGATCAGGTAACCGGGGTCCGCAGGATCCACCAGGTAAAAGCCTGCCCAGTTGTAGCGCGTCATCTTCTCGTGAAGGCGCTCGGCGATTCGCTCCATGACGGCTTCAGCCGTAGGGGCCGTCAGAGCATAGTTTTGAAGTTCGAGGAGAAGTTCTTTGTGCGCGAGCGTCATGTGTTTTTGGCCTCGTGAGGATCAACCAAGCAAACTGCCGCGATGCAGAAAGCCGAGCACGTCTATGGGAAATGCCGCCTCGCTCTCGGACCGGACGAGAACCGCGCTGTGTCTCCCTGGACTAGCGAACCCTAGGGTCGCGGATATCGAGGATGAAAATACGAGAAACCAAAACAGCAGGAGAGTGTTGCGGTGGATCATGAACCCGCCCATAAGTCGCTGCTGGCACGCATACAAAATCATCCAGCCCGCAAGCCGTTTGAACCTAAGTAAACTTACCTTTTCAGTGGGCATTTCCTAATTTTCCTGAGATGAAGGCTACAGCGACTTTCGTTACATTTGCAAACTCCGAGTTCGCCGGATTACCTGCCACGTGTTTCTGGGTAACGTCCTGCTTTCCTGGCGATTGTCTCGGATAACAGCGCCGTGAACCAAGCACCCTCAACGGAAATCAGTACGATGGCAGAGGTCGGAGGGTGCGCCTCTTGAACAAGTGAGTGAACATTATATCGGGGAGACCGGGGCTGCCGGTTCGTCACCCTCCAACTCGCCGTCGGGGCCGCTGCTGCGAACCAGCATCATTGCACCTCTGCGAAGCGCTCCGGGGTTGCGCGACTCACGCCATTGCATGTAGGCAAAGCCGACCAGGAGTGCCAGGAGGAACAGGTAGGGCGTTATGTTGTAGGGCCAGGAGGGTTGCGGGTAGACGGTGACCAAGAGCACGGGTAACAGAGCTAGGGTCGCAATCCATGGGAGCACTACGTGTTGCCAGAAGGTGAATTTGGCAGGCTGGTCCCGGCGCATATAGCGCGTTAAAGCCAAGTTCGCCATAACGTAAAGGACGATGACCGCGAGCGTGGCAATGGTTTCAAGGAAACCGAAGATGGTTTCTGGTTTCAGCAGCAAGCCTACCAGCAGGATTGCCGCGATGCCGGATAATTGCACGAAGGCGATCGCGAACGTAGGTGTCCGGTGCTCGGGATGGATGCGCTCGAAACGAGCAGGCAGCGTGCCCGCGCGGCCCATGGTGTACATCACGCGGGATGCCGAGTTGGTGCAGGCGAGACCGACTCCGACGGCGCTGTTGATGATAGCGAGGACGACGAACCACCAGCCGACACCCCACCGAGCATGGCCAAGAACGTAATACGGGTTGGGATTGGAGGCGAAGGCAGTCATATCCCCGGTTCCCCAGCCGACCGAGCTTGCGTACGACGTGAAAATGTAGAAGATACCGATCGCCGCCAGCGAGAGCGTGATCGCCTGGCCGATAAACTTTGCAGGACGCCGGGCTTCTTGGGCGAGCGGCGCCGGCGCCTCAAAGCCGCTAAGGGCGAGAATAGAGAAAACCATCCCGGCCAAGATACCGCCGAAGTGATGGGGCGACGCGGAGGGCTCGAGCGGCGCAAGGTACGTGGAACTTGGCCCTGGATGGATCAGAAAAGTGATGGCGAGGGCCAACATAATAAGCACCTCGAAGCCGCCCAGAAGCGCACTGACACGAGCGGATAGTTGGATGCCGTGGTGCGTGAGCGACCAGATAAAGGCAGACGTCGCCAATGCAAAGAACCACCACGGGATTCGCACACGGAATTGCATTTCCAACATGTCCGAGACCAGATAGCCTAGGAAACCTGTGCATCCTGCCGTGCCGAGAATTTCATAGATTAGGTAGCTCCAGGTAGCCATGAAGCCGCTGCGAGCTCCCAGTCCGCGGGTAGCGAAGGAGTAGTAGCCTCCGCTCGATGGGATGTACCGGGAAAACTGGGACACCGTGTTCCCAATGAAGAAGCAGACGATGGTGGCCAACAAGAGCGAAAGCGGCATCACTGGTCCGGCCTTCAGGGCGATGATCGGAAAAGTGAACACCATGTTGGTTGCCGGCGCGATGTGCGTGACACCCTGGAACACCAGCTCGGAAAGGCCGAGCGAATCGCGTCGAAGCTGAGGCTGCGCATGGGGATGGGTGGTCTCGGCGCTCACCGGACAACCTCCTTCAGCGAACGATAATAGGAGAACGATGCACCTTGGACAACTACGTGATTGGCTTGGTCTCCGTAGCCGGCAGATGCAACGGCGGCGCACGATGGCAGCGGGGTTACGCTCCGAAAAGGTTCCTCCGGGCTCCATTTCGCGCGTCTTCTGAATCTTGCCGCTATGGCAGGTATTCGGTGAATCTTGCTCGCTTTGCGGCGGATGCGGACTATGCCGATCCAGCGCACTCGACTTGGGAGGTACAGCGGTTTTTCGCAATCCACTACGTATGTGGCTTCAAATCCCCGCGATCCGCTGGTCGCTTATCTGGTCTCATTCAGACTACGGGCCCCGACCTCTAAAGATTTAGGTGTCCGATTCGTTCAAGACCGGGACGCATTCCTCATTCTATCTTCGGCACGATGCTGACCCGAAGACAACTCCTGGCACACTTCGCGGCGATATCGTTTCTTCCTCTGGCAAAAGGAGAATCTAAGACCATGGATCAGCGCGTCAGTCTCCTAACCCTTGGCGTGAAAGACCTTGGGACTTCGAAGAGATTTTATGTCGATGGCTTCGGTTGGAAGCCTGTATTTGAGAACAAAGAGATCATCTTTTTCCAAGCCGGCGGGATGATTTTTGCGCTGTTTTTGCGCGATCAGCTCGCCGCGGATTTCGAGGCCGAGCCCGCAACCTTCGGACGGGCACCGATGGCATTGGCCTACAACGTCCGAGCGAAGGGAGAAGTGGATCCGCTCATCGAGCGCGCCGTGGCTGCGGGGGCTACGATTCTAAAAGCACCCAGAGAAGCATCGTGGGGAGGTTACTCCGGCTATTTCGCCGATCCCGATGGGTTTGCATGGGAGGTGGCTTGGAATCCCGCGTGGAGACTCGGGCCTGACGGCAGCGTAGAGTTCCGCGAAGGGGCGTAGCGAGCGGCCTCATAATTCGCTTGGAATTTATTGCGAGGGCGAATGCCCGCCAATGCGCTCGGCGTTGGCGGGCGTCGCACTTCGTTTTAGGGTTTTCACCACAAGAACTTCAGCCCGAACTGGACCTGACGGGATGTGGTCGCGGTCGAAGTTATGACTCCTGCGGTCGGCGAGGGACCCCCGGTTGCCGCGGCGTAAACTACCGGATTTGGCGTGTTGAAGTTGGTGTGATTGAACACGTTGAAGATCTCCGCACGGAATTGCAGGGCGCGGCGTTCCGAAAACACGATTTTCTTCGCAGCCGAGAAGTCGGTTTCGACCAGCGAGGGACCCGGCAAGGTATTGCGGCCCAGATTTCCGTAGGTCCCGGGAAGTGGTTGGAGGAACGCGTTGGGATTGAAATACTGGTTCGGTCCGCCTTCCACTAAGGAGCCGCTGAAATTTGGGTTCACCGACGGCCGCACTGGATTGCGAGAGTCGCCGTCATTCGCCGGGTTATAAGACAATTGCGGCGTGAAGGGCAAACCCGACTGCACGGTCTCGATCCCGCTGACCTGCCAGTTTCCGAAAACCTTTTCAACCCAAGGATGCACGTCCGGACTCCCGCCACCAAACGGAAGATCGTACGTGGCGTTTACGACCCCGGCGTGCCGGACGTCAAACGAAGCGCGCCCGTAGTCCGCTTTTGGATCGAGCGGATTTGCGACGAACGCCGGCGAATTTGTGGCGACGCTGGTATTTACGTTGTCGCCGTCGTCCAGCGCTTTGGAAAACGTGTAAACCCCGCGGAATTGCAGACCCCGGCCGAGGCGGCGGTTGGCGTCCACTTCGAGCCCATTGTAGGAACTGATGCCCTCGGAAAACCACTGGGTCGTATTGGCCACCGTGCTGTTCGCAAGCGGCGCGTTGGCCGGATAGTAAAGCGTGCCTGCCGGATACGAAACCGGGCACGGTGACGCCGGGCAGATCGTCGAGACCGGAAGGTTGGCGTCCGCGGAGAGCAACTCATGATATCCGTGCGAACCCACATATCCCACGCTCAACGAAGTGTTCGGAGAAATCTGCTGCTCGACCTTCAACGACCAGGAGTCGATGGTCGGCGTGCGCAGGTCCGGCTGCACTCCGCTCGGTATGACTTTCGCGCTTGCATAGGTGGCGTCCGGAGCAATGCTCGCAAACGGGATGCTCTTGGCCGCGAAGACGGTATTGAAAGGCGCGTTCTGGTCCAGACGGTAGCTCAAATTATCCAGAAGCGCGTAGTAGACCCCGAACCCTCCGCGTATCACGAGTTTCTTTGACGAGAATGGCGACCAGGCGAGTCCTACGCGCGGAGCCGGGAGAAATTTTGCGTGGTTCTCGGAAAAAGCGGAATCGCCGACAACCGGCTGTGTGACGATCACGCCGCTCGCGTCAAAGACGTAGTTCGATGCGCGGCCGTTCACCTCATTCCAGCCGTCCGTAGACTCGGCCCGGAAACCGATTCGCAACTCCAGAGACGGTTTCACGCGAATGGCGTCCTCTGCGTAGAACGCGCCCTCCAGCGATCGCCAGCCGAGCGGTGTATAGTTCGGCGCGTATGTGTAAGTGCTCACGGTTCCCTGCAGGAAAGTTTGCAGGTTGGTGAAGGAGGCCTGGCCATATTGGTCCTGAACGAGAACGTCGTTGGCCTGCACACGTTGCAGCCAGGCGCCGAAGCTGAGCAGGTGTCTTCCGTGCGTAAAGGTGACTTGATCGTTTCCCGTGAACAGATTGCGGGCCGCCGTCAGATTGCTGCCGGCGTTCGTGCCTCCGTTCGTGATCTGCGAAGCTCCGTTAAGCGTTGTGCCGCCGCCGACTACTAGCGCGCCCACCGGCTGGCCTTGCTGGACCCAGCCCGGCAAATCGACGGTCGTTCCGCTGTTGAAATAAAATGCACCTCGCGAGAAGCCGAACGTGGCGCGGTTAACCACACTTGGGGAGAAGACGTGCGTTTCGTTCAAGCTCGTTACCTGCTCGCGGAGGAAAACGTCAATGAAAGTGATGGGGTTGCTCGTGGGTGAGTGTGCTTGGCTGTCGTCCACGGTATAAACCGCAGAAAGCGAGTCACTGTTCGACAATGTCTGATCCACTCGCAGTGTTCCAAAGTCTTCCCGAATATGCTGCAGGGGATTGCTGAACGCCTCGGCGATTCCGCTCGGAGCTCCGGTGAAAGTCAGCAGTTCGGGGCCGTTCGCAACCGGCCAGAGCGCGAGCAGCGGGCGGACGCTCGCGGCCGCTTTGGCTCGCGAGGTGTTGTCTGGGACCAGTGTGAGATCGCTCAAACCAAGGCCCTGCCGGAAGCCTTCGTAGTTCGCGAAGATGAAGGTCTTGTCTTTGACGATCGGACCGCCGGCGGAGGCGCCAAACACGTTCCGTTCGAAGTGCGGTATGTCGCCGTAATCGAAAAAGTTTCGCGCGTCGAGGGCGCTGTTGCGCATGAATTCGTAGATGGAGCCGTGGAATTCATTCGTGCCGTTGGCGGTGACGATGTTGACCTGGGCTCCGGGGCGCTTGCCATACTCCGCCCCGTAAGTGTCCTTGATCACCGCGAACTCGCGAACCGCATCCACGCCTAGCAGCTGTCCGCTCGCTCCGCCGGGCGTGTTGTTGATTTCCGAAGCGCTGGTGAATTCGATCCCGTTCAACAGGAAGAGATTTTCCTGTGGCCGGCGGCCGGAAACCGCGAACATGTTCCCGACGACGGAATTTGAGGTTCCAATCCCGCCCGCGCGCTGGGATGTGTAGTTAACGATTCCCGGGTTCAGAGTAAGCAACTGGTCGTAGCTTCGTCCGTTTAACGGCAGGTCTTTTACCTGCCGTTCGCCGACCAAGCCGGAGATGTCTTCGGTGGTAATCTGCACGAGTCCGGAGTCCGCGGGAACTTCGACGGTCTGGTGCACGTCTCCGACCTGGAGTTTCAGGTTCAGTTCCTCTCTTTGCCCGACCACGAGGGTGATGGAGGTTCTGCGATCCACTCGAAAACCGTTTTTGGAAGCCACGACCTCGTAGTGCCCGACCGGGAGAGCGGGCGCGCTGAAACGTCCAGCTTCGTCGGTGGCGAGGGTGCGCTGCATTCCCGTTTCCAAATTCGTGATGATCACTGCAGCGTCGGCGATTCCCGCACCGGTGGTGTCGGTCACCGAACCTCCCAAGGAAGCGTCACCTTGCGCGAGCATGGCTGAGCAAAACAGCACACCAGCCAGAATTATCGACGAGGCGTACAGCGCTAATTTCTTTGCGAAGGAAACAATCAGCTTAAGCGGGCTCATTTCTACACTCCTGTTGTGGTCTTGTGCGCCAGCGCGGCGCAGGTCGTTCGTGCTTTGTGAGAAGAAAGCGAAACACCGGAAACGAATTGCTGGTTGAGGAATAGAAAGGTGTCAACAACAACAACGAGAAGCAGGAGCGAACACCGAAGAGGTAACAATGACTCGGGCTGCTTTGCGGAAGAAGCGATTCATGGCCGCGACACTCCCGGCACCCGGGTGTCTAGCTTCGCCGCGGCGGTGGAATGCTGCGCCGCAAAGGCGCGCGCGCCAGACCACACCAACTGCAAGCCGGCGACCAGGGCCACCGCCGCAACCACGGCTTTCAGCCGTTGTGCGGGCACTTTTCGAGCGAGCAAGCAGCCGAGCACAACGCCAGGAACGCCCCCGGCGAGCAACTGCAACAAGATCGGCGTGCTGATCGAACCAAACGTCCAGTGGACGGCGCTGCCGATCGCCGCGAGAACCAACCCGAACACGATGTCCGTGCCCACCACTTGCGCCGGCGCCATCTCGGAATAATTGAGCAAGAGCACGGTGCCCAGAGCACCCGCTCCCGCGGACGAAAATCCCGACTCGACGCCAATGGGAAATGCAAGCCACGGCAGCCAATGCGCATTGTTCAGAGCAAAACGCGGATTCTGGACGCGAGGAACGAAACTCAGGCTGGAAGTGACCGCTAGCAACACCCCGAGCACGACGATCACAAGCGGACTATTGCCGGCTTTGGACAGGAAACGTAGCGCCAGTATTCCGACCACGAGACCAGGCACGGCCCCAGTCAGAAGTAGACGGAAGTAACGCGAGTGAACGTGCCGGCGCATCAAGTAGAAAGGCGCGGCGATCAGTCGGAGTACGCCCGCAAATACGAACGCAGTTCCGACTGCTTCTCCCGCCGGAAGACCAACAATCAGCAAAAGCGCGGGAACGGTGAAACTCCCGCCACCGATGCCCGTGAGCCCCACGGCCAGTGCGATCAGAAAACCCAGCAAGAAGTGAATCACTCGGTTTTCTCCGAAAAGGTGTGAATGCCGCATTCGAGCTTCTTGCCGTTCCACCGGCCCGACCGGGGATCGGCGGGATCCGCCGGAATCGCGGTGCATGGCTCGCAGCCGATGCTGGCATATCCCTGGTCGTACTGCGGGAGGTAGCTCAGTCCGTGCTTTCCGGTATATTCCCAGACTTGCGCCCACGTCCAATCGGCAAGAGGGCTGACCTTCAACAGCGTTTTGCCGCTTGGCAAGCGGTGGTGTTCGAGTTTCTTGAGATTCCGCCGAGTAGGAGATTGTTCGCGGCGCAAACCTGTGAACCAGATTTCGAACGGTTCCAGTGAAGCCATCAAAGGATCGACCTTGCGGAGTTGGCAGCACTTGGCTGCATCTTCTCGATAAAGAATTCCCAGTTTCGACTCTTGTTGCTCGACCGTTTGTTTGGGTAGCACGTTGACGAGGTTGAGTTCCCATTCGGCTGTGATGCGATCCCGAAATTGATAGGTCTCGGAGAAGTGATAGCCGGTCTCGAGGAACAAAACCGGCAGATGTGGCAAGCGTTCACGCAGGAGATGAAGCACGATGATGTCTTCAGCCTGAAAACTGCACGTGAGGCAGACAGGCGCCGCGCCAGGCTGGTCCAAGATGGTGCTCACCAGAGTTCTTGCATCCTGGTTTTCTACGGTTTCGGGTTGGAGTGTAGCGAACATATTAATCAGCCTTTCCCGAAGCGGACGGCAGACGTGGAATTCGCAGCGACTCCGCGCGCAAAACGATTTCTTCTGCCGCTTCGTCGCTTGTGAGGCGTTGCGCCGCGGCCACGAGGTCAAAAAAAGAGTCGCCGGCAATTGTTTCCAGAGCGCGCCGTGTTTCTGGCTGGATCTGGTCACCCTCAAGAACGACGATGAATCCGGCTGACAGTAACCGAGTGAGGACCAAGCTAACCGCCGACGGTGGAATTCGATCGCCGTGCCACGCGATCGCCTGGAAGCCCCTGTCAAAGAGCGCGCGTTCCACGGCTTCAACGAGGAACTCACGATAGGGAATTGCGAAAATAGCGGGACGGTGACCGTTGCGCTCGAACCGCTCCTGGGGAGTGATTGTTTCCGGGCTGATTGCCGGCCCGGTTTCTCGATCACTTGATGCGACGGTCCGCGCTGACAAATCGTTGCGAATCATTCCGGCGGCGACGGTGGCATTCGACAGCGGGTCCACCAGGATGAAACTGCCGGTCACACGGCTCCGATCGTAAGAATCAAAAAAGAGCGGGCTGCTGGTCTCGACGTTGACCAGAGCTATGCCATTCATGAGCAGTTCTCGCGCGGGTTCATTGGTCAGAGTGTTCACGTCAACGCGGTTCTGAATGCGTGTGACCTGCGCTTTCACTTGCCGGGTCGTGTGTTTCGCGATGTACGTGTGGTTGAGCTGGAGCGGTTGTTCATACAGCCAGACAACCATCGCACTGAACGATGGCGAAACCGAAGGACTCGCATCGGGAGAGACGAGCATGTCGCCGCGGCTAACGTCAATTTCATCTTCGAGTTCCAGGATCACCGATTGGGATGCCACGGCTGTATCGAGTTCGCCGTCATAGGTGACGATGGAACGGACACGCGTGGTTTGCCGCGAGGGCAGTGCCATCAGGGAATCGCCAGCGTGAATCGCACCGCCCGCGACTTGTCCCGCGAAACCACGAAATGTGGAATCCGGGCGAATGACGTACTGAACTGGAAAACGAATGGCGTCGGTGCTCGAAGGCGGCAGAATAGGCACCGATTCAAGGTGCTCAAGAAGAGTCGGCCCGGAATACCACGACATGTTGCTACTGCGCGCGACGATGTTGTCACCCTCGAGAGCGCTGACCGGCACGCACTGTGCGAAAGGAATATGCAATTGCTGTGCAAGAGCGAGAAAATCGGCTTGCAAGCGCAAATAAACGTCTTCGCGGTAACCCGTCAGATCCATCTTGTTGATGGCCGCGAGCACATGGGGAATTCCCAGCAGGGAAGCGATATACGAATGGCGACGCGTTTGGGGTAGCAAGCCCTTGGTTCCGTCGACAAGGATCACCGCGAGATTCGCCGTGGAAGCGCCGGTGGCCATGTTGCGCGTGTACTGCTCATGACCGGGTGTGTCCGCGATGATGAATTTCCGTCGGGGCGTTGCGAAGTAGCGATAGGCAACGTCGATCGTGATGCCTTGTTCGCGCTCGGCGCGCAAGCCGTCGGTCAACAGCGAGAAGTCGACCGGTCCGCTGGAGCGATTGACGCCGCTCTTTTTCACGGATGCGAGCTGATCTTCGTAAACGCCTTTGGCGTCGTGCAACAGCCTGCCGATCAACGTGGACTTGCCGTCATCCACGCTGCCTGCGGTGGTAAAGCGCAGGAGCTCCTTTGCAAGCTCCTGCTGAAGAAAAAGGTCAAACTCCTCGCTGAGCAACGGAGCGGCCAGCATCAGAAATAGCCCTCCCGCTTCTTCAGCTCCATGGAGCCCTCTTCGTCGTGGTCGATGGCGCGGTTTTCCCGTTCGGAGCGACGGAACGAAATCATCTCCTCGACAATTTTGGGAAGGGTGTCGGCTTCGGACCGGAGTGCCCCGGTGCACGGTACGCAACCCAGGGAACGCATCCGGCACTGCACGAGTTTCGATTCTTCGCCGGGCAAGAGTTCTTGCTTGTCGTGGATCAGGACGAGAGAACCCCCGCGGACCACGGTTTCGCGCTCTCGCGCGTAGTACAGCGGCACGATGGGAATATTCTCGGCCAAGATGTAGAGCCAGACATCGAGTTCGGTCCAGTTGGAGAGAGGAAAGACGCGAATGCTTTCTGTCTTGTCGACGCGCGAATTGAACAGGTTCCAGAGTTCCGGGCGCTGGTTTTTGGGGTCCCACTGGCCATGCGAATCGCGGAACGAGTAAATCCTTTCCTTGGCGCGGGATTTTTCTTCGTCACGGCGAGCGCCGCCGAACGCAGCGTTAAACCCACCTTGCGTCAAGGCGTCCAGCAGGCTCTTCGTTTTCAGGAGCCCGCAGCACTTCTGTGTGCCCAGCGAAAATGGATTCGCGCCGCGCGTGAGCGCCTCTTCGTTTCGGTGAACGATCAACCGCACACCGATTTCCTTCGTGTAGGAGTCTCGAAACTCGATCATTTCCGGGAATTTGTAGCTGGTGTCGATGTGCAGCAAGGGAAAAGGAATCTTCCCGGGAAAGAAGGCTTTCTGCGCCAGACGAAGCATCACGGACGAGTCTTTTCCGATGGAGTACAGCATTACCGGATGAGAAAACTCGGCGACCGCTTCGCGGAGGATGTAGATACTCTCCGCTTCCAAAGTACGGAGATGATTCAGCCTTTCACCATCGGACCGGGAGCGCCGTTCGCGCGCAGCCCCGCGGCTGCCAACTAGGTCCAACAATTCGGGCGTGGTCTGAGACATTTCCTTCCTTTGGTCGGCAAAATAACGCGCCTAAAAACAAAAATCCCACCGGCCAGTGATTCTGGCGGTGGGGTTAACTGCGACTCGACTAGAGCTAGATTTCTAGACTATGAGCCCCCTGGCGCCAGAGCAGACCTGTGGACAACACGTACAACACGCGCAGGTACAGAGCTGGTGCTGATAGAAGCTCATCGACATCACTCAACTCTACGCCCAAACCAGGCAATGCTGCAAGGGGTTCTTCGAAGGTAATGACTTGGCATTCTAATCGGATGGACCTGTGGGCTGGTCGCGGACGGTTCGACGCGACAGCTCCCACCAAATCGTGGCGCCTCGCAAAAGGGGAAAATCTACCAGGTGCGCCCTCAGACCGAGAACCGACCGCCATCTCGAGTTCAGCTATCCCCCTAAGTTCCGACTCGCGCGCTCCAGGAGATGCGCTTCTAGCACGGGTGTACCACTGAGGGATTCCCAGGCCGCGATGTCGAGTGCTGGTACTCGGACCGAAGGAGTTCGCCCCGGCCCGCGCCCCCACTGATCATGGTTCAGACGATTCTTACTTCGAGAGAATGCGAGCAATAAACGGCTTACGTGCGCCAGCACCCGCTGGCATCGAATCCCACGGGTGTCGCGTACTTTCGCATTGTAAATCAATCGATTAGACTCTCTATTTTCGAG
This sequence comes from uncultured Acidobacteriota bacterium, assembly GCA_963736725.1. Classification (GTDB taxonomy): domain Bacteria; phylum Acidobacteriota; class Terriglobia; order Acidiferrales; family UBA7541; genus Acidiferrum. Next base: position 331,932 of record CAVTPW010000007.1, on the reverse strand, counting down.
CCTATCGAAGCTGGGGCCCGTGGTCGCGCCTGGGCAAGGGAGGCTGCAAACCTTTTCTCCGGTCGAGCATTTAAAGAATACAAGCCCAGCAGATAGGATTGGCGGAGTGCGTAGGAGTGCCGAGTGCCAAAATCTGTGCTGATTGTGGACGATCATGAAGCGGTACGAAGAGAGCTTCGCCGTCTCTTTCTATCGCAACCGGAGTTCACGGTATGTGGCGAAGCGGTGGATGGCGCCGACGCGATCTCAAAGGCGGAGCAACTCTGTCCTGATCTGGTCATCCTGGATCTGGCGATGCCGGAAATGAACGGGTTGGAAGCGGCGGGAGCCCTCCGGTTCATTGTGCCGGACGCTACTTTATTTCTGCTCACCGCGTACAAGAATCGAGAACTGGAACTAGCCGCTTTTCAGTCTGGTATACACGGAGTTTTTTCGAAGTATGACGACCTGGACGGCCTCATCCAGCGCGCTCGCACGAAGCTGAAACTGGAGACACCTTGCGATGCTGAGGTTGGTCCGCGGCCCCCGAAATCACCCGATCCTGCCGAAGGCTAGGTCCTCTAGTGGTTACACGGAACAGGAAGGCTTTACAAAGGCAACCGGAGCGGTGCCATTCCCTGCTCGCCCAATGCGTCACCACTCTTTAGAAGAATTCGGTACTCCTCGATCGTCGTGGGCGCAACCCGTTCGTCGTAGTCCCCTCCGTGGCCGCCGAAGTTCGCGCCAATGCGAACCCTGGAATCGGATGTGGACGTCAACGCGAGTTCGGGAATCGGACACCGGAGTCAGCAACAGTTTGAACTCGGCGCTGTATTGCAAGGGAGAATTCCACCAGAAATAACTGTCCGACGCGGTGACTTGATGCAGGTTGTACTCTGTTTCCGCGGAGCCCGCAAAGGACAATCCCGAAGGCGCCCAGTAGCCGTACAAACGTCCTTGCTGGGAAGCCGCGCTGACCGAAGCGTCGCTAGCGCTGCGTACTACAGAGGCTTGAGAATGGAAAACGTACGAGATAGGGTTAGGGGGTTCCAGTTTCCGTCGAGAGAACGTCAGCCCCTTTAAAACGGTGTATCCGGGCCACGCGGCGATAGAAAACACCAAGACCAAGACAAGCCAGTTGCTGCGAAGCCGCAACATAGGTTCATTCTACCGAAGACCTGCTGGTCAGGTGTCTTCGTTTGGGCTTGTTCGCCCGAGCAGATAATCCCATTAGGGGAAATCGATGAGGTACTGGTTCGAACTATTAGTTACCTTAGAATTTTTTACAATGGATTCTCTGACCTAAGAATAGAGAGCCCGGGTCGTCCGGCACGGGCGCACCGTTTTACCGATGACCGAACACCAAGGGCTGGTCGTCAGTAGATGTCGTACAAAAAAGGGCGGGATTGCTAATACGCAACTTACAGAGAATCAAATCAAGAAAACGGCAAAAACGGTACAGCGGCGATTTGGTAGGCCATCTTTAGGCCAAAACACAGGCACAGTAGGCGGCTTACAGTGCCAGGGCCTTGCTGGAAGTGCGGCCACAAGGCAACGCGCGACCTTTCCCGTTGCGAAGTTCTTGGGTCCTAGACAGCCTTGCTCAGAACCACGCGCGGATGGGGTGTCCGCGCTCTCCCCAGAAAATGAACCAACGCCCAGCCGCTCGCACGATGCTAAGCTGCTCGGCAATTGCGATGGGCGTTGGCTCTTTGGCCAGCCCTAGGCGCGAAAAAAGGGTACGCCGGCGCGCAGGCGCTTTATCTGCAACCCCCGCCGCCTCGGCCGCCGCCAGCAGTGCTTTTCCATACGCGACTGCCTCATGCGGGAATTTATGGCCCCATGCCTCGCGGAGCAATTTTTTGCTCAGCACGTCTACGCAATCCGCTAGAAACGCCCCGCGAAAACTCGTCTCGTCAGCACCAGCATACGAGCCTCCGTTGGAATATTCGGGCACGCCATCGCATTTTACGAGGCGGACAACGTAGTAGCCTTGAAACTCCTTCAGAACAGCAGCTGCATCCTCGGGCGTTCTTGCGTCTCGTGCTTTCAGTATCCATTGGTCTGCAACATCATCGTGTCCCACCCGCGGTGCGCCGATGCGCTCATGGCCAGGAACACAAATCTCCTGGAAGCGCGCAATTTCCTCCTTTGATAGCTCCGTATCAGCAAAGCTACGCGCCAGTAGCTGACGCCATTCGTTCTCATAGCCCGGCTTGGGACAGCCCTCCACAACTAGGTCCAAACCCATTTCAAAGCCTCTCGCAACAATGCCTTGCAGATGCGCTCGCGATGGAGACACTGTTGTTTCTCATGTTCGTTCCGGTAGTGCCAACAATAAAGATAGACCCAAAATATACAAGTCAAGAATGCCCCAACTGCCACGCCTTGGAAAAGAAATCGCTCTCGGAACGAGTGCATCGCTGCGACGGCGGTTTAACCATGGGGCGTGACCATGCGGGGGCGTTCGTAATTTTAGGGCGGGGACTACGCCTTCAGGCGCAAACGGCGGGGCAGTCAGCCCCTGTTGCTTGAGAAGCTCCTGCCTTCAGGCAGGGGAACATGTCACTTTATTTTCTTGGCGATTAGATCGCCTAAGCCACTGCGGAGAATGAAGTGGCTCACTTTGCCGGTTTCGTCCTTCACGTAGATCACCTCTCCGATTTCGCCTCTGGCGACAAACGTTGAATCAGAGACAGGCACGTCTTCGGTGTATCCCGCGTCGCCCGGCCACTGGTCCATCAGCTTGTTGCCTTTGCGCTTGACCTTGACGATAAAGCTTCGCGTTATCTGATATTCACCCGCATAAGCGTCAAATAAAGCCGGGTTCACATTGACCGCTACCCGTCGTGCATTCGGGATAGGGGTCTCGTGGTGCGCCACCAGCAGCCATCGCCCTTGGCGTCGAGCAAAGACATCTGTGAAGCGGGAAGATTCGAAAAGCTTCTGGCCTCCCCAGTCCTGATCGAGCTCCATCCGAAAGCTCGCCACGGCCATGTCGCCGTAGGCATGCACCTGGAGATCCATCGCTTCGCCGCCCTTGTACACAATGCCGGAGTGTTGGTCATCGGCCCACTCCCTGGCGATCTCTTCCGGCTTGACCAGCGCTCCGTTATCGCCGGTGACGATGCAATCGTCGCCATAATAGCTGACGTAAGCTTTCACGTCGCCACGCCGCAGTGCATCGAGGCGTTGGTGAATAGCGTCCTTTACTTCATTTTCAATCTTCGGCGACTTGTGCCGTAGGAGGTTCTTTGCTTACCTGCCAGTAGGCGAGTGCCGGAGAAATCAAAACGGAAACCGCGAAGTACAGGGCATGCTTCATGGGAGTTCTCCCGAAATCAAGTCGCGGCATTCTACCGCGAGTAATGCCTTGTTGCCTTACGCCGTATGCGCGTCGGGGAGCGGGCGATCGAGATACTTATTTTTCGTCTTCGGTCCGAAATTACCAGCGAAAAAAAATCCCCGCGAAACTTACGCCGGGGGGACGTTGAGGTTTTTGAAAATGCGCCGTAAAACGGCGGCTGGTCAATAGATGTCGTGCAAAGGGCGCGATTGCAAACACGCAACTTACAGAAAAATAAAATCAATAAAAACGACAAAAACGCCACAAAGGGAGTTTGCTAGGCCATTTTTCGGCCACAGGGATCGCGACTCCCGAAGATTCTTCCGAAGCCGCTAGCCCATGACAGAGGACCAGGCCGCCCCATTGCGAAGTCTTAGGGCTCGCTGACAGCGCAGTTGTCGAGTACGGCGTAATCCGGGTAGAGACTCCCGGCCAGAACCTGATCTTGCCGAAAATCAACTGCTGCTATTCTTTGTATGGTTTACACTTCCAAGTACTTTCGGGCCTCACAAGGAGAGACCCATGAGGACTGTCGGTCAGAACGGTCGGATTACAAGACGCGGTTTTTTCGAACGTGGTGCCCGAGCGGTTACAGGGGCAGGACTGTTGGCGACGGGCAATTCTGCCAACGCAGCGAACTTGGGAGCGGCGGAGGCAGTGAACACGAATGCAGGGCCCATGCCGGGCAAGATTGCGCTCGAGGAGCACTTTGTCATTCCAGAAACCTTAGCCGCGAGTTATGGCGCTCCGGGAGGTCCAGAATTTCAGCGCCGGTTGGAGGACATAGAAAGCACACGGATCGCCGAGATGGACAGAGGCGGGTTGGACGTTTGTATTCTTTCGCTCGTTGGGGAGGGAATCCAGGCGATTCCGAATGTTTCGGAAGCCATTCGTATAGCGCAACGGGCAAACGATCATTTGGCTGAACAGATCGCCAAAAATCCAAAACGCTTCAAAGGATTCGCGGCATTGCCGCTCCAGGACCCGCAAGCCGCCGCTCAGGAATTAACGCGCTGCGTCAGAAAATTGGGGTTTTGTGGTGCGCTCGTCAACGGATGGTCGCAGATCGGCACATCGAATTCCACGGTATTCTATGACCTGCCGCAGTACCGAGATTTTTGGGCGACAGTGCAGCAGCTTGATGTGCCGTTTTACCTTCACCCCCGGTCGGCACCCGCGCATTTGCCGGCCTACGAGGGCCATGCTTGGTTAACAGGTTCTGTGTGGGGATTCACATCGGAGACTGCGATTCACACTCTTCGCCTCATGGGCAGCGGCTTGTTCGACGACTATCCAAAACTCAAGATCATCCTCGGTCACCTCGGAGAAGGCCTCCCCTGCAATATTTGGCGCATTGACAACCGCGTATCGAGAACATTGGGTGCCAAACCAAGAGCCAAGCTTCCCATAGGCCACTATCTGCGAGAGAACGTCTACATCACCACGAGCGGCAATTTCTGCACTCAAACGCTTACCGAAGTCATGATGGAGGTCGGCGCCGACCGCATTCTCTATTCCGTCGATTACCCATTTGAGGATGTGGTCATTGCTGCGGAGTGGTTGGATCACGCCGCAATCAGCGAAGCAGATCGCTCGAAGATTGGCCGAAATAATGCAGCGCGACTGTTCCAAGTTTAGTCTGCCCGTGCCAATTGTCGCTACTCAAGAATTCTCGTTGCAGACGAGTCGTCGGCAGCACGGTAGTTATCCTAAGTCCCGATACGTCGTGCCAGTTCAACCGGTCGACGCAACACCTCTTCATCGGATCCGACAATACTTCCCCTCTAGAGAGAACCCATCCCTCGGTCTAAGTCCCATTAGAACCGAATAGATATCGTATCTCGATGCGCGTTGAAGACACGGAAGTTGCTGGAAAACAGAAGCTACGAAACCGATGCTTGCTAAGGATAAGGCCGTCAACCGGCCAAATTCCGGCCAAATTAACCTTTGGTCTGATCATTTCAGAGCAGGCAGGTTTCGCGTCACACCGGCTCACAGTTTCGTGAAACTTCTGGTGTATCCGATGAGATGGCGGTCGAAACACAAGGCTAGAAGTGGAACACCAGGCCGGTGAACAATCGCACATTGTTTTGCGTTCCCTTTAAAGTAGGACCAAGAGAATCGAATTCCTTGAAGTGCGTCTGTAGATAGTCCGCCTGCAGCACGCGAACAGAGAGGCGGCGCGACAAGTTGTAGTCGAGACCGCCTCCCAGAGTCATTGCACACTGGCAGCTTGGTAGGCCACTTTTAGGCCACCGGGATCGCAGATTCCCAAAGATTCTTCCGAAGCCGCCGGCCCACCACGCGACGGCACGGCCCCCCGATCAGATCGGATGGGGGCTTCGCTTTTGAAGAACCTATGCGTGGACTTCAAGAGGACGAACCTGATTCTTGATCGTAGCTTCCTTTTGATTCCGTACCACTCGCAAATCAAAATCCGACTGAAGATTAAGCCAAAAATCGGGAGTCGTTCCGAATGCATATCCAAGCCGAAGAGCCATCTCGGGCGAGATACCGCGCTCCTCCTTGACGATATCGTAGATGCTTGGAGCAGGAACGCGCAAAGCCAATGCCAGCTTATTAGCGTTCAGATGAAGCGGCACCATAAACTCTTCTCGAAGAATCTCGCCGGGATGAATTGGTTTCAGTCGAGCCATGTTTTCTCCCTCAGTGATAATCCGCAATCTCCACGTGGTAAGCGTCACCGCCGCGCCACACAAAACAGATACGCCACCGGTCGTTGATGCTTATGCTGTGCTGCCCCGCACGGTCACGTTCCAGTTGATGAAGTCTGTTACCCGGAGGCACTCTCAAATCCGTCAAACGTTCGGCCGCGTGCAGCATCAAAAGCTTTCGTCGCGCTGGCTGTCGAATGTTCACGAACTTACGAACGTTCTCATCGTGGAAAAGTCTCTCCGTGTCGGGACACTTGAAAGACTTTATCACATCCAGAGGGTATAATGCCACGCATTAAATGTCAAGGATTAAATTATTAACGGAGATGTAGTACCGCCATTCAGTAGATGTCGTACAAAGGGCCGGATTGCAAACAAGCAACTTACGGAAAATCAAACCGACAAAACGCCAAAAACGGCACACTGGCGATTTGGTAGGCCATTTTTAGGCCACGGGAACTGTGGTTCTCTATCGATGTCCAACTATTCGGCATACTCGCCGCTTCTTAGATCGACGAGAGGTGCCGCTTGGAAACCCAATCCGATTGCTGATACGAAATGGGCGGCATCTCATCACGCAAGCTCATCGAAATGAAGATTGTCTCGACGGCCCGCCTGAGGTAAGATCGTCTTACCATGCAAACCAAGGTATCCACCAAAGGGCAAGTGGTGTTGCCCGGTCCCCTACGCGAGCAATTAGGGCTAAAGCCTGGAGATCCGCTCGATGCGAAGCTGGAGGGCGGCAGCATTGTGCTCACTCCTAAGCACCGGCGACGGCGCAAAGCGAGGATCGTCGTCGATCCTCGCACTGGTCTTGCGGTGCTGACTGCAGGACCTGGGGCTCCCGTCCTGAAGAACAAGCAAGTGAAGGAAATCCTTTCCGAATTTCCATGACAAGATATCTTCTGGACGTGAGCGCTCTGGTTGCCCTCGGATTCAAGGAGCACGAGTTCTTCGAGCAGGTTGTCGCCTGGGTTCAGACACTGAGTCCGGGGAGCGACAAGTTCGCCACTTGCGCGATAACCGAGTTGGGTTTCGTACGTGTGCTCACGCAGGTTCCGCAATATGGGTTTTCGGTTGCTGAAGCGAAGGCTGCATTGCTTCGATTAAAGTCCAGCGGCGACATTGGGTTTGTGTTTGTTGCAGATGATCACGATGCGTCACGTCTTCCGGGCTGGGTGAAGACGCCGAGGCAAACTACCGATGGTCACCTTGCGCAGCTCGCGAAGGCAAACGACGCGATGTTTGCTACCTTGGATCGCAGCATTCCGGGCGCGTTCCTAATTCCCTAGAAACAATCCATTCGGCGCGCAGAAGAAACGCCCGGGGCCTGTGTTAGGCGTCCGGGCGTTTCGTCACTGGGCACAGGGCAAAAGTGTTTGTGCCACCTAGTAGATGTCGTATTGCTCCCAGTGGAGAGTCGCGTCGGATTGGATGATGATGTGTTTGTGCGTGGTCTGCTCCAGTTCGTCAATCAGCATGGACTCGCGCGTTTTTAGCGCCTTGGCGATTTCTGGGTGCACGCGGAGAGTCAGGTTCGGGCTCTCGTGATCAGCGGCGGCCATCTTGCGCGCTTCGGCTTGGATTTCGTAGCAAAGCGTCGGGCTGGATTTGACCATGCCGGACCCTGTGCAGTACGGGCACGGCTGGCAAAGAACGCGCTCGAGAGCTTGCTTGGTGCGTTTGCGGGTGATGCACACCAGGCCAAACTCGTTGAACGAGAGCGCTTTCGAAGGTGCCTTGTCCTGTTCGAGGGCTTGTTGCAACGCCGACAAAACTTTTTCGCGGTTGCGGCGTTCTTCCATGTCGATGAAATCGACGACGATGATGCCGCCTAGATCGCGCAAGCGAATCTGGCGGACGATTTCCTTCACCGCTTCGATGTTGGTCTTGACGATGGTGTCTTCGAGGCGCGTCGAGCCTTTGCCGACGAACTTGCCGGTGTTGACGTCGATGGCGACCAGTGCTTCGGTGTGGTTGATGACGATGTAGCCGCCGGATTTCAGCCAGACCTTGGCGCGCAGGGCCTTGTCGAGCTCGTGCTGGATGCCGAACTCTTCGAAGATCGGCGTTTCCTTGGTGTAGAGCTTAACGCGGTTGACGAGCTTGGGTTGGAAGCGGCTGACGAACTCGACGACCTTGCCGTACTCCTCTTCGTTGTCGATCCAGATGGCGCTGAAATCGTCCGAGACGTAATCGCGAAGCATGCGTTCGACCAGATCGAGGTCGCGGTGGAGTAACGCGGGTGACTTGCGTTGTTCGCTGCGCTCCTTGATTTCATTCCAGGTCTTGCCGAGGAAGTCGATGTCAGCGCGAATTTCGTCATCCGTGGCTTCGCCAGCCGCGGTTCGAACGATGAAGCCGCCGGGATAAGCGTTGCCCGCCTCGCTGACCAGACGCCGGAGGCGTGAGCGATTCTCCGCGGAAATGATCTTGCGCGACACTCCGGTGTGATGAACCGTCGGCATATAAACAAGGAAGCGGCCTGGCAGGGCGACGTGGCTGGTGATGCGGGCGCCCTTTTTGCCGAGGGGCTCCTTGGCGATCTGGATGACGACATCCTGACCGGCCTTGAGCATTTCCGAGATGAGTTGCGGTCGGCGCGGGGGGCCGGAACGTCCACCTTGATAGCCGCGATCTTGCCTGGGACCACCGGGTCCGCTGGGACGGCGTTCGAAGCGTCCGCTTGGACGTCCGCTTCGCGGACCGCTCGGGCGTCCACCGCGATCACCGCCGCCACGATTGTCGCGCCCACGGTCACGTCCACTACTGCCGCCGCGGAAGGGTCGCTGAAAGCGGGAACGCGGGCTACCGCTGCCGATGCGCGCAGAATCGCGTGGCGGAAAATCCTCGCGCGGAGCGCTGGCACTGCGCGGCGAACGAGTTTCACCGGGAAGCAGGATGACGTCGTCTTCGACGACGGCTGGCTGCGCAGCGTGTTCGCCTGAAGTCGCTTCGATCCTGTCGTGCCCGTGATCGTGCAAGGCGTCGCCGTGTTCGTGGGTGTCGTCTTCGGCGTGTTCGCTCCGGCCAGCGTCGTGTTCGGCGTCGTCATGAGCTGCGTCGGCTTCGGCGTCAGCGCGCTCTTGCGGAGTCAGTGGCTCGCGGGTTGCGTCTTCTTCCACGGATTCGTCGGAAACTTCCACCTCGTCTGCGAGATGGACTTCTTCGGGTTCTTCTTCCGTTCCCTGGGACGCTTGTTCGGCGGCTTCTTCCTCTTCTTCTGGTTTCCTCGTCGTCGAAAACCGCTCCACCGACGAGCGCATCAACCTGGGCCTTGGCTTGTGTTTCTTCCTGTTTGGCCTCGACAAGGCTTGAGGAGAGCGCGGCGACGTCTTCTTCGCTCAGGGAGTTTTCCACCCGAACGTGCTCGGCGTCGCGAGCGTCGGCGGTCTCTTCCATCGGGGAGGGCACAGTTTTGGCAGGAGAGCTCGCAGTCTCGGTGGATTCGGTTGTGGATTCACCTTCCGTGCCGGCTTCAGCCAGGAGCCAGCGGGGGAGCCCGCCGGAAGAACGGCGCGGTACGTTGGAGCCGGTCGGCGAACCCGCGGGTTGCGTCGCAGCGGCACGCGGCTGCGGGTCATCCATTTCGGGTTGTGGTTCGCGAATTTCGGGCTCTGGGACCGGAGCAATGGGAGCCGCTGCAGCCGGCTTGTTGCGATATTTCGCGAGCGACTCGCCGGGGAGAACGATTTCGTCCTCGCCGCTGGTTTCGACCGGTCCAACTGGCCGCGAGCCGCTTTCGGGCCGGCGATTTTCAAAGCCGCGAGGTTGTTGACCGCGCGGTTCGAATCCGCGAGGCTGCTGGCCGCGTTGATCGTACCCGCCACGGGAATCTGCGGGACGTTGCGGGTCTCCGCCTTGAGGCGAGGCATATTTCGACGGTGGCAAATTGCGACCGCCGGTCGGGCCTGCTGGCCCGGAAGGGCGTCCGCCGCGACGCCGTCCACCGCGGCGACCAAACCGGCCGCGACCCCGATCTCCTCCACGATCGCCGCCTCGGTCTCCACCCCTATCGCCACCTTGATCGCCACGACCAAAGTTCTGGCCGGCGCGGTCGTTGCGCGGCGGACCACTGCGATCCGAGCGCGGAGGATATTTCTGCGTAGGGTTGTAGTGATGGCCGAAATTCTGAGGCGCCGAGGCGTTCGATTCCGGCTGGCGCTCTTCGGGTTCCGCGTGAGTGTCGGAATGCTCCACAGGCTGGGCATCGTGATGCTCTTCGTCTGCCGAAGCATGTTCCTCGAGCGAGGCTTCCTCACTGTGTTCTTGGCCGTGATGCACTTGGTCGTGGTGCGGGTCGTGCAGCGCTGCGTCACCCTCGAGATCGTGATGAGCTTCGTCGCCGCGCTCGACTCCGTGTTCGGCGCCGTGGCCGAGCGTCTCGCCCGGCAGCACTTCGGTGTGCACCGTAACAGAAATCGGCGAGGGTGCCGAAGCATGAGGCTCGGCATGCCCATGGCCGTGATCGTAATCCTCAAGATTTTCGAAAACATCGCTGACGTACAGGAAGGCATCGCCATCGAGACCAATGTCCACGAAAGCGGACTGCATGCCCGGAAGCACTCGGGTTACGCGGCCTTTGTAGATGCTACCGACAAGCGCGAACTCTTTTTCGCGCTCGATGTAGATTTCGACTAACTGACCTTCTTCCAAAATCGCGACCCGCCGTTCGTGGGAGGCCGCGGAAATAACCAATTCTTTCGACATGAAAACTCCTCGTTATGTGCGGCGCCGGCCGAGCCGGAGCCGCCTTTCTGCGTGTTCCCGGACAGGCCGGGAGCATCGCTATGCGTGACACCGATTAGGTCGGCGCCACCGGACGGCCTCGCCGCGAGCTTGGGCTCTGCGGGGTTCCGGACCAATAGCCTGCCCCGCGTAAAGCGGGGATACGTGGGCGACATCTTTTGGGAGATGATGCCTGTGCGTACGAAGCCGGAGGGGTGGATCCCGTACATGCCGGGGTCAGTACTGACGCTGCACTTCCTCTTGCTTACGAGGCCGGTCCGTTGCCGGGAGGGGCAAACGGCGGACGATGCTGTCCTCACTCTAATTTTCCTAATTTCAAAACCGGCGCGGCCTTTGTGAAGTCAGGCGGTGCGCTCGGCGCTGGCGAATCGTTCAGTTGACGAAGCGGCGAATCCGGACATTCATCACCAGACCAATCGCCAGAAAAACAAACAACGTGGCTGAGCCCCCGTAGCTCATCAACGGCAACGGGATACCGGTGACCGGCATAGCGCCAATCACCATAGCCACATTTACTAGAACATGGAAACCTAGCGCGGCGGCCACGCCCATGACCAGAAACATACCCGCGCGGTCTTTCGCGCGTTGGGCATTCTGCACGAGTCGCAGCAACAACGCCATATACAAACCCAAGGCAATCAGCACGCCCTTGAATCCCTGCTCTTCAGCCCATGCCGACATGATGAAATCCGAATATCGTACGGGGATGTAGCCCAGTTGATTTTGCGTGCCGTTGCGAAAACCTTTGCCCCAGAAGCCGCCTGAGCCCACGGCTATCTTCGACTGCAGCAACTGATAGCCCGAGCCTTTTGCGTCTTCTTCCGGGTGGAGGAAGGAAGTGATTCTTTCTCTCTGGTACGGCTTCAAAAGATGCTTGCTCACAGGTGGATAGAAAACGCTTCCAACCAACAATGCTCCAGCTAATGTAATCACGGCTGCATGCTGCCACTGCAAGCCCCCGAGAAAAGCGCCAACCACCAACAGGGGCATGAGCACTAACGCGGTGCCCAGATCGGGCTGCTTTAATATAAGCCCGAGCGGCAAAGCCACCAAGAGTCCTGCTTTAATCAAGTCGCGCAGGGAAAGCTCGTCGGTGCGCACTTCAGCGAAGAAGCGCGCCAGCCAGATGATTATAATCAACTTTACCAATTCCGACACCTGAAACAATTCGCCGATCAGGGGAAGCCAGCGTTTGGCCCCAAACCGGGTGTGGCCGAAGATCAGGACGGCAACCAGGGCCACGATGCCGATCAAGTAGAGAATCCACGCTTGATCCAGGATCAAATGGTAGTCCAGGCGGGACAGCACGAACATCAGCACGAAACCCACGATCAGCCAGCGGATCTGTTTGGTGTGCATCCCGGCCAGGCTGCTGCCCTGCGTGGCGGAATAAATCTCGATCACGCCCAGCGTGCAAATCGCCAGCAGGATGGCAATGAGCCACCAGTCGTAATCTCGTGTTCCCGGTGCGTCTTTCATAGTTTCTCGTTAAACCGAATTCGTTTCCATCTCCACCTCAATGCGGGTTTGCGTAGGCGCGGGCCCGCACGGGAACGGCCTCGGGTTGCGTTTGCTGCTTTATCGCCGGCTGAAGAGCTGTTGCCGTCGGCGCGGTTTTGCCAGGGTCATATCCTTTGCCGTCGGCTGTGACTTGCCCGTCGAATTTCTTTGCCTTCTTATCGTAATAAGCTTTGATCACATCGCGCACCACGGGACCAGCGGCTTCGCTCCCGTGTCCGCCGGCTTGTACAAGTACGGAAACCACAATTTCCGGGGTGCGACGAGGTGCGTAGCCCACGAACCAGGAGTTGTCCTTGAATTCCTTACCTTTGCCGAGACGCGTGCGCAGGTCGTAGTTAATAATCTGTGCCGTGCCGCTCTTTCCGGAGAACTCGATGCCGGTTAGCTTCAGAGCACTCGCGGTGCCCCCGGCTTCGTTCACGACACCATACATCCCGTCGGTCACCTTCTCGACCGTGGGTTCGGAGATGGCGAAGCGTTCTTCGCCGACACTCTGCGCATCTTTCAGCAGATGTGGCTGTTTATAGATCCCGCCCATGGCAATTCCGCCGATGACCTTGGCCAACTGAAGCGGCGTCGCGGTCACTGCACCTTGCCCGATGGCCACAGAAATGGTTTCACCGGCATACCACTTCCGGTGATATACGCGCTGCGCCCATTCTTCGCTGGGAACCAGGCCGGGTTCCTCGGAAGGTAGATCGATGCCGGTGCGGCGGCCCAAGCCGAGGTGGCTGGCGTAATACGAGATGCGATCGATGCCCAGGCGCATGCCCACGTTGTAGAAGAAAATGTCGCACGATTTCGTGATCGCGGTGTGCAGATCCACCGTGCCATGCGAACTCTTGCCATACACCCAGCATTTGAACTGCCGCCCATAAAATGTAGCGTATCCCGGGCAGAAGGCCGTGAAACTCTCTGGTGGAACCTTGTCCTCAAGCATCGCCGTAGCCATGATGATCTTAAATACCGACCCGGGTGCAAGCTGCGCCTGGATCGCTCGATTCAACATCGGCTTGTCCGGATCATCGTTCAGGTCTTTCCACTCTTTGCCGGAAATGCGCACCGCGAAATCGTTGGGGTTTGCAGCCGGATGACTCACCATCGCGAGCACTTCACCGCTGCGCGGGTCGAGGGCCACGACCGCGCCATCGCGGGGCCCGAGCGATTGCTCCGCGACGTCTTGGAGGTCTTTGTCGATTGTGAGCTGAATCTGTTTACCGGGAATAGCCTCCTGGGTAGGCAAGCGATCGACTTCTTTGCCCACGCTGTTGACGATGACTCGGCGCATTCCGTCGGTGCCCTGCAAGAGATCGTTGTACTGCCGCTCCAGTCCCGACTTTCCGACGAAATCGCCGGGACGTAGCTTGCTGTTGCTGTCTTCGATTTGCTTTTCGCTGACCTCACCTACATAGCCGCTGGTGTGCGCCATGAATCCATTGGGCAGGTACCGGCGCCGGTGCACCATCAGCATCTCGAGCAAGGGGATATCCGAGCGATGCGACTCGATAAACGCCACGTCGGCGGGGGTCGCCTCGGGCTTGATAACAATGGGCTGAAATTTCGGCAATTCTCGTGCATTGTCGAGCTGGTCCGCCAGATCGTTGAGCGGAACCCCGAGACCTTCCGCGATCAGCGGGAGGTCCTTCATCACCAGCGCAGGATCGTCGCGAAGCAGCAAGACGCTGAAAGAAGGGTAGTTATCGACCAGGACACGCCCGTCGCGATCCAGCATGCGGCCGCGAGGCGCAATCACCGGAATCGAGCGTATCCGGTTGCGATCCGCCCATTGCGAGTATTTGTCGGAATCGATGACCTGCAACTTCCAGAAACCGATCAGCAGCAGTCCGATCATCCCCACGATTACGTAGGAGACCACTGCCAGCCGCGCTTGTGGCAATCGATTATCGTTGCGGAGCGAGTACGACACGAAATCCCCGCGCGAGCCTTGCCATCCGCTGCCCCTCAGGGGCCGCGCCGTTCAGGGCTGTTCAGCCCGCTCCGATTCGTTCGGAGCCTGCTCGCGTCATGAAAATGCACATCTGACGTGTCTCCCATGGCGCGGGAGAGTAGTCCATTTCACCGTAACATCGCCAGGAAGGTGTCGCAAGCACTCCTCGGGAACAGGTTCCTTCCGGGCACCCTCTCGCTTTCGGCCTGGATGTGATCTTGGTCCCTAGCCTTGCCCAGGCCGCCTTATTCGTGCCGGAGTGCGACCATGGGGTCCACCTGAGTTCCCCGTCTGGCCGGCACGTAGCTCGCCAGCAGCGCAATACCCGCGAGCAACACCGAGACCCCAATGTAGGTGATGGGATCATTCGATGTTACCCCCACCAGAAAGTCGCCGAGGAGATGTCCGATGGCGAATGCCGCGGCTAGGCCGGTTAGCAATCCTAAGGTAATCAGCACCGCGCCCTGGCGGCAAATCATCCCTAACACCTGCCTTGGCTGAGCACCCAGCGCCATGCGGATTCCGATCTCGGGCGTGCGGCGGCTGACCGAGTAGGACATCACCCCATAGACTCCCACGACCGCCAGCACCAGCCCCAGCAACCCTAGCGCGCTGGCCAAACCCGCTCCGACCTCGAAAAGGAGCAGACCGTTGATGCCGCGCACTGCGCGAGACATCGTGCGCACTCCCAAGACCGGCATGGTAGGCGCGATCGATCGGACCAGGTCCACCACACCTGCGGAAAGCATCGCTGGCTCCATGGTCGACCGTACCTGGAGAGTTTCGGTCGACGTGTAGTTCTGCGTGTACGGCACGTAGAAAGCAACCTCGAACGGACCGTAACTCTGGTCGAGCCGGGTGTTCTTGACGAGACCCACGATTTCCACGGGATGCTTCGGGTCGCTGGTTCGCACGAAGCGTTTGCCGATCGCATCCTGATGGGGCCAGAAGCGTTCGGCCATCGCTTGGTTTATGACGGCAATGCGTGGTGCGTTTTCGTCGTCGGTATCTGCCAAGTCCCGGCCTCGGAGCAACGGGATGCCCATGGTTTTGAAATTGCCCGGCGAAATTGCGGTGTAGAGAGCATGGGGGACGGGCTGCCCCTCGGCCGGCTGATATCCAGGAATGTTCAGGTCGTCACCCAGAACGGTTTCCCCAAAAGGGATCGTGGAGGCCATGCTTGCGGATTCGACTCCAGGCATACTGCGCACCCGCGCGAGCAACTCCTTGTAAAACGCCAGTCCTTGCGCTTTGTCATATCCGATCTCGTGGGGATCGGTGGTCAGGTTGAGAACGTTGCGCGGATCAAATCCGAGATCGGCTTTTTCCGCGCTTTGTAGGCTTCGCAGAAAGAGTCCCGCGACAATCAAGAGTGCCAGCGAGCCGCCCACTTGTATGGCCACCAGAACGCTCCTCAGCCGTTGTCGTCCTCCTGTCGAGCTGCGACCCGACGCGTGGAGTGCCTCTCGCAAGTTACTGAGCGAGACGCGCAGCGCCGGGTAAAGTCCGACCAGTATGCCCGTGACGAGCGCGATTCCGACGCCATAGGCAAAAACCCGCCAATCAAAGGGAAAATTTAATACCAGCGGCAAATCGCTCTCCAGAGGCAAAGCGGTGATGGCTTGCGTGACGTTCACGCCCATGGCCAAGCCCGCGATCGCGCCCAGGGAGGAGAGCAGCACGCTCTCGGTAAGCAGCTGGCGCACAATGCGTACGCGCGACGCGCCCAGCGCGGTACGCACGGCCATCTCTCGTTCCCGCGCGGTCGCGCGAACCAGCAGCAGGTTGGCCACATTGACGCATGCCAGCACCAGGACGAGCGTCGCGAGAATGAGAAACACACGCGCGATTCGAGGGAGAAGACTCGGCGGGTTGGTCATCCCGGGCGGGCGCAACGGAATCGCGCGCAGCGCGCTGATTTCATCGGCGCGCTTGTTCTGCTGAAACAAGCGTTGCCCGACGAGGTTCAGAACGGGTTGTGCGTTGTGAGAGTTCACGCCGGCATTCCATCGAGCGATCACCACCAAGCTGTGATCGTTCGGATCGGTCAGAAAATCTCGTTGCGCCGCCGCTGTCTAGCGTGGCCATTCCCAACGGCAAATACGCCTGCATGGTAATCAGCGGCGTGATTCCGTCGAAGCCTTCCGAGGCGACACCCACAATTGTGACGGGCTGTCCGTTGATGGCGGCTTTTTTCCCAACGATGGCCGGATCGGACCGAAAGCGCGTTTTCCAATAGCGGTGGCCAAGCACCACGACAGGATCGGCGCCGGGCGCAGCCCCTTCCGAGGGCAGCAGCAACCGGCCTTGCGCCGGTGCAAGGCCGAGCATGGTGAAAAAGTTTCCGGTGACAAAAGCGATCTGTACTGTCTCGGTTTTTCGATTGACGGTCAATCCGTCGGCTTGATTCTCGAATCCCGAAAGCCCCCCAAAAATCATTCCGGCCTGATCGGAGAAAACGTTCGCCGTTTGTTTGCGAATCTCCATGAATTCCGGGTACGAGAACTGCGCGTCAAAGTTGTCTGGCCCGTGTGGAAACGCGAGGTACGCGAGATTCTGAGCGTCGCGAACCGGCAACGGACGAAGCATCAAGCCATTCACGATGCTGAAGATCGCCGTATTCGCGCCGATGCCCAGAGCCAGCGTAACCACGATCATGGCTGTAAACACGAAATCTTTGAGCAACATGCGCGCGCCGAAACGAATGTCCTGCCAAAGTGTTTCGATAGAAGCAAACCTCCACATCTTCCGGGTCCTTTCCTTCAGGACGGTGGTGTTGCCGAACTGCCGTCGCGCCGCGTGGCGTGCATCGCTTGCGTCCAGCCCCGCGCCGCGATTTTTCCGTTCTCGCATGGCTAGATGAAACGCGACTTCATCCTCCAAATCACGGTCAAGCTGCCGGCGTTTCCCGAAAGACTTGATCCGCAGCCAGATTTGTTTCCCCCACGGCCACATGATTTCTCTACTCCCGACTCTTCCGGCGCCCTGACCTTAGTCCTGCCGCAGCGCGTGCGCTGGATCCGCGCGCATCGCACGAGCCCCCGGAATGGCGCTGGCCGCAGCTGCGATGCCCAGTAAGACAACGGCCGCTGCCGCAAACGTCACGGGGTCCACCGGCGAAATGCCGAAAACGAAACGCCCCACTAACGGCCGAATTGCCCAAGCCCCGCAAATTCCGATCGCCGCCCCGAGCAGCGCCATCTTCAAACCTTGCTGCAGCACCAACCACAAAACGTCTCGCGGCATCGCCCCGAGCGCAACCCGCACGGCCAATTCCTGCCTGCGCTGGGCCACCAGGTAAGACACCACGCCATAGACGCCGACAACCGCAAGCGCCAACCCCGTGGCCGTAAACAGCGACAGCAAAAGCGCAATAAATCGCTGGCTCCCGGTCTGGTCGGCGATCATTTCCTCCATCGTCTCCACTTCGGCGAAAGGCATATCCGGGTCCAGGTCGTGAAGCTGGCTGCGCACCGCCCGTTCGATCGCATGTGGCTCGCCTGCGGTCCGAATCACAATGTCTTTGAAACCGTAATTTACCGCCGGATGTTGGGCGTAAAGCCCGATGATTTCCGGTCTCGCCGGCTCGGCCAGTCCCGCATTCTTGAAATCGCCGATCACTCCGATGACGGTAACGTCCGCGAAATCCCAGGTGTTGCTCCCCGGAACCGTTCCCAGCACGCCCGCCGGCGGCCCAATGTGCACTTGCCGGCCGATGGGATCTTCATCGGCAAAATAGCGGCGCTTGAACGTCTCTGTGATCAGCGCGACCGCGGAACTGTTTGCCGTATCCGTTTCCGAAAAATCTCTTCCACGCAGGAGTGGGATTCCCAAGGTCCGAAGAAAACCAAAATCCGCCAAGCCAAATTGCGACGTTGGAATATCTTCGATTCGCGGCGCAGGTCGGCCGGCAATGCCAATCAACTGCGTCCAGCCGCTTTCCGGCGGATATACGGTCGTCACACTCGCCGCCGTCACCCCCGGTAAACCGCGAACTCTCCGAGCCAGCTGTTCGCAGAAACGTGTGATCGCGGCCTGGTCAGGATAACGCGCCGGCGGAACGTAGAAATGTCCTTTCAGCAAATGGTCCGCGCGCGCTCCCAGCTCCTGACGTTGCAGCCGCACAATGCTTTGAATCAATAAGCTCGCTCCCACCACCAAAATCAAAGACAGCGCCAACTCCGCCGCGACCAGAATGTTGCGGCACCGCAGTCGTCGCGCTCCCATCGACCCGGAACGCCCTCCTTCTTTCAAAGCGTCCGCAAGATTCAACCGTGTGCCGGCCAATGCCGGTGCCAAGCCAAAAAGCAAAGTCGTGAATAGAGACGTGAGCAGTGCGAACAACAAAACGCGCGAATGGATTCCAATCTCGGCAAGTTGCGGCAGATCGTTCACGTGCGTTCTGGTGAGGGCTACAAGTCCAAGCCGCGCCAGAAGCAATCCAGCCGCACCGCCAATGAGCGAGAGAAGCAGCGTTTCCGCCAGCAGCTGTCGGATTAAGCCGGCTCTTCCTGCGCCCAAAGCCACGCGCACCGCAAGCTCCCGTTGCCGCACCGAATTGCGCGCCAAAAGCAAATTGGCCAGATTCGAGCAAGCAATCAATAGAACCAGGCTGACCGCTCCCATCAGCAGGAATAGGACGGGCCGGAGCGTGCCAATCCGAGTGTCCGCCAATGGCCTCAAAATCACGCCCACGCCCCGATCGATCGGATGAGTAGCTGCAAGACCCGCCGCTATGGTTGCGAGATCGGCCTGCGCTTGTTCGATCGAAACTCCAGGTTTTAACCGGCCCATCGCCGTGTTATCCCGCGCTCCACGCGAAGATTCCAACCACCCGTTGCCGGTGGACGCGAACGGAGTCCACACATCAATGGTCCTGGACTCCAGCCAGTCGGGAATTGCGTCCGGCATCACCGCGACGATGGCGTACGACTCGTCATTAATCCGAATCTTCCGCCCAAGAATCGACCGATCGCTTGCAAACCGGTTTCGCCACAGCCGCGCGCTGATCGCCGCCACGTAGTGTTTACCGTAGTGATTCTCCTCCTCGGTAAAAAGACGCCCCGCGACCGGCCGGATATCCAACATCTGAAAGTAAGCGGCAGGGACCAACCCAACAACTCTCTGCTCGGGCTCGGAAAACGAAGTTGCCAGATTCACATTCTTGCGCCAGTGATCGTAAACGACCATGTTCGCAAACGTGCGATTGCCCCGAGCGAAGTCGCGGACATCCAACGGCGAAGGTGCTCCTATCGGAACGCCTTGTTTCGTCGAGAACATGCTCACGAGTTGATCGGGTTCGGTGAACGGCAACGGCTGCAGCAGGATGGAATCGATCACGCTGAAGATCGCCGTCGGTGCACCGATACCTAAAGCCAGCGTCAGCACCGCCACTGCCGTGAAGCCGGGACTGTTCCATAACGACCTGGCGCCGTAGCGCACGTCTTGCCATAGCGTCTCGATCGACACCCATCGCCACAGATTGAAGCTGTTTTCCTTAACCTGACTGGTATTTCCGAACTGGCGCTGCGCCGCATAGCGTGCTTCGACAGCATCCATACCCGCGCTCCGATTTTTCTCTTCGCGCATCTTCAAATGAAACGAGACTTCCTCGTCGAGGTCGCGATCGAGCTCCCGCCGCCGCGCCACCAATTTCCCCCGCACCCAAGCTCGCCTCAACCAATCAAACATCGCAACCTCTCAAAGGCCTAGGACGCGACCACCTCTGCTAGTCACCTGTCACTGCCCCTCACTCCCACCGCAAAGCCGCCATCGGATCGACCCTCGTCGCCCGCCAAGCTGGAACAAACGCCGACAACGCCGCCACCACAACTACCGCGCAGGAAACTACCAGCAG
Source organism: uncultured Acidobacteriota bacterium (assembly GCA_963736725.1). Taxonomy (GTDB): domain Bacteria; phylum Acidobacteriota; class Terriglobia; order Acidiferrales; family UBA7541; genus Acidiferrum. The sequence goes on along the minus strand of CAVTPW010000007.1, from coordinate 311,857 downwards.
AGTTCCCGGGTCGGTCGGCGTCACCCCAAACAGAAGACTTCGCAAAGCCCGCGTGAAAGCGAGCGCCCCAGCCCAGCCGACGCACACGGCCAGCAAAGTCATAAGCAGCGCCTCACGCACAATCATTCCGCCAACTTCCATGCCCCGTGCTCCCAGCGCCATACGAATCCCGATTTCGTTAGTGCGCTGCGCCACCGTGCACGTTAACACCCCGTAAATTCCCACCGCGGCGAGCACCAGCGCCAGCATCCCGAACCCCGATAGCAACGACAACGTAAATCGCCGCTGCGCCAGTGAATCAGAAAGAATCTGGGTCATCAGGAAGGGATTGAAGACCAGCGTGTTCTTGTCCATTGCCCACAGCTGCTCCTCGATCCCGCGCGTAAGCGCCGACGCTCCAAGGTTGCTGCGCACGACAAGTGTCGTCGCATAGTTGAACGGCGATTGCGAGTAGAGCACATACGCTTGCGGGGTCACCGACGCATCCAGGCCGTACTGATGAACGTTGCCAACCACGCCCACGATTTCCGCCCAGGGCTGCTCGTCGTGCCTTGCTCCCAGTTGAATCCGTTTGCCGAGAGGATCTTCGCGAGGGAAAATTTGCTGCGCCGTCATTTCGCTGATGATGGCCACTGGACTGGCGCCGGCGGTGTCCGCGGGAGCGAACAATCGGCCGCGAATGAGCGGGATTTCCACGGCTCGAAAATAGTCGGGACTCACGACATACCGGTCCACCGAAGGCACCTGTGTATCGGGAATGCGGCGATCCTGAATCACAAACCCAGCCTGATCGAAACCACCGAAACTTCCCGCCAAAGGAGGCGTGCTCGTAAGTCCGACCGAGTCGACGCCTGGAATATGCCCGACGCGCTCGAGCGCTTCGGTTTGTGCGCGGACCACGGCCTTGTCATCGTGATATTTCGGGCCGGCCAGAGAGAAACTCACTTCGTAAAGGTTCTGAACGTTGAAACCAGGAGCGACGTTCCACGCCCGCACAAAGCTCTTCAGCAAAAGGCCGGATGCAACCGTGAGCACGAACGCCAGGCAGACTTCGGACGACACCAGCACGCTGCGGAATCGGCTGCGCGTCCCCAACACCCCACGCGACGATCGCTGCATGGCTTCGCGATGATCGGTCCGCGAAGCCTGCAACGCCGGCGCCAGTCCCATCACGATTCCCGTGGCCGTACTGACCAGCAACGCAAAAAGCAAAATTCCCGGGTCGACGCGAACATCACTCAGCCGCGGAATTTCCTTGGGTGCCCATTTCACCAGCAAAGCCGTGCCCCAAACTGCCAGAAGCACCCCGGCTGTGCCGCCAGCCAGGCTGAGCAAAATGCTTTCGGTGAGAAGCTGCCGCACAATTCGCGATGGCGTCGCGCCCAATGCCGACCGCACCGCTACCTCGCGCTTCTTTTGTGCCGCCCGAGCCAGCAGCAGGTTGGCAACATTGGCGCACGCGACTAAGAGCACCACTCCGGTCGCTCCGAGCAGCAGCCACAGCGCCGTCTGCACGTTGCCGTACCAGGTCTCGCGCAGCGGCTGCACCCATACCTCTGCGTCTTCGGCATATTCGTTCGGAAATTCGTGCGCGAGCCGCGTCGCAATCGAATTCATCTCCGCTCGCGCCTGCCCGACGCTGACGCCATCCTGTAGTCGAGCCACTGCCTGAAGGTGCTGGCACGTCCGGCACGCCTCCGGCAGGGAAAGGTCATACCCGACGGGCGCCCACACCTCCGGCGCGCTTCCCGCGTCGGTGAACGAAAGCGGCTCAAAATTTTGAGGTAAGACTCCCACGATCTGGAAGGGAATCTGGTCCAGTAGCATCGTCTGGCCGACCACGTTCTGGTTTCCACCAAATTGCCGAATCCAGTAGGGATAGCTCAGAACAACCACATGCCATCGGTCAGGACGATCTTCTTCGGGCAGAAACCCACGCCCGAACCGCGGCGAAACTCCCAATAATTCAAAGAAGTTACGCGTCACCCGCAGCCCGAACACCATTCCCGGCACGCCATCACGCGTTGCAGAAGCCGGCGTCCATCCTCTATAGAGAGCAATCTGTTGAAACGACCGGCTACGCTTGTTCCAATCCTCCGCTTCGCCGTACGAGACCTTCGTTGGATTCCGAGTCTCCGCATTCCCCGCAGCGAGCGTCACCAGCCGATCCGGCTCGCGATAGGGAAGTGAATCGAGCAAGACCCCCTTCACCACGCTGAAGATCGCCGTGTTCGCGCCAATACCCAATGCCAGCGTCAAGACCGCAACGATCACGAACCCCGGACTGTTCCGCAGCATCCGCGCCCCATAGCGCAGGTCTCGCCAAAAAGTTTCGAGCCAAACGAAGGTCCACAGCTCGCGCGTTGTTTCCTTCACCGCGGTGGAATTGCCGAACTGCCGTCGTGCCGCATAACCGGCTTCCTCGGCGTCCAATCCCGCAGCGCGGTTATCACTCACCCGCATCGCCATATGAAACGCAACTTCATCCTCCACGTCGCGTTGAAGTTGCTTTGGCCGGACCAGTACCCGCAACCGTCGCCAAATCTCGTTGAACCCGCCTGCTGGCATATCGATCCCCTGCGGCCTCTACGCTGTTTGTAGAATCCGTGCAACCGCGCCCGACATTCGCCGCCAATACTCGGTCTCCTGCGCCAACTGTTTTCGTCCGGCAGCGGTCAGCGCATAAAACTTGGCCCGCCGATGGTTGTCTGACGTACCCCATTCGGCAGAGAGCAGCCCGCGTAATTCCAGTCGATGCAACGCCGGATATAGCGCGCCTTCTTCCACCCGTAGAACGTCCTGCGAGCTCTCATGAATCCACTCCGCAACGCCGTAGCCGTGCATGCGGCCACCCGCCAAGGCCTTGAGAATCAGCAAGTCCAGCGTTCCCTGCAGGAGCTCTCCCGCTTGATCCTTCTTTTCCGCCATCCAGTTGCCCCTCCAACCTATCCATAAGACGTTTAGGGGTAGAAAATGTTTCAGTGATCTGGGAACGATTTTTTCCGGGACCAAACAAAGGATGTCACCTCACCTCTTTTTCCACCCCGGGGAAAACTTGCTCGATGGCCAGACCACGCGATATCGTACGGAAGCGACCTCATGCCAAACCAAACCTCCCCGGCCCTGCGAATCGCTCTCGTCGGCATGTCCGGCACCGGCAAGACATTTTGGGCAAAGCGTTTAGCGGCAAGCGGCCGCCAAAGCATCTCTTGCGACGATCGCATCGAACAGCGGCTGCGCTCCCACTTGGCCGCCGACGGGTATACCGGAACCAGCGGCCTGGCCGCCTGGATGGGATGGCCCGACAGCTCCACCTACGCGCAACGCGAATCCGACTACCTGGCGGCGGAAATAGCGGCCCTCGATGAGCTGTTGACCGAACTCGAGCGAGATCCCGGCCGCGAGCTGGTTCTGGACACCACCGGCAGCGTCATTTACACCGGAAACAACATACTGATGCGGCTGCGCCGGCAAATGACCATCGTGTATTTGGCGGCTTCTGCCCAAGAGCAACAACTCTTGATCGAACGCTACTTGAACGACCCCAAGCCCGTATTGTGGCGCGGCGCGTTTCAGCCGAAGAATGGCGAGACGCCGCGCGAGACCGTGGCGCGCTGTTATCCAACCCTGGTGTCCGCCCGGCGGCAGAGTTATGAAGCTCTGGCCCATTGCACTCTGCCCGCAGCGGATTTGCATACGCTGGCCACAACGTCCGACGATGCGGGTGGCGATGCTGACGCGTTCCTCGCCAGAATTCGCTCCCAGATCGAGAAAAAATCTGGCCGGGCCAACGGACTGTAGCGACAACGTCGCCGCCAAGCGAACCGAAAACCAAATCATCATGAAAATTCTCGAATGAGGTATCGAAGCACAACCAAGCTGGCTCCCCTCACATCGTTGCGGGGCGCCGTGTTGCGCGGCCTTGCACCGGATGGCGGCTTATACATGCCGGTGGAGATCGCGCGTCGCTCGCCCGAGGAACTGGAAGAATTTCGGGCACTTCCGTTTACGGAAGTTTGTTTTCGCATCGTAAAACCGTTCGCCGGTCCCGAAGTGCCCGAAGAAGTGTTGTGGCAGGTAGTGAGCGAAGCCATCAATTTTCCGGTGAAGATGGTTTCGCTGTCTCCCGGCCTGCACATCCTGGAGCTGTTTCACGGGCCAACGCTGGCGTTCAAGGATTTCGGCGCGCGTTTCATGGCGCGCTTGATGGGCTATTTTGTTCGCGGTGAGACCCGGCCGTTGACGGTTTTGGTAGCAACATCGGGCGATACGGGCAGCGCGGTTGCTCACGGATTCCTCGGCGTGCCGGGAATCCGCGTGGTCATTTTGTATCCCTCAAAGCGCATCAGCGAAGCGCAAGAAAAGCAGTTCACCACGCTGGGTGAAAATATCACCGCACTCGAGGTGGCCGGAACCTTCGACGATTGCCAGCGACTGGTGAAGCAAGCTTTTTCAGACCTCGAGCTGAACAAACGCGCGTTCCTCACCTCCGCCAACTCGATCAACATCGGCCGCCTTCTGCCGCAAATGTTTTATCACGTGGCCGCCTACCGCCAGCTCCCCGTGGCGTCGGTCCCCCTGATTGTCTCGGTACCCAGTGGCAATTTCGGAAATTTGACGGCGGGAATTTTCGCCAAGAGAATCGGATTGCCGGTGACCCGATTCATAGCCTCCACAAATGCGAATGACGTGGTGCCGGAATACCTGCGTAGCGGCGAGTTCCACCCGCGCCCGGCTGCCCAAACGCTTTCCAACGCGATGGATGTCGGCAGCCCGAACAATTTTCCGCGTTTGCTGGATTTGTGCCGCAACCGCTTGGAATACGTGCAGCGCGAAATCTGGGGCCACGGCTCGAGCGACGAAGAAACGCTGGCGGCGATGAGGTCGTTACACGATCGCTTCAACTATATTGCCGATCCTCACACCGCAGTCGGTGTGCTCGGATGGGAAGCCTACAAGCGAGAACACACCGAGCCATCTCAGGGTTTGGTGCTGGCCACGGCACACCCTTCGAAGTTCGCAGAGGTCGTCCAGCGCGCGATTGGCACCGCCCCACCGCTACCCGATCGCCTCGCAGCCTACCTACAACGGCCCAAGCTCTCGCTGCCATTCTCGAGCAGCTACGACGACTTCAAGCAGTTTCTGCTCACTCATTAGCTCGCCATCTTGAACAGGGTAGGGGCGGAGGCTGGCACCGCGCGGCGTCAACGCCGGCACGTTTGGGCGTTTTGCCGTAATTCTCAGTTTTTCCGCAGACGATCGAGCAGCATGAACAGCGGAATGCCAACAATGGCGTTGACGGCAGCGCCAATGGCCAGGTGCATGGTGAACCACGAACCGGGCTGTGCCAGTAAGAGACGGCTGGTAAGTACGATCAAACCCTGATGCACTCCAAAAAACAGAATCGTCAGTGCGAACCGGGCAATCGGATGTTCGGTGTCGAGCCTCGCGCCAATCGACGACGCGAGATATCCGATGATTGTCTTGGCGATGCCGTTCAAGCCGATGGGAACGGTAGGCCCGCTCAAACTATCCTGCAAAAGCCCAATGCCCATGCCGAGAAGCAAACCGGTCGACGGATTGCGCCGGCTGAGCCCAAAATAAATAGTAAGCAGCAGCGGCAAATCAAGCACCGAAAACTTCGGGAAGTAAACCGGCACGGAAGTTTGCAGAAAAACCGCGAGGATCGTCGCAGCGAGGATGGTACCGCCTCGGAACTTGTGCACCTCGATGTGCGCTTCGGCGATTCGCAGATCGTACGTGTCGTTCATGGCTTTTCCGTCTTGGCCTGACCTGGCGTGGTTTTCTTCGTCACCTCGGCCGCAGCAGGTGAAGTGTCCTTGTTGAGATCGAGCGGCTGCAGCGACAACAGCACGATCACTTCCTCCAGGCGCTCGAGGTTTGCCGCCGGTCGCAGCCGAATCTGTTTGAATGGAGTTCCCGCCGTGACCTGCGCCACCGTGCCGACCGGAAGATCGCGTGGAAAGATGCGGTCCATGCCGCTGGTAACCACACGATCGCCGATGTTCACGGTATCGTCGTTCGCCACATATTTCATCACCAGCAGTGGTTCACCGGCGCCGCCCACCGGACTCTGAATGCGTGGACCCGCTAGCATGGCGCCGACTCCGCTGTCTTTGTCGGTCAGCAACAGCACCTGCGAAGCATCGCGGTACGATTCGATGACTTTGCCCACCACGCCATCCGGCGTAATCACACCCATGTTGCGACGGATGTTGTCGCGTTCCCCGCGGTCCAGGTAAATGGTTTGGCTCGCGGTATCGGCGCTCGTGCCGATGACTCTGGCCACCACCATCGAAACCGTCTGATGCGCCTGCCGGAAACTCAGTAGCGTCGCCAGCCGGTCGGCTTCCGCTGCTTTACCCTGCAATTGGTTGATCTGCAGTTTCAGCGTGTCGTTTTCGTGGCGCAATCGTTCATTTTCATGCGAGGTATTCTGCAAAGCGAAATAGTGATTCCACACGCCACGAATACCCCCGATTCCAGTCGCTCCGGCGCGTTCAAACGGAGTCACCGCTCCGACGGTCCACACTCGAATGAGTCGTCCCTGCGAGTCTCGCCGGATTTGCACCGCAAGCAGCAGCACTTGCAGCACGATCACTCCTGCAAGCAATACCAGCGATTTATGGCGAGAAGGTATGGCAACCATGGTATCCATTCGCACAGACACTCTTGTTTACGGAGTGTCGAACGGTCTGTGCGCTCTTCCTTAGCTTTCGAAACCGATCCACATGCAAACCTCGCTCCGCGAACTTGCTCGCAAACCTGCTTAGTCGATGCAAACCTGCCGCAGCAATTTAAAGTCGCTAAGCATTTTTCCTGTACCCAGCACCACCGAAGCCAGCGGATCATCGGCGATGGAAACCGGCAACCCGGTCTCCTCGCGAATCCGCTTGTCCAAATTCTTCAACAGCGCCCCGCCACCTGTCAGCACGATGCCGCGGTCGCTGATGTCCGCCGAAAGCTCAGGCGGCGTCCGTTCGAGCGCGACGCGGATCGCATTCAAGATCGTAGCCACGCATTCCGCTAGGGACTCGCGGATTTCGCTGTCGTCGATCGTGACCGTGCGCGGAACGCCTTCGATCAGGTTGCGACCCTTCACTTCCATCGTCAGCGGTTTCTCCAGCGGATACGCCGACCCAATTTCCATCTTGATCTGTTCCGCGGTCCGCTCGCCGACCAGCAAGTTGTACTTGCGCTTCAAATACTGCATGACCGCTTCGTCCATCTCGTTTCCTGCTACACGCACAGAACGCGAGTACACGATGCCGCTCATGGAAATGACCGCGATGTCCGTCGTGCCGCCGCCGATATCGACGACCATGTTTCCGGAAGGCTCCTCGATCGGCAGGCCCGCACCGATCGCCGCCGCCATGGCCTGTTCCACCAGGTAAACCTCGCTCGCCCTCGCGCGATACGCGGAGTCCTGCACCGCCCGCTTTTCCACCGGCGTAATCTCGCTGGGAACTCCGATCACGATCCGCGGATGCACCAAAACCCGCCGGTTGTGCGCCTTCTGAATAAAATACGTCAGCATCTTTTCGGTGACCTTGAAATCGGCAATCACGCCGTCCTTCATCGGTTTGATGGCCACCACGTTGCCAGGCGTGCGTCCCAGCATGTCCTTCGCTTCCCGGCCCACCGCCACGACTTCGCCGGTGTTTTTATTGATAGCTACAATGGAGGGTTCGTTCACCACAATGCCTTTGCCGTGCGAGAACACCAGCGTGTTCGCTGTCCCCAGATCGATCGCCAGGTCGGAGGAAAACAAACTGAACACCGACCTAAGGTTGTAACCGTTCTTGTTCATTCCTCGATCCCCCTGCGGAGAGCTTCTCTCCGCCGTCCGGTAATAATTTATCGGGGCCCTCGAGCGCCCCCGTTTATTTCTCGGACTGGACGACCCGCGCGCGCGCGTTTGGTCCGTCCATCCCGTCTCGCGCGATCACCCTTCGATCGGCGCACTCTCCCGAGCGTGCGCCCGTCGGTCAGCGCACCTTACCTGGGCACCACGATGGACACCTGCTTTGTAGCCGTGCCCCCTCGGCGATTCTGTCCGATGACCACGATCGTGTGTTCGCCGGGCGTCAGCGGTTCGGTAAAGTGCCGAAAGTTGCCGTCCGCGGCGATGTTCGGCACCGGCTGGCCGTTTACGATCAGCGCCGCCCCCGGTTCGGTACGCCCGATGATCTCGGCTACCCGACCGTGCAGCTGCGTGCTGTCGATCTCCAGTGCCATTTCCTGCGTCTTGCCTTGCGCCACCAGCGTGAACTTGAACGTATCGCTCACTTCGCTGGACCGCTTTTTCTGGTCCATCGCGGACACGTTCCAGAAATAATCTCCCGCGTCCAATCCATTGATTTCCACGCTCGTGCCGGTGGTCACCGTGGCAGTTTTAACCGACTTGGTGAACATCGACGTCGTGCTGATGCGCAGCGTGTACGAAATCGCGTCTTGCACCGGTTTCCATTCGAAGTGAATGCTCGTCGTTTTCGGGTTTTCGCCAATAATCGGCGCCAGATTCAAAGGTTCCATTAGGTCTGGAGGCGCCAGCACGTCCGACTTCGTGATCGGTCCTCCGACGGGCAAAGTCGCTTTCTGCCATTGCGCGAGTTCGATCTTTTCCGGGCCCCGCTGTACTTCGGCGCTGCCGCGCGCCATCACGATCTCGGTCTCCTTCTTGTCCGGATCGGCTTTCACCGCCGCGCGGCTGTTCGAATGCAGTTGCGCCGTCGAATCCTCCACGCTCACCGTGGCCTTCGAGTCCGGTGACGCCCAGTTCGGCGTCGCAAGGTCCACCGACCCGGTGTTGATGCGCACCGCCACGCTCGTGGGCTTGTTGCTGGCCATCGTGTTTTCTTCGACGGTAATCAGCGTGTCCGACTTCACCACGTAGAACGTTCCGTCACCAAAGGTTATGCGCGCCACGCCCTCTGGCCCGGTCTGCACCAGGTCGCCCTTATCCAGCGTCGTGTGGAAGTCCGCTTCGACCCACTGTACCGAGTCCACCTTCTTCACCTGCACCTTGCCGTCCAGGTTCACGAACTTCGCCTGGGTTTGATTGATGGCGATGTTTTCGTTGTCGCTGTTGTCAATCGCCGTGCTGATTTTGTGAAAAGTCGCCGAGTACCAATTCGGAATCGCGATGTACAGCACCGAAAACAAAACTGCCGCCGCCAGAATGATGTATACCGCGACCGTCTTATAGGTAACCGCTGTCCAATACACTTCCACGCGGTGAATCTTCTGATGGCCCGCCGGGTCCCCAGGGCGCTTGGTTTCGATTGGAGTCTGTGTGGGCACGAGTTTCGGCGCACCAATAGCGCCAATTTTGCAATCTAGCACAGCGTTTTGCGCCCGTCCAAAGAGCCCGCGCACCCGTTAGTCAAACTGCAAATAGCAGGTGCGCAACGCCGCCTGCAAAAGCATCTTTAGTACTCCAGTTGTCTTGGAAAACCCACGATTTGGCGGTTGTCGGGGCCTCGGACCGTTTCCCCTGATCCTTGAAGGGTGGCGGGTGCTTCTGGGATAACCGGCCCAGTGCCCCGATCGGCAGGCCCGGTCCGGCCAAAGGGAACAGAAACCACCCAATTTCAACGGTTTACTAAGTTCAGTCCCGGTTCGCGACCGAATGCCTTGTCAGAAACGCCAGGGTCAAGGGCCACGCCAGCGCCGCCGCCGTTGGGTTATAGCTCGGCCGCGCATTGCAGAAAAACCCATGGTCGGCGCCAGAGAACTCCACGTCCACGAAATTCTTCCCCTCCGCGGTAAGCGTGTCGTTCACCGCTCGCCGGTGCTCCGGCAGTATGTGCTTGTCCTTGCCACCCCAAAACAGCAATATCGGGCACCGCAGCTCCGCCGCCTTGCTTAGCAACCCGGGATTGGTCGGATTCGGCGCAATCCCGCCCCCGTAATACGACACCGCGCAAGCCAGTGGCAGCGTAAGCCCTGCCAGAAACGCGGCGCGGCCGCCCATGCAGTACCCCACGGCGGCGATCAGCGTTTCTTTCCCAACATTCTTGCGCAACCAATCGTAAGCAGCCTGCTCGTCCGCTTGCATCTCCCCATTCTTCAGCGCCCGCGTATGTGGCAGGGTGGCTGGGAAATCGTCATACCGCGCCTCGAATCCCGCTCCAGTCCGGTGAAACAGCTCCGGCGCGATCGCCACATAACCCTCTCGCGCGAATCGTTCCGTAACGTCGCGAATGTGCGCGTTGACCCCGAACGCCTCCTGAAACACGATCAAGCCCGCATGCCCGCCACCCGCCGCAGGCCGCGCCGTCCAACCCCGCATCTCCGTCCCATCGCCAACCTTTAGCGCCACGTATTCTGTCCGAATCTCCATTCCAATCTCCCCTCTTCTCCGTGAACTCTGTTCTCTGCTTCAAATTCTTTGTGTTTCCCACAGTTTCCAATCCTCAATGCCTCACGAAATAACTCCTCTTGTCCAGTCCCGCCGCCACCGCCACATCAAAAAATCCCACCATCATCTCGTCATACGTCTGATCTCCCCACCGCACCGCAGCATCCGGGTCCGGATTATGCGGATTGTTCCGCGAGTTGTCATACCACGCGATGGCCTGCAACTCCGTCCCGGCCTTCAATAATCGAGGCTCCGCCAACCGGTAGCTCATCTGCCAGTGAAAGTGATAGTTGACCCGCAGCAACGTTTCGACCGCCGGTTCAACCATGCCGCCAGTCGCGGTACCGGGCCCGCTCGAAGTTTTTTCGGTATTCCGAATGATGTTGTACTCAAACCGTTTTCCCCGCAGATGCATGTGCGGAAAAAGACTTAACAACAGCGCATCATTCGGCAGTGTTCCCCGCGCCTCCACCCGGTAATCCGGCGCGCCCGGCGGAATGACAAAGTGATCGTTGGTCAGCTGCAGCGTCAAAACCCGCTGCGCTGGCGGCTTCCTCGCGAAGATCATGCCCACACGCGTTACATCCGCGCCCGCGTGCCCATTCGTCGTGTAGTGCATCTGGAAAACCAGGTCCGCTCCCGCTGGAATAAATTTCGCCATCGTCGCCGGCCACGCGTCAGGCGAACTTCCCGGCGCGTACACCAGCAATACATCCGCATCGGTCCAGTGCGCCCCCCGCTGGTCCCGCGGATCGCTCAACGTGTCCGCAGTGAACGGCACGCCCACCGGCGCATGCCGCAACCAATCCGATCCCGGCGGCCGCACATAGACCACCGCGTGGTGCACGTTCGCCCGCAGCGATGGCAACACCTCGACGCTTTGCACCCAGCGATCCTCGGTAAAGTGCGTCGGCACGATCTCGTACGTGTAGTCGACGTCCCCGTGCGCAGGCAACGCCACGCCTTTTGCCATCCTCACCACCAGATCCGGATGGGGAATCGTCCAACTCTGTGCCCAATGCACGGCTGCCGGCGCCTCCTTAACGTCCCCCGCAGGCGCTTTCGCATCCGCCCAAGCAGCCAAAGCCGCAATCTCCTCCGCCGTCAGAGAAGGATCATTCGAAAAACGCCCGATCCCCGCCACCGCAAACCAGGGCGGCATTGATTTGTTCTGCGTCGCGTTCCGAATCGCCACTGCATACCTCCGCGCCTCGTCGTAAGTCCCAAACGCCATAGGCGCAATTCCCCCCAGCCGATGGCAGTTCTCGCAGTGTCCCTGCAAGATCGGCAAGACATCACGATAAAAGGTTGGCGGCCCTGCACCCGCATTCCTATCCGCGCTCGACGCCGCGCGAGCCAGCGAACCCCACGATCCGTGCATGGCCGCCACACCCAGGGCGGCCATCGCGATCAGCATCCATGCACCAAGCCGCATTTGCCTTTTTCCCATCACCACTAAAAAGCCTTTTCCCGCCGAAGCGAATATTGGTAGCGCCGGCATCCTTGCCGGCGCTTCGATCTGTAGCGGCGCGACCCCTGCCCCACACCCGGCAACGGTCGTCCTGGCTACCCCACAAGGGTAGCCGAACGATCTCAACTCCGACACTCGGCGCCACACGCTCTACACCGCGCTTCGCGTGCCACTTACTCCGGTCCCCTCTTCTCGCCGTCAACTCCACGCAACCTAACCCTTACACTCTTTACTACTTTCTTCTATAATGTAGCGTTTGACCACGGACTGGGGAGCTTTAAGGAATGGCTGGATCATCTGACAATCGGCAGCAAATCTTCTCGCGCATTCTTCTCGGCGCGGTCGTCCTCGTATTGGCAGGCGGCATGCTTCTCTACCTCGTCCCCAGCATGCCTGGCACCGGCGACGCCGCCTCCTCGACCGACACCGTCGCCACAGTGGGCAGCGAGTCGGTCAGCATGGCCGAGGTCCGCCAGCAACTTTCCGACATCGAGCAGCGCAACCAGGTTCCAAAACAACTCGAATCCCTCTACGCACAGCAAATTCTAAAGCAACTGGTCTTTCAAAAAGAGATCGAGTACGAAGCCAAGCGCCTAGGTGTCCACGTTTCCGATCAAGAGCGCGCCGAACGTATCCGCCAGTTTCTTCCGACCGCGTATAACGGCGATACCTTCGTCGGCATGGACCGCTACGCCGCCGAAGTCCAGGGCCGCTTCCAGATGACCGTGCCCGTGTTTGAAGAACAGATTCGCCAGGGCCTATTGCTCGAGAAATTCCGCAAGCTGGTCACCGACGGTATCAGCGTCGGCCCCGACGAACTCCAGGACGAATTTCGCTACAAAAATGAAAAGGTAAAGCTCGACTACGTATTGCTCAAGCCCGAGGATCTAGCGGCAAAAATCAACCCGGACGAGGCGGACATCAAAGCCGCCTACGAAAAAAACAAAGCCAAATACCTCGTCCCGGAAAAGCGCGTAGTGCGTTACGCCCTCGCCGACGTCAACCAGATCCGCCAGAACACCCAAGTCTCTGAGGACGAGATGAAGGCCCAGTATCAGCAGGACATTCAACAATACCAAGTGCCCAACCGCGTCCACGTCGACCATATCCTCCTCATGACCGTTGGCAAGACCCCCGCCGAAGTCGAAGAGATCCACCAAAAAGCCGAAGACGTCCTGAAGCAAGCCAACAAGAAGGGCGCAAACTTCGAAGAGCTGGCCAAGAAATATTCCGAAGATCCGGGAACCAAGGACAAAGGCGGCGACCTAGGATGGATCACGCAAGGCCAGACGGTTCCGGAGTTCGAAAAGGTCGCGTTCGGCTTGCCCAAGGGCAGCATCTCCGACTTGGTGAAGACCCAATACGGTTTCCACATCATCAAGATTCTCGACAAAGAGACCGCCCACACCAAGACCTTCGACGAGGTAAAAGATGCCATCCGCGCTCCGTTGATGCTGGCCAAGGCCGATCGACAAGCCTCCGATATCGCCGACAAGCTGTCCGCTGCGATTCGCCAGTCCAACAAGGTGTCGCTGGACGACCTCGCCAAACAGTTTCACCTCGCCGTGGGTGAGACCCGCCCGGTAACTGCTGCCGAGCCCATCCTGGAGCTGGGTAACTCCAAGGAGGTAAAGGACGCCATTTTCGGTCAAAGGCCCGACGAGTTGAGTCTGCCGATCCATACGGATCGCGGCTACCTCATCGTCGCAGTCCGCGGTGTTCTCCCCGCCCATCAAGGGACGCTCGATGAAGTTCGTGATCGCGTCATCGCCGATCTCAAGCAGCAGAAAAGCACCGAGATTGCCCGCCAGAAAGCCGACGATCTCGAAAAGCGCCTCAAGGCCGGCGAGAAATTTGACGCCGCTGCCAAAGCTCTCGGCTTGGATCCCAAGAGCAGCGATTTCTTTGCTCGCAGCGGCTCCATCACCGGCGCAGCCAGCGGCAAGCAGCTCTCCGCAGCTTTTCAGATGAAACCCGGCGATGTCGGCCCCCCTCTGAACCTCGGCTCCAGCTGGTTTGTATACCGCGTCGCCGAAAAACAGGAAGCGAACCCTGGCGATTTTGAGAAGCAAAAGAAGGATCTCACCGATCAGGTGCTGCAAACCAAGCGCAATCTCGCCTTCGAAGCCTTCCGAACCGCTCTCGAAGCCCGTTTGAGGCAAGAAGGCAAGCTCCGAATCATGAACGACAAACTCAAAGGCTTCGGCGACCTCGGCTAAAAAAGCACCGCCAGCGCTCTGCGCCCCGAATCGCCGGGCGAATCGTCACTATTCCGTGCGGATTTCGGATGGAACTTGTAACGGCGCAGGATTCCTACCCTGACACACAAACGGTGCGCCGCAAACGCCCAGTCTCCAACCACATCGCCACGAAATCGCCGCAAAACCGGATAACTGTTTGTAAACAATGCACTTAAAATTTAACATGGGTGCCCTTGTCTTTGCCCTTGCGCCCCGGTACCCTATTTGTGTCCCTACGCTTGCGGTTTTCGGCCTCGCCGCCGTTGCCAAACGGCTCCTTCTTGGGGATTTTGCCGAGATTCGCTTTATGCAAACTCTAATGCTCGGCTTCAGCCAACTCTTTCGGATCGGTGAATGAACATGCCAGCCCGGACTTCGACTGTTCGCAATGACTATCGCTGCAGTATGGAAAAGAACCAGGGCGGCAAGTATTGTGTCCGCATTCGCGTCCATTACCCGCGCCACGCCTGGTCTCTGGGCGTTTTCTTCCTCGCCTCTTCCTTCGACCGCGCCATGAAGAAGCTCGAACAATCCCTCGATTTCCTCCAGCGCCACGAAGAAAAGCTCTGGTTCTGGGGTGTAGATCGCGCCGAAGACATGGGTTTCTCCGCCGAATTCCTTCGCGAGGTAGGCATGCGCCTCGACAAGCGCACCGAATTTCCCCGAAAGGCCGCCAACCTAACCGTGGCACCGGAGCGCGCCGTCCCTGCCTTCATCCTGGGCCCTGTTCGTCGCGGCCTGGCCGAATCCGTAGAATCCCCCAGAGTCCTCAACGCCGCCGACTAGTCGATCCCCGACCTTTTAAAGCATCACCAGTGGCTCTTCACACCGGTCCCGCAGACTCTCGCGTCTGGCTAAACATCGCTCCGCTCGCGTTCCTCACCGTTCGTCTTGACATATCCAGCCATTTTCGCCATGATTCGCGCGTTCCGTCACCGAATACGGCGGTGTATAGCAGTTCGCCGCCAGCCTCCCTCCCGCAATTTGAGCGACGTCTGCCCGGCCGGTCCGATCAACCCCCGCGCACGGAGGGAATCACGAAGAGTACAGAAAGAATCGAGCCATGCCTACGTCTGGCCGCCTGCCTGTTGCTTGCCTCGTGCCTGGTTCCGGGCTAAGGACGGAACCAAAGGTTTGTTGGCGTTCAATGAATACTCAGGAGAGATACAAATGAAAAAGCATCTGCTTCAAACGCTGTTGATTGCACTCCTGCTGTCGCTCGGTGTTTCCACCATGGTTTCCCAAACCCCGAGCCAGTCTGCCGCGCCAGCGCCGGGAACGGCCATGAAAGCCAGCACTCCAGCGAGCGCTTTGTTGGACCTCAACTCCGCCACCGCGGACCAACTCAAGGAATTGCCCGGGATCGGTGACGCCTATTCAAAGAAAATCATCGCAGGTCGCCCCTACACCAAAAAGACCGATCTGGTCCGCAAGAAGATCATTCCCCAAGCCACGTACGACAAAATCGCCGACAAGGTAATCGCCAAGCAACCAAAGTAGTCGACGTGTGGCAACGCCCGGGTAGAACTTTTCGCCGTGCCGCAATCGATCCGCTGCAGGAGCGGGGCTTGCTTCGCCCGGCGTCGACCCAGGCACGCCCCAAGACCGGACCAGAGACCCTGTCTTGCCACTCGCCTACTTCTCCCGCAAAATCACTTCACCCTGCCCGACCATCTGGTCATTCAACCACACGCGATACTTGTACGTCCCCGTCTTCGTGCCCACACGCGGCGGCCCGCTCAAAAGCCGCATCCCCATTGGCGCCTGGAATATGTTCGAGCCAAAAGGGCAGCGGTTCACATCAAACTCCACCCGCAAATTCCCCGCGTCCGAAATCCAAGACACTTGGTCGCCAGTATCCAGCACCACTGCTTGCGGTATAAGTCCAACCAAAACAGGCCGTTCAGCCATTTTTCCTCACCTATTTCACCTGCGAACGATAACACATCCCCTGTACGTCGCCTATTTCCCGCGACTTTGTATCAATTTCGATGTCATCCCGAGCGCAGCGGGCCGCAGTTTCCTGACGCGTCGCTTCTGCCAACTATCGGCCCACGGGTTGCAGGAATCCGCTTTGCCAACCGATCGGCTCTCCGCGGACTGATCGATCGACCGGTTCCTCTTTCTATCCGCCTGTACCATAGTCCCGCTTGACCCTTACCAACCGCACCCGTACACTGCAACAAGCTGATTCGTAGCGCTGAGCTTCGCAGAGTCCGCGCTCGCAAAACACGCACCCTAGGCGCCTGCTTCACTGCAAAAGCGCCGGATTTTCGGGCGGAGGCACTCCCGGTACATGGCTTCAGCGGCACGATCTCTGTCTATTCCTCTGCCAAACGGCGCCCGTATCTCCCTGGTGGGCGTAACTCCTTTTGCCATAATGCACTTGCTCGCCTTGGGCGTTTTCTTCGTTCCATTCCGCTGGTCCTACGCAATCACCTGCGTAGCCCTGGTCGCCGTGCGCATGTTCTGGGTCACCGCCGGCTACCACCGCTACTTCTCCCACCGCTCCTACAAGACCAGCCGCTTGTTCCAATTCGTCATCGCCTTCATGGCCATGACCTCCGCCCAGAAGGGGGTCCTCTGGTGGGCCGCCCATCACCGCCACCACCACCGCTTTTCCGATCAGGACGACGACATTCATTCGCCCACGCTATTCGGTTTCTTCTGGGCCCACATCGGTTGGATTGTCTCGGACCGTTACAACGATACCCGCCTCAACTACATCGCTGACTTCGCTAAATTTCCCGAGCTCCGCTGGCTCAACAAATACCATTTCATCGCGCCCACCATCCTGGGGGTGAGCCTCTACTTGATCGGCGGCCTCCCGCTGTTCCTCTGGGCCTTCTGCCTGAGCACCGTCCTGCTTTGGCACGATACCTTTACCATCAATTCGCTTTCGCACTTGTTCGGCACCGTTCGCTATGAAACCACCGACACCAGCAAGAACAATTGGTTTTTGGCTCTGCTCACTCTGGGTGAAGGCTGGCACAACAATCACCACCACTTCATGGCCGCAGCCCGCCAAGGGTTTTTCTGGTGGGAAATCGACATCACCTATTACGTTCTTAAACTGTTCTCCTACTGCGGCCTGGTGTGGGATCTCCGCCAAGTCCCCGTTCACCTCCTGCACTCCGAAGAACGCGAACAAGAATTAGCCGCCTGATGTCCGCGAAGTTGTAGCAGGCCGCCGACCAGCGCGGGCGCTTTTTCTTTGGTGGGGCCGGTCTCTAGACCGGTTCGATCAGTGGTAAACTCCCCCGAACCAAAGACCAATCAGGAGCAAACTGTTTCGTAGCCATTCGTTATTTCTCCAACGCCAACCGTTTGCGGAGATCCGAAGGAGCACAATCGATGAGCTGCTTTAGATTCGTCGCCGCCGCTATTCTCCTCGGCCTTGTCCTTGCGACCCCCGCGCGCCCCGACACAATCATCCTGCACGATGGCGCCAGCTATTCCGGCCACTTCGGCGGCGCTCCAGACGGCAATATTACGTTCACCGATGCGCAAGGCATCCAATACCAGTTTCCGGTGCAAGACGTGATGTCGCTCGTTTTCACTTCCACCAATAGCATCGTCACGTTGCGCAGCGGCAAGGTTTATTCCGGCATTTACACGGGAATCATTCCGCTTCCGTTCACTGACAACCAGGGCGTTGGCTATCAGTTCCCGCTCAAAGACGTAGCCTCCTTGGTGCTGACGCGGATCCATGCCAGCTCCGCGCCCGCACCCGCTGCAGGCACCGGCAAAGTAATTCCGGTCGGCACCGAAATCCTGATTCGCACCGATGACGGTATCGACTCGAAAGGCTCCTCCACCGGCCAGTTATATTCCGCCACCATTGGCGAGGATGTGTCGGACGCCTCGGGAGGCATCGGCATTCCCGCGGGAACTCCTGCGAAGCTCGTCGTGCGGGATATCACCAGCGGCGGCGCCGTGCACAGTCCCGAATTGGTCTTGGATCTGTTCTCCATCACCGTGAAAGGCCAGGAATATCGCGTGGTCACAACCGACGTGGACATCAACAGCAAGACGGGCGTCGGCGCCAACCGCCGTACCGCCGAATTTGGCGGCGGCGGAGCCGCCATCGGCGCGCTGCTTGGCGGCATTTTCGGTGGAGGCCGAGGCGCAGGCATCGGCGCGGGCGCCGGAGCCGGAAGCGGACTCCTGACCCAAGTCTTTACGCGCGGCAAACAGGTTAAGATTCCCGCGGAATCTTCCCTGACCTTCCGCCTCGACCGCACCCTCGTCCTTCGTCCCCAATCCAACTGACCACCCGAGAAAGGGGGTTCATCGCGAACAGCGAGGGGTCGGTTTTGCTCCGGTAACGGCCGCCGACCGTTTGTCCTGATCCCCGAGAGTGGCGAGCGTTTTGTTCTCGCAGCGCCGGTCGTAAGACCAATCTACCCTTTTCTCTTTCCTTACTCCGCACTCCCGATGCTAAACTCCCCGCGCATAAAAGGAGCCCAACCGCATGCGCAAACTTATCGTCGCCGCCGCAGCGCTAACCTTTCTCTCCATCGCCGCACAAGCTCAACAACCCCCCGACTTCTCCAAAGTCGAAATGAAAGTCACCAAAGTCTCCGGCAACATCTACATGCTGGAAGGCCAGGGCGGCAACATCGCCGCCTCGGTAGGCGAAGACGGCATAGTAATCGTCGACGACGAATTCGCCCCGCTGGCTGACAAAATCCAGGCCGCGCTGAAAAATCTCGCCATCACCGACAAGCCGGTCCGCTTCGTCATCAACACCCACTATCACGGCGATCACACCGGCGGCAACGTTCCCTTCAACAACGCCGGCTCCACCATCATCGCCCAGGACAACGTCCGCAAGCGCCTCGAATCCGGCGGCGTGGCCGGCAACGGCGGCAGCATCAAAATGGACAACAAGCCCGCGGAGAAATCCGCCCTCCCCATCATCACCTTCGAGCACGATGTCACCGTGCACCTCAACGGCGAAGACATCCGCGCCCTCCACTTTCCGGCAGGCCACACCGACGGCGACTCCATCATTTTCTTTCCCAAAAACAACGTGGTGCACATGGGCGACGACTTCGTCCGCTACGGCTTCCCCTTCATCGACGTATCCGCAGGTGGCAGCGTCCAAGGCATGATCGCCGCCATGGAAAAAGCCACCGCCCAGCTCCCCGCCGACGTAAAAGTAATCCCCGGCCACGGCGCCCTCTCCAACCTCGACGACGTCCGCGCCTACACAAAAATGCTGAAAGAAACTTCGGCCGCGGTCGAGAGCGCGCTGAAAGCCCACAAGACGCTCGAGCAGATGAAGCAAGAGAAAGTCCTGGCCCCGTGGAGCAAATTCTCGGGCGACTTCGTCAACACCGACGTCTTCACCGAAACCCTCTACAACTCTCTAACCAACACCAAAGGCGAATTCGTCAAACACAATTGACGACGCGACGAGCGTGCGGGATAAAGGATCTGCTGGTCCCGCTATAGCGTAAGCCGGGCATGGTTATGTAGGCCGGTCATCCGACCGGCGATCGTTATTTGCAGACAAGATCTAGCTGCCGTCCCTGACACCGCCCCGGTTTAGTTCCAAGCAAACGCCGCAGCTACGCGTGAGCCTTCGCCGCATCCGCGCCGATTTGCTGCAAAATCCCCAGCTGATCCGAACTCCCCCACCGTTCCACCAACTTCCCATCCTCAAATCGCGCGATCTGCACCCCTCGCGCCGAAATCCGCCGCCCCGTCGGAGCTACGCCCAGAAAGTTCCCCTTGTGCGTCCCCGTCAAGGTATAAGCAATCGCGATGTTGTCGTTATCGCTGACCACCTTATCCACCGCAACATTCAGATCCGGAAACGAAGCCCGCATCTCGCTGAACATCCGTATGTATCCTTCCGGCCCCAGTCCCTGCCCCGGAGCGGGATCGTGATCCAGCGCCTTTGCGGCCACCGCCTCGCGCAGTCCCTCCAGTTTTCCGCTGTTCACCGCCGTTCCAAATTTTTCCTGTGCCGCGAAATTCTCTTGTACGCTCATGTTGTCCTCCTCCTTGAAATAGGCCAGCCATCTCGATCCGGCTGATCTGCCGCCACAACCTTTGATGATCGAGTACGAGCACGGGGTTATGCAGCAATGTTTCGGTACTCTTGTGCCTCGAAGAATCCGCCACGGACCTCTTCAATTGATTGCGAACCACATCGTTGCGGCGTAGCGCAAGCTAACTCCAATAGAATCAATATAGTGTTCAAGAACAGTAGGGGGAGGGGCCTATCCTGGTTTCCTCGCGAATTGTCTCTCGTGGTTTTTCTCCCGTCTCTGTGTCTCCGTGCCTCGGTGGCAATCCCCGGTTCACTGTCTTCGGACCAAATTGTCGGTTGCGCCTCCCCATCCCCCTGCGGGAGAATCAATTCCCGTACAACATGAGGCAACCGTCATGACACACAACATCGGCGAACTGAATCCCCCCAACCGGCTGATGCTCACCCCAGGACCTTCTTCGATGGACCCGCGCGTCTACCGCGCCCTGGCTACGCCCTTGGTCGGCCACGTCGATCCGTGGTTCCGCGGCTGCATGGACGATGTCCAGGTCCTGCTGCGGCAAATCTTCCAGACCGAAAATCGCATTACCATGCCGCTGTCGGCTTCCGGTTCGGGCGGCATCGAAGCCTCGGTCGTCAACACGCTGGAAGACGGCGACGAAGCCCTCATCGCCGTCAACGGGACTTTTTCCGATCGCATGGCGGTCATCGCCGGGCACACACCAGCGAAAGTCACTAAGGTCGAAGCGCCGTACGGCAAAGCCGTCGATCCCGAAGACGTGCGCCGCGCCGGAAAAGGTCGGAAAATCAAGATTGTCGGCTTCGCGCACGGCGAAACCTCCTCCGGCGTGATCACCGACATCGATCCCTTTCGCAAAGTCGCCGACGAACTCGGCGCGCTCCTCGTCGTGGACACCGTGGCTTCGCTCGCCGCCGTGCCCATCAACGTTGACCGCCAGCGCATCGACATCTGCTTCAGCGGCACGCAGAAGGCTATCAGCGCCCCGCCGGGCATGTGCCCCATCACCGTCAGCCCGCAAGCCGAAGAAGTCTTCCGCAATCGCAAAACGAAAGTGCAAAGCTGGTATTTCGATCTCACCACCGCCATGAATTACTGGGGCAAGGACCGCCTCTATCACCACACTCCACCCATCTCGCTGATCTTCGCCCTGCGCGAAGCGATGCGCATCGTGATCGAAGAAAGCCTGGAAGCTCGCTGGGAGCGCCATCGCACGAATCAGCTGGCGCTGATCGCCGGTCTGGAAGCCATGGGCTTGGAAATGTTGGTAAAAAATCCCGCTGATCGCTTGCCAACGGTCACCGCGGTCATGATTCCCAACGGCATCGACGACGTGAAAGTGCGCAATCAGTTGCTCGATGAATTCAACATCGAAATCGCCGGCGGGTTGGGCCCACTGAAAGCCAAAATCTGGCGCGTAGGCCTCATGGGCCACTGCAGCCAAAAGCAGTACGTGCTACTGTTCCTGGCGGCCTTGGAAAAAACGCTGATCGACCAAGGCTTCGGCTTACCGTCGGGAGCAGGCGTAGGCGCCGCAATCCAGAACTACACGCACGCAGGTACAGCCGCCGCCGTGAGCCGCTAGCGGTATGGCTTTGTAGGGGCGCAGCACTGCTGCGCCCCAAACACAGGGCGTTAACATTGAAATTGGCGTCAACCGGTTCGCTGCCGATGAAATGCTTGAAGAGCCCGGCGCCTACAGGAACGCTGCGACAAAGCCTGAAAACCAGAGACGAGGGCAAACAGTGAGTACGGAAGCAAAAGAGCACGAGAGTAACGCAGTCGCAAAGCCGACGCTGGCCAACACCGGCGCTATGAGCACCTTCGTCGGAGTCTTCGATGTAACCTCAAAACTCACCGGCCAGGTTTACAACTGCCGCTTTTCTCACATGTGGAACGGCATCGCCACGCGCCACGCCGACACCATCGACACAAAATTTTACGTCGATGGCGAAGCCCACGTCGTGGGCCTCGCGCACAACGCTTTTGTCACCTTTCGCGATCGCACGGGACGCGATCTGACCGACCGCGAGTGCAGCTTCGTTGCCGCAGAGTATTTGCGCGAACGCCTCGAGGAAGAAGACGTTCGCCCGCTCTACGACGCCTTCCCCGACGACGTCCTCCGCTTGATCGACGCCATCGGCATCAAGTAATGCGCAAAAGCGGTCTTGCCGCTTGTAGCGCGACCGTGCTATGGCTCTTGCTCGCATGACCCGCGCTCCTTCACCGAAGACGACCAGCGACCGGCTGACCACCGTACTCTCCTACGGCACGCTGCTGCTGCTGCTTTATCTGGTCTACCGGATCACCGAACCATTCTTTGTGCCGCTGGCGTGGTCGGCGGTGCTGGCGATTTTCTTCTACCCGTTGCATGAGCGGATCGAGAAGCGCTTGAAACCCACCCAAGCAGCGCTTCTCAGCACCGTGGGTGTGACGCTGGTGTTGATCGTGCCGGCAATCGTGGTGCTGATTCTGGCGACGCGGCAGGCGATTGTCGCGACCGCGAGGATTCAAACCGCGCTGATGGATCCCGACAAAGCGCTACCAATGCACGCCATCGACTGGATTCGCGGCCATCTTCCCAGCGAGTGGCAATCCACGGATTTCTCGCAGCCGGTCCGGCAGGGCGCGGAAAAAGTGGCGGCGTTTCTGGCCGGAAACTTCGCTGGACTGGTGAAGAATCTGGCCGCGTTTTTCGTGGATTTGTTCATCGTGATCTTTGCTCTGTTCTTCATGTTTCGAGATGGGGACAGCATTGTGCGGGGCATACGTCACTTGCTGCCGCTCGACGAATCGATCCAGCAGGACATGCTGAGCGAGTCGAAAGATCTGATTTTCGCGAGTGTGGCCGTGGGTCTGATTATCGCGGGAGTGCAGGGATTTCTGGGCGGGATCGCGTTCACGATCGGTGGAATTCCGACGGCGGTTTTCTGGGGCGTGCTGATGGCATTTTTCTCGCTCGTGCCGGTGGTGGGCTCGGCGCTGATCTGGGTGCCGGCGGCATTGTGGCTGGGATTCACGGGGCATTGGGGCAAGGGCGCGGTGATTCTGGTGATTTGCGGTGGGGTCGCGGCGGTGGCGGACAATATTATCCGGCCGCTGCTGTTGCGCAACCGCACGCATTTGAATGAGCTGCTGTTGTTCATCGGCGTGCTTGGCGGGCTAGAAGTATTCGGGTTGCTGGGGTTGGTGGCAGGGCCGACGATTATAGCTGCGGCGATGGGAATCTTTCGTGTGTACATGGACCGCCGCGATGCGATGGTCGCGCCCGAAGCGTAGACAGCCGGCCCGATTTGTACCGAAGGTATTCCCTCTTTGTCAGCGTGGTGGAAAAAAGTCCTGTTCAATGGGTGCCGGGATGGACTATGAAAGGAGACGAAGGCTGGGCTGATTTGACCGCGTTGGTCACTGTCGAGACCGAGAACGCGAGGAGAGCAGCTCGAGGAAATCAAGGCGGTCCGGGCCGAAAGCCGGACGAGGAGAGTGGTCCATGAAAGTAAAAACCTTAGGTGTAGTGGTTCTCACGGCCCTGATCTTGGCAGTGGTGTTTAGCGTCTCGGTCCCGGCGGCGCCCAACGCGCGTAATGCAACCGCCGTGCCTGCGGCGGCTACACCTGCGCCGGTCCCGACGGCGACTCCCGCGGATCATCCGGAGATCCACGATGCATTGGCTTCACTGCGCCATGCCAGAGAACATCTGGAACACGCCGCGCACGATTTTGGCGGGCACAGAGTAGACGCGCTTCGCGCCACCGACGAAGCGATTCACCAGCTGGAGATTTGCTTGAAGTTCGACAGGTAGCAACTAAAATCCCGAAAATACGAAATAGCGCCCGGCAATACGCCGGGCGTTTTTTTTGGGCCAGCGTAGTGTTTCTGGCACATTACAATTGACGGTACCGTCAAAGTTAATTACAACGGTGCGAGCGAAGGCGCCGGCGGCGGTAGTTCTAGAGTGTTGCGGTGATTGAGATTGTTCGGGCATCCTCATCGGAGGCCCTCAGAATGGCCATGTTTCTGCCTTTTTGCCAATGGCGGCAAAACGGAACGGGATTTGGACGGCGGCCCGGCCGAATGGCTCCGCTCCGACGCGCAGGTTGTACCGTGCCGACGCGCGGCGGCCTAAGGGCTCAGAGTAAACAATCCCCGGCCCTGCAGGGGATTACCAACCGTACCAGCGGCACGATCCGGCAGAAGGGAAGCCGTGACCTGACGAAAGCGGAAGACGCAGACTCTTTGGTTCGAGAGGAGGTTGCGATGCCAGAAATTGTGGTCAATTTTACATTTCATAGCGGCTTGCGGTTGCCGTTGTTTCGCAATGTGCGGTTGTCGGGGAGTTGGGACGGGGTTGGGAATTTTTCCAATCAGTGGTCGGAGGTGCCGATGGCGGGTGCGCCGGATGAAACTGGGTGCGACGCCTTTCAGCGCCAGCGTGTCGCTGGATGCGACGCAGACCGGAACGACGTTTCAGTGGGGCGTGATCGCCGATGTCGTGGGGGAGCCAAACAGCTGGGTGGTGGTTACCGAAGTACCCGATGAAAACTCCAGCCAGCGGTATCGAAGCTTCACTCTCGCAGCGGGGATAACTCAGCAAGACTACTGGTTTGTGACTGGACGCCGATTCGGCGCGCAGAAATACTTCCTGCCGGGATCGGCAAATCCCGGAATTCAATTTGCGGTCTGGGCGCCGCGGGCCACGAGCGTCGAAGTGGTTTTCGCGCCGTTCGACCTCACCAGTGGCACGCCGACCGGCTATATCGCTGAAGACGGGACCGGTATCGATCCGGCGGCTGCGGTTGTGCCGCTGGCCTTGAAAGGCAATGGGATTTGGCAAAGTGACATCACGACGACGCCTGCGCTGGATGACTTCAGCAAGTACTTCAATTGCTTGTACATGTACCGGATCACGAATGAACAGGGCGCCCAGACGTACAAAGTGGATATTTTCTCGCGCAACCAGGTAGGGCAAGGCGGAACCAACCCGGGCGGAGCCCACTATGCGGGTTCTTATGTGGACCTCGACGGAATTGTGAGTTGTTCGGTGGTTTCCGATCCCGATCAGGTGACCGAGGACTTCGGCGATACGGCACTCGAAAAGGAGACGCTCATTCCGGAGCAGCAGTTCTGGGCGAACGAATATACGGCCGGTCGATTGCCTCCCCAGAACATCGAAGATCTGATGATCTACGAATTGCACGTCGGCTCTCTGGGATATCCGTCGCAGTCCGCCGGAACCTTCACCGACGCTATGGCGTTTGTGGATGGGTTGGTGGACCTCGGGGTGAACGGGGTGGAATTGTTGCCGGTGCTGGAATTCGATGGCGATCTACAGTGGGGTTATGGGACTTCGCTGTTCTTTTGCTTGCAGACGAGCGCGGGAGGCGCGAACCAACTGAAGCATTTCGTGCGCGCGTGTCACCAGCGGGGCATCGCCGTCATTCTGGACTTGGTGTACAACCACTTCGCCACCGCGAACAACGAGCGGTCGGAATGGGGATACGATGCGGACCCCAATGTCGCGCCGCAGGATAACATTTGGTATTGGTATGAGGGACTGCCTTCCTACTATGCCGATATTGACGGGGGATATTTGAACAACGGTTCGTCCGGATATACTCCGCGCTTCAGCGAGGAGAATGTGCGCCAGATGTTTACGAGCAGCGCTGCGGCGTTGTTGGACGATTTTCACATTGACGGGTTTCGTGTGGACCTGACGGACGCGATTCACCAGAACAACACACTGAATGCGAATGGAGCGTCTGTCGGCAGTGCCAACAACTATGGAATCAAGTTTCTGCGTGAGTTGGCCCGGACGGTGAAGATGGTGAATCCCGCGGCATTTCTGATCGCGGAGGACCATACCGGTTGGCCCGCGATGACGCAATCGCCGGACCAGGGAGGCGAGGGATTTGACGCCGTTTGGTATGCGGATTTCTATCACCATCTGATCGGCGACGGCAACTACGGCAACAGCTACGCGAACCTGCTGAAGAACGCGGGTTATGGAACGAACGGCCCCCTCAACATGGACTATTTCGCGGGAGCGCTGCTGGCGACGCAGTATAGCAAGATCGTTTATCACGAAAACCACGACGAAGCCGGCAACGATGCAAACACCGAGCGGACCATCGTGACCGCGGTGAATTCCGCAGTGCTGGCCGGACAGACGCTGAAGTATGCCGAGGGGCGCGCCCGCTTCGCTTTTGGTCTGTCGGCGCTGTCGGCGGGAACGCCCATGTTCCTGATGGGCGAAGAGATTGGCGCGCGGAAGTATTTCCTGTACGACACTTTCTTTCAGAATAAGGAAGATCTGATTGGCGACCGGACCGGTGTCGGGCAGTTTCTGTTCCGGTTCTACCAGGACCTGATCCGGCTGGTGACGAGCAGCGCGGCGGCGAGGTCCCGCGCACTGGACGTGATTTATACGCACGACGACAACCGGGTAATCGCGTTTACGCGCAGCGCTGCAAACCAGGAACTGTTGGTTTTGGCGAGTCTGAACGACGCGCCGTTTGCAAACGGGTACGTTATCGGCACCGATCCTTCGCGGTTGCCGGCGGGAGGTTGGCAGGAGATCTTCAACAGCGATGCCGCAATCTATGGTGGCGATAATGTGGGCAACGGCGGAGCGACGTTGCAGGTGAATGGCGGCCAGATCAATGCGGTGATTCCGGCGCACGGGTTCGTGGTGCTGGAGAAAACGAATTAGCGGAGATCCGAGCATCGTTCCCAGAAATCTTCCGGCGGCGGGGCATTCATGGTTGCAGCAAAGAAGAAAAAGAGCGGCGTGCCAACCGAGAGGCTGGAACTATTCGACCAGTTGATTGCGGTTTATCCGGAGATTGAGCGAAAAGGGGCGAACAATGCGTACGCCGCGGTAAACGGAAATATGTTTCTGTTGATGCAGCCCTCGGGCAGCCTGGCGATGCGCTTGCCGAACGCCTCCCGTCGAGAGTTCCTGAAGAAATACAAGACCAAGCTGTATGAGGCATACGGCGCGATAATGAATGAATATGTGACGGTGCCCGATGGCTTGCTGGCCAGCACCAAGGAGCTGCAGAAGTATCTCGCCGAAAGCTATGCCTATGCGAAAACGCTAAAGACCAAACCCTCGCGGAAAAAGTCTTGATGCTGGGAACTTAAATCCGACCGATGACGTTCATTGGAATACGGGAGGGATCGTGACTGTCTGGTGGCAGGACGTCCGCTATGCGGGGCGGGTGCTGCGCAAGAATTGGCTGTCGAGCCTGGTAATTCTAGCGTCGCTGGCCATTGGTGTCGGCGCGAATTCGGCGGTCTTTAGCGTCGTGGACGCGCTGTTGCTTCGTCCACTGCCGTACCCTCAGCCCGAGCGGCTAGCCGGGGTGTGGCTTCATTCGCCTTCGCTGGCAATTTTTCGCGACTGGCCTTCGCCGGGGCAGTTCCTCGACCTGCGCGCTGAAAATCATTCGTTCGAACAGATGGCCCTGGCGCAGACGCGCAACGCCACGCTGACCGGGCGCGAGCGGCCCGAACGGATCGCGACAATCCGCACGCAATCCAGTTTGTTGCCGATGCTGGGCGCAAAGCCGATGTTGGGGCGGTTGCTGCTGCCCGCAGAGGACCAACCGGGGCAGCCTGAAGTGGCGATTCTCAGCGAACGCATCTGGCGGCGCCTGTTCAGTGCCGACCCGGCGATTGTGGGGAAGAGCGTGACGATCGACGGAAAATCGCTGACCGTCGCCGGGGTGTTGCAGCGTGGGTTCCTATTGAACTCCGAGGTGATGCCTTCAGAAGAGCCGATGAGCAAGGTAGACGTGTTTTTGCCGCTCGCGCTGACCGCGGAGGCCTGGAACCGCCGGCGCGACGAGAATTACAACATTGTCGTGAGGCTCAAGCCGGGCGTGACGGTGCAACAGGCGCAGGCCGATATCGATGTCATCGCCGCGCGCATTCGCGAGAAAGACAAGCGCGACGCCAGTTTCGGGATGCACATCGTACGGTTGCAGGACGAAGTGGTGGGCGACGTGCGGCAGGCGCTGCTGGTGCTGCTGGGCGCGGTGGCGGTGGTACTCCTGATCGCCTGCGCCAACGTGGCGAATCTGCTGCTGACACGCGCGGCGGGACGCGAGAAAGAGGTGGCCATCCGAACCGCATTGGGTGCGGGCTGGCAGCGCCTGGCGCGGCAGTTGCTGACCGAGAGCGTGCTGTTGGGATTGCTTGGTGGTGTGGCGGGACTCGGAGTTGCGCGCGCCAGCTTGTTCGTAGTGCGCACCATGAATCCGGGGAATATTCCACGACTCGAGGATATCGGGGTCAATGGAGCGGTTCTGGCGTTCACGTTTGGCGTTTCGCTGTCGACGGGAATTTTGTTTGGACTGGCACCGGTCTGGCGAGCGGTGCGAGTGGACCCGAACACATCGCTAAAGGCCGGAGGACGCAGCGGGCACAGCGACGGCGGACTGTACTTGCGGCGGCACCGATTGCGGGGGTTGCTGGTGGTGGCGGAACTGGCGCTTTCGCTGGTGTTGCTGATCGGCGGCGGATTGCTGGTGCGCAGCTTCGTGCGTTTGCAAGCCGTGCCGCCAGGGTTCGCGACCGAACACATTGTGACCATGCAGGTGGCCGCGGACGATCCCAAGTATCACGACGACAAGGCCATCCTTCGTGTGTACCAGGACATCGAAGAGCGCGTTGCCAAGTCGCCGGGCGTGATTGCCGAAGGCGAAGTGACCGCGCTGCCCCTTACGGGTTCGGTCGGATGGGGAGACATCAGCGTGGAAGGCTACACGCCGCCTTCCGGAGAGGAGCTGCAGGTCGATCTGCGCGTGGCCAGCGCGGATTATTTTCGGGCCATGGAGATCCCGCTGATCGCGGGACGTTTTTTTGGCGAAGATGACACCGCGGAGAAACCCGGCGTGGTGATCATCGATGAGAAATTCGCCAAACGATTCTGGCCTCGGGGCGATGCCCTCGGAAAGCATCTGTGGTTCGATCCCAAAAAGCCCAAGACGATTACCGGCGTGGTGGGAACCGTAAAGCAGTATGGGCTAGAGACCGACGGCAAGATCGCGACCTATTTTCCCCGCACGCAGGGAACTCCGACCGATTTGTATCTTGTAGTCCGGACGGGTTCGGAGATCGCCGGGCTTCCGGCGGCGGTCGTGAGCGCGATTCAGTCGGTCGATCCGAACCTGGCGGTGTATGACATACGGAGCATGCAAGAGCGCTTGCACGATTCGCTGGCGCGACAGCGGTTCGCGAGCACGATGCTGGCGGCGTTCGCAGCCTTTGCGCTGATGCTGGCGGCGATCGGGCTGTATGGCGTGATGTCCTACCTGGTGGCGCAGAACACCCACGACATCGGCGTGCTGATGGCGCTGGGTGCGGGGCGCGGCGATGTCCTTCGATTGGTGTTGCGGCAGGGGATGGAGTTGGGCGCGATGGGGATCGCGATGGGGCTGGCCGGCGCGGCGGTTTTGACCCGGGTGATGGCGAGTTTGCTGTTTGGTGTGAGCGCGCGGGATGCGGCGACGTTCGCGGTGGTGCCGGTGCTGCTGGCGCTGGTAGCCTTCGCTGCGACAGCAATTCCCGCCTGGCGAACCACGCGAGTGGATCCGGTGGTGGCGTTGCGGGAAGAATAGCGGGTTTTCCAATTCGATCTGACGGGCGAAGAGTCTTTTTTAACGGCCGCATCCGCTTGGGGCATTGCCAAGCGTGCGCCGCCCCGCACAGCTCCCGGTCAACGGTCGGCGGCCGTTACAACCGCAAGATG
The DNA here is from genome assembly GCA_963736725.1 of uncultured Acidobacteriota bacterium. Taxonomy (GTDB): domain Bacteria; phylum Acidobacteriota; class Terriglobia; order Acidiferrales; family UBA7541; genus Acidiferrum. The sequence goes on along the minus strand of CAVTPW010000007.1, from coordinate 281,985 downwards.
GCGAGCTAAAAACTCGCCGCTACAGGATTCCCTTTACCCTGTTTTACGGCGTGTGGATATGTATGACTGGCGCGCAACCGTCTGGGTGAAAATGCGTGCGGGGAGGGAGGCGTGTGCTAGAGTACCCGACTGCGATGGGATTGAATGGATATAAACCGGCTGCGCTACATGCGGAGTTGCCTCCAGCGAAATTGCGATGGAGGTGCGAGGCTTCGCGTTTGCCGTTCGAGACTACGGCGCAGGCGGAATTGCGCGAAGGTTTCATCGGGCAAGAGCGGGCCTTGCGGGCTTTGAAGATGGGCGTGGAGCTTTCCGCGCCCGGGTACAATGTTTTTGTTTGCGGGTTGGCGGGGACCAGCCGCGGCGGGACGATCGCGCGGATGATCGAAGAACTGCACCCGGTCACCAAGCCGTCGATGGATCGGTGTTACGTCAATAATTTCAAGATTGCGGACCGGCCCCGGCTTTTGTCTTTGCCTCGCGGGCAGGCCAATTCCTTTAAGAAAGAGATGCAGGCGGGAATTGATTTTCTGCGGAGGCGAATTCCGCAGGTGTTCGAAGGCGAACCGTTTCAGCGGCAGAAGGGACGGATCGTCGAGCGGTTTACCGTGCGCGAAAAGGAGTTGATGGACGATTTCACGCGGCGGATTTCGCGGGAACAGTTTGCGCTGGGACACATGCAGGTGGGCGCGGTGGCGCTACCGGAGATTTTTCCGGTGCTCGAAGGGCAGATGGTGCCGATCGAGGATATCTCGAAGATGGTGCACGAGGGGAAACTCGATTCGCCGGTGGCGGAAGAGATCGAGCGGAAATACGAGCAGTTCCGCCAGGAATTTACCGTGGTGTACCGGAAGACGCTTACGTTGTCGCGCGAATTGGCCAGCGAACTGAGTTACCTCGAGCAAGAGGCTGCGTCGGTTCTTGTGGATGGCGTGATCGAAGAGCTGAAGGAAAAATATCCGAACGCGGGAGTGGCGGAATACCTGGAAGAAGTGCGGCATCACTTGCTGGACAACCTGGACCCGTTCAAAGAGCGAGAAGGCGAGGGGGAAGGTGAGGGCGAAGCTTCGCCTTCGCTGGATGGCATGCCGAAGATGCCGGGCAGCGGCCCGGAGCGCGATCCCTTCCGTTTGTACGGCGTGAACGTGATTTTGGCGCATGGCGACGAAGATGGCTCGCCGGTGATTTTTGAGACCACGCCTACGTACGCGAATTTGTTTGGAACGATTCAGCGGGCTTACGATGCGCGTGGCGGGTGGACGAGCGACTTCATGGATTTGCGCGCAGGATCGCTGCTGCGGGCCGATGGCGGGTTCTTGATTATGTATTCGCTGGAGGCGTTGTCCGAAGTCGGGGTGTGGCGCGCTTTGAAGCGCACCTTGAATCACAACCGGTTGGAGATTCAGCCGCTGGAAATGTTTTATCCGTTTGGCGGCAGTGCGCTGAAACCGGAGGCGGTGCACCTGGATGTTAAGGTGATTTTGATTGGAGACCGCGAGCTGTACGAGATGTTGTACGACTACGAGGAAGATTTCCGGAAAATTTTCAAAGTGCGCGTGGAGTTTGACGAAGAGATGAAGATGAGCGACGGCGTAATCGCGGAATACGCGGGGCGATTGCGGGCGTTGTGCGAGAAAGAGAATTTGTCGCCGTTCGATCGCGGCGCGTTCGCGGGAATGCTCGAATATGGAGTGCGGCAGGCCGGGCGACGGAACAAAGTGACGGCGCGATTTGTGGATATCGCGGACCTGGCGCGGGAGGCGGCTTACGCTGCTTCGGCGGCGGGGGAATCGGTGGTGCGCGCCGCCCACGTGCGGACGGCGCTGTCGTCGAAGATGGAGCGGCACAACCTGATCGAGACGCGGATTCGCGAGATGATCGAAGAGGGGACGCTGCTGGTGGATCTGGAAGGCACGCGCGTGGGCCAGGTGAACGGGTTGAGCGTGCTGGAGATTGGCGGATATTCGTTCGGGAAGCCGGTGCGGATCACGGCGACGGCGGCGCTGGGGAAAGTCGGTGTGATCAACATCGAGCGCGAATCGAATTTGAGCGGGCGCTTTCACGATAAAGGCGTGCACATTATCTCTGGTTACTTGCGGAGCCGGTTTGCGCAGGACAAGCCGTTGTCGTTGTCGGCGAGCATTTGCTTTGAACAGTCGTATTCGGGAGTGGATGGGGATAGCGCCAGTTCTACCGAAGTGTACGCGCTGGTTTCGGCTTTGGCGGAATTGCCGTTGCGGCAGGATATCGCGGTGACCGGGTCGATGAATCAGCAAGGCGACGTGCAGGCCATCGGCGGGATCAACGAGAAGATTGAAGGATTTTTCGATGTGTGCAAGATCGCGGGACTCTCCGGTTCGCAGGGCATTCTGATGCCGGCATCCAATGTAGAAGACTTGATGCTGCGCGAAGACATTCTGGACGCGGTGGCCGCGGGCAAGTTTCACATCTGGCCGGTGGCGAAGATTGAAGAGGGCATCGAGATTTTGACGGGCATGACCGCGGGGGCGCGGAACGGCGATGGCACATTTCCGGGCGGCACGGTATTCGCGCAGGTGAATGAGCGGTTGAGCAAGATGGCGCGGATGATGAAGGAATACGAGTAGTTGTTCACAAAACAGGTGTCCTGCCTTTTTTCTTGATTCCGCAACGCTGCAAAAAAATCCTCAAGCGCCCTTTAGATAGGTCTAGTTTGGAGCCAGGGCGAGGTAGGCTTGGCGGTGGTCTACCCGATAGCTCGAAGTTTTTACCTTTACATCGAGAGTGTGGAGTTGGCCGTCAAGGGACGCGGGCGCGAAGGCCAGGCTGTATTCATTGGCAACGAGATTGGCGATTTCATCGTAGGCGCGCTCGAAATCCGCGGGATTGCTAGGGAAATAGACGCGGCCGCCGGTGGCCTCGGAAAGTTCGTGAAGAGATTGGTCGGCTTGAGCGAAACCCTCCTGCACTTCGGCACGGTTGGAGCGGTCCTGAGGAGTGAGTTTCTTCATTTTGGCGGGATTGCGGATGTCGGCGGAGAGCGAGACGGCGAAAATCTGCACGTCAGAGGTTTGGAGTTTTCTCTGGACTGACTTCCAAGTTTCCGGAGGCGAACTGTCCACGCCCGTTGAGAGCAGAACGATGGTTTTCTTGCCGGGGACCGAAGCGATCCAGTCGATGGTGGTGGCGAGGCTGGAGGAAAGATTCAGGTCGCCAAATCCGTTGACGAAGCTGATTTGTTGAAGGGCCTGGCGAGCTGCGATTTTGTCTGGTGTGAAATTGAGGATTAGTTCGGGCGCTCTGGTGTAGCTGGCGATCGCCACACGGTCAGCCGCGGGGATGCTGCGGAGGAAGGCGTCGGCGGCGAGCACGTGATCTTTGGCCAGGAACAAGACGGCGGGGCCGGATTCGATCAGCAAGACAACTTGCGTGGATTCTTCGACAGACGCGAAGTCGGAGAGGGGTTGCTCGATGCCGTTGTCGAAGATGTGGAAATCTTCGCGGTGAAGACCTTCGACCAGGCGGCCATCAGAGTCGGTGACCCGGACCGCTACGTTTACGCGGTTGACGGTGACACGAATCGCGGGGGCTTGCACTTGATCTTGAGTTTGCACGAGCGGCGCGGCAGCGAAGCACAGAACAACGGGGCATAACAGGCAGCGTGCTTTGAAGTCCGCGTAGTGCATTTTTTGGAGATTCGAGCGAATGGGAAGGCACTTGGTTACGCCACAGTGCTAAACAGCGGAAACTCGTCGCGGGGGAACCAGTTTATGCAAAGAACCGGCCTTTTCCCGCCGCCCGCGAAGCCGTACCCTCCCGTTAGGCTCTCGTTGCGTTGACCTTGCCCTCTTGTTCCGACGTCCCACCGACTCTCGATTCCGAATCATTGAAGCCATTGATCGAAGTGGATTCCCTTGGCATCTTTCCAGGATGCACCGGCCATAAAGTGTAGATGCCGCGGGAAGACTTGCGGGTTCGCATCGGTGAGCAGGGATGGAACCTTAGCGGCGGCGGCTTTTTGTTGGTTAGTGGCAGTTTTCGTCTCGGAGACTTTCTTGGCTTCTTCGACCCAGCGGGCTTTCACAGCGGGCCAGTCAATTTTCTGGAAATCGAAATAGCTGAAGCCGTTGATTTTTTCGGGATAGCCCGCGCGCGCAGTTTGGATTTGGGCTACAGCGGCGGTGTTCGAACTTGAACGAGCCGCGAGGAGATCGCGGACGGTTTCGCTACGCGTGGCGCCCACAATGAAGTCCGGCGTGATGGCCAGGTGATAGAAATCCCATTGTGCCACGCCTTTGCTCCCTTGATTGCCGTGAAGCGAGATTTTCAGGAAGGTGATGTCGCCTTCGGTGTGTTCTGAACTGATCTGGTCGCCGAAAATAGAGCGGAGAAGTTTCAAGGTTTCGGGCTTCTTGCGAATTCCAAAAACGTAGACGGCTTTTTGCGGATCGAGTGAGGGGCTTAGTTGCATCGACGCAAATTCTCCGCTCGGTAAGGCGAGCGCGTCGGAGATCGGCATGCCGAGACGCGTTTGCGCCATCGCCTCGACCATGGCGGTGGCGTTCTGCTGTCCTGCCGGCATGGCGGCGGCTACGCCACGCTTCAGAATCTCGTAGAACCCGGGCAGGTTGAATTGCGTTTCGCTGTAGGAGATGGCCGTGGACGGAAGAAGCGAAAGGGAAATCGGGGAAGATACGCCGTCGGTCCAGAAGTCAAAAAGCGCGCCTGGCGCGGTATCGCCGAGAATCGCGCCTTGAAACCGAGTCTTGGCGCCTTCAAGAACGATACGCCCGCTAAAGGAGTGAATGGCTTCGAGCTTCAGCGCGTTCAGAACCGGAGCGATTTTGAATCCGGAGGCGGAGTCGGGAGCGAGGCCTTTGAGGCTGGGAACGCCGGCGAAAAATTCCAGGACGCCGCCGCCAAGTTGCGGTTGGGCTTCCTTGTACGCTGGTGATTGAGCGAGCGAGTTTGCATCGGGAGCTTTGCCCTCGAGGCGTCCCAGGATGTCCTCGAGGACCGAGCGTTCATTGGCGCTGGCGGCGTATTTGCCGTGCTCCACCCAGTAGGTGGTGCTGGTCTTGCGCTCGACCTTTAGGGTTGGCACGCCGGCGACTGTGACTTGAGAAACCTGGGGCAGCTCTTTTTCCTGACCGCGCATGCGAAGAACGGCCTTGCTCAGCAAAGCTTCCTTGCCGGTGCGGTCGTAAACGAAAAAGAGGCCATTATAAGGATGGTCAGCAGGCTTGGGAGGCGCGGCGGCAGCGGTCATCTTCGCTTCGGGCTTGCTGAGATAGCCGACCACGAACGCGTTTTCCAGGAGCGCAGAATACTGTTCGGCTTCCTCGTGCGTTAGCGCGGGCTTTGAGGCATCTTTGTCCGACGCGCTGGTCATATTTTCGAACATGGCGGCGCGGACAGGAGCGAAATCCGGGTCGTCCCAAAGAGCGAACAGCGCGTTGGTCTTGCGCGCGTCGCCTGCGGGAGTTCCGCGCCAGATGACGTAGAAGGCCGTGCGCGACGGCATTTGCGCAGGCTCGAGCGGGGCTTGCGCCGCAAGTCCAGACGCGAGGAACATCGACAAAATTAGAGCGCAGACAAACGCGCGCAAGTGCGAAAGTTTCATGAGAGGTCTCCGCCGCGAATTCCTGCCAGAAAGGCAGCGTCTAAATGCTAGCTCCGGGCTGGAAAAGACAGAAGCCCTGTCCCGCGCCGGGTTTCCAGAACGCGGAACAGGGCCTCGAATGGGCGCGAAACACTGCTCAGGCTACGAGGTCGGTTTGGCTGGGGCGGCAGGTGCAGCCGCGGGTGTTGCCGCCGGAGTCGCCGCAGGGGCGGCGTTACCAGAGCCGGCATCCTTAGGCGTGGAAAGGTACCCGTTGATATCGTTCTTGCCGACGTCGAACACGACGATTTCGTAAGGCGTCATGCGCGAACTGCCCTTCAGGTAAAACTGCACCGGCTCGCCGGCGGTCTTGTCTCTTTTCTCAATGGAGCGGTCGTCGACGAACACCGTCATGGTGTACTTGCCCTTTTTCTGGTCGGCTTTGTTCAACGTGACTTGCACGGGACCCACGCGCTGGGGCGTCTTGCTCTTGCTCACCTTGAACTCGTAATAGTTGCGGTCACCTCGGCGCTTGAGGTCTTCCAAGTCGTCGCGGTTGTGGGCGATCAGGCCGCTCATTACGCCCATATCTCCCGTGGCGCGCTCAAGTTTGCCCTTGGTCGTTTCCAGATCGGTCCTGGTGTCTGCGATATCTTTTTTGGCGCCGCCCACTTCGGTGGCGACCGCGCCAATCTTCTCGTTGCTTTCACTCTGGACCTGGGTCAACTGCGAAGCCAGTTTTTGATCCGCCGCGATCTGGTCGTTGCGAATCGATTCGGCGCGGCTCCTGGCCTTGGCGAGCTCCGCCTGGGTCATGCCGACTTTTTGTTGGGTAACCTCAATGTTGCCTTTCAGATCAGCGAGGCGGGAATTGGCCTGATCGAGTTGCGCGCTGAGCAATTTGTTTTGATCCTGCGCTTTGGCGAGATCCGATTGGAGCTGCCCCTGCGCGGAGTGGCCCATATAGGCCAAGGCGATCATCCCGACAATCAGCACACCGAACAGAACAGCAATCCAGCGCGGCGTGCCAGCCGCTGCTGCTTCGTAGTGGTAGGACTCTTGCGGAGTCGGTACGTTTGGCGAAATGCTCATTCAGCCTCCTCGGAAGTGGGCCCCCAACCTTGTAATGGTACCATTCGCAAATCTTTGCTCGCAACGTGCGTGGGGCGGGCGACAGCGGGTCGGTTACCAACTATCGGACGTACCAGAAGGTCACCACGTTCCAAGGGCGGATGTGTCTGCCAAAGTGGAGGGATGCCACAGCTCTGACAAAGAGAACCAGATCGCTGTACGGAGCGTCTTTTCCGTCCGGCTTTTATTGCGCGCACCGCTAAGTTTTGTCCTAGGTTAGATAAGGCTTCAGCAACCAGATCAAAAGGCCGATGGGAATCGCGATCACCGCAAAAGCGGTGACCAAGATGACCGCCAGGAACATCCAATCCCGCGCCGTATTGCCGCCGGGCTGTTCTTTCTCTCGAATCAACAGCCGATAGTTGCGTCGATTCGCTTTCCAAACGATGTGGAAGATGTCGCCCGCGACGGGTATCGCTCCGAGGGTCATCTCCAGAAGTATGTTGGCGATCATGCGAACCAGAGTGATGGGTTTCGCGCCGCGCCGCCAGGAAGCAAACACAATCAGGAAGGACGCGATGCCCGCCATGGCGTCGCCGATCCCGGGCACCCAGCCAATCAACGCGTCGAGGCCGAATCGGATTTGAGTTCCAGGGATCCGCCACATATCGTCCAGAAGCGCAGCAATGTAATCGAGGTGTTCGTTTGAGGGGAGTAAGCGCGGCATCGGGCAAGCCCGCTTAACACTATACAGGCTCGCGCACACAAGCCTGAGCGCGAGACACCTGGAGCTAACGAACCGTCACGCCGTGGCCGGCGATAAGGCGAGGTTCAACGTTTGCGTTCGAGTCCGACCGGCAAGAAACAATCCGCCTTCAGGCGCGGATCGCAACGCAACTGTCGGTTGGCCGAGCCACTCCGGTCTATTTTAGTGGCTGGCCGTTCACCGTCAATTCGCTCAACAAGCCGAGGCCCAGCTGTTGCATCGACTTCGGCAGCTTCGCATAGTCGAGGCTCTCCGCGGAGTCTTGACCCGTGGTGACCGAATATTGGATGAAATCCCTGATGGCTCGGCGTTCGTCGGCGTCGGAACCATCTTTCGGGACCAGCAGGAAAGTCAATCCCGCCAACGGATAGGCGTCCTTGGCGGAAGCAGGGGGGTCGACAATCGGTGCGCGGGGATCTTTCGACAGCGCGTCGCTGAAGGCTTCAATCGCAGAGGTGGTGCTGACAGGGCTCGGCGTCACAAAGCTTCCGGCGCGATTCTGAACCTGTGCAACCGGAAGTTTGTTTTCCTTCGCGGAGTTGAGCTCCGCGTATCCGATGGTTCCCGCATTCTGCTTCACAAACTCCAGCACGCCTTTGCTGCCTTCGGCTCCAATGCCCACCGGCCAGGAAACCGACAGCCCTTGTCCCGCTTTCTGAGACCACTCGGGACTGACCTTGCCAAGATAGCCGCTCAAAATACTGGTCGTGCCGCTTCCATCCGAACGATGGACGACGATGAGTGCGGCCCTGGGAAGCTTTACGCCTGGATTGTCCCGAGCAATCGCCGGATCTTGCCAGCTGATGATGTTGCCCAGGAAAATTCCGGCCAAGGTGGAAGCGCTGAACCGCAATGGACTCTTCGCATCTGGAACGTTGTAAACCACACAAACTGCTCCTGCCGTCACCGGAACCTGGATCACCGGAAACATCTTGTGTATTTGATCGTCGCTGAGCGGCGCATCACTCGCCGCCAGTTCCAACGTGTTTTTCCGCAACTCGGCAAGGCCCACGCCGCTGCCGACAGGGCGGTAGTTGATCAGCGTGCTTGGGTGGCTTTGCTGATAAGCGGTGACCCAGTTGGACATGATCGGGGCGATAAAGGTGCTCCCCGCTGCGCCAATCGCGGTCTTCACCGTCGCGGACGTGGCGAAATCTTTCTCCGCGACCGTTTCTTCCCCTCTGGCGTTACATCCGGCGATTAGAAACACGCTGAGGACCGCGGCGACCGTTACAGCCAAAAGCGACTGGCGATGACGAAACATGGAAACCTCCTGTGCACCTCGGGGAAGGTGAACTCGTACGGCGAGGAATCATACATAGGTTTGTCCCAGCCAATATTAAAGGCACGTTACAGCGCGGTTGACGCCCCAGAGGGCAACGGCTGGAAGAGATGCGGACACTTAGGAAACCATCGCCCGATCACTCTCGAATGCGGAAGAATATTTTTCTCGCCACGTAGGAGTAACGGCGTCTGGACCGAGTCGGGACATCGGTGCCCTGGCGATCGGACAGGTCGGGACTTAGCGCCGCGGTCTGAGCAGTCACCCTGGTCTACTGGGTGTCAAACGCCCCTTGAACATCGGCGCCAACGTAACGCTGGTCTTCGTGTCCCCTGGCCGTGCGACGTGCTGTCCGGTATTCCGGAGCGCACCACGCAGCGCGCATCGGTCTACGTCGCGAACGCCGTCCCTAAGAAGGTATTCCGTGCCGGATAGACGCAACAATCCCCGCTCTTGCCCTCAAGAACGGCCGGAGCGACCTTTCGCTTTGCCTTTTGCTCCGGCTGTGCCGCGCGAGGCCGGCGTTGGCCATCGCGAAAAGATGGATGTTGTCAGGCCGCCGCGTGGAGTGAATTCGCCGCGAATCACGCACCATTCCGGCTGAATGGCCTCGACAATGTCGTGGAGCATTTTGTTGACGGCATTTTCATAGAAGATGCCGAGATCGCGGTAGGCAAGTAAATACATTTTCAGCGATTTGAGCTCGATGCAATCCTTACGCGGTACGTACTGGATGGTGATGGTGCCGAAATCGGGCAATCCGGTTTTTGGGCAGACCGAAGAGTACTCCGGAAATTTGGTAGTGATGATGTACCCGGGGAATTGATTCGGCCAGGTTTCCAGCGCTGGCAATTTTGCGGATATGCCGGCGCGGGCGTGTTCGTCGGTGTAGTCGGACATGAAGGCTCCTGGTCCTATTATATAGTGGCGACGAGCGCCCAGAAATTGCCACACCGGCGCTCCATCATGCAGGGGCGCGCTTCACCGCGCCCTAGCGGGCGCCCCCGCCCGAGCCAGGCTCGGTCAGGCAACCCGTCGCGCCCGCAATACTCGCCGCGCCGCTGCCCGGCGATCGGGAAGGCGCGACCCTTGTCGTGCTCACTTCGCGTCCAGATCGATGTCTTTGATCGGCACATCCCAGTGCGCGTCAAGTATTTCGAACCGATGCTGCTCTTCACGTTTGTAGGTGTCCTGGTCAGGAAAAAGCTGCTTGAGCAGTGGCCCGGAATCAAATGTGTCGTGAGCGATCTCGGCGTTCTTGAAGATGATGGTGGTGCGATAGTCCCAGCGGCCGTCTTCGGTGCTGTGATAGCGGGGAGCGACCGCAAACACTTTCAGGATGCGGCCGAGTTCCATTTCTTTCTTGAGCAGCGGATAGTGGTTTTTTTTGAACAAGGCGATGAATTCGTCGGCGTGACCCCACTTTGCTTTGTAGTAGTACTCCACGACGAAGGGCCTTTCTTTTGCTTCCTGTGCGGCCGGAGTCGCTTGCACCCAGCCGCGAACTGGGAACGCGAGCGTCGCCGCGCTGAACAGCAAGGGAACGTACCAGCGAATCGAACTGCGAGCGGACAAATTCATAACTCCTCCATGATTCTCGGCGTTTGAGATGAGCGGATGTTACCCGCGAGCCGCCCTCTCGCACAAGGTCCACCTCGCAGCTATACTGTGCGGTAAGGACCGCGGGAATTAGAGGCTCCCTCGATGAGCGATGAGAAAACAGACCGCGCTTTGGGCATGGGATGCCCAATTTCGCGCCGCGACTTCTTGAATGGCGTTGCTGTCGGTGTGGGCGGCGCCCTGGCTGGCGAATCGTTGCTTGCCGCCGCGGCCATGGGGGGCGACCAGTTCGCACCAGAGAAAGCTGCGGGATACTACCCGCCGGCGCTCACCGGCATGCGCGGCAATCACGACGGCACGTTCACCTACGCGCATCGCCTTCGCGACGGCGGGAAATGGGATGCCGCCGGACCCGCGGCCAAAACGGGTGAAACCTACGATCTGGTGATTGTAGGAGGTGGCATCAGTGGCCTTGCCGCAGCCTATTTTTACCGCAACAGTGTCGGCAGCGGCGCTCGCATTCTGATCCTCGACAATCACGATGACTTTGGCGGCCACGCCAAGCGCAACGAATTTCGCGCCGGAGCCGGCAACCGCATGCTGCTCAGTAACGGCGGAACGCAGTCGATCGAGAGCCCGGGTTCCTACAGCGCGGTAGCGAAAGATTTACTCGTGCGGGTGGGAATTCAGGTGGATCGTTTCTTTAAGGACTACGATCAGAGTCTTTACAAGAAATTGGGAACGGCGGCGTTCTTTGACAAAGAAACGTTCGGCCAGGATCGCTTGCTCACCGGTTTCAACTCGACCGCGTGGCCCGAATTCCTCGCCAAAGCCCCGCTTTCGGAGGTCGTGCGTCGCGACATCACTCGCGTGTACACCGAAAAAGTGGATTACATGGCGGGCTTGTCGAAGGAACAAAAGCTCGCCAAGCTGGCCACCATCAGCTACGCGGATTATCTGACGAAATATTGCAAGGTGACCCCCGACGCCCTGCCTTTTTTCCAAACGTTTCCGCACGATCTGTTCGGAGTGGGAATCGACGCGGTGCCAGCCGCAGCTTGCTACGCGTCTCCGGATGACTACGAGTCGTTCACTTATCCTGGATTTGATGGCCTGGGATTTCCGGAACTCGAAAAGGAAGAGCCGTACATCTTTCATTTCCCCGATGGAAACGCGTCGGTCGCGCGCCTGCTGGTGCGTTCGCTGATTACCGGGGCGGTTCCCGGCGAGACGATGGAAGACGTGGTGACGGCGCGCGCCGATTACAGCAAGCTCGATCAAGCGGAAACCAACGTCCGGCTGCGCTTGAACTCCACGGTCGTAAACGTACGGCACGCGCCAGCCGGCGGGACCTCGCCGAAGGAAGTAGAAGTGAGCTACATGCGAGGCGGCCAGCTGCAATCGGTGCGCGGCAAGAATTGCGTTCTGGCTTGCTACAACATGATGATTCCGTATCTCTGCCCCGAACTCCCCGACAAACAGAAGGATGCGCTGTCGTATCTGGTGAAGACCCCGCTGGTCTACACACATGTCGCCCTGCGCAACTGGACCTCGTTCTCTAAATTAGGCGTGCACCAAATCGTCGCTCCAGGCAGCTATCACACCTACATCGCACTGGATTTTCCGGTGACCATCGGCCAATACCAATTCCCGAGCAATCCTGAAGAGCCCATGGTGCTGTTCCTGCTGCGCACGCCATGCAAACCAGGATTGGCGATGCGCGATCAATATCGCGCGGGGCGCATCGAACTGATGGGCACGCCTTTTGCCGCGTTCGAACGAAATATCCGCGACCAGTTGGGCAGAATGCTGGGCGAGACGGGTTTCGATCCCGCAAAAGACATCGAAGCGATCACCGTCAACCGCTGGGCGCACGGCTACGCCTACACACCAAATTCGCTGTTCGATCCCGACTGGAAAGAAGAAGACAAACCCTGGGTAGTCGGCCGGAAACCGTTCGGCCGCATCGCCATCGCCAACTCCGACGCGGGAGCCAACGCGTACACCAATGAGGCGATTGACCAAGCCCACCGGGCGGTGACCGAGCTTTTAGCGCAAGTTTAAGACCGCGGAAGGAACGTACTTGTTCGCAAGATGCTTGGTAGCCCGGACGGGAATCGAACCCGTAATCTTCACCGTGAGAGGGTGTTCTGTGTACTAGGTATCGTGCTGAGGATAAGATGTTTATAGACTGACTGGGTTAACGTAGTGCTTGATATGCATTGTTGGTTATGGTCAAGATCGGCGGTTGGAAGACACGATCCATGCTGGAGCGATACGACGTTGCGGACATCACACGCCTAACCGCTGCGATCGAGAAGGGCGGGGAGTTTGTCGCTGACCGCATTGCGGTCGCAGGCATGCCACGGTAAGATTACAGTCGTGGCCCGATAGTGTAATCGGTTAACACGCCGCCCTCTCAAGGCGGAGACTACGGGTTCGATTCCCGTTCGGGCTACCAAATGCTTCCGATGGAGCGCCCAGCTCATCATGCCGTATCTCACTCGCCCGCCTTTGCCGCTGACGCCTTAGGTCGCCAAACCGGGAGACCTGTTTCTCGGTCCTGCCACTTGTTCACTACAGCCGACAGTTCGCTGGCGTTTCGTACGAAGAAGTCATGACGCTCGTGCTTGAGCGGGACTTCGCAACTGAGTTTCCACCGCAATTCGCGGACACCTTGTTCAAGTCGTTGACTTGCTTCCCGCTGACCACCTAACATTGCCGCGACATGGTTGACCCGCAATCCCTGGTCGGTCAAACCGTTTCCCACTACCGTATCTTGGAGAAACTCGGTGGCGGGGGAATGGGCATTGTCTACAAAGCCGAAGATATTCGGCTCCGTCGCTTCGTTGCTCTGAAATTCCTTCCGGACGATGTAGCCCGCGACCCACAAACTCTAGTGAGGTTCCAGCGGGAAGCGCAGGCGGCGTCGGCTCTGAACCATCCAAACATCTGCACCATCCACGACGTCGGCGAAGAAGATGGCAGGGCCTTCATCGCCATGGAGTACCTGGAAGGTCAAACGCTAAAACACGTTATCGCGGGTCGGCCTGTGGAGATGGAAAGTCTGATCGAGATCGCGATTGAAATAGCGGCAGCGTTGGACGCGGCACACTCCAAAGGGATCGTTCACCGAGACATCAAACCCGCCAACGTCTTCCTCTCCGCACAAGGCCATGCCAAAGTCCTTGATTTCGGGCTCGCTAAAGTCGCCTCGGCGATAGGCTTTGCGGACAAGGCCACTACCCTAGCCACTCATGAGGTCGACCCAGACCATCTGACCAGCCCGGGGAGCACATTGGGGACTGTTGCGTACATGTCGCCTGAACAAGTGCGAGCAAAGGAATTAGATAACCGAACCGACCTGTTTTCTTTCGGCGTCGTTTTGTACGAAATGGCTACGGGAGTTCTTCCTTTTCGCGGCGAAAGTTCGGGTGTTATTTTCAACGCCATCCTCGAGCGAGCTCCAGTTGCCCCCATCCGTCTAAATCCCGATTTGCCCTCCGACATGGAAGGAATCATCAACAAAGCTTTGGAAAAGGATCGTAATCTCCGGTATCAGTCTGCGAACGAATTGCGATCCGACCTCAAGCGATTAAGACGAAATTTCGAATCCAGTGCCGCGCGAGTCTCCGTCGAGCAAGGCAGCAGTCCTCAGGGAAGACACATCGCTCTGACCGTAACGCTCGCGAGCCTCGTCCTGACGCTCCTCATTGGCGGAATCGCTTTCTACCATTTTTCGCCTTCTCAGACGCCTCCAGCCGGCACCAATTGGGAGCAACTCACATTCTTCACCGACTCCGTTGTGTATCCTGCGCTCTCCAACGACGGGCGCATGCTTGCGTTCATTCGGGGAGACAATCCTTTTTTCGGCAACGGAGAGATTTACGTGAAGTTGCTTCCCGGCGGCGAGCCGGTTCAGCTTACCCATGATTCGCGATCCAAATTGAGTCCTACCTTCTCGCCAGACGGCTCGCGAGTTGCGTATGGAACCGTGCCTCCGTGGGATAGCTGGGAAGTCCCTGTTCTTGGTGGCGAGCCACGCATGACCTTGCCCAACGCCTCCTCGCTGTCGTGGCTGGACAACGGCAACAATCTGCTTTTTTCCGAGCTAGCCGAGGGGCTGCATATGCTGATCGTCACTACCGACCGAGGACGCGGTCAACGCCGCATCGTCTATGCTCCTCCAAGCGAACGCGGAATGGCACACCACGCGTATCTCTCACCCGATGGCCGCTCGGTGCTGGTGGTCGAGATGGATGGTCGCGGCGTGTTCCTCCCCTGCCACGTAGTCCCTTTCCAGGGAGGTGGTATTCCGCAGGAGGTCGGGCCTCCCGATGGGTCCTGCACGTCGGGCGCTTGGTCCCCGGATGGGAAGTCGGTGTACATCACATCTACGGACAGGAAGGGGCCGACCATCTGGTTGACGGATCGCGAGAAGACTCACATCTGGCGACAGCGGTTTCCTGTCGGGGAGCCAGAGCAAGTGACTTCCGGAACGACCGAAGAAGCGGGGATCGCGATGGCGGCAGACGGCAAGTCCTTCATCACATCGGTCGGAACGCGCGACCACATGGTCTGGCTTCACGATCAAAACGGCGAACACCCGATTGTTTCTGAAGGGGCTGCAACAGCGGCCACTTTTTCCTCAGACGGCAAAAAGCTCTATTACTTGTACGCGACCGATCCAAAATATGGCGACGAGGTCTGGGTACTTAATCTAGGTGATGGAAAGACAGAATCTGTCTTGCCGGGCTACTCGACCAAGCAATATTCAATTTCTCCGGACGGAAAGACGATCGCCTTCACGAGGGTAGATCAAAAAGGACGCTCTTCCTTATGGATCGCGTCCACAAATCATGCCTCCGCTCCTAGAGCCCTAATCTCCTCTACCAGTGAAGACTCCCCCCATTTTCTGCCGGATGGCGATTTATTGGTCCGTTCCAATGAAGCGGGAATAAATTCTCTTTATCGAATGCATTCTGATGGAACCGATCGCCACCAGATCGGTCCTGCACATATATTCGACCTTCACGGGACATCGCCCGATGGCCGATGGGCTCTCGCGGGTTCCAATCAACCGGGGCCGGAGCACGCTCCCGGTCAATTTGCGTTTCCAGTGCAAGGAGGGCCTCCTATCCTGCTGTGCACAGGGATCTGTTACATGAATTGGAATGCTAGCGGAGATTCGATGCTGTTTAGTCTTTTCGGCCATCAGGGCACTTACGCGCTGCCGGTATCTCGTGCGACCGGGCTTCCTACCTTGCCCGCGACCGGAATCGCGCAGGTCGGAGATTTGAAGAATACAAAAGGGGCGCAATTTTTGCCGGTTGTCGTCGACTCCGCCGTCAGTCCTTCTCTCTTCGCCTTCACACGCACCAACATTCACCGAAATCTGTACCGTATTTCCCTGCAATGAAGCGTCAGGGTCAGGCCTTTAGCCGAAGCAAATGCGGAGGTTCAGAGACTTTTAGCAGAAGTCTTGCCACGCGTGTAATCGGGGCGATTTTAGCGTACACGAGAAAGGTGAGGGCCTATCCGATATAATCAGTGTCGGTATCTGCGCATGCTTCTGCGGAGAATAACCTACTTCCCATCTTTCTCTCTGGCTCTCTGCCTCGCCGTTTTCCCTTCAATCGCAACAACGGCGCAATTCAAGTCTTCATTGTCTGTGCGAATAGTGGAGGCTCTTAAGGCTCACCATAAGGAAGAGAGACACTGCGCCCACCCCAGTGAATACTGTCCAATACAATTCGCGACTGAAATTCTTCGGCTTGCCTTTCCACGCGGCGTATCCGATTGCCGCAGCTATCGACGGAACCACTACGAAGAAAGTGAATAAGAACAACCCTGCTTCAGGCCACAGACCAGTTTTTGAGTGCATGGCACTCGAAGCATAGCCAACACCAATCTAGACATCAAGAACGCCCCAAGCTTCCCACTCTAGCTGATAAACTTATCAGGAGTTGACTCTCTCGCGGACCCCAACGACCGAAACTGTCGTTAAGCACCGCATACTCGCGTCGCCGACTAACGCGAAAACTTAGCGGCGGGGCAACGCCTCGTTCGCAGCACCTTGTTCGGCGAGTTTCTTCTCCGATTCTCCGATTTTCTGCTCATTCCGTTATTTTTCTCCCTGCGCACACGTTCCGCACTCAGATTGGGACGGGTATCTTGTCTGCGCCTCACGTACCCATTTTAAAGCGTTCGCGTAATCGCCGAGAGCCTCATAGCACTGCGATAGCTCTAAAGCGGAGCCATGCGAATACTCTCGATATCTCTCCGTATCCTTCAATTTTGATTCCAAGATTGTGTTGAAAAAGGCTATGGCTTCCATGTATCGCTTCTTCTCTTTGCAGAGAATTCCAAGATTGAATACAGCTTCTGGCCACGCTGGTGACCCAACGTATCGCAACATCACTTTTGACCAGTTTGTTTGTGCTCCGGAGAAGTCTCCTGACTCGTGCAGCACATTTCCTGCGGCAAGGAGTGCATCTGCTGCGGCCTCCTTCGTGACTCCACCGAGGTCGGGTATTGCGCTCAGAACGATCACCTGTCCCTCTGAGTCACGTCTAGCAGCCAGTAATGCAGCGATCAGAAAATACCTCTCCACTTCAGGGCCAATCTCCTTTTTCCAGAGTGCCGCTATTGGTCGAGTTCGATTGTGAAACCATTGGGGACCGGTTTCTAGGAAGAAGGTTTTGTAATCACTTAGCTCGATACGCCCTGACGCGTGCCATTTCTTAAGAATTCCAATCCTCGTTTGAAGCATTTGCTTCCAATCGGCTTCCATCTGCCCGTTCATCAAGGTCGACAAGACTTCCGCAGCTTCCGCATACTTTCCATCCTCAGCCAAATCCTCACTTTTGCAGACCGCTCTGGCAAATGGATCTGAATTGTTGCGTGTTATTGGGACTGGCCCTTCCTTCGCAGCAATCTGCTCCACCTGCGTCATATATTGCCTAAGGCGAACCTGTGAAGAAGGAATGCCGTCAGCACGCCCCAACTGAGTCGTGTGTGCTCCAATTAAGATCACCAGGCAGATTGATCGAGCATTCCACATCAGATGTCACCCCTTTAAGACGGGTGATTCGTTTCAGTTCAAGCTTCTCACGCATCAACATGCACTGCAGAAAGTAGCCCGGTGTAGCAAGGCGAACCAGTTAACCGAGGCACTAACTCTCGCGGTCCAATTGGCTTTGAAATCGCGGGATCGCTGCGGTTCTGGGTGGATTGTCGGCAAGTCGGAACTGGGGGCCTAAGTCAGCGGTTACCGGAGACTTGAATCGATCCCCAGCACTTGTCCGATTACGCGTGACTTATGAGGATCTACGGTAACGGATTGCCCGAAATAACTTTTAACGGCCCGAATGTCGTTACTTTCGAATAGGATTTAGGCCCTAAACTTTGACTACGGGATGCTAGTGATCTCATTTTTCTTTTAGCGTCGGACGCTGAATAACGGTGCAACGTTTCTGCTGGGAAATTTGCTGGTGAATCCCGAATTCGCGGGTTAACGAAGAAGATCAGCGCGACTATTCAAAAAATGAGGATTCCCTAAAAAAACTGCACGTACACCGGTGATCGCACCCCGACAGAGGAGGTTCGGTTTGCCCGACGCCTGCCGCAGGAATGCGCCGTCGGCACACCAGATTGGCTGGATGAGAAGCCTACAGCAGAGAATCCGACCGTCCTGGGGTCCTTGAGAGGTGACGAGTTAACCGGTTACTCTACCGGGCCACGCGAAACAGTTTATCGTGTTCATCATCGCTCGGCAATCGAAGCCATCCTTGTGCGCAGGCCGAAACCAAGCCCCACTCGAATAGGATTTAGCCGCCGCGGTGACAGCGCGTCCGGTGAAGCAATCCTTTCGCGCCCGCTCCGTCGTGTGACCTAGATTTTACAGCAATGCTCTTGACTTTGACGTTAAGTTGAGATTAATTCCACTTCGCGTACTAAGCGCACTTGCCTTGTGCTTTGGTGGTGGCACTGGTTCAAAGTGCGTCCATTCCAGCGCTTAGAAGTTTATCGACAATAGGGGGAACTCGATGAAACGCCACGGGTGTGTCCAAACTCTTTCTCTAGCCATTTTGCTCTTGATTCTCGCAACTTCGACTTCCGCGCAAACATCCGAAGTGCAACGTCGCATCACGCAACCCGTCGATGAAAGCAATCTCATCGTGTTGAAGGGCAACACGCACCCGCTGGCGCGCCCGCAGTACGATCGCGGCGCCGCCCCGGGCAGCCTGCCCATGAATCGCATGCTGCTGGTCCTCCAGCACACCCCGCAGCAGGAAGCCGCCATCAAGGACCTACTGGCCGAACAGCAAAACCAAGCCTTGCCGCAGTTCCACCAATGGCTCACGCCCCAGCAGTACGGCCAGATGTTCGGCCCCTCTGAAGCTGACGTACAAACCGTCACGGCCTGGCTGGGTTCGCATGGTTTTGCAGTCACTCGCGTCGCCAATGGCCGCCACGTCATCGAGTTCTCCGGCACGGCCGCCCAGGTTCAGGAAGCGTTCCATACCTCCATCCGCCATTACCAAGTCAGCGGCAAGGATCACTGGGCTAACGCCACGGACCCGCAGATTCCCGCCGCTCTCGCTTCGGTCGTTGTAGGCGTCAAGTCGCTGCACAATTTCACTCCGCGGCCTGCGTCGCACTTCGTAGGCGCGTTCCGTCGCACGCTTGACACCGGCAAGACCATGAAGCTCAGCGGACCTGACTTTACCTTTCCCTCTGGTTGCACCGGACCAGACTGCAGCTTCGGCATCGGCCCAACCGACTTCGCCACCATCTATAACATCCTGCCGCTTTGGAAGGCCGGAATCGACGGCACCGGCTCAACCATTGCGATCGTGCAGGACTCCAACATCGACATTCAGGATGTGCGAACTTTCCGCAGCTTGTTTGGCCTCCCTCCCAAAGATCCCCAAATCATCCTGGACGGACCGGATCCAGGCCTGACTGGTGACGAGGGTGAAGCCATCATCGATGTGTCCTGGTCGGGGGCGGTCGCCAAAGGCGCGAATATCAAACTGGTGGTCTCGGCAAACACCAACACCACCTCCGGCGTCGATCTTTCCGCGCTGGACATTGTCGATAACAACCTGGCGGCGATCATGAGCGAGAGCTTCCTCGAGTGCGAACTGTCTTCCGGCACCGCGGAAAATCAGTTTCTGAACGCGCTATGGCAGCAAGCTGCCGCCGAGGGCATCACCCCGTTTGTCGCGGCTGGCGACAATGGCTCGGCGGGCTGCGAGAATTTCAATACGGCAACCGAGGCAACCACCGGTTTTGCCGTCAACGCCATCGCCTCCACTCCCTACGACATCGCCGTCGGCGGCACCGATTTCCTGGCCGCTCTCAACCCTACACAGTTCTTCAGCCTCACCAACGACCCGAAAACACAGGCCTCGGCCCTCAGCTATATCCCGGAACTCCCCTGGAACGATAGCTGTACCAATCCGGTGTTACAGTTCTTTGGTTTTGGCACCGACCCCGTTGCCAATTGCAACAACTCCGCTCTGGCCGACACCCTCGACGTCGTCGGCGGAAGCGGCGGCGTCAGCAGTTGCACCGTTTCCGATGGTCAGAACATCGCGAGTTGCTCGGGCGGCTATGCCAAACCTTCCTGGCAGACTGGCGCCGGGGTGCCGAAAGATGGCAAGCGCGATCTCCCCGACGTTTCTCTGTTCGCAGGTAACAACTTTCTCGGCGCGTTCTATATTTTCTGCGAAGCCGACGCCATCCCGTCCGGATCCTGCGATCTCAACGCGCCCTATACGGACTTCTTGGGCGCCGGCGGCACCTCTTTCGGCTCGCCAACTTTTGCCGGAATCATGGCCATGGTCAACCAGAAGACCGGGCACCGCCAAGGCAACGCCAATTTCGTGTTCTACAAGCTGGCTGCCGGAGAGAATCTAACCAACTGCAACTCCGACAGCTCCACGCTCCCAGCCAGCAGCTGCATCTTCAACGACGTCACCTTCGGCTCGAACTCGGTGCCCTGCGTCGCGGGCTCCCCGAACTGCACCACGGAAAGCCAAAGCGTGCCCATCGGGGTTCTGACCGGCTACAACTCGACCGTTGGCTACGACCTCACCACTGGTCTCGGCAGCGTCAACGCCGCCAATCTCGTCAATAATTGGAAGTCGATCACCTTCACTCCCACGACCACCAGCTTGTCCGTTCACCCCAACTCCATTGTCCACGGGCAGGGAGTCAAGATCGGCATCGATGTAGAAGCTCAGAGCGGAACGCCGACCGGACAGGTCGCTCTAGAAAACAACGGCCGAAACCAAGCCGGCGATTTCACGCTCGGCCCGAATGGTACCGTGAACGCCACCACGCACTCGCTGCCCGGCGGGCAATCCACCTTGATCGCGCGCTACGGCGGCGATCCCACTTTCGCGCACAGCGAGTCCAACTCGCAAACCGTTTCCGTCTCGCCAGAACCCAGCACCACCACGGTCTCCTTTATTGCGCTCGATCCGACGAACTTCAACACCATTCCATTTTCCGGCGGTCCGTACGGCAGCATCGTCTTCCTCCGCGTCGACGTCGCCGGGCTATCCGGCTTTGGCATCGCCACTGGCAACGTCAACATCACCGACAACAATCAAGCCGTTCCCGGCAACCTCTTTGCTCTCAATTCCCAGGGCAACACGTTGACGCCGAATTCCACCGATACGTTCGCGATCGGTTCGCACACCTTC
Organism: uncultured Acidobacteriota bacterium; assembly: GCA_963736725.1. Taxonomy (GTDB): domain Bacteria; phylum Acidobacteriota; class Terriglobia; order Acidiferrales; family UBA7541; genus Acidiferrum. The sequence goes on along the minus strand of CAVTPW010000007.1, from coordinate 261,007 downwards.
CGTGCCAACTATCTCGGCGACCCCAGCTTTTTCCCCAGCGTCGCGCGGCCTATGACCTTTGTAATCACCAAGGCTCCCACGCAGACAACGCTTGTCGCGAACCCAGTGACCACGGTCAAGAAAGGGTTGGTCACCCTAACCGCCTCGATCGCGACACTTAGTTTCGGCAATCAACCCACCGGCAACGTAACGTTCTACGTGGGGAAAACCCTGATCGGCTCGGTCCCGGTCACCGGAACGACCGATCCAAATACCGGCCAGGTTTCGGCCACCGCATCCATTTCCACCACGAATCTCCCGCTGGGCAGTGACAGCGTGACCGCAGTCTACACCGGCGATCCGAACTACCAGGGGTCTGCAGCCCCCGCCGTCACCGTAACCATCTTGACCAACTAGCGCCAAATTCAGCCGCTATCGACAAGGCCCGGCCGGGCACCATACCCAGCCGGGCACCATGCAGCCGGGCATTGTCTCCTTCGATCGGCCAATCGCGATGAACCGACTTGCGAACCCGGGCGATTGCGACGCAGCCTTTAGCGAATGGCGATACCGCCTCTAATCCTGCTCGCCGAGAGTTTGGACGTACGTTTTGCCGTACGGATAGAAGCGTTCCTTGCGGCCTTGCTGCCACGCCGCTTTGAGTTCGGGCGTTGTTATATCCCAGTCCGGGCGGCATTTCTTGGTAACCGCGCGCAAGTCCTGGCGAAGATCTTCCATGGTGGGGCGGCCAAAAAACCAGTACCCGTTGTAGACCTTATAGATGACCAAGCCGGGTTCGAGAACGATCACGTGGGGGATCATGGGATCGTGGAGAGGGTCGGTGTATTCGGCGATGTCGAGATCTTTTTGGACCATGCGTCCCGGGTCAGAAAGGAAAGGCCAGTGGGCGCCGACACCAGTGCGATATTCACTGGTCTCGCTGATGTTGTCGGTACTAATCGTGACCAGCCGGCAATAGGCAACCTCGAGCTCACGATGGAATTGAACAAGCAGCTCAGCCTGGCGGCGATCCTTCGGACAGAAACCTCCGCGGCTGAGGACAAGAACCATTGGATGTGGTCCCTGCAATTCGGAGAGTTTCCGGCGTTTTGCGGCGTGATCGGAGAGTTCGTAGTCGGGGAAGATCGCCCCCGGAATAATGTCTGATCGCATGTAAAATCCTCCAGAGTTCCGGGTGCGTCGCCAGTCTCGTCGCAATTTCCGTAATCGGCGTTCGCGTGGCGGCTCAGTAAAGATGCCGCACCCAAAAGTTTTAGCGTGAAGAACTCATAAAGCCGCGGACGATCTGCGCAATCAGATCCGCTGCGGTATCGAGCGCGAAATGCCCGCCGTCGACGATGTGGATTTCGGCCTTGGGCACATCGCGATGATAGGCTTCCGGCTCCGAAGGGTCGAACGACGCTTCATATTTGCCCCAGAGCACCAGCAGGCGCGGCTGCTTCTCGCGCATCCAGGCCTGCCACTTCGGGTAGTTCTCGACGTTGGTTCGGTAGTCGTAGAAGAGGTCGCTTTGAATCTCGGCCTGCCCTGGCTGGTTGAGAAAGTAATATTCATCGGTCCATAGATCCGGATCATGGCGTTCTACGTTTGGATCGTCCCCGACATGGCGAGCGCGAGCGGCCGCGAGCGACAAGAGGTTTGTGCGCAAAGCGCTTTCGTTGGCAGCGCGATCGGCCCAAAAGGCCCGCCTTGTCTTCCAATTCGCCCCCAAGCCTTCGTTGTGCGCCACAGCGTCCTGAACGATGAGAGCTTCGATGCGATCCGGATGCGCCAGGACCATTCGAAAACCAACCGGGCCGCCGTAATCCTGCATGTACAGCGTGTAGCGCGAAAGCCCGAGCGCTTCCGTAAAATGATTCATGACCTCAGCGAGGTGATCGAATGTATACGCGAATTTCTTCGCGTCCGGCCAGTCGCTGTGTCCGAAGCCCGGGTAGTCGGGCGCGACCAGGTGATAGCGATCGGAAAGCCGCGTGAAAAGCGGCTCGAACATCCGCGAGGAAGAAGGCAGTCCGTGCAGGAGCAGCAGCGTCGGCGCCTCTTTCGGGCCGGCCTCCCTGTAAAAAATCGACAGCCCATCGATCTGCACGGTGCGATAAAACGTCGCGTTTTCCACCGGGCGTTCCTTTCCCTGGGTTTGGCCAACCAATAGAAATGATGCGAGGATCATAGACCCGACTAACGCCATCCGGGAGACCTCCAAGCGTCGAGTCCAACGGTGCGAGCTGAGAAACACGGTTTGGCTCCTTAGAGGTTCGGCGCCGTGCACGATAACAGCCTCACCCGTTTCCACCTCGGCCCGATGTTCGACGACTCGAGAGACGCGCGCGACCTGGCGACCGCACTATGGTACGTGGTGCGCTGTTAGCCCAGGTTCACATCGTCAACACCACGCGGAACTGTGCGTGGCCGCTCATCATTCGGTCGTAAGCTTCGGCCGCTTTTTCGAGCGGATAGGTTTCAATCATCGCGCGTACGCCGGTTAGTTCGGAAAAGCTCAGTGTATCCTCGGCATCCGCTGGTGTTCCCGAAGCCCAGCCTTGAATCGTGCGGCTCCCGGTGATCAGCTGTACCGGTGTGACTTCGATAGGATCCGTTGTCGCACCCACGACGATCAGCTCGCCATTCGGCGTTAGACCGTCAATCACCTCGGACATTGATTTCGAACTTGGGGCTGTGGCTAGAATCACCCGTGCGCCGCCCAATTTTTGCAATGCTTGTGCCGCGTTGGTCGTCTTATTGTCGATGTACACGCTTGCTCCAAGCTTCTTTGCGAGGGCCGCGCTTTCCTCTCCGTGCCCGATGGCCGCGACCTTGTAACCAAACTTGTTCGCGAATTGAATTCCCAGGTGACCCAGGCCGCCGACTCCCAGCACGGCGACAAGGTCGCCGGGCATCGCACCGCTGTGTCGCAGCGCGTTATAGGTCGTGATTCCAGCGCACAGCAGCGGCGCCGCCTCGACATCTGTCAGGCCATCCGGTATCGCCGTCAGCGCTTCCACGGGAGCCAACATGTATTGCTGGTATCCGCCGTCATAGCTGATGCCCGCGACCTTCAGGTTCTGGCAATTACGAAAGTCCCCGCGCCGGCAAGAGACGCACGTGCCGTCGTGGCCGCCGTGCCAGCCAACGCCCGCGCGCTGCCCCACCGTCCACCCGGTGACACCGGCGCCCAGTTCGTCGACAAGGCCGGCCACTTCGTGTCCCGGCACGCGAGGGTATTCGATGCCCGGCCACGCACCTTCTTTGGTGAACATGTCGCTGTGACAGACGCCGCAGGCCTGCACCTTGATACGCACCTGCGCTGGACCCGGCTGAGGAATCTCGCGTTCGACGATCTGGAAATCGGCTCCCGGTTTGGGAATCTGCACTGCCTTCATCGGTGCGATTGCTACTTTTGTCGTCGCCATAGAATCCTCCTCTAAATTTTCAGTCCTTGTTCGAAAGCGCCTGCTGCCACTGCCGGTTTACCTTCGAGGGTAGTTCGTGAAGATATAGTCTTTTGTCGTTACAAGCGTGTAGCATGGGTAACAAATTTTCTTCTCGGAAAGCGCAATCGCCGCCATAAGGCTTGAACGCATCCGATGCTGACTCATATAAGAAAGGGAGCATCATCCCCACCCACTCGCGTCGGGGAATCTCTGGGCATCCTTTTCGATGAACGAAACCGACTTCAGAGTGTCGACAGGAAATCGAATCACGCGATCTCTTGTCGGCATCGCTTCCACCTCTGAGCTCAGAAAATGATTTGCTGGGAACGCCAGGAGAGTGCCAATGACCCGCCGCATTCTCCGTTAGCGACTGCGAATGTTACTCAAGTCATTCTCGCTGTCAAGGGGAAGCTTCTGAGCGCTCCATGGCCGAGGTCTCAAAGTCACACTCGGCGATCTCGAAATCTGCTGTCATTCGATGGTGAGTCGGTTTCCCGTTGCCTGGCATAACACCCATTGAAGGGGCAAAATTCGCGTGCGACTTCAGAACGACGGAGCATCTCGACAGTTCAGCGTAGGCAACCAACTGCGCGTATAGCTCGTCTCTATAGCATGCGCCGGGTACTCCTGTTGGCTTTGCTTGCTCTCGCGCCCGAAGTTTCGCATGCGTGCTCTTGCTCGGGAGCGCATCCTGTTTGTTCCGCTTATTGGCAAAGTGCGGTTGTTTTCCGTGGACGCGTAGTGGAACAAACACTCGTCGCTCCCGGGAGCGAAATGGTTAAGAATTTGGACGGGACTTCCAGTACCGTCCAGGGTCCCGGATACTACCGCGTACGCCTATCGGTGTTGGAAATGTTCAGGGGAGAGCTGCAATCCCGGGAGATGGACATTCTGACCAACGAACAAAGCTCCGCTTGTGGCGTTTCCTTTGAAACCGGTGGCGAATACATCGTGTTCACCGACAGCAATCAAGACAGCACTGAACTGTGGACATCGATATGTTCCCACACGCACAAACTGGAACCCGGTAAAGAGGACGCGGACGTTTCCTGGATGCGGGCGCTGGCTACCGCGCCCGACGGCGCGACGATCTACGGAAACCTTGTCCCCCCTTTGAACCCCGCCGGACCTACGGTTTCAGCCACGATTCGCTTGAGTGGCGCGGAGGCTCGTAGTGCCGCCGTCGATGAACATGGCAAGTACCTGTTCGGGGGTTTGCGTCCCGGGGCCTACACCGTTTCTGCCTCGTTGCCAGCGGGCTTCGCGCCCAACGAGGCACGAACCGTCATCGTGGGAGATAAGGCCTGCTCTCAGATCGATTGGCCCGTCCGCTATGATGGTCACATTCGTGGGCTGGTCACCGACGCCGATGGTCATCCTTTGCCGGACGTTTTTATGGTCTTGCAACGGCGCGATCCGGACTCCGCGACAGGGTTTGCGGACCTCGATCTGAAGGATACCGGTCCTGATGGACGCTATGATTTCGCGCCGGTTCCGCCGGGAGACTACCTTGTCTCCGCCAATCACTTAGGCCCCTCACCCGCTCGGCCTTATCCCCGCCTTTACTACCCTGAGGCTGAGTCAGAGGCCGACGCCACTACCATCCACTTGCCAGCCTCCGGCATGGCCGACAATATTAATGTGACCTTCGCGAATGCCTGGAGAGCAGTGACGGTCCACGCACGCGTGCTGCTTGCCGATGGCTCTCCTGCGGTTGGTGCCGATGTCAGCGCGTATGACGCCACTTATTTGTCGTCAGGCGAACCCTCCAGCGCCGACGCGGATGCCGAGGGTCGTGCAACACTTTCGGTCTACCAGGGCCGCACCTACTATCTGGTTGCCACCATCTCCGGCGGAACGCAACAGCGCTGTGCTGGGCCGCTCAAATTTGCAGGAAAAGATGGCGTGACCGTGGGTACGATTACCATCGCGCACAACTGGGGGAACTGTTTGGCGCAACTCAATCCAGACTTCCAAGTTCCGCAGTAACGTTCGAACGCTACCACAGAGCGCAGACCCAAACGCCTTCATCCGCTACGGAGTTCCTGCAGACCACACGGACCTCGACCTCCTCAGTCAATCCTACGGCGACCCCAACACTTCGGTAACGCAAGATCCCGTCAAGGACGGTTTTGTCTGCAGGCCGGGGAGGGGGGCATATTGTTAACCAGCGACAAGCCCTCCGCGTTTACGACATGCGGCGAGGACGGCATCAAATGTCACCTCGGCCGCTAAGGTCTGCTTGCCGGGCCGTGGGCTATAATTGCTCGCTCTCGGGATTTACGGAAAGTGGAGAGAACAACGATGCGGGAATTGCGGCCGTTTGCTCTTGAGGTGTTTTTCAGCAAGTGGGAGTTTACTGCGCGGCATCATCTTTGTGCTTCGGATATGCAGTCGATGACCCTGTCCGAGTTGCTGGCCATGGCCGACGCCGAGGACCGCGCGGCTTGGGATGCGCTTTATCTGGGCTACGCCGAAACTTGGGGGTCGCCTGGGTTGCGGGACGCCATCGCGAGCACCTATGAGAATGTGGTGGCCCGGGACGTTCTTACGTTTGTTGGGGCGCAGGAGGGGATTTTTGCGGTCATGCATGCGCTCCTGGGGCCTGACGATCATGCGATTACCGTTATTCCCAACTACCAGTCGGTGGAGTCTGTGCCGCTCAGCATCTGCCAGACGACAGGCGTGGCGCTGGACCCGGAGCGCGGGTGGGAGTTGGACTTGGACGTGGTGCGGGACGCGATTCGGCCCAACACGCGCGTGATTTGCATTAATTTTCCGCACAACCCCACCGGAAAAGTGATCTCGCGAGCGACGTTGGACGAGCTGATTTCGCTTTGCCGCGCGCGGGGGATTTATCTGTTCAGCGATGAGGTGCACCGGTTGATCGAGCGGCAGCCGGAAATGACCTTGCCGCAGGTGGCGGACATTTACGAGCGCGGGATTTCGCTTGGGGTGATGTCGAAAGCCTACGGTCTGCCGGGGATTCGCGTGGGTTGGGTGGCCTGCAAGGATGCGGAGGCGCTTCGACGGATGGAGCGCATGAAGCACTACACCTCGATCTGTGGGGCAGTACCCAGCGAATTGCTGGCGCAGATTGCACTCAAGGCGCGCGACCGGATCTTGGCGCTGAACCGCGCGTTGATCGCCAAGAACCTGCCGTTGCTGGCGGCGTTCTTCGCCGAGCATTCGGACTTGTTTGCGTGGTATCTGCCGGATGGCGGATGCTTTGGGTTTCCGCGATATTTGGGGCGCGACGGCGTTGAGGCGTTTGCGAGCCGCCTTGTGGAAGAGAGCGGCGTGTTGCTGCTGCCGGCTAGCGTTTATAAGTCAGACTTGGGGCCGACGCCTGCGGATCGGTTTCGCATTGGATATGGCCGCGACAATCTGGAGGCGGGGCTGGCGGCGATGCGGGCTCATTTACGGAAGGTAGCGGTTTGACAGCGGCACTGCGGCTTCGATGTCGAACGGCGATGGGCCCCGGAACATCAAGAGTCGCGGTGGCGGGCTGCAATTCGTGGCGAAAAAGGCCGAAGGGTACCGAAAAGCTCGCGGAGCTGCCGTAAGAGTCTCGGCGCTGCGCAGAGCCCGCTGTGCGCAACTGGGTGGGCTGCGCCTCTGGCTGCGGCCAGGTTGTGAGGAGCTTGGGATTTCTCGGATTGAGACTTTTCGGAGTCAAACTGCTCTGGAATCGTGTATCTGATCGGAGACTAGTTTCTCATTAATTGCAAATCACCGGCGGCGACAAGGTCATTCACCCCTTTATTTTCAGGCGGTTGGGGGTTTTCCACAATGAACGGCGGCTGGAATCCAACGTGCATCTCTCGGAGCTGGCACTTTGCTCCCAATGCGCCCCTTCTGGAGCGGAGAGCCGGGTGGAGGGACTGAAATGGCGACCGCAAGCGACATACGCACTACCGATCGGGCACTGTCCGACGTCGAATTTGAGGAGTTACTGCAAAAAACATGGGAACTGATGCAGAACCAGAAGCGGCTTCATCCGCTGGACCAGTCCGCAGAGTCACCTTCATGGACTTAGACGATACACGGCCAACCACCAAAAACGAGAACCCCGAAGCATTGCCGGCAAAGCCGGTCGACGATCAGAAAGAACTCGCTTGGGCTTTTCTTGGGTTGATTCTCTGGTCCGGAGTGGTGTTGATCGGCGTCTTCGGCGCCGGGTACGTAGTGGGCCATTCGATCTTCCATCTGTGGTGATCGCCGCGAAGTCGGGCACACGTTCACCCTTGAACCAACCAAAAACGTGTCATCCTGAGCGAAGCATCTCCGATGGCTCGCGGGAGGACACTCTGCAGGGCGTTTTCCGCTGAGGACCAGCCTCGGCGTCATTTCGCCCAGACGGTATTTAGAAATAGATAGCGGTCGCGCACGCCGTCCTTCTCCGCCTTCGACTCGGCATTCAGGTGCATCACTTGCCAGCCGTCCGCCGAATCGTAGGCTGGCCATTTCGGCAAACCAGCGCCATTAGGATCTCCGGTACGCGCGAAATTGGACCAATACTTCCGCATCTGCTGGCTCAGCGTGTGGTCTTCAGGGCGCCAGCTGATCCAATCCTCGGAATCGAGCGCGCCAAATACATATTCGATTTCGGCGGAGTGGTAGGCTCCGGCGTTTGGCGGGCGCTTGGGATCGGCCGGGTGCTGGATGTCGAACCGGTAGCGAAAGACCGAGGACTTACCGGTCTTCTTCTCGGCTTCCAGCCACTTCCACGTGGAGAAGGCGATGAAGCGGTCGCCGGCGAAATCTTCCATCGAGCGGACTGCTTGGTCGTCGGTGGCGGAGGGATAGAGGCGCAGGAATTCATCGGCTTTGTCGTTGAACTCCTTTTGCGCGGTTTCCTTCAGGGCGCCTGTGGGATTTTCCTTGGGAACGCCGAAGCCGCCTTCATCCTTGTTCCAGCCGGCAAGGAGGGGAACGTCGCTTTGCTTCCCGGCAGCGAAGATGGCTGGGACCGATTCCGGAAGGAAGTAGCCGTCGACATTAGGGGCGAAGCGGACGGTCTTGGCATTCATCGCGGCGTCGAGCACCTTTTGCGCCGGAATGGCACGGAGGTCGGCCAGCGTTTTCGCGCCGAGCGCCTCGTCGGCGAATTTCGCGCCGACTTCCATGCTTTGCGCCAGCGTGCGGACCGGCAGGCCCTGGCTGGAGAAGGCGCCGCCGCTTTCCCCGATGGCTCTCTGGAACAAACCTTTCGCAACCGGGGAAGCCATCAGGTCACTCACAGAAAATGAACCCGCACTTTCGCCAAAGATAGTGACATTGCCGGGATCGCCGCCGAACGCGGCGACATTGTGCTTCACCCATTCGAGGGCGGCCACCTGGTCGAGCAGGCCGTAGTTGCCGGAGGAGTTTCGGCCAGATTCGGTTGCGAGCTCGGGGTGCGCGAAAAATCCGAAGATGCCGACGCGATAGTTCATCGAAACCACGACGACGCCTTCCTTCGCGAGGTTCGTGCCATCTTGTCGAGGCTCGGAGGTTGCGCCGGACACGAATCCCCCGCCGTAAATCCAGACCATGACCGGGAGCTTGCTCTTGCTGCGCATGCTCTTGGCCGGGACCCACACATTCAGGTAGAGGCAGTCCTCGTTGATTCCGGGATCGCGGAAAATCATGTCGGAGTAGACGGCGCCTTGCATGCAGCGCGAACCGAATTCGGTGGCTTTGCGTGCGCCTTTCCATTTGGCAGCGCGGGCGGGCGGCTTCCAGCGGAGATTGCCGACGGGCGGGGCGGCGTAGGGAATGCCCAGGAAAGCGTTTACGGTTCCATCCGACTTGCCTTCGAGCTTGCCTGTTTCTACTTTCACCTTCGGAGCGGAATCCGCAGCGCGCAGCGCGGTGGTCGCGACGAGCGCGGGGACCAGTAGTGCCGCTAACGCCAGCGACGATTTGAGTTTGCTCATGCCGTATCCTCCCAATGCCCGAGGGACAATACCATAGCAGGAGGGTGCGCGCGAACACGCCGGTCTGAAAACCAGCCACGACAGGGTTCGAGCGTCATCTGGTATCCCGTGCAGGTGCCAACGCCGGCGCCTGGGCAGCAAAATCGTTGAGATCGGTCAACCCTTTCAGGGAGAAATGTTGTCCTTGACGCGATTTGGCACCGGGGACTACGCTTCGAACAGTTCCTGGCGATCCTTATGCATCCGGCGAAAAAACGAGTGAGTTTGCGAATGGCGCGACGCGTCCTGCTGCTGGCAGTGGGTGCGTTCCTGGCGTCACGGCCGGCGCACGGCCAGGACAGTTCGGCGGAAATGAACATGAATCGCGGTGACCGGCCCGAAATTGCGGTCACCGTGCGCGATGGTTCCGGGGCGGAAATCTCCACCCCCGCGATCATCAAGATCTACAAGTCCGGAGTTCCCACCGACCAAGGCCCAACACGAAATGGCCGGGCATTCTTTATGCTGAATGCGACAGGTGAATACACCATTGCCGTAACTGCCGCCGGCTACGAACCGAGCCAAAAAGACGTGTCGATTCCGGTCGCCTTGAAATCCGAAGTCGAGATTGTTTTGAAGCGCCTCGCGAATGCCAACGAGACCACCGGGGTTCCCGGAAAACCGGTGCTCGCTCCGAAAGCTCAGGAGGCATTCAACAAGGGTCTGCAGGCGTTGAGCGCGGACAAGCTGAAAGACGCGGACAAGTATGTTGGTGAGGCAATGAAACTCGCGCCCGGGCACCCGGACGTGTTGTACCTACAGGGAGTGCTGGATTTGAAGCGCCGGAATTTTGCGGACGCGCAAGCCGTGCTGGAAAAAGCCACGCAGATCGAGCCGACGCACGCGCGCGCGTTTGCCGCGCTGGGAATGGCGCTGTCGGACCAGGGAAGATATGAAGAAGCAATTCCGCCGCTTGAGAAATCGTTGGAACTGGATTCGGCGAATGCGGCGTGGGACACGAATTGGTCGCTGGCCCAAGCGTACTACCAATGTGGAAAATACGTGGAGGCGGTGAAAACATCACAGGAAGCGCTGGCCAAATCAAATGGCAAAGCCCCGGAAATCGAGCTACTGGTGGCGCAGTCGCTTACGGCCACAGGGCAGTATGAAGCGGCGGCAGGGGTCCTGCGGGGTTTTTTGAAGCAGCACGGAGACCGGCCGGAAGCTGCTAAGGCCCGGCGCTGGCTGGACCGGCTGGTGGCGGACGGAAAAGCGGCGAAGCAATGAGACAATGGCCACGCAACCGATGTGGGAGTTGAAATCGTTCGGCTACCCTCATAGGACAGCCTCAGGATGACCATGGAACCGTGTTGTCGGTTTCCCTACCATTCGACGGCAAACGCAAAATCAAAGACATGGAACTCAAGGGGCTGCAACGGCGCCAGTTTTGCGCTTGGAGCCTACGAAGGCGTAGAAGGCAATGTAGAAGTAGCAGAGGATGGGCAGGAAGAAGGCGTGATGGATGCCGATGCGATCGGCGATCAGGCCCTGGAGTTCGGGGATGATTGCGCCGCCCACAATGGCGGCAACCAGCAGGCCGGAACCGTCGCCGGTCAGCGGGCCGAGACCTTCGATCGCGAGAGTGAAGATCGTCGGGAACATCACGGAGTTGAATAAGCCGACCGCGATAATGGTCCACATGGCGACGTGGCCCAACGTGAGCATCGAAGCGGCGACAAGCAGAGCGGACATGAGGGCAGCCACACCGAGAATTTTGTTCGGCGATATCTTTTGCTGCAGCGCCGAGCCGATAAAGCGACCCACCATTGCGCCGCCCCAGTAGAACGAAACCAATCCCGCCGCTACCTTTTCTGAAATATTGCCGATGTCTGGTTGGCTGAAGTAGTTCACCAGGAAGCTGCCAATGGAGACTTCCGCGCCGACGTATACGAAAATCCCCACGGCTCCGAGAACCAGATGGCTGTGGCGCCATATGGAATCGTGCGCTGCGCCATCGCGTTGTTCAACCGAAGCGATGCGCGGGAGCTTGAACAGAGCGATGGCGACACCCAGGGCCATCAATGCGAGCGCGAAGACCAGATACGGCACCTTGACCGAAGACGCTTCTTGGATTCGATAGGCTTGCAAGTCGGGAGCAGCCATCTGGTGCATTACTTCGACAGCCAGAGGCGCGCTGCTGAGAATCAGCAGTCCGCCAAGTTTCGGGCCGATGGTGGTCCCCAGCGAATTGAACGCCTGGGCGAGATTGAGGCGGCTGGCAGCGGTTTTCTCCGGGCCCAGAATGGCAACGTAGGGATTGGCCGAGACTTGCAAGATGGTCATCCCGGCGGCGAGCACGATCAACGCGGTAAGAAAGAACGGGAACGACGGGACGCTGGCGGCGGGAATGAACAAGAGCGCGCCGAATCCCATGGTAAACAAACCCGCGACCATGGCCTTCTTGTAGCCAACGGCGTCGATCAATTTTCCCGAAGGCAGCGAGAAGACAAAGTACGACGTGAAGAAAGCGAACTGGATCAGCATGGCCTTCGCGTAGTTGAGATCGAAGACCGACTTGAGGTGGGGGATAAGAATGTCGTTGAGGCTGGTGAGAAATCCCCACATGAAAAACAGCGTGGTGACCATCGCTAAGGGGCGGCGGTAGTCCTGGCCGGAGTCGATCCCCGCAGTCACAGACGTGGTGCTTACGGTTGTTTGTGCCATAGGTCACCCATCCCTTGTTAAGTTGTGTTCAATTAGTATCACAAAGGGCCGCCGCCCCCGCTATGCCGGCATCTTCTTTGTAGTGCGCAAGTACCAATGGGATGTCTTGGGGATAGGGATTCAAGCAGGCGCCGATCCAGCGCCCGCGAATTTCGTCGAGAAATGGCTCCAGCATCGAAGAAACGCCCCCGCCGATCACGATGACGTCCGGCTCCACCAGGTCGACGACGTTGCCGAGCCAGTAAGCGAGCAAATCCAAAGTTTCCTTCATCACTTCTTTGGCCAGGGTATCGGCGGTCCAATAGGCCTTGGCCACCATCTCGCTGGTGATCGACTCCGGGTTGCCCCCGGCCATTTCGAGTAGAACTGAATTTGGGCACCGGGAAAGCTTCTCGCGGGCGCGCCGGGCTATCGCCGGTCCGGCGGCGAGAACTTCGATGCAGCCGCGCTTGCCGCAAGGGCAGAGCGGGCCACGAGGGTCGATTCCAAGATGACCGCCTTCGGTCGCGGATCCGGTTCGGCCGTGATAGACGACACCGTCGAAAATGATGCCGGTGCCAATGCCCGTACCGATGGTGGCGTAGAACACGTTGGTATAGCCGCGTCCAGCGCCCCATTTCGCCTCCGCGAGCGCGGCGGCATTCGCATCATTATCGATTTCTACTTTGGCGCCGGGATAGAGCCGCCGGATTTCATCCGCCAATGGGTATTTACGCCAGGCGGGGAGGTTTGGTGGATTGATGATCACGCCGGTGGTGGGATTGAGTGGACCAGGCGCGCAGACGCCAACCGGGCGGATGCCGTTACGAGCCGGCGAAATTCGCTGCAGCTCGTCGATGGCGGCGGCCACGGCTGCCAGGCCCTTGGCAGCGTCGTTGGCGACCATCGGCGTGCGGCTGTGCGCGTGGATTTTTCCCGCACAATCGACCAAGCCCGCGGCGACTTTGGTTCCACCGATGTCGACGCCCACGACGAGATTATCTTGCATCTACGGCGATGCCTCCGCGTGGCGAATTTTGACGAGTGCACAGAACTGCCGAAAGCAAATCTCCTGAATACTACACGACAATCACGATCTTGTGGGCCGCGCGGCGGATTCGAAACAGGCACTCGGGGACGTGTGGCAACGCGCAAACGCCGGCCCTCAGCGGCGCTTCGTTCCGCCCTCGGGAGGATCCAAGGGCGGCTCCGCAAATCGAAGCTGCCTTCGGTCGGCGCTCGCAGACAGCCGAATCTGCGGAAACAGCCGCTGCTGCGGTGTGCAGCGTGGCTCCGGTTGAAGCCGGGGGGAGCAAGCCCTGCCCCCGCGGGGGATCTGTTCGAAGTGAGGAGCGTGCGACGTACGTGAATGGGATGGCGCGAAGATCTAATCCCGACCAACTCCCAGCGCATCCGCCACGCGATTGATGTAGTTGAACCACGCGGCAATTAAAGTAATCTGCAAGATTCCCCGGTCGTCGAATCCCACCGCCCGCAACGCATCATGATCGGCCGGAGAGCACCGCGTCGCATCCTTGGTAATCTTCACGACATAATCGAGCATCACGCGGTCTTGCTCGCTGACCGGTGCGGAGCGGTAATCTTTCCTCAGCGCTTCCACCAACTCGTCATTCAGAGTCGCCCTACGCAGAAACTCTGCGTGAGATTCGATTCAATAATGGCACCGGTTGGTCACCGACACGACGGTCGTGATCATTTCGTGCTGCCGCCGGTTCAGAGGCAACTCCGGCGACATCATCGCGCCAAACGCGCTGAAGGAATGGAACAGCGCATCGGGAATCAACGAGTGCGACGCCACGATTCCCGCCGTCATCCCATGATCCACGGCCGGCACCGGCGTCGCATACTCCACCGGGTACAGCGCGCGCTGGTCGAGCATGGCCTTCTTCACCCGCTCGTCTTCTTCCATGCTCACTGTTTTGATCCAAGTCATCGTTTTTCTCCCTGCCAAGTATGGGCTCCCACGGTCGATCACTCCGCAGCGATTCCGAGTAGTGTGCGGGAAACGCAAAATATGGCCATAAAAAATCAGCGGCCGGATGGGTGTGCATCCGGCCGCAAGTGCTTGGGGTGCCTCCGGGGGTCGAAAGATTCCGCCGCGCTGGAAGCGATGTATGTTGCACCCTTTATAGCGGCAGCCGGAAACGGTTGCAATAATGGGAAAGGACTAGACTTCGTTTTATCCCGTAAGTCCTTTATCTTCAGTGCATTGATACTCTTTTCGAGCTTCCAGATTTTTGAAATCTTCGGTCCGTCCGCTCGGCCAGTCAACGGTCGCCCGGTCAATCTTGTCGCGCTGCCCCACGCCAAATGTCACCGGCAACTCCGACTGCGAAAGATAGCTGGAGCCTCCGCGCACGGTCCGCCTCTGCATCTGCCCGTTATAGAAAATCTTCACCACCGCCCCCACCGCGTCGCGGTTCGATTTCGTTCCCACCAAGCGAAAGCGAATACTGCGATTTCCCGCGGTTTGGTCGTTGCGATACAAAAAAGCCGGGCCGTTGTTTGTGGTCAGCAAAATATCCACATCCCCATCGCGATCGAAATCACCGTAAGCGAGTCCCCGCCCCACTCTTGGCTGATCGAATCCGCCGCCCACTTCGCCGGCCACATCGCGGAATCGCGTGCGGCCCTGGCTCAAAATCTCGTTCAAGAAAAGCTGCGGCGCCTGCGCGTAGCCCGTGTTTCCGCGGATGTTGCGCACCGTCTCATCAATGTGTCCATTCGCCACCACCAAATCGAGTGCGCCATCGAGGTCCGCATCCAGAAAAACGCAACCGAAGCCCAGCGTGTTGCGCGACGCGAGGCCGACTCCAGACGCCGTCGCGATGTCGTCGTACACTCCGGTGCGCGTCGCCCGGTACAGACCGATCATCTCGTTGTCAAAATTCGTGATGGCCACGCCGGGCTTACCGGAATTCTCGAAGTCGCCAACGTCCACGCCCATCCCGGCACGTGCCTTGCCATCCGAGCTGAATGCCAACCCTGCTTCTACGGCCACATCTTTGAATTTCCCGTTCCCCAGGTTGCGATACAGTTTGTTCGGCTGCGTGTCGTTCGCCACCAGCAGATCCGGCCAGCCGTCCTGATCGTAGTCAAACAGCGCCACGCCCAGCGATTTCGAGCTGCTGTCGAAAATTCCACTGGTCGCTGTCACATCTTCAAACGTTCCGTCGCCGCGATTGTGAAACAGCCAGCTCGTATCACCACGATACGCTTCCGGAGTGCAATACGATTTGTGGATCGCATCCAGGCTGCAGAACACGTCATGTTCGGGCGACCATCGCACGTAATTGCAGACAAAAAGATCCAGCAACCCGTCGCGGTCGTAATCGAACCAGATCGCCGAGGTGCTGAACGCCTGCCGCCCCTGCAACCCGCTTTTCTGCGTCGCATCCACGAACGTGCCCGTGCCGGTGTTGCGAAACAACCGGTTTTGCCCGACGCAGGTAATCAGGATATCCGGGAAGCCATCGTTGTTGTAGTCTCCCACGGCCACACCCATCCCGTACATTTCGATATCGAGCCCCGCGCTCTTTGTGACGTCCGCAAACGTCCCGTTGCGATTATTTCGATACAAACGCAGCGTCGACCGCTGGCGTTTGTGCCCTGGCCAGTCCGTCGCATTGATCAACAGAATGTCTTGCCAGCCGTCGGCGTCGTAATCCAGAAACGCGCAGCCGGAGCCCAGCGTCTCGGGCAGCAATTTGCCGCCGTACGCTCCGCTGTTATGTTGGAAGTGAATTCCCGCCTGCGAAGTGACATCCACGAGCCGGAAGCCGGGCGCCGAACCGGGACTCGCGGCCGGAACTGCGCGCGCTCCCCATGGTGACGCCCACGCCGCCGCGAGTCCCGCGCCGCAGGCGCTCGCCAAAAATTCCCGACGCCTCACGGCAAAGTAACCAAGCCGTTCCGAATCGCGTACACCACCAATTCCGCTGTCTTATGAATTCCCAACGCATCCATGATATTCGCGCGGTGCACCGCCACGGTATTCGCGCTGAGCTTCAATTCCGTCGCAATCTCTTTGTTCGATTTACCGGACACGATGTGCTGCAGGATTTCCAGTTCGCGCACCGTTAGCCCAGAGTCGCGTTCGCCTTTCAGCGCATCCGGTTTCACCAACTGGGGATCCAAAACGGTCTTCCCCTCGGCCACGCCTTTCACCGCGTTGATCAGGTCCAGGTCCATCGCATTTTTCAAAATGTAGCCCCGCGCTCCGGCCTCCAGCGCCTGCCGTATCAGCGTGTCTTCAGAGTGCATGCTCAGCATCAAAATCCGGGCTTCGCGATGCTTCGCGCGAATTTGCCGGGTCGCCTCGATCCCGCTGATGCCCGGAAGCGCGCAGTCCATCACTGTTACCTTCGGCTTTAGTTCGATCGCCAGCTTCACTGCATTGTTTCCGTCGCTCGCTTCGCCCACCACGACGATCGCCGCATCGTCCTCCAGCATCCTCCGGAAACCTTTGCGCACCAGCGCGTGATCGTCCACCAGCAATACCGTGATCTTATCCGCCATGAGTCTCAGCTTTCTCGCGCGGCACCAGCAAACGCACCAGCGTTCCTCCGCTTTCCAGTCGCAATAGTTCCAACGTGCCCCCGATCAGCTCCGCGCGCTCCCGCATTCCCACTAACCCTATACCCTGGTGGGCCGCTTGCGGGGCGAAGCCTTTGCCGTGATCTTCCACCTCCAACTCCAGCGCGCTACGCAGGAATTTTAACCGCACCCACGCCTCCCGCTCGCCAGAATGGCGGCTCACATTATTCAGAGCCTCCTGCAAGACGCGATAAGTATGCACTCCGGCCGCGACGTCCACCGGAAAGGCTCCGCCGGACTTTTCATAGTGCAACAAGAGCCCCATCTGGTGCGACGCCGTCGGAATATACCAATCGAGTGTACTCTCCAGCCCTTGCTCCTCGAGCAATACCGGATGCAACGCTTGCGACAACCCGCGGATGTTGTTCAACGTCGATTGCGCGATTTCACGGACCTCCTGCAAATCCTGCCGCAGCGGGGACCCTTGCGGTGCTTGATTTCCCAACCGTCCCAATAGCGACCCGATGGCCGTCAGCACCTGGCCGAATTCGTCGTGCAGTTCGCGCGAAATATGCCGCAGCGTGGATTCTTGTGTGGAAATCAATTTCTGCGCCAACTCGCTGCGCTGCTCGGAAAGTGTCGCAAGCCTCGCGAAGATCTCTTTGTTTGTCCGAATCAGGTACAAGCTGGTGAAAACGATGGCCACCAGCATGGCGGCCAGAAACAAATACACTTGCCGCTGCACGCGATTGTAAATCGCTTCGATCTGCGCCGCGGCTTCTTGCTCGCCCGCATTGTTCTCCACCAATAGGCGCGATACCGCCGTGCTCAACGCCGCCTCACGTGCTTGCAGGGACAGCCGGATCTGTTCGCGTGCTTCGTTTTCCTTGCCGTCGCGCGCTAGCGCAAACATGCGGTCCATCGCGTCCCAGAATTGCGTCAACTGCTGGCGCAAATAATTCCGTTGCTCCGGCGTGCGCCGCGCCTCCGCGTTTTCCTCTTCCAAACGTAGAGCCGCGTCCAAGTCGCTCTTCAGTCGGTCAAATTGCGCAACCCAAGCGCTCAACGGGTAGGGCTCGCTCGTGTCCAGCATGTCGCGCATCGCCAGCGCTACCGAATTCAAATCGTTCTGCAGCCGCAAAAGCTGCAGCGAGTCCTTGCGGTTGCGGTCCACCATGTCGCCCTGCAATTGCCGCAACCCCGAAATTTGCACCGTAATGTACGCCGAATAGGCAACAATCGCCGCCAACGTGATGAGCAACCCCAACAGCAACGCTTTCGTGGGCGATCGTTGCCCAGAAAAAGTCCTTTGCACGCGCAAAGAATACCTCAGACTTCAACCCTGTAGCGGCCGGTCTTTAGACCGGTCCGCCGCTACCAAAGACCTCAAACAATCCCGTTCCGGCCACTAGTCCCCGAATGGCAACCCGCGCCGCTGCAACATCGCCAGCAAAACCAACATCACAAAACACCCCGCCAAGGGCACCAGCAATCCGACCTGCAAGCTGCCGGTCCGCGTCGAAATAAATCCCACCAGCCAGGGCAACGCCGAAGCTCCAAGCGACGCCAGCGAAAACACTACGCCTCCCAATCGTCGCGCCCCAGCCCCATACCATCTCGAAAACCACGAAATGTAAATCGGATAAATGCAGGAACAACCGAAACCCGCGATCGCCAAACCAACAATGGCCACCCGCGGCGAATTCGCGCCAATCCCGACCACGATCCCGACCACGACCAACGCCAGCGCCGTCCGCACCACGCGAAGCTCTCCCAGCCGCTTCAAAATCAGCGGCGCGGCGGCGCGGCCGGTCATTAACCCAGCGTAGAAAAACAGCGGTGCCATCGTGGTCAGGCTGGTGGCGTGACCTGCGAGCCGCTTGGTATGTTCGGCCGCCCAGCCGCCCATGCTCGTCTCTGTTCCAACGTAGAGGAAAAAAAGCGCCGATACCGCAACGGTGATCCCCACCGCGGGGGTCGTCGCAGGCGCGCTCGGCGATTCGGTCGCAGGCGCGCCCTCTTCAGCCGGAAACCCTGCAAGAAAGAAGCAAACCGCCAGGACCAGGGCGAAGAACGCCACAATCCACAGGAAGCCCGTCAAGAAGTGATGCCGCAGCGCGACCAATATCAGCGGCGAACACGCCACTGCTCCGATGCACCACGCAAAATTGAGCAAGCTTACAACGCTCGCGCCGCCGGCTTCGGCGGCGGAAAGATTCGTCGGAGGCACCACCATCCCGTAGCCCACGCCAAACGCGGCCGTGGCGATCAAGGCCAACAAATGCGTCGGCGCATTCAGCGCCGCTAGTCCCGCCCCCGTGAGCAGGTATCCGATGACGAGACTGGGCCGATAGCCGCGCCAAGACGTGAGCGCCGTGGTAATCCAAACTCCACAAAGAGCCGCCGTAAACTGCACGCTGAAGAACAAACCCGCCTGCGTGTCGCTAAGCGACCATCGCGAAATAAATACCGGCAATATCGGTCCGACGATGACCGTCGGGATGCCCAGCAAAACAAATCCAGCCCCCAGCAAAGCCAGCAAGCCTTTGCGTTTGCCGGTTCGGGTTGGGGCTGGAATTGTAGCGGCCATCGGCACACTCATTCTGAGGGAGCAGGCCACCTGCGGCAACTTCCATTCATGAAAAATTGATGAACAGGGTTACGTTTCCATGCCGATTTCGGATACGCTTTGACCGGCCCAGTGCAGGCGGTTTTCGACTTCCATGTTCTTAATTTTCTATGCTTCAGAAACTCATCATTCTCCATTCTCATGATTAACGTTGGACTCATCGGTTTCGGCCTAGCGGGACGCTCATTTCACGCTCCGGTGATCAACGCCGTGCCTGGCCTGCGACTCGCCGCGATTCTCCAGCGCACCGGTTCCGATGCAAGCGCCGCGTATCCAAATGCACGCATCGTGCGCAGCCTCGACGAGCTGCTGGCGATGCCCGACATTCGGTTGATCGTCATCGCCACGCCGAATGAAACGCATGTTCAGTTTGCGCGCCAGTGCCTGGCCGCGGGCCGCGACGTCGTCGTCGACAAACCTTTCGCCACAAGCTACCAAGAAGCTGCCGCGCTGGTCGAATTCGCGCAAAAATCAGGCCGTTTGCTCACCGTCTACCAGAATCGGCGCTACGACGGTGATTTCCAGGCCATCCTCCAACTCGTCGCCGCAGGCACGCTTGGCCGCATCATTCGCTTCGAGACCAACTACGATCGTTTCCGTCCGAACCTCAAGCCCAATGCGTGGCGCGAGCAACTCGTTCCCGGCGCAGGCATTCTGTTCGATATTGGCCCGCACCTGATCGATCACGCGATGCAACTCTTCGGCCGTCCCGACGCCGTCACCGCTGACATTCGCATCGAGCGCGAAGGCGGCCTCGCCGACGATGCGTTCGATGTCCTGTTTCACTATCCGAATAGCCGGCGCGCCGTTCTCAGCTCGAACATTCTTGCCGCGACGCAGCGTCCTCGATTTTTGCTTTTCGGCACAAAAGGCGCGTTCCTGAAACAAACCTTCGACCCGCAAGAAATGAATTTGCGCCGCGGCGAGATTCCCAAAGACGCGCCGTGGGGCGCCGAACCCGAAGAAAACTGGGGCCTGCTCACCCTTTCCGACGGTACCAACACAACCCAGCGCCGGATCCCCTCCGCTACCGGCGACTACCGCGATTACTACGCCAACGTCCGCGACGTCCTGCTGGGCCAAGCCCAGCCTGCCGTCACGCTGACGCAAGCTCTGGACGTAATGCGTGCCCTGGAACTAGCCCGCGAAAGCAACGCCAAGCACTGCACCATCCCCTGGCCCAGCTCCGAATCGTGAAGGTGCATCCCCCGTGCGCGTCCGCTCTTCTTGTTACGCGACACGGTGTCTTCGTTTGGGGCACAGGGGTCCTCGACCCCTACGCATAGAACACCTTTTGCGCGCCCAGCCCGCAAATTTGCGGGAGCTGTTGCTGCCTTCCGCGTATAATTAAAGGATCGCATCGGAAACGCCGGGATTGTCATCTTTAGCTGTAGGGCTCTCGCTCACTTTGTGCCGCAAGGAGTGCCGCGTTGATTGAACTCGCACCTTCGATCCTATCCGCCGATTTCGCCCGGCTCGGCGCACAAGCGCAATCGGCGATCGACGGCGGCGGCACCGTTCTGCATGTGGACATCATGGACGGGCATTTCGTGCCGAACATTACCATCGGCCCTCCGGTGGTCGCGTCGCTGCGCAAAGCAATTCCCGACGTTCCCTTCGATTGTCACTTGATGATCGAGAATGCCGACGAATTCATTCCCGCTTTCGCCGAAGCCGGCGCGACCTGGATTTCCGTACACCAGGAAGCGTGCGTGCACCTGGATCGCACACTGCACCTGATCGCCTCGCATGGCTGCAAACCTGCCGTGGTCATCAACCCCGCGACGCCCGTCCACACGCTGGACGAAGTGCTGGATATCGTGCATCACGTTCTGGTGATGTCGGTGAACCCTGGTTTCGGCGGGCAGCATTTCATCGAAAACTCGCTGCGAAAAATTGCCACGCTGGCGCGCCTTCGCGAATCCCGGGGCTTGTCGTTTCGCATCGAAGTCGATGGTGGAGTCGATCTGAATACCGTGGGCGACGTTGTTCGCGCCGGCGCTGACCTGCTCGTGGCGGGCAACGCTGTCTTCGGTCACGGCGATCCGCGAAACAACGCTGCCAAGCTGCTGCAAGCCGCCCGTGCCGCGACCATGGCGCGCGCCTGACCCAAACTCATCGCACGCGCCCGATCTCTACGGCTTGCGCCAACCTCGCAGAATAGCCCCCCAAAAATCCTTGCGGATGGGCCGGGCTAAAGCCCGGCGCCTACAGAGCTTGCTTGAACCTTTACGGGGTCGCGGCGTGGCGCTGGAGAATGAATTTCTCCATGGCGTTGGCGAAGCCTTCGTCTTCGCTGGACGTGGTCACGTAGGTCGCTGATTTCTGCACCTCCGGACTCGCGTTGCCCATCGCGATGCTGACGCCGCTCTTTACGAACATCAGCACGTCATTAGGCATGTCACCGATCGTGGCGATTTCTTGTGGGGGAATCTTCAGCAGTTCGGACATGATTTTCACCACTTCGCCCTTATTGGCGCTCGGATGAGTCACGTCGAGATAGTAGGGTTGCGAGCGGGCCGCGGATACGCTCGCCCCACAAGCTTGCTGAACATCTTTTTCGCAACCAGCGACGGCCTCGAGATCGTCGCCGACGCCGACGACTTTGGCGACTTTATCCACCAAGGTTTCAAGCTTGTCGGTGACGACCGGTTCAAATTTTACGGTCCATTGCTCGCGCGCGACGTGCGCGGCTTTCCTATCGCGCACAAACCACGTGGTGTCGGTGTAAATCCAGACATCGAGTTTGTGGTCGAGGATCATCTGCACGACTTTTCTTACCACGTCCGGCGCGAGAACGTTCTGGCGCAGCACGGTCGTGAGATCCGGCTGAATGACTACGCCGCCGTTGAACGCCGCGATCGGTTCGTTCAACTTCAGCGGTTCGATAAGCATGGCCATGCCTTTTGGTGGCCGCCCGCTGGTAATGACAAATTGAATGCCGGCTTCGCGCATTTTGAAGACGGCTTGAATGGCCCGCTGGGTAAGAATTTTGTCGTGCGTCACCAGCGTGCCATCCACGTCGGCAATTACCAATCGTATCGGTTTGCTGTCATTTCCGGGAGCTTGCGGCATCGTGTTCCTTTCGATCGATACTTTTTACTGTTCCTCGTAATTCCAGGTCAGGCCGCCGTCGATGAAGGTGGTCGTGCCGGTCATATAGTCCGAGTCTGAGGACGCCAGAAACGCGGCGACGCCGGCCACGTCCTCCGGCTTTCCCAAGCGGTTGAGCGGAATATTTTCCAGCAGTGGCTTCAGCTTCGCCGGATCGTTCAGTAGATTCTTGTTGATGGGAGTCTCGATCGCGCCGGGGGCAATCGAATTGATGGTGATGCCTAGAGGAGCGAGCTCAATGGAGAGGTTGCGGGTCATCATTTTGATGCCGCCTTTGCTGGCGCAGTAGGAGGTGAAGTGTGGGAAGGGAAGCTCCTCGTGTACGGAGCTGATGTTGATGACCTTGCCGCCGGCCTTTGCCTGCATGCGATGCTTCACGAAGGCTTGGGTAACGAAAAATGGGCCTTTCAAGTTTACGTCGAGGACGAGATCATAATCCTGCTCGGTGACGTCCCAGAAATCGGCGCGGCGCTCGAGTCCCGCGTTGTTGACGAGGATGTCGATGCGTTCGAGTTGCGCGACCGCTTCGGTGATGAAGCGCTGGCCATCGGCCACCTTGCCGACGTCGGCTTGCAGCGCCGCAGCCTTGCGTCCCATCTTCTCGACCTCAGCAACGACTTGGTCCGCGCCCTGCTTATTTGCGCGGTAGCACAACGCGACGTCCGCGCCTTCTTGCGCGAAGCGCTCGGCAATGGCTCGCCCAATCCCCTGGTCGCCACCCGTGATCGCCACTACCTTGCCTTCAAGTCGATTCGCCACGGTCATCTCCTTAGCCTTGGTCAGAGATGAGATGCTCGCTGGGGAGATATGTTTCATGATTTCCGAACGGCTCGCAATAGGAAGGCAAGAATTAACGCAAAAGACACCGCAAACGCTGGGGTCGCGGAGAAGAGAAATTTTGTTCGTTTTTTGGCTTCGGACGCTCGGACCAACACGGGGCGGCGGAGGCCGTGGGGGTCACGGAGAGCACCGGGCCGAAACCCGCCACGACCGATAAGGCGAAGACTGGCCGCTGCAACGAACTGTGTCAGGCACTTGCGGCTTTGCCGTGGGCTTTTACGGCTTGGTCCATGCCGGGGCCGGCAGTGGCTAGGTCTTGCGAATTCATCGCCGGACGGACAGTGAGTTTCGCGTTGAAGGCCAGGAACCACGGTTCGGCGATGGCCGGCAGCTGGGAGGAATCTTTCATGTCGAAGAAGATGTACCCAGTACGTTCGCCATTGTCTTCAGCGAAATAGGCCGCTTCGGGCTTGAGGTTTTCGAGGATGCCTTGGATGGTGGAGCCCAGGACGCCATTGCGAACTGCAGCGTTGCCAGCTTCGACGGGGATCGAGACTTTGAGCATCATGCGCATACTTGTGCCCTCCTCGGGCGGGAGGGAGTATACACCTCGCCGCCTATGGATTTCCCAGACCGCAGGTGCTGGCACCGGGCTCCGTTCCGGCGCCTGCATTCGAGGACTTGTCCGCGACGACGGTTAGGCTACCGTTACGTCGGGACTTAGGTAGACGTCTTGGATGGCGTTCATGAGTTGAACGCCTTCGGCCATGGGGCGTTGGAAGGCTTTACGGCCGGAAATCAACCCGGTGCCGCCGGCGCGCTTGTTGATCACGGCGGTCGTCACGGCGTCCTCGAAATCGTTGGCTCCCGAGGCGCCGCCGCTGTTGATCATGCCGGAGCGGCCGGCGAAGCAGTTGATCACCTGGTAGCGGCAGAGGTCGATGGGGTGATCGCTGTTCAGTTCGGTGTAGATGCGCTTGTCGAACTTGCCGTAGCTCGAGTCGCCCATGTTGAGAGCCGTGTAGCCGCCGTTATTTTCGGCGAGTTTCTGCTTGATGATGTCGGCCTGGATGGTGACGCCGAGATGGTTGGCCTGGCCGGTGAGGTCGGAGGAGAGGTGATAGTCCTTGTCCTTCTTGAAGGCGTTGTTGCGCAGGTAGCACCAAAGCACGGTGGCCATGCCGAGATCGTGAGCATGCGCGAAGGCTTTGCTGACCTCGGTGATCTGGCGATCGCTTTGTTCGGAGCCGAAGTAGATGGTGGCGCCGATGGCGGCGGCACCCATCTCCCAAGCTTCCTTCACGGTACCGAAGAAGATCTGGTCGAACTTGTTGGGATAGGTGAGCAGTTCGTTGTGATTGAGTTTGACGATGAAGGGAATTTTGTGGGCGTATTTGCGCGCGACCGAACCCAGTACTCCCAGGGTGGAGGCCACCGCGTTGCACCCGCCCTCGATCGCGAGCTTGACGATGTTTTCGCCGTCGAAATAGTCGGGATTCTTGGCGAAGCTGGCACCGGCGGAATGCTCGATGCCCTGATCGACCGGAAGGATTGAGAGATAGCCGGTGTTGCGCAGGCGCCCGTGACCAAACATGCGCTGCAGATTGGTCAGCACGCGAACGTTGCGGTCCGATGCCGCGTAAATCTCGTCAACGAACTTGGGGCCCGGAACATGCAGGCGCTCTTTCGAAATTTTCGGCGACTTGAATCCCAGAAGGTATTCG
Source organism: uncultured Acidobacteriota bacterium (assembly GCA_963736725.1). Classification (GTDB taxonomy): domain Bacteria; phylum Acidobacteriota; class Terriglobia; order Acidiferrales; family UBA7541; genus Acidiferrum. The sequence goes on along the minus strand of CAVTPW010000007.1, from coordinate 236,169 downwards.
GCTTTCGCGCCTAGATACGTTTCGACTTTGCTTCCGCTTGCGATGGTTGCCATTGTGTTTCTCCTCTTTCCCGTGTGACCGCAGAGCGGTCAACCCATTCTTATTGTTGTTATTCTCGAATTCCGATAGAGAGCTTGCTTGCCGCGGTGGTGTCCACCAGCCACAAAAGTTTTCCGTTCTTTGGCTGGATCAACTGCGACGGCAATTGCTCCGGTTCGTAGCGTCCTTCCAGCACGGCTTTCAGTGCCAGGGCCTTGTCGGCCTTGGTCACCATGAAGATGGCCAGCGCCGAATGATTGGCCACCGGCGCGGTGATGGTGACGCGCTCGGTGTAGAGTTTGCCAATCCAGTTCGACATCACCAAGCGTCCATTATCCTGCAGAGCCTTGGTTCCGGGGAAGAGCGAAAGCGTGTGTCCCTCATCACCCATTCCGAGAAGTAAAACGTCAAAGCGAGGCAACTGCCCGTCGGAGAGCTTAAACCAGGCGCACAAGGTTTGCTCGTATTCCTTGGCGGCCTTTTCCGTTTCTTCGTATTCGCCTTTGATGCGAATGACCTGCTCGGGTTTTAGCGCCACCTTCGAGAGCATCGACTCGTTGGCCATGCGGAAATTGCTTTCGCTATCGTCGGGCGGGGCATGGCGTTCGTCGCCGAAGAAGAATTGCGTCTTGGCCCACGGCATCTGCGATTTGAAAACAGGATCGGTGGCGAGCAGGTTGTAGAGAGTCTTGGGCGTGGAACCCCCGGCCAGGGAGATGGTGAAGATACCTTTTTCGTTCACGGCGGCGGCCGCCGCTTCGACGATCTTTTCGGCGGCGCGGCGAGCGATGGCGTTGGCGTCGGGCAGGATCCGGACTTCGCGGTTCACGTTAGCTCCCATAACGGCTCCAGAACTGATGCTCATGTCAAGCCCTCACGGCTTTGTCAGGCGCGGAGACGTGACTGCTGCGTTTGTCGATGTCTTCTTCGCCGATGCGGCGCCAGGCGCGGCCGTCGCGCTCGAGCAATTCTTCGGCTTCAGCAGGTCCCCACGAGCCGGCGCCGTAGTTCGGAAAGCCGCGAGCGGGCAGGGCGTGCCAAACGTCGATGATTGGCTGAATCACGCTCCAGCCGGCTTCCACCATGTCGGCGCGCTGAAACAGCGTGGCGTCGCCCGCCATGCAGTCACGAAGAAGCCGCTCGTAACCCGTGCTGTGCTCCACGCCGAAATAGTTGCAGTAGTCGAAATCCATATTCACCAGGCCCAGCTTCATCACCGAGCCGGGAACCTTCGCGCCGAAACTCAGCGAGATGCCTTCCTCCGGTTGGATGTGAATCACCAAGCGGTTCGTTTCTAGATTTTTCACGGCGGTGTTGCGGAAAAGGACGAAAGGCGTGCGGCGGAACTGGATGACGATTTCCGTGGCGCGAGTGGCCAGACGCTTTCCGGTGCGCAGGTAGAAAGGAACACCGGCCCAGCGCCAGTTGTCGATTTGAAGCTTGAGCGCGACGAAGGTCTCGGTGTTGGAGGCGGCCGCGACGTCGGGCTCATGGCGATAGCGGGGGACTCTTTCACCGTCAATTTCGCCTTCGTCGTATTGGCCCCGCACCGTGTTGGTTAGCACGTCTTCGGGAAACAAGGGCTGGATGGCGTGGAGTACTTCGGCCTGCTTGTTGCGAACCTCGTCGGCGCCGAAAGAGATGGGCGGCTCCATGGAGGTCATGGTGAGCAACTGGAAGAGGTGGTTGGGCACCATGTCCCGCAAAGCGCCGGCCGTTTCGTAAAAACCGCCACGATGCTCGACGCCGACGGTTTCCGCGGCGGTGATCTGCACGTGATCGACGTAGTTGCGGTTCCAGAGCGGCTCGATGATGTTGTTGGAGAAGCGAAAGACCATCAGGTTCTGGACCGTCTCTTTGCCAAGATAGTGGTCGATGCGGTAAATCTGGTTTTCCGAGAGAACTTGCTTCAAATCCTTGTTGAGTTGAATCGCCGAAGCGAGGTCGTGGCCGAAAGGCTTTTCCACGATGACTCGGGCCCACTGATTGTTCTCTTCCTTGGTTAGTCCCGCCTGCCCCAACTGCTGCACGATCGGGGAGAAAAACCGCGGGGCTACGGCAAGGTAAAAAAACTTGTTCCCCTGGGTGTCGTGTTCCTTGCCGACTGCTTCGATTTGCTGGGCGAGACGCTTGTAGGCTTCCGGGTCCTGGAAATCGCCCTTTACGTAGTAAATGCGCTCCTTGAACCAGTCCCAGTGTTTCATGTCGATGTGTGCGGGAGCGTATTTTGGGACATCCTCCGACAGCGTTTTCCGAAAGCTATCGGTGGTGAAATCGTTGGTTGCGAAACCGACGATGGCGAATTGCTTGGAGAGGAGGTTGTCGTTTGCGAGATTGCAGAGCGCCGGCATCAGCTTGCGTTTGGTAAGGTCGCCGGTGGCGCCGAAGATGACCATCACGCAAGGTGACGGTGCGGGACTCGAGGCTTGATGGTTCGAGCTCATGAAAGGTTCTGGCGCTCCTGGTCTTGCGTTTTTAAGCTGAGCCTTTTTTTGTTTATTGTTTCTTTTCGAGGTGTCCGCCGAACTGGAATCTCATGGCGGAGAGAATCTTGGACGCAAAATCGGATTCACCGCGCGAAGTGAAACGCTCGTACAGAGCATCGGTCAGGACCGGGCACGGCGCGCCGGACTCGATGCCCGCGACGATCGTCCAGCGACCCTCGCCGGAATCCGAAACGCGGCCGGAATAACGTTCGAGCGTCGGCTGTTCGAGCAGCGAGATGGCGGTAAGATCGAGCAGCCAGGAAGCGACCACACTGCCCCGGCGCCAGACTTCGGTGACGTCGGCGAGGTTGAAGTCGTACTGGTAGTGCTCGGGATAACGGAGCGGCGTGGTCTCGGCGTCGGTTTCGTGCGTGAGCTTGCCGACGTTGGCGTGCTTCAGAATGTTGAGGCCTTCGGCGTAGGCCGCCATCAAGCCGTACTCGATGCCGTTGTGGACCATTTTCACGAAGTGGCCGCCGCCAGATGGCCCGCAGTGCAGATAGCCTTCTTCGGCGGTGCCGCCGACCTTTTCGCGGCCGGGCGTGCGGTCAACGTTGCCGCGTCCGGGAGCCAGCGTTTTAAAAATGGGATCGAGGTGTTTCACGATTTCGGTTTCGCCGCCAATCATCTGGCAGTAACCGCGCTCGAGACCCCAGACCCCGCCGCTTGTGCCTACGTCAACGTAGTGAATGCCCTTGGCGGATAGTTCCTTGGCGCGGCGAATGTCGTCGATGTAGTAGGAATTTCCACCGTCGATGATGATGTCGCCGACGTCCAGCTTGCCGGTGAGTTCGTGGAGCGTGGCGTCAACGACGCCAGCGGGAACCATGAGCCAGACGGCGCGCGGCTTACTGAGCTTTTTGACGAAATCATCGAGAGACGTGGAACCGGTGGCGCCCTCCCCGGAGAGTTGCTTCACGGAGTCGGCGCTGCGGTCGTAGACCACGCATTGGTGGCCGTTTTTTTGCAGGCGGCGCACCATGTTGGCGCCCATCCTGCCTAGTCCGATCATGCCCAATTGCATTGCGTGCGCTCCTCAGCGGTTCGATTGATGGCGAATAAACCTTTGGCGACTCTTGGCGTTTACCCCCGGGCCCTATTTCAACGCCTGCTGCAGGGCCGCGCTTACCTTCGCGAGATCCTTGACGACATTCTTGCCGAGGTGCACGCGAAGCGCGCGGCGCCCGCGTTCATTGAGCACCGCGAAATCGCCGCGGGCCTGCGCTGCCTTCACTACGCCAAACGTGTATTTTTGTCCTGGCACGGGCAGGTCGACGGCGTCGTCGCACGTGATTTGCAGGAATACGCCGCTGTTCGGACCTCCCTTGTAGGCTTGACCTGTGGAGTGCAGGAAACGCGGGCCGAAGCCGAGAACGGTGGCCACCTTCTTGTTGTCCCGCACGGCGAGGCGGATCTTCTGCAGCGCTCTTGCGTTCGCGTCGTTCATCGTGATGTAGCCGAGAACGCCAAAGTAATCTCCGGCGTGAATTCGGTCAAGGTGCGCTTGCAGTACGCCAGCTAGAGTCGAACCGCCCTTGAGGGCCGCGGTGTTTTTATCGTCGGCGTAAAGCTTGATGCCGTTAGCTTCAAAGAAAGGAGTTTCCGGAGGCAGCTTGCCTTTTTCTTCGTACTCGCTCGTCAATTTCTTTGTTTCGATTTTGCTGGCTTCCACGTCGGGCTGGTTAAAGGCATCGATGCCGATGATAGAACCGGCGACGGCGGTGGCAATTTCCCATCGGAAGAATTCCTGGCCGAGGTTGTAAATATTGGGTAGCGAGATGCGAACGACCGGATTCCCGGCTTTTTCGATCGCCGCCACGGCGGCGTCCTGAGCCTTGTTTGGTTTGGTTTGCAGGCGCAGGTACGCGAAGACGCGATCGTTCCCGTACACGGCCGGCTTGGCGAGCGTCTCTCGATCAATCGGAATGATGCCCTTCCCATTTTTTCCAGTGGACTCGGCGATGAGTTGCTCGAGCCATGCGCCGAGATCGTGAATTCCCGGGGACGCGATGATCGTGACTTTGTCGCGGCCGTGAACGGCAGCGGTTCCAAGAATCGCGCCGAGCAGCACTCCGGGATTTACATCGGCGGCGGCATCGGCGCCGCACGCTTTCACCATCTCCGCGGTGACCTTCAGAAATTTCGGAATGTCGATGCCCATGATGGAGCCGGGCACCATGCCGAAATTCGAGAGCGCCGAGTAACGCCCGCCTATGCTGGGCACGCCGAAAAAGATCTTGCGGAACTTGTCTTGTTCGCCGACCTGTTGCATCTTCGATCCCGGGTCGGTAATGGCGATGAAGCGGTTGCCGGCTTCCTTCTCGCCGACTTTCTTTTTGATCTCTTCGAAAAAGTATTGCTTGTAGATGTTTGGCTCCAGCGTGCTGCCGGATTTGCTGGAAACGATGCAAATCGTGCTTTTGAGGTCGAGCTTCTTCTCGATCGCCTTGATCTGCGCCGGATCGGTGGAATCGAGGACATGCAGCTCCGGAAAACCCTTGATCTTGCCGAAGGTGAGGCGCAGGACCTCGGGACACAAGCTCGATCCGCCCATGCCGAGCAGCAAAGCATGCTTGAATTTGGCTTTCTTGATGTCGGCCGCGATATTTTTCAACGTGTCGATCTGGCCGATCTGTTCTTCGACGATCGGAAGCCAGCCGAGCCACTTGCTTTCGTCGGCACCCGTCCAGACCGAGGCGTCACGCTCCCACAGCCGCTGGACCTTGTTGTTCTTTTTCCAATCTTCAAGCGACGCCTTCACGGCGTCCGAGAGTGTGGCGGGAAGTTTGTAACTTTGGCGATTCAGACTCACGCGTGTACTCCGGCAGTTTTGCCCGTGGCTTCCAGAAGCGAGTGGAAGGCATCGGCGAAAAGCTTGACCCCATCGGCGACGAGCTTCTCGGTGACTTCCTTCATCGAGATGCCGGCTTTCTCGAGGTTAGCCATGGTCTTTGCGGCTTCGTCGACATTTTCGGTGAGGCTGGCGCGGAGCTTGCCGTGGTCCCGGAACGCGTCGAACGTCGCTGGCGGAATCGTGTCCACGGTGTCGGCGCCGATCAGTTCCTCCACGTAGAGCACGTCGCGATACTTGGGATTCTTGGTGCTGGTGCTGGCCCACAGCAAGCGCTGCGTTTGCGCGCCTTTGGCTGCCAGCGCCTTCCACCGCGCGTCGCCAAACAGTTCCTGGTACTTCTTATAGGTCAGCTTGGCGTTCGCGATGGCCACTTTGCCTTCGATCGAGCTCGAGCAGCGCTTTTTTATTCGCGTCGGTCTCCGTCTTCAACTTGGTTTCGATCTGGCTGTCGATCAGCGTGTCGATGCGGCTGACAAAGAAGCTGGCCACGCTGGCGATGTGGCTGACGTCCTGGCCCTTTTTCACGCGCGCTTCCAGCGCCGCGAGGTAAGCTTCGGCAACCTGCTCGTACGCGGACTGCGCGAAAAGCAAGGTGATGTTGATGTTGATCCCGTCTTCCAGAAGCTGGCGAATGGCAGGGATGCCTGCCGGCGTCGCCGGCACTTTCACCATCAAGTTCTCCCGGTTCACGGTCTTCCACAAACGCCGCGCTTCGTCGATGGTGGCCTTGGTGTCGTTGGCCAGCAGCGGCGAGACTTCCAGGCTAACGTAGCCGTCCCGGCGCTTGGTCTCTGCATACACCGGCTTGAAAATGTCGGTGGCGTCCTGCACGTCGCGAATGGCGATTTTCTCGTAAACGCCGCTCGCGCCCAGTTGCTTCGCGTCGGGCGCTTCCAGAATGTCAGAATAGAACTTGCTGCCGGTGATCGCTTTCTCAAAAATCGTCGGGTTGGAGGTCATCCCGCGCAACCCGTCCTGATCGATCATCTTCTTCAAACCCCCGCTGGTCAGCAGGTCCCGTCGTATGTAGTCCATCCACGGCGACTGGCCGTAGGCGTTCAAGCCCTTCAACGGATTGGTGCCCTGATTCGCTCCGACGTTTGGAATCGTCGATGTCGTAGTCATAAAGTTCTCCTTTGCCGCAAAATCCCAATCACTATTGTACGCCCCGCCGCAACGCGCCGCTCTACCCGGAAAGTCCGAACACTTGTTCGAGTTTGCTTCGACTCGCCTCAGCTATCACAAAATTCGTTTCCAGAATCTTGGTCCCGCCCAGCCGCCGCAGGGGCCGAGCCAGTTGCCACCTTCATCGCGGGCATCGCGCACTCACTTTCCCAAGACTTGTTTTGCCGCGGCTACGACATTCTCGGTGAGAAAGCCGAATTTCTTCAGTACGTCTTTGAGCGGCGCCGACGCCCCAAACGAATGCATGCCGATCATCTTGCCCTTCGGCCCGACGTAGCGGTCCCATCCGAGCGTTGCAGCCATTTCCACGGACACGCGAGCGGTCACCGCGGCCGGAAAGACGCTCTCTTTGTACGCAGCGTCTTGCTTCTCGAATAATTCCCACGAAGGCATGCTCACCACGCGAGCCTTGATGCCTTCCGCTTTTAATTTTTCGTACGCCTCGACGCAAAGGTGCACTTCGCTGCCCGTGCCCATCAGTATCACGTCGGGCTTGCCACCCTCGGCATCGATCAAAACGTAAGCGCCCTTGGCCACTCCGGAAGCCGGCGCAAATTTCGTTCGGTCGTACGTCGGCATCGCCTGCCGCGTCAGCACCAGTGTCGCGGGTGAATGTCGCAGCTGCATGATGACCTTGTACGCCTCGACGACTTCGTTGGCGTCGCCCGGCCGTAGCACGATCATGTTCGGCATCGCACGCAAACCAGCCAGTTGCTCGATGGGCTGGTGGGTCGGGCCATCTTCTCCAAGCCCGATCGAATCGTGCGTGAAAATGAAGATCGCCGGCGTTTCCATCAAAGCCGCCAAGCGCATGCTCGGTTTCATGTAGTCGCTGAAATTAAAAAACGTCGCACTGAAGGCCCGCAGCCGGGTCACACTCATGCCGTTGACCGCCGCGCCCATGGCGTGTTCCCGCACGCCAAAATGCAAATTCCGCCCGTGATAGGCGTTGGGAAAGAAATCTCCCGCGCCGTCGAAGGTCAAGTTGGTCTTGTTCGAATGCGCAAGGTCGGCCGACCCGCCAATCAGCCACGGAATATTCTTCGCCAGTGCATTCAGCGTCTTACCTGAAGAATCGCGAGTGGCCATGCCCTTGGCATCTGCAGGGAACGTCGGCAAATCCTTATCCCAGCCGTCGGGCAGTTGCCAGTTCTGGATTTTGTCGAGCTGATCCGCCAGCTTCGGGAACTGTTTTCTGTAATCCTCAAATTTCTTCGACCAGTCGCCGTGGATTTCCGCTCCGCGTTTGCCGATGCCATTCTTGAATTGGTTGTATACGCCGTCAGGAACCAGGAATTTCGCGTCTTCCGGCCAGCCGTAAAACTTTTTCGTCAGCTTGACCTCTTCTTCACCCAGCGGCTCGCCGTGGGCATCCGAGCTATCCTGTTTGTGCGGCGATCCATACCCGATGTGGCTGTCCACGACGATCAACGTTGGCCGGTCCTTGGTCTTCAAAAATGTCTCGTACGCGCGGCCCAGCATATCCAGGTCGTTGGCATCCGCTACCCGGGTCACGTTCCATCCATAGGCCACAAAGCGGGTCATGTCGTCTTCGCTGAAGGAAAACGAAGCCGGCCCATCCAAGGTCACGTGGTTGTGATCGTAAATCCAGCAAAGATTGGAAAGCTTCAGGTGGCCGGCCAGCGACGCGGCTTCGCAGCACACGCCTTCCATCATGTCGCCGTCGCCGCACAACGCGTACACGTTGAAGTCGAATACGTCAAAGCCCGGCTGGTTATAATTCGCGCCCAGCCACTTGCCGGCGATCGCCATGCCCACGCTATTTCCGGCGCCTTGTCCCAGCGGACCGGTGGTGGTTTCCACGCCCGTCGTCAGATGCGATTCCGGATGCCCGGGGGTATTGCTGTCCAGTTGCCGAAAATGCTGGATGTCATCCATCGAAACCGCAGGCCGATCGACGACTTTTCCCTCGCCATCCACCTTGCGTACCCCGGTCAGGTGCAGCGTCGCGTACAGCAGCATCGACGCGTGCCCGGCAGACAGCACAAAGCGGTCGCGGTTGGGCCACAGCGGATCGGCCGGATCGTACCGCAAGTACTTCTGCCACAGCTCATACACCACCGGCGCCAACCCCATCGGCGCCCCCGGATGCCCGGAATTGGCCTTCTGTACTGCATCAATCGCCAGCGTGCGTATGGTATTGATGCTGAGCTGATCCATATCCATCTGACTCTTCGCCTGACTCACATGAACTCCCTCGCGGGAGAAATGCCGCCCGCCGCTTTCAAACAAACGTTAGATGCACCGCCTCAGGCGGTGGGTGGAGGATTTTTTCGTCAAATAAGAACTGCTCACTCGTTCCGCGGGTTTCGGGGTACGCACGTGCAGCCATACCGCCGGTTAGGTTCGCCTCCCGCATACAAAACTATCGGCTGGTTTCGGAATCCTCTTAGGGACAAGGATCACCGGAAAGGGAGGAGGCCTTCAACCTATCGTGTCCCCGTATCCTGTGTCAATTCTGTTACCGTAAATTCATTTCGCCGGACAGTCGGGCGGTGGACGCCCCTCCCTCCGCGCCTCCCGAGTTCCAATTCATCGTCGGATCATTCCAGGAGACTAGTAGCCGGCTTTTCCTGATCCTGCCGGCTCCGAGTTCCGTTTCTAGCTTGACGAGCCGGGGGCCCCCACAGGCCGCCGTTGCGAGTGGGGTTTTTTCTCTTCAACCGCAGCTACCCAGGTCAGCCCTACTCCCAATCCCGATCAAATCCTCTCCACCCGCGAAGGTAGAACTCCCCCAAATACTCCCGCTCTTTCTTACGGAAGCCTGTACAATCTCCGCCGACCCATGGCTCTCAACTCCACCCTGGTCAAGAGCACTGGAGTAGCCGCGTTAGGCGGCCTCCTGTTCGGTTTCGATACCGCCGTCATCTCCGGTACCACCCGCTCCCTTACCGAGGTCTACCGTCTCTCCCCGGGCCTGCTGGGCGTCACGGTAACGAGCGCGCTCGTCGGCACCATCTTCGGCTCCATGCTGGCCGGTATCCCCGGCGACCGCTTCGGGCGCCGCGACAGCCTGCGCGTCCTCGCCGTCCTATATCTGGTTTCCTCCCTGGGTTGCGCTTTTGCCTGGAACTGGGATGCCCTTGTCTTTTTCCGCTTCATCGGCGGCCTCGGCATCGGCGGCTCCTCGGTCCTCGGCCCCATGTACATCGCCGAACTCGCCCCCGCCAAGTTTCGCGGCCGCCTGGTCGGCCTCTTCCAATTCAACGTGGTCTTCGGCATCTTGCTGGCCTACTTTTCGAACTATCTGGTGGGGTTGGCGCATTTCGGCGCCGACGAGTGGCGCTGGAAATTCGCCGTACCGGCGTTACCCGCCGCCCTTTTCTTCCTTCTGCTGTTCGGCATTCCGCGCAGCCCGCGCTGGCTGGTCAAGAAGAAACGCGTCGAGGAGGCCCGCGACGTTCTGCGCACCATCGGTGAGGAAAATTACGAAGAAGAATTGCAGGACATCGTTCAGTCCATCGACACCGAACACGTCGGCAGCGACGCCCTATTCTCGTGGAAATATCGCTTCCCGATTTTCCTCGCCGTCTCCATCGGCATGTTCAACCAGCTCTCTGGCATCAACGCTATCCTCTACTACATCAACGACATCTTCATCGCCGCGGGCTTCAGCAAAGTCTCCGGCGACCTGCAAGCGGTGGCCGTCGGCGGCACCAACCTCCTGTTCACCATGATCGCCATGTCCGTAATCGACAAAATCGGCAGAAAAACGCTGCTCCTGGTGGGCTCGGTCGGCACCGCAATCTGCCTCGGCGGCGTCGCCTATGTCTTCTTCACCCACCAACATCAGGGCCTTCTCGTCTGGCTCCTCGTCGGCTTCATTGCCTTCTTCGCTTTCTCGCAAGGCGCGGTCATCTGGGTGTACATCGGCGAAGTCTTCCCCAACCAGGTTCGCGCCAAAGGCCAAAGCCTTGGCAGCTTCTCCCACTGGTTCATGAACGGCGTAATCTCCCTCATCTTTCCGCTGGTAGCCCATTCCTCCGGCGCCTACCCCTTCGTTTTCTTCTCCGCCATGATGGTCTTGCAACTCGTAGTCGTGGCCGCCTTCTACCCAGAAACCAAAGGCGTCTCCTTGGAGCAGATGCAACGCAAACTAGGAATCGCGTAACCTAGCAAGGGCCATGCCCGAAAGTTCGAAGTTCAACCCCGATCTTTCGCAAGCCAAAGCCCTCCTGAAGTGACTCAACACCGACACCCCAAAGTGTGACGCCCGCTAACCCCCCTCTTCTCCGTTATCTCGGCGCTCTGCGGTAAATCTCGGTCTCATTTCTGTTTTTCTGTCGGAGGCGTCCTGTGATATCCCGCTTTTCGTTGTTGCCCCATCCTCCGCCGTTCTCAAACTCCAACAATCCCACCCGAATCATCCACATCGATCGACGCCGCCCGCGACACCTTAGGCAACCCCGGCATCAGCATCATGTTCCCGCAAATCACCACAACAAATTCCGCCCCTGCCGACAGCGAAGCATCCGTTACATGCAAAGTCCAACCGGTAGGCGCCCCCAATATCTTCGGATCGTCCGTAAACGAATACTGCGTCTTTGCAATGCAAACCGCGAGCCTCCCGTATCCCCACTCCGAAAACCGTCGCAACTTCTCGTTCGCCATCTCGCTGAAGTGAACTTCGCCGGCTCCATAAATCTTCCGCGCCACTTTCTGGATTTTTTCCTCCAACGGCTCCTCCAGCGCGTAAGTCGTCCGCGCCACGGGTTCAGGATTCTCGTCGATCAGCGCCACAACTTTCTCCGCCAACTCCTTGTCTCCGGGCCCGCCCTTTGTGAACGCCTCCGAAAGCGCCGTGGCTGTCCCATGCTCCGCGCAGTACTCCGCTAGCCGTTGCAGGTTCGCATCTGTATCCGCAGGGAACCGGTTAATGGCCACGATCGTCGGCACTCCAAATCCACGCAGGTTGTCGATGTGTCTGCCCAGGTTCGGCAAGCCGTGCTCTAGATCGCCTTTTCCCTGGTTCCGAATACTCTGCGCCGTCGTCACCAGCACCGCTGCCGCCGGCGTGATCCCCGCCTGCCTCATCACAATATCGAAATATTTTTCGGCCCCCAGGTCCGCTCCGAACCCTACCTCATTCACGACGTAATCGGCCAGCCGCAATCCCATCTCCTGCGAAATCACGCTGCTGGTTCCGTGCGCGATGTTCCCGAACGGCCCGGCGTGTACAAAGGCAGGCGTGCCATCGGTTGTCTGCACCAGGTTCGGCAGAATGGCGTCCGCCAGCAATGCCATCATTCCACCGGTCGCTTGCAGTTCTGCCGCGCGCACAGGTTTCCCGTCGCGCGTCACGCCCACCACGATCGAATCCAGCCGCTGCCGCAAGTCCTTCAAGTCCCGTGCCAGCGCGAAAATGGCCATGATCTCCGACGCCGCCGTGATCACGAAACCCGTCTTCCGCCCGCCGCCATCCTTCTTGCTGTCCAACGAAACCGCGATGCGCCGCAAAGCCCGGTCATTCATGTCCAGGGTCCGCGGCCACGTGATCCGCTCCGGGTCCAGATTCAGGCCGTTGCCGTGAAAAAGATGCGCGTCGATCAACGCCGCAAGCAGATTGTGCGCCGAAGAAATCGCGTGAAAGTCCCCATGAAAATGAAGGTTGATCTTCGCGCTCGGCTCAATCTGAGAAAGCCCTCCGCCGGCCGCCCCACCTTTCATCCCAAACACTGGCCCCAGCGAAGGCTCTCGTGACGTAATAACCACCCGCTTTCCCAGCAGCGCCAACCCCTGCGTCAACCCGATCGACGTAACCGTCTTGCCTTCTCCTGAAACCGTCGGCGTAGTCGCCGTAACCAAAATCAACTCCCCCCGCCGCTTGTACGCGGGATCGGCTAGCAACTCCAGCCGCACCTTGGCGCCATATCGGCCCAGCGCTTCCAAATACCGATCCGGGATTTCCAGTTTTCGCGCGACATCCTGAATGCCAAGAAGGGTCTTATGCATAAAAAGGTGAACCTGGGGCCAGCGACCTGCAGTTCAATGATTTGAAATCAATACTTCACCGATTCTCCAGTTACCGATTGGCGACCCGTGACGGGTAGCGCCGGCATCCCTGCCGGCTCTGCGAATCACGTTTCGCTCAAAAGCCTAAGCCGACAGCACGCGCTTGTTCACGCCTTTAACTTCGACAGCGGCTGAATGTCTGAAAGCTTCCGCGGCGGATCGAACACTTCAACGGGTGCTGCAACGTACCCATCTGCTTTTCGAGCTTTTTCTATTCGCGTCTAATCGCCGCTTGAATATTCGTGAATCCTCCGCAGAGAATCTATCTCAAACGGAAGTCTCAAGGCTAGGTGTGACGGCTGAGACAGCTAACTCGACCAAGTTCGCGGAATACCGACGAGCCTATTCGTTACGTAAGACGACCGCCGGATCAACGTCAGTTGCAGCGCGAGTTGGTACATACGACGCGGCAAGTGCCGTTGTCCCAGACACGAGGGCGACCGCCGCCAGCGTGACGGGGTCCATTGGCTTTACACCGAACAGCAGCGTTGACAGGAACTTCGCCAGGATCAATGCACCCGTTATCCCCAACACTTCTGCAGCAACGATAATCAGCAAGGAATCCTTTATCACGAGGGTGGTGACATTCAGTCGATCTGCGCCTAAGGCCATGCGTATAGCAAACTCCCGGGAACGTTGCCCGACCGAAAGCGAAAGGGTGGCGTAGATTCCGATCAGCGCGAGCAGTAAAGCCACGCAAGCTAGCCCGCCCAGAAAAACCGAAAAGAAGCGCGAAGACGCTAAATCATCGGACACAAAAGAGGCCATCGCCCTGACCTTCGGCAAAGGCTGATTCCGGTCCGCGTTTCTGACCTGATCTCGGATAACGGCAGCAAAAGAAGCACCTGGTGATTTGGTCCTCACAATTGCGGCTGCAAATGGCGTCACGTCCTTCCCAAAGGGCAGATATATCTCGGGAAGAATGGGGGTCGTCCGATTGAAGTCTTTGAAATCCTTAAACACTCCAACAACGGTGTAGGCATCTTTGGAGTCGACGGAAATACGTTTCCCCACCGGGTTGCCGTCGGGCCAGAACAAGCGCACCAGAGTCTCATTCACAATCACGGCTTCGGATTTCGCCGAATAATCGCTTTCTAGAAATGGACGACCCTGCGACAAGGTGAGCCCAAGGGTAGGGACAAAACCGGTGCTGATGTATCGAATGAGTGCATCGTGTTTGTTCGTCGAAGTTGGAGATGAGATCGTTCCCATGAAGGCCTCGTCGCCAAACGGTAGCGGGCTGACAATGGCGACCGATTCCACGCCAGGCGTCGAAGTGAGTTTCTCGGTAACCTCACGATAGTAGTTGCGCCACGCATCCGGATGGCTCATTACAGCGGGGGAAAGCTGAATCTCGGACATCAGGAGAAGGTCCGAGTTGAATCCCAATGGGACACGCGTCGTCAGAACTAGACTCTTCAACATCAGTCCCGTTCCGACCGTTAGGATGATGGCCACCGCCATCTGAAGGACCACGAGCGAAATTCGCGCCTTTTTTCGAAGCGTATTCTGGATGATAGTGCCAGCACCGCCGCCCAGATGAGTGAAAGGGTCCGTAGGAATCATCGAAAACGCGCTAATCAGTCCGAAGATCAGCCCGGCAGATACGGCCGTAGCAACGGAAAAGCCCAAAACATGACCGTCTAGACTGGTTTCATTCAGACGCGGAATGTAGACACTCTCTGGCACCAACGCGATGATGGAATTGGTTACCCCAAAAGCCAAAAGTATTCCCAAACCTCCCGCGAGAGCCCCATACAGAAATCCTTCAACGAGAAACGCACCTGTCAGTCGCAGACGGCTGGCACCGCAAGCCAGGCGAATCGCGATTTCTTTCTCGCGCGAAAATGCTTTGGCAAGCTGTACAAAAGCCATGGTCGAACATGCGATCAAGAGCAGCAGGGCTACCGCACCTGACAATATCGCCAGCGCAGGACGCGCACCCCCGGTTACCGAAGGCCACCAATAAGACATGCGAAATGACAAGTCTTTGTCGGTCTCCGGGTATTGTTCCGCCAGCCGATGATCTAGAATTGCGGATTCTGTTTGAGCTTGTTGTAAGGTTATGCCCTTCTTCAAACGAGCCAGAATATGAAGATCACCCACTCCACGATCTGAACCTGACTGGCCTTTTTCGAGGAGTGGCAACCATAATTCCATTGGTCTGTCGAAGTAGGTTTTGAACGATCGCGGCATCACGCCGATTACGATATATTCCGCACCGTCAAAGACGACTGATCTTCCTAGGATATTGGGGTCGCACGCGTAGTGCCTGCACCAAAGTGCATGGCTGAGAATGACGGTTCGATTTTCTTCTAATTCCTTTTCCGATTCGAATGTTCGACCGAGTGCTGGACTAACCCGAAGCAAGTGAAAGAAGTCTTTCGAAACACGGGCGCCACGCAGAAGTTCCGGCTCTTCAACTCCTGTCAGCACAAAGGTTTGATTGAATGTTCGAAAAGCCGCGACGTCTTCGAATGTGCGGTTGTCTTGACGAAAATCTTGAAAGCGTCCAGGTGATACTCCGAAGTCAGATCCGCGCTGGGCGTGAAAATTGGAAACCGCAACGATCTGCGAGGCATCCTTATATGGCGCGGGCCTGAGTATCGCTGCGTTCAGAACCGAAAACGCGACGGTACCAGCGCCCAGGGCCAACGCCAACACGACACCAGCCAGCAGTGTGGGAATTGGTTTCGCGATTAGCCAGCGCACGCCATCCCGAAAAATCTGTGGATTCACGCCGATACTCCCTCAGATAATCTAGCTGATTGTTTTGTGCATACAAGACTAATCCAATTCCTACATCTGCAAGACGACACGGATTGGCGATGAGTTCGACCCGAAGCACAAATAGGGAAAGAAGGCTTGCGGTATCCGCACACACAGCGCTTATTTGTGTTCGGGTTGAATCGGTGTGAATGGTTGAGCCCCGGAAGCGATTAGAAGGCGAAACGACCACCGACTATCGGAGCAAAGTTGCTGTTGTAGTTATAGGGGACGCCGGGGCCATGAGGAATGGCGATGGCCAGACCGCCGCTCACGTAGGAATACGCAATTCCGGCAAAAGCGTCGAAGCGCTTGGTGAAGTGATGATCCGCATAGACCGACACCTCGTTGAGGGTGCCCGCGCAGGAGGCGCGGAAACCGGCTGCGGGCGAGCAGGCCGGCGGAATCCGGAAGTCGTTCTGCCGCTGTTGATACCACGCGAAAGTGAAATCGGTTTTGCTGCGGTAGGTGTACTTCACGCCCGTCCACCAGATCTGCACCAACTTTTCAGAATCAAGATTGTTGTCTTCGACCCCGCTCATGATATAGCCACCCTGGTCGGAGGCGCCCACGCCCAACGGGTTCGACGGATTATTCTGCCAGATGTATTCGTAGCCGGCAAAAAGCTTGAACGGGTCCCACACATACTTGGCAGCGACCATAACGGCGTTGTTGTCGGTCACGATGCCATATACGGTGTTGTTCGTGTCGATCAGATTGGCCCCGGTGACGGGGTTTGTATTGATGCTGTTGGTGGTCGACTGATATGGCGCCGCCGGACTCTGAGGTCCCAGCAAAGGGTTCAATACGCTGATCGCCTGGTTGTAATGTTGGTAGACGATGTCGGCGGAGAGCTTGCCGTAGTTTCCGCCGAGGTCGAATCCAAAGGCGTCGTTATGCGGCGCTACCGGCGTACAGGTGGTAGCAGTCCAGGTTGCGGAGGCCGAGTAGCAGCCGCCAGAACCATTGGCGAATTTATACATCGCGCCGAAATGGACCGGGCCACGGGTGAGGCGATACTTCAGGGCGTCGTCCCAACGGGAGTCCTCGGTGTCGCCGCCGCCGGCCATCGTGCCGTTGTACCCGATGTACGAAAAGCCATACCCGCCGCCGACCGGATCGTAAACGAGCATCACATCGGTGCCGAGAGCGCGCTGACGACCGAAGGTCAGCGTGCCGAATTGCGCGGACGACACACCACCATAGTATTCGTCATTGAAAGGTTGGCCGGCGCGCGCGCCGTCGATGGCCTCCGAATAGCTGCTCCTGGGAAGGCCGTTGTTGGCGGTCTGGGTGGCCGACGCGTTGGCGAGCAGGCCGGACTGCGGATTGATGCCAGTGGAACCGTTGAACACAACGGACCAGCCAGGCAGAAACTCTTCCTTGCCCCTGACGCCCAGACCTGTCTGCTGCAGGTTGTTCGGTGCGACGATGAATCGAGACTGACGGCCATTTCGGTTCACCAGAGATTCGCCTTCATAGTTATAGCCGTTTTCCGGTAAGCCGTGGCTGACCCAGCCGACGCCGACGTCATACGCACCGTACACCGTGATGCCGTGCCAGGTCAGCGAGCAATCGGTGGTGGCGAACTCGTGGCCGCTCGCGCAGGCGTCTGGGGTGCTCGGCCCCATCTTAATGTCGACCGTAGCGTCCTGGCCAGCCGCCAAGCTGATTCCCCTACGCGTTTCATCGGCGAACCCGTGTTTTGCCGCTCGAATCTCGAAGCGCCCCGGAGGCAGGCCGGACTCCTGAAAGTGCCCCCCGCCGTCGGTTGCGGTCGTGCGCGTTGCACCTGTGTCGACGTTCTTGATTGTCACCGCGACATCGGAAAGGGCTGCGCCGGTTTGGTCCGTCACCACGCCGGCAAGGCTCGCTCCCGTTTGCGCCCACGCCGGGAACACCCCTAGCACAAGCCACAAAAGCAGCAGGAAGGGTTGGGCCAGCGGCAGCGAGGCAGCCGTTGGAACGTAACCGGCGCGGGTCAAAGTTTTCCATCGCCTCCCGTACCGGAAGAGGATCTGCGAGGGCTCAGAGCGTTTCACGACGGATCATCTTTCTCAGAAAGCGAACGAGAAAATCGCAAAGTAGTCCCCCCGGAACAATTAGAAATGGAAGCTAACGCCGGGAAAAACTTTAGCTCGTATGGATACATTAAAGCAATGCGTTTTTATATGATTTGATCGTGTATCCGGCGGCAGGTTTGACTTGCCGCACGCCTCCTACAGGCCCGGAGCACAACTCTTACCGAACCGGCACAACTCTTACCGAACCTCGTTTAATCGCCAATCCCGGTTTCGCTGAAAGAGCTGCCGCAAGTTTCAGCGAGGGAGGGATAGGTAAATCGGTTCCATGCTTTTCTTTGCCTTGAAGCACGAATCCATGCCGTTCGAGTATTGCAGCCACATGGCGTCTTTATGTGGTGAAGGGCTTGCGTGCTTGTTGGTTTTGCGAAGTACGGACGACCACGACGCCTTGCTGAATGGGCGAGTACAAATTGTCCGCGATCTGAAAATCGGTTCTCACCGACAGAATCAACTTTCCCGTGCCGTACAGATACGTGCCGCGGCGAAGGCCAATCCTTCGGCTTCGAGTTTTCTCGGGTACTCGATGTCTGCGGAAAGGGTACCCCCTGATAACCGATCGCTTTACCTCGGGGGCCGAAATCTCGCGCTAATCGATGGGGTAGCAGGCGACCATGGGCACAACTTCTGGTCCCTATTTAACCGTCTTCGCGATCAAAGCCGAAAACGGCTCCATTTCTATGTCTGTCGAGACCTTCGTGATCGGGGTGTGAGAACTCGTCAGCAGCACTCTCATTTTCGGTTTCGAGATTCCCGCAGCCTTCAGGTCGATCTTGACGGTCTGATTCGATCCCGACATGTTCAGCGCCACCAGCACCATTTCGCTCTTCCATCGCCTGACGAAGGCGAACACGTTCGGGTCCTGCGGATTCAGCGCGGCGTATTGCCCCTCACGCAGCGCCGGTTCATCGCGCCGCAGCTCCAGAAGTCGCCGGTAAAAGCTCAGGATCGATTGCGGATCGGCCGTCTCCGTCGCCACGTTGTGTGTAACGTAGTTCGGCGCCACCGGCAGCCACGGCGTCCCCTCCGTAAACCCCGCATTCTTCGCGTCGCTCCACTGCATGGGCGTGCGCTCGCCGTCGCGGCCCTTCTCCAGCGGCCAGCCGCGCCGGCCGATCGGGTCCCGCACTTCGTCCTTGCTCTTGGGATCGTTATTCTCCATCCCGATCTCTTCGCCGTAGTACATGACCGGCGTGCCACGCAGCATCAGGTACATGGCCGCCATCATTTTGGCGATGTCGTCGTTGTGCACGCCATCGCCCCAGCGTGTGTACGATCGCATGATGTCGTGATTGCTGATCACGAACACCGGCCAGCCGCCCGCACTCTCTACCGCGCCGATATGCTCGCGAAAGACGGGCGCGGACGCCTGCTTGAACTCGGTCATCATCAGGTCCATCGGCATCTGCAATTCATCGCCGCGCGCGCCGTAATACTCCCGAAGCTGCGCCACGTTCTGCGTCCAGGTTTCTCCGATCAGCACCGCGCCGTATTGGTCGGCCACCTTGCGCATGGCGCGCATGGTGTCGTGAACTTCCGGCAGCTTCTTGTTGTAAATTTCGTGGGTGTTGGGGAAGCCGAACTTGTCGTTGCCCGGCAGGAGCGGGTTGTCCTTCAGATCGGGATCTTCATAAAGCGTGTCCACCGCATCCAGCCGGAACCCCGCGACCCCGCGCTTGTACCAGAAGCGCATCGCATCGAGCATCGCCTTCACCACTTCCGGGTTGCGCCAGTTCAGATCGGGTTGCTCGGCGTAGAAATAATGGTAGTAATACTGGCCGGTCGTCGGATCGTACTTCCACGCCGAACCTCCGAACGTTGAAGTCCAGTTATTCGGCGGCTGATTGGGACCTTTGCCGTCGCGCCAAATGTACCAATCGCGCTTCGGCGACGTGCGCGATGCTTTCGACTCCAGGAACCACTGGTGCTGGTCCGAAGTATGGTTCGGCACAAAATCCAGAATGATCTTGATACCGTGCACCTTGCCTTCGGCCACCAAACGGTCGAAATCTGCCAGCGTCCCGTACATGGGATCGATGTTCTCGTAATCCGAAACGTCGTAGCCGAAATCGACTTGCGGAGATGGAAAACACGGCGTGATCCAGATGGCGTTAACGCCCAGATGTTGCAAGTAGTCGAGCTTGGAGGTGATCCCGTTCAAGTCGCCGACGCCATCGTTGTTGCTGTCGGAAAAGCTCCGCGGGTACACCTCGTAAAACACGGCGTGTTGCCACCAAGCGTGGTGCACAGGGTCCGTTGCTTTCATTTGTCCGCGCGCAATCGGTGAAAACGTAGACATGCTGGCCACCAGCAAACCCGCAACGATCAAGGTCTTGGACATGAACCTGCCTCCAGACGCCCGACTCGCCGTTGTTAGGAAAATACCTGGATGCTCGAAAGCGGTCTTATGAGTCGCCGGAAACGATATCCGTCCTGTGCGTCCAAATGAATTACGACAAATTACGCGGCCGGCTTTCCGCGTTTGCCTCGCTTATCTTGTGCTCCCGAAAAATGAAACACAATCTTTTCGTGGACATATTCGTCCGGCTCGCCCGCCGGAAACTGCACGCGTACCACCCCCGTTCCGTTCGCCACCGCCAGCAATTCGCCGCCTTCAATGGAAAGATTTTGCCCGGGATTCCAGACCGTCAATTCATAGACTGCGCCAGCCACACCCGCAACATCCATGGTCAACGTGTTCCGATCCACCGTCCAGGTTTCGGAGAGCATGCGCAATCCCTGGTTGTGCGATCCTAGCGGCGGCAGCGTCGATTCGTAGCCCACGCCGAAATCATTTCGCAAGCGAACTTTCACAGTGTTTGTTTTGCCCGACGCCGAGATTCGCGTGGTCACATGCTGATCTTCCTCGTTCGCTTCCAGGTGGAATGTCACTGGTTTTCCATTCATTTCCACGCCGAGCACTTGTGCGCGCAAACTCAGCGCCGGCGAAAATTCGATCGGGCACGCCGAAGCGCTTGCGCAGTCTATGTGTAACGTGATTCCGTCCGCCGATCGCGCGTAATTCAGATCCATCCGCGCGGAGCGGGCACGCGCGCCGCGTATCGCGAACGACGTCCAGTCGGCGGGCACGTGCGGCGCGAACCTGAGCACCCCGGTCTTGGCATCGGAAGACAACCCCAACATGCCGCGCAGCACAGGACTTACCACCATCGCCGCGGACCAAATCTGATGCGGCGAACTGGTCGCGAGCGGCTGGTAGGAATCGCCCGAGAGCACCTCCGTCACATGGCCCAGCGAACCATCGAGCGCCAACAACGCATTCGCGCGCAGGTTCTCATACGCAGGCAGCGCGCGATGATAACGATACTCGCCCACCGAAGCCCACCCAGTGAAAAGCGGCCACACCGAGCCGTAGTGATATCCGCCTCCACTGAAGACCGTGGCGCGATTGGAGATGATGCGCATACCCCAATCGGTCTGGTGATCGGAATCGGCAAGCTGCGAAATCATCTGCTCGGAATTTTTTTCATCGAGCAAACCGAACCACATCGGCACGGTAGCCAGCACGCTGGCTTGGTCCACGGGCTTGCCGTCCTTGTCCAGCGCAAACGCGTAACGGGTTTTCTCCGTCAGCCAAAAGGTTTTCTCCAGCAGTGGACGCTGCTTCTCGAATTCCTGCGTAAGTTCCTTACTCGTATCATCTTTGCCCGCGAGCTGCGCCACATTCGCAAGCGCGCGCAGCGCTTCGGTTCCCAATCCTGTCTGGTACAACTCTGTACCGACCGGCAAAAGCGGGCCGCCTTCCACCCAGCCATGTCCGACCCCGAGGTTCTGGGGAAACCCCTGCGCGTCGCACGTGGAGCGCAAAAATTGATAGGCCTTCCACAAGCTGTCCCATTTTTCCTTCGCGAAAGCCACATCGCCGCTTTGCATCACGTAATCGTTCATCGCAATGATGTACAGCGGCGTGCCGTCTGCGGACGCGTAACCGTAGGGGAAATCCTTGAACCACGGAACGAGGCTTGCCGTCTGCGCGATTTCGTGTGGAATCTTTCCGTCGTCGCGCTGGAACTTGCTCACGAACTCTAACGCGGTTCGCGTGTTCGCAAAATCTCCCTCGGCGTCGAGCGCCAGCGAAGTCCACAACGAATCCCGACCAAAAAACCATGCGAAGCCAGGCCGAGCGCTGTCGCCCGAAGTTCGATACCCCGCAACCAAACCGGTGCCGAGAAACGGATTGGTGACCACGCCGTGCAGCACGCTGATGCGCGACCAGTCGTAGGCTTGTTGAAGTTGCGCGTCCGGCAGCGTCAAGCTCACCGTCTCGCGCAAATAGTTTTCGTAGTATTCCGCGGACTGCTCGAGCAATTCTGGATAGGCAGCGGAAAGATGGCGATAGGTGGCGTCGGCTTCCGCTCGTCCGTTCACCGATCCGGCCATCACGATGATCTTTCTGTCTTGGCCTTTGTTCGTGATGCCGAGTCGGAAAGAACTCCTTTGCGACTGGGAATAATTTGTCTGATATTCTTCCGACGCCTCGCTCGCTCCGGGCGAGCCGACAATCGCGACGAATTTCCTGGTTTCTTCGCCGAGAACGAAAGCGCGCGCGCTGGCTTCCCACGACATGTACGTGCCGCCAATCGCGGCGGGCCACTCCAGTTGAAAATCGCGCACAAAGCTTGCTTCGATTTCCAGCGGTTGCTCGGTTTCCAGGTCGAAGACAATCACGGCACCCGGTTCGTTCACCGGGACAAATAATGTTTCGCGCACGGTGAAGGTGTCGCCGCTGTAGACGATGGTGCTCGATTCGGGATGGACAACTACGGTGCGGGCGAGCGCTTCCGCGGGAACGACTCGGCCGCCTTCGTGAAATTGCAGGTGAAACTCTCGCAGAAATTTCAGCGGATACACCCAGGCTTCCATGCGCCCGGATTCGTCACCGAACAACGCGGCGCGCTTTCCGACCAGCGGCAAGAATTCCCACGGACGCGCGGGCCGCGACAATTCCAGGTGGTGCAGAGAGTTGCTGGGAGTCTGCGCCGAAGCGATAGAGAGCGTGGACGCGAACAACAGGGAAGCCGCAAACGGAACGAGCATCGGCTGCAGGAGTCGCTTTGTTCTCGCGGGGCGCAAAAAGGTAGCCAGACGAGCCGTCCATCGGCGGAGAAAGTTAGAAGGGGAATTCATGTTCGTGTGGGGTGCCGGCAAGTTTTTCTTCGCTGCCCGCATAAACTGCGAACATTGCGGAATCTGGATACGCATACGCTAAGATAAAAGCAAGGCCCACCGTCAAAAGCCGGAGCCGGCTCCCAAGCCGAGGCTACCCAGCGGGTCGAGCACTCGGCGAAGAGCTTGCCTAGTGCGGGAAGGTACCATACTTTTGTTTTCTTCGCGGCGGACATTCCTGCAGTCGTTGAGCCGTTCCGCGTGGGTGTTATCGCTTGAAAATGTTTTCGCTCTCGCGGCGTCCGCTTCGCGCCGTGTATTTCCGGGTCATTCTCAACCAACAGCATCGGTAGTTCCCACGGCCCCTCAAGCAACAAGTCTCGGTGTCAGTTTCCTTAACGTTGTCCGCGAGTCGGGACTCAACGCGAAGACCATCTTCGGCGGCGAACACAAAAACAAGTATTTGCTGGAGACCACCGGCTGCGGCGTGGCCTTCTACGACTACGACAACGACGGGTGGCTGGATATTTTCCTGGTGAACGGCTCGCGGCTGGAGGGTTTTCCCACCGGGCAGGCACCGACTTCGCATTTGTTCAAGAACAATCGCGACGGGACGTTTACCGATGTGACCGCCCAAGCCGGGGTCGCGCATTCCGGCTGGGGCCAGGGCGTTTGTATCGGGGACTACGACAACGACGGCTTTGAAGACTTGTTCGTGACCTACTTCGGCAAAAACGTCCTCTATCACAACAATGGAAACGGCACGTTTACGGATGTGAGCGAAAAAGCCGGTGTCGCGGGTTCCGGAAAGCGTTGGAACACGGGCTGCGCGTTCGTCGATTACGACCGCGACGGACGTCTGGACCTTTTCGTTGCGAACTATATCGATCTCGACCTGGCGACAGCACCGGTACCGGAATCCGGCCCGTGCCTTTACAAGGGTGTGATGGTCGCGTGCGGCCCTCCAGGGCTGAGGGGCGGAAAAAACATTCTGTATCACAACAATGGCGACGGGACTTTTTCCGATGTCAGCGAAACGGCAGGTCTTTTCCAGGCTAACGGCACCTACGGGCTTGGTGTTCTGACCGCCGATTTCGATAATGACGGCTGGCCTGACATTTATGTGGCCAATGATTCCACCCCGAGCGCGTTATACCAAAACAAGCACAACGGAACGTTCGTGGACATCGCCATGGAGTCTGGCTGCGCGCTCAGCGCGGACGGCAAGCCCCAAGCGGGCATGGGCGTTTCCGCCGCGGACTACGACCTCGACGGGAATCTCGATATCGTGAAAACAAATTTTGCTGGGGACACGCCGTCGCTGTATCGGAATCTCGGAGGCAGCACCTTTGAAGACGATACGTTTGCCGCCGGGTTAGGGCGGCACACGCAATTCCTGGGATGGGGCTGCGGTTTTTTCGACATGGACAACGATGGCTGGCCGGACATTTTGATCTGCAACGGCCACGTGTACCCGGAGGTGGAGCAGCTGAAGACCGAAGCCGGGTATGCGCAACAGAAGCTGCTGTATAAGAATTTGCGGAACGGGCGGTTTGATGACGTGTCGATGCAAGGTGGGCCCGGGATCACCGTGCCGGTGGCTTCACGCGGCTGCGCTTTCGGCGATTTTGACAACGACGGAGATATCGACGTGGTGGTGAATACGGTCAATGATTTTCCGCAGCTGCTGCGCTGCGATTCTTCAACCAAAAATAACTGGTTGAAGGTGCGAACGATCGGTACGAAGTCGAATCGCAGCGGGATCGGGGCGCGGTTGCGCTGCGTCACACAGCCGGCGGATGAAGCCAAAGCCACACCAGCAAATTGATGAGGTGCGCAGCGGAGGCAGTTACATTTCGCAAAACGATCTGCGCGTACACTTCGGAATCGGGAAGGCTGAGAAGGTGGATTTGCTGGAAATCCGCTGGCCCAGCGGGGGAGTAGATACCCTGAAAAATATTAAAGCGAATCAGCTGATCTTTGTAAAAGAGGGCTCGGGAATCGTGCGCGCGGAACGGTTCGATCGGGCGAGGGCGGGCAAGGCGAGCAAGTAACTGTGCCGGCCCTCCTTCGATACTCCGGGCAAACGGTCGGCGGCCGCTACCACGTCTTGGCTGGCTGGCTTCTTGTATTATAGTGTCGCGGCGGTGCGACTTCGAGGAGTTTTCCTATGAAGCTGGCTGTGGCTTTGCTCTCGGTTGTCTTAGCATTCCTGGTGGTGCTGCGAACGCCGGCGTTGGCGACCGATGCGCCGCCGGAACGGCGTATCGCCATCACCATCGACGATCTGCCGGCGGCGTCGGCGAACTCCATGAATGCCGCGACCATCACGGCGATGACCAAGCAACTGCTGGCCACTTTGCGCGAACAGAAGATTCCCGTGGTGGGTTTCGTCAACGAACGAAAGCTGTACTTCCACTGGGATGAAGTGAACGAACGCGTCGCGGCACTGAACATGTGGCTGGACGCGGGTTTTGAGCTGGGAAACCACACCTACGGCCACACTTCGCTGAACGCGGGTCTCAAGGAGTTTGAGGACTCGGTGATTCAGGGCGAGAATGTCACGCGGCTTTTACTGGCGCAGCACAAGATGAAGTTGCGCTACTTCCGGCACCCGTACCTGGATACCGGGCGGGATCTGCAAACGCGGCGCGAAGCCGAAGCGTTTCTGACCGAGCGCGGCTATCGCATCGCGCCCGTCACCTTGGATGCCTGGGACTGGATGTTCGCCACCATCTATGAGGATGCCAAAAAACGCGGCGACACGGCGCTGCAACAGGAAGTCGTGAAGTCTTATCTTTCCTATACAACCGAGGTTTTTTCTTATTTTGAAAAGCTTTCGCGCGATTTGCTGGGCTACGAGCCCAGTCAGATTCTGCTGATGCATGCCAACCAACTGGAAGCGGAACATATCGGGGAAGTGCTGGATTTGATTCGGAAGCGGGGGTATCGGTTCGTTACGCTGGAGGCGGCGCTGGGGGATTCGGCTTACGCGCTGCCGGACACGTACGTCGGCGCGGGAACCGGCTGGCTCGAACACTGGGCCATCACTCGCGGGCAGCCGCCATTAAACCAGCCGAGCGCGCCGCAAGCGATGGTCGATCGGTTGAACGCGTTGCCGCATCTGCAGCCGTAGGTGAGCTTTCGAGGTTCAAGGTGAACAGCGATGGGTTTGTTGTGGCAGAGTCTGTGTGAGCTGGGGAGCCCTTCGGTGGTATTTTCTGGCGCTCCGCGGTTGAGACTGCTTCGGGCATCCTCGTCGGATGTCCTCGGAAGGACAGTTTCGCTCTGTCTTACGTCCGACGGCACGGCCTCTCAGTAAACTGAAGCCGCGGCGTAGTGTTGCTACAGATTTGGAAACACAGAAAAAGGAGCGGGCATGTTGCAGAGATCTTTCGTGAGAGTTGGAGCGGGACTTTTGGTGGCGGTTAGTGTACTGGCGGGCGCGTTTGCGCAGATGCCCAATCCATACGGCGCGCCGATCAGTTTGGAGGATGCCAAAAAGGCGGCCGCGCCTGCGCTGGCCGAGGCGGCCAAGAATCATTGGGCGATGGCGGTAGCGATCGTCGATCCGTCAGGGAACCTGGTGTATTACGAAAAGATGGATGCCACCCAGATCGGCAGCGCAAATGTGGCGATCGACAAGGCGAGGTCCGCGGCATTATTCAAGCGGCCGACCAAGACGTATCAGGATGCGCTCGCAGCGGGCGGAGATGGGATGCGGATCTTGCGCTTGCAGGGCGCGGTGCCCATCGAGGGCGGAGTTCCTCTGTTGGTGGACGGCAAGATTGCAGGGGCTATCGGTGTTTCCGGCGGCACCGCGGTGCAGGACGGGCAGTGCGCGAACGCCGGAGCAAGCGCGCTGAAGTAATCGGATTCAGCCGACACGGTGTATTCGGCGGACGCCGTTTTCTCGGCGCCGCTACCGTTCGTAGGGAGCGGCTGTGGAACTGGACCGGCGCGGCTTCAGACGTCGCGGTAGGTCCTGGATGGTCTCTTCCATTTCCGGTTCTTCGTGACCATCGGCAAGACCAGTCCAAGCGCGAGCAGCAGCGCTCCGCCAATAATCCTTGCCGACTGCGTCAGGTCACCGTCGGAAAGCCCGCCCTCGTACACAAGCAGCGCGCCCAGACCGAGGAAGACCAGAGTAAGGACAATCCTCAGGTCGCCGCGCACGGGGGTTTCCTGGTTGTGGGGGAGCGAGTCAAAGGGTTTTATCCGTTCCTGTTCGTTTTTGCGACGGCCAAAGTTTCGATCGGCGCGTTCATCTTGCGCACCGACGGTTTCCTATACGGTTTCTTCATCTGCGCACCGCAACGACACCTGGGATTCGCACGAGCCCCTGTGACCTGCTGGACCACGTTAATTTCGCTGTCGCAGCTCTCGCAATAGTAGATTTGTCCTTCCATTTGCTCTTCGTGCATGACCGTGGCCTCTTCCGACCGAGGGTGACTTCGATTCTCGCGTGTGGCACGGGATCGAAGTTCACTCCCCAAAACGTTAAAACGCCGATATTCACCAACGAAAAGCAGCGATGCCGTTGTCGGGCGTTCGCGAACGACACGAATTACGGGACGAACCCATTTAAACGGGTTGACCGCGCCATCTGCTCGCGCACCTGACTTCCGCTTACGATTCCAACCACGGGCTCTATGCGACGCAGGGCTTCTGATCTGGGGACACGAAATTAAAAACCTCGAAGGAGGCAAATACAGCCTTTGCGGGTGGAAGCGCCGCAGCAGATCACGAGAGTGCCAGGGGCGCAGTGGCTGTGTACCTGGCATGTGGTGAGGGTGGTGCCCGTGGATGCGCCGCCAGGCCAGCGAGTGGGCGTGCAGTTTGATTTTTACGAAGTGTCGCGTCCCGAACGGCTGCAGCGGGCGATGGGAGCGGGACTGCGCCGCCCGGCGATCGCTTATGTCCAGCGATAACGCGGGTTAAGCTCCGGAAACGCTTGCCCAAGGCCATTCTGCTTGCGAAACCGACCGAACCGGCGGAAAGCCGTGGCTGGACTGCAGGACGAACACTGCCGGGGTGCATACAACGAAGGGGGCCACATGGGCCGCGAAAGAAAGTTTCCAATCTGGCCAGGCATGGACGCCGATCTGACTACGCAAGCGAAGCCGGAAGCGTGGCGCTAGTTCCTTTTGTTGATGGTCGCGGAACTCCCCGAGCCTTCGTTCAGCGTATGGAATTTGTCAATGGCGGGGTTGTCGAATTTCTCCAGTAGTCCGCTGGGCCAGCGGATTTCTACCCAGTCGATTTTTGTGGCGGAGCCCAAACCAAAGTGAACACGCATGTCGTTGTTGGAGATGAAGCTCGAGCCGCTGCGGACTTCATCAATGAGTATGCGGGTGCCGGCTTTGACACGGATGCGCGCGCCGATGGCGTCGCGATTGGATTGTGCGGCTGGAGACTTCGGAATGATGGAAGACGCCCGCGGTTGCGGTTTGGATGTGGGGAAAGATCCGACGGGGCGGAGTGCGACCCAGTGATTGGCGGCGCGGACCTGATTTACCAGCAGGCTGGGTGGCGCGTTCATGTTGCTGACGACGGCGGAGAGGCGCCCGTCGTTCCACAGGTCGCCGATAGCGAGACCTCGCGAGGATGCCGGGTTGTTGATTCCCGGCCCGGAGGTTGCGGAGATATCGGTGAAGGTGCCGTTGCCATTGTTGTGATAAAGGATGCGAGGTTCCTGGAAATTGCTGCCGAGGTGCTGGCTGTCGACTTCGGGATAGACGTGGCCGTTCACTAAAAGCAGGTCGGGCCAGCCGTCGTTGTCGAAATCGAAAAACATTGTGCCCCAGCCGAGATATTGGGTGTGCAGCCCGAGGCCTGCCTGATAGGTGACGTCGTCGAAAGTGCCGTCGCCGTTGTTGCGGTAGAGCGTAGCGGTATCGTCAGAGAAATTGGTTTTGAAAATGTCGAGACGGCCGTTGCCGTTGTAGTCGGCAGCAGTCGAGCCCATTCCGGCTTGCGCATGCCCGTCTTCGTTGAAGGCCGCTCCCGAGGTGACCGCGACGTCCTTGAAGGTGCCGTCGCGATTGTTGTGATAGAGGATGCTGGGAGTGGAGTCGCAAGCCACGAAGATGTCGGGCCAGCCGTCGTCGTCGTAGTCAAGGGTGGTGACGCTGAAGGCGTAGTGGCCGTCGGTTTGGTCGATGTGGGATTTCGTGGTGACGTCTTCGAAGGTGCCGTCGCCGCGATTGTGGTAGAGGATATTTTTTGAGCCGGGCAGGCCTTGCGGGCCGCACATGACCGGAGCACCTTTCCAAATGCAGTTGGGCCGCTCACCGGGAGCGGGCGTGGTCGATAGGTCGAAATCGACATAGTTGGCCACCATGAGATCGAGATGGCCGTCGCGGTCGTAATCGACAAAGGCGCAGCCGGTGCCCCAGGCTTTGCCCGAACCGCCAACGCCTGCTTTGTCGCTTACGTCGGTGAACGTCCCGTTGCCATTGTTGTGATAAAGAACGTTCTTGCCGTAGTAGGTGACGTACAAATCTTCGAAGCCGTCGTTATCGTAGTCGCCGATGCAAACGCCTTGACCCCAGCCGGTATGCGCGAGGCCGGCCCGCTGGGTGACATCGCTGAAGGTGCCGTCGTGATTGTTGTGATAGAGATGATTGGCGGGAGCATCGGCTGTGGGCGGGCCCTCGCAGCGTTGTGCCGTTAACGATGAAGATGTCCGGCCAGCCATCGTTGTCGTAGTCAAAGATCGCGACGCCGGTGCCGGTGGTTTCGATGATGTATTTTTTTGTGGTGACGCCGCCGAAGGTATTGGTCATCGTAAGGCCAGCATGCTTGGCGATATCGGTGAAGTAGGCGAGCGGCTTGGGAATGGTGACTTGCGGATTTTCGACCGCGGGAAGCAGAGAGTAGGAGAGTGCCACAGCAAGGATAATCGGGAGCGCGAAAGAAATCGCGCGGCGCTGACGAGAAGTCGTGAAAAGCATGCCTTCAACCGATAGTAGGGTGTGTGTAGGGTCGGGTCAAGGCTGCGGGCTATTGTGAATGGCAGAGATGTTTAGCGGCGCCAACTTTGGGGCTGGATGATGAAGCCTTGAGGGTCTTGCCTCATTCGGGCATGGTTAAGAATCGTGAGCAGTACGGTGCTAAAGTAAGGATGGAAAAACTCAATGAGAAAACGGCCTCCCTCGCCGCGAAACAAACACTTAGTAGAGCACGGGATTTCTTTGGCAAATCGTCCTTCCAAGAAGTATCGAGGCATTTCCAATGCCGGGCCTTTGGGGCGCAACGCGATCCATCGCTGTCTTGAAAAGATGCGCGGACACTGAGCCGAGACGATGACGGGCCCAGTCCACTGTTTACGTGTTGATGCAATGAGGATAGGCACGTTGATTTTGTGCGTGCTGTTGACACCCGCGAGCCATGCGCAAAATGTAGCGGCGCAGGCGGATGCGATTTACCGGCAGGGAATTGCCGCTTTGCAGCAGGGGGACTTGGCGTCGGCGCGGACCGATTTCGAGAAGGTTGTGCAGTTGCAACCGCGGAGCCCGGAAGCTCACAACTCACTGGGATGGGTCTTGCTGGCGCAAAACCAGGTGGACCCAGCGATCGATCAATTTCAGACCGCTTTGGACCTGCGGCCCGATTTTTTCCAGGCGCACATGAATTTGTCGCGCGCCTTCCTTGTGAAGGGTGATCCGAAACGCGCCGCACGCGCAGGACGCGAGGCGGTGAGGTTTGCTCCTACAGAGTCCGAAGCGTACCGAACGCTGGCGCACGCGTTGGACGCCTCGGGCGATGTTGCCGGGGCGATCAAGCAAATGCGGCATGGGCTGGAACTGGATCCCGGCCGGCCGGAACTACACGATGAACTGGGGACTCTCCTCGTGCGGCAGGCTGCGATGAACGCGGCGACTTCCACCGCGAATGGCGATGGCGGACAAAGCGCCGAGAACGCCGGCAAAGATCCAGCAAATGCGGCGTCGAACCGAACCAGCGGACTCTCCACGACGCAAGAGGCGGAAAAGGAATATGCCGAAGCGCTGCGGCTGGAGCCGGAATTCGCCGCCGCGCACTTGCACCTTGGCGTGCTGGAACTCCAGGAAAAGTCTCTGTCCGAGGCGATTCGACACCTCGATCTGGCGGCTCGTCTGGACCCGCAGAATCCGCTCGTGCATTTTTATATGGCGCAGGCGCAGTTGGCTGTTGGCGACCCAGACCGAGCCCGGCATGAAGTTTCGACGGCGCTAAGACTGCAGCCGGGACTCCCTGAGGCGCAGAATTTGCTGGGCCTGGCGCAGCAACGTCTTGGCAATGCCGACGAAGCCGCGGAAGCTTTTCGTGAAGTGCTCAAGGTGCAACCCGAAAATGCCGATGCGCACAATAATCTTGGGCTGGCGGTGTTGCAACTCGGAGATGCCAATACAGCCGTTACCGAGTTTCAGGCGGCGTTGCGTTTAAGGCCGCAATATGCGGGATACCAAGCGAATTTGGGTATCGCCTACCTGCAAAAAACGGATTTCGATTCCGCTGTCGCCCAGTTTGAATCGGCGCTAAAAACATCTCCACAAGACCCAACGGTGCACTACGATTTGGGTTTGGCGTTGAAACTGAAAGACAAAGTGCCGGAGGCAATCGCGGAATTCCGGAAAGCAGAGGAGTTGGACCCCCACGAAGCGGACGTGCATTACACGCTCGGGGTGACCTTGTGGCAGCGGGGGGAATTTCCCGCCGCGGCAGAGGAACTGCGCGCGGCCATCCAGGCCAAGCCTGACTATGCGGAGGCTTACTACACCCTGGGTTCCGTATTGAAGCAGAAAGGTGACTTACAGCCGGCGGCCGACGCGCTGCGGCAAGCCATTCGTTTGCAGCCGGATTTTGCCGGTGCGCACACGAATCTGGGGGCCGTTCTTCGTCAGCTCGGGGACGAAGACGGAGCCGCAGCCGAAAGCCGCGCGGGCATGGAGATTTTGAAGCAAAAGTCGAGCGAGCAGGCGGCGGCGTTCGCGACCAACTCAGGCCGCAGGCTTTTGAACGCCGGGGATCTAGATGGCGCGATCTCTCAATTTCGGTCGGCGATACTCGCCGCGCCGAACTTTGCACCCGCGCACTTTCAGCTGGGATTGGCACTGCAACGTAAAGGCGAAACAGACCAGGCCGCAAAGGAATTTCAGAAAGCTGCGGAACTCGATCCGCGGCTGGTTTCTCCTTCGCGTTGAAGTCGGCTGGATCTTTGCTGGAATCTTTTCTGCTAACTTCGGTTGCGTAGGGCGACCAACTCCGACGAGACCGGCACCCCGCGCGTCACTTTCACGCGAATCACAGCCTCAAACGGTTTGAGCTGGCCTGTCTGCGATACCGAGAGGCGCAAAAGCAGCCCTTCGACCGAATTCTTGCGACACACGTACTCCACGACCGCCTGAGTGCCCATGGTGGTATTTCCCGCCAGAATCAGAACAGACTGGCCTGGATCCAACCCTCGCACCAAGCCGATAAGGCCATAGTCTTCTGTCATGGGCTGGTCTGCGGGCGTTCCCAGAAATTCTTTGGGTTCGCCTGGTTGCGGGTGCACGTTGATAATCTCTGGGTCGCCCTTGCGCGGGCCGGACCCGACTCGATGGAAAACAAATTCCTGAGTTCCCGGTATTTCCAGCAGGGTCAGATTCTCCAGCGGGGATCCCACGAATATCAGATTATTGTTTTTGGCGTCGTCGAGCGAAAACAAGCTGCCGCGCTTGATGCGTATCTGGCGGTGGAGTGTCGCGAACAAGTAATCGAGCTCGTGTACCGCCAGCACCTCGCCGACGCCGGTGTAGTGGTCGAAAATCGGGACGTTCCTGTTGTCTTTGCCGGCGTCGTAATAGCGCAGGGCGACTTCCGGGCGTCCGACGAACTTGGCATTACTGAAGATGACCCACGGTTCTTCCTGACCGGCGATAAAGTTACCCCAGAATACGCGGAAAGCCCCGGGTACTTCGTCGGTGTCGTGCGCAAGCCCGGCTTGCGCAGGATTGCGATTGGAAACCATACCCAGCAAGGCGATTAGAGATATCACCAACAAGGCCGCCAAAAAGCTTGTGGCTATGATCCAGTTGCGTCGGGGCGTTGCGCCACCCACTGCACTCTCGATCGTTCCCGGCAGGTGCGCTCTCGATGAGCCGGCTCCACGATGGTGGAACGATAGGACATACGTGCCTTTGGGGAGTTCCACAACGACCGGGTCGTCGGCGCCGTCCGAGCCGTAGTATTCCGCGAGCTTGACTCGCAAGCGCCCAGCCTGAACCCGAACCATCGAGTCCAACTGCGGATCGAAGTCCGCCGAGCGGCCAAAAACCTCCGTTGCAATTTGATATTCCTTGATGGGTAACCCGGGATGATCCAAGACGTGCTTGGCTAAGTAGCGGAGGAGCTTGCACAGAGACTCAGAGCCATGCAAAACATGGCTGTTGACCAGCTTGTCGATCTCGCCTAGATATTGCTCGCGCTCCGTCAAAGGGGGACCTCGTGACAAATCGGTTACAGGGAGTGTAACAATGCGCCCATCTGCTTGCAAGATTGGGATTTATGAAGTGTAACCGTATCAGACGCCCTGAGACTTCAATCTAACACAGGAAAAAAACTAATAGAAGACATCGCAATCTCAGTTCGGCCTGTCGAGGGCCCGGACCTGCTGTCGCAGTGTTCTTCCTAGGTGGCAGTCCACGGAAGACGTGCCTTGGGGTGCTTTTTACACGTCGAGGTAGTTGTCGTGTGGAGGGGTGTCGTTCATGACCAGGTGGGCTCTTGCTGGCGTGCTCTTTCTGAACCTCTCTTCTCCGATACGCTCAACTTTCCTGATCTTTCGAAAATAGCCAGAGGTAGCGATGGGCGCCCTCCGTTCGGCGCTTGTCAAAATTCGAATCGACGGTCTGAAGTCCGCAGGTTTCGGTTGAGTTCCGAAGGAGGGGTGAGATGGTGAGGCGATCAATTTGGGTGGGCTTCGTCGTGTTTTGTCTGGCGCTGGGAGTCAGGGCGCCGATCTCGCTGGGGCAAGCGGTCTTCGGCAGCGTGCTTGGCACCGTTACCGATCCCCAGGGCAATGCGGTCACCGGAGCTAAGGTCACCGTAACCTCGGTCACCAAGAGCACGACTTACGAAGCGACTTCCAATGAAAGTGGAAATTATTCGGTCACGCACTTGATCCCGGACACTTACCGGGTTCACGTCGAAGCGGCGGGCTTCAAGGCTTACGACGTTCCAAGCGTTACTGTGAGCGCCGACTCGTCGGTAAACGTCGACGCTACGCTTCAGGTCGGGGACGTGACTCAGACCATAGAAGTCACCGGGGAGGTTCCCCAACTCCAGACCGACCGCGCCGACGTGGACGTTCAGTTCAGCCAAAAATACGTCCAAGATCTGCCGGTCCTCAATCGGAACTTCACCAGTTTCGAATTGCTCTCGCCGGGCACTCAGAAAATGCCTGGCTTCAATCACGCCGCGACGGAAAACCCTCAAGGCGGCGGACAGATCCAAGTGAATGGGCAGCACTTCAGCGGTACCGGGTTTGAATTGGACGGCACTGACAACCAGGATCCGATCCTTGGCATCATCGTGGTGAATCCTAACCTCGACGCCATTTCTGAAACCAAGATCGCGCTGCAAGATTACGATGCCGAATCCGGCAAGGCCATCGCTGGTTTGGTAACGGTGCAGACCAAGTCTGGCACAAACGAACTCCACGGCAGTGGCTTCTACTACTACCGCAACAGCGACCAGCAAGCGCGCGATCCCTTTACGAATGCGCCTGGTGTCCCTCTTGCCGCGGCTACCTGGAAACAGTATGGCGGTTCGGTCGGCGGCGCCATCATTAAGGACAAACTCTTCTTCTTCGGTGATTATCAGGGAACCAGGCAAATTCAGGGCATCACGAACCTGTACACGGTCCCGACCGCAGAGGTCACAAAGACTTGCAATCCGGCAACGAATGGCACAAGTGCTACGCCTGGTTTTTGTGACTTGAGCGAATATCTGAATGCCTACGGGCCGGCCGTGAACGGAGTGCCCAGCGGCCAGATCTATAATCCCAACACGGGCGATCCTCTAACTGGTTCAGGTCGCACCGCCTTCGCGAATAACATGATTCCCATCAGCTTGCTTGAGTCGGTTAATCCGAATATTGGCAAGGTGCTTGCCGAGTTCCCGACGCCCACAGCCCCTGGTGTCACGAATAACTTCGTATCGACAGGTTCTGGTCCGTTCAATCAATATTCGTTCGATACACGCATCGACTATAGCGCGCCGCGTGGCTTCCAGGTCTTTGGGCGGTTCAGCTTGGACTACTTCAACCTGTCAGGGCTCGGCGGCCTCGGAGCTCTCGGAGGCGTAGGCTTTGGGCCGGGGGGCTTGAACGGAACGTCCATCAATCACGACTACAGCGTGGCGGGTGGTTTCACCAAAGCCATCGGCGCGAAGTGGCTTACGGACTTCCGCGTGGGTTGGTTCCAATATAATCCGGAGACTCATTACTCGGACGCCAACGAGACTCCCATGTCGACCTTTGGTTTTCCTGGCTTGAATCTCGGGACCTCCGATACCGGCGGTCTTTCGGGGTTCCAATTCGCTCAGAACGGCGGTCCCTCTGGCTCTGGGAACGGCTTCCTTTCCTCTTTCGGAGACGGGTTGAACATCGGGCGATGCAACTGTCCATTGACAGAGAGAGAACGCCAAATCCAGTTTGTAAATAACTGGACGCGGATTCAAGGAAATCATACTTTCAAATTCGGCGGGGACATCCGCTACGCCACCAACCTTCGCGTCCCCAGCGATTCCAGCCGCACAGGCATTTTGAATTTTGACACCAGCGGCACAGGCAACAACGGAAGTTTTGGCTTGGGCGTGGCTACGTTCCTTATGGGTGATGTCACCTCGTTCCAGCGGTTTGTCAGCACTACCGACACCGCCGTCGGCCACCAGTGGCGGACCTTTTATTACGGTCAGGACTCTTGGCGCGTCAGCCCCAAGTTCACCCTGACCTATGGTCTGCGCTGGGAGATCTATTTCCCGGAGGCGGTCACCAGCAAGGGCAACGCTGGTTTTGCAGACCTCGATAACGGCACTTTGAAGGTCGCTGGGTATGGCGGAGTCTCCGATAGCGGTAATGTCCAAAACACTCTGAAAGCGTTCGCTCCACGTCTCAGCGTCGCCTACCAGTTCGACCCGAAGACTGTGCTGCGCATGGGATATGGACGCAGTTTTGACCTTGGCGTGTTCGGTTCCAACTTCGGTCACGCCGTGACGCAGAATTTGCCGGTCCTTGCGGCACAATCGATCGAAGACTCGAACATTAACTCGGCTGCGTCCAACAATCGCAGCCCGGTTTTCACCCTTGCGCAAGGTCCGCCCGCATATCCCTTCTCGGCTGTTCTTGCCGATATTTCTGCGAGCGGCACTTTGCCCTTGCTGGGTCCCGATGGAACCGCTTCCACGTATATCCGTCCGAACGTTCAGCGGCTTCCCACCATTGACCAGTGGAATGCAAGCGTTCAGCGTCAGCTCACTCCGACGTTGAACATTACCATCGCTTACATCGGCAACAAAGGAACTCACGTCTTTGCGGGCACCGGCCCATCCTACAATGTGAACCAGGTTGCGGTCGGGGGAGGCACCAATGACGTGACCTGCCCGACTCCTACAACCTGCGCGCTGGTAGGATTTACTCCCTTCCAGCCGCCGAACGACCGGCGTGCGTTCTTCCTGAACGGCGTTCCTTCGTTCACCTATCCGGGATCTACGTACACAACCCCTGCGGGCGTCGTGGTACCGACGCCTGCGTGTTGCGCGTCGGACATCAACAACTACTTCGGGAATGACGCCGACAACAAATACAACGCTCTACAAATAAAGGCCGAAAAGCGTCTGAGCTGGGGATTCCAGTTCCTCGCGCATTACACCTTCTCGCATGCGTATGCCTACGACTCCACGTACTTCGACATAGACAAGAAGTTCGCCTGGGGTCCCACCCCGGATAATCGCAATCAGGTAGTTGTGGCCAACATGATCTATACGTTGCCGATCGGGAGAGGTCAGAGATTCATGACCAATGCCAGCCGTGCTATGGACTTACTCGTGGGCGGTTGGCAGGTATCCAACACGACCACCTATGGCACCGGTCTTCCGTTTACGCCAAGTATTGCGGAGTGCAGCCAAGTCACCGACGCTGGCCCGTGCCGTCCAAACGTCGTTGGCGGCCAGCTTCCCACTGGTGTCACTCATGCCAACGGGAGCACGTATTGGTTCACGCCCCTAGCCCCTCTCACTTACAGCCTATCCGCAGCGGAAGCCGGCCTGGATTCTTGCACTTTCGCGCGTCCGACCTCCGGTCCGTTCGCTCTGCCCGCTTGTGGCCAGATCGGCAATCTCGGATTCGACTCCTATCGCGGTCCGCATGCCTTCTACGATGACATGTCATTGTCGAAGAACTTCACCATCACCGAACGCGTCAAGGCGCAGTTCCGCTTCGATGCCTACAACCTCTTCAACCACCCGGTTCTCGCCGTCCCCGCCAACACTTGCGTGGATTGCGGCGCCACCTCTGGCCAGATCACGGACATCGAGGCGGATGCTGCCCCAGGTGCCCCCATTGGCATGCGTCAACTGCAGTTCGGCGTCCGGGTCACTTTCTAACCCCACAATAAACACCCCAAAAGCAAACGGGGAGCCCCTCGCGGGCTCCCCGTTTTTTATGCTCTAATTGTTTCTGCGTCTGTGTTAGGAACTCTCGATGCCAAAGGTCCATTGGCCTTACCTTATTCTATGCAGCACCTTCCTCCTCAGCGGCGCGGCGGCAGCGCGACAGGCACCGCAGCCCGAGGAGACCGCTCCATCTGCAGAATCTTCAAAAGGAGCCTCGCCAAAACCGACTTCGGCGGAATTCGACGAGCCACGGCGGCTTTTGCAGCAAGGCAAGTACGACGACGCTCTTGCTGCGCTTCACGGCATCGAGGAAAAACATCCAGGGATGCTGGGTCTGGCGCACGAGCTGGGAATTGCCTACTACCGGAAGGCCGACTATCTGCAGGCTATCACCTGGCTGAAAAGAGCCGAAGGAGAAAGTCCGAACGACAACGAAGCGGTACAATTGCTGGGACTCTCCTACTATCTGGCCGACAGACCGCGGGAGGCGATTCCGCCGCTCGAGAAGGTGCAGACCTGGTTTCCCAGCGCGAACGTGGATGCCGCGTACATTTTGGGAATTTGCTACATCCAGACCGAGGAGTATCCGCGGGCACGGGCAGCCTTTGCGAAGATGTTCGGCGTGCCTGCGGATTCGGCGGCCAGCTATCTTTTTACCGCGCGCATGTTGTTGCGACAGGATTTTGGGCCGGTGGCGGAAGAGTATGCCGAGAAAGCGGCGGCACTCGATCCGAAGCTTCCTTTGGCGCATTTCTTATTGGGAGAACTGGACTTGCATCATTCCAAGTTTCCTGAAGCAATTTCGGAATTCGAGAAGGAGCTCGTGCTGAACCCAGGCTACGCGCCAGCCTACTACAAGCTAGCGGATGCCAATAGCCGCATGCAGAAGTTCGACGAGGCAGAAAAGCTTCTGCAACGCTCCATCTGGCTTGATGCCACTTCGTCGGGTCCCTATATTCTGCTGGGTAAGGTTTTGGAGAAAAAAGGCGAATCCGAATTGGCGGTCCGTGCGCTGCAACGCGCACTGGCGATGGACCCGAACAATGCGGTGACGCATCACCTGCTTGGACAAGCGTATCGCGACATCGGGCAAAACGAAGACGCCGAGCGCGAGCTGAATCTAGCTGGACAATTGGAGGAACGCCGAAGCGCGAAGCCATGACGACTTCGCTCAAACTTAACTTTCCTCTCGCGCACCCGTCCGCCG
The DNA here is from genome assembly GCA_963736725.1 of uncultured Acidobacteriota bacterium. Lineage (GTDB taxonomy): Bacteria > Acidobacteriota > Terriglobia > Acidiferrales > UBA7541 > Acidiferrum. Next base: position 197,751 of record CAVTPW010000007.1, on the reverse strand, counting down.
TTTCCCGCGCGTCTGTGCATGCATATGCCGGATAAACCCTACAATGTTGTTGGATTGGGCGAGCTCCTTTGGGACGTGTTCCCGAAGGGCAAGGAACTCGGCGGTGCTCCCGCGAATTTCGCGTATATGACCAGCCTATTGGGCGATCACGGCATCGTCGCCAGCCGTGTGGGCAGCGACGCGCTGGGTCGCAACGCGGGCCGCCGATTGGAGCGCCTCGGTCTCCGCAGCAAATATCTGCAGATTGACACGAAACATCCGACGGGTACGGTGAAAGTGGAAGTGGATCCCGCCGGCCAGCCCACGTTTGAAATCGCGGAATCCGTTGCCTGGGATTTTTTTGAGTGGACGCCGGACTGGGAGCGCCTCGCAGCCACCGCCGACGCGGTTTGTTTTGGCTCGCTCGCGCAACGTTCCTCGCAATCTCGCGCCACCATACGCGCGTTTCTGAAACAGGTGCGCCGCGGCACCACGCGGGTCTTCGATGTGAATCTTCGACAGGCTTTTTTTTCGGCGGATACGCTGGGCGAGTCCATGAAGCTTGCCGATATCGTGAAGCTGAATCAAGAGGAGTTGCCGGTAGTTGTAAAGCTTCTGGGTCACTCGTTCCAGGATAACGAACGAGCGGCGCGCTGGCTGCGGGATTCTTACAGCCTGCAACTGGTTTGCGTGACGCGCGGCGCCAAGGGCAGTTTGCTCGTCAGCGGGAGTGAGACTAGCCAGCATCCTGGCTGCCGTGTTGTGGTAGCCGACACCGTCGGTTCGGGTGACGCATTTACAGCTGCGCTCGTCTATCACTATCTGCGCCGCGGTTCGCTTGCCACCCTGAACGAGGCTGCCAATCGGATGGGCGCCTGGGTTGCCAGTCAGACCGGCGCAACTCCGCCTCGCGACGATTACTACCTGCAACAGATTCGTACCGCAGTCAGTGGCGAGGAATAGCACGAGGCGAGCGGAACCAGGAATGACCCCCGGGACCTCCATTGGCGCCCCTGAGACGCGACAAGCGGACACAAATAGTTCCGCGGCAAGCGGACACAAATTAAGGTCTAGTGCGCCCCGCCGCCGGGCGCTGCATTCTGCTCCTGCGCCAGGCGTGCCACCGCGTCCTGCGGAAGTTCCTTCAACAGCGCCAGGAAAACTCCGTTCGTCCAGCCGAAGCCGACGATGTTCATGTGATAGCCGGCAGTCACCTGGGTTTCCGACGACCGCGTTACGGCGTTGTATTTTTCTCGGATGGTACCGTCGCGCCGGAAATTTTCCGCCACGACCGAGAGAAATTCGTAGGAAACCCGGTCCGCGTCATCCTTGAATCCATAGCGCCGGATGCCTTCGTCCGCGAGCAATTGATTAGGCGCCCATGCGTACGGAAAATCCCATTGTCCGCCCGTTTCGTACGGGCTCATTGCTAACCCGCCGGGTTTCTCGAACACACCGATATTCCGCATGATCGCAGCCGCTTGTTCCGGTGTCGCGATACCGGCCCACATCGGCAGAAACGTCGTTATGTATTCGTACGACGATTGCAATTGTTTTTCGAAATCGTAGTCGAAATACAAGCCCCGTTTGGCGTCCCACAGATACGTCTGAATGCGTTCCTTGCGCTCGTCGGCGCGCTTTCGCCAGTCCGCGGCTTCTTTCTTCCGGCCCAGCATATCGCTCATCAGCGCCAAGTCTTGTTCGGTCTTGTAAAGCAAGCTATTCAGGCAGACCGGAGCGTAGTGGTGGGTGGCCGCGCCGAACGGTCCGAAGCGAAACGAAATGTCATAGCCCGACTCGCGCATGGCGCGGTCGCCCTTGTAGTAGTCGGCGCTCAGCGTGACAGTTCCCGCCGATGCGCAATCGGAACGCGCCGTCGTCGTGGTCTCGCAGACCTGCAACCCGAAGCTCGGCCCGAGCGGCGTTTGCGATTCGCCTGTGCTCTTAGTCGGAACCAGGTAGCCCCGCCCGCTGCCGGGATGCTGCAGGAAATATGCCGCCACCTGCGAGAGATGCCCGGTTTCATCCTTCAAACTCTCCGGTGCCGGGCCAGTTCCGAAGTCGTAGTAGCGCGATAATCCCGTCGATCCCGCCTGATGCGGTTCGCGCGTCCACAAACGATAATCCCGTTCGGCGTAGCCGTACGCCTTCTCCAGCCAGGCTCGGTCCTCGTGACCAGCGGCCTTTTGTGCGTCATATACCGCCAAAATCATGGACGTCAGAAACGGCGGCTGGGAGCGCGTCAAATAGTAGGTGCGATTCGCGTTCAGCACCGCACCGTAGTGCTCGATCTCAAAGAAAAAATTCTCCACCATTCCTTGCGCCAGATCGATGCGGTTGTCCCGCACCAGGCCTCGAATAATGAAGTAGCTGTCCCAGCCGTACATTTCGTTGAATCTTCCACCGGGCACAACGTACTTGCGCGGCAGATAAAGCAATCCTGCGGGATCGATCTTTCCGGGGTCCACCTCGCCGAGATTGTGAATGACCGTGGGCAGGTGCTTCGCCTGGACGTTGCACTGTTTTTGAAGTTGCTGCACGGCAGCGGGAACTTCGAACTCTGCCGGGATATAAAGGACCGAAGCAGCGGCCAGCTTCGGATCGACGATGGTCTTGCATTCGGTCAGTGAACGCGTCAGAGAATCCCACCCAGAGGCGATGTACGCTCGAATCGGGTCAAGACCATTACCTTGAGCGGGGGTTTGCGCGTTGGCGTTGCCGGTGCCGATAGCGCCCGCAAGAAAAGCAAGCACGGCGAGAACCAGTTTTTGCCACGTCCGCGAGGCGCAAATCACCGCACCAAGGCTCCGCAGAACTAGGCGACGACTCGTCGATGGCGGCATATTCCTCTCGAGGATCGCGGCAGGTATCTCTTTTATCTAGAGGAGTATAGCAGGCAATGAGGGGCGCAGCTCGGGCTTTCTTTGCGTCCCGCGACGGTCATAGCTCGCACCTGGTTCCCGCCGTCGAGGCGCTATCGCCGCGCTCGAAATCCAACCTAAAAACGAACGGCGTTATCCGGCTGGTCGGGCGTTCAAATCCAGTTCCAGGAACGAGGCGCCGGGAATAGGATTGACGCGATACGGCGCGATCGCCTTGAATCCGAACGAGCGACAAATCGCCATCGCCGAAGTCATCGAGGGAAGCGTGTCGAGCCGCATGCGCTGGTAGCCAATCTCCCGCGCCGAGTTGATCAATACATCGATCAACTCGCGGCCCGCGCCTTTTCCTCGAAACGCCGGCCGAACGTAGAGGCGTTTCATTTCGCACACTTCGTCATCGAGTCGTCGCAGCGCTCCGCATCCAGCCGTCTCTCGTTCCTCAAAAATGAGCAACAGCCGCCTCGCGGGCCCGCATAGTCGCCTCACAGAGTGGCCAATTCCTCCGCGAAGCCTTGAAAGCAAGGTCGATTCTTAACGATTCCGAGTACTCCAGAAAAAGTTCGTGAATTATCCGAAGGAGTTGGGGAGATTCCGCACTCTGGATGCGCATCCAAGCCACACCTCGCCTGCCTGCCAACCCGCTGGAGGCCAGCTCGAAACATATCCATACGCGCCGCGCGTTCAACAAACAATTTGGCGGCGCCTTGCGCCCTTAAACCGGGATCGCCGCCTTCGCGCCATTGCAATACGTTTCGATGTTCGTTAGATTTATAAGGCCATCACCCGGGTGGCGGAATGGCAGAGGCTGAGGACTTAAGATCCGGGCAAGCCGCCTGGCACCAAAACGCAGCATCTCGAATAACCCCTGATTTCAGCTCTTGTTGCCCAAGGGTACGCGCGCAACGCCGAGCAGCAGCGCGCACCATCTCCAAGCCAACCGACACCACTACCGACACTGGTTTGACCTGACGAACTAGCAACCCTTTGGCGAAGACTGGCGGACAAAATCGGGCACTCATCGCGCATTTGCAGGGTGGTAGCCTCCGGGTAACGCTGATCTCCCGAACGTCAACTTAGTCCGATGAACATGAAAATCGGACGCAATCGCCCGTGCCTGTGCGGCAGCGGCAGAAAGTACAAGAATGGTGCGGTGTCGGGTGTCACTGGAACAGAAGCACGCATAAATTGAGCGGAAGATATCGGTGTGCACGGCGCCAGTCGCGCACGACAACTCGTACGACCAGCCCTTGATGAGAACGGAGACCTCGAACATGAAGCCTAATGAACCCAGCCGCACAGCCCTGATGATCGCCCGACAACGAGCTGCTCATCAGGTGCTCGATCATGGCTCAATCCTCTATGACCCATTTGCCGTGAAGATTCTGCGTGAAGACGAAAAGGACGTGCTTCAATTCGCGAACGAACACCCCTTAGCCAGCATCGGACGTCTGATCACCGCCGCGCGAAGCCGGATTGCGGAAGATGCTTTGTCAAGAGCTGTCGAAAGAGGGGTTCGGCAGATCGTTGTCCTTGGCGCCGGACTCGACACTTTCGCCCTCCGGAATCCCCATGGGGCACGACAGATCCGTATCTATGAGGTGGACCACCCCGCGACGCAGGCATGGAAACGCCAGCGCTTGGCTGAAGCTCAAATCGCACTTCCGCCATGGCTTATTCTCGTGCCAGTCGATTTCGAGCGGGACGATGTGGGAGAGAAGCTCGTCGCCGCAGGCTTTCAGCAGAACTCGCCCGCGTTTTTCACTTGGCTCGGGGTTGTGCCATATCTGACGCAGGACGCTATCGGCCGCACTCTGGACTACATGTCGTCAATCCAGAACTCGGAGGTAGTGTTCGACTACGTGGAACCTCCCGAGGCGTTCTCAGAAGAGCTAAGGCAATTAGAAAGGGAGCGGACCGAACAGCTTAAGAAAATGGATGAACGTTCGGTCAGCCGTTTCGAACCGGCTGGCATTGCAGTGATTCTTCGCTCGCACGGATTTTGTGCCATCGAAGACATCAATTTCCAGGAGATCGCGTCCAGGTTCGGCCGCGCTGTTCAAGGACTCGCGCCAGGACACGCTGGCGTTCATGTTGTCCACGCTAAACACTAATTGAATGCGGTCATCTATTGCTATTCAAATACCGAGCCAGTCCACGCCGACATACCCGGTTTCGTGAACAAACAAAAAATCGTCGCAGTCCTGAAAGAAGGTTGCCCCGCTTTCACGAAGCCATCCGACTAGGGCGGTTGGCGCGCCGGACATTATCTGGACAGGGTTGTTACGGCTACGGGTTCTTCGCGGTGCTGGGTCCAAACGGGTATGGAAACGTGGTCCACAAGGAAGCCGGCTTTGATCGCGTGGCGCTTCATGGGCTATGCGCAGGACGGAGGCCGAACCCCAGCAAGCCGCTGCGCATGCTTACGATCCCGCGCGGTAAAAACGGGACCATGAGGCACGTGCCGCTGAATCAGGTCGCCGTCAAGGCTGCTTGAAACTCTCCGCAAACGATCCCCAGCCTCGGGAAGCTTCTGCGGGGGTGCCAGAAAGCCTCGGCGTTGGTTCGAGCTCATGCTCAAGGATGCAAAGGTCGCGAGTTTTGGCTGGCGTTGCCTGCGACACACGTAGGAAGCCGCCTCGTGATGGCCGGGGTGAATATGCGCACCGTGCAAGAGCTTCTCGGTCACAAAACCATTAGCATGACTGTGCGATACTCTCACGTCGCCCCGAAGCACACGTTGGCAGCCGTGGAGCGGTTGGATGCTCCTGCTGAGACTCCGACCGACATTACTACCGACACCGGAGTGCCTCAACCGCCTGCAATGCAGATGGTTGTATTGCAGTAAGTTATTGTCTTTGCTAGATTTACCTTGCCTATGCCCGGGTGGCGGAATGGCAGACGCTGAGGACTTAAAATCCTATCGAGCGATTCCGGTAAGTCCAGTACGCTCAGCATCAAAAGATTTAAATTCAATATGTTGCAAGCATCCAACGGCGCGCTGTATATCGGTCCGTGCGCGTCCGTTCTGATGCATAAGTGCAAGATAAGTGTAAGTGCGATGTTCCTTTGAGCGCGATGGTCCTATGCTGTATAGTAGTTCCATAACATGTCTGTCGTTCCGCGCTCGCAAGAGCGCGAAAGCGTCGCAATTTAAAGCCTACCTTGGCGGCGCTTTATAGCTAAACAACTCAACTGACCCCTAAGCGTTTCACTACGCGCGTTTTGCTTGCGCTTGCGTGAGTCGAAGGGCGGGAGCTTGCACACACATGCAGATTTCTACGTTGTTTTGCTCGCACTGCAAACAGCAATTTAAGCCGACGAACAAGCGTCAGCGCTTTTGTTGCGCTAACTGTCGCGCTGCTGAGCACTACGCTCCGATCAAACTTACAAACGAAGAGCGAAGGCATTTCAACGACGAGCGGCAGTTCGCCAAGTGTTTGGCTGACAGGCGAGACGAGAGCATGAGCTTCGACGGGCGAGGCGGCGGACCTCAAAATTCGCCATATCGAGGCAACCGCTTCTATCTGCGACTGCGCCCAAGCAGGCCTGAACTCTCCGACAAGTACATTCCCGAGATCGGCCTGAAATAGCTTTTCAAATGGGTTGTTCGTAGGTCTTCACTGCTTCGACCTCGGCGGGCTAGCGGTACCACGCCGGAACACTAAGCAAATTCAAATGAACGGGAACCAAAAGTTATGCGATCAAAAAAGCAGAAGCGGCGGTACGACGTCTACGTGTTGACTGCCGGCGACGCGAAAGCATCCGTCGCTGGAGGGCACATCATATCTGTCGTGGCTTCCAACATCGACAACGCAAGGCGGCAAGCAAAGAGGAAGGTCAAGGCTTACGGAGGCGAGATTTATAGCGTTGAGCTTCCGTAGCGCCCTGAAGTGCTGAACACTGATCTCAAAACATGCCAGTAGTTTGACGGGTTTTCACTGCTTCAACCTTGGCGGGCTAGCGGCACCGCGCCTATTCACTAAGCAAATCCACTTCTAGGATTTGTCGTGCTTCAAGAAAAACCTGGAGTAACCGTACCCGAAGCCGCTGAGCTTTTGGGCGTTCCGCGTCATGCCATCTATATATTGATACGCACTGGTCGAGTGCGCTACCAGCGGCTCGGAAAGCGCCATCTCATCCATCGCCGCGACTTGGCGGACTACATTGAGAAAAGCTGGAAGCGCGAAGGTGCCTTCGGACAGAGGGCGCGATGAGTGCTCCCGTCTCGAATCTCGGCGAGATTGTCCAAGCCGACTGGCAAAAGTACTGCGAACCTGAGAACTGGCACGGTGAAACCGCTCTCGTGCCGATGGCCAGCAACGCGGAGCTGGACGCAATCACCAAAGACATCGCGGCCAACGGGCTCCAAAATCCAATCGTCCTCTTTGAAGGCAAAGTTCTAGATGGACGGAACCGGCTCCTAGCGTGCGACAAGGCCGGCGTTCAGCCGAAGTTCACTGAGTTTCCGCCCAACGGAATCTCTGCGGCAGACTTCGTGTATTCCCAAAACCTCCATCGACGTCAACTCACTATTGACCAACGAGCGGCACTAGCCGCGCAACTCGTGGCGAAGTTTGCTAGCGAGGCGAAAGAGCGCCAAGCCGAGGCTGGCCGACAGCATGGAGGCGAGGGCGGACGCGGCCGAAAGAAACCCTTGTCGCAAAAATGCGGTAAGGGTTTAACGGCGGCTGCACAAGCGGCGACCTTCGTAGGCGGTGTTTCACAGCGATACGTTGAGAAGGTTCTTTCACTTGATAAGAGGGCGCGCGCCAAAAATGAGTTCGCCATTCTTGAAAAGCTGAAGAGTGGAGAGCTCACGATTCGCGATGCGGAAAAACGTGTTGACGAGCTTTTTGATCCGCAGCCATTACACGAAATATTCGTCGCTCCTCCATTCACAGTGCTCGATGCCAGAAAAGGCTATTGGCAGACGCGGAAGAATGAATGGGAACGATTCCTCGGGTCTCGAAACGGCCATTGCCAGCAACTAAACTCGAGCCAACCCAGTTTGTTCGCCTCCTTCGGGGACACGTCAGTGTTCGATCCGGTCCTCGCCGAGTTCGTATATCGCTCGTTTGCACCTCCCGGCGGGCGCGTACTGGATCCTTTCGCTGGCGAATCCACCAAAGGCCTGGTGGCAGCGAAGCTCGGACTGCAATACACGGGCATCGAGCTACGCAGGGAACAGGTTGAAGAAAACCGCCGGCACGCGGAACGCCTTACGCTAACGCCAGAGTGGATTCACGCCGATAGCGCTTCGCTGGCGGAAGTCATTCCGGATACCGAAGTGTTCGACCTCATCTTTACCAGCCCGCCATACTACGACCTTGAAATATACAGCGAGGATAAAAACGATGGCTCATCGTTCCAAAGCTACGAGGTCTTCATCGATTGGTATTCCGCGATTTTCGAACAAGCAATAGCGCGCCTCAAGCAGGATCGCCTGCTCGTTGTCAAAGTCGGCGAAATCCGCGACAGGAAAACAGGCTTTTATCGGAACTTTGTGGGAGACACAGTCGCCTGTCTTAAAAAGCTGGGTCTGAACTACTACAACGAGGCAGTGCTGGTGACCGCTGCTGGCAGCGCGCCCATGCGAGTCGGTCACTGCTTCCCGCAGTTCCGCAAGCTGGTGAAGACTCACCAGAACCTGCTCTGTTTTTTCAAAGGCGATGATGCGGGAACGATACCCACCCAACTGGGAGTGCTGGACCGGAGGGCGGCATGAAACCTACGTACGTTCTGCGGTTTCCGCAAAAGGACATCCGCTCCCGCGTAATCGCAGATTATGTCCGCGCGAGTGGATATCGTGGCGTAGTTGTTTTCACTTGTGGGAATTCAGCGGCTGCGCTGCGCCAGCAAGGGCTTGACGTGCTTGAAGTCGGGCCGCGCGGTGACCTAAAAACTGACAAATGGTGGACGCACGCTGAAATCCACCGGACTTGGCCTGACCGATTCGATGCCACTAGCGGGCATCTGCCGATGCCGCTGATGAGCGACGTAGTCAGAGCAGTTCGGCTACATCTTGGCGAGCTACCATCGGCCCGCTTCATAGTGCCTTCGGGAAGTGGCGAGACGATCTGCTGTCTGCGAGCGGCGTACCCTCAGCTCGATTTTGACCCTTTGTACGACGACAGCAAGCCGGAAACGCAGCGTCATCCGGCAGCCGCACTCAACCCTTTCGTGGACAGCAATTCGAGACTAATAGCATTTCCCATAGCGCATCGAGACCTTTCCGGTTGTGGCCAAGCGTGATTGCTTGGTGAATATAAAGCAGCACAAGGAGGAAGAGATGAGTCAAATGATGAAATTTGCTGTGATCTTGGACGAGCCAGGTTACCCGAAGGAACCCCGAGCAATAGCTTGGATTGTTGACGCAAGTAACTACGAGCAGGCCGAGGCGAAAGCCTTGGCTCATGTCGGACATCAGTACGGCGCTCAGGTAGAAGAGGTCTGCCAGGTCAAGACGATTCCAAAACGTCGCGCTCGTCGGAAGTAGCAACGTTTCCTGCAAAGCATGACGACGCTTTCCGCTTGCCGTGAGTGCGTGCGGGCGCGGAGCATTTGTTGGCGAGGTGACTGTGCAATGAATCGCCAAGAGGTGTTGCGCAAACTCGACGCGCTGTTAGCGCGAGCGGAAAGCGACCGTATGTTTGGCTCCGTCGAAATCATCATTCGCGGTGGGCGAGCCACCGTAATCAGCAAGACCGAAACCGATCGACTAGATCAAAGCAACGGGGAGATATCCCATGCCCGGCAATTCCGCTAGAACACGACGCCGTCCTCCGGCTGACCTCTGGTTCCTGACGCTCGCGCTCGAGGCGCAAGATTTCAAGTGCTTCTGCTGCGGAAGGGCGATCACGCTCGAAACCTGCCAACGCGGTCACATCGACAAGCGAAATCTCGACGGCAGCAACGATGGCCCGGAAAATATCGTGCCCATCTGCGAGTCCTGCAACCGCCAACACGCTAAGTCGGAAATCACTCCGCACGACCATCTCGCTGCCGACTATTTCGAGCGACTTCGCGTACTGCTTTTGATGCGAATACCTGGCCAAATATCGTGCAAAGTGATGGGAGCATCACGCAAAGTGATTTTAACGACGCACGTTGATGAAAACACGTGCTTTATTGACTTACAAAACAGTGAATTAGACCCGCGTATACAGGTATACGCACGATCACGCAAGGTGACGCCAGATGAGGCGAAAAAAGTGGTAGACGACTTCGTCGCGGAGGCGATGCGGCGCGAGGACGCGGTTCCTGCGCCGGACGAGACGGCACAACGGCTGATGATGTCGAAGGTAATGGACACGTCGGCTGAGGCTTTCTTGCGCGTGGGAAATCGCGTGATGCGGCTTGAGCGATGGCGCATAGCCGACCGCCGCATCGACATATTTTTCTGGAAGCGAGAAATTGTAGACGGCTTCTTCCGACACGAGAGGGAAGTGCGGCGCGAAGAGCGCGAGCACGAGGCGCAACTACGGCGCGAGGCGATATTGGCCGAGCAGCACAAAGTGGAAGAGCGGGAGCGACGCTGGAAGCAATTTCTCGTCGCTGCGGAGTGCTCTCCTTGGCCGAATATCGAAGCTGCCGACTCGGACTTCATCGCGGCGGTCACGGCGGCAAAAGCTTCGGTTGTGCGGGATGTGTCGAATGAGGAGCTGCAACAAGCACACGCCGTCGTGCTGCGAGAGTTTTCCGCCAAGCAAACGCAGTGCGGAAAGTTTTTAGATGCGTGCGACCAGATTTCGGATGAAGTGCAGGACGAGCGGCGGACAAAGCATTTTCGAGAGCTATTGGGTGAAGCGAAGACAATTCGGCAGCTAGAGAAGCTGCACCAGATGATTGACTTGCTGCACGACGAGCTTGTTGGAGAGCTACGCCGAGGCGTGCGACCGGAACATATTCCCGTCGAAGACTGGCCGCGAGACGACATCTGGTGAGAGTCTTTCAATCCGCGCATTCAATCGCTTTTCGAGGCGGCGGAGTTTCATCTGCATCAGAGACTGCATGGTGAGCAGCCACGCACGGTCGAGCTTACTGTCGAAGGTGTCTAGAGCTTGCATGGAAGTGTTCCTCCATAATGACGGAACAATGTAACGCGTTGGCGGCTTGGCGGCGGGGACGTGCGCGTGGTTCAAACACGCACGACACTCTGCGACCGTGATGGAGGCATTCCATCATGGCAAAGCGCAACGCGCGATCGATCACCCAGGAGAACTTGCAGGCAGTCGCCGAGAAACGAGCCTTAATAACGAGACTCGAAGCTGAATTGAAAACTGCCGAAGCCGCCGTACTGGAATCGCTAAAGGCTGGCGTGACCGTCGCTCCCGGTTTGCTGACCGCTCGCGTGAAAACTTACGAGCGTCGGAATGTCGCGTGGAAAGAAATTCTTGTGCCAGAAAGGGCGAGGAGTACGCCGACCGCGTGCTCAACGCGACGCGCCCGTCCAGTTACGAATCGCTCGTCGTCGAGATCGCAGGATAGATAGGGCCATGAGACTTCCAACTGCATGTCGCACGACCTTCTGTGGAGGCCACGCTGTCGAGCGAGGCTACTGCAAGACCTGCATCAAGACCAATCCGCGCATCGAGCGCAAGCGCGACCATCACGACAAGCTCGAGAAGACGAAGCCGTGGGAAAGATGTAGCAAGGCTCACCGCGAGCTAAATCCAATGTGTCAACTCATCGTGAACGGGAAGCAGTGCACGAAGCCTGCCGTGCTGGTGCACCACATCCGATCATCGCGGACGCATCCGGAGCTTTTCTTCGATTGGAGAAATCACGTGAGCCTCTGCCGTCCCCATCACCCAGATACGCCGGGCGACGATCCGAAGCGACCGCGCCACTATGCGCCAACGATTGGAATCCTCGGCGCAGTTTTCTTGCATCGTGTTGTAGCGCCGCTCAAGAAAGGTGAAGTTCGTATCGGAGCGGACGGAACGGCGGAAATCGGATGAGCAAGCGGCTGACACTAGTTGGGCAAACCTTCGGACGCATTACCGTAGTCGCGTTTGTAGGATTAAATCGGTTTGGACAAACTGTGTGGAGATATAAGTGCGAGTGCGGGGAAGAAGGCGACGCCAGCGGATGTAAGGTTCAACGCAAAATTGATTGCGGCTGCTCAGCGAGAGCAAGACTGTCGGAGCGCTTCCGAGCGCTTCGAAAACGGCACGTCGGCACAGCACATCCGGGTTTCAAACACGGCCTTCGCCACTCGCTGACGTACTCATCATGGCTTTCAATGAAAGCTCGCTGCTCAAACGAGAGCAACCCTTCTTACAGAGATTACGGCGGCAGAGGTATCCGAATCTGCCAGCGCTGGCTGAAAAGCTTCGAGAATTTCTTAGCTGATATGGGAGAGCGACCGAAAGGTACGTCAATCGATCGATGGCCAAATGGCGATGGGAACTACGAGCCGGGGAATTGTAGATGGGCGACTGCCTCACAGCAGCGACTCAATCAAAGGAGAATGTCGAAATGAGTCACGCCCACGAAAGCACGGTTTGTGCGTGCGAACACGTCTTGGCAGGAAACAAGCCGGAGATGGTATTTGTCAACGAAACCCAGATTGACTACGCGATGTGTCATCGCTGCGCTCGAATGTACGACGAGGGAGCCGAAGCCGACATCGCGTCGTTGCAACAAACCTGCGGCGGGATGTGCGCGTGTTGCGTCCGGAAGCTCGTCGGCGACCAAACCTTTTCCGATGGATTCTGGATTCTCCAAGAGGACGGCGGCTATCTGACGCAAGCCGAGTCTTACCAGAAGCACGACGACAGCTTGCCAAGCTGAGCGGAGTCAAAGATGAGCCGAGCCACTAGCATCGAAGAGCAAGCCCGCCTCGCCGAACAGGCGAAGAGCTTTCCGGTGACCAGACTTCCGTATCTCGGGCCGCCACGAGAAACCCGCGCGGACGAATCCGACAAGACGCAGATCGAGCAGCACGCCCGTCAGGTGGAGAAAAGCCGGAGAGCGAGAGTCGCAAAGAAGCCGCCCCTGCTGAGCCGGCTGAAGTCAGTCCAGCCCGATACGCTGCGATCATGGCTGGGTGAGAAGTAGGTCAGAAGCAGGCCAGAGACCGCTACGAAATACCGACTCTCCGACGATAACAGCGTCGTTTCCGATGCGAAATGAATACCTAGCTGGCATCGCCTCAAGCGGCTGCGTAGAGGAGCGGAATCGTCGAGGATCGGTCGACGGCGGCGCACATCACCCCGCGAAATCAACGCGTTGTGTCGGCCAGCCCTCCCAACAGACGTACGCATGGTCGAGTTCGCTGTGGAAGGCACCCGCGGAGCGCAGCGTAGTCCAATTTGCGCCTGCGTGGTTCGCCCAAACCTATTTTCTTATGCCGCGCTCGCGTGATTGGTTGATTCGTCAAATCTTCCAACCCTCAACCCTGTCTGCTTCGATTTCCTTTGGTGCCTTTCGATGCTGCGTCAATTGACTATGCCGAGATGGCTAGCCTCAATGGCGCAGTAATCGGCAACGCAACAATTCTTCGACGGATAGGAATTCACAACAGCAACCCTGTTTGGGAATTGCGCTGCCGATGCGGAAGCATTTTCGAACGCAGAGGGCAGCCTGCTGCTATGCGAGTCGGAAATCCGACCTGCGGATGCGCACGACTGAGAAATAAGGTCACATGTCGAATCTGCCGGCGGGAGTTTTCGGTTCGGCGTTTTGCCAGTCACGAACATCTCCTGCCGAGGAAACGCAAAGGGCGAGCTCCGCGAGGTCTCGTGACGCGCGACAAGCAGCGACTCGCTTCAATAACGCATGGCTTGACCAAGACGCCTGAGTATCGGACGTGGTGCTCGATGAAGAGCCGATGCAAGTATCCAGCCCACGTTTCATGGAAAGACTATGGCGGCAGAGGAATTCAAGTCTGCGAACGCTGGCTGCACTCATTCGAAAACTTTCTCGCTGATATGGGCAAGCGTCCGCCAGGTACGTCAATCGACCGCTGGCCGAACAACGACGGGAATTATCAACCTGGAAATTGCAGATGGGCGACTTCGTTGCAGCAGAACAGGAACAGGCGTCGCAAGGTCGTCGCACCTTCCTAGGGCAATGTGCGCATTGCCAACAAACTTTGAATTTCGGCGTCGGTCGCGCACAACCGACTGTCGGATACCCGCGTCTCGAACGCGGATGCGGACAGGCCAGCCTCCCAGGTTGGCCTTCCGCCGAATTTGAGGAAACGATGGCAAAGAGAAAGCTCAACCCGGTCGTGAGTGCGGAGAAGATGGCCCTCTTCGCCAAACTCGAAAGGTGCCCGCCCGCCTCAGGCGGACGCACTACGGACTTCGACGCCCGGCTTCCGCTGACGCGCGAAGCACACAGACTCTTGCGAGAGCTCCGAAAGGTGCGCTAATGCCTGCACCTCGCAAATCTACTGAGCTGCGCGCCTTGCAGGGGACCAAGCCAAACGGTCGCGCTGCCGATGTCTCGCACTGCTTCCCCGGCAAGCCGAAAGTTCCGAAGGACCTCGATGCGGAACTGAGGCCGATTTTCAAGCGGCTGTGCGCGCTGTTGGAAGAACGTCGCGTCCTCACTGCTGGCGATGCGGAATTGATTCGCCTTTACTGCTTCCAGCTCGATCGACACAATCTCAACGTCGCGCTACTGCGCGAGGAAGGCGAAATCTGCACGTACACGCGGCTCGACAGCAACGGCCAAGCGCATGACGTGGTGAAGCCGAATGTGCGGATGAAGATCGTTGCCGACACCGAGCGGCAAATGGCGGGCCTCCTGAATCAGCTTGGGCTGACGCCGACCACCAAGGATCGCGCGAAGCCGACCCGCAGCACAGATGAAGAGAAGGTCGATGATTTTGCCCGACTGTTTGTGATGCCCGGGCAAACAAACGAATTTGTTCCGCCGCCTATGAGCGCTGAGGACTTGGCCAAAATGGCCGCGCTCGACGCGGAAGAACCAGAAGAATTTCAAGAAGAGAAACATCCGGATTCGGACAAGTAGGAGAATTTCCATGGGATCAGTGGTTCAACACAAAAGTGCAGTGGCGACGACGCAGAACGTCTCGGTCACTTTGGATTCGCCAGTCACGCTTGGCAATCTGCTAGTCGTGTTTATTGCACACAATGGCATTGTTGATGGCGTCGCGGGTTTCGATGAAGACTCTGCGCCATCGTGGACAAGTTTTGATTCAATCGCAACGACGGTCGCGAACGGGCAACGCCTCGACGTTTACGCAAACCTCGCGCAAGCGAGTGAGTCGTACACACTGACTGTTGAATTCCAAACCAACACCGGCTCAGCCAAGGCCGTCCATCTTTTCGAAATTAGCGGCTACACCACTCTCGATAAACAGAACAGCAACAGTCAAACGACAGCCACTCCATCTATCAGCCTTGGTCAGAACACGTCTTTCAACAATGTGCTGGTGCTGGTCGCCTTTTTGGATGGGTCGCACATAGGAGAGACGTTCTCGACTAGCAGTGGCTTCACGGCAGGCAAGTCAACCAACACCGGCGTCGGATCCATGTTCACGGAATACGCAACTCTTTCCGCGATAGCCAATCCAACTGCGGCTACAACGATCCAAAACTCCGACGCCGTCTGCTCAATCATGTTGACTTTCTACGATGTCAACGATGGGGCGACCGGCGGCTCCGGCGGATCAGGTGGAGGCGGTTCATCGCCGTCAAGCGGAGTCTTCATGGGTTCGGTGCGCGTGCTTGGTTCTGCGCCGAGCGGACGCTCGAATCCATTCCTCGGAACTGTCAAAGTGATTTCCAGCGCGCCGTCTGGCGTGCCGAATCCTTACCTCGGGAGCATCGCGGTTGGCAGCCCATCCGGTAGCCAGAGCAATCCTGATATGGGTGAGGTCGTCGTGGTGGCCGATGTTCCAGCCGGCGCGTCCGATCCATTTCTTGGCACGGTCTCTGAAGCGAGCTAAGCCGCTTCGCCCTCAGCACTCACTACACTTCTAGGCGTATGCGGACACCCCGCATGCTTCATCCAAACGCTAATTCGGTCGTCTTACGGTTCGTCGGCAGGTTGAACCGGAAATCTTTCACTGCGTTTGTACATGCGGGACCGAACTGCACGTCTGGCGTTCATTGCTGACCAACCGCGTCCAAGTCGATTGCGGCCTTTGCGTGCTCCGATATACCAGAAGCGGACACCTTCGCAAACCTTACAACGGATACGGCTATTGGGGACACACCCGCTCGTACTGGACGCGAAGCGGTAAGCGAAGACTGCGTGCGTCCGCGAATTTTATTCGTGGTCAAGCATGATCGGTCGTTGCTATTGCAAGGGGCACGTCGCTTACGAGACTTACGGCGGACGCGGCATACGAGTGTGCGAACGCTGGAAGGTTGGCGGCGGTCAAGGTTTCAAGAACTTCATCGACGACATGGGGCCTCGGCCAATCGGCATGACTCTGGACCGAACCAATCCACAAGGCCACTACGAGCCGACGAACTGCAAGTGGTCAGATGCTGAGGAGCAGGCGCACAACAAACGAGATGTGCTTTTTGACCAAGGTGATCTACCAAAGATTGAGGGTGTGCGAGCGATGGACCAGCGGATATCCGATTGGGCGGACGAGGTCGCATACTGAAGACGTACCAGAAATGGTAGACTTTGCAGCGTGAAGCTGGCGACTATTGTTAACAAGGTCAAAGTTGAAATTGATCTGCCCGGAGTAACCGAAGCCGCCTACCAGGCCGCAGCCGTCCGTATCGATACTGCCCTCGCCGATCCTGAGATCAAAAACCGCGAAGCGATCTGCCAGTCGTTCCTCGAACTATTGAGGCTCTCTCCGACTGCGAACGCCAGCGATTTGTGGCATCAAGTGGTGTACCGCCTTTACTGCGATATTCTGCCGAAACACCGGAATCAAGACCCGAAGCAGAGTTGGGTTCGAGCTTCCGGCGACGCACTGGAAACCGCGCTAGAACTTGTCTACATGCCCGTGCTCGCTCCTCATCAAATTCAAATACAGGCACTCGTAAGCCGCGTCCAGAAAAGTGCCGCCCTCGCCGAAATGGGCTTGGCAAAGACAGTTGCTGATGTTAAACTCGATGTTGTCTTGAGGCTGGCGGTGGGGACTGAATTGCACACTCTCGGTGGGGTCCACGTGAAAGCAAGTCTCGCCGAGCGAGCGGGGGGGGGGGGGGGGGGGGGGGGGGGGGGGGGGGGGGGGGGGGGGGGGGGGGGGGGGGGGAGAAAAAAAAAAAAAAAAAAAAAAAAAAAAAAAAAAAAAAAAAAAAAAAAAAAAAAAAAAAAAAAAAAAAAAAAAAAAAAAAAAAAAAAAAAAAAAAAAAAAAAAAAAAAAAAAAAAAAAAAAAAAAAAAAAAAAAAAAAAAAAAAAAAAAAAAAAAAAAAAAAAAAAAAAAAAAAAAAAAAAAAAAAAAAAAAAAAAAAAAAAAAAAAAAAAAAAAAAAAAAAAAAAAAAAAAAAAAAAAAAAAAAAAAAAAAAAAAAAAAAAAAAAAAAAAAAAAAAAAAAAAAAAAAAAAAAAAAAAAAAAAAAAAAAAAAAAAAAAAAAAAAAAAAAAAAAAAAAAAAAAAAAAAAAAAAAAAAAAAAAAAAAAAAAAAAAAAAAAAAAAAAAAAAAAAAAAAAAAAAAAAAAAAAAAAAAAAAAAAAAAAAAAAAAAAAAAAAAAAAAAAAAAAAAAAAAAAAAAAAAAAAAAAAAAAAAAAAAAAAAAAAAAAAAAAAAAAAAAAAAAAAAAAAAAAAAAAAAAAAAAAAAAAAAAAAAAAAAAAAAAAAAAAAAAAAAAAAAAAAAAAAAAAAAAAAAAAAAAAAAAAAAAAAAAAAAAAAAAAAAAAAAAAAAAAAAAAAAAAAAAAAAAAAAAAAAAAAAAAAAAAAAAAAAAAAAAAAAAAAAAAAAAAAAAAAAAAAAAAAAAAAAAAAAAAAAAAAAAAAAAAAAAAAAAAAAAAAAAAAAAAAAAAAAAAAAAAAAAAAAAAAAAAAAAAAAAAAAAAAAAAAAAAAAAAAAAAAAAAAAAAAAAAAAAAAAAAAAAAAAAAAAAAAAAAAAAAAAAAAAAAAAAAAAAAAAAAAAAAAAAAAAAAAAAAAAAAAAAAAAAAAAAAAAAAAAAAAAAAAAAAAAAAAAAAAAAAAAAAAAAAAAAAAAAAAAAAAAAAAAAAAAAAAAAAAAAAAAAAAAAAAAAAAAAAAAAAAAAAAAAAAAAAAAAAAAAAAAAAAAAAAAAAAAAAAAAAAAAAAAAAAAAAAAAAAAAAAAAAAAAAAAAAAAAAAAAAAAAAAAAAAAAAAAAAAAAAAAAAAAAAAAAAAAAAAAAAAAAAAAAAAAAAAAAAAAAAAAAAAAAAAAAAAAAAAAAAAAAAAAAAAAAAAAAAAAAAAAAAAAAAAAAAAAAAAAAAAAAAAAAAAAAAAAAAAAAAAAAAAAAAAAAAAAAAAAAAAAAAAAAAAAAAAAAAAAAAAAAAAAAAAAAAAAAAAAAAAAAAAAAAAAAAAAAAAAAAAAAAAAAAAAAAAAAAAAAAAAAAAAAAAAAAAAAAAAAAAAAAAAAAAAAAAAAAAAAAAAAAAAAAAAAAAAAAAAAAAAAAAAAAAAAAAAAAAAAAAAAAAAAAAAAAAAAAAAAAAAAAAAAAAAAAAATTTTTTTTTTTTTTTTTTTTTTTTTTTTTTTTTTTTTTTTTTTTTTTTTTTTTTTTTTTTTTTTTTTTTTTTTTTTTTTTTTTTTTTTTTTTTTTTTTTTTTTTTTTTTTTTTTTTTTTTTTTTTTTTTTTTTTTTTTTTTTTTTTTTTTTTTTTTTTTTTTTTTTTTTTTTTTTTTTTTTTTTTTTTTTTTTTTTTTTTTTTTTTTTTTTTTTTTTTTTTTTTTTTTTTTTTTTTTTTTTTTTTTTTTTTTTTTTTTTTTTTTTTTTTTTTTTTTTTTTTTTTTTTTTTTTTTTTTTTTTTTTTTTTTTTTTTTTTTTTTTTTTTTTTTTTTTTTTTTTTTTTTTTTTTTTTTTTTTTTTTTTTTTTTTTTTTTTTTTTTTTTTTTTTTTTTTTTTTTTTTTTTTTTTTTTTTTTTTTTTTTTTTTTTTTTTTTTTTTTTTTTTTTTTTTTTTTTTTTTTTTTTTTTTTTTTTTTTTTTTTTTTTTTTTTTTTTTTTTTTTTTTTTTTTTTTTTTTTTTTTTTTTTTTTGCCGCCGCGGAAGAATTAGTAACCGCCTTCCGCGCTCTCGTAGGCAACACTCAACGGATCTTGAAAGTTTTCGTAAACCAATCACGCATCACTCTTTCTTGAGTGTCGCGTCCCGCGTCGAAGCTCGAGCCGTAATCGTGCCGTCGCATCGCCGATGCGCAGCACCGCCTCCGTCGGCCACTGGAAATCCCTGCGTACAGTAAACCAAGTTCTTGCGAGTCGCAATCACGTGAATCGACAAAGAAAAGCCGCTCATTTTGCTGAGCGCCAGGTTCTAAATCGAGCGCGTTGTTTAAGCTTGCCCGGATTTGCGATTTCGCTTCGTCGCGTCTCGCCTTCCGCGCCTGCCGTGCTCGCCAGTCTCTCGCAGTCTTGCTGTTCGCTGCCAGCATGTCCCGCATCGCCTCTAGTTCAGTGCAGACGCCTCCAAAGCCGACAAATAGTAGCGCTAAACTTTATTCGTGCACACTTAAGCAGTCGCACTCACTGCGTTCTTGCCCTTGTGCTTCCGATGAGTCGTCTATCTGTGCCTGACTGATTGCTTCTTGCAGATTTCGATTTTTCTTCTTGTCTGCATGTTTGATCCTTCGCGCAGTTGCGCCTAACCAACTCGCCAAGTTCACCGAGCCACAACAGGCCACAAGAAATCCACGCCATCCCTCTTAAACACCATCGCAAAATGGAAATCGCCCGAAGCGCGAGTTGTATTGCAGACTTGAATGCGCTTGAAGAATATCGTTGTAAAGTGATATTCCAGCATGACTAAACAACGCAAGTCGCACGACGCACCAAGGATGGCACTATCTTCAAGCCGAAGTATCGCGTCAAAGACTCTTATCACGAGACAAACACTATTGATTCGTTACAAAGATGAGAACGAAAAGACCGTTACCGTAAACACCGAATGTACACGAAATAGCGCACGCGAAGAGCTGCAAAAGCGCGTTCGTGAGTTAAAGATAGCGACCATGCCGAATTGGAGAAGGCGCGATCGTATACGTCAAAAAACTGACGCTACCTGCGCGAGCACTACAGAGCGATGGCCGCCGCAGTGTGGCGAAATCGAACGCAATCTCGATCACGTCGACGCGTATTTCGTTCCATGCTTGCCAGCAAGCTAACATCCACCGCATCGTCGAATATCGCAAGTCCCAGCAAACAAGTACCCGCCAGCCACTATTGACCATGAGATGCGCTCGCTGAAAACGCCGTGCGTTCGCCTTCGCCCACGCAAACTCCGCGCTTACCTGTAATTCACATCGCAACGATCAGAACCGTCGAGATGAAGCAATTCAACAGCGAACAATTCGCGACGCTGCTCGCGAGCTGCCCACTAGATGAAGCCGTTCGTCAGCTTCCTTTGTGTACGCATGCGCGTCATGGAGCCGTCAATTTAACTTGGCTGAAAACAATCTCAAGCACGTGAGCTACATTAGCACGCCAACAAAAACGTCAGCAGAAAGTCCTATATCTTGATGTGACGCACTGCAAATTCTGCGCACCAAAACGAACTCCGATCATGTTTTCACCGATACCGGCAGCCTTTGCGTATGACGCATACTGGAGTCTTTCAACAAGCCTGCAAACGTGCAAAGATAACAGACGTTTCACAGATGCAGAAGAAGCAGCGCCAACCTGGTTTCACTATCTGCGCAGAACGTTTGCACGCATAGCAATCGTGCGAGTCGCGCACTCCACATCATAAATCCCTGGAAAAGTGAAGCGATGCTCATTCGGTATCTGGGAAATGCGAAGCCAGAGGAACAACGCAGCGCGTTTCGACGGCTTTCGATAAGTGTAAGTTAAGTGTAATTTTGTGACAGTAGCAGAAGTTAAGTCGTTTGTTTACAATGTGCCCGGGTGGCGGAATGGCAGACGCTGAGGACTTAAAATCCTCCGGGGATTTTTCCTCATGTGGGTTCGACTCCCACCCCGGGCACCATTTTTCATCCTTTACTTTCAGCTAGTTAACGAGCTCATTCTTGTCGCGTAACCGCCGCGTAGCTACGCCCTCCGTCTGTAAGATTGGATCTCGGGCCCAGGCGCTCTCCAAATCCGCTTCCAATTGTTGCTGACCCGTACACCCAAGGGCTGTGGTGCTTCTCGATCACTCTCAAGCTCTGTCCTAGTAAGACTGCGACCCGCTCGATCGGGATGCCGGCCAACAGTAGCGCAACCGCCAGGCTGTCTCGGAACGATGCGGATGGCCTTTTACCGACGCTAGCAAGAAAAGTTCGCGAAGACGAGTTTGCCAGCTGCGAACGACGCTTTTGAGTTTTCCTTCACCGCTCCAGAAGAAGTGTCGTTCGCTCTTTCGTGGCGTTGATTCAAGAAGCGCGTTTTCACCGAGGCCGAGTTCTCGCTTTTGAAGCAAGGCTTCGTGACTGAAAGTATGGAGGACCGCTGGCACATTTTCTTCAAGGACCCGGGGCTAACCTTCGTCCGCAGTTGGACCGGGTTTTGTATTTACAAGATTCGGTTAGAAAAGAACGATGTGGGATACAAGATTGCCGAAGTCTGGATCAATCGTGACCGTCGTCAATATGGGGGCGATGACAGGCGTGAGGAAGCAGAAGTCCTGTCCTTTCTCAATAACGGACTTCTAGTAGGTTGCGAGCAGATCGCTCGTTCATGAAAGCCTTCTTCGCCACCTGACGACTAGGCTCCTACAGTAGGTCGTGCGTATGCCGGATTACTAATCGGAGTTGGCGGACGCATTGATCGGAGGTGGTGTTCACGGCGGCCAACGAGCCGGCAGTGTTTTTCTAGGCGACCGCTCCTTACGCGGTGGGCCCTAAGTATATTCATTCAACATTGCGACTGCGCTTTGATGTTCTGCCGGGTAGCCCAGAAATGCCGTGGTTAGCAACGCCGTCAAAAACGCAATCGGCGCGGTCTCCTGAACTTAGCCACGGACCGGTTACGCGACTTCCCCGGCATGTACAGACACGTGGGGGGATCGACGTTTTCCCAGAGCGCGAGCTTACGCACAGAGCGACGCTCTAGTTTCTCCACAACTCGACCAACCAAGCGGCTAGCCAACGCCATCCAATAGAAGTCGCAGATGAAAGGCCGAAGTATCGCAGGTAGACAGTCGGACAACATAGGTCGATTATCATGAATCCTAGGAAAAAGAACCTCGATAGGCGAGCTCTTAGCCGAAGCGTTTGGAGGTCGGTCTTTGACCGTCGCAGCTTGCTCTGGATAAGTCTGAGCGTCCCGCTGCTTTGTGGGTTTCCGGCTCTAGGCCAGCCTAAACCCTCTCTTACCGATAACATACTCGAGAGTGCCCTGGCCGACTCGACGCGAACGGCACCAACTTCTCGCACTCAATCGCCGGACCGGCAGTTGCCAGGAACCGTCAGCGGAATAATTGTTGACGCAACGGGAGGTATCGTTGCAGGAGCCCACATCAAGCTCTCGCGTGAAAATCGGTCCTCAGGCCCAGACGTTGTCTCAGACGCCGCGGGGCAATTCTCATTTGCCAACGTCTCTCCCGGGCCGTTCCAACTCACGACTTCATCGGAGGGCTTCGCCACGCAGACATATTCTGGAGTCCTGCACTCGGGAGAAAACTGCATTGTGCAACCGATCATAATGGTTGTTGTCGCTGCTTCCACCGAGGTCCACGTCTCGCTGACACGGACAGAGGAGGCCGAGGCGGAGATCAAGGACGAAGAGAAACAGCGTGTTCTCGGCATCCTTCCAAATTTCTATGTGACCTACAATACTGCTGCAGTTCCTCTTAACTCGAAGCAAAAGTTCAAGCTTGCGTGGAAAGCGACAGTGGATCCGGTTAACTTTGTGGTGGTTGCGGGTGCTGCTGGAATTGAGCAGGCGGCAGATGCCTTCGGTGGCTATGGGCAAGGTGCTAAGGGCTATGCAAGACGCTACGGCGCCGCCTA
The DNA here is from genome assembly GCA_963736725.1 of uncultured Acidobacteriota bacterium. Taxonomy (GTDB): domain Bacteria; phylum Acidobacteriota; class Terriglobia; order Acidiferrales; family UBA7541; genus Acidiferrum. Next base: position 174,864 of record CAVTPW010000007.1, on the reverse strand, counting down.
CGGCGACTCCGTCACAGGCACGTTTATCGGCAGTGCCATACTGCCGTCACTCTTCAAACAAGATCCTCGCTATTTTTATAAAGGAACCGGCAGTGTTCGATCGCGGGTGCTATATGCCATCGCAAATTCCGTAATCTGCAAAGGCGACAATGGACACTGGCAGGCAAATTACTCCGCGATTCTCGGTGGACTAGCTTCCGGGGGAATCTCGAACCTGTACTATCCATCAGCGGATCGTGAAGGAGCGGGATTGACTGTGGAGAACGCGCTAATTGGCATTGGTTCAAGCGCGGCCACGAATATTCTTCAAGAATTTGTCATTCGGAAGTTGACACGTCATCCCCCGAATTACGCCGCACCCAAACCTAACGGGCAATAGGACCCTCACTTTCAAGTCGCCAGCCGGATTCTGTCAAAGTACAGAGGACCCGTTCGAGCTTTAGCCGGTCTTCGTGAATGAAGATTTCCTGGCGACCTCACATATCGGTTTGTCCCGGCTCAGGACGCGTCGTCGAGTGACCCCGCGAGTCCAACCGCCACGAAATATTCATTGTTTTCCACACGTGGACTTTCGATGTTCTCGAATCGCTTGCGGTGAAACTCGCGGTCACGGTTTGACAAGGACCCGCGCAACTATGAATGGAAGGTTGAAGGTGGTCTGGGTGACGGCGTCGTTGGTCAAAGGCGTGTGCTCCTGCTGGTTCGAGACCACGAGCAACCGGGTTACCTGAAGAACTGGCGGCAGGAAGGACAACGAAGATGGAAAATCGAAGAGCCCCGGGCCAGAAGCAAGGACTTGTCTTGCGCCGTTGTTGACGTCGATCCGAATCACCTGTAATTGCAATGGCTGAGCTGCGTACAGAAAGGGATCAGCGTCATCGTAGGGATTGAAACTAAAGTCGAGAAGCTCCAGAAATTCCACCTAACAAAAGAAACCAGCACGCAGCGACCAAGACTCTCTCGAAGAGCTTCATGCTTGCCCTCAGACCAGGTGTACCGGGTGATCATGAAACCAGGGAGCCTTATCTGCAATTGTTCTGCGAAGCTCCAGCCGGAATCAATCTGAATCTGGGAGTAGCCAAAGGGCTGGGCGTCGCACCCGAAAAATACCATACAACCGCTGCTTGACGGGCCGCAAGGCTTCCACAGTCTGGAACCCGGAACTTCCCATATCATGGAACGGTCACTTCCCGTCGCGTTACCGGATCTGATCTACCGTAGCGCCCTAACAGGGGTCGGTTTCCCGCCGCTGGGAGCCGTTCGCTCCAGAAAAAGTGTCGTTCGCTGTTTCGGGGCGACCGATGTCATGGGCATCGTGTCAGGTTCATCACCCCAAGATGGGGTCAAGAAGCAACAGTCTCTGATCAGGCGTAGATTCTCACCCGCTTTCAACAGATTGCACTTTGATCGGTGGAACTAAGGAATACCCTACCTCGACTACCTAGTTTCGATTCCAAAAGTCCTATCTTCCCCCGATAGTCCCGGCCGCCCTCGCATAGTAAACACTACTCCTCAATCTAGGGATCAAATAATGGAGAGAAAATGAAAGCTCTACGTCTAATAACGCTTCTAAGTCTGACAACGCCAGCCGTTCTCCTATCTTCCCCAACAAATCTTCAGGCCGCTGCACAGGAGCAGCAACCGGGCGTGGTCCTCGATCGTTCCGGCGCCACCCCCGTCTACCGCGTCACCGTTGTTCAGCGCACCACCAAAGCTATCAACTATCGGCACCGCAGCGGTTCCACCGAAGTCGATTTTCGCGGTACCGAATTGATGGCCCAGGCCAAAGGGCAGATAGAAGTGAACAGCAAGCAAGGCCGCATTGAAATTAAAGCGAGAATGGAGAAGCTAACACCTGCAACGCAATTTGGCCCCGAGTTTCTGACTTACGTCCTGTGGGCGGTAACCCCGGAAGGTCGCCCGAAGAATTTGGGAGAAGTGCTGCTCAACGGCGACAACAGCAAAATAGAAGTAACCACCGACCTGCAAACATTCGGCCTAATCGTGACTGCTGAGCCCTACTTCGCGGTGACTCAACCTAGCAACGTAGTCGTGATGGAAAACCTCATCAGTGATCGCACTAGCGGTACCATCGAGCCAATCGACGCACACTATGAATTGCTCGAACGTGGGCAATACGTCCTGAATGTCAGCGCGACGGACCGCCAGGCATACATCCTCGACCACAGAACTCCACTGGAACTTTACGAAGCCCGTAACGCTATTCGCATCGCCCGCTGGACCGGCGCCCAAACATACGCTGCCGATACCTTGCAAAAAGCCGAAGTCAGCCTGCAAAATGCCGAAGACGAATTGACCGGAAAAGTGGGCAAGAAAACGGTAGCGCAGAACTCCCGCGACGCCGCGCAAACCGCCGAAGATGCGCGCCTAATTACGATCCGGCGCATAGAAGACCAGCGTTTAGGCGACGAGCGGGCCGCAGCGGCGCAACGCGAAGCCGACGCCAACGCGCAAGCCTCTCAGGCGGATGCGGACCGCGCGGCAGCCGAACGCGCACGCCTTGAAGCCGAGCGCGCCAAAGCCGACGCCGACGCAGCCACCCAGCAAGCCTTACAGGAAAAGGCCGACGCCGACGCAGCTCGCGCAGCGCAAGCCGAGCAATCTCGTCTCGCGGTAACGCAAGCCGAGCAGGAGAAAGAGCAATTGCGTGAGGAACTTCGCCAGCAGCTCAACGCCGTCCTCGCAACCCGAGAAACCGCTCGCGGCTTGATCGTTAATATGTCTGACGTTCTCTTCGATACCGGCAAATACACGCTGAAGCCCGGCGCCCAAGTAAAGTTGGCCAAGATTTCAGGAATCGTTCTCGGACACCCGGGCTTGCAACTTGAAGTCGAAGGTCACACCGACAGCGTAGGCTCAGATGAGTTCAACGCGCGTCTCTCCGAACAACGGGCCGACACCGTCCGCGCCTATCTGGTATCGCAAGGCGTGTCACCGGACACCGTAGTCGCCCGAGGCTTTGGAAAAACCCAGCCGGTAGCCACCAACGATACTGCCGCGGGGCGCCAACAGAACCGCCGCGTAGAGTTAGTAGTCTCTGGCGCAGCGATCGCCGCTCAGGCCAGCCCGCCGGCGCAGTAAAAGATGAGCAGCGGAAATACCGCCGGAAGTATCCTGTCAGACGTGTCGCCGGACGCCGTGCCGCACGAGGCCTTAGACGCTCAAAGGTGAGCAGCCGAATCTCGGCTTGCGGCCACTGCTCCCAACGGGCGAGTGAGACTTTTGCGCTGCAGCGAGCCTCAACGTCCGAGTAGGAGGGGGCCGGTCGCTGATGCAGTCTCAACTCGGTTCCGCCCTTGCCGCTTTGCCGATAAAGAGCCGCGTCGGCCTGGCTCAACAGCAAATTGAAGTCGGACGGCTCGGTGGCTTTGAGTCCCGCCACACCAAAGCTTGCCGTGACGGTTAACTTGTGTTCACTGAACTCAAACTCCGCAGCCTCAATCCGTGCGCGAACGCGTTCTGTAACTAGCTTAGCGTTTTCATCGGATGCGTGAGTGAAAGCCAGCAGAAATTCCTCCCCGCCCATGCGCCCGCAAATATCGCTACTTCTGCAACTAGCTCTCAGAATTTCAGCGAACTTCTTGAGGACCGTATCTCCAGCGGCGTGTCCCCACGTATCATTCACAAGCTTGAAATGGTCCAAGTCAGCCATCACGACGTGAAAGGAAAATCCATGCCTGACTGCTCCGTTTAGTTGCCGCGCAGCCCACTCCTCGATGGCACGCCTGTTGGGCAAGCCGGTGAGACCGTCCGTTAGCGCCAGTTCTTGCAAGAGCACATTCTTGATTTCGACTTCTCGATGTAGCTGAACCAACCTAAGTCCCACGCCGACGCGAGCCACGAGCTCATCCTGATCGAAAGGCTTTGTCAGGTAGTCGTCTGCCCCCGCCCCTAGTCCTGCGACCACGCTTTGCTTCTCCGATTTGCCGGTCAAAACAATGATGTAGGCGTTGGATGTTTCAGGTCTTGAGCGAATGTGTTGGCAAATTTCGGGCCCGGTGAGATCGGGCATGATCCAGTCGACGATGACCAACTCTGGATTATGTTCCGCGACGCGTTCTACGGCTTCCCGGCCATTCTTTGCAAAGATAAGGAAGTATTGTTTATCGGAAAGGGCATACTCTACGAGTTTACGAGAGACGGCCGAATCATCGGCAATCAGCATTTTTACGGGCTGTTCTGCTTTTGGCACTCGATTAATCAGAGTTCGTCTCCTCCGCCAGCGAATCCATACCGTTGCCCACTTACATCGCGGTCATAGCAATTCTTTGCGTGGGTCTGGTCGGATACGGCCGCACATCGCGGAATACCAGGACTGCAGCCGCGATGCGGATGACGATAAGTCTTTGTCAATCTTGCGCCCGCCGAGCCTATCTCCGTCCTGGTTTTCCGGGCTTGGTCAGGATTACGACCAGCCGTGCGTGCTCGGGCACAGAAAGGACGTAACAGTTTCGTCTAGCCGCTTCCCTCCTGGGATGCCAGAAACATCTAAAACGCACGTGCAGAGCGATAGACGGCGAATGACCTTGGGGCGTCGCGCACGGGCGATGCGGGAATAGGGATCACAAGCAGAATGACAATAGTTCGCTGTTTTTCTAAGGGCGAGCACCAACCTACGTACATGGGGCAAGAACGCCGCCGTGTTCCGAGATTTCCATTCGATGGCACCGCCGATATCATCGTCGAAAGTTCCGGAGCCAAAACGAGCGCACAAATGCGGGAGATCAGCCTGTACGGCTGCCGTCTCGTAACGGCAACCCCGCTCCCAGCAAAGACGCGCGTACTGGTCAGAATCTTTGGCCCTGCGGAATTCATCGAAGCTGCTGCCACAGTGGTTTTTGCGAACCTCGAGCTAGGCACCGGCCTGGCTTTCCGTAAAGTAGAATCGGAATTTGAATATGTCCTGAAGCGCTGGTTGCTCCATGCGCTCGAACGCGACTTAGCCTAGGGACTGCGCTCCCCTCGGGAACCTCGAGCACCATTTCGTCTATCGTCAGCAAAGCACCAATCAGATATTCGTTGACTCGGTCTTGTACTGTTTCGACAGGTATGTGCCGCGCCGCGACAAGCCGGCATCGAAGCTCGAAGGAGACTATCGATGCCTTTCGTTCGCATTTCCCTTCGAGAGGGCACTTCGCCCGAGTATCGTAAAGCCATTGCTGACGGGGTCCATCGCGCATTGATTGAGTCGATCGCGATTCCGCCCGGCGACCGATTTCAGGTCATAACGCAACACCCTCCCGGCGACTTGATCTACGACCCGGACTACCTCGGCGTTTCACGTTCGGATCGCGTGGTGTTCGTGCAAATCACTCTGAGTGCGGGCCGTAAGCCTCAGCAAAAACGCACTCTATTCAAGCGCATGGCGGAGATCCTTGCGGAATCGCCCGGCCACCGTCCAGAGGATCTGCTCGTCAACCTCGTCGAAGTCGCTTGGGAAAACTGGTCCTTCGGCAATGGGGAAGCACAATACATGGATTCTTAGCGTTTGTTTGGGATACGTTTCGCATCTTGATTTCATCGGGCGCTCCCAGCCAGTCCTTTTTCCGCCGCCCTACATGCGGTAGAGTGAACCCATGCGCCGTGCGATCTATCTGTGCGCCACCTTGGCGACTGTTCTCGCCGTCGCCTTTATCCCGATCCGCGCAATTTCGCGCAGTTCACCCGCCATGACTTCCGGACCATCGAACACCGCATATCTCGGTTTCGATCGCAATGTTTATCCCGGTGACGACGCGCTGCCGGTGTTGCGTAAGACCTTCGTCTTCGCCGGTTATTGGCTTGGCCCGCCACCAGGCGAAAAAATCAACACATGGGGCGGCAAGCGTGCGCTGCTGCAATCTCAAGGCTTCGGATTCGCCGCTCTCTACCGCTCTCGCCAAGCGAATGAAGTCAAGAAAGACGCGCAGGCGAGACAGAAGGGCATTCTCGACGCGCGCAACGCCGCATCTTCGGCGAAAGTCGAAGGCTTCGCGCCACGTACGATTATCTTCCTGGATATCGAAGACGGCGGCCGGCTTCCGCCTACCTTTCATGAATATTTACGTGCGTGGGCCGACGAACTCAACCGCGCCGGCTACCGGCCCGGGGTGTACTGTTCCGGAATTCCTTTCGACGAGGGCCATGGCGTCACGATCGTCACGGCCGACGACATCCATAACCATATTGGCGACCGAGAACTCGCCTATTGGGTTTACAACGACGTCTGCCCGCCAGCCCCGGGATGCGGCGCACCGAAAAATCCGCCGCCAGTATCCGCAGGCGGCGTTCCCTACGCTACGATCTGGCAATTCGTGCAATCGCCTCGCCGCAAAGAATACACCGCTCGTTGCGCGTCAACTTATAACGCCGACGGTAATTGCTACGCGCCCGGAGACACGGCGCACGCTTGGTTTCTCGACGTAAACTCGGCGACGACCCCAGATCCTTCCTCTGCCGGACAATAGTCAACGCTGGTGTGCGCGCCGGGCTTTAGCCCGGCGCGTCGTGCCCTGCCGGTCACAAGCAAAACAACTCTCCAATAGCCGAGGCCGATGCTCGACCGCAAGAACGAAAAGGAGCGGCCAATTGAGCCGCTCCTTTTTCATCACACCCTGTTGTTCTCTATTTAGATCTGGCCCAAGCCGCCGTCTACGTTGATTTCCACCCCGGTAATGAACGACGAATCCGGCGAAGCCAAGAACGCCACCGTCCCCGCGACCTCTTCCGGCCGTCCCAGTCGCTTCATCGGGACGTGGGCCGCGAATCCCTTCGCAATTTCGTCGCCCGCTGCCTGCCCTCCAGCCAGCTTGCCAAAAATCGGCGTTTCGATCGGGCCCGGTGCAACTGTATTTACGCGGATATTCCTTCCCACCAACTCGGCAGCCGCGGTCCGCGCGAACGACCGCAACGCCGCTTTGGTAGCGGCGTAACTGCCCGTAGTTTCAAAACCCTTCTGGCCCGCCACGCTGGTGTTCAAAATGATCGACGCCCCGTCGTTCAAGAAGGGAATCGCCTTTTGAATCGTAAAAAACGCCCCCTTTGTATTGATGTCGAAATTCCTGTCGTACGTTTCTTCGGTCGTATCCGCGAATGTCGCAAAATTCGCCACGCCCGCATTCACGAACAGGACGTCGATCTTCCCCAGTTTGTTCGAAACCGCTGTATACAGTTTGTCCAGATCCGCAAGTTTCGCTACATCGGCTTGCACCGCCAGGACATCCTTGCCCAGAGTCTTCACTGCTTCGTCCAGCGTTTTCTGGCTGCGTCCCGCGATGGCCACCCGTGCGCCCTCTTCTTGCAGTCGCTTCGCTGAAGCTAGCCCGATCCCGCTGTTCCCACCGGTCACCACCGCTACTTTTCCCTCTAGTCTCTTCATGTTGTTCTCCTGGCGTATCGATTTCGTGGATTTCTGCAGCCCTCCGATCAACGGAGTCGCGACACCACTCGCATCCGGAGGCGATCGCTTGCCTTTCGGCAGCACGCCACGCTGTGCTTAGACACTTAGATGAGTGTCTAACTATTCCGTTGCATACTTTCTCGGTTCCGTGCACACTGACCTTTAGCCGCCCAGTGCGGCACCGGAACCAGTCTGGCGATTACCCTATGGATCGTGCGCGTGTCGAAAAGGTTTCCAAGGCGCTAGCCGACGAAACGCGGCTGATGATTTTTGAGGCTATCTCCGCGAAGGTTTACATGAATTGCAGTGAGATTGTGGCAATGCAAGGCGTCACGCCAGCCACCGTTTCTCATCACCTCAAAGTCCTGGTCGAAGCCAATTTGATCGAGTGCCGCCGCGAAGGTCAATTCGTTCACAGTCGCGTTGTCCCCGAAACAATTAAAGAGTACACGCAGACCCTTTCGCGGATAGCGGGAGGCAGGAAACAGACTGCGAAAAAGCGGTTGCGCTAAAAAGCGTGTGGAAAGCAGTCGAAGTCCGAAGCGGGAACGCGCGGTGCTCGGTGTCAACTCGAGAATAGGAATGCAAGCGCCGTAGCAATTCCAATGGCCAGCAGGATGCCCAAGGCCAGCATTTTGTTTCGCCGCGCAAGCGCGCGGTGCGATTCAACCGGACTTCGTAAGGAACGAATCGGCATGGTTCCTACATTTGTTAACATACCTGCTCACCTCCTTTGCGGTTTTTGCCCACTGTGCTTCCAATTGGTGAACGCCCGGGATCGTTCTTTCCGCTGCCCCACTCCATAAGTGGCGGCAGCGGTTACCGCCAGTCAATACTCCTCGCTAAATAATGTTCTGGTAACAGGCCGTTCCGGAGAGCCGCAAACTCCCTCAGCCTGCAAAGCTTAGCTGTTTTCTCTTCATCTTCGCCCCTCGGTGACTCCATTCCCGAACCGGGCCAAGAGGGTGCTTTCGGTCTCAAGCCCTTTCGTTATAACCGTTTACGTCCTGGTCGCATCTAAGTAAAAGCTAACGAAACATTCACGATTTATACGCATAGAAACCATTAAAATAATTCGTGACGGGTACTCCAGAGTCCCGGTTAAGGTGTATGCAGGCTAGCAAAGAAGGAGTACTAGAACATGGTAAAGCAGTTTCTTCTGGCCAGCGATTTCGACCAGACGCTCAGTTTCAACGACTCGGGTGTCGTTTTGAGCGAACTCATCGGTTTTCATGGGTTTCACGACAAGGTCGCCGGACTGTCGGGAATGAACCTGGTCCAACAGGGCGCCGAGCTCTCGTACCTGATCCTCCACGACCCGGAATTTCGCCGCGTACGCCGTGAGCACCTGGTCGAAACCGGCAAGCGCATCCGCCTGAAGCACGACGTTGCTCTATTTGCGCGTGCTCTTGAGAGCCTCGCCGACGGCTACAAATTTTCCTTTTACGTCATTTCCGCCGCGCCTCAGGAAATCATTCAGTCCGCACTGGAAGGCATCGTTCCGCAAGATCACATCTTCGGCACGCGTTTCCGCTACAACGACTCGACCGGCGAAGTGGATTCCATAATTCGCGCCTCCGCGGGCTGGGGCAAAATTACTGTCCTCGAAGAACTCCGCGGTCAACTCGGCATCAGCCACGATCAGATCATTTATATGGGCGATGGCAGCTCCGATCTTCCGGTGATGATGCACGTCAACCAATACGACGGCTTGACCATCGCAGTCTCGGAAGCGAAATACATCACCCGCGTGGCGAAGCGTACGGTACTCAGCGACAACGCCATGAGCGTGCTCGTTCCGGTGCTCGAAAAGGTCTTGCGTTGGGATTCCGCCCGCATCCGCCGCTTATTCGCCTCCTACGGCCTGACGCTGCTGGAATGGGAAAAGCGACGCACCGACATGCTAACGATCCAGGAATCCGGCGTAGCCTTCGCTTCCACGCAAACCCAATAAACAGCGGCACAGCCTGGCTTTGTTCTTGGCACCTGGCTATCTAAGTAGGCGCCGGGCTTTAGTCCGGCGCTTTTTTTCTGCGCTATTCCGCTTGTTGCGCAACCGCTCCCTTGCCAGAAAGTGCCGTTCGGTACAGAATCCGTCCAGCGAGTCGCTCGAAATCAATAGATGAGGCATTCATGCGCCTGCTCCGCTGGACTCTAGTCGTGCTGGCCTTCTCCTCCGTCGCTCCGGACTTTTCGCATGCGCAAACCGTAGCCGGAAAACTAGACCTGACACAGCCCCAGGATTATGTCCTGAAGCGTGTCTCCAGCTTCGACCGCTCTGGCGGCAACGCCGACTATCGCAAGATCGCGCCGGGAGAGACGCTCACGGTCCTCGATGCCGATGGTCCCGCGACCCTCACACACGTCTGGTTCACACTCTCCAGCCCCGAAGCCGCCCACCTGAAAAAGCTAGTCCTGCGCATGTACTGGGATCAAGAAACCAGGCCCAGCGTCGAAACACCGCTAGGCGATTTCTTCGGCTTGGGCCTCGGCGATTACTACACCTGGGAATCCGAACTCCTCTCGGTTGCTCACGAACACGCCTTGAATTCGTTCTTCCCAATGCCATTCCAAAAACACGCCCTCATTACCGTTTCTAACGAAGGTCAGGAAATGGTGGACGCTTTCTATTTCAATCTCGATTACCGCGCGCTTTCTCACCCGCTGCCGCAGGACACGCTGTACTTCCACGCGCAATACCGCCAAGCCCAGCCAAATCACGGCTGGACGAACGACTGGGCCAACAACGGCGACCCACGTGTAGACAACGCCAAAAACTTAGACGGCAAAGACAATTACGTTTGGATGGAAGCCATCGGCCGGGGCCACTACGTCGGCGTGACGATGTCCGTTCTGCAGAATCAGGACTTTTGGTGGGGTGAAGGCGACGACATGTTTTTTATCGACGGCGACGCGCACCCATCCATCACCGGCACCGGTTCTGAAGACTATTTCCTGGGCGCGTACGATTTCGGCGAACAATCTTTTTCCTATCGCCTATTCGGCGCCCCCGTAAAAGGCGAAGAGCGCGCCGGGGGCCGCAGTTCCGTTTATCGCTTCCACCTCGACTCCCCGATCACCTTCACCAAATCCATCCGGGCCACGATCGAACACGGCCATGCCAATCACCGCTCCGACAATTTTTATTCGGTAGCCTACTGGTACCAAACCGAACCCCACGCTCAGTTCCCAACGTTACCGTCGGTGAACGATCGTCTCCCACGCCTGCAACCTGTCGGCGGCCCCGGCAACGCCGCCAAACCCAACTAACGCCCATATAAATGGCGTATGCTAGCGCGCCGCCAGCGACTTTCCGCTCCTCACATTCGCAGGAATTTAGAAGCCCTCAGACCTTATCCCGGCCGGAGCGGCCCGGCTTTTTCTTGCGCTGGGTTTCTGAGCCGGGCCGCGTAGGGAGCGATCGGTTGTTCCTGTTTGCGCGCCCGCGAACATTCTTTGCTATCCTTCTAGCGTCGAAAACGGCCGGAGGCCACACCCATGTCCAAGAAAAAAATCCTAATGCTGATCGGCGACTACGTCGAAGACTACGAGGTAATGGTAGCGTTCCAGGCCTTGTTAATGGTGGGGCACACCGTCCACGCCGTCTGCCCCAACAAAAAATCCGGGGAATTCGTCCGCACCTGCGTTCACGATTTCGAGGGCGACCAAAGCTATTCCGAAAAACTCGGCCACAACTTCGTCCTCAACGCCACCTTCGACGATGTCAAGGCCGAAGACTACGACGCCGTTATCATCCCAGGTGGCCGCGCGGTCGAATACATCCGCCTGAATCCCCGAGTCCTCGACATGGTCCGGCACTTCGATAAAACAAAGAAGCCCATCGCTGCGATCTGCCACGCCGCCCAACTCCTGGCCGCCGCCGGAGTCCTCGAGGGACGAAAATGCAGCGCCTACCCCGCTTCTAGTGTTGACGTAGCGCTCGCCAAAGGCACCTGGGTTGATCTCCCGATGGATCAGGCCTACACCGACGGCAATCTCGTAACCGGCCCCGCCTGGCCAGCCCTACACGCTTGGCTCGCCCAATTCCTTAAAGTCCTCGGCACCCGCATCGAGCCGTAGACATCCTAGCCTCGTGACTCATGCAACCGCCTCGCGACTTCAGCCGCGTTCGACATCGCCGCTCCCAACCTCAAGCGCGATCTCAACCTTAAAGACGGCAAACGCGTTGCGTGCGAGCGCGTTTTTAACCAGCCAGCGATGGGCTTGCGTCGAGATCGTTCAGCTACCCTCAAAATGACAGTTGGTGAGATCGGCGACGGGGAACTGCGGCTACTGCTGCTGTTGCTGCTCGGTCTCTGCGTTCGCCCCTGCGCTACGGGATCTCGAGCGAATCACGGTGGTCGGAGGCATCTCTTCGGGTTCCGGGGCATCCACCGGCAACACGGTGACTACCACGCTTAACTCGCTCTCCGCCTCACCCTTGTAGACCCCACGAGTCGGCGGGACATCGGAATAGTCGCGGCCCACGGCAACGCGAACGTGCCGGTCGCACCCCTGTAGATTATTTGTAGGGTCAAACGCCACCCATCCCAATTCCCCGAGGTACGCCTCCACCCACGCGTGCGTGGCGCCGGCCGGCGATCGGTCCCGAGACTTATCCTGGTGGTAAAGATATCCGCTTACATACCGGCACGGAATGTTCAGTTGCCGCACCAGTGTGATCATGATGTGCGCAAAGTCCTGGCACACGCCGCGCCGCGTTTTCAATGCGTCGTCGATCGGCGAATCCACTTCCGTGGTATTGGGTGCGTAGTCGAACATCTCATAGAGCTTGCCGTTTAATTCCTGCAGCAACTCCAGCGGATTGCCACGCCTCCGCAGGTCCAATTCGGCTGCTAGTTTCTCCAGCAATTCCGTGGGCATCGCGAAATAGCTGGGCAGCAGCATCTCCCAATAGTCGGTCTGCGCCACGCGCTCATCCAGTTCCTTCCAGTCGCCGACGGCGTCCGCATCCAAAGCACGCGCAGGAAGGACATCCACGATCGCCTGGGCCATCACCTCAATCAAGCGATGCCGTTCCGGAATGTCGAAATTGTGCACCGCGTTCCCATAGAAATCGCGGTACATCATCATGTTGGCGCGCGGATCGATGTTCAGAGAAAAACTCAAGCACCGCTGCCGGAAGTCGGTCCGCGGCTGCATACGCACTTCCATAACGCTTTCCCGCACCGCGGGCTCATATCGAAAGTTGGTAATGTGCCGCACCGAATAGGCCATATCGTCTCGAAGCGCTGTTCTGTCCCAGCGACGCCTTTCATTACCTCATTACTTCGTTGCGTCCATTACTTCCTGTTACGAAGCCAATTCCGCCTCAATCGCATAATCAAAATAAATCTGATGAATCGCCGCATGAATTTGCGAGCATTCGCTGCGAACATTCTCCAAATACGCGTGCGCCCCTTCCGCCATGATCTCTTCAATCTGGCTGAAGCTCAGCTGCGCCCGCAGCCTGCCGGCGATGCGCGTCGGCGCTTTCGCCTTCCGCTCGGTCAGATCCCCGATGACGTGCAGCGCCGCATTCACGCGATCGACTGAAAACCGTATCGAGTGAGGGAACTCCGGATTCAGCAGCAGAAAGTCGGCCACGCGCAACGGTCGTATCTCTGCCGTATAGACCTTGCAATACGCCTCAAACGCCACACAAGCCCGCAGCAGTCCCACCCACTCCAGGTATTCCGCGCTCTCCACTACCTGGTCCGCGGGCTGCGCCATGCGCTTGAAATGCGTCTCCATCAGCGACGCTAACGTGTCGGTCCGCTCCACGTAGCGGCCCAGCTGGATATACTGCCAGCCTTCGCCGTGACTCATGGTTCCGTCGGTGATTCCCTGAAAAAGGTGCGCGCCCTCCAGCACCGCGCGGAAAAATCCGTGCGATTTCAGCATCCAAGCTTCTTCAGGCCGCGCGTCCATCACTTCGAGGTACAGCCGGTTCAGCTGTTCCCACATCTCCGAGCTGCATTGTTGCCGCACGTGCCGCAAATTCTCTCGCGCGATCGCTATGCACGACACGATCGACGACGAATTCTTCCGGCTGAACACCAGTGTATCTACCAGCCGCGTCGGATCGATCGCTCCCGGACCCACCGGCGTTCGCAGAGCTTCCAGCAAGAATCTCCAGCGCCCGGCCCCGGCTTCCGGCGCTTGATCCAGCCAGAGCTGCAACTCCACATCTACGAGTCGGGTGGTGTGCTCCGCGCGCTCCAGATACCGGCTCATCCAGTACAAACTGTCTGCCACGCGCGAGAGCATTCCGGCGTCACGCCGGGCCGACCGCACAAAATAATTCCGCGGAGCTCTCATCCCTGTGCCGATTTCCTTCCCACAATCCCCTTATTTGCCGCTGCCGTGACCTGCGCGACGTGGTCGTCGCCGTTTCCCGACCGCAACACCCAGGTATCCTTGCTTCCGCCCCCTTGCGACGAATTCACCACCAGCGAACCCTTGCGCAGCGCCACGCGTGTCAATCCGCCCGGCACGAGAGTAACCTTCTCTCCCATTAGGATGTACGGCCGTAAATCAATATGCCTCGCTTCCACTTCACCATCGATCAAACACGGCGCGGAAGACAGGGCCAGCGTGGGTTGCGCGATGTAATTCCGCGGGTCCGCCAAAATTCGCGCTTTGAAATCCTCCTGTTGTTGTTTCGAGCTGTGCGGTCCGATCAGCATGCCGTACCCGCCCGATTCTCCGACAGCTTTCACCACCATCTGGTCCATATGTTCCAGCACGTGATTCCGCTGAACAGTGTCGGTCATCAAAAAAGTGGGCACGTTCTTCAAAATGGGCTCTTCGCTCAAATAAAAGCGAATGATTTCCGGCACGTATGCGTACACCGCTTTATCGTCGGCCACTCCCGTGCCGATCGCGTTGGCTAAAGTCACGTTTCCGGCCCGGTATGCGTTGAAAAGCCCAGGCACGCCTAAAATCGAATCGCGCCGGAAACACAGCGGATCGAGAAAGTCGTCATCCACCCGGCGATAGATCATGTCCACGCGCCGAGGCCCCGCCGTCGTGCGCATGTACACCACGTTGTCGTGGACCAGCAGATCGCGCCCCTCCACCAGCTCGATGCCCATCTGCTGTGCCAAGAACGTATGCTCGAAGTACGCCGAGTTGGACACCCCCGGCGTCAGCAATACCGTCGTGGGATCCTGTGGATAGGGAGAATTTTCCGGCGCCAGACTCCGCAGCGTCGCGAGCAACGCCTGCGGATAATGGTCGATTGGCGAAACGCCGTAATCCCGGAACATCGTCGGGAACACGCGCTTCAATACCTTGCGGTTCGCCAGCATGTAGGAAACGCCGCTGGGCACCCGCAAGTTGTCTTCCAGCACCGCAAAGCTTCCATCGGGCAACCGCACCAGGTCGGTGCCGCAAATGCTCACGTAGGTGTCGCGCGGCACATTCAGCCCGCGCATTTCCCTCCGGAAGTGCTTGCAGCTGAAGACCAATTCGCGCGGCACGACCCCTTCGGTCAAGATTCGACCTTCGTGATAAATGTCCCGCAGGAACAAATTCAGCGCCGTAAGCCGCTGCGTCAGACCTTTTTCAATTTGTGCCCATTCCTCAGCCAGAATGATTCGCGGGATCAGGTCGTTGGGAAAGATCCGCTCGGTCCCCTCTTTGCTGCCGTACACCGTGAAGGTGATGCCTTCCTGGAGAAAGGTAAGATCCGCCGCCTGCTGGCTCTTCCGCAACTCCTCGGGACGCAAACTCAGCAGCGTCCGCTGCAACGCCTGGTAGTGCGCGCGCGGCACCTCCGGCGACGCGAACATCTCGTCGTACGCCTCACCGAATGGATAGTCTAGGAGCGTAGGTGGAATTCCAAGTCGTGATGGCAGGGCCGCAGCGCTCATGAGTCTTTCCGTAACCCGTCCGCGCCCGTCTGTGACCTAGCCGTCTTGCCCGGCAATATCGTCCAGCGGCTTCTGCGGGAGTCCGGCAATCTCAGAACCGCAAGTGCAACTTGCTGGGTTCTGCAGCCCTGTGCCGAGCTTCTGCGGGAACCTTACTCTAGGAGCACCCTAAACCCAAGTCCAATGCAAATTCTCAATTCATCAAATCCCTTTTCCCAATTCCCCTTTGCAGCCACGTGTGTTTGTAGGGGGCGCAACGCCGCTGCGCCCCGAACGCCCGGGAGAAAACACCGCGCCTCGCCAGCGCGCGCGATCTACGCCCTAGCCGCTTTAGCGGTCTCGGGCTTCCCGCTATCATCGGCCTTAACCAACGGCACATCCACCAAATGCTCGGCCAAGAACCACACCTGCAACTCATTCGTTCGAATGACGTTGCTCACCAGCAGATCATTGGTCCCGTCGTCACCCGCCTCGTCGGCTTTCGCGGCCATCGTCCGAGCTTCTTTCAGGATCGTCTCGTGTGCCTCCAGCAAACGGGAAATCTGCACCGGTGCTTCCTCACGGCCTCTCGGCGGCCGGGGAATGATCGTCGTTTCCGCCACATCGGCGGCCATGGCCAGGCTGATCCCTCCCAGCAGCTGAATCCGCTCCGCGATGGTATCCACGAGTTCGTCCTGCTCGCCGTGGTGCTTGTCGAACAACAGATGCAATTGGTAGAACGTGTGGCCGGCGACCTGCCAATGATGCTTCTTATACAGGTCGCGGAGGGTGATCGTGTCGGCCAGAATCTGGTTCAAATTCTCGACGCTGTCCGAGCAGACCTTCTCGTCCAGAGCGATTGGCAGTTTCGCAATCTTGCCGTAAGGCTGGATCTCGCGGGCCTTCTGGTGCAATATTGGCCTCGAGCGTTCCGTTCCCGCCTGGACTTCCGAATTCTTTCCGCCATTTTTGGGACTCATACGCAATTTCCTCCTAAAGTGAAAGACGCTTCGCGTCGTAACAACTCCGAAACCCTTGGCTCTCGTGAAAGGATTGGCGCACACCGTTACCTCAGCGCCAGACGCTAACTTAGACTATCCAGTCGGTCGGAAGGATACGGCACTTTCTCACAATGGACTGGCTCGCTCCGCCTCACAAACAGCTAAGGGGCCGGTCGGAACGCCGGCCCCTGCAAAACCCGGTCAGGCAGGCATTTTCCGGAGGTCATGGGTGACAGAGCTGCGGGACGTGCCGAGCGCCAATAGGAGCCTCAGGGAAGGGAAGACGAACGGCCTGTTACCCGTTTCTCAACCGCCGCCAACGTTCGATTTGTTCTCTTAAGGTGTTCAAACTGTTGGTCATACGGTCCGCTTCGACGTTGACCAGCGCGTATTGTTCGCCCGAAGAGAGCTGATTCTGCGTCAACTGCCGATGGTCCTCCCGCAAGTCCGGCCACTTGTGGGTCGAAGCGCGCGCACCCCGCAGCTCTTCTACCAGGCCCACCAGTGTCCGGTTCACATCGTCCGCAAAGACTAGGAACTCATCGCGGATCGTCGGACGCGCGGCCGGCAGAATCCCCGCTTCTATGGATAGCACCGCGTAGAGAAAGCGGTGCGAACTCGCCAGCATGCCATTCAGGAATGCGACTTCGGGCGCACGTGATCCCGGCTCTCCTTGCATGCGATCCACTGAGGCCACCGCGTTGGTACGCGCGAGGCGCGAAACGAGGCGGAGTTTATCTAAGTCATCGGGGCTGGCCCCCTCGCGGCCTATCAGCACGTCCACCACTTTCAAGAAGTAGTCGCGGTAGGAGTCCAGGAGCCGCGCCAGCATCTCGGCGACCTGCGTGTGCTCCCAGGTCGGCCACGCTGCATAAACCACCAGCGCGAGAGTTCCGCCCATGATGGTGTTGAGGCCGCGCGCGAAGATTACCGTTTTCGGCGACACGCCCGTAATCGAAATCAACAGAACCACGAGGGCACTCACGGCTACTCCGAATATTCCGTAGTTCGCAGGACCTACCCACCGGAGCAAAAATACGAAGGCCCCGATTAACACGACTTCTAGTCCGATTCCTGCTGGAAGAAAGTGGAACATCGCGGTCGCCAGCAACAAACCGGCGATGGTGCCGGCGATGCGCAGCAACCCGCGCGTGAACGTGACCGTGAATTCCGGCTTCAGGACGAGGACGGTGGTCATTGGGAACCAATACGCTCTCGGTGTTTCCAGGCTGCGCGACAAGGTTTCCGCGATCGCCACCGCTGCGGCCATACGAATCGCGTGACGGCACACCGTGGACTGCAAGCTAAGATTCGCCGCGAGGCGTGCCAGGCCACTGGCGATGCGCTGGCGCGAAGGGCGCGCTTTTTCCCGCTGCTCCGTCGCTTCCAATCCTGCGGGCGTGAGATCCCCTGCCATTTGTGCCGCGGCGCGAAGTTGCCCGCCAAGCGCGTCCATCTGATAGCGCGCGTCGCGCACCACCGCTTCGAGAAAAGTGCGGTCTCCGGTTTCATGCAACCGGCGGAGCGTTTCCGTCGCGTTGTGGATTTCGTGAACCCAGGATTGGTCGATGACCGCCGGACCGTTCCGCTCCAGAGACTCGCTGATGGCGGTTATCACGCGCGAAGTGGAGTCCAGAAACTGCTCCACGATTTCGGCAGGGGCGAAACCAAATTTTTCACGCCGCATGCGCCGCAACAGCCGGCCGAGCGTGAACAAGCGCAGTCGCATGCGTTCCGCCTGGCTCAACAGCGTGCGAAACCTTTCGCTCACGATACTGTGATCCGATATCCGCCCGGCCAGCGCGGCTTGCGCTTGCGTGCTGGCGTCCGCGGGCGGAGGCGCGTTCATGAGTTGCGTGGGCGAAGAAGCCGCTCGTCCCAGGGTCAAATACAAGTTTGCCAATGCGCGGCGCTCCGGTTCGTAGGCGCGAACCGGCCACAACCCCAGCGATAGCAGCATTTGCATGACACCACCTGCAAAAGCCAGAGCGCCCGCTTGCACTGCGCGTTCCGGTGTCAGAGTCTGTGCCGAATAAATGATCAAGACAACCAAGCTGATTACGCCCAGGCTTTCTCCCGTGGTTCCCAGGGTAATCGCCATTCCCGAACCGAAGGCCCAGACGGTGATCAACGCCACGGCTTCAACGTTGTGGTGTCCTGCGAGGCCTCCCGCCATCACCGCCGTAGCGCACAACGCGCTGGATGCCAGCATGCGTCTGGCGCGCAGCTTGTAAGGATCGTGGCCATCCGAATACGACACGTTCAACGCGCCGCTGGCTATCGCCAGACCACCCAGAGGCATACCAACGGCAATGCCAACGGCCAGCGGAATGGCAACTCCCATGGCGTTGCGCAATGCGATCCACGGTTCCATCTTTGCCGTGTCTACATGGAAGATGCCGCGCCAGAACGCTTCCCACTTATTCAGCGGTGGAACGTCTTTGAATTGCGTTTGGTTGGCGGGAGCGATACCTTGCGCCCCGTTTTGCGGGTCGATGGCACCTTGCGCAGGTGCAAGATCGCGCGAGGGAGCTTGGCTGGGGTCCTCGCTAGTCAAAGGGGATCCCGATTCCCCGGCGTTTTGTCTTGGATTGGTCTGGGAGTCTTGTTCACGTGCCATCAGCTTTTCAGGATAATCGACACGGCAGCCGGCGTCATCGTCCGTTGTCGACAACTGTGCGCGCGTCGTGACTGTACCTTAATCAAAGTACATTGCATCTCACTAGAAAATCTACGGCAGGAGCCAGTATGGAAAAACGTCGCCTTGGAAAAAACGGCCCGCTGGTTTCGGCGCTGGGACTTGGCTGTATGGGAATGTCCGAATTTTATGGCGCACGCGACGACGCCGAATCGATCGAAACCATTCACCGGTCCATCGAATTGGGCATGACGTTCCTAGACACCGCCGATGTGTATGGCTACGGCGACAACGAAGTCCTGGTGGGCAATGCGATTCGCGGGATTCGCAACAAGATTTTCGTGGCCACGAAATTTGGAATCGTGCGGGACAAAGCCAATCCCCAAGTGCGGGGCGTTAGCGGCAAACCCGAATACGTGCGCCAGAGCTGCGACGCCAGCCTCAAACGTCTGGGCGTTGACACGATCGATCTTTATTACCAGCATCGCGTCGATCCCAACACGCCGATCGAAGAAACCGTGGGTGCGATGGCGGGACTTGTGCGCGCCGGCAAGGTTCGCCACATCGGGCTCTCGGAAGCGGGGCCCGCCACGATTCGCCGCGCCGCTGCCGTGCATCCCATTGCCGCGCTGCAGACCGAATATTCGCTGTGGACTCGCGACCCCGAGGACGAAGTCCTGCCGACGACCCGCGAGCTCGGCATCGCCTTCGTCGCGTACAGTCCACTAGGACGCGGATTTCTGACTGGACAGTATAAGCGGTTTGAGGATCTCGCTTCTGATGATTACCGGAGATTTTCGCCGCGGTTCCAGGGAGAAAACTTTCGGAAAAATCTCGATCTCGTGGCGCGTGTCGAGGACATCGCGAAAGAAAAAGAGTGCACACCGAGTCAGCTTGCGCTTGCCTGGCTGCTGGCGCAGGGGGAAGACATCATCCCGATTCCGGGGACCAAGCGGCGGAAGTATCTTGAGGAGAACGTTGGGGGAATGAGCGTTACGCTTACCGCCGACGATCTGCGGCGGATTGATGAGGTCGCGCCGCATGGCGCGGCGTCTGGGGCGCGGTACCCCGAGCACATGATGGCTTTGATCAACGGGTGAGGGAAAAACCTAGAAGCGCCGGTAGCATACGTGGTGCTGACTGGAGCGCAGCGGCGTTGCGCCCCGACAAGATTGCCTGTGTGCCGGCGAATAAGTGGCGCCGCAGAGCGGTTTGAATTGCGCACGGCAAAAACTCCCCACAGCGACAGCAGTGGGTGCCGGCCTTTTTCGTTCGTCGAATTATGAACGCGCTTGAGAATTGGTTTTGCTCGACGGGATTTTGGCGGCGCGTGACGCAGCAGCAGTTGCTGCCGTGGATCGTGTCTGGCTCGACGCTCGGCGATCACGTTCTGGAACTGGGGTCGGGCCCCGGCGCGGGGACGCCGGAATTGCGGCGGCTCGCACCGCGCGTCACCAGCCTGGAATACAGCCACGAGTTCGCCGCAAATCTTGCCGCGCGGAACATCAGCGCCAACGGCAGCGTTTTACAGGGCGACGCCTCGCTCTTACCCTTCGCCGAAAAGACATTTTCTTCGGTGATCGCGATTCTGATGTTGCATCACTTGTGTTCCGGCGAACAGCAGGAGCGCGCGTGTCGCGAGGCTTTTCGCGTACTGAGGCCGGGGGGCGGGTTCTTCGCGTTTGAAATACAAGACGGATGGTTCAACCGCGTAATTCATCGCAACAGCACGTTCGTTCCGGTGCGGCCCGTCTTGTTACCTGAGCAACTCACCACTACGGGCTTTTCAAGCGTGAGCGTCGATTCGAGGCGCGGTGGTTTTCGGGTTCAGGCGTTCAAACCTGTTTGAAGAGCCAATAAGGAAAGCCTTTAGAAGGTCTAACGAGCCTGCTTGAAAACTGAGGCGGACGGCTTCGGAAGTTCTTCCAATGCCCCCGGGGCTTGAGATTCTTTACGGCCTGGCCGAAATCTCTGATCGGGCATCCTGGTCTTTCGTGGATCAGGGCTTTTTTCCGCCAGCGACTCCACTTGTTACATCCAGTGAAACAGACGTAGAGTTGGATTATGGGACTGCCCACGCCCAGCAAGCTTCCTCCTGGACCCACGCCTGAATCGTGGACTGCCAGCTTCAAGAATTACAGTCGCGACCCCTTGAGTTATATGCCGCAACTGGTGCGCGACTACGGCGACATCGTGACGATGCGCTACTACAATTTTCGCGTTTATTTCATCAGCCATCCTGACTTCATCGAGCAAGTGCTGGTGACGCACAACCGCAAATTCATCAAAGGGCGAATTCTACGCAAGAACCGGCGATTGTTCGGGGATGGATTGCTGACCAGTGAAGGAGATTTCTGGCTGCGCCAGCGTCGCTTGGCGCAGCCCGCTTTTCATCGCGGGCGGATTGCTTCCTATGCAGCGGCCATGGTGCGATACGCGGACCGGCTGGTGGCGGAGTGGAAGGGCGGGGAAGAGCGCGATATTCACGCCGAGATGATGGGGCTCACGCTGCAGATCGTAGCGAAGACGCTGTTTGATGCGGATGTGGACAAGGACGCCAAGGAAGTTGGCCGCGCTCTGGGAGCGCTGATGGAGTTGAACTCCGATTTTCGCAAACTGATACTGACGCCGACGTGGCTGCCGACACCGCGGAATATCCGTGCGACGATTGCGACGCGACGGCTGGACAAGATTATTTTCCGATTTATCGAAGAACGGCGGAGTTCGGGCAAAGACTCGGGCGATTTGCTTTCGATGCTGCTGGCGGCACGGGACGAAGATGGCTCGCGGATGACCGACCGTCAGTTGCGCGATGAAGCGATCACAATCTTTCTGGCGGGGCACGAAACGACGGCGAACGCGCTTTCTTGGACGTGGATGTTACTGTCGCAGAATCCCGCGGTTGAGGCCAAGCTGCACGGGGAGTTGGACAGCGTTCTTGCAGGTCGCACACCTTCGCTGGATGACCTGCCGAACTTGCGGTACACCGACCAGGTGATTACCGAATCGATGCGCTTGTATCCGCCGGCTTGGGGAATGGCGCGGCTCGCGATCGAAGATGTGGAGATTGGCGGCTACCCGATCCCGAAAGGATGCGGCGTATCGCTGGCGCAGTGGGTGGTGCATCGCGATGCGCGGTGGTTCGATGCGCCCGAGGAGTTTCGGCCGGAGCGCTGGGAAGGCAATTTGATGAAACGGCTGCCGCGGTTTGCGTACTTCCCATTTGGTGGCGGGCCGAGGCAGTGCATCGGGAATAATTTCGCGGTGATGGAAGCCACGTTGCTGTTGGCGACGATCGCGCAAAAGTTTCGGATACGGTTAGTGCCCGGGCATCCGGTGGTGCCGATGCCGTCGATCACGTTGCGGCCTCGGCATGGGATTCGGGGGAAATTGGAGGCGCGGGTGGGTGCGAAATCGGGCAAGCCGGAAGCGAATGTGCAACAGATTGTTGCGGATTGAAGGATGCGGGGCACATTTTCGGCGCGTCGCATCGGGCCGGGCAAGCAGGGGCGCAGCGGTGCTGCGCCCGTACGGGGAAAATCGCGGGCGTGGTGACGATGGGGTGCTGCCAGGTCTGAAAAGTACGTTGAGTTTGTCGGTCGTGAGGTTGTGAGCGCATCCTTGTCGGAGGCGCTCACAATGACCGTGCGAGGTAGTGTTGCGGGCGACTCAGCGGCCCGGGTTGGATGGTGCCGAGCGACGCCGACGCGACGTTGCTATTTACTGGGGAGCAGGGGACCAACTTCGGCGCGGGTGCGCATTACGCGGAGAATGGAGTCGCGGGTGATCATGCCGATGATGTGGGCGCCGCTATTGTCGCCATTTTCGCCGCCGCTGACGACGGGCATCTGATTGATGTCGGCGGCGAGCAAACGCTCAAGCAAGCCGAGCAGCGGCTCTTCTGGCTTGGCCCACAGGATTTTGTCGCGCGGAATCATCACCGCCTGCACCGACATGTGGGCCCACTCATCGCGTGGAACGGAATTGAGCGTGTGGACATTCATCATGCCGACCAAACGCTCGTCGGTGACCACGAGATGGCAGCGCCGGCCGGTGCGCAACACTTCCTGGCTGTAGTCATCGAGCGAGATATCGCGCGGGACGATGGGAACTTCCTGGCTCATCACGTCCGCGGCTCGGAGTCCCGAGAGTGTTTCGCGAATGGCGATCTGCGCGACGCTTTCTTGCGCAGCGTTCAAGAGAAACCAGCCGATGAACGCGTACCATAGCGCCTCCCAGTGGCGCGTACTGACCGCGTACCCCACTCCGAAAATGATCATTCCGTAGGCAATGAGCTTTCCGCTTGCACCGGCAGCCTTCGTCGCGCGCGTAAAGTCTTTGGTTATGCCCCAAACGATCGAGCGAAAAATTCTGCCGCCATCGAGCGGAAAACCGGGGAGCAGGTTGAAGACCGCAAGGGTCACATTAATTCCAGCGAGCCAAAGCCCGAGCGCACCGGTCATCGTGCCGTAAGGGAACAAGAGTGTGAGGCCATAGAAGACGCCGCCGAGAAACAAACTGGAGATCGGTCCAGCAATAGCGATATTGAACTCCTGGATGGCCTTCGAGGGATCGTTGGCGATGCGGGCGACACCTCCAAAGACGAATAGCGTGATGGAGTCCACGCGAATCTTATAAGCGCGGGCTACCACACTGTGCGATAACTCGTGGAACAGAATCGAAGCGAAAAAAAGCAAGCTGGTGAGCACGCCAACCGACCAGTGCTGCACGGGCGTCCATTGTGGATGCTGCTGCGTGAACTGCGCACCGAGCGACATCGTGATGAGGATAAAGATGAATACCCAGCTCGCGTGGATGTAGATGGGGATGCCGAAAATGCGGCCAATGCGCAGACTTGATCCAGGATTCATGTCGTTCAGCGTTTAGCCTAGCACAGTGCGGTGGTCGTGGTGCGCGACGGCCGGCACTGTGCGGCCGTGTTCCGCAGGCTACATCGTGTGTTGCGGGCCACGACCGCAGGACCTTCGAGCCCTAGTAAGGCCAATAAATTCAACTAGATAGCACTTGGTAGTGGGAGTGCCATTTCCTTGGTCGCATGACCGGGAGGCACCCATGATCGCTCTACTGGATATCACCACTCTTACCCTCGCGACGTTTCTTGCGCTGGCTGCAGCCGCTGGGTTTCATTGGCTGCTTTTGCGGGTGGCGTTTCACTTGATGCGGCCGGCTACGGCGCGGCGAGTGGTGCGGACCGAATTGGGGCATGGGACTCGCCACTGGAAGCGGGCTTTTGTGGGGCATCGGTGAGGGTCGGCGGGAGCACAGGTTGAAACCTGTGCCATCGGGAGAGTACCGGCTGAAGCCCGCTTCTAAATTGGGTCACGGGCAGGTTTGGATTCGCGTTCGTTGAAGCTTTGCGAAAGGTTTCTCCGGATTCAACTCTAGCGGTGGAAAGACTTCGAGGGTCTGCCGCGGCGTTGCCGGGATGGGTTAGAAGGAGGGACACATGTTGGTACTGAAATATTTATTGATGATTGCGGGAGCGGGGCTTTTCGGGAGTGCGGCGACGCTGGTGACGTACGACATTTACTTGTCGGCGCAGCTTCGACGACTGCTGCGGCGCAAAGCAACGGGAGAGCCGGGTGCGGCGGAAGGCACTGGCTCATTGTCGCAACGTTCTTTCGGTCCGGTGCGCTGGAGACTGGCGAGACAGTTGGTGACCTCGGCTGTGGTCCCGCTGCTGCTGGCGCTGAGCATCGTGGTGATTCCTGACGGATCGGCCGGTGTGCGCATCAGCCAGATTTGGGGCGCGCGGCCCGGCACGTTGTATCCGGGCGTACACATCGTGGTGCCGCTGATCGACAACGTGGTGTTGTACGACACGCGGGAACAGGTGTACACCACGTCGGCCACCGACGTGCCGAAGTCGAGCGCCGATGTGCTGACGGTGCAAGCGCGGGAAGGCTTGAACATTGGCTTGGCGGTGAGCGTGCGTTACCGGCTGGACCCGCAGCGCTTGAGCTACATCCATGCGAATTTGCCACAGCCGGTCGGAGACGAAGTGGTGGCGCCGACCGTAGCGACAATTTACCGGCAGCTGGCGCCGAACTACATCACGCGCGAAATTTTTGCGACCAAGCGGGAAGAGTTGCGGACGACAGCAGCCACGGCGATCACGGCGCGCCTCGGGTCGGACGGAATCATCGTGCGCGAAGTGCTGCTGCGCGATCTGAAGTTGCCGGAAGAGTACGCGAAGGGCTTGGAAGGATTGCTGCTGAAGGAGCAGGAGAACGAGCGGCTGGGAACCGATACGGAGATCAAGCAGAAGGAAGTGCGCATCGCGGAGTTGGAAGCGGAGGCGCTGAAGGCGCGCGAGGTGAAGCAGGCGGAAGCGCAGGCGCAGGTTCGCGTGTTGCAAGCCAAGGCGGAATCGGACGCGATGCAGTACACGCTGCCTTTGAAGCAGAAGCAGATCGAGCAGACCAAGTTGGAAGCGCAAGCGCGCAAAGAAGCTACGTTGCAGAACGCGGACGCGGCGGCGCAGGCCAAGGTGATCGATAGTAAAGCGGAAGTGGAGCGCCAGAGAAATCTGGCGGAAGCGGAGGCCAACCGGATTCGCGTGACGGCTGCGGCGGACTCGGAGCGCATGAAGTTTGAGGCGGCGGTGCTGAAGTCGAACCCGATGCTGATTCAGAAAATTATTGCAGAACGGTTGTCGGACAAGCTGCAGATCATGATGGTGCCGGTGGATGGGAAGAATTTCTTTGCAAACGACGTGTTCCGGTCGGCGTTCTCGGGAGTTGGAGCGGGGTCAAGCGATGGTTCGGACGATCCGGCGACTACGGCGATTGCGGCGAAAGCCCAGAAGCAGTCGTCCCGGAGACAGTGAGAAGCGAAATAACAAGCGATGCGGCAACGAGGGAACGATAAGAACGGGAAGGAAGGCGGCTGGGCACGCGTCGTTGACGGTCGGAGATTCTGAGCACGAGAGCTGGCACCGCCGCGCTTGGCTTTCGTTTGCAAGAATATCTCTTGGCCGCTGGCGATGCGTGCCGAGCCGCTTTTCTTATTTTGCGGACGCTGCGGTCCCGCGCGCGATCATTGCGTCTTCACTTTCGGATATTTGGGCCTTGGTGGAATCGCTTTGTAATTTTTCAGGGCGTCGTTGGCCAGTTCGATGGCTTTTTCGAGCTGCGGATCGTGTCCGCTGACGACCAGATCGGGACGCTGAGGAACGACGTAGTCAGGATCGACGCCGTGATCTTCCACGACCCACTCGCCGCCATTGTCGGTACTCCAGAAACCGAAGCCCGGAGCTGTGACAGCTCCGCCGTCTCGTAGAGGCTGATTGGTGCCGATTCCGACCAGTCCGCCCCAGGTGCGCTCTCCAACGATGGGCCCAATTTTTTCCCGGCGGAAGAACCAGGGGAACGCATCGCCGCCCGAGCCCGCCAGCTCATTGACGATCATGATTTTTGGGCCGTAGATGGCGACCGGCGGCCACGGGAAGTCTTTTGTATCTCTGGCAGCGACGACGGCGAGGAGTTGGCGCTTGAGTTTCTCGGTGTAGAAGTCGGGAATTTGGCCGCCGGAATTGTCGCGCTCATCGACGATGATGCCGTCTTTGTCGAGTTGCGCGTCGAAAGCTTTGTCGAACTGGATGATGCCTTCGATGGCGGTGTCGGGCACGTGCATGTAGCCGATGCGGCCGCCGGTCGCTTCCTCGACGCGCTTGCGGTTGTTGGCGATCCAGTCGAGATAGCGAATGCCGCTTTCATCGCCGGTCGGTTTCACGGTGATCTCCCACGCGCCGTCGGCGCTGGGTTTGCTGTTCAGCTTCAAGGTGACGATCTTTCCCGCGAGATTCTGGAGGTAGGCGTATACATCCTGCGAAGTTGTGACGGGTTGCCCGTTCACAGCGACGAGATAGTCGCCGGCCTTCGCTTTCAGGCCGGGCTCGGTGAGAGGGGAACGCGTGGAATCGTTCCAGTTTTCGCCGGGATAAATCTTCGCGATGCGATAGTAGCCTTGGTCTGGCTGGAAATCAGCGCCGAGCAAGCCCACGCCAATTTGCGGAGCATGCGGTTGATCCCCTCCGCCAACGTAGGTGTGCGAGGTGCTGAGTTCGGCGATCATTTCGCCAATCAGGTAATTTAGGTCGCTGCGATGCGCGACCCACGGCAATAGAGCCTCGTAGCGTTTGCCGATTTGTTCCCAGTTGTGGCCGGTCATGGCCGGGTCCCAGTAAAAGTCGCGTTCGATGCGCCACGCCTCGTGGAAAATTTGTTTCCACTCCTCCCGGGGTTCGATTTTCACCTCCAAGCCGGAGAGATCGAGCTTGCCTTCGCCGACTTTTGCTTTGCCGGGTTCGGCGTCCTGAACGCCGTAGACGGGGCCGGCCTTGTAAATGACTTTGGTGCCGTCTTTGTCGAGATCATAGGCATCGACGCCGCTCAACAGCTCCTTGTCTTCGCGCTTTTCGAGATTGTAAATGCGAACGATATTGCGTGGGGTGTTGTCCTGACCTGTGCCGGCGGCTCTGGCTTCCGGGGGCTGGGCCATGTAGAAGAGCTTCCCTTTGCGGGCCGCAAGGTTGCTGTAAATGCCGGAAGCAATCGGTACGGGCGCGACCCGGGTTGCGATCCCGGCTAGATCGACCTTAATAGGCTTGGGAGCTTCTTCTTTTTTCTCGTCCTTTTTGGGTTCTTCCTTGTTGTCTTTGCCGGTGCCCTTCGCCTCGTCGCGCTTGCCCTTCGCGTCCTTGGCATCCTTGTCCTTATCGGCGGCGGCTTTTTCTTCATCGCTTTGCGGAGTGAACGGCGAGGCTTCGTCGTTTGTGAGCGTCAACGCGAAGACTCCATCGGTGGTGTAATAATTGAAGCGCTGGTCGAGTTGGCCTAAGCTGGGAAAGAAGTAGCGTTGTGACAGAAAGAAAATGTATTTGCCGGCGGGATCGAAGACTGGATTGGTGTCGTTGTAAAATCCGTCGGAGATTTTGCTGGTTTTTTTTGGATCGAGTGAATACAGGTACATCTGGCCTGCACCGCGCCGGTCGATTTTGGAATATGCGATCCACATGCTGTCTGGGGACCAACTGCCGTCGACGATGTCGCCATAGTCGCCTTGATCTACCTGCACGGGTTTCTTTTCATCGACGTTGATCCACCAAAGCTTGTGTAGCTTGTCCCAGTAGAGCAGTTTCTTGCTGTCCGGCGACCAAACCGGCCCGTAGCGATAAACCGCACCGTCGGTGGTGACGCGAAGATCTTCGCCGCCCATCTGCGGCCTCAGATAAAGCTCGTATTCGCCGGTTTTATCGGACAAATAGGCGATCCACTTTCCATCCGGGGACCACGCCGGATTGAGTTCGTGCACGCTGGAATTGTCGACAGTGAGCGTGCGGATGCTGCCGTGCTCGGCGGGCACCGTGAAAACATTTCCGCGGGCTTCGAGAACCGCGCGGGCGCCGGACGGAGAAAGTCCGAAGGTTCCGACATTTTGCGCTACATTTTTAAACTCGGGGCGTGCTTCCAAATCTTCGGCGTGCACTTCGATCGGAATGTTCCGTGAGGTGCCGTCCGGAAGGCTCAATTCATAGAGCAGGCCACCGTTTTCATACACGATAGCGTCCGGCCCGAGACTGGGCCACTTGACGTCGTACTCCTTGTAGTCGGTAAGCTTCTTGGTCTGCTTGGTTCCCAGATCGTAGGCGAACAGATTCATCACACCGTCGCGATCGCTGATGAAATAGATCGTGTTCCCGTGCCACATGGGAAACAGGTCCATGCCGCTCGATTTGGGCAGTTCTTGGTAGGTGTTCTTTTGCAGGTCGTAAATCGCGATCGGGAGGCTCCAGCCGCCGTGATAACGCTTCCACGTGCGGTTTTCCTGGGACGTTTCGAGGTAGGCGATTTTGTTTCCGTCCGGAGAGAAGCTGGTCAGGTCCCCCCGCGGCAAGGGTAACGCCTTGGGGAGGCCTCCTTGCGTGGAAACCAGGAACAGTCGCGTGGTCCGTTTCGGCGGCGCGGTGATCCGGTCCGACCGGAACAATATATTTTGGCCGTCGGGCGTCCAGCCAAGCACGATGTCGTTGGCAGGGTGAAATGTCAGACGCTTGGGCTCGCCGCCACCAGCCGGAATTAAGTAGACATCCGGGTTGCCATCGTACGCGGCGGTGAAAGCGATCCACTTTCCGTCCGGAGAGAATTTAGGATAAAGCTTTTCGCCGGGGCCGGAGGTCAGGCGGTGGGCCGCGCCACCCTGGCGGGAGGCCAGCCACAGATCACCCGCGTAAGAAAACACCACGGAATCTTTGGAGACATCCGCGTAGCGCAAAAGCTTCGTAGGTCCGGCAGGCGCTTGGTCGGCGGCTGCGGAGGCTTTTCCCATCATTGCCGGATGGGCACAGAACAACAGGGCAAAGAATATTGAAGCGCAGGCGCCTGCTCGAAGACGCAGCTTGGTCATTGGCTCTCCCGTATCGCTGAGCTACTCGTTTACTTGATAGCTAGACAGAAAGTTACGCTACCCGGTATGCCACTTCAGTAGAGACGTTGTTTTCTCCGAAATAGTTTCGCGAAAAGTGAGGTCTTGCAGGTTGCCAGTCCGGTTTCAGAGCCGGGTTATCATCGGCCCTGTCGCTGTTGCCTGCCAAGTAAAATGTTTGTCGATCTTCCGGCACCGGGAAGTCCCCATCGGGTTGCGGTGTTGCTGGCGAAGCAGGGGAGCGCGTCGTGGGGCTTTTGTCGTGACGCCTATCAGGATATGCTTTCTGTTTGGACGTGAATAAAAACTCCCACCTCTTGAAACATCACGGCGTGGCGCCTGGAGGCGAAGTCTGCGACGACGGGCCTTGCGCGTCGCCGTGGCCTAAATCGGCTCCGCAACCGGTAGAGTCGCCGATCGCGTCTCGCGGAGCGCGCCGGTGAGCTTCCGCACCAAACTGTTCCTGGTCTTCGTGTTTACCGTCCTCGGCTCGGTTTCCATCGTCGCGTATGGCGTGGCGCGGTACGCTCGCGCGACTTTCGAAGAAATGGATCGGGAGCGCACCGAGGCTATCGTCGCACAATTTAGACAGGAGTATACGCAGGCCGGCATGGGGATCGCCCAGCAGGTGAAGAACATTGCCGATGCGGACATTACGTTGCGCGTAGCGATCGATTTGGCGCGACCGAGCGCGGACCAATCCTTGTATGTTCACGACGCGACCGGCGCGGCACAGGACCACCAGCTGGACTTTGTCGAACTTGTGGGCTGGGACGGAACGATAATTTCTTCCGCGCAGAATCCAGCGCACGTCGGTTATAAAAATGATTGGGTAAAGGCAACCAAGGATTGGAACTCGACGCTGGCGTTCTTGAAGAAAGAAGAGCTTGCCGATAGTGCTGCACTCTCTTTGACGGCAGTGCGTTCGGTGGCCGGGGGCAACGAAAAGAGTCTCTATATTATTGGCGGGCGCCGCCTGGACCTGAATTTTCTTTCGACCCTGGTATTGCCTTCCGGGATGCGCGCGTTTTTGTATCTTAACCTCGATCCCGGTTTCAGTCCCGCCGCCCTTCTGAGCGGAGTGAAAGAGGGCATCGAGCAACCTGAGCTGCTGCAACCCCTGATCGACCAAATTCGGAAACAACCGCAAACTCTGGTGCGCACCATCAACTGGAACTCCGACGCCGCGTCGGCAGAGACCTTCCACGCCATGCCGCTGTCGGGACGGAACAACGAACTGCTCGGCGTACTCTTGGTGGGAAGCTCGCGCAGGCAATTGGTGCTGCTAACCAACCGCATCGTGATGACCTCGGCGGCGGTTGCGGCCGGGGCGCTGCTGATCGGCTTGCTGGTGAGTTTGTGGGTTGCCGCGCGTATTACCCGCCCGGTGAGGGAGCTTGCCGAAGGTTCCCGCGAAGTGGCGGCCGGACGTTGGGACACGCGGATTGACGTGCGCGGGCTCGACGAGATCGGGCAATTGGGCATTGCTTTCAACGATATGACCAGGACGCTGGCGATCCAGCGCGACCGCTTGCTGCAAACCGAACGCGTGGCGGCGTGGCGCGAACTGGCGCGTCGGCTGGCGCACGAATTGCGCAATCCGCTGTTTCCGCTGCAAATCACGGTGGAAAACTTGCAGCGCGCCAAGCAGCTGGATGCGAAACAGTTCTTGGAAGTTTTCAACGAATCGACGGCGACGCTGAAGGTCGAGCTTGCCAATCTCAACGCCATCGTGGGCCGCTTCAGCGATTTTTCGAAAATGCAGGTCCCGCAATTCACGCGCATGGATGTGAACGAAGCGCTACGTAATATTATCCGCTTGTTCGAACCACAATTTAATGTCGTGGGCAAACCGGCAATCACAGCGGAATATGCCCTAACCGAGGCGCTGCCGGAAATCGATGCCGACCCGGTGCTCCTGCATCGCGCGTTTCAAAACTTGGTGCTGAATGCGCTGGACGTCATGCCTGCAGGCGGCACGCTTACCCTACGAACCATCGAGCGCGGACCGAACGTCTTGATCGAGATTTCCGATTCCGGCGAAGGCCTCACGCCCGAAGAGTGCGCGCGGCTTTTCACCCCGTACTATACGACCAAGCAGCAAGGCACAGGTTTGGGTCTTGCGATCGTGCAATCGATCATCAGCGATCACCACGGCACGATCGGCGTGTCCAGCGAAGAAGGGCATGGCACAACATTCCGTATCGAACTGCCCAAGCGTCAGGCGAGCACGGCGGTAGCACGGAGTGACGAGTTCGCTGGACCGAAAGAATCCAAAAGGAAAGCCAGCGACAAAGACGTTCCTCCGACATTTGCCGCGGCATCGGACTGACGCGGCGCTTAACGCTCCTGGAAAGAATTTTCGAAACAAAGGACGGATGCTTGCCGCGCAAAGCCCACCTTCTGTTGGTTGACGATGATCCCAGCACGCTGGCCTCACTTTCTCGTGCCTTCCGCTTGGCTGGCCACGAAGCAACGGTTTGTGATAATGCGTCGCGGGCGCTGGACCTGGTTCGCGGCGAGGCGTTTGACCTCATCCTGTCCGACGTCGTCATGCCTGGTAAAAACGGTATCGAGTTCCTTGAAGATCTGAAAAAAGCTGGCGTGAAAGTCCCCATCGTCCTGATTTCTGGGGAAGCGAACATTGAAATGGCCGTCCAGGCGACGAAGCTGGGCGCGATGGACTTCCTCGAGAAGCCTCTTTCTACCGACAAACTGCTCGTGACGCTGGAAAATGCCATGAGGCTGTCGCGCTTGCAGGAAGAAAATCGGCAGCTGCGTGACCGCCTGGGAAAGCACGAACTCGTGGGCCGAAGCTCGCCGATGACGAAACTCCTAGCCCAGGTCGATCGCGTTGCCGCGAGTGAAACGCGCGTGTGCATCCTCGGTGAAACCGGCACTGGCAAGGAGCTGGTCGCGCGCGCGATCCACGAAAAGTCGGCACGGCGCGAAAACGCGTTCGTGACCTTGAACTGCGCGGCGGTCCCGGCCGAACTTATTGAGTCCGAGCTTTTCGGCCACGAGAAAGGAGCGTTCACGGGCGCCGCTGCCAAACACCTCGGAAAATTCGAACAAGCCGACGGCGGCACCTTGTTCCTGGACGAGATCGGCGACATGCCGGTGGCGATGCAGGCAAAGCTCCTGCGCGTACTCGAGGAAGGCGAGGTCGAGCGCGTTGGTGGCGACAAGCCCATCCGTGTGAATGTTCGCGTAGTCGTCGCAACGCATCGCAACCTGGAAGAGCTCGTGAAGCAGAACACATTTCGGCGCGATCTGTTTCATCGCATTTACGTTTTTCCGCTGGCGTTGCCGCCGTTGCGCGAGCGTCTCGAAGACTTTCCGGCGCTGGTTGAGCATTTTGCGCGACAGGTGGCGACGCAGAACGCCTGGAAAGAAAAAGTGTTCGCAAACGATGCGATTGACGAGCTGCGGCGCTACGGCTGGCCGGGCAACCTTCGCGAACTGCGCAACGTGGTCGAAAGGCTGGTGCTCCTGGCGGGCGAAGACTCGGTGGCGGCTGCTGACGTGAGGTTGGTCTTACCTGCGTCCCATGGGAAATCAACCGTCGCAGACAGTGGCCCCGCAACCGGAACACTTGCGGAGCGGACCGAGCAGTTCGAAAGGGAAGTGTTACTGGCCGAAATTCACCGCCAAAATTTTCACATGACGAATGTGGCGCGCGCGATGGGGTTGGAACGCAGTCATCTTTATAAAAAATGTCAGCAACTGGGGATCGATTTGCAGTCGATCCGCAAGCCAGAGTAATTCTGGAATAGCGAGTAATTCCCGCTTCTCAGACAAAGCGCTCGCTCACAACGGTCATTCCCAATCCCCGCGGTTTTGGCGGGAGAAGGGATGATCTGCTTTTCGTTCGCGCATAACCGCGATCGCAAGTGCTTCAACGGACCCCCGTAGAGTCCCGTCTCCTCATCCAGTCCCTAAGTCATTGAAAACAAGCCATATTCTGTGCTTGACAGCAGATCGCTGATTGCGATATAAGATTTGCATATTGCAATAACAGGCGGTGCGCTCATGACCCTCGGCGACAAACTCCGATCCCTACGCGCAGTAGAAGGCTCGCTTCGTGGCTTGGGCCGCCCAATGACCCAGCTCGAATTGAGAAGCGCCATGAAACGCGAAGTCGGCCGGGGCTTGAGCCAGGCTTATCTCTCGCAGATCGAGGGCGGCTCCCGGCCGCATCTGACGCAGGCAACCCGCGAGCTGCTAGCGCGCTTCTTCCGCGTCTACCCGGGCTTTCTTGTGGACGACCCGGAAGGATATTCGCTCGGTCTGCAGTCCGACCTGCGAGCCACCGACGCGAAAGTGGATCGCTGGCTCTACGCCGGAGTCCAAGAGTTCCCGGCCGACCCCGAACTGAGCGAAGCGCTACTAACGATCGCCGAAGTTCCGGATTCACGGCAGGCGCTTTTGCTCCTCGCCGAAATTCTTCGTACCCCGGGACTTGCCGACAGACTCAGTGAGGTTTTGCGCCCCCCGCGCATACAGGGCAGCGGCCATCCACCGCCGTCCAGCTCCAGTTCTTTCCGGAACTAACCGAGTTCGCGTCTCGAATCCCGGCTTCCGCACCGTAAGTGCGCTCGAGGTGCTCTATGACGTGGTCTGACTTTTATCTTTTCTGTTTCCTCTTCGGTTTTGCGTTCAGCACGCTCACGTTCCTCGCGGGAGCAGTTCACATCCACCTGCCGTTTCGTCTGCACTGGCCCGCGCATGGCGGTCACGCGGCGTCGGGCGGCCACGGAGGCGTGGCAGCAAAGGGCGCCGGCGGCCGCGCGGGCAACCACATTTCCTGGTTCAACGCCTCGACGATGATGGCGTTTCTGGCTTGGTTTGGCGGCGCGGGATACATCCTCACGCGCGCCTCGCACCTGGTGGCGGCGGCGTGCCTGGCGCTCGCGGCGCTGGCTGGCCTCGTGGCGGGAATGATCGTCTACCGCTTCATGCTCAAACTGACGCGCGCCAGCGACTCGCAAATGCTCGACGCCGATTACCGCATCGAGGGTTGCGTCGGCACGCTCAGTATGCCGATCCGCGAAACAGGAACCGGCGAAGTGATCTTTTCGCTCGGCGGTGTGCGCCGCTGCGCAGGCGCGCGCAGCGAAGCGGGCGAGCTTGTCGAGAAAGGCGCAGAAGTCGTGATCGAGCGCTACGAGAAGGGAATCGCGTACGTGAAGCGCTGGGACGATTTCACGAAGTAATCATCGCCCCGTAGGGGCCCGACACCGCCGTGCCCGCTCCGGCGGCGAAAAGTTTCCTCGGACCAGATGCCCCGCAAGCGGTCCGAGCGAGTTGGTTAAAGGGAGGACTATATGTTCGATCAAATGACGGTACCGGTGATCGCCGGACTCGCCGTGTTGGGTTTGCTTTTCATCATGGCGGTGCTGGCGAAGTTGTTTCGTAAAGCGGGCCCGCACGAGGCATTGATCATCTACGGCCTCCGCGGCACCCGCATCGTGAAAGGCGGCGGCACGATCATCTATCCGATGATCGAGCAATGCCGCGAGCTGTCGCTGGAGCTGATGTCGTTCGACGTCGCGCCGCAGCAGAGCCTGTACACCAAGCAGGGCGTCGCGGTCACGATTGAAGCGGTCGCCCAGATCAAAGTGAAATCCGATCCGGAATCGATTCGCACCGGCGCGGAACAATTCTTAACCAAGCGCCCCGAGCAGCGCGAAGGTTTAATTCGCCTGGTCATGGAAGGCCATCTCCGCGGGATTATCGGGCAGCTCACGGTCGAACAGATCGTGAAGGAACCCGAAATGGTTGCCGATCGTATGCGCTCCACCTGCGCCGACGACATGAACAAGATGGGGCTGGAAGTGATCAGCTTCACCTTGAAGGAAGTGCGCGACAAGAACGAATACATCACCAACATGGGCCGGCCGGACATCGCGCGCATCAAGCGCGACGCGGAAGTAGCCGCGGCCGAAGCCGATCGCGACATCGCCATCAAGCGCGCCGAATCGCAACGCGCCGCAGCCGTCGCGAAAGCCCAAGCCGATCAGGAGCGCGTCGCTGCCGAGACCGCTTCGCTGACCAAGCAAGCGGAAGCGGAGCGCGACCTCGACATCAAGAAAGCTCAATACCTGGAAACCACCAAGCGCGCCCAAGCGCAGGCCGACAAAGCCTATGAAATCGAAACCAACGTCCAGCAACAACAGGTAATCCTGCAAGCCGTCCGCGTCCAGCAAGCGGAACGCGAAGCGCAAGTAAAGGTGCAAGACGCCGAAATTGCGCGCCGCGAACGCGAACTGATCGCCACCGTGCTGAAACCGGCGGAGATCGAGCGGCAACGCATCGAGACGCTCGCCGAAGCCGAGCGACAGCGCTTGATCAAGGAAGCCGAAGGCCGCGCCTCGGCGACCCGCGCGCAAGGTGAAGCTGACGCCGAGATCATCTTCAAGAAAGGCGAGTCTGAAGCTCGGGCCATGAACATCAAGGCGGAAGCCTTCCAGGAGTACAACCAGGCTGCCGTCGTCGACAAGCTGATCACCGGTTTGCCGGAAGTAGTCCGCGCGCTCGCAGAGCCGCTCAGCAAAATCGACAAGGTGACCATCGTCTCCACGGGCAACGGCGACGCCGCCGGTGCGTACAAGCTGACCGGCGACGTCACCAAGATCGCAGCGCAAGTGCCTGCGCTGTTCGAAGCCCTCTCCGGCATGCAGATGTCGGACCTGCTCTCCAAGGTACGATTGATCGGCGACAAAGCGCCCAAGTCGGCGCCGCCGCTGCCGGGCAGCAATTCATAACGATCGCTTCCGCCGGGGCGGATTGGGAATCTGCCCCGGCGCTCTTTTTTTAAGGTTGGCCCGGGAGGGAAGGTCATGGCCGTCAGCAATGCGAAGAAGATCGCTTTTGTTTTGGGGATATTGGCAGTGGCGCTCGGCTTGTTTCTCGCTATCCACTTTTCGGGCAACGCCGTCATGATGCTGGAAAAGTGTGTGGCAACGAGCCTCGGGTATTTTGCGGCCCAGTAGAGACATCGAAGCCGTTCTTGGCTTCGGGGGAGCATAGAAAGGGGAATTGCCATGGGACTTTTGGAACGTGTAAGCACCTTAATTCGCGCAAACATCAACGACGCGATCGATCGCGCCGAAGATCCGGAAAAAATGATCAAGCAAGTGATTCTGGACATGGAGAATCAATACATGCAGCTCAAAACGCAGGTCGCGGTGTCCATCGCCGACCAGCACATGCTCGAGAAAAAACTGAAGGAGAACGAAGACGCAGGCAGCGACTGGATGCGTAAAGCCGAACGCTCGGTGGACAAAGGCCAGGACGACCTGGCCCGCGCAGCCCTCGATCGCTACCACACGTCGCAACGCCTGGCGCTGAGCTACCGCGAACAAGTGGACGATCAAAAGGCCCAGGTCGAAGCCCTCAAAGCAGCGCTGATGAAACTCGAACAAAAGCTCGACGAAGCGAAATCCAAGCGCGAACTATTGCTAGCGCGTCACCGCCGCAGCATTGCCCTGGGCAAAGCCGCCCGCGCACAAACTGCGCTCGGCGACAACGCCAAGAGCGCCACCTTCGACCGCCTTAAGGATCGCGTAAATCGCACCGAAGCAGTCGCCAGCGCGGAGGTAGAACTAGCCACCGATGACCTCGCCGAGCGCCTGACGCGCATCGACCGCGAAACCGAAGTCGAGCGCCTCTTGCAAGACCTGAAATCGCGCCGCCTTCTCCCCGGCTGATTCCGAGCTGCGACACGACCATTGTGCCGCCGCACTTGCCACCACCCTGTCATCCTGAGGCAACCCGACGAGGGCAGCCTCAGGATTTCAGCCGATTGCTCGCAAACCAAGCCCCCGCTCTACGCAATTCACGCGCGTTCCAAGCCCAAGCCGGCCACCCTCAGCGTCACAGGTTCCCGACGATCGTCCGCGCCAAAGGCAATATGTCGTCGCGATTGCAAGGGCAAGTCATGTACAGGATGCGGACGAGCTTGTCGCCTTTGCGAATGAACATCATCGCACCCGCCGCGTCAAACGCTTCGTCGCCAAGGCCCGGTATCGTTGCGCTCCCTGCTCCGGGCATGTTGCCCAGCGTCGCTTTGCTCAAGCGCATTTGAAGCAGAGCGTTGTCGTCGATGTTGAAAACGAAAACGGGCGCTTCCCCGGGGTGCTCGCTGACGCTGCCGTTCGATTCCGAATT
Source organism: uncultured Acidobacteriota bacterium (assembly GCA_963736725.1). Lineage (GTDB taxonomy): Bacteria > Acidobacteriota > Terriglobia > Acidiferrales > UBA7541 > Acidiferrum. The sequence goes on along the minus strand of CAVTPW010000007.1, from coordinate 137,352 downwards.
CGTGCCGTGAAGAATCGTCTTGCCGAAATTTTCAACCATGTCTTGCTGAGATTTGTTGAGCTCGTTCCGGCGTAAAGCCGAGAGATGTTTCGACGTCAGGTCCGCCGCATCTCCCATGACGCTATACGTGCATCCGGGACTGTCGCTCTGGCCCGATTCCGCGCGCACCACGTCCATTTTGACGGCCTGGCTGACGTCCGCCTTGGACAGCAGCGAGCAGCCATCAATGCGGCGCAGCGCCTCACGGCTCTCTCTCATTTCTTCGGGTGATCGTGTGAGCCCGAATTCCTGGGCCTTCTGATGGATGCGGTGGCCGATGTACATCATCGCCGCCGCGGCAAACACGCCAAACACGACAAACAGCATCACCACGGCGATCAGAATCTTTACCAGCGGGCTCATGCCTGTCTTGGCTGGCGGAACGCCAGGTACCGTCGCCGAGTAAGCGGCCGGGTTCGCTTGAAATGGCGGCTGCGGCGATGCCGGAAGCGGCGGTTGAGTGGACGCTGGAGTAGGCGGTGGCGCCGCTGCAGCTGGTTGTGCGGCGTCACCAACGCGCGTCCCGCACTTGACGCAAAATCCCTGCCCGTCAGCCAGCGGACTTCCGCAATTCCTACAGAACCCTGCCATGGATCCCCCTTTGATGGTTTCCGTCGAGATGATGTGGCTTGTGAGCAGCATCCTGACAGAGACCCGACCAGCCTGGGCAAGGCCTTCGATCTATCGGCCAAATTTGGAAACCCGACCTTACTTGACGAACCAAGCAGTTTGCTCCCGGTAGAGATGCTTGCGCAAAGCACGCCTCGTGCGAGAATAGCCGCGTGAATCCCTGGATGATCGCGGGCCCTGCTGTCGTCGCCGCCGCTGCAGCGCTGACCGCCTATGGTGCTCGCCACCCGCGCTCTCAATTGTTTGGACCGACAATCTGCCATACTTCGTCGCCCCACGACCTTGCCATCACGTTCGACGACGGCCCAAATCCCACGATCACACCAAAACTGCTGGATCTCTTGCAACGATTTGAAGCCCGCGCAACCTTCTTTCTGATCGGACGCTATGTTCGCGAGTGCCCGGATCTGGTTCGAGAAATTGTCGCCCACGGGCACGCCATCGGATGTCACACGGACACGCATACGAACCTGTTTTGGGCTGGCCCTCTGCAAATTCATAACGAATTGTTTCGTGGCTCTGATTCCATTGCCCGGGCTGTCGGCACCCTGCCGAAGTGGTTCCGCCCGCCATGGGGTTTGCGCAATCCTTGGCTGGCGGGCGCGGCACGCGAACTCGATCTCCGTGTCGTGATGTGGACCGTGCTGCCAAGCGACTGGCGTGCGCCCTCAGCTGCTTGGCTGATCGACCGCATGCAGCCGATCGCCAAACGTGCCGCGGCAAACCCCCCAAACGCCACAGGCACGGGCGACCTTCTCTGCCTCCACGACGGCAGTCATCGCGCCCAGAGCGCGGACCGCACTCATACTCTGGCCGCCCTTGAGTATTGGCTGCCGCGTTGGCGCGATCTGGGGCTCAGATTTGCTACAATCGACCAAGCGGTGCGCACACCCGCGCAATGACTATGGACGAGCGAGCCTTTTACACCGAACGCGAAGAAGTCCGGAAGATCAAGCTGGTTTGCCCCAGTTGCCGTGGCGAATTTGAGTGCCCCGTGCGCTGGAAGGTTTCTCGGAAGAAGAAAGAGCTGCCGCGGGGCGCCGGTGAGGAAGACAAGAAACGCTTCGCCAAGGCCTCTTCCTACATGGTGCGTTTAGACGACTTGGTCGCCTGCTACAAGTGCAGGAAGCGTTTCGAGCTGACCGGTCAATCCACGGTACTAATCTCTGATACCGTGGGAGATCCCAACACCGACCCGGAAAATTTCGGCAATCGATAAACAATGCTGCGCGGTTGTTGGAGGAACAGCACTGCTGTGCCCCGAAGCGCCCAGCCGTAAAACGAACCACTTGGTACAGGGGTTTCCGCTTGTGCCTCACTCCGTGGCTGGAGCGGCTTCACCGGGCAACCCTGTCGCGGATCGCGCCAACCTCAAATCTCCGGATACATCTCAAAAAACGCTTCAATCGACTCGCGAAATGTTGCTTCGATCTCTTCCTTGGTTCCTTCTATCAAGTGCATGGTCACTCGCGCCGTGCGGCCGTTTTTCAGCACCACGGTCGCATCCTTTACTTCGCCGAGGTCCTCCTCCGGCAGCAACCTCATTCCGTAGATCAGCGCCAGCTTCGCCATGCATTCCTCCTGTTTGCCGCTAACTAGCGTAGCTCCGCCATATTCGACGGTCAAACCTCAACTCCTGGGAACGTAGCTACGGGATGCTGTAGAAAAGCACGTACTTCGGTAAGAGCAAGCCTGGAAAACGCCCTCCTTATTTTCCGCATCCCATTCAGCTAAGGTTGGCGCGTATACTACGGGCATCGGTAACTTTCACGCAGGCATCGCACAACCAGCACGGAGAACTGAAATGCACCTCACCCGCACGCTCCTTCTCGTATCGGCCGCATTGTTGATCAGCGACGCATCCGGCGGTATTGCTCGATCGCAAGAACCGGATGGCCCGCAAACCTCCGCTCCCGCTCGCCGCGGCGCGCTCCACGCAACCTGCTGCCGCACGCAACGCCTCCCCGCCGCAACCCATCAATGTTCCCGCTGGTACGCGATTCGCCGTTGTCCTGGAGAACGGCATCTCCACCCGCGGCGCAAAACCCGGCGATTCTGTCTATTTCCGTACGTCGTTCCCGATCACCCAGAACAACCATATCGTTATCCCCGTCGGATCTTACCTTCGCGGCGAACTCATCGAATCCAAGCGTCCTGGCCGCATCAAGGGCCGCGGCGAATTCCGCATGAAACTCAACACCTTGATTTTCCCGAATGGCTACACCGTCGACTTGAATGCCGATCCCCGCAGCGCGGACAGCGGCGGTAAAGGAACCATGGATTCGGAAGGAAAGATGACCGGCCCCGGCGGCAAGGGCAAAGACGTGGGCACCGTAGCCACCACGACGGCCACGGGCGCAGGAATCGGCGCAATTGCCGCCGGAGCAAAGGGCGCCGGAATTGGCGCCGGAGCCGGCGGTTTGGTGGGACTTGGCGCGGTGCTTCTGACGCGGGGCCCGGAAGCGGAGTTGCCACGCGGCTCAACCCTCGACGTTGTGCTCGAGCACGACTTGGCGCTGGACGGCAGCCAAATTCACTACAGCAACGTAGGTCAGGCGTCGCCCATCACGCCGCCACCCTCTCGCTAACGGAAGTGGCGGTTACCCTTGTTGCCTCTCGCTCCCAAGGCAAACGCCGGCAAGATCAAGGCAAGGCAGGTTGCAGTAGCGGTCTCTAAGCCGATGTTTCTCTTCGCGCCGTCGCAAAACGCATCGGACTCAACCGTTCGCAATCGACGCTCACGCGTTGCTCTGTAATCCACTCGCGGATCCGCCTCGCCGTGATCGGCGCAAGTAACACGCCGCTGCGAAAATGGCCCGTCGCCATCAACAGGCCGTCAAGATCGGTTGAACCCAAAATCGGCAAATGGTCCGGAGAGTCCGGACGCAAGCCTGCCCAAGTCTGTTCGATTCGGGCGTTCGCAAGGCCCGGCGCCAGTTCGATGGCGGCGCACAGAATTTTTTCCATGGCCCCGGCGGTAACATGCTTATCGAAGCCCACGTACTCGACCGTGGCGCCCGCCAAAATTCGTCCGTCATTTCTCGGCACCAAATAAACCTTGTCGGACCACAGCACCCGTTCTATTTTCAATGCATCCGCGCGTAGTGAAATCATTTGGCCCTTCGCCGGACGCACCGGAGCGTAGGCTTCCGCTCCTCCAATATTCGCCGAAAAGCACCCGGCGGCGATGACCGTCCACTTCGCCAAGATATTTTCGCCGCGCACCTTCAAGCCAGCACAGCGCCCACCTTCACGGCAGATTGCCTCTACCGCATGATCCGCGAAAATTTCCGCGCCACTTTTCCGCGCCGCGTGCAACACCGCCTGCGTCAAGGCGCGATTGTCGATGGACGCTTCCTCCGGCCGCAAAGCCGCAGCTTCCAGGTCGGGGCTGAGGGCCGGTTCCAGTTCGCGTGCATCTTCGGGCCGCAGCGGCTCGGCTTTCAGTCCCAGGCCGTGATGCAGCGCGATTAACGTGCTCAAATCGCGGGTAGCCTCACGGGAAAATAGCGCGTCCATCGTTCCGAGAGGTCGAAAACCCACGCGCTGGCCCGAAAGTTCTTCTACATTCGCAACAAAACCAGGGTAAAGGCTCATGCTGGCTTTCGCCAACGGGACAATCGGAATCATTCCCGGGCTTTCGGGCGCGGGCGATAAAATCCCCGCGCTTGCCCAGGATGCTTCGCGCCCCGGCTCGCCCCGTTCATACACACCGACTCGAAAACCGGCTTGCGCCAGTTCCAGGGCGATCGCGCCGCCGATCAGCCCGCCGCCGGCGATCAGCACGTCAAACATTTTCATGATTGCATTCTAACGCATTTACGTATTCGTTCTCGCCGGGAGCGCCAGGACGCCGAAGGAACCTTCGAGTTGGGTTCGGCAATCGCTCCGAGATGGAAGGACGTCACAACGTGCGCGCCAGCTCTTCAGAAAGCACTTGCGCTTTCTTGGCGGCATTGCTCGCGCGTGTCCAATCGCCGACATGCGCTGCGTCGTGTGCCTCGGTGACAAAGCTGCGCACCTTGGAAGCCAGATCCGATTGCGCGGCATTCAGCGCCCTGCCTTGCGAAGCCGTGATGTTTCGTTCCGCAATACTCAAACTCAAATTTGTTTGCTGCTGTGCTGCCGCGGTTTCTTCCGCCGTCAATTGAGGCGTGATCTGCGGCGGTTCGGGGCGCGAGGAAGCGCTCGGTCCCGGCGGAATGGCCGGCATGCGCGGCCGTTGCGGCGTGCTCTGACTGTCCTGCCAGCGGGGACGGCGGCGGGGGCACGTCGAGTTCAACTTCCACAAGGGTATCCACCACGACGACATCCGAAGACGACGCGGCAAGGTTCGGCAGCACGGGTCGCACCGATTTCACGGTAGCCCACGGAAACGTTTTTGCTCTGGGCGGCTGCTGGGCCGCGCATCCAGTGAAAACCACCCCCAACGCGCACAACCCAAGGTACCAAAAGCGCGCGAGAGCCCAACGCGAGCCGGCACGGGACTTGGTCGATCTCTGCGTCATCAATGATCAGGCCGCGAGCGGTAATTCAATCCGAAACGTCGTTCCGCGGCCGACCTCCGACGTAAAGTCTATCGAACCGTTGTGGAGCTGTACAATTCGGAACGTACTTGCAAGCCCGATTCCGCTCCCTCCGGGCCGGGTGGTGAAAAACAGCTGAAAAATCTTCTGCTTGTTCTCTGGCGGAATTCCTTTTCCGGTGTCGCCCACGCTGATTTCCGCCATTTCTCCTCGCCTGCTTAATATCAGATGCAATCGGCCGCCGCTGGGCATGGCCTCGAGCGCATTCAATACCAGATTCAGCACCGCCTGCTTCAACAAGCCGCGGTCCACGTAAACTTCCGGCACATCGATCGGCAAAAGCTGCGCCACTTCCACTTTCGATTTGCGCAACTGCGGTTGCGCCACCTCCATCACTTCTCGCAAGACGTCGGCAAGTTGCGTAGCCTCCAGCCGCACTTCCATCGGCCGCGTGAAATCGAGGAACCTCTTCACCACCGCGTCCAGCCGGTCGATCTCTTTGTCGAGTACCTGGACTGCTTGCTGCGCGTTGCTGTCCATCTCCGGCGGCAAGGACTCCTTCAAATTTTCCAGCCACAACCGCATGGAGTTCAGGGGGTTTTTGACCTCGTGCGCGACGCCTGCCGTAATGCGGCCCAGCGCGGCCAGCCGCTCGCTTACTTGCAACTGCGTGTTGATGCTTTCGATGGAGTCGAGGTCGCGCAAAGTGACCAGTGCGCCCATGCGTTCGCCGTCTTCTTGGATGGCTTGCACGCTGACGCTGACGCGCCTGGGTCCTTCGATGGTCTGCAAATCAGTTTCCGCCGCGATCTCGCTCAACTCGTCGCCGTGTACTTGCAGCACTTCGTGCAGCGGGTGCCCTACCGGGAAAATTTCGTTTATGCGGCGCCCCAGGAAAGCGCCGGCGGGCGCACCCAGAAATTTCTCCGCCGCCGGACTCACCATCACCGCGCGCGCTTCGCGAGTGAACAGCAGCAAGCCGTCTTCCATTCCAGCCATCACCGAATTCATGTTCTCGCGCATGGTGCTGAAAATTTCGTGTACTCCGCGCAATTGCTGCCCCACCTGCGTGATCTTGCGGCTCACCTGACCGAGTTCGTCGGTGCCCCCCACGAATCCGCGCACTTCCGGCGCCGGCATGTCAAATTGTCCCGCGGAGATGCGGTCGAGTTGATCGGAGATCCCGCGCAAAGGCGCCAGCGTCGCCCCGCTCACCACCGCTGCGAGTCCTGTCGAGATGATCAATGCCAGCAGCACGATGGTTCCGAATTTCCGCACGCTCGGCAAAATATCCGCCAGCAAAAGGGCCGAAGACACCGACACGCGAACCTCGCCGAACGGCTGCCCGCTCTTTGTAAACGGAAAATCCAGTTCGTAAATCTTCGGCAGCCCGGTCAGCACTTTCACTTGATGCAAGGATCCGCGCTGCGTCAACTGCGAGAGTGGCGTTCGCCGCGGAAGAAATTTTCCCTGCAGAGACTCGTCGGTCGAAATCAGGACCATACCGTCGCGGTCGGTGATCGAAACCTCATAAATCGAAGGTATATCCTTCGCCGCCTTCAATTGAGCGCGCAGTCCTTCATCGATCTTGAAAGCCTGCCAGACGTATTCGTGGATGTCTTCGGTGCTGTCGGAGATGGGCCGCAGTCCTTCGTTGGCCGCGTCGTTGAGCGCACGGTGTGCCTGGTCAAATACTTGATGGGCAATTTCATTGGTTCGCTTGTCGGTTTGCTGCAGGACTTGATCGAGGAGCTGCGCGACGAACACCCCGGATAGTACGACGACGACCAGGAGCACCAGCCCGGTCATCACCAGCGTAAGTTTTGTGCGCAGCCGTAGCTGCATTGTGGCTCTCTACTCCGCCTCGGCGTTCGCTCCACCGTATTCTTTCAACTTATTGTGCAATGTTTTCAGGCTGATTCCCAACAGATCTGCGGCGCGTGTTTTGTTGTTGCCAGTGGCATTGAGGGTCTGCAGGATGAGTTCACGCTCCATCGCGTCCACCGTCGTGCCCACGGGGAACTTGATCGTCGACAAATCGCTTGGACCCTTCGCCTGCGATTTGCCGAACTCGTCTGGCAAGCAGCTTCGAGTGATCAGGTCTTTCTCGCACATGATCGTGGAGCGCTCGAGCACGTTCCGCAGCTCGCGCACGTTCCCCGGCCACGTGTGGCTCATGAAAATGTCGGCCACCTCAGTGCCAATGCCCCTTACGTGCTTGCCGTGCTTGGCGTTCACATCCCGCAGGATGTATTCCACCAGTAACGGAATATCGTCCTTGTGATCCCGCAGCGGCGGTAGGTGAATGTGAAACACGTTCAGCCGGAAGAACAGATCCTGGCGCAACTGCCCGTTTCCCACCGCTTGTTCCGGGTCTTTGTTCGTCGCCGCCAGCACCCGCACATCCACCGGTGTTTCACTTTTGCTGCCCAGCCGCCGGACTTTGCGGTCTTCCAGCACGCGCAGTAGTTTCGCCTGCGTCGGCGCGGGCATCTCTCCGATTTCGTCCAACAACAGTGTCCCGCCATCCGCCAGCTCGAAGCAGCCGATGCGCCGCTCCGCAGCGCCCGTGAACGCCCCGCGTTCGTGCCCGAAAATCTCGCTCTCCATCAAAGTTTCCGGAATCGCCGAGCAATTGATCGCTATAAACGGCCCCGACGCCCGCGGCGACAATTTGTGAATACTGCGCGCCACAATTTCTTTTCCGGATCCTGTTTCGCCGGTGATCAGCACCGACGCCGAGCTCGGCGCGGCCATCTCCACAATGCGCATCACTTCCTGCATGCCCTTCGACGCACCCACCAGGTCGCCGAGCCGCCCGGTTTCGCGCAATTGCCTCTGCAACACAGCGAGTTGCCGAGTGTCACGGGCCTTTTCCAGGCAACGATCCAACAGCGCCCTCAGCACCGGCGCCTTCATCGGCTTTTCGATGTACCAGAAGGCCCCCGCTTCGATGGCCGCCACCGCGCGTTCGTCGCTTCCTTTGCCGGTGATGATGATGGCCGGAACGTTGTTCAGGTCCGAGCCCAGTTGCTTCAGCAGGTCGAGCCCGTTCATGCCCGGCAGTTCGACGTCGGCAATCAGCGTGTCCGGCTGGAAATTTCCGAATTTCGCCAGCGCCTCCTCGGCGGCCGCAACGCCGAGCACTTCATATCCCCACTTTTGCAGCAGTTGCTCGTAGCCTTTCCGCGCGTTGTCTTCGTCCTCGACAATCAGAACACGGTCCTTCCGCTCGCCGGTTTCCACCGCGCGCACCGCCGTTTTTGTCTCTTCGCCCATGCGGCTCAACCTCTCCCCGTGATGGCCTGCATGATCAAAACTTCGTGCAAGCCGGACATTCGACTCTAACAAGCCCAGTCCCACTTGCCAAGCAGATGGAATTTCAGCTAGGTCAGCTTTATTTCTGTACGTGGAGAAAGCCATCGTCGCCGCATTAGGCTATCGAAAGGGCAATAACCCGGCCGGTGGTTCCCTTAATTCCCGGCTCGATGCGCAAAGTCGTACAGAGGTCTCGCGCTTTTTCCCACAGAGTTCTGTTTTGCTCCATCGGAGAACCGCGAGGCTGCGACCGGCGTTGGCCAAATCGAGCGAGGGACCGTCACCATGCGCACGATAAATTCCAAGCGACTCATGGCAACAAGGCTCCGCCAAATCAGGGCGTCCTTGCTCAATAAACATCGCCCAAATGCCTGCAACGTCTGGCACTTCACGAAAATGGCGGGATCATTCTCTGACTAGGTACAGCGCGCGCTCTAGTTCCACTTCCAGCTTCGCGCCCTTTGGCAAATCCAATTCGTGGCCGCGGCCGGATTCCAACAGGTACGCGGCGATGGCCGCCGCGGCGGCTCCCTCCGCGGCTTCCTTCTTGTCTTTGTCCTTCACACCCTTCGCGGCGCCGATCGCCGCAGCTGCTGCCGCCGCTTCAGCCGCAGCTTCCTGAGTGCTGGTGCGTCCCTCGATCAGGCCCTCTTGCGTGGTCCCAGCCTTCACGCTGTGGTCGCCGGGTACGCCGACAACCTCTGCCACGATGGGCAGTTTCCCAAACCTGGTGTGAATGTCGTCAAAGGTCAGCCAGATGCGCGCGCGCCCCGTGATACCCGCGGATTGCACGCGGCTTACATGGCCAGCAATCTCCGCTCCGGCCGGCAAATAAATCCCGCTGCCCGCTTCTAACGGCTCCAAGGTGCGCACCTTGAATTCCCTGTTTTGCCGCGTCTCGCCGGTATCGAGTTCCTCTTCGAGCCGCACCAGAAACTTTGTTCCCGGCACCACCGCGTACGCCTCTACGGGCAGGTCAGCGCTGCGCCGCCCATCGGCTGCTTTGGCGACGACGCGATCCTGCGATTGCGTCGCTGGCTGACTGGGATCGGTAGGCGCCGCGGGTTCCCGCTGTTGGGGAGGCTCTTGCGCTGGCAGCGCGAATCCCCACGCCAATGCCGCCGCGGCTGCAGCGCTTCGTGCAAGTGATCTAATCCTGGGGCCAGTCATGCGACTCTCCTTGCGTAATCGGCAACGACCACACCCTGGACAGGAGCATTCCAGCCGCCACCGTCGCCTTTTTCTTGCGGTACATAAACGCAATGGATTCAGCCAGTTGTCAGACCGGGCCCGCTCCCCAAGAAAACAGCCGGACAATCGCCCTGTCGGTCGTTGACACCACTCGCCAGCCGATCCCGACACTTTCATCAACAGAACCGCTCTGCCTACTTTTCGAGGAACCGCTGGATGCGGCGCAGGACTTGGGCGTACATGGCGAGCGTGACCTTGCCGGTTTGGGTGTTTTGCTGGCTGGGGTGATAGACGCCAAACAACCGCGCCCCCGCTCCCGGAATATCTGCCTCCGCGCCGTGCGCGAACCGATACGTTGCTCGGGAAAGGAGCAAGCCCTGGTGCTTGAGAATCCCGAGGTACACGTCCCAGCCGATTTTCCCAAGCGCGAGCACTGCGCGCGGCTTCAGGATTTCCAGTTCGCGCTCAAGGTAGGGCCGACAGTTGAGGAGTTCTTGCGGCAGCGGTTTGTTGTCCGGAGGTGCACATCGTGCCGCCGCCGTGATGTATGCATTTTGCAGTTGCAAACCGTCGCCCCGGTTTACCGCCACCGGCCGATTCGCGAAGCCCGCGTCGTACAGCGCCTGGTACAAGAACTCGCCGGATTTGTCGCCAGTGAATGGACGCCCGGTGCGATTTGAGCCGTGCGCGCCGGGCGCGAGGCCGACCAGCATCAGCTGTGCCTGCGGGTCTCCGAACCCCGGCACCCCCTTGCCCCAATAAGTCCAGTCGCGATACGCCCGCCGCTTCTCCCGCGAAACCAATTCCCGGTAGGCCACCAGCCGCGGACATTTCCGGCATGCGGTGATTTCTTCGTCCAATACCTGCAGCAGCTCGGCGGCGTCCGGCATCGCGCTAGGGCTTCTCGCGAGCCAGCATGGCGCACATTTCCGCGAACGGCACCGCTCCCTCAAGCATCGACGTGTATGTTCCCGTTTCCTTTAATTCCTTCGCGATGCGCCGCGTCAACCCCAGCGTCGCCCGCATGACGCCGGAACCCGTGCTCGCACGCGCCACCCCCATTTTCTCCAGGTCGGGCAGCGAGGGCGAACCCGCCGTCAACAGAATGTTCAAAGGCGCCCCCAACGCTCGAACCAACTTCGCAATCGTTTCGGCATTACTTAGCCCCGGCACAAACAAGCAATCCGCTCCAGCCTCGTGATAAGCGCGAAGCCGCTGCACGGTTCGATCGAAGCGCGTTTCCACGGGCCCAATCGGCATCAGGTAAATGTCGGTCCGCGCATTCAATACCACGGGCACGCCCAGCGACTCGCCCACTGTGCGAATCGCGCGAATTTTTTCCACCTGGAACTTCAATTCCACCTGCGTGCTTTCGTCGCTTCCGGTCACATCCTCGAGATTCATGCCGACGGCACCCGCCTCCACCATCGCCTTCACCGTGTCGATCATGTCCTTAGCGGTCACGCCGTAGCCCGCTTCCAGATCGGCGGTCACCGGCACGCGCACAGCTCGCGCGATTCGTCCCACCATCCCCAGCATCTCGTCGCGAGAAATCTTCTGCCCATCCGGATACCCGAGAGAAGCAGCAATTCCGGCGCTCGTGGTGGCGATCGCCGGGAATCCTAACTCTTCGACAATCCGTGCGCTGGCCACATCCCAGGCATTCGGAAGCACCAGAATCCGCGGCCCGCCATGCAGCTTCCGCAACTGTTCCGCTTTGCGTGCTAGCGCTTGTGTATTCATCATTATCTCCTCAGCCGCCACCTTGCCCCACTGTCATTCGTGAGGGCATCCGACGAGGATGCCCGAAGAACCTCGGCGCCAATCACCCGCAACGTATTGTGCTCCGCCAGCTCCGTAGACGAATCCAATCAAGCGACTCACTGCAACAATGCCAGCGCTTCCTCGTGGATCAATCCATTCGTACTCAGAAAATCTCCCGTATAGATTGTCCGTTCCCCGCGCAAATTCGTCGATCGCCCACCAGCCTCCTCAACGATAATGCCCAGCGCCGCCAAATCCCAGGGCTTCGACGTCCAGTCCAGCGCCGCATCAATGGCCCCTTCGGCCACCAGCATATGCTGCCAGAATCCGCCGAGCGCTCGCCCATTGCGCGCCGCGTCCGCCAATCGCCGGATTTTCTCTCTCGCTTCTTTCCCCTTGCTTGGCCCGGTCCCGGTAGTAAAGACCATGGCTTCGCCGAGCGATTTTACCTTGGACACATGAATCCTCTGCCCGTTCCGATACGCTCCCTCGCCGCCATACGCCCACCAACGCGTTCCCAGCGCAGGCGCGCTGACCATTCCGGCGACAATTTCTCTGTCGCGCTCGATTCCCAGCAGCGTTCCGAAGGTGGGAATACCCCGCGAGAATTCTTCGGTGCCGTCAATCGGGTCGATGATCAACCGCGCGCGTCCCGAGGATTTCGACTTTCCATCGCCGGTACCCATCTCTTCCCCAAGTACATCCAGGGCCACGCCGATCGTGGCAACCTTCGCCCGCGCCATAGCCTCAATCGCCCCATCGGCTTGGGTCAACGCCGTTCCGTCGTCCTTCCTCTCGACGCGCATGCCCAAAGCTCGAAAATATCCCATCGCCATGGCATCTGCTTCGTTCGCAATCGCTTCCAGCAACGCCCCATACTGTTTTCGGTAGCTGACCATTCCCCGAACTGCCTCCCGTAGACAACAAATCACTCCGCTGCGATTACTCACGACTCACTGCCCACTGCTCACTTCCGCTCATTTGACACGCAAACCCGCGACCCCTAGCATACAAACTTACGCGAATGTCTGCTCACGCCAACGCCGGAACAGTCCTCGACCGCATCCTCGAGTCTCGCCGTGCCGCCGTCGATCACCGCAAGCGCGTCTTGCCAGAGACCGCTCTCAAATACGGCGCCAAAGCCGCCTCGCCCATCCGCGACTTTCCAGCCGCCTTGTCACGCGACGCCCTCAACATCATCGCCGAATTAAAACCTGCGTCGCCTTCGCAAGGTGTTATCCGGGATCCTTTCGATCCCATCGTTCTGGGTCAATCACTCGCCGCCGCAGGTGCTGCCGCGCTCTCCGTGCTCACCGAGCCTGAATTTTTCGGGGGCTCGCTGAAAAATATGCGCGATGCCCGCAAGGAAATCGCGGCGCCCGTGCTTCGCAAGGATTTCATCTTCGATTCCTGGCAAGTCTGGGAGTCCCGCGCCAACGATGCCGACAGCTTTCTGCTGATTGTCGCGGCGCTCGACGATGTTTTGCTGCGCGAATTGATTGGCATGGGCCGCCAGCTCGGCATGGAGCCACTGGTCGAGGTCCACACCAAGGGTGAACTCGATCGCGCACTCGCCGCCGAAGCCCGCATCATCGGCGTCAACAACCGCGACCTGCGCACGCTCGACGTCCACCTCGAAACTTCGCTCGAATTGATCGGCTTCATTCCAGAGGAATGCATCGCTGTCGCCGAGTCGGGTCTCTCAACCAACGCCGACCTCGTCCGTTTGCGCAACGCAGGTTTCGACGCTTTCCTGATCGGCGAGCATCTCATGCGCGCCGGCGATCCCGCAGCCGCTCTCGCTGATCTGCTTGGCACTGTGCCGGCTGCGGACTAGGTGACATGGTCCGCGTAAAAATCTGTGGCATCACCAACTGGCGAGACGCAAAAACCGCTTGTGATTTCGGAGCCGCAGCACTTGGCTTTAACTTTTACCAAAAAAGTCCGCGCGCCATCTCGCCGGCGGACGCCTGGAAGATTATTTCTCGACTGCCGAAGGCCGTCGAATCGGTCGGAGTCTTTGTGAATTGGTCCGCGGAAGCGATCATCGCTTTGGGCCGCGCCATCGGCCTCGACGCTGTCCAGTTGCACGGCGACGAGCCTCCCGCCGTGGTACAAGGCTGCGCCAGGCATTTCGCAGTTACGAAAGCATTGCAGGTGGGCGCTCATTTCCAGCTCCGCAAGCTGCGCCCCTACGCCCAAGTCTTCGCTTACTTGTTCGACGCCGCCGGAACAGGCCAATATGGCGGTACCGGCAAACGCAGCGATTGGGCCATCGCCCGTCGCGCCGCAAAATCGCACCGTATTATTCTCGCAGGCGGCCTGAAGCCGGAAAACGTGGCCGACGCGATTCGCTTCGTTCAGCCGTACGCCGTGGACGTAGCCAGCGGCGTAGAATCGCGCCCCGGCAAAAAAGATCCCGGCAAGCTCCGCAAATTTTTCGCAGAAGTGGAGCGCGCCAATCGCGAACTAGGTAGTAGCCGATCTTTAGAGCGGTCGGTCGTACGCGAAAAAAGGCCCTAATCGATGAGCTCACAAATCGTCAATCCCGCCGCGGTCCCCGGACGCTTCGGCCCCTACGGCGGCCGCTACGTCCCGGAAACGCTCATGGTCCCCCTGTTCGAACTAGAGCGCGCCTACGAACTCGCGAAATCCGACGCCGTATTCCAGGCACAATTCCAAAGCCTGCTCAAAAATTTCGCCGGCCGCCCCACGCCGCTGCAATTCGCATCGCGCCTCACCGAGCATCTCGGCGGTCCGCGTATCTATCTCAAGCGCGAAGACCTGCTCCACACCGGCGCCCACAAAATCAACAACGCCATCGGCCAAGGCCTGCTCGCCGTAAAAATGGGCAAGCCTCGCGTCATCGCCGAAACCGGCGCAGGCCAGCATGGCGTGGCCTCCGCCACCATCGCCGCGCATCTCGGTCTGGAATGCGTCGTCTACATGGGCACCGAAGACATGGCCCGCCAGGCCCTCAACGTCTCACGTATGCGCATGCTTGGCACGCAGGTGGTCGGTGTCGAAGCCGGCAGCCGCACGCTGAAAGACGCCATCAACGAAGCCATGCGCGATTGGGTAACCAACGTTCGCACTACCCACTATCTTCTCGGCTCGGTCCTCGGCGCGCATCCCTATCCGACCATGGTCCGCGACTTTCAATCGGTCATCGGGCGCGAAGCCCGCGAGCAAATTCTCGCCACGGAACGCTGCCTCCCGACGCATCTTTATGCTTGCGTAGGCGGCGGTTCGAACGCCATCGGCCTGTTCCACCCTTTCCTCCGTGACTCGTCCGTGAAAATGGTCGGCATCGAAGCCGGCGGCCGCGGCACCGAACTCGGCGAACACGCCGCGCGCTTAGGAGCCATGCAAGGCTACACCGGTGCCCGCCCCGGCGTCCTCCAAGGCACCTACACCTACGTTCTGCAAAACGCCGACGGCCAGATCGCCGCTACGCATTCGGTCTCCGCCGGTCTCGACTATCCTGCCATCGGCCCCGAACACGCCTGGCTCGCCGATGAGCATCGCGCCGAATACGCCGCGGTCTCCGACGAAGCCGCCCTGGCCGCCGCCAAACTGCTCGCGCGCACCGAAGGGATCATCCCCGCCCTCGAATCCGCCCACGCCATCGCCGGCCTGGTCGAGCGCGCGCCGCGCATGACCAAAGACGATCTCGTCATCGTCAACCTCTCGGGTCGCGGCGACAAGGACATGGACACCTACTCGCGCCTGCTCCGCTGATGCGCTATCTTCTTTTCGAGGAATTTTCTGTATGCTGTCAGCACTCGCAAAAGTTAGTTACCGTCATTCCGACCGAAACAGCCCGGCTTTCTCGAGCGCCCGGTTCCTGGGCGCCGGGGCGCGCGGTGGAGGAATCGCTCTTCGATTTTTTGTGCTGAAATGACATTCGTGGACGCCACCCGCATTTCCAAGCGCTTCGCCGAACTCCGTGCCTCCGGCGAACTGGGCATCATCGCCTACATCACCGCGGGCGATCCGTCCCTCGATGCCACTCTGAAATTCGTCCTCGCGCTAGCCGAAGCGGGCGCCGACATCATCGAACTTGGAATCCCGTTCAGCGACCCGCTAGCCGACGGCCCGACAATCCAACGCGCCTCCGAACGCGCCCTGAAAGCAGGCACAACGCTGGCCGGCGTCATCGATCTAGTCCGCCGCATCCGCGAATCGAAGTCCCCCGCCAGCCAGGTTCCGCTAGTCCTGTTCGGCTACTACAATCCGATCTTCCAAATGGGCGTCGAAAAATTCGCCGCCGCCGCATCCTCGGCCGGAGCCGACGGCGTGCTGGTTACTGACCTCACCCCCGAAGAGTCCGCCGACTACCGCCGCATCCTGTCCGCCCACAATCTCGACACCGTTTTTCTCGGCGCCCCCACGTCCACCGACGAGCGCCTTACCACAATCGCAGCAGTGACGTCCGGCTTTCTCTACTTAATCTCGCGCACCGGCGTCACCGGAGCAAAAGACACTCTCCCCGCCGAACTCCCGGCACTAGTCCGCCGCGCCCGCGCCACAACAAATCTCCCCATCGCGGTGGGTTTCGGCATCTCTCTACCCGGCCACGTGTCCGTGCTAGGCGGCTTGGCCGACGCTGCCGCAATCGGCTCCGCCCTGGTCACCGAAATCGAAAACGCAAACTCCGTCGATGCCGCAGCCGCAGCCCTAGCCGCCCGCATCCGCCCGTTAAAACAAGCCGCCCGCCTCGGCCTCTCCCGCCGCGAGGTGACCCAATGATTTTGCCTGCTCGCAAAAATCGCCCACGCACGGGTACAGCCGGTATCCCTGCCGGCTGCTGCTTCGGCTCTTCGCGCCGCTCCATCCATATAGGGGCGGGCCATGTAGGGGCGGGCTTTAGCGCGACCCACAGTTCAACCCCGGCTACTCTCGCCACGCGAGGTACCCGATGACCCTGAGTGACTGGCGCCGCCGCATCGATGAAATCGACCGCAAACTCGTCGAACTCCTCAACGAGCGCTCTCACTGCGCCCTTGAAATCGGCAAGCTCAAGCAAGTGCAAAACCTCCCGCTCTATCAACCCGATCGCGAGCGCGAAGTCCTGGAAAATGCCGAGCGCGCCAATCCCGGCCCGCTTTCCGACGCCGCCATCCGCCGCCTCTTCGAACGCATCATCGACGAAGCCCGCAGCGCCGAGCGCGAAGCCATGCATTCCGGCGAGGATTCACCAAGGCGAAATCCCTCGCCCAAGGATAGGTAGGCGCCGGGCTTTTGCCCGGCGAAAACGCGGTAGCCGCCTTCTTCAAGAGGGCGGGGGTTTAGATGCAAATGGTGCCAAGCGCTTCGAAGAGAAATTTGTAGGAGCGCAGGAATCGGAAGCGCCAAGCACCACGAACTTTGATTTCAGTAATCTTTGCTTTTTCTTCCGCGAACCGGAAACGAAGGGAACCACCGAACGCCATGGTCATCGTAATGCAAGAAGGCGCATCAGACGCCCAAATCCAAAACGTCATCGATCGCCTGATCGCCAGCGGCTTCAACGTCCACCGCTCCACCGGCGAATCCCACACGGTGCTGGGCGCGGTAGGCGTCCACCGCGACTTCGATCACCGCGACTTCGAACTCCTCGACGGTGTCCGCGAAGTCATGCGCATCACGCAACCCTTCAAACTGGCCAGCCGCGAATTCAAACCCGAAGGCACCGTCATCCATCTAGGAAGAGGCGTCTCGATCGGCGGCAACGACGTGGTCATCGCCGCAGGTCCCTGCTCGGTCGAATCCCGCGACCAAATCCTCTCGGTGGCCGAAAGCGTAGCCAAAGCTGGCGCAAAAATCCTGCGGGGAGGCGCCTTCAAACCACGCACCTCGCCTTACGCTTTCCAAGGCATGGGCGAAGAGGGCCTGAAGCTCATGAAGGAAGCCGCTGAGAAATTCCAGCTCTTCACCGTCAGCGAGGTCATGGACCCATCCCAAGTCCAGATGATGGGTGGCTACGTGGACATTTTCCAGGTCGGCGCCCGCAACATGCAGAACTACCACCTCCTCCGCGCCCTGGGGGAAGTCCGCAAGCCGGTCCTGCTGAAGCGCGGCATGTCCGCCACCATGGAAGAACTTCTCCTGAGCGCCGAGTACATTCTGGCCGGCGGCAACTATGACGTAATCCTCTGTGAACGCGGCATCCGCACCTTCGAGACCTACACCCGCAACACCTTCGACATCGCCGCCATCCCCGTAATCAAAAAACTTTCGCATCTCCCCATGTTCGGCGACCCCAGTCACGGCACCGGCCGCCGCGACAAAGTTCCCCCCATGGCCCGCGCCGCTGTAGCCGCGGGTGCCGACGGCCTCCTTATCGAAGTCCACAACGACCCAGACCACGCCCTCTCCGACGGTGCCCAATCCTTAGACCCCAGCCAATTCGCTCAACTAATGCACGAACTTCGCATAATCGCCCCTGCCATCGGCCGCCGCATTGCCTAACCCTATGACCACTACCACCAACCTATCTAGGTGCCGCGCTTCAGCCCGGCAAACCTCCCGCCCGAATGCACTGACCTCATCAACCACCTTGGAAGGGGCACAGCACCGCTTTACCACGAGCCTCGAAGGGTGTATCCCGAACGCCCAGACCAATCCTCCCGCGCGCCCCTCAACGCCATCTGTGCGTTCCAGCGTTATCTCCTTCCTGCGGTTTTCCCGCGCTTTTGACTCGAAACTCTCGATTGCTTGCCCTGAGGCGCGAAGGTCCGATCTTCCCCAATGACTGCTCACCTCATCAACCGCGTCACCATCCTGGGCACCGGCCTGATCGGCGGCTCCTTCGCTCTCGCCCTTCGCAAACACGCCACCGGCCTCCACATCACCGGTTGGGACCGCCCCGCCGTTGCCCGCGCTGTCCACTCCAGCGGCGCCTTTGACGAAACGTTCAGCGGCGACCTCGCCCCTGCCCTCCGCACCGCCGATCTGATCTACATCGCTCTACCCATCGGCGTGACCATGGATCTGCTTCCCGAGCTGGCCCGCTCCGCTCCCCGTCGCGCGCTCATCACCGATGCCTGCAGCACGAAGCTCCGCATCTCCCAAGCCGCCGAGAAACTCTTCAGCCAGCCACCCGCCCCGCTGTTCCTTCCCGGCCATCCCATGGCCGGCCGCGAACTGTCCGGCTTTGTGCACGCCGACGCCGACCTGTTCCGCGACGCCGTCTACGCCGTCATTGGCGAATCCACCGCCCCTCGCGAACCGCGCGTTGCTGCCTTCTTGAAGCTAGTAGAGAAAATCGGCGCCCGCCCCCTTTGGCTGGGCGCCCAGCAGCACGACTACGCCGTGGGCCTGGCCTCGCACCTGCCACAGTTGGTAGCCGTAGCTCTAGGCTCGTTCCTCTACGATCGCCTTGATGAAAACGGCCTGCCGATCACGGTAGCCGGCCCCGGCCTGCGCGACTCCCTACGACTGGCGGGCAGCCCCTACTCCACCTGGCGCGACATCGTCCTGACCAACCACGAAGTCCTCTCCGCCGCCCTCGATCTGCTGGCCCAACGCCTGGACGACATCCGCGAGCGACTAGCCTCTCGCGAACTGGAAGCCGACTTCGACTCCGCCAACGAACTCTACAAACTCCTCCGCAGCCTTTGACTTTGCCTGCGACCTCATATTGGCTGGGGTATATGGTGGCGGGTTTGTCGTTCTTGCACGCCTGGGTGCCGATGCAATCTGGGCACATACGACGAGCGAATACGGTGGGACTATGGACGGCGACGGCGGCGTTGTTGTTGTTGTTGCTTTAGATCGTGCTGGGGTTGGCGTTGCGAGACAAGGCCTTGCCGGAACGCCGAACTATACGCGGTTGGCACTATTGGGTAATGATCGGAGTCGTGTTGTTGGTTGCCGGACACCTTTGGTTGAATGGATAAACGCCCCTTCAACTCCCGGCTCGAGCAGGCCGCGCCGCCGTCTCCTGACTGAACAAACAAACCCACTTTCCACCGCGCTCCGCCCACACCGACGAAACATAAACGTGGGCCGCAAACTCGTGTCCGTGCGAAACCCCCTTTTCCGTGATCGTGTAGCTGATCAACCCAGCTTTCTCCGAAATCGCCACGAAGCGCACATCATCCATGGTGTATTCCGTGAGTTGAAATCCCGCAACGTTGCTCATCACCTGAGCCTTGGTCGCCGGACCCGCCGCGTCCACAAACACCGCGTCCTCTGCGGTTAGATCGCCAAACAGCTCCAGCTTGCCGCTCTTGAGCGCTTCCAATCCCTCACGTTCATTCGCGACGATCTGCTGCTTCATTGCGCCCGCGTCCGCCTCTCGAGACGACACTGCTCCGCGCGACGCAACGGCTTCCGAAGCGCCCGTAGAACTCTTCGGTCGAGCCAGCAGAAAAGCGCCGCACGCGAACATCGCCATCACCACAATTGCTGCCTTCATATTTCCTCCAGGAATGCGCGAGTCGCCGCCACGGCTCGCGTTAAGGCACTCTAGTGGGAAAGGCTCCCGGGAGTCTTGGAAAAATGCGACATGGCGTCCGCGTGCACAAAGCGCCGCGACAAATCCATCTCCTGCGCCGGCAGGGAAGTCGGCGTCTTCCCGGAAAATTCGCGATAGTCACGGACCAGATGCGCTTGGTCGTAATATCCGCAATCCACAGCGGCACTCACCCAATTTGAATCCGGGCGATCCATCGCCGCGAAAACGCGCTGAAACCTCAGCATCCGGCAAAACAATTTCGGCGAGATCCCGACCGCATCTCGAAACCGCCGCTGCAATTGTCGCGAACTCCAACTCACGCGGTCGGCCAAGCCGCGAATACGAACCAGTCCACCGGAACGCTCCATTTCGAGCACCGCGTGCGCGACCGGATCATCGCCGACCAAACTCCGCTGTGCGAACGCCTGTAAAACGCCGTCCAACGCGGCCAATCCCGCTCGCAGCGAATACCTTTGCCGGAAGGTCTCCAGCGCCAACTGCAAACGTCGAGCCCCTAAGAAAGCCAAATCCGCCAGGTCCACGACCGAGTCCGTCAATTCGCACATCGGCACACGCAAGAGTTGAGCCGCTCCATACGGATGAAACGAAATCCCCAACATGGCGGTGGGCCCGGAAGGCCGCAGCACGAGCGGACCGGTAATCTGCCCGACGAAGAAGCATCCAGGCTGTCGCGTCCAAACTCCATCTGCATAACTCTCAAATGGCCGCCCCCAATTCAAAATCAGTGCGGGCCGGCCATCCGGCACAATGCGCTGCATACCGCCGCTATCGGCGGCATCTTCCAACATCCAATAGCACTGCACGAATCGAGCGGCGGCAGCGTGCGGCCTGATTTGTACATAATTCATGGCAAGAGCTGAGGATAGCGTACCCCGCCAAGTCGGAATTCGTTAGGTTATTTCGATTCGGTCTGTTGATTAGCCTGAACAAACCTTTCGCGGATTGTCGTACCTCGAAATCCCGCTCGGAACCGTCTGGTCGCCTAAGTCGAGATTTCACTTCTCCTGTTTACTTAGAAATCTACAATCCAACTGGTTGTGGGGAGATAGAATATCGATGTGAAATTTTTCTTCCTGTTCGTCACGGTATGGTTGCTGTACTACGCCGGCCGCGGCACCGTGCCTGCGTCGATAGGTCGTCACGATCGTGATCGAGATGTTGGCTCGCCAATGCGTCGAAGCACGCGCGTTATTTTCCTCCTGGGTGGGATCTTGATTGGCGGCCTTACATTCTTGATGTTTTATAAGCCCAGGCATTGAGGTGTTAAGGGATTAGTTGTCGTACGGCCCCCCTTTCCGACCGATCCCTATGTCCCGACGGTACTTACACGCTCACCGTCACCCCCGCCAGGGGATTCACAGGGCCAGTCACATTTGCGTGCACGAACCTGCCACAATACGCGAGCTGCGCCATCACCCCGCCAAGCGCAAATCTCTCGACCGCGGCCACCAACGTAACAGTCGCGATAGCCACCTCGCAGGCACAAACCACCGTGCGCCGTGAGGTGCCCGGGAACGAGGAGTTCTTGCTGAACGCGCACGCCGTTTGCGCTGGTCTCTCCTGGTTCGGTTTGCTCGCCTTCCTTCCATTTTGGCCTCTGCGCCGCGCTCTCGCCGGCCTGCGAACCAAAGCCTCAGTGTTCCTGCTGGTCCTCTCCCTCGCCGTCATCTCGACCTCCATCGCCGGTTGCGGCGGAGGAGGTTCCGGCTCGGCTCCCACGCCGCCACCTTCAACCCCAACGTTGCTCAACACTCCAGCGGGCACCTACGCGGTAAACGTCGTCGCCACATCTCCAGGTGTAACCCACGGCGTCACGCTGACGCTGGTGGTGCAGTGATGAGTGATGCCTGGCGCTCACGCCGGACGGTCTTCGTCATTCCAGGCCTTTGGCCGTTCCTCGCCCACTGTCCGCAGCGCTGCTGCTTGAAGTAGACTTCTCCAAGCATTCTCGGAGTGCTTCGTGGACAAACGTATCTCGTCAGCCGACGCCGCCATCGACGGCCTCCGCGACGGCGCGACCATCCTCATGGGCGGTTTCGGCCTCTGCGGCATCCCGGAAAATCTGATCGCCGCCGTCCGCCGCAAAGGCACCAAGGACCTCACCATCGTCAGCAACAACGCCGGCGTCGATGACTTTGGGATTGGCCTCCTGCTCCAGCAACGCCAGGTCAAGAAGATGGTGTCGACCTACGTCGGTGAAAACAAGTTGTTTGAGCAGTTGGTCGTCACCGGAGAATTGCAGTTGGAGTTGAATCCGCAGGGCACACTCGCCGAACGCATCCGCGCCGGCGGGGCTGGCATCCCTGCGTTCTACACTCCCACCGGCTACGGCACCATGGTCGCCGAAGGAAAAGAAACCCGCGAGTTTGACGGCCGCCAGTACGTGCTCGAGCGCGGCATCCGCGGCAACTTCGCCTTCGTTAAAGCCTGGAAAGGCGATCGCTGGGGCAATCTCATCTATCGCAAGACCGCACGCAACTTCAATCCCATGATGGCCACCGCCGCCGACTACGTCATCGCCGAAGTCGAGGAGCTCGTTGAACTCGGTGAACTCGATCCCGACAACATCCACACGCCCGGCATTTACGTAAACGCAATATTCCAAGGCGAAGAATACGCAAAGCGGATCGAGCGCCGAACGACGGCGAGGACCTAATGTGGTGGCCAGCATCGAGCAGGAGTCAGGGCATCAGCGTGGGTATCCTTGTCTTGTGTCTCGCGCTCGCCGCATATGAGGTGTGGAGGGGAAAACGAATTGCGCAGAACTTTATGCCTTCTCGCCGCACGCGCCAAACCAATCGAGAGAGGTTTTGGTCCTACGTTCTGGCGAAGATCGTGATCGCCCTTTTGTTACCGTACAACGCGATCTATCACCCTGTTCCCGACCTTTGGTAACCAGAAAGTGCCCATCCATCTATGCTAACCGACGAACAGAAACGCGAACGAATCGCCCGCCGCATTGCTCTGGAGTTGCGCGACGGGTACTACGTCAACCTCGGCATCGGCATGCCGACGCTGGTCGCCAACTATGTCCCCAAAGGCATGGAAGTGATTCTGCAATCGGAAAATGGCATGCTCGGCGTCGGACCATATCCGCTCGACGCCGAAGTCGATCCTGACCTGATCAACGCCGGAAAGGAAACCGTCAGCGAACTCGCCGGCACCTCTTATTTCTCCTCCGCCGATTCGTTCGCGATGATTCGCGGCGGCCACGTCGATCTCACCGTGCTCGGCGCGCTGCAAGTCGACGAAAAGGGAACCCTCGCAAATTGGGCGATCCCCGGGAAAATGCTGAAAGGCATGGGCGGCGCGATGGATCTTGTCGCAGGCGCAAAGCGCGTCTTCGTCACCATGGAGCATGCGACTCGCGACAATAAACCCAAGATTCTGAAGAAATGCTCGCTCCCGCTGACTGGCGTGGAAGTCGTCGATCACATCGTCACCGAGCTGGCCCTGATCGACGTCACGTCCGAAGGCCTTGTCCTCCGCGAACTCGCGCCGGACGCCACGCTTGAGCAGGTGCAGTCCCTCACCGAACCGCAGCTCCTGCTACCGCCTTCAGGTCCGGTGGTCATGCGGATTTGACGATTTGCGAGGGTGTTGTTGAGGTTGCTAGCCCTTCGCACCGCAGGGTAAGCAGAAATGGTTGCGCCACCAAAGAATTATGAAAGCCAAGATAAAAACCTCGCGTCGTCCGGCACTTCCGCGCGTCACCGACGAAATGAAGCAGTGGTGCGCCATGATGGGGCAAGAGTTGCATGGTTGGCCCCACGTCAAATCGCGGCCCATGTTCGGAATGGTCGGCTTCTATCGAAAGGCGAAGGTTTTCGCGTTGCTGCCGGCTACGCGGGGAATCGGCGCGTCCAATGCGATCATTTTCAAAATGAAATCCGTGCCGCCGGAATTGTTGCGTCGCATGGATCAGGAACCGCGCGTGGGTATCGGCAGAACGTTCCGCGCCAAGGGCTGGCACTCCTTTGACGTTCATTCGGCGGAGGATCTGCGGGACGCGCTGTGGTGGTTGAGCCAGGCCTACGAAGTGGCGAAATAATATCGCGTCGTTTCGCTTACGGCGCAGCCGGATGACGCGTGATTGTAAATGAATAGTGTACGGCGGAGCCGATGGCAAACCCGGTGACGATATCGACCAGCACGTTGTGAAGCAATCGTGAATGAAAGGCTGGATAGGCCGCGCTCAGCACCACCGTAAACACCAGGGTGATCTCGAAAAACGTGGTCAGCTTGCCGAAGATGCTTGGCGGAAAAGGACGGTAGCCGGAAATCAGGAGAATCACGACGGCGACGATCAAAATCAAAATGTCGCGGCTCAAGACGATGATGGTCAGCCACCACGCAAGCCTGGTCTTGTACGCGAGAATTACGAACGAAGAAGAAAGCAGTAGTTTGTCGGCGATGGGATCCAGATAAGCGCCCAATGAGGAACGCTGGTTGAGTTTGCGCGCCAGCAAGCCGTCGATCCCGTCACTCAGGCCCGCGACAACCAGCACCAGCAGAGCCCATCGGTAGCGTTCATACGAAATGAGCGCGAGGAAAATCGGCAGAAAGCCGAGACGCAGCAGCGTGATTTGATTGGGTACAGTAAGAATCCGCCCTTGCATTGGAAATTGAGGATAGCGCAGTTCAGGCGAATTGGGCCAGATAGTCGATCAATGTTCGGCCAATCTTGCGGTTGAAGAGTTCGTCCATCGACGGAATCGAGCCGGAAGGTTCATCGAGGGTGATGCGTTCGATGCGCGTCATTGGGAAAAACAGCGTTGGCACTCCGACGCGTTCGGTGTCCGGCTCATTGATTTGCCGGATGAAATGATCGAAGGAGTTCAGATCGATGCCGCGGATGGTAATCCCCGCCGTATTGAGCGCCAGCAGTTCGCCCCAGATTTTTTCCTTGGGCGTGTGCAAGCTGACCACGATGATCGAGTGCGGTTCCATAAGCGGATACTGTTCTGTTTTTTCCCCAACGACCAGAATACCGCATTCCACAGACGCGACAAATACGGCGTGCGGGACCGTGCGGAAAGAGTTGACAGCGTCACGCCGGCTGCTCGCAAGCGATTAAGAGCCCGGCAACGGATCTCGATAATGGAGAATCATCAACACGAAAGACGAGACCACGACCACCGCCGCGATCCATCCGAGCGCGTATGCCGTGCGCCGTTCCCGTTCGTTCATCGGCTCGCGATCCGCAAGTACCCGCCCCAGCAAGAAGCCCGATACCAGTCCTCCGCCGTGCGCCCAGTTGTCGATCCCGGACATCAGCAGGCCGAAAACAAAAATCGAGACGACCCAGGAAATAAGCCGCGACCGCAGTTGCTGCATCTGCGAGCCGCTGCGTTTCGTGGTGATGGCGATCATCACGCCGATCAATCCCAGAATCGGCGCACTCGCGCCCAGCGCGCTGCGTCCGCCGAAATATGCACTGAACAGAAATCCGACCAAGCCGGTCGCGGTATACAAGAAAAAATATCTCGCCGAGCCATACAATTCTTCGACGACCGGCCCGATGTCCATCAGCACCATCATGTTGAAGCCGATGTGAATCAACCCGCCGTGGAGATACATGGCGGTCACGAGGCGATACCATTCGTGCATGATGAAAATGGAATACGGATTGCTGGCGCCCAGCCGATAGATCGCTTCGCCACCCATGCCCCACAAAATGGCGAGGCCACCGCCCTGGCCCGCTGCGGCCATGGCCATAAACTCCACGCCGAACATCAGAAGATTCACGATCAGCAAGCCCGTGGTAACCGGAGCGTGCCCGCCGAAGATGCCGGAGAGTCCCTTGCTGACCGCGGCCATGGAAAACTTCAGATTGGTGCCGCACTGATGGCAGCGCGTTGCGTTGATCCCCACCAGCGAGCCGCAGGCCGGGCAAATCTTGGGGCGAGGCTGCTGGTTGCCGCCACCGCCGAAAAGCCCGCGCAGGGAGTTTTTCCATCGCTCCAGGCGGTATTGCCATTGATAGGGAAGCGCCAACAGTCCTCCTTGCAGCATTCACGCAGCGCTCTATAATACAGAAATACCGCTCATACTTCCGGCGGTTGCACAAATCGACGGCAAACCGGCAGCGGGCTCACATTACAGGCAAAAAATGGACAAATTCGAAGAGATCGGCAAGCGCATCGATGCAGAGATGGAACGGCTTCGGCGGTATGTGGACGAGGAGATAGCGCCGGAGACCGAGCGGCGGACCGCGTCGTTTCTGCGCGACGTTTCCGGGAAGCTCGATGAGTTTGCCGCGAAGCTTGAGGCCCGTCTGTCGCGGCGAACTCCACCGCCGCCTCCGCAGAATCCGCAATGATGAAAGCGGGCATGAGCGCGGGTCGCGGGTGAAAATAACCGGGACTATCGTACGCGGCGCATGCATGCGGCTTGGTTCACGGGGAATAGCCGCCCTTCGAAGCTCGGGGTTGCCAGGGCTGGTCGGACTCTGCCCTGCGCTGCAATCGCTACAATTGCCTAACTCGCGCGACACATTTCCCTCCGCCAGACGGGCGCAAGTCGGATCTTACGTTTTTGGGTTCGCATCGATGTTTCTGGCAGCGATCTTTCTGACCGGGTGCGCGGCGCGGCAGCCAGCTGCGAATCGATCGCCCGCGCCAACCGTCCAGCCCGGCCCGGAGTCTCCGGCGGAAACGGCGAAGAGCGACGCCGGCGCAGCGCCCGTGAATCCGCACGAAGGCGTAGCCTTCGAAGAGGGGAAAGCTTCGTGGTACGGCGCGCCATTTCACGGACGCCGAGCGTCGGACGGCGAGATCTACGACATGAACAAGCTGACGGCGGCGCATCGCACGCTGCCGTTCAATACCATGGTGCGCGTGACGAACACCGCGAACGGAAAATCGACGACCGTGCGCATCACCGACCGCGGCCCGTTTGTGGACAATCGCATCATCGATTTGTCGTATGCGGCTGCCAAGGAAATCGGTTCAATCGGGCCCGGCGTAGTTCCCGTGCGGCTTGAGATTTTGTCGGCGATCGATCCTGCGGCAGGATTCTTCACCGTGCAGATCGGGGCATTTCGCGATCGCGGAAATGCCGAGCGGTTGCGGGACCGTTTGCGTGCTAGCTATTCTCCGGTCGCCATTCAATCGTTCGAATCAGCCAGCGGGTCCTACTATCGTGTGCACGTGGGCAAGGTTTCGGGCGAGGATGCAGCCAAGAAGCTGGGGGCGGAGTTGCATGAGCGCGAAGGCGTCACGCCGTTGATCTTCCGTGTGGACACGAGTGCGGCGGAGGGAGCGAATCCGTGAGCGAGGATTGCTTGTTTTGCAAAATCGCGGCGAAGAAGATTCCATCGAAGGTTGTTTACGAAGACGACGATGTTTTTGCATTTGAAGATATCGGGCCACAAGCACCGACGCATATTCTCATTGTCCCGCGCAAACACTTTGCGTCGCTGAATGAGGCGACGAACGAAGATGCCGCGGTGATTGGGAAAATGCATCTGGTGGCAGCGGAACTAGCCCGCAAGTTGAAACTGCTGAATGGATACCGCACGGTGGCGAATAATGGACGCGGAGCGGGGCAAACCGTGTTTCACTTGCATTTGCATCTGTTAGGGGGACGAGAATTCCAGTGGCCGCCGGGCTAGGGTCAACAAAGCACGCGTCGAGAATTACCTCTGGTTCCGTTTCGCGGCTGGCTCGGCTTCGCCTTTGGCCACCAGCGGCATACTCTCCAGAAGATCCTTCTCATTCCTGATGACCCCGCCAGAGCCCAAAATTAAAGCTTTACCGCCAGAAGATAGAAACTCCATTCCCATCGGGCGTGGAGTGCTCTGAAACAGGTAGCAAACCACGAACGTAGTTCTCACCTTTCAAACCGGCATGTCCGTAAGCAAGTGGGATGGGGCCGCTAAGTTTTCCGTTGGCTAACGCATCGCGAGCGGTCCTATGGGTCCTGAGCCCCGGGGTACGTGCGGCCATGAACGAAGGAGAAACAAAGCCTTCTCCGCCGGGCAATTTCTTGCTGGGGATGGCGCCGGAGAGGTGTTTTCCGGGACCATTAGAGGGTCGCTTTGAGGAGGAGGATCTCAGCATAGCAACGCCCGGATACGGCAGGCGTGCGTCGGAGCAAACTCGCTGAGACTGGTGCCTGGCAACTGCAGAGCGCCGCCGGGAGTGGCTGTGCTACTGCTGCGGCGTCAGGGTTATGTCGTCGAAGCAGATGGAGTAGCCGGAGCTGGCGGCGTCCTTGCCGGTCACGGTGAACTTGAAGGCGTAGTTGCCGGCTGCGGCAAAGTTGAAGTTGCCCAGGTCGAGGACAACGTAGGTGCCGGAGCTGGTGTTCTGGTATTCGTCTTGAGGCGAGCCTGCGGCGGCACCATTGATGGTGAGCTGCCAGATGCCTCGGGTGTTGAGGTCCTTTACCGAAACCTGCACATCGTACGTTCCCGCGGTCGCCACGTTGACGGTGAGGGTGACATTGTCTCCGACGGCGGTGGCGTCGAGAATCGTGCCGGTACTGTCTGGGAAGCTCGCAAACGTGAAGGTGCGGAAGGTGGGGCCAGAACTGACGGCCGGCAAGTTGGCCGTTTCATAGACCACCGGATTCTTCGATGCGGTGAACGAATTGTTGTACGTCCAGGTGATGATTTCTTGTTGAGCGGTTTCACCGCCGGTGCCAGCGGTGAAGCCGACGAAGGCGGTGTTGCCGCCAACCGTAGACGGAATGTTGATGGGCCACGAGGTGGTGAAGGTGTCGGCCGGCGTGGCGGTGTCGGTGATGGTCAGCGTCAGGGTGGTGCCGTCATAGTTCATGTGAGCGTGTAGGATGTCGCCACTGTGAAGGTTGACGCCGCCGCCGAGAGTGGTGGCGGGCATGGTGGGGGATGCGCCGTCGGTATATAAACCGGTGGAGTTAGTGCCCTCGCCGTCGTTGTTGTAGACGTCGAACTTGATGGCGACGCTGGTGGCGATGCCGGGTGTGCCCCCAGGCGCATCTGGACCATAACCAAGGCCGCCACCGGCGGGACCGAGAGCGGTGACGCCTGCATTCTGAATCGTGAACGTGAAACCGTCGGCGTTCGGGTTGGTCAGCTGGAAGGTGAAGTCGTTGGTGAACGTTTGGATGTTGACCGGAGCGGTCCAGAAAGCGCTGGCAGATTCATTTTCCGCAGTGGTGTCGGTGAGTTGCAAGTGCGTTCCGTCGAGCTTGGTGTGTCCGTTGAATTGCAGGCCGGTGGTGGAGAAGCCCGAGCCGAAGTTAACTCCGCCGGTAGAGCCGCCGCCGGTATTGATGGTAATGACCGACTGCGCCGGAGCGCTGGTACTGAAGCCGGTTTCGGTGGCGACGGCCTGCACGGTGGTTGTGGCGCTGACTACGAATGGCGCGGTGTACTGCGTCGAACCGGTCGTAGTCGGAGCGGTGCCGTTGGTGGTGTAGAAGATTGCGGCGCCGGGATCGGAGATGGTGACGGTTTGCGCGGAGGTATAGGTACCGCTGCCGGGAGTGATAACGGGCGTTGGCGTTGGTGAAAGCGCGGAGATCACGTAAGCGGCGGTACTGGTTGGACTCGTCGAAAAGCCAGAAGCCGTGGCGAGAGCAGTGATGGTCTCGCTGGAGGCGACCGAAATCGGAGTTGCGGAAGAATATTGGAAGGTGCTGCCACCAGCGGTGGTCGCGGGCGTGGTGTTGTTTAGCGTATAGAAAATGGTGGAACCCGGCGTGGAATCGGTAAGCGACACGGTCTGCGTTCCCGAGTAGGTGCCTGCAGCAAGGCTGAACAGTGGCGCGGCGGCGGGCTGGATCGAGGTGCCGGAGGTGCCGTAGGTCCAAGTGATGATTTCTTGTTGAGCGGTTTCGCCGCCGGTGCCGCCAGTGAAGCCGACAAAAGCGGTGTTGCCGCCGACCGTGGATGGGATGTTGATGGGCCATGAGGTGGTAAAAGTGTCGGCGGGAGTAGTGGTGTCGGTAATCGTCAACGTTAGCGTAGTGCCGTCATAGGTCATGTGGGCGTGCAGGACGTCGCCACTGTGGAGGTTGACGCCGCCACCCAGAGTGGTGGCTGGCATGGTGGGGGAAGCGCCGTCAGTGTACAAGCCGGTGGAGTTGATGCCTTCCCCGTCGTTGCTGTAGAGGTCGAACTTGATGGCTACGCTCTTGAGCGATGCCGGGCGTGCCCCCAGGGGCATCCGGACCGTAGCCCAGACCTCCGCCGTCTGGTCCCAGGGCGGTGATGCCGGCATTCTGAATGGTAAAGGTGAAACCGTCGGCGTTCGCGTTGGTCAGCTGGAAGGTGAAATCGTTCGTGAACGTTTGGACGTTGACTGGCGTGGTCCAGAAGGCGCTGGCGCTCTCGTAAGTCGTGCTGGTATCGGTCAACTGCAGATGCGTTCCGTCGAGCTTGGTGTGCCCGTTGAACTGCAAACCCGCGGCGGAGAATCCGGAGGCGAAGTTGATCGCGCTGGAGGAACCGCCGCCGGTGTTGATGGTGATGACCGACTGCGCCGGGGCGCTGGTGCTGAAGCCTGTCTCGGTGGCGATGGCCTGTACGGTGCTTGTGGTACTGACGATGAATGGCGCGGTGTATTGAGTGGAACCCGTAGTCGGAGCGATGCCGTTGGTGGTGTAGAAGATTGTGGTTCCGGGATCGGAAATGCTAACCGTTTGCGCCGACGTGTAGGCGCCCGTGGCCGGAGTGATTATCGGAGTGGGCGCGACCGGCAAGGTGGTATGGATGACGTAGGCGGCGCTGCTGGTGGGGCTCGTCGTGAAGCCCGGAGCCGTGGCGAGAGCGGTGATAGTTTCCGAAGAGGCGACCGAGACCGGAGTGGAGTATTGGAAGGTGTTGCCACCGGCTGTTGTCGTGGGCGTGGTGTTGTTCAGCGTGTAGAAAATGGAGCTGCTGGGGGTGGTGTCGGTAATGGTGACGGACTGAGCCGCAGTATAGGTGCCGGCGACGGGGCTGAAAATCGGTGCGGTGGCGGGCTGGGGTGCGGTGCCGGTGCTGACAAAGTTCCAGGTCTCGATCTTCTGGCTGGCGGTTTCGCCGCCGGTGCCACCGGTAAACCCGACCAAGGCGGTGTTGCCGCCAACGAGTGAAGGAATGTTGACGGTCCAATTGGTGGTGAAGGTCGCGTTGGTGACACCGTCGGTGATGGTCATGGTCAGGGTGGTGCCGTTGTAGACCATTTGCACGGAGAAGGTGTCGCCGCTGTGTAGGTCGATGCCGGTGGTGCTCAGGTCGGTGAAGGGAGTGGTTGGGGAAGCACCATCGGTGTACAGACCGGTGGAATCGTCGCCTTCGCCGTTGTTGCTGTAGAGATCGAACTTGATGGCGACGCTGGTTGGAATGCCGCCGGTACCGCCAGGGGAGTCCGGCCCGTAACCCAAGCCGCCGCCAGCGGGTCCAAGAGCGGTGAGGCCGGAATTCTGGATCGTGAAAGTGAAGCCGTCGGCTTCGGCATTGCTTAACTGGAAGGTGAAATTGTTGGTGAAGTTCTGGATGTTCACAGGGGCGTTGTACCAGGCACTGCCGGCTTCGTTTGTGAGGCCGTCGGTGAGCTGCAAACGCTCGTCATCCAGGTCCGTGCTGCCGTTGAAGGTCATCGAAGTCGCCGCGGTGCTGAAGCCGTCCGGGAAGCTGATGCCGGTTCCGGAGCCGATGGCGTAGGTGCCGCTGGCTTGCGGGCTGGTGCTGAGACCTGGAGAGGTGGCGATGGCGTTGAGTGTTTCCGACTGAGCGACCGTGACCGTAGCGGTTCCGGAGAAGGGAGTGGACGAGGTGGTGGCGGGCGCGTTGATCGAGTAGTAGATCGTCGGACTCTTGGAGGCGTCGGAGATGGTCACGGTTTGCGTGGAAGCGTACGAGCTGGGCACCGGCGAGAACGTGGGCATGAGGGTTTGCGTTTGTAGCGTGTAGGTTTCGCTGGTGGCGGTACTTTGCAGGTATCCCGGAGCGCTGGCGATGGCGGAAATGGTTTCCGTGGTGCTGACGGAAATAGGGCCGGTGTAAGGAGTGGAGCTGGTGGTGGCAGTGCCGGTCGTGGAATAGAAGATGGACGAGCCCGGAGTGCTGTCGGTGATGGTGACCGAGAGAGTGCCGGTGAAGGTTTCGGCGCCGGGCGTGATGCTGGGAGCCGTGGCTTGCGAAGACCCGTTGAGCAGGCCGAAGACGCTCAACTGGTTGGTGGCGCCGACGTAGACTTTACCGTTGATAACGGTGGGAACGACGAACTTGACCGCGCCTCCGGGATTGTCGCGGGAGGAGTTGGTTTGCGAGTTGTAGAGAGTGGTGGAGACGTTGGTGGCGTCGTAGGCGCGCAGGTACTCGGAACCGCCGGAGGAATAGGCGTCGGACTGGACGGTCCAGACAATGGGACTGGAAGTGCCGTTCGAGGAGATGACGGGCGTCGGGCTGGGGAAGCCGGCTTCCTGCGCACCGGTCTTGGATGGTGTCGTGGAGATTTTCCCGGCACTTAGCGGGAACGATTTGAGATTGTCGGAAGTGCCCCAAATATAAACGGTGTTGTTGCCGTAGCCCGGCATGCCCCAGACGCCGCCCACTTCGAAGGTCTGGTTGGTTTGGCCGGAATTGTTGACCGGGATTTCCTCGACGATGTTGTCGGTTGAGGTGCTGTATCCGCCCATGGAGTCGCGGTCTACGACGGAGATCCTTCCTTCTTTGCCCAATTGCACGAGCAAATGGGTGTGCCCGCCGGTGGTTTGGTCCGGAAGGAGGAGGACGCCGCCGGCGGCAACGTCGCGATCCCCGGAGTTGAGCGTCGCCTGGTTGAGGGGAGTGAAATCGTCGGCGACGGTCATCACGCCGTTGTTCAGGTTCAGGCGAACGATGCTGTCGCCGTAATCCATGGTGTTCGTGTACGGCGTGGTGGCGTCAAAGGTGCCATTGCCGGTGGCCACGAAAAGACGTCCGCCGGGGCTCGAACCGGTGGGGTTGTCGGCGTCGGCGGCCAGACCGGAGCCGCCCATCCAGATGCCGGCGCCGATGCCGTTTGCCGACGCGCACCACACGCTGGTTTGCTCGAGAGTCGCGGCGTTGTACGCCAAAATCCAGCCGTGCCAGGGGCCGTTGTCTCCGTGGGATCCGAATCCCAGGTAGACCATGCCGTTCAGCAAGAGCAAGCCGGCGCGGTTGTTGTGCCACTTGGTGTCGAATTTGAGAGTGCCGCCCGAACTGCCGTTACCGTTGCCAGAGACGGTTCCTGAAAGCGGTACCGGGCCGCCGAACTTTTCGTTGCCGCTGGCGATGTCGAGGGCGTGAAGGCGTTGGATGTAGTTGCCACTTTCCAGGCTGGCGCTGACCAGGTACATGGTGTTTGTGGATGTGTCGATGACCGGGGTTCCGGTGACGCCGACCAGGGGATTGATGTCGGTGGTGCTCAGGTCGCCATTGGGAATTGCGGTCGCGCCGCTACCTGCGCCGTGGGCCGAGGTGAGCAGGGAGATCTGCCACAACGGAGTGGCGTTGGCGCCGCCGTTGTTGTCGGCGTCGAAAGCGTAGACGCTGTCGTTTTCCGTGGCGACGAAGATAACGTTGTGCGTGCCTTTGCCGGATATCGTGATGCCCGACATGTAAAGCGGCTGGGTATAAATTTGCGCGTCAACGGACTGCGAGAAAAGTTTGCCGAACGAGGTCGTGTTTACGTTCGCGGTGTTGAGGATGGTTTCGGCGGTGTTGGAGCCGGATCGCGAGTTGTCGTAGTGCTGGGTCGTTACGTTTTGCGCTGACGCGCCGCCAGGGCAGAGCCACAGCGAGATGCACGCAAGGAGAGCCCTGCGCGCGAAACGCATTCCCCGCCGGCTTTCTGAGAAGCCGCCGCGAACCTCGACACACACGTGCGGAAAATGGAACATGACCGGACTACCCCCCTAAATTCTGAACCGACCAACTTTTCGTTAGTGTCGGGGACGGACACGGAAAACCACGCAGCCACTCGGTTGTTTCCACTAACCTTTCGGCGGGGCTGGGACCAGGCGCGACGTTGGGCAATCGGTCTCGTCGATCCGCGACAGTGCGCAGGATTATATAGACGGTTTCTACCGCACTCAAGACCCAAAGAATGAGGGCCGGAGCTACGGTATCTACAGTACACGTCTCATGCCAACTTGAACGCGTAGCGATTCGTGCCGCATCGGGGCGACGCGATTGGCTGGTTTTGCCGATCGTACTGCTCAGGCTAAGATGTGGGGCGGTTTTGCGGAGGCGGAATGCGGCAATCGAATGGTGGGTTGATTTTGCTGGGCGTTCTTGGATTTTACCTTGGCGCGGTTCCCCCGGCGGCGGCCGGGGGGCAGGCGCCCGCGGGAGCGCGCCCGGCGGCCATGCAGCAAACAGGGGATAAAGGTCTCAGCGTGGACCGAATCTACAGCGAGCCGAGCTTGAGCGGTCACCCGACGCCTGGACTCGCTTGGGCTCCGGACGGTAAACACCTAAGCTTTTTCAAAGAATTGGCTGGGGGCAAAGGCGACAAGAAGGAGCTTTGGTTGATGGACGCGGCCTCTGGCGAGACCCGCTTGCTGGTTTCCGCAGAGAGACTGGAGAACGCGCTTCCCGCGGAGGCGCAGAACGTGACCCAGGCGACCGGACTGGGACGCCATGCTCCCGCGCAATATCAGTGGGCGCCGGAGGGAGGTGCGCTGCTGTTCCAGGGGCCCAGCTCACTCGCCTGGTTTGATTTGAAAACGCAGACCGCGCGTCCGTTGGTGTCCGGTAAGGAAGCAATCGCCGATCCGAAAATCTCGCCCAATGGACGGTACGTGAGCTTTGTGCGTGATCACAATATTTGGCTGGTTGGCGTGGCCGACGGCAAGGAGCGCGCGTTCACACGAGGAGGCACCGAAGAAATTCGGGAGGGCGAGCTCGATTGGGTGTACCCGGAAGAACTGGACATCACCACGGCGTACTGGTGGGCGCCGGATTCGTCGGCGATTGCCTACCTGGAGATGGATGAACGGAAGGTGACGCAATATCCGTTGGTGGACTTCGCCTCGTACAGCGGAGCAGCCGAGGACGAACGCTATCCGGTTGCCGGGGGAAATAATCCGATCGTGCGGGTCTTCGTGGGAAATGTGGACGCCGGCGAGCCGCTGGTTATGGACACCGGCACGAATACGGATGTCTACATTCCGCGCGTGAATTGGCTGGTCGACTCCAAGCACGTGGCAATACAGCGGCTGAACCGATCACAAACGGTCATCGAGCTGTTGGTGGCCGAAGCGAATTCGGGCAAGTCTCGAGTGATTTTGACCGACAAGGATTTGTATTGGATCAATGTCAGCGACGATCTGAGGTTTCTGCACGATGGCAAGCGCTTGCTGTGGTCGAGCGAGCGTTCGGGTTACCGGCACATTTATTTGTATGACCTGGACGGGAAACAACTGGCACAGGTGACGAAAGGGAACTGGGAAGTTTTCGCGGTGGATGGCGTGGATGAGGCAAAGGGGCTGGTTTACTTCACGGCGGCGGAAAAATCACCGCTCGAACGGCATTTGTATCGCGCGGCGCTCGATGGTTCCGGATTTGCGCGCATCACGAAGGAGGATGGCACGCACGGCGTCAATTTCGCGCCCGACGCCTCCGCATTTGTGGATACGTATTCCAACAGCATGAACCCGCCGCGGCAGGACCTGGTGCGGATCGACGGATCGCGCATTGCCGCGCTGAATGAAAATAAAGTGGCGGAGCTCGCGGATTTGCACTTGTCGCCGGTGGAGTTTCTTTCCGTGCGATCGCATGACGGCATCCAGCTGAACGCCATGATGATCAAGCCGCCGGACTTTGACGCCACGAAAAAATATCCGGTGCTCGTTTACACCTATGGGGGACCCCACGTGCAGGTAGTGTTGAATGCGTGGGAAGGGTCGACATTTTTGTGGCACCAACTGATGGCGCGGAAAGGCTACATCATTTTCGCACTAGACAACCGGGGATCGGCAGGCCGAGGCCACCTATTCGAGGAGCCCATTCATTTCCGCTTTGGAGCGCAGGAACTGTCCGATCAGCGCGACGGGGCTGCCTATCTGAAATCGCTGCCCTTCGTGGATGCCCATCGCATCGGAATTTGGGGATGGAGCTATGGCGGGCACATGACGCTGCATGCCGTCTTTGAAGACCCGCAGGATTTCAAAGTGGGTTTTGCGGGCGGACCGGTGACCGATTGGCACTACTACGACTCGATCTACACGGAGCGATACATCGGGTTGCTGCCGCAAAATGAAGAGAGCTACCAGGAATCCTCGCCCATCGCCAACGCGGCAAAACTCCAGGGCAAGCTGCTCATCGCGCACGGAACCGGCGACGACAACGTGCATTACGCGAACACCCTATCGCTCATTAACGAGATGATCGAAGCCGGGAAATACGTCGAGGTGATGGCCTTCCCGGGCCGCGGGCACGGTGCGAGCGATCCGGCTGCGCGGCGCGTGTTGATGAACCGAGTGACGCAGTTTTTTCTGGACAACCTGTAGGGCCATCACGGGCTACTACGGCAGGAACGAAGTGACGCGAAATAATCTCGGCCCTGAAAAAGGCCTGTCGGTCCGTTGTTCCCTCGGACGCTGAATCAGGACGCGGTTGCGAAACGCCCGCCCGCAACCAGACACGACGATTCGCTCCTTGGCGCTGCGCGGATCGGGTACGGACGATCGTCTGACCGCCGCGCAGACCAATACGTTCGAAGCGTGCGCCGAAAACTGGTAATGAACTCAGCGCCTCCAAACAGCGGGCGGACGGCAATCGTCGCTACAACGTCAAACCTGGGTGGCGCGCACGAGAACATTGCGCCGATCTTCGAAGAAATCTAGTTCTTGGGTTTGTCCTTGTCCGGGTCCTTGGTCTCGGTAGCTGGGCCGATCTTGATCGAAGCGCCGAACCGTTTGTAATTGGCGTAGCGCACCGTCATACGCATGTGGATGGCGCCGGTGCTGAAGTGAAGTTCGTCGTCCGAGCGCGTGTAGGTCGGGAACCAGTAGTGGCCCTCGATGTTTTCTCGGAAGGTTTCAAAACGCGGGAAGATGTTCTCGTTGCCTCTTTTGATGATGTCCGGCACCGCTTTTCCGTCGGACTTCACAATGTTCAGGTCCTTGTCGTCCACCCAGATGCGGCCCTGGAAGTAGCGCTGATTTTTCTCGATTTTCTTGGGCTTCACGTCGAAAACGTAGGTGCTGAGTTCGTCCAGGTTCTCGCGACCGATATAGTTGACGTCATATTTCGGCAACTCGTCCGACGTGAGCACGAAAGGCTGGACGTGCTCGAGGTCGTCGAGATCTTGTTGTGAGAGCGAGATGCGCTGCAATGTGGGTGGTGGCGCGGAGACGACCTTTTCGTAGCGCTTACCTTCAGGAGTAAATAAAATATCGCTGGTCATGCGGTACTCGCCGTCGGGCCGGTTGTCGTAGTCGATGGTCTGGACGACGAAGGTTTGCGTGTAGGTATAGTTGTCGCGTTCCTTTTTGAACTCCAGCTCGCGGTCGCCGAATTTCTTAATGATCTGCTCCACCGGAAGATCGGGTGGTTTTGTAGAGATATTGGACGGGTCGCTCTTGGGAGCGGCCGCCGGCGCAGTGTTCACGGTCTGCTGCGGGAATTGTGCCGCGAGCGGCAAACACGCGAGCGGAGTGGTGAGGATCAGCGCGGAGAAAATGGTTTTCTTGTGAAGTGTGGCCATTTTCCTAGAGATGAGATTTGACATGGAATCGTCTCCTCGCGGGTACCGGTTCTTGTGATTGGACCTTTATGATAGCACCGGGGTTGCCTGTGGGGCATCCGGGCGAAGCCCAGGGTCGCGCGTTACTGCGGTGGACTCCACTGCGAGAGAGCAATGAGAGCTAGACCGACTCGACGATCTCGACGTTGCCGGCCTTGCGGAGGATTTCCACTTTGACGTCGGGTCCGTCCCGGTGAATCAGGAAATCAGCGGTGGCATCGCCTACGCGCAGATTCTCTACGCGCACTTCGGTCAAGTTCGAAGGCAAGCTCGGTTTGGTGAAGCAAATCTGGTGCTCCGGACCGCGCACGCTCAAGCCCAAGCACGCTTGCAGAAGCATGTACACCGATCCGGCAGCCCACGCCTGCGGCGAACAAGCGACCGGGTACAGGGTGGGGCCGCTGGTGTCGGGCCGCTTGTGAAAACCGCAGAATAGTTCCGGCAGGCGATGCAACTCGACCTGGTGGCTGGCCTCATGCATGCCTTCCACGATTTTGGCCACATGCTCTTGCAAGCCGTACGAGGAAAATCCCGCAGCGATCAGCGCATTGTCGTGCGGCCACACCGAACCGTTGTGGTAGGACATCGGGTTGTAGCGCGACTCGCAAGCCGCGACGGTGCGAACACCCCATCCGCAGAAGGAATGCTCGCTCATCAGCGAAGCCGCCGTGGCTTGCGCATGATCGCGGCTGGCGATCTTGCAGAACAGCGCGTGTCCGGCGTTGGAAGCGCGCACCTGGCATTGTTTTTGGTGGCCGTCAAGGGCCAGCGCGTACATGCCCAGCTCTTCGCACCAAAACGCTTCCTCGAATTTGTGGCGTAATTTTTCCGCGGCGGCGTCCAGGCTGTCTGCGAACTCCGGCTCGTGCAAAGCGCGAGCAAGCAATGCGCCGGCCCGCTTGGCTGCGTACGCGTAGCCTTGCACTTCGCACAGTGCTATAGGCGGTTCAGCCAGGGTTCCGTCTGCATGGAAGACGGAATCATTCGAATCTTTCCAGCCTTGCTGGACTAATCCCTTGGACGATTGCTGTTTGTACTGCACAAATCCGGTTCCGTCCGAGTCGCCGTACGTATCGATCCACTGCAAAGCGCTTTTGACGTGCTGCCAAATCTCCTTCACCAGCGACACGTTGCCGGTGCGCTGAACATACGCGCCAGCCAGCATGACAAAGAGCGGCGTGGAATCGACGCTGCCGTAATACCGCCCAAAGGGAACTTCTTTGGTCGCGGCCATTTCGCCGCGGCGCATCTCGTGCAGAATTTTGCCCGGCTCGGCGTCCTGCTCGGGCAGTTCCTGAGTCGCTTGTGTTTCCGCCAGATATTTCAGGACGCTTTCGGCCATGCGCGGCGAAGTCCAGAGGCATTCCAGCGCAGTGATGATTCCGTCGCGGCCGAACACCGTGCTGAACCAGGGCACTCCCGCATACGGATACGGGCCTTCGGGATTGTTTTCGATAAGCATCCGCAAATCGGCGGAAGAGCGATTGAGCCAAGCGTTAAAACTTTCGCTGGAAGTCGTGATGTGGCACTCTTCGCTGCGGGCGCGCTCCGATTCTCGGGTGAGCGACCGGTACGCGGTCTGGAAGGAAACGACGCCATTGGTGCTGGCGTCGCGCTGACAGGCAACGGTGCTGTAGATGGAGGTTTCCTGCTTGGGTTCCAGCGTAATGCGAAACAGGGCCTCGCGCGAGGTGAGAGACGTCGGAGGCGGAGAGAATTCGAGGTGCGTGCGGCGGAATACTCCATCCAGGCCCTTGTACCCCAGTATCGCCGCGCTTCCGTCGACATGATCTGGCAGGCGCTCGCCTTTGCGCTGCCGCTTTGTGCCCCGCACTTCGAAAATGTCGGCGAAGTCCGCGTCGAATTGAAAGAGCAGAGCGAGCCGCACGGGCACCAAGCCGTAGTTCAAGATGCGCAGGTGTTCGTAGTGGGTGGCTGGGCCTAGAAACTGCGAACGGAAAATGTGAACCGTGCCGCGCGGCAAGCTGTCGTCCGTGTTCAGCGCGGTGTCAACGTTGGTTACGTCGACCGACAGAAAGGCGTTGTCTTCGCGAACGGTCGAGCCGAGAAGGAGCGGCTGATGCTGGTTCAGGCGCAACGTGAAACGCGAGAGATGGCGGCTCTCGGCGTGGAAGAGTCCGAACTGGGAGAATCCCAGATCTTCGATGT
Source organism: uncultured Acidobacteriota bacterium (assembly GCA_963736725.1). Taxonomy (GTDB): domain Bacteria; phylum Acidobacteriota; class Terriglobia; order Acidiferrales; family UBA7541; genus Acidiferrum. The sequence goes on along the minus strand of CAVTPW010000007.1, from coordinate 97,558 downwards.
CCCCATAGCGATTGAGAACGGCAAACGTGTCGCCGCATTTGAGCACACGGGTGCGGTCGTCCACTAATGCAGAGGATGCGCGGACGTAATACTCGTCGGCAACCCGGACAATGTCCGTCAATACGGGAGACCTTCCTATTGCGTGAGAAACGAGTCGACCTCGGGCGTTTCCACGGAGAGAGAGCGGATGCTCAACATGGACTCGTACAGCTTAACGTAGTCCTTGGCCATTCTCGACCCGGTAAAGCGCATCTCGAAGGATTGCCGGCAGGCGGCACGGTCCAGATCTCCCGCGCGAACCACGGCCTTGACGGCATCCTCGATGTTATCGACGATGAAGCCGCTAGTGCCGTGAGTGATCAGTTCCGGCACCGATCCGCAAGGGAAAGCGATCGTGGGAGTGCCGCAGGCCATCGATTCGATCACCGTCAAGCCGAACGGCTCTGGCCAATCGATGGGAAATAGATAGGCATAGGCGTTGCCGAGAAAATCGGACTTCTGGTCTTCGCTGATCTCGCCGATGTATTCGATGTTGGGATTGTCCAGCATGGGCTTGATTCGCGATTCGAAGTATTCGCGGTCGACTCGGTCGATCTTCGCGGCAATCTTCAGGGGCATGCCAACTTTCAGCGCGATCTCAATGGCTCGGTCGACGCGCTTCTCTGGTGAAATGCGGCCGAGAAACGCCAGGTATTTTCCGCTCCCGTCTCCCAACGACAGGTGACCCGCTGGCAAGCCGTGATAAATGTTGCCTACCCAGTTCGCAAAGGGCAATGGTTTGCGTTGCGCTCGCGAGATGGAAACCACCGGCATATCAGGGTATTTGTGATACAGCGGAGGGAGATCGCTAAGGTCCAGCCGTCCGTGCAGGGTTGTGAGTTGGGGGATCCCCGTTACGCGCGAAATGGGAAAATGGAGATAGTCGATGTGGAAATGGATGATGTCGAACTGTTCGGCGCGCGCGAAAATTTCCTCGAGCATTACGTAGTGGTGCGCGAGCTGGTCGATACAATCCGGGTTCAGGCGCAGGGCCTTCGGGCAGCAGGGAACAAGTCGCGCTTTGGTTTTCGAATCACCGCTGGCGAACAACGTGACATCGTGACCGAGTTCGACCAATTCCTCGGTCAGGTACGACACCACGCGTTCGGTGCCGCCGTAGAGCTTGGGAGGGACGCTTTCATACAGGGGTGAAACCTGGGCGATCCGCAGCTGGGCTCTAGGACGTATCGACATAATAGGACTGAGGATACCGTCTTCGGGCGTCGCTGGGTATACGGGGAAACACTGATGCTTGTGAGGTATATCCCCTACTACAAACGGTCGTGCGAATATTTTCGCTTCGACGCGCACGGGGTGAACGCAAATCCGTCGGATTTGGCGCTCGCACGAATTTTAGGTCGGAAGAAACGTCAGGGAGTGATGATGTCTTTTCGTCGCGGCTTGACTTGTACGGCCGCGAGGCTCGACGCGTCCCACCCGCCGCCCAGCGCCTTTACCAGGAGCACGCTGGCGACCAGCCGCTGGCCTTGAATCACCGCAAGCTGCTGTTGGTTCGACAGCAGGTTTTGTTGCGCGGTGACCACGTCGAGATAATTCACCAAACCGCCTGAGTACCGGTCGGTGGAGATGTCCAGCGCGCGCCGCGCGGCGTCGACGGTTTGCTGCTGCTCTTGTTGCGCTTCGCTTAAGACGCCGAGCGCGGTGAGTTCATCCTGCACTTCCTGAAACGCGCTCAACACCGTTTGCCGGTAGCTGGCCACGTTGGCGTCATATCCAGCCCGCGCGTACTGCACCTGCGCGCGGCGCGCCCCGCCTGTGAAAATATCCTCGGCCACGTTGGCGCCCAAGGCCCAAAATATACTCTGGGTGTTCACCAACGAGGTGATCGCGGCGGTTTGCCACCCGGTTTGACCGAACAGATCCAGCGAAGGGTAGTACGCCGCTTTCGCGATTCCGATTTGCGCGTTGGCCGACGCCATCAGACGCTCCGCTTCGGCGACATCGGGACGTCGTTCGAGCACGTCGGAAGGAATTCCGGCATTGAGCGGCGGCGGCTCACTTTTGAGTTCCCTGAGTGCGACGTGGAAATCGGGCGCCGCGCGGCCCGCCAGAACGGCGATCGCATCTTCGAACTGCTTGCGCTGTTGCAGGAGCAAAGTTGCCTGCGTGCGCGTGGCGTTCAGGAGCGTTTCTTCCTGGGCTACGTCAAGGCCAGAAGCAACGCCGCCTTTGTGGCGGGAATTCACCAGATCCAGGCCCCTTTGCAGCGATTCCACGGTGCGGCGCAAAATTCCGATCTCGGAATCCAGTTGCCGCAGATTGAAATAATCGCCGGCAAGTTGCGAAGTAACCAGTAGCCGGACATTTTCCAGGTCAGCAGCGTTGGCTTGATAGCTTGCTTCCGCTGCTTCGATACTTCGCCGCCTGCGGCCGAAAATGTCCACCTCATAACTTACGGTGAAGGGAAGCTGGTAAATGTTTTGCGTGACCGCGCCGGTCACGGGAATGGAGCTGTTAGGCGGCCGGTTCCCAGAGAGCCGTTCGCGTTCAATACTGGGCGCAGTGGAAAGCGTCGGGAAAAGTGTAGCGACTTGAATGGCCGCGGTAGCGCGGGCCTGTTCCAGGTGCGCGATGGAGATTTTGATGGTCTGATTTTCCGCGAGCGCCTGTTTTTCGAGACTGCTTAGATCGTCATCACTGAATACAGCCCACCACTCGCCTTTTGCGACGCTGTCCTTGGGTGCGCTCTCACGCCAGGGTTCGGCGACGTCCCATTTCGCCGGCACGGTGGCGGCCGGACGCTTGTAGTTTGGCCCGACCGTGCAGCCGCTCAGCAGCGCGGCGCACAAAAGCAAAGCGGGCGCCAGCGTAGTTCGCGCAAACGCCTGCACGAACCGCAATCGGCGGCAGGATTGGTTGCTTCGTCGCATTACGGCTTGTTTCCGCTGGGCGCTGGGGTCCCGTTCGAGGGGCTGGCATTGTTGCTCGGCGCTCCGCTGCCTTGCGCGTCGCCGCCGCGGGCCGGCTGCTGGCTCGCGCCGACAAGCGGGGCGCTGACCGGTATCTCTTTCACGTGGACCTGAATCCCTTCCTCGAGAGAGTCCGGAGGATTCAGCACGATCCAATCGCTGGCTTTGAGTCCTTGCAACACTTCCAGCGCCGTGCCGTAATCACGCCCGACCGTCAACGGCTGCAGGTGGGTTTTGTGATTTTCATCGACCAGCACCGCGCGCAATCCTTCCGAGCGGAAAAGCAACGCGTTCACCGGAACCTGCAAACGCTGACCGCTCACCTTCACCAGCAAGTGGACCTGCGCATAGCCGCCGGGCAGCAATTGCCCAGCCTTGTTCGGCACGTCCACTTCGGTGTTCAACGTTCGGCTGGCCAGGTCGATGGCATCGGCGGTGCGCACGACTTTGCCCTGAAAGTCCTGTCCGGGAAACTGCGACAACTCAAGATATGCGCCCAAGCCGGCGTGAATCGTCGCCGAGTAAACCTCCGGCACGCTGACGTAGGCGCGGATCGGGTCGGTTTGCGCCAGGAAAAAAAGCTCCTGCGCGGCGCCGCCGTTTCCGGCATTGATCAAATTTCCGATGTCTACATTGCGGCGGGTGATCACTCCGCTGAAAGGCGCGTAAACGTGTTTGAACGATTCGAGCTCTTCGAGCCGCCGTACATTGGCCTCGGCGGATTGCGTGGTGGCCTTCTTCGCCGCGTAATCGCCCACCGCGTTGTCTACTTCCTGTTTCGATACGCCATCGGTCTTGATCAGCTCTTGATAGCGGGCCGCCGTAATCTGAGAGAGGTTTTCATTCGCCTTTGATGTCTGGAGATCGGCACGCGCTTGCGAAAGCTGTTGATCGACTTCGGGCGTGTCAATGTCGGCAAGCAATTCGCCCTGGCGCACGCGGCTGCCAATGTCGTGGTACCACTTCTTCAGGTATCCATTGGTTCGCGCGTAAATCGGCGACTCCACGTACGCCTGGGTCGTTGACGGCAGGGTCAAATCTTCCTGTCCGGACTCGGGAGTGGCGTGAACCACGGAAACCGTGGGGACCGCCATTTTCTCGGTTTCGTTGGCCAGGGCCTGGTACTGCGTTCGCCGCTGCAGCAGCGTGAAGCCACCTAGAATCAACAAAGCGAGCACGCACACGATCAGGAACAAGAATAAGCGGCTCTTTTTCTCCGGCCTTGTTTCGGGCGCTTGTTCTTCGTACGTTGGTTCCACCTGGGTCCTGATTTCCGTCGTCGTCATTCGTTGCTCCGCACTACTATAAATCTTTTCGCATTCAAGCGGTGGCCGGCGATATCCCCGAGCCCCCGCCGTGGGAGTGCTTGCGTTCCCGCCGTCCGTGAATGATCGAGAAAACGCAAGGCACGAAGAAAAGAGTCGCGAACGTGGCAAACAATAGCCCGCCGATTACCGCGCGCCCGAGCGGCGCGTTCTGCTCGCCGCCTTCGCCCAATCCGATGGCCATCGGCACCATGCCGATGATCATGGCCAGCGCCGTCATGACCACGGGACGCATGCGCACGAAGCCGGCCTCCAGGGCCGCGTCCCGAGCGCTCTTTCCTTCGTTCAATTGCTCGCGCGCGAACGACACCATCAGAATGCTGTTCGACGTCGCCACGCCTACGCTCATGATCGCGCCCGTCAACGAGGGGACGCTAAGCGTCGTACGGGTCATCAGCAACATCCAGCAAATTCCCGCCAAAGCTCCGGGCAGCGCCGTGATGATGATGAAGGGATCCAGCCAGGACTGAAAATTCACGACGATCAGCAAATACACCAGCACGATCGCCCCAACCAGTCCGAACGCCAACCCTTGAAACGAACTCTTCATCGTTTGTACCTGACCGCGGATTACGATGTGGCTACCCCTTGGCAACTTCGGTTCAACGTCTTTCACCAGCTTCGCAACGTCGTCGGAAACCCCACCGAGGTCGCGGCCATTGACCGCGGCATACACGTTGATCATCGGCTGCACGTTGTAATGGGAAACCACCGCCGGACGCGTCGTCGTGGTGGTGGTCGTCAGATTGCCGACAATCTGTGAAGCGCTCCCCGCGACGGTCCCGTTAACCGGCGTATTCTGCAACGCCTGCCAGCTGTCCACGCGGTATTGCGGCGTTTGCACTGCTACGTTGTAGCTCACCCCGTTCTTGGGATCGAGCCAGAAAGCCGGCGCGGTCTGGAAGCTCGAACTGAGCGAGACAAGTAGGTTCGAGGCAACGTCCCTCGCCTGCAGGCCCACCGACTGCAGGCGCGTCCGGTCCATGTCCATGCGCAGCGTCGGCTCGTCAAACGCTTGCTGGACGTGCACGTCCACTGCTCCGGGAATATGCCGCATCCGCCCTGCCAGCTTCTGGGCTACCGCGAAATTCCCGACCTGATTGCTTCCCATCAACGCCACGTCAATCGGCGCCGGCGAGCCAAAGTTCAGAATCTGCGTGACGATATCGGCCGGCTGAAAGAAAAACTGGACGCCGGGAAACTCTTGCGGGAGCTTCTCGCGGAATTCGTTGATGTACTCGGCGGTCGGGCGCCCACGCTTTTCGTTGAGCTGAACGAGGATTTCGCCGTCCGCGGTTCCATAGGTGCCGGAATTGCTGTAACTCAGGTTGATTCCGCTGTAGGGTACACCGAGATTGTCTAAGATCGTATCCAGCTCGGCGGCAGGAATGGTTTGCCGGATCACGCCGTCGATCTGGTCGGCGAGGCGAGCCGTTTCTTCGATTCTTAGGCCAGTGCGCGCCCGAAAATGGAGGCGGATCTGACCCGCGTCCACTTTAGGAAAAAAGTCCCTGCCCAACACGAAAATCAGGCCACCCGACAAGACGCAGAACGTCAGAAAACAAGCGGAAAACACAATGGACTTTTCGAGCGCGAAGCCCAGCGCGTGCCGGTAGCCCTCCCGGAATCTCTCGAAGTTGCGCTCGAACATCTGCTGATAGCGGCGGAAAAATCCCTGTTTCTCGCCCCGATGCTCCTCGGGAATGTATTCGTCCTCCGAGCTCAAAAGATACATCGCCATGGTCGGCACGATCGTCCGCGACCACATGTACGAAGCCAGCATCGCGAACGACACCGCTTCGGCGAGCGGCACGAACAGATACCGGGCGACACCTGACAAGAAAAACATCGGCAGGAACACGATGCAGATGCACAGCGTGGAGACCAGGGCAGGAACGGCGATTTGTTGCGCGCCATCCAGAATCGCTTGAACGGTTTCCTTGCCCATGGCCAAGTTGCGATTGATGTTTTCAATCTCGACCGTAGCGTCGTCCACCAGGATGCCGACGGCTAGCGCCAGACCGCCGAGCGTCATGATGTTGATGGTCTCGTGCAGCGCGCTCAGCAACAGAATGCTGACCAGGATGGAAAGGGGAATCGACGTAGCGATAATCAGCGTGCTCTTCCAGTTTCCGAGGAAGAGCAAGATCATGATCGCCGTGAGGCACGCCGCGATCAAAGCTTCGCGGATCACGCCCTGAATGGAGGCCCGCACATACAGGGATTGATCGAAGAACATGGTGATATGTAAGCCTGGCGGCAACGATCCGGAGTAGTCCTGCAGCGTTTGCTTGACGCGCGTTACGATGTCCAGCGTCGAGGCGCTTCCGGTCTTGTACGTGGACATCAACACGCCGCGCTGCCCGTTCACGAGAACGGTGTTTGTTTGGGGAGAGAAGCCGTCTCGAACGTGGGCGACCTCGCGCATGTAGATGGTCGCACCGTTTACAGTCTTGATAGGCAGATCGTTGAGTCCGGCGATGGTTTGCGGGCTGCCGTTCATCTCGACCGTGTACTCCAGCGTCCCCAGCTTTGCCGTGCCGGTGGGCAAAATCAGGTTCTGGGAATTGACGGCGTTGACGATATCCACTGGCGAAAGACCCTTGGATTGCAGCGCTTGGGAATCGATATCGACCGAGACCAGCCGTTGTTTCCCGCCGTACGGAAAGGGAAGCGCCGCGCCTTGCACGGTTGCGAGTTGAGTGCGGATGAAATTGTTTCCATAGTCGAAAATCGCCTGTTCACTGAGGGTGTCGCTGGTCAGCCCGATCTGGATGACCGGCACGGTGGACGCGGAAAAGATCGCCACCAGCGGCGGAGTCGTTCCCGGCGGCAGGGTGAACAGAATCGTTTGCACGATTGCCGTCGTTTGCGCCAGCGCCGTCTGGATGTTCGCCGTCGGCTGGAAGAAAATCTTCACGATCGACGTGCCGTTCAGCGACTGCGATTCAATGTGCTCGACGTCGTTGACCAACGTGGTCACCGCGCGTTCGGAGTTGGAAGTGATGCGCTGCTCCATCTCTTGCGGCTCGAGTCCCTGATATCTCCAAACCAGGCTGATAACCGGAATGTTGATGTCCGGAAAAATGTCGGTTGGGGTGCGCAGCAGCACCACCGGGGTCAGCAGAACAATGACCATCGCCATCACGATAAACGTGTACGGTCTAGCGAGCGCTAATCGGACTATCCACATGGATGTCTTATCAGTTCCAGTGACACGACTTGCAGGCGCCACCCAAAGGTACGATCCCCGTCAATTTGACCGGATACCTGTTTGGTTAGATTCGCCGGCTCATTTCTTTGGGTACGCTGCCCTTTTTGATGTGCGAACTTCTGATTTCGACGGCGCCGCGTTCCCGAGCCAGGGTATCCCCTTGTGCCCTTTGGCAATCGCGCTGCCAATGGGATGCCACCCGTAGGTTCTGGCAACCCTCATGCTACCAGGTCTTTGCGGAGGAAACGCTGCCATGGGCGTTGGGTCTTGCTCGCCAAATTGGATGCCCACATTTCGACGCTTGTTACATGGTGGGCGGGCGTGTGGCTATTTTGGCAGCCCGGCCATCGGCACGGTCCAAACAGCCGAATAACGCCCTTATCTGCGAAGGGAGAGAGACCTTGCTGATTCAAGTACAAAAGAGATGTATCGCCGAATGGCAACCGGTGCGGCCTCCCGCGGCTGGCCGAACCCAACTTGGCTAGTCCCGGAAAATAAAGTTCATGCGCAAGCCGCACACTTCGATCATGTCTCCATCGTTCAAACGCACCGGCCCGGAGATGGGCGCGCCATTCACCACCGGCACCTTGTCGCCCGGCCCGACGTAATAGCCGTCGTCGCGTTGATTCACCTGCGCCGCCAGCTGCGGCTTGAACCAGCCCCGCAATTTCACCGTTGCCATCTTGGATTTGCCGATCACGGTGAGCTTGTTGGTCAGCATATATTCCTTCTGGTCCGTCTTCCCGCTCAGGATTACCAAAGTCGGCACTTTCAGCCGGCTCGCCGCAAACTGCGTCCGCTCACCCATCGCCGCCGCTTGTTGCAGCATGTCCCGCCGGGCTTTCGTGTCCAGCACCATCGTTTCATTGATGCGCGGCGCAACGGCCCCCTTTTTCCCGGTGTCTCCAAGCGCGGTCGTGTCGCCCGAGGCGTCCACCTTGATGTGGTGCTTTCCCACCCAGATCGAATCGCCGTCGTGCAACGTGGCGCGCTCGACGCGCAGGTCGTTCACAAAGGTCCCGTTCAGGCTGTCCAGGTCTTCCACGACCAGGCGCCCAGCCTCCACATACACGCGCGCGTGATAGTTCGATACCGCCAGGTTGTCGACCGGCAGATCGTTGTCCGGCGAGCGCCCAATGCCCAGTGGGCGGCTGCCGATGGGCACTTCCTTCACCAGCTTGTTCTCAAACATCAGCGTGAGCTTCGCCATTTTACTTTCCTCCTGCCGAGCCGTTCTTCTGCGCCTTGTTCCGGGACCCGCGGAGCAGCCAAGAGAACCATCCCTTTGCTTCGCCGCCGATCCGCACGACCACCGCCGTTACGTTGTCCGCGCCGCCTTGTTCGTTTGCCAGCTCCACGAGTCTTTCCGAGGCTCTGATCGGATCGGGTTCGGCCTGCAGCGTACCCGCGATCTCCGGCTCGGTGACCATGCGCGTCAATCCATCCGAGCACAGCAGCAACACATCATTGCCAAACAGCGAGTGCTCCTCGGAATCCACTTCAATCTCTAGGTGCGCCCCCAGCGCCCGCAACAACACGCTTTGCATTTCGCTGCGCTCGGCTTCGGCCGGCGTCAGGATGCCGCGGCGCACCTGCTCGGCCACCAGGGAGTGGTCGCTGGTAAGCTGCTGCAGAGTGCCGCTGCGCAGAAGGTACGCGCGGCTGTCGCCTACATGCGCGATGCTGAGCCTGGTCCCGTCAATCCACGCCGCCGTAACCGTTGCCCCCATCCCGTGTTGCCCGGGATTGGCTTGTGCCGAGTCGTAAATACTCTTGTTCGCCAGGTGTACCGCGCTCGACAGCCGTTTGGTTTTCTCGCTCCAAGTCGCTGGCATGTCGCCGAAAACGGTCATCGCCGGATCGATCTCGGTCTCCTGGCAATGCTTTACTACCGTCTCCACCGCCAGCGCGCTGGCGATCTCCCCGTGGGCCTCGCCGCCCATGCCGTCGGACAGGACGTACAGATTCAGCGGCTCCACGATCCGGAAGCAATCCTCATTGTTGGTGCGGACGCGTCCCACGTTCGTCACGCCGCCGCTTACAATTTCCACTGAGGCTCCTCCGGCTTTCTGGTGGGCCCACGCCACACCCTGCCCACACCCATGCCTGGCAACCTGCTCTCACGCTAGCAGACCCGGCAACCCTGCGGTAGGCGTTGAACCCTACTAATTACTCACCGTTTCGCTACACCGATGTCCTGCGACCTCGCGCACGGCATTGGTGTCTTACCTAGTAGGGGCGCAGGGTTCCTGCGCCCCGGTTCGCCCGAACCGATGGGAAATAGCCCCTGACGTAATACGTTCCGTTTTTCGCTACAATCCAAACATGCCCCGGCGCCGCATTCCCGCTGTGCTCGCCTTTCTTTGCGTGGTCACGCTGACCCTGAGCCGGTCCGCTCCCGCGCAGCAACCGCCGCCTGCCTCCGCCGCCCGAATTCTGTTGCTCCCCCGCAAAATCGTCTCCGGCGAACACTCCACCCTCGCGGTGCTCGACGTGAACGGCCGCCTGACTCCTGGCGTGCGCGTGGATTTCTCCAACGGCGATCGCGTCACGACCGACGCGACCGGGCGCGCTCTGTTTGTAGCTCCGTTGAATCCCGGCGTGATCTCCGCGGTTCTCGCCAGCCATCCCGGGCGCGTCTATACCACCATCCTCAGCCCCACCGAAGCCGCCTCGCCTTCCATCGAAATTTCCGCCGCGCCTCGTGTCGCATCCCTGAGCGATCGCTTCGAACTCTCCGGCCGCTCGTTCTGCGGCGATGCCGACGCCAACAAAGTCACCATTGCCGGCCTGCCCGCCCTGGTCCTCGCATCCTCGCCAACCTCGCTGGTCGTTCTTCCGCCCTCCGAACTCGACTCCGGCAACGCTTCGGTCGTGGTCACCTGCGGCAAGCAGGATTCCGAGCGTTTTTCGATCCGCTTTGTGGAGTTGACGCTGGAAGCTAATTCTTCGCCGCTCGTAACCGGCGACCACCGCACGCTCATTGTCCGCATCCACGGCACGACCGCCAAGATTGGTCTTGAAGCCCACAATCTGGCCCCGGATATTGCCGAACTCGCCGGCGGAAGTTCCGCACGCACGTCCAGCAGCGGCGGCGCGGATAACACCGCACAGTTTCAACTGACCGGGAAACAGCGCGGCAGCTTCGTCGTCTCGATTCGCTTGCTTCCTACGCAAGCCGCTCCGCATCCTTGACGAACTTCCCCGGCGCTGTTTCCGTTCCCTCGTCACTGACAAATTTACTTCGTGATCTCGAAGCCAGTGTGCAGCGAAGCCTCGGAATCTCCGCCGACCCACACATCGAAGGCCGCGGGTTCTTCCACCCAGTCTTTCTTCGCCGAACTCCAATAGCTCAGCTCCTGGGTCCCAAGCGACATACGCACGGTTTTCTTCCCATGCGCCGGCAAGGTGACGCGCTCAAATCCTTTCAGCTCCCGGACCGGACGTGACACGCTCCCGGATCGCTGATGAATGTAGAGTTGGGCGACTTGGTCGGCGGCAGCGGCCCCCGTGTTTTCTACATCGAAGCGGACCTCGACCGTCTCGCCCGGCTTGATCTGCGTCCGGCTGAGCTTCAGGTCCGAGAAAATGAAGCTGGAATAACTGAGTCCGTAACCAAACGGAAAAAGCGGCGTACTCTCTTCGTCCCAGTAGCGCTTGCCCTGGTTTTCCGGCGACTGCGTGGCGTTGTGCGCGTAGTAGATCGGCACCTGTCCCACATCTCGCGGCCACGTGACAGGCAGCTTGCCGCCGGGCACGGCATCGCCCCACAGGAGATTCGCAACCGCGTGGCCCCCTTGCGTTCCGGGATACCACGCTTCCAGGATTGCGGGAACATGCTGGGCAGCCCACTTGATGTCCAGCGGACGCCCGTTCAGCAACACCAGCACGACAGGTTTGCCGGTCGCCGACACCGCTTCGAGCAGTTGCTCTTGCTCTCCAGGCAGCGCGAACGATTCGCGAGACGCCGCTTCGCCGCTCATGTTCTGCGCCTCCCCCAGCACGAGGATGGTGAGATCGGACGACTTGGCAAGGTTGACCGCCCTGGACATTTCGTTCCTGGCTTGATCCGGGGACCAAACCGGCTCCGGCTTGAGGTGAAAAATCTCATCGAAAAAGGACGGGAACCTGCGGCGCAGCTGCACTCCCTGTGCATAGCTGACGCGTGCCCCAGCTCCGAATTTGTCACGCAAGCCGCTGAGCACTGTGACCGTCTCGTTCAAGTCCTCCTGAAACGCCCACGATCCCAGGGTGTCCACTTGCGAATCCGCCAGCGGACCAACCACCGCGACGCTCTTATACGCGTTCTGGCGGAGCGGCAGCAGCTTCCCTTGGTCGCGCAGCAGCACCGCCGACCGTTCGGCCGCAAGGCGCGCCGCAGTGCGATGCTCCGGTGCAGCAAGCACCTGCTGCGCACGCGCCTCGTCCACGTACGGATTCTCAAACAGTCCAAGCCGAACCTTCATTTCAAGAATAGGACGAACCGCCGCTTCGATCTGGTCCACCGTGATCTGCCCGTTTTGCACGGCGGCCGGGAGACCTTTCGAATAAGCGGTGAAATCAAGCGCCATCTCCATGTTCACTCCGGCCTTGAAGGCATCCAGCGCAGCTTCCAAGAGGTCTTTGGCATAACCATGTTTTTCCAGGCTCTTCACGGCGTCCGCGTCGCTTACCACAAACCCGGTGAACTTCCAGTCTTGACGAAGCACGTCCTGCAACAGCCAGGAATTACCCGTGGCAGGCATATCGTTCAAGTCCATGTAAGCACTCATGACAGAACCCACTCCGGCTTTCACGGCCGCATGAAACGGCGGCAGGTACACGTTGTAGAGCTGGCTATCCGAAATATACGAAGCGTCGTAGTCGCGGCCCCCTTCGGCCGCTCCGTACCCGGCAAAATGTTTCATGCACGCCAAAACGTGATCGGGCGAGCCGATGTAGTCGCCTTGAAATCCCCGCACCTGCGCCGCCGCCATCGCGGAGCCAAGATAGGGATCTTCCCCCGCCCCTTCCACGATGCGCCCCCAGCGCGGATCGCGAGCAATGTCCAGCATTGGCGCAAACGCCCAGGCGATGCCCACCGAACGCGCCTCTCGGGCCGCGACGCTCTGCGCCTCGGTGGCAACCGCCGGGTCCCACGAAGCGGCCATGGCGATCGGTACAGGAAAGATCGTGCGAAATCCATGGATGACATCGAACCCAAAGATCAGCGGAATATGCAAACGAGTCTTCTCGACGGCAAGATGCTGGTAGCGGTTGAGCACCGCCGGATCGGTGACAAACAGCAGCGACCCCAGCTGCCCCTTTGCCACGGCGTCTTCAAGCGGCTGCGCCGGGCCGAACGCAAAAAGCTGGCTCAGCTGCCCGATTTTTTCGTCCAGCGTCATTTCTTTCAGCAGTGCATCCACTCGCTGGCGCACGGCCTGGTCCTCGGGAGGCACACCCGGCGGCGTCTGCGCGAACGCGAGAGGCGCGCTCACGGCTGCGGCCAAGGGGACCAAAACTGTTCGCGCGAATGTTCCGATTCGACCAAACCTGCTTTTCATCTTCACCGACAGCCTCCTCGCCGATACGCCGAAGGTCCAAACGTCTGCCTACAGAAGAAAGCGCGCTTGCACCGTCACACCAACGCTCGGAGCGCGCTGCCTTCGTTGAGAGAGCCCCAACACGGTGAATTCATCCGCGACAATAACCGCACAAAATCTGAGGCCAATTCATTCATCAAGGACCGGGACGTATGCGCTGAGAAAGAGAGTTGATAAACCGGCGCTGCATTACGCGAGTTCCATGAATCTGGTCGCCGACCGGCTTTACCAGATCACGCATCGATGTTCTGCCGGGCGCACCATCGCATCACCCGCTTTGCAACGGAACGCCTTCTGGAACTCAGGCAAGTTGCCAAGAGGGCCTATAACCCGATATTTGCTTACCGGATGCGGATTGGTGAGCACAAACTGGCGTTGCGCGTCGGGACGAATCGCGTCTCCACGCGCTTGCCCCCACGCGACAAAAAACTGTTGCTCCGGTGTGAAGCCATCCTGGTCGGCCGGCCGCGGCTTGCCTTGCATGGACTTCTGGAACGCGAGATACGCCAGCTTTACACCGCCCAGATCACCGATGCTCTCGCCGAGTACCAGCTTCCCATTTTCGTGCAAGCCGCCATCCACGGTGTACGCGGAAAACTGGTCGACAACACATTGTCCTCGGTTCTGAAAGTCCTTGTAGTCCGCGGGAGTCCACCAGTTCTTCAGTTCGCCGGTGGCGTCATACTGCGCGCCTTGATCGTCAAACCCGTGCGAGATTTCGTGGCCGATCACCGGCCCAATGCCGCCGTAGTTGGCCGCATCTGTGGCATGGACATCGAACATCGGCGGTAGCAGAATTCCCGCCGGGAATACGATTTCGTTCAGCAGCGGATTGTAATAAGCGTTGGAAGTCGGCGTGGTCATGCCCCACCGTAGTCGGTCCACCGGCTTGCCAATCAGTTCCGCGTCGTCGCGAACGGCAAACCTCCGCGACTCGACCACGTCATTCCAATAATGGTTCCGGGTAATCTCGACGCTGCTGTAATCCTTCCACTTGTCCGGGTAACCGACCTTGGGATTAAACGTCGAGAGTTTTACCAGCGCTTTTTGCTTGGTTTCGTCGCTCATCCAAGTCAGCGTCAAGATGTCGTCGTGCAGAGCCAGCAGAATGTTTTTGACCATCTCCTGCATGCGCGCCTTCGCTTCCGGCGAAAATTGTTTTTCGACGTACTTTTTCCCCAGGGCCTCGCCCAAATCCGCATCGGTCGCTTCCACGCAGCGCTTCCAGCGCGGTTTCATTTCTTTGGCGCCCTGCAGGTATTGGTGGTTAAAAGCGAAATCTTCCTGGACGAAAGGTGTGGAAAGAGAAGGTGCAGCCGTCAACAGCACCTGCCACGTCAAATACGTTTTCCAGTCGGCAAGCGAGGTTTGCTGCAGTTGCCTCTGAAACTCCCCCATGAATTTGGGTTGATCCACGTTGAATGCCACGCTGGGGTCGACATTCGCGGTCTTAAAATACTCGCTCCAGCTGAAATCGGGCGTCAGCTTCTGGACCTCATCCAGTTTCATCTTGTGATCCGTGGCATGCGGATCGCGTAACTCCACATTGGTGAGGGAAGCCCCGGCCAGGGCGGTTTCCATACGCATCACAACTTGCGCGGACGCCGCCGCGGCCGCTTGTCCGATCCCGCCAACACAAACGTGGCCGCAACGTGTTCCACGTACTTTTGTCGCGTTTCTTTCGACTTATCGTCGTCTTTGAAGTAGTAGTCCCGTTCCGGAAGGCCCAGGCCTGCGGCGCCGGCATCGGCGATGACCTGCGTGGGGTTGTGCGGATCTTGGCTTGACCCGAACGCGAACGGCGCAAAAATAGCTTCCTCGTTCAAACGCGCAATCACCCGCTGCAGATCGTTAGCGAGCCGATCGATTGCACCAGATCCAGTTCCCGGCTGGATCGCCTTCACGCCCTGCGCATCAATCTGCTTTTGGTCCATGCAGGCGCCGTAGTAATCGCCAATCAAGCGGTCGGTGGATTTCGGCGCGGCGCTGGCGGAATGAGCGGCAGCCTCCTCAAGAATTCCGTGCAGCACTTCTTTGGTGGATTCGCCGGCCGCCCAGCGCTTGCTCCACATCACCATCGAAGGCGGTATGGGATTGTTCGCCCGCCAGGTTCCGTTTGCGAATTCATAAAAGTCCTGGCACGGACTGACTTTGCGGTCGATGTCGCTGACATCAATCCCGTGCAAAGCTTTGTCCTGCGCAAGAATTGGAAAAGCACAAACAAGCATTGGCAAAGCAAGTCGCAGAATTCGCATGAACACCTCAGAAATGTGGCGACTACCGCGGTGAGATTACTACGAAACCGGGAAATATCAACGGGTGGAAAGCCATGGTAGCGGCCGCCGACCGTGGCGGGCGCCCTGCCATCGCTCCTATCAGCTCGCCGATCGGAAATTTCTTGCGTAACAGTTGCCATGCCCGGTCCAGAGTTCGCCGCTTCACCGTTGGGAACGTTCCTGCCGACCCTTGGGAAGTTTCTTGCCCAGCAACTCCAGTGCGCGGTCGAGGGTCTGCCGCTTTTTCCAGAAATCTTTCCACAGATCGCCGGCATCCTCGATTCGCTGGTCAAAATTCCTCAGCGTCCACGTGTCCGGGGTAATATTTTTCGTGAGTTCCTCGGGAGCCAGCGGCGTCGAGACCGGCGCTGGCGGCTCCGCCCGCACGGAATATGCGCAAGCTAGCGGCTTCCCGTTCGCGTTCTGTAGTGCGTCGATCAGGATGTGCCCCTTTGGCCGCTTGCTTACCGTGCGCTCAAACGTTGTGAGCTTCGGATTCTCCGCCGCCACCAGCCGCCCCACAACCTCCGCGAACGTTCGCGTCTGTTCGTAGGTGTACCGTGGTTCCAGTGGAATGAAGATGTGGAAACCTGACGCGCCAGACGTCTTCAGAAAACACTGCATGCGAATCGATTTCAGCATCGCGTAAATCTCTCGCGCGATGTGCAACACCGCCGAAAACGGAGTTCCCGGCGTCGGGTCCAGATCGAAGAAAACGTAATCAGGTTTGTCCTGGCTTTGCGCGCGACTCGACCACGGGTTGTGGTCGATGCAGCCCAGATTGGTCAGATACAAAAGCGCCGCCCGCGTGTTGGCAAGGATGTATTGCATCTCCCCGCCACGCTCCTCGGAATCAACCGTTGCGGTGCCGATCCAATCGGGCAGAAACGAAGGCGCCTCTTTCTGAAAAAACGCTTTGCCCCCGACTCCGTCCGGATACCGCCGCAACACCATCGGCCGGTCCTTCAAGAAGGGCAGGATGTATTCGGCCATGCGGTAATAGTAGGCCAGCAGATCGCGCTTCTTCAGGCCGATCTCTGGAAAATAAATCTTGTTCAGATGCGTCAAATGAACCCGATGCCCGTCCGATTCCACGTCCATCGTTTCCGCGCGGCCAGTCCTTAGTTCTTTTTCTTGATCGCGCGACACCTTTGCCGAGGCCATCGCGCCCCCGCTCCCGGCCCGCGCGTCGGTACCCGGGTAGTGCCGGCTTCCGGCCGGTTCTTCGGGTTCGTTCCGTTCTGCGGTCGCAGAGACATTCTCCGGCCCGGCCGTTTCCGATTCCCCGGCCTCGATTGCCAGGGATTTCCTCGCTCTGACCCTTACGCTTTCTTTCTTCGCCGTTTTTTTCTCGCCGGTCTCGGTTTCCGATTCTTCCGATGCCGTTTCTTCGGTTGTCGCAGGTTTCGCTTCCTGGAACGTGCAATCCTGCGGGGTGCGATCGTTTCGCAAAGACAAGAACACCGGCGCTCGCAGATGATCGTCCATGGTCCAATTTGCGTACTTCACCCGCGCCACCAATTCCGGTGTAATCCAATCTACTTTTTCGCGCAGCACCGGAACTTTCCCGAAAGGGCACTGGGACCTCCGCAAGGCCTGCAACGTATCGAAAATCGATTCTTGTTTTCCTTCATCAAACCCGGTACCCACGTTGCCGATAAATTGCAGTTCGCGTTTGTCGTACAGCCCCAGCACCAGCGCGCCAAAATATTTCCGGCTGCCGCGTCCCTCCGTATAGCCGGCAATCACCGCATCCAGTTCGTCGACGATCTTCAGTTTTAGCCACGACGAAGTGCGCGTTCCGGAGTACGTGCTGTCTTTGACCTTCGCGATAATTCCTTCCAGGCCTTTCGCCCGCGCAGCCTCAAAAAGCGCCTCGCCTTTCTCCTCAATGTGCTCCGAATAATGAACTCTCTCGTTGCCGGTCAAGACCTTCTGCAGCAATTCCTTGCGTTCCACGAGCGGTGACCTTCGCAGATCGAAACCATCCACGTACATCAGATCGAACGCGTAATAATCCAACGGCACCGACTGCATCAATTTTTGCGACGGACTTTGCACCCCCAGCCGGTTCTGCAATTTATGAAAATTGCTCCGCCCGTCTTTATCGAGCGTGACGATCTCTCCGTCCACGACCGCATTCTTGACGCGAAACTTGGCCGCCAGGTCCTTGAATTCCGGATACTCGCTGCTGACGTCCCGTCCAGACCGCGCCCACAAGGTCGTCCGCCCATCTTTGATCTCCGCGAGGGCGCGAACTCCGTCCCACTTAATTTCAAAAACCCAATTCGGATCGGAGAACGGTTTCTCCTTCAATTCCGCCAGGGTCGCGCGAACCCCGCCCGGCATTTTCGGCATCGGCGCTTCCACAGCACCGGTCAACTCGGAAGGGTCGACGACGCGCCGCTCTTGCGACGCCGGCCGCCCCTTGGCGATATCCTCCAGGGTTCGCCCGCTCACCACCGATTCTGCGTGCTGCTCCGGGTCCCATTTCGCATCCGCGAAAGAATCGCGATGCTTGATCAGCAGCCACTCATTCTTGGTTCCAGGCTTGCGCAGCCGTACGATCACAAAACTTCCGCGCAATTTCTCGCCGTGGAGTGCAAACTTCAATTCGCCGCGCGCTAATTGATCACGCGTACTCAGATCTCCTTCCGGCGCGTACGTGCCCTGGTCCCAGATAAGGACCTCGCCGCCGCCATATTCTCCCTTGGGAATCGACCCCTCGAACTTTCGATATTCAAACGGATGATCCTCAACTTGCACCGCGAGTCGTTTGTCCCCCGGATTCATGGACGGTCCTTTAGGCACCGCCCAAGATTTCAAAACGCCATCAACTTCCAGCCGCAAGTCGTAATGCAAGCGCGTAGCCGCGTGCTTCTGGACCACAAAAACGCGATCGCCCGATCCGCGAACGCCGCCCGCAGGTTCCGAAGTCCTGTCGAAGTGACGCTTCTTGCGATATTCGTTGAGCATGCAGGTGGCCGGCCCTAAACAACCGCCGATGGGATGCAGCAATGTAGCGGCGGGTCTTTGGACCCGTCAACTGTAAAGAAAAAAGCCGCTGGCGGCACCGGCCGCCAGCGGCTTCGTATTCGTCGAGTTCAGACAAATCGCGCGTCAGCGCGGCTTGTGTTCTTCGTTGCGTTCCTGCGCCGGCTTATCGGTGCGGGCGTTGTGCTTGTCGTTGTAGATCTGCTTGCTCGCATTGTTTTGTTGGTGGTTGACTTGCGCTTTCTCCTGTGGCGTCAGTTTGCCGCCGTTGGCCGCTCGGTCGTTGTGCACTTCGTTGTTGATGTGCGCTTCTTTATTTTCCAGGTGGCTGGTTTCGCGCGGAGTCAGTTGCCCGGACTTCACGCCCTGGGCGATGCGCGCTTGCTGATTACCTTCGCGGGCGTTCACCCGGCTCATCGCCGCTGTCGCCGGCCGGCCATGATTTTCGGACGCGAAATTCGCGCGGTTGGTGCTGGCCATACTCTGGTGCGAAATCTGCGCCGAAGTGGGTTGGATGTGAGACTCGTGGCTTGCGACCATCTCTGCTTGGTTCGGCCGCGCGGCGATGCCGCCCGGTCCGCCGTTGAAGGCGGCCCGGTTCGTGTTGTTCACGATGACTGTCTTGTTGACGTACGTGTTGTGGATCACGGTGGTGTTCACGTTTACGACCGCCGTGTTGTAGGCGAAGCGACCGCCACGCCACTCGCCGCCGACGAAGCCGACGCCGCCATAACCGAATCCGTAGTTAACTCCACCGTAGAAGCCGATGTGCGGTCCCCAGTAGCCGGCGTGCCAGGCATAAATTCCGCCGCCCCAGCCCCAATAGCCGGGAGTCCAGAGCACGCCCACTCGGGGCGGCGCTATCCAAACGCCAGGCACCCAGTAATAACCGGCGTCACCGTAAGCCCAATAGCCGGGCGTCCAAAGATAGCCCTCCACCGGGCATGCCGGCTGCACGTACACCGGTATGGCCGGCGGCGCGACGCGGATCGAAATCCCCACCGCGATTTGCGCCTTGGAAGGCGTTGGAGCTAGAGAAACCAAGCCGACGAATAAGGCCAGGAATAAAGTTCGAAGTGAAATTATTTTGCGCACCACAGGATCCTCCCCAAAGGGTCCCTTGCGCCCCATTGGCCAGGCTCGGGGGCATCAATGAACCGAAACTTTCGATTTGCCGGCGTTGTTGTCAATGCTCCGGCTCTAGGCATAGGAACCCCAGTTTGCGCCGAGTGTTTCGGTGTGTCTTACGATTTACGGCGATGAGTGTTGTATGTGTCATTATCTAAACGACTCATTCGGAAGGCGTTAGAGGAATAAATGGCGGGCGTCAGGAGGCCGATTCCAAGAACAGGCCGGGGGCCTTGAGGGTATTTGTTCCGTACTTGTGCCGGTCTGGTGCTGGCGACGTTATTTCTCTAGCTCCAAAACGTAGACGCGATAATCTTCGCCGGTGCCGAACCAGTCCTTGTAGGTCTTGCCCATGCGCGCGCCGAATTTCTTGTTCAGCGCCTGGCTGGCACCTGGGCGAGCGTGTCCGTAAATGCGCTCGAAATCGCGGGAAACGCGGCCGATAAAGGCGGCCTTCAAAATGGCGCCGTAGCCTTTGCCTTGATACTTCCCGAGGATGGTGTTCGAGTAGCAGTACACGGCGTCCGGATCGCGGGGAAATCCCGGCATTTCTTCCTTGGCGCCCCAAGGCACCCCGTAGGTCTCGCCGACTAGCTTGCCGTCCTCCAGCATCCAGATGGTGATCGCGGATTTCAGTAGCTCGCGTTTTTCCGGCAGCGTGAGCCGGAGGTTCGGGTGGTACTCCCGCTCGAACGCCATGGTGCGTTCGATGGGGTACTGGAAGCGAAACGTGATGGCCACGAGTGGAGATCCTTTGCGCGATGTGCGCGGAATTATCCAGTGTTTCGCCCGCATGCGGCAAGTGCGGCTTGTCAATTCATGAAGCGTTATCCGAGTTTATCGTGGCATCGGGGTGGTTTGGGTTGCCGAACACGAGGGGTCCGAATTCGTGCCACTCGAGACCGAGATCTTGGTCGATGCCCCGGGAGGATGCAGAACTCCAGGCTGGAGATGCAGGCGAGCACCGAGGCGCGACGCGACGCGACGCGAAGCGAAGAGGTGCGAACCTGGATGAGCACGCTCCGAGCTTGGCGAGCAAGTCGTTAGTCTGTGCAGCGGAGCGGAAGGCGGTGGGTTTGTCGCCGAGGGCTGCCCGGAGATCGATGTCGAGGATTGGTCGGCCCGCTTTGGTCGGGATGACAACGGAAGCGGCGCGGCGCGACTGTGCCTTGTCGCCCAAATGAGTCGCACAGTACAATGCTGGTTCGAGGCACGACGAGGAGAGATCGATGGCTACCGCGGAGACGACCTTGCGAGTGGGCGAATTTGTGAATGAGGCGTTCGTCGATTTCCGGAAGGCGGAGAATCGGACGGCTATGGAGGCGGCGCTTGCCAAGGTCGCCGGGGAGTTTGGGCGCGAGTACCCCATATATATTGGTGGGGAGAAGGTTTATACGACGGCGAAGATGACTTCTGCTAATCCTTCGCATCCTTCGCAGGTGATAGGGGTGTTTCAGTCGGCGAACGCGGAGCATGCCAATGCGGCGGTTTTAGCGGCGACCAAGGCGTTTGAGGCTTGGAAGCGGGTACCGACCGAGAGGCGCGTGGAGTGTTTGTTTCGGGCGGCGCGGATAATTCGGGAGCGGAAATTCGAGATTTCGGCTTGGATCTGTTATGAGGTGGGGAAATCCTGGGCAGAAGCGGACGGGGATACCGCGGAGACGATTGATTTTCTCGAGTACTACGGGCGGGAGATGTTGCGGTTGGCGGGACCGCAAGCGGTTACGCCGCAAGCGGGCGAGAAGAATTTTATGGTGTACATCCCGTTGGGGGTGGGGGCGGCGATTCCGCCTTGGAATTTTCCGGCGGCGATTGCTACCGGGATGACCGCGGCGGCGTTGGTTACCGGGAATACCGTGATTTTGAAGCCTTCGGAAGAATCGTCGGTGGTGGCGGCGAAGATGGTGGAGATTTTGTATGAAGCGGGGATACCAAAGGACGCGCTGAATTTTTTGACTGGGCCGGGCGAGATCGTGGGGGATGCTTTGGTGAAGCATCCGAAGACGCGGTTTATTACCTTTACCGGGTCGAAGGAAGTGGGGCTTTTGATCAGCGAGGCGGCGGGGAAGAAAGTGCCGGGGCAGATCTGGATCAAGCGGACGGTTTTGGAGATGGGTGGCAAGGACGCCACCATTGTGGATGAGGAGGCCGATCTCGACGCGGCTGTGGAGGGCGTGGCCCAGGCGGCGTTTGGGTATCAGGGGCAGAAATGTTCGGCGTGTTCGAGGGCGATTGTTTCCGAGAAGGTTTACGATTCGTTCGTGTCGAAGATTACCGAGCGGGCCAGGAAGGTGACCGTGGGGCCCAGCGAGTTGCCGGGAAATTATATGGGGCCGGTGGTCAGCAAGACCGCGCTGGAGACCGTGCTTGGATATATCGATGTGGGAAAGAAAGAGGGGCGGGTTGTGGTCGGCGGGGAGCGCGCGCCCGGGGATGGTTATTTTGTGCAAGCTACCGTGATTGCGGATGTGGATCCTAAAGCGCGGATTGCACAGGAAGAAATTTTTGGGCCAGTGTTGGCGGTGATCAAGGCACGGGATTTCGATCATGCGTTGGAGATTGCCAACGGGACGGAATTTGGATTGACCGGCGGTGTTTATTCGCGGAATGCGGAGAAGTTGGAGAAGGCCCGCGAGACGTTTCATGTGGGGAACCTTTATTTGAATCGGAAGTGTACCGGGGCTATGGTGGGGGCTCATCCGTTTGGGGGATTTAATATGTCGGGGACGGATTCGAAGACGGGGGGGCCGGATTATCTGCTGTTGTTTATGCAGGGCAAGAGTATTGCAGAGAAAATCTGAAGTGCTGGCATGGAGTAAAGAAATAAAGAAAAACCAAGCGGGCCGTCTTGATAGTCGGTCCACGGATAGCGTTTAGTCCGTGTGGCACCGTGCGCAAGATTACGAGCTCCGGGTTTTTTCACAGGCAAGCAGCCTGCTCGCCGCATTTCCACAGTACAAATGCCCGATCGGCCTTCGCTTTCGTTCCTGGCTTCCTTACTTCGCTACTTCGCTTTTCCTTCCAGCGGCGTACTTCATCACTCGATACACGGGATAGCTCAGAACCAGCATGATCAGCGCGAGCGGGGCGTTGTCGCGATCGGTCGCAATCGAGCCAATCAGGAACAGCAGGGAGCCGATCAGTGCTACGGCTGTGGTGTACGGGTAGCCCCACGCGCGATAGGGGCGCGGCATGTCGGGTTCTTTTTTGCGCAGGATGAACAGCGACGCGTACGTCAGCGTGTAGTTTGCTACGAAGAAGAACGAGAGCATGGCGATGACGCGCTCGAAGGGAAAGAGGACGAACGCAACGCCGACCAGGGTGCTGAGGAACAAGGCGAAGGCCGGAGTGCCTCCGGCGTTTACCTTTGCGGCGCGGCGGAAGAACAGGCCGTCGGAGCTCATGGCGTAGAGCGTACGGGAGCAGAACAGCTGATTCGCGTTCATGCACGACAGCAGCGAGATGATCATGATGGAGCGGATGATGGGGTCGCCGTAGTGGCCGAAGATGTGGTTGGCGGCGGTGCCTAGCGAAAAATTGTTTCCGGCGATCTGGTTTAGCGGGAGGACGTAGAGGACGGCGGCGTTGATCAGCAGGTAGATTCCCATGATGGAGAAAACGCTGCCGAAGATGGCGCGCGGCACGTCGCGGCCGGGGTTGCGGACTTCTTCGCCGAAGTAGACGATGCCGTCCCAGCCGTCGATGGTGTACAGGACCGCTTGCAGGGCCAGCATGATCGCGATGGTGAAAGCCCATCCGGATTGCAGCGCGGGTTTGGCCCCCGAAGCTGCCGATGCAGCGGCGTTGGCGATGCCTGTGTCATGCGCGCGGCCGCCTAGGAGGAAACACGCGGCTACCAAGATCACGAAGGCGATGGTCTTCATCGCGGCGGTGACCAGTTGCGTGCTCTTGCCCCATTGGATGCCGCGCCACTGCAGAATGAAAAATCCCATGATGACGAGGACGGCGATCGGCTGCACGCGTCCTGCGAGAGCGGGGAACAGCGAGCCGCTGTATTCGGCGATGACGATGGCGACCGCGGCGGCGGTGCCGCAGGTGGAGAGCCAGTCGCTCCACCCGACGATGAAGCCGGCGTAATCGCCCAGGGCGCGACGAGAGAAATTGTATTGGCCGCCGCTGCGGGGGATGGAAGCGCCTAGTTCGGCCATCGAGGATGCGCCGACAAGGGCGTAGAGTCCGCCAACGACCCAGACGCCGAGGAAGAGGTAGGCGTTGGGGAGCCATTGCGCGATGTCGCCGGGGGCGCGAACGATGCCTGCGGCGATGGTGTTGCCTACGGCGGCGGCGATACCAAACCACACGCCGAGAACTTTTAAAAGGCCGCCGCGGGAGCGTGCGGACGTCGCTGCGGCGCCTGGAAGCGGCGAGCCTAACGGCGGGGTGTCGGCGGTGGTGTTGGACGAGCCGATTGTGTTAGACAATGGGGTCTCAGGGGAGCTTGCGGTGACGCCGCCATAATAGTGGTGGCGGAGGAAAATGCAAGGTGGAAGTCTGGGGCTGGAGGGTTGGCGGCGTGGACCGTGAAGCTCGCCATGCGGGGCAAGCCCCGCGCCCCGACAACCAGCAAACAGGACCCCTCGCTCCGCAGAATCGCCCGGAGCGCGAACGGCGCGCTTCGCTCAGGATGACGGTTTTGATAGATCGGATGACACGTTGGGCATCGAGATGGTGAAGACGGAGATTTCTACGCGGGTTGTGGCGGAGTCGATGGCCGGCGCGGCCGATGTGTCGGTGGTGATTCCTTGCTTGAACGAAGCGAATTCGATCGGGATTTGCGTGGGGAAGGCGGTCGAGGCGTTTCGGGTGGTCGGTTTGCGCGGGGAAGTCGTGGTGGCGGACAACGGGTCGACCGACGGGTCGATGGAGATCGCGGAGAAGCACGGCGCACGGGTCGTGGCGGTGACGCAACGCGGGTATGGGGCGGCGTTGCGGGCGGGGATTGCGGCGGCGCGGGGCGCGTTCATCATCATGGGCGACGCCGATGACAGCTACGATTTCAGCGAAGTGCCGAGATTTGTGGAGAAGTGGCGGCAGGGTTTCGACGTCGTGATGGGCAACCGGTTTCGCGGGGAGATCAAGCGCGGGGCGATGCCTTGGCACCACAAATACATCGGGAATCCGGCGCTGTCGTCGGTGCTGAATTTGTTTTTTCACGCCGGCATCGGGGACAGTCATTGCGGGATGCGTGGGTTTACACGGGCGGTTTACGATCGCATGGATTTGCGCAGTACGGGAATGGAGTTTGCGTCGGAGTTTGTGATCAAGGCGGCGCTGTTGCCGGCGAAGATTGTGGAGATTCCGATTACCCTGTGGCCGGACAAGCGTGGGCGACCACCGCATTTGCGGAGTTTTCGCGATGGGTGGCGGCATTTGCGGTTCATGCTGCTGTACGCGCCGAATTGGTTGTTTCTCTTGCCGGGGGCGTGGCTGGTGGGGGCGGGATTGTTTCTGGTGTTCTGGCTTTTACCGGGACCGCGGGTTCTGACGCCACGGGTGACTTTGGATGTGCACACGATGATCTTTGGCGTGATGTTCGCGCTGCTGGGAGTGCAGATTTTGTCGATCGGGGCATTCGCGAAAGTTTTTAGTTATGCCGAACGCTTTGATCACCGGAATATTTCCCTGAGGCGGGTGCTGACCCACGTTACGCTGGAGTCGGGGCTGCTGCTTGGAGGTGGATTGGCTTTGGTCGGATTTGTGGGCTGCGCTTGGGTGGTGTGGGACTGGGTCGCGAGCGGATTTGGTCCGCTGCACGAAGTGCGCGCGGTGCTGTTCTGGTCGATGTGGTTATTCATCGGGATTCAGGTGACTTTCGCTTCGTTTTTCCTCAGTATGCTGGGCATCAGCCGCGGTACGTATATTGGCGACTACGATCTTAAATAGATGGCGTATACAGGACTCGATCATTTCATTGCGAAACTCCGATTTCGCGCGGCTTATCCGTATATTCGCAGCGGGTCGCGGGTTTGCGATTTGGGTTGCGGGCTGGAAGCGGCGTTTCTGAATTATGCGGGCGACAAAATTTCGCACGGTGTCGGCGTGGACGATCAGGTGGAAGATGGCGTGCGAGGGCGCTGGTGGCGGGTGCGCGGAAACATCACTGCGCTGCTGCCGATGGAATCCGGGCAATTCGACCACGTTGTGATGCTGGCGGTGCTCGAACATCTGCGTGAGCCGGAATCGGTGTTGCGGGAGGCGTACCGGGTTCTAACGCCGGGAGGGTCGCTGATCTTGACCTGGCCGTCGGAAATGGTGGACCCAATTTTGAAAGTGCTGCACGGGCTGGCACTGGTTAGCGATGAGATGGAGAGCGATGAGCATCAGAAGCGGATTCCTGTGAATGCTTTGCGGACCATGCTGCAACGGATCGGATTTCAGAAATTTATTCACAAGCGATTTGAGTTTGGGCTGAATAATTTGATGGTGGCCTCGCGGTGAGGGCTCGGCGTCTGCTTGTAATTGCTCGCGTTTCGGTCGAGTCGCGATTGGGATTTCGCGTTGCGAGCTTCGGACGTCCTTGGCGGATGTCAGGACGACAAATCGGGGACTGGCACGCTGTTTCTTACGCCCTTTGAAGGGGACTAGCGCGCCTTTGTTTGCGCGCTGGATAGGAAGGCCATGAACAAGAGAACATTTATCAAGCTTTCTTCGGCGATGATGGCGAGTCCGATCATCTCGCCGCTGCTGGCGGCTATGCCGGACGACAAGCTGACAAATTGGGCGGGCAATCTGGAATACGGGACCGAGAAGCTGTACTCCGCTGTCTCGGTCGAGCAGGTGCGGGAATTCGTCGCCAAGCAGAGCAAGCTGAAGGTGCTGGGCACGCGTCACTGCTTTAACTCGATTGCCAACAGCACGGATGATTTTCTATCGGTGCGGCCAATGGCCAAGATCGCGGCGCTGAACGCTGAGGCGCCGACGGTGACCGTCGAAGGTGGCATGAGTTACGGCCAGCTGTGTCCCGAGCTGGATAGCAAAGGTTTCGCGCTGCACAATCTGGCGTCGTTGCCTCACATTTCGATCGCCGGAGCTTGCAGCACCGCGACGCACGGATCTGGCGATAAAAACGGGAACCTGGCGACGGCGGTTTCCGGACTGGAGATGGTGACGGCGGCAGGCGAAGTGGTGCAATTGTCGCGAAAAGCGGACGGCGAAACATTTCGAGGAGCGGTCGTCGGACTTGGCGCGCTGGGTGTAGTCACCAAGGTGACGCTCGACGTTCAGCCGACGTATCCGATGCGGCAGTGGGTTTATGAAAATCTGCCAATGGATGAATGGAAATACAATTTTGAGGCCATCGAATCCAGCGCGTACAGCGTCAGCCTGTTCACCGACTGGAAAGGAAAAAAGTTCAACGAGGTGTGGCTGAAGAGCCGCATCGAGAATGGCAAGCCTTTTCACGCCCCCGAAGAATTTCATGGGGCGAAACGCGCGACCAAGAATCTGCACCCGATCGCGGAGCTTTCCGCCGACAATTGCACGGAGCAGATGGGCGTTCCGGGGCCCTGGTACGAGCGTCTGCCGCACTTCCGCATGGGATTTACGCCGAGCGCGGGCAAAGAGCTGCAATCGGAATATTTCGTGCCGCGTCCGAGTGCGGTCGACGCGGTGCTGGCGGTGGAGCGGCTGCACGATCGGATTAGTCCCCTCCTGATGATTTCGGAAATTCGGACGATTGCGGCTGACGATTTATGGATGAGCCCGTGCTACAAGCAAGCGTGCGTGACGATTCACTTCACGTGGAAACCGGACTGGCCTGCGGTGCGGAAAATGCTGCCGGTGATTGAAAGGGAGCTGGCGCCGTACCAGGCGCGGCCGCACTGGGGAAAATTGTTCACCATGGTTCCTTCACAGCTGCACGTGAGCTACAAGAAGTTGCCGGAGTTTGTTGCGTTGTGCAAGAAATACGATCCACAGGGAAAGTTCCGCAACGAGTTTCTGAACGCCAATGTCTTCAGCTAGGCTCGTAGCTGTTTTATTGGCCGGCGGTTATTCTCAAGAATGGTAAGCACGCAGATCAATCCTCCGTATCATCGAAGAATGTTGATCATTCCCGAACCTAGGATCCGAAATATGGGCTGCGCCACATTGCTGTCGCGTCGACAGGTAGCGCCCAATCCGAAAAACGGAACCCATTGGGTAAACGGCCGGGCCGTCAGCCCCTGTTGCTTGAGAAGCTCCGGCCTTCAAGCAGGGAACATGTCACTGTGGAACAGTCGGTGAACCCGGTGGGGTGTAAGGTTCAAGGTAAGTATTGTCAGTGTCCGGAGTGACCAGCCAGACTTTGCGATCCTTAAAATAAGCGAGCAACTTGGCGTTTTGTTCCGGCGCAAGCTCACGGGCCCACAGGACTTTGGAGTTGTCGATTTCCGCGCCGTTGTAGACCCACTCGTCGTGGATGTTGTGGTCTTCGGTATAGCGCACGATGATCAGATGCTTGCCGGGAGTGTCGCCAAGTTTTTCGGCGATGGCGGCGCGGCTGGGGTCTCCTTCGCAGGTCCAGAACAGCGGATCGCAGACCCCGCGAGCCACGTTCACGCTGGTGTCCAACATCAAGGCAAGAACAATAGCTCGAGACCATGCACGGCCGACGGGGCGCGCAAAGATGTGCATGGTGCGCAAGTGGCGAATGGCTTGGACAGCTAACAAGTAAATCGCACACGTAATTGGTGCGGCGTAGTGAGCGGCGGACCAGATGACGACGAATACACCGGCGATTCCGATGACGACGGTGACCCACACCAGGCGCATCTTGCGATCGCGGAAGACCAACGGCAGAGCGGGAAGGGTGAGCAGCAGGGCGGGCCAGAAGTAGGTGATGCCGCCGCGAAATAGTTTTTCCCAGGAAACGCGCAGGACATCGGCGCCGGTGTGGTGATAATTCTCGCGTTCCCATCCGTTGTAGAAATCCTCGAATTGCTGATTGCGGTAGTGCATTTCGGGTTTGGGATGTTCCCAGAGAAAAAGCGGGGCGGTGTGATAGGTGCGCGTGTTCAAGACGTGCGGCATCAGGAGCGCGTTGCCGGTCAGCCGCCAGTTGTAGTAGCCCATCCATGCAGCGGTCAGGACCAAGGCAATGGCCAGGGGTGCGACCACGCGACGAAGGCGGAGGTGCAGCGCGTCTCTCGATTTTGTTTTGCCGCTAAGCCACCACAGAAACCAAGCACCCGCGGGAACGCAAAAAAGAACTCCTTCGTAAGGACGGCTGTTCGCAAGAATGGCAACGCCCAGACCAACCCAGAGGGCGTCGCGCCCGCGCGCCCGCTTCACGATTCTTGCAAGCCCGCCCAATATCAATGCGCCGCCAATTGCCGCGACCGCGCCGCCCCAGTAGCTGTTCATCCAATAGCTGGCGATTCCAAGTTTCAACGCGACGATTGCTCCGCCAAGGAAAGCCCAGCGCGCCGGGAGCCAAGCTTGGAGCATCCACAAAATCGCGGCACACATCGCGGCATCGCTAAGCAGCACTCCAATCCAGGGATTGCCGAGGGTCTGACCGAGCGCCAGGGCTATTCCCTGCGCGGGCGGATACATCGAGGCGTAGGTCGGCAACCAGTTTACGTGGAAGGTTTCAAAACTGATCCACAGCGGATGCGTCGGATTTGCGAGGCGGCCGTGGGTGAAGGTGTCGGACATTAGCAGGTAACTGAACTCGTCGTGGATGCCGGGGACGGGGACGCGCAGCAGGGGGAGCGCCAGGAGCCGGATGGCGATGACCGCGAGGAATAGGGTTAGGACGGCCAACGATTTTCGCTCGGAGAAATTTGCCAGTGCGCGTTCGACGCGATCGAATGTGTTTTGAGCGGCTCGGGGAAACAGGAGTGCGAGTAAAGCGAGGCCTGCGGCCATTCCGAACGAGATTGCGAGGATGTGCAGAGTTCGGAGAGTTGTGGCGTCGTCTAGACCGGTCATGAACGAGGAATTGTAGGCTGTTTTTGGTTAATCGACGGCAGGAATCTTGCCTTGCAGATCTGGAGACCGCGGTCGGTTATATACGGGCAGAAACCCGCAATCATTTTATGCTCCGCGGGGGAGTGGCGGGTCTGACGCCGGGCGGGGCAAGCCCCTACAAATCTTGGGACGGACCGGATTAGGGCTCGACTTCGATTTCTGTGAGCCTGGCTTCTCTTGGTTTTGCGGCTGCAGCGGATCTGGTAGCGCCGGCGGCGCGCGGGTTCTCGAGGTAATCGGCTAGCTCGAGGCGCAGGTTGCCAGGATTGGTGGAAAAAGCGAGGCCGGTCTCGTAATCGACCAGGCCTTCACGAATGAATTTTTCGATGACCCCGTCGAAGTGTTGCATGCCTTCGGTATCACCGTCGCGCATGGCATCGAGCAGAGTCTTGCCTTCGCCTTCGCCTTTTTCGACGTAGTCGCGGGTGCGCATGGTGGCTGTGAGGATTTCGATAGCCGCGATGCGTCCCTTGCCGTCTTTTTTCGGCAACAGGCGCTGCGAAACGATGTAGCGGAATGCTTTTCCGAACCTGGTGCGAATACCTTGCTGATCGCTTTGTGGAAAAACGCCGATGATGCGCTCGACGGTCTTGGAGGCATCGATGGTGTGCAGAGTGGAGAGCACGAGATGGCCGGTTTCCGCAGCTTCGAGCGCGATCTCAATGGTTTCGCGATCGCGCATTTCGCCGACCAGGATGACTTTGGGTGCCTGGCGAAGGGCAGCGCGCAAGGCCAACGCGAAGGTTGGTGTGTCGCTGTGGAGTTCGCGTTGGTGAATGGTGCCCTTTTTGTGGCGATGCAGGAACTCGATGGGGTCTTCGATGGTGAGAATGTGAATGGCCTTGTCCGAGTTCATTTTGTCGATGATGGCGGCGAGCGTCGAGGATTTCCCCGATCCGGTCGGCCCAGTCACCAGGACGATGCCGTTGCGCAGGTGCACGATTTCTTCCAGCTGAGTGGGCAAGTTCAATTGCTGGAAACCAGGAATGGCGTTGGGGATCACGCGCATCACGATGGCGAAGCTGCCTCGCTGGCGAAAAATATTCACACGGAAGCGGGCCAGGCCGGCAATTCCGTAGGAAAGATCGGCAGAACCGTCTTGTTCCAGTTTGCGGACCGGATGGTCGTTCTTGCCCATGATGTCGTAGGCGATGAATCGAGTGTCGTCGGGGCTCAAATTTTCTAAGCCTTTAAATTTAAGCTCCACCAGTTCGCCGCTGACCTCGATTTGCGGGGCCCGGCCTGGAGAAAAAATCAGGTCGCTGACGTGGTCGTTGGACTTGAGCATTGCGGTGATGAGCTGAGCGGTCTGGATGGTGCGTTGAGAAGCCTGTGCCTGTAAAGGAGTTCCCATGGATCTTTGTTTCTCCGTCTAGTTTGACACGAATAGGCTAGGTCGCCTGAAGAGGGCCGATGGTGAGGCCGTCTGAGGAAACCAGTGTAAGCGAGGGTGCGGCGGAGTTCGCGACAGTATTCGGAGTTGATGCGAGAAGATTACCGTTACTGAAAGGCGGCCAGACGGATTAGAAAAATCAAAGATGGGTGGATTTGCCGGCGAGCGAAAATGTGAGCTGGTGATCGTCTGCTGGCGCGAGAAGCTGTACCGCGGCGAGATCGTTGACGATCCAGTCGGCGCCCGCGGCGGACAACAATAGCGGATCGGCTTCTGTGGTGCAAAGGGCCAGGACCGAGGCGCCGGAGGCTTTGCCGGAGCGGATGCCGGCTGGTGCGTCTTCTACAACGAGGCAGTCGGCTGGGGCAAGTTTCAGCAGTTCGGCTCCCTTTATATAAGGTTCGGGGTCGGGTTTGAAGCGCTGGACGTCGTCCGAGGTGACCAGATGTGTGGGCCACGGCAGGCCGGCGGCTCGGATGCGGACTTCGGCGAGGGGGCGGGTGCAGGATGTGACGATGGCCCATTGGCCGGCGGGAATGGTTTGGAGCAGACGCATGGCGCCGGGCAAGGGCACGAGACCGTCGGTGTCTTCGATTTCCCAACGCTCCATCTGGAGATTTTCGGCTTGCTCATCGGCGTTGGGGAGCAGTTCGCGCAAGGTGGCGATGCTGGGGCGGCCGTGGGCGCGGCGGACAACGTCTTCGGCATCGAAGCCGTGCAAGAGCGACCATCTTGTCCAGCACCGAGCAACGGCCGGAGTAGAATCGACGAGCACGCCGTCGAGATCAAAGAGGACACCTAGGGACCGGATGTTCATTACACAACCTTATCATCTGGATTTTTCACGTGGCGAGAAACACGCCAACCGGAAAGCCGTCGAAGTCGGGAGTTTGGGGTGGGAGACGGGGATTGAACCCGCGACATTCGGTGCCACAGACCGACGCTCTACCAGCTGAGCTACTCCCACCACTCGTGTGCAGTTTAGCATGACTGAACCGGGATCGAGAACGGCGGTGGGAGTGCCGCGGGCGGGAGGATTGCGCGTGGAGCGAGATACGACATTAGATTGGCGCGGCCTACTGTTCCAGGGAGGCTCGAATTTCATGCGCGATGGAATGTGCCGGGGATTCGCCGGGCTGAAGCCCGGCGTCCCCACATGGGTCGATCGCGGCTCACGTATTGGGTGCGGACGAGTCTAAGCAACGTGGTGTGGTGCGGCAAGATTTGCGTTGTCAGCTGAGGCGGCTTTGGCGCATAGTGCCCGGAGGGACCCAGCCTTCCCGTAGCGGACCTCGCTAGATCAAAGCCTCAAATCCAAAGTTCACCGGAACACGTATATCGAAGCTGAGGGTTCACGGGTGAAACCAAGCGGGTTAGTATTTGCGGTACTGTTGGCCTCCGTGGCGCTTTCTCAAAGCGCTTTCGCGCAAGCGCCTCCCGCTTCATCGCCAGCCACCAAGCTGACCTGGCTTCCCTGGTCCGACGACGTATTTTCCCAAGCCAAACGCGAGCAGCGATTCGTCCTCCTGGACCTGGAAGCGGTGTGGTGCCATTGGTGCCATGTCATGGACGTAACCACGTACCGCGATCCCAAAGTGCTGGGGCTGCTGCACAGCAAGTATTTGACCGTGCGTGTGGATCAGGACTCGCGGCCCGACCTTTCGAATCGCTACGAGGATTACGGGTGGCCGGCTACCGTGGTGTTCGATGGCGCGGGCAACGAAATCGTGAAACGGCAAGGTTATCTCGAACCCCAGGAGATGGCCAGCATGCTGCAGGCGATCATCGACGATCCCAGTCCGGGGCCGTCGGTGCAAGCGGAAAAAGAGATCGCGTTCCCGACAAATCCGCTGGTTCCTGCTTCGCTGAGAGCGCATTTAGAGAAAGATTATCTCGCGGGATACGACGCCAAGCAGGGAAGCTGGGGATCGGACCAGAAATATCTGGATGTGGATTCGGTCGAATTGGCCATCGACCGGGCGGCGCACGGCGACTCGCGGGCCGAGAGCATGGCCAGGCAGACGTTGGACGCGCAGCTGCAGCTTTTGGACCCGGTGTGGGGCGGCGTCTATCAGTATTCCACCGATGGCGTTTGGACCAAGCCGCACTTCGAGAAGATCATGTCGGTGCAGGCCGAGAACCTGCGGATTTACGCGGAAGCGTACGCGCAATGGCACGATCCGAAATACGTGCAAGCGGCGCAGGCCATACAGCGATTCCTCTCAACGTTTCTGACTGGTCCCGACGGTGCTTTCTATACCAGCCAGGATGCTGATGTAGTCGAGGGCCAGCACAGCGCAGAGTATTTCGCGTTGAACGATCAAGAACGCCGCAAGCGTGGCGTGCCGCGTGTGGATACGCACATTTATGCCCGAGAAAACGGATGGGCGATCGCGGCGCTGGCCTCGCTTTATGAAGTCACAGCGGATTCGAAAACGCTCGACCAAGCCGTTCGCGCCGCGGATTGGGTAACGCAGAACCGCGCGCTCGGCGGCGGGTTCCGTCATGGCGCTAGAGACGTGGGCGGGCCGTTCCTGGGCGACTCCATTGCGATGACGCGGGCGTATCTGGCGCTCTATCGCGTCACCGCGGATCGAAAATGGCTCAGGCACGCGGAACAGTCTATGAGCTATATAGACCGGACGTTTCACAGTGCGCGTGGCGCTGGTTTTGTCTCCTCCGTTGCTCCGACCGATCGCGCGTACCAGCCGCACCCGCAACGCGACGAGAATGTCGCGGTCGCCCGCGCTGCGAACCTGCTCTTTCACGCCACGGGTGACGCGAAATATCGAACGATCGGTGATGCGGCGATGCGCTACCTGGCGGCGGCTCCCGTGGCCACACGCCTGCCGGTTGCTAGCGTGCTGCTGGCGGATTATGAGGTGAGTCGCGCGCCACTTCATTTGACGGTCGTGGGCCGCAAGGACGATCCTGCCGCCAAAGCCCTGTTTCTCGCGGGGCTGCAATATCCCTCGTTCTACAAGCGACTGGAATGGTGGGACACGCGTGAGGGCAAACTTCCCAACCCGGATGTTCAGTATCCGGCCGTGCAGCGTGCCGCGGCCTACGTCTGCACCGAGCGTACATGTTCGGCGCCGATCTTCAAGGCCGAGGACGTGTCCGTCAAAGTGAACAAAGTTCTTGGGTTACAAGACAGCAAGTCCGCAGCAGGGTCAGCTTCCCTGGCACGAAAGCCGTCGGGAGGATGAATTTGAAAGCACCAGTACTAGGAATGCGATCGGAGTCAGGTTACAAAGTTTTTGCATTGTGCGGCGAAAGTTTTGCTGGCAGGCGATGTCTCATCAGGCGTAAGGTTGAACCGCCGTCGAGACCGCCCACCGGAGCCTAGGTTCCTGGCCAAGACAAAAATGCTCGCAATTTGCCTACTGGCCAAGGTGCTCTGAGGAAGTCACACGGTCTTCTGGCAGAAATTCTGCCTGAAGTTAGCTGCAGTCAAATTCATTCAGGAGGACGTTGGGGAAAATGACAAAGTCAAATAGGTTTCTACTCACCGGTGCGGCTCTCGCAGGTCTTCTAGCGGGAACTGGCGCCACGATCAAGGCCTCGAACCTCGTTCCTGGCGCGAACGCTTCGGCCGCCGCGCAGGATGACACCAAGGCCGCCAAGACCACGAAGGAAAAGCACGCTTGTAAGGGCCAAAACTCGTGCAAGGGCAAGGGCGGTTGCAAGTCCAGCGACAACGGCTGCAAAGCCAAGAACTCTTGCAAGGGCAAGGGCGGCTGCGCGACCGACGGCAGCAAGATGCCTGAGTAACATCCTTACCAACAACGTTCAACCGTGGATCGTTTGTACGGGGGCTGGTGAGAAGCTTCGCTGGCCCTCGCGCTTTACTGTCACTCCGGAGAGATGGCCATGCCCGCGAACGAGTTTAATGGGTTTACCGACTACGGCATCGGGATCGGCCTCCGTGCGCCGCACTACGATCATATTCTGACGCGCAAGCCGGTGGTGGATTGGTTTGAGATTATTTCCGAAAATTTCATGATCGATGGCGGCCGCCCGTTGCAGATTCTCGATCAGATCCTGGAACAGTACAAAGTCGTACAGCACGGCGTTTCGATGTATTTCGGTTCGGCGGAAAAGCCCAACCGCGAACACCTGCGGCGGTTGAAAGCGCTCGTCAAGCGCACCAAGACGCCCTGGGTCTCCGACCATTTGTGCTGGGGAAGCGTGGACGGCCGGTACACGCACGATTTGCTGCCGATGCCGTACACCTTCGAAGCCGCGAAAATCACCGCGCAAAAGGTGCGCGAGGTGCGCGATTTTCTGGAAGTGCCCGTGGCCGTCGAAAACGTCAGCAGCTACGCGGAGTTTCACGTTTCCGAGATGACCGAGTGGGAATTCCTGAACGAAGTCGTGGAGCGCGCCGACTGTGGAATTCTCCTGGACGTGAACAATATTTACGTCTCGTCGCAAAATCACAGCTTCGATCCAATGACCTACGTCAACAGCGTCCCGGCCGAGCGCGTCGCGCAGATTCACATCGCGGGCCATTCCAAATATCGCAAGTACATCCTGGACACCCACGATCACCCGGTCATCGATCCGGTCTGGAAACTGTACGATCGCGCGATTCACCGTGCCGGCCACACCGCGACGTTGCTGGAGTGGGACGACAGCATCCCTTCGTTCAAGGAAGTTCACGACGAAGCGCTGAAAGCGAATAAGTTCCTCGCGTCCAGCGTGCTTGCGACCGCCGTATGAAACTGCTGAAGCTACAACGCACGATGGCTCGCGCGGTGATGCAGCCGCTCACGGCTTCCGAGCGCATGCAGCGCAAAGCGCCCGACGGCCGGCCGATGCGCTCGTACGCGGCGCGGTTCATCAAGCCCAACGACCGCCTCACTTCGTTTGAACGTCTGGAAATCTACAACCGGCAATATTGGTTCCGGCTGTTCTCCAGCATGACCGAGGATTTCCCCGGGCTGCGTTCGGTCCTCGGCGAGCGTCGATTCGATGCCATGTGCAAAGCGTACCTCGTGGATTGCCCGTCGCGCTCGTTCACATTGCGAAATTTGGGTTCACAACTTGAAATCTGGCTGCGCAAGCATCCCAAGTGGGCGGGAGCCAAGCAGACCATAGCGGTGGACATCGCGCGACTCGAATGGGCCGACATCGAGGCTTTCGACGGAGAAGCCAAACCCGCACTGCGTTCCGAAGATCTGGCCGGAGCCGCCGGCGCGAACCTTCGCCTGCAATTGCAGCCCTACGTTCGGCTCCTCGATCTCCACTATCCGGTCGACGATCTGCTGTTGGCCGTGCGCGATGAGGAAGACCGGGATTTCGCCAGTAACGCGTTTGAGGAGCGCCGCAAGCGTAAGCGCGTACATTCGATAGCCAAGCTCGAACCCGGTGCCGTGTTCCTGGTAATCCACAGAATCGACAACTCGGTCTACTTCCGGCGCGTTGGCGCCGAGGAATTCGCGGTCCTAAGCTCCCTGCGCCAGGGGAAAACCCTCGGCAAGGCGCTGGACGCGGCCTTTGGCAAGAGTAAGATGCCGGTCGGCGAGCGTGCCGCGTCCGTGCAGCAATGGTTTCAGAACTGGGCCACGCTAGGTTGGTTTTGCCTGCCGGATAAGAAGGCCGCGAGTTCTTGATCCGTTTCGAGCTCACCAAATTCTAACTCGATATGAAAAGCCTCTTCGCCAAAATCAAACAGCTTTACGGCCGGTTCTTCCATCTGATCTCGTATCTGCAATCGCCGTTTCTCCTTTTCGTACGTCTTTATTGGGGCTGGCAGCTGATCCAAAGCGGTTGGGGAAAACTGCATCATTTGGCGAACGTCACCGACTTTTTCACGAGTCTCGGCTTGCCGCTGCCCGCGCAGACGGCCTTGGCCATCTCGTGTCTCGAATTCTTCGGCGGGATATTCCTGGCCATCGGCCTGCTCTCGCGGCTCACGGCCCTGGCCATGACGATCAACCTGATCGTGGCCTACATCACCGCGGATCGCGAAGCGTTGTTCTCGATTTTCTCTGACCCGGACAAATTCTACGCTGCCGCGCCTTACACGTTCCTGGTCGCGTCCGTGATTATCCTGCTCTTTGGGCCGGGCCTATTTGCTCTGGATACGCTGGTGGATCGCTTGAGTGCATCCGCGGCCGCGCCGGAATCGCGATCCCTGGGAAGTTGAGCGGCATTGCATTTGGTTTGAAGGTGTTTTCTGTGTTCCTTATGGTTCGCGCTGGATTTTACTCGACTGTTTCGCGACGTCTTGGTCGGTGCGTATTGGTGTGCTCCCTGGTTGGGATTTTGGTTGCGGCTCCCGCAATGGCGGACGACATGACTTCGACCTTGATCATCGGCGGCTCGCGCCTCGACGTAACGATCGAGTCCGGCGATTGGAAGATTTCGCAGGCCGACCTCATGCACTGGGTGCAATTGGCGGGCGAAGCGGTGGCCACATATTACGGTCGCTATCCGGTTCCTCATCTGGTGCTCCGCATCATCCCTTTCGATGGAAACGGCGTCCGGCACGGCATGACCTGGGGACGCGATGGCGGCGGGCTGATCAAGATCGGCGTGGGAACCCAGACGCAACCTGGCGAACTCGCCGAAGACTGGATGTTGACGCACGAAATGGTGCACTTGTCGTTTCCGTCGGTGGCCGACGAACATCATTGGATCGAAGAGGGCATCGCCACGTACGTCGAGCCGATCGGCCGCATTCAAGCTGGGCAAATGACCGCGCTGCAGATGTGGACCGATCTCGCGCGCGATATGCGCAAAGGCGTTCCAAACTCCGACGACAAGGGTCTCGATCACACGCATAGTTGGGCGAGCACGTATTGGGGCGGAGCTTTGTTCTGTTTTCTGGCAGATGTGAAGATCCGGGAACAAACCCATAACAAGAAAGGTCTGCAAGATGCCCTGCGCGGAATTCTCAGCGCGGGCGGCGACATCCGCTACGACTGGAAACTCGAAGACGCTTTGGAAGCGGGGGATCGCGCGACGGGAAGGTCCGTGCTGACCGAACTCTACGCGAAAATGAAAGATCAGCCTATGCCGGTCGATCTGTCGGCCATGTGGAAGCAACTCGGCGTGGAAGCCGATGGCAAAGCCGTGCATTTGAACGACGATGCGCCGCTGGCGGCTATCCGGCGTGCGATCACCAGTCCGGACACGGCTAAGCCGGGGCAGTCCGCCGGCAACTGGCGGCCCTCTGCGGTGTACGCTGGCCGCTCGGTGTCATCGTCGAAGCACGGTGGGGAATCCTAGTTGCTTCAGCCTCGGGAATCCACGGTTCTCCGTCGCGGCAAGTTGCGCTGAACAAAACCATCCCGTCGCTCTCACAAGCGGAAATCCTTTCCGGATGAGCCGGAATCGGAGCGCGCCCAGGATGGCACCGCGCCGCCATCGGACTATGCCGCGAGGTTGGCCTTTGAACTTCCAACCTCAAAACTCTAACTTCCGCCTTTGGTGCCCTTTCGGTGACTCGTTCTTAGCTGGAAACGCCGCCCCTGCCTGTCCACCATCCCTTGCTAGACTGGAACGATAGGAAATGCGTCCCCGCGCATGAACCCGCACGAAACCGATCGCCGGCACTTTGAACGGCAGATTGCTTATGCACGCCCGATCATCGTTCTGTTGACGCTGATTGCGCTGCTGCAGCAGCCGTCGTCCCTGCACGCCAAGCGCCCGATCTCCTTTTTGATCGGGTACCTGGTGGTGTCCCTGTGCGCGATTCTTTTTGAGAAAATCGTCTCCAGCCGCTCGTGGCACCTGCCACTTTTTTTCGACCTCGTGGCGCTGGGCTATTTCATGATCATAAGCCCGTCCATGGTGCCCGCTTGGTTTCCGTACTTGTTCGTTTGCTATGTCGCGGGCATTCGCTGGGGACTCAACTCCGCCTTCCCCCTGGCTGGCTTGCTCTCGCTCGAACTCGTATTGCTCACCGTAGTTAAAGGCGAACTACACTGGATTCGGATCGTGTCCTGGCTTGGTCTAGCGGGAGCTACCTTTGCCGCCGGCGCAGGCATCGCCTTCCTGGGTGACCGCAACCGCCTCTTCGCCGTGCAAAACGAATTCTTCTCGCGGATCACCGGCACCATGGAGGTCGACCAAGGTCTGGCGGAGTGCCTCCGGTTGTTCCTCGAGGAGCTTACCCGCGCATTTCGCGCCCAGGAAGCGCTGCTGGTTTATCGCGACACCGACCTCGAGCGTATCTTTCTCTGGCGCCACAAGGCCGGGGAGGGCGAGCGCCTGATGCCGGATAATCTCCCGCTCACCCGCGCCGACGGATTGCTGCTTGACGACGCCGACGCCACGATCTGTTGGAACAGCCTTCTCGGTGCAGGT
The DNA here is from genome assembly GCA_963736725.1 of uncultured Acidobacteriota bacterium. GTDB lineage: Bacteria > Acidobacteriota > Terriglobia > Acidiferrales > UBA7541 > Acidiferrum. The sequence goes on along the minus strand of CAVTPW010000007.1, from coordinate 58,383 downwards.
TCCGGGTTCGGTTGGGATCGTCGCGACGGGCGCTCCCTCAAGTCGCTGCCACGCCTTCCCGGCCCGACCCAGCAGTTGTTGGGCTTGAAATCCATGATGACGGTGACCTTTGACCAAGGCGGGCAACCCGCGGGGCGCCTTTTTCTCCTGAACGGCCGTAACCGATTCACTCGCGACGACTTAGCCTGGTTTGAGCGCGTTTCCCGCCACATTGGCCCCGCGCTTGAGAACGTCTTCCTGCTTAGGCATCTCCGTGCCCGCGCCATTGAGGCCGAACGTAGCCGCATCTCCCGTGACCTGCACGACGGCATCCTCCAGACCCTGCTGAGCTTCGAGATCCAGCTCGATGTGCTCCGCCGCCAAGTCGGTGCCACGCCCGAACAGGCCGCCGAAAGCTTGGCCCTTCTGCAGCAAACCGTAAAGGGGGAATCGGCCGAACTTCGACGCATGGTCACCGACATGCGCCCGGTCCGGGTGCAAAGCGCCGACCTGGTCGACCTCATGATCGGTTTCGCCGAGCGCTTCCGCAATGAATCCACCCTGGCCCTGGATTTACTGATCGATTCGGTCGAGGTGCAGGCCCCAGACCGCGTCTGCCGCGAGCTATTCCAGATATACAGGGAAGCACTCAACAACATAAAAAAGCATGCTAAGGCTTCCCATGTCGTGGTAAAACTGTCGCAGGACGACAGCCGGCTCGTTTTGGTGGTTGACGATAACGGTGAAGGGTTTAGCTTCGCCGGACGGTTCACAGGCGATGAATTAGACCGTCTGCGGTTGGGTCCTATCTCCATCAAGGAGCGTACGCGTACCGTGGGGGGCGTGTTGACCGTGGAGTCCAATCCAGGACACGGGGCGCGTCTGACTATCGAGATTCCGCTCGGCTAATGGCCAAAACAAAACAACAAATACGTGTCCTCCTCGCGGATGACCATGCAATTTTTCGCGACGGCTTGCGCAAACTCCTCGGCTCGGACGAGGACATCGTCATTGTCGGCGAAGCTCAGAACGGCGCAGAATGTATCAAGCTGCTCGCCAAGCTCAAGCCGGATATCCTGTTGCTGGATTTGCGCATGCCGGATAAAGACGGGTTGGCTGTTTTGGAAGAAGTGAATTTCGACACCATCAACACCCGCGTTGTAGTACTCACAGCCGCCGAAGACGATCGCGATGTGGTCCGCGCCATGCGCCTCGGTGCCCGCGGCGTCGTTCTCAAGCAGTCCGCCACCGACTTGCTGGTCAAGAGCATTCACCGCGTTTTCGCCGGCGAAATCTGGCTTGATAACCGCATGACCTCCGAAGTCATGAAAGCATTCTCGAAGTCTTCCGAGTCCGGACCGCGCCGGGAAAAACCGCTGCTCAGCGACCGTGAGAAAGAGATCGTGCAGCTGGTCGCGCAAGGTTTCCGCAACAAAGAAATCGGCGAGAAGCTTTTCATCAGCGAACAGACGGTAAAAAATCACCTTCACAACATTTTTGACAAGCTGGGCGTTTCCGATCGTCTCGAACTGGCTCTTTACGCCATCCACCACCGTCTGATTGACCAGACCTAAGCTCCTCATATTCTTTTCCCGGCTATCTTGTTTCGCGTGGGCGCCTTGGTCCCCTATTGGACACAGCGATTCGCGTCGCGAGAAGGCAATGCCGCGCGCTTAAGCGATCATGGTTAGAATCGGGCCTCCTGATTTGTATCGAGGCCTGGCCGCGACCCGCTCGTTTTCGGCAAAATCGCATGAAGCTCAGCGTTGCTAAAATCATACTCACCGTCCTGCTCGTAACCTTTGCTGTCTGGTTGGGCAGCAGCGCGCAGTTCTACGCCCAAGCGCTCGTCTCCGCGTACTTTGCCCTCACGCTCCTCGGCGCCACAATCATTCATCTTCGCGTGCACCCATCCTGGCGAAACGCCCTGCTCGTGATTTTGGGGGCCGTTGTTTTGGCAGTCGTCGATTTTCGCCTGCTTCATTTCCGGCCTGCCATCGTCGGCTGGCTGTCTTTCGCAGGTCTAAGCAGCCTTCTGCTCATGGGCATCGAGACCGTCTGGACAGAGGGCCAATCGCGCAAACTGCACCTGCTGGCGTTGGTACCCTCGGTCCTTTTTGTGACATCGGAATATTTTGCCGATGACATGCTGAAATGGGCGGCCACCGTTCACCAGAAGGTTTACGACCTTTACCTCTACACCTTCGATGCCAGCCTCCACGTGCAAATACCTTTCCTTGTGGGCCAGCAGTTTGCCCTGCACCGGTCTTTGCGGACGACCGCATTGCTCGCCTACGTCGGCTTGTCGATCCCCATCGCGTTCGTTTTCGCCGGACAGGTCCGCCGCGTCCGCGAAAAAGCCCTCGGGTGTTTCGCGGCTTTGGTCCTGACCGGGCCCATGGGCATCCTTTTTTATAATCTCGTGCCCGCGCTGGGGCCTGCGCACTTGCTTCGTCAGGACTTTCCGTGGAGACCTCTTCCCATCGAGCAAGCCGCCCGCATTTTCCTGGAGCCCATCGCGTTGGCGGGCCCGCGCAATGCCATTCCCTCTCTACATATGGCGTGGGTCCTGCTGGCGTGGTGGTACTCGAGAGGCCTGTCCTGGTGGGAGCGCGGAATTGCGCTGTTCTACCTGATTTTTGTCGGCTTGGCCACGCTAGGCACCGGCGAACATTATTTCATCGATCTTGTCGTGGCCGTTCCATTCGCGCTTTTCATGGAAGCGCTGTTGGCTTTCGATTTCTCCTGGACCGGCGCCAAGCGTGCGACCGGAATTGCATTCGGGCTGCTGGCGACTCTCGCGTGGCTGGTATCGTTACGTTTGGCTCCGCACGTTTTCTGGTCCACGCCGATCTTGCCCTGGACGCTTTGCACAGCGACCGTGGCCTTCAGCCTCTATCTGGAAAGCCAGCTTCACGGCCACCCTGGACAGATTGTTTCCGAAACAATCGCAACCCAGCCCGCTACCGCTCACTGAAAGCCAGCCGATTCCCGTTCCGCGTTTCGCTCGCCGGCAGGTCGAGCCACCAGGCCGTTCGCCGTCTCGGTTCCACTGTGAGATGTGCGTGCTTTATTGGGGAATGCGCGGGGAACTATCAGGCCGAGGCGCACCGCCGGACTTCAGATCCTGCTGAACTCTCCGCAAACTCTGCTGGCCGATCGTGATCAGCCCGGTGCGTGGCGCGTCAAGATCGGCGATCAACGCCATCACGATCGCAATCGTCAGCGGCGAGATCACCATCACAAACCAGAATCTCCGCCGTTCGCTTACGCCAGTCGTCAAGCAACTCAAGATGGACACGAGGACCAGCAGCAGCCAAACCGCATTCGGAACGCGATTTTCCAGGCTCGCGAGGCGCTTCTCGGTCAAATCGATCGAGTCGTTCAGCGACTGCACGAATATTGAAGTGATGGAAGTGGGGTTTTGCTGCGCGACGCCTACGCTTTGCTGCCACATCTCGTCCTGAAGTTGCTTTGTGCGGGCCACTGACTGCTGGAATTCGGGCCCATCCACGTCCGCGGTTGAAAAGCTCAGCCGAGCGTCCACATATTCCGACAGCTGCGATAGTACCTTCCCGCGCGCCGGCTCCGGAAGCATTTGCGCGCGCAGCGCGGTCGTACCAATCGCATTGGCTTCATCAACCAGCAACTTCTTGCGCTCTTCATAGCGGGGCAGAGCCATCGCAAGCGTGAAACCCAACAAAAGGCTGACCAGCAATCCGACGGCGTCGCGTGTAGATCCCAGCGACTCGCGAACGTCGTCGTTGGTATTTGCCCCCGTCGCGGATCCAAGCCGGTAACCGAGTTCCACGACGCTAACAAGCACCACAAACACAACGCCGAAAAATGCCCAGGGATGTTCGATCAGATTTATCGCGGCCGCAGTCACTCAGCGCTCCTGCATCGTTGCGACTAGTTCATCCGTAGTGCGGGCGGGCGCAAAGATAGCATGAAAGCCCGCAATGGCGGCTCGGCGGCGGGCTGGTCCCCGTGTTGTGGGCGTCGTCGCGCTGCGACACGAATAAAAATCGAATAACGGCGCTAGGGAAACGCTGCTCTTGCAGGACCTACAGTCGGAAAATCTCGCTGGTTCGCCACTGCGAGATCGGCATGGCGAACGCTTCGTATTCCTCGGCGAACAGTGCAACCTGGTCCCCGAATTTCCTCTTATCAAAACTCGCGTTGCCCTCGACGCGGACCATGCCAAAGTCATCGTTTTTCGTGCCCAGCCATCTTGCAGCCGCAAACCCCTGTGTTTGCAGCCTTTACCCGCTTTCCAGCCGCCTCGCGGTACTGCGCGCCGCTGCCCCTCGTTCTGGTACATCCGTACTTTCCGACTCCCAATTGTTTTTGTACCCGGAGTCCTATTGTCCCTTTCCCCGGCCACGGCTAAACTCTTCTTTCAATCAGGAGGCTCCGCCTTGACCGCGTCCGAACGCCGCAATACCCAGCGCTTTCAAATGCGGCTGCCGCTAACCGTCCGATGGACGACGGGTGCGGCGGTCGGCGAGACCAGTACGGAATCCCGCGATGTTAGTTCGCGGGGCGTTTACTTCTTCCTCTCCAAGGATGTCAAACAGGGCTCCGCGATCGAGATCCTCTTGACCTTGCCAAACGAGATTACGCTTGCGGGCCCAGTACGCGTGCGCTGCCTTGGCCGCGTGCAACGGACCGAAGCCCGCGACGAGGGCGCCATTGGCGTTGTCGCCGCGATCGAACGCTACGAGTTCTTGCGTGGCGACGACGACCGGAAGCAGTAGAAACGGTCTCTGCCCGTTTTTGCATTTTGGAATTTAACGAGTTTCTTGCTCGCTCACTGCGGAGGCGGGCAAGATTAGCCGGAGTGCCTCGGCCCCTCAGCGGAGCGCTCCGGCTGCTTTATTTCAGCGGGCCACCCTCGCTTTTCGCAACGCACAACCCAACTCATCTTGGCAGAAATCGGACGGCCAATCCGCCGACGGTGTCGTGCAGCGCGTGCGTCATCATTCCGGGGCGCAGGCTCTTTCTGGACAGCGCGAGAATCCCAAACAAGAGACCGTACACCGTGATCACCACCGCGGCTTTGGGCCCCTGATACATGTGGCAAGCGCCAAAAACAGCGGCCGAAAGTAAAACGCCTACAACTGCGTTCCCGGTCCATGCGACAAACTGCTTCTGCAGGTAGCCCCGAAAAATCGTCTCCTCGCAAAAACCGGCGGTTACGCAAACCAGAACCCACAGGGTGATCTGCGCGGGACCTTCCGGGGCCAGGAAGCTGAGGCTTTGTCGCGAACCGTGGAAGTGCAACAGGACCGAGGTCAATCCCAGAACGACTAGGGCCACAACCCAGAAAACCAGCGCCACACCGGCGTCGCGAAAAACGTCCTTGGTCGTCTTCCAGCGCGCCCCGGTGACCTCGACCAGCGGCGTGCCGTGGTGCCGCACGCCGAATAAAACGTAAGCCGTGAGCAGCCACTCCCAGACCATGGTCGTCAGGTAGAACGCCAGCCGGCTGGGGCGCTCGACGGCGCGCATGCGGCCTGCGGAAAAGTACATCATGCTCGCCCCTCCCAGCAGGATCACGAGCAGCACCGCTGTGTGCAGCGCGCCGGCCACCGTCGCGCGTGGCGCACTCTGGACCTGCTGCACATCGATGGTCACCGTCGAACTCATCCGAACACCTCGTGGTCTTGGCGGTCCGACCTGAAATCGAAGGTCAGGTCCTGTCCCTTGTATACGCGAAACGCGGCCAGGAAACTACGCGATCGTGCCTTCCAGTTAACCCCAGGCTCCGAAAGCCTGTGTTTTCAGTGCCGCCGTTACCTCTAGGCCTCCTGTACTTCGGAGCAGGCGACTTCCGCCATCCTTATGAGCGAGGATAATCGGTGCCCAGACACAATCCGTTCTAAGAATGGATTTTTTGGTGGCGGCAAATCCGCCCGATGAGAACAAGCGCGTCATTTGAACGGCCTTTTGGGTTGCGCTAGATCGATGCGCGGATTCCATGCGCTGATCAACAGGAGTGCAGGAATGGGATTGGAAATACAAACCGAATCCCTCGCGGACACAAAGAGCACCGCGAGCACGCAAGCAGACCTGGACACTCAGGCTCTGCAAGGGCAGGAACACCCCATACCGGAAATCACTACCGAGGACAGCTTCGCGTCGATTTCCATGCTGGAGCTTGCCGAGGTCTTGGATCAGCACCGCATGTGGGTGGAATCTGGCGGTGAAACCGGTGCCAAAGCCGACTTGTGCGGTGTCAGCCTTGCCAAGGCCGATCTCACTGGCGTCAATCTGCAAGGCGCGTCCCTCCAGCGAGTAAATCTGGCGGGCGCTGACCTCTCGATGGCGAATCTGCGCGGCGCGAGCCTCGTGCAGGCGGACATGCGCGACACCAATCTGCTCGGTGCCGAACTGCGCGGCGCAAATTTGATGGGCGCCAACCTTTACGGCGCGGAAGGTGTGTGGGTTGGCCGCTTGGGCGGCGCGAACCTGTTCGATGCAATTCTGCCCGAAACCGTGGCGGCTTTCGACAGCTCCCGCGCCATCGAGGACGCCACCAAAGTGGCGCGCTGGTTCTATTTCCTGATGCTTTCGCTCAGTGCCATCTGCTGCTTCCTGGTGGCGACCACCTCGGATACCCGGCTGATTTTGAATTCGTCGGCGATTCCGTTGTCCCGCCTCGGCAACGTTCTGCCTATGACCGGCTTTTACCTCGGTGGACCGCTGCTGCTGTTCGTCGCCTACGTGCGATTCCACTTTTTGCTGCTGCGCCTTTGGGGAGGCATGGCGGAACTTCCCGCGGTTTTCGTGGACGGGCAAACGCTCGAGAAAGACGGCCCGTGGTATTTGATGGGCGTGGTGCGTCGCCATTTCCGCTGGATGCGCGATGGCCGCTCGCCGTTCGCGATGCTGGAGACCATGCTCTCCACGATCTTGGCCTACTGGGTCGTCCCGGCGACACTTTTGCTTTTCTGGCTCCGCTATCTGGTTCGACAGGATTTTCGTGGAACGTTGCTGCATTCCGTTTTGCTGACCCTTTCGGTGGGCGCGGCCACCTGCCTGCCTTCGATCGTTTCCAAATTCCTGCGTCCCGGAGAATTGCGCCACCACAAAACCAAGAACCTCCTGCGGCTGGCGTTCATGACCCTGCGCGCCGCCCTCGCCACCGGCTGCGTGATTTTGCTTTTTTCTCTCGGCGTCAATCGCGGCCTGCCCTCCGACCGCGATATCGCTCCGCAGCATTCCACCGCGGACATTCGCCGCTGGGCCGCGAACATTTTGCAGTCTATTGGCTATCGCCCCTACGCCGACCTGACCGAAGCGTCGCTTTCCTCTCCGCCACCCAATGGCGATTGGAGCGAACAAGGTCTGGCCGAAGTGGATGGCGCTCGCCTCAATCAGAGCAACCTGCGATTCGCGCGCGCTTATCGCGCATTTCTCGTCAACGCCAAGCTGTGGCGCGCGAATCTGGAAGGCGCATATCTGTCCGAGGCTGATCTCCGCGATGCCAATCTTCGCGAAGCCAACCTGCGCGACGCGATCCTGGATCGTGCAAAAATCGGGCACGCGCTCTTGGTGTCTTCCAATGCCACCGGCGCGAACCTTACCGGCGCCGACCTCCGCGCCGCGGACCTTTCCTACAGCGTCCTCGAAAATGCTCGCCTCTCGAACGCCAAGCTTGGCGGCGCGTCGCTCTACGCTGTCAATCTCCGTTATGCCACCATGCTACGCGCCGACTTGTCTCTCGCCGACTTGCGCGACACCAAGTTGGAGCAGAGCGTCCTTTCGTTCGCCAATCTGCAGCAAGCCGACTTGTCTTCCGCGAAATTGACCCAAGCCAATCTGAACGGAGCCGAACTCAAAGGCGCGATCCTTCTGGATGCCGATCTGAAGTCCGCAGACTTGGAGGGAGCAGTGCTGACCAGCGCCATCCTTCGTGATGCCGACCTTCACGGCGCAACGCTCTCCGGCGCAGACCTGCGCGGAACCAGCGGCTTGACCGCTGCCCAAGTCTGCTCCGCCCACTGGCGCGGCGCCCTGCTCGATCCCGACATGCAGACCGCTGTGCAGACTCAGTGCCCACAGTAAGTGGACCTTTAGCCGATCCCGGAACGGACCGTTGACGCAGAACTGGTCCAGCACGCGGCCGGTGTCGTGAATCCGTTGATCAACATTCATTAGCCCCCCTGTTGTTTTCCGCAAGACGCCGTAAGCGTGTAAGCTGTCTGCCGGCAAAGCCATTGTTGGCGGCCGATGGCGGAAGGAGAAATCGCGTGGAAGTTGTGGCGGGAGTGGATCTGGGCGGGACGGCCATCAACTATACGTTGGTGACCAAGGACGAGAAATTTTTGATTGAGGGATTGTGCGAGCATCCGGCGCTCTCGACCCAGGGACCGGAGGTGTGCTTGCAGCAGATTGAGGATGGCCTGAACATTGCGGCCAAGCTCGCGGATGTGGAGTTGGTGGACATCGTAGCCGTCGGGCTGGACACCCCGGGTCCGGCGAGCGCGTCCGGGATGTTGAGCGCAAAGGGTTCGACGAACTTCGTGCATCCGAACTGGGCTGGTTTTGATATTCGCGAGGGTCTGGCGCGGAAGCTGGGGAAGCCGGTGACCTACCTGAACGACGGCAACGCGGGCGCGTTGTGGGGGCACTTCACGATTTTCGGAGCAAACAGCAAGGAAACGTCGGTGTCCATCGTGATCGGGACGGGGCTGGGCGGCGGAATCATCATCGATGGAAATGTGGTGAAAGGCCGAATGGGATTTGGCGGGGAATTGGGGCACGTCCTGATTCCCTACCAGAGCATCCGCGGAATCCCGGGAATGCAGCCCGAATGCAATTGCGGGCGTGTAGGCGATTTGGAGTCGGTTTGCTCTTTGACCGCGATCGCGAAGACGTTTCTGCCCTATTTTCTGGAAAAATATCCCGGACACGAGCTTGGAAAAATGGGCGATCTGAAGCGAGCGTCGAAATTCGTCCGGGGGATGGCGGACAAGGGCGATGCGATGTGCCGGGAAATTTTCCGGGTGCAGGCGCACGGGATCGGAATCTTTCTGGACGAGATGGTGAATACGTTTGATCCGGACGCGATGATTATTGGCGGTGGCGCGCTGGAGGCCAGCGCTGACTTTCAGAAATGGTTCATCGATGAAGTTCGCATCGGGATGCCCACGCAGCGGGAAGAGCAGGCGGACATTCCGATCTATGTGATGCCCAATGGGGATACCGCGGGAGCACGCGGCGCGGCGATTGAAGCGTTGAAATTGGCGCGGACAAGCGGGCTGGCATGAAAAGCGACATCCTCCTGACGTTGTGCGTGTGCGCTGGTTTGGGAGTCCAAGCTCACGCGCAAACCAAAGCGCCAGTCTTAAACGCGCCGCAGAAGGAGACTCGAGTGGCAGAACACGCGAAGGGAACGTTTGAAGTGAAAACGACGTCGCAACCCGCGGAGGACAAAGACGACCCGAACCTGGGGCGGTATAGCTTGGAGAAGAAATTTCATGGCGATCTGGAAGGGACCAGTAAGGGGCAGATGCTCACGGCGGGCACAGCCGTGAAGGGTTCGGCGGGTTACGTGGCGATCGAGAAGGTCACCGGAACGCTGCGTGGCCGCAGTGGCAGCTTTGTGTTCCAGCACCTGGGAACGATGACGCAAGGGGTTCCGCAATTGTCGGTGACCGTGGTACCGGACTCGGGAACGGGGGAATTGGTTGGCATCAGCGGAAAGATGGACATTATCATCGCCGATGGAAAACATTCTTACGATTTTGAGTACTCGATACCGTAAACACCGGCCTAACGGGCTGCCGAAAAAAATCGAACCTATGTCATTCCAAACCCCGTTCGGTTTTTGAACCGGGCGAGGAATCTGCTTTTTCCTTGGCTTTTCTAAAGAGCCGCGCTCGTAGCCTGGAGAACGAAGCCGATAACCCAACCACCAGCGCGGGCGAGATTAAACCGGCGTCTTCGGCGGCCACGCGATCTGCCCGCCGCGGCGGTAAGCCAGATTGGCGATGTGGCCCGCGCGAGCCGCTGCCACACCGGTTTCGACTGGAGCGTTTGGCTCTTTGCGGCTCCGCACGCAATCGAAAAAATTCTGCATGTGGGAGATCGTACCGTCGCGGAAGCTGTCGGCTCTGAGAACCGGATTGTTCTTGTCCGGTACCCCTTCATGATAGACGCCGAACCCGCTGCGGTTGAGCTTCAAGGTAGCCTCCGTGCCGCGGAAATCCAGCCCACCGTCGTCGATCGACGAGCCCATCATGCCCTCGTAGACCACATCGAATCCCGGATAACGGAGCGCGGCCTGAACCGTGTCGGGACAATCCCACTGTTCGAAGATGTATTTGTCGCCAAGCATCTGCGCGTCCTTGGGCTGGTCAGATTTCATCGCCCAGTGCACCACGTCGATCCAGTGGGCGAAAAGATCGGTCATCGCGCCGCCGCCAAAGTTCCAATACCAGCGCCACCAATAGAATTTGTCTTCGCTGAAATCCTGATCGGGAGCGCCGCCGAGCCACTGCTTCCAATCGAGTGCCTGCGTGTCCACGGCCTTGCGCGTCCCGGGCGCCAAATAGTTCTGCCACCAATACGTCCTCACCTGCGGGACGCGCCCGAGGCTTCCGCCCTGAATGAGATCGACGGCGTCACGAAAGTGGCTCCAACTGCGCTGCTGCATGCCGCTTTGCAGGATTTGTTTGCTGGCGCGGACCGCTCGCGTGAGCGTTGCGCCTTCCTCGATCGTGTGCGTCACCGGCTTTTCCAGATAGACATCCTTGCCGGCGGCGATGGCATCCACGGCCATGCGCACGTGCCAATGATCAGGCGAAGCAATGAGCACGGCATCGAGCTGCTGCTCGAGAACTTCGTGATAATTCACGTGCGTGGTCGCGGCGCCGTTGGACCGTAGTTTGACGGCGTCACGTCGCGGCCCATAAACATCGCTCACGGCCACGATCTGGTAGTTGCCGGCCCGGTCGGCGGCATTGAGCAAGTCGCCCATGCGCCCGCCGGCGCCAATCACTCCGACGCGCAGCGTGTCATTGGCGCCGAGGACTCGGCTTGACGCCAAAGCGGTCAGCCCGCCGGCGATGATAAAACTTCGGCGATCCATTCGGTTGGACATGGCGAGCATCTTAGCGGGTCACAGCCAACGAGGAAAGCGGTTGGATTGGATCGAACGCTTATCCGGATTTCCAGCGAGGGTTTGTGGAAAGTCAGATACAATTCGGGCGACCGATCAGGGACCGAGACCGAGGATATCGTGAGACTTTCGAGGCGAGAACTTCTTATTGGCGGCGGGGCGCTCGCGGCGACCGCGTTTGCGTTGGAACAGCCGCCGCGGTTATTCGCGAACCCGTTGGGCAAGCCCATCGGGTTGGAACTGTACACGGTGAGCGCGGAGCTGGATAAAGACTTCGACGGGACGCTGCGGAAAATCGCGGCGATTGGATACCAGGAAGTGGAAACGGGCGTTTCGCCGAAGCGCAACGCCGCCGACCTCAAGAAGTCATTGTTGGACGCCGGGTTGCGATGTCAGGCGATGCACATCGGCACGGGCGGAATTGAGCAAGCGCTGCCCTACGCGAAAGAAATTGGAGCAAAGTATGTAATCTCTTCGGTGACATTTCCCAAACCTTTGGAACCCGATACGAACGACAGGAAAGCCATGATGGCTCAACTGGCTGCTTTGACCTTGGAGGACTACAAAAAAATCGCGGTGCGTTGCAATGAAATGGGCGAACAGGCGAAAAAAGCGGGGATGCAGTTTGGGTATCACAACCACAATTTTGAGTTCAAACCGCAACCCGGCGGCAAAATTGGCTACGATGTCGTCCTGAACGAGACCGATCCATCGCTCGTAAAATTCGAGCTCGATTGCGGATGGATGGTCGCGGCTGGACACGATCCGGTCGCTTACCTGACGAAATATCCAAAGCGCTACCGGTTGCTGCACATCAAGGATTTCCACCCTACGGCCAGCCCCTCGGTGGGACTCGACGAAAGCGTGCGTCCGAAGCCGGCGGAATTGGGGCGCGGGCACATTGATTACAAGCCGATCTTTGCCGCCGCGGAGAAGACCGAGGTGGAGCTGTACTACGTCGAACAGGAGCCGCCGTTTACCACCACTCCGGCAATGGAAGCGATCAAGGTCGACTATGACTATTTGCACGCGTTGGCATGACCTGCGCGTCGGCGTCTCGTGGCAGCGGAAACTGGATGGCTGAGACGCTGTTTGAGGTTGTCCGTACGTCCAAGGGTTAGATGCCGGGAGTGTTTATGAAACGACGCGATTTGCTACGAGCGGGTGTTCTTACCGGGGCTGCGGTGGCGTTGCGGCCTCCGCTTTCGATGGCGCGGAGCACCGCACAGGATCCGGCGCAGTTGCCGGAGTTGACGCCGGCGCAACGCGGTGTGGACGCCTCGAAAGACCTGGCGGCGTCGGGATGGAAGCCACTTTTTTTGGATGAGCACCAGAATGAAACGCTCATCGTGCTCAGCGACCTGATTATTCCCGCAACCGATACTCCCGGCGCGAAGGAAGCGCTGGTGAACCGATACATCGACCTCGTTCTCGCGGCGGATACGCACGAAAATCAAAAGGCGTTCCTGAACAATCTCGGATACCTGGATGGCGAAAGCATTCGACGCTACAAAGCCGCGTTTCGCTACCTTTCGCGAGAGGATCAGGATGATTTGTTGCACGCCATGGCTTACCCAGACAGCGGCAGCGAATGGACCGGCGAAGCTGTGAAGGATCCAGGTCACACCCATTTCGAGCAACTGAAAACGCGCATCGGCTATGCGTATTACAGTTCCCAGATCGGCGCGCGCGAACTTGGCTCGGACGGCGCCTTTGCGCACGGCCCCTACGAAGGCTGCAATCATCCCGAAGGGAATCATAAATGAGCTGGAACCACATCGAGCAGGATCCTTTGCAGCAGACGTATGACGCCGTGGTTGTGGGCTCGGGCGCCACAGGCGGGTGGGCGGCCAAACAACTGGCCGAGGCGGGGTTGCAAGTCGCTCTGCTCGAAGCAGGTCGTGCGGTCAGTCCGACCGAGTTCACCGAGCACACGCCCGCCTACAAGCTCAAGTATCGCGATCACTCGCCGGAGATTGCGCGCACCCGTCCCATTCAAAAACAGTGTTACGCGTGCATGGAATACAACTATGAGTGGTTTGTGAATGATCTCGAGAATCCGTACAGCACGCCGCCCGACAAGCCGTTTACCTGGCAGCGGCTGCGCGTGCTGGGAGGCCGATCGCTGGTCTGGGGGCGTCAGAGCTACCGTCTGAGCGACAACGATTTCAAGGCGGCCAGCCGCGATGGGTATGACGTTGACTGGCCGATCTCCTACGCCGACCTCGCGCCGTACTACGACATCGTCGAAAAATATGTCGGCATTACGGGTGCCGCCGAGGGCAACGAGATGCTGCCCGACGGGCAGTTTCTGCCGCCGATGAAGATGAGCTGCGGAGAAGTTCTGCTGAGAGATCGCGTCAAAGCCAAGTTCGGGCACACGGTCACCATCGGACGCGCGGCGGTCTTGACGCAAAATCACAATGGGCGGCTCGCTTGCCACTATTGCGGCCCGTGCGAGCGCGGATGCCGCACCTTTTCCTATTTCAGCAGCCCGTTTACGACCGTTGCGGACGCGCAGAATTCCGGCCATTGCACGCTCATCACCAACGCGGTGGTGAGCCACGTCGACATGGACAACGCAACGAACAAAGCCAGCGGCGTGACCTACGTCGATCGCTTGACGCGGCAGGTGAAACAGGTCCGCGGAAAGTCCGTGATCCTTTGCGCGCAGGCATTGGAATCCACGCGCATCTTGCTGAACTCTTCCACACGCGAATATCCCAAGGGCCTGGCAAATTCAAGCGGCGCGCTAGGTCACTATCTGATGGATCACGTGGTCGGCGGTGGCGCGTCGGGCACGCTGCCCGAAATGAAGGTTCGTCCCGACGCCAATGAGCCGCAACGGCCCAACGGGATTTACGTTCCTCGTTTCCGGAACACTCCTTCCAGCAAGAAGCATTCGCAATTCATCCGCGGGTATGGCTACCAGGGCGAAGGCGGGGCGGGATTCAACTTCGGCGCCGAAGGCTACGGAACATCGTTCAAGGGGGCCGTCAAAGAAGGTGTGTACTCGATCGGCCTCGGAGCTTTCGGAGAATCGCTGGCGCGCTGGGACAACTACATCGAAATCGACAGTAATCTCAAGGATGCTTGGGGCATTCCTGCGTTGCGCATTGTCATGAGCCACGGCGACAACGAAGCCGCGCTCATGGATGACGCCGCGGCCCAAGCGGCGGAAATGCTGGAAGCAGCGGGCGCGAAAGATATCAAGGTGCAAGCGCACGTCGAAACTCCAGGCATGGCGATACACGAACTAGGCACAGCACGCATGGGAAACGATCCCAAAAAGTTCGTGCTTAACGCGTTCAACCAGACGCACGACGTCAAAAACCTGTTCGTGATGGATGGCGCTAGCTTCGTCTCCTCTGCATGCCAGAATCCGACGCTGACCATGATGGCCGTCACCGTCCGAGCCTGCACTCACCTCGCCGAGCGCTTCAAGAAAGGCGAAGTCTAATGGAGGTAGGTGTTAGGCCATGCGCACCAAGCGATACCCGCGGGGTTAGCGGAACTGCTCGATCATCAGGATGTCGGAATTGTTCTCGCCTTGCTGCGAGCGGCAGAAAATAGCGCCCATCGCTCGAGTCCGACAGCCCATCTCGCAAATCCCGATCTGCCGTAAAGACGTCGCGGGACTCGGGCGAAATATCGAAATACGACACCGTCGCGGGCATTCCGGCGCGCACAAAAAGTCAACGCCGCGACACCTGTCTCACGTCAACCAACCCCGTTCGGTTCCTGCACGCCCGGCACGATCCTCGTCTCCATCGAGGCCACGGGCGCGGGTGGTCCGTCCGCGTCGATCAGCAGCAACGGCTATGTCGCCGCCTTCCGATCGGTCATCGCCACCGTCCAACAAATCGCCGTAGCCACCAACGGCTTGTGTCGGGGCTAGGATTCTTCGCCGAAGAGTTTGATGTCGGCGGGGCCTTCTTGTACTAACGTGCGCTGGCGGCCTTGGACTTGTTCGCGGATTTGCTCGACGATGTCGGGGTTGGCTAGCGTGGTGATGTCGCCGGTGTCCATGTGGTTGGAGATAGCGGCCAGAACGCGGCGCATGATTTTGCCGGAACGCGTTTTGGGCATGTCGGGGACGATGTGGATGGTTTTGGGACGGGCGATTTTGCCGATCATGGTTTCGATGGTGCTGGTGACTTTGTCCTGGATCTGCTTGGACGCCAACACTCCCGGTTTTAGCGAGATATAAACGACCGGAACGCGGCCTTTGACCTCGTCCACGGCCGGGACTACGGCGGCTTCGGCTATTTCGGGAATGCTCAAGCAGGCGGACTCGACTTCTTTAGTGCCCAGGCGGTGGCCTGCTACGTTGATCACGTCGTCCACGCGGCCCAGGATACGGTAGTAGCCGTCGGCCGGGAGGACGGCTCCGTCTGCGGCGTAGTAGGGCCAGTCGCGCCAGTCTTTGCTGTTGGGGTCTTTGCAATATTTCTTGTAGTACTGCGCCACGAATCGCTCGGGGCTGCCCCAAATGGTCTGCATGATGCCGGGCCAGGGGTTGCGGATGCAGATGTTGCCTGCAATGCCGGAGCCAGCCTTCACTTCTTTTCCTGTTTCGTCCCAGATGATTGGATAAATGCCCAGAGCCGCCGGGCCTGCGCTGCCGGGTTTCATGGCGTCCAGTGCAGGCTTGGTGGTGATCAGGAAGCCGCCGGTTTCGGTTTGCCACCAGGTGTCTACGATTACGGCTTCGCCTTTGCCGACTACTTCGTGATACCAGCGCCAGACATCCGGCTCGATAGGTTCGCCTACCGTGGTCATGTGCTTGAAGTGGTAGTTGTATTTTTTTGGTTCGTCGCCGCCGGCTTTGCGGAGCATGCGGATGGCGGTGGGCGACGTGTGGAAGATGTTGACGTCGAGCCGCTCGGCGATGCGCCAGGGCCGGCCGGCGTCGGGAAATTGCGGGACACCTTCGTAGAGGACGCTGCTGGCACCCAGAGCTAGCGGACCGTAGACGATGTAGGAGTGGCCGGTGATCCAGCCGATGTCGGCCATACACCAATAGACATCTTCGGGATGAATGTCCTGGTAGTACTTGGAGGTGCCTGCGGCATAGGCCAGGTAGCCGCCGGTGCGGTGCTGGCAGCCTTTGGGTTTGCCGGTGGTGCCGCTGGTGTACATGAGGAAGAGCGGAGCTTCGGAGTCCAGTGAGACCGGATCGACGAGGTGATTGCGGTAATCCTGGAGGACGTCTTCTATGAAGTAATCGCGGCCCATGATCATGGGAGATTCGGACCGGAAGTGGCCGGGGTAGCGCTTCCAGACCAGGACCTTGTCGATTTGCTGGCCTTCTTTTTTCGCGGTTTCCACGGCGATGTCGGCGCTTGCTTTGTGGTCAACCCATTTTCCGTTGCGGTGGTAGCCGTCGGCGTAGATGAGGATGCGACTGCCGGAGTCGGCGGCGCGCAGGCCGCAGGCTTCGCCGCTGAAGCCGCCGAAGACGACCGAGTGGACTACGCCGAGGCGGGCGCAGGCGAGCATCGTGATCGGAAGTTCGGGGATCATGGGCATGTGAATGGTGACGCGGTCGCCGGTTTTGAGTCCGGCGAAATCGCGCAGGACGGCGGCGACTTCGTTTACGCGGCGGTAAAGCTCTTGGTAAGTGATTACCGTGGCGGCTTCGTTCTCGGGTTCGGGAACGAAGATCAGCGCGGCTTTGTTCTTGTGCTTGTCGAGATGGCGGTCCACGCAGTTGTAGCAAGCGTTTAGTTTGCCGCCTACGAACCATTTCCAGAACGGCGGGTCGTTGGTGTCGAGCGTGGTGTGCCAGTAGTGATCCCAATGCAGGAGTTCGGCGTAGTCGCGGAAGCATTCGGGGAAGTGCTTTTCGTCGAAGCGGGATACGAAATCGGGATCGCTGAGGTTGGCTTGGCCAATGAACTTGGGGCTGGGGTGGAAGAGGGCTTCTTCTTTCCAGTGGACGGCGATTTGGGCTTCGTTTTCTTTGGGGGAACTGGGCGGCGCAGCAGGAGCCTTCGATTGTGGCTTTGGGCTCGGTTTTTGCTTTTGCTTGGATTTCTTTTTTTGGGATTTGGCCACGGTGCGTGCTCCCTTTGGATTTTGAGGAATTATTTTGGCGGAACAGATCATGCTACCGCGGAACGGGTGGCGTCAATGTTCGAGGCATGAGGTGGTGTTTCGGGTCGATTGTGGTGCTGGCCGGACGGTTGCGGTTGTGTTGAGATCGGGCGGGGCAAGCCCCGCCCCTGCAGGGGGAGCGCCTGCCTGAAGCCAGGCGCCTACACTTTGGCGGCCGCACAATTGGCGGCCGGCATGTTTAGCGCATGCCGCCTACTTCGTCCCAGATTTTGGTGCCGTGGGTTTCTTTTAGGAGGATGCTGCCGAAGACCAGGGTGATGGCCGCTACGATCATGGGGTAGTAAAGGCCGGCGTAGATGTTGCCGGTGGCTGCGCATAGGGATAGACCGATCAGAGGCAGCAGGCCCCCGAAGACGCCGTTGCCTATGTGATAGGGGAGCGAGAGCGAGGTGTAGCGGATTTTCGCTGGGAAGGCTTCGACCAGGTACGCGGCTATCGGGCCGTAGATCATGCAGACGTAGATAACCTGGATGAAAACCAGGAGGACTAGTTTTGGGATGTTGGGCGACGGGGCTTCTTTGGCGGGTACCTGTTGTCCGGTTGCCGGTTCCGTTGTCAGGGGCGTCAGACCGATGGCTCCGGTGACTTTGTTTCGGGTGGAGTGCAGGCCGTTAATGTTGTTGCCGGCGGCCCCTTGCATGGATTTGTAGATGGGAATGTAGGTGACGATGGCCAGGAGGCACGCTGCCATCATTATCCATTTGCGTCCGATCTTGTCCGAGAGGGCGCCAAATACGGTGAAGAATGGCATGGCGCAGAGCAGGGCGACGGCGACGATGATATTGGAGGTCCTGGGATTTACTTTGAGAACGGTCTGCAGGTAGAACAGCGCGTAGAACTGGCCGGTGTACCAGATGACGCCTTGCCCTGCGGTGGCTCCAAACAGGGAGATCAGGACCCGCTTCAGGTTTTCCCATTTGCCGAAGGCGTCGGTCAGCGGTTGCACGGAGGTCATGCCGGCGGCCTTGATTTGAGTGAAGATGGGCGATTCCTTCATCTTGATGCGAATGTAGAGTGAGATGGAAACGAGGAGGATGGAAATGAGGAAGGGAATGCGCCAGCCCCATGCGGAGAAGTCTTCCTTGGTCATGGAATTCTGAGTGACGAGGATGACGATGAGCGAGACGAACAGGCCAAGCGTGGCGGTGATCTGGATGAAGCTGGTGTAGAAGCCGCGTTTGCCATCCGGGACGTGCTCGGCGACGTAGACAGTGGCGCCGCCGTATTCACCGCCGAGGGCGAGGCCTTGGAGAACCCGGATCAACAACAGGGTGATGGGCGCGAACCAACCCGCAGTCTGATACGTAGGGAGAATGCCGATTACGGCGGTGGCGCCGCCCATAATCGAGAGCGTGACGATGAAGGCGTACTTGCGGCCGACCAGGTCGCCGATGCGTCCGAAGAAGAGCGCGCCGAACGGCCGGACCAGGAAGCCGACGGCGAAGGTGGCGAGATATGCGATGTAAGCGAAGGTTTCGTTACCAGGCGGATAAAACTTGGGGGAGAGTACGGCGGCGAGGCTGCCGAAGATATAGAAGTCATACCACTCGATCATGGTGCCAACCGAGGAGGCTGCGATTACGCTCCAGATGTTGTATCCGGCGGGGCTACCTGCGCCTGTGGTGATTGCGTCTGCACGACTTGCCATACTTCCTCCTGTGAAAAACCCACCACTGGCTCCTGGGAAACCTAACTGGCCCCGGTTACTCCGTTCACGTCAAAAACAGAGAGCGACTAGAAAGGTTCAAGACCACGCGAGTCGGAGAACAAACACACACAAGCTGTGTGAGTGGTTATCCTACGAATGTTAATGCCGTGTTAACGCGGCAGGGAGCCCTGTTTGGACGGCTTGCCTGCACGAATTCGGTTTCTGGTCGGACGTTCATATATGCGCCGGTGGGCCGTTGTCAAGAAGGCAGTCACGTTGAGGGGTACCCCCGGGTTTTTCTGTACGTGTTGATTCGACGGCTCGCTGATAATCTGCCGGGAAAGGTCGCTTCTTCCTCTTGCGGAGGAGAACCCGGCGGTCTTCGAGGGCTCGCATGGAAGGGTCGACTGCATTGTACCTGTGCGACGCCGCACCGGCTATCTGGTGAGACCAACGGGCACTTTAGCGATTTGGAGGTATTCTAATCCGCTGAAGCAGTTTGCCTGGATGGTCTACGTTTGCTGGAAGGGGGAATGCATGTCCCTCAACTCGCGTCTCTGCCTTTGTCTGCTGGTCTGGTCGCTGTGCATATTCTCGCGCGCAGCGGCTAGGCCTGAAAAGCTCGGCGGGGTCAAGGGTCACACCCTAGCACAAGAATCGAGCACCGAGGGCATTACGCGAGCGGATACAAGCGATCCGTCTCCCTATGCGAATGCACATCCCTACATCGATCTGCCGATAGCGCAATTGGTCGAACGAATTCCAGAACTAAAGACTCTTCAACCTTCACCAGATCAACAAGAGCTACCAGTGATCCTGCAGAAGATGGGCCAGAGGGTGGACGGTTTCGTCCGCGACATCGGTGACCTCATCGCTCACGAAGACATAACACTGGAGAAGTTGAACGCAAGGGGGAATATCAAAAAGGAAGATGTTCAAGACAACTATTTGATCCTTCATCACGATTACGAATGGGGAGCAAGCTCGGAATATCGAATGGACGACAAAGGGAATCGCCTGGGGCCTGCAGGCCTGGGGAAGGGATATCTGGTCACCTCCGGCCACGCATTGAGCTGTATCGGTTTCTCCACACACGCTCAGTTGGGGTCCAGGTTTCGCTACCTTGGTGAGGAAACGATTGACTCACGAGAGACCTATGTCTTGGGGTTTGCTCAGCAACCTGACGAGGCGACTTTTGTCACCACGATGCGGGGAACAGGAGGGACGGATGTGGATATGCTAACGCAGGGAGTTTTGTGGGTGGACAAGAATAATTTCCAAATTATCAGAATGCGCAGTGATCTACTCGCGCCGAGTAACGAACTTCAGATCGACCGGTTGACAACAGAAGTAACGTTCGGCGAAGTGCAACTTCCTGACGTTCCAAATCCTTTGTGGCTGCCCAGCGACGTAGACGTATACGTCGAAATTAACAGACAAAAATTCCGTAACGTACATCACTACACGAACTATCGACGCTATCGCGTCTCCGTCAAGATAGGAAATCCACAATAGCCGCACTCGCTGAGTTCTCTATCGCCCTCGCAGAAGAAAGCCGCAAGCTGTCCTAGACGTTCACGAAGCGGCATCGGTTTTGCCCGCAACGGATAATGGAAGTAGCCTGGTCTTGATTCTCATGTTTCCAGCGCTGCGCATTCGGTGTTTGACCGTTTTTGTCTTCGGTACCGCCATGCGATTCGGTATGTTGGCAGGTTTTTTTGGTCGATCACGCATGTTGCCCGAAAAGCGTTTATCAGATGGGAGGCGATACGCTCCCAATGAATGACGCGCTCAAGGCGCAATGGAAAGGAGACCGGCTATGAAGAAGATTAGCACTGTGCAGGTATTTGGAAACGAAAGTTTAAAGGAGCAAAAGCTAACGATTGGTGCGGATTTGGGAGATCGCTGGTCGTTCTATTGTGTTTTGGATGAAGCAGGCACAATCCTTCTGGAACAGAAAGTAGCGACGACACCCGAAGCGATGAAGCAGACGTTTGGAAGGATACCGCGAAGTCTCATGGCCATGGAGACAGGAACACATTCGCCATGGGTGAGCCGGCTGTTAACGGAGCTGGGACACCAACTGATCGTGGCGCACGCACAAAAAGTGGAATTGATCACCAAGAGCAATCGAAAAGACGATCGACACGATGCGCAGACGCTGGCACGACTGGCGCGCATCGATGCTGAGCTGTTGGGTCCATGGAAGGACTTTGGTGACGAACTAATTATGGATTTTGCGCAGAGATAGGCTGGTTGTAAAGAAGCGTAAGGCGTAAATCAATATTCGGCCCCTTGAAGGCCTCAGGTAGATGCTCAAACGGGGCAGAGGCTCTAACGGCGGAAACCGCAGCCTCGTCAAGAGCTTTGTTCCCGGAGCTAACGACAGCCTTTGGCACAGTGCTCAGCTGTCCGTCCTTTTGAATTCCGAAGCCGACGACAACTTTTCCCTTTAGTCCTCGGTCAAGTTTCTGCTTCGTTTCCGACGGCATTTTCGCCCACCAATTCTGTTTGATTACCCGCACCAAATCAGCCGAAAAACCTGTGAAGTCCACGCCCTCGTGCGGGGTTAGTATCTGCAGAGACTCAGGATGATTGTCAGTCTTAGCGGATTTGAAACCGGCATCTTGCGCGAGCATGACGAGCGAAGATATAGCGAGAGACATTGAACAAATAAGTATGCGACCGAATACGGATTTGTAAATGTGCGCGCCTCTCGAATTTGGATGTGCAATAGAGCCGAAAGGATTTCTATTTATCGGTGCATCAGTGTCCTCGCGGCGAGCGGATGAGCAGCCAAGTCGGAGGCAGTATAGCGCGATGAACGGACCGATTTGATGCTAACTCCCGCACGCATTACCGGACGTCTGCACCTCACTTTTCCGATAACGCCGTTTTCTCGTTACTAGATGGCGACCAGTTCGGCGAGCTTGGCCGCGACGTCTGCCATCGACGCTTCTGCAGTGCTTAGGCCGCTTCGCGAGCCGAGCAGGGGGCTGACCTCGCGGAGAGCCTCACAGTGCGAGACCTCATGAGTGCGAGACCTCATGGAGATCGTAGCGAATGAAATGTTTAAGGACCTTTTCGCTAGGAATCCGCGATCTATTGGCCTCCCGTGGGGGGCTTGATGTTTGGTTGTCTGTTTTCGGTTAAGAGGCCGACCTCATCAACGCCCGTGGTCCGGACCGCTCCTATCGCTGATACAGCCGGGGTCCCACCAACGACCTTGCCCAACTCCGACGTCGGCAAAGGAACTTCCTTTACCTCTTCGGGCTGCTTCTTCGTTTCGCCCATATAGCCTCCTTAAAAGCACGGTCTCAGTGCCACCGCCTAGCCGATTCAGCATTTTTCTGGCCACCAGCGACGGGGGTGCACCTGTTCGCCATTTATCACCGGAAACGGTTGATTGCAAGGAGTTTTGTCGATTATATGCACGACGCGGCGACGCAACCGTTGTCGGAGCGCAGCACGAGAGGGTCTATCCAGTTGGATAGTTAGCGATCTGCCCGGATAGGATGCTATGCCACACATCGTGATTCTTTTGGTCGTCGGCTATTTTCTTCTGGGGCCGCCCACTTACAAGTATCTTAAGAATGGGCAACCACAATAAGTGATTCTGTCCGACGACCCGCAGAGAGTGCGTCGCTGGACGTACGACATGAGACGCTCCGCCCCAGACAATAGGTCCCGCAGTCCGGGATCCACTGTTGTGTTGTGCCTACGCCGCCCTCACAATCGCTGCTCTGCCAGCAACCGACAAAACATGCTTCTTACGCCGACTACTTCGCGCTCCGCTGGGCCGCCCAGTGCTTTTGCAGCCGAACGCACTCCTAGCAGCTTTTCGAGTTTTTTCTCTTCGCGCTTGATTGCTGCAAGAATGTCCATGAATCCTCCCGGTGAAATCCATATCAACCCGGGGCCGCTGCACCCGACGTACTTCCGAAGCCGAGTAACCCGACTGCAGCTCAAGAATGCGGCGTTCAGGCCCTCTACGCTGGAGGGAAGCCGTACTCTGCACTGTTGGCCTTTGCTATAGTTGGTCGATGGTTTCGGATCGTCCTAAACAACCTAAGCGGCTGGCACCCGCATGGAAAGCGGTAATTGAGACCGGTTTCATAATTTTCCTGTTCTATTCCAATCTTCTGATGGGCGAGTTCACTCGTGCAAATGGCCAAGGGAAGAGCTTGGCTTTCGCTATTGAAGATATTTTCTCGGCCACTAATCTCGCCATTGCCATTATTTCCGGCTTGCTCGGTTACCTAGGTTTTGACTACCTTCGAAAGCGTCTTTGATTATTGGACGAGGTTTGGCCACGAACTGCGGCAAACTCGCTCAATCGTTATTCAGCGTGTTATCGGCTCGCGAGGAGCGTTCTCACGACTTGCTTAGAAACGGCAGATCCTTTTCAAACGTCACGATTTATGGCGGGAGCGCTTTTTGGGAGCTTCGCTTAGAATTTGAAACCTGTATCCTAGCCCAGGTTCGGTCACGATGTAGCGGGGTTCTGCAGGATCTTTTTCGATTTTCTTGCGCAGCTGATTTATCAGGACACGAAGGTTCTTTGACTCCGCAGCGTGATCCGGTCCCCAGACAGCTTGCAAGACTTGCTCATGCGTAAGCACTTTCCCTCGCTGAATCACGAGAAGACGCAGAAGATCGAATTCTTTGAGACTCAGTTGGACTTTCTTACCGAAAACATTGACCATCCTTTTGTCGAGATCCACTTTCAATTCTGGAGTGTCGATTTTCGGCAGCGGTTCTTCGGAAGTGGAGCGTCTCAGCACAGCGCGAATGCGAGCCAGCAATTCTCCGATAGCGAAAGGCTTCACAACGACATCGTCCGCACCTGAATCGAGAGCGACAATCCTGTCATGCTCCGAGTTGCGGACCGTTACCATGACAATCGGTCCTGGAAACAACACGCGAATCTTGCTGTAAGCCTCAAATCCACTCATGCCCGGCATGTTTACGTCCAAAACAATCAGGTCGGGGCGCTCGTGGGTAACCATTTGGATGGCCTCTTGGCCCTTCTTTGCCAGTATGACGTCGTAGCCACTATTAGAAAGGGTTGTTCGCAGGGCGTCACGGATTTTCAGCTCGTTGGCGACCACGAGAATAATTGCATGGTTCATCGCCTGACGCCCTCCTGTGTGCAGCCCAGAGAAAAAGTTCCGGAATAGCCAGAAGTCCCGGCGGAAGGGTCTTTCGCGAGTCTCACTCTTTCCCTGTAATTACCTGCTGACAGGGTGTTGCAACCAAGCCCAATTTCATCCTCCGCGCCCTGGTTAGAACTTCACAAGAATGGACAAATCGATAAAGGACTCGTTCTTGCGAAGATCCGGGAACCAGACGCTGCTGATCCCACCGCCGCATGCCGTTTCCGCGGGACCGAGGAGGGCTTGGCCCGAAGAGCTGCCATTGCTGCAGCTGTAAAATTGAGGAGAACTGTTATTTCCGCCAGGGGGCGTGATGCCGCCCGCGCCAGACCAATAGGGAACGCTAGCGTGGCGATAATCATACTCCCAGCGAAATGTAATGTACTGCTTGGGCATATAATCAAACGTGACAGAAGAATCCCAGGCTTTGAAAGGGTTGCCGGGATTTTCAGTGAAGTAAGGAGAATTCGTGGCTGCCGTGATAGCGGACTCTCCATTGATAGGGGGAAGTAGGACTAGATAGCGTCCCGGATTGTTGATCTGGCCGCCGCCCACGGTTAGCCCGAACAGGTCCCTGTGGAACCAAAAGCGGTTGTATAGCATGTAACCCACAAAGCTCTGCTTGGGTCCTCCCTTCTTATCGCCGTAGCAACTCACCCCAGCGCCATATTCGCAGCCCAAGTCGCCCGTCAGCGAAAAAGCCATCTTATCGAGGGTTTTCTCCGGTTTATCGAAATACTTGATCTCGACGCTGTTGTCGGTGTGAATGCGCCGGCGACCAGGCGTAAAAAGGTCATCCTGGCCTACCCCGTAGTTATTAGAAATGACGTTGATCCAGCTCGCCGGTGTCCATTTAATCTGCCCTCCTATGCCTGGCGTGTGATTGGCCGAAGCGTAGGACTGCCAGCCATTAATGAACCAAGGTTCAATCTTTAAATGCGCGGTCGGAAAAATCTGCACGCGCACGCCATTAAAAAACCATGGAGTATTGGAGGAAACATAAGACGGTTGGTAGGCCCAGTTGTCGAAATTGTAGTAACTGAACAGGCCGATGTAGGACAAGAAGATCCCCGCGTCGACGTTGACCCCGTGCAGCACGTTGAAGTGGTACCCGCCGTAGGCTTCCGATATATAACGGTACGCATTGTCCAGATCCCATTGCCCGTGCCCTGGACTGGGATCATTCCTTGGCGTCGTCACAGAATACATGCCGAGTTGTGTCATAAACCTGCCGCGGACGTCGTCATAGTGGAAGTCGCCGCCGATGCCGAGTTGTTCCAACTGGACTTCGTACGACCGAAACAGCTCGCTCGAACCGCCGATGGTGTGATCTGTCGGATGGTTGAAGTCGGCGACATAGTTGGTGTCGACTCTGATTTCTGGGGTAAAGAATTTAGAGTCCCAAAATATCTCTTTTGTGCGGGGGCTGCCGTTCAGCCAGGTCCAGTCCGCATCCGAAAAAGGCTCGACATATGCTGGCTTTCCGGTTGTCGCGACCGCAGCCGCGGTTGTTGACGTGTTCTGATCCTGATTGGACGGAGCAGCGGGTAATGTCCCTGGATCAATTGTGCCCGCGCTCTTGACAAGACCGGTCGATGGCGGCGAAGCCGGGCTCACCGCTACGGTATTCGTCCCGGGCGCTCCGGCAGCCGCTCCATTCGTTTCAGCTGGTCCCGTGGGAACAACCGGCGGCGCTCCTGCAGACCCTTTCACTTCAAGTTCCGCAACGCGTTTTTCGAGCTGCTCAACTCGGTCGAGAAGCATGCGCTCGCGCTCCGTCAAGCCGGGAGCAGGGGCGTCCACTTTTGTGGGTTTCGCTGATGCAGCTGCAGCCGGATCGTTTTTGCTACCATCGTCGTCTGCGAGTAGCCTGCTCGGAGCAGCAATAGAAAAGAGCAATCCAGCCCCCACCAGCCAGGAAAAAATCTTGTTTTGTCCAAACCTGCGCATATTTCGCTCCTATACTCGTCTTTCGCGCCAAGACTGCATTACTGGAATCCGATCGATCTTCAACACATCTCTCCGTGCTTCGCACCTTTTCTCCTGACCGCTGGCCGAGCAGCTAAAAGCACAGGGGTTCATGCGAAAAGCATCGGGAAGACTCATATCGATAAAACTGAATGGAGATTCCTTTTAGGAATTTAGAGTGAGATGGATGCAATCCACCCCCATACTAAATCGCGTTAACGCAGGGCAAAGATATGAGAGATGAGGTAAGGGCGCCCTGAAGTATTCATAAGGAATTTGTGAAGGCCCGTTCATGATCACTTCCTACCCAGACGGATTCTGCCTGCTTCCAGACAAGAGGTTACAAAGCTACACGGCAAGCTGACGAAGCGGACCACAGTTTTGGTTCGCTGTCTTCCTAAGAGCAGAAGTCCGGTGAGTTGAGATACGTGTGGATTTACAACTGAGTTAAAAACCCGACTGGCCGATGGCTGTCGTAACTTTCTGCTTCTGCCGACGCGATGGTGCCGTTATTTCCCGGCAAGACGGTTTGCTGTCAAGGTCGATTGCGTTAGTTCCTTGACGTTCAGTTCCCCTTTCTTGTTCTTATCCAATCTTTCGAATTCCGCTTCCATGAACTTCATGAACTCCTGCCTGGAGACCATGCCCCTCTTGTCGGTATCCATGAGGGGCAGCAATTGCTTGACCTCCTCCTCGCCAATCGCAAGTTTGTTCTGAGGCTTCGGAACGGCTGCCTTTTGTGCGGCGGCATTTCCAAACTTGGTGCCGGTCACAACCAACACTGCGATGACGACTGTAATCCATAGCCGGTTTGTTCGCGTCAACATGGCTCGCTCCTTCGAACTCTTACTTGGTACGGCGACAGCACATACCGCCATTCCGAGTTCCAGTGTGTACTGGGCCGGATGTGCACTTTCGACGTCTCGAATTTGACGAATGTATATCCGCCAGGCTTGAGCCTGTTTACGCAAAATATGCATACAGCGAATCGAAATTGCTCGGCCCGGGACTCGCGGTCCAAAGGCTACAAGCAATCTGACGGGTCGATGAGTTTCGTATCCGTTACAGCATAGGGATGAGATCTCTTGTCCATCCAGTCGGCATACGTTCTGATGTGCAGCGGCGCCGTCCTTCCCCGCAGCTGCCGGAGAAACTGGTCCTCGGCTTTAGCAGATAACGCAGATCGCGGCTCGCTTCGTTACCCGATTTCGGGGGCCTTGCCGAAGCGATACCCTTTCTATTTGATTTTGAGGTTTGGCATTTAGCGGGAAGAAAAGGAGTTAACACAGAGGGAAATCGCGCGCAATCTGCTCTTTCAATTGTCTGTAGAGCCGGCTTTTCGAACTCGCGCACCTTCCCGCAGAGATCGGAACACAGAGGGCGCCGAGGATGCGAGATGTCGTTTTGATTGTGGCGCCGGACGCGCTTTTCCCTGGGAATACCGTACCACATGCGTTACCCAGTCAAGCGTAAAGAGTGGCAGGTCAATCGGACCTGCTGGCAGGGGCGGCGGGGTGGAGCGGCGCGGCGGATTCATGATACAAAAGCACGCTTGGACACACGACAAGCCATATTTTTGTTCGCCGCCGGGGCACTGGGAGGCGCGATTAACGCCGTAGCGGGTGGCGGAAGTTTTGTCGCGTTCCCGGCGCTGCTGTTTACGGGGGTGGCGCCGGTAGCGGCGAATGCTACGAACACGCTGGCGCTGTGGGTAGGGGTTACGGCGAGCGGGGGAGCGTACCGGAAACGCTTGAACATATCGCGGCGTGTGATGGTGCCACTGATCGTGACCAGCGTTGTAGGCGGCCTCGCTGGGGCTATTTTGTTGATCAAGACGCCGGCGCAGACTTTTTTGCGGCTGCTGCCATGGCTGTTGCTGGGGGCGACGCTGCTGTTTGCGTTTGGCAAACACCTGACCGGCCGGATCTCTGCGGGCATCTCGCACGGATCGAGTAACAAAGCGGTGGCCGGCGCGTCGGTGTTCGAATTGATCGTGGCCGTGTACGGCGGGTATTTTGGCGGCGGCATCGGGATCATGAACCTGGCGATGCTGGCGGCGATGGGCATGACCGATATTCATGAGATGAACGCGCTAAAGGTAGTGCTTGGGGGCGTGATCAACGGAGTGGCAGCGGCGACGTTTGTGATGACCAGGGCGATCGTTTGGCCGCAGGCCATGGTCATGACCGCGGGAGCGGTGGGCGGGGGTTATTTGTCGGCGCACTACTCGCAGAAGTTGCCGCAATCGTGGATACGCGGATTTGTGATCGCGATCGGGACGGCGATGACGATTTACTTTTTTGTGCGGGCGTATGGCGGGGCTTGATTGCCGGGTGATGCGGTCCCCGGGGTGCGCCCGTTGACATTTGGGAGCAGGGGTTGAGGTTGAGGTGTTTCGGCTTTCCTTATCGGATAGGCTCAAGATGGCAGCGCTTGGTGATGAGGGGATGGATGACGCCTCGCGAGAACGGATGCGCTGGTGCGGCAACACGAAAGTATGGCAGCACGAAAATGTGGCCTCCGTGCTAAGCCGGGAGTGAAACGTGAGCCCTTGCGGCACGGTTAAAACCGTACCCTCCCGTAGCCGTATCGACTCTAGCGTTTGTTGACGTTTTTGGTGATCGCCGGTCTAAAGACCGGTTGCTAACCGATCTAAAGATCGGCCACCAAAAGTTGGCTTCTGCTGACGTAGACTTCGAGGTGCTGGCACTGCACAATACTTCTCGCTAACCGACATGGTCGATCTCGCCGCGACATTTGAAGAGAATGCAATGGAAGCCGCCGCCATGGTGTGGCGTTGCGAGCGTACCCCGCTGGCGCTGCGGAAGGCTGTTGGACTGGCCGCGCACAAAGCGCGGGGTATCGTATTGAGCGAGCCGGAGTTTCTCGGGGAGCCGCTGATTGCCGGACTACGTGGTTTGGCCGGATTCATCCCGCGGCCGGATGACGACCAACTGGCGACGGCCGATGCCGGGGTGACCGAAGCGTTTGCCGGGGTGGCCAGTACCGGTTCGGTGTGCGTGGCGCTGGGCCGGCCGCTCGTGTCCGCGACGAGTTTGCTGATGCCGCTGAACATTGTTTTGCTCGCTAAGGAGCGCATCGTGGCGCGGCCGCGCGATTTATTTGATCCGGACTGTCTGAAGGGCGAAGGACTCAAGCGCAACCTGGTTTTTATTACGGGTCCGAGTGCGACGGCGGATATGGGACCACTGGTACACGGGGTGCACGGCCCGCATCGGCTGTTGGTTCTTTTGCTAGAGTGAGGCATGGCGGAAACCGAACAAAAACCGGCGGTCGTTGGCGCCCACGTGGATACGCCGCGCGATGTCGCCAACAAGAGCGACAAGGATCACCTGTTGCGCGCCATTCGTATGTCGCTGGACATGGAAAGCCTCACCGTTCGCGCCAATACCCAGCACTTTAATCGCGGGCGCTATCGTGCCGTGGCGGACCTTCCGGACTACGATGCGCTGAAAGACCAGGCGCGAAAGATCAAGGAAAAGTCGATCGCGAACCTTCCGGAGTTGATTCGAATCCTCAAGAGCGCGGTTCGCGCGCATGGCGGCCACGTTTTCGTTGCCAACACGGCCGAGGACGCTTGCCGGTACATTCTGGATGTGTGCCACTGGCGGGCCGCCAAGCTGGTGGTGAAAGGGAAGAGCATCACGTCAGAGGAAATTCGCCTCAATCCTATTCTGGAGGCGGACGGGATCGAGGTTGTCGAGAGCGACTTGGCGGAGTTTATTTTGCAACTGGCGGATGAGCAGCCGTCGCACTTCCTGGCGCCGGCACTGCACTACAGCCGCGAGCGCATCACCGCGCTGTTCAAACGCAAATTCAAGACCGATCTAGCGCTGGATACCGGCGAAGAGTTGACACGGTTTGCGCGGGAACAGTTGCGCGACAAATTTTTGTACGCTGACGTCGGGGTCACCGGGGCGAACCTGATCGCCGCAGATACCGGCACGCTGATGCTGGTCGAAAGCGAAGGCAACATCCGGATGGCGAGTTTTCTGCCGCCGGTGCACATCGCCATTGTGGGCGTGGAAAAAATCATACCCACTCGACAGGAAATGGCTCCGTTCCTGGACTTGTTGTCAGCTAGCGCGGTGGGGCAGAGAATGGCGGTGTACACGAGTTTTCTGAGCCCTCCGCTGACCGACCCTGCGTTTGCCCTTCCGGGCAAACCGATCAAGCCGCGCGAATTCCATCTGGTGCTGATCGACAACGGGCGCATGCGCATGCGCGACGACCCCGTCTTCCGGGAAACTTTGTATTGCATTCGATGCAGCGCTTGCTTGAATTCCTGCGCCAACTTTCAGACCGTGGGTGGCCATGCGTTCGGCGGGGAAACTTATTCCGGCGGCATCGGCGGCTCGTGGGAAGCGGGGACCAGCAAGATCGAAAATGCGCGATTCTCGGAGTTGTGTACTGGTTGCACGCGATGCGTCAACCAGTGTCCGGTGCGGATCGATATACCGTGGTTGAACGTAAATCTGGGCGACCGTCTGAACCGGATCGAGGAACGCACACCGCTCGGTAAAGCGCTGGGTTCGGTGACTGGTGCTGCGGACGAGGACCGCAGCGCGCCAATCTCCAAGATTTTCTTCGGCAATTACCATTATTTTGCGAAATGGGGAACGCGGTTTGCTGCGATCTCGAATGCCATTGCCGGGGGCGGGAAAGTAGCGAGCGCGGACCGCGGACGCCGACGCCGACACGAAAGACAAGGTAGGCACGACACGCGGGCTGATGGAGCGCTGGCTGGGTGTGGATCACCGGCGGGCGCTGCCGGAGTTCCCCAAGCAGACGCTGGTGCAGGCAGCGCGGCGCATGGAAGCGCCTTCGAGCAAGGGGCGAGAGATCAAGGTGGTGCTGTTTGCCGATGTTTTCACGAATTACGGCATGGCCAAGCGCGGGCTGGCGACCATCGAGGTTTTGCGAGCGCTCGGCGCGGACGTGGTGGTGAGCGAATCGGTA
The DNA here is from genome assembly GCA_963736725.1 of uncultured Acidobacteriota bacterium. Classification (GTDB taxonomy): domain Bacteria; phylum Acidobacteriota; class Terriglobia; order Acidiferrales; family UBA7541; genus Acidiferrum. The sequence goes on along the minus strand of CAVTPW010000007.1, from coordinate 27,401 downwards.
CCGGAGGGGCGAGCCGCGCTTTCGCAGGGAATGATTGCCACGGCGAAACAGCATGCGCGACGCGCCATGATGGAGTTGGATTCGCACGTCAGCGATGGCCGGGATATTGTGGTGGTCGAGCCGAGTTCGCTGTCGATGTTCCGGCGCGATCTTCACCATTTGGTGGAAAGCAAGGAACGATTCGAGAGGTTTCGATCGCGGGCCTTTGAACCTGTCGAATACGTGGTGCGGATGCTGGCGAAATCGGGGCGGATGCCACAGCAAGTCTTCGATATCTCGAAATCCAAGGTCGGATACCGGCTTTTTTACCATGCGCACTGCCAGCAGAAAACAATCGGCTGCGCGGAACCCACCGTGGAGTTGTTGAGCGCGCTTGGTTTCGACGTGGTGACCTCGCACGTGGAATGCTGCGGGATGGCGGGCAGCTTCGGGTATAAGAAAGATTTTTACGATCTCAGTATGGCCGTTGGGGCCGATCTTTTTGGGCAAGTTGTGCAGCAGGACCGGAACGGCGGGGCGCGGCAGCTGATTGCCAGCGGAACGTCATGCACCGAACAACTACACGCTGGATTTGAGCGGACGGTGCTGCACCCCATGGAACTTCTGGCGTCGTTGCTGGAGGTTCAAGAGTCTACGGCGAAGCTTGAAGAGGAAGACAAAGAACTTGAGTCGGACGTGGCATCGGTCAAGCGTGGCCGCAAAGAACTGTCCAAAAGCTGAATCGTGTGGACGACGGGAGTCTTCCGGCCGCTCCTGGCCAGCGCGGATTGGAGTTGCAGCAGGCAACCTGGATTTCCCGTGGCGATCACGTCCGCATTGAGCGTGGTGATGAGCTGGGCCTTGCGATCGCCCAGGGCGTTTGCCGCATCGGGCTGCACGAGATTGTAGATGCCAGCGGAGCCGCAGCAGACGGCCGACTCGGGAATTTCCGCCAACTCCACCCCTGGAATACCCAGCAAGAGCGACCGCGGCTGCGAGCGAATGCCTTGCGCGTGTTGCAGGTGGCACGCGTCGTGATAGGCGACGCGCAGCTTCAGCGGGTTTCTTTTCGCGCGCGGTTCGAGTTCCCCTAGAAATTCAGTGATGTCCTTACATTTTGATGCGAATGCTTTCGCGCGGGTGGCGTACTGCAGGTCGTCGCGCAGGAGGTGGCCGTATTCCTTTACGTTTGACCCGCATCCGGCCGCGTTGGTGATGATGGTGTCGACGTTTGCCTGCTCGAAGGCGTCGATGGTCTTTCGGGCGAGGACGATGGCGGCGGCTTCTTCTCCGGCGTGAACGAGCAGGGCGCCGCAGCAGGGTTGTTCGTCCGGGGCGACGACTTCGCAGCCTTCGGCGGAAAGGACACGAACGGTCGCGGCGTTTACTTGCGGGAAAAATTCGCGCTGCACGCAGCCGAGAAGGAGCCCGACGCGGCGGCGTTTTGTGCCTTGCGCGGGAGTAACGCTGGGAATCGATTCACCGGCGCCAATTTGCGGCATCAGCGCTTCCATCGTTCGTAATTTCTTCGGGAACAGGTTCAGGATGCCGCTGCGGCGCAGCAAACTCTGCATTCCGGACTTCTGATAGGCGAGCAGCGGAAGGCGAAGCATCCGCAGGCGGTCCGGTCTTGTGAACATGCTGAAGATGAAACGGCGGTACAGTTTTTCCGCGAAGGATCGTTTGTGGTTGCGTTCGATTTGCGCCCGGGTGGCTTCGATCAGCTTGCTGTAATCGACCCCTGAGGGGCATGCGGTCATGCAGGCCATGCAGCCGAGACAGGAATCGAAATGGCTGACCCAGCGGGGATTTATGTCGGACTTGCCCTCACTGGCCAGCTTCATCAGATAGATTCGTCCGCGTGGTGAATCCATTTCTTCGTTCCAGAGGACGTAGGTTGGGCAGACCGGGAGGCAGAATCCACAATGGACGCACTGGTCGATGAGTTCTCGCGCGGGCGGGTGATGAGCGTCGAAGGCGGTGGCGGCGGGCTCCGGAGTTGCGTCGGCCATCAGATACCCCCGACGAAACGCCCGGGATTCAGCGTGTTCTTTTGATCGAATTGTTTTTTCACGGCGCGCATGAGCGGCAGCGCATCGCCGGGGTTGCCCCAGGCGTCGAGCGGGGGCATGGTGGAGGGACGATGCGCGATCATCAGGGAACCGCCCATCGCTTCCAGCCTGGCGCGAAGCGCTTGGAGAGCGCCGGCAATCGCGGCCGGCGTAGCTTCGAAATACACGAAACCGATGCCGGTGGCTTGCACGACCGCCTGGAAATGAACGCGATTCGCAGCGATCGTGACGAGCGTTTCGTAGGTTTCAGCAATTTGTGACGGAAGAATCGAGACTTTTGCCAAGGCGGAATTCGAGGCTTTGTCTTTGGCGGCGGAATAGAGTTCCTGACGGGCACTCCAGACGGCGGGGCCCGGATCGATCACCGCGGATGGAGCGAGAATGGCTTTGAGTCCCTCGATTTGCGCGGTCAGGCCGGCTTGGCTCGCTTCGAAGAGAACGTCGATTTGCGGTTGCATGGACTCGACGAAGCGAATTTGCAAGGCGGAGTGCGCGAGTTTCGAATCTTGTATGGCCAGGGTGAGGCGCTGCGCTTCGCAGACGTCGCGCGCGAGGCACGAGATCGTGCGCGACTGTTTCGGCATTGGATGGATGCGAAAAGTGGCGCGGGTAATGACGCCGAGCGTGCCTAACGCCCCGGTCGCGAGCTTGGGGAGATCGTAGCCCGCAACGTTCTTGACGACCTTGCCGCCGCTCTTTGCGAGCGTGCCGTCGGGCAAGGCCAGCGTTATACCGATAATCAAATCGCGTAGCGAGCCGAAGCGAAGGCGCAGCGCGCCGCTGTCGTTGGTCGAAAGAACGCCGCCAACGGTGGCCCGGCTTGGCCACAAGGGATCGAGGGCGAGGCGCTGATCGAGTTGGGAGAGAGTTTCGTGCAATTGTTTGATGGTGCAGCCGGCCTCGACGGTGACGGTGAGATCGGACGAGGCGTAGTCGACGATGGCGTTGAGGCGCGCGGTGGAGAGGAAGATGTCGGCGCGTTGCGGGGGATTGCCCCAGGCTAGTTTTGTGCCTCCGCCGTGGGGGATTACGGCCATGGTTGCTTCGTTGGCTAGTTTCAGGACTTTTGCCAGTTCTTGTTCGTTGGCAGGTTCTACTTGCAGTTTCGGTTGGACGGGATTTTCATCGGAGGCGCTACTCATCGCGTTCAGGTTCCCAGAAATGCCGACGGCTGCACGCACGTTGTCGGCACCGACGACAGAACGGGCGGCGTCTTCGAATGCGGCGATGCTCGGAGTGGATTGAGAAGACAAGCCTGCGTCCATCGTTAGAAGCGCTCCGCGATTCCAGCGGACTCGAGCGGGTGGGCGACGTATTTGCCGGGCTTTTCTCCGCATAAGCGAGGCGTCGGAAAAACTTTGGTGGGGTTCGAGAGCTGCAGCGGGTCAAAGGCGCAGCGCAAGCGTTGCATGGTGGCTAGATCCGGCTCGCTGAACATTTTGGACATGGCGCGTTTTTTGTCTTCTCCGACGCCGTGTTCGCCGGTGATCGATCCGCCTGCGGCGATGCAGATTTCGAGGATTTTGTAAGAGAGCGCTTCGGCAGCGGCTTCTTGTCCGTCGATTCGCCGATCGTACAAAACCAGCGGGTGCAGGTTGCCATCGCCGGCGTGAAAGACGTTGGCTACCCGTACGCCGGCTTGTTTGCTGAGACGGTCGATTTCGCTCATGACTTGCGGTAGCGCGGTGCGCGGGATCACGCCGTCCTGCACGATGTAATTGGGCGAGATGCGGCCCATCGCGGCGAAGGCTGCTTTGCGGCCTTTCCATACCAGGGCGCGCTCGAGTTCGGATTGCGCGACGCGGATCTTCGAAGCGCTGTTGTTGCGGCAGATTTCGTTTACGTGGGTCATCAAGTATTGAACTTCGGCGAAAGGGCCGTCGAGTTCGACCAGCAGGAGCGCGCCGCAGTCGGGATAATTGGCGTGGACCGCGGCTTCGGCAGCTTGGATCGACAGGCGATCCATCATTTCGATGGCGGCGGGGAGCATGCCCGCGGCGATGATGTCGCTAACCGCCGCGCCCGCTTCGTTGGTGGAAGGGAAAGCGGCGAGCAGAGTGTGGACGCACTCCGGGAGCTTCACAATGCGCAGGATGACTTTCGTGGCGATGCCCAGCGTGCCTTCGGAGCCGACGAAGACGCCGGCGAGATCATAGCCGGGAGTGTCCAGCGCTTTGGCGCCGAGATGCACGAGCGTTCCATCGGGGAGCACAACTTCTAGCCCCAAGACGTGCGTGGTCGTGAATCCGTACTTCAAGCAATGGGCGCCGCCGGAATTTTCCGCGACGTTGCCGCCAATGCTGCAGACCGATTGCGACGAAGGGTCGGGGGCATAGAAATATTCCTGCGGCAGAACGCGACCGGTGATATCGAGATTGACGACGCCGGGTTCGGCCACGACGCGCGCATTGGGAAGATCGATTTCGAGGATGCGGTTCATGCGCGTCAAGCTGATGACCACGCCGTTATCGACCGGAAGGGCACCGCCGCTTAGGCCCGTTCCCGAGCCGCGGGCGACAAACGGAATGCGTTCGCGGTGACAAACGCGCAGGATGGCCTGGACTTGCTCGGTGGATTCGGGGAGCAACACGCCAAGCGGCATGACGCGGAAATTGGTCAGGGCGTCGCATTCGTAGGTGTGGAGTTCTTCAGCGGAAGTAATCAGGCCGCGAGGACCTACAATAGCGCGCAGTTCTTGAACGATGCGAACGTCCACGCTGGCCTTTCCGCGACTGGGCGGCTACTCCCCAGCACACGATCGAGGAGAAAGAGAAGCTTGCCCCATCGTTCGGTGCAGGTCAAACCGGAGCGCCCCTCAATGAAGGACCATTTTCGTAAACGGAAACACGTAGGCCTGCAGGAACACGAGCACGCCGACCAGAGAGGCGAGCGCGATGCTGTGGAAGAACACGTACCGCAGAATGTCGCCTTCGTGGCCGTACCATTCCGTCGCGGTGCTAGCCACGACGATGCTCTGTGCGTCGATCATCTTACCCATCACGCCGCCGCAACTGTTCGCAGCGCACATCAATAGGGGCGAGACCCCCACCTGCGTCGCGGATATTCTCTGCAAGCTGCCGAAGAGCACGTTGGAAGATGTGTCCGAGCCTGTGAGGGCTACGCCCAACCAGCCGAGCAGCGTGCCAAAGAAGGGATAAAGCATGCCGGTGCGCGCAAACGCCAAACCCATGGTCGCGTCCAAGCCGGAATAGCGGGTCATGAATCCAATGGACATCATGGCGGCAATGGTCAGCAGGGAAAACCGAACCTTGTATAGCGTCTTCCCATACTGCCGCAAAAGCTGAAGGGGGCCGAAACCCATCAGAAATCCCGAAATAATAGCGGCGATCAAAATGCCGGTTCCCGAAGCGGAGAGCCAGTTCAACTGGAAAACAGCGGCCTCCGCCGTGGGCTTCACCACGACGGGGGCCACGCGAAGGATCAAATTGTGCAGTCCGCTGACGGGGATCTTGAAAATGGAGATCTTGTCCAGGAAAGCCTTGGCCGACGGCAAACCCCACAGGAACACCAGTACGCTCAAAATGGCCCACGGGGTCCACGCCTTCACCACTTCGCCGGTGCGATATCCGTGCTTCCCCCGGGCGGCGCGATCGGTCTCATGACCTTCGAGTCCCCAAATTCTTTTCGGGTGCCAGACCAGCAGCAACGCCGTCACCGCAGCCATCGAGCACACCGAGGCAACGACATCCACGAGCCAAGGGCCGTGAAAATTCGAAACCAGAAATTGTGGGATCGCGAAAAACACGCCCGCCGTAAGTACCGCCGGCCAAACTTCCGCCATTCCGTCGAATCCAGCGAAAGACCAGATCAGCCAAAACGGCACGAGCACCGAGAAGAACGGCAATATCCGCCCAGCCATTCCGCTAAGCTGCAGCAGGTTCAATCCGCTGACGCCCGCTAAGGCCACCAGAGGCGTCCCTAAAGCTCCAAACGCGACTGGGGCGGTATTCGCAATTAGCGAGAGGCCCGAAGCTTGCAGAGGCTTGAAGCCCAACCCGATCAGGATCGCCGCCGTCACAGCTACCGGCGTCCCAAAACCAGCCGCGCCCTCGAAAAATGCGCCGAAGGCAAACGCGATCAACACCAGTTGCAGCCGCCGGTCCTGCGTAATCCCCATCAGACTTTGCTGCAAGATCTTAAACCGCCCAGCCTCGCAGTTCAGGTCGTACATGAAGATTACGTTCAGGATGATCCAGCCGATCGGGAACAGGCCGTAACACATCCCGTAGATCCCAGCCAGCACTCCCATTTTCACCGGCATTCCAAACACGCCAACGGCGATGACCAAAGAAGTCGCCAACCCGAGAAGCGCCGCAAAGTGCGCTTTAATCCGTAACAACGCCAAAGCCCCCAGCAGCACCAGCACCGGAATGGCCGCCACCAGGGTCGAAAGCCACCAATGGCCAAGTGGGTCATAGACTTGTGTCCAGGTCACAGCGGCCCTCCTGAAGGTAGAAATGTCGAAACTGGTAGCGCGGAGTGTTTCGAGAGCCGTGTAGAAACGCGGGTGCCCTAGGCTCGCGATTGTTTCCCCGAAATCTCACGTTTCCGATGGTGGATACTGCCTTGCCGAAACCATCCCGTCAAGCAATAACGCCCATCCGTTCTTTGAACGTTTGTTCACATTCTAGGAGGGTGCGCACTCCCCATGCGGTTGCGGGCAAATCTCCGTCGCTGTGCTGCATCAGAGCCGGCATGCGCTGCCGCGACAATTTGCGCTTCGAGTTGCTGCCCGGTGCCTCGATCTCCGGCCAGGTTCTGGACGAGATGGGTGAACCGGTGCGCAATGCGCAGGTGCTGCTGCTGCACCAAGGATTGCGTCTCGGCCAGCGCCAAAGGATGGAGAAGCGGCAAGGCAACACCGACGATCAGGGACACTACCACTTCGGCCATCTCGTTCCGGGAACTTACTTCCTTGGCTTCATGGCGCAGCCCTGGTATACCCAGCAAGAAGGGAGGCAGCGTCGCCCGCAGTTCGGCGCGGACTCCGCTCAAACGGTCGATTCCGGGGCCGTTACTGCAAGCGATCCCCTCGATGTCGCCTACCCGATTACTTTTTTTTCGAACGCGACCGACATCGATGCTGCTTCTCCGATCACACTGCACCCTGGCGATACAGAGGTCGCGGACGTGAGACTTCAGCCCGTGTCCGCGGTCCATCTTACGTTTCGCTCTGCCACCGCCGATGGGCCGGAGCACGTCTCGGTGCAGCATATAACCCAACACGTTGCCGACGGCATCGAACAAACTCTGCCAGTGAGGACAACAACCTGGGCCCCCTGGGCTGGGTCCAACTTTGTCGAGGTTAACGGCCTGCCTCCTGGACGGCTGAACGTCACCTGGAACTGGTCGAAAGGCAATGAATCGAGCGATCACGTGCGGACCTTGCAACTTGGAAACGATCTGGAGATCAACCCTTCGGATACCGCGTCGTCGGCGAATGTTTCCGGAGTCGTGGCGACCGATGATGGCTCGCCGCTCGCGCCGCAGGCTCGAGTTGGTCTCCGGAACGTCAACGCGGGAACTTCGATCAGCGTGTTGCTCAAGCCCGGCGGCGAGTTCACTCTTGAAGGTCAGAATATTGATCCAGGAGTGTACGAGGTGACCATGTCTCAACCCTCCGTAGCCCTTGTCAGGAGCATCTCCGCCACCGGTGCTAAAGTCTCTGGTCACACGATTGATATCGGTTCCGCCCGGGACGTTCGGCTTACGGTGGTGGTCTCAAAGGGTGCCGGTACGGTGACCGGGCTCGCTGTGAAGAATGGCAAACCGGCCGATGGGATCATGATTCTCCTGGTGCCGCAAGGGCCCGAGCCCGACTCCGCTTTGTTTCGTTTCGATCAGAGCGATTCGGACGGATCTTTTAGCCTCGCGCGCATCCTTCCCGGTAAGTACACGGTCGCGGCCATCGAAAACGGTTGGGACTTGGATTGGTCAGACCCTGGCGTTTGGCAAAGATATCTCGCGGGTGGGCAAGCCATCCAAGTCGGCTCGGACACAAGAATCAAAGTGAGCGTAAACGTACAGCAATAGTTTTGGGGCGAGATGGTTAGCCGGGTTTTTGACCAAGTAAGCGCAGACGCCAAACGACCTGGCGAGCGCTACCCCACAGCTAATTCTCGGCAGGTTTACGTTACTATCATGCAGTGATCGCGAAAGCAGACATTTTTGCTGCCCTGGAGCGCTACTGGGGTTACGAGTCGTTTCGTCCTTTGCAGGAGCGAATCGTCGGCAGCCTGCTGGAAGGCCACGATGCCTGCGTCGTGATGCCCACAGGAGGAGGCAAATCCCTCTGTTATCAATTGCCAGCGGCGATGCTGGAGAGGCAAACCGTCGTGGTTGTTTCGCCGCTCATCGCCTTAATGCAAGACCAAATGGCACAACTCACGCAGATGGGAATTGCCGCAGCGGTGCTCAACAGCTCGATGGCATCGGACCAGCAGACGCACATTGTACGCAAGGCCGCGGCCGGGCAGTTCCGGCTCCTCTATTTGTCACCAGAACGTCTGGCCCGCGCCGACACCGTGGAATGGCTCAAGCGCGTTCCGATCTCCTTATTTGCAATTGACGAGGCGCATTGTATCTCCGAATGGGGGCACGAGTTTCGACCGGACTACCGTCAGCTAAGTTCGCTGCGCACCCATTTCCCGGACCGTCCGATCGCGGCGTTTACTGCCAGCGCCACGCGCCAAGTTCGTCACGACATCATCGATCAACTCAAGCTCCGCAACCCTGACAAATACATTGCCAGCTTTCATCGTCCCAACCTCCGCTACATCGTTAAGGAATGTGAAACCAGCACGCAGTCCTCGTTGTTGCTAAGGGCCCTCCGAAATTACGGCGACAACAACCTGATTGTGTACGCGCCTACCATCAGCCGTGTGGAAGAGACCGTGGACTTTCTGGAAAGCGAGGGTATTCCCGCCATCGCCTATCACGGCCAGATGGACGGCGACGTGCGCAGGCGCAATCAGGAGCGCTGGATGTCCGACGAGGTGCGCGTCCTTGTGGGTACGATCGCCTTTGGATTAGGAATCAACAAGGCCGCCGTGCGCGCTGTGATTCACCTCTCGTTGCCGAAGTCGGTCGAGCAGTATTACCAGGAGGCGGGCCGCGCGGGCCGCGATGGGCTTCCGGCCGATTGCCTTCTGCTCTGGCAGAAAAAAGATGTGGGTCTGCTTGCCTATTTCATCGGCCAGATTACCGACGCCGCCGAGAAAGAACGTGCTTGGCAGAGGTATCACGTGGTTCGCCGCTTCGTCGAATCCGAAGCCTGCCGGCACCTTCAGATTTGTTCCCACTTCGGCGAAACCAGGAAGTGGAAATCGTGCGCGGCCTGTGACGTGTGCGGCGCGACGCCAAGCTGGCTTGCCGAGCCCGTGCGGGTGCAAAGGCCAAAGCGCCGGGCGGCCGCAGGTTCCGGCGGCTCCCGCGAGGTGAGAGTTTCCACAAGCGATGGCACCGCCGACGCCAACCGCGATCTTCAGGAGTATCTTCGCGAGTGGCGGCGGACAACGGCCAAGGAGCACGGCGTCGCCGCATTCATCATCATGCACGACACTTCTCTGGCAGAATTGTGCCGCGTCAAACCCGCTTCGCTGTCCGAGCTACGGCGCATCCCGGGTTTTGGTGAACGAAAAACGGAGTTGTACGGCCGCGATATCTTGGAGGCGCTGGGCCGATTTCGCAACGGCGCCAGGGCGACGGAAACACCCGCAAAGGTGGGCGATCCCGCGGAGGAAACGCTGAGATTGCTCGAGCAGGGACGCACCCTCGAAGAAATCGCCCGGATCCGCGGCCGGCAACTCAGCACCGTGGCCTCCATGGTCGCCAACCTGGTGGAAAGCGGAGAAGTGGATTTTCAACCCGGCTGGATTCACGGCGAACATCAGGAAAAAATCGAGGAGGCTTGCGCCCGCCTGGGCCTGGAACGTCTCAAGACACTCAAGGATGCATTGCCCGAACAGATCACCTACGACGAAATCAAATTGGTGGTTGCCTGTCTTCGACGGCAAAAAGTTCAGTCCTAGTGGCCATCCAGAACGCAACCATCCATTGCCGGCCTTTCCTCGGGACTCGCTGACATGAACCGTGCACTGGCCCGCGCCGCGTCAGTTGCCACCCAATGATGGTATACTGCGTGGCACAATCCTGATTTAGACGGTCCAGGCTAGCGTTTCGCTGCGGTTCTAGGTACCGGGTACTACACTCCTTTAGTGGAACGGTACTATTCGTACTTGGGTGTCTGGTTCCAGTAAAATCAGTACGGTTCATCTATGGTTCACATCCGTCCGAGCGTGGAACATAGCGATATCGAGCTAGTGATTGGTGGCAGCTCGACGGAGAATTTCTCCCGCGGTTTGGCGACGGCCTGGAATAATCTCGTGCGCGATCGGAATTTGACGGCGTTGCGGGCGTTTTCCGATGCCGAACTCGGGAGTGATTGGAAGCTCCAATGCTCGTAATCATCGGAATGATTCTGCTGTTGACCTGGATCTTCGACCACGCCTTCCATTTGACCGCCGATTCACTCGTTAATTTGTTGTTGATTTTTGCGAGCATTTCCTTCGCGCTGGACATCGTGCGCGAGGACGAGGTCATGGATCCCCGTCCGGGATGGGACGCCCGCCCGCCAAGATTTCGCAGAGGGTCGATAGGGCGTTGGTTTCGTCATCGCTTGAATCCCTCACCTGTGCCTGTAGAAGCTTCCACCAGGAAACCGGCGCCCGATGGAAAAGACCCAGCGTAGAATTTCGGGGGACCTCGCGCGTCGCGTGCAAAGCTTTGTCGGGCGAATCCAATCCGCGGTAAAAACTCTTCGGTCTGAGGCTCTGCGAAAGGGAGCGCTGCGCATAGCTGAAACTCAGCCGGGGTTTGTGGCTCGAAACGAGTCCGTCAAGATGCGGCTGTGATAGTCGAGATACCGCGCCCAACCGGCGCGACGAACAGGTTCACTAGCGACCCGCCCCAAACGGCGTAGTGCACAGGATCGAGCCCTTCGGTACCGCCGGCTTGCTCGGTGAACCGGTGCCCGTGCTTCCACAAGCGAGAAGGACGGCGGCGCGGCTCGTCCATGAAGCGGCGCGGCGGTTCCCACGCGGTAATTTCGCTCTCCCCGGAAATTGGAATACCTCGCAGTCGTAACCTGTAGAGAATCCGCGCGCCCGGAGCCATTACGATGGGCGCCGGCGTGATCCCATTGAATCTCGGGAATGATGGCGGCAAACGCTCGAGGTTGTAGGCATCGGCAAAAACGGAAATACATCTGCAATCGGCCGCGGCAGCCAGATCCTTGACTCAAAAATGTGCACTTTCATTCCTTGCAGAGTTTACTTCCTGACCTTGAAGAGCGCGGCGATCCCCCGGTGATCGACAAGTTGCAGTCGATCGGGTAGAAAGTGATCCAGGTTCGGCGCCCCGTCGGCATTGAGCACAAGAACATAATCGAATTTCTGGCTCCAGTCCGTGAGGAATGGAAATCTCTTCAACACGATGGGTGGAATCTGACCCGAGCCCGAGGCCAAGTACGTGTAATTCACCGGCGGGCTATCCACCGCTTGTAGGTCGCGATAGGGTTCCTTAATCACGATGGGTTGTTTGGTGTCCTCCGCGAAAATATTGGGCCAGAAGGCGTGACGATCCAGCAGGACGAAAGACGCCAGATGCCAGTAGGTGGGGGTGAGTTCCGGTAAACGACGGCTGATGGGCATCGACGCACACCAAACCGGCTGGTCCGTGCAAACTACGTCCGCGGCCAGTACTTTGCTTCCTGGCGTCACGGATTCGATCGCCTGGCGGACATCGTCGACATCGCGCTGCGAATGAATCCACACGCCGGTGAGGAAAGTGATGCGTGCCACAAACAGCGCGGCGAACAAGACTCCTGTGGCCATCCGCTGGCGGGGGGTGAACATCTTCGGCATGAAGCCCGCGAAGATCATGAAGCCCATCATGATCGGCAAGCGAATATCCATGAAGTACGTGCCCTTAATAGATCTGGGCATAACCAGATAGATCGCAAACAAAATCAGGAAGGTGATCAGCGCGGCGGCGGATATCCGGGCGTGGCGCTTCGTGATGCAGAAAATCAAAAACGCGATCAACGGAATGACCGTCAGGATGTCAAAAGGGGACGAGTAGTCCAGAAAAGGGCCGAAGAAGTTGGCTGCCTTCTGCGCGAGGTGCGGCCAGCCCGCGGCGTCTTGCACTTGTTGCAACGGCGACGAAACGTAAAGAATTACCGGAGCCAGCAGCGCGATTGCTAGTAGTGCAACACGCCTCAGGACGTCGCGTATTTCGGGGCGGGTTCGGAAATCGTTGCCCACAAGAACGGAAAGCTCGTACGATCCGATCAGCAGCGCGTAAAAGCAAAATCCGAACATGTGAAAAAAGAACGCGAGAGTGGCCACCACCGCACCCGACGCGACCGTCGCGGCCGGGCGGCCTTCCCGGTAGTGGATCCACGCCGCTGCTCCCCACAGCGCTATGCCGATGGCCAGCTCGAAGTTCATGAATCCCATCAAAAATAGCGCGTTGAACGCGGCAAAGCCCGCGGCAATCTGCCAGAACGAGCGTCGCCGGAAATAGGCGTAACTCAGGGCCACCGTGCCGGTCGTGGGCAATAGCAGGCATAAAGCCAGCATGATGCGTCCCGCCGTCAGCGGCGAAAACACATGCATCATTGCGGGGAGGAGCAGGTCCACGGCGATATTCGGAATGATTCGCCAGTGGGCAGAAAACATCTGGCTGAGAACCGGGTCGGATTGGCCAAAGGCCAGCAGGTAGCAGCGCGCCAGGTGATTCGGATAATCGGTAAGCGGCGGCACCGGTGTGGCCAGAATCGGCGCGACCAGCGCGGTGAGCATGAGCGCCAGACTGGTCCACCACGTAACCGGGCGTTCCAGCAGGGTTTCGAGCGATGCTGCGGTTGAGGCGTTATCGGGTCGGGCGTAAACCAGCGCCACCTCGGAACATTGCACGTCGAGCTCTGAATTCACTTGAAGACACTCATCATATTCGGTTTTTTTCGCAAAACGGAGGTTTTCGTGCAGGCTGCGGGGAAAACGCCACGCACGGAAATTTATACCATCTCAGAAAGCTCGGCTCCATACCAGAAAGATGGTATAGAAGGGCACAGCGTGATCGCATTTCACGGCGGCGGCTCAACTCGCGAAAGCTTGGACTTGCGCTGCCAACGATGCCGCAAAGACGCTGAAAAGGGCGGTTAGGGGTGCACGTCAGGCTCTTTGACCCTATCCGCCGTGGCCGCCTGTCAACTCGCGAACGATCGAACTCACGAAGTTCTTCGCGTCGCCAAACAGCATCAGCGTTCTGTCGAGATAATAGAGAGGATTATCGATTCCCGCAAAACCGGCTGCCATGCTGCGCTTGATGACCATCACCGTGCGCGCTTTGTCCACGTCCAGGATCGGCATGCCGTAGATGGGGCTGCTGGGATCGGTGCGTGCGGCCGGATTGGTTACATCGTTCGCGCCGATGATCAGCGCGACGTCGGTCTGCGGCAGGTCGCCATTGACCTGGTCCATCTCGAGCAATTTGTCATAAGGAATATCCGCTTCTGCCAGCAGCACGTTCATGTGCCCCGGCATGCGGCCCGCGACCGGGTGGATACCGAAGGTTACGTCCACGCCTCGTTTGGTCAGCGAGTCGTACAGTTCGCGCACTTTGTGCTGTGCTTGCGCGACGGCCATTCCGTATCCGGGAACGATCACCACTTTGTTTGCGGCGGCAAGGATTCCCGCCGCCTCTTCCGGCGTGGCGCTGCGCACTGGGGGCGCTTCCTTCGCTCCAGCGGTAGCGGCCTGGATTTGCCCGAAGCCGCCAAACAGGACGTTCGTGAACGAACGGTTCATGGCCTTGGACATGATGACGGAAAGGATGAAACCTGACGAACCATCGAGTGCCCCTGCGATGATCAGCAATTTGCTGTTGAGCACAAAGCCCATGGCGGCAGCTGAAAGTCCGGCGTACGAATTCAACAGCGAGATTACGGTCGGCATGTCGGCGCCGCCGATCGGAATAACCAGCATCACGCCAAACACCAGCGGAATGAAAATCATCGCGGGGAACAAGCGCGTCTGTTCCGGATGAATCACCAGAATTACGGCGATGGCTACCGCGAGTCCCAGCATCGCCAGGTTGACGAAATTTTGTCCTTTATAGGTAATGGGCCGCTGCGGCAGCACTTCCTGAAGTTTTCCCGCGGCCATCAAACTGCCCGTGAACGTCAAAGAGCCGAGAATCACTTCCATGGAAAGCACGGCCATCATAAACGGAGCGATGTTGGGGGCGCGCAAATAGAATTCTGCGGTGCCTACCAGCGTGACGCACAAAGCGCCGAATGCGTGGCTGAGCGCGGTTCGTTGCGGCACCGCGGTCATCTGCACTTTGCCAAGCGGGATGCCGATGATCGTCCCGACCACCAGCCCGATGGCGATCAACTTGTAATCGACGATGCCACGGTGCAGCAGCGTTCCGCCGACGGCCAGCGCCATGCCGGCTTCGCCTGCAAAGACGCCGCGGCGCGCTGTTGCCGGAGAGCTGAGCCACTTCAGCGAAAGAATAAAAAGCACTGTGGCGATCAAATACGTGATTTCAATGAGGGTGTCGGTGCCCAGGAAGTTGTTCATTATTTTTTGGGCCCGCTGGATTTGAACATCTTCAGCATGCGGTCGGTGATGATGAAGCCGCCTACGACGTTGCTAGTGGCGGCGACGATGGCGATGGTTCCCAGGATTGCCGCGAGGTTGCTCTTGTGTTCGCCCGCGAGGATGATCGCGCCGACGACGGCGATGGCATCCAGGGCGTTGGTCAGCGACATCAACGGCGTGTGCAGCAGCGGCGACACGCGGCGGATCACTTCAAATCCAATGAAGGCGGCCAGCATGAAAACGTACAGGCCGGTAAGCAGGTCCAGCTTCATTTTTTCGCTTCCTCCTGTGCCGCGAGGGCCGGCAGCGAGAAAAATTCCCGCAATCTAGGGTTGACGATCTCGCCGCCGTGCGTGACCAGGGTTTCGCGGATGATGTCGTCCTTCAGGTTCAGTTGCAGCTTTCCTTCTTTTACCAGCAGCGCCAGGAACGTGGTCAGATTTCGCGCGTACATCTGGCTGGCGTGATAGGGAACCGAACTGGCGAGATTCAGCCATCCGATGATCGTGACGCCGTGCTCAACGGCTTTCTCTCCCACGTGCGTCAGTTCGCAGTTACCGCCGCGCTCCGCCGCCAGATCGACGATCACCGAACCGGGTGACATACCGGCGACCATCTCCTTGGTCACCAGCGTAGGAGCTTTCTTTCCGGGAATCACCGCGGTGGTGATCACCACGTCGTGTTCCGCGATTACTTTTCCGAGTAACTCGCGCTGCCGGCGATAAAAGCTTTCATCTTGCGCGGTCGCATAACCGCGCGCGTCCTGCGCGTCCTTGGCTTCAATCGGAAGTTCCACGAAGCGGGCGCCAAGGCTCTGCACCTGTTCCTTGACTGCCGGACGCAAATCATACGCGGAAACCACCGCGCCCAGACGCCGCGCCGTGGCGATTGCTTGGAGTCCTGCCACCCCCACGCCGAGGATCAACACCCGCGCGGGGGTGATCGTTCCGGCGGCGGTCGTCAGCATGGGGAAAAATCTCGGCAGTACGTCGGCGGCAATCAGTACCGCTTTGTACCCGGCTACCGTGGCCATCGCCGACAACGCGTCCATGCTTTGCGCGCGCGTGGTTCGCGGCATCAGCTCCACGGAGAAAGAGGTGACGCCCCTCGATGCGAGGTCCTTAATGCTCTCCACCGAACCCATCGGACGTAAAAATCCCACGAGAATCTGCTCGCGGCGGAACAACGGAAGGTCCGCGCTGCCGGTTCTGTCGTTGGCGCCGTGACCCAGCACTTGCATGATGAGGTCCGCAACGCGGAACACTTCGGAGCGCTCCGAAACAATCTTTGCGCCTTTGGAAGAGTACTCGGTGTCCGGATAGCCGGCTTCTACCCCCGCGCCAGCTTCCACCACAACTTCGATGCCGGATTTTGCGAGATTGGCCAGTGCTGCAGGAACTAGCGCCACGCGCCGTTCCCCCGGGAAGCTTTCTCGGGGAACACCAACGATCATTTAGGATCCTCCGACATCGTGTAAAACTCGCTCAGAAACCTGCCTCGCAAACCCTGAGAGCGCGGCATCGTACATGGGGTGGCTAGCCCACGTTCTGTTGACGTTGCGGCTTTTTGCGCCGTTACATCGGGAAGCGCGCGTCTCTATCCGAAACTCGAGGCCGTACGCTTCTCCAACATGCCCACGCGCTACTCAGCGGCTTCTTTCCCGGGGATGAAATAAACTTCTTCGAACATCGAACCTTTTGGCCAGCCGGCGCGCGCTAAAATGCCTTGGCCGTTTTCGCACATGCTGGGGTGGCCGCACAAATATCCAGTGGTGTTCTCCGGGCGCAGGCCCCATTTATCAGTATATTTGCGGACGAGATCATCGACGCGGCCGGTCTCACCCTTCCAAGCAGCATCTTCCCAAGGTCGGCTGATGGTCGCGACAAACTCGAACCACGGAACCTCCGAAGCGATTCTTTCCAGCTCTTCGCGATAGCCAAATTCCCAAGAGCGGCTGCCACCTTGAATACAAAATAACTTGTGGGGTCCAGGCATCGGGCTGTCGCCGGATTTCCAGTCGCGATACAGGGTGCGCGCGTAGCTGACGAACGGTGCGATGCCGGTCACCGTCGCGAGCAGCAAGTGATTCGTACGCCCGCTCCTCAAATCGAGAGTGAAGCGGCCCTTGGCGATCTTCCGGCAATACAGCGTGTCGCCTTTTTGGAGCTTGTAAAGATGCGGGGTCAATTCCCCCTGGGGCACCAGCTCGATAAAAAACTCCAACGCGCCCTCTTCGTAGGGCGAGGACACGATGGAATAGGCGCGCTCGATGCGTTTGTCGCCATGATCCACGCCAAGCGTCGCGTATTGCCCCGCCTTGAACTGAAACGGCCCGCCGGGATCGACGCGCACCAGCCACAAATCTTCTGAGAGGTCCTTGCGCTCAATCACGCGAGCGGTAAAGTGTTTGTCCGTGGGGAGAGCCATCTTCCCAATTCCCTCCAGCACAATTTCCCGTGTCGATCCTGCCGACCGGCGGCAAGGACAGTCTTCAGTATCGTCCGATGCCGCGGTATTCCCCACGGCTTCGGACGGTTTCTCCGAGCGCGACCCTGCTCAGATTTTAGAATTCGGTACCGTGCATTGTACACCCGGTTCGTCGTTCGGGAAGGCTTTTTGCTTTCGGTAGGAGGGAGAACAGGGCTGGCTTTTCGCGCTTGAAAAGCCAACGCCTCAGCGGGTTAGAGAGTCAGCGTTTCGAAGTAAGGAGCCTTGCTCACAGTTTTTTTGGCCACAAGAAGGCCCTGATGGACGCGCGCGAGGAATTCCTGGGCGCTTTCTCCGAGCTCGTAATGCTTCCAGGCAGCGGTGAAGGTCACCGGAATTTTCTGTCCGTTCCAATCCAGATCGAACGGGCTGAGACGCCCCAGAACCCGCTGCAACTGCTCGCCGGCGCATTCCGGCAGCAGGATCATGAATTTGTCGGCGTCCAGGCGCACGGCCAAATCGGACCCGCGGATCGATTCTGCTCAACCGCGTGGCAAAAGCCTTCAACGCCTGATCACCGGTCTCCCGCGTGCTGGCTTCATTCAGCCGCTTGAAGTGATTCAGGTCGAGCATCACTAATGCCAGAGGATGTCCCATGCGTTCGGAGCGGGAAACCTCCGCGGCCAGCCGTTGCTCCGCAAATCGCCGGTTGTACAGGCCCGTCAACGGGTCAATCATCGAAAGGTTACGAAGATTATAAAATTGACCCTGTTTTTCGGTGAGTTGGCTGCGTAGCTGCTTGATCAGAATTTCCTGCCGGATTGTGTAGACGTTAAACGCAACGATCAAAGCGATCAAGCCAAAAACCGCCTCGGTGAGCCTGACCTTGTAAAAGGGTTGAGATCCTTGCCGGAGCCCGATCACCGCTAGAGTGATGATCGCCGCCACCAGCAGCAGGCTGACAAAGACCGAGTAGCGACCCACCCAGGAGTCACGTTTCTGAAGCAGGGAAAGCTCCTCCACCAGTTCTTGTTCGCCTGGGTCTAACGAAGGAGGGATAGGACCGGACTTTGAATCAGTCATAGGTAGGCCAGGAGCTGCATCGCTCCGCCGCCCAACGAAGATAGGCGGCCGAGGCGACGCCGGTCAATGGGACTTTGGTCCCACGTTGCCCGGCAGCGTACTGGCGAAGGCGCGGTTCTGAGAGCCTCGGCTAGTCCCTTGCACCCAGTCCCTTGCACCCAGTCCCTTGCACCCAGTCCCTTGCACCATGATACGCCGCGCGGTCATAAGGCCCTCCTGTTGCCGGGTCCCAACGAGCGTCCGATGGAGCACAACTCTGCGATCAATCGCTCGTTCTCGGGCCGATTCCGCACGGCAATCCGGATGTATTGCCGCCCGAGGCCCGGGAAATTGCTCGCGTCCCGTATCAGAATGTTCCGGCCTTCGAGCCGGGCTTGTAGGTGACTGCTCGAAAGTGTTTCCGCCGTAATGCGCACGAGCAGGAAATTCGCTTCCGATGGATAGGGCTTGAGCCAGCCCAACCGAGAAAATTGCTCGGATAGGAAGGTGCGCTCCTTTCGAACGAGCATCAGCGTCTTCTGGCGGTATTCGGAGTCGCCGAGCGACGCGGCGGCGGCCGCCCAGGCGAGCGTGTTGACCGACCACGGCTCCATGTGCGCCGAGAGTTTTTCTACAAACGCTTCGCGGGCTGACAAAAATCCAATCCGCAAGCCGGGAAGCGCCCAGAATTTCGTTAACGATCGCACCACCACGAGGTAGGGTCGTCGCGAAGCCTCGGCCAGAAGGGAGCGACAGGAGCTGAAGTCCACGAACGATTCGTCGAGCACCAGATGAATGCGCCTGGTCCCGCAATACTCCAGCAGTTCTAAAAGCAGTGGATCGGGAATCGTCCCTCCCGTCGGATTGTTCGGATTGCCGAGAAGGATTAGCTTCGGACGCGACCGCCCGACGGCGCGGAACAAAGCGGCTCGGTCCAGACGAAAATCCGTTTCGCTCTCTAGATAAAGTCGGTGCATTTTGCATCCGACCACTCGGAGCGCGGCTTCATATTCGGCGAATCCCGGCTCGACGATGAGCGCATTCTCGGGCTTAAGCAAACGGGGGATCGCGTGCAGCAGCTGCGAGGCGCCATTTCCGAAGAGAATGCTTTTTGGGTCGATGCCCTCTCTCTGTGCCACCATCCGGCGCACTTCCTCGTTCTGGCTCTCCGGATAAAAGCGGATGAGGTTCAGTTCACGCCGCAATCTCCGCAAAGCTTTTGGCGACGGACCGAGAGGATTGATGTTGGAACTGAAATCCAACATGCGGGAGACGGGTACACCTTGCCGCCGGGAGGCAGCAAAGATTTCTCCGCCGTGCCGCGGCGCGTTCACAAGGCTCTCCACACAAAAGCGGCGAACGCAAGCGACAGAGCGAGCATCAGGAAGGACGTCACATAGAAAAGGCGACGAACTCGGGGATAAAGTTCGACGGCTAGCGCATTTTGCTCATCCCCGAGGTAGGCTTTCTGCGAAGGCTGTCCGCCATAGAAGTTTAGCCCTCCGAGCCGGATCCCAAGAGCTCCAGCGAACGCGGCTTCGGGATATCCGCTGTTTGGACTGGGTTGCAAGTGGGCATCTCGGACGACAATGCGCAGAACATTCCGCCAAGGCAAGCGGAGCAGCCACGCCGCCACTGCCACCAGGGCCGCCGTCAGCCGCGCCGGAACAATGTTGGCGACATCATCGAGACGCGCAGCAAACCTGCCAAAATAAAAATAGCGCTCGTTCTTGTAGCCGATCATGGAATCGAGGGTATTGATCGCCTTGTAGGTGAGCGCGGCGGGCACGCCACCGAGCGCCAGATAGAAAAGCGGGGCCACAACCCCATCGCAGCAGTTCTCGGCCACCGTTTCGGTGACGGCCCGGAGAATCTCCGCCTCATTCAGCCCGTCCGTGTCCCGCCCCACAATCCTGGAAAGGCTGACTCTCGCTTTTTCGACTTCCTTGCGTCGAAGCTCGCCAACGACTTTGTTTCCCGCGTCGTCGAGCCCGCGAATCGAAATCGTGGAATAGGCGAGATACAAGACCACAACGATTCCCGCCGCCCGGGAGACTCGCGAAAGTGTCCGCAACCCGAGCCACGTTCCGATCGCAACCCCGGAGGTAAGCAGCAATACGAGCAGCACTCCCCCACACAGTAAAGCGCGCTCGGTACGCGCCATCTTGCGGATGAGCATTTCTCCCTCGGAGATGAATACACCAAACAAACGGACTGGATGCGGCATCCAGCGAGGATCACCAAACAGTAGATCGGCCACACAAGCCGTTAGGAGCTGCCACGCCGCCACGCCTATTCCTCCTCCGCGCCAGACCTTCCGAACGCTTCCCCTGTTTTTTTCTTGTGCAGAGGAAAGGGCAGGACGACGGGCAAGAATTGACAACTGCCCGCGATCAGAATCACGGGAAGCAAGACACATCCTGACCATTTCTCAGGTATTGACGCATCTCACCGCTACGCCGTCCGCGAAATGGTCGATGACGTTGACCGCGCAGTGGTCTTGCGCCAGCCGGGACAAATTGCGGTCCTGCATTCCCAGTACATCGGCCAACGCCACACGTATGACACCTGCATGGGTGACCACCAGAACGCATTGGCCTTGGTGGGCAAACACAATGTCTTTCAATTCCGTTTTCACGCGTTTTTTGAAATGCGCAAAGCGCTCAGCACCGGGAATGGATCGCAGCGGAAACTGTTTCAGCCAAAGTCTTGCCGAGCGCCGGTGCCGCTTCTCGATTTGATTCCACGAAAGCCCCTGCCAGCGGCCGAAGTGCATCTCGCGCAGCCCGTCGCGAATCTGGAGTTCGAGATCGAGCCGCCCGATGGCTGCAGCGGCCGTTGCCCGCGCACGCTCCAAATCGCTTGCAAAGGCGGCGTCGAACCGGAATGCCGAAAGCTTTCGCTTTAGTTCCCTCAGCTGGCCCTGCCCGGTGGCGCTGAGGGGCTCGTCGAGTTGGCCCACAAAAGTGCCGGTGCTTTTTGTGGCGGCATGCCGGACCAGCACCAGACGGCAAATCGATTCGCTATGGGCGGAGCTACAATGCATGCTTCTGCCCCCAACGCTCGTCGAAGACCAAGTCTTCGAGAGGGATACGCGGGAGCCAACCGCTCGTCTCCAGCTGTGGCCGCGGAAGAAACTCGCTGACGTAGCCGAGGCAAAGATAGGCAACCAGACTCACCGGGGAAGGAATTTGCAACAGGGCGCGTAGCTCCGCGGGGTCGATGATGCTGACCCATCCCACACCAACGCCCTCGGCCCGGGCCGCCAGCCACAGGTTCTGTATCGCACAGCAGGTACTGAAGACATCCGTTTCGCGGATGGTGTTCCGGCCGAGAACATGCGGACCATTGCGCGTAGGATCGCAGGTGATGCAAAGGTTGATGGGTGCTTCCCGAATCCCCTCGAGTTTGAGCTTGGAGTACAACTCGCGCCGTTCGCCCTCGAACACTTCCTTTGCGTCGCGATTCGCCCGGTCGAACAAAGTCTTCACCGCCCCCTTGACCTCCGTGCTGCGAATTACAATGAAGGACCAAGGCTGCATGAAACCCACCGACCCCGCATGATGCGCAGCATCAAGGAGCTTGTGGAGCACGGCTTCCGGAATGGGTGTAGGAAGAAAGCGATCGCGTACATCACGGCGCTCATAGATCGCCTTGTAGAGACCCGTCTTTTCGGCTTCGGTAAATTCACCAATCGCCGGCGTTTTGTTGGCTTCGCGCGTCATGAGCGGACAATGACTCCTGTCAAATACACGCCAATTTCTGCAAGCTGAATCGTCGCACCGAAACAGTCTCCGGTAACGCCACCGATGCGTTTGCGATAGTAGAGGCCCGTGATTGCGGCAACAAACACGGCCGACAAGACCGCCCAGACACTGCCGTACTTCAGTACGGCAGCTGTGATCGCGAAAGCCAACAAGGTGCCAGAAATCAGGCCGGCCCAGGAGGTCTTTCTGGCGACCATGGTTCCTTGCCCCGAGCCCGGCCGCGCGGACGGCAACCAGAAAGAAAGAGGAAGCGCGGTCCAACGGCTGAGTACCTGTCCGGCGACAAAATATCCCGCAAACTTTTCCGGTGCGAGCTCGCTCAAGAATACAAATCGAGCCAGTAAACTCAGCGAAATCGCAATGGCACCAAAGCTGCCGATCCGGCTATCGCGCATGATGCTGAGGATTTTTTCCTTGTCCCAGCCGCCGCCAAAGCCATCGGCAGCATCCCCCAAGGCGTCTTCGTGCAGCCCTCCGGTGACCAAAACCATATAGGTAAGGATGAGGACCACAACGACCGACCGGCTCACGTGGCGTGCAAGGACAAAGTGCAAACCCAGCCCGCCGGCCGCAACGAGCAAGCCCACCAGCGGCAAAAACGGAAAGGACTTCGCCAGGTCGTCCGGCCCAAATCTCTCGCGGGCGGGAACGGGCAGCCGGGTCAGAAACTGCACGGCCGTCAAGAACGATTCGAGGAGGCTTTTCATTCCTTGGAACCACTAATGCCTGCGGAGGAAAAGGTTGCCATCTCTTTAAGGAGCTTCGTGCTCGCTTCGAGCAGTGGCATCGCCAGAGCGGCACCCGTGCCTTCCCCAAGCCGAAGATCCAGGTTGAGCAGAGGCACGAGGTCCAAATGCTTCAGCAGGGCATCGTGCCCGGGTTCGGAAGATCGGTGTGAGGCAAATAGGAAATGCTTCACGCGTGGTTCGATCGTGACGGCGATCGCGGCCGCCGCAGTGGAAATGAAGCCATCGATCACCACTGGAATCCGGCGCGCCGCCGCGCCGAGCGTGAGGCCTGCAAGGCCGGCAAGTTCCAAACCACCCACTTTCGAGAGAACATCCAGGCCGTCCGAGGCGTCCGGCCGGTTCACGGCGAGCGATCGCTCAATGACTTGGACCTTGTGCCGTAAACCGGTCTCGTCGAGGCCCGCGCCTTTCCCGGTCAGTTCGGCCACGGGCTTGCCCGTCAGAACCGCGGCGATGGCGCTGGCCGCCGTGGTATTCCCGATGCCCATCTCGCCGGTGCCAACGACGTTCCGGCCCTCCTGCTCGGCACGGATCGCCAGGGCAATCCCATTTTGCAACGCGGCGTACGCTTCGGACCTGCTCATAGCCGGCCCACGAGCCATATTTCGCGTGCCCTGCGCAACTTTCATTTTGAGGAGTCCCGGCAGTTCACTCGTATCTCCGTCAACCCCGATGTCGACGACCACCACATCGATTCCAAAGTGGCGGCAGAGCACGTTGATAGCGGCGCCTCCCGACAGGAAATTGAGCAGCATCTGTCGGGTCACTTCCTTGGGATAGGCGCTGACCGCTTCCTCGGTGACTCCATGATCGGCGGCAAGTGTAAAGATCACCTTGTTCGAACACGCCGGAAACTCTTCTTCGCGAATGGTGACCAGCCTGGCGGCGACCTCCTCGAGGCGACCAAGGCTTCCGAGCGGTTTGGTCAAACTGTCCAGTCGCACCCTCGCCCGGGCGTGCCATGCGGGATCGAGCTCCGGCACAGCTTCCATCGTTTCGCGAATGAGTTCCTCGGCTTTGAGAGGAGGTTGACTAGGCAGCGACATCGATCCCACTTTCGACAGCCGTGATTTGGCGTCGGTTCACTTTCAGCGTGGTCAAGCAACCGTTGCCCTGAGAAAACCTGCAGATCTCGGACAGCGGTACTCCGAGCACGGCGCACACGAGGAGCGCATTAGTCACTCCGTGACTTACGATCAGCACATCTCCAGAGATGTTGGCGGCGATCAGTTCAGACAAAGCAGCGCTGCTCCGCCGATAGACGGCTTCGAGCGTCTCGCCCGCAGGCAAGCGAAGTCGATCGGGGGAAAATCGCCACGTAGCGAACTCGACTGGCAGTTGTCGCTGGATACGGCTGATCTTCGAGCCCGTCCAAGGTCCATGATCGATCTCGCGCAACCGACTATCGATGAGTACGGGCGGATGCGTGGCTCTGCACAAGATGTCGGCCGTGAGCCGGGCGCGTCGCAGCGGACTCGTGATGACGGCGGCCACGTTTGTTTTTCTAAACCAGCGAGTCAAGCGCTGCGATTGTCGCACGCCGACGCTGTTCAGTGGGACATCCGTGATCCCCTGCAAACGCTCTTCGCGGTTCCAGGAGGTTTCTCCGTGACGCAAGAGATAGATGTTCATGCTCGTGTCCGCGGGACGTCTCCTGGTCCTTTTACGCAGATCGGCAACCCAGCGACCATGAGCACCACGTTGTCGGCGATGGCGGCGACTTCCTGGTTCAACTGTCCCAGCAGATCGCGATAAGCGCGGGCGCTTCGGAAGGCTGGAACGATTCCACTGCCGACTTCGTTCGAGACGACGATGACTGAGGCACGCGACGAACGTATCGCGTCACATATTTGGTGGATGTGCCTGTGATTGTCGGCTTCCGCACGTCTGTTCAGCCGCATCGCGCTCGAGACGTACAGGGTGAAGCAGTCGATGAGAAGAACGTCTGCGTTGCTCGCTTCTGAGCGAATCGTTTCCGGAAGCCGCACGGACGCCTCGACGGTCTTCCATGTCGATGGCCGCTCACGTCGATGACGCGCAATCTTGCTTCGCATCTCGGCATCTAGTCCGAGCGCCGTAGCGATGTAGACCACCCGGGTAAAACGCGTGGCCAACGCTTGCGCGTGACGGCTTTTGCCGCTGCGTGCCCCCCCGAGCACGAGGGTGATCGTTCTTCGTTGCTTGGCCATGCCCGAAATAGACGACGAATTAACTCTTGGAGTGACAAGCACCCGAAAGCTACCAGCCCACGTTCCCCTGGGCTGCAAAACGGAATCGCCGCCGACACTCCCTTCGAGGTCGACTCGAATTGATATGGGCTCGGTCGGTCTCCTGACTTACGCCTCACCGGACCAGAGCGCCTTCCCAAGGCAGGTTGCCTCAGTGGCGTGCTTGCTCCGTTCCTCGGCGTTCACAGTGGCGGGGCCATGCCGGATTCGCACCGGCTTCCCATACACACCAAGCCATTTAGGTTTATAGGCGGCGGTCCTACGAAAGTCAAGGAAGGTCGATGGGAGGAGGAACAATGTCGGTGGTTTCGATTCGCTAATGGTCCGTGTCGTCGCTCGCTGACATTCAGAAATGTCGCCGCTCGTATACATTTTGATTTGTCAACGAACGCTGACTTCAATACGAGACAGCATTTTTTGGGGCAGCATCTTGGCACGAGTGGCGACAGACAGTTTGGTTGTAGAGTACCTACGGACGCTCGATCAGCAGGTTTTGGAAAAGTGGGATCCGAAGGGGCCGGAAAAACTCCAAGGCGAGACAGCCAGTGCATTTTGACTCTGCGGCATCGTGGAAGACTTTATACCGACGGGGTCAGCGACCGGACTGCACGGACAATTACAGTTCCGTTAGATAGCGGTGAACCAGCGAGATGGAAATGGCTCCTTCCCCGACTGCGGAAGCTACGCGTTTCACGTTGCTCGAGCGAACATCGCCCACGGCGAAGACTCCGGGAAGGCTTGTTTCGAGCATGTAGGGAGGACGCGCTCCGGACCACGCGAGCGTCCCAGTTGTGCCGTCCAAGTCGCGGCCGGTGAGAAGGAACCCTTTGTTGTCGAGGGCGAGACAATCCGTTAACCATTCCGTTCGCGGTGAAGCTCCGGCCATGATGAATACGTGGCGAATCGGGTGATCCGAAGTCTCGCCGCTCACCTTGTCTTGCCAGGAGATCCGCTCAAGGTGCGTATCACCCGCAAGACCGACAATCTCGGTCTTGTAGTGCAGCTCGATCGCGGGGTTTTCTTCGACGCGCTGAATGAGATAGCGCGACATCGTATCCGACAACTTACCGGAGCGTACGAGCATGTAGACCTTGCTCGCCGTTTGTGAAAGAAAAACAGCCGCTTGTCCCGCGGAGTTACCGCCACCGACAACCGCCACGTCCTCTCGTTCACAGAGCTGCGCTTCCATGAAGGTCGCACCGTAATAAATTCCTTGGCCTTTGAATTTATCGAGGTTGCTAAGCGGCGGCTCATTGTACTGCGCGCCGGTGGCTATGATGATGGCGCGCGCCGCGAGACTGTTCCCGTTGTCCAGAACCAGCTTGAAGGGCCGCCTTGTGCATTCCAAGCGCACTACGCGGTGCGCGACCATCATCCTTGCTCCGAACTTTTCGGCTTGCACGGTCGCACGTGTCGCCAGTTCTTGGCCCGAGATTCCTGTTGGGAAGCCCAGATAATTTTCGATTTTGGAGCTCGATCCCGCTTGTCCGCCGGGTGCCGTGGTCTCGATCATGAGCACATCGAGACCCTCCGATCCGGCGTAGACGGCTGCTGCCAGGCCGGCGGGACCCGCTCCTACAATAATCACGTCGCGCACTTGCGATTCATCGATGGTGGTGTTGAATCCCAGACAATCGGCGAGTTCTTGATTGGAAGGACTGCGCAGGACGGAGTGACCGGTGCAAATGACAACGGGAATCTCGGAAGGTGCTATTGCAAAGCGGTCGAGAAGCTCTTGAGACGTATTGTCGATGTCGAGATCCACGTACCTGTAGGGATATCCGTTCCTGCTCAAGAATTCGCGCAGTCGCAATGTGTTGGCAGAGTGTCGGGAACCCAGCAGGATGACGTTGCCCTGGCCCTGACTGATGAGTTCTAGCCGTCGGAGAATGAAGGCCCGCATGAAAATGTCACTCAATTCGGCGTCTCTGGCCACAAGCGAACGGAAGCCGTCGCCCGTCAGTTCCAGGAATTCGCCGGGTTCCGTTACGCGGCCCCGGACCAGGCAGCGGCGTCCGGAGATCATGGTCATTTCTCCGGTGAACTCGCCCGGCCCGTGTTTTGCAATCCGGTGTTCGCCTGCGAGGTCCGGCTGCACGATCTCCATTCTTCCGGACAGGAGTACGTAGAAAGGAACGTTCTCATCGCCAGGTTCGAACAGTATGTCGCCTGCGGCGACGTGCCGGGACCGGCTACAGGAACGAATGCGGTCGATCTGGGAAACGGAAAGAACCGGAAAGGCTTGTGTGCGGGCATCGAGCGCGCTGGGTAGTAGCGGTGAAGACATCCTTCCTCCGAATCTTCAAGATGGTTGCCCGTCGCCAGAAAACAATCCTACCGCATCAGCTCATGCTTTCCTGAAGCTGTTTCCGTCTTGTACGACGGACGCCGCGACCTGGCGCTTGATGCAGACAATGGTGACAAG
>CAVTPW010000006.1:0-573377 GCA_963736725.1 uncultured Acidobacteriota bacterium | reverse complement strand
AGCGGTCCAATCACCGGAATCGGCGCATAACTCCAATCAGAACTCCCTTTTGCCGCTACGGGCAAAAGCGTGTGAGCTATCCGCGGCCCCAAATCTCTGGCCGGATTGATCGCGTAACCCGTCGTCCCCCCGAGCGAAAGTCCTATCCCCCAAACAAGTGACCCCACCAGGTAAGGGCCCAAGCTTCCCGGCCCGGTCGCAGCAACATTCTTCGAAAAAATCGCACCGACCACGAAGACAAGCACGAAGGTTCCCACGACTTCGCTAATCAAATTCGGAATTAAGCTGCGAATCGCAGGCGCGGTACAAAAACACGCCAGCTTCCCCGGCGCATCCGGCGTCTCTTTCCAGTGCGGCAAGTAGTGCAGCCACACTAACGTCGCACCAACAACGGCGCCGAGTAGTTGCGCCGCCACAAACGGCGCCACCTTACCAAAATTTCCCGCCCGCACCGCGAAACCCAACGTCACCGCCGGATTCAGATGCGCGTCGCTGCTCCCGCACGCGATTGCTGTGAAAACTCCCGCCATCACGGCGAAGGCCCACCCCGCAGTGATCACCATCCAACCGCTTGCCTCCGCCTTCGAGCGTTTCAGCACCACTCCCGCCACGACACCGTTGCCAAGAAGCACTAAGACCATCGTGCCCAGGAATTCACCCAGGAATGGCGACGTCATATTTTGCCCTTTCTCTCAAGCATCGACCCAATCGAACGACCGCGTGACCGCTTTCTTCCACTCCCGATATAACCTTTCGCGCTCCAATTCCTCGACGTGCGGCTTCCAAATCCGATCGACCGCCCAGTTAGCACGCAGTTCCTCCAGCCCTGAAAAAAACTTCACCGCAAGCCCCGCCGCGTACGCCGCACCAAGCGCCGTCGTTTCCTGAATCATCGGGCGCACCACTTCGCGATTCAGAATGTCGGCCTGAAACTGCATCAGCAGGTCATTCGTCACCATCCCGCCGTCCACGCGCAGCGACTCCAACGAAATCCCCGAATCCTTTTCCATTGCCTCGACGACTTCGCGGCTCTGAAACGCAGTTGCTTCCAACACGGCCCGTGCCAGATGACCCTTGTTCGCATACCGGGTGAGCCCCGCAATGACGCCCCGCGCGCTTTCCTTCCAATAGGGAGCATACAAACCCGAAAACGCCGGAACGAAGTAAACGCCGCCGTTATCCTCCACCGTGCGAGCCAGTGCCTCGACATCGGAACTCTTCTCAAGAATCCCGAGATTATCGCGAAGCCACTGCACCAGCGCCCCAGTGATCGCAATGCTTCCTTCGAGCGCGTATCGCGCCGCCTCATCCCCCAGCTTATACGCCACGGTCGTCAGCAGCCCAAAGTTGGAGGGCACCATCCGTTCGCCGGTGTTCATCAACAGAAAGCAGCCAGTACCATATGTGTTCTTTACTTCGCCCGGGCGAAAACAGGTTTGACCCACCAGCGCTGCCTGCTGATCTCCGAGAATTCCAGCGATCGGCACTCCGGAAATCGCCGGCAGCGTACCGACACCGTAAACCTCACTGCTCGATCGAACCCGCGGCAGCATCACGCGCGGAATCTCGAACGCCGCGAGCATCTCCCCATCCCAATCCAGCGCTTTTAGGTTGAGCAGCTGCGTGCGGCTGGCATTGGTTACATCCGTTATGTGCTGTCCCCCGTTCGGTCCGCCGGTAAGATTCCACACCAGAAACGTATCGATGTTTCCGAAAAGCAGCTCCCCCGCCGCTGCTCGTTCGCGCGCATCGGCCACATTCTGCAAAATCCACCGCAACTTCAACCCACTGAAGTAGGTGCTTAATGGCAAACCCGTCTGCGCCCGGAAACGATTCTGCCCGCCGTTGCTCGCGAAGCGCCCCACATCTTCCGCGACACGCGTATCCTGCCAGACCAGAGCGTTCGCCACCGGTTGACCTGTCTTGCTGTCCCACACCACTGTGGTTTCGCGCTGGTTTGTGATTCCAATCGCCGCAAGGTCGGACCCTTGCAATCCGCGCTTTTCCAGCGCCTCACCAATCACTTCATACGTTCGCCGCAGAATTTCCAGCGCATCATGTTCGACCCAGCCGGGTCGTGGGAAGATCTGCTCATGCTCTTTCTGCGCAACGGAAACAATGCGCGCCGAACGGTCAAACACCATGAATCGCGTACTGGTCGTGCCTTGGTCGATCGCACCGATATAAGCCTTCACCGCTCACTCCCGAGTTGTCGAACCTGCTGTGACCGCGTACTATCGCCCGGGCAGGCCCGTGAATTGCGTTCCCAAGGGCCCGCCGCGCCACACGGAATGTACGCGATTTCACTCGTTCCTGCATCTAATAAACAGGGATGAGAGGAAGGATAATAAATGAAGAGCATATCTCGATCGAAGCGGACGCTCCTGGGTTTCGCGGGGTCCGTTGTACTTACCTTGCTTGCGGCGGGGCCTGCGCGGGCGGCGGCAGACGCCGTCACCACGACAGTTACAGCGGTTGGCAAAAAACAACCTCCGCCGCCAGTCAAGAAGGAAGATGTTGAGTTGTTTCAAGGCAAAGAGCGTATGCAGGTAGCTGATTGGAAGCGAGGTGAGGCGCTCTTTCTGGCCATTCTGATTGACGACTCGCTGGACCAGGAAGTTGCCAGCCAGTGGAACGATTTGAAAGCCTTCATCGATGCCCAGGCGCAAAGCACTTACATCGCCGTCGCTTACTCGCGCAACGGCACAGCCGCCGTTGCTCAGGATTTCACCAACGACCACGCTCTCGCCGCCAAAGCGTTGCGGATGCCGCTAGGCGCAGGCGGCGCATTCACCAGTCCCTATCTTTCCGTCCAGGATTGGATCAAGCGATGGCCGGACCATGGCGGCGATCGACGCTCGATCATCATGATTTCCTCGGGCGTGGACTACTTCCGGGGAGGTTTTGATCCGATTGACCCCGACCTCGATTCCACTGTCGAGCAAGCGCAAAAGAAGAACATCAACGTATGGACGATCTATTACCCTGACGCCGGCCATGTGGGCCGCGGGTTTTTGCGCGTCTTCAACTCACAGTCGAATCTCAGCCGTCTCTCGGAGGAAACCGGCGCCGAATCGTACTATCTCGGGACCGGCGTGCCCGTGGAACTGAAGCCATACTTCGACGAAATCGAAGGCCACCTGGAAAACCAATATCTGCTTTCCTTTGCGGGCAACGGCGGAAAGAAAGGCAAGTTCACTCGAATCCGAGTGAACACGGAAATGCCAAACGTGGAGTTCATGTTGCCGGCGTCCGTCTTCCTCCCGCCACAATAGCCGGCGGCAGCGAGACTTGACCGGAGCAACCCGGAAACCTGCCGTGAAGCAAAACAAGCGCGGACCGCTCCATCCGCGCTTGTTTGTTTTTCAGCCGTTTGTCGTAGCTCTGTTGACATCGAGCCTGGAGCGACCTCTTGTTCTCGGCGTGGTCAGCGCAGCCCCTACGTCGATCAGTCGTCCGAGCCTGTCAGCGACACCGCTCGCGTCGATTCCCGAATCACCAGTTCCGGGTTCATCTTGTGACTCACGATGTTCCACTCCCGCTTTTCCAGAGACGCGTTTATTCCTTCCATTACGATGTTCACCGCCAGTTCGCCCATCGCTTCCATCGGTTGCCGCACCGTCGTTAACGACGGTGCGGAAAGCGACGAAAGGGCCACATCGTCGAAGCCCGTTACCGAGCATTGTTCCGGAACCTTAATGCCCGCCTTGGTCAACGCCCGGATTGCTCCGAGCGCCGCCAAATCGTCGAATGTCGCGATCGCCGTAAAGCGCTTCTTGCGCTGCAGCAGTTCCTCCGCGAACCGGAATCCGCTCTCGAAACTCGAATTCGGATCGAGCGATTCCGGCAATTGTAGAATCAGTGCCGGATCGATCTCTAGCCCTGCGCTCTGCGCGAACTTTTGAATACCCCGCCATCGCGGGCCGCTGTCGATCAGCATCTTGGGACCGCGGATAAACGCGATCTTCCGGTGCCCAAGCTGATACAAATGTTCCAGCGCCAATCGCGCCCCCGCTTCGTTGTCCACCATCACCGAGCTGATGTTGTCGCCCGGCAATTCACAGCAAATGGTTGCCGCCGGAATGTTGCGTTTCGAGAGGTCCGCGAGCAGCTGAATATCCACGAACAGCCAGTTGGCCACGACGATCAACGCTTCCACGTGCCGCTCGAGGAGCATTTCGAGATATCGTTCAAAACGACTCCGCTGGTTGTGCGCGTCGGCGAAAATGGATACATAAGAAGCCTGATAAAGCGTGTTCTCAATACCGCGCATGACCAGCGTGCAGAAGGGATCGGTGATATCCGCAAACAACACGCCCACGCTGTGGGTCCGCTTGCTGCGCAAGAACCGCGCCATCGCGTTTGGCCGGTACCCGAGCTTCCGCGCCACTTCCTCGATGCGTTTTTTGGTTGCAGGAGCAATGTAGCGCGCCAAGGGCGCGTTGTTCAGCACGATGGAAACGGTGGCGGGGGAGAATCCGCTCTGCGTGGCCACATCGCGCATCGTCACAGCCGCATTCTTTTCACTGGGCCGTTTCACCGGTAGGGGCTCCTCCGCGGGCAGTATCATCCTGCTAGAGTCACCCAATTTGCAATGCCTCGTGCATTCCGAAACTCCTATTCAGCGGGCACTTCAAACGATAGCGGCTCCCGGAACCACCTGGTCTTCCACACGCCGAAGGCGATTCCCGCGATCATCCAGATACTGCCGACGATCATCGCCGGGCGACTGAGGCTCACCCACAGTGCCAGGCAAATGAAAAACCCGACCACAGGAGGAATGAAATTCCACACTTTCTTTTCTTGCGCTCGCACGAAGTACCGCAAAAGTGCCGCCGCGTTCACACCCATGAACGCGATCAACGCGCCGAAGTTCAGCATCT
The DNA here is from genome assembly GCA_963736725.1 of uncultured Acidobacteriota bacterium. Lineage (GTDB taxonomy): Bacteria > Acidobacteriota > Terriglobia > Acidiferrales > UBA7541 > Acidiferrum. The sequence continues at coordinate 568,494 of CAVTPW010000006.1, read as the reverse complement.
CCGCGCCCAGTCCATAGGAAAGGAAAAAAGCGCCGATCAGCACGATTCCGCCCACGAAAAAGACATTGTTTCGCGGCACCCGGTGCTTGGCGTCCACCACCCCGAAAAACGACTTCGGCAGCGCATTGCTCCGCCCCATTCCGAAAAGCAGCCGAGCCGCGCCAAGCTGTGCCCCCATCCCGGACCCAAAATTAGCCAGCAAGAGGGTCAACCCAACGACGGTGAACAAGGGCTTCCAAGCACGTCCCGCAACCCAGACGTAAGCGGTATCGACGTCTGGAAAATGCTGAGAAGCCGGCCAGATCAGCTGCGCGACATACACTTCGATTGCCGAGAGAAGTCCAATCACCACGCATGTCAAGACGGTAGCCAGCAGAATGTTCCGTCTAGGGTTATCCGCCTCTTCCGAAAGTGTGGAAATCCCATCGAATCCGATATACGTCAGCACCGCAATCGATGTGCAACCGAACAGCGCTTTGTAGTTGAAGGTTTGTGGGTCGTAGAACGGCCGCGTAAAAAATCCAGGATCATCGTGCGGATGCCCCAGGATGTATCGCGCAGCAGCCACGAAAATCACCGCAATGACCACTCCCATTCCGACGGCCATCCCCGTGTTGATCCGCGCCGAGGTCTTCACCCCGCGAATATTCAGCAGCGTAAACGCCAGTGCAAAAAAAATCTTCCAGCCCCACACCGGCACGTGCGGCGCAAAGTCATGCGCCTGCTGCGCGCACCAGATAGTGCAAATCAAAGGGTTCAGTATGTAGTCCATCACCATGCTCCACCCGGTCACATACCCCAGCCCCGGATGAATTTCCTGAGCTACATACGTGAACGCCGAGCCCGCGCTGGGGTACGCCCGCGCCATCCGCCCGTAGCTGATCCCGGTGAACAGCATCGCCACCATGGCGATCAAAATCGCCGTAACCACGTGGCCACGCCCGCGTTCGCTCAGCACGCCAAACACAGACATCGGCGCCACCGGCTGAATCACAATCACGCCATACAAGATCAAATCCCATAGCGTGAGCGTTCTCCGCAGACCCGGCCCGGAATTCGTCACAACCGCTGCATCGCTGCTCAATCGAGCTCCCTCTTTGCAAAAGCCCACAAATCCGCATTGCTTTGCGGCGTGTCCTCTCCGAGTGTTTGCCACACGCAGCAGTTGTCATTCTGAGGGCATCCGACAACGATGTCCGAAGAATCTCAGCCTCAACGTCGGCCAGGGTGCATTTACCCATGCAGGCTAGCCTGCCATCGCCGTAGACCACTTTGCAGGTTCCAGCGAGCCCCCCGACCAGCCCGCGCCTGTATTCGCCTATATCAATGTCTTATTGAATCGTTTTAAGCAACGCATTCTCCCCCGAAGCCCTTTTCCCGCGCAAGACCATTCTTTTCCGTCCGGCGCGTCTCGATTGCTCCATGCGATACTCAGACCTACTTCCATGTTCCGCTTCAGCCAACTCTGCGAGTCCATCGCCACCACCTCCAAAAAGACCGAAAAAGTTCGCTTAGTAGCCGACTATCTTCACCGATCTTCCCCCGAAAATGCCGCGCTAGCCGCCCTGTACCTCTGTGGCCGCGTCTTCCCACGCCGCGAAGAGCGCGTTCTCTCCGTCGGCTTTTCGATCCTCCTGCGAGCCGTCGCCGCCATCGCCAAGAAAGATCCGCACGAACTCGCGCCCACCCTCCGTCACCACGGCGACATAGGCGCCGGCGCCGAAGAAATTCTGCAAGCCCAACGGACCCCGTCACCACTCACTCTGAATGATATCGCCGCCGTCTACGACTCGCTGGCTCGCCAGCGGGGCCCTGCCGCAAAACAAGCGATGTTCGAACAAACTCTCCGCAGACTTTCCGCCCTCGAAGCAAAATACTTCATTAAGCTCTGCACCGGCGAACTGCGCATCGGCCTGAAAGAGAACCTGGTCGAAGAAGCCATCGCTCAGTGCTACGACCAACCTCTCGCCTCGGTCCAGCGTGCCAACATGCTAATCGGTGACATCAGCGAAACTCTCCGGCAAGCCGCCGCGGGCCGCTTGGCGGAAGTTCAACTCGAACTCTTCCGCCCCATTTCTGCAATGCTAGCCACTCCTGCGCAGACCGTTGCCGATCTGATCGCCACTTTTCCAACCGGCGCGCTGGTGGAGGAAAAATTCGACGGCATCCGCGCTCAAGTCCACAAGCGAGGCCCACAGGTAGAAATCTTCTCCCGCACCCTCGATCGCGTAACGGAATTCCCCGAACTCCTCCCACCCATCCGCAAGATCCCCGCCGACTTCATCCTTGACGGCGAAATCATCGGCTGGCGCGACGCCCGCGCCATCCCGTTCACCGAGCTCCAACAGCGTCTGGGCCGCAAGCAAATCGATCTCTTCACCACCACGCTGGTCCCCGCAAGCTTTGTTGCTTTCGACCTTCTGTTCCTGAACGGTGAAACGCTGCTGGACCTCGAGCTGGCCGAACGCCGCCTGAAACTTACGGATCTCCTCGCCCCGTACGAGCAGCCCGAAGTCCAGTTCACCCGTGCCGATCTTTGCACCACCAGCGAAGAAATCGAAGCTGCCTTCAGCACCTCATTAGCTAAAGGCAACGAAGGCCTTGTCGCGAAAGCTCCGCAATCCCCCTACGTTCCGGGCCGCCGCGGCCAGTTCTGGATCAAGCTGAAACGTCCGCTGGCCACGCTGGACGTAGTCGTCACCGCCGCCGAATACGGCCACGGCAAACGCCGCGGCCTGCTCTCCGATTACACTTTCGCGGTCCGCGACGCGGACCGCCTGGTCAACATCGGCAAAGCCTACTCGGGCGTAACCGATGCCGAAATCCGCGAGCTGACCGATTATTTCCTCGCCCACACCATTGACGACCGTGGCCACGTCCGCACCGTCGACCCGCTCATCGTCATGGAAATCGCTTTCAACAATATCCAGCGTTCGAATCGCCACGACAGCGGCTTCGCCCTGCGATTCCCCCGCATCGTCCGCCTTCGCCCAGACAAACCCGTCGCTGAAATCGATACTCTCGACCGCGTCCGCGAGATTTTCGCCAGCCAACAGCAACACCAGTCGGCGCGCGAAACGTAGAGAAAAGCCCGAAAAAGAAGCGAAGTCAGCTGTCCCCAAGAAAAAAACCTGTTCGCATGGACAGGTGAGCAAATCCATCCGTACGGTATCTCTTAGTTAAAACAAACCTGAATTCCGCCGCAACGCCTCTATCCGATTCGGAGTCTAATAGAATGAGAGGGCCCGGTCCCAGCCGAGGTCAACCAAAAGCTTATGGGCAAGGGCTCACTCATCTCGAATCGTAATAGCGCGACGCCTTTCCTGTCGCATGCCTCAGGCTTCCTTGTCGTCTTTTTCCTGGCCATGTGGCTGCGCGCCGTGCCTTTGCAATCCGATCCTGTCCTTCAGGGGTACCTGCAAGTCACCACCGGCCTGCTCGCTTTCGTTTTTGCTGCCGTCACCCTGGTCCGTTTTCAGGGTACGCAGGATCGCATTTCCCTCATCCTCGGTTCCGGCTTCCTGCTTTCGGGCACGCTGCTTACTGCCTCAAGCTTGCTTTTCTTCCAATTTCTGCAGGAAACCCCAGTGCACCTGCGCTGGGCCCCGGTTTCCTGGTGGGCGGGCCGCATTGTCCTGGGCTTGCTCCTCGTAGTCGCTCTGCTTGTGGAACATTTTCTCCCGCGTTCCCGCCGTCCACGGCTCGAAATTGCGGGCGCACTGCTCACGGTTGTTGGCCTGACTTATTTCATCACGGCCGCCCTGCGCCGCCTCCCTCCGGAGACTTCTCCTCACCCCCTGGCCTTCATCCCCAATCCTCAGCAGCTACTGCCCGCCGGGCTTTTTCTCGTCGCGCTGGTCTGGTTTCGCCGCCGCTTGCAAATCGAAGGCACAGCTTTCGATCGCGCTCTCTACTCCGCGGCTTGGATGAACGTCGCCGCCCAGCTTGCCGCCTCGCAGTCCATGCGCTTGCTTGATACTCCGTTTGTCCTCGCGCAGGCCCTCACGGTCACCAGTTACGCCGTGGCACTGGGTGGCGCCTTGCTCGACAACGCGCGCCTCTTCGAACAAGTGCAGCACCTCGCCGTCAGCGATCCGCTCACCGGCTTAGCCAACTATCGCCGCCTTCTCGATGTCCTCGAAAGCGAAACCGAACGCACCAACCGCAACGGCCGCTCCTTCGCGGTGCTCCTCCTGGACCTCGACGGATTGAAAAAAATCAACGATACCTACGGCCACCTCGTTGGCAGCCGCGCCCTCTGCCGCCTCGCCGACACCCTTCGAATCCATTGCCGCGCCATCGACACGGCCGCCCGCTACGGTGGCGACGAATTCGCTCTGGTCCTTCCCGAATCCCAGGAATCCGAAGCTCAACTGGTAGCTGGCCGCATTCGCGCAGTACTCGCAGCCGACAGCGAGACACCCCCGCTCTCGGCCAGCATCGGAATTTCGATCTACAGTGGAGACGGCGAACGAATCGAAAAGCTGCTCTCGGAAGCCGACCAACACCTCTACGCCGAAAAGGCCCGCCGCACAAAACACGCCCCGACAGCGCCAAACCCCCGCCGGCGTGCCCAAAAAGCCTGACGTCCTGGTCTCAGCTCCTGGTATAAACTCGCAACTCAAAAGAAATCTGTCATCCGGGGCGAAGTGAAGGATCTCAACCGACCGCTTTTCGCCGCACTCGCCATCATTGCCCGGTTACTTCCCCGCATCCCCCGCATAAGGAGCCAACTGCTCGCTAATCTTCGCCTTATCTCCGACCACCACAATCGTCATCAACTCCGGCTTAATGTACTTGGTGGTGGTATCCTTCACCTCATCCGGCGTAACCCCATTCACCCGCTGCACGTACGTCTTCAAATAATCCTCGCCAAGCCCCTGCAAATCCACGAACCGCAATTGCACGATCAACGCCTGCCGTGTGGAATTCTGAATCACAAAAACCCCTGACAGATAACTCTGAATCCCCTTCAACTCATCCACCCCAGGCGCTTCCTTCTGCAACCTCGTAATTTCCCCGAAAATTTCCTTTAGCGAAGCCCCCGTATCCTTGGTCGTAACGTCGGCAACCTCCACCCAATACGCGTCGTGATACCGGCTCGAAACCTGGCTCCGCGGCGAGTACGTGTAACCCTTCTGTTCGCGAATATTCGCGGTAATCCGCGAGGCAAACGAGCCGCCCAGCAGCGCGTTGCTCACGATCAACCGCACATTGTCCGGGCTCGTAGGATCCGCCACCGGCAACCCCATATACAATGTCGACTGTGGCGCCCCCGGACGATCCGTAACATCCAGGATCCGCTGCGTCTTCGGCGACGGCGCTTTCTCCGTTGGTCCCGCTCCCTTTGCCCACCCCGAAAAATTCTCAGCAATTGCCTTCTTCACCACCGCCGCATCGAATTTTCCCGCCACGTACAAATGAGCCCGCGCCGCCCCGTAATTCGCCGCATAAAATTTCTTCGCATCTTCAATCGTCAACTTGTTGACGGTTTCTTCGGTAGGCAGTACATCACCGTAAGGATGATCCCTGTACATCAATTTCCGAAACCTGGCCAAGGCAATCTGCCCCGGCTGCGTTTTCGCCACCGCAATCTGGCGCAGCATGTTCGTCTTCAGCCGCGCAAGCTCCGACTCTGGCAGCAGTGGATGCTCCACCACGTCCGCCAACAGTTTCACCGCCGCCGGCCCGCTTTCCGACAGCACATCCATTGTTGCAGTGGTCTCATCCGCCCCTACGGTGACCGCTAGCGTGCTGCCCATGCGCGCCGCCGCTTCCGCCACTTCCTTCGAGCCAAGCGTCGTCGTTCCTTCCTTCAGCAACTCCCCGGTAATGTCCGCCACGCCGAGCTGTTCCTGGGCCTCATCGATGTTCCCGCCACGCAAAGCAAGGCTCACGGTCACCTTCGGAATATTCCCGTAAGGCACCAGCGTCACCTTCATCCCATTCGCCAACGCATAAGTCTCATGCGCAGGCACGGTAAACGCCTTAGGCGCCCCACCCGCCGGCGGCGTCTGCTTCTGCCCAAGAGCCGGCGTCACCACCACGCCCATCGCAACAACACACCGCACGAACCTCTGCACGCCCGTACGAATCATCAACGCCTCCGTCCTCCGAGGTAGCATAGACACAATTGTTTTACGCCCAGCTTCGAAGCGTCTATGCCTCGCGCAACCACCACCGATCCCAAAAACTGCGTGCTACAACAGCTCTTCGCATCTTTTTGTCGACGGTCAACGCATTCCCTCACTACTTCGGAGCCTCCAGCGCCACCTTAGGTTCCACCACCAAAACCGTCCGATTCGTAGGGCGCAAATATTCTTGCGCTGTCTTCTGCAATAATTCCGGCGTAACTTTTTCAAGCTCCCCCGCCAGGGTATTCACCCGCCCCGGATTATCATCAAACAAAGCAAAGCTAGCCAAAATGTCCACCAATCCAAATCCGCCCTGCTGCCCGAACGTGTCGTACAAATCCGACCGCGCCTTTACCAGCGCCCGGTCCAGCGTCTTCTGATCCACCGCCTTGGTCCGCAACGGCTCGATCACCCCATCCATCGCTTGCAAAATGTCATCCGGCTTCGTCGAAGGATCGTACATAAGGTCCGCGATAAACAGCATCGGCCCTTGGTAGTCGTAGGGATTGCCTAACAAATTGATCCCGCCCTCCACGCTGCCGGTGAATCCGCGCTTTTGCACCAATTCCTGATGCAGCAAGCTGTCGTCCCCTTCAATCAAGATCTCATCCAGCAAAATCATCGCGTAATATTCCGGCGTATTCCGGTCCGGCACGTGATAAGCCACCGCAATCGCCGGCCGCTTGGTCAACGCGTCCGTCTTCGTCTCCCTGTTTTCCTTCTCCTGCTTTGGCTCGGTCAAATCTGGCTGCGCCGGCAATTCCGAAGCCTTCAACGGCCCAAAATACTTCTCCACAAATCGCTTCGCTTCCGCCGGATCAAAATCTCCCACAATCGCCAGCGCCGCATTATTCGGCGCGTAGTATGTCTTGAAAAACTCCTGCACTTCGGTCAACTTCGCGGCCTCAATATCCTTGATATCCCCGTAAAAATTGTGCGCGTTATACCAATTCGAATTCGCGACCTGGGGCATATCCAGCCACGGAAATCCGCCCAACGGCCGGTTCAACACGTTCTGTTTCACCTCGCTACCCACCACCCCCTGCTGGTTCGTCAAATTCGCATCCGTAACCGCGAGCCCGCCCATCCGATCGGCCTCCGCCCACAAAGCGGTTTCCAATTTGTTTGCCGGCAAAACCTCGAAATAATTCGTGAAATCAAATCGCGTCGACCCATTCAAAATCCCGCCGTTCTGCTGCACCAACTTCACAAACTCCATCTTCCCCAGATTCTGCGACCCCTGAAACATCATGTGTTCGAACAAATGAGCAAACCCGGTCCGGTCCCGGGGCTCAATCCGAAATCCAATGTGGTAATACACCCCTACGCAAATCGTAGGCGCCGTGTGGTCCGGCGAAAGCACCACCCGCAACCCATTCGGCAACTTGTAATACTCCACCGGGACCTTAAACTCCGTCGCGCCAGGGTGCCCCGCGCTACCCGGCCCCGCGGAAGCTCCGGCCCGGTATCCCAATACCAGAGCCACAACAAGCCACGCCGAAACAATCACCCGACCAACCCGCCCAAATCCCATGTCTCCTCCAGTTCCCCTGTTCAGACGCAAACTTCAGCAACAAGTTTCACTCGCCTGCCAATTCCCGTAGGGGCAGGGGCTTGCCCCTCCCGGCGTCAACCCCGCCACGTTGCCTCGGAGCCGAGTTCCTTCTGGTTAACTCCTGTCGCCAATCGTTCGGTGCAAACCTCGACCTAATAAACAGCCCGCCGCTGCACCCTCTCCTTGCTCCCAAACGAAAATCTCTCCTCCCCCACCACCCCGTCCAAAATCCGTCCAACCACATGCTCCCCAACCGCCGGTCCATGCTTAAATCCGTGCCCCGACCCTCCGCCAACAAACCAAACGTTTTCCTTCTCCGGATGCCGGTCGATCAAAAAATCCCCGCTGGAAGTATTCTCATACTGGCACACCCGCGTCTCCACAACCGGCGCATCCCGCAATCCCGGAAAGCGTCGAGCCACATACCGCTGCACTTCCTCCGCAGCCTCCTGTGTAACAATCCGCGACTGCGTGTCCGGATCGACGCGCACCCCGTGCCGGTCCAGCGCGATCTTGAACCCGCGCCCCTCCAAATCCGGCATCCCATAACTCTCATCGCCCTGAAATAGAAAGGTCGGCAGCGCCGGCGGCGAAAACCGCAGGTCCCCAGCCGGAACCCCGAAAAAAAACACTTCCTGCCGGCTGGGAAAAATCCGCTCGCCCAACACAGCCGGAAACAATTTCCCCAGCCAGGCCCCGCAAGCAAAAACAAACTGACCCGCCTCAATGGACTCGCCACTCCGCGTGGCGATCGATGCCAGTCTGCCGGATCCCTGCGCGCCGTCCGGCGTCACAATCTCCGCAACCCGATACTCCACCCCACTAACGACCGCAGCCTCCACCACCGCTCCAACCGCCCGTCGCGCCATCAACACCCCGCTATGCAGTTCCAGCAATCCCCTGGCAATCCCATCCAGAGCAATCTGCGGATAGCGTTTCTCCAGTTCCGCACGATCAAGCTCTTCGAACGCCACGCCGCATCGCGTCAAAGTCGCCGCTGTCTCGCGAAACCGCGCATCGCCTTCGCCGGCGAGCCACAACACTCCAGTCTCATGAAACAATCCTGGTCTCTTGAATCCAAAAAACTCCTTCCATTGCACCAAGGACCTCTGCGCCCATCGCGTATAAATCTCGTCCGCCCCGTACCCCATCCGGATAATCCGCGATTCCCCAGCCGAACTACTCCGCGCATTCCCCGGTCCATACGCATCCACTAACAACACCTTCTGCCCCCGCCGCCCCAAATGCCAGGCGGTCCAAGCCCCGAACACCCCCGCCCCAACCACCACCACGTCGTATCGATTCGCTCTACTCATCGCCGGTGTATCCTATCCCATCCCTAGCTGGCATTTATAGGAATGCCTCCTGGCGGCTGCCGACCGTTCATCCTGAGCCTCGACGGGTGGCGGGAGCCTTGCTGTCGCACCTCCGCGTCAGTACTTTTTCATTGGTTCGCCGATCCTTTCTCAACCGGAAGCGCCGAAAATTTGCTAACGTCAGACTCGCTCGGGAAGTCGGTCAATGAGGTGCGGTAAAAATGCCATCCATCGACATGCTTTTCACCGACCTCCGCTACTCCACCCGCCAACTACGCCGATCCCCAGGCTTCGCGCTAACCGTAATCCTCACCCTGGCCCTGGGCATCGGCGGCAACCTCGCCGTCTTTCAACTCCTCCACGCCGCGTTATTCTCCCGCCTCCCGATCGCCCACCCCGATCAACTCTATTCCCTCCACGCCGTGAAATCTCCCTTTGACCACCAATGGTTTTTCTCCTCGCCCGCTTATCGAAACCTCCGCGCCTCCAGCGCCAACCTCTCCTCAGTAATCGCCCGCTCAGGCATCTCGCAAGGAATCCTCGTACCGAGTGGCGGCTCGCCGTCCCGCGCCGATTTCCAGATGGTCTCCGACAATTTCTTCGAAGTCCTCGGCCTCTCCCCCGCAGCCGGCAGATTCTTTCTTCGCGGCGAAGACGAACCCGCACAGACGCAACTCCCTGTAGTTCTCCGCTACGCCTACTGGAAGCAATCCTTCGGCGCCGATCCCGCGGTGATCGGAAGAGCAGCCGTCATCAACGGCATTCCAGCGGTCATTGTCGGCGTAGCTCCCGAACGATTTTCCGGAGTAGTCGCCGGAACCGCCCCGGACATCTGGCTGCCTCTCGCAGCGCAATCGTCAGGACGCTTTGTCACCTGGTTTGACTCTCTCGGCCCCGGCAGCGGAGCGGACATTCGCGCTTCCTACCAGAACCAGCAAAGCGTCTTTTGGCTATGGCTCCTGGTTCGCGTACCAGACAACGAAAAATCATCCTCCGCAGCGCGTTGGACCGAAATCCTGCAGCCCGATTTCGCCTTGCTCGCAAACGCCTCGAAAGATCCCGGCGAGCGCGATCAAATCCAACAAAGCCGCGTCCAACTAATCTCCGCCGCCACCGGCGAAGGCACCTTCCGCGCCGAATATTCGCAACCTCTCATCCTCCTGATGGCCATGGCCGCATTGGTCCTCTTCATCGGCTGCGTAAATCTTGCCAATCTTCAGCTTGTCCGTCTGCTCGGCCGTCAGCGTGAACTCTCGGTACGCGCATCCCTCGGCGCCAACCGGTGGCGCCTCTTGCGCCAGCTCTTGGCCGAAGACTTGTTACTGGCAGCGCTCGGAGCATTCCCTGCATTCCTTATAAGCCGCGTCGCCAGCGCTCTGTTATTGCGTTGGGCTTCCACCGGTGATCGTCCCATCCCGCTCGACTTACGTCTCGGATGGGAACTGCTGGCCTACGGTGCCGCTCTCTTCTTCGCCACCCTGGTCGGCTTCAGCTTCTTACCGGCGTGGCGAATCAGTCGCAGCAACCTCGCCACCAGCATGACCGCCAGGTCCAGTTCCTCCTCGTCCCAAGGCCGCAACACCCGCAAATGGTCCAGTCTCCTGTTGGTCGGCCAAGTCAGCTTTTCTCTCGTGCTGCTAGGCGTCGCCGCCCTGTTCGCGGAAACGCTCCTCAAGATCAGCCGCATCGACGCCGGCGTCGATCGCGATCACGTCCTGTCGGTTCATCTGGATTTCACCAATGCGGGATTCAAAGAGGATGATCTGCCGGAGTTATACAACCGCGTACTAACTCAACTGAAGGAACTACCCGCTGTCCGCGATGCCGCCGTCTCCATGTGCGCCATCCCCGGCTGCATCTGGAACACCGCCATCCACGTCTACGGCCACCCGGAAATTCCAGAGGCACAACTCCACGGGGGAGAGAACCACGTCGGCGCAGGCTATTTCGAAACGCTAGGCATTTCTGTGCTGCGAGGCAGGGAATTTGACGAGCGCGACCTCCCAACGTCGCAACCCGTCGCGATCGTCAACCACGCCTTCGCGCAAAAACTCTTCGGCAGCGAAAATCCCATCGGCCACCGCATCGGCTACCAACCCGCCCCACGCGACGCCGACTTCATCATCGTAGGAGAAGTTGCTGACGCGAGACTCGACGACCTCCGCGCGCCACCGTCGCCAACCGCCTACTTTTCACTGACGCAACGCCCAACGTTCGCCGAAAGCATCGAGGTCCGCGCCGACGGCCAACCCGCCGCACTCTACTCTAGCGTCCGCCAGACCCTGCGTTCCGCCGAGCCCAATCTCCCCATCGACAGAATTGTGTCGCTAAGCACTGAATACGACGAAGGCCTCTTGCGGGAAAAACTCCTGGCCCGTCTCACAAGCATCTTTGGTCTGATCGCTATGGCGTTGGCCGGTCTCGGTTTCTACGGACTGCTCTCTTTCAACGTAGCCGCGCGCACTTCCGAGATCGGCATCCGCATCGCCATGGGCGCCACGCCGGCCGACGTTCGCGCGTTGCTCCTGCGCCAGACTTTCGCGATTCTCGGCGCCGGAATCGTACCCGGTGTAATCCTCACAGAAATAGCGGGGGTTGCCGTAAGGAACCTTCTTTACGGTGCAAGCGTCGTACATCTCGGACCGTTATCCGCAGCCGCCGCCATCCTAATTATCATAGGCGTTCTAGCCGCCCTACGCCCGGCCCGCCGCGCAACCCTAATCGATCCAATCACAGCCCTGCGCGCCGACTAAACGCCTACCCGTCATCTCGTCCCACGATCCGTCCCTCGGCACCTCTGTGCACTCTGTGCTCCGACCTCCGTGAACTCGGTGTTAAGTCCTTCCCGCCTTTTCTTCGCCTCAGCGAAATCTCCGCGTTCTCTGCGCTATGTTTTTCTGATCTTTACCTCATTACTTCGTTACCCCGTTACTTCGCCTTTCCGCTCCAATAGATCCGCAAAAACAAACCCCTCCCGCTCCACAATCTCCCCAACGGTAACCCCGACTTCTTTCCGGAACATCGGTCCCGCATTTGCAAAAGTATGAAACTCCCCATTCTCGCCGCAAGGATCGACAGACCCGGGAAGGTCCGCCAGCAGCTCCGCATCAAACTTGCGCCCGGCAAACCCCCGACGAAGCTGCCGCGGGTCAACGCACGTCAAATACGCCGACAAACCGCCCGCAACCATATCTTCAGCAAGCCGCCGTGTCTGTTTGCCCCATAGAGGAAACACCGGCGTCATCCCGCAACGTGCAAGCTGCTTTTCCCGGTAAGCCCGAATATCCGCCAAAAACAAATCGCCAAAAATAACATGCTTCACTCCTTCAGCTTGAGCCCGCGTCATCACCTCGCTCATCGCCTGTTCGTACGCTTGGTTTGAGCATGGCGACGGGATCGGTACCTTCACGAGGGGCAAATCAGCCGCCGCAGCTTGAATTTCAAGCAAGCTCTCCCGCACGGCATGCATCGCGACACGCTGATGCGTTCGATTCACGGTCGTAAGCAACGCCACGACGTCGAATTCGCCCCCCTGACGCACCGTGTGCAATGCCCAAGCACTGTCTTTTCCGCTGCTCCACGCAAGCCACGCCCTCGGACGAGTGGCATCCAGCCGTGCCACGCTGTTTCCCATCAAGTTCTCCGATCGCCCTTTTCTGTTTTTTCAGCCTCCGCCAAGGTCGGCGTCTCCCCGTTATCTTTTCCTCTCCTTCGTTGACCTCTCTACGTCGTTACCTCATGACTTCGTCTTCTCTCCCCGAAACGCCTCCCCTAACGGCCCAGCCCAGTGCGACAAATGATTCAACGACTTCGTATGCGTAGGATCCAGATGCAACGGCGTCACCGACACCGCCCCCGAAAATATCGCCGCATAATCGGAATCCGGCGCCACGTCCTTGTCAATCTTCTGCTCGAACAACCAGAAATACGTTCGCCCGCGCGGATCCTTTCCCTCACTCAACTGGTTCCGCGTAATCTTTTTCGACTGCCGCGTAAACTTCACCCCGCCCGTCCACGGCTCCGGCACATTCACGTTCAACAGCACCTCGTCCGGCAGCCCCTCTTTCAAAACCATCTCCGCAGCTGCCCGCGCCACCCGCGCCGCTCCTTCGAAGTTCACTCCTGCTTTCTTCGAACACAAAGACATCGCTACCGCCGGAATGTGATGCAGAGCCGCTTCGCGCGCCGCACCCACCGTCCCCGAGTAATACACGTTCTCCCCCAGGTTCGCCCCGTAATTAATCCCTGAAATCACGATGTCTGGCCTCTCCGGTAAAAGCTTGTGCAGCGCAACGATCACGCAGTCCGCTGGCGTGCCATCCACAGCCCACTCGCGCTCCCCAACGTTATGGCAAACAATCGGCTGCCGCAGCGTCAAAGACTGCGCCGCCCCGCTCTGTTCCTGGCTCGGCGCCACAATAGTGACCGTCCCCAATCCTTCCATCGCCGCAACCAGTGCCCGAAGTCCCGTACCTTGAATACCGTCGTCGTTCGTCAAAAGTATGTGAGTCATGATCCCCAAGATGTTACCAGCAGCGCTCGCGGCCCGCGAAGCGGTCCTCTAAACGCTTCTGTGGCACCGTCTTGAGATGCGGGTTAATTCAACGTCGCCCAGCATCTTGCGTCATCGGCACCGGACGCGTCACCATCTCCGACCGATGCGATCTGGTTTCGCCAATTCTTCGTAAGGCCTTTCCTGTAGTACGGCTTCCGACCCAGTGCCGTATTATGTGCTTCGAATGAGACGCAACTGGCTTCTTATCGGCGGACTCTCGTAAAATGCTCCCAATGTCGCCTAGAAAAAAGGCGCTGCTTGCATTCGTATCCGCCCTGATCCTTCTTTTGGTCAGCGGAGTCGCCGCTTCGGTCGCCATCGTTCGCTTCTTACACACCGCCGCTTGGACCGAACATAGCTACGACGTCCAGATCGCGCTCGGCGACATTCAATCCAGCCTCACGGCTGCCGCTCGCACGCGCACCGCCTTCCTGAATTCCGGCGATGCTTCGCAACTCGCTCCGTACGACGCGCTCAAAGGCAAGGTTCATCAGAGATTCGATCGCGTTCGCGAACTCACCAAAGACAATCCCGTCCAGCGTTCCATGTGTATCCAGCTCGAAGACAATATTCTTCGGCGCATCGAACTCTTGGACACTTCCATCGAGCTGCGCAAGTCGGGCCCTCTCGATGACAGCACGCAACTTCGTTTGAGTCGCGACAATGTGATCGCCGCCGCCGACTTCAGCGACATCATGCAAAAAATGATGTCCGAGGAACAACAGCTCCTGGGCCAGCGCAAGGCCCTCTCCGACAATCTCTTTGTTATTCTGCTTTGCATCCTGTTGGCGATGTTCATTTTCGCCATTCTCCTCCTCTGGGTTCATTTCCGCCTGCTCAGCAACGAGCTCGCTGCGCGCGAACGCACCGAGGAGAGCGCCCGCCGTCTCAGCGTCCGCGTCCTGCAGCTGCAAGATGAAGAGCGCCGCAAATTCTCCCGCGAACTTCACGACAGTCTGGGTCAGCTCCTGGCTGTGGCCAAGATGCACATGTCCGTTCTGCTGGAGAAGAACCCGCAAGACCAGCTCCTCGCCGAAATCGACAAGCTGCTCACCGACTCTGTCACTGAAACGCGCACCATCTCGCACCTGCTGCATCCGCCGCTCCTCGATGAAGTGGGCCTCGCTTCCGCCGCGCGATGGTACGCCGAAGGCTTCGCCAAGCGCAGCGGCATCGAGCTGCTCACCGACATCCCCGATGAAACGGGCCGCTTGCCGCGCGCCGCCGAACTCGTGGTCTTCCGCGTTCTCCAGGAATCGCTCACCAACATCCATCGCCACTCCAAGAGCCCGCGCGCCGAAGTCTCGCTGCACTCCTCGCGCGCGATCGTGATTCTTCGCGTCCGCGATTACGGCAAAGGAATGCCGCGCGAAATGCTCACCAGTTTCCTGAAGACGGGAGCGGATGTAGGCGTCGGCTTAGCGGGCATGCGCGAGCGCGTCCGCGAGCAAGGCGGCCGCTTCGACATTCAATCAGACAGATCCGGAACCACCATCACGGTAACCATGCCGATCGCACCCACCGAACTGCCCGCTGACAAGCTTGCCTCTACAGCCTCCGCGGACTAGCCACGCAAAACCCGAGACAACCTGGAAAACTTGCAGCGGAAAAATTCGCACGCAACTCTGGTAGGGAAAAAAATCGAAGAAAAACGCAGGATACTTTGAAGAATGGTCGGGACGACTGGATTTGAACCAGCGACCTCACGCACCCCAAGCGTGCGCGCTACCAGGCTGCGCTACGTCCCGACCGGGGTAAAACACCGCAGGAACTGCAATTATCATCTTGGACCGGAAACCAGATGGCCAATCAGCGCCAAGACTGGTAGCGCCGGCATCCCTGCCGGCTCGCTGGAGCGTTCGCAGTTTCTCTTTGCAACTTCTAACGCCCAACTTCCGACCTCTACCGTATCACCGCCGTTCGAGAAGCGTCAAGAAAGCGCGCAGCGTGTCGCGCAGGTCCAACAGCATCTTGCGGCTCAACAGTTCACCGGCATTCTCGGGATGTCCGCCATGCGCACTGTGCCTGCCGGACCCGCCGGGGTTTCCCGAAGGGGTAGAACTTCCATATTGGGCAGAATCGGCGAAATGGGAATGCGCTTCCGGTCCGATCGCACCATTGGTCTCCCGCAGGTGCCGCCGCGCCCCGGCAATCGTAAATCCTTCGTCGTACAGGAGCCGCTTGATCTTGAACACCATGTCCACGTCTTCCTGGCGGTACATGCGGTGCCCGCTGGGACTTTTCACCGGCTCCAGCATCGGGAACTCGGTTTCCCAGTAGCGCAGGACAAACGGTTTCAGCTCCGACAAGCGGCTAACCTCGCCGATGCGATACAGCCTCTCTTCTGTCGCGGTTTGTGTTCCGGTTCCAGTCATCTTTCTTTCTCGGTTTGGGCTTTCTCTGGTGCTGGCCCTTCTCGGTTCTAGTTCGACTCTCGAGTCTCTCCGTTCCATCCAATCAGGAACGCTTTCATCCTAGGCCAAATTTCCCCTGTGTCAACGCGTGCGTTGCCTGTGCAGGGACGCGCTTTAGCGCGTCCTTCGCCAACCGCCTGCCCACCCGCAACCTGTCATTCCGAACCAAGCAGGGCGATTTTCTCTTCCGCGTTCACTTCGTCCTTGCCGCGTGAATTTGACGGCGGTGACGCGTCGACCCGCGCAGAGGGGAATCTGCTTTGCCCTTCGTCATCCCGCTACTCATCGTCATCGCGCGGCGCCCCAGGCCGCGGCTCCCGCTTCCGCAACCGCTGCACAAACCGTATCGGCGCCCCCGGAAAATCCCACTTCTTTCGCAGCTGATTCTCGAGAAACCGCTCGTAGCTGAAGTGCAGCGGTGTCTTCTGGTTGGTGAAAATGAGAAAGGTAGGCGGCGCGGTTTTCGCCTGCGTCATGTAGTAGATGCGCACCGGCCGCGCCTTCGGCGTGGTCCCGCGCTGCAGGTCAACCTCTTCCTTGAGCCAGCGATTCAGCTCCGGCGTGGAAATGCGCTTCTTGCGCGCGGCCGCGACCTCGTCGATCAGCGGAAACAGCTTGCTGGCGCGATCGCCCGTCTTGGCCGAAAGAAACACGATCGGCGCGTAGCTCAGGAATTTCAGTTTGTCGCGAACCATCCGTTCGTAGTCGTAAAGCAGGCGACTCTTATCGAGTTCACCGTAGGCGTGCACTCCCGCGGTCGCTTCCCCACCCGACCCCGGGCCGACCCCGATGCTGAACCCGCGATTGGATTGCCCCCGCGCCTGGGTCTTTGATTGCGCCCGCGATTGCGCCACAGTTCGCGCGCTGATCCGCGCGTTGGCTCTTGCCCCAGCTCGTGGCCTCTCTGTGGCCCGTGCTGCGAGTTTGGCCTTGCCCTTGGTCGTCCCCGCATCGCGCTCGGATGCCTTGCGCGCCGCCTCGATAGCCAGGTCCCACTTGTTCATCACGATGATCACGCTGCGGCCCGACTCTTCGGCGTAGCTGGCAATCTGCGCGTCGCCTTGCGTGACGCCCTGCTCGCCATCAACAATCAGCAGCGCCACGTCGCAGCGTTCCAGCCCGCGGCGCGCCATCACCACGCTAAGCTTCTCGGCCACCAGGGTAGTTTTGGCCTTCCGCCGAATCCCGGCCGTATCCACAAAGCGGTACAGATGTCCGTCGTGCTCCATTTCGGTGTCCACCGAATCCATGGTGGTGCCGGGAATCGGCGAAACGATGGAGCGATCCTCGCCCACCATGCGATTCAGCAAGGTGGACTTGCCCACATTGGGCCGCCCGATAATTGCCACCTCGACAGCGTCAGGGGCTTTTTCCTCGGTCGCGTTCTCCGCGTCGTCGTGCGTCTCGGCCAAAGCCGCATCCAGCAAATCATCCACGCCCGTCCCATGCTCCGCCGCGATCGGAAACACCGGCGCGCCGATCCGGTGAAACGCCGCAGCATTCGCCTCCTGCGACATCGCATCCACCTTATTCGCCGCCACTACAAACGGCTTTCCGGTGGCCCGCAACAACCGCGCCAGCTCTTCATCGGCCGGCGTAAGTCCCGCCTGGCTGTCCACCACCAGCACCAGCAGCGCAGCCTTGCTGATGGCGATGTGCGCCTGGCGCAAGATTTCAGTCGGGATCAGCGCCTTATCGTCCGGCACGATGCCCCCGGTATCGACAATCTCCAGGTTGCGCCCCCGCCATTCCGCTTTGCCATAGATGCGGTCCCGCGTAATCCCCGGCTCATTGGTCACAATCGACCGCCGCGTCCCGGTAAGCCGGTTGAACAGGGTAGACTTGCCCACATTGGGGCGTCCAACAATCACAAGGCTAGGCAGTTTTTCCGACATGGTGTGTTTGGCTGGACCGCACAGAACGGGGCCCAGCAGCAGCCTGACCTTCCAATGTAACGCATTCAGCCCGCAGTCGGTAGGAAACGTACGGCAACTCTGGAATTCTTGTAGCCGTCTCGATCCCCGTCGTCGTGGATGGTGCAGATGTGGGATGTTTCAGAGCAGGAGGCGGCGCCGACCTGCGAGCCAAGTACTTCGCGGAGTTGGCGCGCGATTGAGCCGGAAGCGAATGCGACCGATGATCTTGTCCGAGAAAACGGTGAGGAGTGCGACGAGGGTCGCGCCCTGCCATGCTCCGACGTTGTCGCTGACGATTCCCATCGGGGAGTAGGTACGGTTTCGCGGAAAGGCGTTTTCAGTGGGGAGACGTTCTCATACGCCTTCTTCTCCTGTCAATTCTACGGAGGCAAGGCAGCGCCCAGACAACGCACCCAAAAAAGCCAAAGCTTGAGAACCCTGCCGACGAGGCGATAAAAAGGGGGGATAAAAGGCAAGAAAGGCGCTCGGCCAACGCACAAGCGCCCCTCTCGTTTACGTCTTAATCCTTCGTGTACCTCAGTGGATCACCTCCTTACTCGACAGGAACGTCGCAGCCCCAATGTAGGAAATATTTCGCGTGGCGTCAACGCTTAATGCGGAGGGAAGTTGCATTCAAGGCATGTCCGGTGTACGTTCTGCGACGCTGGAAGCCAAGACCAAGACGCCGACTTGTTCGGTCAACGGAGAACTGTCCCGATGAATAACGCGCTGCGAAAGCCGAAGCGAGCGTTCTGCTTGTCTATCGCCCTCACTTCAGTAGCGCTCGCGCTGCCTCTCACGGCGATTCCTGCGCAGACCAAAGACGACAAGACCGCGGCAAAACCGGACGCGGCCAAGCCGGATCAGTTCAAAGCGGAAGAGCAGCGGAGCAAAGGCTCGGTCACGGTTGGCGGCAAGCAGGTCGCGTATGACGCGGTTGCCGGCACTCTGGTCGTGCACCCCAAGGGTTGGGACGATGTGCCGCAGAACGCGGACCCCAACGACAAGAGCCAGCCCGCGGAAGCCAGCATGTTCTACGTCGCATACTTCAAGAGCACTGACAGCGTGAGTGATGACAACAAGAGCGACGTCAAGAAAGGAGACAAGAAGTCCGGGGCCAAGAAAGACGAGAAGTCCGACGACAAGAAAACCGACGAGAAGCGGCTGGAAGGGACCGATACCCAGCGGCCGATCACCTTTCTCTACAACGGCGGGCCGGGTTCTGCGAGCGTGTGGCTGCACATGGGGGCGTTCGGGCCGAGGCGCGTGGTGACTGCGGACTCTACGCATACGCCGGCGGCGCCGTATCCGGTGGTCAACAACGATTACAGTTTGCTGGACGTGAGCGATCTAGTGTTTGTGGATGCGCCGGGGACCGGGTTCAGCCGCATCAGCGGCAAGGATAAGGAAAAGGCATTTTACGGCGTCGATGCGGACGCCCAGGCGTTTGCCGATTTCATCGTGCAGTTCCTGGCGAAATATGGCCGGTGGAATTCGCCGAAGTATATGTTTGGCGAAAGTTACGGCACGACGCGATCGGCAGTGCTCTCGAACATCCTGGAGACCGAACGCGACGTGGACTTCAACGGCGTGATTCTGCTGTCGCAGATATTGAATTTCGATTTCAGCGCGGATGGCCCGCAGTTTAATCCCGGCGTGGACTTGCCGTACCAGCTGGTGCTGCCTACCTATGCGGCGTCGGCTTGGTATCACCACAAATTACCCGACGCGCATGCGGACTTGCCGGCGCTGCTGGCAGAGGTCGAGCACTTTACGATGAACGAGTACGCGCAGGCGCTGGGCGCCGGCGCCGCACTGGCGCCCGAGCAGCGCCACGCGATTGCCGCAAAGTTGCATGCCTACACCGGGTTGCCTGTCGAGTACATCGAGAAGTCGGACCTGCGGATCAACGGGGGACAGTTCGAGAAAATGCTGCTCGACGAGAGCGATTCGACCACCGGCCGGCTCGACACGCGCTTCTCCGGCCCGACGTTTGATCCGCTGAGCAAGGAAGCCGATTACGATCCGCAGTCGGCGGCGATCAGCTCCGCGTACGTTTCCGCGTTCAATGATTATGTGCGCAAAGAACTGAAATATGGCGAAGGCAAGGAGTTCAAGCCGGAGATGGATGTCTCGAAATCGTGGAATGCCCTGCACCAGGCTCCCGGCGCGCCGGAGCCGCTGCCGATGGCGGCGAACGTGATGCCCGATCTGGCCATCGCCATGAAATACAACCCGGACCTGAAAGTACTGTTGAACGCCGGTTATTTTGACCTGGCTACGCCGTTCTATGAAGGCATCTACGAAATGCAGCATTTGCCGATTCCGGCGAAACTGCAGGGCAATATCGAATTCAAGTTCTACGAATCCGGGCACATGGTGTATGCGCACGAGGCCGCGCTGAAGGCGCTGCATGACAACGTGGCAGCGTTTATCGTCAAGACGGAAAATTCCAAGACCAAGTGAAGCGGCCGCGGCCGGGCGGTACGCCCGTCCCGCTTGTTCAGCCCGTCAGGCGACATAGCGGCCGAGGGTGGCGGGGGCGGGTCCGTGTACTCTCAGGGTAAACTGAAGCCTGGCACCGACTTAACCTCTGCGGGTACGGGGTGCTGCTTTACAGGACTATTCTGGTACAGTGCTGCGGCTGGGGTCGCGTGGGGGCTCGATCCGGCTTAACCGGCAAATTTGGGGTTACTGCGCTCCTGCTGCCCCCCCAAGGCTGCTCCAGACGCCATGAATTGGGCCTTTGGCGCTGCTTATTTGGCTTGTGTAAGTTTTTCACGCTCCGCTGCGTACTAGTCTATGGATGCGCCGAGACCAGATAGGATGAGCGCGCCGGGGAAGACGGAACCGACGGATGCGGTTGCTCGGGCGCGGGCGGGAGATGCCGACGCTTGGGGCGCGTTATACCGGGAGTTCGCACCCGCCATATTCCGCTTTTGCCGGAGGGCGTTGCCTACCCGGGAAGACGCCGAAGATGCCACCATGGAAATTTTCATGAAGTTGCGAGACAAGCTGACGCAATACGACGAAACCCGATCCTTCAGCGCCTGGCTCTACAAAGTGGCCGCCAACCATTGCTGGGACCTGCTAAGGCGGCGCAAAATCCGGCAAGACAAAGAGACCGATGACGTGGCGGATGTGCCGTTGGAGCATCCGGATCCGAACCAGCTCGATCGCATGATCGAGCAGAGCACGAGTGATGAGGTGCGGCGCGCGCTGGGCAAGCTGGGGGCGCGGGCACGCATGGCGCTGGTGATGCGCTATTACTCGGACATGAGTTACGACGAAATTGCCGATGCGCTGGGTGTGCGACGCGCCTTTGTGGGCGTGGTGCTGCTGCGCGCGCGGCATGAACTGCGGCAGGCGCTGGGTGAAACAGGAGCGCTGGCTGCGGGAGGAGCTTCGTGAACGACAACGACAATCCGCTGGGCGGCTCGCCGGGCGATCTGCAGCCGGACGGACGCGCGACGCAGCATCTTGACGAAATGGCTTGCCTGCTTTATATCGAGCGGCAACTGGACCGAACGCGGGCGCAGGAAGTGTCGGCGCACACGCAGGAGTGCAACGCGTGCCGGACGCTGCTGCGCGCCATCGAGCGCGAATCGCGGTTGCTGACGCGGGCGATGCTCGAGGAAGACGAAGCACTGCCGTTGCGGTTGGCACAATTTCAGGAACGGGCGCGCCGGTCGATGCAGTGGATCTGGGGCGTCTTGTTCGGGCTGGCAGCGACCGGAGTTTACGCGCTGTATACCGGTTACATCGAGCCTTGGGAGCAACAGCTGGCACAAGCGGGATTTGGGAGCACGAGCTTGCTGAACCTGTTGATTTTTCAAGGTGCGTTTTGGAAAGGGTGGCAATCGGTGATCACTCTGCTGGAGGTGGTGGCGATGCTTACCGTGGGCGGCTTCGGCCTGGCGTTCTTCCGGCGAAGATTGCGGCGCGGATCGGCTGCACTGGCGCTGGTGTTGACAGGCTTCTGCGCGTTAGTGGGGGCGTTGATGATGCCTCCGGCGGCGTCGGCGCAGGACGTCAGGAAGGGCGAGACGACCGAAATCCGATCCGATGAAACCATTAAAGGTGACGTGTTCATCTTCAGCCACCGCACGCGGATTGATGGAACTGTGGAAGGCGATGTGTATCTCTTTGCCGAGGATGCCAACGTCGACGGGCATGTCAAGGGCGACATCATCGCGTTCGTGCAATCGCTGCGGGTCAGCGGACAAGTTGACGGAAATGTACG
Source organism: uncultured Acidobacteriota bacterium (assembly GCA_963736725.1). Taxonomy (GTDB): domain Bacteria; phylum Acidobacteriota; class Terriglobia; order Acidiferrales; family UBA7541; genus Acidiferrum. Next base: position 546,361 of record CAVTPW010000006.1, on the reverse strand, counting down.
GGCCTTCGCGAACAACACGACGGTGACCGGCACCGTGGCCCGGAATGTGCTCACCTTCGATGACATCGTAAATCTGGATCCCTCCGGCAAAATCGGCGGAAGCGTCACCGCCTTCGCACACAGCTTCAATATGGATGGGACGATCGCGAGGAACCTGCTCCTGTTCGCGAAGCAAGGGGCGATTTCGGGCATGGTCGACGGTAGAGTCGATGCCAAAGGCGATCAACTGCGCATCAATAGCTCGGCCAAGGTCGGCGGGCCGATTCGCTTCGAGGGGGACAATCCGCCGGATGTGGCCTCGGATGCGAAACTAGCTTCCCCGGTGCAATACACGAAGATCGAGCATAAGCCGAAGTACGAAGAGGGCGGCTATTACATCTGGCAGATAATCTGGGCGGCTGCGTTTGTGCTCTTTGGATTGGTGCTGTTCCAGCTGATGCCGGCGTTTTCCAAAGAGGCCGTGGACAACGTGGAGCATTACGGGGCGTCCTTCGGGCTTGGGGTGCTGGTATTTTTCGGCGTGCCTATTGCCGCGTTGATTGCCTGCGCGACCGTGGTGGGATTGTTCATCGGAGTTTCGACGTTCTTTCTGTGGTATGCCGCGCTGTATTACGCGCAGATTATCGTGGGAGCGCTGGTAGGGCAATGGCTGCTGGGGCGGACGCGGGAGACCTGGCCGCTGATTGGCCGCATGGTTGTGGGCCTGATCGTTGTGCGTTTGTGTACAACCTTGCCTCATATTGGGGGTTGGGTGAAGTTTGGAGTGATTTTGTGGGGTACGGGCGCGATCTCGCTAGCGCTGTACCGGCGATTCCAGCCTGCCATTTCGGCGGGGATACCTGGTGCGCCGATTGTGCCCGCGCCGTTGCCGCCGAATACGACGATTGGCGGGGCGGTGCCTGCTTGATGGCGGGGGCCTTACAGACGTGGCTGCCTGCCGCAGCTTGCTGACGCCGGTTGAAATGTTGGTAGGGATGGCGGGGAACGGCTCGCTGGGCGCTCGCTGAGACGCGCTAGCGCGGCCCCTACATTTGGTTTGGCTGATTTGGTGATTTGGCGTTCTGGGCGAAAAGGAAGCGGGCCAGTCCGATTGTTTGGGCTGGCCCGTTTCGCATTGGGGGTAAATCAAATGAGTGCGCGACTGGCTTAGGTCACGGTCAGGGAAACGGTCATTTGATGCGTTAGGGTTCCGGACGTGCCCGTAATCGTGATCGTGTAGATTCCCGCAGGCGTGCCCTGTTGAGGCAGGCCACTGCAACCCGTCAGGGACGCCATGGAGAGCAGGGCGAAGGTCCAGGCGAGCTTCTGGGCGGGTTTGCGGCGCGCGAGCCATGCCGTCAAGAGAAGTAGCGCGAACGAGACGGGCCAGATGGCGAGTGGAAAGCGCGGTTCACCGCGGGACGGAAGTCCCGGCGTGGCACTTGCAGCCATCATCTGCACCGTGGTCACGATCGCGGCGGTGGAGGCGACACCGGCAGCTGTGGGTGTGACGGTGGCCGGCGTCAGCGTGCAACTGGCGCCCGCAGGGGCACCTGTGCAGGTCAGGGCCACAGGTGACGTGAAGCCGTTAAGCCCGGCGACCGTAACCGTGATGTTGGCGGTGCCGCCGGGCGCAACGCTGGCCGACGCTGGCGATACGGCGACAGAGAAGTCGGAGCTTCCGCTCGTGCCGGTGCCGGTGAGGGCAGCGGTTTGCGGGCTGCTGGCGTCACTGTCGGCTACGCTGAGCGTTGCGGTAGCGGCGGTGGCCGAAGTGGGCGTGAACGTGACGCTGATGGTACAACTTGCGCCTACCGCCAGAGTGGCTCCGCACGTGGTGGCGGATTGAGCGAATAACGAGGCCGAGGTGCCCCCGATAGAGATCGCAATGGCGTTCAGAGTGGCGGCGCTGTTGTTGGTCAGCGTGACCGTTTTCGCCGGGCTGGTGGTGTTGATGGCCTGGTTGCCGAACGCTACGGTGGCCGGCGAAAGAAATACGGTCGCGGGCTGGGCAGTGCCGGTGCCTGTGAGCGATACCAGCTGCGGGCTGCCGGCATCGCTGTCCACGATCTTGAGCGCCGCGGTTTCAGTAGACGTTGTGGAGGGCGTGAAGATTATGCCGATCGTGCAGGTTGAGTTCGCGGGCAGAGTTGTAACGCACGTGGTGGTTCCTTCGGTGAAATCGGCGGCGTTGGTGCCGGTGAACGAGATGGCGATGCCGCTCAGCGTGGCCGATGAGTTGTTGTACAAGGTGACAGTTTCTGCGGAACTCGGCGTGTGGACGATTTGATTGCCGAACGACACGAACGCCGGGGAGACAAAGACACCGGTCACCCCGCCCGGAGAAATCTTGGCCACAAAGCCGTCATTACTGTTGTTGGCGGAAACGGTGTCGGTAGTCTGGAAGGCGCCGACCGTGGTCGGGAAGTTGCCGGAGGTAATGCCTGTGATGTAGGCGTTGGCGGGCGACGCAGTGTCCAGAGCCACCGAAGTGGCCGCGTCGTTGGTTCCGCCGAGATAGGTGGAGAAGAGCACGGTGCTGCCCGCGGGGTTGAGCTCCGAGAGAAAAGCGTTCTGAATGCCGATTTTGGTGGGCTGCGGCGCTCCCGGCGTGACTGGAAAATCGGCGCTGCTGGTGGTTCCGGCGACGTACATATTTTTCAAGGAATCGACAGCGATGCCGAAGCCAAGGTCGGCGCCCGGCTGAGTGAAGCCCGAGTGCAAAACGGTTCCGCCAAAATAGGTGGAGTAGGGCAGGGAAGCGGCGCCGGATTTTGTGGTGTCCACCTGGGCGATGATGGCTTTCTGAGATGGCGTGTTACTGGTTGTACTCAACGGGGCGATGGTGGGGAAATTCGCTGAGTAGGTGTAGCCCGTGATGTACGCCACGCCGCCGGCGGCCGGCAGTGCGATGGCGCTTCCTACGTCACCCGGAGTGCTCCCTTGTCCGCCGGCACTGCCGCCCAGGTACGTGGAATACACGAGCGTTGCCGGCTGAGTGGTGTCGATCCTGGCCACGAAAATATTACCGCTGGGATTCTTCAAGGTCGTCTGGAATCCGTTTGGCGTTGCCGGCTGAGGAAAATCTGTCGAAGAGGTGTAGCCGACGACATATGCGTTGAAGCCGGAATCGACCGCGACTCCCAGTCCGGCATCCTGCTTCGATCCGCCGAGAAACGTGGAGTAGACCAGCGAAGGAAGGCCGCTCAGGGTGGGATTGATGCGCGAGAGAAATGCCGTGCCCACCTGGGTTGAAGTCGTATTGTTGGTGGTCTGCAGGGCGGTGGCCAGCACAATCGGAAAGTCCGTCGAGGTCGTGGAACCGGTAATGTAAGCGTTGCCGTTGGTATCGAGCGCGATGGCGTTGGGGCTATCAGAGCCGCTGCCGCTCAGAAAGGTGGAGTACATCAGCGTCGCGCCCGTAGGATCGAGCTCGGTGAAGAAACCACCGCCGCCTTTGTTGACGGCCTGATACGCGGTTGCCGATTTGATCGGAAAGTCGGTGGAGGACGTGAAGCCCGTAATGTAGGCGTCGCCGGAGGCATCGACTGCAATGGCGTGGGCTTGGTCGCCGGAGCTGCCGGTGCCTCCCAGAAATGTGGAATAGACCAGGCCGGTGCCGTTTTGCTTGAGCTTGGTGATGAACGCGTTGTTGTTGGTATTGCTCAACGTTGTTTGCAGGGCGCCTGTAGTGGTCGGAAAGTCCGTGGAACTCGTATATCCCGTCACGTAGGCAAAACCGCTCGGGTCGACCGCGACTCCGGCCAAGACCTGATTCGTCGCGCCACCCAGATACGTGGAATAGGTGAGAACCGGGTCGATGATGAGAGGCTGGCGGATGTCGTAGGGGGCGACCTCAATGCCGACGACGCGCGTGCCGCGCTGGACGTAGTTCGCGGCGATCTCCAGGCGCGATCCTGCAATCTGCTGATACGCGCGCGGGCGGTGCAGCGTGACGTTTCCCGCTGGTGTGGAAAGAACGAGGTCGCCTTGGGAATCGAGGTCGACCTTTTCGGCGCCTTCGATGCGCATGCCGATGTGTCGCGGGCTGGAGCCCGGAGCGAGCACGTAATCGGATTCGAGGTGTCCCTGGTTGCCGTAGTAGACAAGGTCCACGCCAGGATAAACGCCGTGGTATTTCACGCGGGCGAAATGCGGGATGTTGCGGCGCCACTTGGCGGGATCGTTGCCGATGAGGTAGTTGCTTTCGCCAGGCTGGAGATCCAGAGCTTCGACCTCGGCGCGACGATTTGCGCCGGCCAAAGCGACGCGGACCGAGGTGGCGAGATGCTTCGGAGATCGGGAGTTGCTCGCGGCAAACGGTTTCGCAGAGCTGGAAGTCGTCCCCTCGCTGGACTGCCCATCGAGCAGCAGCGTGGCTTCCTCGCCGGCCAGGAAAACGGTGTAACCAGAGCCATGTGCCAGGAATTTTACACGCGGGTCGGTCTGGCCCCGGTTGGCCTCGAAATTGAGCGGCAATTTGCCGTACGCGGCTAGCAACTTGCCGCGCGCCGCAGCGGTGCTTTCTGCTGGGGCCAGGGGCGGTGCGGGAGTTCCGGGACGAATGAGCTTGTGCCTGGCTACCGTGATTGCCAGCATCGCGAGGCACACGACGCAGAATGTGAATAGCGTACGTTTCATCGGAGTCCCCCACTTCGCGGACTCAAAACCGGCGCGACACCCCGGGGTCCATCGCGCAGAGTCCCGTACTTTGACTGTACCCCTTTGTTGCACGCAATCTCGCGGGAACCGTGGGGGTATTGCTCAAAATTTTACTGGTGAGGCGAGCGCACGTCCGAGGGCGTGGGGCGCGGAGCGCGTGTGCTATCGTTAGCGGAGTCGTACCGCTCCCCAATGCGGTACGCGGGACACAATTTTGCCCAAACGAGAAGCAGCAACGTCTGCAACGCAAGCTACGGCTGCAACACGAGCGAAGTGTGTGCCTGCCGAGCGCGTGTACGCTCCATTCGACCAGGAATTGCCGAGTCGGCGGGAAGTCCCTGGAACCGAATACCCGAGGGATGCTTCGCGCGAGAACTCTTCGGGGCCTTCTATGGAGGAGGTGTTTGGTCCGGGCGGGCTGCTGGAGCGCTGCATGATTGGCGGGTATGAGCATCGCGCCGCGCAGCTCGAAATGGCGGAACTAGTGCACGATGCGTTTACTGCAAAGCACCATGTCGTCGTCGAGGCCGGCACAGGGACCGGCAAGACACTGGCGTACCTGCTGCCGGCGATTTGCAGCGGTCGGCGCGTGGTGATTTCGACGGCCACCAAATCGCTGCAGGAGCAGCTCTATCAAAAGGACATTCCATTTTTGCAAAAGCACTTCGCGCCGGAGCTCCAGGTTGCGGTGATGAAAGGACGGTCGAATTTTCTGTGCCGCGTCAAAGCGCACCAGATGGCCGACCAGCCCATGCTGAAAGGGCTGGAAGAGATCGATGCTTTCCGGCAAATCGGCGAATGGGCGAAGCTGACCGAGACCGGGGATCGCGCGGAGCTTACCTTCCTGCCCGACGATTCGGATTTGTGGACGCGGCTGGACGCGCGGCGCGATACCTGCTCGGGGCAGAAATGTCCGGAGTTCAATCAGTGCTTTGTCACCGCGATGCACCAGCGGGCGAAAGATGCCGACCTGATCATCGTGAATCACCATTTGTTTTTCGCGGATTTGGCGCTCAAGCAGGACGATTTTGGCAGCATCTTGCCGGAGTATTCCGCGGTAGTGTTTGATGAAGCGCACGAAATGGAGGATGTGGCCAGCGATTATTTCGGGCGCCAGATTTCGAACTACCGGTTTGAAGAGTTGGCACGCGATGCGGATCTGACCCTACGTTTTCTGAAGCTGGGTTCGGCGGCGCTGCTGCGGCGGACGCAGCGGATTCGTGAAAAAAGCCGCACATTTTTCGATAGCTTTGCGGCGCGCGACGGGCGGTTTCCTTTCTCGCGGAGCGAACGCGAAGCGTTTCTGGAGGAACACCGCGAAGCCTACGATGCGCTGGCGACGTCCCTGAAGGGGCTGGAAACCGAATTTGCGGCGCTGACCCAAAAGCCCGAGGAGCTTACGCGCATCGCGCGGCGCAGCTTTGAGCTGCGCCAGGAACTCGGATTTCTGTTGGAGTCGAACGAGCGTAATTTTGTTTATTGGTACGAACGCCGGAACAAGGGCGTGTTCCTTGCGGCCACACCAATTGACGTTAGCCAAATCCTGCGCGAGCACCTGTTTGAAAAGTTCGATACGGTGGTGCTTACTTCGGCTACTCTGACCGTCGGCGGGCGTTTCGAATACATTCGCCAGCGCGTGGGGCTCGATCATACGAAAGAGAGCGCGCTGCCGCCGGAATTCGATTGGGCCGAGCAAGCGCTGCTGTATACGCCGCGAACTATACCTGACGTGCGCAATCCTGGTTTTGCGCCGGCCGCCGCGGATGAAATTGTAAAGTTGCTGGAGCTCACCCAGGGGCGCGCGTTCTGCTTGTTCACCAGCTATTCGCAGATGAATGATTTGTTTGAGCGGGTCAGAAACCGCGTGTCGTTTCCGCTGTTACTGCAGGGTACGGCGCCACGGTCGGTGCTGCTGGAGCGGTTCAAGAATACGCCCGGCGCGGTGCTGTTCGCGACCTCGAGCTTTTGGCAGGGCGTGGACGTCCCCGGCGATCAGCTATCCTGCGTGATTGTGGACCGCTTGCCGTTCGCGGTGCCCAGCGATCCCATCGTGGCGGCACGGGTCAGCGCTTTGCAGGAAGAAGGGCGGAACGCGTTCGCGGAATTTCAGGTGCCGGCGGCGGTGCTGGCCTTGAAGCAAGGCTTTGGACGGTTGATTCGCTCGAAGACCGATCGCGGGGTGCTGGCCTTGCTCGACAGCCGTATTGAACGGATGCCCTATGGTAAAATTTTCTTGGAGTCGCTGCCGAAGTATGCGACGACCCGTGATTTGCGGGACGTGGCGCGTTTTTTGGAGAAGAAACAGAATCGGGTTTAGCGGGGGAAGGACGCCGAACTTCGTGGTTGGATTTCGCGCATCGCCTTTGTCTAAACCCCGCCCTCTAACCCTGCAAAGCTCCGTGTAAAAAGGGGGCGGCTACGGGGTGCGAACGGCGCGGCGGTAGGAAGTTCAGGGGTCATTTACAGGAATGTTTCAAGTCAGTGTGGAAGAGACATTTTCGGCGGGACACGCGTTGCGCGGCTATCGCGGCAAGTGCGAGAACGTGCATGGGCATAATTACCGGGTACGCGTGACGCTGGAGGGACCGCAGCTTGATTCGATCGGGTTGCTCTGCGACTTTACCGAAGTCAAGCACGTGCTGCGCGAAATTATCGGAGGCCTGGATCACCAGTTCATAAACGATCTTGAGGCGTTTCGCACCGTGAATCCGTCGGCGGAAAATCTGGCGAAGTATTTTTACGATGAGGTGACCCGCCAGTTGACGGGTTTACCCGCAGGAGCGCGGGTTACCAACACGATTGTGTGGGAGACAGACACCGCCAGCGCGCAATACCGGCCTGGGGTGTCGTAGAAAACGGGCGGCCCCCGTTTTCGCGACAGGAAAAAATGAATCGAGCCATCTACATCGTCATGATCCCGGTCCTGCTGGTAGCGTTGGGCTACATCCTGGTTTTTCGGTCGGTGGGCCTGGCGCCGGGATACACGCGACTGATCATTGCGATGACGGTATTTTTCGTGGCGATCTGGTGGCTGGCGCGCAGGACCGCTCGCGCCAAATCCAGCCTAAAATAGGATCACGAGCGCAGTCCATGTTCATAACCGAAATCTTCAAGTCGATCCAGGGAGAGGGGACCCGCGCCGGGCTTCCGTGCGTTTTCGTGCGGCTCACGGGCTGTAATCTTCGCTGCACTTGGTGCGATACCGCCTACGCGTTTCACGGTGGAAAGAAGATGACCGTCGAGGAAGTGTGCGTGCGCGTGGATGAACTGTCCGGACGCGGAGACGCTCAGCATGCGTCGACTGCGGCCGTGCCGCTGGTTGAGCTGACCGGAGGCGAGCCGCTGTTGCAGGAGGAGATCTATCAACTCGCGGAGATTCTTCTGGCCGACGGCTACACCGTGATGATCGAAACCAGCGGCGAACGATTCATCGGCCGTCTTCCAGAACATGTCATCAAGATCGTCGATGTGAAGTGCCCAGATTCCGGCGAGGCTAAGACGTTTGAGGTGCGGAACCTGGAGGCGCTTGGTCGGGACGACGAAGTGAAATTTGTCATCTCCACGCGGCGCGATTACGAGTTCGCGCGGGAATTTACGGATAAACACGACTTGCACGAACGCGTGCACGAGGTCCTGTTTTCCCCGGTCTTCGATGATCCGGAAGGAAAATGGCAAGGGTTGCAGCCGCGGCAACTGGTCGAATGGATCCTCGAGGACGGATTGCCAGTGCGGCTGGGATTGCAGCTGCATAAATTTGTATGGCACCCAGCTACAAAAGGCGTGTAGGCACACGCTTTGACCGGTCTACAACCGGAGAACGATGGACGATTTGCGAAAAGCGGTGGTGCTGCTCAGCGGGGGGATGGACTCGTGCGCCTGCGCGGCCATCGCCCGCAAAGAGCATGGTGTTGCAAACATGGCGCTGCTTCATGCGGGGTACGGCCAGCTCACGCAGGACCGCGAGCGCCGGGCGTTTACCGAGATCGCCGATTTTTATGGCGTGCAGCAGCGGCTGATCGTGCAGCTTGATCATTTCCGCGCCATCGGTGGCTCGGCGCTGACGGACAAGAGCATCGCCGTTCCCGAAAATCAGTTCCGTACGGGCGGTTCGCATGGCGGCGGCATTCCCGTGACCTACGTGCCGTTCCGCAACGCGCATTTTCTTTCCGTGGCGGTGAGCTGGGCCGAAGCGATCGGCGCGGGCGCGATCTACATTGGCGCGGTCGCAGAAGACAGCTCCGGCTATCCCGATTGTCGGCCCGAGTATTACCGCGCGTTCCAAAACGTGATCCGCGAAGGGACCCGGCCGGAGACGCAAATCGAGATCATCACGCCGGTGATCACGCTGAAGAAAAGCGAGATTATCCGGCGCGCCACGGAACTAAACGCGCCGCTGCACCTCACCTGGTCCTGCTATCAGAGCGAGGATGCGGCTTGCGGCGCCTGTGACAGTTGCTTGTTAAGGCTGAAGGCGTTTGCCGAAGCCGGAATCACGGATCCTGTACCGTACCGACCGACGGTGGCGGCGCGTTGAGCGCCGTTGCACTTGGAATCCGCCGCAAATTGGAGATAATAGGGCGCATGCCGCCCCGGGGGACTTCGGGTAGGAGCCTTCCCGTGACAAAAGGAGATTCGAGCATGAAGCTATCAAAGTTGAGCGCTTCGCGGTCACGCTGGGAGTTGACTGCTCTGCAGTCATGCGGGCAGTTGACTGCGCCGCAGTCACCCTCGCCAGTGGCCGTTCCAAGTTCGCGCGGGAACAAGTCCTGGTCGTATGTCGCGTTACTGGCTGTGGTGCTGCTAGGCACGATCGCACCACGCGCCGCCGCGCAAATGGATGGCTCGTTGAGCGGCAACGTTCTTGATGTCGCCGGCAAGCCGTGGGTGGACATGACGGTCGACGCGGTAAGCGACCAGGGGGCCAAGCTCACCGCCAAGACCGACAAGGACGGAAACTACGCCTTCCACAATCTGCGCGCGGGCGTTTTTACCCTTACCATTGAACTTCCTGCACCCAACAAACCGTACGAATTCGCGCAAGTTCACGTCGCGAGCGGCGCCGAGACGGCTCATATCAACGTGAACTTTAAAGATGTGATGTCAAAGCAGGGCTCAGCGGCCGTTGAGGCGCAGAAAAAGCAGGAGGAAGACAAACAGAAGTTTCAAGGAATGAAGCAGCATTTCGAAGCTGGCATCGCGGCGTTGACGCAAGCGACCCAGGCCAAGACGGACATGGCGAAAGCTCCTGCCGATCAGCGCGATACTTTGAAGACACAAGTCGCCGATCTCTCCGGGAAAGCGGTAACGGAATTGGAAGCGGCGAAAGCGGCTGCTCCAGAGAAGGATCCCAATCTCAACCTGATCTGGGCGAGGCTCGGTGACGCCTACGATGTAGCAGGACGCGCGGACGACGCGGCGAACGCGTACCGGCAGGCAGTTGTGCTGAAGCCCTCGGCCGCCTACTACAACAATCTGGGTGGCATCCTGGGACGCGCCGGCAAGATCGATGATGCGATGGCGGCCTATCAGAAGAGCGCCGAACTCGATCCCGCGAATGCCGCGCAAGCGTATCGGAACGCTGGAATCACGATGTACAACGTGGGCAAGATGAAGGAAGCCGTCGAGCCCCTGAAGAAGGCGACCGAACTCGATCCGAAGAGCGCGCAGGCGTGGTACTTGCTAGGCGCCTCGCTGGTCGGCGCGATGGAATACAAGAAGGTTGGCGACAAGATGGAGGTCGTCGTCCAGCCAGGCACGGTGGAGGCTTACCAGAAGGCCGTGGATCTCGATCCTAACGGTCCTTATGGGCAGCAAGCGAAGCAGGGGCTCGAGGCGCTGGCGCAAATCGCTCCAGGCATCGACACCAAGCTGAAGAAAAAGAAGTCCTGACGACAGTACATGGTGTTTTTCGGGCCGGCTCGCAATAGAGCCGGCCCTTTTTTGAGTTTCTCGACAAGAAACAAACCTGCTTCCATGCCGCGAGCTGTGTGGTTCCTCAAATTTCAGCTGTGAGTTAGCGTGCCCGTCGTCTTGGTGCGTCGCAGCGTCCAGGAAAAAACCACGATCGACATGGGGAGGAGTATCGCGGCCATTAGAAACAAAATGGCCACGTACCGCCATACAACGGAAAGACTCGCGCCAGATAGCAGCGCCGCTCTCATCCCGTCCAGCGCGTAGGTGACCGGATTGAGCCGCGCCGCGAATTGTAGCCAGCCCGGCAGGATGCTGGTCGGAAAGAGCATGCCGCCGGCTACGTTGGAGAACGACAGCACGAGCCACTTCGCCGGATTTCCGCGCTTGAACAGCAGCACGTAGCTCGCGGAAAGAATGCCAAGGCCAGAGAAGGCCAGCAGCGTGGCCAGCAAAACCACGCAGACCGCAACCCAGTTCGCGTCCTGCAACGGGAAACCAAAGAGCGCCGTTCCCCAGGCCATGTACACGCCGATACGCAGCAACGCCGCCGAAAAAGGATAGAGCGCTGAGCCCGCGAGCATCACCGGCAACGAAGTTTGCGTGATCAGCAGCTGTTCCAGGGTGCCGCTGTCGCGCGCTTCCTGAATGCTTTGGTCAAACGTATCGATCGCGGTGTGCAGGTATTCGAAAAATATCCAGCCCACCAGCGCAAATGCGAAATAGCTGGTGCCGTGTGGCAGGGAGTTTCGGAGTTGCGGGCTGTCGACGAATAGCGACATGTAGTAAAACATCGCCGCGCCGAAAAGCGCTTCGATCGCTTCCAGAATGAAGGGTGCGCGATAGGTGCGCGCGATGGTCAGGTCGCGGCAGAAGAAAAGCCAAAGATCGCGAGCGACGCGGATCATTCGTGTGGACCTTCGTCGATGTGCGCGGCGTTGCGCCCGGTCAATCGAAGAAAGACTTCTTCGAGGGTTGACGTGTTGGTGCGCAGCTTCAATGCGGCTGGAGTGTCGCAGGCCAGCAAGCGTCCGCAGTCGATGACCGCAACGCGATCCGCAAGCAGCTCAACCTCGGGCAGCGTGTGGGAAGCGAACAGCAGAGAAGTTCCCGCTCCTTGCACGATTTCTTTTTTCAAGAAGCGGCGGAATTCCATTGCGGCGATGGCATCCAAACTTCTGGTGGGTTCGTCGAGCAAGAGAACGCTCGGCTGATGAACCAGCGCGCGCGCCAGACTCAAGCGCTGGACGGTGCCCGAAGATAGGGTGCGTACCTGCCGGTCGAGCGCCTCGCCGAGACGAAATTGTTCGGCGAGGCGCGCAATGCGCTGCGTCGCGGTTGCGCTCGAGAGATGGTTGAGGCGGCCGAAAAAGTGCAGGTTTTCGCGGCCGGTCAGCCGAGCGTAAAAACCGTGATCGGTTCCGGCGTGATATCCGAGCCTGCGCCGAACCTCTCTCGGCTGGCGAACGGCATCATATCCGGCGACGCGAGCGGCGCCGCGCGTGGGCAGCAACAGCGTGGCCAATATCCGCAGCAGCGTGGACTTGCCAGCGCCATTCGCACCGAGCAGCGCGAGCGCCTCGCCTTCGCGCACCTCCAGAGAAAAACCGGACAAGGCGACCGCTGTAGGTTTCTCAAACGGTTGCAAGAAGGTGCGCCAGCCGCTGCGTGTCGGCGGGAACGATTTCTCAACAGACTCGATGGCGATCGCAGGTTCAGGCACGCCAGAATTTATAGCGTGTCCGCTGTGCGAAGACAAATGCGGCCGGGTGACGCGAGTGATTCGCTGGTCATCCGAGTGCCGCAAAGGAGCATTCGATCGTCTGACCCGGCTAATAGAGAATGGCTTCCCATTACCAGCGCTTGCCGCGCTTGTTGTTCGTGATTACGCTTACCCGCCTGCTTCGCCCTCAACCACTAGTGTGCGGTGATCGGCTCGCGTATGCTTCGATTGAGCGGCCATGGAGATTTCTTTCTGAAAACTTCTGCGGATCAGAGCAATTCGCCATCAGTCGAATGGCTGGCCTTGTTGCAGTGCGCCAATCCGTATGTGGAAGCTTCTCGCCTGAACGAGCTTTTTCGCAAACCCCTGGACTGGCGTCGTTTGCTGATCCTTGCGGACCACCAGGGCGTGCTCCCGCTTCTTACAAAGAACTTTGGTCAGCTACACGAGGACATCGTGCCCGCCGAAGTTCGCCAGGAATTGCGCGATGCTGCCCGAGCGCAAACGCTGTTCACGTTGAGCCTGACGGCAGAGTTGTTTCGTGTGCTCGATCGTTTTGCCGCGCTGGGCATTGCGAGCTTGCTGACCAAAGGACCCGTGCTGTCGGCGCGGTGCTATGGCGATCCCGGTCTGCGGCAATACACCGATCTCGACCTAGTGCTGCGCGACGACGACGTCTACCGCGCGACCGAAGCGATGATGGCGCTGGGCTACGAGCCGGAGGTCCCGCTGAAGGTCATTCAGGCGAAAAAACCTCCCGGCGAGTATGTGTTCGTACAAAGCGGCACGAAGCTTCTCGTCGAATTCCACACCGAGCGCACGTTCCGCTACCACCCGAAACCGCTTTCCATCGAAAAACTTTTCGCTCGGCAAGCGCGCGTGCGATTCGACGGTCACGATGTGCCCGCACTGTCCACCGAAGATGAGTTAGTCCTGATCTGTATTCACGGCGCGAAACATTTCTGGGAGCGATTGATGTGGATAGCGGATGTCGCCGCGCTGGTTTCACGGCAGACCATCGACTGGGATCGCGCGATGGCGGCGGTGCGTGAAGTGCGGGCGGAACGAATGCTGCGCGTAGGGCTGCTCCTCGCAACGAATATGCTCGGCGCTCGATTGCCCGCCCAGATTGTCGACGCATTCGGCTCGGACCAAGCTGCCGGACGCCTCGCCCTACGAATCGCCCGCCGCCTCCCGATCGTCGAAGCCGAACCGTTCGGCTTAGCGGGACGCGCGGCCTTTCGTGTCCGGATGGGCGGCGGATTCTTGCCAGGCATCGCCTATTTGCTGCGGCTTTCACTTTCTCCAACGGAAGAGGATTGGGTAGCCGGCGCTGAGGAAAGGCGGCCGGGAATGTTGGACGCAATCAGCAGGCCGTTCCGCTTGGCACGCAAGTACGGACGCAACGACCGTCTGTAGGGGAGGGCACTTGTAGGCGCGCAGTATACTGTGCACCAAACGCCGACTCACTCACCCGGTTCGTGGCGGTATTTTTCTCCGAGCGGCCAGACCGAGACCGCGATTTTCGCAATCAGATGTTCGTGCTGTGCGCCATCTTGTGCTTCGCCTTTTGCTCCGGCGCGGGCAAATTGACCGTGAGGGTAACTTCGCTTTTATTCCGCAGCACGTTCAGCTTCGCCGGTTTGTCGTCCGTTTTCGCCGCCAGCTTTTCGCGCAAATCGCCCAGCGAGCGGATGCGATCGCCATTGAATTTGGTGATCACGTCACCTGCCTTCATTCCCGCCTTCTCCGCGACGGAACCCGCATTCACATTGCGCACCAGCACGCCTTCCCCATCCGGCGCGCCGAAATAGCTGCCGAGTTGCCCGCTGATATCTTCTGCGTCGATTCCCAGGCGCGGGCGGCCAAAAGGCAAAACCATCATGCCGTTGTCAAAATCCATGGCGGGCCCATCCGGCATCCCCTGAACTTCGACGTCCGGCATTTCCGGAATTTCCGCGTTGGGCATGCGAAACGCAAATGCTCCGGGCGCGGCATTCATCATGGCGCGATGATTTTCCTCAGCTTGTGCCAGAGTTGCGCTGATCGTCTGCGAGCGTCCGTCGCGCCACACCGTAAGCTGAACGGTTCGGCCCGCCGGGATCTCGCGAATCATACGGCGAAACTGCGCGGAGCCCTCCACGCGCTGCCCGTCAACTTCGGTAATCACGTCGGTTTCTTTGAGCCCGGACGTCGACGCAGGACTGTCCGGCGCGACGCGGCCGACAACCACACCGCGCTCGGCGGGGAGCTTCAACTCCTTCACATTTTCTGGAGTGACTTCACGCGCCTCCACGCCCAGCCAGCTCGGCCCTTCCTCTTCAAGGACTTCAATCCTGCCAGGCCCTTGCACCTTCAAACGCTGCACTCTCACCGTGGGCCGCGCGTTATCTTGCTCCTGGCCCGGCGATGACCGGCCAGGAAGCGCCATCAGCACCGGCGCCAACACCACAATTCCCACTGCGGTAATCCACACGCTGTTTTTCATTTGCGGTTCCCTCTCGATTCTTTAGACGCAGCAGACGCTAAACCGTCGACCGCAAGACGACAACTCGGATCCCGCCATTGATCGTGTGCAGACGTATCGGCACGCCGCCTTTCCCCAATTTGCCACGCGTTTCTCGCGGACCTTGCGAACTCTCCAGCGCGAGCGGGAGCTCCGAGGAAAAGCTGCCGTTCAAGCAGCGCGCTTCCAGATTCGCTTGCATTCCCGCAGGGATTGCCAGCAACACGGAGCCGTTCGTCGTCTCCGCGAGCGCGCCATCTTTGTCCTGAATGTGCAGCAGTTCCAGATGCACATTCCCGTTGGTGGTATGCGCATGCACGGCTCCGCCGCCTTCATAGACTTCGATGTTGCCGTTCACCGTGCGCAAATCTTCGACGGCCTCGACACCCGCCACGCGCAAAGTGCCGTTGACGGTGCCCAGATGCTCGAGGTGCGCGCCCCTCGGCACATGCACGACATACTCGACGGCCACGTCAACGCCTTCATTTTGCGGGTAGCGCGTGCTCACCGAAACGGCATCCGGCTTGGCCTCGACGTCGATCGAAACCAGGTCCAGGTCCGACTCGTGGTGCTTCGCCGTTTTAACCGCGTGTACTTCCACTTCGTCGCGATCCCAGGTTTGCACGTCCACGGTACCGTTAACGTTTTGCAGCTCAAACGAGCCGCCCGACTGCAGTGGGTAGGTTTGATCGAACTCTTTGCTGATCGCAAAACAAGGCGCGGCCGAAGCCATCGCCAAAACAAACGTCAGGAATGCGGAGAGAGACAATGCGCGGCGAGACATAGAAGTTCCCCCTTCGAAGACAAGCTTCCGATGAACCCGAATCGACCGAGGACCCAACAAAACTCGCGTGCACTTCGCGGCGGCACACCCGCTCCGCGTTAGTGGAGCTGAAAATTGAACGTAACCGTCGAGATGACGTCGCCCCGCTTGGAAATCACCCACGCGGGATCGACCCGCCATTGATTCAACGCCTCGATGGCGGCGTCCGCAAGACTCGGTGCGCCGTCGATCAGTTTTTCCACTTCGAGGTGGCCGTTGCGTGTCGCGCGCACCTGGAGCTTCACGTACCCCTGCACACCGGCGCGCATCGCGATCTCCGGATAGTTGGGCTTCGGCTGGGCGATAATGTGTTTCATGAATTCATCGGAATCCTCACGAACGCCACCGATGAACGCGATCTGCAGCCGATCCAGCCAACTGTCGAGCCAATCGCCTTTGTCCTCAGACGCCGCCGCCCCGGATTGCACGGGGGACCCGTCCGACGCGTTGAACCCGGCGGCCAGCAACTGGACGCCATGTTCGCTGAGGCGTTCTTTCTGATCGCGAATCAGCGAATCACGTAAAGCAACCTGTGAATCCAGGAATTGCAGGTGAATGATTCCCGAAGTCGTGCGCAATTTCAGCGGAGGCCCGCCGCCGTTCAGCGCCGCCACAGCATGCACCGAGCCGGGTCCGTGATTTGATGGCTGAAACGCCAAAGATAATCCAGGATCGGCTTCGATGCGGCGTTCACCGCCGGACTCCACCATCGCGTCGATGTCCACCGCAAGGTTGCGAGGCAGAAAAACAATGATGTCGCCATGGCCCGAAGTAAGTTGCGATACTCCGGCCAGATGGACGGTGCCGCCCGACGATGGCGTGTCAGGATTGATCCACGCGCGAATGCTGCCGCCCGCGGTCGCCGCGCGTACCGTGCCGGCAACCCGCGTCAAGCAAATGCTCCCCGCGCTCGACTCCACTTCCATCGGCCCGGAAACATACATGATGCGAATGCCGCCTCCGCCGGTCTGCGCGCGCACCGAGCCGCGCACCTCGCCGAAATCAATCTGGCCTCCGCCGGTCCGCACGCTCACCAGGCTTCCGGCTTTTCCCACGGTAATGTTGCCACCATCGGTTTGCAGGTCAGCGCGCCCGTTGATCTGCTCGGCGCGGATGTGTCCGCCGCCGCTGTGCAGCAGCGCGTCACCTGCAATATTTCCCGCGTTGATATGCCCGCCTGCGGTGAACGCATTCAAATCGCCGGCGACGTCCAGCACTTGGATGTGCCCGCCTTCGGTCGCCAATTTCGCCACCAAGCGTCCGGCGCCCGCTTCGTGCGAATAATTCAGGCCGACGCGTCCCGCGCGAATATTTCCGCCTTGCGTAGAAAGGATTGCGATACCGCCGATGTCCAGCGTCTCGATATCGCCGGCTTCGGTCTTCACATCCACGCTGTAACCGAGCGGCACCGAGATTTCAAATTGCACCCAGAATTGCGCGCCTCCAGCGGACGGCCGTGTGATCTGCGGCGGCAGCGTTCCGTGGATTTCTACACCCGCGTCGCCAGCCTGGGCCGTAAGCGAGTAACGATCGAGCAGACGCCCCGCCAGCGGCGCTCGCGCATCCGTTTCCAGGTGTACCGAATAACGCACGACAGGCGGAGCACCCGGCGGCAGCGGAATGATCTTTACGGAACCAAGGTCGGTTGTGAGGTGCAGCGTGAGCCCATCTTTGGTTGCCAGCGATCCGGTGCGGTCCGCGACCACTCGTGCTGCGGAGGGCTCTCCCGGCTTCGGAGGTTCCACCGGAACGGGATCGATAGTGCTTGCCGCAACGCGCGTGCATGCGAGCGTTCCGCCCAGCACGAGCATGGAGACAATCGCGCCATGCGCGATCGCTCTTGTAGGCATAGCCAAAAATCCTTTGATCGGTCCGACGCTCATCTTTGGCTTCGGTATCTGGGATTTACGAATTTCGTCCTGCGCTGAGCTGGGGGCGCTCGCTAGCGACCTATTGCACATCGCGCGAGCCGATTTGCCGCAATGCCGCGGCGCTGCGCAGCCGAACATACCGGTTTGGATCGCCCCGCTGCAAATCCTCCAGCGCGCGAACCACCCGCTCGACCGAAGAATCGCCAGAAGCCGAGACCACTTCCGTTGCCAGCGGTTCACCCGGAGCCCTCAGTCCATCAACCGAAGGTCCATCCGACTGGTCACCTTCCAGCGAGCGCACCAGCAAATTCACGGCTTCCACGCGTACTCCCGGATTTGCATCGTGGCGCAGCGCTTCCAGCAAAGTCTCGCGCACCGAGTCGTACCCGGTCGAGTCCCGCAGGGCCTCCAACGCCTTCAATCGCACCGCGGCGTTCTGGTCTTTGCGGGCCGCCGTCACAAGCGCACGCCGCACTTGTTCATCGGCGCTGCGTGTTTTCAGCGCATCCAGACAATCCAACCGCACGCCCGGATCGAATCGCTCGCCATTCGCCACTACATAGGTCAGCACGCGGCGAACGTCCGCGTCATCCACGTTGCCAATCACCACCAGCGGCTGCTCAGTACGCACCTGCACTTGCAACGTACCCGGCGCGGCATCCGGCGCCGGAGCAAAATTGATTCCCGCCACCGCCATCTTCGACAGATCGTCGTCGGTCAGTCGCGGCGCAGGCATCACGTTCACCGCTTGGCCGCCGGCGTCGGCAGACCCGTCTCCGCCGCCGCGCAGTGAAAGCCACGGCGTCACCTGCGTGCCCACGCCGACACCCACCAAAATCAACGCTGCGGCGCTCCACGCCGGCCGCATCGCCATCCAGCGGCGCACCCAACCGAACGGCATCCAATGTTCCTGGACTGGTGGCGCTTGCAGATCGTCCAGCTGTTCGGATAATTCGCTGCGGCATTGCGCGAGCAACGCACCGGTAGGATCCAATTCATCCGCGGGTTGTGATGCCGCCGAGAACGCCGTGCGAAACACGGATTCTTCGCCAAGTTGTTGTGCGCACGTGGGGCAAACGGCAAGGTGCGCGTCGATCTCCTCGCGCTCCTGCCGGTCAACTTCATCGCAGGCGTAGAAAACCAGCAGGGGAGCAACATCGGCGCACCGCGTCAACGGCCGGCCGGTCATCGCAATTCTCCCAACTGGCTGCGCAGTTTGCGAGTCGCGCGGAACAGCGAATTTTTCACCGTCTCTTCCGTGGTGCCCAGCGCATCGCCGATCGCGCGCAGCTTTAATCCCTGATAGTGCTTCATTTCAAAGACCACGCGCTCGCGCGGCGAAAGCAATTCCATCGCGGTGGCGATGCGTGCTTGAATTTCCTTGCCGAGCAGCCGCCGTTCGGGATCGAGCGTCGGGCGGTGCTCGCGCTGCCGCTCGAAAAAGTCGCTGATGCCTTCATCGTGGTTCGCGGAATTCGATTCCGGCGCTTGGTCTTCCGGCCGGGCTTGCCGGCGGCGCAATTGGTCGAGGCACACGTTGGTGACGATGCGGTAGAGCCAGGTGTAGAAGCTGCACTCGAAGCGGAAACGATGCAGGTTGCGGTAAACCTTCAGGAAAGCTTCTTGATAAACGTCGCGCGCATCCTCGGGGCGCTTCATCAGGTTCAGCGCCAGGCGCAACACGTCGCGGTCGTAGCGCCGCACCAGTTCCTCGAAGGCAGCGCGGCTACCCGCCTGTGCTTCGGCCACCAAACACCGCTCGTCGAGCTGGGGCAAAGAAGCCACCGTGGCCAGAGCAGCCCCGGTACCGGCAGCCTGGCCGAAATCATTCGCCAAAGCCAATCGTGGAAGCGGCATTTTCGCTTTCTTTTCGCGTCCAGCAGGCGTTATGGCTTTGACCATAACACCTTAGCCCAATCTTAAACGCGCGTCCGAGGATACGCCAACAGAGTATCAGCCAATTTGGACGCAGTTCAACGCTTGGGGTAAGCAGCCGCTCCCTTGGTTATAACGAGGCAGCCTGGCGTTTTGTTTCTGGCTTAGCTGTTTTGGGGTCGGAGCTTTGGCTCCGACGAAGTGGCGCTCTCGACGCGCTTCAGCCCCTGAGGGAAAATTCCGGTTGCCGCGGTTATCGCACGGGATTCAACGACAGCCACGCGCGCATGCTGGAGGCTGTGCGGAAGGTCTTGGAGTTCAGCTTGGCGCCGGCCGTTTCCCAGTAAACGGTCGCGCTGCCCGTCAGACTATCGACGCACAAGCGCTTGTGAACGTTGGTCTCCGCGTCGGGCAGCGCGTTTCGGAACCAGGCGACGCTGCCATCTTCGCTATCCTTCACTTCGACGAAGCCGTCCCCGCGAGCCGCGACCTGAAACTCTTGGAGTTTATCCATGATACTTAAATTGTACGCCCATCCTCAGCTTTGCGCCGGAATATGAATCGAACCGATTCCTGGCAGCAAGTATCGAATCGTGTACCATCAGGCTTGGGTCACTCCATCGCCAGCTTGCCAATGGAGGGTTCCGAGAAAATGGTCGGCATCCTGGTTCACGGCAACAACCACTTCATTCTCAGCGGACCGCGGCCCGACGAGGCCGCCGCGCTCGCCCTCGCGCGGCATTGGTCGATCATCCAGATCGGCGCCCCAAAATCGCAAGTTCTCGATCATTGGGAAATTCGCGCCAAGGAGTTTCGCGAAAACCTGGAATGGGCGGTCGTCGTTCCTGCCGACCGCGAAACTTCCCCTGGCGTTTCACAACTGCTCGCCGAGCTTTCCGCTCGCGGCATAACCATCGACCGCTGCAACCGAGGTTGTTGGTGATATTCGCAACGCCTGCTAAAAGACGAGTCAGGCCGAACTCCGCGGCGAAGCCATGACCGCATTCGCGCCCGAACTCGTTCGCCACACAAGCAGGGGCCCAGCCAGCAGCAGCAACAGCACAACGACGACCCCGTAGCCGTTCAGGCGATAGAAACGATCCGGTTGCCCAAGCAGTTCAGCCGCAGCGCCCGCCAGCGCGGTGGTGGCCAATACGAGAAAGCAGCCGAGTATGTTGAACCTCATTACGTAGCGAACTCCAAAAACCAGGACACTCAGCAAAACGAGTTCGTCCACCCACTGTTTGGCGAAGTCGGCCGGACTGCCCCAGTTGCCGGGGAGCAATGCCAGAGTTGCCAGCAAAAAAGTCAGAACGCGGATCCAAGGAGCGCGAAGTTGCGCCGCAATCAAGGACGCTAGGATCGCCACGCCCCCGGTGAACAGCAAACTGTGCAGCAAGGACCCGCCGAGAATGGACGCCGCCGGAACGTATGCGTCAAAATTGGATCCGAATCCCGCAGGCGCCGAACGATGCGCCGTTACCAAGTGCTGCGAAATGGTCAGCAACAGTGTCTCTAGACCCACGAGTGCGCCCGCTCCTCCCAGGCCGATGAACAAAGCATCCCGGTAGTAGGGCGCAGGCATGCCGGCCCAACCGGGGAAATTTTCTTCGGCGAACGCTCGCTTCGCGAAATACCACGCCATGCCAAAAACGACCGCCAGCGCGCCGAAATAAAACGGCCCACCCAGAATCGCTCCGATGGCGAGGGTAGCGAGCATGACCTTGAAAGGTATCGCCGTGTTGTACGCGCTCAGGAACGCGGGAATGCGGTTGCCGAGCGCGAACACCAGCACGTACGCGGCGAGTCCCCACAACGACCAGCCCGACAATCGCTTCCAGGGAATCGAGCGCGCTTCCGGCGACCGCAAATTCTTCAGAAAAATAATCAGCGCGGTGATTGTCAGTCCGCCGAGAAACAACACCGGAATCGCGATGGTGAAAATCATTCGGGGAATCGTCAGCTCCTCCTGTTTCCGCCGCCAGTCGTCCGGAATTTTAATGTAGGTACGGTAGTCGGTGACCTCATCGCCCATCACGACAACTTCGATTCGCGTGTACGCGTGGCCGCCCGGTATCAATTCCGGAGCCGAGTGAAAGTCGAGCGATTCGATTTGTTGCCACGTCAACGTGTGGTCGGTGCGATGCGGCCGTTTGTCTGAATTTGCCTCGACCAGGGCCCACTGACTCAGATCGATCTTCTTTTCTTCTCGCAGAAAATTCTCGGCGCGCGCGACGGCCTCGTCTTTTGTCAGCGAAGCGCCGGGCGCTTCTTCCGCAACCGTGTGACGCACCGAATGCAGCGAACCGTCGGGTTTAAGGATGACGGCATATTCTTCCGGCTGGCCATCGCGAAAATAACGCACGCGCCACAAACCGCCCGGCACTTGCTTGGCATAAATGTCGTTGACGCGCGCGACGCCGCCGCGCTCCCGCAAAAACTCGTTTGTCACCGGGTCGGTCACATTCACGAACAGAGTCGTGTGAATGTAGGAGCCTGGATTGAGTCCGCGCCGGCGTAAGATTTCGTCGGCCCGCGCACGGGCGGTCTTTGCGTCCACGGACAATTTCAAATAGTCGCCGATCGATTCTGGTTTCAATCGCCACGCCAGCAATCCGCCGGCGAGCAAACACACGGCCAACAGACCGAGCATCGCCGGAGCGAGGGCATCGTAGCGCCTCGCCTGGACCGCGGCAGCTGTGCTTGGGGTAGCGGTGGCTGCGGTGAGATCAGGAGCGCGCGCCACGCTGTTGAGCAGGTCTTCATCGGGCTCGAATCGTCCTCGCAGCAGATACGAAATTCCAGAAAACGCCAGCGGCGCGACGGCCGCCGCGGCCACGACGACACCGGAAACCTTGAAATAGAGACTGTTCGAGCGCACCAGAAACAATCCCACCAGCGAGGCGTCCACCGTGTAGTGCCAGATCAAGGTCGCGAGAATTCCCCACCGCAGCATCACCAAGCCCGCAACCACGCCGATGATTCCGATCTCGATTCCTCGAATGTAGGCTGGCTCCTGCGGGTAATTGCTGTGCAGGAAGCCCCACAGAAACGCGGGCACAATGACTGCGATCCATCGCGACTTCGTCAGCCGCGCGAAAAAAGGAATCGCGAACAAGCGGAACGTGAACTCTTCGTTGGTGGAAGCAAGCAAGCCGATCGCCGCACCCGAAATCCATGGAAACGCCGTGTTCACCGACTCTTCGTAGTTCAATTCCTGAGGAGCCCAAGCGCCGTAATGCGTCGCCACCACGTAAAATGCAACCACGTAGCCGATGTGCGCGGCCGCGAAAGAGAGTCCGACTACCGCCGCGGAGAAAAACTCTTTCGATCGCAGTCCTCGCAACGTGAACGTCTTCGCAAGCTGCAACTGCTGGGGCTGCGACGCGCGATACAAAGGCTCCGCCGCGGGAAGCACCAGCGTGATCGTCAACGCGGTCAATACGGAAATCAACAGCGCGCCCCCAAGTTTCAGCGCGATAAAGCTGGCATAGGCCGTGTTGGTGTCGTAACTGGCGCTCCACAGCGGCCAGCCGTTCAGGTTTTGCAGGAAGAGCAGCGTCGCCGCGAACGCGCCCAGCAGGATTGCTCCGCGCCAGGAAGTCTGCCCGCGATTCGTGAGACGTATCGCCAGCCAAACCGCCAATGCCAAGATCAAGATGTACGGCACCGTGAACGCGGTCGCGAGCGTATCGTTGCCGGAGCGCAGCTTCTCAAAGCCGCGCTTCCAAGCGTCCGGCACTTGCAGAAATTCTTCGCTTCCGCCGATGGAGTCGCCATCCAGTGTGGCTTGCAGCCGGTAGGGCGCGTCTTTGGCACGGAAGCCGTGCTTTTCCCACGTGAACGACCAATCGAGACGGTTAGGCCGCTTGTCGGAATTCGCTTCTTCGGTCAAAAAGTCCCACGCGGCGAGATCGACGCCCAGCTTGCCGCTGAGAAAGCTCTGTGCCTTCGCTTGTGCCGCGGCGCGATCGAGAGAAGCCCCTGCCCGCGCCTCTTCCATCTTGTGGTCGTACCCGACAATGTTTCCGGACGGGCTGACACGAACGTCAAACTCTTCTTCCTGCTGCGGGCGGAAAAAACGCACATCCCAATACCAGATGTTTACCTGCGACGACATCAACTGGTTTGCTTGTTGCAAGCCAAGTTCGCGTTCGAGATAGGTCTTCGCGTTCTCATCCACATCGAACACGATCGAGGAGCGATACCCGGCGATGTTTTCGCCGAGGCCGCCCACAAAATCCTGCGCGCGCTTCAGCGCCTCGCCGCGCGAAACGCGGAAATCGACCGACGCTTCCGGAAACGCCCGGAAAAAGTAGTGGTGCGCAAACCACACGCCCACGATCCCGGCAATCACCCAAAGCAGCAGCGCCCGTTTGTCAGAACCGGTCAGCCGATCGCTCGACAAGAAAAGCCTCCTCTCCCGTCGTCAAGCAGAACGTTCACTCTATAGACACGCCAACCCAACGCGCAAGCCCAGCGGATTGTCGGAGTACACTGCGCGCACTCCGGAACCACCCCGCAGCGGCACAGCACGGCTGTGCCCGCCCATCCGCTGGGGCCCAACGCACCGGCAATGGTATAAAAGAAGCAGCAATGAGCACCGCAACCGCTCCACGTCGCATGCCGCCTCTCACGCTCGCCACCGAAGTGCGCATGATCAAGGGCGTCGGCCCGCAGCGGGCCGAATTGCTGGCCAAGCGCGGCCTCTACACGCTCGAAGATTTGCTGACGTATCTGCCGTTCCGCTACGAAGATCGCATTCATTTTTCCAATATTAAGGATATCCAGCCGAACGGGATTTACACCATTCGCGCCAAGGTGATGAGCGGTCAGGCCGTTCGCGGCATGCGCGGCCGCGACGCGATCTATCACCTCCTGGTGCAGGATGCGGCGGGCGGTTTGCTTCCCTGCAAATTTTTTCACGGCGGCTACCTGGAAGGACGCCTGAAGCCTGGACAATCATTGGTTTTGCACGGAAAAGCGGAGATCGATCGGTTGCGTCCTGCGCGGCTGGAAATGGTCAATCCGCAGATGGAAATGCTTGGCGAGGGCGAAGCCGATTCGACCGAAGTCGGCCGCATCGTGCCCATCTACGAAGCCATCGGCACATTCGGCTCTCGCTCGATTCGTCGCGCGATTTACGCGGCGCTGCAGTTGCTGGATCCGCGCATGCCCGAAGTTTTGCCAGAACAGTTGCGCGTGCGGCTGGGATTTCCTTTGCGCGGGCAGGCCATCGCGCTCACGCATTTCCCGCCGCCTGGCGAATCGATCGAAGCGCTCAACGCGTATCGCTCACCGGCACAGCAGCGGCTGATTTTCGAGGAGTTTTTCCTATACCAGCTCAGCTTGGCGCTGGATCGCAGAACCGCGCGGAAAGAAAACGCGATCGCCTTCAAATTACGCGAGGACAACGTGCGCGAAGCCATCAAGCGCATCCTGCCGTTCAAGCCGACGGCGGCGCAAAAGCGCGTCCTCGGCGAAATTGCCGGCGATTTGGAAAAGCCCGCTCCGATGAATCGGTTGCTGCAAGGCGAAGTCGGCAGCGGCAAAACGATTGTGGCGTTACAAGCGGTGGTGATCGCCATCGCCAACGGCTGCCAGGCTGCGCTCATGGCGCCTACCGAAATTCTCGCCGTGCAACATTATCTTTCCGCGCGGCGCATTCTGGAGCACGCCGGCTATCGCGTCGAGCTGCTGATCAGTGGCATGAAGTCCGCGGAAAAAGCGGCCGCGCTCGAGCGCATTCGCAACGGCGAAGCGCAGCTTGCAGTCGGCACACACGCCTTGATCGAAGACAAGGTGCAATTCGCGCGCTTGGGATTTGTCGCCATCGATGAGCAGCATCGCTTCGGCGTTCTACAACGCAAGCGATTGATGGATAAGGCCGCCGCGCATGGTCACGCGCCGCACGTGCTGGTGCTGACCGCGACGCCGATTCCACGCACCCTTTCGCTCACAGTGTACGGTGATCTCGATGTTTCCGTTCTGGACGAACTTCCTCCAGGCCGCACGCCCATCGAAACGCATTTGACCAGCGAACCGCACTTGAACGGCGTCTGGGGCGGCTTGCGCCGCGAAGTCGAAGCCGGCCACCAGGCCTACATCGTGTACCCGGTGATCGAGGAATCAAAGCTGGAACTGAAAGCTGCGATGGAAGAATTCGAGCGGCTGTCGCGTGAAGTGTTCGCCAAGTTCAAGGTCGGACTGCTCCACGGCCGGCTTTCGAGCGAAGAAAAAGACGAGGTGATGCAGCGCTTCCGGAAAAACGAAGTGCAGATTCTCGTCGCCACCACGGTTGTTGAAGTAGGCGTCGACGTGCCGAATGCGACGGTGATGGTGATCGAACACGCCGAGCGTTTCGGACTCTCGCAACTGCACCAGCTTCGCGGGCGCATCGGGCGCGGCGCGGCGAAATCACATTGCGTGCTGGTCGGGCCGGTGCGTATGACCGACGAAGCGCGCGCGCGCCTTGAAACCATGGTGCGCACCTGTGACGGCTTCGAGATCGCCGAAACCGATCTGGAACTGCGCGGCCCGGGCGAATTTTTCGGCACGCGCCAGTCCGGCGCCCTCGGGTTTCAGATCGCGAACCCGATTCGCGATCGCGCCGTTCTGGAGTTGGCACGCCGCGAAGCCTTCGCTCTAGCCGACGATGTGCTGCGAGCCGGCGAACTCGACCGCATCCTTCGCCGTCTCCCGGGCGAGTGGCAGCGCCGCTACCACTTGGCGCGGGTCGGCTGAGAAATCGTAATCGAGTGGCAGCGTTGCGTGGCTGAGTTGGTTGCATCGGTTTGGGCTGAGGTTGTTCCGCCATCCCTATCGGATGTCCTCAGAATGACACTGCCAGTGAATCGGGCTCACTGAACACAATATGCGTGTCATTGCTGGAATTTATCGAAGCCGCATCCTGAAGAGTTTGAAGGGGCTCGCGCTTCGCCCTACCAGCGACCGCTTGCGGGAAACGTTGTTCAATGTGCTGGGTGGCACTGTAGATGGCTCGCGCTTTGTCGACGTCTTTGCCGGTACCGGAGCCGTCGGCATCGAGGCGCTGAGCCGCGGCGCGAGTGAAGTTGTGTTTATCGAGAATCATGCGCCGGCGGCCACGCTGATCCGGCGGAATCTGGAGTCGCTCGAGCTACGGTCGGGAGCCACCGTGCTTGCCACCGACGCCTTGCGCGGATTAGAGAAGCTCGCGGCGCGGACCGGCGAGGCTGCCTTCGACCTCGTTTTCGTCGATCCGCCCTACGCCGCGGCCCAGGAGTATGCGCAAGTGCTTCGTTTTCTTGGGGCTACTTCGTTCTTGGGTCCGGGAGCCACAGTCATTGTCGAGCACCGCCGCAACTTCGATCTACCGGAGCAAGCGGGGCGGCTCCGGCGGATCCGCGTTTTGCGGCAGGGCGACGCGGCGCTCAGCTTCTTCACTACGGAAAAGTGAGCGATGTAAGGATGGATGGACGCTTCGCTTCCTGGGAATCCTGTCCAATACACGGATTTTCACCACCGTTAGCACGATCTGGCTTTCGGTATAAACTCGCAACTTATTGAGAAGTAATCGGTTAGTTGAGACAGCGGCTAGAAATGAAAAAAGCGCCGAGAGGCGCTTGGACCAAAAGTCTCAGTAAAGGACAGTATAACACGGACTGTGGAAAAGTCAAGGACAAATCTGTCCCTTGCGAAAGCGCCGGGAGGGTTTAGTGGCAGGCTTCGCCCGGCGGGTTTCGGCGCATCCAAGTTCGGGTGGTAGGAACCGGCAGGATGCCCTTCGGGGCTCATGGTAAACCGGCGCTTCAGGCAAGGACTGCTCGACGCGGTTGACCTTGGGGCGTCAATCTAGGAACCTAGTAGCGATAAGACTGATGACAGCGAACCATCTTAATGGCTCTTTGAACCTCCTTGGGCAAGGCTCGATCCCGCTCGTGTCTCCACGGCTCCCCCAGGGATACGGGCAGGAGCCGCAGTTGGGCGTGGCTTGGGGGGACTTCCATCAGGGTATTGGCAGCAGCGTGCGGGCGTTGTTTGCGCGCGGGGCGGCCAAGGGATTCCTGAGCGCGGGGTACTTCAAGGATTGCTGGATCGAGCGGCGGGTGCCGCGACGGGCGCTGGTGGCAGCGGCGCTTTGGCATGTCGCGTTTATCGCCATGCCTTTCCCTGAAGGGACTTTTGCTCCCAAAAAGAATACCGGGATCGAGAATTTTCAGCTGACTTGGTCGGGGCCGATCCAGGACCTGCCTTTACTCGAAATTCCGAAACAAAGAGCCAAGCCTGCGCCGCATAGCGCGCCGAACGAGCCGCTGCCCGAGAAGGGCGCGGACGCCTTTCATCCGCGGCAGCGGGTTTTCACCGATCCGGTGCGGCCGACGCATCTGAAGCAGACGCTGATCAATCCGAAGGCGCCGATGGAGGCGCCCAAGCTGGTTCCGGAGTTGCCGAACATGGTGCAGGTGCAGCAGGCCATGCCGGCGAAGCCGCGGCTGTTGATCAGCGAGGACGCGCTAAAGCAATTGCACCCCCACGAGAGAAAAGTCAAGACCGTTACGGTGGCTCCGCCGCTGGACGCTCCGGCGATGGAGCAGCAAGTGGCGACGGACTTTAGTTTGCCCGAGAATGCCAACGGACCGGCGCGGCCGAAGTTGGAGATCAACGCGGGAGTAGCGCCACGCGTCGCGAAGCGCGACCAGGCCGGCGATGCAGGTCCGGCGCCTGAGGTCGGAGCGCAACTGAGCGCGGCGAACGGTGGTGATTCCACGCTGATTGCCTTGTCGGCTACGCCGGGTCCCCCGGCACCGGTGGCGCCACCGCAGGGAAATCTCGCGGCGCGCGTTTCGATTTCGCCCGAGGGCACGAAGAAGGGCGGTTCCGAGGCGGCCGGCGCCGCAGGGAAAAGCCCGGTGGGCATCAGCATCAGCGGCGGAAATCCCACCGCGAAGAGCGGAATCTCCGGCCTGAGCGACGCGATGCGATCCCCTTCGATCCGCGTGCTGAGCGCCCGGCAGCGCGATTCGGCGGCGGATGACGTGCCGGAGCGAATCGGGCCGCCGGATTTCAAGACGCTGCCGCCGGGCGCCAAGCCCGAACAAATCTTCTCGACCAAGCGCGTGTATACCATGAACGTGAACATGCCCAACCTGAACAGCTCGACGGGAAGCTGGATTTTGAATTTTGCGGAGCTGCATCGGGAGTCGAGTAACCCGCGGGTGGTCTCAACGGATTTGACCGGGCCGGTGCCGGTGACGAAAGTGGACCCGAAGTATCCGCCGACGTTGATCAGCGAACGCGTCGAAGGAGAAGTGGTGTTGTACGCAGTGATCCGGAAAGATGGCTCGGTGGGCGAAATTCAGCTGGTGCATGGGGTCGACGATCAGCTGGATGCAAACGCGAAACAAGCCCTGGCCCGTTGGAAATTTCGGCCGGGGGCCAAGGCGGGGGAACCGGTGGAGCTTGAGGTCATCGCCCACATCCCATTCCGTGTCCCGCCGCGAGAATAAGGAAGAAGACGGATCAGCCGCGGAGCCACGGAGAGAAGCGAAACGGGGAATCCCGGGAAGACTACTGACCCCTGAACATTAGATCTTCCAGGGCCATACGCCGGACTTGCCAGGATTCGCGCTCCTCCTTATTGACATGAAACTTGCATTCGCCTTTCTCGGTGAAGGTCAAAGTAATCTCAAACATTTTTTCGCCTTCGTGGTTGAGCACCACAATCGCTTTCTCAGCCAGAGTGAACGTTACGGACCTGTTCGAATCGTTGGCGGTCAGAACAACCATAAAGTCGCTGCCTTTGTCCTCTACCGAAAACTCATAAGGGGAATTCTCGGGACGCAAGCCGTTGCGAGCCTTCACATCCGCTTCCACTTGCCGCCGAAGGATCAGGAATATCTTCGGTAGCGAGCATGAGGAACGCTCTGTTACCCAGTCGAACTTCGAGGGATCCTTCTTTTCCACCTGGTTTTCCACGCTTTAGCTCCTAGGTTCGGTTGTTGCAAAGATGGTGCGGAATTTTTATAGCGTTGCGGTGTTCTGTTCTTAGATGCCCGAGTCGTGGAGAAGTACTTGTTCAAAGCTGCGGAAGGTGGGTCATGCGGGAAGCTTGATGATCGATGCGGACTGCGAGCGCCGCCGATTATCGGACTGAGTTGCCCGCGGATTCGGCGAGCTTGACGAGCGTGAACAGAGCGTGATTTACCGGGGTAGCGACGCCGAGAGCAGCACCGCGGCGGGAGATGTAGCCGTTGAGGGAGTCGATCTCGGTTCGTTTGTTGCGGAGCATGTCCTGGGCGGTGGAGGAGAGGGCTTCGGACATTTGGGCAGCGACCTTCAGAGCGCCGGCCAGCGCTGCCTTGGGATCTTCGAGGCCGGGTGGGTGAATGTTGGCCGCGCGGGCTACGGCCAGGACTTCACGGACAATTTCTTCCACTACTTTACGGGCGTCTTCGTTGGCGGCGATCTGGCCGTATTTTGCGCGACCCAGAGCGGAGATGGCGTTCAGCGCGCAGTTCCAGGTCAACTTGGTCCACAGTTCGCCTTCGATATTGTCGGAGATGCGGCAAGGAACGGTTGCGCGCTCAAACAGCGCGGCGATGCGCTCGGTCGTGGCATTGTGCGGGCCGATCACCAGATCGCCGCGGCCCACGTGTTTTACCGCGCCGGGTTGCGAAACCGAGGCGGCCACGTAGACTACGGCGCCGAGCGCGTCGATGCCCGAGGCGGCGCGGATTTGTTCGGCGTTGTCCACGCCGTTTTGCATGCTGATGATGGTGGCGTTCGCGGAAAGTAAAGGCGCGAGCGCCCGAGCCGTTTCCGTGGTGTCGGTGGTTTTTACGCAGAACAGAACGACCTCGGCGCCGCGCGCGACTGCGATTTCGGTGGCGGCTTCCACGCGCACCGTCTCTTTGAAATGCAGGGTGTCGAGCAGCAGACCGTTTTTATTTACGGCTTCCACAAACGGACCGCGGCCGATCATGACCACGGGCGCTCCCGCGCGCCCGAGCATACCCCCGAAATAGCCGCCGACCGCACCGGCTCCGACGACAGCGATCTTGGGCCAGGCGGCGGATTGCGTCATGTCGTGATCACGGAAATCAGGCGGTCGATGTCGCGCTCGGTGTTGAATAGATAGGGCGAAACGCGGATGTTGCCTTCGCGCAAGCTGACGATGATGTTTTCTTTCCGGAGGCGGTCGTAGAGCGCGGCGGTTTTCTCCGGCGCGCGCGCGGCGAAGCACGCGTAAGGGCCACGATGTGCCGGGTCGAGCGGGCTGGCGGGCACGCAGCGATCTTTCGGCAGGCGCTCGTACAGCAGCTCGATGAGGTTGCGGCTATGCGCCGCGATCGCTGCTGGCCCGGCTTGCAAAACAAACTCGACCGAAGCGTCGAGCGCCGCGTGGTTGAAGTAGTTCGCGGTTTCGGCGATGTCCCAGCGCTTGCCGCTCGGCGCGGGCTTGGGATCGGCGAAATCCATGGAGGCAAAGTTGCTCTCCATGCCCTTGGCGGCCATCCAGTAGAATGGCCCGGGACGCATGTCGGCCATGAGCTCGGGCTTGGCCCAGAAAAATCCCGTGCCGAAGGGGCCGAGCAGAAATTTATATCCGGCGGAAACCAGGAAATCGACGCCCATCGATTGCACATCGATGGGAACCGCACCGCAGGCTTGACTGGCATCGAGCGCCAGCAGCGTGCCTTGCGCGTGGCAGGCTGCCGCGAGGCGCGCGCCGTCGAGCAGCACGCCGTTGTCGAAGCGGACCAGGCTGATCGAGACCAAACGCGTCTTCGGCGTTAACGCGGCGATGACGTCGTCGGTCGTGAGGAAACGACCGCTGGGCGATACGACATTCAACTTGATGCCCTCGCGCTCTTCCATGGGCTTCCAGGTTGCGTACTGCAGAGGGAATTCGCGGATCGCGGTGAGGACTTCGTCGCCGGCGCGCCAGTTCAGGCCGTAGGCTATCGCCGACATTCCGGTGCTCGCGCCGGAAGTGAGCGCGATATCCGCGGGTTGCGCACCGATCAGCTTCGCGATGGACGTGCGAAGCCGGTTCGGCACATCCAGGAACGCACTGTCGGGAATGCGTTGAGGGAATTTCTTCCATTCGATCGCCGCCTGCACGGCGCGGACGGCTACCTTTGGCATCGGGCTCTGCGCGGCGAGATTCAAATAGGTGGCGTCTTCGTTGTCGAACCATTCCTGGCGCCAGTCGGTTCGGGGAAGGGTGGTTGCGGTGGCCATGCGAGCTCCTGCTTGCGTTAGTGGAGGATGAGTTTCGGTCAAAGCGATCGGAGGCGCAACGTCCAATTTGGAACAGGAAGTCAGAGGTCAGATAAAGCGCGCGAAAAATGTGAGGGCGATTTACCACAGAGGGCACAGAAGACGCGGAGAGGGAAGGGGGACGAGTGCGCGGGCTGAAGGCAAACAGACTAGAAGTGGCCGCGGAGTTCGCGGAAGGCGGGGAGGATGACCAGCTTGCCGGAGCCGGCGACGACCGGTTCGTGCTCCAGCTGCCAGGTGTGCTGGTGGGGGATGTAGACGGCGTTGAGGCCGATTTTCATGGCGGGGTTGATGTCGCTGCGGGGGCTGTTGCCGATCATCCAGCCGTGCGTTTTGACGATTTTGTGTTTGTGGACCAGCGCGCCGTAGGTCTCGGGATCCTTTTCCGAAACGATCTCGATAAATTCAAAAAAGCCCTGCAGGCCGGAGCGCTCCACTTTGGCGGCTTGCTCGGCAGGCTCACCTTTGGTGAACAAAATCAGGCGATGGCGTTCGGTGAGATACGCGAGCGTTTCCGGGACGCCATCGAGAATTTTCGGCGGCGTGCGCTCGAGCTCGACGACGCGATCGTGGATTTGCGCGAGCGTTTCGCGGCGGACCATCTGCTCTGCAAGCTTCATATACGTTTCTTCCAGCGAGCGCCCGAAGCTGCGGACGCCGTAACCATACTGTCGGATGTTCTTGCGCTCCGTTTCGTTGAGGATGTGACGCACGTAGGCGCGCGTGTAGCCGCAGGTTTCGACGAGCCCGATGAAATCCTCGATCAATTTTTCGAAGAAGACGTTGTTTTCCCAGAGCGTGTCGTCCGCGTCGATTAGAAGAGTGTGGCGTCGCATCGAAAGTGGGCTGGCTCATATCTGGCGCAGCCGTGCTTCAGTCTACCAGCGTCGGAACACATTCCGCGAATGGGAAGCGGTGTTTACGCAGGCCCAGACGCCCTTCGCCGCTCAGGGTAAACAGGAAGGCCTGTGCTACTTAGCGCCGGAACGATCATGCGGACTTCGGCTTTCCGTTCGCCAGCTTTTCGAGGATGCCGCGCGCGACACGCTGAATTTCGCCGAAGCGATTCAGATAATCCTGGAATTCCTGGTTCATCGCCTGGGCCTCTTTGGGCTGGAGTTTGATGCGCAGGATCATGTCGCGCAGCTTCACGGGATGCGGCAGCAGGGCGTCTTCTTGCAGTTCTTCGAGCGCGGTTCTGGGGTCGTAGTGGTACATGGTTTCTCCTGCGGCATCGTCGGGCATCGAAAACCACGGAAGGGACGCGCTAAAGCGCGCTCCTACGTTTGGGATATAGCGGACGATTGCTTCGGGCATTGTACTCGGGTGTGCGTGCGAGAGGGAATTAGCGATGCGAGGTCGAGGACATTTGTACTTAGGGGGATTTGAAAATGGATGTCGCAAGACCGATCCAAAGATCGGCCACTACATCAGGCGGCGGAGGCGGTGGCGGGGAGGAATTCGTACCGCTCGATCTTTGCGGCCACCCCAACGTGGCCGTTCGTTGCGGTTTCCACGCGCACGATCTGGCCGCGGCAGCGGATGTCGACTTCGCCGGTCTGCGCGATTAGTTTCGGCAAGGTGAGTACGAATTCGATCTCGTTGCCCACTTCAAAGGGAGCATCGGCGAGGAAATAAAGACCCTGGTAGCTGACATCACGCGTCTGGGCGCGGAGTTCATGGCTTCGCGACTCGCGAGCAAGGACCCGTAGCGGGAGGCTCATGGTAAATCGCCGGGCTACGCGTCGTTCCGAACCGTCTGCCATCAACCTCTCCATTCAGTCAGCAATTAAAGGAAACGTAACATTGGCATAAGCAAGTTGCAATGTGAAATATCAAAGTTTCTGTCCTAGTACGAGACATTGGCTGTTTGTGCAACTCAGAGATACACTTGGAGTTACCCTGAAGTGAAGTAGTTCTAGTGTGGGGGTTTATGGACAGACGCGGGCACCATCGCGTCCAGCTCCGGCTGCCCGCTCGACTCCGCTGGACGACGCCCTTCGGCCAGAAAACCGAGGTTTGCGGTACTGTGAACGTTTCGCGTGGTGGCTTGCTGGTCCCGTGCCAGGAGTCGCACGCGGAAGGGAGGTCGCTGTGGGTGACGTTTCCTTACGACGCAGCGATTCCTTACGGGCAACCAGAAATTCTAGCGAAAGTGGTGCGGTCGGTGTGGGCGGCGAGCGTTGTCGACACCGAGGCGAACGGAAACGGTGGCGGCCCGGCGGTGGATGCCGGCGACGCGACGCACGCGTCCCGAACGGTGACCGTGGACAAAGCCTTACCTGCGATTGCTATATTGCCTTCGGCGAATGGAAATCATTTGATGGCGACGGCTTTGCGTTTTGAAATTGCGCCGCGCCGGCGCTCGAATGGAAATGGCAACGGGCACCAGCGCCAGATAGAGCGCCGCGCAAGCACGCGCCAGCGACTCGCAGTTCCGGTTCGCGTGCGGCCCGAACATGTTCCTTGGTTTGAAGAGACCATGACGATTGACTGCTCGGGTGAAGGATTGAAGTTCCGCAGCAATCGTGAATACAGCCCGGGACAGTTTCTGATCGTTTCCTTCGAGAGTGCGGATACTTCTCCCTGGCCGAGTGCCGCGGAGTCGCTGCTTGTGGTAGTCCGGATCGATCTTGAGCCGGACAGTCCGGGGCTGAATGTAGCGGTTTGCAGCTCGCAGCAATGCCGTTTCCGATTTTGAATTAGATTCGGCACGTCGCGGCTTCACTGCAGGCGGGAGGGCCCGGCTCTGGTTTATCCAAAGGAACGAAGGGCCTTGCCGTAAAGACGTTCTCCAAATCCGGTTTTAGCCGCTGAGGGCCGGGTTTTTGTCTGGCCATAGAACCCGCACCGCTACATTCAGTGTTCGCGCGATCAAGATTTTTTCGGTGACCATGTCTCACGAATCGCGAAACCTATTTTTGGAAGGACCTGCAGGTCGCCTCGAAGCGATCCTGTGGACCCCGACGGGCGGTGCGCGGCCGCCAATGGCTGCGGTCGTTTGCCATCCGCATCCGCTTTTTGGCGGCACGATGCACAACAAGGTGATTTACCAGACGGCGAAATCCCTGGATGCGCTGGGATTGCCGGTGTTGCGATTCAATTTTCGCGGCGCGGGATTAAGCGCGGGCACGCACGATCGCGGTCGCGGCGAGCAGGGAGACGTGCGGGCGGCGCTGGATTTTCTGGCAGCCGAGATTCCCGGTGTGCCGCTGCTGGTGGCCGGCTTTAGCTTTGGATGCTGGGTCGGCTTGCGGGTGGGCTGCGAGGACGATCGTGTTGCGGAATTAATCGGGCTGGGCACGCCGGTGAACAATACGGACTTTTCTTTTCTGGAAAGCTGCGCGAAACCGAAGTTATTTGTGCACGGCGCAAACGATGAGCACGGCGACGCGAAAAAAGTGGAGAAATTAGTGGCGGGCCTGCCTGGAGAAAATCGTTTTGTGGCGATTCCCGGCGTCGATCACTTTTTTTCGGGAAAGCTGGATCAGTTGGATCGCGCCGTAACGTCATGGCTCGGCGACCGCCACCCAGACCTCAAGCGGTAAATGCAGCTGTAGCCGCCTTTACTTAGAGGGTGGGGTTTAGAGTACGCCTGGCACATACATGGCTTCGAAGCTCGATTCGATCTTTGCTAATCGCGTGTCGGGCGTCGCGTTGGCCCGCGCAACACCATCCTCGAAACCCCGCGGTCTAAAGACCCCGGCTAGGACAGCTTAGTTCACGCGAAAGCGCGCCTATCCGCAGCTAGGCGCTTTCGCCGCGTGTGAACAACTTACTGAATTGATCGACGGTCGCGGGCGGCACGCCAACCAGCTTTGCGTTCGCGCGCACGTGCTCGACGTGCGACATTCCCACCAGCGCGGTCGTGATTCCGGGCGACGAGCGAACAAATTGCAGCGAGCGTTGCGCATCGTCCTCCAATCCCAGAGCTTCGGCGACGAACACGGGGAGATTGCGCGCGACTTGCCCCTGCAGAAGTGAGGCGCTCGCGATCAGCGTGATATTGAGCTCGCTGGCGGCTTCCATAACGGTTTTGTCGCTGCCCCCGATGGATTGATTGCCCAGCGTCAGCGCTTCGGTCATCGCGAGATTGAACGGGAGCTGCACGAAGCGAAAGCGGTGATTGTCTCCGGCGATGTCGTGCGCGAGCGTGGCGAGTTCGGCCAGCTGCATGGCGTCGCGCGCGCGGGCTTCCTGTCGAAAGCCGTTCCACGTGGCCATGCCGTAGAATTGGATTTTTCCCGCAGCCACGGCGGATTCGAGATAAATGAAAGCATCGCGGACGCGCTCGAGAAAATCCGGCCGCGACACTTCGCTCAACTGCGACTCCGGATTGTGCAGGTAATAGACGTCGATGCATTCAACGCCAAGATTGCGCAGGCTGCGCTCCAGCTGATTCTCCAGAAAGCGCGGCGTCATGCAGTGGCTGCCGCCAACGAGGTCGTTGGGGCTGAAGATTCCGGGCTGGATGTATTCACGATAGAAATATTCGGTCGGGTCGGAGGGCATCGAACCATCCGGCGTCAAGTAACCGCCCTTTGTGCAGAGCACGAACTCCTCGCGCGGAATGCCTTGCTTGGCGAGATAATTGATCGCGGCGCCGATGCTGCGCTCGCTTCGCTGGAAGCGATAGTTGATGGCCGCGTCGATGACGTTGATGCCGCTCTCAACCGCCGCCGCGACGCACGCTGCATAGCTCTGATCGGTTTTGTCGTCGGGCTGGCCGAGATAAGTGCCGATGCCCAAAGAGGAAAGCGCGAGGCCGTGCCCTTCGCGAAAGTGGCCGTCCGCGGCTTGACCCGCGAATCTCTTCGCGTACTGCGAGGTTCCTTCGTGCGTTGCAGATGCGGTCATGACGCTCCCTTTTCCGGGTTTTTCTTTTCTGCGTTTGCTGTTGGGGCCGGCTGGCTGAGTTTCGAGGCCAGCAGCCGCGAGCACGCGCGCAGGATCTTGCGGTATGGCCAGTCTTTGTCGCGGAAGAAGATTTCTCCCTCGCGCGGATTACTGTAATACCACCGCGCCACCAGCCACAAATGTTCGCCGAGATCATTCTTGCCCGGGGCTAGCTCGGCAGGCTGTTCCAGATAGTCGCGGAAGATTTGTTCGGCCGAGCGCGGCTGACCGGCAATTTCTCCGAAGCGAACGAAGCAGGGTTCCGCGAAACGGCCGCCACGCACCGCATAGACAGCGATGGTCTGATCCTCTGCGGCGCGCTGGAGGATCACGGCGTTGAGGTCCTGGATGCGGCGGGCCATCTCTGGTTTTCCTCGCAAGACATCGTCCAGCTTTTCGATGCGCTTGTGAATCGCGGCGGCACGCTCGAAGTCGAGATCGTCGCTGGCGCGTTCGCGTTCCTGTTCAATCGCGGCGCGCATGGAGTCTCCGCCGGTTTCCAGGAACTGTACCAGTCGCTGCACTTCGGCAGCGTACTCTTCTTTCGAGCAGCCTGCGAAGCATGGGGCCAGGCACATTTTCATCTCGGAATAAATGCACCCGGGAAAGGTGGGATCGCGGCGGATTTTGATCTGGCAGCGGCGCACCTTGAAGAAGTCGAGCGCGCGCTCGGCGAAGGCTTCGGCAGATTTGCGGGAAGGGAACGGACCGTAATAGGCGCCGGCTGCCGGTGCTCCGTCGTCGTCCACGGGGATGCGGCGGGTGACGAAGCATCGCGGATAGGCATTGCGCAAGCTGACCTTGAGTACCGCAGGCGGACGCAGCCGCAATACTTTGGCATAACGATGAGGGAGAAAGTGCTTTGCGTTTTGATAGTAGGTGAAGGTCTGCTCGAGCGCCGAGCCCGTGAGGCGATAGCGCACGCCGCGCGCGAAGGATTGCAAGTTCAAGCGCTTGCTTCTTGCGTCTATCAGGCCCAGCAAGCGCTGCAGCCGCCGCTGCAAATCCTGCGTGCGGATCAGAAAAGGCTCGGCGGTTTGCTCGCGCGGCTCGATCAGACACACTGCCGGGCGCGATGGCAGTCCCGCAAAAAAGTCTTCCAGCCGAGCAGAGTCGAATTCAAGACCGCAGTCGAGTTCCAGCACCCAGACAGAATACTACTGAGTGCGATGATTAAGCCGTCGAGTCAATGGTCGATGGCGTTAAGATTGAGGTCCGACGAGGATAGCCGCACGATCCCAACGCTAACGCCGGCAACCAACTCAGCCGTGGACTGCCGAGTCTAAGAACGAAGAACCCAAGAGGAAATCACCAGACGCTGGATTTCGCTGGTGCCTTCGTAGATTTCGGTAATGCGGGCGTCACGGTAGTTGCGCTCCACGGGATATTCGCGACTGTAGCCGTTCCCGCCGTGAATCTGGATGGCTTTGTGGGTGACGCGCGTGGCCATCTCGCTGGCGAAAAGTTTGGCGATGGCGGCGTCCATGCTAAAGCGAGCGCCGGTGTCCTGCTTCCAGGCGGCTTTGCGGATCAGCAGGCGGGCGGCGTCGATCTCGGTACTCATGTCTGCGAGCATGAATTGAACGGCCTGAAATTGCGAGATGGGGTGGCCGAAGGCCACGCGCTGCTTGGAATATGCGAGCGCCGCTTCAAACGCGCCCTGCGCGATGCCCACAGCTTGTGCGGCGATGCCGATGCGCCCGCCGTCGAGCGTGGAGAGCGCGACCTTGTAGCCCTCGCCTTCGTTGCCGATGCGGTTGCTCGCGGGCACTTCGCAATCGGTGAACACCAGTTCGCTGCAAGCCGTCCCGTTGATGCCGAGTTTTTTCTCTTCCTTGCCGACCTGGAAGCCCGGTGTACCTTTTTCGACCACCAGCGAGGTAATGCCTTTTTCACCCTTCGGCGGATCCGTATTTACGTAGACGATCGCGGCATCCGCCGCCCCACCATTGGTGATCCACGCTTTGGTGCCGTTGATGACGTATGTATCTCCGGTCTTCACTGCCTTGGTTTGCAGTGCCGCTGCGTTTGAGCCCGCTTGCGGCTCGGTCAACGCATAGCAACCAATCTTTTCCCCCCGCGCAAATGGCAGAAGGAACTTTTTTTTCTGTTCGTCGGTTCCGAAGCGATGGACGGGATCGCAGTACAGCGAGTTCTGCACCGAAAGAATCACGCCCGTGGACGCGCAGCACCGCGAAATCTCTTCAATCACGATGCTATACGCGACGTGATCGAACCCCGCGCCGCCTTCCGCCTCCGGCAAAGCGACGCCAGTCAACCCAAGCTCCGCCGCCTTCTGGAACGTTTCGCGCGGAAACCGTCCCGTCTCGTCGATCTGTTTGGCAAGCGGCTTCACTTCCGATTCCGCAAACTCCCGCACGCTCTTTTGCAGCAGCTTTTGCTCTTCGGTTAGGTCGAGGTTCACCGCGGCTCCCCCGCATCACCCCGGGCCAGGCTTTCGCGCAACCGCTCGTAGGTCGTTCGCAAATCCTCGGGGAGCACGCGCGTTTCGCCGACGACGGTCATGAAATTGGCGTCGCCGAACCATCGCGGTAAAACGTGCAGATGTATGTGTCCGACCACGCCTGCGCCGCCCGCTCGCGCGAGGTTCATCCCCAGATTCAGGCCGTCAGGTTTGTAGGTAACGCGAAACGCTGCTTCGACGCGTTGCGCCAGCTTCATCATTTCGCTCAGTGCCTCGGGGTCGCAGTCTCCCAGATCGCCCACGTGCGCATACGGCACGATCATCACGTGTCCCGAAGTGTAGGGGAAGCGGTTCAGGATGACGAAGACTTTGGCGCCGCGATACACAACCAGGGTTTCGGAATCATCCTTGCGCGCCGCCGCATCGCAAAAAATGCACTCCGGCTGCTTGCCGGCTTCCACTTGCTTCATGTACTGATAGCGCCAGGGAGTCCAGATGTAATCCATTCGCGAAGCGCGCCTCTCGCTAGGGAACTGCAAGAAAATTGTGTCAGCCAAGGATACCGTAGAACCGTAGAGGTTGGCGTGGGCGTGGCGTCGAAAAATCGGCGAGGGAAAACCGGGTTCGAACTTGAGTGCCTCGGCGTGGGGTCGATTCCAGAGGGGGCTGACAAGTGGACCGGTTTTAATCGAATAGCGAAGAACAAAAACGGAAATTACGCCGCCGAAACACCAGCCGCGGTGTTCACGAAATCTTTCAATTCCTTGCTGGGTTTAAAGAAGGGGATTTTCTTCGGCGGCACTTCCACCTTGGCCCCGGTCTTGGGATTGCGGCCGACCCGCCCCCGCCGCTGGCGGGTGCGAAAGCTGCCGAAACCGCGAATTTCGATCTTGTCGCCCTTCTGGAGGGCTTCGATAATGCTCTCGAAAATCGTCTCGACGATGGTCTCGGACTCCTTCCTGGGGAGCTCGGTCACGCGCAGGACCTCTTCAATGAGGTCGGCTTTCGTCAATGTAGGTTGCTTGGTCATCGTCCCCTTGCCTCGTCGGACTGCCACTTGTCCACTAGACCTTATCGCCCCGGTGCTTGTCGCACTACCGCGTAACCGCCGCAGCTGCGTGATCTGAAACGGTTTACAGGGGCAGCGTCGCCTAGTTGCCCTTCTTCCTATCACTAAATTGGCCCAGAGGTAAACGAAATTAATACCGCTGGCCCCGCCTGCCCCTGGGGCCGTGGAAACGCTTATCGTGCCGAAAGCTTGGATTTCATCACGTCGCCGATGGTCGCGGTCGAGGATGATTTGGTCGTCGAGCGGTACTGCTGGATCTCCTGCCGCTCAATCTGTTTCGCGGCGGCGCGATAGCTTAGACCGATGCGCCGCGTCTCCGGGCTGATCTTGATGATTTTGAAATCGTATTCCTTGCCCGGCTCCAGCGGACCGGCACTCTTCAGCGGCCCGGTCGAGGTGCGGTGCATCGGCGAAGGCCCTTCATCACGCCGCTTCCGCTCTTCGATCTCCGTGTTGTGGCAAAGCGCTTCGATGTTTTCGCCCAGCTCCACGAACGCACCAAACGTAGCGATGCGCGAAACCTTGCCCTTCACGATCTGGCCGACCTTGTGATCCTTGAACCAGTCGCCCCAGATGTCGTTCACCTGCTTGATCCCCAACGAGACGCGGCGGTTCTCCGGATCGATCTTCAGCACCTTCGCGGTGATGGGCTCGCCCTTTTTGAACACTTCGTGGGGATTCTTCACGCGGCCAGTCCAGCTCACATCGCCGACATGCACCAGCCCGTCGAAGCCGTCCTCGATCTCGATGAAGGCCCCGAACTCCGCAATGTTCCGCACCTTGCCGGTCACGACGGTACCCACGGGATATTTGTCCGCGGTTTGCAGCCAGGGATCCGGCAAAGCCTGCTTGATTCCCAGCGAGACGCGCCGGTCGCTCGGCTTGATGTCGAGCACCACCACATCCACTTCGTCGCCCACTTTCGCAATCTTGGAAGGGTGCGTGACCTTCTTGTTCCAGCTCATCTCCGAAACGTGTACGAGGCCCTCAATCCCTTGCTCCAGCTCCACGAACACGCCGTAATCCACCACACCCACAATCTTGCCCTTCACTTTTCCGCCGGCAGGATATTTCTCCGCAGCGCCCACCCAAGGATCGGGCATCAGCTGCTTCAACCCCAGCGAAACGCGCTGCTTCTCTTTGTCAAACTTCAAGATGATGACGTCGAGCTCCTGATCCGGCTTAACGACGTCGGAGGGATGCTTCACGCGCCCCCAGCTCAAGTCGGTCAGATGCAGCAAGCCATCAATGCCGCCGAGATCGACGAAGGCCCCATACTCGGTTACGTTCTTGACGTGCCCGTGCACTGTTTGCCCTTCGCTCAACGTTTCCATCAACTGCGCGCGCTTTGAGTGCAGCTCTTCTTCCAGCAGCGCCCGCCGGCTCACCACGATGTTCCCGCGGCGCCGGTTCAGCTTGGTGATGCGCACCTGCAGTTCGGTGTTCATCAGGTTGTCGAGATTCTGCGCCGGCCGCAGATCGTATTGCGAGCCCGGCAAAAACGCCCGCGCCCCGATGTCGACAACCAGCCCGCCCTTGATGCGGTCAACCACCTTGCCGGTAACCGTCTCCTTCGCCTTATACGCGGCTTCGATCTTTTCCCAAGTGCGCCGCCGCAGCACCTTCTGGTACGACAAAATCGCATACCCATCTTTGTGCTCGCCGGTACGCTGCACTTCGATCACGGCGTTCGGTTCCGGGCGCGGAATGTCGGTCTCGGAAAATTCCACGGCGGGGATTAACCCTTCGGTCTTGCCGCCAACGTCGACCACCACGCCGTGCTCGGTGTAGGCCACCACCTTCACTTCGATAATCTCGTTGTTGGCCGCGCCTTCCTGCGGCTCGCTGTACTGCTCGATCAGCTTGCTCATTTCCTCGGAGCCGGCGGCTTCTTCGGCCGCCGCCGCCGCTTCAGCGTCAACGGGCGCATGCTCGCTGTGAGCTTCCGTGGCGTGAGACTCCGTGCCGCTTGCCGCAACGGGCGCCGCCGGTGCGGTCGCCTGTTCCGGGCGAGGATCGCCGTCGGCTTGGGCCACGGGAGCGGTAGTTGCCTCTTCCTTCGCGGCGCTTACCGAGACTTTGGTCTCGCTGTCGCCAGCTTCAGCTTCATTTGCTGTCTTGGGAGCTTCTTTTTCGGAATCCTGAGCGGGTGCGGCGGCTGCCGCTGTCGACGGGTTGTCATGGTCAGAAAACATGGTTGATGGCCTCCAGAAGATAACTTCAGTCTATTTGTCTAGGTGACCCGGCCGGGCCGAGTCACACGTGATACCAGCGAGAATCCTTGCGAGTTCCCCTACGGGTTGGTGCAAGGAGGTCAATCGTCAGCGATGTAGCGGCGGGTCTCTAGACCCGTCAGCGTTCCCTCAACTGCCGTAGCGAGGACGCGGTCGACGGTCGAAACCAGACCGCGTACCAGTCACCGCTCAAAGCAACCGATTGAGTCCACCGCGGAAACGACCGTTAAGCGCTCA
The DNA here is from genome assembly GCA_963736725.1 of uncultured Acidobacteriota bacterium. Classification (GTDB taxonomy): domain Bacteria; phylum Acidobacteriota; class Terriglobia; order Acidiferrales; family UBA7541; genus Acidiferrum. The sequence goes on along the minus strand of CAVTPW010000006.1, from coordinate 503,887 downwards.
CCGAGGACAAGATGCTGCGGGCGTCAAGAACGCTGCAACGCTCAAAATGATACGCGCCGCCGCAACCCGGTGTCAATGAACGTAGCTGGGCCGGATCGATTCACAACGCGAGCAAACTTTGTAGCGCCGGCTTCCAGCCGGGTCTTGCGCCGTGGCCGAGCCGGCCAAGGATGCCGGCGCTACCAAGCGCGCCAATCATCGCCTACGCATGCGCCCGGCCAGCCTGCCGCACTTCACGGCGGAAATCGGGCGCGGAAACTTCCACGGTCCGGCACATTTCGTAAAGCCGTGACCTCATTCGCGCCCCGATCCGGTCGCCAAGCGAATCTTCGCGCACAACCACGCGCTGCCCGCCTGGCAATCTGGGCGCCGGCTCGACATTCGGCTCCTCATCGAAATAGTTCGTCGTCAGAATCGTAACCCGCCGCTCGTTATACCGTGCGTTCAAAACGAGCCCAATGATATCCAGCACCCAAGCCGACGGCTTGCTGGCTCCGAGATCGTCCATCACGAGGACTTCGGCGGTCCGCACCGGCTCAAGAATACCCATCTCCGTCGATTCGCTGGCCGGGTTGTAGCTGGCCTGAATCTCTTTCAACAGTTCGCGATAATCGCAAAACAGCCCGGCGTGCCCTCGCCGAATCAATTCCTTCAACGCCGCCACAGCCAAATGAGTCTTCCCGACGCCGGAAGGACCCATCAGCAGCAACCCTTTTTCCGCCGAACCCGGATAATCGCGGACGAATCCCTGCACCAGCATCTTGGCCTGCTTCAAGGATTGCGAATGCGTCGCCGTCCAGGTCTTCCCGTCGGCAAGGTCAGTGACGTAACTTTCAAAATCGCAATGTTCGTAACGCTTGGGAATGCGCGCCCGCTCCATCACGCGAACCGCGCGCTCCTCCATCCCGCAATCGCAAGGCACCGCCACGCTACCCGGCGCACCATCCGACCGCGCCACCATCTTCCACCCCGTACCGCGGCACAGCGTGCAATTTTCTATTGCCATCTCAAATCCGTCCCGTCTGATCCATCCCAACGCCGAGGCGAAATGTAGGGGCGCGCTTTAGCGCTTCCGTTCCGATGCACCCTTTTCTCTTTGCTTACCGCGTTGCCCCGCGTCGCCAGCATACGAGCCTGCGCGAGTCACAGCAAGCGCCCAAATCGATCACCGGGATTTCAATTCTGCGGACAGCCGAGGGAAAAAAATCAGGAGGTCACTCTTTCTGACACTTCTCGAACGTTACCCCGTCCCGCCCGCTGCGGCACGGCCCGCACAATCGCCGTTCGAGGCGCAGCTTCCCCGCGCAGCGCGGCAACCCGCGCCAATTCCTGCTGCACGACAGTCGCGAACTCGGTCATCTGCCGTTCCATCTCCACCATCTTTTCGCGCATGTTCAGAATAATTTCGATGCCGGCCAGGTTCACGCCCATATCCCGTGCCAAGGTCAGAATCACGTCCAGCCGCTCCAGATCCTCGTCCGTGTACAGTCGCGTGTTCCCCTGCGACCGCGAAGGCTTTAATAACCCCACGCGTTCGTAAAGCCGCAGCGTCTGCGGGTGCAGCTTGTAAAGCTCCGCCACGGCACTGATCATGTACCCGGCCTTGGCCCGTTTTTTCCCTCGAAGTGGCATAGATTTCGCAATCCGAATGGTTACTTCATTACTTCGCTTTTCCGCTTCAACCCGTCGCCTTGCTGAACAGATCTCCCCGCGGATTCTCCGGCTCGATCTTCTCGAGTTCCTTCATCAAATTCCGCACCCGCTCGTCGGTCGGCTTCGGGACGATCACCTGGATCTCGACGTATTCATCGCCGCGCGCCCCGTCTCGCGCGCTCGGAACGCCCTTCTCCCGCAGCCGCAGCGTGCTTCCGCTATTGGTCCCCGGCGGAATCCGCACCAGCGAGCGCCCGTCAATGGTCGGCACTTCGACCTTCGCTCCGAGGGTCGCTTCGCTTACCGTCACCGGCACCTTCACGTACAAATCATTTCCGCGCCGGTCAAAAAATGGATGGGGTTTCACATCGACGCGCAGATACAAATCACCGGCCGGCGCGCTCATCGTTCCCGCGTTGCCTTTGCCCGGTACGCGCACCCGGGACCCGCTCGCCACGCCCGCCGGGATACGCACGTCGATCGTTTCCATGCGCCGCACGCGCCCTTCGCCGCCGCAGGTCTTGCAGACCGTTCGCAGCTTGCCGGTTCCCCCGCAGCGCGTGCACGGCACGTTAAAACGCATCTTGCCTGCCGCCTGCTGAATCGTCCCGGTGCCGCCGCAAGCCGTGCACGTCTGCGGCGAGCCGACCGCCCCGGTGCCGTGGCACGTTTCGCAGGTTTCCAGCCGCGTAATGGAGATTTTCTTTACCGCGCCGCGAACGGCATCCCAGAAGTCAATTTCGATTTGATATTCCAGGTCGCCGCCCGGCTCGTGCTCGACCTCCATCTCCCCGCCGCGCCCACCGCGAAAGAACTGGCTGAACAGGTCGCGGAAGCTCGAACCGCCGGTGCCTCCCGTAGCTCCAGGAGCTCCGGCGCCGGAATTAAAGTCGAAACCACCGAAATCGAAATTGACCCGCGCATCATCGGGATCGTTGCTGCTCGGTGGTGGTCCGCCGGGCTGATAATTCTCGCTGTAAAATCCGTGCTGGTCGTACATCTGCCGCTTCTTCGTATCCGACAGTACGTCGTACGCTTCCTGCAACTGCTTGAATTTTTCTTCCGAAGATTTGTCGCCGGGATTCAAATCGGGATGATATTTCCGCGCCAGCTTCCGAAAAGCGGAACGAATCTCCTTGGCATTCGCCTTCCGCGAAACGCCCAGCAGTTCGTAATAGTCCTGTTTAGTAGTGGTAGCCATGTCCAGTAGCCGCCCTCTTCGAGAGGTCGGGGTTTAGATCCAACACTGCCCAGCCCAAACCGTCACCAAACGCTTGCAGGGGCGCAGCACTGCTGCGCCCCCCAGCGTCTCAATGGTCAACCGTTAATTCGGCCGCTTTGTTTCATCGACGTCTACATACTCGGCGTCGATCACATCACCCTGCTTTTTGTCCGGACCCGCGCCGCCCGCCGGACCTTCGCTGGACGCAGCCCCTGCCGGCCCAGTTCCTGGACCAGCGGCTCCCGCCCCAGCAGCGTCGGCCTGTTGGCCCGTTTTGTAGAGCGTCTCGGCGATCTTGTGCAGCGTCCGCTCGACATTTTCCGTCGCCGACCGCAGCCGCGCCGTCCCGCCTTCATTCATCGCCTTTTTGGCGTCCTCGACAGCCTCTTCGGCCGATTTCACGTCCGCCTCAGCGATTTTGTCGCGGTTCTCGCGCACCAGCTTCTCGGCCTGGTAAACCAAACCGTCCAGCCGGTTGCGAGCCTCGACCTCTTCCATCCGCCGGCGATCGTCTTCGGAGTGCGATTCCGCTTCCACTCGCATCTTCTCGGCTTCTTCCTTGGTCAAGCCGGTCGAAGATTGAATGGTGATCTTCTGCTCCTTGTTCGTGGCTTTATCCTTCGCGCTCACATTCAAGATGCCGTTCGCGTCGATATCAAACGTCACCTCGATCTGCGGCGTGCCCCGCGGAGCCGGCGGAATCCCATCCAGCTTGAATGTGCCCAGCGAGCGATTGTCCTTTGCGAACTTGCGCTCGCCCTGCATCACGTGAATTTCCACGCCGGACTGGTTGTCTGAAGCCGTCGAATACGTCTCGACTTTGCGCGTGGGAATTGTGGTGTTGCGCGGAATCTGCACGGTCATCACGCCGCCGAGCGTTTCGACGCCCAGCGAAAGCGGCGTCACGTCCAGCAACAGGATGTCCTTCACTTCTCCGCCGAGCACCGCGCCCTGAATCGCCGCGCCGACCGCCACCACTTCGTCCGGATTCACGCCCTTGTGCGGTTCTTTCCCTCCGAAGAAGTTGCGCACCAGCGAAACCACCTTCGGGATGCGCGTCGATCCGCCGACCAGCACCACTTCCTGGATGTCGTTCGGCGACATCTTCGCGTCCTCGAGCGCTTGCTTCACCGGCTTCATCGAGCGCTCCAGCAAATCGTTCATCAGTTGCTCGAGCCGCATGCGCGTCAGCTTCACCTGCATGTGGATCGGGCCACTCGCACCCGCAGTGATGAACGGCAGATTGATCTCTGTCTCCATTAGCTGCGAAAGCTCGATTTTGGCCTTTTCCGCCGCTTCCTTCAGGCGTTGCAGCGCCATGCGGTCCTTGCTGAGGTCGATGTTGTTTTCCTTCTTGAATTCGTCGATCAACCAATCGACGATTCTCTGGTCGACGTCATCGCCGCCCAGGTGCGTGTCGCCGTTGGTGGACTTTACTTCGACAACGCCCGCACCGACTTCCAACACGGAAATATCGAAGGTGCCGCCGCCCAGGTCGTACACCGCGATCGTTTCGTCGCTCTTCTTGTCCAACCCGTAGGCCAGCGCCGCCGCCGTCGGCTCATTGATAATGCGCACCACTTCCAGCCCGGCGATTTCACCCGCCTGCTTGGTGGCTTGCCGCTGCGCGTCGTTGAAGTACGCCGGAACGGTGATCACCGCCTTTTGAACCTTCTCGCCCAAAAAGTCTTCCGCCGCCGCCTTCAATTTGCCCAGGATCATTGCGGAAATTTCGGGTGGGCTGTACACCTTCCCGGAAATTTCCACGCGCGCGTCATCGTGATTGCCTTTCACCACGTGATACGGCACGCGCTTCATTTCCTCCGCAACTTCATCGAAGCGCCGCCCCATAAATCGCTTGATCGAATACACGGTATTTTCCGGATTCGTCACCGCTTGGCGTTTCGCCACTTGTCCAACCAGCCGCTCGCCGCCTTTGGTAATCGCTACCACCGACGGCGTGGTGCGCGCGCCTTCCTGGTTCGGGATCACGACTGGCTCGCCGCCTTGCATAACGGCAACGACCGAGTTCGTGGTCCCCAAGTCAATTCCAATAATCTTGCTCATAGCTACCGTTCCTCCTGACTCTTATCTCCGCGGCCACCCATGTCTCGCTCAGGTAGTGGCCGATCTTTAGATCGGTCCTTCGTGAGATCGGTTCTTCGGGCCAATACCGCTTCATTGGCCAGCAGGAAGCGTCCCGCGCCCTGCGACCGAGCCCCACTTTACAGGTTGAGTGTATCTTTGTCAAGTTTTCTTACAACAATGCCAATGTCATGTATTTTCAATCGATTACAGCGACTCTGAGCCATCTTCCATGGAAATTCCTTGGGCTTCCCGCTGTCTCGGTTGTTATACTTTGTTGAATCAGAGTTTTGATCTTTATTCAATCCCGCAACCGCTGATCGGAAACTCCCTGCGACCAACGCCCCCGTTTCTTGGACTGGTTCCGCTCTACGGGTCGTTGAGACAGAGTTCCCCCACTGACTCCGCATCACTCCGGATTATCATCCTGAGCGGAGCGAAGGATCTCACCGTAGGATTGCGCGGTCGGCCGCTCCTCGTGGCTCGATCCTTAGAACGATAGTTTTACGCACTGTTCCTTGCGTAATGACCTTAGATCGATACTCTTACAGATGCCCGGCGGTACAGGGGGCAACCGACCCAAAAATTCTCGGCCAGTCCGGGAACAGCTTCTGTCAAATCCTGTGATAATCTCCGCTTAGCCGGGAAAATAAGCATCCAAGTCCTTTACGCGTGAAGGGGGTGTCGTGAATCGTCGAGCCAACTTATCGGGAGCTGGATATCTCGCCGTTTTGAGCGCGATTTCCCTCGCCTTCGTGCTGACCAGCTTCGGCATTCAGCCCGCGCTGCACGCCGCGCAACCCCATTCGATGCCTCAGACGGCGGCCTCGATTCCAGATATAGACCCTCACGAAGCCTTGGGATCAAAGAGTGCCCCGATCGTCATGGAAGTGTTCAGCGACTTTCAGTGCCCCGCGTGCAAAACCTTGTTCACCTCGACGAACCGGCAGCTCATGGACAACTACGTCAGCACCGGCAAGGTCTATTTGATTCATCGCGATTTCCCGCTCCCGATGCACGCGCACTCCAGAGTCGCCGCGCAATACTCTCGCGCCGCCGCCCAGATCGGCAAACTTGAGTCCGTCGAAGACGTCCTGTTTCAGAACCAGGAAAAGTGGGAGCAGACCGGCGACGTGGATGGAACAATAGCCACGGTCCTTTCCTCTTCCGAGATGGCCAAAGTACGCGCCCTGGTTAAGGGCGGCACACTCGACGCCGCAATCGCCAAAGATCAAGCGCTGGGCCAGGGCTATCGCGTCAACCAGACGCCCACAACTGTCTTTCACGCCAACGGCCAGACATTCCCCTACGCCGGCGTAATGAACTGGGAAATCCTGAAACAATTTCTGGACCAGTTGCTGAGCCAGAAATAGCCGTTGCAGCAGTCGCCGACCACTTTGCCTGAGCCTCGAAGCGTGATGGGGCGCTTGGTGGGCGGACGGGCGAACGACTCCCTCGGAAGGAAGGACCGAAGCGTCCGTCCATCCTTCAATGAATGACTGGCAATGAATGACTGGGCCTTGAGATGACTCGACCATGATGGAATCCAGCCCCCTCAATTTCCGCCGCACGGTGATCTGGATCGGCCGCCTCGTCCTCGGCCCGATCTTTATTTATGCTGGCTACTCGAAGCTTTTTCTCCCCAACACGCACTTTTGGCCTTATTTTTTCTTGAAATTCTCGCTATCAACCAACATCGCCAACTTCGCCTTCCAGGTCGAAGCGTTCAAGTTGTTGCCGCCCTGGGGAGTACAATTTGTCGCGCACACGCTGCCGTTCACGGAAATCACTCTGGGCCTGCTGCTCGTGATCGGCTGGCGCCTGCGCATCTGGGCGACCCTGCTGACGGCCATCATGCTCGGTTTCTTCGTCGTGGTAACGCGCGCCTATCTCTTGCACATGAACATTAATTGCGGCTGCTTTGCCACGCCCGAACCCATAGGCCCAAGGAAAATCCTGGAAGACGCCGCCATGTCGGCGCTAGCCATGCTCATGACCTACTTCGCGTTCATCGAAGCTCGCGAGCCGCACCCGTGGACCGCGGCGGAAACAACGCAAGCGCAACAACCGCGTGCAAGCACCCTATAGCCGCATCCTGTAGCCGCCCTCTTTGAACGAACAAAAAGCCAGTCCGCTGCGCGACAATCTATCCACCTCGGCGCTTCCACGCCCAGACCTTGCACGCTCACGATGGCTCGCTCCGGCTTTTGAATCTAAACCCCGCGGTCTCAAAGACCGCGGCTACAGGTGCTAAACTGAGCTCATGAACTCGCTCGACGAATACCTCGATCTGGCTGCCATAGCCCACGGCCATCTCTGCGCCGGCCAGGTCCTCGGCGTGCGGCTGGCCATGTTCGGCCTGCGGGAACTCGGCATCGACGATCCTGTCGCCGAGCGCAAACGCCTCGTCACCTACGTCGAGATCGACCGCTGCATCACCGATGCCATCGCGCTGGTCGCCAACTGCCGCCTCGGCAAGCGGGCCCTGAAATTCCGCGACTGGGGCAAAGTCGCTGCCACCTTTGTCGACCTGCAAACCGGCCGCGCCATCCGCATCGCCGCCAAAGAATCGAGCAAGCAAGCCGCGCGAGAAATGTTCCCGGACATGTCGAAAGACGCCGGCCAGCAAAAAGCCTACGCCGCGCTATCCGAAGAAATTCTGTTCGACAAGAAATGGGTAAAGGTCGAGGTCCAACCCGAGGACCTGCCCGGTTTCAAAGGCCCGCGCGTAGTCTGCGCCGAATGCGGCGAAGGAATTAATTTCAAGCGTGAAGTGTTGCAAGACGGCCGCACTTTGTGCCGTTCGTGCGCCGGCGAGCGGTATTACGCGCACGTGTAAGTTGCTTGCTTACAGCAACCGGAACCTTGGCGCTTCGTGGATTGCCGCGTGCAACAGTCCAGGGTCCAGCTCGGGGCTGCTGGTCGGCCGATGGAAACCTGAAACAAGCTGCTCGGCCCACAAGGCCGTTCATGTGCGCTAAAATTACAATTTCATGCTGAGCCTGCCACCGATAACGTTGCGGTTGCGCGGTTGGAAGTTGATCGACCGCGTGGCGCTGGCGTTTCTACTGCTGTGCGCGATTGCGCTGGGCGCGGCTTGCGGGTTGCTCTTTGTGTACGCCAGCGATTTGCCGGAGATTCGGGCGCTGGAAACGTACCGGCCCACCGTGGTCACAGAAATTTACGCGGATGACGGGCAGCTGGTCGGCAGCTTCGCGTTGCAGCGCCGCATTCTGATGACCTACGAGCAGTGCCCGCGGGTGCTCTACAACGCGGTCACCGCCATCGAAGACCAGCATTACGAAGAGCACTGGGGCATTGATTTCCCACGCATCGCGGGAGCGGCTTGGCGCAATGTGCTGCATCACCGCATCACCGCCGGCGCCAGCACCATCAGCATGCAACTGGCGGGGAATCTTTTCCTCGACCGCAGCGACCGCAGCTTCCGCCGCAAGATGCAGGAGATGTTGCTGGCCCTGCAGATCGAGCGGCGCTACACGAAACCCCAGATTTTCGCGATGTACTCGAACCAGGTGTACCTGGCGCACGGCAACTATGGTTTTGCCGCCGCGGCGGAATTTTATTTCGGCAAGCCGGTGATGGATTTGAAGCTGCCCGAAGCCGCGCTGCTGGCCGGAATGGTCAACGGTCCGAAGTTCTCGCCGCTGACAAATCCCACCGGAGCGCTGGCACGACGCAATCTCGTGCTGTACCGCATGGAAGAAGAAGGGAAGATCACGCCGAGCGAAGAAGAAGCCGCCAAGAAAACGCCGCTCGGATTGCACGTGCAATATCCACGCAACGATCTCGCCCCGTACTTTTTTGAAGAGGTCCGCAAGTATCTCGAGTCCACGTACGGCACCGAAGCCGTCCACGAGCGCGGCCTGCGCGTCTACACCACGCTCAACATCGCCATGCAGCGCGCCGCGAACCAATCCATTCGCGACGGCCTGCACAGCTACGACCGCCGCCACGGCTGGCGCGGCGATCTCCCTAACATTTTGCGCGACAATCTCGGCAAGCTGGACACCTACGAGGATGAAGACTGGCGGCATCCGATCGAAAAGGGAAGCTTCGTCACCGGGCTGGTCCTGACGGCCGATGAAAAGAACGCCACCATCAAGATCGGTCCGTACCGCGCCATTCTCTCGCCGTCCGATTTCGCCTGGACCGGCCGCAAAAAACCCGGCGACCTCCTGAAAGTCGGCGACTTGGCGCAATTTTCGATTCTGGAACTGCGCGAAAGCACCGTGCGCGTGCAGCTCGAACAACAACCCGCACCTCAGGCGGCCATGCTGGCCATCGACAATCCCACCGGCGAGATCAAGGCCATGGTCGGCGGCTATAGTTTCGAGGATTCCAAATTCAATCGCGCCACGCAGGCCTATCGGCAAGTGGGCAGCTCGTTCAAAGTCTATGTCTATGCAGATGCCCTGGAAAAAGGCGCGACGCCATTCGACACAATTCTCGATGCGCCGTTCACGGTGATCAGCGGCGGTCAGCCTTACTCGCCGCACAACTACGATGAGAAATTCGAGGGCAACATCACGTTGCGGCGTGCGCTGGCCGGATCGCGCAACGTCCCCGCCGTGAAGCTGGCGGAAAAGGTGGGCATTTCGTCGGTGGTCGACGTCACGCGGCGCTTTGGCATCACCACGTCGCTCCCGCCGTATCTGCCGCTGGCGTTGGGCGCGGCGGACATGAAGCTGTCCGAACATGTCTCGGCATTCACCGTTTTCCCGAACGACGGCATCCGCATCGACCCGCACATGATCCGCCGGGTAACCAGTTACGACGGCGCGCTGCTCGAGGAAGCGCATCCGGAAGTACACGATGTGATTTCACCCGAAGTGGCGCGCACGATGACCGCGATGCTGGAGGAAGTGATCCAGTTCGGCACCGGCATCCAGGCAAAAGCGCTGGGCCGCCCAGCCGCCGGCAAAACCGGCACGACGCAAGACTACACCGACGCCTGGTTCATCGGGTTCACGCCGCAACTAACGGCTGGGGTCTGGGTGGGCTTCGACGACAAGCAAATTTCGCTAGGCAAAAAGGAAACCGGCGCCCGCGCCGCGCTACCCATTTGGCTGGAATTCATGCAAAGCGCCCTCAACGGCGTACCCGAAGTCGAGTTCGCCAACGTGATCCCGCTCGAGCAAGAAGCCCGCGATCACGCCGTTCACGTAGACACGCCCGACACCGCCCCAACCGAAGACGAACCCACCGAGCACAAAGCGAAGCCACCCGCCGACTCGCCGCCGGCCAAGACAACCGCAACAAGTGCCGCGACCGCTCAGGCTGCCCCATCGTCGCACCCTTGAGTCGGGCGCCTGAACTCGAACAATAGCCTGCGCCGATTACGGCTTTGCGCGACGGAAAGGATCCCAGCCGCCGGGAGGCAGCGTCTGTTTGCGGCCGCCGCGGCGAACCAACGTGAGTTTTCGCTCGCGCGTGATTTCACCAACGACAGTGAGCGGGATGCCTTGGAAGGTGCGCGGCAGGCGGCTGGCTTTGCGCGGACGCATGGTGAAGAGCAGTTCGTAGTCGTCGCCGCCGTTCAGCGCGAGGTCTAGCGGATCGCGCTGTTCGAAGGCGGATCGGTTTGGAACGCGTACTGCCGGGATCTGTGAAGCATCCAGGCGCGCGCCCACGCCGCTTGCCGCACACAGGCGCGGAAGGTCCGCGGAAATCCCGTCGGAAAGGTCCATCATCGACGTGACGAGCCGATGATCGGCCAGCCAGCGGCCTAGAGCGATTCGCGGCTCCGGGTACAGGTGCTTCTTCAGCGCCGGATCGTTCTTGCGGATTCGACTCTCGCTGCGAATGTGCTGGAGTCCCCATTCGGCTTCGCCCAACCGGCCGCTCACAAATATAATGTCGCCAACCTGCGCACCTGACCGCAGCAAGGCGCGAGGTGCCCGCACCTCACCGACGACCGTAACGTTTATTAGGATTTCTCGACGTCGCGTAGTGTCGCCGCCCGCTAATGGGCACTGGAACCTGCGGGCGGCGCGCCGGAGACCTCCTAGGAATTGGTCAAGCCATCGACCCGTGTGGGATACTGGGAGCGTCAGGCTCAGGAGAAAGCAGCGCGGTTCGCCGCCCATCGCCGCGACATCGCTTAGGGCGCGTGCGAGGCACTTCCAGCCGACCGAGTCGGCGGGATGCTTGTCCCGAACAAAGTGTGAGCCTTCCAGGAACCAGTCGCAGGTCAAGATGGTTTGGTAGCCGCGACGTGGAGAAAACAGGGCGGCATCATCCCCGATTCCCAGCCGAATCGGGGAATCTCGGCGGGTGGACGAGGCTCCTGTGCCGCGAATCCTTCGTATCAGGTCGTTTTCCAGCGTTTTCATAGCGGGTATGAGGTGTTCATGGTGGCGTTGTGCGGAATTCGATGTAGTGACCTTCGGCACCGAATGACGTCTAGTGTAACGTGAGAAACATTTTACCTGTCCGTTGGTACAGGAGGCAGCCTTTCCGCACCTGACCCAAGGCCAGCAAAATACAGGATTGACTCTAATACCTACAGAATTTAGTATGACGCACGGTCTCGGGCCTGGGTTGAGGCGTTCCAGACTCAGGCAAGAGGGCGGTTCCAGTGTGCGGGCCCAGGGTACATGGTCCGCTTCCAACATTAGCAAGGACTGAGGGTCCCAGCAGAGATGAAGGGCAAGACCTACACGTTTTTTATTGCGTCTACGCCGGGCAAGATGCAGAAGCTCATCATTCCGGCGTACGTGCTGCACGCCATTGCGGTGCTCGCGTTGATTGGGAGCATCACGGTTGTGGCTGCGGCGGGTTCGTACTCGCGCATGCTGTGGAAGGTCGGGAACTACAACGCCCTGCGACACGACCAGGAAACATTAAAGAAACAATACCGGCAGCTGCAGAATACCGTTGACGACACCAACCAGCGCCTGGACTCTTTGCAGTCCCTGGCAACCGAAGTGGCGATGACTTACGGCGTACTGCGGTATCACCCGGCGGCTTTTGACGAGAGCGACAATCCAGTGGATCCGCAGGACGCTTTCGACCGCTCCGTCGAGCAATACACCTTTTTGAAGAGAAACGCGGCGACCATCGCGATCTCGAGCGGCGGTTTGCGCTTGATGCCGGTGATGACCTTCGCGGACTCGACTTACACGCCTTCGATCTGGCCGGTGTTGGGTCATATCACGGACGGGTTCGGCGAGCGCCTCGATCCGTTCAGCGGTGAAGGTGCGTTCCACACGGGCGTGGACGTGGCTTCGGATTATGGAGCGCCGGTTCATGCGACCGCGGACGGTGTGGTGACCGTCGTAGAGAATCATGCAGGTTACGGCCGGCTGGTGGTGATCGATCACGGATTCGGTATCACAACCTGGTACGCGCACCTTTCGTCGTTTTCGGCGATTCCCGGGACGCGGATCAAGCGTGGGACCGTCGTTGGCTACACCGGGATCAGCGGGCGTTCGACAGGGCCTCACGTTCACTATGAAGTTCGGGTGAACAATGCGCCGGTGAATCCTTGGCGGTACATGCGGGCTACTCCGGCGGGCGATTAGTTTTTAGCTTTTCGACTCTTCCCTCATCCTCCCTCGAATTGACAGCTTCGCGTCGGGCGGTTCTGTTCTACGTTTTGTTTTGCGCATTTGCATCTAAACCCCACTCGACCCCACCCCGCTCAAGCGGGTCGGCTATATTTATTGGTGAGGCGGCGGTTTCGGAGCAGGGCTTGGAGCGGTCGGGCGGGCGGCGGCCAGGAGCTTGGGCGTGACGTCGAAGACTACGCGGACCGATTTGGTTTCGCCTCGATCGATGCGCGAGATGTCGGCGCCCTTTAGGATCTCGAGATAAGCTTCGCGGGCTTGCGGGTCGAGTTGCTGGCGGACTTGCGGGCCGCTGAGTCCTGCTTGGGCGAGAATCAGCGCGCCATTCAGGAAATCGGAGAGCTGGCGCGCGGTGGTCTCGGCGGGACATTCGCCCTCGGACACGACCTGAAGGCGGTCGCCTTCGGGTTTGCCCGCGACGGTGATCCATAGGAGTTGATCGAGCAGCGCGGAGAGTTGCGGCGACTGCAGGCCGCCCGGCGCGCGCTGGGCCAGAGCCGTGCCGCTCGCGGCGTCCTGGCGAAGCACGGCAAACAGCGGCGAGCCGGCCAGGCGGTCGAACCGCGCGCGCCACTCTTTTCCATCAGCGTCTTTCGTTGACGGGGAGAGCAGGGCGGGGAGATCGGCGTTATCGGTCAGCGCGATTCTGTTCTGGCGCGTGAAGGCAAAGGAGATTTTGCGCGGACTGCCGGTGACGGGCACGGTGAAAATCTCGCGGCCACCGCCCTTTTCGTGCGTTCCGAACTGCGAAGTGTAGGTGTTGATCTTCTTGCGGTCGAAGCGGCCGTCGGCGACGGCGAAGAAGTTGGTTTTCTGTCCGCGCCTGAGAATGGCGACGGCCACGCGATCGAGATCGCGCTCGTAATCGAAACCTGTGTCGCGCAGAAATTGCGCGTAGTCGGCGTCAACTTGTTGCGGCTTTGGCGCCCACTCGTGCAGTTCGGCGATGAACGACGTTTGGCGAAGGTCCGCGACATCGGCGTAGAGCACGGCGCTCGAGTCCGCGGGCATCATGGCGAGCGCGGTTTCTCGCGGGGAATCGCCGGCGCTCCAATAACGCTGCACGAGGAACGCGATTCCGACAAGCAACACAACGGCGGCGACCGATGCCATCCAGACGCGTGTCTTCATAGGACTTTCATCTTCGCGCAATCCGGTCGAAAGTGGAATTGTGCATCGTGAGCCGCCCATGGGGCATCCAATCGGGGGCAAGCCACGAGAAAGTTTTGGAAAGTCCTTGAGTTCGGCGGGTTGTGTGCAGGTTGCGGCAACGCTGCATTCTCTAAGTTTTTATGGATCAGCAAGATAGAGGGTGCCTGGCAGGCAACGGAAGGTTCGTTTTTCCACAGAGCTGGCCACCGGCGTGCTGGAAATCTGCTCCGTAGCGCTTGCAATCCGAGTACCCTATCTGCTATTCTTTGTCGGTTTGAGAGCGCTGGCGTAGCTCAGCTGGTAGAGCATCTGATTTGTAATCAGAGGGTCGGGGGTTCAATTCCCTCCGCCAGCTCCACCGGCTAGCTTGCGGGGGAATGAGGCGGAGCGAATCCTCAGAAACAAAATCGACGGGCTGGTGTCTTTTGACACGAGTCCGTTTTGTGTTTTCGTTTGCGGCGCTTAGGTTTGTGAACAATTTTCTGAGCAAGGGTTTACTGGACTGGCAGTTGGCGTGATCGACAAGTTTTCGAGGACGGGTGGGTGAGTGGCTAAAACCAGCAGACTGTAAATCTGCCGCTCCTTGCGGGCTACGGAGGTTCGAATCCTCCCCCGTCCACCATGTACTCGTCGGGCCCTTGGAATTCAGGGTCGGCTGTAACCAAACAAGAAGTGACGCAGGCCGGTCGGGGCTGGATCGGCAAAGAGCGTGAAGTGATCAAGGGTTGTTCGCAGAAATCGCAGGGCAATCGCACGAAGCGATGTTCGAGCGCGGACCGGATCGCGGCAATGGCGCCGCCAAGGAAAAGTGCGCCGCGAACATGGAGTTGATGACCGCGCGGGACTTAGCGGTTGGAAGCGAAATTTCGAGGGGGACACGGGTTCGGCCTGGGTAGCTCAGTTGGTAGAGCGCGTCCTTGGTAAGGACGAGGTCACCGGTTCAATCCCGGTCCCAGGCTCCAGGATTTGCAAGTTGGATGAAGGCCGGGGCGAAAAGGATTTGGCGCAGCTGGGCGGGGGTAACTCAACGGTAGAGTCTCACTCTTCCAAGGTGATGGTTGCGGGTTCAAATCCCGTCCCCCGCTCCACTTAACGCAGAGCTGGGAACGCGGCGAACGGTTAGTTTTAGTTGGGGTTGCAAAGGGCTGGGCAGGAATCAAGACGAAGCAGATCTTACGCTGAGGGCAAAGGATCATGGCCAAGGAGAAATTCGAGCGCAACAAGCCGCACTGCAACATCGGGACCATTGGTCACATCGACCATGGTAAGACCACGTTGACGGCGGCGATTACCAAGGTGTTGTCCAAGCACAACCCCAAGGTGCAGTTCCGGGCGTTTGATTCGATCGACAACGCGCCGGAAGAGCGCGAGCGCGGGATCACGATTGCGGTGTCGCACGTGGAGTATGAAACGGCGAACCGCCATTACGCGCACATGGACTGTCCGGGGCACGCGGACTACATCAAGAACATGATCACCGGCGCTGCGCAGATGGACGGGGCGATTCTGGTGGTGGCGGCGACCGATGGTCCGATGCCGCAGACGCGGGAACACATTTTGCTGGCGCGGCAGGTGGGAGTGCCGGCGATCGTGGTGTTTTTGAACAAGTGCGACATGGTGGAAGACGCCGAACTTCTGGAACTTGTGGAACTCGAAGTACGCGAGTTGCTGAAGAGCTACCAGTTTCCGGGCGACACGATTGCCATGGTGCGCGGTTCGGCGCTGCAAGCGTTGAACGGCGACGCGAAGTGGGAAAAAGCCATCGACGATTTGATGGAAGCGGTGGACAAGAACGTGCCGCAGCCGGTGCGCGATATCGACAAGCCGTTCGCGATGCCCATCGAAGATATTTTTTCGATTTCGGGCCGCGGGACGGTGGTGACCGGAAGAGTCGAGCGCGGCAAGGTGAAAGTTGGCGAGGAAATCGAGATTGTGGGCTTTCGGCCGACGCAAAAGAAGGTAGTGACCGGCGTAGAAATGTTCCGCAAGCTGCTGGATGAAGGCTTGGCGGGCGACAACGTGGGATTGCTGCTGCGCGGCACGGAAAAAGAAGACGTGGAGCGCGGGCAGGTGGTGTGCAAGCCGGGATCGATCACGCCGCACACGAAGTTCAAGGCAGAAGCGTACGTGTTGACCAAGGAAGAAGGCGGGCGGCACACGCCATTTTTCACGGGGTACCGGCCGCAGTTTTACTTTCGCACGACGGACGTGACGGGCGACGTGAAGCTGCCGACGGGTGTGGAAATGGTGATGCCCGGAGATAACGTCAGCTGCGAAGTGAGCCTGATCACGCCGGTAGCTCTCGAAAAGGGCTTGCGCTTCGCGATTCGCGAAGGCGGGCACACGGTAGGCGCGGGTGCGGTTACGGAAATCATCGAGTAATTGCATTCCGCTGAGAAGGAAAGGTAGGCGCCGGGCTTTAGCCCGGCGAGCCAGAGCCGACGAGATTCAGAAGGGATTCAGGGCATGCGAGAAATCATTACGTTGCAGTGCGCGGATTGCAAGAACCGCAACTACACGACGACGAAGAATAAGAAGAAGCATTCCGAGCGGGTGGAGACGAGGAAGTTTTGCAATTCGTGCCGGAAACATACCGGCCACAAGGAAGTGAAGTAACGACCCGACGAAGATCGCTATCTGGTGGATCATTTCCGAATCAGAAGTCGTCGCAGAAACCAGAGAGTGAATTGAAGGGTTGGAGGCGGGAGAAGAACCTGGGACTTCTGTTGGATTTTGGTGATCAGTTTTACCCTTGGCCGCAGAAGGCGCGGCCTCAGGGTGAAATCGCCAAAGGCAGGCGATTTCAGGGGAGTCGTCCAACGGCTAGGACTCCGGTCTCCAAAACCGGGTATGGGGGTTCGAGTCCCTCCTCCCCTGCCAGAGATTGATGGGACCGGCGGCGCGTCGGTGAAGTGAAGAGGAAAGAATGGCAACGCAGGCGATCAAGAGCAAGAGCGAAGAACAGGGCGGGATCACCGCAGGAGCGAATAAGCTCGGCGGGAAGCTCTCCGGGACGTACGAGGACACGCGCGAGTTTTTGCACGATGTCCGTCTGGAGATGAAGCAGGTTACCTGGCCGAGCCGTGAGGACGTGATCTCGACAACGACAGTGGTCGTTGCCACCGTTGCTTTCTTCGGCCTGTTTCTCGCGGTTGTCGACTGGCTGGTGCAGCGCGGCGTTACGTACGTGTTCAAAGTTTTTGGCGTCTGAGAGGGATTAGAACTCGATGGGAATGCAGTGGTACATCATCCATACGTACTCGGGCTTTGAGAAGAAAGTAAAAGAGAGCCTGGAGAGCCGCGTGGAAGCCTTCACGTTGCAGGACAAGATCGGGCGCGTGCTGATTCCGATGGAAGACACCATTGAGATGCGCGGCGGCAAGAAAGTGATTTCGTCGCGGATGTCGTATCCGGGTTACGTGCTGGTGGAGATGGATTTGGACGAGAACACCTGGCACATCGTGCGGAACACGCCGCGGGTGACGGGCTTTGTGGGCTCGGCGACTTCGCCTTCGCCGCTGTCGGAAGCGGAAGTTGACGCGATTATCAATCGCGTGCACACACCTACGGATCGGCCGAAGCCGAAGGTGGTGTTCGAGCGCAACGAGCAGGTGCGCATTGTGGATGGGCCGTTCGCGAATTTCAACGGGACCGTGGAAGAGATAGACGGGGATCACAGCCGGTTGAAGGTTTCGGTGACGATTTTTGGGCGTTCGACGCCGGTGGAGTTGGATTTCGCCAGCGTGGAGAAGCTTGGATAGCAGGATTTTGCTTGCAGTGAACGGCGGGGAGCAAGCCCCGCCCCTACAAAGATTAAGAGGATTTGAGGCGCGGACATGGCGAAGAAGATTCAGACGACGATCAAGTTGCAGCTTCCGGCTGGCAAGGCTACGCCTGCGCCTCCGGTCGGCACGGCGCTGGGCCCACACGGCTTGAACATTATGGATTTTTGCAAACAGTTCAATGCCAAGACGGCCAAAGAACCGGACGGAATGATTTTTCCGGTGCTCGTGACCGTCTACACCGACCGCACATTTACCTTTATTTTGAAGACGCCGCCGGCTTCGATTTTGCTGCTGCGCGCTGCGGGTATCGTGAAGGGTTCCGCTGAGCCGAACCGCAACAAAGTCGGGAAGGTTACGAAAAAGCAAGTGCAGGAAATCGCCAAGATCAAGCTTGTCGATCTCAACACCACCAATCTGGACTCCGCGGTGCGCACGGTGATGGGTACGGCGCGCAACATGGGTCTGGAAGTCGTGGAAGCCTAGGAATTCAGGCGCTACGGGATCGAAGGGGTCAGAAGCATGAAGGTATCGGGAAAACACGTTGAAAATGCGCGCAAGAAGGTGGAAGCGCGCCCGTACAAACTCGCGGAAGCGACCGAGTTGATCAAAAAGACGCACCACACCAAGTTCAACGAAACCGTGGAACTGGCGATTAACCTGGGTGTCGATCCGAAACATTCGGATCAAGTGGTTCGCGGAACCGTTGTTCTGCCCCACGGTCTGGGCAAGACGGTGCGCGTGCTGGTGATCGCGAGCGGCGACAAGGTTCGCGAAGCGCAGGAAGCGGGCGCGGATTTCGTCGGCGGCGAAGACATGGTCACCAAGATCGTCGGTGGCTGGACCGACTACGACGCGGTGATCGCGACGCCGGACATGATGAAGTCGGCCGGTAAATTGGGCAAGGTTTTGGGTCCGCGCGGGTTGATGCCGAACCCGAAGACGGGAACGGTCACCTTTGACGTCGCGAAGGCGATCAAGGAAACCAAGGGCGGCAAAGTGGAATTTCGCGTTGATAAAGCGGGAATCGTTCACTGCGGCATTGGCAAGATTGATTTCGACGCGACCAAGCTTGCGGAAAACGCGCACGCGATCATCAATGCCGTGATCAAGGCTAAGCCGGCGGCGGCGAAGGGCAAATACGTCAAGAGGATTACCTTGACGTCAACGATGGGCCCGGGCATTCCGATTGATCTGGCGGAATCGGAAATTCTGGCGGCGGCTGCTTAGTTTCGCGGCGCTTGGCCGCGAGAATCTAGAGGATAGCGAGCTGATCTTATGAAGAAGCGCAGCGAAAAACAGGAAGATCTGGACAAGTTGAAGATCGCGCTGGCCAAAGTATCGAGCGTGATCCTCACCACTTTCCAGGGCATCACGGTGGAAGACGATACCAAGCTGCGGCGAGCGGTACAAGCCGCGGGCGGCAAATATCAGGTGGTGAAGAACACTTTGGCCGAACGCGCGGGTTCGGGCACCCCAGCCGAGGGCTTGCTGAAAAATTTGACCGGCACGAATTCGATCGCGTACACGAACACCGATCCGGTAGCGCTCGCAAAGGCGCTGACCAAGGTCGCCAAAGACGTCCCGGCGTTTCAGTTCCGCGCGGGTCTTGTCGAAGGGCGCGTGATTTCGATCGCGGAGATTCAGCAACTCGCGAACCTGCCATCGAAGGAAGAATTGCTCAGCAAGATCATGTTCCTGCTGAACGCACCGGCGCAGCGCCTGGCGGTCACGTTGAACGCGCTGTCCCGCAACATTGCCGTGGTGGTAAGCGAAGCAGGCAAGGCCAACAAGTTTGGGTCCGGCGGCGGGACGACTGCACCAAGTCCCGAAGCGGCCCAGTAAAGTATTTTAATTTCGAGAGGAGAAGGAACAGTCATGGCGAAGGTAGATACGATCCTGGAAGAAATCAAAGGGCTGACGTTGCTGGAAGCGTCGGACCTGGTGAAGAAGATGGAAGAGACGTTCGGCGTCTCCGCGGCTGCGGCCACGGTGGTGGCGGGCGGCGGTGGCGGGGGCGCCGCAGCGGCTCCGGCGGAAGAGAAGACGGAATTCACCGTCGTGCTCACCGACGTGGGCGGCAACAAGATCAACGTCATCAAGGCGGTTCGCGAAGTCACGAGCCTGGGCTTGAAAGAAGCCAAGGACCTCGTCGATGGCGCGCCCAAGACCGTCAAAGAAGGCGTGAGCAAGGACGAAGCCGCGACCATCAAGAAGAAGTTCGAAGACGTCGGCGCCAAAGTCGAAGTCAAGTAGTCAGCGAACTTTTACCGGGAACGAGCGGTTGGAGTTTTACGGCATTTTAAACAAGGGCTTCGATAGGGCGGCGCGGCTCATTGAGCGGACCGCGCCAAAGGATTTCATCACGCAAGCCGAGGCTGGGTACTACAACAACTTCAAGCGCCTTCATGGGGCGCTCTGCGGTCGTGTGCGCGCTGACTTTTTGGGCGAAAGTCGCACGCACGCCGATTCGCTGTCTTCACACCATTGGTCTGAGCATTGCCCACAAGGGATGAGGTAATTCATGTCGACTACCAATCAGCATGTGCGGGAACGTCAGCGTCTGGATTTCGCGAAAATTCAGGGCTCGATTCAGATTCCCAACCTGATTGAAGTACAGATGAAGTCGTATCAGCGCTTTCTGCAGATGGATCTGCTGCCGAGCGAGCGCGATGACGGCGGACTTCAGTCGGTGTTCACGTCGGTGTTTCCGATCAAGGATTTCCGCGAGATGTCGCAGCTGGAATTCGTGGACTATTCGATCGGCAACTGGGAGTGCAAGTGCGGCAACTTGAAGGGGCTGCACCACCTGCGCGCGACTTGCCGTAATTGCGGCGCGTCGGTGGTCACCAACCCGTATCAGACAGGTGATGTGATCTGTCACAAGTGCGGCACGTTCAACAAGAACACGCCAACCTTTTGTAACAAGTGCGGCGATCCGGTGGCGATGCAGTTGAAGTATGACGTCAACGAATGCCAGGAACGCGGCATGACGTATTCCGCGCCGCTGAAAGTCACCATACGACTGACGATTTACGATAAGGATCCCGACTCCGGCGCGAAAACTATCCGCGACATCAAGGAACAGGAAGTTTTCTACGGCGATATTCCGCTGATGACCGAGAACGGCACCTTCATCATCAATGGTACCGAGCGCGTCATTGTCAGCCAGTTGCACCGCTCGCCGGGCGTTTTCTTCGAAAGCGCCAACAACCGCTCCTACTTCCTCGGGAAGATTATTCCGTACCGCGGATCGTGGGTGGAATTCGAATACGACACCAAGAACATTCTTTATGTGCGTATCGACCGCAAGCGCAAATTCCTGGGATCGATCTTTTTGCGCGCGCTGGGCATGAAGTCCAACGAAGACATCCTGCGTACGTTTTATCAGGTGGAGCGGATTTCGCTACGCGACAAGGATTTGTACTGGAATATTTCGCCCGGGATCGTCGACCGCAAGCTCACGCACGAGATCAAAAATCCGAAAACGGATGAACTGATCATCGGCGCGCACAAGCGCATCACCGAGAATTTGTTCAAGGAACTGATCAAAGCGAAGATTTCGCAAGTTCGCTCCACCTTGGTGGACCTCGAGGGCGCCTACAGCGTGGCCGACGTGGTCAATCGCCAGACGGGCGAAGTTTTACTCGAAGCCAACAAGCCGCTGACCGCCGAATTGTGGCAGGCATTCGGCGAATCGGGTATCACCGAAGTGGATGTGTTCTTCCCGGAACGCGACGACATCGGCTTGGTGCTTTCGCGCACCCTCGATAAAGACGGGATCCGCTCTTCCAAAGAAGCGCTGATTGAAATCTACCGCAAGCTGCGCCCGGGCGATCCTCCGACGCTTGAGACCGCCACGAACTTGTTCCGCGGCATGTTTTTCGATCCGCGCAAGTACGATTTCAGCCGCGTAGGCCGCTTGAAGTTCAACATCAAGATGGGCCTGGATACGCCGCTCAATAACCGCACCTTGGACACGCCGGACTTTGTTTCGGCCATCAAGTACCTGTTCAAGCTGCGCAAGAACATCGGCGTCGTGGACGATATCGACCACCTCGGCAACCGCCGTGTTCGCGCCGTCGGCGAACTGCTCGAAAACCAGTTCCGCATCGGTTTGGTCCGCATGGAACGCGCCATCAAGGAAAAGATGAGCGTGTACCAGGAAATGTCCACGGCCATGCCGCACGACCTGGTCAACGCCAAGCCGGTCATGGCCGCGATCCGCGAATTCTTCGGCAGCTCGCAGCTCAGCCAGTTCATGGATCAGACCAACCCGCTCAGCGAAATCACCCACAAGCGGCGTTTGTCGGCCCTTGGACCTGGCGGTCTGTCGCGTGAGCGCGCCGGATTCGAAGTGCGCGACGTTCACCCGACGCACTACGGCCGCATCTGCCCGATCGAAACGCCGGAAGGCCCGAACATCGGCTTGATCAGCTCGTTGTCCTGCTTCGCGCGCATCAACGATTACGGCTTCATCGAGTCGCCGTACCGCAAGGTAAAGGGTGGACGCATCATCGACTACGTCCACATCGTGAACGCCGGAGACAGCGAATTCAAAGCCGGCGAAATCGTGGAACGCGATCGCGTCGAAGAGCTGAACGAAGAGCTCAAGCGCCGCAAGGTCACTCACGAACCGTACTGCTTCTACCTTTCGGCTTGGGAAGAGGACAAGTACGTGGTCGCGCAGGCCAACGTTGCGCTCGACGAGCGTTTGAAGATCACCACGGAGCTGGTGAACTGCCGCCAAGCCGGCAACTTCGTACTCAAGAGCCGCGACGAAGTCGATTACGTTGACGTGTCGCCGAAGCAGCTCGTGTCGGTGGCCGCCAGCTTGATTCCGTTCCTTGAGAACGACGACGCCAACCGCGCGTTGATGGGTTCGAACATGCAACGCCAGGCTGTGCCGCTGATTCGTGGCGACGCCCCGCTGGTCGGCACCGGCATGGAGCGCGTCACCGCTCGCGATTCCGGGGCGGTCGTGCTTTGCAAGCGCGACGGCATTGTCGATCAGGTCGACTCCGAGCGCATCATCGTGCGCGTCGAGTCCGACCACTCCGGCGTACTCAGCCGCGAAGTGGGCGCGGACATCTATCAGCTCATCAAGTTCAAGCGCTCGAACCAGAACACGTGCATCAACCAGAAGCCGCTGGTTCGCGTCGGCGACCGTGTGAAGAAAGGGCAAGTCCTTGCAGACGGCCCGTGCACGGAGCGCGGCGAACTCGCTCTCGGACGCAACGTGCTCGTAGCGTTCGTTCCCTGGCGCGGGTACAACTTCGAAGACGCCATCCTGGTCAGCGACAAGCTGGTCAAAGACGACTACTACACCTCGATTCACATCGAGGAGTACGAGATCGAAGCGCGCGACACGAAACTCGGCCCCGAAGAAGTCACTCGCGACATACCCAACATCAGCGAGAGCTTCCTTCGCAACCTCGATGAAAGCGGCGTCATTCGCATCGGCGCGGTAATCAAGCCGGGCGACATCCTGGTCGGCAAAGTAACGCCGAAGGGTGAAACCACGCTGACGCCGGAAGAAAAATTGCTCCGCGCGATCTTCGGTGAAAAAGCCGGAGACGTTCGCGACGCCTCGCTCTACTGCCCGCCGGGCATCGAAGGCACCATCGTCGATGTCAAAATTTTCACCCGCAAGGGCGGCGAAAAAGACGAGCGCCACAAAGCCATCGAAGCCACGCAGGTTTTCAAGCTGGAGAGGAACCTCGCCGACGAAATCCGCATCCTCACCGATGAGCGCCTCAAGCGCTTGTCGGATTTGCTCGGCGGCAAGATTCTGCAAGCCGACTTGCACGACGAAAAGACCAACAAGCGCCTGCTGACCAAGGGCGTCGAACTGACCCGCGACATCATCGAGAAGGTTTCGACGCGCAACCTCAAGCGTCTGAAACTCAACGAAAAGGATCCTCTTCTAATCGAGAAAATCGAAGAGATTGAGGAGATGACTTCGCGGCAGATCGATGTGCTCCGCAAGATCACCGAGGAGCGCAAGGAAAAACTGAAGAAGGGCGACGAACTGCCGCCGGGCGTCATCAAGCTGGTCAAGGTCTATATCGCGATGAAGCGCAAGCTTTCCATCGGCGACAAAATGGCCGGACGTCACGGGAACAAGGGGGTCATCGCGCGCATCGTTCCTCAGGAAGACATGCCGTACATGCCGGATGGCACTCCGGTCGAGATCGTTCTGAACCCGCTCGGCGTTCCGTCGCGTATGAACGTCGGACAGGTTCTGGAAACGCACCTCGGCTGGGCGGCCAAGGAACTGGGCAACAGCCTGAAGCGCCTGCTGAGCAAGGAAAATCGCGCCGAAGCTATTCGCCGGTGGTTCAAGGAAGTTTTTTCGGAAACGACCATCTGGAGGACGCTGTCGAAGCTCGACGACGATGAGTTGCTGGAATACGCCGAAGGGTTCCGCGAAGGAATTCCATTTGCCACTCCGGTTTTCGACGGCGCGCGCGAAACGGAAATCCGTCACTTGCTGGAAGTTGCGGGTCTGCCGCACGCTGGCAAGATCAACCTGTTCGACGGCATGACCGGCGACCAGTTCGATCAACCCGTCACCGTCGGCTACATCTACATGCTCAAGCTGTCGCATCTTGTCGACGACAAGATTCACGCGCGCTCGATCGGTCCGTACTCGCTGATCACCCAGCAGCCGCTGGGTGGCAAGGCGCAGTTCGGCGGCCAGCGCTTCGGCGAGATGGAAGTCTGGGCGTTGGAAGCGTATGGAGCGGCGCATATCTTGCAGGAGCTGCTCACGGCGAAGTCCGACGACGTCTATGGCCGCGCGAAAATTTACGAGGCCATCGTCAAGGGCGAACCGGGCATCGAGCCCGGCGTGCCGGAATCGTTCAACGTGCTGGTGCGCGAATTGCAATCGCTCTGCCTGGACGTCGAATTGATGAAACGCCAGAAACCAGCAGAGGGGAAAGCAGCCGACTAAATCGGCGTTGGAGGGGCGCAGCATGCTGCGCCCCAATTCAGCAAGATTTAAGCAGTCGAAGTCTTAAAGCAGTTCGGGTTCTCAGCCGGTCCGGTGCAAAACACCAGACCGCGTCCCCGGTGGAAACCGGGGAGGGAGGAAACAACCTTGTACCGAAGCAGCCCTTACGATCGCGCCAGTTTGATTGCCGATTTCGATTCCATTCGTATCAGCCTGGCCAGCCCGGAAAAAATCCGTTCGTGGTCTCACGGAGAAGTCACCAAACCCGAGACCATCAATTACCGCACGTTCAAGCCCGAGCGTGATGGTCTGTTCTGCGCCAAAATTTTTGGTCCGGTCACCGACTGGGAGTGTTTGTGCGGCAAGTACAAGCGCATGAAGCACCGCGGCGTGATTTGCGACAAGTGCGGCGTGGAAGTCACGCTCAGCAAGGTTCGCCGTGAACGCCTGGGACACATCGAGCTGGCTTCGCCTTGCTCGCACGTGTGGTTCTTCAAGGGCCTGCCCAGCCGCATCGGTTACTTGCTGGACATTTCCATGCGCGATCTCGAGCGCATTTTGTACTTCGAAGCGTTCGTGGTCGTGGATGCCGGCGAAGTTGCCGTGCTGCGCGAGCGCGAAGTGCTTCTCGAAGATAAATACCGCGAGCTCCAGAAGGAATATCCTGGCCAGTTCACCGCCAAGATGGGCGCCGAAGCAATCAAAGAACTGCTCCGCCGCGTCGAAGTGGAAAAGCTGTCCGAAGAGCTTCGCGAAAAAATGAAGGCCGATCCGTCGTTGCAAAAGCGGATCAAGTTCGCCAAGCGCCTGAAGGTGCTGGAAGCGTTCCGCAAGAGCGGCAACAAGCCGGAGTGGATGATTCTGGACGTGATCCCGGTCCTTCCTCCGGAGTTGCGCCCGCTGGTGCCACTGGACGGCGGGCGTTTTGCCACCTCGGACCTCAACGATCTCTACCGCCGCGTCATCAACCGCAATAACCGGTTGAAGAAGCTGATGGAACTTCGCGCACCGGATGTCATCGTCCGCAACGAAAAGCGCATGCTCCAGGAAGCCGTCGACGCGCTGTTTGACAACGGACGCCGCGGCCGCGTTCTTCGCGGCACCAACAACCGCCCACTCAAGTCTTTGTCCGACACCCTCAAGGGCAAGCAGGGCCGCTTCCGCCAGAACCTGCTGGGCAAGCGCGTTGACTACTCCGGCCGTTCGGTCATCGTCGTCGGCCCGGAACTGAAACTCAACCAGTGCGGTTTGCCGAAGAAAATGGCGCTCGAGCTGTTCAAGCCGTTCATCTACCACAAGCTCGAAGCGCAGGGACACTGCACGACCATCAAGCAAGCCAAGGAAATGGTGGAGCAGCAGGATCCCGTCGTGTGGGACATTCTCGAAGACGTGATTCGCGAACACCCGGTACTACTAAACCGCGCTCCGACCTTGCACCGTCTCGGTATCCAGGCGTTCGAGCCGGTCCTTGTCGAAGGTAAGGCCATTCGCATCCACCCGCTGGTCTGCACGGCGTTCAACGCGGACTTTGACGGCGACCAGATGGCGGTTCACATTCCGCTGTCGCCGGAATCGCAAGTCGAAGCGTCCGTGCTGATGCTTAGCTCGCGCAACATCCTGTCTCCGGCGCACGGCTTGCCTCTCGCCGTTCCGTCGCAGGACATGGTCCTCGGCATCTACTATCTGACCAAGGCTCGCACCGGCGCCAAGGGCGAAGGCCGCGTCTTCGGGGCGACCGACGAAGTAGTGCTGGCTCTGGAAGCCGGCGAGGTGGAACTGCTCACCCCGATCCGTCTGCGCTACACCGGTGAAGTCATCGACCTCACCACCGCGTACGACGATCAGGACGTGCCGCACACCGTTCCGGTGAAGATGGAGCGCCAGTTCATTCAAACCACGGTGGGACGCGTGATTCTCAACGACCACTTGCCTAGCAATTTCCCGTACATCAACGGATTGCTGAAAAAGAAAGGCGTCCAGCAGTTGGTATATTACGCTTACCTGCGTTTCGGTCTGGAGAGCACGGTCGTGCTGCTCGATCATTTGAAGGAACTTGGCTTCATGTACGCCACCAAGTCCGGCATCTCGATCGGTATCGACGACATGCTCATCCCCGGCGACAAGCCCAAGCTGGTCGACAACGCCGAAAAAGAAGTCGTCAAGGTGCAGCAGCAATACCTCGACGGCGCGATCACCAACGGCGAGCGTTATAACAAGGTCATCGCCATCTGGGGCGACGTCACCGAAAAAGTTGCCGACGAATTGTTCAAGACCCTCGAGAACCAGGACAAAGAAGGCGGCATCAACCCCGTTTACGTCATGGCCGACTCCGGCGCCCGCGGATCGAAACAGCAGATTCGCCAGCTTTCCGGCATGCGCGGCCTGATGGCCAAACCGTCCGGCGAAGTTATCGAGTCGCCCATTACGTCAAACTTCCGCGAAGGCCTCAACGTGCTGCAGTATTTCATATCGACGCACGGCGCCCGTAAAGGCTTGGCGGATACGGCGCTCAAGACCGCCGATTCCGGGTACCTCACGCGCCGCCTCGTTGACGTGGCGCAAGACGTCATCATCAACGAACGCGATTGCGGCACCACCGACGGCATTTTCGTCGAACCCATCATCGAAGCCGGCGTCGAAGTCGAGCCGCTGCGCGACCGTATCGTCGGCCGCGTTTCGCTCGACAAGATCAAGGACTTCGAAGGCCACGTCATCGTGGATGTGAACCAGGAAATCACCGAGGAACTCGCCAACTCCGTACAGGGCGCGGGTATCGAGCGAGTCCGCATCCGTTCGGTGCTGACTTGCGAATCACGGCGCGGTGTTTGCGCGCTGTGCTATGGCCGCAACCTCGCTTCCGGCCGTATGGTCGAGCTTGGTGAAGCCGTCGGCGTCATCGCCGCGCAGTCCATCGGCGAACCCGGCACGCAGCTCACCATGCGCACGTTCCACATCGGTGGAACCGCCACCCGCGTCTCCGAGCGCTCCACACTCGAAGCGCGCAACAACGGCGTCGTCAAATTCGTGGATCTCAAGCATGTTCAGGGTCGCGGCGGCACCGCCATCGCCATGAACCGCTCCGGTCTGATTGCCATCGTCGATGAAAAGGGCCGCGAAAAGGAGCGCTACCACGTTGTTTACGGCGCGCGCCTCCGCGTGGTCGAAGGCGAAACGGTCAACCACGGTCAGATCCTGGCCGAGTGGGATCCGTTCACCTTCTCAATCCTCACCGAAACCGCTGGCTCGGTGAAGTTCGACGACCTGCGGCCCGGCTTGACGATTGAAGAGCAAGTCGACGAGGTCACCGGTCTCTCGCAGGACGTCGTTACCCTGCCTCCCGGCGACGAAAAACATCAGCCCGCGATTCTGGTTCGCGATTCCTCCGGCAAGGTTCGCAAAAAGTACCTCATGCCTTCACGCGCTCACTTGATGGTTAAGGATGGCGATGAAGTGCAAGCCGGCGACGTGCTCGCGAAGATCCCGCGCGAAACCACCAAAACCAAAGACATCACCGGTGGTCTCCCTCGCGTCGTGGAACTCTTCGAGACGCGCAAACCTAAAGACCCCGCGGTCATCAGCGAAATCGACGGCGTGGTGCGCTATGGCGATATCGCCAAGGGCATGCGCAAGATTTACGTCGATAGCGACGACACCCGGAGCGCCGCAAAGACCAGCAAGGAATACTCGATTCCCCGCGGTACGCACATCAACGTTCAGGAAGGCGACCACGTCAAAGCCGGTGAGGCTTTGATCGACGGCCCGCTCAACCTGCACGATTTGCTGGCGGTCCTCGGCGAGAAGTTCACCCAATCGTACCTGGTCAACGCCATTCAAGAGGTTTACCGCCTCCAGGGCGTCAACATCAACGACAAGCACATCGAAACCATTTCCCGGCAGATGATGCGCTGGGTCAAGGTCGAAGACGTCGGCGACACGTCATTCCTTCTCGAAGAGCAAGTGGACAAGTTCCGCTTCCGCGAAGAGAACGATCAGGTCATCAAGGACGGTGGCCGCCCGGCGACGGGCCGCCCGCTGCTCCTTGGCATCACCAAGGCGTCGCTTTCGACCGACTCGTTCATCTCCGCCGCCAGCTTCCAGGAGACCACCCGCGTGCTTACCGAAGCCGCGGTTGCCGGCAAGGTGGACTACCTGCGGGGTCTCAAGGAAAACGTCATCATGGGCCGGCTCATCCCTGCCGGAACGGGCCTCGAGCACTACCGCAGCATTCAGTTGCTCACGGAAATGCCGATCCCGGCTCCTGTCGAGGACATTCCAGAAGCCGCCGAACTCACCGCCGAGGAGGCCGCAGCGCTGGACTTCCTGCAGAAGGATACCGAGGCCGACGCCGCCACCGAAGGCTAACTCTCTCTATCGGCCGGGGTTACCTCCGCCAACCCGCTACGAATCGTCGGCGCCTCCGATCACGGTCGGAGGCGCCGATTTCTTTGTATGCAATGCGTATCGGTATCTATTCCGGCACTTCGGGCAATCCTCCTTGTTGCTGGCAAGTTTGCGACGTTCCTACAATGGAGGATATTGATGATCGGTTTAGTTTCGACGCGGAACCCGGGTCTCGCGTAAAGCCATGCCAGAAAACAAGAAACACGCATCGGGTGCTACGACGAACTCTTCGTCGAACGGTCCGCACCGCTCCGCGATTTCCGACCGTCTCGCGCAGTTTGAAAAGCGCCAGGGCGAGCTTTGGCGGCTCACCTTTTTCCTGCTTCTCGTCATTTCGATCGTATTCGCCGTAGTCAGTTGGAATAGCATTCGCTCGTTCGCTATTCGTTTTGAAGCCCTGCCCATCGGTCTGGTCATCCTGGTCGTGCTCTTTGGTTTGTATGCGTGGAAGCGAACCCAGGAAATCTCGGAGCTGCGCGGCTTGGTGCGGGGCCTCGAACAACGCGATGCTGAGCCCCCCAGCGATCGGCAACTCGATCAACTTTTCTCGGTCATCGAGCGCTCTCAGCAGGGCTACCGCGATCTGATCGATTCGTTCGACGACGTTCTTCTCGCCCTCACTCTGGAGGGCGAGGTCCGCGCCGTCAATCGAAGTTTTTCCGATCTTGTTGGCTTGTCGTTCCAGCAGATTATCGGCCGGCCCTTGACCGATTTCATGGAGGAAGCCACCGGCGATTCTCGCAGCCTGATCGAGCGCGCCATGCCGCATTTTCTCGAGCGCCGCCACTGGACCGGCGTCGTGCAGGTGCGTCTCAAAAACCAAAAAGCTATTTTCTATTACGATTGCGTCGCGCACGCGATGCTCCGCGGCGACCAGGTACACGGTGTCACGATACTTGCGCGGGACATCACCTCTTCGCGCAAAAACGAAGCGCGTTTCACCGAACTTTTCGAAACCCTCCAGGAAGGCATCTACATCGTCACGCCCGACGATCGCATCCTGGATGCCAATCCCGCGCTCGTGCGCATGCTGGGATACGACTCAAAAGAAGAGCTCCTTTCCCGTTCTCTCGCCGACCTCCTGCCCGATGCCGAACAGCGCCGCCTGCTACGCCAGGAAGTCGACACCCAGCCGATGCTCCAGGGCCGCGAGATGACCCTTTTCCGCAAGGATGGTAGCCCCATCGTTTGTTTGAACACCGCGGCAGTGGTGCGGGACACCACCGGCCGCGTCGTGCGCTACCACGGTGCGCTCATGGACATCACCGAACGCCGCGAAATGGAGCGCCGGCTCTATCAACAGCAGGAATTTGCGCGACGCCTGGTGGACAGCTTCCCGGACCTCATTTTTGTGCTCGACGCCGCGGGCCACTACACCTTTACAAGTCCGCGGGTGAAAGAAATCCTGGGCTACGAGGCCGAAGACTACGACACCCAAGAGCTTGGCGAGCGCACCCATTTGGAAGACCGTCCGGCCCTCCAATCCCTTTTCGCGGAAATGTTCGACCGGCGCCAGTCCTTTGCATCGCTTGAGATTCGCGTGCGGCACAAACTCGGCGAATGGCGCCGCATCCGCTGTCATTTCAGCCCACTCTGCGATGAGACCGGCAGGATCGATGGCGTCATCATCTCCGGCCGCGACGTGACCGATCTCAAGCGATTGGAAGAGCAGCTCATTCAAGCCGAAAAACTCGCCGCGATGGGCCAGATGCTTGCCGGCGTCGCTCACGAACTGAACAATCCGCTCACCGCCATCCTCGGCGTAACCGAGCTCCTCCGCGAGCGCCTGGACTTTGACGATTCCACCAAGCGTCAGCTCGACCTCACCCATCGTCAGGCCCGCCGCGCCGCGCGCATCGTCCAGAACCTTCTCGAATTCTCGCGCCCCGCGTCGCCTCTAAAAAAGCCCCTCGATGTCAGCAGCCTGGTCGAACGCACGCTTCAGTTGCACGAACATTCGCTTCGCCGCAACAACGTACAAGTCGAATTCAAGCCGCAGCCAGGTTTGCAGTCCGTCGTCGGCGATGCCAACCAGCTCATGCAGGTCTTCCTGAACCTGATCAGCAATGCGGAGCACGCCATTCGCGAAATCCGCGAATCCGGCCGCATCCAGATCCGCATCGGACGCATCGGGTCGCACATCGCCATTACCGTGCAGGACGACGGCGTCGGCATTCTGCCCGAAGCGCTCCCCAAGCTCTTCGACCCGTTTTACACCACCAAGCGCCCCGGCGGCGGTACCGGCCTGGGCCTCAGCATCTGCACCGCAATTGTCCGCGAGCATGGCGGCTCGATCGACGTGGAAACTCTTCCTGTCGGAGGGTCGGCGTTCACCGTCTTCTTACCCGTGGCCTCGGAAACGGCATCGCCCTCCGACGGGCTTACGCCGGCGTTCCCGCAACTCCGGACGCCGAACCCTGATCTGTTGAAGGGCCGCGCGGTCCTGGTTCTCGACGACGAAGAGAGCATCCGCATGCTCCTCGAAGAAGGCCTCTCCGCTCACGGATTGCACGTCGATTGCGCCTCCACTCCATCCGGCGCCGTGGACTTTGTAGATCGCCGCTCTTACGACATCCTTCTCTGCGATTTGAATCTTTCCGCGAACGGCTTCTCCACCGGCGGGCGCGAAGCAGCGCAACAAATTCTAGCCGCGGCGGGCGCAAACAAACCTGCGGTCATCTTCATGACCGGCGATCTCGTGGACGCTCCTGGCCCGAATTCCTCCGAGCCTCCCCGGTTGCAAAAGCCCTTCCGCATTTCCGACGTGCTCGCGATGTTTCGTGAAGTCCTTTCGCGAACTCCCGCCGAGAAACGCTAAGTCTCGTTTTCAGACTCTGCGTCTCGATCTCAGACTCCTGACCGTGGATCCGACTTGGCCTCTCAGGCGCACGAGGTCCTGGCTGCCTTCAACTGTCGTAACGAGCACGTCACGTGAGTAGCGGTACGCCCCCGTTACCTTTAGTCAACACGGCTGGTTTTCCTTTCGACGCGCTCCGCCCGGCGTAAGAAACTGATTCGTATAGATATATTCGCCACGGGCGAACTATGACCAAACCCCTTCCATGGGGCGGGCGTTTTGCCGCGCTCCTGCTGGTACCTGTCGGCTTGCTGCCCCTGCTGCTTGCGGGGCAGCAATCTGTCCGGCACGTACCTTCACCCCGGTTCCACGATTGGTCCACGCGCCATACCGTATATTCTCAAACTGGGACTTCCGCGGCGCTCGAAGCTGCCCGCAGCGACCCTCGGGCGCTCTTCCGTTGGCGCGAAGCCGAACTGCGCGAATTCGGCCAGCGCGAAACGCGCAGCTTCCGCGAATTTCCCATTGGCCGCCGGCCCCGCAGCTTCCCGATGCGGTCGTCGGTTGCCATGCAGCGCGACTGGAGCATTAGTCTTGGCACGGCCGGCACCGCCGCCTCTATGTATCCCGCCAAATACACGTTCGATGTCACGGCGGCGCCGAGTTGCGCCAAAGATTTTGTCGTCTATCCCGTGAATGCCGCAGGCAGCGCCACCCAGGCCAACATCGTCGCGTTCAACAATCTCTACAGCGGCACAGCGGGCGGCAACGGAATCTGCAACCGAACCGTCACTGCCAATGACTCCGGCGTGGCCGCGACCGTGATGTGGGCCTACAACGTACAGTCAACCAGCAATGGCGGGGTTCCCAATTCTCCGGTTCTCTCTTTGGACGGCACCAAGGTAGCTTTTGTCGAATCCGCTGCCGGCAAGCAAGCGCACTTCCACGTTCTCGCCTGGAAAAGTGGCAATGGTGTGACCACGAATCTGCAAAGCACAGCCGCCCCACTAAAGATCTCTACTTTTTCAGCGACCGCTCCGGTAGCGGGAAGCGGCACAGCAACCGATCTGGCTTTGGACACGATCGTCGTCACCGGCAGCGATACGCTTTCTTCTCCCTACATCGACTACGCCAACGACTATGCCTACGTTGGCAATGACTCGGGTTATGTCTTCCGTATCAAAAACGTTTTTTGCACCACCGCCGCGTGCGGTACTTCTCCGCCGACGATCGACACAACCTGGGGCGCCGCAGGGGTCGTCAAGCTCGGCACCTGCACGGGGCAAGTCACCGCTCCCGTTCTCGATTTCTTTAATTTAAACGTCTACGTCGGATGCTCCGACGGGAAACTCTACGCGATTTCCCAGACAGGTGCGGTCGCATCGCTGGTCGTCGGGGATGGTGTGACTGCCAAGACGTACGGCGGCATTGTCGATCCGCCGGTTGTTGACGGCGTGGATGGCTACGTATACGTCGTCAGTGGATCGGCGAATGCTGGCGCAAATGGAGTCTTGGTGCAGGCAAAAGCCAATTTCAGCTCCTCTGTTGCGGTGCCGGTGGGCGCCGGAAATCAGTGCAACATGCACGCGCCCACTCCCAATAACGCCTATTTCACGAGCATCACTTCGGCGGGCGCGCTGATATACGTATCAGGGGTCAGCACCACCGGCACGGTGAATCAGCCTTGTACCGCCGCTTCGGGTGGGACTGCGTTCGTCGAACTTTATGCGGTCACCTTTGGTGCAACCGGCACCATGACTGCGGGGGCGCCGGCGCATGGCAGTGAGGACGGTCAAGGTCCGGGTTACGAGTGGGCTCCGCTAGCAGAGTTTTACAACGCGACCACAGCGACGGATTGGCTCTTTTTCTCCGCTCTCCAGAGCGCTCAGGTGAATTTTTCTTCGGCGAACATCACAACTGGGTTTCCTACCACATTCACCAATCCCGTCACGGAAGGCGTGGGTACCAGCGGGATGGTCGTTGACAATCAAGCAAGCACGACCACGTTCCCGCAGGCTGCCAGCGTTTACTTCAATGCTCTGCAGCAGAATGCTGCCTGCAATAACAACGCAAATGGCGGCGGCACGCTCGGGTGCGCGGTCAAGCTCACTCAGGCGGCGCTGCAATGAGCGACGTCCGCAAGGATCCGCACGCGAAGAAAACTGAAAAGCCCGGCTCGGCCGCGAAAAGCAAGCGCCCGTACACCAAGCCTGATTTCCAGCACGAAAAAGTCTTCGAAACCATGGCCCTGGCTTGCGGCAAGCTTTCTCCCACGCAGGCTCAATGTCGCTTCAATCGGAGGAACTCCTGACCGCCGCGCACATTCACGCTGAGCCTATCGAATCGAAGCAGGAAGCTCGCCTGGACCTCGCCGCCGAAGTGTTGCACCGTTTTGGCGAGGTGCGCTTTGTCGCCCACGGCAGCAGCATGATTCCTTCGATTTATCCGGGTGACCTCCTCACCGTGCGCTCCGAGTCCATCGCCGATGCGCGCCGCGGCGAGATCGTTCTCTTCTTGCTGGGTGGCCGCTTCTTCGTGCACCGCGTGGTCCGCAAATGGCCGGAGCGCAACCGCGTCGTCTTCGCTACGTGCGGCGATGCCCTCGCTCAGGAAGATCCCTCCGTGGACGGCACACAATTGCTGGGCCGCGTCACCTCGATTCTTCGGCGTGGCAGGTCCGTAAAGGTTGCGAGCGGCGCAAATCCGTGGTCAAAGTTGCTGCGATGGGGCGTCCGGAACTCCGCTACGTTCGCCAAAACGATTCTCGCGGCGCATTTGCTGCGCATGCGAATTTTCGGTGGTCACGCCCTGGGATCGGCCGGCAGTCGCAGCGAACAGCTTCAGGAGTGCGTGTGATGGGCGCGGCATTCCTCACGCCCGAATTACTACAGGCTCCGCGGTGCGCGTCTCGCGCAGCGCAGTCCGTTACCGTGGAAATCGGCGCCATCCCCATTCTCCTGCGGCCCAACGACCCGAAATTCTGCGAAGTCCTGGAAGACCGTTATGCCGATTTCTTGAGCCCCAATTCCGAGCCCGCCTGCCAGTTCGAGATTCAACTCGACCCCAAGGGCCGTCCCTCCGACGAGGATGCCCGCGTAACCCGGCAGGGCGCGCTGTGGAGCTTCGAGCGCGGCGATTTTCGCGCCACCTGGGACGCCCGCGCGGGCCGGGGCCGTATTCGCCAGTGCCCCAATCCTTATTCGATCGACACCGTCCTGCGCATCACCCACTCGCTGGTTCTCGCCGAACAAGGCGGCTTCCTCGTGCATGCCGCTAGCGCCGTTCGCGGCCGCCACGCATTTCTCTTCGCGGGAATTTCCGGCGCCGGCAAGACCACCATGGCCCGCCTGGCCCCGCCCGACGCCACCGTTCTCACCGACGAAATCTCCTACGTCCGCCGCATCGGAAACCACTACAAAGCCTACGGCACTCCGTTCGCCGGAGAATTAGCCCGCGTCGGCGCCAACACCTCCGCGCCGCTCGAAATTCTTTACCTGCTGGTACAAGGCCCGGAAAATCGCGTCAGCCCCGTGCCCAAAATCGACGCCGCTCGTGCGTTGATGCGTCACGTTTTGTTTTTCGCCGAGGAAAAGGAAATGGTCACCCGCGTTTTCGATTCCGTTCTGGAATTTGTGTCTCGTGTCGAGGTCGCGCAACTTGTATTTACTCCAGACGCGCGCGCCTGGGAGCTGATTGGATGAACGATATTTACATCACGCGCGTCAATGCCGTGGCTGCCCGCGAACTCGGCGGTGAAATGATGATCATGTCCGCCACGGACTCCACCCTGTTCAGCTTGAACGAAACCGCCACGCTCATCTGGCAGGCCGCCGACGGCAAGACTTCGCTCGCGGAAATTGTCGAAAATCACATCTGCCGGGAGTACCACGTGGAGCCGGAAGTTGCCTACCAAGATGCTGCGGACTTGGTGGACGAACTCGCCCGCCTCGGCATTCTCTTGCTCTCCGATCAGCCCGTACGCAACGCACAACTCGAGGTAATGCAATAAGCATGAGCCTGATGTCCGATCTCAATCAGAAGGCTCTGCGGCGCGGCGTGCCGCTCAGCGTGCACCTCGACGTCACCTATCGCTGCAACGAGCGCTGCGAACATTGCTACCTCGATCACGACGGCGACGGCGAAATGAACACCGCCGAGATCAAGGCGCTGCTCGATCAGCTCGCCGACTCCGGTGTCTTCTTTCTGACCATCAGCGGCGGTGAACCCCTGATCCGTCCCGACTGTTTCGAAATCATCGAGCATGCCCGCAAGCTGCGCTTCAACGTCAAGTTCAAAACCAACGCCGTCCTGATCCGTGAGAAACAAGCCAAGCGCCTCCGCGAGCTCAACGTCGAACAAGTCCAGATCAGCGTCTATTCCCATCGTGCCGAAGTACACGACGGCATCTCCAAGGTTCCCGGCTCGCTTAAACGCACCATCGCCGGCATCCGCCTGCTGAAATCCCAAGGCTTGAAAGTCACGATCGCCAACGTATTGATGAAGGGCAACATTCACGATGCCGAAGGCGTGCGTCAATTGGCCGCCGAAATCGGAGCCCACTACACTCTCGACCCCACGATCACCCCGATGATGAACGGCGACACCTCGCTGCTGCGTTTGCGGATCTCGTCCGACAGCTTGCGAACGGTATTTCAGAATTCAGATCTGGTGGGAAACGTCGAAGATTTTTGCGCCCCGCCGCCGCCGGTCGACGAAGATGCCCTGGAAGGGTATCCCTGCAGCGCAGGCCACACTGCCTGCTACGTCTCTCCGCGCGGCGAAGTCTACCCGTGCGTGCAATTCCCGATCTCGTGCGGCAACGTTCGGGAACAGGAATTTCTCGACATCTGGCAAAATTCTCCGCAACTCCTGGAAGTCCGCGCCATCCGCGGCAAACACCTCACCACCTGCTCGTCGTGCAACCACCTCGGCACCTGCACCCGCTGTCCAGGGTTGGCCTACATGGAAGGCAACATGCGCGGCCCCTCCACCGCCGATTGCGAAAAATCCTTCGTCCGCACCGGCATAGTCTCCGCCGGAATGCTAGCCCGCGCCAACGCGCCGTCTCTGTCGGGCCTGATCCAAATCCGCCCGTACATCGCCTAGCAGCCTCACAGTGGCAGTGCCACTCCTGGCTGCGCACTCCAGCCAGTTTCGCCGACTAACCCGCAGGGGCCGGGGTTTGCCGGCGTCAACCCGGGACAACGACACTCCACGCAACTCGCCTGCAATTCCAATCCCCCTCCCGAACCTAGGTTCATCCCCGTCCTTGCCGCCAATTCGCATCAGCGAGAACCACAGACGTTTCAATCTGCCGTTCGGGTACCGTCCAATATTTCTTGAGCAGCCGATCCTTCTCTTCGCGACCAACCATCCGAAATCCATATCTTTCATAAAAGCGGATCGCCCACACGGCATCCCCCCAAGTCCCGATCAATACCGGCCCCTTCGCCATCTCCCGCAAATGAGACAGCAAACCCGCTCCAATCCCGCGCTTCTGGCTGCCGGTGCGAACATACGCATGACGGATCAGGGTCACGTCCTTGACCTGCTGAAGGCCCATCACGCCGGCTAGCGACCCGCTTTCTTCGTAGCCCCAGAACACAACGCCTTCTTCGATTTCATGCCGCAGTTTCCCTACGGACATGTACGGGTCGGTCCAGCAATCCGCAGGGATGATGCCTTTATAAGCTAGCGCACCATCGTTGATAATTTCCCAAGTCGATTCAAAATCGCGGTCGTCACAGCGGCGGATCATTGAGCGTCCTGGGCCGGCAAAGACCACCAAGCAAAAAGAGTCTCAGCGTTTTTCGGGCTTCGACCCGTCGACGCCAAAATCCCAAACAAAGAGATTCAACCCATCTGGCAAAATCTCCGCCAACGCATACTCACCCGGCGGCAAAGGCCCGCTCAACGTATACCGGTAAACGGTCTTCGCCACTTCCCACTGCTGGATGGAAATCGTGTTGCTCTCCCGCCCAACTTCCTGGCCAAACATGCTCCGAATCGATTCCAGCACCCGTTTATTCCCTTTGACCGTAGCGCGAATCAATTCCACCTCCGGTCCGGTCGTGCTCTGCCGGCTGGTGCGCTCCAGCCCGGAATCCTTGTCGTAATCCGGCTGCACTTCGCGTAAATAAAACTCCGGGAATTGCGTATTGATCCGCAAAGTCGCCTTGCTTCCCAGGATTTCGACGTTCCGCTTGGCGGGTATGATGGGAATCGGCGAGAGCACTCGTTTGATCGTATTCTTTCGATCGTTCTTCACCTCCGACCCGACCTGCGGTATCGCGATCACCGATTTCCCCTCGACCGCGAACATCCCCTCGCCCGGCGGCAGAAACACGCCGGCAGCCACCTGCAAGCTGGCATCAACGTCCAGCGTGGTTTCGATCCTGGTGGCCTCTTCCTGTTTATGAATCTTGCTTACCAAGGCATCGTCGGCCTTCTGGGAATCGCGTTCCGCCTTTGCGGTGGCATCCCAGTCCACCAGCGCCGCCGGAATCTCCTCCCAATCGCCGCGCTCCATGCTGAAATACCGCACCCGATCGCCTTTGCGCTCATAACTTCGAACCAGCTGAAAGCTTCCATCCTTCAGCACCAGCTTCTTCCCCCGCGTGATCCGCGCATCCGCCGCCGCATCCTGAGTAGCAGTCGTCTTTGTCTCCGCGTTCCCTGCAGTCCCAGCCTGCGACGCAGGCTGGTAGTAAGTATCGCCCGGCCGCGCCCATGCAACCGCGCTAACCCAGCCGACGCCGGCAACGCAAAACACAAGGATAGATATTCGAGGTAAGGTCATCGGGATCGTACAAGTGCGATGCGGCCCCGTTTCTGCGGGTTTGCCGCCACTTCGAGGATAAGCCACGCCCAACGGACCCGCAACCCGCGACCAATCTCCGCCTGCTAGCCGACCGTAGCCGCGCCGACACCGCTGCCGCTCCACCTCGCCAAGGATCGATACGATGTAGGCGCACCGAAACCTGGAACGGCACCGGTACGCAAGAACGTTGGCTTCAACGAAAGGATTCAAAAGAGATCGAGAAAAATCAAGACAGCGCCGCAGGGCAAAAAAACTAACGCCCACCGTCACCCACAAGAGACACCGGCCAAGGGTTCCGCTCGGAAAACTGCCGCTGATGCCAATAAGGATATGTCGGCGTCCGGTCGCTCGCCTTGTCCAGTTTCGCAACCTGCTCCGAGCTCAAGTTCCACCCCACGGCTTGCAGGTTCTGCCGCAACTGCTCTTCATTCCGAGCCCCGACCACGACGTTCACCACAGTAGGCCGTTGTAAAAGCCAATTCAACGCAATGACGGGAACGCTCTTGCCGGTTTCCTTGGCCACTTCATCCAACGCATCCACCACGCGGTAGAGGTACTCGTCGTCAACCTGCGGCCCGAAATCGGCGGTCTTGTGCAACCGGCTCTTCTCCGGAATCGGCTGCCCGCGCCGAATCTTCCCCGTCAAGCGGCCCCAGCCGAGCGGACTCCACACAATGGTTCCCACCCTTTGGTCGATCCCCAGCGGCATCAACTCCCATTCGAACTCGCGCCCGATCAGCGAGTAATATGCCTGGTGCGCCGCATACCGCACCCAACCATACCTCTCGGAAATCGCCAGCGACTTCATCAGGTGCCAACCGGAAAAGTTCGAGCACGCGATGTAGCGCACCTTGCCGCTCTGTACCAGATGGTCGAGCGTCCGCAAGGTTTCTTCGATCGGCGTCAGCGCGTCAAACCCGTGCAAGTGGTATATGTCGACGTAATCGGTCCCGAGCCGCCGCAAGCTGCCCTCGCACGCCTGGAGCAGGTGATACCGCGACGACCCAACGTCGTTCGGTCCTTTCCCCACGCGGAATGTAGCCTTGGTGGAAATCAAGAGATCACCGCGTCGCCCTGCAATGGCTTTTCCCAGAATTTCCTCGGATAGCCCGTTGGAATAAATGTCCGCGGTGTCGAACAGGTTGACGCCGGCCTCCAGGCAGACGTCCACAAGGCGGGTAGCTTCCGCGACGTCGCTGGCGCCCCAAGCCTTGAAGAATTCGTTTCCACCGCCGAACGTTCCCGTCCCAAAACTGAGCACTGGGACCTTTAAGCCAGAATTGCCAAGTTGTCTGAATTCCATACCAACATAGATGCCACTGCCGGAATACGGTCACAAGTGAAAAATACGGGAGGCTTTTGACGCGTAAAACGGATCTTTACGTGGAAGGAGGGTTGCTTCGAACGACCCCTTA
Organism: uncultured Acidobacteriota bacterium; assembly: GCA_963736725.1. Classification (GTDB taxonomy): domain Bacteria; phylum Acidobacteriota; class Terriglobia; order Acidiferrales; family UBA7541; genus Acidiferrum. The sequence goes on along the minus strand of CAVTPW010000006.1, from coordinate 464,013 downwards.
AAAACAAAAAAAGCTCTCCGGACCATCCGGAGAGCACAATTCTACCTTCGATTTTGCGCGCGCGATTAGTGCGTGCAGCGCGGAAACAGGGTAACGAGAACCATCAGGTCGGAAAGCGTGAACAGCCACTGGTCCGCCTGCAGCCCGGCGCGTTCCGCCGCACGCGCGATAAAGCCCAAATGGCGGCTCTTTGCGAAATTATGCAAGTGGTCCACGCAGATCCCGGTAAGAGTGGCGACTTCCGAATCCGTGAAAATCTTCTGGCTGGATTTGACGGTTACCATGGCCTTGGCCCTCTCTATGTTTCGCCGCTGTACGATCCATACCGCGTTTGATGCTGGATGTATCGTAATAGCTGCACGAACACCAGAGCAATAGTAGTTCCGTTCTGTTCGGGCAAAACGGGGAGGCTAGTACTTTCTGCAGAAAAGCCTGCAAAAACAGGTATTATCGGCAAAAAACAGGCGAATTTCGGCCTGACCAAACGGGCATGAACTGGCACATCGGACAGGTAAAAATGTCCCACTTTTGCAATCTTGCTATGGCTTTCGGTAGGCGCTTGCTATTTCTTGCATCTGTTTTTCGTGTCGAATTTCGTGAGACGCGACCATCTGGAGCCACTCGTAAATATTCATCGTGCCCAGAAACTTGTGCCGCCACCGGTATTTGCTCAGGTCGCGCCCTCTTGTTTCGTCCATGAATGCCAGCGTCCGCTCCCGGACTTCGCGCAGTTCCGCGAGCATCGTTTCCTTTTCCCGCAAAAGTTCCGGGTCGAGTGGAATGGGTGTTTTGCGGCGGATTATCCGGGCTTCGACCAGAGCGAGCGGAAGATGAAATCTTTTGAACAATGAGAATTGCCTAGGGGGCTCCTGCATCACCCGGTCAGCGCTGCCAAGGACAGCTCTTTCGACCATGATCAGGTGCGCCACCAGCTCGGCGGCAGACCACCCGCCGCGGTTGGGGCGCGTTTGCCATTGGTCCGCCCGGACCGAATCGGCGGTGTGCAGCAGGCGGCTCTGCGCGTGAGCCAGTTTCTCCAGAAGGGGCTCGAGGGTGCTCGCAAAATTTTGAGCCGAAGACTCCGCACTCCCGTCGCGATGCAACTCCAGGTTGTGGACCTCAAGACCGAGTTGCGACTTCATACCGAGGCGCCGCCTGCCTGCTCGAATGCGTGACCCAATTGTAGTACGCGGGCTTCCCCAAACGGTGGGCCGAAGATCTGCAAACCGACCGGGAGCTTACCGCAAATTTTTCCGCAGGGCACCGAGATTCCTGGGATGCCGGCCAGAGATCCTGTAACCGTATATATATCAGCAAGATACATCTGAAGCGGATCGTTCGTGCGTTCGCCTAGCTTGAACGCGGGCACCGGAGAGGTGGGTGTCACAATGGCATCCACTTTGGTGAAGGCGTCACGGAAATCCTGCGCGATCAACGCACGGACTTTCTGGCCCTTCAAGTAATAGGCGTCGTAGTAGCCGGCCGAAAGAACGTACGTGCCAAGGACGATGCGGCGTTTTACCTCTGCGCCAAAGCCCGCGCCGCGCGTTTTTCGATACATGGCCAGCAGGGAATCATCGTTCACGCGGAGGCCGTAGCGCACACCGTCGTAGCGCGCCAGATTGGAACTCGCTTCGGCGGTTGCGATGATGTAGTAGACGGCGATGGCGTAGTCGGTGTGCGGCATTCGGATCTCGACCATCGTGCAGCCGAGCTTTTTCAGGACTTCGATGCCTGCTTCGATCTTTTTGCGGACTTCGCCATCCATGCCTGCGCCGAAATATTCTTTGGGGATACCGATGCGCAAACCGGCGACGGGTTTCGCGATCTCGGCCGCATAATCCGGCACCGGCGCCGTAGTGGAGGTCGAGTCGTTGGGATCGCGTCCTGCGATCACCTGCAGCACGGTTGCGACATCGCGAACATTGTTGGCAAAAGGTCCGACGCGATCGAGCGAAGAAGCGAAGGCGATCAACCCGTAGCGCGATACTCGGCCATAGCTTCCCATCATCGCGGGAACGCCGCACATCGCTCCTGGTTGGCGGATTGAGCCGCCTGTGTCGGTGCCAAGTGCTGCCACGGCTAACCCTGCAGCGACCGCAGCGGCCGATCCGCCGCTCGATCCTCCCGGAATTCGGTCGGTGGCTTCCGGATTCAAGACCGGGCCGTAGGCCGAATTTTCGTTGGAGCTTCCCATCGCAAATTCGTCGCAATTCGTTTTGCCGAGCAAGACTGCTCCTGCAGCTTCCAAGCGTTCGACCGCGGTAGCATCGTAGGGCGGGATGTATTGCTCGAGAATTTTCGAGCCGCACGTGGTGCGGACGCCGCGGGTGCTTAGCACGTCTTTGATTGCGATCGGGACGCCGGCCAGCGACGGCAATGGTTTTCCGGCGGCCACGAGCGCATCGACGCGATCGGCTTGCGCGTAGGCGCGTTCTTGCGACAAGGCGAGGAAAGCGTTCAGTTCCGGATTGCGTGCTGCGATGCGCTTGTAGTGTTCGGCGGCGAGTTCGCGCGCCGAGAGTTTTTTCCCCGCGAGTGATTCTCTTACGCCCTCGATCGTCCAGTTGGTCGCCATAGTTCTTTGAATGACTCTGTTTTCACGCCAACAGCAAAGTCAAAATCGCCGGCTGGAAGCCGGCGCTACCAAGATCAACGCTCGATCACCTTGGGTACACGGAAATAGGGTGGCTCGGGATCGGGGGCCTGCTTCAGTAACTCGGCTGCAGCGTGGCAAGGAACTTCCACATCTTCGCGCAAAGTCGCATCCGCGGTTTGGTCGTCGGTCAGGACTTGCGCCATCGGCTCGACCGACGTGGTATCGAGTTCGTTGAGTTTGCCGATGTATTCCAGGATTTCATCGACTTGCTTGCGGTAGGTTTCGAGCTCCGATTCGCTCAAATCGAGGTAGGCCAGTTCCGCTACGCGCACAACGTCTTCGCGACTAATCTTCATGAAGCCACCTCGGCGGTTTTACGCTGATAGTGGCTGGCGATGTAATTATCTACCAGCGCTTGAAAGGCAGCGGCGAGTTCATCGTAGGTGCCCTCAAGCGTGACGTCTTTTTTGCCGTCGATATACACGGGGCAGCGGGGTGCTTCGCCGGTGCCGGGGAGGCTGATGCCGATGCTGGCGGCTTTGGATTCGCCGGGGCCGTTGACGATGCAGCCCATCACGGCGAGGGTCATGGTTTCGACGCCTTCGTATTGCGTCTTCCAGATGGGCATCATGTCGCGAATGTAGCCTTGGATGCGCTCGGCCAGTTCCTGGAAGGTGGAGCTGGTGGTGCGGCCGCAACCGGGGCAGGCGGTGACGCTGGGGGAAAACGAACGCAAGCCTAATGCCTGCAATACTTCGCAGGCGGCGTAAACTTCTTCGCGGCGATCGCCGCCAGGTTTCGGCGTCAGCGAAATGCGAATGGTGTCGCCGATGCCTTGATGCAACAGCACGCCTAAAGCGGCAGCGGACCAGATCTGGCCCTTCATGCCCATGCCGGCTTCGGTCAAGCCGAGGTGCAGCGGCTGCTCAGTTTTCGCGGAAAGGTCGCGATACACGGTGATCAGATCGCGCGGGCGCGAGGTCTTGCAGGAAATAATGATCTGATCGTGGCGCAAGCCGGATTCCAGCGCGAGTTCGGTCGATTGCAGGGCGCTCAGCACCATGCAGTCGTTGATGATTTCCTCGGACTCTTTGCCGAGGTTGTTGTCGGTATTCTCCTGCATCTTGTGCATGACCAGCTCTTGATTCAAGGAGCCGCCATTGACGCCGATGCGTACGGGTTTGCCGTTATCGCGGGCGATCCTGCAGATGGTGGAGAATTGCTCGTCGCGGCGCTGGCCTGCGCCGACGTTGCCGGGATTGATGCGATATTTGTCGAGGGCGACAGCACACCCGGGATATTTCGTCAGCAGCACGTGGCCGTTGTAATGAAAGTCGCCGATGATCGGCACGTTGCAGCCGGCGGCCAGCAAGCGCTTCTTGATTTCGGGAACGGCGGCGGCCGCTTCGGGGACGTTCACCGTCCAGCGTACGATTTCCGAGCCGGCTTCGGCCAATTCCATCGTCTGCGTGAAAGTCGAGTCGATGTCGGCGGTGTCCGTGTTGGTCATCGACTGCACAACGATAGGGGCTCCGCCGCCAACCCGCACGTGCCCTACGTTCACGCCATAGGTTTTGCGGCGCGGGTGGCGGGAGGCTGTCGCGTCGAAGCCTTCAATTTGGTTGAGCATACTCCTTTTATTTTAGCAGAGAGTCGGGTAACCAGGGATGAGGCAGCGCAGACTCCTATCCTGAGCCTCGAAAGTCTGTGCCCCGGTGGCCGATCCCAGCGGAACCCGGGCCACGAACCGAGCAGCCCCTAAGGCATCGCAACCTTATCCTCCCGTCGTAAAGACCAGTCGTCCAGCGCAGGTAATTCCCGAGTCATCGTTGTTGTCTTGCAAAGTGGTGCGCGGGGAATTAGTATCGGCACGCTCCCAGATTTTTGAAGGAAAGGGAATCGCCCATGACCGCATTGCATGGTTTTCAAGGCATGTTCTCGAACCATAGAGAGCCACCTGCGGAAAGCGCCCCGGTGCTTTCGCGGCGAAGTTTCTTGGGGGGCACGACGGCAACCGTCGCATTTGCGGCGGCAACGGTGGGCGGGTTGGAGTTTGCGGCGCCGCAACCCCTCGCGGCTCAGACGAAAATGACTCCAGACGAAGCGTTGAAGGAATTGATGGATGGGAACGCGCGCTTTGTGTCCGGGCAGGGAACTTCCTGCGAGCACGATCTGGCCCTGCTGAAAGAGCACAACGCCGAAAAGCAGGAGCCGTTTGCGGCCGTGCTGTCTTGCGCGGATTCGCGGGTTCCGGTGGAGCTGGTGTTTGACCAGAGCATTGGACACTTATTTGTTACGCGGGTTGCCGGGAATTTCGTCACCCCGGAGATTATTGGCAGCTTGGAATATGGAGCTGCGATCTTGGGTACGGTGGCGCTGCTGGTTTTGGGGCACGCGCATTGTGGCGCGGTGAAGGCGGCGATTGGCGGCAAAGAAGTGCCGGGGCAAATCAGTTCGTTGTATGCGCATATCCGGCCTGCCGTGGACCAGGCTGGCCCGGACCTGGAGGCGACCGTCAGGGCTAACGCCAAGATACAGGCCTCGCTGTTGCGGAAAGCTTCACCGGTGCTGGCGGGATTGATTAAGGAGAAGAAGTTGAAGATTGTGGCAGGGTATTACGAGCTGGAAAGCGGGAAAGTGACGCTGCTGGAATAGCCGAACGTGCGACGTGTGCTCCGCATGAATCGCAGATCATGCCTCTGGCGATTTGTATGCGGCTGTGAGGGCTTTCGGAGCGATGTTGCGCCACGCGGCTTCCAGGGCTCGGCGAACCGTCGCCTTTTTTGCAGACTTCAGGTGGACGGTTGTGCTTCCTTTGCGGCCCCAGGCGCCTGCCGCGGGGACGAAAACGCCGGGTTCCTCGTTCATCAGTTCTTCTTGTTGTTCCGGCGTTAGTTTGACCATGCCCCAGGAGTTGTCTGGGTAGCCTAGCGTGGCGAAGATTTTCCCGTCTACGCGGAAGTCGGGGTGGTGCATGTGGACGCGCTCTTCAGTTTCGGGGAAGCTCAGGGCGATTTGGCGGAATTGTTCTCGGGATTAAGGGCATTGGCGTAGCTCGATTGGAAGAGAATACGACACGCCGACCCGTTTGTTGGAACCAATTCCTCACGCGATGATTTGATTTTAGCCGAAAGGGCGCCGCGACGGTGGCCGCCCTACAAATGCGGAGGGCGCGGCTACATGCCGCGCCCCTTGCAAATGGCTGAAGAGGAAGTGAACTTACGCTTTGGCGGGGTTCTCGCCTCGGGTGAAGCCGGGGGCGGGCCGCAGTTCGGGTCGCACTACCTTGGGGTCGGTGCTGGGCGCGCCTTGAGCCGGTGGCGGCGGCGGAGTGCGGATCTTTTCGGGTAGCGGCTTGTTTTCCATCAGGAGCTTGACCTCGGTCGCGTCGATCACTTCGCGCTCGAGCAGGGCTTGAGCGATGCGCTCCAGGGTTTCCTTGTTGTTCGAGAGCGTGCTCTTGGCTTTTTCGTAGCCTTCGCTGACGATCCGCTTCACTTCCTTGTCGATCTGGATGGCCGTGTCTTCGGAGTAGTCGCGGTGCTGGTTGATTTCGCGGCCCAGGAAGATGGCTTCGTCTTTTTTACCGTAAGCCAGCGGGCCGAGTTCGCTCATGCCCCATTCACAGACCATGTTGCGGGCGATTTCCGTGGCGCGCTCGATGTCGTTGCCTGCGCCGGTGGTGATGTGGCCCAGGAAAATTTCTTCAGCGGAGCGGCCGCCCATCAACACCGCAAGCATGGTTTCAAGATAGGTCCGCGTGTAGGTGTGCTTGTCGTCTTCGGGCAACTGCATGGTGAGACCCAAGGCCATGCCGCGCGGGATGATCGTGACTTTGTGGACAGGGTCGGCGCCCGGTGTCATGGCGGCGACCAGCGCGTGGCCGGCTTCGTGATAGGCGGTGTTGCGCTTTTCCTCGTCGGACAGAATCATCGATTTGCGTTCGACGCCCATCAGCACTTTGTCCTTGGACATTTCGAAATCGACCATCATTACGAATTTGCGGTTCTGGCGCGCAGCCCAGAGCGCGGCTTCGTTTACCAAGGTTGGCGAGATCTGCGCCGGAAAATCCCGGCGTGCCGCGAGCGATGATCGAGAGATCCACGTCGTCCGAGATGGGAACTTTGCGGGTGTGCACGCGGAGAATTTCTTCGCGGCCCTTCACGTCGGGGCGCGCTACGACCACGCGGCGATCGAAACGCCCGGGGCGGAGAAGCGCTGGATCGAGAACGTCGGGACGGTTGGTCGCGGCGATCAGGATCACGCCTTCGTTTGATTCGAAGCCGTCCATTTCAACGAGCAAAGCGTTCAGCGTTTGTTCGCGCTCGTCGTGACCTCCACCCAGGCCGGCGCCACGGTGGCGGCCAACGGCGTCGATTTCGTCGATGAAAATGATGCACGGCGCGTTCTTTTTCCCCTGTTCGAAAAGATCGCGCACCCGGCTGGCACCGACGCCGACGAACATTTCGACGAAGTCCGAGCCGGAAATCGAGAAGAAGGGAACGTTGGCTTCGCCGGCGATCGCGCGTGCCAGCAAGGTCTTGCCAGTGCCTGGAGGCCCAACGAGCAGCACGCCTTTGGGAATGCGCCCGCCCAGCTTCTGAAATTTTTGCGGATCTTTTAGGAACTCGATAATTTCCTGGAGCTCTTCTTTAGCTTCATCCGTGCCAGCGACGTCCTTGAAGGTGGCTTTTTTCTGCTGCGCGGAAAGGAGACGCGCGCGCGATTTGCCGAAGCTCAGCGCTTTGTTTCCGCCCGCTTGCATCTGCCGCATGAGGAAGAGGCAGAAGCCGACCAGCAGCAGGAGTGGAGCGGCATTGAGAAGAATCAAAACCCAGTCGCCGCTGCGGACTTCCTTCACCTTGATTTGAACGCCCTTATCCCGGAGTTGCTTGGTGATGTCGGGTGCAGCTTCCTTGAACATGGTGACGTGAAACTTGCGCAGGGGCGGGCGCGCATATTCGCCCTGAAGCTCGTAGCTGTTCGGCGAAAGGTAGATGGTTACTTCCTTGACGTCGCCGGCGTCCACCTTTTGCACGAACTCACTGTAGCTGGGTTCTTCTTCGTGTGTGGACTGCCCGTTGGCGGACACCAGTTTCCAGAGCATGACGCCCAGGAACACGATGGAAATCCAGAATAGAATCGTTTTGACCGTAGAACTAGAATTCACGTCACCCTCACTTCTATCCCGAGCCCGAAAAGGTTTGCTGCTGGCCCAAAAACCCGGACCCCTTGTCCGGTCCCCTGTCGCTTCCACTTCTTCCGCTTCGGCGACTGCCCGCTGGTCGAAAGAACTCGAAGATTGCGGCCCGTACCATTAGACGCCGCGAAGCCGTAACCCACTATCTTATTAGATGCGCTGCGGAAGCCAAAGTAATCGGGCTCCAAGGCGATTCGCAGCCTGGACGGCTTGTTCCAGGAGCACCTTTCACTGCAGCGATCCGGGCTGGCTTTCGCCTAGCCTTCGCAGCAAAAACTCCTGCGTGACGCCGCTGTCGATTACTGCAGCGACGAGCAGGACGTCGCACCACTTCAAATCCGGGCGCTTTCCAAAAAAGACTTGCCTGCGCGAATGGCCCTGGTCGACGTCCTGGACCGCTTCACTGACGAAATGACAAGCGACGAGCGCATCGATCTGGCGCATCAGATCGGCCGCGAAAATCAGGCGCGGTCCAAGGTGATGACCCCGTCCAAGCGGCGTCCATTGTACGCCCGCGTGATTTCTTTTCCCAACCCCGCGACTCGCGTCGGCCGAACATGCCGCGTCCTTCGCAGCGCTCACGGAATTTTTTCCTCGGCGATCAGGATCCCGACCCGGGTCCTTTCGTTCGCCGCGAATTCCGGTGCGACGGAGAAACCGCGGGCCCAAACAACGACTCCGGCGCTGGTCAAGACAGGCCAGCCTTCGCGTTCCCACCGGCTGATGCGCTTTTCGTTCAACAAGCGTTTCAGCTTATGCGCTTTGCGATGGCCCGAGGGCCGCAACTGGTCGCCTGCGCGCCAGCTTCGCAATACGAGGGGGAGACGAAGAGCATGCCGGTCCAGCACCGGTCCCGTAACACTAGTTTCTCGCCGATTGGGGGGCCAGTCAATGATTCTGAAGCGGAAGACGCAATCTAGGCACGGTACTTCCACGACGGCTTCGCGGCCAGAAAATATCGATGTGCTGCTCGAATTCCTTGGGACCTCGGGAGGTCTTTTTCTTGGTGAGGGCGTCGCTTGTCGCGCGGAAAACCAGGGTGTCGTGGTCGCGCCGCACTTCAACGCCGCCGGGTAGCGGCAGGAACTTGCCGTTTTCGCCGTGCGCGGCTAAATCCAGAATGGATTGGACGTGATCTGCGTTCAGCTGGCCGCCACGGGGTTTTGCGGCTTCGACGATAAGGCGCAGGATGCGTTTTTGTACTGCGGCCCATGCTGTGGATGACCCCGGTTCGGCGTGGGAGTGCAGCAAGTCTTCCACTCGCACGCTTGCGGTCGCCTGGTTTTCCTGGACGATCGCGGATGCGCGTTTCGCGGCGAGGTTGTCCAGGAAAGCCTCGTCCTCTCGAGCCCCTTCGGCCAGCGTCGCTAGATGCTCGACGATTGCGGGCTGAAATTGTTTTTCCAGAAGCGGAATTAACTTTTTGCGAATACGGGCACGCATTCTGGCGGTGTCGCGATTGGTAGCATCCTCGCGCCAGATTTGTTTCCGCTGCCGGAGGTAGGTGCGCAGGTCCGAGCGCCGGATTTGCAGGAGTGGTCGAACTACGTGGCTCGACGTGGGGTGGATTCCGCCCAGCCCGGCGAGGCCGGTTCCGCGAAGGATGTGAGCGAGGACTGTTTCGGCTTGATCGTCGGCGGTGTGTGCTACGGCGAGGCGCGTCAGTTTTTCTTCTTCGACGAGTTGAGCGAAAAAGCCGTAGCGCGCCCGCCGTGCGGTGTCTTCGAGATTGGCCTTCTCGTGTTTGGCTTTGGCTGCGACATTCTCGCGTCCCACATGAACCGGGAGTCCGTGCTTGGCAGCCAGCTTTGCGACGAATCTTTTCGTCCCCGTCGGATGACTTGCCGCGGAGTTGGTGGTTGAAGTGAACGACGCTCAGGACGACCCCAAGTTTCTCGCGCAGCTCGATCAGCAAGTGCAGAAGCGCAACCGAATCCGCCCCGCCGGAAACGCACACGCCTACGCGGTCGCCCGGCTGCAACAAGCGCCCTCGGCGAATTGCGGCCAGGACATCGGCACCCAACCGTTTGTGGGCGCCGGGCGTACCGACCGATCCCCCGCCAGTCACAAGTCACCCGACAGTCATCGCTTTTTGCATCCCGCGCGGCATCCTAGCACGACAAAATCAACGCTGAGGATTCTTGTGGAAAAGTATTAATGACCGTTGACAATCCCTGGTGTTCTCCCTATACTCATCAGGTTGTTCGTTAGCCTTTCTGCTGGACAGGGAGGTCTTGCTCTTTGACAATCGATACGATGTGCCAGAATCCGTTCGAAACCATTCGGCCTTTTCGAGCCCGAATGGTCTGAGTAAATCGAGCGACAATAATTCGCTTGGGCAGGCTGGCTCTCCAATCCAAAGTTGGAGGGCATTTTTTTTCGCCCAAGCTTCCAGTTTCAAACGAGAGTTTGATCCTGGCTCAGAGCGAACGCTGGCGGCGTGCTTAACACATGCAAGTCGAGTGCGCGCCTGTAGCAATACAGGTGGCGCACGGCGCACGGGTGCGTAACACGTGGGTAATCTGCCCTTCGATGGGGAATAACTCGCCGAAAGGCGAGCTAATTCCGCATAACATTCCGAGAACCTTGGTTTTTGGATTCAAAGGCGTAAGTCGTCGGAGGAGGAGCCCGCGCACGATTAGCTAGTTGGTGAGGTAATGGCTCACCAAGGCTATGATCGTTAGCTGGTCTGAGAGGATGGCCAGCCACACTGGAACTGAGACACGGTCCAGACTCCTACGGGAGGCAGCAGTGGGGAATCTTGCACAATGGGCGAAAGCCTGATGCAGCGACGCCGCGTGGGGGATGAAGCTTTTCGGAGTGTAAACCCCTTTCGACCCGGACGAATGCCCCGCAAGGGGACTGACGGTACGGGTATAAGAAGCCCCGGCTAACTACGTGCCAGCAGCCGCGGTAAGACGTAGGGGGCCAGCGTTGCTCGGAATTACTGGGTGTAAAGGGTTCGTAGGCGGTGTGGCAAGTCGGGAGTGAAATCTCTGGGCTCAACCCAGAGTCTGCTTCCGAAACTGCTGTGCTTGAGTGTGGGAGAGGCGCGTGGAATTGCAGGTGTAGCGGTGAAATGCGTAGATATCTGCAGGAACACCCGTGGCGAAAGCGGCGCGCTGGACCACTACTGACGCTGAGGAACGAAAGCTAGGGGAGCAAACAGGATTAGATACCCTGGTAGTCCTAGCCCTAAACGATCAGGACTTGGGGTGCCGCCCGTTCGGGCGTCGTCCCGGAGCTAACGCGTTAAGTCCTGCACCTGGGGAGTACGGTCGCAAGACTGAAACTCAAAGGAATTGACGGGGGCCCGCACAAGCGGTGGAACATGTGGTTCAATTCGACGCTACGCGAGGAACCTTACCTGGGCTCGAAATGCTTATGACCAGCTGTAGAAATACGGCCTTCCCGCAAGGGACATGAGTATAGGCGCTGCATGGCTGTCGTCAGCTCGTGCCGTGAGGTGTTGGGTTAAGTCCCGCAACGAGCGCAACCCCTGCACGTAGTTGCCACTCCGCAAGGAGGGAACTCTACGTGGACTGCTCCGGATAACGGAGAGGAAGGTGGGGATGACGTCAAGTCCGCATGGCCTTTATGTCCAGGGCTACACACGTGTTACAATGCAGGGTACAAACCGTTGCCAACCCGCGAGGGGGAGCTAATCGGAAAAAACTCTGCTCAGTTCGGATTGCAGTCTGCAACTCGACTGCATGAAGCCGGAATCGCTAGTAATGGCGTATCAGATCGACGCCGTGAATACGTTCCCGGGCCTTGTACACACCGCCCGTCACATCACGAAAGTGAGTTGTACTAGAAGTCGTCACGCTGACCGCAAGGAGGCAGACGCCCAAGGTATGACCCATGATTGGGGTGAAGTCGTAACAAGGTAGCCGTAGGAGAACCTGCGGCTGGATCACCTCCTTTCTAAAGTAGTGATGGCTCAATCCGCTATGGTGTGCGGACTATGCCATCCAAATGCATCCCAAAGCTCTCACGGGCCGCCGGGGTGCACGTTCGGTTTACAACTTTGGGCGGATTCTGACAGATCGTATCGATAGTCAAAGCGCAAGAAATCTAAAAGGCGGGCCTATGGCCCGCCGTTTTTGTTTCTAGCTCAACCGCAAGTCTTGACTGCAAAATCTCCGCTCGACGGGCTTACCGTGAGTTTCCTCAAGCCGCGGTAACAGTTCCGAGCCGCTTGGCATGACCCTTCCGGCGAATCGCGATTTTCGAAGCCGCGACCGAGAGCATCGAGAAACGGCGGCAATCTCGGCACGGAGAATCCGTCGAGCCGGTAATTTGCCAGCGCGGGGATTTTTGGCGGATGCAACCGCAACAGTTTTGCCGCCGCTTGCTGCCGCAAGCTTCTTTGTTTCAGGATTTCATTGTTGGTGACGGCGAGGCGCACTGGTTAGTTTTCATTCGCGTCGCATAGCTTCAGATCTGCGAATATTGCCCGACCCTCGTGTAACGGGTACCTTGGTCGTTCTTTGCATAGTCCCCCTGCGCTCCGCGCAACCGGCGTCTGATCAGGTCGAGTCAAATTGAAGCCGCACCATGTAAGATGGGCTTGCACCGACGTGATCTTAGCTGGCGTTTCCGGTTTTCGAGCCAGACAATTGAGATTTCTTGGACGCATTGTTTCGACATCTTCTTCGAGTCGCGTATCACGCCGGGGCATTTGGGTTGTTGGCCGTGGGCGTACTGGATTCTTCTTTTCTGTTTCTTCCACTTGGCAATGACTTCCTGATGCTGGGGCTCTGCGCTCGTCATCACGAGCGCGTGCCGCTCTACATTGCGGTTGCGACGCTAGGTTCGGTGCTTGGCGTAATGCTGACATTTTGGCTTGCTGGCAAGGGAGGCGAATCGCTCGAGGCCCAGAAGAAAACGCGCCGGCGGAAATACGTCGAGAAGCAGATTAAAGATCGTGGCGGTTTGGCTCTTGGGGTCGCCAGTTTGTTGCCGCCGCCTTTTCCGTTCACCGTGTTTGTGGCGGCGGCAGGGGCGCTCAAGGTGCCTTGGGGTAAGGCGATGGCTTACATCGCGGGAGGACGGTTGCTGCGATTCGCAATCGAGGGCGTGTTGGCGATTCACTACGGACGCTGGATTCTTTCTCTCGCCGAATCGCCCGCATTCCGGGATGTCGCGATCGCGATGCTCGTGATCGCCGTGGCCGGGAGCGCGTATTCCGTTTACGCGTGGGTGCGTCACGGACAGAGCCGGTAGGATGCCCTTCGCGACTCAGGGTAAACCGGTGCTACCAAGGTGCGCCGAGCACTTTGCGCATCAGGGAAACATTTCCGCGACGCGTCCGTCCAGCACTCCCAACTGGCGCGCCATGCCTACCTGATCCCAGTTATTCCAGCCTTCTACGATTTTGCCGTTGCTTGCGCGGCAGGCGCTCATCCCGCTAAGGGTGATCGTCTGGTTCGTAGGGGCGACTCCAAATCCTTCGCCGGTATGAGTCATGGTGGCCGTCCAGCGAGCAAAAGCGGTGTCGCCTTCCTGAACTACCTGGTCGAGGGTAATTTTGACGTCGGGAGTCGCGCTTCGCTGCCGGTGATAAAACTCCTTGAACTCGGCGCCGCCGCGTGAAGACTGGTCCGGTCTCCCTATACCCCACATCACCGCTTCTTGGGCCAAAAGCTCGTCCACGCTCTCGATCCTTCCTTGATTCCAGATTTCGTCGAACCAGCGGCGCATCAACGTTGCCGCGTCCTGCTGTTCCACCATACGCGCTACTGCTCCGGTCACATCCATACGAACCTCCATGTACTGCGGCGGCACTGTAACACGAACTTACGTATTTGGGGATGAAGCATGTTGCGCCTCGGAGGCGTTAACTCGGTTCGGTGGGTTCGCTTCTATCGCTCAGTCGATGGTCCGAGCGACGGCTTCGCACCGCTTCAGCAGGTACAGCGGCAATGCCAACGACAAGCCGACCACCAGGTTTGACACGAGCACCAGCCACCAGCCCGCGATCTTTTTGTCGCGGGCTTCGCGACGCGACCACGACAGAAAGATCAATGAAGAAAGAATCAGGTCCGCCGCAAAAAAACTCGATATGCGCGTGGCGAAGATCTCTTCGACAAATAGCCGAAAATTCGGCCCGTGAATCAGGAAGAAAGGCAGCGCGAACGCGTAGGGAATCACAATTCCCGCGATGCAACAGACGATCAGGTAGGGTCTCATGCGCGACAAAATAGTACGCAGGTTCGTTCAAGTCTATTGGTTTTCTCGGCGGGTGGGGCAATAGCGTGGCTCCGTGATGGTGGATCTTGCCGGGGCGGGCAAGGACGTCCCGTGCCGCCACGAGGCGTCGTCGTTGCTGCCGCGCGATGCTACTTTTTCGGATGCAGGATGCGCTCGATTTGGTGCAGGTGGTTGAGATCGTGGCCGGCCATCATGTGCAGGATGCGCTCGATGGTTTCCTCGCCGCGTTCAGCGTGCATGCCGTGATGCTTCCATTGTTCAGGCTTCAAGGATTTGAGCACTGTCAGATTCGCGTCGCGCACTGCACGAAATACCTCCAGGCATTGACGAGGGTTGCGTTCACTGTAGCGTCCCGCGGCGACCCAGGCGTTCTGGTCGTAGGCTTGGATCGGTGTTCCGGGCGCGCCGAGGATCGAGCGGATGCGCCATGCGGTGACGATTTCCGCGTCACCAAGGTGCGCCAGGATTTCGGTCACCGACCACTTGTCCGGCGCCGGGCGTTTGCGCAGTTTCACGGGCGGGACATTCTTGATTAGCGCCGCGAGTCTCTTCGGCGTCGCCGCTTGCACTTTCAGGGGGTCTTTGCCCTCGACGTGGCCGAGGATGCGTTGGGTGTATTGCTGCGGTGTTTCGTTCATAGGAATGCTCCAGCACGACCGAGAGACGTTCGCTCACAATCGTTCTCTTGGCAAAGACCAAATTGGCAGGTGGTTTTCCCGCGCGTCGGGACGTTCTACGGACCGGTTGAGATCCTTCGCTACGCTCCGGACGACATGGTCGCTTACTCGCGTCGAGAAGGGCTCATCGGGCAAGTCAGAGAAGACTAAGCAAACGGGTGACAAACTCGAATTCGGCGGGGTGCATTTTTTCGCGGGCGGATTCTGTGGTGAAGAAGGCCGCGCGGTCGATTTCGGGGAACTCGCGGGTTTTGCCCGAGCGCGGGGGCCATTCCATTTGAAAGGTGTTGCTGCGCAGCGCCGACGGATCGCAGTCGCCCTCGAAGGCCCATGCGGAGACTTTCTTGCCGCTCTTATGCTTGACGCTTCCGAGGACGAGCAGTTCGGCGCTGGGTGTCAAGCCGGTTTCTTCCTGGAATTCGCGCCGGGCCGCAGCGAGTTCGTCCTCGCCGGGATTGACTTCGCCTTTGGGCACGAACCACGCACCGGCATCTTTCTTGGCCCAGAATGGTCCGCCCAGATGAACCAGCAAGACTTCTAACGCCTGGTTCCGTTTGCGATACATGAGAAGGCCGGCGCTCACTTTGGTCATATTTGCGGTTGGCTCGCCCGGAGGCTAAGCATAAAACAAATGAAGCAGGGACGGACGCGTCCGTCCCTGCTTTGAGGTGTGTTTGCCGGTGAACCCCAGGGATGGAACGACCGTTCGTTTTATTCTTGAATTGCCCTTATTACAGGACGACATGGTTCTGGAACTGAGTTTTGTTTGCAACATAGGAGGATGGGTTGATGCCCGAAAAGGCCCGGAAGTCGTGAATGAAGTGCGGCTGGTCGAAATAGCCGCAAGTCAGAGCGATTTCGGTCCAATCGATGCACTCGCTGCTGCGCGCGATCTGCCGGAGGACTTTCTGGAAGCGCTGGACGCGGCAGAAAAGCTTGGGAGTCAATCCGACTTGCTGGGCGAAGAGTTGAATGAAGCGCCTTTCGCTCAGACCGATCTGATGCGTCACGCTGGAGATCGCGCGATTCGGCAGGCGGCGAAAATTGCCGACGGCGAAGTGTACGGCAGGGTGCGGAGGGTCCGGACGTTTGCCAATTCTGCCGAGCAGTGTGCGCTCGAAAATATCGAATTTGGCTTCCGACGTTTTGGCGGCCAGCAATTGCTCGCGCAAGAAGCCAGCTTCGGCGCCCCACAGCGTGTCGAGCGCCACGTCTCTATCCTGCAGCTCGTCGGCGGGCAGCTGGAAGAGCGGAAAGGCGCCGCCCGGCTTCAACACCGCACCCATAGTGGAGCGCTGCTCGGCGGTATCGATGACCGAGAACTCCGAATAGGCGCCGACAACGATCGCGCCGTTCAGCGTCTTACACTTGCGCGGATCGTTCTGGTCGTAGATGCGCGTGCGGTCTTCGTACAGATTGATAATCACCGACATGTCGCCGGTGGGCAGCGCGCGCTCCAGGGCATGCGGCACGATGTACTCGTCGCCGAACCACATGACCTCGACAAAATCGCACAATGGCGGACCCGGAATGTGGGAGCGGTAGATCATGGAATGTAGAAAAACAGAACGACCGGCGCAGGTCAATAGCCTTGCACAGTGTTTGGGATGCGGCCCGAGGTCGTGTTCCAGGAGCTTACCGGTAAGCTTTCCACATGTCGTCGATGAAGGTGTACTGGGGGAATTCTCCTTGCAGCCAATACTCGGTCTGACCCTGGCGCTCCCAGTTGGCGCTGTAATCGAAACCGGACTGCGCTTTGATTTCGGCGACGGCTTGGGTGTCGTCTTCGGTCATCCAGCGGTCGACGTAGTCGAGGAAAGCCGGCTGGTTCCATGTGGTTTCAGCCTTGAGAATGTGAATGGTAAGTGCTTCGCCAACCCACGAGACCGAAGTGCAGCATCGTCGATAAGCCTCGCCCAATTGTTCGGTGGGGCTGATCAGCGGCCACGCGGAAGGTTGCAGCTGTTCGTAGGGACCGTAAAGGCCGGCGCTAACCGGCGTGCCGTTGGTGGTGACGCCGTAGTGCCCGCCGTAGATTACCGTGGCGCCCTGCCAGGCCTGCTGAAACTCCCCCGCGGGCGGAAGCTGGTTGATGTAAAGCGTCTGCATGTCCTCCCCGAACTGGTTCGGGAACGTGGCGGAGACGTTTTTCATTCCGTCGTTGTTCAGCAGAATTCCGGCGAACACGACCGGGAGTTTTCGACCGCTGTGATGGCCGCCGAACGCCGGCCATCCGTAACCGGTCTGCACGCAGCCGTATAGATCGATGCCGTATTGAACGAAATAATTGGTGAGGTTGACTTTCTGGTCGGCGGAGAAATTCAGCATCAGCAGGAGCGTTGCGTACGAGTCGGCAAACGCAATGTGCTGGCCGTAGCTGGGCATGTAGTTCGCCGGGGCATCGAAGAGGAAGGCGTTGGTGTCGATCCACGGCTGGCGGTACCAGGTCTCGAACTGAGCGAGCGTTGGGGTTTGCGAAGGATTTGGGGGAGCAAGCGAGGGGAGAAGGTTTCGTTGCAGCGCGCCGGCGTGATACATCGTCTGGCCGCGGTCGCAGTACGAGGGGCGGAATGCGTCCGCCGAAGGCGCCGCCGCGACGACGGTGAGGACCGAAGTGGTTGCCACAGGGCTCACGCTCATGTCGGTAGCGCGCATTACTTCCGGCACCGAATGAATCTGCGCCAAGCTGATGGAAGAAACAATGGAGTCGCCCGCTTTCAGCGAGATGGGCGGATACGATCGCAAGCGTGGCGTCGAACCACCAGGATTCGTCGGTGCCGTCATTCAGACGGGAATCGAAGCCGCTTTTGCCGTTAGCGGTGGGGAGATCCACCACCGATCCGTTCATATAGGGTGCGGAGGTTGTCGGCGGCGGGTCGATGGCGGTTATGGTGACTGGGCCCACTACGAAATAATCACCGTTTACAAATTGTCCTACGGGCACCGGCTGGCTGAAGGTCCAGGTGATGCCGTCCTTGGTAATTGAACTGGCGGTGCCGGCGGGGGCCGGAGGCGCCGCTGCAGGAGCGCTGAGGGTGACCGACGCTTGCGCCGACTTTGCGGTGTTGGCGGTGCTCGTAGCCGTGACTGTGAAAGCGCCCGCGGTGGCTCCGGCGCTGAACAGGCCGGAAGTCGAAATCGTGCCGCCGGTAGCCGACCAGGTCACTGCGGTGTTCGATGCTCCGGTGACGGTGGCGGAAAATTGTTGCGCGCTTCCGGTTTGGACGTTCGCGGAAGTTGGGCTGACGGTGACCGAGACAGCCGCAGTATCGGGGGGCGTGCTGGGAATCGATGCTGGGCCGGCGGAGCCGGTGCAGCCCGCGACGGCAAAAACGCTCGCCAATAAGCAGACCAGCAGTACTGCACCCAAACGGTCCGACCGATCGTGCAGAACGAGGCTGCTCGTTATCCCGAAACAAGGCTGTGTTTGACGAGAAGACATGGTTCGAGATCGCCAGAGTAGCGCGCGGGGATAGAACGCATCTACTGGCCGTAAGGACGGATCTCGCCCAGGACCCCTTTACGGGCCGCGGCGAAGACAGGAACCCCCGGAGCCGGCAAGGATGCCCTTCGCGACTCAGGGTAAATCGGCGCTACCAGGTTCGAGTTTGCTTTCGCAAAGCGGATAGAAACGTACCGCCGGTGCGGCTCACAATCGCTGCGATACGGATGGCGTCATTTTCTGTCCAACTTGGGCGCGAGCCGCAAAATCGTGCAGATGTGAGGGGCAAAGTTATGAGAGCAATTCGCGTGGTGGCGATTCCGACAGAGATTGCAGATTTGGTTCGCACGACGATGCGTGCGCCGGTTTATGGGTTTCCGGCGCATTCCGAACTCGGGACCGACGGCGCACCTTGCCGGCACTGCTTGCGAACCATCGCCGCGGGTGTGGATCGCAGAATTCTATTCACCTACGATCGTTTCGCGGGAATCGAATCGCTTCCCCAACCTGGGCCCGTGTACATTCACGCTGGCGACTGTACGCGATATCCGGGTGACGCTGGTTTTCCGGAGGAACTTCGCGGAAGCCCGCGAACGCTCGAGGCATATGCGCGAGGGCGGCGACTGGTCGCGCAGGAGTATGTCGCGGACGGGCGGTTCGAGCCGGTCATCGAGCAATTACTCGCGCAGCCCGAGGTCGAGTACATTCAAGTGAACAGCACGACGGCGGGTTGCTATACCTTTCGTATTGAACGCGGCATCGAAGGCCAGAGGGTTGGCCACGACGGAAGCCGGGAAAATGACCATGCAGAATGCGCCACGTGAAGCGATCGTACGTAAGCCGTTGTTGACCGCAATTCTGGATCCAGCGAAGTTGACCAGCCGCATCGAAGTCAAACAGATCGAGTTCAAGCCCAACCAGGCCACGGGGCTGCACCTGCATCCGTGTCCGGTGGCGGGCTACATCGCCAAGGGAACGGTGTTCTTTCAGGTGGAGGGCGAGCCGGTGGAAACGCTGAAGGCGGGTGACGCCTTCTTCGAGCCCGCGAACACCAGAATTTTGCATTTCGACAATGCTTCGGCGACCGAGGCGATGACGTTTATTGCGTTTTACCTGCTTGGCAAAGACGAAGGCGAATTGATTCGCATGCTGGAATGATCGGGGCAAGCTGAGGGTTTGGATTTTTGGGTAGGCCGTTACAACCGGGCACTGCGGAGTTTTACGGCTGGGCGTTTGGGGCGCAGCGGTGCTGCGCCCCTACAACTAAATACGCATTCCGCGAAAGTGATGCTCGTTCCGCGAAAGCTAGTTTGCGTGAGTCGCGGCCTTGGCCATCTGCTTGGTCATTTCGTCGGAGCGGCGCTTCATCTCTTCGGGCGCTACATCTTCGACGTGCGTGGCGATACCCCACTGGTGACCGAACGGGTCGGTGAATTTGCCAAAGCGATCTCCCCAGAACATGTCCGACGGCGTCATGTCCTCGCGGGCGCCGGCCTTCAAAGCGCGCTTGTGGAGGGAGTCGACGTCTTCGGTGTAAACGAACAGGGAACTGGGCTGCATCGTGGCGGATGGACTGGGCGCCACGGACATGCCCGGCATCTCGTCGTTCAGCATAAACCGGGAATCGCCGAGCTTGAGCTCGGCGTGCATTACTTTGCCGTCGGGACCCGACATGCGCATGATCTCCTGGGCACCAAAGACGCTCTTGTAGAAATCGATGGCGCGGGCAGCATCACGGCAGGTGAGTTGCGGTGTAATCGAATGATAGCCCTCAGGAATGGGGCGCACTGCATTCGGCATAGATACCTCCTTAAAATGAGAATCGCGGGTCCGGGGATGAACTGGCTAGGGCGGTTCAGGACCACGCGCAAACTCACAGATACTCCCGCGGGACGGGTGAAGTCAATCGTGCAATTGTAAAAATCCAGCGATTCGCCGGTTGTACTTGGCAGGGCTCAGTAGTTTTGGCGATAGAATTCAGGGAATTGTTTTTTCAAATGGTCCAGCTTCGGTAGATCGTTGTACACGATATAAGGCTGGTCCATGTGGCTCTTCAGGTAGTCCTGATGATATTCCTCGGCGCGGTAAAAAGCGGTAAACGGGGCGATTTGCGTGACGATTCTGCCTGGATAGGATTTCGCCGCATTCAACTGCTCGACATACGCCGCAGCGACGCGCTTCTGTTCCTCGCTGGTGTAGAAAATCGCGGAGCGATACTGCGACCCGCTATCGGGCCCCTGACGGTTCAACTGGGTAGGGTCGTGCGCCACCGAAAAATACACCATCAAGATTTGTCCGAACGAGATTTGCGACGGATCGAAGGTGACGCTAACCGATTCAGCGTGTCCCGTCAGTCCGGTGCTCACCATCTCGTAGCCGGGTGATTCGACGTGCCCGCCCGCGTAGCCCGCGACCGCCGAGGTTACACCCTTCATGTGCTCGAACACCGCCTGCACGCCCCAAAAGCAGCCGCCGGCGAGAACCACCTTCTCTTCACCTTTGGCGTTCGCGAGCGGCTCATCTGCCGCGGGTTTGGGAAACGGATATTTCGGTTCGACAGGGTGCGCTCCGATCGAGCGCACCGCGGTCCACGCAACGAAAGCAACGATCAGCGCGATCGCGATGCCTCTTCCAATGAATGGGCTGCGCATAGGTAATCTCCGATGAGAATCCGCAGTAAAGGATACGTCAGGAACGCTTCGTTGGATGCAAATTGAATTATCGCGGTTACCATAGAATTGCGGCTGGGGAAAAAAATAGGGCCGCGCGTTGACGCCGCGGCCCTGTTTGAGATTTTATTGGGGCGCGGGCGCACCCCGCGTTTCGATGTAGGCCTATTCCGGCTTGGTGATCACCGCGCAGGCGATGCGTGGCGGTGCCGCGCTGGACGCACCCGACGCGACCGCATGAATGACCATTGCGGTTCCGCCATTGCTGAAGACGGAATGGTCGTCGGTTCCCAGCGTAACGTTAGGGGCGACCACGCTGGCATGCGCCGTGCCGTCGGCGCCCACGATCAGCGAAAAATCCGGGATGTCTCCCGCCGGAAGACCGCCGTGATCACCGTGCTCTGCGCCGGCGGGATTGAAATGAGATCCGGCGGATTTGAAGTCGGGTGGGTCGCACTTCGCAAACTGGTGAATGTGCAGGGAATGCTCGCCGGGCGGGAGGTTTTTGATATCGATCTTGATCTTGACGCCGTGGGGCGCTTCGGAGAGCGTGGCGGTGCCGACGTTTTGCCCTTGGGCGTTCTTGATATCGATGGTGAACGGTTTGGTTGCGGGAGCGGCGGATGCGACTGCGGCACCGGCCGCGAGAACAAGCAGGGACACAAAACTCGTAACAGTCTTCATCTTTCCTCACTTTTGATTCCGAGATCTTGGATCTTTGGCCGATCGTTGACTATTTTGTCGCTAATAGCGGTCCGGTGTGTCAAGGACTCGTCAAATCGATATTCCTTGTAATCATTCCGATAGTATCTTCACGGGAACAAAAAACATGGCACGAGCGGGACGCCGGCGGGATGAACAAGAGTAGAAGCCAAAGGCGCATTTAAGGCATCCTATGGAGCGCTTGTCGTTGTACGTTTCTGAGGAGAATGCTCATGTCCGCGTTTGTGCCACGCATTGCCGCGTTCGGAATCCTTGTTTTGGTTCCTGCGATGGTGTCCGCCCAAGTGACCCACGGCGTCAAGCCCCAACTGCCCGCACCCTTTGCCACCAAGTCGGCCGGGAATCCTCCCGAAGAAACCATGCCGCCCAAGGGCTTTCTGCCGACGGTACCAGCGGGCTTCCAAATCAGTATTTTCGCGTCGGACTTTAAGGAGCCACGGTGGTTGACGGTCGCGCCCAACGGCGACATTTTTCTCGCCGATACCCACGGCGGCGCGATTTATATCCTTCGCGATCCGCAACACACTGGTGGCGCGCAGCAGCGGGAAACCTTTCTCCGCGGGCTCGACCAGCCGTTCGGGATCGTGTTTCACGATGACTACATCTACGTCGGCGATACCGACGCCGTCTTGCGTTACAAGTTTGATCCGAAGACGTCGAAGCGCCTGGGGGAAGCTGAGAAATTGATGAGCCTGCCGCGGGGTGGCCACTCGACGCGCGCGCTGATGTTCAGCGCCGACGGCAAGCATCTTTTCGTGAGCGTCGGCTCCAAATCGAATGTGGACATCGAAAAGGATTCGCGCCGTGCCGCGATTACCATTTGCGACCCGGACGGAGGGAACGCGCGGCTCTATGCCACCGGCCTGCGTAATCCGGTGGGACTGGCGCTGGAGCCTACGACCGGCCAACTCTGGACCAGCGTCAACGAGCGTGACGGACTCGGCGACGATCTTCCGCCAGACTACTTTACTTCCGTAAAGGAAGGCGGCTTCTACGGCTGGCCATACAGCTACATCGGCGACAATGTTGATCCGCGCGTGAATCCGCAAAAACCCGATCTCGTCGCGAAAGCGATTATTCCTGATGTGCTCCTGGGGTCTCACCGGGCGCCGTTGCAGTTCGCGTTCTATACCGGCAAGCAATTTCCGGCCAGCTATCAAGGCGGCGTCTTTCTCGCCGAACACGGCTCGTGGAACCGCTCGACGCGCGCGGGCTATCAAGTGGTCTTTATTCCGTTTAAGGACGGCCAGCCTTCGGGCGATCCGCAACCATTCCTGACCGGACTGGTGCCGGACCCAACCAAGGGTAACGTGAACGGCAGGCCGGTAGGTGTTACGACAGCGCCGGACGGTTCGCTGCTTGTTTCCGATGACGGCGCGCAGGTCGTGTACCGAATCTCCGTGGCCAAGTAAGCGCGCAACGCGATGCAGCAACAAAACAACTGCACGGCGGTTCCTACGGCGTGAGGCTCGCGACCGTGCAGCCCGTCATGACCGCAAAACAGTTCGTGGCCACCCGGCGCTTCCCGTCAATACAAGGCCACGATTTGGGAAGCCGGGTGCCAGTTGTTGTCGGAGCCGGAACCTGAATCGACGCATACACATATTGTGACGTTTGCGCGAAGGTGAAAACCACGCCAAGTAGAAACAACGCAGACCTGAAGGAAGCGAGCCAATCGCGGATGCCGGATGCAAAACGCGCACGGACCTAGCACTCCCCGCGAAACAGGAACGAGAAGGCGGCGCTGAGCCAGGGGTCTTCCGGGGCCAAAGAGCCGGCGCCACGCGAGTTCGAGAACGAATCGTGGCACGCGCACCAGCTAAAAAGTAGTCAATAAATATAAATATGTAAGTAAAATACGTAGACGGTAATAGTTGGGACAGTAGCCTGCGGCAGAAGGAGGTGTGCCGACCCTGTGTTACAGAATTTTAATACTTGTTTCCGGCCTTCTGCGCTACCCTCCACTGCTTATGCAACCGGCTCAACTCAACATCGACCGACAACCCGCAGCAAACGGCGACCTGCTCGTCATCAAACTTAATGGCAAACTCAGCCTCGAAACCGTCAACGGTTTCGTTTCCACGATGCGGCCGGAACCCGCCGCACGCCTGGTGCTCGACATGAGTGGATTATCGTTCCTGGATTCCGCGGGAGTTGGCGCGCTGGTCTCGCTCTTTGTCAGCCGCAGAAATCACGGCAAAACCCTGGCGCTGGCCGCGCTCACGCAGCAGGGCAACGCCGTCATGCAGGTTTCGGGTTTGCTCAAGCTTCTACCGATCTATCCCTCGGTGGAAGAAGCCGTGTCTCAGCGCGCCTAGCGCTTTGCGTATTGTTCCGCTCTCGAGCTTGTCCGGTGGGGCGTCAGCTGGGAATCCAGTTGGGATGATTCGTGAACAAGCCGTCGACGATTCCGATCTGGTAGCAAACAAACACGCCAAAACCCAGGCTCAACAAACCAGAACCAAGAATCAATCCTTTGTTGAGCCACGCAAACTTGTAGCCTGCAAACGAAAAGGGAAGAGAAATCGCCGCGGTGATCAGCATCATCCCGGCTATCGTGCCCACTCCGAAAATCAGCAGGTACAGCACCGCCCACTGGGGCTCTCGAATGGTGCTCAACACGAGCAACGCGACCGCCGCCGATCCCGCGAGGCCGTGAACAAGTCCTACAAACAACGGCCGCAGCGTGTGAAAGGTGCCCAGTCGCGTGGACGACCCACCCATCCATTTCGGAGGCGTCAAGTTCTCGCCGTGGTGTTCTTTTTCCGCACTGTGCGAATGCCAATGAAGATGAAACTGCGAGCCATGCTCGTGAACGTGCGCGTGGCTGCCGTCAACTTGCGGGTGAGTGGGCGAGAATTTCTCGCTGATCCAGGCCATCGCGCCGGTCAGGTTCAACACGCCCAGAAGGATCAACATTAGCCCGACCGAGAATTCCATCGTGAGTCCGACGCGCGTCGGTATGGCGAGGCCGAAGAGAATAATCCCCGCGCCAACCACCAGGATCGTCAGGGTGTGTCCCACGCCCCAGAGGATCCCGATCCATCCAGCCTTCAAGATGGACCGCTCGCGGCTGACGATCGTCGACACTGCGATCACGTGATCCGGGTCCGTGGCATGGCGCATCCCCAGAACAAATCCGATGGCCAGAATCGCCAGTCCGCTCATCATGATCGTGTTCGCCGCATCAGCCAAGCCTTAGGGCCATCAGACGCCAAACGCCAAACCTTCGAAACTCAAAACGGTCATCCTGAGCCTCGCCGGTGAGGATAGGGCGAAGGACTTCAACGTCAACTCCCAGTGCCCACTTCTTCCGCAGTGCGCTACGAGTCTAATCCAAACCTAGAGCGCAAAGATATGGATGCGCGCGTCGGTCCAAAAGGTGAAAAAAAAGGCCTCGACGAAACGAACTGAAGTCGCCCCGACGGCTCCGGAACTATCCTTCCCGCAGAATCCGCATAAGCTCCGCCGCCGCATGCGGCAACCGCGCCCCGCGTCGCGAAACCAGATACACATGCCGCGGCATGCTCATCTGCCGCACCTTCACTTCCTTCATCCAACCGTGCTCGATTTCCCACTGCACGCACATGCGCGGCACGATGGCCACGCCCATGCCCATCTGCACGAAGCGCTTGATGCTCTCAATGGTCGGCATTTCGATCGGCATGTTCAACGTCGCGCGGTGCCGCGCAAACAACTCGATCACCCGGCGCCGGAACGGCGACTCTACGATGTGCCCGACAAAGGTTTCGCTGCCCAAATCGGAGATGTCCACTTCCCGGCGCTTCGCCAAAGGATGTTTCAGCGGCACCACCAACACCAGCTCATCCTTCACGATCTCGGTCGCCTGAAGCTGTGCTTCCCGAGGCACATACGAGATCGCGCCCACATCCAGCCGGTAATTGAGCACCTCGTGCGGAATGTCCCGCGAAAACATCCGGTGTACGCGAACCTGAACGCCGGGATGAGCCTCGCGAAATTTCGCCAGCGCCGGCAGCAGCGCATGAATCGAGCTTTCATTCACTCCCAGCGACAACTCACCGCGCTTCAAGCCTTCCAGCTCGGTAAGCCCTTTCGTGACCTCGTCGCGCAGGTTGAGCAGCCGCTCGGCATATTCCTTCAGCAATACCCCGGCATCGGTCAGCCGCACCGGCCGCGAACCGCGAACGAACAGCGGCTGCCCCAGCGAATCCTCCAGTTTGCGGATGCCCAGGCTGATGGCCGGCTGCGTACGGTAGAGGCGTTCCGCCGCGCGCGAGAAGCTGCCCTCCTTCGCAACCATCAGAAAAACCTGTAGTTCGCCGAGATCCACGGTACAAATCCTCTGCTCGCAGTATAAGGCAGGATTATCAAAAGCAGAATAAAGATAAATTTGACTAGGAGCCCGGCCTTTGCGTTACTAGGGGAGGGGAGTCCACTATGGGCGACGTAGTACGCATCTTTGACACCACGCTTCGCGACGGCGAGCAATCGCCCGGCTTTTCCATGAACACCGCGGAAAAGATCCGCCTCGCCCGCCAACTTGCCGTTCTCGGCGTCGATGTCATCGAAGCTGGTTTCCCGATCGCTTCTCGCGGCGACCTCGAAGCCGTCCGCATGGTCGCCAAGGAAGTGCGCAACGTTCCTATCGCAGCGCTGGCCCGCGCAAAAAAAGACGATGTAAGCGCCGCGATTGAAGCCTTGGAGCCCGCCGCCGCTTCCCGCCTGCACATTTTCCTGGCTACTTCCGACCTGCACCTCCAGGTAAAGCTCAACATGACCCGCGAGCAAGCCCTCGAAGCCATCGGCGCCATGATCCGCTACGGCCGCCAGCACGTCGGCGAGGTCGAATTTTCCGCCGAGGACGCCGGCCGCACCGACATCGATTTTCTCTGCCAGGTTTGTCGCGTAGCGGTAGACGCGGGAGCCACCACGCTGAATTTGCCCGACACGGTCGGCTACGCAGTGCCGGAAGAATACGCCGCGATGTTCCTGCGGATTCGCGAATACCTCGGCGACCCGCAAGGCATCACGCTAAGCGCCCACTGTCACGACGACCTCGGTATGGCGGTAGCCAACTCCCTGGCCGCGGTTCGCGCCGGCGTCCGCCAGATCGAATGCACCATCAACGGAATCGGCGAGCGCGCGGGCAATGCGTCGCTGGAAGAAGTAGTCGTGGCGCTGGCCGTGCGCAAAGAAAGCTTCGGCGTAACCACCAACGTCAATCTCCAGCAACTTTTCCCCACCAGCCGCATGCTGACCGAAATCACCGGCGCGCAAGTCGCGCCCAACAAAGCGGTCGTAGGCGCCAACGCCTTCGCTCACGAAGCCGGCATCCACCAGGACGGCATCATCAAGAATCCGCTGACCTACGAAATCATTTCGCCGCAAGCCGTAGGTGTGCCTGCGCGCTCGCTGGTTCTCGGCAAACACTCGGGCCGCAACGCTCTGAAGATGAGCCTCCGCGACCTCGGCTACGAGCCCAGCAGCTCGGAGCTCGCCGAATGCTACCGCCGCGTAACCGCGCTGGCCGATCAGTCCAAGCAAGTCCGCCAGCGCGACCTGGTCGCCATCGCGCACGAAGTCATGCGCCGCGGCTCCAGCACCGTGGCGAAAGAAGCCACCTCCGCGGCCTAGCCCATTCGCGATACCGTCCGCGTGTTTCCGCCGTCCAACAGCGTAGCGGCGTGTTACGATTTTCTAGAAAGCGTTTTCGATGAAGGCAGTTCCATGAAAAAAACAATCATCCTGTTGCCAGGCGATGGCATCGGCCCGGAAGTCACGCGCGCCGCCGCCACGGTCCTCCGCGAAGCGGGCCACGAGTTCCATCACCAGTTTGAATTTGAAGAGCACCTGATCGGCGGCGCCGCAATCGATGCCGCGGGCGCGCCGCTCCCCAACGCCACGCTCGACGCCTGCCGCAAAGCCGATGCAATTTTTCTCGGCGCGGTAGGCGGCCCGAAGTGGGATTCCCTCGCGGTAGGCAAGCGCCCGGAAAGCGGCCTGCTGGCTCTGCGCCAGGGCCTGGGCCTCTACGTAAACGTGCGCCCGGTAAAACTCCTGGAGCCGCTGCGCTTGATCTCTCCGCTCAAGCCCGAGCGGCTGGGCGAACTTGACCTCGAAATCGTCCGTGAACTGGCGGGCGGCATGTACTTCGGCGAGCGCGGCACCACCCACGAGAATGGCATCGAGCGCGCCTTCGACACCGAATCTTATTCCACTCCGGAAATCCAACGCGTAGCCAAGTTCGCCTACGCCCGCGCCGAAAGCCGCTCGCGCCGCCTTTGTTCGGTGGACAAAGCCAACGTGCTGGCCAGTTCGCAACTCTGGCGCCGCACGGTAACCAATATGAGCGCCGCCTTTCCCGACATCCGCCTCGAGCACATGTACGTAGATAACGCCGCGATGCAACTCACCCTGCGCCCGGCCCAGTTCGATGTGCTGCTCACCACAAATATGTTCGGCGACATTCTCAGCGACGCGGCCGCGGCCCTGGTGGGTTCGATCGGCCTGATCCCGTCGGCAAGTTTCGGCGCCAGCGCCCCGTTGTTCGAGCCCATCCACGGTTCCGCCCCATCGCTGGCGGGCACCGATTCGGCGAATCCAATCGGCTCGATCCTGAGCGCGACGATGATGCTCCGCGATGCCTTCGGTCTCAACCTGGAAGCCGAATGGGTCGAGCAGTCCCTCCACCGGGTCCTGGGTGGCGGCTACCGGACCATCGACATCGCCGGACCTGGAGGCCGCACCGTAGGCGGCTCGGTCTTTACGGAAATGCTTCGCGAAGAAATGCAGCGAACGTTAGAACACGCCGAACGCTACGGTTGGGGCGTGTGAGACCCTGCAGCTTCGACTCGGCACGATCGTGGCTTGTCTCGCGCGGCACGGCATTGCTGTGACCCTGCTTGCCCGGGCCTAAGACTCTGCACCAAGCAAAATCGGTCCCAACCATGTCCATAAATCTCTGGTCCAACGCCGAACACTCTCGTGGCTACCTGCAGCGCGCTGACACCATCCCTCATCGGCGCGAAGGCGAGGCCACCCTGCTCGAATTCCTGCCCGATCGTATCGATCGTTTCCTGGATATAGGCAGCGGCGCAGGCCGCCTGCTCGCCCTGGTGAAGTCAGCCCGCCCAGCCGCAAGCTGCGTCGCGCTAGATTTTTCGCCGGCCATGTTGGAAGAATTGCGAAATCAATTTGCCGCCGACAAGAACATCGAGATCGTCGCCCACGATCTCTCGGACGCGCTTCCGAAGCTGGGCTCGTTCGACGCCGCAGTCTCCAGCTTCGCCATCCATCACGTGACGCACGAACGCAAACGCACGCTTTACGCCGAAATCTTCGCACTGCTAAATCCCGGCGGCGTCTTCCTCAACCTGGAGCACGTAGCATCGCCGAGCGAAAACCTGCACAGCCAGTTTCTAGCCTCCATGGACCTAACCCCCGAAACCGAAGATCCCTCCAACAAGTTGCTCGACCTGGAAGTCCAACTGGCGTGGCTCCGCCAAACAGGTTTCACCGATGTGGACTGCCACTGGAAATGGCGCGAACTCGCCCTGCTCGCCGGCGCCAAGCCGCTTCGTCACGCGTAACTTGTGGCCCGAACCCGGTCCGCACGTAGACAGGCACGCGGGATTTTGGAGGCATTGCGAGGCGATGTATTCCCGGACGCCACTGTTTTTCTCGTTTTCTTTGCTATGTATTTCGGTGTTTTATTTGCGATACACTTGCCGCCGCAATCTTGGTCCCAACCGACGTCGTCGTGGAGGGTATACATGCGCAGAGTCTCGCTTCGTCTTTTGGTTCTCGTTTGCTTCGCAATCGTGTCGGCCCGCGCGGCCGACGATGTAGTCTCCGCCGTCCACGGAACCATCACGAAGACCGATGCCGCGGCCAAGACCATAGCGGTCAAGACCAAGGACGGCACGGAGCACACCTTTCATTTCGTGGACAAGACCACGGTCCACGGCGCTCAGGCAACCGCTGCCGGCGCCAAAGACACCTTCCACGGTCTAGCGGAAGGCTCTGAGGTGGTGGCGCACTACACCAAAAAGGGA
Organism: uncultured Acidobacteriota bacterium; assembly: GCA_963736725.1. GTDB lineage: Bacteria > Acidobacteriota > Terriglobia > Acidiferrales > UBA7541 > Acidiferrum. The sequence goes on along the minus strand of CAVTPW010000006.1, from coordinate 434,451 downwards.
TCGGAAGAAACGGCCGTCGAAGTTGATAAAGTCGGTAAGGACGGCATGCACGCCGTCGACGGCGCGGTAACGCACGTGAGTGAAGACGGCAAGACGGTGGTCGTCAAAGCCGCAGACGGCACCGAGCACACGTTCAGTGTCGTGGGTCACGACACTGCTTTGTCCGCGAAAGATATCGCCAAGGGGACTGACAAGACCGCTAAATTCACGGTCTACTACACGGAAGTGTCCGGCAAAAAGGTCGCCCACTTCTTCGAGAAACTCTGAGCAGATTTTTTTGGCGGGCCTCGGCGGTATCAGGTTTTGCAGGCGCTTGCGTTTCCGAGGTCGCCCTTTTGTCCACGCCAAATTGCGTAGCCGCTCAGAAGCCTGAACCGTCTTCCGCTATTTGGGGTGGCGGCGTTCCGCTTGTTCGCTGCCGAGCGCGCGTTCGCCCGCCGGAGTGGTGATCACCGTATCCGGCAAGCGAATCGCGGCGTAGGCAAAGGCCGCAATCGCGGCGCCTATCAACGGCGCAACAATGAACAGCCATAATTGTTGCAAGGCCCAGCCTTGCACGAACAGCGCAGGGCCAATGCTGCGCGCGGGATTTACGGACGTATTGGTGATGGGAATTCCGACCAGGTGAATCAGCGTCAATACCAGGCCGATGGCCAAGCCCGCAAATCCGACCGGGGCCTTCACGTCGGTCGCGCCAAGAACCGTGACGACTAGAAACATGGTGAGTATGATTTCGGTGATCAGCGCCGCCACCATCGAATATTGTCCCGGCGAGTGTAGCCCGTAGCCGTTGGCCCCCAGGCCGCCCGCGGCCACGTCGTAACCACCGGCAACGCCGCTGGCGATCAACAGAACCAGCGCGGACGCCGCAATCGCGCCAAAAATCTGCGCGACGACGTACATCAGGGCATCCTTTGCGCCGATTCTTTTTGCCAGCAGCACGCCCAATGTCACCGCGGGATTAATATGACACCCGGAGATCGGCCCGATCGTGTACACCATCGCCAGCAGCGACAAACCGAACGCGAAGGCTACCCCCAAAAACCCGATGTGGCTGCCGGCAAGCACGGCACTGCCAACTCCGCCAAACACCAGCACGAACGTCCCAAGGAATTCCGCAAGGTATTTCTGCAAGAGAAGACCTCCTGCTCCAAGAGCAGGCGGAGTATACACCAAGGTTCATTTGACCGCGCTGACCATCGTCGTCCCAATCGCCTTTCCAACGATTGCTGGCGGATGTATGCTCCCATGTCTTATTTATCGATTCCGCTTCGCAAGGGGACTTTTGATGCGCAGATTTTTTTTCGTCTTGGTTATAACCATCGTTTCGCTCGCAGCGCTTTCGCCTCTGGCGAGCGGCGCTCCCGGGGCTGTCCGCTGCGGCCAACTTCTCGACGTGCGCACCGGCCACCTCCTCAAGGACCAAGTCATCGTTTATGATGTCGACGGCACGATCACCGGCGTAGGCCCGATCGGTTCGCCGCTCGCCCCGGGCGGCGTCACCATCCTCGATCTTTCCTCGGCCACATGCCTTCCCGGCTTGATGGATGTGCACACCCACCTGACCGGCGATCCCAGCAGCAGCGGCTTCGAGGGGTTGGGCGTTTCTGTGCCGCGCGAAGCGATTACTGGCGCTAAGAACGCGCGGATTACCGTGCACGCCGGCTTCACCACCGTCCGCAACGTCGGAGCCAGCAACTACACCGACGTGGCGCTGCGCGACGGCATCAACGCCGGCGACGTGGAAGGGCCGCGGATGTTCGTTTCCGGTCCGCCACTGGGCATTACCGGCGGCCATTGCGACAACAATCTTCTTCCATTTGAATTTCACTTCAAGGAGAGCGGCGTCGCTGATGGGCCTTGGGCTGCGCGCGCCAAAGTTCGCGAAACCATCAAGTACGGGGCCGACCTGATTAAAGTTTGTGCTTCGGGCGGGGTCTTGAGCAAAGGCGATCAGCCTGGCACGCCGCAGTACACCCTGGAAGAGCTCACCGCTATCGCCGAAGAAGCCCACAAGCTGGGGCGGAAAGTAGCGGCGCACGCGCACGGGACGCAATCGATCAAAGATGCGATTCGCGCCGGCATCGATTCGATCGAGCACAGCAGCTTGATCGACGATGAAGGCATCGCGCTGGCAAAGGAGCACGGGACGTACCTTGTCTTCGACATTTACAACGACGACTTCATCCTTCAGGAAGGCGCGAAGGCAGGGATGCTCCCGGAATCGATCGAAAAAGAAAAAAAGATCGGCCGGCTGCAGCGCGAAAATTTCCGCCACGCGTGGCAGTCTGGAGTCACGAAGATGGCATTTGGCACTGACGCCGGGGTCTACCCGCACGGCGACAACGCCAAGCAATTCGCGAAGATGGTGGAATGGGGCATGAAGCCGATCGACGCCATCCAGGCTGCTACGATTAAAGCCGCGGATCTGATCGGCCAACCCGGCAAAATCGGTGCCATCGAGCCGGGCCACTACGCCGACATCATCGCCGTGGCGGGCGATCCGACCTCGGATGTTCGGATTCTGGAGTCCGTCAAGTTTGTGATGAAGGGCGGGGTGGTGATCCGCAACGACTTTTCTAAGTGACGGCGCGGCCAGATCGTTGGCGGTACGCCAGCGGTTGGGATCTGCCGGAGATTTGAGGTCGTCTGAGTTTGTGGCTCTTCGCTTTTGTGAGGGCTTCAAAAACGCCAGCAGGATGCCTTTCGAAGCTCAGGATAAACTGGCGCTATCCATTGCGCAAAGGGACTGGGTCCGCCAAGTACAATCACAACATGCTCGCTCTATTGTTGATCGATCCCCGCGTAGCGCTGGTAGCGCTGGTGGCGCTTCTGGTTGCCGCGGCGGTTCCGCTGGCTTTTGGCTGGGCGCGGCTGCTTCCAGAGGAGCCTTCGCCGTTTCCAATCGAACCGGGTTCCTTTCCGTCTGTCGATGAGGAAGTGAAACCAGAGCTGCCCGGCAAACCGAGGTGGGAGTCGATTCTCTCGGTCATCTTGCTGGGATGTCTCACGTTGGCCTACGTTGTCCGGTTCCCCGGCTTCCCGAGTGCGAGATTGGTGCGCTGGCTCGACGCCATGGTTTCGGGTTCGACAGAACATTGGGTGTTTGTTTCCGCACGTGTCGTTTTGCCGGTGGTGAGCGCTGCGGCGGGAGTCTATGCGGCGCTTCGCCCCGGCTCGCTTCGCAGGCCCCTTCTTGCTGCTGCGGTTCTCGTGCTGCTTTTGTGGTTTCTGGCGCCGGGGCTTCGATGGGCTGTGCTGGGGGCCTCTTAGTAGCCCGCTAGACCTCATCGCCGCGGCTAAAATTGTGGGAGCAACGCGCCGTCGGCCCCTCCTTCCTGGTCCGCTCGTGGAGCCTATGCATTCAAGGGATTACGGACGGACGATTTCGATGATTTCGCAAATGTCTGAAGAATAAGGACTTGAGAATTGGCACGCCGGAAGCGCTCTGGCGCTCCGGTTTGGGGCAGGATAGGTAAGATAAAAACAGCGCCGGCGGGCGACGCGGTTTGGTCACGGTTGTGAATGACGTCAGTGTCGCTGTTAAGCTAATTAAGTTAAGGGTAATCTTTGCATACCGTGCCGCTTATTGGTAGAGTGCGCCAAGAATCAGCAGCGTGCCGTTGAGCTCAGGATAAACGGGCGCTACCAGTCGGGGTTGCGTTTTCAGGCGGTTGCGGACTTGACTTGGCCTAGCGCGGCTGCGACTTCCTTTACGTCGGGAACTACGGGGATGTCGTAGTTCTTGAACCAGGCGATGTTGCCGGCTTTGTTGATGATGGCGATGGCGCGGCCGGTAATGCCTTTGTCGGCTAGGTAGACGCCGTATTTTTCGCTGGCCGCGCCCTTGGGATGAAAATCGGCGAGCAGCGAATACTTGATGCCCATTTTGTCGGCGTAAGCCTTGTGCGACCACACGCTGTCGACGCTTACCCCCAAGACTTCCGCATCCAGCGATTCGAACGACTTCATCTCGTTCACGAAGCAGGCATGCTCGTTCGTACAGGTCGGGCTCCAGTCCAGCGGATACCAAACCAAAACGACATTCTTTTTCCCGGCAAAATCCGACAGCTTCACGTCCTTTTTGTCCTGATTTTGCAGGTTGAAATCCGGTGCTTTCTGTCCTACGGAAATGCTCATGATAAAGTCCCCCTCGTTCTCAAGTCCCCCGGCAGTTTACCAATTCTGGTCGATGCGGCCAAATGCGCGAGAAACTTCGAAAGATTTAGCCAGAGGTCACGGAGGTTGGAGCACAGAGGTTACCGAGAATTTTCTGGCGGCGGGAGGTGGAACTGATGGGTGTGTACTCTTTGTCTAAAAGCGTTTCTGTCCGGGCGGGCGGAGAGTACACTTATTTCAGGAGCCGCCCATGGCCGCCGAACCGCGTCGCGCACCAATGATGTCGTTGCAGCAACTCGTCGCGAATTATCGCACGCTGGCCAGCGAATTCGGCCAGCCCGTCGCGCTCTCCGCTTTCGGGCTCACGGTCGCCGAAACCGAGCGGCTGTTCTCGAGCTACGACGAGGACTACCACATCAGCCGGTTTTTCCATTTTTCGGAAGCTAGCGGAGCGCAGTACTCGATCAACGGAATTGCCGCTACGCACGTGTCGATCGATCCCGAAGTCGAAACCATTCTCTAACATTGCGTTTGGAACTATCGGATGGTTGCTTGCCCTAGCGCGGGCACAGCGGTGCTGTACCCCAGCGGAAACCTCAGGCCCCACGGCGGAACTTGCGAGGGAGGTCGAAAGAGTGAGTTAGCGGGCGACGCCGGCGGCGCTGCCTAGGCGGCCTGACAACTTTTCGTGCTCGTCGCGGATGGGGCCAGGAAGACGGTCGCCAAATTTCTGGAGAAATTCCTTACTGTCGATTAACTCCTGCTCCCAATCCTCCGGGTCTACTCGTAGTAGCTCATCCACCGCGCCAGCCGAAATATTTAACCCTTCCAGCGTCAAGGCATTGCGTCCCGGCACATATCCGATCGGCGTCTCCTGGGCGCCGCCGCGGCCCTCGACGCGCTCCAAGATCCATTTCAACACGCGCACGTTGTCGCCAAACCCCGGCCACAAAAATTTATCGTCGGCGCCTTTGCGGAACCAATTCACATGAAAAATCTTCGGCGGATGGGCGATGCGCCTCCCCATGTCCAGCCAGTGCTGGAAATAGTCCGCCATGTTGTACCCACAAAACGGGAGCATGGCCATGGGATCGCGGCGCACGATGCCGACATTTCCTGTAGCCGCCGCGGTCGTCTCGCTGGCCATGGTGGCGCCCACAAACACGCCATGCTGCCAATCAAACGCCTCGTACACCAGTGGTGCAACACGCGCGCGCCGCCCGCCAAAAATGAACGCTGAAATCGGCACGCCTTCCGGCGCTTCGAACTTCGGCGAAATGCTAGGCGACTGGTGCGCCGGAACGGTATACCGCGCATTTGGATGAGCTGCCGGACCCTTCGACGAATCCCATATCTCGTTTTTCCAGTTGATTAACCCAGCCGGCGACGGTCCGCCAATTCCTTCCCACCAGGGTTCGCGTTCCGGAGTCATCGCCACATTTGTGAAGATGGTGTTCCTGTGCAGCGCCTCCATCACGTTCCGGTTGGTTTTCATGCCGGTGCCCGGTGCCACGCCAAAAAATCCCGCTTCCGGGTTGATCGCGTGCAAATATCCATCGTCGCCGATCTTCATCCAGGCGATGTCGTCGCCCACGGTCCACACGCGGTAGCCCTGGCTCTCCAGCGCTGAAACCATCATCGCCAGATTCGTTTTCCCGCAGGCGCTCGGAAACGCCGCGCCCATGTACGTGACTTTGCCGCCCGGCGCTTGGAGTCCCAGGATCAGCATGTGCTCTGCCATCCACCCCTGTTCCCGAGCCATCACGCTGGCGATACGCAGCGCAAAACACTTTTTGCCCAGCAGCGCATTACCGCCGTAACCCGAACCCACGCTCCAAATCAGTTTTTCCTGGGGGAAATGCGCGATATAGCGCCGCGTCGGATCCAAATCGCCCAAGGAGTGCAACCCCGGCACAAACTCTCGCGAGTTCCCGATCCTGTCCAGCGCCACTTTACCCATGCGTGCCATGATTCGCATGTTCGCCACAACGTACGGGCTGTCGGTGGCTTCCACGCCGGCCTTGCTGATCGGTGAATTCACCGGGCCCATGATGTAGGGCACGACGTACATGGTGCGCCCGCGCATCGCCCCGTCCAGCAGCGCTCCGACCTTAAACTTCGCCGCGTCCGGATCCATCCAGTTGTTGGTAGGGCCGACGTCGTCCTTGGTGGGCGAGCAGATGAAAGTCAGATGCTCGGTGCGGGCAACATCGTTAGGGCTGCTTCGATGGAGGTAACAATCGGGATAGGTCTTCTCATTCAAGGCGTTGGAATCCCCATCGCGCAACATTTCGGCGATAATGCGCTGATTCTCCGTCTCGGAGCCGTCGCAATACACCACTCGCTCAGGTTTGGTGAGCCGTGCAGCTTCCTCAACCCACATTTCCAGTGGCGTTGCCAATCGCTCCTCTTTTTCCAAACCTCAAACGAGCTCTCGTTGCTGGGAGCTCATCGCCTAGAGGTTAACCACAGGTTTTTGGCGGGAAACGTCCCTACCCGAGACGTCCAGACTTAAAGTTTATGTTACCGTCCGCACCCGGCGCAAGTTGGTGGCGTTCGGCATGTTCGTTAATCGCTTGCCTCTTTGCCGCTACGACTTCATCCAGCCCCTTGGCGCACGTCCGCGGTACGGGCAAAGACCCGTGTACTTTTCGTCCTTCGCCTCCAATTCGCCTTGTCAGACCTGGCTTTGCCGTCTAACCTTGGTGAAACCTGCACACCTGCAGCTGCGTAACCCCAACTAAGGAGCGGCAATGGCTACCTCGGTCTGGAAGGGCTATCTCACCTTCGGCTTGATCTCCATCCCGATTCGTCTTTTTTCCGCGGCCCGCACCGAACGCATCAGCCTCAACCAGCTCCACAACGTGTGCAAGACGCGCATTCGTATGCCGCTGTACTGCCCGCAGTGCGAGAAGCAAGTGCCGCGCAACGAGATCGTCAAGGGCTATGAATACGAGAAGGACCAATACGTCCTGTTCAACGAAGAGGAGCTGGACAAGATCGAGCCGCAATCCGCCCGCTCCATGGAAATCCTGGAATTCGTGAAGGTGGACGAGATCGATCCGCTCTATTACGACGCGTCCTATTACGTTACGCCTGAGGACGAGGGCAAGAAGGCTTACCAGCTTCTATTCAAGGCTATGGAAGAGTCGGGTTATGCCGCCATCGCGAAGCTAACCATGCACCAGCGCGAGCACATCGTGGTGGTTCGGCCGCGCGCCAACGGCATGACATTGCACACGATGTATTACACCAACGAAATCCGCGAGGTGGCCGAGTACGGCCAGAGCGACAAGTCCGTCGAACCCAAGCCGCAGGAGAAAAAGCTGGCTGAACAGCTGATCGAAAGCCTGGCCGCGAAATTCGAACCCGAAAAATACAAAGACCAGTACCAGGAAAGCATGCGCGGGTTGATCGAGGCCAAACAGGCCGGCCAGGAAGTTGCCGAGGCGCCACATCCCAAGCTCGCTCCCGTCATCGACCTGATGGAAGCGCTCAAGAAGAGCATTGCGGAGAAGCAGCCGTCAGCCGCCACCAGCGGCAGGAAGCCTCCGGTTCGGGCTGTGCCTGCGGCCGCGGAGCAGGCGCCTACGAAGCGCGCCAAAAAGTCGGTAGGATAGGGCTGGGCAGCGTAGGTCTCGGGTCTATGCGCCCGGGAAGCTTAAAGCGCGCCCCCCTGCATTGCGCCGCCGATCGCGTCTCGTATCTTGCTTGTTGCCCCCCTAAGTGGGCGTGTGGCGTCACCTTTGCATCAACACGCAGGTCATGGTACATGTAGCGCAGGGCGGAGTCCGCGTAGCCCTGCGGGTTTTTCCTCGAAACCTGTCCACGTTGTTCGCGGCTTCTCTGAGTCCGAGCGAGCTTCCATCGCTCGTGAGAATGCGAGTTCGTTCTTTCCGATGGGCGCCACCGATCGATTCACTCGCCGCGAGTTCCAGCGCATCCTGGACGTCACGGACAAGCAGCTCGCCTATTGGGAGAAGCTGCGCCTGCTGCCGCCACGCAAAAACGGCGCGGACAAATCGTACGATTTCCGCGACCTGATTACCCTGCGCACCGCCAAGCAGTTGATCGAAAAGGGCGTTACCGCCAACCGCTTGCGGCGCTCGCTGGTGGCGCTCAACCAGAAACTTTCCGAGGTCGCGGCGCCGCTGACCGAGTTGCGCATTCTGGTAAATGGGCGCGACGTCATCGTCGAGCATCGCGGCGCGCATCTGGAGCCCATCTCCGGGCAGTTCGTGCTCAACTTCGATACCCGCGAGCTGCGCGACAAAGTGCGTTTCATGCCGGAGCGCAACGCGGAGGACTGGTTCGCGCTGGCGTTGCAGTACGAAGCCGATCCCGACGCGCGTTCTCAGGCCATCGACGCTTACCGCCGGGTGCTCACCGCCAGCCCCACGCATGTGGACGCGCTCATCAATCTCGGCATGCTCTCTTACGAGGTAGGCGATTTCGAGAATGCCGCCAGCTGCTTCCTACGCGCCGTCAGCATCGACGCCGAAAACGCCGTGGCTCACTTCAACCTGGGCAGCGTCCTCGACGAATTGGGTCAGCTCGAACCCGCCCGGCAGCATCTCCGTATCGCGGTGCGCCTGGACCCGCGCTACGCCGACGCCCATTACAACCTGGCCTTTGTCTGCGACAAACTAGGCTCCAGCCTGGAAGCGCGCCAGCACTGGCAGCAATACATCCACCTGGATCCGTCCAGCCCGTGGTGCGACTACGCCCGCCAACGTCTCGCTGCGCCTCTGCCTTAGCAGGGGCAGCTCATTCCTGACGGTTTCCCGTACTGTGCATGTTGCTCTCTGTCCCGCTCCGCCCGGAATCTGCACAACTTCGCCGGGTTGTGTCGGGTGAATCCTTTATGGACAGGGAGGAAAAATTAGTGTTGAATTGGGGCCGCGCAGAAGTGGTTTGTCGTCCCCCGATTCACTGCCGCGCCAGCGTTCGCGTCTGTTACCTCAGCCAGCTTGCTGAGACCCCCGCAGACAGGCGTGATTCGCGCGATCCCTTACAAGCTGTGTTGGACCATTGTGAGTTCCTATCCCAGCCTCAGTGCCAGGGTGTCGGTTCGCATTCGGCCGCTGACTCGCGGTCCGATTCCCGGCGAAAACTACTTTGCCTTCCACGAAAACCCGTTTTCCCTTACGCCGAATCCACGATTCCTGTACCGCACGCGGCAGGCGCACGAGACTCTTGGCCGGCTGACGCGGGGGATTCTCGAGCGCAAGGGCTTAATCCTGTTGTCCGGCGAAATCGGCACGGGCAAGACGACTTTGCTCTACTCGGCGCTGCATTTGATGAGTGTGAATCCGGCGGTACACAACAAAATTGGCACCGCGATGATCGTGCACCCGACCTTGACCCGCGACGAGTTTTTGGAAGCGGTGCTGGACGAATTTGACGTTGCATGTCCTTCGACGCGCCGGCAGTGGCGGCTGGAGGCGCTGCTGAACATGTTGTTGGAGGTGCGACGCAAGGGCGGGGTAGCGGTGTTGGTGATCGACGAGGCACAGATGCTTTCCGCCGATTTGCTGGAGGAGGTTCGGTCGCTGCTAAGCTTGCAAACCTCGCATGAGAAGTTGCTGCAGGTTGTTTTGTGCGGACAGCCCGAGTTGGAGGGGAAGCTGGAGGGTATGAATTTGCGGCGAGGGGAGCCGCTGGTGGCGGTGCGTTGCAATACCGCGCCTTTGTCTTTGCAGGATGCGCACGACTACGTGCAGCATCGGCTGCGGATTGCCGGGGGGCGGTCCGACGCGCTGTTTACGCCCGAAGCGGTGAACGCCATCCACGTGTATACGAACGGGATTCCGCGGCTGATCAATCTTTTGTGTGGGCAGGCGTTGTCGGTGGCTTCGTTTTACCAGTCGGAGCGGGTTTTGCCGTACATGGTGGATGAGGCGGCTGCGATAATCTGTTCTGGGGCGCTGACACCTCCGTCCGATTCGTCGTTTACGCCCTCAGCGGAAACGCTGGCAAGCGCGTCGCTGAACGCGTCATCTTCGCCGTCATCCCTGCCGCTCCTGGGGCCTTCGGTAACAACATTGCAGACGCTTCCTCTACTTTGCGACCCGGACACGCTCGCCGAGTCGGTGCCGGCAGCGCTTGAAGCGCCGGAAACGATCGAAGAAGCCGAACCCGAGAACAAGGTCTTTGCGCCGCTTGATCACGAGCCCGCGAATCTCGAGGCGCCGCCACAGGTCGAGGATGCCGAACTCGAGCAAGCGCAATCCAGCGTGGGCAGTCCCGAGCCGGAAACAGTCGAACCTGCAGGACCCGTACAGGCGAGCGCCGCGCATGGGATTTCGGTGGATGCAAGTTCGCTGGGTAAAACTCCCCTGGGGGCGAGAGGGAAGGGTCCCAAAGAGGGGGCGCGGTCCGATGGCGCTTCCGCCGTACAGGCCGCACGGAAGAAAAGGCGGGCGTTGCGGCATCACGCCAAGTTCGCGCAAGCGGTCAAACTGGCGCACGCCGGCAGGCGCGCGGTTGTGAAATGTGACTTCGGGCAGAATCCCGCAGTGCCGGTAGCGGATTGGCGCCGGCCTGGGTTTCGGCCATCGCCGTTCGGTCGAGGAAAGGGCCGGAAGTCGCGGCTTGGTCTCTCCGACCTTCGCGAGTTCCAGCGAATTTCGATTGACCGCATCGTCGGTTCGCTGCGACTTTGCAACCGGTGGCTGAATCAGTGGTGCTCGGAACACTTTACGAGCAAGAGTTGTGGCAAGCCGCTGTTTCAGGTGGGACTGGCGGGGACGCTGTTCCTGGCGCTGGCACAGGCGATAGCGGCGGGATTTCCGCGACAGCACCTTGCGCACGTGGCGTTCGGATTTCTGGGGCTGCTGTTTATCGATATTTCGTTGGGACTGGGGACCTACCTTTTGCTGATCGAGCGCCGGCAGCAAACCACAAGAGTAGGCCAACGCGGTGACGCAGAAGGCGCGGAGATTTCGCTGAGCTAAGCGGTGAGTTCGCCACGCTTGGCCAGATCGCGGATGCGGTCGGCGGCGCGAAAGGCCAGCGCTTCGATGGTCATGGTGGGTTGGCCACGGCCCGAGGTGACCAGGCTGCTGCCGTCGCACAGGAAGAGATTTTTTACGTCGTGGGTGCGATGGTCAGGGTTGATTACCGACGTCTTGGGATCATTGCCCATTCGGCAGGTGCCTAGCAGGTGGACCGCGAATTGTTGTTCTTCGATGGGGAACGACCACTTCTTTTGCGCGCCTGCAGCGTCTAGTAATTCCAGGGCGCGGGCGTTCAGCCACGTGGCTAACTTCATATCGTCAGGATGATCCTTGTAGGTCATACGTAACGCCGGTAAGCCCCAGGCGTCTTTTAATTCCGGATCAAGTGAGAAACTGTTGGATTCCACCGAGAGCGAGGTGCCGTGGGACATCACTTCCATGGTGCGCGTGAAATTATGGGCCAGAGTGTGCTTGAACTCCTTGCCCCAGCTCGGTGTGCCTGGGGGAAGGCCGCCATTAGCGAAACCGATCGGTGTTATGTCGAAGCGGGCGTCGATGCCGCCGCCACCGTAGAAGCCAACCTTGTGCGGATCGAGTTCGTAGAAATCGTGGAGAATGCGGCTTACGGCGAAACCTTTGTAGTCGTTCAGAGGCTGATCGAAGACGCCCACGGATACGGCACCGCTGTTGAGCATTAGATATTTGCCGACCAGGCCGCTGGAATTGGCCAGGCCGTTGGGGAATTGTTTGTTGGCCGAAAGCAGCAGCAGGCGAGGGGTTTCAGCGCCGTTGGCGGAAACGACTATGGCTTTGGCTTTCTGGAGATGCACGTTGCGCTGTGCGTCGAAGTACGCGGCGCCGGTGGCGCGGCCGTTGGCGTCGAGTTCGATGCGATGGACGTAGGAGTTTGGGCGGATCTCGCAACGGCCGGTTTTTTCGGCCATGCGGATGGCGGAGGCCAGGGAGCTCGATTTCGCGCCTACTTCGCAGCCGAAGGCTAGACAGAAGCCGCAATTGATGCAGGCGCTGCGTCCTGGGCGAGGCTGCGAGAGGATGGCCATCGGGGCTGGGAACGGATTCCAGCCCAGCTTGCGGGCTGCTTGCTCGAAGATTACGCCGGATGCCTTAGTGGGTAGCGGCGGCATCGGATAGGGCTTGGAGCGCGGCGGATCGAATGGGCTGGCGCCGGCCAAGCCGGAGACGCCGATTTCCCACTCAACCTTGGTGTAGTAAGGCTCGAGGTCGGCGTAGGTGATGGGCCAGTCGACAAAACCTGTGCCGGCGATAGGACCTAGTTTGGTGCGTTCGACGAAATCGATTTCGTGTAGACGCCAGAAATTTGCGGTGAAGTGCACGCTGGTGCCGCCGACCAGACGGCCGTAGACGAGGGCGCGCTGAGCCTTGGCTGTTTCGCTGGGAGTTTTGCGAAAGGTATTCGGTTGAAGTTTCGGGTGATTGGTGAGGAGATCTTCGTTGAGAACTTTTATTTCGTTGTGGGTAAAGTCCGCTTCGGTCAGGTACGGGCCCTGTTCGAGGACCACGACGCGGAATCCGTTTTCCGATAATTCCTTGGCAATGATGCCGCCCGCAGCACCCGAACCAACGACTACGAAGTCTACTTCGTCGGAAGTTTTGTATTTGGGTTGCTCGGGGGTCATGACTTGGCCTTGTCCGAAGGGGAAAGAGGCTGCCATCCGGCATAATTTTTGTCGTAGTAGCCGAATGGGGGTTGGAACATGTGCTGACGTTCGCGGTCGATGACTTTCCAGCCGACACCGTTCGGGTCACCACCGGCGTCGGGATCGAGAAGGAACGCTACGATGGTGTGCAGGCGAACGGTGTCGAAGAAACTTTGGGCCGCGGCGCGCGGGCGATAGGGGCGGCGATTTCCTGCAGCTTGTTCGTCGAAGGAGTGGAGAATTTCGTCCTGCTGCTCGAGCGTTGCGGCGGAGAATTTGTCGAGCGTCGGGAAGAGTTCGTGCGTGCGGGCCTGCATTTCCGGGAAGCCTTCGCGATAGACTTTCTGGTCGTTGATGGCGAACGTCATCAAGGCGCGATCGATGAAGTAGGTGACGCCGGCTTCGCGGGCACCGGGAGTTTCGTCCGTAGGAATGATACGGGCGGCGATGGCGTCGATTTCTTTGGCTTGCTCGGGGGTGAAAAACTGGAACTTGGTTGAGGCGGAAGCTTGAGCGGCGGCGCGGGCGTGGGTGGCGGCAGAGAGAAGCGCGGGCCAATGCGCGGACAGCCAAACGGCGGTCAAGCTACTACACGAACGCAGAAGAAAATCGCGACGATTCGTATCGATGGTCATAGGGAAGGCGTACAAAACCGATAGGGAATGTATGCTGCGATCCTAGTACCGTCAAGGGAAAACGGCGAATCGAAGCGATTCAAAGCTTTCATGGTGAAAGTGTCGCCAAATGGCCGGCGAGATCCAGAGGGCGCGGCCCTCGACACTCCGTGAAGACCCTTCGGCTCAAGGTAAACGGGACTTGTTTGCGGTGCGGAGCGCGGCTGGTGTACGATTCCGCGTAAACGCAAAAAGGCAAAATCGTTCGCGGAAGCGCCGGATTTTTCCACGGCAGCGGATTTCTTTGAGGGAATGACGCGCGCATGGCTACGCTCACGGGCGGAATCGGAACGGGAAGCAAGTGGCTGCTCGACAAGATTGTCGGCGCGCTGGCGGCGACCGGCGTGAATCCGAATTTTCTGACGTTTTTAGGGTTGGTGGTAAATTTCGCCGCGGCTGCGACGTTTGCGGTGGGACATTTTTTCACCGGCGCGCTGATTATTTTCTTCGCGGGCTTCCTGGACATGCTGGATGGGCAAGTGGCGCGCCGCCAAAATCGCGTGACGGCCTTCGGCGCGTTCTACGATTCGACTTTGGACCGCTACGCGGACATGGCGCTGTACATGGGATTGCTGGTGTTTTACTCGGTGAGTGGCCGAACGCCGTACGTCGTGCTCGCGGCGGTGGCTACCGCAGGCTCGGTGATGGTGAGCTACGCACGCGCCCGTGCAGAATCGCTGATTCCACTGTGCAAGGTTGGATTCATGGAGCGACCCGAGCGCCTGGTGCTGTTGATCATCGGCGGCGTTTTCAATCGCATGGCCGCCGTGTTATGGGTGATCGCGGTGGTCTCCACGATCACCGTGATTCACCGCATCGTTTACACCTGGCAGGAAACGCGAGCGGGGCGCATCCTTCCCGGCATCCGACTTAGCTTGTAATCGTCGAGCCGTTTGTACCGCGAACCTCAGAACTGGAAAGCTTGAATATCCTAAGTACTTCAGCAAGGTCTGCATAACCGCTCCTGGTAGCGCACGATTTACGAACCTGGGTTTGAACAGACCCGTGACGGTCGATCAAGGGTGACGAACCCAATCGGTTTGCAGCGCCGGTGGCCGGAGCAGGGTTTGCATCACCACGCAATACTGTTCGGTTTTCTCGCGCAGTCCGCTAAGTTGTTCCGGAGTTGCCTTAGGGGCAACCACATCAAAATACAGACGAATTCCGGAAAATCCGACGGGCACGTCTTTTGCTATCCCAAGTGTGCCGCGAAGGTCCAGGTCTCCCTCCACCGTGACCTCAATGCGTTCGGTGGGAACGCCCATTGCCGCGGCGACCATCTGACAGGTGATCTGCCCGCAGGCCGCCAGAGCTCCCAGCAGAAGATCGCCGGAACACGCTCCAGTACCGCCTCCACCGACTCCCGTGTGGGCTTCGGCGTTGTAGATGGCCCGCCCGAGATCGACCGAACATGACACGGGGACCTCTGTCTGCCCACCTTTCGCCCGGAGAGTGATCTGCGAAGCATTAGGATCATTGCGGTACCGTTCTTTCAACGGCTTTTGAAGCGATCTAAGATCCATGGTTACCTCACTATTTTGTATTCCATCGTTGTTCGCCGGTCTCGGGGGGCTTCGGCCGAGCCGCCTTGAAGCCGTACCGCTTGCATGCTAGCATCCGTGCCAACCAGGTTAACGACAATGCCCAAATTCGTCATCGAACGCGAAGTCCCAGGAGCTGGGGATCTAACGGACGCCCAATTGCGGGAACTCTCCCAAAAGTCGGTCAACGTTTTGAAGGGGATGGGTCCAGAGATTCAGTGGCTCCATAGCTACGTAACAGGGGACAAGGTGTACTGCGTTTATCTTGCTCCGGATGAGGCTACGGTCCAAGAACACGCCAAGCGTGTGGGTATTCCTTGCAACCGCGTCTCCGCTGTGCGCCGCCTCCTTGAGGCGGTAAGCGCAGAGTAAGTCGAAATCTCCAAGCCGTCGCCAATTCTACGCCCGCGGCATCAGGCTGTTCGGGCGCTCGGGCCCCCCGACGCAGGAGACGCTTCAGGCAGTAGCACTTCCTCGATAGCTTTTTCGACCGGCAAAGCCCAACCCTGTAACCAGGCCGTCGTGCCCGCAGTGTTGGACATCGCTTGCCGTGCCGGTTCCAGATTTGATTCGAGTTTAATGCGTTCGGTCGGCGTGAGCGGAGCGCCAATATTTTGGCGCAGCGCAGCGGCTGCTCCCGCCAGCCGCAGGGAACGCTCCGCATCCACCTGATCCGCTGCCGAGCACGCGAAACACTCGAGCAAGCGGGCAATTCCGCGTTTATGTTCGAGTTCCTGAAAAATGATTATGCTTTCCCGGTATAGAGAATGCGCAGTGGAGTAATCCGCTTGCTCCCTCGCCAGGTTTCCCAGGTCGGCCAAGGTACCTGCGATGCCCCAGCGGTCGCCGAGTTCCCAAAAAATAGCCAGGGCCCGTTCGTACAACGACCGCGCGGAGGCGAAGTCACCTTGATCGCGGGCGGCGTCTCCCTGATAGTTTAACGACCAGCCGACGCCGGTCCGATCTCCCAGCCCTCGGAAGATAGAAAGACACTCCGCGTACAGGGAGCGGGCACGGTCATAGTCACCCTGCAATTTCACGACATTGGCGAGGTTGCTGAGAGCGCGAGCCACGGCTTTCAGGTCGCCCGATTCTCTCCACAGCAGAAGGCTTTCTTCGAACAGGGCGTGGGCAGTTGGCACGTTGCCCCGATCGCGAGCAAGGACCGCCAGGGCGTTCAAAGAGACGGCGACCCCGGTCTTGTCACCCAACCGACGGGCAATGTCCCGACTTTCGCCGATGAGCGCATCCCCCGAGGCGTAATCTCCTTGCCCGGCAGCGAGGACGCCGGCTGCAAAAAGCGCGCGCGTGCGCGCCTTTGTGGCCGCCGCCGCCCCTGCAAGCTTCAGCAGCCGACCCAGCCGGTCCCGGCCTTCGGCGAGATACTCGCGAATCTCCCAAAAGCGGAACAGCGCGGTGCCCAGCCGCAGACCCCACTCCGCGTCTCCGGTTTCTGTCAGCCACTCGAGCGCCGCGCGTAAGTTGTCATGTTCCAGCGTGCAGCGTTCTAACCATGCCGCACGTTCCACGCCGCTTTGCTCCGGAGCATCTTCTTCCGCCAGAACCAGGCAGTACGCGGCATGGGCACGTTTGGTCAACGCCTCCTCGCCGCTGGCGCCGAGTTTTTCCAGAGCGTATTCGCGAATCGTTTCCAGCATCACGAACCGCGATTCACCATTCGCTGCTTCGAACTGCTGCGCCAGGCTCTTGTCCACCATGGATGCCAAACCGTCCAGCAGATCCAAATCGAGATCACCCTTGGCGTCGCAAACCGCTTCGATGCTTTCCAGATTGCATCCCCGTACGAATACCGACAATCTTCGGAACAGCGTTTGCTCCGCGGGGTTCAACAGGTCGTAGCTCCAATCCATTGCTGCCCGAAGAGTTTGCTGCCTCTGGGGCAGGTCGCGTGCGCCGCCCGTTAGTAACTGTAACCGGCTTGCCAAGCGCGTTCGCATGGACGAAGGCGAAAGAACTTTGACCCGCGCAGCGGCCAGCTCGATCGCCAGGGGCAGACCATCCAATCGCGCACAAATCTCGGCGACCGCCCCGGCGTTCTCCTGGTTAAGTTCAAAACCCGGCTTGGCAGCCACCGCACGTTGCACGAACAACGCCACCGCAGGCGACTCGGACAGCACCTTCATGGATCGTCCGGACCGGGAATCGGGCAATGCCAGGGGCGGCACCGGAAATTCATGCTCTCCGTACACGTGCAGCGCTGCCCGGCTCGTAACCAGAATTTTTAGATTGGGGCCCGCGGCCAGCAACTCCGCCACGGTGGGTGCCGCCGCCACCAGGTGCTCAAAATTGTCCAGCAGGAACAGCATGGGCGCACGCAATGAATCCTGTAAATTCTTCTTGAGTATTTCCAGCGCCGACAAGCCTCCCACTTCCCGGATGGCCAGCGTCTGAACGATCATCGAAGCCACCAAACCGGGATCGCCTACCGGGGACAAGGGGACAAAATGGATTCCCCCAGAAAACCGCTCGACTAAACCGCTCGCCACCTCTACTGCAAAACGCGTCTTACCAATCCCCCCAGGACCTGTCACCGTCACTAGCCGCACATCTTGCCGCAATAGAAGTTCTTTGGCGGCAGCAACTTCCTTCTCCCGCCCCACAAACCCGGTTCGCGAGACCGGAAGATTGGTCGGGCGAGTCTCCGGCTGCTTAGCTGGTTCTTCCGAAAAGCAGTCTCGTATGGCCGCAAGTTCCCGTGCGAGATCTCGGGTCGAGACATAACGCTTGTCAGGTTCTTTTGCCAGGCATCGCTCAATCGCCCAACACAGCGGAGCGGGGACGTTGCGGTTTTGCGTAGTGATCGGTTCCACCTCTTCCCGGAGAATGGCCACCAGGGTCTCCGCCGCTGTGTCTCTCTGGAAGGCTCGCTTTCCGGTCACCATCTCGTAGAGCACCAAGCCGAACGAGAATTGGTCCGCCCGGAAATCCAGCGGTTGGCCGCCGACTTGCTCCGGTGACATGTATCCGATCGTTCCGACAAGGAGACCCGGCGTAGTCAGCGAGGTGGATGTGCTGTTGCTGTCCGATTGTTGTTCGCGGGGCGAGTCCTGTTTTGCCAGGCCAAAGTCGAGGATCTTCACGAACCGGTCGTGAGAGATCATCACGTTCTCGGGCTTCAGGTCTCGGTGCGTGATGCCGGCTTCATGAGCTTTGGTCAGACCTTCGGCAATCTGCACGGCGATATCAATGGTCCTGCGCATTGGCATCAAGCCCGAGTCAAGCAGCTGGCGCAGCGTCTTTCCCTCTACCAGCTCCATCGCGATGTAGTGGGTGGAACCGTCGCGTCCAAGTTCGTAGATGGTGACAATATTGGGGTGATTGAGAGCAGATGCCGAGCGCGCTTCCTGTTCGAAGCGGTGCAACCTCGCACTGTCGGCGGAGAACGCGGCGGGTAGAAGCTTGATGGCGACGGTGCGCTCGAGCCGAGTGTCCCGCGCTCGATAGACCTCTCCCATGCCGCCTGCGCCCAACAGAGCAACAATCTCAAACGGACCGAGCTTAAGACCTGGAGTGAGGGGCATAACTTGCCGCAATTATACGCTCGGAAATCCTTCGCCGGTACTTCCGCTCCTAACCGTTGTCGACTTGTCTAGTCCTCGTTTCTTGGTGAGGCTTCGAGGGGGCCGGAAATTGTCGCGCGGATCTTGTCGCGTAGGGCGGGGACGTCTTCTTTGGCCAGGCCTGTGGTGTCGATGGTGTCGTGAAGGACTACCGTAATCGTCGCGGGCCAAAGCATCCAGTGGCCGGTGCGATGATGCTCGAACGAGCCGACCAGGCTTACGGGGACGATCGGAACGCCGAGTTGCTGGGCTACCCGGAAGCCGCCTTCCTGGAAGGGGTTGAGGTGGCCGTCGCGGGTGCGCATCGCTTCAGGAAAGATGATCAGGCTGGTGCCACCATGGATGGCGTCTTGCGTCAGGCGCCACATACGTTTCAGGTCGGAGGGCCGGCGGACGTCGGGGACCGGGACGTTGCCGAAGCGCTTCATGAGCCAGCCGTAGGCGGGAATTTTGAAATGGGACTCCAGCTCCCAGCCGCGGACGTATTGCGGGATGGCGCAGTAGAGCATGAAAGGGTCGAAGAGATTGACGTGGTTGACCATGAAGAAGCAGGTGCGATGGGGATCGAAACCAGGGGCGCGCTGAACAGTGACGCGGGTGCCGGAGAGAAACGCGATGCGGCGGCAAAACGCGCGTTGTAGCCAATCGTGTTTGCGCGGATCGAGGAAGATGCCGAGGAATACGAGTGCGGGCGCCGTCATAAAAAAATGCAGGAGAGTCAGAAACCAGAGAACTGCGCTGCGAAGGGCGAGCAGGGCGCGCTTCATATGTAGATGTCCACGGCTGCGGGGACTATGTCGAGGGAGCGGCATTCGAGCGTGGCGATTTCGCCGTCGATCATGACGTCGACGGGAACGGGGACATTGAATTCGACGTGGCGGACGGCGCGGCGCGAGGCCAGCGGGTGGTGGATGTGGGTGCCGTCGTAGAGTTTCGGGAGCATACGTATCAGGCCCAGGCGGTGGATGGGGCCCCAGCGGACGAATTCGATGAGGCCGTCGGTCGAGTCGGCGTTCGGCGCGATGAGCATGGTGCCGCCGGTGTACTTGCTGTTGTTGAACGCGAGGAACAGGCAGCGGCGCTGGTCCCAGTCTTTGTCGTCGTCGCAGCGGAGGGTGAAAGAGCGACGGCGAAGTTGCGCGACGCGGACCAGAACGCCCAGGAGATAGCCGAGGTGGCCGAGAGATTTGAAATGACGGTTGGTGAGCGCGCCAACGTCGGCGGTGAAGCCCACGCTGAGAAGATTGAACGAATAGGTTTGACCGCCGGCGTGGGTCAGGCGGATCAGATCGACCGGGCGTTTGTGGTCGGCGATGATGGCTTGCAGAGAGGACTCGGCGCCATTGGTTGTGAAGTCGCGGAGGAATGAATTGCCGGTGCCCAGCGGCAGAAAACCTAAAGAGATGCGTCTCTGTGGAATGCCTGCGGAAAACAGGCCGTTTAGAATTTCGTGTGCAGTGCCATCTCCGCCTACGGCGATAAAACGGCGATAGCCTTGGCCGTACGCTTCGCGTGCGAGGTCAATGGCGTGGCCGGGACCGGTGGAAGCGATGACGTTAACGCCGATTCCAGCTTCCCGCAGGCGCGCCAGGGCTGGTCCGGCGAGTCTTGCCGAACGGCCGCCGCCTGCGGCGGGATTTACGATAGCGAAGAAGCGTTCCATCAATGAGTTGTTCGTTTCACTTTGCTCGAAGCTTCCTGATCAACACGATTGCAAAGCGCCCGCTTGGGTAAAGCGACCCTTACAAGAGGCCCGCCGCAGTTTGATTGCAGCAAATGCAACGGTTGAAGCCCTGCGCTGCGCCCGGGGTTAGCTTAGAGCCACTCATAGTGGCAGAACAGTTTTCGTGCGATCGAGTTTGGCCAGCCGTTCCGCCAGGATGTTCCTTTTTATCTTAAGCGAAGCGGTGCGAGGAAAATCTTCCTCGAAGAGGATGATTCCATGAATGCGCTTGTAGTTGAGAAGGCGGTTGTTGAGGAGTGAGATGTTTTTGCGCAAGTCATCGGTGAGGGATTGGCCGGGGTCTAGATGGATGACGATGACGAGTTGCTCGCCCACCATGGTGCGCCGCGGCCAGATATAGTTTGCGGCGAAGACGCAGAATTCCTTTACGAGGAGGCTTTCGAAGACGGACTCGATGTCTTCGGGATAGATGTTCTTGCCTTCTTCGGTAACGATCATGTTTTTTTTACGGCCGAAGAGTTGGACATGGCCGGCGGGATCGAAACGGCCCAGATCGCCGGTTTTCAGCCAGCCATCGACGATTGTTTCCACGGTTAACTCGGGCTCGTTGAGGTAGCCGGACATGACCGTCTTGCTGCGGATGAATATTTCGCCTATTCCGTCGGCGCCAGGGTCGACGATGCGAACTTCCATGCCGGGGAGGGGTTTGCCTACGGTGTCCGCGCGGAAGGGGTGGAGATCGTTGACGGTGATGGCCGTGCCCGCTTCGGTCAAGCCATAGCCGTTGGCCACCGGAATACCGAGGTCGTAGAAGAATTGAAGCGTTTGCGGCTCGGTGAAGGCGCCGCCGACGATAATGGCACGGAGTTCGCCGCCGAAGCCGGAGTGGACCTGTTTGAGCAGGCGGCGGCTGAGGCCGAGACGCGGGTGACTTTTGGTTAGGGCTTTGTTGAGCGCTACAAGCGCGTTGAAGATTTTTCTTTTGCCAGGGGGAACCGCGTCGAAACGGGTTTGTAAGCCTTTTTGAAGATTTTTCAGGACCAGCGGAACAAGGCTGACGTAGGTAATTTTGTATTTTGGAAAGGCTTCGCGGACGAATTCGGGGCGGAGAGTGCGGAGGTGGACAACTGTTGCGCCGCAGATGAATGGACCGAAGAAGCCGACCATGAAGTCGATGGCATGGTTCGTAGGCAGGATGCTGAGGTAGCGGAAGCCGGGGGCAAAGGGATAGAGCGACGTGAGGGCGACGCATTGTTCGAGATAATTGTCGTGCGTCATCATGCAGCCCTTGGGGCGGCCGCCGGTTCCCGAAGAATAGACAATCGTAGCTAGGTCCTTGCGCGTGCGTGGAACAAAGACCGGGGACGCCACATTGCTCAGGGCTTGTTCCCATCGTTGCGCGCCGGCAAGATCCGCGTTTGCCGGGGCTTCGGTCACATAAATGTGCGCAAGGTTTAGTGCTCCAGGGCGATTCGGAGCGGCCGCGAGCTGCCGCCAGATCGGATATTCCGTGACAAGCACTCGTACGCCGGAATGTGCTAGCAGCTGCCATTGTTCGTCAGGTGTGAGTTTGTAGTCGAGCGGAACCAGAACGCCGCCACAGAAAAAGATGGAGTACGCGGAGATCAACCACTTGGACTGATTGGTCATGATGATCGCGGCGCGATCACCGGCGGGGAAGCTTGCATCCTGGATGGTTCTCGCCAGCGGCTCCGCTCGGTTCTTGAAATCGCGATAGGTGAGGCGTTCTTTTTCGCGATCGCGGTCGGCCTCAATCAAGCAGGTTTCGCCAGCGAATTGGTCCAGCGCATCCTTCAGCGCGGCCCCGATAGACTGGTACTTCGAGAGATCCAGCATTACAGGCGGGATTGGATGCGCGAGGCCAGGGTGCGGAAGTCGCTTACGCCTTGGACTTCGTAGTCGGGCAGCTCGATGTTGAAGTGGTTTTCGATGCGGCTTAGCAGTTCGAGTGTTTGCAGACTGTCGATGCCTAGTTTTTTGAAGAAGTCGTCGTCGGGCGCGAGGGTGCCTGCGGGCACGTGGAAATGCTTGGTGGCGAGGTCGAGGATTTCTTGCGTGGTTTGGTCGATGGTGCGCATGAAGGTCAATTTATCATTGTCGGGGTTGGAAGGAAAACCGTGGGGTTGGTTGCTTGGCGCAAAATTGTCCAGCGCGGTTGACCCGCCCCCTACAGGAGGGCGGAGCGTTGCTCCGCTAGCGTCACAAGAGGACCAGGCCGCGGCGGATGCCTTGGGTTACGGCTTCGGCTCGGCTGGCTGCGCCTAGTTTGCCGAGGATGGAGGCTACGTGGAATTTTGCGGTGTGGTCGGAGATGTTGAGGCGGGTTGCGATTTCTTTGTTGGCCAGGCCGGCGGCCAGCATTTGGAGGACTTCGCGTTCGCGGCGCGTTAAGGGCTCGGCCAATTCGGTCACCGATTGGGACGCTGGAGTTGCCGGTAAAACGGCCGCGATGTCGGAGGGATGCAGCACCAGCAAACCCGCGGTGACCGCTTGGAGAGTGGCAGTGAGTTGATCCCGCGAGACATCCATGGGGAGCACGGCACGGACACCGTTGCGCAAAGCCTCACGGGGCCAACTCGGTGCAGAATTTCCAGCTAGAGCTACGACGGGAATTTCCGACGTGAGATCGGAACGGGCCAGGGAATCGAGCAGGGAGGCAGAGGTTTCGCCGGATGCGTCGATGACGAGCGCATCGGCTTCCGCGTCGGTGAGCGCGCCTTCGATCGAATCGATATCAGAAGAGCTGCCGACAACTTCTACACCACGATCCGCGAGAAGGTTTTGCAGGCCGGAACGGGCCAGCGTCGAGGCCGAGACGATGAAAACGCGGATCACGCGGCGACGCCGCTCCTGGTGATTTGGCTGCCCAGCTGAATCGTCAGGCGACGGATACGGAAATAATCTCCACGAAGAAATTCCAGGCGGAGCGTGCGGGGTCCCGTGCCACGCAGCGCCCGAGACAAATCTTCAAGCAGGCGGAATGGTCGGCCTTCGGTGCCGAGGAGGATGTCGCCGGGAAGAAGCGACGCTCGGGCCGCGGGACTGCCTGGCTCAACTTCGAGCACGACGAGTCCGAAGGATTTTGCAGCGCGCGCGCCGGACTTGGGGACTTGCACGGGATACAGTGTCACGCCTAGCCAGCCGTCATTCGTGTCTTTGTTGGAACGGCGGCCGGAGAGGAAGTCGACGACAGCGTTGCTGGGAATGGCGAGGGCGAGTTGGCCGGCGACCATGGTGTTGATGCCGATGACGCGGCCAGCGGCGTCGGCGAGCGGGCCTCCGGAGTTTCCAGGGGCCAGGCGGACACCGGCTTGCACCCAGGATTGTGGACCCAGGCCGGGGAGCGGGCCGACCGCGTGGACGATACCGTTCGTGAGGGCGCCGACGAAACCCAGCGGGTTGCCGATCGCTATCGCGAGTTCGCCGGGGCGGACGCGGGAAGAGTCCGCCGGAGTTGCCGCCGGCAGATTTTTTGCGTTCACGCGAAGAATGGCGATATCGCGGACGATGTCAGAAGATTCGAGCGTGGCATCGAGTTCGCGGCCATCCCAGAGTTGCACGCGGAGGTGCCCGCGACGAGCCACGTGGGCATTGGTGACGATGAGGCCGTCGCTCGACCAGATCACGCCGGAGCCGTTGCCTCGGCGCCCTGCGTGAATCAGGACGGTGGAGCGGCGGAGATTTTCCGCGATTTCGCCGAAGCTAGTGATGGACACGTTATTCGGCTCCGTGGAGGCGTTCGCTGACTGTGACGGTGGTTTCCTGCAGCGCGCCGCCGCGAACAAATCCTAGGGCGAGAGTCTTGCCAATTGTCGCGCCTTGCAGCCGCGAGTGGATGTCTTCGAGGTGCGCGACCGGTTGGCCGGCGATCGAGACGATAATGTCGCCGATGACGAGGCCGACTTTGTGGGCGGGGCTTTCGGGTTCCACTTCCAGGACGATCGCGGCGGTTTTTTCTTCGCGATGCAAGGATTGGCGAAGGGCGTCAGGCAGCCGCACGGGTTGCAGGCCGACGCCGAGATAGCCTCGCGGTATGCGGCCTTTTTGCAGCAGCACATCGATTACGGAATTGACCGTCGAAGCAGGAACGGCGATGGCGCCGAAGCGGGCGAAGCGCGGAGTGACAATGCCGAAGACTCGACCGTTGGCGTCAACGACGGCGGCGCCTGCGGCTGTGGGTTGGATCGCGACGTCGAGACGAATGTACGGTGCCAGCGACGTGCCGGTCCAAGTCTTGCGCTCGGGCGCGACCAGGCTGACAACGCCGAGAGCTGCTATCGGTCCGCTCGCGCGGGTGCGGCCGACGACGAGCGTCAAGGCGCCAGGCTTGATTGTTGAAGGATCGCCGAATTCCGCGACTGGCGTTGTGGCTTCTGCGCATTTGAGGACAGCGAGATCCGTGGATGGATCGCGGCCTGCGAGCGTTGAGGAGACGACTCGGCCATCCGCGAGCGTGACATGAATTGCTTCATCGCGGCGCAGGGCGTGCTCCGATGTGACGATGATACCTGTGCGCCAGACGACACCGCTCGATGAGCCGCGCGATTCCGCGTGGACGGCGACGGCAGTAGATGCGGCGCGGTCGGTGGTTTGCGCCAGAGCGTTTGAGAGTTCGATGAGTTGAGAAGACATGTGCAACCTCCATGAACAAGATGCCGGAATTGCAGGGGCGACTACATCCGCCGATCGGCTAGGTCGTGACCCGGAAGAACGGCTAGGTTTTTGTGGAAGTGAATTCGCGGGCCGGAAGTTACGGGGTTGTGCTTTCCATCAGCTCGAGGCGATTGCCGAAGGGATCGAAAACGTGGACACGGCGGAAATTGTTGAAAGACTTGTCGGGTCGGGTGGGAAGACCAGCCCGTTCGCAGGCGGCGAGGATATCGTCGAGATTGTCGACCACGAGTGCGGGATGCGCGCGCTTGGCGGGATGGAACTCCTCCTCGACGCCAAGGTGTAGATTCACCGGGCCCGCTGTCAACCAAATGCTGCTGCGACCTGCCATAGACGCGGGTTTTGCGACTTCGGTAAGGCCGAGAATGCCGCTGTAGAAGCTGCGGGCGCGCTCTTCACCGCCGCCGGGAATCGCGAGCTGAACGTGATCGAGGCTAAGGATTGGCATGGTCTGCCGCAGGTTGCAGGGGGCCGCCGCCGGCCCACGGTGATACGCAAAAATAGCTGCCGTGCTGGCCGGACGCCAGGAACATTAGGGTCGCTAGCAGGAACAGCGCTACGAGGTGGAGGGTCCGGCGCTTCATTTTGGGTGCGCTCCTTAGATTCGCATTCGGCGCGTTCGGTTACTCACGGGAGATAGGGCATGGCCTCGGTAGATTCTACGAATTTTTTTAGGGCGGCCATGACGTCCGGGCGGGTAAAAAGTTCGCAGAAGAGGTCGATTTCGCGGCGGAGGTCTTCGTAGGGGATGGGCTTGATAAATTTTTTGGCGGCGGCGCGGGTTATGGCGTCGAATTTGGTGATTTGCGTGGCGGTGGCGTGAGCGATTTTGCGGGCTTCGCCTTCGGCGGCGAGTTGGGCGACCAGGCCGACCGCGTGCGCGCGAGTGGCGTTGACGCTGCGGCCGGTGAGGAGCAAGTCACGAACAAAGGCGTTGCCGAGGTCGCGCTTGAGTCGCGGGATGCCGCCGAAGCCGGGGATGAGTCCGAGGCGAAGTTCGGGGAAGGCGAAGCGGGCCATCTTGTCGGCGACGATGATGTCGCAGGCGAGGGCAAGCTCCAAGCCGCCGCCGAAGCAGACGCCGTGGACAGCGGCGATGGTTACGAATGGAGCGGCATCGATAGCGTTCAGGACAGCGTGGATGCGCTCCAGGAATTGGTGGACGCCCGCGAGGCGCTCCGCGGTGGATAGAGGCGCGGCCGCGTTATATAGCTCGCGTAAGTCTGCGCCGGCGGAGAAACCGTGCTTGCGAGCGCTGGTGATGATGCAGGCGGCGGCTTCAGGCGCGAGCGCAGGTAGCGCGGCGGCGAACTTTTCAAATTCGCCGAGCATGGCGGTACCGATTTCGTTGGCGGGCTCGCGGTCGAGGGTCAGCTCAACGATGCCATCGCGGAAGTCCCAACGCAGCGTCCTGCCAGTGAAGGATTTCATTTTCCAGAAACCACAATAAGCCAGAGCAAAAGAATGAAAGCGGCCAAGCTTACTACAGTCCGAACCGCATGCAGACGTCCCCATCGCACGAGAAGCGTGCGGGCTTGCTCCGAACTTCGGTCCAGCGATGAATCGAGAAGCTGTTTGTTCGTGGACAAAATTGCGAGCAGAGTGAACGGAACGATCGAGAAAAACAAAAGCGCACCCCCAAGCCACGCAAAGCCGCCGGCGCGAATCCAAACCAGCCCCGCCGACAACGAGCCGAATATCGCCAAGAAAGCTTGCATGCGGGCGGCGCGACGATAGCTCGGCCCGAATTCCGCTACGGCAACCTGCGTTCCCGCTTTCATGCGGGCCGGATGTTCGACCAAAGTAATGTAAAGGGCCGCGCCGGAAAACAATCCGCAACAAAGGACCGCCGTTATTTCCCCGACTTGCTGGATTTGCTGCATTCAGTTTTTCCTCGCGGCGTACATCGCGTCGATCTCCGCAGCAAAGCGTGCGTTGATGAAGGAGCGGCGAAGCTTGCCCATGGCGGTGAGCAGGCCCGTATCCGGCGTGAACGTTTCGCGCAGAATGGTGAAGTTGCGAATCTGGCGGTAGTGAGGGAGATCGGGATTCACGGCATCGAGGGCGGATTGCACGGCGGCGGGCTCGATGGCGCCCGTCACCAGAGCGCAGAGATAGCCGCGGCCGTCTCCGACCACGACGATGTGCTGGGCGCCGGGAAGGAGCTGCGCGAGTTTGTCTTCCATCGGTTCGGGAGGAATTTTGTGGCCTGAATTCAGGATGATCAGATTTTTGACGCGGCCGATGATACGCCAGTTGCCGTGGGCGTTTTTTTCGCCTTGATCGCCGGTGTGAAACCAGCCGTCGTTTAAGACCCGCGCGGTTTCTTCCTGGCGATTCCAATAGCCGGGAAACACGTTGGGGCCGCGGGCTACGATTTCTTCGTTTTCGGCGATTTTCATTTCGACGCCGTTGATGGTGGGGCCGACGTGGCCGGTGTCGACGGCGGCGTTGGGATCGTCCATCGTGCAAATGCCCGTCGTTTCGGTGAGGCCATAAACCTGCAAAACCGGGACGCCGAGCATTTGAAAGAAATTTTGTGTTTCCGGAGCGAGCGGAGCAGAACCGCAGATCAGGGCGCGGAGATTGGGGCCGAAGCGTTCTTTGATTTTGGTGAAGATGAGTTTGCGGCCTAGAGCTAGCCAGAGGGCGTCGAGGATGCGCGCGTTCGATGGAGTTGTCGGATTGTTCGATTCGGAAGGGGCCGCGCGGAAGCGCGCCCCTGCATTTGCGGCGAAGCTGGTGCTGTGAGGCGCCGCGGGCTCGGGTGTAGAGCGATCGGATGATGGCGGGGCGCTTCGCAATGGCGTCGTCCACGCCGCGACGGACCCGTTCGAGGAGTGTGGGAACGTTCAGGAAATAGTGGGGGGCGGCGAGGCGAATCTCGTCGGCGAGTTTATTGAGATCGGTGGAGAGGGTGACGACGCTTTCGCGCGAAAGAAATGAGAGGGTGGCGATCCAGGACGCGGCGAAGTTGAGAGGAAGGTAGTGGAAAACACTGTCGACACCTTGCGAGCCGCGCATGAGCTGGTCGAGGCGCTCGGTGGTGCGCTCCAGCATGAAGGAGATGTTGCCGGTATTGAGGCAGACACCCTTGGGTTCGCCGGAGGTGCCGGAGGTGTAGACGATGGTAACGAGATCGGAGTCGCGGCGGGGATTCGGCGGGGTTGGGGACGCCTCGACCGACAAGGCCGCGTAGGGGAGAAGGTCGTCGAAGGTGGCTCGCGGAGGTTGCGCTGCGGAGCCGACGGGCCACGCTTGCGCTACCGCATCGCCTAAGGGTTTGTCGCCGACGATAAGGAGACGGGGTTGGCAGTCTTGCATGACCGCGACGAGTTCGGCGGGGGCTTGGCGCGAATAGAGCGGAACGACGATCAGGCCTTCGGCCATCAGGGCTAGATCGATGGCGATCCAGCGGATGGAATTGGGTGAGAGGATGGCGCAGCGGTCGTTGGGTTGCAGGTGGTAGCGGCGGAGGGCTTCACGGGCGATTTGGATCTGAGAGAACAGTTGGGCGCCGGTGATATTTTGGAATTGGTCGCCGCGGACCTCGCGGAGGACAGTGCGCGTGGAGCTGCGGTGGAGTTGGGAGAAGAGGTTTTCCAGAAAATTGGGCATGGGGAGTTAGGGTTCGCGAGACGTCGGCGGGTTCAGTGGTGCCGATTCGCGGTGAAGAAACGGGGATTCGGAGCCGGCAAGGATGCCGGCGCTACCCGTAGCCGATGATGTTCTTGCGGATGCGCTGGGACTCATCGTGCGGCGGATCCGGCGACGGAATGTTGCGCAACCGCGGAGGTGTCGTAACGCTCGGCCAGGTGGCGGATGGTGGGACTTAGCGGCGGGAGGTAGTCTTCCCAGGAGAGGACGCCGGAGCGTAGGGGGAATTCGGTGTAGGTGTGGCGGACCGCGTCTTCGAGGATGGTGCCCATGCGGGCCATGACTTTCAGATTGCGGACTACGGTACGACCGATGCCTTCGCGGACCGCGTCTCGTTCGGCGACCAGCGTTTCCATGATTTGAAGGAGCTTGGGCTCGAGGTCGGGGTCTTCTACTGTGAGGAAGAGATGTTGATGGCCGCGCTCGCGCATGAGGTTGCGGATGCGTTCGTCCATGGTCACGCCTGCGGACGCGACCAGGCTGGGCATGCAGGTGACGATGCCGTGATAGCGAGAGGAAACCATGTAGGAGCCGGCTCGCAAGATCGAGACGAGTTGGAACATGTCGTAGTCGTCGGAAGTGAAGATCGGCGTGTTGGGTAGGAATTCCAGCATGGAGCGGCAAGCGACGGCGTCGAGGCGTTCCATGGCGACGAGAATGGGAAATACCTTATGACGTTGACAGAAAGCGGCGGCTGCCTTGCCGAATCCGGAAATGTAGTGGCGATATTTTCTGTCGACTTCCGGACCTGACTCGTGGAAATAGACGGTTCGGTACTGGCTTTCTTTGTAGGCGCCGGTGGTGACGCGGGCCAGGTATTTTGCAATGGAAGCTTTCACGGGCCAGACGAAGGGATGGATGGGGCAGAGCACGAGGATTGGAGTTTTTTCGTCCCAGCCCGCTCCGCGCAGCGCCTCGCGGGCGTATTCGGGCGGATTTGGCTCGAAGGTCCAGGCGGTGTCGGTGCCGAGTTCGGTAGGAATGCCAAGCTTGCGAAGTAGCGTTTGCGATTCGACATTGCGAGTGATGACGAGTGAATCGTGGACGTAGCGTTCGCACATGTTTAGGATCAGCGGGTCCATGTGGCCAGCTTCGCCGCCGTATCCGAGCGAAAGCTTGTTTTCGGCAGAGGCCAAGCCCAACGAGCCGATCATCATCGTGGTGAGAGCGTTTGCGAATTTGCTCTTGAACATCGAGCCTTCGCAGGCGACTACTCCGTGGTTTTGTCGAGCTTCGCGGAATAAAAAGGGAGGGAAGACGTCGGGTAGATAAACCTGGCGTGTCCCTTCGAAGTAGCCGGCCGAACGGCTGAAATCCTGGGACATCACGCTGAAATCGACGTTGTCTGCGCCGAGGACGTGCCGGATTTGCCGCAGGATTTCCTGCACGCGCACATCGGACCCGGTATTCCGCGTGCCGTTGTAGCCCGCAAATAGCAGGCGAAGTTTTTCTCCCGGAGTCCAGCGGCGGCCGAGCCCGAACATCCAGCCAAAGCGGCGAACTTCAATGAGCGCGCTGACCCATGCGACCAGAAGAAAGTCGGTCATGCGTGAGCGCTCCCGGCGACGATGGTTTTCTCGGTGATGGGAGCTGCCGAAGGCCAGGGCTTCGCTGGATAACGGAATTTGTTTTCACGACTGAACTTCAGGAGGGGGTAGGCGTAGGTCGAGAATTTTGCAGGAGACTCCTCGAGCTCGGCCACGACGCGCGAGTTGTCGAAGACGGTGTTCCAGTCAAGATACGGCCAAAAAACTTTCAGGAGCGATGCGCCGCGGCCGATCGAGCCGTCGCCATGAGCCAGGCGATTTACGGTCGCCGAGAATGGTCCTCCCAAAGAAGGCAGGTAACTCGGACGCCGCGTCCTTCCCGCAGCAGCCAGTGCCGTGGTGATCTCGCGATAGGTTTGCGAACCTTCGCCGGCAGACAAATGATAGATGCCATGCGCGGGCTCGGGTTTTTGATGGATGGTCACGATGGCTTTGGCGACGTAGTTCGCGGGCACGATGTCGATTCTATCGTCAGGACGCAGGGGAAGAACAGGGAGGCGCGCGAGGACGTCGAAAGCTTGCACCATATCGAACTGTGAAGTTTCAGGGCGTTGGCTGTCGCCCATGACGATCGCGGGCCGAAAAATGGTGCGAGGCACATCGGGCAGGAGTTGGTGGACCATGTGCTCGCCGAATTTCTTGGTGCGCGCGTAAGGATCGTAGTCCGAGCGCGTCCAATCGATGGAGGCGTCTTCGGTTACCACTTCGTTCTGACGCTTGCCGGCGACCGCGACCGTTGAGACCTGGGAATAGCGAAGGACCCCGTTGCGATTCTGCGCGCGGCGGGCCAGCTGGATCACTTCCAAGCAGCCGCGAAGATTTACATTGAGGCACTGCTTTTCGGACTTGCGGTTTAACGAAGCGGCGCAGTGAATCAGCGAGTGCGTCGTATCCACAAGCGAGTGGTATTGGTCGTCGGAAAGGCCGAATCGCTCGGTGGTGAGTTCGCCGCGGAAAATGGTGATGCGCGAGTTGAGATAGTCAAGGAATTCGGGGAACGCCAGATGCAGTTGCAGCGATTGCCACAAACGCTCGCGCGCTTCCTGATCAGATTTTGCGCGCACCAGCAGATTGAGCGGATCACGGTGCCCGGTCAGCAGACCTGCGACCAGGTAGCTGCCGAGATAGCCTGTGCCGCCGGTTACGAAGATCGCCATAAGGGGTCGGACGGTGGCGCGGAACTGCTGACGGCGGATGCCCGAGCAGCCGCCTGCGTGGACCAATCCATCTCGCGCGGAGTCCGCGACTCGAGCGGGCGTCCCTCCATCAGCGGATAGCACCAGCGGCGCAGCGCTGGAATGTGAATGTTAATCCAGTAGTTCCACCAGTCAATCGATTCGGGGTCGAATTCGAACAGCGGGCGCTCTTCGGGTGGCAGCGCCGCGGAGAGGAGGCGGGCGTTTTCGCACTCGAACACGTGCTCGTTGTGAAGAATGAACGGCTCGTATAGCTCGATGAGCTTCTCGGCGCGGCCGAGGTCGCGTTCTTGCTTGGCCAGAGGCGCCTTTTTCATGTGCAGCGTGACGGCAGCGCGGTTGATGCTCGAGACGAACGCCTTCTGCATGGGGATCGACATACGCTCGTAACGCTGCTTGGAAACGGGAATGGTCTCAAATTTCAGTTTCAGCCAGTGCTCGATGCCGGGCTGCCGCCGGTAGTATTTGCGGTGCGCCAAGCCGGTCAACTCGATGCTACGGCCCATATTCACCGGATTAATGGCGGAGGTTGCGAGCTGATACATCTTCGCGTTCTTGCGGGCCATCACGGCGGCGGCGATGAGAGTCATGCCGCGGCACACCATGTCCACCGGAATCACGTCCAGGCACTTGCGTTCATTGGTCGGGAGTTGGCGGAAGTTCGTGCCCAGCAAATAAGACAGCGGGCCGGATGTATTGATCCCCTCGTTCCAGCCAGCGAAAGGAGAGCGCGTGGAACTTTCGACGATGGACGGACGAACGATGGCGATGGGCAAATCGCGGCCACGGCGCGAAAGCATGGATTCGCCGAGACTTTTCGTGAACGTATAAATGTTAGGCCAACCGAGATGTTTGGCCCGGCGCATGCCCGCGCGGACCAACCGGTTGCGCGACCAGCGCACACGATTGCGTTTCAGTACGCCGTCCAACTCCACGGCGGGAACGGCGGACTCGTCTCCACCGCGGCCCAGGGCCTGGCGGCGAAGTGCTTTCGCCAACTCGGGACTTTGCGAGCGCTCTTCCACGCGCCCAATCATCTCGCGCAGCGACTCGATTTCCCTCTCCGCGTCAAAATCCGGATCGCTCGCAGGATTGTAATTGTCGTGGAGCTCTTCATCGACGCGGCCGTCGCGCATGCCCACGACGTAGCAGGTGGAGAGATGCATCAACCCGGCGTGGTCGCACTTCTTAAGAAAATCGAGCAAATGAAGAGTGGAGTCGACATTGGAGGCCAACGCTTCGCGAAGATCCGGATTGAAATCAGTAAGTCCCGCACTGTTGACGATCAGGTCGAGCGATTTCGCAAGCCGCGCCTGCGTGGCTTCATCCATCCCAAGCCCAGGCTGGCTGACGTCGCCTTCCACAACCTCGACTTTCTCTTTCAGAAACGCTCCGAGCCGGCGGCCATAGCGCTCCTGTAAGCCGTCAAAAGTCGGCGATTCCTCGACGATTTTTTCGAAGCGGCGTTGCGCCGAAGTAGTGCGATTGCGGCGAATCAGCAACGTGATCTTGCCGACACCCGAAACATTCTCGAGGAGATCGACCAGCCAGACCTTGCCGATGAAACCGGTGACGCCAACCAGCAGGATGTGGCGATTCGCGAGTGTTTCGCGAACAGAAAGACGATCGACGCGCGGGACGTCGCCCAGCGCTGCCACGGCTCGGCCCGTCAGAGCGGCGGGATGCGCGCTCGATTGCAAAGCGTATTGCAGACGTTCCGGCGTTTTCGACCAACCCAATTGGCGCAGTAGTTTTTCTTCGGAAACTCGGCCGTCGAGGGAGCCGCCGGCGATCCAGGCAAATGGTCCACGAGGGCGTACTACCGGGCTCAACAAACGCCCGGTCGCGTGACCGTCACGAAATTCAAGGCGATTGGAAATGAACGACTCAATACCGAAATGGCTGGCCAGCGGACGGAGGATGTGGTCGAGCAGCTGACCTACCAGAACGATTCGGTCGCCGCTGCGAACCGCTTCCAGAAGGTTTTCGGTGGCTTCCGGCCGCAGCGCCGGTTTCAGCACGTAGTGAAAATACTCTTCGCCCAGTAGATCGAGGCGGTCCTGGCTCACGCCGCGCAACAGCGTGTGCAGAGATCGCGTGGCAAAGGTGCGACTTGCGGTGTAGGCGAAGGGCCGCGACAGCGCCATCACGGCCATCCCCGCTCGGCGCGCCCATCGCTCCGCGAAGCTTTGCGCGTTCCAGGTAAAAAAGCCGACCGGGCGCATCGCCCCCACTTCCAGCAAAGATCCTTCGACGCGCCAATAGGTATTCTGGCGCGGATCCGCGTGCGTCGAAACACGGCGTACGGCAACACTCGTCGAATTGGAAAGGCGCTCACTCATGACAAAACAACTGGCTCAAGGATGAACCAGAACGCGAAAATCTCCAATCTCGCGCGATCGGTGTTGTAACTCACCCTGCCCTGGATGACCTGGGACGATTTCTCAGCCATGACCCGCTTTCACACTGCAGCCTGGCACCGGCCGCAATGGGCCGTCACAGCTTGAGAAAGTGTAAAATTAGCATTATCAGCGGGTTCCCGCAAGCGACCTAGAGAGACATGATTCACACCGAACGGCGTTTGCTGCGGTGTTGGGAAAAGCGGGATTGCGAACCGCTTGCGCGGTTGTATGGATGCTCCCTGCCGGAGACTCTTGTCCCTCGACAAGGGAAGCGAGTGCGGTTACTTCTTTGCGGCTGTGGCCTTTGCAGCGGCGTCGGCATACTTCTTCGTGAAGCGTTCCACGCGACCTGCCGTATCGATCAGCTTCTGTTTGCCGGTGAAGAAAGGGTGGCAATTCGAGCAGATTTCGACGCGCAACATGTCCCCTTTGATGGTCGAGCGCGTGGGAAACGAGTTCCCGCAGGCGCAGTGTACGGTCACTTGATGATAGTCGGGGTGAATACCGGGTTTCATGAGGCTCCAGTCTTTCGCGTCCGGTCTGCACGGCTCCCGGGTCGGGGCATTACAGCCGCGTCGCTAGGTCGCGAGACAATCGTTAATTATACGCAAAAACGGCGGGATCTCCAAACCAGCTGCCCGCCACCTATTGGATGGTGAATTCTCAGTTGGGATGCTATTTTCTGTGACCCGAACGCTCACCTGCCCTGGACGACGAGAAGCGCCACCGCGTAGCCGATTCCACGAAGTTCTCCGCGTGTTCGTCCTGGCCGAAGGCGGTTTCAGGCTCGACGCGAAAAATGCACCCGCCGCTCGATTCGAGCATGGGGAGAATTTCGCCGCCATACTTGCGATCGTAGATTCCAGCGATTTGCTTCCAGACCGGGCGATCTTTGATTTCTTGCGCGATCCCCTCGAGGATTACCGCTTCGTCGGCCTTTTCCGTGCCCACGACGCAGTGAGGATCGGCTGCGATGTTCTTTGCTTTGCGTGTTCGCGGCCCAGTGCTGAACCAGAACGCATTTTCCCACCAGACGCCCCAGACCACCATGAGATGCGGGCGCCCGTCGGGGCGCGTCGTGGAGATCCAATAGTTATGGGATTTCTCGATGCGCTCTAAAGCCCAGGACCACGACTTGAGGGCGGAGGTGGCGTCGGGCGGATTTTGTAACGCGTCGGGCCAATGCGGGCGGCTTGCCTTTGGTTCGCTCATGGCGCTTCCTTCGAAATGCTGGAATCGCTTGGATTCTAGCAGGATTTCAGCAGCCACGTGGGCGCCGCGACTCCGTTTGCAAAGCGTTTCACGCGCAGCCGCGACCGGTTCGATCAGGAGGTGAATTGCGATCAGAACTTGCGAGCGACCAGGTTAGGAGACGAAGGCACAGCCGATGCGATAAGTGCCTTGCTTGGTTTGTTGTGACCAGACCGGTTTCAGACTCACGCGCACCGGCGGAAGAATCGGTACGTGCAGGATCGCTAGAATACTTTCCGGAAGAGTCTCTTGTTTGTCGAGTTCGATGGCGACGCCGCCAAAGCCGAGATCAACCACTCGAGCGCGACGCGTGTTTTGCTCACCGAGCATCGCGTATGCGTTCGTGCCGGTCATGGACACGCGTTCCGCCTTACGCTGCATGGCGTAGACTCGCTGCGCGGAGGGCGCGGAAGGCATCGTGGCGGGCTGGCTTGCGGATATTTCCCCGGCGCCCGCCGACGCGGCGGCCGCCATCGGCGATTCTTGCTTTTCGGGTCCGCCGCGGCGCGACTCAATCGAAATGGGTTTGGTTGCGGCTTCGCTGTGCTCGATTGGCGGTGCCTGCGGTGCCACGGGGTCTGCAGGCGCTACCGCCGTTGCCGGAGCTGTCGTTACTGTGGGCCCGAGAGCGGGAGAGGCGGGAGCCACGGTGTTGGCTCCGTTCCCGAGCTTCCGGTGATTTGCGTGCTTCAAGCGGTAGAGACGTTCATCGGCGACACGAATCAATTGATCGGCTTGTTCGCCGTCCAGCGGGAACGTCGCGACGCCGTGATCCATACTTACATTCACGTTGAGCGGCAAGGCTTGCAGCGTTTCTGCAAAAACGGTTTCAATACGTCGGCTGAGGGCCAGTGCTTGTTCGGCGTCGGTCTGCGGCAACAGCACCGCGAATTCGTCGCCACCGATGCGAAAAGCGGAGTCCGAAGTACGCAGCGCTTTCTTAAGCGTGGTCGCAGCGGCGCGCAGGACGTCATCTCCCCGCGGATGACCGTGCTTGTCGTTCACTTCCTTGAACCGATGCAAATCCAGCATTACCAGCCCGAGTGGCAATCCATAACGTCGGGCTCGATTCATTTCCTTTTCAAACCCTTCACCGAAAAGTCGGCGATTGTAAAGCCCCGTCAGCGGATCGGTGACCGCATTCAATTGCAGCACTTTCAGTTCATCGTATTCGAGAACGATGGGGACGCGGAACAAACCTGCCGACGTGAGCACGTCCATCAGCGCGGTCTTCAGCGCCACCTGCCGGCCCAGATGATCACTCAGTTCGCGCCGGCGCGTGAGCATCTCGTCCCAGAGCTGGATGCACTGGTTTTCGCGCAAATCCAGATGGGTAATTGCGCGAATATATCGCTGCAGGAATTGTCCGCGCGCGGAAACGTCTAGGCCGTCGAGCGTATCGGCCAAGAGGTCGAGGTACGAATCCTCGATTGGCAAACGGGTGGGGGCGCCGCCAGGATTGGGCATACGAAATGACACCTAAACTGCCAGTCCCCGCGGGTAGGGGAGAGAAGCAAGTAGCTTGTATACCGGGAGCAAGTTTGAGTCCATCCGTATTTCGGAGTAGGAAAGAGCTTGGACCCGGAGAGAACCGCCTTGATCGGCTATCCTGCTGCAAGCAAAAGAGATAGAGGACTAGCGCCTACGACAAAATCAAGCAAAACGTTCCAGCAAACCGGTCAAACCCGTTCGTCCCGCCGCTGCGCGTCAGGAAACGGCATAAATTTACTCAAGTGGCCTGAGAAATTCCAGCCCGAATAACCGCATATCCCCGGCAACCTCCTGGCGCAGTACTCTGGCGGCTATAGGAGGAGTTTCGTTCGGCACCAAGCTCGAGGAGGCAGGCGAGGGGGCCGGCACGGTCAGGTAGATGACTTGATCCGCCCTGAGGATGTGAGTGGACGTGATACACGCGCCGGTGGCGCCGATATTCAGTGTTTTGGTCAGCTCAATGAATTCCACGCCCGATGCGTCGGACCCGCGCAAGAACACCGGCACCTGAAGTCGAATTCGAGGCGTGCGCCGCCTTTGAGTTTGATCCAATTGCTGCCCTTCCTTAAGACTTTCGGTTCTCACTCGGTGGCCCCATAGTACTAGTGAACTAGTACGAGAATACTGGGGAATCAAGCAGATTCGATGCCAGATGTCCTAAGCTGCACCTATTCCTAACATACAGTAAATCACAGAGTTAACTCGATTCAAGACGGCACCCTTGCAGCGGAGTGGGTACCAAGCCGACCAGTATGGCGACTTGATTTCCCCAATTGTGCAAATGGGGCGCTTGGAACGCTTTTACCATTGACAGCCCGAGAACTGCTCTGCGACGATGGCGACGCGCCAATAGGGAAAATTTTTTCCCATCGACGGGGAACGGGAAGGTCTGATGAGTGGAAGTGTGGTCACGTCTTCTCTATCTGATTCTCTACCTGAGCCGCAGGCCCACGGTGATGTGTCCCTGGGGTTAGTAACTCGGCTGCTCGATACTTTCGATAAGTCGCTGCTCGTTTCCGAGCGCAGCGGACGGATTTTGATGGTTAGTTCTATTGCGCGAAAGTGCCTGGAATCCCTGCAACTTGGCGAGGTCAGCCGGTTGAATCTATTCAGCGATCTCTTGGAAGTCGACGCGAAACGCATTTTTGCGGACATCGAAAGTGGCCAACACGAAGTGAAACTGGATTTGTCTCGCGGTGAGAAAAGAACCCGCGCCAGCATTAAATGGGTGCCGGAACCCGACTGGCTGGTAGTTGAATTCGAGCTGCCCACCGGCACGCAGGCCGCAGCCGCGCCCGATCCGGGCACGCAGATTACCGTTCAGGAATTGCTGCAAGAACGTGAAATCACCTATCGAAATCTCCTGGCCGCTTATTTGAAATTGCAGGAAGTCAACCGGCAAAAGACGGTGTTCCTGGCTTCCGCCGCGCACGAATTGAAAACACCGCTCGCAGTGATCAAAGGCTACTACGACTTGTTGCTCACCAGTTCGCTGGGGCGCCTGTCGGAAAAGCAGCGCGACATTCTGGAAGAGTCCAAAGAAAGCTGCGAAAGGCTCGTCCGTCTGGTGTCCATGTTCCTGAACTATTCGGCGCTCGAAAGCGGAAAACTGGTTTTGCAGTTGCGCGAAAACGACTTGCGCGATTGCCTTGATGAGCTCTCCAAGCGCTGGCTCGAGGCCTTTCAGCGCAAAGGCGTGCGGCTCGACGCGGCCTTCGATCCTTCGATTCCGAACTTTCGCTTCGACTATCAGAAGGTGCAGCAAGCGGCGGCCAACCTTCTGGACAACGCTTTGAAGCATACCCCTGCTGGCGGCTGCGTCACGTTGCGTGCCCTACCTCACTTTTGGGAGCGCCGTGTCTCCGAGGCCTCGCCCTCACAGGAGCGCCGGCGTTTCCGTTTGCCGCGCCCGAATAGCGTGGAAGTATCGGTCGCCGATAGCGGCCCGGGAATCGCAGCGGAACATCACCAGGAGATCTTCGAGGACTTTGTCCGCGTCGACCGCAACACCACCGGGATGGGCTTGGGCCTCGCGATCGCCAAACGCTTGGTGCAAGCGCATCGCGGCAAAATCTGGGTGGAAAGCGAAGCCGCCAGCGGGAGCAAATTTACGTTTCTGTTGCCTATGGACCAGACGTAATTCGCGGAATTTATTTTTAGCCATCGGAAATCGTTCGAGTTGGTAACGCAAAGGGAGAAGTCAATGGCCGTAAAAGAAAAGATACTTGTCGTTGATGATGAGCCGAGTATCCGCAAATACCTGCAGACGCTCCTGGAGGTTGACGGGTTCGATGTCGAGACCGTCGGCTCCGGTAAGGAAGTCATCACCAAGGTTAGCGATGGTGAGCGTCCCGATCTCATTATCCTGGACGTGCTGATGCCCGAGATGAACGGCATCGACACCCTGAAAGAACTCCTGCAACTCGACCGCAGCCTCAACATCATCATGCTCAGCTGTTCGAATGAAGTCGGTACCGTCGTGGAAGCCATCCGCATCGGCGCGCACGACTATTTGACCAAGCCCTTCGAAAAGAGCGACCTCGACGCGGCTATGCTGAAGTCCCGCCAAAAAAAGCACATGACCCAGGAGAATCAGGCGCTCCGCGATTACTGCGACCAGGTAACCGAAGATCTGAGTTTTCTCGCGGCAAGTCCGCAGATGGTGCGCATCCGGCAGCAGATTTTGCAGATCGCCCCGGTCGACGTCCCGGTATTCATTTGCGGCGAGAGCGGCGTCGGAAAAGAAGTCGTAGCCCGCATGATTCACCTGCGCTCCAAGCGCCGCAATCAAGCTTTTATCAAAGTGAATTGCGCGGCGCTACCCGGCGAACTCCTCGAGTCCGAGTTGTTTGGCTTTGAGCAAGGCGCCTTCACGGGAGCGGTTCGCGCCAAGCCCGGCAAATTTGAACTTGCCAACAAGGGCACCATCTTTCTCGACGAAATCGCGGAAATGAGCACGCACCTGCAAGCGAAGCTCCTCCACGTATTGCAGGACCACCAGTATTCGCGCCTCGGCGGCCGCCACATGGTCGAGACCGACGTGCGCGTGCTCGCCGCCACCAACGTCGATGTCCAGGACGCCATGAAAACGGGACGCTTCCGCGAAGATCTGTACTATCGCTTGAACGTTCTTTCCATCCTGGTTCCTCCTCTCCGCGAACGCGCGACCGAGATTCCCCTTCTGTTCCGCCACTTTCTCGACAAGTACAGCGAGAAATTCGGAAAGCCGGCAACCAACCCGTCCAAGCATCTCCTGGACGCCGCGGCAAACTATCCTTGGCCCGGCAATCTGCGCGAACTGGAAAACTTCGTGAAGCGCTACGTCATTCTCGAAGACGACGAGGGCAGCTTGCGGGAACTGATTGAGATGTCCTCCGCGCGTCAACGCACGTCTCCTCGCCAAGAGGCGACCATCCCTCGTGAGCAGGGTCTGAAGGCCCTGGTTCGCGGTCTGAAAGACGAAGCGGAGATGGAAGCAATCGCCGATGCGCTGGAAAAGACGCGTTGGTGCCGCAAAGACGCCGCGAAAATGCTGGGCATCAGCTACAAAGCCCTGCTCTATAAAATGCGGCAGTTCAACCTGGATACCCCGCGTACCCGGCGTTCCGCCGCGGCCGCCCCCGCGGTCGAAGAGCCGACCCCGGTCGGTGCAATCCGCAACGAGTAATCGACCCGGATTTCACCGCCGTCACAGCCTGCGCGGGCGATGATGGCAACCCCCAAAGGCCGCGATCCAGGCTGGTGCGGTTGGCACAATGACCGGAGCCCGAGATGCGGCGCGCCGAGATATTTTTTCGTGGCGTGAAGCAAATGTTTCCTGTATTGTCACCCGAACCGGAAACGATAAAGAACTCGGTTGACGCTCTTGGTGCGTCCAGTCCAGGAGTTTTCCGAATTCTGGACCACTTTCAGATCCACGTTACAC
Source organism: uncultured Acidobacteriota bacterium (assembly GCA_963736725.1). Lineage (GTDB taxonomy): Bacteria > Acidobacteriota > Terriglobia > Acidiferrales > UBA7541 > Acidiferrum. The sequence continues at coordinate 394,053 of CAVTPW010000006.1, read as the reverse complement.
GACGCTGGTAGGGGCCTCAAGGACACGCGAAATTCGGTGAAAGGGGCGCGGCGCACAGCCACCGGCCGCGGGCAGAGTGGAGGATGAGCATAATGACGGAACGTCGCACTGCTCGACGCTATGATTTATCGCTACCCGTGATCATCCGGATCCCCGCGGAACGCGTAGCCGATACGCAAAAAGGTAAGACCCGGGACATCTCGACGCGCGGTCTTTACTTCGTTCTCGACCAGGATCTTGAGGCCGGCTCAGAGCTCGACATTACCCTCACCCTACCTGCGGAAATTACCCACGGCACCGAAGTGTTCGTGCGCGCCTTGGGCAAAGTCGTGCGCGTGGAACGCCGCATGGAAGATGGCAGCGCGCGGATGGGTGTAGCAGCGGTAATCGAGCGCTACGACATCATTCGCGGAGAAAATGGCAGAGCGTAGTCCCTCGCCCTTCGTTGCATTTTGATACTTGGTTCCCGCTCCCCCGCACCGCCTTGCTCGCGGGCTAACAAGGCAACAGTTTGCCCTTTAGCGAGACATTTTTCCGCTGCCGTCGGGCCGCTCTCGAGCTTTCCCTGCTGACCTGTCCCTTAGTTCCATTACTGTACTAATGGCCAGTAAGTTCCAGCCTCAGAATGAGTTAAAAACTGCAAGTGGAAATCTCCATTCACCCTCGGCCACCGGCCCGCCCCGCCCGTCTTTGGTTCTACGAGTGCAAGTGCCAACAGTACGAAAACTCAGGCTTTATCGGGGGGAAGTAGAAATGCCTGTCTCTGGCGTGGCTAGCGCAAAAGCGGTTTCGAAGGCGTGCATCCTGCCTTCTGAGGAAATCATCTTCGGCCGTTCGGCGGCCATGCAACCCATTCGGCAAATGGTGGGCAAAATTCTCGCCACCGACCTGCCCGTTTTGATTCAAGGCGAGAACGGCACCGGCAAAGGCCTGCTGGCTCAGTACCTTCATTCGCGCTCAACGTTTGCCTCCGGCGCGTGCATCAAGGTCAATTGCGCCGCCATCCCCGGGTCTCTGCTGGAAAGCGAGCTGTTCGGTTACGAGAAAGGCGCCTTCACCGACGCGCATACCTCCAAGCCGGGCTATGTCGAGATGGCCGACAACGGCACCCTGTTTCTCGACGAGATTTCCGACCTCGACCCCGGGCTGCAGGCCAAAACTTTGCAGCTTCTGCAGGACGGGCACTTCAGCCGGATCGGCGACACGCAAGAGCGGCGCGTCAATACCCGCGTGATCTGCGCCACCAACCGCAAGCTAGAGGATGAGATCGCTGCGGGACGTTTCCGACAAGACCTCTTTTACCGGATCAATGTCGTTACTCTCAACTTGCCACCGTTGCGTGAACGCCGCGAAGACATTCCGGCACTCGCCAATTATTTCCTCGAGCACCTCAACAAGCGATTCGAACGCGAGGCGCCGCCTTTTTCTGAAGACGTCATCGAGGCCTTGGCGCACAAGGAATGGCGAGGAAACATACGGGAACTGGAAAATGTCGTCGCCCGCTACGCCATCATGGGAGCCCTAGACGGTATGACCGTGGAGCCCAGGTTGAGGTGCCCGTCCAGCCCGATGAAACTCTCCGTCGACGGCACCGTTTCGCTGAAGCATATCGCCAAACAAGCCGTCCGCGAGATGGAAAGCAGCGTGATTCTCCAGGTTCTGCGCGAAAACAGGTGGAACCGCCGCAAGGCCGCCAACGTGCTGAACATCAGCTACCGCGCTCTGATTTACAAGATTCAGGAGGCTGGCTTGGCGCAAAGACATCACCGCAAGAGCCCGGCGTCGGTCGATCCGGCGCAGGGCCAAGCCCCCGTTTTGCCGGAGTAGTTTAGGGTTTTATACGCGACTCGGCGATAACACACAGGACGCCGGCCATGTCTCCCCTCGGTGCTTTTCTGCATCCAACTGTTGGGCTAGTGCGCTCAGGACAGGACCGATGTGTGAAAGGCTTTTCCATTGCCTTTACCCGTATCGTCGCTTCTGTGATTCGGTCGTGAGGGAGTTTGGAATTTAAGTTCTTGATTATGAGCACTTTATCTCTGATACTAGTTGTTCCCTTACGATTAGCACTATGGTAAGAAAGTTGCTTACCTCTTACTCGTATTAGTTCGCGCAGTCGCGGTCGCCCCGGGGAGGAACGGTTTGTATACGGCCTTTTACCAGTTAAAGGAAGAACCGTTTCGCCTTACTCCTGACCCTCGGTTTCTGCATTTAGCCGATCCTCATCGCACTGCTCTCAAAGTACTTCTCCAGGGTGTTCTCCAGCGCAAGGGTTTCACCGTCGTCGCCGGTCCGGTAGGAACCGGCAAGACCACTTTGCTTCACACCGCTTTGCAAATCCTCACCGAGAAATCGGAAGGCCGCGGCCGGCTTGTCTCCGCCTTCCTGGTCAACCCCACATTGGCCCCCGCCGAACTGCTAGAAGCCGTGCTCGACGAATACGAAATCACCTGCACCGCCACCAGCAAGCCACGGCGCCTCGCTGCTCTCCACCAGATGCTGTTCCAGACCCAACAGCAGGGAGGCACGGCGATCCTGTTGATCGACGAAGCCCACCTCATGAGCATCGAATTGCTCGAGGAAATCCGCCTTCTCGGCAACACCGATACCTACCAGGAAAAACTTTTGCAGATCGTGCTTTGCGGACAACCGGAACTATTCGCGGTCCTTCAGCGGCCGGAGCTGCAGGCGCTGCAGCAGAGAATCGCCAGCACGTGTCTGTTACGCCCGTTGAGCCTTCCCGAAACGCGCGCTTACATGGCCGAGCGCCTTCACGCTGCCGGCCTGCGCGGATCGAGCCCCTTTACCGGCACCGCCGTCGAAGTCATTCATCGCCTGACCAATGGCGTTCCTCGCTTGATCAATCTTTTGTCGGATGCTTGTCTGCTGTGCGGTTTTGAATTGAAGCGCAAGCAGATCGATCAATTCCTTGTCGAGCAAGCGTCGGAAGACGTGCTCGGTCTGTTGAAAGGCCCGTTCGCGTCTGCTGGTGGAGCAGGCACCGGCTCGAATGGAAAGAAGGCGGAAGCCCAACCGAAAGCCCAAGCGCCAACGGAAGAAAAATCGGTCCCTCCAGCAGCCCCCTGGCCCACTGATCCCCCGCTGCAGGCCCGCGCCGCTACCGCCGCTGAAGCTCCGGCACCGTTCGGCATTTCTTCCAACCTTTCCTCCGCGGCAACCGCGACCGTACTAGCCGAGGACCGCCGGGGTACGAAGCCCTCCCCTCGCGATGGAAACTGGACCAGGTCGACTTTCGACGTCTTGATCGACGCACTGAAGCAAGGCCGCGCCGTGGCACGCGAATAGTCGCCGTCACGCGCTATTCCTTCAGCGCAGCATCACTCCATTGATTTCCACAAATTGATCCGCTAAATGCAATGTAGGGGCGCGCTTTAGCGCGACCTGATGCCGCTCAGGCAGGAACGCCGGCAATGTCGCCAACCGAAAAATAGGTACAATCCGGATGATGAAACGCCAGCGCGCTAACGCTGGCCTCCGGGTCCATCATCATCCCCTCGGTAAGCTGCACGCCAATTTCCTCCGGCCGTAGCAGCTTCCACAGCGGAGCCTGATCATCCAAATCCGGGCACGCCGGGTACCCGAAGCTATAGCGCTTTCCGCGATAGCGCGATGTAAACCGCTGCGCCATGGTCATTTCCGGTGGATCAGGAAAGCCCCAATCCTCGCGAATGCGACGGTGCAGCCATTCCGCGCAGGCCTCGGCAGTCTCGATCGCCAGCGCCTGCAACCCGTGAGATTTCAAGTAGTACCCGTCGTTCTTGGCTTTTTCCGATCGCTCGCGAACTCCCTCGCCCGCGCTAACCACAAACAACGCCAGGTGATCCCGCTTCCCTTGGTTCGGCGCCAGCACGTAGTCGCTCAGGCACAGGAAATCCCCGCCTTGCTGCCGTTTGAATCGGAACGTGTGCAGCGGTTCCGAGCCACCGGGCACAAACAAATGCAGCGCGTTTCCTTCCGGCTCCACTTCAAAAAATTGCCACACCGCCCGCACCTTCATGAACGTCGCCGCTTCGCTCTTCACCTCTTCCATGCTGTCAAATAGCTCCAAAGCTTTCGGGTCGCGCTGCGCCAGCCGCTTCTCGAAGTCGCCCTTGAAGCCCAGGTGCCGCCCGAAAAGCATGAACGGGTTGATGTAGCTCCACACTTCGCGCAGGTCCGGCACCAGCCGCACTTTGCGCTCGAGAGTTGCCACGCTGGGAATCGGAAGGTCGGTTCGCACTTTTGGCGAGCGCGCAACGCCTGGCAAGTCCGCCACGCGCACTGTGGTCGAAACGTCGAACCCGTTTCCGGACGAAGTGTGCGCCCGTACCACTGTCTCGCGCGTAGCCGGATCCATCAATTCGTTCATCAACCGCAAGCCGGTCATCGCATCCTTGGCGTAACACACCGCTTTTCCGTAGCTGGGCGCGATTTTCTGCTCCGTGAATTTTGCCGAAAGCGCCGCTCCGCCGACCAGCAAGGGAATGATCACGCCGGCTTCCCGCAAGTCGCTCGCGGTAATCACCATCTGTTGCGCGCTTTTCACCAGCAATCCCGAAAGCCCGATCGCGTCCGGTTGATGTTCCTGGAAGGCACGGATCAGGACGTCCGGCGGTACCTTGATGCCCAGGTTCACGACGTCGTACCCGTTGTTCTTCAGAATGATTTCGACCAAATTCTTGCCGATGTCGTGGACATCGCCTTTCACCGTAGCCAGCACCACTTTGCCCCGCTTGGCGGTGTCCGCCTTCTCCATGAATTGTTCTAGGTGACTCACCCCCGCCTTCATCGCTTCAGCCGACTGCAAAACCTCAGCGACGATCAACTCGTTCGCGTTGAACAGCCGGCCAACCTCCGCCATCCCGGCCATCAGCGGTCCATTCACGATGTCAAGCGGCGAAACACCTTCCGCTCGCTTGCGGTCCAGGTCGTCGATCAAACCGTCGCGCGTTCCCTCCACGATGTAGTTCGCCAGCCGCTGGTCGAGCGGCAAATCCGCCGCCCGCGTTTTCTCTTTTTTGGTGGCGTGGCGAAAGTGTTCCGCAATCGCTGCAATATGAAATTGATTTACCGCGGCGCGCTGCTGTTTCGGTTGTTCGCGCCAATCGGCGGGAACGTTCCGCAACAAGTCCGCGTTCGAATGATCGGCCGGAACGTTCGCGGGTGGATGCGAGAAGAGCAAATTCTCTGCGAGCTTCCGCTCGTGTTCGGGAATCGATGCAAACCGCTCGATTTTCTCAGTATTCACGATGGCTAGGTCCAGTCCCGCCTTCGTGGAGTAATATAGAAAGACAGAGTTCACGACTTCGCGTGCTCCCGCCGGCAATCCGAACGAAACATTCGATATGCCGAGAATCGTGCGCGTATCCGGCAAAGCCTGCTTGATCAGCCGAATCCCCTCCATGGTCTCCACCGCGCCGCCGATATAGTTTTCATCGCCGGTGGCGCAAGGAAACACCAGCGGATCGAAAATGATGTCTTCCGGCGCCAATCCATATTTTTCGGTCAGCAGCTTGTAGCTGCGCTGCGCGATCGCCAGCTTGCGGTCGCGGGTGAACGCTTGCGCCTGCTGCGGGTCTTCATCGATGCAGCCCACCACCACCGCCGCTCCGAAGTCATGCGCAATCGGCACCACCCGCTCGAATTTTTCCTCGCCGTCTTCCAAATTGATGGAGTTAATGATGGCCTTCCCCTGGCAATACGTCAGCGCCTGCTCGATCGCCGTAGGATCGGTGGTATCGATCATCACCGGGGCCTTCACCTTGCGAATTAATTTCTCGTAAAACGGCGGGATGTCATTTTTTTCATCGCGATCGGTACTTTGCAGGCACACGTCCACGACCTGCGCGCCACCGCGTACCTGCCTTCGCGCGACCTCGCTGGCCTCTTCCCACTTCTCCTCGGCCACCAAGTTCTTGAACAGCCGCGATCCGATGACATTGGTGCGCTCGCCGACCAGCAACGGCCGCGTACTGTCGTCCGATTCAATCGTCTCGATGCCCGAATAGATCGCGCGATGCGCCTCGGCGGGACGCTGCCGCGGCTTCTTCCCCTGCACCATCTGCGCGATGGCCCGAATATGCTGCTCTGTCGTTCCACAGCAGCCGCCGACAACGTTGAGCCAGCCATGGTCCACGAATTTCTCAAGCTGCGCCGCCAGCGATGTGGGTGTCTCCAGATATTTTCCCTCTTCGTCGGGCAAACCGGCGTTCGGATAGCAGGACACAAACTCGCCGGTAAGCTGGCTCAACGTCCGGATGTGATCGGTCATGAACTCCGGCCCGGTGGCGCAGTTCATCCCGAACGCCAGCGGCTTGGCATAACGCAGCGACGCCCACATGGCCTCAATCGTCTGCCCTGCGAGCATCGAGCCCATAGCCTCAATGGTGACGGAAATAATCACCGGCACTTGCGCGCCGATTTCCTTGGACAAATTCTGAATTGCCCGCAGCGCCGCCTTGATATTGCGCGTGTCCTGCGCGGTTTCCACCAGCAGCAAGTCCGACCCGCCTTCGACCAGCCCCTTGGCTTGCACGTAATAAGCGTCGCGCAACTGTTCGAAGGTCACGCCGCCGGTTACGGTGATGGCCTTGGTCGTGGGGCCCATGGACCCGGCCACAAATCTAGGCTTCCCGTTTGCGCCAGCCTCGTCGGCCGCCTGCCTGGCCAGCTCCGCCGACCGCCGGCTCAACTCGTAAGCGTCCGCCGCCAACCCGTACTCCGCCAAAACAATCGAAGCCGACCCAAAACTGTTGGTCTCGACGATGTCCGAACCGGCGGCAAAATATTTGTGGTGAATGTCCAGCACCACGTCCGGTCGTGTACGCACCAGGTTTTCGTTGCACCCTTCCAGCGCAGCTCCGCCAAAGTCCTCCGCACTCAGCTCCCGCTGCTGCAGCATCGTGCCCATGGCCCCGTCCAGCACCAGAATGCGCTGGTTCAGCAACTCCCGTAGGGCTTTCGCAGATTCGGTCAAATTGCGCATCCGTTCGAACGTAACTCCTTATCGGACTTTCTGAAGCCCTGGGCGAATCGGGAGCCGGCAGAGAAGGCCGGATTTCGGTTACACCCCTATTTTACGCAGGTTCCCCGCGATAACCGAACGAGCTTCCATCGAAGGGGTACTTTCCCGCGGCGAATGGTCACTACCACGCTCCCAGGCACAGGACACCCCTTTCTTGTGTCCCCTTAGCCCCGACAAGTCGAAACCCGCGTGCAACCAGACGCCTCCCGATACCCACGGTGCAGCGCAGGGCGGAATCGGCGCAGCCCCGCGGCTTTTCTCCGAGGGAGCCGAGGTGGATTCTTCGGTCGCGCACTCCAATTTGCCTCCGCAACACCAATTCCCGTGAGCGCTCAAAGCGCCCAAGACGTCACGTAACAGTTCGAGAACAAGTGCCGGAATGGGCCTTGCCCGTCTGTACAGTTTTCACTAGTCTGGGAATACAGTGGCTACGAAACGCGCTACCACAAAATTATCGGTCTGCATCCTCTCGCCGCACCCTTTGGTGTTGAGCGAGTTCGAACGCTTGCTCTCCAAGCCCCAATTCAAGGTTTCCGTCAAGCACCTCGAATCGGTGCTGGCGCCCGATCTTCGCAACCTCGAGCCGCCTCAGGCCCAGGTCTACGTCATCGACGCCCACGCCGCCCGACCGGCCACCGGCGCCCTGCTGGCCAACATTCTCGAACGCTTTCCGGAAGCCCGCCTGATCGTCGTAGGCGAACAACTTAGTGACGCCAACAGCTACTCGCTACTACGCTTGGGCGTAAAGGGCCTGCTGACCTACGTCGAAGCCCGCGAACAACTGATCCGCGCTCTGCCATTGGTTGCCGTCGGAGGCTTCTGGGTGCCCCGCTCGGTTCTTTCCGGCTTCGTCGACTCCATCCTCACCGGCCAGGGACGCCGCCTCAAAACCGACGCCGTCACCAATCTGAGCCGCCGTGAGCAGGAAGTCCTCGACTCGCTCCTCGAAAATCTTTCGAACAAAGAAATCGCCAGCAAGCTCAACATCGCCGAGCGCACCGTAAAATTCCACGTCTCCAACCTCCTTAGCAAATTCGGCGTCCGCCGCCGCGCCGACCTGATCCTCCTGACCTTCCAGCGCCGCATGGCGCAACCCTAACTCCTGCCCCATCGACCCTCTATAAAGATTTTGTGGCACATGATTTTGTAGCCCAACCTTTGCCGTCCTCCTGGGTTTCCAAGCTGCTGTGGAGACAAGGGCCCGCGTCAGAGGGGGCGAGCGGTGCGGCCAACACGCAACGGCTGTAAGTCCACGGGAGGGCACGGCTTCAGCCGTGTCGTAAGCGCTTCCAGATCAATCCGGCTTTGGCCCCTGAGGCCCGTTTTCCGTCTGGAATTCCCACGTAGGCGCCTCGCTTCTACGCTTTTTCGCCCTAACACGACTCTTTCAACACTTGTGAAAAACCCAAGGTGGTGGGTACCACAACTTGTGAACAGCCTTTGGTTCGGTTTCTCCTCGCCCAGCCGAAACCATCGCCAAAATCTCAATCCGAAAACGTAAACCGCACAATGTACCAAAGCGCTTTCAATCCATCTTTCCAGGTTATCTTCTTCCCCTCTTCATACGTCCGCCCGGCGTAGGAGATCGGCACCTCATAAATCCGCCAATTGTGTTTGGCGACCTTCGCGGTGATCTCCGGCTCGAACCCGAACCGGTTTGATCGCAGGTGAATCCCCTGCAAAACTTCTTTCCGAAAAACCTTGTAGCAGGTTTCCATGTCGGTCAGCTTCAGGTTGGTAAAAATATCGGAAAGCAGTGTCAGGATCTTGTTCGCGACGTAGTGCCAGAAATAGTGCACCCGCTGCGGCCCGCCCAGAAACCTCGATCCATACACCACGTCCGCCCGTCCATCCAGAATCGGCTCCAGCAGCTTGGAATAGTCGCGCGGGTCGTATTCCAGGTCCGCGTCCTGCACCAGCACGATGTCCCCGCTGACCTGTGCGAATCCCCGGCGAAGCGCCGCGCCCTTGCCCAGATTTTGTGCCTGAAAGAAAAACCGCAGGTCGCGCAACGGAATGGAATCGGCCCCATCTTGAGCCGGTGCCGTTTCTTCACCCTTCGCCTGGCGCGCCGCCATGTTCTCCAGAATTTGCTTGGTCCCGTCCGTCGAGCAATCATCGACGATGATCACTTCCTTGCGCGGCTCCGTATCCAGCACGCGCCGCAGGATCTCATCAACGGTTTTCTTCTCGTTGTAAACAGGAATCACGATCGAAACTTTAGGATCGTGCAAAGCCGAAGGTGAATAGCGTTGGCGCGCCATAAGTGAGCCGCGATTGTAACGGTCACAATACGCCCGAGTAAAGCAGCCACCCGCTTTGCCTCGGTTTCCGAAGCGGCTATCATAACGGTGCGGCCGATCGAGCCATTCTGCGGTTCCAGCTCCTCTTCCGCTCTGCGAACTCTGTGCTCTGTGTTCAAATCTTTCTTTCGCTTTTTGCCGAGCCGATGACGACCTTCTACATCGAACAATTTGGCTGCCGCGCCACTCAAGCCGACGGTGCCGCGCTAGAGCGCCAGTTGCGCGACCGCGGCTGCCTCGCCGCACCCAACCGCGCCGCCGCGGACGTCGTTGTGGTGAACACGTGTACCGTCACCGCTGCCGCCGATTCCCAGGCCCGCGACGCCATCCGCAAAATCCACGCCGGCAATCCCGCGGCCAAGGTCATCGTCACCGGCTGCTACGCGCAACGCGCCCCCGAAGAGCTAGCCGCGCTACCTGGCGTTTCCTGGGTTGTCGGCAATTCGCACAAGCCGCAGATTCCTGACTTGGCGGCGAAACTCGCGTCGGACAATCGACGGCCCGCGGACGGCGATTTCGTGCCGGCCAAGAAGTTGTTCGCCTCCGCCGCGAGCGAAGCCGAGGCCCTCTCTCTTAGCCGTGAACCAACGAAAATACTGACGGGTGATATCTTCGCGCAAACCACCTTCCTCGCCGCGCCGATCCTTGGCGGAGAAGGGAATCACACTCGCCCCACGCTGAAAATCCAGGACGGCTGCAACAGCCGCTGCTCGTATTGCGTGATCCCATTCGTCCGCGGAAAAAGCCGCAGCCTTCCGCCCAACCAAGTCATCGAGGAAATCCGCCGCCTCAGCGAATCGGGCTATCGCGAAGTCGTTCTAAGCGGCATCAACTTAGGCACCTACGGCCGCGACCTTTCGCCGCGCCTTGAATTCGACGATCTCCTCCGCCGCATTCTCGACCAAACGCCAATCGAGCGGTTGCGCATCAGCTCGATCGAACCGCTCGACGTCACGCAAGATCTGATTGCGCTCTTTGCATCCACGCGGCGCATTGCCCAGCACTTTCACATGCCCTTGCAATCCGGCTCCGACCGCATCCTCGCCGCCATGCACCGCTGGTATCGCGCCGAACACTACGCCCGCCGCGTCGGTCTCGTCCGCGACCATCTTCCGCACGCCGCCATTGGCGCCGACGTCATCGCCGGCTTTCCCGGTGAGAGCGAAGAAGACCACGCCACCACCATGGCCTTCATCGAGCGCCTGCCGTTCACCTACCTCCACGTTTTCTCGTTCTCGAAACGACCAGACACTCGCGCCGCTTCTCTTTCCGGCGAAGTTTCCGCCCCCATCATTCATCGCCGGGCGCGTGAACTGCGCGCCCTCGGCGAAAATAAGTCCGCCGCGTTTTTTCGCACGCAGGTGGACCGATCGCTCGAGGTTCTTACGCTGCGCCACGGTTCGCGCGCGGCTGGCCGCGAAAGCGTCCCGCTCGGAGCGCCCGGAGACCCCGCAACCGGCTGGACTCCTGCCATCTCCAGCAACTATCTCCAGGTGCGCGTATCCGGAAATTGGCCGACAAACCGGTTGATGCAAGCGCGCATAGTTTCCGCCGGATCTGGGCATCTCGATGCACAACCGGAAACTTCCAAAGTTTTTGCCGTTCAGCACCCGCCGCGAGGGTGAGAAGCTTTCTCTATGCTCATTCTTGGGATCGCCAGCCTCGACCAGGATTCCGCCGTCGCGCTCCTGGATGAAAAATCGATTCTGGGCGCCATCGAGGAGGAAAAACTGAATCGCTCGCTCGGTGCGAGCGCGGTTCCGAGCCGCGCGATCACGCGGGTCCTCGAGCAGCACAGCGTCCGGCCCACCGATCTGACCATCGCCGCGCTGGCCGATCTTCCGCAACAAGCCAGGCTGCGGGAATCCGGCCTGGGCTCAAAATTTTCCGCCAATCGCAAGCGCCGCTCCGCGCGCGACCTCCGCAAATCCACTTCGATCCCGCAGCTTCGCCAGCATTTGGAGCGCGGCGTCAAGCTCCAGCAATACGAGCATCACCTGTGCCATGCGGCGAGCACGTTTTATACGTCTGAGTTTGATCGCGCCTTGATCCTCACGCTCGATGGCGGCGCCGCCTCCCGCTGCGGCCAAATTTCGCTCGGCGAAAAGGACGAAATCCGCCCGCTGCGCACCATGCAGTTTCCCGATTGCCTGGGCTGGTTCTACTCGCGCATCACCGCTCTGCTCGGCCTGCGCCCGCACTACGACGAGCACAAGGTGCAATGGCTCGGCCGCCAGGGCCAACCCGAATACCTTCCCGTGTTTCGCAAACTTTTCCGCAGCGACGCCCACGGCTTGCCGGTCCTCGACAGCCGCTACTTCGCCGCGGGCCCCGACGAGCGCGGCACCTTCTCCCCACAGTTTTATCGCGAGCTGAAAATCCATAAAGACAAATTCCGCGAAAATCCCGCCGTTTGCGCGGCTCTGGCCCGCAGCGCCCAGCTTTTTCTGGAAGAAACCGTTCTGGAAATCGCGCACCATTTCCAAGCGCAAACCGGGACCGATTCGCTGTGCATCGCAGGCGGCGTTTTCCTGAATGTTCTGCTGGTCCGCGCGCTGGAAACGCGCAGCACTTTCGACCATGTCCACGTGCAGCCAGTAGCTGGCAACGCCGGCACTGCTCTAGGCGCTGCCTTTTTAGCCCGCAAAAAAATCACCGGAAAATCCGGCCGCGCACCGATGACCACGCTTGCGCTCGGCCCAGGCCTTGGCTCGCAGGAAATCAAAGCCGTCCTCGACAACTGCAAGATCATCTACAAGTATTTGTCCGGCGAAGAGCAGCTCATCGCCGAAAGCGTGAAACTCCTGCAACGCGACAAAATTGTCGCGTGGTGCCAGGGCCGCACTGAATTCGGCCACCGCGCGCTGGGCAACCGCAGCATTCTGGCCTCGCCGTTCTCCGAATACGTCATCGACAACGTAAACCAGTACATCAAGCACCGCGCCGATTTTCACCCGTTCGCGCTCTCGGTTCCCGCCGAGCGCGCCGCGGACTTTTTCGATTGCTCGCCCAACTGCCGCTTCATGGCCTCGCTTGGCACGCTGAAGAATCAGGTTCCCGGCCTGGAGCAATTCGCCTTCAACGGCCGCGAAGTCCGCGTGCACACAGTCGACAAGGATTCCAATCCTGCGTTCTGGCGCCTGCTCCACAAATTTGGCGAAACCGCGCCAGCCCCGGTCCTGGTCAATACCTCCTTCAACCTGTTCGGCGAACCGCTGGTTTCCGACCCCCGCGAAGCGGTCCGCAGCTTCTACTGCTCAGGCATCGACGCGCTCGCGCTCGGCTCCTTTTTAGTGGTGAAGTAACTTCGAGGAAGTGAAGGTTGTTGGCGAAGAGCCGGCTGGAAGCCGGGGCTACCACGTCATCGCGAGACGCGGCTTGCTCGGTGGCCGCCGAAGGCGTGAATCGTTCTGGTTCCTGCGATGACCTCGCCGCTGTGCTCGATGCCTCGCGGAATAAAATATTCCTGGCCGGCGTTTAGCGGGATTCGCTGGTCGCTGATGATCAGCGTGTAGCAACCCTCGACGACGAGCATGTACTCGTCGTAGTCGTGGGCGTGCGGTGCGGAAGGCGCGGTCTGGCGGCAGGTCCAGAACGCCATCTGGCTGCCGTCGGCGCCGTCGAACACGTAGCCCTCGACGCCGGGAGTTGCCTGATTGCTGGTGGCGATACGGTTTGACGGGTTTCGCATGAATTCCGGAAATTCGTTCATCGCTTCAACCTTCAAAAATGACTTGCGCGAAGGCCTGGTCCGCCGTGTGGGTGATGCTGAGCGCGATATTCCTCACGCCCATCCGCTTGGCCACGTTTCCTGCCTCACCAGCCAGCTGGAGCGTGGGCCGGCCGCCCTTTTCGCGCACTATTTCTACGTCCACCCAGCGCACGCCGCGGCTCCAGCCGGTGCCTAACGCTTTCATGGCGGCTTCTTTGGCCGCGAAGCGTCCGGCGTAGCGCTCGTATTTGTTCTTAAAGCGCTCGCAGTATTCTCGTTCTTTCGGCGTATAAAGCCGCCGCAAGAAAGTCTCGCCATGGCGCTCGATCGCCGCCTTCACCCGTGCTACTTCCGCGATATCCACGCCCAAGCCGACGATCAAGATTCCCCCCGCACTGGCAACTTGTTACTTGGAGGCCGAGGAACTGGAAGCACACAAAAAGCACTGCATGGCCCGATTCTCCGAGATGACGCGAACGCATTCTTCAAATTTGGGGACCAGCTCCCGTGATTCGTCGGGGATATCCGCTGCTTCCAAACGCCAGAACTTCGCTTGCGGAAAAAAGGTGCCCAGGGTGTTGTCTTCGCCGAAGGAAAGTATCAGGCAATTGTCCAGGAACGGCACAATGCGTCCGTTCTTGAAAGACATGGCCGCGGACGGCGCGGAAAACAGCAGGACGACGGTCTTGTTTTCCCGCTCCCATTTCCCGAAAAGTGTATGTAAACGCTTGAGTGGCAGACAGCGCATTCATGGCTATACCCGCCGCAATCCGAAAAGGGCATTGGTCATCCGGGAACACCATTGCTCCTGGCGCGATTCGCGCTCTACGGGCAGAACGCGCGCCTTGCAGCCCCGCAACTCAGAATTCCCACGCAAACTGCGATTATACTGATAAGGCCGTGGCCACCGCGAAAACATCGCCAAGCAAGCGCCGCAACCGCAAACAGCCAAAGGTCCGCGTAGCCGGGACGCTGTGGACAGAACGTGTGTTGCGCGGCGTTCGCGTGCTGCAAGTGCCCGCGTTTTCCAAAATTCCGTGGCTCGTGCACGGGTTCAGCACGCGTCCTGGAGGCGCCAGCGACAGCAATCGCGAGAAAGTGCTGAATCTCGGCGCCGTCGAATGGGACACGCGCGAAAACGTCGAAGAAAACAAGCGCAGGTTTCAAGCGGCGCTTGGCGCTCCCGATCTAACGCTGATTTCTTTACATCAGATTCATTCCGACCTAGTGCGATCCTTCGACGCCGCACCCGCAAACCAGTGTAAAGGCGACGCGTTGGCCACCAATCGTGCTGGCTTGCTGCTGGGCGTGCGCACTGCCGATTGCGCCCCGGTTCTGGTGGCCGATCCGAAAAAACGCGTGGTGGCCGCCATTCATGCCGGATGGCGCGGAACTTTGCAGCGCATCGTCACCAAGACCATCGGGCAGATGCAGATGGAATTCGGCTGCCGGCCGCAAGACCTGCTCGCTGCGATTGGGCCAACGATTGGTGGCTGCTGCTACGAGGTTGGCACCGAGGTTGCTTCTGCTTTCGCTGCAAAATTTACCAATGCCTCGGAGTTTTTCGACGAGCTACGCACTGGCGACGAACCCAACCCGCTGCAATGGCTGAACATGATGCCTCCGGGTCACCAGCCGCCGCCGAACAAGGTGCTGCTTGATTTGAAGAAAGCGAACCGGCTGCAACTGCTGGAAGCTGGGCTTTGCGAGGAAAACATTTTCGTTACCGAACTGTGCACCTCGTGCGATGTTGGCCGGCTTTTCAGCTATCGAAAACAGGGTGCCGCTAGCGGCCGGTTGATGGGGGTTATCGGTATACGGTCTTGAAACGCGAACGCTGCTGTTTGGCCGGTTGTGCCTGCGGGGCGTCTGAACCCCGCCCATTGACCCTTCGAAGCTCAGGGTAAACAGGGCGGCTACAGGTTTGCGCGGCCCCACCGATGGATCGGGTTATGGATACCCAGAACAACTACGATTTGCAGCGATTTGTTGACGCGCAGGAGCCTGTTTTAGAGCGAGTGTGCGCGGAATTGCGGGCGGGGCGTAAGCAGAGTCATTGGATGTGGTTCATTTTTCCGCAGATTCAGGGATTGGGGTGGAGTTCCATGGCGGCCCGATTTGCCATATCGTCGCTTGCGGAAGCCAAGGCGTATTACGAGCACAAAATTCTTGGGCAACGCTTACGCGTGTGTACGCGCTTAGTGAATTCGGTCCAGGGCCGCTCCGCGAATGAAATCTTCGGGTTCCCTGACGATTTAAAATTTCATTCTTCCATGAGCTTGTTTGCGGCTGCGACGCCTGACGAGCCGGCTTTTCCGCAAGCGTTGCGGAAATACTTTGGCGGCAAAGTTGATCCTGCGACCATCGAGCGGTTGTAGGTCGCGGAGGCTTGAGCCTCGCAGTTGGGGCTCGCACGGAGACACTGCGGGGATCGGCTCCCAGTGGGTGCTGGGTTAAGGGAGAACGGCGAGGGGGGAGCTGCTGATTTCGTTCAGGGCCAGCTGGCCGCACGCGGCCATTACGTCGCGGCCGCGCGAATGGCGGACAAAGGTGGGAATGCCGCGCTCAATCAGGAGTTTTTGGAAGAGGTCGATGTCTTCGACCGAGGACTCGTGATACGGAAGCTGGCCTGGATTCCAGGGGATCAGGTTCACTTTCGCGGCTTTCAGTGGCGCGAGGAGTTTCACGACGCGGCGCGCATCGGCTAGGGAATCGTTCACGCCGCCGAGCATTACGTACTCGAACATCAGATATTCCCACGAACGCAACGGATATTCCTGGCAAGCCTTCATCAGCGTGGCTAGCGGATATTTGCGGTTGATCGGCATCAGCGCGTTGCGTTGCTCGTCGTTCGACGCGTTCAGGGAAATGGCCAGGTGCGGCCGCACTTCCTCTTTCGCCAGGCGCTCGATGCCCGGAACGATGCCACTGGTCGAGAGCGTGGCGTGTTTGGGCGAAATCGCGACGCCTTTCGGGTCGAGCAGAATCCGCAGCGCGGCCATCACGGAGTCAAAGTTCAGCAGCGGCTCACCTTGTCCCATCAGAACGATGTTGGTGTTCGGCGTCAGCGCTGCTTTGTGCTCCTCGAGGGGCAGCAGCACTTGGGCCACAATTTCGCCCGGCGTTAGATTGCGGATCAATCCGAGCTGCGCCGTAAGGCAAAATTGGCAATCGACGGCGCAGCCCGCCTGCGTCGAAATGCAGATTGTTTGCCGGCCATCGCTCGGCATGAACACAGCTTCCACCGAAGCCGGCCGTACGGGCCGGCTTTTCTCCGCGCACTCTGCTCCCTCGGTGGTGAATTCTTCTTTCTTCGAGGTTTCCGAGCCCGGCAGCGCGAACAAATACCGCACCGATCCATCCTGCGACACATACCGCTGACGGACGATGGGCAGCGTGACCTGCGTCTCGTCCGCCAGCCGCCCGCGCAAAGCCGCAGGCAGAGTCGTCATCTGCGCGATGTCGAAGATGCGCCCCACGTACAGCGCATGATAAAGCTGCGCGCCCCGATACGCGGGCTCGCCGAGTTCCGCGCACAATGCGCTCAGTTCGTCCTTCGATTTGCCCAGGAGTTCCATGGCCATGAGAATTGGCGGCACCAGAAAAATCGGGCCTGATCCATAGTAGCAAGAATGGCGGCAGGAAAGGATTCAGCGGCCCAAGCGTCTTAGTGGATTTGCGATCGAGGTTCTTCGGGCACCCTCACCGCACGCCCTCAGAATGACAGTTTTGGGCTGAAAGGTCGGGGCCGACAATGTTTGCGATGACAATTTTGTGCTGTCGCACGGGTTACGATGCGGATGAACGAGATAATCGGACGACCAACGGAGTTCGCGGAAAGCGCGCTATAATTCTTTGGCAATCCCCTATATTTCCGGATTGTCCTTCGGAGGTGATTCGTGCAGAAGCAAACGACCACGGAAACGATAGCCATTGCGGATTGGGTGAAAGGCCTTGCGGCGATTCCCGAACGCGAGTTCACCCTGCAAAACGTGCAGGACTACATTCTTTCGCACGTAGTTCGTGCGGAAACGCTCGACAAATATCTGTTTTTCTCGAAGGGCAACTACACGCGCAATCTCATTTTCAAAAACAGCGTGTTTGAGTGCATGACCATCTGCTGGGAGGTCGGCCAGTCGAGCCGCGTGCACAATCACCGCGACCAGAATTGCTGGATGTCCGCGCCCGTTGGTCGGCTGCGCGTGCAGAATTTCCGTGTCAACGAACGCGATGCCGCTCTCGGCACGTGCCACATCCTGCCGACCGACATCTACGACATGGACGCCGCACATCCCGCCTACGTCAACCCGCTGGAGCCGGTGCATCAAGTCCTCAACCTGCCTGAGTTCAACCAGCGCGCCGTCAGCATCCACATTTATTCCAAGCCGTTCGACACGTGTGAGGTCTACCAGCGCGAAAAGGGCACTTACGCCGACGTCCCGCTGCATTACACCAGCGAATACGGCAAGCTGCATCCCGACGAGAAGCTGATTTGATCTCGCGAAGTCTGCTAAAGCCTTCCTTCAGAGATGGCTAGATGATTTTTGCGTTGTATTTCTGCTTTGCGGCGGGGTGTGTCACAATTGTACGGTGACCACCGAAGCGCGCGACATCCAAAAGCGGGTTTTACCCAACGGTCTTGTCGTGCTCACCGAGACAATGTCGCATGTGCGCTCGGTATCTGTGGGCGTGTGGATTCGCAACGGCTCGCGCCGCGAAGTCCAGGAAGAGAATGGCCTGGCGCACTTCATGGAGCACATGGTCTTCAAGGGCACCGAGCGGCGCTCCGCGGAAGCGATTGCGCGAGAGATGGATTCGGTTGGCGGCATGCTCGACGCTTTCACTTCCAAGGAACAAATCTGCTTCAACGCCAAAGTGCTCGATGAACATATGCCCATCGCGTTTGACGTGATCGCTGATCTCGTCCTGCGGCCCAAGTTTGATTCCGAAGATGTCAAGAAAGAGCGGCAAGTTGTCCTGGAAGAAATCAAGATGGACCTGGACAACCCGGAGTACCTGCTGCACGAAATTTTCACGCGGGGTTTTTGGCCGGAGCACCCGCTTGGCAGGCCAATTCTAGGCACGCCGGAAACGGTGCGGAACTTCAACCGCGATGCGTTGCGCCAGCGATTTGCGCATTGGTTCGCTCCAGACCGGCTGGTGCTGTCGGCGGCGGGCAATGTCAAACACGAGCAGGTGCTCGAACTGGTGGAGCGCGAATTCGGCGCCTTGGATCCCGCCGGCCAACCCGAACAACACGACGCGCCATCGACGCAAGCGCCCATCCACATCGAGTCCAAGCGGGATCTGGAGCAGGTTCACGTGTGCATCGGTGTGCCGTCGGTGCCGCTGGCGGACGAGCGGCGCTTTGCCGTGGCGGTGATGAACAATCTGCTCGGCGGCGGAATGTCTTCGCGGCTGTTCCAGAATATTCGCGAGAAGCAGGGCTTGGCCTATGCGGTCTTCAGCGAGCTGACGCCGTATTCCGACGCGGGGATGATGACCGTCTACGCCGGAACCGCGAAAGAGACCGTCGGGCAAGTGATCGACCTGGTTGTGAAGGAATTTCGTGATCTCAAGGAATCGCTCGTCACCGAGGAGGAGTTGCTGCGCGCCAAGAATCACTTGAAGGGCTCGCTGATGCTTTCGCTGGAGTCCACCAGCGCGCGCATGTCCAACCTGGCGCGACAGGAACTCTACTTCCGGCGGTTCTATTCGCTGGACGAAATCCTTGCGGGGATCGAAGCAGTGACCCGCGAAGAAATCCAGGCGGTCGCGCGGGAATTCTTCCGCTCCGAGCAAATCGCGGTCACCGCCCTCGGCCCCCTCAATGGCTTCACCCTCGACCGCTCTCGCCTCGCCTGCTAGCGCAGTTTGACAACTTTTCATAATCTGCATTGACGCTCTGTTGCCGCTCTGCCATGATGCAGGAAATTCGGTGCGCGTTGTGCTGCACCGTTCTGCCTCACTGAGGGGGAAGCGATCGGCTTGCGGGTTTCCATTTTGGCGTCCGGCAGCTCGGGGAACATCACCTTACTCGAGACAGAGCACACCCGCCTCCTGATAGACGCTGGACTCGGCAAACGCGAAACCCTGGCGCGGCTGGCGAAGATCGAGAAAGATGTCGAGCACCTCGACGGCATCCTGATTACCCACGAACACGCAGATCATTGCAGTGGCTTGCCGCAGATGCTTGGCCTATGGAAAGCGCCGGTGTATGTGACCGAGTTGACCATGGACGCGTTGCATCGCGCTCTGCCAGAGCGGCTGGAGAAGCGACTGCGCGGCGTTGAAACGATTCATACTGGCCAGCGTTTTTGCGTCGGCGATATCGAGGTTCGAGCCTTTGGCATTCCGCACGATGCGGTCGACCCTATCGGTTTCACTTTTCACGCTGCGGGAGTGAAACTGGCCCTGGTTACGGACTTGGGCTATATGCCTAATCATGTCAAAGTTCATCTTCGGGATTCTGATTGTGTCGTCTTGGAGTCCAATCACGATCCAGAGATGCTCAAGGCGGGTCCGTATCCTTGGATCGTCAAGCAGCGTGTCTTGAGCCTGAATGGTCATCTATCCAATCATGTGGTCAGCGAATACCTCGCTGATCCAGACGGCACCGTGGGTTTTGACGCTCGTGCGCGCTATCTCGTCCTCGCGCACCTCTCTGACGAGAACAATAATCCCCATACGGCCCGAATCTCCGCAGAGGAAGCTTTGAACCGTAGACCGGCCGAATTTGCGTTCACTGGTGAACTCCTGGTAGCAACACAGGATGCACCGCTCAAGACGCTAAACCTGTAGTTCGAACCGGATTCCCTCCTAGAAAACTCCTCCGTTGACACTTCGCCCGCCACTCCACTAGACTCGAATTGTTCTTGGTAGAGGTGCGGAGGCCATGAGTAGCCGGGCTTGTTGTTCCGATCAGCTTCGGAAGCTTGGGTGAAAGGGGCCGCTGGTAGTCGATGGGTTGCGGGTTGAGCCGAATCGATTGCCAGCCACGGGTTGTCCGCCGAAATCGTTGCGGTAGTTGAAACCGCGGCGGTTGGGGGTCAGGTCCAAGGCCTGCCCACTGTCATCCGGTTATTGGATGAAGCGCTATCGAGAGGCAGCAGCCCGAGTACTTTCCTCGCGGTTCCTTCCTTTCTTTTCGCTTCTTCCCACAAAATTTGAACGAGCTGCGGTTTTACGCCTTATGAATCCTTTTGAGCTTACACGCGCGCTGGTGGACATCGAGTCGGTGACCAACAACGAAGGACCGGTTGGCGACTTTTTGTTTACGTACCTGTCCGTGCTGGCGTCGCGCCACGATGGCCGGCTGGAACGGATCCCGGTGGAGCGGAATCGCGACGATATTTTTGCGTGCTGGGGCGAGCCCCTGGTGACGTTGTCCACGCACATGGATACCGTGCCGCCATTTTTCGGCTCGAATGAGGACGAAGACTTTTTGTGGGGCCGCGGGTCGTGCGACGCGAAGGGCATTATCGCGGCAATGATTGCGGCGGCCGAGAAATTATTGGCTGCGGGGACACGGAATTTCGGCTTGTTGTTTGTTGTGGGCGAGGAGCGCAACTCCGCCGGAGCGAAAGCGGCCGCGGCGACACCGCGCGGATCGCGGTTCTTGATCAACGGTGAGCCGACGGACAATCGCATCGCGCTGGGGTCAAAAGGGGCACTAAGGTTCGAGGTCACGGCGCGGGGAAAGCTGGCGCATTCGGCGTATCCCGAGCTGGGGCACTCCGCGATTCACGCGCTGCTCGATGTGTTGCAGGACATCCGGCGAATCCCCTTGCCATACGATGAAACGCTCGGTCCTTGCACGTTGAACGTGGGGACGATGTCCGGCGGGCGAGCTCCCAACGTCGTGGCGGATGAGGCGCGCGCGGAAATCATGTTCCGCACCGTCGGCGATCCTGCAGTGCTGCGCGAAGCAGTCGCCGCAGCGGTGGTCGGGCGAGCGATGGCCCGCGAAGTTTTGTATACACCCGCGATTCGGTTGACGAGCTTCGACGACTTGCCGACCACCGCGGTCGCCTTCACCACCGACATTCCGGCGTTGACCGAAGCTTGGGGCCAGCCGTTTCTGGTCGGGCCGGGCAGTATCCACGTAGCGCACACGGCGGAAGAACGCATCGCGAAAAAAGAGTTGTTGGAGGCGGTGGAAATTTACGCGCGGATGACGACGCAGCTGCTGGCTACGGAGCGAACGAAGATCGGGACGCCCAAGAGCCGGCTGGAATCCGGCGCGACCACGATGGGCACGGACCCAAGCGGGCTGGCGCGTTCATGACCCTGGGGCTGGCCATTGTCGGGTACGGGAAAATGGGGCGCTTGATCGAAGAGCTTGCGCCCCAATACGGTTTCGAGCTGCGCGCGAGATTCGACAGCAAAAATAATCGGGGCGGCGATGGATTGACGCGGGAGGCGCTGTGCGGTGCGGACGTTGCGGTTGAATTTTCGACGCCGCAGGCTGCGGCACAGAACATTCAGCGGCTCGCCGCTGCAGGAGTGAACGCCGCGGTGGGGACCACGGGCTGGCTCGAGCACCTGCCGGCTGCGCGGCAGGCGGTGACGCGGAGTGGCACCGGATTGGTGTGGGCGCCGAATTTTTCCGTGGGCGTGAACCTGTTTCTGCAAGCGGTGGCCTACACAGCGACGCTTTTCGCACAGCAGCAACAGTACGACGCGTGGGGTTGGGAAATTCACCATGCAGCCAAGAAGGATGCGCCTTCGGGCACCTTGCGTAAATTGGCGGAAGAAATGCGCGCGGGCGGGTACACGCGGGCGATTGATTTGAGTTCCAACCGTGCGGGAGCGCATCCGGGGACGCACGAGATTGGATTTGATTCTTTGGCGGACACGATTACGCTGCGGCATACGGCGCGCGGCCGCGAGGGATTTGCGCGAGGGGCGTTGCAGGCGGCGCGGTGGGTGGCGGGGAAGAAGGGGTTGTTTGAGTTTCGCGAGATTCTGGGGGAGTTGGGTGAGGGGACACAGAGCAAGGAGCACGCGAGGATGTCGTTATGACGGTGCCGGGGCGTTGTCTAAACCCCGGTCTCTGCAGAGGGCGACTACAGTTTCTGGATTCGTAGATTTCTAGTGTGTGAATAAGAAGGAGAAACGAAATGTTTACAGGATGCGGCACGGCGATGGTTACACCTTTTCGCGGCGACGGTTCGCTCGATGAATCCACGCTGCGAAATTTGATACGGCGGCAAATCGATGCGGGAATCGATTTCCTGGTGCCTTGCGGCACGACCGGGGAAAGTCCCACGCTCACGCACGAAGAGCATTTGCGTGTTGTGGAGATTACGGTTGAGTTGGCGAACGGTAAGGTGCCGGTGCTGGCCGGGGCGGGCGGGTACAACACCGCCGAAGTGGTGGCGCTGGCGCGCGAACTCGCTGCGATCGGAGCGGACGGCATTCTTTCCGTGACCCCGTACTACAACAAGCCGACACAGGAAGGTCTGTATCAGCACTATCGCGCGATTGCGAACGCGATTTCGCTGCCGATTATTCTGTACAGTGTGCAGGGACGCACTGGCGTGAATATCGAGCCTGCCACGGTGAAACGCCTCGCGGGGATCGAAAACATTATGGGCATCAAGGAAGCTTCGGGCAGTATCGGGCAGATGGCGGCGATCCTGAATATGGTCCCCGATGACTTCATTGTGCTTTCCGGCGATGACGCCATCACCTTGCCGCTCATCGCGCTTGGTGGACGCGGCGTAGTCTCTGTTGTATCGAACGAAATCCCCGCGGAGATGGCGCAACTGGTTCGGCTGGCCGTTCGGGGTGATATTTCAGGTGCTCGCAAGATTCACCGGCATTACCATGCCTTGATGGAAGTAAATTTTGTAGAGTCGAATCCGATTCCTGTGAAGGCGGCGATGGCCGAGATGGGTTTGCTGGAGCCGGCGTGGCGGCTGCCGCTGGTGGCTCCGAAGGTCGAAAGTCTCGCGCGGGTGCGCGACGTCCTGGCCTCGGTAGGACTTGCCGAGAGAGTGCATGCTGCCATCGCAAATTGAGCAGCTGTTCGATGAGCCGCCGGCACAGTACAGCGCAGAACATTTTCGTCTTTTTGGTGAATTCAAGGACGCGCTGAATCGAGGCGAGGTGCGCGCCGCGGAACCCGATCCTGCAACAAAAACCGGATGGCGGGCGAACGCCTGGGTCAAGAAGGGGATTCTCCTGGGCTTCCGCATGGGCACGATTGTGGATATGTCGGGCGATCCCTGGCGGCAGCCGTTTATCGACAAGTCGACCTACCCGTTGCGCGCCATCACTTCGGCCGACGGCGTTCGTATCGTACCGGGCGGATCGAGCATCCGCGATGGCAGCTACGTCGGCCGGGGTGTGGTGTGCATGCCGCCGATGTTTGTGAATGTTGGCGGGTACGTCGGGGAAGGCACGATGATCGATTCGCACGCGCTGGTGGGAAGCTGCGCGCAGATCGGGCGCAACTGTCACCTATCCGCCGCCGCACAGATCGGAGGCGTGCTCGAACCGGTTGGCGCTTTGCCGGTGATTATTGAAGACGACGTTTTGGTGGGAGGCAATTCAGGAGTGTACGAAGGCACGGTGGTCAAACGGCGTGCGGTTCTCGGCACGGGTACGATTCTGAATCGTTCGATTCCGGTCTACGATCTGGTGAAAGACGTGGTTTACAGCGCGACGGAGAACGAGCCGCTGATCATTCCCGAGGAGGCCATCGTGGTGCCTGGCTCGCGCGCGGTGTCGCACGCGTTTGGCCAGATGCACGGATTGTCGCTGCAGGCGGCGGTGATCGTGAAGTACCGCGACGCGAAGACGGATGCGCGCGTGCAGCTTGAGGATCTGCTGCGCTAAGCGTAAGCGCGGCGCGCTATCGCGACAGAACTTGTTCGAAAAATGCCAGCGCGCGCGGATCGTTTGACTGTCCCAGCCAGAACATGGCTTGTTTGCGCACCGCGGGATTTCGGTTCGTCTGCGCCACCTGAATCAGCTTTGGCACGCCCTCATCCTTCGGCATCTGGCTCAACGCAAACACGGCTTTCTTCTTCACCTCGGTGTCGGGATCGTTTTCGATCGCGCTGGTAATCGCGCCGGCCGCTTTCTGGCCGGCCTTCTGCGCCAGCCAGAACAGCGCCTGCCCGCGGACGTGACCGCTTTCGTCGTCGCGCGCCATACGGATCATGTCGTCTACCGCCCCCGGTTCGCGGCTGACCGAGAGCGCGAAGGTAACGTGCGCCCGGACCTCGCTGCTGGGATCGCTCTTGGACATTTGTTGCAACGCCGCGAGTCCGGCTTTGCCGCGCGCCTCACCCAGCCAAAACGCCGCTTGTTTGCGCAGCTCTTCGCGCTCTGCAGGACGCACAAAGGATTCCAGCGCGCGATCGGCGGAATCGTCCGCATGAAGTGCGATTGCGGTTAGCGCTTGGCGACCCGGCGGGTTGTCACCGTGTTCTTCGAAGTTTTCGTTGCGCAGGTATCCCGCCAGCAACGCGACACTCTCGGCGGGTTTTACCCCGGTGAGCCACACAAAGGGCAAACCGCCCGCGTCGAGGGCGCATTCCGTGGAGACCAGGCGAATCTTGGTTATTTTGTTGTTTTCGGCGCGAAATAAAATCGCGAGCTCGCGCGAGCCTTCGAGCTTCACGGAGCCGTCGCCCGAATTCACGTTGATGCCGCGATCGCCGTCTTCCAGCCGGCAAGTGCCGCACCCTTGGTTCCACGATCCGTTGTAACTGCAGCAGACTTCGCGATTGCCGGCGATCTGCGGCACGGCGTAACCGGTCCAGTGCGGCTGCGTGGACTGTGCCGCCCAGCTCTGCAGTTCGGCTGCTAGCGGACCTGGGAGCGCTCGCTTCTCCAGCCGTGCGTTCTCAATGCGTGGAGCATCGTTCTGCTGGGCGTTTGCGGGAGCGAGACCAGCTCCGCCCACGCATGCGACGGCGACGATGCAAATGCGAATCGCGATAGACGACATGCTCATTTCCCACCTCACTTTTGCAAGATCTCCATCAGGTAGTCTGTGGCTTCCTTGTTGTGCATCAATGCCAGCTTGGATACCGCTTGTTTCTTGAGCTCCGGATCTTTTTCGCCGCGCGCGATAGCCACCAATCCGGTTGCGTTTCCCTGGATGAAGTACGCGTTCAGGACTTCTGCACGCACGTCGCGGTCGGTTTCCTTGGCATAAATGATTTGCAGCGCTTTCGCGGAGTCCGCAGAATTGATCAGCCCCATGTTGCGTACCGCTGCGCGGCGTAATTCGGGATCCTTCTCGCTGCTGGCCGCCTCCTCCAGGCGCTTGGAATCACCGGCCAGGAAAAATGCCTGTAGGATTTCGCGCTTCACGTTCGTCGAGCCTTCTTTTTGATAAAGCTGCTGCAATTCGGCAACGCCATGCACGAGTCCCAGTTGACGAATCGCTTCCTTGCGCAGGGACTCATCGTTTTCGCTTTTCGCCGCCGCGAACAAATCCTCTTTGTCGCCGGAGATCATGTAGCTTTTCAGAATGGACCGTTTCACGGCTTCATCGCTGGCTTTCGCGTAGACCTCCGCGAGCGTTTTCCTGGCTTCACCGCCGCCGAAAATCCCCAGGTACTCGACCGCTTTGCGCTGCAGGTCAGGATTACTTTGCCCGCTGGCGATGCGGCCGAGGATTTGCCGCGCTTGCGGCGATCCACTCTGCGCGATCACGAATAGCGCCTTCGATTTCTCGCGCGGCGTGGCCGTGCTGGTCAGCACCTTCTCCAGCAACGGCAGGGCGCGCTCGGGGTCGCTGTTCATCAACCCTTGGATCGCCAGCATTTTCAGATCCTCGTCACTTTGCGTTTCCGGGTGCGGCGCTTGCCCGGTGCGCTGCCGCACGTCGATCTCCAGGGCGCTGGCATCCTTTTGCCACCGGCTCTGGGGAAAGCGGTGCTTCAAGTCCGCGATTGTGGCCAGCGCGGTATCCCGCTTGCCCAGGCGATTCTCGGCGTAGGCTTTCCAGTAGAGTGCGGCGTCGGTTTGCGGACTGTTGAGCGCGGCGAGTTCCGCGAACTTGGCCGCCGCCTGGTCGTAGCGGTCCTCGTCGAGGTCTTCACGCCCGTCGTCGTAAAGTTCGGACACGCGATCGGTTTTTTCCTGCTGGTGATCGCGGCGTTCCTGTT
This sequence comes from uncultured Acidobacteriota bacterium, assembly GCA_963736725.1. GTDB lineage: Bacteria > Acidobacteriota > Terriglobia > Acidiferrales > UBA7541 > Acidiferrum. The sequence goes on along the minus strand of CAVTPW010000006.1, from coordinate 367,881 downwards.
CGCGGTCTCGTTTCTCTTGCTCGCGATCGCGCTTTTCTTGCTCGCGATCACGCGCTTCCTGCTCGCGATCGCGTTTTTCCTGATCTTGATCCTGCTGCTGGTCTTGACTGTCTTGCGCGCTTTCTTGCTGACCTTGCGGAGCCGCTTGGAGTGCGCTTGCCGAGACAGCGGTGCTGGCGCTGCTGTTCCCTCGCGCTCGCGCGCCACCGGGTATCGCCAGCAGCGCGGCCAGCGCGAGGTACATCGTGCCGCGAAAAATCGGCGTGTGTCCGCGAACCGGCAGCGTTCGCCGGGACATTTCAGCCTGCTCGATCTCTACAACGCTCATGTCTTGTTCCTCTCTAGCTTTGTCGATCCGTTCTGTTTCGCAGCCGGCGTGGGGGACTCCGCGCGCTGCTGCAATTCCTCGCCGACCACGCGAACCTTGAATAAAATCCCGCGCGACTCGATGCGCTGGCGGATGTTTTCTAGTTGCACCGGCGTAACTTCCCGCGGACTGTGCGCCACATCGAGCAGCACGCGTTCGAGTTCATCCAGCACATTGGCGAGCCCGGTGTCGCCTTGTTCCAGGGCGCTTTGCCGGTACAAACGATTTTCTTCCAGCAAATCCTCCGCGCGCCGGCGTTCCGCCGAAATATTCACCTGCTTTTGCTTTGCGTTCGCGGGTTCCGCATTCCCGAGGTCGACCAGGACCATTTCCGAGCGGCCCAGATGCTCGCCTACCGCCATGATCAAAACGCGTTCGCGTACTTGGCCGGCGTCGGCGATCGCCGTCCCAGGGCTAACACGCTTGGTCACGCGTCCGGCCAGGAACGCCACGATCACCACGGCAGCGATCGCGCCCACCGCTGCCCACCGCCGCGGCTCGAGCCAGCCGGACCGTAAAGCCCCTGCCCGCGCTGAAACTCCACAAGCGCGCTCGCCGCTCCGGGAGCCGCGGGGCAATTTGCTGCCAAACGCGTTGGCCATAATCGTCGCCCGGTTCGGGAACTTGCATGGTGCTCAATGCCGCGAGAACGGCATCAATGCGTTCGAGTTCCGCGCGGCACTCGGGGCAATCGGTTAAATGGTCCGCGATGGCATCCCGCCGCAAAACCTCGCCGCCGTAATACGCGATCAATTCTTCCTCATTTGGATGTTTCATAGTTCTGTTCCCATGGCTTTTGCTTGCCCTCGGGGTCCCACAAACGGTTCGAGCGAGCGCCGCAGTTTTTGCACCGAGCGGAACACCGTGTTTTTCGCCGCGCTTGTACTTGATTTCAACGCTTCGGCGATCTCCTCGATCCCCGACCCGCCCCAGTGGCGCATCACAAACGCGGTGCGTTCGGCCGGGGTCAATTCATTCAGCGCGCGGCGCATGTGCACGGCGAGCTGCTCGCTTTGCGCGAGGCGCTCCGGGGAGGGAGCGGCGTCGGGCACGAGGCTCGCCGGATCACGCTCGATGCCGTCCTCGGACGTTCTGCCCGCAGGCTCGCGCTGGGCGTCTTCGTTCTTCCGCTGGCGCATCCGGTCGATCGCATAGTTGGCTGCGATGCGGTACACCCAGGTACCAAAATTGGCGCGTGCCGCAAACTGACCGAGCTTCTGATACGCCCGCAAGAACGCCTCCTGTACCACTTCTTCTGCATCGTGCTGGTTGCCGGTCATGCGATAGGCGAGGCGAAAGACGATGCGGCTGTGGCGTTCGACCAAAACGCGGAAGGCGTCGCGATCGCCTGCGAGCGTGCGCTCGACGGCGATGGCGTCGCTGTCCCCCATGGTCTCGACGCTAGGCCTCATCCGTTTCATTAGACAGGTTTTCTGGCTTGCGGTTAGGTACGTTCTACTACGAAGAGCGGGTCCTTTGGGAGGGAACCCGGGGCACGGCCATTCAGCGTCAGAGGGGCCGGAGGCTGGGAACTCGGGCACCGAGCCGGAGGGGCGATGCTACTCGTACCTCAAAGCGACGATGGGGTCGACCTTCATTGCCCGGCGGGCCGGAATGTACGAAGCCGCCAAAGCCACAAGGACCAACAGGACCGCCACAGCCGCAAAGGTCAGCGGGTCCTTGGATTGGACGTCAAACAGCAAACTCGCCAAATATCGCGTCAACGCCAGCGCCCCCAAGGTTCCTGCCGCGATTCCCGCCAGAGCCAGCTGCATCCCGCGCCCGAGGATCAGCGCTAGGACAGTTTGTGGCCGTGCGCCCAATGCCATGCGGATACCGATTTCCTGCGTGCGTTGCCCTACCGTGTAGCTCATGACGCCGTATACTCCGACGGCGGACAACACAAGCGCCAATCCGGCCAGGACGCCGATCAAAATCGCCGAGAACCGCCGAGGCGAAAGTGAACTCGAGAGCAAGCCGTCCAGCGTGGTGACCTGCGTCACCGGCAGAGTCGGGTCGAAGTGATGGATCGCTTCAGTGACCGCGGAAACGAGTAACTTCGGTTCGGTCGAAGTGCGCACAAGGAGATGCTGCGGCCAGCCGCCGGTAAAGTAGGCGTCGTACGTCGGCCCTGCTTCCAGACCGAACTGGTGCACGTTGCCAACGACGCCCACTATCGTTGACCAGCACGGTTCCGGATCGAGCGAGCAGAAATTCAGCCGCTGGCCGATTGGATCCTGGTTTGAAAAAAAGCGCTTCGCCAGCGTGTCGTTGATGATCACGTTCTGCAGCAGCCAGTCATCGGGAGTGTAGAGGCGCCCTTTCAACAGCGGGATCTCGAGAGTCGCAAAATACTCGAGGCTCACTCCGCGGGTCTGCGCGACGGGGCGAACGCCCGCGTCGGGCAGGGGTTGACCTTCGACGACAAATCGCGAGGCTTGCTGCAAGGAAGAAGCGAGCGGCAACGTGTCAATTCCGCCGACCGATTTCACCCCAGGAAGCGCGGCGACATGTTGGGCGATTTGCTGAAACTCGATGGCCTGCTTTTTCCCGAGCTCCTGAGTTTGCTCTGTTGTTAGCTTCACGTACTCTTGTGGCGAAAGTTGAACGCGCGTCACCTGCATGCTCAACACATGTTCGATCTGGAAGCCGGGAGCAACGTCGAGCAAATGCTGGAAGCTGCGCAGCAGAAGTCCTGCGCCGATTAAAGGTACGAGCGCCAGGGCGATTTCCGACACGACCAGTGCGTTGTGAACGCGACGATTTCCGAGCGCGCCGCTGCTCTTGCTGCCTTGTTTCAGGAATCGGTTCAGATCGGCGATGCGCGCCTGCCGCGCGGGGAGCAATCCACAGAGAATGCCCGCCGCCAGGCACGCGCTCAGCGCAAAAAGAAGGACGCGGGCGTTCAAAGTTGTTTCCTGCACCACGAGCAACTCCGAAGGCGCAAGCGCGCCCAGCACGTGAACTGCAGCATCCGCTATGAACACGCCGAGTCCGCCGCCAAACAACGCGAGCAACGTGCTTTCGGTCAAGAGTTGCCGCGCGAGGCGCCATTGATTCGCGCCCAACGCGGTGCGCAGCGCCATTTCGCGTTGGCGTGCGGCATTGCGCGCGAGCAGCAGGTTCGCGATGTTCACGCAGGCTATCAAGAGCACCAGTCCAACGGCACCGAACAGTACCAGCAACGTCGTGCGCAATTTTGTTGCGGATGGGTCCTCGAGTTTCCGCAGCTGCACTCCCCAGCTCTTGTGCGTGTCCGGGAACGCGACTCCCTCCTGTCGGTTCAACGTTTCCACCTCGGCAGTGGCCTGCTGGAGGGTGACGCCTGGCTTCAACCGGCCAATCGCTACCAAGCCGTGATGAATGTGAGAAGTCAAATCCTCCGGGTAGTCGTGTAGTGGCAGCCAAAGATCCGCGGCCCGGTAGATCTGCAACGAAGCCGGCAAGACACCGACGACGGTAATCCTTCGGCTGTCGAGCGCAATCGAACGGCCGATCACGCCGGGGTCGCCGCCGAATTCTCTTTGCCAGAGTCGATGACTCAGCAGCACGACTTCTGGTCCTCCGGGTTTATCTTCCTCCGGCGCGAACGTGCGGCCGACAACGGATTGGACACCCAGCAGCGAAAATAGGCTCGAGCTTGCGAAGCTGGCCTGTACACGCTCGGGTTCGCCTACGCCGATTAAATTCAGGCCCTGCAAAATCTCGCCGTATGCCCCCAACTCGGTAAAACTTTTCGCCTGGCGGCTCCAATCGATGTAATCTCCGGCCGACAACCCCACCGGCTGAAAACCGGGATAGGTATTCCAGATGTCGATCAGTGCTTCGGGTTGTTTGTAGGGCAGCGGGCGCAGCAGCACGCTTTCGACCACGCTGAAGATCGCCGTGTTCGCGCCGATCCCCAGCGCTAATGTCAGCACCGCGATGGTGGTGAATCCGGGATTTTTCAGTAGCGTCCGAAAGCCAAACCGTATGTCGGCGCCGAGCTCGCTCAGCCATTTCGCGGTCGCCATGTGTGAGCTCTCCTTCAAAGCTGCGGCTCGCCCAACTCTATCTCAGACGGTCCGCATGCGCCCGGGTAATCACCGGATACGGTATAATTAGGGTAGAAATTCCGCGTTTCTCGGGAAGAATCGCAGGGGGGCAGTTTGATTCCACGCTATACCCGTTTGGAAATGGGCCGCGTCTGGAGCGACGCCAACAAATATGCGAAATGGCTGGAGGTGGAGCTGGCCGCGACCGAGTCGCTAGCCGAGGCCGGCTTGGTGCCGCAAGAGGCGGCTGTGGCCCTGCGTGCGCGAGCCAAAGCGGATCCCGCGCGCATCAACGAAATCGAGTCGCACGTAAAGCACGACGTCATCGCGTTTACCATGGCGGTCGGTGAATCGGTCGGCGATCCGATGGCCGCGCGCTGGCTGCATTACGGCATGACCTCGAACGACGTCGTGGACACCGCTCAAGCGCTGCTCATTCGTGACGCTTCCCATTTCATCGAGCGCGACCTGGTCGTCTTCGGCGAAATCCTGGATCTGCGCGCGCACCAATTTCGGGACACGCCGCAAATCGGCCGGACCCATGGCATTCACGCTGAGCCCATCACGTTCGGCCTGAAAATCGCGAATTGGTTTTCCGAAAACCAACGCAACATCAAACGCTTCCGCGACGCAGCCGCGCAAATGGCCGTGGGCAAGATTTCCGGCGCGGTTGGCAATGCTTCGCATCTCGGTCCGGAAATGGAAGCGCGCATCTGCAAGCGCCTGGGACTTGTGGCTGCGCCGGTCGCTTCGCAGGTGATTCAGCGCGATCGCCACGCGCAGTACATGAGCGCGCTGGCGCTCATCGCCGCCACGCTCGAAAAAATCGCGCTCGAAATCCGGCACCTGCAGCGCACCGAAGTGCGCGAAGCGGAAGAGCCGTTCAGCCACGAGCAGCGGGGAAGTTCCGCGATGCCCCACAAGCGCAATCCGGTCAGCTCCGAGCAAATCGGGGGTTTGGCGCGAATCGTGCGATCGAATATGGTCGCCGCCTTCGAGAACGTGGCACTGTGGCATGAACGCGACATCTCGCACAGTTCGGTCGAGCGCGTCATTCTGCCCGATTCCACGATCCTGGTGGACTACATGCTCGCCAAGATGACCACGATCATCGGGGAAATGCGCGTGTTCCCGCAACGCATGCTGCAGAATCTGGAATCCACGCATGGGTTGGTCTACTCGGGTCAGCTTCTGCAGGATGTGATCGAAAAAGGCATGCCGCGCGACGAAGCCTACAAAGCCGTACAGGAAAACGCCATGGCCGCCTGGGAAGGCGATTGCAGCTTTCGTGATCGCGTAGCGAATGATCCGCGAATCACAAAATATCTGGACGCCACCGCGCTCGCCCACACCTTCGATTTACTGCGCCAGCTACGCTACGTGGACACCATTTTCGACCGCGTCTTCGGCGCCCATCCTGCCGGCGAAGAGTCCTCCCTGGGCCGGTCAACAGCAAACCAGGCATAACCTGTCGGCGCAACTGGCAGCGCCAGCATCCTTGCGGGCGTTTTTTCATGCTTGAGATGCGCGAGCCGCGCAAATCGCAATCGGCGCAACGCCACCAACGTGCATACCGGTGGCAGTGCTCCCCAATAAAAAGCGAAGGCGCGATCGAGTCGCCTCGGTCGCGCCTTTTCGCCTCTTCTGAATCCAGCGTGCGCTGAGCTCAGCTGCGGAGGCGGAAGCTAAAGTCTACCCCACAAACTGCAATTGCATTCGCAAATCTCGCGATTTATTCCACCCGCTGCACGTACCGCGCTTCCGACGTATCCACCTTGATGCGGTCGCCTTCGTTCACAAACGGAGGTACTTGTACTACCAATCCCGTCTCCAGTGTTGCGGGCTTACCAACCGCGCTGGCAGTTGCCTTTTGCAGCGTCGGCTCGGTTTGAATGACTTTGAGGTCCATGGTGTCTGGAAGATCGACGCCGATGGCCTTGTCCTCAAAAAATTCCACTTTCACCACGGTGTTGGGAATCAGGTAGTAGACCGTTTCGCCGAGCTCCTCGCGCGTAAGGTGCATCTGCTCGTAGGTTTCCGTGTTCATGAAGTGAAAACTGTCGCCCTCGCTGTAGAGGTATTCGAATTCCACGGAATCCAGAATCGCCCGGTCGACGAACTCTTCCGCGCGAAACCGGTAGTCGATCATCGTTCCCGTCCGCAGGTTTTTCAGGCGCGTCTGCATGGACCCGCGTTTGTTGCCCGGCGTGCGGTGATCGACGCTGAACACCGTGAAAAGCTGCCCTTCATGCTGGATCACCATGCCGGGACGAAGTTGTGTCGCTTTTGTGCTGCTCATGTTTTCTGCGAACCCGGACGCCGGGCTCGACCGCTCCCTATCGCAAGTGTTGAGTTTCGGAAATTCCTGCAAGCGGCCCGTTGACCTGCATACGGCAGCGCGCGGAATGACTCGAGGCACGCTGGGGCCAGTTGCGCTTCCAGCGCGGACCAACAGTATAACGGCCGGCATTCCGGCCGGTCAATCATCGCCGTTCTGGCGTCGCCCTTCTCGGGTAGTCGGGTCAGATTTACGCGGCGTAGGTTTTGAAACGGTTAAGGACCATTTGAGTATATTGGCCGACCTCGATCAGGTACCCGTCGGGATCACGCATGGAGCAACGCCATTCCCAGCCGTGATTGTCGGAGCGGCTCGGTAAGGAAGAACGCTGCTTTGTCGCCCCATTGTTTGTAGCAGGTCCAGATGTCGGCGACGCGCAAGTTAAGGAAGCTATTCACTCGGTTGAGATCCGAAGGGGTTTCGAGCAGGACCTCTGGCTTGTCGGGAGTCGGGCCTCCACCGGAATTGAGAATCATCCAGGTGTTCGCGAGCTTGATGTAGCAGGGATTCTCCGGCTTGATCACCTACCCGCCAAGGATTCGGACGTAGAAGTCCTTCGATTTTTTCTGGTCCCTCACGGTGAAGAAGTGCGTGGCGAAGAAACCTTCCTGGGCAATCGGTGCATCACGCAGATTCATACGGTCCCTCCCGTTGTCGATCATCGGATGCGACCGGAATCGTCTTGGGTTTGAACTACTTCATTCGTCGAGACCGTCTCGGTAGTCCCTGGCCGATCGCGCCTTTCCCACGCGGCACCTATCCGCGTCGGCAGACGCGCTCGCTGGGAACTGACCACTACTCTTTCTTGCCACCCTTGGCGCGCTCTGCCGCCGCGTTGGCCATGATTTTCTCGATTTCCTCGGGGTTGCGCGGCAGGCGCTCGCTCAGAAACTTGTACCCGGTATCGGTGATGAGCACGTCGTCTTCGATGCGCACGCCGAGATTTTCTTCGGGGATGTAGACGCCGGGTTCCATGGTGACCACCATTCCTGGCTGCAGCGGCTTGCAGTAATCCCCGGGGTCATGCACGTTCAGGCCGATATCATGGCCCAGTCCGTGAATGTAGTACGGGCCGAGCGGCTTGCCGTGCAGATCTTTCCCGTGCGAATTGATGTAATCGTAGGAAATTTTGTAGACGCTGTTGTCGCCTCTTCGGCACAGGTCCACGCCCGGCTTGAGCGCCGCCATCGCCGCATTTTGCGCGCCCAGCACAATCTCGTAGATTTCGCGCTGCCGCGGCGTGAATTTTCCACTGGCCGGAATGGTGCGCGTGATGTCGGCGGAGTAGCCGGAAAATTGCGCGCCAACATCCATCACCACGATGTCGCCGTCTTCAATTTTGCGCGAAAGCTTGTCGTAATGCAGCACGGTGGAATTAGGGCCGGCGCCGACAATCGGCGCGTAGCCCTCCGCTTCCGAGCCGCCCATGGCGTGAACCTCCACCATTTTCGCGGCAACCTGATACTCGTACAGGCCGGGCCGCATCATCTTCATCGCTTCGAAATGCGCGTCAAGCGAAAGATCGATGGCCTCCTTTAGGAAGCCGATCTCGCCTAGCGATTTGATCTGCCGCAGCGCATAGATCTGCTGCCGGATGTCTTTCAACTTTGCTTGGGGCGCGGCAAGTTGCAGCCAATCCACAACTTCCTTTTCGTGCGGGTAGCCGCCTAGCTCCGTGTCGTAGGGAAGAATGGTGTAGAGATGGGGATAAATTTTGGCGAGCCTTTCGACGGTGGAGCGCAACTCGCCGAAGGGTTTCACGGTAGAGAAGCCGGTGCGCGCCTCGATGCCCGGATCGGACGGCGACATCCGCACCCCGTTCCATTTCTCCTTCGCGGGATCTTTGGCCGGAAGAAAAAGGGCATCGTTCCCGGCGTCGCTACCGCCAGCCTCGCCGGCCGCCGGCTTCGCGGACGGCCAAATGACCATCGCCGCTCCTTCTTCATTGTGTCCGGTCAAGTAATAGAAATTTTCCTCCTGCGCAAAGACATAAGCCTCCGAAAATTCCTCGCGGCCCGTGAGCCCCCACACGACAATGGGAGCATCGACTTCGGCGGCAAGCTTCGCCCGGCGCTCCGCATAAGCGCTGTTCGGCTCACGCTCGCGCCGCTGCTGGGCTTGCACATTTGGCACGGCGACTGCCGTCCCGAAGCAGGTCAGAACGAATGCGAACGACAAGGACACAAATTTGTAGCACCGCGAAGTAGAACGACCACTCATTTCTTCACCTCGTCACCACGACACTCTTGCTGCCCGGAAGGGCGTCCGGGTCGGTCTAGAGGGCAACCCGCAAACGGGCACACCCAAGGTGGCAGAATTGTAGCCGAGATGGGCCAAAAGAGGGATGCTGGAGGTCTTTGCCTCTGTACACGATCGGGGGTTTGCGTCATCGAATATAAGATGAGATCGCGCTTGGTTGTGTTTATCGCTATTTTTCAGTCCGTCTTGTTTCTGGGGCATATATTTCTGTATGAGACGTGGACTTACTTCTGGCAGGCTCCGGACCCGCCCGGCATTTCGCCACTGCAACTGACGCTCGCGATTCTCTCGGTCAGCTTTTTGGTCACGTCGCTTTTGGCCTTTCGGTATACCAATCCCTTCTTGCGATGGCTGTACACTGTTGCCGCCATCTGGCTGGGAGCCGCGAGCTTTCTCTTTTTCGCGGCTTGCGCGTGTTGGGTGATTTATGGCGCGGTTCGCCTGGCGGGTTTAAACCTCAACGGCCGGTTGCTGGACGTAACTGTCTTCGGGACGGCTGCCGTTATCAGCGCCTACGGCGTGATCAACGCAGCGTGGACGCGAGTTCGGCGTGTCAGCATCAAGTTGCCGAACCTCCCGGCCTCCTGGCGCGGCAGAACCGCGGCGTTAATCAGCGATATGCACCTGGGGCACGTCAAAAATAAGAGTTTTGCCCGCCGGATGACGGCGATGATCAATAAGCTGAAACCCGACATGGTGTGGATCGCGGGCGATCTTTACGACGGTACCGCCGTAGATGCAAAACGAGCCGCGTCCCCCCTTAAGGACTTGCGGCCGCCGCTGGGAACTTTCTTTGTGGAAGGGAATCACGAGGAATTTCGCGACCCCGCGAAGTATCTCGAAGCCGTGCGCGCTTCCGGCGTGCGCGTGTTGAACAATGAGAAAGCCGATATCGATGGATTGCAGATCGTGGGTGTGCCCTACCGTCACGCCACGCATGAAGGGCATTTCCGCTCGGTGCTGGAGGCCATCGGTATCGATCAAGGGCGGGCCAGCGTGCTGCTGACCCACGCGCCCGATCACGTCGCCGTGGCCGAGGCTGCGGGAATCGGGCTGCAGGTCTCCGGGCATACCCACCTGGGGCAGTTCATTCCGTACACATGGATCGCTGCCCGCATCTATCAAGAGTTTGTATACGGGCTGAATCGGATCGGAAAGATGCTGGTGTATACATCGAGTGGGGCGGGAACCTGGGGTCCGCCGCTGCGTGTCGGTTCGCAGGCCGAAATCGTGCTGTTTGAGTTCGAGTAGCTGGGGCGCAGTAGCGTATCGCTATCCAAACGGATAGGAGGCCTATCCGTGAGGTTAGTCGCGAACGCGAAATTGCAAAGCCCGGGCGCGACCGCCCCAGATCTCTGCTTTAGTAAACATCCTGTTTCCATACACTTCCGCGATCGACTCCGTGGATCGACCATTGCGAGCGGTGTGGCCCCCACATTGCAATCCTCTAAGGCGTAGTCGAAAAGCAAAACTGAGGGAGTGGCCGCCATGAAACTGCAAAACATTGTTCGAGTTCCGATGATCGTGCTGGGGTTGGGAGTCGCATTGCTGTTGGCAAGCCCGGCTCGCGCTCAACAAGATACCGACCCGGACACCTTTGACATCAATCCGGGCACTCCGGCGACGGAGCTCGTGGCGGCCGCTCCCGTCTCGGCGACTCCGGTGTTGGCGCTGGACGCCAGCCAGAGTGTTCCCGTATCGCAGGCTGCTGTCATCTCCGGGGCGGATTGGAACGGCATGTTTGCCGCCCCGCTGAACGCCGTAGACGTGACGATGATCCTGATCCTCGCCATCGGGACGGGGCTGGTTGCGATTTACACGGTAGCGGCGACCCGCCGGCAGCGCCGCTTTTCTGCCGCGCGAAACGCCGTACCCACATCGACCTCTGGCGCGACGACCCACTGAACAGTTTCGCGCGCCATAGAGCTCCGGGAATCGCACGCACCCCGTCGCGATTCCCGGAGCTTTCTTCTTTGTCCACCCACTCCATGCCGAAAAAACGGCGCTGACGGCGGGATCTTTGTCCTTAATTGACGTCTTTCTTGGGATAAGAAAAACAGTTCGAATCCGTCTTTGCGCATCGAATTCTGAATATTCCCACGCGTGGACAACACCCCTTTGCGGTTAAGTTTCGTCGGATGCCCAACGCTTGCGTTCCGGTCCTCACGGATGTCTTTGAGAACATCGTTGAGACGAATAGCCTTGGCGGGATGAATTGCTCTTATGCGAGCTCTGGATTATCACGGAATCAGGTCGCGCCGTGACCACCCTCTTCCTGCCCGAAGAGTATTAAGCTGAATCACTTTTCATCCGATCATTATGCCGATTCAGCCTTCAGACTAACCTCGTCACCTAGTTAGGATATCGGGAGGTGAGCAGTAGCGGTATGGTTGGCGGAGGGCGGCGGTGCTTGGTCGCTTGTTCATAACCGTAGCCAATCTCGACCAATAGCTTCTCGGACCAGGGTCTGCCGAGGAATTCGATGCCCACCGGGACGCCGAGCGTGGCCGTCGGAGTTGGGGAAGAAAATCCGCCTGGTACGACGATGGAAGGAAAGCCGGTCACTGATCCAAGAGCGCCGTTGCGCTCCACCTGAGTCTCCCCAATGGGCACCACCAGCCGCTTCTGATGCGGGAACATTATCGCATCGAGTCGCTCGTCAGCCATGATCTTCATGACCCGCTGCTGCAACTCGGAGCGCTTGTGAAGACGCAAGCGATAGCTGTCGTCCATCTCGAGGCCTTGTGCTTTGGTGATGTCGTCCCTGATGTTCGGATGAAACTTGCCGGAAGCGATGATCTCCTCGAGCGATTTAACGGGCGTGTTGCCCGCGGCCAGATAAGCGTTGATTGCCGGCTTAAATTCGTACAGGTGAACGCTGATATCCGAGAAAAGCTTGCCGCTATCGAGGTCTGGGGTGTTCAGCTCGACTACCGTTGCGCCAGACCCCTTCAGATCCTCGACCGCTCGGCTCGTGATCATATTGACCTCGTCGTTGATGGGTGCAATGCCGAAGAAACTGCGTAATACGCCGATGCGCTTGCCCTGCACACCGTTGGCCTTCAGGAATTTCGTGTAATCCTGCTCGGTATTCCCGACGCCCCATGCCGTCGCCGGATCGTTAGGGTCATAGCCGACGAGCACGTTTAACATCTTCGCCGCGTCAGTAACGGTGCGGGCGAGCGGACCGGCGGCATCCTGGGTGAATGAGTACGGGATGATACCGGCTCGGCTGACGAGACCGAGCGTCGGGCGAATACCCACGATACTGTTCGCCGACGCTGGTGATCGGATGGAGTTGACGGTGTCGGTGCCAATGCCCGCAATCGCGAAATTGGCAGCCACACCCGCACCGGTTCCACCACTCGACCCGCCAGGCGTGCGGGTTAGGTCATAGGGATTGAGGGTCTGCCCCTGGATCGAGCTAACCGTTTCACCCCAGATCGCGAACTCGTGTAGGTTGACCTTAGCTATGATGATTGCGCCGGCGCTGCGCAATTTCCGAGTAATTGCTGCATCGGTGTCGGGAGTGTATCCAGCCAGGCTGAGCGAACCGCCCGTGGTCGGCATGTCATTCGTGTTGACATTGTCTTTCAGCAGCACTGGGATTCCATGGAGCGCGCCGACCAACTTCCCGGTCCTGCGGAACTGTTGATCTAGCGCGGCCGCCTCTTCCAAGGCCCGAGGATTGAGAAAGATCACTACATTGAGTTTCGGGCCTGCCTGGTCGCAGGCCCGGATGCGCTCCAAATAAGCCTGCACCAACCTTACGGAGGTGAGAGCGCCGGACTTGTACGCCGCGTGCACATCGCTGATGGTGGCCTCATCGAGATGAAATGGTTTGATTGAATCCTGCGCACCGGCGCCGTTCGCCATCAACAGGCCCGTCCCAAACATCAAAAGGCGCATGAATTTCATAGGAACTCCCGTCGCGGGTTTTTGATCCAACCGGGCCGGATACGCGCTCTCACTTCATTTTGCGTAAGAGGTCGGGGCTCCAAAATCTGTGTTAGACCTTGGCTTGCTTCATCAAACAGCACACCACATGCTTCCCATTTTCGTGCACTCCTTCACTCTAAATATTTCTTTTGAATGACGTGGAGGAGGCCGAACCGTGAAAAGACGCGTAACGTTCCGTCAGAAGCCAGGCGCGCCCGACGCCGCTGGCCGCATTTCGGGAGCGTTCACGTCGAAACGCAAATGCGCGAAATAACTTTGGCCCAGCGACATGAAGCCAGTGTAAAGGTAGCCCCACACAAAGAGCAATAGAAACGGCACGGTAGCGTAATTTTCATTCACGACCGCATACACAACGGTCAGCGCGAAATAGATACCGAGAAGGACTTCGGCGTAGGGCATCCAGCCGGCTTTATTGCGGTACTTTTTCGAGACGAAGGTGTCTTTCTTGCCTTCGATTTTGTATTTCGGTGTGCGCGCGAATTCGCTTTTCTTCCCGGCGATCGCTTCCAAAACCGCTTGCGCGTTGCGGACCGAAATCCCGATCCCGATGGCCATCACGAAAGGCATGTAGAGAAACGTGCGCCACCAGGTCTTCGGGTGAATTTCCTTCTGTGCCACGAGATAAAAACTCGAGATCGAGCACGTCGAAGCCAGAAACAGCGGCAGGTCGATCACGATCATCTGAAACCACCCCTGATAGAAACGCACGATCATCGCGGGAAGCAGCATCGTCGAAAGCAAGACCATCAGCGGGTAGCTGATGTTGGCCGTAAGATGAAAGAACGCTTCCAACTTTACGTACCACGGTACGTCCGACGCGAAAACTCTGGGCAGTATTTTCTTGGCGGTCTGCATCAGACCCTTCGCCCAGCGGGCCTGCTGCGCTTTGAAGCCGTTCATATCGATAGGCAGCTCGGAAGCGCACTCGATGTCGGGAAGGTACAGGAATTTCCAGCCGAAAAGCTGCGCGCGGTAGGAAAGATCGGTGTCTTCGGTAAGCGTGTCGTGCTGCCAGCCGCCTGCATCTTCGACGGCTTGCCGTCGCCAGACTCCTGCGGTTCCGTTGAAATTGAAAAATGCGCCGCGACGCGAGCGTGCGCCATGCTCCACGACAAAATGCCCGTCCAGCAGGATCGTTTCCACCTCCGTGAGCAGCGAATAGTCGCGGTTTAGATACGTCCACCGCGCTTGCACCATGCCGATTTCCTTGTTTTGAAAATAGGGAATGGTGCGGCGCAGAAAATCCGCCTCAGGAATGAAGTCGGCATCGAAAATGGCGACAAACTCACCCCGCGACGTCTTTAGTCCATTTTCCAGGGCGCCGGCCTTGTAGCCCTGGCGATTCGAGCGATGGATATAGACGATTGGCATGCCCTGCGCCGCGAATCGATCCACAACGTCGCTGGCGACTTGCTGCGTTTCATCGGTGGAATCGTCCAGCACCTGCACGTCCAGCAGCTCGCGAGGATAGTCGAAGCGCGAAATGGCTTCGACCAGCCGCTCGATTACATAGCGCTCGTTGAAAATGGGCAACTGAATCGTCACGCGAGGCCAGGACGTCGCTACCGGAGTCGGCCCGGGAACATTTTTTGCGTATGCGTAGTAGTCGTAAACCAGCCAATAACGGTGCAGTCCGTAGATCGCAAGCACGAACAGGACGATGAAGTACGGAATCATCATCGCCAAGTCGAAAAAGTTGGCGTGATAGATCCCCGTGAACGTTTTGTCCGTGAGCTTGTGCCAGTACTGGCCGACGGAGGCCGTGTGCGCGGCAAGTAGCACCTGGATAGGGAGATGCGCGTGCACGATGAGGGCCTCGAGTCCGTTTCGCCGCTGAGCGCGACGTCATTGATTATACGGTGACAACGGGACCAGTCAACGAATGAGGCTCAGTCAGGCGGGTGAATCGTCTCCCGTTGAGGCGGGCCCGATTTGCGTTACGGCACGAGGATAATTTTCCCGTGGGACCCGGCCGCCAACACTTCCTGGTGCGCGCGCGCCGCTTCGGCCAGCGGAATCTCCTTGCCGACCACCGGCCGGAGGGTCCCGTTCTCCAAGCCCGCATACAGACCCGCGTGGATTTCTTTCGTTTCCGCCTCGGTGACCGCCCACAACGTGAATCCACGTGCCGACGCGCGCCGCGCCATCAAATCGCGCGGGTTGATGGTGATTTCGCCGCGGTTGCCGATGATGATCACCCGCCCATGTGTCGCAAGCATCTGCAGATCGGCCGCAAGATTCACGTTGGCCAGCATCTCCAGAACGATATCGACGCCTCGTCCGCCGGTAGCCTTCATGATTTCGTCGGTGTAGCCCGCTTTGGTATGGTTGAACGCTCGATGCGCCCCTTCACGCTTGACCAGATCGAGCCCCTTGTCGGTGCCGGCGGTGCCGTAGACGGTTAGCCCTTCTGCTCGCGCAATCTGCACCGCCGCGCTGCCCACGCCTCCGCTCGCGCCATGCACGAGCACGATTTCGCCCGCGCGACCCTTGGCTTCCTGCTTGAGCGCGTGATATGCCGTGCCATACGGAACCCAAATGGCCGCGCCCTGGTCGAAGGTAATGTTAGCGGGCAGTTTCTGCGACTGGTCTTCGAGGGTGAGCGTATATTCCGCGTACGCTCCGGTGATGGTTTTCGCCGTGTACACGCGATCGCCCGGTTTCACCGAGGTCACGCCACTGCCCACCGCCTCCACCACGCCCGCGGCGTCCGAGCCCGGCGTATACGGCAGGGGGGGCTTGATGGCGTATGTCCCCGACCGCATGTACGTGTCGTATGGATTCACGCCGGCCGCGTGCACCTTCACGAGCACCTGCCCGGCTTCCGGTTTAGGCGTGGGAATTTCCTCGAACTTCAAAACTTCGGGGCCACCGAACTCATGAATGCGAATGGCTTTCATCCTTTTTTCCTCACTCTGGGGTGCCGCACCCTTTGTGCCTTTCAAAGGCGAGTTTAAACCCAACATCAATCCCTGTCGTGCTCTTCGGCACGGCCCAGGAAAATTTCCCGGCGTTGCCGTCACGACATGAGTTCTTTAGCACGGCGGCGACTTCCGACCTTCCAGAAAAAAATCAGAAATGGTCGTCCACGGTAACCGTCGCCACTTGTTTGCTGACCAAACCGGCCGCTTCGCCCCACGCGGTCGTCTGCCAATTGTCCTTGCCTTTTCCCTGCGGAATCCATGGCGGCAGGGTCTGGTTCAAATAGGTCGCCAGCGCGTAAATGTATGGCTCGTAACTGTTCCGCATCGCCGTAAGTTCCTGCTGCGCTTCTGGCGTATCACGTAATCGCAGTCCGTGCTCCGACAGCTTGTCGCGCAATCGAGCCGCGTCCGACGCCGGCAGCCGCTCCTGCGGCAGCGCGCGAGGCGGGGTGCCAAAAACCTGCGAAAGATCGACGACCGCGTGCCGCGCGATGGCGAACGTCAACTTCGCCTGGCGCTCGCAGGATCCTTCAATGCCTACTTTGAGCAATGCGCACGCATCCAGAATCGCAGTCAGCGCCGCAATCCACGATTGGTTGTCGTGCTGCGACCTGAAAAACGCCAGCACCGGATAGGAAAGGTGGCTCTCCATCAACTCGGCGCACCACAACTCCCAATCCCTCAGCAACTCGCGTAGCGCCTCACGCCCGCCTTCATAACTATGGCGGAGAAGCAATTCGCCGGCCGTCGGGGGAGTCCCCGCGCGCGAATCCAGCAGGGAAATTTCCACCTCGCGCTTCGAGAACGAGCCGTAAATGAACGGCAGATACCCGATGATAGCCGCCAGAAAACCGAAACCGAAGCCCGCCTCCACAACCACCAGCACCCGCGCAAGTCCCGAACGCGGCACGACGTCGCCAAGTCCCAGCGTGAAGAATGTCGTGCCGCTCAGGTAGAAATCGGTCGCTAAACCCGGCTGGCCGCCGGTCGTGTTTACCGCCGAGCCCGCGCCGAATTGCATCAACCCAAATCCCAGAACCAATCCGACAGCCCAGACGCCGATGAGAATCAGCAGCGAAATCGGACCGTAGAAACCCAGCAGGGCGTCGCGCGTCTTGCGTGCCGGAACGAGCTTCACGAGGACCTTCGAACTTACCCAGGTGACCCGGTAGAACAGACGCGTCAGCCGGAATCTTCGCGTCACCCTGCGCGGCAGGATCACGGACTCGAACGCGTCCCAGATCACGATGAAAAATATCGCAACACCCGCCAGGAAAGCGCCGGGAACTGGAATCATGGGCGGCATTGTACTCGTTCGGCAGTGCGCGCGAAAAGCGGCGGCGCCTTACGATTCCAGGCGCGCGGTGACGGAGATTTCCGCTCGGAAAAGTTTCGACACCGGGCAGCCGGTTTCCGCGTTCTTCACCGCGGTATCGAATTTCGCCTTGTCCGCTCCGGGTACGCGAGCAACCAGGTCGAGATGGCTCTTTGTGATGCTGAAGCCGTCACCCACTTTTTCCAGCGAGACCGTTGCGGTCGTCTCCAGTTTGTCGGCCTTCAGACCGACAGCTCCCAGTTGCCCGGAAAGCGCCATCGTGAAGCAACCCGCGTGCGCGGCCGCCAGCAATTCCTCGGGATTCGTCCCCACGCCATTCTCAAACCGCGTGCTGAACGAATATTGTGTCTGCTTCAAGGTACCGCTGTCGGTGGAAATTGTTCCTTTGCCGCTCTTCAGGTCACCTTGCCAAACCGCGCTTGCCTTACGTTGCATGATGGTGTTGCTCCTTTTGCAGTATTCAAACTTTTGGAACGCACAGCATTCGATTCCCGTGCTCTTCGGAAGGGTATATTGATCGCATGACGCTGTCGAGACGCGCCCGCAAATTCCGACGCCCCAACCGCTGGATGGCAACGCACACCGTCCATGGCCTGGTCCGACGGGGCCGTGGATTGGTGGCTGCCGACCGTGGCCCGCGCCTCGGACTCCTGACCGTCCATCACCACTTATGAAAAACGAAAAACACTCCCAGCACCATGCACGCAAACCCCGCCGCATAATTCCATCGCAACTTCTCGCCAAGATACAAGACCGAAAAAACGGAGAAAACGGTCAAGGTAATGAACTCCTGAATCGTCTTCAACTGCGCCGCCGAAAACTCATAAGACCCGATGCGATTCGCGGGCACCTGAAAGCAATATTCAAAAAAAGCGATCCCCCAGCTAACGAAGATCACTTTCCACAGCGCTTCGCTCCGGTATTTCAGATGCCCGTACCATGCAAACGTCATGAATATGTTCGAGATTGTCAGCAAAAGAATGGTTCGCAAGCACGTTCCTCCCTTTCCTGGGCACAACGCACCTTTAAGCAGAGGCCTGCCAGACGATTCTCGCAAAGGATTTAGGGAATCCGGGCGGGCCACCTTCCGCAAGATTCTACCGTGCAGGTCACACGTTGAGGGTGAGGGAAACCAGGCCGGGCGGAGGCGTGGGCACGATCGGCGGCATCTTCGAGCGATCGACGGGGCGGTACAGTGTGTCGCGCTCGACGGGCACCCGGCCGGCGGCGCGAATCAGGCGCTCGAGTTCGGCGCGTGGCGTGAATTCGGAGGTTTTGGCGCCAGCATCGTGGTAAATCTTCTCTTCCACCACCGTGCCGTCGAGATCGTTCGCGCCGAAGCGCAACGCGATTTGCGCGATGCTGGGCGTCAGCATGATCCAATACGCTTTGATGTGCTCGAAATTATCGAGCAGCAGGCGCGAAACGGCGATGTTGCGTAGATCGAGATAGCCGGTCGTTTTCGGAATGTGCGAGAGCGCGGTGTTGTCCGGGTGGAACGCCAGCGGGATGAAGGCTACGAATCCGCGGGTCTCGTCCTGCAACTCGCGCAACTTGACCAGATGATCGACGCGCTCTTCCTCGGTTTCCACGTGGCCGTACAGCATCGTGGCGTTGGAGTGCAAACCAGCCTGATGAGCTTTTCGCGCAGTATTGAGCCACATCTGGCCGCTGGTCTTGTGGTCGCAGATGATCTTGCGCACGCGCGGATGAAAAATTTCGGCGCCGCCGCCTGGGCAGGAGTCTACTCCGGCGTCCTTCATCTTTTGCAGCACTTCCTCGACGGAAAGTTTCGCGATGCGCGAGAAGAAATGCACCTCAACCATCGTGAACGCTTTCAAGTGCACGGTGGGGCAGCGTTGCTTCAGGCCGTGCACCATCTCGAGATAGTGGTCGAAGGTGAGGTCGGGGTGCAGCCCGCCGACGATGTGAAATTCCGTGGCGCCTTCGCGAACGCCCTGCTCGGCGCGCTGGTAGATTTCCTCCAGGGCGAAGGTGTACGCGCCTTTTGAACTGGCGTCACGGCCAAACGCGCAAAGCTTGCAGTGCGCCACGCAAACATTGGTGGGATTGATGTGCCGGTTGACGTTGAAGTAAGTGACGTTGCCGTGGCGCTTCTCGCGCACGTGGTTCGCCAGCCAGCCGACCGCCAGCAAATCCGGGGAGCGGTACAGCAGGATGCCGTCGTCAATCGACAAACGTTCCCCCGCCAGCACTTTGCTGGCGATGGGCTTGAGCCGCTTGTCGGTAATCGTCAATTCAGTCATTTTTCTCTTCAAAAGTTCTGAAACGTTCAAACGCGCCAAACCGCGGCGGCAGCGCCCCAGAACAACAGGAACGACATACTAATATAACCGTTCATCGCGAAAAACGCAGCGTCGAGCTTGCTGAGGTCGTCGGCTTTGACAAGAGAATGTTCGTAGGCGAGCAATGCGGCCACGACGGCGACGCCGGCCCATGCAGGCCACGGAAGCGCGAAGCTGAATGCGAGCCACGCCAACAGCCCCACGACACCAACGTGCATGACGCGAGCGATCCGCAGCGCGTTGGCGATGCCAAAGCGCTTGGGCACGGAATACAGGCCGGCGCGGCGGTCGTAGTCAACGTCCTGGCAGGCGTACAGCACGTCGAAGCCGCCAACCCACAGGGTGACCGCAGCGCATAGGATCAGCATGCGCAAATCCAACCCGCCGCTAATCGCAATCCATGCTGCCGCGGGAGAAATGCCCAGAGCGAAACCAAGAAAAAGATGCGACCAGTTCGTGAAGCGCTTGGTGTAGGAATAAAAAAACAGAATCCCCAGCGCGACTGGCGCCAGCTTTAGCGCCAGCGCATTGAGTTGCCAGGCGGCAAGTACAAACACCGCAACCGCGATCGCTGTAAAAAACCACGCGAACGAAACCGAGAGCGCCCCGGTAGCCAGCGCGCGTTGCTGCGTGCGCGGATTCTCACGGTCGTAGCGAAGGTCGGCGATGCGGTTCAAGGTCATCGCCGCCGACCGCGCCGCCACCATTGCAACGACAATCCAGAAAATTTGCCGCAGCGTCGGCCACCCATTGGGCGGTTGATGCGTAGCCCGCGCCGCCAACAACGCGCCGGTCAGCGCGAACGGCAGCGCAAACACGGAATGCTCGAACTTAATCATCTCGAGCACGGTGCGAATGCGGTTCGTGGTCATTGGCGGGAAGAATTCACCACAGAATTCGCGGAGAGCATAGAGAAATCCGGATTTTTCCGGCGCTGCGAACTCTGTGCCCTCGGTGGTGAAAGCCCCTCATGCCTTTGCCTCTTTTGAGGCGCGCGTGCCGGTCCAGCGATACATTTCCTCTTGCGGTAACCCGATCTGCGCGAGCACGCGGCACGTATATTGCGTAACCAGATCGTCGATCGTCTTCGGTCGATGATAGAACGACGGAATCGCGGGCATGATCACCGCGCCAGCCTGTTGCGCGCGCAGCATGTTTTCCAGGTGCACGCGATTGAACGGCGTGTCGCGGATGCACAGCACCAGTTTGCGCGATTCTTTGAGCATCACATCCGCGGCGCGTGTGACCAGATCATCGCTGATGCCATTCGCGATCGCCGCAAGCGTCCCCATCGAGCAGGGAATGACGATCATGGCGTCCACGTCGTAACTGCCCGAAGCGATGGAGGCCCCGACATCTTTATTCGCGAGAACTTCAATTTTCTTCGCAGGGTTACCCAGGATGCGAGCCGGCAACTGCTTCAAATCGCCCGCAGAGATTGCGAGTTCTTCGGCGAACAACCGCTGGCCGGTTTCCGTGACCACCAGATGTATGCGCGCGACGCGCGCATCGGCTTCCAGCAAAGCGAGCGCTTTTTGCGCCAGAAGCGCGCCGCTCGCTCCGGTCACACCTACGGTTACGATTTGTCCCTGGGCGTGTGGCATTTTTGTGCGGGTAGAATCAGTCTGTCAGCCGCTGTTTTGGATGTCAACAGCGCGGCCGCACCCGAACACTTAGGTGAAAATTGTCATTCTGAGGGCATCCGACAAGGCTGCCCACAAATCTCGACCCCAGCGCCGCCGAACACGCCCGTCCGACGCAACGCCCCCATGCCCGGTCTCAAGCGGCCTGCCAAGGCCTTGTACTCATAACCGGTTGATGCAGGAGGCCACGCAAGCGGCGCCGAAACCGTTGTCGATATTCACCACGGTCACATTGGACGCGCAACTGTTCAGCATGCCGAGGAGCGCCGCCACGCCACCGAAGCTTGCGCCGTAACCTGTGCTGGTCGGCACCGCGATCACCGGCACGGCAACCAATCCGCCGACCACGCTCGGCAGCGCGCCTTCCATTCCGGCGATGCAAATGACCACGCGGGCCTTCGTTAATTTCTCGCGATGCTCCAGCAAGCGGTGGATCCCCGCGACGCCGACATCGTAGAGATGCTCGACGCGGTTGCCCATCATGCGCGCCGTCAGCAGCGCTTCTTCCGCGACGGGAATATCGCTGGTGCCCGCGGAAACGATGAAGATCGTGCCTTTACCGAAAATCTCGCTGCTGCGTTCGATGGTAATCACGCCGGACAGCGCGTGAAACTCCGCGGCACCGCCACCCCCGGATTTTTTCCTCGGTTTCTTGGCGCCGCTTCGGCCGGGATCCACGCGGCGCACGGCCGCAAAGACCTTCTCACTCGCGCGCGTGATCAGAATATTTTGCCTTCCGTCCTTATGCCGCAGCATCGAGCGCACAATTTCCGCAACCTGCTCCGGCGTCTTGCCTTTTCCGAAAATCACTTCGGAGTAGCCCTGCCGCAGCGCGCGATGGTGATCCACTTTCGCGAACCCCAAATCCTCGAACGGCAAGTGTTTCAAACGTTCGAGGCCACGCGCGGGAGAGACCTCTCCCGCGCGTACCGCTTCCAATAATTTCGTAAGTTCGCGCTCATTCATAAGTCTTGACGGCTGCGCCCGCCGATGTAAGCGCCGGGCTTTAGCCCGGCCCGGCTATCCGCCGTCGCGGCGGATGTCCTGGTTTGAAGATGGGCAAGCGCGTCCGTGCCCACCTACGGCACCGTCTCTCCCATCAACTTGCGCAGCGGCTGATTGTCGGCGTAAACGCGCCATTCCGCAATCAATCCGTCCTGCACCACGGCTCTCCACGCCGCGGGAACTTCCCAGAAATTTTCTTTCGCCGCGGCGCCGCCTGTATATCTGCCGCTGGCGGTGCCGAAGACGGCGAGCCGGTCCTGGGTCTGGAAAAATTCCACCGCGTGCACCTGGTAGTCGGTAACCAGCTTGAAGTACATGGTCCAGCCCTGGCGCATCGTTTCGCGGCCTATGAACCGCTTGCCCAGCGCGTCCTGAAAAATGTGCCCTTCGCTCATCAGCTCGCAGAGGGCGCTCACGTCGCCCGCGTTGATGCGCTTGATAAAATCCATCGTGACCTCGAGAGGGTGCGGATTCCCCATTTACCTGTCTCCTCAGGGCGGGCGTCCCAGTATACCGTCGGAACGGGAAGCGTTTGGAAGTGTTAGCGCGTTCCCCGCGAATCGGGTTTGAGCAGCACTTTCGTCACATTCGATTCTTGCGCGAATTGGATCGCCGCCGGCGCTTTGTCCAGTGGGAACGTGCGCGTGATCAGCGGCGTAGGGTCTACCTTGCCGGTCCGGAGCAGGGCGATGGCCTTCGCGAACGGACCGCAGCGAGAGCCGACCACCGTGATTTCTTTTACGACGATGGGCCAGGTTTCAACCGGGGCGGCGCCGTGAAATGTGGACTTCAGCACCAGCGTGCCACGAGGCTCGGTCATGTGCTGGGCCAGCGTTAGGCCGGTTGGCGAGCCGGTGGCTTCGACCACAAGCGGAAACATGTGCTTGATGCGCTTGAGATCGCTCGCATCGCCGGCTACGCGCTTGGTTTCGATTTTGGCATGGCGTGCCAACGACAATTTGTCACTGTGTTTGCCGTACATCACGACGCGCGGTATCGCCGAGCGCAAAACGCGAGCGATCAGTTGCGCAAGTTTGCCGTCACCAAGCACGGCGGCTTCGCGAAACCTGCTGACGCTTACTTGAGCGAGAATTTCGCAAGCGGCGGCGAGCGGCTCGACGAACACAGCTTGTTCGTCGCTGATGGAATCGGGAATGCGGTGAAGATTTTCGAGCGGCAAGGTCAGGTATTCGGCGAAGGCGCCATCGTGGTTGACGATGCCGAGAACGGTGCGGCGGGTGCAGTGGGTCTTGAGGCCGCGGCGGCAGAACTGGCAAATGGGCCGGAACCCATGGGCCGCGCAGGAGATGTTGATTTCGCCAGTGACGCGGCGGCCGACCCATTGGGCTCGTTTGCGGGAGGAAACGCCTCGGACCTCGGCGACTTCGCCGACGAATTCATGGCCGGGAACACCGCGAAAGGCATGGTAGCCGCGCAGAATCTCGATGTCGGTGTTGCAAATTCCAGCCAGGCGTACGCGGATGACAGCCCAGCCGGGGCGCAGCTTCGGAAGCGGTTTTGACGCTGATTTCAGCTTGCCGTCGGCGATCTGGAAGGCCTTCACGCGTCCTCTTGCTCCTCGATTGGCATTCTAGCAGTTAAGAAGAGTGTTCGTTTTTCGGAGCATAGGCCTATTGGGCTTGGGCGTTCGAAAAGGCAAAGGTAGAACACCCGCCTCCATTGAATGCATACTTTGTTATGGCAACTGACGCTCATCGTCCGGCGTGGAAAACGCTGTTGGCGTTCGGGATCATTTATTTTGTGTGGGGATCCACGTTTCTGGCCATTCGGGTCGGTGTGCGGGAAGTTCCGCCGTTTCTGCTGGCAGCGATGCGGTTTTCGATTGCGGGGTTTGTGCTTTGCGTCTGGACCATTGCGCGGGGCGAGCGGTTGCCGAAGGGGCGCGAATGGGGGTCGGCGTTTGCACTGGCCACGCTGATCTTCGTGCTCGATTACGGGTTGTTGTTCTGGTCCGAGCAGCGGGTGCCTTCGGGGATTGCGGCGGTCATGCTTGCGCTGATTCCGGTGTTTATGGCGCTTTCGGAAATTATTTTGCTGCGAACGCAGAAGCTGACGGTGCGACTGGCCGTAGCGTTGCTGATTGGCATCGCGGGCGTGGCGGTGCTGATGAGCCGCTCGTTGAACCTGGGGGGACCGCCGATCGACCGGGCCGGGGCGGTGGCGCTGATCGTTGCGTCGATGACCTGGTCGATTGCCTCGGCGCTCACGCGCAAGCTCCCACTGCCATCCTCGAAAGCCATGAGTTCCGGAGTGCAGATGCTGCTTGGAGGAATCATGCTGGCAGGGGTGGCGGGTTTTCTTGGTGAATTTCGCAATTTTCATCCCGAGAGCGTGTCGCGCGGGGTTTGGTTCGCGCTGGCGTACCTGATCGTTGCGGGCTCGATCATCGGGTTTACCGCTTACCTCTGGCTGATTCATCATGAATCGCCGACCAAGGTCGGGACGTACGCGTACGTAAATCCGGTTGTGGCCGTGCTGGTTGGGTATTTTCTTGGCGGCGAGGCGCTGGGAGCACGAACGATGGTGGGGACTTTGTTTGTGTTGGTCAGCGTGGTGGTGATTACCACGACGAAGGCGAAAGCAGCGGTTGCGCCAGTGCCGATGGAAAATGGTGTCGTCGAAGCCTAACTGGCGGCTCCGCGCCGGCATGATTACTGGGGAGGGCTGGCCCGGCTGAAGCCCGGCGCCTGCACCGCAGGTGGATTGCTGCTACTCGCAGCGCAAGGCGATCACCGGGTCAATGCGCATGGCGCGGCGGGCCGGGATGTAGCAAGCCGCAAGCGCGACAAGGGTGAGAAGAATCGCCACGGTGATGAACGTCAGGGGGTCGGTGGAACTGACGTTGAAAAGCAGGCTGGAGAGCAAGCGCGTTAGCGCCAGGGCTGCGATGGCACCGCTCAGGATTCCGATGCCGGCCAGCTTTATGCCGTGGCCGAGAACCAGGCGGGAGACATCGCTGGGTCGAGCGCCCAGCGCGCTTCGGACTCCGATTTCGTGTGTGCGTTCGCTGACCAGGTAGGAAGTTACGCCGTAGATCCCGATGGCCGCCAACGACAGCGCCAGGAAGGCAAAGACCCCGAGCAGCAGAAAAGCGAGGCGTTGCGCCGAGACGATGCCGGAAATGATTTCGTCCATCGAGCGGACTGCGAACACCGGCTGGTTGCGGTCCACCGACCAAATGGCATTCTTGATGGCGGGCAAGATCGCGCTGGCCGGCATGGCCGTGCGCACCACCAAGGTCATGGTTTGGTCGGGACTCTGCAGAGACGGAAAGTAGATGGTGGGCTGAGGTTGCTGATCGAAGCCGGTGTCGCGAACGCCGCCAACAACGCCAACAATTTCGTGCGTCGGCCGCGTGGCGTCCGGGACGCTCACGTGCTTGCCGATCGGGTCCTGATCGGGGAAAAAGTGGCGTGCGAAACTCTCGTCAACAATGACGACGCGCGGGTGGTCCAAGTCGTCCTGCGGCGTGAAGGTGCGGCCCGCGGCCAGCGGAATTTTCATGGTGGCGAAATAATCGGGGGTGACGTCGCGGTAGTCCGCTGAAAGATGTTCTCCTGTTGGCAGCGGAGGATCCTCTTGGATAACGAAATATCCCCGGTCCATGTCGTCCTGGCTGAGCGGAACGATTTCGGCGAACGCGGCGGATTGAATTCCCGGCACGGCTTCGACGCCGGCGAGGAAACGCTGGAAGGTGACGCCCTGCTGGCGCGACTCTCGATACTTGGAATCTTTCGCGTCCGCGGGCAATTTTATCCGCAACGTTAGCAAGTCGTCGGGCCGGAATCCGGGGTTCGTTTGCAACAAGCGCCAAAAGCTGTTGATCATCAGGCCGGCGCCGATCACCAGCACGAATGCCAGAGCCGATTCGACGACTACCAGCGAGGAACGCGCGCGACGCCCGCGGGGACCGGCACTGAAGCCTCTTCCACCTTCTTTCAGTGAATCGTTGACGTTGCATTGCAGGGTCTGGAACGCAGGAATCAGTCCGAAGACAAGTCCGGTGAGAACAGAGACAACGATGGCGAAAGCGAAAGCCGTGCCGGTCATGTGAATGCCCGGCAAGGTGACGTAGTCGGCGGCATTCGGAACAGGAATCCGAGAGGGCACGAAAATTTTCAGCAGGTCGGTGGACCAAAGGGCGAGGAGTGAACCTGCGGCGCCGCCGAGGAGCGAGAGCAAAGTGCTCTCGATTAAGAATTGCCGGATCAGCCGCAGGCGACCTGCCCCCAACGCCACGCGAATGGCCATCTCGCGCCGGCGGACCAGGGAGCGTGCCAGTATCAGGTTGGCGACGTTGGCGCACGAAATCAGCAGCACGAAACCCACGGCACCCAACAACACAAGCAAAGCGGGGCGGAGATACTCCAGGCGTACGGACTGCAGCGGCACCATGACCACGCCAAAGCCTTTGCGCGAGGGGCGCGAATTGGCAATGCGTTCCGCGATGATGCTCATCTCGCCGGTGGCCTGCTGGAGCGTGGTTCCGCGCTTGATGCGACCCAGAACTCCCAAGTCGCCATCGGCACGTTTCAACCAGTCGTTGTCGAAGGACGCGACCAGGTCGGAGGGAAAAAGAGCTGCGAATTCCGCAGGGAGAACGCCAATGATGGTGTACTCCTCGCCATTCAAGGTCATGCCGCGACCGACTACGAATGGATCGGAATTGAAATGGCGCCGCCAGTAGGCATTGCCCAGTAGCGCGAAATTATGGCGGCCTGCCGCGTCTTCAGGGCGAAAGGTGCGGCCCAGGACGGGTTTGATTCCAAAAAAGTCTCCGAAATTTGTGGTGACACGCAAGCCTGCGACTTGCTCGGGTTCGCCTGATCCGGTCACCGTGCCGGTGCCGTGCTCGAACAGAAGCAAATCATCAAAAGACTTGCTCTGCTCTTTCCAGTCCAGGTAGTCAAGTCCGGTTGGACCGATGCGACTCCAACCGTGCGTAAGGTTGTTTACCCAGATCACCACCACGCGGCCGGCTTGTTTGATCGGCAACGGCTGAAAAAGTGTGGCGTGGGCAACATTGAAAATTGCTGTGTTCGCGCCGATGCCGAGCGCCAGCGTCAGAACGGCGACCGCGGTGAAACCGGGGGACTTACGCAGCAAGCGCAGGCTGTAGCGGATGTCCTGGGCGAGAGTTTCCAGGAAATGCGTTCCCCGGGCCTCGCGGCATTCCTCTTTGAGTTGATCGAGGCCGCCGAACTGGAGGCGAGCGCGTCGGCGCGCTTCCTGGAGAGGCAGGCCGGAGTGGACGAACTTTTCGACCTGCTGCTCGAAATGAAAACGCAGTTCGTCGTCGAGCTCGCCTTCGACAACGTTGCGGCGAAACAGGGCGCGCAGGCGAATCAAAAGATCATTGAACATGTTCCACTTCCTGAGTCATCCGGCATGGGTCAATTCCTAGGCCGTCTCGAGCACTTGAGCGACGGCGGCGGCCAGCTTCTTCCACTCGCTCTCTTCGGCTTCAAGTTGTTTGCGGCCGCTTTTCGTGAGTTCATAGAATTTCGCACGGCGATTGTTCTCCGATGCGCCCCAGCGTGCCTTGATCCAGCCGCGGCGCTCGAGGCGATGCAACGCCGGATACAAGGAGCCTTGCTGGACCTGGAGAACTTTGCTGGAGACCTGGTGAATGCGCTCGGAAATGGCCCAGCCGTGATTGGACCCCAGGGCCAGAGTTCGCAGAATCAAGAGGTCGAGAGTGCCTTGCGGAAGGTCGAGGCCGCGTTGCGGCATGGGCTCCCCTTATACTTCTACAGGGAGGATATTATTTTTCTTGTCGAAGCGCAAGGGGGAAGCAGGAAGACCGGGCCGCGCGCGTTTCCCTGCAAAGCGGGTAACCTCCCGAACGCCCTCACATGCATTGCAAAAGCCCTCGTTCGCCTCCATTGAATCGTTTCAATGCTTGACTCGGCATCGCCAACGGAATACATTTCCGCTTTGTCGGGGTATTTCGTAGGGCCCTGAGAGCACTGAGGTGCTGGAGACGAGACGGCGAGCAACGCACAGCCGGAAATTGGCTTGCGACGAACAGCGGGGCAGCGGGGTCTTCGATGGCGTGCAAGGAGGGTGCAGGTACTTTACGACTTGCGCGAGACCCGAAGGTTGACCGAGCAGAAAATCGGTTACGCGTTTATCGTGACTGCACGCACCCACAAAACATACGGACATTCGGCGCCGACTGTATTGACTTCAAAAAGATCGATCATCTAAGTATAGAGTTCCAAATCCTCATCCCCGAGGAAACTTATATCCGGCACAGGGATTTCTTCCCGAAGACATTCGGCGCGCAAGACACGCCGTGCGCAAAGGGTTTGGTGGCGGACCTGGAACCGTTTTTCAAAAATGGACTATGAAGAGACGCCAGAAAGATCAAATGGATGCCCGGAAATGCCAGAAGAACGGCGTCTATTTCGTCTGCTATCTAAGAAACCATAGACCCGGAGAATTAGGGCTTTGCGCTATGAGTGAGAGGAGAACCACAATTCCCACTTTTTTCACGGAGAGAGCCTGATGCTGCAGGTAATCCGCTCACCCAGGGTCTACGACGTTTGTGTCATCGGATCCGGCGCCGCGGGCGGAGCGACCGCGAAAGTTCTGACCGAAGGCGGCCTTACGGTGGTCATGCTGGAGGCAGGTCCCCTGTTGAATCCCGCGAAGGATTACAAAGAGCATCTGTGGCCTTATGACCTTCCTCATCGCGGCGCGGGTATCGGCGGAAAACTTAGGGGAGAAGAAAACGACGAGTTCATGGCGCCCAACGGCGCTTGGGAAATCGAGGGCGAGCCCTATAGTTCGGCGCCCGGCGCAAAATTCCGGTGGTTTCGATCGCGCATCGTGGGCGGCCGCACCAATCATTGGGGAAGGATGTCACTGCGCTTCGCGCCCACGAACTTCAAGTCCAAGTCTACCGATGGCCTGGGGGACGATTGGCCAATCACGTATGACGAAGTGGCTCCCTACTACGACAAGGTGGAATCGTACATCGGAGTTTTTGGCAGCAGCGAAGGAATCGCGAGTTCGCCGGACGGCATATTCCTACCTCCACCGAAGCCGCGATGCACGGAAAAAGTTCTGAAGAGTGCGTGCGTCAAGCTGAATATCCTTTGCATACCGTCGCGCATGGCCATTCTGACCAAGCCATTAAATGGTCGGGCAGCGTGTCACTACTGCGGTCAGTGTACGCGCGGATGCGTCACCGCTTCCAACTTCAGTTCCAGCCAGGTGCTGATTCCGCCGGCTCAGTTGACGGGGCGCTTGACGTTGATACCAAATGCCATGGCGCGGGAAATCCTTGTGGACAAGAATGGCAAAGCCAAAGCGGTTTCTTACATCGACCGGACGAAAAAAAACGAGCAGCAAGTCCATGCGCGAAGTTTCGTGGTCGCCGCCAGCGCTTGCGAGTCAGCGCGGCTGTTGCTAAATTCTCGCTCCGCGGCGTTCCCCAATGGCCTGGCGAATTCCTCCGGCGCCGTCGGCCGAAACCTGATGGACAGCGTGGGGAGTTTCGGTATGGGCTACTTTCCGCAGCTCGAGAAAATTCCGCCTCACAATCACGATGGCAGCGGAGGCAACTTTCTACCGCACGTATACATGCCCTGGTGGAAATTTGACCGCAAGAACGAATTTTTGCGCGGTTATCACATCGAACCAGGGGGCGGGCGATTTATGCCGGTGGTGGGCGATTTCGATGACGTTTGCGAGCGAGTCGAAGGCTACGGCGTTAGTTTGAAAGAAACCTGCAAGCGCAGCTACGGAACGACAATAGGTCTCGAGGGTCTCGGCGAGATGATTCCCAACGAAAATACCTATTGCGAAATCGATCCCGACACCGTGGATGAGTGGGGCATCCCGACGCTGCGTTTCCACTGGCGGACCGGCGACAACGAAATCAAGATGGCGAAAGATATGCAAGAAACCTTTCGCGCGATCGTGGAGGCCGCCGGCGGATCGTATCTGACAGAGGCCGGCGCCGAAGGCGCAAACCCGTACGGAATCTATGATGGAGGCGTGGCCATTCACGAGTCGGGTACCGTGCGCATGGGGAACGACCCCAAAACGTCGGTCCTGAACAAATACTGCCAGACGCACGACGTTGAGAATCTTTTCGTGACCGATGCCGCGGCTTTTGTCACCAGCCCAGATAAGAACCCGACCCTCACGATCCTGGCGCTTTCCTGGCGAGCTTCGGAATATCTGCTGGAGCAGGCGAAGAAAGGGAACTTGAGTTAAAGGAGCGGACCTCATGGAAAGATCCATGTCGAGGCGCGACGTATTGAAGTCACTGACAAGGGGCGTCGCTGCCGGATCGCTGATGAGCATTGTCCCTGTTGAGATGGCCGAACGCGCTCACTTACTGATCCAAAGAGAGATGGGAGCGGGCGGCGGGTACCATCCGAAATTTTTTTCCGAGCACCAGTACAAAACCTTGCAAGCACTGTGCGAGGCAATTATTCCGGCGCACGATCAATCGGCCGGCGCGATCGCGGCGGGTGCACCCGAATTCATCGACCTGCTGACCAGTGAAAATTCGGATTACCAACTCAAATTAGGCGGCGGAATCCGGTGGCTGGATTCCGCTTGCGGGGACCGGTTTGAGAAGAGATATCTAAATTGTTCAGGCAATCAGCAGAGGCAGATGCTCGATTCCATTGCGTATCGCAAGAACGCAGTGAATGATCCTGGCCTGAGTCCAGGGATTGCTTTTTTTTCTCTCCTGCGGAGCCTTACCGCCGACGGCTACTTCACCAGCAAAATCGGCATTCAATATCTCGGTTATCTCGGCAACACATCCCTAAGCGAGTTTCCCGGTTGTCCGGATACTGAATAAGCTCAAACGTTCATTGCGGGCGCAGGAGAATTTCCATGGATAAGGTACGGCGGCCACAGGCAAACGATTAAGTGACGCATCGATGGTTTCCAAAATCGGCGAAATCGTGGCTCGAATCAGGAAGAATCCTGCTTTGGCCGAGAAGATCACCGGCTCGACGGATTTCATCAATGAAATTGGCCTCGACTCGTTGAAAATGATCGACTTTTTGCTGGCTTTTGAGGAGGAGTTTCAGGTCCAAGTTGATTTCAATGCCCTGGCAAAATTGAGAGCGCTGTCTCCACGGGCGTCAGGCCAACCCACGTGGATTCACGCATGTTTGCTTTATTTCAGAATGAGGGGCAGGGCGCCAAGGCTTCGGGCATGACGCGGGAACCGCCTATTCCTTAGAAAGAAGCCGTGAGCCCTTCACTGTCCGAATCTCGCTTCTTTCCTGGTTCGTTGTGGTTCGAACAACCATGAATCATTCGTGTCGCAACGACGTGGCGGGATCTGCTTGCCATGCGTGGAGGGCCGGCTTGACGCTGGCTACGCACCCTACGAAGACCAGGACCGCGACCACCACGATGTAGGTGGGCGGATCGGAAGGTCTCAGTCCCGGCACCAGGAATAGGGCAAGTGGTTTAGTGACGAAAATCGAGACAAAAATTCCGATCGCGACGCCGGCGCCCAGAATCCAGACACCCTCGCGGAGCACCAGCTTCAGGACATCGCTGCGCTGCGCGCCGAGCGCGACGCGCAATCCAAATTCGGCGATGCGGCGGCTGACGGAATAGGAGAGGACGCCGTAAAGGCCAATCGAGGCGAGCGCCAAGGCGAGCACGCCGATGATGCCGAGAAGACTGGCGCCGGCGCGGCTGGGCAGCAAGGCAAAGGCGGTAGCCTGATTCATGGGTTTGACTTCGACGGCGGCGGCGGGGTCGATCGCGAGCAGTGTCTGGCCGAGAGACTTACTCACCGCGCCCGGCGGGATACTGGAACGCACCAGAAAGTTCAGGCTCGCATGACTCGCGCCACGTTGCAGGTAAGGCTCGTAGATGGCGAGATTGTCGTCTTCGCCGAGGGTGAAGTATTTGCTGTTTTGCGCGACGCCTACCACCGTGACGGGATCGTTGTCGAATCGGATGGTGTGGCCGACGGCAGAAACATTGCCGAACGCGCGGCGCGCGAGCGATTCGTTGATGATCACGACGCGCGGACTTCCGGCGCGGTCCGAGTTTTGAAAATCCCTGCCCGCCAGGATCGCAATGCGCATCGTTTTGAAGTAGTCGCTGGAAACCGCGAATATGAAATAGCGGAGCTGCATGGATTCCGCGCGGAGGTCGCCGGCCACTGGACCGTTGTTTGTTTCGTCGTCGTTCAGCGGCACAACCTGGGTGAATGACGCCGATTCGATGCCAGGCAAAACACGCAGGGCGTCAAGAGAAGTGCGAATTAGCGAGAGTTTATTTTGTTCTGTGGCATTAATTTCCGGCACGGGCCGCATCTGCGCCCAGGTGGTGTGTTCCAGATCGAAGCCTGGATCCATGCTGGTAGAGCGAAGCAGGTTGCGAACAAACAGCGCGGCGGTCACCAGCACGATGACCGAAACCGCCAATTGAGCCACGACTAGCGCGTTCCGCAATTTGGCCTTGTGTCCGCTGAATTGATGTTCGCCGCTTTTCAGCGCCTCGTTCGTGCCGGCACGCGTGGCGGCCAGCGCCGGCAGCAAGCCGGCCAGCAGCGCGCTCGCAACGGCGACGCCGGCAGCGTAGGCAAGCAGGCGCCAATCGGGCTCGATGGCGAGACGGACGGGAACCGGCAGCGGAAGAGCTACCTTGTTGAGCAAGTTTGTGAGAATGAGATTCAAGCCCAGTCCGGCGCAGGTTCCGAGCAGCGCCAGCAGCAGGCTCTCGGCAAGAAGCTGGCGCACCAACCTGCCACGGCTCGCGCCGATGCTCAGGCGAACGGCGAATTCGCGCGCGCGACCTGCGGCTCGCGCCAACAGGAGGCTCGCGACGTTGGCGCAGGCAATCATCAGCAGCAGGCTGACGACAAACATTAACATCGCAAAGAACGCGGAAAACGCCTTCATGTCACTGTTTCCTTGCACCAGCCGCTGGATGCCCGTCAAGCGGGTGACCCTGATGTCGGCTGCCCACTTGTGGTCGCCGTCGGGATAGGCCTGATCCAGTTGTGCGCACGCGGCTTGGAGTTTGGCGGCGAAGATTTGGGGAGTGGCGCGGTCCGGAAGCCGTCCGTACAGCCCGACTCTGACGCTCTTGCTTTCGAGATATTCGATGGGTAGATAAAGGTCTGGGGCAAAACCGAATCCCGTTAGCGTCTGGTGGTTGGCCGGCAGGACGCCGACGATAGTGTGCGGCTGCCCGTCGAGAACCAGCACACGGCCGAGAACGTGGGCGTCGCCGTTGAGCCTCGCTTTCCAGAAGTGGTGGGATACGAGCACGACGCCGCGCTCTGTGGGTGCAATCGGGCGGCCCAGAGCGATGGGCGTGCCGGTAACCTCGAAAAAGTTGTCTGTGATGCGAGCGCCGAACAGGCGTTGACTTGTTTCGCCAGAACGCCAGTTCACCTCGGCGTTCTCGTCGTATCCTGCCAAGCCTTCGAATACGCCGGCATCCTGGAGGAAGCGGTACTCGCGCAAGCCCACCGAACCGTAGCCGCCGATTTCCGCGTGGACCATGTTGCGAGCGTCGCGCACGGAAGGAGCTTTGAACAGGAACTCGGTGGCGACGCTGAACATGGTGGTGTTGACGCCAATGCCAAGCGCGAGCGAAAGGACAGCGGTCACCGCCAAACCGCGATCGCGCCGCAGTGCGCGCAGTGCGTACCGGAGATCGTGGGCGAAGTCCTCAAGCCAATTCCATCGCCAGGCATCGCGCGATTGCTCGGCCAATCGCGCGGTTGAGCCGAACTCGCGACGGGCCGCGGCCAACGCCTCTTTGCGCGTCATCCCGCCGGCGGCGAGTTCATCGGCGCGCATTTCGATATGAAAGCGGATTTCCTCGTCTAGGGATTCGTCGAAACCAGAACGGCCTTTCAGGTGGGCTAGCTTGTTTTTGACTTCGTTGTACCACGATATCTCGCGGGACATGATCGGGCTATGCCTCGCGCATCACTAACTGGATTGCCGCGACCAGGCGGTCGAACGCGACCGCTTCGGTTTCCAGCTGCTTCGCGCCTAATTTCGTCAATCGATAAAACCTCGCTTTGCGATTGTTTTCCGAAATGCCCCATTCAGCGGTCAACCAGTCTTTGACGAGCATGCGGTTCAGCGCGGGATAAAGTGAGCCTTCTTCGACCGCCAGCGCGCTCTTGGAAACGTCTTTGATGCGTTTCGCAATCGCATATCCGTGGAGGGGGCCGGCCGAAAGACTCCGGAGGATGAGGAGGTGAAGCGTTCCGGGCAAAAATTCTGGTTGAACGAGAGCGGGCATGCTTTCTTCCTAGTCATATCTAGGTATAGACTCGACAGGGAAGCGTGTCAAGTATTTTGCGCGCGCTCGACTAGCGAAGGACGGCAGCGAGGGTCTTGACCAACTGCGGTTCTTGTTCCGGGAAGACGGTGCGGAGGTCGAGAATCAGGCGGTCGTCTTCGACGCGCGCGATCACACGGATCCCTGCGGGGGCGCGGCGGAGGCGTTGTTCGAGCTGCGCGGCGGAGTGGCGGGCGCTGGCGACGCGGATAATCTTTGTGGGAAGCGATTGGGTGGGAGTGGAGCCGCCCCCGGCGAGGGACGTGCCTTCGGTGATCTCCAGTTCGACTTCGCCGAGCGGGAGTTCGGGGGTCAGCTCGCGAAGAAAATTCTCGGCGCGGCGCTGGAGCTCTTTCGTGGTCATGCGAATCATGCGGAGGGCGGGAATTTCGTCGAGCGAGGCGCGCAGGTACGCGCCGAGGGTGGCCTCGAGCGCGGCGGTGGTGAGCTTGTCGACGCGAAGGGCGCGAAACAACGGGTGACGGCGGACGCGCGCGACGATTTTCTTCTTGCCCGCGACGATCCCGGCTTGCGGGCCGCCGAGAAGTTTATCGCCACTGAACATGACGATGGAGACCCCGGCGTCGATGCTGTGGCGCACGAGCGGCTCGGTGATTCCGGCGGCAGAGAGATCGACCAGGCAGCCGGAGCCGAGGTCTTCGACCAGCGGCAGGCTGGTGCGCTGGCTCAACGCCGCGAGTTCCTCGAGCGTGGGCTTTTCTGCGAAACCGGTGATCTGGAAGTTGGATGGATGCACGCGCAGCAGCAGGCGCGTATTTTCGTTGACGGCGTGTTCGTAGTCGGCGATGCGGGTGCGGTTGGTGGTGCCGACTTCGCGCAGCGTGGCGCCGCTTTCCGCCATGATTTCGGGGATGCGGAAGCCGTCGCCAATTTCGATGAGCTCACCGCGCGAGACGATGACTTCGCCGCCTTTGGCAAGCGCGGCGAGAACGAGCAAGACCGCGGCGGCGCAGTTGTTGACGACGATGGCGGATTCGGCGCCGGTAAGGCGTTCGAGCAATTGCGCGGTGTGCACATCGCGTTTGCCCCGAGCGCCGGCCTCCAGGTCGTATTCGAGGTTGCTGTATCGCGTGGCGGTGCGGCGGAATTCCTCGACAGCCGCCTCGGTGAGCGGGGCGCGGCCCAGATTGGTATGCAGGACTACCCCGGTGGCGTTGATGACTGGTTGCAGCGAGCGGGAAAGGATTTGCTCGACGGCGGAGGTGATTTGGTCTTCGAGTGTCGCCGTGTCGAAAGCAAGGAGCACCGTTTGCGTCTCGCCAGCGATCTTGGCGCGGAGGTCGGCGAGCGTGGCGCGTGTAACTTCGAGCAGCAAGGCGCGGTCGATTCGTTTTGCCAAGGAAGCGAGGCGTGGCTGTGCGAGAAGCTCGTCTACAGAAGGGATCTGGCGAAGCAGGTCCGCTTGATCGGCCGAAAGGGCGCGCCTGCCGTGGAAGTCCATAGGGGACATTTCAACACAGAATGTCAGGGAGTGGGGAGGTTTAAGACCATGCATTGGGAGGCCAATCGGGGGATGGAAAAAAACAAAGCGGGAGACGACTTAACAGCGAGGACCCAAAGATAGGGCACACAGGTCGCGGAGAGATGGGAACGGAACGAGGACTGGCCCTAGGAACAGGTGGGTGTGACCCAAGTACGGTGCCGAATCAGCGGCGTGCGGCGCGAGCGTCGTTGACGGCGTTGCTGGCGGCTCCTAGCATGGTATAGAGGAACCGGTCCGCCCATGGCCACCATTGACGAAGATCTCGGTCAACTCGAGCGAGACATCCGCCAGTTGAAGATCGAATACGACCAATATTTCGGCGGCGGCAGGAAGCGCCCTCCCACAGAAATCGAGTGGCGCATCGAATTGATGGTGAAGCGCTACGGCGAACGCGGTGGCGACATGAAATTCGGGCAGCGCTTCCGGTTCAATAATTTGGCGCAGACCTACGCGAAGTACAAAGACATTTTCCGCAAAAAAGTGCAATTGAAGGAAGAAGGGCGATCGCAGCGGCATTTTGGCGCTGCGGCAAAAGCCATCGAGGCCGAGCGCGCCAAGGCACACCCGGAATCGTCTCCGGCTCCCCCGGTCGTGGCCCCGCCCTCGGCTCGCCCGGCCATCTCCGCAGAGGCTCTTATCGCGGCGCGCACCGCGGTCGCGGTGGAGGCCCCGGCGTTCCGCGTGGTTTGCGCCGATCCCGAGCACGAGACCGATAATGTGGAGCGGCTCTACCAGGCGTTTGTGCAGGCCAAAGCCAAGACCGGTGAAGACACCCACAAACTATCGCCCGCGGGATTCAAGGAATTCGTCCGAAAAAAGACCAAAGACCTGCAGGAAAAGCAGAAGTGCCAGAACGTGGAGTATGTTGTCGAAGTTGTCGAGGGCCAGGTCAAGCTGAAGGCTCTCGTGAAATCGTAGATTACCGAGCGAGGTTCGGCGTGTGTGTTCCGCCGCTCGCCTATGCCGAACGATTGAAAACTTTCTGCGCGGTGAGCAGCGGGAGCCACACCACCGCAATCCCGATCATCAGCCAGAAGCCGGCGGCGCACACCGGAACAACGTGGAACCGATCATGAATATAGATATCCAAACCGATTCCGCGCCCCACCCCAAACCTTAGAACCAAAGCCGCCGCTACCAGCATTCCTATCCCCACTGCGTGTTTCACGAGCGCACCATCCCGCCTTACACTGGAGTTTCTACAACGGACGTTGCGAAATGTTTATGGCCCCCCAGCGTCGAGGCGATCAAAAACACCTGTCCGTTTCCCATTTCCAGCTGGAGCGCTTACACTGTTGTGCTTTTCTTTTTCGGAGGCATGACATGGCGGTGGAGCGCGCGTTGATCAGCGTGTTTGATAAAACGGGAATTGTGGAGTTCGCGAAGAAGCTTGCGGCCTTGCGCATCGAGATTCTTTCGACGGGTGGAACGTCGAAGCTTTTGCGCGAGGCGGGCGTGACGGTGCGCGATGTTTCCGATTTCACCGGCTGGCCGGAAATGCTCGGGGGACGTGTGAAAACGCTGCACCCGAAGATACATGGCGGGTTGTTGTACCGGCGCAAGCACGCCGAAGATGAGAAGCAGGCAGCGGAGCATAGCATCGCGCCGATCGATCTGGTGGTTGTGAATTTGTATCCGTTCGAAGCGACCGCTGCCAAGGCCGGCCTCACCGCCGAGGAACTCATCGAGAACATCGACATTGGCGGGCCCACGATGCTGCGGTCGGCAGCGAAGAATTTCGAGAGCGTAACGGTGGTGACCGATCCGGCGGATTACACGAGGGTCGCTAGCGAGCTCGAAAGCTCGCAGGAGACCTCGCTGGCCACGCGAGTGGATTTGGCCCGCAAAGTGTTTGCCGCCACCTCGCGCTACGACGGAATGATTACCACCGAGCTGGAGCGCTTGTCGGCCGCGTCTGGCCACGTGGCCTTGGCGGAAAAGCCGCTTTTGCCGGAACGCGTGCACATCGCGCTGCGGCGGCAGCAGGAACTTCGCTACGGAGAAAATCCGCACCAGGCCGCGGCACTGTACGTCCCGGCCGGCCGCGCCCCCGAAGGCCTGGCCGCCGCGAAGCAGCTCCAAGGCAAAGAGCTTTCGTACAACAATTTCGTGGATCTAGAAGCGGCCCGCAGCCTGGCCGCCGAATTCAGGAAGCCCGCGGCGGTGATCATCAAGCACAACAACCCGTGCGGCACGGCCGAACAGGAGACGCTGCGCGATGCGTACCTGAAGGCCTACGCTTGCGATCCCATATCGGCATTTGGCGGCGTACTGGCATTCAACGGCGTCGTCGACGCGGCGACGGCGGAAGAAGTCGCCAAGCTGTTCGTCGAGTGCATCGTGGCACCGGGATTTGACGAAAAAGCCAAAGCTGTTTTTGCAGCCAAGAAAAATCTGCGGTTGTTGGAATT
This sequence comes from uncultured Acidobacteriota bacterium, assembly GCA_963736725.1. Lineage (GTDB taxonomy): Bacteria > Acidobacteriota > Terriglobia > Acidiferrales > UBA7541 > Acidiferrum. Next base: position 329,470 of record CAVTPW010000006.1, on the reverse strand, counting down.
GCCCGCGGGTGGTCTCGAACCCGAGCGGGAATTGCAGCTCAAGCGCATCCTCGGAGGAATGTTGGTGCAGCGGCCCGATCTCGGCGAATTAACGGATGCCGAGCTGCGCACGGTGACCAAGCGAGTTCCCAGCGCCGAAGAGATGCACACCATGCGCTTTGCGTGGAAGGTTTCAAAGCACGTGAAATCGAACGCTATCGTCTTCGCCCGCGAAAACGCCACTCTAGGCGTGGGGGCCGGTCAAATGAGCCGCGTCGATTCCGTCAAGCTCGCGGTGATGAAGGCGCAGGTCCCGTTGCAGGGCAGCGTGGTCGCGTCCGACGCCTTCTTCCCCTTCCCCGACGGCGTCGAGGAAGCCGCGAAAGCGGGCGCCACCGCGGTGATTCAGCCCGGAGGCTCGATGCGCGACAACGACGTGATCGCCGCCGCAGACCGCCTCGGTCTAGCCATGGTCTTCACCGGACTACGCCACTTTCTCCACTAGGACGCGGCGAGGAAATTTTCGTGACCAAGCGAGACGCGTAGCGGCGTGCCGGAGTCCGCGCTGCGCGGCCTGGGCCTGAGTGTTTGAGGCGCAGGGTGCTGCGCTCGAGTGCGCCAATTCCTGCCTGAATCATCAGGTCATCGCGGCGCATCCAAGTTTCCGACGCCCGATCATTGAGAATGCGGCGTACGAGGTCCGTCGATGGCCACAACAAGCGACGAAATGAAGATCGTGCTGCAAGTCGGCACCGAACTTCGCATCACCAACAAAGGCGAAGTGATTCTCAGCAATCCCGAGCTGGAGCTAGCGCGGGAAGATCGCGCCGCGGATGCCGTGCTCTTGTACAAATTCAACCCGAGCGCCGGCGAGCATACCTTCCGTCTTGTCGATCCTCTCGCCGACCGCGAGCACACCAGGGTGCATCGTCCCGGCGACTGAGTGTCCGCACCGAGGGCTTTACCCTTTGCGAGAACCGGGAAAAACGCTCGGCGGCTGGTGCCCTAAAGTCCGGCGGTTGAGGCGGTTTGCTTTCCACTACATGCTTTGAACAAGGCCTTTTGAGCGTTGTTCAACGCTTATCCCGGTTCCCGCATCCTATTGGGGAGGCATTTCCAAAGCATGGACATGCCACGATTTTCTCTTTTGACCGTCCCGGAGTCGCATGGGATACTTTTTGTTTCGGGGTACTTATGAACCTTCGTAGATTGACCGTTGCTGCAACCCTGTTCACCGCACTGGGTGTATCGAATGCCAGGGCGCAGCAACCGGCAGAGCCACAACCACAAGCTGGCTCGTCACCTGTGCCGCAGGGGCGGGCGTCCTCTTCCGCTTCCGGGATTACGCTGGCGGGCAGCGCGGCGGCCACGCCTTCCGATCGCGCCGATGCCTACTACAACTTCACGATGGGGCACGTCTACGAGCAGCAGTACGAAAACACCAGTAAAGCGGAATACGCAACACAAGCCATCGACTTTTACAAGAAGGCCTACGCGCTGGATCCCAAGTCGCCGGTGATCGGCGAGCGTCTGGCGGAGATGTATTGGAAGGCGCAGCGAATGCATGACGCGGTCGCCGAAGCGCAGGAAATTCTCAAGCGCGATCCCAACGACGTGCCGACGCGCCGCCTGCTCGCGCGAATCTATCTGCGCAGCCTGGGCAATCTAAGCGAGAACGGCGGCCAGTCGGAGATCGCCGAGCGGGCGATCGAGCAGTACAAGGAAATCTACCGACTCGAGCCTTCCGATACGGAGTCCGCTCTCTGGCTTGCGCGTTTATACCGCTTGCGAAACGAGCACGAGAAGGCCGAGGAAGTTTTGCGCGGCATCTTGAAAAGCGACCCCGACGACGAGCCGGCGATCGAGCAACTCACGCAGCTTTTGCTCGACGAAGGCAAATCCACAGACGCCGTGGCCCTGCTGGAAGGAATGACCAGCCACACACCGTCCCCGGTGCTGCTCGATCTTCTTGGCGACGCTTACACCCAAACACGGGAACTCGCCAAAGCGGAACAAGCCTACCGGCGGGCGTCCGATCTCGACCCATCGGAACTCAGCCACTTCCGCGGGCTCGGCCAAACCCTAATGGCGGAGGAAAAATATCCGGAAGCTCTGGTCGTCTATCAGAAGCTTGCGGATTTGATGCCGGATGACGCCGACGTCTACCTCCGTACCGCTCAAATTTACCGCGAGTTGCACCAGCTCGATCATGCGGAAGAAAATCTGCTGAAAGCCCGCCAGTATGCGCCGGGCAGCCTGGAGGTGATGTACAACGAGGCGATGTTGTATCAGGCGCAGGGCCGCTACGAAGATGCCATTCGCGTGTTGACGGATGCGATCTCCGGGGTGAAATCGTCGGTGCTGCCCTCGCGGCGTCGCTCGCTGGCGGTTCTCTATCAAGAGCTCGGGCAGCTATACCGCGATCGTCAAAGCTATACCGCTGCCGCGTACACCTACGAAGAGTTGGGGCACCTGGGCGAGGAAGAAGACCGCCGAGCGCGCTTGCTGCTGATGGATACCTACCGCGAGGCCAGGGACCTGCCGAAGGCCCTGCAAGTCGGGAAAGAGGCGTTGGCGAAGTATCCGAAGGACTCGGCGATGCAGTCGCGGGAAGCATCGCTGCTCGGCGAAAATGGCCAAATCGACGAAGCGGTGAAGATGCTGCGCGCGCAACTGACCAACAGCGAAGCAGACCGCGAAATCTACTTGAACATCGCGCAGGTCTACGAGCGCAGCAAGCGTTACAAAGAAGCGGAAGATGCGGCGCACATGGCGGAAACGCTGCCCGGGCAGCCACGCGATAACGAAATGGTCTGGTTCCTTCTGGGCGCGATCTACGAACGGCAGAAATTTTTCGATCGCGCCGAAGAGCAATTCAAGAAGGCCCTGGCCGTCGATCCGAACAACGCCACGGTGCTGAACTATTACGGCTACATGCTTGGCGACCTGGGCCAGCGTCTGGATGAAGCGGAAGCTCTTGTGAGTCGCGCACTGAAAGAAGAGCCTTACAGCGGCGCGTATCTCGATAGTCTGGGCTGGGTTTATTACAAACAGAACAAGCTCTCCGACGCGGAAGCGACCCTGCGCAAGGCCGTTGACCGCGATAGTCACGACCCCACTATTCACTCGCACCTCGGCGATGTGTACGCCAAGCTTGGGCGTAACGAACTGGCGGCGGCGGAGTGGGAAAAATCGCTCAGCGAGTGGCGGCGCTCGCTACCTGCCGACATCGAGAACGACAAGATTGCCGAACTTGAGAAAAAAGTCGGCCAGACCAAGCATCGCGTGGCGCAGAAGTCCGTGCCGCAAGACGCCAAGCCCCAATAGGCTGCATGCGCGAAGTCCGCATTCCAGCGTTCGCGAAAATCAATTTGCGGTTGGACATCCTCGGCAAGCGCGCAGACGCATATCACGAACTCCGCACCGTCTTTCAGACTATTTCCCTGCATGACGAGTTGCGGCTGCGAACCTCGCGGCGGCCGGGTATTTCGCTGACCATTCATGGCAACGAGGCGCTTTCCCGGGAGCCGACGTCCAAAAATCTCGTCTACCGTGCCGTGAATGCCCTGAAACGCGAACTGAAGATTCGCGGCGGCGTAGAGATCGAGCTTCACAAGACGATCCCTGCAGGCGGCGGACTGGGCGGCGGCTCCAGCGATGCGGCGGCGGCGTTGCAGGGCTACTTGCGACTCACGGGGAAGAATCTGGCGCTGGAGCGGCTGATCGAGATCGCCGTCTCGCTGGGCGCGGACGTGCCCTTTTTCCTGTTTGGCGGGCGGGCGCTGGGAGTCAATAAAGGAGACGAACTCTATCCCCTCGCGGACCTCCCGAAACACTCCATTCTGGTGGTCGCGCCGTGCAATATCCACGTGCCTACGCCGGAAGCGTTTCGCTGGGCGAAAGCCCCCTCGCTGGCGGCCGTGCAGTCGCGGCAATTGACAAAATCGCCCGATAACTCTAAACTCTGGAAGTTCTGTGCTTTGTGCTGGAGCGCGCAGCTAAACGGCCTCTCGAACGATTTTGAGCGGCCCGTTTTTCGGCGTTACCCTCGTCTCGCGATACTCAAGAGGGATTTGCTTCGAGCAGGGGCAACAGAGGCCATGCTGGCGGGTAGCGGTTCGGCGGTGTTTGGAGTTTTCCCGAGCCCAGTATTGGCGCGCCGAGCCGCTGTTGGGTTTCCGAGCGACCAGACCTTCGTTTGCGAGACAATTTCCCGCGAGCGTTACAAACGTCTGGTTAAGACTGCGCTTTAAGCTGCGCGTGTCCGTGGTTCGACCCTCTCAGCGTTCTCGTGTCTTTTTCCATACCCGGGGTAGCAGAATCGTCTGTAGAAATCGCCGCCTTGATCGAAGGCGTGGAGCCACGACCTCGTGCACGACGACCGCTTCAAGATTTTCTCGGGGACGGCAAATCTGCCGCTGGCAGAGAATATTTGCAAGCACTTGGACACGACGCTCGGAAAAATGAAGTTGGGCCGCTTCAGCGACGGCGAGATTTATTTTCAGATCCTCGAAAACGTGCGCGGCGCGGATGTTTTCGTCGTGCAACCGTGCTGCTACCCGGTGGACAACCACCTGCTTGAGTTGCTGTTGATGATTGACGCGTTCAAGCGCGCGTCGGCGTGGCGCATCACCGCGGTGTTGCCGTATTACTGCTATGCGCGGCAAGATCGTAAAGACAAGCCGCGCGTTCCGATCTCCGCGAAGCTGGTGGCGGACTTGCTGGAAACGGCGGGCGCCAGCCGCGCGCTGACGCTCGATTTGCACGCGCCCCAGATTCAGGGCTATTTCGACGTGCCGGTCGATCATCTTTTCGGTTCGCCGGTGCTGGTCGAATATTTTCGCAGCTTGAAGCTGCCGAACGTGACCGTCGTTTCGCCCGACGCCGGCGGCGTCGAACGCGCCCGTTTCTTCGCGAAGAAGATGGACGCGCCACTCGCCATCGTCGACAAGCGCCGCGTCGATGTGGACGTCAGCGAAGTGATGAACCTGATCGGAGACGTTCGCGGGCGTAGCGCGTTGATCGTCGACGACATCATCGACACCGCGGGCACGCTGGTAAAAACCGCGGAAGCGCTGATTCGCGAAGGCGCGTTGCAGGTATACGCCGCATGTACGCATGCGGTCCTGTCGGGCCCGGCCATCGAACGCATCGCCGAGTCGCAGATCAAGGAAGTCGTCGCGACCGACTCCGTGCCGATGTCCGAGGCCGCGAAGCAGATGGGCAAGATCAGGGTTTTGAGCGTCGCGGATTTGTTGGCCCGCGGCATTCGTTCGATCCACGAAGAAACGTCGATCAGCGAGCTCTTCATCTAGGCTACTCGTAGGGGCACGGTATGCCGTGCCTGCCGTAGTGGGGTCTTCGACCCGCCAGAGTAGTGAACAATTGCAAGGAAGGGGCGCGCTTTAGCGCGTCCCAAGCAAGCAGGTAACGAAGGGAAGAAAGCATGGCTCAAGCAAAGGTCGTAGTCGAAGCAACCGCCCGCGCCACACGCGGCAAAAATGAAGCCCGAAGGCTCCGTCTGACCGGCAAGGTTCCCGCCGTCCTGTACGGCGGCAGAGGCGAAGCCATCACGCTATCGGTAAATGCCAAGCAAGTCGGCGCGATCCTGCGGTCCGAAAGCGGCCACAACACCCTCTTTCAAGTCGATCTGGGCGGAAAGCACGAGCCCGCGATTCTGAAAGACTGGCTGGTCGATCCTGTCACCGGCCGCTTGCTCCACGTCGATCTTCTCCGCATCGCCATGGACGTGCGCATGCGCGTGAAGGTTCCCGTGCACACCTTTGGCGAACCCTCCGGCGTGAAGGTAGAAGGCGGCGTCTTCGAAATGGTAACCCGTGAAGTCGAAGTCGAAGTTCTACCCGCGGACATCCCCACGGAATTCAAGGCTGACATCAGTGGCCTGGCGTTGAACCAGGCCCTGCGCGCCGGCGATCTTCAGATCGATACGAGCAAGATAAAACTGATCACCGACAAAGATCGCGTCATCGCGCACGTCGTTGCGCTCAAGGTCGAAGAAGAGAAGCCCGCCGAAGTCGTGGCAGCGGACGCCGCGACGCCCGCCGAGCCCGAAGTCATCAAGAAGGGCAAGAAGGAAGAAGAAGGCGAGGAAGGCGCCGAGCCCGAAGCCAAGGGCAAGGCCGAGAAGACCGACAAGGACAAAAAGAAGTAGGGGCACGGCACGCCGTGCGCGTCGTCGATGTTGGCAGGCGTCGCGTTGTAGGGGCGCAGCAGGCTGCGTCCGGCTTGGCGGTTATCGTAACCACCAGGCGATTCGGGTGGTGGAAGACAGAGACTTATGCGGCTCATTGTGGGGCTTGGGAATCCAGACCCGGAATATCAGTGGACGCCGCATAACCTGGGTTTTATGGCGGTCGATGAACTTGCTAATCGCAATTCGATTCGCGTCGAGCGCCCCGAAGGCAAAGCGTTAGTGGGCCGCGGAAAAATTGCCGGAGAAGATGTCGTGCTGGCAAAACCGCAAACGTATATGAACCTGAGCGGCGTCTCGGTGAGGGAGCTGCTGGCCAAGTACGAGTTGGACGCAAGCGACTTGTTGGTAATGTGGGATGAAGTGCAGTTGCCGCTCGGCACGATTCGGATTCACCCCGACGGCAGCGCCGGCAGCCACAACGGCGCGAAGTCGGTGATCGGTTCGGTAGGCACGCAACAGTTCGCGCGCCTGCGCTTGGGGTGCGGAGCCGACCATCCGGTCGGCAGCCGCAAAGAATATGTTCTGCGTCCGATGCGTAAGGCAGAACTGGAAGTAGCAAGCGAAATGATCGGCGAAGCAGGCGAGGCGGTAGAGCTGATGCTGGCTCAAGGAATCGAAGCCGCGATGACCAAGTACAACCGCCGCAAGCCGCCCGAGGAGTTGTAGGGCGGGTCTTTAGACCCGCCAACGGTGCCCCGAATTTGGGAGTTCGGCCTGTAACCGCCCTCTCTTGAGCGCGGGGTTTAGACCCAAATGCTGCCCAGCCCTTAAGGGCGTGCAGAGTTTCGCAGCGAGTGCCGTAAATGAATTTCCCGGGCGCAAACCCGGCAAGAAGGAAAGAGGCAATCATGGAAGAACGTCTATACGATCTGATTTTCATCGCCCGTCCGGCCACCCCGGAAGACGAAATCAAAAAAGTAATCACCGGCATCGAGCATACCTGCGCCGAAAAGGGCGGCAAGATCGAAAAAACCGAACAATGGGGCACGCGCAAACTCGCCTATCGCGTAGCCAAACACCGCGAAGGCATGTACGTCTACCAGCAAATTCGCACCAGCCACCCCGACCTCATCGCCGAACTCGAGCGCCGTCTCCGCGTGCAAGACGTAGTCATCAAGTACCTGACCGTGCGCCTCGACGAAGACCTGAAGCGCCAGAAAAAATATGTCCACAAGCGCGAAGTCCGCGCCGCCCGCCGTCCGCGCCGCACCCCAGCCCCGCAATCGGCGCCGCCAGCCCAAGCCCCACCGCCAGCCGCGGCCCCGGAACCCGCCCCGGCGGCGTAGGTGGTAGCCGACCTCTTCAGAAGGCGGAGTTAGACACCACGTCGCCGAAAGAAAATGGGTGCGCCGGCCAGGAATTGTAGCAGTCGATCTTTAGATCGGTAGTAGCCGTCAGAGCAAACATAAAACGGTTTCTTAGCAATCAGAGATTTCAAGCAATCGAAGGCAGTGAACCGAAAGGCAGGCAGGTATGGCAGAGGAACAAAAGCAATCATCCGGACCCAGCGGTCCCCGAGGTGGCGGACACGGTCCCGGCGGTGGACACGGCGGCCCCGGTGGTGGGCACGGCGGCCCACGCCGCGAAGGCGGCCCGGGAGGTCCCGGCGGCGGACCAGGCGGCCCGCGCCGCGGCAAGCGCCAATATTTCCGCAAAAAGAAAGTCTGCAAATTCTGCGTCGAAAAAATGGACTTCATCGACTACAAGCGCGCCGACATCCTCTCGCAGTTCGTACAGGAGCGCGGCAAGATTCTCCCGCGCCGCATGACCGGCGTTTGCTCCCGCCACCAGCGCTGGCTCGGCGAAGCCATCAAGCGCGCCCGCAACATCGCGTTGCTACCGTTCGCCGGCAGCGCCGCAGGCACGCAAGCTCCGCGCGTAGCGCCCCCAGCGGGCGCCCACGCCCCGGCGCCGACCGCCGGCGCACCAGCAGCGCCCGGGCACGCGGCGCCAACGCCAACCGCCGCCGCGCCGCCGGCAACGCCAGCCGAAGCACCGAAGGCCTAGAGCCGCCGCGATTCCGACGATGGCGGTGCGTTGAGATCGTCCGCAAACCGGTGGCGCCGATGTGGTGGTTCCACGCGGTCGTTTGAATGCCGTGGCCGATCTTCAGATCGGTCACCCAAGAAGGAAAGCAGCGGGAGGGCACGGCTTCAGCCGTGCCGCAGCCTCCAGCAGCAAGACGGCTTTAGCCGCTGAAGGAATCGGCCCCGAAATCGAAATTAGGAGCAAAGGGAAACGCCAATGCAAAAAGTAATTCTCCAGGAAGACATCGAAAAACTAGGCCACCGCGGCGACGTAGTCGCCGTAAAGCCCGGCTACGCCCGCAATTTCCTGCTGCCGCACAAGCTGGCCATCGAAGCCACCACCGGCAACATGAAAGCGCTCGAGCGTATTCGCACCTCGCTGGCCAAAAAAACCGCTACCGAAATGGACGCCGCGCAAAAACAATCCGCCGCCCTCAACGGCGTCGAAGTCCGCTTCACCCGCAAGACCGGCGAGAACGACCAGCTCTTCGGCTCGGTCAATTCCGGCGACATCGCCGGCGCTCTCGAAGCCCAGGGCTTCAAGATCGACAAGCGTCAAGTCCAGCTACCCGAACCCTTCAAAGCCCTCGGCGAATATCCCGTAAAAATCAAAGTCTTCCGCGACGTAATCGCCGAAATCAAAGTCTTCGTCGAAAAAGAATCGTAATCGCCGCCCTTAGCCGCGCGTCGCGTGGCCGGTGTTTCGAGGCGCGAGCAATCGCGCTTCGTGTCGTTTGTGGGCGCCTCTCGAGAGAAGCACGAACGAACCCCTGTAGCCGCCCTCTTACTACCCTGAGCTTTGAAGGGCAGAGTGCTGGGTTTAGACGCAACGAAAACACAAAACAAGACGCCGAAAGCAGGCCGCGCCATTCGCACGTTCTGAATCCGCTCTCGCTATCGCAAAAAAATCTGCGCCAAAATATCTCGCAAGGAAAGTTTTGCAGAGTTTTCCGAAACGATGCACAGTCACTTCAATTGACGCGCACTACGCTCACATGCACAATGCGCTTACCAGCGTTCACGCATCACTAAGGGAACGGTCGAGGCCCAGGAAAATTTCCCCGACGCCGCAAAATATCTTTGACGCTTGAACCGCGTCGGTCCGCCATGCTACCGTAGGCGAACAGAAAGCGAAATATTGCAGAGTCCCCATGCCTGCCGAATCCACTCTCGAACGCCCGTTACCCAATAATCTCGACGCCGAACGCTCCGTCCTCGGCGCCGTCCTGCTCGACAACAACGCCCTCAACGCCGCCATAGAAAATCTCCGTCCCGAAGATTTCTTCCTCGATCAGCATCGCCGCGTGTTCGTGCAAATGATCGCGCTCAGCGAAGCGCAGCACGCCATCGACCTGATCACGCTCACCGAAGAACTTCACCGCCACGGCGAACTCGAATCCGCAGGTGGCGCCCCCTATCTCGCTTCGCTGGCCGACGGCATGCCCCGCGTCAGCAACATCGAACACTACGCGCGCATCGTCAAAGAAAAAGCGCTGCTCCGTAATCTCATTCACGCCACCCATAACATTCAGCAGCGCGCCTTCGAAGGCGAAGACGGCGCCGACGCCGTCCTCGACAACGCAGAATCCTCCATCTTCGCGCTCGCCGAAGACCGCGTAAAAATCGGCCTCATTCCCATCAAAGACATCGTCCGCGACAATTTCGAGCGCCTCGAAAAAATTTTTCGCGAAGGCAAAAGCATCACCGGCATTCCCACCGGCTACACCGAGCTCGACAAACTGACGTCCGGCCTGCAGCCGAGCGAACTGTTAATCCTCGCCGCCCGTCCGTCGCAAGGAAAAACCGCGTTAGCCTTGAATCTCGCCGAAAACATAGGCATCCGCGCCGGCCAACCGGTAGCCGTCTTCAGTCTGGAAATGTCGAAAGAATCCTTGCTTCAGCGCCTGGTGGCCTCCGTCGCTCAGATCGACGCCCATAAATTCCGCACCGGTCACCTCAGCCGCGAAGACTGGCGCCGCATGACCGAAGCCCTCGGCACCATCGCCTCCGCCCCCATCTGGATCGACGACGCCGGCTCCATCAGCGTTCTCGAAATCGGCGCAAAAGCCCGCCGTCTAAAGCGCGACAAAGGCCTCTCGCTTCTGATTGTCGACTACCTCCAGCTCATCACCGCCCGCGGCCGCTTCGGCAACCGCCAGGAAGAAGTCTCCAGCATCTCAAGAGGCCTGAAAGGCCTCGCCAAAGAACTCCAGATCCCGGTGCTGGTCTTAAGCCAGCTAACCCGCGCGCCCGAACGCGACGAGCGCGGCCCCCAACTCTCCGACCTCCGCGAATCCGGCGCCATCGAACAAGACGCCGACGTCGTCATGTTCATCTACCGTCCCAACTTCTTCAAAGCCGGCGCCACCCCCGAAGAACGCGAAGAAACCGAACTCCGCATCGCCAAACAACGCAACGGCCCCACCGAAAACGTAAGATTCGTCTTCCGCAGCCGCCTAACCCGCTTCGAAGAAGCCGCCCCCGACGCCTTCAGCAACCTCGGCCCCGACGACCTATGACGCATTTCGTGGCCCACGTAGTGGCCGATCTTTAGATCGGTTTCTTGCCCGATCTGCACGCGAGGGATTCTGAAAATGAGGAACTGGGGAGACGCCTTGATCGCAGCCTCCGCCTCGGTCCACAATTGATGGCGTTGGAGCCGCAACCGCTACCCAATAAAGGGGCCGCATCCACCCGCTCAATCTCCGCCGAAACAAACTACGGTTTGTGCTTCTTCAGAGCCGCCATCTGCTTCGCCAGACAGCGGTTGTACGCCGCCGGGCCCTGCATCAATTTCGCGTCTGTGCATGCAAATTCTACTTTGTCGCGATCCCCACCGCTTAAGTTGGCTAGACCACGCGGCTTCGGCGCTTTCTTCAACGCATCAATCTGCCTTTGCGCGCACTCGTTGTATTTTTCTTGGCCTTGCGTCAGCTTGTCGGACGCGCAGGTTGCTTCAATCGAGTCCCTATCCGCGTCGCCTAATCCGGAAAAATCCGGCTCCGCGATGACCTCTCCTTCCGCCGGCGGCCCAACTCGCGGGGCAACCTGTGGCGAGACCGGCCGCGCCGTCGCAACTCCCATCGGTGCGTTTTCGGCTGGCGTCATCACAAACACGGGGATGTCCCCGGTGCTCCCCTCCAGCCGCGTATCGGAAAACTGGCTGAGCGATGCCATGGATTTGCGTTCGGCGTTGTCCTGCGACTCGCGCTCCGAACAAATGCCGACCCAGTTTGGCGCTGCGTCGGTCGTGCGATGAAATTCGCAACCGGTGATCTGCCCGGCGATCCTTCCTGATCCCCCGATCGCCTCCAGAGACAACGTGTCGCCGTTCAGCCGCGTTCGGTAACTCTGGCCGTCCTTCAGGTTCGACCAGATCTTGGTCGCCAACGCCGCGTCCACCCCGCTTTGGTCAACCACGGCAACCGTCGGACCTTTCGCCCCGATGGACGCAGCCGCGGGCTGCGGCGCGTTCTTGGATTTATAGAGCTTGGCAGCCGCCGCCTCCGCGCGGCGCGCAATGGCAATTTCCAGATACGAGGGTGAGAGCGCCCACAACGAAGCCAGAGCGATCACCATCAGAATCGCGCTGAGAATCAGCGCCGTCCGCCCGCTGCTGATCGTGGATGCGTTGGGTCGCATTCCATTCATGAAGGAGAGGATTCCCAGGCAAGCGGTGGCAATCGCCAGCCATAACGGCGGCACTCTTCCGCTCGACACCAGTACAACCAGGAAGAAGATGGCGGCTACACCCAGAACCATGAACAGAAAGCTGTTTAGATTCTTGATGTCCGGTAGATGCGTGACGCTTACCCCCGCGCGCCGCGCTACACCAGCGACCGCCCGTATGCCTGCCGCCGGACTCGTTCGCGAACGTGTACTCCTTTGCGAGCGCCCTGAGGTCCGGGAATAGGTAGAGGCCCGGGATTGTGCGGAGCTTTGTGAAGGCGGCGTCCCGGACGAAGCCGCACTGGTTGGGGCGGTGCGAGTCTGTTCCGTACTTCGCGCATATACGAGCCCGGCGTCGTATTTCTGCCGGGCAATCGGATCGAGCAGCACTGCCTTTGCCTCCGACAAATCCTTGAACGCCTCGGCCGCCACCTTCCGCAGGTAAGCATTTTCCGCCGGAACGGTATCAGGATGTACCTCCCGAGCCTTCGCCTTGAAAGCGGCCTCGATCTCCGCCGCTGTGGCGTTTTCCGTAACCCCCAGTATCTCGTAGTAGGTCTGTGCCATCGCGCCTTGGTAACGGTTACAAAAGCCCCTGACAGATCATTGCACCACAATGCGAGAATGGTAGTACATCAGGAATCATCCCCGTCCGACGAATCAGACACCAATCCACAAAATCAGTCCGTTGCGTCTTCTTCTTCCTTCTAATCCCGAATCTCGCAGCCGGGTTTACCCTTGACTGAACACAACGCAAATGCCTTGAGGGGGGTGGCAAATTCCCCATTTTGGATCGAACGGCACCATACCTCGGAAGGGCCTCCGAATTTTTACATCCTTCGTGCATTGCATCGTTGCGATCCCGTAGTTTCGCCGTGGTCCCCTGGCGTCAGCCTGTGCCAGCACGGACACGGCCTTACCGCCATCTGGTAATTTCGCTCAGGCGCAAGCGCTCATGCGGTCAACGGCTTACGTGGTACGCGACTGGGAGCGTCAGATTCCGGGGGCGGCGCTTGGATTGCTCTCCCTCGTACTGTTGTCTTTCACGCGGCATTCACGCGGTGAGTCAGCCCGTGCCCCGCGGATGTCGTACACTATTTTTCTCTTCGGGAAAGGCCATGGCACACACGCAAACCATCTCCAGGAAGACGCAATCTCGCAAAAGTCCGGTGAAAGTGGCAAAAGTACCCAAACTGGAAGGGCGACCGGTCTGGGCCGAGGTTTCCGCCTCCGCCCTGACGCACAACCTGCACGCGATCCGGGACTTCGTCAATCCGGTGGATGAGCAGCGCAAGACGCCGCGGCTGGTGTTGTCGATCGTGAAGGGCAACGGCTACGGCCACGGTGGGCCGCAGGTGGCCAAAATTTTGGAGAAGGCGGGGTCGGATTGGTTCGGCGTGACCTCCGCTTCGGAAGGCATCGAGGTGCGCAAAGCCGGCATTCGCAAGCCGATCCTGGTGCTGACGAGTTTTTGGCCCGGCGAAGAAGAAAGTCTCCTGCAGCACAACCTCACGCCAGTGGTGCATCGCTGTGACCAACTTGCGCCCTTGAATCGCGCGGCTGCCAAGAGGGCGAAACGCGGCCCCTTTTCCTTTCACCTGAAGATGGACACCGGCATGAATCGTCTGGGCATCGCGCCCGGCGACGTGGACTGTTTTGCCGGGCAGCTTGCGAAATGCCGGAATCTTCGGCTTGGCGGCGTGTTGACGCATTTCGCTTCCTCGGAAGCATTTACGCCGTCGGCACAGGGCGAACAGACCCGCGAGCAGGAAGAACATTTCTTTGTGGCGCTGGAGCGGTTGCGAGCGCTCGGCGTCGATCCGGGAATCGTGCACCTGGCGAACAGCGCGGCCATCGCGGCGCGGCCGGAGACTTGGGCAGACATGGTGCGGCCTGGCGTGATTTTGTACGGCTATCACCCCGGCTACGATCCCGCAGAAATGCGCGCGGAGTCCGAACGGAAGTTACCGCTGAGCCCAGTAATGAGCTTGCGCACGCGCATCATTAGCTTGCGGCGAATTCCGGCGGGGGCGGGCGTCGGCTACGGCGCGAAATTTGTCACCGAGCGCCCCTCCGTGATCGGAGTGCTGGCTGCGGGCTACGGCGATGGCGTACATCGCTCCCTGGGCGGCCGCGGCTGCGTCCTGGTACGCGGAAAACTCGCACCCATTGTCGGCATTGTATCGATGGACGTAACCATGATCGACGTCACTGACGTTCCCGGAGTGGAGGTCGGCGAAGTAGTGACCATTTACGGCGTCGACGGAGAACACACCCATCCGGCCAACCAGGTGGCTCGCGGCATTGGCACGGTTACCTCCGACCTGCTGTGCGCGGTCAGCGCCAGAGTCCCACGTCTATACATCTCTTGATGCCGAGCAGCTCCTCGCTGCGTATTTGAGATCAGGCGACGTCCTTTTGCGAGTTTGCCGCATCCCATCCTTGGGAGCCCGGCGATCGGTCTAGGTCCTTGACGCCACTACGCCGATGGAGTATATACGGCTCCAGAACGTAACTAGACTTTCTATCCCGCAACGGCCCAGAGTCCCACGCTCTGCGGGAAGGCTGCACCGATTTTGCAGTGATTATGCAAGTCCTGTGAGGTCGCATGAGCCGAGCGTATTCGGGAGTCGAACGCCGGGCGGTTTCCTCGTCTTTTTCTGGCGCTCCAGCCGTATCTGAATCTGAATCCCGACCGGTGATTTCGCGTAAGCCGCGCCTCCCGGGAACGAGCCTGGAATCGTGGGCTCTGCGAGGATTTCTGGTCGCGTGCGCAGCGGCAATTTGCTACACGCTGCGGCCTTTCCACCTCAGTGGCGCAGCGGCCGCGGGATTCGGAGTGTTGACCGCCGCGGCGATCCTGGCGGCGGAGTTGCGGCTGCGGTGGGCGGCGCTGAGCGGATTGCTGGGCGGAGCATTCGGGGCGGTCCTGGGAATCTTCGCGGCGGTGCTGGTGACGCTGATCATTTCGCGCACCGCCGAGCCGGAGCCGACAAAATCTTTCCTGGAGTGCGCGGTGTTGGTGGCTTTTGCGTATCTCGGGCTGGTGCTGGGATCGAACAAAGCCGGGGATTTGCATCTGGAAACGATTGGAGAGCGGGTGGTCGGGCGGAGTGCTGCGGCGGTGCCGGTTGCGATGGCTCCTGAGGCGCTGAAATTACTGGATACCAGCGTGCTGATCGACGGGCGCATCGCGGATATTTGCGAAGCACAATTTCTGGATGGCGTGTTGATTGTGCCGCAATTCGTGCTGCACGAACTGCAGTTGGTGGCCGATTCGGGCGACGCACTCAAGCGACAGCGCGGACGGCGCGGGCTGGACGTATTGGAGCGCATCCGAAAAATGCCGGGAGTGGAAGTGCGCGTCCTCGAGAATGCGTCTTGTTCGCCAGCGGGCGACGTGGATCACAAATTGGTCGAACTGGCGCGGCAGATGGGCGCGAAGATCGTCACCAACGATTTTAATTTGAACAAGGTGGCGACGGTTCAGGGATTCTCGGTGCTGAACGTGAACCAGTTGGCGAACGCGCTGAAGCCGGTGGTGCTGCCTGGCGAACCGATGCGCGTACTGATCCTGCGCGAGGGGAAGGAAGCGAATCAGGGAGTGGCTTATCTGGACGACGGCACGATGGTGGTGGTGGATGGCGCGAAACGATTCATAAACAAGAGCGTGGATATTACGGTGACCTCGGTGCATCAGACCACCGCGGGGAAGATGATTTTTGGGCGCGTGGACGATCGCTCGGAATCGGGGACGATGGTGAGGCACGCTGCGACTGGCGCAGGGCGCGGCAGCGATGCGGGTTCGCTGGATCGTGGGACGCGGGCGATGTATCCGGAGACGGAAGTGGACTGATCACGTTGCGACGAGCCCGTGGGATTCAAGTTTTAAGGTGTTTCTGAAGACTTGGCAGACCGTGAGCGGCTAGTTCTGTAGAGTTTTCGCGTTGAGGTTCGGGCATCCTGGTCGGATGCGCTCTGCATGAGCGGTTTCTTTTTTCTTCCTCAGTTGTTGAAGGTCGTGTCCTGACGCGGCGTTGGGCTACTCGTCTCGCAAGGTCTTGGCGGGATCGATTCTGGCGATGCGCAGAGTTGGCACCGTGGTGGCGATGAGCGTTACCAGTGCGAGCGTCAAGACGACCGTGAGGATTGTGGGCAGGTCGTAGACGCCTACTCCATAGAGCACGCTGCTCATCACTTGCAGCGCTCCCACGCAAAGCACCAATCCGAGAAAAAGACCTAGAACGGAAGCGCCCGCGCCGGAGCGACCGATCCTGACCATGGCCTGACCCACGGTCGAGCCCAGGGCCATGCGAATGCCAATCTCGCGGGTCCTCTGCGCCACCATGTTGGCAACCAGTGCGAAAATGCCGACCGCGCTCAGGAGCAAAGCCAGAGACGCCATCGCGCCCAGCAGTGCCACTTCGATTCGCTGCATTGCCAGGGTTTTTGCCAACAAGTCGCGCATGCTGTAGAAGCCCGAGAAGGGCAGGGCGGGATCGACCGTCGCCAGGGCGCGTTGCATCTGGGCGGGCAACCCTTCCACCGGGCCGGCTGTGCGGACGATCCAGCTTGGCTGGAACCAGACGTGAACCAGCGGGAGTAACCGGGCATCTACTTGCGCGGCTGGGATGTACATAGCCTCTTCGCCGGTAAGGGGCGCGGCAGAATCCAACCCCGGCGCGGTAGCCACGTCTTCCACTACCCCGACAATTACAATGTTCTTATCCACGTAACGTCCGACCGGATTTAGCCCGTTGAAAAATTTGCGCACGAAAATCTGGTTGACGATGGCCACGTGCTGGGCATCCGGGCCGTCCGCTTCGGTGAAGGAGCGCCCTGCCAGGACCGGGATCTGCAACGCCTCGAAGTAACCCGGGGTGATGTATACCAAGTCGGTTTGGACTTGTTGTCCTGCTTCCTTGCCGTCGCTGAGGGCTACTTGGTCATTCAAGGAGCGCTCATACGGCAGGCTCAGGCCGACAGCGGCATGTTGCACGCCGGGAATCTGCCGCATGGCGGCGGTGCTCTGGTCCAAGAGTTTCTTGAAGGCTGCCGGATCGTGGAAGCGCAGGTCGTCGAGCGAGGCCTTGGCGGTCATTACCCCGTTGGGATTGAACCCTGCCGGCAGCGTCTCCAAGTGAACCAGGGTGCGGATGAGCAGGCCGGAGGCGGCCAGCAGCACGACGGTCAGGGCGACTTCGCCGGCAATCAACCCCTGGCGGAGGCGCAGGCTGCCACCTCCAGCCACGGCGCGGCTGGCCATCGACGCGCGCAGGTCCACAGTCCGACTCGCGAGCGCCGGGAACATGCCGAACAGGATGCTGGTCAACAGCGAGACAACCAGCGTGAAAGCCATCGCGCCGCCGTCGAGAGGGACGTGCGCGACGGGGAGAAAGTGTTCGGGCAACAGCAGCAGCAAGCCGCGCAGGGCGAGAAAGCCCACTCCGACTCCAACCGCTCCGCCCACAAGTGCCAGCAGCAGGTTCTCTACCCAGAACTGCTTCTGGATCTGCCAGCGCGAAGCCCCCAGCGCCAGCCGGGTCGCTACTTCCGAGGTGCGACGCAGCATGCGGACCAGCGTCAACCCGGCCAGATTGCCGCAGGCGATGAGCAGGATGAAGCCGGCGGCCAGCATCAACGCCAGCACCTGCGGACGCAGCGAGGCAGTTTCGCCTTTCTGGAGCGGCACGGAGTGGTAGGTTACGTGCGCGCCGGGGTTGCCGTTCAATTCATAGCGGCCGGCACGTAGGGACCATGCGCGGTTGATCTCGGCATCCGCCTGCTGCCAAGTCGCGCCATCGCGCAGCCGGGTGATGGATTCAAAGTTCGTTCCACCGCCCTCGCCCTCGCGGCTGGGCTGGAGAGCCGTGTATAGGTCGGTGTTCAAGGGAGTCGTTACGGCCTCGGGGAGCACACCGATAACGGTGTAGGGTTCGCCTTTCAACCGAATAGCCTGCCCCAGAATATTGGGATCGGAGCGGAAGGTGTTTCGCCACAAACTGTAACTCAGGATGGTGGCCTTGGCCCCGTGCGGGCGGTCCTCGTCGGCAGAGAAATTGCGTCCGAGCATAGGCTGAACCGCCAGAACATCGAGGTAATGCGCCGAGATGCGCCCCGCACGGAGATATTGCCCCTGGGATCCCCAACCGAGATTGACGCCGGAAGTTCCCCGACTGGAAACGGCGGACATCAAAGCGGGGACATTGTCGCGCAGAAGCTCCCACTGCTCACCATTTAGGCTGTGGCGTTCGTCGGAGACCTGGGAGCCGGCAATGCGGGTGTAAATCGTGCCCATCCGTTCGGGATGCGAGTAGGGAAGGCTCTTGAGCAAGAGCGCATTCACCATCGAAAAAATCGCGGTGTTTGCGCCGATAGAGAGCGCCAGGGTAAGAATCACGGTCAAGGTGAAACCGGGACTACGCCGCAACTGGCGGGCAAGCAAATTTTAGGTTTTGCGTCAAGGCATCCATCGACAATCCTCCTGGCCAGACGGCAGGGATCTCTCGGGAGACTATATCTACCATACGTTAACGAAGTAGGGGAGGTTCCCTCACCGACCGTGGGGAAGAAATAATTCAGCGGGGCCCGAGCCACTCATACAGCGTCTTCAGGCGATGATGCCACTGCGGCAACGTGCGACAATTTACCCAGTCTGGGTTGCGAGGACTTCACCAGCGAGGCGCAAGTAGCGCTGGTCTTCCTCCGTAAATCCTGCGGTGATTTTCAAAACTACCAATTCGCGCGGGGAAGCGGACGAGGCCGGAACTTCGGGCGCTCCTTAGGAATATCCTGGAATATTTTCTAAGCCAGCAGGTTTTTGTTGTCGTTCGCATCTACAGCCCCAGGTCGATCAATCCAGGATGCTCATCCGGCCGGCGACCCAGGGGCCAACGGAAGAGCCGATCTTCTTCGCGGATCGCAAGATCGTTGATGCTGGCGTGACGGATGCGAGAGAGCCCGGCGTCATCGAACTCCCAATTCTCATTGCCATATGCTCGATACCACTGGCCGGAAGCGTCGTGAGACTCATAGGCGAAGCGAACCGCAATGCGATTCCCGCCGAAAGCCCACAGCTCTTTAATGAGGCGATAGTTCAGTTCCGCGGACCACTTCCTGGTGAGAAACGCAATCACTTCGGCGCGACCGTGCAGGAACTCGGAGCGGTTGCGCCAGAAGCAGTCCGGGCTGTATCCGCGCGCAACCCTCTCTGGATCGCGTGAGTTCCAGTTGTCTTCCACAACGCGTATCTTCCGTATCGCCGTTTCTTGTGTGAAGGGTGGTACCAGGCTCGGGGTCGGTTTCGTTTGAGCATTCATATTGCTTCTCCTTGTCGTCGTTCCGGGATACTGCCGCTGCGCATCGAGAGTCTGGCCTCACGCGTCGCGGCTTTCCACTTCGTTTTTCTTCCACCGAGGGAAATCACCTGCCCTCGCGAAGCTGCGGCTCGACGACGAGTGCGATCGCGTTGATAGCAGCTGGATTACCATGGTCATTTGTTTTCGCGCTGGTAGTAAAGGTCTGGCCAGACCTTGGTTGAACTCCTTGCCCACCGGCCGCGATTCGGTTTCTGGTCCATTTTTGTAGTCGAACGACGGCCCGATTCCATTCGTACTGAACCTCCCTCGGAAGCGATAGCGGTCCCACGCCGTCAATCTTCCCCCACCGGATTATTGGCGCGACGGCCGGAATGGGAGATTGCCGATGCCGAATGGTGGACCCCAATACACCACGAGTTGTAGTGTTTTTTGATGCCACGGAAGGCTGGGCAAGAAGTACGTCTTTTGAGGTAGACGATGATCAACCTGACTGCGCGCCACCTCGCGCTGAGAGGGGCATGAAGAGCTGTATTGTTGGAGTTCTTTTGATGGACCTTGGACGGGAGACAGCAATGACGAAAGACGACGCTTGGAAACTGGCCAACCATTGGGTGGCGGCGTGGAATGCTCACGATCTGAACTTGATCCTGACGCACTATGAGGATGCCGTGGAGCTGACTTCACCGGTTGCCGCCAAGCTCCTGGGGACGCCGGACGGCAAAGTGATCGGAAAATCAAACCTGAGGTCCTATTTTCAGCGAGGGCTGGAAGCTTACCCGGACCTCCGTTTTGACCTGGAGGATGTGTTCTGGGGCATGAACAGCGTGGTGCTCTGCTACGCAAATCAGAAGGGAACGCGCACGGCAGAGTTCATGGAGGTGTCCGCGAATGGAAAAGTGGCGCGGGTAGTCGCGAATTACAATGCCTCGTGAGCTGCCGTCCCGCTCTCGAGATCGCTGGGCTGAGTTTTGGTTATTGCAGAGCTGGCGGTGGAGTTGAAAAGGAAGCTTTGTTCGACCAAGCCAATCGATCGCCGCCCACGAGTCCAAGAGATAGTATCTTGGAATCTTTTGGATCAAAACTCAGTCCCGATAGCTATTCATGTATCGCCGCTGAATCTTGAGGGAATTGAGAGTTTTCATCCCGCGGTTCTTCGGCAAGACATCTTTGACCGCAGCTCCCCAGTCGAGAAACTGGATCTTGCCGTTGATCTCCACTCGGATCTGGGAACTTAACGTGACAAATCCATCAAACTCAAGACACGCCGCGGCGTTGGCGGCACTTTCGCAACTCTTGGCGGGCAAAGCCCGAAGTTGGCGATCGAGTTCGTCCAGCTGGCTGGCGCTGCCGGCACCCATAATTACCGCGGATCGTTGGTGTTTTTGGGGAACGAGATAGGAGTAGAAAAACAGGCGGTAGTGAGGTTCCTGTGGAAGGGAGCCCACGGCGAGGTCACGATTTCCTTGCTCAACCTCGTGAGCCAGAGACCCGGGGGAGTACTGAATGTCTCCGACTTGCTGGAAGCGAGTCTTATTCTCACTGGTCCATTCGACATCGAAGAACGTGGTGCTCAGGCCGAGAAAAAGACTTGGGTCGTACTCTTCCTCTCCGGATTTTGCTGGGCGAAAGTAGGCACGCTCAATCTTCAAGCGAATCCCAGGCTTCAAATCTAGGCCGCGGCGCCCGACGCGATACCCGTAGGCGTTGTAGAAACTCTCGGTTGGTCTCATGGGGACGCTCTGGAGGATGAAGTCTCGAATGGAGCCGGAGGCTCCGGCAAAACATCCGTCTTGCTGCAAGCGATCCGCATCGGCAAGAAGCGCATCCAGTGCCTGAACTTCCACGGTGCTATCGGGATCGCTCCGGCCCTCGAGGTCGCTAAGCCACCTTTCCGGAGCAGGCAGCACGATCTCCACGGAGCTCGGATCGCTCTTTGCCGGTTCTATGCGAAAAGGGCCTCTCTCTGCGGAACAATTCGCGCCGACAGAAGCGTGCACGCCACCGCTCGCAAACGCAAGTCTGACCGGTGAGTCGCTGGTTTGGTTTGCGGGAATGGCGGGGGTGAAAACAAGGGAATCGCCGTGTAATGAAACCAGATGGAAGGATGGATCGGCGGAAACGGTTGGCTTCCTCGCCGAACATCCAACGATTGCCAGTGCCGCACAAAGAACTCCAAGCAGCAAAGATCGATTCGGCTGAAGCAGCATTCGGAAAAGGGCTCCGCCACATGGAGGCAGTTTCCATTACTTGGACACCAACGACCAGCGGAAAGTGCCCATGCGGTGCGTTTCCATGGGCAGACTCCGTTTTGGAGCGGTGGGCGTACAACCCGGTATTCGTAAACTGGGCTTTTGCGACGCCGTCCGCGTTTCGCCTCAGCCAGCCCGTTGATGTACACTCTCAGTTCTTCGACGAATCACAAAATGAGCCGAATCACTGCTATTTTGCCTGCCGCTGGTCTGGGTACCCGCATGGGTGCCGAGACGCCGAAACAATTCCTAGAATTGGAAGGCGTAACCATCGTGATGTTGAGCTTGCGGCGAATTGCTTCGTGCGAGCTGGTTACCGACATCATCGTGGCTACGCGAGGGGATGGCATCGCGCGGCTGGAGGAGCGCATTCGCGGGGAGAAATTCAAGCAGGCCGTGCGGGTGGTGCGCGGCGGAGATTCGCGGCAGGAGTCCGTGGCGCGGGCGCTCGAACAGGTGGGGGACGATACGGAATTGGTGCTGGTGCACGACGCGGTGCGGCCGTTCGTTACGCGGGAGCAGATCACACGGGTGATTGAAGAGGCGCGGCGGTGCCATGCAGCGATTCTGGGAATTCCGGCGATGGACACCGTCAAAGAAGTGAAGCGAGCGAGTTTGCCGGAAGATGTGGCGCTGATCACCGCGACGATTCCGCGGGAGCGTGTGGTGCTGGCGCAGACGCCTCAGGTGTTTGCCACGAAATTGCTGAAGGAAGCGTACGCGCGGGCCGAGGCAGACGGCGTTAGCGCGTCGGACGAGGCTGGATTGGTGGAGCGGATCGGGCATGACGTGCATGTAGTGCTGGGCTCGGAACGCAATATCAAGATTACCAAGCCGGCGGACATGGATCTGGCGCGGTTTTATCTGGAACGCGAGCGCGCAAAACCATGAGTGTGCGTTGCGGAATTGGGTACGATCTGCATCGGTTGGCGGAGGGGCGCAAGCTGATCGTGGGTGGGATCGAGCTGGCGTTTGACAAAGGGCCGGTGGGGCACTCGGATGGAGATGTTTTAGCGCACGCGTTGTGCGATGCGCTTTTGGGTGCGGCTGGGTTAGGGGATATCGGCACGCATTTTCCGGACACGGATCCGAAGTGGAAAGGCGCGAACAGTTTGATTTTCTTGGAGCATGCGCGGAAATTGCTGGACGAGAAGAAATTCGCGATCGAGCACGTAGATGCAGTGGTGATCACGGAAAAGCCTAAGCTGGGTCCGCACTTTCCTAAGATGCGCGAGGCTTTGGGGCGGGCACTCGGGGTGCCCGCGGAGACGATTCATTTGAAGGCGAAGACAAACGAGGGCGTGGACGCGATCGGGCGCGGGGAAGCGATAGCGGCGCATGTGGTGGCAACGATAACGCGGCCGTGATCCGCGGGAAAGTCAAAGGCGCCCACTCCCTTCGAAGATGAGGGTAAACCGAAAGCGGCCGCTGCAGCGGCGACAAGGAAACGCGCGGCGAGCCGCGCGCCGGCTGCTGCGGTAGAATCGCTGCGATGAGTGTGGAAGAAATTCCGAATTCAGAGGTGGTAATTCCGTTCAGCGCTGGGGATGTCGCGGACATCCTTCGCGAGCGCGGATGGACTTCGTCGGAAATTTCCGCGGAGCAGAGTGCCTGGTGCGCGCGGGCGGCATTCCTACTCGGTCCGCAAGCGGCGAATCGCGACGCGCTGGCGTCGCTTTTGCGCTTGGTGTTTGAGTACGATGCGGCGCGCGCGATGGCGAACGTTGAGGCTCATGCGGTGATGTCGCGGTATGCGGCGCGGGACGTGATCCGATTGCTGGCGCATTTGGTATTGGAAGGCGGGGCTTGTACCGTCGAGCGTTTCAAGGAGATTGTTACGGCGCTGAAGGAAGGTTTGGATTTACGCGGGCGAGAAGTGTTGCACCCTTTGCGGCTTGCGCTTGTCGGGCGGGCTGGGGAGGGGGACCTGGATCGCGTGATTTTGTTGCTGGATGAAGCATCGGGTGCTGCTTTTGCAGTGAAGACGGTGCGGCAGAGAATGATTGAATTTTGTTCCGCGTTGGACTAGAGCATTGCGGCGCACATGGATCGTTGGTGATCTTCGTTGTGATCGTGCCGACGTGGACGTTGAGATTCTTCAGCGAACCTTGTCGGATCGCTTCAGGATGACGAGTAGGTTGCTGGGATTGACGATGAGCGACCTGACCGAGACACGTACGGACGACCTGATGAGACACAGGATGGACGAACGGATTGGGTTGCATGATGGATAGGCTGACTGGGATACACGCAGTGCGAGAGGCGCTGGAGGCGGGACGGGCGTTTGACCGTATCGTGATTGCGAAGGGGAGGCAGGACACGCGCGTTGAGGAGATCGTGCAACTGGCGCGGAGTCGAAATATTTCGGTGCGATTTGAGGAGCGATTGCAACTGGATCGCCTTGCGGATTCGAAGGATCATCAGGGGATTGTAGCGCTGGTGGCGGCGCGGGCGGCCGGAACGCTGGATGAGATTTTGGCCGCCGCGAATGCCGGGGCTGGGCGCGGAGAAAAAGGGCTCATCGTTCTGCTGGATGGTGTGGAGGACCCGCACAATCTGGGGGCGGTGATTCGAACGGCATTGGCGGCTGGGGCGCACGGCGTGGTGATTCCGGAGCGGCGCGCGGCGGGGTTGACGGACACGGTGGCGCGGGCTTCGGCCGGCGCGCTGGCGCACATGCCCGTCGCGAAAGTCACCAATCTAGCGCGCACGATGGAGGAATTGAAAGAAGCGGGGTATTGGTTAGTTGGATTGGACGAGCAGGGGGATAAGGGTTATACGGAGGTGGATTTTAGTTCGCCGGTGGGGATTGTGCTGGGTGGAGAAGGGAAGGGCTTACACGAGTTGACGCGGAAGAGATGCGACTTTGTGGTTTCTTTGCCGACAACCGGCCCGGTGAAATCGCTGAATGTTTCGGTGGCGGCGGGAGTGGTTTTGTTTGAAGTATTGCGACAGCGGCGGGCGAAATGAGAATTGTTTGGGCACGTTTGTCGCGAAACGCGTGACGCAAGAAGAAAGCTCGTAGGGCGACGCAGCACTGCTGCGCCCCATCTCGGCCACCCCACTACTTCCAGAGCGATCGTTCGTTCGATGCTTGCCAGAAGGCGGCGCGGTTGTGTGCATCGAAACCCCGCTTCTGCCCTTCGGGACTCAGGGCAAAAAGGCGGCAACTCTAAAGGCCTGCCACTACATCGCCATCGGCGTCGTCACTTGTCGTATTGGATTAGGGAGAAGACGTCGAGGCCGGAGAGTTTGGCGCGGCCTTTGAGGAACGTGAGTTCGACAGCGAAGGCCAGTCCTTCGACTTTGCCGCCCAGTTCTTCGATTAGCTTTACTGTGGCGGACGCTGTGCCTCCTGTGGCCAGCAAGTCGTCGCAGATGATTACGCGGTCGCCGGGTTTGACGGCGTCTTCGTGCAGTTCCAGCGCGTCGGAACCATATTCGAGCGCGTAGGAAACGCTTCGTGTTTTAGCGGGAAGTTTTTTTGGTTTACGGACGGGAACAAAACCCGCGCCGAGGCGATAGGCCAGCGCGGGAGCAAAAATAAAGCCGCGGGCTTCGATTCCCGCGACGATGTCGATGGTGTGGCCGTCGTAGTGATCGCAAAGCTGGTCGACCAGTGCGTGAAAGCCCTTCTTGTCTTTCAGGATCGTGGTCAGGTCGTAGAACAAGATTCCGGGTTTCGGATAATCGGGGACTTCGCGAATCAATTTCTTCAGCTCATCCATCCGGCGGGCTCCTGTTCAATTTTCATGCGTGGTGACAAATTCGTTCGCGTATTGCGGGTCGATGGCGGCGGATTCTTCCTTTACTTCGCTGACGCTGGATAGATGCGGACCACGCTCGAGCGCCGCTCGAAACCTGGAAAGCTGCGCGGGCGTTCCGATGGCGTACGCTTCGACGCGGCCGTCGCGCAAATTGCGCACGTAGCCCCCGAGATTCAGGCGCTTGGCTTCGCCTTGGGTGAAAAAGCGGAAGCCCACGCCTTGCACAAATCCGGAGACAAAGAAGCGCTTTGCTTGTTTCGCGTCCGTCACAAACCTCAAAATTGTAGCAGAGACGCACGGAGCATCCCTAACGGCCGTTGCCACGCTGTGCCCGGCGAGAAACTTCGCAAACTGGCGGTCTGCGCGGCGATTTGCGGTAAGCTTCTAAGGCTGCGCCAAGTTCAGGCTGGTCGAGGCTGCTTCGGGCGTTCGGCACGCATCCTAATACTTATGGACCGAGACGTGTTTGGCCGTTTTTGCCGTGCAATTTCTCCGATCGTGGGCGCCGCGTGCCTTACCGCTGCGCTGCTGGCCGGTGCGCGCGGCGTCGCAGCCCAGGAATCGCAGGCGCCCATGACGCCGCCGCCTGCCGACCATGATGTGCGGCGCATAGGCAACACTCCGGAACCCGCGGAGCCGCCTTCGCTTCCTCCCGAAGAAATCATCAAGAAATTCGCGGCGAAAGAGGATGAGTACGTTGCCGCCCGCCCAACGTACAGCTCTCGCAGGACCGTTCGCATCGACGAGTTCGATCGCCAGGGTAAATTGTCGGGCCAATTCCTGATGGTTACCGAAGTGATGCGCACGCCAGACGGGCGGATCGTGAACAAGGTTGTCGAGCATCCGCAATCGACCCTGCACGTCTTTCCTTTGGAGCCGGAAGATGTGAAGGAACTCGAGCGAATCCCGCAGTTTCCGCTGAACTCCGGGCAGCTTGCTAAATACGATCTGAAATATATCGGGCAAGAGACAATCGACGAAATCGACACCTACATTTTCAAGGTGACGCCGCGGGCGCTGGACCGCGTCCACGCGTACCTCGATGGCATCGTGTGGGTGGACACGAAATATCTCGAAGTCGTAAAGACCTATGGGCGGTGGGTGAACGAGCTGGGCGAAGTGAAATTCGCGACCATGCCGTTCACGACGTTTGAAACTTATCGCGAAAATGTCGACGGGAAATATTGGTTCCCGAACTATGAGCGGGCGGACGAGACGCTGCACTTGAAGGATGGCGATTTTCCGGTGCGGCTGGTGATCAAGTGGAGCGATTTCAAGCTGCTGCCGGCCACGGTGTCGGCTCCCGACGCCGCGCCTGCGGCTGCTCCGTCCGCGCCGGCGACTCCGCCGCCAAAGCCTCAATCCTAAAGTGCTCCGCCGGCCGGGCGCTTCACAAATCCTATTTACCGCCAGGCGGTAGGCAGTCGGCGGCTTTGGACCGGCGAACTGGCGCGGGTGCCTGGCCCTCGTGTAGGATAAATCGAATTGAACCATTCAAGGAGACTTATGACGCGACCCGCAGGTACGTATGCCATTTTTGAAACGTCGCAGGGCAACATTGTGATCCACTTGCTCGAAGACAAAGCGCCGAAGACGGTCGCGAATTTCATCGGCCTCGCGGAAGGCACAAAGGAATTCACCGACGAACGAACCGGCAAGAAGGAGAAGAGAAATTACTACGACGGGCTGACCTTCCATCGCGTGATTCCGGACTTCATGATTCAGGGTGGCTGCCCGCGCGGCGATGGCCGCGGCGGGCCGGGTTACACGTTTCCAGACGAATTTCATCCCTCACTGAAGCACTCGAAAGCCGGCAAGCTGTCCATGGCCAACGCCGGACCCGGCACGAACGGCAGCCAGTTTTTCCTCACAGTGGCCGCGACGCCGTGGTTGGACAACAAGCACTCGATTTTCGGCGAAGTTGTGGAAGGTCAGGACATCGCTGATAAGATCTCGAAGCTGCCGCGAGATTCCAACGATCGCCCGCGGACTCCGGTGACGCTGAACAAGGTGCGCATCGAGCGCATCGCCTAGAGCGACGGCGGTGGCCCACTGCGATTGCGATCCGGTGACGGACAATGCTCACAGCTGAGCGGTTACTTCGCGTTTTCATCGAAATCATATTCGTCCTGCTGGGCGCGCTGGTCGTGTGGCTCGGTGTTACCGGACGGATATTCTTCGACCGGCGCACCCCGCTGTGGCTGACCTTGAGCATCGCGCTGATTTTGTGGGGCTTGTACGCGTTCTACCGGCCCGGTGCAGCATGGTTGCACGGCGAGCGGTGGACGCGCGGACTTTCGCTCACGCTCCTGGGCGTCGTCATGCTCGCGATCGCGCGCGCGCCCTTTCTTTGGGTGGGGAAATTGTTCGCGGTAGCGGGCCTGGTCCTGGTTTTGCGCGGGCTGGTTGGGTCCGTTCTGATCCTCCGCCCTCGCTAAACCGTAACAAGGCGGGGCGCAGAGTTTCCCTATAGACTACCGGGCCACGTCCGCTATAATCCGGGCCACTGTTAACCCGCCCTGTGTGAGGAGACTCTGCCATGTTGAAAGAATTCAAAGCATTCGTAATGCGCGGCAACGTGTTGGACTTGGCGGTCGGCGTGATCATCGGCGCGGCCTTCGGCAAGATCGTCTCGTCGCTGGTGGACGATGTGATTATGCCTCCGATCGGGCGCATTTTGGGCCACGTGGATTTTTCCGGCTTGTTCATAAACCTGAGCGACAAGTCTTACGAGACTCTGGCTGATGCGAAAGCGCACAACGCGCCGACCCTGAATTACGGCCTGTTCCTGAACACCGTCATCAATTTTCTGATCGTGGCGTTCTGCGTGTTTATCATCATCCAGTTGGTGAGTCACTGGATAAACAAACCGGCTCCTCCCGCATCGCCCACGACGAAGGAATGCCCACAGTGCGCGATGACGATTCCGATTCAAGCCAAACGCTGCGGCCACTGCACCACGCAACTCGCGTGATCGCGTAGGACTCAAGCCAAGCCGCGGCTTTCGCGTGCGTCAAATCCGGGACGCGTTCCGCGCTGGTGAGCTAGGTCTTGGGTTTTTTCTGTTTTTGGTTCGCTTCCAGATGCGCGCGCAAGCGGCCTACGACGGCGTCTTCCTGCCCCTCGTCGATTTCCTTCTGGACTTCTTCCAGCGCGAAATGCACGACGTCGTGGTGATGCAGTTCTTCACGCGCCAGCACTTCACTGAACCGCAGCCACAACCGGTGGAGCAGGTGCACTTCGTTAGCGGTAAGGTTTGGCGCGTGTGGCCCGAGGACTTTATAGATCTTGTCCCCGTTGGGTATGTGAATTTCCAGGTTGAACTGCGGCTTCTGGTCGCCGAGCTTTTCCCAGGCGTCGCCGATCTGCCGCGCTTGCTCTTCGGTCAACTCCTTCGCGGAATGCCCGACGACAATGGTGCTCGATTGCAGCGAGGTCGCAGCGCGCAAAATACCGTCCCAGAGATCGTTGGCGGCAACTACCGCCAGGCGGATAGATTTTCCGCGCTTCTCGGCCATTGACAGCGCTTGAGAAAATAAATGCTGCTCGACGCTGCCGAACAACTGGTCCGCTTCCAGTTCGTTTTCACCGGAACCCGAACGCCGCAACAAACGCACGTGAAGAATCACGACGTCTCGCCGCCCGGGCTTGACGCGATCTAGTACATTTCCCAGGTGATAGAGATTGAAGTGATTGCTGACGGGCACGAGAATATTTCCGGGACGCGCGCCCACTGCCTCCGGGCTCAGTTCGCCCTGCAATTCCAGGTTGAACTGGTCCATTTCGACATGGGTCACGCCGCGATGTTTGCCGCGCCGTTCGGAAATGGTGAAGACGATGTACAGCATCACCGAGAAAGCGCCTCCCGCCATGGTGGCGATGGGCTTGGTGAACAAGTTCGTGACCGCGATCAAGAATAGCGTCAGCGTGATCAACCCAAGGCCCACCGGTATCTGCACGCCGCGTATCCTGAAATTCAGCGGCACCTGGAATTCGCGCTCGCCGGGATTCGTGTAACGCAGCACGAATACCGCCAGGCCATTCATCGCGAAGCTCCAGATGACGCCGAAAGCGTACAGGTTCGCCAGAAAAGTAACGTCGCCGCGGCTGATCACAATGGTGGCGATCTGCAAAAGCACCACGATGTTGATGATGCGGTAGCTGGTGCCGAATCTCGGGTGCGGCTGCCGGAACCACTCGCTCAAGACGCCGTCTTCGGAAACCCGATTCAGCACGCCGTTCGAGCCCACAATAGCGGTGTTCACGGCACCTGCAAGAATCAGCGTGCCAACCACGACCACGAATCCATGGAAAATCAGGCGCGCGATGAACGGACCTTGCAGACTCATCGCTAGTCCGCCGATCAAGTTTTCCAGGAAGCCCTGGCGGACATCGTCCGGAATGATCATCACCGCGAAGAAAGAGACCAGCGAAGTAAACACCAGGCTGTAGACGAAAATGACAAGCCCCGCCTTCTTGAGGTTCAGCAGCTTGGGGCTTTCGATTTCGCGATACACCTGTGCAAGCGATTCCTCGCCGCTCATGGCCAGCACGGAATGTCCGAGCGCGATGAAAATAGCGATGACGCCGAACATGTGCGGCAGGCTGCTGTGAGCCAGCCATCCAAGTGCGCTGCCGGTGAGATGAATGTTGCTGGGATACGGAAACGGAGGCAGGGAAGAATGTCGCAGAACGGCGGTGTAGATGCACCAGCCAATCAGAATCACCACCATCACGGTAACCAGTTTCATGATGTGCAGTGCTTTTTCGCTGGATTCCGAGACTCCCTTGGTATTTTCCCACCAGAAATAAACGGTCACGATGATCGCGAAGCTCGCCGAGATCCCGCCCAGTGTATGTTCGGAAAAAGGACCGCTGAGGTGAAAGTATTGCGACAATTCGCTGAGCAGCCCGCCAAGATATTGACCCGCGGCGACACCGCTGATCGGCCCGGTCAAAATGTAGTCGAACATCAGCGCGGAAACGCTGAATTTCGCTAGCGTGCCGCCCAGGGACTGCTTGACGGCGCGGTACACTCCACCGCGAACGAACATGCTACAGCTTTCGACGTACACGGCGCGCACCGCATACGAGAAAACCATGATGGCCAGGATGAACCACGGCGCGGTCTTGCCGATGAACCCCTCAGCTTCGCCACCCGCATAGTAGGCGGAGGAAGCCAAATCGTTCAGAACGATCGCCGCCGCGCGCCAGAACGAGATGAACGTCAATAGCGCTGTGGTGGCTACGATGACACGCGGAATACCGTTGCCCCGGCTGCGCGGGGCAGCAGGGGTCGTGGGGGTGCTGCTCATGTATGGGTGATGTCGACCTGCAGATTAAAATGTTCGCATTTTTTCAATGTGAAGTCTACTTGCGCGGACATTCGGCCGACATTCACTGGCAGCAAGCCGGCAGACTAGCACCGTCTATTCTCTTCTGCTGCGTCAGGCACAGGATTTCCGGAGTGCCCGGTAAATGGCCGATTCTCACGGCTTCATTAAATCGACGAGCTGGGATTCCCGAGAAGCAATTTCGGCCGGGAGCGGCGCGTAGCCGAGGGCCGAGCATTGTTTCTGCCCTGAGGACAAGACCCAGCGCAGCAACTCCACGATCGCGGCTTTCTTGGCAGCCTCGTTGAACGCTTGCGGAAGCAGAAACCATGTGAAGGTAGCGATCGGATAAGAGTCTCTGCCGGGAGCGTTCGTGATGGAGATCCGCACGTCTGCTTCCATTCCCGCGGAGGCCCCGGCGGCGGTGAGGCCGGGCAGGTCGGCTTGGATAAAACGGCCGGCGGAGTTGCGCACCGAGCCGAAGTTCAGTTTGTGCTGGATGGCGTAGATGAACTCGACGTACCCGATGGAATTGGGAGTTTCCTGCACGCGCTGGGCGACGCCTTCGTTGTGCTCGCCGCTGGTGCCTACTGGCCAACGCACCGTGTCGCCAGTTCCAACGGTATTCTTCCACTCCGAACTAACTTTTGACAGGTAGTCGGTCCAGACAAATGTCGTGCCACTTCCATCGGACCGATACACCACGGCAATTTCGGCGTTCGGCAAGGCAGCACCATGGTTGACGGCGCGAATTTGCGGGTCGTTCCATTTTGTGATCTTGCCGAGATAAATCGCAGCCAAAATCTGCGGCGTGAAGCGCAGATCGCGCTGCAGCCCCGCGACGTTATATACCGGAACGACAGCGCCCAGAACTGTGGCGAAGTGGAAGGCTTTTCGCCCGATCTGGGCCAGCATTTCATCGGACAGTGGCATGTCGGTAGCCGCGAAATCCACCTCACCGTCGCGGAAGCGTTCGATGCCGGTCTGCGAGCCAACGGCGTCGTAGCTGATGCGGATGTCTTCGTGTTTTTCCCCCAGTGTGGCGAACCACTTTTGGTAAACCGGCGCGGGGAAAGTGGCACCGGCGGCGGTCAGCACCGTTGGCGGCGGACTCTGCGCGTCGGATTGCTGCTCGGTAGTTAGCAAACTCAGGACCGCACAAAGGGAAAGTCTGGTAACCCAGCGGCCAAGCGATCTCAATGAGATGCCCCTTTGGAGGCACTCTCCTCGAATGCTTGCTGAAATTTCCTTACCAAATGGTCGGCGAGATCCTCGGTGACGGTGCCCCAATGGAACCTGCTAGGCGTGACCAGGTAGGACCACAACGTCTCGGCATCCTTCCCTTTTATTTCGACTGAAAGCGCACCGCCGTAAATAGGATTCTGCCCGTAAGGGGAGGGACGCGGGCTCGTGGTGTAATAGCCCTTTATCCAGAGCTCACCGCTTCCGGTAATCACCGCATCGGCTTCGACCTGCGTCGAGACGACCTGAAGGCCGCGAACGTTGCGCAACCGTTTAAGAAGCGCGTCGCGCAATTCCGACGAGCCTTTCTTTTCGCCAAGCGAGCCGACATAGACCTTCCTCACCTGCGAAAGGGTGGCGGCGGTTTGCGCTGCGCCCACGGGGGAGGCAGAAAGAGGAAGGGTCAGAGCACACCCCAGGAGGACAACGACAGCACGCCGCGCACAAAACGTCCGTTCTTTGTTCATAAAATCCAGAATCGAGATTCTACGTACACAATATTACAGGCAGGTTACCAGTGAAAGCGGCTCGAGTGGCTTTCGGCGTTGCCCAGTCGCACTGGATTGGAAAATTTCGAACTGGCCGAGCCGAGAAGACCCAAAAACCTGATACACGCACTCGTCGCGGCTCGTTGCAGCAATCCTTATCCGCCTTTTGCTGCAAGATTTCTTCGCTTCTGGATTTGAGCGTAATGTCCGCCCTGTTCTGGCGGCACGTTCGGCGCTAAATTTCCGGAGTGTGTCTGCCGCCGCCCAGTTCCAAGTGCCGGCGCAACAGCTCCGCAACGTCACCAAACTTGTCGTCCAACAGGTTCAGCTTGTGGGTCACGGCTTGAATCTCTCTTTCCGCACGACGATTGACATCGTAGTCCAGTTCGCCGCGGACGCGATCCTTCGAGTCCTGCCGGTTCTGGCTCATCATGATCACCGGCGCTTGGACCGCGGCCAACATCGATAGGAACAAATTCAGAAGGATATACGGATAGGGATCCCACGCCGCGCTTCGCAGGATTACGTTCGTGGTGACATAGGCGACCAGCAAGAGCAGGCTAATAATGATGAAGGACCAGGAGCCCCCGAAGTGCGCCACGGCGTCGGCGACGCGCTCGCCGAACGTGGCGTCTTCTTCGATCACTTCGTTGGGATTGCGGCTGGCGCGAACGCGCACAAGCTGCTGCGACGCGTGAAACTGCCGGCCGAGGATGGTGAGCATGTCCATACCGGCGTGGGGCTTGCGCTCGATCAAGACGTTGATGTCGTGCCGGCGGACTTCGATGCATTGAGTGTCCTCCAGAGCGATGGCGTTGGTCTGGTGCGGGGTTTGTTCGAGCATGGACGCGAAGCCGAAGAATTCGCCGTGAGAAGGCTCGTCGACTACCACTTCCTGATGGTCATCATCGACGGTGGTTACGCGAACTTTGCCGGAAACCATGACGTAGGCTTGCCCTCCGTGGTCCCCAATTTTGTAAATGCGCTGGCGCGGAGCGAATTTCTTGATGTCCACCTGGCTGGCTAGGACGGCGAGCTCGTCGTCGTCGAGCAGCGAGAACAGCGGCACGGCGCGAAGCGTTTCGGGACTGCTACCCATGGCGGCACCTCTTGAATTGGGAAACGCCGAAGCATTCCACAACTCCAAGCCGCAGGGCAAATTAAGTCTTGAACACTCCCTCGCTCCACACGCAGGCTCTCCACTCACTTGCAAACGCGACCGGCCGCGTCAGCTAGCTCCTGCCCTCGCCGATTTTTCTTTCCCGTGATTCGCCTGTAAACTGTAAACGATCGATTTCTCCTCATGCCCACTCCCATCGACCTCCGCAAAAAGCCTTCCGCCGTGAAAATCCACGTCTCCACCGGAGCCGGCGTGGACATCACATGGTCCGACGGCCACGCCAGCCACTACGACTTCCCCTACCTCCGCGACGCGTGCCCTTGCGCCACCTGCAACGACGAGCGCGAGAAAAAAGCCGCCTTCTCCTCCGCGGGCCCAGCTTCTGCTGCTGCCCTTCCCATGTTCAAGCCCAAACCCACGGCCCAAGCCGCCACTTCGGTCGGCAACTACGCCATCCAAATCACCTTCTCCGACGGTCACGCCACCGGCATTTTCAGCTACGACCACCTTCGCACCATCTGCCCCTGCCCCACCTGCTTCCAATCCTTCCGCGCGTGACCAAAACTTATCCTGGACATTACGTACCTCTTATGGTAACATGAGTCCATTGACGACTGCGTCTGTCCAAACGCGCGATCGAACCGTCCGCAGCGACCGAAACCATTACAGATCAAGCTTTTGGTAGCAGAGCCTGCAGTGTGATGCTGTGAGCCTGGAGCATCCCCAACTCGTCACTCCGCGCGGTGTCCCCGCCACCCAAGCTTGCGCACGTGTAACCACTCATCCGACATCAAGGATAGGCTCAGGATTTGGAACGCAAACTTCAAGCAACCGCAGTAGTTATTTCGCCGCGCCGTTGCAGCAGCGCCCCGGAGGAATGGGGTTGCCATGTGGGCAGGTTTTGGGATGCCCCAGGAACGTGCAGATGCGCTGGTCAAGCTCAGGGCTGATGATGTGCTCGAACTTGCAGGCCTGCTTGTGAGCTTCGGAGTCGTCTACAGCGAAGGTATCTTTGAACAGCCGCTCGGCCAGGCGATGCCGCCGGACAACGTCGCGTGCGCGAACCGTGCCCGCCGGCGTAAGCGCGACATGACCGTTCTGCGTTTGCACCAGCTGCAGTTCCGACATGCGGGAGAGAATACGTGTCGGCGACTCGTCGGTGATCAGCGGCAAACTGCCGGCCGGACCGGTAGCGTGAAGATTATCTAGGCGCGCGGGCTGGCCTTCCTCGCCGAAAACCCAGATTTGCTCCAGCAGATGGTCGAAGCGAATTTCGTCGTCAGCGGATGGCGTGCTGCAACAGTCAGCGGTGTTGGCCAGCGGACAGAGCAGCGGATGATTGGGCCCATGCTGGGCGCTGTCGTAATGCAAATGGCCGTGCTGCAGTTCGATACGGCGATCGGCTTGCCGGGCGATATCGGGGTCGTGCGTGACCATCAGGATGGTGTGCCCGGCGCGGTGCAGCTCGCGGAAAATTTCCATGACGATAGTTTCGTTCGGTTCGTCGAGGTTCCCGGTGGGCTCGTCGGCCAGGATCAGCTTGGGCTGATTGATCAGCGCGCGTGCAATGGCTACGCGTTGTTGTTCGCCGCCGGAGAGCTGCGCAGGCAGATGCGTGAGGCGGTCGCCGAGACCCACGCGGCGAAGCGCCTCAGCCGCTTGCGATTCGTCGGTCACGCTGTGGAAGTATTGCGCGAGCATGACGTTTTCGACGGCGCTGAGATACGGCACGAGGTGAAATTGCTGGAAGACAAACCCGATTTTTTCGGCCCGATAGCGCACCATCTCGCTTTCACTCAGTTTCGAGAGATCGACACCGTCCACGATGACGCGCCCGGAGGTAAGCGTGTCGAGCCCTCCCAGAACATTGATAAGCGTGGTCTTACCCGATCCGGACGGCCCCATCAGCGCAACCCATTCCCCGGGTTCCAAGCTGAATGTCAGACCATCGACCGCGCGCAGCGCGTCGTACTGCTTGGTCAACGATTCGATAGCGACTTGTGAAGTCACCGCGCACCTCGGAAGCGATGTGGCGCAAGCCTCACTCGACCCTGCGTAAACCTGCGTTGCAGGGGCACAGCACTGGTGTGCCCCATCTCGGCAAGGTCTAGACCATCACTCATTCGATCTCTCTGTTTGCTCGGCCGCCATCATTCGCCTCGAAAAACCGACGCCGGACGAATGTTGGCCAGCCGGCGCAAAGGATACGCTCCGGCAAGGGCCACAACGATCGTCAACGCCACAGCTACAGGATACACAATCAAGCGCGGCTGCGCCGCCACGCCGAACACCGCTTTGCCCAGCCCGATGGAGATGAGAATTCCTGCGGCAGCGCCAACAATTCCTCCGACCAGACCAAGCACGGCAGCTTCTGCGAGGAAGAGGCGCAGAACACGGCGGGTAGCCCCGCCGATCGCTTTCATCAGTCCAACATCATTCTTACGTTCCATCGCGACATTGGTCATGGCCGCCATGACGCACAGCGTCGTGAGGATCAGCACGACTGCGACGGTGGCAGTGAGCAAGCCGCTGATACGGTTATAGATCTTGCCTTCCGCCTCGGTGAATTGACGAACGCCGTGGACGTCAGCGTCGTTGAGGCGCTGAGCGAGATTGGCGATGTATCTGTCGATCGCGCGGGGCGTTCCCGGCACGCTGATTTGTATCAAGCTGATGCGGCCGGGAAGCTCGGCCAGCCGCTGTGCCGCATCAAGCGGCATGGCGATCTGGTCGTCTTCGGGACCCCCAGTGTGAGTTATGGCCGCGACCAGACAGGATTCTTTTCGATCCTGAACTGTCACCCCTATTTCCTGATTCACCTGAAGATGGATACGCGCGGCGAATCTTGCCCCCACGCTACAAGTTGTCGCGGAGGTGCCGGCGACCACGATTTGTGTGGAGTCTTTCGGAAAGGGGCGGCTGACATCGGCGATGAGATAGAGAAATGGGACGGCCGAAACGTGCTGGCCTTCGACATCGGGTGGAACCTGGTGGAGTAGGGCCTCGTCGATCGTGGGGTTCTGGGAAACGCCCGTAGCGCGTGGCGCGACGATGACGTTTGCGCCGAAGGAGCGAAATTCCGTTGTGAGCCGCTGCTTGGCGTCGACTTCAACGTTCAGCAGCGCGGCGGTCACGGCGGCGCCGGCGCCGAGCGCGAGTAAGATCACGACCAAGCGTCCGCGATTGGCAACTAGCAGCCGGCGCACGATGCGCCAGAACATCGGGCGGCCTGGATGGCGAGCGTTAGGCATCCGATCGCTCGCATGGTCTCAGGATGACAGGGCTCGACGCGGCTAGGTTAAGTGTGGCGGGGCTCGATCTGGCGGAGCTCGGTGTAGTCATCCATGTGGCCAGCCGATTGTGCGTCATCATTCCCCTCGCAGGATCGGGGCCGGCTCGTAGCGCGCCGCGCGGCGCAGGGGAATGGCGCTGCCGAGTAGCGTGACCCCTGCCGCCAAGCCTACGATCACGACGAGGACGAGCAGCGATGGCTGCGGGGCGGCGCCGAAGATTTTTTCGCCAACCAGGCGAGCAAGGAAAATACCGAGCGCGTAACCTACCGCGCCACCTACGATCGCCAGCAAAAGTTGTTCCGCGGCTAACAGAAAACCGACCATGCCGGAACCTGCGCCCAGGGCTTTCATCAGACCGATCTCAGTGCGTCGCTCGATCACGGACGCGGCAGACGATGCGCCTACGGCCAGCGCGGCGGCCAGCAGCGCGGCCAGCGTCACCAACCACAGCAACGTGCGCACGCGCGTGAGAATGCGCCCTTCGCCTTCGGCGACGCGCCGAATCACACGTACATCGGAACCGGGGAGAACATTCTGTATAGAATCGGCGATTGAGGAGACGTACGGAGTGCAACTCCAGCGCTCCAATTCATCTGGCGTCATCGTGGCGGGACTGCGCCGGGCAAAATCGTCTTCGGGCTTGGTCAGGGCGGAGACGTAGAGCTGTCGGTATTGGTCCTTTCTATGAGCGAATTCCTGCACACGAGCGAGCGGCATGAGCACGGCGTCGTCTTCCGCACCACCGGTCGAAACAACTCCGGTCACAAAGCAGCCGACGCTCGGGGCTCCGAACCAGGCTTGCATCTGCGCGTGATCGGGCAGGCTGACATGGACGGTGCTGACCTGCGTGAAGATCGAATCGCGCGGCGAGTTTCGCGCCCACGACACATTCATCTGGAACGGGTACATACGTGTGACCTGCAATCGATCCAGGCGGCAGCTCATTGAGAGGGACGTTGACGCGCTTGAGGGTGCCAGCATCTGGGGCGAACCATCTTCCCTCGATGTGAAACCACGGATTGGTCTTGTCGATACCGGTGACGAAGGTCGAGCCGTCGCTCAAATAAACGGAATGGTTGACCCACGTTCCAATGAGAGGAACGTTTGCGCGGGTTGCTTGGGAAGATGAGTTTGACGCTGATGGCCACACCTGTACGGGAACCTCCAGGACGGGTGCGAAGGCGATGATGTTGTTGTGCCAAAAGACAGTCTTGATTTTGGGGAGGTCGGATTCGGGAAGGTAGGCGCCGGCGTTTACCGGGCGATAGTCCACGCCTCCGATTTCCAGGGGGAGGGAATCGGCTTGCGGGGTGACCAGGAGATTTGCGCCTAGACTGCGAAATTCATGCGAGAGGCGGTCGCCTACGTCGAGCGAGACGCTGAGCGCGGCGGTGGCTACAGCCATTCCTAGAGCCAGCGCAGCGCCGGTCAGGAGCTTGTGGCGCGGGCGGCGGGTAAAGGAATCGGCAACGAGACGCAGGAACATTTTAGTTATGGAGCGGAGCTCCCTACTTCGGAATCTCGTGGGTGGCTTGCGTCAGGGCGGAGATATCCAGCACCAGGTCGCCGCCGTCTACGTGCGATGGCACGCCGATCGGATTGCAGCCGCCCGCCTGGCCGATCGTCGGGACGTAGATTGCTGAGCCGCAGTGGCGGCAGATTACGTTCTGTCCATCCTGGCGATAGCCTTCCGCGCCGCAAATGCGACAGGCGTCGAGAGCGGCGCCCCAACCATCCGGCTTCTTGATGATCAGGAAGCGCACCGTCTGGCCGCCGTCGATGGCGGTCGAAAACAGGTGCATGTCGCCATCCTGCACGTCGCGAATGGGCACACGCACTTGATTACCTTGAGCGTTCACTTGAGTGACGCTGGGCGCAGCCATGTTCGCCCGGGCATAGATGAAGTCCGCAGTAAGCACCAGGATTACAATCAGGCACGCCGAAGCCGCGGCCACCATCCACCGCCGCTGGCGGCGATTTTGCGCTTCAAGCAGTCGCTTCTCGGCTTCGCCCGCCGCGCGCGTCACCGCCGTCGCATGAGACGCCGATTGCCATTCGCGAAATACCAGCAAGGCCGCCGCGCCGAAGATAAACACAAAAAAGAACAGCTCGTTCTTGACGATCGGGCCGATGAACGCCATCTCCGACTTGCTGGAGGGCAACCATTGCGCCTCGCTCAACTCATGCAACCCGGTAAGCGCCAGTTGAAAGACCACGAGCATAAGGATGACGCTGGTCGCGGCAAAAAACCTCTGCAGCGGAATACGCAACGTGCCCTTGAAGAAAAACACCCCAACGGCCACGGCCGCCGCGATCCCCACGATGGTCCCGATCCAGGTCTGCAGTCCCTCGGTGGATAGTTCAACGGCGCGCAAAATCAAGGCAAGTTCCGCGCCCTCCCGCACCACCATCAGGAACACGAAGAGAAAGATGCCCCATCCAGCCGCCTTGCCTGCCCGGACGGCATATTCTTCCACTTTTTGCTCGATTTCTTTTTTCAGGTGGCGCGCAACGCGGTTCATCCATACGATCATCGTAATGACGAAGGCGGCGGCGACCAACAGCAGCACTCCCTCGAAGCCGTCTTCGCTGATCTGCCAGCGTTCCAGGGCAATGGCCACGCCCAGGCTAAGCGCTACGGCTGCCGCGACGCCATACCAGGCAAAACGGGTCAAGTGAGCGCGGCCCGTACGAGATAGATAGACAAGTATGATGCCAACGACGAGGGAGGCTTCGACGCCTTCACGGAGAGCGATGAGAAAAGCCGAGAGCAAGCAGACTCCAGTTGTAAATCAGTTGCAAATACGACCTAAGTTTACCTTTATTAGCGACTTCCGTCAACCGGACCACACTGGTCCTATATCTTCACGTTAGAATACTCCATCTATGCTCTTGGCCCAAACCACCCGTCGATCCACCTCACTACTTCTCTGGTTGGGGCTGGTTTGCGCCCCCCTGCTAGCCCAGACGTCGTCACCTCCAGCTTTGCCTTCGCAGGCCGTCCTGGTCGATTCGAAGCGCTCGCAAAAAGCCATCGAGCGAGGGGAAAAGGCCGAGGCCGAAGGGCGGATCGAAGACGCTCTGGCCGCGTACGACGAAGCGGCGCGGTACGCCCCGCAGGACGCCACCGCCTTGGCGCGAGGCGCTGTGCTGCGCTCCAAACTCGTACGCGCGCGCACCGACAGCGCCGAGAATCTGGCGCTTGCCGGCAATATCGCAAAGGCAATCGAGGAACTCCGCCTCGCCATGCGCATCGACCCCACCAATACCGTCGTCGCCGAGCGCATCGCGCAAATGGAAGCGATGAAAGACGACGAGTCGGTTCCGCGAGCGCAGTCCATTGAAGGCTTGCCGCAACTGAAGACGCAAAAAGGGAAGCACAACCTCGACCTGCGCGGCGACACCAAAAGCGCCTACGATCAAGTCGCGCAGATCTTCGGCATCAAGACGGCGTTCGATCCGGACCTGCAGCCTCGCAATGTTCGCTTGCGCGTCGATGACGTGGACTTCGCCACGGCAATGACCCTGCTTGCCGAGCAAACCGGAACGTTCTGGCGTCCGCTGACCGCCTCGCTGATTTTCGTCACGCCTGATACGCCGGAGAAACGCCGGCAGTATGCCGTGCAGGCGGAGCAGACGTTTCCGTTGTCGTCCTCGGTCGCGCCCGAAGAAATGACCGAATTGCTTCGCGTCCTGCGCGAGATCACCGCCTCCACGCACATCCAGCTGGATTCGCATAGCCGCACGATCACCATGCGAGATACGCCGGAAAGGCTGGCGTTGGCCGGCGAGTTAATGAGCCAAGTCGACAGAGCTCGCGGCGAAGTCATGCTGGAGGTGGAACTCCTGGAGGTAGACCGGAACAAAGCGCTTCAGCTCGGCATCGCGCCGCCCTCCTCCGCGCAAGCTTTCCTGATCAGCCCCAACGACATCAGCGCGCTCAGACAAGCGTCGGATCTCGCGAACGCACTGACCGTCCTGGGCCAGCTTTTCAGCGCCCAGGGACTCAGCAGCGTTCCGGGATTTACCTTGTTCGGCGGCGGCAATTCCACGTTCTTGTTGACGTTGCCGAGC
Organism: uncultured Acidobacteriota bacterium; assembly: GCA_963736725.1. GTDB lineage: Bacteria > Acidobacteriota > Terriglobia > Acidiferrales > UBA7541 > Acidiferrum. The sequence continues at coordinate 288,696 of CAVTPW010000006.1, read as the reverse complement.
GTGGCCGCCAATTTTTCCGATGCGCTCACCCTGGTGCAAAGCGGCAGACAGGTTTTGTTACGGGCACAGGACGGCAAGCCAGCCACGTTCTTTGTGGGTGACCGCTATCCCATTACGCTTTCGCTTCTTTCCGGAAGCCTGGGCACCGGAACGGGATCGAGTGCGACCAATCCCAATTCCATCCTTGGGGCCCTTCCCACTTCCACGTCGTTTCCGGAAACCACGTTCAGCGTCGGCAACAACCCCGTAGCGCTCGCTGCGGCTGCCTACAGTGGCGGCACGCTGCCGGACCTGGCCGTGGTCAATGCGAACGACAACACCATCAGCATTTTGCTGAACCAGGACAGCGGCAACTTCGCGGCGCAAGCAAGGTCGCCATTCGTGCTGGCCAAGGGCGAGACCGGTCCGGTTTCGATCGCCACCGGCACATTCGGAAATACCGTGGTCGACTCCGTCGGAGTCACCGTGGCGCCAGTCGATCTGGTCATTGCCAACTCCACTTCCAACAACGTGACCGTGCTGCTGGGAAACGGCGATGGCACCTTCGTCGAAGCGCCGGGTTCTCCGTACCCTGTCGGCACGAACCCGAGTTCTGTGGTCGTCGCAGACTTCAATGGCGACGGCGATCTGGATTTCGCGGTCGCCAACAAAGGCGACAACACCATTTCCGTTTTCAAAGGCAACGGACAAGGCGGATTCACGGCCTTTCCGGCCTCGCCCTGGGCGCTGCAAAACACCAGCGCCAACAGCGAAAAAGGCCCGGTTGCGCTCGCGACCGCAAACTTCAAGAATACGACACTGCCCAACACGACCGCTCCGGAAACCGATCTTGCCGTGGTCAACGAAACCACCAACAACGTCACGATCTTGCTGGGTTCGCTCGATTCCAATGGCAATCTGTTGCTGACCGAGCCCAATAGCTCACCCATCGCCGTCGGAAACACGCCGGTCGCCATCGCTGCCGGCGATTTGAATACGGACGGCATACCCGACTTGGCGGTGGTGAATCAGGCCGACAACACGGTTTCGATCATTCTCTCCAGCGCGAACGCGGACGCTACCTTCAGCTTTGCCGCCGGTTCGCCGCTGAGTACGGCCACCACTCCTGCGGGCATCGTGATTGCGAATTTTACGGGCGGCAATGTTCCCAGCCTCGCAGTGACCAACCAGGGGCAAAGCACGATGGGTATTTATCTCGGATTGGGCAGTGGCACGTTTTCGACTCGTCTGGAGATCGCGACACCCGCGAGTCCTTCGGCGATCATCAGCGCTGCTTTAACCAGCAGCGGGCTGCCCGACGTGGCTCTCACCGCGCTCGGTTCAACCACCAATCAGGGAGTAGTAACGATATTTCAGGACTCCTCCACCTTTGCGACCGGCACGACGCCAACGCAAACGCCGTACCCCGGCGCCGAATACGTCGATCTGGGCGTGAAGGTGAAGGCTACGCCGACGCTGCATCAGAATCACGAGGTCACGCTGCAATTGGAGTTCGAAATTCGCGCCCTTTCCGGAAACAGCATCAACGGCATACCCATCATTTCTAACCGCACCTTGAGCCAGGTGGTGCGCGTGAAAGACGATGAGACAACCCTGATCGGCGGGCTTTTGGACAAGGACGAAACGCGTGCCCTCGCAGGACTCCCCGGCTTGGCCAGCGTGCCTGGCGCCGGCCTCGCGTTCGGCACAAAAAACAATACTCTGGCCGAGACGGAGTTCATGATCCTGGTCACGCCGCGGCAACTGCGTTCCCCGGTGCGCCAGGCGCGCAGCATTCTCGCCGGACGCGGCGATCCGACCGCTCGCGGCTCGCTCGGTGCGGGCGTGCCGGAGCCTCAGCAGCCGAATCCGCCTGCGAATCCACCTCCGGATGCCACTCCTCCGGCGGCCAATCCCGCGCCCGCGGCTCCGAAACCTGCGCCCGCGCCGCCGCCTCAACCCTAAAGGCGTGGGTTACAACGAGTCGCACCAAAGAACCTTCGTCAATTTGCTTTGCTCAGGGGATAGCCGACGAGACTTTCCAGTATCCGGAGCGGCGAGAGCTCCGGCCTCACCATCGCGTCGCGTGAAATGATGAAGGTCTGCTCCAGCGCGTATTGCCCTTGCAGCACCGCATGACTGACGAAATCCGTGAACACGATCCACGTCGAATGCGGCGGAAATTCCCAGCGCTGCTTGGGGCAGCTTTGCTGGAATTCGCCGTCTTCCTTCATGGCGTTGTGGCATCGGTGCATGAAGTCATCGTAGGGCGACCGGTTCGCTCCGGGTAGATGCGCGGCTCGCGCGATCCGGCGCAAGGTTTTCGCAAATGCGTTCGAGCGCGGTCGTTGCGGTATACCGATTATTTTCGCAAACTGCGGCCCGACCACATCGAAGTTCTGGCTCGTGATCCAGACGCGATTCTGCGCGGGGTTGATGTTGGTGAACACGCGTAGAATGCGGTCGCCGTTGGTCGGACGCGTGGGGAACGCGTCCACGTGGGGCAAATCGTTACGAGCGCGAAGGCGTGCGGGGCGGCCTTCTTCTTCCAGCGGCCGGTAGCTCGCAAAATCCAGTTTCCATTTTCCGGCGTAAGGTGGCAGCAGTTCGCGCAAAAATTGCGTCGAGCGCTGCGAATAGCCCGCAACAATGGCGCGCAAGCGATCGACGTCAGGGCCAGCGGCGGATTTATCGAGCCCGGTGATACGGTTCTCCGCTGGACGATAGGCGATGTTTTTGTGGATGCTTGCCTCGGTCTGCTTGCGGCCGAGTAGAAATTTCAAGTCGTCGTCCGGAAAGGCAGACGGTGTCCTGGGGAAAAACAGAATGTTGCCGGCTTCGAGCTCGGCACAAAGGAGCTGGCCGCGCTCCGGGGTGCCTTCGGCGCCCACGGTGACCATCCGGCTCATTCCCGGAACCGAATTTTGCGCTAGAGACAAAGCAGCTGACATCACAAACCCCCGGAAAAACTATAACCAGCAGGCGGAAGGCTTACAAGTACCACCCGTCCGCCCTGGCACCCTCCGCCTCCGCACACGCTTCCCCCTGGGCACACCGTGCGCTTGGCATCCCCGTCCGGCCCGCAAGACACGAATCTCAACGTAATATTCCTGGGTAAGCACGAGCGACGTGCTGCCTCGAGAGGTAGCCGAAACCTCAGACCAGCGGCTCGAAGACCACGATCGGCTGGTAGGTGCGCGGCACTACCGCTTCCGCGATGGCGATCAACTTGTCCTGCTGGTTGAAGACGCGAAGGCGCGGAGGCCGAGGTTCTCCGGCGTCCAGCTCCGACGTGGACCCCGGCGGCGGCTCGACGCGTCCCGGCTGAATCTGGGACACCAACACGTTGAACTTCGTCCCGTGGCGCACCCGCCGCTCCACCACCGGCAGGACGTTTACCCTCGGAAAATTCGGTAATAAATTTTCCAGCTTGATCACGTAGTCCGCAAATTTGCCCGCCCGTGCACCCTCCGCCAATTGTTCCAGCTTGATCGCCTGCTCGAGCGAAAACTCCCCCACGGCTAGGCGCGTAATTTCCGCCAGGTGCGCTCCGCAACCAAGCCTCTGGCCCATTTCGTGCGCCAACGAACGAATATACGTTCCCGAAGAGCACTCCATTACGAAACGCGCAATGTTGCCTTCGATCTGGATCAGCTTGTACTCGAAAAGCTCGACTTCGACGGCTTTCAGCTCGACCACTTGTTTTTTTCGCGCTAACTCGTACGCGGGCCGCCCACGAATTTTCTTCGCCGAAAACGACGGCGGCATCTGCTCGAATCGGCCAACGCGCTCCGCAGCCAATCTTTCAAGGAGTTCGCGATCCAGCTGCGGCGGCGCCTCCGGTCCTTGCGGTTCACCGTCGGAATCGTAGGTGTCCGTGGCAAATCCAAAACGGAAACCCGCCGCGTAGCGTTTGCGCCGCCCGGAATAAAACTGCACCAGCCGCGTCGCTCGTCCAAGCAGCAACACGAGCACACCGGTCGCGAGCGGGTCCAGCGTTCCGAGGTGCCCGATCTGACGGAAGCCCGCCAGGTGGCGCACGGCATCAACGACATCGTGCGACGTCTTGCCTTTCGGCTTGTCAATCACCAGCGCGCCGTCAAACGGCGCAGGGCTCGGCTGTCGTGGCATGCGTTGAGATTTCCCTGGATGCGTATGCGGATTGTGCGAAAAAGAGTGCTCGTCAGGGCCGGTCTAAAGACCGGTCAGCATGGGAACCTGCGTTATGGCGCCGCCGGTTTGTCTTTCTTTACTTCTTTCAGGAGCTGTTCGATGCGCTCTACGTGTTCTTGCGAAAGATCCAGGACAAAATGGAGGTCCGGCAAGCGCCGCAGTTGCAACCGCTCGATGAGCTCGCTGCGAATGTAACCCGAGGCATGATCCAGGGCCTTGATGGCATCGGACTGCTCTTTGCTGTTGCCACGCGCGTTGACGTACACGCGCGCATGTTTCATGTCCGGCTGCACGCGCACTTCGCTGACCACCACGGACCCTTCAAGCCTTGGATCCTTCAGCTCTCCGGCCAACATGGCGTTGATTTCGTGCGCGATTTCCTCGCCCACGCGTTCGTGACGGTGACTTGTGGTTGGACTCATTCGGGGTCCCCCGCGGCGCTCAATGCGCCGCACTTCCTAAACAATCTCGAATTTTTGCCCGATCAAAAATGAACCGAGGATGCGGTCCGCCTCGTCCAGAACCTTCTGCAGCGACTCTTGCACGTAACGTTCTTCATTCGCGAGCGTAACGACGCCCACCACCGACCGCTGCCACAAATCGTGATGATCCAGCTCCGCAACCGCTACATTAAACTGCCTTCGCAGCTTGTCTTTCAAGCTGCGAATCACCTGCCTCTTGTCCTTCAGCGATTGCGCGTCCGGAATGTGCAGCTCGAGGGTAAGCAAGCCGACCGGCATGAGCGGCTCCAGGGAACGGTGCTGCGACTTATTTGCGCGACGCCGGAGCGCCGCTCTGTGCGGCGGCTTCCGCGGCGCTGAGTTTGGTCACCTGGAAGCATTCCAGCATGTCGCCGACCTTGACGTCATTGAAGTTCGCGATGCCCGCGCCGCACTCAAACCCGGTGCGCACCTCGCTGGCATCATCCTTGAAGCGCTTCAACGAGCTGAGCTTCGACGTGTAGATGACCGCGCCATCGCGCGTCACGCGAATCTGGGCGTCGCGCTTGAGCACGCCTTCGACGACGTAGCACCCCGCGATCGTGCCGGAGCCCTTGACGCGGAACGTGTTCCGCACTTCCGCCCGGCCCAAATGTGTTTCCTGCACCACCGGCTCGAGCAGGCCTTCCATCGCTTTCTTAATCTCGTCCGAGACTTCGTAGATGATGGTGTGCGGCCGAATCTCCACGTGCTCTTGCTGCGCCAGTTCCGCGGCCTTGCGATCCGGCCGGATGCCGAACGCGATGATGATCGCGCCGGATGCCGAAGCCAGCAGAACGTCGTTTTCGGTTACCGCACCCACGCCGGAGCCGATGATCTTCAGTTTCACCTGGTCGTTTGAAAGTTTGGGCAGCATTTCGGTGAGCACTTCTACCGATCCCTGCACGTCGCCCTTGATGACGATACCGAGTTCCTTGACCTCGCCGGCTTTCAACTGTTCATGCAACTGATCGAGCGTGATTCGCCCGCCGCTGGAGCGTGCCATCGCGGCGTCGCGCTGCTTCGATTGCCGGAACTCGACGATGTGGCGGGCCTTGGCTTCTTCGGTAACCTGGAAATTGTCGCCGGCGTCTGGAATGCCCTGCAAACCCAGCACTTCGACGGGTGTGGACGGCGGAGCATTCAGTGTTGGCCGGCCGCGGTCGTCGAACAAAGCGCGGACCTTGCCAAAGACGGATCCGCAAATAAAGAAATCGCCGAGTTGCAGTGTACCGTTCTGAATCAGAATCGTCGCCACCGGGCCGCGGCCCTTGTCGACGCGCGATTCCAATACCGTACCGGTTGCAGGTGCGTCGGGATTCGCTCGCAGTTCGCGCAAATCCGCGACCAGTAGCAGCGTTTCCAGCAACTTGGGAATTCCGGTCTTCTGCTTGGCCGAGACTTCCACAAATTCTGTGTCGCCGCCCCATTCCGCGGGCAGCAAACTCAAGTCGGCAAGCTGGCGTTTTACGCGTTCCACTTGCGCCTCAGGTTTGTCGATCTTGTTGATCGCGACCACGATCGGAACATTGGCGGCTCTCGCGTGATCGATCGCTTCTTTGGTCTGCGGCATAACGCCGTCATCGGCCGCCACAACCAGTACGACGATGTCGGTCACTTTCGCGCCGCGCGCGCGCATTCGCGTGAACGCCTCGTGACCCGGCGTGTCCACAAATACCACCGCACGATCGTTCACCATTACTTTGTACGCGCCGATATGCTGCGTAATCCCGCCTGCCTCGCCCGCCGCGACATCGGCTTCGCGAATGGCATCCAGCAAACTGGTCTTGCCGTGATCGACGTGGCCCATCACCGTAACCACCGGCGGCCGCGGCTTCAGATTTTCCTTGGTCTCTTCCTTGGCGACTTCCAGCACCATCTCCTCTTCGAAAGAGACCACGCTGACAACGCCGTTAAATGCTTCCGCGATCGTAGTTGCGGTCGGAACGTCCAACGCCTGGTTGATGCTGGCAAACACTCCGCGATCCATTAACGTCTTCAACAGTTCCTTGGCGCGCACGTCGAGTTTCTCGGCCAGCTCGCGAATGGTGATGCCTTCGGTGATGGCCACATCACGTGGAGCGCGCGGCTCGGGCGGCGCAATGACCGCAACCGATCCGCCGCGCCCTCCCGCACCGGGACGCTGGCGCGTTGGGTGCAGCTTGCGCTCGCCCTCCATCTCGCGCTTGTCCGCTCCCGGACGCTGGCGCTGCGGCGGTTTCCTGGTGTAAAGCGGTTTTCCCGGCTCCGCCTTTGCGGGAGCTTTGTCCGGCAATGGCGGCAGCATCCCGGGACGCCCCGGCATGCGCGGTCCCGGACGCGAACCTGTCGGCATCGGACCACGACGCTGCTCAAAAGGTCTTGCAGGCTGGCCGCCCGGCCCACCCGGGCCGCCGCCCGGACGCGGCGTGAACGGACGTCCCTGACCGCCGGACTGCAAAGGCCGCATCGGCTGCCCAGGTCGCGGTCCGCCCTGGCGCTGATGGCTTCCCGGAGTCGTCCCAGGTATCGGTCCGCGATTCCCACCCGTGGGCATGGGTGGGCGCGCTGGAGGAGGCGCCGGCCGAGCACCCGGACTAGCGGAACCCGGCCGCGCAGGAGACGCGGCAGCAGCGGGACGCGCGCCACCAGATTGGCCTGCAGGCGGTTGCCCGGGGCGTTGCGGTTGCAAAGAACGTTGACCAGGCGCTGGAGTGCCGGGCCTCGGTGCGCCACTGGCAGGTGGTGGAGCCGAAGGGCGAAGTGGTGCGCCGGGTTGCGGACTTGGCGTCGCCGCAGGCCGAGCCGCGGGCGCAGATGCCGCCGCTACAGGAGCTTCGGTCACCGCCGCGGGCGCAGGAGCCGGCGCTTTCGGCGCAACCGTCGCGGGCGTAGCCGCTACCGGCGCTGCCGCAGGGGCAGTCACTGGAGCGGATGTCGCAGCCGGAGCAGCCGGTGCGGCGATCGGTGCCGCAGGAGTCACAGCCACAGGTCTCGGAGCAGCTGGAGTAACTGGTGTCGGAGTTGGAGGAGCCGCGGGCGCAGCCGCCGGCCTCATCCGCGCCGCTTTCGCTGCGGCGTCCTTCGCTTCTTTGTCGGCCTTAGCCTTCGCCTCGGCGGCTGCTTCGGCGTCGGCAACTCCCCGTAGATTCGCGCGTACTTTCTCGGCAACATCCACCGGGATCGAGCTCGAATGCGTCTTCTTTTCTGTGACGCCGTAGCCCGGCAGAAGGTCGATGATTGCCTTGGCCTTGACCTCGAGTTCGCGGGCCAGCTCGTTAATTCGTACTTGGTTTGGATCTATCGTCATGCGTTCCTAGACTTTATCCTCGTCTTCCGGTTTCTTGCCATCGCCTTCAGTTTCCGCAGCAGGTTCAGTTCCTTCCGCGATCTTGCCGACTGTCGGAGCGGCAGCCTCGGCTTCGGCATTCTCCACCGCGGCGCCCTCAGCAGAAGCCTCTGCCTGCTCGCCAGTGGCCGGCTGTTCCGCCACGGCGTCGGTATTTTCCGCCGCTTCGCCCGAGGCCGCGGCCTCTCCGCCGCCTTCGTAGAAGCGGTTCACGGCCTGATAGATCTTGTCCACCATCTTCTCGCCGATGCCCGGAATCTCCATCAACTGTTCCGGCGTCATGCCCGCGAGCTTCTCAACGTTTGTGATTCCCGCCGCTTCGATCTTCTCGATCGTCTTTGCCCCAACTCCAGCAAGGGCAGTCAGCGGCGTAGTCGGCGCGGTCAGAGCGGTCATCTGCTCTTCGATTTCGCGGCGCTTTTCTTCCTCGCTCTTGATGTCGATGTCCCAGCCGATCAACTTGCTAGCGAGGCGGACGTTTTGTCCCTTTTTTCCAATCGCCAGCGAAAGCTGCGAGTCCTCGACGATCACTTCCAGTTTGCGATTTTCCGGGTCGGTGATCTGCACGCGCGTAACCTTCGCCGGGCTCAGCGCCTTCTGTGCAAACGCCACCGTCTCTTCGCTGTACGGAATAATGTCGATTTTCTCGCCGCGCAATTCGCGAATGATCGACTGCACGCGCATACCCTTCATGCCCACGCAAGCGCCCACGGGATCCACATCTTTGTCCCGGCTAGCCACAGCGACTTTCGTGCGTTCCCCAGCTTCGCGCGCCGCATGACGGATCTGCACGGTACCATCGTAAATTTCCGGCACTTCCATTTCGAACAAGCGCTGCACCAGGCTCGCATCCGCGCGCGAAACAATCACCTGCGGCCCCTTTGCCGCGCGATCCACCATCTTGATCACCACACGCAAGCGCTCGCCAATATTGTACGTTTCCAATTTCGATTGCTCGCGCTTCGGCAAGCGCGCTTCGGTCCGCCCCATATCCACGATCAGGTCCGGCCCCTCGGCCCGCTTCACGATCACGGTGACCAGTTCGCCCACGCGCCCGTGATACTCGTTGAAAATGGTGTCGCGCTCGGCCTCGCGAACTTTTTGTAAAATCACTTGCTTGGCTGTCTGCGCCGCAATCCGCCCCAGCACGTCGGTAGGCTTGGCCGCGATGATCTCGGTGCCAACCTCGGCTTCCGGATTTTTCTTCTTCGCCTCCGTCAGGCTCACTTCTTTTTTCGGGTCGGTCACTTCTTCCACGACGATGTGCACCGAAAACACGTCCACTTGCCCGGTTTCCTGGTTGAACTTCGCGCGCAGGTCTTCTTCGGTCTTGTAATACTTCCGCGCCGCCACCACCATCGCATCCTCAATCGCAGACACCACGATTTCCGGCTCGATATGCTTCTCGCGGCTCAACATCTCAATTTGCTGATAGAGCAGATTCGCCATTTACGTTCGTTCCTAAAATGCCCCTATGAATTGCGTTCCGACAACTTCTCTAATCTGGCCACATGCCCGCGGACCAATCGAGCGGCCTTACTTCTAATCTCCAACCTCTAACGTGTTCCGCTACCACTCCACCACCAGATTCGCCTTGCGGATGGCCTCCAGCGGCACTTCAACAACCCGCGCGTTTCTGCCCTCCAACTCCAAGCGAACTTTCCCGGCCGCCATCCCCGCCAGCCGCCCCTCGAAAAAACTTTGCTCCCCGATCGGCTCGCTGGTCGTAATCTTTGCGAGCTTCCCCGCAAAACGCTCAAAGTCCGCCGGCTTCCTCAGCGCCCGGTCCAACCCTGGAGAACTAACCTCCAGAACATATCCCGGCCCTTCGATCAACCCTTCCACATCCAGGATCACGCTCAACTGCTGGCTGACCCGCTCACAGTCCGAGTGGCTAATGCTGCCGTAAGGGTCGCTTCCGACTCCGCTTGGACTAGCAATTTCCGCACCGCTCGTCGAGCCTAGGGCACCAGGGACGCGGTCGATATACACCCGCAAAAACCGCTGCTTTCCGATCTTCCACTCGACGTCAAAGACTTCCAGCCCCTCCGAACGAGCCACCCGCTCAGCGGCCCCCCGGATTTTCTCCAGATTCACGCGAAGACTCCCCGGCCAATGCCGGTATCAAGAGCACTGCAACCGGCCAACAAAAAAGTGGGCTCGCGCCCACTCATCGTGCGACCCGCTTCAGAGCGAAGCAGCAGTATATTCCCCCAACACGGCAAAAGCAAGATACGGGGTGCCCCACGGCGGCCCCGTAGCGCAGGGCGAAGCCGCCGTTTACCTGAGCTTGGAAGGGTAGCCTTTTTCGCGGCCACAGAAAATCGCATGGCCTATCGGCCCGAGGCCTATTGACCCCGCGCTCGTCCGACGCTATTGTTTCGAGTCTAGGGAATTCGATAAGCCTGCCGTTACAGGAATCCAAATGGCCGATAGGCCACGCGAGTCTCGCATCATTCGAACCGCCCTATCCGTGACTTTGCTGGCCGGATTCGCCTGCGGTAGTGCGCTTGGCCAAGGGGCGTCTCAAAGTGGCGGGTCACATGGCGGTCTGCCGTCCGATATGATGGTCACCGTCGTCGTCAGCGTTCGCGAACGCGGCGGCACGCCGCTCCAAGGGAGCGCTTTCGTTAAGCTTTCCTCCGACTTTAGCGGCGTCCACTTGACGGCTCCAACTCAGAGTGCTGGGGCCGCCACTTTTCCACCCGTCCGCGCCGGCGATTACCAAATCGAAGTCAGTTCCTCCGGCTACAAAACCGTCACCGAAGAAGCCTCGGTCATGCCGACTAATTCCCAGTTCAACATCTACGTTTACATCTCGCCTGAGTCCGCGCCTGGTTCCGAGAACGTAGCTCCCACCAAGACGGTAATGAGCCCGCACTTGCAATCCGAGATCGACAAGGGCCTGGACAAAATGCGGCACCAGCAGTTCGATGCCGCGCGCGCACACTTCGACAAAGCCGCGAAAATGGCTCCGGGTAATCCAGATGTGCAATATCTTCTGGGGATGCTCGAGTATTACCAGCAGCACTACGATCTCGCGCGTATAAAACTCGAAGAGGCAATCTCCATCAACCCCTCGCACGAACGGGCTCTGGTGACGCTGGGAGAGATCGAGCTTCGCAGCGGGCAAATACCGCAAGCCGCCGAGACACTCGAGAAGGCTTACCAGGTCAACGGCGCCGATTGGCATACCGAATATCTGCTGGCCTTCGCCTACGCCGAGCAAAAGGAATTCGAGAAAGCGCGGACGCATGCGCGGCGTGCCGCGGAGCTTGGGAAAGACCGCGGCGCGCCAGCGCGTATCTTGCTCGGCCGCATCCTTGTCTCCGAGAATAAGGTTTCCGAGGCCAGGCAAGTGTTCACCGGCATGCTTCGAGATTTTCCCGACGACCCTGCTGCCAAGGATGCCCAGGCCGCTCTTTCTGCTCTCGACAAGGCGGCGGCGGTGGCCGCCGCGTCGCCTGCGGCCGGCGGTCCGTTGCGCGCAGCATCACCCTCCCTAGCGGAGTCCACGCCACAGCCCATTCCCCCGCCTCCGGCGGTAATTCGGCTCTGGGCGCCGCCCGATGTGGACGCCAAGGAATATGCCCTGGCGCCCGACGTGGCTTGCTCGACCGACCAATTGGTGCGGAGAACGCAGGCGCGCACCATGAAGCAAATGGCGAACTTTGAAAAATTTATGGCCACCGAACACATCGAACACCAGGATGTCGATGCCAACGGAAACCCTGGCCCCGTGAAATCCAAGGACTTCACCTACCTCGTGTTCATCCAGAAGACAAAAGAGAACTCCTTGTTCCTCGACGAAGAAAGGGATGGAGGCGAAAACCTGACGCAGTTTCCAACGTCGCTCGCTTCGCGTGGCCTGGTGGGGCTTGGTGTCTTTCTGTTCGATCCGGACTATCAGAACGACGTCACCTATAAATGCGAAGGACTTGGCGAGTGGCGAGGACAAGCGGCGTGGGAGATTCGATTCGAGCAGCGGAAAGAAGTTGGATCGCGCCTGATGACGTGGAGAAACAACCGCGGCACTTTCCCCGTGGCCCTCAAAGGCCGCGTGTGGGTGGCCGCCAACAGTTACGACCTGCTGCACATTGAGACCGATTTACGCGAGCCGATCCCGCAACTGGAATTGGAGCGCGACCATCTGATCATCGACTACGGTCCGGTGAAATTCGACCACGGCAAGACTTCGCTGTGGCTGCCGTGGTATGCGGAGCTGTACATGCAAGTACACGGCAAGCGCTACCATCACCGGCACACCCTGACCAACTACGCCCTGTTTTCCGTGGACACCGACCACCAGATCAATGCACCCAAGGAAAGTCCGAAACAGAATTGAGCGTGCCCCGCCTTTGCTCTGAAAAACCGGGCGTGCATCAAGTAGGACTCCAGCAATGATTCAAAAATAGGGAAGCGGACTGCGCAAAACAAAACGCCTCGGAATCCTTCCCGAGGCGTTCGGCAAAATAGTTCGCTGCGAACTCGGCGTCGCGAGCCAAGCTTACCGCTGCGAATTTACGCTACCTGCTCCGAGCTTATCGCTGTGGCGGCTTTTGCGCCGGAGGCGTTGCGGGCTTGGCCGCAGGCTTTGCAGCCGTGCTCCCGGCCTTGATTGGATACGCGCCATCGTACAGCCGCACGATGTCTTGGGTGACGTCGATGTTGGTGGAAGCGAAAAGAATCGGCGTGTTCTGCGCCGAGGAATCGAGAATCACCACGTAGCTGTTCTCTCGGGCGTAACGGTCCAGCACGTCCACCATTTTCCGGCCGATGCGATCGAACACTTCACCCTGCGCGGCGTTCACGTCTTCCTGGTATTCGTCCTGCTTGCGCTGGAGCTGGCGCGCCATGACTTCGCCCTGGCGCTGCAATCGCGCCGACTCTTCATCACTGATCTTCCCTCTGCCGGCTTCGAGGCGCTGGCGGAGGTCGTTGATTTGCTTGTTGAGACCCTCGAGCTCATTCTGGCGCGCGGAAAATTGCGATTGGAGCTCGGCGCCGGCTTGTTTGCCTTCTGCGGTGCTGGCGATCGCCTGCCGAATATTGATGACGCCGGTCTTTCCGCTAACCGCAGCGCCGGCAGCAGCAGTGCCTTGCGCGCGAACGGCGACGGCAGGAAGTAAGCACGCAGCGGCGATAGCGGCTGCCCGAAGCAAGGTGCCGCGTGACCGCGAAGCGGTGAAAATTCTCGAATTCACTGTGTTTCTCCTTGTCAACAAATTGACGTTAACGAATGGCGATTGGCTCAGCCGCTTCCTAGCGGGTCATACGAGCATTACACAAACTTCGCAGTATAGCCGAGCCGCTCGGCACCCTGCAATCAGAAAGCGTAGTGGAACCAACCGCTGACCTGCCTGGCTGACTAGGATGGCCACAGGCGGCTGCGAGTTGGCTGCCGTGTCGACCTAGTTGCTGCCCGGTGGCCCGCGTTACCAGCCGTGTCTTCTTACCGCAACGGTCTCTCACCCTCTGCCACAAAGTTTTGGCTTCACCCGTTTGGGTACCCTCGCTCGGTTCCGCGCACACCCTCGGGTTGCTCGGTCCGCTGACTACGCCCACTAATTGGGCAGGGGAATGATGAGCAGGCGATTGTTGGCCTGATCGGTGATCACCGCCATGTTGGTGAGCGGATGAATTGCCGCCGCGAATTGAGTCGAGCCGCCGACGCTCATGGTGGCTTGGGTCTTCAGTGACTGCGTGTCCAATACCGAAATGGTGTTGCTGAGCGAATTGACGGTCAGCAACGTTCCGGTGTTGGGGTTCACCGCCAAGGACGTTGGGTTGATGCCCACGTTCACAGGCGTAGCATTGCCGGTGTCGGGATCGAAAACGTAAATGACATTGCCTTGACTGCCGGTGGCGTAGAAAACGCCGGGGGTGGTGCCAGGAGCAGACGTCGTGGACGGCTGTCCGGCGGGATCAAAGACGATGCCGGTGGGAGTGGCGGTTGTAGAAGCCGCGGTGACGGTGGTGCATTCAACCGGGACTGAGGTGCTGACGTCCACGGTATCAAGAGCGCCGACTCCAGTGCCGGTTCCCAACTCCAGAGCGGTAATGACCGCGACGCCGACCCCGGTAGCGGTTGTGCTACCACAAGCGGCGCGATTGGGATCGATGGCCACAGCAATGGGTTGCTGGTCGATGCCAAGAGTATTGAGCGTTGGAGTGGTGTTCGAGGAGGTAATCGACGTGAGGTCGATGGCGGTAATGCTGTTCGAACCGGTGTTGGCGACGATCGCCAAACCGGAATACTGATTGATAGCGACACCCGTGGGATTGGTGCCGGTGCCAGGGCTGGACACCAACGTGGCGGTATCCAAATTGACGATGGAGGCTGAGCCAGAGCCATTGTTAGCGACCACCGCGTAGCCGAGTCGCGGGATGACATCAATTCCTTCGGGCGAAGTGCCGACAGCGATGGTGCTCTTGAGAGGCGCGCTAGAGCCGGGTGTCAAGTCAACCAGAGAGATGCTGCCGCATCCGTAGTTACTGACCGCTGCAATATTGCGAGTGGTGTCGATAGCGACGGCGCCGGGCTGCGGAGTCGAGCCGGCCGCGCAAGCGGGAGTGAGATCAACGGCTTGAATTACCGTGAAATCGGTCGCATTGGATCCGACACCGCCGACGACAACGTCCAAAGCATAGTGCCGTGGAACAGCAAGGAAAGAAGTGGGTATGGTGGCGGTGATCTGGGAGTTGTTTACGACCGTGACGTTGGTCAACGGAGTTCCGTCCAGACGGACCTGCGCGGAAGGCGCAGACTGGAAACCCGTGCCGATGATGGTGATGCTAGCCGCGCCGCCTGCAAGGGGTGTGGAGTTGGTGGTGAGGACGGCCTGCGGAAGAATGGAGTTGGGGATGCCAGTAGAAGTCACCATCACCGATCCAATGTGCACGAGCTTGATGGGGGTGGGGCTGGCGGTATTGGCGAGAGTAAGGACGCTGATGTTGTTGCTTCCAGAATTGACGGCGAGGGCGACGTTGTTGGCCGCGTCAACCGCCAAAGCCCCTTGGATCGGGAGAGGCGTAGGCGTGGACGAACCACTGGGGACGTTAACGCTACCTATGCCGGTGGTCGTGCCGCCCGAGGGAGCCGTCGGAACGATGGCGATGCGCTGAAGACGCACAGGATCGATGAGAGAAATCTCGTTACGAGCGGGATTAAACAGGACAGCGGTATTGGTAAATGGCTGAAAACCAACGTTGGTGTCGCCGATCTCACCTTGCGCCGTCGTGGTTGTCGAGCCGAGGACGACTCCCTGGTCCAACGATAGCGACGAAACCGTCTGATCGAGGGTGTCAATGAAATCGATTTGCGCGCCGGTGGCGTTGGGGTCGGCAATCATCGCGGTGCGGGTAATGGGATTGATAGCAACGCCTTGCTCGGTCTGGGAAATACTATAGGTGAGGTAGGCGATGCCGTAACTGGCCTGACCGATCGGAGAGGCAACCGTTCCGCCGGTCACCGTGTCGTCCACGGCAGTTTGGGAATATTCGAAATCATTGGCGTCGATGACGGTGATGCCGGAGAACGTGCCATTGAAATTCGTATTTTTGGTGGAGACACCGCTGATCAGGACCGTCCCTGGATTACCAGGGTTGATGTTGTGAGGAGCGACGGTGGAAATGGTGACGACGTTAGCGGCCCGCGTAGCGCTGGCAATGCCGATGGACGCGGATTTATGGGTAAGATCGACGACCGAGAGGTTGCCGGCGCCGCCCGGGGTGACGTAAGCCAGATGAACGCGGGGCTGGAGAGCGACTTGCGGATACTGACCGGTGTTCAGAGTGACCGAGGAGGTCACGCACGGCGGGTGTTGCCCCGCTAACAGGCATTCGGAGGTGTTGGCGCTGTTCGCCGGGTTGATGTCGGCGATGAACCCGATGTTGGTATTGGCGTATGCGATGACGGCCGTGTGCGAGAACGGGTCAATGCCGATCGAATAGGGAAACGGCGGAGGCGTCGGGGGTGTGGTGGGCGCGCTGGTGGGAATCAACGCGGAAAGACTAATCGTTCCCAAAGGCGTCGTCGAGGGAGTTTGGCCGGGTGCCGGGATGGAAAGCAACTCCACGGTGCGGTCCACGTAGTTGACTACGGCGGCAATGTGCAGCATATCGTCGACCGCAACGCCCGTTGGGACGTTGCCGACCGGGACACGGCCGGCGATGAGCACCGGATTCCCACTGTTCAGGTTGACGTATTCGACGCTGTTGGTGCCGGCCTCGGCGACCACGGCAACTTCGAGGACGTCATCGATAGCGATGGCGCTCGGCGTAGCCGTTGCACCACCGGTCCCGGCGGCCAGAGAAATCAGATTGGTAACCGGACCGGGAGTGTTGACGCCGCCGGGACCATAGTCCGGAAACACCGCGAGATTGGTAACCCCAGTGGTGGGCGAAGCAGTGTTGTTGGTGACGCTAATCGGGTACAACCCCGGCGTGGGCAACGCCGGCATGGTCAGCGCAAGCTGGCGTGAACTAGGCTCCGTAATATTAATGTGATTGCCGCCAAACAGCACGGAAACCAGCGGAGCATTGGGCGAGCCAAAATAGCCGCCGTCGATAGTCAGCGCGCCGCCCGATGGAGCCGCAGAAGCCGTTTGCGGAAGACTGTTCGGCTGGCTCGAGACCAGAACCGGACGCTCCGCTGCGACGGTGACATTGAAAGGTCCGCCGCTGGAATTCGGACTACAGGTGGACTGACCGATGGGCGGATTGCAAATGCCGATCACATGCGTCCCGGCGGTAGCCAGTTGCGCTGGCAACAAACGGGCCCGGGCTCCGGTCGGATTGGAACCTGCGGTCGGCGGCGAAACCACCAAAACCTGAGAGCTGGGCAGGGCCGTGCCGTCGTAGAAGATACTGGTCAAGGAGTTGACGTTGGTGGCCGCCAAGTAGATGTCTTGCAAGACGCCGCCTTGAGGCGCGACGGTTGGCGAGATACCGGTGAAGGAGATAACCCCAGTGGGAACCACGGTGACGGTGGCGGCACCTACCCTGGTGGAATCGACGATCGAAACAGCAATCACCGAAAGGGACTGCGGAGTAGTCGTGGTTATGCTGGTAGGAGTGTTGGCCGTAGGCACCGCAGAAGGAGCGGTGTAAAGCCCGTTGGTGCTAATGGTGCCGCACGTGGGGCTGCAGGTGACCAGTTCGGCCAGAGTGGTGGTGGAGAGGGGTTCCTGAGTGAGTTGCCAGGTGACATCGTTAGGGGTGGTGTCGTTAGTCAAGGTGGCCGTGAACTGGAAATTCTGGCTGGTGGGAACGGCGGCGTTCGCGGGGTTAATGGCGACGGAAATACCGGAATCCAGAGTGACCACGCAGGTGCCGGTCTTCTTGGTATCGGCTTGCGAGGTGGCGGTGATGGTGATGCTGGGCGGGGAGACCACCGTAGTCGAGGTTGGGGCCGGGGTGGTGATCTTGGTGGGCGCGGTGTAGGTGACGGTGGTGTCTTGAATGTTGGTGAGCACGCCGGTCGCGGCGGTGCAAGGAGAAGCCGTGCTGGTGCTCGAGCTTGTGGTGCCGTTGGTCGCAGTGGTCGTCGTTGTGGTGGTATAGGTGCAGGTCCAAGTCACGTTGAGATTGGTGGAGCCCGCGACGGTGGCCGTGAGATTCAGAACCTGTGTGGTCACTAGCGTTGCACTCGGCTGACTCAGGGTGACTGTAACGGTATTCGCGCCGCTGCTGCCGCAGCCGTCGAGCCAGACCGACGCCAACGCGGCCATCACTGCAATGCAGCTCGCTGTCTTTCGCAACTTCATTAACCCTGCCTCCCCACGTGTGAACCGCTTCGCGGTCACGAGATACGACGCGACGCATTTTGACCGTGCCCATCGGGCCGATCAGGGCCGCGTTCCGTCAATTCTTTACAAATTCTTTCACAAACTCTGGGACCCGCCGCCGGCGCGAAACCCGGCGCCCCCTGCCGCTAGAAGGTCTTTCCCACCGTGAAACGGAAAGTGGTCTTGGGCTCAAAATAATTCAAACGCCCCGGATTCACGATGAACTCCTGCAACAGCGGCAGCACCTGAGTGTTGTAAACCTCGGGTGGCAGGGAACTCTTCAAAAGAGCGAGGTCGGCCGGATTAATGTAGTCCGCGGGCGAAACGATCTCGGAATGTAGCCGGTTAATGTTGTACGCATAATAGATGCGGAAAGGCGCTTGGACAATGGGGAGCTGCACGCCAAACTCAATGCCGGTGGAACCACGAACGCGGAAATTCGTTCCGGAAGCAATGCTCAACTGGCTGTTGACGTTCGCACCCGGGAACTGCTGTTCGAGGCTGGTGAGGCCAGTAGGATTGAGCTTGAGGGCGCTTTGTTTCACGATGCCGTCGGTGCCGCCATCCAGAAACAGCGAAGCGGTGACCGGGCCTACGATGGGAATGCGGTATTCAATGTTTCCTGAAGTCTGGGCATCACCCCCGGGCAGGGTGGCGGTGTAGGTAAGGATAGGCACAGAGAACGAGCGCTGGAGAGGAGTGCCGCTGCCCGACAGCGTAGTGGGGTCGGTGAAGGTGAACGTCTGCGCGGTGGCGGTGGGAATGAAAGTGACCGGTGAGATGGAACGGATATCATACCCACGAAGATCATTTTCTCCGCCCATATAGAACCGGCTGAACGGTGGAACTTCGCCGCCGCCGTACCCCGTGGTGTAGGCCGAAGTGAAGTGGAAGCCGAGGACATTGCGTTTTTTGAATACGGGGCGAAACTGCGTATAGGAGAACACGTTGGTGATGGATTTGACGTTGCCGCCCAGCGGTCCGCCGGAAAATGCGACCGAATAGTAGTAGCTGCGGCCTTTCCTGGGATTTTGCGGATTGTCGATCGTGTTGTGCTGGACCGAGGGCGTGACGGTGCTGGAGATAATGCCGTCGAGCGCACTCGGGCCAGCGACGCTGCGGAACTGGAGTTGCTCAAACAAAAGTGTGGACGCGGCGTTAAAAGATTCAATGTTGGTGCGCGTCAGGCCGTAGGTGAGAGCGAACCTGGTAAAGGAGAGACGCTTGACGGGGTAGCTGGCGAACAAGGTAAAGCCCGTGGAGTTTTGCGTGTAATTCTGGACGTATTGGGGGTTGATGCTGACCGATTGTCCGAGGGCGAGTGCTTCCTGCTTGGCTTGGTCGAAATTATAGCGGCTGTCGAAAATGGTGAAGCCGGAGGAAATGGGACGATCAAACAGATAGGGCTCGGTAAACCCAAACATGAAGCTGCGTTGGAGATCGCCGAATTGCGCGGAGAAGGTCAACGTTTCGCCAAGGCCCAGGAAATTGTTGGTCTGGTAGGTCAGGCCAATGAACGTGCCGGCCAGGCCGCTGACGCCTCCTTGCAAACCGATGGACTGCTTGCCCTTTTCCTTGAGTTTCAAGTTGAGATCGACGGTACCGTCCTTGGTGTTGCGCTTGATTTCTACGGCCTTGTCTTCCTCGATGCGCTCGAAGTAGTTGAGCTGGTTCAGGCGAAGGATGCTGATTTCCCAGGCGCGTTTGTTGAAGAGCTGGCCTTCGTCGAGCAGGAGCTCGCGGCGAATGACTTTGTCGCGTGTCGTGGTGTTGCCGCTGAAGTCGATGCGGCGGACGTAGTATTGCTTTTCTTCGGTGAAACGCATGGTGACGTCGATGCGTTTGGCAGCGTCGTCGATATCGAACTGGGGCTCGGCGGTGAAATCGATGAAACCGTATTGCCCGTAGGCCTTACCGTAATCTTCGATGGCTTTGCGGACTTTGGCGGCGGAGAAGACGTCGCCCTGTTTCAGGGGGAAAACCGTCTTGAGCGCTTCCACCTTGAGCGACAGGGCTTTGTCCGGGTCGGCGCTGACGATTTTTATCGTGCCCATCTTGTAGCGTTCATTTTCTTCGATGGGAATGGTGATGTTGACGGCTTTGCCCTTAGTCCGGCCGGTTAACGGCACTCCCAGGCGATAGCCTTCGGTATCGATACTTTCGAGCACCGGGTCACCGACGACGACCTTGAAGTAGCCGTTGTCCTGATAGAGGCCGCGAATGCCGACTTCGATATCTTCGATAAGTTTTTCGCGGTCATACGTCTTGCTCAGGACGTTGATTTCCGTGATGTACAGCGGAATGGAGTAGGGCCGGTCATTGTGCATGGCGCGAATCAGCTTGCGGTCGCTGAACGCGTGATTGCCGGTGAACTTGATGCGGCCGACCTTGACCTTGGGGCCTTCCTCGATCTTGAAAACCAGGATGACGGCGTTGCTGGAGGCGATTCGCTCGTACTGTGGCGTCACTTTCGCGAACTGGTGGCCATGCTCGCCCAGCAGCTCCTGCAGTACGACTTCGGCCTTCTTGATGCGCGTCGGGTCGAACTGGCTCTCGACGGTGAGCCCCACCTTCTTTTCTTTGAAGCGGTCGAGGATGTCGGACTCGGAAATGGAATGAATGCCGTCATAGCGGATGCGCCGAATGACCGGGCGCTCTTTCACGTCGAAGATAATGTTTTTGTGATTGGGACCGTCGGGCGAATCTTCCACGCGTAGCTTGACGTCCTCGAAAAATTGCGTGTTCCAAAGAGCCTGAAAATCGCGCCGCAGGGTTTCTTCGTTGTACGGATCACCTTCGCGGCTGAAGATGCGGGCCTTCAAGGTGTCGCTGCGAATGCGGCGGTTGCCCAGAAAGATGATGCGATCGACAACGGCGGGAGGCGGCTGGTCGGGTCGCGCCTGCTGGTCGGGTGTCTGATTGTCGGGAATCGAGGAGGAAACTTTTCCGGAGTCGGGGGAATCCAACGCGGTGGATGGCTGTGAATGAGAAGAGTCGTCCGACGTAAGATCTTCCCATGCGAAAGCGGGCGAGCCGGAAGCGAGGAACAACACGACACCCGCGATCCAGAGGAACCGAACGCGTAGAAGCCCAAACGGCGAACAAACCCTTATTTGAGCGGCCAATGACGTGGTCAAGGCCGCGCCCCCAAACCCAAGTTGTTCTTCTCCCGCCGTACCCGGTGTGGGCCGGCCGTGATGTAGACCCCGACGAGGTCAGGGCCGCCATGCGTTGTGTCTGATTCGCTAGTGGACGACCGGGGTTGCCTCACCCACGGGACGGAATGCGAGGCCTTCCCCGGCGACGTAAATCTGAAGAGTCGCAGGCCTGGTGATTCCACCCTGAATGAGCGCTTCCGACAGCGGGTCTTCCACGTACTTCTGCAAAGCGCGCCGCAATGGCCGCGCCCCGTAATTGCGATCCGCGCACGTTTTTTCGAGGATCCACTGGCGTGCTTCCGGCGAAACCACGATCTGCACCTGCCGGTGGATCAGCGTATCGTTGAGCTGCCCCACGAGCAAGTCGATAATGCGGAGCAGGTCGTCGTCGCCGAGCGGATTGAAGATGATGACCTCGTCCAGCCGGTTCAGGAACTCCGGATTGAACGCTCGCTTCACTTCCCCCATCACGAGATCTTCCATGCTCTTCATGCCGGCTTCATCCGTGCCGGACTGGAAGCCCATCGAGGTGCGCTTTTGCAAATGACGCGCGCCCAGATTGGAAGTCATGATGATGATGGTGTTGCGGAAATCAACGGTGTTGCCGAGGCCATCGGTTAATTGCCCGTCTTCGAAAACTTGCAGCAGGATGTTAAAGACGTCGGGGTGCGCCTTCTCGATTTCGTCGAGGAGGATGACCGAATAGGGAGTGCGGCGTACCCGCTCGGTGAGCTGGCCGCCCTCTTCGTAGCCGACATAGCCTGGAGGCGCGCCGATCAGCTTCGAAACCGAGTGCTTCTCCATGAATTCGGACATGTCAAAGCGCACCAGAGACTTTTCCGAGCCGAACAGGAATTCGGCGAGACGCCGGGCGACTTCGGTCTTGCCGACGCCCGTGGGCCCAAGGAAGAAGAAGCAGCCAACCGGACGGAGCGGTGATTTCAGGCCGGCGCGGCTGCGGCGAATGGCGCGCGCAAGTGCGGTAATGGCTTTGTCCTGGCTGATGACGCGCTTGTGGAGTTCAGGCTCGATACGCAGGAGTTTCTGCTGCTCGTCTTCCTTGATGGAAGTGACGCCGATTCCGGTCCAGCGGGAGACCACTTCTTCGATGTCTTCCCGGGTGACGATACCGGTGGAGGCGTCGTCGAGCTTGTAGCGCTCGCGAAGCGTGCGCAAATTCTCTTTTTCTTTGCGCTCTTCCTCGGAGTAGAACCGGGCCTTTTCAAATTCATGGGCAGCGATGGCGCTTTCCATGCGATGGGTGATGAACTTGACGCGCTTTTGGACTTCGCCAACTTCTTCGGGAACGCTGGCCTGACGCAGCTTGACGCGGGCGCCGGCTTCGTCGATCAGGTCGATGGCCTTGTCCGGGAGGAAGCGGTCTGGAATGTAGCGATTCGAAAGGTAGACCGAGTAGCGCAAGGCTTCGTCGGTATAGCTGACGGCGTGGAACTTCTCGTAACGCTCGCGCACGCCGCTGATGACCTGGATGGCTTCCTCTTCGTTTGGTGCGGGTACCTTGACGGATTGGAAGCGGCGCTCGAGCGAGCGGTCCTTTTCGACCGACTTGCGGTATTCGCCGGGCGTGGTGGCGCCGATGCACTGGATTTCGCCGCGGGATAGCGCGGGCTTCAGAATGTTCGCGGCGTCGAGCGAGCCTTCGGCGGAGCCTGCTCCAACCAAGGTGTGCAACTCATCGATGAAGACGATGGAGTTTTGGCTCTCCATCAGCTCTTTCATGATGGTCTTCAAGCGTTCTTCGAATTGGCCACGGTATTTCGTGCCGGCGACGATCAGCGAGAGATCGAGAGACAGGATGCGCTTGTCGGCGAGGAACGGCGGAACATCGCCGTCGGAGATGCGCTGCGCGAGACCCTCGACGATGGCGGTCTTGCCCACACCCGGTTCGCCGATCAGCACAGGGTTGTTTTTCGTGCGGCGGCAGAGAATCTGGATCACACGCTCGACTTCACCTTCGCGTCCCACCAGAGGATCGAGCGAGCCTTCCGAAGCAGCTTGGGTCAAGTCGCGGCTGAATTCGGCGAGTAGCGACGTTTCCTTGGGGCGAGCAGCGGCGGTCTTTTCGCCTGAGGTGCGCGCGAGTTCTTCGCGCAGCGTGGACAGGCGCAGTCCGCGCTCCATCAGAATCTCGGCGCCGAAGCACTTCTCTTCGCGCAGGATCCCGAGAAGAAGATGCTCGGTGCCGACGTGCTTTACGCCCAGGCGCTCTGCTTCTTCACCGGCCATATTGAGGATGCGCTTGCACTCCGCGCTGAGCGGCACTTCGACCGAAGTCGAAATGCGTTCGCGGATGGTGATGCGAGCTTCGATCTCTTTGCGGATCGATTCAATCGAGCCCTGCTGCCGCAGGAAGCGATTGGCCAGTGCTTTATCCTCGCGCATCAACCCGAGCAGCAAGTGCTCGGTTTCGATGTACGGGCTGCCGTACTGGCTGGCTTCGTATCTCGCAAAGAAAATAACGCGTCGCGCTTTTTCTGTATACCGTTCGAACACGATTAGCTCGCTTCTCCCCCTGGGGCCCCGCTCGCAGAGGCCGAAGCCTTGCGAGTACGCAGAACGCCGTGTTCCAAGTCCAGAATTCGATCACATCGCGCGGCGAGCGCCAGATTGTGCGTCGCGACGAGCGACGTCAACTGGTACGTGCGATGCAACCGCTCAAGCAACTCAAACACGGCCCAAGCATTCTGCTCGTCCAAATCTCCGGTAGGTTCATCTGCCAGCAGCACGGCCGGCTCGGTGACGAGCGCCCGAGCAATAGCGACGCGTTGCTGTTCCCCTCCGGAAAGCTCACCGGCGCGATGATCGGCCCGATTTGCAAGGCCGACTTCCGCCAGCCACTTCCGCGCCGTTACCACCGTGGAGGTGAAATCCTCGCCGCGCAACAACAGCGGCATAGCTACATTCTCGGCAGCGGTAAAGTCCGGCAGCAACTGATGCCGCTGCCACAAAAATCCCACGGAGCGATTTCGAAATTGCGCTACCGCAGCGTCAACATTCGTTTCAATTGCTTTCGTGCCGAAGTATACTGTACCGCTCGTTGGCGTGTCTAGCGCAGCCAGCAAGTGCAGCAAAGTGCTTTTGCCCGCGCCCGATGGCGCGACAATCGCGACCATTTCTCCGCGGCGCAAACTCAGATTCGCGTCCACCAAAATCGGAAGAAGTCGCTCACCAGAACCGTAAGTCTTCTTCAAACTTCGAGCTTCCAGGACCACCGCAGCATCCGAGGTCAACGCCGAAGCGCTTAACCTTAACCGCTCCGCGTTGGGCTCGCTTTGCGTCATTCTCCCTAAAATGTTGCCTCTTCGTTGATGTGCTAACTGCTACCTATTGGATGCACTAAGTGCAATCGAAGTGCCGTGATCGGGGCGACCGAAGCGTTGACTCTACGGCCCATCTTGTTCCCATTTATTGCAGATCCTTGCCTGCTCCGAACGGGCCCGCCTATGGTTCAATTTGAAACGCCAATAACCTTATTAATATCAATGAGTTAAGGTAGGAATGCTGTGGAATTGAAGACGGGGACGTCTCCATTCGACCTACCTGCCCCTGAAGCCCTTTATTGAAGCACACAACCTTCCAAAGTGCAGTGAATTCAAAAGGCTAAATCGTTCTTCTATTGAGCCACGAATGTCACCTCGAGGTCACCTATTCCGAAGCGAAGGACCTCGACGCTCACTCGTAGCGAAGGATTTCAACAGGCAGCAACCGCGCAGCGGCGCGGGCCGGGAGCATCGTTGCCAAAATGGAGATGCCCATGGCTACCACGGTGATCCACACACCGTCCCAGACGCTGGGGTGAAAAGGAACGTAGGGCACTGCGTACACTTGCGGGTCCAGCGGGATTAGCTCGAACGCCCCCGCGATCCAGGCGAAAGTGTAGCCAACGCACAAGCCGCAAAGCGTTCCGGTGGCGCCAATCACCGTGCCTTGCCACAAGAAAATGCGGCGAATTTGTTCGCGGCGCGCGCCCATGGACATTAACACGGCAATATCGCGGGCTTTGTCGGTTACCGTCATCGAAAGCACCACAAGAACGTTGAGTCCTGCGACGAAGGTGATCAAGCCAATGAAAATAGCGGTGACCAGTTTTTCCAGCCGCAGCGCGCGAAACAGGGCGCGATTTTCCTCGACCCAGGTGCTGGCGGCGAAACTCGGGCCGGCTTCCAGTTCGAGCACCCGGGCGATCGCGGTGGCGCGCTCCGGTTTCTCCAACCGGAATTCCAGCTCGTTCACAATGTCGCCGGTTCCGGATAGCTCCTGTGCGGCGGCGAGGGTCATGAAGCACCAGTTCTCGTCGTAGTCGTAGAAGCCGGAATCGAATACGCCGGTGACGCGAAATCTTCGCGTGCGCGGAATCATGCCAAAGGGCGTCAATCGCCCTTGCGGGCTGGTCAGGGTGACGTAATCACCCGGTGCGATTTTCCACTCCTCGGCGAGTTGCTTGCCGATGAGCAACGCGTCGATACCGTCGGGGTCGCGCGCGAAATCCAGATGACCGGTGATAATACGTTGGAGAGCCTCGTCGTTACGGCGCTCGCGCTCCGGATCGATGCCTTTGGCGACAATTCCTCGCGCATCGCCCCCAAAGGATAAAAGCACATTCTGATACACCGCCGGCGTCACCGACTTTACCCCCGGAATTGCCGCAAATTTCGCGGCCAGCGCTTCGTAGTCGTGAATGCCGCCAGTGCCGGGCCGGGCGAGTGAGATGTGCGCTTTGACTCCCAGCAGGCGATCCTGAAGTGTTTCGCGAAAACCGGTGTTCATCGACAGCGCGATCACCAGCGTCGCTACGCCCGCGGCCACACCCAAGACAGAAAATGCGGTAACCAAGCGCAATACCGCCGGGCGGTACGGCGACCGCAAGTACCGTTTGGCAACGAACCATTCAAATCGCATGGAGGGAACTAAGGATACGTCACGCGCCCTGCGCTTCGGAAGCAGACTCTTCGCCAGCTTCCGGCCGAAGCAAAGGAAAGAGGATGACGTCACGGATCGAAGGCGAATCTGTCAGTAGCATCGTCAGGCGGTCGATGCCGATACCCTCGCCCGCCGTGGGCGGCATGCCATGGCAGAGCGCGCGAATATAGTCCACGTCCAGTTGCTTTGAGACCTCATCGCCTCCTTGCGCGATCTGTGCCAGGAAACGGCGCTCCTGCTCTGCCGGATCATTCAACTCCGAGAAGCCGTTGGCGATCTCAATTCCGACCACGTAGATCTCGAATCGCTCGGTCAGGCTTGGATCGTCCGGCTTTTGCTTGGAAAGAGGGGAAATCTCGGTCGGGAAGTCGTAAAGAATGGTCGGTTGGACCAGATGGTGCTCCGCCATAGTTTCGAAAAGCAAGCCCGTCCACTCGCCGTCGCTTGGTGTTCCCTTTGCAGCTGCATACGCCGCGCCGGTTTTCTTAGCCCAGGCATTGTAGCGCTCGGTCGCGGCACGCGGACCTCCGGGCGCTGCCAGGTCATCGGTGGTGGGAGCGGGGCTGGCTTCGACCGGCCAGAACTTGCTGATAGCTTCGCGCATCGACAACCGGTGCATTTTGCCGAAATCCAGCTCGACATCGCCGTATTTCACGATCGTCGAGCCGGTGATGTTCATTGCCATTTGCGCGAAAAGCTGCTCGTTCAAGTCCATCAAATCCCGGTAGTTGCTGTAGGCCTCATAGAACTCCAGCATCGTGAATTCGGGGTTGTGCTGCGTGGAGATGCCTTCGTTCCGGAAATTGCGATTGATCTCGTAGACGCGGTCAAACCCGCCGACGATAAGCCGCTTCAGATACAGTTCCGGAGCTATGCGTAGGTAGAGGTCAATGTCCAGGGTGTTATGGTGGGTGATAAAAGGGCGCGCCGTAGCGCCGCCGGGTATGGGATGCATCATCGGGGTTTCCACTTCAATGTAGCCCCGGGCATCGAGCAGGCGCCGTAACTCCTGAACGATCCGCGCGCGAGTAACAAAGACTTGGCGTGATTTGTCGTTGGCCAGCAGATCGAGATACCGCTGCCGGTAGCGCAGCTCGACGTCGGTCAAGCCGTGCCATTTCTCGGGCAGTGGCAGAAGCGCCTTGGACAGGAACGTAATCTCCTCTACCCAAATGGAAAGCTCGTCTGTCCTGGTGCGAAACAGGTGCCCGCGCACACCAATGGAGTCGCCGAGATCGAGAAGATGAAACAGTTGAAATCCGCGTTCGCCAACAACATCTTTCTTTACATAGATCTGGATACGCTTCCCCGATCCCTGCAAATGCGCAAACCCCGCTTTTCCCATGAGCCGGTAGGACAAAATGCGGCCCGCAACGCGCACTTCGCGCTTATCTCTGTCCAACTCCGGTCCGGGCGTTGCCGCGTACGCGTCGACCAGAGCAGCCGGAGTCTCTGTCCAGCGAAACTCGCCAGGGAAGGGGTCGAAGCCCAGCGCCTGGATCTGCTCCAATTTCTTCCGGCGCTGCTCAAACTGCTCGCTCGGCTCAAATTGCACTGTGGAAAATCCTCTCTGAGGTGATCGGAGCCGAGTATAGCGGCCACCGCCTGCGAAGAGCAAGGAATCGAACCGTAGCGGCTCAGACCAGCCGCGAAGTTTTGCTAGTGCTAACCAAGCGTTGGCCCCGCAGATACCCGGGAGGAGGCCTTGCCGGTACTAGTATCATAGGCATGAAGAGTGAGTTTATTGTTTAGTTAGACACAGAAGGTAAGTGAAGAAAAGTGCGCCACACCCTGTGGGTTTTGTTATACTCCCGAAATTGGGGGGTCCTATCCCAGTGCAAATTCGCCCTCGTCCTTCAGTGCAAGATGATTGGTGCGCTTGGTTGCCGCAAGAGAAGGCCCAAGTTTTCACCGAACAAGTACAACAATTGGAATCCAGCTACATGATGTTCAGCATCGCGCTGAACGAGGCGATCGAGTTTCGCCAGACGGGAATGCTGTCGAAATCGTATCAGGCAGTCTCCATGACCCCAGCGCTGGCCGGCCGGCTGTCCAGCAACTTAGCCGCACTGCTTCGCGGCCTCGGCGGGCACGCAAAACATTACGGAACCATTCCCAACGCCGCTCCATTGGATCCTGCGAACTTCCAGGGACCCAAGGAACAGCGCACCGCCAGAATGAGCGATCTGCTCAGCCGGGTTTTGTTCACACAGCGCTCCCAATTCCTTCACAAGCTCGGCACGCTGGAAGAAATGGTCGGAGATTTGGGCAAGGACTTTCGTTTCACGGTCGAGAATCTTTCCAGTGGAAGTTCGACCAACCCGGAGGCGGATTGGCGCATTGTGGATGCGGCACACTACGACCTCAACACCTGCTTGCGCGAAGCCATCGTCCTCCTGAAATCGTTCCTGGTGGTTCTACCCCAGGACCAGTTGGAGCTATTCGAGAGATCGGTGCGCGCCACGGCGCAGGGCTCCGGACCTTCCACACCTTCCGGCGAACGTCTAATCCGGCATAGACGTATGGCGGCCGTCGGGGGAGAATAGGCAAGCCTAATCGATCGGCAGGTAGTTTGCGTGTTGGCGCAGCCAGCAGGCATTCCCGGGAAAAGACGCCAGTTCGCCGCGTATTTCTTTGGCAACGCGGGTTCATAGCGAATACAACTCCAGGAGGTATCCGGTGCATCCGAACCGTTGGATGCGCCGTTACAGGACCGTTGGCCAGAAACCGACCAAGCGATCCCGGCGTGTCGACACCGTCTCAGCAGCCTAAACCTCTGACTGAAGCGGACGCCATCCGTCTGGCACAAGCCGGAGATGCCGCAGCCTTCGAGTTCCTGTATGAACTCCACGGCCGCCGGGTCTACGCGCTCTGCCTGCGTATGGTGGGTAACCCCTCGGATGCGGAAGACCTGATGCAGGAAGCTTTCCTGCAACTGTTCCGCAAGATCGGCACCTTTCGCGGCGAGTCGGCATTTTCGACCTGGTTGCACCGGATGACGGTCAACGTGGTGCTCATGCGCCTCCGCAAGAAGTCACTTCCGGTGTCGTCATTGGAAGAGACGACGGAGCCCGACGAAGAGACCGGTGGCCCGCGGAAAGATGTCGGGGCAGCGGACCTGAGGTTGAGCGGCGCGGTTGACCGGGTCAATTTGGAACGGTCCATCGATAAGTTGCCGCCCGGCTATCGAACCGTGTTCGTTTTGCACGATGTCCAGGGTTACGAACACAACGAGATTGCCGGGATCATGGGCTGCTCGGTAGGGAATTCGAAGTCCCAGTTGCACAAGGCGCGCACCAAGTTGCGGGATCTGCTGCAGGAAGAAGTCCGGGAACAAGCGCGGCAGGTGCGTCATGCGGCAAAGACGCAGACGGGACATGGCGGTTGAGCTACAATACGAAAAGTTTCGGGGTGTTGTCTCAGACGAAGATGGGCCGCGCGATTCCTCGAAAATCGAGCGGGCAAGCCTCCTGTCGTCTCGTCTAACGGAGTGAACGGCCATGCAGTGTAAAGATGTGGAAGTCGTCCTTGAACAAGAGGGTTGGACACCTCTGCCGGAAGCGGCGCGTGAGCATCTCGCCGGGTGCAGCGCTTGCCAGAACCTGGTGGAAGACCTGACCGCCATTGTCGCTACCGCTCACCTGCTTCCCGCTGAAGTCGAACCTCCCGCTCGTGTTTGGGTTTCCCTGCGAGTTCAGCTCGAAAAAGAGGGAATTATCAAGCTGGCGACCGCCGAGCGCAGTTCCTGGTGGCATGGCTTTTCCGATCTATTCCGAAGCCGGGTTCTGGCTACCGGTGTAGTAGGCGCCATGGTCATCGCCGCCGTTGCCTTGCAGATCCAGCATCCTGCTCCCGCCACCGAAGCGCGCAACGTCTATGACGACGCCGCCACCGTTCTGAACGTCGACGAAGCCAATCTGGGTCCGATGCAACTCGGCAGCTCTGTCGTGGACGTGTCCCTTCGCCAAAATCTGGATATCGTTGACAAGTTCATTGCCGACTGCGAACAGCGCGTGAAGGAAGAGCCCCAGGATGACCTTTCACGCGAGTATCTGACAGGCGCCTACCAGCAAAAGGCCGAATTGTTGTCTGCGATGATGGAACGCCGTGGGAGCGTAAACTGAAATGAACGCGCAAACGATGGGTCGGAGCATTCTGCCGCTGTTCGGCGCCGGACTATTTCTTTGGGCAGCCGCACCGGCAGGGGCCACACAACACTTCGAGAAGCATTTCCCCGTGAAGGGCCATCCGGTTGTCTGCATCCATAACATCGGGAACGGCCGCATTGAAGTGAAATCCACGAAAAATTCCGAAGTGATTGTCGCCGGCACGCAGGCTTCCTCGAAGGTCAATCTGGAGACCGAGAACGCCGGCGATCGTATCGACGTTTCAGCCAATATTGTTGACGTGAACGCGCAGCCTGACGAACTCGAAGTCAACTTCCAGCTCACCGTGCCGGAAGAGACCGAGTTGGAGCTCAAAACGCAAACCGGGTTGATTTACGTCGAGCAAGTGATGGGCGATATGACTCTCCAGAGCGTTGCCGGGGACGTCCACCTGAAGGAAGTGTCTGGCTACATCGTCGTCCGTACCACGCACGGCTCCTTGGTCTGCGCGCAATGTGCCGGAAAGCTGGATTTTAATTCTGTGAGCGGCAGCGCCCAGCTTTTGCAGCCTGCCCTTACCAATGTGAATTTGTTTACCACCTCGGGTAACATTCTTTTCGACGGTGATTTCATCCGCACCGGCATTTACACCATGCGGAGCGGCAAAGGCACTGTCGAAGTGCACTTTTCCGGAAGCGATTCCTTCGATTTGAACGCGCAAACCGCGACCGGCACGGTGGACAATCAGGCCCAAGCCTATCTGAAGCCCGATTCCCATGGCATGAAGCACATGGCCTCCAGATTCACCAAGGGACTGTTCGGCACGGTCGGCGGCGGCTTGGCGAAAGTCGAACTGTCTTCCTACAGTGGTACAATCCGCATATTGAAGCGCGACTAGTCGGAGTTTTTTCGCGCTGCAAGTTTGTCGCAGGCGGTTGTGTTTCGGTGGCTTGTCGCCGCTGGAACTGCAAACCTGCGCGTTCGCGCTGCGTTCCATCAATGACACAACCACTCGTCTCCCGAGCTACTCCATCGCGCGTCCAGATGCTTTGCCTCGCCGGGTTCATGGGCTCGGGCAAAACCACGGTCGGTACGCTGCTCGCGCGGCAGCTGGCTTGGCGTTTTGTCGATCTCGATGATCGAATCGAGGCTGCTGCGGGCTTGCGCATTCCGGAAATCTTCGAGCGCCTCGGCGAGCCGGCCTTTCGCCAGATCGAAGCCGACCAGCTGCGCGCGACCCTGGGCCGCGTCTTCGAGTTCAATGAATCCATCGTGCTGGCACTCGGCGGCGGCACCTACGCCCAGGTCGGTGCGCCTGAATTTTTGCGCGCTGCGAATGTTCCGGTGATCTGGCTGGACTCGTCTGTCGAAGTCCTGCTGGCGCGCTGCATGACCATGACGGGGCGCCCACTTTTCCGCGACGAGAACAGTTTTCGCGCCCTTTACGCGCAACGTTTGCCTTCCTATCAACAAGCGGAGCATCGCGTGGACAGTTCCGGCGATCCTGCGCGCGTCGTCGCCGAAATATTAAGCCGCGGTATCGTTGGTGCCGCCGGAAACCAAGCGCACCTGGTCGTCGAAAAGCCTCAGCCCTGAAAGTCCTTGCCCCGCCGTCAATCAACGCCAGCCCCGTGTCTTTCTAAGCGCATTCGCTGAGGATGCCACGCCAGTGTTGCCGCTGGCTGTGACACACTCGACTCGTCGAGGTCTGTAGCAGAATCTGTAATGGCCGATCTTTAGATCGGTCCGGCGTCGCCGCGGCAGGTCGGAGGGAATCATGCAGAAACAAACCGCCGATAGAAAACCCAAGATTTTCACCTACATGATGGCGATTCTCTTGGTGTGCACGACTTTGACAATCGCGGCCCAGAAAAAAAGCGCGGCCTCGGCTCCGGGCACTCCCTCGGTCTTTACGCAAGACAAGGGAAAATTCACCATTCAACTGAATGGCAAGTCCGTGGGCCACGAGGAATTTGAACTTGCGCCGGCCGGCGGTGGGTGGCTGGCTCGCAGCACCACCGACATCACCCCGCCCGACTCGTCGTCGGCTCGCGTCACCGGCTCGCTTACTTTGCAGCCCGACGGTGCGCCGATCAGCTACGACTGGTCTTCTCAAGCCGAGAAAACGAATGGCGCGCATATTTTGTTCGCCAACGGCGTAGCGAAAATCACCCTTCAGATGCAGGATGCACGTCCGTTTGAGCAGGACATGAGCTTTGGCTCTCCGCTGATCGCGGTGCTCGACAACAATCTCTATTACCAATATGCAGTGCTGGCGCGCGTCTATGATTGGTCGAAGGGCGGAATACAGAATCTACCGGTTCTCATCCCCCAGGAATTGACGCCGGGTTCCATCGCGGTTGAATCGGCCGGCTCGCTCAGCGCTGGTGGCAAGTCCTACGACGGCTTGCGCGTGGCCACCTCCGATCTCGAAGTCCTCCTGTACCTGGACTCGAACCACCGCCTGATGCGCCTGGAAGTCCCATCGGCCAAAGTAGCCGTAGTCCGCGACTAGCCTTACTCGCAACGCAAAAAAGCCTGCCCGCGAACGCCACGTATATCACTTGTAGGGGCGCAGGACTGCGCTTCGAACGCCCACTCATCCCGGCCGTATCCCAGATCCACCACAAAAAAGTGCGGCGCGATCCGAAGACCGCGCCGCACTAGTGTGCCCTGCTTGGAAAAAACGTTATCGCGCCGACGGACGCTGGAACAATGATGTGCCGGGACGCCGCAGCGGATAGCCCTGCGGATGACCATGAGCGTGCGTCAACGCATGCCCATTCGAATGGCCCGGCTGCGTGATGTGGCCGTTGCCATTTCCGTTTCCCGACGCGGGCTGTGGCAACCGCGCGGGATTACCGATAGGGCGGAGATTGGTCGCCGGAATCGCGCTGACGTGATCGCTGATTGCCTGGAGCCTTTTCAGAATCGATTGCCACTGTTCCCAATCCAGCTGTCGCAGGAACGGCCGCAACCCTTGAATGAAGGGATCTTCAAGCAGCGCTTCGCCGTCCGATTCCGGAATGAAGAACCGGTTGAGGCCGACATTCAGCGCTTCCGAGATTTTCTCCAGCGTGCCGAGGCTCGGCGTCATCTGTCCGCTTTCGATGCGCGACAGATACGAGCGCGA
The DNA here is from genome assembly GCA_963736725.1 of uncultured Acidobacteriota bacterium. GTDB lineage: Bacteria > Acidobacteriota > Terriglobia > Acidiferrales > UBA7541 > Acidiferrum. The sequence continues at coordinate 255,611 of CAVTPW010000006.1, read as the reverse complement.
TACCTTCGAGCGCGACTGCAACTGGCTCTGTGTCATCGCGCGCGATTCGCGCAATTGACGGATGCGCTGGCCGATGTTCTCGACCGTCTCGCGGTTGGCAAACTTTTCGGGCGTGGTTTCAGCGTCGGTTTCCTCCGGGGGTGCCGGTGGAGGAATCAGGAACTCCAAACGCTGGGGCAATGCGCGCACACATCGACGGCAGTTTCCCGTGCGCGTCCGGTATTGTACGAGACCACAAGTCTTGCAGCGAATGACTTCCCTATCCATTTCCAATGAGTTCATCGTCTCTTTTTCTAGTTGTAAAGACACCGGTACTCCTCGCTGACTTTGTCCGGCGTGCGGATAGGAGAGGAACGTCGGAACGTACTTCGGGGGGGAAGGCAGTAACTGGCGCGAGGGGGAGTATCTTGCAGACGCGATTTTCTGTCAAGAGTATTTTTGAACTTTTTTTAGGCCCGCATCCCTGTTTCGTCGGGTTTACGCCCGAGTTTCGCCTGTTCTCCCGGACAGGGCGAAACGGGCGAAAGTCCGCGCGTCGGCGATGGCAATGTGTGGCGACGCCAGCCGTCCGTGGAGTGGCCGGTCTTAAAACCGGCCGCTCGCTCCTTCATAACCTTGCGTCCTGCGCTACACTACTCATTCTTCACGAGGAGAATTTCATGCCCACGCGTGACGATGCCTGGAAACTTTTGTGCGAATACACGCACTCTGAAAGCCTCCGTAAACACATGCTCGCCGTCGAGACTTGCGTTCGCGCCTACGCCCGCAAAAACGCCGCCGAAGAAGAATTGTGGGGCATCACCGCTCTGCTCCACGACTTCGACTACGAACGCTGGCCCAACGCCGAGCACGCCGCCGACAAAGAGCATCCCGCGGAAGGCGCAAAAATCCTTCGTGAACTCGGCTACCCGGAGGAAGTTGTCCGTGCCATTCTTTCTCACGCCGATTATTCCGGCGTTGTGCGCCAGTCGCCGCTCGAACACACTCTGTTCGCGTGCGACGAACTCGCCGGTTTCCTTACCGCTTGCACCTACGTGCGCCCGTCGAAAAGCATTCTCGATCTGGAAGTGGATTCGGTGAAAAAACGCATGAAGGACAAAGCCTTCGCCCGCGGCGTCTCTCGCGACGACGTTCGCAAAGGCGCCGAAGAACTGGGCATCCCGCTCGAAGAGCACATCGCCTTCTGCATCAAAGCCATGCGCGAAAATGCCGACGCCTTAGGCTTGCGCGGCAATCTGGGTACCCAATCGGCATCGACTTGACGCCCGCGATCGTTGCTGCGCGGCTGTGGTCGAGCGGGCGCTCTTGCAGCGCGGAGCGCATTTTCGCGTGGCCCTGTTTAGCCGGAGCTTCGCGGAGCGGCCTTTCGGTCGGGCCATCGCAAAGCGTCCCCACTCGAGACCAAAGCTAAGGCTTGTTGCTCTGTTGCGCTTCTTGTCCCGGGCGCGCCGCCACTTCATGCTGCACGGGTCGATGCGAATACAACGTGACCGCCGCGCCAAATAAAAACGCCGCCATCACCAGTGCAATCACGCTGGCGGTAAACCAGATCCTCGCCGGACCAGAACTCAAAAATCGCGGTGGTCTCAAGAACTTCCAATTTGACGTCGCGCGTTCCGGCGCCCCCGCGCCGTTCGAATCAGACGAGATCGTCGCTCCGTCCACATACTCGACCCTCGCAATGAAGCTGTATCCTTTGCGGGGAATTGTCTCGATGTACTCGGACTCCTCATTCGTATCGCCCAGTATTTGTCGCAGCTTGTTGACCGTGGTGTTTACGTTGGCTTGGTAGTTGAGGTGCGTGTCCCTGGGCCACAAGTGCGTCCGCAACGCCTCGCGCGTAACGATCTCGCCGGGGGCTTCGACCAGCGCGATCAGCGCCTGGTACACCTTACTCTGCACCTTCACCTGCATTCCATCTTTGAACAATTGCTGTTGCTGGAGGTCCAGTTGAAACACACCGAAGCGCAGGCAGTGTGCCTGTGCGTTCTCTCGGTTGTGCCCGCTCTGGGGACCTGTGCCTGCCCTTGAATTCTGCCTGACCGCGGGTTCCTTGCTCATAACACGCCCCTGAGCCGCCAGAGATTGGGTGCCACTCACCAGAGGTCGCCCGTCCACTCGCTCGCAGGCTCCGGTTTCCGACCGCTTCCACCACTTGACAATCCGCTAGGGCTAGATATATCTTAAGATGTATATACATGTCAAGACTGCGAGGTCACGTCTGCAGCTCGACCGACCCCAATTTGATCTTTACGGTACGGGCTCCTGCGGCTCGTTTAATTTCCGCCGCACCGCCCGCGCCGTAACCCGCCTGTACGATCAGGCGTTTCAGCGTTCCGGCATTCGCTCGACCCAGTTTTCCATCCTGGTCGGCATCGCCAAGACGCAGCCCATATCTGTCGGTTCGCTCTCATCTCTCTTAATCATTGATTCAACAACACTTACCAGGAGCTTGGCTCGTTTGCAGAACGAAGGGCTGCTCACCGTCTCCGCCCGCTCGGTTAAGCGGCAGCGCTTCGTGCGCCTGACGCCAGGCGGCGAGAGACTCCTCGCGGACAGCCTGCCGGCATGGCGAGCCGCCCAGGAGCGCTTCGTGCAAGCCATGGGATCAGAATATTGGGTCAATCTGAGGGCGGAGCTGGAAAGGCTGGCCCAAGTGGCCGTCCAGTTGGAATCATCAGGAGCCTGAGTCGAATTCTGAGCCGGAGACTGAATCGAAGTCCTCTACGGGGGGGCAGCTGACCAGTCGCCAACCCGGAGGCCGCGTAGAACAGACACTTTTGCCTGTGCCCACGTCTTCCTAACGAGGCAAAAGCGACGAATGATCCCTAAGCACGAATCCCAAAACACCATCGCCTCGCTCCCATCCCACCCCTCTTCTCTACCCCCAAAAAAAGCGTAGAATACGCGAATGGCGAAGAAACCCGAAGGTGCCGTCCAAGTCGCGTGCCCATGCTGCCACGCGAAAATCATTGTAGACGTGACTCTAGGCGTAGTGCTGTCGCATGAAGCTCCTCCCAAAGCGGGCCCCGGCGTGGACCTCACCGACACCGCCGGCATCCTCGCGGAACAAAATCGTCAGCGCGAAGACAAGTTCCGTGATTCCTGGTTCCAGGAATCAAACAAAGAAGACATCCTCGCCAAAAAATTCGAAGAAGCCATGAAGAAAGCCAAAGATGCCCCCGCCGGCAAACCGATCCGCGACTTCGACCTCGACTGAATCCCCTCAATCCCAAAATTCTAAATTCCCGTTTGGCAGGAACTGTCGTCCTGAGACGATCCGACGAGAATCGCCGAAGGACCTCAACGTTTCACCGTGTTCTTCCGAATCGCGCGTTTTCCTATCTCCGTGTCCCCGGGGCCTGCCTGGCAATCCTTCCTGCATTTCGCGCTAAACTTCTCCACGGCCATGTTCAAGCGCAAAATCTTCGATCTCCACCTCCCGACCCGCACGCTCGCGCTAGGCAAACGCACGCTCCTCATGGGTGTCCTCAACATCACCCCGGACAGTTTTTCCGACGGCGGCAAATTCCTGACTGCAGACCGCGCCATCGATCACGCCCTAACGCTGCAAAAATCCGGTGCCGATATCCTCGACATCGGCGCGGAATCCACCCGCCCGGGCTCAAAAGACACCTCCGCCGTCGAAGAACTCCGCAGACTCCTACCCGTTCTCCAATCTCTACGCGGCAAACTGAAAATTCCGATCTCGATTGATACGCGCAAAGCCAGCGTAGCCGAAATCGCCCTAAGCGCAGGCGCCGAAATCGTCAACGACGTCTCCGGCCTCCACTACGACCCCCGCCTCGCCGAAGTCGCCGCCCGCCGCCGCGTCCCGCTGATCCTGACGCACATGCGCGGCGAGCCTGCCACCATGCAAAAAATCCCCTTCGCCCGCAACGTAATGCACGACGTCACCAAGGGACTCCGCGCCTCCATCCAGAAAGCGCGCAACGCCGGCGTAGCAAAATCGCAAATCATCATCGACCCCGGCATGGGCTTCGGCAAAAGCTTCCAGCAGAATTACGAGCTCCTGCAAAACCTGCCGCAATTGGCGAAGCTAGGCTATCCACTGCTCGTCGGAACCTCCCGCAAAGGATTCCTCGGCCGAACCTTAGCTCTGGCGCAGCAAGGCCGCGCTCGCACAAAGACAAAAACCGTTCCCCCGGACCAGCGCATCTGGGCCACCGCCGCCACCGTCACCGCCAGCATTCTAGGCGGCGCCCACATCGTTCGCGTACACGACGTAGTCGAAATGGCACAAGTAGCCCGCATCGCCGACCTTCTCCTCAACCCTCGCGACATCTCCGAAAAATAATTCCAGTTGTCTCGACACAATTCAGCGGCGTCTGGATTCTCGATGATGTCCTAGTCGGACTGAGCCCAATCGTTTCCCTTGTAAGGGCACGGCACGGCTGTGCCCCAGGTCGGCGAGATCCCCTCGCAACGCGACAATCCAATCCCTACGCCCGATCCCCACTGAATTTTTCCTGGCGCGCCTGCGAAATCCTGGTTACAATGCACTCAGGTGTTTCCCGTTGTGGCGCACGCTCGGTCGGCCTCAACGATGACCGGTGAAATCAGATGAAGAACATCCTCGTACGATCTTCCGCAGTCCTTTAATCCGCTAGTCTCGCGGACCTGTCGCTTTTTGATTTTCACAATCATTTCATCAACGGCCGCGCCATTGCGTCTGATGCTTCAGCCGCTTTCGTGCAGAAATGTCAAGGTTTTCATGGAAACGCAGCAGATCAGTCTCGAACCGAGGCCCATCCCTATCTGGCAGTCCATCCGCGAAGCCATTCGCGGCTCGCACCAGGACTTCACCAAGGGCAGCCTGAACCGCGCCATCTTGCTCCTGGCCATTCCCATGGTCCTGGAAATGGTGCTGGAATCTCTTTTCGCCGTAGTCGACGTTTTCTGGGTCGGTCGCCTCGGCGCAGATGCGGTCGCAACCGTCGGCCTCACCGAGTCGCTATTGAGCCTCGTCGTCGCGGTCGGCCTCGGCCTTAGCCTGTCCACCACCGCGATGGTCGCGCGCCGCATCGGTGAAAAAGATCCCTCCGGCGCAGCTGTCGCCGGCGTGCAGGCCATAGCCATAGGCCTAGCGATTTCAATCTTGGTCGGCGTGCCCTGTTTTTTCTGTGCGCCGCGACTGCTCCAGCTGATGGGCGCGTCGCCGCAAATCGTCGCCACCGGCAGCGGCTACGCGCGCATCGCTCTGGGCGGCAGTGGAGCCATCCTGCTGCTCTTCCTCAACAACGCCATCTTCCGCGGCGCAGGCGATGCCGCTATCGCCATGCGCTTACTGTGGGTGTCCAACATCCTCAACCTCATCCTCGACCCCTGCTTGATCTTCGGCTGGGGCCCATTTCCAAAACTAGGCGTCACCGGAGCCGCCCTGGCCACATTTACCGGCCGCAGCATAGGCGTTCTCTACCAGTTTTACCGCCTGCTCCGGGGCAGCGAACGCATCCGCATCCTGGGTAGTCAAATTCGCCTGAATCTCGACGTCCTTGTTCGTTTGCTCCGCGTCTCGCTCACGGGCATCCTGCAATTCGCCATTGCCCACACCAGCTGGATCGGTCTGGTCCGCATCGTCAGCATCTTCGGCTCCGCCGCACTGGCCGGCTACACCATCGCCATCCGCATTGTCATCTTCATCCTCCTGCCGTCTTGGGGACTCAGCAACGCCGCCGCCACCCTGGTCGGCCAAAACCTCGGCGCCAAGCAACCCGAGCGCGCCGAAACATCGGTCTGGCGCACGGGCTTCTACAACATGCTCTTCCTCGGCGGCATCGGACTGTTCTTCATGATCTTTGCCGAGCCCGTCGTCCGCCTCTTCACCCACGACCCGCAAGTCATTCCGCTGGCCGCGTCGTGTCTGCGCATCATCAGCTATGGCAACGTCGGCTACGCCTACGGCATGGTCATGCTCCAAGCCTTCAACGGCGCCGGCGACACCATCACGCCCACCATCGTGAATCTGTTCGGCTTCTGGTTCATCGAGATTCCGCTGGCCTACGCCCTGGCCATCCCAGCCCATCTCCACTCCAACGGCGTCTTCATCTCTATCGTAGTCGCAGAAGGAGTCATTGCCGCAGCCGGCGGAATTCTGTTCCGCCGCGGCCGCTGGAAACTTCAAAAAATCTAGCTGCCGTCCACAATAGCCCGGCGCTCTCCCTGAAGGGGCGCAGCACCGCTGCGCCCCAAACGCCCAACCGCAAAATCCAAAGCTCCGCCCCGGTAGCGCAGGACAGACCCCGAGGAGCCCGGCGGCCTTTGTGGGGGCGGGCCTTGCCCCGCCCGGGCAAGGTCACCGCGTCTTGCCACCTTCCAATTCGTGCGCTCCGATCCGGCTCAACTGGACTGACCGACACACCGGGCAATTGTTCTTCCGACCGGAGTGCGCCGGCTTTTTCTTCTCCGTTCACTCCCTGTTTATCCCGGACGCTTTCGCGGCGCGAACGGTCCGCCGCGCGCAGTCAAGGAATCTCGTCTCGATGTCCGCCGGCTAAGCCCGCTTCCACTACGCGATACCTGCTCTCCCCCAGCTTTAGCATCACGTAACGCTTGGTTCTTCGACCACGCCGAATCATCGTTCCTGTGCGAAAATTGAAGATCGTCCCGTAGAACGAAAATGAAACTCTCCCTCCAAGTAATGAAATTCGGCGGCACCTCGGTAGGCGACGCCGGCTGCATCCGCCGCGCCGCCGCAATAGTCCACGCCGCAGCGGCCCGGCAATCCGTGGTTGTAGTTGTCTCGGCGATGAGCGGCGTAACCAATCGCCTCGTTCACTCCGCCCACCGCGCCGAACAAGGCGAGCAAGACTTCATCCCCCAGCTAGCCAACGAACTCCGCACCCAACACATCGCTGCACTGGAATCTCTCGTAACCAACAAGCAAGCCCAAGCCAAAGTAGCCAGCGCTTGCCAGGATGTTCTCGACGAACTCGAGCGCCTTCTCCGCGGCACCGCCCTGCTCCGCGAACTAACCCCGCGTGCCCTGGACGTAATCTCCGGAATCGGCGAACGCCTCTGTGCCCCTCTGGTCTCCGCCGCAATCTGCGAGCTAGAAATCCGCGCGGTGGCCATCTCTGCCACTGAAGTCATCGTCACCGACCACCACCACGGTCGCGCCGAGCCGATCATGGTTCTCACCCGCAATCGTGCGGAAGCGCGCCTCCGGCCGTTGCTCGATCAAGGCATCGTGCCAATTGTCACTGGATTCATCGCCGCCACGCCGGAAGGCGTGCAAACCACGCTAGGCCGTGGCGGCTCCGACTATTCCGCCACGATCCTGGGCGCCGCGCTCGGCGCCCAAGAAACCGTAATCTGGACCGACGTAGACGGCGTAAAAACTGCTGACCCCCGCCTCGTCCCCGAAGCCCGCACCATCCCCGAAATCTCCTACAACGAAGCCGCCGAACTGGCCTACTTCGGCGCAAAAGTTCTGCATCCGAACACCTTGCGCCCGGTAACCGCCGCACGCGTTCCCGTATGGATTCGCAACACCTTCGCGCCCGAAAAGCCCGGCACAAAAATCACCGCCGAAGGCATGCCCACTGGCGGAGGCGTCAAAGCCCTAACTGCCATCCGCGACGTAACCCTGGTAACTGTCGGCGGCCCTGGCATAGTCGGCTTGCCGGATGTCCTCGCCCGTTCCTTCGCCGCCACCTCGGAAACTCGCACCAACGTGTTCCTGGTCTCCCAATCCTCATCGCAAAACGACATCTGCTTCGTAATCAACAGCGCGGACGAGAAGCGCACCCTCAAAGCCCTGCGTGACGCCTTTGCCCCAGAAATCGCCGAACAAACCGTCGAACACGTAACCAGCAATCCCGACGTCGCTATCGTCGCCGTAGTCGGCGAAAACATGCGCGGCATCCCCGGCGTAGCGGGACGCACCTTCACCGCCCTGGGCCGCGAAAACGTAAACATAATGGCCATCGCCCAAGGCTCCTCCGAATACAACATCTCGCTGGTAGTACAAAAGGACTCCATGCAGCGCGCGCTGGTCGCTCTCCACAACGAATTCCGCTTGAACGAGCCCGCGTCTCTTGCTAACGAAACGCCATCCCTGACCAGCAAATCGCGTTGATCTGTAGCGCAGCGCGGAGTCCTGCTGCTTTTCGCTCTGGGTCGGCTGTGAACTCTGGGTGGAACTGTTTTCTTTTTCTCGTTACCGCGCCACCAACTCGAACACCGGATAATTCCCCGCAATGTCGCGAAACGCTTCCGCCGGCGATCCCGCCGCCACCGGAAAGAACTTCTTCACCGCGCTCGCATACCGGTCCAGATATTCCTTCAAAAGCGCGGGCTTTTCTCCATCCGCAATCGGTCGCAACCCAAATTGTCGCAAAGAGCTGCCCCGCTTCAGGGTAATCTCCCCCGCCGCCTCCGCGTTCCGTACCCACTGCGTCCGTCCCCTCGGCGCCACCAAAATCTGCTTCCCGCCGACCTCCATCAAATTCACGGGCGAAGAATAAATCTTTCCGCTCTTACGTCCTCGCACCTGCAGGAGATAAATGAACTTAGGCCCAATCCCCAACCCGATCAGGAACCCGAACGACCGGTTGAAGAGCGCCTCGATTGCGCTTGGCGCCTGAAACTCCGCCTTGTTTTTATCTGTAGTCATCCACGTATCTTACTATGACCGCTGCGGATTCCTTTTATTGCGCCCGGCCGGGCTATCTGCTGGGCTTCGCCCGCTCTGCGCAGGCGGCCAAAGCGAAACAGAGAAAGTCAGCGTCGGTGCCACAATCGCCTCAGATTCGCATGGACAACGAGGGATTGTGCGTAACCAAACTGTAGGAGTCGAGTATTCACTGGCATGAGCATATCCCTTCTGTGGTTGTACCTCTTTCTTGTCGCGATGTTTCCAGCGCCAAGTCCTGAGGGACAGGCGGCAAACCCGTCCGGTCGACCGTCGAGCGCCGCAACCGCAAAGCCGAAAGACACGCACTGTTTCACGTCAACAGTAGATGCCGTAACGCCTAGCATCCTGCGCGAATATGCGGTACCTGGGGCCGCGGTCGCGCTGATCCAAAAAGGCGCAGTCGTCTGGATGCACGGCTATGGTTTCGCTAACGTTGCCAGTGGGACGCGCGTCACAGCCGAAACAGTCTTCAACGTCGGCTCGATTTCGAAGTCGCCCACGGCGTGGGCGGTCATGCAGCTCGTGGACCAAGGCAGGGTGGAGCTGGACCGCCCTGTTGATTCTTACCTTAAGCGATGGCACCTGCCCGCTTCTTCGTTCGACAACCGTCAAGTCACCGTGCGGCGGCTGCTCAGCCACACTTCCGGCATTTCGAGTCATGATTTTCATGGATGGGATCCAGAGAGCCCCCTTTCACCGATCGAAGATTCGCTTTCCGGCAAAAGCGGCACGGGAGAAGTGCGAGTCGTGGCTGCACCTGGTTCTGGTTTCCGCTACTCCGGAGCGAACTACGCCATTCTTCAGCTCCTAATTGAAGAAGTCTCCGGCGAACGATTTCAGGACTACATGAAAGCGAACATCTTTCGGCCTCTGCACCTGTCGAACAGCCAGTATGGGTTGCCGCCGAAATTTCAGCAGGTGATGGCGACACCGTACAATGGTCTTGGAAGCGCGCTCCCGATTCTGCGTTACAACGAGCTGTCCGCCGCTGGACTTACCACGACGCTGCGCGATCTGGCGATATTCGCCGCGGCGGGACTACGAGGTCCCGCAGGTGAGGCAGCGGGCCGAGGAGTGGTGAAGAAGCAGAGCATTGCTCAGATGCAATCCCCAGCGCCGAATTCGCAGTGGGCTGACCGCGACCCGTTTGGACCCGCACCACAATACGGATTCGGTTACACGGTGCGCCCAGCCCAGTTTGTTGGGAAGGTGGGAATCGGGCACGGAGGATCGAACCGCGGATGGGAGAGCTTCTATCAGATTGTGCCGTCCAGTGGTGACGGCATCGTGATTATGACCAACAGTTCCAATGGCGGCGCATTCATTGCCTCTTTGCTTTGTTCGTGGAGAAGGTGGGGTGCGGGAAACACAAAGGTTGAGTGCCCGAAAGTCGACATTAGCGCGGTTCTGTACGAGAGCTATCGTTCGAAGGGTGTGAAAGAGGCCGTCGCGCGTTACCGTGAACTCCGTCAGCGCGCGCCGGACAGGTATGATTTTGCCGTCTCGCAGCTAAACTCGATGGGTTATGAGCTGCTGCGCAAAGGCGACACGAAAGGCGCCGTGGAGATATTTCGCCTGAACGTGGAACATTTCCCTATGGATGCAAATGTGTACGACTCACTGGGCGAGGCGTATTTGAAGCAAGGCGACAAGTCGCTGGCCGTTGAAAACTACAAGAAGTCACTCGATCTCGATCCTCAAAATGAAAATGCCCGTGACGTGCTGAAAAAACTGGAAGTGTCCAGCCAATGAGCCCGTTCTCACTGGCCACTCCCGGCGCTCCGGCCCAAACGCTCCGCCTACGGCGTCGCGGACCTTCGCTCCGAGACCGGCCAGTGAGGCAGGAAGCATGCTCTAATCATCTAATCGTCAGCGAGCGGACCCGCCTCGAAACCTATTCCACTTAACACACACGTAGGACATGAAAATGGCTCCTTTTCCTACCCCATTTTTCTGAGGCACCCAGCGTTCCTTGCGAGGCCTCATCGACTTCGGTCGGGCATGCCTTGACTATCGACAACAGTTGTTGTAGATAATCATAGTATGGGAAAGCCAAGCGATTTGGTCCAAGGAACTCTGGATCTTTTGATCCTCAAAACGATCTCGCTCGAGCCGAAACACGGCTGGGCGATTGCCAAGCGCATTCAACAAATCTCCAGCGAGGTTCTGCAAGTTCAGCAAGGCTCGCTCTATCCGGCTCTGCATCGGCTCGAACAGAAAGCCTGGATCAAGGCCAAATGGGCGGAGACGGAAACAGGCAGAAAGGCCAAGTTTTATTCGTTGACAGCTGCCGGACGCGCGCAACTGGAAAAAGAAGCGGCCCAATGGAATCGCCTGTCTGCGGCGATCGACCTGGTGGTGGAAGCAACCTAAAGCGAGGCGTTATGTTGTGGATCCAACGATGGTGGCTCCAGTTGCAGACTTTGTTTCGCCGCGAGCGATCCGCTCAACAACTAGACGAAGAGTTGCAATTTCATCTGGAGCAGCAGATTGCAGAAAACGTTGCCGCTGGCATGAGCGAAAAAGAAGCGCGCCTCGCAGCTGTGCGAATCTTCGGCAACACCACGGCCCTCAAGGAAGAAACACGCGATACCTGGGGCTGGGTCACCCTGGAGCAAATCGCGCAGGACTTGCGCTACGGATTCCGCAGTCTTCGGAAAAGCCCTCTTTTTACTGCCGTCGCTGTGTCAACACTGGCTTTGGGCATTGGCGCGAACACCGCGATCTTCAGCCTTATGGATCAAGTGCTCCTGGAGTTGCTTCCGGTAAAGCATCCCGAGCAACTTGTACTGGTGGCCGAGCGCGGGATTCGTTTCGGCGATAGCTGGGGCGAAAACGACATCTCGTACCCCATGTATCGCGATTTTCACGATGGCAATCAGATTTTCTCGGGAATGTTCTGCCGTTATCCCACGAGTGTCAGTCTAGGCTACGGAGATCACACCGACAGTGTAGCGGCGGAATTGGTTTCCGGCTCTTATTTCCCGGTGCTGGGCGTGACGGCAGTGACCGGCAGAACTCTGACGCCGGACGACGACCGCATTCCCGGCGGCCATCCCGTAGCGATGCTCAGCTACAGTTTTTGGCAGAGCCGTTTTTCCTCCGATCAGTCCATCGTCGGTAGGCAAATCGTCATAAACGGATACACCTTCACGGTAATCGGAGTGTCTCAGGCCGGATTCGATGGCGTGGAACTTGGGTACAAATCCAAGGTCTTCATTCCCATGATGATGCAAGCTGAGATGACCCCTCGCTCGGACCGCCTCGAAGCACGGCGTCTGAGTTGGGTGACCGCGTTCGGGCGTTTAAAGCCGGGCGTCGATATCGTCCAGGCTAAGGCATCGCTACAACCGCTGATGCACAACATTCTGGAAGTGGAAGTGCAGGAGCCGACGCTTCAGCATTATTCGGATTATGACCGAGCACAATTCCTGAAGAATTCCGTCGACCTGTTACCGGGGTCGCAAGGGTGGTCCGGTCTGCGGGAGGACATGCACGACACCGCTATGGGTGTTGGCCGGGCTTAGCGGGGCCGTTTTGCTGCTCGCGTGCGCGAATCTGGCAAACCTTTTGTTGGCACGCGCCACCACACGGGAGCGGGAGATGGCGGTCCGGCTGGCGATTGGCGCTGGCCGACGACGCATTATTCGGCTGCTTCTGGTGGAAAGTTTGTTGCTAGCGGTAATCGGTACGGCGGTGGGATTGGGACTGGCTTTTCTCGCCGACCGTGTCCTTTTAGCCACTTATTTTCCTGCCGACTCTGCGGGTGACTTCCCGATCTCCTCAGTTCTAGACATGCGCGTCCTCGTTTTCGCGCTTGGCATGATGCTTCTGACCGCGCTCGTGTTCGGTCTGGCGCCTGCGATTCAAGGCTCCCAAGTCGACATTGCTCCCACACTGAAGGATCGAGCGGGCTCGGTAGCAGGGGGAAGACAGGTGTTCCTGCGCAAGCTGCTGGTAAGCGGTCAGATGGCTTTGGCCTTGTTGCTGCTGACCGGCGCGATTTTGTTCTTAAGAACTTTGGCGAATCTGGAAGTCTCCGGACCGGGATTCTCAACCGAACACCTGATGGCCTTCAGTGTCGACCCATCGCTGAATGGCTATGTCGACGATCGCGCAAAGGATTTCTTTCGCCGGCTGACCGACGATTTGCAGGCGCTGCCTGGTGTCAGTTCGGTTGGACTGAGCACCATGCCTATTCTGCAAGGTTACGGCTGGAGTAATCCGGTAATCGCAGAAGGTTATTCAGCGGATCCCGGTCAGGAGCAGCGACCGGTTCTCTCGATGATCAGTCCCAAACTGTTTACGACACTTGGAGTGCCCATTGTTACCGGCCGCGACTTCACTGTCCTCGATAACAGGCCAGTGGCGCTTGTCAATGAGACCTTCGCACGGAAGTATTTTGCCGGCCGCAATCCGGTCGGCCTGCGCATCGGGCTGGTCGACGACCGCTCGGCGAGGCCGGACACCCCGAACCTGGAAGTTGTTGGCGTGGTGAAAGATTTGAAGTTCGAGAATCTGCGCGACCCCGCTCCACCTCAAGCGTATTTCCCCTATTGGCAAGACGAAAAGTCTCGGTTTATGACCTTCTACTTGCGCACGCGTATCGATCCGCAGCAGGTAATGCGGGCGGTGCGCGAACGAGTGCGGCAGCTTGACCCGAACATTCCGGTGGTTGACTTACGTACCATCGACGAGCAGATCGGCCTGTCGCTCAAAACGGAACGGTTGGTTGCTAGCCTTTCGGTGGTATTTGGCGCCCTAGCCACGGCCCTCGCGGTGATCGGCCTCTATGGCGTGATGGCCTACACCGTCGCGCGGCGCAGACGCGAGATTGGCATCCGCGTAGCTCTCGGCGCGTTGCAGGGCGACGTCCTATGGATGATCATGCGACAAGTCGTTCTTCTTTGCGGCGCTGGGCTTGCCATTGGAGCGTTGCTGGCGTTTGCGCTCGGCAGTCTGATTCGCAGCCAGCTGTATGGTTTGCAGCCGGATGACCCGTTCACTTTTGTATCCGCAGGCTTGGTGCTTGCCGTAGCGGCCGGTATGGCGGGCCTCATCCCGTCTTGGCGAGCGAGCCGCATCGACCCAATGCAGTCCCTTCGCAACGAGTAAGAAATTGCACGGTTACACCCTAACGTACCTGGTTATCGCAAGGTCTCGCCCGCTCTCGCTTCGTGCGCTATACTTCGCCTGCTCCGTTGCCAACCATTTCCGCAGTTTGGCAAATTCTCCTTCGAGGTGCAGTGTAATGCGGCTTGCCGCTCTTCTCATTACTTCCTTCCTTGTTTGCTTCATTACCTCGCCCTCCCTCGCTCAGCTCCCGCCCCTGAAATCCGACCCGCTGTCCAAGTCCTCCTCCGCTCAAGCGTGCTCCGCTACCGAAGCCTCTTGCGCCGAAGCGGCTGCCAAGATCCTGCCCCAAGTCATGGGCCCCTCGCCGATGGAGGAAAATCTCCGCCGCCTCACCGATGAAATCGGCGGCCGCGTCACCGGCTCACCGGAAATGGCCAAAGCTATCGATTGGGCGCTCGCCTCATTTCGCTCCGCGGGCATCGAGGTTCACACCGAAAAGTACACGCTGGCGACAACCTGGAGCGAAGGCGACACGCGACTCGAACTCCTCGGCCCGCAAAAATTTCCCGTGCGCCTGGTAGCCGAAGGCTGGTCGCCCGCAACGCCAACCGGCGGCATCGAGGCCAACCTGATCGACGTCGGTTTTGGCACGCAGGACGATTTCGCCAAGGCGGGGAACTCCGTCAAAGGCGCGATCCTTCTTGTCGCCAGCGAGATTGGTTCCACCTGGAACGACCTCTTCAACGAATACGCGTTGCCACCGGCCATCATCGACCGCGCGGTGAAAGGCGGCGCCGCCGCGATTCTTTGGATGGGCGCCCGCGAGCGCCTGCTCCTCTATCGGCATACTAATTCCGGTGACGGCCAGCTCGACGTAATTCCCCAAGCGGTGGTCGCGCGCGAAGACGCCATGCGCCTGGTTCGCACCATCGCCGCTTATCCCGGCAAGGTTCGCGTGCACTTCTCCATGCCGAACAAGATCGGCGGCCCGATCGAGCAGCAAAACGTCATCGGCGAAATTCGCGGCCGCGAAAAACCGGACGAAGCGGTGATTCTCGGCGCACACCTCGATTCCTGGGAGCTGGGCACCGGCGCGCTCGACAACGGCTGCAACGCCGCCATGGTCATCGAAGCAGCCCGCGCCATCCGCGCCACCGGACTGGTCCCGCGCCGCACCATCCGCTTCGCCCTCTTCACCGGCGAAGAACAAGGCATGGTCGGATCATGGCAATACGTCGCCGCCCACCGTGCGGAGATGGACAAAATTCGCGGCGTCATTATTTTCGACTCTGGCATCGGCCGCGTCAGCGGTTATTCCCTGAGCGGCCGCCGCGATATTCGAGACGCCCTGGAAGAAATCCTGAAACCGCTCAACTCCTGGGATGTAAATCGCCACACCCTGGACGGCGACATCGGCACCGACAATTGGGACTTCCTCCTCGACGGCGTGCCTACCATGGTCGCGAATCAAGAAGAAGCAAACTACCTGCCGAACTATCACGCCGCGTCCGACACGCTCGACAAAGTAGATATCCGCGAACTGAAGATCAACGCCGCCATCGCCGCCGTAACCGCCTGGGGTGTAGCCGACCGCGCCGAACCCCTAGGCAAGCGCCTCTCCCGCGCCGAAATCGACCAGCAACTGGTCGATACCGGCCTGGACGAAAAAATGAAACAACAAGGCGCCTGGGAGGGTTGGCAAAATGGCACCCACGGCCGCAAACCGTAACTGCTTGTCGAATGCCTGCAGTGGCGCCGGGCTTCAGCCCGGCGAGCGCAAGAGACGGAGACTCTCATCGACGCATCAAACCATTGGCCGACAGCTTCCCGGTATACTGGAAGCGTGATGCCAACCGATCGTGGCCTTGAAGAAATGATGCCTGGCGAGATCCGCCGAACCGGCATTCTAGGAATAGACTACGGCCGCGCGCGCATCGGTTTAGCACTGGCCGACGCCCAAACCGCGCTACCTCGTCCGCTGGCCACGCTGAAACGCATCAACCGCAACGAAGACCTGCGGCGCCTGCGCGAAATCGTGCGCACACACGGCATCAAGCAAATTGTCGTAGGATTGCCGCTACGGCTTGACGGATCGCGCGGCGAAATGGCTGAAGAAGCAAGCCGCTTTGGCGAGCGCGTCCGCAAACAACTCGGCGTTCCCGTGGAAATGGTGGACGAGCGGCTGACCAGTTGGGAAGCGGAGCGCCTTCTCGAAGACCACTCCGGGAAGGTCTTTCACGACGACGCGAAGACCTCGCACAAAAAGCGCAGGGAATCATCGCGCGCTTCCGTGGATGCCATGGCCGCGGCGGTCATCCTAAAGGAATATTTGGAGCGAGAGCAAATCGCCGGGAAAAGCATCTAAAGGATAGCCCTGCACGACTCGTGATGGACCTCGCGCCGGCAGCTGAATACCTTTTAACGGAGAGACGCAGCCAACTTGAAAACCCTTGGAAGACTCTTGGTCCTGCTGTTGATCGCCGCCGCCGCCGTTGGCGTGTATCTGTGGATTGGCATCGAGCGGCCGTACCAGGCCTTTCCGGCGGAAGGCGTGTTCGTCGATCTGCCGCACGGCGCTTCGAGCCGGACGGTATCGCGTTTACTCGCGCAAAACGGCGTGGTCCGCAGCGCCATTGCGTTTGAGGTTTATGCGCGACGGCATCCCAAACGCAGGTTGCAGGCAGGCGAATATTTCTTCCATCAGCCGATTTCGGGTCACGATGTATTCTGGCAAATCGCCGACGGCCACATTTACGAGCAGCCGTTCACCGTGCGCGAAGGCGAGACGATGTTCGACATCGCGCACAACCTGGAAGCGGGAAAATTCATGGGCGCCGGCGAATTTTTGTTGGCGGCAAAAAATCCTGAACTGGTTCACGATCTTGCTCCGAACGCCCAAACCCTGGAGGGATTTTTGTACCCGGCCACGTATAATCTGCCGCGACGTCCGGCGGCCAACGAGTTGACGGCGGAGATGGTCAAGAAATTCAAAGAGGAATGGTCGCGGATCCGCTCGACGGCTCAGATCGCCCCGGCCAGCGGATTGACCGAGCATTTGGTTACACTGGCTTCGCTTGTCGAGCGTGAAACACCGCGACCCGAAGAGCGGCCGCTGGTGGCGGGCGTGTTTGAAAACCGATTGGGCAAAAATATGCGGCTGCAATGCGACCCGACCGTAATCTACGCTCTGGAGCAAAGTGGTCAATATAAGGGCACGCTTACCGGTGCGGATTTGAAAGTCGATTCGCTCTATAACACCTACGAGCATACCGGGCTGCCGCCGGGCCCCATCGGCAATCCGGGTGAAGAGTCTCTACGAGCGGCGATGACGCCCACAAAGACACCTTTTCTTTACTTTGTGGCGAATACCCAAGGCGGCCACTTCTTCGCCGCGACGCTTGAGGAGCATAATCGCAACGTCACCAAGTACCGGCAGCTCTTGAAGGGGCCCGCAGCGACTCCGGCTACAGCGGATCCGCTGCCACCGATCGCGAAAAATACTGAGCGCCAACAGCATCGAGGCGCAACACCATGAATGATTCGCTGAAAACAAAAAAGGAACTCATCTTGCAGGCGGCCCGCGAGATCGGCGCGCAACAATTCACGCCCGCCGAAATCGACCAACTGCGCCGTCGTCTAATGGCCGAATACGGCGAAGAAGGCAAGACCGGGAACGACTACATCGCCGACGTTTTGAAAGGCGCGGGCATCAAGGTTGCGCTCTCCCTTCAGGAAGAAGCCGAAGATCAGTACGAAGAGGAATTTGAAGACCTGCTGCATTTCAAGACGCTGGAAGACGCCGAAGTCAGCATCATGCGACTGGATGAGCTGATGCGCAGGTTCCAGGCCAAGGGCGAACACGCCGCGGCCGGGCGGGTACTCGACGTTGGCCGGCTCGGAAAGCGCCGCGCTGAAATGATCGCGCGAAATCACAAGGTCGAGCCGCAGAAACGCGCCGAAAAAGAAGAAATTGCCAACTGGTTCCGTATCTGGCTGGAAACGCCGGATGTCTTTTTTGATTGGCTCGATGTCCGCAAACAATCGCAGGAATTCAAGGCTAAGTTTCCGTCCGAGGAAGAAGAACAGGAGACGGTGAATTGAGCTCGGCCGGCGACGCCCCGCTGGGCAGCGGAGCGCTGGAACTTCCGCCATTCTCGCTCGATGTGGAAGCGCTCGACCTCGGCGCGGAAATTAAAGCGGTTGGGTTGGAACTGCTGGGTACGGAAAGCCGCGAACCGGTAAAAGGCAAGGAAGCCGCCGCAATCTGGGCCGCGACCTTTCCAGCGTTGGCGGCCAACGAAGTCTTCGTGCTCGATTTCTTCAGTCATGTGGACCGCGTTCGCGAATTCTGCAAAATGTACGAAATCCACTTTCGCGAAGCCGCTGAGCGCTGCATCGTTCTTCGCCAACCGACCGAAACACAACTCGAGCAAATCTTCGAGCGCTTCGAGGGCGAAACCTTCGGCGTCCGCGCCGGCGCCGCAATCGAAGGCCCCGACGCCGCCATCGAGAAGGCGCTTTCCCACCGCGGCCTCGACGCCTACCAAACCGCCTACGAACGCTACACCTTCTGTGCCGTCTGCGAACCCGAAGACGGCTGGGTCACCCTGCTAAGCAAAACCCTCTGGTCCACCGAAGTAATCCGTCGAGTCCGCCCCGCCGCCCAACGTTTCGACGTCTACATCGCCCGCCCCCATTGACGCTTCGCAGGGTTGAGGTGTTTTGGAATTTTTCGTTGAAGCGACGAAAAGCTTCATCAACTTCGAGCCCCTCGGGAATCGCTGGGATTGGTCGTTTTCTTTGGCGACTGCCACGAATCGAGGGTAGAGCTTGGCATCGATCGCTGGGCCGATCTTAATGGTCGCGCGGTTGGCCAGGCACGTTCCCGGATACAATTTTGGGCCTGAGAACGGTCATGGCAAAACTACATTTGCTGGATGCGTATGTTGGGCGGGGCATTGGCTAAGAACTAATCGTGGCGCAGGGCGACCATGGGGTCTACGCGGGCGGCGCGGCTGGCGGGAATCCAGCTGGCGATGGCCGTGGCGGCGATGAGGACAATAGCTACGGCTGCGAATGTTGCGGGGTCCCACGGGCTTACACCGAGCAAGAGGGTACGCAGCAGAGGTGTCGCTAGTAGAGCCATGGCGAGACCTACGACCAGGCCTGTTGCGGCTAGTGTAAGGCCGTTGGCCAGGACCATGCGGAGGATTTCGCCGCGTTGGGCACCCAGGGTCATGCGGATGCCGATTTCCTGAGTACGGCGGCCGACCATGAAGCTTACAACGCCGTACAAGCCGATGGCGGCCAGGGACATGGCCACGAAGCCGAAGGCGCTGCCGAGCATGGTAACGATTCGAGGGAGGAAGAGGCCTCGCTCGGAGACCAGGTCGGTCATTTTCATGACCGACACTGGAGTGATTTCTGCATCGAGCGTGGACATTTCGGCGCGGATTGCGGGGATGAGGATTGCGGGGTCGCTTACGGTGCGGACCACCAGCGTGGCATGGGGTCCGCCTTGTTGTTGGTAGGCGAGATAGAAGACAGGTGGCGGCGGGTTGCCGATGGAGCCGTAGCTGGAATCTTTTGCCACTCCTACGACTTGGATGGGTGCGTTGTCGCGCAGGCGAATGATGTGGCCCAGGGCTTTGCTCAGGTCCCCGTCGCCGGTCAGGTAACGTTTAGCGAGGGTTTCGTTTACCACGGCTACGCCAGGAGATTTTCTGTTGTCGCTGGCGGTGAATTCTCGGCCGCAGAGAATGGGGATTTGCATGATCGAGAAATAGTGCGGATCGACTTGGTCGTTGAGGAGGTCGAGGAACTTTTCGCCGTCTGGAGCGGTGTAGCCGTCAATGGAAAGATCCCAGGAGCCGCCGCCGAGGAAGGGAACACTTGCGGCGACCGTGGCGGATTTGACCTGCGGCAGAACGGAGATGCGCTGCAGCAATTGTTCGTGGAATCGGGCCGCTTGCTCGTTCGAGTAGCCGCGGAGTTGCGGGTTGATGGTGACCAGCAGGATGTGATTGGGGTTGAAGCCCAAGTCGATGTTTTGCGAGTGCGTGAAGGATTTTAGAAACAAGCCACTGACGATCAGCAGGACTACGGAGAGAGCGATTTGGCCGCCGATCAGGACGCGGCGGGCGATGCTGCTGAAGCTGCGGCTGGCGGAGGCCGAGGAGCGGGTGGTCATGACTGCGCTCCAGGCATCTTTCACGGCCATAAACGATGGGGCCAAGCCGAAGAGCAGGACGGAGATGGCCGCAACGATCGCTACGCAGGCCAGCGCGCGCAGGTCCAAGCGGAAGTCGGGGCCTTCGGAAATTCCGGTGGAGGGCACATAGGCGCCGAAACCTTTGATCGCGGCATCGGCGAGCAGTATGCCTGCGCCGCCACCCAAGGCGGCTAGTACGGCGCTTTCGGTTAGAAATTGCCGGACCAGGCAAGCGCGCGTGGCGCCTAACGCCAGCTGCGTAGAGGTTTCCTTCAGGCGCGATGTCCCACGAGCCATCAGCAGGCTCGCAACGTTGGCGCAGGCCATGAGCAGAACCAGGATCACCAGAGCAGTGAGAATCATGGGCGCCGAGACATCACTTAATTCCAGACGGCGGCCCATTTCGGTGCGCACAATGGCGACGTTGTCTTTGTTGCTTTCAGGGTGCTCTGTTTCGAGGTCGCCCATAATCACGTTCATTTCGGCTTGCGCTTGCATAACGCTTACGCCGGGGTTCAGGCGGCCGCGGATGTCGAAGGCTCGATAGCTTCGCTGTTTTAGAGTGTCTGCGCCATCGGCCATGACCTGGGCGCTCATCATCGCGGGGACGAAAATGTCGGGGCGGTAGAACAGATCGATGCCCGTGAAAGATTTCGGGGCGACGCCGACGACGGTGAAACTGTGACCGTTGAGCTTGATGATTTTTCCGGATACATCGGGATCTTTGGAGAAGACGCGATTCCACAAGGAATAACTGATGATGGCGACCGGATATTTTTCGGGGACCTGGTCCTCTTCGGGAACGAAGGCGCGGCCGAGAACAGGCTGGACTTCGAGGGCGGAAAAGAAATTCGCAGATACCAGCAGGGCCGCTACGTTTTCGGGCTTGCCGGCGGAAGCGGCGGTGGCGGCGTTCATGCCTACCGAGGTCTGCTGCGAAATGGCCAGGGTCTTGAAGGATTTGGCGCGCGCGCAGAAGTCCACGTAGTCGAGATAAGAAGAGCCGCCGTAACGGGTCAGCTTCGACGCGGCGGTGTCGATGGCGACGACTCCGCTGGCGTGGGGAATGGGCAGGGGACGGAAGACGATGGCGTCTACCAGGCTGAAAATGGCGGCGTTTGCGCCGATGCCGAGTGCCAACGAGAGCACCACAATTAGCGTGAACCCGGGCCTTTTGCGCAGGCCGCGGATGGCGAGCCGCAGGTCGCGCCAGAGTGCTTCGAGCAGGTGGCCGGCGCGCGCCTGGCGCACTTGTTCTTTCACTTGCTCGACGCCGCCGAACTCGATGCGGGCGCCGCGGCGGGCGTGCTCGGCATTGATCCCGCTTCGGATTTTTTCATCGGCGAGCAATTGGACATAGGACTGCAACTCGTCGTCGAGTTCACGGTCGGCGCGCTGCTTGCGGAAGAGATTGCGCCAAAGACTTACTAGGGGCTTGACTAGACCCACGGTGACTCTCCCCTCAGGAAGCTTCAAGGGCGCGGGCGATGGCCAACGATATGCGGCCCCAGCGTTTGGTTTCGGTTTCGAGTTGGCGGCGGCCTGCGGCGGTCAGCTTGTAGTATTTGGCGCGACGGCTGTTTTCGGATTCGCCCCAGGTCGAGGTTAGCCAGCCTTGTTCTTCCATGCGGTGCAGGGAGGGGAACAGCGAGCCGGGCTTTACCTGGAAAGTGCCTTTGGTGATCTGCTCGATCCGACGGGCGATGCCCAGGCCGTGCATTTCGGTTAGGGCCAAAGATTTCAGGATCATCATGTCGAGAGTGCCTTGGAGGAGGTTGGTTGGATCGGGCGGCAAGGTGAGCTCCTATAGTAATTCTATAGGAGAATATGAAGACTCCTATAGGGTGTCAATAGGAAAGTCGGAAAAAAGCCGGGAGCAGGTCCCTCGCTTCGCCGGGATGACAGATTTCCAGAAATCGAGCCGACCCGTGGCCGATCTGAAGATGGGCGACCAAAAAGGCAGCGGCGCCTTTCGCTGAGTTGCGAAAGGCGCCGCTCGGAACAGAAAGTCAGGGCATCGTTGGGATGCCCCGATGCGTGATTGCTTACTGGACGATCAGGGTCAACTTGGTTGTGGCGGTCTGGCTGCCCGACGTGGCCGTGACCGTCAGGGTGTAAGTGCCTGTAGGCGTTCCGCTCTGCGGGGGAGGCGGAGGAGTGGAGCTTGATCCGCCACCGCCGCAACCTACCAGCAGTGTGGCTGCCGCGATGGGCATCAGCACCAGGCAGGCGGAGAGCGCCACGCGAGCGACACGCAGGCGTCCCGCAGGACTCTGTGCTGTGGCCAGCAAGGTGACCATCAGCAGGAGCACAGCCAGCACGGAGATCGGCAACATCTGGATTCCAGCTGGCGGCTGCATTCTGGTCGCCGGTTCGGATTGCGGCACGAGCAAGCCATTGGCGGTGGTGGTGACGGTAACCGAAACAGCTGCAGGCGTTCCGGCGGTGACTGCGACCGCGGTGGTCGGAGCATTGCAGGTGGCGGCCGTGGGAGCGCCAGAGCAGGCAAACGTTACGCTGGCGTTCTGAGTCGCGCTGATCTGCAAGCTGTATGTGGCGGTCTGGCCGGCAGTGACGGTTTGCGATGTGGAACCACCGCTGGCGGCGCCGAGAGTAAGGCTTTGAGTCACCGATCCGGTGCCCGAGAGCGCGATGGTTTGCGTGCCGCCAGTGACATTGTCGGCCAGCATAACCATTGCGGAGCGAGCGCCGGCGGCTGCCGGCGTGAACGTCACGCTGAGCGTGCAGGCTCCGGCGGGGGCTAGGGTGCCGGTGCCGCTGCAGGTGGTCGCTGACCCGAGGGCGAATTCGGCAGCGTTGGGTCCCGCGATGGTGATGGCGGTGAATGTTACCGGAGCGGTGCCGCTATTTGTGACGGTAACAGCCTGCGGCGCGGAAGTGCTTGCCACGGTCTGGCTCGTGAAGGTCAGGCTCGCGGGGCTGAGGGTGATTGCGCCAGCGGTGGCGGTGCCAGCCAAGGGCACGATCTGCGGGCTGGTGGCCGCATTGTCGGTAACCGTGAGCGTCGCCGCTCGAGCGGCTGGCGTCGTCGATGCCGGCGTGAAGGTGACGTTGATCGCGCAGGTGGCGCCGACTGCGACCGACGTACCGCAGTTGTTGGTCTGAGTGAAGTCGCCGGCGTTGACGCCGCTGATGTTGGCGTTGGTGATGGCCGCAGAGAGCGTCAGCGGAGCGGTGCCGGTGGCATTGCTCAAAGTAATGACGAGAGCCGTTGAGGCGGTGCCCACCGGCTGGCCGGGGAACGTTAACGGGTTGGGAGTCAGGACGGCCGCAGGGGCGCCGGCGATACCGCTGCCCGTGAGCGTCACGGTTTGCGGGCTGCCGGCGGCGTTGTCCACGACGGAGACCTTGGCAGCGCGTGCACCGAGCACGGTGGGCGTAAAGGTTACGTTAATGGTGCAGGTCTGCCCTGCGGCCAGCGAAGCGGTGCACGTGCCCGCCGGGGCCAGACTGAAATCGCCGGGGTTAGTGCCGGTCAAGGAAATCGCGATGCCGGTAAGCGCCGCTCCGCCATTATTTTTCAGGGTGATTGCCTGCGCCGACGAGCCAACGTTGAGCGATTGCGGCAGGAACGTCAGGCTATCCGGGCTGAAGTTGGCGGTTGGAACTGCCGCTTCGTTGCCAAGAGCCGATACGCTGCGCACGCGATTGTTTTGGGAGTCGCCAATCAGAAGATCGCCCGATCCATCGAGGGCCAGGCCTTGGGGGAAATTAAGCTCCGCCGACTTGGCCGCGCCTCCGTCGCCAGCAAAGCCCGGCGTTTGAGCGGTGCCAACGACGCGGTAGATATTGCCCTTGGTCATGCCGCCGCCGGTAGCGGCAGCCACTTCGCGGACGATGTGGTTGTTGGTGTCGGCGATGAAGAGGTTGCCGGAGTGATCGACGACCACGGTAAAGGGAGCGTTCAACTCCGCGCCCACCGCAACCCCACCTTCGCCGGTGTAGCCCGCGGTGTTATTCACGTTGTCGCCCGCGACGGTATAGATATCGCCTGCGGTCATCGAACCAGTGTTGTCGGCCGGAACCTCGCGAACGACGTTATTGCCGGTGTCGGCGATGAAAAGGTTGCCGAAAACGTCGATGAAGATGCCGGTGGGGTTCTTCAGATGCGCGCTGGTTGCGACTCCGCCGTCACCGCCAAAGGAACCACTCGTGCCCTGCGTACCGACGACGATGTAAGCGCCGCCAGCGATCATGGCGCCAGCGTTGGTTTTGGGCACTTCCCAGATCACGTTATTGGTGGAGTCGGAAAAGAAGATGTTGCCGAAAGCGTCGACCGCAACGCTGTTGACGGCCCCCAGCAAGGTGCCAACAGCGGTGCCCCCTTGGGCGGTAAACCCGCAGTTGGGTGTGCTGGCCGGAGGATTGTTGACGTCGACGGTAGGATCGGTGCCCGCCACGGTGGTCAACACCCCGGCGGTTAGCTCGCGAACAATGCAGTTGCCCGTGTCGGCCATGAAAACGTTATTGGAGGGGTCCGCGAAGACGCCGATGGAATCGTTCTCAACGTACACCGGATACTTGGTGGTAGGGGCACTGACAAAGCCGCCGAATCCGGGTGATCCGATCAGAGTGGTCAAAGCGCCCGTCGAAACAGGATTGGCGACCTCACGGATCAAGCTTTGCTCGCCGTCCGCGCCCACGTCGGCGATCAGAAGATCACCGGAGGCGTCTACGGCGACACCGGCTGGGGAGTCGAGCTGGCCAGCGGTACCAGGCGTAGCGTTGTAAAAGGAGACCGAGTCATTTCCAGCGAAGGTGCTGATGGTTTCGGTGAGATAGCTGCCGGTACCACTGCCAACCAGGCGGATGGCAAGGTCCGTGGAATCGGCGACGAAGACCGAGCCGGTGGAAGTCACAAAGGTGCCAGCTGGGTTGCTGAAGCTGGCGCTCAGTGCAAGTCCGCCGTCGCCTGAGTAGCCTTCCTGGCCGTCGCCCGCAATGGTGTAGACGTCGCCAGTGATCATCCCAGAGCTGGGTGTTGGGCCCGCGACTTCGCGGATGACCTGGTTACCGATATCACAGAAAAACAGGTTCCCTCTCGAATCGACGAATAGGCCCTCGGGCCCATTCAGCGTCGCCGATGTTGCTACGACTCCGCTCGTCGCAGGACCGCTTACCTGCTTGGTGCCTGCCACCGTATAGATCTCGCCCGCGACCATAGCGAAAGGCACGGTCTGGGCTGTGGCTGGAACTTCGCGGATGACCTGGTTTGAGGTGGTGCCCGGGTTTCCGAGGTCGGCAATGAAGACGTTGTTGTTCGAATCCACGAACACATCAAAGGGGCCGTTGAGAGCAGCACCGACCGTGGCCGTGCCGTTGGCAGCGTAGCCGACAGCCGGCGGGTTACCACCGGCGGGGATCGAGCCTGTATAGAGGTAGATATTCCCAGCGGTGGTCCCGGTCAAGCCAACCGGAGGAACGTTGCCGGCGCCGATGACCACGCGGATCGCGTTGTTGCCGCGGTCTGCGATGTACAGATTTCCGTGAGTATCGAACGAGCAGCCATCCGGGAAGTGCAGGTTAGCGCTGGTTGCCGGGCCACCGTCGCCGCCGTAGGTGAAGTCGGTTTCGGTTTGCACGCCCGCAACGGTGTAGATGTTGCCAGCGGTCTTACCGCCGGCGGTTACGACAGGAATCTCGCGGATGATGGCGTTGTCGGAGTCCGCTACGTAGACGTTGTTGCTCGCGTCGATACACAAGCCGCTCGGGCCGCTCATGGCGGCGTCGATCGCCGGCCCGCCTTCGCCGCTGAATCCGGTCGCACTGTTGCCCGCGAACACGGTCATGTGACCGCTGGTATCCACCTTGTAGACACGGCCAAAGTCGTTGTCCAGGATGTACGTGTTGCCCAAGGAGTCTTGCCGCACGGCAGCTGGCGCGCCGACGCTCGCCGCCAGCGGGCTAACCGCCGCTCCGGCAGGGCCGCCCCCGGCAACCGTGGTGATGGTCTGAGCGCGAACCAACGGGGGCGCTATGACTACTGAAAAGGCTGATAATGCTATAACCGCGATGGACACACGCACAAAGTTCTTCATCGATTCTTGCCTTCTTTCGATGGACTGGAGCCGACGGGCTTATGGTTGCGCAAGTCGCCGTTCGGCAGATTCTAAAAGTTCGCGCGACTGAGAATAAAGCTGACTCGGGAAAAACTCCAATAGTACGGCGGTAGAAACTCCGGTGGTACCGAAGGAAAAAGCACCAATAGTACTTCCGGATGGTATTTGTCCAAAACGATAGCAAACAAAACGCGATAGCCTCGGTACCGGACTCCTACCCCGGCCAGTTGGATGAGCGCCCGCGCGAAAGGGCTGCCGATTAGGGGCACGAAAGCTCATTTTTCCGGATCGGGGCATCGGCCCCCGGGGAAGCCGCGCCATGGGCCGCGGATATACCTGACACCAGGCCCGTGACCCTGCTACATTGACGGGCATCCAAATTGACGGAAACCGGGGTGGTTGCCAGATTGCTTCGCTTGCCTATTGAGAGATCCGAATCATTGAATCGATGTGCGCTGGCCTGGACAGCCTGGACGGTAGGAGCGACACTGGCGGTCTTTTCCTGCGGCTGCCATGGCGGAACTTCTGTCAGTACGAAGACCACCGTGCCGCAGAGCTCCAAGCCGGTCGTCCGCGATGCCGGCCGCGACGAACTGCTGGAAAAGTACAACCAGGTCGCCGAGGGGGTGAAGACGGTGAATGCCACCGTGGAACTGAAACCCACGGCCGGATCGAAGTACAGCGGCATTATCGAGCAGTATCACGAGGTGAAGGCCTTCCTGCTGGCGGCGCGGCCGGCGGAAATTCGCATGATCGGGCAGGCGCCAGTGGTCGGCACGACCGTGTTTGACATGACCAGCGATGGAGAAACGTTTCGCGTATGGGTGCCGTCGAAAAACAAGTTCCTGGTCGGCCAGGTTGCGACCGAGCGCTCCAGCAAGAATCCCATCGAGAATCTGCGCCCGCAGCACCTGCTGGAGGCGTTGCTGTGGCCCGAAATCCGGAAAGAGGAAACCGTGCTGTTCGAGGAGTTTAACGACGAAACAGGGCGCTATTACGTGCTGACGGTGCTGCGCGGTGGCTACCGGACCGAGATTTTGCGCAAGATCTGGTTCGATCGCACCAACTTGCAGGTGTCGCGCCTGCAAGGTTACGGTCCGAAAGGGGCGCTGCTCTCCGATGTACACTTGTCGAACTGGGAGCCGCTGGTTGCTGACCAGGAACATCCCGCCACGACACCCGCCGGCGAGGTCACCTCGTATCCGCGGGCCATCCGCATCGACCGCCCACACGATGACTACCAATTGGACTTGCAGATCGCGAAGGTTACCTTGAATGCAGACATACCGGTGGATCGCTTCAAACTCGAACAGCCGGCCGGCAGCGAACTGGTAACCGTGGGTGACGCCGCAGAGGACAAGCAGAAATGATGGGTGAACTGATCGTCCGCAATCTGCTGCACCGCCCTCTTCGCACGCTGATTGGCGTGATGGCTGTCGCGGTCGAAGTCGCGCTGGTAGTGCTGATTGTCGGGCTGACCTCGGGCTTGCTGACCGAAACCGCCAAGCGCATCCAGGGAATCGGGGCGGACGTCATGCTGCAGCCTCCGGCGGCTTCCATTTTTCTTGGCTTCAGCGGCTCCCCGATGCCGATCAAGATCGGCCAAAAACTCGAAGAGCTGAAATATGTGCAGGCCGTCGCGCCCGCCCTGCTGCAATTCAATTCCACCGGCGGCGTGGAAGTAATTTACGGCATCGACCCTGACAGTTTTCGCGCCGTCTCGGGAGGGTTTGTTTTCCTGCATGGGCGCGACATGGAAGGACCCGACGACCTGCTCGTGGACGATTGGGAAGCGCGGGCCAAGAACATCAAGGTGGGCGACACCTACAACCTGCTGAACCACGACTGGCATGTCTCCGCGATCATCGAGCATGGAAAAGGCGCGAGATTGTTTGTGCCCATCACCACGCTGCAGGAGCTGGTCGGAGCGCGCGATAAGGCTTCCATTTTCCTGCTCAAGTGCACCCGTCCGGAGCATACCGAAGACGTAATGGACGAAATTCGCGCGGAGCTACCCGGCTACACCGTCCGGCCGCTGAAAGACTTCCTTTCGCTGATGACTTCAACGAATATCCCGGGTCTGGAAACGTTCATCCACGCGATGATTGCGCTGGCCGTCTCTATCGGGTTGCTGGTGATTTTCCTGACCATGTACACGACGGTGATCGAGCGCACGCGGGACATCGGCGTCCTGAAATCCATCGGCGCCAATCGCGGGTTTATCGTGCGCGCGCTGCTGACCGAATCGGCGGCACTGTGCGTGTTTGGCATCGCGGCGGGAGTTGGATTGAGTTATGCGGTGCGGGCGGCGTTTCTGGCGGGTTTTCCCACGCTGTCGATCTTGATCACGCCGGAATGGGTCCTGCGAGCGGCGGGCATTGCGCTGACCGGCGCGATTTTAGGGGCGGCGTATCCTGCATGGATGGCCAGCCGGAAAGATCCGGTCGAGGCGCTTTCTTACGACTGAAGGACAAACGCGGCGCAACGGCTTGAGAAACACAGAACCAGGGTGTGGAGAGCGCGCGGATCGCTTCGCGCGCAACTAGGCAGAGATGGCAAACGCAGCTACAATACGGGCACTTGCAAAAAAGCTGGATTTTCCAAGGCAAAACAGCGTGGAGTCGATACTCAAGACAGAAGGTCTGTGGAAGCTCTACCGCGCGGGCAAGGTCGACGTGCCGGCGTTGCGCGGGGTGAACTTTCAGGTCGCTCCAGGAGAATCGGTCGCGGTGATGGGCCCTTCCGGGTGCGGCAAGTCTTCTCTTCTTTATGTCATCGGAGGGCTGGCGCAAGCTTCTCGCGGGCGCGTGCTGGTGGACGGGAACGACTTAACCACCATGAGCGACGCCGCACGCACCAAGCTGCGCCGCCACAAAATCGGATTCGTGTTTCAGCGCTTCAACCTGCTGCCAACCCTCAGCGCCAAGGGGAACATCGCCATCGCGCAATTCATCCACGGTGACGGCTTTGACCCTCACCGCTTCGATGTCGTGACGAAAATGCTGGGCCTGGAGGGCCGCCTGCAGCACAAGCCTTCCGAGCTTTCCGGCGGGGAGCAGCAGCGTGTGGCGATCGCGCGCGCTATTATCAACGAGCCGAAGATTCTTCTCGCGGACGAGCCGACCGGGAATCTGGATTCGAAGAACTCGGAAATCGTGCTGCAAATGCTGCGACAGCTAAACAAAGACCTTGGCCAGACCGTGGTGATGATCACGCACAACCCGGAAGCGGTCACCTACTTCGACCGCGTCGTGCACATGCGCGACGGCGTGATCGTTGACGGAATTCCCGCGGATTGAGATGGCCAGCCTCAAGACCATTCTCGGGCGAACCTTTTTCTGGTCGTACGAGCGCGGCACCTGGCAATACGACCTCGCGGTCATCGTCATCCTCATTTTCGTGCTGGCGACGCCGCCGAAATGGTTTCATGACGAGCCACAAGTAGGACTCCCCGCCGCCTCGGGGCAAGTGGCACTGGTCGCCGGGTCGGACCGCGATGAGCGGCAAACCTACCGCGTGGATGCACGCGTCCTGGCGCCGCCGGAGCAGACCCCGGCCCTGCAAAACGACCTGCACAACGCTTTGAAGAAGGCTTTGCCGGACCTGCGGAACGGCCGGTTTTCCATCACCAAGATTGAGCCAGTGCGCGACGAAGCCGGCACGGTAATCGCCTACCAGGTCGAGATTCATCGTTAGGCATCGGTCTCTCGCGGCGTGCGATGCAAACATTCTCCCGCGTTCGTGCATCTCTCCCTGTGTGCTACGATTAAATGGAGCGGAACTCTTCGGCCAGTCCGTCCGCCTCAGGGGCTCATTTTGACACACAAATCCTGGTTCGCTGCCCTGGTAGGGCTCAGTGCGGTGGCTTGCGTCTCGCACTTGTGGGCGCAGCAAATCGCGGGACCAGCGAGCACCGACAGCGTCCTGGCGATGATGGACAAATCTGCCTCCGATTTTAAGAGCCTGACTGCCGACCTGGAAAACACCAAGTACACCGACGTGGTGAAAGACAGCTCCACGGAGACCGGGCACATCTTTGTGCGCAAGGATCAGAAAATGCGCATCGAGATCGTGAAACCCGACCCGCGCACCATTTTGCGCGCCGGCGATTCTCTGTTCGTGTACACGCCGAAGATCAAGCGTGTCGAAGAATACGACCTGGGCAAGAACCGGGCTATGGTCGACCAATATGTTCTGCTGGGTTTTGGCACCAAGAGCCAGAACATGTTGAAAAGCTACGATGTCAAGCTCACCGGCGAAGAACAACTCGACGGTCGGAAAACTTTTTTGTTGGAACTCACGCCAAAATCGGACGACATACGCCGCCAAATCACCAGGATTCAAATGTGGATCGACGAGTCTTCCTGGCTGCCCATTCAGCAGAAATTTTTTGAAACCGGCGGCGGCGACTACATCCAATTCCACTATTCGAACATGATCAAAAATCTGAAGATCAGCGACTCGACGGTTTAAGCAGGACTGGCCGAAAGACGCGAATCGCATCAAACCGAGAGGCTGAAGATTCCGGGGGCCAGAACTTAGAACGCCGCCGGAACGCCAATCTTCCGGTTTACGGACCCTCGGTGGGCTCGACGGGCCGATCTGAAAATCGGGGACTACCGGTGGCGGCCTAAATTCCTGACTTCTGTTCCTGCGCCAGCAATTGTTCTTTCCGCGAAAGACCCCACCGATACCCCGCGAGGTTGCCGTCTTCCCGAATCACGCGATGGCAAGGCACAACAATGGACACCGGGTTGGTCGCGCAGGCGCGTGCCACCGCCCGCACCGCCTTCGGATTGCCCACCGCCCGAGCCACCTGCGAATACGTTCGTGTCGTCCCCGCGGGAATGCGCTGCAGCTCCTGCCAAACACGCCGCTGAAACGCCGTCGCTTGCAGGTCCAGCGGCAGCTCCATACGCGGCGGTTTGCCTTCCACGCGCTGCACGATTTCTTTTAGCCATCGCTCGAACGAATCGTCGGCTGGAGCGAGTTCGGCGCGCGGATACTCATCCTTCAATTCCTGCACCAGCTTCGCTTCCGAGTCTCCGAGATAGACCGCGGACACGCCGCGTTCCGTTGCCGCCACAAGAACCTTGCCCAATGCCGATTTCGCAATGCTGTAGCCGATGTTCATACCCTTTCCTCCCTTTCGATACGTCGCAGGCGTCATCCCCAGTTGCGCGTTGCTTCGCTCGTACACGCGGCTGGATGAGCCGTATCCCGTCTCGTACAGCGCTTCGGTGATGTTTTTTCCCGCGCGTAATAACTTTTTAAAGCGCGCAAGCCGCAACGCTTCCGCCAGCTCGCGCGGCCGAAGTCCGGTCACCTGCAGAAATGCCCGCCGAAGCGTCGCGGGAGTGGTGCCGAGTGAGCCGGCCAAAGCGCCGAACCGTATGCTGTCTTCGCCGGAGTCGGCCAGTCTCTGGGTGGCGCGTTCAACCAGCGCGATCGGTCCGGCCACTTCGTTGGGCTTGCAACGGAGGCACGGCCGGAATCCTTGTTTCTCCGCTTCTTCGCGCGTGCGGAAGAAAACAACGTTGCGGCGCAATGGCCGTCGTGCCGGGCAGGACGGCCGACAATAGATGTGCGTGGAACGTACCGCCAGGACAAATGTGCCGTCGGCGCGCGTGTCACGCGACATCGTGGCTCGCCAGTATCTCGCCGCGGCCGTCGGCGGAATGTTCGATCCGGATTGCGTGTTGTTCTGGTTCATCATCACAAAGCCAAAGTAACTCAAGCGAAAAAGCAAATCTATCCGCAAAGGTGCTTTAAAGAAGAATCAGATGCGGCAGGACCAGGTCAGGCTTCCACGGTTTCTGGGACCACGGCGGCGGTCTGCAAAACCTTGCGGTGTGGCGCGGTGATGACCAAAAGCACCGCCGCGAGGATTACCGCCGCCGCCAGAATGGTCCGCATCGTGATCGATTCTCCCAGCAACAGCCATCCCAAAAACAGCGCCACCGCCGGGTTGACGAACGCATAGGTCGCCACCCGCGTGGCGGTGCTGTGCTTCAAGATATAGATGTAAGCCGAAAATCCCATCATCGAGCCGAAAAAGATCAAGTACCCTAGCGCCACCCAGGATCGCGTCGAGACCGCGGCAAAATCGAGCGACTTCACCTCGCCGGAAACCCACCCCACAATCCACAGCGCGATGCCACCCGTGAGGCTCTGCATCGTCGCTCCCAGCAGCGGAGAACTCGGCATCTGGCCATGCTTGGAATAGAGCGACCCGCAAGCCCAGGCGAAAGACGCCACCACCAGAATCGCGACCCCCGTCGGATTGATTCGCGCCGATCCACCCAGATCCTTTGGACCCACCAGCAATGCCAGCCCTGCGAAGCCCAGCAGCAGACCAACTAAGACCCGGGCCACGGGCCGCGTACCACCAGGCCGCAGCCAATCCACCAGAACCATCCACAGCGAAACCGTGGCCACCAATAACGCGGCTACGCCCGAAGGGACGCTTAGTTCGGCGACGCAGACGCCGCCGTTCCCGACCAACAGCAACAGCAGCCCGGTAAAGGTCGCGGTCCGCCAGTGCGCCAGCGTCGGACGTATGCCCGTCTTCCAGCGCAACAACGGATAGAACATCAAACCGAAGGCCAAATGGCGCGATCCTGCCAACAGAAGAGGCGGAAACGACTCCACACCCACGCGGATCGCCAGATAAGTCGACCCCCAGATCAAATAGACGGCGGCAAACGCGACCAAGAGAATGGTCGCTCCCCCTGTCTGGGCAGGCGAGGATAGAGGGCTCGGAGGGATACTGGATCGCGATGAGGTTACGGTGGTGGACATCGGGCCGGGTCAGTGCAGAACGCGTCGCGTCCTGCGTTAAACGAATAACTTAGCGGCGAAGCGCGGTCATGTACAGCGCCATATTGGGAGCAAGGCTTACGTGCCCCGCGCGGAACTCCGCAAGCGATCACGCTCACGCTACAGTTATCGAGGATGAACGCAGAGACTGCGCAAATCCATCCGCAAGCGTGCTTCAAACTTGGGCTGTTTTTATTCTTCTACTACTGTTTCGGTTCGCGCGGTACTATTACCACGTATTTGATCTTAGGACACCTCGATTGTTTTCTGTAGATTGACGATAACGGGTTCTGGTGGCATTTTAGCGACCCTACCTTTGCAGGGTCGGAGCGGCTGTGAATTCAGCCGCGATGGGTCGGTTGAGAAACACGGAACTAGGGAAGTCAGCGTCTCTGAGGGCGAGATGAGGGCTACGAACCTCGCAAGAATCGTTGAGACCGCGCCGGGAATCGCGCCTGCCCCATCGTGCGTGCCCGCACCTGGCATTACGCCGTCTGTTGCGCCCGCTGCCCGCGTGCCCGCGCTCCGCGTCGTGCCGCTGATCACCGACGCCCAACCGAGGCGTTTTGTTCGCGTTCCGACTCATGCGGTCGGCGTTCATCCCGAGCATCGCGAGTATCCCCGAGCGACTTTGCGTCTCCCGCTGCGGCTCCGCAGCGTCAACGACATACTCGAGCAATTTCCGGTCACCCTGGTTACCCGCGACATCAGTTCGACGGGGGTTTTCTTTCTTTGCCCCAAGCAACTCGCGTTAGGCACGCGGATCGAACTGGAAATCGTACTGGTCAGCCGTCCCATGGGCCGCGGCAATGTAGTTGTGGCCACCATGGCCCGAGTGCAGCGATTGGAGCCTGCTGCTATGCCACGCTGGTACGGCGTCGCCGCCTTGTTCGACGAGATGTCGTTCGATCGCGACGATCGTGTGCCTTCACGATTCCTGAGCTTGTAGTCTCGAGACCACGAAGCACGATCCCAGCAATCAAAACTCACGATGTTACAGCTTTGAAATTTCTACAAGCGTGCCGTCGGTGTGTTCGTTGCTTGCGCCCGGGACGCTCGCCTGCTCGAACCAATGCCGGCACACCGCTTTTTCCTTTCCAGCGCGACTTAGCCGATCCAGGGCGAATTCTCTGCTAACCTTTTCAGGCGATGCCCGCAAAGAAAAAACACGCCGTGAAAGCCGTCCTCTTCGATTGGGACGGCACGTTACTCGATTCCTTCGATGCCGATTCCACCGCTTACCTGGCCATGTTCCGCGAAATGGGCATTCCCTGGGGGCTCGACGAACTCTCGATTCACTATTCGCCGAACTGGTATAACGTCTATCGCGCCGCCAAGATCCCGCGCGCCCGCTGGGACGCTGCCAATCTCGCGTGGCGCAAACAGTACGCCAACCATAAGCCGAAGCTCGTCACCGGCGCGCGAAGATTGTTGGCGTGGGTAGGCCGCCGCTATCGTCTTGGACTGGTGACCAGCGGCGACCGCGACCGTGTAACCCGTCAACTCCGCTACTTCAAGCTGACCCGCGTCTTCGCTTCGCGCGTCTGCGCCGATGACACCTCGCAGAAGAAACCGCATCCCGCTCCGCTACGCCTCGCATTGAAACAGATGAGTCTCGATCCGAGCGCGTGCGTCTACGTGGGCGATTCTCCGCACGATCTGGAAATGGCACGCCGCGCAGGCGTCCGCTCGGTCGCCGTCCTTGGCAAGTTCCCGACCGAAAAGGGTCTGCGTGCCGCGCGCCCTGAATTTCTTCTCGATTCTCTCGCAGAGCTCCCTGCCATTCTCGATCGGTTGGACGAATGACAGGGGACGCTACGGTTGGCGGGTTGCGGGCGTACCAGCCCTGGTAATCAAGCCTTGCTTACATGAGATGATACGGCCTCTGCTGGCATACCCGGGTTTATGGTAATGAGAGCAAGGTAGACGGCTCGTGCTCCCTAACAGGTTGGTCCGTATTCCAATCTGCTCAGCGCGACGCGTGCCGCCGGTGGTCCAGTTTGTACTCGACCAGCTTCCTGCTGAGCGTGTTGCGATGGATCCCCAGTACATCCGCGGCGCGCGACTGGTTGCCGTCAACGCGGTCCAGTACCCGCTTGATGAAGCGCTTCTCGAATTCCCCCACAGCCTCATCAAACAGAATCCCGCGTTCCACCATCCAGCTCACAAGCCCTTCCATCTGATCCTTCACGTCGCCACGCTCCAGAAAATCAAAGCCAAATCCCCGGGATAACACCACTCACTTCGCGCTGGCCGGCTTACGCTGATCCTCGAAGGGCACCTTACCGGCTCTTGGCCACTTCTAGTCCAATTCATGTCCCACCAGGATGCGGAACGCTTCCCGGTATTTCGCCCGCGTCGCCGCCACAACCTCGTCCGGCAGCTCCGGCCCGGGCGGGGTCTTCGGCCACCGGATGCGCTCCAGATAGTCGCGCACAAATTGTTTGTCGAACGAAGGCTGCGGTCCGCCCGGTTTGTATTGCGCCGCCGGCCAGAACCGCGAAGAGTCCGGAGTAAGCGCTTCGTCGATCCAAATGAGTTCGTCAACGCCAGAAGAATTCTTCAGCAAGCCAAACTCGAATTTCGTATCGGCCAGCAAAATACCGCGCGGCTCGGCATAGGCTGCCGCGCGCCGGTAAATTTCAATGCTGAGGTCGCGCGCCTGCTCTGCGAGTTCACGCCCAATCAGTGTCGCCGCTTGCTCGAAAGAAATATTTTCGTCGTGACCCGTCACCGCTTTGGTCGCCGGCGTAAAAATCGGCTCCGGCAACCGGTCCGATTCCTGCAAGCCCGAGGGCAAGGCGATGCCGCAGATGTTCCCGCTCGCTCGATAATCCTTCCAACCCGAACCCGACACGTACCCGCGCACCACGCACTCGATCGGCAATGGCCGCGTCTTGCGCACCACCATCGACCGGCCCGTCAGTTCCTCGCGATACGCTGCAAACTCATGAGAAAACTCGGTAGCGCTCAAAACGTGATTCGGAATCACATCCCGGAGCAAGTCGAACCAGAAAAGAGAAAGCTGCGTGAGCACGCGTCCTTTGTCGGGAATGCCGGTGGGCAAAACGACATCGAAAGCAGAAAGCCGGTCCGACGCCACGATCAACAGCTTGTCGCCGAGATCGTAGATGTCGCGAACCTTGCCCCGTGCGGCAGGCGAAATGCCGTCAAAATTTGTTTCCCGAACGACCCGCATGGCTGCACCAGAAAGCAAAGCAACAAGCCCCTGAAGAAAGTGAAATGCATTCTAGCGCAGCGCGACGCGAAGTCAATGTCACCAGCGTGTGGAAAAAACCGGAAAACAGAAATCGTCCGCCAAAAATATTTCGACCTGCGGCGTTTGGATTGAAATATTTTCCGCTTTGCATTACGCCTACTCGTTATGGGGGACGCAACACCGGCCGGAATTACTCGCTTCTTGAATTTAACGCTTGCTCCACGGTTCGCAACCGTTGTGCCGCGCACACCTCGTGTAGTCTCGGCAAGAGGCAGCAAACGAAGACGACAGAGCCGGCAGGGATACCCTTGTGGGTTCAGGGCAAGCCGGCGCTACAGCGGCAGGCGTTACTCAAAAAGAGGCGGGCCAAAGCTCGTCTCAAGACAGAAAATTGTTTCGCGAGGTTCGGCCGCGACGTTACGCGGCGGAAGCCGCCGCCGCGCGCTGTTTCTTCTGCGGCGCCTCATCGCCTTCCCATCGCACGCTGACGAGTTTGGACACGCCCGGCTCCTGCATGGTCACGCCATACAGCACGCTGCCCGTCTCCATTGTCTTGCGATTGTGCGTGACGATGATGAACTGCGTCTGGGTGCTCATCTCGCCCACAAGACGCGTAAACCTTCCAACGTTGGCTTCATCCAGCGGTGCATCGACCTCGTCCAAAATACAGAAAGGGCTGGGCTGATACCTGAAAATCGCGATCAGCAGAGCCAGTGCCGTCATAGCCTTCTCGCCGCCCGACAGCAGCAAAATGTTTTGCAGCCGCTTACCCGGGGGCGACGCCACCACATCGATACCTGCGTCGCCCGAGCTGTCCACTTCGGTCAAGCGCATCTCCGCCGTCCCGCCTCCGAAAATCGTGTGGAACGCTTCAGAGAAATTGTGGTTGATGGCGTTGAACGCGTGCTCGAATTTCTCGCGCGACACGAGGTCCAGCTCGGTGATGGCCTGTTGGGTGTCCGCGATCGATTGCAGCAAGTCGTCGCGTTCACGCGTCAGAAACGCGAAGCGCTGCTCGCACTCGTTGAACTCTTCGAGCGCCATCATGTTCACCGCGCCCATCGCTTCGACGCGCGATTTCATCTCCCGGTAGTTGGTCTCCGCGATCGCCAGCTCGTCGCCGCTGATGAACGCTGTCTCTGTTGCGATCAGATCCTCGGGCTGTGCGTTCACTTCCGACATGCACGTTTCGCGCAAGTGTTGCCGGTCGGAATCGTTGCGCGCCCGGTCCACTTCCGCGTGGCTGCGCTGGTCGCGAAGCTCCTGCAGCGACTGCCTACCCATGCGCAGCGCATCTTCCATCTGCGTGACGCGAGTCCGGCCCGACTCCCACTCGGTCTCGAGCTCCCGCTGGCTCGTTTCCAGCCGCAATTTTTCCGCGCGCAATCCTTCGAGTTGCTGCGCGAGCTGTTCGCTCTGCGCCGCAAGCGCGGCCGTCTCGTCGTTGATGGAAGTTTCCTGCTGCTGCAGCACCGCCGCCCGGCGGTCCATCTCCGCGCGTTCCTGTTGGAACCGCGCTGCGATGGCTTCCGCCGCGGACAGCCGCTCGGTCAGTGCAGCAAGCTCGGCCCGTGCGACCGCGAGTTCGTTCTGCTCCGACTGGATCGACCCGCGAAGCTGAACCAACTCCTCCGCCAGCCGCGCACTCTCGGCCTCCGCTTCCGCGCGGGTAGTGTTTGCCGCAGCGAGCTGATGCTTCGCGCGCTCCGCGCGCGACCTCGCGTTGTCCACATCCTGCCGGATATGCAGTAGCTCGCTCTGGCACACCGTCAGCTCCAACCCAAGCCGCGCAAGATCCGCCTGCGACTGCTCGTGACGATGCTTGGCGGCGAACGCGTCACGCTCGGCGGCGTGTTGCTTTGCCGAAACTTCTTCCAGCGATTGTTCCGCGGCGCGAAGATCGCCCGCGATGGCATCGAGCACCGCGCGCGTCCTTTCCGCATTGAGCTCGAGCGCCGCAACCTCCGCGTCCAGCGCCCGCAACTCGCGCTTCATTCCCAGCGGCCCCGCTTCGTCCGCACGTCCGCCGGTAACCATGCGCCCCTGGTAACAGGTGCCGTCCGGCGTAACGAAAGCAAACTGAGGATTGTCGCGCGCCAGTTTCTCCGCTGCCGTCGCGCCGTCGGTCAAGTAAGCCGACCGCAATCGCGGCAAGAACTGTTTCGCTGCAGCCCCAAGCGGGTCGCGGAAATCCACCAGCTTGTCCAGCCGCGACACCACGCCCTGTTCCGCGCGGAAATGAATGATCGGCTCGTACTCGTCCAGACGCAGGTTCCGCAGCGAATCCACGAAAAACGTCGCCCGCCCGCCGACTTCCTCGCGCAGCAACGAAACACCCGCCCGCGCATGATCGAAAGTTTCCACCACCACGTATTCCAGTTCGTCGCGCAGATACTGCTCGATGGCCGCTTCGTGCTGCTCGCCCACCTCGGCGTAATCGGCCAGCACGCCCACGGCGTGAAAGTCGTGTCCACTGCCTCGCTCGTTTGCCGCAAAAAGCTTTTGCACCGCGTCCGCGGTGTACGAGCGATCGTTCAAGACCTGTGTCAAGGTCGAGTGCCGCGCCTTGGTCGCCGAAAGGGAATCGCGAAGCGCTTCCGCTTCCTTTGAGGTCGTCTCGCGCTGTTCGCGCAACCCAGCAAGGCGCGCCTGCAGCGTCGCTGCTTGCCGTTGCAACGCGCCAAGTTGTGCGTTCGCCGCTTCCCAATCCAAAGCGGCCCGCTCGGCGCTGTCGCGAATCTGAATGGAAGACTCGAGCAGTGCAGCTTCGTTCGTTTCCAGCTTTTGCAGCGCCGCCGCCTGATGCACCAGCGCTTCTTCGGCTTGCTTCTGCTCGCCGTGCAAGCGAAGCAAGCTGGCGCCGGCTTCGGAAGCGCATTGGCGCAACGCTTCTATGCGCACCTCAGATTCGTGAATCTGCGCAGCCCGCGTTTCGGCCTGTACGGCCAACCCATCGACGCGCGCCGTAAGCGCGCTGGATTCCGAGCGTAGCGCAGCCACGGTCGCGACTTGCGCCGAATTTCGCGAATCCCACTCCGCCCCCTGCGCCGCTGCTTGGGTAATTTCCGCGGCGATCTGCCCGCCGCGTCCGGCAAGTTCCTCGCCGCGCTGCCGGTTGAACGCAATCTTGTTTTCGCTGCGGTCCACTTCCAGCGCCGTCAGGTTCAAATGATTCTGGTTCTGACGAATCCCAGCATCCAGCTCGTAGATCCGTTGATTGAGCAGGTCCTGCTCGCCTTCCTGCGTCTGAATATTCTGCGCATGCTGCGCTTCCGCCGCCGACAGTTCCTCCAGCCGCTTGCCAACCCGCTCGGCTTCCGCATCCAGCTCGCGCGCCTTCCCCGCCAGCATCTGCCGCACGATTCCGCGCATCTGGTCGCGAATCTCCGAATAGCGCCGCGCCTTCGCCGCCTGCCGCTTCAGCGAGCCAAGCTGCTTCTCGACTTCGACAACGATGTCGTTGACGCGCGACAAATTGACCTTCGACGATTCGAGCTTCGCCTCCGCCAACCGCTTCTTGGTCTTGAATTTGGTAACGCCCGCGGCTTCTTCGATGATCGCGCGGCGTTCCAGTGGCTTAGTCGAAAGAATCAGCCCGATGCGTCCCTGTTCGATGATCGCGTAAGAGTCCGGCCCCAGCCCGACGCCCATGAACATTTCTTGGATGTCGCGCAACCGTCCGACTCTGCCGTTGATCAAATACTCGCTTTGCCCCGAACGGTACAGCCGCCGGCTGACCACCACTTCTCCTGGCTTGGTAGCCAGCGCCAACTTCTCGGCATTCTTCTTCCGTCGCTTGCCCTTCAGAAACTCCGATTCCGGGACCATCTCCGCTGCAACTTCCGGAATGTCGTCGCTGGCCAGGGTGTCTGCGTAGGGTGTTTGTGCGACGGCGGGAGTATCGAGCGGCAAAATTTCGGTGGTCGGCTCGGTAGCACCCGCGTTTGGTTCGTCCGTCAATAAAGAAGTCGCTCCGTTAGCAGCTTCCGAAGCCGCCGAAGCGCCTTCGAGTACGAATCGCGCCGCCTCGGCTAGTTCCGCGTCTTCCAGCGTAATCGTTACTTCGGCCAGCCCCATCGGTGGCCGCTTGATCGTGCCGTTAAAGATGCAGTCCGCCATGCGCTCTGCGCGCAGCGACTTGTGGCTCTGCTCTCCCAGCACCCAGGAGATGGCGTCCACCACGTTGG
This sequence comes from uncultured Acidobacteriota bacterium, assembly GCA_963736725.1. GTDB lineage: Bacteria > Acidobacteriota > Terriglobia > Acidiferrales > UBA7541 > Acidiferrum. The sequence goes on along the minus strand of CAVTPW010000006.1, from coordinate 215,359 downwards.
ACTTGCCACACCCATTGGGGCCGACAATGCACGTCGTGCCGGTGCCGCTGAACGTCACCACGGTGCGTTCGCAAAAGGATTTGAAACCAATAATTTCGACTTTTCGCAGCTTAAGCAAGGTATCCCCTTTTGTTAGTCCCGATTGCGTTGCTACTCCCGAGTGGCACAGGCTTCAGCCTGTGTCCTGTCGCTGCAAGTGCAAGCGCACTAGCTGAATCCTGCGCCACCTAAGGGCTCGATTCCGCCAGGCCCCAAAATCAGGGCGGCCTGCAGCAAACCACGCGAAAAGAGACCACGACGTGTTTTTCGAAGGGGAAGGGGCTTGAGTCAACCGCCATGCGGTCGAGTTTACTGTCGGCCGCTGCGTGGTCGCGCTTGTCGAAGACCGTTGTCTGGTCGCCGTTAGCGAATACAAATCGACCGGTTCACGGTCGCCCGTCAAAACGTATGGCAGGTTCTCGATCAGAGGCCCAGCCGCCTGGCGCGCAGAATGGCGGTACGGAAAATGACGGTAACACGATGCGCAAAAGCTGTAAAGACGTACGCTAAGGCTTGTGGCCTTTTTTTACACAGCCACAAGAACGGCGCTTACTGGGCCGGATCCCGGCCGGCAGTCTCACCCAGAACAGAAATTCAGGATGGGTGGTCCATTTCACTCCGGATACGAGGACGGACGGAGACAAATTTCCGTCCCACAGATTTCGGGTGTGGCCATCCGCAGGATTGAGGACAAGTAATGGAGAAGGTATTCGCTCACGTTGCGCCTGAGGTGGTTCGGGAAGCCACCGGATCAACGCTCCAGGTTTGAGCCGCGCGAATTATTTCGCCGCTGCCTCGTTGGTTCGTTTCGTTTCGTCGCTTTTTAAATATTTGTCATACCACGCAAGGATTCGATTCAGCCGGTCCAGCAGATGCTTCTCCTCGTGGAAGCCATGCGGTTCGCGTGGATAGACCACCAGTTCCGCCTCGACTCCATACCGCTTCAGCCCGCGGTACAGCTCCTGGCTCTGCCCCAGCGGATCGATGGTGTCCGCATCGCCTTGCAGCACCAGCGTCGGCGTCTTGGCATTCTTCATGTGGAGGAAAGGCGAGCTATTCAAAAACCCCTCAGGCTTTTCCCAGGGTGTGCCATAAAACCACTCATCCCCCGCGGGATGATCTTCCATGCCGAATTCGGAAATCAGGTTGGCCATGCCGGCGCCGGAAACCGCTACTTTGAAATCATTGGTCTGCGTGATCGCCCATTCCGCCATGTATCCGCCGTAGGACCAGCCGCCAATTCCCAGTCGATTCGGGTCGGCGATACCACGGTCTACCAGATCCTTTACTCCGGCCATCACGTCCTTGAAATCGCCGCCGCCCCAGTCGCCGCGGTTCGACTCCACAAATTTCTGCCCGTAACCTACCGATCCGCGAATGTTTGGATAGAAGACCGCATAGCCGTGCGTGGCCAGCAGCTGTCCCCAGGTTTCAATGGAATCCGACCAGCGTCCCGTCGGCCCGCCATGAATCAGAGCGACGAGCGGCAGTTTCGCTTTAGGATCCGCTCCTTGCGGTCGCAACAGCGCCGCTTCAATCTCCACGCCGTCAAACGATTTGTATTTGTAATATTCCGGCGCGCTCAGGGTGAACTGCTTCCACGAATCGTTCAGGTGAGAAATTTGCCGCGGCGAACTCTTCTGATCCCACAACCAAACTTCCTGCGGATGTGTTGCATTTTGTGAAACATAAGCCACGTCGCCGTCGGCTCCAAGCGCGACGTTTCCCGTAGGCGTAGGGGAAGCCGCCAAATCCTGTTTCGTCCCGCCGCCCAAGTACTTCACGAACAGGCTGCCGAAACCGTTCGCCGCCACCAGCACAATCGAGCCGTCTTTCTGCCAGTGATAATCCTCCACCGGACGATCCAGGCTCGCACCCGTCAGATTTCGCGCTGCGTGGCCGCCCACCGCCAGCAGTAGCAGGTCGTGCGGCTCCGGACCATCCTCCCGCGAGCCCACGAAACTCACGGTGTTCCCGTTGGGCGAAGTGCGCAGCTCGCCGAACGGCCCTCGCGGCGCAATCAACAGCTTGGTGTTTCCGTCCGACACCTGCACGCTGAAAATGCGCCCGGTGAATTCGTCCGATTGCGGACGGTCGGTGGCCTTCACGATCAATTCATTCCGACTCGGCGACCAAACCGCCTCTTGCACATCCCAAGTCGGCTTGGTCAGCGCTCGCGTATCGCCCGTGGCCACGTCCACCAACCATAACCGCGTCCGCTTATCCTCTTTGTCCGCAACCCGCGCGTCATCCTTATCCTTTTCCTTCTTCTCTTCTGCATCGGTCTTGGCGTCGGGAGCAAGAAATGCGATTTGACCACCGTCGGGCGACCATTCGAAGCTCTTGATCGCGCGCTTGCCCTTCGTCAGCGCAATTCCTTCGCCCATAACGCCACGCATCAGATAGATTTGCTGCTCTTCGCCGCGATCCGAAAGAAACGCCAGCTGTTTGCCGTCCGGCGACCACCGCGGCGAACTCTCCGATTTGGCCGAGAACGTGAACTGACGCGCCCCGCTGGTTTGTTTGTCGTGTACCCAAATGTGGCGCGCCCGGCCTGTACCCTTGGCTGGCTCGGTCACCACAAACGCCAGCCGCGCGCCGCCCGGCGAGTACTGCAAATCCGATATCGAGCGCAGGTTCAACGAGGCCTCGGGCGTCAGCAATTTGCTCTTATCCGCCGCCGCATCGCTCTGCGCCCACGCGCACGGCGCGACCCCAGCTGTCAGCAGCAACACCCGGCCACAAGTCCTTAAGAAAGAACCACAACGCGCATGACTCAGGAAACTCATAAGAAGACCGACTCCTGTCGCATCGTAAAGCAACTCGCCACTCTATGAGGCTCGGCCCGGTTCGTCAACTGTCCGTAAAACCGCTTCAATCGTCGAGATTTTCTCCCCGCTTTCGAAAATCCATAGCACAGTACCGGAACTGTCCATTCCGTGCCCCAAAACTGTCCTTCGTACAAGTTGTTGCTTTTCCCATCCGACACTAGCATTCCCGCACCCTGGCCCTTGTCCTCGCCAGCTTTGCTCGCGCAGCGAATCGAACCGCGCCGCGCCGTAAAAAAATAAATTTAGACAAAGAAAGAAGATCAACGTTGAATTCTTTCCGTTCGAACCGAGGCGCGGTCCTCGTGTTCCTCTCCGCTCTTCTCGCCGCGTCCACGTGGACGTCCGGCTGCGTGGGCATCAGCTCCCCCGCCGCAACTACGAATCCAGTCCCGCAACCCGACTCCGCGATGCTCACTGTTAGTCCCAGCAGCGTTTCAGTTGCCGCCGTCGTCGGCAACACCGGTTCGCGAACGGTAACGGCCACCAACGTGGGCAATAGCAGCGTTGCGATCAAACAGGTCACCGTAACCGGCGCGGGTTTCAGCACGACAGGCCTCGTCGTTCCCGCCAGCGTGGCCCCCGGTGCGAGTCAAAGTTTCCAGGTCGCCTTCGCGGCTACCATCCCCGGCACGGCAACGGGCAGCATGTCCATCATGACCAACGCCGGTTCGAGTCCGGTGGTCGTCGTGCAACTCAGCGCGACCGCCACCGCCGCCCCGTCCGGTCCTGCGCCGCCGCCGACTCCGCCGCCTGCGCCGACGCCTCCCCCGACCGTAACCTCGGTCACGATCTCTCCCGCTTCGGCTTCGATCTCTACCAAAGGGACCATCTCATTCACCGCCACGGTTCAAGGCACCACCACAAATCCCTCGGTCACCTGGACCGCTTCCTCCGGCACGATCAGTTCGGCCGGACTCTACACCGCGCCGGCAGCGGTGGGTTCCGCGACGATCACGGCCACTAGCGTGGCCGACACTACCAAGTCGGCGTCCGCCACGGTCACGATGACCGGAGCTCCCGTCGCGAATCCGGTCGTAAGTTCCGTGACAGTCTCTCCCGCTTCCGCCTCGGTCAGCACCAGCGGCACCGCTCAGTTCGCGGCCACCGTCCAGGGCACGGTCACCAATAAATCCGTAACCTGGAAAGCTTCGGCGGGCACGATCAGTTCGGCGGGACTGTACACTGCGCCGGCAACGGCGGGCTCCGCAACGGTCACCGCCACCAGCGTCGCCGACACCACTAAGTCCGCGTCCGCCAGCATCAGCATCAGCGCCCCCGCGCCCGCCCCTCCTCCGGTCGTGAACTCGGTCAGCGTCACTCCGTCCTCGGCCACCGTCACCACCGACGGCACGCTTCAATTCTCCGCCACCGTTCAGGGCACGGTAACCAACAAATCCGTCACTTGGGTCGCCCAGCGCGGCACGATCTCCGCCGCGGGAGCCTACGTTGCGCCCTCGGGCGCCGGCAACGACACCGTCACCGCCACCAGCGTTGCCGACACCACGAAATCTGGCACCGCGACCATTACCGTTTCTGCCCCCGTGGCTTCCGGCGCCCTCCCCGCGTTCCCCGGCGCAGAAGGGGGAGGCGCAGCCTCGGTCGGCGGACGCGGCGGCCAGGTATTCGAAGTCACCAACCTCAACGATTCCGGCGAAGGCTCCCTCCGCGCCTGCACCTTCGCGACCGGTCCGCGCACGTGCGTGTTCCGCGTTGCGGGAATCATCACTCCGTCCGAAAGGTTCACGATTGCGAGTCCCTACCTGACCGTCGCCTGCCAAACCGCTCCTGGCGAGGTCATCATCGGCGGCCCGAAAATCGCGAATGAATCCTTCTATATCGCCACGCACGACGTGACCGTGCGCTACTGCACCTTCAGCGCCGACAACATCAACATCCCCGCGGGCCCCGACACCGGCACTGTGAACGTAGAAATCGCCAACGGGAACAACTACAACATCATTCTCGACCACATCACCACCCGCTGGGCCGGCAACAAGCTCTGGATCACACTCAGCAACTACATCGGGCCCAATCGCCTGATCACCACGCAGTGGTCCATGTTCTACGAACCTAACGTCAATCATCCTGTCGGCCCGGGTACCAGCACCAACACTGGCTGCACCGCCTCGGCCGGTTCTCCGTGCTTCAGCTCCGGCGAGCACGATATCGACTTCCACCACAACCTGTTCGCGGATATGAGTCACCGCATCCCGGAGAGCACCAATTATTCTACTCGCTGGGTCAACAACATCGTCTTCAACTGGAATTTTTACGCCAGCGAATGGCTGGGGGCCATGACCGTCGATGAAATCGGAAATAAATATGTCGCTGGCAATCTGAATCGCGGCTCGCAAAAACACGAAATCCATTTCACGACCCTGAGCCCGCCGTTGCCCGGCGATCCGTCCACCTATCTCTCCGGAAATATCGGCCCGAACCAGTCTGATCCCTCCGGCAACCAGTACGCCATGGCCGCGGAGATCGACGGCGAAAATGGCGACGAAATCGGCGCCGTGCCTTCCAGCTGGATTCGCAGCTCGCCGATGCCCGCGCCGGCCTTCCCGATCAATCCCGATCCGGTCGGCAATCTCGACAGCGTGCTTCTCCCCACCGTCGGCAACTCGCAGCACCTCGATTGCAACGGCAACTGGGTCAGCCATCGCGACGCCGCTGACCAGCGCATCATTAATCAATATCAGTCCGGCGGCCCCGGCGGTTTCTGGCCCAACGGCCTGACCGCCGCGGTCGATTCGCTCCCCAAACCCGGTTCGGCCTGGACCGATCAGCCGGTGACCAACTTCTCCGCCTGCACCGAGTCCTTGCACGACGGCATCCCCGACCAATGGAAAGCCGCGCAGGGCCTTAGCACCACAGATCCCAACCTCTATAACGAGATCGCGCCCAACGGCTACACCTATCTGGAGAACTACGTGAACGGCCCGCAGTAAGCAGGCGGGCACCCACTTTTCCGTGCCGATGCTTTTTGCGTCGCCGGCCAGTAAACTCCGGACAAAGTGAGCACTACTCGCTACGCAACGGCCGAACATTCACGACGCACTGTCCACTCACTATCTTCCCCAGCTCCCGCTCTCCCAAATGCGTAACCCGCACGAGCCGCGAATCCCGCCGCCGCGCAATCCATCCCAAGTCCAGCATCCGCGAAAATAGTGCCGCGCCCAGCGCTCCCGCCAGATGCGGCCGCCGCTCGGTCCAATCCAGACATCGCCGCGCGAACGACCGCCGCGACGCCCGCAACGCTTCAACATCCACACCCAATGCCCCAAACCATCGCGCACCGCCGCGTCCCAGTGCATACTCCCGCTCGCCGCAAACGCGAATCACGCCGCGCTGTTCTAGTCCCCGCGCCAGCCCGACGGCAACGCGGCCCGCCAGATGGTCGTAGCAAGACCGCGCCACGTAGATCTCCGCATTCCCGTTCCGCCGAGACGACCCGGAAGCACGCGCCTGCGCGGCCCGCAGCCCCGCCAGGGCCGGCCGCGTAGCGATCGCTCCCAACCCTTCGATCGCCTGCGCCACCTGGGCCCCCGCTAAGCTGTAATAACGATGCCGCCCGGACCGCTGCACCACGAGCAACCCGCCATCCACCAATTTCGAAAGATGCCCGCTTGCGGACGACGCCGAAATATTCGCCACCAACGCTAACTCCCCAGCCGTCCGCGCTCGCCCATCCAGCAAAGCAAGCAGAATCGCCGCACGCCCCGCCTCCCCAATCAATTCTGCAACCAGCGCCACCGGATAGGTGGCGCCTTGAACAAAGTGCACCGGATCGCAAGCGGCCGAGCGTGTCGGATCCATGCCCCGATTCTAGCGCAACACTCGCCACGACATTTCATTCAGAGATGAAACGTGCTCACGACGAAGTTCGTAAACTGACCTGGTAGCGGCACAGCACTGCTGCACCCCAGCTTGCCCAGGCCACAAACCCGAAGAATCGCCAGAAGTCGGCTATGACAACAACAAATCACAAAACGAAAGGACCTCCCGAAAAAATGCTCACCCTTTGCATCCGCTACACCATCGACCTTCACAAATCCGCCGATTTCGAGCAATACGCCCGCCGCTGGCCCGAGCCGGTGCGCCGCTGCGGCGGAGACCTGCTCGGCTATTTCCTCCCCACCAAATTCGCCGGCCCCACCAACGCAGCCTACGCCCTGATCCGCTTCAAAAACCTGGCCGCTTACGAACAATACCGCGAAGCCCTAACCAAGGATCCTGAGGCCATCGCCAACGTGGCCGCCGCCGATGCCTCCCGCTGCATCCTGGTCGAAGACCGCTCCTTCCTCCAACGCGTCCCCGAGTAAACGCACGCCACGACTGGGCGTCCGCGCCCTTGATAGCGGCGAGCTAGGCTCGCCCTCCTTCTCATCTTTGGAATTGGAAGACTACAGGGCAGGCAAACCAAACTCGCCGAAGCATACAGAGACGCCCCAGCCTGCGTCCCCTCGATACCCCCGCCAGACTGCTGACCTGCCGAAATCGGGACATCCAGACGTCTAATGTTCAGACGAGGCTTGGACTCTCCTCCAGCCGTCGGATACAATCTTCGGTTTGCACTGTGGCTCCGGGCCACGACCTACGGACCCATGAACGAGATTCGACTGCACAACACGTTGAGCGGCGAGACTGAGCCGTTTGTTCCGCAGAAACCCGGCGAAGTGGGGATGTACACGTGCGGGCCGACGGTGTACGACTACGCGCACATCGGGAACTACCGCACGTTTGTGTTTCAGGACATTTTGCGGCGCTTCCTGAAATTGCGCGGCTTCCAGCTGAACCACGTCATGAATCTGACCGACGTGGACGACCGCATCATTGCGAAGGCTGCGGCGGCGGGCGTCAGCATTCGCGACTACACCCAAAAATACGTGCAGGCATTTTTCGACGATTGCCAAACGTTGAGCATCGAAGCCCCGGAACATTGGATCCGCGCGACCGACTACATCGACGACATGGTCAAGCTGATCCAGCGCCTGCAGGAGAAGTCGTTCACCTACGCGGGCGAGGGATCGATCTACTACCGCATCGCCAAGTTTCCCGACTACGGCAAATTGTCAAAGATCGATGTCAGCGGGATTCAAACCGGCGTGCGCATCGATAACGACCGCTACGAAAAGGAAAGCGCGCGCGATTTCGCGTTGTGGAAAGCGCCGAAGCCCGGCGAGCATTTCTGGGAAACGCCAATCGGTCCGGGGCGGCCCGGATGGCACATCGAGTGTTCCGCGATGGCCATGAAATTATTGGGCGAAACGATCGACATTCATACCGGCGGAATCGACCTGGCGTTTCCGCACCACGAAAACGAAATCGCGCAGAGCCAAGGCGCGACGGGCAAGCAATTCGTGCGCTATTGGATGCACGCGGAGCATTTGCTGGTCGAAGGCGAAAAGATGTCGAAATCGCTCGGCAATTTTTTCACGTTGCGCGACCTTTTCGCGAAGGGCTACAAGCCGTCCGCGGTGCGATTCGCGCTGGCGAGCGTGCCGTACCGGCGGCAACTGAATTTTACGTTCGACGGGTTGCAACAAGCGGCTAGCGCGGTCGAAAGGCTGCGAAATTTTTCGGACCGGCTGGCGCAGGGAAAATTTCCCGCCGGCCAGCAACCCGGCATGGCCGAGCGCATCGCCAAAGCCGCGCAGGACTTCGACGCGGGCTTGTCCGATGACTTGAACACCGCGATAGCGCTGGCCGCGGTCTACGATTTGGTGCGCGAAGCGAACACCGCGATGGACAAAGGCGAATTCCGCCAAGGCGACGCGTCCGCGGCGCAGGATTTGTTGGCGGCGTTCGATCACGTCTTCGCGGTGATCGCCGATAGCGACGCCGAGAAACTGCAAGCCTTGGGCTACGGCGACGCCAGCGGCGCGCTAACCGACACGGAAGTGGAAAAATTGGTCGCGGAACGCCAGGATGCGCGCAAGAGGAGAGACTTCGCCGGCTCCGATCGCATCCGTAAGGAACTCGCGGATCGTGGTATAATTCTGGAAGATAGCCGGGACGGAAGCGTCCGCTGGAAACGCAAATGAAGCACTCTAAATTCAGTAGTCTCAATCAGTTCGGGCTCGAGCAGTTCACAGGCATCGCGTCCCCGGCCGACGTACGCCCTAACCTCTACGGCGTAGACTAACGAACCCTCTCCCTTCAGGCCGCATCCCCGACGGAAAAAATCCGCGCGATGCCGCCTGCTTGCAAGTTCCTCCGTTTAAATGAGTTAACTACCGTCCATTCTTCAACGAGGAGGAAGAAATGATTGCTACCACAGACACGAAATCAGGTGAAACAAAATTGACCGAAACGAATTTGACCGGGGCCAAATTGCCGAAGTTGAACATGCCGCTTCCCGGACCGAACGCCAAGCGCGTTGTCGAGCTGGATACCAAATACGTCTCGCCGTCGTACACCCGCGACTATCCCTTGGTGGCCAAGCGCGGACGCGGCGCCATGATCGAGGATGTCGATGGAAATGTGTTTTTGGATTTTGCCGCGGGCATTGCGGTTTGCGCGACAGGACACTGCCATCCAGAAGTGGTTGCCGCGATTCAGAAGCAAGCGGCGGAATTGATCCACTTGTCAGGGACGGATTTTTACTACGCGGGGATGCCGCTGCTGGCGGAAAAATTGTCCTCGATTGCACCCGGCAAGGAATCGAAGCGCGTGTATTTCGGAAATTCGGGCGCCGAGGCGATCGAGGCGGCGATCAAGCTGGTGAAATATCACACCAAGCGCGACAAGCTGATTGCATTCAATGGCGCGTTTCATGGCCGTACAATGGGCGCGCTTTCGTTGACGGCAAGCCGTGCGGTGCAGCGCAAGGGATTCGGCTCGTTGCTCTCCGGGGTATTTCACATGCCGTATCCGGACACGTATCGCGGAACCTATGGCGTCCGGCCGGAGTCGGCGGCGGCGGATTGCTTGAGCTATCTGGAAAACGAATTGTTCCGGCGGCGCGTCGATCCGGAAGAGGTTGCGGGAATTTTCATCGAGCCGATCCAAGGCGAGGGCGGCTACATCCTGGCGCCGGCGGAATTTTTGCTGGGTTTGCAGAAAATTTGCCGGAAGTACGGGATTTTGCTGGTGGCGGACGAAGTGCAGTCGGGCATGGGCCGCACCGGGAAGTGGTGGGCGGTGGATCACGCGGGCGTCGAACCGGACATTATTTGCACCGCGAAGGGCATTGCGTCGGGAATGCCGCTGAGCGCGGTGATTGCCCGGGAAAGCGTGATGGATTGGAAGCCGGGTGCGCACGCTTCGACGTTTGGAGGGAACCCGGTGTGCATCGCGGCGTCGCTGGCCACGATACAACTGCTCGAATCAAAATACATGGAGAACGCCAAGCGAGTGGGCGACTTCATCATGCGGCGCACCGTGGACTGGGCGCAGAAGTTCAGAAACGTCGGCGAAGTGCGCGGACGAGGATTGATGATCGGCATCGAACTTGTGCTGGATCAGAAGACGAAGGAAAAGGCGCCGGAGATGCGCAACCGGATCATTCAGGCGGCGTACCGCAAGGGACTGCTGATTCTGGGATCGGGAGATACTACCGTGAGGTTCTGCCCGCCGCTGGTTGTCGATGAGGAGCAGGCGGAATTTGCGGTGAAGACGCTGGAGGAGTGCTTCAAAGAAGAAGAAAAGAAGTAGTGAAGTAATGAGACGTCAATAAGTTCACAGCTGGCGGTGGAAAGTCGACAGTTGAAGTCGAAAGGGAAGAAACCAACCCGTGGCTGCTGAAGATGGCAGCCGCGGGATTTGTTCGCTGGGAAGAGGGCGCGAATCGTAGGTCATCCCTACCTCTTGTTATATCTATATGTACCGACCGGGTGCTTCAGGGGCTTTCGGAACTCCCCCGAGAGCCTCTTTCGTTTTGGGCAAGTTACAGGCAAAGGATTTCGACAGTTGTCTGCTGAAAAGCCGCACTCAAGCGTTGCTTCGCTCATGCGAGAACTTGCTGGCAAGATTGCGTCGCAAATTTTCGCGTGTGAGTTCGCCGTCCCAGCGCGCGACGACGAGAGTGGCTACGCCGTTGCCGATCATATTGACGAGGGCGCGGAACATACTCATGAAGCGGTCGATGCCGAGAATCAACGCCATGCCAGCGACGGGGATGGTAGGAATTACGGTGAGCGTCGCAACCAGTGCAATGAAGGCAGTTCCTTGGTTCGTACGTTCCAGGCACAAGTGCAGACGCCGGAGCGCAGCATCGTTGAAGCGTCGTCGTTTCCCGATTTAGACAAACCGGCCGGCGAAGCAATTAAATATCTAGTAGGTCAATGCTGCGGAGAGACCGATAAGTTCCAGACCGGGCCCAACCGCACAATGAGGACGGACAGGGGCTGCGCGTTGGCTGATTCTTCTTCCGGTTCCACAATGTCTTTGGACGATTTGCATGTGAAACTGAGCGGTACTGGCTCCGACGTGTTCAAGTCCGATTCCTTTCCGGCACGGCGTCCAGAGCACGGCCTCGCCTGTGAAGAACTCACTGGATGCGGCTTTTCTAGGCTCAATCATAAGAGTAAGGATCAGAGGGTGCCTCTCGAAGAACCTGCCCTGAAAAACCTAGGCCGGGGTAGGCGAAGAAGCGGTTAGACGCGGTACAATTCGAAGCAAGGGTGCTCTTACCTTAGCTCTTGTCCCCGAGCACGTTTTGGGAGGATTGCTGTGCCGGAGCTACGAAAAGATCCGATAACCGGTCGATGGGTGATCATTTCGACGGAACGCGGAAGACGGCCGATGGATTTTCTGCGCGAGACGGTGGTGCCGCTTGGGCAGAAAAATTGTCCGTTTTGTCCGGGAGCCGAAGGGAAGACGCCGCCAGAGATTCTGGTGTACGGGCGCAATGGAGGCGGCGCGAATACTTCCGGGTGGAGCATTCGCGTGGTGCCGAATCGATTTCCGGCGTTGGGGATCGAAGGCGAACTGGACCGCGAAGGCGAAGGCTTATTCGACAAGATGAACGGCGTGGGAGCACACGAGGTGATCGTGGAGACGCCGGAGCACGGGTCTTCGCTCGCGATGCTGCCGGAGCGGGCAGTGGAAGATGTTTTGTGGGCTTACCGCGACCGCATGCTGGATTTGAAGAATGACAAGCGTTTCCGGTACGTTTTGATTTTCAAGAACCACGGCGAAGGAGCGGGAGCGTCGATCGAGCATCCACATTCGCAGTTGATTGCGCTGCCGATTGTGCCAAGGCGCGTGCGGGAGGAAGTGGACAACTGCTGGCACTACTACGACGAAAAAGAGCGGTGCATCTTTTGCGACATCATCCGGCAGGAGCGGGACACCGGGGAACGCGTGATCGGAGAGAACGAACATTTCATCACGGTGGCGCCGTATGCTTCGCGATTTCCGTTTGAAATGTGGCTGCTGCCGAAAGCGCACGGTTCGGCTTACGAAAATAACCAGAGCTCAATTTATGCGAGCCTGGCGAAAATGTTGAAGGATGCCCTGATGCGGCTGGATGCCGCGCTGGACAAGCCGGCGTTCAATTTTATGATCCACACGTCGCCGATCGGGGAAGAAATCAACGACCACTATCACTGGCACATCGAGATCATCCCGAAATTGACGAAGGTGGCGGGATTCGAGTGGGGCACCGGGTTTTACATCAACCCGACGCCGCCGGAAGAAGCGGCGCGGTTTTTGCGCGAAGCGAGAGTAACGTCACCCGCCGAAAAGAAATAGCGTTTCAAATTTGTGTGGAGTGGCGGTCCTGCCCTGAGGCTGGCCCGCGCGGGATTTGCTATACTCGACTGTTTGGCGCGGTACCCAAGTGGCCCAAGGGAGAGGTCTGCAAAACCTCCATTCGTGGGTTCGAATCCCACCCGCGCCTCCAGCTTCCAAGTGTACGGTCCGGAGAGATCCTTTACAGTCACGCTTCCTACGCACCTTACGTCCAGGTCCGACGAAATAGCCGCGGATCAAAGCCAAATCGCGATGGTTCTCCGATGACAAGGTTTGCGTACTCAGGATGGCGGGGGTTCAAAAGAAAGTTACTCTCCGATGGAACGAGGACACTCGGCACGCGCAATACTGCGGATTTCCCCGAGGCCACCCAGGCATCGCCGATCGCCCGCAAGTTCTTGGGTGCGGGATAGCTTTTCCAATTCTTTGGCCGTGACGAAACATCTACATCCACGACGAGCGAATCGAAACTGACCGGAATCGCAACGTAATACCTCAGCAGGTCTCCGGAATCGAAATGGGCTAGCATTTCAAGAGCGGCGAGGGACTGCGATTGTGCAACGTAGACGACGGCTACGCCCTTGGAGTTCCAGCGCCCTCCATAGCGGCGCGCCCCTTCGCCGGTGAAGGCTACTCTTCTGAACTTCCGCTTGACGATTCGTCAAGCGGTGAAATTCAAGTGAAAACTCCGTGTTCCAACTTGCCCATCAGGTCTTCTACCTCGCGGGCACCAATCTCGGTTTGCAAGTACGTCCAAGGAGATTTGTCGCCCAGCGCCCTCTTGGGTGTTTGGAGCCATGCGACTGCCGCAGGCACATTTCCTTCAAACAAGCCGACCGCTTGTTCAAACACCTTGGAGAGACGCAGGAGTCGTTCGGATTCCCCTGAGGTGAGTCTTCCCGCGACCTTTCGCCGGGCCAGGGTTCGCTCCGGCAATTCGATGAGCGACGCAATTTGACCAACGCCTATGCCACTCTCCGATGAAAAGGTCTGGAGCGCTTTGAACGGCAGCCCAGCCCGGACCTCATCAATCAGCGAAGCAATGGTCGTTTCGCGCAGGCCTAGACTCGCGCCGAGCGGAGCATGGCGGCCATCCAGCCGGACTTCCCTTGCCCTAACCTTTAGTCGCTTACGGCGTTGCGCGTGTCTCATAGCCATCCCAGAATATGCGCGTCCTGCCAAAGTGCCAATTAATTACTGCCAGTTGGCAGTTACGCCACCCGCATTCGATCGGTAAAGACTGGCCGCCGCGAAGGTACTTGTCATCACGTAACTCCTACGGACTTTCACAGCCAATCCTCCCTCATTCACGGTCACGATAATCTTCGCACGCCAATGATGTGGTCAGATCGAACGTCAGTGTTCAGCCGAGAGATCAGGTGAACCAACCGACTATTGGCGCACCGGTGTCAGGAATATGGTGAGTGGGTCCGGACCGTTGTCCAATGTCAAACTGGGGGCGCCGGGCAGGTCTGCGCCCCGAGTTGCAGCGTCGGTTTGCTGAACGAAGAACATGAGGTGGGGATGCCAGTGCCCGTTGCGATCGCCCTAGTATTGTTGCTTTGACATCATGTAGCACGTGGCGCCGGATTCCGGCATCGGTAATTTCTTTTTATCGAAAGCGGTTTTGATACTGTCGAACATCTGGATTTTGGATTGTCCGGCCAACACCAACTCGGTCTTCTTGATAGTGAGTGGGGTAGGCTCGCATGGCCGGCGGGTTTAGGCGGAAATCGTCGATGCTGATGTGCGTGAACTGCGGGCTACCTGCGCGCTCGACGATCGCCCAGACGCCGGGCGCGGTGGTCTGCAGCCGCTCGTTGACCTTGATGTATCCCCGGTCAGGACTTCAACACCGGTCAGTTCCAGGCCGAGTCCTTCGACGTTCGGATTGCGGCCTGTGGCGACCAATGTTGAAAGCCCAGCGCTGTACGAAAATATTGGTAAACATTTCGTGGCCGTCGGGGCCTGCGCTGTAGTTCATTCCATAGCCGGTGGAGAGAAACATCCATTCGCTAGCCGGCGGGCCGGATAAGCTGGCCCTTTTGGTCATATGGGGGCTTGGGCACTTTCTCTTCTGGCCGGCGGCTGGCAGCGCAAGGCAAGTAACCAGAACAAAGGCAGAACACAATTCGGTTTTCATGGATCACATAGCTCTTGAGATGCACCGCTCACATTGGTTCGCATTGCTAATACTTGACTGGGTCTGCCGTTCCATCCGACCATCTGCCCACGGGAATCATGAATACGTCGATTGGTTCCGGATCGCCATGGAACTGTGGATTCAGCATGACGGGAGAGTGGGGCAAATCTGCGCCCCAAACGGCACTGTCCATGAGCGGAGTGTAAATCATCACGTGAGCTATCCAGTTGTGTTGGCCGTCATCGGTAAGGTACTGTTCTTTCGACATCATGTAGCTCATGGCTCCAGGCTCCAGAGGCGGCAGCTTTTGCTTTATGAATGTCTTGATGCCCTCGATGATCTGAGCTTTGGATTGACCGGCCAATACCATCTCCGTTCTTTTATACGTCATCGGCAGAATGGAGCGGGCAGCCGGCGGATTGAAGCAGAGCGGGCCTCGAAGTTTAGGGTTCCAAAAATTAACGGCAAATTCGCCATCGAATGGGCCCATCCACCCTCGCTCCACGACACACACGAAACCGTTCTTACCTTTGACTGCGGTTTCGTAGCCATGCCTTCCCAGGACGAGGACATCGGCATCGCGCGAGATGGCCTCCGGGGCCGCGCTCCGCGCCATGGCAATCTCGGCGTTGCGCTCCATTAAGTATTGATCAAGCGGAGCCATGCTTGGATAGGGTTCTTTGGCCTCCTGCGCTTGCGCTTGCCGCAACTCGCCGAGCCCGATAACCAGCGCAAAAGTTCCCAATGCGATCATGGCGACTATTTTTTGGCCCATTTGGTTCATTGATTCCTCCTGGGGAATTAAAAGACCAATACATGTAAATGCGGCGCTGGAAATCACCGATGTACGGTTGCTTTCGTGCGTCGCCGGAAAAAGCAAAATAACGCCCGAAGATCGGAACGCCTTCTGCCTATCTGCCCCTTCATCGAGAAGCGAAAGGGTTGGGTCTAGAAGAAAATCTTAAGAGAAAGTTGCAGCGCTCGAGCTTCGCTCGGGAACACCGCACTAAAGTTGTCGAAGATGCCTCGTTGCGGTTCACGCGCGTTGCGCGCCCAACCGGTAACGCCCTGGGTATGACTGCATTGGTCGCTCCACCGAGCGCACCGGGGCCAGCACCCGCGGCGCAGCATGGAATAAATTGTGGATGATTCAACAAGTTTTAAGGCCGCACCCCGACCTTAACTTTGTACCGTTCGGCGATCGCGAAGCGCTTGACCGCCGTGGCGTCGAAGTTGTTCGTCGGGGGAGTGAGAATGGTATTGCGGCCGGTATTCGCCAAGGCGCCATAGTAGGCCTGAATATATTTTGCGCTTGGATTGGTTGCAGAGTAACCCACAACATTGTCTGCAATATTCAAGACGTTAGCCAAAGTGCAATCCGCGGGCGCCACGGCGCTAGTGCAAAGTGGCACTACGCCGCTTCCGGTGCCTCCGACACCCGAAGGGTCGGTAATGGTGCGGGTCCCCGCCAGCAGAATCACCGTTAAGATTGGGATCGAAGCCACTTTGTGCGGTGGCCCACTCTCCGGTCTGATTTGTATAGATCGGGGCAATTTCCCAATTTCCGAGAACGTTCCTGGGCAAATGTGTTTCCACTTTTGAAAAACGGTTCGTCGTATACCAGTGCCAGAGTAAAGCGATGACGATGATCCAGAGCGGAGTTGGACCGGTCCGCAGACAGGTTCTCAAAATCTTGCTGTCGGCGCGGCGTCAGGTCTGTGGTGTGGAAGTCTGCAGTGCTGTCATCAATTAAGTGGCTGTAGGTATAAGCGCCAATAAACTGTAGTCCGTGGGCGAGATGGCGCGCGACCTGCGACGCCAGGCCGTGATAAGTCGAGGATCCGTCTGGGAGGAACGCCGTAAGGCATTTTGATTGAAACCAGCAGCATCATAAAGTGGCACTATACCATCCCCGCTATTTAGAATTGTGCCCCAGATTTACTGTCGAAGCGTCCAAGGTGGCCTGCGATGGCACATTTCCGATGTAGGTGGGCAGGTGCAAAGCAGGAGTCGTCAGAGCCGCAAGGTTGACAATCGATTGCACGTCGAGGTGAATCCCTCGAGTGCCAATGTAGCGCACCTCGACGGTGTAATCATTCCAGAAGCTGTGCTGAACGCCCAAGGTCCAATCGATGGACTTCGGATCCAATACGTTTGGCGGGTAATAAGTCGTGGTAGCAGCGCGTGACCTGCCTCCGCGGGAGTAGCAAACGTTTTGACCCCTCCCGTTCCAGGTGGTAAGCCGCCGTTGCCGAGAAAATTCGGAGTATTTGCTGTAAGTGACGGGGTGTTCTCGGTAACGCTCAACTCCGGTGGCAAAGACAAAATGCCGATGTTGTCGTAGTGGACGTCATACGCGATTCCGAAGCCACCACGGATAGACGTCTTGCCACTGGTGCCGGGCGAGCAGGCGAATCCCACACGCGGTCCCCAGTCGTTCTTGGGAGCGCGAGGTTCATCAAATACCGCGACGCCGGGTACTGGAGGCGAGGCTGTTCAGGCTTTGCGACCGAATGCCGAATGGTGTGGTGGTGTATTCGTAACGCACGCCGAAGTTCAAAGTGAGATTTTGCTTTATTCTCCAGTTGTCGTTTACGAACCAATACAGAGCAGCCTGGTCACCGTAATAGGTGGACTGGCCTACGCTTCTTTGCGCCAAAATACCAAGGCTCAGGTCATCCAGATACTGCTGCAAAGAACTGTATTCGTAGTCGCCCCGCGCCCGTTGGGTGAACGATTGAGGAGAAATGTACTTGCGACCCTCAATACCGACTTTTACAGTATGTTTGTTGTGCGTCCAACTGACGTTGTCGGATAACTGATAGGTGTTGATAATCGTGAACTGCGGTGCGTTTTGATCAGGTCCGATATTAAGACCATTGAGGCTGTCGAGAACGATGTTGGGGAAACTATCCAAACCCGGGAACTGAAATCTTCCCCAGCTGGCGTTTTATTATCAAAGCGATTATAGCCAAGCCGGAACTCATTCTGCGTGTTGAGGTTAAACGTGTGGTATTCATTAATCGTCAAAAGATGAAATTTGGTTCGGCGCATTTAGATAAAAGGCAGGCAAAAATGCATTCGTGTCAATTCCCACCGAGCGGTTATACACATAGCGCCCGCGCAGTTGGTCTCTCGAGGATATGTCGTAATCAATACTGCCCAACGCTGCCCAGTTGTTGAGGTAGTTGGGACCGGAAAAGCTAAGAATCCCTTCCGGCACCGCCGCAGTCGCGCCGGTGTTGCTGGTTACGGTTCTGACACCTTGGGCAGCGGCGTTAGGACCGCACGTTCCGGTCGTGTCTCAGATAGGCAGCCGGCGCCACGTACTTTTTAGAAATGGCTAGGTTGGTCGCTGAAATCCCCGGCAAAGCCGCCAAGGCACTATAACCAGCGGGATGTCGGCGCGCAGAACCGGGGGACCCAAGCACGGCCGCTGATCCGATGGGATTATATTCCAGAGCGCCAAAGAAGAAGAGTTTGTTTCATGACAGGTCCGCCAAACACGCCACCCATGCGGTTGTTGTCGTAGCGCGGATTGAGGGAAGGCCGTTGTTGACTAAGATTGGTCGACGGCGTTAAAATTTCTGTTCTCAGAGTAGATGTAAGCATCGCCGTGAAACGAATTCGTGCCGCTCTTGATGATGATGGTGTTGAATTGGCCACCGGACGAATGTCCGAAGTCAGGGGTGAACTGGTTTTGCAGAACTGAGATTCTCGCCACTGCATCGTTTCGGAATCGTGACCAACGGGCTGGTCACCGGCTTTGTCATTGTTGTCCACACCCTCGATGTTAAGTTGTTATTTCTGGGACGCTGGCCACCGATGCTCGGACCGGTGCCTGCGCTGATTCCGCCGCCGGTGGCGACGCCAGCGCTCAACAGTGCGAAAGATTAGAACGCCGCCTGTGACAGACGAAACGGGCAGGTCCGCCGCGAGCTTCTGGTCAAAGGTGGTGGTAATCTGCGCCGGCGTCGTGTCCAAGGCGGGTGCAGCACCCGAGACCTCGATGGACGTGACAGTGCCCTTAATTTCCAGCGTGATTTGCAACGTACTGGTCTTATTCAACTCAAGCTGGAAATTGTTGATCGTCGTGGTTGCGAAACTGGAGGAGGAACCGGAGACACTGTACGTTCCAACCGGTAAATTGTTGAAGCGATATTCACCGTTTTCATTTGCCCGAGTGTTGTACTTAACTCCGGTTTCGGAGTTAACCGCTTCTACGGTCGCGCTCGGGACCGCCGCACCCGTCTTATCTAGGACGGTTCCGACGAGGTCGGCGCTGATTACTTGAGCGCTCACGGCCACAACGATTGTCAAGACCGAGGGCCAAGATGGCCATAACATGATACACAAAGAATCTGCGAAAAATCTTGATTCACTGAAACCTCCATTAATTTATGTACTAATGATCCGCGCAGGAACTAAAGAACGCGCCCCGGGGTAATACTCAGAGCGGATACTGGAGCAAATCGAGTTCCCAATATGAAAAGATATTGGGAAGCTTACTTTTCAATGATTTACGTGAACTGTTTTCTGGGGTTCTCATGAATTGGTGGAGGTTAGTTACTTTAGCCTCCAACCCCGATCTTGGAGGCTTGGATCACATTCTCGGAAATCCGTCACGCTAGTTTGTCAAGACAAACCAAAAAAAAGCCGCATGTCCACGAATTCCAGATTCTGTAGATCCTTGCGATGCACAAACTCGATGTCGCGGAAATTAGGAATCACCCTCAGCGTCAAATTCAGGTCGAACTGGACGCGGAACGATCTAACCTTGGTGGTTTTTGTGTAAGAGAAAAGAGCCGGCGAGTCCTGGACGCGGCGTCCACGACGATCGGGGACCAATGGCCCTCTTTGTGTCTGGTACTCTCGCTGTGAAACTGGCACGGTGTTAGTCTGCGACGAAAGTGTCGGCGCCGATCCAGAATTTTGCAAGGGACTTCAAGTTGCTCTTGTAAGTGCGTGAGACCGTGTATTCCTTGCCCCCCTTGATGCGAAGCACATACTCTCCCGTGGGCCAAGGCTGAATTTCTTCAACGAAGGAACCGTTCACCAGGACGGAGCGATGTATTCTTATAAATCCGTAGGCTTTTAGCTTTTCCGCCATCGTAGAAATCGACTCTCGAAGTAGGTACGATCCTGAAGGGCGCCGTAACAACACGTAATTGCCTTGAGCTTCGATAATCACCACGTCGGCCGGATCCACAAAAAGGATCCTTCCTTTCGTCTTGATTGCGATTTTCGCTGACTTCGACAACGCATCCTCGAGCTGAGGCAGTATTTTCACCAATTGGGCCGCTCGCTCGCTTTCCGTTCTGCGGATTGCCATATCTAGTGCTTCATGAAGGCGATTCTGTGCAAAAGGCTTCAGGACATAGTCAACGGCGTGCTTCTCAAATGCCGCAACGGCGTATTGATGGTGCGCGGTGAGAAACACAATTGATGGTATCGGCCGCCGCCACTTATTTAACCGGTCGGCTAGCTCGATTCCCGATAATTCCGGCATGTGAATGTCGAGTAGAAGGACATCATAGGACCTGTTTTGTAGCAATTCCAGGGCTTCAACAGCGTCGTTCGCGCAATCGAGGGTGTGAACGTCGTTCCTCGCTCTCAAGGCATTCTCGAGGGAGCTTCTGGAAAGCGGTTCGTCGTCGACAATCAATACCTGCACAATCTTTCCCTCCACTAAGCGTGTAAATTCGAGGCCAACATTTCTTTCATCGCCTCCTTCTGTTGACCGATTGCCGGCAACACAAGAGTCGCGATCGCAACGCCATCGCTGCCCTGGTCGAAGTAGAGAGTCGCCTCGTCCTCGTAAAGGTGTTTCAATCGTGCTCTCACATTCTGGAGACCCAGCCCCATCCCTGCTTGCCGCTTTCCTCCAACGCTATTGCGGATTGCGATCTCCAGCATGCCTCCCGCTCGCCGGGATGAAACTTCGATCCATCCTCCTCCGCGGCAACAAGCCACACCGTGGAAAATCGCATTTTCCACGAGAGGTTGCATGATCAGTTGTGGCACAAGCAAATGCCGCGCGGCGGGGTCAATTTGCCAGCGGACTTCAAGTCGGTCTTCCAAACGCATTTTCTCCACGCTGAGGTAATCGTCGACAAACTTCAATTCTTCATCGAGGCTAATGACGTCCGAGCTCGCGCACTGCAAAGCAGTCCGAAGCAAGTTAGACACCTTAAGAACCATCGTTTTGGCGCGCTCTTTCTCTGTGTCAATCAGAGCTGAGATTCCCTGGAGTGTATTGAATAAGAAATGCGGATGAAGCTGACTCTTCAGGGCTTGGAGTTCGCTGGTGGCAAGCGCCTGCTGCAATTCAAGTTCCTGGTCTCTCGCCCGCTTAAAGTACTCATATGCATGCGCGGCCGCCAGAAGAATGATGTAGTTCCAGATGGTCTCGGCAAAAACGTCAAAACCCATAACAAACGCGTGCAACGAGCGTTGATCGAACTTCTGAGCAGGAATATTCCAAGGCGGCATTATAATCCAACGGAGGCTCACGCAGGCGATGAGGTAAAGCGCGACGCCAAGAACATAGCCAGCTACCCGACCAAACCGAATCGGTTTGGTGATTGGATAGCGGTGAACTATCGCGAAAACGGGAGGCGTCAACAGCGCCGCGGACAGTAAAATCCGCCTTCGACAAGGAGTGCGGTCCAGTAAGATGTGTGGAGTCCCCTCTCCAAGAAGTGGAACTTATCCTCCCCTGCTGCCAGAAAGGCAAGACCCATCCAAAACAAGATGGACCACAAGTAGGCAAAAGCGACTCGCGAGACCTTTTGCGAATCAAGTTCCATGGAATCGATTGTATCCGGAATTACAAGAATGGGAGATAGAAGGTACGAAACGACAGAGATATGGTCTGACCATACGCATAACAGGGTTCAAAAATAGATGGTTTCCAATGTCTTCGGTTCCGTTGTGCGAGTTGGCTACTCACATGGCGACCACCAATATTCACCTAACTGAAAGACCAAAATTCTTGACTGGCATTGTTGTCCTAACGGGCACACAAGACATTACAGCCGAAGCGCCGTCTGAGATTCGCTTAGAACCGTGGAAGATCGAAATTCAGGGGGCCAGCTTGTGCACCATATCTGCGGAAGCGCGGTGCCGGAATTTGATGGGAAGCCGCAGGTCCTAGAAGACATCAAATCGGGTCGGTATAGTTTCATTCTGAACGATAAGGGCGAGTTCGCGGCTGACCACATGGCCCGCGTAAAACCCGAAACTGACTCTATTTGACTCCAATAGCACCGAAAGACCAGCAATAACGCCTTGTTTTGGCCGGCTCTATTCGTTCGCTTCCCACCGCGCAAGAAGAACGCAATGGCGCGTATGCAGCCTGTAGTCCCACCGAAACAGCGATTTGCAGCGTAATCGGATGTTCACTCTTCAATTCCACGTGGCATACACATCGGTGTATCCCCCATCGTTCATACGCACAAGGTCGGTAGGTATGAACCAAACACCGGTTTAACGGCATCCGCATCGATTTATTTCAGACAGGAAAGGCTCGACGGGCACTGCTGAAATTTCCCAGTCTCGCGATTCGTATCAGTAAAGCAGGAAGAGCTTAGCCAACCGAGGAGAATCGTATGCGCAAGTCTTCATTTTTGCTGTTGCTGCTTGCGATCTGCCTGCCCGTAAAGGGACAGCAGACCAGAGTTCAAGACAGAAACAAGCAGGTTTGCCGAAGCTTTTTTGAAGAGGTGCTGAGCCAAGGACACTTAGACAAGTATGCGGAGTCACACGCCAAGGACTTCGTTGCGCACGGCGAAAATCGCGAATATACCCTCGAGGAGGACATGGCCGCAGCTAAAGAAGAACGCAAGGCCTTGCCAGGTATGACAGTCAAGGTCAACCAGATTCTGGCCGAACAAGATCTGGTGGCGGTGTATTGGACTTCGTCTGGTACGAACACCCAGGCAGGAATGGGTTTTCCGGCAACGGGCAAGAAGATCAAAATTGATGGCATGACCCTTTTCCGGTTCAAGGCGGGGAAGATTTGCGAGGAGTGGAGCGTCTGGGACATGCTTTCGGTCATGAGGCAAGCGGGTTTGTTACCTCCGTCCCAGTGACAGGCGCAATCGTTGGCGACGTAACATATAGGTAACCTGCCCCTCAGGCCCATCAGGAGGTGGCTGTTTTAGGAAATCTGCGGAACCTCCGCGTAACTGGAATCGGAATATTTTGTGCGCTTTCCGCGTTTCTGGCGTTACGTAGAATCAACAACTTACGCGTCTTCAAGCTGGGCGGGGTTCGAATCCCGCCCGCGCCTCCACTCACATTTCTTCTTCTTTTGCTTACAACAGCAACCCCGGCGTACGCTCTCTGAAGGTTCAAATACGTGGCGCCGGCGAGAACCGGAACCCCTATCGTGCCGAAATACATCGACGAGGCCGCTTCCTAGCCATAGGCTCATACCAACCCGTCGTCAAGAAAGGAGATTCCGATGCGTATGACCAGATCGCTGGCCATGACCGCTGTCGCGGTCCTTCTGGCTGTCGGAAGCGCGCATCTATCGCTGCTGCCAGATCCGCACCGGCAGTCGCCCACGCCGCTGCGGCGACGCCGAATGTGGCCGTGGGGCCGCAATATGATTCGACGCACGTATACGTTGCTCCCGGCGATTTGGACGCGTTCGTCAACAGCTTTGTCGCCACGTTCGGCGGTCAGCCGTCCAAACGGTCCGTGACAAATGTTCTGCCAGTGCCAAGCAGCACGGAATTCCAATTTTTTTGACTCCGGTCGGCACGCTCTCTGTCTTCGCGTTCCAAACGCCGATCCCGTTCCCGTTTGGGCAGGAACGCACCGGATATCTGGTTACCGACATGGATCAGGCGATCAAGGCCGCTCGTTCGGCGGGAGCAGAAGTCATCGTCGAACCGTTCAAGGACCCCATCGGAATCGATGCCGTCATCCAGTGGCCCGGCGGCTTGAAGATGCAACTGTATTGGCACTTCACGCCACCCAAATACGCGCCGCTTGAAACGATTCCAGATAACCGGGTTTATGTGTCGCGCGATGAGGCCGATAACTTCGTCATGACTTCGTACGCTTCGCCCACGGCAAGGTTGTCGCGGATGACCAGCACGCCGACGCAGGCGAAATCGGCCGCCCGGGAGAGACGTACCGCCGCATTCGCATCACGTCGCTGTTCGGCAACATGCAGGTCCTGGTGACGGATGGCCATTTGCCGTATCCGTTCGGCCATGAGATTACCGGATACCAGGTGCAGGATCTCGCGGCGACGCTGGAAAAAGCCAAAGCTGCCGGTGTGAAGATTCTATCGGCGCCTTACAAGACGAACGATCGGACCACCGCGATCGTGGAATTTCCGGGCGGCTACATCGCCGAAATACATAGCGTGACCAAGCGATAAGGAAATAAGAGGAAGAAATCGAATATGACATCGGCAGAAGAGTGGTATTGGTCGCCGGGGGTACGGGCGGATTGGGACGCGCGGTAAGTCTGGCGTTCCTGGAGGAAGGCGCGCGTGTCATCGTCACGTATAGAAAGCAGGAAGAGCTCGATGCCCTGAAGAATCTGGCTGCCGGTAACGGCTCCCGGCTCGACGGCTACGATGTCGATGTCACCGATGAAGCGGAAGTGGGTAAACTCGTCGAAGGAATTGTCGCGCGGCACGGACGACTCGACGCCATGGTCAACACGGTTGGCGGTTACGCGGGCGGCGTGAAATTATGGGAGATGGATACGAAGGTCTTCGACCAGATGCTGGCGTTGAACTTGCGCGCAGGGTATGCGCTGTCGCGTGCCGCGGTGAGGGTAATGCTTAAGCAAGGCAGCGGAGCGATTGTGAACATCGCGGCCAAAGCTGCGATCGATCACGGTGCTGGCGCTGCTGCCTATGCCGCGTCAAAGGCTGCGGCGGTAGCCATGATCGATTCTCTTGCCGAAGACCTGAAGGGTACCGGAATCCGCGCGAATTCGGTTCTTCCCAGCATCATTGACACGGAAGCAAACCGGAAAGCAATGCCCAAGGCAGATTTTGCGAAGTGGCCGAAGCCGGAAGACATTGCGCGTGTCATCGTGTTCCTGTGCAGCGATGGCGCGAAAGTGATTCATGGCGCCGCCGTGCCCGTATTTGGAAATAGCTGAGGCTCGCATTACTGGAGGTTCTTGGTGTCCATTCGACCCGTCAACGACTCATCACTTCACAGCCGACCATCGAAGGTGCTGGAGTTCACCTGCGTCGTGCGTTCGGCTTTCACGAGACATCCGACTTTGATCCATTTCTTCTTCTGGATGATTTTCGCAATGACATTCCAGAAGATTACCTGGCGGGCTTTCCGTGGCATCCGCATCGCGGCATTGAGACGATCACCTATGTTCTCGCGGGAACGGTCGAGCACGGCGACAGCATCGGCAACCGTGGCGCCATCGCGCAGGCGACATTCAGTGGATGACCGCAGGTCGCGGGATCATCCACCAGGAAATGCCCAAAGGCGATCCGGACGGCCGGATGCACGGGTTCCAGTTGTGGGCCAACCTCCCGGCGTCGCTCAAAATGACGGTGCCGCGTTACCAGGAGGTGAAAGCGCCGGAAATTCCGGAAATTACCGACGACGACGGCACGCGCGCGCGCGTCGTCTGCGGCACTTTCTGGGGGAGAAAGGGTCCGATACTGGCATCGCGGCCGACCCCGTCTACGTTGACGTGTCGGTTCCTCCGGGCCGGCGAAAACGCTGCCGGTTGAAATAACGCGCCATGCGTTTGCGTACGTCTTTGCGGGCGCCGGGAAGTTCTGCAATGCCTCGGGTCCCCTGCCGTGCCAACCGAATCGGTCGGCTGGTTGGACACCACACCTCCGAAAGAAGCCGGCGACCGCTCGCTGGTGCTCTTCGACAGAGGCGACGAAGTCGTTGTGCAAGCCGGGGCCGACGGAATCCGTTTCCTCCTCGTCTCGGGGAAGCCACTCGAGGAACCCGTTGCGTGGTACGGGCCGATCGTGATGAACAACCAGGAGCAGCTACGCGAAGCGTTTGACGAACTTCAGCAAGGAACGTTCCTCAAGCCGGACAAGCACCGGTAACCGAATAAGTCTGGCTTGACCGGGCGGCTAAAGGGCGGAAACGATGTGGGCGATGGCGTCGTCGAAAGTGGCCGTGCCGTCGAGGTAGGGTTGCCAGAACCGTTCGAGGAGCTTGAGGTACTCGTCCCAGCCGCGTTGATAGAGGCGTTCACGGAAGGCGTAGGGAGTGTATTCGCCGCCGTTGGCGCTGGCGTTCTCCGCATTAACAATCGGTTTGATGATTTCGCCGGTGGTGTAAAACACGAGCGCGTGCCAAAGATCGCGCGGGATGGCTTTGTCGCGCTGGCGGCATTCACGGTTGATGGCTAGCTGCACGGGTTCAGCGATGCCGTTGGAGGCTTCGTGGAACAAGACCTCGAGCGCGGAGTCGCCTTGATTGCGGGGATCGGTGCTGGATATGAGCACGCGGAAGGGATCGAGCGTGGTGTAGGCGCCGGCATAGTTCGCATAAGCGGAGACGTCGACGCGGATGCGTTCCTTGGGCCATTGGGTTTGGTAAATCTCCGCCAGACGATGCGATAACTCGACGCCTTTTGTCCGGACCAGCGGCGACACGCCGGCAATCCATTTGCGATTGGCGCGATCGTGCTCCGGCCACTCGTGGGCCCGATAGACGGGCGCGGCGGCATCGAGAATACGGGTGAGTTTCGGCGACAAGCCGGCGTCGCAGGTCTTCTTTTTGGCGCCAGAGAGTTCGTCGCATTGTTCGAAATCGCCGAGCTGGTCTTTCAACAGGATCAGCTCGGTGTTGAACAGCAGATCTTTGTCTTGATAGTTGGCGGCGTAGTAGGAGACGGCAGCATCCCAGGCGAGTTGTTCGCTGGGAGTGCGATGGGTTGCGGCGCCCGTGCCGGAGGGGCTGCCTCGGGCGTCGCGCGATTGTCGAGCTTGGCCGTAGAGCGTGTGGTGGAGATTGATCCAGAATCCGCTGTGCAATTCGAAGACGGGAAGCGGGCCGTATTGCGAATCCGCCTGCGGCTCGGCCGGCGCGGCTTGTGACGGAACTAGCAGCGCGAACCAGAGAAGCACGAGAGTTAGACGCACGAGGTTGCGCCTGTCGGGTGGCCCATACGGAAACGTCCGATGGTAGCGCCAAGTCCGCCGCGGCACAAATATTGTGAATGGATCGATTTAGGAAGGAAGACACTATCAGGGCGGCAGGGACCCTGAACCAGGGCCCTGGCCGCGGAGTTCCGGAAAAACCCGATCGCATCCAGTGGAAGTTCTGGCGGTCCGTTGCACCCAGCGATCCAGGATGGCGACTTGTTTTTCCGGTGGAGTCGTTCCCCACTGCACGCCGATGTGCGAGCAGGGGCCGTTCGGGGTAAGGCTCGACCTCGGAGGCCGCTCCCATGCTTCAACCGTGATTTTGCGAAAGTTTTATTCGACCTTGGGATCAAATTCGCTGCCGACCGAGCCCTGGCGGTCCGCGCCATGCAGCCCGCCGTTCACGTCGCGGAAGAACGAGCGGCGTCCGGTGCGCCCATAGGTTTGCGGCGTTGCCGCGAGCGCGAATTTTGCAGGAGCGCCGAGTGTGCTCGCACCGGCGATCACGTAGCGGAAGTTGTAGCCGCTCTTCGCGCCGGAGGCGAGGTCGGCGTCCAGAAGGCCCGCGGCTTCCGGGCTGGCTGCTCCACGCTTGACCGGTCCCAGATTCGCGAGCGAGTCCGGAAGGCGTGTATAGGTGCGACGGTACGCTTCCACCGCCTCAGCGATTGCCTTGAGAGCTTCGATGGCAGATTGCTCGGTGGACTGGATTTGTGCGGCGTCCCATTCGGCGGCGAGGGAAGGCAAGTCCAGCAGAACCAGGCCGACCGAGAGCAGTTTCCACTCGCCATTTTCGCGGACCAGGCCCATTTTCACGTGCATTACGTTTGCGCCGACGGTGTCGGTGGCGTCGCGGATTTCCACGGGCAGGAAGGCGAGATTGTCGGAGATTTCCGGGCCGCCGATTTGCACTTCGGCGGCGCCTCCGGGAGTCTCGCAGCGCACCAGCGGCCTGCCGGACGCGCCGGTCACCAGGGAAGGCCTGCCCGGTTCATCGAGCAGCACGAAGCGCTTCATGAGCGCTACGCGAGCACCTGGCGTCAGACTCGCAAACGTTTCGGCGTTTCGCGCGGTGAGAAATTTTGTAAAGTCGCGTTCACTTTGCAAGCAGGCTGCGGAGAGCGCTTCGCGGAGCGCGAGACTCGGTCCAGTGAGATCGCTGGGTGGGCCGCCGCTGGGCCGCGAACTGGATTCCTGCGCGCAACAATGGCCGACTGCGAGCAGGGTCAGCGCCGAGGCTAAGAAAATTCGCGCGCTGAGCGCGAGGCAGGTGGAGTTCACATCAGTCTTTCGCGGCGGCCAGGATCGCCGCCAGATTTTGCGTAAAGATGGATCGCGGCATGACTTCGTCGCAGCCCGCCGCCCGGGCCTGTGCGGCCAGATCGGTTTGCACGTGCGAGAGAAATCCCACCACGCGCACGTCATGCTTGCCGGCGCGGACACGCTCGATCACCTGAATCGGCTGGCTCCGCGCATTCAGGTCCACGATCACGAGCTTCGGCGTGTTTTCCAGCAGGGTCAGCAGCGCGTCGCCCGTCGCGGCCACTTTGAGCTCCAAGCCAAGGTGCTTGGCGGTTTCCGCCACCTTCATCTGAAAAAATAGATCGTCCATCAAGGCCACCACTCTGCCCATGCCGTCCGCCTTTCGTAAACATATCCCTTCGAGCGCGCTCTTGTAGGATGCACGGATTTCTATTCACGCTGTAATGTTCGTTGGTAAGGAAAAGATCAAGCAGGGTGGCGCAAGTGATAGAACCTTGCATCGATCTTGCGCGGCCAATGTTCGCCGCGTGCGGCTATTCACGCGGCGAGCCTAGTGGCCGCCTCCGTCGCTGTGCGCCCCGACGGTGTCGTCCGGCACGGCGCCCTTGCGACCCTTGACGCGATCGTAGACCGAAATCTGGCTCACCGACCCGAGCGCCTCGTTGTAAAACGTCGGCACTCCCAGCGTGGTGCGCAGCTCTTCGTTGAACTTGCGTAAATTCTCCAGGTGCACTGCCAGCGCCGGGAGCTTTAGGCCCTCATCGGTCAGCAGAAATTTCTGATACCCGGCGTCCCAGAGCCGCGTGAACTGCCCTTTCAGCATGATCGTGGGCAGCACCGTCATCTGGTAAAGTCCGTCGGTCCCTTTTCGAAACTCGGCGCCACACCCGTATTTCTCCACGCGCACAACACCGCGCGTGCTGCCGACTGCGAATCCCAGCGCCGCCATGCCCTCAATCGCCTTCGGTGCAAACCGTTCTTCGACATTCCACATAGGTTGCTAGGGTAATGAATGAATGCGCGTCTGTAAAGAGCGCCGGCACACCATGAATTATTTGGATCCGGGCCTGAAGATTCCTGAAAGATCTCTCGGGCGTCGTTCACGTAACTGTAACAATCGCTTAGACTTCCGTTCATCCGGACCGTTTACTCTGGCCGGGACTATGCATCGCGTCTGCAGATATCCACAAGGCGCAGCTTGATTTCCGCGCAGGGGTAATGATATCCCTGGCGAATACCCGTCGAGGAAAAAGGGGCTTTACCGAATGTTGAAACTGACTGCTTCGCTCGTCGTGTTTTTCAGTAGCCTGTTCTTCGTCGTTTTGTCTTCCCACGCGCAACAAACTCTCGGCTCTATCAACGGCACCGTCGCCGACAGCTCCGGCGCGGTGCTGCAAAACGCGACGGTTAAGATTCGCAATGTGGACACCAACGACGTGCGTAGTGTGGTGACCAATAACGATGGCTTCTACCAGGTACTCGACCTGGCGATTGGCACTTACGAAGTTACTTTTTCACGCGACGGATTCGGCAGCGAAGTCCACTCAAAGATCCTGATCCAGGGCGATCGCACGACAACGGTGAGCGCCTCTTTGCGGCCGGGGCAGGTATCCGCGACGGTCACCGTGACCGGTACCCCTCTGCTGAACCAGACCGATATGACCAACGGCTACACCTTGGACAACCAAATCATCGAAAATATCCCCCTCGGGACGGGCAGCTTCACGCAACTGGCGATCCTGGCTCCTGGAGCGAATGCGGACTTTCTCGGTGGTGCGGGGACCAACGCGGGCCTGGGAAATCAGAACATTTTCGCCAACGGTCAGCGCGACACCAGCAACACCTTTACCTTCAATTCCGTGGACGCCAACAACCTCTTTAACGGGTTGTCGTCGAGCGCCGTCGGCGAGAGCCGGTTCGTACTGAATACCAACGAGCATTTCGGAGCGGGCGGGCAGGTGATCACCAACAGTTCGGTCTTCGACGCCATCGGACAAGCGCTTCCCGCGCCGCCGCCCGAAACCGTCGAAGAAATTCACGTGAACACCTCGATGTACGACGTCTCGCAGGGGGCCAATAGCGGCGCCCACGTCGCGCTGGCCACCAAGTCTGGCACCAACGAGCTTCACGGCTCGGCGTACGAATATCACCAGACCTCCGGGTGGGATGCCAACCAGTTTTTCCTGAACGCTGCCGGGATTGCGCGGCCCCCGCTCCACCGCAACACCTTTGGCGCTACCCTGGGCGGACCGATCCTGCGCGATAAACTCTTTTTCTTCGGTTCTTACCAAGGGCAGAGAGTCACCGACGCGACCAACGGTTCGACCGAAGTTGTCAACGTTCCCACGGGTCTTACCGACGATCGCAGCGCAACGACGCTCGCGGCCCTCGCCGGCGTTCCGGCAACCAGTATCGACAACGCGGCACTGACCATCCTTCAGGCCAAAACGCCGAGTGGGCAGCTGGTGATTCCCTCGCAAAACATCACGAATGCAGCGCAGATTCAAACCTTGGGTGGCAACGCCATCCAGACCGGGCCTCCGAGCACCTTCAACGCCGACCAGGTCAACGCCAACATCGACTACCTGTTCAATACCAAGGACCGCCTTGCTGGAAAATACTATTTTCAAAATGATCCCAGCACCAGTCCCTTCGCGGTTAGCGACGTGCTTGGCTTTCCCCAGTCCTTGAAGGCCGGTAGTCAGGTCTTCTCGCTCGACAACACCACGAGCTTGACTCCCCATACCACCTGGGAGCAAAGAATCGGTTTTATCCGGCAGATCGTCAACGCCACCACCTCTCAGCAACTGAGCGCCAGCAGTTTAGGCATCAATCTTCTCGGTAGCGATTTCTTTCCAGGTTTTACTATCAGCAACGCCGGCTCCGGCACCGGCGACGCGCTGAAAATTGGCCCAGCCAACAATTTCGCAAATGCCGGCGTCTTCCAGAATCACTTTCAGGTGGCCACCAATTACAACTGGACCGTCGGCCGGCACACCTTGTCCTTCGGATTCGATGGAGACTACGGCCAATTGAATGTGATCAATAAAGAAGATCAGGTGGCGGCGTTCAATTTCACCAGCTTCAAGAATTTTTTGACCGGAGACCTCGGCGGCCGCAACGGCGGACAGCTTTTGAACGGCGAGACCAACCGCTACTATCACGCAAAACAAACCGGATTGTTTGCGCAGGATAATTTCAAACTAAGGTCCAATCTCTCCGTAACCGCCGGTCTTCGTTGGGACTGGAACGGCCCGCTCATCGAAAAGAATGGGCTCCTCACCAATTTCTACCCGCAGAACTATTCCTATGACCTCGGCACCGACACCATCAGCGATATCGGCCTGGTCATCGCCGGCAATAACAAGGAGTTCTGCGCTACCCCATCATCGTTCTGCGTCAACGATTCGACACTCAGCGGGCGCCAGTGGCTGTTTGAGCCGCGCGTCGGCGTCGCGTGGAGCCCCAAGTTTGTGAAGAACGTTGTCGTCCGCGCGGGTTTTGGCCTATACGCCGACCGCGGCGAATTCTTCACCGAATTCTCGCCCAGCGCTGGACTCGGCATAAGCGGTCCTTTTGGCGTAACCGCGGAGCAGCCGTTCACCGTGCCGGTAAATAGCACTTGCAAAGGCGTTCAGTGCCTCACCAACAATCCATTCGGCACCGTTGCGCCCGCGCCGCCGCCCAGCAATCTGTCCGGCGTCGAGGCGCTCGTGCACAATCAATCGGGATTGAGCGGGTGCGTCGAGCCCGTGACCCCCACCTGTTCCCCGACTGGAACACCTGAGTTGGCATTTCTCTTCGGCGGCTACGATCCGAGAAATACGCTGCCGTATTCGGAAAACTGGACCCTCGATGTGCAGTGGCAACCCCGCGATACGCTGCTTGTCGACATCGGTTACGTCGGCAACCGCGGACTTCACGAGCTTTTGCCGATCCCGTTCAACCAACCGGGCATCGCCACCCCCTCCCATCCCATCAACGGGCAGATTTACTCCTACGGGTATCAAGCCACAGACGCGGATGGAGGCTTCGGCGTTCTTCAGACCGAACAGGTGGCCACCACCATCGGCGAATTTACCGGCGCCGATGGCAACACCGCTCTTCGCGTGCCCTACATCGGCTACAATCCGAATTCGGATTTCTGGGAAGCCGAGGGGATCTCGACCTACCACGCCCTGCAGGCCAGCGTAAAAAAGCGATTGAGCCACGGCCTGACGATCAATGCTTCCTACACCTGGTCCCATACGCTGGATGAAGGCAGCGGCCTATCGGAGGGACTGTTCTTCAATGGCAACAATCCCTTGAATCCTAAAGCCGCCTACGGCGATGCCGCGTACGATCGCACCCACGTGTTCACCATCAACTATGTGTATCAGGTCCCGAATCTCACGAAATCCGAGGGATTCCTGAAGCACATCGTCAACGGCTGGGCCGTCAACGGGATCACCATCGCGGAGAGCGGGTTGCCCTATAGCGTGTATGACTTTTCTGGTTCCGTAGCCAGTCAATACTTCGGCGCTGGCGACGACTTCATCACCAACCCCTTGCTGGGCATACCCAATGGGATGTCCCAAAACCGTGCAGTTGCAAGGCACCACCGGCGTAAATGCCGGCAACCCGGTGCTCAACGGCGGCGCGTTCGGCATCCTTGTCAACGCGCCGGGAACGAACGGCGTGCCGCCTTGTGGTCCGACGACGGACGAGACCAGTGCCACCGCCGCGTGCGACTTCTCGGAAACGGGTTTTTCCAATGCCGGCCGCAACGTCTTTCGCGGACCCTTCCAGGCACGTTTCGACTTCAGCGTTTTCAAGACCTTCAAACTGACCGAACGCTTTTCTCTGCGCTACGACGCTCAATTCTTCAACATTTTCAATCACCCCAGCTTTGACGCTCCGACCAATAACATTAGCTTGGATCCGTGTTTCGGCCCCAACCTGCAAACCAGTCCGGCTTTTGGGTGCCAATGGCTCGGCACGATTCCGGCGGTCGGCTCATCGACGACTCCGTTCGGCAATGGCACAACGCCTTTTGGATCGGGATTCATCCAGGGCACCATCGGAAGCCCGCGCCTCATTCAAATGGCGTTGCACCTGACGTTCTAACGCAACTGCGTCTCCGGACGAGTAACTCAGTTGTGTTGCCACTCAAGCGACCCAGCTGCGTTGCCCGCATTGAAATGAAAAAGCGGGGCCAACTCCGGCCCCGTTTTTTCGTGCAAAATTGTAAAATTGTCATTCTGAGGGTATCCGACGAGGGCGCCCGAAGTATCTCAACCGCGCACTCGAAAAAAAGCCGCCGCGGCAGGCTTTGTATCCCCGCCGCCATCCTATTCCGCCGCCCCGGCCTCCAAAGCGATCCCCAAAGTCCTCGCCTTGCTCGAATTCAAATCATAAATCCCAGTCCGCAAAAAAACTTCCCCGTCCGGCACATCCATCTCTCGATGCATCTGCAATCCCACCTGCAGCACCTGCGCATACATCTGCGGATCCAAAATAATCTCACTCTTCTTTCGAAACGAATTGAGCGCCACGCCGTTGCGCTTGTAAGCCACGATCATCACCTCTATATCGCCGCGTCGTATCCCGTCCGCGCCGGCGTCCAATCGCAAATCTTCGGGTGCAATCGCGAAATTGAATCCATACCTCATCACCGGCCCTTTCCTTTCCCCTTTCAACTCTTTGTTGCTTCCCGCCGGCCCGGCATCCTTCCCCGGCTTCACTGATGCCACCCGCACCTTGTACAAGACCTGCGCAAAATCCGGCTCCCACCACCAAATGTATGAAGGCGCGCTTCAGCGCGACCGCTCGTTGTAGGCCGCCGACCGTTTACCCTGAGATGCGGAGGGGTGCCGGCGCTCTTCCTCGCACCACACCTCTCCATCAGCCCGACTCCCGACCCGCCCGCCCGGTATATCGTAGCCGCTGGCCCCCGCATCAAACTTCGGAGTAGAATGAGTTTTCTTTAGACCGGCGGCCGCCACCCTCGCAGGGGCCCAGTTCGCGTTCGATGTGCTCGACAAATGGTTACTTATGCGTTATAATGTACGACTCGTAGATGGGCGGGTCTCCTCTCAAGCGCTTTGCGCCATCCAGCTCATGCTCGGCCCAACCCGGGAATCGTGCAACCCCTTTAGAATCCGCAGATTCAAGAACAACGGACTTAGAGTCGTTTACGATCCGCAGTTACGAAAGAAGTTGGGGGAGGACCCTGTTGACTAGACCGTCCCAAAGCGGGGCAATCCGGTGACCACGTTCGCTGCAAAGTACGTAGATGCGTTTGGGGTGCCCGCTCAGCAAAATTCCGTGGGACGCTCGGTCCTCGATTTCATCGGCAACACCCCTCTGCTCCGCCTCGAGCGGGTCGGCCGCAACTTCCCCAACGTCGAATTCGCCGCCAAAGCCGAATGGTTCAACCCCGGCGGCTCGGTCAAAGACCGTCCTGCGTTGAGCATGATTCAAGCGGGCCTCGCTAGCGGCGCCTTGGCTGCTGGGAAGACCATCATCGACGCCACCAGCGGCAATACTGGAATCGCCTACGCGAT
The DNA here is from genome assembly GCA_963736725.1 of uncultured Acidobacteriota bacterium. Lineage (GTDB taxonomy): Bacteria > Acidobacteriota > Terriglobia > Acidiferrales > UBA7541 > Acidiferrum. The sequence continues at coordinate 180,727 of CAVTPW010000006.1, read as the reverse complement.
GATCGGCGCAGCGCTGGGGTATCCGGTAAAGTTGTGCCTGCCGGACAGCGCTTCCCAGGAACGCAAGCGCATCCTCGCGGCATTCGGCGCCGAACTGGTGATCACTCCTGGCGATGAAGCGACTGACGGCGCGATTCGGCGCGTGCAGCAGATTGTCGCCGCTGATCCGCAGAAATATTTTTATCCCGATCAATACAGCAATCCGGCGAACTGGCAAGCGCACTATCGCACGACCGCAAATGAGATCTGGGAGCAGACCGCCGGGCGGCTCACGCATTTCGTCGCGGGTCTTGGCACCAGCGGCACTTTCGTAGGCGTGACGCGCAGGCTCAGGGAACTCAATCCCGCAGTCCGCTGCATCAGCTTGCAACCGGATGCTTCCTTCCACGGCCTGGAGGGTTGGAAGCATATGGAAACCGCGATTCGCCCGGCGATCTACGACGACACGTTGGCCGACGAGAATCTCGAAGTAGGCACCGAAGAAGCGTACGTGCTGGTGAAAAAAATGGCGCGCGAAGAGGGCTTGCTCGTCAGCCCGAGCGCGGCGGCAGCGCTTCTGGGTTGCTTCCACGTGGCGAAGAAAATTCCGAGCGATCAGCGCGCCGTCATCGTCACGGTGTTCGCCGACTCCGCTGCAAAATATCTCACCGAGCGTTTCTGGGAAGAGTCCGAGTGATGGTCACCGAACCACGAGCAACGCTTAGCCCCGAGATCGCCGCGAAGATTCGCAGTCACGGCGCCGAGACTTACCCTCACGAGTGTTGCGGCGCCTTGTTGGGGCGCGAGATCGCGGACGATCTGCGGGAGATCGTGGCGCTGTTCCCGCTGGTGAATCGCCGCGACGATTCTCCGCGCAACCGGTTTTCGGTCACCTCGGATGATGTGCGCGACGCCGAGAAAGCCGCGCGGCAACAAGGTGTGGACGTCTTGGGCTGGTATCATTCACACCCGGATCATCCGGCAAAGCCGAGCCAATACGATCAGGATCACGCTTGGCCCTGGTACAGTTACGTCATCGTAAGCGTAGCCAAAGGCGAGCCGCAGGAGGTGACTTCGTGGCGTCTGGCGGATGACCGCTCACAGTTCACGCCGGAGGACTTGGAAATTCGGGAGAGCACGGCTTCACGTTTACCCTGAGGTACAAAAAGGGCCGGGCCGCAAAGTGCGGCAACCCTCGCGGCTTTAGCCGCTGAGGGCGGTCAACTGGCGTATTAGCCAGTTTTTGCATAGAATTTCTTGAGGAGAAAAATATGGCGGTAAAAGTGATGATTCCGACGCCGCTTCGCGCGTACGCCGGGAAGCGTGATTCCGCCGAGTTTAACGCCGCTACTGTCGGCGAGGCGCTGGGACACTTGACCACGCAATTCGGCGACCTCCGCAAACACCTGTTTACCGAGGACGGCAAGCTTCGCAGCTTCGTAAATGTCTACGTAAACGACGAAGACATTCGCTACCTGGCGAAGGAAAATACTCCAACCAAAGACGGCGACACCATCAGCATCGTCCCCTCCATCGCCGGCGGCTCCTCGCTGGTCTTCTGTTGTTGATCTCGTTCGGAACAAGTGCTGATTCGCCCCGTTGCATCGAGTTGTTTGGTGCTTCATCTAATGGAAACGACGCATCAAGGGTCTTGAGGAACTCCCAATGTCGACCAAAGTACAGTCGTTGACCGCATCGCCCGCTGTTGCTCCGGCCACCAGCCTGACCAACGAAGAGATTCTGCGCTATAGCCGCCACCTGATCATGCCTGAGGTCGGCATGGAAGGTCAGCTCAAGCTGAAGAACGCAAAAGTCTTGCTGATCGGCACAGGAGGATTGGGTGCGCCGCTGGGTCTGTATCTGGCTGCCGCCGGCGTTGGCCGGCTGGGGCTGGTGGATTTTGATGTTGTGGATTTCACGAACTTGCAGCGGCAGATTGCGTTTGGCACTGCCGATGTCGGCAAATCCAAGGCGCAAGCGGCGCGGGCGCGGCTTTCCGATCTGAATCCGGATATTCAGATCGAAGCGTTTGAGACGCAGCTGACCAGCGCAAACGCACTCGAATTGTTCAAGGATTTCGACATCATCGTGGATGGAACCGATAATTTCCCGACGCGCTACCTTGTGAATGACGCCTGCATTTTGCTGGGCAAGCCCAACGTTTACGGATCTATTTTCCGATTTGAGGGGCAGATCACCGTTTTTGGGATGCCGGATGGCCCGTGCTACCGCTGCCTTTACCCCGAGCCGCCTCCGCCGGGACTCGTGCCTTCTTGCGCCGAAGGCGGCGTGCTCGGTGTGTTGCCTGGAATCGTCGGTTCGATTCAAGCGATGGAGACGATCAAACTGATTCTCGGGCGCGGCGATAGTCTCGTCGGGCGGTTGCTGCTCTTCGATGCGTTGGGCATGAAATTCCGCGAACTGAAACTGCGCAGGAATCCGAATTGCCCGATGTGCGGCGAGCATCGCAGCATCAACAAACTGATCGACTACTACGAATTCTGCGGCGTGCGTGGAGAAGAAGCGCCCGGCCCGAACGTGCAGGTTCCGGAGATCGCTCCGAAAGAACTGAAGTCGCGGCTCGATCGCGGCGATGATCTTTTCATTCTGGACGTACGCGAGCCGCACGAATACCAGATCTGCAACCTCAACGGGCACCTGATTCCTCTAGGCGAGATACCGCGGCGGGTGCACGAACTCGATTCCTCGCGCGAGATCGTCGCGCATTGCCGCAGTGGCAAGCGTTCCGCCGAAGCCGTCGATTTCCTGCGCAAAGCCGGCTTCCGCAAAGTCCTCAATCTGAAGGGCGGAATCCTGGCCTGGTCGGACGAGGTAGATCCCACGGTGCCGAAGTATTGAACGCGCCAGGGTAGCGCCAGCGTCCCTGCTGGCATTTTTGAAGGTGGAGGCAAACGCGAAGAGCCGGCAAGGAAGTCGGCGCCGCGCTCGATGTAGTAGCCGAGCTTTTAGATCGGTCCGGCCAATCCCCAGGCGCAACAATCTGGAGAATGTGTGGCTGGTCTCGAGACCGCCCCACTCCAACTGCTGTATCATCCATTGGAACGCATTCTCAGGAGAACAGATGGCGGCAACCAAGATCATCGTGAACCATAATGGATCGATCCGTGTCGAAGGAGACTTTGAGATCGTCGATCCCGAGGGCCGCGCGTTTGGCCTCGCGGGCCGCACCGCGATCGGCCTGTGCCGTTGCGGGCAATCCGCGAATAAGCCCTTCTGCGATGGATCCCACAAGGCCTGCGCCTTTGCCGACATGGTGGTCGCCCGCGAACTCCCCGCTCCGAAACCCAAACTCTAACGTCGCAAAAAAACACTGGGAAATCCAAGTTCGCTGTACTGGGAAGCGAAGGCGAACCCTCGCCGCAGCTGCCCCGGCCCCGGAATGGAAACTAGAGATTCCCAATTCGACGTGAGACGCGTCTCAGACTGAGAATGCATCTCGTCTCGGGTTCCCGGGTCAATTCTCACCAATAAGTGTCTAAAAATGAATTAGATAGCTGGGCATAATCGCGGTTTTCTGCGCGATGCCACTGTCTCGCTGTTCCGATACGGCCGTGTGCTGCAAGTTACCCTTCCGTAAGTCCATAAAATTCATAATCTTACGGACCGATAGTTTCCTTAGAGAAGGGACACCGACGTGCATTATCGGGGTTCGCAGGCTTTCTTCGGCAATTGGGGGATTTCGTGGGCGGTTGGGGCAAGATCATCGGGTTTCTGCGGTTTCCGCCGCTTGCGGTTGTCAACGCGAGAGAGGGCCGGACTACCAATGCCGCGAGGGCAAAGTCGCATTCCCGGCTGTTGATCGCATCCTATTTTGCACTGGCCGCTGTTTTCTTTGGGTTCATCTTCTATCTGCGCTATGCCGGGGTCACTGGAAGCCCGCAAAGCTATCTTTATCTTGAGGTTGGCGGCACGCTGATCAGTTTCTGCTACGCGGCCAATGCCTTGGTTCGGTTCCGAGGAACGCACGATCGGACGGCGCTGATTCTGGCCTTTGGGTTTGTTCTGTCGGGGATCATTGAGACCGTCGGTTATTTTGCACTGAACGCGCAGATGCAGGCGGGACACGCCGCGCCGACGACGGTGCCCATGGGTTGGATGGTCAGCCGGGTCTTGCTAGCGGTGATGCTGTTGGCGGCGATTGGCGTCGAGCGGTATATGCCAACGGCGCGGCAACCCAGCCGGGAAACCGCCGGAGCGTTGCTGGTGGTTTTGCTGGCCGCGTACCTCACCAGTGCGGCGTTCTTGGCGGCACCGGCGGCGCCGTTTTCGCATGCGGCGTGGATATGGTCGCGTCCTTGGGATTTGCTCCCCGGGGTGCTGTTCCTCGCGGCGGCCATTTGCTACTACCAGCGTTTAGATCGGGACAAGAGCAGCAAGAACCCAGCAAGCCTCTACGAGTACTCGCTGTTCGGTGTCGCGACGCTGAACGTTGTTTGCCACGCCGCAGCGGTTTTTTCGCGCCACATATTTGACGGGCCGTTCTTCGTCGCAGAGCTGTTCAAGACCGCGAGCTATGTGGTCATCCTCGGCGGTGCGCTGCTGGAGCAGGCGCGGTTGTTCGAACAAGTTCGCTCAATGGCCGTCAGCGACTCGCTGACGGGCTTGGCCAATTACCGCCGCCTTATTCACGTTCTCGAGACCGAGCTGGACCGCTCGCGCCGGACGCAGCGGCCGTTCAGCGTGGTGCTGCTCGACATGGATGGGCTCAAGGCCATTAACGACCAGTTTGGACATCTGACCGGCAGCCGGGCGCTGGTGCGGCTCGGCAAAGTTCTTTCGAACCATTCGCGCGCCATCGACACTCCCGCACGGTATGGCGGAGACGAGTTCGCGCTGGTTCTGCCCGAAGCGGGACGTGAGGTAGCGGCACGCGTTGTCGCTCGTGTTCGTGAACGGCTTGCTGCGGAACCTGAGCGGCCCGCGCTTTCTGTCAGCGCCGGTGTCGCTGCCTTTCCGGAAGACGGGGACACGCCGGAACAACTTCTTGGGGCCGCGGACCGCGCGTTGTACGGGATGAAGAATCGCGGCGGCGGCAGTATTCACAATCTCACACGGATCGCCGCGTGCTTGTGAGGGATGACCACGATCATGCCTCTCAAGTCGACTTTTTTGTTTCACCGCGCCGAACGCCGGATCCCGATGGAGATACCGGTAGTGCTGGACGGCCATCGCGCGACGCCCGGCTCGGAATCCACTTTTACAGAAAATGTCAGTGCGCATGGAGCTCGTGTAGTCAGCAGCCGTCGATGGGAAAAAGGCGAAGCGCTGACGTTTGTTCTGCGCACTGGAGAGTTTCGCTCCTTGGCTCGAGTGGCTTACTGCCAACCACAGCATGGCGACGGCTATGCGGTGGGGGTGGAGTTCCTCGATCCGGCAGGGCGATGGGTTGTTCAATCAAAACAAGCTCGACCCAACGGCAGGGCGGATAGGAGGGGAACGCCTGGAACGGAAGACAAATAACTGGTGCAAACAAAAGAATAGGAGTTGAAGCGCCGCGCGGAAGAGAAGGCCGCACGGCGCTTCATTCTTTTTTGGGGAGAGAGCGCAGCCGGTGCACTCGTGGTGCAGGTGCAAATCGTGGCCAGGAGCAAAGTCGTCGTGGTGATGCGCATCATGGACCTCATTCGAGAAGACACATTGACGATGATGGTGGTTTGCGACGGCTGGATTGCTGAATTCACGGCACATTTTTGCTGTGGGCAAGGGTTTCGTGTCGGGAGATTAGTTGTTTTTAGGGAGTCTTAGGTACGGATCGACGTTGCCGGGCCGGAGCGCAACGATGACTACAATGCGGCTTAGCGGCGGGGGTTCGGGTGGCGTTGAGTCTAAACCCCGCTCTCGAAGATGGCGGCTACAGGGTGGCGTTGGACCGTGGTTTGCCGAGTCATGTCGAATCGTGGTTGCCGATCGCTGGAGCTCAGGGATTTCTAGGGGCTAGAGTCTCGTAGACTTGAATCATGCTTTCGATCATTTTTGGGGCAGAGAATTTTCTCTCGATGCGGGTGCGGGCGGCTTGGCCGATTTGTTTGGCGCGGGAGGGGTCGCGCAGGAGAGCGGCGGTGGCGTTTTTCAGGGAGGTCTCGTCCCCTAACTCTACAAGGAAGCCGCTGTTTTGGTCTTCGATGATTTCGCCGAAGGCGCAACAGTGGAAAGCGATGCTCGGGACGGCGTGGCTCATGGCGGAGAGCAACGAGGTACCCAGGCCTTCGAAGCGGGAGGGGAACAAGAAGACGTCGAGGGCCGCGTAGACAGGGTCCATGGCTTTGACGAATCCGGCGAAAATTACGGCGTCGGAAATTCCGAGTTTTTTTGCCAACTGCTTGAGCCTGGATTTGTCGGGTCCGTCGCCTGCGAGAAGCAATTTGGCTTGTGGGAACTCGGCGCGAACATCGCCGAGTGCGCGGATCAGGAGGTCTTGTCCCTTGTCGGGTAGAAGAACACCGACGCAGCCTAAGAGTGGCGAATCATCGGTGATGCCCCAGAAGGCGCGCGCTTCTCGCCGGACTTCGGCCGAACGAAGACGCGGGATTTCGACGCCTTCATAGACGACGGTCATCTTTTCGGCTGGTATGCCGGAGGCCGCGAGCCTTTCCGCGACCCAGCCGGAGATGGGAAGGATGCGCGCCGCGGCCTGGTAGCGCGAGAGCGCCAGGGAACCATTGCGAATGGGGTAGCCAACGCGCCGCGAGATCACGAACGGGACACGGCGATGGGATTTGGCGAGCCACGCTGCGGTCACCGCGTGGGCTTCGTTGGCATGCACGATATCGTACTTGCCTGTTTTCGTCAGTTCGGAAATCCTGAATGCGGCGGAGATTCTGGCGAAATGTCGAGAGACGCTGTGAATCGTAACGCCTCTCGCGTGCGCGCGTTTGCCCAGTTCTGAGTTTTCGGGCGAAACAAGCTCGGTAACGTAATTTCGCGCGTTGAGCCCTTCCAGCATCAGGAGCGCCTGGTTTTGCCCGCCGCGCCATTCGGTGTCCAAATCCACGACCAAAATCTTCACGAATTGGCTGCTCCCAGGTTGCCCTTCGATGCAATCAGCTTACCCAGCTTCGCATATTTCAAGCGCACGGACCGCGCGGCCATTTGCGAGATCAAGGCACCGCGATAGCCGTCCAGAAATCCGCCGCGCAATATGAAGTTCTGAAACCAGCTCCAGGGTGTGGCGAACCAGACCGCGCCACGCCACCGGCGTTTGCCTTGCGCGAACATTTGCTGGGCAGCGAGCGTGCTGTAGCGCTCAACGTTGGCTTCGTGCTCGTCAAACGAACGCACCGTGTAGTGCAGCAAATCGCCGGTCAAACGGCCGGGCTTACCCGGGAATCGCAGGGCTTCGTGGATCATTCCGGAAAATTGCGCGGAGCCGCGGCGATAGAGGCGGCGCTGAAAATCGGGATACCAGCCGGAATGCTTGATCCATGCGCCGAGGTACCATGTTTTTCGCGATACTTCATAAACGTCATACTCTGGCTTGCGCGTCTTCCAGTTCAGCAGAGAGGTGTGGAGGAGGCTGCTCATTTCTTCGTCGGCATCCATCGAGAAGACCCACTCATTGGATGCATGATCCGCGGCAAAATTCTTCTGCTCCGCGTAGTTTGTCCAGGTGCGGGGGAAAAACGCAGCGCTGTGTTCGCGGGCGATCGCTTCGGTGCGGTCGGTGCTGCCGGAATCTACGACGACAATTTCATCGGCGACTCCACTCAGGGAAGACAGGGCGCGGGGGAGGTTCTGTTCTTCGTTGAGTGTGATGATGCAGACGGAGATGCGGTTCATCGCATGTATGAGGGAGACTTTGGATCTGGCGTCAGTATCTCACATCCGCGGTACTGGGCACGGAATGGTCGCACTAGTCGAAACTCTTCGTCACCCGAGCAGCGTGCCCGTGGCGACATTCCTGACAATGAATTTTCTGACCATCGGGGTCTCCTCGTCACCTTCTGGGCGCCGCGTGGGGACGAGGGCCGCGATTTTCTCTTGGCGACAAAATAGAAATCCCTTCTTTGTTTCGACCGCCCGGGAGACCCCCCGTTCACCGGAGAAGGGAAGGGCCCATCGTTTTGTCGGCTTCGATCGATTTACTCGGTCCGGCTGCGCATCTTGAAGCTGACGCCGAGAGTTGTCTCGGTCGTCAACCGCCCTTCGAAGCTCAGGGTAAACAAGGGCTCGGTGGACTCCGCCCTGCGCTGCAGGGTCACTTGGGTGTGAAGTTGACGCGCACGATGGTTTCGCCGATGCGGAATTCGGCGTTGTTAACAAGCATGGCGGCGCGCACGCGTTCTTCCTCGAAAAATGTGCCGTTGGTGGAATCCAGATCGCGCAGATTGACATAGGTGTCGCGGACCTCGATTACGCAGTGATGGCGTGAGACTTCCGGGTCTTGCAGGGCGATGTCGGAGCCTTCGCGTCCGACGACGACACGCGGCTTGGTTACCTTATGCGTGGCCCCTTTGCCGGGGCCCGAAACAATGGTCAGGATTACGTCGTGCGTTGCGGGAAGCTTGGCGCCATTGTCCTGATGGAGGAGATTCCCGCTGGAGCCGGGAACATCGCCACGCGCGAACGAGGGCAACGGAGAGATCACCATGGTCGCATTGGGATGGCGTTTGGTGTCTACGACCGTTTTCATGCCACATTTGGCGCAGTGAAATTGCACCTTCGGGTGGGCGCCCACGTCGGAGTCTTTCAGCACGTGTTCGGTGCCGCAGTGACTGCAGGCTGCTTGCATGGGTTGAAATTAGCACGTCTGTGGCGGGGTGCGAGGCGGGCGGGAGGTGGATTGCTGTGACGGTAACGACGGCGGGCGCGGGGCGGGCGTGTCACCGCCAAAAAGGCGCCCGCTTCGGAAAGCGGCTGCGACGCGATATGCTACGATTACAGGTTCCGGATGAATAGGAGAGCACGCCTTGCCTGAGCACATTTCGCGCAAAGAGTTGAAGCAGGACAAAATCCACGACGCTATTGAGCACGGTGCGGAAGCGGTCTATTCGCACAAGCAGGTGACGCTGATTGTGCTGCTGGTTGTCGCTGTAATCGCGGCGGGGTATGGAGCGTGGAGCGTTTACATCGATCGACAGACGGCGGCGGCTTCCTCGGCATTCGACACCGCGATGAAAGCGTATACCGGGCACGTCGGCGCGTCGGATCCGGCGGAACCGGGCGAAGCGAGTTACGCCGACGAAACGGCGCGCTCCAACGATGCCCAGGCGAAATTTTCCGGTGTCGCCGACAAATATCCGAACACCAGCCCGGGCCGGCTGGCGCGTTACTACGCGGCTTTGTGCTTGGAAGACCTGGATCGGCAGAATCAGGCGCTGGAACAACTGAAGAAGATTACGTCCGGCAGCGACAAGGAACTGGCGAGCATGGCGGAATATCAGACTGCGGTGATCTATGAGCGGACCGGAAAGACCGACGACGCCGTCAAGATATTGCGGGGTCTGGCCGACAAGCCGTCCGTATTCATACCGCGTCCACTGGCGCTTTTGGAGCTTGGCGGCGCCTTGCGGCAAAGCAATCCGAAGGAAGCGGCCAGCATCTACCAGCAAGTGAAGAAGGAATATCCGGAGTCGGCGATTTCGGAGGAAGCGGACCGCGGATTGGATACGCTCGCGCCACGATCCTAAGCCGGCGGGTTTGTTGTTCGCGCGGCGAAAAAATACACGGAGCGGCCCATCGAATCAGGTTTCACACTCGCGGCCTGGGCCATGCACGCCAATCAGTCGCTTGGCCGCCGCTATCCAGAACCTCTGCACCGTTACCGCAGTGAATACGCGCGCGATCGCGATCGCATCGTGCACGCGCGGGCCTTTCGACGCCTGGAAGCCAAGACGCAGGTGTTCACAATGCGTTTTTCCGATCACTTTCGCAACCGCTTGACGCATACCATCGAGGTTTCGCAGATCGCGCGCACCGTGGCTGCGGCGCTCGGCTTGAATGCGGAACTCGTGGAAGCTCTGGCGCTGGTTCACGATATCGGCCATCCGCCCTTCGGCCACGCGGGTGAACGCAAACTGGATGAGCTGATGCGCGAGCACGGTGGGAGCTTCAACCACAATCGGCACGCACTGCGCATCGTGGAGCAGTTCGAACAGCGCTACCCGGACTTTCCAGGGTTGAACCTTACGTTCGAAGTGCGAGAGGGCATCATCAAACACTCGCGGGAATATAGCGCGAAGGATTTCCCTCAGCTTGCAGAGTACCTTCTGGATTTGCGGCCCCCGCTCGAAGCGCAACTGATTGATTGCGTGGATGAGATCGCTTACAACACGGCGGACCTGGACGATGCGCGAGAGGCGGAACTTCTCGACCTGGATGTTTTGTGCGGCGAGGTGCCGATCTTCGGGGAAGCGTACGCGAAGGTCGAAGCGGCGTATCCCTCTGCACGGGAAAAGCTAAAATTCAACGAGGCGCTCAAGTACGTGCTGGATCAATTGGTTACCGAGCTGATCGAAACGACCAATCAGCGCGTCCGTGATTTGAAGATCGCTACGGTCGAGGATGTCCGCCGGCTGCCGGAGCGAATTGCAGGTTTCAGCGAGACGTTTCGCCGGCGCAACGCGGAACTCAAGAGGTTCTTGTTTGCGAATATTTACGATCGCCCGGTTATCACCGAGGATCGCGATCGTTCGGTGCGCTGCTTGGAGGAACTTTTCGGGTACTACCTTGCTTCGCCTGGGTCGATGCCGGCTTCGCATGAAGAGTTCACCGAGGTCGATCCTCGGCACGTCGTCGTGTGCGATTACATCGCGGGAATGACGGACCAATTTCTGCTGCGGCAATACCGCCAGCACTTTGGTTCTGGCGCGGATGTAGCGAATGCTTCCGCATAGGGTTCGAGTCACTTCCATCGAGAACCTAAAACTTTCCGCGTCAGACCCGGGTGCAGGTTGTCTCATAGAGGGGATCGAGGGAGCGGACTTTCCTAAGGAGCTAAAGCCCAGTTCGGCTCCGGCCTCCCACCGAGTATTTATCGGGTGGCTTCTAGGTACAATGCAGGAGTCATCTCGACTACGCTTCGGTTCTTCTGAGGGAACGAGGATGTCCAGGATCTTGGCAAAATCGTTTTCTGCTGCGGGCGCGCGGATATTCGCGCTCCTGTTGGTTTATTTGGCGAGCGCAGGTTTCGCTCTCGGGCAAGCATCGTCGCTTCTGCCCTCGCCAAAGCCGGCAGCGACGTTCCCGCCGGCGGGTCCAGCGGATCCGCTTGGACGCGACACGCCGGGTGGAACGTTGAGGGGATTCATCCACGCCGCGCAAGACGAGAGCGAAACAGCGGTCGAATATTTTCAGCCGGGGAAGGGCCACCACGGAACGCCTGCCGAAGAGCAGGAGCTCGCGGGGCAGCTTTACACGGTGTTGAATGCGAAATTTCCGGCGTCCGCGCCCGGGTCCATCACTAACGATCCTGACGGGCGGGGCGAAGACCAACAACCGCGGGATCAGATCAAGATTGGGGGAACCCGCGCGCTGAGCGAGTCGTTCCCCATTACCCTGATTCGCCTCCAGGATTCCCACAACGTAAAGCTCTGGTTTATTTCGCGGCAAACGCTCGATCAGGTGCCAGAGGTTTACTACTCGCTGCGCTTTCCGCAGCTGGAAAAAAACCTGCCCGCGTATCTGGTGAAAAATCGTCCGTTGGGTATGCCGGTGTGGCAGTGGTTCGCGATCATCCTGCTTGCGCCGGTGGCGATGGCGCTGGGGTGGGCGCTGGCATTGCTGGGGCGCAGCGGCTGGCAGCTGGTGCGACGTTTGCGCGGGCTTGCTCCGCTTCCACCGCAACCTGTTCGGCGCTTCGGCCCAGGCGCGATGTTGCTGGCGGTCATCATTCACTACCGCTTCGTCGGCGTGATTGGGACGTCGCTGCTCTACCGGCAGTACTACCGAGGCGTCATCCTGGTCTTGTTGGCGTTCGCGGTGTACTGGGCGGTGTTGCAAGTCACGCATTGGATTTTTCGTGGAATCGCGCAACGCCTCACCGAACGAGGGCGGTTGGCGGAGCGCTCGCTGGTGTCGTTGTCGCGCCGCGTTCTGGACGTGGTGATTTTTGTCGCCATCACCCTGCTTGTTCTGGGCTGGTTCGACGTAAACGTGACTGCGGCGCTCGCCGGCTTGGGTATTGGCGGTCTGGCGATCGGTCTTGGCGCGCAGAAGACGTTTGAGAATTTGCTCGGGGGCATTTCGATCCTGACCGACAAGGCCGTGGTGGTGGGAGATTCCTGCAAAATCGGCGATCGTGCAGGGACTGTGGAAGATATCGGTCTGCGCTCGACGAAAATGCGGACCGAGGATCGCACGATCGTGTCGATTCCGAACGGCACCGTGGCCACGGCCACGCTCGAGAATTACCGCTATCGCGACAAGATTCTTTGCAAACAAACCTTGCGGCTGCGGTACGACCTTTCGCCCGATCACTTGCGTTATGTGCTGGAGCAACTGCGCGATGTGCTGGCTCACGATGCGAAGGTCGAAAAAGCGACCGCGCGTGTGCGGGTGATGCGTTTTGGCGAAAACGCGATCGAGGTGGAACTCTACGCGTATATTCTCGAGCGCGATTACAACGCATTTCTCGCCGCGCAGGAAGATCTGCTGCTGCAAGTGATGGAAACGCTGGAGCGTACGGGCGGGGCCGTGGCGTTGCCTTCACAAACGACGATGGTGACGCAGGACGCCTGGGTCGATCCGAAAAAAGCGGCTGCGGCACGCAAGGCGATGGAGAAAAGCCATGACTCCGGCGGGGCCACGACGTCCTGACGGCCGGCTTCCAGTCACGCGATGTGTCGTACGGTCTGTTCGAAAAACTCATACCACAAAGCCCTTAGAAAATCGTTCGGACGGCGTGCAAGAAATAGCCGCCCACCTCGCGCTCACGGCGCGATTGCCAGTGATCTGGTAGCTGCAACACGCGCAAAACCCAGAGCTTACGGTTGGGACGCGTGATGGCATGCCGTTTGCATTTCCCAAAAACGTCGTTCCCGGGTCCACCGGAAATGCCCGTGGTGGAGGGCAGGTTGCGGAGGAGACGTGATGAGCCGAACAGAAGCAACAGCAGTGGATAGCGCTGTTTGCGAGACCTACCAGGCGTTGATCGACGATTGCGCGAATGCGCGGCGACAGTGGAACGAAAGGCGCGCTGAGATCTCCGAACTTGGCTTACGTGGAAAGGGAATCGACAATGAGCTTCTCGGCTTGCAAGCAAGGTTTGCTAAATCCTACGCAATGGTTCGCAATCACGTATGCGATTGCGGCAGCTGTCAACTTGCATCAGGAGCTGACGACGCTTCTCGTCATGAAGGCGATGCTCCTGTCCTCACTGAATTCCATGCCTCTTTCGTCTCCGGATCGCGCTTCTCTCATGTCTGAGAGTATCGAGACCCTTGTCTCCTGAGCTTTTTCCTACTGTTCGCCAAAGGTGTTGCACGCAGCGATCGAGCCGGTGTCCAGGCCTTTGCTGAACCAGGACATGCGCTGTTGTGAGGTACCGTGGGTAAACGAGTCCGGCGAGACGTGGCCCGTCGCCATTTTCTGCAGACGGTCGTCACCGACCGCAGCAGCAGCGCCCAAGGCTGATTGCGACGTCGCCCTTTTCGAGCAATCCGCGTTGCTGGGTGGAATGCGCCCAGATGCCCGCGAAACAATCGGCTTGGAGTTCGAGCCGCACCGAAGAGGAATTCGCGCCGTGCATGGTTCCTTGCTGCGCTCTTCGCTCGATGCCAAGAATATTTTGAACGTGGTGGCCGATTTCATGCGCCAGGACATAGGCCTGCGCGAATTCGCCTGGCGCGCCAAAGCGCCGCTTCAGCTCATCGTAAAAGCCCAGATCGATGTAGACCCTTTCGTCGCCCGGGCAGTAGAAGGGACCGGTGGCCGATTCCGCGCCGCCGCACGCCGACTGCGTGTAATCGCGGAATAGCACGAGTTTCGCGTGGTGATAGGGGCGGCCCGATTGTTGCGGGAGGATTTGCGTCCAGGTGTTTTGCGTATCATCCAGAACAAACGAGACGAACTGAACCAGCGGTTTCTCCGATGCGTCTCGAGCGGGATTGGGCTGGCTGACTGCTGCCGGAGCGGGACCGCTTCCACTTCCTCCGAGCAAGGCGAAAAAATTCTGCTTGAAGATGAGGCTAAGTACCAGCAGGACGAGCGCGCCGCCGATGCCGATGTGCATCCCGCCGAACTGGAATCCTCCGCCACCCCCGGAGTCGTCGCGGCGATCTTCGATGTCTTCGCTTTCACCACCTGGTGTCCAGCGCATGTTTTCTCTCCTGAGGGTCGGGAAGGTGAAATGGTAGCACTCGCGTGGACGGGAAGTGAACGCGGGAGCGTGGGACCGAATTTGGTGTCGAGGTTGAGGAGCGGTTGAGATCTTTCGCACCGCCCAGGAGGACACTTTTTTGAAAGGTTCGGTCGTCGAGAAATCGCCCTCCGGAGAAAGAGACTCAAAGCTACGGCATCGGACTTGAGGGCCTGGGCGCGGCGCGACGTTCAGGGCTTGGTTTGTGACGGCAGAACTTTCGTGCCGTTTTGCGTGAAGTCGAAGCGCACCAACCATTCGCTGGCTACCCCGTGATCGGCGACCTTAGCCGGGGCGAAATCCCATTGCTTGGCAGCTTGAACGGCAGCATCGCCGAAAAACCTGCTGGGACTCGAAGCCGGCTCGGCTCCGGTTACGTTTCCGGAATCGTCGACGTGGACTTTGACGACGACGCGCACGGTGCCGTGAATCGTGCTTCGCGCCTTTGCCGAAACCTCCGGCAGCGCCTGGTTCAGAACTTCGCCCTGGGTCACCGCCCCCGACGGAACGACTTCGAGCTGCCACCGAAGCCGTGGAACTCGGAACCGGACGCAGAGAGCTTGGCGATGGCGCGGCCGTTGGTGCCGGCTCAGAATTTGCGGAAGGCTGTTCCCGCTTGACGAACTGCTTCTCGCTGGCGGGTTTGATCGATTCTTGCAGTCCACCCTGCGGAGGCTGAACCGCCGAGCGCTGCGGAGCCCCTTGCATTGTCCGGTCTGGTATCGGCGCGGCTTTTTGTGGCGTTTCCGGCTGCGGCTTGGATACCGCCGGCGGCGCGGCATTGGCTGGGACTAGCGGTGCGTCGGGCTGCGCCGCGGGATGCGCGGGTGCGGAGGTCGAATCGGGCGGTTCGGCCTGATGGTCGCGAAGCCCCGGAATGGCCAGCATCGCGCCGAGGGTCAACGCCACCATGACGGCGACCACGATGTAATACGAGCGATAAGACGTCTTTCGTGCGGCGACCAGCTGATTCTCGAGCGCGTGTTGCTTTGACGGGGGCAGCGGTGGAACCGTTGAGAGCGGAACCGATAAGGGGTCGATGGAGTCCGCGGGCTTTGCCGGCACGGGAGTCTTGCCCGCTGGCATAACGGTGACCGGTGCGACCACCTGGGGCTTCGGCGCAGCGGGCTTGATGGGGTCAGGTATCGCGGGCGCCGAGATTTTCGGCGCGGGCGGAATGGCGGGCGGATTGAGCCGCGCGGAGATTTCCGCAATGGTCCAACGACTTTGCGGATCACGCCGCAAACTGTGCCGCGCAATATCCAGGAATGGCTGCGGCACTGAATCCGGAACCTGTGGATCCTGTTTCTCTGCTTGCTCCGGAACGCGTTGTGTCAGGGTCTCGACCAACGTGACTCCAAGCGACCAGACGTCTCCGGCGGCACTAGCGCCGCCCGCGGATTCCGGGATGATGTAAGCGTCCGGCGCTCCGATGCTGGTCTGCGATTCCCCAATGCGCAATAGGGAATCGCTCGAAAGTTTCAGTTGATCGTCGATCGCCAGGATATTTCCGGGCTTGATGCGTCCATGCACGAAGCCTTTTCCATGCAAATGAGTGAGAGTTTCGATAAACGGTTCCAGCATGTCGCGCGTTTCCGCGGGCGAAAGGGCGCGTTCGGGGAGGAATTGCGCTAGGTTCTCCTGGGCGTATTCCATCACGACATAAAGGAGATCCATCCCAGCTAAGTGGCAGCGGCCGGTCTCGAAAAGCTGGATCAGATGGGGATGAGAAATCTGCGCCGCCTGCTTCCAGCGCGATAGTTGAAGCTCGGCGTTGGCGGGATCCGCCTGAACGAACTTGATCGCGGCTTTCTCCTGCTTGTTCTTGCCGCGCTGCGTCAAGAATACGACGCTATGGTCGGAGCCGCCCAGGTGTTGGACCAGCGGAAACTCCGCGTCGACAACCTGCCCTTCGCATTCTCTCCAGCTATCGGACATCGTGCACCCCCCGTCCGGTTTAAAAAGCCAAGCACCATCATACTCTTGCAGCCCACTTGGCAATCCTGTACGAAGGGTCAGGTCGGCATTTGGTAACGTGGCCCTCGGGAGAAGGTTTGGGCCGCCGCCCGTCTAAGCTCGCAGGCGGGCGGAGCCACTGACGAAGCGGTTGCCGCGCTCGTAGAAACGAAGAAGCCGGTCTGCAGCACGAGTAATGCCGATGCGCGGGCTCTTGCCAAGTCGCCGAGCCGAAGACTTTTCGCTGCCACGCGGGTTAGGCAACACAGAGAGAACCCCGAGCCAAAGAGGGCCGGGCGCGCAAAGGTCGACGCCATCGACACGGCGATCGATTTGCAGCGCGGAAGCCAAGCGGCCGGGCCCCCGCGTGAGGTCCAGCAACCGGGTGGTCGCACGATGACGCTGCATTTGATCGATGCCGTCGAGGGGTTCGAGCGCGCGGAGAAGCACCCCACCGCCGATGCCCGAAGTTTCGCTGCTGACGTTGAGCATGAAATGATTTCCGTAGGTGAAATAGACATAGGCATGGCCGCGCCGCAGAAACAGCGAGCGGTTGCGCGGCGTCGGCCCGCGAAAGTGATGGGCCGCGGGATCGCGTGGAGGATAGGCTTCGGTTTCCACGATGCGCCCCACGATTCTGCCGGCGGGAAGTTCGCGGACAATGATCTTGCCGATGAGAAAACGAGCCAAGGCGATGGTCGCGGCAGGCAATTCGGACCGCCGCAGGCGCCGGATCGAGACCGGTTCGTGCTCAGAGGTCGAGCCGCCGGGTTCGCTGAGAATGGTCTGGGAAGGGGGCGCTCAAGGCGCCCATTCTACCCGAATCCGTCTACAGTCTGGATGCCCTCCCTAACTCCACGAAATACTGTATTTTGTGTACGCTTGGAAAATGATCTAATTTTCGGCACCGGTGATCTGGGAGGTGTACTCGCAATGCGCGGCAAGGTTGTCCGGCTTGCCGCGGAGCGCGGAAACAATGAATTTGATTCTTTGATGGCAAGCGTATAGATTTCCACAGACAGGAGACGAAAAATCCCCTTTCGGTCCTCCTGGGGATAGAATTGACAAGGTAAGACAGGGCGTGGTCGGATAGAATTGACGGCCAAGCCCCCTGCGCCTATAGGCAACACCCCCTCTTGTCTTAGGCCGGTAAGCTGTTAAGGCAAATCTAACTTGGAATCGACGAAACACGATAAACGCGCGATTTTACGCAGACGTACGCAGCAACTCGTGTACTTGGAATTGGGACGCGAGAATGGCGGCGTCATGCTGAATCTGTCCGAACAGGGCTGCGGATTTCAGGCTATTACGCCGGTGAAATGCGGCGAAACACGTTTCGCGTTCCAGATCAATGGCGGGCGGCGAATCGCCGGTGATGCGGAAGTAGTCTGGGCCGACGAGGCAGGAATTCTGGGCGGCCTCCGATTCTTGAATCTTCCCTCCGAGGCGCACCGGGAGATTCGCTTATGGCTGACCGAAACCAACGCGCCACCCGAACATGGATTCGCGCCGATCGTTGAAGCCGCGGGAGAAACTGGTGGGCGTCGTTCACGCGTACTTGGCGGCGAAGAAAGTACCCTGCCGCCTGGCGGTGTGCGCGTAGCCGAACAGGAACCGCCATCTCCATCGCCCGCGTGGGTTAATCTGCGGGCGGGGAACTACGCCCTCCCCATCGAGGACGACCGCTACCGCGCGTCGCTCCATGCCGAATATGCGGCATTTGGTGGCGCTCGGCACGGATCGGCCGGGATATGGCGGGGAATCGCCCTCGTCGCGACCGTCGTGGCTTTGGCGGCCCTCGTATTCGTGTATCAGCGTGAGGTCGGGACTTCGCTCATCTGGTTGGGGGAAACTCTCACCGGAAAGACCAAGGCCTCCTCCGTGGTGCCCGACAAACAGCCGGCTTCCACGGCCCCGGCGACCAACACGCAAAGCAGTTCTGACGTCCCGGCCGCGACCCCAACCGCCGACAAAAACGCTTCTTCAGATCCGGACGATTCCGGCTTGCCACGTGAGAAGGAACTTGCCACTGCGGGACACAGTGACGGGTTAGGTGGGGTACCGCCGGATGCTGCAGGCCACCCGGAGTCGGTTTTGGAACGCGAGGGCCTGCCATCGAAGACCGAGCCTACCTTTACCGACGGGGACAGCGTCGAGTCCCTGTGGGGAGCGGTGCAGGGCGGCTCCATTTCCGCGGAAGTCTCGCTGGCAGAGCGCTTTGCCCGCGGGCAAGGCGTCAACAAGAACTGCGATCAAGCGAAGGTCCTGATGAAGGCCGCCGCCGACCGGGGCAACCGGGAGGCACGGTTGAGGCTTTACGAGATGGAAACCGCGGGGTGCCGGTAGCCGCCCCGTTAATTTGCACGCAACCTTATCATGCGACAAACCTTGCACTTCCTTGACTTGGCGGCCAACCGCCTGAATAATGAGAAGGCATGACCGTTAGCGCCGGAGGCGCTGAAGACATGTTCCTTGACATCAAGGACCTTGCCGTCCGGAAACAGGTAATCCGGAAAAGTTACGCGCCCGGCAGCATCGACTACCAGACCGCCGAAATGAAGCAGATCGATCCGCTGGAAGTGAACGCGACCGCGGAGCTGCTCGAAGGACAGATTCGGGTGGCGGGCGAAATCGAAACGAAGGTAGAGTTGGTCTGCGCTCGGTGCCTGGAACCTGTTGTGGACGAGGTTCATCGCTCGTTTGACCTCTTTTACAGCCCTCTGCCCAAGGGTGAAAAGCCGGAAGAAGCGCGGCTGAAAGAGGACGACGCGGAGATCGGTTTTTTTGCAGGGGAAGGGCTGTTTCTGGCAGATGTGTTACGCGAACAAGTGCTCCTGGCTTTGCCAATGAAGGTGATCTGCCGGAGCGACTGCCGGGGATTGTGCCCCAATTGCGGCGCCAATTTGAATCACGAAGAGTGCCGCTGCGAGACCCACGCCACAGACCCGCGATTGGCTCCCCTCGCGCGCCTGAAGCAGGACTGGCTGAAAAAACAATAGTTTTCAGGGCCGAAAGCCCATACAATCCGGCCAAGTGGTCGGACACGAGGAGTAGTGCTATGCCTAACCCAAAACGACGGCATTCGAAGAGACGAACGAGCACGCGGCGGGCGCATGATTTCTTGGTCAAGCCCGCGCTGGCTAAATGCCCGAATTGCCACGAAATGAAGCAGCCGCACCAGGTTTGCCCCCACTGCGGCTACTACAAAGGCAAAGCGGTTCAAGACGTCTCGGCCTGACGAACGTTTTCGCAGCGGATTGAGCGAGAGCCTTTCTACCGGTACTTTTTCCGGAATTGCCTGATCGAAGCCCCCCATGATCACAATTGCGGTTGATGCCATGGGCGGAGACCATGCTCCCCGCCCCGAAGTTGAAGGGAGTGTGCTAGCCGCGCGCGAGTTCGGCGTGCGCATCTTGTTGGTCGGGCAGCCGAATGTGGTCCGCGCGGAGCTGGCCAGGCACGCCGAGCCAAACTTGCCGATCGAGGTTGTGGCGGCCAGCGAAGTGATCACCATGGACGATCATCCGGCGCAGGCGTTTCGCCGCAAGAAAGACAGTTCGGTGCACGTGGCGGCGCGTTTGGTCAGAGAAACCAAGGCCGACGGCTTGGTGAGCGCCGGCAACACGGGCGCGGTGATGACCGTGTCGCGATTCCTGCTGGGAACCCTGGAATCGGTGGACCGTGTCGCTTTGGCTGCGCCGTTCCCGAATGCCAAGGGCGGCGTTTCTGTTTTGCTGGACGTCGGCGCCAATGTCGACTCGAAGCCCGAGCATCTGGTTCAGTTCGCGGTGATGGGCGAGGTCTATTATCGCGCGACGTTTGGGCACCGGCGCCCTCGCGTTGGGTTGTTGTCCGTCGGCGAGGAAGACATCAAGGGCAATGAACTGACGCGCGAAGTGAACATCCGCTTGAAGAAGAGTCCGGTTCACTTTGTGGGCAACGTGGAAGGCGGCGATTTGTTTTCCGGCGACGTGGACGTGATCGTCTGCGATGGTTTCGTCGGGAACATCGCATTGAAGATTTGTGAAGGCCTCGCCTTGCAGATTTTCGAGGTGTTGAAGAAGTCGCTGAAGAGTTCGCTGGTGTCGCAGGTAGGAGCGATGTTGTCGCAAGGCGCATTCAAAGGCTTGAAGAAGAAAATCGACTACGCCGAATCCGGTGGCGCGCCGCTGCTGGGCGTCCGCGGCGTCTGCGTGATCGGGCACGGGCGATCGAACGCCAACGCCGTCAAAAACGCGATTCGCGTGGCCGCGGGTCTCGCGCGCGCCCAAATGAACGAAAAGATTGAACAAGGTCTCTCAGCCGCAGGCGGGCATCACGACCGTGTCGTGACGCGCGCATAAAATCAGGCGTATCCATGTAGGCGCCGGGCTTTAGCCCGGCCAAGCCAAACATGGGTTAGAAGTTTTGAGTCAGGGAAGAAGGAACTATGGGCAAAACGGCATTTGTGTTTCCGGGGCAGGCTTCGCAGTACCCGGGAATGGGCAAAGAACTTTCGGACAAATACCCGGTGGCGCGGGCTGTTTTCGATGAAGCCGACAAGGCGCTGGGGTTTTCGATTTCGCAGTTGTGTTTTGCCGGGTCGGAAGAAGATCTGAAACAGACCGCGAACACCCAGCCGGCGATTCTGACGTGCTCGGTGGCGATCTACCGGGTTCTTGAAGAGAAGGGAATCACGCCGGACTTTGTGGCCGGACACAGTTTAGGAGAGTATTCGGCGCTGGTGGCGGCGGGATCGCTGAAGTTTTCCGACGCCGTAAGGATCGTGTACAAGCGCGGGAAGTACATGCAGGAGGCCGTGCCTGCGGGAGTTGGCGCCATGGCCGCGATCATGGGACTCTCCCATGCGGTGGTCATGGACGCTTGTAAGCGCGCGGCGGACGGCCAGGTGTGTTCCCCCGCGAACCTGAATTCACCGGAGCAAACCGTGATTTCCGGCCACGCGGAAGCCATAAAGCGCGCGGTGGAGATTGCGTCGCAGCTCGGAGCCAAGCGCGCCGTGATTTTGCCGGTCTCGGCGCCGTTCCATTGCACCTTGATGATGCCCGCGCAGGAAAAGCTCGAAAAGGATTTGCGCAAGACGGAATTTGCGGCGTTGCGCTTCCCGTTGGTCACGAATGTGGACGCCGACACGGAAACCAGCGGCGACGAAGCACGCGACGCGCTGATCCGCCAGGTGACTATGCCCGTGCGCTGGGAAGAATCCGTGCGCGAACTGATCGATGAAGGCGTAAATACGTTCGTGGAAGTCGGGCCGAGCCGCGTACTGACCGGATTGCTCCGCCAGATCGAGCGCTCCGTAGGGACTCTGAACGTCGAAGACGAAAAGAGTCTGGCGACAACACTGGAAAAAATCACCGGCTCCCGCGCCGACGCCGATGCGGCATGACCTAGCATCGGCACTTCCGAGTCGGTGTGACTACCGGAGAGCGCGGTTTCCGCTGTGCCGTAACTGCGTTCTCTCGGTCCGGCTTTAGCCGCTGAGGCCGATTTTCACCGCAATAAAACGGGCTGATTTCCAGCGGGTTCGCGCTTTGAGTTGGTTTTCGCAACGGATGGATCGAAGAGGTCTTTGTGTTCAGCCTGAAGGACAAAGTGGCGCTCGTGACCGGAGCTTCTCAAGGCATCGGTCGCGACACCGCGTTAGCTCTCGCCCAAGCCGGCGCAAAGGTCGCCGTGGCCGCGCGCAATGAAGAAAAGCTCGTGGCGTTGGTAGTCGAAATTGAATCCGCGGGCGGCGCCGCATTCGCCGTAAAGATGGACGTAGCCGACGCCGAGCAGGTAAAGGCTGGCTTCAAGCAAGTCATCGAGAAATTCGGACGCCTCGACATTCTAGTGAACAACGCCGCCATCACCCGCGACGGCCTGTCCATGCGCATGAAACCCGACGATTGGGAAGCGGTCCTAAAAACAAATCTGACCGGCGCACATCTCTGCATCCAGCAAGCTCTCTCGACGATGATGCGAGCCCGCGCAGGCCGCATCATCAACATCAGTTCGGTGGTAGCGCAGTCCGGCAACGCCGGTCAGGCAAATTACGTGGCCGCCAAGGCCGGTCTGATCGGTCTCACCAAAGCCATCGCGATCGAGATCGCCTCGCGCAATATCACCGTGAACGCCGTCGCCCCAGGTTTCATCGAAACGCCGATGACCGACGTTTTGCCCGATAAAGTGAAAGACGAGCTGAAGACGCGAATCCCACTAGGGCGAATGGGTTCGGCTCGGGAAGTTGCATCCGCGATCGTGTTTCTCGCCAGCGATGAGGCTGGCTACATCACCGGCCACGTGCTGAACGTGAATGGCGGCATGCATTTGGCATAACAGAACTCTCCGAAGTGAAATATCGTTGCAGAAGTTGACCTTGCGGTGGGGCGTAACTAGAATGGGCAGGTTATACTTACAGGGCTAAACGATGTGTGCGGTAGCGTAGGGCCGAGCGGTATCAAGATTCATATTCAGCACGAACCAGCACGACGAACGCAGATCGCGGAGGACATAGGAATGGCCAGCGTTGAAGAGCGCGTAAAGCAGATCATTGTCGAGCAGCTCGGCGTGGACGAAGCGGAAGTGACACCAACGGCATCGTTTGTGGACGACCTGGGAGCCGATTCGCTGGACCAGGTGGAATTGGTGATGGCGTTTGAAGAAGCCTTCGGCATCGAAGTGCCCGACGAAGACGCTGAGAAAATGACGACGGTGAAAGATGCCGTCGAATATATCGACAAGCACTCCAAAGGGAAGTAAGAATCCGCTGAGTATTACCACCTCATCAGGGAGCACGAACCTTTGACTCGCCGCGTCGTTGTAACGGGCGTCGGTCTCGTCTGCGCGCTGGGAATTGGCACGGACGAGAGCTGGAAAAATCTGGTTGCCGGACAAAACGGGATCGGAAACATTACGCTTTTTGACACCACCGGTTTCGACTGCACCATTGCCGGCGAAGTGAAAAACTTCGACCCCTTCTGCTGGATCGAGAAAAAAGAACTCAAGAAAATGGGCCGCTTCATCCAGATCGCCCTGGCCGGGGCTGATTTCGCCGTAAAAATGGCGAACTGGACCAAAGAAGCCGAAAACGATCTCGACGAAGTCGGCGTCTACATTTCCTCCGGCATCGGCGGATTCGACATCATCGAACGCGAGCACTGGAAGTTAGTGCAAGGCGGTCCGGGAAAGATATCGCCGTTCTTCATTCCCTCCGCGATCGTGAATCTCGCCTCCGGGCACGTCTCGATTCGCTACGGCGCGCGCGGCCCCAATTCCGCTACCGCGACGGCGTGTTCGGCATCCGCTCACGCCATTGGTGATTCCTTCAAAATTATCGAACGCGGCGCCGCAGAAATGATGATTTGCGGCGGCACGGAAGCCACCATCACGCCCATGGGTGTCGGCGGCTTCGCTTCCATGAAAGCGCTTTCCACGCGCAATGACGATCCCGCGCACGCCAGCCGCCCATTTGACGCGCAACGCGACGGTTTCGTCGTCGGCGAAGGCGCCGGCATCGTCATCCTGGAATCGCTCGAGCACGCGCAAAAACGCAACGCGCCCATCCTCGCCGAAATTGTCGGCTACGGCATGTCCGGCGACGCCTATCACATCACGCAGCCCGCAGAAAATGGCGACGGCGCTTACCGGGTGATGCGCGCCGCGCTGAAGGACGCGAAGCTTTCCCCGGACGACATCAGCTACGTCAACGCCCACGGCACGTCCACCCCGATCGGCGACACGCTCGAAACCATCGCGGTAAAACGCGTTTTCGGCGACCGCGCTAAGAAAATGCCCGTCAGCTCGACGAAATCGATGACCGGCCACTTACTGGGTGGCGCAGGTGGACTTGAAGCCGGCATCTGCGTCCTCGCGCTGCGCGACCAGGTCGTTCCGCCTACCATCAACCAGGAAACGCCCGATCCCAATTGCGATCTCGACTACGTTCCCAACGTCGCCCGCAAAGCGGAAGTCCAGTATGCCCTTTCGAATTCGTTCGGCTTCGGCGGTACCAACGCCGCCCTGATTTTCAAGCGCTGGGCAGGCAAGTAACCCCGCCGAATCGCCGTGTCGGCAGGGGACGCGGGCTCATCGACTATGTAGCCGCCGCTGTTAAGAGCGGCGGGGTTTAGAGTAAGCGCCGGCCCTAACCAGCGGCCGTAGCTGCACTCCACCGAGCGCCCGTAAACGCGAGCTATCATCGAACCTAAGAGGCAAGCCGTGAACATCATCGTCTGTATCAAACAAGTCCCCGCAAAAGACGCTCCACTCACCATTTCCGGAAACTGGATCAAGGAATCCGACATCGGCTTCGAGATGAACGAGCCGGACAGCTACGCGCTCGAAGAAGCCCTGCGCCTGAAAGAAAAACACGGCGGCGAGGTAGTCGTACTCTCACTAGGCCCGGAACGCGTGAAGCAAACGATCAAGGAAGCCCTGGCAAAGGGTGCGGACCGCGCCATCCATATCGCCGACGATAATTTCGCCCAACTCGATCCACTAGGCGCAGCCACTTACCTCTCGGCCGCCATCAAGAAAGAAAAATTCGATCTTGTCCTGACTGGCCTGCAAAGCGATGACCATGGCTTCGGCCAAACCGGAGTTCTGCTCGCGGGTTTGCTCGATCTTCCCCACGCCACAATCATCATGGCCATCGAAGCGCAAGACGGTAAGTTACGCCTGAAACGAGAACTGGAAGCCGGCTGGTTCCAACACATCGAGTGCCCTTTACCCGCGGTCCTCTCCATCCAATCCGGCATCAACAAAGTCCGCTACGCCACGCTGAAAGGCATCATCGCCGCCAAGAAAAAGGAAATCGCGGCGGTAACGCCCGACTCTCTGGGCGTCACCGTGCAGCCAACGCAGAAGGTCGAAAGAATCTACATCCCCACAAAAACAAAAAAAACCGAATTCCTGACCGGCACGCCAAAAGAAGCCGCAACAAAGCTGGTAGAAAAACTGAAATTCGAAGCGCGAGTGATCTGATGCAACTGGCAGCGCCGGCTTCGGGCTGGCTCTTTTTTCAACAGAGGCGCGAATGAAAATCCTGGTAGTCACCGAACAACGCCAAAGCAAATGGAACAACGCCAGCTTCGAAACGCTGGCGGCCGCCCAACAAATCGCCAGCGAAACCTCGAGCACGGTAAGCGGCGTAGTAATTGGAAAAGGCGTCTCCAACTTTGCCGACGAACTGTCCGCAAGAAACGTAGCCGAAGTTCTCCTGGTCGAACACGACCTGCTCGAGTCCTACACCCCCGACGGCTATTGCGTAGCCTTGAAACAGGTACTCGAATCCGCCAAGCCCGACCTGATCCTGTTCCCGCACACCTATCAAGTCCGCGACTTCGCCCCCAAACTAGCCGCCCAGCTCGGCAAAGGCATGATCGGCGACTGCATCGGCTACCGCAACGAATCCGGCAAGCTCGTCTTTGTCCGCCAAATGTTTCAAGGCAAAAGCTCCGCCGACGTCACCTTCCAAAGCGCCGCCCCATGGTTCGCCTCCTTCCAAGCAGGCGCCTTCCGCTCCGATCTAGTGGCCGCGCATCCGTCCAGCAAAGCCCCGGTCAATGCCGTGTCCGTAACCATCAACGCCGATCAAATCCGTACCAAGCCCCTCGATCTGTTCAAAGAAGCAAAATCCGCCGTGGACCTGACCCAAGCCCCGCTCATCGTAGCCATAGGCCGTGGCATCAAAGCTCCCGAAAATATCCCGCAAGCCGAAGCCGTCGCCAAAGCCCTGGGGGGAGAAATCGCCGCTTCCCGCCCCATCTGCGATGAAGGCTGGCTTCCGATGGACCGCCAAATCGGCAGCTCCGGCCAAACCGTAGCTCCAAAGCTTTATTTAGCGCTAGGCATCAGCGGCGCCATCCAGCACGTCGTCGGCATGAAAGGGGCCCGCACCATCGTCGCCATCAACAAAGATCAAAATGCCCCCATCTTCGAAATCGCCGATTACGGCATCGTCGCCGACATCTTCGAAGTGATGCCCGCCCTGACCGAAGCCCTCGAAAAGGCCAAACAAAGCTAAGCCACCCTCATCCGCTGATCGAGAAAACCTTGTACGGACGCAGCACTGCTGGGCCCCAAGCGCCAGCCGTAAGAGTCGCAGCGCGAAATCGTTTTGTTTATGATGGAACAAGGCCTTTTCAAACTGTCGTATACTTTTACAAGCGCTTTGAAGTACGAAGACTACAAACCGATCCTGTATCGCCAAGACAACGGCTCCTGGGCCGCCGAAATTCTGGCCATTCCAGGTTGCTGCGCGCTCAAGAAAACTCGTGAAGCTGCTCCAGCCGGACTTCCCAACGTCTTCGCGATGATCTCCGAGGAATGACCGTCCAGCGCGAACAACTCGAAGCCGATGTTTTGATCGTCGGCGCAGGCCCCGCAGGCCTCTCCTGCGCGCTCCATCTCGCCAACCTCATCAAGAAACACAACGAATCCGGTGCCAAACCCGAACTCTCCGCGGAAAACATCTACGTCCTCGAAAAAGGCCGCGAAATCGGCGCCCACCAACTCTCCGGCGCGATCATGAACCCGAAAGCGCTAAAGGAGCTGGTTCCTGACTTCGAGAAATCCGCACCGCTCGACACGCCGGTCACCGACGCCGCAGCCCTGTTGTTCACCGAAGCCTCTTCGTTCCGCTTCCCGATCACGCCGCCGCCCTTCCAGAACAAGGGCAACTACATCGTCTCGCTGAACAAAATCACCAAATGGCTGGGCACCCTGGTCGAAAAAGCGGGCGTAAATCTGTTCACTCAATTCGGCGGTGCGCAACTGATTCACGAAGGCCAAGGCCTCGCCGGCGTAATCACCGAAGACAAAGGCCTCGACAAGAACGGCAAGCCCAAGGACAACTACACGCCCGGCTACGAACTCCGCGCCAAAGTCACCGTCCTCGCCGAAGGTCCGCGCGGTTCGCTGACCAAGCAACTCGTCATCAAAAACAAACTCGACAACATCAACCCGCAGAGCTACAGCATCGGCATCAAAGAATTGTGGGACGTGCAACCCGGCCGCATCCAACCCGGCTACGTGGCCCACACGTTAGGCTGGCCTGTAGCCACAGACATGTACGGCGGCGGCTGGATCTACGGCCTCGCGAACAATCGCCTTTCCATCGGCTTGGTCATCGGCCTCGAATACGCGAATCCCCAATTCGATCCCCACGAAGCTTTTCAAAGGTGGAAAACACATCCACACATCAAAAAGATCCTCGAGGGCGGCAAGCTGGTTCGCTACGGCGCAAAAACCATTCCCGCAGGCGGTTGGTATTCCATGCCGCGCAATTATGTAGACGGTGGCCTTATCATCGGCGATTCCGGCGGCTTCCTCGATTCCCAGCGCCTTAAAGGCATTCACATGGCGATGAAGAGCGGCATGCTCGCCGCCGAAACTATTTTCGATGCCCTGAAAGCCGGCGACACGTCCGCCAAAACTCTCAGCGCCTTCCCCAAAAAAGTCGAGCAAAGCTACATCAAGAGAGAACTATGGGCTGTCCGCAATTTCCATCAGTCCTTCAAATATGGTCTTTACGGCGGGCTGTTCCACACCGGCCTGCAATTTATCACTGGAGGCCGCGGCCTGATCGATCCGATGCGTGTCGACGCCGGCTACAAGCACTATCACCAAATCGATGGCCACCCCGCGCCCGAACGCTTCAAAGGCGACGGCAAACTGACCTTCGATCGCCTGACCGACGTCTACCACTCCGGTACCCGTCACGAAGAAGATCAACCCTGCCACCTGATCGTCCACGACCTAAATGTTTGTGCCACAAAATGTGTAGTCGAATACGGTAACCCGTGCCAATACTTCTGTCCCGCCGCAGTCTACGAAATGGCCAAAGACAAAGACGGCGTAAAACTAAAAATCAACGCCGCCAATTGCGTCCACTGCAAGACCTGCGACATCGCCGACCCCTACCAGATCATCGATTGGGTAGTCCCCGAAGGCGGGGGTGGTCCCAACTACGAAGGTATGTAGCCGTGGTAGCGCCGGCTTGCCCTGAGTTTGCGATGGGCATCCGGCCGGCTCGTTCGCAACGCCGCCACCTGTAGGCGACCTCTTCCGAGGCGGGATTTGGACTCCACGATTTCCCGTGCCACTACGACACGCGCGTTCTACATCAAGGCCCGCCACCCCCGTTCGTCACCGGGAATAAAAATCGGGCCGAGAAAAGCCGGCCCGATTCTGTTTCCAGAACATTTTTCCAACCCTTTCAGTTCGGCAATAACCCGTACACATCGATCTCCCCGAACGTAGTACCACCGCCCATTGTGTTATCGCTCCCGCGTGTCCCGACGTAGACTTTCCCATTGGCCACGGTCGGCACCGTAAACTTCACGGCATTCCCCGCGGTGTCTCGCCCATTCGCAGCCTGCGAGCTATTCCACAGCTCGGTCGAGATATTGTTCGCATCGAACGCGTGCAGAATCGCGGGGCCCGCGGCTGCCGCTGCGCTGTCGCTAGTGCCGTACGCACCCGTATCCATGGCCCACACGATGCCGTTGGCGGTTGCCGACGACGCCGAAATCGACGGTGTCGCCCCCGCAAATCCAAACCCCGAAGGCGTGGTATTGGCTGCGGTAGTGGCGAACATGCCGGTAGTCGGATCAAAAGTAAAACTCTGTCCAGGCTGTGTGCCGCCGAAATTCACGCCAAAGTAATAAAGATTGTTGTTCCAGAAACCCGGCGTAGAGAAACAGTGTCCGTTCAGCGCAAACTCTTGCACCACAGCATCGGAGGAAGCGTTGTATTGGCCCAGGTTATCCCGGTTGAGCAGGTAGAATTCAGACGCCTTGCTCGCCCCCACCAGCAAGTGCGGAACCGGTCCGCTCGTTTGATCGATCAGCAGCGCCGTTCCGCTCGAGCCCACATCCGAGTCAGCCGCGTCCAGATTGCTCTGGTTGAAAGGCGTGAAGTAATCCAACGGGGTAGAAATCGCAGGAGTACCGAGTTTCAGATAGCTGTCGCTGAACGCCGAGGTTCCATCCCAAGTGCCATTCCCCGTAATCAAAAATAAATTGTTGCTCGAGTCCGCCGCGGGCGCGCCACCGGACATCCAGATTCCTCCCCGGCAATAAGACAAGCCTTCCGCACTGTTCGGCGTGCTGTTGAAAACCGCTGGTGCCGCTGCAAGATTCGCCGTGCTGTAGCCCAGCACCCAGCCATGCCAAACGCCTTGATCGCCGTGCGACGCCCAACTCACGTACACGACTCCATTGACCAGCGCCAATCCCGGGCGCTGGTTTTGCGTCAGTGCATTAAACGAAACCGTCGTGCCGCCTTCGCAATTACCGGTAACCGTCGCCGTAATGGTGACCGGGCTGTTCGCTGCTTCCGCTCCCGTCGCGAGACTAAGCGCATGCAATCGCTGATTGTACGTACCGCCCGTAGTCTTTGTCTTCGTCACCGCATAGATGGTGTTCGAAGACGGATCGATCACCGGAGTCCCGGTAATGCCGATGTCCGGATAGATATCCGACGAATTGACGTCGGCGGAGCTGCCATAGGTTTCCCCGCTCGGGATCAGTTGCGAGTTCCAATACGTTACGCACGGACTCGCATCCGCATCGAAAACGTAAACCGAGTCGTGCTGGCTGGCCGCCACGATGACGTTGTGGTTTCCCCCGCCGATGCTCACATTCGGCACCCACAACGGTTGCGCATACACTGCCCCATCCACCGTGCACGAGAAAAGCTTCCCGAACGTCGCCGCAGCCACGTTTGCAGTATTCAGCGCGTACTCCTGCGCGTTCACTCCGTCGCGCGACAAATCATTGTGATATGTGGTCACTCCCGCCAGATCCGTGATCCCGAGCGTTGCGGACGCGCTCTTGGTAGCATCCGCTTTGCTGGTCGCTGTCACCGTAATGCTTCCCGGCGAGTTGGGCGCCACATACGTCGCCGTCGTCGCGGTCTGCGCGCTGAACGTTCCGCTCGATGCCGTCCAGCTAACTCCCGCACCCGCGACATCGTTGGTCACCGTAGCCGTGAAACCTAGACTTTGCCCCAGCGTCAACCCGTCGCGCACCGGCGTCACGATTACGCTCACCGGACCTGCCGAGGATGCCGCCGTTACCGTAATCGTCGTCCCCGCCGACTTCGTGGTGTCGCTAACCGACGTGGCCGTCAACGTCACCGTCGCCGGACTCGGCACGCTGACAGGCGCCGTGTAAGTAACTGCCGAACCAGAAGCACTCGTTGCTGGTGCAACCGTCCCGCACGCCGCGCCGCTGCAACCTGTGCCGGACATCACCCAGGTCACTCCTTTAGCGGCGCTGTCGTTTGTAACCGTCGCCGTAAATGACCCCGTCAGCCCCGCTTGCACCGAAGCGGTCGTAGGCGCCACGCTCACCGAAATCGGCGTCGGCGTTCCGCCACCACCCTCGGAGTTCGCCGATCCTCCACCACAGCCACTTACCAAGGCGAACCCAACCATCGCCGACGCAAACACCAATCGTGCAGCGCTCTCTATACGCACTCGTGCCAAGGCAGTCTCCTGTCTCTTCGTATCTAATTTTCCCAGATGAATATGCTTCCGCGGGGCTGGAAGCTTTCGTTATTTGATCTGATGCTCTGTGGCTCCTAACCCTGGCTAGGAACCTGAACGCGAGCGTAACCCCGGTCCAGCAAAGCGGCCAAACGCTGCGCAAAATTCTACCGAGCGACACGCAGAGCGCGACACCCAAAACACGCCTAAACTTTGATGCTCGCGCTAGGACAAAAGATGGCGAAGCAAGATTCGCACCCGTAGCCTACCAAGGTGCTCCTCAAAGCGTAAAGGCCGCTCCCTGTTGCAGGTTTCTACGGTTGGGAGTTAGTTCGGCAGCAATCCGTACACGTCGAGCTCCCCGGTTGTCGTGCCCCCACCCTCTGTATTGTCGCTTCCTCGCGTGCCGATATACACCTTCCCATTCGCTACGGTCGGCACCGTGAACTTCACCGCATTTCCCGCCGTGTCCCGGCCGCCCGATGCCTGGGAACTATTCCACAGTTCAGTCGAAACATTGCTGGCATCGTATGCGTGCAGAATCGCGGGACCCGCGAGAGCCGATCCACTATCATTGGTGCCGTACGCCGCCGCATTGATCGCCCACACGATGCCGTCGGTAGTAGCCGACGAGGCGGAAATGGAAGGTGTAGCGCCGGGAAATCCAAACGCCGAAGGCGTGTGATTGGTCGCCGTCGTATTGAACTGCCCCGTTCCGGTATTGAATGCGAAGGTCTCCCCAGCCAACGTGCTGCCGAACACTACGCCAAAGAAATACGCAGTGTTGTTCCAGAATCCCGGTGTCGAGAACGAATGTCCGTCGAGCGTGAACTCTTGCACCACGCTATCGCCGCCGGCGTTGAACCCGCTCATGTTATCCCGGTTGAGCACGTAGAAGACGCTCCCCTTGCTCGCGCCCACCAGCAAATGCTGCACCGGTCCATTGGTCTGGTCGATCAGCACCGCCGTTCCGCTCGACCCGACATCGGTGTCTCCCGTGTCCAGGTTGACCTGGTCGGAAGGAGTGAAGTAATCCTGTACGGTCAGCGCCGGCGTGTTCAACCTTACGTAGCTGTCTCCATAGTCGCCGGATGTGTTAAGCCATGCGCCGTTCCCGGTGAGCACAAACAAATTATTATTCTCATCGATTGCCGGTGCGCCGCCGGACATCCAAATCCCACCGCCGCACGGAGGTGCGTTACCACCGACCGGAGGAGTGAGCCCGTTTGGCGTGGTCAGAAAAACAGTTGGCGCGGCTGTCAAATTCGCTGTCTGGAAGCCCATCAACCATCCGTGCCAGTTGCCCACGTCGCCGTGCGATCCCCACCCCACGTACACCACTCCGTTGAGCAGCGCCAATCCTGGTCTCTGGTTTTGCATCAGGGGGTTGAAGGAAACCGTCGTTCCTCCGTCGCAGTTACCCGCCACCGTTGCGCTGATTTCCACTGGACTGTTTGTCGCTTCCGTTCCCGTCGCCAAACTAAGGGCGTGCAGACGCGAATGGGCCGTAGTGGTTCCCGTGTTCTTGGTCTTTGTGACCACGTAGATGGTGTTCGAGGAAGGATCGATCACCGGCGTCCCGGTGATGCCGATATCCGGATAGATATCTTCCGTGTCCACGCCGTTGGTAGTGAAGTCCACGTTGTTCACGTAGGTTTCACCCACGGGAATGAACTGTTGGCTCCAATACGTGGTGCAGGAACTGGTGTCCGCGTCGAACACGTACACCCAGTCACGCTGGGTGGCCACCACGATCACGTTATGCGTTCCGCCGCCGATGCTCACATTCGGCATCCACAACGGCTGCGCGTACACCGCTCCGTCCACCGGGCAGGAGAACAACTTGCCGAAGGTTGCCGTCGTCACCGTTGTGGTGTTCAGCGCATACTCCTGAACGTTCGCTCCGTCGCGCGACAAATCGTTGTGGTAGGTTGTCACTCCCGCAAGGTCGGTGACTCCGATCGTCGCGGTCGCGCTTTTGGTCCCATCGGCGATGCTCGTCGCGGTCACTGTGACGCTTCCCGGTGAGTTCGCCGCAACATAAGTTGCCGTCGTCGTAGTCTGCGCGCTGAATGTGCCGGTGGTTGCCGACCACATCACACCCGCTGCGCCTACATCGTTCGTCACTGTCGCCGTGAAGTTCAACGACTGCCCCAGCGCGAGCCCGCCGAGTTGCGGCGTCAGTGCTACGCTCACCGCATTGCCTGAACTCGTTATCGTAATTGCAGCGGTTGCGCTCTTCGTATTGTCGGTGACCGAAGTCGCTGTCAGCGTCACTCCCGGCGGAACCGGGACGCTCACGGGCGCGGTGTACGTCACCGCGACCCCGGAGGCGCTCGCCGTTGGGGCAACCGTTCCGCACGTGGCCCCGCTGCATCCCGTGCCGGATAGCGTCCACGTCACTCCCTGGTTGGCACTATCATTCGTTACTGTTGCCGTGAAGTTCTGCGTGCGGCCGGCCACCACACCGACCATTGTCTGCGAGAGGGTAACGCCAATAGCAGGCGCACCCGCAGTCACGGTGATCGTGGCCGCCGCCGACTTCGTGCTATCGGAATTGGATGTTGCGGTCAGCGTTACTTTAGGCGGCGTGGGAACGTTGGCAGGGGCAACGTAGGTTACACCCGCGCCCGACGCGCTCGTTGCCGGCATAACCGTTCCGCAGGTGGCTCCGCTGCAGCCTGCTCCCGACAATGCCCAAGTCACACCCTTGTTGGCGGAATCGTTGGCGACCGCTGCAGCGAATGTTGTCGAGGCGCCCACTTGCAGGCTCGCCGTCGTCTTTGAGAGAGTAACGGTGATTGCCGGAGCTGCCGCTGTTACCGTAATCGCGGCAGCCGCCGTCTTGGTCCCATCCGCCACCGACGTTGCTGTCAACATCACACTCGCCGGACTCGGTACCGCCGTCGGCGCTGTGTAGGTTACCGCCGCTCCCGAGGCGCTCGACGTCGCGGAAAGTGTTCCGCACGTTGCCCCGCTGCAACCCGTTCCCGATAGCGCCCAGGTCACTCCTTTATTCGCCGAATCGTTGGTCACCATCGCCGTAAATGGCTGACTTTGCGATACTTGCATAGACTCCGTCGTCGGCGACACGCTCACAGCGATCGACACCGGGGTGGGCGCTGGGCTTCCCGAGCCGGCCCCCCCTCCGCATCCACTCCAGGTCAGAATCCCCAAAATCGCAAACGCATACAGTAATCGCGTGGCACGCTCGGCAGGCACTCGTGTCAAGGCAGTCTCCATCTCTCCGTTGGGGTGTTTTCCAGTTGTAAAAGGCTTCCGCGGGCAGGAAGCTATGTTCCTTCAGTGTCCAGGCGCTACGACCTGGTAGCAGTCTGAACCCGTGTCGATCGTGTAGGTTGCTCCAAAACTAGCAAAAACTAGAGCAAAACGCTAGGCACTCCGTCTGTTATCTAGCACTTACCGAGCATTTTGAGGGCCAGGGGGGGTCCGGTCAGGGGGCCAGCTACGAGAATAGACCTCGCAGAAAGGCTCGAACCCGGTTGACCACCGAGTCGCTTTTGGCAGGATCGGCTGGTGCCGGAGCCGCAGGTTTGGCCTGCGTGGGCTTTGCGGCCGCCACAGGCCGCAAAGCCGGGTCGGCCTCAACCCGGCCCTGAAAAATCAGGGTTGGCCGAACGCGTACCCGGCGTACCAAAACGATGAACTTTGGGTCGAAACTTTCGGGCTGCACTGCGGCGTTCGCGTTGTAGGCCAGCGGCGGCATAAATACTTGATAGACCGGCTCTTCCTTCATAGCGGATGGCTTGTCCACCCGGGCGGGTGGTTTCTCTGAAGCGACCGATGGCAGCGGGGGCGCAACGGCCAGCTTCTCGGAAGCGACGGGCGGCGGCGCGGGTGTCGTGGGCTCCTTCATTGCCTCTGCGTCACGCTGATGAATCTCTTCGGTGGTCGCCAGGCGGCTGACCTCCGGCGGCGCGGGGGCGCCCTTCGCCAGCGGCATGTCGCAAGCACAGTGGCCCGCAGTGTTCTGCAGACCCTCCAGAGCGCCATTATTTAAAATGATGTCGCCGCCCTGCGGCACGATCACATTCTGCCCGGTGAGCTGTTGTTCCAGGCGTATCGCGCCGGACGTGGCCCGAACGCACATCGTTCCCGGCGCGTCGAACCCGATCAGTGCGTCCTGCGGACCATCCCCGATGGCGATGGGTTTGGCCTGAATCTGCGCGGTATAAATCGTCACCACTGGCTGCTTTTCGATGTGAACACGGATGACGCCGGTATCCAGCGCCAGCGTAAGCGAGCCGCCCGATTTCAGCACCGAAAGATGCGCGGGCCCGCAAATAGAAATCGTTCCACCCTCCACCAAATCTAGCCGCGCCTGCCCCGATTTCACGCGGATGTCGTTTCCGCTTCGCAGCGTCGTCTTGATCTGACCGCGAACCACGTCCACGGTCATTGGACCCTGCAAAGCGATCGCGTCGCCTTCAATCGTTCCGACGGCATCACCGGGAGGATTGTCGGTGCCGGCTGCTCCCGCGGCCAGCAGCACCGCCGACAAAATAGCGGCACCGGCCGCGAAAGGAAGCCGGCGCTGTCGCCATTTTTCAACTGTAGGTCGAAGAACCAATCCGTGCCACTCCTGCAGATGTAGCGGCCGCCTTTGCGACCATGGCATCCAAACAACTCAGATGCCGGAACTCTAATCGCCGCAGCCTTACAGCGAACCTGCGCCTATACTATACGCCGACGATCATGTCAGACGCAGCCGAGCGTTCCTCGCCCGAAATAGATCGCGACGAGTCCGCCAGGACATCGGCGACGCCCGGCGGGCTCGACTCCGCGCCTGCTGCGAAAGAAACCGTCAGCGCTCACTACGATACGCGGCTGCCGAATCTTCCATGGTCGCGCCGCATTCAGATTCCCGTCATCGCTGCCGCAGTTTATTCCGCGATTCGCCTGCTCGGGCCGACATTGCGCTACGAAGTGCTCGGCTGGCAACACGCCGAACGCGTTTACGCCGCGAAGAAACAATGCATCTGGGCTTTCTGGCACCGCGTGATCATCCCTATCGTGTGGTGGAGACGAAATCGCGGCGTCGTAATCATGAACACGACCGCCTTCGACGGGCAATGGACGCGCAAAGTGATCGAGTGGCTCGGCTTCGGTACCGCGCAAGGAAGCTCGTCCCGCGGCGGATTGCGTGGTCTCGCCGTCATGGCCAGACGCCTCGGCGAAGGCTTCGATTGTGGCTTCACGATCGACGGGCCACGCGGCCCGCGCTACATCGCAAAGCCGGGCCCAGTCATGCTGGCGCGAAAAACCGGATGTCCCGTGATGGTTTTCCACATCGGAGTCGATCGCGGCATAACCTTCGATAAAACCTGGGACCATTTCCTGCTGCCCAAGCCTTTCGCCCGCGCCGCAATCCTGTTCGCTCCACCGATTTACGTCCCGCCCGACGCCACTCCCGAACAACTCGAAGCCAGACACGCGGAAATGCAACGCGAACTGGAACGCGTCCGGGACATCGCCGAATCCTGGTTTTCCCTAACCGAATCCCAACGCGAAAAACACCGCGCCGAATTCTCCGTCTGACGCGTCCGCGGGCATTGGCAGTGCCGGCATCCTCCCGGCTCTTCGCGTTTGCGCCAACTTCGAAAAACGCCAGTAAGGACGCTGGTGCTACCTGTAGAATCCCGTGGTCATTGCCGGCTGTTTTCGTTGCGTTCGCCGAGCTTCACCGCGATATCCAACTTCTTTCCGCCGCGATACACCGTCAGGGTTACCGTGTCGTTGGGACGCTTGCGATTCAAAATAATATTCAAATCCATGGTGTTGCTAACTTTTGCGCCGTCGATGGCCACAATCACGTCGCCGCCAATCGCGATGCGCTGCATGCCCGCTTGCGCCACGCGATCACCGCCGCGAACTCCTGCCGCTGCTGCCGGCCCATCTTTCGCCGCGGTTTCCACGAGCAGCCCTTCTTGCACCGGCAGATCCAAGGCTTGCGCGAGATAACCGCCCACAGGAATGGTCTGCACTCCGATGTAAGCAAGGTGCACGCGACCTTCAGTGATTAAATCCTGCGCGATGCGTTTCGCAGTATTGATGGGAATCGCGAAGCCGATCCCAGCGGTGGTGCCGCTCGGCGTGTAGATCGCCGAATTGATGCCGATCACTTCGCCGTGCGAATTGATCAACGGGCCGCCGGAATTGCCGCGATTGATGGCGGCATCGGTCTGAATGGCTTCATCGATCAGGGTGGTCTGGCTGGTTTGCACCGTGCGGCCCAGGGCGCTGACGACGCCGGTGGTCAGCGTGCTCTGAAAGCCGAACGGATTTCCGATCGCCAAAACCTTCTGCCCGACTTGGAGCGCAGCGGAATCACCCAGCGGCAGCGCCACCAAATGCTTGCCCTTGGGATCGATTTTCACCAGCGCCACGTCGTTGCGCTGATCGGCGCCCACAAATTTTCCCGGGAAACGCGTCTGATCACCGAGAACCACCTCGATCGACTGCGCTTCCTGAACGACGTGAAAATTCGTCAGGATGTAGCCTCTTTCGTCGATCACGAATCCCGAGCCGGCGCCTTCGACGGGAACCGGGTCCATGAAGAAATCGTATTCGGTCGCTTTCGTCAGAATGTTGGCGACCGCCGGCGAAGCCTGGCGGTACACGCGCACATTGATGGATTCATCGTCGGTAAGCGCCGCGTCGCGCGCAGCGACGGTCGTGCTGCCGAGCCCGCCGCCGTTGCCGGGCGGCGCAGGAATCGCGCTACCTCCACGCGGAACGGCGCCGACATCGACGGGCTGCCGCTGGCCCCAACGCCCTCCGGCCCAATAGGCGCCAAGAAGCAGCACGCCGCAAGCAAGAATCAGTCGGATTAGACTGGATGTTTTTCGCTCACTCATTTTCGGGGTCCTTCCCTGACCACTCGTAACACTAAGTATAGGCAAAAATTCACGCGGCGTTTCATGACTGTCGCGGCCTAGGTTCACGCAGGGTGCCGCCCGGTGAGGCGCGAAGCCGCAGGGCTCTGCCTACGCTACACGTTATCTTCGTTCAATCCCTGCTCGCAATTCTCTCCACAAGCGCTTCCACTTGCCGCCGGGTATCTTTGAGCGAACCCGAACAATCAATCCTTTCCGTCGCGGCTTCCAATTTTTCGGCGACCGGAAGTTGTGACGCGATGCGATTGCGGGCTTGTTCTGCGCTCAGACCACGCGCGCGCAAACGCTCCAATTGCTGGTCGGTTTTGCACCAGGTCACCACAAGGCCGTCCAAATATTTCCGATAGCCTGCTTCGACCAGCAGCGCGGCTTCGACGAACGCCACACGAACGTCACCCTCGCACGCCCACTCCTCCAATTGCCGCAGGATGCTTTCCTTCACACGCGGGTGAACGATGGCGTTGAGGCGATCGAGTTTCGCGCGATCGGCGAAGACAATGGCGGCAAGTTTTTTACGATCGATTTGTCGCGTGCTGCTTTTGGGATCGGTGATGCCCGGGCCGAATTCGTGAACGACGTCTTCATAAGCGCTTTGGCCGGGCTCGACCAGTTCACGGGCGAGCGAGTCCGCGTCCAGGACACGGAAGCCCATCTCGCGCAACATTGCGGCGACGGTGCTCTTGCCGCTGGCGATGCCGCCGGTCAGACCGAGTTTCAGCATGCGATTTTTACCGCGCGGCCGCGACCGAAGGAATGGTTCGCGCTTCGGTTTTGCCGCGGCGAAGACGCGCGGCCTTGACGGTGTTGCTCATCAGCATGGTGATGGTCATGGGGCCGACGCCGCCGGGAACCGGAGTGAGTGCGCCGGCGGTGTTGATCGCGCCGGGATGGACGTCGCCGATCAGCACGGAGCCTTTGGATCGGAATTTTTCGAGGCGCGCGGGAAAATCTTGCAACAAGCGCTCGGCTTCCTTCGCGTCGGTCACTTTGTTGGTGCCGACGTCGATTACCGCGGCGCCGGGACGAATCCAGTCTGCGGCAACGTAGCCGGCCTTGCCCATGGCAGCGACGACGATGTCGCCGCGGCGCACCACGTCGGGCAGGTCGCGCGTTTTCGAATGGCAGATGGTGACGGTGGCGTTGGAGTGCATGAGCAGCAAAGCCATGGGTTTGCCCACGATGTCGCTGCGACCGAGAACGACGGCGTTTGCGCCTTCGATTTTGATTTCGCCGCGGCGCAGAATTTCCATGCAGCCGGCCGGCGTGCAGGCGACCAAGCCGGGACGTCCGCTGACGAGGCGGCCAAGGTTGACGGGATGAAAGCCGTCCACATCCTTGGCAGGATCGACAGCTTCGAGGACACGCTTGGTGTCCACTTGCTGGGGCAACGGGAGTTGGACGAGGATGCCGTCTACGGCGTCGTCGGCATTTAGTCTATCGACCAGGCCGAGGAGTTCATCGGTGGTGATGGACGCGGGAGGTGTGTGCATCCAGCTGGCCAGGCCGAGTTGTTCGCAAGCGGCGATTTTGGATTTTACGTAGAGCTGGGAGGCGGGGTTTTCGCCGACCAGGACGGCGGCCAGGCCGGGACGGATGCCTTGGGTGGCCAGATGCTGGATTTCAACGGTTAGGTCGGCAAAGACCTGGTCGCGGATTTTGGTGCCATCAAGGATGCGTGCGGTCATCGAAAGTCGCTTTCTGCGCCGAGGTAGGACGGCAAGGGCGATGGTAGCACAGGGCCGCGGCTGGCCAAGATGACACCGATTTGTGAGCGTAAGAGGACCTGTCGAGTTGCGCTCGGCGTCGGCGGGATCGGTTTACGGTCTCCATCGCTGAACTCGTAGGGCTGCTGCTGCAGGCACGGGCCCTTCCCGGCTCAGGGCACAGCGTTCGAATTCGCTGAGTCTTGGAAATAACGCACGGCATCTTATAGGGTGACTTGTCGGGGGGGAACACTCATGCCTGTAATTCGTGCTTGTGGATCTTGTGGACAGAAGAACCGGGTACCGGGCCGGCATCTGGCCAATACGGGACGGTGCGGGTCTTGCAAGGTGGCGTTGCCGCCGGTGGCCGAACCTTTGGCGGTGGACGAGCATTTGTTCGATGAAATCGTGCAGAGTGCGCAGGTCCCGGTGCTCGTGGATTTTTGGGCGGACTGGTGCGGGCCTTGCCGGATGGCGGCGCCGGAGGTTGCACGGACAGCGGCGGAGATGGCTGGGAAAGCGGTAGTGCTCAAGGTGGATACGGAGCAGAATCCGGGGCTTGCCGGGCGCTTTCAGATTCGGGGGATACCTAACTTTGTGGTTTTGTCTGGCGGGCGGGTGGTGAAGCAGCAGGCTGGGGTGGTTGGGCACGAGGAGATGGAGTCGTGGCTGAGGGAGGCTGCGCCGGTTTCGGCTTGAGATTGTGCCGGTATCGTGGTCCCACCGATCTCGCTGAGCGTCAATCACGCCGGGGTGTCTGCGCTCCGCGGGCGGCGCCCAGAAAGCGAGCGCAAGAAAAAGCCGGTCCGCTGACAGTTGCGGCCTCGTGGGATCCAGCAAGAAAACAGCGGAGAGCGGTGGCAGGCGATTTTGTGTGTTCCAACAAGAAAACGGCGAACTAGAAGTAGCAGCCGCGGTCTTGTGCGATCTAGAGGGCACGGAGGGTTATGTTTGGGGATGAGCGGCGCGAATTGGAGAAAAAGGCTAAAGCGGAGGGGCGTTTGCCGCCTGGGCAGTCTTTGACGTTGAAGTGGCCGGTTTTGCATGCGGGGGATGTGCCGCATTTCGATCCTGCGAAGTGGGATTTCCAGATTTCTGGGTTGGTGCAGGCGCCCCGGAGGTTGCGTTGGGAGGAGTTTCGAGGGCTGCCACAAACCGAGGTTACCTCGGATTTTCATTGTGTTACGCGATGGAGCCGGCTGGATAACCACTGGAAGGGCGTGTTGTTCACAGATGTGATGAAGTTGGTGGCGGTGAAGCCGGAAGCGCAGTTTGCGCTGATCCTTGCAGAAGAGGGTTATACGGCTAACGTGCCTTTGGAGGATTTGCTGCGGCCCAATGTTTTGTTTGCGTTCGATCATGATGGGGAGCCGCTAACGGCGGAGCATGGAGGGCCGGTGCGGTTGATCGTGCCGCAATTGTATGCGTGGAAAAGCGTGAAGTGGGTGCGGGGATTTACGTTGCTGCATCACGATCAGTTGGGATTTTGGGAGCGGAATGGGTATCACGAGTATGGAGATCCTTGGAAGGAACAAAGGTATTCGAGTTCGTAGCCTGGGTGAGAATCTTGGGGAAACGGCCCCAGCGATTGAAGCCGCAATTGTTCGCGACATGTATGGCACGACGCAAGTCGGGCCCTCCCGTGGTCACGCAAAATCCTAGTGCCAAGTTCAGAAGATTGTAGTCGCTGCTGGTCGTACTTCGGGGGCCATGTTGGCTCATAAGTGCGCAAAGGCGTTGGCGAAGCTACTCGGTACGGATTGTGGAGTTTCCAGGAGGACACGCTGGCTTTGTAACTCACCCGCGAGCATTCGCGACAAAACTGCGCGAAGTCTTCGAGGTTATTCAAGAACACGTAAGTGGAAGCGCAACATAAGCCAAACTATGTTGTTAGCAACATAATTCGGCTATTTACCCCGGGATTTTCCGGCATAGAGGCCGCGTGGCGACCGGGTGGTGTGGATTGAGTTGAACTTAACTTGGAGTTGGCGAGCGGTTGGCGTTGGGGGTTGACACCGGGCGGCGCAAGCCCCGCCCTACAGGGAAGGTACAGGTGGTAGCCAGAAGGGTTGCTTGGCTGGGACGAATTCGATGGGGACGGTGGGGAGGAACGTTTTTAGCCAGCGGGTGCATTCTTCCATGCCGGCTTGTTCGCTGGGGATGTGGCCGATGACGATCAGGGCTTTGTGTTTGCCTTCGGTGGCGGCGTCGGCGGTGTATTCCACGGTTTCCCATTCGCGGGTTTCGCCTACGAGCAGGAGTTCTACGTTGTCTTGTTCCAGGGCGTGAGTTTCTCTTACGAAGCCAGCTGCGCCTGGACTCAGGGCGATCTTCGTTACTTTCATTTCTGGATTTCCTACTACGCGCAACGAGGGG
This sequence comes from uncultured Acidobacteriota bacterium, assembly GCA_963736725.1. Taxonomy (GTDB): domain Bacteria; phylum Acidobacteriota; class Terriglobia; order Acidiferrales; family UBA7541; genus Acidiferrum. The sequence goes on along the minus strand of CAVTPW010000006.1, from coordinate 139,006 downwards.
CTGTCGAGACGTTTCGCTACGTCGGCCGCCAATTTTCCTACCGTGGTTTCCGGCAGCGTGAAGAAATTCGGAGCGCCGGCGTGCTGATATTTTTCCCAACCGAGGGCGCGGACCATTCCGGCGAGAATGCCGTCGGGATTTCTTCTGTGCCAGTGGTCGTGGAAGCGCCAGACGACGAGATGGTGCTGTTCGATGAAAGAGCGCTTTTCGGCCCAGACGGGGTCGCTCGCGTCCATGCCTTCGGGCTGGTCTTGATGGCTATAGAAGGTGGGCTCGTGAGTGATGACAAAATTCTGGTGGTTTGCGGCGGCGCGTTGGAGGACGTCGAGGGTGGCCATCATGGTTACCGCGATTCCGGTAACCGGCGTGTCCGGGTCGCCGGCTTTGAAGGTGTCTACCGTTTCCGTCATCCACGGGATGCCGATGTGATCCTGGATGGCTTTCACGACTTCGCGGGCGGTGGGTGGTTTGCTTTGCGGTTGGGCGGTGGCGCAGGTGAGTGCGGCCAGGATCGCTGTCGCCGGGAACATCAGCATTCGGAAGACGGGTGATTTCAGCATTGGGTTTTCCTTGGGCTTTCGTGTCAAACCGAGTTGATGATCATACAGATTTCTTTTGGCTTTGGAAGGTTTGGGCCGGCTCGCGGGGCGCTCGCTGGGTTGCGCTAAAGCGCCCCCTACATTGCGCACGCACCGTTCAAGGCACAGCCGTCTGGATCCTGCGATTTACGATAAGCCTAGGACTTCGTTCAGGGAGCGAACCAGGTATTTCCAGAGCAGATAGTACGCGATCAAGCCAATGGGAGCGACAATCGGGAAAATGTGTGAGAAGTAGGGAATCGCCGGAAAGTTCAGGGCGCGGAGCAGCAGGATGCCGAGCGGGGCGAGCACAAAAGGCAGCAAGGCACCGTGCAGGCCGATGGGAAGATGAGTGCGCGTGTGCGAGGCGACGAAGAGGATATTCCAGAGGCCCCAGAGATTGGGGACTACAGCCATGGGGAAGACCAGAACGCGCTCGATCGGTACAGGCACGTTGTAGACGTAGCGCCAGATGTAAAACACCGTTGCTATTACGAGGAAAAAAATTGTGGGGACCACAATTCCCGCCATGTAAGCGCGTAGATACGTATGTCGATTCATAGGAGTCTCCTGGATCAGAAGTGATAGAGCAACGCGGGGATCACACCCGGGAAAAAGATAAGAGTGGCGGCGGCGACGGCGGCGAGCGCCCAGTCGAACCAGGGCACACGCAGGCGTTGCTGTTGCTCGAGGCGCCGGAGCATCCGCGGCCAGAGGTCGCGGTGGAGTTCGGTGTCGTTCATAGGAGCGATACTCCGTTTGAGAAGTTCACGCAGCTCGTTGTCGTCGTATGGATTCATGTTTTGGCACCTTGAACGTCGGGTGAGCAGAGTTGCTTGCGCAGCATGCGCACCGCGCGAAAGAGGCGGACCTTTACGAGGGAGACGGAGATTCCGGCGGCATCGGCGATTTTGTCGTGGGGCTCGTCTTCAACGAGAGCGAGAGTGGCCACCAGGCGGTACTTGGCGGGTAGTTTGGCGAAAGCTTTGCGGATGCGGTCGCGGGTTTCGCGTTGGACGGCGGGGTCGGGCGTCAGGCTGGCGGCCAGGTCATCGGGTAATTGGGTTTCGCGACGCGATTTGCGCAAGTGGTCGAGTGCGGCGTTCGTGGCGATGCGGTAGGCCCAGGCTCCAAAACTGCCGGCGGGATTGAAGTGGGCACGGGAGCGGTAGATGCGCCAGAAGGTTTCCACAGTCAGGTCCTCTGCGATGCCGGTGTCGCGGACGATTCTAACGATCCAGGCGTAGACCTGCTTCTGGTGCTGGCGAAATAGCACCTCGAAGGCCTCCAAGTCTCCCGCCGCGAACCGTTCTTGTGGGTCCATTCGGCACTCTCTGTTCTTATTACTGGCGATTAGAGTGGTTGGTTACAGAATGTTTTACAGCGGATGGGAGGTTAAGGACAGTGGGGCCGGAGCAGAGGTTGCGGCGAAGGCGCTGCTCGCGGACTCGCGTGAGCACGCTATAGCGTGCCTCTAGGCTTGACAGACTTGGCGGTCGCCATGTGGACGCCGTTCTTGAGCCCGATCAGGTCTTGGGGTTGGGGACGAACTGGTAGCCTAGGCCGCGGATGGTGAGGAGGTGGCGGGGCTTGCTGGGTTCTGGTTCGATGTAGCGTCGGAGCCGGACGATGAAATTGTCGATGGCGCGGGTGTCGGTATCTTCGTGGAGATCCCAGACATCGTGGAGGATGGCTTTGCGGGAGACGGGGCGGCCGGTGTTGCGGATCAGGTAGCGGAGCAGTTCGGCTTCCATGAGGGTGAGCTGGAAGGTTTGCTCGCCGCAGTGGAGTTGCAGGGTTTGGAAATCGAAGAGTTTGTTGTCGAATTTGAAGGGCTCTGGGATGGACGGGTCTAAAGACCGGTCACTACGTCCGGGCGTTTGTGGCAGGGTAGTTTGTTGCCAGTTTTTGCGGCGGAGCAGGCTTTCGAGACGAGCTAGAAGGATGGCCAGGTTGAAGGGCTTCGCTAAATAGTCGTCGGCGCCGGATTCGAAACCTTTTAGTACGTCTTCGGAGCGTCCGCGGGCGGTGAGCATGAGCAGCGGGATGTAATTTTGGGATTCGCGGAGCTCTCGGGCTACGGTAAAGCCGTCTTTGCCCGGGAGCATTACGTCGAGGACAAGGGCTTCGAAGTCATGTTTTTTCTGGAGCAGGGCCAGAGCTTCCTCGCCTTTGCTGGTGATCTGCACGGAATGGCCTTCGGCTTCGAGATTGAAGCGCAAACCTTCGGCGAGATGGGCTTCGTCTTCGACGATGAGGATGCGGCTCATGCGCGGTAAACCCTGGGAAGTTTCAGGGTGAAGGTGCTGCCGCGGCCTTCGCCCTCGCTTTCGGCGAACGCGTCGCCACCGTACCGGCGAGCTACTGCGCGGACGATGAAGAGACCCAGGCCCGTGCCTTTCACCTGGCCGGTAGCCGGGCTTTTCACGCGGTAGAAGCGATTGAAAATGCGCTTCAGCTCCGGGCGGGAGATGCCGATGCCGCGATCACATACGCTCAGGGAAATGGCGTCGATATTAGGGGTGCGTACGTCGACGACAATGTCTTTGTTTTCGCCGGAATATTTGATGGCGTTGTCGAAAAGATTGAAGACGGCGGTGCGAAGTTCCTCGGGATTGCCCATAACAATAAGGTCGTCGGGCGGCGGAGCGCCGAAGCGAATGGCTTCGGGTGGTAAATGGTGACGGAGGCGAGCGAGTTCCAGCGTTTCCGCCGCGACCGCGCCGAAGTTGAGCTCCTGCCAGTTGCGTTTGTGCGTGAGGTGACGGGCCTCGCCGGCTTTCAGGACTTGCTCGACGGTGCCAAGAAGACGCTCGGTGTCTTCGAGCATGATGCGGTAGAAGTCGCGGCGCTGGGGTTCGTCGATGGGGCGGGTCTGGAGCGTTTCGAGATAAAGGCGAATGGAGGCGATGGGAGTTTTCAGTTCGTGGGTGACGGCGTTGAGGAAGGTGTCCTGGCGTTCGTTGCGGCGGATTTCGCGAACGATAAAGATGGTGTTGACGACCAGGCCGGCGATGATGACGCTGAAGAAGACGATGCCGAGAACCAGCGGCACGGCGCTGCGCCAGTGGTAGACGATCCAGCTTACGTTGAGAAAAATGGCCAGGGCTACCAGGCATGCGCCTAGCGTGATGAAGAAGGCGATGGCTTTGCCGCGGCTGGTGATACGCATTGGAGGGTAGTTTAGTGGAGGGGAAGGTTGACAGTCGACAGTATAAAATCGTAAGCAGGGGCGTGGAAATTCTTGTTGGTGGCTGCTTGGGGCGCAGCGGTGCTGCGCCCGTACGTCAGGCTAGCGGTTACGGTGCGGGTTACGGTGTGCTCTTCTTAGAACTAATCGCCGGAGACGACGGCGGGTTCGGGTTCGACTGCGGTTGTCGGAGGAAAAACGACGACGCTTGTCGCAGGCGCTTCAATTTCCTGAGGAGTGAGGCTTAGTTTCGGCAGCTTGATGTCCCACGCGAGGCCCAGGGTGTGCAACGCGCAAATGCCATACCAGTTCATGTCAATTTCATACCAAGCGAGACCATGACGTGCGGCTTGCGGGGCGGCGTGGTGATTGTTGTGCCAGCCTTCGCCAAAGGTCAGGATGGCGACCCAGAAACTGTTGGTCGAGGTGTCGGAAGTGATGAAGCGGCGAGAACCCCACATGTGCGTCGCGGAATTGACGAGCCACGTAGAGTGCAAGCCGAGGACGGTGCGAAGGAAGACGGCCCACATCATAACGGACAAGCCGAACGGGATGGTCACGAGGGCGAGAACGGTGATCGGCACCCAATGATATTTGCTGATCCACATATGAAATTTGTGCTTTCGGAGATCGGGAACGTACGGGAGAAGTTCCGCGGTGTTTTGGTGCATGGCCTGGCCGGTGATGATCCAGCCCATGTGCGCCCAGAGACCGCCGTCTTGCGGGGAGTGGGGATCGCCCTCTTTGTCGGTGTTCTGGTGATGGATGCGATGGGTGGCGACCCAGGCGATGGGACCGCCTTCGAGGGCGAGAGTGCCGCAGGTAGTCAAAAAGTATTCCATCCAAACTGGAGTCTTGTAGCCGCGATGAGTAAGCAGGCGGTGGTAGCCCATACCAATACCGAGACAGCCAGCGACGCAATAGAGCACCACGGTTACCGCTAACGCTTTCCAGGAAAACAGGAAGAGAGCGGCGATGGCGCCTACGTGAAACAGAATCATGAATGAGGTGGTGGTCCAGTTCAGGGGTTGCTTAAAAGTGCGATCTGTTTGGACAAGGCTCATAGCTCGGGGGTCCTTGGTATTGCGTGCGTGCTCCGTACGCTAACGAACATAGCATGGAGCGAAGGCAGGTTCTGTAATAGTTGTGTAATCGTGAGTACAGGTCAGGCCAGTTTGTTACCGGTGAAGGGAAAACGAAAGTTGCGGGCGGCTAGGTGAAAGAGCGGGCTAATTTTTTTCTGCACGGATTCGCTTGCGCAGGAACGGGATGGCCCCGGCGACTTTGGCTTGGCTGGCTTGGGCCCAGCTTGGAACTGGACGGGGAGTTTCCGCGAGAAGATTGGAAATGTGAATGAGGGAGGGATGACAGTCGGCGACAAGTTTGACGAAAGCGGTGAGCGGTACGGCTAGGAGAATTCCCATCACGCCCCACATCCAGCCCCAGAACAGGATGCCCATGGTTGCCGCGACGGGTCCGATGTTGACGCGAGAGCCGATGAATTTGGGGACCAGGAAATTCGAAGACACCACGTGAAGGGCAAATACGGTGAGCAGGATAATCAGGTATGGGCCGGCGGTGTCGTACTGAAGAGTGGCGGCCAGCAGTGGCAGGGCGGCGGCCAGGATTGCGCCGATGAACGGCACCAGGTTCAGAAAGCCGCTGGCGATTCCGAGAGGGACAGCGCCTTGGAGTCTCAGCTGATAGAAAACCGCCACGGTGATCGCTGCCATGGCCGCTCCGATGATCAGATTGCCGAGGGCGAAGCCGCGAACCATTTTGGTCAGGCGCGACGTGAATTGAGGGACGTCCATCTTTTCGCCGAAGGCATTTGCCAGCCAGCTGTAGAGATGGGACTTGCGAACCAGCATGAAGAACATCAGGAAGGGAACGATGCCGCCGACGATGACGGCTCCCCAGGCCGAGCCTACGCCACGAATCAGGTACGAAGGCCAAGCGGGGGAGTCGCTGACGTGGACTTCCTGAACTCTTTTTGAGGGAACCGTCGAAGTGATGCTGCCGGCGCTTTTCTGAACCTTCTCGATGCTTTGGGTCAGCGGCTTGACGGCGTCGCGAATTCTGTCGGCGTACTCCGGCATGTCGTCGATCATCAGGGTTGCGCGGTTGTAGCTCACGTAGACCAGTAAAGTGACTAGGACAATTCCCGAAACCACGAGAATGGCGGTGGAAATCAGGCGAGGGATGTGCAGGCGCTCGAAATAAGAAGGGATGGGATCGAGCAAGATGGCTAGGAACCCGGCGAGAAGAAAGGTGATGCAGAGAGAGCTGGCGAAAAAGCCGAAGGCGACGATAATGGCGATGACCACGACCCATAGAAGCGCGACCACTCTCACGAGTGGTCGCGGCTGGGTCTCGGGCTGCGAGTTATCCGGCATGGATGTGCCCGACGAGAAAATCAGGTCCCTCGCTGCGCTCGGGATGACGATCGCGGGCACCGTTGCGAAATACGGGCTGAAAGACGGAGACTTCGCGAACTCCGGTTGGACCAACCGCGGCCGGCCATGAAGAAACCGACGATGGGAACATGCGTGCGCAGGATTGCAGAACTTTTAGTGATCCGGCACGCATTGGTCCAACATGGCTCAAAACGACCGGGTCTATATGCGCCCCATTAAAAGGAGAATAACGAGGACGAGAACGATGAGGCCCAAACCGCTGCTGGGGTAAAATCCCCAACCACGACTATAAGGCCAAGTCGGCAAGGCCCCGAGGGCAACCAAGAGCAAAATCACGACAAGAATGGTTAGCATGATTGGTGTCGCTCCCAATCGCTCGTTGGATTTGACGGACCGAGCGGGTCGTGAGCTTTCAACCTCCGCCCGCGCATTACACTGCGAATGACGGTCGGGTACAATCCATGCATTCGTGTAGGCGGTTGAGTGTGCGCCCGTATTTTTGAGGAAGTTGGTTCGTGAGAAATTGGCAGAAGTGCCGATGATATAGGATTAATCCCACATGGTATTCTGTTCCGCAGCGGACAAAATACAGGGAAAAAGGTATGTCAATCTAGGGTGAGGGTGACCAATATAAACCAGTATTGACGGGTCATTTTGAGACCGAGCCCCACGGAGAGGATCGGGATTTTTCCGCTAAAACACAAAAATGGCGCTGCGCATCGTAGTTGCTGACGATCACGATATTATTCGCCGCGGGCTCAAGCAACTTCTTACCGCGCATCACGGTTGGGAGGTGTGCGCGGAAGCAAAAACGGGCCGGGAAGCGGTCGCCATCACCGAACAACTCAAACCGGACATCGTGGTGATGGATATCAGCATGCCGGACCTGAACGGGTTGGAGGCGGCGCGCCGGATCAAGAAGGTTCTTCCCCGAACGGAAATATTGATTTTAACGCTACACTTCTCCGATCAATTGGTGCGTGAGATCGTAGAAGCGGGAGTGCGAGCCTATATAATGAAATCGGATGCGGACAAGGACTTGGTATCCGCAGTCGAGGCGCTCTCGAACCACCGGTCGTTCTTTACGGCGCGTGCGGCGGATATGTTGTTGGACGGATTCAGCCGGCAACACGCGGCGCCGGACCCGCAGACGCTGCTACGCAGCAGGCTTACCTCGCGCGAGCGCGAGATTGTGCAACTGCTGGCGGAAGGGAAGAGCAGCAAAGAAGTAGCGGTGGCTTTGGGCATCAGTGTGAAAACGGCGGAAACGCACCGCGCAAACATCATGAGAAAACTGGAGTTGCATTCGGTAAGCGAATTGGTGCGGTATGCAGTGCGGAATCAAATCATAGAAGCGTAGTTCTAAGGTTCGATGATCCACACCTCGAAAACGGGCTTACGGCGGCATAAGGTCCCCTATCCCCATCGAACGAGTTCGGAGGGAATGTGCCGCGAGTATTGATTGTCGATGATCACGCCGCCATCCGGCGGGGAGTGCAAGGAATCCTGCATTCGTTTCCGGAATGGGAGCTGTGCGGCGAAGCGGATAACGGCCAGGAAGCGGTGCGGCTCGCCGATTCGTTGCGACCCGAAGTGATCATCATGGATGTGTCGATGCCGGTGTTGAACGGACTGGAAGCGACGCGCATCATCCGCGACGCGCATCCCGAGACGAAAGTGTTGTTGTTGACGCTGCATTCCTCGACCGAGCTGGTGCGCAGCGCGTTTCGCGCGGGAGCGAGAGGGTACGTGCTGAAGTCGGACGCGGAGCAAGAATTGGTGAGGGCGTTGAACATAGTTTTGGGCGACGGAACGTATGTAAGTCCGGCGATTGATGAGAACGTAACGAACAAAATAGTGGAAGAGATACGCCGCGCGCAGCGGAACTAGGTTGGTCCCACGCCATGCAAAATCGACGCCGAAGCATCGAGCAGCCTGACGACCTCTACGATCAGCCGGAAAACTGTTCGCAAACGGAGGATGCCGTGTCGAACCGTGGACGCGAACTTGCGAGCTTACTGGTGGGATTCGGCGTGGGAGTAGGACTGGCGATTCTGTTTGCGCCGCAGTCGGGAGACGAAACTCGCGAGTGGCTGAGTGCCAACGCCGAGGATACCTACCGGCAAGTTCGCCGACGGGGGCGACGGCTAGTTTTCGAAGCCCAGGATTTACTCGATCGTGGGGAACACACGATGAGCCGTGCGCTGCGGAGTGGCAAGAACGCGCTCGAATCGGTGGCTTCGAAGCTGGAGTAGGTAGTTCCGAAAGGGGCGATGCCTGTTCCGGCGGTACTCCTACCCATCATTTCACGCATTGTTTGCGTTCCTTCTGCTTGCTTTTTCCTTCTTGAAGTCCTCGAGCGAGATTTGTTTTCTACCGATTTTCGCAGGCCAGGATTCATGGACGCTGGTTAGATTCGGCCCAATCCGCGCTTCACAAGGGCAAATCGCGCTTCACAAATAGGATTGTCGCAGGGGCAACCTATCGAACCGACTTGGCTTGCTATTTGCGGTTTGACTAGTTCTGAAGGGCCACGGGGCCTGACTGAGTGAGTGACAAGAGCTGTTGACGCAGCCTCACGCGGGCGCGGAAGACGCGGGATTTTACGGTCGAAACGGTGATTCCGAGCGCTTGGGCGAGCTCGCGGTTTGTCCAGCCCTCGGCCTTCTGCAGGATGAAGGTGTCTTGCAGTGACGGGTTCAGCCCGTGAAATGCCTTTCGGGCAAGTTCTTTGCTCATGTACTGGCGTTCCGGGTCCTGGCGGCTGTCTTCGATTTCCGGGAAGGGCCGCGGCTCATCTTCCGAATTGCTTGTGTCGTGATAGTCCGAGATACGTTCCGAGTTACGCTTCCGCAGCTTCATAAGAGCTTCGTTGATGGTGATGCGGACCAACCAGGTGGAAAACTGGGAATTGCCTTCGAAGCGATCGATATGATGGAAAGCTTTGACCAGGACGTTCTGCAGATTGTCTTCCGCATCCTCGCGATTTCGGAGCATGTTGAGAGAGAGTCCGTAGACCTGGCCTGAGTGCCTGCGCACGAGTTCGGTAAAAGCCGCCTCGTTTCCTGCCTGGGCTCTGGCGACCAACTCACGTTCCGGAACATTCGCTAGGACGTCCATTTCGGAAACACTCCTTTGCAGAACTTCCAAGCTTCTGCGATGCAAAGGTTATAGAGCGAGCGACCGGGAGGAACAATACAGTGCTCTATGTAGTTCAGTGACAACGACTGTGTATCGGTTTTGCAGCGTTTAGCTTAAATGGTAATGACATATACAAACAGTAATTACAAGCGTTGCGTGTGATTCCAGAAGGCGCGCGTGTTAAAGAATTGTGATCTTGGAAAACCTGGAACGTGCGTGACGCTGGATGGTTTTGGAAGGGACGAATTTGTTTCAGACGGAACCGAGGCGTTGCTAGCGAACCCATCTGGGAATGAGAGAGAAAGCGCCGCCTAGCTGAGTGCAACATAACCCTCATACCGTCAAAGGTTTGGCCCTGTCCATACCCGTTCATCGATCGCGCTGGCTCACGTCGTTTTAAGTTTTGGGGCCGACTGAGCCAGCATGTTTCGCATCGCAGCCGTTGAGCCGGGAGCTCGTTTTTCCCGCCAGGCTTCCAGGCGTTTGCAGGTGTCTTCGATGTTCAAAAACAAATGCGGATTCTTGAATGCGGAGCGCCACGTCGGAACAATGGAGCGCATGCGGTCCCACACTACCCAGATCTCGCCGTTGCTCTCGAAGAACAGTTCATCGTCGATCAGTCCACGATTGACAATGCTGGCGACCATATCCCAATAACTGATAACCATCCGGATGTAGGTGTTTTCCTCGCCGCCTTGAGGGAACTTCTGCATCATTTCTTCAGGCGACACGGGGTGGAAATGCTCGATGAACCAGGCGCGGGCTTGCCGGAGCCGCGGTTCACGCCTCATGTCGTACAGTCGAAGCATTAAATTGACTTCGTCATAGCTCAATTGAGGCATTGCTTGTTCCTCTTTTCCTAATCGATGCGGACTTATACCTGCGTTTTTTCTTCCGGCTCGTGGAAGCCAGAAGGTCGTTCCAGGTCCTGGGCCGTTGCTATCGGAATGTTTTGCCGCTGAAACTCGATTTGGATGCGGCGGCGCAGTTCGCGTGAGACTTCGTCCTGCCGTGTTGGCGCGGTGCGGACCTGGATACGAAACGTCGGGCCCATGGGCCCGTACGCCTGCACTCCCAAGACCCGCGGGCCATCGACGATCGCTTGCGACCAGGACACGTCGCTGCGCAGCGTAGCCGAGGCAATCTCGAGCGCTTGAAGCGTTTTCTCCAACGGCTGTTCAACCGGGACGGAGATGTCGATGAAAGCCTGGGACCAGTCGCGGCTGAGGTTTCCCACCACTCGAAGATCGCCGTTAGCAAGGGTAACCAGCGCGCCCCGCGAGTCGCGCAGAACGGTGCGGCGGAGAGTGAGATGTTCGACCTTGCCCGAGGTGTGAACAGTCTGGATCGTGTCGCCGACGCTGTACTGATCCTCGAAGACGATTTGAAAGCCGGCGACAAAGTCCCGGAACAAGTTGCGCGCGCCAAGGCCGAGCGCCAGCACGATCAAACCGATGACCACAACTGCCGGAAACACGTGGATGCCGAATTCGGGAAGCGCCATCAGGATTGCAACGCCCCAAACCACCTTGGTGCCGGCGCTGTGCAGCACGCTTGCGAGCGAGCGAGCTTGTTGCTCGCGCGCCTGAGCCACGCGCGATTGCGACGCGGCCGGTACGATCAGGGAATTCGTCCATCCTCGAAGGAAATAGTTCACGAGCAGAGCAATGGCAAGGATCGTCAGCAGATGGAAGGCGCCAGGGATTGCCAGGGTGAGCCACTGAGTGAACGGGCTGGACATCATATTCGTAGGGAGAGAAAGTATAACATTGACTGTAGCGCAAAGGTTCCGCCGACCGCGCCGAAACCTACGGAGCAGCCATGTATCAAGCCAGGCGTCGTTTACTTATCACAGGAGGGTCTGGTGTTGCAGCCTTCCTCTTGTCATTTAAAATCAGCGCAGGACAGGATGTTTCGGCTCCGCCAAATCCGCGGCGAGATACGAATCCCGAAGATCCGTCGCACAACCCGCTTCCCGCTGGGGCCAGCACGAAGGCGGTACTGGAGCAGCACCAGAAGGACATCAAGAAAGATATCGAAAAGCTTTACGACCTGGCCACGCAACTGAAGACGGAAGTGGAAAAAACTGACGCGACATCAGTTTTGTCTCTTGGGCTGGTGAAGAAGGCCGAAGAGATCGAGAAACTGGCGAGGCAGATTAAGGATCACGCGAAAGGTAGCTGAGGATTGCGCTACCTGCGGTAAGCTAGCGCCGGAGTTCAATCAACGATAGAATTACAGTGTTTGCAGCGTTCTTCGACGCAGCCCGGTTTACGGGATCGTAGCTCAGATGGATAGAGCGGATGCCTCCGAAGCATCAGGTCGGGAGTTCGAATCTCCCCGGTCCCACCATCCTTTCACAGAAAATATCGCAACGGTTGAACTTCGTGAAAATCACAAAGTGAAAATTGGTCACTTTGGAGATTTACTGGGGAGCTTGAAGGCTTCCGGTGGGTCCAGATAGCAGCGCTTCCAGAAATCATCGTTCGAAAGGGCGCCGCCAGAGAATTGCTGGACGTCGAGCAGCGTGCTGCCAATCATGCCGCCATCGGCGGAATCGAAGATGATGACAACACCATCGACCGCGGGAGTGGTGGCAGCCAGTTTGGCAGGGAATTCCTTCAGTAAAGACGATGCGAAGAGCAACTTCGCGTTCGGGCCGGTTTCCTTGGGGTCCTGCGACGTTGGTTGAACGGTGACGATCCTGACGGGTTTGCCGCGCAGAGGTTCCCAATCGCCGGGGAAGACGCTGCTCTCTTCGTGCTCTACGCGAAAAGCTTCGGCTACGGTATTGGGCGAATTGAAGCGTTCGGCGACAATCTCCGGCAATTCAAGAGCCCCCCGACGAATATACCCACGGGAGGCACCCGAGATCTGAACGTGCACCCACTCGGCGTTCACGTCGAGGAATTCGAACTCGTCGTCCGCAGTGGCCGTGAAAAGAACGGGGGAACCTTCGGCAGGCCGCGCCAGGACCGCTGTGCCATTTTTTCTAACCACGACCAGGTTGGGCGGGTGAGCCTGATTGTGCTGGATATCCTCCAAATTTCGGAGTTCCGCCGCGAGTTGGCTCATGCGCGTTTCTTCCGCTTCGCGCTTCTTACGCAATGCGGACAACTCGTCGCTCGATGCTGTCATTGCGCTTGTTGTGGGTGCGGGGAGGGAGGAAGTCCCGCCGACGTTTTTAGTGGATGGCAGGGCGCTCCTGGGCAGTCCGGTGGAAAGGTCGAGCTTAGGGGCCGGGGCCTGGACCTGGGATTTTAGAACTGAGGCGACCGGTTTTTCGCCGAACTTTTCGCTGAGACGATCGAGAAGGTCGAGTTCTAGGCGCCCATTGGAAGGAAGTGTCTGGTAGCCCGATTTCCAGGGCTCGCGGTCCGCATACCACGCCGTGATTTTTGCGGTCAGACGCACCACCGTGCCGCCTGACGATCCTGGGAGCACATCGACCGAGAATTGATAGAAAGCGCGCTCATATTGGTCGAGTGAACGATCGCCGGTGGCTACAAAGCCGTCAACGATCGGGAGCTTCTGTCCGTTGTAGGCACCAAGCTCCTTCAGCGCTTTGTCGACGTCTTCTTTCGGCCGACGGTACTCGCGGGCATAGGGCACGGATTGCGCAAAAGCTTGCCACGAACTGGAACCGCTGACCAAACAAAGCAAGAGTTGAAAGAGAATCACGGCAGGCCGGAAACAGGATGTGAGTTTGTTCACGGAAGAGTTTCCAACTGGTCCATGGGAAGCCAGCCGCGCTGGCCGTCGGGAGTTTCAATTCCATACCAACGGGGTGTGACGATGACGATGACCACGTCGGTGTAGGCGGACAGGCTGGTGACGTTGGCTGCCGAACGAAAAGGAGCAGCTTTCAGGTTGGCGCCGGGAGCCTTGACCCGGCGCTCGAGTTCTTGCCGTAGAGAATGAACGTGTTGCTCGAGATCCTGATTCGAGGACTCCGCGGCCGACAAGCGGGTGCTCTCGTCCTCATGTTGAAGCGCAAGAGTGTGTCTGGCCAAATCGATGCTATCGCGGCGGCGCTTTGCGTCGAGGGCTTCCTGTTCATCAAGTTGAATGGCTTGCAGGCGTTCTTGAAAGACCTTGAATTCGCTGGCTTCGACAGTACCGTCGGATGCGTGGACGGTGCGACGCGCACTTTCGACGAAAACGGCGTCGATTCTGATACGCGTGCGATTTGGATTCACATTGGTGACCACGTAGCGAACGGCGATGGTGCCTTGATCGGCGGTCTCTAAGAAGTGACGAGGCGCGATTGCCTGCGTTCGTACCTTGTAGTAAACCAGGCCTTCCCCTTTCCAGGGTTCGAAGAGCGGCGTGCTGGAGACTGCCTTGGCGCCTGTCAGCGTGCGCTCCTTCTCATAGATATAAGTTCCGTGAATGGTGTCGTCTTGCAGCAATTCGTCCAGAGCTTGCTGTACGTCGCTTAGTGACGCGGCGAGTTCCTGAACAAAGCTGGGAACCACCGAACCGCGTTGCGCCGCAAGGCCCACAGGTTGGCGGACGCCGAAAACACAAACGCAGACAATAGCAGTCGCAAAGAGCCACAAATGCGACCAACGATAGGCGATGCTCCAGGGTTTCCGGGAATTGTGCGCAGCCATAACGCTCATGGGCGAGCCGCCCAACACCTCAGACGACCGATTTTGCGCGTTGGTTGCATAAATGTTAGTCGCGCCCCTTCTGTACTCCGTGGCGAGACGTACTGTCAATCCGAAAGAATATGGGGAGGACTGGTACGGAGGTCAAAACAGAAACGCTAGTGCCGGAATGACGGGGTGAATACAAAATTTTAATGAGAAACATAAAAAATCTCTTGCAATCGTTTTTTTCGAGGAGTACATTCGCGCCGGTTCAGGGACTTAGGGCTCAACCCCTCTCTCGTGCGCGAGAGCAAAAAGGGGCTGGCTCTCTATGGGCGTGCTTTCTCGCACTCGCTGGGTGTGTGAAGAATCCTGTGCGGTTGTGTACCCGGCTGCTTTGTATTGGTTCACGCCCTTCCTGCGACCAGAAGTTATGGAAACTGTTGTTCGATTGCCGTTAACGAACAGCAGGCAGAGGAGGCCGTATGCACCGAATGTCTCCGAGGTTACGCGCCAGGCGCGTCGTGTTGTTGACTTCGGGTGTTTCGTTCGCCTTGTTGTTCCTTGCTCTATTTTTCACGAGCAATCCAACTGCCTCAGCACTGCCGCCACCTGGGGGGAGTGTGCGAGCGATTCCCGCGTTTGCGCGCAAGTACGGTCTGCCGTGCTCCTCGTGTCACCAGGCGTGGCCGATGCTGAGTCCGTTTGGCCAAGCCTTCAAGGACAACGGCTATCAATTGGGCAACGAGCGAGACGCCCCCATCTATCAGAATCCTGCTTACTGGCCTGTGACGTTCCGCATCACACCCATTTGGCACCGTGAGAACGAAAACCGCGCGCAAGTCGATGGGGCAGCAGGCCCCGGGACGGCCGAAGCTAATGTCACAACTCATGGCTTCGATCTGAGCGGTCTGGATTTCCACACCGGCGGTACTCTCGCCAAGAACGTCTCCTTCTACGTCCTGCCCTCTTCGGATCCTACCGGCGCCTTTCACTTTGAAACCGCGATGGCTCGGCTGGACAATCTCGCACACACCACTTGGCTCAACCTCAAGCTCGGGAAATTCGAACTCGATAACCTCTTGTCCGAAAAACGCATTCTCACCTTGACCAGTGTCTCCGGCGTTTACACCAACTATCACTTTCAGCCGGCTACGGAGAACAACGGCATCAATGCGGCGTTCGCCCCATTCACGTTTGGCATTGGCGACAATCAACTTGGAATGGAAGTAATGGGGCATTCGGCAAACGATCGCACCCGTTATTCTGTCGCGTTGATCAGCTCCAATGACGGCACCGTGCTTTTGCCGACTAGCCGCTCGTATGGAACGTTTATCACCGCCAGTCAGGCTTTCCAAGCCGGAAGCCTGGGGCTACAGCGCATCGGCGTATTCGACTACATCGGCGAAGCGCCTACTTATTTTCAATTCACGAATGGTTCCAGCGCCGGCCCCGGCGGCGACGCTGCGTTCGGTCTACCCGGCACGGGGATTGGCAATCGGACCTTCTACCGTGCAGGCTTGATTGGCCAGATTTACATCAAGAAGTATGACGTCACCGCGATGTACTTCCACAGTTCCGACGACAAATATCTGGCAACCGGCACGCCTTCGAATGCTGCCCTGGCCACGGTGCCGCTGGCCGCGGGCGCGCAAAATGCCATTTGGAATGGCGCGCTGTTTGAAAGTCACTATACCTACAGCCCTCAATTTATATTGATCCAGCGCGTCGAGCTTGTGCGCATGTCCCAGCAAGCGCTGCCCGTTGTGGCGGGAACTCCCTACACCCCTGGCGTAAGCGTTCCGACTGCAAACTTCGGCAACGAGGATGTTTACACCTTTGGAGGTCGCTACTATCCGTTCATGTCCAGTCGAGCGGGTTTCGCAATTCACGGCGAGTATGCTTTCAGCCACCAGATAGGCACATCGCCGGTAAGCGGCCAGAACCTGGACTTCAGCAGCTTGCTCGCTGGTTTTGATTTCGCGTTCTAAGGGGGATGAATATGCGAACAATGAACATCTCAAAGCTATTTCTGGGAATCGTTGCCCTCTTGGTTGCGCCCATCCTGACGTCTGCGCAACAAGGTGAATCGCACATCGGCAAGGTGTCCGGCCATCCGGATGCCGGCAGACAACTCTATTTTCGCTATTGCTGGGGTTGTCACGGATTCCGTGGCGACGGCAACGGCGAAAATGCCCCTTATCTAAACATTCTGCCCCGTAATTTCGTGGCGGCTACCTTCAAATGCCGGTCTACGCCTACCGGCACGCTGCCGACCGACCAAGATCTGTTCAACTCCTTGGTCCGTGGCTTCAACAATTCCAACATGCCGTCCTGGATCGTGCTAACCGACCAGAATCGCGCGGACCTGGTGGCTTTCATCAAGACGTTTTCGCCACGGTGGAAGACGGAAAAGGCCGGGGACGCAATCGCGGTTACCGCGGAGCCCAAGCTCACGCTGGAAAGCATCAAGCATGGACAAGAGCTATTTCAGAAGCTGGAATGCTGGAAGTGTCACGGACAGGAAGGGCGCGGCGATGGTCCCTCGGCGTCTACGCTAACAGACAGCAACGATCAGCCCATCCGACCTTATAATTTTGCAGCTGGCTCCCGCTTCAAGTGTGGATCGACCAACGAAGATCTCTACAAGATCTTTCTAACGGGAGTCGATGGCACTCCGATGCCTTCTTTTGGCGATGTCGTCAAACCAGAAGAAGCCTGGGACCTGGTGCATTTTCTGCGCACGTTGCAGGTAAATCACAAGAGCCCGGAACTCGCCTTGTGGGAGTCGACCAAAGAGGGGGCTGAACAGGTGGCTTCCCGGAAAGTCAAGGGGACTCCGACGGGCGGCGGAATCGATCAGTAAAGGGAGTTTCAACGCGGTTTATTTTTGGAAGGAGTCCAGATCATGCGAGCAACAGCAGGGTACGTGGTAGGGATAGCGGCGCTTGCCGCTTGCGCGGTGATCGTGCATGCCGGACCGAGCGGCGGCACGCTCAGCGGTAAGGTCACCTATGAGGGCACGCCAGCGAAACAGAAGCCGATCGATATGTCCAAGGAGCCGAGCTGCGCTAAGCAACACGCGACGCCCATCACGACCGAGACGGTCGTGACCGGTCCGAACAACGCTCTCGACAACGTGGTGGTTTACATTTCGGCGGGTGCTCCGGATGAAAGCGCGCCGGGCCAAGCGGCCAAGTTCGAACAGAAAGGCTGCCAATATATTCCTCACGTTCTGGCCTTCCAGGTGAATCAGACGCTGGAAATCTCCAATGCCGACCAGACTTCGCACAACATTCACCCGCTGCCGAAGGTGAATCGTGAGTGGAACAAGTCGCAGCCGCCGGGATCTGCGCCCATCTCCGAGAAATACGACAAGCCGGAGTTTATTCCCGTGAAGTGCAACATCCATCCCTGGATGCACGGCAACTTCGCGGTGCTCAAGAACTCCCACTACGCGATCACCGAAGGCGAAGGCAGTTTTTCGCTGGCCGATCTTCCGCCAGGAAAATACACCATAACCGCCTGGCACGAGTCTTACGGCGACCAGTCCCAGGACGTGACCCTTTCTGGGAACGAAACCAAGACGATCAACTTTGTCTTCAAAGCGAAGCCGTACTAGCCGGCAGGAACAATCCGCAGGAGTCCGGCACGCCAGCCGTCTCAGGAAGCAGGTGCTATGGGGAAACTGTTTGCCGCAATTCTGGTCACGATAACGCTGCTATCCGCCTATCCCATAGTGACTCACAAGTTCGTCCAGCCGGTGGACATCTCCACACACGGACACGCAATCGACGAGCAACTCGCGGACACCATGGCCGAGGGAGGATTTGCCTTCGTCGGCGCGCAACTGCTGCTGGCGTTTTTCGTCTGGAGATTTTCCGGCCGCAAAGACGGCTCGAAAGTGACGCACTTGCCCGGCGGCGCGAAACTGGTGGTTGCGACCGCTTTTATTCTGGTAGGCACGGAGGTTCTCGCGCTCGGCGTGCTCGGGCAGAAAGCCTGGGCGGACGTGTATTTCACGCCGCCAAAAGCGGATGCTCTCCAGATCCAGGCGCAAGCGGGACAGTTCGCATTCTATTTTCGTTATCCAGGGGCGGACGGGAAGTTTGGTCCTCTGCACCCGGACAAGATCGATGAGGGCAATCAAAATTTCTTCGGGCTCGACCCCGCGAATGACGTCGAAGCTCGCGACGACATCGTAACCGCCGAACTCACGATTCCGCTAAACCGGGAAATTCACCTTCTCATGCACGCGAAGGATGTCGGCCACTCCTTTTATGTCCGGGAGTTGCGCATTCAACAGGATTTCGTGCCCGGCCTCGATCTTTCCCTACACTTTACGGCAACCAAGACGGGCAAGTATGAAATTGTCTGCACGCAACTTTGCGGACTCGGGCATTACAACATGAAGGCGTATTTGAACGTGCTGCCCCAGGACGAGTTTGAGAAATGGTTGAAGGATAGAGCAGCGGAACAATAGTCCTTGGTGTGCGCGGAACGCCTAAGTCCTTTTCGATCGGACTAGGGCGCCAAGGGACGGGGTGAACAAATGGAAGAAGCAGCGGTCCAACCAGCGCACGTGCATGCTCCGCCGGAAGGGTTCATCCGGAAGTATGTTTTCAGCCTCGATCACAAGATGATCGGGAAGCAATACTATGGGCTGGCACTGGCGGCCGTATTCATAGGCATGGTGCTTTCCTGGTTCATGAGGTTTCATCTTGTCTGGCCCGACGCAAAAATTCCCGGCCTCGGCGCGATTGTTCCCACGGGTGCGCCGGGCGGTGTGATCACGCCCGAGTACTACCTTTCCTTATTGACCATGCACGGAACGCTGATGGTGTTCTTTGTCCTGACGAATGCTCCGTTTGCTGGTTTCGGAAATTACTTTCTGCCGATTCAGATCGGCGCGGAAGACATGGCGTTCCCGCGATTCAACATGATGTCGTTCTGGACGACATTCCTCGCCTTCGCGGTCCTGGTTTTGGCATTTTTTATACCCGATGGACCACCGACTTCCGGGTGGACTGCGTATGCGCCGCTGAGCGCCGTCGGCAAAGACGCGGGTCCTGGACTTGGCTGGGGGCAAAATCTCTGGGCGATCTCGATCGCGCTTTTTTGTGTGGGGCAACTACTCGGTTCACTTAATTTCATTGCCACCACGCTGGATTTGAGGGCAAAAGGCATGACGCTGATGCGCATGCCGATCTGCACCTGGGCATGGTTTATCACTTCTTGTATCGGGCTCCTGGCATTCGCCGTTCTGCTGCCGGCTTGCCTGCTGCTTCTATTAGATCGCATGGCGGGAACGAGTTTTTTTATTCCGTCCGGGCTTGTTGTGAGCGACCGCTTACAGAACCATGCGGGTGGATCGCCGCTTCTCTGGCAGCATTTATTCTGGTTTTTTGGGCACCCCGAGGTTTACATCGCGATTTTGCCCGCCGTGGGCATCGTTTCCCACGTGCTCATCACCAGTATGAGGAAGCCCCTCCTCAGCGCGAAGGTGATGATCTATTCGATGATGTCCATCGGATTTTTGAGCTGGATGGTTTGGGGCCATCACATGTTCGTCAGCGGAATGAATCCCTTCTCGTCGCTTTTGTTTTCTTTCCCGACGCTGACGATCACGATTCCGGCGACGATCATTACGCTGATCTGGCTGGGCAGCCTGTACGGCGCGAACATTCAGATCAATTCCGCGTCCTCTGTTTGCTCTGGGTTTTGTTTCGATGTTTGTCACCGGCGGTGTTAGCGGATTCTTTTTGGCGCAACCGTCTATTGATATTTATCTGCACGCAACCTACTTCGTTGTCGGCCATTTCCACATGGTCATGGGCGTCGCGGCGATCTTCGGCATTTTGTCCGGAACCTATTTTTGGTTTCCGAAAATGTCGGGCCGCATGATGAACGATACGCTCGGCAAACTCCACTTCTGGATCACCTTTGTCGGCACGTATTGCATCTTTATGCCGTTTCACTACCTGGGCTTGGTAGGAAATGTGCGGCGGTATGCATCGTTCGTCGACGACTTCATGGCCCCGCTCATGCCGGTCCACAAATTTATATCGATTGCGGCGTTTATTACCGGTGCCGCGCAGCTTATTTTTCTCTACAACCTGATTCACAGCAGGTTCCGCGGCAAGATCGCGCCCGAGAATCCCTGGAACGCGACCTCGCTGGAGTGGAGCATTCCCTCGCCGCCGCCCTGGAATAATTTCGGAGATAAGCACCCCATCGTGTTCCACGACCCTTATCAGTACGGTGTGAAAGGCTCCAAAGGCGATTTCGTGATGCAGGATTCACCAGAGCAGGTCGTAGGCGGTTGACGGAATAAATAAAAGGATGCAGTTCAAAAGCGGACCGAATCTCGGATTCCAAGTTCTTAAGCCGGCTGGCTAGAAAAGGGAGAGCATGGCTTCAACGGTAGTTCAACATCGGGGCCTCGAACGATTGCCGGAAGTCACGGGCGCGAACAGGCGACGCGAAGCGGGATATGGGTGGCGATCTTTGCCATCACGATGTCGTTCGCGGCGTTTACCAGCGCACTGATGGTTCGTCAAGGTTCCGGAGACTGGAAGCACATTGTACCGCCGCCGGTCATCTATCTGAATACAGCGGCGTTGCTCCTGAGTAGCATCACGCTGGAGAAGGCGCGAAGCCGGGCGACCAGCGGCTCGAGAGCTCAGCTCCGGAACGGTCTGCCGTGGATTGCTGCGACCTTGATTCTTGGACTGGTTTTCGTGGCGGGACAGTACATTGTGTGGCGGCAACTCGCCGCGCAAGGTCTCTACCTCGCAACCACATCGAACAGTTCGTTTTTCTATGTATTCACGGTCGTGCACGCCTTGCATGTCTTCGGCGGCATTGTTGCCCTGACGTATCTGATCGGACAAATCACCTCTCCCCCAGCGAGACCACGTTGGAGTTTGTTCGAAGGGGCGGCGATTTACTGGCACTTTATGGGTTTGCTTTGGCTTTACCTGCTGGTGGTCATCTCGACCAGGCTTTGACCGGGAAGGAAGGGAACCGATAGTGAGTGAATCCGACCAAGTCATGCAAGGGCACGGTGCGGCGCTGCTGGAACCAGCTCCCTACGCGATTCCGTCGCGGAAATTGACCATGTGGTTGTTCATCATTTCCGACGCGATCACGTTCGGCGCTCTTCTGTTTGGCTACGGCTACTTGCGGACCGCGAGCAGCGATTGGCCGACGCCGTTCAAGTTTAATCCCAGCATCCTGAACGTGATGATCATGACCGTGGTTCTGATTACCAGCAGTTTGACGATGCTTGGCGCGGTGGATTCGGCAAAGGCCGGGGACAAGAGCAAGGCCGGGCGCTTTTTGTGGTCCACGATTTTCCTGGGCATTGTCTTCGCGGGGTTGCACATCCGCGAGTGGTTCGGCTTGATCGATGACGGCGTGCGTTTGTTTCAGAATCCCTGGGGATCGCCTCTTTTTGGCGCGACGTTTTTCAGCATCACCGGGCTGCACTTGCTGCACGTAGTGAGTGGAGTTGTGGCGCTGGCGGTGATCGCGCGCGGCTTTTCGAAGGGGCGACTGACGGCCGGCCACGTCGAAACGGTGGGCTTGTACTGGCACTTTGTGGATTTGGTTTGGATGTTTGTCGTGCCTCTAATTTATCTGTTGAACCTTTCGCGGTGAGCGGTCGGGAGAGATCGAATGACGGCTTCGGCATCGGGGAACGTAATCGCGAAATATTTGCCGGTATACTTTGTCTTGCTCGGAATTGCCGGACTGGAGGTGTTCCTCGCCTACCAAAGTTTTTCTACGGCAACCTTGCTGGTGATTCTCCTGGCGCTCGCGGTCTGTGGGGCGGCTTTGGCGGTGATGTACTTTATGCACCTGGCGCAAGAGCGACGGAGTCTGTTCCTGTCGCTAATCCCAGCCGTTATTTTCGTTCTGCTTATGATGAACATGATATGGTCGGATAGCTTTCGGTTGTTGCACATGAGACCGTTCGCGCACTAGCACGGTGAGCATTACACAGGGGGCGCAATGACCTCGGACAGGAAATACACGGTTCGCTCGAGTGGCCGGATTCTGGCGCTGCTCGGCAGCCTTATTGTTCCCCGTGTTGCGTTCGCTCAGAATTGCGCGCTTTGCTACACGCAAGCCGCCGGCGCCGGGGCTCGAATCGCGCATGCCTTACGCAGCGGTATCCTTATATTAGTCCTCCCGCCGATGCTGATATGCATCGGACTCGCGGTGATGACCTACAAGAAAAGAAACACCTTCAACGAGGAATAGCGCTGCGGACCCCTCGGCGCTAGGGAATCAAGGCAGGTCGAGATCGAGTGCGTAGATGTCTGTCAAGCCGCGTTCCAGCATGAGGTAGAGCGACCCATCCCGTCCCAAGCCGCTGAAGAAACAATGAGCGGCGCTGCCACGAAGAATCTCTCCGAATCCGGCAATACGCTCAACCTGTTGCGTGGCTATGGCCACGCGAAAAACAGACTCCTCGTCATCGAGTTGGTCCTGATAATAGAGGTAGGAGCCATCTTCGGACCAATAGGGTTTCTCGAGAAAACCGCCAGAGGCGACCGTGACCCGCTTGCCCCGCTGCACGTCCAGCAGGACCAAATTGTGATTGGAGTTGTCTACGCACGCGATGTAATGTCCGTCGGGAGACCATCGCGGCTCACCGAGTTCCTTCGAATCGGGCAATTCCTTCCAGACGGCGGTAGTCGGCTCAAGCGTATAAAGTGCAAATTGCGGATGCGTCTTGCGATTGCGCATGACCACTGCGATGCGGTAACCATCGGGCGACCAATCCGCATGCGCGCCCTCCCACCCTTCGGGCAGCACGGGACGCAGAGCGCCGCCATCCGACTCAACGATATAGATTTGCCCAGTTTGACCGGGGCGGACACCGGTAAACAGAATCTGCTCGCCTTTTGGCGACCATCGCGGAGCTGCGCCGCTGAGCGGAGCGCTGGTCAGTCTTAACCGCTGTGAGCCGTCCGTGCGGCTCCGCCACAAAGATCCATCGGGACGATCGGAATAGACGATCATCTCTTCGTCGCGTGAGACGTCGGCCTGTTCAGCGTGGGTATCTAAGCTCAATGTAGTGCTGCGCATGGTTCGAGGGTCAAGCTTTTCAAGTTCTCGCCGCGAACGAAAGCTGAAAGCAAATATCCGCGATCCTGTTTGCGCCGGAGTGGCTACGTTCAGAGCATCCGGGCCGCTGGTCAACGGGACGGGGGTGTGGTGGGAGCGTCTAAACCAGCTCCATACATCCCTCATCGCCCACAAATTGCAATCGTATTGCTCGCAGCCCGAGAAAAGGAAGTACTTGCCGTCGGAAGTCCAGGTTCCGGAAGACTGCCGGGAAGGCTGATTCCCGCCCGCGAGGATCGGGTGCGGATTGCTTCCTTCCGCTGTCGCCTCCCAAATAGACTGTGTACCGTATTCATTCACATCAACGGTGAACCGGATGTATCTGCTGTCGGGAGACCATGCGGGCGCGCGGGGATCTCCATCGACATGAAGCAGCTTACGCAGTTGTGTTCCATCACGACGAACCGAATACAGATCGTGACCTCGCACAAAAACAATTTGCATCGCGTCCGGTGACCACGCTGGATCGTGACCAGTGGCTTCACCAAGACGCCGGGGCTCGCCGCCTTGGACCGGCCAGAGCCAGAGCGGCATTTCCTCATCGCGGCGCGCAAACTGCCCGACCAGGAACTGCGAGTGGTCGGGCGATACCGCGAACAGTCGCGTATTCTCGAAAGGCGCCGCGATCTTCTCCGCGTTACCCCCTTCCACCGAAGTCTGCATCAGATTCCAGTGGCCGGCGTCGCGCTCCAGAAAGAATATCCGGGTGCCGTCAGAAACGATGCCGCCCCACTCGTCGATGCGGCCATCATTTGTTATCCGGTTCACGCGCTGTACGCTCGGGCTCGGTACGGGATACACGATGAAAAACAGCAGCCAGGAACCGAACAGGATGCCGGCCGTCAGCAACAGGAAATCGAACCATCGTTGGGTACGCTCGACCCGCTGCTGATCCCAATGGGTTCCTCCCGGAGGCAGGTCTTCGGAGAAGTTCGGATTGAGCCTTAGCCGGACCTCAATGGACTTGTCGGCATCGTCGACACCGGTCCCTTGCCCATTTAGAACGGCAACGGGTGGCTCGCTAATAAAGTGCACCGGAGCGACGAAGCGATATCCCTGGCGGGGTATGGTCTCCACAAAGCGCGGATTTTCGGCATCATCCTGCAGCGCCGCTCGGAGTTTCTTGAGCGCGGCATTGAGACTTCCATCGAAGTTTACGTGTGTTCCCTCGGGCCATAGGGATTGGCGGAGGGCCTCCCGACTGACAATCTCACCGCTTTGCCGCAGCAATAACTCTAGAATACGAAAAGGCTGCTCCTGAATTCTGAGCCGCACTCCCTGCCGGGTTAGCGTGGCGCGGGCAAGATCCACTTCAAACAGGCCAAACCGGACGATCGTGGTCGCGTCGACTTTGGCCATGTCTCATCCCATGTGGGCGGTCGGCACGCACTATATCACACGGCACGGCTCCTTCAACAGCAGTTCATGTGACCTATTATATCATTTATAATCAGCATGTTACGAGGTCATCATATTTTCAGCCCCAAATCGTTTGACCCTTACGCCTTATTCGCAGTATTCGGTCCTAGCCCGGTGCTAGTCCAGTCTCGTGCGACTGGTACCGCTTATGTTTGAGTGCGAAAAAGGAGGCCTTAGGAGAGATAATTAGCCCATAGTCCTAAGAACCTTCGGAACTCCCGCGTTTTGCGTCCCTGAACCGCTGTACCCACGACGTCGGGCGCGGGAGTTTCGAGCAATTCTGTGAGCCATCGAACCGGGCTCACCCTCCCGTTCCTCCCTGAAGAACTCCATATTCCGAATAAAGACAAATCTAGTATTGCGCTCGCGGCTCTGAGCCTAAGAGGGCGGGGGGCAGCCGAGTGTGCAGGTTGAGTCTGGGTACGGGATTCGCTTACTTGATCTTTGCCAGGATCTTCTTTTGATTTTTGACGATCGTATCCAAGGTGCCTTGGTTCTTTAGAATGGAAGCCTGGTTTTTCTTGATGGTGTCCTGATTGGCCTTAATGCCGGTCTGGTTCGCGAGAATCGCCTTCTGGTTCTTCAGGATCCTCTTCTGATTTGCGATCACGTCATTCTCGGACATTTTTGAAATCCCTCGTTTCTGGCGTCGTCAGCGGATACGGTCTGACCTGCACGCCACCACAGAAAAAGGAAGAGTCCGCGCATTTTCTGCTTCCTGCAAGCACGCGTCAAGAGTGTTTTCAAATAGCCGGATCACCTGATGGAAACGCGGCGGGACTAGTATGAAAATACTATTGGTCGTCGAACAACTCTGTAGAACCATTACCGATCGAGTAAGCCATAATTTGCTTCCCCAGGGCAGCGGTTTGTCTGGCCCGTTCGACCAGCAAGAATACGGGAAGCTCCGTCTCATTTTGGCCTGCTCAGAGGGGCGGCGAAGCACTCTCGAAGGTCGAGGCGACTCCTCCGGGTTTTGGCCGTTGGGACCTGTTGTTATATCTTTTGCCGTTTTTGGCAGCGGGCTTTCTATGGTTCCGCGCGATCACGAAACGCCGGCGTCTTTGAAAGCTTCTCTTGCAGCAGGGGACCTGAGATTTTGCCGTTGCGGTTCCGCGTGAGAGACTGTGGAGCAAGCAAGTCATTGTCTGCAGGCTTTGACAAAGGATCAGGTTTGCAAACCAGCGCCAAATTCGCTGCTGTAGGGGTCTGTACGGCGTCTGCCTTTGCGTTTGCCGAAGACTTGAGGTCTTTCCTGGCGCGGGTTGCCCTTCTGTCGCTCTGCGCAGCCTCCGCCGCGGGTTTGTTTTCCTGCCACTCGGCCGCTAAGCTTCCGCAGAAAACGTCAAAGGAATACGCGGAGGCTGTTTCCGCGTTCTACATCGGACTCGGCGCCCTGCAGGTCGGCGACGATATCCACGCCGAAAGTAAGCTCTCGGAAATGACCACGCTGGTGCCGGGCGAGCCGGCGGGCTGGGCAAACTGGGGAGTTCTCGCGCTCCGTCAGCGCAAACTGGATATTGCCGAGCAGAGAATCGAGCGGGCTCGTAGTCTCGCCCCCGACAACGACCATATTTACCAGCTGCTGGGATTTCTGGAGAGCAGCAAGGGCAATTCCGCGAACGCCATAACGGACTGGCGCAAAGCCGTCGAAATCAACCCGGGCAACTACCGCGCTGCTTATCAGCTTGCCGAAGAAGTGGAACGCCAAGGCGACGCCAATAGTGACGCAGAATATCAGCGACTGATCCAGAAAATCCTGCTTGCGCAGCCCGACAATCTTGCCGCCCAGCTGGAATTGGCTCGGGTTGCCGCGAAGAGCGGAGACGCGGGGACGCTCAAATCGGCACTGGCGCGAATCCATTCGCGTTCCTCGAATTGGCCACCCGAGGTGCAGGCGCAGCTGTCAGCCTTACAAGCCGCGGCCGATGGCTCGAATCCGCGTGCTGCCGCGACGCGCACCACTTTCCTGCGCAACACGCTCATGCGCGTTCCCGAATTTCGCGAGAGCTTGGCGGTATTGAAGGCGCCACCAGGCGAGGAAGCGGAGCCGTTCACTCATTTTCTTCGCCTAGAACCCCCGGATTTCGCTCCCGCTCCTTCCGACACGGCGCTTGCCTTCACCTTAAAGCCGCTTCCTGTCGGTGATTCTATTGCGTCAAACTGGATCGGGGCCATCGCGCTTGGTAGCGCCGGCGCTTCGGTCGTCGCGCAGGGAAATGGCCGGGAAGTGCGCTTGTCCACAGGCGCGAAATTTCCATTTCCCGGCGGTCCATCGGGCATTGCCCCGCTTCCTGAAGGTATCTTGCAAATCGATTTTAATTACGATTTCAAGACGGATCTCGTGCTCGCTGGCGCGGGCGGCGTTCGGCTGATGCGGCAGGACTCTCCCGAAAAATTCACGGACGTCACCGCGAACACGAAACTTCCGAAAAGTGTCACCAGCGCACCATATACGGGCGCCTGGGCTGTGGACATCGAGGCCGACGGCGATCTGGACATTGTTCTCGGTAAAAAAGATGGCGTCCCGCAGGTATTGCGAAACAATGGCGACGACACTTTCACGGTAATGCAACCCTTCCCTGGCATTTCTGGTGTCCGCGCATTTGCCTGGGCGGATTTCGACTCCGATGGCAACGCCGACGCAGCGATTGTGGATGGTGCCGGCCACCTGCACATTTTTCACAACGAACGCCAAGGTCAATTCCGCGAAGTTTCTCTACCCGCGAATCTGCCGACCGTCCAGGCACTAGGCGTGGCCGATACCGACAACGATGGTGTTTTGGATCTGCTTGCCGTTGAATCGACAGGTGCGATTGCCAGCGTTTCTTTCAGTGAAAAAAGCGGATGGTCCGTAGCGCCGCTCGTGGAAATTCCCAATCCTACTGCGACCCTTGCCGGTGAGGTTCGGCTGCAAGTCGCCGATCTCGACAATAACGGTGCGCTTGACCTCGTCCTCAGCCGCGTCACAGCCGCCGCTGGACAACCCGCACCAGCGCCGCTCATCTGGCTTGGGGATTCGACCTCAAAATTTACTCTTCTCGATCACGCACCAGGACCCACCACGATTTTTGATATCGCGGACTTGAGCGCGAACGGCCGCCTCGATCTGCTCGGTTTCGACTCCGGCGGCCAGCCGGTACAAGGCGTGAATCACGGTTCCAAGAATTATCATTGGCAGATCGTTCGGCCGCACGCCAAGCAGGCGGTTGGCGACCAGCGCATCAATCCATTCGGAATCGGAGGAGAAATCGAAATTCGTTCCGGCCTCCTCGTCCAGAAACAACCGATCAACGGGCCGCAACTACATTTCGGTCTAGGCAATCAGACCAACGCGGAAGTCGTCCGCGTCGTTTGGCCAAACGGCACCGTTCGCGCGGAATTCGGAGTACAAGCCGACCAGGAAGTCGTTACCGAACAGCGACTGAAAGCCTCCTGTCCATTTCTTTTCGCCTGGAATGGCGAGCAAATGGAATTCGTGAAAGATGCCGTTCCCTGGGGCTCTGCTATCGGCCTGCGCATCAACACGCTCGGTTCGGCGAAAATCGCCGCGACCGGCGAGTGGTACAAAGTTCGCCGCGACCAGCTCGTGCCGCACGACGGCTACTACGATCTGCGCATCACCGCCGAACTTTGGGAGGTCTATTACTACGATCGCATCGCGCTCATGGCCGTCGACCACCCTGCCGGCTCGGAAATTTACGTCGACGAGCGTTTCGTCATCCCGCCGGCGAAACTCGGCTTCACCACGGTCGCGACGCCGCATTCGATCGCGCATGCAACTGACGACAACGGCAAAGACGTGACCGACCTGGTCAACAAACTCGATGGCAAGGCGCTCGATTCCTTTGGCCGCGGCCAGTATCAAGGTATTACGCGCGACCACTACGTTGAGATCGATCTCGGCGACGACGCCCCCAAGAGCGGCCCACTCTATCTGATCGCGCAAGGCTCCATTCACGACACCGAATCGTCACTCAACGTCGCCATCACCCAAGGAAACCGCTGGCATGCTCAAGGAATGAGCGTCGAAGTTCCCGACGGCCGCGGCGGATGGGCCATCGCTCAAGCGAATCTCGGTTTTCCCGCCGGCCGCAAGAAAACAGTTCTCTTCAACCTCACGAATATTTTCCGCGCCGGAACTCCTCGCCGCGTCCGCTTGCGAACCAACCTAGAAATCTATTGGGACTGCATCGAATGGGCTCAGGGCGAACCCGACGCCGACGTAAAGACGCAAACACTCGACCCAGAGGTCGCCGACTTGCACTATCGCGGCTACTCCGTGATCGACCGGCCCGACGCGGGCGCCCCGGAAGTGCCCGACTACTACCAAATCCTTGGCACCAAGCAGCGCTGGCGCGATTTGATCGGCTATTACACGCGCTATGGCGACGTTCGAGAACTCCTCAAGACCGTCGACGATCGCTACGTCATCGTAAACTCCGGCGACGAAATGTCGCTGCGTTTCGCCGAGCAGCCACCGCCGCCGGCGGGATGGCTCCGAGACTTCATCGTCGTCGGCGATGGCTGGATCAAGGATGGCGATTTCAATTCCACATTTTCGAAGACTGTATTACCTCTGCCTTACCATGCGAAGCAAGAATATGTAGAACGCCCCGGCAGCCTCGAAGATGAGTACGTCTACCGCCAGCATCCCGAAGACTGGCAGAACTACCACACGCGCTACGTCACACCCTACGTCTTTCAAAATTCCCTGAGGAGTGTCCCACCCAATTGATGCGAGGGATCACCGCAAGAATCATCCTGGCAGTCGTGTTCGCGGGCTTGGTGTTCTCCCCGCTGATGATCAAGCGCTTTGCCGCGCGTCGTGAAGTCGCGAAAGCGAAACTCGACCTGCAGACCGCCTTGGCCCGCCACGGTTTCTATCTTCAGGAAGTATCCCACGCAGCCGGAGTTGATTTCGTTCATCAAGCGCCCACGCTCGACCCTCGGTTGAACCACATCATGCCGCAAGTCGCTTCCATGGGCGCTTCGGTGTCCATCGTCGATTTCGATCGCGATGGTTGGCCGGACATCTACGTCACCACCAGCAAGGAAGGCGAGAAGAACGCTCTCTACCGCAATCTTCACGACGGCACGTTCAAAGATGTTGCCGGCGAGATGGGCGTCGCCGACGTAAATCGCCCCGGCTTCGGCGTCTCGATGGGCGCGGTCTGGGGAGACTACGACAACGATGGTTACGAAGACCTGCTGCTGATCAAGTGGGGCAAACCGGAGCTATATCACAACGACGCCGGCCACGGCTTCACGCGCGTCACCGATCAGGTTGGTCTTCCGCCGTGGATCAATGCGAACACAGCACTCTGGTTCGACTACGACGGCGACGGTCTTCTCGACTTCTTCATTGGTGGCTACTACTCCGAAGACGTCGATCTCTGGCACCTCGCGTCCACCAAAATGATGCCCGACAGTTTCGAGTACGCGAAAAATGGTGGCCGCAAATATCTGTTTCACAATCTCGGTAACGGAAAATTTGAAGAAGTCAGCGCCCAGGTCGGCATCAACAGTCGCCGCTGGGCTCTCGCATCCGCCGCCGCCGATCTCCGCGGCACCGGCCACCCCGATCTCTTCATCGCCAACGATTATGGCGTCTCCGAACTTTACTTCAACGATGGCAAACGCTTCCATGAGGTCGGCGAGCAAACCGGTGTCGGCTTCGCTCCCAAGAGCGGGATGAATGCCAGTTTCGGCGACATCCTCAACCAGGGCCGCTACGCCGTCTACGTATCCAACATTTCCGAAGAAGGGGTGCTCATCCAGGGAAACAACTTGTGGGTTCCGAAAGAAGGCACGACCGGCGACAAATTGCAGTTCGAAAACTTGGCTCGCGACTTCGGCGTCGAAATCGGCGGTTGGAGCTTCGGCGCGCAATTCGGCGACCTCAACAATGACGGCACGCTCGACTTATATCTCACCAACGGCTACGTCTCGCTCGACCACGACAAAAGCTACTGGTACGATTTTTCCAAAATTGCCGGCGGCCACAGCGCCATCATCAACGACGCCAAAAACTGGCCGGCCATGGAAGGGCGTAGTTTGTCGGGCTACCAAACCAAGCACGTCTGGATGAACGACGGCAGCGGAAAATTCGTCGACGTGGCACAAGCAGTCGGCGTCACCGACACCTACGACGGCCGCGCGGTGGCATTCGTAGATTTGTGGAATCGAGGTGTACTCGATGTCGTTGTGGCCAACCAGCGAGGCCCGTTGCTGATCTACAAGAACACGGTCACGCCAGAAAACCAATGGATCGAATTTGAGCTGGAAGGAACGAGCAGCAATCGCAGCGCGATCGGAGCGCAAGTCACTTTATTCTGGAATGGCCAACACCAGGTTCAAGAAGTCTCGGGAGGCGGCGGCTTCGCCTCACAAAATCAGCGTTGCCTGCACTTCGGCCTCGGCAAATTTCCGCAAGTAGAAAAAGCCGTCATCCGCTGGCCTTCGGGCAAAACGCAAACGATCGACAAGCCCGCGCCCGGCCAACTGCACGCGATCAAGGAGCCAGCATGAGCCAGCCGGCCACCTCCATCGCCGTCCCATCCCCTCAACGAGCAGCGTGGAAGCGTTTCTTCAGCGCCGACAATCGTTATCTCGCCCCTGCTTTCATCACCTGTATCCTGCTCGCCGGCCACTTGTCCTTCGGCATTCTCGAAAGCTACAAAAAAACTGGCCTCGCCATCATCGCCAGCCTCGTCACCGAACTCATACTCGGCCGCTTGTTCACCGGCAAGTGGCCCAACCTCGCCAGCGCCTACATCACCGGCATCAGCGTTGGAATCCTCGTCCGCTCGCCGGCCTTCTGGCCCTACGTCATCTGTAGCATCGTCTCCATCATGTCCAAGTACGTGTTGCGCATCAAAGGCCGCCACATCTGGAATCCTTCTAACTTTGGCATCTCCGTACTCCTTTTTCTGGCCCCCGAAACCGTCGCCACTCTGAGCATTCAGTGGGGAAACTACTTGCTCCCCATGATCGTGATCTGGTGCCTCGGCTCGGTGATCATCTGGCGAGTGCGGCGCTTCCACATCACCGCCACATACGTCACGTGCTTCATCGCATTTGCTTTTCTCCGCAGTTACATCACTGGCAGCCCCTGGCAGTCGGAAATCGCGCCGCTAACCGGCCCGATGTACCAGCTCTTCATCTTTTTCATGGTCACGGATCCCAAGACGACGGTGCGCTCGAAATTCTGGCAATGCATCGTCGTCGCACTCGTCGCTCTGGTCGAAATGATTCTTCGCCTGGAGCAAGTCGTCTACGCGCCGTTCTACGCACTATTCCTGGTCGGCCCCGCTGCGTTGCTTATCGAAATGTGGTTTGCGTCGCGCAAACCTGTGCCCGTGCGCGCAGCGGTATGATCTCGTTCTCCATCCAAGTCCGCGGGGCAACGGGCGTTGTCCTCGCGCTGGCCCTTCTCGCGCTTGGCTGCGAGCGCAAGGCCGCGCAGGAAGCCACATCCACCATCGCGCCCGCACCGGTCGCCGCGGTGGCGCAACCGACGCCCGCCGCAACGTCTCTTCTATCCTCCGAGGTCGCTCCCCAAGCGCCTGCGCAAACGAAGAGACCCTCCGGCCCTGTAGAATTCGTCGACGTCACATCTCAGGCCGGAATCAGCTTCAAACACAACACTGGCGCGTTCGGCAAGAAATATCTGCCTGAAACGATGGGCAGCGGTGTCTGTTTTCTCGACTACGACAACGACGGCTGGCAGGACATCTTCTTCGTGAACTCCATGGACTGGCCGGAACACAAAACCGGCAAATCGTTTCCCGCCCTGTACCACAACAATCACGACGGCACGTTCACCGACGTAACCCGCCAATCCGGTCTCGCCGTCGAAACCTACGGCCTTGGCTGCGCTGTAGGCGATTACGACAACGACGGCTTCGACGATCTCTATCTCACTACGGTCGGCTCCAATCATCTCTTCCACAATCTAGGTAACGGAAAATTCGCCGATGTCACCGCGAAAGCCGGCGTCGCCAGCCCCGGCTTTTCCGCCAGCGCCGTGTGGTTCGATTACGACAACGACGGCAAGCTCGACCTGTTCGTCACCCACTACATCGAATGGTCCATCGAGAAAGATCAATACTGTTCGCTCGACAACAAAAACAAATCCTATTGCACGCCGCAAACCTACAAAGGCGAGAGCTCCCACCTCTACCACAACAAGGGCAACGGAGTTTTTGAGGACGTCACCAAAAAAGCGGGTCTCGCCGATCCCACCAGTAAAGCGCTGGGCGTCGCGCTCCTCGACTTCGACAACGACGGCTGGATCGATCTCTTCGTCTCCAACGACACGGAGCCCAACAAGCTTTACCACAACAATCACGACGGCACCTTCACCGACGTCGGCGTAACCGTTGGCGTGGCCTTCAGCGAATCCGGCAGAATACGCGCCGGCATGGGCGTGGACGCCGCCGACTTCGACAATTCTGGCTTCCCCAGCCTGCTGATCGGGAATTTCACCAACGAAAGCACATCGCTCTATCGCAACGATGGCTCCGGGCTCTTCCTCGATGAATCCCTGAAGTCCAACATTGGCCAAATGACCACGCAGTCTTTAACCTTCGGCTGCTTGTTCATGGACTACGACCTCGACGGTCTGCTCGACATCGTCGCCGCCAACGGCCACGTCTCCGACGACATCGCCGTCGTGCAACCAACGGTGAGATATGCGCAGCCCACGGGCATCTACCGCAACCTGGGAAACAGAAAATTTGAGGATGTCTCCACCAAGCTAGGCCGGGCAATCCAGAAGCCGGTGGTGGGCCGCGGCATAGCCTACGCGGATTTCGACAACGACGGCGACCTCGATCTCGCAATCACGGCAAACAACGCCCCCGCGCGCTTGCTCCGCAACGAAAACGCCAACCAAAACGATATGCTCCGCGTGAAACTGATCGGCACAAAATCAAACCGCGACGCCATCGGCGCAAGAGTCGCGGCCACCACAAACTCCGGCGCAACTTTGTCTCGCATGGTCAAAGACGGCTCGAGCTATCTGTCGCAGAGCGAGCTGCCGCTAACATTTGGCCTTGGCAAGGCCGGCGCAACTAAAGCAATCCGCCTGCAAATCCTGTGGCCCAGCGGGCGCAAAGACTCCATCGCCGACATCAAGCCCAATCAATCCCTCACCATCCAGGAAGGCAAGGGGATCATCGCCGCAACGCCCATCAATTTTGCGTCTGTTCCGCCCATCCGGTAGCCCCAAGTAGGCGGACTGCTTTCTTCGCTCTCCCTCTCCGCCTCTGTGCTCTCTGTGATAGAAGTTGCTCTCTTGCGCCGCCGACTCACCGATTCGACGGAACCCAACAAAACGTGATAGCGTGCGCAGGCTACGTGTGAGTCTGCGATCGGCGTTGTCTTTGTTTTTGCGCCTGACGTTGAGGTCCTTCAACTATCCTTGACGGATAGCTGCAGGATGGCATCGTTTTGTAGTTCTTGTGGGGCGTTTCGTGGAGGCGTTTTGTAGGGTGCCTGGCAGTGGCGCAGCACTGTTTTAGCCTGAGTATCGAAGGGTGCGGCATCTCGGCAAGATCTGGTGTAGTGATATAGAGCTGGTTAGATGACCAAGGCCGAAAACTCCACACGGCGCCCGCCAACGCCCACACACCGGCCCGCCGCCCGCCTCTTCCCCGCGGGCCACCTGGTCCCCTTCATCCTGGTCACTGTCTTGTTCTTCCTCTGGGGCATCCCCAATAACCTCAACGACGTCCTCATCCGCCATTTCATGAAGTCTTTTGCCATTACCCGCTTCCAGGCCGGTCTGGTCCAGTCCGCTTTTTACCTGGGATATTTCGTGCTCGCCATGCCCGCCGCATTTCTAATGCGCCGCGTAGGCTACAAATCCGGTTTCGTAACGGGCCTCGTGCTGTTTGCCGCCGGTGCCTTCCTGTTCTATCCGGCTGCCCAAGCTGGCAGTTACGCTTTCTTCCTCCTCGCCCTCTTCGTAATTGCCAGTGGCCTCTCTTTCCTGGAAACCGCTTCCAATCCTTTCATCGCCCAACTAGGAGATGCTGACAGCTCCGAGCGCCGCCTCAATTTCGCCCAAGCCTTCAATCCTATCGGCTCGATTACCGGGGCGCTGGTCGGCACCGTCTTCATTTTTTCGGGCGTCGAGCTAACCCCGCAACAAATCGCCGCGCGCCAGGCCAATCACACCTACGAAGCCTATCTTCGCTTCGAAACACTTCGCGTAGTAAAGCCCTACCTGGTCATCGGTGCGTTCGCTTTATTCTGGGCCTTCCTGATCCTCCGCACAAAATTTCCAGCCATCCAAAGCGAACACGAAGACGAAGCCGCCGATCATGGCCACCTGGTCGATCTGTTCCACCACCCTCATTTTCTCTTCGCTGTGGTCGCTCAATTCTTCTATGTAGGCGCCCAGGTGGGCACATGGAGCTATTTCATCTCCTACGTCCAGGAATACGCTCATCAATCGGAAAAAATCGCCGGCTATTTCCTGACCGGAACCCTGGCGGCATTCGGCGTAGGCCGCTTCGCCTCCGCCTGGCTGATGCGCTTCATCAACCCCAGCAAATTAATGGGCGCGTATTGCGTCGCTAACGTCCTTCTTGTCGCGGTCGCGGTGCTGATGCCCGGCTGGCTCGGCATTTGGTGCGTTTTCCTCACCAGTTTTTTTATGTCCGTAATGTTTCCAACAATTTTCGCCCTGGGCCTGAAGGGCCTCGGCCCAAACACAAAACTCGGCGGCTCGTTCCTGGTCATGGCCATCGTAGGCGGAGCCGTCCTCACTCCCGCCATGGGCTTCATCTCCGTGCAAGCCCACAGCCTCGCACTTTCCTATTCCGTCCCCCTCCTGGCCTATGTGATCATCGCGCTCTACTCTTTCTGGGGATCGCAACGCCGCAGTAATGCAATCGTTTCGAGTTGAACACCCCAACATTGGAGAGGAAATCGTTGATGCCAAGGTTGCAAGGTAAGAAAGCACTCCTGAGCGCCGCAGGGCAAGGAATAGGCGCCGCCACCGCTCGCGCTTTCGCCCGCGAAGGTGCCGAGGTCTATGCCACCGACATCAACGACCAACTCCTGCAAAAACTAGCCGCGGAACTCCCCGGTATCCAAACCAGAAAACTCGACGTCCGCGATACCCAAGCTGTAAACGCTCTGGCCGCCGAACTAGGCGCCATCGAAATCCTCTTCAACTGCGCCGGTTTCGTCCACCAAGGCACCATACTGGCCTGCTCCGAAGCGGACTGGGACTTCTCCTTCGACCTGAACGTAAAATCCATGTACCGCACCTGCCGCGCCTTCCTCCCCGCCATGCTCGCCGCCAAGAAAGGGAGCATCATTAATATGTCGAGCGGCGCATCCAGCATCAAAGGCGCCCCCAACCGCTTCGTCTACGGCACCACCAAAGCCGCCGTCATCGGCCTGACCAAAGCATTGGCCGCCGACTACATCGGCCAAGGCATTCGCGTAAACGCCATCTGCCCGGGCACGGTTGAATCCCCCTCGCTAGAGCAGCGCATGGCCGCCCTCGGCGATGTCGAGAAAGCCCGCAAAGAATTCGTAGCCCGCCAACCGATGGGGCGCCTGGGCAAACCAGAAGAGATAGCGGCGCTGGCGGTGTACCTGGCCTCCGACGAATCCGGCTTCACCACGGGCCAAATCCACATAATCGACGGTGGCTGGACGCTATGAACTTGCTTCAACAAACACCCGTTCGGCCGGCAAAGCCGTCCGTTCACGGAGGCGAAAAGCAGATCCCTCACCCCCGCCAAAACCGCGGG
Organism: uncultured Acidobacteriota bacterium; assembly: GCA_963736725.1. Lineage (GTDB taxonomy): Bacteria > Acidobacteriota > Terriglobia > Acidiferrales > UBA7541 > Acidiferrum. The sequence goes on along the minus strand of CAVTPW010000006.1, from coordinate 102,751 downwards.
GTTCGGGATGACAGTGGCGTTGATTTGTAACACGTTACAAATACGGGAGTTGAGGTTGATACGCCTGGACTGGCCTCAAAGCGGCCGGGTAACCTTGCTTCTCTCGCGATCGTCACGACTACATTCGGAGGAAACATGAAGCTATTGCGTTACGGCCAACCCGGTAAAGAAAAACCCGGCCTACTGGATAAGTCCGGTCAACTCCGCGATTTAAGCGCCATGATCCCAGACGTGGCCGGCGAAGCTCTATCCCCCCAATCGCTGGAACGTCTGGCTTCTCTCGATCCAAACAGCCTGCCCCTGGTCGCCGGCACTCATCGCTTCGGCCCCTGCGTCAGTCAAACAGGCAAATTCATCTGCATCGGCCTGAACTATTCCGACCATGCCGCCGAAACCGGCAACCCCGCTCCCGCCGAGCCAGTAATCTTCATGAAGGCCACCTCCGCCATCATCGGCCCCAACGACAACGTCGTCATACCCCGCCACTCCAAAAAAACCGACTGGGAAGTGGAACTAGGCGTAGTCATTGGCAGCAACGCCAAGTACACCTCGGAAGCCAACGCCCTGCAGCACGTGGCGGGCTACTGCGTGGTCAACGACCTTTCCGAACGCGCCTTCCAGCTCGAAAGCACCGGCCAATGGACCAAAGGCAAAAGCGCCGACACCTTCGGCCCCATCGGCCCCTGGCTGGTTACCAAGGACGAAGTCCCCGACCCGCAAAATCTTAAAATGTGGCTGAAAGTAAACGAGCATCCTTACCAGAACGGCAACAGCAAGACCATGATCTTCACGGTAGCCCACATCGTCAGCTATCTGAGCCGCTTCATGAGCTTGCACCCCGGCGACATCATCTCCACCGGCACACCCCCAGGCGTGGGCATGGCCCAAAAACCCCCAACCTTCCTCAAGCCCGGCGACAAAATCCAACTCGGCATCCAAGGCCTCGGCGAACAAAGCCAAACCGTCGTCGCCGATCCGGCCGGTTGAGCGGGATATGGGTCGAGGTCAGGTAACTGTCTTCGGACGGACGGCGCAAACGCAGAGGTAGACTACCAGGACGATTCTGGGTGCGGCACCCTCCGGTTCAAGTTCTTTGGGCGTGTAGTGTACAAGCTGCCAAACTGGGGTTCAATCAAGACAAGCCCTCAAAATCTGGAGTTCGTAGTACTTGGGATTCTCACTCTCGATGCCCGATAGAGCAGAAGAGGTTTTGCGAGACTCTATTTCACAGGACCGAGATAGTGATCGAACCAGTCGAGAGTGTCCTTCATCATCGGCAACAGAGCGGGCATGTGTCCGGTATCGTATAGAATGTGTTTTTTGTCGGCGGCGGGGGTGCCAAGGACGCGAAACATGGGATCCTGACAGGTTTCCAAGGGGAAAACGAAATCGTAGCGGCCGTTGATCATGAGGACAGGTGCCTTGACGTGCAGTGCGAAGTTCATGGGGTCGGCTTCCGGCAGAACCTTGTACCCGTCACATCCGCCACTCTAAACAGCGATGGCTTTAAAGCGTGGTTCGAGAGCGGTCAAAATGGGAAAGAGTTGCCCACCCCAACTGATAGTGAAGAAACCGAGGTGGTTGTGGTTTATGTCGTCGCGAGTTTCTAGGTAGTCGACCGAGCGTCGCAAATCGTCAGCTTGCTGAATGATCTCGTCACGCTCGGCAATGTGCCGTAGTCGGGAACAGCTCCGATTCGCTCGTAGGTATCCTTGTAAATGGGAAAGGCCAAAGCGCGTCCGCTTTTTACCAGGAAATCGATCATACCGATTTGCGACTCTTCAAGAGTGTGGTGGTCGAGTGCGCCGCTGTGGGGAAAATAGACCACCGTCTGGTAAGGCGGGTTAGCGTTCTTTGGCAAGAAGAGGTAGACCGGCACTCGCTCTTTGCCGTAAGTGGCGTTGAAAGAAACGCGTTGCAGGCGCGTTGTGCCAGGGTTGGTCAAGTCGGAGTCGACCAAAACGGTGGATTCAGCTGGATTGACGACGCCTTCAAGGTTCTTGAAGAAAGGAGTCAGCTTGGCGAGGCCGAAATCGAGGATTCTTAAATGGCCGTCATCAGTGACGAAGATATTGCTAGGTTTGATGTCGCGATGAACGATGCTCTTGCCATGCGCCGCTTGCAGACCTTCGGCGAGCTGAATGGAAAGATCGATCAACTGCTGAACGACTAGCGGTTTTTCGATGAGGTGCTTGAGGGTCTGGCCTTCGAGGTACTCCATGGCCAGGAAGGAGCAGCCATCAACATTGCCGATCTCGTAGATCGTGCAAATGTTGGAATGATTGAGCAACGATGCTGCGCGAGCTTCGCGCCGGAAACGCTCAAGGGCTTGCGGGTCGTTAGCCACTTCGTCGGGGAGAAATTTCAAGGCCACAAAGCGGCCGAGGTCGACGTCTCTCGTTTTGTAAACCACGCCCATGCCGCCACCACCAATTCTCTCGAGGATTTGGTAGTGAGAAATGGTTTGGCCAGTGCGTGACCCGGTATCCGCCATGTTGCGGCTTATGTTAGGTTGCGTCTAAAAGCAAGTCAACGACCTCGAATTCTATGAAATTCGAAGCAGAAGCGCCTCAACGAGATACGGTCAAAGGATGAACTGCACAGAAATAATGATGAAGTCCATCAACTCACTTGGTCTGTCGTGACTGAAAAGACAGAAACTACTGCCCTTCACCGGAGACCAACGTCATAGGATCGTTTATTAATTATCTATTGATATATTTTCAGTAAGAAACTATCAACGATATTACTGGCTGTTTATTCTGCAGTGACAGAAACAACAGAGATACGCATCATGCTCAAATAAGAATTGAAGTCGCGCCGAACCGAAGAGTGAGTGAAGGTCGTAAGTTGTCCTAGAACTGGCGTACAGGAATGCGGATCGAGCGCATTCGGCGGATTGAGCGCATTGAAAACAAATAACTTACTGATTCCATTGCGTGTTTCATCCTTCGGTTTTAAGGGTGCGGTTTTTGAATCCCCCCGGTTTGCAGGGGTTTATCTTTTGCTCCGGGCGGACCGATATCGCCAGTTTCCAACGATCGACCGTCCGGTCCAAGCTAACGGCTGCGACGCTAGCGTCGCAGCTCAGACTCAACCGCGGGCGGTCGCCAGCGAACCGAGCCGCTTCCGCGCGGCAAGGCCCGCCAGCAAAGCCAGCCCGCAGGCCAAAAGGCCCAGCGTGCCAGGTTCCGGCGTCTGCACCGCGTCGGTGACGGTCAGAGTTCCGGAATTGAATAGACCGTAGCTCTGATAGTTGCCCAGCGATTCGAACGCACCGTTTTGAAATCCAAACACCGATGCGACCAGGTACTTGTCGTCAAAGACTAACAGGTCGCCGAAAAAGGGAACCTGCGGTTGGAACTGCGCGACCGGCAGAAATGGGATTACGTTGCAATTCGTGCACGAACTCAATTGCGAGGCGAACAAGGTGTCCCACGAGGACGCCGAGATATAGCCCGACGACGACGTATAGCTAAACCCGACGTTTAGTCCGTCGACGGCTGTGCCTGTGAACGTATAGGTAATGGGGTCAGCTTTGGAAATGGGAACAAGCGCGGCGCACGCAAGTAGCGCGATACAAACAAAACGTAGAATCGAGATTGGCCGGGTAGAAAGCAAGGGTCCTCCGAGTTCTTATCTTTCAGGGACCCCCCTATTTTAGCGGCACCGCAATTCGGGTCAATGTAACCGCTGGTCTACAAGTACCATCCTCGGAGGTACTGTAACTAGATCTGTCGGAACCAGGCGTCATGGCGGGTCCGCCCGGAGTGTCGGTGCAAGTTCGCGGCGACTACGGTTTATGAGCCGCGGACAGGCGCTGACCAGATTGCTCCTTGGCGTGGGCCGGGTGCACCTGGCTGGAAATGATTGTGTGGCTGTCCGCCAAATATTGGGAGTAGAATGAGCCCGTTTTCAGCCCAAGGTCCTGTAATCGGCAGTGCTCCGTCTGGCGACGGCAAGCAATACGCAAGCGCGAGTGGAGGTCTCATGGCAACAGCAAATCCAACCGAGGGGTTGCATGGAGCGGGTACGATCATCAAGAAAGCGAGTGGCTGGTTCATTGGCATGGCGGTGGTATTCATCCTTCTGGGAATGATGGCGATTATTGAGCCGGGAGTTGCGGGTTTGGCGGTGACCATTCTAATCGGCTGGTTGCTCGTCTTCGGTGGCGCAGCACATTTAATTGCGGCCTTCAGCGGCGGCGGAGCGGGGCGCGTACTCTGGCAGGTGCTGATCGGAATTTTGTACATCGTGGGCGGAGTGTATTTCTTGATGCACCCGTTGATGGGGCTTGGAACGCTGACGTTGTTCTTGGCGTTGATTATCCTGGCCGAGGCGGTGTTCGAAATCATTGCCTATTTCCGGATGCGCGGCCACGGCGGCTCCGGCTGGCTACTGGTGAACGCGCTGATCACGCTGCTGCTGGGCGGGCTGATCTGGCTCCATTGGCCGTCCAGTTCGGTGTGGGCAATCGGAACACTGGTAGGCGTGAACCTGCTGATCACCGGATTTTCGCGGCTAATGTTTGGTCTTGCCGCGCGAAAACTGGTAAGCCACGTGGCGGCCTAGAACGGACTTACAATGGTCGTCGCAAATTCATTCGGTGTACATAACCCGGCTGACGGCGCAGCAGGGTCGACCGAAAAACGGGTCCGTGGCTGACAAGCGAAAACGGATTCTTCCCTAAATGCAATCGGCGTTGAGTTTGTCCCACCACTGCGGCTACACTCTCCATCGCCTGAAAACGTTTACTTGAGGAATCCCCGATGACCATCAATCGCCGCCAATTCGTTCGCAACTCCTCTTTCGCGCTCGGTGCAGCATTGCTGGCACGAAAGGGAAGCCTCGCTGCTTCCTTGGACGCACGCATCGACATCGTTCTCCGGGAAGAACTCGGTACCATCTCGCCTAACATCTACGGCCACTTCGCCGAAAACCTCGGCGCGGTCATCTACGACGGCGTGTGGGTCGGCGAAAACTCGAAAATCGCAAACGTCGGCGGCATTCGCAAGAGCTTGGTCGACGCACTTCAAAAAATCAATTCGCCGGTGATCCGCTGGCCGGGCGGCTGCTTTGCCGACAGCTACGACTGGAAAGACGGCGTCGGGCCTTCGGCCAAGCGCCCGCGCCGCACCAACTTCTGGGCGGGCGACCCGCTCGTGCGCAATCAAGGCAACACCCCGCAGAAGTACGACCCCAACGAATTCGGTACCAACGAGTTCGTCCAATTCTGCAAACTTGCCGGCAGCCAACCGTATTTCGCTGCCAACGTCCGCAGCCTCCCGGCGGAAGATTTTTATCGCTGGGTGGAATACTGCAATTCGCCGGCGGGCAGCACCACGCTCGCCGATTTGCGCGCTGCGAGCGGCTACCAAGACGCGTTCAACGTCCGCTACTGGGGCATCGGCAACGAATCCTGGGGTTGTGGTGGCGAAATGACCGCGGGCGAGTACTCCACCGAATACCGCCGCTTCGCCGCCTGGGTCCCGCGTTACGACCGCGACCTCAGCTTCATCGCGTCCGGACCGAACGACGCCGAATACAAATGGACCCGCGGCTTTTTCGAAGGCATGTTGCAGAAAGGCCCGAACGCGCTCAACTCCATTTGGGGGCTGTCGTTGCACTACTATTCCTGGAACCTAAGCCGCGGGCGCACGCAGGATTGGAACGCCGGCAAAGGCGACGCCGTAAACTTCCAGCCGGTCGAGTGGTACGAGCTAATGAAAGAAGCCGCCAAGCTCGAGACGCTGATCGAAGGTCATTGGCAAGTGATGAACGAGTTCGATGCCAAGCGCCGCATCAAACTGGTCGTCGATGAGTGGGGCCCGTGGTACAAGCCCGGCTCCGAAGTCGCCCCCACCCACATCCTGGGTCAGATGATCACCCAGCGCGACGCGGTAATGAGTGGGCTGACGCTCGACATTTTCAATCGCCATCCCGAAAAAGTGACGATGGCCAATTGCGCCCAGCTCATCAACTGCCTCAACAGCCTGTTCTTAGCTAGCGGCGACCGGTTCCTTACCACGCCGGTCTACCACGTGTTTCAAATGTACGCCGCTCATCAAGGCGCCCAAGCGGTCCGCGCCGAATTTCTTTCTCCCACGATCAGCTACGATCGCGACGGCCAACCCGCCACCTTCTGGAGCCTCAAAGGCTCCGCTTCGGTCCGCGGAAAAGATCTGACCATTACGGTAGTAAATCCCGACATCTCGCAACCCCGAGAAGCGGAAATCAGCCTGCTGGGCGGCGAAGCCACGAGCGGCCGCGCCACCGTCCTGGCCACCTCCGACCTCCACGCCCACAACACGTTCGACGCCCCCGACGCCGTAAAGCCGCGCTCGGAGAATTGGAGTCCCTCAGGCCGGACCGTAAAATACACATTTGCTCCAGCCTCAGTGACCCTGCTACAACTCAAGCTCGCATGAGTATCGAAGCAGCACAGGTGCTCTTACCTGTGCCGGCTCTGGTGAGTTGCAACGGTTTTAGACCAGGCTTCGCTTAGACATCAGGACTTTCAGGGTTAGAGATCTTAAGGAGCCTAAGAATGCGCGAACTTCGCCTGGCAACCCTTCTCCTGCTCCTCGTCGTGGTTTCGTTGCCCCTTCTCGCCGCCCCCCAGCGATGGTCGACCGCCCGCGCCAACGGCTGGTATTCGCAGCAACCCTGGCTGGTCGGCAGCAACTTCGCCCCCAGCACCGCCATCAACGAACTGGAAATGTGGCAAGCCGACACCTTTGACCTTCCCACTATCGACCGCGAACTCGGTTGGGCCGAAGGGCTGGGCATGAATACCATGCGCGTCTTCCTGCACAACCTCGCCTGGAAGCAAGATCGCGCCGGCTTTCTCGATCGCATGGACAAATTCCTGCAAGTAGCTGACAAGCACCACATTCGAGTGATGTTCGTCCTGCTGGACTCGGTGTGGGATCCCAACCCGCAAGCCGGCCCGCAGCGGGCACCAAAACCCCACGTCCACAACTCGGGGTGGGTGCAATCCCCCGGCGCAAAAATATTGAGTGATCCCTCTAGGTGGCCCGTCGAGATCGAGCCCTACGTAAAAGAAGTCGTTGGCCATTTTCGAAACGATCGCCGCGTCCTGATGTGGGACCTAATGAACGAACCCGACAACGAAAACGGCTCCTACAAAACCACGGAACTCGCCAACAAGGCGGAAGCCGCGCAGCAGCTGCTGGCGAAGGTCTGGGTGTGGGCCCGGAAAGCAAAACCTTCGCAACCGCTGACCAGCGGCGTGTGGCGAAAACTCGACTGGTCCGACGACTCCAAGCTGAGCCCCATGGAACATCTCCAGCTGGAGAACTCAGATGTCATCACGTTCCACAACTACGACCCGCCGGACAAAATACTGATCAGCATCCATTCCCTCGGTCACTTCCATCGACCAATCCTCTGCACCGAATACATGGCCCGCCCTCGGGGAAGCACCTTCGAAGCTGTCCTTCCGGTTCTAAAGCAAGAGAAAGTGGGGGCCTACAATTGGGGCTTCGTTTCCGGAAAAACCCAGACCATCTACCCCTGGGATTCCTGGGAGAAGGAATACAAAGCCGAGCCGGAGGTCTGGTTTCACGACATCTTCCGCCCGGATGGCACGCCGTACGACGCCAAGGAGACCGAGCTGATCCGGGGCCTAACCGGGGAGTCTCGGAAGGAGAGGTGAAGCATAAGGAAAGTCGCTGTGGTACCCTGAGTAATCGTTTGCTGACACTCTCCGGGAACGAACAGGGTTAAGCGTTTCATTGGTGCTAGAATGCGAAAGCTTTCGGGCTTCGCCGGCATTTTCCGTACTGCGCGTTCCCTGTCTTTACCGAACGAGCGGGCCAGCCAGCTGCCCCGCAGAGAAGGCGAATGGGCGTCGAGATCAATGTAAGGCGGAAGGACAATGGGAAATCCTAAGATGACAATGGGTTTGATCGTAGGGAATCGCGGTTTCTTCCCCGATCATCTCGCGAAAACCGGCCGTGAAGAAATGATTCAGGTTCTGCAAGCAGCCGGAATGGACGTGGTCGTGCTCGGGCCGGAAGCGAGCAAGCACGGCGCCGTGGAAACCCACGAAGAAGCCAAACGCTGCGCTGAATTGTTCAAAGCGGCCGGCGGAAAAATTGACGGGGTCATCGTTTCGCTCCCTAATTTCGGCGACGAGCGTGCCATTGCCGATACTCTGCGGCTCGCCCGCCTCAATGTCCCGGTCTTGATTCAAGCGACACCGGACACGCCCGCGAAAATGACGATCGCGCATCGCCGCGACTCGTTCTGCGGAAAGATGTCGGCATGCAACAATCTGCAGCAATACGGCATCCCGTACTCGCTCACAACGCTGCACACCGAAGCTCCGGGTTCCGAAGAATTCAAGAAGGATCTGCAGTGGTTTGCCGGCGTCTGCCGCGTGGTGAAAGGACTTCGTAATCTGCGCGTCGGCGCGATCGGCGCGCGTCCCGCCGCGTTCAATACCGTGCGCTACAGTGAAAAAATTCTCGAGCACAACGGAATCTCCGTCGAAACCCTGGATCTGTCCGAAGTTCTTGGCCGCATCAGCCGAATGAAAGACGACGATCCGAGCGCCGTCCGGAAATTGAATTCCATCCAGAAATACGTCTCGACGAGCGGCATTCCGCAGGCTGCACTCTTGAAAATGGCCAAGCTCGGCGCGGTAGTCGACGACTGGATGAAATCCGCCGACGTGCAAATCAGCGCCGTGCAGTGCTGGACTTCGCTCGAAGAGAATCTGGGCGTGGTACCGTGCACGGTGATGAGCATGATGAGCGATTCGCTGCTTTCCAGCGCGTGCGAGGTCGATGTCTGCGGAGTCCTTGGAATGCACGTCCTGCAACTCGCTTCGGGAACTCCGAGCGCTTTGCTTGACTGGAACAACAACTACGGCAGCGATCCCAACAAAGCTGTCTGCTTCCATTGCAGCAACTTGCCGAAGCACTTCTTCAAGGACGTGACGATGGATTTCCAGGCCATCATCGCGGGCACCGTGGGCAAGGACAACACGTTCGGCACCTGCGTTGGCCGCGTGAAGTCGGGGGCGATGAGCTTCGCGCGGTTTTCCACCGACGATCTCTCCGGGAAAATCCGCGGCTATTCCGGCAGCGGCCGATTCACCGACGATCCGCTGGAGACATTTGGCGGGGCCGGCGTGGTGGAAATCGCGCACATGCAGAAGCTCTTACGTTACATCTGCGAAAAGGGTTTCGAGCACCACGTGGCGGCAAATTTCTCGAGCGTCGCGCCGGTCGTACACGAAGCGGTGACGCGCTATTTCGGCTGGGAAATGTACGCGCACGGAGAATAGAATTCGTTGGCTTTCTCGGCAGCCAAACAGTAGAACGCTGCACGTCTCCAGTTTCACGCGGCACAAACAACATCGGAGAACAATCGCGTGGCTATCGTGGCCGGTGTCGATTTTGGAACTCTCAGCGTCCGCGTGACCATCGTGGACACCGCGCGCGGGCGTCTCGGCTCGGGCGTCGCCGAATATCCCCTGCATCGACGCAAGGACGATCCCGATTTTGCCACCCAGAGCCACGAAGATCACATGCGCGCGCTCGCCGAAGCCACGCGCAAAGCCGTTGCCAACGCGAAAGTTTCTGGCGATCAGGTCGCGGCGCTGGCCATCGACACGACCGGCTCCAGCGTGATTCCGGTCGGCGCGAACCTCGAGCCGCTCGACGAATATTATCTGTGGTGCGACCACCGCGCCGCGGGCGAAGCCGCGCTGATCACCGAAACCGCGCACCGCACAAAGCAGGAAGTGATTGATTGGTGCGGTGGAATCTATTCCTCCGAGTGGGGCTTCTCGAAATTGCTTCACTGGCTGCGCCACAACCCCGACAAGCGCGACCGCTTTGTCACCGCCTTCGAGCACTGCGACATGGTCGCGGCTGTGCTTTGCGGCATCACCGATCCCGCGAAAGCCCCACGCTCGATTTGCGCCATGGGCCACAAGTGGATGTGGAACGCCGCGCTGGGTGGTTTGCCCTCGGAGAAATTCCTTACCGACGTCGATCCGCTTCTTGCCGGCGTCCGCGTAAAATTGAACGGCCGATACGCTGCCAGCGATCAGCTGGCCGGGACGCTGGCGCCGGTGTGGGCCGCAAAACTCGGATTACGCGCGGGAATTCCGATCCCAGTCGGGGCCTTTGACGCACACTGGGACGCTATCGGCGCGGGCGCGCGGACCGGCGACGTCGTTAACGTCGTGGGCACTTCCACGTGCATCATCGCGATGAGCGACGACGCACAATTGATTCCCGGCGTTTGCGGCGTCGTGCCCGGCTCGGTGGATCCGAAGAAAACCGGCGTGGAAGCCGGGTTGTCCGCCACCGGTGACATTTTCAATGCGATTGCGCAGCGCGCCAACAGCACGGTCGCCGCGCTTTCCGTGGGCCTGGAATCCTATGTCGCCGGCCAGACCGGTCTGCTCCGCTTGACCTGGGACAATGGCGACCGCACGGTGCTGGTGAATCCCGAACTCGGCGGCATCACCTTCGGCTGGAACTTGACGCACACTGCGCAGGACGAATTGTTTGCCGCCATTGAGGGCACCGCGTTCCACACGCGCATCATCCTGGAGCGCATGGAACAACACGGCGTGCCCATTCATCGCGTCATCAACGCCGGCGGCATCCCCCAAAAGAATGAAGTGCTCAACCGCGTGTATGCGAATGTATTGAACAAACCGATTCTGATACCGCAATCCGATGTGACCAGTCTTGGCTCAGCTATTTTTGCAGCCATGGCTGCAAAGGCTTTCAACAGCCTGGATGAAGCGCAGCGGGCCCTCTGTCCGAAGCACCGCGTGATCGAACCTGATCCCCAAGCGGCGCGCCTGTACGAACAACTGTACGCTCTATACCGCGAGCTGTATTTTGGTTTCGGCAAACCGGACGCAAGCCCTGTTTCCGTGGGGCGCGTGCTTCCGACGCTGCGGAAAATTGCGGCGAGCACGCGGGGGAATGCATGATCCTGAAAGGTTTGCGCGAAGAAGTACTGGCAGCGAATCTCGAACTGGTACGGCGCGGCCTGGTGCTGTACACGTTCGGAAACGCCAGCGGAATTTCGCGCAGCGATTCGATGGTGGTGATCAAGCCAAGCGGCGTGCCGTACGAGACGATGAAGCCGGAGGATCTGGTGGTTGTCGATCTCGAAGGCAAGCCGGTGGAAGGGAACTTGCGCCCTTCTTCCGACCTGCCCACCCACTTGATCCTCTACAAGGCATTTGCGGGAATAGGCGGCGTGGCGCATACGCACTCTCGTTTCGCGACCGCTTGGGCGCAGGCACAGCGCGAGATCCCGTGTTTCGGGACAACCCATGCGGATTACTTTCACGGCCCCGTTCCGGTGACCAAACCGCTCGCGCCGAGGGAAATTCGCAGCGACTATGAGGTCAACACCGGCCACGCCATCGTGCGACGCTTCGCCAAGCTCGATCCGTTGCACATGCCAGGGGTTCTGGTTGCCGGCCACGCGCCATTCTGCTGGGGCAGCACGGCGACCGAAGCGGCAACCGCGGCGGTGGTGATCGAAGAGATCGCCGCACTCGCCACCTATACGATTACCGCCAATCCGAGAGTCCGCTCCATATCCAAACATCTCCACGATAAGCACTTTCTTCGCAAGCACGGCAGCACGGCATACTACGGGCAGAAGAAATAGAACCGCAGGGCTCGTCGAACGGAGGTAGTACCGGGAAAAAGCGAGGGGTTGCGGCTACGCACCGATGGTTCAGGATTTCCGGCGGATTTGGTGCGTCCGGTATACTTTAGAACTTCGAGGGCATAGTACCGGATCCTACCGCTATGGCGAAAAAGCTACGCATTATCGTCTCGCTGACGACCAGCGATAACGACTATCAGATAGAACAAGCGCAGTCCGCGGAGCAAGCCGCTGCGAGACTAGGCGTTTTGGCGGAAATCATCTACGCCGACAACGACGCCATCACCCAGAGCACGCAGATTCTGAAGGCCGTCCAAGCGTCGCTGGAGAACAGGCCGGACGCTATCGTGTTCGAGCCGGTCGGAGGCACGGCGCTGCCCCAGGTAGCTCGTGCGGCGGCCGCCGCCAGCATTGGCTGGGCGGTCCTGAATCGGGACGCCGCCTACCTGGACGAGCTTCGCAAAATCTCGGCCGCGCCGATGTTCGCGGTGAGTTCGGACCACGTGGAAATCGGACGTCTGCAAGGACGCCAGCTCACGGCGCTGCTGCCCAAAGGGGGTGCGGTCCTTTATATACAGGGTCCGTCGGAGAATCCGGCGGCCAAGGAACGCACCGCCGGGATGCAGGAGACCAAGCCGGCAAACATTCAAGCCGTCATGCTGAAGGCGCAATGGACCGAAGAGAGCTCGCTGCGGGCGGTGCGCTCCTGGCTGAAGCTGACGACTTCGCAGAAATCGCAAGTCGATGTGGTTGCCGCGCAAGATGACTCGATGGCCATGGGCGCGCGCAAAGCGTTCCAGGAATTGACGAACGAAAACGAGCGCGACCGCTGGATGAGGCTTCCATTCATCGGGTGCGATGGACTGCCGAACACCGGACAGGCGTGGGTGCGCACCGGCCAACTCACCGCAACAGTTTTTGTTCCGCCCAACACCGGGCAGGCGATTGAGATGATCGTGGACGCGATTCAAAACAAGAAACAGCCGCCGGCACGGGTGTTGGTCGCTCCGCGGTCGATCCCTGCGCTCAACGCGCTGACGCCCCGCCGCGCCAACTAGGTTCGCGCGCCGGTGTGTCCTTCGCACGAATAGTTTCTCCGCGTGGAAAGCGGCGTATAATGCCGCGGGTCAGTTTTTGACTCGGAATTGTGCGGCCATCGCGGAGGAAAACAGATGAAGAACGGGCGCAAGAACTCGAGCATCGACCGGCGGCAGTTCCTCGCGGCAACCGGCGGAGGCTTGCTGGCCGCAGCCGTGCCCGCCGCTGCGAAGGCAGCGTCAACGGTAGGTGCCGACGCAATGTCCCGGGCTTCGGCGGAGGCTTCTGTGGCGAACTCCATGAGTGGATTGGCGCCGGCATCGGCGGGGCGAAGTCAGGCAGGAAGCGTTTCTTTGCGCAAAATCCCCATCGGGGTTTTCGATCCGGTTTACGACAAATTGTCGCTCGACGACATGCTGGACGTAATGAGCGGGCTTGGTTTGGAAGCGGCGGAAATCGGGACCGGCGGATATCCGAACAATCCTCATTGCCCCCTGGATGACTTGATTGCCGATCCCGCCAAGGCCAAAGCCTGGAGAAAGAAATTCGAAGACAAAGGGATTCGCGTCGCGACGTTGAGCTGTCACGGAAATGCGGTGCATCCCGACCCGAAGCATGCCGCCAAGGATGCCGATACGTTTAGGAAAACCGTGCGATTGGCGGAAATACTCGACGTCAAAGTCATCGTCACCTTTTCCGGGTGTCCCGGCGGCACGCCACAGGACACCCAGCCAAACTGGATCACCTATCGCTGGCCGCCTGAATATGGGCAAATGCTGGACTGGCAGTGGAAAGAAAAAGTCATTCCGTACTGGAAAGAGGCCGCGAAGTTCGCTCGCGACCACGGCATTCACAGGATCGCGCTCGAAATGCATCCAAACTTCGTGGTCTACAATCCCCGTACGCTGATGAAGTTGCGCGAGGCGGTGGGCGAAGAGATCGGAGCGAATAACGATCTCAGCCACTTATTCTGGCAGGGTTGCGATCCCGTGGAGGTGATTCATTTTCTGGGAAAGCAGGGTGCGATCTATCACGCGCATATGAAGGATACGGTGATGTTTCCGGACAACGTCGCCAAGTACGGCGTTTTGAACTTCGCGTCCGATCTTGCGGGTTTGCCGGAAGCATCCGAGACATTTCGCGCCGTGGGCTATGGGCATGGCGCCGGATTGTGGAAGGCCATCCTGAAGGCCTACATGGACACTGGCTACGAAGGTATCCTCAGCATCGAAAACGAGGATCCAATTCTACCGGGTCCTGTCGGCGTCGAACGCGCGGTCTATGTCCTGAAGAATGTCCGGAACGAATTGCTCGGCACCTAGACAGATTCGCTTTCTGGTAGCGCCAGTATGCAAACCGGCGCTAGGAGAAGAAGATGATCCCGAGCCCGCCACTCGCGGACTCGGGACGACGGTAAACGGGGAGTGACTTGATGGCGCAAGTGGTACGAACGCCGAAGACGTACGATGTGATTGTTGTGGGTTCGGGCGCTGGCGGCGGGATGGCGGCCAAGATCCTGACCGAAGGCGGCCTCAACGTGGCATTGCTCGAGGCTGGGCCCCCCGTCCATCCTGAAAAAGACTTCAAAATGTTCATGTGGCCGTACGATTTGCCACATCGAGGAGTTGGTGTCGGCGGGCGGGCGGCGGAAGACTTTGGCGAATTTCTGGCGCCGAATGGCGCTTGGGAAATTTCAGGCGAGCCCTATACATCCGCGCCGGGTTCGGATTTCCGCTGGTTTCGTTCGCGGATCGTGGGCGGCAGGACGAATCACTGGGGCCGCATTGCTTTGCGATTTTCTCCGATCGACTTCCAGTCCTACACGCGCGACGGGTTAGGTTCGGATTGGCCGATCAGCTATGACGATATCGCGCCGTACTACGACAAGGTGGAATCCTACATCGGTGTTTTTGGGACGAAGGAAAATGTGTCGAGCGCGCCGGACGGAGTCTTTCTGCCTCCGCCAAAGCCACGTTGCACGGAACTGATCGTGAAGAAGGCGTGCGACAAGCTCAACATTATTTGCATACCGTCGCGGCTGGCGATTCTCACAAAGTCCGTGAATGGACGACTGCCCTGCCACTACTGCGGGCAGTGTGGCCGCGGATGCACCACCGCATCGAATTTCAGCTCGAGCCAGGTGCTGATCCCGCCGGCGATAGCGACCGGCAAATTGACGCTGATCACCGGCGCGATGGCGCGCGAGGTGCTCGTGGGCCCGGACGGCAAGGCGAAAGGCGTTTCGTACATCGACAAGGCCACACGCGGCGAGGTACGCATCAACGCGCGGGCCGTTGTCTTGGCGGCGAGCGCTTGCGAGTCAGCGCGTTTGCTGCTCAACTCGAAATCGACGCTGTTTCCCGATGGCCTGGCGAATTCCTCCGGCACCGTCGGCAAATATCTGATGGATTCGGTGGGTAGCGGCGGCGAAGGTTATTTCCCGCAGCTCGAGAACATGACGCCGCACAACCACGACGGCACCGGCGGCATGCACATGTATATGCCCTGGTGGAAGTTCGATCGCAAGAATGATTTTCCACGTGGCTACCATATCGAATTTGGCGGCGGACGAGAATTGCCCGGCGTCGGGATGTTCAACGATCTCTGCCATCGTGAAGAAGGGTACGGCGCGGACCTGAAACGCAAGGCGCGCAAGGACTACGGCACGACCATTGGTTTTGCCGGGCGCGGCGAGATGATTCCAAATCCGGATACGTACTGCGAGATCGATCGTGACGTTGTGGACGAATTCGGTATCCCGGTGTTGCGCTTCCATTTCAAGTGGTCGGAATACGAACTGCGGCAAGCGAAGGATATGCAGGAGACATTCCGCGCGATCGTGGAAATGGCGGGAGGAGAATATCGGACGAAAGCGCCCATCGACGGGCCGCGGGCGTATGGCATCGATCTGGGCGGAAAGATCATTCACGAAGTGGGAACGGCGAGAATGGGTGCCGATCCGAAGTCGTCGGTGTTGAACGGATATTGCCAGGCGCACGATGTGAAGAATCTGTTTGTTACCGACGGTGCGCCACTGGTGACCAATCCGGACAAGAATCCTACGTTGACGATCATGGCGCTGTCTTGGCGGGCTTCGGAGTATTTGTTATCGGAGGCAGGCAAGGGAAATATCTAGAACCTAGAGAAATACCGAACTTAACACCGAGGGCGCAAAGGACGCGGAGACGAGAGGACGCGATGGAAACGCAGGGAGTTTCACGGCGGGATGTTTTGAGATCGTTGCTGGTGGGGGCGACAGCTGGATCGGTGTTGCAGATGATTCCGGCGCAGGCGGCGGAATATGCGCACGGACTCGTCGAGAGCGAAAAGGCTGCGTCGGTGACGGGCAAGTATGTGCCGAAATATTTCCCCCCACACCAGTATGAGACGCTGACTTCGCTTTGCGACACGATCATTCCGAAGGACGAGCGTTCAAGCGGGGCGGTGGAAGCGGGCGCGCCGGAGTTTATCGACCTTTTGACCAGCGAAAACGACAAATTTCAGACGCAGCTTGGCGGGGGATTGATGTGGCTCGATAATTTCTGCATCGATCGTTACGGGAAAATGTATCTGGAGTGTGCGCCGGAGCAGCGGAAGGAAGTGCTGGATCTCATCGCGTACCGTAAGAATGCCAAGCAGAGTCCGGCACTGGCATCGGGCGTTGCGTTTTTCGCATCCCTTCGCCGCATGACTTGCGATGGGTTTTATACGAGCAAGATCGGCATCGCCGACCTTCAGTACATCGGCAATACCTCGCTTCGCGAGTTTCCTGGCTGCCCCCCTATTCCCGGAGCATAGGAAACCCGGGTCGTCGTCGATTTCCGGATTACGAAACCCGCCGCGAAGGCTCGGGGTGATTGGTGACTGCCGGGATCCTTTCGAGCCGGCCGGACTCGTAGCCACAGACCACTTGTAGCAACGCCTAAAAGCGTGCCCCCAGCGGCCCATTCGTGACCGACCGCGGTGCGGCTGAAGCCGTGCCCTGCGGTCTCCCCATCCAGACTTGCTCGGGTCCCCACGCGACTCCGTAATGGCTGTTTTGTGTCACTTATCGGTTGTGTTTATCTACACTTCCGATCAGCGAGAGGCATGATGTTGAACGGACTCGGCGTGCGAAATCGCCAGCTTGATCGACTCCTCCCAAATAGCGGACGCATAGTTCCACTTTCCGTCGCGTCCGTCGCGCACGATGGTGCCCCAGTTTAGGTCTTGCCACGGGTCACCTTTGCCGGGCAGGTAGATGAGACCTGGCTCAGCGGCACGACTCGGACAGTAAAATACCGCGTAGGCTTTCCGGACGTCATCGCGGCGGTATTTGACGTAGAAAATGACTTCGTAACGCTGAATATCGACCGGTGGATCCTCAAGGGGCGGCCGGGTCGTGTCGAGAAAGCTCCCGATCCAAATGTCGCTGGCGGCGAGAACGTGCTTGTCGGTGATTTCGATGGGATCCGCCAGTTTGCCCCCGGATATTATGATTTTTACGGTGAGAGCTTTCGCCCCGCTCAGCTGCGGAATAGCAAAGGCGAACACGAGTGCGATGAGCGGGAAAGCGAAAGACTGCCGGTTCATACCGACCTCCAGTGAGATGAGTGCCAGCCCAGTGGAAGCCTGCTCGTGGCTCGAACGGCCCGAAAATTTGCCAGAGGTTAATTCAGGCAAAGTCGGCGCCGAAACAGCGGCCTGCGATCTCCGTCATTCTCTTGGGTGCTAGGTTTTTCTGTTGGACGTAAGGAACGGTGGATACGTTGCACGGGCCGATGCAATGGAGGCGGTCCTGCGGACAAGCCCGAAACGCTTGCCCCGCGGCAAGCTTTGTGCCGAGGTTGCTCCTCGGGGGGAGCCCTTTGAATCTCAAGCAAACCAGCTCCGCCCTTACACGGGAGAAAGCCTTACCAGACGCGGCAAACTTTTTCGGTGGGCTTGACCATGGGCTGGCCGGCTTTGCAGCCAAAGGCTTGGGCGAATTCGGGCATGTTGACGACCACGCCGTTGATGCGGTAAGTGGCGGGCGAATGCGGGTCAACCTGGGCGCGCATGCGCAAGTCCTCGGGGCGCTCGTTAGCGCAGTCCCATTGGGCATAGCCGATGAAGAAGCGCTGCTCGGGGCTTAGACCGTCGATGGGTTGCAAGTTCTTGTCCTTGTTGGCGTCCTTCCAGGCGATATAGGCGAGGATTTCGCCGCCGAGATCGGCGACATCTTCTCCGAGCGTCAGGGCGCTGTTGATGTGGACTTCGTCGACGACGACGTATTGGGCGTATTGGTCGCGGACGCATTTGGTACGCTCGTCGAATTTTTCGCGATCCGTTTTGGTCCACCAATTTTTCAGATTGCCTTTGGCGTCGAACTGGCTGCCTTCATCGTCGAAGCCGTGGGTTAGCTCGTGGCCGATGGTGCCGCCGGTATTACCGTAGTTGGGGGCATCGTCCATCTTGGCGTCGTAGAGAGGAGGCTGGAGCACGCCGGCGGGAAAGTTGATGTCGTTCATTTGGGGATTGTAGTAGGCGTCGACCGTCGGCGGGGAAATGTCCCACTCGCCGTGGTCCACGGCCTTGCCGATTTTTGCGATATCGCGACGATGCTCGAATTCGACGGCGTTGTGAACGTCGGCAAGAAAATCGCTGCGCACGATGGTGACCGAGCTGTAGTCGCGCCATTTGTCCGGGTAGCCGATCTTGTTGCGAATGCCGTGCAGCTTGGCGAGCGCTTGCTGCTTGGTCTCGGGGCTCATCCAATCGAGATTGCGAATGCGTTTCTCCATGGCGACTTCGATCCGCTGAACCATGTCCAGCGTGCTTTGTTTCAATTCGGGCGAAAAGACCTTGCGAACGTAGGCCTGGCCGAGTGCTTCGCCCAGATTGCGGTCGGTATATTGCACGCAGCGTTTCCATCGCGGTTGCATTTCCTTGGCCCCTCGCAAGTACTTGCGATAGAAGTCAAAGTTTTCCTGGACGAAATTCGCGGAAAGATAAGGCGACGATAAATCCGCTACGTGGAAGCGCAGATACGTTTTCCAGTTTTCCAGGGGCTCGCTGGCGAGCTCCGCGTTGAGCTGCTTGAAAAATGCAGGCGCGGTGACGTTGAGAACAGTGATCTTGGGATACTGTAGCTGGGTGTAATAGGTCTGCCAGTCGAAGTTGGGCGTCAGGTTCTCCAGCGCGGGAAGGTCCATTTTATTTTTTAGTTTGTAGGGATCACGCTGCTCGACGCGCGTCAGGGAAGCTTTGGCCAAGGCAGTTTCCATGCGCATCAGGGTCTGCGCATTGTTCTTCGCGGTTTCCGGGTTGTCGCCTAGCAATTCGAAAATTCTCTGGACGTATTGGACGTAGCGCTCGCGCGTCTCCTTGGATTTTGCGTCGTCTTTGGTGTAGTAGTCGCGGTCCGGAAGTCCCAGCCCACCCTGATCCAGCGAGGCAATCACCTGCTCGGAGTTGTCCGGGTCTTGATCCGAACCGCCACCGAAGAGCATGGACCTATTGGAGTCGAGTTGGAGTTGTGCAACCAACGACGCTATATCGTGTACCGTTTTCAAGCGAGCGATGGCGCCAAGCTGCGGCTGGATGGCTTCGACACCACGTTTTTCGATCGCCGGTTCGTCGATGCAGGCGGCGTAGAAGTCGCCAATTTTCTGGTTGACCGCCTCGCGCTCGCCGGTGCCCGCTGCTGCTTGTTCCAGTATGCCGCGGAGAAAATTCAGGTTGTCTGCATAAAGCTTGGCATACACGCTCCAGGAAGTTTGGTCCGGCGGGATCGGGTTTTGTTGCTGCCATCGTCCGCACGAGTATTGGTAGAGGTTTACGCAGGGATCGATGGACTTGTCCATGGAGGTCAGATCCAGGCTGGGAGAATAGGGCAGTTCGGGTGTGCTTGCTGTTTGCGGGTGCGCTGCGGCTGCGAACAATAGCGCGAGGGCGGAACAGCAGAGGACGGGAGTGATTTTCATGGGCACCTTATTCCGAGATGCGAGTTCGCTTTGTAAGCGGCGCATTATGGTAATGGGATGACGTGATTTTTCCAATCGGAAAGAAACGAAGCATAAACCGGCTCGAGTTCTTCTAGTATAGACGCGCCGGTTGGCCGAGGGTTTTCAACATGAGCATTCGCATTCGAGTGGCAACGCCGCAAGATGTACCGGTCTTGCAGGAGCTGATTGATGCGTCGGTGCGGGGATTGCAGGCTGGGGACTATACCGCGGCACAGATCGATGGGGCGTTGCGGTCGGTGTTTGGGGTGGATAGCCAGTTGATTGCGGATGGGACGTATTTGGTGGCGGAGGCGGGTGAGGGCGAGGATTCGGGTGGTGCCGATGGGGTCATAGGTGCTTCGGATTATGGTTCGGCCGGGTGGACGCTGACACTGTCAGGAGTGGCTGTGCTGCCTCGGATTGCCGGGTGCGGGGGATGGAGCAAACGGAAGACGTTGTATGGCGGGGATCGCTGGACGGGGCGCGAGGATTCGCTTTTGGATCCCGAGCATGACGCAGCTAAGATTCGGGCGTTCTTTATTCATCCAGCTTGGGCACGGCGCGGGGTGGGGACCTTGATCTTGGATGCTTGCGAGCGGGGGGCGCGCGCGGCGGGTTTCAGGCGGTACGAGATGGGGGCGACATTGACCGGGGCGAAGTTGTTTGGAGTGAAGGGATATGTGGAAGTCAGACGGATTGGGGTCCCGTTGGATAACGGGGAGTCGTTGCCGGTGATTCATATGGAGAAGCGAGAAGAGGAAAGGAAATAGAGGAGGTAAAGAAGGAAGACAGCGCGCATTTGGCGCCTGGGGCGCAGCGATGCTGCGCCCCTACAACGGACGTCGTGAAATTTTGGAGCTCGAATCAGAACTGGAGTTTGGTCAAGTAATCGTAACTGGCCTTGGGGTCGGCAAGGGATTTGGCTTCATCGTTCTCGACGAAGTAATGTTCGATGCCGGCTTTGCTGGAGTGGGCGAAGATATTTTTCCAGTCGATGGAGCCGCTGCCTACGTTTGCGAGGTGGCCGGTGACGCTATGGCCTACCGCGCCTTCGTTGCCGCCTGGGTCAGAACCTTCTTTGCTCCAGTCTTTCACGTGAACTAGCGGGAAACGGCCGGGATATTTGTTGAAGTACGCGATGGGATCCTGGCCCCCGACGGTGATCCAGCAGAGATCCATTTCAACTTTTACATGCTTGGGATCGGTCTGCGAAAGCAGATAGTCGAATGGCAGTGTGTCGAGGCCGTCGACTTTTTGAAATTCGAAGGAATGGTTGTGGTACGCGAACTGGATCCCGGCTTTCTGCGTAGCTTCGCCTACGCGATTGCAGGATTCCGCGAGGCGCTTGTAACCGTCGGCAGTTCGCGACTTGGCATCGAGGTATGGGCATACCAGGAATTTCTGGCCGATGACGTGCGCGCCATCGATAATCTCCTGCAAATTGGTCTCGATCGCAGGGGTTTTACCCCCGGCGGCGGTTTCCATCGGATGGTGGGCGGACGGCGAGGTGAGGCCGTTGGAATCGAGAAGGGCGCGAACTTCTTGCGGCGATTTGCCGTAGTAGCCTGCGAATTCGACTTCTTTGTAGCCGATTTTTGCGACGCCGGCCACGGTGCCGTCGAAGTCTTGCTTCATGAGGTCGCGCACAGTGTAAAGCTGAAGCCCTACGCGATCGATGTGGTGAACCGTTGCGGCGCCCCAAGCGGAGTTCGCGGCGGCGGTGACCACAGCAGTGGCAATCGAAGTTTCAATGAAGGTTCGTCGCTTCATGGCGAGTAGTGTGCTCCTTGTTTAAGCAGCGCAGGGAGTATACAAAAAATAAGGGGCGGCGCTTAGGAAAAAGCGCCGCCCCTTGGGTTGGGTGTGGATTAGAAGTAAAACCGCAAGCCAAGTTGCATGCGGCGCGGCGCGTGCGCGCCGGTCAAGTGCAGGAAACTGGAGCTGTCAAGGTTCGAGCCCGGATCCGCGGTATCCAGAGGAATGGCGTTCGCACCTTGGGATTGATTGTCAATCTGATCGAACTGCGTGTGATTGAACAGGTTGAAGACCTCCCAACGGAACTCGAAGCCCATTTTTTCCTTAATCGCGAAACGCTTGAAAGCGCCAGCGTCGAAGTTCAAGCGGCCGGGGTAGTTCAGCGTGTCACGCCCAACATTGCCAAACGTGAGGCCGGTGGGTACGGCAAAAGCCGCGGGGTTGTAGATGACCGGCCCGCGGACATCTGGAAATTCGGTCTGGGGCAGGGCGGCGTTAGGATTGCCGACCAAGTCGGGTCGAGAACCGGTGCCCACACCGTTTCCGACGCCGGCGTTATCGGCGTACGTGGTCCCATTGGTTACGCTGAAGGGAATGCCCGTCTGGGCGGTGGTGATGCCGGAAACCTGCCAGCCGCCAAGCAGAGTGTGCGTCAAGCCTGACCTTTTAAAGAAGGGCATGGCGTAGACGTAGCTGATGGAAAAGTTATGACGCATGTCGAAGGTCGAGCTAGCCCGATTGGCGGCGATGTCGTAGGAATTCACAAAGGCGGTATCGGACCGATCCGACGAATCGTCGATCGAGTGACTGTAGGTGTATGCCATGCTCACGGTCAGATCGCCTACGGTACGTTGCGCGGAGACCTGCAGAGCGTTGTAGATGGAGTTGGCTTGGTTCTCTAGTTGGGTAATGTTGCTGAAGCCCGGGTAAACGGTGCGAAGCGGGTCAGGATTGTTGCCGCACGCGACCCACAGATTGGACAACGCTGCGGCGGGCACGGGAGCCCCGTTACCCAGGGTGGCAGAAGTGGGCAGGCCGTTGACATTGGTTGTAAAGTTTGCGCAATCGGCGGCCACAATCGGTGTCCCTGCCGCGTAAGGATTGTTCGCCGAGGACACCGGCACCAGTTGGTTAGCGTCGTCCACCAGGGTCAAATGGGTACCCTTGCTGCCGACGTAAGCGACCGACATTACGATGTGAGACGGGAGTTCCTTCTGTACGTTCAGGTTCCACTGCTGCACGTAGGGCCAGATAGCCCGATTCGGTATGGAATTGACAGACAGTGGAAACAGCAGACCTCCACCGCCAAGGTTGCCGTATCCGACGACGTTGAACTGCGATGAGGTGAGCGCGCCCGGCGGTGAACCTTCCAGGGATTCCGTGTTGCCTTCGTTGCCGTTGGTGTGCTCGAAGAAGATGCCGTAGCCGCCGCGAATGGCCATCTTGCCATCACCCTTGGGGTCCCAGGCAAAGCCCAGTCTCGGGGCGGGGTTGAAAAGGTGGCCCTTCAAACAGCCGGCACTGGAAGACGAACCGACCGTGGCACCCGGGAAACCCGGGACGGCGAACGTACCTCCCGAGCCGCCGCACTGAATAATGCCGTTCAATGGATTGCCGGTACCCGGTTCGAGAGCGCCTGCACTGCCGGTCACGATCCCGGCATTGTCGATACCGGGAGAAGCGCCCGCGACGAAGGCGGTCGGTTCGAAGTTAAATGCGTTTTGATAGCGCTCGCGGTACGTTCCAAACAGGCTCACACGCAAACCGAGGTTAAGGGTAAATTTCTTGGTGACGCGCCAGTCGTCCTGGAAATAGGGTTCGACGATCTTGTAGCGGTTGTAATACTTAACCGTGGCGTTCCACTGCTTGTAGCTCGCGATATTTCCTTCCAGCAGGTCTGCGAACGAGTTTCCCGTGCTGTTGGGGGACGAAGTGTCGAAGGTCAAAAGACCCTGGACGTCGGCAGTGCTGTCTTCGTTCTTTTGCGCGGCGGCAAAATAGGCGCCGAACTGGAAAGTGTGCGTGCCGACAATCTTGGTCACATTGTCGCGATAGGTGTACGTGGGATTCGCGTTATTCCATGGGAAATATCCGGTGTCCTGGCCGAAGCTTCCACCATAGGCTTGGTTACTTTGCAGTTGAATGGCCGGCAGTTTTCCTCCGAAATCGTTGTCGAACAGCGAACCCATCGCAAAGCCGGTGGGAAACGCAGGGAGATTGACTGCGGTTAGAAAAATATGGTCGGCGGTGTAGCTGGCGACGAATTCGTTCAACAGCGTCGGGGTCACATTGGCGGTGAGGCGCGCCACAAGGCTCGTGCCCGGGCCAACGAAGTTGGTATTGATGTTATTGAAGCTGGAAGTTCCAATGCCCCACAGTGGATTGGCCACGACCGTTTGCCACGAATCGTGGATATAGCGGACCGTCAAGCGATAATTGTCGGTGAAGTTGTGATCGACGCGGATCAGTTGTTCGCGCCAGGTGGTTGGAAGTGAAACGGTCTGGGCGAACGCAGGGAATCCGGCGTCCGTGGTGTTGGGAGCCGGGATCAGCGATTCGAGGGCTTGACCAACCGGGCTGATCGGCACTGCTGCGGGATTGGGAACGTTAGGACAGTCGGGACCGGGACACAGATCCGAAAAATTCCCCGTTCGTTCGGCAGCGGACGGAACGTTTTGAAGGATCGGAAACGGGTTTTTCTCTCTCCGCCATTCCTGCGAAAAGAAGAAGAACGTCTTTCGCTTCTCGGCGTTGTAGTGGTGTGGAATGTAGACGGGGCCGCCGATGGTGTAGCCGAAATCATGTTTCTTGTACGGCGGGTTGGGGTCGCCCGGTTCGCCGCCCGATTCCCATGGCTTGGCGTTGAAGAAGTCGTTGCGCAGGTATTCGAAGGCACTGCCATGGAAGGAGCTGCCGCCTGACTTGGTCTCGACCTCGATGGTGCCGGAGCCGTTGCGGCCATACTGCGCGCCATAGGTGGAGGTCAAAACCTTGAATTCGGCGATGGCTTCGAGGTTCGGGTAGACGTTCAACGTGGAATTGCTACCGTTGTCCATGTTGTCGCCGCCGTCCAGCTCCCAATTGTTGTACTCGGTGCGGCCGCCGTTCATGCTGTAGGCGACGTTCCCGTTGACGCCGACCGTGCCTTCGTCCTGGTTGGTCATGCTGACGACGCCCGGGGTCAGGGTCACGAGCTGCGTGAAATTGCGGCCATTCAGCTCCAACTGGTTGACTTGCTTTCCGGTGACCGTGGTGCTGAGTTCCGAAGACGTCGTCTCGACCTGAGCCACGCTCTCGCCGGTTACGACTACCTCTTCCGAGACCGAGCCTACCGTCAGTTGCACGTCCACGCGGATTTTCTGCGCGACGTCCACGACCACTCCGTGAGCCGTGTAGTGCTGAAAGCCTTTTGCGGTTACGGTCAGGTCGTACGTGGCGCCTGGCAAGCCCGCGGCGACGTAAGCGCCGTCCGTGTTGGTGGTGGTCGCGCGGGTCAACCCACCTGCGGTGTTGCTGATCACCAGTTCGGCGCCTGCAACCGCCGCGCCGCTCTTGTCCGTTACAGTGCCGCTGATCGAGCCAGTGTCTTGCGCGCTTGCGAGAAACGGCAGGCACAAGACCAGCATCGTGCAAAATAGAATCTTCAGGAGCGTCGCGCCGCTGAGGGAATATCGAGTGTCGCCAGCCTGGTGGGGATGAGAATTTCCCTTCACTTTAGTACCTCCGGAGAGTCTTAGATTGAAAGCACGGACTGTGAGGGATGACTGGTTCGAGGTATGCGCGAAACGGTGCTTCGCCACTCGTCGGACACAATTCATTCGAAAAGCCCCCACCACTCGACGGGTAACGCAGGCACCAGACGGTTATTAAAACGAGTTAATATGGCATTATTGCGTTGTTGTCAAGAGGGATTTTTACATGCGTTCGATTAAGATCATAGGGGATGACCTTTGGCGAACCTCCGAGCAGCGCAGAATAACGATATCCCGGAGGCCCGCTTGAATTCGCGAGGCTCCGGCTGGACACTACGTCCCATGAAATCTCTGGTTCTCCAGGGGGTCGCGGCATGTCTGTGCCTGCCTTGGCTTACAGGGAACGCCGTCGGCGCGGAGCGCCACGCGTCCGCTTCATCGGACTCGGCGGAACTGGCGCAGGCGGGTTCGCCCACCGCGAGCGCTCGACTCGATGCCAAGGCTTCGTTCGCGAAAGGCCAAGCTGCACTGCAGCGCGGTGATCTGGAAAGCGCGGAAGTGGCGTTCCGGGAAGTACTTGCCATTGACCCCCAGGCTGCGGCGGCCTATTCGAATCTCGGAGTCATCGCCATGCGCCGCAAAGATTGGGATCACGCGCTGACCTTGTTGCAGAAGGCGGAAAAACTCGAACCAACGACACCCGGGATACGGCTGAACATAGGACTGGTGAACTATCGCCGGGGCGACTATCCAGGAGCCGTGGCACCGTTGGCGTCGGTCGTTCGGGACCAACCGAATTCGTTCCAGGCGCGATATTTGCTGGGTCTCTGCTACGTCTTCACCGTGCGTTACGCCGAGGCAGTTTCTGTTTTGGAGCCGCTGTGGCCGCAGGCGTCCGATAATTTTATGTACCTCTATGTTCTGGGAATCGCCGCGCACAATTCCGGTAAGAAAGAACTCGACGAGAAGGCTCTGGCGCGGCTATTGGATGTGGGTCGAGACAACCCGGAATTCCATCTCATTCTAGGGAAGGCGTACCTGAACCGTGAGGAACCCGAAAAAGCCCTCGTGGAATTGCAGCGCGCCGAGAGCGCGAATCCGGACATGCCGTTCCTGCACTTTGGACTTGGGATCGCGTACATGCGCACCAACGACAACGAACGTGCGGAAGCGGAATTTCGCAAAGAGATCGCTGTCGACCCGGGATCGGCCGACATATACGAACAGCTTGGCGAGTTTTATTTGAAGATAGGAAGGGATGAGGAATCCGAAAAGGAGTTTGACGAGGCCCTACGGCGTAATCCCAGGATGCCGGCTTCGCTATTCGGATTGGCTAAAATCCATGTCCGGCAGGACAAGTACCGCGAAGCTCTGCCGGAAATTGATCGAGCGGTGCGTCTCGCGCCGGATAGCCAGAACCTGCACTTTATGCGCGGGCGCATTCTGATGAAGCTGGGACACCGTGAAGAGGCGCAGAAGGAAATGATCGCCGCCAAGAAGCTGATCGATACCTCGCACGACAAGGAAAAAGAACCCGGCGCAATGGACGAGGATCGCGTGCGCAATCCAGAGTTGGCGCAGCCTCCGCAATAAAGAAGCGACTTCGGGCTCCGGGTTGGGGACCGCTGCAAGAATCAAGACACCTACAGCGGCGGCGGCTGCCACGGGCCGCGGGCTTGTTCGATGCGTTCCGCGACGGCCAGGACGAGTTCTTCTTCGTGCGGGCGTCCGATCACTTGAACGCCGACGGGCAGCCCTTCGGAACTGAGGCCCATCGGAACGGAGGCCCCGGGGAAACCCGTCAAGTTGAGCCATTGCGAATAACGCATGGTGTCGCGATAGCAATGTTCTGCGCCGGGTCGATAGGTGCCTTGGTCATGAGGGAATGCGGGCGCGGAGGAAACCGGGGAGAGCAGGATGGGAACGTCACGCATCTGAGCAAGAATTTCGGCGCGCACGTTATCGCGTTGCGCGCAAGCCGACAAAAGCCCGTCGAGTGTCACGGGACTCTCCGGCGCCGCGTAGGAAATATACTCTCGCAAAATGGGGCTGAGTTGATCCTCGCGGCCTTTCACAACCGAACTTAACAAGTGGCCGACCACCGGGCCAAAGAAAAACCACCAAAGATCCAGTGCGCGGTCGAGTCCGGTGAGCTGCAAAGGTTCGAGGGAAAATCCCTGGGCACCCAGCAGCGTCGCGGCTTTCTCGACCGCGGATTTGATGTCGGGCGAAACCTTCCCCAAGGCGTCGCTGTCCAGCAGGCCTATGCGCAAACTCTTCCATTGCGCATTGTTCTCGACGTTTACGAGCGGCACCGGCGCGGACAGCGCATCTCCGGGATCGGGCCCCGCGATCGACTTCGAATAAGGCGCGCACGTCGGCGATTGTCCGAGCCATCGGACCCACGACGCCGAGCCACGAAAGCACTCCGGCACCCGGAGGGTAGTGTCCGGTGGACGGGACACGTCCCGGGGTCGGTTTCAGTCCGCAGATTCCCGAGAAATGCGCCGGTACGCGAATCGAGCCGCCGCCATCGCTTCCCACGCCGCCGAACGAGCAACCCGACGCGCTCGCCGCCGCTTCGCCGCCGCTTGAGCCGCCCGCCGTGCGCCTTGTATCCCACGGATTGCTCGTTTTTCCCGTCAGTAAATTGTTGCTTTCGTACGCCATCAGCAATTCGGGCGTATTCGTGTTGCCCAGAACGATGGCGCCCGCGCCTCGCAGCCGAGCGACCAGCGGGGCGTCGCGTTGCGGCACGTACTCGCTGCGAAGCAACGACCCTGCGGTGCAAGGCCATCCCGCTACGTCGATGTTGCTCTTGATGGTGAGCGGCACACCGTGCAATGGACCCAGCTTGTCGCCGCGCGTGACTGCTATGTCGGCAGCACGCGCCTGGGTGCGAGCCCCTTCGGCATCCAAATGCGCGAAGCAATGCAGTTGCGGCTCGCACTTTGCGATTCGTCCCAGAGTCGACTCGACGACTTCTGTCGCTGAAATTCTGCGGGACCTGATGCTCGCGGTGATTTCCGCGATCCTGGAGTAGATGGGAAAGCTCATGAATTCGCTCCGCGAGCGTACGCGGCGACGGTTTTCGGGTCAAGGCGCAGATATTCTTACAAGCCAATACGAACTGCTTCGGCGGCGAAAACAATTGACGATGCCGCAGCGAGCCGGGAGAATCAATGCAGATACTCTTCGCTGAGCTGAGGGTCAAAGCGCCGAGTCATACGTTAGCCGAGTCATACGTTAAAGAAAGAAATCCTTGATGCCGAGAATTCGTGCCCGTCCAGCTTCGTTTGTAATCGCGGGAGCCCTGTCGGTCTGCGCCGTTGCGGTCTCCGTGCATTCCCATTCTGCGCGCGCCCAGGATAAAGCCGCCACCAAAGTATCCACCGCGCAGAGAAACGAAGACGCCGCTATCGACGCGCTTCGATTCAATACGTTGGGCGTGGCCTACATGAACCAGCAGAAGTTTTCGGACGCGCAGAAACAATTCGAGCAGGCGTTGGCCGCGGACACGAAATTTGCGGTGGCGCGCCTCAATCTGGGCGTCGCGCTCCTGAGCCAGCAAAAACTCGAGCCAGCCCGCGCAGCCCTCGAGCAAGCCACCCGACAGCTCCCGCAAGATCCCTACGCTTGGTACAACCTCGGACTTGTTTACAAGGATTCCAGCGAAACCGAGAAGGGCGTCGCCGCTTTCCAGCACGTCACCGAAATAACCCCCGAAGCAGACGGTTTTTATTTCGTCGGCTACTTGCAATCTCAAGCGCAACACTACGACGAGGCAATCGCTGCGTTTCAGAAGGCCCTGGCTGCTTACCCATTTCACGCTTCCGCAGAATTTGGTTTGGCGCGCGCGTACCAACGCAAAGGTGACGCCGCCGCGGCACGCGAGCACCTGGCGCGCTTCCAGAAAATCACCACCGAACATTTGGGTACGCCCTTCGGCGCAGGTTACGGCGATCAAGGTCGCTTTTCACTCGCAGAACTTGCCCGCAGCCCGGCGTCGTCGGCTCCGCCCGCGATCGCGGTGAGTTTCAAGGAACAACCGATCGTCGCCGCCACCAAGGCAGATGCCACTCCGGTTGGCGCGAGCACGGGCGCCTGCTTCATTGACTATGACGGTGACGGCAAGCCCGATCTGTTCCTGGTAAGCGCTACTTCGGACGGCGTCAGTCGCCTGCTCCATAATCTCGGGGGCGGACGCTTTTCCGATGTTACCGAGACCACGGGGTTGGCGCTGCGTGGCAGCGGCATGGGCTGCGCTGCCGGCGATTTCGATAACGATGGTCACACCGATCTGGCGGTGTGCTTGAGCGACGGCGTCCACCTGCTGCGCAACGTTACCGGTAACAACGGCGCCGCCAAGTTCGACGACGTGACGCAAACCGTAGGCATTCGCCGCGAAAGTGGTTGTGTCGGCGTCACCTTCGTCGATTACGACCACGATGGCGATCTCGATTTGTACGTGACCAACCAGCCCACTGCTTCCGCTTCATCGCAAACCAGTGCTCACAATGTTCTCTGGCGCAACAACGGCAACAGCACCTTCACCGATGTTTCCGAGGAAACCGCGCTCAATTTCGACGCCACCGGCGCCGGCCTGGTTACCACCGATTTCAATAACGATCGCGCGATTGATTTCGTTTTCGCCGGTGGCGCCGCCGGAGCGTCGATCTATCTAAATCCGCGCGAAGGGAAATTCACTCCATCGCCCGCGATCGATTTCAAAAAAGAAAATCTGCCGCCCGCTGTGGGCGTCGTGGCGTTTGATTTCGACAAAGATGGCTGGATGGATCTCGCGTTTACTCACGCAGGGGCGCCGGGCATCAGCCTGTGGCGCAACGTCGAGGGCAAACGGCTCGAGCGCGTGAAGCTCCCGGAGGTCTCTTGGGATCGCGGCTGGGGAATTGCCGCCTTCGACTACGACAATGACGGATGGCTCGATCTGGTCGCCGCGGGAGATACTGCTGGCGGCGGTGAATTGCGCTTGTTCCGCAATCTGGGCACGAGCGGCTGGGCCGACGTAACCCGAGACGCGCACCTCGACGCCGTGAAGCTGGCGCAACCTCGCGCGATCGCCATCGCGGACATCGCGGGTGACGGCAATCCCGATCTCGTCGTAACACAGTTAGGAGGCGCCCCACGGCTGTTGCGCAGCGAAGGCGCCAATCAACACACCTGGATGAGCATCGACCTCAAAGCATTGAACGACAACAAAAGCGCCATCGGCACCAAGGTGGAACTCTACGCCGGCGCGCTCTATCAAAAATGGGAAGTCGCAGGCGCTTCCGGCTACCTCGGTCAAAACGCCCCCGCAATTCTCGCGGGGCTGGACACCGAGAAAAACGCCGAAGTTGTGCGCCTGCTATGGCCCACCGGCGTTCCGCAGGACGAAATCAATCTCGCCGCGAAAAAAGTGCAGAACATCGCTGAGCTCGATCGCCGCGGCAGCTCCTGTCCGGTGCTTTTTTCCTGGAACGGCCGCGAATATGAATTCATCGCCGACATGATCGGTCCCGGGGTCGTCGGACACTGGGTCGCCCCGGGCGAACGGGATGTTCCCGATCCGGACGAATATCTGAAAGTTGCGGCTCGCAGTGTCCAGCCGCGCAACGGGCTCTTGCGCTTCCGGTTCATGGAGCCGATGGAAGAAACCGTTTATCTCGACAAGGTTCGCTTACTCGCGATCGATCATCCCGCGGCCTATGACGTTTACCCGAACGAACGATTCGTCAGCGCGCCGCCGTTTCCGGAATTCCGCGTCGTCGCCAGCGACCGTCAGGACTCGCACGCACCAGCCGGTGCGTGGGATGACCTTGGCAACGACGTGCTATCCCTGATTTCGAAGCACGACCGCAAATACGTCACCAGTTTCGAAGGTTTGCCTTTTGCGGGCTTTGCGAAGCTGCACTATCTGGAGCTGGATCTTGGCGTCTGGGACGCGAACAAGCCGATGCGGCTAGTCCTGGACGGCTACACCGACTATTTCACCGCGACCTCGATGTATTCCGCCGATCAGGCCGGCATCAAAGTGATTGCGCCTTACGTCGAAGCGCAAGATGCGCGTGGCAAATGGATACGCGTCGTCGATGACATGGGTTTTCCTGCGGGCCTCGCACGAACCATGGTAACCGACTTGACTGGCAAGCTCCCGCCAGGTACGCGCCGCATCCGCATCGTCAACAATCTCAAGATTTATTGGGACGCAATTCGAATCGACCAGACTCCGGACCCCAAGGATGTTCGCGTCGCCGAAGTCCCGCTGGCCGGGGCCGCACTCGAATTTCTGGGCTACCCGCGTGAAATCCGGCTCTCGCCCGCCAGCGACACCACATACTCATATTCACAGCGCAGCATGACCGGTCCCTACGCGCGGGCCGCCGGGAACTACACCCGTTATGGCGACGTGCGCGAGCTGCTGCAGCAATCGGACGATCGTTTTGTGGTCTTCAGCTCGGGCGAAGGAGTAAAGCTCGACTTCGATCCGCGCGAGCTCGGGCCACTGCCTGCGGGCTGGGTGCGCGACTACTTCTTCTACGCGGATGGGTTCGAAAAGGACCTCGACTTCTACGCCGCGTATGCCTTCACCGTCGAGCCTCTTCCGCGACATTCGCTGCTGTCCTATCCTTATCCTGCGGGCAAGGATTATCCCGCCGACGCCGATCATCAACAATATCAGCTGGACTACAACACCAGGCAGCGCTCCGATCGTCTCCCGCTCGATCTCCGCTACCACTACTCCCCAAAATAATCTCGAATGAAATGACCGCACCCACCCCGTAGGGGTGCAGCACTGCGGTGCCCTATTTCAGCAAGAACGCCCCGCCCACCTTTCACTCCTTCCCCTCCAACAACGCCTCCCGTATAGCATCCAACTCCTTCTTCTTCGCCGTATCCACATCCGGAAACGCCAGATCCAATTCGCCCAGCGCCTCCACAACAGCCGACGCGATAATCAAACGCGAAAACCATTTATTGTCGGCCGGCACCACGTACCACGGCGCGTATTTCGTGGCCGTGTTCTGCACCATCTCCTCATACGCCTCCATGTAGTCTTTCCAAAAACCGCGCTCCTTGATATCCGCCATCGAAAATTTCCAATTCTTCTTCGAATCGTCCAGCCGCCCGAGGAAGCGTTTCTTCTGCTCCCCTTTGGAAAGGTGCAGAAAAAACTTTCGAATCACCACGCCGTTGCGCGTCAGGTAGCGCTCGAACGCGTTGATGTCTTCGTACCGCTGGTCCCAAATGTGTTTCGTCACCAGGCCATCTGGCAGCTTCTCGTTCTTCAACAAGCCCGGGTGGACGCGAACCACAAGAAGTTCTTCATAGTAGGATCGGTTGAAAATCCCGATCTTCCCGCGTTCTGGCACCACCTTGTGACACCGCCAGATAAAATCGTGGTCCAGCTCTTCGTTGGTCGGCGTCTTGAAAGAAAAGACGTCACAACCTTGAGGGTTCACTCCGGACATGACGTGCTTGATCGCGCCGTCTTTGCCCGCTGCGTCCATTCCCTGAAAAATCAGCAGCAGCGCCCAGCGATCCTGCGCGTAGAGCTTTTCTTGCATCTCGCTGGCCATGGCGCTGCTCTGTTCCAGCAGCTTCTCGGCGTGCTTCTTCGATTTCACTCCCTTCGTGTCGGCCGGATCGCAGTCTTTGAGACGAAACTTGCTGCCCTTGGTGATGCAAAAGGGCTCCGCAAGTCGTGTCGCTTCCTCAATGAGTTTGTGGTCTTTCATAGACTTCGCAGTGTAGCTCAGCGGTGCGCGGGCGAATAGGGCCGCACGAAAGTGAAAAAAGGCCCGTTCCGCATGGCGGAACAGGCCTTTTTTCATTTACTTTCGACTTCTTAAACCGATACAGCGGCACTCCCCTACTCGAGCTTTGTGACCACCCCTGTTTCGGGATTGAGAAACGCCTTGTGGGTTCCAGTCTGCGAGAAGTCGAACATGTTCAACAACGATCCCGCAAACGCATCTCGCGACCCATTGCCGATTCGCGGCAGGCCCCAGTTATCCTCGATGAAGCGAATCACCGAAGACTGATCCGTCGTCGAATGATCCACGAAATTGATCTTCGCGTAGGGAGAGATCACCAGCAGCGGTTGCCGCGGACCATACCCGCAGCGCCCGTTCTGAATGGTTCCCTGCGCGTTGATCGCTTTCGCCACTCCGCAGCTTCCGGGAGCGGTAAGGTTATCGTCGGTGACGTTCGATTGCCCAATGATCGGGCCCATCTGGTGATCGTACCAGCCGTCCGAGTCGTCGTAGAGGATAATCACCGCTGTCGAACTCCAGAATGGCGTGTTCTCCAGTTCGTTGATCGTGCTCACGACGAAGTTTTGCTCGTCGATCGGGTCGGAATATCCGGGGTGTCCGTCTTGATAAGCCGCTGCTTTCAGGAAGCTGACCGCCGGCAGATTGCCCGCTTTGACCGCCGCCCAGAAGCTGCTCAGATCGTAATTATGATTCGCCTGGTCCGTGGTGCCCACCGCGGCTGCTGAAGTTGGCGGCAAGTGATGCGGATTCGCCGTCTGCTTGTAGTATTGGAAGGGCGAGTGATGAGGAATGTAGTCTCCGTCACTCGATTGGGTTGTGGCGTCGTCGCCTGCCAGGCCGACGTGGTGTGTGCCGCAAACCGCGAGGCCGTTCAAGGTACCCGTCGGAGTGAACCCGCCTTGAAACCAACCCCAGGTCAAACCCTGCGCATTGAGCAGGTCGCCGATGTTCTTGCCGGTCATCGTCACCTGCGTCGCGCCCGCCAGCCCGGGCGTCGTCTGTGTGCAATCATCGAACCCCGGACGCGCATCGCCAATCAACGCACCGGTCGTTGCTCCACCTCCAATACTTCCTGCGGCACTCGCGGTTTTGCCGCTCGCGGTCAAAGGCACAAGTGTCGCTTGGAAGGTGTTCCCCGCAATCAGGTTGATCGCCCCAACGGCCGAAGGACCGAAATCGGTGCCAAAAGAGTTGTCATTCATTGCAAAGTGCTGCGCGTAATTCCACAAGCCGGTTACGGTGTTGCCGTCGTAGTAGCCCATCACGACTCCGGTTCCCATTCCGACATCATTGCAGCCCGGACCGCCGGTGCCTACCGCTTCCGGAAACTTGTCCATCAAGCCGGCGTCAAACGCTTTCTGCTCGTCGCCGTAGTCGTGGTCCTGGTCGCAGGTGACCGCGTCGGCTGGTGACAAGCGAAACGGGTTCGTCGAATTCGGGTTATTCGTGATCAAGCCCGCGGCCAACAAGTTGTTCACCGTCGGGGTGCCGGGTTTCGCTTGAAACGAAGTCTCTCCGTTCGGATTCACAGCGTGCGGGTAGGTCCCGAAGTAATGGTCGAACGATTGGTTTTCTTGAAAAATGACGACCACGTGCTTGATCGGAGTATTTGTCGGAGAAGTTTGTGCCTGCATTCCCGCCGGCGTCAGAAGCGATAGCGACGCGATCGCGGCCAAGGCACAAACGTGCTTAGGGTGCTTCCGATTCTTCATCTACTTGCTCCTTTGATGGATCCGCAGTTTTTTTTAAATCACTTTAAAAATGGGATGAGACGTGAAGACGGGTAGGCGCACGTCCCAGGGCGTCGCGGGCCACTTTCCCGCGCTCAGACTTGTAGTCTGCTTTTGTTAGCGCCAGATGAACGCACAATCAAAACCTGATGGCACGTTGTGAAAAATCCGCCGCGCATCAACAAAATCACCGTTGCTCCGGGATCGCACAGGACTTCGCGTCGGTCGTCCCGAGCGCAGCGGCCCAGTTTTTTCCTGTGCTCGTTTTGGAGCGCCGGGCCGCGAAGGCGGAGTGGAGGGACCTTGGCAACCACGCCAATTCAACTCCACTCCACACCGTGACCAGCACCTTTCACCGCAAAGGCGGGTTTCGACCGCTGCCACTGTTATCTCGCCGCCACATTCTGTTTCACCGCAGGCTCAACCCGCAGAATCCCCATCATTCCACCATCCTGGTGCTCCAACAGGTGGCAGTGATACGGCAGAATCCCCACCGCATTCGGGTCCCGGAAATCCATCCGCAACTTAATGCTTGGATACGTCGCGCTCTTTCCGTCCCAATACTCCAGGTTTACGGTGTCGCGCAAAAACGGTTCATCCACCTTCCGCCCGTTCCATTCCAACATCAGAAAATGAATCAGATGAATGTGAAACGCATGAAACTCCTGCGTCCGGTTCTCGATCGTCCAATCCTCGACGGTTCCTTGCTGCGCCACCATGTTTGGCGCCGCCGAATTCGGATCGAACGCCTTCGGCGTCTGCCCCTCCACGGTCACGAAAAACGTCGTCGGACTGTTGGAATCGTTCGGATTCTCCTGCTTCTCCGAAAAATAAAGCTTCCTCTCGCGCACCGGCGATGCGTTGCCCAGCCACGCTTCCGTCGCCGCAGCCAATGGCGCCGGATTCGCCGCTAGCATCGCTCGCGGCTCGGGAGCGTCCGCCGCCGCCGCAATCGTAGCCAGCGCCCGCAGCGGATCGTTCTCGCCAAGCGGCCCTGTATCCACACCGCGCGTGACCAGACTTGCCGCCACTCCCGCGGCGGGGCCGCTGACCACAAATTCCACCCGCCCGCCCGGTGGCACGATCAGGTGACTCACCTTCAGCATCGTCTGCGCCGGGTCCCCACCTTCAGCCAGCGGCGCTCCGTCCAGCCCCACAAGCCCGAGCGGCTGCGGAACGCTGTTGAACAACACCTGCAAATTCAAATAGGTAATCGCGGAAGCGTTCACCACGCGCCACAACTCTTTCTGCGACGGCTTCATGCGTATCACCGCCGGTGGATACTTTGGATAAGGCACCGGTACGTAGTTGATCGACAAGTCCTTCGCCGGTTTCCCTTCGCCCGTTCCCGTGTTCAGCATGTCCCCTTCGGGATCCCTCATCCGGACCTGCGTAGCCATGCTCAGTCCCGGCGGCTCCGCCTCCGGATGCACCAAGTTCTCGTCGCGTACCACAAACACGCGCTCGTGCAACCCGGCGAGTTGGCGATTCGCCCGCTCGATCCCCTCAACGATCAGCGCCCCCGAAGCGCCGCCCAGAACCTGGAACCTGCTGATCCCATGAACGTGCGGGTGATACCAATACAATCCCGGCGGCTGGTTCTCTGGGATCTGAAAGCGGTATGTAAACGCTGGGTCCGACGGCTTGACCAATGTCTTTAGCGTCTCGTCGGCATGACACGCCGCCGGTATCGCCAATCCATGAAAATGCAAATTTGTCGCTGACACAACCATCGCTCCGCCCGCGCACGCATCCTGTGGCGTCCCGCTTGCTCCGTTGCCCACGCCGCCGTTCGCATCCATCTTCATCGCGCCGTGGTGTTGCGAAGCTCCCGCCGCTCGGCGACTCGCTGAATCCGCGACCTGAGCCTCATTCTTCAAATTCAAAATAAGTGTGTCGCCCGGTTTCACCCGCAGCGTCGGAGAAACTCCACCTTTCGCGGTAACGTAGCAATATCGCGCGTTCCCGCCCGAGTCCACATAACTCCGAAACGCCAGCTCCACGTTCAACACGCCGTCTACGCTGCGCAAATCCTCGGGCTCGGGAACCTCAGCGCCCTCGGTCCCGCGAAAGCAACCTGCATGCGGTGCTGCGTCAACTGCGACCCGCTTCGCCGGTTCCTGCGCGCAAACCCGACCTGTTCCAAAGGTGCCGAGAAAGCACACACCCAGTAGCGCCGGCAATCTCAACCGCAAAGTGTTTGGAATCATCAACAGAACGAAAAATCCCCGCTGCTAGAAATACTCCGCTCGTGTTACTCCTGAGTGAAAGCGATGTGAACGGCGTACGGCCACGACGCGTGTCAACGCGCGTTGACTTCGCTCTATCCCGCACCTAAGATTCCCGCTTCATGCCCAAGCCGAAACCCAGTGCCACTCGCGCCTTCCGCCTGCCGCATCCGCAACCCGTTGACGCCCTCGAATATGCCCGCTTCACCGGTATTCCCACGTTCATGCGCTTGCCGCACATCACGCAGCCCGAAGAGCTCGACATCGCCATCGTCGGCGTCCCGTTCGACGGCGGCACCACCTACCGCCCCGGCCCGCGCTTCGGTCCGCGTTATGTTCGCGTGCAGTCGGCCATCGTCCGTCCGTGGAATCCGGTGCTAAAAATAAATCCCTTCGCCAAATACCGCATTGCTGACTTTGGCGATCTCCCTGTAAATCCGCTCTCCATCGAAGACACCTTCCGCCGTATCGAGCAGGGAATCGCACCCGTTCTCGCTGCCGGAGCCCGCACCGCCTGCGTCGGCGGCGACCACTCGATCAGCCTCCCGATCCTTCGCGCGATCGCCAAAAAACACGGCGGCCCCGTCCGCCTGATCCAGTTCGACGCTCACAACGACCTCTGGGACGAATATTTCGGCAGCAAATATTCTCACGGCACGCCGTTCCGGCGCGCCTTCGAAGAAGGCCTGCTCGAAGACGGTGGCGTCCTGCAGGTAGGCCTGCGCGGCCAGGTCTACGGCGAAGACGATTTCGACTTTGCCCGCGCTCACAAAGTCCGCATGGTCACCGCCGAGGACTTCCACGAAAAAGGGATGCCCCAGGTCCAACGCCACCTGACCGCTTTCAAAAACAAACCAGTCTACGTAACACTGGACATCGACTCGGTAGACCCTGCTTACGCCCCCGGTACCGGCACTCCACAAGTAGGCGGCTTCACCAGCATGCAAATCCTGCAACTAGTCCGCGCCCTAAAAGGCCTAAACATAATCGGCTGCGACTTGGTCGAAGTCTCCCCACCCTATGACGCCGGCGAACTCACATCGCTCTTGGCCGCGAATCTCCTCTATGAACTTCTCTGCGTCCTCTAAATGCTCATGCCCTGCCACCGACCGGCGATCAGGTCTACTGGCAGCGCCGGCATCGTTGCCGGCACCGACTAAACCAAAATGCCCACACTAGCCCGCGAACTCCGCCTCCATGATTATTTCGCCCTAGCCGTTGGCACCATGATCGGCACCGGCTGGCTGGTCCTGATGGACGACTGGCTGGGCCGAGGCGGCCCGTTGGGAGCAATCCTGGGTTTCGTTCTCGGCGGAATCATTCTGCTACCGGTCGGCTACGTCTACGGCCAATGGGTCCTGCGCCTCCCTGACGCTGCGGGCGAAGCCGCCTACGCCGCCCAGGTTTTCCCGCCGATCGTCAGTTATTTCACCGGCTGGATCATGCTGCTCGCCTACTTCATCGTTTGTCCGTGGGAAGCGATCGCCCTCGGCAAAATCGCGGCCTACATTTTTCCCCAGCTCGACTCCGTCGAGGTCTACCGCGTTGCAGGCGAACCCGTTTTCTTGTTTCGGCTGATTCTGGGCATCGCGCTGACGGTCTTCCTCACCACCATCAACTACCGCGGCATTCGCCTGAGCGCCAATTTCCAAAAGGGCATGACCAGCATCGTGCTTTTGATTTTCGCTGCGCTCGTAGCCATCAGCGCCGTCCGCGGCACCCCAGCCAATTTTCACCCCGTCTTTCACGGCCCCCCGCTGGTCTCAATTCTCCTCACGCTGCAAATCGTCCCGTACTTCCTCACCGGTTTCGAGTCCGTCCCCAAATACGCCGAAGAAGCCAATCCGGACCTGCGCGGCAAAACCTACATGACGGCGATCGCGATGGCGCTGGGAGTAGGCGTTGCGTTCTATGCGTTCTCCTTAGCCGCGGTAGCCTACATAGCCCCGTGGCCCAGCCTGCTCGGCAAACGATTCGCCACCGCCATCGCCTTCGAGCACGGCCTGGGCGCTCACTGGCCCGTGCAACTCATCCTGGTCATGGCCATGTTCGGCCTCTTCCAATGCTTCAACGGCAACTTCGCGGCTTCAACGCGAATGATCTTCGCCTTCGGCCGCAACGGTTCCATCCCAACGCCGCTGTCGCGCATCCATCCCCAATTTCAAACTCCCAGCAACGCCATCCTGATCATCGGCGCCGCCACGCTAGTAGCCGTCTTCCTGGGCGACGCCCTTCTTGTCCCCGTAACCGAAGTAGGCTCGGCAGCCTCCGCCTTCGGCTGGCTAGCCTCCTGCATCTCCCTGCTCGTAGTCATCTCGCGCCCCAACTCGGCAAGCACTGGTAGCACCGGCTTCCAGCCGGCTTCTTCGTCAAAAATCAAAATCATGGCCGCCTTCGGAGCCATAGCCGCCTTCGCGCTAGTCCTAATGAAATTCCTTCCCATCGCCCCAGGCCACTTCACCATCGCCGAATATATAGCGCTAGGCGTCTGGCTAGGGCTCGGCGCAATTCTCCACGCCCTCCGCCCGGGTGTGTAGGCGCCGGGCTTGGGCCCGGCCAGCCAAGTTGTTTCCGGCAAGGCGAATCTGCCAGGTCGTCCGCAGCGTATCCCTACTTCGTGCCCACCACCGGCAAAACCACCGCGGAACGATGCTCCGCGTCATGCAAAATCGAATTCGTAGCGGTAACAAACCCGCGTCCCGTTTTCCCGTCGTCGCCCGTTCCCAATCCCTGCTGCCCGGTATTCAAATTCCGATCAAACCGCGGAAAATTACTGCTGGAAATCTCCAACCGCAAAATATGCCCCTTCTTAAACACATTGCTGGTAGCCCATAAATCGATCGCCAACTTATAAACCTGCCCAGGATTGATCAAGGATGGCGCTTCCTGCGACTCGCGATATCGCGCCCGCAAAATCCCCTCCGTCAAGTTCTGCGCAAACCCATCGGGCCAAACGTCCACCAGCTTGGCGGAAAAATCGGTATCGGCCGCCGAAGATTTTGCATAAAGCTCCACAGTAACCGGGCCGGTCACCTCCAGGTCCTGCCCCAGAGCGGGAGTCGAGTACACCAGCACATCCTCACGTGCCTCCACCCCCCGCTGGTCCCGCGGACCAGGCGCCCAATGCTCCGAATCACAACAGAGCGGCCCGCCAACCGTAGGCACCGGTTTCCCCGGATCGTAGACATATTGATCCGCGGTTTCTTTGCCCGGCACCGTAATCGAAAGCGTTCCATTCCCGCGCACAGAATTTGCGGCTCCCGAAGAGTGCAGGAAATACTTCGTCTCGCGCGCCCGAGCCAGCGGCCAACCCTCTTCTTCGCGCCACTGGTTCGCTCCCATCACAAAAATCTTCACCGGCTTTCCGGAAGCAAACCGGTTCTGCACGTTCTTGAACAAATAGTCGTACCAGTCCAAGGTAGCTTCGTTTTCCTGGAACGCCGCGTCCGCCCCGAAATCCACATCGCCAACCTTGCGCCCGCTGCCCGAGTGCCCTCCAATCACCACCATCAGTTGCTGCCCGTTTCGCGCCGCGTCACTCCCGCCACGCGCCTTGATCCCCTCGTAGTTGCGCAACGACCCGCCCAGAAAAAGGTCATACCAAGCCGCGATATGCAGTGCGGGCACGGTTATGTCGCCAAAATGTTCTTCAATCGAAATACGCTTCCAGTAGTCGTCATAGTTGGGGTGTGCGATCCAATCCAAAAAGTAAGGCGCGAGCGAAGTCGTCGAAGTCGCGTGCGTCCCGCGCAAATTAAACAGCGGGTAGCGGGACAGCGGCAGTTCCCACATTCCCTCCGCCGCGTTCGTCGCGTCCTTAGCCTTGCGGTCTAAAGTGTCCTGCGCCAACCCCGAAGCCCACGACTCGTTAAACCACTGCACGAACGCCCCACCCTGATACGTCCAGTTCGAGTGATAGTTGCTGGCCGTAACTACCGGGCAAATCCCCGCCAGATGAGGCGGATGCATAATCGCCGCCAGCATCTGGGTCGCTCCCACGTACGATCCACCAAACATGCCCACTTTTCCGTTCGAGTAGGGAAGCGCCGCAGCCCACTCGATCGTGTCGTACCCATCGTTCATCTCATTCCGGAACGTGTACCACTCCCCCTCCGACGCGTAACGCCCGCGGACATCCTGAATAATCACCACGTAACCCCGCATCGCCGCCTTCAGGCCAAACGCAAAACTCCTCTTGTCGTACGGCGTCCGCTGCAGCAACACGGGGAACTTCCCGTCAGCCTGTGGCCGGTAGATATCCGCCCGCAGGACAACGCCGTCGCGCATAACGACCTTGACGTCCTGCTCATAGGTGATCGGATAGGCCTCCGCCCCGAAGCAGGCTTCGCCGCCGAAAATCGCTAAAGAAACCAGACTCACAATTAGCACCGCAAGCCGCCCTGCTCTGCTTCCCGTCATCGCAAGTCCCTCCGTACCGAATCGCGCGGCGCGAAAGTACCATAGTTCGTGGGATGCCTGTTCACCGAGCCGGTGCCAGCGGCCCGCCGTCAAAGCAGGGAGAGGAAAGAGGCTGCCACAGCGGGCGCTCTCCCTGGGGTGTCAGCGGCGGACGTAGGGATTGCCCGTCGGGTATGGGTCCTGCAGCGCGGTTGAGCCGGTCTCCAGCAGGGACTTCAGGTTGGAGATGACCTTCGGCCAGCCGGCGGACACCGCCGCGATGAATTTCGAAGGCTCGCGCTCGATGGTGTGGGTGATGGAAAGCTTGACCGCCGTTCCACTGGGTTCCAGTTCCATCGTGCAAAGCGATTCGCCTTCGGCTTTGAGCTCGGGCTTGTTCTGGTGCTGCCAGCGGATCACCAAGCGCCGTGGCGGCTCGGACTCGACGATCTCGCCCGCGTCGAAGGTCTCGCCGTCGCCGGACACCATCTTCCACGAGGATCCCACCGTCCACTGGCTTTCACAGTGCATGCCGAACCAGTACTGCTTTATGAATTCCACGTCGGTCAGTGCTGACCACAGCTTCTCCGGCGTGGTGCGGATGTAGGTGACGTAGACAAAGGTGCTTTGAACCTTCTTACTCACGATCCTCTCCTTCCAGACTCTTCTTCAGTTTTGAAAGTGTTTGCAAGTTCGGGTATTCGAACTTGCTGATCCAGCGTTCTGCGATGTCGTTGATCGGAACGGGATTGATGAAATGGAATCTCTCCCTTCCCTCACGTTTCCACGACACGAGATTGGCCTTCTTGAGAATGGCAAGATGTTTGGCGACCGCTTGGCGCGTCATGCGCAGTCCCTGGCAAAGCTCTCCGAGCGTTTGTCCATTCTTCCGGTGAAGCTTGTCGAGGAGCTTGCGACGGCTGGCGTCCGCCAATGCTCGAAAAACGGGTTCATCGCTCATCTCAAGATAGGGAACCCATTGGTTCCCTATCTACAATAGGGAACCTCTTGGTTCCCTGTCAAGCGTTTTGGTCGGGGGGCCGACTGGTTCCGAAGGCCGCCTGGATTCGCGAGTGGCGATTTTCTACGCTTGCGCTATTGCCCCTGGTCTGGCGGCTGATAAAGGTCTGGGACGCCCGCTACGATGGACGGAGAAAGCGGCTTGAGCTTGAGTTGTTCCGCTAGAAACGACAGGCGGTCGCGACGCGCTTCCGCATTCAGCGCGTGCGGCGCATCGTACAGCTGAAACCTCTTGGGCTCACTGACCATGCTCGCATATTCCCGGGCTCGCTCCGGCGTGAGGAAGGGCAGGTCTTTCGTTCCGTATTGCAAAAAAACGAAGGACGGCGAAGCGCGGGA
Organism: uncultured Acidobacteriota bacterium; assembly: GCA_963736725.1. Lineage (GTDB taxonomy): Bacteria > Acidobacteriota > Terriglobia > Acidiferrales > UBA7541 > Acidiferrum. The sequence goes on along the minus strand of CAVTPW010000006.1, from coordinate 60,129 downwards.
CACGAATTTCCCCGGATCCAGCCACCGATACTTGGCCTCGAATCCATCGACCTTTTCCGGACCGTACTTTTGCCGAAACTCTTGGTATTCCTTGGACTTTCTATCCACCTCGTCGGATAACCCCCCAGCCATCAGGACAAAGGCTTTGAACCGCTTGTCGACGCCACTCAGGAACGCTCCGACAGTTGCGTCGTAACTGTGCCCGACGTAAGCAATACGCTGCGGATCGACATCCTTACGCAGCAGCAGCAGGTCGGCGCCCCTACGCATGTCGATGATCTGTTGGATGAGCTCGGCCGCTTGGCGCTCGCTCAAGGGATCTTTGTCGTCCACATGTCCGGGCCGCGCCACTGGGCCGTCCGTTAACAGGGAAACAACTCCAGTCGGCGCCAATGCAACGGCTTCATCCAGAAACTCAGTGCGGTTGCGCGCCGGCGAATTGGCCCAATACCAGTGGCCCCAGATAACGGCTGCAAAAGGACCTTTGCCGCTCGGCACGACCAAGTAAGCGGGCACTCGGCCGCCTTTTGGGCTAGCGTAGGAAATGTCCAAGACCGAGACGTCACCACGCTTGGCCGTGCTCTTGTCCTGCACATCAAGCCGCGCTTTCTGGTCGTAGTCGAATGCATGCTCGGCATTCTGCGCCACAACGTGCCGCCCCGCTGAAGCAAGCAGGAATCCCAAGATCAGAATCTTGCGCATGAACGCTCCTTCCGCTTCGTCGCTTCTCGAACTGTGCATACCAGAGTACTGACCAGCCCGAGATTTTAATCTACGACTCCGGATGTCCGCTAAGCCAAAGAATTGCCAGAACAGCAGTGCTGCGAGGACAATGCTTGATCCAACGCCCTTACGGCAAACCGACCCAGCGGCAGGGCCGGTCGAGCCGTCTTTTCTGCCTCTCCGCCCATGTATACTCTTTCCTTCGACTGCTGATGATTCCTTTCCTCCATTTAGGGCCGCTGACGATTCCGACGTTTGGACTCATGGTGGCTACGGCGCTGTTTGTCTCGGCGTATGTGCTTCAGGCCGACTTCGACCGGCGGCGTGGGCAGTTGGAGAAGATCAAGGGGTATGCGGGGAAGCGCGACGAGGGGTTTCTGGTTATTGGGATCGCGGGGATTGTGGGGCTGGCGGGGGCGCGGCTGTATCACGTGTTGGAAAGCCCGAGCGAGTTTTTTGCCGATCCTTGGCCACAGCTTTTCAGCCGGTTTGGGTTTGCTTGGTTTGGGGGATTTCTCGGGGGATTCGTGGCGCTGCTGTTTCTGGCGCGGCGTTTGAAAATTCCGGTGCTGGAATTCATGGATATTTGTTCGCCGGCGGCTTGCGTGGGGTACGCCATCGGGCGCATTGGGTGCTTGCTTTCGGGCGACGGCGACTATGGGATGCCGACTTCGCTTCCTTGGGGGATGAGTTTTCCGAACGGAGTTGTGCCTACTACGCAGCGGGTGCATCCGACGCCGCTTTACGAATTTTTCATCTGGCTTGGGATTGCTTGGGTGCTGTGGCGCATGGGGGAGAAATATGTGCGCGAACCTCTGATCAAGGGGGCCAAGGGCTTGATTTTCTGCTGGTATTTGATTCTCACGGGCATTGCGAGGTTTCTGATCGAGTTTATTCGCATCAACCCGCGGTCATTTTTTGGGATGAGCAACGCGCAGGCGGCCTCGCTGGTGTCGATTGCTCTTGGGATCGGGTTGCTGTTTTACGCGAGGAGTCGCTTTCGTGCGGTGAAGACGATGGCGGCGGCTTAAGGCGAAAGAAGATTTACCGCAGAGACGCAGAGTTCCCACAGACGGCGCATAGAGAAATTCTTAGCCTTGTGACCTTGCCGAGCTGGGGCGCAAGTGCTGCGCCCCCACCAAACCCAGTACGCGCACACTCCTGCGTTGTAGGACACGCCATAGCCTGCCAAGAGCCGGCAAGGATCGCGGCACTACCCGTTTCTGCGTCAAATCATTTGGCGGAGGACGTATTGCAGAATGCCGCCGTGTTTGTAATAGGAGACTTCTTCGGGGGTGTCCACACGGGCTTTGGCGGTGAATTGTTTTTCTTTGCCGTCGCCCGATTTTGCGCGGACGGTGATGTCTTTGCCGGGGGCGAGTTGGGCGACCCCTTCGATGGAGAACATTTCGTGGCCGGTCAGTCCGAGCGATTCGCGGGTTTCGCCGCGCTTGAATTCGAGGGGGAGGACGCCCATACCGATCAGGTTGCTGCGATGGATGCGCTCGTAGCTTTCGGCGATGACCGCGCGGGCGCCTAGCAGGCGCGTGCCTTTGGCGGCCCAGTCGCGCGAGGAGCCGGAGCCGTATTCTTTTCCGGCGATGACGACCAGCGGGACGCCGGCTTCGCGGTATTTCACGGCGGCGTCGTAGATGGACATTTTTTCGCCGCCGGGAACAAAAAGCGTCCAGCCGCCTTCGGTGCCGGGGGCGAGTTGATTGCGCAGGCGAATGTTCGCGAAGGTGCCGCGGACCATGACTTCGTGATTGCCGCGGCGGGCGCCGTAGGAATTGAATTCGTGGGGCTTGACGCCGTTGGCGATCAAATATTTGCCGGCTGGGGAATCGACCGGGATCGAGCCTGCTGGGGAGATGTGATCGGTGGTCACGCTGTCGCCCAGAACCGCGAGTACGCGGGCGTCGTGAATATCGGCGAGCGCGGGCGGCGTCTTCGGCATGTTCTCGAAATAGGGAGGTAGTTTGATGTAGGTCGATTTGGGATCCCACTGGTAGAGGTCGCCTTCGGGAACTTTCATCCCCTTCCAGTGCGCGTCGCCCTCGAAGACTTCGCCATACTGCTTGAGATACATGTCGGTGGTGACCGAGGCGCGGACGGTCGATTCGATTTCCTGCGGCGTCGGCCAGATGTCTTTTAAAAAGACGGGTTTTCCATCGGAGCCGTTGCCGAGAGATTCTGTCGTGAGATCGAGGTCCATGCGGCCTGCAAGCGCGTAGGCGACGACGAGCGGCGGCGACGCCAGATAGTTTGCGCGGACCAGTGGATGGATGCGGCCTTCAAAATTGCGATTGCCGCTGAGCACCGCGACGGCGACGAGATTGTTGTCCTTGATAGCCGCACCGATGGCCTCCGGGAGCGGACCGCTGTTGCCGATGCAGGTGGTGCAGCCGTAGCCGACGAGATTGAATTTGAGTTTGTCGAGATACACGTTCAGGCCGGACTTCGCGAGGTAGTCGGTGACGACTTTCGAGCCAGGGGCGAGACTGGTTTTCACCCACGGCTTGATTTGGAGACCACGCTCGATGGCTTTTTTCGCAAGCAGGCCTGCGCCTAGCATCAGTGAGGGATTCGAGGTGTTGGTGCAGCTGGTGATGGCGGCAATGACTACCGCGCCGCTGGAAAGATCGAACGAATCGCCGTTGTTGCGAACTTGCACGTGCTTGTCGGGTGCGCCTTCCACCACTTTTGTGAACGAAGATTTCGCGTCGCGCAGTGCGACGCGATCCTGGGGGCGCTTCGGTCCGGCCACGGTCGATTCGACGGCGGCGAGATCGAGTTCCAGCTTGTCGTTGAAAAGCGGCTCGGGGGTTGCGTCGGTGCGGAACAGGAACTGTTCTTTGCAGTAGGCTTCGACTAGCGCGATTTGTTCGTGAGTGCGGCCGGTGAACTGGAGATACGCGAGCGTTTCGGAGTCGACCGGGAAAAAGCCCATGGTTGCGCCGTATTCGGGAGCCATGTTGGCGATGGTGGCGCGATCGGGAACGCTCAAGCTGGAAAGCCCGGTGCCGTAGAACTCGACGAATTTGCCGACGACGCCTTTTTTTCGCAGCATTTCGGTGACGGTGAGGACCAGATCGGTCGCGGTCGCGCCTTCGCTGAGCTTACCGTGCAGGCGGAAGCCGACGACTTCGGGAATGAGCATCGAAGAAGGCTGGCCCAGCATGGCGGCTTCGGCTTCGATGCCGCCGACGCCCCAGCCGAAGACGCCGAGCGCGTTGACCATGGTGGTGTGCGAATCGGTGCCGACCACGGAATCCGGATAGGCCTCGAACTTGTTGCCGGCGGGCATGGCGCAAACTACACGCGCGAGGTATTCGAGATTGACCTGGTGGCAAATACCGGTGTCGGGCGGGACGACTTTAAAATTTTGGAAGGCGGTCTGGCCCCACCGCAGGAAAGCGTAGCGCTCGACGTTGCGCTGAAATTCGAGTTCGGCGTTGAGGCCGAAAGCGTTGGCGCTGCCGAAAGAGTCGACCTGGACGGAATGGTCGATGACCAATTCGGCGGGGAACAGCGGATTGATGCGCTTGGGATTGCCGCCCATGCGCTTCATGGCTTCGCGCATGGTGGCGAAGTCGACGACGGCTGGCACGCCGGTGAAATCCTGCAGCAGGACACGCGCGGGCATGAAGGCGATTTCTTTTTGCGCGGCGTTGGGAGTCCATCCCGCGAGGGCGCGAATGTCTTCGGGGTGAACGGTGTGGCCGTCTTCAAAGCGCAGGAGATTTTCGAGCAGAACGCGGAGCGAGAAGGGAAGTTTCGCAAGCGTGCTGACGCCCTGCTTTTCGAGGAATTCGAGGCGATGAATCAAGAAGGCTTGCGCGCCGACGTTCAGAGTGTCGCGCGTCTTGAAGGAATTCCCAGCGGAGATGGCCATTCTGGCGGTCCTTTCGCGGAGTTCGCAAGACTATGATAGCCGAAAAAGAAAGAACGTGCGGCGAAGGACGCTAAGGATCTGATGAAGTAAAGGAAGAGGGGCGGTTCGATCCTGTGGAGCGTCCCGCAGGCATTGCAGCACTACGATCGTGCTAATCTCAACGGCTCTGGTGACGCGTTTATGACAGAAGCTACGAAGTTCACGAGAGTATTGCTGGCCGTCCTTTGGTGCTCGGCCGTGGTCGTCGGACAAGAGCCGCTTCAGGTCACGACCATCGTCGATGAATCCTCGATCGCGGGGCGGCCCGTTGCGCTCGACAGTCATGGCAAGCTTCTTCCCTGGCCGATGCCGGACAGCACCGGATATTCGTACTCTTCGTATTTTCTCTCGCAGTGGACCATTGTCTGGGACCAATACAATCGCCAGCGGCTGCCTTATTTCTTTTGTTGCTTCGATTTCGATCGCACGACGTTTGAGCTGATGCCGGAATGGCATTGGGTTAATTCCACGGGCTATTTGCGGGCGATGATGCAGGGATTTGTCGAGAGACTTTACCCTTACACCGGCGATCCCCACACGCTCGAGTTTCTGCAGAATTTCGTGGACTACGAACTGGAAAACGGTCTGACGCCGGAGGGTTATGCGTGGGCCCAGGTGCCGTATCCTTCCGCGAATCCCGGCAGCCGGCGTTATACGGGCTGGAGCGAGCATGGAGAGGATTATGTCGAGCCTCATGTGGTCGGGGAAGATGGCTACGCGTATTTGCGTCTCTATGAGATGACAGGAAATACGAAGTATTTGCGCGCGGCGATTCGCTGCGCCGAAGCGCTGGCGAAAAATTTCAAGCCTGGCGACGAACTCAATTCCCCTTGGCCTTACCGGTGTTTCGCGCGCGATGGCCGCATCGATGGCGGCACCGGGATGTTTCCGTATTCCGCCAACGTCGTAGAGCCGATTATGTTGCTGGATGAATTGATCCGGCTGGATCAGGGCGACACCGCTTCCTACAAAAAGGTTCGCGAAGGAGCGTGGGCCTGGTTGATGAAATATCCGATGCAGAACAACGTGTGGGTCGGCTATTTCGAGGACGTGAAAGCCAGCATGGGAAACATGAACCAGGTCATTCCCCTGGAATTTGCGCGCTACATACTTTTACATCCTGACAAAGATCCCGACTGGCGCGAGCACACGCGCAAGTTGATTGATTGGGTGAAGACCACGCCGAGATGGCCCAAGTACATCGTGCACGGCGCGACCGTAACGACCGAGCAGGGAAGTAGCCTGAAAAACTTCTGCTGCAACCTTCCGAATCAGTGCTGCGACAGCCATAGCGCGAGGCTGGCCGCAGTCGAAGCGCTTTACTATGCAAAAACCGGAGACGCGGCGTACAAGGAAGCGGCGTACCGGACCTACAATTGGGTCACGTATTTTCAGGGGCTTTCCGCGGGCGCACACGCTCCTTTCAGTACGCAGTGGTGGTTCACGGATCAGTTCGCCGATGGGCCTCGCAGAATGATGGACGCCTTCTGGGCGGTGCCAGAATGGGCGCCGGCTGACGAATCGCATTTGCTGGGTTCGCTCTCGGTGGTTCGAAAGATCGCATACGGCGCCGGCTCGGTTACCTATTCAACCTTCGACGACGAATCCACCGATGTGCTGCGCCTGGATTTCTCGCCGGACTCGGTGACCGTGGGAGGCCAAGCCATCACGCGTCGTAAGGATCTTGATGAGCAGGGGTACACTTTCGATGACGCGACGCGCGTGCTTTCCATCCGGCACACAACGTCACGAGACGTCGACGTTCAAGGAAAGAGCAATCGCTTTCCGCCTTCGTATATCACTTTCGACGACCCACATCTTCCGGCAGGAACACTCTTGTCCGGTCAGTATCCTTCCGGGGTCATCGATTGGGGCGAGGGTGAATGGCAGATCGGCACTCCTTACGGAAAATTCGGGACCTTTACACTGGCCCTCGCCGATCCAAAGGCGTCGCACGCACAATTCCACTTTTATACCCCGCACATCTTTGAAGGACTGGACGTTTACAACGGCGGGGATGCAGATGCAATCATCTTGATTCGTTCTCCGGAGATTCGGGAAATGTCCTTCACGATCAAGCCCAAAGAGCTTCGGCGGTTACGAACGGAATGGCGCGACCCGAGTTCGCAGGTGTCGTTGGACATCACAAATGGACAGGGGCTACGCTTCGACAATCTCGCGTATCGTCACCCGTAGCTTCGGGGAGCAGTCAAAGCGCGAGGATGCCGGCCTCCACCCAACGCAATCTTGAAGGGTGGTCTCGCCTCGTTACAACTCCCTGCATCCAATGCAGCCTCACCGTACAAACCCATTCTTTAGAATGGGTTACCAAGAGGAGGCAACTCCTTTCGAAAAAAAGACGGGAACGTGTCGATTTTTACCCGTCTCGTTCGACATTAGAGTAGAAGCGGGATTCGCCGATGTTGGCCGGAGCGAACCCCAGGGTCCTGGCCCAAATCGAAGGAGACAGAACGATGCGATTCATGATGATGGTGAAGGCGAACAAGGACTCCGAAGCGGGACGCATGCCGAGCGAGGAGCTGCTTTCCGCGATGGGCAAATACAACGAGGAGTTGATGAAGGCGGGGGTGCTTCTCGATCTCGCCGGGCTACAACCGACCTCGAAGGGCGCGCGCATCAAGTACTCGGGAGGAAAGCCCTCGGTGGTGGACGGGCCGTTCAGCGAGGCCAAGGAAATCATTGGCGGGTACTGGATCATCCAGGTGAAGTCGCGGGAAGAGGCCATTGAGTGGGCCAAACGCGCGCCGGCGCCCCACGGTCCTCATCAGGATGGCGAGATCGAGCTGCGCCAGTACTTTGAAATGGATGACTTCGGTCCGAGCGAAGCTGTGGATCGCGCGCGCGAGTTGGGCAAAGGGTTGGAGAAAAGGAAGTAAATCGCACGCCTCGGAATCGCGACGGCGGCGAATCACGAAAGGAGGGCAGATCGATGAAAAACCTACTGATTTCCGCGCTGTTCGTGGTCTCCGCCGCTTTCACGCCTTGTTTGCGGAATGCTGTCGAATTCCCGGACCGAGCTTCCGAGGCCGCTTGCGAAATCGCCAAGCCGTTGTTCTGGCAGTTGTGGGATGAACTGCTCCATCGTGAGATCGCGGGAGCAGTGCAGCCAACTGCGAACGCCGGCGAAGAATCGGAATGGCAAGTGAAGTTGCGCGCCGACATCGTGGTCTGTATTGTCGTTCACCTTTTCCTAAAGCACGCATTAGACGGCTCGCTGTCCGTTGCGGAAAGAGACGATACATTTCTCGTGTCTATTCCGAGCAGCTTCATTCGTCGCACAACAGAGAGCCAATTTTCGCGCGTTGCGCAAGTCCCGGCAATTTAACGCCGGCACAAACCTACAAGGAGATGAGCATGAAATTTCTAAGCATCTACAAGACCGTGGAAAAAAGCGTTCCCCCTTCCCAGGACGAAATGGCCAGGATGGGCAAGCTGATTGAGGAGGGCAGGAAGGCCGGCTGGCTGCTTGGCACCGAAGGCTGCCTGCCCAGTGCGCTGGGCGCGCGCGTTCGCTTGTCGGACGGCAAAATAAGCATCAAGGACGGACCGTTCACCGAGTCCAAGGAAGTGGTCGGCGGATTCGCTATTCTTCAGGCGAATTCCAAAGCCGAAGTTATTGAATTGGTGAAACAATTCCTCGGCGTTGTGGGTGGAGGCGAGTGCGAACTTCGGCAAATCTACGAAGCGCCACAGGGGACGTGCGCCGCGAAGTCCTGATCGCGGCGAGCCGGCGGGCGCGGCGGTGCTTGCAGTTCCGAAGACCTTTGCCTAGCCTGAAGGGCCGGAGCTCCCAAGGCCGCCGTGTCTATCGCTGATACCCATCGCGCTATTGATGCTGTCTGGAGGATCGAGTCGGCCAGGCTTATCGCCGGGCTGGCGCGAATCGTGCGCGATGTTGCAGTGGCCGAAGAGCTTGCCCAGGACGCTCTCGTCGTTGCGCTGGAGCGGTGGCCGGAGTCTGGTGTACCGGATAATCCCGGCGCGTGGCTGATGACCACCGCGAAGCATCGTGCCATCGATTATTTTCGCCGGAACAAGCTGCTCGAGCGCAAGCATGAGGAGTTGGGTCGCGAGTTGAAGTCGCAGCAGGACTTGGCCATGGCGAGTTTCGAGGCCGCAAATTTGGATGACGACATCGAAGACGACCTGTTGCGTCTGGTGTTCGTGTCGTGTCACCCGGTCCTGTCGACCGAAGGACGGGTCTCGCTCACGCTGCGTTTGCTCGGTGGCTTGACCACCCAGGAAATTGCGCGGGCGTTTCTGGTTCCGGAGCCGACGGTTGCGCAGCGCATTGTCCGCGCCAAGCGGACCCTTACCGAGGCGCGCGTCCCGTTTGAAGTACCTCGCGGGCCCGATCTTGCGGCTCGGTTGGCGTCGGTGCTGGAAGTGATCTACCTCATCTTCAACGAAGGCTATGCGGCGACCGCCGGAGAGGACTGGATGCGTCCGGCGCTGTGCGAAGACGCGCTGCGCCTTGGGCGGATTCTCGCTGGGCTGGTTCCGAAGGTGGCGGAAGTGCATGGGCTGGTGGCGCTGATGGAGATCCAAGCTTCGCGGGTTCACGCGCGGGTCGGACCGAAGGGAGAGCCGATCTTGCTGCTGGACCAGGACCGCACGCGCTGGGATCACGTGTTGATTCGCCGTGGGCTCGCGGCGTTGCAGCGAGCTGAAGAACTCGGCGGCGGCTTGGGTCCCTACGCGCTGCAAGCTGCCATCGCTGCGTGTCACGCGCGAGCACGCGTTGCCGTGGAGACCGATTGGGAGCGGATCGCGGCACTCTACGACGCCTTGGCTCAGCTGATGCCCTCACCGATTGTAGAACTGAATCGTGCTGTGGCGATTGCGATGGCGTTTGGTCCGGCGGCGGGGCTGGAACTCATCGATACCCTTGTGGCGGAGCCTTCCCTCAAGGCGTATCACCTCTTGCCCAGCGTTCGGGGAGATTTTCTTTTCAAGCTGGGGCGCTTTGTCGAGGCACAGGCGGAGTTCCAGCGCGCCGCATCGCTTACTCGGAATGCGCGCGAGCGGGAATTCTTGCTCGGGCGCGCACAGGCTTGCGCATCGGAGCCGTTGGAGCTTGGGCCACAATGAGGAACGTCGCGCATTCCGAGGAAAGGGCGGGCTCGCTGGCGCTCGCTGGAACCCGCTAAAGCGCGGCCCCCCAACATTGATCCGAAATCAAGGAGGTGATCTTGGTATGAGCTTTTATGCAGGGCTACGCGGACTCCGCCCCGCGCTCCAGGTCGCGGCTAGGGCGTTGGTTTAATGGCTTTTTTGTTCGGCGAGTTGCCATTCGGCGAAGTGCTTGGCGGCGAAACGCACACCGGCACCCGGCACGTTTTCAATTTCCTGCAAGGTCTCCGTGTCGGGTTCTCCGGTGGAATGCAAGTGGAGGCTGTAGTATCCCCGGGAGTGGAGGATTATCGTGCGATCGGTTCCTGGACGCCGCGCCGGCGCAGGAAACATTAAATCGGCGGTGTCACCTACATTGGGCATGGGCAAGTATCGATCATCCTTTGCTAGCAAATCCGGCAGGACGTCTTTCCCGTCCAAGTCTCGCGCCGTCTGAGGGTGGACTGCTTGCACATTTACGGGGGCATCCGCGGTGTAATCAACGGCGAACGAATTGAGGGCCCAAAAGCCCGCGGGCGGATGAATACGGACGCGCAGCACATCTCCGCGGACGCGGCTGACATCCAGCGGCAAAATGCGATCTTTTGAGACTAGAGGACCTACGCCGGGAAGAATGCCGCGCACTTCCCATCCTGTCGGCTCTTCGACATAAACCTTGAGGGCGTAGAGTTGTTCGCGGACTTCCCAGGCGAACAAATCGTCCCGGGCGGACTGGTTCGTGTCCATCAAGGTGTACCACGCTCCGACATCCCGACCGCGCAATTCAACCATTTTCTTGATCATGTACGAGCCCCAGAGGCCGGTAGCGACGTTAGCGACGAGCTTCGCCTGTGACGCGCCGGCCGGCTTTGGGAACGTGATGATAATGTCGTCTTCGAGTTTGCCCTCCGCGTTCGGTACTGCCGGGGGTTCCCAAATGAGGCGGTCTGAGGCGCGAAGCCATGGAAGCAAATCACGCCCTGAGGCATCACGCGCCGAGAGTGGGATCTGAGGCGCCGATAAGGTGTGCAGCTTTCCCCGCACATCGGGAACGACGCGCGTGCCCTCGGGATGATCGACGACCAATAGCTCGGTGAGATTCGTGTACTGAGTTTCGTCCACTTCGTTGGTAAGTTTCAGACGATACTGGCCGTCCTGCTCGCGTAGCTGGTCCAGCTGCGTAAAGTCATCCTTCTCCAGGCCGCGGCTGATTGCACCGCCGTAAGGTTCGGCATCAAACACGTACTGGCTGCCATCCCAGGAGTAAACGAAAGGGCAAGATTGCTTGGTTTTCGCGATGACCACTGCGGCAATTACGATCGTGCCGACGACAACCGCTGCGACCAATCCGATCGTTCGCGCTTTGTCGAGCTCTTGTCGCTGGATCCAGTACCGCTGCACCTGGTCCAACGGGAGTTCGTAGGGCGTTTTCTTTACAGAAGCGTGCAGAGTTTTGTCTTGGATGGTCGCGCCTGGTGGATCGAATGAAACTTCCTCCCCCTTGAGTGTAGTGACCCCCACGATCGTTTCTTTTTCCGGTTGCGTTACGCTTGCGGGAGGCAATTGCTGGACTTTTTTCACGTGGCATCCCGCCAGCGAAAGCAGAGCTGCAAGAGCGACCGCGACCATTCGTTTTGGCATGCGTGGCCTTTCCCAAAAACGCGCTAGGAACGTCAAGGAAACAACGAAACTTAGTTTCTCGCGGGAGCCCAGGGACGGAACGATGTAATGCGCGGAACTATACTCCTACGCGCCACCCTGAGTCTATTTCGGTGGGACCGCCGGTCCGGCGCACCCCCACCGCGGACCGGTCTTCGCCGCCGGTGGTTTGCCCCTAACTGTATACTTGGGATCGATGAAGATTGTGTTGATTTCGACGTATGAGCTGGGACGCCAGCCGTTTGGCGTGGTGTCGCCGGCGGCCTGGCTGCGGAAGCGCGGGCATGAGGTGGCGTGTTTTGATTTGACGCGGCAGGAATTGGACACAGGAAAAGTTCGCTGGGCTGAATTGATCGCGGTTTATTTGCCGATGCATACGGCTACGCGGTTAGCGGCGAAATTGATTCCTTCGCTTCGGGAAGAGAATCCCAGGGCGCATATTTGTTGTTATGGGCTCTATGCGCCTATGAATGCGGAGTATTTGCGGACACTGGGAGTGGGGACGATTTTGGGTGGAGAGTTTGAAGCAGGTTTGGTTGGTTTAGCGGAACGTATTAGCTGCAGGAATCTGAGTAGTGCTTCTTCCTCCGCGGCGGCAAGCCTGCCGGGGATCACGCCGGGCGGAGCAAGCCCCGGCCAAGGGATTACCCGGGGCGGAGGTGCTTGGCAGGCCGAGCCTATCGTGTCGCTGGAGCGATTGGCGTTTGAGGTGCCCGATCGCGCTGGGATGCCGGCGCTTGAGAAATATGCGCACTTGATTGTTCCCGGCGATGGGCATCGCGTTGTGGGATCGACCGAGGCCAGCCGGGGATGCAAACACCTTTGCCGGCATTGCCCGATTGTGCCGGTTTACAACGGCGTGTTTCGGATTGTTGACCGCGACGTGGTGATGGCGGATGTGCGGCAGCAGGTGACGGCCGGGGCGCAGCACATTTCCTTTGGCGATCCGGACTTTTTCAACGGGATAAAGCACGCGCTCGAACTTGTTGCGGCGTTTCACGCCGAATTTCCGGGTGTGACGTATGACGTGACCATCAAGATCGAACATTTGCGGAAGTACCAGCAGCATTTGACGACGTTGCGCGATACGGGTTGCTTGTTTGTGGTCAGCGCGGTGGAATCGGTGGACGACGAGGTTTTGGAGCGGCTGGACAAAAGGCACACTCGCGATGATTTTTTTCACGTGGCGCGTACGTTCCGGTCGCTGGGGATGACCCTGCACCCGACGTTCGTAACGTTCACGCCTTGGACAACCATGGAAGGCTATCTGGATTTGCTGGGCGTACTGGCGGCGGAAGAGCTTTTGGAGAATGTGGCGCCGATTCAGCTGGGAATTCGATTGCTGATTCCAGAGGGATCCCGGTTGTTGGAGCTGGAGGAAGTGCGCAATAACGTTGGCGCATTTGATGCGGAGTCGCTGGTTTATCCGTGGAAGAATGCCGATGCCCGCGTGGATGAGTTATGCGAGATCGTGCAGGCGGTCGCGGCAGACGCGGATCGGAAAAAGGAAGCGCGACCCGTGGCGTTTGAAAAGATCTGGAAGGCGGCTCATGCGGTGGCGCGTCGTGCGGCGCCCGATTTGGGAATCGCGGGACGCATGGGAGCGACGGTGCCGTTCCTGAGCGAACCCTGGTATTGCTGCGCGGAGCCAACGCGAGAGCAATTGGTTTCGATTGGAAGTGTGGCGAAGAAACCCGTCGAAGCTGCGACTGTGGCGGCCGATGGATTTGTTTGATTGGCGAGGGAGGGAAGAAAGAAAAGATTTAACAGCATAGCGGTAGGAGCGCAGAGAGGAACGTGATCGCCGCGGACAAGCCTGGCGGATTCATTTTGATGAAAGAAGAGAAAGAGTTGTCGCAGCGCAAGCGGCTTTTGCTTTTTGCGGGGAAGCTGGGATACCAGACGCGAAGCCTGGATGAGGCGGCGCGCAAACTGGGTGTGGATGTTGTGTTTGTCACCGACCGCTGCCATAAGCTGGAAGATCCTTGGGGCGACCGCGCAATTGCGGTGCATTTCGAGTCGCCCGATGCGGCGGCTTATACGGTTTTGGAAGCGGTTCGTGGCGGCGGGCAGATCGATGGTCTGCTGGCATTCGGCGACCGCCCGGCCAGTTGCGGCGGGGTACGTAGCCCGTGGTTTGGGCCTGCAGTACAACCACCCGGCAGCGGTCGAGGCGTGCCGTAGCAAACTGCGGATGCGCGAAGTCTTTCGCGACGCAGGATTACGCGGACCGTGGTTCCGCGGCGTGGCGTTGCAGCCTGCGCCGGAGCCGTCACTGCTGGGAATTTCGTATCCGTGCGTGCTGAAGCCAATGTCCCTTTCGGCCAGTCAGGGGGTGGTGCGGGCAAACACGCGGCAGGAATTTGTCGCGGCGGCGGAGAGGATTCGGAGACTGCTGGCGTCGCCAGAGATTTTGGCGAGACGCGAAGCGAATCTGGACCAGCTCATCGTGGAAGGCTACATTCCCGGAAGGGAAGTAGCCGTCGAAGGATTGCTCACCGATGGCGTGTTGCGCGTACTGGCGATTTTCGACAAGCCCGATCCATTGGAAGGGCCCTATTTTGAGGAGACGATTTACGTAACGCCGTCGGGGCTGGTGGAAGCCGAGTCGCGCGAAGTCGAGGATTGCGCGACAAAAGCGGTGCGGGCACTGGGCCTGACACAGGGGCCGATACACGCGGAATTCCGAATCAACGCAGAAGGCGTGTGGCCGGTGGAGGTTGCGCCGCGGCCGATCGGCGGGCTTTGCGCGCGGGCGCTGCGATTTCAAGATCCCAACGGTAGCGAATTGATTGGATTGGAAGAGCTGTTGTTGCGACACGCCGTGGATTTACCGGGAGGAGATTGGGCCCGAGAGGCAACAGCATCCGGCGTGATGATGATTCCTGTGCCGCGAAGCGGAGTTCTGGAAGCGGTCGAGGGCGAACAACAAGCGCGCAACGTAGCGGGCATCAGCGAATTGCAAATTACAGCGCGGGTGCACGACTACATTGCGGCTTGGCCGGAAGGGTCGAGTTACCCGGGGTTCTTATTTGCGAGGGCGGAGACGCCAGAGGCAGTAGAAACGGCGCTACGGCTGGCGCACTCGAAACTGCGATTTACAATTGCGCGGCAATTGGCGGTGGAGCATCCGGCGACCGGAAGAATGGGACCGGCGGATTGAGTTTAGCGGGTGGGCCTTTAACTTTCCGACAGCAGGGCGCAGCAAGCCCGCCCTACAATGGGATTGCGAGAATTACCCCTTTGCTTTGGGAGCGACGTATCCTTCGGGAAGTTTCGAGCCTTCGCCGAAAAAAAACTGCTCCATCTGCTCTTCCATGATCTTCTGAGAGTTCGGATCGAGCGGGTTCAAGCGGTATTCGTTCATCACCATTTTGGAATGTTCGATCCACAACTTCCAGGCATCCTTAGACACATTTTCAAAGACACGCTTGCCGAGCTCGCCCCTCCACGGCACGCGGTCGAGCCCAGGCATTTCTTTTCCAAATTTTACGCACTTGACCATGCGCGCTCCGGGTGTAGCCGGCTCGCTCGGCGCTGGTGTGGGGCCGCAAGACTCGTTGGCCATCAGGGCTCCTCGACAACTCAATTTTGACGATACCCCATGCGCACCGGAAATTCCACTCGAGCGGGGAGTCCCAGCGGAGCAAGGCTGTACCGTGGGAATTTTTAGGATGCGTCCCCAGCATTGCCAGCACAGCCGGCCCGCATATTAGGCTTCGAGGCCAGCAACGCGGCAACGGATCGCGCCCTCGGAGGTGCGTGAACAACTCGCCTCAACGGCTGGGAATCCCGGTCTTACTGAATTTCGGTCCGCAGTATCTTCGTAACTTCGAACAGGTATATAAAGGTGGCCCGTCCATGGGCCTGTTCTTGATTCTCGCTGGCACCGCGGGCGATCTGCAGGAAACCAAATTGCGGCTGGGGAACGCCTTTGAGGCGGAGGTGTGGCGGGCTTGGGGTCCAAAATCACGACGCTGTTTTGGGATATCGGAGGGGTGATCCTGACCAACGGATGGGATCGCGGGTCGCGTCGCGAAGCGGCCACCGTGTTTCATTTGGATTGGGAAGAGTTCCAGGACCGGCACGAGTTGTCGTTTCCGGCGTTCGACTCCGGGCACATCACCTTGGATGAGTACCTGGACCGGACGCTGTTTTACCGGACTCGTTCGTTTACCCGTGACGAATTCACGGCGTTCATGTTCGCGCAGTCGAAGGAATTTCCTCAGTCCAGGGCGCTTCTAAAACACGCGGCACAATCGGGAAAATACTTCATCGGGGCGATCAATAACGAGCCGCTGGAGCTAAATCAATACCGCATCGAAGCGTTCGATTTGCGCCGCGATTTTCTCGTCTTTTTCAGCTCGTGTTACGTGCATTCGCGCAAGCCGGAAGAGCTGATTTTTCGCGTGGCCCTGGAAGTGACGCAGCGGCCCGCGGAGCAATGCGTATTCATCGATGACCGTCCCCTGAATCTTGAAAGTCCACGAAGGTTGGGCATGAACGTAATCCACTACCAGAACGCCCAGCAACTTCGCGTTGATCTGCAAAAGTACGACGTTGAGGTATAGTGTCAAACGCCTTTAATCCCACGGGCAATGCCTGAATCGAGCTGAGGGGAGACCCACGCGCATGGATGCAAACCGATCGGGAGGTGCAAACGGCACGGAACCCTGCACGGTGGTCTTGTTCGGCGCGTCCGGTGATCTCGCCAAGCGCAAGGTCATTCCGGCCATGTTCGACCTGGCGACGCACGGCTTGCTGGGTCCCACTTACGCGATCGTCGGCTTTGCGCGCACGCCGATGAATGATGAAAGCTTCCGGTCTTCGATCGGAGATGCCGCCAAGAGCATGTCGGAGGTCGGACCGATCGATCCCAAAAAGTGGGAAGAGTTTGCGTCGAATCTTCACTACCAGCAAGGCGAATACGGCAAGGCCGAGGATTTCGCGAATCTCGAGAAGCGCTTGAAGGAATTGGAAGGTCAGAAAAAACTCGCGGGCAATCGACTATTCTACCTATCGACGCCCCCCGAAGTGTATAAGGACATCGTCGAGCAGCTTGGCAAGGCCTGTCTGGCGAAGCCTACCTCTCCCAATTCCTGGGTGCGCATCATCATTGAAAAGCCGTTCGGCCGGGACCTGGCTTCCGCCAAGGAATTGAACAAAATCGTGCTCAGCGTCTTTGAGGAGCAGCAGGTCTACCGCATCGACCATTATCTCGGTAAGGATACGGTCCAGAATTTGTTGGTGCTGCGCTTCAGCAACGGCATTTTTGAGCCGCTCTGGAACCGCAATTATGTCGATCACGTCCAGATCACTGCCGCCGAGACGCTCGGCGTCGAAAGACGCGGGGGTTTTTATGAGACCGCCGGCGCGCTCCGGGACATGATTCAAAGCCACGTCTTGCAGCTCACCTCTCTAGTGGCCGTTGAACCCCCGGCGTCGTTCGATGCGACCGCGGTGAGAAACGAAAAGCTGAAAGTGCTCCAGTCCATTCGCCCGTTCGATCTCGGGATGGTCGCGCAGTCGGTGGTGCGCGGCCAATACGCCGCCGGACAGGTCGACGGAAAGCCAGTTCCCGCATACCGCTCGGAACCTGGCGTCAGTCCCACGTCACGCACGGAGACTTTCGTTGCCGCGCAACTGCTGATCGACAACTGGCGATGGGCGGGAGTTCCATTTTATTTGCGCACCGGCAAGCGCCTGGCGAAACGCACGACCGAGATCGTGATTCAGTTCAAGCGCGCCCCGCATATCGTTTTCCGCGAGCGCGAGGTGGAACCCAACCGTCTGGTGTTGAACATTCAGCCCGATGAAGGAATTTCCGTTTCCTTTGGAGCGAAAAAGCCAGGGCCCGACATGAATATCGGCAACGTGACCATGAATTTTAGTTACCGCGAAGGTTTTGGCGATGGCGCCCGAAGCGCCTACGCCACGCTGCTTAGCGATTGTGTGCGTGGAGATGCTACGCTATTTGATCGGGGCGACAGCGTCGAAGCCGCTTGGGCGCTGGTCGATCCCATCCTGGATGTTTGGAGCGCGGCAAAAACCGCGAACGTACCGCAATACCCGTCGGGAAGCTGGGGCCCGCGCGAATCCGATGTTCTGCTGGAACGCGAAGGCAGACAGTGGTTCAATTCATAGCCACAGTAGCAAGCGCACAGGCACAACTGCGCAAAACGAAAGTCATCAGGGACAGGGGGACAGGTGATTCTTGCCGGAGACGTAGGCGGCACGAAGTGCAACCTTGCGCTTTTCTCGGAGAAGCACGGAAAACTCACGACCGTTTTTCAAAAGCGGTTTGCCAGCAAGGAATTCGCGCAGTTCGATCTGATCGTGAAGGAATTTTCCCGGCAGGCCGCCTCGCATTTATCCTCCGACCAGGTGGTGGCGGCGGGCTTTGGGGTTGCAGGACCGGTGATCGACAATCACGTGCGAGCCACCAATCTTCCCTGGACCGTGGATGCGAAAATTCTGGAGCGGGAACTAGGCGTCGAAAAAATCGTGCTGTTGAACGATCTTGGAGCGACAGGACACAGCATCGAGCATCTCGCGCCGGAAGAATTTGTGGTCTTAAATGAGGGCAAGCCGGAACCCGGCGGCACCATGGCCCTTTTGGCGGCGGGAACCGGACTTGGCCAATCGTTTCTGGTTTGGGATGGCGGGCGCTATCGCATCGTGCCCTCCGAGGGCGGGCATTCCGATTTTGCCCCGCACACCGAACAGCAAATCGAGTTGTTGCGCTTCATGCGCCGCCGCTACCCGCAAGTCAGCTGGGAATTGATCCTTTCCGGGCGCGGTTTCCGCACGCTTCACGAATTTCTGGCCCCTGATGTGAAGCATCATTCCTTCGAGGATCCCGATGCCGATCCTGCCCCGGAAATCACACGCCTGGGGTTGGCGAAGACTTGTCCGGTCTGTGTAGAGACCCTGGATCTCTGGACTTCCATTTATGGTGCGGAGGCCGGAAATCTTGCGCTGAAAGTGTTGGCGCTCGGCGGGGTTTACGTCGCTGGCGGCATCGCGGTGAAAATCATCGAGAAGATGAAGGACGGAAGATTTGTGAACGCGTTCAGGGACAAGTGGAAGTTTGAGAACATGCTGGGCAATATTCCCGTGTCGGTGGTGCTGAACGAGTCCGCCCCCCTGCTTGGTGCGGCTTACGAAGCACTGGCTTCGATCCGTAGTAGATAACCCGTCTGCCTTTAGATCGGCGCGATTTTGGCGGCGACCTCCCGCCTCGGCGTCTTACTTCGGCCATATCCAGACCTTACATTTTTTTGGTAAACTGTGTCGTTGTAGATGTTTGCCCAAGATCGCGGGCGCACACCCTTAGATTCAGAAACCAAGCAGGAGCAAGGTATGAGCAGCGCAACGACCACGCAGGCCCCGGATCTGCAGAACTACGTTGGAGGCGGCTGGCATCGATCTTCCGCGACCGAGTACGTGGACGTCACAAATCCGGCGACCTCGGAAATCCTGGCGCGCACGCCCCTCTCGACGAACGCGGACGTGGACGCCGCCGTGCAAGCCGCTGCGGACGCATTTCCGGCGTGGCGGCGGACTCCGCCGGGAGAACGCGTCCAGTATCTGTTCAAGCTCAAGAATCTGCTGGAAGAACACATCGATGAGATCGCCCGCTTGATCACGTGCGAAAACGGCAAGACCTTCGCCGAAGCAAAAGCCGAGATGCGTCGCGGCATCGAAAATGTGGAAGTTGCGTGCGGCATCCCCATGATGATGCAGGGCTATAACCTGGAGGATGTGACTCCAGGCGTGGATGAGATGCAGATCCGGCAACCTTTGGGCGTGGTGGCCGCGATTGTGCCCTTCAATTTCCCAGGGATGATTTCGTTCTGGTTCTTGCCCTATGCGATCGCCTGCGGAAATACCTTCGTGCTCAAACCCTCCGAGCGCGTGCCTCTGACGATGCACTATGTGATGGATCTGGTGGAAAAGACCGGGCTGCCGAAGGGCGTAGCCAACCTCGTGAATGGCGGACGCGCGGTCGTGGATGCCCTGTGCGACCATCCGCAGGTTCGGGCCATCAGCTTTGTGGGTTCGACGCCGGTGGCCAAACATGTTTACGCGCGCGCCGCGGCTAGCGGCAAGCGCATGCAGTGCCAGGGTGGAGCGAAAAATCATGTGATCGTGTTACCCGACGCGGACATGGAGTTGGCGACGCAAATTATCAGCGACAGCGCGTTTGGTTGCGCGGGGCAGCGCTGCCTGGCGGTCTCTGTCGCTGTGACCATCGGCGAAGCGCAGAAAACCTTCGGCGAATCGATCGCTGACGCCGCGTCGAAAATCCGTATTGGCAATGGTCTCGATGCCGGCGTTCAGATGGGACCTGTAATCTCGCAAGACAGCAAGCTGCGTATCGAGTCGCTCATCGGGCAGGGCATAAACGATGGCGCGAAGGCCACCATCGACGGGCGCAATGCCAAGGTGCCCAATCATGAAGGCGGCAATTTCCTTAAGCCCACGGTGCTCGATGGACTGCCCGCGACGAGCAGTCTCGCGAATACGGAGATTTTTGGCCCGGTGCTGAGCCTGGTGCATGCGAATTCGGTCGATGAGGCGATGGAATTCCTGCGCCGCAGCCCGTACGGCAATCAAGCCTCCTTGTTTACCACCAGTGGCGCCGCGGCTCGCAAGTTTCGCTATGAAGCGCCTGCCGGAAATATCGGGATCAACATCGGAGTGGCTGCTCCGATGGCGTATTTCCCGTTCAGCGGATGGAAAGAGAGCTTCTTCGGGATCTTGCACGGACAAGGGCGCGACGCGGTGGAGTTCTACACCGAATCGAAGATCGTGGTGGAGCGTTGGTCCCGGCAGGAAACCCGGAAGTTCTAGCGGTTTGGCCGCGCTCACCCGCGTGGATTGCTTGCCGCGCGAACGCGTTTCCAGGATGAAACCCATTTCATGACCGCGAAACCTCTGCCACCGATGCGCGTGGACGTCAACGAACAGATCGAATGCGCGCATACGCTCGCTTCGCGGTTTTACACCGACCCCGCCATTCTGGATGTGGAGAAAGCGCGAATTTTCCGGCGCACCTGGCAACTCGTGGGAACACTGGACCACGCTTGCGGCGAGGTTGACGGTGTGAAGCGGACCATCGCGGATCCCGAAAGCTTTTTCACTGCGAATGTGGCGGGTGAGCCGATCGTGGTCGTGCGCGACAAAGAAGGCACACTTCGCGCTTTCAGCAACGTGTGCCGGCACAGGGCGGGTCCGATTGCGCTGGGCAGCGGGTGCAAGAATGTGCTGCGGTGCGGGTACCACGGCTGGACCTATACCCTCGACGGTCGATTGATCGGGACCCCGGATATCGAGGGCGTCGAATTTTTCGATCGCAGCACGATGGGGATGGTGCCGCTGCGGCTGGAAACATGGGAGCAGTTTATCTTCGTCAATTTCGATCGCGACGCCGTGCCGCTTTCGGTTTATCTGGGAGACATTCCCGAGCAGGCGCGAGGATTCCAGTTTGCGGGACTCCAATTCGCGGAACGCCGGGACTACGTCATCCAGTGCAACTGGAAGGTGTACGTCGACAACTATCTCGAGGGCTACCACATTCCCATCGCCCATCCCGGCTTGATGCGGGAGATTGACTACTCGCAATACCACACCGATACCTTTCGCTACCACTCGCAACAGTTCGCGCCGATTCGCGCGATGAAACCCGAAGATGCCGGGGAGCGCTTCTACGGCCCAAGCAGCGGCGGACAAGAG
This sequence comes from uncultured Acidobacteriota bacterium, assembly GCA_963736725.1. GTDB lineage: Bacteria > Acidobacteriota > Terriglobia > Acidiferrales > UBA7541 > Acidiferrum. The sequence goes on along the minus strand of CAVTPW010000006.1, from coordinate 38,942 downwards.
GCGTTGTACTTCTGGATTTTCCCCAACCTTATGCTGAACATCTATCCTGACAACGTTTCGACGAATCTGATCGTGCCGTTGTCGCAGGACAAGACTCTGACGATCTTTGAATGGTTCTTTCATGACATCACCTCGCAGAAAGTGCAAGAGCGAATGAAAAGGGCCGTCTCCTTCAGCGACGAAGTGCAACAGGAAGACATCGGGTTGTGTGAGAACGTGCAAACAGGGCTACAGTCCTCGCTCTATGACCGCGGGCGGTACTCGGTCAAGCGGGAAAATGGCGTGCACCATTTTCATCTTTTACTGGGTGAGTTCCTCGAGCAGTCGTAACTCGTGTTGAGCTCCCCGCTAAGTGAACAAGTCCGTTTTTTCGGGCGTGCGACCCTCCCGGAGGACAACCGAATGTGGCCCCTCGAAGCATGGATGAGGATGAGGCGGAGGGTATCGAGGTGGAGTCGGGGTACGGGGCAGCGTGGGGATTACGACGGTTTCGACCGTTGGTCCCGGCAGGTATGCGGGCCCTGGCAGGCGAAAACGTTTCTCCCTGTTTTGCTGTAGCCGATGCCTTCTGGAGGCGCAAAAGCCCCGTAGTCGGGCTAAAATGTGGCTGCAGCCGTCCAAGTCTCAGAAGGGTCTAAGCCAGCCCTTGGCAGGCGTTTCTAGGGACCTGCGGGGTATCAATTTTGCCCGGGCTGTATCCGGAGCTGGGGTAATATTCGTCAATAGAATACGGACAAGTGTCGGAAGGTCCGAACTTACGCAATGACGAGGAATCAGATTGCCCGCCGATCAGAATGAGCGCCCACACATAGGGCTGGACCACCAATTACCCCCTCCACCGCCGCCACAGCACAAAGCCGTGCGGGTCATCGTGTGGATCGTACTGCTGCTGATCTTCGCCGTCGGCTTCGTGCTGGTGTTGCGCCACCACGATGATCCAGCGGCAGCGAAGAAATCCGCAAGAGGCGCCGGGTTCGGGCCTGTGACGCTCACGACGGCGAGTGCGGAGAAGGGCAATATTGGGTCGTACCTGGACGCCATCGGAACGGTCACGCCGGTTTACACCTCATCAATCACTAGCCAGGTGAATGGCATCGTGACCGAAGTGCATTTCAAAGAAGGCCAGATTGTCCATAAGGGTGATCCGCTTATCGAGATCGATGCCCGGCCCTATCAAGCGACTCTTCTGCAAGCGCAAGGCACCCTCGAGCGAGACGAAAATATTCTGGGGCAAGCCAAGATGGACCTGGAACGCTACCAGGACGCCTGGAATCGAAACGCGATACCAAAGCAGACGCTGGACGATCAGGTGAAGATCGTATTGCAAGATCAGGGCACCGTGAAGCTGGATCAAGGTATGGTGCAATACGATCAGGTCCAGGTCGATTTTTGCCACATCACCGCGCCGATCAGCGGCACCGTCGGTTTGCGCCTGGTGGATCCGGGCAACGTAGTGCAGTCCTCAGGAACGCTGACGCTGGCGGTCATCACGCAACTCCAGCCGATCACCGTGATCTTTACAATTTCCGAAGACAGTCTGGGCGGGGTGCAACCCCAATTGCACAAGAATATCCCGCTAACCGTGGACGCATTCGACCGTGCGGGCCAGAAGAAAATCGCCACCGGAAAGCTCCTGACCATCGACAATCAGATCGATACGACGACGGGAACGGTCAAGGCCCGCGCCTCGTTCGATAACAAAGACCTTGGACTTTTTCCGAATCAGTTCGTCAACGTTCGGCTGCTGGTCAATACCATTCAGGGAGCAATCCTGGTTCCCAGTTCCGCGATTCAACACAACGGGCAAACTGCCTTTGTTTATGTGCTGCAAGACGACACGGCGCACTTGCGCAACATCAAAACGGGTGTAACCGACGGCGGGACTACGCAGGTGACCGGCATCTCCCCCGGGGACGTGCTGGCTACCAGCAGCTTCGATAAGCTGCAGGACAATGCCAAGGTGGTCGTCTCCAAGAGTCCTGTCCCCCAAAGCACCCAGGGGAGTAACGCTCCTTGAGTCCGTCACGACCCTTTATTTTGAGACCCGTCGCGACCGCGCTGCTGATGGCCGCGATCCTGCTCGTGGGCATCGTCAGCTATACCCAGCTGCCGGTCTCGGCCTTGCCGGAAGTCGACTACCCGACCATTCAAGTCCTGACGTTTTATCCCGGAGCGAGCCCCGACGTTGTCGCAACGACGGTGACCGCACCACTGGAACGCCAGTTCGGCCAGTTGCAAGGGCTCAGCCAGATGACTTCCAGCAGTTCGGGCGGCACCTCCGTCGTCGTGCTGCAGTTCGCCCTCACCCTGAATATTGACATCGCGGAAGAAGAGGTGCAGTCGGCGATCAACGCTTCCCAAAGCTATCTGCCGGCGAACCTGCCTGCGCCCCCGATTTACAGCAAGACCAATCCGGCAGATGCCCCGGTGCTGACCTTGGCAGTGACCTCGGATTCGATTCCCCTCTCCCAGGTGGAAGACCTGGTGGATACGCGGCTGGCTCCGAAGATTTCGCAATTGAGCGGCGTCGGTCTGGTGACTATCAGCGGAGGCCAAAAACCGGCGGTTCGCATTCAAGCCAATCCGGCGGCACTGTCGTCGTACGGAATCAATCTCGAGGATTTGCGGACAGCGGTCACACAAGCGAGCGTGAACGCCGCCAAGGGAAACTTTGATGGCGCGCGTCAGGACTACCAGATTGACGCCAACGATCAGCTGGTTACCAGCAAGGACTACCGGAACGTCGTCGTCGCCTACCGCAACGGCGCGCCGGTGATGCTCACCGACGTGGCAAAAATCGTCGATGGAATCGAGAACAAGTATCAAGCCGCGTGGATGAACAAAACGCCCGCGGTTATCGTGAACGTGCAGCGGCAGCCAGGGGGAAATACCATCAGTGTCGTGAAGCGCATAAAAGCGCTACTCCCACAGTTGGAAGCGAACCTCCCCAAAGGCATTGATGTCACCACGCTCACCGACCTGACCACGCCGATTCAGGCCTCCGTGTCCGACGTTGAGTTTGAGCTGATGCTGACGATCGCGCTGGTCGTAATGGTCATCTTTTTGTTTCTGCGAAACCTTTACGCCACGATTATCCCCAGCGTGGCCGTGCCGCTGTCGCTGGTGGGCACCTTCGCCGCCATGTACGCCCTGGGCTACAGCCTGGATAACCTGTCGCTGATGGCGCTGACCATCTCGACCGGATTCGTCGTCGACGACGCCATCGTGATGGTCGAAAACATTTCGCGATACATCGAAGCGGGCGATCCGCCGATGGAAGCGGCATTAAAGGGGGCCGAGCAAATCGGGTTCACGATTTTGTCGCTGACCGTCTCCTTGATTGCGGTGCTGATTCCACTGCTTTTCATGGGAGATGTCGTAGGCCGGCTGTTTCGTGAGTTTGCGGTGACCCTGGCCGTGACCATCGTGGTTTCCGCGGTTGTTTCTTTAACGCTCACGCCGATGATGGCGTCACGCATCCTCAAGCACAATCCCAAGGAAAAACAGGGGCGCTTTTATCTGGCTTCCGAACGCATGTTCGATGGCATGATCGCTTTCTACGGCCGCACATTGAAGTTCGTGCTGGGCCACCAGTTCATCACCCTGATGGTCGCGTTGGGAACGCTGGTGCTTACGATTTTCCTTTACATCATTATCCCCAAGGGCTTTTTCCCTGTCCAGGATACTGGAATCATTCAGGGCATTTCGCAGGCGCCGCCGACGATAGGTCCCGCGGCAATGGCGGAAAAGCAGCAGGAAATCGCCGACGTCATTCTGGCTGATCCCGCGGTCCAGAGTCTTTCCTCTTTCATCGGCGCCGACGGCACGAACATCACCACCAACAGCGGAAGACTGTCCATCAATCTGGTGCCCCTCGACCAGCGCGACCTCAACGCCTCCGACGTCATCCGCCGGCTCCAGACCAAGCTCAACGATGTGCAGGGCATTCAACTGTTTATGCAGCCAGTCCAGAACATCACCGTTGACGACCGCGTGAGCCGCACGCAATACCAATACACGCTGGAAGATCCCGACCCGAACGAACTGGCCGACTGGACCAATCGCTTCGTGGCCAACCTGAGAAAATTGCCGGAACTCGAAGATCTGGCCACCGATCAGCAACCCGGTGGGCTCGCGGTCTATTTGGTGATCGATCGTCCGACCGCTTCGCGGCTCGGAATCGCGCCAACAACCATCGACAACACGCTCTACGACGCCTTCGGCCAGCGCCAGATCAACACCATGTACACGCAGTTGAATCAGTATCACGTCATTCTGGAATCGGAGCCGCAGTTTCAGCTGGACCCGAATAAGTTGAACAAACTGTACATTCAAGCGAACGCCGCCGCGGGCACGTCGGGCGCGGCAGCGAGTTCCACCGGGAACGGTTCCACGTCGGCGGGATCCAATGCCACGACGACTTCGCCCCTGTATACGGCGTCAGGGAATACGCTGGCGCCTCCCGTGAACGCGCTCGCTTCGAGCACCTCGAACGCAACGTCCAGCAAAGGCTCAACCTCTGCGGGGGGCACAAGCTCGGCAATAAGCACCGCCGTGCCGCTCGGTGCATTTTCCCATTTTGAAGTGAGAACCCAAGCGCTCTCGATCAACCATCAAGGTCAGTTCCCGGCGATTACGGTTTCTTTTAATCTTGCTCCTAACGCGGCGCTAGGCGGCGCCATTTCGGCCATCACCAAAGTGCAGGAAGATATGCACATGCCCGCCAGCTTGCAGGCTGATTTTCAGGGGACAGCGGCATCATTCCGAAATTCCCTCTCGAACATGCCCTTGTTGATCCTCGCCGCTCTCGTCACCGTCTACATCGTCCTCGGCGTGCTATACGAAAGCTTTATCCACCCGATTACGATTCTTTCCACGCTGCCATCGGCGGGTGTCGGCGCGTTTCTCGCCCTCATACTTTTTCACCAGGACCTGAGCGTAGTAGCCATCATTGGGCTCGTGCTGCTGATCGGTATCGTCAAAAAGAACGGCATCATGATGGTCGACTTTGCGTTGGACGCGGAACGCAACCACGGGAAAAATTCGACCGACGCCATCTACGAGGCCTGTCTGCTTCGCTTCCGGCCCATCATGATGACCACCATGGCCGCGTTGCTCGGCGGCCTGCCGCTCGCGTTCGGAAGAGGTATCGGTTCTGAACTTCGCCGGCCGTTGGGTATCGCCATGGTTGGCGGGCTGCTGGTGAGTCAGGTGCTTACGCTCTACACCACGCCCGTGATTTACATCTTTTTCGACCGCATCGCGCAGCGCGTCTCACGAAAATCGGCAGCGTTGAATGCCGGCGCCGAGCCGCAAACGGCAGGATCGACATGAACGTATCCGCCCCGTTCATCCACCGCCCGGTAGCGACCACGTTGATAACGATCGCCATCGCCATCGCCGGGGCCATCGCTTTTCAAGTGCTTCCCGTATCCCCGTTGCCGCAGGTGGATTTTCCTACGATCTCGGTAGGCGCTAGCTTGCCGGGCGCCAGCGCCGAGATCATGGCGTCTTCGATAGCAACTCCTTTGGAGCGTCAGTTTGGCCACATCGCCGGCGTAACGGAGATGACGTCCTCCAGCAGTTTGGGGACGACGTCGGTAACGATTCAGTTCGATCTCAGTCGGAATATAGATGGAGCCGCGCGAGACGTTGAGGCCGCCATCAATGCGGCGCGCACCTATTTGCCTGCCAACCTTCCCGCGAATCCGACGTATCGCAAGGTCAATCCGGCCGATTCCCCCATTATGATTCTCGGGCTCACCTCCGATAAATACGGCCCGGACAAGCTTTACGACGAAGCTTCCACCGTCATTCAACAAAAACTTTCGCAAATTCAAGGCGTGGGCCAGGTGACCGTGGGCGGCGGCGCTTTGCCTTCGGTACGTGTCGAGGTCAACCCGACCAAACTCGCCAGCTACGGCCTGACGATGACGGATGTCCAGTCGGTGCTACGTTTGCAAAACTCGGATCTCGCCAAGGGACAGATTAGCGACGGCACCACGACCGCTGACATTTTGGCGAACGACCAAATTTCGCACGCGGATGATTACAAGCCGGTTATCGTCGGCTACAAAAACGGCGCAGCCATTCACCTGTCCGATGTAGCCGACGTGATCGACTCCGTGCAAAACGTTCGCGCCGCGGGGTATTTGAATGGCAAACGCGCCATCTTGCTGATCATATTTCGCCAGCCCGGCGCCAATATCATTGAGACCGTCGATCGCATTCGCTCCGAGTTGCCTTCTCTCAAAGCCTCGATTCCACAAGGAATCGATACGACCTTGGTTCTGGATCGTACGACTACCATCCGAGCGTCGGTAAGCGATGTTGAGCGCACCCTGACCCTTTCGATCGTGCTGGTAATCGTCGTTGTGTTCATCTTCTTGCGGAATGGGCGCGCCACCCTGATTCCCGCCGTCGCCGTTCCCGTTTCTCTGATCGGAACGTTCTCGGTCATGTATCTGTGCGGCTATAGCATTGACAATCTTTCGCTGATGGCCTTGACCATCTCCACGGGTTTCGTCGTCGATGACGCCATCGTGGTGATGGAGAACATCACTCGCCATCTGGAAGAGGGCATGGATCCGTTTGCCGCTACGCTCAAAGGCGCAAAGGAAATTGGGTTCACTGTTTTTTCGATCAGCATTTCGTTGATCGCTGTCTTCATTCCGCTTTTGCTGATGGGTGGGATCGTAGGGCGGCTGTTCCGCGAATTTGCCATCACGCTCTCCACCGCTATTCTCGTCTCCATGGTGATTTCGCTCAGCACTACACCCATGATGTGCGCGTACTTGTTGAAAAACGAACGCACCAGGAAACACGGCCGGCTTTACCGCGCATCCGAGAGCGTGTTTGAAGGACTGCTGTCGGGATACCGGAAAAGCCTTCGCTGGGTGTTGCAGAATTCCTTCCTCACCCTCACGGTTCTTTTTCTGACGATCGTCCTGAACGTTGCCTTGGTCTATAAAATTCCCAAGGGTTTTTTCCCCCAGCAAGACACCGGCGTCCTCGCCGGAGGCATGCAGGGGCCTCAGGATGCTTCCTTTCCGTCTATGAACGACTCACTGGAAAGGATCGAGGCGGTAATCACTAAGGATCCCGCCATTCAAAATGTCATGGGTTTCACCGGAGGCGGCGGCGCCACCAACACCGGGTTTATTTTTATCGCTCTTAAGCCCCTGTCTCAGCGTAAAATCCTGGCCCCGCAGATCATCAACCGTTTGCGCCCGCAGCTCAACCGGCTGCCGGTAGCCTCCATTTTTCTTCAAGCCGCCCAGGACCTGCGCATCGGAGGCCGCAACTCCTCCGCTCTCTATCAATACACCATTCAGTCCGATAATATTTCGGACCTGAACACATGGGGACCCCGCGTTTTCGCCGAAATGAAACATGTTCCTGGCTTGCAGGACGTGAACTCGGACCAGCAAAACGGCGGCCTCGATATCCTTTTGAATTATGACCGCATCACCGCCGCGAAACTTGGGCAAACCGCGCAATCTCTCGATGCGGGAATCTACAGCGCCTTTGGCCAGTCGGAAGTCTCGATCATCTACACGCAGTTGAACCAGTATTACGTCGTGCTGGAAGTCGATCCCCATTATTCACAAACTCCCGAGGGACTTAAAAACATCTATTTCCATCAAGCGGGTGCCAGCAGCGTTACCGCTTCTGGCAACGCCCCGCTGTTCACCATGGCCTCGACGCGTACGAACACCATACCCCTCGCGCTCAACCACACCGGCCTGTTTCCCTCGGTCACCGTCTCTTTCAATCTTGCCCCGGGCGTTTCGCTCAGCGACGCCACGCTGCGCATCGACCAGATGAAGCAGCGCATCGGCGCTCCCTCGTCCTTGCGTGGTTTTTTTGCGGGCACCTTGCAGGCTTACCAGCAATCGCTCGCCAACGAAAAGTATCTGGTGCTCACGGCGCTCCTTGCCGTCTACATTGTTCTCGGTGTCTTGTACGAAAGCCTTATTCATCCCCTCACGATCATCTCCACTCTGCCCTCCGCCAGCGTCGGCGCCATTCTCGCTCTCATGCTCTTCCACCAGGATCTCAATGTCATTTCCATCATCGGCATCGTGTTGCTGATCGGCATTGTGAAGAAGAACGCCATCATGATGGTCGATTTTGCGCTGCAAGCCGAACGTGAAGGCGGCATGAGCACCGAGGAGTCGATCTTCGAAGCCTGCATGCTGCGCTTCCGTCCCATTCTGATGACCACCATGGCGGCGCTGTTCGGCGCCTTGCCTCTCGCGTTTGGAAGCGGCACGGGTTCCGAGCTACGCCGGCCGCTGGGCATCACCATTGTGGGTGGACTCATCATGAGCCAGCTCCTCACGCTGTACACCACTCCGGTCGTTTATCTCACGCTGGATCGTCTGCGGCTTCGGATTCTGGGCAAAGAGCGCGACACATTTCATCCCGAGGGTGCGTCACCGGCGCCTTCCCCGGCGGGTGATTAAGATTCCTATGACCATCAACACGGTTCGCTTCAAAGCGCTACTTGGCCACGCGATCACGGCGCTCTTCCTTGCCGGGTGTACGGTTGGACCGAAATATCACCCGCCTTCTCCCACTCCTCAGGCCGCGCCGCCTGCTTCCTACAAGGAATCGCCCACGCAGTTTCCGGAAGCGGGTGAGTGGAAGGTTGCGCAACCCCAGGATGCGATGCTTCGCGGCAAGTGGTGGGAAATCTATAACGATCCGGAGCTGAATTCGCTCGAAGACAAACTCAACGTCAACAACCAGAACATCAAGCAGGCTTTCGAAAACTTCATGGAAGCACGCACGCTCATTGCGCAGGCGCGCTCGCAACTCTTTCCGACGGTGGGAACAACTCCCGCCTACCAGCGGTCGCGTTCGTCGGCGAATCTGGGAAATTCGGCAGGTTCGACAGGTTCGACCGGCGGCGGCCAGCAAGTCTCCTTGTTTTCGCTTCCCTTCGACGTTTCCTGGGAACCCGATCTCTGGGGCAAAGTTCGCAACACCATCCGCGAGCAACAATACAACGCCCAGCTCAGTGCCGCGGACCTGGAAAACGAACGGCTGACCGAACAAGCCAGCCTGGCAGTCTTTTTGTTCGAACTCCGCGGCCAGGATGCCTTGCAGAAGGTCTATAACGAAACCATTGATGCCGATCAGAAATCCGTCGATCTGACTCGTGCCCGTTATGAAACCGGAGTGGACGATCAGATCTCGCTGGTCCAGGCGCAAAATGCCCTGGAGAGTGCCATTGCCGCCGGCACCAATCTGGGCATCCTGCGCGCCCAGTACGAACATGCCATTGCCGTGCTTATCGGTACCACGCCTTCCAGTTTTTCCCTCATCTATAAGCCTCTGGAAGCGGCCCCGCCTGTGATTCCCATCGGTGTGCCTTCACAGCTTCTCGAACGCAGGCCGGACATCGCGGCGTCCGAGCGCACCATGGCCGCAGCCAATGCCCAGATCGGAATCGCCGTAGCCGCCTACTATCCGACTTTGACCTTGAGCGCGCAGGGCGGGCTGGAGAGCTCGGCCTTTACAAAGCTTTTTAACTTGTCGAGCCGTTTCTGGTCCGTGGGGCCGTCGCTGTCGGAAACGCTGTTTGACGCTGGTCTTCGGCGCGCCACGGTGTTGCAGTTCGTCGCACTGTACAACGCCGATGTCGCCGGCTATCGCCAGACGGTCCTGGCCGCTTTCCAACAAGTCGAGGACAACCTGGCAGCGGTACGCATCCTGTCCAAACAAATCCAGGAACAGCAAGAGGCGGAGCGCTCCGCGGAGCGCTATCTCGAGCTCGCAAAGGCGCGGTATTACACCGGCGTCGATACCTATCTCAACGTCCTTGTTGCGCAAACAACGCTTCTCTCGGACCAGCAAACCTTGGCTTCACTCCGCACCCAGGCGATGACTGCCTCGGTGCAATTGATTGAAGCACTGGGCGGCGGTTGGGATCTCTCGCAACTCCCCACGCCGGCTCAAGTTTCCGGCAGGGTCGCGAAGTCCGAAATCGAGTCTCCGCAATCACCGCCACCGCAATCACCGCCACCGCAATCACCGCAAAATCCCCAATAGCTCGCTCCCTGTAAGACTTGCGAGTAAGTCCGGGGAAATGCGCCCGTATCCCGTTGTTCTCTGCGATCTCTGCGCTCTTAGCGTTAAATTCTTTCTTTTTCGATAGCCTCGACGCCTTAACCGCGGCCTGCGCCGCCACCGGTGGAGACCGCTCGGGCACAAATCCACGAGCCGCCGCATACCCGAGCGTGATGAAGGCGTCGACCACTCGACATTTTTCGTTCAGCTTTTCAATCGTTCGTTTGGGCTGGCCGCTCCCGTGGGCGTCAAGAGCCGCACGCACTGGTCACGGTCGAAAGTTCACACGGACGCGAGCAAGCGCCCCAGGCGGCTGACGGCTCGCGGCACTTCGGTGGCCCTGGTGCTTCCGAAGCCGAGGACGAATCCCTGGCGAATGGCGGCCTTGCCGAGATAGGCGGAAGAAAGCGGCACCAACCAAAGATTTTCGCGGGCCGCGCGCTCTGCAATCTCCACATCGTGGAACCCATTGGGCAGGGTAACCGCCAGGTGCATGCCGGCTTCCGATCCGTGGACACCCAGGCTCGAACCAAACTCTTTCTCAAGGCTTTCGACCAGCGCGGTGCGCCGTTCGGCATACAACAACCGCATCCGGCGAATGTGGCGTGCAAAATGGCCTTCTGTCATAAAGTCGGTAAGCACCGCTTGGTAAAGATAAGGCGGCCCTATATCCATCGCGTAACGAACGGCGGCAAAACGATCGACGAGATCCAGCGGAACGACCACGTAGCCCACCCGGAGGGAGGGAAACACGGTCTTGCTGAACGTCCCGATATAAATAACGCGCGAAGCGTGGTCGAGACCCTGCAAGGAAGCAATAGGCATGCTGGCATAGCGGTACTCGCTGTCGTAGTCGTCCTCGATGATCCAGGAGCCGGAACTCCTTGCCCAATCCAGCAGTTGCAGGCGACGCGAAGCGCTCATGGTGGCGCCGAGCGGATATTGATGGGAAGGCGCGACGAAAGCAGCCCTCGCCTTGCGACGTAGCTTGATACCGGCCGCCACATCGATGCCTTCGGTATCGACGGGAACCGGGACAAGACGGCAACCTGCCGCGAGAAGAACGTGCCTGGCCAACCAGTATCCAGGCTCCTCGATCCAAACCGGGCTTTGCGGGTCAAGTAAGACGCGGGCCGAAATTTCCAACGCCTGCTGAGAACCGGAGACAATCATGATTTGCTCGGGTTCGCAACGCACCGCGCGCGCGGTGCGCAGATAGGTGCAAATGGCTTCGCACAATGGTTCAAAGCCGAGAACGGCGCCATAGCGCAGCGCGCTGGCGTGCGGATTTCGCACGTGGCGCATGACCAGGCTCGACCAGATCTGAAAAGGGAACTGGTCATACGCCGGCTGACTCACACTGAATGCCCCCAGGCCGCGCAACCAGGGAAGACGCTCATAGCGAGGAAGCAGGGAAACGCGTTTCGCGACGACCCGGGAAACACTACGAACTTCAGCGGACCGCGCAGCTCGCTGATCGTTAGGAGCTTGCTGGTCCGGCAAGGAAGTGCACACGAAGGTCCCTGCACCGGTTCGCGACTCGAAATAACCCTCCGCCAGAAGCTGCGAATAGGCACTCAGGACGGGTATGCGGGAGATTCCCAACTCGGAAGCGAGCGCGCGCGTGGAAGAAATTTGTTGTCCGGCGCGCAGATTGCCTCCCACGATCATGGCCCGGAAGGCGTCATAGATTTGCTTGTGCAAGGGCGCCGCGGCTTTGCGATCGATAGCGATCACCGGCGAGAAACCGCTGGAGACTTTTTTCATACTCCAATCATAGTGGTCATATCAGGATCGGCTCAAGTGGATATTGCCAACAACCACCCGAGGCCTCACCGTGTACGTTAACGAACCACGGTAACGACCCGAGGCCTTCAGCTCGGGGGAAAGATCTACTTCTAGACCTCCTACACCCTAGACAGTAGGCAAACGGCCCCGCTCACGCCAGCGTACGGCGCGAGCGGGCTTTTTGTTGGTCCTGGGCCACAGTCGGGGTAAGACTTAATACACGTTTGCGCCGGCGTTCGAATCGTATCCGCTGCGTGAGAGAACTGACAATCGTTCGCACGCTCGGGAAGAATGGGAACGACACTCGATGGGAAGGGCAACGGGAAGCGGTCTGGTTTGTCGCCCTGGTGAAGGAAACGGCGCCTACCACCCTCGGGTGGATCAGGGCAAGCGGTCGGTGGCTGCTACAACGTCCCTGAACGCTCGCGTGTGCGACTGCGGTGATCGGTTTTCCCGACGATTACGGGGTCAATTCGTGATCTTCTGCAGGGTTGCTCCGAGTACTTTGCCGGAGCCGGATTCTTGGACGACGGCTACGACTCGCATCGGCGTCGGATCGGTCTGCGGGCGCTTGAATTTTACCTGGAAGTCGTGGCTGAAGTTCTTGCCCTTCTCGAGCTTGCCAACTTTTGTGATTTCCAGCACAACGGCGACGTAGGTGAGGTGGCGGCCGCTATTTTCCCCTTTGGAGACTTGAGACTCGGCGTGATCGAGGGCGACCACGGCATAAACGTCAGCGTTATGTTTCGCGGAGCTGCCATCCGCTTCGATGTGTCCTCGAACCACGGAAGGGCCGGCGTCGAGGGTTGCCGAAGTAATGTGTATCGGAACTTTCGGGGTAGTCCCTGCTTTCTGAAGCATTTCACTCACCTGTTGGGCATTGTTGGCGGGTAGTTCCGCGGTTCCGTCGATAAGGATCTGGGGAGTGTACGGCGTCTTCAGGCCGAGAGCACGGACGTAGGAGTTCTGGCGGTCGGTCAGGGAAGATGAGGAGTAGGGATCTTTCCACCCATCGTGATCCCAATAGTCCACGTGCTCGCTGAGAACGATGAGCTGCACGCCCGGAACCGGTTGCGACGCGTCCATTTGTTCCACCAGGGCATCCGCGGGAGGACAGCTGGAACAGCCCTCGGAGGTGAACAGCTCGACCAAGACCGGGGAAGTCGGGGCGTCGCCGGCGGTGCTGGGGTTTTTTGCGACCAAGGTCGCGCCCGCGCCAATGAGAATCGCACCGGTCAAACAAAAACTCAGCCAATGTCTGCGAAGCTGGGGGAGGACAAAGTCTGCCGTGAAATCGGCACGGAGGAAACTCTGGTCGACTAAAGCACGTGAAACCGAGCGCCTTGTTTTCAAGACCGATCCCTCCAATTGCAATCGTTCGTCTGGCTGGATCCCATCTTTACGCCCTTTACTGGACGAACGCAGCCGAAAATTTCTCATTCTTCCAAGGTGCAAAATTCTCTCACTCACGGCATTCGGCTAGCGCATCTGCCATTTTCGCTCAGGAAGCCGCCGGGGAGAATGACCACTTGGAGGAATTTCTATATAACCACTACCATGGCTGCTCGTTCTCACCACTGAAAACACTCGCGTCAAACGGATATAATGTGTCGGCATGGTCCCCTCTTCCTACAAACCGCGAAGAAAGTTCATGGAATTGGCTATCGCGGAGGCCAAACGAGCGGGTGACCGAGGCGACTATCCCATTGGCGCGGTCATCACCCAGCTTACCGGCAAACGCGAGGTGGTCATTGCCAGCGCGGGTAACCGGGTAAAGACTTCGGGGTCGAGCATCAAACACGTGGAGTTGGAAACGCTCAAATACGTGTCAAGCGGGTATGGCCGCTACCTACCGGATTTTGTGTTGTACTCGACTCACGAGCCCTGCGCCATGTGCGCTGGAGCCTGCGTGTGGTCCAGAATTGGCGGGGTCGTCTACGGCGTCTCGCAAGAAGACATTGCCGCGTATGGCTGCAAGCGCGGTACGGAGGACTACAAGTGGCGAGCTTGTCTGATTCCTTGCCGGCTGGTCTTCGAGAAGGGTAATCACCTCATACCCGTCACCGGCGGGTTTCTGCGAAAAGAATGCCAGAAACTGTTCCGTTACGGGACCGCGCATCGGTGACACGCCGCAAGGTGATTAAAAATTTGGACAGCGTTCCAGCTCCGGTTCGCCGCCAAGTGGCTCGGGAGCTATACCCTGCCGTCCTGTTTATGCGTGCTGTAACCGCCATGCGAAACTTGACTCTCGGGCGTGCTCAGACTATATGTAGCTGGGAAGAGGAAAAGCGGCGAAGTCCCGGCCGAGACTGAGCAATGCATTGAATAACCGCATGATTGCGCAGTTCCTGGTCCTGTTCGGAGCGATGGTTTTGGTGTCCTCCGCGCACGCCCAGGGGCACGTCTCCTTTGTGTTCGCTTCGGAAAGTCGAGGCGGAGCGACTTTCTCGCGCGGCGGTGTCAGCAGGCCTTTCGCGCATGCGCGCCGCGCACGCCGATATTTTGGTGGTTCGACATTCGCGCCTTACTTCTATCCCGACTATGATTCCGAGACGGGGATGATGGATGCGGATCCGTCCCAGTTCAACGTGCAGTCGGCACCTTCCGCCTCACCGGTGGCAGTGCTGAAGCCGTCCCCATCACTCGTGATTGAACTGCAAGGCGATCATTGGGTGCGACTTACAAACTACGGTCAGTCGCAGGGCGGGCAATTCATCGAGCCCGAGTCGGAACGAGCCTCCGATCTAACCCGCGACACCCTTCGACGAGTTCAGGCGCCTGAGCCACATAGCGAGCTTCCATCCGCGGTGCTTGTGTTTCGGGACGGGCACAAGGAAGAAATCGGAAAATATGTGATTGTAGGCAAAACCATTTTTACCAGCGCGGACTATTGGAGCAGCGGCTCCTGGACGAGGAAAGTCCCAATTGGAGCCCTGGACGTGCCCGCAACTCTGAAGGTGAATCAAGAGCGAGGCGCGAAGTTTAGTCTTCCCTCCGGGCCGAATGAAGTAATGATCCGGCCGTGAATTTTCGAATCCGCTCACAGTTCTCCGCAGCGCGGCAAGGGCGACGAACGAACCGTTTCTAAGCTAGTGAAAAAACAGGGCTTGCCAGAGGCGCAGCGCTTCCGTAGGGAAGTCTTCTAGACGCAGTACGGCGTTACGTTCTCACAAATGTGGTCCAACCATTGGGAGACACGCAGCAGATGTAATCGAAATCCACCGGTCGGGGTGCGTGTCCTTGGCAATGGCGATTGGAAGACAGGACAGAGGTCCGGCGTTCTACTTGATTCCCACTACCATCGACTCGGGCCCCACCAAGTGCTCAACCGAGGCGGTGGCGAACCCGACTTCCTTCATCCAGGCCATGCAGTCCTGGCCGGTGTAGTCGAATCCGCCGGGCGATTCAATCAGCATGTTCAGGCTCATCAGCAAACCGAAGGCATTTTGCGAGCGGTCATCATCAATGATCGATTCATAGATCACCACAGCGCCGCCCGGGTTGAGCGCGTCATGCGCTTTGCGTAGAAGCATTTTCTTTTCTTCCAAATTCCAGTCGTGCAGGATATGGCCCATCGTGATGACATCCACCTTCGGTAGCGGTTCTACGAAAAAGCTTCCCGGGTGAAAGGTGAGACGGCCGTTGAGTCCGTTTTGCTCCACGTATTCCTCAAATATGGGCCCTACTTCCGGAAGGTCGTAGCCAAAGCCTTTCAGATGTCCATTCGCGAGCGCGATCTGCACGGCCAGGTCACCCTGCGCGGTACCCACGTCGGCGAAGGTGCGGTACTGCGCCCACAATGCTTTTTTCGCGATCACCTGGTTTGCGCCGCGGCTGATGCCCGTCATCGCCGCGAGAAAGGTCTTCAGCCGGGCGGGGTCCGCGTAGAGTGCTTCAAAAGGTGAGCCGGTTCCGTCTTTGGTCTCATTCTGTTGCTTGCCCGTGCGTAACGCCTCGGTGAGATGGCTCCAGTGTTGGTATAGCCGCTGGTTTGCCATTTCCAGCATGCCGCCGATGTAGGTGGGTTTGTGCTTGTCGAGAAATAAATCGGTCGCCGGTGTATTCGCATACTTGCCGTCCACGCGGCGCAAAAAACCCAGCGCTACCAAAGTATCGAAAAAATCGCGCCCGGCGCGTCGGTGAATCCCAAGCCGGCCTTGCAGCGTAGCCAAGTCCTGCGGTTGCTTCGACAGTTCGGTGAAGACACCGATCTCCACCGCGCTGAGCAATGCCTTGGAAGACCAAAACCCCAATCCAACTTGCATTATGTGCTCCCGGCCGGTGTTCTCCATCGGTTTCAAATCCTCCATTGGCGATTGGGAAGGTACGCATTGTAACAGCACAATGCGCTGAGGTGGGTGCGCGGGCGTTATTTCCGCAGAGTGAAGGCGTGCCAGTGCCTGATCCGTCGTGCGGTCGCAATGGGTTTGGTCGATTGCGAGGAGTTGCTGTCTTCTCGCGGGTGACTGCTCGTCCAAATGATGCGGCTACTTGCGCACAAAAAATACCCGCCAGACCGTGCCGGATGGCGTACTTCACCAGATCGGCGGTCTTATGAACCCGAAGAGCTTTCATGATGTTTCCGCGATGAGCCGCCACGGTGTTGACGCTGAGACCCAGCTGGGCTGCGATTTGTTTGTTTGATTTTCCTTCGGCGATGAATTGCACGATCTCCAGTTCACGCGTACTTAAAGCGCGGGCGAGCGGGACTTTGTGCTCCCGTTGTTGGATGATCGCGGCTGGAAAAACGAGGTCACCAGCAACGACGCGGCGAATCGCCGAGACCAAGTGGATGTCCTCGACATTTTTCACGATATATCCTCGTGCACCAATGCGCAGGGCCTGAGCGATATGACCGTCATCCGCATGCATGCTTACCATAAGGACGCCAGTGTGAGGGGACGATGCAATTATGCGTTGGGCGGCGAGCAAACCGTTGATTCCAGGGAGTGAGCAGTCCATCAGCGTGACGGTCGGCGCAAGTTCACGAGCCATCTGTATGGCTTGGGCGCCGTCGCCGGTTTCACCGATGACGACGAGGTCCTCTTCGTCTTCGATGATGCGGCGGAAGCCGGCGCGGACCAGTTTGTGATCGTCGACGAGGAGAACGGTGATTTTTTTCAGCACGTGAGCGCTCGCGATTCTGAAATTTGCCGGCAGGAGCTCCAGTGCACACACGTTTGAGTTGAGACGCGCCGTGCCAGGCCGCGTTGGTCGCTCAGGATTGCTAGACCAGGAGAAGTGAGAGGGGCCGTCAAAGCTAGCGATTCCTTAAAAGAGAAAACCCGCAACCTGTTCGGCAACATTGCGAACCTTGTTTTGCAGCGCATCGCGATCCAGTGAGTCGGAGTTCGATGTAATTCGTACGACGAAGGCGCGGCCACGCACGCGGCCCACGACTTGTTCGGAAAACTGGTTCTTCCTGGAGTCAACGCTGCAGGCAACAGCCTCATTGCCGATGGCCTTCAAGGGCGCGGAGTGCGGACCGCAGCGCGCGACATAAGAGGCGAACCAGTCAGGTGGTCTGGTGATTGTTTGTACTTCGACGCGCAGGGTCAGGAGAAGCGAGCCCTGGTGACGGACAAATTCGCAGGTGGCATCGTTCTTCTCGGTGTTGGAGTAATTGGCGTCGGTCTTGTCTTTGATCGAGAAGGTGACGGTGGAAACGACATTACCGTCCAGGAAGCCTGCGGCGGTTGCTTCGTTGAGCCAAGGGCAGGTTTCTTTCGCTTCTGTGGGTGCGGCGAAGCCAAACAGAACCGATGAGAACGCGAGCAGAAACTAAGAAAGGCATGCAGGTCCGAGCGACGGGGTTCGGACTTCGGTTGAGTGTCAATCGACGTGCAAGCGCGTCGCCGGGATTGGAGTGGCATTCGCGTCTGAACCCCGCCCTCTCAAAAGAGCGGCTACAGGACGCGTCGGTCAAGTTGCTCGGGGTGGCAGGCATTACTTTTTCTCACCGGTCTTGATGTCGGCCGGCTTCGCGTTCGTTGGCGTACCACCTTGCGGCTTGCTCACGGAGAATTCCGGGGACATATCGGTGTGGATGTGCCACGGCATGCTCTCGGTGGAGATTTCGGGGTGCTTAGTAGGAAGTTCAGCGAGTATGTGGGCGCCCCGGGATCGACCTTCTTATCGCAAACATGGCTTGCTGTTCGGCGGCTTCCTCGGGCTTGCCCATGCGGCGGTAGAGAATGGAGAGATTGTAGTGTGCCGCGAGATCGTCGGGATCGATCTTCTGCAATGCCTCAAACTGCTCCATGGCTTCTTCTGTATGTTATGTTCGGTAGTAGATAGATGCCAAGCTCACGGCGTGCGTCGCGCGACTGAGGGAACATCTCGACCACCTTGCTGAAGTCGGCTATCTCCTGCTCCGTATTGCCTGCCCGCCGTTGCAGCAGACCATCGTAATAGAGCGCCCGCGCGTTATTGGGATCGAGGGAGAGCGCCCTGCGAATAGCTTTCGGGCCGATGCGTACTTCTCCCATACAATTTCGGTGAGTGCGACGTTGGTGTATGCGTCGGCATACTGTGGACGCAAGCTCACGTCTCATTGAAAGCCTTGACGGCCTCCGCATACTGGAACTGATCGAGAAGGGCGATGCCGAGATTATTCCAGCGCATCCAGTCAGGGTTATCGGCCGGGTCTTCGGCTTCGGGCCGGTTATCGCCAATCTTCAAGACGCGGCTTCGAGAGGCAATCTCAACAATCGGGTAGGCTGGATGGTCCTTGCCGAAGATATTGTTGAGATAACTCTGGCGCAGATGGCGGTAGTTCACTTTGGCAGTAACTGTAAGGCGCCCGCGCATCGGCGGGCAGGCGGAACTGATAGCGTACCAGCGCCGAGCGGCCGGCCTGGACGGTATTGTCATACGCGACCGAGTGGATGGTCCACACCTTGTGGTTGTCAACGAATTCGCCTTCGTCGGTGACCGGGCGGTTGGTGAAACTGTGCGCGCGCGGGTCCAACATGCCGTCCGGCCTCAGGAAACCGCTGTGGTAAATCTCCTTGCCGCTGGCGTCATTCACCGTGAATTCGACCCACGCCTCATAGAGATCGCGCACTTCGGGAATCAGCGAGTGGCCGATGTTTTTGTTCTGGATGACCACATAGGCTTCCACAACTGTCGTTCGGCGCAAGGCTATAGGAGGCCCTGCCAAGCGGTGCAATCAAGTCGTCGCTACCGGCCTTCTTGAGCGCAAAGATATCGACGTTGAGATAGTTCCCCGCGCGTAGAAACTCGATGGTCTTTTTCAGTTGTTCATCGAAGCCATAATAGAACGGCACTGCGGTGTTGCCGGCCAGCCAGCGGTGCGAGGCAAACGTACCGTTCTTTGCGCCGTAGTCGGGCAAAGCATTGGCGTTGCGCTTCATGTGGCATCCCTGGCAGGTAGTGAAGTCCGCAGTATAGAAGGTGAGCGGATTGCGTTGCGAGAATTTAGACTGCTGCCACTCATCGTAGGCTGTGAAGGCGCGAATGAACCTGTAGTCGTTCAGCGGGCCCGGCAGATTGGCCTTGTGACAAGCGGCGCAGAATTCAGGTGTTCGCAGGAAGTCGTGCATCACCGCCTGGGAATGACGCTCGGGATGCCTGAGAATCATGTCGAAGGGAACCTTGCCTGGAATGCGCTCTCCCTTCTCGTCGACGATCACCGAGGGCACGCCCATCTTCACACTGGCATTGCCGTTGGTCGAGTCCAGACTCTACAACAGAATGGCAAGTGGTGCAGGTTAGTCCGTCCGAGTCGAACTCGGCGCGATCCACCTTCGAGTCCTCGGTCAGCGCGGCGCCAAGGACGCCGATCGGATTGTGGCAACTGTCGCAGTGGCGCGCGAACGCAATTCCTCGCGTCTGGTCGCGGATAAGAAGGTTGACGCTAGTGCGATAGAACGGTGTGCGGAAAGCGTTCGAGTGCAGTGCCTGACGCCACTGGCTGTAGGCCTCCTGATGGCAGGTGCCGCAGTACTCCGCGCTGGGAAACGCGCCCGGCTGAATAAAGCCCTCGCCTTGCACTGGGATGTTTCCTGGAGTGAAAGGGTTTTTGGGCCCGTAGTGGAAGTTATAGCTGGAGTTACAACCGCGTTGTAGTCTTTGCGGGCTGACTCGTTTTCCTGCTCGGCCTTGGCTTTCCATTTTGCCAGCGCTTCGCGCTGTTCGGGTGTGTCCTCAGCGGGCGGAGCTCCTTTAGGCGGAGGCGTGTATGCCGGCGGAGGCTGTTAGCACTGCCGCGTCCTGGTGTGCGAACAGGAATATTCAAATTTCAGCCAGCAACAGCCTCACGGTATATAATCTTCTTCACCCTTCGAGAAGGTCCCGGTCCGCGAGTCATGAGCCTCTAGCGGCAAGATTTGGTTCATTTAGCCGTGCCATAGCTGGCCGATTTCTCTTATTCCGCGCCACTCCGCTGCAATGGCGTCATAGACGCTGGGCACCAGGCCCTTGCCTTCTTCAATCGCGAAATAGCGGTCCACGCAGGCAAGTGAGACGTGTTTCACTGCTGCCGTCTCGGCCAGTGAATCTCGACCTCGTCGACCTTTGTCGCCTGCCCCAGTCCGAAATGGAGACGTTGGTCGTTCGACGACTTGTAACTGCCGCCGCTCATCACATCGCCGCGCTGGCGATGCCTCCGGCAGTGAGATAGACCGTTGCTCCGATCGCGTCGCGGGGGCTCTTTGGCCCGCCGATGAGACAAGCCCAACCCAATGGTTGCTGTATCGGCGATTTACGTTTCGGAGCAGAACCGGCGTATGGTCCATGCAGTTGATGACAACGTCGATCTTGCCATCGTTGAAAATGTCCCCGAAGGCCGCACCGCGGGCGGGAATCACGTCGGCCAGGCCGGTGCCTTCCACTGCCGGCACGACCTCGAACTTCGTCCCATGATTCAAATTGTGAAACAAGCAGAGGCCGCTCGGTATATGCTCGTGCCCCAGTTATGGTGTTCGACCTGCGGATAGAAGTGGCCGTTGACGGACATGATATCTTTCCAGCCGTCGTTGTCGTAGTCGATGAACGCCGTGCTCCAGCCCAGAAAAGGATAAGTGACTTCCGCGATGCCCATCTGAGGAGCTAATCTCGGAGAAGTTTCCTTTGCCCTCGTTGCGGAATAGCGGCTTGTAGTCGTCGGAGAAGGTTGTCGGTGTAGAGATCGACCAGCCCGTTGTTGCGGTAATCGCCGACGGCCAAGCCCATATTGGCCGCTTCGCTGACCATCCTGATTCAGCGCAAAGCCGGAAGTGAAGCTGGCATCCTCGAAGGTGCCGTCGCCCTTGTTGATGTAGAGATAGTTGGGTGAGCGAATCGTTGGAGACCAGCAAGTCCACCTTGCCATCGTTGTTGACATCGACAAATGTGGATGTAAAGCCGTAGTAGTGCGTCTTGTCGTCTACCCCGGCCTTCTCGCTGACATCTGTGAATGTCCCGTCGCCGTTGTTGTGGAACAGATGATCGGGTTCGCCCTGCAGGCCGCGCGGCCCGCACATAGCGTCTACTCCCGCGAAATTGGCAGAAGCCGACGGCATGCTTTGCCGAATTGGGCCATGGGCGGAAGGTGGGCCATGTCCTAGTGGACGTATCCGGGAACAAACAGATCGAGCTGGCCGTCGCCGTCGTAGTCGCCGAAAGTCGCTCCCGTGGACCAGTTGCCGAGTGTGACGCCGGCCTTTTCCGCTACGTCGGTGAATGTGCCGTCGTGGTTGTTGTGGTAGAGGCGGTTCTTGCCGAAGTTCGATACGTAGATGTCGGGCCAGCCGTCGTTGTCGTAATCGCCAACCGCGACCCCGAATCCCCATCGGTCATTGGTGACGCCGGCCTGCGGCGCGACTTCGTAAATGTGCCATCGTGGTTGTTGTGAAAGAGCGCGGCATGGGGAGGCTTCCGCCTTTCCGTCCATGGCGTCGATGGTCGAGCCATTGACCAGGTAAATGTCCAGCCAGCCATCGTGGTCGTAATCGAGCAGGGCGACGCCCGAACCGATAGTTTCGATGATGTATTTCTTCTGCGGGCGTCCCCATGGTGTGGTGCCAAGTGGTCAGTCCGGCTTTTTCGGCGATGTCCTGGAATGACAATCGGGCCGGTCTTTGACGAATCCACCGGCCGTGATCGGGCGCTTCTCGGAGTCGAGAACGGGCGCGAAGACGCCCGCCGTAGCCGAGCCTCCTTGCGGAGCTTCCGGGGGATCCTATTGCGCCATAAACCGCCTGGCCCGCTGCATCCTGTGCTCGAAGTTCCAAAACGCCGACCAGCCCGGTCTGCATCAGGCCACACCAGCAAACAACCAAGAATAAAGTTTTGCGCATAATTGAAGACGGCTACTGCGGCCGAGCCGGTTCCCTACATTCTGCGACGTAGAGCACCCTTTTGCTGATGGTTCTACTAAATAGTCATGCGAATCTTACGGATCCCGAGGGTTCGAAACCATAATGGAAAGGCGTTAGCGCAAAAGCACTAAGCGTCGCAGTGAAGGAAGGCAAGGTTTTTTGTCAGTTCACACGGGGCCAAGAAGGGCGCGGCGTGACGACCCCGCGTGCGCCTCTAGGCCACGTCGATAGCGCCAAAAAAACGACACAGTTCTGTCACCAGGATCTCCGGGCTGTTCAAGGGGATAAAGTGCCCTGAGTCAACCATACGGACTGTCGATTGCGGAATTAACGCACCTGCACGCTGGGCGAACAGTTCCGGCACGGCTTTATCATGGGCGCCCTGCAAAATGAGGGTAGGGACCAAAATACACGGAAGCATGGCGGGTACGGTGGACAAAAGTTCGGCTGGATCTCCGAAGCGCAAAACAGACATCAACCGCCAGGCACCGAGCAACCCCCGGAAGGGAGCACGAAAGTCTTCGAGGAGGTTGTCGCGTTCCGCTTGAGTTTTTGTCAAGGCCATGCGCATGGCGATTTTCCAAAAAATGACGCTAATGAGCGGGGCAAGAAGCTCACCAACAACCGGAATCCGGATCAGCCGGAAAAGATGAAACGGTTTCAACTCCGGAAACATGGCCGGCGACAGAAGCACCAGATGGTCTACGTGCTGCTGAAACCGGTAGGCGTAGTGCACGGCAACTGCGGAACCAGCATCATGGCCAACTACGTGCCATTTCTCGATTTTGTGTTCCACGCGAATTTGCTCAATCTGCTCGGCAAGCACTTCCAACTGGTTCGCACCATCGGGGACTTGCGGAGTCCGGCCGAGTCCCGGCAAATCAACCGCAAGACACGTAAAACGATCCCGCAACTTGTCGATGATGCCGCTCCACAGCCGGCTGTTGGTGGGCATGCCGTGTATGAACAAGACGGGATACCCTGATCCGCGCGAGAACAGATACATGTCAGCCCCTTACCTCGCCATTACGAAAATGCGCGACAAAGCCTGAAAAAAATCCATTCACATAAGCCGGAAAAATCCGAGCACGGAAACAAAAAGAAACGTCGAGAGGATTCCGTTTGGCTTCACGCGCGCATACACAAGAATTCAGGGTCCACGCCGGGCTGATGTACGTGGTTCCCGCGTGCCGAATGCCAATGCGGTTTCTGACCGCAGGCTGGTAGACAATATTTTCGATTCCACTATTGAAAAACAGCGCGACCTGGCGCATGCGCGTGCCATAGCAGATCATTGCGCGCCGCGGCACGCTGGACCGTTTGTGATACTTGATGATCAGCTGCGACGCTTCCGCCGCGTGGCGGAGCGCTGCCGTAACGCCATTTGACGTGATGGGATCGACCATGGCGCCCGCTTCACCGGTGACGAACCAGTTGGGCCCCGTCACGCCAGAATAAACGCGAGATCGAAACGAAGTGACACTGGGCGGACTCATGGCGACTGCTTCCATGAGTCTAGAGAAACGGGGAAACTTCAAGAGCTCTTGGCGAAAAACGTCGTCGACAGACAGGCCCTGTTGACGTTTGTACTTCATGGCTTCGGCCGTGGTGACGTACCCCACGCTGACAACTGCGGAACGGATGGGAATTTCCCAAATCCAATCGAGATATTCGGACGGCTTTGGCTCCATATAAATCGTGGTGCCCCTCAACCGCGTCGTTGACCGCGAAGTACGTCCAGATGGCTACTTTTGGAGGGCCATTGTGGGTAGCTCGGAGATTGAACTGACGAGCAAACAAGGATGTTGCGAATCCGGAGGCGTCAATGAACCAACGCGAAGCAAATCGTTCGGCACCTGCGGTGTGTACAGAGGAGATTCGCCGACCGTTCCGTTCCACCCCGACGACTCTGTCCTGAACCAGGGTGACGCCACAGTCGATAAGCTCTCTTGAGTAGCTCTTCGTCCAGCCGAGTACGATCGACGTGCAAGGTGCGCAGCTCGATGTGGAAGGGCGCTTCGCCGAGCCGGGGAACCGGCACATAGTCTTCGGGGCTGCCTTCAGGCATCTTCAGGCTGACGTGTCGTTTCCAAGTGCCCATGGGAACTCCGACAACGTCGTCCATGGGCAGCCCAAGATTCTTCAACAGGTCAGGGCTCGACCAATCCAGGGACTCCCCCACCGGCTGGCGACCGCCTTCCGCTAGATCGATGCAAACGACCTTGAGGCCGGCTTTTGCGAGGTGCAAACACGCCGCCTTTCCAGCTAAGCCACCGCCGATGACGGTCACGTCACAACTTGTGGCAGGCCGCGAATCTGGCATAAGGCATTCAGGTTAGTGTGGCGGGAACCGTACCACTTCAATCTGGGACCATCCATAATAGGAAAGAACTCGGGAGCCAGCGCGGCAGAGCGCTCTGCCCCAGCGAACGCTTCTCTCTAGTCATCATGGCCGACCGGGTTCGCACCCGTTCGGCCATATCAGAACTGGAACTTGAGCGCCAGTTGCACAATGCGCCCCGGCTGCGCCGCAACAATCTGTCCAAACCCCGGCGAATTAATATCATTGTTCGGCAACTCGAAATTCACATTGTTGAAAATGTTGAATATCTCCGCCCGGAACTGGACATTCATTCTTTCGTGAATCGGAATCGTCTTTATCGCCGAAAAGTCCCACTGTTGAAACGCTGGTCCATCCATGGTGTTGCGTCCCACGTCACCAAACTGCCCGGTCCCTGCGTGAGCAAACGCATTCGTGTTGAACCAGCACGCGGCCGTCCGCACCGGGATCCCTCCGGGACATGTCCCCGTATTCGGATCTCCCACAATATTCGGCCGGCTGCTGAAGAATCCGGAAATCTCCGGCGCACTTCCTTGCAGCGACGGGTTGCTCGAATCGTAGACGGTGAAAGGTGTGTTGCTCATCAGTGTTGTGATTCCGTTCACCTGCCAGTTCCCCAGGATGTGTCCGTACCAGCTGTCCGGATGCTTGAACCACGGCAAATCCCACTGGTAGCTCGCCACAAACCGGTGCCTGGCATCGAACATGGACCTACCCCATTCCGCCTTCACGTCAAACGGATTCTGGGCTAAATCGTTTTCCCCCGCCACGCTTTGCGACGCCGACCCCGTGATGTTGAACGATGACACGTCGTCCAGCGTTTTTGAAAGCGTATACGACGCCAGCATCGAGAACCCATGCGCAAATCGCCGCTTCAAGCTGACTTGCAGCGCATTATACGAAGAGTCCGAAATCCCCGCGATCTCGCCGACCGAAGAATATGTGCACGGCGTGGTTCCCGTCACCGTGCATCCCGAATACAATCGCCTCTGGTCCGCGTTGTCCTGCGTCGATTCCCCTGGCATGTACACTGCCGGATTCGCCTCAATAAACCGCGGCAGCTTCGTTCCTTTCGTTCCGATGTATCCGACTTCCAGCAGCCAGTCGCTTCCCAACGCGCGCTCGACGTTGAGGTTCCAGTCTTGTGCGTACGGCAAGCGCAGGTTGGGATTCAACACCAGCAGGGTCATCGGCTGTGCGAAACTGCCATTAAACGGGTTCTGCCCATTGAATGGATCCCCGAAGTTCGGCACGCTGACTTGAGGCGTCTGTAAATAAGGCGGTGCGCTGATGGGGTCCTGCAATGGTCCGCCCTGGCCCGTATAATAAGGATCGTAGAAAATCCCGTAAGCCGACGTCACCAGCCACTTCCCATCCCCTCGAACGTCCCACGCCAACCCAAGACGCGGCGCAAAGGCGTCGCGCTCGGTGGGAAGCAGTCCACTGGGTACGCCCGGGTCACCGGGATACACTAATCCCGCCGGGGCCGACGGAAAAACCACCGATTGCCGGCCAGGAATCCACAAATTCTGGTAGTTGTGAATCTCCGTGTACGGCGAAGGCACCTCGTAACGCAATCCATAATTCACCGTTAAGTGCGAACTCACTTTCCACGTGTCCTGCCCGTACAAATTGAACCCCTGCCCGCGCAAGCCGCGATAGAAATTCCCACCGCCCTGCAGAAATACTACCGGTTGCCCGAACATGAAACTCGCAAACGAGTTGTTGACAGGGAACGTCGCAAACACGAAAAATCCGTTCGTCGCAATCCCTTGCAGCACGTTGATCTGGTCGTACTGATATCCGCCGCCGAACTTGTATTGATGCCGCCCTTTGATCCATGTCAGCGAACCCGAAAAATCGTACGTGTTCTGATACGTGTTCCGCGGCCCGGTAATGGGGTCGCCGATCGACGCATACCCGCCCACCTGTATGAACGGCGGCCCGATCGCCGCGTCCAGTGACGGCTCGTAGCCAAATCCCAGGCTCGCCGGGGTCGTGTGATTGATATTGGTCCCTAGCAGGAATTTGTTTCTCAGGTACGACGCCCGCAGGATACCCACCAGCGTCGGGGAAAACGTGTGCGTTTCTTGCGCCACAAAATTCTGGTCGCGTTGATTCTCTCCCACCGGAAATCCTGGCACGTTCGCCCCGCCGGTCGGAAGCGGATCGATCTGGCTCAATTGCCCATAGCTGTAGCGGAAGTTCAACGTGTCCCGGTTCGTCAGGTAGTGATCTACACGCACGCCGAACTGGTCCGTGTTGCTCGTCAGCGTTTGCGTCCCGACGTAAGTAAACGGCCCGTCATTCGCCAGCGGATAATAGGAGAGAAGCGTCTGCGAAATCGGATTGACGAAGGGCAGCTGATTGTTAGGAATCGGCTGCCCGCTGAATTCATTGATCAGCTGCCCGTTCGGGCTCAGCTCCCGGACGTATTGTCGATGCACAACCCCTGCGCATTGAATGTCCCGTTATTGAGCGGGCATTGATCCGCGAAATTTCCTGTCCGCTCCGCGTTCGATGGCACCGTTGCCAAAGTCGTTTCTCCCTGCGTGTCGCGGATGCCCTCGTATACAAAAGACAAACGTCTTGTCCTTTTTGATTGGTCCCCCGAACACGCCCCCAAACTGATTCCGGTGCAGCGGCTCCACGCTGTCTGCAAAGAAACTCTTTGCGTCCATTGCGTTGTTCCGGAAAAAGTCCCAAGCCGTCCCGTGATACCCGTTTGTTCCCGAGCGCGTGATGATATTCGTCGTCGATCCCGTGCTGTGCCCGAACTCCGCGTTCGCCGTATGTGTCAGAATCCGAAATTCCGCAATGGCGTCAATCGGCGGTTCCATCACCAATCCGCCGTCTACCGTGTCGAAATTATTCGCTCCGTCGATCAGGAAATTATTCGATTCCGGCCGCTGTCCATTCACCGCGTACGCCTGCCCTGAGCGCGCCGAGCCTCCCGCTTCCAGCAGCCCCGGCGTCAGCGGTACCACCCCGGTCTGTAGCAATCCAAGCTGTGTGAAATTTCGGCCATTCAACGGCAGGTCCAGAATTTCCCGCTCTCCGACGGTCTGCCCCAGGTTGGTCGACGTGCTCTCGATCATCGGCGCGTCCGAAGTCACTTGAATCTCCTGCGTCGCCGTTCCTACGGTCAGACGCACCGCCACCGTTGCCTGCTGGTTCACATCCAGCGAAATTCCTTCCTGCACGTACTTCTTGAATCCTTGCGCCTCCGCTTCCACGCGGTAACGTCCAACCGGCAATTCCACCAGCACATACGTTCCTTGCGAATTGCTCACCACGCCCCGCTGAAATCCCGTGTCGGTATTGACGGCGGTCACTTTCGCGCCACTCACCATCCCGCCGCTTTCGTCGGTCACCGTCCCATGGATGCTTGCGGAAATGTCCTGCGCGCGAATTCCGGCCGCGCACGCCAGCGCAAACACCATCACAAGGACCAATCTCGATAGTATGTTGATCGAAGCGGATGACATGAGCGGTTCACCTCAGATTTCGTTTTGTAGAAATTCGCCCGGGCAACAGGGAAAGCAGACACATCCTCTGACCTTTGCGAAGCATCTTCGCCAGGCTCGCTTGTTCAATCGTTGACCAGTGATCTCACGGTCCCGGGCCGCGAAACACACCCGTAAAACTGCGCCGAGGATACGAACCACCTCCACACTAGGCAATACTGGAAAAGAACTAGAGGACAAAACGGCTGCTCGTTTGCTCGTTGGCGTTTCGGATCGACAAGCCGCGGCACGAAAAACGACTTAATGGCGGCTCTACACTCTCAAGCGGAGTCCACTTCGTAGTATTTTCGCACTATTGTACGGAGTTCTATGCTCCTTAAGACTCTCGGAATCTTTGAAGCACAAGTAGGAGGAGACGCGATGGCACACATCCAAGTTCCCGAGGGCATGCCTGGAATTGTTGGTCCACTCGCTTTCAGCCCGGATACCGCTAAGCCCCTGCTCGAATTGGCGGAGGTTTTGCTTCGCGCGCCCAACACACTGACTTCCGCGGAACGCGAAATGATTGCCGCGCACGTCTCCTATCGCAACGAGTGTGATTTCTGCCAACTGTCGCATAGTGCCGCCGCCGCGGCGCATCTGAATGGAAACTATGACCTGGTGGAACAGATCAAAGTGAATCCTGAGGGTGCTGAGGTCTCGGACAAGCTGAAAGCGCTGTTGACGATCGCGGGCAAGGTGCAGCAAGGCGGAAAGCAAGTCAGTGCCGGAGATGTGACGCGGGCACGAGAACATGGCGCGACCGACAAGGAAATACACGACACGGTTCTCATCGCGGCTGCGTTCTGTATGTACAACCGGTACGTCGACGGACTGGCGACGTGGCAACCACGCGAACGCGAGGCTTACCGTGAAATGGGTGAACAGCTTGCACAACTGGGCTACGTGCGAGATCGGTTTCGGGAATCGCCAAAAGCCGCTCAGGCTTAAAGGAGAATGCAATGGCGCATATCGCTTTGACCGAAGGATTGCCTGGTATTCGCGGCCCGATGGTGTTCAGTCCGGAAACGACAAAACCTCTTTGCGAGCTCGTGCAAGTGCTGCTGACCGGTCCTCACACCTTGACTCCGGCTGAGCGCGAAATGATCGCGACATACGTTTCTTCCGAGAACGACTGCTACTACTGCCAACACTGCCATGGTTCGACGGCAGCGCAGCACCTTGGAGGTAGTGAGAAAGAGTACGAATTCGTAGCGGCGATCAAGCGCGATTTCGAGTCAACTGCTCTGTCGCCGAAAATGAAAGCACTGCTGAACATCGCCGGAAAAGTACAACAAGGCGGGAAGAACGTGACAACGGCCGATGTGGAACGGGCGCGCGGGCAAGGTGCGACCGACAAGGAGATCCACGACACGGTACTGATTGCAGCCGCCTTCTGCATGTTTAATCGGTATGTGGATGGTCTGGCCACGTGGCAGCCACAGGATCCCGATGTTTATCGGGAAATTGGGCAGCACACGGCCCGGCTGGGATACGTTGGCCGAGACTACAAAAAACCTCTTGCAGCCATCGCCGCAAAACAGGGGTCCCCCATCGGGAAAGCCACCGGCTCGTGATCGTCGACGAGCCATTGAAACAAAGCGACCCACTGGTCTCCAACCAGAACGAATCGAATCTCAGCTATTACGGCTGGCGCGTTGTGCTGGCGGCGTGTCTTGGGGTGATGGCGGGTTTCGGCTCGCTGTTCGTTTATACGTTCACGGTCTTTGTGAAACCATTGGGCGCGGCATTTGGCTGGAATCGCGAATCGATTTCACTTGGCTTTGCGATCGCTGCTCTGACAGTGGGGTTGTCCTCTCCTCTAATCGGCCGCTTGATCGATCGATTAGGCCCTCGCCGCATCATTCTTCCGTGCATGACGGTGTTCGGCTGCGGAGTTGTTTCGCTGTCGCTGCTGGGTACCCGGTTGTGGCAGTTTTATCTGACCTGCTTCGTTATCGGCGTGGTCGGTAACGGTGCGGCACACCTGGCCTATGCGCGGTCGATTTCGACATGGTTTCAGCGGAGATTGGGCATGGCTCTGGCTTTCGTCATGGTTGGTGCCGGCTTGGGGGCCATGATCCTCCCGGTCATCGCGCAATCCATTGTCACTCGATTTGGTTGGAGGGCCGCCTACGTTTCGCTCGGCGCGCTCGCGTTGCTTCTAGGGTTGCCGCTCAGTTGGCGCTACATCGGCGACCGAGGTCCGTCGCAAACGCAGTCCGTGCCGGTTGTTCGTTCTGGAGTCACTTGGCAGCAAGGGACGCGCTCGTTCGCCTTCTGGATCATCGTCGCCGTTCTTTTCGTGAGTTCGATCAGCATGAACGGTGCGATCACCCACCTGTCGGCGCTGTTAACAGATCGGGGAATTACACCTGCGGCCGCAGCATTGTGTGCGTCTATACTTGGCGGCTTGAGCGTGCTCGGTAGGATCGGCACAGGCTGGTTGCTCGACCGGTTTTTCGGGGCTCGGGTCGCCCTTGTGGTCAACCTGATTACTGCGGCGGGCGTTGTCTTGCTGGCCAGAGCGAATAGTTTTGCGGTGGGTGCATTGGCGGCGGCGGTTCTTGGTATCGGAGCCGGTGGAGAAGCCGCGATTACTCCTTACCTGCTGACTCGTTATTTTGGGCTGCGCGCTTTTTCCACGTTGTACGGTTTCACGTGGACCTTCTATGCCGCCGCAGGTGCCATCGGCCCGGTGATACTAGGGCGGGCCTTTGATATGACCGGGTCCTATTCCTCCCTGCTAATCACCCTCGCGATAGCTCTATCCGTCGTGGCGGGCATGAACCTATTGCTTCCAAGTTATCCTGATTTACCCATGGATTGAGTCTCTATCGGATCGCGAGCTTCCGCCAGAGCCTTTCAGTTGCTATATGCACTGTATTTGGTGTGTTTGGCAATTATCGCAGCATTGCAGCCCCCCTTCTTTCGCCCGGAGCTTGAAATTACCTAGACATCTGCCCCCCGCTCGATGGACGCAGCGATTTTTCCAGCTCTTGCGTGGCGTCGGGCCCATTACCGCGCCGAGACCTCCTCGGTAGCCTGCCTTTTGTGGTTTTTTGACAGGTCGGGGATTCGTCCTCCATGAAGGGAAAGTTCTCCCCCGTGAAACGATGCCGGAGCGGCCGTCACTATCCCTATGAACTCATCTTGAAGAGGAACAGCTCTTTCCTACTCATGGAGGAAATTTCCAATGACTCCCAGCGATCCCACCAAGGTGCTCGCCGGCAGCGAGCGTCCACGACCTGCAAGCCATAAGCTCATCGGGCCGGCAGATCCATCCGAGCAGCTCGCCGTCACGCTGGTCATTCGCCGCAAGGCGGGCGCGACGGAGCTGCCTGACCTTAATTACTGGCAGACGACCCCGTTGCTTTGAGATCACGCAGGATATTTGTACCTCGGCCACGATCGCCCAGGGCGCCACTGTCAACGTCTACTTCGCCAGGAGGACGGCGGCTATATTCATCAATGCGGCTATCACGAGCGAGGCTGCAATCACGACCCCCTCTTGAATCGACGTCCTCGTCGCCCAGACAGCGATGACTAGAGCGACGCCGATGGCTCCGACCCGGGTGGGGTCGCCAGCTGCTTCGCGAAGTATTTGGACCATCTCGTAGAAGGCTACAAGAACAGCCCAGGTCCAAATCATTGGTTCGAAGGAGCTAAAGTGGGTTGCCAAAATTGCGAGGCCGCTGAGGAGCAGGAACGAAGCATGGTCGATGGCGGCACGGAGGTTCGAGTAGTCTGTTTTTGGAATATAGATTTCGTACCAGACAACCAAACAGACGAGCAAGAGCAACAGGAGGACAAAGATGAAGTCGGTTTTCTCCGAAGACTCCAACCCGGCTGTGAGCAGACCGCTAAAAATCACAGCAGAGGTCGCGACCCTAAATCTTTTTCCAGCGAACAGAAAACCCATTGGAATCAACGCGAGAAGTTCCACGCCGAGGCGAAACCCCTGCTCTTTTTGAAGATCCGCCAGCAGAATCGGTAGATAAATCACGTAAATTGGAACCGAAGTTTGCGGAATCTTCGATTGGCGGACCAGAGCGGTCAACCCGTAGCTCAATAGCAAACACAGAACAAAAGCGACCGGGGCAATCTGAATCGTCAGGATCGCCGCCAGCAGGAATGTAGACACCGCACTGAAATGCATTGCCGAAGTGTCCGAG
Organism: uncultured Acidobacteriota bacterium; assembly: GCA_963736725.1. GTDB lineage: Bacteria > Acidobacteriota > Terriglobia > Acidiferrales > UBA7541 > Acidiferrum. The sequence continues at coordinate 6,733 of CAVTPW010000006.1, read as the reverse complement.
ACCTGGTCCCGGCGCCAGTAAATTCGGACGAGGACTCCAAACGCTGCGGTCAGATAGCAGAAGAAAAGAGGAACCAAATGATTGGAATAGATTTGATGCAGAGCGACGCCCGCCGCCAAGAATGCATTCATGCCGACAAACGGAACGATTCGAGCATTCAGGACAAATTCAAAGCGCTGAGCGCCGAGGGCAATGTTCGACGGATCGGGCTTGTGATATTTCTCGGCGAGGTCGGCGAGTAGTGTCTCTACTCTGCTGGGCTCAGCTGACGGAACTGTATCGGTCGTCACGGACAATACCCCTAAGGAAGAGTCAGATGAGCGAGTAATTGTTTTATTTCCGAGTCGTAAACGTCCCCAACATCCTCGGTCGTAAACTGAACACCGAGGGCCTTCTTCAGCCAGCGGGTCCGTTCATCAATTTCCGGTAGAGAAAGGATCCGGCCTTCGATCTCTTTGTCGGTAAGGTCGTGTGCGACGAACCACAGCAACAACGCTTTCGTCGTGACCTCATTGCCACTGAGGCTGACGATTCTGTAATGCAAGTTTTGATCGAAGTCGTAAACCTTGACGCGAACTTTGAGCGACGCGCCGGAGTTGACTGCCACGGCCAACATGGGGACATGGTCGAAATAGGCTCCCACAATCGTTCCCGTATCTGTGCGAGTGCATTGTATGTGTGTTCTTAGATCGTGATCGCCGGTGATGATCAGAGTTGTGTAGCGACCCGCAGGTGTGATGAATAGACGGTTTTCAGCTTTGAGATCATCAAACGAAACCGTACCCTCGAGCACTTTTGAAGGAATGTCCGTAGCCTGGGCAGCAGCCTCATGCTCTTCTTCAGTAACGAGTCGATCCGGATCGAATTTCGTTAGCTGTAGCTGGACATGAAGGTGATCCCGCCCCAGTTCGTCGCGATACCCGGAAAGCACAGGGAGATCCACGGCCACCGCTTGGTCGAATGAAAGCTTGTTGGTAGAGACGGTTATGGTTTGAGTCTTGGGCTCCTCTCCCAACAAGCGGGAGCTTGCCAGGTGAAGCATGATGTCCATTCCGTTGCGAAGGAGAGGACCAACGAGAGTATCGGTTGGCGCGCCGAGTGAACTGGACCTGGCACCGAAATGAACGGTCTGGAAGTAAGAATTACCGGGCAAAGGTTCTTCAGGTCCGGTTACCCGAAGCATTGCAAAACGATCGTCGGCAGGCTGCGGCTGAATATCGGCGGGCGCAACGTGGGACGCTGGCGGATCGTGCCATTCGCTTGATTCCGGAGCAAGGTATGTCTTGTTGAAGAACCTGACCTGAGACATCCACTGTTTGCTCTTGGCCAGCTCCAAGATCGTACCGGGCCGCGACGCCGTGAGGTCAGCCCATTGCGAAGCGCGTGGGGACATGGACTTTACCTCGCGGCTGACGAGGACACCAAGTGCCAAAAAGACGCCGACTATGTAAAGCAACCATACGTAGCAGAGCACTTTTCGCTGTTGGTCCACAGCCGGAACCTCGCGGGGCAAGCGGGCCGCCGAGGCCCGAGCGGAACAGTAAGCTTTCGCGACACGTTACTACAACAGATAACCGGGGTCTAGTGCTTAGCTACCTCGGGACGAATGTATCGATCCATACCAAAGCAGGGATTGAAATATGGCAACCTGTTTTGATTTTTGCCTACGCTGCCAGACCCTCACTCGTTCAATAGCAAAGATTTGATCCGCCTCAGGATGCGCCAGCCGCCTCACTTCTTCTCTCGTTGAGCGCCGGTATAAGAAGTTTCAGAAGCGCCTCGTCCGAGAAAGGGTTCTGACCTGAGATCAACTCGCGATCTTGAAGGACGTAGCTCTTCCACGGAGCGACCACACTTACGTCACCGCCCGCTGTCCCCAAGGCGAAGTCCGGATAGAAGAGAACCTTACCACCAATCTCAAGCGGCTCCCGCTGCTGCTCTTCCGCCGTCGAAAAGATGGTCATCTTATATCCAGAATAAATCCATCCTTGAGCCTTTGCCCGCGCTCCAGCGGCATTGCCCGCAGCCAGCGCTCCGACCACCTCCGTCGAATTCGGAAGAGCCGAGAGAAGTGAAATCGGGCCATGGCAGAGCATCGCCGTAGGCTTGGATGTCTTATGAAAGTGTCTCACCACAGTGCCAGCGTCGGGATCATCGAGAAGATCAATCATCGGACCATGGCCGCCAGGGACGAAAACAGCGTCATATTGATCCAGGCCCGATGCGATGACCTCCGAGATGCGAGTTGGAGTTTTGAGCCCAGTCAGGGTGTCGCGGAATTTTAGATAGTCCTGAAGCCTGGTCTCGTCCCCGCCGAAGAAATCTGCGACAGCTGAATGGACATCCATTTGTGGCGTGTTGCCTTTGGGGTTGGCAAAAGTGATTTCGTAGCCTTCCTTCATCAAGGCCCGAACCGGAACCGTCAGTTCGTTGAGATAGTAGCCAGCGCCGGCATAAACCTTGCCATCTTTCAATGGCAAGCCGTGACCGCTCGAGACCAGCACCAAGACTTTTCCTTTTGTTGTCATTTTGTTCTCCTCTCTGAAACCGATTCTGTTTCCCGAAATCTTAGCTTGCACAGAGCAACCCAATTTGCGAGAGCCTCGGCCTCAGCGACCTCATCATTGAATCTACCAGCGCCGCGTCGTACTCGCCGAAGATTAAAGTCGATTTGATCGAGTCAAAGCCGAGCGCCTGGCCAAAGGGCTTTGGCCGCTCGCCGACCATAGCCTTTCCCGGTGCGGTAAAAACGTTCACGCTAAACGTGGGCTCTTTCGGCCCATTTTGTACCAGGTATCTGGTATTCCTTTCGATGTCAACGCAAATGACTGTTCGGGGCAAAGATTGGCAGAAGCGCAACGACGAGGCGCAGAGTCTTCTCCCTATCCGCTCCAAGCGCTAACCGTATTTGAGGGAGGTGCTTTGTCCGACCTCGATGATGTAACCGTCTGGGTCGCGGATGTAGCAGCGGATCTCGCCGTACTTGGCAATCGGCATCGTCCTTGGGATCGATGCATTCAATGCGGCGGAAGCAAACGATCTGGCAAAGATCGAGCTGGGGAAAAAATGGAAAGATCTTAGCTACGCGACGGACTTCGTAAAAACCAACGTTTTAACTATTTGAAATCTGGAACCCTCTTTATGAATTTGTCCTTGGCTGGCCGACGTGCATCGGCATGCCAGAAGACGAAGGCTTGATCGCTGCTTTCCTCGCGTCCGATGAAGCGCGCTGGCTTACAGGAGAAATCATCTTTGGAAGTGGAGGGCTACGTTGAGTCCAACGGAGCCGCATCGGCCCGCCGGTCCCTCCCTGCTAGGAAGCAGTGAAGGGGGCGGAGGCGACGTCACCAGTGGAATCCATCTACAGAGGTGGCGATCGACTCGGACGGCGCTCGGCAATTCTGGGGCGGATGACAGGACAACCGGAAATTATTCTCAATTGACGCTAACAGGGTATAGCACTCATTGAGCTTGGGTTGAGATCGGTTAGAGGATTAGTAACGCGCATCTCGTCAGCGCTTGATTTCCTGACGACAAGCCGACTTCTCATTACCGAATCCTTGCGGCCCGCTTCAATGAAGTTGCAGTTCTCGGACGTTGCCCGCCCCGCGAATGCCGCAGCAACGCGTATCCACTCAGGGGAAGTCCGTCACCTTCGGCGTCACGCGAGGATGTATCGCTGTCGCCTCGCCAGTGTCGTCGATCACATGGCGGATTGCGCCGTGATCGCCTAGCGCCACGGTGATCATGTCGTGGAACCGTACCTCCGGACTTTTCGGCGTCTCGATTGCACGGGTTAGCGCGACATCCGGATAGATGAAGACGCTGTACACACCCAGCCCCCACGCCTCATGCGTCGTCACTTCATCCGCCACTTTGTACGAGGCCCAGCCATTCACCCCCGGCGCACTCGTATAGCTCGTCTGGTTCGGTGGATCGTAAGGAATTTCGGACTGATAAAAATACGTTCGCCCGCCATTGCCCTTCCACAGAACCTGAAATTGCTGGTGATGCTCCACAAACAGGCCATAAATCGTGACCTCGTTTCCATTCACCACTAGGCCGTTCTCGCTGGTATTCAGTTCCCAGCCCACTCCGGCGCCATGGTCCGCTCTCCAGATCCACGTATGGTCCACCAGAGTATCGTTGCTGTTTATCCTCAAATTCACCTTGGTTCGGCCCACGCCCGCGCCACCAACGCGAAAGAAGATATCGTGCAGCGTGATCGGGTCCTCCGCGTGGCGCGCCCGGCTTCCCTCCGGCCCCACCTCTAGCAGCACCGGAGACTCGCTCGGCCCCGCATCGAAGAGCAGCCCCGCAATCTCGACCCCGTCGTCATCAGTCGTCGTCATCGCCGCTGTGCCCTTCATCGGACGTAGCGTCGCAAACCCGAGACCCAGCACCACCGTATGCGGCCGCGTCACGCGAATCGGAGCGGCCAGTTCATAGATCCCCGGCGTCAGAATCAAGTTCTTGCCGTGGGCGAGCTGCGCGTTGATCGTCTCCACCGTATCCACATCCGGTCGCGCAATGTAAAATCGCGTAATCGGAATTGTCTCTCCCGCTGTTTCCCCGCCACGGAACGTAATCCCGACGCTGTCGCTGGACAGCTCCGGAACCCGCACGCTGAACTCGCCCGCAGCATTCACCTGCAGAAACGGTTTCTCGCGCGCCACTGGCGTGCGCGCCACCTTCGTGTACGGCGGCGAAGGCCATGCGCCTTCCGGAGGATGCGGCACGCCAACAAACACCATATTCCAGTTCGAGCCCGTCCAGCTCTTCCAATCGCAGTTGCGCGAGATCCACTGCTGCTGGCTGCCGGAGTCGACATTCCCGTCCACCAGCGAATCCGACATCCAGCCGCCGCTTGCCCAGCCGCGATTCTGGTGCAGCACCAGCTCGCCGCGTACATGCATGCGCCGCAGCGACACCGCCTGCGAAACCGCCCACTGCATCGTGCCTCCGGCTGGCTTTATCGAGAGCCCTTCGGCAGCTCTCCAGAAGGTTGTCGTCGCATTGTTGTGCTCGTGATTCGCATCCGCATGCAGGTTGCCAGCAATCCGCGTTACATCTGGCGACGCCCCAAGTCCTATCACTTCCGTGTAAAAGCCTACCGGCACGTCCACCGAATAGTCTCCCGGCAGGAATAGCAGCGCATTCCGCTGCTGTCCAAACTCGTTGTGCTGTTGCGTCGCATACACTGCGTCAATCTTCTTCTGGATCGCCTGTGATGGCATCGACGGATCGAAGATCAGTACGTTGGGTCCGAACTCCGGCTTCGCGTCCTTGGCCGAAAGGGCCGACGCAGGCGTCGTCAGCCAAAGCCGTACCTCCCCTTCCTTCTGCGCGTTCAACGACAAGGACGAAAAGGAAGCAAACAGCAGGGTGCAAGACGAAAACAGGACCAATCTCAGCTTCATGAAGACTCCGGCTTACGATGGGTATGAACTTTTTCGGAAAGACAAACGATTGCGCCGATAAGAAACAGCAGCCGTACCCACAATTCGCTAACGATAAACTATAAAGCAGGCCAGAATCACGCCTGTCAACCCCGGCGACCACTACACTGGAGTCTGGCCGGATAAGAGCGGCCACGTGAACGGTCGCACTCCTGACACGGTGCCAACAATGAGGCCGGGGGAACGTGTCGCGCTTTGACACAGTCGCGAGGGTAAGTATAGTAGTGAACTCTCGGGCGCCCCGCTTGGAATTCCTGAGGTCACGCACTGAGGTTGTGTACGCATGGCACAAACTCCCTTCAGCGTTGTCGCGCGCGCCAGCCAGGCCTATATCGTGTCCTGTTGCCTAAAGGCAGTCGTGCAGGCCGGAATCGCCGATGCCCTCGGCGATACTCCGAAGACTGCGCAGGATCTAGCGGCTTCGACCGGAACCCATGCCGAGGCCCTCGGCCGGATCCTCCGAGTGCTGTGCACGGAGGGAATTTTCGAAGTTAGCAATGGCGGCTACGTTTCACACGCCGGCATCGCGCGTACTTCGCAAGGATGATCCGCGATCCTTGCACGGCTTTGTCCGGATGGCCACTCTGCCCGTGTTCTACGATGTGTTCGCGGAAATGGCATATTCGCTCTCCACGGGAAAGTCCACATTCGACGCCGTCCACCCAGGCGGACTCTTCAAGTATCTAGCGGCGCATCCTGAGGAAGGCCGCATCTTCAACGAAGGGATGACCGGGAAGGCGCATGGCCAGGTCGCAGGTGTGGTTTCCCACTATGACTTTTCGCGGTTTGTCATGATTGCAGACATCGGGGGCGGGCACGGGCATTTGCTCCAAGCCGTCTTAGCGTCCGCGCCAAATTCCAAAGGAATACTTTTCGACCAGGCGAGTGTGATTCAGGAAGCTGCGGGAAGCGCTTCGGACCGGCTGACCCTTCAGGCAGGCGATTTCTTCAAGGACTCCATGCCGGTGGCCGACGCGTATTTGATCATGCAAGTGATCCACGACTGGCCGGACGCGGAGGCGACGAGAATCCTGAGTGGCATACGGCGCGCCGCTCCCGCGCACGCGAAGCTTCTGCTGATCGAACTGCTGATTCCCGAATCGCGCGAGCGCGATTGGGCCAAAGAGGTGGACTTGATTATGCTCGTGATTCCCAATAGCCGGGAGCGGACGCGAACCGAGTATCAGCAATTGCTAGCGGGCTCGGGTTTCCATCTCGATCGAGTGATTGACATCGGACAAAGCACCGCGATCCTCGAAGCTACGCCGGTTTAA
>CAVTPW010000005.1:0-627981 GCA_963736725.1 uncultured Acidobacteriota bacterium | reverse complement strand
CAACATTGCCGAAACTGTTTGGCGGCATCACCTTTCGCGCCCGCGGTCCATATGCGAAAATTTCTCCACATCTCATGGCCACGCGCGCGCCCCAAAATCTGAGAGCACGCAAGTTTCTGTTCGCGATTCTTCTGGTCGTAATCGCCGCAGCGGTCATCTACACGATCCTACAAAATCGCCCGTGGAGTGTCCCCGAAGAAGCCAAACAACGCAAAAATCCTCTGACAAGCTCCGGCGCCGTCCTGCAATCCATTCGCCCGCTCTATCGCGATAAATGCGCTTCCTGCCATGGCAACGCCGGCAAAGGCGACGGACACGACGCGTCGTTGTACGATCCCGCGCCGACAAACTTCACCGACGCAAAGCGTTTGAGCTCGGTAACCGACGGCGAGCTCTTTTACAAACTCAGCGAGGGCCGCAAACCCATGCCCTCCTTTAAAAAGCGCCTTACGGAAGTGCAACGCTGGCAGCTCGTTCTCCTCCTGCGTTCCTTCGCAGAGCAGCCCGTCGCCGAACCACCTGCAACATCGAGCGCGACGCCCGGACACTGATCTCACCGTCATAAAATTTCTTGATTCAAACGCACGTTCGTTTTGGTCCTCAGCGCAGCGGAAACTGTGATTTCCGCTCGTTTGTATGGTTTTTACGCCGGCAAATTCCGCCGCGCAAGAACGGGAGCAAATAGTTTTCTCAAGCAAATCAGAATTAGCTGTTCTTGCAGCGCACCGGCATCAAATCGTTCTATTTTTCTACCGTATTCTTTGCGTTGGACAACTTAGTAACTCGCCCGCAGGATTGTTCGTGTAGATAGCACGTTCGTAGCGCAGGCAAGTTAGACAAGAACCCCGAAGTTCTTTCGCTAGCCTCTCCGGTCAGCACCAGGACCGGCCCCGTGACCCCGCGGTGCGAAACAGGAGTCTGCATTCTGGCGGGCGAAGCCTGCCCGTTTACAAAACTAATTCCAAGGAAGGTACGAAATGGCATATTCGGAGAAAACACAGAATCGCAGTTCTTTGAGCCTGAGGATCGTGTTGTTCACGCTTTTCCTGATGTGCGGCGTCGCAGGCACCAGCAACGCCCAGGAACTCGTGAAAGGCACATTCGCCCTCAACGCCGAGACCCGCATTGGATCTACGGTGCTGCCCGCAGGGCAATACACCGTGCTCGTCCAGCCGGTCACTTCCATGACGGCGTCGAACAGCCGGGTATTGGTTTTCGTGCGACCCGACAGCAAGAGCGGTCCAGTGGCGTCCGTTTTCGCCCTGGCTTCGCAAGAAGGCTGCGAATCTCCATCCGGACTTAAGCTGGTTTCCGACGGCACCGGGTTGGTCGCCCAATCACTTTGCCTTGGGAAACAAAGCCTCATGATCGAATTCGACCTATCGCGATCCATCGAAACGCCGAAGATCAAAGCCACGGTAGCTGCACTGCGACCGTAATTTCACATTCGGGCGGGCTCACCAGGGCCCGCCCGTACCACTGGCCCTCAACTTAGATTTCGAGTCGCGCACTCGCGGAACAATGTAGGCATTGCCGCTCACAGACCTGTGTTCCTCCCTTCCTCCCGTGTAGAATAAACTTCCATAGTGGCCTCTCAATCCCGCATGTTCGAACCCGCGCGCTCCGGCGAACTCGTCGAGACTTCTCCACCGCTCGTCACTCTCCGCAACGCTTTCGCGCATCCCTTCGACTCCGCCATCGCCGCCGCGCGTACCTGCTACGCCAGCCGCCTGATCGGCCCGGAAGAAGTCACCGACAAACAGCGCGTCAATATTGGCTCGGCCACCTTCTACAGCGGGCACCATACCGTCTACCAGCACGCGCATTTCGAATTCGGCCTGGAAAATATCAGCCGTCAGTTCGTGTGGTCCTTTCTCCACGCGCATCCGTTTTACAATTCCGAGCAGCAAAGCCAGCGTTACGTTCGACTCGACCGCGCGCACGCCTACGTTCCCGCCGAGTCCCTGTTTTTCAACGAGGGCAGCCGCGCCATCTACGAGCGTTCCATCGCGCGCTCCTGGAATTATTATCGCGAGCTGTCCGCGCTCCTCGCTGGCGACGCCCGCGAAATTCTCAACGACATTTGGCACGTCGGCCCGATGTCGCACGTCAATCGCATCCAGAAAATCGAACGCTCCGCCGCAAAACGTTCGATCGAAATTGCGCGTTACGTGTTGCCTCTCGCCGCATTCACGACGATGGTGCACACCATTTCCGGAATCGTGCTGCACCGCCTCTGGCGCATGTGCTCGGCGTCCGACACCCCCACCGAAGCCCGCGAGGTGATCGGCCAAATGGTAGCCCTGGCGCGCGACATCGATCCGCAATTTTTCGAGCGTTTCGGCACCGAGCCGCTGGAGGAACTACCCGAGTGGGCCAACCGTTCAGCGGTTGCGCAGGAAGTTGAGCCCTCTGCGGTCGCACAGGAAACAGGCCGCTCCGCTCGGTTGAACAGCACCGGCCCGGAAACTTCCTCAGGCCAAGCCTTCGCCCGCGAATTCGACGCCAAGCTTGGCGGAAAAACCTCCAAGCTCATCGACTTTTCCCCCAACGCTCCCCGCATCGCCGCAGAAGCCTATCGCGCCGTTCTCGGCCAAATCGAGGCGCAGTGCAGCGACGCCGAAGCCATCGACCGCCTCCTCAACCCCGCGCGCAACCTCTATCGCCTTGAAATTCTCAACGTCGGCGTCCACGCACCCGCTATGCGCGCGCTCCAACACGCCAACTACACCTTCGCCAAGAAAATCAGCCACACCGCCGACAGCCAGGACCAACGCCACCGCATGGTCCCTGGATCGCGTCCGCTCCTCACCCTCTCCGACACCCGCGAGCCCGACTACATCACGCCCATGTTGCTCGACGGCAATTCCCGCGGGAAAGAAATCTACGAGCGCGCCATGCACGACGCCTGGCAAGCCAAGAACGAACTCCTCGACCGCGGCGTCCCCGCCGAAATCGCGCTCTACGTTCTTCCCAACGCCAAAGCCGTCCGCCTCGTCGAATCCGGCTCCCTCCTCCATCTGATCCACAAGTGGACCATGCGCACTTGCTTCAACGCCCAGGAAGAAATCTACCGCGCCTCCATGGACGAACTCGCCCAGCTCCGCGAAGTCCATCCGCAATTCGCACGCTACGTAGGCCCGCCATGCTACGTCCGTGCCGGAATCACCACGCCGATCTGCACCGAAGGCTCCCACTTCTGCGGCGTAAAAGTCTGGCTAGACTTCCCCAACGTCGAACGCCGCATCTGAACTCCAACCTGGTACCCCTGTAGCGTGGGGCATTGTAGTGTGAGGCATTGTAGCGTGGGGCAGAGTCCGCGCGGCCCTGCGACTTTTGCCGCCATATACCAAGTTTTGGCGCTCCACAACGAGAGGGGAACGGCCTCAGCCGTGCCAACAATCGAACATCGCGACTCCGCGCTGATCGGGATCATCCTTCGCCTCAAATTCGCTGAAAATTGCTGCTCGAACTCGCAGCGGCTTCAACTGTCGCACCTTCCGATAACCGCTCCTTGCTTCGCTTGAGCAGAACACCTTCCCGGTAGTTTGCATGCCTCTCCGCACCTCGCAAGCAGGCGGTGTAACCAATATAGATGTATATGCATCTATTTGCTTATGAACGTCTCCCCCTTGCCGACCCTTCCTTGCCTGTGCGGCAGCTTCCGCCGGACCTCCCGCGCCTTGACCCAACTCTACCAGCACGCGCTACGTCCACTGGGGCTGCGCCCCACGCAGCTCACTATCCTGCAAGTCCTTTCCCGCACGGGAGAACTGTCGCAGGGAAGACTCGGCGAAATGCTCGCGATGGACAGCACCTCCCTGACCCGCACGCTCGCAATCATGAGCCGGCAAGGCTGGATCGCCGAGCGCCGGGGTGCGGACCGGCGAGAACGATGGCTGCGTCTCGCCGACCGCGGGGAAAAAAAACTCAGTAGTGCCCTGCCGGCCTGGGAAAAAGTCCAATCGCGTCTGCGTCAGCAACTGGGAGACCAGGCCTGGAATAGTCTTTTGCAACTCACGCATCACCTCACAGATATGGCTACAACTCGAGGAGGCTTGTTATGAAAAACGATGGAAGACTTACCACCGGGCTTATCGTCGGATGGTTCCTGTTCGCCGTATCCGCGTCAGCCCTGCATGTATTCGAGAGCCCGGATCGTATCGGCATCGCGGTCGGCGTCGCGGCACTTACGCCGATTGTTGTTTTCTTGTTATGGTTCGCCGCGTCGCGTAGTTTTCGTCAGTTCGCGTTGTCTCTGAACCCAAAAACTTTGACGGCCGTCCAAGTTTGGAGACTCGTGGGATTCACGTTTGTCCTCATGGAGGCTCACGCTGCCCTACCTGCAATCTTTGCGTTACCCGCGGGATATGGCGACATGGCCATCGGGGCGACCGCTGCTTTGGTGGCGTGGAAGCTTGCCGATCCCGCTCATCGCAACACCTTCATCCTGTGGCAACTCCTTGGAATCGCCGACTTGGTTACCGCGGTAAGCCTGGGCACGACCGCCCGCCTGCTCGACCCCCAAAGTCTTCCGATGCTCCCCCTGACCGTTCTTCCGCTGAGCATAATTCCAACATTCCTCGTGCCGTTGTTTACGATATTGCATTTCATCTGCATCGCGCAGGCACGCAGCTGGAAAATCGCCTCCGCCCCATCGCGTCATGCCGCGAGCTCGGTTCAGCTACCCGCGATTTAGAGCCGCGTGGCCTTTACGGCGCCCGCAACCGGAGCGCGAGTCTGACAGCCGGGACCCGGCGCAGTTTGGCCGTAACGCGAAGACACTCGGTCTGCTTGTGAGGCGCGAAGATTCGAGATACATTCCTCCGCATCAACGTTCGGCGTATTCGAATCGCTGCCGTTTATGACCGTTGTTTCCCATGGGCCGCGGGAGTTGCGGGTTTTCTAAGGCGCGCAGGTGCTTTGCACCAGGTGGTGCGCTTTATGGAGTTGCCTCATGAAATATCCTCTCGGAATCGTCCTGGGTCTTTTGTTTGGTATGGGCGCGACGTCCGTGGCGGACCAGCCGCTTGCCAGGCACTTCTCTCGCGGCGACGGATCGGGCACGAAACCTCAGAGCGCGGCTCCACAGCCCGCTAGCAATCCGGCGCTTCGATACATTCCCACCTCCACGGTCAAGGTGGAACAACTTCTCGGCGAAGAGGACAAGCAATTGCATCAACCGACGCTTAGCCGGACCTTCACGCGCTACGCCATCGAAGGCACCGACCTCGGCAATTCTTTCGAGCACGACGGCCGCGTGTATTTTCTCTTCGGCGACACCGTGGGGCGGTTGCGCCGCGCGCTCGACACCATCGCCACAACCGAAGCCCGCGATCCAGAGGCCGGCGTTCGATTGGATTTCCTTACCTCCGGCAGCGACTATTTAACGATCCAGCCGCCGGGGATCAGCATGGGGCCGTTCGAGGTCCCGGTGGCCGGCCTCAGCTTGAACGGCCAGATCTACGTGGCTGTCTCCACGAATCACTCCGACGACCGCTCCACCGATCGTTCGGTCTTGACAAAGTTCACCCTGCCGGCAACGTTTCAACCGCTGCGTACCATCTCTCAGCTCCCGGAAGGACATTTCGTCAAGATGTCCGCGCACAACGAGCCGGGACCGACCGCCGGACTGCCTCCCGGCGGACCCTTCATCCTGATTTGGGGCACGGGTCCGTACCGCCGCAGCGATGCGTATCTCTGCATCGTCCCGGTGGCGGCATTTGAAAGCGGCAAGGGCACGCGATATTTTGTGGGCTTGGACCCGGCGGGCGCGCCAACGTGGAGCGAAACCGAATCCGCCGCTACTCCAATCGTCCGAAACGGCACCATGGGCGATCTCTCCGTGACCTGGTGCAAGGACCTCAATCTGTGGCTGATGACCTACGACAGCCGCGATCCCGCTCCTCGTGGCATTCTGTTCTCTTATTCCCGCACACCGTGGGGCCCGTGGAGCGAGCCGCAAGTCATTTTTAACGCTCTGCGAGACGCCGCCTTGGGCAAATTCATCCACAATCCTCAAGCAAATCCAAACGATGGTCTCGCCGGTCCGGTGATAGGAAAAGGCCAAGCGGATCCAAACGCGGTCCATGGTGGAGCTTATGCGCCGTACGTTGTGGAGCGTTGGACCAAGGTCCAGGGACCCGAACTCACCATTTACTACGTGCTGTCCACGTGGAATCCGTATGTCGTGGTACTGATGAAATCGCGGCTACGCGTCGAATAGGTTCCACATTCCGGCATCACCCATCGTCAACTTCACGGAATGTTTTTGACTTTTCCGGCCTTCGGTGGCCGAAATTGCCCTAAGGCTAAGGCTTTTCCTTTGATCGTCTTACAAATGCCCCGGGGATGGAGGGTCCATTCCCGAAACCGTGAATGGCCGACCGCCCTACGATCTCCACCGCAGGGTGACCGGACCACTGATCGGGTGCGCCAGAGAAGCGCCAGTCCGGCGTGATTCCAGCAAGTTGGCTTTCAACGCGAAGTACCACTTCGCCGGGCGGTCCGCGTCGTCGATCAGCATCAAGTGCGGGTCGTGTTTTAATCCCTCCGCCTGCTGGATCATGGTTTCCTGGTCCTGGCGCAGAAACGTTTTCCCGAACGTCCGGAAGATCGGCACCGGCAGAAAGAAAAGATTCCACGCCGCCACGAAATCGATTCGGCACAAATCGCGCCGCACCGGGGTCACCGTTGTCTGGCTGGTGAACCAAAGCTTTCCGCTGCGAATCTCTTCCAGCCGGCGGTTCGGCAAAATAAAATCGATCGTCGTGGTCACCGGCTCGCCGGTCATTTTCTTCAGCAACTGGTACGGCAAGCTGTTCGAACTGGGCGAGTGCGGGCTCATGCGGAAGCCGTTCGGAATCGGCTCGAATTGTTTCTGTTTTTCGTGAATGCTCCCGCGGCTCCGCCAAAACCACGACTGGTGCACGAACGGCCCGTGAGCCGGGTCCATCAACCCGATAATTCCGTGATCGACGTGCGCCGGCAAATCGCAAGCCAGGTGCGTGATCTTGTACTTCGCGCTAAAGGTCGCCAGCTTCGGCGCCGCGGGCACGGTTTGCTCTTGGCGCAATCCCGGGCCAGACATGTATACCCAGACGTAGCCGTCGAGCTCTTCGCAGGGGTAGGGACCCGCGAAAATGCGATCGACCTTTAGTTTGTCCTGGCTCGTCAGCGAAGGAATTTCCACACATTGCCCGCTGCACGCGTCGAAACGCCATCCGTGGTAACTGCACTCCACGGTCTTGCCGTCGAATCGCCCGTAAGAAAGAGGAATCCCGCGATGCGGGCACGAATCGCGCATCGCGAAGGCCCTGCCGTCCGAAGTGCGCCCCAGAACCAGCGGCACCTCCAACAGCATCGCCGTAGCCAGCCGGCTGCCAACAATCTCGGTGCTCCGCAGAGCGGGATACCAAAAATCCCAAAGGAATCCGAGGTCGCCCTCACGCTCCGGGTCTCCGGCCACAGCGCCATTTGGCTGCAAAATTGTGCGAGTGCCTTGGTTCATCTCTGAGCGCCGTCAACTCGATCGACCGCCGCCACTCCCTTGTACGTGCGGGGCTTTGCTTGTTTATCGGGAGCCTCGAAGGGCCCTGCCCGACGCGAGCCAGATCGCCACGTCGCGCGTTTTCGCAGGTGCAGCCGCATCGTAGTACACCGCGTCATATCTCAGCAACCGCGCCCGCCAGGCGATCGACCAACAACACGTATCCGCCGGTGTTCGACGGGCATCAGAACAAGCAAGGCCTTCGACGCTAAAACACGGGTGGTTGCGAAAATCACCAGGCGGTTCCAAGCCAGATGATCAAATTTCTAGCCGGCATATTTCGGGGCTTCTCTTTCATCTTCGGCATCACCGCGCCGGAACCTGGACAAGACGAACGTTCGTTCGTCTACCTCTGGCTCGGAATCATCGTGGTCGTCATCGCCTTCTTCGTACTGCTACTCTACGCGCTCCCGCACCTGCACGCCGCCTAGATCGGCGGCATTGCACCGCGGCAACCGCCCCGCGCATCCAATTGCGCGTTCCCCGATTCAAGGGTATTCTTTAGGTAGAGAATGTCGATGTACGCCGCCTTCTATTAGCTGATCAACGCTCCGCTCGCCGCAACGTCGAGCGCGCCCTGCTTTTCACCATTCACCAGTCACGAATCACCAGTCACGATTCTTGAGGTTATCCCATGGCCGTACTCACGTTTACCGAGAAATTGAATCAGTTGGGCACCCGCTACGACGAATTGACGCAGCAGCTTTCCACCGCGGAGCTGGTCTCCGATTCCTCGAAGTTTCAAAAGGTCGCCAAGCAGCACGCCGAACTCGAGCAAATCGTGGAAAAACACCGCGAATTCAAGCAGATCGAAAAAGATCTCGCCGGCGCGCACCAGATGTTCCTGGAATCCGAAGACGCCGAAATGAAGCAAATGGCGCACGAAGAGGAAAAGCAGCTCACCGCGCGCATGGAAACCGTCGAGCGCGATTTGAAATTGCTGCTTCTGCCCAAGGATCCCAACGATGACAAGAGCGTCATCGTGGAAATCCGCGCAGGCACCGGTGGTGACGAAGCCGCACTTTTTGCCGGCGATCTGTTCCGCATGTATTCGCGGTACGCGGAAAGTCAGGGCTGGAAGGTCGAAGTGTTGGAGAGTTCTCCATCTTCTCTGGGCGGCCTGAAAGAAATCGTCGTGGCCATTCAGGGCCACAAGGTTTACTCGAAACTGAAATACGAAAGCGGAGTCCACCGCGTACAGCGCGTCCCCGCCACCGAGACGCAAGGCCGCATCCACACTTCGGCTGCAACGGTTGCCGTGCTGCCCGAAGCCGACGACATCGATATCAAGATCGAAGCGAAAGATTTGCGCATCGACACGTTCTGCTCCTCGGGTCCCGGCGGCCAGTCGGTCAACACCACGTATTCCGCGGTGCGTATCACGCACATTCCCAGCGGCCTGGTGGTCTCGCAACAGGACGAAAAATCGCAGATCAAGAATCGCGCCAAGGCTATGCGCGTTCTTCGCACCCGCCTCTACGAAATGGAGATGGAGAAACAGCAAGCCGCGATCGGTGCCGAACGCCGCGGCCAAATCAAAACCGGCGACCGCTCCGAAAAAATCCGCACCTACAATTTCCGCGAAAATCGCGTCAGCGACCACCGCATCGGCCTCACGCTGCACCAACTGAACGAAGTCATCGACGGAAAGTTGGGCCCGCTGGTCGACGGCCTGGTCTCCCATTACGAATCCGAGCGCCTCCAACAGGAACTTTCGCAAGCGTGACGCCCGGCCTGCCAGGCCCAACCGCCCGTCAACGGCCGCCTGGCCGGCTAGTCCATGTAGGCGCCGGACTTCAGCCCGGGCATCCATCCGGAATAAAAACCGATCCACCCACGAATTGGATCGAGGAAAAACAAAGTCTTCCGCCTGAATGAACATGGACTCCCGCACCGCACTAAAAACCGGCATAGCGCAACTCCGTGAAGCATCCGTACCTTCGTACACGCTGGCCGCTGAACTGTTACTCCTCCACGCCGCCGGTCGAGACCGCACCTGGTTGTACGCGTACCCCGAAGAACACCTCCCCGAAGAAAACGTAAATCGCTACTTCGCGCTAATCGACCGCCGCGCCAACGGCGAACCAACGCAATACCTCACCGGCAAGCAGGAGTTCTGGGGCCTCGAATTCGAAGTAACCCCCGCCGCTCTGATCCCCCGCCCCGAAACCGAACACGTAATCGAAGTCGCCCTCGATCGCCTCGCCCTCCGCGAAATCCGCGCCGGACGCCCGCAAAAAACCATCGGCGAAAACCTGCAAATCGCGGACATCGGCACCGGGTCCGGGTGCATAGTCATAGCGCTGGCAAAGGAACTGCCGAAAGCGAAATTTGTCGCGACCGACATTTCCCGCGCCGCCCTCGAAGTGGGTCGACGTAACGCGACGCGTCTCGGTGTCGCGGACCGCATCGAATTCATCGAATCGAACCTACTCGACGAAACCCGAGTAATCCGCCCAGACCTTGCAGGGACGCGACACGCTGCGCGCCAACTCGGCACGATTGCAAATATGGAGGCGCCACACCCGGTAAGCCACGGGTTGGTTAACCCGGCACCAATCCCGAGTCACCCGTCACCGGTTTTTGACCTGATCGTCAGCAATCCGCCCTACATCGGGCGCCGCGAGGCTCCGACCCTGGCGCGCGAAGTGCTCGACCACGAACCGCACGAAGCTCTGTTTGGTGGCGAACAGGGCTACGAGCTCTACGGCGCTCTGGTGGCGCAATCCGCCAAGAACCTGAAGCCTGGCGGGATCCTCGTCTTGGAACTGGGCCACGACAGCCTCCCCGCCGTCGGTCCGCTCCTGGACTCGCCACAGTGGACCCGCGTAGGCGTAACCAATGACCTGGCAGGCATCCCCCGCGTCATCGCCGCGGAAAAACTGGAACGCGACATCTCAGCAACGTAGATGGACAATTAGCGCACAACAAAATCAGCACTCCGTTGGGACAAAACCTATCGTGGCAACGAGAAAAAGCGCAACCCGAAGCCGGTAGCTCGCAGACGGCTCGGTGATCAACACGGCCAACCGCAAAGCGCTTGAAACCGGGGAATCCTCGCTCCCGCAAACGCGAGGACGTGAAAGCCGCCATGGCTAAGCTTGAAAAACACCTCAACGCGCTCGGCGAAGAACCAGATTTCTTCAAGCGCATGGATGAGGCCGCCGCAGTTCCTGACAATAGGGAGGTCTCAGTTGTAGGGGAAACCGCGCGGGCGTAGGCTAGGCGAATGCCGGAGCTGGCGCGGTTTCGGGCGATTCATGGGCCGGTGGACGAGCACGGGCTCGCTGCTACGGCTTCCATTCTGCATGTAGACATGGACGCGTTTTTTGTTTCGGTGGAATTGCTGGAGCGGCCGGAATTAATTGGCAAGCCGGTCGTGGTTGGCGGCCGGCCGGACCAGCGCGGCGTAGTCACCGCGGCCAGCTACGAAGCGCGGACGTTTGGCGTGCATTCTGCCATGCCGTTGCGCACGGCGGGAAAGCTTTGCCCTCACGCAATTTTCCTCGATGGACATCATCAAAAATATGGAGAGTGGAGCGAGCGGATTGCTACGATCCTGGCGAAGTTTTCGCCGATCGTCGAGATGGTTTCGATTGACGAAGCCTATCTCGATCTCGCGGGAACCGAACGATTGCACGGGCCACCGCTGGCCGCTGCCGACAAACTCTTGCGCATGATTACTCGCACTACCGCGCTTCCCTGCTCGGGCGGGTTGGCTGCCACGCGACTGGTGGCAAAGGTGGCTTCGGAACAGGCCAAGCCGCGCGGGTTGGTGTGGGTCCCGCCGGGCAGCGAGGCCCGTTTTCTTGCGCCGCTTTCGGTGCGGAAGATTCCGGGCATTGGCGAGGTGACCGAGCGGGCGCTTCGGGCGCTGGCCCTTGAGACCGTTGGGCAGATGGCGGATGTGCCACTGGAAAAACTCGAAAGGATATTCGGACAGTGGGGCACGGCGCTGTACCGCAAGGCGCGCGGGGGCGATTCCTACGAGTTCGTCATCGACGCCGAACCGAAGTCGATATCCCACAATCACACCTTCGGCGAAGACACCGACGACACCGCCACGCTTACGGCGATGCTGAGCCATCTTTCGCAGAAAGCCTGCAAGCGCCTGCGGGAAGCCGGCCTATCAACGCGCACGTTGACCCTGACGATCCGCTACACCGGGTTCGATACCTACACCCGCTCGAAGACGCTGCCGGAAGTGACGTGTCTCGATACCGATATTTTCGCCGTGCTCCAGAATCTGTTTCACGAGCACCGCAATAGGAAGCGCAAAATTCGATTGCTCGGCGTGGGTCTAAGTAGTTTTTCGCACGGGCTGCAGCAACTCGACCTGCTCAACGCCGAGAAGCGCGAAAAAATGGAAAAACTGACGCGTGCAGCGGATGGACTACGCGACCGCTTTGGGTTCGACTCGGTGAAGTTTGGCGGGTCGTTAAAAACGGATGGATCCAAGCGAGACTCCCATAAGGCCTGAAACTTAGCCTTTGCCTTTGCCGTATACTCTTCGCCGATGAGCCCCGTCGCACCTCCCGCTGTTCCCACCACACCGGAACCCCGGTGGCCGGGAAGATTTCGCCGGACGCGCGGGTTCTGGCACCGCGTCAGTGAAGGCCAAGCGCTCGATGATCTGTGGTCGCAGTTTACCGCCGACGCCCGGGCCAGCTACGGGTTCTACGGGAAGGACGTCGACTGGGAGGTAGTACAAGCGCTTCCCCACTGGCGCCGGCCGTTGTTCATCGCCAAACAATTTTTCTGGGCGCTGATGATGAAGTTATCGCCGGCGCGGCGCACGCTTTTGCTGATAGCGCTGGCACTCTTCATTTTGTCCAGCGCGGGAGAGCTGGACGCAAAGTTTGAGTGGCTCTCGGCCCTGCTGCTGTTGCTGTTACTTTCGCTGGAGCTGGCGGACAAGGTGATCATGAAGCGCGACCTGGAAATCGCGCGCGAAATTCAGACTTGGCTCGTACCGTCGCGGCCTCCGGAAGTTCCCGGCGGCGATATTGCGTTCGCGACGCGGCCGCAAAATTCGGTGGCCGGCGATTATTACGACGCGTTTTATCCGACCGTTGGCGCGGCGGAGGGGGGCAAGTTGATGCTGGTCATCGCGGACGTGGCGGGAAAGAGCGTGCCCGCCGCGCTGCTGATGGCCACTATGCAAGCGAGCCTTCGCACCGTTGCGGGCGAAGACGCGCCGCTGGATGCGCTGGTGCCGCGGCTGAATCGATATGCAAGCGCCCACAGCCTGGATGGGAGGCGGTTCACGACGGCGGTTCTGGCGCAGTACGAGCACAGCACCGGAAACCTTACGTACGTGAATGCGGGACACAATATGCCCGTGCTGCGGCGCGCGAACGGCACGCTGGAGGAACTCGACAAAGGCGGGCTGCCGCTGGGCATTGAACCCGATGCGGTTTATGAGACCGGACACACGTGCCTAAGTTCGGGCGATGCGTTGATTCTCTTCACCGATGGTTGCATTGAAGCCTTCAACGCCGCCGGCGAAGAGTTTGGGAGCCAGCGATGGCTCGCTGCGGTTCGCGCGTTGCCGGTTGGCACCGCCCAGGAATCTTTGTCCTATTTGATGAGGCAGGTAGACCAATTCGTGGGCGCGACGCGGCAGTCCGACGACATTACCTGCATGGTTTTCCGCCGTACGTAGAAAACCGCTTCCTGAGGCCAAAACCCACTTCACCGGTCACTTCGAAGCAGTCATCGCGACGGTATCTGACGAGGCTTGCGGAACGATCTTCACGTAACCACTTCGGCGATTCTGATTGGGTCTATAGCGATTCTGTTGGGGAAAGACCTGATCCGCAGGACGAGCACACGGTTCCAAACTTCGTAATCCACAAAAGGAGTAATCCCGGAATCCCCGCTTCTACAGTTTCCTTGAAATGGACCCTCCACATCGTTAACAGCGCACGCGACACGCGAGGCAACACTCCTACTGCACCTTGGCCGCTACCAGGGGCATACTTCAGTTGCGCATACCCTAAAGGTCAGTCGAATCGGCGAGGTTATGAATTGGACCGAAGTGAATTGAACGTGTACAGCATTAATTCCCGTTATCTCATCTAATGAGCATGGACAGCAGGAAACTAGCGGATTCCATTTGCGCGACGCTGAGCGGAACGGGTATCAGGCGCTGCTGGCGGGCGGCTGTGTGCGCGATTTGCTGTTGGGGCGGTCGCCTGTCGACTACGACATCGCAACCGACGCCTTGCCCGGCCAGGTGATAGCGCTGTTCCCGGAAAGCGTTGCCGTGGGGGCGCAGTTCGGGGTGGTGTTCATACCGGGCGACGGATTCAAAGTCGAGGTGGCCACCTTTCGTTCCGACGGCAACTACTCGGATGGGCGGCGTCCAGACGAGGTTGTCTACGCCAAGACGCCAGAACAAGACGTCAAGCGGAGGGACTTCACGATCAACGGCCTACTGATGCGGCCCGAGACCCGCGAAGTTCTGGATTTCGTGGGTGGCCAAGCTGATCTAAACGCTGGTGTTATTCGTGCGATCGGCGAGCCCAACCGGCGTTTTGCCGAAGACAAGCTGCGGTTAATGCGGGCGGTACGTTTTGCGGCGCGGTTTGGGTTTGCGATCGAGCCGGAAACGTTCGCGGCCATCCGGCGTCATGCCCGTGAGATCACCGTAGTGTCCGCGGAGCGCCTGCGCGACGAATTGACCAAGTTGTTGACCGAAGGGGCGGCACGGCAGGGATTCAAGCTCTTGGACGAAACTGGATTGCTGGAGGCGGTGTTGCCCGAAGTGGCCGCAATGAAGGGCGTTGAGCAGCCGCCGCAATATCATCCGGAAGGGGATGTTTGGACTCATACGCTCCTGATGCTCGAAGGGCTTGCGCCCGGAAGTCCGGCGACGCTGGGGTGGGGCGTATTGTTACACGACGTAGGAAAGCCGCCTACGTTCCGGTCCGTGGCAGAAACAGGTGATCGGATTCGCTTTGACGGCCATGTAGGCGTGGGCGGACGCATGGGCGAGGAGATCTGCCGGAGGTTTCGGTTCTCGAACGAGGATACGGAGCAAATTCTGGCGCTCATCGCGAACCATATGAGATTTAAGGACGTCGAACAGATGCGGCCTGCAACGCTGAAGCGGTTTGTGAGGCTGCCGCGATTCGAGGAACACATGGAGCTGCACCGGCTGGATTGCTGTTCGAGCAACCGGCGGCTGGCGAGCTACAATTTTGTAAGGAAGTTGCTGGCGGAAACCCCGCCGGAGCAGATACACCCGGTTAAATTACTGACTGGGAACGATTTACACGATATGGGGTACAAGCCCGGGCCGTTGTTCCGCCAGATTTTGGCGGCACTTGAGGATGCTCAATTGGAAGGTAAAGTAGGAACACTGGACGAAGCCAAGAGGTACGTCGTAAGCAAGTTCAAGCCAAAAGCCGCCAACAGGGATGAAGAAGAACCGTACGGGGCCGATCGAACGGGCGTGATTCCGCGCGGAACCGGTGCTGGTAACTGAATGACTTCAGGGGCGTTACGCCGACTTTTGGTAATGGTTCGGTGGTCATGTATAATCTTAGCACGACGCACTAAGATTTTCTGCTTTTTGCACGTGCATCTGTGTAGATCGTTTCCGGGCTTGCTGCATCTAAGCTGAAATAGCGTGGATTCTTCCATAGTCTAGAAGGTCAGCGCGCTTAAGATTGGGGACATCATGGCTGAGAAGAAATTTGTGGTGCCGCAGGTTTTGCCCATCCTCCCCGTTAGGGACACGGTCCTGTTTCCCGGGGCGGTGCTGCCCTTGACGGTGGGACGGGAGAGCTCGCTGGCACTGGTGAACACCTTGGAGGGTGAGGACAAGCAACTGGGCGTGGTCGCTCAGCTTGATCCGCGTGTGGAAGACCCTTCTGCGGCGGACCTCCACAAGGTAGGAACACTGGCAAAGGTCCACAAGACCGTAAAAATGCCGAACGGCAATGTAGTGATTTTTCTGGAAGGACTGCAGCGCATCCAAATCTCCGAACTGATCACGTTGCGTCCCTATCTGCGGGCGCGCGTCGAAGCACAACCCGACATCACCGGCGAGGTGGACGCTGAGCTCGAGGCGCTGCAACGTAACGCACAGGATTTGTTCCGCGACGTGGTGAGCCATTCGCCGCAACTTTCCGATGATTTGCAGTCGGTGGCGACAGCGATTGACGATCCGGGCCGCCTCGCGGACTTCATCGCCGGGACGCTGCCATCGCTTTCGACGCTGGTGCGGCAGGAACTGATCGAAACGCCGAATGTGCGCAAGCGGTTGGAAGCGCTCAGCCGTGAACTTTCCAAGGAGTTGGAAGTTCTGGAGCTGCGCTCGAAGATTCACGAGCAGGTTCAGGAGCAGGTGAGCCAGAACCAGCGTGAGTATTTGCTGCGCGAGCAGATGAAGGCGATTCAAAAGGAACTCGGCGAATCCGACGACTCCATGCAGGAGATCGACGAGCTCCGCAAGAAAGTGGACGAAGCCGGCATGACGGCGGAAGCCAAGAAAGAGTGCGATCGCGAACTGAAACGGCTGTCGAAGATGACGCCTGCCTCAGCCGAGTACATGGTGTCGCGCACGTACCTGGAATGGATGACGTCGCTTCCGTGGGCCAAATCGAGCGGTGCGGAAGAAATCAACATCGCCAAGGCGCGGACCATCCTTGACGAAGATCACTACGACCTCGAGAAAGTCAAGGAACGCATCCTGGACTACCTGGCGGTAAAAAAACTGCAGCCGGGCATGAAGGGGCCGATCCTGTGCTTTGTCGGGCCTCCTGGCGTCGGAAAAACTTCGCTCGGCAAATCGATTGCGCGAGCACTCGGACGCAAGTTCGTGCGCATCGCGCTGGGCGGTATGCACGACGAAGCGGAAATTCGCGGGCACCGACGGACGTACATCGGCGCGCTGCCGGGCCAGATCATTCAGGGCCTGAAGCGCGGCGAGACCAACGATCCGGTCATGATGCTGGACGAAGTGGACAAGCTCGGTCGCGATTTCCGGGGCGACCCATCGTCGGCGCTGATGGAAGTGCTCGATCCCGAGCAGAACAACGCGTTCCGCGATCACTATCTGGACGTGCCATTCGATCTGTCGAAGGTGCTCTTCATCGCCACGGCCAACTGGATGGATCCTATCCCGGAGCCGCTGCGCGACCGCATGGAGATCATCGAGCTGCCCGGCTACACCGGTGAAGAGAAGCTGCACATCGCGCACAAATACCTGATTCCGAAGCAAGCCGCGGAACACGGCGTGAAAGTGCCGGAGCAGCTGGAATTCACCGACGAAGGACTGCGCGAGATCATCCACAGCTTCACGCGCGAAGCCGGCGTGCGCAACCTGGAACGCGAGATCGCTACGATCACGCGGAAACAAGCGCGACGCATCGCCGAAGACAAGAACGAAAAGATGGACGTCACGCCGGAAGTGGTTCGGGAATATCTCGGCGTGCCCAAATTCCGCACCGAAAAAGAAGTCGAGGAACGCGTAAAGCGGCCGGGAGTTGCGGTCGGCTTGGTGTGGACCCCGGTGGGCGGAGACATCATCTTCATCGAAGCCACCAGAATGCGCGGCGGCAAACAATTCACGATGACCGGGCACCTGGGAGAAGTGATGCAGGAGTCGATGACCGCAGCGCTGACGTGGACCCGCGCGAACGGCGAACGCTACGGCATCGATCCGGACTTCTTCCGCAAACAGGACATCCACATCCACGTGCCGTCGGGCGCGGTTCCGAAAGATGGACCGTCGGCTGGCGCGGCGATGGTGACGGCACTGGTCAGCCTGCTTAGCGGGCGGCCGGTGCGCGATCGACTGGCGATGACCGGCGAGATGACGTTGTCCGGAATCGTGCTGCCCATCGGCGGCGTGAAAGAAAAAGTGCTGGGCGCGAAACGCGCGGGCATCAAGGAAGTGCTGCTGCCCGCGGACAACGAGCCCAATGCCGTCGCGGATCTTACGCCCGATATTCTCGGCGACATGAAGATCACCTACGTACGCACGCTGGACGAAGTGCTCGAGCACGCGCTGCAGAAGGATCCAGTGGCGCCTCCGATCGTGCCACCGAGCGAGCCCAAAGACGAAGCGGTTGCCTTCCGATGGGCCGCGGGCGATTCACTAAATAGAGTTCACTGAGCGAGAGCACGAGAAATCGCGCTCTGCGCTGGAGTCAGAACACTTCCTTCAGACCCCTGGGCCTGGCGTATTTCGCCGGGCCCATTTCTTTGTTGGGTGAAAGCGACGCCTAGCGGATCGCATCTCATGGCTCGCGATCCTGGTAGCGGCGGGGGTTGCTCCGCCCGGCCCACGGCGTCTTGGCATGCCCACCGTTGTTCCACGCTCACCTGGCAATGGTGCCCAAGACCTTTACAGCGTGCGCAGGTTGACCCGGGCGCTGACGCTTCGAAGCTCAGCGTAAACAGGAGTGTCTGTGCTACTACTATGGGCACCGTGGAGCGGGTCAAACACAATACCATCGACGCGCCGGTAGAGCTGCCTGGGCGGCTGGCGGAAGCCTTAGTGCGCGAGCGCATCGTGCCACGATTTGTGGATACGTATGTCGAGGAGCACGGACGCTATGGGTTGCAGGTGCACGCGGCGCTGTATCGGGACTTGCTGGGATTGCTGCAACGCGAAGCGCTGATCGCGATGACCGTGCATGCGCTGGAAGTGGCGACGACCGAGCCGCCCCCGTCCCGAGGCAAGTCGAAACCGCGACCCATGTTGCGAAAAGACGCTACCGTGTTTCGCAGGAAATTCCTGAATGCGCTGACGCGCCAGCAGAAATGGAGCGTCGGCGATGCCCTCGATTTTCAGCGGGATTTGCAGATGTACGAGGAATTGATCGCACGGAGCGCGACCTCGCGGCGGCGCAAACCGTTTGAAGCGGCCAACCACCCGTTCGTGGATCGCTGCGCATTTTTGCTCGATTCGTCGTTTATGGAGAAAGCGCGTATGGCGGCTAGCCGGGCGCTGTCGGAGGTGGAATCGCTGAGCGCGCAAGTGACCGCGGAGGTCTTGCAGCGGTGACGCTCAAGAATCGATTGGCGCGCTTGAAGGCGAGCGAGGAGCGCACCGCCCCTCGAGGCTCAGGGTAAAGGGGATGGCTGGGCCTTTGCTACTCGAACAGTTCGTCCTTCCATAACGGTTTGCCCGCCAGCGAAAGGTAAAATCCCCAGGCGCCGAGCGCGACAAAAATAAGCGCGATGAACAAGCAATGCACCGCGTACCAGTTCGAGAAATCCATCGTGTACGGCAGATTCAGCATAACGTTGGCCATGAACACCGCAACTCCGAGCACAATCAAGCCGAAGCGGACTAAGGCGACCGCCGCGATTATGTAGATCGTCAGCCACACGAAGGTGTCGGAGACGAGGTGCTCGCTAGCCAAAAGCTGTGGCACCGTGGATATCAGGACGAAACAGCGCCGCGGCTATCCAACGATTGCGGACAAGGACGCGAAGCAGGACCAGCGTGAAGAAAAACAGCAATGTGCCACGAATGGAGTTCACGGCAACGCTCAGCAACATCGCCGCAGCTTCTCGCGTTCCGAGAAGGTAGTTGCTTCCCGCGAATTGAAAGGATGCACCATCACGGATATCGAACAGATAGCCCAATTCAAAGACCAAAACCCAGGTCATGCCCAACAGAACGCCGAAAACGAGATCGCGGCCTACCAAGGGATCCTGGACACGTCCGGCCACCAAACGCGTCCAGGAAATAATCGTTTGCGGCCAATTGCGGCGGACGTATGGCTCTAGAGCCATGTACAGAACCCACATCGCGCCGGATGCAAATAAGCCGATGCTAATGGCCAGTACGATCAAAAACAGCATGTCCATGACCGGGACGAAGTGCGCCCGCAGAAGAAACGTGGCGATTTCTATTGCAAACACGACGCAAGCCAACCGCCATGCGCCTTTGCGATCGCCTCGGCCTCGGGCGATATTCCGAAGCGCGAACCAAATCCCAGCGAGGGCCGCGGCGACGGCGAACGAAACGCCGAAGATATTCGTGGCCTTGGCCTTGCGGTCATCGTCTTCCCGCGGCATACGGTCGGGCTTGCTCCAAGGTCCGACGAGCGAAAAGAAAACCGGCTTGCCACGCCAAGCGGCCGCTTCGACGTGCAGGGGGCGGCGGCTACCGGGCCATGTTCCGTCCCACGCCTGGCGCGTGTCCGCGGCAGCCAGCGAATTCCAGGAAGGTGCGACGGGGTGAAGTTGCGTTGGGTCGATTTCGGCGGCGGCGAACAAGGCGCTCCAATCGACCGATCGCGGCGTGGTCTGCGGTTGCGTTTCGGCAGATTCCACCTGCGGGGGAATCGCTTGTAGCCATTGCAAGCGGCCTTCGCCATCCATCCAGACAGTGATCATCCCGGATAGGGTCGGTTCCGGGTCGTTCGATGTAACAACACCGGGGGTCAATGCGGCTCCCCAAACATCTTTCGCAACCATTTCGTGAGGACTTTGCCGGTACCAATATTCGAGGATCAAGGGCCGTTGCGAAATCACCTGGCTCCAATCCGGGTGAGGTTTGTCATTCCTTGAAACGTAGTTCAGGAAGTCGTAGTTGTAGCCGAAACCGGACGCTTTATCGACGGGACGCTCCGCATAGCCGAGTTTGGCGAGGATTTCGCTAGCTTTGTTGGCCAAGACCTCGGGGGACTTGGTAGGGTGCAGGCGTTGGACTCCGTTTTCTTTTACACCGATGTAGGAGAAGAAAATTGTGCCGAGGATGACCGCCGCGAGGCATGCGACGGCGATGCGCGGCGCAAGGCCGGCGGTTTCTCCCGCGGCAGCGACCATCTGCGGGGAGGGAGTTTCGCCCGCGGCCAGGGCTGCTGCCAATGGATCTCCGCCCGGAAGGGCTGCGGCCACCTGCAGGGCAGAAGATGGGCGCAACGCGGGATCTTTTTCAAGACAACGCAGGATCACGCGCTCCAGGAGCGGATCTAGATCGCGCACGAGTGAGGACGGGCTGGTGGGCGCGGACTGTTCGCGCAACCTCATAAGTTCGGGCAGTGTGGAGGCCTCGAAGGCGCGCTTGCCAGTGAGAATTTCATACATGACCAAGCCGAGCGAATAGAGATCGCTCTTGAGGGTGACTTCTTTGCCGGCGAGCTGTTCGGGCGCCATGTAGGCAGGCGTGCCGGCGCGCACCTCGGCGCCCTGAATCGCCGCAGCGATTCCGGCCAGGCCGAAATCGGTGATGCGGATTTTTCCAGCGCTGTCGAGCATCAAGTTGGCGGGTTTTAAATCGCGGTGAATCACGCCGCGATCGTGAGCAGCCGCGAGACCCGCGCAGGTCTGCCGGGCGATCTCTGTGGCTTTGTCCGTGGAAAGACGCCCGATGCGGCGCACCAGCGAGGAAAGATCTTCGCCGTCCACATATTCCATGGTGAGGAACGTGACGCCGTCTGCGTCGCCGACATCGAACATGCGGCAGACGTTAGGATGGGCGACCTGACGCGCAATACGCACCTCGGAGTGGAAACGCGCGAGGGCAGCGGGATCTTGGGAAAGAGTCTCGGGGAGAAATTTGATGGCGACGATCTGGCTGAGCTTGAGGTCTTCGGCGCGGTACACCTCACCCATACCGCCGCGGCCCGCCAACGCGACGATGCGGTAACGCTCGGCAACGATTTGGCCAGGGACGAATCTTCCGCCGCCGATGGGATCAGAACTCAACGGAGAAGGAGAGGGACTGGATGGCACGCGAGGTGCGCGCGGCGCCGGAGTCTGCGGGGCTGGAGTGCGTGAAGGTCGCGGCCTTGGCGGCGTGGGGACATCAACAGTCAGACCTTCGGCGATAGGATCGCTTCCGAGGATGGTGGCTTCGCCATCGAGATCGAGGGCAGCGCCACACGCGGAACAAAAGTGTCCCTGGGGAGAATTGTTTGCGCCGCAGGAAGAGCAGAACATGGAGGGCGGGATTCTATCATCGCCCGCCAGGGTCCGGCGAACTACGTGATCCTCGATGATGGGATTGCGGCGAACGGTAGCGCCGGCATCCCGCCCGCTGTAGCTTTTTTAAGTTTCGAGATCACACGAGAAACGAGCAACCTTTTCGAGGCCGGCAGGCGGACGCTGCCCGTTCCAGAGCAAGCAAACGGCGGAGCTTGTGCTACGCGCGCTCGACTTGCACGGCGGTGCCATAGGATAGGACTTCGGTTACGCCTTGCATTACTTCGGTGGCGTCGTAGCGCATGGCCACGACGGCGTTTGCGCCATGCTGAGCCGCGTGTTGGAGCATCAACTCGAAGGCATCTTCGCGGGTTTTCTCACAGAGATTGGTGAGGATGGTGATATTGCCGCCTACGACTGTCTGGAGCGCCGCTGCGAAGTTTCCGACGATGCTACGCGACCTGACCACGATGCCGCGCACGATTCCATAGTTCCTCACAATACGATAGCCCGGCAGATCGTTCGCTGTCGTGACCATTGCGGTGTCCACGCGAGTCTCCATAAGCGGTCCTCCTCAGGATTGACGTTTACCGGTGCGATTCTACCTCTACACGCAGTTCATGCGGAGAGCCTAGTTTCTGCTACGCTCGAATCACAGTGGAAACTCTATTTTATTTCCTGTCGATCGTGCAGATCGCGATGGGTCTGTACCTGATCTTCCAAGGCCTGCAATGGCTGGCGTACGCGCGGAAGCGGGCGGCCACCGACCCGGGGTTCTATGCTCCGCGGACGGCGGTGCTGTGTTCCTGCAAAGGACTTGAGCCGGGGCTGGAACGAAATCTTACGGCGTTGACCGAATTCGATCACCAAAACTACGAAACGTTTTTCGTGGTTGCCTCGGAATCCGATCCCGCGTGCGCCGCTATCAAACGCGTCGTAGCCACGGCGCGAACAAAAGCTCACCTGATCATCGCGGGCAAGCCGGAGGGCTGCGGCGAAAAAGTGAATAACTTGCGTTTCGCGATCGAGCAACTTTCGGCGGATTTTGAATTTTTGGCGTTTGCGGATTCGGATGGCCGCCCCGGTAAATCCTGGCTGAAGAAATTGGTGGCTCCGCTGGCGGATGCCCGCGTGGGAGCAACCACCACGATGCGATGGCTGATCCCGAATCGCAGCAACCTGGCGACGGTGCTGCTGGCCGCATGGAACTCGCCTATTGTCACGATGCTGAGCGAGAAAGGCAAGAATTTCTGCTGGGGCGGGGGCACGGCGATCCGGCGCGGCGTCTTCGATCAAATCGGAGTCGTGGAGGACTGGAAGAATTCGGTCAGCGACGACTACTCCATGACGCGGGCGCTGCAGCGTGCGAACCGGCCGATTATGTTCTTGCCGGAGTGCCTGACGTTGTCGTACGTGGAGACCAATTTCGCGGGCCTGCTGGAATTCACCAACCGACAGATTCTGATCACCCGCGTGTATGCGCAGGAAATGTGGGCTTTCGGGCTGGCGACCCACCTGTTGTACTGCCTCACGCTGATCCTCGGCATCTCCTTGACGCTCGGCGATCTGATTGCGACGCTTCCGGCGTTTCACCACGCGACCTTGACCTTCCTGCCGGTATTGCTCGGAGTTATCCGCAGCACCTTGCGGGTTGCCGGGGTCACCGAAGGGCTGCCCGGGGCACGATCGCAGATCATGGGTCAGGCGTGGATCTATATCCTGTTGACGATCTTCATCCCGTTCCTCTATGTGATGAATTTCGCGACCTCGCTGATCACTCGCAAGATCAGGTGGCGAGGCATTACCTACGAGTTGATCTCGCCTGAACAGACGCAGATTCTCGCGAATTAAAAGCGAAACGCGGGCCGAAAGGCGAGAGCGTAAGCACTATTATTTACCTGACGACATAGATTACTCATGTCATATACGCTGGGCCGCGGAGCGGGCTCTTTTCCGTCGTAACCGCAAGCGGGCGAATCAAATCGGCAACTACCCGCAGGGCTGTGGAAAACTCGGGTAGGCGTCGGACCCGGCGGGCAAGGCAGGCTAGCGTGGGAAAAATTTCGCAGACCGTGCAATTCCTACGCCTAGGGGATCGCCCAGGACATTTCTACAGGAAAATAAGTACCTCAGTTTTAGTAAGTTATAGTACCAGGGCGTTTCGGCGGTCAGGTTGCATGTAGGAGGCGGTTCGGTGGGTGGTAAAAACTAAAATAGCGAGCGAAGTGTCAGGGTGTTCCTTCTCACGTCTCGGCGTGCCGTTCTGAGGGTTTTAGACGCTGGGTCCCCACAACCCCCTAACTTGGCTTATCACCTGACTGCTTGCTGCAGAAGTGGAACAAGGCCTCGCCAAGAGGCTATCAATCAAAACCAACGGGTCTCGGTCGCCATCGCGAGGCTGCGTACGGAGGGGTGCACGTGAAAGTAATCCGCAAGAACGAACAGCCGCATCATTCCGAAGCACACCAATTGCAAACTCCCAGCTCTAATACTCTGCGGGAAACCTACTTTTTCTACGAAAAGAACACCGGCGTCTCGCATTTTCATGTCGCGGCCGGTCCGGACGGGCAGTTTCCAGTCGAGGAAGCGGCCGGACTACTGGCGATGCATTGCATGGTTCGCGGCCAGTCGCCGAGGGACTACGTGGTGATGGTGGAAGCCGCGCATGAATCCCTGGAAGGTCTGACCGAGAAAGCCGAAAAACTGCTGCAAGCCGGGCATTCGGTGGGCAGCTCGGTGAAGCTGACTCGGAGGGAAGAAGAAGTGCTTGGCGGCGTGATGCGAAGTCTCGCGAATAAGGAAATAGCCGCCACGCTGAATCTTTCCGAACGCACCGTAAAGTTTCACGTCTCGTCGCTTTTGACAAAGTTCCGGGTGCGCGGGCGGATGGAGTTGGTGCGCGAAGCTACGAGGCGCTCACCGACATCGATGGGTCCGCAATCGATTGCGTCGCGAGAAGCACGAACGTATGCCGGTGCGCCGCCGAGTTATCACAGCGCGCCGCGCGTTGGTCCGATCGCGATGGCCAAGCGGCACGCGATGGCCTGATACTTCCCATTCTCAAATCCTTGAGAGAAAGGAAAGGCCCGGTCGGAATTTCCGACCGGGCCTTTCCTCTTTGTCTGCCGTCTCATTCCGTCGACTATTTCTTGGCCTTGGAATAGAGGTCCGCGGCAGAGTCCCAATTGACGACGCTCCACCACGCCGCGATGTAATCGGGCCGCTTGTTCTGATACTTTAAGTAATAGGCGTGCTCCCAGACGTCCAAGCCGAGCACCGCCTTCGCTTTCAGGGAAATGGGCGTGTCCTGATTGGGAGTGGAATCGATGGCGAGCTTGCCATCCTTCACCACGAGCCAAGCCCAGCCGGAGCCGAAGCGGCCGACGCCGGCGGCAGCGAACTTTGTCTTGAACTCCTCGAAGGAGCCGAACGTGGAGCTGATGGCGGAACCAAGCTCGCCCTTGGGTTCACCACCGCCGCCTTTCTTCATTTGCGTCCAGAAAAGCGAATGGTTCCAATGGCCGCCGGCGTTGTTGCGGACGGCGTTGCGGATGCTCTCGGGAATGGCGTCGAGGTTTCCGAGAAGATCTTCCAGGGACTTGGATTGCAGATCAGGATGGGCTTCGAGAGCCTTGTTGAGGTTCGTTACGTAAGCAGCGTGATGCTTGTCATGGTGAATCTCCATCGTCTTGGCGTCGATGTGAGGTTCGAGCGCGTCGAACGAGTACGGCAGCGGGGGCACTGAGAATGCCACGGGTTTGTCCTCCAATTCGAGATTTGTTGATTCAAAACTTGTTGATGCTGTGCTTGCTTGCAAAAGGCTGGTTGCGGCATTGCCGGTTCCAAACAATCCCGCGCTGACAATGCCGCCGCTGACGAGAAACTTGCGGCGGTTCATCGGGTGCTCCTACTGCGCGGGAAGGTGAAGCTCCGGACGCTGGAATTATACCGCTATATCGAGCGGCGTCGTAAAGCCAACCCTGGAACCTCGATGCCTGCGCTATTGGAGCGAACGCTTGAGCCGTTTATTGGATGCGAGAGAGCGCCCAAAGGGCAGATTCTGAAACAGCGGAATCAGGAGAAGCGGCAAGGCGTTCCAGTAACTTCAGGATTCTGTCGCGGGCGGGCGCATCCGCGGTTGGCTGGGAATTTCCCAGCGCGATGCACGCGTTGCGGACAAGGCCGCGCCATTTGGCGCGCTTGATGGCGCTGCGGCGAAAGACCGCTTGGTAATCGTATTCGGTCATGGCGGCCAACCACTCGAGGCTCGGCAGAAGCAACGACTTTGTCGAGCAGGCGTCGTGTTCCTTCGCCGGAAGCAATTCGCCTTGCGCAGCGCTGTTTTCGGCGGCGTGGACGTGTTGCGGGAATGTTCTGGGCTGAAATTCTGGCGCTTGCGTAACGGGGGCACGGCGGTTCCAAGGGCAAACATCCTGGCAAATGTCGCAGCCGAAGACGTGGCGGCCGATCGGCTCGCGCCATTCGGCGGGAATGCTGCCGCGAAGCTCGATGGTCAGATACGAGATGCAGCGACGTGCATCCATCACATAGGGCTCGACCAAGGCGTCGGTGGGACAAGCATCGATGCAGCGAGTGCAACTGCCGCACAGGTCGGGAGGAGGTGCTTCGGCGGGCGCGAGCGACGGATGCAGGTCCAGCGTGGTGAGGATTGCGCCCAGGAAGAACCACGAGCCCAAGGCCTGGTTAAGGAGCAGGGTGTTCTTGCCGAGCCAACCCAAACCGGCGTGTTTGGCGAAAATGCGCTCTTGCAAGGGACCGGTGTCGGCACAGGCGCGGGCCTCGAATGGGTCGTGGAATCGCTCTGGTAAGGCACCCAGCAAGACATTCAGTTTCGTTCGCAGGACATGGTGATAATCCGCGCCCCAGGCATAGCGCGAAATCCAGCCGCGTGCTTCGCCGGCGTCCCGCTGGTCAGGCACGTCGATCGATTTTGGCTGGGCGGCGTTGTAGTTGAGGGCGCAGACGATGACGCTGCGGATTCCGGGGAAAGCGAGGTGCGGGTCGCTGCGGCGCGGGTCGGCGAGATATTTCATTTCGCCTGCGTAGCCTTTCGCCAGCCAGGCCCCGGCTTGTGCCAATTCGGGAAATTTTTCCGCAGGCGCGACGCCGCATAGGTCGAAACCGACGACCTTAGCACGTTCGGTGATCCAAGCGGTATCGGAGGCGGCGTTCATCGTTACGATTCTGCCGCAGGCAAGCGTAGATGGCGAGTGGCGCACGAAACGGTGAACGTTTCGTTGTTTTTTGCGCAACCGCTGATTCTAACGGAGGTTAAAGCGACTTGTATTGATCGGGTATCGCCGATATTGGTTTCTCGGATTTTAGAAGCCGAGGGAGAGCTCGAAAAGCCCCCTCCGGCCGGCTGAAGGAGGGTTGAAACGGCATACCACACGATTTTCGGAGTTCCGAATGGAGGCGGCAGGCTTAGCGAAAACTGTTGAGGGCGGTATTTTCGTCGGAGTAGACGTCGAAAACGGTGAACAGCTTGGTGAGCTGTAAGAGGTCGTGAACTTTTTTGGTGAGGTGGAGGAGCTTCAGGTCGCCGCCGCTCTTCTTCACGGTGGTGAACGCCGTCACCAGTTCACCGATTCCGGAGCTGTCGATATAATTTAC
Source organism: uncultured Acidobacteriota bacterium (assembly GCA_963736725.1). GTDB lineage: Bacteria > Acidobacteriota > Terriglobia > Acidiferrales > UBA7541 > Acidiferrum. The sequence goes on along the minus strand of CAVTPW010000005.1, from coordinate 600,902 downwards.
GTCCGCGAGGTTGAGAACGATTTTGGTGCGGGCATCGTCGAGGAGCTCGCGGATGGTTTTGCGAAGCAGAGCGCTTCCTTCGCCGAGGGTGATGCGGCCGCCGATGTCCACTACGGTGACACTGCCAGCATCGCGATAGGTGGCGCGCAGATCCATGATTTTATTTAGGCTCCCTGCTGTGACGACGCATTTTGACCGCCCTGGTTGTTCGCCGAAGGATCGCTTCCGGAAGGAAGTTTTTTCGACATGATGATTTCCGCGCCACCGGTACGCCCCGCGACCACTTCAAATTCATCCATGAAAGCGCGCATTAGGAAAATGCCGCGTCCCGAGGTGCTCAACAGATTCTCTTGCGCGAGGGGATCCGGGACGTGCGTCAAATCGAAGCCCTTGCCCTCGTCCAGGACGTGAATGATCATTTTCTCTGGCGTTATATCGACCGCTAGATGGATCTTCTTCTCGGGGCGTTCTTGATTCCCGTAATGGAAGGCATTGATGACGCCTTCGCGTACCGACATGCCGATGCGATAGCAATCGTCCTCGCCGAAGCCAGCGGACTCCGCGACGCGGAGACACATTTCCTCGGCTAAATTCACGCTTTCGACGTGAGTATCCAAAGTGACTTCGAGGTGCTTGGTGTCAGACGCCATGCGACCTATCACTGCGACCCAAATTGGGCTGTACTTGGGCGCACTATGGGTAACACATAGAGAGAAAGAGAGTCAATGAGCAGGGTGGGGCAGGGATGGGGGTGATGGTCCTGAGGGTCGCGGCCGCGGCGACGGAAAAAGGCAAGATTCGGAGTTAACCCAGCGGGCCCAAAGAACCGAGCACAGAGAGCCCGCAGGAATGGTGGTGATCCTTCCAGGCGTTGTCGGGCAGACCGACTATGTTGAAGTCCTGGATGCGGACCGAGCCTGCGTCTAGTTCGCTAGAGCGCCAGGCGTGGGAGAGGGGCCAACCGGAGCCCACAACGATGTCGGCGCTACCAGTTGCGTTCGATCGTGGCGGCAGGGAGCTACGGGGAGCAGATGGTGCCGCCGAAACCGTAGAAGTTCAGGACTTCCTGGAGGGTCACGACGCCTTCCAGCTTGTGGATATTGGCACGACTCACGACAGGGAGTACGTCCAAACGCGTGGTGCCCATGCGCTCGAGCGCGACGCTGAGCGGATGGTCGACGTGCAGGTGCGGGAACTCACGGCCATCGACAAACTCTTTGAGCGTGCGGCTAGCGCCGCTGTCCGCCATCTCCTTCTCCAGAGTGGCCATGTTGACCATTCCGACGACGCCGGAGCTGTCGCTTACCGGCCAGGAATGAAATGCGCTGGCGCGGACCTTTTCCATCGCGTCTTTCACTGTCAGGTCTGCGTCGAGGATTTCCGTTGCCGGACGCATGGCGCGAATCACGCGCTGCTGGCCTTCGACCGAACGCGATTGGGCGCCGGGAAGGTGGATGCCGTCCTGATGGGCCAGGACTTCGTAGATGGGCTCGGGCTGGAAACGCGACGATATGAAGAAGCTGACGAGATTGGAGATCATCAAGGGAACGATGATGGAGTAATCGCGTGTGGTCTCAAAAATCATGACCACGGAGGTCATGGGAGCGCGCACGATGCCGGCGAACGCGGTCCCCATGCCAACCAGAGCGTAGACTCCGGGGGTCGCAACGTGAGCCGGAAACAAGTTGTGCGCTATGGTTCCTACAGACCCGCCCAGCATCGCTCCAAGGAACAACGCAGGACCGAAGATGCCTCCCGCATTTCCGGAGGCATAGCTGGTGATGACGGCGAAGAACTTAAGCACCAAGAGCAGAAGCATCAGCTTTAGCGCCATTCCACCGTTCAAGGCAGACCCGACGTAGGAGTAGCCGACTCCTAGAATTTGTGGCACAAACCAGCCCATGACGCCCACCAACAACCCACCCGCCAGAGGCTGGAACCAGAGCGTCTTGCGCGGAAACCGCAAGAAGCGTTCGCGCATGCCCACCAAAAGCTTGGTGAACGCTACCGACACCAAGCCGCCAAACACCCCGAGAACGGCATAGATTCCGAATTCCCAGGGGCTGACCAACTGGTAGGAAGGAACCTTGAAGAGCGGGTCGTTCCCGAGGAGCAATCGCAGCATGGCCCAGGAGGTGGCAGAAGCCAGCACGACCGAACCGAGCACCGGTGCATGGAGGTCGCCGACGACCTCCTCCAGGGCAAACAGCACGGCTGCCAGCGGCGTATTGAAGGCCGCGGCGATCGCCGCCGCGGCGCCCACCGGTACCAGGGCCTTTACTTTTTCCGGGCTGAGCCCCAGGGCCCGACCCAACACGGAGGAGAGGCCTGCGCCAACTTGCACGGATGGACCCTCACGGCCGAGGGGGATGCCGCTGGCAAGAGTGGCCGAGGTGCAAAAAAATTTCCCGAAGACGGTACCAAGCGAGATGCGACCGCCGCGGGCGTAGAGGGCGGCTTTGGTTTGGGGCACGCCGCTGCCGCGAGCGTCCGGAAAATATTTGAACAGTAGGTAGCCCATGGCGAGCGAGCCCAGCACGGGCGCAAGCAGCCTGTGCCACGCGGCGCTGCCGGGCGGATAAATACGGGCGCCGACATGTTCGGTAAGCACGATGAAAGCAACGACGGTAAGACCCACCAATGCGCCGATCACCAGGGTTAGGACGAGAAAGACTTGCTCTTCGCGGCGTTTGAGAAAATCGACCCATTGGCGGGCAGGAATGTTCCACCATTTCCCGGGAACCGCATCGAGTTGTGCCGCAGTTTCCGACATTTCAGTTGTCTCGATGGCTTCGCGCGGAGGTTTCCTTCTGCTCGGTTACGCGGCCTCCCGGCAACAGGAATCGCAGCTTTAACGTGCGTTCGCGGCGACGTTCCTCTTCGAGGTGCCGCGCTCGGGCTTTGAGCAGATCGTTCAGCGAAACGAGGCCGAGAAATTTTCGCGTGGCGCTTTCGACGACTGGCATTCGGGTCACGCCAAGTTCCGCCATGCGGTAGACCACAACGCGAAGAGGTTCGTCGGGATAGGTCTCCACGGTTTCCGTGCGTACCAATTCGCCAATGGAGAGCTGCAAAGCGGAATCTCCGTCGCGATAGAGCCGCTCGCGGATGTCTCGGCGGGTAAGCACGCCGACCAGTTGCGCTTGCTCATTCACGACCGGCAAGAGTCTCTGGCTCTGCCGATGATCGCTTCGAAGGGAGTGCTGCATCTCTCCGAGGGTGCTCTTGGCGGACAATACCACGACGTTGGTGCGCATGACCTCGCGCACAAACAAAATCTCGAGTGGATCAACAGCGTACTCGCGGCTCAGGTGAAATCCCCGGCGAGCCACCTTCTCCGTCAAAATGGAGCGTTTCAGCGTCAGAACCGTGAAACCGTGCGCCACCACGCTGCCCACGAGCAGCGGCAGGAACACATTGGCGTCGTGGGTCAGCTCGAACGCGAACACAATGCTGGTGAATGGCGAGCGCATCGTGCCGCCCAGGACAGCGCCCATGCTGATGAGCGGCCAGAAGCCCAGGCCTTCGTTGGGCAAGAACATGGCTTCCAGTCCGCCAAGGGCTCCGCCCATCATTAGCAGCGGGGCTAGAACTCCGCCGGACGTGCCGGAGCCGAGCGACACGGCCCAGATAAACCATTTGACGAAGAGAACGCCGAGAATGACGTGCGTCGTCACACTGCCTTGGAGCAAGGCGCCAATGGTGTCGTAGCCCACGCCGAGCGCTTGCGGAAAAATCAGGCCGCCTAATCCGATGACGAGGCCTCCTATCGCGGGCCACCACATCCAATGAATCGGCAAATGCTGAAAGACGTCTTCTGCCGCATATACCGATAAGGTCAGCAGCGCCGACAGTACGCCCGCCAGCAGGCCCACGAGGACGCATCCCAGCAGTCCCTTTGGTCCGATGAATAAAGGATGCGCCGGCACCGGGAAAAGGGGGCCGAATCCAAGAATGTACCGGCGCAATACCGCGGCCATCGCGCTGGCAAGGGCAACGGGAATCAGGCTTCGCGGCTTCCACTCAAACAGAAGAAGTTCGACCGCGAGCAAGACCGACGCAACCGGGGCGGCAAACGTCGCCGACATGCCTGCGGCCGCGCCCGCCACCAGGAGTGTTTTCCGCTCCGCGCTGGTCAGGTGAAATAGCTGGGCGATCATCGATCCGAAAGCGCCGCCGGTCATGATGATGGGACCTTCGGCGCCGAACGGGCCGCCCGAACCGATCGAAATCGCGGAAGAAAGCGGCTTCAGGAAGGCGACTTTCGGCTCGACCCGGCTGCCATTGATTAGAATCGCTTCGATGGCTTCTGGTATGCCGTGACCCCGGATGCGCTCCGATCCATAGCGCGCCATTACGCCGATGATCAAGGCGCCACCGATAGGAACAAGCACGCTGAATACTCCGAGATGATTGCCTGCGGGCGAAACCAGAGCGGTGCTCCAGCGCCCGAAATAAAATAGGTTGGTGAATAATCCGATCAGGCGCAGCAGCGCCAATGCCACAAAAGCCGCAAGGACTCCAATCGCCAGAGCAAGCCCTGAGATCGGCAGCACGCGGAGTGTCGTAGTGAAGTCGCCCAGCGATTCCCATGACGCGCTGCGACCCACCGCTTGGGATTGGCCCTCAGTTTTGCCCGGAGTCATAGGCACGTTTCTCTCGCCCTCGATTCCTCGAAAGCTTCTTTGCGCGGTTGTAGCTCTGCGGTTTTAGCGGCTGATCCAGAAGTTGGTCGATGGCGCGGACCAATTCGTGGCCGTACGAGCGCAACTCGTTGATGCGCTGGCGAGCGACCTCTTCAAGCATCCGCTCTCCTCGCGGCAGCAGCGAGACCAGCACGCGGCGCCGGTCGTCACGCCCGCGAGTCCTCCGCGCGTAGCCGTGGGCCTCCAGCCGGTCGATCAGTTCGACGACGCTGTGATGTTTCAGCGCGAGACGCTCGGCCAAAGTGCGGATGGTGGCTTCTTTACCCTCGGGGAGACCGCGGATCATCAACAACAGCAGATACTGCTGGGGCTCTAGGCCCGCAGCTCGCGCGGCGGCGTCGCCCTCGCCCAGAAAATGGCGGATGCGACAGCGAAGCTCGGCCAAGGCACGGTATTCTTCGGTAGTGGTTTCGCCGGACATCTATGAAGTATATCGTATTGCGATACACTTGGCCACCTCGCGCTCCGGCGCGTTCCAAGTGATAATCCCTGCGTTGTGCGGCACCCCACAAACAAGGCCGCAGCGGCTGAAGCCGTAGGCGTTTGCCCAGACGGTTGTGGCAAGGCTTCAAGGCGTGCCCTCCTGTTGCCAAACGGACTGTGAAGCGGAGCCAGATAATGAAACCAGGACGAACGTGTTGGAACTTTCGTTGTGTGGGTATGGTTCAGACGTTGACCGCCGCGTTGTTTCTGGTTGGCGGGATCACCGCGCGAGGCAGAGACGCAGGGCGTGCCGCTGTTTCGGCCCAGACGCGCGTCGCAAGCGCGCAGGGCGTCCCGGTTCTCGGCGTAATCGTGGTCAAGTCTTACCCTCACGATCCGCACGCCTTCACGCAGGGACTCGAATATTCCGATGGATACCTTTACGAAAGCACCGGGCGGAGCGGTCAATCCACGCTGCGCCAAACCGTGCTGGAAACCGGGGCGGTGCTAAAACACGTCAACCTGCCACCACGATATTTCGGCGAGGGCTTGACGATCTTCCGCGGCAAGGTCTACCAGCTGACCTGGTTGACCAAGATTGGATTTATTTACGACGTTCGTACTTTCCGGCAAGCCGGAGAATTCCATTACGAAACCGAAGGATGGGGCCTCGCGCACGATAACGCTTCGCTCATATTGAGCGATGGAACAAACAAACTTCAGTTTATCGATCCAACCTCATTCCTGGTGACGCGGACCCTCGAAGTGTATGCCGGGAAGGAAGCGGTCACGAACTTGAACGAACTGGAATACGTCAACGGTGAGATCTTCGCGAACATCTGGCATTCGCCGCGAATCGCGCGCATCGATCCGCGCTCGGGCCAAGTGCTGGCATGGATCGACCTCACGACGGTGGTAGAGAAGGAAAAGCACGAACCCGAAGACGTGCTGAATGGAATCGCCTACGACGCAAAGCGCGGTAGATTGTTTGTCACCGGCAAAAACTGGTCGGAAATATTTGAGATCAAGGTCACCAGCCCGCTGAATTAGAGCGAAGCCGCGAAGCCGTGAGTCAAAGCGGTTTGCGGAAAGCTTTCTGGGTCTTGTAGTGTTCGTAACCGTGGCGCTCGTAAAAAGCGTGAGCGCGCTCGCGGATCACGTTGGAGCGGACCGACATGCTCGAGCATTTTTTCTTCCGCGCCCAATCCTCCGCAGAATCCAGCAACTTCGCCCCTGCTCCTTTACTTCTCTGGCCTTCGGCGACGACCAAGCCATTGACTTCAGCGCGCAGGGGAACTTCCAGCAACTGGGAAACGCTGACATGCAGCCAGCCGATCACTTCACCTTCACGCGACTCCGCGACAAAAACAGCGTTGTCAGCAGCCGGTTTGACTCGGCTCAGCCGAGCCTTCATTTCGCTTGCCGTCGCGGGGTACCCTAGTTCCGTGCAAAGTGCGGCGAGGCGAGCGGAGTCATTGCTTTGCGCGCGGCGAATCCTGAGTTCGGAAAAGTTGTTCGCCTTTCGCACCGATCATGCCCGCTTTCGCCGGAGCCGCGCTTGCACGGGGTCGCTTTTCAATTCGCGTAGAGCGTCCGCTGCAATCCATCGCGCCGATCGGGAATCTTGGCGCCGGATGCGTTCCGCGGTGCGAATCGCCGCTCGGTTGAGCCGCAGATTTCTCTTACCGATGTTGCGCAAAGCCCAGTTTACGGCTTTCCGCACGAAATTCCTTTCGTCATGCGACTCTCGTTCGATAGTGCGCAAGAATCGCTGAAACGCCGCGTCGGGAGCTTGCTTGTCTTTGTAACTGAGATACGCAACCAATGAAAATGCCGCGCGCTTTACAAACTCTTCTTTGCGCCGGCTCCAGGCGTCCGCCTTGCGCCACGCCGGAGCAGCAAACGCAAAAAGATAGCAGCATGCCGCGTCCACGACGTCCCAGGCGTCGAAGCTGCGCGCCCAACGATCCATTTCTCCGGCAGTCAGTTTCGTTGACTCGCCAATCAGCGCCGCCAGAATTCGCGCTTCGTGAATGCCGGAGTGCCAGAGTTGTTTCGCGAGGTCGTGATCCCTGCCGATGCGCCGCGCCAGCGCGTTCAACACCGGCGCCGAAATTCCGTGCGCCTTGGGGACATTCACACCGAAATAGGCCATCTTTTCCCGCACGCGTGGGTCCGCCAGTCGGCGAAGCTCGCGCAAGACGCCAGCCGTGGTCCAGCGCGCTTTGGCAACAGCTGTGCGCGGCCTGCGGCTAGAAGGCTTTATCGGAGTCGAGGAGGATCGTGACCGGGCCTTCATTTACCAGCTCCACCGACATGGTTGTCTGAAACACTCCTGTGGCTACCGTAACACCAAGTTCGCGCAGCACGGCGCTGAACTTTTCGTACAACGCGACCGCCTTGTCGGGAGGAGCCGCCGCCATAAAGCTGGGACGCCGCTGTCCGCGCGCATCTCCGTACAACGTGAATTGCGAGACTACCAGCGCTGCGCCTTTCACTTCCAGCAGGGACTTGTTCATTTTTCCCTGCTCGTCCTCGAAGATTCGGAGGTTGGCGACTTTTTCGGCCATGGAGACAGCAACTGGCGAGGTATCGTCGCGGCTTACGCCCAGTAGAATCATCAACCCCGCCTCGATCTGACCGGCGATGCGGCCCTCGACGGTAACGTTCGCTCGACTCACTCTCTGCACCACAGCTCTCATCGCTGATCGGGCTCCGGGGACCGACTCGGTAGCATGAAACCTGCAACCAAAGCGGCTAGGGCTGCGTTGGCTTCGCGGACTTCCGCGGGAGCATGTCCGGGAGCTGCGCCACATTGTACGCAAACACCGCCAGCACTTGCGCGCCTTCGGTCAGATCGTCCCATCGTACGCGGTCCAACGTGTCCGCCTGCGAATGGTGCGTCTTGTCGTAGTCCACATTGTCCTGCACGCACCAAAACCCCGGCACACCCGCTTCGTCAAACGGAACGTGGTCCGTGCCGCCCTCGACTCGCAAACTGGGCTCGGCGAGTTCGATGCCCGACGCCTTAGCGAGTGGATAGAGGACGTGGTCCATGGTTTCGCGCGCGCCGTAGTTCGCCATGAGTCCAACGGTCAACACCTTTCCGGTTCCGCTGTCGTGAGCCAGCATGGCCGAAATTTTTGCCAGGTCGGCGGCATGCGCCTTCACGTAGGCCTTCGAGCCATTCAAGCCCTGTTCTTCGCCGGTGAACAGCACAAACCGTATGGTGCGCTTGGGCTGGATGCCGAGTTTCTGCAACGCGCGAGCTGCTTCCAGCACGACCATCGAACCGGTGCCGTTGTCGGTTGCACCAGTGCCCAGATCCCAGGAGTCCAGGTGCGCGCCGATGATGACGACTTCGTCCGGTTTTTGCGTTCCACGAATTTCCGCGACGGTGTTGTACACATCCACGGGCTTCCCGCTGAATTTGCTGTTGATATTTACTTCGACCTCAACCGGGCCTTGTTCGACGAACCGCCATAACTGCAGGTAGTTCTCGCGTTCGACGTAGGCCACGGGAGCTGCCGTCGGCGCGTAGTCGCGTGAAATCGTGCCCATGTTCATCAATCCGTAGTCCTTCTCCGAGCCAATGAGCACCGCGAGCGGCTTTTCTTCCTCGATCATCTTCATCAGTGCAGCGCGCAGCTTCTGGTAGTCGCCAGAAATGTACGGGGTATCCCCCTTGGGGTGCGCGACCGGGATGGTCTCCTCATCCCACGGCGTGATCAAAGGGTTTCGCGGAAGCTCCATTTCCCTCGGATGTCCTAAAAGCACAATGGCGTCTTTTAATTTGCCGCGATATTTTTCCAAATCCTCAAGCTTTTCGTAGGCTACGCCCACAACGGGACCACGGATGGCACCTGCGGTGCTCGACGACCATCCTCCGGTCGCCAGCGTTAAAGACTGCTCCGCCGGCGCCAAGATTCGTCCCGTCGCGGGACCGCGCGTCCAGCTATTCGCGATGCTCCACGACTCCAAGTGCACGCTCGGCAAGCCTGCGGATTTAAATTGCTCCTCGGTCCAGTGGCTGGCGCGATCGAGCTGCGGTGAACCGGTCAAGCGCGGTCCGATGCGATCCACCAGGTAGGTCAAGTTGGCTTTCAACTCCGGTTCGTCGCTTTTCACCTGCTCGATAATTCTGGAATCGGTAGCCTCAATCGAGTCCGGTTTTGGCTGTTCGGGTTTCTTTGCGTTCGGAGCCGGATTGTACGGCAGCGGCCTCCGCGGGAGCATCCCAGGAAGTTGCGCGGTGTTGTAGGCCCATGCAGCCAACACTTCCGCGCCTTGATTCAAGTCGTCTTTCCACACTTTGTCGAAAGTGTCCGACTGGCTGTGGTGGGTCAAGCGGTATTCCGCGAGATCCTGTATGCAGAAAAATCCGGGAACACCTACTTCATCAAAGGAGAGGTGATCGGTACCGTAGGACCGCGCCATGCTGGGCTCGAGGAGTTTCAGCTCGCGAAGCGGCGAGAGCACCTCGTCCACCAACTCACGATCCTGATAGTTGTCGTGCAGTCCCAGCGTCAGCACGCGTCCAGTTCCCGTGTCATGCACGAGGACACCGGAGACGTTCTCCAACTCTTGCTGGTGAGCTTTGACGTATTCCTGGGAGCCGTAGAGTCCCTGCTCTTCACCCGTGAACAACACAAATCGAATCGTACGCTTTGGCTTCAGATTGAGTTTTGCCAACGCGCGCGCCGCTTCCAGCACGGCCATCGAACCTGTGCCGTTATCCGTGGATCCCGTGCCCAGGTCCCAGGAATCAAGATGTGCACCGAGGATCACCATCTCGTCGGGATTCACCGATCCGCGGAGGTCCGCGACGGTGTTGTAGACCTCCACGGGCTTATCGCCCATGGCGTTGGTCATCTCGATCTCGACTTGCACGGGCCCGTGCTTCAGCAAACGAAATATCATCCGGTAGCCTTCGCCGGTGATGAACGCCGTCGGAATCACGCCTGGGGCGTATCGTTCCAGGCTGACGTCGGTCATGTTCAGCAAGGCATGGGGCTTGTTCGCGTCGCGCAGCACCACCGCAACTCCCTCTTCTTTGAGAAATTGCGTCCGTTCTTTCGCCGCCAGCATGAATGCGTCGTATGGGTCGGAAATCGGCGGCTCACCCATCCGCGGAGGAGGCTGCTCGAGCGGATGCAACGCTTGGGCATACGGGTCAGCGGGTTTTGGCGGCGACAAGCTCTCCGGCTCCTGATAAATAACGACGGCGCCCTTCAGCTTGTCGTGAAATTTGGCGAACTCTTCTTTTTTCATCGCGTTGAAATAAACCACGGGTCCTTGCACTGTTCCCGGCGTGCTGGGCGACCACGCCGCCGCCGCGATCGTTAGCGGATGCTCGGCCGGGGCAACGATACGAGCGTGAGCCGTACCACGCGTCCAAGCGCGTGCAATCGTCCACGGCTCGAGGTGCACGTTGGTCAGCCCATACTGAGCGAACTTTTCTTTGGTCCAGTCATTCGCTTTCTTGAGCTGAGGAGATCCGGTCATCCGCGCGCCGATGCTGTCGGAGAGATATTCGAGGTTGGCCATGGCCTCACTGCTATCGTGGATTTCGGCGATGATTCGGGAATCGGCCGCCGTGAACGGGCTGTTTTCGTTCGGCGAAGGGCGGGCCATTCCGGCGCGCACACCCGCCAAGATCAAGCACAAAACCGAGTACGAGCAGACCGACCCGACGTGAATTCATCCGTTCTCCCTCTTTATTGGACCGCTTGGTGTCTAAGAAATCCGACGATTCGTAGTGGCTTCCCGGCAATCCACGAAACCCCGATACCGACGCTGGTTATGGAATTAGACGCACGATCATCCCTCATGCGTTTCGAGGAGCCCTTCGATCGGCCGGGCCAGCCCGACGTGTTGGAGGGTTTCGGTCGGCGCGGCGCCGGCTGGCACTTGGGACAAAAATAGCTGCTGCGGCCGGCGACGATCGCGCGGCGAATCAACGTGCGGCAACGATAACAACGCTCCCCCTCCCGTCCGTAGGCGCGATGGCGCCGTTGATATTCGCCCGGCTCGCCATCAGCGTCAAGGAAATCGGAAATGGAAGACCCGCGCATCACGATGGCCTTTTTCAAAATATCCTGTAGCACCTTGCGCAGCGTCTCCGCTTCTTTTGGCTTGAGGCTCGTCCCCAGCCGAGCGGGATGAATCTTGGCGCGCCACAAACTCTCATCCGCATAAATATTGCCGACTCCCCGGAGCACGGACTGATCCAGCAGCAACGCCTTGATTCGCGCGTGACGCGAGCGGATTCGCGCGGCGAACTCCGCCACGCCTACTTCCAGTGGATCTGCGCCAAAAGCCTTCAGCTCTTCGGCGAGCAGCGCCTCGGTCAGGTAGGTCATTCTCCCGAAACGTCGCGGGTCGGTGTAGCGCACCTCCCTGCCGTCGTCGAGCGTCAAATATACGTGGGTGTGCTTTCCGTAAGGCCGCGCCGCAGGGCTTGGCGCCAGCTGGCCCGTCATACCCAGATGCACGAGCAGCGAGGCGGGCGCCGGGTCCCCATGTTCCACGACGCGATCGCCCCTCGCAGCCCCAGACAGGCGCAACAGCATGAATTTTCCAAATCGCTCGATGGCTTCAATGCGGCGCCCGGGAAGATGCATCTCGAGTGCGACGGGATCGTCGATGAAATCGGTTTTCCCCAGACGCACGGACAAAATCGTTCGCCCCAGGATCGATCGGCGCAATCCTCGGACGACTGTTTCGACTTCGGGAAGTTCAGGCATGATGGTTTCCAGATCAAACTATCACAACGGCTCTTTGCTCGGCACGCGACGTGGTTGTGTACTCCAGCAGCGAACTCGGATGCAGAGCTCATGTTAGAGTCTATCGCTTGGGGGAATTGGTGCTTACTCTGTCCGGAAGAATGATCGCGGTGTTCGTTTTGTGTTTAGCGATGGCCATCCCGATGTTCGGCAAACAACGCGAAACCGGCTTCCTCGATCGCACGATTGAGCTGCAGGGGGCAACCTATAAATATCAGGTATTCGTGCCGGACGACTGGACGCCGCGCGAAAAATGGGCGGTTATCCTGGCCCTGCACGGCTCGGGCGAGCGTGGAGACGACGGGATGGATCAGACCGACGTAGGCATCGGTACGGCGATTCGCAGCGATCGTGGTCATTTCCACGCGATCGTGGTGATGCCACAGTGCCGCAAGAATACCTGGTGGACGCAACCGCCCATGGACGACCTTGCCATGGCCACCTTGCAAGCAGCAACCAAGGAATTTCACGGCGATCCCCAGCGGATTTATCTCACTGGAATTTCGATGGGGGGTTACGGGAGCTGGCATCTCGCGGCAAAATATCCGAACAAGTTCGCGGCGCTGGTCGTGATCTGCGGCGGCATTCACCCGCCGGCTGCAACGCTGAAGACGCATCCCGAGTTGGCGAACTTTTCGCCACCCGACGTGCCGCAGGCGTACGCCGACGCCGCGGCGAAAGTGGGCAAACTACCTGTCTGGATATTTCACGGCGCAGACGACAATATAGTTCCCGTCGCGGAATCGCAACGCATGGCGGACGCCATGAAGGCAGTCGGCGCCGAAGTTCACTACACCGAGTATCCCGGCGTAAAACACGTCTCGTGGGACAAAGCCTACGATGAGCCGAAGCTCTATCCGTGGCTTTATTCCAAGACACTCGCGAACAAGCCGAAGTAATCCTCGCCGTCAGTTCTTGTGATAATTCGGATAGGGCGGATGATCCGGGAGCACCACCGGGTTTTTCTTCAGCGCGTCCAACGTCATCTGCACAGCTCTTTCACGTTAGGCATCGTGGCCTGTGGCCACAGGCAGGATCGTTTTCCACTTCAATATCCGGCGCGATGCCGTGATTTTCCACTTCCCACTCACCGTGCAAGCTTGGACGTCATCCGCCCGCTCCGCACGAGCCAACCGCAAATCGCCTTATAGAATTTGCCGCGCTACCTCTTGGCGGCCGCCGGTGGTGGCCAAAAACCCGCATCGCTGAGCGACCGCGCGTCCTGGCTCGCAGCGTATTTTTGCACTGCTGGGCCGATGGCCGACGCCTTTCCGATCAGTACGAACACCAGGTTCTCCGCCGGGAAATGCTTCTGGATGATCTGCCGCGCGATTTCCGGAGTCACCGCGTCCAGTTTTGCTTCCAGCTGATTTACCTCGTCATCGCCAAGTCCGTAAAACTCATGCACCACAATCGTTCGCGCCAGCTGCCTCGAAGTCTCGATGTTCGGCGGAAATTGGCCCTTAATGTAGCTTTTCGCGGACTTCAGTTGTTCCGGCGTCACGCCGTCCTTGTGCAGCTTTGTCAGAACTTGCAAAGCGAGGTCAATCGCCGGCGCGGTCGTTTCGTTCTTGGTGAAGCTGAAGATCACAAAGGGCCCAGGCGCTTTGCGTTGATCGAAGAAGGATCGTACGCCGTACGTATATCCCGATTCCACGCGAAGCGCTTCATTCAGTTCGGAGGTGAATCGCCCACCGAAGATCGTGTTCACCACGTGAATTGCGACGCGATCAGGATCGTTCACGGCTACGCCGGTATTGCCAATCGCGAAATACGTTTGCGATGCGTCCGGCTTGTCCACCAGCAGGAGCCGCTTCCCTTTCGCAGGAAGCGCCGCTGGAATGACTACACTCCTCACCGCTCGCGCCGGCCAAGCACCGAATACTTCGTCAGACTTCGCCTTCATTTCCGCCGCGTTGAAGTCGCCCGCGACGGCGATAATGGTATTCCCGGGTGCGTAGTTCCCTTCGTAGAATTTCGCGATCGCGTCGCGCTGAATCTGTTTCAGGGAGACTTCGTCCCCACCCGATGGGTGGCCGTACGGATGCATCCCGTAGAGGTAACCCGAAAAGTACGGCATCATCACCGATCGCGGATCGTCTTTGGCGGCCTTCACCCCGTCGAGCGACTGCGTGAGAAATTTGTCCGCTTCATCCTGAGGGAACGTGGGGCGCATCAACGCGTCGGAAAAAAGATCGAGTCCGCGCGCGAGATCCTTAGTCATAAACTCCGCATTGATCACCGTGAAGTCTGGCGCGGCTTCCGCTTCGAATGTTCCGCCGATATAGTCCAGATCTGCCGAAAACTGCAGAGCGCTTCGGTTCTTCGCGCCTTTCCGTAGCAAGCCGGCGGTGACCGTCGCCAGTCCTTCTTGTCCGCGAGGATCGGCGGTGGCACCCGCTTTCACAATCGCCGAAATGTTTACCAGCGGCACGCCATGCTTTTCCAGCAAGAGCACCGTCAATCCATTTTTCAACACCACCTTCTCGTGCGGAGGCAGATGCAATGTCTGCGCGGACGAAGCCGCCGAAAATGCCAGAACGGCGAGAGTGGCAAAGGCCAGGAAAGAGCGGCTCAAGAGAACACGCGTCATTGTTTTGCCTTCTCCGTGGTGTCCGGAGTCAGTGTCGCGACGGTCCGGTTGTTCGCTCCGAAGTAGGTTTTCGCCACGCGTTGCACGTCTTCGCTCGTCACCGCCGAATAGTTCTTCGCCGCTTCGAACAATTTGTTGTAGTCTCCAAAGAACACCTCGTAGGTGCCGATGGTGTTCGCGCGCCCATTGATGGTCCGCATTTGTTGGTAAAATTCGACCAGCCGTATATTCTTGGCTTTCTCCAGCTCCGTGTCGCTGACCAGCATGGTCGCGGCGCGCTCCAACTCTTCATAAATCGCCTTCTCGCACACCTGGGGATCCACGCCTTGTTTGGGCTGCGCAACAACTTCCACCATGGTCGGATCAAACGCGGGCTCGACGGCCGACGACACATCCAGCGCGATTTGATCCTTATCCACCAGCCGCTGATACATCCGCGAACTTTCGCCCTGAAACAAGATCGTCCGCAAAATGTTCAGCGCATAAAAATCCGGGTTATTGGTCTGCGGGACGTGATAGCCCAACATCAGCAAAGGGAGTTCCGCGGGCTTGTGTACGATCAATCGCCGCTCCCCGGCTTGCGGCGGCTCGACGGTAGTCACCGGGGGTGGTGGCGGGTGTGTGGGAATGGGCTCGATGTAGGTCTCGCACAACTTGAAGATTTCCTCGGCCGACACATCGCCGACCACCACCATGGTCGCGTTGTTCGGGGAATATCCCATTTCGAAATGATGTTTCAGGTCTTCCATCGTCCAGTGCTCGATGTCACTCATCCACCCCACCACCGGCCACTGGTACGGGTGCGCGATATAAGACGTCGCCCACAATTGTTCGTCGAGTACTCCACTGTTTTCGTTATCAACGCTCAACCGGCGTTCCGAAGCCACCACTTCCCGTTCCGACTTCACCTTTTCGGAATCGAAGCTCAAATCGCGAATGCGGTCCGATTCGATGTCGTAAATCAAAGGCAAAGCCGAGCGCGGAAACCAATCCTGGTATACGGTCACATCGCGCGTCGTATACGCGTTGTTCGCCCCGCCGTTGGCCTCCATCACTTTGTCGAGATCACCCGGCCCATACTTTTTCGCGCCGTTAAACATCATGTGTTCGAAAAAATGCGAAAGCCCGGTCGTCCCCGGCCGCTCATTGCGCGAACCAACGCGGTAAAAGATGTACAGCGCGACGTTGGGGATACTGCGATCGGTCTGCACCAGTACTTTCATCCCGTTCTTCAGCGTCCGTGCCGTCACAGGATATTCTTGCTGCGGCTTCACATCTGTCGCGGCGAACAAAATCGTACCCAGAATCGCCGTTGCGATCCCACCAAACCTGATTGTTTTCATGAACCCACCCTTACGAGGAACCCCCCAACCCTTCCGACGCAAGAAACCCCAAACAGCGCGCCCGCGCCAACCCCGACCGGAACCCCCTCACAGCAAATGTAGGGGTGCGCTTGAGCGCGTACCGAGCGGAGCGAGCCAGCGCAACTCGCTCACCAAGCTGCCCTTCACGCGACCACCGTTCGCGAAATCATTACATCGTTACTTCGTTACGTCTTTGCTTCCGGCTTGCACCAATGCAAAGACCCTCACCGGCCCACCCGATCCGCCTTCCAGCTTAATCGGCGCCGCAATCAAAAACGCTCCCGCCTCCGGCACGTCGCTCAAATCCGAAAGATTCTCGAGTTGATAGAGCGCCGCTCCCAAAGCCAGGTGATGAACCGCATAATCGGTCGAAGCGCCATAGTCTACGCTGAGCGTGTCGCAACCGAGCCCGCTCACCTTTCGCTCGATGAGCAACTTCGCAGCATCCACCGAAAATCCCGGGAAGTGCATCCGCCCCTGCGCGTCCTGATTACGATACCGCTGCGTGTCCGGCCAGCGCGCCGCCCAACCTGTCCGCAACAATACGATGGCGCCTTCGGGAATCCGGCCGTGGCCCTTCTCCCAATCTTGGACGCGCGCCGCAGGGAGCAGGTAATCCGCGTCCTTTGCGGCCTCTACGCGCACATCCAACACGACGGCAGGTCCAAACAATTGTTTCGCGGGAATTTTATCGACGGTTACGGTGCCGGGCGGAAAATGGATCGGCGCATCCAGGTGCGTTCCGTAGTGCTCCAGCATCCAGAAACTGCGCGTGAACACACCGTTCTTCTCCACGGTCGCGTTCACTTCCTCGTGGAACCAGCGGGCATCTCCCGGCCAAGGCACGCCCTTGTCGTTAATGGCGTAAGTGAGATCCAGCACCCGCGTTTTCCCGGAAGAAATATTCGCGAGCAGGTTTTCTTGCTGCGACCGATTCTGCGGAAAAAGTGTCATGAGCAGGACAACGCAAGCAGCAAGAATTCCCGAGCGGCCGAGCAGACCCATCACCTACCCCCGCAGTCTCGGTTCCTGATCCCCT
Organism: uncultured Acidobacteriota bacterium; assembly: GCA_963736725.1. GTDB lineage: Bacteria > Acidobacteriota > Terriglobia > Acidiferrales > UBA7541 > Acidiferrum. Next base: position 583,992 of record CAVTPW010000005.1, on the reverse strand, counting down.
ACAAGGCGGGGCTTGCTCCGCCGGGCGTCACGCGGAGCGGGTTCGGGAAAGCTATGGCAGCGGAATCCCCGGAGTCGCAACGATTCCCGCCATCCGCAAAATCTCCAGGTACTCGGCATCGGTAATCGCGGAGATCAGCAACCGAACGTTCTTAAGCATTTTCACTTTTTTGAGCGCGGTATTACCCCGGAGTTCCGCCAAGGTCACCTGCCTCGGGAGCCTCTCGAATGCCCTCAGGTCCGCCACCAGGTTTTTCCCTTTATGGTCGTGTGGGTCAGGATAGGGGTCGCGTGTCACCTCCGCGATCGAGTACAAAGACCGTTCCGGCGCGGAGTGGTAGCACAGCACGCGATCCCCCTTGCGCACCTGCTTGAGCGCACGGATCGCGTCCGCCTTCCCGGCCGCCCCATGCCACATTTCCTTACCCTTTACGAAGAGCGTGTCCCAATGGTAGTGGTGCGGGTCGGCACTGAAGATCCAGTAGTGTCGTAGCGTAGTCGGAAGCGCCATTGAATATTCGAGACGGGACTATACACGTCGTCACCCCAAAAGCGAAACAAAATATGAGGGTTAGCCCTGCAAATCGCGCAAAATTGTGACGTTTTAGGTTCCCCGGCGCCGTTTGGAGCGATGAATTAGGCACAAACGATTTATCTTCAACTACTTACGGGCAATTTCAGCCCAGATCGACGAAAACTTCCCCGTCCCGCACCTCCACGGCATAGCAGGCCACCCCCACCGAAGGATTCTGCAATACCTTCCCGGTCGTAACGTCATACTGCCATCCATGCCACGGACAAGTCACCACCTTGCCCTCCAGCGGCCCATCGCCAAGCGGGCCACCCCGGTGCAAGCAGGTATTGTCGAGGGCGTGGAACTCCCCGCCCACATTGGCAACGGCAATGGCCTTCCCGGCCACATCCACTTCGCGAATCGCTCCCGCAGGAATCTCGCCCACCGCCACCGCCCGAACAAACGCCATCGTCATCCCTCCCCGAAATCCTCGATGAGAACTTTCGCGTTAACACACTTCTTGGTTCGCTTGGGCTCGCGTATGCGTCGAGCTCGGTGACTTCGGCGCCAAATCGAGTGTCGAATTCCCGGCGGAGTATAGCACCAGAGGTAGCCGCTTGGAGTTCGCGGCAGAGTGCCAGACGTAGGGGGACGTGTGTCTGGATCCTTCGTACTGCTGCGCCCCGCAACAGCCAATTTCAACCCACTTCTTTCTGGGCGGGCCCAGCTCACCGTAGATTCAATTTGGGCGACGAAGTTCCCCTCGGAAAAAAGTTTACCCATGCAGACGTTTTCCGCGGCTTCGTATCATCCACCTGAAAATTCAGCGTGGCCGGCTCGGGTACCACGCACACAGCGCCTTCGGATCGGTCGCCCGCAAGGATGCTCCACCCAACCCTGTGACCTTGGCAATGAATCCTCCAATCGTCTGACGGACCGCCCACCGAGCGCCACCATATATCTCAACGGCCGAAGTCTCTTTATCGAAATGCAAAAAAATCCGCTTCCCTCTCCATTCTGCTATCTTGAATTTATGAAGCGTCTTCAATTTCTGGCGATTCTCTGCGTCGGCGTACTCTCTCTGTCCGCGGTACAAGCGCAGAAACCCGCCAGCAAGCCCTCCGTCGCTGAACCAACACTGCCGGTCATCAACCTCCGAGCCTGTCCCTTCGAGGGTTGCTCGTTCCGCAAGTGGATCGTCCTCAAAGACGTCGCGCTGTACTCCAACTGGAAAGAGGATCGCAAACCGATAACCACCCTGAAAGTGTCGGAAGTGGTGACCGGCATCACCGGAGTTCACATCACCTACGAACCCGACCGCATCCGGATCCTGCAACCGTTGCCCGAGTTGCAACTCCAGGCCGGCGACATCCTTCTCCGCTACATGTATCGCGGCGAAGGATTCGCGGACATTTGGACCAAGGGCCAATGGCGCAGGCAATTCGATTGCAGTTTCATCACCGAGAAAAACAGCACCGGCTGCTTGTTCGATTGCAGCGCCAAAGTCATTTCCGAAGGCCACAAAGAGTGGTGGGTTCAAGTTAAGACGGCACAAGCCTTAACCGGTTGGGCCAAGTCCGAAGACCAATTCGATTGCATGGATTCCCTGGCAGGAAATACGAAGTGCGACGACCTGAACGCCCTTTCCGGCCCCGCTATCCAGTGAATCGGTGGCCACTTTTTTTCTCGATTGAATTCCTCTTCGAGTTTCTGCCTTGGGCTTCGGTCCACCTTGTCCACTGCCCTGCCTTAGGTAGCAATATTCCGCAGCGAACGCGAGCGGCCTCTTGTGTCGCTTCACTCTGACGCACCGAGGGAGCGCTATCTTTTCTTCCGGCCTTCCTCAAAATAGCCGGGACCGCGCTATACTCCTCGCGCGAACAAATGCCTTTCCCCGCCGACACGCAGTTCGGACCGTACAAAATTATCGCGCTCATCGGCTCGGGCGGCATGGGCGAAGTGTATCGCGCGCGCGACACGCGCTTGTTGCGCGACGTGGCCCTGAAAGTTCTTCCCGCTTCCTTCACCAACGATCCCGAACGCCTGCGCCGTTTCGAGCAAGAAGCCCGTGCGGTCGCGACGCTGAATCACCCAAACATTGTCTCCGTGTACGACATCGGCATCAGCGACGCCGTTCATTACATCGTTTCCGAGCTCCTTGAAGGCGAAACTCTCCGCCAGCACATTCCTGTTTCCGGCTTGCCTGCACGCAAAGCGAGCGAGCTCGCCGCCCAACTGGCGACCGGTCTCGCCGCGGCCCACGACCAAGGGATCGTTCATCGCGATCTGAAGCCCGAAAATGTTTTCGTCACCCGCAACGGCCGCATCAAGATTCTCGACTTCGGCCTCGCCAAGCTTCGCCGACCCGAACTGCCCGTAGCGGACACCGTGGACGGCGTTAGTGTGCTGCAGACCGGTGCCGGCCAGGTTCTCGGCACTGTCGGCTACATGTCCCCCGAGCAGATCCGCGGCGAAGCGGCCGACCATCGCTCCGACATCTTCAGTTTCGGCGGCATCCTCTACGAGATGCTCTGCGGCCAGCGCGCCTTCAAGCGCAACACCAGCGCCGAGACCATGACCGCCATTCTCAACGAGGATCCCGTAGAATTTTCCACCATCCACGCCGCCCCCACTCCCGCGTTTGAACGCATCGTGCGCCACTGCCTGGAAAAGCAGCCCAGCCGCCGCTTCCAATCCGCGCACGACATCGCCTTTGACCTGGAATCGCTCTCTGGCATCTCCGCCACCTCCGCGCCGGGCGCGTCGGTCACATCATCACCCAAGCGTTGGCTTGTGCCGGCGGCGGCCGCCCTTGCTCTGATCGCCGCAACCGTCCTGGTGATGCTGTGGCTCCGCCCGGTCCCCCTCGCTTCGAACCCGATCTTGCACCGCATTACTTTCCGTCGCGGCACCATCCTGGGCGCGCGCTTCATGTCCGACGGCAATCTGATTTACTCGGCCGCCTGGGACGGCCGGCCTCCCGACATGTTCGTAGCGCAACGCGGCAGCGCGGAATCCAGGGTTTTCGGATTGTCGGCGGCAAATATTCTCGGCGTTTCCGATTCCGGTGAACTGGCCGTCCTGCTTAGACGGCGTTTCGTGGGCGGCTTCGAATATGTAGGGATGCTCGCGCGCACCCCTCCAGGGGGAGGCGCTCCTCGAGACGTGCTTGAAAACGTGGAATACGCCGACTGGTCCCCGAATGGTGCTGCCTTGGCCGTGGTCCGCCGGGTCGCGGGGAAGTCCCGCCTTGAGTATCCAGTTGGAAAGGTCCTCTACGGAACTCCCGGTTGGATCAGCCACGCACGCATTTCTCCTGATGGTCAGCGCGTCGCCTTCATCGATCATCCTTTCTATCGAGACGACGGCGGCACCATTGCCGTCATCGACGCGTCGGGGAATAAGAAGACCATCAGCAGACAATTTGTCAGCGTGCAAGGACTTGCCTGGCGTCCGGATGGAACCGAAGTCTGGTTTACCGGCACAACTTCGGGATCGAGCCGTGAGTTGCGCGCGACCACTCTGAACGGTAAGGAACGGCTGGTGTTCCCTGGCACCGGCACCCTCACCCTTTATGACATTTCCCGTGACAACCGCGTTCTTCTCGCCCGCGATGACTGGCGTGCAGGAATGATCGCGCGGCCTCCCGACAGCAAAGAGGTCGACTTGAGCTGGCACGACTGGACCATTCCCCGGGACATGAGCGACAACGGCCAACTTATTTCCTTTGATGAAACCGGCGAAGCGGGTGGTGACACTGGCGCCTTGTATGTCCGCGGCTCAGACGGCTTGCCCGCGGTTCGTCTTGGCGATGGCCTCGCTCCGACCTTGTCTCCCGACGGCAAGCGCATCCTGGCACTCGTGTCTCGCGGCGATGGCCACCGCTCTGTGGTTGAGATTCCTACTGGAGCTGGCGAATCGCACCCCATCTCGACCGGCAACGTCGCGGTCAACCAAGCGTACTTTTTCCCCGATGCCCGCCATATTCTCGAAGTAGGCAGCGGTCCCGACGATCATGCATTGCGGCTTTGGGTGCAGGACGGTCCGGATGGCACGCCCCGGTCCATCAGTCCCGAGGGCGTGCAATTCCACTACCGCGGCTGCATCTCCCAGGACGGAAAAAACATCGCCGCGTTGGACCCGGAAGGAAAACCGATCATCTATCACGTCGATGGCGGCACTCCCACACTCATTCCAAATACACAAGACGGTGACGAGCCAGTCCAGTGGACGCTCGATGGGAAGAGTATCTTGGTTGGGCGATCGGAAATTCCGAATCGCGTCTATCTCCTCGACTTGGCCACCGGAGAACGCAAGTTGTTCATCTCGACCGCTCCGCCCGATCCCACAGGACTCATGGACAGTTCCCCTCCTGGTTTTTCGCAGGACCTTAAGAGCTACGTGTACTCCTACACGCGCATTCTCTCGGACCTCTATGTCGTCGACGGTTTGCAGTAGCGGCGATGTACGCGGAGCTGCGCTCACGCTATAATCCCGGCGCAAACACAAATGCCTTATCCTGCGGACACGCAATTTGGACCGTACAAAATTATCGCCCTAATCGGATCGGGCGGCATGGGCGAAGTCTATCGCGCCCGCGACACGCGGCTGTTGCGCGACGTCGCGCTGAAAGTTCTTCCCGCTTCCTTCACCAACGATCCCGAACGCCTGCGGCGTTTCGAACAGGAAGCCCGCGCGGTCGCGGCGTTGAATCATCCCAACATTGTTTCCATCCATGATGTCGGCGCCGCCGACGGCGTGCATTACATCGTCTCGGAACTCCTGGAAGGCGAAACCCTTCGCGAACGCATTTCTGCGTCGGGAATGCCGGCGCGCAAAGCGATCGAGATTGCCGTGCAACTGGCGAATGGCTTGGCCGCTGCCCATGATCAGGGAATCGTCCATCGCGATCTGAAGCCCGAGAATATTTTCATCACCCGCAACGGACGCCTGAAAATTCTGGATTTCGGCTTGGCCAAACTGCGCAGCCCCCAGCCGCTCGGAGACACCGTCGAAGGTGCGACTTTCATCGCATCGCAAACCGACGCCGGACAAGTGCTCGGAACCGTCGGCTACATGTCTCCCGAGCAGGTTCGCGGCGGCGCCGTCGACCATCGTTCCGATATTTTCAGCTTCGGCAGCATTCTCTACGAAATGCTTCGCGGCCAGCGCGCCTTCAAGCGCAATACCGGCGCCGAGACCATGACCGCCATCCTCAATGAAGACCCGCCGGAATTTCCCGCCTCCGGCATCGCGCCTGCACCCGCTCTCGAACGCATCGTCCGCCACTGTCTCGAGAAGCAGCCAGGCCAGCGTTTTCAATCCGCCCACGACATCGCTTTCGGCCTGGAGTCCCTGTCCGAGCTGTCCGGACTTTCCTCTCCTACGGCGCAGCCCGCTGGTTCGCGCAAGCGCTGGATTCGTCCGCTAGCCGCCGCGGTTCTTTTGCTCGCCGCCGGCACGGCTTTGGGCACGCTGGTCCGTCCATCTACCAACGAATCTCAGCCCACGTTGCACCGCGTGACGTTTCGCCGCGGAAACATCTGGAGCGCCCGCTTTACCCCGGAGGGGAACATCATCTACAGCGCTTCCTGGGACGGGCGCCCGCCGGCTCTTTTCATGGCTCAGCCGGGGAGCACCGAATCACGGCCCCTGGAATCGGAATTGGTAAACATCTTCGCCGTGGCCGCCTCCGGAGAACTCGCCGTGGCCACAACGCATCATGTACTGGGTGGTTTCGAAATCGCGGGGATGCTGGCGCGCGCCCCAAAAGGCGGCGGAGCTCCCCGCGACATCGTCGACAACGTGGAATTTGCTGACTGGTCTCCGGACGGCGCAAGCCTGGCAATCGCGCGCCGCGTAGCTGGAAAGATGCGCCTCGAATATCCGGTCGGAAAAGTGCTCTACGAAACGCCGGGATGGGTGAGTCATCCGCGAGTTTCTCCTGACGGCCGCCTGGTCGCTTTCGTCGATCATCCCTACATCGCTGACGATGGCGGCGCGGTGATGGTCATCGACAGCTCCGGAGAGAAAAAGACGATCAGCGGCCAGTACTCCAGTGCACAAGGTCTCGCCTGGCACCCGGACGGCAAAGAAGTGTGGTTTACCGCCACAAACACCGGCGCCAACCGCCAGTTGCGTGGGGCTACCCTCACCGGCAAGGACCGGCTCGTGTACTTGGGCACCGGTGAGCTCACCGTTCATGACATCGCCAAGGACGGCAAAGTGCTCTTCTCCCGCGATGACGATCGTTCCGGGTTGGTTGGCATGGCCCCCGGCGCGGCCACAGAGAACGACCTCAGTTGGGACGACTGGACCGTTCCCAGAGACTTGTCCGATGACGGAACGATGGTTTCCTTCGACGAGACCGGTGAAGCTGGCGGCGAATCTGGCGCCATGTACGTCCGCCGCATGGATGGTTCTCCTGCCGTACGCCTGGGAGACGGGTTAGGCCCGTCGTTGTCCCCGGATGGAAAATTGGTTCTCGCGATGGTGCCCACCACCGGCAATCGCCGCACTTTGGTGGTGGTCCCAACGGGTGCCGGCGACACCCGAACCATCTCCACCGCTGGAGTGCAGGTAAATACCGCCTATTTCTTTCCGGATGCGCGCCATGTTCTTTTACTGGGGAGCATCACCGGGGGCCACGGTCTGCGTCTCTGGGTTCAGGATCTCGATGGCGGCGCGCCACGCCCGTTCAGCCCGGAAGGCGTGCGCACTCGTCGTCGTGGCGCCATATCGCCGGACGGCAAACGTGTCGCCGCCATTGACCCGCAAGGTCAACTCGTAACCTACGACGTGGCTAGTGGTACTCCTTCTGCCGTTGCGGGGACGCAGACAGGAGACGAGCCCATTCAATGGACCGCCGACGGCAAAAGCCTGCTGGTCGGGCGACAAGAGGTTTCCAATCGCGTCTTTCTGATCGACTTGGTCACCGGCCAGCGCAAACTTCTCAAGTCGTTCTCGGCGCTCGACCCGACGGGCCTGATTGAGTCCGCGCCGCCGATTTTCTCGCGGGATCTCAAGGCTTACGCGCATTCCTATATGCGCATCCTCTCGGACCTCTACGTCGTTGAAGGGCTGAAGTAGTTTTCCTTCAGAATCGAAGCGCCCGAACGCGTTTCACGCGATGCAGTCGCGCCTTCTGAGAAATTACCCGCCGGCATTCTCGTCAGCGGTCATGATCACCCGGTTGCCGCCCACGCGCTTGGCCGCGTACAGGGCCTTGTCGGCTTGCTGCGCCAGCGTTTGGAACGTAGGGGCATCCTTGCCGCAAAATCCCGCGATCCCAAAACTCGCCGTGATCGAGACCTTCGCTCCACCGAACTCAAATTCGCAATCGGCCCACTCTTCGCGCATGCGATTAATCGTCGATAAAATGTATTCGCCCGCGACGTGGGTGATCACCAGCAGGAATTCGTCGCCGCCCATGCGCCCGCATATATCCGAAGCCCGCGTGTTTCCTTTCAAGATTTCGGAAAATCGGCGCAACACCGCGTCGCCCGCGTCGTGGCCATAGCTGTCGTTGACGTTTTTGAAGGAGTCGAGGTCACCCTGCACTACCCACATCGGAAATCCATGGCGCGCCGCGCCGCGAAGCTGCCGCGCGGCCCATTCTTCGATCGCCCGCCGGTTCGGAAGGCCGGTCAGCGAATCCGTGTGCGCCATCTCCTGCAGAAGCCGGTTTTTCGCATCAATTTCGCGGTGGAGTTCCACGGTGCGGCAGCCCACGCCGATGCGCGCTAGCAATTCGCTAGGGTCGAACGGCTTGGTCAAATAATCGTCGGCACCCGCTGCCAGGCCTTTCACGACGTGGTCCTTTGCGGCTCTGGCGCTGAGCACGATGACGTAGGTGTACTCGCGCTGGCCGTCCGCGCGAATTTGCTCGCAAACTTCCAGACCGGAAAGGTCCGGCATCATCCAATCGGTCAGGACGATGGATGGCGCGTGCCGCCGGAACAAGTCCAGCGCTTCCTGCCCGCTCTTGGCGAACAACAGCGAAAACTCGCTCCCTTCGAGCGCGTGCTCGACCAGTTTGCGAGAGACCGCCGAATCGTCTACTACCAGGATTTGGTAGGTTGCCGCAGCTTTGACCATGAGTGCCCGCGCCGGCCCGAATTTCAGTCAGGAAGCAGTGCGACAATCCTAGCAGGGCGGCGCAAGAAAAGGACTTCAGCCCGCTGGGTTACTTCCTAAAAAGTAACGGTCACGGGCAGACGTACTCAAACCAACAATTACGGTTAGGCTTCAGGCGCTTTGCACTTTCGCCAGCAGTTCGACGAATTTCTGTTTGCGCTCGCTCTGGTCGTGCCCGCCTTCGGCGTCGGCGAGTTGGGTGATGTTCATGGAGCAGAATTTCGGGCCGCACATGGAGCAGAACTTGGCTTCCTTGTAGAAGTCGTCGGGCAAGTTTTCGTCGTGCATGGCCTTGGCGGTGGCGGGATCGAGCGACAGCTCGAACTGCTTGTTCCAGTCGAAGAGGAACCGCGCGTAGCTCAAGGCGTCGTCGCGGTCGCGGGCGCCGGGACGGTGGCGGGCCACATCGGCGGCGTGGGCGGCGATTTTGTAGGCGATGACGCCCTGCTTGACGTCTTCGGGATTCGGCAGGCCCAAGTGCTCTTTGGGAGTAACGTAGCAGAGCATGGAGGCGCCGTGCCAGCCGATCATGGCCGCGCCGATCGCGCTGGTAATGTGGTCGTAGCCGGGTGCGATGTCGATCACGAGCGGGCCGAGGGTGTAGAACGGGGCTTCGTGACACCATTCTATTTCCTTGTCCACCTGCTCTTTGATCTTGTCGAGTGGAACGTGGCCGGGGCCTTCGATCATTACCTGGACATCGTGCTCCCAGGCTTTCTTGGTGAGTTCACCGAGGACTTTCAGTTCGGCGAATTGGGCTTCGTCGCTGGCGTCGGCGATGCAGCCCGGCCGTAAGCCGTCTCCAAACGAAAAGCTGACGTCGTGTTTTTTGAAGACTTTGCAGATCTTGTCGATGTTCTCGTAGAGGAAATTCTGCTTTTTGTGGTGTTCCATCCAGTGGGCCATCAGCGAGCCGCCGCGGCTGACGATGCCGGTAATGCGCTTGCGCACGAACGGCACATGCTCGCGCAATACCCCGGCGTGAATGGTCATGTAATCGACGCCCTGCTCGGCTTGCTCTTCGATCACTTCCAGCATCAGGTCAAAAGTAAGGTCCTCGGGCCGGCGCACCCGCGAAATCGCTTCATAAACCGGAACGGTTCCTACCGGCACAGGCGAAGCGTCGATGATGGCTTTGCGAATGGTGGGGATGTCGCCGCCGGTGCTCAGGTCCATGACGGTATCCGCGCCGTAGTGCACGGCGTGGTGCAGTTTCTTCAATTCTTCGTCGATGTTGGAACTGGTGGAGGAGTTGCCGATGTTCGCATTGATCTTGCAGCCGGTGGCGATGCCGATGGCCATCGGCTCAAGATTCCGGTGGTGGATGTTCGCCGGAATGATGCAGCGCCCACGCGCGACCTCGCTGCGAATCAACTCGGGCTCCAGCTTCTCCCGCTTGGCGACGTACTGCATCTCCTCAGTAATGACGCCGTTCCGCGCAAGATGCATCTGCGACATGTTCCGGTTGCCGTTGGCGGTGGCCTGCTCCGCTTCTCGCTTTTCGATCCAGCTATCCCGCATTGCCATAGTTGCCCCCAAGGAAAACGACGCTCCGCTGCTCCAGAAGAAACCCGAAGGTAGGATTATGGCACCCGCAGTTGGAAGCGGCAACTGAGGGAGATCCCGCACAGATACAGTCTGTCGCGTCAGAATCGCCTGTACCTTTCTCAAAATAGAGAATCTCCGGCGCGCTCGACCGGGCAGGGCTTGAAGGTGCCCTTTTTTCGTTTGCTAGTGGTGCGGCGGCGAAAGGCGCCACAGCAGGCCAGCGCGGAGATGCGTCAACCAGAGCGAGTCATGGCCGAAACGGACCGAGTCGCCGCCGGATCCGGTCCATTGGCGGACTACTCGGTTGTGAACCGGCGAGATTTGCGTCAAGGGGAGGTCGATTACGGTGACCCAGACCGAGGCTGCGCCGAAGCAGATTTCGCCGCCGTGGCCTGGGACGCCGGCGGGAATTGTCGCGATCACGCGCCGGGTTCGCGCGTCAACGCGGGTTACGCTACCGTCGCCCTGGTTCAAGGTCCAGATCGAGCCGCCGCCTGCGGTAAGGAAGCGCGGGTTGGGTCCGACCGGAACCGATGGCAGGACTTCGCCGGTGGTTGCATTCACCGGCGTCAGGACGTTGAATTTGTTGCCGCTGATCCACACCGTGCCTTCGCTGTAGAGCGGGTTGAAGGAGCCTGGCGGGATTGAGATTTTTTGGCGGACGGCGTTGGCCGCGGGATCGATGCGGAGAAGCGTGCCGTTTTCGTCAGAGACGATCCAAACCGAGTCTTCGCTCGCGGTGATGCCGCCTTCGCTGTCGGCCGGACCGACCGGGAGGGTGACGGCGATTTTGTTGGTGGCGGGATCGATGCGGGCCAGCGATCTGGGTTGGCCGCAGAGCGGAACCCAGAGGGTGCCGAAGGCAAAGCTCAGGCCGGAGCACGGCTCGGAGGGAAATTCGATTTTGGCGACCATTTTGTTTGTGCGCGGGTCGATGCGCTGGATCGCTTTGTGCTTGTCGTTGGTGACCCAGACGGCGTTGTCGGAGATCGCCAGCCAGTCGGGATCGCCGCCGAGGTCGAAGGTAGCGATTGGCTTTAGTTCGGTGAGCGGGGCTTGGACTGCTTTTACGCCGGGACGGGCGGGCTGATCTTGGGAGACGGCTTGCGCAGTTGCGATGAGCGCGAGGGAAACAAACAGAGCGGCATTTCTTGTGAGGACCGTTTTTTGTTTTCGATCAGGGGCGGCGGTAGAAATAAGTGACGGCACGTTGCCGGAGATTATGCGCAACGAACGTTCGGCGGACAAGTTGTTTGGGTAGCGGCGGTGCGCCTCAAACCGAAGGAGGCACGCGGCTAGTCTTCGAACTCGATCACGTGGGCGCGGTAGTCGATGCGGACGGAGTGGAATTCCCGAAGGATGTCCTCGCCGAGTAAGCCGTCGAATTGGGTGCCGAGCAGACGATTCAGCTGACCCAGATTCATGATCGAGACAGAATGCCCTACCCACCGATGATTGGCGAGCCGGAGGTCCAGTTCCACGGATACGGAGTCGCCCATGATTCCGGGGCCTTTCGGGTCGCGCTGGGCGGCGCGCAAGGTAAAGTACCTGGCGTGGTAGGCCTGGGCGCTGATGACCGTCTTCATGCAGCCGGTGTCCATCAGCAGGGTAACCGGATCGCCATCGATTTCGGCTTCGACAAGAATCATGGACTGTACCGAGCGAAACGGCAGGCGCAGAACACTAGGGCGCGCGCGATTCGGAAGCGGCACCAACAGGAAAAGGACCAGCAGGAAATAGCGGAGGGCGCGGCGCGGCGACCCTGAACTGCAGGGCGCGCGGCGGTGGCACCTTTGTGCGCCACGGCGCGTGGCGGCGGCCAAAATGGCGCGCGATTGTCGGGCCGCGATACTGTCCGAACTTGGGCGAAGTATGCTCAAATGAATCTTCCGTTGGCCGCGGCGACGGGCGCACTTGTAAGGCGCACCGCAGCGGCAACAGCGAGCCCGATGTTTTCGGGCGACGCCGGCCGCCACCATCTCTTCCTGGAGCGAGCAGCGACCGGAGCCGGTAGTCCTCTACAGCGAGTTCAGCGTATGGCCCGCAAACAGCAGACGCAAATGGATTGATTTCATTTTGGAGATGAGCTGCGTTCATGCGGATCGACGCGAGGGGAGACCAATATGCACCTTGAAATACGGCACCTGAAACTGGTCGCGGCGATCGCGGAAACTGGCAGCGTCACGCGCGCGAGCAACCGGCTGCATCTGACGCAATCGGCATTGAGCCATCAATTGCGCGACGCGGAAGAGAAATTGGGTTCGCGGCTATTCGAACGGCAGCAAGGCACGATGACGCTGACCGCCGCGGGAGAGCGGCTGTTGAAATCGGCGCGGACCGTAATCGAGGAATTGGAGCGCGCGGAGCGAGACATTCATGACGACGCGGCGGGCGGCAACGGCGTGGACCACGGAGTGATCCGGCTTTCGACGGAATGCTACACCGTGTATCACTGGTTGCCGCCGCGGCTGCGGCTGTTCCAGCAGAAATTTCCGGCGGTGGAATTCGAGCTGGTGGTCGAGGCTACCGATAATCCGTTTGCGGCGCTGCTGGACGGGACGCTCGATCTGGCGATCGTGTGCGATCCGGTGCGCAACCGGAAGATAAAGTATACGCCGCTGTTTGAGGATGAAATGGTGGCCATCGTTTCGCCGGAACATCGCATGGCCGGCAAAATCTTCGCGGAGCCGCAGGACTTTGCCGAGGAAACTGTTTTTCTGTTTCCGCCAAAATCCGAGAGCTCATTGCTGAACGAAATCCTGGTGCCGGCGGGAATTAGGCCGCGCCGGATCCAGGAAGTGATGCTGACCGAGGCGATCATCGAAATGGTGCGGGGAGGCTTGGGAGTGGCGGCCATCGCTCGATGGGCCGTTGCGCCGCAGCTCGCGTCCGGTGTGGTTGTCGGGCTTCCCTTGACGGCGCAAGGGTTTCACCGGGCGTGGTTGACGGCGCAACTGCGGGATAAGCAAGCGCCGGCTTATCTGCAGGAATTCATCCGGGTGCTGGCCGAGAATCCCATTTCCGCCGGCATGGGAAGCTGCGCGAAGTCCAAGGTGGGAGCTGCGGTGCGCCGGCGGCGCGGAGGCGTGGCGGGTGTCTTGAGCGTATCCCGTGGTGACGCGGCGGTGACCTTCAGCCGGGATTCGCGTTGACAACAAACAACTGTCCGGATTCCAGGTAGACCGCGAGAAAGCCTACCGCGGCGCTGGCGAGAGACGCCGCTACCAGAGCGCAACCGGAGAGCCGCCGCTGCGGCGGCTCCCGGAACTGCGGGCTTTGTGGAGGCTACTGGGCCGGCTTCTCGGTTGCGGGCTTGGCCGCGGTTGCGGCGGCCTTGGGTTTCCAGAACTCTGGATCGGCTTTGATCCATTCGTCGGAGACGTAGCTCATTTTTGGATTGAAAGCGAATAACTGGCGTTCCGATGAATCCACCGAGGCGGATTCGAGTTGATCGAGCTTCTTCAATCCGTCTTCGCCCATTGCCGCTTCAAATTGCTTGCCCTCCCGGAAGGCGGTGTCGATTTCCGAAAGGGATTTGAGTGCGGAGAGAAAGAGGTATGTTCCGCCCGATCCACCGTAGGCGTTATGAAAGCAAGCCCAGTGAGCGTCGGGAACGGATTTTTCATAGCCGGCGACAACCATTTTGACCAGCTCGCCCCATTCCTGGTCGTGGCCCGGACGAACATGAAAAACGCTGATCTCCATGGCGCGGCGATGTGCAACATCGGCATATTTGGGGCGCAGGCTGAAGCCTTCCCGATAGACAAAAACGCCCTGGTCGATGGAATCCAGGAGTTCTCCATCAGCGACGGCAGCACGGTCGAGCGCCGCGGAAAGAGCGGCATTTTTTCCGACGGCCGCCGCGTCTTTATCCCAGGCTTCGAAGGAATCGTAGAAGGTGAAGAACAACGCGCGAGACTTGCCGGAGAGCGAAGTCATACCCAAGTAGTTGGTGGGCCACTTGGCGCGGTTGAAGGCCTGAACAAAAGCGCTTTCGGTTTTCTCGTGCACGAAACCCGACTTGCCGGGTTTCAGATATTCGCGCATGATCACCAGCACTTTCGGCGGCGGCGACGTCTCTTGCGCGGATGCAATGGACGGGACCAGGCACAGAATTAACAATCCCAACAACCAACAACCAAATTTTCTCATGAACGCAATCCTCCTCGTTTGTTTGCGGGAAACTAGAAATGGACATAACGCACCAGGGAAGGAACGACGACCATTGTTGGAGCGGAGACTATCCGAGCCGCACCACGTCGTCAAGCCTGGAGGGGAACGCCGAACTAGCCGTTGGCGGCGTGCGACGACGGCTTCAGAAGAATGTCGAAATCGTCGGGATGGATGGCGCAAAGCAGCGCGTCTTCGCGGTCGATGTGACCGTTGCGAACCAGCGTGACCAGCGAATCTTCCATACTGAACGAGCCTTTCTTCTTGGTGATGGTGATTTCCTGATGGAGATGCTGGAGCGCGTTGCGGCGGATGTGATGACGCGCGCCGTAGCCGACCACCAGAAGTTCAGCGGCAGGAATGCGGCCGCCCCCTTTCTTGGGAAGCAGGATTTGCGTATGGACCGCGGAAAGGGCCATGGCCAATTCCTGGCGGATCGAATTCTGGCGCTCGGGTGGGAACGAATCGGCGATGCGTGCGACGGTCGAGGCTACGTCCGTGGTGTGCAGCGTGCTGAAAACGAGGTGGCCCGTTTCCGCGGCGGCGACGGCGATGCGCATGGTTTCGGTGTCGCGCATTTCGCCGACGACGATAATGTCCGGCGCCTGCCGCAACGCGGCGCGCAGCGCGGTGGGAAAATCAGGGGCGTCGACACCGATCTCCACTTGCTCGACGATGCTGCGCACATGCTGGTGCTCGTACTCGATGGGATCTTCGATAATGACGATGTGGCGTGCTTCGCGGCGGTTGATATCGTCGATGAGCGCGGCCATCGTGGTGGACTTGCCGGAGCCTGCGGGGCCACCGATAAGCACCAAGCCACGCTGTAAGTGCGCCAGCGATTCAACCGACGGGGGCAGATTTAGATCCTTCAGCGGCGGCACACGGGCGGGCAGAACACGAATGGTAGCCGCGGCGCGCCCCTGTTCGCGGTGAAGGTTGATGCGAAAGCGGCCCAGCCCAACGATGCGGTAAGAGGCATCGGAGATGAACGTTTCGCGATAGAGGTGCAGTGCGTGACGTGGGAGCGCCGGGAGTATGGCGGCTTCGATTTCCGGGCCGTCCAGGATGCCGGGCTCGATCTTGCGGACTTCGCCATTGACGCGCATGCAGGGCGGCGCGCCTGCAACCAGAAGCAAGTCGCTGGCGCCCCGGCCGATCAGCATAGCCAGCCAGCGGTTCAGGCGCTCGGTCACGCCGAAATCGAATTCCTGCGCTTCCTGTTCGCGATCAATCTGGTTCAGCCGGGCGGCGTCATCCATGGGCGCACCTGTAGGGGTCGATTTGCGGAGCCCTGATATTGACGCAGCGCGGCGGATTAGTCCAGATCGGTGTAGCCGCAGGCCAGAAAAACGACGGAGGTCACGACCGCGAGCTCGGAGCGAAGCGCGCCTACAGTACTCCCTGGGTGCGCCTGGCAAGCGCGCGTCTACGCGCGGCGCAGGACGATGTGAGAGATTTCCGGAGGGACACCGAGGCGAACCGGGGCTCCGACCGTGCCGAGGCCTCGATTAACATAAAGCCGTGCGGCTTCGGCGTGTGGATGCGAAGTTGGCACGTCGGGCTCGCGGCTGATGAGAATTTCGCCCGAGGGCTTGAACAGCGGCCGCTGGAATAGTCCGGCGATGTAGTCGGAGATGAAACGCGCGGGCGTCAGCCGATGATCAAGGATTTCCACCTGGATCTGGCCGCCGTGGGTGTGCCCGGCAAGCGATAGCTCGATGCCGAGCTCGGCGGCGCGGTTAAACGTGTTCGGATTGTGCGACAACAGAATGTTCGGAAGGTCGCGCCGGATGAGCGCATCCATATTCGCGAGCATGGTCGTGCGGTGGCCGTCGAGGCTGCGCTCCCGCTGATAATCGACGCCAATCAAATTGAATTGCGCGCCGCGAAACGTGAGCTGGGCGTTTTCCTGGCGCAACAACTTCATCCCCATTTCCGCAAACAATTGCTGCGCGGCATCTTCCGCCTTGGCGTAAATCTCGTGATTACCGTTGCAGCCCCAGACGCCGAGCGGCGCGTGCAGGCGGCTGACTTCTTCGATGCAGTCCGCGATCGGGTCAGAGGAGCCGGTGATGAAGTCGCCGGTGACCACGGTGAGATCGGCGCCCAGGTCGTTGGTCATGTCCACGGCGCGGCGTACGTCGGTGCGACTCATATAGCCGCTCAGATGGATATCGCTGATTTGAGCGATCTGCATGCCGTCCAGCGCGGGCGGCAAATTGGCCACGGGAATCTCGATGCGGCGAACCCGATAGTTGAGGCGCTCGGCGGCAAATCCGTACATGCAGCTGAAAAAGGGAGTTGCGCCGGCGAGCACGCTGGCGGTGCGAAAAAAGTAGCGGCGCGAAGGATCGGCGACCCGCTCGACTGACGACGGCGAAGAAGACAGGGCCGCGGTGGTCCCAGGCTTGGCGCGAGAATCCCGGCGGAGCCAGTTCCAAACGCGTTCCACTCCGTGAACGACTTCAACAAACAAGAAGGCAAAAAAGGCGCTCGACAACCAGAGTCCCGAAAAGATGGCGAGCGCGGCGTCGCGCTGCTTCAGGTGGCCGTGGCGGCCCATGCGAAACCCGCCCGCGATAGCGATAATGACCAGTACGATCGCAAGACAATACAGAACGCGCGCCGCGACCCGCAGCCAACGCGAACGCCAACGCGCGGTAGTGCGCCAGATCGCGCGATACCAAAAACGCTGGGAGAGGAAGACCGTGGTCAGGATCGTCAGACCCATGACGATCCGCAACAGAAGCCAGCCCCAGTTCACGGAATTCTCGCTGTTCTAGTCACTCCTAAGTTTACCATGCGGACGGGTTGCGCGCTGAAAACCGAGCCGGCTGGGGTAGCTTATGGGGTAATCGCGTGACCCGAGCCACTTTCGTCGGTAAGATAAACGGCCGGCGGAGGGCGGGTTGCCCGGAGACGCTGCGAAAGCCCTTTGCGCGCCTGCCACGTCAGAATCGGAGGGTCCACGCGGGATCAATCTACGGGTGATGCTTCCCGTGTTTCGGACCAAAAACAGTTTGCAGCATAAATTCTAAGGAGAGAAACATGCGAAAAGTGGTGTCGATTGCGGCGCTGGTTTTGGCCGCGGGCCTTGGAGTTTCCACGATGACCGCTCGGGGAGCGGCCGGTAGCAGCGATGCACCCAAGGCTGCACCCGGAGCGTCGGTGGCGGTGCTGGCGCAATGGAACGACATCGGGCGCAAGCTGATCGCGATGGCGGAGGATTTCCCCGAGGACAAGTACGATTTCAAGCCGGTTCCGGAACAACGCACGTTCGCGTCGCAATTGCTTCACGCGGCGGGTTCGATGTACTACTTCACAGATCCAGCCGAGGGAAAAAAGCCGCGCTATCCCGACGACCCGAAGCGCGATGACCTGAAGACAAAGACGCAGGTGGTGGCCTTTGTGAAAAAGTGCGTTGCCGACGGCGCGGCGGAAATCAAAGCCAAAGGTGACAAGGGCATGAGCGATTTGATTACCGACCCGGAAAGCAAGCAGCAGACGGCGGTGATCGATCTGGCCTACGGCTTGATCGAGCATTCCGGAGAACACTATGGGCAGCTCGTGGTGTACTACCGCGTGGCTGGGCTGGTACCACCGGAATCAAGGCCGAAGAAGTAGCGAGATCTGTGGTTTACAAACTGGCAGCGGCGGACGCCCCGTTTTCGAGGAGTGCAGCGAGGTGCTGCGGGTCGCTGGTGGGCGGGAGACAAGTTTGGCCCGCGCAGACCAGGGCCATAGCTTTCTCGGCTGGAAGATGCGGGAGCGTTTCTTTCAGCGCTCCCGCGAAATTGGCGAGCGAGACGCCGGGCGTGAGTCGCAGAACGGATTTGCCGAGGCGATAGACGCGCTGTGCGGCGGCTTCCAAAGCTTGCGCGGCGGGATCGTCGGCGCGCCCGGTGATCACGACTTGCACCGGATGAAACGTGAAGAGCGTGGCGGCGAGGCCGTACGTTGCGGCGAACAGGCCGTACTGCGGCGCGATTCCCGCAAAGGCTTCGAGCGTTTTCTGCGCGAAAGCGTGGTAGCGGTCTTCGCCGGTAGAGGCGTGCATGCGAATCAGCGCGATGGCCGCGGCGGAATTGGCGCCGGGTGTGGGCGAATCCTGAAAGGGCTTGCGACGAACTTCGAGCCCGCCCATCGGCGCGGCGTCGGACGGGCGATCAAAAAAGCCGCCACCTTCGGCATCGGCGTAACGCTCGATGGCGAGGTCCATGGTGCGTTTCGCCGCTTCGAAGTAGCGCGGCTCCAGCGTGGCTTCGTAGGCGTCGAGTAGCGCGATCACTCCGAAAACCTGGTCGTCGAGTGAGCCTTCGAGCGCGGGACCGCCGATGCGGTGGCCGAAACCGCGAGATTCACTCCAGACCTCGCGCAACATGCGGTCGAGGGTTTTCAGCGCGAACGCGCGGCAATTGCCAGCGAGCGTGCCATCCAAAACGCGCGCGGCGTCCAGATACGCGGAGACGAACATCGCGTTCCAGCTCACGTACATCGTGGTGTCAACGTAAGGAGTCTGCCTCGGGAGGCGAGCGGCAAGCATTTTCCCCTTCGCGCTCGCAATGGTAAGGCGCACGGTGGCTTCGTTGAGGCCCAGAACCTTCGCGATGTCGCCCACGTTGCGCGCGATCCACAAAACATTCTTTGCGGGATTGTGATGCATTTCGCCGTGGGTTTCGACGTCGTAGTACAGCTCCATGACGCGCGCGTCTTCGGCGGGCAGGGCGGAGCGAAGTTCATCCAGAGTCCAGGTGAAATAATCGCCGTCATCATCGAGCGAGTAGTCGGCGTCCTGGCTGGCGTAAAAGCCGCCGCTGGCCTGATCGGAAAGCACTTGGTCGACCCAGCCGATAATGCCTTCGGCTGTCTCGCGCAGGAGAGGATTCAGTGTGACCTGCCAGCCGTGCAGATAGTTCCGCAACAGCTCGGAATTGTCGTAGCTCATTTTCTCGAAGTGCGGGACCAGCCAGCGTTCGTCCACGGAATAACGGTGAAAGCCGCCGGCCAGCTGGTCGTAAACACCGCCGCGAGCCATTTTTTCGAGCGTGGTTTCGGCGATGGCGAGCAGATGCTCGTCTGCGCGGGAAAAAGTGCTGGGGCCGCCGGCGGACCGCTGGTAGCGCTCCAAAACCAGGTCGATGGCCGAAGCATGAGGAAACTTCGGCGAGCTTCCGAAGCCGCCATTCTTGATATCGAACTGCTGCGTGACGGAGCGGATTTGCGCGTCAATGACCGCGGGATCGAAATCGGCGCGGGCGCCGGTGAAGATTTCGGCTTGCGCCACGGCGTCGGCAACCGAATGAGCGGCGCGTTCGAGGTCGGCACGTTTGTTTTTGTAGGCATCGGCTACCGAGAGCAACAAGCGGCGAAAACCAGGCCGGCCCATTTGATCGTCGGGTGGGAAATAGGTGCCCCCGAAGAACGGTTTGCCGTCCGGCAGAAGGAAACCTGTGAGCGGCCAGCCACCTTGGCCAGACAGAGCACTGATCGCCGATTGATAGCGCGAATCGACGTCGGGGCGTTCGTCGCGGTCTACTTTCACCGGAACGAAATGCTCGTTGATGATTTTGGCGATTTCCACGTTTTCGTAGCTCTCGCGGTCGATCACATGGCACCAGTGGCACCACACCGCGCCGATGTCGAGCAGGATCGGTTTGTCTTCGGATTTGGCGCGCGCGAAAACGGCTTCGTTCCATTCGTGCCAGTCGATAGGCTGGTGGGCGGCCGAGCGCAGGTAGGGGCTGGCGGAATCTTTCAGGCGATTTTCGGGTTTGTCGGACAATCGAAATCCTTTCGAGAAAAGAGCGGACAGAACCATGCGGAACGGCAAAAAAAACGCCTAGCTTAAATGCTGGCCCGCTGGAAACATCATGCTCCAAGCTTACGCGGACACCGGCCCGGCAAGGTTCAGGGTAAACAGGAGCGCTTGTGCTGCCGAAGGCACGCTACTGCACGGTGTCGGCGGAGCCGAGGTCGCGTGGGTCGAGCGGCTTGCGACCCGCGAAACCTTCGTCCTGGCGGTGATAGAAGCGGATGCGGTCTTCGCCGAGCCGCCAGCAGAGATACACCTCTTCATTGTTGATGCGCGATGGGAAATCGAGCAAGCCCACATCCAAATCCTTGATCACGCAGCCCGTTTCGAGAATGCGATTGAGCGCGGACTTCATGGTTTCTGCGAGTTGGGTGTGTTCCACCCGAAGCACGGCAAGCTTTTCGTAGGGCACGATCACGCCGCCCATCATGGTGATGCGTGCGGCTACGGCGGAGAGATCGGTCTCCAGACCGGCGAGTTTCTTGCGGCAGTCCATGGCTTCGAGCAGGAACGGTTCGAGCTCCTGGCGGGTGCGCTCGGCTTCTGTCAGCGTGAACAAGCGTTGCTCGGGTTCCGGGTCGGGTGACTCGTCCTGGTCCTGATCGTCGTCTTCATCTGCCATCTTGTGTCCGATCTGCTGGGGACGCGGCTAATGCCGATGCTAGCGCAAACTCAGCATCCGGTCGAGGGTAACTCTCGCGAAGTGTCGCGTTCGCTCATCGACCGAAATACGGTTGACGACTTTGCCGTTGTCCGGGGCGCACCGACTACAAAGGCGGATTCGATTCAGCGATAAGGGTGCTCATCGCTAACGAATATATCGGTTGCCGATTACCTGCAGTGAATTGTGGAATGACTTTTATTGTTGGATGTTTTCTCAGGCTTTGGTTTGATTCTTCCCTATCCGCCGATAAACACCATGGTACGAGAGGGTTGCACGAAACCGGGTTCATTGATCCGGTGGCCCTGCTCTTTTTCCATCACCACGGAACGTATATAGATGGCCAAATCCTCGTCACACGCGCCTTCGCGGAGCAGCGTCCGCAAGTCGTGGTCGTCCTTGCTGAAAAGGCAGGTGCGCAGCTTGCCGTCGGCGGTCAGCCGGATACGCGAGCAGTGGCCGCAGAAGGGTTGCGTCACCGGCGCGATCAGGCCGATTTCACCAGGTGCGCCGTCGGCGAAACGGTATTTGCGCGCCGTTTCGCTGCGTTCATGGGGAATCTGCTCCAAAGGCCAGCGAGCGTGAATGCGCTGGTAGACCTCGGCGGCCGGAACCATCAAACTGCGCGTCCAACAGCGGTCGGCATCCAGCGGCATAAACTCGATGAAGCGCATGGTCAAGCCGCGTTCGCGGGCAAAGGCGGCGAAGGCTTCGACTTCGTCGTCATTGGTGCCGCGCACCAGAACGGCGTTGATTTTCGCGGGAGCCAGCGGCGAATTTTGCGCCGCATCGATGCCGCGCATCACCGCCGCGAAAGATTTTGTGCGCGTGATTTTCTCGAATTTCGTGGTGTCGAGCGAATCCAGGCTGATGTTGATGCGCCGCAAGCCAGATTGCACGAGGCGTTCGCAACGGTCGGCCAAAAGATGGCCGTTGGTGGTCATCGACAGATCTTCAACGCCCAGCGCGTGCAGCCGCGCGATGTAGTCTTCCACGCCGTCGCGCACCAGCGGTTCGCCACCCGTGATGCGAATTTTGCGTATACCCAAGCTCAGGAAAACGCGAGAGAGACGATCGAGCTCCGGCCAACTTAGAATTTCGTCGTGATCGCGGTAGTTCTCAGGGTCGGCCGAGCGGCAGTACACGCAGCGGAAATTGCACCGGTCGGTGATCGAGATGCGCAGGTCGGTGATCTGCCGCCCGAATTTGTCGTGAAGCGTCATGGACTTCGCCAGTCTCCGCCGCGCCCAAGAAAGCAAAACCCGAAATCCGTTGATTGGATGTCGGGCAAAGACGAAAAAGCACACATTTTCGTCGTCCCTCCTTTCCAAACACGGGAGGCCCAGGCGTTTCCACCCAAACCCTCATCTCCGGCCGCGTCCCCACCAGCGCCGCCCAAGCATCGCCCCCGCCGCCCTAGGCTTTCTCTCCTGTAGGCGCCGGAGGTTCGGAGTCACCACCAGTGTACGCGGCGGCAAACGAAGCTGCAATTCGGGGTACTCCCTGCACCGGCTAAGCCGCAGACCGCGTTTGTGATAGAGTTTTTGCCACGCCATGCGGATCTTCGTTCTCGGCGCCGGTGCTACCGGCTCCCTACTCGCACAATTGCTGGAGCGTCAAGGACATACGGTCTGGTGCGGTGACCGCGATCCCGAGCGCGGGCGCCGATTCCTTGGCAAGCGCGGCACCATCGCCGTCACGGAGGTCAACGCGCGCAACCTTCGCGGTATCGTACGGGCGGCGCGCGGCTGCAACCTCATCGTCAATGCCTCGGCTTCGGTGTTCAATCAAATCGTCATGCGAGCCGCGCTGCGGTTGCGCGCTCATTACGTGGACCTCAGTTCGCACCTGACGCGCAACCCTTTCAAAGCCGAGCAGTTCGCCTTCACAAAACGCTTCGAGGAAAAAAACCGGACCGCCTTGATCAACGCCGGCGCCGCGCCAGGGCTCACCAATCTCCTGACCAAGCGCGCCGCGGAAATGTTCGATGAAGTCGAATCCGTGCAGATTCGCTTGTATGAAAGCAGCGAAAGCGACGACCCCATCTCGCAGTGGTCGCCGGAAGTGACCTTCGACGAAGCCATCTCCAACCCGCGCGTCTATCGCGACGGAAAGTTCCGCATGGAAAAGCGCTTTGCGGAGCTCGAGAGATTTCGTTTTGCGGACCCGATCGGCAATGCCAACGTGGTGCTCGCGGCGCAGGACGAAGTGGCCACGATTCCCTATTCCATCCCACTGCACAATATGGACGTGAAAATCGGCGGCAACGAATTCGACCGCTTGCGGCGCTGGTACAAGCAGGGAAAACTGTCGAAGTCACGCGGCATCGTACGCCAGCGGTTCCCGCAAACTTCGTCACCGCGGATGATCGCCAAGCTGATACGTCAGGGCATCCTGCAAAACGCGCGGTTCGCGGCTGTAGTGTTGGTGCGCGGCATGAAGCGCGGCAAGAAAGAAGATCAGCACCTGCTGATCCGCACCGACTGCAACTTCCCGACGCTCTACCAGATCCGCCAGCAGGGCCTGTACACGACCCCGGTTGCCTACGCCACTGCGCACGTGGCCGCGCTCTTCATCAAATTTTTTCCGCGCGACGTATCTGGCGTATTTGCTCCCGAGGCTTTGCCGCTCGAGACGCGCCGCGCGATCATCGCCGGGATCCGTAACAACAGAGTGAAAATCACACATAAGACGTCAGCGCTGACCATTGAGGACACCGACGACCTACAGTGACACCGCGCTGCGGCCGCGGTCTTTTGAAACTGCGGGGTTTAGAGAATGCGCAGGAAAAACCCACGAAAAAAGCCCCCGACGTCTTCACGGGAACGTTCGCGATTCATCATCGCGATCGTGCGGATTTGCCATTTAAACCTCGCCGTCTCAAAGAGGGCGATTACAGGGGAAGGCTAGTGTGGTAAACCCACGGAGACAAAGCCTACGGCCGCGCCTCAAAAATCAAATTGAACGGGGTTTGCGTCGCGCGGCGGAATCGCGTGAATCCTCCGCTGGTCACCACTTCCCGCAAACGTTTCTCTCCGGCCTGCGCACCCAGCGCCAAGCCAACCTCCTGATCGAGAGAAGCAGGGGTGCACAACATGGTCGAAGCGCCATAAAACGCGCGCCCAATCGGGTTTAGGTTGTCTTCGAGTTTGTCGCCGGCGTTGGGCTCAACGATCATCCACGTCCCATCTTTCTTCAGCGAACCGCGTACGTGCGCCGAAGCCCCCACGGGATCGCCCATATCGTGCAGGCAATCGAAAAATGTGACGAAGTCATAGTCCTGGCCCGGATAGTCCTTCGCTTTGGCGACCTCAAATCGAATCCGGTCATTCACGCCGGCATCTTTCGCGCGCTGCCTGGCGCTCTCAATGGACTTGTCGTGATAGTCGAAGCCAACAAATTCCGACTTCGGATAGGACTTGGCCATCAAGATCGTGGACGCGCCAAGCCCGCACCCAACATCGGCCACGCGCCCGCCACTTTTTAACCTCTCATCGACGCCTTCGAGCGACGGGATCCACGCCGCGATCAAATTCGCGGCATACCCCGGTCGGAAAAATCGCTCCGTCCCCACAAAAAGCTCGGGATGATGCTCGTGCCAGCCCATTCCCTTGCCCGTTTTGAACCTTTCCGTGAGTTGCTCCTCCGCTTTGACCGCCGCCAGCGCCACCTGAAACGCGCCGGGCAAAAACGCGGGACTGCTCTCGTCGGCCATCGCAAAAGCCTGTTCTTCGCTGAGATGAAATCTGCCGGCGCCCGGATCGTAGGTCACATACCCGCCTGCCGCTTGCGCGCTGAGCCATTCACGCACGTAGCGCTCTGCGGTTCCGGTTCGCTTCGCGAGTTCCCCGGGGGTTTGCGGCCCGCCCGCAGCCAGCGCCTTGTACAAACCGAGTTTGTCGCCGATGCGAACCAACGCTGCGTGGAAGGTCGCGCCGAAATCGATCACAGCCTTGACAAGAAATTCGTGCAATTTATCGGGGTCAATAGCCATAAATACCTCCGTCGAAGAAGAAGATCGGCTGGGAAATTTGACTGAATTCTAGGCCGAGGCGGCCACCAACGCAAGAGAGGAACGAAGTCAGCAGCAGCGGTTTGGGCGGGAATAACGGCGGTTCAATTGATCGACGTAAAACTGCGCTTCGGTAAGCACGCAACACGGCGCGGCATTTTTCGTGGCCCCAGCGCGGAGATATCGTTCATAAGCCGAGTCGCCGCACCAATCGCGAACCCCGCGCCACAAATGCCGTAGCGCGCGCCGCCCGATTTTGAAGATGTCAGCCATCGAAATCAATCGCCTCCATGCGCTACGCCCGTAAAGCCCTGCGCCCACTGCGTCACTACATACGGCGATTCGTGGAGCACCGGCGCAGCCCGCCGGCTGAGAATCGCGTACCACTGAACCAGCGCCTCCACGATCAACACCAGCACCATCAGCGCAAAAACAATCGTGACGACCGCGTCCAAACGCTGGTTGAAGATCAACCGCTGCGTATCCGCCAGCTTGGCCGCCGGAATTTTCCCAGCCGCAATCTGGGCCACCAGGACATTCGCGTAGGAAAGAAACCCGAGGCGCGGATCGGCAGAGAAAATCTTCTGGAAACTCGCCGTCATCGTAATGACCACGACCCAGGCCATGGGCGCCAGCGTCACCCAAATCCATCGTAGCCGCCTCATTTTCAACAAAATGGTGGTAGCGACCACCAGCGCGACGGCCGCCAGCAACTGGTTAGAGATCCCGAACAACGGCCAGAGAGAATTGATGCCACCCAGCGGATCGAGCACGCCTTGATACAGAAAGTATCCCCACATTCCCACAATAATCGCACTCGAAAGCAAGATTCCCGGCATCCAGCCGGTGCGCCCAAGCGGTTTCCACACGCGCCCGCCAAGTTCCTGAATCATGAAGCGGCCTACGCGTGTGCCGGCATCGAGCACCGTCAGGATAAACAGCGCCTCGAACATGATCGCGAAGTGGTACCAGATGCTGAGCAAGCGGTCGCCACCAATTGTGCTCGAAAAAATCTGCGCCATGCCCACGGCTAGCGATGGCGCTCCGCCCGCGCGATTCAACAACGTGATCTCGCCCACCTTGTGAGCCAGGTCGGTCATTGTCTGCGCAGACAGCGGATAGCCCCAACTGCTGATGGTCGTCGCCGCCGACTCCGCCGTGCCGCCCACGATGCTCGCGGGACTATTGATTGCAAAATAGACGCCCGGAGGCATCGCGCAAGCCGCGACCATAGCCATGATGCCGACAAAGGACTCCAGCAACATCGCGCCGTACCCGATAAACCGCGCGTGGCTCTCGCGCAGGATCATCTTCGGCGTCGTACCCGAAGAAATCAGCGAATGAAATCCGCTGATGGCTCCGCAAGCGATCGTGATGAAGCAGAACGGAAAAATCTTCCCGGCAAAAACGGGGCCGCTTCCATCGATAAAGCGCGTGAGCGGCGGCATCAGTACGTGCGGCCTCACCAGCAGAATTCCCGCTGCCAGCGAAAAGATCGCGCCGGCTTTGATGAACGCGCTCAGATAATCGCGCGGCGCCAGCAACAACCAGACCGGGAGCGCCGAAGCCGCAAACGCGTAGACAATGAGCGCCGTCGCAAGCGGAATCCCGCCGATCGTAAACGCGCGCGCCCACGAAGGCGAATCTGCTACCCACTGCCCGGCGACCACCGCAAACAAAACCAGCGCCACGCCAATCAGCGAAGCTTCCAGCACGCGTCCCGGCCGCAAGAATCGCAAATACAAACCAAGCAGCAGGGCGATCGGAACGGTCATGGCCAGGGTGAAGGTCGCCCACGGTGAAGACTTCAGCGCGTTCACGATCACCAGCGCTACGACGCCAAGCAAAATCACCATGATGGCCAGCACCGCAATTTGGGCGATGACTCCTCCCCGTGCGCTGACCTCTTCGCGCGCCATTTCCCCCAGCGATTTTCCGTCACGCCGGATCGAGCAAAATAAAATGATGAAATCCTGGATGCACCCCGCCAGCACCGCGCCCGCTATCAGCCAAAGGGTCCCCGGCAAATAGCCAAACTGCGCCGCCAGCGTCGGCCCAACGAGCGGACCGGGTCCGGCGATCGCGGCAAAGTGATGGCCGAATAGAACCCATTTATTCGTGGGCACGAAATCGCGGCCGTCGTCGTGCCGCTCGGCCGGAGTGGCGCGGGTATCGTCTAGCGCCAAAATCTTCGCGGCGACAAACGCCGAATACACGCGATATGCGACCAGATAAACACACGCTGCCGCGAGAACAAACCAGATCGCGCTGAGCGATTCGCCACGTTGCAGCGCAATCTTGGCAAGCGCCCACGCTCCCAGCAGGGAGATCGCCACCCAGACCAAGGTTTTCAACCATTTATTCATGAGCGAGACCACGCAAATCCTGCAAAAACTCCTGCAACGACTCCCGCAGCGCAGGGCCAAGTGCTCGGAGCCCTTGCGATGTTCGTTCGACAACCAACGATCTGGTACATTCCCATGCGTCGCATCCTGAGCCACGCAGTCCTGCATGCAGCGGCGGCTTTCGCTTTGCGGCTACGGTTCAGACTGGCAAAAGTGCCTGTCTACTTACTTCCCGTTGCCGCTGTGCTGCAGCGAGATTGCGGGACCACCGCAGCGAGAATTCGCTCGAACTGGTCGTGCTTGCGCTTCTCCGAAGACGGCAGAATATCCCAACCTGTGAAAACGGCAATCAAGTCGTATTCGGGCACGATGATAAGTTGCTGACCGCCGAATCCGTGTGCCGCCCAAGCCAATTTTTCCTTCGACTTTCCGTAAGGCACCAGCCACCACTGAAATCCGTATCTCCAGCCGTCCTCGCCGACAGAAATCGCGGGCGCGACCGACTGTTTGACCCAGTCCGACGGCACGATCTGCCTCCCTTCCCAAACTCCGCCGTGGAGGACCAGCAAACCGATTCGTGCCAAGTCGCGCGACGCCAGATACAAGCCGCCCTCGGTGTCGGGCAATCCCGTCGGGGAATGCTTCCAAAAATAATGGATGCCCAGGGGCGTGAACAGAGAATCGGCGGCGTAGCGGTCCACATTCCTACCGGTCACCTTCTTGAAGATATGCGCTAGAATCTCGGTGACTCCGCTGTTGTATACAAATTTCTCGCCGGGCTCGCTGGCCATCGGTTGGTCGATCACGTACTGCACCCAATCGCGGGTCGCCTCCATTACGTCCGCGGAGTTTTTTGGATCGTCGTAGGCGAGGTCTTCGTGCCATTCGAGGCCGGCAGTCATCGTCAACAGGTTCCGCAAGGTGATCCGCCGTTTGCGCTCGTCGAGGTTCGCGATCGTGTAGCCGTTGAAATATTGCAGGATCGGCGCGTCGAGGTCGGCCTTGAAATCGCCGCGCAGCATGGCCACTCCCATCGTGAGGGAAGTGACCGTTTTCGACACCGACTGCATGGTGTGCAAATCGCTGTGGCGATAGTACGGATGAAATTCCGTGCTGAAATAATTGTAGGGCCCGTCCAGATCGTGATTCAGGGGGCCCGCTTTCTTCGCGCGCTCGCCATAAATTTTGTCGTAGTCGCGCGTGTACGCATGCTCGAATGCCTGCTTTCCGCAGCGGATCACCAGCATGCTGTCTACCAGGCCGTACTTGCCGCTGGCCAGATCGTCATCCAAGGCTCCCAGCGCGGCCGCGTCCAGTCCAACCGACGCGGGCGCAGACGCGGGCCAATTTTTCGCCGGCGGCGTTTCCTGCGCACCTGCTACGCCCGCAAACAGTGCGCCAGCCGACAACAGAACCAGGAGTGCAGCGCACCAGCCCGAGATAGTCCGCTGCTCATTGGATCTGGAATTCTCCATCCTCACCCCTCCGTTTCCTGCTCACCTGGTAGCGCCGGCATCCTGCCGGCTCTTTGCTGCCGCCTGGCCAAGGCAGCTCCCCCCGGCTAGTCGCTCAAGCACGTGAACTGCAGCAGCGGATACAGCTCGCGGAATATTTTCGTGAGGTCGGCGGTAAAGAGCGCGCGCGTCGCGGTCGCGGGGGTCAGCTTGCGTCGAACAATCCACGCGCGAAGTCGTTTCCAATCCTCGGGCGATGTCGGCCAGCCGCTTTGCTCGGCCCATTCGCCTTTGTCCATGGCGTACCAATAGCTTTCGTACCGCCCGCCGAGGCGTTTCTTCTGGCGTGCGGCCCAGTTGGGCTCGGCCGCTACGCGCGCACACGCGATCTGCGCCAACACAGAGTCCCTATACTTCGATCCCGCGTAGATTCGGAAGCCAGCGGTAACGGTGGTCGCCGAGAGTCCGGCATACAGTTGTCCGGTTTCGCCCTCACCCGCAAACGGTACCGCATATTTCAGGTACATTTGCGCGCGGTACGGCGTCTTGTCTTTGGCGAATCGCGTATCGCGATTGATACGCGAAAAATTCCTGCCGCCTCGGGCGGTAGTGTCGAAGCGCGAATCCAGGGCGAGCACCGCCGGCGCGGTGGCCTCGAGCAAGCGCCGGAAAGGTTGCACGACAAATTCCTGGTAGCGCTCACGATTTGCGTCCATCCACGTCTTTTGGTTGTGGCGCGCCAGGTT
Organism: uncultured Acidobacteriota bacterium; assembly: GCA_963736725.1. Classification (GTDB taxonomy): domain Bacteria; phylum Acidobacteriota; class Terriglobia; order Acidiferrales; family UBA7541; genus Acidiferrum. Next base: position 554,592 of record CAVTPW010000005.1, on the reverse strand, counting down.
GCGAAAGAATTGGAAGGTATCGCGGGTAAAGATGGGTTCGGTTTTCGCCATGTTTGCGCTTGGAACGCGACCGATCGACGTTGATGATATACAACGTCGATTAGCGTACACGATTCCCAATGGGCGTCAATTCGACTATGCTTTGCGGCGGCTCCTTCATGCGCTTTTTTAGACGTTTTTCCATATCGACCGCTTCGCGGTCACACACACGCCCGAGGATGACAACGATGCGACGTTCGTTTTTCGCGGCAAGTTTGTTTCTGGTTGGAGTGGCGGTGGCAGGTTTCGGAGTGGTCCGCGATTGGCGCGGCGTGCGGGCCGACGAGACAAAACCCGCGGCCAAAAAAGAACCGTGGAAACCTGAGGATTTCATCTTCAGCGAAGCCGTCGGACAATATCGCATCTCACCGGACGCGAGATCGATCGTGTGGGTGAAATCGGCCGGCGACAAGGATAAAGACGGGCGCATCTCTAATCTTTATTTGTCGAGCCTCGCGGAAAGCCGCGACATTGCGCTGACGCGCGGCACGGACCAGAACATGCAGCCGCGATGGTCACCTGACGGGGAAAAAGTCGCTTTCCTGAGCACTCGGGCGCGACCGAAAGCGAAACCGGATACGGCGCCTATGCAGATCTGGGTAATCGACGCGCACGGCGGCGAGCCCTGGCCGCTCACCGAATTCGCGCACGCACCAAAGCAGATGGAATGGCTGGACAAAGACACGCTGGTCTACAGCGCACAGGAGGATCCGGCGCTGTACGAGCAGGAGATGAAGAAGAAAAAAGATGATTCAGAGGTAGTAGACGATGCGGACCACGAGCCGCCGGTGCGCCTCTACAAGATCAGCGTGAAAGACAGCAAGATTACGCGGTTAACGACGAACACCGATTGGATTGAACGTTTTGAATTGTCGCACGACATGAAATACGCGGTAGCCTCGCACGCAAAGAGCCTGCACTACACGTTCGATCAGAAAGTTCGGCCGGCGGTGATGCTCCACGATCTCGGCAACGGCCAGGAGAAACAGATTCTCGCTGATTTGCGGATCCGCCCCGTGGGATTTGAATGGGCGCGCGACAATTCCGGATTTTACGTGGCCACTCCGTTTTCCACGGATGCGCGCTTCCTGACGGCGGGCATCACCATCGTGTATTTTTACGACCTGGCCAGCGGAAAAGCGACGCAGGTTAACTTGGATTGGGAAAATGGCTTGGGCTATGACCTCCAAGCGGTTCCCGGTGGATTTGTGGCTTTGCTTGCCGCAGGAAGCCACGACGAACCGGCGTTCTATACCAAGAGCGGCGATTCGTGGAAACGCCAACAGCTGACTGGCGACCATGCGAAAAACATGGAAGGTTTTTCGATCAGCGACGATGGGAAGACGATCGCATACGTTTCGTCGACCGCCAGCAAGTTGCCACAGCTGTATCGCGCGCAACTCGATGAAGGCAAGATCGTTGCGCCGGTGCAGATCGCGAAACTGAATGAAGGACTCGTCAACGGCCGGGCGTACTCGAAAACCGAAGTGATTCACTGGAAAGGATCAAACGACGAAACCGTCGAAGGCATTTTGTATTACCCCACGAACTACGAAGAAGGGAAAAAGTATCCGCTGATCACCGCGATTCATGGCGGACCTCAGGGTTCGGACAAGGATTTGTGGGATGAGAGTTGGGCCTACCCAATCCAACTGCTGACCCAGCGCGGCTCGCTGGTTTTGCGGCCGAACTATCACGGCAGCAACAACTATGGCTTGAAGTGGTCGGAATCGATCTGCTGCGGCAAGTATTACGACCTGGAAACGCCGGACATCAACGCCGGCGTGGATTATCTGATCGGAAAAGGCATGGCCGATCCGGACCAGATTGCGACGATGGGCTGGTCGAACGGATCGATACTCTCGACGAGTTTGATTACGACGTATCCGGAACGCTACAAGGTCGCCAGTGTCGGAGCGGGCGATGTGGAATGGATCAGCGATTGGGGCAACGTGATCTTCGGCGAATCGTTTGACGCATATTATTTCGGTAAATCGCCGATGCAGGATCCGCAGCTGTACATCAACAAGTCGCCGTTTTTCAAAATGGACAAGGTTCAGGCACCGGTGCTGATTTTCCATGGCAGTGCGGACAACAACGTTCCTCCGGCGCAGAGTTGGTCGTATTTCCGCGTGCTGCAGTACTACGGCAAGGTGCCGGTGAAATTCGTGGTGTTTCCCGGCGAGCCGCACGGCCCGCGTAAGTTGACGCACCAGATGCGCAAGGTCACCGAAGAAGTGGCGTGGTTTGACAAATATTTCTTCAAGACCACGAAACCCGAGAACGAAGCCGTTAAGGAAGGGTCCCCGCTGGAAGCAATGCTGCGCGCGAGCAAAGCAGTTAAGTCTGGCGGCAACTATGGCACGGCGTTCAACGTGAAGGGCAAGAACGTGCTGGTGCCCGAAGTGGTGCTGCGGGGCGATCTGGAAATTGGCCGGTTTGAGGTCACGCGAGCGCAGTTCGCAGAATTCGATAAGAATTACAAAGTCGATGCGGGCACCGAGAGCTATCCCGCCAGCGGCGTGAGCTTCGAGCAGGCCAAGGCGTACACTGTGTGGCTTTCGCGGACAACCGGTCAACGCTGGCGCATTCCGAACCAGGGTGAAGTCTCGGCGCTGTACGAGAAAAAAGATGGCGAGAATACGCTCGATTATTGGGCCGGATACTCATTGAACCCCGACGATGTGGCACTTCTGCAGAAAAAACTCACCGAGCTTTCGGGGAATGCGCCCTTGCTCAAGCCGGTCGGAAGTTTCCCGGGGCAAGGCAAGGAGAACGAAGAGTTGATCTTCGATCTCGGTGGCAACGTCGCGGAATGGGTGGTCGCGCCCGACGGAAAAGGCAAAGCGATGGGCGGCAGCGCTGACCAGCCGACCGACTCACGTGCGTCACACGAACCCGGGGTTGCTTACATCGGGTTGCGCGTTGTTCGCGGCGACGTCAAACCCAAGTAAGAGCAATCCGGCGACAGGCCGGTCTCCACAACTGCGCCAGTCGCGCTACGACCCTACAAGAAGCGGCTTGGCTTCGCCGGCGGCCAGATTGGTGCTTGCGGGTTCGCTTGGGGCGGATTAGGCTTTCGTGCATGAGCGAGATGACATCGGAAAAACATGGGGAGTTTCCGCGGACCGAACGGACTCGAGTTACGCGGAAGCCGGATCGTGGGTCTCACGATCGGGAATTGATCTACGGCATTCTGGATCAGGCGTTTGTTTGCGCCGTAGGATTTGTTGTCGATGGGCTTCCGTTCGTGGTGCCTACAAATTACGTGCGCGTGGGGGACAAACTTTTTCTGCATGGGTCTACGGCTAGCCGGTTGATGCGGACCCTCGCGAGTGGCGCGCCATTTTGTTTGAGCGTGACGCTGCTGGACGGCATTGTTTTTTCGCCTACCGCTACGGGGCATTCGGTGAACTACCGGTCCGTAGTGGTGATGGGCAAGGCGGAAGTAATCGAGTCGGCGGAGGCGAAGCTCGCGGCCATGCGCGATTTCGTGGACTACGTGCTGCGCGGGCGATGGGCTACGGTGCGGCCTCCTAGCGAGCAGGAATTGAAGGCCACGATGGTGTTGGCGGTGCCGCTGGTGGAGGCGTCGGCGAAGGTGCGCACGGGCTTCGCCGTCGATGCTGACCAGGAGTATGCCGGAACGGCTTGGACCGGCGTTTTGCCGTTCAAATGGACGCCAGGAGAGCCTTTGGCGGACCCGCGAGGCAAGCCGGGGATTCCCGTGCCGGCCAACATCGCCCGGTATACGCGACCGCAATAGTCGACCAACGCGGAGTAGAATCTCGTCTCACTTCGAAATGAGACGACAGGTCGTGGTTCTTGTCGCGCGGTCATGGCTTGCGACGCGTCAGGTCTTTGTCCGTCCCAGTTTCTTCCCTCCCGGATTTTTCCCTGCTGGTTTCTTGCGGCGCTTGGCGGCTCGTTCCAGCATTCGCTTGATTATGAGGCGGATGCGCTTTTCTCGGGTGCCGACTTGCTTGGCTTGGTTGACGTACTGAACGATTTGGCGGCGGAGAGCTACGGTCAGGCCGTTGAAGATGGCCAGGGCGCGCGGCGTATCGGCCAGGCCTGCTGCCAAGTCGGGCGGCAGCACCGCTTTGCGGGGCTCGGTATCGACGAGCAGCGTGACTTCGACAGCGGCTCCGGCGTCGATGCGAAGTTTGCGCCAGATACGGCTGTGGACATGGAGGCGGTAACTGCCGCCGCCTCTTGGGACTAGCGTGCTTTTAAACGGCAGGCCTTCGATCCAGCCGTGTACCGGGACGTGCAGCGAGTCGCCCTCGGCGGAGTTGCGGATCGCTTTGGAGATGTCGCGAGGGATGTCAACGCAGCGCATGATCCAGATTTTATGGATCTTGGCCGGGAAGACGTGGGGCTGGTCGGGTTGTGGCATTCTGGTGGAGCAGGATAGTGCTGCGGGGATCAATTGCCAAGTGACCGGCGTGAGATTTAACCCGGCGAGCTTGGTTTGCACCTGGCCTGATTGGGCGCGGTTCATCGGTCACTTTTGGGCGCGATTCTGCTTCAACGTTTCTTTGCCAAGAGCGTTCTCCCCGTTTCCGGTCAAATGAGGCTTCGCGGACTGTGCGCCGCGCGCGGAGCTTTGGTTTGGGTATACCGGCCGATCCAAAGATCGGCAACTACACGTGTCTGCAAGAATTTGATCCTGAGGGAACCCCATGGTGAAAGGGACGGAACCGGGAAAGCAGAAGCCACGAAGCTGCAGGACGCAGGAATTAGCCCGAAGCAGTGGCCCAAGAAAAGGAGCGGCAGAAAAAGGTTGGCTTACCGGACTGGACAAACAATCGGCGCGAGAGGGATAAACCCGACGGCAATGTCTAAGGCGAAAGAAAAATCGAGGGAGTGTGTCTAGCGACGGCGCACGCTCGAAGAGCTATGCTGGAGCGAGAACAAGCGCAGCGGCGCGAACGCAAGGGTTACGAAAGCCAGACAGGTGTTCACTACTTTGTCCGTTCCGCCATCCTTCAGTCGGTGTTCTGTGATGGATATTGCTACCTAGAATACGATTTCACGGGGCTCCTTGCGGCTTGCGAAACGGCGACCTACGCTTGAAAGAGAGACCGGAATTCAATTGGGCCGTGCCGGTTAGGCATATACAAAAACAAATGCGCAAGTTTCGAAGAAGCGAAGTCCTTCGGGCATGGTGTGGACTCGGGTTGTTGTTGAGTTTTTCAGCTAGCGTGAAGGCTCAGACAAAGGCAAGCGAAGTGCCGAAGCTCGTTCAGAATCTCAATGACAAGGATCCCGCGGTGCGAGGCGCGGCCGCAGCAACCCTTGACAACCTGCACGACACGGCCGCAGAGCCCGCGCTCATCGCTGGGCTGAAGCAGAGTCGCAGGAATGTTTCCGCGGCCACAGTGATCGTGCGCACGCTTGGTCGATTCAACGACGCTAAAGCCGTTGCGGCCATCGCGGGACTCTTACCAGAGGAAGCAGGGCCCGCCGCGGCGCAGCAGCTCCTACAGATGGACACGCTGGGAATCCAGGCTGCCGCCGATGCGACAGCATCGGAGAGTGAAGCGGCGCTCGCGGCGGTGCGCGACTCCTTTATAGACGCTCCAGAGGTCGGTTTGAAGGTGCTTCCGAGCACGTTGAGGAATTCGAAATCCCCAGTGCAGCGCGCCTTCATCGTAATTCTGCTCGCGGACTGCGCGGCGCAGAATCCGTGGTACGACAATCCTCCGCGATTTGCCTTCGTGCAGGGATTTTTGCCGGCAGCGTCAGACACGGACCCCTCAGTGCGCGCAGCGGTTGCCTCGGCGATTAAGGAATTGGGTGAAACGGAGAAAATGGACGCTCCCGACGGCATGGGCCATCCAGACTTCAATTTGAATGAAACGCTCCCTGCATTGAAGGCGTTTGCTGAAGATCAAGACGCGGATCTCCGAACTGCGGCGATGGACGCGTTGGGCTCGATGGCGAATGCGGACGCGATTGCAATCATCAAGAAACATTTGAACGATTCCGATGCGTCGGTGAAACAACACGCGGCAGAGGCACTGAAAGCCGCGACAGAAGCGGCCTCCGAGGCCGCCTCGAAGGAAGCCGCGGCAAATCACGAACCCGTGCCGAAGACCACTGGAAAGGGTCGGACCACAGGTAAGAGCGGCGAAGAGCGGGAGCTGGCGCAGATCAAGGAATGGGATGACGAGACAGCGATTCCGAAGCAGATACCGTTGTTGCAGGACCCGAGTTCGCTGGTGCGGGCGGCCGCAGCGGACAAGCTGGGAAAGCTCGACTATCGGGCGACGGCGATGAACGGAGCGGATCATGAGCAAAACTTGAGCGAGGTGCCGGCACTGATTGAAGTGCTGAAGGATTCGCATGCTCTGGTGCGCGCGGCCGCTGCGGAGGCGCTTGGGGCAATTGGTGATGAGAGTGCTGCCACACCGCTGATCGGGTTGTTGAAGGACCCAAAGCCGAAAGTGGTGGTGGCGGTGGCAGAGGCGTTGAGCACGATGGTAACGGGAGCAGGATACGCGCCGGATGTACTGTCGCCGGAGGACCACCGAGCGGCGGGAAGCGCGTTGCTGGGATTGCTGACAAGCAGCGGTCAGGAAGTGCGGCACGCGGCGGTGAGCGCGCTGGTCGACGTGGGAACGGTTGACGATATGAAGAGCATTGTCCCTTTGCTCGGGGACCAGGACGTGTTTGTGCAGAATCGGGCCGCGCAGGCACTGGCACGGGCGTTCTATCCAAACCCGAACGTCGGAAGAGATCCGAAGCTGGATGCGCTGGAGCAGGCGGCGGGAGCGGGGCTTACGGCAATGCTGATTATTCAGGAGACGCGAGTCGCGGCGATTGACGCGCTGATCGCGATGAAAAAGCCCCCGGTGGAAGCGGCGCGCCCCTTGATGGAGATTTTGAAATACAACGTGTGGATTATTGTTGACGGGACGTCGAGGCCGGAAATTCAAGACTCTTTCAACGGATTTCAGGGAATGCAGATCGAGCAAGGAATCGATGTGCTGGCGAGGACGGGGAATCGCGAGGCGACGCCGCTGCTGCTGAAGTTTCTAAATATCATCAACCCGGGGGCGGGAAAACACGCTTGCGCGGGGCTTGCAAAGCTGGGTGATCCGCGAGCCATTGGTCCGTTGCTGGACGTGCTGCAGACAAAAGGAGTTGGACTTCAGCCGGATGCCGCGGAGGCGCTCGCAGCGTTTCCGGACGCGCGCATCGTTCCGGCGCTGATTCAGTCGCTGCAGTCGGACAACTATTCATTGCGAGCAGCGGCGGCGGGCGCGCTGTCGCATTTTCACGATGCGCGCGTCGCGCCGGCGCTCATTCATTCGTTGACGGACGAAAACGCAGATGTGCGGTACGGCGCAGCGGAAGCGCTGGGGAATTTGGGAGACGCGTCGGCAGTCGAGCCGCTGGGAAAAGTTGCGAAAACGAACTACCAGGCAGTGCGGGCGCTGGGCAAGCTGAATACTGCCGGCAGCGTGGCGGCGCTAGCGAGCGTAGCCCAGGACAGGCAGACGCAGTCTGCGACGCGGATCGAAGCGGTGATGGCTCTCGCGAAGTTGAAGGACCCGGACGTTGTGCCGGCACTGATTCAAACGATGGAGCAGGAAGTGACGGCGGACCCGTCGAGCACGGTTGCGGTGCAATGCGTGCAGGAGTTAGGAAAGATTGAGGACCGGCGGGCGGTTGCACCGCTCCGGAAGCTGCTGGGAAAGCCGACGATGCCCAGCCAAGAGGCGGAACGGGTGCTTAAGGAGATGGGCGTTTTGCCGACGGCGCAGAACTAGATTGGTGCGCGCCTGGCGATACTCGGTTCCTGGCCACTTCCTCCACTCTGGCCTAAGCGCGCAGCCTCCGGCGTCGCAGGCCTCCGTTCCGGGAGCGGCCAGCAAAGACAAATCAAGCTCTAATGACGGAAGCGTCGGCGAGCAAACCTCCGCCCGAAACTATTCCACTCAACATATAAATTAGAGACATACCCTGCGGACAACTTTGTCGAGGATTATTTCGGGTGCACTATTTTTTTGGAGCGGCGCCGGCTAACGCCGTAGCTACGCCCAGAGAAATCAGCATGCCGCCGCTGACATAGCGCTGGGTGCGCATGGCGCGGGGGTTGCGGCGGAACAAGCTGGCTACCGTGCCCGAAGTGAGGGCCCAGAAGGTGTCGGTGGTGAGGCCTAGTAGGGCAAACAGGATGCCCAGAAAGAGGATTTGGGTGGCTACGTTGCCGCGTTTGGGGTCTACGAATTGGGGCAGGAAAGCGAAGAAGAAGAGGGCGGCTTTTGGATTCAGCACGTTGACTACGATGCCTTGGGCGAAGATGCGGTTTAGCTTCACGCCCGAGGGGTCGCCGGGTAGCTCGAACGGCTCTTCGCGACGGATTTTTTGGATGCCGAGATAGACCAGGTAAACCGCGCCTAGGTATTTTACGGCGGCGAAGGCTATGGCTGAGGACATGAGCAGGGCGGAGAGGCCTACGGCTGCGGCGGCGGTGTGGACTAGCGAGCCTACGCCGATGCCCAGCGCCGAGACCAGGCCTGCGCTGCGACCGTGGCCAATGCTCCGGCCGACGATGTAGAAGACTGCTGGTCCAGGGATCACGAGGAGCAGTAACGCGGCGCTAATGAACAGAACCAGAGAGGACGGACTGGGGATCATATCGATTGTGCCGCGGTGAGAAGGAGCGGCTCGCCTTTCGTGATGACCACCGTATGTTCATAGTGGGCGGAGAGGGTGCCATCGGCGGTGCGGACCGTCCAGCCGTCGGGGTCGAGGGAAATCTTGCCACTGCCTGCGACAATGATGGGCTCGATGGTGATGACCAGGCCTTCGGTTAGCAGGGCGCGGGCCTGGGGGGCAGCATAGTTCGGGACCGAAGGGCTTTCGTGGATGGTACGACCGATTCCGTGGCCGCCTAGTTCGGGGACGACTTGGAAGCCGCGGCGGCGGACTTCGCGGTCTACGGCGCGGCCGATGTCTCTCGTGCGGTTGCCGAGGTGGGCAGCTTGCAGGGCTTGGCGGAAGGCTTTTTCGGCGCAGTGGGCCAAGTTGTGGGCTTGACCGGAACAGGGCGGGACCTCGACGGTTAGGGCGGAGTCGGTGTGGTAGCCATCTTTTTCGGCAGTCAGGTCGAGTTTGACGAGGTCGCCGCGTTGAATTACGCGATTGCCGGGGATACCGTGGACGACCTCGTCGTTTACGCTGATGCAGACGTCGCTCGGAAAATTGTAGACCGCCGGCGGGGAGGAATGGGCGCCGTGGGCGGTCAGGACTTTGCCGCCGATTTCGGAGAGTTCGGCGGTGGTGATACCTGGGCGGATTTGAGCGGCCATGGCGCGCAGGGCTTTGGCTACGATTTGGCCGCAGGCTCGGAGTTTTTCGAGTTGTTCGGCGGTGGTGATGGACATGAGGCCTCCGAAGCGGCAGCTATCAAGGGTTGAAAGACAGAACGACGGGTCCAAAGACCCGCCACTACAACACTACATTAGTTGCAGCCGCAACCGCCGCCGCAGCAGCCGCCGCCGGAAAACGGAGTGGAGGGTTTTGCACTTGCGCCGTTGGTGGAGCCGTTTGCAGAGCTGAAGACCGAGAGCTGGATCTGGTTCTTTTTGCTGGCGCAGGTTGGGCAGGCGATTTCCTGGGTTTTGTTAAAGACGATTTTTTCGAAGTGCGTTTGGCAGTCGTCGCAAACGTATTCGTAGATGGGCATTGCTTGCTCCTATCGACAACGTTCGAGTTCCATTATAGCAAAACCTTTAGACGCAACATCGGGTGCTGGGGCACCCGAGACCCAAAGCGAACGCGACCGAGCCGGCAAGGGGTCGGCGCTGCCAGTCAGCTCATGTAGCGGCCGGCGTTTATGTTGTAGGTTTGGCCGGTGATGGTCTTGGTTTCGGCCAGCAGGACGGCTATGCGCGCTACTTCTTCGGCGGTGCCGATGGTATCGGCGGGAATTTTGTCGCGGATTTCTTTCGGGACGCTGTTGGCCATGTCGGTGTCGATCAGGCCCGGGGCTATGGAGTTGGCGGTGATGCCGTCTTTGGCATACTGAGCGGCGTAGGAGCGGGTCAGGCCCAGGATACCGGCTTTGGAGGCGGCGTAGTGAGGGCCGATTACACCACCGGTTTGGGCGGCGATCGAGGAGAGGTTGATGATGCGGCCCCACCGGGCTTTGCGCATTTCGGGTAGGACGCGCTGGGTTACCAGGAACATGGAGGTCAGGTTTACGCGCAGGAAGTGTTCGAAGATTTCTTCGGTGACTTGATCAGGTGCGAGTACTTCGGCGATGCCAGCGTTATTTACGAGGATGGCGATCGGACCCAGTTCCTTCTCTGCCGTTGTCACCATGCGGTCTACATCAGCGGTTTTAGCAACGTCGGCCTGGACGGCGATGCTTTTACGGCCTTTCGCGCGGATTTGTTGGCAGACCGATTCCGCTGCTTCGGATTGCGAGTTGAAGTTTACGGCTACGTCGGCACCGGCATCGGCCAAGGCTAAAGCAATGGCTTTGCCTATGCCTCGGCTTGCGCCAGTCACCAGGGCTGTGCGTTCGGAAAGTTGGGGCATGATTGTGGGTTCTCCGCCGGCTTGGATGTGGATTTGCGCTTTGTGGATATGAGTTTAGCGGAGTGCGATCGGTGGATGGGGAAAAACCGGTTTTGCTTATGCAGGGTGTCCGGGGCAGCGGGGAGACAGCAATGCTGTGTCCCTACAAGATTCGGGGAGCCGGCAGGATGCCGGCGCTACCAGGGAACCTAACGGCCGCAGGCTTCTGCGCTCCACAGGATGCAATCAAAAATGGCTCGGGGGTTGGCCGAGCCATTTCTTGAGAACGATGATCGGGTTTGCGCCGGGCGGAGCAAGCCCCGCCCCTGCAATAAGGGAAAAACTCAATCCTGACGCTTGGTTAGTCGCCGGCTACCGCTTCGGTGGCTTTTTCGGCGGCGTGGGGCGCGGGTGCGCCGTTGCCGTTGGAATGGCCGTTGCCATTTCCGTTGGCTGGGGCAATGCTGACTGGCTTGCCCGCGTTCGCGAAATTGGCTGGGACGGCTTTGGCTATGTCGGATACCGAGCCGATCTGGACTACCGTTGGCTGGGGCTTTTTCAAGACCAGCTCTTCGTAGATGGCGCGGACCTTCGCTTGTTCTTCGAAGGCCTTCTTGCGGCGAGCGCGATCTTCTTCGGCTGCGGTCTGCGGGATGTCGTGCTCCAGATGGCGTACGCGCGCAGCGTCGTCAGAGTCGATCCTGAGGGAGTGCTCGAAGCTTTCCAGGTTGACCTTCTTGCCTTTGGCGTAGATTTCGTGTTTGCCGTGGTTCTTGTACCACTCGGCGACGGTCGCGTTCTTGTGCATGTTTTCGATGATCTGGCGCCAGCCTACTCCGGTGTTGTAGGCGCAGAAGCTGATTTCGCCCTGCTGGGTGGCGTAGGGGATGATGCACATTTCGGTGCGGCGGAAGTCGTAGTTGAACAGATCCTGGAACCACATACCGGCGATGAACAGGAAGTTCCACGGATCCTGGCGGCGCTTCATGGCGTCGTCGATCTTGCGATCGGGCGATGTGCGGCCGTATTTGACCGTGGAACGCTTGGTGAGCGCCCAAGTCTTGTCGAACTTCTTGAACAGGGCGCCGAGCGTGAGGCCCTTGGGCCCCTGGAACGGCTTGTAGTTCTTCAGGAGGGCCATGCCCATCATGAAGTTGGAGAAATTCTTGCCGCGGGCCGCGTCGGTGATGGCGGTGACGTCCTTGGTGAGCTGGACGGCGTCGAGGAAGCGCGGAACCGGGGCCCATTCCTTGGTCTCTTTGTTGATCATCATGGCGGTGCCGACCCCGCAATTGGGGTGGCAACCACAGGAGAGCGAACCCCACTGGGATTCGTTGCCCTTGACCATGTCGGCGAAGCCGGCAAAGGTGCTGATGAAAGAGATGGGGAACCAGTCGCGGGTGGGCTCGACCTTGCCGACCTGGGCGCTGACATCTTTTGCAAGGTGCGACAGGGTGTAGCGCTGTCGGAGGCGGCGTTCCGGAGTGATGTCTTCGTCGCGGCCAGTGAAGGAAACCGGCTGGAAGCTGACGAACGCGATTTTCTTGGGGTTCTCCATCGCGAACTTCACGACGCTGCCAACCTGATCGTTGTTGACGTTGTTGACGATAGTAACGACGAGGACGATTTCGATGCCGGCTTCGTGCATGTTCTCAATGGCGCGCAGCTTCACGTCAAAGAGGTTGCCGATCTGGCGGTGGCTGTTGGCGTCGTTGCCGATGCCATCGAACTGGAGGTAAGCGTAACGCATACCTGCGTCGAAAGCTTTCTTGCTGAATTCCTTGCTCTTGGCGAATTCGATGCCGTTGGTGGCGGCCTGCACGCTGTTGTAGCCGATTTTGCGGGCGTAAGCGACGGCGTCGAGGAACAGCGGGCTCATGGTGGGCTCGCCGCCGGAGAACTGCACGGACATCTGGCGGCGCGGCTTGATCTTGAGCGCGTTGTCTAAGATTTCCTTAACTTCGTCCCAGCCGAGTTCGTGGACGTAGCCAACCTGGTTGGCGTCCATGAAGCAAGGGTCGCACATCATGTTGCAGCGGTTGGTGAGATCGACGGTAAGAACCGAGCCGCGGCCGTAACGAACAGTGGACGAGCCGTGCTTGTGCAAATCTTCGTCGTTGTGGGCCGGAATGTCGCGGCCGGGGAACTGTTTTTCGATCCAGTCGAGGAACTTGGCGTCGATGGCCATCATGTCTTCGTAATGGCCGTGGATGGGGCAGTCCTTGATCATCCAGATTTCGCCGTCGCGCTCGACGATCTGGGCTTTAATTTCGCCGACTTTCTCGTGCATCAGATCTCGCCAGTCTTTTTTGCCGGCGATGATGGACTCGCGCGCTTCCTTGACGCACGCAGGGCACAGAGAATCGGTCTGACGAGGGAAGCCGAGCGTTGGCTTGGTCTTCTCCCAAGACTTGAGCAGCGGCTTGTCGGACCACTGCGGAGTGACCGAAGGATTCGGATTTTTCTTGTTGAAGTGTTGGATGGTGTTGAACGTGGCGGCCGCGGTCTTGCAAAGCGCCCAATCGATAGTCCTCAACACCTGCGTGCCTACTCTATTAGGCATAAACCTCTACCCTCCAGCTTTCGAAAGTGCGAGCTACCTTGGCCCACGGATTTGATGCCGCCCGTTCAAACGTTGGAACATGCCAACGATTCGCCCCCGGGCTTGGAACCACCGTACCATTTCACGCCGGCACGGCCAATAAGTCTTTGAACTCGTATAGTTTGAAGGTAATCGGGGGAGTACGCCAGCAGGTTGCGGCGAACGGTCAAATTCAGGGGTCGAACGGTAGAAAAGGGGTGTTTGGGAGTCTTTTGGGAGGGGGGGTAAGGCGTTACTAATGAGCGATTGTTTCCTCGAAAATGTAAGAATTGTGCCAGAAGGTCGCGTGGAGTTGGTCCCCGAGGGGGACGTATCGGTCGGAGCGCTACTCGTTTAGGACCGGACGCAGGACGGCGATGACGAAGTGGGCGAAGTGCGAAGCACCCTCGTCGAGTTGCAGCCAGCGAACAACGCAATGATCGGATAAATATTTTCCGACGCGGGTTTCCGCGATTCCCAGGTGGGAAGCGAGTTGCGGTTTGATGGAGTCGGCGCCACGTCGGCTCGAGCCGCCGCGCAAAAGATTGGGAATGGCGATACGCAGGGTTTGACAAGCCTCGACATAGTAGTAGCTGGTGAGGTCGGAATCGGTGACCAGGAACACACCCGGACCGGCTGGGGCGCGGTCGGCTTCGTCAAGCTTGACCGGGGCGCAGGTGAGCAGCCGGCGAAACTGCATTTCCAACAGAGAGAGGCGCGAAGAAAGTCCCGGGTCGCCGTAACGACCTCGCAGCGCGATGCCACCGGCGTCGCCCAGCGGCTCAACGGGAAGGTGGGGCACGGCAGTTTGGGAGGACTTGGGAAATCGCGGCTCGGGAGCTTCTTCGAGCGTCGCGGAAGCGGAAGCGCGCGGAAACGACGGTGGTTCGGCGTGATGACGCGGCGCGGCAGAAGTTTCGCTGGGGACGCTGCCCTTGCGGCGGTTGCGGCCGCCACGACGGCCGCGACGGCGACGTGCGCCTTCCGCAGTGGTTTTCGGTACCGAAGCGGGACCCGATGGAGCGGCCGGCTGTTCGTCCTGCTGCTCGACTGGTGGTGACAGCGCCACGATCGCCTCGAATACGGTGGCGCTTTGTTCGAACGGAAGTCCCGGCTCTGGAATCGCAAGAGGAGGTGCAGCGAGCACGGGAAAATCGGATTGCGATTCGAGCGGAGCTTCTCCGCCGAGCCTGACCGCTGCTTCCTGGGCCTTGGTTTTCCAGTCGGCGCGTCGAAAACGCGCGGCGGCAGTGGAATACCATTTCGCTGCTTCGGCATTTTGGCTGGCGGTTTCAAAGTGGCGCGCCAATTCAAAGGCAACCATGGCGTCTTGCGTCTTCTCGTAAAGATTCGAGAGTTGCGCTGCGGGATCCTTGCCGGTGCGAGCGCGACGAATGCGCGCGGTGATTTGTTTCCAGTCCGCCATAGCTTGTTTTTCTGGACGCCGTTTCTGAACGCATTGTAGCAGTGCGAGGCCCAAGCTGCTAGTGCGGCGGAGAAGACAGTAAATAAGGTCGAAGACCCGGGATGCGAAATACCGTTTCGGCACAGGCGCTTTTTGCACGTTGACGGCCAATGCGGCTGTAAGTATTCTGGGGTTCAGCCCTCTTGGAGAAGCGATGGCGCGCTTGCGCGACCTTTTGCGGATAACCACCGCGGTAGTGTTGTCGTTCGGATTGACAGCCGCTTCTATCTCTAATGCATCGACACCTGGATTTGGCACGGTTGTGTCCGCGCAATACGCGCACGTGGGGCGAGCGGCAGCGTCGGTCGGGACCACGGTTTTTTCCGGCGACAGCCTGGATACCGAGGAGCTTGGGAGCCTGCAAGTGCGAGCCGGGGCGGCGCGGTTGCTGCTTCCCGCGAACAGCCGGGTGACCTGGGGCACAGAACAAGGAACGGCGGCGGCCACTCTGAAAAACGGCACGGCGATATTTTCCACGGCGAATGCGAAGGCCTTTGCGTTGCACGCTTCGACGGCGATAATCCGGGCGAACGGTGACGCGCCGACCGTGGGCAGCGTTTCGATTGTCAATCCCAAAGAACTGCGAGTGAGCTGCTCGCGTGGGACGCTGGCGATCTCCGTAGACGATGATACCAAAACGGTCGCCGAGGGCACGGCGTATCGCGTGGTGCTGGACCCGGATTCGGTTGCCGATGACCCCGGCGCGCAGCCGGAAGGCCCAGCAACGCAAAAACATCCGAAAAAGAGCGGCAAAGACAGGTTTTTGATGTTTGTGATTTTCTTTAGCGCTGCCGCCGCGGGGATTGCGTTGTATTACGCGCTCGAGAGCCCGGACTCGCCGTAGCGTTTGCGCTGTGTTTTAAAGGGTTGCCGCTTGGAGCGCAGCAGTGCCGCCCCCGTACAAGATGTTTGTAGAGTTTCTGGATTCGTTCCTTCCAATCAAAAAATACACCGGTCAGGCAGCGGCGATCACTTCGATTTCTACCAGTGCATCTTTGGGCAGGCGACTTACTTGTACGGTGGAGCGCGCGGGAGGGGCGCTGGTGAAGTAGCGGCCGTACACTTCGTTCATCGCCGGGAATTCATTCATATCCTTCAGGAAGACGGTGGTCTTGACGACGTGATGGAGATTCGAACCTGCGGCTTCCAAAATTCCTTTGATATTCTCGAGCACG
The DNA here is from genome assembly GCA_963736725.1 of uncultured Acidobacteriota bacterium. Lineage (GTDB taxonomy): Bacteria > Acidobacteriota > Terriglobia > Acidiferrales > UBA7541 > Acidiferrum. The sequence goes on along the minus strand of CAVTPW010000005.1, from coordinate 538,793 downwards.
CGCTCGGTTTGCTGGCGAATGTCGCCGGCGGGCATTTCGTTGGTCTTCGGATCGAGCGCGACCTGGCCGGACAGATATAAGAAGCCATTTGTTTTCACGGCCTGGGAATACGGGCCGATGGGTTTCGGTCCGCGGTCGGTGGTAACGATTTCCTTCATGGTGTGGCCTCCTTTGGATTTGAAGCGCTCGCGCCGGTGCTGGTTTCATAGCGGGCGCGAAAATCTTCGGGGACGCCGGGACGCTTCATCCAGCGGCGGACAAATTCGGCGACGTTCTGGTGCGTTTCCTGTTCGAAAGCGGCAATGAGATCATCGAGATCGAAGCCCCCGCCGCGGCGTGCGTACAGCATGTGGCTGACTGCTTTGTCAAAAACGTCCTGGCCGTAGCGATCCTGCAATCCGAAAAAGAATAGAAGACTTTTGGCGCGTACGACGCCGTCGTCTTCGGGTTTGCCCGCAATAGCGTGAGGCGGTACGAGAGCAAGAACGCGGCGAATCGTCTCCGTACGCACCTGGGCGCCCTGGATGGCTTCGCGTCCCAGGGCGGCCGCGAATGCCGGCAAAGCTACGAGTGGGGGATCCTGATCGTAGAAGCCGGGATTCTGGCCGTAGCCGAGCCAACTCGACGCCAGCGAAGGAGCGGCAGCGGCAACGATTTCGGGCGCGCCAGAACGGAGATCGACCATTACGGTGTCCAGTGAAGCCATCTCCGCGGAGGGTTTTGTATTAGGCTCGGAGATTAATTGCGCATAGTCGGAGGCCGTGCCGGTGAAGCAATTGTCGACGACGGGACACTCCACGATCCAGAGTCGATGGACTTGTTGGTTGCGCGTTCCGAACATCGCATCGTAGGCGTGGCTGGCAGTAATCACCGCGGCGGCGGGTTGGCGAAGAGCGTTCGCATCCTGGGGAGTGCGACTCCAGAGGCTTATGCTTTCCGGCTTCTCGTTAAATTGCGTGGCAGTATAACGACCGGCGATGACGAAAGGGTAGCCGTCTTTGGCTTGCTGAATAATGCGGAGGGTTTGTTCGCCGCCGCTGCGCGAGACCTTTGGTTTGCGCCCGCTTGCGTGAACCAGAAACCCTCCCGGGACACGCAGCGTGAGGAGCCAAGTGGGAGGCGGCACGCCGCCGGTGGCGAAACCTCCTCGAGCCGGAAGTAGCTGCGGGCTCCAGCCTTCGGCTGGCAGGAAGAATGCGTCGGGCGCAAAGCTGAAGGTGCGCTCGCCGGGCGCCGCAGGGTGATATTCCACCGAGAGGCGCAAGCTGTGATTCGCGGAAACAGTCCACGGCTCGGGAAAGTTGAGAATGACGTTGCGGGAATTGTCGGGCGATGCCTCGAACGTCGCTGCGTTTCCGTCCCATGCGGCCTGAGGATTGTCGAAATGGAACCTACGCCGGCCCGGTAAGCGAATCTCGAGCGACGATAAAGGCTGGTTGCCGTTGTTGCGCAGGTGATAGACGGAATCAATGTGAATGGCGGTTTGCGGGCCCGCGACAAAATGGACCTGTATTTCCTGCTTCTCGATGACGTAACCGGGTCCGAACGCCGCCGTGCAGGCGGCCGCGTAAAAGGCCGCAGCAACGGCGGCCAGAAAGAGAAAAAAACGCGAGCGCGTGATCGCAGTCAAAGCGTCTCTGATTGTAGCTAGTGACGAGGGCTGAGGCAAAAGCGGTCTGCGCGGCTCGACGTTGGCACCATTCGACGAGAATTACCCGCTAGAGCTACCGCGGCTTGCGGCCGCGGACGCGCACAAAATCGGTGTGGGCATGATTGCGAATGGCTTCGCGCGAAGTTGCTTCCTTTTCGGCTTGTTCTTCGGTCATGCCGTCGTTGATGCGATCGAGGATTTGCTTCTCGGTAAGGCCGGTGTTCTTGAGGCGGCCGATCGCCGCGGAACTGAGTGTCGGCAGGCCCTGCAACTCGCGCTGGATGATCAACTGGACGGTGGGGTCGGAGAGGCCAATCAGGCGAAGCATAACCGCGTCTCCGCTGATGATGTCGAGCTTGTCGGCGCGAGCGAAGCCCAGGATGTCCGATTCGGTATAGCGTGCTCCGAGAAGACTGGCGACCGATTCCGAACTGGTGAACGAATGATGGTGTCCGCGGGCCGTGGAAATCAACGCGACGCAGGTTTCATCGCTAATGCTGGCGTGCTTCAGGCTGACCACTTGCTGAATTTCAGGGTCGGAAATGTTGAACGGCTTGAGCTGCTCGATGGCGGGGGAGCCCATGCCGGCCTGGTCGAGCGGGCGATAGTCCGTGAGCGGATGTTGATGGCAGCCGCCGGCCAATAGGAGCGAGATACCGACAATGAGATTACTGGGCTTCATACTCCTATTGTAGAGGCGGCAAGGAAGCGGGCGGCTTGGTGTGCTGTGGGCGATACCCGGCGAAAGGACAGGTTTGAAAACAATGAGTAGTTGGCAGTGCATCGTGAGTCGCTGCCCCGCCCAGCGCCGGGGACTATTGTCTGTTGCTTGCTTCGCGCCGGGTAACCGTAGGAGTAAGAAGGGTAGCGCCGCCTACTACTTACTATTCCCTACGCACAATGACGGTCTTCACGTTTGATAGACGCGTTCGACGCCGTAGACGCCGACGATTTTACGGATGCTGGCGAGGATGGATTCGAGTTGGCGGCGATCGATGATTTCGAGGTTAACGTCCACTTGCGCATTCAAGCGGTCGGGCCGGCTCTCGAGATTGTGAATGTTGCAGCCGGCATTGCTGATCACTGCGGTGATATCGGCCAACAACCCGGCGCGGTCTTTGGCGCGGATGAGCAGGTGCACGAGAAATTTGGCGGTGCCTGCGCCACCCCATTCGACGGCGATGCGGCGCTCGGTTTGATACAGCAGGTTTTGTACATTGGGACACGTGCGCGTGTGGACCGCGACGCCCCGCCCGCGCGTGATGTACCCGATGATGTCGTCGCCGGGGATGGGGTTGCAACATTTGGCTCTATACACCAATAGGTCGTCGTGGCCCTTCACGATCAGAGGCGCCTCGCCGAACCCCAGCATGCGCTTGACGGTCTTGACCAGTGTCGGCTTGGACTCTTCGACTTCGGGTTGCTGGCTGCCCTTCACAGGCTCGCCGAGCACGCGAGTCAGCACTTGTCGCGCGGAATATTTTCCAAAGCCAACGGCGGCGTAAAGATCCTCGAGCTTGGAAAGCCCGTGGTCCGAAGCGAGCTTGAGCAGATCTTCCTCGGAAATCTTCTTCAGGCTGCGGCCGAACTGGCGGGCTTCCTTCTCGAGAAGGCGGCGCCCTATCTCGGTGGCTTCTTCGCGTTCCTGAACGTTAATCCAATGCTTGATCTTGGTTCGCGCGTGAGAAGATTTGACAAAGCTCAGCCAATCTCGGCTGGGTTTGTGTCCTTTCTGCGTCAGGATTTCCACGACATCGCCGCTCACGATTTCGTGGCGTAGCGCGACCATCTGGCCGTTCACTTTTGCGCCGACGCACTGGTGGCCCACTTCGGTATGCACCGTGTAGGCGAAGTCCACAGGCGTAGCGCCGCGCGGCAACTCCAAGACGCGGCCCTTGGGCGTAAATGCATATACTTCGACCGGAGCCAGATCCACTTTCAAGGTGGAAAGGAATTCGCCGGGTTCCTCGAGTTCCTGCGACCACTCAATCAGTTGACGCATCCAGGTGATGCGCTGATCGTCTTCGGACGCGGGCTTGTCGTCTTTGTATTTCCAGTGAGCGGCGACGCCTTCTTCGGCCATGTGGTGCATTTCCTGCGTACGGATCTGCACTTCAAACGGCTGGCCGTTGTGGATCACGGTCGTGTGCAAAGACTGATAAAGGTTCGGACGTGGCATGGCGATGTAGTCTTTGAATCGCCCGGGCACGGGCCGCCAGATGTGATGCATTACACCAAGGGCGGCATAGCAGTTGCGCTCGGTGTCAGAAATGACCCGCACCGCGAGCAGATCGTAGACCTGGTCCAGGCTGCGTTCTTGACGAATGATCTTGCGGTGGAGTGAGTACAACCCTTTCACACGCGATTCGAGCTCGGCGGGAATCCCGCCCTCCACGAGCTTTGTCCGGATGGTGGCCTGCACCTCTTCCAGAAACTTGAGATGGATCGGCGCCTTGTCGGTGACTTCTTTCTGCAGAGCCAGAAAGGACTCCGGCTCGAGATAGCGGAACGAAAGATCCTCCAGCTCGTTGCGAATGAGACCCATCCCGAGGCGGTGCGCGATGGGCGCGTAAATGTCCAAAGTTTCGCGCGATATTCGCTGTTGCTTGGCGGACTCGAGATATTCGAGCGTGCGCATGTTGTGCAGCCGGTCGGCCAGCTTCACGAGAACGACGCGGACGTCGTGCACCATGGCGAGAACCATTTTGCGGACGTTTTCGGCCTGCCGGGCTTCCGGGGCCATCATGTTCAGGCGGCTGATCTTGGTTACGCCTTCAACCAGGTGGGCGACCTCCGCACCAAAACGTTCCTCGATTCGCGAGACGGGAAACTCGGTGTCCTCGATGACGTCGTGCAAAAGGGCAGCCGTCAGCGTCGTGGCGTCCAGGCGCAGGTCCGCGAGGATATGCGCGACCTCCAGGAGGTGACTGAGGTAAGGTTCGCCGGAGCGCCGAACTTGCGTGCGATGGCGTTCGGCGGCGATTTCATAGGCACGCCGGACCAGCCAGGGATCTTCCGAAGGGCGGTTTTTGCGAAGCTTTGCGAGAAGTTCTTCCAAGCGCACGTCGAGCTGGCGCTCGGTGCGGTCTCGATTGAAACTAAGCGGTACGTTCCCCGCGGATGGCATGTTCTAGTATACGCCCGAAAGGCGTCGTTCGCGAGAACGGCTGCCGCGCAGACCTCGCGGTTGCGAACCGCACAAAAAAAGGGCGCCCAAGAAAGGGCGCCCTTCTTGCAAACCCTCCGTAGCTGTAGATCAGGACGGCTGTTGCGGTTGATCGGCTCGCTTCTGCTTGATTTCCTTGACCTTGTCCACCAGATCGTCAGCTTGTTTCAAGAGGTTCGCGCGCTCGTCCGGGGTCTCCACCATGTCGGCTTTGCGGCGGTACAAAAGGTTGAGGTAGGCCATGGCGTCATCGTAATCGGGTCGCAGGGAAATCGCCTTCTGCAGATCGGTAATCCCTTCCTCGATGACCGCACCATATTTGGTGGCGTAGTCGGTGCGGACGGCGGGAGGGAGCGGGTCGGTATCCTTGACCTGCTTCTTGATATTGTCTTTATTGTAGGCGATACGCATCTCGCCGTTGGCGCGGAAAGCCAACGTCCAATCGATCACCCCGATCCAGTAGTACGGCTCGGGATCTTCGGGCTTCAACTGAATGTGCCGCTGGTGATAGGACTTTGATTCTTCGAACCTCTTTTCATCGAACGGCTGCCCGGCCATCTGGAACAGGATGGAGCCGATGCCATCGATAGCGGAGAGATTGTTGGGATCCTTGTCCAAAACTTCCTTGAATTCGGTGACCGCCTGTTGACCACGCGCCAGATTCTCGGCCGAGGGAGCGCCCGGAATATAGAGGCTCGCATACGCCGTGGCTAGGTACAGGCGGGCATTCAGCAACTCCGGATCGGCTTCTTTGGCTTGCTTGAAATCCTCGATCGCCGCGTCGGACTGGCCGTTCTTGAACGCAGCCACACCCTTGTTCAGAAGGTCGCGGGCCTTGAGTTTGCTACAACCCGACGCCGCAAACGTGAGCACCACCAGTGCTGCAAGCGCTACGCCCCGGCGAACGATTCCTAGCGATCCATAAGTCATCGATGCATCCATCCCTGCTGTGGCGCGACCCCGAAACAGTCAGCGCTTAGGATTCACGTCCACCCTGCGAAGGGCAACCTAACCGACTCAGTGTCCTTTTTCCAACCGCGGCGTCAACAGACCGACAGAAGATATGCCCGAGGCCTGCATGACGTCAATCACTTTAGCCACAACCTGAAATTCTACGGTATCGTCGCCGCGAACAAACGCCGTGTGGTCCGCGCGCGATCTGAAAATCTCTTCCAGCCGACCGCGCAGCGCCTCCCACAAGACAGGCTGCCCATTAATCTTCAGTAATCCCCCGCCCAGAACTTGAACGACTACGATATCGGGTTCGACCCGCGCCGGCGGCGCCGCTTCCGCTGGTTGCGGAATCTGCGCTTTCAGCCCCATCTGCTTGTGTGGAATGATCATGAAAATGACCAAAAGCACGAGCAGAACGTCAATCAGCGGAACCACGTTCATTTCGGACATGATCCCGCGCTTCGAACCACCAACCCAGATTCCCATGAGCCACCTCGCCGTGAAACGTTTTCCCCGCGAGGAGGACTCTCACATCACCCGAAACTTTGCGTGACCCTCTGCTACCATCGGCAAAGGGTCACACAAAAATCTACTGGCCGGCTTCGATCTTCGCCGTGATCAAACCCACTTTGTCGATGCCCGCGCCGCGCATGATGTCGATGGCGCGCGCGACTTCGGCAAACAGTACATCGTTATCGCCTTTGACGAAAGCGATTTTCTCGGCGCGGTCCTTGAAGATCTGTTCGATGCGCGGACCGAGGCCGTCCCACGTCGCGTCTTCGTTGTTGATCTTGACTTTATTGTTCGTCAAAACCTGCACGACGACGGTCTTGTTTTCCAGATCCTGGTTCTGCTGCTGGTTCGGATTGGGCTGCGGCACCAGCGTATCCATGCCCTTCGGAGTCAGCGGCGTAATGACCATGAAAATGATCAAGAGCACCAGCAAGATGTCGATCAGCGGAACGACGTTCATTTCCGCCATTGCACCGCCCTTGTTATCGCCAACACTCATTCCCATCGGACTTCTCCTCTAAGCCTGCCCCTAGCGAGCATTGCAGGCCAGTAAGCCGCGCCGTGTGGGGAACCGGCGCGGCCCGTAACTTCGAAATACCAGCAAACGAATGAAACCACTTTACGCGACCGCTACCACGCGATCCGCACTGCAAGCCCCCCGGTTAATCTCCGGTTGGCTGCCCCGGAGGAGCCGGCGGCAGGGCCTTGCCCTGATTCTTCTCGGTGAGCAGACCAAGTTGATCCACACCCGCGGATCGAATCTCATCTACCACCGCCACGACATCGCCGTATTTCGCTCGAGCATCGCTCTTCACGTAGACGGTCTTGTCGAGACGGTTGGAAATGCGATCCTTGATTTCGCCGGTAAGATCTTCTTTGCGCGTCGCCGCGTGCCCCAGGTAAATGGCGCCATCACGCGTGATTGCCACCACGATGGCGTCATCCTTGTCCGCGTCCTGCATGTCACGCGCGGTGTCGGTCCTGGCCATGTCCACCGGCATGTTCTTCTGCAACATCGGGGTGACCACCATGAAGATGATCAGCAGAACGAGCATGATGTCGGCCATGGGAATGACGTTGGGCGACGCCATTTGGCTGCCAGCTTGCGGCTTGTAACGCCCTGTTTGTCCTATGTGGTGTGCCACGGGTTACCTCCTGTTACTTGGTTCTCGCGCCGCGCCGAAGGATGAAATAGTTGATCAGCTCCATCGACGAGTTGTCCATCTCCACGTCGAAGGCTTCCACTTTGTTCGTGAAATAGTTGTAGGCCCACACGGCCGGAACCGCGACGAGCAGACCGAACGCCGTGGTCACCAAAGCTTCCGCGATACCGCCGGCAACCGCCGACAGACCGGTGGCCTTGGATTGCTCAATGCCCTTAAACGCGTTCAAGATGCCGACCACCGTGCCGAACAGTCCGACGAACGGCGCCGTCGAACCAATCGTCGCGAGTGCCGACAAGCCGCGCTTCATTTCCGCATGGACGATCGCGACCGAGCGCTCGAGACCGCGCTTGGCGGCTTCGATCACATCGGCGTCAGAGACCTGCTGGGAAGCGGACTGGAACTCGGACAGACCCGTCGCCACAACCTTGGCGATGTGGCTCTTCTTGTTGCGCTCGGCGATGGCGATTGCTTCGTCGAGTTTGCCGTCCTTGAGGGCTCCGGCAACCTGCTGTACGAACACGCGCGACTGCTTGCGCGCGGCGCTGTACATCAACGCGCGGTCGATCATCACACCGAACGAATATACGGAGAGAACAAACAGGATCCCGACAACGACTCTCGGCAAAGTGCTCATCGAAGACCACATGCTCCGCAGATCCCAGGACGTTGCCTGCGACTGAAGGAACAGGGCCGTATAAACGTACAAAGTGGCTACCATTCGTTTGCTCCTTAAAGTTCTGGTGACACCGGCTGGGCCGGGGCCAACGACAGGATTTGCTAGATCTATTACGCGAAACGCTGTGCCGGCCCCACGACTGGCGCAACGGTCCGTACTGCTCTACTGGTTCAGAGAGAAAATCACGTCGATCGTGGTATCGACTTCCACCGGTTCGCCGTTCAACAGTGTTGGCTTGTACTTCCACTGTTGTACGGCATCCATCGCCGAGCGAACGAGCAGCGGATGCCCGGAGAGAACTTCCAGCGACTCGACCGAGCCGGTCTTGGAAATGATGGCGTGCAACCGGACCGTGCCGGAGATGCGCGTCTGACGCGCCAGCGGCGGATAGGTAGGCTGAACTCGGTTGATCAACAACGCGGCCTGCACGCTTCCACCTTGGCGGATGCGCGATGCCGTCGGCTTCGGTGGTGGCGGTGCTCCGCCCATGCCGCCGATGACGCCGCCAATCACGCCACCCATGGAGCCGCCGGCGACGCCGCCCGGAACTCCGCCTTGCATGCCGGCGTTCATGTCCGGCGCATCTTCCTTAATAATCTTCACGTCTTTCGGGATGACTTTTGGCGCCACAAGCTTCCCGGCATCCATCAAGTGCACCTGCGGCTTGATGTGCACGACTTGCGCGACTGCCGGAGGAGGAGGAGGAGGAGGAGGCGGCGGCGGCGCGACGAGCAGCGTCGCCATCATCGTCTTCGGCAGCGCTTCGGTATAGATCAGCGGAATCAAGATCAAGATCCCGAGAAAGACGACTTGGGCCACCATCGAGAGAACGACGGTCCAGGGTTTATTCGTCTTGCTGGGATTGGCACTGGAAACCACCATATCTTCAAACATAGCTACCTCCTCCCGGCAGGAGCAAGACGTCCGGTGACGCCTTCGCTTCCGCGCGGTTTGTTTCCGGCTGCGGGTCCGGTACCTGCAACGGTGCCTCGTTGGCCGCGCCAGTGATTCCACGCGACCACAAGCGGTGCAGCAATGCCAAAACTGGAGTACGTTCCTACCACAATCCCCACCACCAGGGCAAAGGAGAAAGCGCGAAGCACCTGGCCGCCCATCAGGAACAGGACGAGCACGGTAAGGAAAGTCAGGCCGCTAGTCAAGATCGTTCTCGACAAAGTTTGGTTGATGGACTTGTTGACCACCGCGGCGAACGATTCGCGGCGCAGCAAGCGGTTGTTCTCGCGGATGCGGTCGAAGATGACAATGGTGTCGTTCATCGAATATCCGACTAACGTCAAAAGTGCCGCAATGACCGTCAGCGAAATCTCGAAATGCAGCAGAGAGAAAAATCCTAGGGTGATCAAAACGTCGTGAAATACCGCCAGGACAGCGGCAGCCCCATAAACCCACTCGAATCGGAAGGCAATATATACCAGCATGCCTGCCAAAGCATAGAGGGTAACTAGAATGGCCTGGCGCCGCAGCTCGGCGCCTACCTTAGGCCCCACAATCTCCACTTGGCCGATCGCAAAGCTGCCGAGTGCGTAATCGCTTTTCAAGGCCGAAGTCACCGCGGGCGTTACACCGTCCACCGCGGACAGATCATCGAAATTCGTCAACACCCCGTTTTTCGTCGTATCGCGGTAAGCGAGAATCTTCTTGGCAAGCTGTTGATAGCGATCCCCGGTATTGACGGACAAATTCAGCGGATCGTGCGTCGTGAGCAAGTCCGCAAGCGAAGACGGCGTGGCGGCATTAAAGTCTGGTTTGCCCGGATCCTTGGAGCCGTAAGTGGCATTCAGCGCCGTGAGGACTTGGGCCTTGCTGGTGTCCAGCGCCTGATCGCCTTGGCCTTTTTGTTCGACGAAAATCAGGACTTCGTTGGAGTTTGACGTATTCAGCGCGCCGCTGCTGATTGCCTGAATCTCGCTGTTGCCCAAGCCTTGAGTCCTTAGCGCGTTACGAACCTGATCGATGTTGGGAGGCTGAGCGAAACGAACGTCCACGTTGGTGCCACCCTTGAAATCGATGCCATAACGCAAGCCACCCTGGGACACCCAGGAAATCACACCTGCAAGTAGAAGAATGCCGCTCAGCCCGTAGAAATACTTGGCTTTGCCCATCCAGTCGATATGGGGCTCTTTGAAAAACTCAATCATGCCGAGATGCTTCCCTTCTTTAGACTCCAATACCTGACGGTTTGTTCCCGGCGCCCCTGCGGTGTCTGACCATTCGATGGCCCAAGACCGAAAAGTACTGCCGCTGTACGGGATGGCCGCTCTTTACACCGGTCGTTCCGTACCTGCACGCGCGGGACTCATCCCATTCGATACTAGTACGCCTAAATACTGAGCTCCGCTTGGCGGTCCATCTTCGTAAGGTGATACTGGAAAATCGTTTTCGACACGTAAATCGCCGTAAACACGTTGGCGATCAAACCAATGGTCAGCGTGATGGCGAAACCTCGGATCGGCCCGGTTCCAAAAAGGAACAAGAAGAATGCCGAGACCACGGTGGTGACGTGCGTGTCGATGATCGTCAAAAATGCTTTGTCGAATCCCGCTTGGACCGCGGAAGCCGCGGATTTGCCGTTGCGCAACTCTTCGCGGATGCGCTCAAACACCAGAACGTTCGAATCCACGCCCATGCCGATGGTCAAAATCACGCCCGCAATTCCCGGCAAGGTAAGCACCGCGCCGAAAGCGGCAAGCGCCGCCATGAGGATGACGAGGTTCAGAACCAGCGCCAGGACCGCGTTCGCGCCGGACAACCGGTAATACACCAGCATGAAGATCATTACGACGACCAAGCTGAGGATCGATGCCTGCACGCCATGCCGGATCGAGTCCGCGCCCAACGACGGGCCGACCGTGCGCTCCTCGAGATACTTGATCGAAGCCGGCAGGGCACCGGCTCGCAGAACCAACGCCAAATCATGCGCTGAATCCTCGCTGAAATTTCCTTCGATTACGCCAGAATCGTCAATGCGGCTGTGGATCACCGGCGCGGAATAAACGCGGTGCTGCAGCACGATGGCCATCTGGCGATTTACGTTTTGCTCGGTGAAAGGACCGAAGCGCCGCGCGGCCTCCGCCGAGAGCGCAAAATTAATTTGCCACTGGCCCGGATTTTGCGTGCTGCGATTTTCGGTGGCGTTGCGCAGGTCGCGGCCGGTCACCACCGGCGCCCGACTCAGGATGTACCAGACTTCCCCGGTGTCGGGCGTGTTCGTTCGACTCTCGGACCGCCCGGCTACGATCTCTGTGCCGGCCGGCAAAACGCCGCCATGAGCGGCCAGCGCCGCTACCTGCGAAGGGTACGACGTCGGATCTTCCACCAATTTCAATTCCAGCTGCCCGCCGGCTTGGATGACCGCTTCTGCTCTCGACGGATCACCTTCCCCGGGCAGTTGCACCAGAATCTCGTTGTCGTTGCTGCCGCCGCGTTGCTGAATCGTCGGCTCCGTCAATCCCAGCGCATTGATACGCCGCGCGATGGTCTCGATCGACTGCGTCATGGTCTGCTCGCGAATGGCCGCGACCGCGCTCGGCCGCAGCGTCAGCGTGTACCCGGTGCGGTCACCCGCCGCAGGTGTCAAGTCCCACACGTTTTTAAGCTGGACATCGACCAGGTCGCGAAAGTCGGACAATTGATCGGGGGCAACATTGCGGACCAGGATGTGCGTGTCGTCCACGCGCCGCACTTCATCGTACCGGATGTTTTTCGTGCGCATCTGGCTGGTGAGCCGGTCCACGGTCTGATCGGTCTCTTGCGCGATGGCTTCCTGCGTTTGCACCTGCAAAATCAGGTGCGTGCCGCCCTGCAGGTCAAGGCCGAGTTTGATCTGATGACTGAAATTATCTTTCAGGTCCGCTACCGAGGTGGGAAATGTCGGCAGACCGATCAAGCCATAGATGCAGCCAACAATGACCAGCAAAATAAACAGCGCTTTCCACTTCAGGTTAGGATTCATGTCAGAAGGTCTGGACTCCGGGCCTGCCGGGGTCTCCGTAAACTAGATTTGAAGTTGCGCGTTGCGCGAACCTATTTCGCATCTTCCGGTGTCTCCACTTGCGTAATCGCCGACCGCGCGATGCGAATTTTCACTTGATCGGCAATCTTCAGGATCACCGTGTCGCCGTCCAGGCCGTTGATCGTCCCGTAGATCCCGCCGTTGGTGATGACTTTGTCGCCGGCCTTCAACGCGCCCAGCATTTCTTGCAATTTCTTGCGCTGCCGCTGCTGCGGCAAAATGAGCATCACGTAAAAAATCCCCATCACAACCACCATCATGATCAGGGGACTGCCCAGCGCGCTGCTCAAACCGCCAGCCTGAAATATCGTTGCCACAAACATCATCGTGCCTGAACCCAACCCTTTCCGCCGCCGGCCTTACGTTACCCCACAAGCTCACTGCTAGCGCCGGCATCCTGCCGGCTTACGGCAATCGTTGCGAAGATAGCAGCAGCCAGCCGCGGGGACATCCCCGCTCCCTACAAGCCCTTACGATTCTTCTCTTCTGGTGGTGTCCCGCGGACGACCCGCGCGCTTTCAAACTCCAACCCGATTGCCCTCAGGCCGGACCCGCAGCATATCGCGCGTGCATCGCAGATGAGAATTTCGCTAGGTTCCCAAACCCGATAGCCTCGCGGATTTGCCGCATGATGTCAAGGTAAAAGTGGACGTTGTGGTGGGTGGCCAGGATCGCCGCGGTGATCTCTCCGGCCGCAAACAAATGCCGAAGATAAGCGCGCGTGTAGCGCTTGCAAACCGCGCAGGAACAAGCCGTATCGAGCGGCCGCTCGTCTTGCGCGTACCGCGCATTCTTAATTAAGACGCGCCCCTCGCTCGTGTAAATACAAGCGTGCCGCGCCGCGCGCGTCGGCAACACGCAATCCATCATGTCGATGCCAAACGAAACGTAATCGGCAATCTGCTCGGGCCGTCCCACGCCCATCAGATAGCGCGGCCGATCTCTCGGCAGCAGCGCCGCAACCTCGCCGGTCATCTCGCAGGTAACCGCGTGCGGCTCGCCAACCGCCAGCCCGCCCACCGCGTAGCCCGGAAAATCCATCTCCAGAAGCTGCCGCGCACTTTCCCGCCGCAAATCCGCAAACGTCGCCCCTTGTACGATTCCGAATTGCCACTGGGCCGCGCCGGAATCCCCGTTGCGTCCCGCTTTCTCGGTAAAATAGTCTCGCGCCCTCCGCGCCCACAAAGTTGTGCGCTTCATCGCCGCTTCCGCGACATCCCGCGGCGCTGGGGTCTCGATGCACTCATCGAGCACCATCGCAATGTCCGAGCCCAGCGCCATCTGAATCTCCACGGCCTTCTCCGGCGTCAACAAATGCTCGGACCCATCCAGGTGCGAACGAAACGTAACGCCCGCGTCCGTGATCTTGCGCAACCCCGACAAACTGAAAACCTGAAACCCGCCGGAATCGGTAAGAATCGCCCGCGGCCATGCCATAAATCGATGCAATCCGCCAAGCTTTCGAATCAGCTCGTGCCCCGGCCGCAGATATAAATGGTAGGTGTTGGCGAGGAGGATGCCCGCGCCCAGCTCTTCCAGCGCGTCCTGCGTAAGTCCCTTAACGGTAGCCGCCGTGCCCACCGGCATGAACGCCGGGGTCTCAAACGCTCCATGCGGCGTAGTCAACGTTCCGCGCCGCGCCCCTGTTGGATCGGTCTGTGAGACCTCAAATGAAAATTTCACCACTCAAGTGTATCGCACCCCGCGGCGCGCACTTGTAGAGGCGCAGCATGGCAGCGCCCCAGCTAGCCCAGACCTCAGCTGCATCTGGCCCCCGACTTTTTCCTGGTTCCGCTGATCTGTCGAAAATCGGACGGCAACTTCGATTTCACATCGCCGCCCAAGCCACCTTGGCCAAAACCCACACCGCCCACAAGCCAAATACAATCCCAAAACTCGCCCCCGCCTTGATCTTCTTCGGATTCGCCGCCGCGAACCCAATCGCCACCAGCACCAGACACCAAATAAAGAACAGTTCGAGCGAGCCTCCAAGCGCCAGCAGCGGCTTCGGCGCGCTCTCCGGCAGGTAGGCCTTGAGACTTGTCGCTACCACATTCTCGGGATCGACATCGCCATAGGCCTTTAACGGAAGAATGATCAAAGCCAAAATGCTGGATATCGCCGTAGGCAAAAATGCATGCGTAGTAATCGCAAAAGCTTGTCCATACCGCAACCCCGCCCCGCGAAACAGTTCGAACGACCCCCAATAGATCAACGCGAAAAGCAAAACCGAAATAGGCACCGCCACCATTCCCACCCCGTACGAAAACGAAGCCCAAAACTTGACCTGCCCCGCCACCGCCTGATCCTTCTGTTCCTCCGACATCTGCGAAAATCGCGGATTCTCTTCCGCCTTGTGCCGGATGTACTCTCCCCAATTCATTTTGGTGTTCAGCAAAGCGCCTACACACGTGGCCAGCACGATCATCAGCAACAGCGGCGCAACCCAGCTAGGCCGCTCCGCTATGCTCGCAAACGTCTGCTTGGGACGGGTAAAAACTCCGATGATCCGGCCAAAAGGATGGATACGGGGTTGCGCCTCGGGCGCAGACATAGAAGTAGTTGCCATTGCGAACCTCCACTGCAGAATACCCACGCGGGGGATAGGAACTTTCGCTTGTACCCTGCTCTACGTCGGATTACCAGCAGAAATTTCACCGACTCTGTAGCGGGCTTGCTCCGCCCTGACCGCCGCGTCTTGCTAAAGGCCATCCGCCGCGGCTAGCCCCCCAAAATGGCTCCTCCGAGCTCTGTCTTAACTCTTGTTTTTCCTCTTGCCCGTCTAAGCCCCCGGCAACTCCGGCACGGCCGCCAACAATTCCTTCGTATACGCGTCCACCGGAGCATGAAGCACCTGTTCGACCGCTCCCATCTCCACAAAGCGTCCGGCCCTCATCACCGCCACCCGCGTAGCCACCTGCGCCACCACCGGCAAGCTATGCGATATAAATATGTAGGTCAGCCCAAACTCGCGCTGCAGCTCCTGTAACAACAGCAACACTTGCGCCCCTACCGACACATCCAGCGCCGAAACCGGCTCGTCTGCGACCACCAACCTCGGACGCAAGATCAACGCCCGCGCTATCCCCACCCGCTGCCGCTGCCCGCCGGAAAACTCATGCGGATACCGCTTCGTCGCATCTTCGGTCAACCCCACCCGCTTCAGCATCGCAACCGCCCGATCACGCCGTTCCCCCGGAGAAAGCTTCGGCTCATGAATCGCCAGCGGCTCGCCAACGATCGTCCCAACCCGCATCCGCGGATTCAGCGACGCAAACGGATCCTGAAAGATCATCTGCATCTGCCGCCGCTTGGCCCGCAACGACTCCCCGCCCTGCTTCAGCAGGTCCTGCCCGTCAAACCGCACCTCGCCCGAATCCGGCTCGATCAAACGCAGCAACATCCGCGCCAGCGTGGTCTTGCCGCACCCGCTCTCCCCGACAATGGCGAAGGTCTCGCCAGCCGAAACCCCAAAACTAACTCCATCCACCGCCGTAAACCGCGCCTGGTCACGGTCACCGGAGAGAAATCCCGTCGCGCGCCCGTAGCTCTTTCGCAACTCCCGCGCCTCCAGCAGCTGACCGTTATTCACCGTCTTCTCGCTCAAATTTGTCTCACTAAACTTTCCCTAGCCAACGCCCTAGCCAACGCCCTAGCCAACGCCCAGCCACGGAATCTTCCGCTTTCTCCTGGCAAGCGCGCATCTTCGCACAGTTCCTAAAACCCAACATTGCAAAACATCACCAAGCGTACTCGTCTCTATCCAAATGTCTAACCATTGACTGACCTCCCATTTCTGACTTCCGATCTCTGAACCATAACTAAATCTGAGAACCCGAATAATTTAGCCCGCTTTATAGGCAAGGCATGAATTTTTTCTCCTTCTTCTTGCCCCATTTTTCGGGGGCACCCCGCAAGCAAGGGCTTCTGCTTCCAAGGCGAGCGGCTGCTTTAGGGGAGGGAACCCGATGGTGTAAGGGCGGAACCGGGAAAGCAGAAGAAGCGAAGCTGCAGGACGCAGGTATTAGCCTGAAGCAGTCCCAGAAAAATGAGCGGCGGAAAAAGGCTGGCCTACTGAACCGCGAAGATCGGTGCGGTATCGGCCGAGCTATGTGAGAGCCAAAGCGGAACAGAAAAAATCAGCCGTGCCACGACCGCCACAGTTCCCACAATCGCGCCCGATTCAAGTGGCTCCTGCGTTTTGCGGCCGTGACTTCCGGGTGGCCGACAATCCGACAGATTGACAGCTCACCTTGACATTCTACTAGAGGTGAGATATCGTCACCTAGAATGTCTACTAAAGAGCAAAAAGAACGCGTTGAGTTGCTGCAAGGCACGCTGGACCTGCTGATTCTCCGCACGCTGCAACTCGGGCCGACGCACGGGCACGCCATCGCGAAAGCCATCGAACTAAGGTCTGACGATGTGCTGCAAGTCGAACAGGGCTCTCTTTATCCGGCCCTGCACCGGCTCATCAAGCGTCGCTGGATTACCGCGGAGGCCGGGACCTCAGAGAACAACCGCCGTGCCAAGTTCTACCGCTTGACGCCCAAGGGAAGGCGGCAGCTGCAGTTTGAGACTCGCAAGTGGGATAAGTTGACGGGTGCAATTGCCAGGATTCTGAGCCCCAGGGAGCAGGAGGGCCAACCATGACGCGGCGCAAGCGGATGCTGCAGGAACTCGATGAGGACATTCGCGATCACCTCGACCGAGAGACGCAGGACAACATGGAGCGCGGGATGACCCCGGAAGAAGCGCGCTATGCGGCGTTGCGGAAGTTTGGCAATGTGACCTGCGTCAAAGAAGAGACACGCGAGGTGTGGAGTTTCGTCAGGCTCGAGCAACTTCTGCAGGACATTCGCCTCGGCTTCCGCATGCTGCGCAGATCACCGGGATTCACCACCGTCGCCATTCTCACTCTCGCGCTCGGCATCGGCGCCAACAGCGCCATCTTCGCCGTAATCGAGAACGTGCTGCTGAAGCCTCTTCCGTTTCCCGATTCCGCACAACTGGTTGATGTAGGTCAAGACGTGCCCGGCATCGGTCTCCGTGGCCGCTCCGCTTCGTTCCTTTACTTCACGTATGCCGATCAATCACGCTCGTTCCAATCCGTGGGGCTGTGGAGGCAGAATTCCAATAACCTCACCGGCCTCGCCGAACCGGAACAGGTGCGCAGCCTCGAGCTCACCTCCGAAGTCCTGCCCATGGTCGGCGTGCAGCCCTTGCTCGGTCGGGTCTTTTCTGCCGCGGACACCGCGCCCGGCGCCCCGCTCACCGCGATGCTGGCCTACGGTTTGTGGCGCGACAAGTTCGGCACTGACGCCTCCATGATCGGCCGCAACATCATCATCGATGGCCGCCCGCGCCAGGTCATTGGCGTGCTGCCTCGGAGTTTCTGGTTCATGGACTCCAAGGCTGCCGTGTTATTGCCATTGCAGTTAGACCGCAACCAGACCATCCTCGGCAATTTCATGTATTCCGGAATCGCGCGGCTCAAACCCGGCGTGTCGCTTGCGCAAGCCAGCACCGATTGCGCGCGGCTGATTCCCATCGCGCTCCGCAGCTTTCCCCCATTTCCGGGACTATCCCTAGCGAGTTTCGAGCGGATGCGTATCACACCCGCATTCACGTCGCTGAAAGCGAGCCTGCTGGGAGATATCGGCGGCGTGCTCTGGGTGCTCATGGGCACCCTCGGCTTGGTCCTGCTGATCGCCTGCGCCAACGTTGCCAACTTGATGCTTGTACGCACGCAAGGCCGGCAGCAGGAGCTCGCCATTCGCTCCGCACTCGGCGCCGGCTGGTGGCAAATTGCGCGCGAATTGCTGCTGGAAAGCCTGGTGCTCGGGGTCGCCGGCGGCGCGGTTGGAGCGGGCTTGGCGCTCGCCGCCCTGCGCCTGCTCCAGGTCCTGCATCCCGCCAATCTTCCGCGCCTCGAGCAGATTTCCATGGATGCGGGGTCCGTTCTTTTCACGTTCGCCATTTCCGTTTTTGCGGGCTTGTTGTTTGGGCTGATTCCCGCCATTCGTTATGCCGGCAGCGGTGTGGCGGCGGCGTTGCGTACCGCCGGCCGCGGCGCCAGCGAAAGCCGCCAGCGCCATCGCGCACGCAACACGCTGGTTGTCGTGCAAGTCGCCCTTGCTTTGGTTCTGCTGATCAGTTCGGGCCTGATGATTCGCACCTTCCAGGCGCTGCGCCACGTAAATCCCGGCTTCGTACGCCCGGAAGAACTGCAGACCTTCGACATTTCCATTCCGCGCAGCGTCTCCGCCGGTCCGGTTGCTGTCACCCGCATCGAGCAGAGTATCGCCGACAAAATCGCTGCCGTCCCCGGCGTGTCCAGCGTGGGCCTGACCAACGACGTTCCTATGGGCCCTGGCCATTGGTACGACCCTGTGCAGATCGAAGGCCGTGAAGCGGATAACTTCCCCGGTCGTGTCTACAAGTTCGTCTCGCCGGGCCTTCTCGCTACCATGGGGAATTCCTTAATAGCCGGCCGCGATTTCACCTGGGAGGATTTATACCATCAGCATCGCGTCGCCATGCTTTCGGAGAATCTTGCACGCGAGCTATGGGGCACGCCCCAAGCGGCGTTGGGCAAGCACGTCCGACACGTGAGCATTTCCCCTTGGGTTGAGGTCATTGGTGTCGTCGGCGATGAGCGGGCGGATGGCGTGGATCAACCCGCCCCCAAAGCTGTCTATTGGCCGCTGCTGATGGATCATTTCGGTCCCGAGCCACTCGACGGCACTTCCGACGTTTCTTACGTAGTGCGCACGCCGGGAGCCGGCTCGAGCGCGCTCATGCAGGAAGTCAGCCAGGCTGTCTGGTCCGTAAGCAAGGAATTGCCGCTCGCCAATCCGCAAACCTTGGAGGATCTTTACAACAAATCGCTGGCGCGGACTTCTTTGGCTTTGGTCATGTTGGGAATCGCGGGCGTCATGGCCTTCGCACTGGGCGTCGCCGGATTGTACGGCGTGATTTCTTACTCTGTTGCACAACGCACACGCGAAATCGGCATCCGCGTTGCGATGGGCGCCCAGCATTCGACCGTGCGGCGCATGTTCATCGCGGAAGGCGCGCGGCTCGCCGCCATCGGCATTGCCGTCGGTTCGGTAGCGGCGCTCGGCCTCACGCGGCTGATGCACTCGCTGCTGTTCGGCGTCAAGCCCATCGACCCGTTGACGTACGCCGGTGTAGCGGCCGCTTTAGCCGCCGCCGCGGCGATGGCCAGCTACATCCCAGCGATGCGTGCCACCAAAGTCGATCCCGCGGACGCCCTCCGTGCGGAATAGAAACTCAATTTCCCACGGCGCCACCTGCGGCCTCGTGGCGGGAATGGAAAGGCCAGGCGCCGACTCTTCTGCCTTGGGAGTTTGCACAAATGCGCGATTGGCTGGTTCGCTCGCCTGTTTGTCGCTGGCATTCACGTATGGCAACGTGCCGGCCTGCTACGGTGCTGGTTTTGCCAGTTGCTCGGATTTAGGACCTATCTCATAGACTACTCGGCCGGCTCCTTCTTTTCTGGCGGTAGCTTCCGGATGGCTTCGTTCTTGCCGACCATTCGCCCAGAATCGACGGATTTGCTTAGTCGGAATAGCATTCGAAAATCACCGTTTGCGTTCTTATCGACCCAAATGGTAGAAAAGGAGGAACTCGACGAAGAGGACAGACCCCTCTGAGAGGTTCCCTTGAACCGGAGACTGAGATTCAGTCGGCCTTAGTAAGGGGAAACGCGACGCTACGAAACAGCGCGAATTGAGCGCCGGTGTTCAACCGGAAGCTGGATGGCACCGCCGCAATCTTGGCTCCAGCAAAACTCTCCTTCGGAGGAGGTTTTTGCGGGATGGCCACAGCCAGTCAGCGCGTATTCATCGAATCCCTTCCTAATTTTGTGCAGCAAGAAATTGCTCTCCGCGGCTGGATATGCCGCATGCGTGTCCTGGGGAAAACAACCTTCGTAGTTCTGAAGGATTGCTCTGGGGAAGTACAATGTGTTGCCGCTCCCGAATCCATCAAAGAACATCATTTGAAGCTCGAAGATACCGTTGAAATTGTCGGGCGAGTACGACAAGAGGATCGCGCGAAATCGGGATACGAGTTGGACATCCTTGAAGTCCACGTCCTCAATCGCTCGGGGCAGCACCTCCCTTTTAATTCGTTTTCTAGTCTCGACTCGGTGGGTCCAGAGACGCTGATCGAATATCGACCGCTAGCACTTCGCAATGAACTCATCGGCAACGTATTTCGCATTCAAGCAGCGCTGCTAAGATTTTTTCGAGAGTTTCTGACGCAGCGCCGTTTCACGGAGATCATCACCTCCAAATTAGTCGCGTCCGGTACCGAAGGTGGAACCAATCTTTTCGAGGTGAAGTATTTTGACCGTGTTGCCTATCTGGCGCAGAGTCCGCAGTTCTACAAGGAACACGGCGTGGCTGGATTCGAGCGCGTTTTTGAAACAGGTCACGTTTATCGCGCCGAACCGCATGCCACCAGCAGGCATTTGACCGAATATTATTCTCTCGACCTGGAGTTTGGCTTCGTCAATGGCCCCGAGGACGTTATTCAACTCGAGCGCGAGCTGCTGACGTACATATTCGATTGCGTTAATAAGAACTATGCGAACCTGGTCAGTTTGTATAGAAAGCAGCCTCTCCCCTCCATGCTGGAGGTTCCCTGCTGGGAATTTGGGAAGTGTCTCGGGTTGCTGAAGGAGAATTTCAACCGGACCGACTTGACCGACGATCTCGACCCCGAGGCAGAGCGGCAACTGTGTCAGCTTGCGGAGAACGACACCGGTATCGCCGCCGTTTTCGTGCTCGGATTTCCATTGTCGGCACGCCCGTTCTACACAGCCCCACGGGGGACAACAGGGGCAGCAAGTAGTTTCGATCTATTGTTCCATGGAGTGGAAATTACGACCGGCGGTCAAAGACTTCACCGTCGCGACGACCTTGAAAAGGCCCTGCGCGGACGCGGCATTGATCCTACGAATTTCGAGAATCACCTAAGAATGTTCGATCTCGGAATGCCGCCTCACGGAGGTCTCGCGATCGGGCTGGAGCGGCTGACTGCGCAGATCCTGAACCTTCCGAACGTGCGGCAGGCAACGCTTTATCCGCGCGATCGAACTAAACTGACGCCTTGAAAATCGCCTCGTCATCCTGCAATTCAGAAAGCGACCTGGTAGGAAATGCGCGTCGCGCTGCATTCAGTCCTGGGAAGTCGCAACGTGCGAGAAGGTTTGCAACCGATTCCGGTCGAATCACGGGCAAGTCGGAAGTAATGCAAAGAGCGCGGCCGGCAGCATGCCAAAGGCCACCCGCTCGGGTAGGACCCGCCTAGCAGCCTGCGATGGCCACTCCCTCCACTTCGGCCTAAGCGCGCCGCCTACGGCGTCGCAGGCCGGTTCTGTCCCGCCGGCCGATCATCAGGGAATTGATCGGCTGGGTCAACGCTTGGCGACAACGTTTGCGCACTCTTATGCCGCTCTGAACGATCTGTGTCAAAGCCAAACGTAATCGCTCACCGTTGGTGGAGACTCGTTACCGCAATTCGTACTCGCTCACTTCAATCGAGCCAGCGTTACGAAAGATTCGACCCTGTATTCTCACTCTCCGCCGCAACAGCTTCGAATTGTGAATGAGTTCATGAGCGGCATTCCCTTCGAGGATACCCCAGAGCCGCCCATCGCTCGTCAAAAGCCACCCGTGATGTCCAGTCACTGCGCACATTTTCGGGTAACCGTATCGTATTTCCAGTAGGCAGTCCCGGCATACCAGTGTTCCTTCCAAGACAACTGGACGGGTCTCGTCTAGCTTTAGAGACAAAAAGTCCAGCGCGGTGGCCGCCGCCCCCCGAACACTGGGAAGGAAAAACGTCAATGCTCCCGCGAGAACCACGGTAGCCGCAATTGCCTGGATGACCGTGGCCCGATGCCATCGAGGTGAAACCGAGCGGCGGACTCGCTCTATGAGTTCCCGCGGTGCTTCCGGTTTTCCAGCCGCCGTCCTGACTGCCTCGCGGAGTCTGGCCAAATTTTCAACGGCTCGACGGCAGGCGCTGCACTCGGCGATATGCGCTTCAGCCTGTGCGGTGGCATCCACCGATAGTTCGCGATCCGCGTAAGCATCCAGCACTTCTCTCAGCTTCTTGCAGTCCATCATGGTTTTCTCCGGGTAACCCGCTCTGCTAATCGAGCAGTCTTTTCAGCACTTTCTTCTTCACGCTGGGCCTGGATCAAACGAACCAGCATTCGGCGGGCGCGATTCAAACGCGACATCACCGTGCCGATTGGGCATTCCATGATGCGTGCAATCTCGTCGTAGCTGAATTCTTCCACATCGGCGAGAAGGACGACCATCCGGTAGTCTGCCGGCAAGTCCGACAAGGCGCGCTTCATGCCCGCCGAGAATTCGTCTTTGAGAAGCTCAACCTCCCAATCGTAATAAGGCTCAATCGTTTCTGCCTCCGAGTCGGTCAGCGGAAGCTCCAAGCGTCTCTTTCGCCAGCGGGAAATCCAGGTATTTCTCAAAATGCGGAAGAGCCACGCCCTGCAATTGGTCGTTGAATCAAACGTCTCAAAGTATTTCCAGGCCCGCAGGAATGTCTCTTGCACGATTTCATCGGCTCCGTCCGGGCCGGCCAGCTGGCGCGCCATTCGATAAAGCGTTCCCAGATGAGGCAGCGCCTCAACCTCAAAGCGCTTGGACCGAGTTATCCAGCTTAGAGGCAAGTATTGGCTCTCTTAAGATTCAACTCATTCGAACCGCTAATTTATTCCTTTTGAGCTAGCTAGGGAATAAAACGCGCCTCGTCAAGCGTTCTATTTACCAGAGGGCTCAGAAATCCGATAGTTGCCATTCGGGATGCTTGAACTCTTCAGGCAGCAGATTCAATACTGTGCGAAAAAAAGGAAACTCTTATGACACTCAACTGCTCGAAACTCAAAAGCTGGAAGTCTAAGGGAAGGACAGTTTGCGCTATCGCCCTGATTTTCTTTGGTGCTGGATCGCTCGTTACTGCCCGTCTGGCCCACAGTAACCAAGTGAGGGCCGATAGCAATCGCGTTTTTGAGATACACATTTACCACACCGTGCCGGGCAAAGTGCCGGCACTGGAATCACAGTTTCGCGACACGACGTCAAAGCTGCTCGCCAAACACGATCTGAAGATTGTGGGTTACTGGGTGCCCGAGGGGCCCGCTTGGGACAACACCTTCATTTTCCTCGCTGCTCATTCCAGCCGGGAGGAAGCGAAAAAGAACTGGGATGCTATGCGAGCCGACCCAGAGTTTCAAGAGGTGATCAGAGAGAACTCCGAACAGGCCACCAAACTTGTGGAAAAAGTAGACGTGATGTACATGCGACCGACGGATTTTTCGCCGATGAAGTAGTTGCAGATGGGCCAAAATTACATTTCTCTCGACTGAAATCCCTAACTCCCGTTCGGCTACACGGAAATTAGCCAGAAACGTTCAAAACGGGCATCTGGGAAATGGCTCCTCACCTGTCGTCTAGCGTTTGCCGATTCTCTGTCGCCTCCCGGCAAGTCGGAAATAATGCCACCGGCTCAGACGGCGACATTGCGCAAGGATGCCATCGGGATACCAACAAACCGCCCCAGGCGGCATCGCACTCGCAGGTGTACCTACGTTGGGACGAGCACACCGCCGATTTTCGCGATAATGCCGTCCTGCTGGCTGGCAAGAGCTGGCAGAATTAGCAGTAGGTGACCTAGAATCAAACGGATGTATCAAGTCGCGCCTGGAAAGCCGCAAATCATAGCGTTATCCGGCGAACTCCCGAGGCGGCGTAACCATGGGGAATGAAGCAATCTGCAAGGCCCATTTCGGGAAAACCAGGTTGACGGGCAAGGCCCTGCTCGAAACCTCCGAGCTGATCTTCCGGCCCGCCGACGGCAGCCCCAGCCGAAAGCTCCCGTTCTCGACCATCAGGTCCGCCCAAGCCATCGACGGTCAACTCCGCCTGCAAACACCCGGCGGACCAGCAATCCTGGAGTTAGGCTCGAACGCCGAAAAGTGGTGCCACAAAATCCTGCACCCAAAAACCCGCGCCGAAAAACTCGGCGTCAAGCCCGGCATCCAAGTCTCACTACTTGGCGACTTCGATCCGGATTTTCTGCGGGAACTCCGAACATCCACGGAGAACATAAAGGAAGGCAAGATCGATCCAGGCAGCGAGCTGGTTTTTCTAAGCGTGGGCTCCACAAAGGATCTCTCATCCCGAGTCAACAAAGCCGCAAAAACGATCCAAGGCGCCACGTCCCTTTGGATCGTCTACCCAAAGGGAAGAAAAGAAATCACCGAGAACGACGTTCTCTCCACCGGCCGCAAATCCGGTCTGAAAGACATAAAGGTCGTAGGCTTTTCCGCAACACATACCGCTTTGAAATTCGTTGTACCCGTCGACCAACGATAGTCACGTGATCGTCGACGCCTGCACCGGATCGTCGGCAGTAGCGATCGGTTAGCCGTAGAGGCGATCGAAGAAATGGCCACACCGCCCAACGGTTTCGCTTACGCACCTGCCCGCGGTTTGCCGTTCCACAATTCCGTGATTCGGCTCTAATCTTGGATCACACATGGCGGATTTGCTTCACGTGCGAGGGTTAAGAGTCGAGCTGCCAACGCCGGCGGGCTGGGTGCGGCCGGTCAACGATGTGTCGCTGCGCATCGCGGCCGGCGAATCGCTAGGACTTGTCGGTGAGTCAGGCAGCGGCAAGACGATGATGGCGCTGGCGTTGATGGGATTGTTGCCGGTCGGAGCGCGGGTTAGCGGCGATGCGACTTTGTCCAGCGAAGCACGGTTGGCGGGCACGGCTTCGGCGGGCGAGGCAAGCCCCGCCCCTGCAAATTCAACGGCCACGGACACAAATCGAGTTTCGGCGGGCACGAATCTCACTGGCTTAACCGAGCGTGGCTGGCGCGATGTGCGTGGGCGCGAGATCGCCATGGTGTTTCAGGAGCCCATGACCGCGCTGAATCCCGTGATGCGCATCGGAGCGCAGATTGACGAAGCGATTCGCGCGCACGAATCAAGACTAGAATCGAGCGAAGTGCGCCGTCGAATGCTGGAGGCGCTGCGTCGCGCGGCGGTCCCGGAGCCGGATACGCGCGCCGAACAGTTCCCGCACCAATTGTCCGGCGGGTTGCGGCAGCGCGCCATGATCGCCATGGCGTTGGCGGGCGGCCCGCGCTTGCTGATCGCCGACGAACCGACCACGGCCCTCGATGTCACCGTGCAAAAACAAATCCTGGATTTACTGGACCGCTTGCGCCGGGAACTGCAACTCGGACTGTTGTTCATCACCCACGACCTCGGTGTGGTAGCGCAAGTCGCCGACCGCGTGGCAGTGATGTACGCGGGACGCATCGTGGAACAAGGCCCGGTCCGCGAGGTCCTCCAGTCGCCGCGCCATCCGTATACCCAAGGATTGTTGGCAGCTTCGCCGACTCTCGAGCGCGGCAAGCTCACGCCGATTCCGGGAACCGTGCCACAACTCACCGCCCTGCCGCCCGGTTGCGCCTTCGAGCCGCGCTGCGCTGTACGCATCGCAGAGTGCGTGCGCGCCGTCCCCGATTTGCGCATTCCGTCGCCCGCCGCATCGCGCGATCACGCCGCCCGCTGCATCCTTGCGTGATTGCCGGATTGCTCCGCCCTCCTGTAAGGAAAGCGGCTGACGACTCCCTTCCCTTCCATCTATTGAAGATCTCGCCGGCCGAATATTTTGCGGATTAGATATTTCATCGGTTGGAAATTTCACCCCATCGGACGCGCTCAAAATGCCAGCAAGCCCCGGATGACCGCGCGTAACGGTGCCAGCGGGCGGCGGCCACGCGACGACGACGGACGGTTACTCGCTGATCTGCGGCTTCTCGTCGAATTTTTTGGCCAGCGATCGCAGGTACTTCTCGATCTCCGAGGTATAGCCAAGCACAAACCGCGACACGACCCGAAAGACCGGATTCGTGACGTATCCGTTCTCGGTGATCCTCAATGTCGCACCGTCTGCCGCCGGCTCGACCTCAAACGTCCACGTTCCTCCGAACGGCAGATGGGAACCTGCGATACGATTCACCAGTTTCCGCGGTGGCGTCATTTCCACCGTCTCCATCGGTAGCTGTCCGGCGCTGGTGAACTCGATGTGCGCTGGAAGGCCGTTGCGTTCCGGCAAGAGCTTGACGCCCTTCAGTCCTTCTCGCCACGAAGGCATGGCGTCCACATCGGTAATCGCCACCCAGATTTTCTCGGGCGGCTGGTGATATCGCCCCACGCGCGTAGCCACGTGATCTCTTGGCAGCAGCGACCCGATTGCCAGCACCACGATCACCACCGCCGCCAGTGCGAGTAACACCCACGAGATCCATTTCATCGGTCACCTCGTAACCTGCGCTTGCCAGCCGCAAATCTTGTTGACTCGATTCCTTTTTCGCTCGAATCGCAAATCCACAATTATCGATCGCCAGCGGAAACCGCAAAATCGCTTCGGCAATCGCCCGCTTGAACGTCGAAATCTAGTTGCGAAGAGTCGCCGGCGCGAATCGAAACCGCGTTGCCGGCGATCACCACTTCCGAACATGCAAAATTCATCGCGGCAATCGTCCACGGCCGTGGCTCGCTGTTGCACTTTGCTCGTGCACCTGCTGGTTCGCGGCCTTCGCCAGAATTTCCAGTCCTCGCACGCCCGCTTCTTGTTCCGCCGCCGAAAGCCGAGACAACATCGAACGCACGCGCTCGGGATCGAGCACCGAGTTGGCCTCGCGTATCCGCGCGCCGGACGCCGAAATACGCAACCGCAGCCGCCGCGCATCGCGCGAATCACGCTCCCGCAAGACGTACCCGCGCCGCACCAGTCTCTCCACGTGAAGCGACATCGTCGAAGCCGTCACGCCCATATGCCCCGCTAAATCCAGCAGCGTCACCGGCTCCTGCTCGTCCAGGTGATCCAGGATGCTGGCCTGGTGCGCGCTCAAGACTCGCCGGGTCTTGGGGTCGCGGACGTGCCGCGTGTGGCAGGCAAAGAAGATCCGCGGATACCACTCCAACAACTGCTTTGCCGAGTTATCCGCCATCGATGGTCAGTATTTTATCGGATATACTTTGATTCGTCAAATCAAATCATTAAGACAAAGATTCCCCAGAACGGGTGCTAAGAATCGGCGGAAAAATTCGAGAACCCGGATCGCAGCGGTTAAAGCCGAACGGAAAAGAAATCCCTGAGTGGCAGGAGCACCAAGCCGGGCCCTCCCGTGACCACACAGACTCGGCAAGCATCACGACGCCGCGGATGAACGCGCGTTTCGCCTATCGTGCTTTCTTGTGCTCCACCTTCGTTCTTTGCCGTTTGCGGCATCGCGGCATGCACTAAAATGGACGATTGCCCCATGGCCACCGCAACGACAACACGCGTCGACTGGAACCTGATCTGGGCGCAACGCGGCTTCCGATTCTTTTCGTTAGCGATGTTCGTTTCCCTCTTCGGCAGCGGCCTGAACTTCACCGCGGTCAGCTGGTACATCCTCTCCGCCACGCACTCGACCATCGCCGTCAGCATGCAAGTGATCGTCGTCACATTGCCCGGCTTGTTCGTTCCCTTCGTCGGCGGGGTGCTCATCGATCGTCTGGACCGGCGCTACCTCGGCGTCCTGCTCGATCTCTGCCGCGGCGTCGCCGTTCTCGCAATTGCCTACATCGCGTGGCGCCGGCATCTTGGTCTCTGGCACCTCTACGTCATGACGCTCATCACCGGCACGGGTTCGGCGATGTATTGGGCCACCGTGAACGCGCTGGTGCAGGAGGTGATTCCGCCGAATCAGTTCACGGGTGCGAATGCCGCGGTGCTGATCGGTGTGCAGAGTGGAATGTTGATGGCTGGCGCGTTCGTCGGCTTCATCTACGACTGGGCAGGCATCGCCGGCATCCTGGCGATCGACGGAACCACCTATTTTGTGTCGGCGTTTTGCTTGTATCAGATGAGGCGCGGCTACGTTTCGCCGCGCGAACATCAGCGGTATTCGCGCGAATATTCCGACGCGACCGAGGCTACCGCGCTGGCGCTGGAATCCGGCGGAAATCCCGAAGTCGCCGAAGCGGGATTGTCTCTCTCGGTTTATGCCGATCTGAAAGAAGGCTTTGCGTACCTGAAGAAACAGCCGCGCGTCCTCGCGCTGGGTATCACCCACGCCACCATGATGGCGGGAGTCGTCAGCGCCAACGTGATTCTTGTCGCCCTCGCGAACGACGTGCTGCACGCGGGCGCGCGAGGTCTCGGTTTTCTCGAGCTGGGCTGGGCCATCGGCGCCATCACCGGGGGCCTGCTCGCCAGCCAGCTGCCAGACTCTCTGCGCATGACTTTCTATGTTGGCTGCATCGGCGCGCTGTGTGCCGGCCATTTGCTCGTTCCGTTTGTTTCCTTCGTGGTCGGCGCCGTGACCATCCAGGCAATTTTTGGTTTCTGCCGGGCCGTTTCCGGAGTTGTCGCTCAATCCTCGATCATGGCCATCGTGCCGCGGCACTTCATGGGTCGCACGCAATCCGCCATGGCCATCGTCACCACGGTGTTGCAACTGATCATGAGCTTCTCGCTGGGCTGGGTCGCACAACGCATCAGCTTGTTGGCCGGGTTCAGCCTGCTCGGCCTGATGTATGCCGGCGCCGGCATCTTCGCCACGCGCGCCCGCCAGCTTCTGACCGAACGCTCCTGACGGTCCTGTACGTAAATCTTCTGTGGATCGAGATGGGACGTAGCAATGCTGCGTCCCTGCAACGTGGTTCGCGATTTACACTCGAGCGTAGGTAGCCGGTGTTCCCGCCCGTGAAGCGTCGTCATTCGAGGGCGGCTAGCGAAGCACCTGAAAAAGATTGCTGTACCCGTCGGTCCACAGTACCGGTTTCCTCGTCAGCACCAGATCCGTGCTCTTCTCCGCGAGTCCTGGCAGACGAAGCATCTCTGGGTCCGCCGATAACAAAATCCATGTGCTCCCCAGGTTCCTCACCTGGCGTGCCGCCAGGTGATGAGCATCGGCGAGCGCGGCCAGCACTGGCGCAAGGTCCAGACGCCAGTTGGTTATATGAAAAGCCAGCACCCCTTCGCGGCTCCGCATGTGTGTCAGGTAAAGTCCGATGGCTTCGTCGGTCAACAAGTGCACCGGAATTGAATCGCTGCTGAAGGCATCCACCGCCAGCACGTCGAACTGTTGTCGGTCTCCGAGGCTCGCTTCTCTGTCCAAAGAAAGCCGCCCGTCTCCCAGCACCGCGTCGATCTTCGCCGCCGAATCGTGCGCGAAGAAAAAATATGGCGAAGCACCCGACGATAGATCCACGATCGCCGGGTCGATCTCGTAAAAGCGGTAGTAGTCGCCCCGCTGCCCGTAAGCTGCCAGCGTGCCGGCGCCCATGCCAACCACTCCAACCCTGAGACTTCCGGAACTCCCGCGCGGGTAATTGCGCAACAGCAACCCGATGCCGCTTTCGGTGCGGTAATAAGAAAGCGGGACGTTTCGCATCCCGGGATTCTTGAATTGTCTTCCGTGCAGCGTACTCCCACTGAGCAGCGCCACCGTTTCCGGTTCGTTGATCACGCTCTTGATACCGTAGAAGTTTCTCTCGCGAAACAAAATCTGCGTCGCGCGAACCTGCACATATCCGTAGACGAGAATTCCAAACACGGCGGTGAGCAATACGCCCGCCACCGGCTGCCAAGGAAACTTTGAACTGGTGAGTGCGTCTCCGGCCGAAACTTTTCTCTTGCGCACCAGCCAGTAGATCGCAAACGCCGCTACCGCGAACAAACCATCAAACTCCGGCCTCGCCAGCAGAGGGAATCTCTCGAGCTTCGGCACAAAGTTGGGAAGGTTCGCGATCAGAAAGGTCGTCTCAATCAACAGCACCGCGAACCATAGCTGTGCATTCGCTTTTCCGCTGGGATCACCGAGCACGAACGCGGCGAATAGCAGCAGCCCGCACCCCACTAAACCCACTTGCAGTTCCCAAAAGCCGAGAAACAATTGCGGCGCCATCATTACGACGAAAATTCCGCCCAGCACACCGCCGCCGGCGACCATCAGGTAAAACGAAGTCAAATGCCGCGTTACAGGTCTGGACGACGAAAGTTCGCCATGGCAGACCATGCACACGACAAACAACGCCGCGCAAAGCATGACGATCTGCGAAGGTGTCTGCAGGTGAAAGCCAAACAAGTTGGTTTTCATTTCCACCCCGAGCGCCACGAAATACAAAGGCCAGAAAACGTTTCGCCGGTACCAGCGATGGCTATTGAACGCCAGAATGAACGACAAGAGATAAATGCACAGTGGCAGCACCCACAGCAGCGGGATGACCGCCAGATCCTGACAAATGAGATTTGTGGTGGCGAGCAGCATCGTCGTGGAACACGCGCTCAACCCGATCCACAACAGATAGCGGCGGAGTCCCGGCGCCTCCTCGGCCGCGATGTTTTCCAGATCCCCGGGGAATGACGATTTCCCCGGGGTCTTGTTCGAAAACCGCCATCCAATCGCGGCGCAAATGGCGACAAAAATCATGTAGCCCGAGGCCCACACCCAAGCCTGGTGCTTGATCGTGAAAGCCCATTCGATCAGGAACGGATAACTCAGCAAGCCCAGCAACGAACCCGCGTTAGAGAGCGCATACAACCGGTACGGCGAAGCGCTGGTCTCGCTCTGGCTGTACCAGCTCTGCAACAAAGGTCCAGTCGTCGACAAAACAAAAAACGGCAGCGCCACCGTTGCAAACAGCAGTTCCAGAATCTTCCACACTGGATTATCTTCCGGCGCGGGTCTCCACGAAGTCCCCGGGGTCAGCGGAGAACCCCACTTCACCCACAAGATCGCCACGATCGCCGCGGAAAAAATCAGCAAAGTGCCGTGTATCTTTCCCTGCATGCGAGCGTTCGAAGCGCGACCCAGTAAATGCGCATAACCGTACCCAAGCAGCAGCAAGAACTGAAAGCACAGCATGCAGGTGTTCCAGACCGCCGGAGTGCCTCCAAACAAAGGCAGAATGTACTTCCCTACAATCAACTGAACCTGGAAGAGCAGGAAGGCACTCAGGAACACCGTCACCCAATATCCGGCGAGAACCTGCTGGCGAGGTCGAATGGACCGAGGGTTCTGAAAATCCGTGGCTGCCGGCAGTGACGGCTCGGCGGTTAGGATAGATTCGGGCACGATGTCATCTTTGCAAGACCCATGTGGAGAGGCAAACGGTTCGTCGGTCCGCTGTGGCTCAACGGCTAATAAAACTCTCGCGGACCCACCCAATCAACGCTGGCGTAGACTCCTTTGAACCGGGCCATGGTCTTTCCATCGGCCGTATACTGGTGCACGCATGGAAATCCTCACCATCCAGCCATTCTTGCAATATTTCGCCAACGCGCGCGAGCGTACTTTGCGCGTCGCCCGATGCATTCCGCCCGACAAGATCGATTGGAGCTATGCGGCCGGCAAGTTCACCCTCGGCGACCTCCTCCGGCATCTCGCCGTTACCGAGCGTTACATGTGGGCGGAAAATGTTCACAACCGCCTCAGCCAGTACACCAGTCACGGCAAGGAACTCGCCGATGGCTTGGAAAATATTCTGGTTTTCATGGAGCGCCTCCATTCCGAATCCATGGAGATTTTCTCGCGGCTCACCGACGAGGACCTTCGCCGCAAGTGCAAGACGCCCGGCGGCACCGAGATCAGCACCTGGAAGTGGCTCCGCGCCATGGCGGAACACGAAGCCCACCACCGCGGCCAGATTTATCTGTATCTTTCCATCCTGGGCGTGGAGACTCCGCCCATTTTCGGCCTCACCTCCGAACAAGTCCGCGAGCGGAGTTCCTCGACAGCCGAGAAAACGCCGTAGGCTTGTGGCAAGGCCGTGGGTATAATTCCGCATGCTCGGACGAAGATTCGTTTTCCTTGTCGGCATCCTACTGTTCGGCTGCAGCCAGCCCGTCGAAAAATCCACCGCGCCGCCGCCCGCTGACGCGCACGTCCGCGCACTGGCCGATGCGTATCTGGCCGCCTGGTTCGAGCGCTTCCCGGAGCAAATCACCGAGTACGGTGTCCCCGGCCACCGGCAGGACAAGCTGACCGACAACTCGTTGGAAGCGTGGAAAGCCTGGCAGGACCGCGAAGACGCTTGGCTCGCCGAAGCCAAACAGATCGACCCTGCGACGATCGGCGCGCCGCCTCTGCGAGCCACTTACGCCATCGTGCGCGAAGCGCTCGAGGGACCCATCGCCTTACGCGCTTGCCGCAACGAACTTTGGACCGTCAGCCAGTTCGTGAATGCGTGGCAGGTGCAGGACGGCTACATCGTCACGATCCAGCCGGTCGGGACAGACGAAGCGCGCAAAGACGCCCTTGCGCGTTGGAGTTCCTTGCCGAAATTCGTCGACACCGAAATCGCTAACCTGCGCGAAGGCATCAAGCTCGGCTACAGCGCACCCAAGGGCAACGTGCGCATCACCATCGACCAGATGAATGCCCTGCTCGCCGGGCCGATTTCCGCTTCGCCGTTCGATTCGCCTTCGGTGCGCGACAAAACGCCGGAGTTCCAGAAATCTTTCGATGCGCTGGTCAAGGACCAGATCAATCCCGCGTTCAAGAGGTACCGCGATTTCCTGCAACACGAATACCTGCCTGCCGCGCGCGAAACCATCGCCGTATCCGCAAATCCCAACGGCGCCGTTTGCTACGACGCCTCGGTTCGTTTCCATAGCTCGCTGCCCATTCCCGCGAAGGAAGTACACGAGACCGGCCTGCGGATGGTCGATCAAATCGCGGCAGAGATGAAGGAAATTGCTCAGCATTCCTTCCAGACCAGCGATGTTCAAGCGCTGCTGCAAAGCCTGCGCACCGACAAGAAGTACACCTTCAAGAATCGGCAGGAATTGATTGCCTTTTCGCAAGCGGCGCTGGACCGAGCGAAAACCGGCGCGCGCGCTGATTTCGGATTGTGGCCAAAGGCCGACGTGATCATCCAGCCGTATCCCGCGTTTCGCGAGAAAAATGGGCCGAACGAATACAATTCGCCGGCCGAGGACGGCAGCCGTCCCGGCGTCTTCCTGATCAACGCGTACCAGCCGGAAAAACACAGCCGCGTCGAAGATGAGTCCACGGCGTTTCACGAAACCATTCCCGGGCATCATCTGCAGGGAGCGATTGCGTTGGAGCGCAAAGATATTCATCCCATCGGACGCTACTTCGCAAACAGCGGATACGCCGAGGGTTGGGCGCTGTACACCGAGCGTCTCGCCGATGAGCTGAAATTGTTTTCGTCCGACGTCGAGCGTCTGGGCATGCTCTCGGATCAGCAATTGCGCGCCGTCCGCCTCGTTGTGGACTCCGGAATCCACACCTTGGGCTGGACGCGCCAGCAAGCCATCGACTACATGCTGGCACACACCGCGGAAGGCGAACGCGATGCCACGTCCGAGGTCGATCGCTACATTATTTATCCCGGGCAGGCAGCGTCATACATGCTTGGCATGATGGAGATCCGGAAAGCGCGTGACGCCGCGGAAAAGTCCATGGGTTCGCGTTTCGACATTAAGGCTTTTCACGATCGCGTGCTGGAAGATGGCGGCGTACCCCTTACGTTTCTTAAAGAAAAAATCGAGCGCTGGTCCGCGGGAAAATGAGCGGCTCGCGGTTGCAGGATTTGGGGCGATGCAACCCGAGGCTTCGGTCGCGCCGTGAATTCCTGAAGGCATCCGCTTCCGCCGCCGCTTTCCTGTCTGCAAAACAGAATGGGTCCCTTCGCGACGCGCTCGATACTTCCAGGGACGACGCCTTGCGTGCACGCCTCGCTGCCGACCCGCTGCGCCCTCAATTCCATCTGCTACCGGCGAAAAACTGGATGAACGATCCCAATGGCCCGATCTACTGGAAGGGTCACTATCACATGTTTTTCCAGTACAACCCCAACGCGGCCGTGTGGGGCGACATGCAT
The DNA here is from genome assembly GCA_963736725.1 of uncultured Acidobacteriota bacterium. Taxonomy (GTDB): domain Bacteria; phylum Acidobacteriota; class Terriglobia; order Acidiferrales; family UBA7541; genus Acidiferrum. Next base: position 504,654 of record CAVTPW010000005.1, on the reverse strand, counting down.
TGGGCCCACGCTGTCAGCGACGACATGATTCACTGGCGGCATTTGCCGATCGCCCTCGCGCCAACGCCTGGGTGGGACGACGCCGACGGCTGCTTCACCGGGAGTGCCGTCGAGAATCGCGGCACGGCCACGATTCTCTATACCGGAGTAAAGACGACCTCGCCCGACCGCGCCACGCTGTGTGACGGCGTCCACAATTTTCGCGAAGTGTTGTGCCTTGCGACCTCCGGCGATCTGCAGTTGCGCACCTGGAACAAATGGAAAGATCCCGTAGTGCAGCCGCCGCAAGATCCGCGACTGACTGGTTTTCGTGATCCGTTCCTTTGGCGCGGATCAAATATTGCCGAGGGGCGCAGCAGTGCCGCGCCCCCACAAGATCGCGGCGACACGTGGTATCTCGGGGTCGGTTCTGGCGTACGCAAGCAAGGCGGTCAGGTCTTGCTGTATCGATCGAACGATTTGCGCGCGTGGGAATATCTGCACCCCTTGGCTGTCGGAAAATGGACCGGGCGTGAATCCATCAATCCCGTCGAATCCGGAGAGATGTGGGAATGCCCGGACTTTTTCTCGCTGGGCAAGAAACATGTGCTTCTTTATTCCACCGCGGGAAAAGTGATTTGGGAAACGGGTGAGCTCGATCCCAAGGAACTTATCTTCCACTCCGAAAAGCAAGGCATTTTGGACCACGGCGCGTATTACGCGCAGAAAACGCAGCTCGATGCGAACGGCAATCGCATTTTGTGGGGCTGGATTCCCGAAAAGCGGCCGGATGATGAGCTGCGCGCGGCGGGTTGGGCAGGGTGCATGGCGCTGCCGCGCTTGTTGTCTTTGACTGCGGCTGGCGATCTGGAAATGCAGGTGAGCCCGGAGGTTGAAGCCTTGCGCGGGACGTCGTTCCATGTGTACGGATTTTCGACGGCGGAGCGAATTTCGCTGGCTTGCAAATTTGAAATTAAAGATATCGCCGGAGAGATCTTCTGGGGGAGCTTGGCTCCAAGGTTTACTCTCAGCCTCGCTGACCAGGCGGGAACCTGGGTCAGCGTTTCCCTCGACGCGGAAGGGGCAGTGGCGAAGCTGACTTTAAATGAGACGACCATTGAGCTTCCTCCAACCCAAAATCCCGATCATAAACTTCGCATGTTCCTGGACGGGTCCGTGGCCGAACTGATTTGCAACAACCAGCACGCCATCACGAGTCGCGCTTACCGCAAACCCCGTGGCCCTCTGCGGATCTCGCCAGAATCTACTTTCCCTCGGATCTACGAATTGAGCGTGTGGCAGCTGCGGGCTATCTCCAACAACCGTCTGACGACATAGCTGGCGATCAGGTTTTCGCTGGGACTTCGGCGGTGGCGGTGTGCGAGGTTGCGGCCGATTTCGCGCCAAGGAGATCGACCAGGATCTGGTTTAGCTTGGCGCGGAGTTCGTAGCGGTCGTGGGCACTGGTGATGTAGCGGACGGCGATTTCTGTGCCGCCGATTACCGGCTTCACGTTGATGGCCGGTGCGGCGGAGAGGCTACTCATATCCGCGGACTTGGCTGCGCCGCGCCATTCCTGTTCGGCCTTCTGCCCGGTTTCGGCGGTCGCCTCCACGACTTTTTTCTTCATGGCATCGACGATGGGATACGGATCCTGACCGGCGGGCAGCACCACCTGAAGCTCGTCCCAGAGCCACTGGCCGGAGGTGGAGAAATTGAAGTAGTGGCCTTCGATGGCGAAGCTGTTCGTGAAGGTGACGCGGCGTCCGGTGGGGTGTCCGGAGTCGGTCCAGTTGCCGGTTTCGAGCAGCACGGTGTGGAACATGCCGAGTTCGACGACTTCGCCGGTGACGCCGTTGATTTCCACCCAGTCGCCCATGCGGATTCCGTTTTTTCCCATCAGCACGAACCAGCCTAGAAATCCGACGATGAAATCTTTCAGTGCAACGGTCAAGCCGGCGCCGGCGAAACCTAGGAATATGCCGAGGCTAGGCGGCGGGCCAAAAATCACCAGAAGGATGAACAAGACGCCCACGACCTGTAGCGAAACCCGCGTCACCCCGCGCAGAGTTTCCACTTGGCGTCGGTCGAGGGAGGTTCTGCCGAGCAGGCTGGCGATCCAGTCGTCGAAAAACAGCCCAACCAAGGCGATCGCGAGAATGATGGCGACGCCGCGCAACGCGTGATTGAGGACCATGCGCTGCTGTGCCGCGACCACACCAATCCATTTCGTGTAGAGATCGGCGAGCTCTTTTTCGTCGTCGATGCGCTTGTCGAAGGCGGCGAGCTTTTTTTGCTGTACCGAGCGATCCTTCGTTGCTTTGACGAGCGCCGCGGCGTCCTCATGGGTCGGGTTGGAGCGCGCCGCAGGAACAGCCACGTTGGTGTTCGCCTTTTCCCCGTCAATTTGTGCGTCGAGAGCGTTGTGGCGGGTTGAAAGTGAAGCAACGGTTGTCTCGGTCTCGTGCCAGGCGCGCCAGAGAAGGAGTTGCTTCTTGTGCAGCGCCCACCACTGTGTAGCGCGATGAATTAGTCCACGCTCTTCGGCGGGCGCCGAAGCGCTGGCCAGGGCCGCTTCCGTCGCTTTCGTAGACGCGTCGTGATCTTTGACCATCGCCTGGATGCGATCTTGCGGGTCGCCGCCGGCGCGGATCAGGTCTTGCTTGGCGTCGTCGACCTCGTCCTGATCGAGTTCCTGCTGCGCGTTCGCGATGTCGAGCTGGTCGTCGAGCGAATCTTTCTTGTCGCCGGTAGCTTTGGCATCTGCGGCGGTGAGTTGCGCAACCTGCGCTTGATCGTTTGTGAGGGCTTTCTCTGCTTTCTCAAGCCGTGTCTGGATTTCCTTTGCTTCGAGGCTCAACGGAGGAGGGTGTTGCGCAGCGTCGCGGAGAGCCGCGGTGAAGGCGATATCGACTTCGTGGTCGGCGAGGCGCAACGCCTCTTCCGCCAGGGGACGCTCTTCCGGAAGAGTGACAAGAGGCGCGAGCTGTTGCGCGATTTTCAGCGGGGTCTGATCGACGATCGGCTGCCCAGGCGCGGTGGACGGACTCCCTGCGGACCCCACCGTGAGTGCGACGGTCCTGCCCGGCAGCAACGACGGAGCCGGAGGTTCCGTGCGCACGATTCCGTATGTTGCCACGATAAGCAGCAACACCAGTACGACACCGGCAATCCTATGGAATGTTTTCATGGCTTCTCGACTAGGTAAGGTCATTCTAATATGCATAACGGAAGAAGGCACGAGAGATCGTCAAGAAAAATGGGCCGCGAGGACGACGGGCGCGAATTTACAGCAAGAGGAGGACTCTACGGTGGGATCGAGCAGGAAGCTGCCGAGTTCGATTTTCATATTCTTGGTGTTGCTTGGCGTGCTGCAAGCGCGGAAGTTTGCTGCTGTTCTGCCTGCGGTGGTGGCGACACACTTTGGAGCCAGCGGCGCACCAAACGGGTGGCAATCGCGATCCGCATTTCTTACCACCGAAGTTGTGCTGCTGGCAGTTTCTTTGCTGGTTGCTTTTGGCGTGCCCCGATTGATCGGGTCGCTGCCTTTGTCGATGATCAATGTACCCAATAAGGAGTTTTGGCTCGCACCGGAACGCCGCGACCAGACGGTTGGATTTTTCAAGGTGCAGTTTGCGTGGTTCGGGTGCGCGTTTATAGCGTTTCTGCTGGTCGTCAACGAACTGGTCTTCGCAGCGAATCAGGCCAGCCCGCGCCACTTGAACGGCACCCATTTCACGGCTGCGCTCGTCGCGTTTCTCGCGTTTGTCGGAATATGGACGGTGCGCCTCATTGTCTATTTTTCAAGGACCGAAAAATGAAGCGCCTCAGATTCATCTGAGGCGCTTCCAGTTTTTGCGGTGCAAGTTTTGACGCAGGGCACAAGCAAGAGCGCTTGTGCTACCTTGCGCTTTCTAGAGGTAATCGCGCGACGGGCCTTCGAGGAAGGCGCGAAGTTTGCGCGAGCGCGACGGGTGGCGCAGTTTGCGCAGCGCTTTGGCTTCGATCTGGCGGATGCGCTCGCGGGTGACGGCAAACGACTGGCCAACTTCTTCAAGGGTGTGCTCGCTGCCGTCATCGAGACCGAAACGCATCTTGATGACTTTTTCCTCGCGCGGCGTCAGCGTTTTCAACACCGAAGAGGTTTGTTCCTTCAGGTTAAGGTTGATCACCGCATCCGACGGCGAGACTACGGCTTTGTCTTCGATGAAGTCGCCTAGGTGCGAATCCTCCTCTTCGCCGATGGGCGTTTCAAGAGAGATCGGCTCTTGCGCGATCTTCAGAATCTTGCGCACCTTGGACACCGGAATGTCCATGCGCTTGGCGATTTCTTCGCTGGTCGGCTCACGGCCTAGCTCTTGCACGAGCTGGCGGCTGGTGCGCACGAGCTTGTTGATCGTTTCGATCATGTGCACCGGGATGCGGATGGTGCGGGCCTGATCGGCGATCGCGCGGGTGATAGCCTGGCGAATCCACCAAGTCGCATACGTGGAAAATTTGTAGCCGCGGCGCCATTCGAATTTGTCGACCGCTTTCATCAGTCCGATGTTGCCTTCCTGAATCAGGTCGAGGAATTGCAGTCCGCGGTTCGTGTATTTCTTGGCGATCGAAACAACCAAGCGGAGGTTCGCTTCGATCAGTTCTTTTTTGGCTTGCTCGGCTTCCGCTTCGCCTCGATGGATGATGGTGAGCGTGCGCTTCAGTTCGGTGAGCCCGACCTCGCTCGCCTCTTCGATGTCTTTCAACTCGACGCGGCGGGTCCGAAGTTCTTTGCGTGCTTCGGCGGCGACGTCGCCTTTGGCGGCATCGACGCGACGCTCGAGTCGACCGGCTTCGCGCTCAAGCGACTGCAAGCGCTCGACGGTGCCGCGCATCTTGTCGATCAACCGCTTTTTCTCGAACGGGTTGAAGTCGATATCGCGAACCGCCAGCGAAATCTCGACGCGCGTGCGCGCGACGTCCCACTTGGCGTGAATCCACGCGCGTTTCTTGGCTTTCGGCGTTTTCTCGAGCTTGATCGCTTGTTTAAGGCCGTTCTCATACAGCTTGGCGATCTTCTCGATGTGCTTGAGCGTTTGCTTGGTCTTGTTGGCGATTTTTTCTTCGGTGAGCTCTTCATCGTCGAACTGGACGATTTCCTTGATGGAGCGCCCGCCTTTGCGCAGGTCATCGCCGGCGGCGATCAGTTCCTTGATGACGATCGGAGAACGCGTGACCGACTTCATCACCACAAGCTGTCCGCGCTCGATGCGCTTGGCGATGGTGACTTCGCCTTCGCGGGTGAGCAGCGGCACGGTGCCCATCTCGCGGAGGTACATGCGCACGGGATCGTTGGTTTTTTCGAGCGAGCCTGGAGTCAGGTCCAGATCGCCGTCGGCTTCGTGCGCGTCTTCCTTGCCGCCGGCTTCGCGTTCGCCGGGTGCGGTGGAAACTTCGACGGCGCGCGCGGCTTTGGCCGAGGCTTGGTCCTCGTAAATCTCAATACCGTTGCGCTCAAAGGTGGTGAGAAGGTCGTCGATCTCTTCCGAGGAATGCACTTCCGCCGGAAGCGAGTCGTTTACTTCGTCATACAGCAGGTAACCGCGCTCTTTGCCGACGGCAATGAGCTGGCGGACCGCATCATATTTTTCTTCAAGGCCGACTACTGCCACAAATTCCTCCCGCAATCAGACGCCAAGGCCGGCAAATTTCCCTACAGACGCACTACATCCACGAACGACGCTATCGCTTTTGCCGAGACACGAACAGGCTGATGCGCAGGCGCAAACTGAGGGGGATTTCCCCGCAAGATCGCATATTTTTTTGGCCGCTGTGCGGTCACTCTGAACGTAGTGAGAAACCCTCTGCCCTGCGCTCGCTGCTGCCGTCCGCCCCGTGCTTCGCCCGCGTTTCGCGTTTCCGTGGTCCGATCCTTGCCGCTAACTACAAACTTTAGATGCTTTTAGAGGCGGAATCGTTACCCGGTAAACCCTAATACGCTACACGGTTAAGTCCGTCTGCGTCAATGATTTAATTGGTGGAAAGCTGTGGGAGACTCGGCTGTGGAAACCGCGTGCCCTAGCGGGCAGCGGCCAGGCGCTTCATCAGCTCCTGTTTGCGCTCGAGGAGCGCACGAAGGTCTGGACCCGCGGCACTGGATTCGATGCTGCGCTGGACGTCGGCGAGTTCCCTTTCCGCGCGGCGATGATGCAGGGCTTCGACGCAGCTCTCGGCTTCTTCCCAGGTTAAGTCGCTGGACTCTTCAAAAAGAATCTCAAAGAGCATGCGGCGGTCGCGTTCCTCGAGCGTGGCGGCCACTTCGCTGGCTTGGACGGGCTGGCCGGAAAGATTGGCGGTGACCAGGGCCGCGAGGACTCTTTCCGTTTCCAGCCCTAAATAGAGCTGGTTTTCCTGAAGCCGCTGCGCGAGTTCGTGGCGGAAGCCTTCGCCTTCGGCGAGCATGCGGATCAGACGGCGCTCGACAGGTTTCGCGGCGCGGCCGATGAGTTCGGGCTTGGTCTTCACCTCGCTGCGGCGCTCGGCGGCGGCTTTGCTGAGCGCGGCACGCAAGACTGGCTCGTCGAGGCGTAACTGCTGCGCGATGCGCGTGGCCCATTCAGAACGGAGGATGCGGTTCGGAATTTTCTGGACGTAGGGCAGGAGGAAATTCACGGCGCGGAGCTTGCCTTCGCCGCTGGTGAGGTCCATGCGGCGCGCGCGGGCGATCAGGTAGTCGACGTAGGGCGGCGCTTCTTTGAGGACCTTCACGTAGGCGGCAACTCCCTGTTCGCGGATGAATTTGTCGGGATCGGCTTTGCCGGGGAGGGCGAGGACGCGAACTTCAAAATCCTGCTCGAGCAGGAGAGAGATCGAGCGCTCCGTGGCGTTCTGCCCGGCGGTGTCGGGATCGTAGTTGACGATGACGCGGCGCGTGAAGCGCGCGAGCAGCTTGATCTGAGGTTCGGCGAGGCTGGTGCCGCAGCTGGCGACGACGTTGCTGATGCCAGCGCGCGCGACGGCAATGGCGTCCATGTAGCCTTCGACGAGCACGGCGAAATCGGAACGGCGCAGGGCTTCTTTGGCGCGGTCGAGGTGATAGAGGACGGTGCTCTTGGAATAGATCGGCGTTTCGGGAGAGTTGAGATATTTCGGCTGATCGTCGCCGAGCGCGCGGCAGCCGAAGGCGACAATCTTTCCCGACTCGTTGGAGATGGGGAACGTGATGCGGCGGCGGAAACGATCGAACATGCGGCCGCTTTGGTCGCGCGAGATCAAACCCGATTCTACGAGCAGCTTTTCCGGGTATTTTTGCTTTAGCGAGCGCAAGAGAACATCGCCGCCGCTCGGCGCGTAGCCGATGCCGAATTGATCGATCGCACCCTTGTCGAGGCCCCGATCTTCCAGATAGGCGCGCGCGACTCTTCCCTCGGCCGTCCCTTCCAGTTGCTTGGTGAAAAATGCCTGCGCCACGCGATGCATCTCGACCAGCACGGTGCGTTGCTGATTTTCTTTGCGCTCTTCGGGCGAGCGCTCTCTGGGTTGGGGAACCGCGATCCCGCATTTCTCGGCGACGATGCGAATCGATTCCGGAAACGGGCACTTTTCCATTTCCATGACGAATTTGAAAACGTCGCCGCCGACCCCGCACCCAAAGCAGTGGTAGATCTGTTTCGTCGGGTGCACCGCGAAAGAAGGAGACTTTTCGGCGTGGAACGGGCAGAGTCCGGTGAAATTTTGCCCGCTCTTTTTCAGGCGCACGTATTCGCCGACGACGCGAACGATGTCCGCCTGCTGTTTAACGCGATCCGCGAATGATCCTGCTTCCGCCATGGGCATCGAAACTCGAAATTCGATTTCCTACGCTCGCAATTCTACGACAGTGATCGCTTTGCCGCCGCGATCTTCGGCCTCGGAGGAAACCTTTCCGACCAGTGGGTGGGAAGAAAGAAACTGGGCAAGTCCTTTGCGGAGTGCGCCCGTGCCGTGGCCATGGATTATGCGCACGGTTTGGCGGTTTGCCAAGGCCGCTTCGTCGAGAAATTTGTCGACGCGGTGGGTGGCTTCTTCGACGGTGGAACCGATGACGTTGATTTCGTTCGTGGTGGAGGCTTCGCCGGGGCGCGACGTCACCGTGACATTCTGGCGTTGGTACGGCGGCTGTGCGGATTTGGAATCGGCCGGCGAACTTTCGATGCCCGTGATTTGATCGACGGCCACCTTCATGCGCAGCGGGCCGGCTTCGATTTCCGCGGAGGAGCCTTCTACGCGCCGCAGGATCACCGGTTTGGTGAAGCCGCGGACGAGAATCTTTGCTCCGGGCTGCAGGCGGCCTGGGCTGAGAGGCATCGTGGATTCGCCCGCTATGCCGAGATCGGCTTGCGATTCCGAGAGAGTCTGCACTACGGCGGCGTTCAGTTCGTCGCGGGCCTCGCCTCGCGCGTCTTGCATCTTGCGACGCGAGGATTTTTCGAGTTGGGCGCGCAGTTCGCGGTCCCGTACGAACTCGACCACACTGGCTACGTTTTCGTCGAAACGCTTCTGCATGTTCGCGAATTTCTCTTCGAGGTCTTTGATGCGGCGTTGCTGGCGGTCCACCCATTCGGCACGCAGTTTCTTGCGTTCTTGTTCGAGTGCCTGGCGCTCGGCGGTCATCTGCTGCTGCATACGATCGAGTTCGTCGCGGCTGCGGTGCAGGTAGGCGATAAGGTCGGCAGCTTCGCGCGACTCCGGCGTAAGCAGCGAGCGTGCGCGCTCGATCAGCGAGTGCGGCAGGCCGAGACGTTGCGCAATGGCGATGCCACTCGAACCACCCGGAACGCCGACCATCAAGCGGTAGGTCGGCCGGAGGTTCACGTCGTCAAATTCGACGGCGGCGTTGACGACACCCGGCGTGGTGGAAGCGTAGGTCTTCAAGCGATCGTGGTGCGTGGTTGCGAGCACGATGCAGTTTTTCGCGCGAAATTCATCGAGCAGCGCGACGGCTAAGGCTGCGCCTTCTTCCGGCGCCGTGCCCGTTCCCATTTCATCTGCGAGTACCAGCGAGTGGGGCGTGGCCGCCTCGAGCATCGTTTTCAAGTTCAACATGTGTGCCGAAAATGTAGAGAGATCGGCGGCGATCGATTGCTCGTCACCAATATCCACGAGGATACGATCAAACACCGGCAGCACCGCGCGGTGCGCCGCAACGGGAATTCCGGATTGCGCGCAGAGCGCCGCGAGGCCGGTGGTTTTGAGCGCGACCGTTTTGCCACCGGTGTTCGGGCCGCTGATGACGAGGACTCGCTCCTGGCTACCGAGCGCCAGCGTCATCGCCACGATGGCACGATTTTCACGGCGCAGCTTGTCTTCCAGCACCGGGTGGCGCGCGGCTTCGAGACGCAACTCGCCGGTTTCGCTGAACTCCGGCATAGCGGCATCGAAGTCTTGCGTGAAGCGCGCGCGCGCAAAGACGCCGTCGAGCTCGGCGATGGTCGCGGCAGCCGCAACGAGCGGATCGCGCACGGCTTGCAAGCGCTCGGTCAGGGCGCGGAGAATGCGCACGATTTCGGCGGCTTCGTCTTCGCTGAGTTGCACAAGCTGATTATTGGATTCGACGGTTTCGAAAGGCTCAAGAAAGACGGTCTGCCCGGTGCCGCTGGCGCCGTGCAGGATGCCCGGAACAGCGCGGCGATGCTCGGAGCGTACCGGAATGACGAAGCGATCGTTACGCAGCGTCACGTAATCTTCGCCGGCTTCCGCGTTTCGCGCGCGCAGAATTTGCTTCAGCGATTTTTGAATCGCAGAGCGCGTTTCCGCGATGCTTGCTCGTATGCGGCGCAGGGCCGGGGAGGCGTCGTCACCGATGTCTCCATTGGGCAGGAAGCAACGGCGAATTGCGGCCAGCACTTCGCGAAAATCTCCCAGCGATGCGGCACGAGCTGCCAGCAGGGGAAACTTGGTGGCGTCCTCGCGGAACTGTGGCTTGAGCCAAGCCGTGGTGTCGAGTAACGAAGCGGCGTCCAGAAATTCGCGAGGTTCGAGAACCGCGCCGGGGCCCTCGATGCGCTCCAGCCAACCTCGGGGGTCGGCGAGTCCGCCAAATCCCAGTTCGCGACCAGCTCGTAACCATTCGCGAGCTTCGCGGATATGCGCGAATTCGGATTCGAGAGCGCCGCGGTCTATGCCGGGCTCAAGTGCGTCCACCGCGCGGCGGCCGGGCGGGCAGGTGGTCCTTTGGCGGAGCAACTCGCGCAGCTTGTCGAATTCGAGAACGTCTTGAGCGGTGCGCGACATCGTTCCTATGATCAGCTGCGGGTTGCTTTTCGGCAAGGGCCGCACCGGGCTCGGGAGAGAGTGTCGCGCTTGGCGGTGCGTCCCGCCCTGACACCCCAACCCCGTCCCCCTGGAACCGGGCCGCTACAAAGTGATGATCATTTCTTCGAGGCACTGCTTCGAGGCTGTCTTGCCGGGTTGTCGAACTCTTCGATCATGGCGACACACAGGGCGTCGAGTGCGTCGGTGGCTTCGTGGCTGCCGCCTTGATTGTTGCTCAGGAAAGAAAAGATCAACAACCTTCCTCCGGGGGTCTCCGCGAAACCCGAGCGCGTACGCACGTGTTCGACGGAACCCGTTTTTGCGTGGATTCGGCCGGCAGCGACCGTGGTTCGCATACGATCTTCCAAAGTGCCGTCGACGCCAGCGACCGGGAGGGACGCGAAATAGGGCGCGAACCAGGGTTGCGTTCGCGCGAATTTCAGCAACGCTACCACGGCGCGCGGCGTGACCAGGTCGTGACGCGATAGGCCCGAGGCGTCGGTTTGCATCACGTCGCCAGTCGCGATTCCGGCCGCCGCATAAAAGTCGGTTGGAAATTTCGCGAGATCGTCCGGGGTGGCCCAAATTCCGGATTGCCGCGCGGCCGCACGCAGGAGCATCTCGGTGTGCAGATTCTGGCTGATTTTATTGATCAGCTTGACGGAATCGCCCAGCGGAATCGAGATGTGCTCGGCAAGAATAGCCCGGGGAGGATCCGCGGACGTTTCTGCGATGTGCAGCGCGTGCGGAGCTCCGGCGATGGTTACGCCGCGGTCGGCGAGCAATCGTGCCAGCAGTGTCGCGGCGTGCAAAGCCGGTTCGTGGACGGCGAGGGTCAGCTTGCGCGGCGTGCTTTTGGCAGGAAGCGTGCCTCGAACGACGACCAGCAGCGATCCCGGCTCGCGCGTGAGCGTGAGTTCGGACTTTACTTCGGCGGCCGAGGTGACGACCTGGTTTTCGACGTTAAAATCGGGAGTGGCCGGTACAACGTCGGCGTGAACCGGGTCGCCGGCAAGCTCTCCGGGCGTCAGCGTCAAGGCGACGGTGTTGTCGTCGATCACGATCGACGAGATGGCGGCGCCGTATTCCCAGACCATGTCGCCGATTTCCCAACCATCGGGATACGGCTCGCGCGGGAAATAGCTGTCATCGCCGATGACGTCGCCCGTGATTTGTTTCACGCCCTTCGCGACTAGGGCATCGGCGAGTTCGGCCAAAACTTTTTCGGGCGCGCCGTCGAACTCCTCCTTCAGGTCAAAAGGAAATTTGCGATTCGAGAGATTAGGGTCGCCCCGGCCGACCAGAAAGAGGTCCCCTGCAAGCGTTCCTTCCGGAGAGATCGTTCCATGGGTCTCGAGAGTGGTGCGAAAGCGGTAGTCGGTGCCGAGTTTCGCCAGCGCCAGCGCCGTCGTGAACAATTTCATGTTGGACGCGGGCACAAAATATCTGTCGGCGTTCAATTCATACAGCGTGTCGCCCGTGGCGGCATCGGCGATCAACAGGCCCCATTCCCCTTTGCTCGCCATTTGCGCCGCCAGTGCAGCGTCGGCACGCGTGGCGAAGCGCTTGGCGGCGCTCGCGCGCGAGGGCGGAGTCTTGCCTTTCGGGGCGGGACCGGTCTGGAACGTTGACTGCGCTCGCGCGCTTGGGGCCACGCTTGCGCCCGTAAAGATCGCGCCAGCAAGAATCAACACTGCCAATCGTTGGATCAGTTTGTGTTTCAAAGGCATCCTCTGCTGGTATATTGCGTCCAGAGAAAGTATAGTCGAAACGCCACGGAACACTTCTTACTCCAATCGCTGCGGTCCGAACCCTCGGATGTGCAAGGCGAAGGAGTCCAGGTCGGAAGCTCCGACGGTACACCGAGATCTGGCAAGTCGAGAACTGCACCGAAAGAAATCAAAAACGAGGTGATGGTAGATGACGAAGCGAATAGTGGTTTACCTGATGGCGCTGGTAATGGTCAGTCTGCCGCTGGCTGCCGCGCAAGACACCAAGGAAGCGGACCGTCTGGAGAATTGCGGCACGGTAATGAAGGAAATCCTCGATATTCCCGACGATATTCCGCAGGACCTGCTGGACAAGGCCGAATGCGTGATCGTTTATCCGTCGGTGCTGAAAGCTGCTTTCGTCATCGGCGGCAGCTATGGACGTGGCGCGATGACTTGCCGCACCGGTGAGGAGTATACCGGCCCGTGGAGCGCGCCCACGATGATGGCCCTGGAAGGCGGCAGTGTTGGATTTCAGATCGGCGGACAGGCAACCGACTTCGTGCTTCTGGTGATGAACGGGCGCGGGGCGCATTCGATTCTCAACAGCAAGGTGAAGTTGGGAGCCGACGCCTCCGTTGCGGCCGGACCGAAGGGCAGAACGGCATCAGCGGCGACCGATGTGACCCTGCGTGCGGAGGTATTGAGTTATTCGCGATCGCGCGGACTTTTTGCCGGCATTTCACTCGAAGGCTCGACGGTTCGCCCGGATAACGACGCGAACGAGAGGGTCTACGGGAAAAAATTGGAGGCGGAATCGATCGTATTCAAGGGTGCGGTAGCCGTGCCTCCGCCTGCGCAAAGGCTGGTGTCTTACCTGAACCAAAGATCGCCGAAGAATCGCTCCGAAGCCGGCTCAAACAAATAGGTCGCTTGTAGAGTATGGAAGCAGTGAAGACCCGACCCCGGCGTTTTTCGCCGGGGTCTTTTTCTTTTCCAGAGGCAGAATGCCGGAAGGCGACGGGACTTGACTTTTAGCCATACATGACTTATAGTCATTTATGAGGAATGGTCATGCGTCGCCGAACTGCCGCAAAATCCCCAACCCAGCCTGCGCGAGGCGCGAAACCCAACCGCCGTCAACGGCGAAGCGCAGAAACCCGGGAGCGGCTGTTTCGGGCGGCTCTTAAACTGTTTGCAGATAAAGGGTTCGCGGAAACCACGGTAGAGGACATCACCAACGCCGCGGATGTCGGCAAAGGCACTTTCTTCAACTATTTCCCCAGCAAAGAACACATCCTCATCGCCTTTAGCGACATGCAATTGAGCAAGCTCCAGGACACCGTTGACCAGATGCGCGACAAGCCGGAACCTATGCGGTTGTTTTTCCGCTCGATGACCTTGCGCATGACCGAGGAGCCGGCCAAGGCGCCAGATGTCGTGCGGGCGATTTTGCAGGCGAATCTTTCCAGTTCCTCGGTCCGCAGCGTGATGCGCGAAAGAAATACGCGCGCCGAGGGCTTGCTCACCCAGTTGGTGCAAATCGGGCAAGAACGTGGAGAGTTTCGACCGGATCTGCCGGCGCTGGAACTGGCACAGGTGTTCCGCCAGACCGTCTTTGGGACCTTGCTCATGTGGTCGGTTTACGGCGATGCATCACTTGCCGAGCGTATCGAGCAGGCCATGGAGATTCTGTGGATGGGAATTGCGCCGCGCGAGCTCGTAACTCCGGGCTTGCCGCAGTCGTAATTATGAATAGGAAACGGTGAGGAGAAGCGGGTCATGAATCGCAAGCGGGTTTTCATCATTGTGCTAGTGCTCGTCGCGGCCGGCGCCGGGCTGGCGTTTTCGGCGGGCTGGTTCCGGCGCGATTCGTCGCTGCAAGGTTCGGGCACGGTGGAAGCGCGCGACATTCGCGTCGGATCAAAAGTCGGCGGGCGCATCGAGAAAGTGCTGGTTCGCGAAGGCGACGCAGTGCAAGCCGGACAAGTTTTAATCACCTTCGATGACAAGGAGTTGCAAGCGGCGCTCGATCAATCTCGCGCGGCGGCAGAAAAAGCGCGCCGAGGCTTCCGCCCGGAAGAGATTGCCGAAGCGCGCGCGGCCCTTGAGGAAGCAAAAGCGGAATACGAGCAGCGGAAAAATGGCTATCGGCACGAAGACATCGATGCGGCGCAAGCCGACCTCGACCGCACCAAGGCGGATGAAGTACGCGCGCAACTCGATTTTGAGCGGTACGACGCGCTGGCGAAGAAAGACCTGGTGTCCAAGCAGCAGCGCGACACCGCGGAAGCTGCGTGGAGAATCGCGGCGGCTCAACAGCAAAATGCGCAGCACAAACTGGATGAATTGCAGCACGGTTACCGGCCCGAAGAGATCGCGTCCGCCGAAGCCCGTTATCACCAGGCGCAAGCAACGTTTGAGAAGTTTGAGCGCGGGAATCGGCGGGAGGACGTCGATCTCGCGACAGCCTCGTTTTCGTATGACGAAGCGAGGTTTCGCGAGCGTGAAGTCGTGTCGCCCGCGGCGGCCACCGTCGAAGTCCTGGACGTGCGCCCGGGAGACCTGATCGCGCCGAACACGCCGGTCGCGACGTTGCTCGAGCGCGATCAAATCTACGTGCGCATCTACATTCCGGAAACCGAGATTGGTCACGTACAACTGGGACAAAAAGCGGAAGTGCGCGTCGATTCGTTTTCGAACAAGGTTTTCGAGGGCATCGTGGAACAGATCAATCAACAAGCCGAATTTCTTCCGCGCAACGTGCAGACCCGCGAAGAACGCGTTCATCAAGTGTTCGGCGTGAAAGTTCGCATCGATGATTCTTCCAATCAGGTTCGCGCGGGAATGGCCGCCGACATAAAACTGAAGCCGGCGGCTTGAGTGATGGCTTCCCTACCCCAAAGCGAAGCCGGAGTAGCCATCTCGGCAGACCACCTTGTAAGGAAGTTCGGCGCATTTACGGCCGTGGACGACGTCAGCTTCCAGGTAAAAAAAGGTGAGATTTTCGGCTTTCTCGGGCCGAACGGGAGTGGAAAAACCACCGTCATCAAGATGCTCACGGGACTTTTGCCTTTGAGCGGAGGAGCCGCGCAGGTGGAGGGGCTCGACGTTCGCACCCACGCGGAAGAGGTGCGCGAGCGAATTGGCTACATGTCGCAAAAGTTCAGTTTGTACGACGATCTCACCGTCGAGGAGAATTTAACGTTCTACGGGCGCATCTACAGCTTGCCGGCCGAGCGGTTGAAACGCCGCATGTCGGAAATTGTCGAGTTGAATGGCCTGGGTCCGTATCTGGATCGTCTGGCCGCGAAGCTTTCTGGCGGTTGGAAGCAGCGCTTGGCACTGGGCTGCGCGATGCTGCACGAGCCGAAGTTGCTGTTTCTGGACGAACCCACGGCGGGCATCGATCCCGTGGCTCGGCGGCAACTCTGGGATTTGCTGTTCGAGCTTTCCGGGCACGGCATCACGTTTTTCGTCACCACGCACTACATGGACGAAGCGGAGCGCTGCAGCCACGTCGCCTACATTTATTACGGCAAGCTGATCGCCGACGGCACGCCCAATTCGCTGCGCGAACTTCCCGACGTGCAGCCACCGGGAACGATACGCGTCGAAATCACCACTCCCGAAGTGACACGGGCGTTGCGATTTGCCCGCCAGATTCCCGGAATCCGCAGCGCCACGATTTTTGGACAGTCCATCCACGCGCTGATCGACGATCACTTCGATCTGCACGACCTGCGCGGGCAGCTCCTCAAAGAAGGAATCGCCGTGGCGGAAATCCGGCCGCTGGCACCGAGCCTCGAGGACGTCTTCGTGGAGCTGACCTACAAACATCAAGCGCTGCTGGAGGCTTCCCGTGCGTGACATCTTTCGCGGCTTCGGGGCGGTCTTCTACAAGGAAACGCTGCACGTGCGGCGCGACGCTGGAACATTATTTTTCTCCCTGACGATGCCATTGCTGCAGATGTTTCTCCTTGGCTTCGGAATCGACACCAACATCCGGCGCATCCCGACGGTGGTTTACAACGCCGACGGCCGACGTGAGAGCCGCGAATTGATCGACCGCCTGAAAAATTCCGACACCTTCTACATCATCCGTTACGTCCAGAACGATCGCGACATGAACGACCTCATCGTCGCCGGTAAAGCCCGCGTAGGGATCAAAGTTCCCGTCGATTATTCGGACCGCCTGCTGCACCAAATGGGCGCGCAGGTTTTGGTGCTGATCGACGGCTCCGATTCGTCGGTGGCGGGGCAGGCGATCAATGTCAGCAACGCCATCGGCCTCGATGAATCCTTGCGCCGCGTTCTCCCGGACCGGGAAAACATGGCCGTCGAAATGCGTCCCAAGATGCTGTTCAACCCCGACTCGCGCTCGCCCAATTTCTTTCTGCCGGGTTTGACGGCCATCATGTTGCTCAACGTCACTACCTTCTTGACCGCTTTTTCAATCGTCCGAGAAAAAGAGCGCGGCACGCTGGAGCAGCTTTTCGTAACTCCGGTGCGCCCGTTTGGCCTGCTTCTCGGCAAATTACTTCCCTATCTCGGCGTCGGCTTCTTCGAGCTTTGCCTGATTCTGACGTGCATGCGTTTCGTGTTTCGCGTTCCCATTCACGGCAGCGTCTGGTTGCTGGCATTCCTTTCGTTGCCGTATTTGTTCGCGGCGCTGTCACTGGGCATCCTCATTTCCAGCAAAGCAGCATCGCAAGCGGAAGCCATGCAGCTCGCATTCTTGCCGATTCTCCCCAGCGTATTTTTCTCCGGCTACATCTTCCCTCGCGAAACCATGCCCGCGCTCTTCCGCCCGATCAGCTACCTGATCCCGGCCACGTACTTCATCAACATTACGCGCGGCGTGATTCTTCGCGGCGCGGGCATCCGCCATCTGTGGACCGACGGTTTAGCTCTTTTCGCCATCGGCACGTTTCTCTTGATCATTGCCGCCCGACGCTTCCAGAATAAAGTCATCTCGGCGTGAGCGTGAAACCAGAAAGTCAGATATGGAACAAGCACCGCAACCTGTCGAACACTTGAATGCGACTTGCTGCATTGCCGGCGGAGGTCCGGCCGGCGTTATGGCCGGTTATCTGCTGGCACGAGCAGGCGTTGACGTCGTCGTTCTCGAAAAGCACAAGGATTTTCTGCGGGACTTCCGCGGCGACACCGTTCACCCTTCCACGCTCGAAGTGATGCATGAACTCGGCCTGCTGAAGGGATTTCTCGAGCGCCCCCATCAGGAATACCGGCAGTTGAGCATTCGTTTTGGCGATATGGGCGCCGAGATCGCCGATTTCTCTCATTTGCCGACGCACTGCAAATTCATCGCCTTGATGCCGCAGTGGGACTTTCTCGACTACCTGACCGAAGCGGGGCGTCTGTTTCCCGGTTTCCAGATCAAGATGCAGTACGAGGTGACCGATCTGCTGGAACAGAGTGGACAGATCGCCGGAGTGAAAGGCAAGACCGCCAATGGCGTCTTCGAGCTGCGCGCTCGCCTCACCATCGGCGCCGACGGCAGGCATTCGGTCGTTCGAGAGAAAGCCGGATTTCAGATCGAGGACCTCGGAGCGCCGATGGATGTGCTCTGGATGCGCCTGCCGAAGAAGCCCGACGACTCCTATTACGCTCTGGGACATTTAAAAAAGGGCAAAATGTTGGTCACGATCAATCGAGGCGATTACTGGCAATGTGCCTACATCATCTTTAAAGGAGCGTTCCAGAAAATTCAACAACGAGGTCTCCCAGCCTTTCGCGATGACATTGCCGACGTGGCGCCATTTCTGAGCGACCGCACAGAGACGCTCCGCGATTGGAAGGATGTCAGCCTCCTTTCCGTTCGATTGGATCGTCTCCGGAATTGGTCCCGCCCCGGCCTGCTATGCATTGGCGACTCCGCGCACGCCATGTCGCCGGTCGGTGGAATCGGCATCAATCTGGCGATTCAGGATGCGGTTGCGGCCGCGAATATCCTGGCCGAGCCGCTGCGGCAAAATCGTTTAACCCAAGACAATTTGCTCGCCGTGGAAAAGCGGCGACTCAGGCCAACTCGCTGGACGCAGGCACTCCAAGTGCAGGCGCACAAGCGGCTTGTCGAACCAACGCTGAGTGGGCAAGCGAGCTTTGCCAAACTGCCGTTCATGGTCAGCTTGCTCAACAACTATTCCTGGCTTCGCAGATTTCCGGCACGCCTGGTCGGCATGGGGCTGCGTCCGGAACACGTAAAAATTCCGGCAGCCCCGCCCTCCCGGTAAGAATTCCTTGGGAGTGCAGGATTCCAGCCGGCTCCTGTGCGATCCTGGCTCGCGGCCAGACCAGTGCCCGGAAGCCCAAACACCACCGTTTTTGTTTTTTCCGCGCGCACGGCGTATTCTGCTTGCCGTGTCCTGCCCTATCTGTGAAAAGCGAAAACCAGAGCGCTTCTGCCCCGCGAAAGGCGAAAAAATCTGCGCCGTTTGCTGCGGCCGCGAGCGCGAGGTCACCATTGATTGCCCGACAGATTGCTCTTATCTAATTTCGGCGCATCGCTACGAGGACGAGCACCAACGTCAACTTCCACCCGATACGCCATTGCTCGATGTGACCTTACCGTCCGACCTGATTCACACCCGCCAGCAACTCATGGCCGCGCTTGCATTTACCATCGCCAAGTTTTGCGCCGCGCACCACGATGCCACCGACACCGATGTTCTCGCCGCTGTCCAAGCCCTTGCGGAAACATCCCGAACGTTGATGACTGGCATTTACTACGAGAAATTGCCGGACGGGCAACTTCGCCGCGAACTCTACGCCACGCTCAGCGCGTTTGTGACCGAAGCGAAACAAGAACAAGCGGAGCAAACACACTCCACTGCGTTGAGGGATTCCGATATTTTCTATCTCCTCGTATTCCTCTACCGCATGGGACTGCTGCGCACCAACGGCCGTTCCCGTTCGCGCCGCTACGTCGAATTCCTGCGCAGCCAATTCCCAGCCGTGCAGGAACTCAGGCGCGAGGAATCCCGCATCATCGTGCCGTAGCCTCCGTTCTGCAAGCGTCGTTGCGAGCGTCTCCCTGAACTCTGCGCTCCGACTTCCGTGTGTTCTGTTCTAGTTCCTTCTTTTCTCCTGCACCTACGCCGCGGTATTCCAACCGAGCGACAATTGCGGGCTCTGTACTTTCCTCTGCAGCTCCTCAAACGGGCGCGCGTGAAAACCGTGTTTCACTCGGATTCGCGCGACCCGCTCCGCCATTTTTCGCCGGTACTCCTCCGGCGCGTATCCATTTTTGGCATACCACTGCTCGTACTGCCTGGCCAGCTTCGGAAATTTCTCGCGCACAAACGGCAGAAACGTTTTCGCTGACGACGGCATGAGGAACAATACTCCGGAGAAAAACCACTGCGCCCCCGCTTCTTTCGCCGCAGCCGCCACCGCCTCCAGTTCTCCTTCGCGATCGGTAATCCCCGGAATCAGCGGAGAAGCCGAAACGCCCACGCGCAATCCCGCCTCATGCAACTGCTTCACCGCATCCAACCGCAGGTCCGGCCGAGGAGCCCGCGGCTCCAGCAACCGGGCGAGCCGCGATCGCAACGTGGTCACCGTAATGTTCAGCGACAACTCCGATCGGGCCGCAATTCGCTGCAAAACGTCGATGTCCCGCACGATCTGATTCGACTTGGTGATGACGGACACACTCAAGCCCTCGCGTTTCGCCAGTTCCTCTAGACACGCCCGCGTCACGCCGTATTCCCGCTCTGCCGGCTGGTACGGGTCCGTAGCCGTGCCGATCGCAATATGCTCCGGGCGCCCATCCTCCGCCCCCGGACGCTGGTAAGAATACTTGCGTGATACATCCTGCGACAGCAGCGCCGCCGCGTTCTGCTTCACAAAAATCTTTTTCTCGAATTCGCTGCCGTCCAGTTCCATATATTCGTGCGTATAACGCGCGTAGCAATATTTGCACGCGAATTCGCACCCTCGATACGGATTGATGGTCCACTCGAACGGCACCCGACTCGAATCGCATTTGTTCAGGATCGACCGCACCGGAAGCAAAAAATACTCCGGCCGCTGCTCCGATGTTCTCGAACTTTCGGCGCAAAGAGAAGAAGCTGCGAGGCGAGCGATGCCAACCAGCGGTGCATCCGCGTCTTGAGTCTGGCCATCCAGGCGGCGTTGGACGCCGCCTGCAGCCACCGAACCCGGGCGAACCGGGGCCGTCCCCGAACAAGGCGGGGGGCAATCCGCCGAGCCGGAGTAACTCGAAGTGGAAACACCGGGGCCAGCCGCGATCGGGGCACGATCGCGGTCGGCCGCTTGTTTTGGGCTTTGCGCATCAGGGCACACGGGGAACAGCGCGGGTTGTGAAACGCGGCGGCGACGAATCCGAAGAGGCGTCGACGAAGGGAAAGGAGCGGATGGCATAGCCCACCTCACAGCGCCGGCAGTATTTCGCCTTTTGTTCGCTATGTCAATAGGTATTTTCGCTTTTCTTTCGCTTACCGCTCCCGACTGCAGGTCCTCTACGCCGACTTCGCTTGCAGGTTATGATTCCTCTGGCGCGACCCCGACCAGTCTCTTTACACTCGAGCCGCCGTTTTAGGAGGTCCCCGATGAAGATTCTATACGCCCTCGGTTTGGCGTCCGTCCTCACAATTTCCATAGCCCTCACTCGCGCGGCGCAGTCCTCGACCAGCGGCTTCCCTCCACCGCAGCGACAAGTCATTTCCTGCTCGTCCGACAACCTGAGGCGCAATTACTGCGCCGCTGATGTCCGGGGTGGGGTGCAACTCGTCAAGCAACGCAGCGACGCGCCGTGCATATTTAACCGCACGTGGGGCTACGCCAATGGGCGCGGAATTTGGGTTGACCGCGGGTGCCGGGCCGACTTTCAGATTGGCGGCTCCGGCTGGGGCGGCTGGGACAACGGCTATAACATCTACTGCGCCTCGGACAACGGGCGACGAAACATCTGCCCAACCGACACGCGTGGGGGTGTGCGGGTAATTCGCCAAGTGAGTGGCTCGCCGTGCGATTTTGGAAGGACCTGGGGCTACGACCGTCACGGCATCTGGGTCGATCGCGGGTGCCGCGCCGATTTCCAGATTGGTGGAGGTGGCGGTGGAGGGAACGGTGGCGGCGGCTGGCAGCCTGGCGGACCCGGCGTGCAGATCGTGAACTGCTCCTCCAACGACATGGGCCGACGCGTTTGCCCGCTCGACACCCGAGGTGGCGTGCGCCTGATCCGCCAGCGCAGCGACGCCGATTGCCTCTTTAACCGCACCTGGGGATACGATCGACGCGGCATTTGGGTCGACCGAGGCTGCCGCGCAGATTTTGAGGTCGGAAGGTTGCGTTAATCAAAGACCCTCAGCGAGATTGGCCCTTGCAAGATAGGCCCCCGCAAAAAACCGTCATTCTGAGTACATCCGACGAGGATGCGCGAGCAGAGATTCTGGCTCGGTCGGAAAAGATCTTAACTCTCGCCAAGCAGCCAAGTCTCGTGCAACGTTTTGCTACGCCACCGCTCTCCAAAATCGCTCGGCCCTGAGTCGGGACGTGCGACAATCAAACCGTCTGCCATCGAGCCACGCCCTCAGGCCGGAGGATCATCATTGCGAATGCCGCTTCGAGTGCCCACCTTAGCGTTGGTCATTGCATTGTCCAGCGGTGCGTCGCACGCGCGCCCGCAGGCATCGGCACCGGCCGCGCAAGCGAAGAAGCCCGCCGCTCCGCCTCCCGCAGCGCCAGCAGCGCCGCAGTCGACCCACTACCCAATTCTGCTACTCGCTTTTGGACCAGCGACTGGCGCCGACCCGGCCTGGAGCATACGCATCGGTCAGAAAGGTCCCGAGCGCCTCGACCGGCCCGGCTACCCGCCAGCCATGCTTGATCCCGTGGACGTCGCCCGCGAAGGCACGAATGACGCCTGGACTTACCGCGCCAAAGACTCTGCAACCGGCGCCGACGTCGCGGTTCACCTTACCCGCGAGCCATGCTCTGCAGACGCCACCGAGGCGAAGTACACCTTTCGCGCGGTCGCTCAGCATGCGCAAATCGGCACTCTCAACGGTTGTGCGCGCATCGCAGCCGAGTTATTTCCCCGGATCAACAATCAGCCGGACGAAGATGACGACGCGGACAAGAAAACTCCGCCGGTGCTGCCCGCCGACATCATTAAATTTCAATCGCCAACCGACGTCGCGTATCTCATTCCAACCGGCAAGGTTGCCGTCGCGATCGGCAAGATCAGAAAGATCGCGGCGCCCGAGGGGACCGAATTGGCGCTCTCGCACGACGGCAAGAAGCTTCTTTTTACGCGCTCGGATTCCAAGACCGGGCCCGATCGGACGATCGTTCTCTATGACACAACATCGGGACATTCGCAGGACCTCGTCCACGGCAGCGTGCGCCAGGGCTTCTGGTCTCCAGACGACAGCCGGGTGGCATTCCTGAATTTTCAGGATCAGAAATGGCAGCTGTGGACGTTTCCCGCGGGTTCGCCCGCACAAGTATCGCCTCTCTATGCCAACAGCCTCACCAGCCTGCACGGTTGGAGCGATCCGCACACCTTGCTCGCCAGTGACATGCAAAACGCCTACTGGATCTCGGACGATGGACGGGCGGTACAGACCGTTGCGCTCAAGGATATTTACGGCGACGCGTTTGACATCGCGGGTTCGGATACATTTCGCTTGAATCCGGTCAATCCAGATCTGCTTCTGGTCTCAGCACCCTATGTGAAGCCCCCAGCGGGGGCTCCCACGGACGCCATGGGCCTTGCCGCGGGATTTTTCCTGTACGAAATTCGTTCGAAGCGACGCGTCGTTCTAAGTCCAGTGGATGAATGGGCACGGCACGCGGAATGGTCGCGGGATGGCGTTCAGATTTTCTACACCAGGCGCATTTCCGCAGCGTCGTTGTTGACCTATAGGATCCTATGGGATGGAAGCACGGCCAAACGCTACATAGAAGGATCGGACTTCGTTGTCGGGAAATAAGCTGGGCTTCGGCCGCTCATTCTCGAGCCATCTCTCTTCCCCAAGATCTCAACGCGGCCGGAGGCCGTTGGCCGATTCGCTTCAAGTACTGGTATTTATAGGACCATAGAGAGGCTAGGAGCTATATAATGCTCCTATGGCTAGCACACCCACGCCTGCAGCACGCCAGGTCGGGATCCTTGTTCTCGACAACCAAGCTGCCAGCCAAGGCGCTTTGCGGCAAATTCTGGACTCTGAGGGCTGGCGCGTCCGCATTGTCCCAGACACGAAGCTCCTGCTCACCGAGCTAAAGACCGGTGAATGGTCCCTGGTGATCGCGAACGTCGCCTTGATCGATCTCGAAAGCCCCCTATTTTTCACCCTCCGCGAGCTTTCCAGCGTTTCCGCGGAAGAAGGCGCCCGCTTACGCGTCCTTTACGTGGTTCCGGAGATGGCCGGCAGCCAGTATGTCGGGCCACTCGAATTTGCCCGGCTGCCCTATGTCGTCCGGCCGTTTCACCTGCACGACTTCCTAGAGAAGGTGAGCGACCTGCTGGTCGAGATCAAAGCCATCGAAGCACCCCTCCGCCAGGTACGCCACGAATTCGGCCAAGCCCGAAAAAAGAAGACGCAAACCGGCCGCTCCAATTCGATGTTCGCATCCCGCGATTCCTTCTCTTACACCGACGAAGAGCTTGCCGAATACGAACGCCAAGAGGGCGAAGCTTCTAAGACCAGACGCAACCGGCCGCGCACCAACCTGGGCGATCCCGGCAACCGCTGATAAAGTGAAGTACTGACGGGGAGAAATAAGGAAGTAAAGAAGCCGATTCCCTCCGCGATCCGCCCCTTATCCGCGATTCCTCCGTTCCCTGCGTTAAGCTTTTTTCCGTCCTTATCCACTTTCATCACCTCGTTACGTCGTTACTTCATCAGGTCGCTGTTCACCGCAAGGATTCGCTTCGCCTCCGTTCTAACCCCGAGCGACTCTCCAATTCGCTCGCCTACAAGGAGGCTGTCCATGGAACACTCGTTGTTGAACACAATCATCCGCGGTCTGATTGGTATCACCACGCTGGGAGGTTTGGCCTTTGTTGGCTCGGCCCCAGGCTCATCGTCTAACGCCCCGCTTCCGCCCAGCGAAGGTGGCTGGCGACTGCTCGATCCGGTCACCTACGAAAACATCTCGATCTTTCCCGTGGTCACCTCGGCCCAGCAGGACACGAGTGCGTTCCTCACACTCGACGAAGGCTTGTCGAGCGGCGACGTAATTGTCAGCGAACAGGGAGCCGCGGGCCTCGCTCGCACCCGCGATAGTCGCCGGAACACGCCACCGGACTACACCAGCGGCCCGGCCGTCAACCAGCTCGTGTTGGTCAATCGCGGCAAGCGTCCCCTGCTGTTGCTGGCCGGAGAACTCGTGAGCGGCGGCAAACAAGACCGCATCATCGCCAAAGATCGCATCGTCGCTCCCGGCGCTGAGCCCTTGCCGCTCGATGTCTTCTGCGTCGAGCACGGCCGCTGGTCCTCCGGATCGCAATTCGCCGCCTCCAAGACGATCGTTCACCCGAGCGTCCGTGAACAAGCGGCGCTGAAACAAGATCAGAACGATGTCTGGAATGCAGTTCTAGCCGGCACGACGTCGAGCATGGCGGCAAGTGCCAGCCACCCCATGCCAGCGCCGCGAGTGAGTTCCGGGGCGATCGCCGATACCATCGCCTCGGCCGCGCCCACGCAGTCTTACGCCAAGATTTACGAAAGCAACCGAGTTGGCACGTCCGTTGAGGAGTTCATGGCGCAGCTGCAGAAGCGCTTCAACAAATCCACTTCCGGCCTGAAGGGCGAGCGCGTCGTCGGCGTAGTAGTTGCTTATGGCGGCGAAGTCGCCTGGAGCGACATCTTTGCATCCGGCGACCTCTTCGATCACTACTGGCCAAAACTCCTGCGCAGTTACGCCGTCGAAGCCGTTGCGCGGCCCACACTGCGGGAAACCGCCTCCACGGAAGACGCCCGCAGCTTCCTCCGCCGGCTCAACGGCCGCGAAGTCCAGGAGACCGAAGCCGGCGTCTATCGCTGGCGCGAAACCACCGAAGGCCGCTTAGCACTCATCGAGCTCGATGCGCTCCAGCCCAAAACAATAACGCTGCACCGCCTCTTGCTGCAACGCACCTCGTGACGCCATACTTCGAAAGGGCTTGGACGGAACTACGGACAACGCCGAGACGCAAAGTGCGCTGAGACTCGCGCCGAAAGAATTAGCCGATCCGGCGAACTTCGCTTTTGTCGGGGGTCTCGGCGAGCAACTCCTGCGCTTTGCCGGGCCATGACGGATGCCGCAGGCCGGGTGCAATCTCCGCCAGCGGCACCAGCACGAATCGCCGCTGCGTCATCCTTGGATGTGGCACCTGCAACTCCGGCGTTTCAATCGTCGCTTGCCCATACAACAGAACGTCGATATCAATGAGACGAGGGCCTTTGGCGATGAGCTTCTTGCTGCCCAGCCGAGACTCCATTGCCCGCAAACCGCGCAACAATGCCAACGCCGGCAGTTGCGTCTCGCCCTGGACGACGCAATTCAAAAACCACGCCTGGTCCAGATAGTCCACCGGCTCGGTTTCGTAAAACGAGGAGACTCGGCACACCTGCACTCCCGTGGCCGGCAGCAACGCAATCGCCGTGTTCAGGTTCTCGTCGCGAGCGCCAACGTTCGATCCTAAAGACAGGTACACAACTTCAGCGCCCATGTTCGAAGATCTCGAGCAATCCAGTCATCACTTTCAAAACACCCTTGGCAAGAATACAGGTTTCCGTGTATAGGCATCCACGGAGTGTTCCGGCATAGTGCGCGCCCACGAACCAATCGGAACATAACGGGCCCTGGGTCGGCGCATTCGCACTACAAGGAGAATTGTGATGACAATTTTAGCGTGGATTGTTCTCGGCCTCTTAGCGGGTTTTATCGGCAGCAAGATCGTGAACAAGAGCGGCGAAGGGTTGTTGCTGGATATCGTTCTCGGGATCGTCGGCGCGGTGGTAGGCGGCTGGCTTTTCAATCAGTTCGGGCACATGGGCGTATCTGGCCTGAACCTCTACAGCCTGCTGGTCGCGGTCGTCGGTGCGGTGATCGTACTCGTCGTGTGGCATGCCATTCGCCGTTTGTGACTTTGCTGGCGTGGCAATCCTTGGCATGATCGGCGGGGGAGATGGGCGGCGGTAGAAATTCCGCCGCCCTTTTTTTCCTTCCGCGTCAGTGCCTAGTCGCCGGAGATTCGCGTTTCGTGCTTTGCCATGGCCAGTTCTTTCGACTGCTTCGGGTAGAGGAACTCATGGCCCGACGAGTAACCCGGATAGAACCACGCTACGATCGCTGCGGGTTCCTCTGTTCGCTCGGCTAGGGTGAATGCAAGGTGACCGTCTGTTTCAGGACGCTCGCGATTGATCGTCCGCACCGTACCGCCGTGGTCGGAAGTTCTACCGGCCAATCAAGACGCCCGTGACCATCCGCGTGGACGCCGACGTGCTCGCTTGGCTAAAACGCCAAGGCCGCGGCTACCAGACCAGAATCAACAAACTTCTCCGCGAAGCCATTGGAAGGAAAGTCCCGACGCCGCGCTTAAGCTCAAAACAATCTTGGCTGTCGGCGAGGGAGTTCGCGGCCGAAGTATTCGTAGGCACGCGGGGTGGCCATGCGGCCGCGGGGAGTGCGGTCGATCATGCCGATCTGCATGAGGTAAGGCTCGTACATTTCTTCAATGGCGTCTTCTTCCTCGCTAAGCACCGCGGCCAGCGTGCCCACACCGACCGGTCCGCCGCCGAATTTATCCAGCAGAGCGAGCATAAGATTTCGATCGACTTCGTCGAGTCCGTTTTCGTCGATGCCGAGCATGGCCAGAGCTTCTTGCGCGACGGCGCGTGTGATGCGCCCGGCGGCGCGCACCTCGGCAAAGTCTCGCGACCGCCGCAGGAGGCGATTGGCTACGCGTGGTGTGCCCCGGCAGCGCCGGGCAATTTCTTCCGCGCCGCCTTCGTCCATCTCGATGTTCAGGATTTTCGCCGAGCGCTTTAGGATGATCAGCAAGTCTTCCGGCTCGTAAAAATCCAGGCGGTGCACGATTCCGAAGCGCGATCTCAGCGGCGCCGTGATCAAACCCGCACGCGTCGTCGCGCCGATCAGCGTGAAGTGGCCCAGGGGTAGCGGATGAATCCGCGCTCCGGGCCCTTGGCCGATGATCAGGTCCACGAGAAAATCTTCCATTGCAGGGTAGAGGACTTCTTCTATGGCGGGTTGCAGGCGATGAATTTCGTCGAGAAAGAAAACTTCTTTGGCTTCGAGCGAGGTCAGAATCGCCGTCAGATCGCCTTTGCGTTCCAGCATCGGGCCCGAGCTGGTTTTGATGGGCACCGCCAGTTCGTTGGCGATGATTTGCGCCAGCGTGGTCTTGCCCAGTCCCGGTGGCCCATACAACAGCACGTGATCGAGGGCCTCGCCGCGGCTGCGCGCCGCCTGGATCGCGATCTGAATGTTTTCCTTGACGCGCTTCTGACCGATGTATTCGTCCAGCCGCTTCGGGCGCACGCTCGCTTCAATCCGCGCGTCTTCGTCAAACGACGCTCCCGACACAATCCGCTCCGGTTGCCGCCGCTCCATCATCCGTTTCGTACTCGCATCCGCCATACTCTTTCTTCTCTACGCTCCCTCAGCGATCTCTGCGTGATCGTTGCGTCTCCTATGTTCGAGCGGCTCGCCCTTTTGGCGCACTCAAGGATTGCAGTGACGCTCGCAGCATCTTCTCGAAATTGGCGCCACTACTTTCGCGTCTCGCTTCTGTCACGGCACTCTCCGCAGCGCGGGCTTCATAGCCAAGGTTCACCAGAGCGGAAACCACGTCGGCCTCGATGCCGGCCGGCGACGATGGCGCAGGCCGCTCCACTTCCACGGTCACCGCGTCCAGTTTATCTTTCAACTCCACAACCATGCGTTCCGCAGTCTTTCGCCCAACGCCCGGAATTTTCGTCAACCGCGCAAGATCACTCCCACGAATCGCGGGCACCAACTCTTCGACGCTCATGCCTGACAAAATCTTGAGCGCCAGCGAGGGTCCTACGCCGGATGCCGACAGCAGCATCTCAAACAAATGTTTCTCACGCGAGGAAAGAAATCCGTAGAGCGAAAGCGTGTCTTCGCGCACATGTGTGTGGATCAACAGCGTGACTTCGGTGTGGAGTTCGCCAAGCGCGGCGTACGTCGAGAGCGGCACCTGCACGATATACCCAACACCACCCACGTCCACGAGCACCTGGTTCGGTCGCTTATCGGTGAGGCGTCCGCGAAGCTGGCCAATCATCGTTCGCCAGTATTGCCGCCTTAGGTTCGCCTGTCAACGCGGAGGCGGGTATGCGTATATGCACGCGAAAAAGGGACCACCTGCGTAGTGCACCATTCTGGTGAGATAAAACAGAACGCCCTCTATACCCAGACGGCTCGTAGATATTCTGACTAGTACTCACGTGATACACTCCCCTCCCATGGAACTCAGCCCAATCTGTGTCGCGACTGCTTGGAGTGTCGCCATTGAGGTGGCGATGGTCGCGGTCGTTTACCCTGGTAACAGCAAGGTGGGTGGCGAAAAGG
This sequence comes from uncultured Acidobacteriota bacterium, assembly GCA_963736725.1. Taxonomy (GTDB): domain Bacteria; phylum Acidobacteriota; class Terriglobia; order Acidiferrales; family UBA7541; genus Acidiferrum. Next base: position 476,098 of record CAVTPW010000005.1, on the reverse strand, counting down.
CAACCTACGTGTTCTTCAATCCGCAGGATTGGTTCGCGTCGGATACAGCGAAAAGGTTGAAGACCCAACTTCCAATGGAGTCTGCAAAAGCGACGTTCGCACCATTCGTCAAGCAGTACATCGGTATCGTGAAGGTGATCATCGGACTCGCGGCAGCTTCAATCAGCTTCGGAGGCTTGCAGGTCACGAGCAGCTACATCTACCCCGCAAAGCTCTTGCTCGCTTACAGCATCGCGTTTGCAGTCGTGTTCTCGGTGACGATGGTCAACTTTTACGAAAATTATCTGCATGACCTCACGTCGTACAAGCCGTGGAAAGCTATCCTCGTGGAATCCTGCGGCCTCTCCTCATTGCTGACATTCGCTCTCGGTTACTGGTATTGGGCGCGGCATCTCTGAGACTCTCGCCTCCAGTGGAAGCCCGGCAGGAGTCTCTTCTCCCGCGAGCAAATACTCGCGCGTCTAAAGAACAGACAAGTTACGCCGCAATCGAATCGACATCGATCAGGAAGAAATGCACGTCTACAGCGACACGGCGGTAATCACCGGTCGCGAACGGGCCCTGGGGGGCATTTAAAGGTCAAGTCTTCGATCACAGCGCCCACTACTCGCGGGTCTGGACGAAACAAGGGAGCTCTGGCTACAACTTGGGGCAGGGCTGGCCGCTAAATTTCCCAGATTCTTCTTCAATGAGCAAAGGTGCTATCCAAGCGTGAAGTTCAGCAAGTGATTGAAATCGGGGGAAGGTGTTTTCCCTCCACGGATCGTTTTGTAGCGTGGCCATGGCCAGTGCTTCACCACTTCTACGCGGATGGCGAAGGATCCAAGTTGTGGAGAGATTTCTATGAATGCCGTAATGAGATCGGCATAGAAATGGCCGCCAAATCCTTTCTAGCTCTTCATCCGACTTAATATCAACAATGCTCACCTGGCCTAGCTCGAAGGTCGGATTGTGTGTCCAAGCCCGTGACATGATTTCGACGGCCGCTGCATCGGTAGTTGGGGCACTGTAGCCGAAGATCGAGATCATGTAGGCTTCCTTCAGATATTCTTCGAGAATTGCCCACTCGTTCGCGATGAAGGGGTCTGATCTGTAGTTCTTATTCCGTACTGGATAGAGGAGTCTTGTTAGGCAGAGCGGTCGGCAGCATTCCCTGCAAATGTCCCCTCGAAATCCCTTCACGCGATCTTTTCCGCATATCGCTATTTCCACATTGCCATGAAGAAAAGCAAGTTGTGGCAGGCGGCCCACGTTGCGGTTTCGCATGAAGGCGCGCGCTAGGAATGGGTCCCAGTTGAATGTAGCTATCAGATCCTCGTCTCGAAGAGACAGCAAAAGATAATCATAAAGTGTCGGCGAATCCGGTAGTGTCAGAGATTCAAAATAGGTCTGAACTCGCGACTCTATCTCGGCTTTTAAAGCGGGCTCGCGGTCGGTCGTCGCGAGATTGTCGTAGATCGATTCGAAATCTCCTGGGTTGGGAAACCCTGCTGATCGGAATAAGTCCCGGAGATCGAGGCAATCAGCGAGTTCGTTCAAAACAGGAAGCTGTCTTCCTTTTCCATCTCCGTTTGGGAGAGCGGCTTTGCTGGCACCAGCACCGAGTATAACGACGTGAGGTGAGTGATTAATATGCCGGACGGGATCGAATTGGGGCAGCTGTGGCACAAAGTATCTATTCGGAGACTGTGACGCAAAAAAATGCCCTGTGGTCGTAAAAACGCATAACCCAAGCGATACCAAATGGATCGGGTGGGTCAAATGGTTCGAAAGCATAGCGAAACGTTCCGGGTCCAATAGTTGTAAGGGTTTCGCTCATGCGATCAACACGCTCTCGTACGTTGAGATTAGCCATCAACCTTTCGTTGATCACTCGAAATACAAACGCAATATTTCCTACCATGCGGACTCTCTTATGATGGTAGAAAAGACCGCGCGCTATGCGGTAGAGGACAATCTCGAGGCGAGACTTGTCCACTGTAAGACGGGCAGGCCCGAATTCATAGTTCTGAAGCATGAGGCGAGCGAAGCCCCGGCTTTCGGGGCGGATCAGGCTGTTGATTGCTTTAACCGAGTCGGCAAGTTCCCTAGGAAACTTTTCTTTGTCGATGCCAGTTGTGATGGCCAGACGAAAATATTCGTCGTGTTTCATGAATGCTGCGTTGCACTCTCGGCACGACAACACTGTGACGAGATCACTTGGTCTCGGTTTGCTGAACAGACAGCGGGGCGGCACGTGATCTACGGTCAATTCGCGCTGTCCCCCGCAATAGGTGCAAATGCCAGTCGCCATCCACCCAATTATATCTGGATCGCGTTATCCGGAAGTAGTGTCACGAGTTTTGCGAGATTGGACCAATGTCTCGGGTGTGGAACGCACCGACCAGCTCGAATTCTCAACGCGTAAGGTTCTGATATCAAGAGCGCGGCTTGAATCTTGGGGACTTGAATGGTTCGAAGTCGCGGCTGGATCCGGTCTCGATAGAACTTCTCGTCTAGCCAATCAGGTTTGTCGCTGGGATTCCACGAATTTCGCGCTGCATTCTGCCGTCGTTGTGTCTCAGAACGACGTGCTTGCGCCTCAGGAGAATGAGTAGCTAGTCGGCCCAACTTCGCCGCCTTCATCACATTCTCGCGAGAGATTGCCGGAACACAGTTTCGGCAGTACTTGAAACCAGTCTGGATGGCGACGCCACATAGCCGGCACCACGCGAGCGGTTTCGGTATTCGTATAACGGGTAGATCGGGCGAGCCGCCTCTTGATTCTCGCTTCCGAGCCTGTGTGAGTTTCGTCGAAGGTCCTTCGTCACGAAGCGACTTCGAACCTTTCGCCTGCCACAGCGAACGGGCAATCCCTTCCGCAAATGGCGCTAGCGCTCTCCTCCAAATTTGTCCAGTTTCAGAAAGTTGCGTCGTAAGCGAGGACATCAATCGACAGTTGCCGTCGCGCTGCTCAAAGAACCAATCACGTTTCAGCGGACTGCGAGTGAGCCAATCTAAGACAAAAGCATCGACTTGGGGCCGAATAGGTTCCATGACATCACACGCGAGACTGTCACGTGCTCGAAGATCGTTGTGCAGCACACCAATTCCCGGATCGAGTCCCAACGTTGCTAAGGCCAATCGAGCTTCGGCCTCTAAAATTGCATAGAGATAATTGAGCATCGCATTTGGTGGGTTCACTGCAAGTCGTGGAGACCTCGTCAGGGGAGAAACACGGTTTCCGAATCTTCTCCAGTGGTCCGGCACACGAGGAAGATCAATTCTCGGATATTGAATCGACAGATCGTGCCATGCACCCCAGTAAGCCGCTGCGCCTTGTGCTTCGAACAATCTAATCTCGTCGCTCGATTCAGCGATTCGTAGCGCACGACGTGCCTTAGCGATACCCTCTGCTGCCAATGAACCGGCGAAATGCTTACGGACAAGATGTTCCTGGTTTCGTAGTTTCTGATCGATCAGTTCACGGGCAATTCGCAAGGCAACGTCGGTTTGGTGCGCAGTCGCCTGTGCACGCCGAAGGCGCACATCGGTTGGTGACACTGGTCCAGTCGTCACAAGAACTTTGCCGTCGCGTTCTAGCATAACGAACGAAGCATCTTGGTCTGCCAACCATCGAAGTGCAGCGAAAGAGACGCTTCCATCTGAACCAAGCACGACTAGCCTGCGGAGACCGTGACCGACGCGAGGTAATCGAGCGTAGCGTCGGTTCGAACCGAATCCGTCGCGGATCGTCAAGTGGCCACGATCAACGTGTACTTTGATGCCGTATCCGAAAAGTGTTAAAACGCCTCGGCGAGGAAGGACTCGAACAGAATTGCAGCGTTGATCGTCCTGAGGTACGGTCAGCGTAGCTGCCATTGGAGTTAGCGCTCCTTTGCAGTTAGGGCTTGTCCGACTGCTAGTAACAGTCGGTCAGGCCCGCCTTGACTTTTTATCATCTTGATAAATAAGAACTTATACAGAAATTGTACGCCTTCAGGTTGGCATTTTCTAGCTTGGTGAAGTTCCCCACCTCGTTCGTCAAGGCGTTGCTGAGTGTGGGCAGGAATTCGTCGGATAGACCTACGTAAATGAAGCCGCCAAAGAATCGTCAGCGCGACACCTTCACCTCGGCCCTGGAGGCAATCAGCAACGTCTTCTCCCAGGAGCTGGAGAGAGTTTTTGATGCCGGACAAAGGTCCGCTTTCGCTGCACACTCCGAGATTGCGTTTGTGTCGATTGCTCAGAAACCCGGTCCTTTCTACCGACACTTTGCGACCTGGCGGAACGACTTGACTTCCGTTCTAGCAGACACGTATCGGAGATGTTTCAAGCTGGCCGTAGCACGTCCCGACAAGACCGGACATGATCCTCACGAGTGGGTTCGGGTCCAACTCCATCCTGCAATCGGCGCGGCGGTGGAACGAATCAAGGATTGGTATGTGCTGGCGTGTGACGGCGAGAATCAGCACATGCAACGCGTCGCAAGCGCCGAGTTCGTTCCGGGGCAGACGATCTCAATACCTATTCCACTAGACGTTCAGGTTTCCCCGACGCCCAAATCTTGGTGTGCACCATCATGGCTGTTTGCAGTTGGCGTTGCATTCACTGGCATTGGTTTTCTCCGTACCGAGAATCTGCCACAGAGGGACTCGGAGGAAAAGTTGGGGGTTGCGCACACCCGCCTCTTACTCGCAGGAGCGCGGCGCTTATTTCTCTGGGCGTTGGATGCAGCGGTCGAAAGAGTACGGAACGAAGAGTTGGCCGCCGCTGGAGCGATTCCCGCGGAACCTGTCAGCACAGAGAAAGGCAAGCCAAAGGCGCGGCCAAAAGGGTTTGATGGCCTCGGACCCAGAAAAGCCAATCTCTCACGGTATATGGATGGCTTAACAGAAAAACAACGAGAAGTTTTTTCCTTGAAGTACGAATATGCTCTCCCAATCACAGAGATTGCATCACGACTCGGAATTGACCGGTCAACCGTTTACGAACACATTGAGGCGGCTGACAAAAAGATTCGCGAGGCCGGATCAAATGAGAAGAATAAGGCCAATCGTGCAAAGCGGGGACCAGACGAGTAAGTGCCCTAAGATCGAACCCCACAGATAAGTCCATTACACAATCCTTATCTCCAGGGTTTTGAGTCTCGTATCTCCTTTTCTTTCAAGCGCAAACGTGCCGAACCAGCCCCCCAAGACCCCACATGTGGGGACTTAGGGTGAAGGCAGTGTCGCATTCAAGGCCTGCCGGGGGACTAGGTACGTGCCGAAGACCGCAAAAAGACCCCAAAGACTTGTACGGCTTCGAGCGTTAGCCGTTCTTGCAAGGATGCGGAGTCGTGGAGAAACGCTCACGCAAGCCGCTCGTGCCGAGCGCACCACGCCGCGCACCGTTCGAAAAGTGCTCAGGAAACAACTGAAGCGTGGCACCTCGGGACGCTACACGGCTACGCGTAACGACACGCTACGTCGCGATTTGAATGTGTTGGGCTTCGACGGCTATGAGCCCGTAGTAACCAGTTCATCGAGACAGGCACACGTCGCCGCAGACCACTTGGTCGCGGTTGGTCGATTCCTTCGGACCGGCGATGCCGAATGGCTCAAGCCCTTCGTTGGAAAGCGTGTCGGCGGCGTTGAATTGCTGACTGATACCGACCGCATTCAGATTTTGGCGGACGCCGACCTCGTCAAGCTCGATGCGCTATACCGCAACAATCCTGGCCGAGGACGGGAGAAATAGTTTCCGCAACACGAATTTGGACCTTTGGTGTGAGCACAGACGGATGGTCCAGAAAGGAGGTAAACATGGCAAACGCAGGCTTAATTCGAAAACCCGAGAACGACAACGGCAGTACTGACTACCACCCCTGGCTTACACCGGAAGTATTCGGCAAGTCGGACAAGGGCGCGGTCAATGTGTTGGGAACGATGCGCGCCAGCAGTTCGCAATTCGGCGAAGGCATCATTCTCGACGTGAAGGCAAACGGTTCTATGTATTCCTGGACCGTTAAATACTCCAGCAGCAACTACTCCAGACTGCATAAAAGGTTTGGGGACTCGGAGAAGAAATGGAAAGGCTCCGTGAAAGTCGAAGTGAAGGACTACATGGGGAAGAAGTACATCGCGGTCGTCTGATCGGGGCGCAAGCGATGTCCGCTGTGTCTGCGGAGTGCGCCCGGCCAGCGCGCTCTGCGGACGATGCGGGAAGCATTATAGGGAACACAGATTAGCAGCTTTGCTGAATATGGCGAGACATTGTAATGAACGCGTCATCAAATCCGGCCCGTTCCGCTCGGCGCAAGACCGAGCTACGCGAAAGATTGGGCTTGGAGCAGCCCAGATGCATCTATTGCGGTTTCCCGGAACTGGTAGCCCTGCGTCGCATTCCCGGCAAACTGCCTGAGCATCACCCCTTGGGTCGGAACCATGATCCTGACCTAACTGTTATCGCTTGTTTGAACTGCCATGCGGTTGCGCACGAACTGGTCGATGACGCAGGAGTAGTACTCGAACCTGTATCTGATCCGGTGACTAGAGTCGCAACGATGCTTCGCGCTGAAGCCGTACACCTCGAAATGTTGGCCAACAGCAAGCGGAAACAAGCAGCGCTGTTAGAAGGAAGAAAGCGATGATCCACGATCTTTATTTGCGCGCACATATCGTTGTTCCCGGAACGCTGGACGAGGACAAACACCCGCCTGCCAGGCGCTCGCGGGCTCCAAAGCTGTGGCCCGACTACGCGCTCGTCTGGGATACGGAGACAACGCTCGATCTCGAACAGACGCTGAATTTTGGTGTGTGGCGTTTCTGCCGACTTGAGGGTGCTGAGTACGTCGCGGTTCAGGAAGGCATTTTCTATCGTGATGAACTAGCCGCGAAGGATATTCAGACAATCCTCGCGTACAAGCGGAAACATCGAGCGGACGAACTTGGCACTGGAGAGGACTCCGAACTAACTGCACTCGCGCAATCCGAATTCATCGAACGGATATTTTGGGAGTCGGTTCGCGCTGGCGCTCTGATCGTCGGCTTTAACCTCCCATTCGATATTGCACGAATCGCCGCCGGTTGGACGGTTGCTCACGACGGTGGATTTTCGTTTGTTCTCAGCCGACTGAGCGAAACGCACGTTGACAACATCCATCGTCCTCGCATCCGCATTGCGCCTTTGAATGGCGTCGCCGAGAGAATCGAATTGACTGCTGTCCGTTGGAAAAGCGAGCAGGATAGATGGCGTCGAGGCCGTTTCCTTGATCTTCACACTCTTGCCTTTGCGCTTACGGACAAGAGCCAAGCGCTCGCCGACGCCATTGAAACCTTCGGCTCCAAACCTAAAAAGATGGACCATGCGCCGACCGGACTCGTGTCGGAGAAGGAGATCACCTACGCACGTCAGGACGTGCGCGCAACTCTCGGTCTGCTCAATGCACTGAAGCGAGAGTACAGTCTGCATCCCATTGCTCTTCCGCCTGACAAAGCATACAGCCCCGCCTCTATTGGCAAGTCTTACCTACGCGCCATAGGCATCGTCGAGCCGATGCGCAAGTTTCAGAACATCCCAGCCAAAATCCACGGAATTGCGATGGCCGCGTATTACGGTGGACGAGCCGAATGTCGAATTCGACGCTGCCCGTGCCCGTAGTCCCGGTTGATCTAACTAGCGAGTACCCAAGCGTTGACGCGCTGCTTCACATCTGGGACGTGTTAACCGCCAAGCGGCTCACAGTCTAGGATGCTACCAAGGACGTGCGGTCACTACTGGCGAGCGTGAGCCTCGAAAAACTGTTCCTGCCAACATCTGGAAGCGTTTCAACTTTTACGCACAGATTGTTCCCGACGAAGACGTTCTACCCGTCCGCTCCGTCTACGACAGCAAGTCCGGGACCTGCAACATTGAGCTCAATACTTTGCGATGGAAGCAACCGATGTGGGTTGCTGGCCCTGATCTAGTTACAAGCGTGCTATTGAGCGGACACATCCCCGATGTTCTCAAAGCTATTCGGGTCTTACCTCACTGAAAGCAACGCGGCCTTAAACCGGTCAAATTGCGTGGCGCAATAACGATTGACCCGAAAACAGAGGATTTCTTCACGCGAGTGATTGAATATCGCAAACAGAACAAGATGACGAGCGCCTACAATACTTCCTCAAAATCCTTGCCAATAGCACGTCTACAACTTACCTTGAACTAAATCCGGTAAGGATCGACCCGAAGCAGCGCCCCAGAATCACGGTCCATTCTGGCGAACATGTATTCGATCAAATCGCACCTGACACAATCTAGCAGCCGGGACGCTTTTACTTTCCACTCCTTGGAGCCCTAATAACGTCGCGGACGACTACTACTGGCAATGATCGAGCGTAATGTTCGAGATGCAGGTGGCACTTACATGTGCTGCGACACGACGCGTTGATTATTGTCGCCAGCAAGCTTGGCGAACCGTGCGGATGCCCGATCGTACTCCGTCCGCTAGGGCACTCTCATGGCGACAAGTCCAACAAATCGCCGATCGGTTCGATTCACTGTCTCCCTATGACCGCAAGATAGTGCCGCATCTATTACGGCTCACAGACAAAACTTCGACGAGAAGGGTACCCAACGTCAGCTCTTTGGGTTGTCGATTGCCGCAAAACGCTATGCGCTCTACTCAACGAAGTGTGGTCGGCCAAGTTGTCGCCATCGCCGATGCGTCACGGTTGTCGATCCTAAGGCGCATGGCCTGATCTTCTGTGCCCCGACCGAGGAGCGCGAAAACGGGTCGCCTAAGTGGTGGTGGGAGTTGTGGCGATTTCTCTTGGCACTCGAATTTAAAGAAATGCGAGTGCAACTTCCGCGTGTGCTCTTGCTTGCGGGTCGCGCCATCGACACCGAAAGCATGGCGGATGTTGATGGGCTGCCAACATGGGCTCATCTGCCAGCCATGATGAAAATGCGGATTTCAACGCCCCACTACCTGGAGCAAATGAAGGGTAAGGCCAGCCCGTTCGGGTTCGTCCTTCATCCTCGAACGCGCGACCGCGACCGGCTGAAGCTTACCCTGCTCACGCCATTTAGCAAAAACCGTGAAGGTTGGACTAAATCGCGATGCATCAACACACGCGATAGCAAAGTCTATCGTCTGGACAGGTTTTCGGACGCGGATGTCATAAGCCTGGGCGACATCCTGTGCGGCTACGTGAATCATCCCGAGATCAAGTCGCTTGGACCAGATGGAGGAAAGTGCCAGGCCCACACACGCGGGTTGCTTCGCCGAATGGCGATCCATGGGGGGCTGCAACATTGCATCGGCAAGGAAGTCTCGCGTTTTGAAGAAGGCAAGAACGATTTCATCGAAAGCGTCGATGACGTGTGCATTCACTACGATGGCGGTCGTGTCGCAGCCAACGAGAGTTTGATAACAGAAATCAACAAACGTGGACTGAGACGAACGACCGCAGAAACAGGTCTGGATCGAAAAACGATCCGGGCAATCGTAGCGGGAAAAGAAGTAAAGACTTCGACGCTCGCGAAAATAGTCGTTGGATTTCGGGAAGAAAAGAAAAGGAGTGCTTAGATGCCTTACAAAGACCCAACACGGAAAAAGGAATGGGAACGGTTGCACCGACCCGAAAGGATTGCTCGCCGTAGGGAGCTACGCCAACGTGAGGTCGTTGAAATTTCTGCTCCAGAAGCGACGGTGCCGACCCTCGATGGAGATAGTGCTCTCTTGCCCATTGTCGGCGGGCTAGCCGGGCTCGGTTTGGCTGCTTATCAGCCCAAAGTTGCTATCGGGGCGGGCGGCCTCACGCTGCTCATTGCAGCAGCCTTCAAGAAAGGATCGACGTGGTGGATCTTGGGCATGATTATTTTAGTTCTTGGCATCTTTTTCCTGTGGATCGAGCGCGATGAAGAATTAACTCCGAAATCCTCTTAACTCTGGCGTGTGCTTGGGGTCGAGCGCGACCCGACCAAAAAGGCGTTTGGATGCGACTCATCAACAAGCTTTTGATACGCGACGTGGAAGGGGGAAATCAGGAAACATGGACCGCTACAATCAACTCAAGATTCGGGTTTTGTCTGCCTTGTCCTCGGGCGAATGGGTCCGACCCATTGATATCGCTCGGCGAATCAATTTCTTTCCTTCCCGGTCGGCATGGACGTACCTAAAACGGCTATGGAGTTTCGGGCTTCTAGAAAGGCGAACATTCGGTAAGGGAACGTTGCATTACCGAATAAGCGAAGGCGGTCTCAGACGCCTTCAATGGTTGCGCTCCGACCCACGGTGATGAATGGTTTCGACACTTATCCTATTAAAAGGAGCGTCAGGTCTTAGTAAACGCGGTAACCGGGATATGTCCCGTAGTGCGACAATCAGGATCTCGACCGCCGAGATAGGCTAAGAACGCTGAAGAGGGCTGCTAAAATCAACGCAACAATTCCGGCGATAGCCCAACAGTTCCAGGCAAATCCTCCTTGTAGCGGAAAAGAGTATTCGCGCTGAGAAATTCGCCGGTAAGGTCCGGGCACCACGACATATAGATAGAACGGCAAGGAAAGCACGATACCTACCAAGGCGACGATCGCCCCTGTTCGTGGGAGGAAGATGGTGAGAAGCATGGCGGAGAAAAGTAGCAGAACTCCGATGTCTGCCATCGTTAAAATCTTTGCCGAGAGCGGACGACTGAACTCAGAAGCTTCGAAGTTGTCCAAGTGAATCCACAACACGCCTGCGCACGCAAGAAAGGCGATGGCTGGCCACACGTTCTGTCTGTTCAGTTTTGCCATCAAACTCTATTCTCACCGTGAATGTGATTGTGACCAACCACCCTTTTTTATCCGCACCCCATTCCACTTACCCGTCACACCGGCATCATCGACAAACGTCCCCGTAATCTTGTCGCCGTTTATCTTTCCAACAAAAAAAGTCGTCGTTCGTTTCCCGGCTCGCCACTCCAACCTGGCCGCGAACGAAACAAAGTCTTTTTCCGTGTAGCCAAAATCAATTTCCTGCTCATCGGCCTTTTTACCTTTTTGCTCATCATTCTCTTCATCCGTCTCATTCGGCTCCTGTTCCTTTTGCTCTTCCTTCTTGTATTCGTTTTCGTCCATCAACTTTATATCCAGCCATTTACCTGGTCCGGTAGTTGACATCTCCAGGATGCGCAGCAACTTTCCATGACTGCTGGACAGCTCAACGTCCCAAGTGCCCATTTCCAGATTCGCGTAGGTGGCCCAAACCGTAGGTGGATCGGCTGTGAGCCGAATTACCCCCGGCTCCTCAAGAAATTCGACATCGGTATTTCCAGACGTGAGCTTGTACCGAAACGTCACGAAAAACGTCGACTGGCTGCTGTTCGTCGCAAACTTCCACGTTCGCACGTTGTCTTCTGCCGCTTTGCGAAGCAGGGGGTGCCCGCTGACCGCTTCAGCGTTCGTCACGGCCTCCCCGTCGGTTGTCACCTTTACCCGCACATCCCCCGATATGCGCGTCTGCCGCGCCAGCGGCGGATAATTCGGCGCAGCGTGCTCAGCAATCGCGGGCGCTGCACTCACCGAATCCTGAGCATTCGCCCTCACTCCGGCAGTCATAGACATCAAAACCAAAATGCAAACAATCACAGCGCGCATGATGCCCTCCGCTCGAATTCGAAACCTATCCTCTATTTTAAAACATCCAATGAGTACCCTCACTGCATTGCGGAAGAAGTCGCCGCATCCACCCATTCCCTACGCAACTTCGGCGTGATCCAAATGACCTTCGCGCCACAACTGTGGATCACATCGATTGCGTGAACCGTATCGCCGAAATTGGTATCGACATCGGCTTCAACATATACCGTCCAAACGATCCGCTTCCCAAGTTGTTCCATCAACTTCGAACGCAGTTCGTTTCGCGAAACTTCCTGACCATTCACAAGAAACGTTGCAGGAGACCGAACATAGATTCCGAGTGTGTCCGGCCACGGACTTTTCCCGACTACGCTAGTGCGCGGCGTTCTCCACCCTAGAAATTGGCCATAAGAAGCGCGGCGGTCCTCAACCATATGTACGAACATCAAAATCATCAGGAGCGAGCCCCAAACAACGCCAAAATTCATCGGTTCGGAGATTAACCGCAACGGTTCGTGTCTTGTGAACAGCAGCACCTGACGCAACGCCATCTCTGGGAAAATCCGCGGGGTCGGTGGTCGAGCAAATCGTGGCATCCGGCGATATGCAGCTACCACTAACGCCAACCCGGTGCCAGCCAAGAGGAGGCAAAAAATCTCTATCCGCTCGACATCACTGCTTTGCTCGTACGAACCCGTCCAAATCACCAGGCGTGGGTGGCGGAAATTCAAACACGGCGTCGCTGCCGCGTTGTCCCACTCGATTTGGTATCGCCCGGGCGTGACATCGAAGGAATCCTCAATGCCGTAGGGGGAGACACTGACGTCTTTGGAACTTGCCGTCAGTAAGCGAGTTGCCGTGTTGGCCGAGTCGAGTCGAAACAAGTGCCAGCTAGGCTTCCCAACTGCTTTGTAGTTGCAGCGTTTATCCTCGTACCAATCGTCGATAGAGGAATCGAGTTGTAGTGAAACCGCGTAATTTTCCGCCAGATTGATTTCGAATGGTGCTAAATGCAGGTGGGTTGAATCCAGCGAGACGGGCTGCCTGAGAGGTACAAAAATTCTCGAATCCAGCCAATGGGCGGCCAGTGCGAACGTCGCCGTCGCCGCAACAAAAAAGCTCAAGCCCAGAAGCGCTAGGATTTTGGGCCGCATCTTTTTCTGTCGTATTTGGACACCGTCGAGCCGTCTCTTGTTCCCTCACCGACGCACGGACCCGGCCCGGCACATGTCTGCAATCGAGATATGTTGAATCAATTTTAATTGGCGATCGCTGTGGTTCGGGGGTATAAGGTCCAGATAGTATACAAACCGATACCTGATCTTCTGTTCCGGCGTTTTGCGCAGGCTACAGTTCTCGCACTTGATGTCCGGTAGCACCCGACTTATCGGGAATTATCTGACTACCGACCAGGTTCTTGCGGTCGGAGGAATCCAATTCCAGTCGGAGCCGCTCCGCAAGCGCAACCAATCTGGTCGAACTCCGGATGCTTCATCATGCTACGGTGACGATGAGCAGATGACGGAGTGATCGGACCCCGTCATTTCCGTATATTCGATCTGCGACCCGTTGACATTCTACAGGGGAAGGCCTAATCTTCCAGTAGAATCTCTACAGGAGAGCGTCTTGAGTCCGGAACAAACCAATCTTTTGCAAGGAACGCTGGACATGGTGATCCTCAAAGCCCTGCGCTTGGGTGAAATGCATGGCCTCGGAATCTCTCGCAGGATTGAACAGATAACGCAAGGCACGTTTGTGGTGAAGTCCGGATCATTATTTCCCGCGCTACGCCGGATGCAGGAAGAAGGCTGGATCAGTTCGGCATGGGGAGAGTCCGAAACCAACCGCAAGGCAAAGTACTACCGGCTGACGAAGGCGGGAGTGAAACAGTTGGAGGAGGAAACCGCGAAGTGGGAGCGGATTGTGCTTGGGATCTCGCGGGCTCTGGAGGCGTCGTGACTAAGAAGCGAAAGTTACGCTGGCTTTCTCGCGCGGTCAGTTTCTTTCGGAATGTTACCGGCAAGCAGAAAGACGAACTGGACATTGCGGCGGAAGTGAGCGCTCACCTCGATTTGTTGATCGAAGAGAAGCTGCGATCAGGCATGAAGCCAGATGAAGCGGAACGAGAAGCGCGCATCGAGTTGGGAGGCGTCGAGCAGGTGAAGGAACAGGTGAGAGATGCACGGGCGGGAGCATGGCTCGACGCGCTGGTACGAGACTGTCGCTTCGCGCTCCGGATGTCGCGGAAGAATCCAGGCTTTACTGCCATCGTCGTTCTTACCCTGGCGCTCAGCATCTCCGCCAATACCACTGTGCTCAGTTGGATCAGCGCTACCTTGCTGAACCCGATTCCCGGAGTCGCTCAAACGAGCGACCTTGTCACCGTCATGCGCGGCGATCGCAGCGATCATCCCACCCCGCCATTTTCTTATCCCGATCTTCATGACCTCAGCGAGCGCACTCAAACTTTTTCCGGGCTTCTCGGCTATCACGATGACTACATGTCTCTCACGGGCGCCGCAAAGCCCGAGCGCATCTATGGCGCCCTGACCACCGCCAATTATTTTGATGTTCTCGGCGTCCACGCGATTCTCGGCCGCACTTTTCTTCCCGAAGAAGGAACGCCGCCCGCCGGCGCTGCAGTGATCGTCATCGGTTACACCGTCTGGCAGAACCACTTCGCGGGCGATCCGCAAATCGTTGGCAAGACGATTCAGATCAATCGCCATCCCTACTCCGTTATTGGGGTAGCCCCGCGGGATTTCACGGGCTGCGCGCCCGGCCTTCGCACCGAACTGTGGATTCCTGTCTCGATGGATCGTGATGTTTGGGGTTTTAACCGTCCCGATTATCGCGGCATTTTCTGGCTGAACGTGCTCGGAAAGCTTCGCCCGGGTGTCACGAAGAATCAGTCGCAGGCCGAACTCAACCTGCTCATGCGGGGAATCGCCGAGCGGTTCCCGGAGGATCACCGGGATAGTCCGAACGAGATTTCTCTCGACCCGCTTTGGCGTTCTCCCTTCGGCATCAACGGATATCTCTACAAGATTCTTCCCATGTTGCTGGGGCTCGCCGGGGTCCTGCTCCTGCTGGCCTGCGCCAATGTTGCCAGTCTCCTGTTGGTGCGTTCGGTCGGACGCCGCCGGGAGATTGCCATCCGGCTGGGAATGGGCGCTTCACGCAAACAGATCATCCGGCAGTTTTTGATCGAGAGCCTGCTGCTTGGTCTGCTCGGTGGTACTGCGGCCATAGTGATTACGATGTGTACCTCGCGCAGCCTCGTCGCTTTCTTTCCGCCCAGCTCTCTTCCGCTGACAAACGACGCGCACGTCGATCAACGCGTGCTTTTCGTGACGATTGCGGTTTCCATCCTCGCTGCGATCCTCTTTGGTATTGTTCCGGCCCTGCGGTCTTCGAGCCTGCCGGTGCAATCTGTTCTCAAGGAGGAAGCGACTAGCGTCTCGCTTACTTTGCACAAGGGTCGTCTCTTGAGCGGCCTGGTGGTGGCACAGATTTCACTCTCGCTCGTTCTCTTGGTCTGCGCGGGACTCTTTACCCGCAGCCTTCAGAAAGCACAGCAATCGGATCCGGGATTCGAAGCAAGTCATCTGCTGCTTGCCTCTTATGAACTCTCGCCGGCTGGTTACACGCGCGCGACGGGTGTGGCGTTCAACCGGCAGGTGCTCGACAGGCTCTCGGCGCTTCCCGGGGTCGAATCCGTGACCTTGGCTGATTTTTCACCGCTGAGCTTCAGCATCCACACCGACTATCTGCAGCTTGAAGGCTACGTGCCGCAACCGCACGAATCGATGGAGATCAGCCGAGCGATCGTCGGGCCGAATTACTTTCGCACTCTGCGCACGTCCGTGATTTCGGGCCGTGAATTCACCGAAGCGGATACGGTGGATTCGCAACTCGTTGCCGTCGTCAACCAGGCCTTTGTCGATCGCTATTGGCCTGGTGAAAGCGCTATCGGCAAGCAGGTGACGGACAGCGGTGATCGCTTCACCATTGTTGGGGTGGCACGCAATGCCAAATACCGCTTGCTCACCTACCCGACCGAGCCTGTCATCTATTTTCCGAGTTACCAGGCCTATAGCCCGACACATGACACCACCATTCACCTCCGCACAACTGGCGATCCGCGTGCCATGGCTTCTTCTGTGGAAGAGACCATCCATCAGCTCAATCGGGAGTTGCCGCTGTTCAATGTGAATCCGCTTTCCGTCACCATGCAGCTCGGCACACTTTTTGGACGGGTCGCGGCTACGTTTGCTGGCTCGTTCGGTCTTCTTGCCATGCTGCTCGCCGCCGTCGGCATCTATGGCGTCGTGGCTTACAGCACTCGCCAACGCGCGCGGGAAATCGGCATCCGTATGGCGCTCGGCGCGGAGAAGGTAGGCATCTACCGTCTCGTTCTCGACCAGGGATTCCGACTCACGCTGGCGGGCCTCGTCGTGGGCACGGCGCTCGCTGTGGCATTCACGCGCTTGCTTAAGGCGCAACTCTTCGGCGTCAGTGAGACCGATGCGATTACGTTTGCCTCTGTTGGGTTGCTTCTGGCCGTTGTCGCTCTGCTCGCGTGCCACATCCCCGCCCGGCGCGCCACGCGAATTGATCCGATGGTCGCACTGCGGCACGAATAACAGTCCAAATCATGATCTCTTTCCACATCGGCGCTGAAGCGGACGAAGACAGTTCCCGAATAACGCTGCGGCACGAATAACAGTCCAAATCATGATCTCTTTCCACATCGGCGCTGAAGCGGACGAAGACAGTTCCCGAATAACGCTGATGCCATAACGACGTCGGCCTCACAACGGCCCGAGTAAACTGTTCGGTGTTCGCCCTAACAGTGCTCGGACCGAAGGAGGCCGAGATGAGAATTATAGGATGTGCGACATAAACGGGGATTTTTCCGACGTGGCGGCCGCAAGCGGGCAAAAGCGAGGCGGCCTTCGACAACGGCGTCAACGCCGAGTTCCCGGGCAATTTCTGGTAGCGAAGTCTTCGCTTGCTTATAGCGCTCGACCGAAGTGTGCGAGATGACGCGAAGATTGCCGAACTTGGCGAGTTCGGTGATGAGTTCGTCAGTCATGCCGGCGCTGAAGTATTCCTGCGCCGGATCGGAAGAGAGATTGACAAGCGGAAGCACGGCAACGGAACGAATATCGGAGGCACGAGATTCGGCGAAGATACGGCCACGAACGTTTTGGACGTTGAAGCTGAAGAAGACAGCGGTGATGCCAATGACCGCCAAGGTGGCAGCAATGGTCCAGCGGGAGGCGGTTGCGCGAGTGAGGATGGGATGTGACTGCGGCAACGTTTGTAGGTGGTCGGAAATCGAGACCGTGGCCGCGGAATTTCCGAATGGCGGGATTGGTTGTAGCTCGACTGGAGGTTGCGCGACGGACTGGAGCGGTTCCAGTGGCGCGTGATCCGCGCGGTTTGCCGGAATGATGGAACCAATGAAGCGGTAGCCACGACGAGGAACCGTTTCGATATAGCGCGGGCTGTCGGCTGAATCAGAGAGCACGTCCCGCAAGCGATTGATCGCTTTTTTCAGCGCGAGATCGTAGTCAACGGAAGTGTTTGCGGGCCAAAGGAGCTGGCGGAGTTCTTCGCGGGTGACCAGTTCACTGGGATGTTCGAGCAGCGCCTTGAGAACCTGGAAGGTTTGGCCGGCGAGCTTGAGTCGGATGCCACCCTTGCGAAGTTCTCCAGATCGCAAATCGAGTTCATAGACACCGAACCGTACCAACTGAGGCTGGCTGGACATGGCTGGTGGCCGACTCCGACGTAAAACGGGGACTCGAGTGGGAAGAGTTTATCACTAATGACTTGAGAAGTCCGAGTAATATGTTGGAAATCCCGTCGCCCCTATGCGGATTACGGGGCCGGGAATCAACGTGTTGGAATGGAACTACGAACCACCAGGAGGGTTCTTGATTGTGTGCGGGCAGTGGGCAAACGTAGGATCAATTCGCGCCCGATAACCCGACGATTTCACGAACTTCCGGGGCTCGCCTTGCGGGCCACTTTCAGGCCTAAGGCGACACGGGCCAGGCAATACGCCTAGCCGATGGTGAGGCAGGACAACAAAAAGTCTTGCTGGATCTCTCCAAAAGAGCGACCTAAGTCGTTACCGGAAAAGTGCCGTACCAGGACTCCTTTTGTCCAGTAAACGAGAAATCTTGGTGTTGTGGTGTGCATCAAACACGGTATTGCAGCCTTTGTTGGTCTGCGTTAGGGATAAACAATGCGAGAGCTACAACGTGATCCCGCTAGGTCATTCAGTAGCGTACCCATTCGAGATGCAAAGGTAGGTGCGTTCATTTCGCTCGGTCTCGGTATCGTTTGCTGGATTGCTTTTCCAGTTGCTCACCCATTTATTCTTGGCACTTGCGGCCTCGGACTCATCCTCGGTCTCATTCTCTATTGGGGACACCGCAGCTAAACCATCTGTGTTAGAGGCTGAGCCAACTCCTGATAGGGTTTGAATGCATAGCGGGCCGTGGTTAAAGTCGCTGGGAGCCAACCGACGCGATAGATTTTTCTGTCGGCATCAACGAAGGAACCAGCCAACCGCCACCGCAACGATCGTGAGCTTTACTAACCAACCGATTGCGTAAGACACGACAAAGACTCTGTGCAGCTTCATAAATGCGGCATTGGCGAGGATCAGCGGCAACGGCCCAATCAGCCACACCGCAACAGCCAGTTTGACCGCGCTCGATGCAGAAGGAAGGCCTAGCCGAGCGGTGACATAGGCAAAGACACCGCAGGTCAGAAAAGGTAGCGGGCTGGTCAGAGCAATCGCTCTTCCTTCGGCACCCTGACGCCAGATTTCGGGATAAGTGTAGCGTCGATGAAGCCAATCGCCGGCGAAGAGCCAGTCAGTGAGTGACGTAACGACACCGGCGCCAATAACGATCGAAACAAGTCGGGCCCAGTTCATACCGCCCTCCCGCTAAATACGCGGGCATTGTACTCGAACTAGAGCAGCCAAGGCGCAAACTCCCGACTGCAGAACGATTCCGGTAAGTGCTTATTGATTGGATAACGTCGTCGGCTCCCCTCGACCGAGTAGACTTGGCGAAGGTGATCGACCAAGGCTCGGAGGAAAGGAGCCGAGTGATGCTTATTATAGGTTGTGATTTCCATTCACGCTTCCAGCAAATCGCCATGCTGGATCCCACAACCGGCGAGGTTATCGAACGCCGACTGGAACATGAGAACGGAGAAGCCAAGACGTTTTATTCCACCCTTCCAAGTCCGGCGCGAGTCGGGATGGAAGCCACCTGCGATGCTCCATGGTTCGAAAGAGTGCTGCGAGAACACCATCACGAACTCTGGATTGGAGACGCCGCGGAGATCCGTGCCGCCATGGTGCGGAAACAGAAGACGGACTCGCGCGATGCTCTTCATATTCTGGACTTGCTGCTCACCAACCGTTTTCCCCGCATCTGGGTACCCTCACTGGCGAAGCGGGATCTGCGGCAATTGCTGCGGCATCGGCACAAACTGGTTCGCTTTCGTACCTCAGTGATGAACCAACTGCACGCGTTGGCCATGGGACAAGGCCTTTGCCGAAGGAAAAAGCTGTGGGCCAAAGTCGGCCGCCAGGAACTGGCAGGCCTGGTCCTCGAACCTTGGGCGAGCCTGCGACGGGAAGAGCTGCTGCCGTTGCTCGATCAGCTCAATCCGTGGATCACCAAGTTGGATGAGGCGGTGCCGGCCCCACGCCGGCCTGCTGCATCAAACACCGCTGGGGGACGGCTTTCGGCTGCCCGCAAAGCGGCTCACCGGTCCGATGGTCAGCACAAAAGCTAGTGAGTTATCTGGGAGCCCGGCAAGTCCTGTGGCAGGCGAAAGCCTATCGCCTTATTGATTGAGCGCCCCGCCTCCCTTTGTAGAAGAGGGAGTTCGGAGAAAGAATCATGGTTTGTTGTTGAAGATCGAATACATGGTTGGTGGAGATAGCTTCACCGTAGGATTCGAAGGAGACGAGCCTTGGTCGAGACCCGTAAAAGAATCCTGAGTAAGGCGAAGCTTGCCTTTGTCCAATGACAATCGTGGCGAGCCTTACGCGGCGTCAAGGGTCTTCGATAAACGTCCCGCTTCGCGGGACGCCCTTGACCCCGCTCCGGCTCGCGCAGCTCGAGGTTTGTTTCGAGCCGCATAAAAAATCTTGACAACGCCGACGACGTTATACACGGGACTTAGGCTCTAGTCGGTATCCCGTTCCAGATGCCCCGAGTGGCCGCCAGGCATTGGCCAACCGCCTGACCTAGTTTGAGGCGCGTTCGTAACCGCGCGTGGAATTGAGATCAGATTCCATTACCCGATGAGTTGATCGGGAGTTAGCCGCCCGCAGGGCTCAAGAACTAGCCAGGCGGCGAGTGTTGCGAACTTTTCATCCTGCGACCATGGGGAACCAAACGACCGGCCTAGTTCTGTGACCCGCCGCAGTAATTCCGGCGCCTTGAGGCAAAATGCTTCGGTGCACTGCTCCAAGAGTCCTCGCTCTTTGGTGCACGTTATCTGCAAACCGCATCGGGTGCTGGCGCTACGAAGAACCTCGCGAAAGAGTTCTCCGTCCGCCGTGTGAATCAGGGCGTGAGACTGCAGGATCTTCTCTAGTTCGGGCAGGGGTCTCCCAGAGGCAAGCAGTAAAGCTACTCGATCCAACTGGTATCCCAGTTTTTTCAAGTCAAGTTGTACCGAGTGAACCGAGCGATAGGCGATGTGCTCTGCCGCTGTCCGGACTCCTGAGATGAATCTACAGGCGTCTTTTAACCGCATTTTCTCTGCAGTGTGAAACGGCTGCCTGAACTTGAAACTGAAGGTTTCCACCAGTTGCAAACGCCGGCGAGTCAGAACAGTGGGCACTCCATTTTCAAGTGACACTGCCACGAGCGCAGTCCAGCCCGAATGCACGCGAAACCCAACCGCAGCTTTTTTCACGAAGACCTCCGCGCGGCGGAGAAAACCGGGGAACTCAAGGATGCACAACGGAAAGAGTAGGGTCAAGAAAAGCCATCAATTAAGGTTGGTGCCTCCTTTTTTCGCTGGGACGCTTGGGGCACCTCATCAGGTTCCTGGGAGCTTCTGTCAACTCCTGGCAATTCGCCTCACCGGACATCTGCCGTACCGGGGCTCCACTTGATTTCATAACAATGTCGGCTCCCTCGATCCGAGTAGACTTTGGTTGCTTGACGACCGAAGGCTCGGAAGGAGTCGGAGTAGGACAGCAACGGCTGGGACACATCAGCAAGCAAGGTCACGAGAGCCAAATCCACGCTGGTTTTCATTCAGAAATTCCGGTACAGTCCCCTCAATACCTCGTCAGGCCCAACTCCCGATTCATAGTCCAATTCGTGGAGGATTCAAAAAGGATCATCATGAGGTTATTCAAACGCCTTTGCACTTTCCTCGTCGTTTTCGCAACGAGCATCATGGGTCCGGCCCGTTTGGCCGCACAGGGGACGGGAGAAAAACCAATCGTCGCTGCGGCTGCTACCGCCAAATTTGGCGCCATTCCCAATGCGCCAGACTGTTTTACGGTAGCTGTGGAGCGCGGCGACCCCACAAAAGGACCGTCGGTTATCCTCGCAAGATTCGCTCCAGGATGTGACGCTCCATTCCACTGGCATACCCCCAGCGAAACAGCGATGGTCGTCAGCGGCTCGCTTCAAACCCAAATGAAAGGTGATAGCGCTTTCGTTGCTCATCATGGCGATTTCGTCTACCTTCCCGCGCATCACGTCCATCGGGCCACTTGCCTAGGTTCCGCTCCATGTATAGTTTTTCTTACTTCCGACGCAGCATTTGATATTCATTGGGTCGATGCGGCCGGCCAAGAGGTTCCTCTCGAAACCGCGATGAAAGGCGTGAAGTCAGCCAAGGCACCGCAACCTGAGAAGCAATAACGCACGCTGATTAAAGGCTAGATCACTGCCGTAACATCGGCAATGCATCCGTGCAGTGCTGGGCTCAAGTCCTGGTGCGCCGGGTTACGGCACAAGTGTCTGGTAGTATCAGTTAGATTTTTACGGTGCTGATTTGGATGATTGGCTCGCAGTTCGTATAGTTGGGAACGTCGCCGACAATTTTTTGCGCCTGTGGCGCCCACGCTTGCACAAACGCATCGACGGACTCGAAGTAAAGGTGACCCAGTGCGAGATAAGTTGGCGGAGAGCCCGGAATTGCTCCCGCAATGCCTTCTTCGACAGCGACACTCTTTAGAGTTGAGCCAAGGAGCCGCTGAACCATGGGCATGTGCTTTGAGCAGTAGTAGGACATGTCAAAGTGGCTTCCCGGTCGGTTTGGATAGAAGACGCTCAGCTTCACCATAGAAACCTCGCTGTATGCGCTTTTGTGCGCCCGGAGGTTAGTCGACCAGTCATCACCACGTCAACGAATTCAATTTAGGTCTGGTGAGATTAAATTGATCTGGTTTGTTCGGGATCACAAGGAGGACATATGAAAGTCTTAGTCGCAGGTGCAACGGGCGCCATTGGGCGTCCTTTGATTTCCGCGCTCGTCGCTTCGCGCCAGGAAGTGATTGGAATCACGAGCAGCGAACGTGGCGTGCAGACTTTGCATGACCGGGGCGCGGAAGCGTTCGTCGCGGACGCTCTCGATCATAATGCCATCGAAGCGGTGATTCGTAAGGTCAGGCCGGAAGCTGTCATCGATGAGCTTACTTCCCTGCCGAAAAATTATACGCCCGAAGAAATGCGGGCGGCCGCCGAGCGGGACCGTGCATTGAGGCTCGTGGGGGGGCGCAACGTGCAGGAGGCGGCGATCGCCGCTGGCGCCAGGCGCTACATCGTGCAGTCCACGGGATTTTTTTACGCACCCGGCACCGGGCTCGCCGACGAATCGGAGCCGTTGGCATCGGAAGCGTCCCCTGCCATCGGAGGCAGCGTGCGGACCTATATGCAGCTCGAGGATCGCGTGCTGAATGCGCCCGGCTTCGCCGGAATCGCCCTGCGTTACGGCTTTTTCTACGGACCGGGAACCTACCAGGATCCTTCGACCGGCAGCGTCTCTCGGCAGGTGCGCGAACGGCAGTATCCGGTGATCGGTTCGGGTCAGGCAGTTTTCTCGTTTGTGCATGTGGAGGATGCTGCGGCTGCAACCGTTGCCGCGCTCGAAGTCGATCCCGGCGTATACAATGTGGTCGATGATGACCCCTCGGAATTGAGCATCTGGCTGCCCGCTTTTGCACGATTTCTGGGCGCGCCCACTCCACAAACGATTACCGAAGCTGAGGCCTTGCGAACCGCCGGCCCGGACGCCGTCTACTATGCGACGCGGCTCCGCGGCGCTTCGAACCAGCGCGCAAAACAGAAACTTGGCTTCGCGCCGCGCAAGCTCGAGTGGCTTTCCAAGGCCAACGCCGCGCTCGGCGCCCTCTCGTCGTGATCCCTACGATGTGGCTTTGCGATCGATGGCCTCTCCAATGCATACCCGAAAATTCGTTGCTGACGGTACAGCCAGGAGCTGGCCGCGGAATTGAAAGCGGAGTTGCGTGAGGTTCTGGAACCGTTGCTCAAGGAAATTGAATCGCTGAACGAGCGCATCAAGGAATACGACGAACCAATGGAGAAAACCGCCAAGGAATTGTACCCGGAAGTGTCTTTGCTCCAGCAGGTGAAGGGTGTAGGAACGCAGATCGCGCTGACCTATGTCCTGGAGAGAAGACCCACATCGGTTTCTGAAGAGTCGCGCGGTAGGTTGGGATTGAAACCTGGCCGGAGGAACTCCGGGGAGAGCGAACCACAGAAGCGTACCAGCAAAGACGCAGACCGATATCTGCGAACGATGATGGTGCAGGGAGCACACTACATTCTGGGACCTTTTGGAGAAGACAGTGATTTGCGGAGATGGGGGCTGAAGCTTGCGGAGCGAGGCGGGAAAAATGCCAAGAAACGAGCGGTGCTCGCCGTGGCTCGAAAGTTGGCGGTACTACTACATCGGTTGTGGACGGTACGTGAGGTATATGAGGTGATCCAGCGCAGGCGGACAGCGCAATACAGCACGGTCCTGAAATTCATGCAGCGGAGCGAGTAGCGCGTTATGTCCTAAGTGCACGTGGCCAGGCTTTATCCTCCGGCCGAGATAACACCCGTGAGCATGTGCGCGAAGGGAATAAATCCAGCCTTTTGCAGAGTCCGGCGCGACGGGACATTCGTGGTGTCGCAACGCGCACAGGGAACTGAGCCAAGCTCGTAAGCTGCACGCTTCAATTCCTGCACGAGGTACGATCCCAGTCCACGCCGCCGCAATGCCTCGGCCACCTCCATGTGGATATCCCCGTAAGGCCGATTGTAGTGAAATAGAATTCCGCCCTGGGCGACGACGTTCCCGTCCAATTCCAGCACCCACTCGGGGCCGCCTTGTCGTCGCTCGATGTACGCTCCAGTCTCTTCATCGGAGCTTATCCGTCGAAGAGTTGCGCCGTTAACCGCCAACGCGGTGCTAACCTTGTCGTGAAACACAATTTTTTCGCTCGCAATCTCATGCGCATACGTGTGCAACATGACGGTGGGCAATAGATCGTTGGATTGAATCTCCATGAATTGCGGCCCGCTGACGGAAAGGAGTGTTTCGAAGAGGTCGAAAGAGAAAGAACGGTACTGTGGCAGAATGTAAAACTCGAACAGCGTCGGCCTGTCCTTCCACGGGCCGCCAATGGCAATTGATCCAAAGCCTACCGAGATTGCGTCCAACTCAAGCACGTAGGTCAACGTCCAGCCCGCGCGTCGGTGAATCGAGTCGTGAACAATTTGGCAGTTCATCTCTTCGCAGTAACGCTCACGGAAAACTAGAATCTCCGAAGCGCACGAGAGTTTAGCTTGAGAATGCATGATCCAATGCCCATCCCCGGGGGGCGGCGACGCCATTGTGGTCGGGCAGCCCGGCTGGGAGCAGTCCGAGACGCCGCCGCATGCCAGGATTCGTAGGAGGGGGCATGGCCGGCGCCGAGAACCTTAGCCGAAACTCGCGCCGCTCTGCGTCAATAATCGTTATTTCTTTTATGCACCCTTTGTGCCCCCGCGGCTGCGAAGAAGCGCTGCTACTTCAGGATGCATTCTTTCTTCGGCGAGCGCCAGCGCTGTCTTGCCGTCGTTGGCCTTGGCGTATAGGTCCGCTCCGCGCGCCAACAACGCGTTCACAATTTCCAACCGGCCATTCGCGGCTGCCGCGAGCAATGGCGTGTACCCAGGCCCGTACCGGTGATTCGGGTCGGCGTCTTTCTCCAGCAGCCACACTGCAATTTCGACGTGGCCGTTGGCAACCGCGCCAGTGAGGGCGTTGTAACCGGTGCCATTCGTCGCTGCGGCGTTCACGTCCGCGCCGTTCTCGAACAGATAGCGCGCAACCGCCAGTTGGCCGAACGCTGCGGCGAGTGCGAACACCGGGAACCCGTCGGGCGAGTAGCTCTTCCCTAGCGCGGGATTGCTTTCGACGAGTTGCTTCACGCGTTCGAGCTGGCCCGCTGCCGCAGCTTCGTGAAATTCGAGGGCGACGCCGCAAGCGATCAGCGCGTCGCGAATCTCGTTCCGCCCGTTATAAACCGCAGCCAGCACCGGCGATTGCCCCTGCTCATTTTTCGCAGTCGCGAGTCCCGGCTCAGCATCAAGCATCGTTCGCACGGTAACCACGTCTCCCGTACGTATCGCCGAAAAAAACTCTTTTGCCTTGTCCATCGCAAACTCTCCCGCAGCACCGGCTCCGCAGTCAGGCCGCACGCGGAATTGTACCCGGGAGCTGTCGCAACGCTTCTTCAATCTTGCTATTTTCTATTTTTGAGGAACGCAAACCGAGGCGATCGAGCGCCTTTTCCAAGGAAGGGAGGGCCAGCCGGCGGCCCTCCCTTATTTCGACAACACGCGTCATGCTGCGCTGACTTGCTTCACTTTGTGCGAGCCCGGCACCGTGCGCGCGGAAATCGCCAAGCGATTCCACACGTTGATCACCGAGATTGCGATCGACAGGTCAACGATCTCCTTCTCGCTGAAATGTTTCTTCGCAGCCTCATAGGTTTCGGCCGGCACATGCGTTTGCGAGACCTGCGTGAGCGATTCCGTCCATTGCAGCGCGGCACGTTCGCGATCGGTGTAAAACGGAGTTTCGCGCCAGGCGTTCAGCCCGTACAGCCGCTGCTCGGCCTCGCCGAGGGCGCGCGCGTCCTTCGAGTACATGTCGAGGCAATACGCGCAGCCGTTGATTTGCGAAGCCCGCATTTTCAGCAAGAGGATCAACTTGTGATCGGGACCGCAGGCGGCTACGTACTTCTCCAGCGCATAAAGGGATTTTTGGGCTGAACGATCCAGCCGTTACCGGCTTTCTATTCCAGTCGTGATCTACTCTTTAGAATGGATGGGGAAGAGTGCCGCCCGGTTATTTGAAATCCCTGCAAATTAAACGATTGAATTTCGCGGCAACTAGCGCCGGGACCGGTCCTTGCGGACCGCTTCGTCGATCAGCGCATCGAGTTCGTTGCGAGTGAGACGCACACCGGCACTCTCCCCGCTGTCGCAGGTGACCGGCAGTTCCGCGCCACCGCCCGGCGGCGGCACCACAAAATAGCGCGTCCGCGCGGCGATCAGCTTCGCCACTTCGCGGCTGGAGAGCAGCGTAGGCGTGCCGGCCATTTCCGCAGCCAGCGTGATTTTCGCGAAATGCTCAATCGTTTCCATGCGGAAGAACGCGGTGAGCAAGTCTGGTCCGCAGGTGACCGCGCCATGGTTTGCCAGCAGCAGCGCATCGTAGTGAGGTACGTATGGCTCAATCGAAGCGCTGAGCTCCGGAGTGCCTGGCGTTCCATACTTCACCAGCGGAATGAGTCCCAGCCCGACGATTACTTCCGGGAGCAGCGCCTGATCGAGCGCCCGGCCGGCCACCGCAAAACCCGTGGCAGTCGGGGGATGCGCGTGGCAAATCGCCTGAACATCGGGCCGCATGCGATAAAACAATAAGTGCATCGCCAGCTCGGAAGACGCTTTGCGGTCGCCCGCGACATGCCGGCCTTCGAGGTCGATGATCACCAGGTCGTCCGGCGTGAGCGTCCCTTTGTTCATGCACGTCGGAGTAGTCAGTACGCGTTCTTCGTCCAGCCGCACGGAAAGATTGCCTTCGCAGGCGACGATGTATCCGCGTTCGTACATCCAGCGCCCCGCGACGCAGATGTCTGCACGATACTGGGGTTCGCTTTTCGCGGAACCGGGTGAGAGGGATCCCGTGGACATGGCACAGCTCCTTATGGCGCCGAATTATCATCGGAACCGGTGGAGGACACAAGTGCTTATTCTGAATCGCGCGGCGGGGACGCGTCCTGCAATTTCCTCTACCTCGGCCTCGACCGAGGCCTAGGCGTAAATTCCGCGCAATTTCAGCGCGCTGGCAACGCGGTCAATGGCCAGCATATAGGCCGCGATGCGGTTATTTACCTTGTGAAGTTCCGCGTAGCGTACCACTTGATCGAAGGCATTTTCCATCACATCCAGCAAGCGCTCGTTCACTTCGCGTTCGCGCCAGAAAAAGCCCTGGCGATCCTGCACCCACTCAAAGTAGCTGACGGTCACGCCACCGGCATTACCCAGAATGTCCGGAACCGTGAATATTCCCTTACGATCGATAATCGCGTCGGCCTGCCACGTCGTGGGGCCGTTCGCACCTTCGCAAAGGATGCGTGCTTGCACCTGGTCCGCATTCTTTTCCGTGATTTGATTTTCGATGGCCGCGGGAATGGCGATCTCGCAAGGCTGGAAAAGCACGTCGCGAGCCGTCATCTTGGTGCCGCCGCCCGCAAAATCATGCAGCGGCTTCTTCTGCGTATATACCCAGTCGATGACCTTCGCCACATCGAAGCCCTTTTCGTTGTACAACCCGCCGCCGATATCCGCGAGCCCTACAATTTTGTAGCCCACCTTCTGCATCAGTAATGCCGCCAGCGAACCCACATTGCCGAAGCCTTGCACCACCACGCGGCAGCCTTCCCGCTTGATTCCGAGCTTCGTGGTCGCTTTGTCGCAGCAGATCATGACGCCGCGGCCGGTCGCTTCGCGCCGGCCCGCCGAACCGCCGAGCTCAATGGGCTTGCCGGTGACGACGGCGGTAGTCGCCTGTCCGACGTGCATGGCGTAGGTGTCCATGACCCAAGCCATGGTCTGCTCGTTCGTGCCCACATCCGGCGCCGGAATGTCGCGCTCCGGACCAATCCAGTTTGCAAGTTCCGCCGTGTACCGCCGCGTCAGCCGCTCGAGTTCTCCGCGCGTCATTTTACGCGGATCGCAAATCACGCCGCCCTTCGCGCCTCCGAATGGAATATTCACCACCGCGCATTTCCAGGTCATCCAGGTTGCCAGCGCGCGCACTTCGTCAAGCGAGACGTCGGGCGCAAACCGAATCCCGCCCTTGCCCGGTCCACGCACCGTTGAATGCAGCACGCGATACCCTGTGAACACTTCTAGCTGGCCATTGTCCATTCCAATCGGAATGTACAGGGTGACTTCCTTGCTGGGATATTTCAGGTAGCGATAGACGCCCTGCTCCAGGCCCAGTTTGTTCGCCGCCACTTCAAAACGCGCTTCGGCGTTCTGATAGACATTCATTTCTTCCGGTACTGGGGCTTGCGGCATGCAGACATCTCCTCTGACGGGTTAAGCCGTCGTCACAGCTGGGCCTGCACGGGACGCGCAGGCGGGATTTTGGGGGCTAAAGAACGGTCTTAATAGCGGGCTACCCTCCCGCGAGACCTCACTTAGCCGGGCCGCCAGTATACGAACCTGCGTTTCGGCTCGCAAGCTGCTCGAAGGCTCCGGCGCGGGCTAGTTAACGGCAGAAATTCGAGTATATATGTTGGAGGTTGAACGACCTGTTGTTTAGAAGATGAGGTTCGGTAGATCCCCGCTGTTTAGCTACCGAGGGGAGATTTCTTGTTGCTGGGGACTCCCTTGGTATCGCTGCGTCCCGGTAGCCCAAAATTCCGATCGCGTGGCCGCCCATACAAAAACGTGTGATGATGGCGGTTATGGAAGCTCGCACAAAACCAACCGGATTCGCGGGCCTGCGCGTGTTGTCTCTGGAAAGCCGCCGTGCCGCGGAAATGGCCAAGCTCATCGAAACCTACGGCGGCACAGCCATCGTCGCCCCGTCGATGCGCGAAATTGCTTTGGAATCGAACAAAGAAGCGCAAGCGTTCACGCGTGCACTGCTTGCGCACGGCTTCGACATGTTGATTCTTCTGACCGGGGTTGGCACTCGCGCACTCGCGCGCGTGGCCGAAACGGTTTGCGCGCGCGACGAATGGGTCGGCGCGCTCCAGCGCGTGCCGATCATCGCTCGCGGACCCAAACCTGTCGCGGCGTTGAAAGAGCTGGGAGTTCGCGTGACGCTCGCCGTGCCAGAGCCCAACACCTGGCGCGAGTTGCTCGCGGCACTCGATACCAATCGCGACACACTGCCGCTCGAAGGCAAACGCGTCGCCGTACAGGAGTATGGCGCTGCGAACCCGGAACTCCTGGCCGGGCTTGCTGCGCGTGGCGCACAAGTTACGCAAGTCCCGGTTTACGAGTGGGCGCTGCCCGAAGACACCCGGCCGCTACGCAATGCGGTCGCGGCCATCGCCGGTGGCGAAGTCGACGTGGTGTTGTTCACCACTTCGATCCAAGTCATTCATTTGCTGAAGATCGCGACCGAAATGAACTTGCAGGAGGCTGTCGAGAAGGCTTTCACACGAATTGTGGTCGCTTCGATCGGTCCGGTGACTTCGGAACAATTGCGCGCCCACGGAATTTCCGCCGACTTCGAGCCCTCGCATCCCAAAATGGGTTTTCTGGTGAATGAGGTCGCGCAGCGCAGCGCCGGCGTTCTCGCAAGCAAGCGGCAATCCGCTGCCTCAAACTGAGCCGGCCCGAATCCCTCGATTCGGAACTATTGCAGACGGAATTGTACGGTGACTGTCAGATGCATCGGCACCGCCTTGCCGTCCAGCGTAGCGGGCTGATACTTCCACTGGTGAACGGCGTCCATGGCCGCTTGATGCAACAACACCGGCCCAGAAACAATTTTCATCGCGGAAACTCTGCCGTTCGCATCGATCAGGGCGTCCACGTGTACGGCGCCCTCGATGCGTTGGGATTTCGCAATCGCGGGATATGTCGGCGGCGTTGAATTAAGCAAATGCGCTGGCTGCACATCACCCCCGATGGGAAGTGGAGCGGCCGGAGCAACCGGTTGCTTGGAATTTCCAGCCACCAACGAGCCGCCGAAACCATCGCCGGTTGGCGCTACTTGGCTCCCGTTCAGCGCAAGCGCAGCGTCTGCATCGCCAGACTCCGGAGCGACGGCATTGCGATTCGCGTTGGGTCCGGCAAGGCGGACTGCGCCAAGGCTCGGTTTCTTCACCGCGGGCAAAGGCTGGGGTTCAGCCAATCTCTTGTAGGCGGACAATTCAGCCGCGGCGTTCTTCTCCGGCGCGATCTTGGTCACCTCGGAGGCAGGAGTAATCGACTGCGAACTCGCCGGTGTAGAGAAACTCGGCGGTTGTGCCACCGGCTGCGAATTGATGTTGGACCGATTCGGCGCCATAGCATCCGATGCGCCGCGCGCCACTACTTTCTCTGAACCTCGCGCCGCGGGCTGTGCCGTGCTTGGTGCCACGGCCGCAGACGCGGTCGGTGCCGCTCCCGGGGATTGCTGCGCAGGAGCTGACGACTGGCGCACGTACCACGTGCCGCCAGCTGCCGCCACCAAAAGACCTGCGGCGATCGCTCCGATCAACACGCCCTTATTTTTGCCCGTGGCGGCGTTCTGCACCTGGATTGGCGCCGCTTCTTCGAAATGAATCCCGTGCGATACATCCGACGGCGCGGGCGCTTCCTCTCCCTGGGCTATAGCAGGGGCCGAAACATCCTGTACTTCGAACTCGATGACCTTGTTGGCGTTGGCCGCTGCTTCTTCCCTCACGATCGTTTCGTTATGCGCGTGCGTGGCCGCATTGCGCGCCAGCGGCTCGAGCCAGGACGGAATTTTGACTTCTTCATCGTCCAGCGCCGAATGCGGCGGAACCGGCGAGGTCTTCGGCGGTGAAACTAACTTCGGCGCCGGAGCTTGCGGCTTGGTCATCTCCACAACTTTGGCTGACAATTCCGCGATCGGCGGTTTGTTCACAGGCGGAACCGGCGCGGTCCGCACCGGCGTCGCGGGTACTTCGGCGGCGAATAACATCGACGCGAGTTGTTCTTGCAAGCGCTCCGACTCGCGCTTGAGCGCGTCCGACGAACCTTGCGTGACGACCGGCGTTTGAGATGCCTTGGGCGCAACGGGCGCCGGAGGTCGGCTCTCGGAAGGCCGAGCGGTTGACGTGAGGCCGCTGCCGAATCCGTCGGTGAGTCCCGGCGCTTTCGGCAAAGTCGCGTTGGGGACTGGCGCCACGCTGGGCTGGTGCGATACCGGGCTAGGCAAAATTGTGACCGGCTTGGGCTCCGCGGCGCGCGGCAGATGCAACGCCGGCTTGGTCTCGGCGTGCAGCGCGCTGGTGGTAATCGTTGCGGCCGGCGCGGACGGTGGTGGCGCGGGCACTGCTTTCGGTTCCACCCGCGGCGAAACGTTGTGCGCCGCAGGCGCATCTACCTTAGGCGCAACCGGGGCCGGCGGTGCGGGTTTCGTGATTCCCGAGGGAGTGGACGCGCTCGGCTGCGCGACAACGCGCTCTCCCGGGAATCTCATGCCCCAAAATCCAGGAACTGCTTCTGTAAATTCCAGTTCCACGTAGCCGCTCACATTCCGGTAGTTCTTGGACTTCACGACCTGGCAAACCACTTCTTTTTTTGTTTTCTCGTTGGTCAGAAACAACAACTGTCCCGCCGCCACCGCTGACGCCAGGCGAATCACCGCGCCGTTGCCGAACACCAGCACCGTCTGTGTAGTTTCGGAAAAGGGTTCACGCTTGTCGCTGCCTTCCACCGTTCGCGCGCCATTCACGGTCACCGGCACTTCCAGCGGAACGGGTTGCGGCTTTCCGGCATTCTCGTCCTGCGCTCCTGCCGACGCGGGGCGTACTCCAGGCGTTGTGGAATTGGGATTGGTCACATCAAGATCCTTCGCGGTTGGCGACATTGGCGCACTCACTTGCTTGGCAAGAGTTTTGATACCCAAGCTGATTCGAGACTTGCGAACGCAACGATAGTAAGTTCGCAGCGCTACTGAGCCATGGTACGAGCCTGCTGCCGCGAAAATATACTGGCCTCCCGTACAGGTGTTCGAGCCTTGTAACTTGACGATGAGCGATGAGCGACGCTGACTGACGAAGGCTGACAGAGACGTGACGGTTGGTTACCGATCGCTGCGATTACCCGGTGGGTATTTCGCCGCGGCCTGCCCGAAACTGTCGACGGGAGTCGGTCCGCTGAGGATGCGCGAAGGATTTCAACTCAGACACCCTCAGCCGCATTTCGCCGGAGCACAAGCTCTGCGAAGCGTCGCGTAACAGCGCACTGCGAAGTGGCCTGCCTTATTTGCCCGCCAACGGGGGCTTGAATTGTTCGTCGATTTCCACCTGGTAACCCGTGACGAGTTTGTTGGTTTCGTTGGCCATGCCGATCACCGCCTGCAACTCATGGAACATGGCGTCGGTCATGCCTTTGTTGCGTGCCGAAGCAGTGTGCGACGCGATGCAGTAGTGACAACTGTTGGTGACGCTCACCGCGACATAGAGCAATTCCTTGGTCAGCGGATCAAGCGCGCCGGGGGTCATGATCTGCTTGATGTCGTCCCAGGTGCGCTTCAGCGTGGCGGGATCGTGCGCGATCGCTTTCCAGAAATTGTTGATCCAGTCAGTCTTCCGGGTGGCCATGATGTCGTCGTAAATCGCGCGCACCTCGGGACTCGCGTCGTTGTATTCGATCAATGGGAATGTCGCCATGGTTTCTCCAGAAACGTTGCCGTAGGAATGTTGAGACGTTAGCAGGAACCGGCGCTGGCGCGCAAAGACTCACGATCGAGTCCGAAGTCTTTGCGCCGATAAAGAGGGGGGAGGAAAACCTAAGAAAGCCGAATTAGCAGGACCGCATCGAAGCCGCCAGCTCCAGGTTCGACCGCAAGCGGCACTCAATCTGCACCGCGGCGTAACGCGCGCAGACCGTAAGTTCCTGGTCGCACCAGGCTGCCAGCGCGGGCATACGCTTGCCGGCCACAGCGGCCATGCCATCCACGGCGCGATAGTAGAGGCGAACCAGGCCCAGCCCGTTGCTGCGCGGGGTCAAGTCCAGGGTCAAATCATGAAGCCCGGCAAGGGTCTGGAAGTCGCGGCCGGTCACGCGGCCATTCTCGATGCTGGCAGCCGCCAGCACGTTTTCCGAGAGTGGTTGGCCCGCCACAGCAGTCAGGACCGCTCGCCAGTAGTAGAGGGCGAACTGTGAGAGGGCTACGATGGAGATCGCGAATAGCATAGCGCCGAACATTACGCCTCTTTCTAGCCCCAATTCTGGCAGCGCCTCCGTATTGCAACAATAGCTCCCGGGTACCAGTTAAATAGAACCCACGGAAGGCCCCGGCCGGGGTGTTGGCCTCCGATTTGGCCTGTAATTAGCCCGAAATCGATTTCGGAACTTGCGCGCGGGCCCGGATGGACCTACTCTGCCTCGCGCTGGTTCCCGCCCACGGAGGTTACAGATGCCATGGCGTTTCCGTATCGAGCTGATTCTACTTGGTTTAAGTGTGATTGCCTTCGCGGCCGGGATCAACGTGCGGGCGCACGCCGGCGCTGACAACCGCGGCGCCGACCGCCTCGCTATCGTTGAAGTGCTTAAGAATCAGCAGTCTAGCTGGAATAAAGGTGACGTGGATGCCTTCCTCGAAGGCTACTGGCATTCGCCGGAACTCACTTTTTCGGGAACGAGCGGCACTGCCCGTGGATGGGACGCGGTGCGGGCACGGTACAAGAAGACCTATGCCGATCGCGAAACCATGGGTCAACTGGAGTTCTCCGGCCTTGAATTCCGATTTCTGGGGCCGGATGCCGCGCTCGTTCTAGGCCATTGGCATTTAACCCGGGCCAAAGGCGACATAGGGGGTGTCTTTACCCTCGTCTGGGAGCGCTTCCCGGAGGGCTGGCGGATTGTCCACGATCACACCAGCGCGGTTGAACTCGCGAAATGAGAACTTGCACTAGCTGAAGAAATGGGAGCAAGTACCGGGGAGCTTGGCAAGCTTCGCGCGCTCCTAAGGCGATAGAGGCGACGCGTTTCAAAGCAGGGGCGTGCGACGAATGTTAGATGCCGCTCATCAAAACTGTTGGCTCCGCTGCAAGAATGAAACCAGGGCAACGCTTGAGAAGATCTTGCTGAAATTGCCGCTTGGATTCATCTTCGTAGGCATGCCGGTGATGTCCGTTCGCACCTGCTTGCACGTCAGCGTGTTGACTGCGCCGGCGTATGGTACTGCGAATCCCTGGGCCGCCTTCGTGCTATTGCGGCAGAAGCCGGCATGAGCGAAGGGTTCTTCTATCGACGGCTCGTGCGGCCGCTCCTGGATCTGCTCCGCCAGGGTGTCACACCCGAGAAGCTCGCACTGAGCATAGCGATGGGCGTCATGTTGGGCATATTTCCAGTGCTGGGATCGACGACGGTACTTTGCGCCCTGGCTGCGCTCTCGTTGCAGTTGAGCTTGCCGGCCATTCAACTTGTGAACTATTTCGTCTACCCACTGCAGATCGCTCTGCTGATTCCTTTCTTCCGTCTCGGCGAGAGACTTTTTCATTCGCCACACCTGCCCCTCTTGGTGCCGCAGATTTATGCGATGATTCATGCGGATATGGGTAGCGCGGTTCGCTCGCTGTGGACCACTACGTGGCACGCCATCCTGGTGTGGTCTCTCGTGGCGCCGCTATGCGCTGCAGCGCTTTATGCGGTTCTGGCACCAGCGCTGCGCCGC
This sequence comes from uncultured Acidobacteriota bacterium, assembly GCA_963736725.1. GTDB lineage: Bacteria > Acidobacteriota > Terriglobia > Acidiferrales > UBA7541 > Acidiferrum. The sequence goes on along the minus strand of CAVTPW010000005.1, from coordinate 441,577 downwards.
CTGGCGCGCCGAAAAATCGCGCGTGTTGCCGAGGCCGCCTGATGTTGCAGCAAGCGGCACATCTGGCAATGACGGGCGCGGCCATTATCGCGGGGATGATGTTGGCGCTGTGGATCGTCCATCTACTGATTCGCAACGCGGCGATTGTCGATGTGGGTTGGGCCGCCGGACTGGGGATTCTGGCGCTCTATTACGCGGTAGCCGCACCGGGATACCCCGCGCGCAAATGGGCCATCGCTTCGATGGCCGGATTCTGGGGATTGCGGCTCGCTGCCTACCTTCTTCTTGCGCGCGTTGTCGGTCATCCGGAAGAGGGACGTTACGTGCAACTGCGCAAAGAGTGGAAAAACAATCTAGCGCTGCGCTTCCTGTTTTTCTTCGAGTTTCAGGCGCTGCTGGTTGTCGTGCTCTCTGTCCCTTTTTTGCTCGCTTGCCTGAACACGCGTGCGCCACTCGGAGTTCTCGAAAAAATCGGCGCCGGAATCTGGTTGGTCAGCATCATTGGAGAGGCAATCGCCGATCAGCAGCTCAACGCCTTCAAGAAAAATCCCGAAAACAAAGGCAAGACGTGCCGCGAGGGTCTGTGGAGGTACTCGCGCCATCCGAACTACTTTTTTGAGTGGCTCATCTGGGTCGGCTACGCCGTTTTTGCGCTCACGTCGCCGTACGGCTACCTGAGCGTCGTTTCACCGGCGTTGATTCTCTACTTCCTGTTGGGAATCACCGGCATTCAAGCTACCGAAGCGCAAGCGCTGCGCACGCGCGGAAGCGAATATCGAGACTACCAGCGCACCACGAGCACGTTCGTTCCGTGGTTCCCCAAAAAGGAACAAGCCTAACGGGAATTCGCCGGCAGACGCCTTGTAGTTCACGTTGGTACCGAAATGGAGCGCGGCAATGCTACACCCCTACGATTGCTTGCCTCGTTTCCACTTTATAGGGGAACAGCACCGCTGCCCGATCCTCTGGCAACATCTGCCAATTTCGCCTCAAAAGATCGCGCAGCGAGCCGTGCTACAAAATGTCTAGAATTTCCTCATACCGCTTGAATGGTGGAATAAGGTACGCGCCGGCCAGTTCCGTGCGCGACCACGCGAGCATTTCGCGCGCGACCTCGAAGCCGCGTTCGCGGGCGGCAGCGCCGGCGGCTTCCATCGATTTCAGCACGGGCTCGGGAATCACAATGCCGGGGACTTCGTTGTTCAAGCGCAGCGCTTGTTTGTAACTGTTGAGCGGCCAGATGCCGATAAGGATCGGGATCGCGGGCTTGCCGCCGAGTTTTTTCACGAAGGAATACCAGTGTTCGGGATCGAACAGCGGCTGGGTCATCGCGTAGTGCGCGCCGGCTTCGATTTTAGCGTGGAAGCGTTCGATCTCCTCGTCAAGATCGTCGGCTACGGGATTCACCGCAACGCCGATGGCGAAATTGGTGGCGCCGCCCAACGTTTTGCCGGCCCAGTCGGTGCCCTGGTTCAGGCGATGCAAAATTTTCACCAGGCCGACCGAATCGACTTCGTAAACGCCGCTGGCTTCGGGATAATCGCCGACCGAGGGCGGGTCGCCGGTGATGGCCAGAACGTTACGCACGCCTCCGACGGTCCACGCGCCTAGCAGCATGGCTTGCAAGCCGATGATGTTGTAGTCGCGCGTCGTGAGATGCGGCACGGTTTCGATCCCGCGCGCCTCCAACGCGCCGGCGGTCATCAGCGCGTCCATACCGACGCGGGCCATAGCGCCGCTGTTGATGTCGATGGCATCCACTTTTCCCGACGCCATGATCTTGTCGACCTGCTCGAAGATGCGATCGAGAGAAAGACCTTTCGGAGGATCGATTTCCACGCACACCGTGAATTTGTTCGCTTGAAGCTTTTTCCAGAATTTGCTTTCCGGCTCGCGCTCGGCTACCGCCACGGGTCTTGCGGCGGCGGCGGCGGAAGGCGCGGCGGAAACCGCTCGCGTGGGATGCAGCAGCTTGACGGCATCGACCATGGCGCGAACGTGAGCGGGCGTCGTGCCACAGCAGCCCCCGAGAATGCGCACGCCGAGCGCGGCGGCTTCGCGAGCGAAGAGTGCGAAATACTCCGGCGATGATTTGGGATAGACGATCCGGTCGCCCTCGCGTTTGGGAAAACCCGCGTTGGGCATGCCGCTGACACGGACATCTTCGACGCTGGCGAGTTCGCCTAGAATCGGGAGCAGCGCTTGGGGGCCGAGTGTGCAGTTGGCACCGATGACCTGAACGTTTTTCTCCTTGAGTTGCGCCGCGGCGGCCGCCGGACGCAAATCGCCGTAAGCCATGCCGTCTTCCGAATAGGTGAGTTGCGCGATGATCGGAAGACCCGAGAACGAGCGGATCGCGTCGATGGCGAGTAGCAGGTCCTCGATGTAGGTGAACGTTTCCAGAATGAACAGATCGACGCCGCGTTCCTCGAGCGCCAGCGCTTGCTCGTGAAAAATATCCTGGATTTCGCTGGGTTCAGGGTGGCGCGCTTGCACGCCGATGCCGAGCGGACCGATGGACCCGGCGATCAGCACTTCGCGTGAAGCGGATTCGCGGGCTTCGCGGGCGATTTTTACGCCGCGGCTGTTGAGGCGCTGCACTTCGTCGCCGAGGCCGAGCGGCGCCAGCTTGAAGCGGTTGGCCCCGAACGTATTGGTTTCGATAATTTGCGCGCCGGCCTCGATGTACGCCTGATGCACGCGGAAAACGGCTTCGGGCTCGATCGAATTCATCTCGTCGAAACACCGCTGCGCGCCCACCGAATCGTGTAGCAGCGAACCCATCGCGCCGTCGGCGATGAGAATTGCATTTTTCAGACGCTCGTTGAAGTCGTGGATCTTCAAATCGGTTGCTTCCAGTCGGTTGAGATACGCGAGCGGGAATCCAGGCTCAGCGTTTTTGTTCCATGAGGCTGGCGACGGTGCTCATGAGGTCGTACTTGGTGAGAATCTCGAAGCGTGAGCCGCCCATTTCGACAAACACCGCGGGATTCTCGTGGCTCAAAATGTGGGTCACCCGCTCGACCGGGGCGCTTTTCGGGACCTGCGGCAGCGGCTTGCTCATCATTTCGCGCACAACAAGCTTGCGAAGATCCTTGCCTTGCAGCGCCAGGTTCAGGATTTGATCTTCGTAGATGGTGCCGATCGGCAGATTTTCCTCGAACACCGGGATTTGCGAGATGTCCTGCTCCTGCATGGTTTTCAGCGCGTGAAACACCGTTTGATAGGGCCGCGCGATGACCAGTTCGCGGACCTTTCCGGAATTATGTTTGGCGCTGACGACTTCCCCGGCGGTGATTTTCATCGCGGCATCAACGTAGCCGCGTTCGCGCATCCATTCGTCGTTGTAGACCTTGCTCAGGTAGCGCATGCCCGTGTCGGGAAGGAACGCGACGATGAAGGCTTCCGGGCCCAAATCCTTGGCGAGCCGCAGTGTTGCCGAAATGCAGCCGCCGCCAGAACCTCCCGTGAACAGGCCTTCCATTTTTACCAGACGGCGCGCGACGATGAAGCATTCGTCGTCATTGACCTGCAGAACGTCGTCGAGAATCTTCAGATTCATCGTGGTGGGAAAAAAATCTTCGCCGATACCCTCGACCACGTAGGTCTTGGCTTTCACTTTTTCGCCGCGCTTCACGAAATCGTAGTAGAGCGAGCCGATCGGGTCGACGCCGATAATTTGCACCTTGGGATTTTTTTCCTTGAGATATTTGCCGACGCCGCTGATGGTGCCGCCGGTGCCCATGCCGCAAACGAAGTGTGTGATTTTTCCTTCCGAATCGTTCCAGATTTCCGGGCCGGTGGTGAGGTAATGGGCCTCGGGATTCATCGGGTTGTCGTACTGGTTCGGGTAGTAGGAATTGGGTATTTCACGCGCAAGCTTTTGCGCCACGGAGTAGTAGCTGCGCGGATCTTCAGGCTCGACGGCGGTCGGGCAGACGATCACTTCCGCGCCAAGCGCCTTGAGCAAATCGACTTTTTCCTTGGATTGTTTGTCGGTGATGGTGAAAACCATCTTGTAACCGCGCACCGCGGCAACCAGCGCCAGCCCCATGCCGGTGTTTCCCGAAGTTCCTTCGATGATCGTTCCGCCAGGCTTGAGCAAACCCTTTTTTTCGGCTTCGTCGATCATGGCGATGCCGATACGGTCTTTCACCGAGCCGCCAGGATTGATGTAGTCGGCTTTGACGTAAATCTGCGGCGTAAGCCCCTGGTTGATCCGGTTCAGCCGCACCAACGGCGTCCGTCCGACCGCTTCGAGAATGTTATTACATTTCATCTAATTTTTCCGGGTACTTTCTTCAACAAGAGTCCGCCGCTGGCAGCGCCGGGATCCTGCCAGCTCCGGCTGTGACAGCTTCGCTCGCGATGGAGGCAAAGACGCCAGCCAAGGGGCGTTTCCACCGTGCCATAATCCTTAGTCTAACATGCGCTCGCGCGAGGCACGCGCGGCGAAGGAGATGCTTGTGTCTCGTCAGAACATTTCGAGCGGCACGCAGTGGGAACCCATTGTCGGATATTCGCGCGCGGTGCGCATCGGGAACATCGTCAGCGTGTCGGGCACGACCGCGACCGGACCGGACGGGAAGATTGTCGGGGTCGGCGACGTCCGTGCGCAAACGGTGCAGACCATCCGGAATATCGAGGCGGCCCTGGTGAAGGCAGGAGCGGGCTTAAAGGACGTGGTGCGCACGCGGATTTTTGTGACCAACATCGGGGAGTGGGAGAAGGTTGGGCGGGCGCATGGGGAATTCTTTGGGGCCATTCGCCCGGCGACCAGCATGGTCGAAGTCAGCAAGCTGATTTCTCCGGAGATGCTGGTGGAGATTGAGGCGGAGGCGGTGGTGGAGGGAAAAGAGGCTTTCCCGAATTGGTGCGGGCCCAACTCGCAGGCTTAGATCGTGTTTTGCCGACTTCTCGCCTGTCCGGTCAGGGCCGCTTGCTGTACGTTCCTGCCCGTGGGCTGGCGCGCAGGCAGGAGCGCGTATGCCAGCTAGTAAGTTACGCGGACGCGGTATTTCAGGACGGAGGATCCGTTCTTGTCCACCGGCACTTGGAATTGGGCGGCGAAAGCCGCGGTTTTCGTAAATTTATACGAGGACGAGAGCATTTCCCAGCTGCCGCCTATCGGTTCGTTGACTTCGACCGTGATGGCCGCGTCTTTGTGGTTGCGCAGGGTGACTTCGAATTCCATCTCATAGACCTTGTCCGCGATTTTCTTGAAATCAGTTTGTTTGTGTTCGGCCACGACGTCAAAGGCATTGCCGATGTGGACGGTGATCGATTCGTCTTTGGCGGTGTGGCCGATGTAATCTTCGCCGACGAATAGGATGCCGCCCTTGGAATCTTTTTGGTAGACGCGGACGTTACCAGCCGGGAGGGGCATGCCCAGGCCGGCCTTTTCTTCGTTCTTGAATTTGTAGAAGACCTTGACAGGATCTTTTAGCGGAGAACTTGGATTCTGGTAGTTGTGATAGTAGAAGTTCTGGCCATTCACCACGAACAATTTTTCGACCGGCACCCCGCTTCCCTGCAGCAGGCTGATCTGCTTGGTTTCCTTGTCTTCCACCGACGTGTGTCGGCCGAGTGTATAGAGATGATATTCGGAGAAATTCTCCTGCTGGAATTGGGGGGCGGCGCCGGCCACCCCGCCCATGGATTTCATCATGACCGCGTCGCCGGCCCGATTTTGTGGCAGGCGATTCAGGTCACCGGCGACAAGTTGCAAACGCGCGTTGTGAAAGGCCGTGCCGCTATTGTTGATCAGGGTCACCCAGCCGTCGAGGTCCGCGGCTTTGTCTTCGCGGGCGACGGTGAGGACATAGTCAGCGTTCCAGGAAAGATTGTTGGCCAGGTAGGAGGCTTCGATCTGGTGCTTGCGGGCGCCGGAATTGTCCAGGGACATGACTAACGTGGGGCGATCGTAGAGATTGGCAGGAACTTCGGGGAAGCGATAGCCATCGCCGTAAATTCCGGTGACAATGTCGTTGCCGATTTTCCACACGGGGCCGTTGTTGTCGGCCAGCAGCGTGGCTTTTACTTCTTCGTGCTTGGTCGTGCCGTTGTCCATGTAGGAGCGCTCCAAGGTGACTTCCTTGCCGACGTACTTGTGGAGCAGCTTCGCGGGCTCGAGCAGATCGTATTCGTAGTTTTGTTCGATGACGTTGAGCTTTTCGGGCTCGGTCAGCGAGCGGAAGTGGACGGTGGCGGGATTAACGGTGGCGGCGATGTCTTCGAATTTCAGGCGGAAAGCGCCGGTGGGTACGGTGAGCTGGCGGACGTCGCGGATCAGCGCGATGTTGGAGTTGTAGACGGTGACGTTGAGATCGGTTTGGTCGTTTAGCGTGGTGGCTTGATCGGAGGCTGCCGCGAGCGCGGCCTCCTTTCCCTGCGCCTGGACGGTGGGATGACCGGCTGCAGCACCGACTACGATAGCCGTGAAGGCGACGGCTGCGATCGCGAGGATGTACCCGATGGATCGGGTAGTAAATTTGGCTTGGGGAGTTTTCATGGTTTTGTCCTCATTGCGAACTTCGCGTTCCCTGATAGAACGGGCTTGGCGAGATTTCTTGCAGGAGAATCATTTGGTTCTTTCCATGCGCTCACAGCGCTTGCCGATGTGATCACGTACCCTGCCGCCTTCTTTTACCCTGAGCCTCGAAGGGTCAGAGAGCGGGGTCTAGAGCCGACCCCTTCCAAATGTCCGCCGCGCCAGGTTCGCACCCTCGCACGCCGAACAAGCCTCGATGCGACTCACGAACTTTGTCCGGTCATGGCGTAAGGGGTGGGGTCCACGTGCTTCCGCCGTCGATGGTCTTGTAACTCTGGTTTGTCGGCGTGGTGATAGTGGCTTGTTGGACGTCCAAGGCGAAGACTGTCGTCACATCCTCGGCAGTGGGCGAGGGAACTTTCTGCCAATGCTGGCCGCCGTCCCTGGTGCGCAGGACTGTGCCGTTGCGGCCAGTGATCCAACAGACTTTGCCGGATGGGGCAGAGCCGGCGAGTAGATCGACGATGGTGGTGCTTTTCTGCAACGTCCAATGGCTGCCGGAATCTTCGGAACGTTGCAGAAATCCGGATGGACCCAGACGCCAAATTACGGTTCCGTCCGGCGATGAAACCTGAACCAGTTTCGTTGCCAAATTAGATGCTTCACGAAAAGCCACGCCGGCGCGAGCCGTTTGAGATTGCGTGAGTTGCGGTGCGGCAACGACACCGCCGACGGCAGCTTCTTTCTTTGCGTCTTGCGGAACAGAGGGAGTGACGGTGACCGTCGTCTCGTTGGCGGGGGCAACAGAGTCTCCCGAAGTTGGCGTCGCGGAGGCAGGCGCCGGGACCGCGGCGTTCCGGTTTAGTTGCTTGCCTTGCGAAGGAGATGGCACCACGACGCGGGATGCAGTCCCGACGCGCGCTGGCGATGCCCCGGAAGCGCCCGCTTGGAAATCGCGGCGTGGCGCCGCAGGCCTGGCGGCGGGCGACGGCGGCAGCGCTTTTTCTTCCTGCATCGCGTGGCGGTCAAGACCTAGAGCGTCCGTTTTTGCACTCGGGCCATTTTTCGCCGCCAACGGAAGTTGCAACTCCTTCTCGGTGGATTTGACCTTGGTTGAATCTGCGGGCGGAGTTGGAGCAGCGGCTGGAAGGTCCGAGACCGGTTGCTGCTGATTTTTCGCGACCTGGAGGGGCTGGGGAGTCGACTCGTGGACGGCAACCCAGACGAGCAGCGCGGCGGCGAGAGCCCCGCTAAGGATTAGCCAGCGCCGGTCGGCAGGGCGGTACGGCACGTCCGGCTGAAAATCGGATTTAGCAACGGTTTCGCGAACAGGTGGACCCGCGGAAGCGCGGGCGGCGTGGACGAGAGGCATCTGCGGCACGGCGACGGGGCTCTTCGGCTGTAATTCCCGCTCGTCCGCCTCCAGCGGAATTTCATCCGTGACTTCGAGGTGGGCGAGAATTTCCTGGCAACGCGGGCAGGAGGAGATGTGCGCTTTGCGGGAGATCATTTCTTCGGGGGCCAGCAGGCGCTCGTGGTAGGCGGCGAGAATTTCGGGGTCGGGGCAATCGCTGGCCGCAACAGGGTGGGTCGCGGGAACCGACGAGGAGACATTGGCAGGCACATCGGCGGACCGACGAGCCGGCCTTTTGTCCTGGAGATTGCGCGCGAGGGCGTTTTCGAAATTGCGTTCGCGGTCGTCACGCGGCATAGCGGTCTCCAAGTTTAGAACGAAAAGTCGGGAGGTCCTTGCAGTAGACGCCCCGGCAAGCTGGGGCGCAGCGTGCCGCGCGCCTGCAATGGCGAGCCTGGGTCTGGCACGAAGGAGTCTTGTCGCGGAGTACAGGGTTCATGGCTCGAGCCTTTCCGCGATGGGGCCGCCGCCCGGGAACAGCTTGTCTAAATCGATGGGCGCGTCTTCGGAGGCGTATTCGAAGCAGAGAGAAATTTCGTCATCGCCGAGGCCGGGCTCGGCGGGCAAGCCATTCGCCGTGACACTGGGATTGCGCAACGCGCGTTCGACTTCGGCACGCAGTTCGCGGCGGATGCGGTCCAGATTGCGCGAGACGCTGGATTCGTGCTCACCGAGTTTCCGGCCGATCTCGGCGAGCGTCTGCTGATCGGCGTAATAGAGACGCAGGCGTTCGCTGTCGCGGGGATCGAGCAGGCCCAAGGCGACTTGCAGTGTGCGGGTGAACAGCGCGACGTAGCGTTCGCGGTGCGGGTCAGGCAGAGTGTGGATGCGCGCGGGGGCGAGCGGGCGCCGGGAGATGTCCTGCGTGCTACCGGAAGCATCGTCATCAAGTTCGGTGAAGCGGCGCGTGGCGCGAATGGCGTCGATATGACGCTGCGCGAGGACCGCGCGCAACCACGTCTTCAAGGAGCTGCGGCCGTGAAAATAGCGAAACAGTGAACGCTCGCCGCGCTTCGCGTCATTGAGTCCGTACAGATCGGCAAACAGGGAGTCCGCCAGATCGCGCGCCGCCGGAGAACTGGCTGGGCAACGCAAGATAGCCGCCGCCGCGGAACGCAGGTAAGAGCGGTACGTGGCGACGAAATGCTCCCAGGCTTCGGGAATACCCTCGGCACACGCGGCGGCGAGGCTCAAATCTTGCAAATGCAACGCGCCCAGATATTCCTCGATTTCTTCCGGTGAGACTGTCTGGGAGCCGAACCGTTTCGCGGCGCTGCGCTCCAGCGCGGCTTCGAAGCGCTCGCGCGGTAAAGACCACGGGTAGCGGCCGGCTTCGACGTACAGATTGGCGACCAAAGGTTGGTGATCGGCGAGAAAGCGCGACACGTTTTTTGTGCCGGGTCTTGTGTCGGGTTTTGTGCCAGGTTTGGTGCCGGATAGGGTGTCAGAACTGGCATCGGGTTTAGCGCCTGGTGTGGTATCCGGTCCGACGCCGTGTGTCCGGGGATTGTCGTTTCCGGAATCCGCGTTTCCCGAATCTGGACTCATCGCTGCGGCACCCTGTGGCCGCGTCCTAGCATCCTAGAACATACCCTGGAAGACGGGAATCCCCAGGGGAAAGAAGTTCATATTGCCTTCGACGTTGATTGCGGTATGCTAGACCGGCGTTGCGTCCCGACCCGCAACCACCTGCCCTCTCCGGGCTTGCAGATGTTTAGAAGATGGTTCGCTAGCGAGCATTAGCGACTTCGCGACGCTAGTACCTAAGTCCTATTAGGCCTGTCCCAGCCTCATCGGTACTCTGGCTTTGCCCTAGCCGAAGCTCTATCTCGCCCGGCGAATACGCAGGGGAATCTCGGCATGGAAACTGCAGCCATTCCATGAGCGTAAACGACTGGGCAGAAATCTCTACTAGGTGGGACTGGGATGGCTACGACGAACAAAACACGGTTGGGTGTCGGGTTTGACGCCAGCAGCGGTCAAACGCAGAACCGTGACGCCTGGAAGCGCTCGATCGGGACCAAGCAGGTACCCGCACGGCTGGCCATGCTGCCCGAGGGAGAATCCCGCTGGCAGCGGCTCGGTGTCAGCGCCATCGCGCAAATCGCTATCCTGATCTTCTTTGTGGCGCTGCCGCTTTTCTTTCCGGAGAGGCTGAAGGTTGCGTTGAACATGCAGGTTGTGCCCTTGGCGATGCCGGTTACCGAAGTACCAGTGGCGCCGCCTCCCGCGGCACCGAAGCCGAAGGTTGCGCCGGCCCCAAAACCCGTGGTGGTTGAGCAAGTAAAGCTGAACCCCAAACAGCCACACATCTTCTTGCAGCAAAAGGCGCTGAAGCCAAAGGTCGAGAAGTTGGAAGTGAAAGCGCCTGAATTGGCGCCGGCTCCGGTGCTGGAAGCGAAATTCGTCGACAACACCAATCAGCCCAAGCGGCCCCGCGACGAAGTGAAGGTGAACAACCTGAACAGCGGAAGCGCGGCGGCTCCGACCGTGAATATGGCGGTGCAGAAGGTGCAAACGGGCGGCTTTGGCGATACGAACGGATTGCCTGGCAAGGGCGATCCGAATAAGACGATGAACGTGAACCGGCTGGGATCTCCCGCACTTCCTGGGGGCCCGGGATATGGCAACGGGACGGGCGGCGACAAAGGCGTGAGAGGCGTGGTGGCTAGCACGGGTTTTGGCAATGGCATAGCCAATCCTCCACAAGGCGGCAAGCAAGGCGTCGTTCAAAAGAGCGGGTTCGCCGACCAAACGGTGGTGAGCGATGCACCGAAAAAGAAGGTGTCGGCAGATTCAGGGACGTCGCAGGTAGACATTTTGTCGAAGCCCAGGCCGGAGTACACCGCGGAAGGGCGGGCGTTGAAGTTGGAAGGCGACGTGGTGGTGGACCTGGTGTTTCTGGCAGATGGTTCGGTTCAGGTGAGTCACGTGGTGAGCGGGCTAGGTCACGGCCTGGACGAGGCCGCGATCCAAGCAGCGCAACAGATCAAATTTAAACCGGCGAAGCGAGATGGCGAAGCAGTGGATTTTCCGGCGCGGGTGCGAATTGAATTCCGGCTGGCTTATTGAAAGGGAGAGCAACAATGCGTAAGTACGTAGTGACAGGGATTCTCGCGCTCGTCTCGAGCGTTATGGGGAGCATGGCCGCCGCAGCGGTCCCCCCACCAGCCGATCAGGCGCGGACGATGGACGACGTCATCGACCACGTGGTGGCCAGCGAAAATAAGCTGAATCAGGATATCCGCAAGTATTCGCCGCTGGTCGAGACGTATATCCAAAATTTGAAGCCGGACAAGGAGCTGGGGTTCGTGCCCGCCGGGGATAAGTATTTCCTCGGCAAAGCGGACTTCGCCAAGGGTGTGAACCTGGCATCTTTGTCGGACACCGAGACCAAGGGCAAGAAGATCTTCACGGGCGTCGGGAATTTCTTCTCGTTTGCGATGCAGTATCTGCCGGACGGATTCCTGCAGATGATCTTCATCGACACCAACGGATTCGACAAGCAGCACTACAAGTTCGACTACGTGAAGCGCGAATTTCTGGGCGAGGTACGCTGCCTGGTGTTCGACGTAACGCCGTTGCCGAAGTCGGGCAAGGGCCGGTTTCTGGGACGCATCTGGGTCGAGGATCAGGGCTACAACGTCGTGCGATTCAATGGCGGATACGGCGGCGGTGGACATACCAGCTATTACTTCCACTTCGACAGCTGGCGGACCAACGTGCAGCCGGGAATGTGGATGCCTTCGTTTGTGTACAGCGAAGAAAAAGAATTGCATTACGCGATGACCAAGAAGCTGGACTTCCGGGCGCAGACGCGCCTGTGGGGCTACAACATAGGCCACGCCGCGCAGGAACAGGAGTTGAGCAAGATCCTGGTGGAAACGCCGGTGCAGGACGACACCAAGACCGCGAACGATCTATCGCCGATCCAGGCACAGCGTTCGTGGGACCGCGAGGCCGAAGACAACGTCACCGACCGTTTGCAACGGTTGGGGTTGATGTCGCCGAAGGGTGAAGTGGACAAGGTCCTCGAGACGGTCGTCAACAACCTGGAAGTGACCAACAACCTGGACATCCAGCCCGAAGTGCAGTGCCGGGTGATGATGACGACGACGCTGGAATCGTTCACTCTGGGCCACACAATTGTGTTGAGCCGCGGGTTGATCGACGTATTGCCGGACGAGGCCAGCCTGGCGACGGTGATCGCGCATGAATTGGGTCACGTAGTGCTGGGACATCGCATGGATTCGAACTTTGCGTTTTTCGATCAGTTGCTGATCGACGACAAGGATTCGTTCCGCCATTTCGGATTCGCGCGCACGCCCGATGAAGAAAAAGCGGCGAGCGACGAAGCGGCCAAATTTTTGAACAACTCACCGTACAAAAACCAGTTGGGTAATGCGGCGATGTTCCTGGCGGCTTTGGACGCCCGGCAGAAGGAGATTCCTAACCTGATCAGCCCGCACCTGGGAAACCGGGTTCCGGTGGTCGCCGAGGTGAAAGAGACCGCGGTGGCGCAGACGGCGGATAAGAAGCCGAATCCGCAGCTTATCGCGGCGCTGCCGATTGGCGGCCGTGTGAAGCTCGATCCCTGGGTGGATCGCCTGGACCTGCTGAAGAGCAAACCGGTTGGCGCCGTGGCGGAACGCGAGAAGATGCCGTTCGAAGTGACTCCGTTCATGCCGTATCTGACGCGCAACGTTGGACCCGCGGATTCGCGGGCGCCGGAAGCGGCCAGTGCGAGCCCGACCGACCCTACGCCTGCGGCCAAACCCTGAGCCGGATGACGTAGCGGAAATCGCTGGCGAAAGTAAATCCATCGAGTGGCCGGCCCGGAGAGTTCTCCGGGCCGGCTTTTTTTGGCGGGGAGCGTTTGGCGTCGATTCGCGTCCGTCGTTGGTTCCTCTGGACCCCGCCCCGCTAAAGCGGGTCGGCTACAGAGTCTTTGTGACCTGGGAATACGGGCCCCTGGCGGCACTCAGCGTTAGCGCGCAGAAGCGAGTTGTTGGATGAGCTTGTAGTTGAATTCGACTCCGTCGTAGAAATCCTGAATGCCGACGCGTTCGTCTTTGCCGTGGGCGCGGCTGTCGTTCATTTCAAAAAACATGCAGGAAATTCCGAAGGTGGGTATGCCCGCGGTGCGAGTGATGCGCCCGTCGGTGGCGCCGGTGGACATCGAGGGGACTACCGGGACATTGCCCCACAGGGCGTGGACGGTTTCGTCCATGGCGTGGGTGACCTCGGGAATAAGCGGAGACGGCGGGACGGTCACGCGTTTGACCACAGAACCATCGGCAGCGTGAATGGGGACCTCGGTGACGACGACTTTGGGGTCGGCGACGACTCGCTCGATGGTCTTGCGGATGGTGTCGGGATCTTCGCCGGGGAAAATGCGGCAATTCACGTTGGCGCGAGCCATTTGGGGAAGAGCGTTCGTCGCATGGCCGCCGGTGAGCATGGTGGCAACGCAGGTGGTGCGCAGGAGCGCGTTGTAGTAAGGAATGGCAGAGAGGCGCGCGATCGCGGCGGCACTGGGCGACTCCTTTGACGCGGCTCGCAGATCGGCTGCGACCGGGCCGGCGGTAAGTTGGGCGGTTTTGTCGAAGTAGTTGCTGGTGATCTCGTTGATCTCGGTCGGGAACGAAAATCTCTGGAGGCGTAACAGAGCGGCGGCCAGGTGATAGATCGCGTTGTCGCTGGAGGGAACCGAGCTGTGCCCTCCAGCGTTCAGGGATTCGAGTTGAAAGTCGGCGTAAACTTTTTCGCTGGCCTGGATGGCGGTGAGTAGGCGGTGGCCGCCTTGCCTTTCGAATTCGCCAGCGTCGAGGTTGATGCAGTACTCGGCGTCGATCCACTCGCGGTGCTCCTTGAGCAGCCAGTCGACGCCGTTGTAGCTGCCCCCTTCTTCGTCGGCGGTGAGAGCCAAGATCAGGTCGCGGTCGGGAACAAACTTTTCCTCTTCGAGGCGGATGAAATTCGTGACCAGGATGGCGTCGCCGTCTTTCATGTCTTCGGTGCCGCGACCGTAGAAGTAGCCGTCTTTTTCGATGAATTGAAACGGGTCGGTGGTCCAGTCTTCGCGGCGGGCTTCGACGACGTCCAGGTGGCCGATGAAGAGGATGGGCTTGCGCTTCCCGGTGCCGTGGATGCGGGCGACGAGATTTTTCTTGCGGGCGGTGGGCCCGGCGATGATTACGTCTTTGTCGGCGAAGCCGGCATCGCGGAGGCGCACGGCCATGGCCTCCGCCGCTGTGGTGACATTGCCAACGGAATCGGTGGTGTTGATCTCGATGAGCTGCTTGAAGACTTCGTGCGCTGTCGAGTTCGCTGCCGCGTGGTCTTGCCCACCTCCCCATGGCGGCAAAGCAAGAATTGCGGCAAACATAGCTAAGCAGAACTTTCCTCCAGGCATTTCCTGGCTCCTAAGTTGGATTCATTCGTGTGACGCCGATGACGCGCTTGAGGGAGTAAGCGGCCCTGCGGCGAAGGCGCGGCGAAGGCATTCCGATATGTACGACATGGGGAGAAACAGCAGGATCAGCCCGAAACCAGGATCGAAAAGGCGCAGGACGAGCGCGCCGAGAATGCTAACGCCGACCGTGACCGGTTTCATGACCGGGGCCCGGAGCCTTTGGTTCACAAACTTGGCGATTTCCTTGGGCCACACAAAGATCCAATACAAATTGTAGAAGGGAATAAAGTGGAAGCCCACGGCCCGCGCCGGGGAAATGGGATGCTTCCATCCGGGCACATTCGCCAGGATGACGTGATAACGGTGAATGCAGACAAACCAGTAGACTCCGCCGACGAAACTGACGAGAAAAAGATAAAGCGGAGGGATGCCTCTCTCTTTAGCCAACTCCGGATGAAGATCCACAGCGATGAATTCCGCAACGATCGTGGCGACGCCGAGCAGGTAGCCAATCCAGATCACGGGCAGTTTGGGCAAAGCCGCACCGGCATTCCCGGACTGCGGCATATCTGTGTCGGAAGAATTCATTTTGGCCGGAAAAATCGGCGGTTTGAGCGTAACGTTCCCGATGAGGGCGCGTCAAACTGTAACGTGGCGTTGCTTGGTGTGCGTGTCTTACTTAGACTGGGTGTCGTCGGACTAAAAGGGGGGACGCCATGCTGCGCGGCAAACTGCGTGACCCAGACGCCAGGGCCGGGCGAAGCAAACCTCGCCTCTCCAATTGCGAGGGTTAAAGCGTTAGCTCGCGCGACGCGGGACTTGCAGGTCGGAGGAAGATCATGACGTCGTTTTCGAAACATTGGGTGGTCACGATCGCCCTGGGTGCGGGTCTGTTTCTGGCGGGAGTCACCGCAGGAACGTGGCACGCCCGCAGCGTGGAGGCGCAAAACCGGTTTGGGCAGCCGAAGACGGTCATCCACGTCGTGGTCTACAAGTGGAAAAACACCGCTTCCCAGGACGACAAGGACCAGGCTCTAAACGGGATCAAGGCCATGGCCGCGAAGATTCCTGGCATCAAGAATATTTGGCTAAAGACGGGGCGAAATCAGATTCGCGACTTCGACGGCGTCTACGCCATCGAATTCGCCAGCCCGGATGCGGCCGCGGACTACGCGGAAAGCCCGAAACACGAAGAATGGCGGAAAAAGTGGGAAGAGCTTCGCGAGAACAGCTTGTCGTTCCAGGCGACGAATCCGTAAAGTCGTCGCGCACGCCGGATTCGCTTATCGCGGTTCGCGGACGATTCCGAGCCGGCGGCGAATCAGACCATCGGCGGCCTTATCCGACAGCAGGCGTTTCCCCCATTTCACGGCCGTGGCGAGCGGCGTGACCCCGTAGCGGGGTTTCGGCCGGGGCGCTTCGATCGCGCGCAGGATTACACGTGCGCAATCTTCCGGCGTGGTCTTCGATTTTGCGCGGGCGGATTTTGCGCTGGCCTCGAAAAGTTCATAAAGCCTTGCGTAGGGACTGGTCTTGAATTTCTCCTGGTAGCCCTTGGTGAGATCCGCTGCGGCTTGCTCCATGCTGGTGGCGATGTATCCCGGCTCAATCAGAATCACGTCGATGCCGAAGGGAAACATCTCGAGTCGCAAGGCATTGGTCAGCCCTTCCAGAGCGTGCTTGCTGGAACTGTAGGCGCCGTGCGCCGGACCCGTCACCAAACCCGCCACCGAGCTCATCATCACGATGCGGCCACGCTTGCGTTCGCGCATGGATGGCAAAGCCGCTTGGGTCACGCGCAAGACACCGAACACATTGGTTTCGAATTGGCGCCGCCAATCGGCAAGTTGCAGGTCCTCGATTGTCCCCATATAACCGATGCCGGCGTTGTTGATGAGCACGTCGATCGCGCCAGCCTTTGCAAGAACCAGGCGCAGCGCGGCCTGCACCGAAGCATCGTCGCAAACGTCGAGATCGACGGATTCGAGAGTCAAGTGCTTCTCGCGCGCCAGAGCATCCAGCTGCGCGCGCTTTTCCGGAGACCGGCCGGCGGCAAAGACGCGATAGCCGCGTTCGGCCAGGAGCAGGGCGGCGGCCTTGCCCAGACCGTCGGTCGCTCCGGTGATCAAAACGCTTCGGGCACCTCGTTCGCCGCTCATTTGCCCTCCTTACAATCGCCGCTATCGTAGCGCGGAATGCCGGGACGCGGTGTCGCGCAAAGTTCACGTCCCGCTTTCGGCACACAGGGCCACGCCGGAGCAATCATCATCGACGGTGTTGCTAGACTCGATTTATTCGCGACCAACCCGCTAGGAAACTTGGTACACCTTCATGCCCGCAGACGGATATCTCGATACGCGCGTGTCAGGCCAGAAATGGCAAAGCGGCTTCTGGAGCCTGATAGCGGTGCAATTCCAGGGCGCGTTCAACGAGAACGGCCTGAAAAACCTCGTAATCTTTCTGATTCTGGCGATGAATTTCGGCAAAGAGGATCGCGACCGGTTGGTGCTTCTGGTTGGCGCGTTGTTTGCCGGCCCGTTCATCCTATTTTCGATGACCGGTGGCTACCTGGCGGATCGGTTTAGCAAACGCAGCGTCGCTATCGGCACCAAGGTATTCGAGATGGGCGTGTTCGCGTTTGCCGCTTTCGCGTTGTTGCGGCAGGATTTGCACCTGGCCTTGGCGGCGGTATTTCTTGCCAGCACACAGGCTGCGCTGTTCGGGCCGACCAAGTACGGGCTGTTGCCGGAGCTTCTGCCGCTGAGGTTGTTGTCCTGGGGGAACGGCGTTCTTGAGCTCGGAAGTTTTCTGGCGCTCATTGCCGGGAGCGTGGCGGGTGCTTTCATGACCGACGCGTTCCACGGGCGTCAGGTATTTTCCGGAGTGATCTTTCTTTCGCTTTCCGCGCTGGGCCTGCTGTGCAGCCTGGGTATTTCTCGCGTGCAAGCGGCCAACCCCGCGAAAAAATTTCGAGCGAATGTTCTTGCCGATCTGTGGAGCCAGGGAAAGTTGATTCGATCCGACCGCGTCTTGTGGCTGGGGGTGGTAGGCAACACCTACTTCTGGTTCCTAGGCGCGCTGCTGCAATTCGACATCATCATTTACGGCCAAGACGTGCTGAGGATCAGCTCGACGCACAACGGAATCCTGCAGGCGTCGATCGCGATCGGCATCGGACTAGGAAGCGTGGCCGCGGGATTTCTCTCCGCCGGAAAAATCGAATACGGTTTGATTCCCCTGGGCTCGCTCGGCATGACCGTGCTTGGCATGCTGCTCTCCCGGCATGGTTTGTCCTTCCAGGGAGTGCTGGTATTGCTGGCTGGGCTCGGCTTTGCCGGTGGCTTTTTCATCGTGCCCATTAATGCGCTGATCCAGCATCGTCCCGAACAAGGCCAGAAGGGCGGGGTGATTGCCGCCGCGAATTTGTTGTCGTTCGTCGGAGTAGGGGCGGCCTCGGTCGCGTACTTCGTGTTGACGCATTACCTTGGTCTGGGACCCGCGGCGATATTCTTTTGGGCCTCTGTCGCGACGCTGGGCGCAACCGCGTACGTCTTGTATCTGCTGCCGGATGCGATGCTGCGGCTGCTGCTGTGGATCGCTACGCACACGCTGTACCGGCTCGACGTCACCGGGCGCGAAGTGGTGCCTGCGAAAGGTGGAGCGCTGCTGGTTCCCAACCACGTCTCGATGGCCGACGCGGTGTTCCTGATCGCCTCGCTGGACCGGCCGATTCGTTTTCTGATGTTCAAAGGCTCGTACGAGCATCCGCTGGTGAAGCCCTTCGCGAAAATCATGGGCGTGATTCCGATCGCGTCGGACCAAGGACCGCGCGAAATGATTCATTCGCTGCGCGAAGCTACGCAAGCGCTGCAAAACGGCGAGGTTGTTTGCATTTTCCCGGAAGGGCAGATGACCCGGATCGGGCAGATGCTGCCGTTTCGCCGCGGCATGGAACGCATCATGAAAGGCGTGGAAGCTCCGATTATTCCGGTGAACCTCGACGGGGTGTGGGGCTCGATTTTCAGCTTTGCGGGCGGGCGGTTTCTGTGGAAGCTGCCGCGACACCTGCCGTTTCCGGTGCGCATAACGTTTGGAGCGCCGCTGGCGCCCACGGCAACGGCGACCGAGGCGCGCCGGGCGGTGCAGGATCTGGGCGCGGAAGCCTTTGCTCGTCGCAAGCGCCGCATGGAAACGCTGCCGCTGTCTTTCGTTCGCACCATGCGCCGGCATCCGTTTCGATTCGCGATGGCCGATGGACAGATTCCCCGGCTGAACTTTTTCGAAGTGCTGGCGCGAACGCTGTTTCTGGCGCGGCGCTTGAGGGCGCATTGGAGCGGCCAGGAGATGGTCGGGATTCTGCTGCCGCCGTCGATCGCCGGCGCCCTGGTGAACCTGGCCGCGATGTTGATGGGTAAAGTGCCGGTGAATCTGAACTATACGGCTTCGAACGAGACGCTGGCGTCGTGCGCGAAGCAATGCAACCTGAAGACGATTATTTCGGCGCGGGCGTTTCTCGAACGCGTTCCGCATGTGCTGCCGGTGACTACGATTTACGTGGAAGACCTGGTGCAAAAGCCCAAATTCAGCGAAAGGCTTGGCGCGGCATGGGCCGCCGCTCTGCTGCCCGCGCGCCGCGTTCAGAAATTCGCCGGCAGTGAGCGAAGCGCGAGCCTCGACGATCTCGCCACGATCATTTTCTCGAGTGGATCGACCGGCGAGCCCAAGGGCGTGATGCTGACACACTACAACGTGATGGCCAACGTCGAACAATTGAGTCAGGTGTTCTTCCTGCGCGCCGACGATCGCATCATGGGCATTCTGCCCTTTTTCCATTCGTTCGGGTTCACGGTCACGTTGTGTTTGCCCGCGGCTACCGGCATCGGAGTGGTTTTTCACCCGAACCCGCTGGATTCCCGCGTGATCGGAGCGCTGGTTAATAAATACAGCGTCACCATGCTGGTGGCTACGCCCACATTCTTGAACGCGTATGCGCGGCGCTGTACTCCGGAAGAGTTTGGGAGCTTGCGCTTTGTGATGGCTGGCGCGGAAAAATTGCCGGAACGCATTTCCGTGGCGTTTGAAGACCACTTCGGAATCCGGCCACTCGAAGGATACGGCTGCACCGAGTGTTCGCCAGTCGTGGCGGTGAACACGATCGATTTTCGCGCGGCCTCGTTTCGGCAGGTGGGTGCCAAACGCGGAAGTATCGGGCATCCCCTGCCGGGAATTACGGTGAAGATCGTCGATCCGGAAACTCAACGGACGCTTGGCGTGGACGAACCAGGGTTGCTGCTCGTGCGCGGGCCGAACGTCATGCTGGGCTACCTGGAACAACCCGAGAAAACCGCCGGAGTTTTGCGCGATGGCTGGTACAACACCGGGGACATCGCCGTCGTCGATGAAGACGGCTTCCTGCGGATTACCGATCGCTTGAGCCGCTTCAGCAAAATCGGCGGCGAAATGGTC
Organism: uncultured Acidobacteriota bacterium; assembly: GCA_963736725.1. Taxonomy (GTDB): domain Bacteria; phylum Acidobacteriota; class Terriglobia; order Acidiferrales; family UBA7541; genus Acidiferrum. The sequence continues at coordinate 421,792 of CAVTPW010000005.1, read as the reverse complement.
CCGCACATCAAAGTGGAGGAGAAACTTCAGGAGTTGGCCGACGCCGCCGAGCAAATGTTTGTGGTCACCGCGGTGCCCGACGAGAAAAAAGGCGAGCGGCTGATCGTGCTGCACACCCTGGCCGACGAACGCCTGAAAGAGTGCCTGGAAAAATTCGCGAAATGCGATTTGCCTCCGCTGTGGCGGCCGCGACCCGATCAATTCCTGCGCGTCGAGAAGCTGCCGTATCTCGGCACGGGCAAGCTGGATTTGCGGAAGGCGCGGGAACTGGCGATGGAGACCGTGGCTCGTGCTTGAAACTCATTGCGCGGTCAACGCTTTGGGCGCTGGGAAATCGCGCCGATGAACCGCGCGGGAGGCGGCCGCGGCCTGGTGTTGCGTTTGGTGGTGACCGGGATGGCGATCGGCGTCTGGTTCTGGACGCAATCTTTGATCGGTGGGCGCCAGATTCCCGAGGCCGGCATCGGCGATGGGCTGCAGAACCTGACGGCAGGGCTTAATTCTTACTTGCGGCATTCACCCTCGGCCGCGAATGCGCTGTTGATCGTCAGTTCGGCGCTGATCGACGCGATGGGTCTTTTTCTGCTCGGAAGATGGATCTTTGCCGGCGCCGTACGTCCTTTTCTCGGACTGCTGTTGCTGCTTGGCCTGCGCCAGGTAATGCAGGCGCTTTGCGCGCTTCCGGCGCCACCGGACCTGATTTGGCACTACCCCGGCTTTCCGTCCTTATTTGTTACCTATCACGTAGCCAACGATTATTTTTTCTCCGGTCATACGGGAATTGCCGTGTTTGGAGCGATCGAGCTGGCACGGTTCCGAAAAAATTGGCTGACGGCGCTGGCGGCCGGGGTGGTTGTGTTCGAAATCGTGACCGTGCTCGCCTTGCGGGCGCACTATACGATGGACGTGTTCACGGGACTTGTGGCGGCGCTGTGGGTGGCCACCCTGTGCGACGCGCTTGGTCCGCGCATCGACAGCGTGTTGTCGCCTGCGGCCTCCCGTGCGGCCAGGCCGGACTCGCGGGCGCCCGTGCGCTGACCAGTTGGAAAAAAACGTCCTCGGCGGCTCCTCCCCGCTTCGGTCGTCGCCGAGATTGTCGGGGCCTCTTGGTCGGATGCCCACAGAATGACAATTTCTCTTTTGCCGTCGCCAGCGCCAATCCGTCTTCCGCGTGCGGCTGGGACAGCGCCGGAGCCGGCTGGGAGGCCGGCGCTATTCTGCATCCCGGCTACTGTGGCCGAGGCAGTTGCAGCATCAAGGCGCCTCCCGACCCCGATTGCACCGTCGGGAGCTGCCCGTTCCATTTGTCGATCAACTGCCTGTTGTTTTCGATCCGCCGAAGTTCGAGAAGTTGCGGCGTCAAGGAATTCTGGCGGATACGATTCGCGTCGGCTTCGCCTTGGGCACGGGTCACCAGCGATTTCGCGTCGCCCTCAGCCTCCGCGATCTTCTTCGCGGCCTCTGCTTGCGTGGTCGCCAGCTCGTTACGGGCGCGTTCGGCTTGCTGGATGGCTTGCGCCTTCGCGGTAATGGCCGTGGCGATCACCGCAGGCACGCGCGGCGCACCGATGAAACCAAACTGCTGTACGCTCACTCCCACCGGCGCAACTTTCTGCTCGATCATCGCTTGCACCTTGTTCAAGAATTCCGCCTTGTGATCGCCATAAATGTCCTCCACGTTGTACGTCGAAGCCACCTCGTTGAGCGAGTTTCGAACGATGTCACGCAGAATGCCGTGCGTAAACAGTTCCAGATCGCTGACGCGGTACTTGACGTAGAAATCCGGCACATGCTGTGGATCGATCGCGTAAGACAACGAAACGTCCACGAAGATCTCCATGCCCTCGCGGGAGTTGAATCCCATTTCTTCATTAATGGGATGGCCTTCGGAGACATCCTTGGTCCACTTCACCGTTTGGACGTACGTGGGAAACTCGATGATCTGCGTGTTCACCGGGGAATACACCACCCATCCGGTGCGTACGGGGATTTCCGAGGCGCCGCGCTGGCTTCCTGCCAGGTTGATCTCCACGCCCACGTGGCCAGCCTCGATGCGCGTGACTCGCAGGAGGAACGACAGAGCAAAGATAACCGCCACCAATATCCCTGCTGCGATCAATAAAGTACGAAGCCCCGGAATCGCAGGCCTCATCGTAAACTCACGGCTTTCGCCGCGGTCATTTCTGAACGCGTCCATGCTGTCCTCCTTAGCGCCATCCGACCAGAGCGTTTCGACCAGGTTCAGCTGGGCGTAAGTGTAGCTTGAATCGCATTAGTAATCCGTTAAGGAGCGGACAAGCAAAAGCGAGTGCGCGAGCCATTCCGGCGCCCGGAAAGGGTTTGTTATTGCAGAGTTTCAGGTGCAGGGGGTGCGGGAGCGTTAAGGCGTCGCCCAGCCGCAGGACGGCGACGAGAATTGCAGCACGTCACTTACAGCTTGAGTCCCCAAAAGGAGGCGTCGGGCTTGACCAGCTCCAGACCAACGTCCCAAGCTTCGTGGTCGCGCCAGACCACCTCGGCTTCCGCTTTGCGGCCGGTGACTGGATGAACCAGTCGGACACGGCGATGCAGCGGGAGAGGCGCTCCCACGACCGCCATGCAACCCGAATGACTGACGTCTACGGTAACCGCATTGGCGCGACGCTCGGCGGAATCCTCGTCCCATTCCACGACGAGTTTCACCTTGGAAAAGATGCGCTTGTGGCTTCGTAATCTGGCCCAACGTTCCTGCAAAGCCAGGGAAGCTGGGTTTCTAGAGGTGCTGATTGCCATGCTGACCTCACGCCAAATCGGAGTGTCCAGACCGGGGGAGGAACGAATCCCAAAGGTACTGCGACCAAGGTACTGGGTCAATAGTACTTTTTCGAGGATTTTGGCCCTTAACGAGGCTAATAACCGCCAGAGTTAAGGCCACTTGGCTTCATCGAGGGCCCTCGAAAAAGGCGTAGAATGAAACCGATTGGAACGTTCGCCACGGGCGAGCCTGCCGTTTGTATTCTTGCATGCCCTATTTTTTGATCGCCGCTGCGCTGGGTCTGCTGTTGACGCCATGCGCGCTCATCGCCCAATCCAATGGCTCGGTCGTTGCGGCTTTGGAACCGTCTGGCGCGCCGGTACTTGATCCCGATGCGCAAAAAGAACTCAGCAAGACTTTGAAAGCACTTCGCGGAAGCAAGCTCGAAGAAGCACGAAAGCACTTGGAAAAGCTGAGCCGAAAAGCTCCCGCAAGCCCCGATGTGAATTACATCTGGGGAGTCTATTACGCGCAAGGCAACGACTGGGCTCGAGCGCAAAGCTACTGGGAAAAGGCCATCCAGATTTATCCCCGCCACGCCTTCGTTCTGGGTGCGTTAGGTCGGTGTTCGATTCGGAATGGAGACTTCCTTGCAGCGACTGGCTTTCTGGAACGCGCCGTCGAAGCGGCGCCATCCTCGTGGCACTTTGAAGCGGGGCTCGCTGAAGCGTATCTGCTTCAGAACGAACCCGATCAAGCGCGGCAGCATGCCGAGCACTCCATTGAACTGGGAAAAGATCGCGCGAGTTCCGCACAATTGGTACTCGCACGGGTTCTGCTTCAGCAGAACCAGCCGCAACTCGCCGAGAAGGCGCTGAACACAATTCTGGCCCAACCTTCGAATCCCCACCGCTTGGAAGCGACGAAGCTTTTGGAACGCCTGAAGCAGGCTAACGCCGAAACCGCCGCCGCTGCTCCGGCTTCACCCGGCGTTGGCGCCGGAGCGTTCCCGGCTCGAAGCGCTTCGTTTGTGCTCGACGATCTCTTACCCCCGCCACAATGGATACCGCCCGACGTGGATGAGAGCATACCGGCGGTGGAGTCGAGCGCCGCGTGTCCTTTGCAGAAGGTGCAGGACGAGACCGCCAAGCGCGTCCGCACATTCGTCGACGGGGTCAATCGCATCAGTGCGACCGAGGCGCTTGATCACGAGATTGTCGATCGTTACGGTCTCACCATAAAGCACGAAACCCGTTCGTTCAGTTACGTCGAGTCCCTTCAGGAAGTAAAACCCGGCGTGTATCGCGTCGAAGAATATCGGGATGGAACCATGGGACTGGATGTGTTTCCCGAACATCTAGCTTCTCTTGGACTTGGCTCCCTGGTTATGATTTTTCACCCCGCCTATCGCGATGAGTATGAAGTTACTTGCGAGGGCCTGAGCCGCTGGCACGGAACCCTGGCATGGCAGATACACTTCCGGCAAAAGCCCGATCGTCCGTCCCGTTTACGTGAATACCGCGTGGCGAAGCGCGTATTTCCGGTCGCGCTGCGAGGACGGGCGTGGATCGCGGCCGACAGCTATCAAGTCGTCAGTCTGGAGACAGACAACGTAACGCCCATCCCGCAGATCCGGCTGAAGGCGGAGCATATCTCCATCGACTACGCGCCGGTAAAGTTCCACAAAGGCAACGAGGAGCTGTGGTTGCCGCAAAATGCGGAATTGTTTATCGACTTAGGCGGCCGCAGAATTCTGCGGCGGCATCACTTCAGCAATTACATGTTATTTTCCGTGGACGAAAACCAAAAAATTGCCGCACCCACCCAGGGTATGGAGCCGGGCGCCGCGCCCGCCTCGCAACCGAACTTCTAGCCGCGGCGACGGCAACGAGTTCCCGCTACCGATTGAATTTCTCAATTCGTGGAACGCATAACTTAGCATTGACTTAGAACGCCATTCAGCGCAGCATGCCGCAACTTCGGCATGGTTGCCTTGCCGTCGCCTTACATTCCTCCCCGACGAGGATTCAAACAGGGCCATAGGGTGTGGCTGCTCGTTTTACCAAAGCCTCGGTTTCGATTCATTTCGACCGCGAGTTGCCTTGGAGGCGACGCTGCATCGCCATTTGGTTTTAGCTACCCCGCCCAGGGGCGGACTGGGGTTCTGTTTCCAAATTTCGATTGCGAGGAAGACTTATGCGAAGACTTACGCGAAGACTTATTGTAGTCATGCTATTTATACTTTTCGCCGGACGGCCCGCAATAGCGCAGACATTTCGCGGAGCAATCAATGGCACGGTGTCCGACCCTTCGGGAGCGGTCGTGCCTGGCGCACAGGTCAAGACGATCAACAAAGCCACAGGCATCGAGCATGCCACGATTTCGACGAGCGATGGCGCGTTTGCATTTCAAGATCTTCCGGTCGGCACCTACTCGGTCGTGGTGAGTGCGCAGGGTTTTCCCACACTCACCGTGGACGACGTGCTGGTGGCGCAGGGCGCCATCTACACGCTCCAAGCCGTTTTGAAGATATCGCAACAAGCGACCACCGTGGAGGTCTCCGCCGCCGCTCTAACCCTCGACACCACTTCGGAGACGCAGACGACCTTGGTGACCGGCAGCGATTTGCAAAACCTGCCGTTGAACGGTCGTGATTTCACGCAATTGATTGCGGTTACACCGGGCTTCGCCGGCTATTCGGCGGGCGGATTCGGATCGTTGAACGGTACGCGCGCCAACCAGATCAACTGGCAGATCGACGGCGTGGACAACAACGATTTGTGGCACAACATTCCCGCGGTAAACCAAGGTGGCGTTTCGGGAATCGCGGGAATCGTGCTTCCCATCGATGCCGTCGATCAATTCTCGGTGCAGACGCAAGCGGCTCCAGAGTCGGGCCGCAACCCGGGCGGCACCGTGGACTTGGCGCTGAAGTCGGGCGGCAATGATTTTCACGGCTCGGTTTACGATTATGTTCGCAACGAAGCATTCGCGGCGGCGAGCCCGTTCGTCACCACGAAAGGAGAAAATCGAAACCAGCAATACGGGTTTTCTTTCGGCGGGCCGTTTATCAAGGATCGCTTGTTTTTCTTCACTACCTTCGAGAAGCAGCGCTTCACCATCGGTTTGCCGGGGTTAGCGACCGAGCCTTCCGCGGCTTACCAAACTGAAGCGTTGGCCGAACTGGCCAAATATGGTGTTGCGGAAAACCCCGTCAGCGCCAACCTGCTCGCCAATCTCTGGCCTGGCTATGCGCTGACTGGCCCCGGGGCGCCGAACAACTATTCCAGCCCGGACCCGGAATACGGTTACAGCTACAACGGCCTGGCGAAGTTGGATTTCAAGATCAATGACAAGAACACCGTCTCGTTTCACTACTTCGTCGGGCAAGGAAACCAGGTCGCTCCGGTCGGAGGCACGGCTCTGTCGGAAGCGGCTTCGGAGCTGAAGCCCTACTATGAGGTCGCGCCGATCCACGTATCGAACTACGCGGCGGCCTGGAACTCCACGTTGTCCCCCAACGTATCGAACCAGCTGTTGGCTGGCGTGAACTATTTCCGTCAAATCTTCAGCGATTTCGACACCAGCTTCGATTTGGCCAGTTATGGGCTCAATCTCTACAACGGTTTCGACATTGCGGGTGCACCGAACATACAGATCACCGGATTTGACGGCGTAGGGCAGACGCCTCCAGAAGGCCGTGAAGATATCACCGGACATCTCACCGACGTGGTTTCTTACACCACGGGCAAACATCAATTTCGTTTCGGCGGGGAATTCCGCAGGGCCCAGTTGCAAGAGTTTTACCATCGGCATGCCCTGGGGAATTTTGTCTTTGATGGTTCGCAGGGCCCCTGGGCAAGCGATACCACCGTTTCCAGCAACGTCCTGGCTCTGGCCGATTTCCTTGCCGGCGATGTCAGCCGTGCCAGCATCGCGGTGGGAGATCCGACTCGCCTAGTCTACGTAAAAACCTTTGCCTTGTACGCGCAAGACGCCTGGCAACTCAGCCAGAAGTTGACCGTCAACTACGGCTTGCGATGGGACTATGAAGGCCCTCTCGGAGACAATCAGAAAGACCTATCGGTGTTTGACCCCAGCGCCGGCGGCCTGGTGTTTCAGGGGGCCGGGATCAGCAGCGTCTATCCCAAGGACTACCACAATTTCTCTCCGCGCGTCGGATTTGCCTACAAAGTCGGCCAGAAGGGCGACCTCGTCGTGCGCGGCGGCGTCGGTATCTATTTCGATACGCCGAACCTGAATCCGTTCCTCGACAACCGCCCCGCCAACGGCGCTCCCAACGGCCTGGAAGGAAATCCGGCGGGTCCTTCTCCGGTCCAAACCATTCCCCTCAACAACTTCACGATTGCATCTGGAGTCCCGATCTTCAGTCCCTCAGCTACGCCTTGCGCCACGGGAAATGGCTGCGGGCAGATCTATAACATATTCTCGGTCTCGCAAAACTTCCGCACCCCTTACAACTACAATTACAACCTGCAGGTTGAGAAGTCGTTGGGCAGACAACTGCTCTTGCAACTCGGTTACGTAGGTAGCGCAGGGCATCGCCTTCTGACTACCGAGGACATCAACCAGACGGCTATCAGTCCGACGTTGGCTTCGAATTTGCTCAATGCCACCACGCCCGGGGCGACCGCCGCGGCGCAAGCGGCGCTTCAAGCTACCCGGCCCTACTACGGGCAGTTCCCGGACTTCGGCATCATCAACCAGATCGAAACCAACGGCAACTCCAACTACAATTCTCTCCAGGCCATCCTCAAGGTCCGCGAATGGCATCGCTTCACCAGCCAGTTCACCTACACTTGGGGTCACGCTCTCGATGACATGACCGCGTATCGTGGAACCCTTCCCCAGGACAGCACCGACCTCAAGGGTGACTACGGGAACTCGGATTTCGATACCCGGCAGAACTTCACCGCATTGCTAAATTATGATCTACCGAATGCTTCGCGGTGGAAACCTGTTCTGAACGGGTGGGCGCTCAGCAGCTTGGTTTCGCTGCACACCGGGCAGCCCTTCACCGTGTTTTCATCAACCGACACAACCGGCACCGGCGAAGGCGAACAGCGCGCCGACCAGATTGCCCCTGCATTTGCCGGCGTTTCCCACGCCTTCAGCGCGACCGGCGTAACGTGGATCAACGCCGCGGCTTTCGTGAACCCTGCTCCCGGAACCTTGGGAACAAGTCCGCGCAACGGCTACTACGGACCGGGTTATGCCTCCACGGACTTCTCCGTGGTGAAGAACACCAAGATAACGGAACGCATCAACACACAGTTCCGCATCGAAATGTTTAACCTCTTCAATCGCGTGAACCTGGCTCCGCCAAGCGGCACGGTTGGCAGCGGTCTCGGCATTACTGCCGATACCATCGGCGACTACAACGGCGCTCCGGGCATCGGGCCGGGAGAAGCGTTCAACATCCAGCTCGCGTTAAAAATTATTTTCTAACCCCCAATTATCCACGGATGCGCGATGCCGATTCTCGCGTCGCGCATCCAGTGGGAGTAGCTTTGGTCCCCTCGCCTCGGATAGATCGAAGCCTTCTGGGAGTCCTGTAATGACCACCCGGCGCACATTTCTCACGCAAGTCGGCCAAGCTGGCGGGTTCGCTGCTGCGTACGTCATGATGCAGTCGCTCGGACTGCTGGCCATTCCCGCAACGAAAACAAGCACGTTCACGCTGCCGGGAAATTCCGGCAAGGGCAAAAGCGTCGTTATCCTGGGCGCCGGAATCGCCGGCATGGTGGCGGCCTGGGAGCTGCAGAAAGCCGGCTACACCTGCACGATTCTGGAAGCGCGCAATCGCGCCGGCGGCCGCAATTGGACGATTCGCAACGGCACCCGCGTTGAAATGACCGACGGCACCACGGAAACCTGCAAGTTTGCCGAAGGCCACTATTTCAATGCCGGCCCCGCCCGCTTGCCCTCGCAGCATCAGACCATGCTCGGTTATTGTCGCGAGTTTGGCGTGCCGCTTGAAGTTGAAGTCAACAGTTCGCGCAGCTCGCTTCTGCAGTGCGACAAGCTCAATGACGGTAAACCCGTCGAGCAGCGTCAGTTGATGAACGACACCCGCGGGCACGTCGCCGAGCTGCTCGCCAAATCCTTGAACAAACAAGCCCTCGACGAGGACCTGACCAAGGAAGACAAAGAGCGCATGCTCGAATTCCTTCGCAAGTATGGCGATCTTTCTCCCGATAACTTTTACAAAGGATCGGCGCGCTCGGGCTACAAAATTCACCCGGGCGCCGCGGACCAGCTCGGCTTGCCACGCGATCCGCTCGATATGCACTCGCTGCTGAACGCCAGTCTCTGGGAAGGCATGCTTTTCGAGGAAATGTACGACATGCAGGCCACCATGTTCCAGCCGGTCGGCGGGATGGACCAGATTGCCGCAGCCTTCGAAACGCGTCTCGACAAGATCATTCGATTTGAAAGTGCAGTGGAGCAGATTCGCAAGACGCCCAAAGGAGTCCGCGTCGGTTATCGCGAGCGCAAAACAAGCGCGGCAGGCGTTCTCGAGGCCGACTGTTGTATCTGCGCCCTGCCTCTCTCTATCCTCAAGACCATTGACGCCGATTTCTCGCCCGACTTCAAAAATGCCATCGACGGCGCCAAGTATGATTCCGCCTACAAAATCGCCTGGGAGTCGCGCCGCTTCTGGGAACAGGATTACTCGATTTACGGTGGCATCTCCTTCCCCAAACAAACCGTCAGCGTCGTTTGGTATCCCAGCGCGAAACTTTTTTCAGAAAAAGGTGTGCTCATCGCCGGCTACGGAGTGGAGAACGACACCGAGTTCGGGAAATTGGATTTCGAAGGAAAGCTAGCTGCCTCGCGCAACGCTGTCGAGCACCTTCACCCTGGCTGCTCGAAGGAACTCAGCAATCCCGTCTACATTTCCTGGGGCCACATTCCCTACAACCTCGGCTCATGGATCACGCATTTCGGCCAAAAACAGGGCCTCCCTGGTTACGCCCGCCTGACCGAGCCCGACGGCGCGATCTACATGGCCGGCGATCACGTCACGCATCTAGTCGGCTGGCAAGAAGGCGCCGCGCTGTCCGCGCACCGCGCCGTCGCCAAGATCGATCAAGCCTTCGGCGCCAAACCGGCGCAAGCCACTTGAGTTTGACCCTTAGAGTCAAAGCACGCGTAAACTTATGCCGCACGAAAACTGCAAGTAAAATTCGGAGAGGATTAGATGACAACCAAGACTGGATTACGCACGGTGATCGCTATCGCTTGCTGCCTGGTGGGTGCCTTGTGCGCCGTGGAGGCTCAGACTCCCACGAACAAAATTCAGCGCATCCCCATCCCCAATTCCGATTTTCCGATTTCCCTGGGCGTATGGGTTCCCGCAAGTTCGGACACCCTGTATCTCAGCGGCAACGTCCCGCCGGTCGTCAACGCATCCGCACCAAAAGGCAGCGTTGAATCCTACGGCGGCAGCACCGAAGCCCAGACGATAGCGACGTTGCAGCGCATCCAACAAGCACTGCAATCACAAAAATTGGAGCTTTCCGATGTAGTGATGATGCACGTCTACCTGGTAGGCGACCCCAGTAATGACAACAAAATGAACTTCGCCGGCTTCATGGCCGGCTACACCAAATATTTTGGCACAAAAGAACAACCCAATAAGCCAGCCCGCAGCGCCCTGCAAGTAGCAGCCCTGGCCGCCCCCGGTGTCCTGGTAGAAATCGAAGTCATCGCGGTGCGCCCCCGCTAGCGTCTCTAAGGCGCGAGAGACCGAGCCACAATTTCTGGCGATCTCTCAGGTGCCTGCGGCAGCACACGCGGTTCCACATTGGAAGCCGTCGAATAGAGTACAATTTGCGGCTCGGCCGCTTGACAGGCTGCTTCCGCTCGCCCGCATTTTGAGGACCGGGGGCGCTCTTGTCCCCGCCGGGAGCCCATGGTGCGGTTTCTTCGAACGCGACAAAACGCGGGTTTCGGTTCCGCTTTGGTTGCATTGTGGGCGCTTTGCCTTTTTTTCGGTTCTGCGGCGAACGCGCAGCAACCGCAGCGACCGTGCTCGGTCACCGTTGCCGTCCGAACCATAGACGGTTCGCCATCCGAAGCCCAACCGACGGTTAACTTGTATTACTGGACCAGTGGTTCCCCCATCAGTGTCGCTACGCCCAGGGCCGGGCAAGTCATCTTCCCAAACCTGTCTCCCGCCCGCTACTCGATCGAAGTCATCGCGCCCGGCTACCAGACGGTTACTCAAGCGGTCGATCTTCAAGTGGCTGGACAGAGCGAGCAAATCTCCATCACCTTGCTGCCCGAATCCGCCGACCATGTTTCGTCCACTTCGGCCGTGCCGGTTCTGGCCCCCAAAGCGGTGAAGGAACTGGGGAAAGTTTTGGAAGACCTTCGGAACGCTAACACCGCGGACGCCAAGAAACGCTTGGAGAAAGTTTCGCGAACCGCGCCGTCCTATCCGGACGTGAACTATCTTTGGGGCGCGTATTACGCGCAAATCCAGGACCCGGTACACGCCAAGGAATACTGGCAAAAAACTTTGCAAGAGGATCCCCGCCATGTCTTCGCGCTGGCAGCTCTCTCGCAAGTCGCGACTAACGATGGAGACCTCCCCGCGGCAATCGGTTACCTGGAGCGCGCCGTGGACGCACAACCGACGTCGTGGTCTTACCAGCAGCGGCTCGCGGCGGCCTACATGCAACATCAGGAACCGGACAAGGCCGAGAAATACGCAATCCGCGCCACCGAACTTGGCAAAGAGCGCGCCGCCGACTCGCTATTGATTCTCGCCCAGATTTCCATCAAGCGAAATGACCGGGAGCGGGCCATCACCGCCCTTGAAGCGTTTCTAGCCGCTGCTCCGACATCGCCCAAGGCTTTGCAGGTTCGCCAATGGATCACCAAGTTGCGGGAGCCGCTTGCGGCCCGAGCGAGCGCTCCAGCCGACATCCCCGTCGTGTCCCAGCCGCCGGTGGCCGGAAACACTTCCTTGCGTGTCGCGGATCTCGTGCCGCCGCCCAAATGGCTGCCCGCCGATGTCGACGACCGCATGCCTCCGGTGGAACCTGGCGTTGCGTGCCCCCTGGATAACATTCGCGAGCAAACCGGCGAGCGCGTCCGCGAATTCATCAGCGCCGTCAATCGCGTCAGCGCGACAGAATACCTGGACAACGAAGTGATCGACGGTTCCGGATTTCCGAAGCGCCGCGATTCGCGTCGCTACAGCTACATCGTGACTATCTCTCGAAAAACCCCACAGTCGGTCAACTTCGAAGAGTACAGAAACGGGTCCATCGTACTCGCCGATTTTCCCGAGAATATTGCTACCGTTGGGTTACCCGCGATGGTTCTGGTTTTCGATCCAGGCTTCCGCGATGACTATGACATCTCTTGCGAGGGCTTGAGCCGTAGTCACGCTGGACTCAGCGGACGCACTTGGCAGATCCACTTCCGGCAAAAGCCTGACAGGCCTTCGCGCCTCCGCGGCTATGAGGTTGGACGCGTATTCTATCCGCTGGCCCTTCGCGGGCGTGCGTGGATCACCACCGACTCGTTTCAGGTCGCGGGCATGGAGACCGACATCGTTGCTCCGATATCCGCCATACGACTCAAAGTCGAGCATACCTTCATCGAGTACGCGCCGGTGAAATTCAGGAAGAGCAACCAGGAGTTATGGCTGCCCGAGAGTGCGGAATTGTTCTTTGATCTCCACGGCCACAGGATGCATCGCCGCCACTACTTCCGCAACTACAAGCTGTTCTCGGTGGACGAGACCCAGCAAATCTCCGAACCCAAGGCCACACTCGATCCCGACACGCCTCAGATCTCGCAATAGCTGGAAGGATTTGAAGCTCCCGCGGCGGCGGTGCCCGCTTCCGGATCTCGCCACTTCAAGCGTTTGTCACGCTCAGCACATTGCCGTCGGGGTCCTTAAACCAAGCCACGCGCACCGTTCCGCCAGGCGCGGTCCAAATACCGAGTTCGTCCTGATGGAAGCCTGGATAGCTAAGGAACGTTATGCCCTTTTCGCGTAGGGCTTTCACGGTCGCCGCCACATCCGGCACGCCGAAGCCGAGGATGGTGTGCTCGTGCGGCGTGAAATTGGCAACGGTAGAGACGCGCAGAGTGACACCGCCAATGTTGAACACCGCAGCGAAGTTGTCTTCGGAAGCAACCATCAATCCGAGGGCATCGCGATAGAACGCCGTGGCCCGGTCGCGGTCTCGCGTGCAAATGACAATGGCAGGCTTTGCAGCCTCAAGGGTTCCCACAGGATTCTCCTTTCGTTTGAAGAAGCTTTGTTCCGGAATGGACTCGGACACAGCAACAAGCCAGTTTCCAGGGTTACTTTTCGCAATGGATTCACTGCCGGACAAATCGGCATAGGAGGGACGGTTGCCGTCCTCCCCACGGCACACCGACCGTAAATTGCGGGTCCGCATACGGGTTCGGTTCCGTGAGTTGATGCGTCTGAACCTGCAAAACTCAGTCGAAGCTGATTGGCTGGCCGCTGTCGATTATGCTCGGCACACCAACAAAAAAGCCGCTCGATTGCTCGAAGCGGCTTTTCGTCTTTGTAATGTAATCCCGGCGACGACCTACGTTCCCACACAGTTACCCATGCAGTATCATCGGCCCTGCGAGGCTTAACTTCCGTGTTCGGGATGGGAACGGGTGTGACCCTCGCGGTTTGATCACCGGAAACTTGTAAGCTCGCGCGGTTTGGGCGGTCCACTCAATCTTATCTAGGAGAGTGGGTCGACTCATCGCGCGCGAGCGCGACAACAGAGATTGGCTGGCATTACAAGTTCGATTCGAAATCGAACGCACTGTGCCTTAGCTAACATTTGCAGCTAGCGTTTGAAAACAAAGGCATTTGGATTTGTTGCTTGCTCTTCCCCAAAGACGGTTTGGGAAAGTTTTATGATTAAGCCGAACGGGCGATTAGTACTGGTCAGCTTCACGCATTACTGCGCTTCTACCTCCAGCCTATCAAAGTCGTAGTCTTCGACTGCCCTTCTTAGGTCTTAAACCTTGGGAGAACTTATCTTAGGGCGAGCTTCATGCTTAGATGCATTCAGCATTTATCTCTTCCAGACTTCGCTACCGAGCGGTGCCCCTGGCGGGACAGCTCGTACACAAGAGGTCTGTTCATCCCGGTCCTCTCGTACTAGGGACAACTCCCTTCAATTCTCCTGCGCCCACACCAGATAGGGACCGAACTGTCTCGCGACGTTCTGAACCCAGCTCACGTACCGCTTTAATAGGCGAACAGCCTAACCCTTGGGACCTTCTACAGCCCCAGGATGCGATGAGCCGACATCGAGGTGCCAAACCTAAGCGTCGATGTGAACTCTTGGCTTAGATCAGCCTGTTATCCCCGGCGTACCTTTTATCCGTTGAGCGATGGCCCTTCCACGCGGGACCACCGGATCACTAGATCCAACTTTCGTTCCTGCTCGACTTGTAAGTCTCACAGTCAAACCGGCTTATGCTCTTGCACTCCACAGCGGGTTTCCAATCCGCTTGAGCCGATCTTTGAGCGCCTCCGTTACAATTTAGGAGGCGACCGCCCCAGTCAAACTACCCGTCTGGCCGTGTCTCCCCACCCGTCTCGGGTGGTAGGTTAGAACGACAGATTTATCAGGGTAGTATTTCACTGTTGCCTCCACCTCAGCCGAAACCAAGGTATCAAAGGCTCCTACCTATTCTACGCAGACAAATCCGTTATTCATGGCCAGAGTGCAGTTAAGGTGCACGGGGTCTTTCCGTCTTGATGCGGGCATCCGGCGTCTTCACCGGAACCACAAATTCGCCGAGCCGCTCGCCAAGACAGTCGATCTATCATTCCACCATTCGTGCAGGTCGGAACTTACCCGACAAGGAATTTCGCTACCTTAGGACCGTTATAGTTACGGCCGCCGTTCACCGGGGCTTCAGTTCAAGCCTTCGCCCTTGCGGGCTGAGCCCTTGCTTTAACCTTCCGGCACCGGGCAGGTGTCACCCCCTATACGTCGTATTCGACTTTGCAGAGAGCTGTGTTTTTGTTAAACAGTTGCAGATCGCGATTCACTGCGACCGCTTCGGGCTATAAACCCTAGTGCGGTGCCCCTTCTCCCGAAGTTACGGGGCTAATGTGCCTAGTTCCTGAGCGAGCGTTCTCTCGAGCGCCTGTGGATATTCACCTTGTCTACCTGTGTCGGTTTGGGGTACGGGCACCTGGATGACTCCTTAGAGGTTTTTCCTGACAGCGTGAAATCGGAAACTTGTCGGCCATACGGCCACGTGCCCAGTCTCACCGTTGAATGACCTCATGGATTTTCCTCTGAGATCCGGCTTTCACTGGTCAACCACCACTTCCATCCGGTGGCTTCCCTATCCTTCTGTGTCACCCCATCGTCAAACGTCACCAGGCGGGGCCGGAATATTAACCGGCTGTCCATCAGTTACGCCTTTCGGCCTCACCTTAGGACCCGCCTAACCCTGAGCGGATTAACCTTCCTCAGGAAACCTTAGACTTTCGGCGACGCGAGTTCTCATCGCGTTTATCGCTACTTATGCCGGCAGGGTCTCTTGTGTAGTGTTCAGTAGTCCTCTCGGTCTACCTTCTGACTCCACGCAATGCTCCCCTACCAAAGATTATTCCCGAAGGAATAACCATTTCGCAGCTTCGGTCATGTGCTTGAGCCCCGTTGGATTGTTGGTGCATATCCGCTTGACCAGTGAGCTGTTACGCTTTCTTTAAAGGATGGCTGCTTCTAAGCCAACCTCCTGGCTGTCCGAGCGAATACACTTCCTTTCCCACTTAGCACATAGTTAGGGACCTTAGCTGGCGATCTGGGCTGTTTCCCTTTTGACCACGGAGCTTATCCCCCGTAGTCTCACTCCCGCGCATTTGTCCACGGCATTCGTAGTTTGATTGGATTTGATAGCCTGAGTTGGCCTCTAGTCCATTCAGAGCTCTACCACCGTGGCAATTCACGCAAGGCTGTCCCTAAAGACATTTCGGGGAGAACGAGCTATCACGGAATTTGATTAGCCTTTCACCCCTACCCTCAGCTCATCAGAGCGATTTTCAACTCACACCTGTTCGGTCCTCCAGTCGCGGTTAAGCGACCTTCAACCTGGCCAAGGGTAGATCATCCCGCTTCGCGTCTATTCCAACGTACTTGTCGCCCTATTCGGACTCGCTTTCGCTACGGCTCGCTTGCGCTTAACCTTGCACGTTAGAATAACTAGCCGGCTCATTAAGCAAGAGGCACGCCGTCAGGCTTTTCCCGGTAAACCGGGACATGGCCCTCCGACTGCTTGTAAGCATACGGTTTCAGGTTCTATTTCACTCCCCTCGCAGGGGTGCTTTTCGCCTTTCCCTCACGGTACTGGTTCACTATCGGTCGCCAGAGAGTATTTAGCCTTGGAGAGTGGTCTCCCCAGTTTCCCACCAGATTTCACGTGTCCGGTGGTACTCAGGATACCGCTTCGAGTCCGATCGGTTTTCAATTACGGGGCTCTCACCCTCTATGGCTCCGCTTTCCAGCGGATTCATTTAACCGTCAGTTTGGTAACTCTACTTATGCGGTCCTACAACCCCCAGAGTGCAAGCACTTGGGTTTGGGCTGTTCCGATTTCGCTCGCCGCTACTTTCGGAATCTCTGTGATTTATTTTCCTCCAGGTACTGAGATGGTTCACTTCCCTGGGTTAGCTCATACCCGCCTATGTATTCAGCGGGCTGTAACGAGAGTTCATCTCGCCGGGTTTCCCCATTCGGAGATCCTCGGATCAAAGCCTGCTTGCGGCTCCCCGAGGCTTATCGCAGCTTGCCACGTCCTTCATCGCCTTCTGGCGCCAAGGCATCCACCGTACGCTCTTAGTAGCTTAATCATAAAACTCACCCAATCCGTCTTGGCTGTTGTGCGAAGCTTGGACAGACACGTCCGAGTTTCGTTTTGTAGTTTCGACGTCCTGACTGTCTGCGGCTCCATATACCTTGTGTTTCGGCTCCCTTAACCCTGGGTAAGAGTCAGGTGCACCGGACATTGGCTTTCGTATCCACATTTCATCAGGCAATTGTTTGAGCTGCCTTTGTTTTCCACAGTTTTGCTCAACTCGAGCAAACTTGTAATAGGTCCACACCATGGCATCCCCGCCCGACCGTAATCAGGCGGAAATTATCGGCGTGGACTTGCCAGCCTTTCTGTTGTCAAAGAGCGTGTGCCCTGATCCCGTCAGAGCGCTCCAGCATTCCGCTGAAGCATTGCACGGCATTGCTGCCGAACAATAAAAAACCCGGCGTCGAGCGCCGGGCTAAATCCCGATCGGATCGGGACTTTGCGCGTAGCTCGACAAATTTCTATCCAGTGCTCGTAAAGAACCTCACTATAGGGTGTACTACCGGCCTTCGCTTGATCCTACGCTGGGAAGACGCTTCTTCTACCCGACTGTGATGCCCTACAGGCTCAACTACCCCCGAGCCATTTGCAAGTATACTCGATTTTCTGGATTCGTCAAGTCCCCGCCAAGGATTATTTTTTGCTTCCTGTGGTTTGCTGTGCAAAAGCCTCAGACGACGCGATTTTCGAGTTAGCCAAGGCTCCTCCCCAGCTCTGTCCCGGCATGCTCATCAAAATCAGGCATGTCTCTGAATCATTTTCTAAAAACCTCGAAATCGGAGGTAACTCAGGCTGCGAAACAGTCGCGAGTTCGATCAGCCGACAAGGCGAGGCGACAGATTCTCTTCTTCAACAAGGCTCTTCTGTCACGCTGGACATCTTCTTTTCTTGCGAGCAACCGATCCCTGACCCGCAAACGACGCGGGTTCGGGATGACAACTGCGTATTTTTCAACCTTCGGTTCCGCCTGCCGCGGGTGAGGAGTTTTGCGAGGTGAGGTTCTTGGACTTAGACCCGACTTCATGTTCGATTTATACCCTGGGGGCGGCGCGCCACATCCAAGATCACCTCAAGCATAGCGACAAAAGGAGCCGTCCATGCGATACCGACTTCTAGGCCAGAGCGGGTTGCGCGTTTCCGAGGCCGCCCTCGGCACCATGACCTTCGGCGATGACTGGGGCTGGGGCGCCCCCAAGGACGAGGCGCGCAAGGTCTACGACGCTTTCCGCGAGGCTGGCGGCAATTTCATCGACACCGCGAACATTTACACGAATGGCACCAGCGAAACGTTCCTGGGCGAGTTCATCGAAGACCACCGGCAGAGTGTCGTGCTGGCCACCAAATATTCCAACGCTGGTCCGGGAAAGGATCCAAACGCGGCCGGCAACCACCGTAAGAGCATGGTGCAGGCTGTCGAGGCCAGCCTCAAGCGGCTGAAGACCGACTATATCGATCTCTACTGGGTGCATATCTGGGACCAGATGACGCCGGTCGAAGAGGTGATGCGAGGGTTGGACGATCTGGTGCGCCAGGGCAAGGTGCTGTACGTCGGCATCTCGGATGCGCCGGCGTGGTGGGTGGCGCAGGCCAACACGCTGGCGCAGTTGCGCGGGTGGTCACCGTTTGTCGGCTTGCAGATCGAGTACAGCTTGATGGAGCGCACCGTCGAGCGCGAGCTGATCCCCATGGCCAGAGCGCTGGAGATCGGCGTAACCGCATGGTCGCCGCTGGCGTTCGGCGTGCTCACCGGCAAGTATCACGGCCACAACCAAGGTCCAAACCGAGGCTCGGGGGAACCAAAGCGCCTGAGCCACGACATGATGAAGGGGTTCCAGCCGGAGCAGGAGCGAGCCGACCGCGTGGTGGCCGCGGTCAAGACGGTTTCGGACAAAGCCGGCCGGAGCATGGCGCAAGTTGCGCTGGCGTGGCTGCGCCATCGCCCGGTGCCGGTCATCCCCATCATCGGGGCCCGCAAGTTGACTCAACTGCAGGACAATCTGGCGAGCCTGGACTTGCAGCTTTCGCCAGAGCAGCTAGAGATCCTCGACCAGGCCAGCCACATCGATCTCGGATTCCCTTACGCCATGTATGAGAAGGAATTTGTTCGAGCGATCGCTTACGGCGGGCTCCGCGACCAAATTCTGGCCTAGCTGGTCCGAACGCGTTGCCCGGAATCGCGGCTTCAGCCGCTCTCGAGGGGGAAGCAGTGCGGGTAAAAATGGCGCGGGCCGTTTAACTGAGCAGAGCGTGGAACCGGGGATCGGTTCGCAGCGAATCGAGGTCCGAATCCTTCGCCGCCCAATTCTTGAAGAAGGTTCCGTGCACCATGACCTTCGACAAGCAACTGAGCGAATCTTCGGTGCGCCCCAGCAACGCATACACGCAAGCCACGTTGTAAAGAATCGAAGTCTCTTCCGGATCGATGGCCAGCGCCCGCCGGGCCCATTCGTAACTTTTCGCATGCTCTCCGACGCGCGCCAGGATTCCCGCGCCCAGATAGAGAGCCCGCGCATCGTCGGGATGATTCTCGCTGTGCTTTTCAATTAGTTGCAGCGCGCGTTTCTCGGTGGCGGCCGCCTCCTCGGAGCGTCCTAGCCCGTGGTAGACCGCCACCAGCAGACTCACCGCCTGATAGTCATCGGGGTTCAGCCTGGAAGCTTGTTCGTACAGCTCCGCAGCCTTGGGCAAATTGCCGCTCTGGAACGACGTGCGTGCGTAGAAATAGTAAGCCTCGTAGAGTTTGGGATCGAGCCGAATGGCCGCCTCGAATTCCTTTTGGGCTTGAGCAAAATCCTTCTTCAGTGCGAACGCCAGACCGCCCGCGGCATGGGCCTCGGCCAGCTCCGGGTCCAGCTCCAAAGCCTTGCGGCTGGCAGCTTCCGCTTCGTTCAGATTGTCTTCCACGCTGTCCCAGTACATGTACAGAAACGAGCAGCAGTCCGCGACGCCGGCGTACGCGCGGGCGTATTGCGGGTCGATCACAATGGCGCGCGCGAACATCTGGCGGGCAAAATCAAAACCCTTTCGCCGAAATTGATGGAAAAACTGACGTCCGCGAAGATAATAATCATAGGCCTGTGGATTATCTGTTTGCCTGCGCGCGATAGCCTTTTCTTCCTGCGGAGAAAGCTTGATGCGCAAAGCCTGGCTGATGCTGCGCGCGATTTCGTCCTGTACCTCGAAAACATCCTTGAGCTCGCGATCGTAACGTTCCGCCCACATCGAATGGCCGGTTTGCGCGCGGATCAGCTGCGCGGTAATGCGCAAGCGGTTGCCGGCGCGGCGCAGGCTGCCGCTGAGCACACAAGCGGCATTGAGTTCGCGACCCACTTGAGGTCCGGTCACGGGCTTGTCGCGATAGGCCAACACCGCGGCCCGCGGAAAGATCTGCAGCTCCTTGATTTTGGAAAGCTCGGTGATGATGTCTTCGGTCATGCCGTCGCGGAAATATTCGTCGTCCTTGCTGTTGCTGAGATTCTCGAAGTACAGGACGGCAACGGATTTTTCCGACGCTGCTGCCACGGGTTGCGCGGCGGTAGCCGACGGCCTTTTCGCATCGCTGACGCGCCCGGAAGAATCGCGGTCGCGCTTCAATCGCTTGAGGTCAGTTTTGATTTCCGAAGCGGTCTGGTAACGAAGGTCGCGGTCTTTCTCCAGCGCCTTGTTCAGGATGCGATCCAGCTCCGCAGGCACCGCGGCATTCAGGCTGGCCGCAGGCTTCGGGGCGGCGTTCAGAATGGAATCGAAAATCGAGGTGGAAGTGTCGCCGCCAAAAGCGAGCTTGCCGGTGGCCATTTCGTAGAGCACGCTGCCGAACGAAAAAAGATCGGTGCGCGGGTCAAGCTCTCGTCCGAGCGCTTGCTCGGGCGACATGTACGCCATGGTGCCGAGCGCCGTACCGGGGCTGGTCAAAAAGTCCCGGCCCGCATCGACGGTATTTTGCCCCGACACATCGCCGGCCGGTGCCAGCGCCTTGCGCGCCTCCATTTTGGCCAGCCCAAAATCCAGAATTTTGGTTTGCCCGCGCTGGGTCAGAAACAGATTGGCGGGCTTGATATCGCGGTGAACGATTCCCCTGCTGTGCGCGGCAGCGAGTGCGTCGGCAATTTCAATCCCCGCGTCCAGAATGGAATCGATATCCAGCGGTCTGCCATTGACGCGGTGCTTCAGCGTCTCGCCTTCCAGCAACTCCATCACGATGAACGGCCGATGGTCAAATTCACCAACGTCGTGAATCGTGCAGATGTTGGGATGGTTCAACGCAGAAGCGGCCCGCGCCTCCCGCTGGAATCGTTCGAGAGTTTGCGCGTCCGTCGGAGTATCCTCGGGAAGAAACTTCAGTGCCACGCTGCGGTCCAGCCGGGTATCTTCGGCACGGTAAACGACGCCCATCCCTCCGCCGCCGAGTTTTTCCTGGATTCGATAGTGCGAGACTGTTTGTCCGCTGAGAGAACGAGGCTCCGTCATGGCTCGGCAATCTTAGGGTGCGGCCACACTCAAGTCAATGCGCGCCAACAAGCCATCCTCGCGGCACATCCTTAACTCCGCGTCAGGCCAGGTCTTCCGCTCGGATCGGGAGGCGGCGGATGCGCTTGCCGGTGCCGGCGAAGATGGCATTGCAGACCGCAGGAGCGATTACCGGCAGGCCGGGCTCGCCGATGCCCGTAGGTTCTTCGGTGCTGTTGACGACGTGGACTTCGATTTTCGGCGTCTCGTTGATGCGTGGCATCTGGTAGTCGTTGAAGTTGGATTGCTCCACGCGACCGCGATCGATGGTGATGGCGTCCTTCAGGAACGCCGAGACGCCGTAGATCGCGGCGCCTTCCACCTGGGCGGTAATGCCGTTGGGATTGACGGGGCGGCCGCAATCGACGGCGTAGACGATGCGATGCACCTGCACCTTGCCATCCTTCACGCTGACTTCGGCGACACCGGCGGTGTAGGACTCGAAGGAGAAATATCCGGCGATGCCGCGATAGACGCCCGTGGGCAACGGCTGGCCCCAGCCGGCTTTCTCGGCGGCGAGCTTCAAAACCGCTTTCTGTCGGGCGGTGTCGAGCGGCTTCCCTTCTTTCGGGTTGGTGAAGTCGGGAATCTTTCGGTCGTCGCCAATCAAGCGCAGGCGAAACTCCAATGGATCAGCGCCGGCGGCGGCGGCGAGTTCATCGACGAAGCTTTCGACCACGAAGCCGCTGCTGGAATGTTCGACCGAACGCCACCAGGCGCGGGGAACGCCGGATTTCGCCAGCGTGTATTCGATGCGATAGTTTTTCGTCTGATACGGAATGAAAGCGGCGGTGGCGAATTCGCTGCCCTCTGGCTTTTCCGCGCCGTCCTTGTCCCACACGGCGGCGATGGAGGTCGATGTCTGAAAATGTTTCCACGCCGCGAGGTTGCCGCGCTCATCGACGGCGCCTTGCATGTGGTGGTACGAAGCCGGCCGGTAAAAATCGTGCTGCATGTCGTCTTCGCGCGTCCACAGCACCATCACCGGTTTGTCGCCGACGGCTTTCGCGACTTGCGCGGCTTCCACGACGAAGTCGGCTTGGTAGCGCCGGCCGAAGCCGCCGCCCATCAGCGTGGTATGCACGATGACTTTTTCCTGCGGAAGCTTGGAAATGCCGGCGATGATGTCCTGCGCCCACTGCGGAGCTTGCGTCGGAACCCACGCCTCGGCTCTGTCCGGGCCGATGCGTACGGTGCAATTCATTGGCTCCATGCACGCGTGCGCGGCGAACGGAATTTCATAGACGATATCTACTTTTCTCGCAGCCAACGCCAGCGCGGCGTTGGCGTCGCCGTCGTTACGCACGACTTTGCCGGGCTTGGAAGCGTTCTCGACAAACTGCGCGCGCAGCGATTGCGACGATTCTGCGGCGTGCGGCCCTTCGTCCCAGGTAATGTCGAGGGCCTTGCGTCCTTGCATGGCCGCCCAGGAGTTATCGGCGACGACGACGACACCGCCTGCGGCAAAAGCGCCTTCGGCAACCGGATCGATCGCAAGCACGTCGCGCACCCCGGGCACCGCCTTAGCCTTGGTGGCATCGAACTTGGTGGGTTTGCCCCCGAAAACGGGGCAGCGTGCCACCACGGCGTATACCAAACCGTCCGGCCGCGCATCGATGCCAAATTTTGCGGCGCCGGTGGATTTGGCGCGAGACTCGAAACGTTTTTGGTCGTGCCCGACGATGGTGAAGTCGTTGGAGTTTTTCAGTGGCACGGTGTTGAAGTCGGGCACCGGAAGTTTCGCCGCGGCTTCCACCAATTCCCCGTAGGTGAGGAATTGTTTCCGCGCGCCGTGCAGCACGCCGCCATCCTTTGGCTTGCAGGTGTCGCGATTCACGTTCCAGTGTTGCGCGGCGGCGGTGATCAGCATTTCGCGGGCAGCGGCGCCCGCTTGCCGCAGGGGCAGCCACGATCCTGCGACACTTCCGCTGCCTCCGGTGCCGTGCTCGTAGATCGCAGGGTTAGTCGGGGCTTGCTCAATGCGGACCTGCTTCCAGTCGAGGTACAGCTCTTCGGCGAGAATCATCGGAAGCGCGGTCATGATGCCTTGGCCCATTTCGGATTTGCCGAGGATCAGCGTCACCTGATTAGCGGGCGTGATGCGCACCCAGGCGGTGAACGGGTTTGCGGGCTTTTTCTCCTGGTCTTCCGCAGTGGCGGCGAACGCCGATCGTGAAAGATGGAAGCCGACCATGAGACCGGCGGCCCCGGAAACACTTGTTTTCAAGAAATCGCGACGATTCACTATGGTTGCTGTTGCCATGGACTTTAACCTCGAGTTGCTCAGGACCAGCCAGCGCTGCCCGTGGGGTCCGGACGGACCGCATCAGGCAGCGGAAGTTGCTTTGCCGGTTGGCATGGTGGCGGCGCGGTGGATGGCTTTGCGGATGCGTTGATAGGTGCCGCAGCGGCAGATGTTGCCGCTCATGGCGTCATCGATGTCGGCGTCGGTCGGGCTGGATTTCTTCGCGAGCAGCGCGACCGCCGACATGATTTGTCCCGACTGGCAGTAGCCGCACTGCGGAACGTCTTCGGCCATCCACGCGACCTGGACAGGGTGAGTGCCGTCGACCGACAAGCCTTCGATCGTGGTGACCTTCTTTCCGGCCACACTGGAAATGGGAGTGATGCAGGAACGCGTGGCTTCGCCATTGATGTGCACGGTGCAAGCTCCGCACAGCGCCATGCCGCAGCCAAATTTGGTGCCGGTCATGTTGAGGGTGTCGCGGAGCACCCAGAGCAGAGGCATCTCCGGGCTGACGTCGACGGTTTCGGGCTTGCCGTTTAGGGTGAAGTTGATGGCCATGGAGCCCTCCTTGGAGAGAGCGATATCGTACAACAAATCGGGTCCAGGACGAAAATAGCCGAATTATCGTTGGGTTTGGTTGACACAGAATCGGTTAAGACCCCTTCGGCTACCCTGGTTGTAGCCTCACAGTGACAGTGTTAGGCGTCGAGCGCGTTAACGATGGGGTGCCGAGAATAGAGGTGAACAGCGGGCCCGGGTCCGAGGTCAGGGCCCGCCGGCGCTACCATTCGCTAGGCGGTGACGGCGGTCCGAGGGGCTTCGGTCTCGACGCCGCGCCATCCCACCGGCCGGCCGCTGACCGCTTCCTTGACGGAGCGGAACAGCACAACGTACATCAGTTGCCGGTAGTAGAAGCGCTGCAGCAGCACCGGAAACAGCAGCGTCCAGTCTTCCTTGCGCTCCAGCAAGAACGCGAGAGCGCACGTGAGGATGTCGATCAGCAGGAAGCCAAGAAAGAAAAGAACCGAGCGCTCCACATCGGCAGTGGTCCAGATTTGCGGGAGGTGCGCGACCTTTTGCCCCAGTGCCCACAGCACCAGCGAACCGAAAAACATCAAGTCGATGACCGGCGATATGAGCGGCAGCACCAGTTGAAAGACGAAGATGTTCGGCAGGGCAATCCATCCCAGCGTGCCGTATTTCGGACGGAACAACGTGTTGCTGTGTTTCCAGAACGCTTGCAGTGTGCCGAAGGTCCAGCGAAATCGCTGGCGAATCAGCTGGCTGGCGGTTTCGGGAGCTTCGGTCCAGGCGATGGCTTCTTCATCGTAGCCCACGCGCCAGCCGAGGCGGCGAATGGCGATGGTCAGATCGGCATCTTCCGCGACTGTGTCGGCGGTAATTCCTCCGGCGGCTTCGATGGCTTGCTTGCGCCACGCGCCCAGGGCTCCAGGGACGACGGTGATGCAATTGAGAAGATCGAAAGCGCGTTTTTCCATGTTCTGGCTGGTGATGTATTCGAGCGCTTGCCAACGGGTAAGCCAGCGCGAGCGGTTGCCGACTTTGACGTTGCCTGCCATGGCGCCAAGCTTCGGATCCGAAAAATGCCGGACGAGTTTGCTGATGGCGTCGGGCTCAATTTCGGTGTCGGCGTCGATGGTGACGACGATTTGGGTGTGCGCGTCGGTCATCGCGCGGCTGAGCGCTGCGGATTTGCCGCGATTGACCTGATGAATGATGCGCACCCGGGGATCCAGAGCGAAATTGGTTTCGAGGAGTTCACGCGTACGGTCGGTCGAGCCATCGTTCACGACGATCACCCGCAAATCGCGCAAATCGGACGCGAGCACCGAAGTCACCGTTTGCACGATGACAGATTCTTCGTTGTGCGCGGGAATCAGCACGGTGACGCTCGGCGGGGGATCGGGCATCACCGCGTGGTCCGGTCGAAGTTTTTCGATCAGCGCGAGAATACCGATGATGAGCGCTCGCCCGCTGACCAGGACGATGCCAACGATAAAGATGGTGGCGATTCCAGCGCGCAGCCAGCGATAGATTCCGAAGATGAATCCGTCCGCGCGGGCTTGCAATCGCTCACCTGTAGAAAGCGGCATCATCACTTCGGCGCGCGTTTTGCCAATCAGGTCCGAAACGGAAACGAATTCGTAGCCCTGCGCGCGCAACGCGTCGATGATCCTGGGCAAAGCGAGGACGGTGTGGCTGCGGTCGCCGCCGCCGTCGTGAAACAGAATGATGTTGCCGTCTTCGGCCTGCCGCATCACGTTGTTGATGATCTCTTGCTCGGGAATCTGGCTTCCGGCGACCTGTTGCCAATCATGCGCGTCAATTTTTTGGCCCACGATCAAATAACCCATGTCCTGCGCGATCGGGAGCTGCGCGACTTCCTCGGCGTATTCGGGTTGATGATCGATGCCGTACGGTGGACGGAACAAGATGGATTTCACGCCGATGGTGCTCTCGATCAAGCGCTGCGTCAGGTTTAACTCCCAGCGAATTTGCGTCTTGGTGATTTCGTCAAAGTTCGGATGCGTGTAGGTATGATTGCCAATTTCGTGGCCTTCGGCGAATTCGCGCTTGAGAATTTCCGGGTTCTCGCTGGCTTCGACGCCAATCACAAAGAATGTACCGGGGACGTTCTTTTCCTTAAGGGTGTTGAGAATTTGCGGCGTCCAGCGAGGATCGGGGCCATCGTCAAAAGTGATGGCAAGTTTCTTCTTGGCCGCGCCGATCTGATCGATATCGTAGGAAAGCGGATAGGCTTCGTAGTTTTCGTCGGTAAAGAGGTCGGTCGCGGCGTCGTAGAGGAAAGAGCGTTTGCCGCGCTTGGGGGTATCGACGAACCGCCATACGTCGCCGTTGCCTTCCAGGATCAGGTCCGGACCCGGCGGAATGTCGGTGAGCGTCTGCCGGATGGCATCGTCGGGGCGCGTGGCGTCCCAAATGCGCCAGATGGAAGTGTCGGAGTGGCCGAGGCGAAACATCATGGTGCCCTGTACACCCATGCGTTCGCTAGCCCGCAATTGGTTGTAGCCGGTCACGGCGTCGAGCATCCAGACCTGGTGAACGCGATTGTTTTCATCCACATAGGAATAGCGCGGATTCAGCGAGGTTTCGTCAAAGTCGATGTCGGTTTCCGACTCGTAGGCATGCAGCAAAGCTTCCTGCACGCTGAACTCGGTGGCGGAGGTCCACTTTTTGTCGGCAGCCTGCGGCCAGTCGTAGGCGAAGTTGGCAACGCCGACGACGATTTTCTGCGCTGGCACTAGTTGCAGGATCTCGCGCAGGTTTTCGACGAACCAATCCTGGGCCGCGATGGGACCCGGCGGCGAAGAGACCCAGTGCTGATCGAAGTTCAACAGCACGATGGCGTCGCATTCCTTGCCGAAGAACTTGTAATCGTAGGCGTCATCGCGCGCGGGCAACTCGACCATCAACTTTAGGCCCACCGAGTGAAGAGCGGGCGCGAGTTCTGCGACAAATTCGCGGAAGTCAGGCTGGGTCTTGTCTGGAATCGATTCAAAGTCGACGACGATGCCAACCTCGTGGAATTCGACGGCATACTCCACGACATCGCGAACCAAGTTGTGGCGGGCGTCCTGATTCGCCAGCAGCTGAACCATTTCGCTGACGCGCCAGACCTGGCCGTCGTAATTGTTCAGCATGCCCATGATGGGAAGTTCGACGTTCGCCGATTTCATCCAGCGGTGCAGCTTGTCGTCTTTCAGCAGCGAGACCGCTTGCGCGGGGCTGGCCTTCACGGTCTGGTAGCGTTCGTAGTCGACGATGGTCAGTTCCCCATCCGACGTGACCGCGTGCAGTTGCTCGGGAATCAAGACGTCGAGATCTTTGTAGTGACGCTTCAAGGAGGCCAGGCTGTTGGAATCCCAGCTGACATAGTACGCGGCCCGCAACGGGTCGTAGCTTGCCGGAACATTCCCCAGGTTTGCGACGCGGCGCCGCCGCCCTTCGCGCACGGGAACCGCTTTCGCCGCGGACTTGAGTTTCAGCGCGCGATAAATCGGCCGGGTGTCCGGCAGCAGGCCCGCGGGAAGCTCGACGCTGGCCGCGATGTTGACGAAAAAATACGCCAGCAGCAACGTCAGCAAGGCCCCGGAAACTTCCATGACCCGGCGCGTGCGTCGCCAACGGACGCGTTCCGCGTCATAGAAAATCGGTCCACGTTCCTTCATGAAACCTTTCAACCTGTCAACTTGGCAGGGGCCTGATCATCGGGCAGGGCTGAGTCGGTCTGCCTGAATGCGTCTGCTCTATTGTAAGATGCGTTCCGTCGATGAAGCGAATTTTCTCGCATCCCCTTGCCGCGCTCACGGCTGGATTTTGCCTGCGGCTCCTTTTCGTCTTCAAGTACCCGGCCAACTCGGGCGATACGGTCCTGTACGAGCAGATGGCGACGAACTGGCTGAAGCACCACGTCTACGCCATGGAGGTGTTCGGGCAGATCACGCCGGTGGATCTGCGCATGCCGGGATATCCCGCATTTCTGGCACTGGTGTACGCCGTCGCGGGGAGGACCGGGCCCGACGCGCGCCTTTCGGTGATGATCGCGCAGGCTTTGGTGGATTTGCTCTCCTGCCTGCTGATCGCGACCTTGGCGGCTACGTTGCACCTGATGGTGAATGAGCGCAACCCGCCTGGGCGAGTGTTCACAGCGGCGCTTTGGCTAGCAGCGCTGTGTCCATTCACCGCGAATTATGCGGCGGTCCCGCTCACCGAGGTTTTTGCGATCTTTTTTACTGCTGCTGCGTTGATACCTCTGGGCCTGCTGGTGGGACGCACGCGGAACAACGGGTGGATGTTCATCAAGCAGGACTGGCGCTTTGCGAACAACTACGGATATTTGGCCGCGTTGGCGGCACTGCTGGTTGGCGCCGGCACGCTGTTTCGGCCGGAGACACCGCTGCTTCTTGTGGCCGGGTGGATCGTTCTCGGAATTGTGCTGGTGTCGCAACACGAGACGAAGCGCTGGATTCAGACCGTCGCCGGCATGGGGTTGCTGTGCGCGGTTCCGCTGGCGCCGTGGGCCGTACGCAACGCTGTGACCTTACACGAGTTTCAACTTCTCGCGCCCAAGAACTCGAATTTGCCGGGTGAGTTGGTCCCCTACGGCTTCATGAGCTGGGAAAAAACCTGGCTGTATCGCTTTCGCGACGTCTACCTGGTGTCCTGGAAACTCAACGATGAAGCAATTCGCATGGAGGACATCCCCGCGCGGGCTTTCGATACCCCCGAGGAACGCGAGCGGGTCGCGGCGATTCTGGAGCCGTACAACAACGACCTGACGCTGACCCCGGACGAAGACCATGCATTTGGCGAATTGGCGCGCCAACGTACCGCTCGCCATCCCTTGCGCACCTATGTGCGGCTGCCCCTCGCGCGTGCGGTGACCATGTGGTTCACGCCGCGTATCGAGTTGGTTCCGGTATCCGGCACGGTCTTTCCGCTCGTGCAATCATGGCAGGACGACAAAATCGATCAGTCGGTGACGGTGGGGCTGTTCCTGCTCAACATCGTTTACGTCGGGCTCGCGCTATGGGGAGTATTGCGCCTCTGGAGGCAGGGCCCTTCGGTGCGCCCCGCCGTGGCTGTGCTCATCGTTTTTGTATTACTGCGCACCGCGTTTCTGACTACGCTGGAAACGCCAGAACCCCGCTACGTGTTGGTCTGCTTTCCGGCGCTGATCGCACTCGCCGCCCAGGTCTTCTTGCGTCCCGAAGAATCCTAATTTTTCTCAACCTTCGACTGGTTCCGGGTGGATCGTGACGCGATGTACCTGCGGGAATCGCTCTTTCACGCGGTCTTCGAGCGCGGCGGTAACGTCGTGGATTTGCGTGATCGGCAGATTACCCTTCATTGTGCAGTGGCAGGACGCCAGGATGCGGTGCTCGACCTGGCGAACATGAACGTCGTGGCAATTCACCAGCTCGTCGTATTCGGCGGGCAGAGTGTTCAAAAACTCCTCGATCGAGCGCGACAGTTGCTTCATCTCGCCGCCGCCGGCGTCGGGCGTGGCAATGTGCCGCCCGAGCGGCTCAATGTGAATGTTGACGTCGATCGGTCCGTCGCGTAGCTCGCGTATGCCGTCCTCGAGTTCCGAAGCCTGGCGATGCGCGTCGCGAAGGCTAAGGTTTTCATCTACCTCGAGATGGAGTTCCACGAAAAGCTGATTTTGCTGCTGCAGAGCGCTCAGGTCATGAATGGCCAAGCCCATACGCTGCGCCACCGCGCGGATGGCCTCGAAAAGGTGTTCGCCCTGAGGAGCGCGCGGCTCGGCGTGCACCATCACATCCGACGGCACGATTTCACCGATGCGTTTCTCGATGGCGTCGCTGAGGGCGTGAACCTGCTCGAGGCTGGCGGTGCGCGCCACGCTGACGGTCGCATCGACGAAGTGCCGGTTCCCCGCGCGGCGAACGCGCACGCGGTCCACGTCCAGCACGCCATCCATGCGCGCAACGGCGCGGGCGATTTCCTGCTGCAATCCCTGCGGCGCCACATCCAAAAGTGCGTCCACGGTACGCTTGCCAAGCCTCGACCCCACCCACAGAATCACGCCGGCGACGCCCAGGCCCGCGAGCGCGTCGGCATACACCAGCCACGGCATGTTCCAAGTCTCGCCGGCCCATACCAGGCCGATTCCGCAAATGACCACGATGGTGCTCCACACGTCGGTGGAGAAGTGCAGCGCATCGGCCTCCAGCGCTTCACTCGGATATTTCTTGACGACGTTGGAAAGGGCCCGCGCACGCGTCAAGTCGATCGCCAGCGCCACCATCAGGACCACCACCGCGGTAATGCTGGGCGCGATGTGCACGCTGCGAAAGAACAAACGCACGAACGCTTCGTAAATAATATAAAGAGCCGTCAGAACCAGGAGCGCGGTTTCAACGAAAGCAGAGAAATTTTCGAACTTCCCGTGCCCATAGGGGTGCTCCTCATCCGCCGGCTCATCGGAAACGCGGACGGACAAAAACGTGATCACCGCGGCGACCAGGTCCAGCCCAGAGTGCAGCGCTTCGGATAAGACGCCGAGGCTACCCGTGCGCAGCACCAGAAAAGCCTTCAAGGACACCAGTACGACCGCGGAGCCGACGCTCAACAACGCCGCCCGCTTCTTTTCCTTTACTTCTCTCTCTTGAACGGTTGCGATCACCGCTGCCTAGACTACCTCAAAGTAAGCCTTTGCCCGTACAGGGGATAAGCCGATGTAGGAGCGATGGCAGGCGCGTGTTCCCAGCCGTCTTGCGAGCTTCAACGATCGGATAAACGAAACTGGCGCCGAAAAACGAACTTTGGCGAAGTCCGCTTCAGGTTCGGCTTCGAGGCAGGAAACGCAGCGCGGCGGAGTTCATGCAATAGCGCAAACCGGTGGGCGCGGGGCCATCGGGGAAGACGTGGCCGAGGTGCGCGTCGCAAAGGGTGCATTTCACTTCTCGCCGGATCGTGCCGAACGAAATGTCCTTCTTTTCATATACGTTTTCGCTGGTGATCGGCTTCCAAAAACTCGGCCAGCCGGTGCCGGAATCGAATTTCGTTGTGGAATCGAAAAGAGCGTTTTCGCAATCGATGCAGCGATACAGGCCGGCCGCATGCTCTTTGTCCAGCGCGCCGCTGAAAGCCCACTCGGTGCCCGCGCGGCGCGTGACATCGTAACTCAGCGGGCTGAGTTGCTTCTTCCACTCTTCGTCGGTCTTTTTGACTTTGCGCAGGGTGGCCGCCGCCAGACGGGTGGCGTCGTCGGCAAACTTTACGATGGTCACCGGGCCCGTGTCGGGATTCGTTTGTGATGGTTGGTCGTCGGCGAATGCCGCGAGCAGCGCGCGTTGCACTCCGATAAGCAGGCCATAGGCGCCGAGAGTGGCGGTCCCGAAAATTAGGCTGCGACGTGTTAAATCTTTCATGCCGGTACTTCGTTGGCGGAGCGAGCAGCGTTCAACGGCAGGCGCGCCAACACTCCCACTCTAGATTACGTTTTGCACGCGCGATCGGATGTTGACCGGACGCCGGGCGAAGCCCAAGAATCGAGACCTATTTCGCGGCGCTCATTGGCGGGGCCGCCAGCAGCGGCAATCGCTTCGGCTCTCCGCGCGCCCCTCGGACTTCGAGCTCCTCAAACAGCAGTGAAGGAGCGACGACGGACGCCGGCAGCCCGCCTTGCGCCGATCCGAACGCCCCCAGCGCCGTGCCCGAAAAACCCGCGATCTGGCTCTGCATGTAGTTGTACACGAAATTATCGTTGCCGATTCCCGCCAGATTCCGTAGCGAACGGCTGTTGACGCCGATAATCCGGGCCCCGCGCATCACTTCCTCGCGCCCATCCTCGGGATAAATCTTGAAGACCAGCAGCGGCAATCGGTCGCCGGTACCCGCGCCGCCCCCGTAACTGGCCAGCAATTCCGAGAAATCCTCCTGGTGCAGCAAGCTCAGCGATGGATTGTCCATCTCGCGCACGACCACGCAGTACGCGAGCTTCTCTGCCCGGCACTCGTCCAGAAATTTCTTCTTCAATTCCGCCGGCGAAACTTCTTCGGTCGACGTGAAGAACAAATTGCTCATCGTCGGCTTGGCGTCCGTCAAGAATCCCGACCGCCCGTGCCCGTTCGATTGGTCGGAGTCATTTCCCGGGCGGCGCGACATCAAGAGTGTTTTGAGCGTGCCGTTTTCCACCACGGTCACCTTCTGGGCGCGCACACCTTCATCATCCACGGAATAGGATCCGATCAGCGGCGTGCCATGAAAGTCTTTGGCCGTGGGATCGTCAACAACGCTGACCGTCGTCGGCAAAACGCGCGCGCCGAGCCTCCCGCTCCAATCGCTCTTGCCTCCCAGGTTGCCGAGCATCTGCTCCACGATCGGCTGAAACGATATCGGTGGCCGCGATCCATTCATCGCCGGCCCCAAAATCTGCGCCAGCAGCGGAGCCGCCGCGCGCGCTTCGAACAATACCGGGCCGGTATAGTCCTGCGCGGGTTCCGATGCGCGCAGCGCCATCAACTCGCTTCCCGCAACGTTCAGTCCTTTGCGTACGGCATCCACGGTCGGCAGATCCGCCGGCTTCGGGGCATACGCCGAAAACAGATGATTCAGCGGCATGCCATCCTGGGCCAGAGTATTCATACCTGCTTCCACGGCGGCGAACGTCCGGTTCGTGCGAATCTCGGTGCCTTCGCTGGTCATCAGGTATTCCGTGGCGTAGACCAGATAATAGGTAACCCGCGATTCGTAAATCTCGGGAAAAGCCCGCAGCGTCGCCGACGAATCGCGGGCTTCTTGCTCCCAATTGCGGCTCGTCCAATCCGCGGTGACCAGTGGATCGGTCACGTGAACCGGCTCCGCCTTCGAGAAGTCATCGATCTCCGACTGTCGCGCCAGACTGCTCAAATATGCCTGCTTGCGCGAGTACGTATCGATCGCTTCCTTAAAGGCCTGGTCCGTGGCAATCCACAAGTCTTGCCGCAGCGAATCGTAGTCGCGGTCGATTCCCACTGATCCTGTCGATCCGATGAATCCGCGAAATCCCTCGTCGCCAATGAAGTTCGAGCTATCCAGCTTGTAGGTGCCCACGCGCGCTTCCACATCCATGAATCGGTTGCGTGTGTGGGAACTGCTCATCAGCGCGCCGGATTCCGCGACGATCTCTTTTACGTCCAGATCGAGCAGCCGGTATTCCACGTAGTAGGGCCGCACCGGTTGGTTCGTGCCGGGAATATTCAACTCCAGCCGCGTTTTTGATCGCGCCATTTCGTCGCGCATGGCGCGCAGCGTTTGGTCGTTGTCTTGAGCGGCCTGCGCCCCTTGCAGGCGAGCCGGCGCGAACCAGCTCATCGTTGCCGCTACGATCGCAAACGCCACTATCGTGCGAGCGCGATTCACTGAGCACCCCCGGCTTTTGCCGCATCATGTGCGGGCGAAGGCAGAATGGGAGGCCGGTCTGTCGAACTCTCTTTTTTCTGAACTTCCAGTTCGGTGGTCAAAATTGCCGGCGAGGCCGCCGAGACCGGTACCGAACCTGATTCCGCGCCACAGTACCCGTTGAAAACTTCCGCGGTGTCGCCGGTCGCCACGATCTTGGTCAGCGACGCCAGCGGCGTTCCCACGATATCAACTCCGCGAACCAGCTGATCCGGGCGGCCGTCCGCAAAAACCTTGTACACCACCAGCGGCAGCACTTGAAACGCTTGCGGCTGACCGCGGCCCGTGAACGTGAATCCGCCGGCAATATCGTCGATCAACAAGCCGAACTCCTTGTGCTGCTGCTTGATCAACTCGATTAGCTTCACGCGGAGTTCCGCGTTCGTTACCTGCTTGCTGCTTTCCACGATCAGGTTGCCCTGCCGCGAAACCGGCGACGCTCCCAATTGTCGCCTTCCGTGTCCGTTCGAGTGCGGGAAACCCACCAGCGGCGACCGCGACATTTCGAAATCCTTCAGCACCCCGTGATCGACCAGTACCACGCGATGCGCTTTCACACCTTCATCGTCATATTCGTAATAGCCCAGCAGGTCGGTGGAACCCAGCTTGCGCATGGTGGTGTCGTCCACGATGCTCAGGAAGTCCGGCAAGATCGGCTGGTCCACTTTTTTGGCGAACGTCTGTCCTTCGGAAACGTCCTTCTGCCGGTGACCTTCGTCGCGGTGGCCGAAAACTTCATGGAAGAAAACCGCCGCCGCGCGTCCCGTCAATAACGCAGGTCCCACGGAGGGCTCGTTGATAGGAGCGGCGACCAATCCTTCCAATTCCTTGCGCATCGTCGCGCCCGCAGCAAGAACCGCTTTGTCGTCCGGCGCATCCGCGGGATTCACCCAGTCAAAGTTGTAGTAGCGTTCCAGATCCATACCGTCCGGCGCTTTACCTTGAATGAACAATTCCAACCGGTAGCGGATTTGGCCGAACTGCAGTTGCGTCCCTTCACTCGTAACCTGGTAGGCGTTCTGCGCTTGCGCCGAAAAGGTCACGATGGAGTTGATCACCGCCGGAGAAGAACGAAACTCTTTGGTATACGCACGCACTTTTTCTTCCCAGGGCTTGCGCTCTAGTTGAAAAGAACTCTCTGGACCGATATACGTGTGCGGCTGCTCGTGCGTGAAGTCCGGTGCGGCGCCTTCCGCGGTCTCCACCTTCACTTCCTTGCCGGTCTTGATCTTGATCAGCGCTTCCGCCGCCGCCTTATATTGCTTGTCGGTCTCCAACCAAATGGCTCGCCTCAGCACATCGGTGTCGTTGTCGATCGCTACAGGTTCACCCGGACCGCCGCGCTGCTCCTCCCGCGTCCCTACTTTGTGCGTGTTGTCGAGGTCATAGCTGCCGGTGCGGACCGAAACTTCCAGCCAGCGATTCCGATTTTCATTGCTGTTCAGCAGTGCGCCGTTGGAGCCGGAAACTTCCGCGCGTTGTGTGTCGGTAATCGTGTAGCCCATGTAGTACGCCGGCGGGTCCTGCGCGCCCAACGTCTTGAACGAGCGGTCCAGCTCCGCTTGCATCGCTGCCAGCAGCGGCGAGCGCTTGGCTGGCGTATCCGGCGGCGCCGCCTGCGCGACGCGAACGCTCACAGGAGCCAGCAACGCCAGCAAACTCAGCGACGAACAAATGGAAACCAATCGATTCCGCATCAATTTACTCAAAGGAAGCCTCACTTACTCTTTAGACGGGTCTGCGAATCATTCAGTGTACGACAGCGGCTTGGGAGCGTACAAACGGCACAAAACCTAGGGTCGCTACGCAGGCAACACTAGGTTTGACGCCGTGCGGCCGGATACCGTTGCATCTCGACCGGCCAAGCCGAGTTTCCACGGCAACGTCTGGGCACGCCGCAATCTCGCACCTTCAGCACGGTCGCGGCGCCTAGCCCCACCCACGAGCGCGCAGCGGTTCCACTGGAGAGTATGCGCTCTGAATCGAGCGCGCTTTTTCGAGTTCTTCGTCGCGCAACTTCTCAATCACCCCGATATCAACATCAACGGGCGTCGCGATCGTATTCATTCGGTTTTTCCAGACCGAAACGTGTCACCGGGAAGGGTGTTTGGCGGCAAAACCAGTCTATCGGCGCGGCTTGGCGGCGCGATCCCGGAAACCGGCCATTGTTTCCTTCCGCACAAGGGTTCGAGCGCGGCGTTGCATCACCCGAAGCGGCAGCGACACAATGCCGTCATGCGCTGGTTGGCTGGATTGCTCGTCTTCGTTGGCGTCGGTTTCGGGATCTATCAGTATTCCCTGAAGCAGATGCCTACTTCTGATCCAGGAACGGCTGCGACGCAGGCGATTAGCCTGACCGGCGTTCGCGGGGATCTGCTCCAGATCGCGCAGGCCGAGCGCAGCTTCACCGCCCTGAACGATCACTGCGCCTCGATGGACGAGCTCATCTCTTCAAACTCCATCACCATGCAGCGCCCCGAACGCGATGGTTACTCCTATTCCGTGCAGTGCTCCGGCGGCGACTTCACCGCCGTCGCCCGCCACGCGCCTGCCCCCGAAGGTTCCCCCATCCGCTACCCCACCCTGGCCATCGACCAAACCATGCAAGTCCACGAACTGAACTGACCAGCAGCAATCCATAACGTGTAGGGGCGGGGCTCGTTTATCCTCAGTCTCGAAGGGCTCCGCCAGGCGTCAATACCACCGCAAAGTTCGCAGCTCGGCGAAACATCCGCCCCGCAAAGCGCTCTTGCCGGCCATTGGCAGGTGCAAATCCATGGAACCCGCTTGAACCGCAAGGAACTTTTCCGACACCTACCACGTACCTTCAGCTGACGTCGGCCCCACACTACGGCGCGCTCTGTGGCGCGAAAAAAACGAAGGAGCACCTTATGGATGGTCACTTAATCGGTCTAGTAGCCGTAATCATGAGTTTGGGCATCCCCCTGGGCGCCATGTACACGTACTACCGCGTGCGCAAACTGCGCACCGAAGAGCGCCTCGCCGCCATCGCCAAAGGAGCGGACATTTCCATGGCCGCCGAACTCTCCGAAACCGCCCGCTCCCGCCGCTCCGGCATCCTGCTCGTCAGCGGAGCACTCGGTTACATCCTCACCTTCGCCCTCATCGCCCAGATCGAACGCGAACCCGACACCTGGGTAGCCGCCGCCTTCGGCATCATCCCCCTGGCCATCGGCATCGGTTATTTCCTGGACGCCACGCTAATCCGCCGCGACGCCACCGCCGCCCAATAACCGCCAAACGCGCCTCAATCCTCGGTAGGGGCACAGCGCCGCTGTGCCCTATCTCGGCAAGATCGTTGGTCCGGCGAACCCCCAGTTTTTTGCGCGTCGAATTCGCTTTCCCTCTTCGCCCGCCTCCGGATGCAAACCCCGTCCATCCAACCTCCCTCCCCATATGCTAGACTCTCCCTTGATGCATCCCGCCATACCCCGTCTGCTGGACCTGCAAGCCGTCGACCACCACCTCGCCGCCCTGCGCGCCGACCTCGACACCTTCCCCAAGCGCATCCGCGAAGCCGACTTAAAATTGAACGGCGCTCGCGCCGCGCTAGCCGCCGCAAAAGAAGCCCACCTTAGCGGCCTCAAAGAACGCAAGAAATTTGAGCTGGACGTCGATCAGTGGAAGGAACGCGCCCGCAAATATCGCGACCAAAGCGGCGCCGTAAAGACCAACGAAGCCTACAAAGCCCTACAGCACGAAATCGCCAACGCCGAAGCGGAAATGGCCAAAGCCGAAGATCGCCAGCTGGAAATCATGATGGCCGCCGAAGACGTAGAGCGCCGCGTGAAAAATTCGGAAGCCAACTTGAAACAAGCCGAACAAACGGTAGCCGTCGAGCGCAAAGACATCGAAACCCAGCAAGCTGCCAGAAAAAAAGAATTCGATGCCGCGTTAGCCGAGCGCGAG
Organism: uncultured Acidobacteriota bacterium; assembly: GCA_963736725.1. Classification (GTDB taxonomy): domain Bacteria; phylum Acidobacteriota; class Terriglobia; order Acidiferrales; family UBA7541; genus Acidiferrum. The sequence goes on along the minus strand of CAVTPW010000005.1, from coordinate 384,524 downwards.
CAGGTCCTGGATCCCATCCCCGAAGACATGCGCATCCTCTACGACCGCATCGCCAAGCGCCACAACGGCACCGCGTTAGCCCTGGCCCGCGACGGCCAATGCCGCGGCTGCGGTATGCGCGTCCTTCCGCACATCATTCAGCTCCTGGTGCAAGACACCAACGACGAGGAAGTCTACCGCTGCGAAAGTTGCGGCTTGATCCTCTACTCCCTCGAGCCGGTGGTCCCACACAATCTGGACAGTGACCCCAGCCACGCGGCATCTTCCGCGTCAACTTCTTCCTGATGGCTAAACGCGTCTCACCTGCCCGCGCCGCGGGCCTGTTCGCTGACGGAGCGCCCGAAGCGAAACCCGCCACCGTCGCCTACCGCGCCAATATCGACGGTGGCTCGCGCGGCAACCCCGGCCCGGCCGCCTACGGCGTCGTCATCCGCGATGCCAAAGGCGACATCGTCGCCAAGCTCAAAAAATACATCGGCCGCATGACCAACAACGTCGCCGAATACTACGGTCTGATCGCCGCCCTCGACTACGCGGAATCGCAAGGCATCCGCGCGCTGCGCATCGAAGCCGACTCCGAACTCATGGTCAAGCAGATGCGCGGGTTGTACAAAGTACGCAGCCCGGAGCTGCAGCCCCTGTTCGAGCGCGCCCGCAAAATGGCGGCCGCCCTCGAATCGTTCCGCATCGATCACGTCTACCGCGAACAAAATCGCGAAGCCGACGCACTGGCCAACGAAGCCATGGACGAAGTCGAAAGCGCCGCTCCCAAATCCGCCAAGCTCGCCGCGATCCCCACGCCGAAAAAATCGGAATCCCGCGGCCCCGTAGGCGAAGTCCGCAAAATCCGCGCCCGCTTCCGCAGCGGCGTCCTGTACCTGCTCGAAGACGTCGACCTACCCGACGGCGTCGAGGTAGACGTCCTCCTCCGCCTCCTCCCACCCAAGTCCTCCTGATTTTTTCGACCGTTCCTACGGCACGACCCATTCGCATTCGGTGACAACGGGAAGGTACTCGATGCGTGTGGCGTCCGAGCCCTCGGCACTACGATGCGCAACCACCGCGCTGGGAATATCCTTCGGGGAGCTAGGGTGCTAAAAGTGGTTCCACAAGGAAAGATGGAGATGAAAGGCCGCAAGTGAAAGATCAGCAAAGCGCTGTGCGGTGAATGGGTGTACTTGGTGGCTGTCGAGCACCGCGTGCTGGTCTACTACTGCGTCGCGCTGTTGCGGGAAGTTCGACCTTCGGATCCAAACCCAGTCCTTACTGTAAAGGATGTCTAGGGACGAAATGTAAACACGTCGTGGGGCTAGACACTTTAAGGGTGCGGGTTTTCCTCACTCGAGAAACGTTGTCCCTCTGAGCGCATCCGACAAGGATGCGCGAACAACCTCAACCGCCTTACTTCAGCGCATACGACCGATACAACGTATCCCGCTGCGCCGGAATAAACCCCGCGTCCGAAATAATCCGCCGCAATTCATTCTCATTGGTGCGGTTCCGCACCCCTGCCGCATACACCACGTTCTCTTCAATCAAAATGCTACCCACATCGTCGGCCCCAAACTGCAATCCCACCTGACAAACCTTGATCCCCGGCGTCAGCCAGCTCGACTGAATATGATCCACGTTGTCGAGATACAACCGGCTAACCGCCAAAGTCTTCAGATAATCGACCGCGGTTGTCTCCTGCACTTTCTTCCCCAGCGCCGTATTCTCCGCCGCGAAAATCCAAGGAATGAACGCCGTGAATCCGCCGGTATCTTCCTGAATCCGCCGAATGCGCTCGAGGTGATTCACGCGATGCTTCAATTCCTCGCCGCACCCGAACATCATCGTAGCGGTCGTGCGCAACCCCAGAGAATGCGCGACGCGGTGCACTTGTTCCCAGTCGTCGCTGGTGCACTTCAACCGCGCAATCTTCGACCGAATCTCATCATCCAGCAATTCCGCCCCGCCGCCCGGAATCGACTGCAATCCCGCATCCATCAACCGCTGGATCACTTCCCGAACGCTAAGCTCCGACACATCCGCAATGCACAAAATCTCCGGCGCCGAAAAACAATGCAAGTGCACCTGCGGAAACCGCGCCTTCAACGACCGCAGCAAATTTTCGTAATACCCAATCTGCAAATCCGGATGCAACCCGCCCTGCAGCAGCACGCCGGTCCCGCCCAATTCCAGCATCTCCTCAATCTTCTGGTAAATGGTCTCCAGCGAAAGAATGTACCCATCCTTGGCCCCAATCGGCCGGTAAAACGCACAAAACGAGCAATACTCCGTACAAAAATTGGTGTAATTGATGTTCCGATCGATCTGGTAAGTCACCACTCGCGGATCATTCTTGGCCAAGCGCAACGCGTGCGCCTCCATCCCGACGCCCACCAAATCATCCGACTCCAACATCTCCATCGCTTGTTCTTTGGTCAGTCCCACAATGTATCCTTGTACCCAGCCTCCATTCTAGCCTTTTTGGGGCGTTGCACGCTGGCCGGTTTACACGTTGAAACGTTCGAACGGAATAAAGAGGCCGGCCCTGCCGAAGCAGTGGAATGGTAAACGGACCGGTGTAGCCGGGCTCGATTCAATCCATGCGGCGCCGCGGCATCCACGCGAAAAACGAAGGGCAGAGCGCAGCCGGCAGGATGCCGGCGCTACCCGGGTTGCGCGGGATTGGGGCTAGCGGGACTTAGCGTAGGCGGCGGTGTCGCGCAAGCGGTCGGGTTTGGGGGTGGCAATTTCTATGGGCTTGGCTTGGGGGATCAGGTTTTGCTCGGCGGCGGCTTGGAAAAAAGCGGACAAGCCGCGGAGGTTCTCTTCGTCGAGCGAGAAATTTATGTTTTCGGTCAGATAGCGCTGGAGCTTGTTGGCGGGGAGGTTGAGGTCGGCGGCGGCTTGCGTGCTGATTTCGGTCAGGCGGCGCAGGCCGTAGTTGCGGGAAGCCTGGAAATCTTCGATGACTTCGGGGGTGGCGACTTTGCGGCGGGCGGCCCAGACCGCCAGCACGGCGGGAAGTGCAGTCATGCGGCGCCACTGCTCGACGACGTCGTAGATGTGCAGCGTGCTGTCGTCGGCGATACCGGCGCTGGCGGCGGAGCAAATTTGTTCGCCGGCTTCGCCGCGGCGGGTGCCGGACTCGGTGGCCAAGCTGAGGCGCAGGGCGGGGTCGCCAATGAGCAGGGCGGCGTCGGCGCGCACGAGCATGGTGGGGAGGTCGGGCGACATCTCGAGAAATTCGGGGGCGATCTTCCATTTTTGCTGGCAGAGGATTTTGGTCAGGGCTTGGGTGCTGCGGGAGCTGCTGTCGAGCGCGATGTTGCGGGCTTTTTCCAGCGGGACTTTTGAGACGAGCAACAAGCTGCGGACCCTGGTTTTGCTGGCGATGGCCAGGTCAGGGAGAATGACCAGGTCGTCGATGCGCTGGTACTCGATCGCAGGGATGATAGCGATGTCGGCGGCGTTGTTGCGCAGGGCTTCGGCGCAGAGACTCGGGACAGTGAACGAGAGATCATATTTACCCCGCAGAGCACCGTTCGTAAAACTCCAGACAAGCGGGGTCGTGTTCAGATATTGGACAATGGAGATGCGAAGTTTTGGCAAGGTTGGCGTTTTTCCGGTCGCGTTGAGATTGTTCGCGCCTTTCGGGGAAGGATTAGTATAGCAGACTGGCGGGGACGATTTTGTGTCGGCGCCGGGCGGGATTTTGAGGTAAAACGTTTGCGCCGTTGCACGCTCACTGAATTCGGAGATGCCGAAAATGTCGAAGGTTTTGGTCGTGTTGGTTATGGGCGCTGTGCTGGCCGCGAGCGGCGTCACATGGGCAACTGCAGTTGCTGGCGCTGACGAGGCTAAGGTTTCCGCCACGATTGCCGAGAAGACGGCTGGGGCTCAAAAACTGGCTGGGTACTTCAATCTGTATTGGGATGCCAAGGCTGGGAAGCTTTGGCTGGAGATCGACAAGTGGAGTGTGGATTTTTTGTATCAGAGCTCGCTGCCGGCGGGCGTTGGGTCCAATGACATTGGGTTGGATCGCGGGCAGCTGGGGGCTACGCGGATTGTGCGCTTTGAGCGCAGCGGGCCCAAGGTGCTGCTAATCCAGTCCAACCTGGACTATCGCGCGGTCAGCAGCGATGCCGACGAACGCCAAGCGGTGCGCGACTCGTTCGCGGAGTCGGCGCTTTGGGGATTTGCGGTCGAGGCTGAGGACGGCGAGCGCGTGCTGGTCGACGCGACCAAATTTTTTCTGCGCGACGCGCATCATGTCCCCGACGTGCTGCGGCGGACAAAGCAAGGTTCCTACAAATTGGACGATTCGCGGTGCGCGCTGTATTTGCCGCGGACCAAGAATTTTCCGCTGAACACGGAAGTCGAAGCGACGCTGACGTTTGCGGGCGACGAACCGGGGCAGTGGGTGAAGGACGTGACGCCTTCACCGGAATCGATCACCGTGCGCGAGCATCACTCGTTCGTGCAATTGCCTCCGGCGGGGTACCAGCCGCGCGCGTACGATCCGCGATCGAGTTTCTTCGGTATTTCGTACATGGATTACGCCACGCCGATCAGCGAACCGGTCGTAAAGCGATTCATCGCGCGACATCGACTGGAGAAAAAAGATCCCAAGGCAGCGGTGAGCGAGGCCGTGCAGCCCATCGTCTATTACTTGGATCGCGGTGCGCCGGAACCGATTCGCTCGGCGCTGCTGGAGGGCGCGAACTGGTGGCAGCAGGCGTTCGAGGCGGCCGGCTACAAGAATGCGTTCCGCGTCGAGTTGATGCCCGAAGGCGCGGACCCCATGGATCTTCGCTACAACGTGATCCAGTGGATTCATCGGGCGACACGCGGGTGGTCATACGGTGAGGCGATCGTCGATCCGCGCACCGGAGAAATTATCAAGGGGCAAGTGTCACTGGGGTCGCTGCGCGTGAGGCAGGATTATCTGATCGCAGAAGGTTTGCTTGCGCCATATGAAAAAGGCAAAGCGGGGTCGGGGGCGCCGAATCCGGACAAGATGCAGGAGATGGCGCTGGCGCGATTGCGGCAGCTTGCGGCGCATGAAGTCGGACACACGCTTGGGTTGGAGCACAATTTCGCGGCCAGCACGGTGAATCGCTCTTCGGTGATGGATTATCCGCCGCCGGTGGTTGCGCTGGGCGCGGATGGCGTGCCCGATCTTCGGCAAGCGTATGCCACCGGGATCGGCGAGTGGGACAAAGTTTCGATCGCCTGGGGTTATCAGGATTTCGCCCCGGGTGTGGACGAGCGTGCCGCCCTGAATGGAATCCTGAACGACGCTTTTCTGCATCGGCGCTTGCGCTACCTGACCGATCAGGACGCGCGCCCGGCTGGATCGTCGAGCAGCGTGGCCCATCTGTGGGATTCCGGCGCAAACGCGGTGGACGAGCTGGATCGATTGATGAAGGTGCGCGCTGCGGCGCTGCGCCGCTTTGGCGAAAACAATATTCGCGAGGGCGCGCCGCTGGCCACGATTGAAGATGTGCTCGTGCCGATCTACTTGTTGCATCGCTACCAGGTGGAGGCAGCGAGCAAGCTGGTCGGCGGCATGGATTACACTTTCGCGGTGCGCGGCGACGGCGAAACGCCGACGCAAATTGTCGCGCCGGCGGAACAGCGGCGAGCGCTCGCCGCGGTGCTGGCGACGCTCAAACCGGAAGAACTTGCGCTGCCCGAACCGTTGCTGAAAATAATTCCGCCGCGCCCGGTGGACTATGCGCGCGGTCGCGAAGACTTCAAGATTCGCACCAGCCCCGCGTTCGACGCGCTCGCTCCCGCGGAAGCGGCGGCGCAGCAAACGCTGCAGTTCTTATTTAACCGGGAACGCGCCGCGCGGTTACTGGAATTCCACGCGCGTGATGCGGCGAATCCGAGCCTTGATGAGGTTCTGGATGCAATTTTCAAGGCCACGTGGAGTGCGCCGCATGACGCCGGATATCGGGGAGAAGTGGCGCGCGTTGTAGACAACGTCGCGCTCAATGACCTGATGGTTCTGGCTGGCGACACGAAAGCTTCCGATGAGGTGCGCGCTATCGCCTCGCTACATCTCGACGAAATAAAAAAACTGCTGGCAGGCAGCGTAAGTGGCGCTCAAGACCCGGAGCAGCGCGCTCATTATTTCTTCGCAGCGGCGCAAATCGAGCAATTCCAGAAAGATCCTTCAAAGTTGAATCTGACGACTCCATCGGAGCCTCCCGACGGCCCGCCCATCGGCGCCGACAGTGACTTCGAGATCCGCTAGTTTTTGCGACCGCCGAGAAAAGTCGGATTTTGTTGAGCCGGGCATTCGTAGTGTTTAGGAGCCCAGGAATCCTGCGCCCCGCCGCTTCCTGCGCGGCAAGGATGCGCGGATCTGGGCGCACCTGTACGAAGTACCAGTGCAGTTTGCGTCACAACTTTGCCGATAGAAAATCTTCCTGCTCCGACCTTTCACTATCATGGTCGGCATCGGCGTTGTAGATTGGTGGCACCGAGGTTTTGCCATGAAGCCATTCGCTTTGATTTTTCTGGGTGTTTGCGTCGTTACGGTGGGCGCAGGGGCTGTTGTCGCTCAGGAAGAGACGAAACCAAGCGTCTCGCCGCAGAGTGCCGCGCAATCATCGGCAGAGGCTTCGACGCCGGGTGGGCAACAATCTTCACAGCCAGCCATACAGCAAGTCACGCTGCAGGCCACGCAAGAGCCTGTTGCGGCTCCCGCCGGGGACAAATCCAAGATCGTTTACGTCAGCGATTTTGAGCTCGATGCTGTGAACACAGAGGGCAAACTGGAAAAGAGCGTTCCCGCAATCCCGCCGTCCACCGCCGCGCAATTGGACCCCAGAAGAGAGCAAGGCCCGGTCGAGCAAGCGGGCAGGCTGGTCGATTTCATGTCCGCAACGTTGGTGAAAGAACTCGAAAAAGAAGGCTACTCCGCGCACCGATTGCGGCCGGGAGAAACGCGTCCCTCCGACGGAATACGAATCAGCGGAATCTTCGGCGAGCCCGACGAACAAAACCGGTTGCGGCGCGCGGTCATGGGGACATTCACCGCAGATGGCAAGATGTCGCTGTTTGTCGGCATCAGCAACCTGGCGCGGGCCGATCAGGCGCTGTACGTCGCCGCCGACCCCAGCGGCACCGACAACAAAGCGGGCGCGGTGATTACGGTAAGCTCCTACGCACCTGTGGCGAAATTTGAAATCGAGAAAAACACCACGGAAAAAGCGGTGAGCGATACGGCGACGGGCATCGTCGCCGATCTCAGCGCGCTACTCAGTGCCAACGTTGTCGCCTTAACGCAGTAAACGTCGATGTTGATTTCTTGCCGCCTCGTCCCAGGTTCGAGGTCGCCGGTCTGACGTTCTAGAACACTGGTCACGCAAAGACTTTTCCCACCGGAATTTCGGGCTGATTTCTGCCGCAAGCCATGCGGTGACCACCGCCGCCGATCTGCCGGACTCGAGTTTCGCTTTGTCTCTTCAGGCATAGCTTGGCTGGGGTTTTCCTCATCGTCGAATCCTCTGTTTAGTCTAGATCGGAACGACAGCTTGGGAGCTCGGAGGGGCGCAGGAGGCCCTGGACGGCTTCTGTGTACTTTGGTACATTGGTACCACGGAGATTCTGATGGCTGGAGACCAGCAATTCGTAGTGGAACGGGTGCAAACCGGCGTGCGCATGGAGAAACGGCTGTTGAAGGTGCTCAAGGCGCTCGCGGAATATCACGACTTGACGCTGGGCGATTTGCTCGAGGGGATCGTCTTGCACGCCTTTGATGGCAAGTGCCCGTTTCAGGGGGAAGGTTTGCGGCGCATCAAGGATTTGAAAAGGTTTTACGGGCTGGATCTGGATTCGCGCGCGAGCCACCGGCTCATCGAAGCCTCTGCTGGTTCGGCGGCAAAAAAAGAGAGACCCGGCACATGAATGAGCGACTCAGAAGCCTGGCCGTGCCCGGTTTGCAGTGGTGCGTGGGCGTGATGGTGTTGTGGCAATCCTGGCGGTTCGCGTTCGGTGCGGCGGCTATGCGGGTTTTTGCTGAGACTGGATTGCCCGCATGGATTCGGCCGGCCCTCGGCGGCATCGAGATCGCTGCGGCAGTGCTGTTTCTTGTGCCCGTTACAACCGTGGTGGGCGGCTACGCACTGCTGGTGGTTTTCTTTTTCGCGGCCGTTCTCCACTTGCTTCACGGGTGGTACGACATCAGCGGTCTGGTGCTGTACGCCATGGCGGTGCTGGTGACTCTGGCTCACCACGAAGGTACGCGGAAAGTTCGCGCCGGTGACCTGGCGTGAGCGACGACGAGTTCGTCGCGGCGTTCGAGGATTGCACGCTGCCCTTGGAATCGTTCCGCCACGCCGATCACGTCAGAATGGCTTTCCTGTACCTAGGCAGGTATCCGTTGCTCGAAGCGATCCGCGAGTTTTCCGCTTCTCTGGTGAAGTTCGCGGTCGCGTATGGGAAGACGAACCTCTACAACGAGACCATCACGTGGGCTTATCTGCTGCTTATACGGGAGCGGTTGGCGCGCGCAGGACGGCCACAGACATGGGCGGAGTTCTCGGCCGGCAATGCTGATTTGCTCGATTGGAGCAACAACATCCTCAGGAAATATTACCGGGACGAAACGCTGACGTCGGGCCTGGCCAAGACCACCTTTGTGTTCCCTGACCGAATCGGCGGCTAGGGCGGTACCTCCCTCGAAGAGCCGGCCGGAAGTCGGCGCTGCCAATCCCGGTCCTGCGGACTCCTCGAGGCACTGAAATAGTGCGATTTGCTACCAGACCGAAACCCCTGTCGCATCGTCATATAGGACCAGAGGGAGGCGATACCCATGCGATTGCGCGATGTGTTTTATTCGATGGTGGCGGTTGCGGCTTGGGGCCTGATTCTGGCGGCAGCGCCTGGAAGGTCTCAATCTATATTTCAAACCCCGCCGGTGATGCCAGAACCGCCGGCAATGCCGGTTATGGTTGCGGCGCCGGTTCCACCAGCATTCTCCGGTGAGCTGGCCGTGCCGGCCATGCCCGCAGCACCCGCCGCTCCTGCTGTTCCGTCGATGGAAATGATGGGTAGCGGGGGTTCGCGGTCCTGGCACGACGGGCCGGTTTCCGATTGTTCGGGATTGCATGTGCAGTTTCACGATGAGGACGCTGCGATCGAGTCCGAAGAGCGCACGTTCTCCAAGGGCGAGGCTAAGGTGTTGCGGGTCGATGAGTTGCAGAATGGCGGCATTCAATTGCAAGGGTGGGACAAGGATGTGTACTCGGTGACGGCTTGCAAGGCGGCGGATGCCACGCGAGGCGACGCGAAGCGGTTGTTGTCGGAAATCAAGCTTTCGGTGCAAGGCGGGCACGTCTCGGTCAGCGGACCGTCTGGGCACAATGACTGGAACGTGTTCCTGCTGATTCGAACGCCGCGGGCGGCGGAGGTGGAGTTGACAGCGCACAATGGTCCGGTGTCGTTTTATAGCGTGGATGGCAAGATCACCGCGCGAGGCGTTAACGGGCCGATCTCGATGGAGGATTGCTCCGGCGAAGCCGATATATCGGCCGTGAATGGGCCGATCAGTTTTTCGGGTACCAGCGGGAAACTGCGGTTGCACACCCAGAACGGACCGATCAGCGTCGCGCTCAATGCCGCCAGTTGGAGCGGAGGCGGCTTGGTTGCGGATGCAGTCAACGGGCCGCTGACGTTGCGGGTGCCATCGGGATTTCAGTCCAGCTTTCTGGTGGAATCGAACGGCCATTCGCCGATGAGTTGTCACGCGAGCATTTGCAACGACGCGCGGAAGACCTGGGACGACGAGCACCGGCGGATCGAGTATGGGAGCGGGACGCCGCTGATACGGTTGTCGACCGAGAACGGGCCGATTTCGGTGAATACGCTTTAGGGCCGCCACGAAGAGGTGGGTTGGCCGCCATTTTGTATTTCGTTTGTAAGTTGGTGTCATCGAGTGACGCGAACGATCTCAGCTGACAAAACGCTTCGGTTGAAGCTGACGTTGAGGTCCTTCGCCTATCCTGGTCGGATCGCTTCAGGATGACAGCTGTTTTTCTGTACCTCGGCAAAGCTTTTGCGTTTCGTGGATGCCAGCGCCCCCAACAGTGTGGACGCGGTCTGGTGGTTACGGATAAGATTTGCGCATGCTGCTGGAACAGCGTGTGGGTCGAGCGACGACCGAGACGGACGCGGTACGTTTCGCTCTCGAACTCTATGGACTTGACGTTGGCGCGAAGGCGCTGCCCGGCGAATACGACGACAATTTCCATCTGACTACAACGGAAAAGGGGTTCTCGGAGCTGGGCTCTCTCGGAGTCCGCGCTGCAGCGCGGCGCAGCAGGGCTGGTCGATGGTCCTAGTTCCACTTCTACTTCGCCTCCGTCCTGCGGGTCTGGGTTTGTGCTGAAGGTAATGCACCCGGCGCGCGAGGAATCGCTGATCGATCTGCAGTGCCGCGCGCTGCAGCATCTGGCGCAGCGGGCTCCGCAGCTGAATCTTCCGCGTGTTTGCCTCACGAAAAACGGCGAGCCATTTACCGCCATAACCTCAGCCGACGGCGCGTCGCGTCTGGTGTGGTTGCTCACTTTCGTTCCGGGCACGATACTGGCGGAGGCGAGGCCGCATTCGGCGGAACTTCTCGCTAGCCTGGGAACCTTGCTGGGCGAAATGGATGGCGGGCTGGCGGACTTCTCGCATCCCTCGGCGCAACGCGAACTCAAATGGGATTTCGCACGGGCGGGATGGATTCGCGACTGCCTGGATGTGATCGCCGATTCCGAACGGCGCGCGCTGGTGGAAAAATTTCTGTCGCTGTACGACGCCGAAGTTGTGCCGGCCATGGGGCGTCTGCGGCGCAGCGTGATCTACGGCGATGCGAATGATTACAACGTGCTGGTGAGCGAGCCTTGGCAGGTATCGCGATGCGCGGTCGGCGTCATCGATTTCGGCGACATGCACGAGACGTTCACGGCGTCCGAGGTGGCGATTGCCGCGGCGTACGCGATTCTGGGAAAGAAAGAGCCGCTGCGAGCCGCTGCCGCAGTGGTGGCGGGGTATCACCGTGCATTTCCGCTTACGGAATTAGAAATCGGTCTTCTTTACGCGCTGATTGGAACGCGGCTGGCGGTGAGCGTGATCAATTCGGCGCAGCGCGCCACCGTAAAACCGGACGATTGCTACGTAACGATCAGCGAAGCGCCCGCTTGGGAGGCGCTTGCGCGGCTTGCGCAAATTCATCCGCGGTTCGCGCACTACACGTTTCGGGAAGCTTGCGGGTTGCCGCCGGTGCCCAAGGCGGGCGCGGTGCGGAAGTGGCTCGCCGCGCATGCAAGTTCGGCGGCTTCTCTGCTCGACGTGAATCTGCGCGGAGCACCGTGCCAGGTTTTTGATTTGGGCGTCGGGAGCACATTTCTAGGCGCCGATCCGGGCGCGGCGGCGACCGAGAGGTTGAGCGAAAAGATTTTCGGGGAGTTGAAGAAAGCTCGGAACAGCGTCGGTGTCGGACGGTACAATGAACCGCGACTGCTCTACGATTCGCCACTTTTCGGCACGGGTGGAAATCCCACCGACGAGCGCCGCACGATTCATCTGGGCTTCGATCTTTTCGCAGCGGCCGGCAGCGCGGTCTACGCGCCACTGGAAGGGATCGTTCACGCACTGGCGAACAACATCGCGGAGAAAGATTACGGGCCGGTGGTGATTTTGCGGCATGGTCCCGGCGAGGGCCAGGAATTTTTCACTCTGTACGGACATTTGACCAAGGAATCGCTGGCGAAACTGCGCGTGGGCCAGCCGATTGCACGCGGCGAACGGCTGGCTCGGATCGGCGCGGTGCCGGAAAACGGCGGGTGGCCGCCGCACCTGCATTTTCAGGTGATTGTGGATCTGCTGGACCGCGGCACGGATTTTCCAGGGGTTGCGCTCGCAACCGAACGCGGCGTCTGGACGAACCTCTCGCCCGATCCTAATTTGTTGTTGCGCCTTACCGGCGAGCGCTTGGTGGAGGAAGAGAAAGACGTAGCGGAAACGCTGGCGGCACGGGAAACGCTGCTGGGGCGAAATCTTAGCGTGTCGTATCGACGGCCGCTGAAGATGGTTCGCGGATGGAAGCAGTATCTTTACGACGAGACCGGGCGCGCGTACCTGGATGTGTATAACAACGTTCCGCTGGTGGGACACAGTCATCCTCGGGTTGCGCGTGCGGCGCAGGAACAGCTGGGGCTGCTCAATACCAACACGCGCTACCTTCACGACAACGTGGTTCGGTACGCGGAGCGCCTTACGGAGCTTTTGCCGGCGCCGCTGCGGGTCTGCTACTTCCTGAATTCAGGTAGCGAGGCGAACGAGCTGGCGTTGCGGCTGGCTCGCACACACACGAATCGCGAAGACGTGATCGTGCTGGAGCATGCCTATCACGGGCACACTTCTTCATTGATCGATATCAGTCCTTATAAATTTGACGGGCCGGGCGGGCGAGGGCGCAAACCGTGGGTGCACGTTGCGCCGATTGCCGACGACTATCGAGGGCCCTACCGGCGTGGTGAAGCGGACGCTGGCTTGAAATATGCGCGGCACGTTGGAGACATCGATCGTTGGCGCGCGGAAACAGGGGCGTGAGATTGCTGCGTTTATCGCGGAGAGTTTGTCGAGCGGCGCGGGGCAGATTGTTTTTCCGCCGGAGTATTTGAAGGAAGCGTATTTGTTTGTGCGGGCTTCGGGCGGCGTGTGCATCGCAGACGAGGTACAAGTCGGATTTGGTCGGCTAGGCACGCATTTCTGGGGATTCGAGACGCAAAGCGTGGTGCCGGACATTGTGGTGCTGGGGAAGCCGATTGGGAACGCATTTCCGCTGGCAGCGGTGGTGACGACGCCGGAGATTGCGGCGAGGTTCGCGAACGGCATGGAATTTTTCAGCACGTTTGGCGGTAATCCGGTGGCCTGCGCAGCGGGACTGGCGGTGCTCGATGTGCTGCGTGAGGAACGCTTGGCGGAGAATGCGCTGCGGGTCGGTAATCATTTGTCGAAACGGCTGAGATCGTTGCAGGAGCGGCATCCGCTGATCGGCGACGTGCGTGGATCGGGATTATTTTGGGGCGTCGACCTGGTGCGGGACCGGGAGTCGCGGGCGCCGGCGACGCGGCAAGCGGACTACGCGGTCAACCGGCTGCGCGAGCGCGGCATTCTGGCTGGAGCCGACGGCCCCGGCCACAATGTTATTAAGCTGCGGCCGCCGTTGATTTTTTCCGAGGCGGATGCGAATTTGTTCGTGGAGACGCTGGACTCGATTTTGTTGGAAGACGCTGCTCAGCCACCGCCGGTGCGGCCGGCCGCTTTTCAGGCGGCGGGTTCCTAGTTTACGTTGAGATCCGTCTTCGTTATAGGGATGCTTTGTGCGGAAATCGGCTCTGGTTCATTTCCTGCGTCCGAGACTTTCTCGATTCGGAACCGGATTGCGGCAGGGATGCCTTTGGGAATCGTCGTTGCCGGCAGGGCGCAAAGTTGGTGACCCGGGGCGCGGACGTGATCGGGAACCTGCCGACGCCGGTGGCGGCGTTGGTTCAGGCCGGGCTGCCGGAAACCAAACCGCGCAATCTACTGGCGGCGGCTTCGCCGAACTGGTCCGAGAAGAAGATCTACGACTTGCTAAATTCGGTTGAGGCAGTGCATATTGACGACATCGTCGTACGATCTGGCTTGAACTCGTCCGAGGTTCTGGCTACCCTTTTTGATCTGGAGAGGAAAGGGATCGTCCGGCAGATGCTTGGTGAACAGTTGAACAAGGTCCTGCTGTAGTCCCCGAAAGCTATTGAGACGATTGAGGTTGCATCGCGCCGCGCAATGGTAATGAATCCGGCGGCGTGTTTGCCGCATCTTGATAAGGTAGCGAGAAGGACACAAGCCCAGCCGCTGGGCCTTCCTGCAGAAGAATCCGGAGTTACAAAGACAAGATGGGACGTTCGCTGGTAATCGTGGAATCGCCTGCAAAGGCGAAAACGATCAACAAGTATTTGGGACGGGACTATATCGTCAAAGCGTCGATCGGGCACGTCATGGACCTGCCCAAGAAGACGATCGGTATCCGTCTGCCGGACGAGCCAAAGAAAAAGAAGAAGAAGGGTAAAAGCAAGAAAGGCAAGGTTGTCGCCGAGAAGCCGCAAAAGCCCATTACCCTCGATGACGCCAAGATTTTTGAGCCCACACTGCAAATCATTTCCGGCAAGGGCAAGATCATCAATGATTTAAGGAAGTCTGCGAACACCGCCGACGCTATCTATCTGGCGGGTGACCCAGACCGCGAGGGAGAAGCTATCTCAGCGCACCTGGCGATGGTGTTGTCCAAGCCGATGAAATATGAGGAAGCCGAACCGTCAGGGAACGGCCGGTTCGGGAAGAATGGCAAGAATGGGGCCGGAGCCAAGGAAGAAGAGGCGGAAGCGGCCAAGGGTAAGTCTGCTGCGAAAGGCAAGAAGGGGAAAGACAAGGACGAGATCAGCGTCCCGGCGATCGATCCCAAGAAGATCTTCCGGGTGACCTTTAACGAGATTACGCCGAAGGCGATTCGGGCGGCGTTCGAGAAGCCCCGGCAGGTCGATTCCAACCTGGTGGACGCCCAGCAGGCGCGGCGGGTACTGGACCGAATCGTGGGTTACAAGATTTCGCCTTTGCTGTGGGACAAGGTGCGGCGCGGGCTTTCCGCGGGGCGCGTGCAGACCGTGGCGTTGCGCTTGATTGTCGAGCGGGAACTGGACATTCGGGCGTTTGTGCCGGTGGAATACTGGTCGATCCACGCGATGCTGGACGCGGGGCAGCCACCGATCTTTGAAGCGAAATTGAGCAAGTACAAAGGCGAGGAGATCGCGGTTTCGAACCAGGAAGCGGCGGACAAGATCGTCGCAGCGGTGAGTAAGGCGAAGTGGCAGATCGCATCGGTTACGCAGCGGGAGAAGAAGCGTAACCCGCCGCCACCATTTACCACCTCGAAATTGCAGCAGGCGGCGTACAACCGGCTGCGGTACACGGCGAAGCGCACGATGGGCATAGCACAACGCTTGTATGAAGGCGTGGAGATGGGCGAAGAAGGATCGGTGGCGCTGATTACCTACATGCGTACCGATTCGGTGCATGTTTCGAACGACGCGCTGGCGCAGGTGCGGGAGTTGATTCCGGAGCGGTTTGGATCGAGTTACCTGCCCGAGAAGCCCAACTATTACAAGTCGAAGAAGGACGCCCAGGAAGCGCACGAGGCGGTGCGGCCGACGGATGTTTCGCGCGCGCCAGAGGATGTGCGGAAGTATCTGGATGACGACTTGTTCAAGCTGTACCAACTGATCTGGCAGCGGTTCGTAGCCTCGCAGATGCTGCCGGCGATTTTCGACCAGACGACGATCGACATTTCGGCGGGTGACTACACGTTCCGTGCGACCGGTTCGGTGCAGAAATTCGACGGCTACTTGCGGGTTTACCAGTTGCCGGTGGCCGCGGCCGATCGCGAGGAAGACGAGAAGGATGATGAAGGTGAGGGCAAGAATTTGCCGCGGGTGGAGGAAGGCCAAATTTTGCGCCTCGATCTGATTCGCCCGGACCAGCATTTTACCGAGCCGCCTCCGAGATACACGGAAGCGACCTTGGTCAAGGACCTGGAAGAGAAAGGCATCGGACGACCGTCCACGTATGCTTCGATCATTTCGACGATCGTGGAGCGCGAGTATGTGCGGAAAGATCAGGGACGGTTTACGCCGACGATGCTGGGAGAGCGCGTCAGCATTTTGCTGGTGAAGAGTTTCGACGACGTGTTTGACGTGACGTTTACGGCGCGGCTGGAAGAAGAACTCGACGAGATCGAGGAAGGCAAGCTGCCATGGCGTGACGCGGTGCGCGAGTTCTGGGAAAAATTTGTCGTCGACCTGGCCAAAGCCGGCGACGAGATGATTTCGTACAAGGCAGGAATCCCGACGGGGAAGACCTGCGAGAAATGCGGGCAGGGCGAACTGCTAGAGCGCATCAGCCGGCACGGATTCTTTCTGGGCTGTTCGCGCTATCCGGATTGCGATTTCATCCAGGATATGGCGCCGGAATTGGTGGACGACGGCGAGAGCAAGACCGAATATTGCGAAAACTGCGGCAAAGAGATGTTGATGAAGCGCGGGCGATTTGGCGCGTTCCTGGCGTGCAGCGGGTATCCGGACTGCAAGACGACGCGGCGACTGGTGGAAGGCACGCGAATCGCACACCAGCCGGATGAACCGTTGGAAGAAAAGTGCACGCTCTGCAGCAATCATCTGATCAAGAAGCATGGGCGCTTCGGAGAATTTATCGGATGCTCCGGCTACCCGAAGTGCAAGTACACGCGGCCGATCACGATGGGAATCAAGTGCCCCAAGTGCACCGAAGGCGAATTCGTAAGGCGAGGCAGCGCGGGCAAAGGCGGGCGCGGACGTCCGCGCGTGTTCTACGGCTGCTCGCGGTACCCGGATTGCGACTTCACGACGCCTTACATGCCGATGCCGGAACCGTGTCCGAAATGCGGGGCGCCGTTTATCGTCGAGAAGAGATCGAAAATCGGCACCGTGCATACCTGCATTAAGGAAGGCTGCGATTGGGAGCAGCTTGCGCCGGAACCTCAACCACCGACCGCCGCGCAGCCGGAAGAAGCCACCCCAGTGGGCGCCAAGCCCTGACAAAGCTCCTCTCCGCTGGATTCTTTCGACCGTCCATTTCGCGACTGCGCTTCCAATTAGAAAACGCGCCCACTGCGGCCGGATCTGCGTTCAGCGTGCCTTGGTTCACGCCGTGCGGAGTAAGCGCGCCCCTGCAGATTAGGAATCGAGTTAGCGGCACGCCTGAAAGCCGAGGCTTGCCAAACGGACTCGGACCTGGTTGGGTGCGACTCCGAGCGACTTGTGCTTTAGGTTGATAAACCGGGCAAACCTGGAGCAAGCCGCGGGCTCCGGCAGGCTCGAATATATTATTGTAGCGGGTGCCCGGGGAAACGCCGCGAATGAAGCAGTCCGTCGAAAAATTCCTGCAATACATGAGTTCGGTGAAGAACTCTTCGCCGCACACGATCTTGAACTACGGCAAGGATCTGAGCCAATTTCTGGACTACCTTTCGCCGCCGGGCGCGCAGCCGCCTGCGTTGACCGGGATCACCCATACGATCATCCGCGAGTTTGTCGGACATATGCACGATCAAGGCCTCGAGAAAAGCTCTATCGCGCGGAAGCTGGCGGCGCTGCGATCTTATTTGAAATATTGCGTGCGCGAAGGGCTGTTGACCGAGAATCCGGCGCGCTTGGTTCCCACTCCAAAACTGCCGAAGCGAATTCCTTCGGTGCTTTCCGCCGAGGAGATGAACGGCTTTTTGAACCAGCTCGCAGCGATGGGACCCGCCAGCGGCGGTCCGGAGCCTCGCCGGGTTGCTGCCTTGGCGCGATCAGCGACCTCGTCGATCGTCAAGGAAGACGGGCTGTTCCTGCGGAGGGATCGCGCTTTGCTGGAACTGCTGTACGCCGCCGGCCTACGCGTAAGCGAGCTGACAGGACTAAATTTGGTTGATATCGATCAGAAGGAACGCGTGCTGCGCGTGCGGGGCAAGGGCAACAAGGAACGCATCGTTCCGTACGGTTCGAAAGCCCAGGAGGCGCTGGACAAGTATTGGCCATTGCGCGAAGAGCTGCTGCTGCAGAAATCGGCGGCGCATGGCCGACGGCGTGGACCTCCGCACCTGCAGGCGGTGTTTCTGAATTATGCGGGGCGGCGGTTGACGCAGCGTTCGGTCGGGCGGCTGGTGAAAAAATATGTGCGGCTTGTGAATATCAATTGGGACCTGCACCCGCACTCGCTGCGCCATGCGTTCGCCACGCACTTGCTGGCGGACGGCGCCGACCTGCGGGCGATTCAGGAGTTGCTGGGGCACCAGTCGCTGTCGACGACACAGAAATACACGCATGCTTCGATCCGGCAACTGATGGAGATCTACGACAAAGCGCATCCCCACGCTTGATCCCAGGGCCGCGCCAAGTGGTTTATAAAAATGGACAAACCCAGTCATTGCTTGCGGTGGATGCCCGCCGGGCACCGGCCGAGCGTTGCCCAACAACGCGAACGGATAGAACGCTGCCGGTTGTACGGGGCCACGCCATTTTCTTTCTGGTCTTCAACGCAGTTACGCAACCGGCGGACCAGGGCGTTTGCGCTTCGAAGGCGAACCAACTTCAGAAATGAAAAAACGGCTGGCAGGGATCGCTGCCAGCCGTCTCCGTTTCCAGTTGAAGATTCTCGCCGCTATTTAGCGGTGTCCGCCACCGCCGCCGTGGAAACCGCCGCCACCGTGGGCTGCGAATCCGCCTCTGGCTCCCCCGCCTACGAAACCGCGGCTCACTGCACCACCGCCAACCGCGCCGCGACCATAAGCGCCTGCGTAGCCGCGCCCACCGTAATACCCGCGACCGCCGTAGTAGCCACGTCCGCCCGAGTAGCCGCCGCGACCATAGAAGCCACGTCCATAATAGCCGCCGCGGAACCACGGGCCGGCGCCGATGAAGACGCCGCCGGAGAACCAGCTAGGGCCGTAGTACCCGTAAGGTGCGCAGGCATACGGGGCATAGCCGTAATAGCCATACGCGCAGACAGGCGCAACACCGTAGCCGTAACCGGCATAAACCGGCCCGCCTACTCCGATGCCCACCGAGACTCTCTGCGCATTAGCGAACGATGCGCAGAACATGCAAACGGCCAGCAAACCTGCAATCCTTAGATATCGCATGACAGGACCCCCTTTCGAGATCCACAACTTCTGCTTCAAAGTCAGTGTGTTACCGGGCTTCGGAGCTTGTTTTTCTTCCGTTCCCTCACTTAGTTTAACTCCAAACGGGCGGAAAAGTTGCGCGATGCGTTTTGTTCGCGTTGACGGTGCGGGCGCAAAGCCCGTATAATCAGTGTTTGCTTTAGCGCCTGGAGGATCGATGTACGCCGTCATTAAGACCGGGGGAAAACAGTATCGGGTCGCGCCCGGCGACACCATTCGGATTGAACGAGTTAAGGGTGACGTGGGCGAGAAGGTGACCTTTGGCTCCGTTTTAGCCGTGCACAACGACGAGAAGAAACTCCTGTCGGGTGAGGACGCGTCGAAAGCCAGCGTGACCGGAAAAATCGTCAGCCACGGGCGGAATAAGAAAGTTACGGTGCTGAAGTTCAAAAAGACCAACCAGTACAAGATCTCGCGCGGGCACCGGCAGAATTATACCGCCGTGCAAGTTAGCGATATTAAGCTCTGAGGATTGGGATTCCGGATCGCCGGGCTAAAGCCCGGCGCCTACAATACGGACATTTCGGATATCAGAAAAGGAATGCGTCATGGCACATAAGAAGGGCGGCGGCTCCTCTACAAACGGTCGCGATTCACACGGACAGCGGCTGGGCGTCAAGCGTTTTGGCGGGCAGCATGTCAATGCCGGGACCATTTTAGTGCGGCAGCGCGGGACCAAGCACCAGGCGGGCGTGAATGTCGGGCAGGGCAAGGATGACACCTTGTTTGCGTTGGTTACCGGCATCGTGAAATTCGAGGACAAGGGCCGCCACGGACGCTTCATCAGCGTGCACCCGGCCGAGCAGGCTGCGCCGGCCGCTGCTGTAAACTAAGCTAGCTTTCTACTGAAGGCGGTTCGGCGCGTGCCGGACCGCCTTCGTGTTTTCAGCGGAGGGAGAGGACGCGCCGGAACCCCGCCCCTGCATTAATTTCGGATGCATCGAACGATCTTGGCGCATCCAATTTCTGGAGTGTCTTTCCGTGTTTGTTGACGAAGCAAAAATCCTGGTGAAAGCAGGCGACGGCGGCAACGGTTGCGTCGCCTTTCGGCGGGAGAAGTTCGTGCCCCGTGGCGGGCCTTCAGGCGGCGACGGCGGGCACGGCGGCAGCATTTATCTGGAAGCGAATCCGAACGACAACACATTGTTGCGTTATCGCTATAACCGCGAATTCAAGGCCGACCGCGGGCGGCACGGGGAGGGCTCGAATTGCAGCGGGCATTCCGGCGGAGACATGATTCTGCAAGTTCCTGTCGGGACGCTGGCGTTCGACGAGCAAACCGGGGAAACCATTGCGGACCTGGCGACGCCCGGGCAGCGCGTGCTGATCGCGCACGGCGGGCGCGGCGGGCGTGGCAATCAACATTTTGCCAAGCCATGGCATCAGGCGCCCCGGGAATATGAAGAAGGTCACGCGGGCGAGGAACGTCGCCTGCGGCTTGAATTGAAACTGCTTGCCGATGTCGGGTTGGTGGGGTTTCCCAATGCGGGCAAGTCTACTTTGATTTCGGTTATCTCCGCGGCGCGTCCGAAAATTGCGAACTATCCTTTTACCACCCTGGAGCCAAACCTCGGCGTTGTGAACGCGGATGGCGGCACGGGAAAAGAGGGCCGCGAGCTGGGGCGCACGTTCGTGGTCGCAGATTTGCCGGGATTGATTGAAGGGGCGCACGAAGGCGCAGGGCTGGGCATTCGCTTCTTGCGGCACGTCGAGCGCACGCGCTTGCTGGTGCACCTGATCGACACCAGCGATACTTCCGATGCCGATCCCGTTCCTTCGTTCGAGATTATTTCCGGCGAGTTGCGGGCGTTCAGCGAGGCGCTGACGGAAAAACCGGTGATCGTGGTGGCGACAAAGCTCGACGCCACCACCGATCGCGAGCGTCTTGACACCTTGCGCGCGTTCTGCCGTGAGCACAATTTGGAATTCCACGCCATTTCCGCTGTGACTGGCGAAGGAGTCCGCGAGCTGGTGCGTTCCATCGCCGACGCTTTGGACAAGATTCCCAAGCCTGCGCCGGACGCCCTACTGGACTTGACGCCCGGCGGACACCAGGATGCCGGATCCGGCATTGACGGCGGCGCTGCGCATGGGGACACATCGCCTGTTCCCATCAAGGATTTATGAGAAAATGCAGTAAAGGTCCTCGGGAGGGGTATTGACCACCGCGCAAGCGCAGCGCACCGCCGCAAAACATCATCCTCGCCGCATCGCGCTCTTTGGCGGATCGTTCGACCCGATTCATAACGGCCATCTGGCAGTAGCCCGCGCCGCTGACCGGCGCTTCAACTTCGATCAGATCCATTTCGTGCCGGCCAGCCGGCCGCCCCACAAGCTGAAGCAGCACCTGGCTCCTTTCCCGCATCGATTTGCCATGGTGGCGCTGGCCTGCGCCGAGCACCCTCACTTCGTGCCGTCGGTGGCGGAAGCGGGCGATGATTTCAGCGGTGCGCAGCTGCACTATTCGGTCGACACCGTGCGTTATTTCCGGCACGCATACCACGGACACGGCGATCGCATTTACTTCCTCATTGGCGCCGACGCATTTCTGGATATTCCCATGTGGAAAGAATATGAGTCTTTGCTCGGGCTTTGCGATTTCATCGTCGCCAATCGGCCGGGGATTCGCGTCGAGGCGCTGCGGTTGGTGATCCCGCCGGACTTGATGGCCAGAGGCGGCGTCCGCAAAGATGTCGAAGCCGTGCACGAGTCGAGCGTCGTCGCACACCTGCACCGCACCTCGGTCTATCTGCTCGACAACGTTTCCAGCGAAGTTTCGGCGACCGATGTCCGCCGGCGCTGCCATCGCGCTCAGGACATTCACGGACTTGTCTCGGCGCGCGTCGAGGAATACATTCTCAAACAGGACCTATACCGTTGAACATAAGCTCGTTGCCGGAAACTGTACGCCTCGCGATCGAGGCTGCACAAAATAAAAAAGCGTCGGGAATTACGGTGATCGACCTTAGAGAGGTCGGCGCTTTCACTTCGTACTTCGTCATCTGCACGGGCTTTAGCACGCCGCAGGTGCAGGCGATTTGCTCGGAAATCGAAGAGCAACTTCACAAACATGCCAAGCGCTCGCCGGAGCATCGCGAAGGACGCGGCTCCGCGGAATGGGCGCTGCTGGACTTCGGGGGATTTGTGGTGCACGTATTCGGCGAACAAGCTCGGCGATATTATGATCTGGAGCGGCTGTGGCGTTCGGCGCCTAAGCTGGAAATTCCCGACGCGCCCGAAGGACCATCCAGCAAGACCATCGCGATCAACGCCGCCAAGGGCTGGACGCCTCCTCACGGGGAAGCGTCTTCAAAATGAGCGTGGAGCGGCTGCCGTGGATCTCGGCGGACCCGGCGTCGCGACGTCTGTTCGAACTTGCGCAAAAAGTGGCCGCTGCACCGACCACACTCCTGATCACCGGAGAAAGTGGAACCGGCAAGGACTACCTGGCACGCGCCATCCATGAAATGGGCCCGCGCCGTGATGCCCCCTACCTGAAGATCGACTGCGCCAGCCTGCCGCCGCAACTTGTCGAGAGCGAACTGTTCGGTCATGAGAAGGGTGCGTTTACGGGCGCCGTGGAGCGGAAGCTTGGGCGCTTCGAGCTGGGCGGCGCGGGCACGATCGTGCTGGATGAAGTTGCAGCGCTTTCCGCCGTGGCGCAGAGCAAGATGTTGCGCGTGTTGCAGGAGCGGGCGTTCGAGCGCTTGGGTGGCACGGAAACACTGCGAATCGAAGCGCGGCTGATCGCGCTGACGAATGTGGATCTTACGGCCGCGGTCGCGGCGGGCACGTTCCGCGAAGACCTTTTTTTCCGGCTGAACGTGCTGACCCTCAGCGTTCCGCCGCTGCGTGAACGCCGCGCCGATATTCTTGCACTCTCCGATCACCTCCTGGAGGTCGTGCGCGGTGTGCTGGGACGCTCAGCGGCGCAGTTGAGTGACGCGTCGCGCCGCTTGTTGGCGGCGTACGACTGGCCGGGTAACGTTCGTGAGTTGCGCAATGCGCTGGAGCGAGCCGTGATTCTCTCGCGGGCCGACACCCTCGAGCCAAAAGACTTTCCAGAAAACGTTCGCGCCGCCGTGCCCGGGCTGGCAGGCGCGACCTCCAATCTCCGCTCGCTGGAGGAGATCGAGAAGGAAGCGATCGCCGCCACCCTGGAGGCCACCCACTTCAAGATTGGCCGCGCTGCCGAAATTCTGGGCATCAGCCGCAAGACCTTGTTGGAAAAACGCAAGAAATACGAGTTGAAGTGAAGATTCGACTGCTCATGTTAGGCAAAACCCGGCGGCCCGAGATGCGCGGGGTGCTCGACGATTATGTGAAGCGCATCGGCCACCAGTCGCCGATCGAAGTCACAGAGGTTCGCGATGCAGCCGCCGCGCTGAAGAAAATAGATGCGGACCGCGCGGCTGTCGTCGTCCTTCTGGACGCCGCCGGTAAAAGCTTCAGCTCCGAAGCCTTCGCGAAATGGCTTGCCGAGCAGCGCGATCGCGGGACCCGCGAATTGATCTTTCTGTGCGGCGATGCCTACGGCTTCCCCGACACGCTTCGCCAGCGCGCACACCAGAAAATGTCGCTCAGCGCGATGACTTTCTCTCACGAGCTTGCTCGCGTCATGTTGGCCGAGCAGCTGTATCGCACCTTCGCCATCCTCTCCGGGAGTCCTTACCCGAAGTAATGTCGTAAGCAGGGGTGAAGCCGCGGGAAAGAAATGCACCAAGTCTGGGAAATGTTGTACAAACGTACTCACTATGGCAATGCGTATCATTCACGACGAAGGCAAGCCCTCCGCGGCAATCGAAATACCTCTGGAGAAACCTCTACCCGATTACGACCTCGAACAAATCGATCAGCCCACCCCTAGGGATGTGGACGCTATCCTGGTTTCGCAAGGTTTCCGCGACCTTGTCGACGACGCCCGCGGGGTCTTAATGGAATTGCTGGCTCACGAACCGCGGCAACCCAGCACTTCTTCGGGCACCAGGCTCGACCTGACGCACAACGCGGCACGCTCTTTGGAAATTGCGCAGCTCACCGGCGCAATTTGCCCGGGCGATGACGAGGTTTACCGCCCTGGTTTGTGGATCGTTTTGATGGACCCTCACGCCAACGCAAAAGCCAGCCTTCCACCGGCGGCGCAAGAACGCATCGACGCGATCGCGCACGAATTGGTCAAGCGCTTGCAACTGGAGTAGTCCGAAGCCGCCGCGTCCACGGATTGGTGAGGGAAACAAAGAAAGCATCTGATCTTAGCGGTTCGCCCCTACCGGGCGGCGCTTGACCTTTCGCATTTGAATCTCCACACTCTTAGACCTTTCGCCCCGCCGCTCCGTTAGGAGCGGACACCGAGGCCAGGACCCCCATGCCCGAAGACAAAGGACTGCTGATCGTTTACACCGGGCCGGGCAAGGGCAAGACCACTTGCGCGCTCGGCACCGCGTTTCGTGCCGTCGGCCAGGGCTTGCGCGTGCTGATGGTGCAATTCATCAAAGGCTCGTGGCACTACGGCGAGCTCGACTCCGCCAAGATGCTCGGCGACGACAAATTTGAAATCCGCCCGATGGGCCGCGGCTTTGTCAAAATAGGCGGTGCGGAGACCGACCCGGAAGACATCAAGATGTCCTACGACTGCTGGGTCGCCGGGCGCGACGCCATTTACAGCGGGACCTACGATCTCGTCGTGCTCGATGAAATCAACTACGTCATCAGCTACAAGATGCTCGACCCCGATGAGATCGTCGAGTCGCTCAAAGCTCGGCCCGAGCGCGTTCACGTGATCTGCACGGGCCGGAACGCGCACCCTAAGCTGGTCGAAATTGCGGACCTGGTCACCGAAATGCGCGAGGTCAAACACCCTTACACCAAAGGCATTCTGGCCCAGCGTGGTATAGACTATTAACGCTGCATTTGCGGCCGCCAGGGGCAAGAGAGCGGCCTTTTTTCTGAGCTAGACGCGAGTTGCTACCGGCAGCCGGCGACCTTCAACTATGGCTTGGTTCAAGCGCGACAAAAAATCCATCGAGCAATCCACGCCGCCCGAAGAGCGCAAAGTGCGCACCGAGGGGTTGTGGGTGAAGTGCGAGTCCTGCCGCACCATCGTGTTCCGCAAGGATCTCGAAGCGAACCTCCTGATCTGCCCCAAGTGTGGTTTTCATTTCAAAATGAATGCCAAGCAACGGCTCGAGATGCTGCTCGACGGCCGCTGGACCGAGCATGACGCGCGCATGACCTCGACTGATCCGCTGAAGTTCGTGGACACCAAGCCGTACGCCGTGCGCCTGAAAGAAGCGCGCAAGAAACTCGGCATGAACGACGCCATCATCACCGCCGAAGGCCAACTCGCCGGACGCCCGGTGGTGTGTTGCGCGATGGAGTTCAATTTCATCGGTGGCTCGATGGGTGCGGTAGTCGGCGAAAAGGTGACGCGCGGAATCGAACTGTCGCTGGAGACTCGCCAGCCGCTGATCGTCGTCTCGTGCTCCGGCGGCGCGCGCATGATGGAAGGCACGATCAGCCTGATGCAACTCGCGAAAGTTTCCGCCGCGCTGGCGAGACTGGACGACGCGAAGGTACCGTACATCTCGGTGCTGACCGATCCTACTACGGGTGGCGTCACGGCAAGTTTCGCCATGCTCGGGGACCTCAATATCGGCGAGCCTGGCGCGCTGATCGGATTTGCCGGTCCTCGCGTAATCGAGCAAACCATCCGCCAGACGCTGCCCGAAGGCTTTCAACGCTCCGAATTCTTGCTCGAGCATGGCTTCCTCGACGCCGTCGTCCCCCGCAAAGAACTGAAAAGTTTCATCGCCACTTCGCTCGATCTCCTGTTGGGATGACATGAACTACGACGCCGCAGTGCGGTACCTGCTTTCGCTCGGCAGAGAACTGGCTGCGCCGACACAAGCAGCCGCCGCGAAGTTCGATCTCGAAAATATTTCCGTGCTGGCGGAACGTCTGGGCCGCCCCGATCGGGCATATCCGTCGGCACACGTCGCGGGAACGAACGGCAAAGGCTCGACCGGCGCATTCCTGGAGTCCATCTTTCGGCATGCACGCTTTCGCACCGGGCTGAACACCTCGCCGCATCTCGAAAAAATCAACGAACGCATTCGTGTTGACGGCGAAGAGATCAGCGATGCCGACTTTGCCGGCGTTCTAACGCGCATCCAGGCAATCACCGAGGAACTGCTGGCTACAGGAAAGCTTCGCGCGCACCCTACCTACTTCGAGTGCGTAACCGCAATGGCGTTCGAATATTTCGCCCAGCAACGCGTTGAGTTTGGCATTTTTGAAGTGGGCCTCGGCGGGCGCCTGGATGCCACGAACATCATCACCCCGGTGGTTTCCATCATCACGCGCATCGATTTCGATCACGAAAACTTTCTCGGCCACTCGCTTCAGGAAATTGCCGGCGAAAAAGCCGGAATTCTCAAGCCGGCCGTGCCCGTGGTCCTGGCGGAACAGCGGCCAGAAGCCCGGGAGGTGGTCCTTGCGCGCGCCGCCAAGCTCGGCTGCCCGGTGATCGACACGACGGCGGCGTACCGGATCGATCGCGAATCCATGCAGGACGGCTGCGTTCGCGCTCACGTGACCGAACTGGCCTCGGGCTGGACGATCGACCTTGCTCCGCGCCTCCCCGGCCGCTTTCAATTACAAAACGCGCTGAACGCCGTCGCTGCGGCGCGTCGGCTCGGCGAGCGTGGGTTTCGCATCTCGGACGAGCACATGGCGCAAGGCATCGCCGACACGGTCTGGCCCGGCCGCATCGAAAAGCTGCAATCGCGTCCCGACGTTTACCTCGACGGCGCGCACAACCCTTCCGCCGCTCGCGAGCTCGCCGCCTTTTGGGAAGAAAACTTCGCAGGCCGCAAGATCTACCTTCTTTACGGCGCGCTCCGCGACAAAGCCGTGGACGAAGTCGCCGGCGTGCTTTTCCCGCGCGCCAGCGAGGTCATTTTCACCGAGCCCCGCACTTCGCGGGCGATTTCCGCTCCGCAACTCGCAGAGATTGCCGCCCACCACGCGGCGCAAAGCTCCGTGATTGCGGACGCCGAGCAGGCACTCGACTATGCCTTGTCGAGAGCCGCGCCGGGCGACGCCATCTTCATCACCGGTTCCCTTTACCTTGTCGGGCAACTTCGCCACTATTGGAAGCAACGCACGCAGGTCGCGGCGCGCTGAGAAACGCCGTAGAATGTGCGGTCGGCAAATCCCAACGGAACGGAGCTGTGCTCCACCAGTCGCATGATAAAAAAGCGGCAAAACCCGAATAACGACGCCTCCTCCGGAACGAGAACCGAGGCTGCCGGCGCGCCGCCGCTCGTCGGCATCATCATGGGCTCCTCCTCGGACTGGGAAACCATGGAGCACGCCGCCAGGACACTGGCCGACCTCGGTGTTCCACATGAAACACGGGTGGTCTCCGCTCACCGGACGCCCGACCTCCTGTTCGAATACGCGACCTCGGCCGAGGGCCGCGGCATCGAGGTCATTATCGCAGGGGCCGGGGGCGCCGCGCACCTTCCGGGGATGACCGCTTCGAAGACCGTCCTGCCGGTCCTCGGTGTCCCCGTCGAGTCGAAAACTCTCAAAGGCCTCGACTCGCTGCTCTCCATCGCCCAAATGCCCGGCGGCGTCCCGGTTGGCACCCTCGCCATCGGCAAGGCCGGAGCCATCAATTCCGCGCTGCTGGCCGCGGCGATCCTCGGCGCAAAGCATCCCGCGATTCGCGAAGCGCTCCGAAAATTCCGCTCGGAACAAACCGAGCGCGTTCTCGCCAATCCCGACCCCGCCGCGGGGCAAGGCGCGTCCTTCCAGCTCAGCGCCACGCAACCGCCCGCGAAAAGGAAGCCCGTGTGACCATCGGCATTCTCGGCGGCGGGCAGCTCGGCTACATGCTCGCGCTCGCGGGCTACCCGCTGGGGCTCCATTTCCGCTTTTTCGATCCTTCACCGGAAGCACCGGTTGGCCGCATCGCGTCGCGTGTCACCGCCGAATTTTCGGACGAGTCCGCGCTCGAGAAATTCGCCAACGGACTCGAACTGGTCACGTACGAATTCGAAAACGTGCCCGTAGCCGCGGTCCGCTTTCTCGCCGAGCGTGTCCCCGTCTATCCGCCGCCGGCCGCACTGGAAGCCGCGCAGGACCGCCTGCGCGAGAAACGTCTTTTCGAAGATCTCGGCATTCCTACAACGGAATTTGCGCCGGTCGCGAATCGCGAAACGCTCGACACAGCCGTGAAGAAAATCGGCCTGCCGGCCATGCTGAAAACCTGCCGCATGGGCTACGACGGCAAAGGGCAATGGCTATTGCGCAACGCCGAAGACGTCGCGCGCGCCAAGAACCAACTTCCCGCGGCAAGCTCCGGCCACGCGCAGAAAAGCCACGAAGAGGCGGCGCAAGGCGACGCACCATTTATCCTCGAGCGCTTCGTGCAATTCACGCGAGAACTGAGTGTTCTCGCGGTTCGCGCTCGTACCGGCGAAACCGCCGTGTATCCCCTGGTCGAGAATCACCATCGCGGCGGCATCCTGCGCCTCTCTCTCGCTCCCGCGCCGCAACTCGATCCCGCCATCCAGCGTGCCGCCGAACAAGCCGCCAACAACGTTTTCGACGAACTGCAATACGTCGGCGTGTTGGCCATCGAATTTTTCGAGCACGACGGCTGCCTGCTCGCCAACGAAATGGCGCCGCGCGTTCACAATTCCGGCCATTGGACGATCGAAGGCGCGCTCACCAGCCAGTTCGAAAACCATCTGCGCGCCGTGGTAGGGCTGCCGTTGGGTTCGACCCACGCGATCGGTTGTTCCGCCATGCTGAATCTGATCGGCGAACTGCCCGACGCCGCCGACGTACTGGCCATCCGCGATGCCCATCTCCACCTCTACGGCAAAACGCCCCGCGCCGGACGCAAACTAGGCCACGTCACGATGCGCGCCTCGTCGACAGAACAACTCGCCTCGCGCCTGGCCGAACTCCCGGGCTTTTTCCACCGCCCCGAATGCTGCCTCGACGCCGTTCTTGCGAGACCGCTAACCTCCCGCGCCTAGCTTGCACGGGTACTCTTGCCGGTGCTCCGACGATCTGCAATCCGGATGCATCGCAAACCGCCGCAGCCCCCTTGCCGCCCCACCGCCCCAATGCTAGGATGCAGGTTTGCATGACCCCTCCTTTGGCGCGGCATTACGTGGTTTCAATAGGTTAGAACAGCGTGACCCAGTGCGAATAAGGTGATAACAGGGCGCGTTGGGCATAGATTTGGGCATAGAAAGCGGGCATAGGTTTTGCAGACCCATTCCCTTAAGGCCACATCGGCGCTCAGCGCCACCGTGGTTAAGCGTCTAGGACCCGCGCCTCCACTCTTTCATACGCTCTCACTCAACGGCAACTTCGGGTGCCGCCTACGCCATTCAGCACGAGCTTCGTCCAACTGAATTTGGAAGGCTGGATTCGGATCACCGTAATTATTCTTTGGATCGGCCATGTGCCGCGAGGCCTGGCCATACCGTAGGAGATCGTTATCGCTCATCTTGCGAAGTCGTTCGCGGACTCGCTCAATGTCTTCGGGATCAGTTTGGATCATGGGTCCTCGAAGTATATGGCGTCTGTCATCGAACCTCGCGGATGACCTGCTCCGGGTCGATCTTCAAGGCTATGAGACCGTACGTGATGTGAACCTTTCGCCCCGCCACACTATCCACGATAGCTGTAATCTTGGCTTCGACTTCGCGGCCATCATACAACCTGGCGACCACGGTTGAGCCGACCTGCATCTCTTCTCTGCGTCTCTTCTTCTCGCTCTTGGCGAATATGTAATCGAATAGCAAGAACCACCTGTTCCGAGGTCACGTTGAAATGCCGGGCGATCTCCGCTATCTGCCAACCGCAATTCAGCATGGTGGTGCAACTGTCCTCGAACGTTTCGTCGATGTCCATGCCGTTCCCGATTAGTGGTTCACGGTAACACGCAAATATCGCTCGCGGAACTCGGCCAAGAATGCCGAGAATGCTTCGGGTGAGGAGATTTTGGCGTGATAACGAAACAATGCTAGCGCTCTTTCTTGAACGGAATATTTGTGCACGTTCCGTAGTCCGATGGAGCCTCCCCGTGAACAATTATACGGAGACGATATCGCCCCGTCTCTGAATTTAGGAAAAGCTCGATCGTCCCTTTTGACTTCGGGTCAGTTACGTCCATCGCGCCCATGGTCCAAGGGGCTCCGACACTTTTCCCTTTTAGAAAAAGCCATTCTTCATCTGAAACGCCATGGGAATAACGCCGGAAGTGCAACACGTCGTGCGCAAACGGATCGACTCCTATTAGAAAAAATGAACCATCATCAGGGCCTTCGGAAAAACAGACTCTAGTGAGCGGATCAGGGATCACAGAGATTCCCGCGTAGTACTCGCGGCTGGATTTTGGGTTATTCGAAGCCTGCCCGGGCATCAATGGCACTAAGACAAGTCCTAAGAAAAAGATAGCTAGCGTTTTCGGCAAGTATTTCCGACCGCGGAACGGTCTGGAGCAGGACACATATCGTTCGCGGAACTCGGCTGAGAATGCCGAGAACGCTTCCGGCGACTCTGCCAGCACCTTTTGATAGCTGGCGACGTACTCCCGCCAGAGCTTCGCCCGAACGGCGCAATCAGCTTGGGTGGCTTCGTGCGAGTCTTTTTTCACGTCTGGCTCCCTTCGTGAATGATGACATGTCCGAGCGGGTGATTCGGAATTTCGATCTTGCCGTCGATCATTTCATGGCCGTCGCAGTTCGGGGCTCCGCAAAGGCATTCGCCTGCCTCGAAAGGACTTTCGTTCTTAAGTGGAGGTTCCTGAGGTTGGGTCCTGAGCGGGAGTTCCCATTGCTCATTGGACATTGCGAGCCACCTTTGCTGGAACAGGGGTGGGGAAAGCCTCACGGAGAATTGAAAGGGTTAGCATGTCCGCATCTTTGTGAAGGTCTTGCGGGTGATCTTGGAGCCACTTAACAATGACTCTCGCGATCTGGCCATTAGTAACACTGTCGGGCAGAAGGACCCCGAGAAAGCCGGTAGTTTTGTATTCAGAATAGGTCGTGCTGCTTGCAGTGCGCTGCATGACCATCGCAGCGTTATATCCACGGATGTATCCGATGCACCAAGAGAATTTGTAGACGTCAGCCTTGTAATTCGGATTATCCTGTGCTTTCACGACCTCACCACAGGAATCCAGAAGCTTGTTACCATTGTCTTTCTCGGTGTCTTGGGCGCGAGAACCGGATGCACCGAATCCCAATATCAGCACGGAGATGATCGAGACGGCGGCAACTCGACCAACCACCGTGGCCGGATTGATGATCGCGTGCTGGCATGGCACGCGGCTATCGGTGGGGACCAGTTGTTGATTCATTTCGACCTCCTTGCCGATGCGGTTATTGAACTTAGCCGACACCATCCGCAATCTGGATAGCCTGGCCTATCGAGTCGAGAAGCGACACAATACCTTCGTACTACTGTCAGCAAAGGATTACATGGCCGGAAGAGCAGGGTGGGCTATAGTTTTTCTACGCGATCATATTTGGAAGACTGATTCTTGACCGTCCCTGGAGAATATAATCAACATCACTTCGTGAGTTCTTCCTGCAAACGCTTAAATTGTGAGTTGAGGTCTGCGTAGAACAGGTAGAGCTTCTTCTCATCGTGGTCTAGCTCAAGCAAGACATCGCTTGGGATTGCGTGATCGAGCGCACGATTCCAGAGTTCAACGTATTCAACCAGAGTGGCGTAGTGCTCCAGAGTAGATGGTTCTGCAAGCCACATATTTTTTGTCACATGGGCCAGCATTTCCCTGTACTGTGGAACGAGTTCGTCTTGCAGTTGCTGGTTATCGTACCCAATCAGCTTGCGGAATTCTGGGTTCTTGATTGTGCTCAAGTATTGCCGTACCTCAGGGTTGCTCTGCGCCTGTATAAAATCGGCTTGTTGAATCCTTTGCGCGATCTTCCTTAATTTTAGGCGTACTTCGCTCTTTGCCAGAATCTGGGACCTAATCCCAAGGAGGACAGAGTAGAAGCTGGAGAGTTGTTCACGAATACGTTGATGCTGCCTCTCTATCTTTTGGCTGCGGGTTGTGATCCAGCCGCCAACCAAAACACCGAGGAGTCCAAAGACAGCAGGAACGAGAACTTGAATCACGGCTCGTGACTGCGCTTCCATGATTTCACTTCGCTTCTGTAAGCCGCGCGGCCAAAAGTTCGCGCCGAATCTTCTCAATTCGTTTATATCGCTGGAATCGACTCTGTGGACGAGGGCAACGGAGACGCTTTGGCGTATTCATGAAACTTGAAGACTCCTCGAATTCCGTTCACAAAAGCCGTTGTCATGAAGAGTGCGACGAACACCCCGCCTGACTGCAATCCGCCGTGGAAGAGTTTGAATCCGATCTCGAACAGGTACAGACAAAGCCCAACCACCGCCCAAGGTCGAGACATCCGGTAAATTCGCCACGCGACAACTCCAAAAAGCGCCGCATCGACCAGTCCCGCCGCGTCGATGCCCATAACCGAGTGGCCAAGGGACATACTGACAATAGCCGCTATCGTGGTGAAGGTTGAGAAGATCGCCGCAGCGACGACGCCATGTAAAGCAGCGTCCTTGGCACTTGTGGAGTCCGTGATATTCGCCCACCATGAAGACATTGTTTTCACTCCTGATTGATGTCTACGGAACCTACACGATCCCGTCTGTTGATTCCCGTCCTGCGGGAGCGCCAGTGGACTCAAGGGTCGTTGGAGCGCCTGTAAACTCACGCGCATAAGCAGCCGCCTTCGGCCCGTACGGGTCAACCATCGCGAAGACGGCGACCGTCAATATCCACGCCACGTCATGCGCTGGAAGATAGAAGATGGAGAGCAGCCCGACAAGGAACAAGGCTGCGCCAACAAGTACGACAACGTTATGCTTTTGCATTCGACCTCTAACCAGGCCTGTCCGATAAGGCCCATCTACCTTATTTACCCAGGTTCTCGGAGATGGTTACTTAAGGCTATGGTACTAGCGGGTCAAATGTTCATTGACGGCTAACTGCACATTCGTACAGTGTGGAACGGCTTCTGCACTCGTTGGTTTCCCCTCGCACATGGCGCTGACTATTTTTGTCACGGAATGACATTTACCGGCAGACTGACGCGGGACATACTGTCGTTAAAGATTCGTCCAGTAAGGGGTTCACTACGTAACAACGGCACCAACGTCCGTATTCTTAACGCGCTACGGAATGTGCTGGAAGCATAAACCGCTCTGAGCGACTAGGCCCTTCATGTGCTCAATCTCAACCGGGGACGACCCAACTTTGAGCGGAGGAAGGGATGCGAAAGCTAATCATAGGTGCCTGTCTACTTGCGTCTTTCATGGCCGGTACTTGCCGCGCCCAAAAGCCTTATCCAATGGAGTCTCAGGAATCCACGGGTGCTTCGACCTTCACTGCCACTCTGCCGAAAGGATCGGCGGCACAAATCCGAGAGACCCTAAAGAAGGCGCATGCAGCCATCGACACTGCCGAAGCCTTGGACTTCAGCCCGTATGACAAGGATGCGCGACAAACTGCATCCGAGAGGATCAAGGGATCGAAAGACATCTTCAACGAACTGTATGATTACGCGCAGAAGATGTTGGATACAAATGCGTTCTCGACAGCAACCCTCTACGTACTTCAACATGATGCCATCGCGATTGCTGTCAACATGGGAGAAGTCGACAACCTCTACCGAGCGCAGCTTCTTTTAAACATAAAAGACGCCACCGAAGGCCAACTAAACACTTGGAATACTGCTTTCGACGCCGGAAATGCTCTTCAGAGCGACGCCGACGGCTGGTCGTCCCTAATCATTCAAAGTATGAGGGGAGACAATTCAACGTTTTTGTCTTTGAACGAAAAGGCCCAAGCTTGTAACGCAGCGTTCAGCGCAAGAACCACGCAATGAAACCCGTTACCCCGTGCACGCACTCGCGCCACCGGCTTCCCGGTGACCGAGAAGGAATCGAATCTCGTAATGGGTGAGTGATAGCTAAAGAATCCGCCGAAGGAGGAACACCATGGCGATGGCAGTGCTTGGCCTTGCGTTTTACCTGATGGCATTAAGCAAGTGGGGTAAGAGCCTCAAGGCGAAGAACGCTCCGCTTGGCCGTAGGCGTTTGTACGGTTTCCTCGCCGCGCTCCCTTCAATTGCTTCACCGTTCTACTACGGTTATCCCGATTACACGAGCGGGCTGTTCCTGTTTCTGGTTGTTTGGTGCGGTATCGTTGCAATTCTCGGTTTCATCACGGTTGTCTACGCACCGAACTGGATTGCGGGCGCACCGAAGCCTGTCGCGAACGCAACCACAAAATAATAGTGACCCAGGTGAAACATCACGCGCCTTCCTTCGGCGGTTGCTTCTGGTGCCTTCTTCTCCACTCAGCGCGGGCCTCGTCCAATTGAATCTTGAAAGCGGGATTGAGCGGGCCGAAGTTCTTCCTGGGGTCGGATAAATCTCTGGCAGCGCGACCGTACTTCCGTAATTCTAGATCGCTCATCCTGCGTAAGCGCTCCCGAATTTGTTCGACGGTCTCTGGTTGAGATTGGATCATGTTAAAATCGCAGCACCGAGTTGATCGGTGAAGATGAAGAAAGCGCGTTGGACCAGGAGCGACAACCTAACGGCAGTAGGCGTGGTAGTCGCAGTCGTTGGATTATCCCTCGCTGTGTTCGTGCCCGAGGTTCGCAATAAACTCGGACTTGAAACCCATCTATACGCCACGCCTTTGGCGGGAATTTGAGCTACAACACCCAACGAGAACCATATGAGATAACGAACGAGCACTTAAAAACGTTCGGCGTGAAGGTGGTTTCGCCTACGCTTGACCCGCTCATGCTTGAGTGCCTAAAGTGCGAGGAACGATTCATGGTGCTCCGATGGGCGGATGGGAATTTGCCAAAGCAATGGTGGATATGTCGCAATGGCTGCAATCAACAGGATGCCGCCTGAATAACATCGCGGGTGATGACAACGCGGTCACATCGGGCAGCCGGTTACGACCTGACCGCCTTGCGCGATACACGGCGGCTCGTCAATGAATGTGGAGAAGTCATGCCGGTGAAATTCGGTGCGAAGTACGCGGTACAAATCGGATTTGAGCATGGCCTCTCCTGGAGGAGAGGGAAGGCAGGATATCACGCTAGCTTACCTTGAACACATGTTCAGATGGTATGGCTAGGTAGTTCGGCGGCGATCTCTCGCAGGTTCACTGCTTCGGCCCACAAATCCTGGCTGAAAAACTTTGACAGGCCGGGCGAGTGCGGGCCGACCTAAGATGGTGATACCATTTGGACGTTCTTCCGAGGATATCCATTCTTACACCGCCTCCGATTCCGATTACGCACGGTGAACCCAACACCGGAAAGAATGGTTTGTATCTCGCCGTTCTTCCTCTCGTACATTACAGCCAATTCTTTGCAGGAGAACGTTTCGAAGAAGTGATGACCTTGGTGCCCGACCGTAACTTTGCGTCAGAGTTTGACCCCAATGCCGTGGACCTGTACATCAACACATTTCGCAATGCAGCGGAAGCGAGATACGGCGGTCTAGGGCGAAAGTTTCAGTACGAGAAGTTTTTGATTACGAATGAATTCGTGAGCCGTATTGTCGTAGTGGTGACGCCGCTATGAGAGGAAAAGATTCCTTAAATGCGGAACGTGGTTACGCTCCACGAGAGCCGCCTACATCCAAGCCCTCCAAACTCACTATCAATGAGATCGGACAGGTTAAGGAACTCTTCGAGGATTCCAAACTTGCGAAGTACATCAAGATGGCTGGCATATCTGGCGTAATTCTTGCCAGCATTGAAGTCGGTCGCTTGATTGTTGAGGCGGTTCGCTGGTATTCGGCATTACCGCCTGCCCGTTAGGTTCTTGGGTGTCGCCTGCGCCATTCCGCCCGGGCCTCCTCTAGTTGAATCTTGAACGCTGGATTGGGTGTGCCGAAGTTCTTCCTCGGGTCGGATAAATCTCTGGCGGCACGACCGTACTTGCGTAGTTCCAGGTCGCTCATCTTGCGAAGTCGTTCGCGAATTTGTTCGATGGTCTCTGGTTGAGATTGGATCATGTTGCTAGCCGTCTAACTCCACGTTCCAATCTTCCACGACCGACTTGCGTGGCTGGATTCCGACCCGCTTGGGACGACCCGTCTTCTGGTCAAACGTAATCAGGATCGCCAACACGGGCGGAACGAGTCCACCTTCATCTTCCTTGATGACGTAGGCGTCCTCACCTAGCTGTAACCGCAGGAACTGTTGAAACTTTTCAAGGATGTCGGCGAGGTCGCTTGGCCGTATTGCGAGCGGTTGAGGCATTGCTTTCTCCTGCCCGATTATAACAAGTTCGAATCCATCCACATGTAAACGAGCAGGGAGCGCGGAAACCTTACAACGTGATGGGTCTTCGAGGAAGAGGAAGCGGGAACGGCAGGATGGCACTTTGCGTGACTCAAGAAAAACTTACAAAGGCAGGGACGACATTCTAAGAACGCCGCAGCACGTATTAACGATTTCCGCCGATGTCTTGACGTATTCGTGGGCGACCTGTGGCGTGGCCCAACCCTCGGCAATTCGATCTTGCCACCAGTGAATGTGATCCAACTCCCGGAGCAAGGTTTGGAAATTCGCGTTTTTGTAAGCTAGGTCGCGAAGCATGTTTTATCTTTCTTAAAAGCCTTGGGGGTCGAGTCCTACTCTTGTCACTCTGCAACACAAGAACGGAAATCGCAGAGTACGAACATCGCCCTTGTGTGTTGTCACTCAAGGTAGACGCGCGTCGCAGTCCGGCGCGAAGTCCTCACGACCCCCTTCTGGACTTATATCGCTCGCCCAGAAGGGCGAAGGAGTAGGATAACACGCAGGGCATTATAATTCAATCCCAACAGGGGGGCGGATGAAGCTGCTGTTCTTTTTGTTCACACTCGCTTTCCTGCCGCCATCTACCGACCAACCGTATGAACTCAAAGGTGAAGCGCCGGGCATGACGTTGAAAGCGTTTAAGTCGAACCACAAACACGCGGAATGCTCCAGACAGAGCGCAACTTTAACTCGCTGTCATGTCTACGACGGTGTTTCTTTCGCTGGCGTAGCCGCCAATACCTTCATAGGTTGCACGACGCCAGAATGTGCATTCCAAGGGATGTTCGCAGACTTCGTTGATGACCGCATGGTCCGTTTACGGTACGCAGTGTCGATGGGTTCAGCTAACACGGTTATCGCCGCGTTGAAGAACAAGTACGGCGAGCCTACTAAGAGCACCGAGAATCCAAATATGCCGGGTACCTTGTCGAGTGCTACATGGAAGAACGCGGTCGGTCATTTGAGCGTCTCAGACACTTGGGCACCGTCAGGCCGTCCGTTGGAAAGCTATACCGATATCACATCCGCGTTCAATGACGCAGGCGAAGGTAAAGACATCTGAGATTAGCCGAAGGACTCGGGAGAACTCTAGTGGACTTGGACCTGAGTAGTCTGGATGAACCCCAGGAAATCGCGCACGAATTCGAGATTGATCTGCACTGCGTCGTTGTTGTGAATCACCGTTTCACACTGGAAGCGATAGAACGATCTGAAGATGAGGAGTTGACGAGCATTCAAGAAAGCTTTGAATTTGAAAATCACGACGCCATGATCTCTACCATGGGCTACCAGCAGGCTTTTTACGATGATCTTCGGCAAGCCGCCCGTCGCCTTGCGTTAGTGGCATTGGTGACGAGACTTCAACACTGGATCGAAAGGTTTGTGGCACAGCTAAAAGTCTCTACAAGCAAAGGTCGCCAATCAAGATTGGCTAAGCAGCTTGAGGCTCTTAACAGCAGGTTAGGAGCCGGGCCTGTGCCTGTACGCTTCTTCGAAGATATTGCTACGGTGAGAGATTCCATTGTTCACGGTGATTCGCGAGCCGAATGGAAATTCCACGGGTTTAGACGGGTCGCAGACGAATACAAGAATCCGTCAGGAGATGTAGAGCTAACCGACGACCAACTGAAAGAATCAATCCAGAAAGCCGTCCAGCAAGTTAAATGGTACGACGAGAAGATGCACAGACCTTGAACGCGGTTTATTGACCGCACAAGTCGGGTCGGCTGGCTTTTGCATCCAGCATAACCAAACACGACTTATGAATCTTCCTGTCGAACATGATGACCAGCCCAGCGTTATCGTTATCCAGACTTCCGATAACCATGAAGCGTTGACGTTCGAGCCGTCCATGTGGCAGCCAGTTTATTTATACCGAGCAACAGCAGATTGGAGCAGAGCGATGATAATATTTCTTGTCATTTTGTCAGTCGTAAGTTCGTTGGTTTCTGGCCCACAAGATTCCAATAAGCCGCAGCGATGTGAGATCGTTATTAGCACCGCAACGCCAACGGTGAAAATAGGTTCGGCTCCGGTGGTGACCGTGAAGCTAACCAACAATTCGAGCCACGTCCTAGACGCGAGTGGGAACTGGAGTGATCTCACGAATGTTGACCCTAACTGGCTGTTCGACGTTCATGACAGTGCGGAAAAAGCGCTCCCCCGTAGAGTGTTCAAGCTGCTTGTGCCCGCGACTGGCAAGGCCATCTTTCGCAACGTAAGTCCGGGAGGGAGCATCGTCGATAACGTCGATCTCACGCCCCTATATGAGTTTAAGAAAGCAGGGGAGTACCGAATACAGGTAAGCCGTGAGGTCCAGAAAGAACTCGGTGGCACCATAAAATCGAACATAATCACGGTAACCGTCACGCAGTAGGCAATTTATTGACGCACCCATCGGACAATGCGCCACCGCGTCTTTCACGAACACCTACACTCAACCGATCTCTATGCTATTCAATGGTACCAACTACACCGTGCGGACGAACCAATGGAAGGCGGTTGCGACAGCCAACGGTCATGGCAGCTTCACAAACAATAACGAAGCAAGTCTGACGTTTTGATTAGGAAACACCGCTTAGAATTTTTAGAAAGTCTCAATGATGAAATTCGAAAAGTGTCCGCAATTGCGGACAGCGGTTTGGGTATCGTCGCCTGGCGGCTCATCGCTACCAGTGGCGCGAGACATACAGAATCAGCACGACGAGAGTGAGCCAGGCCGGGATTATCAGTAGAACGCCAATCGTTTCCAGCATCTTCGCTATTCTATCAGCCGCTGTGTCGACAGACGTTTGGACTGGGTCAATCATTGTTGCCTCCTATTTCACGTTCTACGAACAATTCTAACCGCCTCGTCCTGTTGTAAGGCATCATCGAACGATGAGCAATATTTGAGCCGACTAAGATCGATGGGATTGAAGTGGATTACACAGCGTTACCTATCGGAACGAAAATCTTGAGCAGCGAAGTAGTGGAGTGTCCGCACTGCGGACGGCCCGGGCTTCAACAGTTTGGCAGCAATGGCCCGTGTTATCTGCACAGAGTTTATACCGATTACGACGACTACAGCCACGGTCCCCGTACTGAATTTGATGGTTGCCCGATTGCCCGAACAACAGTGCCTGCAGTTGACGGTTGACCCGCCAGCGCCTACCGATTCAGCCAAGAAGATGTTGTTTGCAGGAAGGATGCTCCTGAACGAACTTTTGCATTAGCGTTTCGGCTTTCTCGATTGTCTCCCTCATTCGCTGCGACCTGAACTCATAAGCTTGCGGCTTACGTGGCAGAAATATCGTGCCAGCCGGGTCCAATTGCACAATGTAATTCTCAATGTCCACTCTGAACTTCGGGTCTGTGTACATCGTGGTGTAAATCCAAGTCAGCCCGTTGACGCCCGGTTCCTGCACTTGCACGCGAGGGTTTATCCGCCGAAGTTTGGTGCTGAGTGACTCGAATCTTTGTGTCCACTGGTCATCTTCCGCGTCTTGTTTCCGCCTGTCGGTAATATCTCGTTCCATCATCTCCGTTTGGCGTCGTGCGAGTTCCGTCTGACGACGGACGTACAGCAAACTCCAGACACCGCAGATTCCACCAACGATACCGAATGAGCCGACAATTATCGTAAGCACGGCCATTATTTTCTCTCACAAAGCCTTTTTACAAGTCGGGCAGTCGGGGACGACGAGTTGCACTGTGTGGATTGGCAGGATGTCGCCTTCGCCATTCGGCGCGAGCTTCGTCCAATTGAACCTTGAACGCTGGATTCGGCGGCCCGAAGTTTTTCTTCGGATCGGATAGGTCTCTGGCGGCACGACCGTACTTGCGTAGCTCCAGGTCGGTCATCTTGCGGATGCGAGCGCGGATTCTCTCGATGTCTTGGCTGGTTTGAATCTCCATCAAATCTTTCCGCCCTTGGTTCGTTCATAGCGTTCGTTCTCGATCTTGTGAATGATCTTCACAATGCTTTGTCATCGCCTCGCCGTCGGGTTGGTATAATCAAGCGTGCTCCCGTCGATTATACCTGCGAAACTCGCTAGATCGCTCGAACCGTTCAACGATCCCGATTGGCTCTTCGAATTGAAGCACGACGGCTTTCGTTCGCTGGCTTATCTTGAGGATGGTCAGTGCCGGTTGGTCTCGCGCCATGGGAAAGTTTACAAGAGCTTCGAGACGTTGCGGAGTGCGGTGGCGGGATTGCGGGCTAAGAGCGCGATCTTGGACGGAGAGATCGTCGCCCTCGATTCCAACGGCGTGAGCCAGTTCAAGGAATTGTTATACCGCAGAGGTCGGGCAGTGTTCTTCGCGTTTGATTTAGTGTGGCTTGACGGCGAGGATCAACGTCAAATGGCTTTGATCGAGCGTAAAAAGAAATTGAAGAAATTGATCGACCGCAGCGAGTGCTCAGAACTTTTGTACGCGCAGCATATCGAACGGGATGGCAAGTTGTTGTTCGAGGAGGTGCGGGAACGAAACTTGGAAGGCGTGGTTGCGAAGAGACGGATGGGACGGTACGCGGAGCATGGCTGGCTGAAGATCAAGAACCCAGGGTATTCGCAGGTGGAAGGGCGGCACGACATGTTTACAGCGTTTCGTGAACGTTAAAGATTCCGCACTTTAATCTGGGGTGCTTGGCTCGTTCTGTTTCTTGCGTTTGCACCATTCCACGAACTCCAAGTCCGTAGTTCCACCGTTGAACTCTTTCGCCCACTCTTCGTTCAACCTCCATGCTTCCCCGTGTTTCTCTTGAAGTTCTTGGTTTGTGCTTCGCATCTGCTCTTCAGCCAGGGCCATCTTCTTCTTTGCATAACCTGTTTCGTCATTCAGCAGATTGAAGATTGCCGCTGCTCTGTTGGCCGTTCTTCTGAAGTTTCCCTCTCCGGTATTCTGCTGCACCAGCAAGTCCAAGACCTTATCCAAAGATTCCGCGATTTGATTGAGCGCCCGCAAAGCGAACCACAGAAAGCACACACCCAAAGCTACGATGAGAACCAGAGGACTCAAAGCTCACCCACTAACGCTTTTCTTCATATATCGGCATCTGGCCCGTGCCTTTGCAAACTTCACAAATTTCCATGTTTGGTTCTCTGTGCCCGTTACCTTTACAGAAAGTGCAAAGCACGTAGCCGATTATATTTTCCGCCATAAGACCCTTCCTAAACCAGAGGATACTACCACCGTTCCCGCGCCGTGAACGCTGATGTGACCGCGTCTCTCTTTTGGTGGTGAGATTGCCGCTGCCATCGCCCATGATTGCGAATTGACTGTTGGCACTACGCCGTTTACGAATCAGCGTGTGACCAAGATCGGCGCGACCGGATACGGCCCTTGGAAGTGCGTAGCCACCGCTTTGGCAGTGGGCGACCCAACTCTTGAAACAGGTGTTTTCTTCGACTCTACGTTTAGCTATGATTTACTTTACTGGAGGTGTATATGAACAGAATCTGGCTTGTACTTTGCGTTTTCCTTGGAGTGCTCGCGACGGGAAGTGCTATCCCTTCCCAGGTGAACGGACAAGCTGAGGTGTCCACTGAAAAACTGGTGAATGCCCTTCGGGTCGTAAATACCTCACAAGTTGATTATTATCATGAGACCGGTCGATTCGCTAATCGG
Source organism: uncultured Acidobacteriota bacterium (assembly GCA_963736725.1). Lineage (GTDB taxonomy): Bacteria > Acidobacteriota > Terriglobia > Acidiferrales > UBA7541 > Acidiferrum. The sequence goes on along the minus strand of CAVTPW010000005.1, from coordinate 342,711 downwards.
GAGGAGATACTCACGTTTCTCCGAACGAGAGGCACCTTGAGCAAGTCATCAATCGACCTTGAGAATCCACAACCTTACGAACTGGTGGTCACCACTAGCCTGGATGGAATGCACTATCAGATTACCCTGAAGCGGCCATCCGACATGAACGACAAGAGTACATGGTGCAGAACAGCGGCTTTCAGTGACGACGCAGGCGTGATTTTCCTTGGCTCTGCTCTCGACTGCGCCGCCTCAGTGAGATAAACAGGCATTGCAAGCCTCACCCTTCGGCGACTGCGTCTTTTAACTCGTGGTGAGGTTGCCGCTGCCATCGCCCGTGAATACCGTGAACTGGCCGTTGGTATTCAGCGGGTACGATTGTTTGCCGTCGATGGTGCCGCACCGGGATAAGCGATGGGAACTTAAATCAATTAGTGTTAGCGCAATACCCTTCTCCGAGTTGCTCTACGCGCACCTTCTCTTGCGACGTGGTATTTTCCTTCGCATCATCTAGCTCGTCCTCGGTATTTGGTGGACGATGTCGTCCGTGAGGAGTCTTGTCGAGTTGCTTTTGCTTGCCCTTTGGATCGTTCGCACCCGCCTGTGGCTTCGCGGGGATGTCGTACTTCTTGTTTTCGTGTGAGTCCATGGAATCTCCTGGGATGGGCAGGTTGGTCGCTGCCCCGTGCCATTTGAGAAGTATGGTTCCGACCCTCTGGCTAAGAGTTGGTGTACCACCACCGACTAGCCTCGGTCCTGATTGGATTGCGAGGATCGCCGCGAAGTTCAAACTTTTGAATATGGGTACGCGCCGTAAATTCTACGCAGATAAAAGTGCGCCGCGTCTTTGCCATTGCGGATCAATCCCTTGAACACAAACCAAGGAACATGGAAGAAGTCGAGGATGGCGTCATCGAACTGGATGCGAAGCGTTCCAACATCATCGGGTCCACCGGAGAATCCTGCAGCTTTGACGAAGGTGCTCCCGGGAATCGACCCCGTCCTGATCTTGGTCATCCGTTGAGTACCACACGGCAACAATGCGTGACCACTTCGAGCGGAGAAAGACCGTCTCGGCGGAAACAGTTCTCGATTGCCACGGATAGGTCGGCTAGAGAAGATGGCGGCGGTGGTGCAGGTCGCGCTTCTTCACCAATATCGACCATGGTTTCCATCACGACGGTGTCCGCATCGCAGTACACGTCGGAGATTTCGGCTTGCAGCCCGGCCAGGGTTAGTTTGGTGACTAGCTTCTCCGCGAGGTCTTGGTTCATTCGAACCGCATCGTAATCTTTCTGGGATGTTTGTACTTCGCCGTTCTTACGACCCGTGAAGAAGGCGACGGAGGGAGTTTTGAACTCCCGCCCGTCAACCTTCATGAGCTTCGTCGCATGGAGTTTAACCGCTGAGCAGGTTCGCATGTTATCTCCTGATGAGCGGAGCCTGAGTATTCAGGAAACGCTGTCTGGCCGCGTGCGTTTGTTGCCAATCGATGTCGCTCGTGCCGGGGACCATGACGAACATTCTTTTAGCTTGATCGGTTTGTCCGTGCGAACGTCCCACCAGACTTTCCGCTTTCGCTTTGTACTCGACGTTGATGGACACTGGAGTTGGCTGCGTCTCCACCTTCGGTCGGTTGTCCTCCACTACTTGACGGGGGGTACGGTTCGTCTGCGATCTGGGCATGAAGCCCTCTTCGGATTTGTTAACCAGGGCATGGTTAATCTTTCCACCCGGGCCAATGCTGCGGTCTGCCTTCGGAAGTTCTTTCCAGAAGATTTTGCGGTGGCCACTATTTTGAGCGTTGCCTAGCGCAGTCGTTAGGTTCGCATCGCTGATGGCGTATTTGCGGTTCAAGAGCCAGGTAGTGAGTACCGACACGTTACTGAATCCTTTCGGGCCGTCAACTTCTAGGCGATGCTGGTGGGACAGCCAGGATGCGACGATATCGCGTTGATCTTGGTTGAGATGAGCCAGAATGTCGGCGACCTCCGTTTGTTCTGCAGGAATGAAGACCAGACGGTCGCTGAGCTTTTCCAGGGAAACCTTCAAAGTGTCTTCGGTGATGTCTACATCCCAGAGCGCGATGTAACCTCCGATGTGCTCCCCGTTTTGAATTCCAGCGGGGCTTTTGTCGTTTAGGATGTGGTGCTGTTGACAAAATAAATCGTACGCGTTCCTTTCTGTTTCCGTGATGTTTGCATTGGTACGCATTTTAATTCTCTCCTCTGAGGCGGGACGTAATATTTCCCGCTCCGTGCTTCTTCACTAGCTGTTTAAACAATGGAAAATTGATCGTGCTGATCTTGCGGAGGTAAGCGGCGTCGATTACATCTCCATCAGCATTCGTGGAAGGAAGCGCGGCGTAATGACCTTGCTGCTGGCTAAGCACGAATTGATGGCGACGATCCGCTTCCGCTTGCACGGCTGCGTCATGCTCCGTTGCGCTCTGGTAGCGGGCTTCCGCTTTCAACTGATCAGGTGTGGCGTGGTTGATAAGAAAAGTCTGGCGAGCCTGGGCAGCTTCCGCTTGAAATGCAGCGCGTTCCAATCCGCTAGCCCCAGCCCAATTCTCAAGGGCGACACCGTCTCGGAACATCTGGCGGTTGGCATCGCATAGGCTGAGAAGACTCTCATGGCATACCTTCACAAATTCCGCTTCGCGATCCGCAGCACTTTTAACTGCTTGCGGCGTCTCCCAGGAGAACTTGGTTGGGAACTGCAACGCCAGTGTTCCGTAGATCGCCGCTGTAGGGTGTTCCCCAGGATTCAAAAGTGATTCGAGCATTTGTCTATTGGATTCCACATCACAAAGGCGTCTGCCATTTAACCAGACCTTAGCGAGCGCCAGTCCCCAGGCTGCATCGGAAGCACGTTGAGCCTGGGCTTCCCTGAGTTGGTCCTGGCCAGCATCCTCGACATCACCCAACGCCTTCACGGACACGAGTTTTTCCAGGACGATCTCTAATTCTTCGAGGCTCTGGCCGAGGAGGTTTTGCACGGCGTCGGCGGGGACAGGATTTAAGTGCGCTATGATGCGTTGTACGAGTAAAGTTTTCTGTTCAAGCTCTTTCATTTTAGTTCTCCATAAAGATTCCAATCCACGCGGATATTTGTGGCGATAGGTTTTGAGTTGTACGTTCCGAGGCCATGATGAACGATCATTCCCAATTCGAGTTCTGGGAACTTGTGTTGCGTCCCCAGCAGAATTGGACAGTGGCAATCCGGCGTGGTGCGATACCCGAATATCAGACCGCTGGTCGTTATGGTGTCGACCACGCTGGTCTCTTCGTCTGCGATCTCCGCTTCCGGTGGATTCAAGAATCGAATCTCCGTGATGTGATCGTCTGGATTTACCAGAAAAGTGATCTCGTCATTCTTACGCGCCAGACATCGGTGACCACACGGTGCATTCACGATGCGGTTCTGGGACACGCTGTAACGTTTGTTGTCGGCGGAAAGTATCTTCAGGTAACCAGAATAATGGTCGATGTGCTGGATGACCCCGTGGATTTCTTTTCGGATTGAGGTGGTCACCATCGTCATGTTTTCGTCAACCTCAATGTTTTCGTCTTTGTCTTTGGCGGGTTCACTTTGTTTCCGTAGGATTACTTTGCTGCCCGGGCGTTGTCCTAGCCCGAATTAGTTGGTATGCTCACGACGTTTCGAGTCTGTACACGAACTCAATTAGAAGCGCGGGTGGCCGCGAAGGAGAAACCCATGGCAGACGAGGCGAATAAGCCGTTGAATGAGCACGAACTCTCGGAGGACGATCTGCGAACGGTTGCGGGTGGCTCTACGCCGACGAACACCCCGGAGATAAAGGTAACCGGCAGTTTGCCGAGCGAACCGGCACCAACACAGTCGAACTCGGGCAACGCAACTCACGGCTGGGACGTAACTGCGACCAGAGGGGAGCAGGCATAATTCCGCACGTTCCATTAACGTTTCGCTAGGTACCGGCTCTTCGGCGCAGAAGGACCGACAAGACGATCATGCCGCCCTTCTCGTAAATCCGAATTGCCCCAATGTCCCGTACAAACCTTGGAATTGGTCAGGACTTAGATTGGCATCTGGCTGGTACTGCGGAGTCTGAGACGGGCTGCCGAAGACGCGGTCATGTTGCGCTAGAAGGTGCTGTTGGATTCGTGCGCTCTCTTCAAACTCTTCCATTGCGGGATCAATCTGTTGCGGTGCTAGTGTCGTGGGGTAGAAGACTTGAATGCCAAGGGCCAAAGCATCCACGAAGTCATCCTTGCGGGTGCTGCCGGATTTATGGATTCCATCGAAGCGAATCGTTTGGGAAAAGCAAACATCGAGGATCGGGATTCCGGCAGAGAAGAATAATTTGTTCTCATGTAGAAGCGGCTCTACGGAAGTTTTTATTCTGGCCGTCTTCGCCATGATGTTCGTACCTTGCGCGTTGTTCGTCGGTTTCCAGTAGATTTGCGGCAGGATTCGCCCGCGAAGCATGAAAGCGCGGACGAGCGCATCTTGCAGTGCCATCCAATCGCCGGAACGTTCGATGACGCAGCGGTCTGGTTTGTGTAGGTGGGCGAAGTCGCAAATGGCAACCGCGAGATCGGAAGTTTTCATTCGTTCCAGCCGTACATCCTTCACGAAGACAATGTTCTCTGCTTGGTTAGTGCGTTCATTCAGATTCTTCAAAATATCCATCACGATCAAACAACTGAAGTCGGCGTAGCGGCTGACGGAGTGAGCTTGATCCACACTTAGGACACGCCATACCTTGGTAGCTAGGGCGAACGCGTTCACTGGTCGGATTTGAGCGTTAAGTTGTTCCAAGGTGAAGGTGCAGCGGATATCGTCGTCTTCGTCTAGGTACTCAAGAAGGTTCTGGCTGCGGAAAAGTGGCAGATTGGTTCTCGCCTCCTTGATTAGAAACTTGAAGGTCAAGCGCTCAGGGAATGCCAGTTCCACATCACTTTCTTGCAGCAACATGATGGGACGATTTCTGCCGGGCTTTACGGTCCATGCGGGTTGCACGAGGATGGCTGACAGACTTCTGCGGATCGTCCGCGTTCCTGCGCTGGAGTTGGAAATACAAATCTCCGATCACCCATGCTGTCCCAACGGTAATGACCAGCGAGCTTCCAACTTCGCGGAGCTTTAAGAGCGCGTCGTACGTTTCAACTCCTTTAACACGTTGTTCTTCGTTCGCGGTGTTAACGTTGGAAATTACGTCGTCAGCCCACGCGATAGAGAAACGACCACCTGCCATTGCCATTTCCAAGCTTGCGACCGATGCGGTTTCCTGAGGAAGCTTTAGATGGCGCATCGGGCATTCAAACGTTTGAGCTTTGCCGTCGCCAGCCTCGATACAGAATTCTGGAAAGAAATACTGGAAGCGGGTTCTTTCGTGCGTCACTTCGAAGATGCTCCGAAACGATTTGATGAAGCCCTTCGACAATTTTGTCGTTTCACTAATCATCAGAATTCGAATGGATGGGGCGCAGAGCACGGCGCACGCTAGAAAACATAAACCCGCAGAACTCTTGAACGAATTTCTGCTAGCCATCAAGAGGTAATCGCGAGTATCCACTGATCCGTTCGCGCTCTTCTGTTGCTTCAACCACGTATTTTCTTGAGCTTGGGTGTAGTTCGGCGGCAGGCTTGGTTCGAAGATTGGCAGAAACTGCTGCCATTCCCGGTGAGGCTTCTCACTGAATTCACGGGCATCGATGAAGGGAGATAGTGCGAACCAATCCGACTTCAGCTTCTTCCTGGTGGCGACGAATTCATCGAAGGAGATGTCCTCGCGCCATGAGACGGAAAAGTCCCAGATGGCGTGGAGATCGCCGACGTGAATGACTTCACTGGGGATCACTTCCGTGGCGTCTTCCATCACCAAGCGAACTTCCGCTCTGGCGTTCTTGCTTTCGAGAGTCTTCTGCAGGCCATGAGCAAGAAGGAAGCGGTTAAATGGAATCTGGTTTACATCGGCGGCTTCCACGGCGAGGTCATAGCAAACTTCGCGAGCGTGTGGGTTGGTGATCCGCGTGGAAAGAATTTCCAAGCCTTCGCTTCTAGTTAACTCGGAGGTGGCGTTCCACTTGTAGTTGACCGCCTTCTCACGGGCCTTCTTGGCACTTCGTGATTTGATTGCGCGGAGGTTTTGGTACTTTTTATTTTCTTCTGGGGTTAAGTCCTTGACCGGTTTCCCCATTATGGTGCTTAGCGGCCTGGCTGCTTCCACACCAATGCTTATTTCTTCCATTCCTTTCTCCGGTTACGGTTGAGTTGCTTTGAAAACTTGGCGACGGTTCGCGGCCAACAGTTTTAAACTTTGACGTGCCGTACCTCTTTGCCTTAGCCTTTTAATCGCATGAAAGACTTGTCAACAGACGAGGCTCTGAGCGTTATCGGCAGATGGGAACGCCAGAACCAATCGTTTTCGCTTCTATGTATGAGCCCGGCATTTGTGTTGTCATCTCGATTGGCACGAACCGTGTTGTGTTTGGACTACCATCTTGACGTTTCACTATGTGATGACTCTCGGCTTCAGATACTTCTTACCGGAGCCGTATTCTCAGAAGTCGGGCCAGCAGACTTGCCCACTACGCCTATGGAACTTCCTGAGTTCGACTACGGCATCCGCATCATGAACCACGAAACCAATTGGTACCTTCTACGGAAAACTTCAGGTGGCGGTTAGCCACTGAGTAATTCGAGGATCGCATCCGCTGTGGCAGAAGACGCCAGTGCGAAAGTTAACCTGGCCTTTGTGTTCACCGACTTTACCGGGAGGAGCAACAGCAACTCGTCTTTGGTTGTTTGGAGGTTTGCAGCGGCCATGCGGAGGCGGCACTGCACTTCGCGCAGCACCCCCTCTTGCTTGGCAATCTCACGACCCCAAGCGACGGCGTCGTCGAATAATGCTCTGATTCTCTTATCGATCATAATCCCTCCAATGGATGGCCGTACTCGGGCAGCAATTAGTGCTGTGGGTTTACCGCGCGTCCATTAAGGCGCGGATACCCAAGTGGACCGCATACGCGGCCAGGATCGTTTCCATCTGGGCCAGTGAAAGTTTCCCCGCCAGGACTTGACGGCGAAGACGGCGTTTCTTTACGTAGAGGCGGGAGCGAAGTCGTTTGCGTTCGCTGGGCATGGCTTCCTCCGCAGGATGACGGCCCCGTCCTGGGTAGAACGAGGCCGAAGTAGTGGTTAGAGCATCATGAAGATTGTGCTCGTTGAAGGACCTGGTGGCGGTGGTCCACCACCAGCAGCTAGCGTGACCAAGGCCAAGCTCCAACCGTCGAATGCTCCGGTGAAACTACCCGTGGCTGCGTAGGTTCCTGTGGACGCGACGGCCATGTCTTCAAGGAAGAGAAGTGTGCCGAGGGTGCCGTCGATGTCGTTCAAATCTTTGCTGAAGCCCGCGCCTGGAGTGAAGACTGCTCCGTTGTCATTGATGAAGCCGAATGCGGCCAGCATCTCCGATGCGGTTGTGGTGGTCGCGTTTCCAGACGAGATCGAGGTAGGACCGCTACCGCTAAGTCCGCTTCCGTTGTTGGTCTGGTCAAAAGACGCAACGCCGCTGTATTCCGCGATCCCGATTCTGGCGTTACCGCTTGCACCGTAAACGGGATGTACCGTACAAGCTCCGCCTCCGATACTGAACGCTCCCCAGATACTCCAAACGATATTGGCATTCGTGCCGACGCCGTTCGCGATCTTGGTGTAGGAATTGCTGAGGGTATCCGAGACCGAGGAAACCGTGGTTCCCGTAATATATGAACTCGTGTAGGCAAGCACGGTGTTTCCTGAAGTCACATTGGAAACGAAACTAACGCTTGGTGTGGCTGTACCACTCTGAGTTTTTGCTGCCGACTGCACGAACGCTGGACTTGGCATGCTCCTTCCTCGGAGTGCTGGGCACTCCACTTCTTGGATTTGTAATTCTTGGAATTGCCTGATTGGGCGAGTGATGAGCTACGGGGTGAAACAAGTTAAGCCGCCATCGCCAGCGGTTTGAGCTTCGCTTCTTGATAGCGAACAATCTTTAGGACGTGATCGAGAAACTCTTTTTTGGTGTGGGTCGACTTCATCTTGTTACAAGGCCAACACGCTGGTTCACAATTCCACAACACATATCCAATCAATGGGGAGTTATCGACCCGGTCTACTCCGAGTGGTTTCATTGATTCACCGCAGGACGCGCACGACATCGCAACCAAACGCATGTACTCTTCAAGAGTTAAGGTGAAAGGCAGACCTCGTTGTTTAGCTTTACCGTGACAGTGTATCCTCGTCACTGACCGCGAGACTCATGCGGTGCTTCAAAACCAGCAAACCCACGTTCTCTGCGTCTGCCTTATTCAATCCCCAGTTCAACGTGACATCCTGCGCCTGGTAGAATTCTTTAACCACCAGCAACTCTTCAGCGAGTGCCAAGAGAGATTGCGCCGCGAACGCGTTAAGTGGTCGCTTGCCAGCGAAGGCGACAGAAAGGACGGATTGACTAACCGGGAGATCGAAGGCGCGAGCTATGCGAATAAACTGGCTCGCGTTCATGCCCAGCTTCCGTAGCGCTTCGAGCAGTCTTCCTTCTGGACTGTAAGTCGGTACCATAAACACTTTTCCTTTTCCGAAAATCACTCATCGTCGTCCACAAGGCCAAAGAAAATCCGGGCATCTGACGAGGACGCCCGGAGGAAGGTTATTGTTAGTTCGTCTTGAACGGGTTCTGCCTCTTTGCACCCAGGCTTTCGTAATGGCCGACCTGATCTGCTGGCACATTCATCGTTTGCTTTCCATCAGGGCTCGTCATCTTCACGGTTGGCTGAGAGTTCTGCTTCGTGGGCTGCTGCTGTGCGGGCTGCTGCGATGTCTTACCGAACAGAACTTGCTGCCCGTTTTGCTTGTACCCAATGATCTTCCCGAAGAGGTTCTTTACCGGGGTTGCGCCATCGGGAACCTGATTACCTGCGCCTTGCTGCTGGGTTGCGCCTTGCTGCTTCGCCTGGCCAGCCTTCTTCGCCTCTTCCGCCTCTACATCGGCACGTCGAGAGGCAACCGAACGCATACCAGGCAGATTGTTTGGCAGACCGTCAGAAACACGGGTGATGTTTTCTTGCCAGTGATCCGCTCTCCTAACGATACCCCCCGTGTCGCCTGCGCTCAGCGTAGGTAGCGGGATGTTCGCGATCTCCAGGTCCAATGACTCCTTATTAGAACGTGCGCTGCCCGTAACCGCTTTCATGTACACCGGGAGTGATGAGACGGTACGAATGTAGCCATCGTAAAGGTCTTTCCCTTGTTGGGACAGAGCATCGTAGGCTTCAGACTTTTCCTCGCGGCTCAAACCTTCGGTAAGTGAGCTGATAAGTGGAACGTCTAGATCAATGGCACCCTTGAGCTTGAGGTCAAATACTCCAGCATGATTCAGTAGAGAATGAAGGTTGGTTTGATCGGTCAAGGCGATGGCTGGGTTCTGATTGTAGTTCGCCGCCGCAGCCCGGTAATGACTAAGATTCATTTGGACATCACCTAAGGAATTGATGATCTTGCGATCCGCGCCAACCGCCGCTGGCTTAACTTCTTCAAAGGTAGAACTAGACTTGGCGGCGGCGGCGCGGTTTGTGTAGATGGTGTTTCCATCAGCGTCTTCACCATAGCCCATTACTCGCGCATCCTTGCGGTCGTCTTCGCCAGCCTTGAACTGTACTTCGGCTGCCTTGTTTGCTTCCGTTGCTCTGTGGTTGCGCTCTGTCTCAGCGTCTTCCTTCTGCTTGTCTTGCCACGCTACTTCATCTTTCTTCGCAGCCTCGGTGAAGCCGAATTTGAGTGCCTTCCCGATCTTGTCGTTCTCGTCTTTAAACTGCTGAGCTTGTTGTTGTAGCTGAGTGATCTTCTGGGGTGCAGCCGGGTCCTTCGACTGTTGTAGCTGGGTGATCTGCTGGGTAATCGCGGCGATGTGATCCTGGCCATTCTGCGCCGCTTGCTGCAGCCCAGTAATCGGGTGGCCCGGTATCTGCATCGTGTAATGCTGGAGCGACGGATCGTTTTTCATGAGATCGGTCATCTGGCGTTGACTCTCTTCGCTTGCTTCATCGTCATTCGCTTTCTTGATTGCGTTTTGAACGTCTTGATTGGCGTGTGCTTTGGTGTAAGCGTTATTCCAGCGAGTAAGGTCGAGAACGGTACCTTCCGGCAGCTTCGGCCCACCATTACGCTCTAAGTATTTTGAATCGTCCGCAGTAATCGTATGAACTGACGGTTCATTCGAATTGGACTTAATCGGCGCGATCCCGTACAGCGGGGAGTACGTCGAATGCTTATCTTTGTCCAGCAGCGGCTTGCCATCGGCATCAAACAATTGTTCTTCACCAATGGGCTTGATGATGTAATCGTGCATGTAATTCGGGTCTGCTTTAATGCGTCGGGTTAGCTCGTCTTGACTTACACCCTCTTCAACGTTGCGGTCGGCCTTCAGGCCATCCATAAAATCCGAACCTTGCTTGTATGAGGCGGTGCGATCTTGCTGATCCTGCCTGTACATATTGCGAACCAGTTGGAGAGTACGCATTTGCGTTTCAGCGTGGATACCTTCGTTCGTCTTCTCCTCTGACAGACGTTGGTTGCGGGCACCAAGAGTGCGGGTGATTCCAGTAAGGGCACCACCACCACGGGGCACCGTGCCTACAGCGGCGGCATCACCGAGAGAAGCACCGATACCTTTTACTGCTCCAGCGGCAGGACCTAGCATGGACTGTGCGCCAGCTACCAAGCTGCGAGCCCAGTCGCCTGGCTTTGCGGGTACACCAGATGCAGCTTTTTGTTGCGCCGCAGCGTTTAGACCATCATTTAATTTCTGGAGACTCGGGGAACTTACGGTGGGAAGTGACTGTCCCTTTGCAGCGAGCATGTCGCCCAGGGACGCGCCACCGAAAGGTCTCGGGGTCGCGGTGTTCATGTCTGTGTCGCCACCGCTGGTGTTGGCTTGCGGTGCTGGCGCTGCTTGATCTACGTTCTGCATCGTTGGCGGTGCAGGAGGATTTATCTGGCCAGGAAGTAGCGCTGTGGCCGGGGTTCCAATCGGAATCATGTTCTTTTTATCCTAGTAACTGCTGCGAGTTTTGCATCACTGCGAACGACTTAACCGAGGACCATGTCCCTTTGGTGCGTTTAAATTAGTTCTGCTTGTGAAACTTCCTTCCAGCGCGAAAACAGCGCTTGTTGATTAATTTTGGTGAGCAAAGCTTCCAAGGCGTCATCCGGGGTTTGTGGCGGCGGTAAATTTAAAATGTCGTTCAGCCGATCCAAGAATTCGAGTTGATCCCGGAATCGTTCGCTGCAGCTTGCTACCAGTACATTCGATAAGCTGTCGAGACTGTCTTCTACGCTCTCTGACGCGGGTCCACACACGATTCCCTCTGGCGAACCGAATGCTTTGACTGGATTAAATCGGGGGGTTCGACTTACTGGAAGGCGCAATGTCCTTCCCTACTGTATATATGTCGCGGTTATGATTCTTGTCCCACTTCTCCCTGCAGTGCCGCCCTGAATTCCGCCTTGACCACTTTTAACACCCTGGCAGCATTAGACTTCGACACGCCTGGAAACTCCCGAACCGTGGTGTCTGGCATCGCCAAGAAAAGCTCGCCGATGATTCGCTTCGCGGAACCGGGCTTCCAGCCGTCGACCAAAGCCCGCAGCAACGGGAATCGATTAATCTTGGCGAAGTCGCTGATAAATTTGTCGAGGGTTGGAGCGGTTGGCGGTGGTTGAGCAGCCATCACGATTTCGTTTTCGATCCGGCTGTACTCCTGGCCCTCTTCATCCGTTAGTTTTTCATCGAACGATTCCCACCTGGGGATTCGTTCCGGCTTACCAAATTCCGGAATGTTCTTACCTGTCGGCTTGCCAGATTCCAGGACCGAGGTGGTTACCACGATGGTTTGTTCTTCGTATTGCTTGTTTAAGAATCTGTTCGCCTGGTTCTCCGCGATCTTGTACGCGAGCGCTGGGTTCATTCCATCCCGGTACTTTAATGTCGCTTCCCAGATTGCGACATCAATAATCTGTCGAAGGTCCTCGTCTCTACTAGGAAGGAACCCGCGCTTAAAGCAGGACTTCCTCAATGCGAGATTGATTTCCTTGCGGTACGTATCTACGTTGTAGCCCCGATTGATTTCGTCGCGGTACCTGGCGCGTTCCGCTAGTTCACTGGTAGGAAGCGCAGCAGACCGGGCGACCTCCACGGGCTTGAACTGTTTGAGCATCGCCTGGTACAGCGCGTCTGCAGGAACGATTTCCACCGGGGGCTGCGGCTCAGGCGCATCCATTACGGCGACCGCTTCTGGCTCGTACCTTCCGGCCAGACGGGGCGCACCAAGTGCTCTTGCTTGCGGCTGCTTGCGCTGCGGATACATCGGTCGACCTTGCACGGTTGATCCGTGCGGACTTCGTCCTGCGCCCATGGGGACGGGGAGTTAAGTTAGCGGCAGATGGAGGGGGGTTCGACCAAGAGTCGCGAGTGGAACTACGCCGCCGTGGTCATGCCAGCGGCTTGAACTGATCGATCATACTCTTCCTGCATTCGAACTTCGACATGGAGCTTCCATTGCTTGCACGTCCACTTATCTTCTGGATTGCCGGTGTAAGTCACATGCGAATACCGAGTACGCCGCTCTTGCTCGACCACGGCCAACACGTCTGCGAGAATGCTAGAGCCGTTAAAGTACTCCACGGCTTGGTGGTGGTTTCCGTTGAGTATGTCTCGTACCGAGTGTCTATCGATGTTGAAGAAGTCTGCGATCTCCGCGCTGCTGAGACGCGATCCAATCCTACGGATTACCGAAGCGACCTGGGAGGTGAGGGAGCAATGCCCAGGATGCCTGAATCCCGGCTTCAACTTTCTCGTCTCCATCTCCGCGCGATTCCTAGCTTTGGTTTCCGCGTGTTCCACTCCCTTGAGCCGGATTCTTTCCGATCTTTCCAGTCGCGCCTGGTCAATCAACTCTCTTTCAAGGCATCCGCAACTTTTAATCTCACCGGAAACGACATGGTCACGGCGAATCGTTTTGATGTTGCCACAGGTACACAGGCACTTTACGTAGCTGTTTCTACCGCGCGTATAATCCGGCCCGAGGATGGTCAATCTGGAATCGATCATGCGCCGACCCTAACACACCAGCGAGGAATCCCGAAATCATCAATAAATGCTGGAGTAAACATCCGAAACTTCCTGTGAACTTGTGACAGCGTTTCGGCCTGCGCCCCGGCTAGGACCCCCCACCCCTTTCGTATTAGCAGCCAGGGAATCCTCGGGACGAATGCCTCGGCTGTTATCGTCACAGTTAAATAGAAACATTGCTCATGCCCGCGCGACGTTCAACGGCGAGACCGGTGCCGGGGGCTTCCCGCGCCCCTACCTGTGCCGGTAGGTGCCCTGTTGTCAATGACATACAGGGAAATTCATAACGTTCATCACCACAGAGTGCTTCGCCGTATCTACGCCGCGAAGGACAAGCGAAGGTGATGCGCTGTGCTCGGGTATTCGATCATTGCGTTTCGTTGCAGGAGGGTTACCCTCCGCTTGCGGGCCTTCCCCAGGCTCGCAGCGTTCAGGGACGCCGGTCAGCGCTCGCCAACGAACGGTCCAGCGTCTTTGCCAGGTTGGCGGTCTCGCGGATGTCGCCGCCGTCCAATCCCGACACGATCACCTCGATGTCCGTGTACTCGATGCCGTCCGAATCAACGAAGTCTGGAACGCGGAACGTAACCGAGGATATTTGTTCGATCATCGGACCACCAATCCCAAACCGCGAGCACCCTCGATAACATCCGCGATGTATTGTGGCTCAAAAAGTACGGTGGGGTAAAAAGGTTGATACCCGTTGTCCGCGCCGATGTTTTTCTGAATAAAGGCGATTCCCCGTTTAGTGTTGGGACGGAGGAGAACGATGCAACCGTGATACTCCACGGTGAAGTCATCTTTGCTTTTCGTCGGGTGACGGCGGATCACAATCTTCAGTTTGGTTTGATTCATCGCTGACCCATCCGGGAACCAGCCAGCCACAGGAAGCGGAACAGAGCGACCGGGATTGCAATCAGCGCCGCAAGTTCTGCCAAACCAACCACCAGTGCAAGGAGAGAGAGTTCGTTTATCGATCCCAGAACGTCAGGCACGAAGTACACGACCAAGCCGATGAGGCAGGCGAGCACGACCGCGTATTGCGGATGTTGCCGAATGTGGCCGATCATTAGAGCCTCCTATAACGTGGTACAGGATACCACCTAGGAGGTATAAGAGTCAAGTCTTGTCTTTGCCATGCTGCTTCTCGTCGCGTTCGATGTATTCCTGCATCGCCTTACGCACGAGGTAGGACCATTCGCGGTCAATGTCGGGCCGCTTGCCGATCCTCTTGAGAGCTTTAATGTCGTCGTCTTCGAGCCAGATAGAAGTCTGTCGCAGAGCCATGAGGTATAGCATACCACTTACGCGGTGCCGCCGTCAAACGACCACTTACCCGCAGCATACTCCTTCAACGACTTACGAATTACATAACTTAAGCCACGATCTTGGGACTCTGCGATGAGGCGGCATTGATTAGCAAGAGCAGCAGAAACGCGAGCCCAGACCATCACGCTAGTATGATCGTCGGTCGGAGGGGTCCAAACTTCGAACATTATTTTATTCTTCGATAACAGACGATCTGTTCGCGGTGAAGGCTTGACGCCATCGACGAACACAACTCTGTAAGGCTTTGAACCGGGCTTGTTGAATGTACGTCGAGTAATCCTTTTGATCCACCTTCCCTCCGGTCGTGAACTCGATCCATCCGGCCCGCCTGTCGTAGTAATCGATACCGCTGTGGAATTGTTCCTTCTGTGGCAATCCATGTGCCTTGCAATACTCGTCTTGAAGAACCTGCTCGTTTCCCACGTCTCCTCTCTTTGCCGGTCGGGCAATTAACATACCAAACTGTGTAGTACTCTGTAGTACCGTAGTACTACGGTATACTTAGGTAAGGCTTCTATAAGTCCTTTGTTTCCGCTATAACACAACGATCCTTATTTCCGTTACAATTCCCCTTGACAGAGACACCCTGTAGGTGGTACGCTATATCACGTTGGAGGTGCCCCGTGGAATACCTGCAGAAGCCCGAGATTAACGCCTTACTCAAAACCAGCTTTGAATATGGCAATCGTGACGCCCATCTTTGTTTAGTCGTGATGTACGCAACGGCAACTCGCGTCTCCCAAGCTCTGGCGCTCAAGGGGATCGACGTTATTCCGAATCCCGAGACCGGTGGCTATAGGATTCGCATCCTGCAAGCCAAGCGGGGGAAGACCCGGACCTTCAACGTACTCGTGTCGCCCAATCCCGCTCTTGATATGCGCGATCTGATCGAACTGGCGAAGGAGCGCGGTACCAGTGCTTTGTTCGGCGGTCTCTCCCGGCATTACCTTCACGTCTTGATTAAGAAGTTCGCCAAGATTGCCGGGCTCCACGTTGGAATGATTCATTGCCACACCGTGCGGCATTCCGCTGCGATGCGCGTTTACGAGCGCACTCAGCGCATCGGCGCGGTCTCTGGCTTCCTCTGCCACTCTGATCCAGCAGCGGCTTACACGTACGTTCAAGAGAACGATGGTCGCCTGGCTGATGACGCCATGGCCGCTGTCTTCGCGGGGCAAGCCTAATGGGAATCGTAAATCCACGATCAAGCATGCGAGCACGAGAAGAGCGCGAAGTTCGCGCCAGCCTTGCTCACCACATGACGATGCTAAAGCTGATCTTAGACGCGGCGGATGGATACATTCATCCACGCCTCGCCAGCATCGAGGCCGCGCGGCTCACTCAGACTCGCAAGGCACGGAGAACAATCTGGAGGACGAAACGCTCTAAACTCGAAGGTCTTGCAGAGGCAGCCCGCAAAGTTGCCCAGGAGGAAGCGGCGATGGCGAAGCCACCGATCACGGATAAGCTTCAGTAGCACCCATTCCCGCTTCGTCGACGGCCAGCCCATCCCGGGTTGGTCGTCTTCGTTTTACCGCTCCTGTATGGTTCCACTTCAGTGAACCTCGTTCTCGGATCGACCTGTGATGGGTCGTGCTGCGGTTTGCAGCCCGTTTAAGAGGGTTTAGGCTGTTTCATGCCTTCCGGGTGCCTGCCCGTCGATAAACCTCTTAAGATCAGGCAAAATTGATACTTTGTGACGTAAAGTACTCTGTATGTAGCGAAATTCGATCACGTTTTGAGGAACGCGCCGAATTCTCCACTACGCGACTTAATCACCGCCCTGCGTAGCGAGGTGTGTTGAATTACTTGGAGTGATTTAATTGCCGTAGTAGAGTTTCCACCATTAGACCGACCAGCGCATACGTCGCAATGTTTGCAACGATAGACGAATTAAGACTAACGGGATAATGCATGCCGACAATCGCAATCGGACAGGTCAATCGGAGAAGACTCCTCATGATCGGTTCCATCGAATGGTCGTTGTGTGCCACTGAGAAATAAATACCCCAGCCGCTCGCAACCAGAAAGCCCGCAATCGCCCAGATTGCAATTCGGTATTTCACGCTGCACCCCCACTCCTGCTCGAATGGTCTCACAATGTGCTGCACGTGGCTAACTCCCGGTAAATGTAACCGGAAATTTGAAATACGGCGTACCGAGTCAGTGGAGCTACGAATGATCGCAATCCCTGTTTGATTCAGTGCTTGGGAGCGGGGTCATTTCGTTCGCCGAACAGGAAGCGCCGCAAACGTACAGGTATCATTGACATTGGGAACTGGCCAAGCCCGGCCACTGCCGCCAATCCTCCCCCGAGGCGAAGAACCGCGAAAACTACGGCTGCGAACACGACGAGGCCAGTGAGAATCTTTTCGATGAGCCAAGAATGTTCCATAGGTCACCTGAACGATGCTAACATTTTGATGGTTACGCGGCAATCCGCAGAATTCAACATTATCGATTCTGGATTAGGGCTTCTTCTTCTCTCCGCGTGCTTCGACGTATAGAAGCTTGAACTCTGCGCCGCTTCCTTTCGGCTGGACTGCAACGATATGCTGCTTCTCGGCGGTGCCCGCTTTGAAAAGCATCCCTCCTGCGTCGGGCTTGTCATCACCGCACGTCAGTTTCTTCTCGTCTTTCGCTTGCTCGGGCCGAGCATTCGTGCAGTCGAGAACCGTCCCGTATTTAGCCAGCGCCTTCGTATAGTAGTCGGCAATTTTCCTCGGCGTATCTTTCGACTCCATCTTCAATACGACGAGCTTGAAGCCGAACGAGGAGCCCCACAGGCCAAGATTCGCCGCTGAACTATCATCATCCTTGTTTTGCTCCTTATACGGAGTCGATCCAGGGTAGATCGGCAGGCCTACCTCCTTTGCCGTAGCCCGTGCGCTGACAATCAAACCGGCGTCGGTGTCTGGGCCTTGTACGGTGACGGAGACTTCCTTGTCCTTGCTTGTGTCCTTCTGCTCTTGTCCCACGGCTAGCGACATTATTCCCGCGAGCACGATTCCCGCTAAGACGCTGCGGGCGATCATGCTCTTGCAGCCAAAGAGCGCTTGTTGGCTCATCTTTTCCCCCTGTCCTACGCTACGTGGTCCGTAGGATAAAAGTTCCACTGTCGCGCCGTCGACGCTAGAAGTGATGCGTCCAAGGTTCTTCTCGGTCCAAATTCGGGTCGCGGGATCAAACCGATCCTGCGTAAATAAGCTAACGATTACGTTCCCGGGATCAACCCCGGAAGGTGTCACCAACTTGCAGGAAGGCGAATCCGAAGATGCCTGTAAAAGATTTCCACAGGGCATAGAGTAGACATGGTGAGCGATGTGCAAAAGCGATTTACAGGGCATCTTCATTTGTTGATCGCTTGAGCGATGTGCAGAAGCGATGAGCACCGATGAACAGCCCTTTCCGGTTTACTTCATAAGTACCTTAGTTATCTTCGAGATAACCGATGTGCAGACCGATGTGCAGCGATGCACAGGCTAAATTAAATTAGGCATGCACCATACCGATGTGCATGTTCCCCACCCCTTAGGGTGGGAACAGTGCATAACGGTAGGGAGCCGTGGTTCAGTTCACCCGAACCGGCTTAAACACCGGCTCCGATTTACCCAAATCAACCACCCCTTTCCTCCCCTTCTTCTTGGCCTCCTCGTATGGACAAGGTCCCTCGTCCTTGTGCCATGGTGAGTGACCTTCTGGCCCACCCTTGGTGACGTGCCAACCTAGTCTGGTGAGCATCTCCCGAACCTTACGAAGGCTAAGGCTGGTAGCACTGCACAACTCCTTAGCAGATACCATCGGGTTCGCCTCCACGATCTGGTTCAGAGTCTCTCGAACCCGATCCTTAGTCTCCGTCCAGTCGACCGGACGGAAGTCTCCCGTCTCGTCGATGTAACTCACCGGAGTAATAACCCCCGGTTTCATGTACGTCGCCGCCAGCCGTTGGTGGCTCAACAAACCTTTCACACGTTCGCGGTCTTTGAGATTGGCTAAGTCAATCTCCAAGGGACCAGCCCCGTTGTTGTACAAGCGCTCGTCCACACGCAGACCATAAATGTGGTCGCCCATAGCGGCGAAGTCTGAAGTACCGCGAAGCATGTTTTCTTTGGTCATGGCTTCACGGGTAGCCGCCTTGTTGGCATGGTGAAGAAGAACGACGGCAAGAGCGCCCGCCCCCCGTAACGCGGTGACATCATTATTCAAGAGTTGGTTCGCCGCTGCGCTGTTCTCATCACCCCCATGATTAAAGCGAGAGGTCGTGTCGACGATGACGATTGGGCGTAGTTGGCGAACCGCCTCCAGTAACCCGGGGTCCGCCAAGGCCAGAGGCACACCCTTGGTTAAGGTGCGTGCGATAAAGCGATCATCCTTGGGCAGTCCGAAGAACTCACAACGTTTACGGAACGCTCGATCA
The DNA here is from genome assembly GCA_963736725.1 of uncultured Acidobacteriota bacterium. Lineage (GTDB taxonomy): Bacteria > Acidobacteriota > Terriglobia > Acidiferrales > UBA7541 > Acidiferrum. Next base: position 323,821 of record CAVTPW010000005.1, on the reverse strand, counting down.
CTGGACTCGGCCATCAGGTAGACGACGTGTCTTGGTGTCTTGACGGCGTACTCAGATATCCCGAACAAGGGCTGGCCGAGAGTAATCGCCTTGCAGAGTGATAACGCAAGAAGTGTCTTACAATGGCCAGCGCTTGCACCTAGGAAGCACGTCCCATCCTCTTGGAGCACTCCAGCGATAACCATCTCGACTTCGCCTTGCTGCATCTCGGACACGTTGCTGAACAAGGAGCGCCAGTTAGAAACATCCGCCGTCTCTTCAACCTTGACACCGGACGAACCTATCACCGCTTTGATCTCTGCCGTGCCTACGGAATACTTGACAGCTTGCTCGGCCTTGCGTTCACACATCTGCACGTAATCGGAACCGTGGTCCGTGCAACGCTTCTCGCAAAGCTGGATCAGGTGATCCTTGATTTGATCGTAGTCCATCCCGGCGTTCCTGAGCATGCAAGCGCTTCGGAATAACTCGTTGTCATGGCTACCACGGGGGATTGGTGGACCGTCCAAAGACACGTTCACCCGACTGGTTTCGCTTATCGCGTTCTTAGTGATCCACTCAACGAGCCAGCCCGGCGCTGGAACAATCTCCGCATCGTTTACAACGTCGTAAGTCTTTCCGCTGGTTGGGTGAATGCTCTTGGGCGCGACCACGTACCGGTTGTCGACACGGGCGCTCCACGTTTCCTTACCTTCCGCGTCTTTACCATTGCGGTTCTTCATCGTGGTGGACGCATCGGTCTGCTTGAAGTAAAAATGTCTCTTTTCTCCAGACGAGCAAACCTGGAATGTTTCCGGTATCCTCTGCCCGGTCTCATTTTCGATCCGCTTGATGGTGCTAGGATCATCCACCTCGAAGAACCACGTTCCATCCGGCTTAGCGTAGGCTACGCAAGCTCCGTTAGAATCGTGGTACTGCTGATCCCATGAATCAATTTGTATTGGGTTGGTGCTAGCAAGCTCGGTCCAATTCGCCAAGAACGCTTCCTTGCTCTTCGGACGCAACGGGATCACCGGCACATTCCTGTGGATCATCGGGACCGCGATCTGTTTAAACGTAAACGACGGCGGCTCCACGTTCGGCGGTTCAACTGGTTCTCGGTTTGCTTCTGGTAGGTTCATCGCAGCATTAACGCTGGCGATATCGTTCACATCAAATGCACCGAAAGTGGGAGCAGTAGACATCACGCACTCGTTTCCACGTATGTAGTTATCTGTCCTAACATATTTATATTTTCCTGCCTTCCGAGACTTGTCGGATACTGACTACGATTTAACTGCGTTTCTGCATCAGTGGCTATGCCACCAAACTTTTCAATCTCAACTTCTCCAACTTTCGTTCCCGAGCCTTCTCTGCCTTCGCGGCTTTATCCGTTACCCACACCGTTTCAAACGAAGCCAGTATGCGAGGGCGAATCACCACATCCTGGTATCGTTGCTCTTCCACTTGGAGATCACTCCCGTAACCTCCGATACCCTCGGCCACGCCATGCCAGAGAAGAAGTAATGTTGGTTCGTAGTCCCGGGAGGCGATCCACGCATCCGAGGCATGCAGGGCATACAAAGCTTCGGCTGCGGATAGCAAATGTTGTTCCGCCTTGCCGAGACCACGTTTACGATCTCGAATTCGACCGAGGCTGTCCGTTCGATTCAACGCATCCACGGTTGTCATCTCAGCGATGAACGCACTCAGCGATGGGCATAGCAATGCCGCGTGTTGGATCGCCATAGCGATGCTCGTGACGATTCGTGCCTTGTGTTCACTCTTCGATTGATCTTGATCCATAATCATTCCTTCCGCACTCTTTGCAGTCGTGTTTACGCTTCCCGTGTTCACACTTCTTCCGTTCCTTCTTCCGTTCCTTCTTCCGTCCCATTTCTCCTCTCTAAAACGAAGTGCAGGCGCACCTCATTGTTATTTGTTACTGTACGTTATCTAGGCTGTGACTGCCGCGTCACGATCTACATCCGCAATCGCGCTTTCTGCGCGTCTGCGTACTAGCAAAGTTGCGATGTGCTGCGCTCCAGCTTCATCTAAACCCCATGCGAGTGGAATACCTTGGTCGAGATAGAACGCCTTTAATTGAATGAGTTCCTCGGCCAACTCCAGACATGCCTTCGCGGTCCACATCGACAAGTCTCTTTTGCCGTTGAACGCCATGGACAACAACGCTGAACTAATCGGGAAGTCGAAGGCATTTCCGATCCTGATAAAAGCTTGCGAATTCATATCTAATTTCCTAAGGCTCTCAAGCAACCTGCCTTCATTTGACAACGCGGTAATACTCATAAAAACTCCTCCTCGCTTTGCGAGATTCGAGACTCACTGCTTTCAAGACCAAAAATATTCCCGGATGCAGACCACACATCCGGGACAAGGGATCAGAAGGCCTAACTCCACGACTGATCCGGGAACTGCCGACATCCGGCAAGATCAGAAAGGCCTCATTCACGATCTGATCTGGTACTGCTGAGAGGGCAGGCTATTCCACTGGCCCCCGTCAACAACTTCGCTCCACACGAACCGCCAGAAGACTCCAGGGCAAAGGCTTCTCTACCCCCATAGGGTGGCTGTACTAGGGCATGGGTTTAGTCTTACGGGATGAAGACCAGCCGTTATCCAAAGCCGCTCCCTGGGTCCGAGAGGTACCTAGTTCCTCATAAGGTGCCGGTACTAGGGCATCTAATTTAAGTCGTTGATTTTAAAGGCGACTGGGGCAGCTATCGTTAATGGTTTGGATCGTTCCCCGACCCTGGCACCGGTTCGGAAGACGGGCTTGACGACGGAGGGATTGATGGGATCGTGGGACGGTAGCGACGGGCAGAACATTTCGAGTTCCTCGCATGTTGTGCTAGCGTAAAGGTGAACTCGGTGGCGTACGTTGTCCCTCGGTTGCTACTCACATAATGCGCCCTGTCTTAGGGGCTCCAGCAGCCGCTAACGTGCGCTGAAGGCCTAGGTTAAATCCGAAGCCACGGACCTGAGATCGTCCATTAAGGCGATCCATGTCCAGAAAAACACGGCAGCCCGTTCCGTTTATTCCCCCAGAAAATCCTGCCGTATTTATTCCGCCCGATCTCACTTCCGCGTTTATTTCGCCTGAGAATTTAGTCACCGAGGCACGCCGGTTTCGCGGCCTTCCGCCTATCTCGCCAGGAGTGCTTGAGTATTCTCGTGAAGACACAGCTTCGATTGAGGAGATGGCTCGCTGGCTTAAATCCGAGGTTTCGCTAGAGAAAGGAATCCGGTGGGTTAGAGAAAAGTGCAGACCTCGATCTCCAAACGCAATCCCATTCAAGAACCTTGGAAAGAATCTGATCTTCTCACGGCTGAAGGTGACGGAATGGATTCGGAATACTCCGCGTCTGAAGCATTCTCCGCATCGTCGCCGAACGAAGGCGCAGATGGAGAAGGTGTAATTTACTTGGCCTTTAGGTACGCCGCCTCGATCTTCTCCAGTGCCGCACGCATTTGCTTGACCGACGCGCGGCCATAGTGGAGGTCCGTCACGGTATTCGGCTCGTGCCGCATGATATCGGCGCGGAGCGTATAGTCGATGCCCATATCCTTCATCGCGGTATTCAAACCACGGCGCAGGGCATGGAACCCGTGAAACTCGATGCCAGCCGCTTGGCACGCCGGATGCACCTCACCGCGCACGATCTTTTCGAAGATGATTGGCGCTTGAGGGTCCTCCTTATGGAAGATGAATCCGTCGCCGGAATTCCGCTTCAAATGCGCTTCTAGTTCCTTCGCCACCGTCTTCACGACCGGAACCGGAGCCGCACTACCTTTCGTCTTCGTGTCTTCCACGATTTGGTGATTCACTACGGTGCGTCGTACGTGGAGCAGTTGTTCCTTCTTGTCGTAATCCTCCCAGCGCAAGCCCTTGATCTCTTCCATTCGCAAACCCGTGAACAACGCCACCGTGAAAGCTGCACGCATGGTGTGCTTCCAATCGTCTTTGCTTTTCTCGTCTTCCAGATTAACCACCTTCATTAGTTGCTTCACTTCGGATAAGGTGTAAGCGTGCGTGTCGGCATCATTCCCGGTTACAGTCATGGCATCACGCACCGGATTGAAGTCTGCTAGCCCGTCGCCGACTGCAGCGCGGAAAGCGCCAGACAGGAAACTGCGGACGTTACGGTATGAGGATGTGGCGCGAACCTCGTTGCCGTCCTTGGCGATGAGTGCTTTGAAGAGCCGGTTGATGTCGGGGGTGCGGACGTTCCGAAGTTGGATGTCGGGTATCAAGTCCGCGATCACCTGGTAGTCTCTGCGGTACGATTTGAGTGTAACCTTGCGAACGGGACGGCCATCAATGCCAACACCGGTTTGCAAGTAGGATTCGAGGAAAGATTTGAACGAGTCTGCAGACAATCCCTCGCGTTTGCCAGCGTTGATCGGCGCAAGCTTCTCGTCCGCCATAGCGCGAACGGCAGGAGGCGGTTCACCATTCGAGGAGGGACGGTATTGGGCTACCGGAGCCAGCTTGTGGTACATCGGCTTGCGAACGCTCTGGCCATTCTCGAAGACGTTCTCACGGACCTTGAGGTACCACCACTTGCCACTGATTCGAATCGAACCGTTTTGCATGGCGATCTCCTATGCTTATTCTAACCTCGGTGGGTATAGAGTGGGCATAAAAACGTGAAATCGCCATTGTTTATGCGGGAATTAAACTCTTGACAGAGGTTTGCATGACCCCCACCCCGACATCTGGAAGCCCGTCCCCGCGCATTGGCATCCCCTGGCGGACCACCGAAGAACAGCGACAGAGCGAGCGCAAGAAGCTTAACTATTACTTTGAAGCGATCAAAAGCGCCGGGGCCGAGCCGACAGACATCCGCTTGGACCAAAGTCCCGCCCAGCTTCAGGCGCAACTGTCCGACCTCGATGGCTTCGTCCTGCCGGGCAGCCCCGCCGACGTTGATCCGAGCCGCTACGGTGCCAGCAAACATCCTAAAACAAACGACTTAGATGGAAATCGGGACCACACCGATATCGCCATTCTCGACCACGCTTTTGAAACCGGCAAACCCGTCCTGGCGATCTGCTTCGGTTGTCAGCTTTTGAACGTCTATCTCAAAGGCACGCTCATTCAGGATCTTCGCGCGCAGAAGCCGGAATCTATCGCCCATGGAGACACCGACCTTCCTCCCGGAACGAAAGGCGATATGGAACACCCGGTCGAGTTTTCACCCGGGACGCTGCTCGCCCGGCTCAACCGGGCCACCGCAGGCAAGATCAACAGTAGTCACCATCAAGCGATTGACCGTCCTGGCGAGAACCTGAGGGTCACCGCGCGCGCCTCCGACGGCACCATCGAAGGCGTCGAGTGGGCGGGCGGCCGGAACTGGGTGGTGGGCGTCCAGTGGCATCCGGAACGCATGCCGAGCGACGCGTTGTCGCAGCATCTGTTTGGCGAATTTGTGGCCGCGGTTCGCAGTGCCCGCGGTTCTGTCGTACAAAAAGCGTAGCGTTCCGCTTTTCGAATTTCGATCTCCAAGTTTCGCTGTTCACTCTCTCTGGGGGCATCATGATTTCACTGGCAGGTAAGGCGGCGGTCATCACCGGTGGCTCGCGCGGCATAGGAGCGGCAGCCGTCAAATTGTTTGCGCAAGCGGGCGCGGATGTCATCTTCACCTATAACAAAGCGAAAGACGCCGCACAGTCGGTCGAACAGGAAGCCGGCAAACATGGAACGCGAGTCGAGGGATTTAAGGCCGACGTAGGGCGCCACGCCGACAACAAGAAACTCGTCGATCACGCCATTGCTCGGCTCGGACGCCTCGACATCGTCGTGGCCAATGCCGGAGTGTGGAACCAGGACGACCAGGCCATCGAGAACATGACGGAAAAGCAGTGGGACGACATGATTCGCATCAATCTTAAAAGCGTCTATTCGATCATCCACTTTTCTGTGCCGCACATGATCAAGCAGAAGTCCGGCAAGATTATTCCGGTGACCTCCACGGCCGGGCAGCGCGGTGAGTCGTTCCACACGCACTACGGCGCGTCGAAAGGTGGCGTTATCAGTCTGGTGAAGGGTCTTTCCACCGAGCTTGCTCGCCACAATATCCTCGTCAATTCCATCGCGCCCGGCTGGGTCGCGACAGACATGTCCAATCCGGTCCTGGAAACCAAGAAAGGCCAGAAGATGGCTGCACAAGTGATTCCTCTCGGGCGTCCGGCAACCGCCGAAGAAATCGCCGGCCCCATTCTTTTCCTGGCTTCCGATCTGGCCAACTTCCTCACCGGAGAAATCATCAATGTAAACGGAGGATCGGTCTTGTGCGGCTGAAGCGTGTGACAAAGTCGAATCGAATCGCGCTACGTGTGGCCGTCTTTGCGCTCCTTTGCGCCGGCTCGGCCTCCGCGCAAAACCCCGACACGCTGACGCCGGAAGCCAGCACCGCCAAAGCCAATCAGATCCTACAACAGTTGATCGATGCGTTCGGCGGACCCACCTATCTGGATATTCGCGACTCCGATTGCGAAGGCCGCCTGGCGCGCTTTGGCCACAGCGGCGAACTCACCGGTTACACCAATTTCAAAGATTACTGGCGCTATCCCGACGCCAATCGCACCGACTACTCGAAGAAGGGTGTCATCATCAATCTTTACGTGGGCGACAAAGGCTGGACCCTCGATAAAAGCGGCGTATCGGAATTGAGTGCGGCGTCCATCGCCGATTTTCAGGATCAGGCGAAAAAAGACGTCAACAATCTGCTGCGTGCCCGCCTAAAAGAACCCGGCATGACCATCCGCTACGGCGGACTCGACATCGTCGACCTCAAAACCGTTGATTGGGTGGACATTACCGATTCCGACCAGCGCAATTTCCGCCTGGCGGTCGATCGCTCTTCCCATTTGCTGGCTCGCACCGTCGTCAGCACCCCGGACGAAACCATGAACACCCGCAACGTCGAAACCAACATCTTCACCAATTTTCAATTAATGGACGGCGTCCGCACCGCTTTGCAGATCACTACCGACCGCAATGGCCGCCGCAGCAGCCAGGTCTTCTTCACGGTGTGCAAGTACAATTCGGGCCTCCCCGCCGACCTGTTCACCAAGGCTTCACTCGACAAGCGCTTCTCGGAAGTCGGCAGCAAGAAATCCAAAGACGAAAAGAAGAAGGAAAAGGAAGACAACTAAGGCCCGAAACCCGCCTAAGCGTTCGATCTCACCTCCCTCGCCGCAGGGCCCCAACGATTCCGCGGCCGCGCACTCTAACGGCGCAGTCCAGTACATACGCGTTGTCATCCTCAGCGCATCGGACGAGGAGGCGCGAAGGATCGCAATTCACCGTGGACCTCACATCCGCCACCCTTCGGCGCAAACGGAAACCCTTGTACAACTCTCGCCGAAGTTGTAACGTCTTGACACATTTACCTTTAACGGAATGGGAACGATGCGTCTCCGAGCCGCGTCTTGTCAACTTTCGACCTGGTCCGCCGGCCGCGCTGAGGGCCTGAGTGTGCTGGAGCTGGTGGTCTCGGTCGCCATCATCCTGGTCATTTCCGGCATGGCCATCAGCCCGGTCAGCAAGACACTGAAGATCTACCAGTTGAACGACGCTGCAAGCCAATTGGCCGGTGTCATCAAGTTCACGCGTTTCGAGGCCATCCGCAGGAACATGCCGATCAACTGCGTGAACTCCCAGGCCGGCGCGTACACGCCGGCAAACATCTGGTCGGATGACAATGGCGACGGCATCGAGGGATCCACGGAAAAGCAAATCCTGCTGGGCCCGGCCGCGACCCTGGTCCCTGCTGGCGTTGTCCCCAACACGACAGCCCTTGCGGCGGCGGCCAATATACCGACGCTGACGGCAATCTCGCCCAGCGGCGACGCCGTCAAGTTTGACCAGCGAGGAGCGGTGGTGGCCTCTCCGCCCGCCGTCTACGTTTATTTTGTCGGTAACACGTCCGATTCCGGAGGATTCCGCGCCGTGATCGTGTTGCCGTCAGGCTCGGTCCAGGTGTGGACGTATGCCGGAGGCACCAGCCAAGTGTGGCAACAGATCAGCTAGGCGAGCCAGGAAGTTCAATCATGCCTTTGCAAGACAAATCGCGCAGAGCAGCCGCCCTTCCGCGGGCCCAGGTTTATCCTGAGCCTCGAAGGAATGCTGCACCCCAAAGGACGACGTTTACGGGAACGGCTTATCGCAGGGACGAAAGCGGCTTCACGCTGATGGAGGTCCTGGTCGCCACGGTGGTTTTGCTGGTCGGCATGGTCGCAGTAGCGCAGCTCGTGCCGATCTCGCTCACCATCAATAGCGGCAATCGGACTGGATCTACTGCGCTGGTCATCGAGCAGCGCATGCTCGAACAGATGCTGGACCAACCGCTCACCGCCGCAACCTGTACCGCACCTGCGTGTCCCGACGCGCAAGCCAGCACCTGGAATCTTGGGAATGCGGCGACTCCGAAAACGATCATCGGCAGCCCGGTAACCATGGTGAACAATAGCCCGGCGATTGATTTCTCGGCAGGGCAAGTGCCGAGTTACTGTGCGACGATCGCCGATCCCGAAGATCCTTACGGCGCGAACTACGACGTTCGCTGGGCCGTCGTCACCTACGCGAGCGGCGCCCACGTCACCGGCAGGCGTTTCCTGATTGGCGCGCGCCAAATCGGCGGCCAGGGCTATTTTCTGCCGCTCACGCTGGATGCGACGATAGAACAATGAAGAACGCTCGCACCATCACGCGACAAGCGGGCTTCTCACTTCTGGAATTGCTGGTCGCCGCCGCGATGTTCCTGGTCGTGGCCGGAACCGCCTTCACCTTGCTGGGAGCGGCGCAGAAGCGCTACCAGACCGACTCACAAATCCTGGCCAGCTTCCAGGAAGCGCGCCTCGGCCTGGACCAAATCGTTCGCGACGTCAACGATTCCGGCTACCCGCCGCCGAATCATTTCTCCGTGCTGCCCGCCGCGAATTTCTACGCGGCTACGCCCTTTGCCGGCAGCCCGAGTTCGGGGTGTTTTATCGGAACAACCTGCGCCAGTCCGCAGGATTTCGATCTCATCATCGAGACCAATGTCGATCCCGCGAGCAGTCCCAACGTCCAGTGGGTGCGCTATCAACTGCCCGCCGGAACCACCACGCTGATGCGCGGAGTAACCAATAAAGTGGCGATGGATCCGGTGGCCGCGACTTCCGCGGCAGGCGTGATGGTGCCCTACGTACAAAACGTGATGAACAACGCCACCGCCGGACAAATCAGTGCGATTCGGGCCGCCTATCCCACCATGTTCCCCGGCGGAGTTCCCGTTCCGACGTTTACCTACACTTGCGAAACAACTGGGACCACGCCGCTTAACTGTCCAACAGCCGGCGCTTTCGATACTCCCTCAAATATTCTCGACGTCGAAATCACCCTAATCGTTCAAGCGACCGCGGTGGACGCGCAAACGGGCCTGCCGCGCCTGGTGGAGCTGCATGGTCGCGGACATCGCCTCAATCCAAATCAGTAGCCAAACAAGAGAGAATGAGCGCCACTCACAATCGACGATCTACCAACTCCGAAAAAGGAGTTGCGCTGCTCATCGCCATTTCCGCTTTGCTGTTGATCAGCGTGATCGCTATTTCCTTGATTATCGCCGCGGGAATGGAGACTTCGCTTTCCGGAAACTACCGATCCTCGACGAGCGCCTACTACGCCGCAAGAGCCGGCCTGGAAGAAGGCCGCGGGCGTCTGCTGCCGAGAAATCCCGACTATTTCAACGCCACGTCACCTGCGTTCATTCCCGCAGCGCTCACGCTGCACGACGTGCGGTATGTCACGAACCCGACTGGCGGGGAAAATGTCCTGAGCGCGTATCCCGATACGGAATACGACACGGAATTTGGCGCTGGCTCGCTGGCCGGCGCAACCGTCAAGACCATCGCATCGATTTCGCCCGTCGCAAGCATCACGGGAGCGCTTTACAAGTGGGTACGCATTAACCCGATCACCGAGAAATCCATCAACCTCGACGTGAACGGCGATCATGTTCAGAATCCCACGACGCTGCTCTTTTTCGACGGCCAACACCTCAACCTGACGGCCACCGGCCAGCAAGCGTTGGAGGTCACTTCGTTGGCGGTGCTCCCGAACGGCACCCAGAAGGTCCTGCAGTACGTGGTCACACCGGTGATCCTGAGCCTTAATTTTCCCGCCGCCGTCACTGCTGTAGGCAACTATACCGGCGCCACGAACTTCGGCAATCAGACCGCCGGCTTCGGTATCAGCGGCACGGACTTCTGCAATCCCGCGAGCCAGCAATACGCCGTCGCAGGAACGAGTGCCACGTCGGTCACCAATCTTTCGGCGAAGCTCACGCCTGCCGGCAACTATCCGGGCACGGGCGGCGGTGCCGGGCCTCCCGCGACCGCGTCGGTAGGCAGCAACGCCGCCGCCATGCAAAACTTTCCAGATCCACTTCATCCCGGCCAGACGTTTGACCTCACCACGATTGCTGGCCTCAACCAGTTGGTTAGCGAAATCCAATCGTCGGCCGACTACACGATGGCGGATTGCAGCACCACCGGCAATCTTGGCTCGGCTGCCAGTCCCACGGTGGTGGTGGTCACCGGGAACTGCAGCCTGAGCGGCAATCCTTCTCCGCCGGGTTCCGGAATTCTTCTGGTGCAGGGCGATGTGCAGTATGTGGATCATCCTTACGATGGGTTGATTCTTGCAATTGGCACCGGGGTCTTCGAGCAGCAAGCTTCGCGGCTCACACACTTTTACGGTTCGCTGGTTCTGGCGCAGACCGTGAACCCCTCGACGCATGCGCTTCTCGGCGTTCCAGGTACGCCGACGCTGAGCTGGCTCGGAGGCACCGGGAATCCCAATCTCCAGTACGACAGTTGCCTGGTTGCGAACGCGCAACCTGCGATTACTTACAAGCCGCTTTCCTTCCGCGAAATTTCTCAATAGTGATATAAGAAGAAATGCGCAGACCGAAGTTCCTCAACAGCGTCGCAGTATGTTCGGTAGTGTTGGCCGTGGCGTTTCTACCGGTTTGCAGGGGCGCAACATGCTGCACCTCAAACGCCCACAAGCCAAATATTCTGCCTTTTGCGGCAGCGTTCGCCGCGAGCACGACACAAGAGCAATCGCCCGCCAGTTCATCGCCAGCGAATCCGGCCGCCGCGACGCACAAGGTCAAAGTCTGGACCAACGACGAACTCATTGCCACGCGCACACCGGCCGACGTCTACATCTTCCAGAAAGAAGAGCAAGCCGCGGCCCTAGTGGTTGAAGGCTTCAATCAGATCGCGTCGTGCTTTGCCTTCGGCCAGGCGGAAGGCAATGCCGAAGAAACGCAAAGGGCCATCGACACGACAATCCAGTCGATTCGCGACAGCGAAGAAGCGGTCGTGCAGGCTCGAAGAGCGCTCGGCACCGCTCCCGACAATCTTAAGCTTCGCAATCAGATGGAACTCGCTCAGCGCACGGCGGAGTTGAACCACGCTCGCGAGCAGCTCTGGAAGCTGCAGGAGCATTTGCAGCAGCTCGAGAAGTCGCCGGCGCAAGATATCGCTCCAAGCCAGCCGGCGCCGAACTGAGTCGGAGATTTTTAGCGGTAGCCCTTTCGTTTCATGCCTTTAGATGGCGAATTAGCGGCGGGGCAGAGAGACCAGGATCCTGGGCGCTTTTATTCGCGGGGAACGGGTTCGGCGATACGCCGGCGGTGACCGACAGAACCCCATTCTGTTTGGTCTTGAACACGGGAGCAAAGAGCCTGATGGCGAACTAGAAAAGCGGCCCTTCAACGGCTGAAACCGCACTCCTTCGACGACACCTGCGGGCACGACCGAAGTCGTGCTCTCCGGTCGCGCCCTTTCGTTGTGACCCGCCGTTGTGACCTCTCGTTGTGAGACAGACTCTAGAGCGTGATCTTGTTTGACCCTGAACGTTGGAGTTCCTTTCCAAGGCCCGGGGCAAGAAAACTCCGATCTCTTGCAATGCGTTTGTGGGACAACTTGGAGAGATTTCGTCGCGGCCTTGGCGGAGGGTCGCGCGGCTGTATAATGGTGGGATGCGAACAGGGCAGCAGAGCGTGCAGATGCACGGCACTACGGTGCTGTGCGTGCGCAAAGATAACAAGGTGGTGCTGATCGCCGACGGCCAGGTGACGATGGGCGATCACGTGATGAAGCACAGCGCGCGGAAGACGCGTCGGCTGTACAACGACAAGGTCATTGTGGGTTTCGCGGGATCCACTGCGGACGCTATTTCGCTGTTTGAACGATTCGAGGGCAAGCTTCAGGAGCATTCCGGCAACTTGGCGAAAGCCGCCGTGGAGCTTGCAAAGGAATGGCGGAAGGACCGCGCTCTTCGGCACCTGGAGGCGCTGCTGATTGTCGCCGACACCAAAGGCACGTTTCTGCTTTCCGGCACCGGCGATGTGATCGAGCCGGATGACGGGATCTGCGCTATCGGTTCCGGCGGAACCTATGCGCTGTCGGCTGCTCGAGCCTTGCTGAAACATTCGAAACTGGGCGCGAAAGACTTAGCGATGGAAGCTATGCGCATTGCGAGCGAGATTTGCATCTATACTAATGCTAACTTCACCGTCGAGGAGTTATAGCGCGGAGCGTTATCCGGCGAAAGCGTCCGCCACGGTCGGCGGCTGCTACAAGTTGCACGAGTTGGCCGGGCAGTTGAGGCACGGAGATCGAAGGATTGAATGACGAGCAAGACTGACAAAGAAATTGTTTATATGCCCGGTGGTAACGGAACGCCGCCCGCCGCGGAGCCGGAACTTCTGCCGGCCCTGGACGACATGACGCCGCGCGAGATTGTCGCGGAGCTGGATAAATATATTGTGGGACAGAACGCGGCCAAGCGCGCCGTGGCGGTTGCGCTGCGCAACCGGGTGCGCCGCCAGAAGCTACCGCCGGAGATAGCGGAAGACGTTCTTCCCAAGAACATCCTGATGATTGGTCCTACAGGCGTCGGCAAGACCGAGATTGCGCGGCGCCTCGCGCGGCTCGCGGGCTGCCCGTTCGTCAAAGTCGAAGCGTCGAAATATACGGAAGTCGGCTACGTGGGCCGCGACGTCGAATCCATGGTGCGCGATCTGGTGGAGACCTCCATCGACATGGTGCGCGAGGAAAAGCTCGACGAAGTTGCGGATCGAGCGGAGCAAACCGCGGAAGAGCGCGTGCTCGACCTGCTGCTGCCACCTTCTCCGGCGCCAGCGCCGAACACCACGGAAGCGGATGCCGCGCTGCAGCGCGAGCAAACGCAGCGCACGCGCGAAAAACTGCGCGGGCAGCTTCGCGAAGGCAAGCTCGACCAGCGCATGGTGGACATCGAAGTCCGGGAGCGCTCCATGCCGTCCTTTGAAATCATCTCCAACCAGGGCGTCGAGGAAATGGACGTCAACCTCAAGGACATGCTCTCCGGTATGTTTGGGCAGCAGAAAAAGAAGCGCAAGATGAGCGTCGCAGACGCCTTTGAGTATTTGATCCAGGAAGAAGAAAACAAGCTGCTGGACATGGATCAAGTCACACGCGTGGCCGTTGAGCGTGCCGAGCAGATGGGAATCATTTTCATCGACGAGATCGATAAGGTGGCGGGCAGGGAATCGGGGCACGGGCCGGATGTTTCGCGCGAGGGCGTGCAGCGCGACATACTACCGATCATCGAAGGAACGACCGTCAATACGCGCTACGGCATGATACGCACGGATCACATCCTGTTCATCGCGGCGGGCGCGTTTCACGTCACCAAGCCGTCGGACTTGATTCCGGAGTTGCAGGGCCGCCTCCCGATTCGAGTGGAACTGCAGTCCTTGAAGGAAGAGGATTTCGTCCGCATTCTAACCGAGCCCAAGAACGCGCTGATCAAGCAATACATCGCGCTGCTGGAAACCGAGGGCCTGAAACTGAACATTACTGAGGATGCCGTCGAGACCATCGCGAAATTTGCCACCAGCGTCAACGAGCAAACCGAAAACATTGGCGCGCGCCGCTTGCACACCATCCTCGAAAAAGTTCTTGAGGAGCTTTCTTTCGAAGCGTCGGATCTAAAGAAGAAGAACGTCAAGGTGGATGCGGCATACGTAAACAAGCAGCTCGCGGAAATCGTCAAGAATCAGGATTTGAGCCGCTACATTCTCTAAACCGAAACTCGAAAATGGAAAATCGAAACTCGCGGAGCGCGCCCACGCGAACGCCATGCGCGCCCGTCTTCGAGGCTTCTGTCTTATCGACGGTGGTTTCTCGCGCCGCCGGCGGGTTCCTGAGCCGCGAGCCACAACATTACGAAAGAGCGATTTTTGCTTTTCGACTTTCGATTTTTGGCGTTTTGCTCCTGGCAGGCTGCGGCGCCCCTGGCGACCCGACTCCGCCCTCGCCACCGGTGCCGACCGCGATCGCGGACCTCTCCGCGCGTCAGGCCGGAGACGGAGTGCAGCTCACGTTCAGCCTGCCGACGAAAACAATTCGCGGCGAACGCTTGGCGGAGCCCCCGGCTGTTGAGATTCTGCGCGGCGCTGCAAAGGCGGACGGCTCGCCGGACGCGAGTTCGTTTCGCGTGGTCGATACAATTCCCGGCGCACTCGTCAAGAAGTATCAAGCCGACGAACACATCCAAATCCTAAGCCCGGTCGCACCGGAGGAAACCCGCGCGCATCCCGGGGGCGCGCTGGTCTACCGCGTGCGCACGCGATCCGCCAAGAAGCGCACCTCGCTGGATTCCAATGCGGCGAGCGTTCGCGTGTTTCCGGTACCCGAGCGTATCGCGTCCATTCAATCCCAGGTTGCCGAGACCTCCATCGACCTGAGCTGGCCCGCGGCCGCGCGAACTTCGGGTGGCGATGCAGTTGCCGTCTCCGAATATCATGTCTATCGGGGCGAGCTCGATGGTCGCGCGCACGATCCCGCGACCAAGGATGTTCTGCACGAAAAATGGATTGCGCCGCTGGCCTTGCTCGGCAGCTCGGACGCTGCGAATTATCGCGATACGCAGTTCGATTTCGGCAAGACGTACGTCTACGTTGTTCGCAGCGTCACGACAGCGTCGGGGAACCCGATAGAGTCCAGCGATTCCGAACCGCTGGTTCTTATTCCCGCGGACACGTTCCCGCCTGCCACACCGCAAGAAGTAGCAACGGCTGTTCTGGTCAACCCGAGCAGCGGATCAACGGAAGTCGATCTCTCGTGGTCCATCAATGCGGAACCCGATCTCGCCGGGTATCGCGTCTACCGCAGCGAGCAGCAAGAGGACCAGGGCCAGCTCATCACACCAGACTTGTTGCCCTCCCCCGCATATCGTGATACTTCTGTTGCTCCCGGCCACGCGTATTGGTACCGCGTGACTGCTGTCGACCGCTCCGGTAACGAAAGCGCCCCCACTTCGCCAGTGGCTGCCGACATCGCGCAACATTCCCTGTAGCTCCGGGTTAAGTGTTAAATGGCCCTAGTGAGCCCAGTCGTTATGCGGGTTGACGATCGATTTTCGGGCACGGAACTGGCCCTGGTTTTGCACGACTCGGGGGTTCGCACCGGTGTATGTGCCGGAGCGGGTCTCGCGGTCTCGTTCACCGTGTGGCTGTACGTCGCCAACCGCGTGCCGGCGCTGGAACCAGTGGCCTTGCACCGGAATATGGTTGCCGCGGCGATGCTAGCGGTTTTCTTTCTCGTGCCGGTCGCGCGTTTCATGTGGCGGCCGGGGCGTTTGCTTGTTTCGAGTTTGATCTCCTGGAGCATTTTTGCGTTTGTGTATCGCGGCCTATGCCTGCATTTCCACGATCTCGCGGACCGCTACAGCGCGGTTCAAGTTTTTACACTGGGCGCGATCGTGTATATGATACTGGCGACGCTCTCCTGGATCGGCACATGCATTTGGAGAGTGCGTGAATCTTACATGTCGAACCATCGGATATCGCACTCCAACCATCACCCATGAAATTTTGCCGGTTTGTACCGCTGGATACTTCGATCGCGCGGCCCGCTACGCCTGTCTACGGTCTCCTGGAGGACCCGGAGGTTTGCGAGCTGTCGGGCGCGCCTTGGGGAAAATGGTCGCGCACAGCGCACGTCTGGCCACTTGTGGAGGTGCGCCTGGCGGCGCCGGTCGCACCGGGCAAGATTGTTTGCGTCGGCCGCAACTACGCGGCGCACGCCGCTGAACTCGGCAACGACGTGCCCCAGGAGCCGATGATTTTTCTTAAGCCCTCGTCTTCGATCATCGGGCCCGGCGAGCCGATCGTCCTGCCGGTCTATTCGCAGCGCGTGGAACACGAAGCGGAACTCGCCGTGGTCATTGGCCGCCGGTGCTCGCAGCTGCGGGACTCGGACGACGCTTTGGGGAATGTTCTCGGATATACGTGCGTCAATGACGTTACCGCGCGCGATTTGCAGAAGACGGACGTGCAGTTCACGCGAGCTAAAGGCTTCGATACGTTTTGTCCCGTGGGGCCTCACATCGAAACCGATCTGGATCCGACCAACGTTCTGGTCGAAGCTCGCGTCAACGGGGTGCTGCGCCAGTCGGGCAGCACTTCGCTGATGTCCTACACTTGCGAATTTTTGGTGCGGTGGATTTCGCGCATGATGACGCTGTACCCCGGCGACGTTATTTCGACGGGCACACCTTCGGGAGTCGGCCCGCTGGTTGCGACCGACGAGGTGGAGGTGCGGGTCGCGGGAATCGGCGTGTTGCGTAATCCGGTGCATGCTGCGCAAGCGTAGTGCGCGTCTCTCCCAACTTTTCGTTAGAATACGCATTCGTGGGAGAATTTCGGGCTGACTGAATTTCTCCGCGCGAGCGTGGACGGGATCACCACAGGGTCCGGCCGTTTCACGCCTCGATACATCCATACCCCCGGGAGTTGGTTTGTTGAAAACATTGCTCGCTGAATGGAAAGTGGCACTTGCGATGATTGCCGCGGCCATCGCCGCCATCGCGATGGTAGCCTACGCCTTCTTTCGGCCCTCGGAGCCGCCGCAGGAGATCGAACGCAAACGACGCCTGCAACTGAATCAGATCGGGCGCATTGCCGAAGGTCAAGTCGTAGAACTTGTCGAACACCCGCCGGAAGAACCCGAGGCTAAGCGCATGTTTGGCCCGCGTGCGCATCCGATTCCCGACCTGCGGCCGCGACATCTGGTTTCCTACAGCTACGCGATTTCGGGGGTCACTTATCACACGGCGCAGGACATTACCGGCCTCGAAGGCCAAATACGTTTCGAGCGGCTGGTGACCGGCCAGCCCGCCAGCATCAAGTACGACCCTGCAAATCCCAGCGACTCCATCATCGTCGCCGATGATTGGTCAGGCCTGCGCTGAGTTCCACAGCAACGGGCGCGGTACCTCGGCATTCTGATTTCGCCTGGCGTGCGCTATTCTGGTCGCGGCGGCGGTTGTGCGCCGCACGCGTGCTTTCATGAAAATGATTCTCGCTTCCATCTTCACTACCGTACTCATCATCGCGATGACCCTTGGGGCGATGTTCACGCTTGTCAGCGCTACTGTTTACGTTACCTCCATCCAGTCGCCCGCGCAGCGTGCCGTCGCGATTGGAGCGGAAATGCTTCTCGGCGTTGTGCTACTACTCGGGACCACTTGGCTCGCCACGCATCTCGCCGTGCGCATTTTTGGCAAGAAGGAAGCGTCCACCTCGGGAGAGCCTCTTGGCTGAAGACAAATCCGCTGCGACCGCCGGCGCGTCCGGAGCGCGCGCCAACGCAAAGCACCACGACCGCATGGAGGACCTCCGGCGTCTGAGTGCGGAAGCCGAGCAAGGCGGCGGCACTGAACGGCGGGAGAGGGAACACAAAGCCGGGAAGCTTACCGCCCGGGAGCGCATTCATCTTCTTCTGGACGAGGGCAGCTTCGAAGAGCTCGACAAGTTTGTGCGCCACCGTTGCGTCGATTTCGGGATGCAGGAACAGCGACCCGCCGGCGACGGATTCGTTACCGGCTTCGGGCGGATCGATGGGCGCCTCATGTACGTGTTTGCCCAGGACTTCACGGTTTTCGGCGGATCGCTCTCCGAATCGAACGCGCTGAAGATTTGCAAGATCATGGACCTGGCGATGCGGGCCGGCGCGCCCGTGATTGGGCTGAATGATTCCGGTGGGGCGCGCATCCAGGAAGGCGTCGCTTCACTCGCGGGTTACGCCGACATTTTTCTACGCAACACACTCGCCAGCGGCGTGATTCCGCAGGTCAGCGCGATCATGGGACCATGCGCGGGCGGCGCGGTCTATTCGCCGGCCATCACCGATTTCATTTTCATGACGCGCGAGACTTCCTACATGTTTGTTACCGGGCCGGACGTGATCAAAACCGTGACGCACGAGGAAGTAACCAAGCAAGAGCTTGGCGGTGCCATGACCCATAACGTCACGAGCGGCGTAGCTCACTTCGTTTCGCGCGACGACGCCGACTGCCTGGCCATGATCCGCGAGCTGATGAGTTTTCTTCCGGCGAACAATATGGAAGATCCGCCCCGGCGTTCCACTGGCGATCCGGCCGACCGGCGCGATGAATCGCTGAACGCGCTGGTTCCGGAGGATCCGCAGAAGCCTTACGACATCAAGGATGCGATCCATTCCGTTATTGATGACGGTTACTTCTTCGAAGTCCACGAGCACTTCGCGAAAAATATTGTGGTGGGCTTCGCGCGACTCGATGGCCGTCCGGTCGGAATCGTCGCCAACCAACCCGCGTTTCTGGCGGGCGTGCTCGACATCAATGCCAGCGTTAAGGGCGCTCGTTTCGTCCGGTTCTGCGACGCCTTCAACATTCCGCTGATCACGTTTGAAGATGTTCCCGGCTTTCTTCCCGGCACGCAGCAGGAGTTTGGCGGGATCATCAAGCACGGCGCAAAGTTGCTCTTTGCTTTCGCAGAAGCCACGGTTCCGAAAATCACGGTGATCACGCGGAAGGCCTACGGCGGGGCTTATTGCGTTATGGCCTCCAAGCACATTCGCACGGATGCAAATTTTGCGTGGCCGTGCGCGGAGATCGCGGTCATGGGACCAGAGGGCGCTGTCAATATCGTATACAAACGGGAACTGGAACGCGCGCCCGAATCCGAGCGCGAAGGTCTTCGCCAGGAAAAAATCGCCGAGTTCCGGGACCGCTTCGCCAACCCTTTCGTCGCCGCGGAACGCGGGTACATCGACGCGGTCATCGAACCAGCGGAAACTCGGTCCAAAATCATCAAGGCGTTGCGTTCTCTGGAAAACAAGAAAGACATTAACCCGAAGAAGAAGCATGGGAACATCCCGCTGTAGCGCGCGCCAGGGCATCCGGTCCCCAACGCGCTTACCGTGAGCTACGGCGACTCGATCTACAACCAACAAGATCGCCAGCGTCGCTCGACATACCCAAACTTACCGCGCTGACGATCGTGCCCCGAGGCATCCTAAAGGTACGCTCAGTTCGCCGTGGCCATCACGCTAGGCGGCTAGCGAACGCCCCCAGGCTGGCGTCACCGCCAAGCTCAGTCACAGAAAGCTGCACCCGCAAAGCCTAGGCACTTACGCCAGCAGGTTATTTCAACAAATACTCCTGCAAGAATTCGACCGTCGCGTAAAACTGGAAGTCCTGGTTCGACTTTTTGCGATAGCCGTGGCCTTCGTCTTTCGCGATCAGCAGCCACACCGGTGTACCTTGTTTCTTCAGGGCATCGGCAATCTGTTGCGATTCGCTGACCGGCACGCGCGGATCGTTCTTGCCGGCAATGACGAACATGGGCTTCTTGATTTTCTCGATGTTGTTCATCGGGGCTATTTTTTCCAGGTACTCCCGCATCTTTGGATCGCGTTCATCACCGTACTCCACGCGGCGCAAGTCCTGGCGGTACGCTTCGGTGTGTTCGAGGAAGGTCACCAGGTTGGACATGCCCACAATGTCCACCGAGCAGCGGATGCGATCGCTGTAAAAGGTGGAGACCGCCAACGTCATGTGGCCGCCGTAACTTCCGCCGGTTACCGCGATGCGGTCGGCATCAAGGTCGGAGCGCGTGGCAATCCAGTCGAGCAGCGCCTTGATGTCTTTGTAGGTGTCATCGCGCTTGAAGCCGTTGTCCAGCAGCGTGAAGGTCTTGCCGTATCCGATGGAACCACGCACGTTGGGCACGATCAGGGCGATTCCCATTTCATTCAAATAATAATTCGCCCGGCCCAGAAACGTGGGCTGCGATTGGCCTTCTGGTCCACCGTGAATCGCGACCAGCACCGGTCGCTTGCCGGTGAATTTCGCCGGAGGCTTGTACAAAAACCCTGAAATCATTTTTTCATCGAAGCTCTTCCAGCGTACAAGTTCCGCTTCCGGGAAGGAGCCGGTTTTCACCGCAGTCTCGCTCTCGGTCCAGCGCTCCACTTTTCCCAGCGCCACGTCCACCGAGTAGCAATCACCCGGACTTCGCGCGTTATTCATCGAAAATCCCAATTCGTGCCCGTTCTTGTGCCATCGCAGCGCGCCGATCACGCCAATCGGCAATTTCGGCAGCGCCACTTCTTTCTGCGTCGCGGTGTCTATCACGTGCAGAACACTCACGCCTTCTTCGTCGGTTGAAAACGCAATACGCTTTCCATCGCGCGTCAGATCAAAACGCTCCACGTCCCACGCAATTTTGCTGGTCAGATATTTTGGCTGCTTTGTTGCCAGATCGAGATAAGCCAGCCGCTGGAACTCTGAGTCTTTGTCCGTGGCGACGTATACGCCTTTCCCGTCTTTGCTGAATTGCGCGCCGCCGTAAAAAATCTTCTCCTTGGTGTCCCGCGGCGTCAGCGCCGTCTTTTCCCCGGTAGTCGTGTCCACGAGCCAGAGATAGGTCTCGTTGATCGAGATTCCCTCGATCAACAGAATCTTCTTGTCATCCGGGGACCAATCCATCGGCTCCCATCCGCCCCCGGTCAGTTGCGTCAGCAAATGGTCGCTGTTCGGATCGGCCGGGTTCATCACCCACAGATCGGTATCTTTCCCGGTCCGCCGCGTGGACATGTAAGCGATCCGATCGCCCGCGGACGACCACGGGCCCCGCAAATTGCGCGACTTGCCATCGGTCAGCATCGTCACGTCACCGGTCTTCACGTCGTAGCGGTACAACTGAAACCACTCGCCGCCGCCAATATCCTTCGAGAACACGATGTAGTCGCCGCCATTCGGGTGAAAGGTTCCATTCCCAACCGCGTCGGCGAAAAACGTAAGCTGCTGCCGCTCGCCTCCCGGCATTTTTACGACATGAAGCTGGGACGTGTCTCCAAATCGCGTAGCGATCAACATCTCGCGCCGCGTCGGATTCCAATCCGCGAACGTCGCCCCGCGATACGACCCATACCGCCCCGCCGTATCTGCCAGTGAAGCGGGAATCGCCGGCGCGCCATCGACCACCAGATTCTCGCCGGGCGCAATCACCGGCTCTTGCGCCAGCCCCCACGCGGCCGAAACTCCGATCGCCGCCAAGATCAGAATCACTCTTCTAAACATCGCCAATCCGCCCTTCCACCATGAATTTATCCGCCTCCAGCACAGGGCGGAGCCCGCGCCGCCCCTTGGCGGCCCTGAGCTTCCGCACCCGCCGCACCTTACACCCCAAACGATTGGACACGCAACCCACTGCCGCCCGCATACCGCCGCGACCCCATGCTAAAATTTCACTGCATTTGCAAAGCCAGCATGTTCAAGAAAATCCTGATTGCCAACCGCGGCGAAATCGCCGTGCGCATCCTCCGAGCCTGCCGCGAACTCAGCATCCGCTCCGCCGCTGTCTTCAGCGACGTTGATCGCAAATCCCTCCACGTCCGGCTGGCCGACGAAGCCTACCCGATCGGGCCCGCTCCGGCGCGGGAAAGTTATCTCGACATTGAGAAAATCATCGGCGTCGCGCGCCGCGCCGGCTGCGACGCTATACATCCGGGTTACGGATTTCTGGCTGAAAACGCGGCGCTCCCCCGCGCCTGCAGCGAAGCGGGCATCACGTTCATCGGCCCGAGCGCGGAAGCCATGGAAGCGCTGGGCTCAAAGACGGCCGGCCGCCAGCTCGCGCGCCGCTCCGATGTTCCGACAGTTCCCGGCACCAACGATCCCATCGAGAAGCCCGACGAAGCGCACGCCCTGGCGGAGTCCATGGGCTTCCCGGTTTTGCTGAAAGCGGTAGCCGGCGGGGGCGGCAAAGGCATGCGCCTGGTCTTGAGTGGCGCCGAATTCGTGTCCGCCTATCGCGACGCCTCCTCGGAAGCCATGAACGCTTTCGGCGACTCGCGCCTGTATCTCGAAAAATATCTCGAGAAGCCTCGCCACATCGAAATCCAGATTCTCGCCGACTCGCACGGGCGCGTCGTTTCCCTGGGCGAACGCGAATGTTCCGTGCAGCGCCGCCATCAGAAAGTGATCGAGGAAGCGCCATCTCCGGTCGTCACGCCCGACCTGCGCAAAAAAATGGGGGACGCCGCCGTGCGCCTGGCCCGCGCCGGCCAATACACCAACGCCGGCACCGTAGAGTTCCTCGTGGACGCGCATCTGAATTTTTATTTTCTCGAAGTCAACACGCGCTTGCAGGTCGAGCATCCGGTCACCGAGCAAGTCACGGGCCTCGATCTCGTCAAGCTCCAGATCGCGATTGCCGCCGGGCATCGCTTGCCTTTCGCCTGGGAAACCATCACGCCGCGCGGCAACGCGATGGAAGTCCGCTTGTACGCCGAAGATCCCGACAACAATTTCTTCCCGTCGCCGGGAAAAATCCTTTCGCGCCACGCTCCCAGCGGCCCGGGCATTCGCCTCGACGACGGCGTTTATGAAGGCTGGACCGTTCCGAACGACTACGATCCGCTGCTCGCCAAGTTAATCGCCTGGGGCAACAGCCGCGAAGAAACCATCGCCCGCCTCCGCCGCGCCCTGGAAGAATCCACGGTAACCGGCATCAAGACCAACATCGCTCTGTTTCGGCGTCTGCTCACCGAACCCGATTTCCTGCGCAACGAAATCCACACCCGATGGCTCGACGAACTCTTGGCTCGCAAAAATCCCGGCGTCCCGGCCGACAACGGCAGCAGCGCAGACGCCGCCGCAATTGCAGCCGCACTTTACCAGGCGACGCAAGCCGACAAGCAATCCGCGGCATCGGTTGATGCAGCCAGCTCGGACAAGCCCTCGCGTTGGAAGCTGGAAGGCCGCCGCGATCAATTGGACCGCAAGCCATGAAATTCGACGTCCGCATCTCCGGGAAGACGCGCACCATTGAACTCCAGCGCAATTCCGAGCGCTGGCAGATCTCGCTGGATGGCGCTGCTCTTGACGCCGACGCCGTCGAGATCGCGCCCAATGTTTTCTCCATACTCCTGAACGGGGAATCGTTCGAAGTTCGCATCGCGCCCACAAGCGAAGGCAAGCTCACGTTACAAACCCGCCACCAGGATTTCACCGCCGAGGTGGTCGATCCGCGTGCCTGGCGCGACCGGCGTCACGGTGCCGTGGAAGCCGAGGGGCGTCAGCAAATTGTTGCGCCGATGCCGGGGAAAGTTGTTCGCCTGCTAGTCAAGGCAGGAGACAAAGTAGAAGCAGGCCAAGGCCTACTCGTTGTTGAAGCGATGAAGATGCAAAACGAAGTCCGCTCTCCGAAGACGGGCACCGTCGAGCGCTTGCTCGCCAAGGAAGGACAACCCGTCATCGCCGGAGAGGTTTTGGCCTGGATCGACTAGCTCGGCGCCGACCGTGGTGTTGAAAGGGGGCGCAGCCAAGAGTGCCTGCGCTGCGCTTATTGGTTGCGGCGGAACATGATCAACCGCGGATGCCGGGTCATTCCACCACAACTCGCACAAATTTCTTCTTCCCAGCGCGAAGCAAAAAATCCGCAGCCTTGCTCAAGTCCATTTCTTTTCGCGCATCGTCTACTCGCGTCCCGTCGATTTCCACGCCTCCTTGTTCAATCAAGCGGATCGCTTCATTTTTCGACGCTACCAGCTGAAGCTCAACAAGTAATGTCGTGAGTTTCTTTGCTCCATCCAACGGAACTTTCTTAACCGGGGCCTCCTCTGGCGCCTGGCGATCCCGGAAAATCCGCTGGAAATTGTGGACCGCTTTGCGGGCCGCGTCTTCGCCCTGAAATCCGGCGATCACTTCCTGCGCCAACTTCATCTTTACGTCCATTGGATGCACGGCCCCGTCGGAGACTTCCTTCTGGAGCGCCGTAATCTCTCCGGGCGAACGGTCGGTCACTAATTCGTAGTAAGACCACATCAAATCATCCGGAATCGACATCATCTTCCCGAACATTTCGTTCGGCGCCTCGGTGATCCCGACGTAATTCCCGAGGCTCTTGGACATTTTCCGCTGGCCGTCGAGCCCCACCAGGATCGGCATGGTCATGCAAACTTGCGATTCCTGGCCGTACTCCCGCTGGATCTCGCGGCCCATCAGTAAATTGAATTTCTGTTCGGTCGCGCCCAGTTCAACGTCGGAGTTCAGCACCACGGAATCGTAGGCCACCAGCAACGGATACAGCAGCTCGTGCATGGAGATGGGCTGCTGCTCGGTCAAACGCTTGTGAAAATCCTCGCGTTCCAGCATACGCGCGACCCGATACTTCGCGCACAACCGCACGATGTCATAGCTCGAGAGCTTATCCAGCCATTCGCTGTTGTAGCGGACTTCGGTTTTGTCACGATCGAGGATTCTAAAAACCTGGTCGAGATACGTCTTGGCGTTCGCCGCCACTTGTTCACGCGAAAGCGGAGGCCGCGTTTCGGACTGCCCGGTCGGATCCCCGACCAACGCCGTAAAATCGCCGATCAGGAAAACGGCGGTATGTCCCAAGTCCTGAAAATGCTTCAGCTTGCGAATCACCACGGTGTGGCCCAGATGAATGTCCGGCGCGGTGGGGTCCACGCCAAGCTTGGCGCGCAGCGGCTTGCCGGCTTTCCGCGACTTGGCGAGTTTGGCCCGCAACTCCTCTTCGCGAATAATCTCCGCGGTGCCCTTTTTCAGGTACGCGAGTTGCTCGTCCACGGATTTGAAATCAGTTGGGTTCATGAGCCTCGCAAAATTCAATTGTGGCAACACCAGGGAGCGTTAGAACCGGACAACACGCCGCCCTACGATCTTGTATTGCCCATCCAGCACGATCTTTACAGCCTCGGTGTAAATTCTGTGTTCTTCCACCAAAATGCGCTCGGACAACGACGCTTCCGTATCTTCATCGCGCACGGGAATCGCGGCTTGCAAGACAATCGGCCCCGCATCCAGGTTCTCGTCCACAAAATGCACAGTGCACCCGGCGAATTTTACGCCGTACTCCAAAGCTTGCCGCTGGGCTTCAAGGCCCGGAAACGACGGCAGCAGCGACGGGTGAATATTCAAGATGCGATCGGGAAACGACGCGACAAAATAAGGGGACAGAAGCCTCATGTATCCCGCCAAACAGATCAAATCTACCTTGTGCTCGTGCAAAACCGCGACCACCTGCCGGTCGTACGCCTCGCGCTCCAACCCCTTCGACGGGGTAACCCGCGTGGCAATCCCGCGCTCCTTGGCCTTGTCGATCCCCGGAGCTCCATGGCGATTGCTGATCGCGATGGCGATTTCCGCGTTGGGAACCCGGCCGGCCGACACGCTCTCTGCCAAGGCCACAAAGTTCGATCCGCGGCCGCTCAACAGCACTCCTATGCGCTTTTTCATAAACTCGAAACGTTAGCATATCTGTTCGAAAGCTCGAAATTCGCCAACTCTCTCGCGGTAGTTCTTGCCAGGGCCCGGCCCCCCTGCGGGGGGGAAGGCGCTGCGTTTACGCCGAGCTTCAGAGAGTGTGCCCATCTCAGCAAGCACGCTGCGAGCGGAAGGCGTATATATAGGTTCTGCGACAATCCGATGCGCCAGGAGGTCCGATGACCCCGACGAATGACAACTCGCAACGCCTGACCGATCTACCCGAATGCTGGCCGTCTCTTCCGCTCGAATCCTGGGAGGACACGCGGGCCACGCTGCACATGTGGACGCAGATCGTCGGCAAGGTGCGGCTCGCGCTCACTCCCTTGGTCAATCATTGGTGGAATGTTCCGCTTTACGTCAGCGCGCGTGGTTTGACGACTTCCTCCATGTCCTACGAAAATGTGGTGTTCGAGCTGGAGTTCGATTTCGTCGATCACCAGCTGGTGCTGAAAAGCAGTGACGGGTCGGTCAAGAAACTGCCGCTCGCTCCGCGCAGCGTAGCCGATTTCTACAAAGAATGCATGAGCATGCTCCGTGCGGAGGATATCAACGTGAGCATCTGGAAGATGCCGGTCGAGATCGCGAATCCGGTTCCCTTCGATCAGGATCATGTCCACGCGTCATACGATCCCGAAGCCGTCCGTAAATTCTGGCGAATTCTCGCATCCAGCAATACCGTCTTCCAGGATTTTCGGTCGCGGTTCATCGGCAAAAGCAGCCCGGTTCATTTTTTCTGGGGCAGCTTTGATCTCGCGGTCTCGCGATTCTCCGGCCGGCGAGCGCCGGAGCGTCCCAACACCGATCGCATTACCAGGGAAGCGTACTCGCACGAAGTCAGCAGCGTCGGATTCTGGCCCGGCAGCGGCGATGTGAAAGAGGCCGCGTTTTATTCTTACGCGAGCCCGGAGCCTGAAGGCTTCAAGGAATATCGCGCGCGCCCTGACGCGGCGTCCTATCGCAAAGAACTCGGCGAATTCCTGCTACCCTACCAAGCGGTTCGCCGCTTGCCGTCCCCGAGCGCCGCCCTTCTCGACTTTTGCCAAACCACCTACGAAGCTGCCGCCACGCTGGCGAAATGGGATCGCGCGGCCCTCGAGAAAGCCCCCGAATCCGCAGCCACCGCAAGCTAGCAATTGCAAGCGGGATGCGGCACTTGCGCTAGAATGTTGGTTCGTTTGCGGCTAAATCTTTCCTCGGAGACTTCAGCACATGAGCAATCGTCCATTTACAGCGCGCTGGGTTGTGCCGTCCGTTCTGGCTGCTGCGCTGGCGTTGCTGGCGGCCGCGAGCAAGCCATCGTTCGCGCAAAGCACTGGCAGCCACGATCCGGCGGAGCCGCAGCAGAAAGTCGCAAAACCAAAACTCTTGCCGCGACCCGCCGGGGCGGTGGCGCGCGCAAAGGTGGACGAAAAGTCCATGCGAGCGCTCGTCGAAGAAATGGTGGCGTGTGGCACGCGGCTCACCCTCTCTTCGTGGACCGATCCGAAGCACGGCGTCGGTTGTGCCCGCGACCACATCGCGGCCCGGCTGAACGAAATTGCGAAGGATTCTGGCGACAAGCTGAAGGTATTCATCGACAGGTTTGAATCCAAATCCGCGCGAACCGGGGACCAGCCCGTGCACCTTGAAAATGTTTACGGCATTCTGCCCGGGACCGACCCGGCGCTCGCGAAAACCGTCTTTATCGTTTCCGGGCATTTCGATTCGCGGCCTTCGGATGTCATGGACCCCAACTCGGACGCGCCGGGCGCCGACGACGACGCGTCGGGCGTAGCCGTCAGCCTGGAGTCGGCGCGCCTTCTGAGTAGGGCCGGCGCGAACGGCAAAGGCGGGTACCGAGCAACGCTGTTGTTCGTGGCCGTCTCCGGCGAAGAGCAAGGTCTGCTGGGCAGCACGCACCTGGTCGATTGGGTGAAGGCCCAAGGCTACACGGTGGGCGGGATGCTGGACAACGACATCGTCGGCGACGATCTTTCTCCGGGAGCGCCGCATCGCGTGCGGCTTTTCTCCGGTAACGGCGAAATCGATGACTGCGATTCGTCATCGCGCGAACTCTCCCGCGCGATCGAGGAGATCGACGGCACGTCGGCAATCCGCATGGTGTTTCGCGTGGACCGCTACGGACGCGGCGGCGATCACTTTCCCTTTTACAAAGCAGGTCTTCCGGCGGTCCGTTTCACCGAAGCGCTGGAAGACTACAACCACCAGCACCAGACCCCGCGCACGGAAAACGGCGTGGAATATGGCGACCTTCTGAAATACCTGAATTTCACGTTTCTAGGC
This sequence comes from uncultured Acidobacteriota bacterium, assembly GCA_963736725.1. Lineage (GTDB taxonomy): Bacteria > Acidobacteriota > Terriglobia > Acidiferrales > UBA7541 > Acidiferrum. The sequence goes on along the minus strand of CAVTPW010000005.1, from coordinate 295,869 downwards.
AACGTCGCGCGAGACAATGCGGAAGCGCTGCGTCAACTGGCGCTGGCACCTGCGCCGCCAAAGGATGCGCGCCTCGCCGGAGGAGTAACGCCCGACGCCAAAGTCTCGTGGTCGGCCGAGGAAGATTCCGAACGCGCCGGATTTGAGATTCTCTGGCGCGAGACCACCGAAGCGCGCTGGAGCGTCTACACGTTCGCAGAATCCGCAGGCGAGACCTTGCTGAAGGGTATCTCCACCGACAACCATTTCTTCGCGGTCCGCTCCGTAGGCAAGAACGGTGCTCGATCGATCGCCGTCCCGACCGAAATGGAGCGCCGCCCGATTCCAGGCACCACGAAGAAATAAGCCACCACGGCGACTGGGGCTACCGGGCAGCTAATTCTTCGGCGCGGAGACGGGCTGGGCGAAGGTGACATAGTGGCCGGCAGGGTCCTGGTAGCCGACTTCGCGCATGCCGTAGAAGGCGGTGCGCTCGGGTTGCACAATTTTGGTATTTTTCAGCGCGGCCAGAACGGCGTCCAGATTATCGACTTCGATGTACAGGAACGTCGGGCCCTTTTTTGAGGCTTCGGCAATGAGCGGCATATCTTCGCCAAGGCTGGCGTAACTCTGGTACATCACTTCGGTGCTTCCCTTTTGTAACGCGATAAAACCAAGCTTGTCCCCGTGCGGGACTTCGATGGTCTTGGTGAAGCCTAGCGCGTCGATCCAAAAAGGCAGGACCGCTTCGATTTCCTTGACGAACAGGACTGGGGTGATCCGTTTTACGTTCATGGATTATCTCCAAATGATTTGCGTTCGCGGAAGCTGAAAATAAATATTTTGATTGACTGGCCCACTAGTCTTAATTAGACTAGAGGAGTTTAGAAAACATCCAGTTTCTTGTCAAGGAGGTTTTATGCTGACTGAACACCGGCGGCTTGCGGATTTGATTTCGGTTGGTCCCGCAATGGTCCGCGATTTTGAGTTGCTGGGGGTGCGCAGCGTGGCGCAACTGGCGAGGCGCAATCCGGAGCGGCTTTACCATGAACTGGGACGAGTGGCCACGCAGCATCAGGATATTTGCGTGTTGGACACGTTTCGGGCAGCGGTGGCGCAAGCGCGCGATCCGCGGTTGCCTGCGGCGAAATGCCAATGGTGGTGGTGGAGCAGCCAACGAAAGGCCCGGGAAAAAGGCGCGGTTAAAAAGGCCCAAGATAACCCGGGGACGCCAGGGTCGCGGAAGACTCGCACAGGAAGAATAGCTTCCAGCCAAAGCGAGCGCTCGCTGTCCTCTTCGCAGAGCTTTTGACAGAGAGGGCGCGCGCGATGCGGAACCGAAAGCGGGCGGGACTGACTACGCCGGACCTGGTGATTCTGAGCCTGCTGGCGGAGCGAGGAATGTACGGGTATCAGGTGAACCTGGAATTGGAGCGGCGGTGCGTGCGGGACTGGGCGGGAATTTCACGACCGCAGATCTATTACTCGCTGGAGAAATTGGCGGCAGCCGGACTGGTTCGCGCGGGTGAGAACGACGAGCCCGCGGCCGGGCCGGAGCGGCGAGTCTTCGCCACCACCACCAAGGGGCGGCGCGCGCTGCGCGATGCGTTGGATCGGGAAGAGTGGGCGACGCAGCGCGATAGGCCGGCGTTTTTGACATGGGTGGCATTGTCCTGGCAAGCGCGTGGCGGTGTGTTTCAGAAGCAGATCGCACGGCGGAAGAAATTCCTGGAGAGCGAACTGGCACGCGAGGACGAGACGCTGCGCAGCATCCTCGAGGAAGTTGGGCATCCGTATCACGAAGCGGCTTGGATGGTGACCCTGATGATCGAGCAGTTCAAGGTGGAGTTGCAGTGGCTGAGCAAGCTGACGCGCGAACTGCCGCGCCGCGCCAGCGCGAAGAATCCCGATTACGCCACCTTGCAGTGAATCGTGATGCCGCGCTAGCGCGCGGGGATCATCGTCGGCGTCTGGGGCGCGGTCCAGATGGTATCCCCGTTGCCGTTGTAGAACTGGAGGACAGGACCAAGCGGCGCGTTCCTATTGGTCGCCGGATCGTTCAGGTCTTTTCATTTCATTTGAGGATTCAATGTCAACCGGGCGCGGATTTGGCCTTCTTCATCCTTCACCACGAAGTCTTGCGCTTCAACCGTGCGGGCGTGGATTACGGCGGAGTCGATTCGGTCAGCGGGTTTGGCCGCGATTAGGACCAGCGATGTACTTGATAGTGCGAGGATCACGCTGGCCAGCTTCCAACGGCGAGCTTGGGTTTCCAGTTTGTCGAGACGCGCCGATAGAGCTTGCAAGTCGCTATTTGTTGATGTCATGAGTTACCTCCGGTGAGTGCAGTCGGGAAGGAATTCCTGCTGGCATTAGACGCCGCGGATTTGAAGTCGTAAGCGAATCCAGATTTGGGTTTGCTTCACGAGCCGGCTCTGTGGCGCACGGCCAACCTGGCGGGTTGGTCACCGCACCATGGGCGTCTAAACCCCGCTTTCTGAGCAGGGCTACAGATGTAGGGAACCGGTGTAGGTGACGCGGGCTTTGCCGGAGTCGCCGCGCTCGATGCGGCCGATGCGGAAAAATTTTTCGCGGCGGCGCTTGAGGTCGGCTTCCACCGATTGTACGCGGGCTTGCGGGACGACGAGAATCATACCCACGCCAAGGTTGAACGATTGCAGGAGTTCGTCAGTTTCGATTTTGCCGATTTTGGCCAGGTATTTGAAGATAGGCGGCACCGGCCAGCCACCAAGATCCACCTGTGCCTGAACGCCGGAAGGCAGCACGCGCGGCAAGTTACCGGGGATTCCGCCGCCGGTGATGTGCGCCAAAGCAGAAACCCATCCGCGGGCGACAATATTTTTCAGCGCCGGCGCGTAGCATAGGTGCGGTTTCAGAAGTTCCGCGCCAATTTTGTTGCCGACTTCGGCGACGTAAGTTTCTGGCTTGAGCTTGGCGACGTCGAACACCAGCTTACGCGCGAGCGAGTATCCATTGGTATGAAGTCCGGCGGACGGCAACGCCATAAGAACATCTCCGGGCTTCACCGCTTTGCCGGTGAGAAGTTTCTTGCGCTCGACGGCGCCGACGATGAAGCCCGCGAGATCATATTCGCCGACAGGATAGAAGCCGGGCATTTCGGCGGTTTCGCCACCGATCAAGGCGCAGCCTGCTTTGCGGCAAGCGCGGCTCATGCCTTCGACAAGTTGCTCGACGACATTGGGATCGAGCTTGCCCATCGCCAGATAGTCCAGGAAAAACAGCGGCTCCGCACCCTGCACCAGGATGTCGTTGACGCAGTGGTTTACGAGATCGCCGCCAACTGTGGAATGAACGCCGGTGGCCATGGCCACTTTGAGTTTGGTTCCGACGCCATCGGCGCTGGAGACCAGCACCGGCTCCTTCCATTTCTTTCTGTCAAGAGCAAACAACCCTCCGAAACCCCCGATACCGCCGAGGACGCCGGGAGTGAAAGTTCGGCTGGCATGGTGCCGGATGCGTTGCTTGGCGGCGTCGGCCTTAGCGATATCCACTCCTGCGTCGGCGTATTTCATGGAGAAAGTGTCGATGTCCGTTTCTAGTCCGCGGGCTCGTGATGCCGGGCGTTCTCTATTGTAGAGTAACCGATTGCCGCGAGGTGGGTGCGGCGTTTACTCTACGTTATACTAGCTTACTATAAACTAAAACAGGTGAAACAGTCGCTTCCAGCGCACCACGCCGGGGTGCAGGACGGCGCTGGCGTAGGCGAGAAAACGTTCCCGAGTCTGACCGGGTTCCCAGGCATCGGACGGCACATCGAGCGACATGTAGATCATCACCGGCGTGCCGATGATATCGTTGCGCGGAACGCACCCCCAGAAGCGGCTGTCGTAAGAATTCGTGCGGTTGTCGCCCATCGCGAAATAACAATTGTCGGGCACGTGATACGGAAATTTGATGTCGCTGTATCCGGTCGGCGCGGTTCCCGAAGGAGCGGGTTCGGTGGGGCCGACGGCGTAGCTCTCATTGAGTTTTTGACCGTTGATGTAGACGGCTCCGCCGCGCAGGTCGATCGTGTCGCCGGGCAGGCCGATGGCGCGCTTGATCAAATCGGTGGTGTCGGGAGCAAACGGAGGCTTGAAGATGATGACTTGACGCCGGTGGGGATTGCGCCACAGCGGCACATGCCAGTTGGTGAACGGCACGCCAGCGTCGTAGCCGATGCGACTCATGATCAGGTGATCGCCGATCAGCAGCGTATTTTCCATCGAGCCAGAGGGAATAACGCGGGCTTGGCCGATCGTGCCGTTGATGAGCATGAACGCCAGGGCCACCCAGAACCAGGCGATGACTTCGTTTCCGATGCGCTGTCCCAAAAGCTTTGACTCGCTCTTGTCTTTTTCGTTTTTCGTGAGGTCCGAATTCAAATTCCACCGCCAAGGCGCTCTGGCGCTACGGTTTCGATTCCACTGCCACTCATTGCGTCAACGCCAACCGATTGAAACTTAAAATGTGTGAAACAACCGCCGCCAGCGCACTTCACCCGGATGCAGCAGGGCACTTGCGTACGCGAAAAAGCGCTCGCGAATCTGGCCGGGCTCCCAGGCGTCGGGGGGCACATCGAGCGACATGTAGATCATCACCGGCGTGCCGATGATGTCGTTGCGCGGAACGCACCCCCAGAAGCGGCTGTCGTAAGAATTCGTGCGGTTGTCGCCCATCGCGAAATAACAATTGTCCGGCACGTGATACGGAAATTTGATGTCCGTGTAACCCGGCGGGGCGCTTCCCGGAGGCGCCGGCTCGCTGGGGCCGATGGTGTAATTCTCGTTGAGTTTTTGACCGTTGATGTAGACCGCACCACCACGCAGATCTACCGTGTCGCCTGGCAGGCCGATCGTGCGCTTCACATAATCCGGCGTCTCCGGCGCAAAGGGAGGTTTAAAAATAATCACTTGCTGGCGGTGAGGATTGCGCCACAGCGGCACATGCCAGTTGGTGAAAGGCACACCGGCATCGTAGCCAATGCGGCTCATGATCAGGTGATCGCCGATCAGCAGCGTATTTTCCATTGAACCGGAAGGAATGACGCGGGCCTGGCCAATCGTGCCGTTGATCAGCATGAACGCCAGCGCCACCCAGAACCAGGCGACGATTTCACGTTCGACGCGCTGACGCACGGGCAGATTCTTTTCGTTTTTGTCGTTTTCGTTTTTCGTAGCGTCAGCTTTCACGTTCCACCGCCACAGGGCGTTCGGCCGCTGGGTCTTCTATCCGACTGCCGTTGGTCGCATCCCGCAACACATCGTTGGAGCTAGTTTTGCCCACTTCGAGTTGCACCAGGTCCGTGGGGTACACCCCAGTGTAGCAAGATGTGCAGTAGCTGCCCCTAGTGTCGCTGACCGCTTGTTTCAAACTGGCCAGCGAGACGTAACCGAGCGAATCGGCGCCAAGAAATTTGCGAATTTCCTCCGGTGAATTCGTAGACGCGATCAGCTCTTCTCGCGTAGGCGTGTCCACGCCGTAATAGCAGGGCGAAATCGTCGGAGGACAGCTGATGCGCACGTGCACTTCTTTCGCCCCAGCTTCCTGTACCATGCGCACGATCTTGCGGCTGGTGGTGCCGCGTACGATGGAGTCGTCCACAAGAACGACGCGCCTGCCCTCGATCAGTCCGCGAATGGGATTGAGCTTGAGCTTCACGCCGAAATTGCGGATCGCCTGCGATGGTTCGATAAACGTTCGCCCGATGTAATGATTACGGATCAAGCCCATGCGAAACGGAATTCCGGATTCAAGCGAGTAGCCGACAGCCGAAGGCACGCCGGAGTCCGGCACAGGAACAACGATGTCGGCCTCGACGGGATGCTCCTGCGCCAGCAAACGGCCGAGCGCTTCGCGGCTTTCGTTCACGGAACGGCCAAAGATAATGCTGTCCGGCCGCGAAAAATAAACGTGCTCGAAAATGCACTGCTGCAGCGGCTTTTCCGGAGCAAAACGAATGGACTCGATGCCCGACCGCGAGATCCGCACCATTTCTCCAGGTTCGATTTCGCGAACGTACTGCGCGTTGAGCAGATCGAACGCGCAGGTTTCCGACGCGACCAGCCAGGCATCGCCAAGCCTGCCCAGATTTAGCGGCCGGAATCCGCGCGGATCACGTACGGCATAAAGTTCGTCGGGCGTGAGGACCAGCAGTGAGTACGCACCTTCTACTTGGTTCAGCGCGTCGCCAATCGCCCCAGAAAGATTACGCGCCTGCGAGCGCGCCAGGAGGTGCACGATGACTTCAGTGTCGCTGTTGGTCTGAAAGATCGACCCACGATGTTCCAACTTGCGGCGCCACTCCGCGGCGTTGGTGAGATTTCCGTTGTGGCCGAGCGCGACTTTGCCTTTGTTGCAATCGATCAATATCGGCTGAGCATTGAGCAGCGCTTTATCGCCAGCGGTGGAATAGCGCGTGTGCCCGATCGCCGAGTTGCCCGGAAGGGTGTTTAGCACGCCGGGCGTGAAGATTTCTTCGACTTCGCCCATCGCGCGGTGCAGATGCAGGTCCGCACCCTCGCTGGAAACAATTCCGGCGGATTCCTGGCCGCGGTGCTGGAGTGCATACAGGCCGAGATAGGCCAGCTTCGAGGCTTCTTCGTGGCCGAAAACGCCGAATACACCGCACTCGTCGTGGAAACGGTCGTCAGCGAAAGCAAGCTTTTGCGTCATAGGTACGATCGCGATGCCAAACTTTTCAGCGAATTCGAAAAATGCAGTCGATTCCTCGGCAACGCATTGCGGTCAACGAGCCTTCAGCGCACGTTCCAGCGAATAGGCCCAGGCCTCGCGCAACGACTCGAGCGGGCTGTCGATCGCTGCGCTCCTCTTATATTGGATGCGAAATGCTTTGTCACGGGTAACCTGGCCGATTTGTTGCGCGGACACACCATATTGTCGCGCATTCTCCAGAACGCGGGCAAGCAGAGAAGATTTCACCGAGACCACCGCGCGCGCGCCGCGCTCGTTGAACAGTGCATGCTCGGCAGGCGGTTCCGATCCTTCCAGACTGACGCTCGCGCTCAGCCCGTTGGCTGCAAAGCAGCACTCCGCCAGTGTGACCGCAATTCCCCCGTCGCTGATGTCGTGCGCCGATTGCACCAGGTTTTCACGGGCCAGCGCCACGAGCATTTGTTGCAGGCGGGTCTCGGCGGCCAGATCGATCGGCGGCGGCTCGCCCGCCACTATCTGTGCAATCGTCTTGGAATACTCCGACGAAGAAAACTCTTGCGCCAGGTTGGCCGGCGACGAAGCCGCGCCAGCGGATCCAGCCCCGTCCAGCACTACAATCAAATCGCCTTTTTCGCGAAATCCAATCTTCACAACTTGCGACGCGTCGTCGAGAATGCCCAGAATTCCGACCACCGGCGTCGGATAGATCGACTTTCCCAACGTCTCGTTGTAAAAGCTGACGTTTCCTCCGGTGATTGGCGTACCCAACTCGTCGCAAGCCACCGTCAACCCGTCGATCACCTCGCTGAATTGCCACATCACTTCCGGCTTTTCGGGACTGCCGAAATTGAGGCAGTTGGTCGCCGCAATCGGACGCGCGCCACTGGTCGCCACGTTCCGCGCCGCTTCGGCAACCGCATGCATCGCACCCAATCGCGGATTCAGTTGGCACCATCGCCCATTGCCGTCGGTGGAAAGCGCCAGCGCGCGCTTCACCTCCAGCGTTTTCGGATCCTTGATGCGAATCACGGCAGCGTCACTTGCTCCAGGCCCCGCCAGTGTGTTCGTGCGTACCATCGTGTCGTATTGCTCGGTGATCCACCGCTTGGAGGCGATCGCCGGCGACGCCAGTAATTTCTTGAAATTTTCCGTAAAATTGGTTGTCCCGGCCTTAAACACAAACCAGTCAGCGACCGTTTCTCTGCGCAAAGCAGGCTGCGCTATCGGCCGCTGATAAACCGGCCCCTCCTCCGCCAGCGGATGCGCAGGAATCTCAGCCGCAACCTCGCCGCCATTCAACACCTTGGCGACCCCGCCGTCGGTAACCGTCCCGACCACCACCGCATCCAGTCCCCACTTCTTGAACACGTCGAGCACTTCGCGCTCGCGGCCCTTCTCCGCCACCAGCAGCATGCGCTCCTGCGATTCGCTCAGCATGATTTCGTAAGGCGTCATCCCCGATTCGCGCTGCGGCACCTTCGCCAGGTCGATCTCGATCCCTGTTCCGCCGCGCGAAGCCATTTCCATCGTGGAGCATGTCAATCCCGCTGCTCCCATGTCCTGAATCGCAACCACCGCGCCTGTATGCATCGCTTCCATGCACGCTTCCAGCAGCAATTTCTCCATGAAGGGATCGCCGACCTGCACGTTCGGCCGCTTCTGCTGCGATTGCTCGGTGAACTCCGCCGAAGCCAGCAGAGATGCGCCGTGAATTCCGTCGCGCCCGGTCTTGGCGCCGACATAAATCACCGGGTTGCCGATTCCTTTGGCCTTGGCAAGAAAGATTTCTTCCTTGCGCGCGACGCCCAGTGCCAGCGCATTCACCAGCGGATTCTGCGAATAGCAAGGCTCGAAACAAACTTCACCTCCGACTGTCGGAACGCCGAAACAGTTGCCGTAGTTGGCGACGCCACAAATCACGCCGTCGAGAATGCGGCGATTCTTAGCGGCTTGCTCATCGGTCGTAGTCTCGCTCGCTGCAATTTCTCCGAATCGCAGCGAATCGAGGACCGCAATCGGGCGGGCACCCATGGTAAAGATATCCCGCAGAATGCCTCCCACGCCGGTGGTCGCACCCTGGAACGGCTCGACGTAACTAGGATGATTGTGCGATTCGATTTTGAACGCAGCGACCAGCCCGTCGCCGATGTCCACCACGCCGGCATTCTCCCCGGGCCCCTGGACCACAAGTTTCCCGCGCGTCGGCAGCCGCTTCAAATGCACTTTGCTGGATTTGTAGGAGCAGTGCTCGCTCCACATCACGCTGAAAATGCCAAGCTCCGTGATGTTAGGATCGCGCCCCAGTATTTTCCTGACGCGCGAGTATTCGTCACCAGTTAATCCGTGCTCCGCAGCAATTTCCGGCGTGACTTTGATTTCCGTAGGCGCCGTAGCCATCAGCGTAGTCCGCCGCCAACCGCCCGCAACCCAATTCCCTGGAAGGGCACCGGACCGCTGTGTCCCATTTCAGCAAGATCGCAACCACTCCATGGTTTTCGCAGCTGCCGTCCGCACCGCCCAAACCACCAACTCATGACGTAGCCTTTGCAGTGCCCACCAGAGCCTCAATCATGGAACGAAAAATAACCAGCCCATCGGCGGAATCCAGCGCCGCTTCAACGGCCCGCTCCGGATGCGGCATCAATCCAGCAACGTTCCTCTCGCGATTGCAGATTCCCGCGATGTTGGCCATCGAACCATTGGGATTCCCGTTCGCATCGTCGGACCCACCCGGCGTGGTGTAACGGAAAATAACTTGGCGATTTCTCTCAAGCTCGGCGAGCGTCGCTTCGTCCACGCTGTAATTGCCGTCGTTGTGCGCGATCGGAATGCGCAGAACCTGGTCCTTGTTGGCGGCGTTGGTAAAGAACGTGTCGGTCTGTTCGACACGAATATGCACGTGTCGACAAATATAGCGCAACCCGGAATTGCGCATCATCGCCCCTGGCAGCAGGCCGGCTTCGAGCAAAATCTGAAAGCCGTTGCAGATGCCGAGCACCATCCCGCCACTGTTCGCGAACTTTTCCACCGACTTCATCACCGGCGAAAAGCGAGCAATTGCTCCGGTGCGCAAATAATCGCCGTACGCAAATCCCCCCGGCAAAATGATCGCGTCACTGTTCGCAAGGTCTTCGGATTGGTGCCAGATAAATTCGACGGGTTTGTGCAGAATGTTGCCGATGGCGTAAAACGCGTCGTGATCGCAATTCGATCCCGGGAAGACAACCACTCCAAATTTCATGCGTCGGTAACTCCTAGGCGATCTGGGAACTCTTATTTTAGCACAGCGAGTTTAAGACGGGTTGCGGGCCACAAACTCGCGGCGCGGGAAGCGCCTGGCGGAGCCCGGCTAGCCCGGCGGCATTCCCCCAACGTTTCTCAACCCCAACGGTCCGCGGTTCTAGATCGAACGCCCGGAGAGCCCGGAGGGAGGCGGGGGCGCTTCGGCAGGTTTGGTGCTTGCCGTCGCTATTCCATCCAAACCAAGCACGTTCACCAGGCTGGCGTTGGCCGGAACAATATACTTCGTGTTCTGCGCCAAAGTATTGTTCAGCACTTCTAGTTTCCGCATGGTCTCGGCGCGGTCCTTGAAATACGTCTCCGCCGCATTGGAAACCAGCTTGATCGCTTCTGCCTCGGCATTCGCGCGCGTGATGCGCGCTTGCGCGTCGCCTTCGGCGCGCAAAATCTCCGACTGCTTGGTGCCCTCCGCCTGCAAAATCTGGCTCTGCTTGATGCCCTCCGCTTCCAGGACTGCGGCCCGTTTCTCGCGTTCCGCCTTCATCTGCCGCGACATCGCATCGGTAATGTCCCGGGGCGGCTCGATCTTTTGCACCTCCACGCGCGTGACCTTCACTCCCCAGCCGTTGGTAGCCTCATCCAGCACCTGGCGCAGGTTCGTGTTGATCATGTCGCGCGCCACGAGCGTTTCGTCCAGCGTGCGGTCGCCGATCAGGTTGCGTAAATTCGTTTGCGCCAGCGTGGTGCACGCGTAGCCGAAATCCTGCACCTCATATTGCGACTTCACGGGATCAATCACCTTGTAGTAGACCACCGCGTCCACTTCCACGGTGACGTTGTCCTTGGTGATCAACTTCTGCGGCGGCACGGTGATCACCTGCTCGCGCATGTCCACGCGCACAATGTCGTCGACAAATGGAACAATGAACGTCAATCCCGACGGCGCCATCCCATGATATTTGCCCAGCCGCGTGATCAATCCTTTTTCATACTGCCGCACAGTCCGCGCGCCCTTCGCCAGTGTCACCAGGCCGAACACTGCAAACACGAAAAGAAACGCGATCAACAAAAAACTGGTGTCCATCGACGCTCACCTCACCTTCAGCGTTACCCCTTCAACCGATTCCACCGTGACGGCCACTCCTGAATCGCGCGGAGCGTCCTCGGCGCCAGCCAGCTCCGCTCTCCACACTTCATCCCCAACCTTCACCATGCCGGGTTCGTGTAAAGCGATGCGCTTGGTCACCACGCCAGTCTTGCCCACCACCGCGTCCACATTGCTGGGATGATTTTTTACCGTAAGCGTGGCTCTCAACCATCTGCGGAAAACAGCGAGGTACACCAGCGACAAGCCGCCCGCGGCGAGCAAGCCAATCTTCTCGGACGCGACGAAAAGCCCAATGCCGCCGCCAATCGCCAGCGATCCACCGATCAGCGCCAAATCAAATCCAGTCATCGCGCCCAGCGCGAGTTCGACAATCACGCACACGATGCCGCCGATGACCAGCAGCCAGTTAACCCACAAGCCCACGACAACGCTCCTCACCGTGCAAGTACGCCGGACGATAACACCCGAATGGTTTCTCTTCAATGAAGAAGGTTCCGCGCCGCTCGCGAGGGTACAGACGCAGTTTCCGCGCGGTTTGTAGCGCGCCGGGGGCTTCCGCCTGGCGAGCGGCCTATCGCCGGCGAGTCTTGGTTGATTTTCGGGATTTCGATCGATGCGATGACTTCTTAGGGTTCGCAGCCGCAGCAAGCTCGCGGCGCTTCTTGGCGGCCCAACCAGGCTTGTTCGCCTGCCGCCCGCGCGCGATGCCCAACGCTTCGGCGGGAACATTGTCGGTAATCGTGGAACCCGCGGCGACGTAGGCGCCGTCGCCGACGCGAACCGGTGCGACCAGCGCGGCGTCGCTGCCGATGAAGACGCGGTTACCGATGGTTGTCGGATATTTGTGGAAACCATCGTAGTTGCAGGTGATCGTTCCCGCGCCGATGTTGGACTTGCTGCCGATCTTCGCGTCGCCCAGATAGGTCAGGTGGCCGGCTTTGGTGCCTTCACCCATGGTGGTCTTTTTCAACTCAACGAAATTGCCAATGTGCGCGCCGGTCTTCAAGTGAGTCTCGCCACGCAGCCGAGCGAAGGGCCCAACGGTGACGCGTTGGTCGAGACGGCTGTTCGCAATCACGCAATGCGGCTCGACGATGACGTCGTCGCCAAGGACGGCGTCGGTCAGAACGCTGCCGGTACGAATCGTGCAGCGCGCGCCGATCTTCGTCTTGCCCAGCAGATGCACCGCGGGCTCGATGACGGTATCTTCCCCGGCGGTCACTTCGGGATCGATCAGGACGGTGTCCGGCAACTGAATGGTTACGCCGGCGTTCATCAGCGCGTTGCGCTTCCACTCGCGGAAGATGCGATCGACTTCGGCCAGATCGGCGCGCGTATTGCAACCGAGTACTTCACGCGGATCAGGTGCGACCTGCGCCAAAACCGTTTCGCCCTTCGATGCGAGGACCGCGATCGCATCCGTGAGGTACAACTCGCGGTGCTTGTTGTTCGGTTTGACTTGCGCGAGGGCGGGCCAGAGTTTTTCGAGCGTGAAGCAGTAAATGCTGGAGTTGATTTCGTTGATTTCGCGCTGTTCGTCGGTGAGTTGCGACTCCTCCACAATCGCGCCGACCTGTGTCTCGGATTTGCGCACGACGCGCCCGTAGCCGGACGGATCACTGACAACAGCGCTCAGAATGGTCGCGGCGGCGTTGCCCGCGCGATGGCCGGCGACGAGCGCGCGTAGCGTCTCGCTGCGGACCAGAGGTGCATCACCAGGAAGCACGACGACCAGTTTGGCGCCGCCCACCGCTCTGCGTGCCACTTGCATGGCGTGACCTGTTCCGTGCTGCGGATGCTGGAGCACGGTGCTCGCCCCGCTCGGGGCGACTACAGCGATTACTTGTTCGGCTTGATGGCCCACGACGACAACAGTTTTTTTCGCGCCTAGCGGAGCGCAAGCCCGAAGAACCTGCTCGACCAGCGCGCGGCCGCCCGCGCGGTGCAGCACTTTCGCAAGGCTCGACTTCAGTCGCGTACCTTTTCCGGCGGCGAGGATGACGATAGCTAGATCTTTGGGAGGCATGGCGTCAGTTCATTTTGGGGGTGCAAGCAGGGTTTCGCAAAGTGGTGATTTTGGAGCGCGACTCGAAAGGCTTAATCGGCGGCTGGTACGGCGGCCAACCTGGGAATGTGCGTTTCCATGCCCGCCTGGGATGTTTCGTCCGTGGCAATGGTCCACAGGGTGGGGTCAGCGAGCAGGCGGCTGACAAGCTGGGTATGCAGGGCGTGGCCGGCCTTGTGGGCCTCAACGCGAGCGAGAAGGGGAAGCCCTGCCAGCGCCAGATCGCCGATCAGGTCCAGGGCCTTGTGGCGGCCGAATTCATCGGGGAAGCGCAGGGGACCATTCATCACGCCATCATTGGTCAGTACGATCGCATTTTCCAGCGAACCGCCGCGAATCAGGCCCATAGAGCGCAGCGGCTCGATATCCCGCTCAAAGCAAAAGGTTCGCGCGCGGGCCAGCAAGTGGCGAAAAGTCTCTGGATTGACGACCATTTCCACCTCCTGTTGCCCGACCAACGGATGCGGGAAATCGACATAGCAGCGAACGTGAAACTCGTCGGCGGGATAGATACCGATGCGGCGGTCGCCTTCGACAACTTCAAGAGGTTGCAATACTTTGAGGTAGCGGCGCTTCCGGCGCAGCTTGCGAATTCCCGACTGCTCCAACATCTGCATAAAAGGCTCAGCCGAGCCATCCAAAATGGGAATCTCGATGGAATCAATGTCGATAAAAACGTTGTCGATCCCGCACGAATAGATCGCCGCGAGCAGGTGTTCGGTCGTCGAGAGCAGCACGCCTTGTTTCATGAGGCTGGTGGCGTAGCTGACGCGAGCAACGTTGTGGCCTTGTGCTTCAATCGGGAAATTGTCGAGGTCGACGCGGCGAAAAACAATGCCGGTGTCAGCCAGAGCAGGAGTCAGACGGATGTGGCCGAAGACCCCGGTGTGGAGTCCCACACCCTCGGCGGACGACGAGCGCTGAATCGTAGTTTGAAGCATGGACTTGAACATAATAGCACTCTGTCGTCCAAAGTTTGAAGCGTTTGTTCCATGGTATCAATAACTTATGGACGCTAATCCGAGCCGCGCCCATCTTGGCGTGGTAAACGTACAACAACTGGCGTTCTGGTCGTGTCTTTCTGGGTCCTTTGCCCTATTTCTCGTGCGGCAACGCACTTCAGGCTTCCTTTCGCTTTCCTGGCGCGTCCCATAGGTTTGCGATGCTATACTTAGGCCTGAGTTCTCGTCGTTAGGTGGGGAAATGAATCGAAAAGCGCGCTTCGGCATTATCGCGGTATCGGTGGCGATTTTCTGTTACGCCGGTATCGGACATGTTCTCGGACGGACCCCGGACGACAAAGCCTACAAGTCGCTCACGGTCTTCGGCGAAGTGCTGCAAAAGATTCAGTCGGATTACGTTGACGAGCCGAACATGCACCTGGTCACCGCGGGTTCGCTGCACGGCTTGCTCGAATCGTTGGACCCCGAGTCCAGCTACCTGACGCCTCGCGAATACACCGAGTACAAGCAGAAACAGCAAAATGCCGGGACCGGCGAGACCGGCCTGAGCTTGAGCAAGCGCTTTGGATACGTGATCGTGATTTCGGTTTTGCCGGACAGCCCGGCGGAGAAAGCGGGCATCCACAGCGGCGATATTTTCGAGTCGGTTGCGGGTTTCACGACGCGAGACATGTCCGTAGGGCAAGCGCTGAATCTCTTGAACGGGCAAGTGGGCAGCGGAGTCAAGGTGGGAGTGATCCGCCGCGGAAAAGCGGACCCCGATGAAGTGGACATCGTGCGCGAGAAGCTGGCCACCCCGAAGACCATTGTACAGAAAGCGGATCCCGATATTCTGGTGCTGCGGCTCCCTTCGCTCGATAACGGGCGCGCCGATGACGTGCGAAACAAGCTCCTGGATGGGGAAAAACAGGGAATTCACAAGGTTGTTCTGGACCTGCGCGAGTGCGGCCGCGGGCCAGTGACCGAAGCGGTTGCAGTGGCGCGCTTGTTTGTGTCCTCCGGCACGATTGCGACGCTACGAGGACAGACTGTTTCGGCGCAGGTCTTGTCCGCGGAAGCCAACAAAGTGGTCTGGAAGGGTCCGGTATCGGTTTTGATTGACGGCACAACGTCAGGAGCGGCGGAAGTGCTGGCCTCGGCGATGGTCGCGAATCATCGTGGCGATGTCGTTGGCGAGCGCACCTTTGGCCTGGCCTCCGAGCAGAAGCTGATCACCATGGATGACGGCTCGGCTTTGTTTCTGACCGTGGCGAACTACTACAACGCGGCGGGCAAGGCGATTCTGGAAGATGGCGTCGAACCCAGCGAAGTTGTTCGCGCGGCGGCGGACGACGATTCAGACAGCGGCGACGATGATTCCGCGTCGACCAACACGCCCTCCAAGGTCGAACCCTCCGGGCCCCGGCCGCTTTCGCCGGAAGATCCGATTTACCGCAAGGCTCTTGAGTTGTTGAAGACCCCCGCGAAGAAAGCGGCTTAGCCGCAGGTGACTTGGCGGACAGCGTCCATTCTGCGACGAACCGACGAGCTCCTTTTCGATAGACGCATAAATCTGTTTTCCTTCCAGGCGCTTCGAGTTTGCGCGGCAGCGTGGGAAACGCGCCCTCAGCGGCTGCCACATCGATTCGGTGGCGCTTGCGGCAAGGCGGAAGCCGTACCCTGGCGTCCTCACGCAAGCTCATTTCTGCTGCTCGCGCTTGGTCTTTCGCTGGCCTTATCTATCGACGGCTGCAAGAAGGCCGAGAAACCCCTCAGGGCTACGGATATACACGCCATCACGCGGGAATTCGTTGCAGCGGGGAGTTCTGCAGCGCCGCCGGGTTCAGAAACTCGTAGCGATCCACGGGCGTCGGACCGCGACCCCGAAAGCACCGATCGTGTGGACATTGCCATTCGCGGCGCTTCGGAGGGTTCGTCGCAACGCGCGGCGATCGCGCGAGTCTTGCAATCGCTCGGCGGCGTGGCCACGCGGCATGGGCTGACGCAAGATGCTCCGTCAGAGGGCCGCGAGGGAATTTTTTTCCAGTACCGCCGCGCGGGCTTCCCGACGCATACGATTCAGATTTATTCGGCGCCGGCGGCCGCATCGCAGGAAGCGCCCACGACCGGGCAGCCACGGCTGGCGATTATCCTGGATGACCTTGGCAACGATCGCGCCGCCGCGGAGTCTATTTTTGCCTTGCCCTATCCGCTGACCATATCGGTTCTACCCAACCACCCGCACTCGGTGGAAATTGCCGAGGAAGCGCATCGCAGGGGTTGTCAAGTGATGCTGCACCTGCCGATGGAGGCCGTGGGACAAAGCAGGCCCGAATCGCAGGAGCTGCGGCCGGGAATGTCCGCCAAAGACGTGAGCGCGCTGGTGAATGGGTTCCTCAGCGAGGTTCCCGATGTGGCCGGAGTGAACAACCATCAGGGTTCGCAGTCGACCACCAACGTGGCCTTGATGGACGAATTGATGCCGGTGCTACGCGATCACCAACTATTCTACATTGACAGCCGCACCACGGCGGCCACCGTCGCTTTCGATGCGGCGCGCCGGGCGGGCGTGCAGTCAGCCTATCGCAACGTTCCATTTCTCGACGACGTGGCGGAAGTTTCCGCGGTGCGCAAACAACTACGGCTGGCCCTGCGCGAAGCAGGGGAAAAGGGCGAAGCGGTTGCGATTGGTCATCCCCACCCCGCGACGCTCAAGGCATTACAGCAAGCACTTCCCGAGGCGAAGACGCAGGGTGTCCGGCTCGTCTTCGCTTCCGAACTGGTCCACTAGTCGAGGACCGGCCGGCTTTTGGAACCGTTTGGGAACAGGCGATCGAAGAGGTAGAAGAACACGAGCAGAACCAGAAAGTCGAGAATGCTTGCCTCCGGGCCGGCGGTACCTCCTACCAGCCAGCTGGGCCCCGCCAAAGTTGCACTGGAAAGATGACCCGGGAAGATCATGCCGCTGTCGGGAACGGAATAGAGAAACGTTTCACCGAAATCGAAGGCGGCGTGCATGCCGACCGCGAACCAGAGACTTCCGGTGCGGCGTAGCGTAAAACACCAGAAAAGACCCGTAAGCACGACGCCGGCGATTCCGACCCAGGTCTCGCCCGGGTTGGTGAGATGGACGGCGCCGAAGGTAAGAGAAGTGATGACCGAGGCTGGCCAGAATCCGATTCCGTTCGTCAATGCGAATTGCGCGTATCCCCGAAAGGCAAATTCTTCAAACAACCCGACCACCGCAAAAAAAACCAGCCAAAAAGACAACCACTGGTAAAGCGCGGCGCCGTGAATTTCGACCGAACCGAAATGGTAATAACCCAAGGCCGCTAGCGTGCCCAGCACGGCGCTGATTTCAAACAAGCCAAAGACCGCACCCTGCCAGAAGCACTTTCCCAGTGCGGCGCGTAATGGCAAACCGTAGTCTCCGACGTTTCGCCGCTCCAGCCGCGACATCGCCCACACCGCCGCGAAAACTGCGGCGAAGCGGAGGCACTCCGACGTCATGAGAAGGGAGGACGTAGAGGCCGGATGGCCTTGCGTGAACAAACCGCTGAGCCAGAACAACTCGTAGGTGAAGGCTTCGGCAACGAGCAGGTAAAGGAAAAGGCGAAGTAGCACGAACGGCAGGTCCGGGTTGCGGAAAAAACTGGGGGCTGGTGGCTCTACGGGAACGCGGAGAGGCGAGTCAGGGGTGTTCATGAGAGGAAGCGTTTTGCGCGGGCAGCACCGCGTCGGCGCAACTTCGCGCTCTGAAAACGAAGATAGCACAGCCATGGCGTGTACGCTGGCTGTTGGCCGCCGGATTCTCCGTGCCGAAGTTTCCAAGGTATCTCGGCGTCAGCAACGCGCCCGCCGGCGCAAGAGAGCTTTTTTCGAAGCAAAAGCGAGCAGAGACCCGTCTAAGTCGAATCGACACGGGCGTGCCTGACTTCGCGTGGGGTGCACACAATACGGTCTGTGCTAGTTTCGGCGTAGAGAAAACGCCCAGTTATTGTCTGACCGATGCCCAGGCTGCGCCCAGGATTTGCAAGCTTTCTTGCTCTTGCACGAACACTACGTGTGAAGGTTCTGGCGTTTCCACGAGGACCACCCGAGAAGTAAGAGGGAGATTGCCGCCGTATTCTGCCAAGTGGACTTCAATGGAAATTCCTTCCTCAGTTCTCGAAGTATAGTACGTCACGGGCGAAACTGGACTAGAAGCGCAAGCCTGCGGTTGGAAAGCTCGCTAGGTCGTACTTAACCTCTATGATACCGTTAACCGGTTATTGCGTTGATCCTCCTCAATCCAGTGCTCGGAGGTCTCTCATGCCGGAAGCTTCCGCTATCGTCGTGTTGTTAGGCGGGCGCCTTGCCGTCGACTTTGCCAATGCCCCGTCATACCCTGCCGCACCGGATCACGACCTTTCGTGGGAGGAGTTTGTGACGTTCCTCGAAGCTTCCCACATCGTCTCCGCAGAACGCGGCGCGGAGTTGCTCACGCTTTCCCAGACCGATCCGCGTGCCGCTTTCGCCGTATTGTCGCGGGCCATGCGCCTGCGAGATGCGCTGCGCGAAGCGTTGGGGGCGTTGGTGGGAAATCAGCGCGTACGGGGCGAATGGGTCGGACCGATTAACGAAGTCTTGCGCATCACCGAAGGGCACGACGAACTGGTTCAGGACGACGAACGCTGGAAGCTGGAGTTTATCGCTCGCGAAGGGGGACTGGATTGGCTTTTGGCTGCGATTGCGCGTTCGGCGGCGGAAATACTGGTGGAAGGCGCGAAGGCGCGTATTCGCAGGTGTGCGAATCCGGGTTGCGAACTTTTCTTCTGCGACAACTCGCGGACCGGCCGGCGGCGGTGGTGTTCGATGGCCATTTGCGGGAACCGCCATAAAGTTGCCAGTTTTGCCCGGCGCCGGGGAGCGTGAGGCTGCTGGAGCGTGGACGCTCGATGCGGGCGAGGGTAGGTCGAGGTCCTTCGGCTATCACTCGGTCGGGTAGCGTCGGTATGAGGATCTAGGGGCTCGGCTAGCGTTCGTGCGGCTTCACGTATTTTGGCGCTTCGCCCTTTGCCCAGGGGTCGTAGCTGTAGGCGAAGACAAGGCGGTCCGCAAGGGGCGGATGGGAATAGAGCCAGAAGGTGATGATCGGCGGGGGGTTGGGATCGGCCAGTCCGACTTCTCCCAAAATCTGAAACGCGTGCGCGGCCACTTCCGCCGCATTGGGCACGATTCCGTGAATGACTTCCAGTCCGTATACATCAGCGGCGTGCTCTTGCGCGCGGCTGAAACTATTGGCAATCGGCAGGGCGAAAAATCCGATCACTTGCAGAAGTAGAACAAGCACGGCAAGCGAAGCCCAATCCTGGGGTCCGTAGATGCGCCAATCCTGGGCCCAGCGGCCCAGCGCCCAGTGTAGGCCGCGATAGCCGAGATAGAAGGCGACCAGCAACATGGCGGCGAAAAACAGAAACCCATTCCGGATGTGATCGAGCACGTAATGCCCGGCTTCGTGGCCAAAGATAAACAGGGTTTCGTCGGTGGTTAGTTTCTGGATGGTAGTGTCCCACACCACGACGCGCTTGGAGGCGCCGAAGCCGGTTACGTAAGCGTTCAGGTCGTTCGTCTTCTTGCTGGCTATCATCAGGAACATACGATCTGGCGGGATATTCAGGCCGGTCCGCTGGACCACTTTCTCGATTTCCCCGGTCAGCGCGGGATATTTGGCGCCGAGCGGTTGAAAAGAGTTGAACAACGGGTCGATGAACCAAGGGCTGATGAAAATGACAAACAGCAGGATGGGCAGCGCGGCCAGCCAAAAGAAGAACCACCATCGCCGCGGACTCCAGCGCATGACTGCGGTAAGAATGAGCACCAGCACGAAGGCGAAACCAATGCCGAGTAATTCTCCTTTCGACCAATCCCAAAACCACGAACCCCAGCCTTGCACCGATTGTTCGTAGCGCAAAGAGAGCGAGTGTCCGTAGAGATGGACCGGGAGGCCGCAGAGGTCCAGGATCCCAATCAACATCGGGACAAACACAAGTCCCTGAAACCAGCGGTTGGCGCTGACGCTTTCCGCAACGTCGCGGAGTTTCGCGGCGATGCCCAGGCGCAAGAGCAACAAGAGGACAACCACACTCAGGAGGTACGACACGAAATACAGAACGTATTCCGCGCGCGAATAGGCCACCGCTTTTTCATAGCGGTCGTGAGACAGGGTGTACTGCTCGGTTTTCGGAGGCTCGGGCACAGGACGTTCCTTTGGGGGCGATCCGGGAACGGCGGACTGTGACGGAGTGGGGCGCTCTGGATAGGTCTGGATTTCGCCAGCTTGCGGCGAGGGTTTGGCGGCGTAACACGCCGACACGGGCGCGAGCGTGAAGAGGAAAGCCAAACACAGCCGCGCAGCGTTTCGCCACGGAAAACCTTGCTTCCGCAAGTGGCATCGTTGCGGCGGCTCTGGCGCGCGGCATGGAATCATCGGTTCTGGGGCGGGAGTATGAGGCTCGCGGCGACAGACTGCAAGGGGAGCTAGCGCGTCAAGCGGAGGTCCCCATGGATGTCGCCGGTTCGCGATCAAATCCCGGCTAGGGGCTCGTGGTGGCTGGCAAGACATGAAAGGTTTTAAGGCAGTAATTGCGTACGTCGCCTGTCGAAGCAAGCCCAATATGCACGATCGATGTCCATCGCTCGAGTTTGTGGTGTCCGTAGCGGTGAAACAAATACGACACGCCGATCGAGACGCCCGTGCCCGCTGCTTCGATAATTGCGAACGCCGCGTGATCGTCCACGGCATCATTCGTGATCAGGATTTCCTCACGCCCGCGGCGCCGCAGGTTCAAGGTCGAAAAATAGTCCATGGTGCGCGAAGCCGCGACGCCGGCGAACAGCCAGTCGTTGGTCTTGTCCCAGAAGCGATGCTCGTCGCCGCTGGCAGCGGTAGTTTTGTCGGACCGAGCTGCCGGCGCAGCGACCGGTGGCTTTGTATTCTGTGCAGGGGGCGCTTCCTGGGCGCGGAGCCATTGCGCGGGGGTCGTGAGTACGGCCGTCAATAACAGCACGGTTCGAACTTTTCGCGTGAATTTCATTCTTCCATCATTCCCCTAGTGTTTTTGCGCTATGGTGCACTGGAGTATACTTGCATCGTTCTCATCGTTTTCCGCCTCGTTCGCGCAGGAGTTTCGCCGTGAGACGCTTTCCGATAATTCTGCTATCGCTGTCGATCGTTTCCCTTGCTGTGGGCCTCGCCCCGCATGGTCGCAGCGTGGCTGCCGACTCTCCGCCGCTTGCGCCTGATTCGCGGACGTTCGAATTCAATTACCAGGTGCATTTCCCGGCGACTCCGGACGCGCAAGGAGCTGTGCATCTTTGGATTCCGTATCCGACCAAGCTTGATGTTCACCAAACGCCTGCCAGCGATGTTTCCATTACCGAAGATGTTCGGCACGCCATTGGCCGGGACCCGGAATACGGCAACGAATTCATCGTTTTCCAGCCCTCGACGAAGCAGGTCGCCTCGGGATTTGATGCTGGCATTCGTTTTCGGGTCACCCGCAAGGAATATGTTGCACTGCGGGGCGGCGTCGCAGTGCAGAGCGTGGCATACGCACCTCCGAGCACTCCGATGCTGCAGCGCTATTTGCAGCCGGACAAGCTCGTACCGCTGAACAGCGCGATTGCCGATCTCGCCAGACAGCAGACCGCCGGAGCCAACACGCCGCTTGAAAAAGCGCGGGGCATCTACGACTACGTGGCTTCCACGATGCACTACGACAAGTCGGGCGAGGGCTGGGGCCGAGGAGACGAAGTGTGGGCGTGCGATTCCAAACGCGGGAACTGCACCGATTTCCACTCCGTGCTGATTGGCATGATGCGGTCTTCGGGCATTCCGGCGCGATTTGAAATTGGATTTCCCTTGCCGGAACGAACATCGGAGGGCGAGATTCCCGGGTATCACTGCTGGGCGGAGTTTTACATCCAGGGGATCGGCTGGATTCCCGTGGACGCCTCCGAGGCGTCGAAGAATCCGGCGAAGAAGGATTATTTCTTCGGCGCGGTGGATGACAATCGCGTGCTTTTCACGTATGGGCGCGATATTCGGTTGTCGGCGGAGCAAAAAGGCGACGCGCTCAACTACTTCATTTATCCGTACGCGGAAGTGAATGGACAGCCCGTCAAAGACTTGAAGAAGACGTTCACGTTCCGCGATATCTCCTCACAGCGAGCGCCGGCGGGTCGCTGAAGATCGTGTGCCCCGCTCCGGTCCTGCTGTTTCGTCACCAAGCGGGCAAGAAGAACCGACCGTGATCCCCGGCATTGCTTGATTCGCAGCGGGGCTTGGCGGCGGGATTGCCGGTGTGGGACCCCAGGCGTATCCTGCTATTTGACAAGCGGTTGTAGCCGGGCCGAGGTTCGCTTGGGGAGTCGTACGATGCGTTGCGACACGACAATGCGCTGCGCGGTGCCGCTGCTCGCGGTTTGGGGCGCGCTGTTTTTATATTCCGGCGTCGCCGACGCCCAGGACGCCACTCCTCCGCAGAACCAATCCGTTGCCGACGCCGCGCGGCAAGCCCGCGATGCAAAGAAGAACGCCGCAAAACCTTCCAAAGTAATCAGCGACGACGATATCGATACGAAATTGAAGCCCGGCGCGGAAGGCTTGAATGTGGGCTCGCAGGCCAAGTCCGATGATCAGCCGCCCAACGCCGCCGCGGTTGCCGCTGTGGAAGCCACGGACGCTGCTGCGGCGGCGGCCGAAAAGAATCCGCCCGTAAAAACGGGCGACGACCCGGAGATCGCCAGGGCCAAGGAACTGGTTGTGGAGGCCGCGAAACAGCTGGACCTGCTACAGCGAAGCTTGGCGCTCGATCAGGATACTTACTACTCCAAGCCCAGTTTCACCGACGACAAAGACGGGAAAGCCAAGCTCGACGCGGAACAGCAGCAGATCAGCGACAAGCAACAGGAAATCGACCTGCTTAAGGCGCGCGTCACCGAGTTAGAAGAAGCCCGCAAAAGCAAGAAGGCTGCGTCTGGCGAACCTGCGGGCTCCGGTGCGTCCGACGCGGAGAAACCAGCTGAGCAACCCGCTTCCACTCCGCCCACGCCGCCGCAGTCGTAGTTTCCTCCGCCGCAAAACCTTGCTGAGCTTAGACTTCGACAGATTGTTTCGTGTTTTGGAATTTGCAAGGTGAATTCGCGCGGTTTGCTACTCCCCGGGCGTTCTGGCCTTGCCGCTCTGGCCGGGCGCGCCCGTCAGCTTCGCTTGTCCTGATCCAACAAAACACCTCGCGAGTCTCTGTAATCCCACCACAACATCTTGTGGCGTTTTCTCTTGACACCACAGGCGGGGCAGCGCCACAATTCGCGCCAACGTTTCTTTTTTTCGGCTGGTCGCCGTCGTCGATTACTTTCGGCGCTGCAACCCGCCGCTGGGGGGAAAGACTATGCAGTATCTGCCCGGTTTCACCATTCAATGCATCAACGCGCAGTGCGATCTCCGCGGCCACTGGCTGCGCGCTGACGCTACCGGTCCGATCAGTGATGACGGCCGATGTCCCTGCTGCGGCGACATGTTGCGCAACGTGCCCCCGCCGCTCGGCCCCCGCTTCCGCATGCGCCCGCGTCCACTCACGGGGCGCCCGCCGTTACGCCCGCGTCCGCGTTAGCGAAGCAATCTTTCACCGGCCAAGCCGGCAGCGATTCCGTTTCTCGCGCGAACCCACCAACAGAAAAAGGACTGGGGCAGCATCCGCCCTGGTCCTTTCTGCTCTTGTGAATCTCCAAAATCTTAGCTGTCGATCAGGCCCTTGCGGGTCAGTTCTTCTTCGCTGAACCACAGGTCGGGGATATTGGCGGAGCCGAAGCGCAGGATGTCTTCTAACGCGCCTCGCATTTCGCCCAGTCGGAAGTCTACGCCCAGCTCTTCCAGCAATTCGATCAGCGGTTGCGCGCCTTCGGCCAGCATGGGATGCGGGTGCGGGTCCGTGGCACCCGGGTCGTGATCCAAGCGGTGATAGGTAACCACGTACATGGTGCCGGCGCCTGCGCCGTGGCGGACGATATGTAAGAAGCCGCGAGTTTTGGGCTTGTCTTGAACAAACCCTGCATCCATCGCCGGGCGGGCTGGGGTCGAGCTCATTTCGTCGTGGGTCCTCGACGGTGAGCGGGTGTCAGCTGCAGCCCGAGGTGCTGCCGCAGTTCTCGCACTTGTAGCACGCGCCGTTCGGCACCATCAGCATGCCGCATTCCGAGCACGCTGGGGCGCCCTCGTGGGCGTTTGTTTGTTTGGTGGAGGCCGACGGATTGCCGGCGGAGATGGCCGCCAGCATCGACTCCACCATCGCGGAATTTGCCGAGGTGGGAGCCGCTGCCGCAGCGATCTGTTCGCCGGTCAGCTTCAGATAGTCGGAGGAGATGAAGCGTCCGCCGAGCCAGCGCGCGATGTAGTCCAGCACCGACGAGACGAACCGGATGTTCGGGTTCGCGCTGATGCCCGATGGT
Source organism: uncultured Acidobacteriota bacterium (assembly GCA_963736725.1). Taxonomy (GTDB): domain Bacteria; phylum Acidobacteriota; class Terriglobia; order Acidiferrales; family UBA7541; genus Acidiferrum. The sequence goes on along the minus strand of CAVTPW010000005.1, from coordinate 271,349 downwards.
TCAAATCGCGTGTTCACCAGCTTGTCGACGAAAACCTTCAGGGGCACGCCGTACTGCAAGCCCAGCGAGATGGTGAGCGCCAGGCCGTCCATCACTCCGGAAAGCGTGGAACCTTCCTTGGACATCTTGATGAAGATTTCCCCGGGGCGCCCGTCTTCGTACATGCCGACGGTGATGTACCCTTCGTGCCCTCCGACGCTGAATTTGTGGGTGACCGAAGCGCGTTCGGTGGGCATTTTCTCCCGCTGCCGGCGCCCAAACAGTTCTTGTTGCACGGGAACGGCTGCGCCCGGTGCCACCGCGACTTCGATTTTCTTTTCGTCTTTCTTCTGTCCCGCGGCCGACAAGGGCTGCGAGCGCTTGGAATTGTCGCGGTAGATGGCCACCGCCTTGAGGCCCAGCTTCCACGACTCGATATACGCGTCCATGATGTCTTCGACGGTCGATTCCTCGGGCATGTTGATCGTCTTCGAGATTGCGCCCGACAGGAACGGCTGCGCCGCCGCCATCATCTTTACGTGACCGGTCCAGGTGATCGAGCGTCCACCACCTGCCGGAGTCAGCGAGCAATCGAATATCGGCAAGTGCTCTGGTTTCAGATAGGGCGCGCCTTCGATCGTTCCTTTTTTGTCGATATAGGAAACGATCTCGCTGGTTTGTTCCGGAGTGCAGCCCAGCTTCATCAGCGCTTGCGGCACTGTGTTGTTGACGATCTTAATCAAGCCGCCGCCGACCAGTTTCTTGTGCTTCACCAGCGCCAGGTCGGGTTCGATGCCGGTGGTGTCGCAATCCATCATGAAGCCGATGGTGCCGGTTGGCGCGAGCACCGTGACCTGCGAGTTTTTGAAGCCGAATTTCTCGCCGTGGCTCAACGCGGTGTCCCACGATTCCTGGGCGGCCATGTACAGTTCCGGTTGCACGCGTTCGGGACGAATGCCGCGCATGGAGTCGCGGTGCATTCGAATGACGTCGATCATCGGCTCGCGGTTCACTGCGTAGCCTGCGAACGGGCCCATGCGTTCGGCGATGCGCGCCGACTGCGCGTAGGCTTCGCCGCACATCAATGCGGTGACAGAGCCGGCGACGTCGCGGCCTTCGTCGGAATCATAGGGCAGCGCCATGGACATGAGCAGCGCACCGAGATTGGCATAGCCGAGACCGAGCGGCCGGAAAGCATGCGAATTTTCGGCGATTTTCGGCGTGGGATAACTGGCGTTGTCGACCAGAATTTCCTGCGCGGTAATGGTCACATCGACGGCGTGCTTGAACGCTTCGACATCAAACTGTCCGTTCGGCTCGAGAAACTTCATCAGGTTGAGCGAAGCGAGGTTGCACGCCGTGTCGTCCAGGAACATGTACTCGGAGCACGGGTTTGACGCGTTGATGCGCGCGGTATTGCTGGAGGTGTGCCAGCGATTGATGGTGGTGTCATACTGCATGCCGGGATCGCCGCAGCGCCAGGTGGAATCGGCGATCTTGAAGAGCAGGTCGCGGGCGCGCAGTTTCTCGTTGGGCTGGCCGTCGGTGATGTTGCGGGTCCACCAGTCGCGGTCTTCTTCGGCAGCGGTCATGAAGTCGTCGGTGACGCGCACGGAGTGGTTGGCGTTCTGGAAGAAGATGGAGCTGTAGGCGTCGCCGTCGATCGCGGAGTCGTAGCCCTGCTCGATCAGGATGTGGGCTTTACGCTCTTCCTTCATCTTGCATTCGATGAATTCGACGATGTCCGGGTGATCGATGTTCAGAATCACCATCTTGGCGGCGCGCCGGGTCTTGCCGCCGCTCTTGATGACGCCAGCGAAAGCATCGAAGCCCTTCATGAAGCTTACCGGCCCAGAAGCGATGCCGCCGCCTGAAAGGGTTTCCTTGCTGCCGCGCAAAGTCGAAAAGTTCGTGCCCGTTCCCGAACCCCACTTGAACAGCATGCCCTCGGTCCGCGTCAGGCCCATAATGGATTCCATGCTGTCGGACACCGAGTTGATGAAGCACGCTGAGCACTGCGGCTTGGACTGCACGCCGACGTTGAACCACACCGGCGAGTTAAATGCCATCTTTTGTTCGACAAGCAGGTGGGTTAGTTCGTCGCGAAACGCATCACGAGAGGCCGCGTCGGCGAAATAGCCACCTTCCTCACCCCAACGCACAATCGTGCTGGCCACCCGGTCGATGAGCTGGCGCACCGAGCCTTCCCGTTCGCGGGAGCCGGGCTTTCCGTGGAAGTACTTGCTGGTAACGATGTTGGTGGCGGTCTGCGACCAATTCTTCGGGACTTCGACGCCTTCCTGGCGAAATATCGTCACGCCTTTTTCGTTGCCGATCAGCGCGGTGCGCTTTTCCCATTCGACGGCGTCGAATGGCGAAGTCTTTCCATCCGTAAAATACCGATTGAACACCAGTCCGGTGTTCTCACCCGCCGTGTTGTCGGCGCTCACTCCTGTTTGTAGCGATTTTCCGTTCAATGCCGTCTTCACCGTAGCCATCTATCCTCCGCACTCCAGGGCTCCCCCGAGTGGTGGAGGTCACCCTTCTATTATAACTCTCCTCCGCTTTGGCGGAGGCGCTGCCGGCGGTCCCAGCCGCAAAGGCAACTCGATTCGGCCGGAACGTATGGTCGCAAAGCAAAAAATTCGACCGCGCCTCGCGGTCGAAAGGGTCGAAAACCGATGCAAAGCGCAACGCCCTGCCATGGGCCGGTGTTGCTGGTACCACGCAGCCTTCACAGCAGCGCTTCGCGCATCGCATGCGGGCGCGAAGCTGGATCCTCGCGCTCGATTGTTTTGCTTAGAACCCGGCTGGTTTCGTGGCCGTGCGGACTCGCGTTAACATCCTCGACCCGGTCCGCCTGGCGCTTCCACGTTCCCCCGAATCTGGAATCGCAGTATCGTCGGGTGCGAAAATCCTGTCAAGAGAAAAACGCAAAATGTGGTTGGCATTTTGAAAACTCGGTCTATCTGTAGTGGTGTCATTTCGCGCACAGCATTATTTTTGTCTTTCACTTTGGCACTCCAACGCAAAAAATTCCAAGCACCCCTTCTCGATCGCGCGTAAACTTGTCATAGCTTTGCAGTTGCCTAATTTTTCTCGCGGACGGATTGCTTTGGTCTCCTCGGACGTTGCGTTTTGTTCTTACCGGTGCGGCGTCGCGATTCTCGCGCTTGCTCTGCTGCTCGGTAATCTTGCTCCACAAAACCGCCATGCGCAGGAAGTCTCGGGATCCTCGCCCGATCCGCGATCCGTTCTAACTTTCGGCGAAAAGCTGAAAGTGCGCGGCGTTCCCAACGCTGGCAAAGTCGGCGACATGCTGTATCGCGGCGCTCAACCCCGCGACCTCGGATATCAGCAATTGAAAGATCTCGGCGTCAACATCGTTGTCGATCTGCGTAACACCGAGCCCCATTCTCCCGAGCGGAGCAGCGTGGAAGCTTTCGGGATGCGCTACATCAGCATTGCCACGAGCGCCTTGTTTGGCCCGACAGACTCGGAAGTAGTCACTTTCCTGAAGGTGATCCGCGACAATCCGCAACAGAAAATATTCGTGCACTGCTATTTCGGGGACGACCGCACCGGCGTCATGATCGCCGCGTATCGCATGGCCGAACAGCATTGGACCGCCGACCAGGCTTATAACGAGATGCGATTCTTTCACTTTCATACCTACCTGGTTCTCATGGGTCACTACGTTAAAGCCTTCCCCAACAACTTCGCGGTCAGCCCGGCATTTACGGCCATCCGCGAACCCCACCCGGCAAGCTAGCCTCCCCGACCCGTCGTTAGCGCTTTCTAATCAAGTACTTTCGTACTGTTTTCCTCTACCGCGAATATCGCTATTGTTCCTTGAAACCCGGACCGATCGGGGAAAGGTTGTTGTCTGTGCAAGTAGGCCGTTACCAAATTCTCGACACCATCGGCACCGGAGCGAACAGCCGCGTAGTGCGCGCGTTCGATCCGATGATCGGCCGCACGGTCGCCATCAAGTTGTTTCCACCGTCACTCGCCGAGGGCGAAGGCCGCGAACGCTTCATGAAGGAAGCGCGTGTAGTCGGCCAGATTTCTCACCCAGCTATCGTGGCGTTGCACGATATGGGCATCGACGAGTCGGCTTCAACGCCCTACCTCGTGATGGAACACGTAGAAGGCCAGCCGCTCGAGCGATTGCTGGACAAAGGAAGCATTCCATTTCCACGAGCTTGCGCATGGATTGCCGAAGTAGCCACGGCGTTGGGCGTGGCGCATCGCAAAGGCATCATCCACGGCGACGTGAAACCTGCAAATATTCTGATCAGCGACGAAGGCCGCATCAAGCTCACCGACTTCGGGATGGCTCGGCTTGCCAGCCGCGACTCCAAGGACACGCCGCTTCTCGGCACGCCCGCGTATTGGTGCCCGGAGCAAATTCTCGGTAAGCCTCAAGATGGACGCTCCGACATTTTTTCGCTGGGTATCGTGCTCTATCAAGTCATTACCGGGCATCGGCCGTTCGATTCCGATTCGCTACAAGGCATTTGCGCCCGCATCATGTCTTCGACGCCGCTGCCGCCGTCGCAAACCAATCCTTCGCTGCCGGCCGGTCTGAATGAATTGGTGTTGTCGTGTCTCGAGAAGGATCCTGCCCTGCGCCGCAACTCCGCTGAGGATCTCGCCGACGATTTGTATCCGTTTGCGCGCCGCAAGGTGGCCCCGCAACTCGCGGCTCCGCAGTCATCGTCATTTCGCAGCCGCGCCACACGACTCTTGCGCTCGGCCTAATCGCCGTAAAGCTTCCCATCGAATCGTGCAGGTGGCGCTAAGTTCAACTTCCTACAGGCATTACCGTAGTACCCCGGATTGGACACACCTGTACTATCGGGCCATTTCCTTTCGCGGTCGCGACCCGGAATATAGTCGTGAACCTGAAATGACACGGATGTCCTTGTCCCGACGATGCCAAAGCACCGCTACGAAGTTATTGGAACGCTAGGCTGCGGCGCCACTAGCCGTGTCGACAAAGCTCGCGACACGGTGCTGGGGCGCACGGTGGCGTTGAAGACCATGGTCCACGCGTTTGGGGCGCCGACCGAACAGAAACAATTCCTGCGCGAAGCGCAGATCGTCAGCCAGTTGTCGCATTCCTCGATCATCAACCTGTACGACGTCGGCATCGAAGATGGAAGCGTCGCCTACCTCGTGATGGAGTACGTCCCCGGAAAGACTTTGCAACAAGTGCTTTCGGAAGCGCCGATTCCTTTTCCGCGCGCGTGCGCCTGGGCCGCGGATCTGGCCGGAGCCCTGCACCGCGCGCACCGCGCTGGCATCATTCACGGCGACGTAAAACCGGCGAATATTCTGATTACCGAAGACGGCAACGTAAAGCTGGGCGATTTTGGAATCGCTCGATTATCGACGCAGGTATCCGGGTCGGGGCGCTTGATGGGCACTCCCGCTTATCTGTCGCCGGAACAAATTCACGGCGAAGCGCAAAACACCAGGTCGGATTTATTTTCCCTGGGAATCGTTCTCTATCAAATGGTTACCGGAGTTCCGCCGTTCGAGGGAACTTCGGTCAGCGCGGTTTGTGCTCAGATTCTTTCCGCGGAGCCGATTCCTCCATCGCAACGAAATCCCTCGCTTCCCGCCGGCATCGATCACGTCATCCTGCGTTGCCTGGCAAAGATTCCCGCTGACCGGTATCCCTCGGCCGAGGCTTTGGCCGCTTCCCTGTATCCCTTCGCGCGCCAGGGACCCGCGCCGGAAACAAGTGCGCCGCTGAGCCCCAAGCCGAAGGGTTCGTGGCTAGCGCGTCCGATGCAGCCCAGCGACTTCTGGGCCCTCGCCGCAGCCGCATTGCTTGCCACCTGCAGCGTGCCGGTTTCGCGTGCGGTCGTCGCGCGGTACCGATTGCCCGCGGCTCCCGTCGTTGCGAAGATTGCGCCGGCGCCGCCGCAGGATTTGCTGGGCTACTCGCAGGCGACGACCGTGCCGGACGTCGAGGCAGAACCTGACGCAGCCGACCATTCGCACAAGGTTGCTAGGAAATCGCACGACCGGCGTCCTGGACCTGCCGTGGTCCGCAATGCCGCGAACCACGGCGTCGTGCCCGCGGCGACGATTGCGAACGGAAGCTCTTCCGCGGTAGCGCCGGTGCTTACCGGGCTGCCTGTTCCGACTCCGGTCGCCCACGTGGATCACGCCACCCTGAAAATCGAAATTGATTCAACCGTGGGCGACGGCGCTTTAGGGATCTTTGCCGACCAGGTTCTGCTGTTTACCGCCGACCTGCACGCGACCACGGCCGGCGCGCCGGTTCGGCTGGAGCATGCGCTGCCCGTGGGGCCGCATCAACTTCGAGTGGCCCTGTATCGGCCGGACAAAAGTATGCAGGTGGCCAAAGAAGGGCTAGGCGAAATTCGCACCGATGGTGCAAACACCCTGCACATTCATGTGACCAAGAAAGCGAAAATGCTGGTGCGCCGCGAAACCACACTGGATGTATTGTGGCCCCGCGCGATGACGTCTGCGGTCAGTGCATCTGCCAAACTCTCCGCATCCACGAAATAATTCAAATATTTTGGGAAGCTTCGGAAATGCTTGGTCCGAAGTGCGCTAGATTTACTCGTACGCGGGCTCTACGGCTGTCCTGCGCGCTAACTCAACTCGGCCTTATTTTCATCCTTCGTTGGATACTCTTGGCTCTCTGGCCATGATTTACTCGTAGCGCAGGGCTTCGACGGGGTCGAGTTTGGCTGCTTTCATCGCCGGCCACACTCCAAAAATCAGGCCGATGCCTACGCTTACGATCAGTCCTGCCGCGGCGGCCCAGAACGGGACGCTGCCCTTCCACTCCAGCGTCAAACGGATCAGCAGCACCAAGCCGTTCACAAGAATCAGTGCGATCAGGCCGCCAGCGCCGGTGAGGGTCATAGCCTCGAGCAGGAACTGCCAGGTGATATCGCTGCGCTTTGCGCCGATGGCTTTGCGTACGCCGATTTCGCGGGTACGCTCGGTCACGCTGACCAGCATGATGTTCATTACGCCGACGCCGCCGATCAGCAGCCCGATGGAACTCAGCACGACCGTCGCGACCGCCACCATGCCGACGATATTGTGGAACTCCTGCACCTGCATCTCGGCGGTCTCGATCGAGAAATTATTCTTGCCGGCGTATGGCACGTTCCGCCGGCGCCGCAGCACTTCGGTTGCCTGATCGACTGCCTGATCCAGCATTTTTGGATAGGCTTGAAGGCGGATGTTGTTTTCGTACGCGGCCGGGTAGATTTTACGGAAGGTGTTGTAGGGAATCAGGACGCGGCGGTCCTCGTCGTCGGTGCCGAACCCCCCCTTGGGTTTTTCCACCACGCCAACCACCTGGAAATCCTCGCCGTCGATCATGACGTCCTTGCCGACCGGGGAGCCGTCAGGAAATAGCACCGGCCCTACGTTTTCCCCGAGCATGACCACTTTCTGGCGGTGCAGGTCGTCGCCTTCGCTCAGAAAACGCCCGGACAGCGTGGCGGCGTTGGCGTAGACTTCGCCGAAATTCGGTTGCACGCCGCGAAAATCGATCGCGGTGACTTCGCCGGCCTTGGTGCGGATGACGTGCGGCTTCTCCCACCAATTGACGTACACGGTTACGTTTTTCACGGCCGGACAGCTGGCCTTGATCGCTTCGGCGTCTTCCAGCGTCAATGGCTTGCGGAGACGCTCTTCGAGCGGGCGGTTCTGATTGTGCGGGCCCTGGTCCCAGCGGGAGATAAAAGCGGTGTCCGCGCCGTACTGCTTGATGTCCTCCTGGATGGCCTGATCGAAGCCGGTGATCAGCGCCGCGACGAGCATGATCACGCTGACGCCCAGTACCACTCCAAAGACCGTCAGCGCGCTGCGCAACTTGTGCGCGCGGAGCGTGTCCATCGCTTGTTTCAGATTTTCGCCGTGAAGCTGGGCCATAAGTTCCTCAGTCCGACCGCAATGCTTCGATGGGATCGAGCTTCGCCGCGCGCATCGCCGGATAGATACCGAAGAACAGTCCCACGCCGGTGGAGACGCTGAGCGACAAAATCACCGCGCTCAGGGGCATCTTCATTGGAATCGAAGTAGACGCTCGCCCCAGAGACACGACGCCCCAGGCCAGGAAGATACCGATAACCCCGCCAACGGCAGCGAGCACGGCCGATTCGGTCATGAACTGGAGGATAATGTGATTTTTTCGAGCGCCCAGCGAACGGCGGAGACCGATTTCACGGGTTCGCTCGGTGACGCTGGCCAGCATGATGTTCATGATCACGATCCCGCCAACCACGAGAAAGACGGCCGTTAGCGCCACCGCGACCCCAAACAGATTGCCGGTCAGCTGTTTCCACAGCGCCATGATGGAGTCCGAGCCAAGAATGGCGAAGTTGTCTTTGGCGTCGTAGTCCAGGTGCCGGTAGGCCCGCATCAGCATCCGGGCTTCGTCCTGCGACGCCGGAATCATTTCCGTGTCCTGAGCCTGGACGAATATGGCGAGCCAATCCTGCTGGGTGTGCCATTCCTTGTAATAGGTGACCAGCGGAATCAGCATGTAATTGTCTTGCGACTGCCCGAAAGCGCTGCCGATGGCTTCCGCCACGCCTACCACTTCGTAGGTGTGCGTGCCGGCGCGGATGGTCTTTCCGACCGGATCGACGTTGGGGAAGAATTTTTTTGCGACGTCGGTGCCGATGAAACAGATGGGCGAGTGGTGCAGATCATCGGCCTCGGTAATGTAGCGGCCGGAGGCGAGACCAATGTTGCGCAGCTCGGCGTAGTCGGCAGTGGCGCCCATCACCCGGGTGTTCTCCAGCAAGGTGTTGCCGGCCCGAATGTCGATGGTGACCCAGCCGGCGGCGGCCACCCGGCTGGCCAGCTTCATGTTGTCGCGGACCCACTCAAATTCGTCCAGCGTAACCAGCGGGCGCTTTTGCGCCTTCACCCAGGCGTCTTCACTGGTAATGATTCCAAACCGATCTATCAGGTAGACGTTCGCACCGAGGTTGGCAACGCGGTCGGCGACGTAGAAATTCAACCCGGCGACCACACTCATGACGGTGACCAGGGTGAGGACCGCCAGGATCACGCCCAACAAGGTGAGGAAGCTCCTCAGCTTGTGGGCGCGCAATGCGTCCAGTGCCAACTTGAAGGTCTCCACGAAGGTCACGAGGTTGCCGCGAATGCCGCTGAGCCCGAGGCGTCTGCGTCCCTCGGCGCCCGTGACGATCCGAGCAGTTCTCGTCAAACTCTCAAGTGGAGCTACACCCAAGCTAACCTCCGCGAACTGTGGGGATCACAAAGCCTGCAGTCACACTTAAATACGAGTACGGGAGTCGATTCGTTTCGTGAATAACCAGGTTTCTGCTGGCTTAGATGCGGTAAGTCGCTTTATTTCTGCCTTCGGCGAGGTGTCACGTCGCTTTGGCTCGATTCAGGAGGGGTGCACGCCGATCGCTTACCGGACGCTCGCTCCTGGACCAGGCGACTTTGACCCATTCTACTTCAAATTCGGTGGACGACTGGGGGGTCTAAAAAACCCTTCACGACAAGGACTCGTGGGAAGCGACTTTGATCCCTCTCCCCGGCCTTTTCCTAACTATTGATTCTAAAGGTGGTTGAGATCGTTTTTCTGCGTTTGATCCTAGGGTCGTTATGAGGGATGTTTCGCTCACTTTAGGCTGTTCCTTTTCGAGCCAGGACAGAGCGTTCGAACCACCGTAGAGACAAAGACAAGCCCTGAGGCTCGTAGAGACACCTGCACCTGGCTAGGCCACTCCATGCCTGGCGACGACCCGAGGGTTGGATGGCAGGGCAAAGGTGAATTCCAATAGTTGTTTGGACACGCCGGGTTCGATCCTGGGGCGCACGGTGCAACAATCGATGCGGGCACGGAATCTAACTTCCCTACTACACTGATGGAGAATCCATCGGTTTCGTCCACTATGCGGGCACCCACGCTGGTTGTTTCGGCATTCTTCTTGCTGTTGGTGGCGACAGGACGCCTTTCCGAGGCGGTCGCGCGCACTCCCCAGGCCGCTGCCCGTGAGCCGCAGAGCGAAGCCGAAAAACACGCGATGCTGGAACGCGTCATCGCCAACCAGAAGAGAAACGACGAAGCACTGGATATCTACGAGCGTATCGAACGCCGGGAAAGCCGCAAAGGGCCGGCAGGAACTCCACCGGAAATAAAGATTTCGCGGGTCGTGCCTGCGGGAACCGGCGTCGATCACATTCCGGTTGGTCCGGAGGGCCAGCCGACCGACGGCGCCGCGTATCGCACCGAACTCGAAAAACTGGAGCGTTCGCTGGCGTGGGCAGCCGAGGATGGCCACGCACAACGCGAGGCCTACGACAAAATCGCCAGAAAGCAGAAGGACCGGGCGGAGCTGATCGACGCCACCCGCTCGGCGTTCCTGTACACGTTTGTAGACCAGGAACCTCGCGGCGACCGCATGCTTTCCAAGTACCGCATGGAGCCGAATCCGGCATACAAACCCACATCCCGCGCCACCGCTATTTTTGCCAGGGTCCGGGGTTATGCGTGGATTGACGAGCCAGCCAGCCAGCTTGCCCGCGTTGAAGTGGAAGTGACCGACGACATCTCCATCGGGGGTTTCCTGGCCAAAGTGTACAAAGGCAGCCACTTCATGCAGGAACGCTACGAAATGGCGCCCGGGCTGTGGCTACCCTCGTATTCTCAGTACGACTTCGATGGTCGCAGGCTGTTTGTCACTTTCTCGATCCACGAGCGGACGCTTTACACGCGTTACCATCACATTGGCCCGCCTAAAGAAGCGCTGGCCGCGATCCGTTCGGAATTGGCCCGCGCCGAATTGGGCAAGCCAGTGGCCGCGAATGCGGACCCCTAGACTGCTTCCTCGATACCGCTTCGCCGAGCTTTCCGCGCCAAGCACGTCACGTTGTGCAAATCTACCCAGCGCGGCAACGTCACTCCAGCGTCCTCCCACTTGCCTATTTGGCAACGCGAAAATTCGCGTTCGTTGAAGGTTCAGCGATTGTCGTGCAACATTATGGACTCGTGGGGACCACCGCCAATGCGATTGTTGTTCGCCAAGAACATGAAGGAGTGCCCGCAATGCGAGAGCTCTCGCGTACGGCGATCCTATCGAAGGGGTTTTCTAGAGCGCTTTTTGTACCGCATCCTGTTTGTATGGCCTTACCGCTGCGACGCGTGTGATGTGAGATTCCTGGGCTTCCACCGGCAGTATGCGCCGGTCGGCATGGCCGCATCCGTAAGTCGCCGAAGGCACCCAAGAGTTGGCTTCCAGGACGCTTTTCCGCCGAAATAGACAAGCGCTCGTACACGCAGTAAAGTTTACTGAGCCCGAGCGGTGCGGGCGCGCATGGGTCGCGGCACTCCTACTTCTCGAATCGCCAGCCGAAATTTCCTAATCGCGACGTGCCTGGCTCTTTGCTTTCTGACTTTGTGCGCGAGCCCGCGGGCCCGGCAGCGCGCCGCGGTCGATTTGTCTGGAAGCCCCGTCGATCCCCTGAGAGATTCCCCTGGCAAGGCCGTGGTTCTTGTCTTCGTTCGAACCGATTGCCCCATCTCGAACCGGTACGCGCCGACAATCCAACATCTCAGCGCAGAGCATCGGGGCCAAGTCGCGTTTTGGCTTGTCTATCCAGCCAAGACCGAATCGGCGGAGATGATTCGGAAGCACGAACGCGACTTCGGCTATCAACTGCCGGCTATTCGGGATTTGCAACACACCCTGGTCAAACAGAGCCTCGTGCAAATTACGCCGGAAGCGGCGGTCTTCGACGCCAGTCGCCGACTGGTCTACCACGGCCGCATCGACAATCTATACGAGGATTTCGGGCGCGCACGAACGGTGGCTACGACTCACGAGCTGGGCGACGCGATCTCTGCCGCGCTTAACGGCAAGACGTTGGCGGCCGAGAGCGTTCCAGCTGTTGGCTGCTACATCTCGGACCTCGAATGACGAGCGGGTTGCGGGGCATCGGGCTAATCCTTATGCTCCTGATCTGCGTTACCGCTGCGGCACGCTACCTGGTAACTCGCGGGCATCCGGGCATATCGTCTGCTGCCGCGTCCTCCGACGAGCGACGGCAGGTAGTTCCGCCACAAGTCACTTTCACTCGCGACATTGCTCCGATCCTTTTTCACTCCTGCGCACCGTGCCACCGGCCCGGCGAAGCTGCGCCTTTCTCCTTGCTTTCCTACGCGGACGCCAAAACGCACGCTCATCAAATCACCGCCGTCACCGAAAGACGCCTTATGCCTCCGTGGCTGCCGGAGCCAGACGATCCGAAGTTTGTCGACGATCTTCGGCTGTCCAGCGATCAGATCGCGCTGTTGAAGGCCTGGGTAGAGCAGGGGGCGGCGGAAGGCGAGGTGGCCGATCTGCCCGCCAAGCCACAATTTGTCGAAGGATGGCAGCTTGGCAAGCCTGACGTCATCGTTAAAGCCACCAAGCCGTTCGAACTGCCGGCCGGCGGCTCGGACACCTACTGGAACTTCGTCTTCCGGTCTCCCGTGGATCGTCCCCACTGGCTGAAAGCCATCGAAATCCGACCCGGCGACAAACGGCTGGTGCATCACGCCAACGTGCTGGTCGATCGCGGGCAAACAGCGCGCCTTCAGGAGAAGGAACTGGGTGCGGGCTTCGGGGGCATGGAGCTGACCATCGAATCGGAGGTTTTCGATCCGGACAGTCATTTCCTGTTCTGGAAACCAGGTTCGGCTCCCTATGTGGAACCTGACGGCATGGCTATTTCTCTCGACAAAAGCACGGACCTCGTCCTGAACACGCACCTTCAGCCGTCCGGCAAAGCAGAAAGGCTACAACCGAGCCTCGGGCTTTATTTCACAAACAAGCCCGCGACGCTTCATCCCATCCTCGTTCAAATGGAAAATGACCGGCAACTGGATATTCCCCCCGGCGAAACAGATTTTCTGGTGGGCGACGATTTCACTTTGCCCGTGGACGTCGAGCTACTCGCGATTTACCCGCACGCACACTATCTCGGCAAAGATCTGCAAGCGGTGGCCACGCTGCCCGACGGCACCAAACAAACTCTGATTCACATTGCACGATGGGATTTGAACTGGCAGGCAGTGTACCGCTACGCATCGCCCATGCTCTTGCCGAAAGGCACGACGGTGTCGATGCGCTTCACGTACGACAATTCGGCCGACAACATTCGCAACCCGAACCATCCGCCGCAACGCGTGGTGGCCGGCAATCGCGCCAGCGACGAGATGGCGCACCTGTGGCTGCAAGTCCTGCCGAAAGATTCGCCGGGAGGCGCCGTCGATCCGCGCGCGTTGATTCAGGAAGCGATGGCTCGCCACAATCTCGAGAAAAATCCCAACGACTTCGAAGCCCACTACAATCTCGCCGCACTGCTGCAAGGTCGAGGGGAACTCGCCGAATCCACCGCTCACTTTGTGCAAGCGGTGCGTATTCGACCCGAAGACGCCACCGCTAACAACGCGCTCGGTGCGGCTCTTCTTGCTGCCGGCCGCCCCGGCGAATCCATTGCTTATCTATCGGCGGCCCTTAAGGCCCGGCCGGGCTATTTCGATGCTCACTACAACCTGGGCAACGCGCTGGCCTCACAAGGCGACTTCACGGGGGCGCTGGTTCATTTCCGGGCGGCCGTGCGCTTGAATCCCGAGGATGCGAATGCCGAAGCAAATCTTGGCAGCGCACTTGCCGAAACAGGAGATAGGAAGGAAGCGCGCTTGCATTACGAGCGTGCTCTCAGGCTCAATCCCAATCTTGAACTCGCGCGCGAAAACCTCCAGCAACTCAACCAAGACAAGGCCAGCGATCCTCCCAACTGACGTGTGCGTCCCACGAGTGGGACGCCTGACATCGGGCCATCACAAAATTGAGATCGGCTTTAGCTACAGGGAGTCGCCTTCGGGAAATCCAGAATAACTTCTGGTCCCACCGCAATCGTTGTCACCGGTTACTCCTTCCGGAGTGCGCCGGCGCATTGGAACATTTGTCCACGCGGGCCGTACCTGATTTTGTACTCGCCGTTGATCGGTAAGGAGCTTTCAAGAATCGCAAAAAAGTTGCGACCCGCTTCAAACCGCCGGCTGGCTGCAACGTCCTTGATATAGCAGATTATTTGGAGAAGAGGGGTTAAACAGATCGTAGCCGCTTCTGGTTTGGCCGCCGGAGCGACGCCGATCTCCAGTAGAGACGCGTACCCTTGCGGGCGCACGTTTCTTCATTTAACCCCGCCTCATTCTAGAGGGCTCCGATTTCAAATTGCAACCGTGAACGCGGGCCAAGCAGACGTTCACTCAGCTTCCCCAGGGAGACCCCAACATGAAGCCCAAAACGAAATCGACCGCGCGACTGACGATGTATCTCACGGTCTGCGGCTTGCTGTTATCTACCGGTTCGAGCGCGCATGCGCAGGGCATGTCGTACCGGGTGGCCGCCACCACCCGGTACGGAAATCCGCTTCCGGGAAGCAATGCGATCGATGGGCTAGATCATTTCGCGAGCATCTCATCTCCGCCGGCGATAGCTCTGTTCATCACGCCGCCGGCGGGAAACATCTCCGCGCACGAATTGCTCGTTCCCGCTTCCGCTGTGAAGGAATTCAACCGTTCACTGAAAGCGGAGCGATCCGGCGACTACCAATCTGCCGCCGAACATTTGCAGAAGGCCATCCGGATCGATCCCAATTTCGTGCAAGCCCACAACAACCTCGGCGTGAGCTACCTGCAGATGAATCAGTACGAGAACGCCGTGTCGGAATTCCAGCGGGCGATTGCTCTGGACGGGAAAATCCAGGAGAGTCAACGCAACCTGGGCCTTAGCCTCTTCCTCCTCCGGCGCTACCCGGAAGCCGAGCTTGCCGGCCGGCAGGCGCTCGAGCAGGATCCCCAGCGCAACACGGCGCGATACACGCTGGGCCGGATTCTCGCCGCCGAGGGCAGCAGTCCCGTCGAAGCCGAACAGCTGCTGCGCCAGTCCGTCGCTGATTTCGCTGATGCCAGACTGCCTCTCGCGCAGGTGTTGCTGAATCGAGGCGCTAACGAACAAGCTGCCGAGCAACTCCGGGCTTACGTTAAGTCTCCCGACGCCAACCCTGCCAGTAAACAAGCGGCGCAGTGCTGGCTGGCGGCGGTAACCCGAAGCGAGGTAAACGCGGCGTGTGGCAAGAACTAAGTGAGCCAATGGAGCGTGGTTGACGAAAGTCGCGGGCTGTACGCCTGATTTTACGGCGCATAACAGTACTATATTCAATAACTTACCTGGATGCGTGGCTGGTATTCGGCTGGCGCGGTGGAAAACTCTGCCCCCTCTAGACACACTCCAATCCTCCCCTTAGACTAGGGTCTCCGAAATCAATCTCCCAATGGAGTTGAAGGCAGGCAGATGAAACGCTTAATTCCGATTCCGCGCGAGTTGACAGGTAACTTGAGACGTCAAAACGAAACAGGTATGGGCTACCACGTCGTATCCGTAACCCTGAAAAGCGGCAGGTGCTTTGATCAGGTCGTCACCAGCGAAGGGTGCGTGATCCACGTTCGTGGGCACAAGGAAGTACCTTTCGCTCCGGACGACGTAGCCGCCGTTGCCGTGAATCACAAGCTCTGGAATTTTCGCGAAGAGATCTAGAACGAGCGGTTCGATCGAACGATGCGGCCGGAACCCGCCCGGCGCTATCGTTCGTTTTCCTCTCCTTCTTCAATTTCTACCCGCGATCGTTCTTCCCGCCCGGAACGCTTCCACAGACTGAGGAAAAACGCCAAACGGCTTTTCCACCGTTCACAGTCCGCTCACATGCCGCTGACATCTAGTTCACGAGGCCGGGCACACCATACGTCACTCAGCCCCGGCCACGAAGCCTAGAATGACTTTACGTCGACGAGGAGGATCTATGTCCAAGCAAGCGGCAGAACATCATCACAAAGCAGCAGAACATCATGAGCACGCGGCTCGGCACCATCGCGAAGCCGCAACGCACCACGAAGCCGGCGACCACCATCAAGCGGCCCATCACGCGCACACCGCGCAGGGTCACTTGCACCATGCCACGCATCACTCATCGGAAGCTGCCAAGCTGCACGTGGAGCATCACGGGCACAAGACCAAAGCGGCAGGCCAGTAGTTTTCGAGTTGCGGGACGAGTTCGGAAGCGCTGGTCTAGAGGCGTTGGGTCAAGCCGGTCCAGAGCAGGCGCCGATTCGGGCAGGAAATCGAAATGCAGGCGGCTGGGAACGAGTGCGTGCGGCAAAAGTAGCTTGTTCCCAGCACTCGTTCGTTAGTCCGCTTGGTCCACCGAGGTACGCTCGCTAAGCGCCGGCTTAATTTCCGGCAGCGATCGTCGTCCACGGGTAAGCCTTCATGTCTCGGAGTTCGGATTTCTCCCAATCCAGCTCCGGATGCTGCTGCAAGTGCTTCGCCGCAATGAAATCCATGCCGCAGGCGTGTCCGGCTGCCGCCACGAACTCCATTTTCGCGGCCATCGATGAATCGGTAGCCTTGTTCTGCGCGGCGCCGGCGGTGCCGTAGGCTGGCTGCCACCCCCCAGACCCCGATCCGCGCGATGACAGCTCGAAATGTCCGCAAAGGGTTCGCTCGCTCGGTTCCGTCTTCCCCGTGATGCTGTCCACGTGGTCGGCCATGAATTTCTCCGCCATCTGCACGTCGATCTTTCCTTTTTTCTCGGCCATCAATTGTTCCCACCGGCGGTGACGTGCGTTGGGGCTGTTGCCGTTGTTCGCGACCGCGAAGTCGGTCTCTTCCGCCGCCAATTTCGGATTGATGGGAAAGTTCGCGCCGACGAAATAACCGTCGGTCTTGCGGTCCAGCGTCACATTCTTCAATCCCAGTTCGAGGCTGGCGATTTCATTCTTCCTGGTATCCGCAATCAGCCAGTCGTTCGCGTAGCCGCCGTTGTTGCCCTCTTTGAAAATACGCGCCACGTCGTCAATCGAAGCGGAATATTGCATGGCCTTTCGCGCGCGCACGAATTCCGGAATGCCGCTGGCATCGTAGCCGTGAAAACCCGAAATCGTGGTTTCGGTTATAACGATGCCCGCGGCATTCAATCCAAAATCGTCGCCGCTGTGAATCACTCCCGGCAGGCCGTCCATCAGGAAGTGGTAGCCATGCGCGGGGGCGATGTCGAACGCAATGGTCCACCGCGACCCGTCCAGATAATTGGTCCAGTTGTTGTGCGCGATCACCACGTGCCCATCTTTGGTGTAGCTCCCCACGGCAACAAAGGCGCTGCAGTGCTCGGGAGCGGTTACCGTCGCCAGGGATGCGATTTTATGCGCTTTGTCATACTCTCCGACGTAGTAGCTCCACTCCTGCGACGCATTTATGGTCACCACGTCCCACAAATCCAGCTTCACGCCCTGCGCGTTCAACCCGTCCGCGATTCCTTGCATCTCCTGGCGATATTCCTGCTCTACATGAGGCCACAACACGTTTTTCGAGGCTTCGCGAAAGAAGTTCCAGTCCTTGCCGTCGTCGTGCGTGAGTTCGAGCGCGAGAACCTTCTGGATGTCTTGGATCTCCGCCGCCAGCAGATAGCCGTGCTGGTAACCGATCTCCGACGGCGTCCCCTCGAGGTGCACCAAGGTCCAGCCGTTGACGGCCGGCCGCCGGACCGCGCCCTTCAGGCGATCGTCGGGCTTCGGCGTTTTCGAGGCCGTCACCGTCGCCGCCAAAATCGCGCCGCAGATCAAAAATATCGCCGCCGCTCGCCTCATCGTTCCTCCCGAGAGTGTGTCAAGGGGTCGCCAAAAACCTGCAAACCCGCCGTGACGCTGAGATAGTGAAGCTATCCCGCTACGAATCCTCTGTCAAACGATAGCATTTCGGAACGGTTTTTGGAGTTGCGGGACAAGACCGGAACGGTTGGTGTTATCTCGGCGAGAGTTGCTCGACGGGCGGAAACGACTCGGGCGTCGTGAAGGATCGATCCGGAGGTTTCAGACCGGTTTGCAAAGCCTGATGCAGGATGGCAATCGCGCGTCCAGCGGTCGGTGGAATGACCACTGTCGCCGTCAGCGTGCCGGTGCGCACCCAGGTTTGACCGGTCTTGGGCACGCCATCACAACCAACAAAAGGAAGGCGCAACCAGCGGTCACGCTCCGAGGGATTGTCCAGTCCCGCAAACGCTTTCCTGGCGCCCATGGCCATAACGTCATTTTGCGCGCCAACCGCGCTGATGGGCGTCTTTTGCGAAGTGTTCAACCGCAACCAGGATTCTACGCTTCGCTGCGCGCTGTCCTCGGTCCACTGGCCCCTCAGGGTGATTACGGCAACGCCGGCAGGAAGGGTCATCTGCATTCCGGTGGTGCGATCCTTGGCGGCGACATTTTCCGACGGCCCCTGAATGTGCAAAATTCCTCCGCCATTACGCACCAGGGCCGCCAATTGCAGTCCTTGAATGCGGCCTATTTCTTTTTGATCCGCGCTGATCGAGAAAATCGGCAGCTTAGGAGCGGATTTCCGAAGTTCCGGCAGATAGTCCGCCTCACGGTTCAAAAGTACCCAGGGGATTCCGGCTTGCACGGCGGCGCGCGCCACTTGCGGTAGACACGGTCCACCGACGGGTTCACAGATGATGGCCTCGGGGCGCGTAGCAGGGTCCGCTTGAATGATCTTGAGGAGTTGCGTGCCTTGCGTGACCGCGTCATTGTCCGCGAAAATGACCTGCACATCGCAGCCGAGACTCGCTCCCGCTTGCTGCGCGGAGGCCGCTTGTTCCAGCTGGTAATCGTTTTCTCGGGTCATCAACGAAACCAGCAAACGCACCTTTTTCATCTGCAAAACCCTTCGGCACAGAATTGTCGACCTTTCGCATGACAATACGCCCGGACAGTTGCCGCCGGGGTGAAACGTTTCACCCGTGTGTCATGTTGAAAAACAACGATGCACCGGCGTTACCTAATGGCTAAGTACATTTGCTCGCGGTGGTGACTCGAGGTGCGAAAGGCTTTAGCCACGCGCTCGCCGCGCGGCAGACTTTAGTAGACTGCCTACTCGTCGTGTGGTAGAGTGCCTACCCATGAGCCGAAGACCGAAAGCCCCGCGCCTGGAAATCATGCAAGGCACCCTGGACCTGATCATTCTCCGCACTCTACGTTGGGGACCGATGCATGGCCACGGCATCGCGAAATTCATTCAGCAGATTTCCGGGGAAACTCTGAAAATCGAGCACGGCTCGCTTTATCCCGCCCTTCAGCGGCTTTTGCAGGAGGGGTGGGTCGCCGCCGAGTGGGGGATTTCCACCAACAACCGCAAGGCGCGCTTCTATCGCCTCACATCTTCTGGTCGCAAGCAACTTTCCGAGGAGCACTCAAAATGGGAGCGCTTTAGCGAAGCGGTCGCGCGCATTTTGGCGTCCGCTCGAGGCGCGGCGGACGCTTAGATGAACGGGGCAGGAAATGCGCAAATTTCGGTGTGGAGTTCCCGCCGGAATTGCCATGGTTGATCTTTACGTTTCTGAACCACTTGCCTTCTCGCGTTGCCGAGGAGTTTCACCGGAAACCGTGATTCCTGATCAGCATGGGGGCCCTTATTGATTTTGCACGGAGAATCGTCATGAGTTTCACCCGCACGGTCGCAAAGCTGGGCGTCATGTTTCGCCGCAAGGAAATTGCCCGCGACCTCGATGACGAAATCCGCACGCACATCGCGATGGAAGTAGACGAAAACCTGGAGGACGGTATGGAACTCGACGAAGCTCGTCACGCAGCGCACCGCAGCTTCGGCAACGTCGCGCTCGCCCAGGAAGACAGCCGCGGCGTCTGGATCTATCGCTGGTTCGATGATTTGGGCAAGGATCTTCGTTTTGCCGTTCGCATGCTGTTCAAGAACCGCGGTTTCAGCGCTGTCGCAGTCATTTCCCTGGCGCTCGGTTTTGGGCTCAACACCACAATCTTTACCGTCGTCAACGCGGTGCTGTTGAATCCCCTTCCGGTCCGGGATGTTTCGCGGCTCGTCGAGCTCGATACCGTCGATACCCAGACAAGAGTCACGCAGTCAAAGTTTGCGAAGCTCGGCATGTCCTTCCCGAATTTTGAGGACTACCGCCGGCAAAACGAAGTTTTGACCGATGTGGTTGCCTGGCTCACGATTCCCATCACCTGGAGCGGCGGAGCCGAACCCCGGCGGCTGCAAGGATCACTGGTCAGTGCCAATTATTTCGATGTTCTGGGGCTCACTCCTGTCGCGGGGCGATTTTTCCTTCCGGACGAAGACAGCAAACCGAACAGCAATACCGTGGCGGTGATCAGCTACGGTTTGTGGGTCAACAAGTTCGGCTCGGACCCCGGCGTCGTTGGGCGCAGCATGGTTCTCAATGCCACTCCCTACACGATCATCGGCATTGCGCCTCGCGGATTCAAAGGCGCGGTCTCGGTCGGCAGCACCGAACACGTATGGATTCCCACCAGCATGGAAGCGCAGGTTCTCGCGGGCTTTTTCTCGGAAAATTTTCACGATCGCCGTTTGCTCTCCATGCTCACTTTCGGGCGTCTTAAACCGGGCATCGGCATCCAACAAGCCGAAGCTTCGCTGAAGACGATCGCGTCCCGGCTACAAAGCGAATACCCGAAAGACAACGCCGGCCGCAGCGTAGTGTTGACTCCGCTGGCCGAAACCGCCGTGGGAGCGAACAATCAAGATCAGTTCGCACTCGCCGGGGCCACGATGCTGGTCGCCGTCGGACTGGTTCTGCTCATCGCCTGCGCGAACCTTGCGAACCTGCTTCTCGCGCAAGCCGCTCGACGCGAAAAAGAGATGACCGTACGCGCCGCTCTCGGAGCCGGCCGCGGACGTCTTGTTCGCCAGTTGTTGACCGAGAGCACGCTGCTCTCGATCACCGGCGCCATCGTCGGCCTGGTGCTCGCCTACTGGGGCCGCGGCGTGCTTTGGTCCTATCGTCCTTCCTTCATCGAGCAAAATGACGTCGATCTCGCTCTGGATTCGCACGTGTTCCTGTTCACGCTGGGGATTGCGCTGCTCACCGGCGCTTTGTTCGGCGCTGCCCCGGCCTTCAAAGCTTCCACTCCCGATCTTGCCGACACCCTAAAGGCCGGTGGCCGTGGGAACTCGGTGGGCTGGCGCAGCAATCCGGTGCGCAGCCTTCTTGTCGTAATCGAAACCGCGCTAGCGCTGGTTGCTCTGATCGGCGCCGGCCTTTTCATTCGCAGCCAGCAAAATGCGCAAAAGATCGACCCCGGCTTCGAGTCCGAAAAACTTTTTATGATGGCCATTGATCTCGGAGCGCTGCATTACACCGAGGGCCAGGCGCAGCAGTTTTTTCGAAGCGTCGTGGAGCGCGCCAATACGGCTCCTGGAGTGCAGGCGGTCACGGTCGCCGGCAATTTTCCCCTCGGCGGAGGATTCTCGCGCACCGTATTTCCCGAAGGCCAGGACGAAACTTCCGGTTATCGTGGCACTTTGACCTTGACCAATTCCGTCGTCCCCAATTATTTCGACACCCTTCGCATTCCCATACGGGAAGGCCACGGATTTGCCGACACCGACCGAAAAGACACGCGGCTTGTCGCAGTCGTCAGCGAAGCCATGGCCAAACACTTTTGGCCCAACCAAAGCGCGGTCGGTAAGAGGTTCCGTTTCTTTGGCGATACCGGCCTGCGGGAAATTGTGGGTGTTTCCGGCAACACCGTCGTGAACCAGCTGGGAGACCCGCCGCAGCCGGTCGCCTACTTGCCCATGGCCCAGGAATATTCGCCGTTCGCCACGGTGCAGGTGCGCACGCAAAACGAACCGGAGTCCGCCATCGGCACGGTGCGCAGCGTCGTTCAGTCGCTCGACACCAACCTCGCGATCACCAACGTGCAGACCATTCGCGAGATCATGAACCAGGCGCTGTGGGCGCCGCGCATGGGTGCCGCGCTGCTGACACTATTTGGTGGGTTGGCGCTGATCCTTGCGGCCGTCGGGGTTTACGGCGTGCTCTCCTACTCGGTGAACCAGCAACGCCACGAAATTGGGATTCGCCGAGCGCTCGGGGCGCAAGCAGGCGACGTGATGCGCCTGGTCGCCGGTCAGGGCATGCGTCTGGCGGTGGCCGGACTTGTCCTCGGCTTGTTGCTCGCCAGTGTCTTCGCGCGCCTGCTTGCGAGCTTGTTGTTCGGCGTCAGTGCGATGGACCCGTGGACTTTTGTAGGGGTAACGCTGGTGCTGCTGGTTGTGGCCCTGGTGGCCTGTTACGTCCCCGCGCGCCGCGCCGTGCAAGTCGATCCCCTGGTAGCGCTGCGCTACGACTGAAATCCGCCGAGCCGCACGGCTGCTGTAGGTGCCGGGCTTCAGCCTGGCCAAGCCGGTCGCAAAGTCTTCGCCAGTGATTTATGCGCCTGCCGGTGTGGCCTGGGCCAAGCGGCATCGAGGCTGGCCTATACCACTCATTCAGCAATCTGAAGTTTGTAATCCTGCCCTCGAGTCTCCCACTCGATGCGCACCAGCCAATCGAAGTGCATGCCTTCGGTCTTGAGCCACGCCTCCAGCACTTCGCGCGATTCGGCCTGGAATTCGACAAACATCTTGCCCTCGAGCATGTTGACCTGCACGCGCTCGGCATGCGCGGTGCCACCGCACATCATGCGCTCGGCCAGATTTTCCGCTCCCTGCCGCGTCAGGCAAGCCAGCGTGTGCTGCGTTAGATAACGAGGCATCGGCGCTCCCAAGGGCCTTATCGAAAATGAGAAACAATTATTCCACAGATGGGCGGTTACCGTGTGAGCGCCTCCTCAAGGCGCCCCGGTCACGTGACGTCGGCTTAATTCGGGAAGGCCACTACCTGGTAGGCCTTTGTGATGTTGGCGGTGATGCTTTGGGGGAAGGCGGGGTCGAATTTGGCAGCGTATTTCGGGACGAGCACCTTCGCTACTTCTTTCTGGGCTTCTTCCAGACTGGCGCCGCGGGCGTAGGCTTGGCCGGTTTCGGCCAGCAAGTCGCGAAAGTATTGCTTCCAAAGCTCGAACTTTTCCTTGCCGTGCATGACATCGCCGTGGCCGCCGAGCACTTGGTCGAAGTCAAGCTTTTCGGCGTTGTCCAGAGTGGTGATCCACTCGAATGGATAACTATCACCCATGAAAGGAGTCCAGCCATGGAGGGCGTCGCCGGTCACCAGCACTTTTTCCTTGGGGAGGTACACGAAGACGTCGCCGTTGGTGTGCGCGTTGCCCAGCCAGAACAATTCGACGGTGCGCGATTTGCGGTGAAGGATCAGACTGTGGTCAAAGGTCAGCGTGGGCAAGACCACTTGCATGCTCTTGAGCTCGGCGAGGTACTCTTCGGCCTGCGACAAATTACTCCGGAGTTCCTCTTTTTGTTTCGGGTCGGTGGCTTTGGCCAAATCCGCTTTCAACTTTTCGATTTCCGCGGGCATGGTCGTGATCTCGTGCTTGACGCGCGGGATGCCACGCTGCTCGATGTTCAGGCGGGTGGCTTCGGAAGAGATAATTTCCACCCCGGCGGGCCACGAACTCGGGTAAGCCTGATTGCCCTGGTAGTGATCCCAATGAAAGTGCGTGTTCACCACGTAACGCACGGGCTTGTCGGTGAGCTTCTTGATCTGCTCGATGAGCGCGCGCGCAGCCGATGGTTTCGAGTGCGTATCGACGACCAGCACGCTGTCGTCGAACAAAATGATCGCGGCGTTGCAGTTCACCTTGTACTGCGGCTTCGCGATAGCGGCATAAACGCCGTCGGCGATGGGCTTGACGTCGAACAGGTCGTCTGCCGCGGAGGTGTACACGGTCGAGAGAAGCAAGAGGCCAGCCAGGTAGAGCGCGCGTTTCATGGAATTCCCCTTTGCTGAAGAGTCGGGAAGTTTGCGGGCGCAGGCTACTACACAGGATGCGGCACGTAAAGGGTTGAAGCAGCGAGTGTCGTTAGCAAATTAAAATGTCCGGTTTTCTGTCGCTCGCACAGTCCGATAATCTCTCCCGCCTGCGTCCAGGTGATCTTCTTGGCCACCGCTCGCAGGATCACTTCCTGTCTCTTCATCGCCCGCTCCACTGCCGCCCTCGAGTAGGTCTCCATGCCCCCCTCCAGGCTGGTAGCTCTACCCTAGCGGCTCGCTAAAAAGCGGACATATCGTGTGCTAATTCAACCGGACATATCATGTGCTACCGACAGGGTTGAAGCAGCGAGCAAAGGCCCCGCGGCAAACGCAAGGCCTTCGAGCGCTTGGACCATCGTCACAACAGATTCTTGCGTCGATACAGAGCCAGGCCCGCCGACGTTAGCTTGGCCAACTCACGGAACGAAGCGGTGTCCGGACCGCTGAAGTTGAAGCACGACAGACCTTGCATGCGCTTCTTGAGCTGCGGCGACACTTTCTTGCGCAGCGACTCATCCCAATACAGCGGCATGAGATGGAAGCTCACATACGCTTTGCCGGAGATCACCGCACCGAAGAAAAGCGGCTTGCCTTTGTAGGTGGGTGCTTTCGTCTCGAGATAAAAGCGGCTGCGTGTGTCCGTGTTGACCTTCAAATGCTTGACATGGGGCGCGAAAATTCTCTTCAGCGCGAAAAAGGCCGCTGCGAAACTATCGGACCGGTCCAACGCTTCCGCAGCCCCCGCGCGCGAGGTATTTTTCTGTTTCAAGAGCACTCTCCTTCGGCACTCTGGAAAACCAACTTCCAGTTCGGGCACAGCAACCTTACGTGCGAGTATACGGCTTGCGGTGGGCCTGGGGAAACCATGATGCCAAGAGAGCGGGTGCGGGTCACACGGCAAGATTTGCTCACTGCTACTTCGATTCGCGGGCACCGCAAATGGTTTCGAGCGGTGGCCGCCCAAAGCTTGGCTCGGTCGGACGCCAGATTCTGCCAAAATGTGCGCATATCGATTCTGGTGGCAAGGCCCGCAAGACTGTTCGCGCGTTCGAACCTGATGGAGACCGAGACCGGTGACGCCATATTGGCACGTCAACGAAATCAAGCAGATGACCGGTTTCGCAACAAAGCGTCCCATAAACGGTCGATTTTGCCGGAAGTGCACTACCCGCCGAATTCTCCTATCTCTCTATTTTTGTTTGACATACAGAGAATAGCAGCGTGGCGATTCGCCTGCGATTTAGCTCCCCGCCATGAGCGTTGCGTCCCTAACATTTTGTTCGGAATTGCGGGGGCTGGAAGGTTGTGCCCGGCGCGGCCTGTTGCTGCGAGCGCGCGCGGGCGATCGCGAAGCCTTCACGGAGATGGTGTCTCCCTACGTGCAAACCATGACCCGGCGGGCGCGACGCCTGACCGGCAATGCCGCAGACGCGGAAGATGTGAGCCAGGAAACGTTGCTCAAGGCATGGTCGCGCCTCGAGCAATTTTCGGGTACTCAGGACGAGAACGCGGATGATTTTCGCGCTTGGCTGGCTCGAATCGCTGGGAATACGTCGATCGATGTGTTGCGCCAGCGGCGCGACAGCAAGATGGTGTCTCTCGAGCAGCCCCACGGATCGTCCGAGGAGACCCTCGGCAGTGGGATTGCTGCACCCGAGGATAATCCGGAAGAGCGCTGCGCGCGGCGCGAAATGGGACGTATGCTGGCGGACGCGATCCTGCAGTTGCCTGCGGATTTGCGGCAAGCATGCTTGTTGCGCGATGTGATGCACCTTTCGTCGCAGGAAGTAGCCGACCGCCTGGGGGTATCGGTAGTGGCCGTTCGGTTGCGATTGTTTCGGGCCAGGCGCCGGCTACGAGAAAACTTGGAAGAGGCGCTGCGGCCGAGGGCCCGGCGCGCTGATCGAGTGCCGGCTGCTCTGAAGCGAGGTCGCGCAGCGGAAACCAACCGCGCGGGATTTCTGCCGCTCAGCGCCGGTTACGCGTCGGGCGATTGAAAATAGAGTCGTTCTGCGAAGTACGACACCCTCACCCTCGTTGGCCGATTCTTGTGGACACCCGTCGTCGCCAACACGAGAGTCTCCTCCTTTTTCATCTGCCATTTACGAACGTCCAAGCGAATGCTCCGATCCCCGGAAGCGTCGATTCTTTCCGCGACGCGACTGGTGGTCGTGACCAGACGTTGCCGGATTCAAAAGTGTCTGTATCACCGGAAGGCTGCGAGAGGAATACGCAAGCCGTTGTCCGCTTGGAGTTTGGCGTTGACACGTTACACGACGAGGTGTTAAAAACCGCGAGACATGCCCTCTGGTGGTAAGTCTCTTACCACGATGCGGCGCGCATCACGCGAGTGAAGCAGCAAGCCTGCCTGGCAGGGCAGGCTGCAGGTCGCCGAGGGTTTGCCTGCATCACCCCACCACCCCGGGAGGTGAGAACCGCGGTTCTCGCCTCCTTAATGTCGAACACTCCTGTGTCCCGCTTCGACGGATTTTCAGCAGGCGAACGGCAATTAACGTCACTATCTCCCCAGGTAGCCCCCCAAAGGCTGGCGTCACGACGTCGACCGCGGCGTTCGGGGAATTCGTGATTGTCAGAGCACGGACACGATGCCTCTCCCACGTAGGTATTCTGTGGGTCCCGCGCTGACGGACGGGATAAAATAGGGGGCTGCTCATCCCGTAATGGAGGCTCCAGCAGATGCCCCTGGAATCCGGCAAGCCGGCGCTATTGTCGTTGAACCGTGTCACGGTCATGCGCGGCGAGCGCGCCGCGCTGGAAAATGTTTCCCTCCGCATCGACGCGGGCGAGCATGTTTGCATCCTGGGCCCGAACGGGTGCGGGAAATCAACGCTGATCAAGACCATCACGCGCGAATGTTACCCGCTGGCAAACGAACACTCGTCGATTTCGATTCTGGGCCGCGACCTATGGAACATTTTTGAGCTCCGGTCGTTGCTGGGCATGGTTTCGCCGGACCTGCTGGCTTCGTGCACCACCGACGCCACTGGTCGGGATGTCGTGCTGTCCGGATTTTTCAGCAGCACGCGTATCTTTCCCCACCATTCGCCGAAACCGGAATTATTGGCTCGCACGAACGCGGCCCTGGAGCGGCTGGGGATCGCGCACCTGGCGAACCGCTCTGTGGCGCACATGTCCTCGGGAGAAGCCAAGCGCACGCTGATCGCCCGGGCTCTTGTTCACAATCCCCAAGCGCTGCTGTTCGACGAGCCGAGCAATGCGCTGGACATTGCCGCGCAGATACAGCTTCGCGAAACCATGCGCGAACTTGCGCAATCGGGCTTGAGTATCTTGCTGGTGACCCATCATGTGGCGGAGATCATTCCGGAGATGGAGCGAGTCGTGCTGTTGCGCGAAGGCCACATCGTCGCCGACGGCCCGAGGGAGGAAATCCTGACGGCGGCGCATCTGAGTGATCTCTTCGGAGTGCGCGTGCAGATCGGCCGGCAGGACGGTTATTTTCATCTGTATTAAGCAAGCGCGTAACACACCTCCGCGCTCCTACGCGCACTCAGCCCCGCGTTGTTGCTTCTTCTTTTTTTTTCGAGTATTCCAAACGCAGCCGTTTTCGAGGATTAGCGTGGACCACCTGGTGGAAAAAGAGCGGGGAATTTCGACTTCAGGGACCCACAAGAAACGCCCAGAACCAGTGAAAATCTACTTATCTGTGCCCTTATTATTCGCTGTGCGGGCTTCCGGATGCCTTGGCGTCCAATCTTCCGGGGGAAACGCCACCCGCCAAAACGTCGGGTGCGGTGTAGAGAACTCCAGACCGATTTCCGCTTTGCCCGAGCGTACCGGACCAAGAAACGCCACGTGACACTCGTGCTCTTCCTGTGTCTTCTTATGCTGCAACTGTACTTTGCTGCCGCTGGTGAGCCGCGACTCCAACAAAACCAGCGCGCCATGCGCGTTAATCGCCAGTGTTTCGGTTTCTTCCTCGATCGCTTTCCCCTGGGCGTCGGTGCCGCGAATGCGCACGCCGACCTGCATCAGCACTCGTTGACTCCGGCGTCGAGCCCCCGTACTTATGGTTGTATTCGTGCTTTGAGCCATACCAACCTCACTCGATTAACTATACCCCGCGGGGCAGCAATGTCGAGCGACTCGGGTGCCAGCGTATCCAAAGAGGATAACGGTGCTCGCTCGCGGCGCTAGGCTTGGCCGCGTTGGTCCATGGGCACGTAGTGCCGCGTATCGTGGCCGAGGTAGATTTGCCGCGGCCTGGCGATTTTTTGCTCTGGATCGAGCAGCATCTCTTCCCACTGCGCGATCCAACCGGATGTGCGCGGGATGGCAAACAGGACGGGGAACATGGTCGAAGGGAAACCCATCGACTGGTAGATCAACCCGGTGTAGAAATCCACGTTGGGGTACAGCTTGCGCTTCACAAAGTAATCGTCTTCCAGGGCGATGCGCTCGCATTCCAGCGCAATCTCCAGCAAAGGATTCTTGCCCATCAGGTCGAACACTTCGTACGCCACCTTCTTGATGATCCGCGCGCGCGGATCGTAGTTCTTGTACACGCGGTGGCCGAAGCCCATGAGCTTGGTTTCCCCGGCCTTGACCCGCTTGATGAAATCCGGAACCTTTTGCACCGAACCGATTTCCATCAACATCCGCACCACTTCTTCGTTCGCGCCGCCATGCAAAGGTCCGTACAGCGCGGCAATTGCCGCGGCGGTAGCGGAATAGGGATCGACGTGCGAGCTGCCGACTCCCCGAATCGTGTTGGCCGAACAGTTCTGCTCGTGGTCCGCGTGCAGGATGAACAAAACATCCAGGGCATGCTCCAGCGTCGGATTGGCCCGGTACCGCGCTTCCGTCGTTCGAAACAGCATGTTCAAAAAATTGCCCGGATAGCTGAGCTCGTTGTCCGGGTATACAAAAGGCATCCCGAGGGAATGGCGGTACGAAAACGCCGCGATCGTAGGCATTTTCCCGATCAACCGGTAGGTCTGCTTCTTGCGCGACTCCGGACTGAAAATATCTTTGGCGTCGTGATAGTACGTAGATAGCGCCGCGATCGTGGAAATCATCATGCCCATCGGGTGGGCGTCGTAATGAAATCCGTCCAGAAATTTCTTGATGCTCTCGTGAATGAAGGTGTGGTGGGTGATGTGGTAGGTCCAATCCTTCAATTGCTCCGCGGTGGGCAACTCGCCATGCAGCAACAAGTACGCCGTTTCGAGATAAGTGCTTTTTTCCGCGAGGTCTTCGATCGGGTACCCGCGGTACCGCAAGATCCCGGTGTCGCCGTCAATATAGGTCACCTTGCTGATGCAGGACGCGGTGTTGTTGAACGCCGGATCGTAGCTCATCATGCCGAAATCGGTGGCGTTCACCTTGATCTGCCGCAGGTCCATGGCACGAATGGTGTCGTGCTTGATCGGAACCTCGTAGGTTTTTCCGGTGCGATTGTCGGTAACCGTGAGCGTTTCGCGACCGACGGAAGGCGTTTCGGCCTTTCTGGTCTGCGTCGCGGCGGTTGTTGGGGAGTCCATAAGCCGATCCTTGGGGGCCAGCAAGGCGAAAGCCTCGCTACTCAGCTACTCTACACCAAACAGGAATGGAACGGGAATGGCCCAGTGACCAGGACCAACAAGTTCTTGAATCTAAAGGGATAGGGAGACGACCCCGGGAGCGGAAAAGACGCCGGAATGTGCCTCTTGACAATAGTCGTTATAACGAGTATTATCGGCCCGTAACACCCAATGACCTTGGAGGTGGCTGATGATTACCATTCGCAAGAGCGACGAGCGCGGGCGCGCAAACCACGGCTGGCTGGATACGCACTTCACGTTTTCGTTCGCTGATTATTTCGATCCCGAGCACGTGCAATTTCGCACCCTGCGTGTAATGAACGATGACCGCGTCGCCGGCGGCGGCGGCTTTCCCATGCACCCGCACCGCGACATGGAAATTGTGACCTACGTGCTCGAAGGCGCTTTGGAGCACCGCGACAGTATGGGCAACGGCTCGGTGATTAAGCCGGGCGACATCCAGTACATGAGCGCGGGCACCGGGGTCACGCACAGCGAGTTCAACGCGTCCAAGACCGAACCCGTGCACCTATACCAAATCTGGATGAAGCCCGACAAACGCGGCCACCAGCCCGCCTACGACCAGAAAAACTTCACCGAAGCCGAAAAGCGCGGCAAACTCCGCGTCCTAGCGTCGCCAGACGGCCGCGAAGGCTCAGTAAAAATCCGCCAGGACAACGAGCTATACGCAACGGTTCTAGGCGCCGGCGATTCCGTGAACTACGCGCTGAAACCCGACCGCCACGCCTACGTCCAAGTCGCTCGCGGCAGCGTCAAGCTCAACGGCAAACAGCTCGAGACCGGCGACGGCGCCGCCATCTCGGCCGAAAAAGCGGTGGAGCTAACTGGGGTAAAAGACGCCGAAGTCCTGCTGTTTGATCTCGCTTGAGTCTTGCCCACAACGCCGCGGGCCCGGGGATCTGTGGCCCTCCATAGGGCGTAAGGCGGTACAAGCGAACCGCTACGAACGGAAAAAACCGTTACTTCCGTGAGCAGGTCTTCCTGAAACAGGCCGTATATTCAACCGGGGTGCGCGAGAATTCTCGCGCACCCTCCCATGCGGTCTGTGCAAGCCGATGTAGGGGAGCAGCGCTGCTGGGCCCTGACGCCCAAGGCGCAGAATCGCCAGCGCTACCCGTTCGTTCTTTGGAATTCGCGCATGAAACCTGTCAGCGCCTGCACCGCTTCCGGCGTGACCGCGTTGTACAGGGACACGCGCATCCCGCCCACCGACCGATGCCCGGGCGTACCTACAATCCCCGCCGCTTCCGCTTCCTTCCCAAATTTCTTTTCCTTCGCTTCATCACCGCCGCCCACGCGAAACACCACATTCATCCGTGAGCGCGAAGCTTTCTCCACCGGGCAAACATAATATCCACCGCTCGAATCGATCGCGTCATAGAGCAGCTCGGCTTTCGCTTCATTCCGTTTTTCGATCGCCGTGATGCCGCCCTCGGCCTCGATCCACTCCATCACCAAGCCAATGATGTAAATCGCGAACGTCGGCGGCGTGTGATAAAGCGACTTCTCTTTAATGTGTGTGCGGTATTGCAGTAGCGTCGGCAGATTCTTGTCCGCCCGCTCGGCAAGGTCCTTGCGCACGATTACCACCGTAGCGCCGCTAGGCCCGAGATTTTTCTGCGCCCCCGCGAAGATCAACCCAAACTTTTTCACGTTGATCCTCCGCGAAGCGATGTCCGACGACATGTCCGCTACCAGCGGCGCACCGCTGGTTTCCGGCAAGGTGTGCCACTGCGTCCCTTCAATCGTGTTGTTCGTGCACATGTGCACGTACGACGGTTCCGGCGAAAGCTGGATCTCGCTCTGCAGCGGCACGCGCGTGAACTTCTGCGCTTCAGTCGACGCCGCCACGGTATGAAGCACTCCCTTTTTCAATTCCCCAAGCGCCTTCGCGGTCCACGTCCCGGTGTGTAGCAGATCCACCGGCTTGCCGGCCAAGCAAAGGTTCATCGGCGCCATCGTAAACTGCATGCTCCCACCGCCCTGCAAAAACAAAACCGCATACTCCTCCGGAATCGCCAGGTGCTTGCGCAAGCCGGCCTCAGCCGCTGCGTTGATTCCCTCAAATTCCGCTGATCGGTGACTCATCTCCATCACCGACATGCCCGTGCCGCGCCAATCCAGCAATTCCTCGCCAATGCGCTGCAGCACCGAAAGCGGCAAAGCCGCCGGCCCCGCATTAAAATTGTAGGCGCGCTTGACGCCCTGCCTCGTAATAGTCGACGAACTCACGATAGGTAATTCCTCTCTATAAAGGATGTTGCGGCGAGCGGCTAGGTGCGCAGCGCCAAGTGCTTGTCAGCACTCCAGAATACCAGAATCGGCGGCCGCGCTGGCCTAAGCGATTCGCGGCAAGTCGTTCGAGAGTGCCCGAAGTACGACCAAGGCTATTCTTCGTATCGGAAAGTCTGTGGGCGCTGAATATTCTTATCAACCGTGATCAAGACATCGGTAAAAGTCTCCCGCATTCGTCGAGAAGCACTCTCATTGCAGGGCGGCCGGCAGACTGATTCAGGCTCCTACGCAGCGATGGCGGCCTGCTCCCTGGTTACGCTTGGAAAATCTTCCAGAAATTCACGCAAACTTCGTTCGTGTTCGAGTCGGTGAGCGAACCGGACGCGAGGGCCTCGAAAAACGGGTTCGTCACCGAGAATGGCAGGATTTCGAACGATCAAGGTCGAAGCCATTTGCATTCTCCCTGCAGCTTCCCGTTTAGCCTATTTCCCCGAGTCGTTTTTTCGGCGGATCAGTCTGCGTTTGCTGATTTATGTCGGCTAGCGCAAACTCCACCCGCCGCCGCATCGGATCGATCCTTTCCGCCCGCACCCGCACCCGATCGCCATGCTTCCAGAGCAACTGCTTCACCTTCGCCCCGCGCCCACGTCCCTGCCCCCGCCCGCCGCCACCGCGCCGCCCCTCCCCGTCCGCCATCGCCACAATCGCGTGATCCTTCTCCCGATAAATGCACCGCGCCCCCGCAGCCTCTTCCAGCGCATTGATCGGCAGCAAGCCCTCAACAAAGACCTCGAAAAGTTCCACGAAGCACCCATACTTCTGCACCGAAATAATCAGCCCGTCGTACTCCTCCCCCAGATGCTCCTCCATGAATTGCGCCGTCTTCCAATCCATCAACTCGCGTTCCGCCCCAGCCGCACGCCGTTCCGCTTCAGAAGATTCCGCCGCAATCTCCTCCAGCTCCCCATGCGAATACAAAACGGCTTCTGCATCCGTAACACGTTTCGGCGCCGCAGGCGCACCCTCGTGCGGATGTTCCAAGGCCCACTTCAAGGTCCGATGCACGATCAAGTCCGGATATCGCCGAATCGGCGAAGTAAAATGCGTGTACTCATCAAACCCCAGCGCAAAATGCCCCAAAGGATCAGCCGCATACCGAGCCTGCTTCAGCGACCGCAACATCAAGTAAGAAATAATCCGCTCCTCCGGCTTCCCCGCAATTTTCCGAACCAGCCGCTGATAATGCTGTGGCGTAATCCGCAGGTCCGCCGACGCACCTGGCAAAGCCACCCGCATCCCCCGCTCGCGCCCATGCCCATACGAATCCGGCCGTCCAGCCTTCGCAGGAGCAGGCACGCGTCCGTGTCGCACCGCCACCTCCCGCTGATGCAGATTTTCCACGCCCAGCGAATACCCAAACGCCCGCGCCAATTCCTCAAACTCCAAAACTTTCTTCGCATCCGGCTTCTCGTGCACCCGATGCAGCGAAGCAATCCCTCGCCTCAGCAAATACCCATCCACCGCGCGATTCGCCGCCAGCATGAATTCCTCGATCAACCGGTGTGCAATGTTCCGTTCGCTGCGCCCGATGTTGGTCATGCGCTGCTGCTCATCAAACTCGATCACCCGTTCCGGCAAATCGAAATCGATCGACCCTTGCTCGTTCCGCCGCGCGTTCAGCAGCAGCGCCAGCTCCTTCATGTCCCGAAAACGCGGCGCAAGCGCAGCGTACCGCGCCGTGGCCAAGGCATCGCCTTCAATGACCTTGTTGACGTTGGTATACGTCATGCGCTCGGCCGACCGAATGACCCCGGCCGTCATCCGTGCGCTCCGCATGTTGCCCGCAGCGTCAAACTCCATCAACGCGCTCATTACCAGCCGGTCTTCTTGCGGCTTCAGCGAACACATCCCGTTCGAAAGCGCCTCCGGCAACATCGGCACCGCACGATCCGGAAAATAAACTGAAGTCCCTCGCAACCGCGCCTCGCCGTCCAGCGGCATCGCTGTGCGTACGTAGTGCGCCACATCCGCAATGTGTACCTGCAGGTGCCATCCGCCTTCCGCCCGCCGTTCCACGTAAACCGCATCGTCGAAATCGCGCGCCGTCTCACCGTCAATCGTAACGATCGGCAAATCCCGAAAATCCTCGCGCCCGGCACGATCCGCATTGGTCACCGGCAAAGCGCGCCGTTCGGCTTCCGCCAAAACATTTGCCGGAAAAACATGAGGCAAATGATGCTTCCGAATCATGATCTCGATATCGACCCCAAGATCTCCCGGCCGCCCCAAAATCTCGATCACACGCCCGGTCGGCGCCGCGCCGCCCCGCGGAAAGCGAATTACCTCGACGTTCACCACGGCCCCGTCCAGCACCTCCAGATGAGCCGTGCGCTTTCCCCGGCCGCCTGCCCGTCCCACGTCACCCTCCCTGCCGTCCCACTACTTCGCCCGGCCCCAGCCCAAACTTCGACGCCAACTCCGCGGTCAATTCCTGCCCCGGAGGAATCTCAATCGCATGCTGCATCCGCGCGTCATAAGGCAATACGCTGTTTCCCCGCGACCCGACGCGAAACTGCCCGACCACGGTCGGATGCGCCCGCCCAACCACCCGAACGATCCGCCCCTCGGCCCGCTGGGGCCCCGGACCCGAGCCGATCCGCAAGATTTTCGCGACCACGCGATCCCCGTGCATCGCGTCCTCGACCGAATCCCGTGGAATAAAAATGTCGCCCGCAAACTGCGGCATAGGCGTGTCGGGTACCACAAAACCGTACCCGTCGTGGTGCAAAACCAGCCGGCCGCTGATTTCATCCCGCCGCGCACCGCCCTCCTGTCCTACCCCCTGCTTCGCAGCACGCTCGCCGTCCTGGCCCTGCGCTTGGCGTGCCGATTTGGAACCCGCCAGCCGGTAGCGCCCGCCTGGCAACTCCACAATCGCTCCCCGCTTTTTCAACTTCGCGAGCATCTTGAACAAAGGCCGCCGGTCGGTTTTGGACACATGCAGGCCCCGGGCGATGTCCTCGGTCGAAGCCGGATCTCTCCTAACCTGCAGAAAACGTAAGATGTTATCGGGACTCAAATGAGAGGGGCGTGGCATCGGGACGCGAGCTGTCGGAGCGGCCGGGCCGCTGAGCGGATTCTACTCACTTTTTTTGACTTCACGCGAAACTTTTTTCGCACCGCCGGGTTTCGTTCCCCAGGCCAACACACGACCGGCTGGCCGCCCTCCGTCAGGCTAGCCGGACTATCCCTGAAAGGGGATACAGGGAGGCGGGAAGACCTGGCCCGCCTCTCTTCAATAACTTACAGTAGGTACTGGTTGGTACAGACCCGCAGAGGTCCGGTTCTCGTTAAGTTTACAATGCATATTCGGTTCGCCCGGGCCCTGGTGGCCGCGAAGCGCTAACGCATGCGGCGGCTCGAATCCGACCATTCCGCACCTAGGTCAAGCTCTCGCTCGACCCCGTCTTGCTTGAACCCCCCGGTGGGCCTGAGCCTTGAACGGGATCAGGTGGGGGCGGTATTGGAAGGACTGGCATCCTTAACCCGCCAACAACGCCATTTAAATCAGTGTCGCTCGCTTGGCTGGAAGGCTTCGGCTCCTGCGGTACGTTGGTTGGACAGTTTCACTTCGGTGTTGGGCAGTTGCGCATCCATATGTACCTCCTTGTATCGGCTGTTGAGATTCTACGGGTCGCTCTACCCAACCCGACCGAAGACCATCTACTTACTCGTAGTGCTCCTCTGACCGACTGTCGTCTGCTCGACTCCCACCGACGTTGAGGGCGGCTGCGATTCCATCACTCCGCCAACAACGCCATCTAGATCAGCTTTGCTCGTTTGTTCGGAAGATTTTGACTCGGGTTCGTTGGTGTCGGGCAGTTTCACGTCGATGTTGGATACCTTCGCGTCCATATTGCCCCTTGTACTTCTAAGCTAGCGGAACGATATCCCCCCGATACGTGTGGGTCAAGAACGATAGCCTGGCGCTAACGGATTCCACGCGCCGCTGGGGAGGGCTCCTAGACGTTTACGGAATGCGCTAAACCATGCAAATCGTGACCAGCTTTGGAACCATGTGGGCCAGAAAGTCGGAAAACATTGACAAGGTTCCAGGCAGCAAAAAGGGCGGCAAGGGTGTGTATATTCAAGGGTGTGTATATTCTGTTCGATGGCTCGATGCCTGTGTATGTTGGAAAGGGAAACATAGAGCGGAGGTTGCTAGGAGCGAAGCGTAGCAGAATAACACATCGCCCTTGTGTTCCTTTGTACGCTGACGTACCGTGAACCCTTAAGGTTTGGCGTCCCACCGCCCGGAAGCTGGAACAAAATGAACAATTCAGCGACGTACTGGTGGCAAGGAGCCTATGAGTGTGCTGTTCTGGAGACCGACCCCGCCCGGATGGCCACCCTCATAGATGATGCGTTGTATGCCATCGAACAAAGGTTGGGATCGACAGTTCGGCTCGACCAAGTCGAGAATGAGGCTATCGAGGGTGCTCTAAACGAACTCGCCGTCATGAGAGGAAGATGGTTCAGCGGATTGGCTAAGTCCATGAGATAGCACTACTCGAGAGATGGAGGGCACGAACCACAACCAGGGCGTCGACCGCCAATGTGCTAGACAACTGTGACCTTGATGAGAAGGGGCGTATCCACAGTACCCTCCAACCTGCATCAGAACCAGGTCTTCTGCTTGTAATCGAGATACGCTGCGCCGAACTTCTCCGTCAGCACCCGTTCCTCATTCCGGCTGCGCGCCACTTGCAGTGGAATCATGACCGCAAAAATCAGCAGCAGCCAGGGCCGTCCCATCCAGATGATGATTCCGAGTACGAACATCGCGCCAAAGATGTAAATCGGATTGCGGATGCGCGAGTAGACGCCCGTCGTTACCAGCGTCGTCGCCTTAGCCTGCATGGAAAATGATGCGCCCAACTGCATCCGCGCCGCTACAAACAACAGAAATGCTGGCACTGCAATCGCAATTCCCGCAATGCGCCATGAAGTCCATGGAAGATGTGGGGCGTGCATGACAAGGAGCGATAAGCCGATGATTACCACTACCAGCGTCACCAAATTGAGTTTCATGGCCGTTCCTTCAGTCTCGTTGCAATGAGGACCCTCTTATATAAGATGTGAATCTCCCGGCCTGTCACGCTGTCCACGACTGCCGTCACCTTGGCGATGACCTCGCGTGCGTCATAGAGGCGAACGGCGACGGTGTCTCCTAGTGAACGTACTTCACGCCTCAGGTAAAACCACATTGAACTGCATCGAGCTCTTGTAGCTGCGCCATAGGTTTTGTTGTTTAGCTTAAACTGTTCTTCTTTCGGTAGCTTTCGTTTACTCGATCAACCATCTCGGAAGATCTAAGGTTGGTGAGTACGCCGCATGTCGCCATGGCGGCCAAGAAAACCAGTCCGAGCATGATACGAAGTGACACGACATCGCAATCTTACCGCATCGAACTTTCAATTTCGTAACGAGAAGTCTTGCGAGCGCCTTCGTCATTAACGCGGCGTTGAGTTGGCCGTCTTTGCCGCGTCCGACACGTTAGGTTCAGTTTTTCCCGCGTGCCAGGAGCCGATGTCCTGGGGCGTTTGCGTCAAAGCTCGGACGCGGCGATTAGCTTTACCGGAAAAGGGGCTTGGCCGGGATTCCAATTGTATGATTTGCGTTGATCAGGAGTCAGCATCCTATGTGGAGTCTGCTGCAACAAGCAGGTGTGAGAGACCGAAGGCCGTGATGGGACCAATTTCTTGTCGTTATCGCGGCTCTTCTATTCATAGGAATAGCGATGGCTGTCGCGCTGCTCGTTGGGTTCGGACCTTGGACCACCGTCAAATGGGTAGAATTCGGCTTTGCATACATGCCTCTCGCGTTCCTAATGTACCTAGGGTCGCGACGAATCGAACGGTGGCAGTTGGAGAAAGAAATTGAGCGATGTAGAAGTGAATCTCGACTCAACTCCCGATAAGTTGCGTTACTGCGTTTTAGATACCAACTAGCGCCCAGGTTTCCATCCTTTCACGTCGCGTGATTCCCGCCCGTCGCGGCAGGCGCGGCGCAAGCTACCTAGAGGCACCGAACCTCTTTTACGACACCATTTCAGGAGGATCGGGAAAAATCCCGGGCTCAGTCTCGTTCGTGTAGTAAAGCTGGCATCAGGCGCGACTGTGTCGCCTGCGGACGATGATGAGCGGCTTCTCCTCTCGCGTAAGCGACCAGAAAATCGCGTAAAAACAAACGACTTTAAGCCTTTAGAAACTTGTCGAAAGGAGGAGAGGGTGGGACAACCAGAAAGTTAACGTGCCACCGTGCTGAGGAACGGGTAATGGCTGGCTGCACCCATGAAAAAGAGCATCGGGAACGATAGCCAGAACGAAGTCCGCGCCGTCAGAAATCCCCACCGCATCCAGTTGGCCGCCTCAGGCGGCAGCGGAATGCCCTGCTCGCCGCTGGCTCGCGTTGCGGCGATCAGCCGCTTTTGCACCCGCCACACTACGCCCCAGGTGTTGAGCAGCATGACCAGCCCCAACCCGCCACCGACGCTGATCGCCAAATGCTGGTTCGACGAACTTGGCCCGCCATTGAGTGCCAGTACCAGCCATGATGCCGCGATTACGACGGCAGCGACCCCAATGGCTCGGAACCAAGGGCTATCGAGGAGGCCTTTCGCTGGAAGCTGCAGCGCGTAAATCAGCGCGTAGGCCGCCACCCAGACCAACAGCCACCAGCCGAACCATTGCAAGGTCAACGAGGTATCGCCGGCGTTGCGCGCGTCGTTGGCGAGCAAGGTGAAAAAGTAGCG
Organism: uncultured Acidobacteriota bacterium; assembly: GCA_963736725.1. Taxonomy (GTDB): domain Bacteria; phylum Acidobacteriota; class Terriglobia; order Acidiferrales; family UBA7541; genus Acidiferrum. The sequence continues at coordinate 232,886 of CAVTPW010000005.1, read as the reverse complement.
CAGCCCCATCGCTACAGTAATGAGCGCGGACCAGCGGAACCACAACATCGCGCGCGACATCAGCACCGGATGAACCTTCACGCGCACCGACGGGTCGAGCTTCTGCATCGTGGGCGCAAGGACAAGGTTGAAAAAATAGAGCAACCCGATCCAGATGATGCCGAAGATGAAGTGCAACAACCGCAGCACGATCAATTCATTGCTGGAAGGGTCGCTCAGGAAGGCAAAGTGCGGCTTCTGCGCAGGAAACGAGAGAAGTAGGGAAACGAAGTGCAAGCGCTGGCCTCCTGAGTCGGAATGCTCGTTGTGGGGACACAGCACGGCTGTGCCCCATCTCGGCAAGATCGGCGAAGTCAAGGTAACGGATTGCACCGTGGCGCGTCAATTTGTCGCCGTCAATTACTCGCCGCCAATTTGTGAATATTGACGCAAACGCTTGCTCCAAACCTTGGCAGGCGCATATCATTCTGGCGGCCGCGAGCCTAAGCGAGTGGGCCAGCGATCCGTTCGATCCAGAGTATTGCTTGCGGAGGACATCATGAAACGAGCCATTCTGAGTTTACTTTTCGCCGCGTCGTTAGCCGCGTTGCCGGCCGCCGCGCAGGACTGGGCCAAGGCGCAGTTGGCCAAATCGTCGCGCCACAGCGAGTGGGTCACGGTGAAGCATGGCGATCGCTCGGTCGAGACCTTCGTCGTGTATCCAGAATCGAAAGATAAACGCCCAGTTGTCCTGGTGATCCACGAAATCTTCGGCATGACCGATTGGGTGCAAGATCTCGCCGATCAAGTTGCTGCAGCCGGATACATCGCCGTCGCACCCGACTTGCTCTCCGGCATGGGACCAAACGGCGGCCGCAGCTCGTCCTTCGCGGAAGGCAAAACAATGGAAGCGGTGAGCCACCTCAACCCAGATCAGGTCACTGGCGATCTCAATGCCGCCGCGGACTACGGGTTGAAGATTCCCGCTGCTAACGGCAAGCTCTTCGTTGCCGGATACTGCTGGGGCGGCGGACAATCCTTCCGTTTCGCGACCAATCGCGGCGACTTGTCGGCGGCGTTTGTATTTTACGGCCCGCCGCCAGACAAGGACGCCATGGCGCGCATCAAGGCCCCCATCTACGGATTTTATGCCGGCGAAGACGCACGCATAGGCGCCACGGTTCCCGGCACGATCGAAGCGATGAAAGCCGCGGGTAAGACTTACGAGCCGGTCACTTACGACGGTGCCGGCCACGGCTTCATGCGCGCTGGCGAAGCGCCCGACGCAAGCGCGGCAAATAGTAAGGCGCGCACCGACGCCTGGGCGCGCTGGAAGACGTTGCTCGCAAAGAGTATGTAGGCGCCGGGCTACGGCGTTGCTTAGCGGAAGATCTGACTCTGTTTGGTTCGGGTGACGCTTGGGAAAAGTCTACGCAGGCACGTCGGGTTGGGCATACGCAACATGGAAGCCGGATTTTTATCCGGCGAAGCTGGCGTCCGCGAAATTTCTCGGTCATTACTCTTCGCGGCTAAACACCGTAGAAGTGAACTACACCTTCCGGCATTTTCCAACGGAGAAATTACTGCGCGGCTGGATGGCGGCAACGCCGCCCGAATTCAAATTCGCCGTCAAGGCCAATCAGAAAATCACCCACATTAAGCGGCTGAAAGACGTTGCGGAATTTACCGCTGAATTTGTTGCGTCGTTGCAGCCGTTGGACTCCGAGAAAAAACTCGGCCCGGTGCTGTTCCAATTGCCACCCTATTTGAAATGCGACGTGGCGCTGCTGAAGGATTTTATGGCCTTGCTGCCGCGCAGCCTGCGAAGCGCATTCGAGTTCCGGCACGTCTCATGGTTCACCGAAGAAGTGTACGAAGCCATGCGCGGCGCGAATGTCGCGCTATGCCAGGCAGAAAGCGAAAAACTCGAAACCCCCGACGTGCGGACCGCTGATTTTGCGTACCTGCGCCTGCGCAAAGAGGACTATTCAGCGGAGGCCCGCGAGGACCTCACCGGCAAAGTTGACGACCTTGCGAAAAAAGGCGACGCCTTTGTCTACTTCAAACACGAAGACACGCCCGAAGGTGCATTGCACGCCGAAGCCCTATTGGCATCGATGAGCGGCAGTCGATAGGCAACATTTGACACTCAGAATCGCGCGACGCGTAACTGACTTTAGCCCCTCGGCTACACGTTTCCGTGTATTGCCGCTTCGCGCCAAATGTCATTTATAGAGGAGAAGCAGGCGCGACGCACCCTGCGGCGTCTCAATACCCAGCCATTGTGGTCCGTGCCATCATGGTTCGTGCCGTCGTGGTTCGTGCCGTCGTGGTTCGTGCCGTCGTGGTTCGTGAAGGAGAACGACTATGCGATTTGGACCGTTTCTTGGTTTGGCGATTCTTCTCTTGATTGTTTGGGCCGGCGGGTTCGTGTTTTTTCACGTCGCCGGATTTTTGATTCACTTGTTGCTCATTTTTGCGGTGATCTCGTTGCTGCTTCACTTGTTCACGGGTGGCACGAGAACGGCCTGAGTCGAGTGGCTTCTGAGCGGAACGATCGCGTAGTGGTGATGGCGTTGAGATTAAGCGCCAGGACTTGGCGCCGCGAATTTATTTTTTGCCGGCAATCGATTGCAAGACTTCCTGCGCGGCTTTGACGCCGTGGTATTGGGCTTCCTCGAAGATCGAAATCCCACTTAGATCCGAATTCGCGAACAGTAATCTACCGCCCTGACTGGATAAGCGCTGGCGTTCTGTGGAAAAAATGGCCCCGGGAACCGGACGAATCATCGCATGCCCCATGCGCATGATGTCGATTCGCGACACACACTGACGGATGTCGGAGTGGACGCGCTCGAGATCGTGCAGAATGGCTTCTTTCCAGTACGACCAATCGCGTTCCAGAAGAAAACGCCGATTTTGCGCTGGATCGCCTTCGGCCAGCGCCCAATAAAAGGTCCAGACGGTTTTGTCGATGTGCGAGCGAATGCTTTGGTGCGTGGCGTCCACGTAGCCGAGCGTCGGTGAATCGAGAAACACAGTGTCCCACGTCGGCTCGGCGCCGCGCACCTCCGGCAAGCGATCTAGAGTCAGATTGGCGGTGAGCCAGGGTGAGTACGCGAAATCGTGCAACGGCCCGAAACCTTCGACAAGGTAAGGAGCAAGGAATGTGGGTGCGGCGAAGATTACGAATTCGGCCTGGAATTGGGTGTCGCCGGCTTCGACCGTTACGCCGTGCGCGCCGGGCGTTACGCGGTGCACCATTTGATTGATGCGGACGTTTTCGCCGACGCGTTCGAGCAAGCGGCGGGTGATCCAGCCGTTGCCTTCGGGCCACGTCAGTGGGCCTTTTTCTTCGAGTTCGCGGGAAGAGAAATAGTGGATTCCGGCCCACGCGGAGGTGTCTTTGGCAAGCGCGCCGTAGTCGTCGCGACAAGCATAGTTCATGTACCAGTCTACGAGCGGAGAGTCGAAACCTTGCTGGCTTAGCCAGGCGGAAAAGCTGATGCGATCCAGGTCTGCTGAATTTTTTGAGCGGCCCAGCTCGAGCGGGATGGTAAATTCGCCGCTGTTTCGATGTTTGGTAAAGATTTCTTCCAGTCGCTGAAACTGTTCGCGATCTTTTGGCCTTAGTCCGACGGCGGGTTCGATGCCTTCTTGCCAGCGACCATAAAGAAAGAGCCGCTCTTGCGGCGAGAAGCACAAGTAGCGTTCGTTCCATAGGCCATCTTTTAAGACACCCAGGTCCTCGAATAATTCGCGAACATAAATCGCTTTTTTGCCCGGCACGGGAACGTAGTGGGCAGCCCACGGGTAGGCGGTGATTTCGTTTTCATCCCACCGCGCGTTTCCACCTGCGGCGTCGTTCATTTCCAGGAGGACGAAGTCGGCGAAACCTCGTTTGCGCAGGCGCCAAGCGGCGCTTAGGCCTGCGATTCCGCCGCCGACGATGACGACCGGGATTTTCTCGATGCGCTTCGCGGTCGGGAAGGTGGCGCGGTCACGAAGAAGATGGCCGGCTTGGAATGATTCGTTGACGAAGGATCCGGCAATCGCACGGTCGGTTTTTAGGGAGAGGCCGATCAGGCCGGCGCTGCTGAGGCCTAGGAATTTGCGGCGGTCCATTTTGTCTACAGGCTATCTCATAGATGAACGCCGGATGGAGAAGATTTTTGTTTCGGGGTTGAAAGGTCGACGATGGCATGTAAACCCCGCGGTCTCGAAGACCGCGGGTAGCGGGCGCGGCAATCCACGGGGGACACAAGAGTGCCTGCGCCACTCAAACCGTTCAATGGCTGATATCTTTCCAGTCTTGGTCGTAAAGGCGGACAAGGACCTGGTCGTTTAGTTGGTTGGGGGGAATGTTCATGGGGGCCATGTCTGGGGGGAATTGGAATAACGCCGGGAGGCCTTGGACGTTCAGGAAGCGCAGGCCTGTGGGTAACGATGTGGGCGGCGTGTAGTCATGGGCCGAGGCCAGGACAAAACCCCATTCGCCGAAGGAGGGGACGTAGACGTGGTAGGGATACGTTTTCAGGCCGGCTTGTTTCAGGGTGTTGGCGATGCACCAGAAGGAGTCGCGCGCGAACATGGGGGAGGTGCTCTGGACTACGATTTCGCCTTGGGCGCTCAGGTGTCTGGCTACGGCGCGGTAGAAGGCGGTGGTGTAGAGCTTGCCTAGGGAATAATTGGTGGGGTCGGGGAAATCGATGACGATGAAATCGAAACTGTCGGTGTTGGAGTCGACCCAGGGGAAGGCGTCGGCGTTGATGATTTGGAGTTTTGGAGAAAGCAGGGATTTTTGATTGAGCTGCGTCAGCATCGGGTTGGTTTTGAAGAGGCGGGTCATTTCCGGATCGAGATCGACTAGCGTGATGGTTTCGATTTGGGGATATTTGAGGATTTCGCGGACGGCCAGGCCATCACCTCCACCTAGAACCAGAACGCGGCGTGGGGCTGGGATGCTGGAGAGGCCTGGGTGAATCAGGGCTTCGTGGTAGCGATATTCGTCGCGGGAGCTAAATTGCAGGTGGCTGTTCAGGAAGAGGCGGAGGTCGTCTTTGAAGCGTGTCAGAACCAGATGCTGATAGCGGGAGTCGCGCGCGAAAATGATTTCGTCGGCGTAGATGTTGTCTTCGGCGGTGGCCGTAATTCTTTTGGCTTGGACCATGCCGATGCCCAGACCGCACAGGACGACGACGCAAGCGGCGCGCAGAACACGGGCGGTGGGGAGCTGCTTGGCGAACAGGAAAGTGCTCCACAAGGCTACGATGGAGTTGATGAGGCCGAAGAGCATTGCGGAGCGGACGAGACCCAGGCGCGGGACCAGCAGGATCGGAAACAGAAGCGAGGCTCCCAGGGCGCCTAAGTAATCGAACGTCAGGACGTGGGCGATTACGTCGCGGAAGTCGTAGCGGTCTTTTACGATGCGCATTAACAGCGGGATTTCGAGGCCTACTAACACGCCCATCACGATGACAACCGCGTAGAGGATTATTTCGAAGCCTTGGGTGAAGGCGAAGGCCAGCATTAACGCTGCCGACGAGAAGCCGCCGATTACGCCCAGCAGAAGTTCGATCCAGATGAATTGATAGACCAGGCCACGGTTCAGGTAGCGCGAGAGGGCGCTGCCTACGCCCATGGCGAAGAGGTACGTGCCGATCACCGTGGAGAATTGAAGGACGCTGTCGCCGAGGAGGTAGCTGGCTAGGGTGCCGGCTACGAGCTCGTAGATCAGGCCGCAGGCGGCGACCAGGAGAACGGAGATGAAAAGGAGGATGGACATGGCGTCGCGTCAGGTTGAACCGTCGTTGCGGAGGGAAAGTTGAGACCCTTCGCTTCGTTCACGATGACAATGTTTTCGAAGCAGGAGGAATTCGTGTTTTCTGCTTTGGTGTTGTCGGCTTTTCACGAGGCCCTCTGGTATCAGCGAAGTTGGCGAATTGGGGCTTACAGGTGCCGACTCTTCGCGGCTGGCGGTGTGTGCCTCGGTTGACGCCGGGAGGAACTAGCCCCTCCCCCACAGGTCTTGGCTTTCTCGCTGCACGTCGCTAAACGGCGGCACAGCCAGGAGCGGCGGTGCTAGCTAGTGGATGGCGGCGGCGATGATTATGCAGATGCCTATGGACATGGCGCCGATAAGGATGGCGAGGGCCATGTTGTGTTCCTGGACGATTTCTTTCCAGAGATGGTAGGGCGTGGCTTTGTCGATGATTACGAAGGAGAGGATAAAAATCAGGATGCCTATGAATGCGTAGGCTAACGCGCTGATTACGTTGCCGAGCGGGACCAGGTTCATGTTATTTGCCTCCTGTGTAGTGGTGATAGCTGCTGTAGATCCCGCGATATGCACCCGGATTGTCGCGTATCGATCGGGGAACATTTTTCACTTCGTTCATGGCGTCCATGCTCCAGCCTCGGTATTCGGCCATGCCGACGCAGCCGAGAACGAAGAAGCCATAAAGCAAATACAGCGGACTGAACATTAGTCACTCTCCGTTTGCAGGATGGGGTGGTCGCTTTCCGACCAACGTGCCCGCTCAAAGCTGAGGGATTTGAAGGTTACGTACAAGACGGGTAGAAACAAAGCCAGCAAAGCGTAGCCGTAGAATTTGAAGACGGGAACATCTCTGCGCACCGCGACGGAGTAGCTTATTTGCGGATGGCGCGCGTCGGCTTCCGGTTCGATTCGCAAATAGTAGTGGCCGGGCGGGACGCTGGGCACGATCACGGTATCCCTGCGGCTGCCTTCGGTCCAGGAGCCGTCACTGTCGGACCCGGAATAGTAGCTGACCTCGCGGCCGAAGTCCCAGGCTTTGCCGGTGTCCTGGTTGATGAGAGCGTAGTTGAGATAGATCCAGCTGTTGGAAACGTTAGCGGCCGTCTTGACCTCGACGTTGGAAGTGCGTCCTTTTAACTCGAAGACGTCGGTGACAAAGGAAGCTTCGCCTTTGGGCGCTCCCGATGCCAACTGATAGGCGCCGTTGAAGACGGGATCTTTGCTAGCGACCATGTCGTTCAAAGCCATCAGGCCGATCAGGAAGACCGCCAGAACCAGGAAAGCCAGCCACGCTTGCTTCACGCTTACGGTCGCGGGCGCAGGCTGATTCTCGAAGACGCCGATGGGCTCTGGAGGCTGGCCGGGAAGATTGAAGGCTTTCCAGATTTCCTTTGGGTAGGTGTATTCGCCGACCGACCAGGTAGTTTCGCCGGAGGCTTGTTCGCAGGAGAGGACGCGGGGTGGGCGGACATAATCGGTAACCGAGGCGCGCTCGCCCACGCGGACTTGCCAGGGGAATTCTCCGATCACGTAGCCGGTTTCCGCTTGTGCGGTTTGGAAGTGACGATAGGTCTCGCCGAGATAATTTGCGCTGGGGACAAAACCAGATTGGACAGTGGGCAGATCCTTGCATACGGTGATGTCGTTCCAGTGGCCCTGATATTCACTGAGGTAGCGGAAGCCTTTGTAGGGATTGAAGAGGAGATATTCGTGCCAGTCGTAGCGGACACCCTCGGATTCGATGCTGCGGCGTTGGAAGCCGATGGCTTCGTAGTCGGTGCCGCGAAGTTTTCCGCGCGTGCCTAACGGGATGAGTGGCTTGAGCTCTCCGGTGATGGCCTGGAACTGCTGGAGAATTTTTAGCGCAGGGTCTTTGGCGTCGAGGATGGAGTGGCAGCTTTCGCAGACTACTGTTACGGCTTGCTGGAACGAGCGCAGCGTGATGGCGGCGCCGCATTGCGGGCACTGCAGCGCCTTCACCTGCGGCTTGGCTGGCGGATTGGAGAGTGGCGGAGTGCCGGCGCTCATTACCAACCCTCGAACTGACGTAGATTTTTGAGTTTCAGGTCATCGAACTCGACGAATTCGCCGAGGTACAGCGCGGGTTGGTCGTCGCTGTAATCCAGCGTGGCGAATTTCCCGGTTTGCGAGCGGAGATCGAAGAAAGTGACGTCGGTCTTGTCCCAATACTGGAAGGGGAGTTCGCCTTCGACACCTTTGTAGTGAGCTTCGGTTATGACCGTGACCGTATAGGACTGATTGCTCCAGGTGTACTGCTGGCCGAGATGTATTTGGTTTACTGCGGGAAGCACTTGGCCGGTTGCTGCCAGCGAGATCGCATATTCATCTTGCGCATCGGAGAGCCAGGCGCTGGTGCCGTCGTTCATCACGATGTGCCATTCGTTCCAGCCGCCTTGCTCGTATTCGTAGAGGATGCGGCCGGCGACTACGAAGGCTTTGTTGTGGTAGATGCCTTCGGTGTGGAGCTGGATGGGGGAGCTGTCGGGCGGGAGATCGGCGACTTGACCGACCTTCTTGAGATCGACGTCGGTGCGGACCAGAATGCTTTTGCAGTAGGTGCAGACGGTTTGTACGCTGCTGGACCACTGAAAGACGATTTTGGCGCCGCAGTTGGGGCAGTTGGCGATGGGTTGGGTCATGGGCGAGGGCTCGAATGCGATTGCGGGCGGTGAGAGTTCACGTCAGTTGCCCGCCGCGAGTTCGCGCGGCATTTCGTAGGAACGCACCAGGCGGCGGATCGTTACAGTCTGCGACGAGAAGAGTTGTTGCAGCGCGGCTTCGAAATTCCACTCGGGGCGCGGGACGCAGCAGAATAAATTCAGGCACAGCGAGCCGTGTTCGGGAAATGTGTGACAAGCGAGGTGGGATTCGGCGAGTAGACAAAGGCCAGTGATCCCGCCGGTGCGCGGGAACTGGTGCCATTGCGGGGCGCTGACCGGGCGGAGTTTCATCTCGTGAATAATTTCATCGAATAGCGTGCGGAGGACATTCGCGTCTTGCAGAGATTGCGGCGAACATCCGAACGCTTCGATGACCCACTCGACTCCGCTCATAGGTCTCCGCGGATCACGCCTGAGGCTTGCCGCATTCGGGGCAGAATTTGCTCACGCGGGGGATTTGCTTGCCGCATTCGGAGCAGAATTTTGTGGCCGCGCTCGCGGCAGCACCGGCGGCAGCTGGTGCCGCAGGGCCGCCGCCCGGCGCCTGTGCGGAAGCTGCGGAGTTCTTCACCGCCTCCGCCATCGTTTGGCCGATGGCCATGCCTGCGCCCAGTCCTGCGCCGATGCCGACCGCGCCGCCGCCTTCGTTCGCAGCGGCGATGGGGATCGATTGCGCGACCTCGTATTGGGTGAATTTGCCCATATCGCCGATTACGTTCATGCTGATGCGCTGGTCGAGAACTTTCTGTAGCTCGTCGGGCAGCGAAAGATTTTCTACGTTGAAGGTGTCCAGCGAAATGCCGTACTCGGCGAAGGCCGGTTTGAGCTGCTCGGTGATTTTGTCGGCTAGCACGCCCTGGTTGGCGGCCATGTCGAGGAAGGGGACCTGACTGGTGGCGAAGGCATCGGTCATCTTCGCGACGATGGTGTTGCGGAGCTGGCCTTCGAGATCGGCGACGCGGTACAGATCGCGGGTGCCGCTGATCTTGCTGTAAAACGTTTTCGCTTCAGCGAGATGATAGGAGTAAATGCCGAAACCGCGCAGGCGGATGGCGCCGAACTCCTTATCGCGAATGGTGATGGGATTCGGAGTGCCCCAGTGCTGATCGGTTTGCGTGCGCGCGGAGAAGAAGTAGACGTCGGATTTGAACGGCGACTGGAAGGCTTTGTCCCAGTTCTTGAGGTAGGTGAGAATCGGCAGCGTTTGCGTGTTCAGCGTGTACAAGCCGGGGCCGAAAGTGTCGGCGACCTTTCCTTCGTTGACGAACACCGCGAACTGCGAGTCGCGGACGGTGAGCTTGCCGCCGTTCTGGATTTCGCGATCTTGCATGGGGTAGCGGTAGGCGAGGATGCCGTCCTCGGGCTCGACCCAGTCGATGACGTCGATAAATTGTTTGGAGAGAAAATCACGAAGGCTCATGACACGCTCTTTCTACAGGGCAATTTCGTTACGCGCCTGGGGACAGGACGAATGTATGGCGTGACTTGAAAAGTGTCAATGGGCCGCGGAATTTTCCTGGATCGAAATCATTGCGATTTGCAATGCTGGCGCATGAATCGAACATTCGGGGCTGGTTCGCAGGGATGCCGCTAGGACCGGAAATTGAGTTGTACAATAAAACTTTTCCGGGAGTGAATCATGAGCGATGTGAATCTGGGTGAAAAACCCGACTGGAAAACTCACGGTTTGCGCATCATTCGCAGCGGACAGCTGGATACCAACACACCGCAGACTCCCGGGATGTCGCGCGCGGAAGCGATTTCGCACGCAAAAGTGGGTGCGCAAAAACTTTGGGCCGGGACGGTGGTGGTGCAGCCGAATGCGAAGACCGGGCCGCATCACCACGGCGAGGTGGAGACGGTGATTTACGTGGTGCGCGGGCGCGCTCGTTTTCGATGGGGAGATCGTTTGGAGTTTGTGGACGAAGCGGGACCCGGAGATTTCGTCTATGTACCGCCGTACGTGCCGCATCAGGAGCTGAACGCAAACAAGGAGGAGCCGGTGGAGGCAGTGATCGTGCGCAGCGGGCAGGAGGCCGTGGTGATCAATCTGGATATTCCGAGCCCGGAGGATGCGCCGGACGGACCGCAGGACGACCCGTTTCATTCCGCACCGGGTTCACACTAGGGTCGGAACAAATCTTGTCTGAAAAAATGCCGGGGAACGAGTGGTGCCCGAAAGAGGACTCGAACCTCCAAGGCCGTGAGGCCACTAGAACCTGAATCTAGCGCGTCTGCCAGTTCCGCCATTCGGGCACTGTAGAATCAACGACTTGTGGACTGCTCCTTCAATTGCTCCTTTCCTGTGACCAATTTGCGTCCAATTCCCTTTCTCCGGTCTTCGATTCTTTGCGCTGCCTCGGTAAGATCGTCTTCACTACCGATGTCGTAGCGGTCAAAGACCGAGCGTGTTACGTGACCGGAGATTCGCATAGCCGTCTTCTCAGGTACTCCTGCTCGAATCATATTGCGAATCGCTGACCGACGAAAGTCATGCAGCAGAATCGGAACCTTGGCTGCTTTGCACATCTTCGACCAGGCGACGCGATAGTCTCTCACGGGACTGCCATCATCCCAAGTGAACAACGCGTCTTCGGGCTTCTTATGTTCTACGCACCTGGTAAGGTGTTCGTGAACGTCGTCAGTCATCTTGATCGTGCGGCCTTTATCGTTCTTGGTCGTGCCCGGTAACAACTGAATCGTCCGGTCTCTCAGATTCACTTGCCGCACTCTCAGGCTGAGCAACTCGCCCTTACGGAAACCAAAATTATACGCTACAGCGAGGAATCCGCGAAGCCATACATGCTTGGCCATACATGCTTGGCGTGAAGTTGCAGACGGTCGTACTGCGAATCGTCCAGCCATCCGCTTCTAGGATTCGATTCGCGAAGTTTTTCGGGAAACTTAGGAACTCGCGAAACCAACGGAGGGTCCAGACGGGAGCCGTGGTTGAACATAGCCTTCAGCACGGCCAGTTCGCGGTTGATTGTGCCGTTGCGCTGTACCTCGGCTTCCTCGGTTTCGATGCCTTCCTTCCGCTCTTCGACGTACTTATCCAGTTCAACCGAGCCGATACGGGTTGCTAGTCTCCCGCCGAAGAAAGGTTTCAAATGACCATTCCAAACTCGCTCTATCCATTTGTGAGATTTTGGCTTGCTGTTCTTGATGTAACGGAGATAGGCGTCTGCCAAAGAATCTATTCGGGTACGCCCTTCTGGAGCGTCGAGTTTTCCGGTTTCCTTTAGGGCGAGTTTTTGAGCGAGTGCTCGTTGGGCTTTTGATTCGGTGCTAAAGGATTGACGGCGTCGGCGACCTTCGTTGTCGTAGAAACTTATCTCCCAACGCAGGTTGTCCTGACGCTGGTAGCAGGAACCTTCGCCGTACTTTCCGCGTTTCTTCGGAATCTCAAGAACGGTAACGGTGCTCATACGCACGAGATTTCACTGGTCGAATGTCGTCCCAATATTTACAAAAAACTCCTGGCGAAAACCGCCCACTTTGAACCGCACCCCACGCACGATTGGGACGCTCACCGAACTATATCCGCCAACGTATTCGTGTCTTATCTTTTGAACCCGTAGTCCCGCGCCTTCTTCCCAATGGCAAATCTCACCTTTTTGCAGGACGAGGCCACCGCACTGCCTGGTCGGTACTTCTCCTCGCTCCCACGACTGAATAATCTCCCGCATACCGACTCGGAAAATTGTGTCTCGTAGTTCGGGCGACGCTGTCTGTCCAAGCGCATAGGTCTGGCCAATGTCGGCGAGAAATTTCAGGTCGGCCCCGGCCATGTCATCTTGGGCTTCAACTTGCCTAAATATACCCTTCAGGAGGCTCTGTCTGAGTGGCCGCGCCTCTTCTTCTGAGATCTTGTACTTCCGAACTGTATCGCCGAATTGATTCAGCCAGCGTTCGGCGAACTCCTTTTTGAATGATTGGGTTGAATTGACGGAATTGACCAGGACTTGAAGCTGGTTTTGGCCTTGCTCATGACATTTCTTGCACACCTGCACGTCCGAGTGTGTGAGCCTTGCCCAGAGGCCAATTTCTGCGTTGCAGACCGTACAAATCGCCATGGTCTTGATGTTCCGATATTTGTAGCCATGGGTCGAGTCGTACCTCCACCTAGATATCCGACACGTTGATAACGCTTTAGCTACCATATGTCATGCGAGCGTTCGGCTGCGCCGGTGACGTCGCTCCAGTCCCTCTGAAGACGTGCCTTTTGTCAGCTGCTGGCAGAGCGGCGATTGTGAAGGCGGCGAAGAAGCGGTGGGCGAAGGTTAGGAAGAGGGCGAAAGAGTGAGTTGGCTTGAATTTTAAGCTCTGTCGGCTTAACCTTGCTCCTCTTGACAATCAGGAGGAGTGGGTTTATGGTGGACAAGTCGAGTGATCTCGTCCAAGGCACGCTAGACATGCTCATCCTCAGGACGGTAGCTCTGGAACCCATGCATGGATACGGGATTGCGCTCCGCATCGAACAGATGAGCAAGGGCGTTTTCCGGGTCAATGCCGGTTCGCTGTTCGTTGCTCTTCAGCGGCTGCAACGAGCGGGCCTGATCAGAAGCGAATGGAAGGCCACCGAGAATAGCAGGCGTGCAAAGTATTACGTCCTGACTGAGCAGGGACGGAAGAGGCTCAACAGCGAAAAACGAGAATGGGGAAGGCAAGTGGCGGCGATCGCCAGAATCTTAGAGGCATCGTAAGGGGCAACGATGTCTATGCTGCGAAATATTGCGAGCGGCCTTCGATCGCTATTCCGAAAGGAACAGGTCAGCAAGGAATTAGACGAAGAGCTAAACGGCTTCCTAGAGATGGCCGCCGAGGAAAAGATGAAGGAGGGCATGAGCCGTAGGGACGCGCTACGCGCAGTTCGCTTGGATCGGGGGAGTCTCGAAATTACGAAGGAAGTCGTGCGCTCTGCAGGCTGGGAATCTTTTGTCCAGACGATGTGGCAGGATTTGCGCTTCGCCGCCCGCATGCTTCGCAAATCTCCCGGCTTCACTGCTGTCGCCGTGCTCACGCTTGCGCTGGGTATCGGCGCAAACACCGCTTTATTTACGGTCGTGAATGGCGTCATTTTAAAGCCTCTGCCATACCCTCAACCCGACCGTCTTGTGATGCTCTTGGAAAAGCAGCTTTCCGATGGCACTCTCGGGACCGTGGCGCCGGCGAATTTCTTCGATTGGCGTGAGCAGAGCCACTCCTTTGACAAGATGGCGGCGATCGATCCTTATCCAGACTTTATTCTAAACGGCTCCGGCGAACCGCAACGCCTGACGGGCGCCGCCGTGAGCTCTGATTTCTTTTCGCTGCTGGGAATTCGCATGGGCCTGGGCCGCGACTTCCTGTCAGAAGAAGACCGCCCTGGCTCTAACCGGGTGGTCATCCTCAGCTACTCCACCTGGCTACATTACTTTGGAGGTCGCCCGGATATTGTTGGAAGACAACTCACGCTCAACAATGCTGCCTATTCGGTTGTCGGAGTACTCCCGCGCGACTTCTCGCTGGTCAGTAAGGCGTCTGACTTCCAATCTCGAAACCGGTTCGATCTGTGGACTCCGCTGGCCCTCGCTTCTCCTCCGGAGCCGTGGCAGCGCGGGACCCATCCGTTGTCCGTATTCGCGCGGCTCAAGTCTGGTATTCCGTTGCAGCAGGCTCAAACCGATCTGAATCAAGTAGCTGCTAATCTGCAGCGCCTTTACCCGGCTGACGACAAAGAGAGAGGCATTGCCGCCGTTCCGCTGGACGAGCATGTGGTAGCAAACGTCCGAATAGCACTTTTCACTCTTTTGGCTGCTGTCGGCATGCTGTTACTGATGGCCTGCGCCAACATAGCCAATCTCTTGCTCACCCGTGCTGTGACACGCCAAAAGGAAATTGCTCTACGCATCGCGTTAGGTGCAACCCGCAAGCGACTCGCCCAACAACTACTAATTGAAAGTATGGTCCTTGTCATATTTGGCGGATCGCTAGGATTGTCGTTTGCATGTCTCGCCGTCCCCGTCCTCGTGCATTATTTGCCAGCAGATCTGCCTCGTTCATCCGAGATCGCGGTTGATGGTCGAGTGCTCGTGTTCACCAGCTTGATCTGCGTCTTCTCAGGAATTCTTTTCGGCCTGCTTCCCTTGCTTCAGGCTAGGCAAGTAAACGCTAACGATTCCCTGAAACAAAATGGCCGTGGTATGGCCAGTGGCCAATCCCGCCTGCGGAGTGCTCTCATAATCGGGCAGCTCGCTGTCGCTCTTGTCCTCCTTGTCGGAGCAGGCTTGATGACAAAGAGCTTTTGGATGCTTTTGAGAGTCTCTCCGGGATTTCGAACCGAGCACATTCTCACTGCTCGCCTTTCACTCCCGCCGCAGTATACGAATGGGAATGTCTTCGGAATCGGCCAGCATCGTAGGATTTCGGTCTTCCAGCGGGAGTTGCTTGGACGCGTGCGCGGCATTCCCGGTGTGCAATCGGCTGCTTTCACTGCGTACCTACCGCTGAGTGGCACCGATAGTTCCTGGGCGTTTGACATTGAAGGCCGTCCAGAAAAACCCCCCGGCGTGTACGACATAACGAATTACCGCCCGGTGAGCGCAGATTATTTCGAAGCGATTGGCATCCCAGTGCAGCGCGGACGCAGTTTCGATCCCACGGATAACGAGGATAGTCCTCTCGTCGTTGTCGTTAATGAGTCTATGGCGCGTACCTATTGGAACCAGCAGAATCCGGTCGGTCAGCGGGTGCGATTTAGCGACCAGAAGTGGCGGACCATCGTAGGCGTCGTAGGCGACATTCGCCATGAGGGCTTGGGCATGAGACCCGAACCTGAGATGTACATTCCCTATGGGCAGATTGCCAACGTGGAGTCACGCCCGACGATTGTGTTGCGGACCTCGATTGAGCCAACGAACATAACAAGCGCTCTGCGGAAAGCAGTTTCCGAGGTCGATGCGAGTGTGCCCATGGATCAGATCGCAACGATGAAGCAGATTGTTTCTGTTTCGGTTGGGCAGCCGCGTTTCAGAACAGCCGTGCTTTTGATGTTCGCGATTTCAGCTCTCTTTGTTGCTTCCATCGGCCTATATGGCGTTATGAGCTATTTGATGAGTCAGCGGACACGGGAGTTTGGCATCCGCATCGCGGTTGGGGCAAACACCGGTGCTCTTCTTCGTCTTGTCCTCGGACAAGCAGCGAAACTGGTCAGCATCGGGATTTGTCTCGGTTTAGTCGGAGCAATGCTTCTTGCACGGTCGATAGCTAGCCTCCTTTACGGCATCACGCCGTTCGATACAGCCACCTTTGCAAGCGTCTCGCTCGCGTTAGCAGTTGTGGCCCTCTTGGCCAGCTACATCCCCGCGCGTCGCGCCACTCGCGTCGATCCTATGGTTGCCTTGCGTTACGAGTAGCGGTTTAGGCGGATGACTGTCTTTACTCGCTCTTTACTGTCACTACTTTTGTTCAAATCTTATTGCTGCAAATTCGTCGCATCTCCGCATTGCCAGTATCCGTAGACACATCTTGTCTCCCGCCGACTCGGATCGTGCGTATGTGGATGACTTCATCGATCACGACTATGAGATGCTTCGAGACGCTGGCGACCAATCGCCCGTACGGTAGTTTGTTGGCGCGTCGATGTACGGTGCAACTTGAGCCGATCTGCATCGTCGGAGTCCACACCCAACGCAGATAATTCATCACTTGCTTGATGGATGTTGGGAATGCTCAAATTTGTGATGCTTTTTGGTACTCCCGTACTATTCGCCCAGGAGCGAAATTGCGTTATGCTTTTGACTGTATCAAGAGTGGCGGCGAATTTGGCCGTCCGGCAACCGAGCCAAACAAGGCCACGGTGCTATCGCCAAATTGGCGGATACGGCCAGTGTAGGGGCAAAACCCACCTTACTACCGAATCCCATAAAGCTCTTGGCGACTCAAAATCTTTCCATGCAAGTCTGAAACATCGGCCCATGTTCTTCCGGTTCCTGGAAGTCAACGAAGACATGACACGCTTCGTGCTGCAATGTCTCCTGCACTTCCGCAAGGGACGTGTTCTCGTTCCGGTCCACCGAGATTAGAAAATCGCCGTCTCTAATCTTCTGTACGCGTCCAAGTTCCTCGTCCAGGTCTGCCCATTCGACGGTGACGCCAGATAGCTCTCCGCGGAAGTATTCCCGATTGATTTGCTGGAAGACCTGATCCACGTTGGTATCACGTACGGCTTCGCGGTTGTGAGCGTAGGTGAGCCCACCGCAAATCACGGCGATGAGGACGAGCGAGACGAGTTTTTCGGATGGTCGCATTTCGGCTCCCTACAACTGGAACAGCCACTTCAACAACATCGCCACACCGAAGAGCACCAAGACGATGCCCACGGCTAGCAGGTCGAACAGAATCGGGTGCTCCGCGTGAAAGCGTCGGAGCCATAAGTCAATTTGTTGGAATTGGCGCTGCCTTCGCTGAGAATCCATCGCTCGGGTTTGACCGAGCAGTCCGCTTTGGTATCGCTATCGGCCTAGTAAAGTCTGTGACCAATTCGCGACTAATTCCGCACAATTTGCGCCAACGAGCGCAAACGACGGCCAAAGTTAATTCGTTGATTTTTCAGTGATTAGATTGATGGCTAAAGACTTGCAAGACTGCGCGTTTTTGCACCTGAATCTAGCGCGTCTGCCAGTTCCGCCATTCGGGCACATATTGGTGTGGTGGTGCGTGAAAAGTGTTGCTTCCACACCGTTGCGAGGCTTTTTCATTTTCCTTGACGCTTAGAGCTTTGTCAACGCAGGGGCGGGGGTCGCGGGATAGCCTCTGGTTGGGCGGGTTGCCCGGGTGGCTCGCAAAACCCGCACCCTTAGAATGTTCAGGCCCATGAGCAACGTGCGGAGTTTGTAGTGGCAGCCGCGCGAATATCGAAACCCTTTCGTTCTTTGTGCCATGCATTTGGCACGTCCGGCGGATACCTGTGGCTGCGACGGTGTCAGCGGCACGGCGTGCAAGGGATTGCCGAGCGGTCGTAAGTTTCTCGCTAGCCCCTGGCGCACGGACGCGGTTGGGGCTAGACACCTTAGAACCGAAGCGTGCGGCACCCAAATCCAAAATCAGCGGTGGCGGAGGCGCAGGGATTCCCAGCTGCCGTCGGCGGTCCAGCCTCCGTCTACTGCCAGGGCGTGGCCGTTGACGAAGGCGCTTTCTTGCGGATCGGCGAGGAAGGCGATGGCTTTGGCGATGTCGTCTGGAGTGGCGAAGCGGGCCATCGGGACGCGGTTGGTGATGTCGGCGTCGGTGTAGCTTCCGCCGGCCTGGTCGGCGACGTCCATTTCGGTTTTCACCCAGCCGGGGCAGACAGCGTTTACGCGCACGCCTCGGCCGCCCCATTCGGCTGCGAGGGTGCGCGTGAGGCCGATCAGGCCGTGCTTGGAGGCGTTGTAGGCGGCGCGGTCGGCAACACCCAGCAGTCCTGCAACCGAGGAAACGTTGATGATGCTGCCCGAGTGCTGGGACAGCATCATCGCGCCGAAGGCTTTTGCGAGCAGAAACGGGGCGACCAAATTCACCTCGAGGACGCGGCGATAGTCCGCTGCCGACAGGTCTTCGGCAGGAGCGATCATGCTGATGCCGGCGTTGTTGACCAGGACGTGAGCGCGGCCCCAACGGTCTCGGACCGCCGCCGCGAACCTGGACACTACCGCTTCGTCGGCAATATCGCCAAGAAATTCAATCGCTTCGACGCCGTGGGCGGACACCGCGCGCAAGGTATCTACCGGTGAGCGCAAGTCGCTGAGCGCCAAGTTGTACCCGCGCTCTGCTAGCAATTCCGCGGTGCGCTTCCCGATACCCTGCGCCGCCCCGGTTACGATCGCGATACGATTTAGGCTCGTCATGGAGTCCTCATCCCGTTCAATTTCAGCGGACGCGCGGTAGCAATCCGGCGGCTTTCCCGGACCTGTTTCTTCGATGCAAAGCAGTGAAAATACAAATCCATGATGCTATACTCCCGAAAGGTTAGCGAATTACCCCTTGTTTGCCGGTTCCGCCCTCATGGCAAACACCGCGGTTCGAATCCAACGGGAGGTTACGATGGAATCGCCGACGCTTACGGGGCCCATCCTCTATTTGATGTTTGCGTGTGGAGCACTCACCGCCGTCTTTATCGGATTGTTGATTTGGCGGAGCCTGCTCACCAGTCGCGAAGATGATCAGATCTTCCTCGATGCAGCCCAAGAACACATGGCCAGAGAGCAGCGCGAGCTGGTGGCCAAGATCGGGTCGTTGTCGCGGCCGATCAAGACCAGCGGCATTGCAGCCGGAGCGCTTTTTCTGGTCATGGTTGGCATGTGGCTGTGGGAAGGGCTGAAGAGCTTTTAGGCAATCGTGTTGCGGCAATATTGCTTGAGCCGGGCTTCACGATGGTGAAAGTCTGCCTAGTGTGGCTGCGCTGAGCTCGGAGCGCTCATGTTTGCGGGCCGTCCTTCGGCTACCGACGTGTGGTTCAGGACGATGACCCATTTCGCATTGCGCTTCTCCACCACGACGGTGGTGTGTCCTTGAGAGGCTGACGGTTGGCCGTCCACGGTGCCGGAAAAATCCCATTGATAGGTGGCCCAGCCGGAGATTCCGTTGACCTTGATAAAAGTATTGGACCTGTCCATGCGGACTTGCTGCATGCGCGCTCGCTGCTGCTGATACAGAGGCAGGTAGGTGTTCCAGCCAATCGCCGGCGGATCGAACGTCGAGCTAACGATGGTTACGTCGTCCGCGTAACACTCATGCATTTTTTCGGCGTCACCTACTTGCCATGCTCCCAACATGGTTGAAATCATGTAGTCGATCTGCTTTTCGTCGGTCATGGGAATGACCGGCCCGCTGTTCGGCTGGGTCGTGTCTTTCTTGTTTTTCTTCTGCTGCGCCGTGGCTTGGCCTGCGGCTGCAAGCAGAATCGCAAAGCAGAGCAGGAACCCGAGACCTGTGCGAAACGCGCGCGCGCCATTCGGCCGCATTTTTTCCCTCATCTACGTCTCCTTTTCAGCCAGAGTGAGTTTCGCTTGCGAAAGGATAGCATGCGGCTCGCGAGCCAGGATTCTGGATCATCGAGGATTTCGCAACCGGCAACGAGGCACGCGCGAAATGGAAGCGCGGCAACCGGCGATGCGCGCGGAATGCAGGAACATTAGCGAGCGTTTTGCGAAGGGCTAATTAGATTTACAAACAAGCGATACGCCCCGGGCACGCCTTCGGGAAGCTGCCTGAAGAACGCGATGCCCGTATAGATATAGGTTCCCTTGCCATAGCGAGCGTAAACCAGGGCGCCGTTCTGATCGGGCTCGCCGGGATCGTTCATCGTCAGCAGCGGCGTGTATTTCGGATCGAACTGCGTCCACATATAGAGCGAACGCTCCTGCACCCATCCCTTGAAATCGTCCTGAGTGATCTTGTTGGGCGTGTTCAGCAGGGGATCGTCCGGCTTCAGAAATTTTACCGGTGAATTTTCGTCGGTGATGCGTGGCAAGGGACGGCCGGACAAAGGAGTGATCTTGGCGGGATACGGCGCGTACTGCGCGCGGTCCCACACGAAATCACGCTCGTATTGCACTACCAGGGTTCCACCATCGGTAGCGTAATCGAGCAAGCGCTGGTTGGCGCCCGGTAGGTCGTGGCGTATTTCGTAGGCGCGCACGCCGACGACGATTGCGTTGAAGCGCGACAAATCACTGAAGGCGAGTGCGGCGGCATCCAGCATCTCCACGTGAACGCCCAGCCGCTCGAGGGCTTCGGGTACCGGCTCACTTTCCGCCGTGATGTAGCCCACCCGCAAGTGTTCCGGCACGTTGATGTCAAAGGCGTGCACGACGCATTGCGCCGGTTCGCTCCAAAGCTGTGTCGGAAGGGTTTGCAGGGGCTCCAACGAAGTCGCGAATTTCTCGTCCCCGAGCTTTGCATAGGCCGCGATCGCAAAATTGCCGGCGGAAATGTTCTCCGGCGGCGTCACCATCAGCTTCGCGTATTTGTCGCCGGCGCCGTCGAAAGTCAGTTCCACCGGATGGCTGGCCGTCCAACCTGGCGGAACATCGAGTCCTACATCGATCTTGTGCGCCTGCGTTGCGTAGGAATGCACACGCAGCAAGACATCAAATGGCGAATGCTTTTTCGCCAGGACTTCCACAGCCTGCTTGGGTTCCACCATCAGGGTGTAGGCGGGAACCATGCGTAGCGGCACGCGATCGGCGCGCGTCGAGCTAGCTTCGATATGCGTCACGGGCTGATCCGCATCGAATTTGTACCCGGCAACGGTCATCGTCTGTTCCGCTTTTACCAGCGGCGAAGGCTCCGGCAAATCACCGTCGAAAAAATCACTTTTCGACTGCTTGGCGGTAAGCGTCACTGTAAACTCGGCATCACCCGAGTTGGCGTCCGCGTGGGCGGTTTGCGTTTGTTTCGGACGGGCCGGAAGCACCAGCGCGGGATCCTCGAACGCGCAGGACACATCGGGGCGGCAGCGCCTGGTCACCCTGATTTTGAAAGGTTCTCCGGCAACCACGTAGGCGCGATCCGCTTCCGCTGTTTGTTCGAAGCCGGCCGTGAGAACCAGGGCACGATCGATGCGTCTTTTGACCGCGTCAAGCTCGTCGCGAAAAGCGTCTGCGCCGTGCTCCGATTGGCGTGCTGCCAAGATCGATTCGAGACTGGTTCCCGCACTGCCAACCAGCGTCGAGGATTGCTTCCAGTTGAGCTCCAGGGCGGCGGCGCGCGCAAGGGCAAGGTTCTCGTCTACTTTCTTCAGCGTTCCGCAATCAGGCGCTTTTCCGCCGCAGCCGAGACCGGCGTCGTCATCCGACAGCGCAGTCAAATTCGTATTCAACATACCGGGAGTAAATTTTGATCCGTCTTCGGGAAGCAAGCCGATCGGACGCCGCAAAAACGGCGAACCCAGAAACGCGGAAATGCCTTGCGTGCGATGATTGGCGAAAGCATCGAGACCAATCTCTCGGTAGCTTTTTCCGTACAGAGACGAAATGTCGCCCACTGGAATCGGGTAGCCCTGCGGGGAATCCGAGCTGCGGTCCAGATCCATAATCGGTACGCCAGCGGTTCCCGCCGACCACGCCTTCAGACCCCTCTTTTTCGAGTTCCGGATACATGCTGGCATCGGCAGCAGCCTTCACCGCTTTCGGCGTCAGCAATCCCGATGCTTGATGATGGCCATGTCCGGAATGGACGTTGCCAAAATTACTGATCACGACATTGGGGCGAAACGTGCGGATCACGCGGACCATATCTTCGAGAACCTGATCGCCCCAAACTTTCTGGGTTTCTTCCGGCGTCTTTGAGAATCCAAAGTCTCGCGCGCGCGTGAAGAACAGTTTCACACCGTAACCGCGCGTCGCTGCCAACAACTCTTGCGTGCGAATCAAACCAAGCTGAGGCGCCTGCTCGGGCCCGAGGTCGTTTTGTCCGCCCTCGCCACGCGTCAGCGAAAGCAGGGCAACGTCGGCATGCAGCCCGCGGGCGAGGTAGGTCAGCACGGCGGCAGACTCGTCGTCGGGATGCGCGTCAATGTAAAGGATTCGCGTGGTGACGCGCGCGCTGTCGATGGCCTCAATGGTTTCCGGCAAGCCCGGTCCTGTTCCGGCCGGTGGCGAAAACTGGGCCTTGACGAGCGACATCCCGCGCCCGAGGTAAAACGCGCAGGCCAAGCCGATTACGGCCACGGCGCACAGTCCGACGGTGCGCATTTTCATCGCGCGGCCTCCGTGCTGCTAGCCACAAAAGGCCACTCTCGCCGCAAGCGCGATCGCACCAGGAACACTGCCAGACCCAAAATGATCACGAATAACCCCCACCAAACCGCCCTTCCCGTTCGCAGGAAGAGCCAAATCCAACCCGCAATGGTCAACAGCGCGGGCAGCGGATAGAGCCACATCTTAAACGGCAGCCGGTCCGCAGACCAGCGCCGCCGCAAGAGCATCACGCCCACCGCCTGTCCGATGAACTGAATGATCAGCCGCATGGCCAGCACCGCAGCGATCACCGTTCGAAGTTTGAACAGGAGCGCGAATACAAACGTCAGCGCTCCCAGAAACAACAGCGAAACGTGGGGGAATCGCTTCTTGGGGTGCACGCGCGCAAACATGCTGAAAAAATTTCCATCCAGCGCCGCCGAATAGGGAACGCGCGAATATCCCAGCAGCGAGGAAAACACCGACGCGAACGCGATCCACAACACCATCACGGTGGCGAAACGCGCCGCACCGTTGCCGTAAAGTTTCTCGATGAACGCGCTGACGATGAACGGCGAATCCTGCGCCTGCTGCCAAGGCAGCACCCCGAGAATGCTCGTCTGCATCGCCAGGTACAGCACCGCGATGCCGATGATCGAAAGAAAAATCCCCCGCGGGATGTTGCGCTCGGGATCGCGAATCTCGCCGCCCAAATGGCAAATGTTGTAGTAGCCCCAATAAGTGTAAATGGTGTTCACCGTTGCCGACCCCAGCATCGCGAAAAACAGCCACGAGAAATCCCACGCACCGGGCGCATAGGTAAAGACGAGCTTCGGCTGGAAGTGCGTTACACCGCCCCAGATCAGCCACAAGATCGTCCCGACAACGCCGGCCCACAAAAACAGAGAAATTTTGCCGATCGATCCGATGCGCCGGTAAAGCAGAAGCACCAGCGCGATCACCAGCAAGCCGGACAGCGCCTTCTCGCCATATTTTCCCAGCGGATAAAGGTAGGAGGCGTACTGCGAAAAGCCAATCGCCCCGGACGCGAGGCTCAGCGGCGCCTGAATCAAGGTCTGCCACACAAACAGAAACGACATCAGGCGGCCCATGCGCCCCGGCCCGTACGCTTCGCGCAAAAACACGTAGCTGCCGCCGGCCAGCGGCATCGCCGCTCCCAACTCCGACCACACGAACCCGTCCAGGAGTGCCAGCGCAGCGCCCGCTGCCCAAGCCAGCAGGCACTGCGGCCCACCCATGGCTTTGATGACCAGCGGAATCACGACGAATGGTCCGACGCCGACCATTTCGATCATGTTCAGCGCCACGGCTTCTTTCAAGCCGAGCCCACGCTCCAAGTCGCCGCGTTTCTCGAGCGCAGTGGCCCCGCTCCCGCCAGGGTCACCATTTTGTGGCGATGTCATCGCGCCGCCGAGGATAACAAATGCGCGCCGACGTACCTAATCAGCGCTAGCGTGTACCGGATAAAACCTGATTCACTATTATTCGTGAACCCAAGTTTGCGATGAGGGAAGGTCTTCTCCATGTTGCGTTTCATGTGTCGCGGGTCCCTGGTCCTCCTTGCTGCGACGCTGATCGCGGTCGCGCCGCTACGCTGCGCCAAACTGGAGCTGCCCACGCTCGCCTACCCCGTCATCGACGAAATCTATTCCGGCGATCTGGCTGCCGCCATCGACGGCGCCCACCGTCTCGAGCAAGAGCAGCCCGGCCATCCTCTTGGTTATCTGCTCGAAGGCGAAGCGCTGTGGTGGAAAATCTGGTGCACCTCGGCCGAATTCCGGTATGGCATGACCTACCCGCGCCATCGCGCCAAGTTGCCTGCCGATCAACACTATTTCGACCTCGCCGCAAAAGCCACTTCTCTTGCCGAGGCGCAACTTGCGCTTCACGATACCGCGGAAATGCAATTTTACGCGGGTATGGGCAACGCGCTGCGGGCGCGCATTTACGGTTTGCGCGGAGAGACCCGCAACGCGGCGCGTGAGGGTGTCCGCGCACGCGAATGTCTCTTGCGCGCCATCGCTCTCGATCCCGGCCTGGCCGACGCCTACTTGGGCCTGGGTCTTTACAACTATTACGCCGATACGCTCTCCGCCGTCGCGCGCGTTCTGCGGTTCTTCATGGGCATCCCGGGCGGCAGCAAACAGGAAGGCATCCAGCAACTCGAGCACGCCATCGGCGAAGGCGTCCTCACGCCTGCCGAAGCTCGCTTTTACCTGGCTATCAACCTGCACAACTACGATCAAAAGTACGAGCAGGCTCTTCAGATTGCGGGCCCGCTCGCTGACAAATATCCTTCCAACGCGCTGTTCCAACTTATCCGCGGCGATCTCTACGCCAAGCTCGGGAGGCGCCAACTCGCCACGGAGTCCTATCACGCAGCGGCCGAACTCCGCACGGGCGATCCGGAGTGCAACGCCCATATCCGCGCCTTGGTTCAGGCCTCCCTCGCCGCGATCGGCGCCGAGCCCGCCGCCACTCACTGACACTTTCGAGACTAGCCTTCCCAAGGCCCGGCCCGCGGCTCTCATTGCTGATTGACCTAGTCCCAGCGGCAATGGTAATCATGAAGGGTTGCGCGACGCCTACTATTCACGGTAAACGGCGGTTGCGGCGCAGTTTCCGGAGGCCGGGTAAGGTTGGGCAGTACCCGGCGGAGCCGTGGTCAACGCGCGGCAACGATTCCGCATCTCACTCCAGCAGCACTTTGGCGTCGCGGGCTCCCCGCCGTGCGCCTCGGCAGGGCGGGCCCCGAGTGGCCACCAGGTAGCGAAAACGACGTGGCAAAATCGACCGCCGGGCGGTCAAAAGTTTCAGATGAAGGAGTTTCGATGAAGTGGTTTGGGGCCGTCTTTGGTGTGATCTGGTTACGTGTAAGCCTGCAGCGTGATTCACGCGCTAAGGATGGTTTGGTGACAGGCGTTTTTCGCGCCCGGGCGGATTTTGCGCGGCACACGGGGTTTGGTTTCGCGCTCCTCGGCGTGATTCTCGCCATCGCCGGGTGCAACGACTACGGCAACACCTTTCAGAGCCCTACCGGCGCTGCGATTGGTTTCCTGGCGCCGTCCACCGCAAGTGCGGGTGCTCCGGGTTTCACTCTTACGGTCAACAGTCCCAGCGGCGGATTTGTCACGCAGACCGTGGTCCAGTGGAACGGCAAGACCATTCCCACCACCTATGTCAGCGCCTCGAGCGTAACCGCCACGGTTACCGCCACGCAGATCGCCACGGCCGGCACGGTTTATGTCAACACGCTGAATCCTTTCTCTGGCGCTGGAAACAACGGACTGTCCAACGTGCTTACGTTTGTCATCAATCCGCCGGCGAATCCCGTTCCGTCCATCAGTTCGATTTCGCCAAGTACCGCGGCAGCCGGCAGCGCATCGTTCACCCTCACCGTCAACGGAGGGAGTTTCGTCCTCACCTCGGACCCTTCCGGCGGTTCGCAGGTTCGCTGGAATCTGGGGGCAACGCAAACAACGCTGCCTATCGTGAACGTCACGTCTACGCAGATTCAGGCCACCGTGGACAGCAGCCTGCTGGTCAATGCGACCAGCCAGCCAGTCTCGGCGATCGTGACGGTATACAATCCGCCTTCGGGAGCGCCGGGTAGTTCGACTGGCGGAGTTCCGACCCCGTCTGGCGGAGGCGGTGGCGGGACAAGTCCCGGAGGATTGCCCTTTTCGATTACACCCGCGGGAGGCTCAAACGCGACGCCGCGCACCAACGTCGCGGAGGAAACGCCCGCTGTAAGCCTGGATGGCCGGTATGTCGCCTACACCGCAATCCAGGGCGAATACGCGCAAGTTTTCGTCCGCGACACGTGCGAAGGCGCTGCTTCCGGCTGTCAGTCGCGCACGCTGCTTCTTTCCACTGCCGCCGACGGTACCGCCGGCAACGACGACAGCCGCGCTCCTTCGATGAGTTCGGACGGCCGATACATCGCCTTTAGTTCCGCGGCAACCAACTTGGTTTCCAGCGCACCGGCAGGACGGCAGGTTTATGTGCGTGACACCTGTTTTGGGGCGAATTCGACTTCGTGCACTCCTGCAACGCAACTCGTCTCGACCGATGCGGAGGGTGCGCTGGTCGGCGCGGAAGGTATTTTGCCATCCGTGAGCGCGTCGGGTCGCTTCATCGCTTTTCTTGCCGTGACGCCGAGCCATGCGTCCAGCAAGTCCGCCGCGCAGGCGAAATCCGCCGCTGGCAGCACAAACAATAGCGGCTATCGGCAGGTCTTTGTCCGCGACACTTGCATCGGCGCAGCGAGCTGCACGCCAAAAACGACGCGCATCTCGCTGCAGCCCGGCGACGCTGCTGCCACCGATATAAAACCTGCCGGACCGGCCCTCAGTGGGAGTTCCACGCATGTGGCTGTTCCGGATGCGAATGCCGCCACGCTCTTTACTCGCTCTGTCGCCGTGGACGATCGCGTCTTTCTCGCTCTCACCGGCAGTCATCCGTGAGCAAGCCGTGACCTGGTGAATCCGCTCGACGGAACCAATTCGGACAAAATTGTTTTGGTTACCGGCGCGGGGGGCTGCATCGGCTCCGCTCTCGCCAAGAACCTCGTTCCTTGCCACGCGAAGCTGATCCTGCTCCTCGATCACTCCGAGCAGAATCTTTACGAGATCCACAACCAGCTCGGCGCCGGCACTGGTTGGTCTGTCCACGTTCCCATTCTTGGAGACATCTCCGATCAAGTCCTGCTCGACGAAGTTCTGGAAAAGTACCGCCCTCACGCGATCTTTCATGCTGCTGCTTTCAAGCACGTGCCGCTGATGGAGAGCAATCCTATCGCGGTGATTCGCAACAACATCTTGGGTACGTGGACTCTGGCAAACGCCGCGCTGCGCCACGGTGTCGGCCAGCTGCTGATGATTTCCACCGACAAAGCGGTGAATCCGCGAAGTGTCATGGGCGCGGCAAAGCGTGTCGCCGAGTTGATACTGCTCCGCCTCAGCGATTCGCGAACGCGCATGAGCGCGCTGCGCATGGGCAATGTTCTGGGTTCGAATGGCAGCGTTGTGCCGCTGTTCAGGCAGCAAATCGAGCGGGGCGGCCCGGTCACGGTTACGCACCCGGATTCTCTCCGCTATTTCGTCTCACTGCCCGACGCGATCGACCTGATTCTCGCCGCCGCCGCGCTGAACGAGGGTGCCACGATCTTGATCCCTGAGCTTGGCGCTCCGGTAAGAATCCTCGATCTGGCAAACAATTTGATTCGCGAAGCCGGTCCTCAAGCCGCCGAAATAGAAATTAGCTTCACTGGTCTGCGTCCCGGCGACAAACTCACCGAAGATCTGACTTCCGCGGTGGAATGGCTCGAACCAACCAGCAACGCCAAACTCCGAAAAATAAACGGACCGCAGCTGTCGTCCAGACTCCTGGATGCCGCGATTCAGACGATTTCCGAGCAAGCCGGCAGACGCAATCTAGCGCCCCTGGTGGAAACACTCTGCGATGTAGTTCCGGAATACGAACCCAGCGAGACCGTGCTGGCCCTGCTGAACGAATCATTCGTTGTAGGGGCGCAGCATCGCTGCGCCCCTAACGCCCAGCCCTAAAACCGTTAGTGCTCCGGCGGACCAGGCTATCCCAAGAATCCCAAATTCGTAGTCTGAAAATTGGCGAGGTTCGGGAAAATTGTGGGCAGGTCGGTGCTCGCCACGCCGAACCAGGAAGCCAGTGTCGCAGCATACTGGTCGACCGACGTCGAAGGAATCCACCGTCCGTTGCTGCCCGTATCATCGGGACCGCCCAGCGACAGCGTGGGAAACGTTCCGTACATCGCGTTGCCTTTCACTGCGCCCCCCATCATCAGCTGGTGCCCGCCCCAGGCGTGATCGGTGCCGCCGTTCGAACCCGGCTGGAACGTTCGGCTGAACTCCGACAAGGTAAACGACGTCACCTGGTTCGACACGCCTAGTTCTTGCGTCGCCGCATAGAATGCCGCCATGGCCGGGCTCAGTTGCGAATACAGACCCACTTGCGTGGCGAGCTGATCGCTATGCGTATCGAACCCGCCGGCCGAGCAGAAGAAAATCTGCCGGCTGATTCCCAACGCGCTTCGCGCGGCGATCACCTGCGCCACCTGTTTCAACTGCGACGCCAGCCCATTGTTCGCCGGAAATACCGTCTGAATCGCGGGAATGTTTTTCAGCGCGGTCGCCAGCACCTGGCTTTCCTGTAGCGCCTGCCCGGTCACCGCGCTGGTTGCCTGTACCAGCGAAATACCCGTGTCGAACGTCAGCAATTGCTGGATGCCCAAGAATCGCGCTTGCGCAGCCGCCGAGCTGTCGATGCCGCTCAAGCCTGGCGTGCTTCCCGGGTTCATCGTGAACGGCCGGGTGGTGATTCCCGTAGAGAAAATTGTGCTCCCAGCCACGGATAGAATCGGGGGAAACAGCGCGCTGCTATTAAACGTCGGTTGGATATTGTCCGCTACTTTCCCCGCCCAACCCGCGTCTGGTAGACCGCTGAGCTGCGTAGTCTGCCATTGATTTTGCTGGTCCGAGTGCGAAAACAAATTCTCCGGCAGGCCGCTCTGGCTCTGATACTGTGCCCGCGTAGTCGGCTGCACCAGCGTGCCTACGTTGCTCAACACCGCCAGCACTTTCTGATTGTTGAACAAGCCCTGCAAGTCCGGCAGATTCGGGTGCAACCCGAAATTGGAGGCACTCCCGACCTGCAACGGCAGCAGCGATGCTTGCGAGAGCGCCAGATTCGCGCGAATGGTCTGGTAGTTCGCATACCCAGCGGAGTCCACAGGCACGATCATATTGTTCGAATCATTGCCACCAAACATGAAGATGCACACCAGCGCCTTGTAGTCCGTCGTGCCCTGCGCGAGCGCGCTCACCAATCCAAACTTGCTTAAGCCAGAGACGAGTGACGCCGTCGCCGCCGAACAGCAAGCCAGCCGCATGAAATCTCTTCGTGTATGGTGCGTCATAGTCCGTTCCCCCTGGTGGTCTGGCCACTGCCTTCATCCCAGACACGCGAAGCCGTGTGATGAAAAATATGGGGGCGCGCTTCAGCGCGTCCCTTCCTGCTTTTTCCGCGCTGCCTCAACGTTGCACTTGGTACTGCGAAGACGAAGTCACCAAGTAAATCGCCGCTTTGGCCTGATCCTTCGTATCCGTAGCGCTCAACGCCTCCAGCGCCGTCACCATGCTGGACTTCATCTGGCTCGACATGGTTCCGTGCAAAAACAACGTATTCAACCAGTCCGCCATCTGGTCCGGCGTCCCCGCGTTGATCACCGGAGTCAAATCCACTTTCGTGCCGCTGCTGATCGTTCCGTACACGATCGAATTGAGAAAGTTGATTCTCGCCAGAGTCGTGCTGGTGTTGAAAATGGCGAATTCCGGCCCATTCAACGTGGTTCCGGCGATCGGATTGGTCGGTGGGAAGAAATTAAAAACGCTTCCAGCATTGAACAGATCCTGCGACAAATTGCCGCTCCAATACGTAAAGCCGCTTCCGTCGGTCGTGCCGTTAAACGCCCGCGCGATGCTCACCATCATCACCACCGGCTCGCGCAACTTGCCATCGTTGGCGACGGCCGTCGTTGACGAATCGCCCCGGCGTGCTTCGGGATCCAGCAGGATTGCCGCGACCGTCGCCTGCATGTCTCCGCGCTTCCCCGTACCATAGGACTGGAATTTTCCGCTCGCGAAAGCGCTGGCGACTCTGCCCACATACGCGGGACTCGGATTGCTGGTCACCAGTTTCTCGATGAGCTGCTGGGCCACGAACGGCGGCAGGTTCGTGTGATTGAAAATAATGGTCAGTGCCGCGTCCAGCTCCTGCTCCGCCGTCTGGCCCGCCGCGATGGGCTGGCCCAGGAACGTCTTCGCCCCGGTATCGTGGTTCGATTCGAACGCCACCATCGGCCCGCCGTAATACGACGGATTGTGCTTCTGCAGCGTCTGACCCGGTTCGGTCGGATAGGTCCAGCCGGTGAAAGCGCGGCCCAGCGCCATCACATCGTTCTGCGTATACGTCGGAATGGGATTGCCGCTGCTGTCCAACTGGGACGTCCCATCGGAATTGAGCAGGTTCAACCCCAGCGTGAACAACTGCATCGACTCGCGCGCGAAATTTTCGTTCGCGTGCTGGCCGGTAGCGGGCTTGTCGTTGTTCACCATGTCCAGGAAGTGACCCATGGCGGGCGTCAGGGTTACGTCCTTCATCACGTCGTAGTAATTTCCCAGCGCGTCGTTGGTCAGCGCCAGCATGTAGTTTGTGTAGCCGGTTGGGTCGCTGACTTTGTTTTCCGACACCACCCAGATTTCGTTCAGCGCAAACGCCACACGCTGCCGAAGTTGGTCGCTGTCATTCACCGCATTGATCCAGAACTGATTTTGGACTTTGGTGAGATCCGTGTCCGTCGACAAGGGAGTGGGATACGTGGAAGCGGGAGCGGCCAGCTGAACTTCCAAGAATGGCGCGAAGCCGTCCTGCTCGACCTGGCTCACGAGCTGCAGTGTCGGCCCAAACGTCGATTGCTCCAGAAACCGCACCGCCGCCGCCGCGGATACCGGCGACTCACCGCCAACAACGGTCGCCATCAGCGAAGACGACGCAGCCGCGCCAGGATCAGGATTCTGCACCACGACGGGCACGCTCCCGGCTTGCGTCGCTGTCGCGGTCCCCACTGCTTGCAATTCCGTCGCGGACACATACGTCGCCGTCAGGGTTTGTCCGCCGAACGTTACCGCCGATGTGCTGATAAAGCCGCTTCCATTCAAGGTCAGCGAAAACGAACCGGGAGCAATGGTGTTCGGGCTGACCGACGTGAGGACCGGGAGGGGATTCTCCAGCGTCAGTGCGCTGTTCCCCGTCTTGGTGGTATCCGCCGCGCTGGTCGCCGTCAGCGTGATCGTATTCGGAGTCGGTAGATTTACTGGCGCGGTGTACAACCCCGTCGCATCGATCGTTCCCGTCGTGGTGTTGCCACCCGCCACCGCGTTCACCGACCACGTTACGCTCGTGTTTGCGTTCCCCGTCACCGCGGCCGCAAACGTTTGCGTCGTGCCCGCGCGCACCGCCGCCGTCGCCGGCGTCACGGTTACGACCACGCCTGCATTCTCCGGTGGTATCACGGGCGACCCGCCTCCGCCCTTGCTTCCAACCCCAGCGCAACCCGCCACCAGCAAAACCAAAATTACGGCTGCAGCGATCCACATGCGTTTCACGGGTTTGTCCCCCATCGTTTTCTCAATCTTTGATTCGCGGGAAAGCACGGCACGACGAACGCCGCGCGCGAACCCGCGTCGATGGCTAAGTTGCAGCTGAATTGGTGTTGAAACTGGGTAGGCAGAGATTAGGCCGCTTGCGTGGGACCGGCTACTGGCCTGGCGGCCAGATTGAGTTCACTTGCCCTCGCGGCCCATCACTTCGCGTTCTCTTTGCAGATTCCCTAGGGATCGAATTTGAAAACTGTCATTCTGAGGGCATTCGACAAGGGTGCCCGAACAATCTCAATCCCCGGAGCGCCCGGAAAAACCGCTGACGGCGTGGTGCCCTCTCTCCTAGGAGCGCAACGCTCGTCAAAAGAGTCTAGTAAAATCTTACGCGCACATCCGGCCGCTTCTCCAAATGCACGGAATCGATAAACCGCACCTGGCGATCGTCCAACGTCAAAATCATCGACATGGTGCGGACGCCTTCGCCGAAAAATCGCACGCCCTTCAATAAATTGCCATCCGTCACCCCGCAACAGGCAAAGATAATCTTCTTTCCCGGCGCTAAATCTTCCGTGTCATAGATGCGTCGCGGATCCTTCACGCCCATGCGCGCCAGGCGTTCCGTATCTTGCGGTTTGGTCAGCACCAATCGCGCCAGAATCTGCCCGTTCAAGCAACGCAGCGCGGCCGCCGTAATTACGCCTTCGGGCGCACCGCCGGTTCCCATCACCGCATGCACGCTCGTGCCCACCACTGCCGCTGAAATTCCCGCCGACAAATCTCCATCTCCAATCAACCGTATGCGCGCCCCCGCCTTGCGAATATCGCCGATCAATTTTTCGTGCCGCGGCCGGTCCAGCACGATGATCGTTAAATCCTCCACGTCGCGATCCAACCGCTTCGCGATCGATTTCAAATTGTCGGCCACCGGCGCATCCAACTCCACCGCGCCCTTGCACGAGGGCCCCACCACGATCTTCTCCATGTAAATGTCCGGCGCGTGCAGCAACCCGCCTTTCTCGCTCGCGGCCAGCACCGCAATCGCGCCGCCCGCCCCGGTCGCGCAAAGATTGGTGCCCTCCAACGGATCGACAGCGATGTCCACTTCCGGGAACAAAGCCTTCGGCGCGTGCGTAGCCAGCCCGACTTTTTCCCCGATATACAGCATCGGCGCCTCGTCGCGCTCGCCCTCGCCGATCACGATGGTTCCGTCCATCTGCACCGCGTCCATCGTTTTGCGCATCGCCTCGACGGCGACTTCATCGGCCTTGTGCCGGTCCCCGAATCCCATCGTACGCGCGGCGGCGATCGCGCCATTCTCCACCACGCGCAGAAACTCCAGGCTCAGCTGCTCTTCCATTTACCCTGCCTCCAAGAAATCCCAGCCGCCGTCCGGCCAGCTATGTCTGGATCCCTTCTGTTTAGATCGGTTGAAAGTGCGCAAACATATTCTGAAATTCGGGCAGATTCGACGGCGTCTCGTACCAGCAAGCCGCTTCGAAGCGTTTCCACAAATCGAGCACGACGGGATTCGTGTGGGCTCCCGCGATAGCATCCTGCGAAACCCACTCAAAAATCTCGATGACGGTTCCATCCGCCGCCCGCATCACGATCGGCGCTCGCTCCGTGACCAGGCCTTGCGCCCGCAACGGCGGTAAGTGATTGCGCACCAGTTCCATCAGCGTGTCTTCGCAATTAGGCCTGGGCTTGTAGCAAGCCACCGAGATCGATCCCATCGCGTCCCTCCGGGAACATAACCATGGTGCCAAGCACCCAGCCCGCACACTCGTAACGGCACGCTATGCTAGACCAAACAGCCACGCGCGTCGATACACCAAAGTCTTCCTGTTCCTTCTTGCCCACCCGCACCGCAGCCTTTACAATCCCCTCGATGTTCGACGCTCATCGTTTCCCGCTTTTCTTCGCCGCCGCACTTTTGCTCGCCGTCACACCCGGGCCCGGAATTTTCTACGTTTTAGCGCGCAGCCTGGCGGGCGGCCGCCGGGAAGGGATTCTTTCTTCACTCGGCACATTTGTAGGCGGCCTGTTCCACGTGTTCGCCGCAGCCCTCGGTGTCTCCGCAATCCTCGCAGCATCCGCGGTCGCCTTCCACACCGTAAAATATGCTGGAGCCGCTTACCTCGTCTATTTAGGCATCCGCATGATCCGCACCCGCAAAGCGGATGTCACCGCAGCAACTTCAACCCCCACGCGAAACGCCTTCCGCCAAGGCATCCTCACCGAAGCACTCAATCCCAAAACCGCGCTCTTCTTCCTATCCTTTATCCCGCAATTTATCTCTGCCCCAGCCGGCCACGTCTTCGCGCAATTCGTAATGCTCGGCGCGGTCTCGGTAATTCTCAACACCACGGCTGACCTGCTGGTAGTGCTCGCCGCCGCTCCTCTGGAACAAAAATTGAAACACAACCCCCGCTTCCGCAGCCGCCAGCGCGTAGCCTCGGGCGTAGGCATGATCGGCCTGGGCGTCTATGTAGCCCTAGCCGACACCAAATAAGCGACGATATTCAACATTCTGTAGCCGCCCTTCCGAGCGCGGTATCGGCCTCGCCCAACACACCGCCCGTAAATTGCATACCGCTCGATTCAACAACCCCTATTTCGCGGCCTCCCCGCTCCCGTGCTCGGCCAAGAACGCCCGCGCGTGCGCCAATTCCGGTAAGCCCGCATCCGCATCTTTCCAAGCCGCCACAAACTCCGCATACTCCGCCGAAGCCGTCTTCACATCTCCGGCTCGCTCGCTGCTCAACGCCATTCCATACAAAGGAAATTCCGACTTCGGTCGCTCCACCAGCGCCTTCTGATACGCCGCCTTCGCATCGGTCCACGCCGACGCCGTCAGCAAAGCCGCCGCCTCGGTCTCTGCGACCGGTCGAATGTAACCAGGAGGCTCGCGATAACCCAGATCCTTCTCTTCGCGCGCCGCCTGCGCGTAAAGCTGCTTCGCCTGTTCGGTCTGCTTGTTCGCTACCAGCAGCCCCGCCCGCAACTCCAGCGACATGATCGACACGTTGCTCACCAGAGGTTTTCCCTGCGCATCGGGCATCACCTGCATCTTGGGCGCCCCGGCACCCGCCGGCGCTTTCTTATCTTTATCCTTTGCGTCCTTCGCATCCTCTTCCACCTTCAGCTCCCGCGAAATTCGCCACAACTCCGCATCCAATCCCTGCGACGCCTCCTCCGCCTTCGCAAGTTCCCCCGCGTCCAGGGCCTGCATCCCAGCGGTAAAATCGGTCAGCGCCCGCGCCAGAAATCCGAGGTTTGACAACGCCGCCGGTGGCGCCTCGCTCGCTTTCAACAATTCCGAAGCGCGCGCCCAATCCCCCGCACGCAACGCCACCGGCAATCGCGGATCGAGCCGCGTGATCGAATCCCGCGGCGACCATGGATACAAAGTCGCCTCCAGCTGCCCCCGCGCATCCTTTAACTTCGCGGAAAGCACAGTGGCCTCCGCCAGCTGCCCTTCTTCCATCAGGTTCGCGATCGCATACATCATGTTGTGAACGTAGTTCCAATCGTCATCCACCTGCACGTGCTGCGCTTGCATGTATTGCTCGTCCGCCTGCATCGACGCCGCAAATGACTGCTGCGCCCGCGCGTAATCCCCGGTCCGGTAGTAGATATGTCCAGGCATGTGCACCATGTGACCCGACGTGGGCGCCAGCCTTCCCAGGATGTCCGCGCTGTGCAACGCCTGCTCCGGCTTGGGGCTAGCCTCCACCGCATGAATCCAATAGTGGTTCGCCGCCGAATTTTCCGGTTCTTCCCTCAGCACGCCCTGCAAAATCGTCAGCGTTTCCTTGGTCCCTTTCCGCGGCTTTCCGTCATCGTCGTAGCCTTCCATCAATGTCCAAGCCAGAAAAATTCGCGCGTGCGTGTCCTTCGGAGAATGCTTGACCAGCTTGCGTAAAACCTGCACTTCCTGGGAGTCGCCATCCTCATTCGCATCCTTCTTATCTTTCTCTGCCTCGTGCGCCGCGCTCGCCTCGATGTACAAACGTTCTGCCTTGCTCGCATGTCCTTTCAGGCTCACGGCTTTGGCCAGCGCCTCATCCGCAAAATGTTTGCTCGAACTCCTCCGAAACGTTTCCGCCAGATAAAGTCCCCAGTAGCACATGGCGCATTGGGGATCGACGCGCACACCCTGCTCGAACGCCCGCGCCGACTCGTAGTCCCAAAAATCGTGATAGAGGTTGAGCCCCTGATCGAACCAAGCCTGGGCTTCGGGGGTCGCCGTGATCTTGATATGCACATTCCCGATCCCGCTAATCTTCTGCGGCACAGGCAATTTGTCCGGTGCGATTTCATCCTGCGTCCCCATCGAATGGCACATCGTTCCAGTCTGACTCACAGCCCGCGGCGCAGCACCAAGAAGCAGTGCCATCCCCGCCGCCACAACTCCCATACCCGCCCATTTCCACGGGCTCGCACCAAAGCGCAATCCCCACACAGCGAACCTCCCATGACCCATCCATCAAAATATCAGTAACACCCGCAAGCCCAGGCACCCTCACGCAACCTCAACAACTGAATCGATCACCAGGCACAATTCAGTTCCGGTCGAGGGGCTGGATTGTCGCGTTCACCAAATACGGATCATCGAACTCGGTCATGTCACCCGGGCCTTTGCCAGCCACCGGCAGAAGCCGAGCGGAGAGTGGTTTGTGCCACTTGAACGCCAGCGAGGCCATATCCCCGATGATCAGATCCAGCCGCTCTTCGGTGACGTCACCCGGAAGCGGGACGGTATCGAGCCCCGTACCGCAAACGGCGCTGTAACTGAGCAGTGCGTCGATCGAGACGTGGCCTTCGCTCCAGCGCTGCGACAAGCGCGTGTCCTCCAGAATGGGCAGCATCAAACCGGAATAGCCGGTGCGCTTGACCGCAATATCCTTGATCGCGGCGGTCACCGTCGCCGCCGCGGTGAGCGTCCCGCTCGACCCGAACGGCTGTGAGCTCAGGCTTTCCAGCGCTGCGCCGATCGAAACATCTTTCGACGGCGCGGGCGACAGATCGATGCCCATGTAAGCCCACCCGGTGTCGCGATCGATGCGCCGCGCTTGCGCTTCGACGTCGAAGGCCGCGGTTGCAAGCGTATTGGTCAATCTCTGTTTGGCCGTACGAAGATCAGGCGCATTCGCGAACGCCGCCGCTACGGTATTTGCCGACTCCAGTGCGATCGCGAACTGATGGCCGAATCCCGTGTGGTACGAGCCGGGAAAAAACGGCGTGAGCGGAGGGACCATAGCGATGGCGGAAAATCGAAAATTCCCCTGGCTGTGCTCGGTGTCTTCCAGCTGCTTCATCACCCGCGCAGCCGCGCCCACCGCTCGCCAGCGAACGCCATCTTCGCCGGCCACCACCAGGCTGCCGTTCAAAACCTTCGTATTTTTCAAAATCTCAGCCAGCAGGCCGGCTTGCGCCTCGCTGTCGTCGTCATTCACCATTGCCGGGCCAATCGATGCGTCGAATTTTTCCTGCTCCGCGACCGCGTCGTAATTCCGGAAGAACGCCAGGGTCTGCTCGTTGGTAAGTCCTTTCGTATACTGCGGGAACGGCTGCGTCGAAACCCGGATCGTCTGCACCTCAAAGCCGCGTGACTCGAACACTGTCCGCGCGTACTTCAACATTTTCACCGCGTCGGCAATCTGCGGCTGATACTGCGTCCGATCCAGGTTCACAAACGCCGTAATCGCGCGAATTTTCGGCTTGGCGGGGTCAACGACAGCAGCTTTACGCTGCGCGCCGGCAATTGCTCCGGTAGCTAGAATCGCGATACAGAACAGGATGGCGGTGCGAACGTAAGGACAGCGCGAAGGAAACGCAGACGCATTCATGTGGTCGGCTCCCGTACCGCACGATACATCGTGCGGTGACAGCTTACAAGATTGGGCTAGAGCACTTCGCGAACGAAAAAGCTTTCAGGTACGCGGCTCGCCCCGCCCTGCCGACCGCGCCCGGCCCAAGCAGGTAAATGGAATTATGAGAATGCGGCGATGCCCGTGATGCGCTCGCCGATCACCAGCTTGTGGATATCGTTGGTGCCTTCATAGGTGTACACGCTTTCGAGATTGTTCATGTGGCGCATGATGCAGTAGTCATCGACAATGCCGTTGGCGCCCAGGATGTCGCGGGCTTTGCGAGCTGTGTCGAGCGCGATGGCGACATTATTCATTTTCAGCATCGAAATGTGCGCGTGATCGACTTTGCCGTTGTCTTTGAGCCGGCCGACGTGCAGCGCCAGCAGCTGTCCCTTAACGATCTCGGTGATCATCCACGCCAGTTTTTCCTGCACCAGCTGGTGTGAGGCGATCGGCTTGTTCGCGAACTGCTTGCGCGTCTTGGCATATTGCAGCGCCGTGTCGTAACACGCCATGGCCGCACCGAGCGCGCCCCAGCCGATGCCGTACCGCGCCTGGTTCAAACAGCCCAGCGGACCCTTTAGCCCGACAACTTTCGGCAGCAAGTTCGCTTCGGGAATTTCGCAGTCGCTGAACGCCAAACCTGAAGTCACCGACGCGCGCAGCGACCATTTGCCGTGCACGTCCCAGGTCTTGAATCCCGGCGTGCCCTTTTCCACTAAAAATCCGCGAATCTTTTCGTCTTCGCATTTCGCCCACACCACCGCTACGTCCGCGATCGATCCACTGGTGATCCACATCTTCTCGCCATTCAGGACGTACTTCCCGCCCTTCTTCACCGCGCGCGTCAGCATCCCTCCAGGATTCGAGCCGAACTGCGGCTCGGTCAATCCGAAGCAGCCGATCGCTTTGCCCTGCGCGAGCAGCGGCAGCCATTTGTCTTTCTGCACATCGTTTCCGTACGCGTAGATCGGATACATCACCAGCGCGCTCTGCACGGATACGAAACTGCGAAGGCCGGAATCGCCGCGCTCGAGTTCCTGCGTCACCAAGCCATAGGCCACGTTCGACATGCCCGCGCAGCCATATCCCTGCAAGTTCGCGCCGAAGAAACCGAGTTCGCCCAACTGCGGCACCAGGTGATGGGGAAACGTGCCTTCCCGGCTGTGTTTTTCGATGATCGGAATGACTTCGTTTTCGACGAACTGCCGCGCCGTCTGCCGAACCAGTTTTTCTTCATCGTTGAGCTGCGAATCGAAATCGATGTAATCCACTCCGCCGTATGCGGCCATCGTGCTCTCCTGACTTGTCGTCCCCAATTGCGTTGACGCGATGCGACCTGTTGCAGGGGACCTGTTTCAATCGGTCCGTTTCGTGTGTTCGATTTCGCGCTCGCCAAGCGATTCTTCGCGTCATTATCGCACCCGGATTGCAGGGCCGGCGCGTTCCGCCGGTCCAAGCGTGCCGGTGAAAAAATCGTGCGTAAGGGAATTTGCTGTCGCGGGCGCGGCTGCCGATTGTCGACGCTCGCGGCGTGGCGCGAAGGTGCCCTCGGTTCAACCGTGGCTCGTGCGAAGTCATTGTAGCAATGCGTTGTAAGCAGGAGCAACCGCGTGACGCGCTCGATCGGAGAACAACGTCCAACGTGCGTGATCCTGCATCGCGACTGCCCCCCATCGTTGGCCTCTGCGCCCATCCCCACATTTTGGTTCTTCCACCATTGCGCGTGTCATCCTCAGCGAAGCGAAAGATCTCAATCGTCGACGAACCCCGGTTGAAGCAAACGTTGCGATCCTTCGGCTATCCTCATCGGATAGCCTCCGAATGACGGGACCTCGCGTAGTCGCTTGACGATTCTCGCCATGTCCGGCGACACTCGATCGTCTGAATTTGTTGAGCTCGACGTTTGTCTCGTGCGACTGCGCCCGATTTGCGTAATTTCCACTGCCCATCCTTAGGTGAAAATGACCTCGAAAAGTAAAAAGAACGCCAAAAAACGTTTGCAGCCACAAATCCTGATCTTCGACATCGACGGTGTGCTCATCGATGTGCGCGCCACGTACTGGCGGTCCGCGCTGGAGACGGTCCGCCATCTTAGCGGAAAGCGCGTGACCTACGCGGACCTGCATAAATGGAAGAGCAAGCCCGGGCACAACGATGACTGGCGCATGACCGCCAACTGGGTCACCTCGCTCGGCCAGCCGACCACCTACAATGAGGCCCGCGCGGCTTTCGAGAAATTCTATTGGGGAACGCATGGCCGTCTAGGGAACGTTCGCAACGAGAGATTTGTGATCACCCCGCGGCAGGTGGAGCGTTGGGCGGCGCGTTTCGAACTGAATCTTTTCACCGGCAGGACCCGGCGGGAGTTTGCGTTCACCTTCGATCGCTGGCCGCCTATTTCGCACTTTCGCATGGTCGTCACCATGGACGACGTCAAGTATGGCAAGCCGCATCCGGAGGGGTTGCTGAAGATATTGGGCAAGCGCGATCCCGCGACCGCAGTCTACCTGGGCGACAACATTGACGACGCGCTGGCGGCGCGCGACGCGCGGGTGCCCTTTCTTGCTATTTTGCCGGCCGGCGCGCACGGCTACCGGCAGCGCGCCGCGAGCTTCCAGAAGCTTGGCGCGCTCGCCCTTCTCTCGCGTGCTACGGACCTCAATCGGTGGTTGGCGCTTAGCCAGGCAAACCTTCCTGGTAGAATCTCCTCTAAGTGAAGGTGGGGCTAAGCTACGTTGCTCAAACTGGGTTCATTTCTGCTGACCAAGCCCATCTCCTTTGCGGGGAACTTCCTATCACCCAACAGGGAACCAAGTGTATGGGGTATGCCCGAACGGCATCCATGATCGACAATTCACGCAACTCGACGGCTTTTATGGCGATCGCTCTCTTCGTTGCTGCCACGCTGGCAGGTCCAAGCCTGATACGCGCGCAAGCACCCCCTGGGCCATTGCCTCAGACCGAATCCCAAGACCCCCCGCCACCTCCTCCTCGCCCGCAGGTTCAGAAAGCACCGGTGCAGCCGCGAACCTCCATCTTTGGAGGCTGGAAGTTCGATCGGGACGACAGCGACGATCCGCAAAAGAAAATGCAAGAAGCCCGAGCCAACGACAGCAACAACGGCGGCTACGGTGGTAACCGGCGCATGGGCGGTGGTTATCCCGGCGGCGGCTATCCTGGCGGAGGTTACCCCGGAGGCGGCGGCGGGCGCAGGATGGGACAGCAAAACGAGAGCGACGATGATCGCCAGAAAATGCAGGAACTTCTCAATCCCCCGAATACCCTGAATGTCGCCGAAGCCAAAAAGGACGTCGAAGTCGACCTGTTCGATGACGAACAGCACAAGCGGGCGCTGTTCACCGACGGGCGCAAGGTGCAAAAGTCAAAAGACCCGAATTATCAGGAAGTTGCAGCGCATTGGGACGGCAACCGGCTAACGACGGACGAAAAGAAACCAGGTGGCGGCAAGATGAGCCGTACCTTTGAGCTATCCTACGACAACACACAGCTCTACGAAACTCTGCACATGACCACTGGCAGGAGCAACGCTCCTGTCACCATCCGCTACGTCTACGATCAAGCAGGCCCCGCGCCAGCCGCCGCCAACGCCGCGCCGACCCACCGCCGCTGCGCCCGCACCGAAACAATAACCTCGGCATGGGTACGCGCGTACGTACGCTACCGCGCACGCGCCCGAACGTGTCTAGTAGCTAACTCTTCGCATCCGCGCCGAATTGACGCAGCGCCGCAACGGATGCTATAAAATTATTGTAGATCGCGGGCGCTTCAAGGCCCACCGCAGCGTTCATTCCCAGGTCGAGCGTGCGGTGCGGCCCCCAATCCTGAGGTTCAGGCGACACAAGCTAAATGCAAGAGATTGTTCACCAACTTGGCGAACTGTTCCTTCAGGCTGTGCCTACAGTCCTGATCCTTCTCGTTTTTTATTTCCTTCTGCGATCCTTGTTCTTCAAACCCCTGCTTCGGGTCATGGCGGAACGCGAGGCGCGAACCGCCGGAGCGCGCAAGGCCGCTGAATCCGCGCAAGCCGCCGCGGCCGAAAAAATAAAGCAATATCAAGAAGCGCTCAGGCACGCGCGAGCCAAGGTTTACGGCGAGCAGGAAGCCGCCCGCAAGAAATTGCTGGACCAGCGCGCCGCTTTGCTAAAGGAAGCGCGCGGCAAGGCCGCCGCCGAGGTCGCTACCGCGAAACAACGCATCGCTGTGGAGCTTGGCACGGCCCGCCAAGAGATCGCAGCCACGGTCGCGCAGCTATCCGCGGAGATTGCGCGCCGCGTTTTACAAATTCCACCGCAGCGGCCCCCCGGCGGCCCACCAAGAGGGGCTCAATGAAGCGTCACGGTGTCCGAATTTTCTCCGTGGTACTGTTTGCGCTGCTGTTTGCCGTGCTGAGCGTGCATGCCGCGGAAGATGGCGGCAGCGCCGCGCAGGAGCGCGCTAACGAAATCTTCAAGTGGATCAATTTCGCGCTGCTCGCTGCCGGCTTGATCTGGCTTTTCGGCAAGGTTTTGCCGTCGAAATTCAGTGCCAATGCGGACGCTATCGGCTCGGCAATCACCAAAGCTACGGCCGCCAAGGCCGAGGCCGATCGCCAACTACGCGAAGCCGAGGAAAAACTAGCGGGGCTGGAGCAGGAAACCGCGCAGTTGCGGGCCACCGCCCAACGCGAAGCCGAAGCCGAAGCGGAACGCATCCGCAACGTAACGCAAAACGACGCCCAGAAAGTCGGCACCGCAGCCAAAACCGAAATTGAAGCTGCCGAGCGCGCCGCGCGACTCGAGTTAAAAGCCATTGCCGCGAATCTCGCCGTCGACGGCGCCGAATCCCTGCTCGCGAAACAGCTCACGCCGCTGGCGCAGGAAGCGCTGGTCAGCGCCTTTGTCAAGGGCCTCGCGGGGAGACCAAATTGAAGTCCGCAAGCCACCAATATGCCAACGCGCTCGCGGATATTGCTTTGGCGCAGGGCGCGGCCGAACCCGCTTTGAAGCAGCTTGCCGATTTCGGCGGCGTCTACGCCGAGTCCGCGGAATTGCGCAATTTTCTCTCCAGCCCGGCGGTCGATCGCGAAGCAAAGCATGGCGTGATTGAAAAGCTCGTGGCGCGGCTGGGCGCCGGCAAGATCATCCGCAATTTTCTTTTTCTGGTCGTCGATCACGGGCGGACGCACATCCTTCCCGAAATGGTCGCCGCGTTTCAGGAAGTGGTGCGGCAACGTCAAGGCATTGCCGAGGCGGAAGTATCCACCGCGATCGAGCTCACCGCCGCGCAGAAGGCGGAGTTTGCGTTCACGCTCGAGCGCATCACCGGCAAGCGCGTCGAGGCGAAATATTCACTCGATCCGGCGTTGCTGGGCGGCGCGGTGGTGCGCGTCGGCGACTCTATCTACGATGGCTCGCTGCGGCAACGGCTGAACGCGATGCGCGCGCGGTTGACGGCGGAGTAAAGCATTGCACGTATGCAGGCGCAAGGCTTCAGCTATACGCTGAAGGTTATAGCTGAAGCTTTATAGAAGAGTATGGCTTTGGCCGCGGGCCGGTCGGCTAAAAGACCGGCCGGTACAGAAGCAAGCAGCGTAACGCAACGACGGAGCGCGAATGGCGAATATCAAGGCAGACGAAATCAGCAAAATTCTGCGTGAGCAGATTGCAAACTACGAGCAGACCGTCGCGGTCGATGAAGTCGGGGCGATCATCAGCGTGGGTGACGGCATCGCGCGCATTCACGGCCTCGACAAGGTCATGGCCGGCGAGATGCTCGCCTTTCCCCACGACGTCTACGGCATCGCGCTGAACCTCGAAGAGGAAGAAGTGGGCGCCGTGCTGCTCGGCGAATCGTTTGAGCTGAAGGAAGGCGACATCGTCAAGCGCACCAACACGATTATGTCCGTGCCGGTAGGCGAAGCGCTGATCGGCCGCGTAGTCAGCCCGCTCGGCGAGCCGCTCGACGGCAAAGGCCCCATCGCATCGAAGCAGCGCAATCCGCTGGAAAAAATTGCTCCCGGCGTGCTCGATCGCCAGCCGGTACGCGAACCTGTGCAGACCGGTATCAAAGCCATCGACTCCATGATTCCGATCGGCCGCGGCCAGCGCGAGCTGATCATCGGCGACCGCCAGACCGGCAAAACCGCGGTCATCCTTGACACCATCATCAATCAAAAGGGCGGCGACCTCATCTGCATCTACTGCGCGATCGGCCAGAAACGCTCGACCATAGCGCAGGTCGTCAAGGTTTTGACCGACGCAGGCGCCATGGACTACACCATCGTCGTCGCATCGTCGGCATCCGAGCCCGCCTCGGTGCAATACATCGCGCCGTACGCCGCGTGCGCCATGGGAGAATATTTTCGCGACACCAAGCGTCACGCGATCACCTTTTACGACGATCTTTCCAAGCACGCGCAGGCTTACCGCGAAATTTCTTTGCTGCTGCGCCGTCCTCCGGGCCGCGAAGCGTTCCCTGGCGACGTGTTCTATCTCCACTCG
This sequence comes from uncultured Acidobacteriota bacterium, assembly GCA_963736725.1. Taxonomy (GTDB): domain Bacteria; phylum Acidobacteriota; class Terriglobia; order Acidiferrales; family UBA7541; genus Acidiferrum. The sequence goes on along the minus strand of CAVTPW010000005.1, from coordinate 189,147 downwards.
CGCTTGCTCGAACGCGCCGCGAAGTTGAACGATAAACTCGGCGCTGGCTCGCTAACCTCACTGCCGGTGATTGAAACGCAGGCAGGCGACGTCTCGGCGTACATTCCAACGAACGTGATCTCGATTACCGACGGGCAGATTTATCTCGAAGCCGATCTTTTCAACGCCGGTATTCGTCCCGCTATCAACGTCGGCATCTCTGTCAGCCGCGTCGGCGGCAACGCGCAGATTAAAGCCATGCGCCAAGTAGCTGGCTCGCTGCGCTTGGACATGGCGCAGTACCGCGACCTCGCGGCCTTCGCGCAATTTGGCTCCGACCAGCTCGACAAAGCGACGCAAGCGCAGCTTGCCCGCGGCCAGCGTCTCACCGAAATCCTGAAACAGGATCAGTACGTTCCGCTGTCGGTCGAAAAGCAAGTGCTCAGCATTTTCGTGGCAACCAGCGGGTTGTTGGACTCCATCCCGGTCAACCAAGTGCGGCGCTTCGAAAAGGAAATGTTGCAATACGTCGAGACCAGCGCTCCCTCCATTTTGAAAAACATCGCTGCGAAAAAAGCACTCGACGACGGTATCCGCGCCGATATCAAAAAAGCGGTCGGCGAATTCAAAGAGCGCTTCATCGCTTCGGTGGCGGAGGTTGCCGCGAAGTAGATTTCGCACCTGACGATACGATATGGCCACACTTCTTGATTTCCGGCGCCGCATCCGCTCGGTGAAGAGCAGCCAGCAGATCACGCGCGCGATGAAGTTCGTCGCCGCGGCCCGGCTGCGCCGCGCCCAGGAAGCGGCCCTGGCTGCGCGACCTTACGCGAAGGAACTCGCCAGGTTGCTGCGCTCGATCATGTCGCGCATCCAGGACGTCCAACATCCGCTGATGGCGCAACGCGAGGAGAAAAATGTTCTCGCAATCGTCCTCACCGGCGAACGCGGTTTGGCCGGCGCCTTCAACGCCAACATCCTGCGCAAAGCGGGTGAGTTTTTCCGAGCCAACAGCAGCAAGAAGGTTGTAACCGTGCCCGTCGGGAAAAAAGGCCGCGACTCGTTGAAAAAAGCGGGGTTTCAATTCGCCGGCGAATACATCAACGTTCTCGCCCGCGTGGAGTTCAAGACTGCGAGAGAAATTGCCAACCTGGCGACCGACCTCTACGCCAAAGGTGAAATCGACGCCGTATACATCATCTTCAGCGAGTTCAAGAGTGTGATGACCGCAAATCTCACCGTAGAAAAATTGCTGCCCATCGAAAAAATCGTGGAAACGCCCGGCGCAAAGACCGATTCTCATGCCGGCAGCGAAAATAGCGGCAAAAAACACAGCGAGCAAGACAGCGCCCAAATCGACTACATCTACGAGCAGCCGCCCGAGCAATTGCTCGGCAAACTATTGCCGAAATACATCGAAACGCAAGTCCTTCGCGCCATGTTGGAATCTTCTGCGGCCGAATATGCCGCACGCATGACCGCCATGGAAGCCGCCACCAAAAATGCCGGCGAGGTCATCGAAGCTCTAACCATGACCATGAACAAAGTGCGCCAAGCAGCCATCACCACCGAAATCATAGAAATCGTCAGCGGCGCGAATTATGGAAAATAATCGCCAACAAACCCCGCCGCTTGTGGTCTCAAGTCCCCGCGCTTTTCCGCGGGTTGAGGCATCTGTTTTTTCACGGACACCCTCGTGTAGGGGCGCAGCCAACGCCTCAAGACCGATTTTTCCATTTTTTGTACGATAAGGAATTAGGAGAACGCATGGCAGAGAAAGTCGCAGCCGTAGGACACGTAGTCCAGGTCATCGGACCTGTGTTGGACATTCAATTTGAGGCCGGTCATCTTCCGGCAATCTTTAACGCCGTTCGCATCACCAGCGAGGGCTACAACATCCCCGAGCCCCTCGACGTGATCGTCGAAGTGCAGCAACACCTCGGCGAAGGCCGAGTCCGCGCCGTCGCCATGGAACCCACCGAAGGTATGGTCCGCGGCATGAAAGCGTTCGACACCGGCGCGGGCATTATGGTGCCGGTTGGCCGTGCAACGCTCGGCCGCGTGATGAACGTTCTCGGCAAGCCCGTCGATCAACTAGGTCCGGTCGTCAGCGACAAGCACTATCCAATTCACCGCCCGGCCCCCAGTCTGGAAGATCAATCCACCACTCTCGAAATGTTCGAGACCGGAATCAAGGTCGTCGACCTCATCGAACCGTACCTCAAAGGCGGCAAGATCGGCCTCTTTGGCGGCGCCGGCGTGGGCAAGACCGTGCTCATCATGGAACTCATCCACAACGTGGCCATGAAGCACGGCGGCGTTTCGGTTTTCGCCGGAGTAGGCGAGCGCACCCGCGAGGGCAATGATTTGTGGCTGGAAATGTCCGAGAGCGGCGTCATCGTTCCGGGCAATTCCGAAAAATCCCGCGCCGCGTTGATCTACGGCCAGATGACCGAGCCGCCCGGCTCGCGTCTTCGCGTCGGCCTCACCGGCTTAACGGTCGCCGAATATTTCCGTGACGAAGAGCATCTCGATGTGCTTCTTTTCATCGACAATATTTTCCGCTTCGTACAAGCCGGAGCTGAAGTTTCCGCGCTTCTCGGGCGCATGCCTTCAGCCGTCGGCTACCAGCCGAATCTCAACACCGAAATCGGAGAGTTGGAGGAACGCATCACCTCCACAAAATCCGGTTCAATCACTTCCGTGCAAGCGGTCTACGTGCCGGCGGACGACTACACCGATCCCGCCCCGGCCGCTACCTTCTCGCACCTGGACGCCACCACCAACCTCAGCCGTCAGATCGTCGAGCGCGGCATCTATCCCGCCGTCGATCCTCTGGCCAGCTACTCGCGTATTCTCGATCCGCGCATCGTCGGTGCGGAACACTACGCGGTCGCGCGAGGCGTCAAATCGATTCTCCAGCGCTACAAGGAATTGCAGGACATCATCGCCATTCTCGGTATCGAAGAACTTGCCGACGAAGACAAGCGCACCGTAGCCCGCGCCCGCAAAATCGAGCGCTTCTTGTCGCAACCCATGTTCGTGGCCGCGCAGTTCACCGGCCTCGAAGGCAAATACGTCAAGATCGAAGACACCGTGCGCAGCTTCAAGGAAATCGTCGAAGGCAAGTACGACGACGTCCCAGAGCAGGCGTTCTACATGGTGGGAACAATTGAAGAAGCTTTGGAAAAAGCAGAAAAGATGAAGACCACGGCCTAGACGCACCTAAACGACATGCTTCCCGATTCCATCGAGCTGATTATCGTCACCCCGGAGCGCCAACTGCTCCGCGAGACCGTCTTCGAGGTCACACTCCCCGGAGCGGACGGCCAGTTGGGCATTCTGCCCGGCCACGCCCCGCTGATCACGGAGCTCGGTATCGGTGAGCTGAGCTATCGCTCCAAGAACTCCAGCGAGGCCGGACCCATTGCGATCATCAGCGGCTTCGCGGAAGTTTTAGGCGATCGCGTCACGGTGCTCGCCGAAACCGCGGAACGACCCGATGAAATCGATGTCTCGCGTGCCGAAAAAGCCAAGAAACGCGCCGAAGAGCGCCTGGCCGCTGCATCCGGCGATCCCAACGTGGATTGGGGCCGCGCCGCCATCGCGCTGCAACGCTCGTTGATTCGCATCCAGGTCGCCCGCAAACGCCGCGGCGTCACCGTCCCGGGCGAGTAATCTCCACGATGAACACTCCCAGGGCCTAATGCAAACCGTCACGATGTACACCACAACCTGGTGCCCCGATTGCTATCGCGCGAAGTCTTTTTTGAAACAGCGCGGTGTCGCCTACAAGGAAATTAATATCGAAGACGATGAAACCGCGGAAGCGATTGTAATCAAAGCCAACAACGGCAAACGTAAGGTCCCCACTCTAAAAGTCGGCGACCGTTATTTTGCGTGCAGCCCCTTCAATCCCGCCAAGCTCGCCGCCGAACTCGACGTCCCCCTCAACCCCTGATCAATACGTACCAAGCCGCCGCAGGCCGGCCCTCGAACCAAGGACGGACATGTCGGTCCTTCGTGCAGCAGCTCAATTCTTGGGATGTTCACGTCCAGGCAATCAATTCAGCGCCAAGCCCCGAGCCCAGACCTTCCTCACTCGTAGGTTCTCATCCAGCAGAACGATGTCCGCGTCGGCGCCCACGCGCAACGCCCCCTTTTTGAACTCGAGTCCCAGTAACCTCGCCGGATTCGCCGTAAGCATGCGCACCGCGTCCGACAGCGGATACCCCATGCCGACGACATTGCGCAACGCGCGGTCCAGTGTGAGCGTGCTGCCTGCGAGCTTTCCTTCCGCGTTGCGGCACACGCCGTCCGACACCGTCACTTCAAACTTGCCCAGCTTGTATTTTCCATCGGGCATGCCGGTCGCGGAGATGCCGTCGCTGACCAGAATTACGCAACCCGCTCCTTTGGCTTGCAGGAGGATCCGCATGGCCGCTTCTTCGACGTGCACTCCATCCGCTATAAGTTCCGCAGTCACTTCCGGAGTCGTGAGCACCGCGCCGATCACGCCGCTATCGCGGTGCGAGAAAGGCCGCATGGCGTTATACACGTGCACCGCATGATGCACTCCTCGTGCGATGGCCGCGCGCGCTTGTTCATACGTGGCATCGGTGTGACCCATGGCGACGACCAGCCCCGCCTTATGTGCCGCATCGATGCACGGCGCCGCGCCCAGAAGTTCCGGAGCGATGGTGAGAATGCGCGCGTTCCCGGACGCTGCCTGCAGAAATCTTTCCAGCAGTTCCGCGGAAGGCAACTGCACCCATTCCTTCGGGTGTACGCCGCGGCGCGCCGAGCTGATAAATGGTCCCTCGAAGTGAACGCCGAGAACCTCGGCGCGCGCCTGGTCGGTTTCGTGCTGCGCCGTAATGTAGCGCGCAATACCTTCCACGCTCCGGCAAATATCGTCGGGGCTCGCGGTCACCGTTGTAGCCAGGAACGAGGTCGTGCCGTGCCTGGCGAGGGTGCACGCAACTCCCGCCAGCGCCTTGTCGGTGCCTTCCATGACGTCGTGGCCGCCGGCGCCGTGAATGTGCACGTCCACAAATCCGGGGATCGCAGTCTGGCCGGTGGCAGCGATTTCCTGCGCTCCCTCGGGCAGGCTCATGCCCTCGCGCGGGCCGACCGCCTCAATCACTCCGTCGCGGACCAGAATTCCTGCGTCCGGAATTTCCGTGGAGGGCGTAATTGCTCGAGCGCTGTGGAGCAGAATTGTCGTCATAGGCAAGCCAATATCGTAGCGGAATTTACCGGCAGCGCAAAAGCAAAACAGGCGAGGCCGAAGCCCCGCCTGTCAGAAGTCGCATGGAAGGCTGAACTAGTTGCTTTTAGCCGGCGCCATATCGATGCTGCTAAGTTTCAAAGTATCGCCGTCAATCGAGCCTTTCACCGTCACATGGTGGCCGGCATGTTCGGCGACTTTACTTTGATCTTGATCGTCCACGGCGTACACCTTCTTGTCGGCGTCATTCACGAACACATACTTCGCGCCTTCTTTTACGCACTTGAGGGTGCACTGACGCGCGCCGTCGTTCGCGGCCTTGGCGCCGCACTTGCTGTCGGCAATGTAACCCGTCCAGCTGTTGTCGGCCGCCATGGCCAACACTGCCATGAAAAGTCCCAACGCCATCGCAATCGAAAATCGCATTTTCATGATTAGCATCTCCCTCGAGGTCAACCTTGACGCTGCGGATCGGCACGGACTCCGCGCGCGCTTCGCTCGGAGTTCCGCCAACTCGCTTCGGTCTATCCTACGCTCTTTTCCTCTGGCGGGATGAATTCAATACTCGATGGCTGGGAAGAAGGGAATGCGATCATGAATGCAGCGGCACGCAAAAGAAAAGGAAGGTTCTCTGGAATCTCCCCGCTGGACTCACGTCATTCGGTTTCAATAGTTTACAGACGCTTCAGAGGGTTAAATTAGCCGAAATTAGGGTGCTTCAGGCATAGATTTGGGCATAGAAATTGGAGGTAAAACGACCCTCTGGCAAACGCACTCGTTGGCTGACTTTCTTAAGGAATTACGTAGATTAGGTAAAACCAAACCTATAGCCCGATATCCAAGTGGCCTAAAGGGAATGATTTGCAGACGACTTATGCCCGACCTTATGCCCAACGCTGGGGAGAGTTTTTCGGTGGAATCACCGGCATCCACCTGCATCGCTTCCGGGCGTCGTTTTGCACCTTGATGGCTGAGAAGTTTGGTCCGTGGAAAGCACAAAAACTCATGGGGCACTCCAGCTTGAAGACCACCATGCTGTGTCTGAATTCCGGCGAGCTTACCGGCGAACTAGGCAGGGAAGGCGTAGAGGAATTAGACCTGGCCCTGGTGGCTGCGAAGCGCTCTGGCGAGTACGGCGGCTCGAATCCGGGCCTCAACAACCTCTAATTGTGCCGCGCTACATCGCCGAAGAGTTCTTAGAGTTCGTGTTGCTCGAACTCGGTGGGCCTGAGGCTTGAACGAGATCAGGTGGGGGTGGTATTGGAACGACTGGCATCCTTAACCCGCCAACAACGCCATTTAAATCAGTGTCGCTCACTTGGCTGGAAGGTTTCGGCTCCTGCGGTACGTTGGTGTTGGAAAGTTTCACTTCGGTGTTGGGCGGTTGCGAATCCCTATGTACCTCCTGGTATCGACTGTTAAGATTCTGCGGGTCGCTATACCGACCGAAGACGATTTACTTACTCGTAGTGCTCCTCTGACCGACCGTCGTCTGCTCGACTCCCAGCGACATTGAGGGCGGCTGCGATTCAATCACTCCGCCAACAACGCCATCTAGATCAGCTTTGCTCAGTTGTTCGGAAGGTTTTGACTCGGGTTCGTTGGCGGGCAGTTTCACGTCGATGTCGGATACTTTCGCGTCCATGTTGCCCCTTGTGTTTCCAAGCTGGCGGAAGCCTATCCCTCGGATACGTACGGGTCTACGTACGGGTCAAGAACAATAGCCTGCCGCTAACGGAGATTCCACGCGCCGCTGTTGAAGAGCTTTCCTCAGACTTTGGGAAGTGACCACCCTCAAGGAATGCGCGTTATGTAATCCGCGATTTTATTACTCTGCGGAACTGGGCTTGCCTGCAAGAAGTGACCGTCCTGCCTTGTCAGGGCACGCAGGTATCGCGGAAGCATCGTCAGCACCAGCACTTCGATGTCCTGCATCATCTTCGGGTCTTTCAGAGCATACCAACTGAATCTAGGAGAGGAAGCGGGAAGGCAGGATAGCACGAGTCGAATGGGAAATTGGACCGTCTAACGGTATCATCATGCAGGTAAGTATGCACGTCTTTCGCCCACAGTCTTTGACCGCTACGGTGCTCTCCCTTTGGTTGGGAGTCTTAGCTTGCGCCTTAGGGTGTGCAATCCCTGTTGCAGCTTCAACGCCGCGTTCATCGTCGCAAGGGAAAGCAAATGAAACGCTCTGTCGTGATGGCAATGATGCCGATGGAGACTCACCCTGCTGTACGGGCCATCCGTCGCGTTCGTCCCAGAAACATCACAATATTTCGTGCTGTCCGCTAGATGCAACGCTGATTCAGAAGCAGAACACGTCGTCATTAATTATCGGCCATGTTCACCTGGCTGTATTCACGTTGTTGACTGTCCATCCTTCAACTCCACTTTGGACGCCCCTTGACGGAGCGCCAACCGTTTGGCTTGAAGGTCGGGATATCCTCCTGCAAACGCATATTCTCCGCATTTAGAACCAAGAGTCAGTACACGGCCCGCCGTGCGGATTGTATTCCGCCTCACTACAACTCTTTCCACTTCTAAAGGAGAAGACTATGAAGACGTTCAAAATAATGTTGTTGATGGCTGTAATCACACTTGGACTAGCAGGAGCAGCCAAAGCAGCGCATACAGGATGCTGCCCTTCGGCTGACTGCTGCGCCGACTGTTCCGGCTGCAAGTAGTAGCTGATTGACGAGAATGGGGGCGCGGTCAATTCTGCTGCGCCCCCCTCAATGCTCTCAGTCCAGGCGGCGACATGAGGACGAAGCCGGAGACCTTAGTGCGGAACGACGACCCTCTCTGCGATGGAGGGCAACCCAGGAACCAGCCAGCGGAACAAGAGTGTTGCTGAGATTCCGCCCGCGACCTGTACGACTACGAAGAGTGGAACGTCCATAGGTCGGATGCCTGCGAAAGTGTCGCTCAACGATCTTGCAATCGTAACGGCGGGATTCGCGAAGGACGTAGACGCGGTGAACCAGTAAGCGGCAGTTATATAACATCCAACCGCAAACGGAACGATGCTCGCGCGAGAACGCGAACATCCCCAGATGACTGACAGAAGTCCGAAGGTCGCAATGAATTCACTTAATAGCTGCGCTGGCCCGGTTCGTGCATGATGCGACAAGCTGATCGTGGGAAGACTGAACATCGTATTCGCAATCATCACGCCGCAAAGTCCACCCAGCGCCTGAGCAATAATGTATGCAAGCGCATCGGACCAGTCGATACCACCTTCTATTGCATCGGCCAGCGACACCACTGGATTCAGGTGTGCCCCTGAGATAGGACCGAACGTCAGAATCAATGCGACTAGTGCCACTCCGGTGGCAATCGTGTTTGCAAGCAGAGCAAGGGCACCGTTGCCGTTCGCAAGGCGTTCCGCCATGATCCCGGAACCAACGACAGCCGCGACAAGAAAGGCTGTACCAAGAAACTCCGCGACCAGACGGGCGCTCAACCTTGATTTCATTTCTGACCGATCCGATCAATTTCCCGTTTGATCGCAAGTGCATCCAGGCTCGCCAACGGTAAGCATAGAAGCAGGCTGATTCGTCGGTCGAGAATCATGAACGCATCGCGGAATGCCCGCTCAACTTGTTCGGGTGTGCCGGTGACCGTGGCAGGATCGGGAATGCCCCAGTGCGCCGTCATCGGTTGGCCAGGCCAGATTGGGCACACCTCTTTCGCCGCGTTATCGCAAACAGTGAACACGAAATCCATCTTGGGCGAGCCCGAATTCGCGAACTCTGACCAGTCCTTACTGCGGAGAGTGTCGGTCGGAAGCTTCGCGATCTCAATCTGCCTCAGTGCTTCGGGTCGGACACGCCCGGTCGGATGACTGCCCGCACTGTATGCGTGGAATGTCGGCGATCCCTTCTTGTTGAGGATTGCTTCGGCCATGATCGACCGGGCTGAATTTCCAGTGCAAAGAAAGAGAACGTTGTATTGTCCTGGCATAAATGAACCAATCTTGCGGCGTTCGGTTACAACAAGCACCGCGTCAATTCTTCGGTTTCACAGCGCGAACGAAAGCACTTAAGAACTTGCCGTCAACCTGCGGCGCGAGCGCATCCACATCCAAACCCTTTTCTGAGAGGAACTCGCGAGCATCCTCGACGTGATAAACGCGAGTTGGTTCGACTTCGATCTGCTCGAAGCCGGAAGCCGTCAGTTTGGAGCGGTATTCACTTTCCTCCATCGCTCCCGCTATACAGCCAACCCATAGCAATACACTTTGACGAATCTCAGGAGCGATCTCACCACGGGTAACGACATCCGAAACCGCGAACCGTCCTCCTGGCTTGAGAACTCGGAATGCCTCACGCAATACAGCGTCCTTGTCAGCGGAAAGGTTGATGACACAATTCGAGATGATTACGTCCACTGAGTTATCCGGCAGCGGGATGTGCTCGATCTCGCCTTTGAGAAATTCGACATTCCCCGCTCCGGCTTTGCGCTTGTTCTCGTTAGCCAGCGCTAGCATTTCATCCGTCATATCCAAGCCGTATGCCTTCCCGCTTGGACCGACGCGTCTTGCCGAGAGCAATACGTCGATGCCGCCGCCAGAACCAAGGTCGAGAACAACCTCGCCCGGATTGAGTTGCGCTAATGCGGTTGGATTGCCACAGCCGAGAGAAGCAAGCATCGCCTCCTCTGGGACTTGGTTCGTCTGGTTCTCGTCATAAAGGTCGGAGGTAATCGGGTCTCCGCATCCACAGGAGGCTGACGCTCCGCAACAAGAACTGCCGCCCGATGTCGCACGAAGTGCGGCTTGACCGTACTTCTCTTTCACCGTTTCCTTGATGTTCGGTTCGCTCACAATAGCCTCCTATTTACAGCAATGGATAATTTCCGCTGGCTTTAGTGCCTTATTCCGCGTGCAGCATTCGGCGTATAGAAAGCGTAGTAGTTCTTGAAGGGCTTCTGTATTGGCCGTGTACCGCAGGAAAGTGCTTTCACGTTGAACCCTCACCAAATCTTCGGCCTTGAGTTTGTCGAGATGGTGAGAAAGTGTGGAACCAGGAATATCCAGTTCCTGCTGAATCTCACTGACGACCAGACCTTCGGGATGGGCCGTGAGGAGTAGTTGCACGATGCGAAGGCGTGGCTCAGTCCCCATTGCGGAGAACATGTCAGCAAATCTTGCTACTTGCTCCGCGTCCTTCTTGGTCGAAGTCATGATAGTTCGATAATTGCAGAAATACGGATTTATGTCAAGTCACTGTAAATGCTATCGGCGCGATGCATGATAAATTTTGAGGATAGCCACGTTAGGGACACGAACGCAGCAGCAAACGACTTTATTCACTTGACCCTGGAACCGTTCCAGCCCCGAGGATTTCTCTCATGAGACAATTGGTTTCCGCGAAGGTCATGCAATCGTCCGAACTGGCACACCTTGCCGGGGTGAGCACGGACACGCTGCGCCACTACGAGCGTAATCGGCTGTTGCCGCTCGCACAGCGATCTTCCTCAGGATACCGATTGTTTCCGCCAGAAGCGTTAGTGCGAGTCCAAATGATCCGAGGCGCTCTGTCTGTTGGATTCTCGATCAAGGAGCTAGGACAGATTTTCTCGGTTCGCGACCAAGGCGGAAGTCCTTGTCACCAAGTTCGAAGGCTAGGCACCCAAAAGCTACTCGGGATCGAAGCGAGCATTCAAGAGTTGCAATCGAAGCGTCGTGAATTGAAGAGAACTCTCATCAAGTGGGATCAACTGTTGAAGCGAACTCCGCACGGCAAACGCGCCGGTCTGCTCGAAGTATTTGCTGACGTAAAGGAGACATCATCTTGAGTATCGTCATGATCGTCGCGGCTGTCGTTGTTTCATTCCTGCTCCAGGACGCGGCGAGTAAACCGAAGACGCAAGACTGCCCGATGCACGCTTCGCACGATCAGATGAATGCTCGCGGGGAACACGCGATGGGATTTTTACAGACTGCTACAACCCATCATTTCTTATTGTTCGATACTGGAGGAGCGATCCAGGTCGAAGCGAATAGCCCGACCGATAAGGTAAGCATCGATCAGATTCGAATGCATTTGGCACACATCACGAAGATGTTTGCTAACGGGAACTTCGATATTCCGATGTTCGTCCACGATACGGTTCCACCGGGCGTTCCTGAGATGAAACGGTTGCAGAGCCACATCCACTACGCGTTCGAGGAAACACCGAACGGAGGTCGTGTCGTGATTTCGTCAGCAGATGGGAAGGCGCTCGCAGCGATTCATCGTTTTTTGCAGTTCCAGATTGGGGAGCACCAGACAGGGGACACAACTGCAGTTCGTTGATCCGTGTAATCGCTTTGGGTCGGGGACCGAATCCTACTTCAAAATTGACCAAGGTACAGCGACCTTGCCTGCGGTTAGCGCTCCTCCGACCACGTCTGCGTTGGGAGGGATCGTGGCCGTTTCTTCGGCCTTAGCTACCTGCGCTCCGGTACCGCCGACGACTCCGTCTAATTCCGTTTCCGCAAGCGCCACCACATCGGGTTGCTTCGGGGTTTCAGATTTCTTTGGTTCTAGGTCTTCGCTCATGATGCCCTCCTCAAAATTCCGAGGAGAATATAGTCTACGGCGAGGTTTTCGCAAAACATTTTCCGCACGGTGCTGCCTGCGGTTGCTTGTATCGTTGCAGGAATAGGCGGCGAATCGGCGAGCGGCTTCGCAGCGGGTCTTTGACCCGGCCGTCAGATTGAAATCTCACGTTGTCCACGATCAGCGCCCCGGAATCACAAAACTGCAACGAATCAAACTCTGAGGAATCGAGATCAATAGGCCTCCGGTGATGCCCAACGCCTGCGTGACCACGGTCGGCGCAAACCGGATAAAAGCCGGAACGTCTAATCGGACACTGGAACGGCGACGGCATCGGAGCGTCTGGTCAGGGCCTGACAAATCACGGCCAGTGCGGGTGCAATATTAGAGGGAAAATCCCGAGATAACGAGGCTGGAACAAAGCGATGGCTAGGGCGAAAAAGCCCGTTGTGAACGCGAAGGAAAGTACGAACTTGGCAGCGTCCCTTGGTGTTTTGTCTGATCTACGCGCATAAGCCCACAAGCAACCCATAATCACCAGTAAATTGGAGAACCATGCGGGTATTGCGATCAAGAGGTCTGGTCTGGCCAAATGCCCAGTGTGAAACCACTGGGTAAGCTGTTGAAGTCCATTGAAGAAGAAGGTGGTCACGAAGATATTGATATAGTCCCAGAGCCCTGCTGCGGAAATTCCAATGAAATATCCCCACCGATTACCTCTGAAGCTCAGTGCGATGGTCGCGAGGTACATCCAGGATTGAAAAAAGTGGAGCGACCGAATGTCGGGCTCAAAAAACGCGGATACTCCCAACACCATGATGAAAATACTAGCACCCAATAGGATCACGCCTTCCGGGGCGCCGAATTGCCATTGTGGGTTTGTCATGATTTTCTCATGAACGACGTTACGAATTTGAAAGGTCAAAAAGTTCCGCGCGGTTAGTCGCATTACCGAACCAGGATTCCACTCGTTCAACTGGTGGTGAGGTTGCCGCTGCCGTTCGCCCGTGACAATTGAACAAAGCAGTTTATATGTCCTTCTTCATTTGCGTAGCTGCAATAGCCAATGGCCTGCTGTACGGAATAAAAACGCAATAATAAAGGTGGTGGCGATAGTGGGTACACCCAGAACCACTGCCGCGACACCCGCTAGAATGCTCTTGACGAGGCTCATTGTTGCCTCTGCGCGTGAGCGGTAACACAGCGCTACTTAACATCAGCGTTAATCTACTGCAAACTTAGACCGAGAGGTGATCGCAGACGCTGTGCTCGCCTGCCCACGCCCCCGGCCTTTTCGTCACAGCATCATGAACACTGTCGATGTCGACGGTCCCGGAGGTGGAGGTCCGTTGTGGTGACGTTTCCAGAATTGATTGTCGTGGGACCGCTGCCGCTGAATCCATGGCCGTTATTCGTAACGTCAAAGGACGCTACGTTCGCGTACTCCGCGATTGCACACCTAGTATTTTCCACTCCCGCCGAAGGTCGGGGTAACCGTATTGGCAGCGCCTGTCACGGCGAATGCTCCCCAGATGGGACCATGTGATGTTTGCTTGGGTACCGGAACCGTTTGCGACCTGGGTGTAGCTGTTACCAAGAGTGTCGGCGACTGAAGAGGCTGTGGTGCCAGTGATGTAGCTTCCCTGCGTAACACAGAATTGCATCTCCTGCTGTAACATTGGCCATCAGGAGATAGCTGAACAAGCAAACGCATACTTAAAATGGGCATAAAACTCGGAAATCACCAATGAAAATGCGGCATTCAAAAGAAAAGGGAGGGTCTCTGGAACCCTCCCTTGGTGTGCCCTCTCAAGCGTTGAAGGAAACTCTACGTGTGTTACTGCGCGGGCGTTGAAGCGCTAGCCGACGTTGCGCCCGCCGCTTTCGGCACGCTCAAATAGCCGGAGGCCGATGTCTTGGAAACCTTGTTCACGACGAGTTCGAGCGCCGCGTGGCTTCCGCCAGTGTAGAAGAAGATCGGCTCGTTCACCGAACGATTCTTCTTCTCGAAGCTCTTGTCATCCGCCAGTACGTTGATCGTGTACTGGTTCTTCTTGGTGTTGGTGTCCTTCAGCTCGACCTGGATGGATCCCACTCGGCCGGCGCCGCCTTTGCGCGAAACAGTGAACTCAAAATAATCGCGCTGGCCCATGCGGCGCAGCTGGTCGATTTCATCGTGGTTACGGGCGATCAATGTGCCCATCTCGCTGCGGGCCATTTGAATGCTGTCTTTCGTGGCGTCCAGGTCGCTCTTCACGCCCGTGACGTCGCCATTCAGCTTGTTCACGTCGTCGGCATTCGCCTTCGTGGCCAGCTGCGTGTTCACCGAGCTCTCGAGGCCGTTCAACTTCTTGTCTACTGCGACCGACGTTGCCTTGGTCTGCTTACGCGCCGAAAGCAATTGCGTCTGCGTCAGGTTCAGCTTGTCGGTAACCACCTTCAAGTCGCTCTGCAGCTGTTGGTTGATTTCGTCGTCCTTGGCAAGCCGTTGCGCCAAGGCATCGGTGGACTGTTTTACCGAGGCTTCGGTGGCTTGCTCGATGTTGTTGGCGCGGTTGAGCGCGCTGACTCCAACGCCCAGACCGATCAGCGACACTCCGCCCAATACCGCAACCGCCAAACCTACCCAGCGCGGCGCCCCCGCGTTAGTGTGATACACCGGTTCTTGGAAATCACTCATGGACTTAATCTCCTTTGCGTTCATCCGCCGTGCGCGACTGGAGAAGGAGCATCTCCTACACCAAACACCCTACGCCTTGTGGAAAACGGATAATCCCAATCCCTAAAGCAGGTTGCGAGCAATCTCGGAGGCCATTCTGAGCTTTGCCTATACGTACTAGTACCAGTAAAGTTTACCGCCCTCGGAGAGCAACGGTAATTTTTGCTGGAAATAGACCTTATGGTGACGGAGGGCTAGCCAGGGGAGACAAACAAGCAAAACAGGCTGTACATTTCCTGTGCACAGCCTCAAAATACTGATTCAATTGAAATTAGCGAACGCGGTTTAGGCTGCGGTTCGGGCAACATCGGTTTCGGGAGTTCGTGCTGGCCCGAAATAGCGGTCCAATGTCGTGTTGGCGGCCTCAAACACCAGGTGACAATCGCGGCATTCGCCCAGGTGCCGTTCAATTTCGCTCTCCACCGAAGGCGACAATTTTCGTTCTAAATACCAACAAATCAAATGGATGGTGTCCTTACAGCTCATAGTTCCCCGTCTCTGGACGTCCCCGGTGTTGCTCCTGTAACGCCCTTTATCGGTGCACTTGGTCTACCAAAGGGCTGTCCAAACGTACAGGCTCTTAATAGCTTTCGATTCAGCTACTTGAGCGAGGGATACAAAAAGAAGCGATCGCTGACCTCGGAAACGTATTGGAATCTTTACACATGAATCGGGCAAGGTTATGCAAAAGACCGAAGTCCAAAATCGTCTAGCGTTGCGGCACGATGGTCATCTGGCGCAGAGCGGCGATACGCGCCTCGAGCGGTGGATGAGTACTGAACAGCGAGGCTAACCCGCCACCTGCCAGCATCGGCTTCACGATGCACAGGGCCGCCGTCGTTGGAGCAAGGGCAGTGGTCGGGATGCGCTGGTTGTAAGCGCCCAGCTTTTGTAAAGCGCTGATCAGCCCGTACGGCTGGCCAACCATGCGAGCGCCGGTTTGGTCGGCGGAATACTCGCGCGTTCTCGAAAGGAACAATTGCAGCATCAGCGCGGCAAAGGGAGCTAGGATCATCATAGCAATTGCGGCGAAAGCGCCGCCCTCTCGATCATCCTCCCGGTCGCCACCGTAGCCGCCAAAGATCATTCCCCACTGGGCCATATGAGCCAGATAGGTAATGGCCCCTGCGATCGTGGCGGCAATGGAGGTCGTAAGAATGTCGTAGTTGCGCACATGCGAAAGCTCGTGCGCGATTACGCCCTCCAGCTCATCATCATTCATGATTTCCAGCAGGCCCTGCGTGACCGCCACCGAAGCATGCCGGGGATTTCGGCCCGTCGCAAACGCGTTGGGTGCCTCTTCGGGAATTACGTACAGTTTTGGCACCGGCAAATTGGCCTTGGCTGCCAGGCGTTCCATCACCGCGTAGAGCCGCGGCAACTGCTCGCGCGTTACCGGTTGCGCCCCGCTTGTCTTGAGCGCGATCTTGTCCGAGAAAAAATAGGATATGGCGTTCATTACTACGGCAAACGCCAAGGCGATCTTCATGCCCGTCGGGCCCGCAAGGTAGTCGCCTGCAACTACCAGGAGCACGCTCAACAAAATCAGCAGAATACCTGTCCGAAAAATCTTCATAGATCACCGCAATTCTATTCGCATACTGCGTATGACACGCACCGCGTTTACCACCCGACTGTTACCTGAGCCTGTCCGACGAGGATAAGCGGCGTCCCGCGCTGACTCGTTGCATCGTTTCCCGAGTCCATTCCGTGCCGCGCTGCTCGGTGTAGCGGCCGCTCCCTTATGGCGTCACCCCCGCCGCAGCGGGCTTTGCTTTCTTGACGCGCTCAAATCGCATCGCGTCTTTCTGTCCATCACGATCGACCCGAACGTGATCGCCCGGCAGAACTTTTCCTTCCAGGATCTGCAACGCCAGCGGATCCTGAATCATTCTCTGGATCGTCCGCCGCAGCGGCCGCGCGCCAAACGCCGGATCATACCCTTCGCGAACCAGCAATTCCTTCGCCCCGGCTGTGAGTTCCAGCTTGATCTGGCGCTCCGCAAGCAGGTTTTCCACGCCGCGCAGCAGCAAATCGACGATGCGCTCCAGGTGCTCCTTGCCCAGCGGATTGAAGATCACGATCTCATCGATGCGATTGATGAACTCCGGGCGGAACGCGGCCCGCAACGCGTCCAGCGCTTCCTTGCGAGCGCGCTCTGGATCGGTCTTCGACAACTCAAAAATCGCAGTCGAGCCAACGTTGCTGGTCATTACCAGCACCGTATTGCGAAAATCGACGGTGCGCCCCTTGCCGTCGGTCAATCGCCCGTCTTCCAGGATTTGCAGCAGCACGTTGAACACATCCGGATTCGCCTTTTCGATTTCGTCGAATAAAACCACCGAATAAGGATGCCGGCGCACCTGCTCGGTCAATTGGCCGCCCTCTTCGTAGCCGACATACCCTGGCGGCGCGCCGATTAGCCGCGACACGCTATGCTTCTCCATGTATTCGGACATGTCGATGCGAATCATCAGCTTCTCGTCGTCGAACAAAAACTCCGCGAGCGCTCGCGCCAGTTCGGTTTTCCCCACGCCGGTCGGACCCAGAAAAATGAACGAGCCGATCGGCCGCTTGGTATCCGACAAGCCGGCGCGGCTTCGCCTCACGGCGTTCGATACCCGTTCCAACGCATCTTCCTGACCCACCACGCGCTGCCGCAGCCGCTCTTCCATGTGCACAAGTTTCTGCGCTTCCCCTTCCAGCAAGCGTCCCACCGGGATACCCGTCCACTTGCTGACCAGCTTTGCGATATCCTCCTCGTCGACTTCTTCCTTCAGCATCGGCGTGCCTTTTTGCACCGCGGTAAAGCGCTCTTCGGCTTGCTTCAAGTCGCGCTCCGCCGCAGCGATGCGGCCGTAGCGAATCTCCGCGACCTTCGCTAGTTCGCCCGACCGTTCGTACTTCTGCTCCTCGGCGTGCAGCTGCTCGATCTGTTCTTTCAATTTCCGGATCTTGCCGATGGCATCCTTCTCGGCTTGCCACCGCGCTTTGCGTCCGCTGGAATCTTCGCGGAGCTTCGCCAGTTCCTTCTCGATCTGCTGGCGGCGCTCTTTGGAGTGCGCGTCTTTCTCCTTCAGCAACGCCTGGCGCTCGATTTCCAGCTGCATGATGCGTCTTTCGATTTCGTCGATCTCCTCGGGCAGCGAATCGATCTGCATGCGCAGGCTCGCCGCAGCTTCATCGATCAGGTCGATGGCCTTGTCCGGCAAGAACCGGTCGGAAATGTAGCGGTGCGAAAGCGTGGCCGCCGCCAGAATCGCCGCATCCTTGATGCGCACGCCGTGGTGCACTTCGTAGCGCTCTTTCAGCCCGCGCAAAATCGAGATGGTATCTTCCACAGAAGGCTCGTTGACCAGAACCGGCTGAAATCTGCGCTCCAGGGCGGGATCTTTCTCGATATATTTCTTGTACTCGTTCAACGTGGTGGCGCCGATCGCGCGCAATTCACCACGCGCCAGTGCCGGCTTCAGGATGTTCGACGCGTCCATCGAGCCTTCCGCGGCGCCCGCACCCACCAGCGTGTGCAGCTCGTCGATAAACAGAATGATTTGCCCTTCGGCTTCGGTGATTTCCTTCAGCACCGCTTTCAACCGTTCTTCAAATTCTCCGCGGAACTTCGCGCCGGCTACCAACGCCGCCAAATCCAGCGCCACCAGCTTCTTCGTTTTCAACACGTCCGGAACGTCGCCGGAAATAATCCTTTGCGCCAATCCTTCGACAATCGCTGTTTTGCCGACGCCGGGTTCGCCAATCAATACCGGGTTGTTCTTGGTGCGCCGCGCTAGGATTTGCATCACGCGCCGAATCTCTTCGTCGCGTCCGATCACGGGGTCCAGTTTCGATCTCCGCGCCAGCTCGGTCAGGTCACGCGCATACTTCTCGAGCGCCGCATAAGTCGCTTCGGGATTCTGCGTGGTGACCCGCTGGTTTCCACGCAAACCGGTCAGCGCCTGCAGAATGGCTTCGTGCGATGCGCCCTGCCGTTTCAGCAATTGCCCGGCGGGATCACGTTCTTGTCCGGCAATCGCCAGGAACATGTGCTCGGTCGAAACATACTCGTCCTTGAAGTTTTCCGCTTCTTTGAAGGCGCGCTCCAGAACGTCGTTCAACGCGCGGCTCATATTTTGCTGCGCGTAGCCGGTGACTTTCGGCAGTCGGTTAATTTCGCGCTCCAGATCCTGCGAAAGCAATTCACTGCGGATTCCCAATCGCGCCAGCAGCGGCGACACCACGCCGTCCGCCTGCGCCACCAGCGCGGCCAGCAAATGAACCGGCTGGACTTCCTGGTTTTCGTGACGCCCGGCTATTTCCTGCGCGCTCTGCAGCGCCTCTTGCGCCTTGACCGTCATTTTTTCAAATCGCAACATGATCTCTTTCCTTCAAGTCCTTTTCTTGCTGGAACGGGGCCGGCGAACTTGCCAGCCCCGCTCTGCCTACACAACTATCTACCCTAGCTGGCTTATCGTCCACCTGCCGCAGCAGCCGCGACCGCCGGTGTCCCGACGTTCACCTTGATCTGCTTCGGCTTGGCTTCCTCGCGCTTTGGCACGTTCAACGTCAAAACACCGTTCTGATAATCGGCCTTGATGCCATCCGGATTCACGGTGTTGGCCAGCGAGAAGCTGCGGCTGAACGACCCGTACGCGCGCTCGACACGCAGGTAATTGTCCTCGTTCACCTTGTTCTCGAACTTGCGTTCCCCGCGAATGCTCAGAATGTTGTTCTCCACGCGAATGTCCAAATCCTTGGGATCGACATCCGGCAAGTCGGCTTTCACCACCAGTTCGTGCTCATTCTCATAGATGTCGACCGCGGGCGCCCAGGTCGTAAGGTTAGACTCCTGCTGCCCGGTCCGCTCGAAGGCATCGTTGAACAAGCGATTGATTTGGTCCTGCAACGTAGATGTGCCGCGAAAAGCTGTAAGCGTTCTCATGTGTTGCAACCTCCATGGTCTCTGTGGGTTATTTGACTACGAGCAGATAATATAATCTTAGTCTATTATTGTCAAGTACGATCTAGCGAGCCCTTGAATCCATGTAATATACTGTAAATAGGGCAGTTACTCATTCAAACCCTCAAGGAACGTCTTCTCAGAGTAAGCCACGCAGCCGGTACTGGCTTTCGCCCGCCGCTCGCCTTCGCGGGATTACTGCTAAACTGCGCCCGATGCGCCTGGACCAACTCGATTATCGACTCCCTGCCGAGCAGATTGCGCAGCGGCCCTTGGACAGGCGGGACGCGTCGCGCCTTCTCACGCTGCGATGCGACACCGGTGAAATGCGAGACCACCTTTTTGCCGATCTTCCGGCGCTCCTGCGCGGCGACGAACTCCTGGTTCTGAATAACACCCGCGTGATCCCCGCGCGTCTGTTCGGCCGGCGCGCTGGGCTGCACTCCCAGCCGCCGTCCAAGGCTACCCGGTCCGAGCATCTCACCGGCCTGGTCGAGGTTCTGCTGACACGCCAGGTCGCGCCGGGAACCTGGGAAGCGCTGGTGCGCCCGGGACGCAAATTGCCGAAAAGCGAGCGCGTGTTGTTTGGGGAAGGCGAATTGCAAGCGGAGATTATCGCGCGTGGAGAATTAGGCGTGCGGACGTTGCAATTCGTTTCGAAAGATGGACGTTCGGTGGGCGAGCATATCGATCGCCTGGGTCACATCCCTTTGCCGCCGTACATCGACCGCGCCGACGAATCGGCGGACCGCGATCGCTACCAGACGGTCTTTGCGAAAAATCCTGGCGCGATTGCAGCTCCGACCGCGGGCTTGCACTTCACGCCGGAAATTCTCACGAGGATTCAGCAGCGCGGCGCGGAGATTTGCGAGATCACTCTGGACGTCGGGCTGGGAACGTTTCAGCCGATTCATGCGGAGGCTCTTGAGGACCACGCCATGCACGCCGAGTCGTACGAAATTCCGGAAGAGACCGCCGAACGCATTCACACCGCGCGGGCCGCGGGCCGGCCGATTCTTGCCATTGGCACCACGGTTGTCCGCGCACTGGAAGCTGCTGCGTTGCACGCATCGGAATCAGGCTCACCCAGACATCTTCTTGCAGGCAAAGCGGAAGCCCGGCTGTTTATTTTTCCTGGATTTCGTTTCCGGATCGTGGACGCGCTGCTGACAAATTTTCATCTGCCGCGTTCAACGCTGCTGGCGCTGGTTTGTGCTTTGGCGGGGCGCGATCGTGTGCTTGCTGCTTACAACCACGCGGTCGAGGCCCAATACCGCTTTTATAGTTATGGGGATTGCATGCTGATTCGTTGAGAGTGCGATAGGCAAAGAAAAAGAATGCTCCACGGAATGAGCAGGGAGGCTGAACCGCGCAGCCTCCCTCTGGCGTGGTTATGAAAAAACTTCTCGCTACTCGCTGAGAACGAAAACGCGCTTTTGACCCGAGAAGCGCACTTCCGTGACTTGGCCTTTGTCGCCCAAGAGAACCGCATCGTAGAGGGACTTGGTTTCGCGGTCTTCCCAGCGGCCTTCGCTTTCCGCGACAACTTGCTTGCCTTTTTGCACCGTGGCTTTGTTGCCGTCGATCGATAGACGGTATTCGCCGGCTTGTAAATCGGCCTTACCCAGTTTCGCCGCCGAGGGAATGTTGATAGTCTTGCTGATCGGCTTCGCGAAGACCGGTACCGCCAATGCGATAACCGCAAGCAGTGTCATGCTCCGAAGAAATGATTGGGATTTCATGCGTGTCAATTCCTTTCGCTCGAATCGAGTCAGCCGCAGACCACCTGCAGCAGGACAGACAGAGTTGACACGCGGGCACTGGGACGAGTAAATTTCCCCGAACGACACTTTCTCTTCCTGGACTAACGGCCGGAAAGAATGCGTGTCACTGGCCCCGCGGCTGCCACCGCGGGGTTTTTCTTGAAGTTCTCTGACTGACCTACGGCAGCCCTGCTTTCCGGCTGCACTGATATAGACGAAGCGCACTGTGCATTTGTTTCTTTGATCGGATAAGATTTTTTGCTTCAGTTGTCATATGTGTGCCACATCATCGTGTCCGCTTCTGGAACGTGGTGACGTTTTTTGCTCAAATTTTTATAGAAATTAGAAATTCGGGAGACAATTTGGCAAGGCGTTGCTCAGCGTCTGGTTATTCTTACAACCGTCTGCAATCCCGCCGTGCATCCGCGCGTGTGTTCATCTATACTCAGTTGCTCTTTTTGGACATATCCGATGCGAATTCTCGTTCTTAGCGACATTCACGCTAATTCGACGGCGCTGACCGCGGCCCTGGAAATTGCCAAGGATCGCTGGGATCACGTTGCCTGTCTGGGTGATGTCGTGGGCTATGGCCCGGACCCGAACGAAGTCACGTCCAGGATTCGCGAACTCGGAGCGAGTACGATCCGCGGAAATCATGACAAAGCCGCGACCGATTTGATGGAAACCGACGACTTCAATCCGGTTGCGAAGGCCGCTGTCAACTGGACGCGCTCTCAGCTTTCTCCCGAAAATCTGAAGTGGATCTCCGAACTTCCGTCCGGGCCTTTGGAAACCGACGGCGTCGTCCTGGTTCACGGCGCGTTTCAAGATGAAGATGAATATGTATTCACTCCCGCGCAAGCGCTGGAAGGATTGCTCGATTCCACCGCCGCGGTTACTTTTTTCGGGCACACGCATCACCAGGGCGGATTTTCTTACGAAAATCAAAACTCTCACTTGGAAGTGCTCAACATTCATCCCCGCGCTTCGGAATCTTTCGCTCCTCTGCGCATCGAACCGAAGCGCCGGTATTTGCTCAATCCGGGTTCCATCGGCCAGCCTCGTGACGGCGATCCGCGCGCCGGGTTTGCCATCGCCGACCTCGAGCATCAGCTCGTTGAATTCTGGCGCGTTCCGTACGATATTTCCGAAGTACAGGCTCGCATGCGTGCCGCCCGGTTGCCCGAGCCCCTGGTGCAGCGTCTCGTGGTAGGTCGCTGAGCTGGAACGCGTAACACCGGCGACGTACCCTGCGCATCACGAAACGTGCGAAAATTCCGTGGTGAGTTGATGCACGAGGCGCCTCAAATCGAGATTCCCGATTCTTCGCAGCCAGACCGCGGCCGCTTCAATTTTGCACTCATCCTGGCGGCGGTGGCCGTGCTCGTCATTGTCGGCGCGCTCTATTTTCTGCCCGGACGCCAGTCGCCGCCCGGTTCCGCCCCCGCGGGAACGCATTTTGTTTTTGGCGCTGCCGAGCAGGCCTACGCGACCCGGTTGCGTATCGAAAATATCGCTCTCAGCCGCGCGGAAAATTTCCTGCATCAAGAGATCACCACGCTCACCGGGGAACTGGTCAACGGGGGCGATCGCGCGCTACGCGGTGTCGAGATCACCATCGAATTTTCGGACGACCTCAATCAAATCGCTCTGCGGGAATCCCGACCGGTATTGACGCCCGTCGCGTCGCCGGTCGTACCGGGCGAACATCGCGGCTTCGAGGTCTCGTTCGAACACATCCCTGCTTCGTGGAACATGCAACAACCCGCCGTACGCATCAGCGGACTGCAGTTCTAAAAGTTATAATTAAATGGCACGGAAGGTATCTACATCATTGATACTCGTTTGGCATGGACGAACCGTCGACCTCGATGCCTGCCTGCGCAAACTCGCCGCGTCGGAGTCGACCGAAGTCCGCGAGAACGGCGCGCGTGGCGATTTTCAGCGCGCTGTCCTGGGAACAGCTTGACGTTCGGCTTGTTGTAGCTTGACCGGGCTCGCCATATCGGTCGAGGCTTCGTGGCAGTTTTTCGACGCATCTGCTGCGGGGCAATTTTCCATCGTACGGATATTTCACCGGCGCGTTACTGCGCCATCCGTCGCCAGAAAGGGAAGTTATTTGCGCGGGCTCGCCGAAAGTTGGCGGCGCGGCCTGCGGGTTGTCCTTCGGCAATAACGATTCGCCGTAGCGACTCATTCCCCTGGAGCTTTTCCACATCGCTCTCGTTTGCAGGCCATTTTCCGCTCAAGAATTGACAATTTTTATACATGAAAACCTCCTGAGCGGAGTACAATGCACGTCGTCCCTCAGAGGGTAGCGTGAACTTTTCGGCCATCATACGGCGTACAGGCGAAGTCTCCATCGTGGATCTCACTGGTCAGCTCACTTCGTTCGCTAGTGGCGCCTTGCGGGACACCGTTGGCGGACTCATGAAACAAGGGCGAAAAAAAATCGTCCTCAACGTCGACGGGCTGCTATATCTCGACAGCTCCGGAGTGGGCGAGCTGGTGAACTGCTACATGAGCGTGATCAAGCACGGCGGCGAGATGAAGGTCGTGGGGCTGACCCCCAAGGTCGAAGAAATCCTCAAGATCACGCAGCTTTACCGAGTCTTTCAGGAATTTCACGACGAAGAAACCGCGCTCCAAAGCTTCCCCGAGAATCGGAAAAAGGAAAGCGCCTAGCAGTTCCTATTCGCCGCGTCAAACGGCGCCGCCGTTTTCTTTTGAATGGAATACTTTTCCAGGGAATCGCTTTCGCAAAAAAAACGGCCGTAAAAGGAGAGAAGCAGCTAAGGTTTTGGCCTTAACTGCTTCCCGGGGTGTGTCCTCGAAGTGGTTAGTTACTATTATAGATGCATTCCACCGAAAAAGGTTTCCTTTTTCGATAAATCTTTTCTTAGCTTCTCTCTATCCGGAAAATTGCTAATAAAACAGGTACTTACGCCATCGTTCGTCCCGGTGGCCAATCAAACGCATCAGTTGACGGGAAGTATGGAGGGTGAACGGGCGTGGCCGGCGCGCCAGTTTGAACCCCACCTCTTCCGGCGTCCGGTCTCCCTTGCTGTTATTGCAGCTGTAGCAGCAGGCCACTAGATTCTCCCACGAGGAACGCCCGCCCCTCGAACGAGGAATGACATGATCCAAGGTAAGCTCCGAGCCGGGAAAAACCTGGCCGCAGAACTGGCAGGTGTTCCGGTCGCGCAACAAGATGTTTTTCCTCGAAAGCGCCCGGCTCTGCTGGGGAATATGCCGGTAGGCCAATAAGCGAATCACCGACGGAACCCGGTGAGCGTGCGCCGAAGAGTGCACTTCGGCGTTGTGCAATTCCTCCGCCTGGGCAACTCCCTTCAGCATCAGCACCATCGCGCGCCGTACCGCCGTAACATTAATAGGCTCGTACGTGGCGTTCAGCACCAATACAGGCTCCTGCATCAGCGACGCGCGCCGCAACGGAAGTGAATTGTGGATTCTACTGCCTGCGGGACCCTCGGAGCCGGGCACAGCCGCTCCGGATGCTTGGGGGGTATGACGCCCCCGGGATTCGACCGGTTCTGGCCGTCGTGCGCTCATCGCACTCCCTTAAGGGTACTACAACTTGCAGAAAGTCGTCGGAGCAACCTTTGACTAGGTGTCTAACCGCCCGGGGCCACGGTCAATCCGTTCACCGATTTGGCTCCGGTTCGACGCACGCCTTGGCGCAAGCGTCCAGCGTCGCTCCCGTTTTCAGTACATCATCTACATCTACCAATAAGACGGAAAAAGACGTGCAAATTGTCAATTTGGCTGCCCGGAGGTGTGGCAAAAGCGCCACGCACGGATTCCCAGCGCTCCGACAAGCTCAGTATGTCCTTGTCGGGCCTGGCCTGTTCAGCATCAGCAAAACGAATCGGTAAGGCAGCCCTTACCGCCGCGCCAGCGGCCGGGCGACCAAATCGGCCTGGTTCTAGCCGCGATCGCGCTGTCTTTGGCGGGGGAACCACGGCGTCGCGGTCAGACCTGCGCGTTTCGCCAAGGTCACTCCACCTCCCCCGGAAAACGGCGCAGCCAGCGGTGCGCCGCACGTATCGCACACGACCTTCGGCAAGTCGGGGAAGGATGCGAAGCAGTCCTTGCGAATCGGCTGCCGCAGCTTACGCAAAAAAGAAATGTTATTCCGTAGGGCATCCAACAAGGATGCCCGAACAATCTCAACCACCACAGTTCCTACAAAATCTTGGGCGGCGTCTCAGGATTTGGAAGGAAAACACGGGGCGGACCGCCCCGCGGCTTGCGACTACAACAGTCCCTGTTCGATCTTTTCCTGGCAGCTGATGCAGTTCTTCGCCCACGGCACCGCTTCGAGCCGCTTTTGCTGCATTTCTTCCTGGCAGTTCGCGCATAGCCCGTATTCGTTGGCCTTAATGCGCTTTAGCGCCTCGTCGATCATGTTGAGGATGGTGCGGTCCGTGTTGGTCATGCCGAAGAGAAACTCTTTGGTGTACGAGTTGGCGGCCTTGTCCGCCAGGTCCACGGTCGGGTCGTCGTCCGCTTGACGGCCTTCTTCTTCGGTGCGCGCAATCGTTCTCATCAATTCTTCGCGGCGCGTCATCAACTTTTTCTTGTAGTACTCGAGTCTTTTCTTGTCCATGTGGGAGTCCTGCCCCTCAGCGAGATTTTTGGGGCTGCCTAAAAACTCCATAGTGTAGGCCGACACCTTAGCACTGTCAAGATTGTCACCTTTACGCGGGAGCGAACTCATAACATATCCTCCGAGGGGAATTTGATGCAGCTGAGAGAGAAACGATTCAACCGCCCGCTTGGCCGCGCGAAGCGCCGCGTTTTACCTGTAATATCGTCGCGGATCTACCGAACGATGGTTTTGCCGGAGAAAGCTGTACCTTTTATCTCTACCCTCTGTGTAAGGAAGTGAGTCGATATGACCGCACTCAAGTCTTACGGCCTTTGGTCCGCTGTCGTAATTGTTCTGACCGGCGCTCTGTTCCTGGCGGCGTTGTTCGTAAAAGGCTTCACGCATTCGTTGTTTCTCGAAGCGGGTGTACTTCTTGTTTCCATAAAGCTCATCCTTATGGCACAAAAGAACGCAAAGACCGAGGAGAGCCTGGAACGCCACCTCATCCGGATCGAGGAGTTGTTGCTGGCACGCACAGATTCAGGGAACCCGGCGAAAGAGAAATAGGATTCATGGCGAGCACTGATTTATGAACCGACACTCCTACAGATCAGGGTCCCCGGCGGCGAAAATCACTTTACTGAGTGTTTTGGCCTTTGGATTGGGGGCGTCCTCCTACGCGGCAGGGGAGAACTCCGCGCCCGCGGTCGCGGCGCCGCTCGAAAATCCGGAGCTGCTCTCTTTCAATGAGCTTGTCACCCTTGCCGGCACGGCAAAGCCGGAGGGCCCGCTGGCCGTGCGACTTGATAGCCTGTTGAACACAGCCTTCGTGCAAAGCGAGAAGACAACGTCGGAGATCCATCCACATCGTCCGGACGTAAAGGGTCTCGGCGTCACGGTTCGCGTAGGCCTGTGGAATATCGAACGCGGATTGAATTTTGAACTGATCCGGGCGGCGCTCGCCGATGGCGACGAATTTCTGCGGCTGGCGGCGGCGCAGCCCGGCCTCGGCTTGCGGCAAAAGGAGCTGGTCCGATCGCAGCTGGCCGCGCTACACGATGTCGATGTCTTGATCCTGAACGAAGCCGATTGGGGGATGAAACGCACGGAGTATCGCGACGTCACCCGGGAACTGGCGGCGGCGCTACACATGAACTACGCCTATGGCGTGGAGTTCGTGGAGGTCGATCCGGTATTCGACCTCGGCACCGAACCAGTTCATTTGTCCGACGCCCCGGAGGATCAGCGTTTGCAGGAAGACTTGCGTGTCGATAAGGATCGCTATCACGGCCTGCATGGCACCGCAATCTTGAGCCGCTATCCCATTGAAAACGCCCGCATCTTTCGTTTGCCGGTCTGCTACGACTGGTACGCCAACGAATACAAGGCGATTTCGAAACTCGAGCTGGGGAGGCGATGGTCGGCGCACAAATTATTCCGAGAACGGATGGAACGCGAACTGCGCCACGGCGGCCGCATGGCGCTGATCGCGGATATCTCCGTACCGGACTTGCCGACCGGCCGGGCCACGGTCGTCGCGGCACACCTGGAAAACAAGTGTCCGCCGGCGTGTCGCCGGCAACAGATGCAGGCGCTGCTCGCGGACGTGAAAGACGACCGGAATCCCGTGTTGCTGGCCGGCGATCTGAACACCACGAGCAGCGACAATACGCCCACGTCGATCCGTAACGAGATCATGTCGCGCATTACCGACTACAAATTCTGGATCGGTCAGGCCGTTTCCTATTTTCATCCGCTGGGAATCTTCAAGTACGCGCTGTTTCCGATCCGTTATTTCCACGGGTACAACGATCCGTCGGCATTCCACTTGCCGATTTTTTGGGACAACCGGGAGCGGCCGCTGTTCGGAACGACCGAGAAATTCCGCTTCAGCGACGGTCATGCATTCGATTTTCGAGGCGAGCGCGACCGGACAGCTCCGCCGAGATCGCGAACTCTAGCGGACAGCAACCAAAGAACTTGGAAGGGGTTCTCTCCCACCTACGCGTTCAACCGGGACTTCGGAGGGTTGGTGGGGCGCTTCAAGCTGGACTGGTTTTTTGTCAAACCTTTTATCGATGATCCGCGGCGGGCCGGACAAAGCTACCGGTTCGCTCCGTCTTTCCCCGTTACCATGCGCGAACTGAACGAGGCCGTGGCTGACCGCGTTTCCGACCATGCACCGATGACCATTGATTTGCCGCTTGGCGAACCTGCAAAGCCGGCCGCGGAGCACGGCCAGCCCTGACGCTTTAGTGACCGCCCGCTGCTTTGTCTTTTACTACCGTGTCCTTCGGATCGGCTTCGACGGTCACTTCCACTTGAGCGCCAGGTTTCAGCTTTACTTCATTGCCTTTTTCGTCGGTTAGTGTGTTCTCGATGCGGATCTCGCGATACAGTTCTTCGGCGCCGTCCACGGTGATCTCGGCTTTCTCCGGAAGATCCGGATGCAGAGGGCTAATAATTTTCTTGACGGTTCCGGGCAGAGTTGTAGCAGGTTTTTCGGACATTCCACACCGCCTTTTTCTACCGGCTGAAGAACCTAATGCTGAGGGGTATCGTAGCACCGAATAATAGTGATAACAAATTCGAGCAAATTGAAGAGTTTTAGCTTGGGTTCCTGACTGGGGCCACGATTGGGGAGCGATGAGGCAGGAGTTTGACGCAGTGATTTTGGGAGCGGGCGCGGCGGGGTTGATGTGTGCCGCTGCAGGCGCGCCAGCTGGGATTGCGAGTCGCAGTCCTGGAGCGCGCGGAAAAGGCCGGGAAGAAAATTCTAATTTCCGGGGGCGGCCGGTGCAATTTCACGAATTTGTACTGTGGACCGGAGAATTTTCTGTCGGAGAACCCGGATTTTTGCCGGTCCGCGTTGGCTCGCTATACGCCGGCTGATTTTCTGCAGCTGTTGGAAAAACACGGGATTCCGTATCACGAGAAAAAGCCTTATCCAGAGGCGGCTCCGGGGCAGCTGTTCTGCGATCGGTCGGCCACCGATATTCTCGGGATGCTGCTGGAGGAGTGCGCGTCGGCTGGAGTACGGATTTTCCTGAATGCAAACCTGCGGGAGATCGGGCACGACGGCAGATTTGTGGTGCGCGCAACGCAAGGCGGGGCGGCTGAAGACCTGGAGTTCACGGCCTCGGCGCTCGTCGTGGCCACGGGCGGCCTCTCGATTCCGAAGATGGGAGCGACCGGGTTCGGCTATGAGGTAGCGCGGCAATTTGGACACTCCATCGTGGCTTGCCGGCCGGGGTTGGTTCCGCTCGTGTTTGGCCGGGCAGACGCGCGGACGTACGGCGAGTTGGCTGGAGTATCGGCGGTGGTGACGTCGGCGTGCGGCGGAGCGAGTTTCCGGGAAAAGATGTTGCTTACCCATCGCGGACTAAGCGGGCCCGCGATTTTGCAGGTCTCGTCGTATTGGAAGTGGAAGGACGACGCGCCGGTCATGATCGACTTGGCACCTGGACAGCACTGGACTGCTGCGTTGCGAAACGGGTCCGGGCGGCGGGATCTCGCCGCGGCTCGCAGCGCGCTGCGCAAAGCTTTGCCACAACGCTTGGCGGACCGCTGGATCGAACGCCACGAACCGGAAGACTGGACGAATCGATCGCTTGAAAAGATGGAGCAAGCGATACATCGGTGGGAGATTTGTCCGGCGGGGACCGAGGGTTACGAGAAGGCCGAAGTCACCGCGGGCGGAGTAAGTACGGCCGAGCTTTCGAGCAAGACCATGGAGAGTCGAAACCTGGCAGGGCTGTTTTTTATCGGAGAGGTCGTGGATGTGACCGGCTGGCTGGGGGGATTCAATTTCCAATGGGCCTGGGCTTCCGCCGCGGCCGCAGGGCGAGCGATCGGAGGGAGGAAGCAGCAGTAGCATCGACACCCCTGTCCACCCGAACCTTCGAAGGGTCTGTGCCAACCCGCAGGCTCGCAATCGCCATCCATTCCTTCCCATTCCGATCCATGCTGGACTTCGATCACTCCACGTCCGCTTTTTTCACTGCATCCTTATTTCGTTGCTTCCTTGCTTCGTTACTTCATCAAACCGCCGTGACGAAGGAGCCGTCGGGGGCGACGTAGCCGTGGGCCATGCGCGGGGTGTTGAAGGCGAAGCCCGGGTTGCCGTTGCGGTCCAGGAGAATGAGGCCGGCGGTCGCTTGCGTGCGTTTAGCGAAAAGTGCGATCGTCTTTTGCGCAGCTTGCATGGCGGTGATGGGGGCGCCTACAACGGATGATTGGCTGCCGGGTTGGGGCGCAGCTTGCTGCGCGCCTGCAAGAGTGCTTGCGTTGGTTGCGGCGTCGGCACTGCGAAGCAGGTCGACGGCGGCTTTGGCCATCACAACTTTCATGATGGCCTCGCCGTAGCCGGTTGAGGAGACGCCCCCGGCTTCGGAGTCAGCGTAGCAACCACAACCGATGAGCGGGGAGTCGCCGATGCGGCCGGGGAGCTTGCAGCAGGTGCCGCCGGTGGACGTGGCGGCAAAGAGCGCGCCGTGGGAGTCGATGGCGACGGCGCCGACTGTGCCTTGTTCGTGGCCGCGATGGTTGGCGGCGGCGTGCTTATCCTTCCTGCATTGCTGCCAAGCTTCCCATTCGGCTTCGGCGATTAATTCCTTAGGATCGCAGAGCGAAATCCCGTGGGATTTGGCATAGCGCTCGGCGCCTTCTGCGACCAGCATCATGTGAGGGCAAGTCTCGAGAATTTTCCGCGCGAGTTTGATGGGATTGCGGATGCGCTGGAGCGCCGCGGCGGAACCGGCGCGGAGCGTGGCGCCATCCATCACGACGGCGTCGCATTCGACTTTACCGTCGAGATTGAGGTGCGAGCCGTAGCCCGCATCGAAAACGGGATCGTTTTCGAGGACGACGATGGCAGCTTCGACGGCGTCCAGCGCCGAACCACCGGACAAGAGAATCGACCAACCCGCGGTCAAAGCGCGCTGGCAGCCCGATTGGCAGGCTTCGACCGCTTCGTCAGGGATGTCCCACGCGCCGCCGTGAACGATCAGTGAGGTTTTCATCGGATTAGGAGGATGGCAAAGGGATTTTAATTTGTCCAGACGACGAGACGTGGGCCGCGGCAAAAGGCGTTTTTGGTCTAGAGCGACATGGAGGTCGGCGGAAAAGGTTGGGTGCTCGTGCGGACGTTGAGATCGTTCGCCTATCCTTGTGGGACAGGCTCAGGATGGTGGCACACCGGAGACACGGCCTAGACGGACTAAATGAAGAAATCGAGGAGAACCAGGAGGGGGCCTAGGACGAGAAGCGATGCGCCGTAGATATAGCGGCTGCGGGGGATGCAGCTGAGTGTGCGGACCATTTCCGACGGGATCACTTTCAAGCGCGATTCCTCGCGAGGGCTGTAGAAGGGGCCCACAGGGGTGTAACGGGAAAGATGCCGGCGGTAGACACGAACCTCGTCGTGGACCCAGAGGTAAATGTCGTCGCGGCCACGCCAAACGAGCACGGCGCCGGCCACAAACGACAAGTAGCCGAGAAGAGTTAAGACGCCTAGACCCGAGCCTGCTCCCCAATACATGGTCCCTCACAATACAGCGCACAACCTTTGCCGCGTACGATCGGGCCGGCGTATCTCGGCGCCACGTACTCTAGCTTAGGACGGCCCGAAAAGGCGACCGGTTACTATGCCATTTGAAGCGGACATCCGGCCAGCCTGTTGCTTCTTGGCCCGATTCTACGGGCACATCCGCGCAAGCGGGGGGTGCTTCGCGGCTATCGCTCCTACGCTTCGTCGTGAATCGTGACCAGGCGTACGACTTCAAATTCTTTCTGGCCAGCAGGGGTGGTGACCTGAATCTCGTCGCCCACTTTCCTGTTGAGCAAAGCTTTGCCAATGGGGGAAGTTGTAGAGATGAGGCCCTTTTCCACGTCGGCTTCTTCGCTGCTGACCAGTTTGTACTCGATCTTCAGGTCCTTCTGAGTGTCCAGCACGATGATGCGCGAGCCATAGCCGGCGCGGTCTTTCGGAATGTTGGTGAGGTTGAGCATGCCGAGATCGCCCATGCGTCTCTTGAGCTGGCCAATGCGGGCATTGACAAAGCCTTGGCGTTCCTTGGCGAATTTGTACTCAGCGTTTTCGGAAAGGTCGCCGTGCGCGCGGGCGACCGCGATTTCCTTTGGTAGTTCGACGTTGAGCTCGTGCTCCAGGGCGATGATTTCGTCCTGGAGTTTTTGTTTAATCTGCTTGAGTGGGTCAGACATGGTCGTCGATCGTTCGTTTCTGTATAACGGCTCGGCCCGCGGCCACCTGAAACAGACGCGACGGCCGAAGTCCTTCATTATAGATGCGAGGCATTATAGATGCGAGCGAAACGCGTCTACAAGCGGGCTTTGCCGACGCAGCACTTTCGGCGGCCGCCGCCATCTAACCGCTACACGTACCGGCGTTTGCTGGCCGAAGACCGAACAGAGAGGCCCATGGAGCGCAACGATCGAGCAGCTTTCGAAGAGGGTCGGCTGCCGGCCAGGGCGGCTCCGCAAGGTGATGGGATTCCCATGAGGTCGCTCGGCCGGCACGACCAACAAATTTCGGCTTTGGGATTCGGCGGCCATCACCTGGGAGACGCCGACGACGAAGGAACGGCCATTCGCATCGTGCAAGAAGCGGTCGATAGCGGAATCACGTTCTTCGATAACTGTTGGGAATACCACCGGGGAAAAACCGAAGACTGGATGGGAAAAGGCCTGAAAGGCCGGCGGGACAAAGTGTTTCTGATGACCAAGGTCTGCACGCATGGGCGCGAGGCGATGATCGCGACGCAGATGCTGGAACAGTCGCTGCACCGGTTGCAGACCGATCATTTGGACTTGTGGCAGGTACACGGCGTCGGCTGGGACAACGATCCGGAATTGTTCATTCGGCCAGGCGGCGCGGCGGAGGCGCTGCTCAAGGCAAAAAAGGAAGGCAAGGTGCGGTTTTTGGGATTTACCGGACACAAGGATCCCGCGGTGCACTTGAAAATGATCGACACGGGTTTTCCGTTCGATGCGGTGCAGATGCCGCTGAACGCTTTTGACGCTCATTTTCAAAGCTTTGCGGAGCAAGTGTTGCCGGAACTCAACCGGCGAGGTATCGCGGCCCTGGGCATGAAACCGTTGAGCGGGCACGGCGAACCGGTCGTGCAAGGCGAGCTAAGCGCTGAACAGGCCTTGCGCTATGCGATGAGTTTGCCGGTGGCCACGACGATCACCGGCATCGATAAGCTGGACGTGTTGCGGCAGAACGTGAAGATCGCGCGGAATTTCAAGCCGATGACCACCACGGAAATGCAGGCATTGCGAGAACGCACACGGCAGTCGGCAGGCGACGGACGCTATGAACTTTATAAGGTATCGCTGAAGTTCGACAACCCCGAAGCGCGCATGGCGCATGGATTTCCGCTGGACGATCAAAGCGTCGAGGTAAAAGAGATGATGAAGGCCACGGAAAATAGCGGATTTCCTTTTCCCGACGTAAAGCAACAACAGCAGTAGGCGAGGATGTAGGCGATGTTATTCGACAAGGGGACTAGCCTGGCCGACGAGAACGGATTTACGCGGCGTAAATTTGTTCAAGGGAGCGCGGCGTTGACCGCGGCGATCGTCGCGGAACCGTCGCGCGCCGCAGGCCCAGGAGGCAACACGCCCGACGATCAACAACGTGTTCCGCATCGGCCGCTGGGGAAGACCGGAGTGCAAGTGTCGGCGCTGGGTGTCGGCGGATTCCATCTGGGATCGATCAAAGAGCAGAAGGAATCGACCGAACTCGTGGCGCGGGCGTTGGACGCGGGCATCAATTTCTTCGACAATTGCTGGGAGTATCACGACGGGATCAGCGAAGAGCGGCTGGGGGCGGCACTGAAGGGCAAGCGGGACCAGGTATTTTTGATGACGAAGGTCTGCACCCACGGACGAACGAAAGACATCGCGATGAAACAGCTGGAGGAATCACTGCGGCGGTTGCAAACCGATCACCTGGATCTTTGGCAAATTCATGAGGTCGTTTATTACAACGATCCTGACTTGATTTTTGCGGCGAACGGCGCGGCGGAAGCCTTGCTGGCGGCGAAGCAACAGGGCAAAGTGCGCTTTATCGGATTCACCGGGCACAAGAATCCGGCGATTCATTTGAAGATGTTGTCGCACGATTTTCCGTTCGATACGGTGCAAATGCCGTTGAATGCGCTGGACGGAACGTTTAAGAGCTTCGAGCAGCAGGTGTTGCCGCGCGCGAACCAGCGTGGGATCGCGGTTCTGGGAATGAAGAGCCTGGGCGGCAGCGGGGAAATTGTTTCGCATGGCGCGCTTACGGCCGAGGAGGGATTGCGATACGCGATGAGCTTGCCGGTGGCGACAACCATCAGTGGCATGGATTCGCTTGGAGTGCTGGAGCAGAATTTGGGCGTGGCGCGGGGATTCAAGCCACTGACGGCGGACGCCATGCAGGCGCTGCGGGAGAGAGCGCGAACTTTGGCGGCGGATGGGCGATATGAATTGTTCAAGACCACTACGAAATACGACGGGAAAGTGGGGCGCGAGCAGCATCATTATCCGCCTGCGGAGAAATTGCCGGTTTAGATATAGCCGGCTTTGCTCGGCCACGTTCGCTTTGATTGCACTTGGTCGTTAAGCTTCGGTTCCACCGCACTTAGGCCGCCCGGCTTCGTTATTGCCCGTATAGGAACGCCTGGCCAGAGCACGGGCAAGAGTGCTGGTGCTACTTTCCTTCCACTTTCACTTCTACGGTTTGGGTTTTGGTGTTGCCGGCGGCGTCTTCGACGGTCAGTGTGTAGGTTGTTGTTTTCGTCGGGGCAACATCTACGCAGCGGGAGTACGAGGGCCAGACTGGATGGGGCTGCGGCTCCAGCTTCACCGTCTTTGCATTGGCTACGCCGTAGCATAGCTGGACGGTTTCGCCGGGGTGGACGGCACCTGGGCTGGCGTAAAAGCTTTGGATGTCGAGTTCTTTCCCTCCGAATTGATCAAGCGCGGCTCGATCGTCCTCTTTTTGCTTTTCACGCTTTGCCGCCAGCGATTGGCGATCGATCTGCTTATTTTCCTGCCAGCGGGAGAACAGAGTCCAGCCGATGACCAGGGCCACGATGGCCAGGGCGAATGAGGAGTAGAACAACGGGTTCTTGAAGATGGAGTTGGAGTGTGGTTCGGGGGGAAGGGTCATTCGTTTCCTTTGAGTTTGGGCGTCGAGCTGGGCATTTGTTTAGATGTTGCGTGGTCTTCTTCGGTTTTGGAGGTCACGGCCGGACTGCGTCGTTCCGAAATGTTAGGGGCGCGCTTTAGCGTGTCCCGGCGAGCGCCTCGCGACCCGGTCCTCTTATCCGGCTGCGGTGGTTGCCTGCTAGGCTTTTGCCGTTACGCGCCAGCTAAACTCTTTGTTGGACTTGTAGTTCCAGAGGGTGACGATGCCGATGGCGATCAGGTTTGCCAGGTAGCGGTTCATGTGGAAGAAGTTGAACTCGATGTTAATGATGACCACATTGAAGAAAATGCCCAGCGAGCAGATGGCGTTGAACTTGAGAAAACGCTTTACGCGTTGGCCCAGCGTGTTCTGGTGCCTGGCGATATTGCCGAACGTCCACATGTCGTTCCAGATGAAATTGTTGAACAGGGCGGCTTCGGCGGCGAGGATTTTGCTGCGCGTCAGGCCCCACCCGAGCATTCTTGGGTCGCTCAGCAGGAACAGGAAGGACATGTCGATGACCACGCCGCTCGCGCCAACCAGGCAGAACCGGAAGAAACTCGAAACCTGGAGCAGATAGAGACGCAGGCGCAAAAGGTGCTGGAAATATTCGAAATAAATACGATTGGTGAGCTTGCTGGACCCTTCCACGCGTTCGCGGAAGGTGTAGGGGACCTCGCTGATCCAGCCTACCGTACCGCGGCCGAGGACTTCGACCAGGATTTTGTAGCCTAGCGGGCTTAGCGTTCGATTTTCAATGGCCGTGCGGCGAATCATGAAGAAGCCGCTCATGGGGTCGCTGATGCGGCCGATGACTTCGGGCAGCAGCAGGAAGCCAATCATCTGGGCGCCACGAGAGATGATTCTGCGGGCCAGGCTCCAATCGCTTACGCCGCCCCCTTCCACGTGACGGCTGGCGATTCCCAGATCCGCGCCGCGCTGCATTTCCTTGGACAGGTTGGCGACGACTTCGGGCGGATGCTGGAGGTCGGCATCCATGACGGCGAGGATGCGGCCTTGCGCGATTTGCCAGCCGCGTATTACGGCGGTCGAGAGGCCGCGCTCGCCTTGTCTGCGAATAACGCGCAGCTGCGGAAATTTATCGCTCAGGCCGAGTGCGATTTCCCAGGTGCGGTCCGGGCTGTCATCATCGACCACGATGATTTCGTACTGGAGATTCGGGACCGAATCGAGGATCGGAGTGAGTTGCGCGATGACGGCGGCAATGTTCTTGCCTTCGTTGTAGGTGGGCAGCACGAGCGACACGTCGATGCGGGAATCGCCGTTGGACGGGGCGATCACCAGCGGACCGGTGGGGCAGGTTTGTAGCGAAGCCATCGCTAGCGATTCTCCATCCATCTGCGTCGAACGAGTCATCCAGTTCTTTGTCTCCGATCCAGTATCTGTGGAGCTTCGAAAAAAACTTCGGCGGCTACACAGACTAAGGAATGCGGCCCAAGAGTTCGTTCAGGGGCTAAAAGCCCGTTGAGAGCACGCACGCTAGGTCGGAACCGAAGCTCCGACCTCCGGAAGAGCAAACCTTTCCGCAAGCTGCGAAGCTTGCTTTGCCGCTCACGGCTGCGCTGCCTTGGGCGTGTAGACGTACGACTTTGCGGTGACGAAGCTGAGAGCGTAGTGATCGTCGAGATCGCGCAGAAATTCGCCGCCGAAATGCGTGTCGGTGTACCAGGTTTTTCCTTCCGCGGTCGCTGGGTTTCTTTCGAGAACGATGGCCGCGAAACCTTGCTGCTTCATTTTCACCCAAAGATCACCGGCTAGCGCGGGATGTTTCATGGCCAGGATGCGGAACATGAACGGGTCCAGGAGATAGGGAGCCTTATCGGAGGCCACTACGATCAGCGGGTTCTCGGCCAGGATTGGGCGGCTGTCGACGGGGAGGCGGTGGAGCACTTCGGCGGTGTCGCGTCGAAACGAGGGCCTGGTCAGGTCACCGTGGAGGCTTTGCGATGTAGGAACCAGGGCGACTATCAGTGCGAAGGCGAGGAAGCCGGTGCCGATTTCCGCGAACGCCGGGGCGCGGGAGATGGCCACGGCGAGGAGCAACGCGGCGGCGATCTGCAAATCAAACAAGTGATTTATGCCGATTCCCGGAGAGCCAAAGATTACTGTGGTTACCAGCAGAACGAGAGCAAAATAAATTGGGAAAACGTCGAGCTTGTTTTCACAGAAGTAATGCACGCCGAAAACGACGGCAGGGACAAGGAAGAGTAAGAACGCGGGATCGACGTCGATCGCTTTCGAGAGCAGGTGTACCGGAGCTTGCAATGTGTAAGACAAGGAGCCCCCACCTCCGGCGCAGGCGCGGAAGATGGCAAAGACGCGGCCGCCGCTTGCGAAGTACATGGAAGCGAGAACCAGAATGCAGCCGGTAGTGGTGGCTGTGGCGAGTTGCAGGGCTTCTTTGTAGCGGCGCGCGAAAATCCAGCACAGCACTACGGCGGCGACGCCGAAGACCGTGGTGAGCTTGGCGGCGAAGGCGAGGGTGAAGAGAACGGCAGCGAAATATAGGGCGGCGCGGCGAGTCTTGGAGCTGACGCACAGGACGACGCCCCAGAGATTCAGCGCCGCGGCCAGGCTGTCGCCCTTCGCTCCCAGGAGAGCTTGCTGGGTGGAGGCGACGGCAAGGATGGAGGTGACGGCAGCCGCGCTCAGCAGGACGCCGACGTTCGCGCGCCGCAACAGTACATAGACGGCGACCAGAGCCAGGATGACGCCCGCTGCAGAAAGCGCGATCCCCGTGGTTTCGAGCGAGCCAAAAGCCTTCGATAACGCGCCGGTAAGAACAAAGAACAGAGGAAAGTAGCGCGTGCCGCCGTACCCAAGGGAGCTGAATAGCGGCCGGTAGAAGACGCCGTGCGTGAAATCGTAGGCGCAGGCCAGCCAGACGCCTTCGACGTGGGTGAGGAAATATTGATTTCGAAAATTAAGAGCTATGCGTATGACGAGTATCGCTGTTATGGCGATGGAGGTTAATAAAATCAGGGCGGGATAGAACCTGAACGTGGGCTTGGGGCTTACTTCCGGCGACATCGTGGGCTGTCCGTTCCTTCTCCGCGGGTAAATGCTTCGCGTCGCGTGTGATGCGTAAACCGGCACGGATGAGCTGCACGGTGTGCTGAAGATAAGGCCACGATAGCGGGTTTTCCGCTGGTGGACAAGAAGTGGTCAGGTTGGCGGTGCCGATTGGTAATCGGGTGGTTCGGGTATTTCGCTTGATTGCGGTGCGGGCTCACAGATTTGAGCACACTATTTTCGATGAAGCCGTTTGGAGCGGATTGAGCTCGACGGCGCTTCAGGGGGCACAGGCCCTTCGCGACTCCGGGTAAACAGGAGTGCCGGTGCTACTCCGAGCCTAGAAAGGCGTAGCGGAGTAGAAACAGAACCGAGAGGATCCAGATCAGGGGGCTGATTTCGCGGTATTTGCCAGTGCCTACTTTAATAAAGGTGAACGAGAGCATACCCAAACTCAGGCCGGTGGCGATGCTGAAGGTGAGGGGGGTGGCGACCAGGGTGAGGAAGGCGGGGAAGGCTTCGCTGAAGTCGTCCCAGCGGACGCGGGCTACCGCGCCACACATGAGGGCGCCGACCAGGATCAAGGCTGGGGCGGTAGCGTAGGCTGGGATGGCGGCTACCAACGGGGCACAGAACATTGCTAACACGAAGAAAGCGGCGATGACTACGTTGCCCAGGCCGGTGCGGGCTCCGGCGGCGACTCCGGCGGCACTTTCGATATAACTGGTTACCGTGGAAGTACCGGTTAGTGCGCCGATCATGGTGCCGAAGGCGTCCGCGAGGAGGGCTCGGCTGGCGCGGGGGAGCTTTCCGTCTCGCAGGAAGCCTCCTTGTTCGCAGACGCCGACCAGGGTGCCGACGTTGTCAAAGAGATCGACGAAGAAAAAGACGAAGATGAGTTCGCCCAACCCGATTTTAGCGGCGGCCCGGAAGTCGAGCTTCAAAAAGGTCCCGCCAGGGTGAGGAAGAGAGAACAGATGGCTGGGCCAGTGGTCGAGGCCGAGGGGGATGCCGGCCAGGGCGATGGCCACGATGCCGATGAGTATGGCGCTGCCGACACGTCGCGCCATAAGGATGGCGATGAGGATGAGACCAAAGGCGGCTAGGAGGACTTGCGGGTCGGAGGCTTTGCCGAGGCCGACGAAAGTGGCGGGGTTGGCGACGATAATTTTGGCGTTGCGGAGGCCGATAAAGGCGATGAAGAGGCCGATGCCGGCGGCGGTGCCGTGCTTGAGGCAGTCGGGGATGCCGTTGACGATTTGCTCGCGGACGTTGGTTAGGGTCAGGAGGAGGAACAGGAGGCCGGAGAGAAAGACCACGCCGAGAGCGGTCTGCCAGGGGATGCCGCGGCCGATGACGATGGAATAGGTGAAGTAGGCGTTGAGGGACATGCCCGGGGCGAGCGCGATGGGGTAGTTGGCCCACAGGCCCATGATCAAGGTAGCGATGGCGGCGGAGGCGCAGGTGGCGAAGAGGACGCCTTCGACGGGCATGCCTGCCTCGGCGAGGATGCGGGGGTTGACGACGACCACGTAGGCCATGGTCATGAAGGTGGTAAGACCGGCGAGGAGTTCGCGGCGGACGGTGGTCTGATTTTCGTCTAGGTGAAACAGACGCTCGAGCAAGCGGGATTTCCCCTGGGAAAATGGGGGCAACTATAGGGTGCGTAGGGAGTACTGTCAAACGCAAGAATCGGTTGCACGAGGAGCAAGGGACGAATCTTTAGCTGGAAAATCAAGCTTCGAAGATTCAACGTGTCGAGGCGGACTCGCAAGTGATCCGCAGGAAGTTTCGAGCCGGATCTTACAGCGATCAAACGCACCTTTCGGGACCCTGGAGTTGACGGCGAAATTTCTGGGACGTGGTTCCCCAAGGATCGCAGGAATGCACGTCGCATCGAATCGGCGCTGCCGAATCCGCAGGCTGCCGCGATTTGTTTGAGGCCGTGGTCGGATCTCTCGAGCAGGCGGCGCGCCGCTTCGGCTCGCATTTGCAAGACATACTGAGATGGCGTCTTTCCCAGCTCGCGGGTGAATACGCGCTCAAAATTCCGAACGCTCATTGAGGCTCGATCTGCCAGCTTCTGAACCGAAAGATCGTTATGCAGGTTCTCGGCAATCCAGACCTGAAGCTCCTGAATGGCCTTCATTTCCGATGCCTGCCCCGACAAGGAAGCGCTCAGCTGAGTTTGTCGGCTTGGGCGGCGCAAGAACAGAACGAACTCGCGCGCAATCTCTTGAGAAACCTTGCTGCCGCAGTCTTCCTCCACCCAACCGAGCGCCAGATCAATGCCCGCCGAGATTCCAGCGGAAGTGTAGATGTTTCCGTCTTTCACCCAGATCGGATTGAATTCCACCTTGAGCTGCGGATAGCGGCCTGCCAATTCGTGCCCGAATTTCCAGTGCGTGGTGGCTCGCTTTCCATTCAGCAAGCCCGCCTCGGCCAATAGAAATGCCCCAACGCAAACCGACCCCAGCCGGCGTACCGCCGGCGCGATCGTTCTCATCCACGCGAAAAGGGCCGGATCGCGCGTCCAACGTGTTGTCAGCCCGCAGACGAGAAGAATTGAGTCGAATTTTCCTTCCACATCCTGGACGTGCCCCTGCGCAGCGAAGGAAAGCAGTCCACCCTCGCCCTGAACTCGCAACTCCTTTCCATTGGTAACGATCTCGACGTCGTAGACGGTTTTGCCAATGAGGCGATTCGCGGCACTAAAAACCTGGATTGGGCCAACGAGGTCAAGTTCATCGATCGGAGGCACGACGACGACGATGATGCGCCTTCGCTTTAGGCGCGTACTCCCACGTGGGCTGATTGATCCGCTCTTCGACACAGCGACGTCAATATGCACTGGGAAACCCTTCGCGGCAAGCACGGAACGGGATTTTGGCGGGAAATGCCGGAGTTCTGTCGATAACCTCCGTATCGTTGTCATTAGAATCGAAGCGCTGGAGACGAGCATTCCGATCGTGACGCAGCAACGGTGAGTCGTAGAGTGGGAACCGACGGGAATATGAGGGCCACATTACATTGTTCGTTCGGAACCAGTTCGGCGGCCAAAGGGCGCGGCATCTTGGCCGCTCCTGCATGCGCCATGGACTTGTTGCGCTCAACGCCCGTTCTTGGACGTGTTGCTCACGCACTGCTGTTCTTCATGCTTCTGCTCACTCCCACGCCCAATCGCGCTCGCCCTACGGGTCTGCGCCTTCCGTTCCGCACAGTAAAGTCCATGATTCTGGTCGAAGGCGAAGTTAACGGCGACCGCGTCACGCTGCTGATAGACACCGGCTCGACAAAGACGATCCTCGACGCGAAAGCGTACCGCGTCACATTCTTACCGTTGTACCCAGTGCAACACGATGGCAAGAGTGCTGGCTTGAAAGGAGAATCCGTGTCGGTGCGGCTGAACCTCAAGCTCGCCAACCATACATGGGTAGGACAACCTGTTTCAATCATGAACCTGAGCGAGCTGAACCAGCTTCTCGGCACGCAATTCGACGGTTTGCTCGGCGAAGACATCCTCCGCGAATTTCGCTCGGTCCGCATCGACTACAACGCCCACATCATCGACCTCAAGCAGTAGGGCGCCTCATCATGCGAACGAGATTCGGCGAAACAACTCGGGAAGCTGTTTCGAACGCAAACAAGGGGGCAAACAAAATGACCCACCACAGGCGCGGCTTTCGATATCCCGTCCGCAGGCCCATCGCGGCAACTTGCTCGAGCTGCTTGGAGAGCGAAATCCATTGGAGATATTGGCGCAGACCGCGGCGACATTGGCCGGCATGGTGCGCAAGCATTTCAGCGACCGTACTCGGCCGTTTGAAGGCAACAGGCTGACATAGAGGATGACCCCGTGCCAACGCTCTTGAAGGAGATCCAGCGCAGCTTGCGTACGCTGGTGAAACGCCCCGCTTTTTTCGCTGTGGCCGTGCTCACGTTGGCTTTGGGAATTGGCGCAAACACGGCGCTCTTCAGCGTGGTCAACGCAGTGCTCTTGCGGCAACTTCCCTTCGCGCACGCGGAGAGCACCGTTTGGATTACCTCGGTGCGGCCGGACCGAAAGGATGCTCCATTTTCGCTACCGGACTTTATCGACTATCGCGACCACACCGGCTCCCTCGATTCGATCTCCGCCGTGGGCAGCTGGAGCGCGAACGTGACCGGGCGGGGTGACGCTGAACGACTTAACGGCTTGCGCGTTTCCGCAAACCTGTTCGAGACACTTGGCGTGAACGCGGCCGTCGGGCGCACTCTGGGGGCCGAAGATGACCGCCCGGGCGCTCCCCGGGTCGCGGTCATCGCGTACGGGCTTTGGCAGCGACGATTCGGTGGCGACACCAGCATCGTCGGCCAGCCGCTCGAACTGAACGGCGCAAGTTATACCCTGGTGGGCGTTCTGCCCCCGAATTTTTCCTTTCCGATTGCCGACACCGAACTTCTGGTACCGCTTGTGCCCGATGCCGACCCCTCGCGCCAGAACCGAAACACCGTGAATTTCCTGAGGCTGGTGGGACGCATTCGACCGGGCATCTCACCCGAACGCGCGGAAGCGGAAATGAACGCCCTGGCGCGCAGGCTTCGCGAAGAATTCCCCGATTCGAACGCGCGAAAGATCGGCGTGAAATTAACACCGATGCTCGACCAGGTTACCGGCGGTTACCGCCGGGCGCTTTGGGTGCTCTTCGGAGCGGTGGGGTTTGTGCTCCTGATCGGGTGCGCCAATCTCGCGAATCTGAATCTCGTGCGCGCCGCCGAGCGGCGAAGGGAGATGTCGATTCGCACCGCGGTCGGCGCAACACGCGGGCAGGTCATCCAGCAACTTCTGTTGGAAAGTGCGTTGTTAGCGGCCGCGGGATGGATGGTGGGCGGATTACTGGCGCCGATTGGCGTGCGCGGATTGATCACATTGAGTCCTGCAAGCATCCCTCGAGCGCAAGAAATTGGAATCGACGTTTCGGTGCTCGGGTTCACCGTGCTGGTTTCGCTCGTGGCCGTGATCGTCAGCGGACTGGCGCCAGCGCTGGCGACCTCACACGGCGACTTGGCTCAACAGCTGAACGAAGGATCGCGGGGTTCCACCGAAGGGAGCCGGGGAAAGGCGCTGCGCACTGGGCTTGTGATTGTCGAAGTGAGCCTCTCGCTTATTCTCCTGGCGGGTGCAGGGGTATTGCTTAAGAGCTTCTCCAAAATGCAGAGTGTGGATACCGGG
The DNA here is from genome assembly GCA_963736725.1 of uncultured Acidobacteriota bacterium. Lineage (GTDB taxonomy): Bacteria > Acidobacteriota > Terriglobia > Acidiferrales > UBA7541 > Acidiferrum. The sequence continues at coordinate 145,901 of CAVTPW010000005.1, read as the reverse complement.
TTCGATCCGCATGGAGTTCTGGCGGTCAGGCTATCGCTTCCAAGCGCTCGTTACGCTCATCTGGCGGGCGTGACTCGTTTCTACGGTGCGCTGCTTCCTCGTGTCCAGGCACTCCCCGGAGCCTCCGCGGTCGGCGTGATCCAACTGCTCCCGCTAGGCGGGGGAATTGCGTCGGTTCCCTTCACCATCGTGGGGCGCGCCTTTTCAAAGGCCGATACTCCGCAAGCACAATTCCGCATCGTCAACCCGATGTACTTGAAGGCCATGCGAATATCGCTTCTGGCGGGCAGGGAATTCGGCGAGAGTGACACCGATCGCACCCAACTGGTCTGTCATATCAATCAAACTCTGGCGAAACGTTATTGGCCCAACGGGGACGCCATCGGCGCTCATGTGATGCTCGATGACAACGACTCAAGACCTCGCGAGGCGGAGGTCGTCGGAATCATTCACGATGTCAAAGACCGCGGGCTCGAAGCCGCGCCGAGTTTCGACATTTACATCCCTCTCCGGCAAACGCACGAAGACGCGGTCGCCCAGCTTCAGGACAACGAGTACTGGGTAGTGCGAACAGGCGGTGACCCACTGGCTCTAGCCAACTCCTTTCGGGAGCAGGTCCTCGGCGTGGACGGCGACGTGGCCGCTTCTAATGTCCGCTCGATGGATCAATATCTTTCCCTCACGATCGCGCCTCGCCGTTTCAATCTGCAGTTGCTGTCGGTCTTCGCTTTGGCGGCGCTCGCTCTGGCTCTCGCCGGAATCTACGGCGTAATCTCCTCTTCCGTGAATCAGCGGGCGCACGAGATTGGCGTCCGCATGGCGATGGGGGCCGAACCCGGCCATGTGTTGTGGATGGTGATCGCGGACGGAAGCAAGCCGATCCTTGTAGGATTAGCGCTCGGTATCCTCAGCGTATTCGCGCTCAGCAAGGCCCTGGCGAGCCTAGTGTATGCCGTGAGCCCATCTGACCCGGCTACGCTGGCAGGCGTCACCGTGATATTCGGCTGCGTGTCGCTCGCCGCTTTGTGCCTGCCGGCACGGCGCGCGACCAGAATCGATCCCCTGGTCACCCTTCGCACAGACTAAATGGGTTTCCAGATTGCCAAGCCACAACGTCGACTCGTCGCCCTTAAAAAAGCAAATCCGCTAAATGGACCCGCAGGAGATCCTGGCGGCCGTGGCTTGGGCCGTGCGTTTATATGCCTTGACACGTATATGCTATTGGGAGTATATTAAGCGAATGGAATCTGTATTCGAAATCATTGCGGAGCCGAACCGCCGCGCGATATTGAGTCTCCTGGTCTTGTCCCAGCAGTCGGTCGGAGAGATCGAGCGTCAACTTCGCATGTCGCAGCCGACGGTGTCAAAGCACCTGCGCGTGCTGCGCGAGGCCGGCTTTGTGCAATCCACGGTGGACGCACAACGCCGTCTCTACCGGCTGAAGCCAGAACCACTTCAGGAGCTGGATGCCTGGCTAGCGCAGTTTCGCCAGTTCTGGTCCGCTCACGTGGGTGCTCTCGAACGCCATCTCGACCGCATGGATCGACTGGAAGCAAAAAAGTCGACAGAGGAAGAGGAAGCGGCAACGAAAAGAAAAACAAAGAAAAGTTGACCGTGCGGAGTCACCATGACTAAGAAGAAGGCGAAAAAGAAGGCGACCAAGAGCGGTAAGTCGGCTGCAACGACGGCCACGGGCGAGGCCGCGGTGCTCGAGACGGTTGCCGCGATGCCGGAGCGCTTCCGCGCGACGGGCGAACGCATCCATGCACTGATCGTCCGCACCGCGCCGGCGCTCCAGCCGACCGCGTGGTATGGCATGCCGGCCTACGCGAAGGACGGCGAGACCGTCTGCTTTTTCGGCGCGGACAAGAAATACAGGACGTTCGGCTTCACCCAGCAGGCGAACATGACTTGCGAGGAGGGCGCGCCGCATCAGCTGATTGCATCCGCGTGGTACTTCACGGCGCTAGACGACGCGACCAAGGCCAAACTTTCGGCCATCGCGCGCAGGGTCACGAACTGAGGACGCGCCGATGGATACGTGGCTCGCAACGTTTCGCCGGTTCTGGTCCGCATACGTGGATGCTCTCGAACGCCACCTCAACCGAATGGACCAGGCCGCGAAAAAGAGGACAAAGAGACGACGCGACCCAGATCGCGAGCGTGATAAAGGAGAAACGAAGTGAAAATCAAAGTAACCAGCGTATACGTGGATGATCAGGACAAGGCTCTGCGCTTCTATACCGAGGGACTCGGCTTTGCCAAGAAGACCGATTTCAGTCAGGGCCCATATCGCTGGCTGACGGTGGCCTCGCCCGAGGAGCCAGACGGCACGGAGCTGCAGTTGGCGCGGAACGACAACCCCGCGGCCAAAGCCTATCAGCAGGCGATGTTTCAACAGGGCCAGCCCGCAGCAATGTTCTTCACTGACGACATCCAGGGCGATTACGAGCGGATCAAGGCTCGCGGCGCCGAGTTCACGATGCCGCCTACCGACGTGACCGCCTCGATTATTGCCATGCTGAACGACACCTGCGGCAACCTGATTCAGCTCACCCAGCTGGCACGCTCACGCTAAGGAGAACAAGGTGACCTATCGCGAGCAATACGCACCGGGCCCGGCCAGCGGGGCGCAGATTCGGAAGGACGGAGAAAGGTGGACGCTCATTCTGGTGAGAGAGCTGCGCCACTCGCCTGAGAAAGTGTGGCAAGCGCTAACCGACCCGGCGCACCTGCACGAGTGGGCTCCCTTCGACGCCGATGGAAGTTTGGGTACAGTGGGAAACACGGCGAAGCTCACCACGGTGGGAGCACCCGCGCCACGCGTGTCCGAAACAAAAGTGACGCGAGCCGATGCTCCCAAAGTGCTTGAGTACAAGTGGGGTGACTTTGAAATGCGGTGGGAACTGGAACCCATTGTTGGCGGCACGCGCCTCACGCTGTGGACCAACATCGGTCACCGCTTCATCGCGATGGGCGCTGCGGGGTGGCACATTTGTTTCGATGTGCTGGATCGGCTTCTGGCCGGTACGCCCATGGGACGCATCGTTGGTCCTGAGGCGATGAGGTTCGGCTGGCAACGATTGAACGCAGAATACGCAAAGCAGTTCGGTATCCAAGCGCCCAACAAGCCGTCCAACGAGGCTCAAGAGTCGTAAATGACGCGGAGTCTCCGATAAAAATAAGGGAGAAGTCATCATGAAAGAGACTACCAAACGTTCGATTTTTCGCTGGATTCACATTATCTGTGGCATTCCGATACTCGGTTACATTTATGATTCGCCGACCGATACTCCAAACTACGCTTGGTCTATTCGGTATGTCCTTTTACCCGTATTGCTGATTTCAGGCTTGTGGATGTGGAAAGGCCACGTCGTTCGACGCTTATGTCGCACCCAACGGCCTAACATGACGCTGCAGCGAGCCGCTGCCGGTATGGCCGTTCCTTGCCAAAGTCAGCGCATCGGGACGAGAATCGAGGCATAAAGATCCCATGAATCCATCGGACGTATTGACCAGCTGATCGCAAAACTCACGGACTGGCGTGGCAACGTTTGCCAGCATCCGCAAGACCATCCTTGCGGCCGACCTGGAGATAATCGAGGAATGGGGTGGATGGGAAGCCCAGTCACGTCGGCCGTGGCCAGGTCAGCCCGCGAGTTTTGCCGGAACGCGCACGCATCCTAGAACCGGCGCGCACGCGCTATGCGGGCTTCAACGACCAGCACTTCTGCGAAAACTTTCCTTCGGCTGCGAGACCCTTCACCGTCTATAGCGTTCGGCCGGGGTCGCCTCCATATTCCTGAGCGGAGTAAAAGAGTCATTCCGCACGGAGCGCGCGCATCGGATCGGTTCGCGTGGCACGCCAAGCAGGCAAAAAACACGCTGCAACCGACGCAACGATCATCACCGCGAGTGCCGCGGCGAACGCCAGCGGGTCTCGTGGGCTTTCCTGATACAGGAGGTCGCCGAGCAGGCGCGTTAGAAGAAGTGCCAGGGCGATCCCGATAAATAAGCCGGTCGTCGTCAGTAGCAAACCGCGTGCCAGCACGAGACGCAACACGTTCGATGCGCCGGCGCCAAGCGCCATACGCAGCCCCAGCTCTCGGGTGCTCTGCGAGACGGTGCACGACATCACGCCATAAAGGCCGATGCTGGCCAGCAGCAGCGCCAATCCTCCGAACAGAGCGACCAAAGTTACGGCCACCAGTTCATGGGACGTAGAACGATTCACTTGTTCCTCCAGCGTCATCATTTCGGATAAAGCGAGGTTTTGATCGAGCGCACGCACTTCTCGAATCAGCGCCGTTTGGACGGTTTGCAGAGGTTGCGTCGTACGAATGTGGATGTCGGGTTCTATCGCGAAAAACTGGCGGAGCGGGACGTAGAAAAATGGCTCGCCATTCTCGCGCAGGCTTGAATATTTGGAATCCGCAGCGATACCGACCACTTGCACCCAATTGCCTTTCACTTGCAGACGCTGGCCAATGGGGTTCTGCCCGCGCCAATACCGCGCCACCATGGTCTGGTTTACGACCGCCACACGGGGCGCGTTTTCGTCGTCCGCGCCGCTGAATTCGCGCCCGGAGATGAGCGGAATGCCCATCGTGGCGAAATACTCGGGACTGACCTCGTTGTATTTGGCGGTGGGCTGTTCGTTGGGTTGCGGTTCGTAGCCGTCGACGGCAATCGGCGTCGAAGAATACGAAGCATAGCTGAGCGGAACAACGCGGGCGTAAGCGGCCGCTTCGACACCAGGCAGCGCGCGGACGCGCTGGATCAATTCATCCTGAAAAGTTTTGGCGCGCGGCACGTCATAGCCGGCGGCGACCAAGGGTATCCAGGTGTCGAGCACGCGCGTTGTGGAGAAGCCAGGGCTGGCGGTTCGAATGTTGCGCAGGCTTTGCATCAGCAAGGTCGCGCCGACCAACAAGATGAAGCTGAGTGTGACTTGCAGGACTACCAGGCTCGAGCGGAACCACGCTCGGCCGCGGACGCCCATAACCGCCGATGCCTCGGTCTTGAGCGTGTCGGCGAGGGCCAGACGGCGCGTTTGAAACGCGGGGACCAACCCAACAGCAAGCGTAACGACGAGGCAAATGGCCGCACTCAGCCCGAGCACGCGGCCGTCGATTTGTCCGGGCAGGTACATCACATCTCCTCCACCGACTTGTAAAAGTAGAACGAGTGCGTGACGGCACCAGTACGCTACTAACATGCCGCCCGCTGCCCCGCAGGCTGACAACAGCAAGCCTTCGGTAACCAGTTGCCTCAATAAGCGGCCCCGACTGGCGCCCATGGCTAGGCGAACCGTCATCTCGTGCCGGCGCCCGAAGGACCGGACCAGAAGTAAGTTGCCGACGTTGGCGCAAACGATGAGCAGAACAAACATCGCGACAACCACCATGATCTCCAGGGTCGGAAGGAGATGACCGGCGTGATTGAAAGGCGTTTCCCATAGCGGCCAGACCCGGATGCCGTGCCCTCGGTTGGTAGCCGGATATTCAGCTTCGAGCCGCGCGGCAATGGCGGAAATTTCTTGCTGCACTTGATTACGGGTCACGCCAGGCTTGAGTAGCACATACGCTTCACACCATCGCGCGCCGCGGTCTTCCAGTTTGTCACCGCCGCCGTAGAAAACTTCCAGCATCGAGGCAGGCACCCAATACTCCATGGCCCGGCCGACAAAAGTCCCGTAGAATCGTTCGGGCGCGACCCCGATGATCGTGTGCACGACATTATCGAAGCGCTGCGTCTTGCCGATGATTTCTGGATCGCTTTTGAAGCGGGTCTGCCAAAGACGGTAGCTGATCACCACGACCGGATGCGCGTTGCGGCCGCTGTCTTCGCCTCGCGCAAAGCCGCGGCCCAATATGGGATGGACTCCAATCGCGTCAAAATAGTTTGCTGAGACGATGCTTCCAACCGTGACTTCGGCGCGCTCGCCGATGCTCAGAGTCGCGCCGGTGATGTTGCTGACAAAGAGGCCCTCACAGAGGGTGCAGCTTTTTTGCACATCGAGGAGATCGGGCCACGACATTTCGGCTCTTTCTCCACGCACCGTTCCGGACAGTGCTACCAGGCGCTCCTGGTGAGAAACGAGCGGATAAGGCCGGATAAGAATGCCTTCAACCCAGCTGAACACGGCGGCGTTGGCGCCGATGCCGAGCGTAAGACATAGAATCGCCAGGACGGTGAATCCCGGATTGCGCCGCAGCATGCGCAGCCCCAAGCGTACGTCCCGCACGAAATTCTCGATAAGATTCATCTTGCGCACCTCCCTGCATTCCTCCTTCAGTTGCTCAACGCCTCCGAGCGACCGCAAAGCGGCATGACGAGCTTCTTGGGCGTCCATTCCTTGCGCGACGTACTCCTCGACCTGGTTTTGCAGGTGAAACTGGAGTTCCTCGCTCAGTTCCAGCTCTGCTTCCTCTCTATGAAGGAGCGAGCGCAGGCGAAGTGGCAATTTGTAGTACCAACGCATGGCTTCATTCCTTTAAGGCGTCTCCAACACCAAATCAATCGCCAACGAGAGTCGCTTCCATTGCGCTTGCTCCTGGCGCAGATATTGGGCGCCGTCCGGAGTCAGCGAATAATACTTGGCGCGGCGATTGTTCTCTGATTCGCCCCATTTGGCGCGGATCCAGCCCTGTTGTTCGAGGCGATGCAGAGCGGGATACAGCGCCCCTTGGTTCACCTGCAAGACCTCCTTGGAGACTTGCCGGATGCGTTGTGCGATTCCCCAGCCGTGCATGGGCTGGAGCGCAAGCGTTCGTAGGAGCAAGAGGTCGAGCGTGCCCTGGACTAAGTCGGTTGGCTTGGCCATGTGGCCTCTCCTGTCGATCAATGACAGGTAATAGTTTAGACTCCTGTCAACGAATTAGGGAAGCAGGAAGTTCAAAGATCTGCGATGCAGGGACATAAAAGCGGTATTGGAGCTACGCGCTTCCACGACGTCGGATACCCTGACCGTCGAGATAGGAGAACAACACGTTGAGAGCTGCAGAGACAACTCAACGGGATACTGCACCGGCGCGTCCTCCCGTACCCCCGTTCACTCGTGAGACTACCATCCGGAAGGTTCCCGCCAGTGCGCTTAATGGTTGGCACTCAGACTTGCGACGGCCCTTGTGATCTGGGCTGAGCGCGACTTCCCGTGCACCAAAATCAGACGCGTCTGGCGGTTTTCCAATGAACGGCGCAAAGCCAGAAGGGAACCGGCACTGCGGGACGGACGGTTTTGCCCGCCTTACATTCAATGAGCCATAATCCGGCATTTGGTTTAGGTAGGAGAAAATCGACCTCTAGTCCTTGCTGATCGCGAAGGTAGTAGAGCTCTTTCCCGCCGCCTTGGTTCACTTGGCTCTTGAGAATTTCCGCTGCGACAAATCCTTCAAACAATTGTCCGAGGAAAGGCGAACGCTGAAGCTCAGCCGACGATGTGACTCCCAGGAGATAGCAGGCAAAACCGGAATCACCCCAATAGACTTCGGCCAAGTTCGGCCGTTCAAAGAGAGGAGAGTGGCACTAGTCCACAAGTTGTTGTAAATTAAAATCTACTTGCCCGTTCCCCGGTAGCTCAATGGTAGAGCATTCGGCTGTTAACCGAAGGGTTGCTAGTTCGAATCTAGCCCGGGGAGCCAATCGTTTCTTTTTCAGTCATTTGCGTTTCTTCAAACCGCGAATTTGCGCCAATTAGCATTCGATTGCAGCCGAAGGGTGTCTGCGCCAACCCTGACGGCAGAGTCACCGGATCTTTCCTCTAGACTCAGTAGAATGCACAGCCTTTCGCCTTGATTCCTCCAACCGCTCGATGCAATGGGTGGAGCATCAGGGCTGATCTCACGGCGATCTCAAACATCCAATGCATTGGTGAGGGTATAACCAAGCGCGGCATAGCCTGCCAACCTTTTCTTGTACATTCGAGCCAGCATTGGCACCAGCACGTCTGCGTAATCGTAAACATGGACTTCCCTTTTATTCTCATGGAGTCGGTGGAGACGGCCGACATACTGCTGGAGCGTGCCTCTCCAGGAAACCGGCATCGCAAGGAGAAGTGTGTCGAGGCGCGCATCGTCAAAACCTTCACCAAGGTAGCTTCCAGTTGCAAGAATGACACGCAGTTCATCGGTAGACACGACAGCCAGGGACTCAGTCAGTTTCGTTCTTTGCTTTGTGCTCAGCCCACCTTTCAAGATAAAGACGTGAGAACATACCCCGGGCAATTGTCCGGCCAAGTAATCGAGATGATCCGTTCGGCTCGTCAGAACGAGAGGCGATCGCCCAGCCGATAAAGCACTCTGAAGATCCTGTACGATCAACTCATTTCTGTGTTGGTTTCCGACGAGTGCGGCGTAAAGATCCTGAATTGTAATTTCGGTTTCTATCTGTTCGCAAGCAAAGTTAGTAAAACGTGGGATGACCTTGTGTTCGAGGAGCGACGTCTGTGCTGCTTTCTTCGCCGTGAGATGGAACCGAATGGGACCACATTGCATGTAAATGATCGGATGGTGCCCGTCTCTTCGGATCGGCGTTGCCGTCAAGCCTAAGACATATTTTGCTTTTACTTGGCGAAGAACTAATCGGGAGTTAGGTTTGCGGTTGTAGGGGGTTGCGTTGACGCCAAATCCCAGGGCTCGTTTAGGCTCGTGAGACGACAGCCGAAGAAAACAAAGTGCTATGGCACCGCTACCGGGACGCCATAAGCGCAAGCACCAAGCTGGTGGAGCTGAGCCTTCGCTGTCATCAGGGCGCAGTCCAAGCCATGGAGACAATTTCTTCGCTGCCGGCGTACTTGAGCACGAGCGGCGAATCGTCCGGAGCAAGACCAAACCAAAAGTTGTAAACGCCCGTCGTTTGGAGTGTCTTCAGGCTTGCAACCTCCTCGATTTTCCCGCCCGGGATGGCCATCCGCTCTATTGCCGGGTTGTCAATGATGCGCTGAAAATAGAGAAATCGTCCGTCGTGCGACCAGCACGGGTAGCCGACAAGCCCTATGGTCAGGTTCGTCCAGTTTTGGGTTTTGAAATCGAAAAGCATGAGGCCGCTCGAATCCGTGCGCACTCCGACGAGATATCGCCCATCGGGTGACCAGCGGGGAGAAAACAGTCCCTGCGAGTCCGGCAGCGTTGTGACCTGGCGCGTTCTCACGTCCAGGATGTGAATTGCGTTCGAGTCCCCGCCTCCGACTCCACCGAAGGCCACCGAATCGCCGTCCGGCGACCATACGGGATCGGCCTGCGGGCCGCTCAGGTTGGGCATCATTTGTTGCGGCGAGCCTCCCGTGGCTGGGACCTCATAGATACGGTCGCCCAGACCCTGTTTGAGGCTGTAAAACGCAATTTTCTTTCCGTCTGCAGACCACCTGGGCAACATTGCATAAATGGGTGCAGAGGTAAGCTGAAACTTGTCTGTTCCGTCCGGTGTGCTCCGCCATAGGATGCCGTCCGGAAAAGAAACGTAGGCGACCCACCGCCCATCGTTCGAAAAGGAAACGTCCTGCGCGGAAATGCCGCCTAGAAAGGATTGGAAGGTTTTCGCTTTGGCGTCATAGCGCTGGAGGTCGCCACGCCTGAAGCTGGCGACGGCAAAAAGCGTTTTGCCATCTTTGCTCGGTACCGGATAGCGGTAAGACACTGCTCCGGTGGTAAGCTGCACGGGATCGCGGTTGACCTTGTGCAGGAAGCTGCCGGCCTCCCGCGCGGCCCAGACCTGGCCTTGCGATTCGAAGACAAAATATTTGCCGTCCGGCGTCCAGGAGCCGCAGCATTCGCCCGCCCGCTCCTGCCAGCCGGGAAACATTGCGCGGAGATTCTTGCCGTCCGCTGAAAGCGCCCAGAGATGGTTGATCCGTGTCTTGGGATCGGTGAGGGTGAGGACAATTTCCTGGCCGCCAGGCGACCATGCGGGCGATGTCGTTAGGATCGGTCCGCCCGCCCGAGGGCCCGGCAGGTCGGCCAGCTTGCGTGAGCCGCTGCCGTCAGCGTTTGCAATGTAGAGCGCCGCGCCGCTGGTGTAAATCAGCTTCTGGCCGTCGGGTGACCATGCGCCGGCGTTGCCCTCGATATCGGCCAAACGAATGGGTGAGCCGCCCAAGGTCGGCACGGCCCACAGCGGCTCGGAAGCGCCGTTCAGACCCTTTATTTCAGAAGTGAGAAGTTTGGACCCATCTGGCGACACACTTGAGATTCCGTAGTTGGTACGTTGGGGATTGAAGATAACCGGCGATAGGTTCCCTCCGTTTACCGACATCTGTGCGGCTCCCACGCCGTTTTCGTCCAAAAACAGGCGCGCACCATCTGTGCCAAACAAAACTTTGGACACCGCGTCGTTGGTGAGTTGCGTGTAGCCGGAAACCGCTGGCGGCGGCAAGGTTGGCCGCAACACGTAAGCGAGGATCGCAATCAGAACGACCGCCGCTCCGACGCCCGCGAATAACGCTTTTTTGTGTCGCCGGGCCAAGGTCACGGCCAAATCACGGTCGGTGGAAGTGTCGCTAAGCTGCCGTGGCGGCGAGTTGCGCTCGCTCGGTTGGCGATCATGGATCGCCGGTACAACCTGTTCCGAACTCGTATCGCGTCTCAGCCGCTTCAAGTCGGCGCGCAAGTCGGCGGCGCTTTGGTAGCGCAGTTCGCGGTCTTTTTCTATAGCCTTGTTGATGCGACGCAAACGCGAAACAAGCCCTGGCCGGGCGACGTAAGGAAGTCACGAGAAGTGTCCACAACAGTGGGCAGCGCAGATGCGCCGTCGCCTTCGGGGAGTCGATAATGATCGTGGGTGAGTTTGGCAAGACCAAAGTCGAGAATTGATCGGACGCATCAAACCCGGCGCTGATCTCTTCGAGTTTGGGAGGCAGGCTGGGATTCGCAGTCATAGCAGGCGTGGGGCGGCGGTTCAGGATGGCGTCGAAGATGGCGGCGCTGGTTGGCGCGCCGAATGCAACGCGGCCAGTCCCCATCTCGTAAAGGACCAGGCCAAAGCTGAAGATGTCCGTGCGTGCATCGAGCGGCTTGCCCAGCGCCTGCTCCGGGCTCATGTACGCCGCTGTGCCCATCACGTGGCCTGGACTGGTGAGATGCACGGAGTCCATGGTGGCCGTGGGCATGACGGTTGCGCCGGAGTCAGGTGCCGGCGAACTGCGCTCCGTGGGCCGGCGATCGCTCGCCGCTACAGTTACTTTTGCCAAACCGAAGTCCAAAATCTTAGCCTGCCCGCGCGTGGTGACAAAAATGTTGGCCGGCTTGATATCGCGATGCGTGATGCCTCTTTGATGCGCGGCTTCGAGCGCGTCAGCGATCTCACTAGCGAGATCAAGTGCCCGGCCGATTTCAAGCGGGCCGGGCGCGATGGCGTGCTTTAGCGTTTCGCCTTCCAGGCACTCCATCACAATGAATCGCCGTCCGTCATGCTCGCCCACGTCGTAAATCGTGCAGATGTTGGGATGATTGAGCGCCGATGCGGCCTGGGCCTCGCGCTCGAAACGGCTCAGCGCTTGGGAATCCTTGGCCAGTTCGTCAGGCAGAAACTTCAAGGCGACAAAGCGATGTAGGCGCGTCTCTTCGGCTTTATAGACCACGCCCATTCCACCGCCGCCAAGCCGTTCAAGGACGTGGTAATGGGAGATGGTCTGGCCAATCAGCGGCTGGGCTTCCGGCATCGACGGATATTAGGTTGGGCAGGGAAACAAGTCAACGAAGGGAGCCACTATTCAAAAGCATGCTCGGAGAGGTCTACACCTTCGAGGGTTCGGCAAATACTGGAACGTGGAACTTCAACCGAAACCGCTAAGTACTGTTGGGTCGAGCCGGAATTTCTGAAACTCCGTGCAAGGAAACGCAAACCAAGATGAGATTTTGCGCTTAGGTCCCGATTAACAGCGCTAATCGGATAAGTGAAGTCCCAGTACGCCACTTGCCCGCACGACCTACCGGGACTTGACAATCTGGAGTACCATGCTAGGTAATTCTCCATGCCGTCATCACTCGGTACCGCATCGTTTTGTTCGCTTGAGCGGCTAATTCTGCTTACCGCGTTGCTACTCCCGTCAGTCGCCGAACCCCAGAAACGACCGGTGCGGATTGCGTTTTCCAGAACTTCCACAGTTGCAGCGACTGACATCCGAAAGGCACTCGCAGATACCTGCCCCAATCTCCAACTCACCACGGACCCGCTTCGGTCCGAGTACGCCCTCGAGGCAATGGCAGGAACGGTCAACGTAGTCTTCCCCACCGAGGTGACCCGCTATCGCTTCACGCTGTTCGACCACTCGGGAAACGCTTTCTTCTCAACAGCTCCTCACAAATTCTCGAACGGGATTCACAACGTGTGCATGGCAATCGACAGCAAAAGCGAAGGACGCGATGCTCAAATGGGCGACGATGAACCTAGCGTTGAATCAACTGGCTCGACTCTCTATTGACGCGGTTAACGGAAAAGTAGAAATCTGGCCAAAACCGCACGACTAATCGGGAGTTATCCCTCAGCGACAGATTGCCGGGAAACAAACGATGGTCGATTTCGATGGGGTAAGATTGCGATGTCGTGTCACTCCGCATCATGTTCGGAATGGTTTTCTTGGCCGCCATGGCCATATGCGGCTTACTCACCAGCCTTAAGAGTTTCGAGATGGTTGATCGAGTAAACGAAAAGCTACCAAAAGATGAACAGTTTAAGCCCCTAGGCTGGCACCTATCGAAACAACAAAACCTATGGCGCAGCTACAAGAGCTTGTACCCGAACGGCGCTCTCTTATTTCAGGTCCACGTTTTGACGGCGTTTGGCGCTGTTTCTCTGCTCGTCGCTGCTTGGTGTTTTTCATTCTTCGCACGTTAAACGTTAACCGGCAATCTGTGGTGCCTGATAAACGCGGTGCATTCAATAAGTCGATGCAACACCATCTAGGGTACTAATCTGTTCAAAGGTGGTGTTTATGATCCAACGAAAACGGTGGAGACTTTCTCCCGAGGAAAAGATCGACATCTGGCGCCGATGGAAGTGCGGGCAGTCCCAGCACGAGATTGGCCGCGCTTGTGGCAGGCCACATCCCACCATTCGCAAGCTGTTGTCGCCATGTGGCGGCATAGCTCCCGCCGCTCGTCGCCGCTCACGGTTAGCACTCACCCTAGTGGAGCGAGAAGACATCTCACGAGGAATCGCCTCAGATTGGCCGATTCGTGAGATCGCTCGGCTCCTGAAACGATCCGCCTCTACGGTGAGCCGGAGGTCGCTCGCCATGGCGGTCGTCCTGCTTATCGTGCCCACGATGCAGATCGCCGGGCATGGATGTCGGCGTTGCGCCCGAAGCGTTGTCTTCTGACTGGCAACCGCAGGTTGTGTGACGTGGTTGCGAGTAAACTGATCCTGGACTGGTCGCCCGAACAGATTTCCGGATGGCTGAAGACCCGTTATCCCAACAGCGAGCGTATGCGCGTGTCCCCCGAAACTATTTATCGCAGCCTGTTCATTCAAGCGCGAGGAGTACTGAAGAAAGAGCTGATGGACCACCTGCGGTCGAAGCGGCGCATGCGCCGCTCGCGTCATGCCAGCGAACATGGACACTGCCGGGGGCAGATCGTCGATGCCATCTCAATTCGAGAGCGACCCGCGGAGGCGGAAGACCGAGCGATTCCCGGCCACTGGGAAGGCGATCTGCTGGCCGGTGGAAAGAACAGCTACATTGCGACGTTGGTGGAGCGGCATTCACGCTTCCTCATGCTGATCAAGGTGCCGAGTAAAGAGACGGCGGTGGTGGTGGCGGCGTTGAGCAAACGCGTTCGTAAACTTCCGGCAACCTTGCGGCGCTCGTTGACGTGGGATCGCGGATTGGAGATGGCCAAGCACAAGGCGTTTACGGTTGCTACCGATGTGCAGGTCTACTTCTGCGATCCACAGAGTCCGTGGCAGCGTGGCAGCAACGAAAACACCAATCTGCTGTTGCGGCAGTACTTCCCGCGAGGAACCGACCTAGCTCCCATCACTCAACGTCCAAGAAAAACTCTAGGATTTCAAACTCCAGCGACTAAACTCCAAGCGAGTGTTGCGTCGACCGTCTGAGCCGGCAGCGGTAATCGGAAACTTGAAATCTGCCTGGTGTCCCAATGTCCGGCACGACGCAGTAAGGGACGCCCATCGATGATCGCCCACCGCACAGAATCCGTAACTCCGCTTTCAGCTATTTCAAACCAACCACGGCGAATTTCCACGAACCATCGCTCTGCCGCTTCAGCACTCGTATAACGCCTTTTTCCTTCGCGCTGACCGGTTCGTCTTTGGCAGACATTCTGTACGAGGCATCGGCATTGCATACCTCAATCGCCCAGCCACCCACGATTTGGACTTCCGTTAAGAAGGGCGCGTATTTCAACACCTTAAACTCCGGGTACTGGGCGTGGAACTTCTCATTTTCGGCTGCGATCGCTTGCTTGCCAACGGTGGACTGGCCTCCCGGCTTAATGCGTACCCCATCCTCATCCCAGACGTCCACCAACCCTTTCGGGTCTTGGGACAGCGTGACCTCGATGTCTTCTTGCTCCAGTTTCTTGATAGCCGCCAAGTCTGCCGCGCGCGTAGGGCCTCTCCGAAGCGTACCAATACCAGCGTTTCGCGCGAAGAAGCCGAAGGCGGATCCTGCGAGAAACGCCATCGCCACAAATAAGAAAGTGCGATTCATGGGGCCTCCTCGGCATCTGCAGACTTCGCAACTGAGGGGTACTCAGCAACGGCCTCTCATAGGACAGCCGGGATTTCCGAGCGAATTGTCGGCAATCCAGAAGTGACCGGCCAAGTCCTTCCATCTGGTAAACGCGGAAATCGGAAAAGTGGAAATCCGGCAAAACCAGTTGCCCCACGACTAATCGGGCAGAGCGCCCCGCCTTCGCGTGAAAATCCCGACTCCGAAACCAAGGGAGACGCCAACAAGGAGAGCGCTCAGAACCAAACATGCAAGCTGCACTGGACCTGGCCACGTCTTACCATAGCGTTGCACAAGAACGACAATGAAACCAGCGGCCGCCCCGCTGGAGACGAACACAGTCCAATACATCTCACGATTGAAACTCTTCGGTTTTCCCTTCCATGCTGCGTACCCGATCATTGCGGCAATACATGGCGCGATCACGAAGAAAGTAAACCGGATGAATCCGAGTTCGATCCATACGCTTACGCTAGTCCGCATGGCGGTTGAGTGTAGGTGAAAATGACTCAGCGCGACAAGGCAGGTGCAGTGCCTGATTAAGCGGTTACCGGACACTTGCCCTCATTGTCCGGTAACGCGACTTGAACGAAGCCGCCCGTGCGGCGGACGCTTCGCGTGAGGCGAACGGAGCAGTTTATGGCGAACGGCTAAAGTAAGTTGTCGGGTCATAAGGAGGTCCTCATGACCCGACTTCGCAAAATGATGCTCGAAGAACTCGAGCGTCGTAATTATTCTGAGGCTACCACACGCTGTTACATCCGCACGGTGGAAGATTTCTCAAGACGATTCAAGTGTTCTCCAGATTGTTTGGGTCCGGAACACATTCGTGAATATCAGGCCGAGCTGTTCAAGAAGCGCAAGTTGTCGCCGGGCACGGTTACGCAACGATTGGCAGCTCTGCGATTCTTCTACATCAAGACTCTCAAGAAAACCTGGAGCATCGCGGAGACGCCCTACCCGAAAAGAGCATTTCACCTTCCTTCGATCCTCAGCCGGGAAGAAGTCGCCCGACTCATCAATGCAGCTCTAACTCCTTTTCATCGCACTCTGTTGATGACGCTCTACGCCACCGGAGTACGACGTGCCGAACTCGCACGCCTGAAAGTCAGCGACATTGATAGTCAACGCATGGTGATTCACGTCCAGGGCGGCAAGGGGCGCAAAGACCGGGATGTGATGCTCAGCCCAAAACTGCTCGAGGTATTGCGTGAGCACTGGCGCGGATTACGGCACAAGCCAAGCGCATGGCTGTTTCCAGGCAACCGCTGGCATAGCGGTGATACACCGATCGACACCAAGGTGGTTTGGAACGCTTGCAAGGAAGCCGCCCAGCGAGCGGGCCTCCAGAAAGACGTGCACCCACATACACTGAGGCACTGCTTCGCCACACATCTACTGGAAGCAGGCGCGGATCTGCGAACCATCCAGATGTTGCTGGGGCATCGCGATCTGGAAGAAACTACCATCTACCTCCATCTCTCTGAACGTCACCTCAGTGCGACCGCGAGTCCGCTGGACTCGCTGGAGCTAAAAGACCGGTCACCACAGGGCGAGTAGATGGACCGGCCACCCCTCGAGGTGGCCGATCTGGTCCGCGCTGCGGGAGACGCTTTCATCGAACGAAGCCGTAAGTGGATCACCTGGAAGCATGTCAAAGTGCTGCTGGCCATTGCGCGGTGTCGCACGGCCATGCTCGGCGGACATTTCGATGAGTGCACTCGCTGCGGACATCGCGCCATCTCCTACAACTCGTGTAGAAATCGGCACTGCCCGAAGTGTCAGGCGGGTGCTCGTGAACGTTGGCTCGAGAAACGTCGCAAGGAACTTCTTCCGACGCAGTACGTGCACGTGGTCTTCACGCTACCTCGGCAGTTAGCACCACTGACTCTTCAGAATAAGAAGGTCGTCTACGATCTCCTGTTCCGAACCAGTGCGGAAACACTGCTCGAAGTCGCTCGCGATCCCAAACATCTTGGCGCAGAAATTGGCTTCTTCAGCGTGCTGCACTCCTGGAGTCAGAAACTCGAACTGCACCCGCATGTGCATTGCGTGGTGCCAGCCGGTGGACTTTCTGCCGAGCGCTCGCGTTGGATCAAGCCATGCTACGCGTTCTTTCTTCCTGTCAAAGTGCTCGGCCGAGTCTTTCGCGGCAAGTTCGTTGCGGCACTCCAACGCACTTTTCAGGAGGGCAGACTCAGTTTTCACGGAGACTTGCAGCCCCTCACTCAGCCGAAAACTTTTGCTGCGTGGCTGAGACCGCTATTTCGAAAGGACTGGGTGGTCTACGCGAAACCACCATTCGGAGGCCCGGAGCATGTGCTCCGTTATCTGGGCCGTTACACTCATCGCGTGGCCATCTCCAACCACCGAGTGATCTCCTTTGCTGACGGCAAGGTCACCTTTCGTTGGCGCGATTCCGCCCACGGCAACGAACAGAAATTGATGACCCTATCTCTCGATGAGTTCTTGCGTCGCTTCCTGTTGCACCTGCTCCCGGAAGGTTTCGTGCGCATCCGCAACTTCGGCTTCCTCGCCAACCGCAACCGCAGCACCACCTTGCCACTTTGCTTCCAACTGCTCGACGAGGCATCGCAAGCCAAGCAAGCGGCCTCCACCGCCGGTCCGAACGATCTTTGGTCTTGCCCCAAGTGTGGTGGGCCGATGATCGTCGTCGAAAGGCTCAGCGCTGCTGAAATCCAACTTCGTTCTCCACCGCTGGTCACGGCTGCGGCATGAAGCGACTCTCTCCAATTCGAAAGTGTTTTCCACGCGCTCCGTACTTCTGTGCCTTCCCTCGGAACGGACCTTCTTTTCCAGCTCTTCGACCACGCTACTCACGATCCTTTTTTGCATTCGGCCAGCTTCCGGCCTCATACAGTCACGTGTCGCGCTCTGCCGCACAGCCTCGGCACAGCTCCACGCCGCTCCTTCCCATCATTGAATTTCCATAGGACCCGCGTCCGCCGCAAATCGCGGGCGGCTTCCTTCAAGTCGTTGTATCGAAAGCGCGCGAACACACCGTACTCGTGCAGGCCCATTGCCCTTCGCGCTTCCGATACAACCCTAAGGCTTCTCGGGACTTTTGGAATCAGCATGGTATAAACTCACCAACGCTCCCGTTGCCATGACGCGTGTGAAACCTCTTCTAGTTTTCGCCCTTCACCAGTTCATTGGGACGTGGGGCATCGCGTTTCTTGCGGCCTTTGGGCTTTTCGAGCTATTCCTGCGACGATTCCCCCTTGGAAACCTTCCGTGCGTTTCGTGCATTGGATACTCACCGAGAATCCGTTTTATCCAGTTCAGATAGTCGCGGGTTTGTACTTCGGATGGCTGCTTGGTCGGCGCTTCCAACATAGGTGCATGCTTTCGATTTAAATTCTTCCGCTGGCAATCCTTGCTTATGCCTTCGCGACCACGCCTCTCGTCAGCCCGTACGCGTCAGTGTTGTTGCACCCCGATTCAGTTCATGCGCGGGTTTCCTTTTAGTTTGGGTGGGGCTGTCAGCCACGGGAACGTTGCATCGACCAATTGCTCATTGCCATGCCGTTTTATGCGTCTGCGGCTTATTCTCTCGGCGCATTGCTGGCGCGAAACGCCTCCGTAAAGGCGCGAGAAAACTCCGGAACTAAGGCCAGTTAGCTCGAAGTGAGTTGAGCTCGGTCCAGGTAAACGCTTCCGGAGAAGTCAAATCAGGCGAAAACGACATGTCCGGTAATCTGTGCCGGCTCAGCTGTGATAATTTGGATACGCATATAATACAACCACAGTGCTTACATCTTTCTTCGCTAGACACCTTTCATGGCAAGCACGCGTGATGTGCGTCCTTCTTCTCGTAAGTCTCCTCTGGACACAGAAAACTTGTGGACAGAATAACAACGATAAAATTGGCGAGTTGAAAGCGGCAACGCCGACGCTCCCCATGCCATCCGGCCCATTTGGGATCGGTCGAATTGGCTACGAATGGATCGATTCCTCTCGTCCTGACACCTATTCTGCTAATCCTGACGCACACCGCGATTTGATGGTGTATCTCTGGTACCCAGCGCCGCGAACAGATACGGGGAAAAGAGCGCCGTATCTCCCCGGCGCAAAGCAGATGGATGCGAACCCTGAGGTTCAGCGCCGGGTCGGGGAAGCGTTTGGACCCGGTTGGGGACTGATTGTTTCAGGAGACCTCGTTTCTCATGCGGTCGAAAATGCGCCGGTCGCAAAGGCGCCCAAACATTTTCCTGTCGTGCTCTTTTCGCATGGCTTGGGAAGCGTAGGTTTTGCATACACATCATTGATTGAAGACCTCGTCAGCCACGGATATGTTGTTGCATCGATTGAACACACGTACACGGCAATGGCGGTTGTATTTCCGAATGGCAGAGTTGTCCCGTTCCATCAAGAAGCCGACCCCGTGGGCCTCACACCTGAGCGACGATTTCAACGAATGGAAGCTTCCGCCGGACTTGCGATCACCGAGGGCGCTCGTGACGTTGTGTTCGTGCTGAGCAAGCTGACAGAGATGAATGGCCGAAAGGTGCATGAATTCGCACTCGGTGGAAGACTTGACGTTAACCGGGTAGCGGCAATGGGGCATTCTTCTGGAGGAGCATTTGCAACGCTTGCATGTCAGATGGATCAGCGTTTCAAAGCGTGTATAAGCCTCGACGGAGCGCTAGCGCCCGTCGCAGCATTTCCCGAATATGGCAAAGGATTTACCCAGCCTGTTCTCCTTCTCGAAATTGACCACTCCGGCCAACGGAGAGGCTTTGATGCCGCGCAAGAGACACAATATATGAAGAAGAAGGAGGCTCAACTCAATGCCTGCCCTATCGGTAGTTACGACATTGTGTTGAAATCCGCAGGCCTAAATCACGGAAGTTTTAGCGACGTCCCTCTTCTATTTGCGAACGGCAAAAAGGCCGAAACCGGAGAGGCGCTCTATAACTTGCGCGCAACCCAAGCGTTCACACGCTCTTTTCTCGACAAGTATTTAAGTCATGATACCGGAGGAGTGCTTACCGACCCGTCGGAGTATCCGGGGACCGTCGTCACGCCCTATGGCCAGTAGTACCACGCACGAAGCCCTCAGCAGATTTTCCTCATGCTAGTGATAGTCAACGATTTCCACATCGTAGCAATGGCCCTCCCGCCAGACAAAACAGATTCGCCATTGATCATGGATCCGAATTGAGTGCTGCCCTTTGCGATTGCCTCGCAATGCTTCCAACTGATTTCCTGGAGGCGAAGCCAAAACGCGCAGCTCCGTCGTAGCGTGAAGCTGAAGCAACTTTCCCGCACTCTCCGGCGCCGTCGACTAACCTGTTGCCTTGCTCAGAAAAACCTGATGCGTCAATATGCAGGCGGCAAGTGGTTCGTCTGGAATCGTGCCCTGTCCATCGGTGGTTGTTTGTCTGTTAACCGAAGGTTTCTAGTTCGAATCTAGCATGGGAGCCATTTTCGGCTTGATCGTTAGTTGCTAGCGGTGACCTCTTGTTTTTCTCCGTTCAAGTTTCACGAAAACGTGATGGTGCACGCATTGGTTTGGACTTGCGCGGCGCAAGTTTCCTGGCGGCCTGCGGTGCGACGCCGCTTGAAGGAAGTGCAGAACGTTCCACCGACTGTAAATCGGTTCTCGAATGTGAGATATCAGCGCTTTGCTGTTCCATCATCCAAATCAGAAATACCATATTCAATACTGGCCTGCAGTATGGTATAAAAGAGCTCTTATGGAGACAGCGCGCAAGATCACCGTGGAAGTACCTCTCGATCTTCTCGAGAAGGCGCAGCGAGCCAGCGGCACCGGCGTGACCCAGACCGTCCGAGCCGGGCTGCAGCTAATTGCGGCATCGCGGACGTACGCTCGCCTACGCCGCCTCCGAGGCAAGGTTCGCTTCACGCGGACGTTGGCAGAGTTGAAGGCTGACCGGTGATTACCGCGGATACGAGCACATGGGTCGCTTTTCTAGAAGGCACCGCAGGCAAAGATGTAAACCTACTCGATCGGGCGCTCGAAGACCGGCAGGTACTGATGGTGCCCGTTGTCCTCACCGAACTCCTAAGCGACCCGAAACTCCCTATACGGGTTGCAGAAACGCTTTCAGAGGTACCTTCCATCGAGATCGCACCCGGCTATTGGCAAAGAGCAGGAGGGTTGCGAGCCAAGGTGCTGGTGCGGCGCCGCAAGGCGCGTCTCGGTGACGCGCTGATCGCCCAGAGCTGTATCGACGGAGATGTTCCTCTCCTGACGCGGGACCGGGACTTCCAGGCGTTCGCCGAAACTGCGGGGCTCGATCTTGTACTTGGCTCCGGAAAGAGCTGACTCCGCCTGATCGGTCTGGCGCACCTCTGCTCAAGGCATGGGTAAGAGAATGGTTCAAGCAACGCCACACGGCTGTAAATCTTCAGCTGGAGGGTTCACAACGTGCTGGTTGCACACCTGCTTCGAGCGTCCGTGTTATCCAGTGCGCCTAAAGTCATGGAATCGGCACCTCAGACCGACGCGGATTTTTGCGGATTCCCATGCGTGCACGGTCGAGCCTGAAGCGAATCGAATCTTCCGGGAGGTACTGCTTCCTCAGCCAGGTCGCGCGAAACCGCCGAAATGCGTAAGCACCCGATTTCGGTTGCCCCAATCCTTTGCGTTGGACACGAGTGGGACATCATGCTATTAGAGTTGCTCTCCAAGCGTGCCCGCAGCAAGAAAGTAGTGCGGGCGGCGATAGGCAAGGCAGCGCCCGGTAAAGTTCTGAGAAGTAATGAAGAGAACGTTGCACAGAGCGGATCCTGGAGTGGTCGTCGGCCGCGTCGTGGGAGTGTTCCTATTGTTGGCCGGTATCGTTCTGGCGGCCGGGCTATGCAACGCAACGCAGCCGCCCGCCAACCCGGTTCCCAATATCTTTGAGCCGCACTCCACACCTGCGGACTCCATCGATCACCTCTCGCGTTTCGTGCTGATCATCACCGGGATGATTTTTATCGTCGTCTTCAGCTTATTGATGTACGCGGTTGTAAAGTTCCGCGGTCGCGCCGACGACGACGCCCGCGAGCCCGCCCAGGTCTACGGCAGCACGCAGATTGAACTGGCTTGGACGGTTATACCCATTCTCATCGTGGTCGTGCTGTTTCTGGCCACGGCACGCGTGATTCACGCGATTCAGGACGCACCGAAACCTGCGTCCGCGGTCGAGGTAACTGCCATCGGCCACCAGTTCTGGTGGGAGTTCCGCTACCCAGCGCTGGGATTCGTCACCGCGAACGAACTGCACGTCCCGGTCAGCAACGCCGCCCACCCCACGCCCACATTCCTGAAACTGCTTTCCGCCGACACCGATCATAGCTTTTGGGTACCTCAGCTCGCGGGCAAGACCGACTTGATTCCGAACCGCGTAAACGAAACGTGGGTAGACCCGCACCGGACAGGCATGTTTGTCGGTCAGTGCGCTCAATATTGCGGTACGCAGCACGCGAAGATGCTCTTGCGGGTTTGGGTGGACAGCCCCGAGGACTTTGACGCTTGGGTCCGCAGGCAAAAACAGGGTCCGAATCAGGACGAGAACGAGATTGCCGGAAGGCGCGTGTTTGAAACGACCGCGTGCGTAAACTGTCACGCGGTCGCCGGCACTGCTGCCGTGGGGCGTTTCGGGCCCGACCTGACGCACCTGATGAGCCGCCAGACCATTGCGGCGGGCGCTGCCGACAATACGCCGGACAACCTTCGCCTGTGGATTCAAAACCCCGACGCCATCAAACCCGGTTCGCTCATGCCGGCCATGAAGCTGAGCGACCCTGATCTGGACGCGCTCGTGCGCTATTTAGAAACGCTTCGGTAATCACGGTTTTGGGAGACTGCGATGTCATCGGATGCGATGGCCATTCAAACGGCCGATACTACGGGCCGGCCATGGATCGAGGCACTCCACGAGTGGGTGATCACCGTCGATCACAAACGGCTGGGCGTTCTTTACATTCTCTTTGCGCTCTTCTTCCTGGTCATCGGAGGAATCGAAGCCACCATCATGCGGATCCAGTTGATCCGCCCGCACAACGACTTTGTTTCTCCGCAGGTCTTCAACCGCATGTTCACCATGCACGGCACCACGATGATTTTCTTTGCGGCCATGCCGGTTCTTTTTGGGTTTGCCAACTATTTCGTTCCGCTGATGATCGGCGCCCGAGACATGGCCTTTCCTCGGCTGAACGCCTTCAGTTTTTGGCTGACGGCGTTTGGCGGGTTTCTCCTCTATTTCAGTTTCGTTGGGGGAAGCGGCCTCTACGGCGCCGGAAATGCGCCGGACGTAGGCTGGTGGGCATACGCTCCGCTGACCGCTCGTGCGTTTTCCCCTGGTCACAGTTCCGACTACTGGACCGTTTCGGTGCTGGTCTCGGGATTCGGCAGCATCGGGACCGCCATCAACCTGATCAGCACGATCCTGTGCATGCGATGTCCCGGCATGAAGCTCAGCCGCATGCCATTGTTTGCGTGGATGAACCTGGTGATGAGCGGAATGGTTCTCATTGCCCTTACCCCTCTGTCCGCGGCGCAGATCATGCTGCTGATCGATCGTTACCTCGGCGGTCATTTCTTCGATACCCAGGCGGGTGGCTCGGCGGCGATCTGGATGCACTTCTTCTGGATCTTCGGCCATCCAGAAGTCTATATCCTGATCATTCCCTGCTTTGCGTTCGTTTCCGAAATCGTTCCGGTTTTTTCGCGCAAGCCGATTTTCGGCTACCCGGTGATGGTCGCCGCGACCGTCTGCATCGGGTTCGTCAGCATGAGCGTCTGGGCCCACCATATGTTCACCATCGGAATGAGCTCCTATTCCAACGCCTTTTTCGCCATCACCAGCATGGTCGTCGGCGTACCCACCGGCATCAAGATCTTTAATTGGCTTGGCACCATGTGGGGCGGCAAGCTCATCTTCAAGACTCCGATGCTGTTCTGCATCGGCTTTCTTTTCCAGTTCCTCATCGCCGGCCTCACCGGCATCATGTTGGCCACTGCGCCTTTTGACTGGCAACTGAGCGGTTCCTACTTTGTCGTCGCGCACTTTCACTATGTGATCGTCGGAGGAATTCTCTTCGCCCTTTTCGCCGCTTTCTACTATTGGTATCCCAAAATCATCGGGAAGATGCTGAACGAGAGCCTGGGCAAACTGCACTTCTGGCTTTTTCTCATCGGATTTCATCTCACGTTTGACGTGATGCACATTCCCGGCATCCTCGGCATGCCGCGCCGTATCTACACCTATGAGCCCGGCCGCGGCTGGGACGCGTTGAACCTGATCGTTACGATCGGCGCATTCATACAGGGCATTGCCATATTAGTGTTTGTAGCGAATCTGGTTTTTTCTTACTTCAAAGGACCCAAGGCAGGTAACGATCCCTGGGACGCCTGGACTCTGGAATGGTCCGTGAGTTCGCCGCCACCGGCTTACAACTTTGCTTTCATCCCGACGGTCGCCAGCCGTCGCCCGCTGTGGGATCGCAAACATCCTGAAGATCCGGACAGCCTCTATGAGTGAAGAGAGCCATCGATGAGCGCCATCGCGAGTCCCATCGAGCAGACGCCCGCACCGTGGTCACTCCCGTATCGCGGCAAGGTCGCTATGGCCTGCCTGATCATTGCGGAGTCGGCCATCTTCACCATTTTCGTGGTGGCTTATCTGTTCTACCTGGGGAAGAGCCTCACCGGGCCGACGCCCCGCGAAGTGCTCGAGACGCCCATCTTCTACACGATTTGTTTGTTGTCCAGCAGCCTCACGATTCACTTCGCGTCGAGATTTCTCGAACGCGGCAAGCGAGGCGCGTTCCTCGGTTTGTGGCTTCTCACGATTGTCCTCGGTGGTCTGTTTCTGTTCGGCACCGGCCAGGAGTGGCACAGGCTGATCTATGAACACGGGCTGACCATCTCCACCAACCTTTTTGGAACGACCTACTACTCGCTCGTCGGCCTGCACGCCACGCACGTCACCGTGGGTCTGGTCATGCTCGGCGTGGTGCTTTTGTTTGGCCTGGCGGGCCGCGTGGGGCCGGAGCAGTCCGCACGTGTGGAAGTGCTTTCTCTCTATTGGCATTTTGTGGATGCGGTGTGGGTCGTGGTTTTCACCGTGGTCTACGTTCTCGGCCGTTGAGGCGAGGAAGGGTGATATGGACTCTGCGGAAAATTCGGGCCAAAATCCGCCGGCGCCTCGCGAACTCGAATTGCCGGCGCCGACTGCATGGCCTATCGTTCTGGCCTTCGGTTTTACACTCTTGTTTGCCGGGCTTTTGACCAACGTTTCCGTTACCTTGCTGGGCGGCGTTCTGGCGCTTGCCGGTTGTGTGGGATGGTTCCGAGAAGTCTTCCCTCACGAGCATGAAGAGCTTGTCCGCGTCCTGCCAGAGGATGTATCGGTCACCACCTCGCGGCGCCTGGTCGAGCGATTTCCTCTCGCTGAAGAACAAGTGCGCGCTTGGCTGCCTTTGGAAACCTATCCCGTATCCGCGGGCTTGAAGGGCGGCCTCGCGGGCGGCGTAGCCATGGCGGTGCTCGCGTGCACCTATGGCTTGCTGAGTGTGGGAAGCATCTGGTATCCCGTCAATCTTCTGGGTGCGGTTGTTTATTCGCAGTCGGAATTGCCTTCGGCTTCGCAGTTGAATTCCTTTCACGCCGGCATCTTTCTCATTGCCGTTATCCTGCATCTCACCGGCTCCACGCTCGTGGGATTGCTCTACGGCGCCATGCTCCCGATGGTCCCGCGCCATCCCATCGTGCTTGGGCGGCTTGATCGGTCCGGTCCTGTGGTCGGGGCTTTTGTACACCATGCTGGATCTTCTGAATCCTTTGCTGGGGAGCCGCATTCATTGGGGTTGGTTTGTCGCTTCCCAGGTGGCTTTTGGCGTCGTCGCGGGCTTGGTGGTCCTAGGTCAAACGCGCGTACGGACACGGGAGAACATGCCCTTCGCCCTGCGCGCTGGAATCGAAGCTCCCGGAATGATGCCACGCGATGGTGGAGCAAAGCAGCCGTGAGTTCACTTCGGTGCCTTTTTGCCGCTGCAGTGCTAGGCGCGATGTTGTGCTCCGGTTGCGATTTGTCTCACGGCAAGCCCGGCAAGGAGTCGGTAACTCTTGCGCCGGGTCAGATCATGGACTTTGCCACTCTGTACTCGGAAAATTGCGCTGGTTGTCACGGCGCGGACGGGCAGGGAGGCGCGGCCGTTGCACTCTCCGATCCGGTTTATCTTGCCATCGCGGACGACGCAGCGATCCGCAAACCCACCGTCGACGGGGTACGCGGAACATCCATGCCTGCTTTCGCGCAGAGTGCTGGTGGGATGTTGACGGACCAACAGATCGAGGTGGTCGCGAGCGGAATTCGATCGCGCTGGGGCAAGCCCGGAATTCTCGCAGCGGCTAACCCACCTTCCTACTCTGCCAAATCCGCCGGAAATGCTGCGCAAGGCGCACTCGTGTTCAAGGCCTACTGCGAGCCTTGCCACGGCGTGGGCGGCCACGGGGGACCAAAAGGAAGCGACATCACGAATGAGGCTTTTCTTGCGCTCGTCAGCGATCAGGGCCTGCGCACCGTTGCCATCACCGGCCGCCCTGAACTCGGCGCGCCGGACTGGCGCGGAAACGTCGCCGGCAAAGCGATGTCGGAGCAGGAAATCACGGATGTAGTTGCGTGGCTCGCCTCCCAGCGGACGCAGGGTGCGCGACGGCCAGATTCCGCTTCGAACGATGCACAGCACTAGGAGCTGACCTATGTCGAATGAAAACGCGCTCTCCCGCCGCGGGCTTTTCATGAAATTGGGAATTTTGTTCAACGGCCTGGTGGCGGCCGCTTTGGCGGTACCCATCGTGAGATTTGTTCTGTCTTCGATCACCCGCGGGCGCGCCAATGCCTACCTCGCGTGGGTGCCGCTTGGATCCGTAAACGAATTTCCGGAAGGCGAGACGCGCCTGGCCACATTTCGAAATCCCAACGTGATGCCGGCCGACGGCAAGACCGTGGACACGGCGTGTTGGGTTCGCCGCGTGGAAGGCGAGCAATTCCAGGTTTTTGCCATCAATTGCGCCCACCTCGGCTGCCCGGTCCGCTGGTTTCCGCAGTCCGGTTTGTTCATGTGCCCGTGCCACGGTGGAGCCTACTACCGCGACGGCTCGCGCGCTTCCGGTCCGCCGGAGCGCGGGTTGTTCGAATATCCGTACAAAGTGCAAAACGGACGGATCACGATCGAGGCCGGAGAGCTGCCCACGCCGGGATCACCGAGCGCCGCTCTGGTTGGAAAGAAACCACCGTGCCAGGCGTGATTGCCAAGATCGGGGAATGGTTCGACCGGCGCTTGCAGCTGGCGGCGCCGATTCGCGAAGCCGTGGAGCATCCTGTCCCACGGAATACCGCGAGCTGGTTTTATGTGTTCGGCAGCGCCGCGCTCACCGTCTTCATGCTGCAAATCGTCACCGGAATTCTGCTCGCCCTCGTCTATGTTCCATCGGCCGCGGAAGCCTGGAGCAGCCTGCAGGCCCTCAACCACGACGTGACTCTCGGCTGGTTCATCCGCGCACTGCACGGGTGGGGGTCGAACTTCATGATCGCGATCGTCCTCATTCACATGGTGCAGGTCTTCCTGTTCGGGGCCTACAAATTTCCGCGAGAGCTCACCTGGATCGTCGGGGTCTTTCTCTTGTTGATGACGCTGGGGATGGCCTTCAGCGGGCAGGTGTTGCGCTTCGATCAAGACGCCTATTGGGGGCTCGGCATCGGAGCATCCATCGCAAGCCGCGTCCCCATCATAGGTCCCGGCGGCGGTGAAGTTGATGTTGGGCGGACCGATCATTGCCGGAGCGACGCTTTCTCGATTCTTCGCGCTGCACGTCTTCGTGATTCCAGGGATGCTGATCGGCTTTGTGTGTCTTCACCTGCTGATGGTGCTGAAGCTGGGGATCAACGAATGGCCCATGCCGGGACGCCTGGTGCGGCGCGCGACCTACGCGAAGGAATATCATGAATTGACGAAAAACGACGGCGCGCCGTTTGTCCCCTATGCGGTCTGGAAAGATCTGTTCTTCGCCGCGTTCATCCTTTTGGCCGTCGCCGCCTGCGCTTTGTATTTCGGTCCCTTTGGTCCAACGGGCCGCCCGGATCCGACGATCATCCAGACCGTCCCGAAACCTGACTACTTCTTCCTGTGGCTCTACGCATTGCTCTCGCTCCTCCCTCCGTCGATGGAGACTCCCGCGCTTCTCATTGGCCCCGTGGTCGCAATCGCTGCTTTGCTTCTTCTTCCGTTTCTGTCAGGAGAAGGAGAAAAAAGCTGGCGCCGCCGCCCGATCGCGGTTTTGACCGTCCTGCTGATCGCGGTGACGCTAGGTACATTTACCCATCTCGCCGGATTCACGCCTTGGAGTCCGCACATGAATGCCTGGAGCGGTGATCCCGTGCCGCACAAATTTCTTCATGGCTCGACCGCGCTTCAACGGCAAGGCGCGCTCGTCTTCCAGGTCAAGCAGTGCCGCAATTGCCATTCGCTTGGAGAGTTGGGCGGCCAGAGAGGTCCGGCGCTGGACAGCGTGGCGGTTCGCCTGACGCAGGACCAACTCATCCGTCAGGTCATCCAGGGAGGCGGTAACATGCCGGCCTATGGCAAAAACCTGAGTCCGGCGGAAACCACGGCGCTGGTCGCATTTTTGGGGAGTCTACATCCCGCAGGGCAAGCCCCCGCGCGTGATGCGTCCCGCGATGCCGTACTCGGGAGCGGTCAGGAAAAACCCGGCGCCTCACAGCCCTAGGATTGTTGACATGCTTTTTCTCGAAGCCATGTTTGAGTCTTGGTCTCCGCCAGTCTTGCTCTCCCTGGCTGTCGTGATTGTGGGTCTCGTGTACTTACGCGGATGGCGGCATCTCCATTTGGCATCGCCGCATGTCATTGCCACCGTGGCGCGCTTCTAGTTTTCTTCTCGGCATGTTCCTGATCTGGATGGCAATCGGTTCGCCGCTGGCCGCGCTCGACGAGCAGTTCCTGACGGTCCACATGCTCCAGCATCTGCTGCTCATGACCGTTGCTCCTGCGCTGATTTTGCTGGGCGCGCCGGTGATGCCGCTGATGCACGGTTTGCCGCGATACTTCATGCGATCCGTCCTGGCGCCGCTATTTCGGCGAACACCGGTGCGGCTGCTTGGGCGCCTGGTTTCGCAACCTGCGTTTTGCTGGATTGCCGCCGCCGCGGCGCTGGTGGGATGGCACATTCCGGCGGCGTTTACGCTTGGCCTGCAATCGGAAAGCTGGCATGTGGTCGAGCACGCTTGTTTTCTCGGCGCCGGATTTCTCTTCTGGTGGCCCGTTGTTCAGCCCTGGCCCGGTATTCCAGTGTGGCCGCGCTGGTCGATCCTTGTTTATCTTTTTCTCGCGACGCTTCCCGTGCGACATCCTCTCCGGGTTCCTGGTATTCTGCGACCGCGTTGTCTATCCCGTGTACTTCTCGGCGCACCACCATTCCGGCATGTCCGTTCTCGAAGACCAACAGTGCGCGGGTGCCCTCATGTGGGCCTGCATCACTATCCTTTATCTGGTGCCCGCGGTGATTCTGACGACGGGGCTGCTGGGAGCACGAGAAGCGCGTTCGAATGGCCCGCGGCAATCGGAACCGCACCCGGTGACGGCTCACTCGAGCGATCCGCAAAGCGTGGAGGCTGGCTAGGGCTGCCGGTCAGCCCGTTCTTGTGTGATCCGCCCAAACCCAGCTTTTCTCGCCCGTCCGCGGTCGGCGAAACAGCCTCCGCCTACCCTCGGTCCCTCCTTCGTCCGGTTTAAGCGACACTTCGGCGACCCTCGAAGCGGCCTTCCCCCTGGCATCCATTCCCCTTGCCCAGGAATCCTTTCCTTTGCCCTAATTTGTGCCTAAACTACAGATAGGAAAGGTGCGGAACGGGGTCGCCTGCAGATACCCATAGATATGGCCGCACGCCGGCCCTGCCAGGCCGAAGGTACAGAAAATCGCTAGGTCGTGCAGGTTCAGCGCCCTACGGGGCGAAACATTTGCGCCCCTCGCACCGTATTTAAGGTATCGGACGACAGGTACGATACCAACGGTCTGAAGTCCCGCGCGAGTGATTTGGCCGCGGCAATCCAAGAGGAACACCATGAAGACGTGGCAGAAGGTCGGAATCGGCGTCGGCGCCGTCGCAGTGCTGGGCGGAATTGTGCTCTTTAGCGTGAATCAGGCCAACAAGGGTGTGGTCACCGTGCAAACCGCCAAGGTGGCCCCGCAGGATAGTTTGGTCTCCCAGGTCACCGCCTCCGGTGAGATCAAGCCCACCACCTATACCAATGTGACCGCCCAGGGCTTTGGCAGAATTACCGCGATCGTCGTTAAGGAAGGCGACCACATCAAAAAAGGTGAAGTCCTGCTGACGCAGGAAAACATCCAGGCGAACGCGGACGTACAAGCCCAATCGGCATCCATCAACTCGGCCGAATCGGGTGTGCAAGCTTCCGAAGCGAGCTACAAATCCGCACAGTCCGACTTGGTGCAGGCACAAGCCAACCTCGAAAAAGCCAAACTCGATTGGAATCGCGGCCAGCAACTCTACCAGGACGGCTTGATTCCCAAGCAGGACTATGAGCAACGCAAAACGACCTACGATGCGCAGTTCGCTGCCGTGGATTCCGCCAGGTCCCACGTGCTCTCATCGAAAGCCAGCCTCGACCAGATGCGCTCGCAGGTCAGCCAAGGCCGCGCCGTCCTCGTGCACACCGAAGACATCTTGCGCAAGACCACGTACACGTCGCCCATCAACGGAATCGTGAGCTACCTGCCCGAACGCGTGGGCGACTACGTGGTCCCCGGCATTCAGAATTCCAACGGCAGTTTCCTGATGACGCTCTCCGACATGTCCATTGTCACTTCCGAAGTAAAAGTCGATGAGACCGACATCGTCAACGTCAAGATCGGTCAGGACGCCGACGTCACCATCGACGCCATCCCCGGAAAAACCTTCAAGGGTCGAGTTACCGAAATCGGCTCGCAGGCGGTGTTGCGTACGTCGGGCCTTGCGACCACGCAATCGACAACGAGCAACCAGGAAGCCAAGGATTTCAAAGTCGTTGTGACCCTGGCGGATCCGCCGGAAAATTTGCGTCCGGGCCTGTCGACCACCGCCAAAATCAGAACCGCGGAAAAGAAAAACGTTCTCGCTATTCCCATTCAAGCGCTCGCGGTGCGCACTCGCAAAGACCTCGAAGAAGCCGCCAAGAATGCTAAAGGGAGTTCCAGTTCAGGCGTGACGCTCGCCGCGCCTCCTCCCGCTGCCCCCGGTGATCCCAAGAAAGACGAGATTCAGGGCGTATTCGTCGTCAACGGCAAAAAGGCGATCTTCCGCCCGGTCGATACCGGTATCTCCGGCGTCACCGACATCGAAATCACCAAAGGTCTTCAGAAAGGTGACGAGATCGTCGTCGGCAGCTACAAAGCTCTCCGCACCCTGAAACCCGAATCCAGCGTGAAGGTCGACAACACCGCGCCGAAAAAGACCGAAGATCAGAACAACTGACGCGAAAGCCGAAAGCAGCGTGGAGACCGCATGCCTCTGGAGACAACGTCCGCCGAATCGTACCGCGAAGACCTGGTCAGCACGGGCGTGGTAATCAAAACCGAAGACCTCGCCAAAGTGTACGAAATGGGCGCCGAACAAGTGCGCGCCTTGAACGGGGTGGACCTCGAGATTCGCAAAGGCGAGTACGTTGCGATCATGGGCCCCTCGGGTTCCGGCAAATCCACGCTGATGAACTTGATCGGCTGCCTCGATTCGCCCAGCTCCGGAAGATATTGGCTCGCCGGCCGGCTGGTCAGCGATCTGGACGATGACGAGCTCGCGTACATTCGCAACAAAGAGATCGGCTTCGTCTTTCAAACATTCAACCTGCTCCCTCGCGCGACGGCGCTCCACAACGTCGAGTTGCCGCTCATCTACAACGGAACACCCTCCGAAGAACGTCTGGAACGCGCCAGGAAAGCCCTGGAACGCGTGGACCTTGGCGACCGCATGAACCACAAACCGAATGAACTCTCCGGCGGACAACGCCAGCGTGTGGCCGTCGCCCGGGCGCTCGTGAATTCGCCCTCCATTGTTCTGGCCGACGAGCCCACCGGAAATCTCGACTCGAAAACCGGCGATGAAATCATGGCTCTGTTCGCAAATCTCCACTCCCAGGGCAACACCATCATCCTTGTAACTCACGAACACGATATCGCCCAGCACGCCCATCGCGTCATCCACATCCGCGACGGCAAAATCGCCTCCGATCAGGCCGTCAAGAAGTAAACACCCAATTCGGCTCTTTTCACTCGCGCTGCCATCCCCTACGCTGCGGCTTGCGGAGTTTGTCCGGTGACCCTCTTGTAGGGGGGCTGACCCCTCCCGGCGTCAACGCCAGCACGCAACCGACAACGGAGCTCGTCTAGTCCCGAAAAGACAGTAGAAAGGCAGGCACGATGCCGCCAGAGACGCTTCAGCCCTCAAATCAAACCGTCCATGACGCCCTCGCCGTCGCGGTAGAAAGGTCTCGCCGCTACATCGCCGACGTCGCCGGCCGCCGTGTCTCGCCCGGCGAAAAAGAACTCGCCGCGCTCTCGCAATTCCACGAGCCCTTCCCCGAACGCTCCACCGATCCCGCCGAAGTTATCGCCATGCTCGACGAGATTGGCTCTCCAGCCACCGTCGCAACCACCGGCAATCGCTATTTTGGTTTTGTGATTGGCGGCACTCTCCCCGCCGCGATGGCCGCAAGCTGGCTCGCAAACGCCTGGGATCAGAACGTAGCGTTGCGCGTGATGTCGCCGGTCGCCGCGGAATTGGAAGAAGTGGTCCTCGGTTGGGTTTGCGATGCTCTGGGGTTGCCTTCGGGGTGCGAGGGCGGGCTGGTGACCTGCGCCACCATGGCCAACTTCACCGCGCTTGCCGCTGCGCGTTACTCGCTGCTGTCGAAGTCCGGTTGGAACGTTGTTGACGACGGGATGTTTGGTGCTCCTCCCATCGAAGTTGTCGTCGGAGAGGAAGTTCATTCGTCGGTCCTGAAAGCGCTGAATCTTGCGGGCTTCGGAAAAAAACGCGTAACCATCGTCGCAGCGGACGGTCAGGGCAGAATGCGCGCTGACAAATTTCCAACCGTGAGCGCCCGCACGATTGTGTGCCTCCAGGCGGGCAACGTGAATACCGGAGCCTTCGACCCCGCGCACGAGATTTGCGCGCGCGCGAAAGAACAAGGCGCCTGGGTTCACGTAGACGGCGCATTCGGTTTGTGGGCGAATGCTTCGCCAAAGTACCGCCATTTGACGCGCGGATTCGAGCAAGCCGACTCGTGGGCCACCGACGCTCACAAATGGCCCAACGTCAGTTACGACAGCGGCATCGTCGTCGTGCGCGAGGGAAAAGCACTGCGCGCGGCTATGACCTCGTATGCAGCGTATCTCGAACCAGGAGCCCGCCGCGAACCCATGAACCATTCGCCGGAAGCGTCGCGGAGAGCCCGCGGCGTAGAACTTTGGGCCGCGTTGAAATCACTGGGGAAGTCCGGCCTGGGCTCGTTGATCGAGCGGACCTGCGCGCACGCGCAAAAATTTGCCGACGGATTGCGGCACGCCGGATTCGACGTGCTGAACGACGTCGTCATCAATCAAGTGCTCGTGTCCTTCGGCAGCGCAGAGACGACGCGCGAAGTCATCCGCCGCGTTCAGGAAGAGGGAACCTGCTGGTGCGGAGGCACCGTTTGGCACGGCAAAACCGCGATGCGCATCAGCGTCTCGTCCTGGGCCACAACCGAACCCGACGTCGAGCGAAGTCTTGCAGCCATCACGCGCATCGCCCGCGAGTGCACCCACCGGTAAGGGCACAACACTGTGCCCCGAATGCCCAGACCGAACCAACCTGGCGACCCGCCCTCAATCCAATAACGAAACTATGTTTAGGCCAAATCTGTTGCTGGCTGGAAAATCAGCGCCCGTGCGCCACGCTTGCGGCGTGAATGTGGGCGCGTGTTTCCGGCGATGTCAAATATGTACGTGAAATGCGGTCGTGCCACGTAAGCGCGTCCTCATCCCACCAAGCCCACAAAAAGCCCGTGAAGCATGCGCTTGCAGACAGCATGTATCCGAGACTTCGCAGCAGCAATTGCCGTGGAGACGCCGGCGCTCCGTTGAAACTTGCCACCTGCAATCCGCGAAACATCATTCCGGGCGTAGTGCCGCCAAACACCGTGAACAACGCGAAATATTGCAGATACACAATCGCGAACGTCGTCAGGTACACCACCGCGGTCAGCTTGCTCAGCGTGAATTGCCCGCCCAGCGAGCTGAACAACGCCAGGAATCCGCCGTAAGCAAACAACAAGCACACTCCGTCGATCACTGCCGCAACCCGCCGGTGTTCCAGCGAAGCGACGGGGTAAAGACCGTAGTGTTTTGACCGCCCTTCTTGCGCCTCCGCGTTCTCTTCCGGTTGCGCTCCCGGCGGCACCGAAACATCGATCATCATCCGCCCGTCGCGTTTGTCGTTCGGCGGCGAGTAGCGACCGATCGCAATCGTAAAGGAAAAATCGTCTTCTGCCGGCGGCGCCGGATCGACAACCGCCACGCTCTGCCGCTCCAAGGCCGTTTCAACGAAGGGAAGGTGGGACTGCGCGGCCCGTTGCACCGGCTTACCGCGCCGCGCACGATAGGCCTCGAGCCGTTGCCCAAGTTCTCCGTGCCACGCGGCATCCTGCTCTCGAGCGGTTGCGCTCGCCGTCCGGACGCAGCTCTCCTGATAGCTGCTTACGGCAGTCTTTTTTGGAGCGGGAGATTCGCGTTCATCGTCATACGAAGACGAATCCGCGCGAAAATTCGTATCACAAAAATTGCAGGCTTGTACGTTCGAAGCGAGTACGCAGCCACACTGCGGGCATGTCTTTGTCACCGGTGGTTTTTGCGCTGCGGACGCTTCCACTCCGGTGAGGAGGGAACGTTGTGAGGATACCACCGATGCCGGAAGTCAAGGAAGGATTTGGAAAACAGTGTCGCGAATCAGGCAGTACTCACGACACGAAACCGGGCGGGCCACATGCTCCGATGAAAACGGAACCTTGAACTAAGCTTCGATCTGCTGCGCCAGCAAATCGCGACTGAACGCCACGCGGCGATCGAGCGCCACGGCCGCGAAATACGTGCACCGACCACGCTCTTTTTCCGCCCATGACAGC
Source organism: uncultured Acidobacteriota bacterium (assembly GCA_963736725.1). Lineage (GTDB taxonomy): Bacteria > Acidobacteriota > Terriglobia > Acidiferrales > UBA7541 > Acidiferrum. The sequence continues at coordinate 111,001 of CAVTPW010000005.1, read as the reverse complement.
AAGGAAGGCGCCAGGCGGGCAATCGATGTCTTGATCACGTTGAGCAACCGGAAATACACTCCGATTGCACGAATCTCGCCGCGATCTTCGGGCCGGTCCGGACACAACATCAGCAGCTGCATCACTCGCGCAAAATCGTCGCCTGCCGCTTGCGTGTTGATACCCGTCACGTCCCGAACTTCCGGAGAGAGCACGTGACCTGCGGAGCTTGCAATCACCGACCGGCAATACGGCACGAAAAACTGCAAGAAGAACGCCAGCGAGCAAACCAATATGATTGCGGCCATCATTGGGACACCGCCATAGCAAGGCGCGAGGGGGAGAGTCGCGCATCTTGCGGAACGCGCCAGAACGCATACGCCCACGACAGCGGCAGCAGGCATCCGACCACCGAAACCAGGTAATACACGTACGAATAGTAGTGCGGGTGCAGGTTGGACAAGGAATAGCTCGCGGCGCAGGCGCTGAAGTAAATGCCCAGCGAAAGCACCAGTTGCACCAGCAGCGCGTGCGTCTGCTTCATCTTCAAAACCGCGGCCCAGAGAACGTAGGTAAGAATCAGCCCGACAAAGTAGAGGTTCTGCGAAAGCTCAAATGCGAAGTACGTCATGATGCGGTGCGAAGACTGGCTAACCACTGCGTAGGAGAACCAGCCGGTACCCGCGAGAAGAACGATCGCGCCGATGCGCAGGTAGCGTTCGACCTTCATCTCCTCGAACACCGCAATGTAGAGGCTGATCAGGCCGAAATACAGGACGATCGTCAGTAGCGCGTCCGAATAGAAATAGAAGTACCGGTAGGTGAGGGATTGTACGCCGTCGTGAGCGATTACGTGATAGCGCCACAAGCTCACGAACACACAAAGCAGCATGTAAAGGTTCAGTACGAAATATTTCCGGAGGACTTTGCGCCGAACTGCGCACACCACAACGAGGGCTTCTAGGATGGTCCCCAGGAGAAATATCGCGTAGCTTGCGGATCCAGGCATCTCACCCTTGTCAACGGGCCCTGGTCCGCTGTCTCGTTCGACAGCTTAATTAACGGCTCGGTCCGGCCTCTACCTCCAAGGTGTTGGCAGCGGATCGGGTCCGTTTCTCCAGGGCGTTGGTAATGGATCGGGTCCGTTTCGCCAAGGTGTTGGCAACGGATCAGGTCCATTTCTCAGCACGGGTACCGGTGCAGCGCCGTTCGCGATGATGAACGAACCGTCGCCGTGCGCGGTAACCGCTGTTTTCAGGCCCATGGCCGCTACCAAAACCAGCATCGGTAGCAACAGGACAACGAGTCTACGTGACATTAAGAGCCTCCCGAGGGAAAGAACCATCGGGAGGAACTCTATATTAAGCTACACTGATGTCAAGTAGCTCGAGGCCCTAGGCCTGTAGCTAATCGGTACACACCTAGGCGCTCCGTAGTTTCGCCAGACTTTCGCCTGGCGTTCAACGGGAACCTTGCTGTGACCGCAGTCAGGATACGGTCCGGCATGGGCACGGTCAACAGTACAGGAGTACTAAGAGAATTGGGACTTTGTAGGGCACAGCGGGTCTGGTGGTGGAAAAAATAACTCGGTTCGAGGGTCCGAATCCGCCAGACATTTAGTTCCCTGCAAAATCGCGCCAACCGCGAACACTTTGCGCGGGAAGGGCAAACAGGTTGTAGCGGTTCAGGCAAAAACGCGGTGTAGCGGAAGCGCGCTTCTCTTGACGCTTGAGCGAAGACTCCGTAGCATGACATGTCGCGTTGTGCCGGCGTAGCTCAGTGGTAGAGCGAGGGTCTCATAATCCCTAGGCCGTGGGTTCGATTCCCTCCGCCGGCACCATTGATTCTAAGATACTTAGACCTACATTTTCCTTCTTGCGTTGCTACCGCGTAACGGAACTTAGCAACTTCGGCGTTTTTGACGTTTCGGTGCGTACCACCGATGAGGACTTTGGCTCGGTCGTTGATGCCTGGTCGTTCCTCCTTCGGAACGAATCCGATACCAACGCGCTTATGGTCTCGTTAGCGTTGTGCGGGACATAATTAGGCTTGGTAAAACGCTACCCGGGTCGCAGTGTGCTTAGCCGGTTTGCTTTGAACCAAAACAGAACTCCCAGGCAACCAAGAGCGCATCGACCATTCGCATCTCAAAGCCATCCTTTATTGCGAGCAATCCGGGCCGCTTCAAACCGGTTGGAAGCGTGCAACTTGGAGATGGCCTCGGAGAGATAGTTGCGCACGGTCCCCTCGGTCAATCGCAGCGAACGCGCCAGTTCAGCAGTCGTCTCACCGTCGCCGGCGCGGCGCAGGATCAGACGTTCTCGATCGGTGAGCGGGTCTTTTTCCGTGCTCCATATCTGCGAGGCCAGTTGGGGATCCACGATGCGAGCCCCGCGACTGACTTCCCGGACCGCGTCGGCGAGTTCTTCAGAGGGCCGGTCCTTGAGAAGATAGCGCAGATGCTCCCGCGTCCAGTGCTCGCCGCAAATATCCCGGACGCGCGAAGGTCGTTAGTATCAGGACGCGTGTGTCCGGGTAAAGCTCTTTTACGCGGGCGGTGAGTTCGAGTCCGCTCATCTTCGGCATCTCGATGTCTGTTACCAAAACCTCCGGCCGGTGCTTTCCGACGGCCTGAAGGGCCTGCTCCCCATCGGAAAAAGATCCGAGCACCTCAATATCGGGTTCGATCGAGAGCAGCGCGGCGAGCGCTCCCCGCAACATGCTTTGGTCCTCCGCCAGCACCACGCGTATCTTTTGCGTCAAAGGGTATCCGCCTCTCCCACAATCCGTGACGCCGGTTGTGCCGGCGACTCACTCTCCAGCGGCAACGTTAGCTCAAGGCTTGTTCCTCCATTTGCCGAGCTTGTCAGCTTCACGGCCCCGGCCATGGATTGAAGCCGCTCTCGCATGCCACGCAGGCCATTGCCTTCACGAATCTGCCCGCCCCGCCCATTGTCCTCAATCGTGAAATGAATCGTCCTGTCCTTTTCGAGGAGCGCCACGTGGCAGACGGTTGCGTGAGCATGGCGGACGATGTTCGTGACGGCCTCGCGCAGGGCAAGGCAAAGCACGTTGACCTGGCTCGATGAGAGATTCACCGGAGCGAGAGTCGTGGTCAGTTTGACATCGGCGGAAAGCAGGCTTCGCCGGGCGCGGCTGATCTCTGCGTCAAGTCCTTCCGCGCGGTAACCGGACACGGCTTCCCGAACCTCGGCGAGGGCATTCCGAGCCGTCTGCTCCGCTTCCACGATCTCGTTCCGGGCGCGCGCGTCCGAGTCGTGGGACAAGAGCCGCCGGGCGAGATCGAGCTTCATTGTAATCACGGTCAGGGTATGGCCAAGGAGGTCGTGCAGATCGCGTGCGATGCGCTCGCGCTCCGCTTCCTGGGACAGACGTTCGATCTCAGAATTCGCACGCTCCAGAAGAGAATTGGTTCGCGCCTGCTGGGCGAACGCAAAGTTACTGAGCCCAAAGATCACGCAGTAGAAGAGGACGTTTTCCGCTGTGGCAAAAGGGCGACCGAGATATCGAGTCTCCGCCACCACTCCGGCCATCATCACAATCAGCACCAGGAACAGGGTGCGCAAACGAGTGAGGAAAAGGCAAAGCATCGGCGAACGGGTAGACAAACATTACGTAGGCGTCCTGGTTGAGCGGGTAATAGAGAAAGGCGAAGAGGAAGAACAACACAAACGCGACGGTCTGCCGGCGTCCCGTAAGCTCCGAGACGAGAAAATAAAGAATGAGGAAAGCCGCGTAAAAAACCGCGAATTCCATCCAGACCGCAAAGGAGTGCCGATAAGCCGGCATGACAAAGAAATACGCGGAATAAAGCAACCCGACCCAGCGCACGATCCAGCGGCCACGGACAAACTCCCGCTTCGAGTCGGTGATGTGCGTACCCGAGGCTGCCGCGTTTCGTTCTGGTGCGTGCGACTGCCCTTCGCTCATACCTTCATCATCCCACCAGACAAACGGTCCCGGTACCCAGAGCTGTCATATGGAACGCATGACAGGTGTCATGGTGATACCTGTCATCTCTCATCGATGACAGCTGCTACTGTTTTTCCCCGGCCGTCCAGCGCATTCTTCTCTTACGGTCACGCGGAGGACGATCATGAATCTCGAATTCTTTTTTAATGCACTGACAAATGTATGGGTCGTGGGGGAAATCCTCATCGCCGTGTTCACACACAACGCGCCGGGGCAAGGGCAAGATACAAGATCGCGGAACGCAGATCATTCTCTGGGTTGTTATTGTTGCATCGCTCAAGATCGACGAGTGGATGCACAGATTTTTCCCGGTCGACATGCCGGGGAGTTATAGCTGGCTGCGGCCGGCGGCCCTTGGGATCTTGATTCTCGGCTTGGGAGTTCGTGCCGTAGCAATCGTTACGCTGGGCAGAGCCTTCAGCGCGAACGTAGCGACGCGCGCCGGACAGAGACTGCAGCGAAGCGGACTCTATAGCCTCGTCCGTCATCCTTCCTATCTCGGCCTGGAACTGATTCTCCTGGCTTTTGCCCTTCACGCACGCACATGGGCCTGTTTTGCCGTTGTCCTCGTTCCGCCGACGCTGGCTGTGTTGTATCGCATTCATGTTGAAGAGACTGCGCTCCGCCTGGCTTTTGGAGCCGATTACGAAGACTATAGCCGTAGCACAAAGCGGCTGATTCCGGGCGTCTATTGAGTGTTTCTTGCTCTTGCACACCCAGTGTGCTCTTCCTCAGGATTGGTTTTTCTCGATAGCAGACGGGCGGCATTCTGACTGGATCGAAGTTGCAGCGTGGATTTGGTCCGAAGTTGCTTAGCACTTTCCTGAACTGAAAGCGTCTTATGAATCTGTATTCCACCAGGTGCTTGAATCTTCTCACAGCATCAAAGCGATGGGGCTGTTGTTGTCTTTTAGACAGATGATGTTCTTATTGATGACAGTTATTTTTCGTCGTTTTTGTCACTTTCTAACGAAAGCTGTTCCGACTGGAAGCTGGTGACGCGGTTGTGCCCGGTTAGCGGCGGTTCCAGCACACTTGGCAGCAAATTCGCGGCGAGAGTCAGTGCGGAAGCCAAATCGGCGGCGCTGCGTGATATAAGCCGCGCCTGGACTCCATTGCGCGGTGCAAATCTGCATCGCGAACGTGTCTTGGAAGTTGGTTCTACTGCAACGCTACCTGATTCGAAAAGTCTTCAATATTTTGGGTTCGAGCTCTGGAGTTTCTCCGGTTGGCGACTTGTCCTCGGAGACAACCTTAAGCGAACCGGTTTCTTTCAAAGCAATGAGGACTCCCCAGCTCCTTAGTGTGCCCGCGAACATGAGAATTTTCTGGGGACCGAACGATTCTGCATACCGCACGACGGATAATCGTTTTGTATTTCGCTCCGCGCGACCACGTTTCCGCCTGGGCAGTGTCCAGTTCCGGACAAACTATTTTTGAATACGGACACCTTGAAGCACCCGTCACCCCTGTCGCCATGCAAGATCGCGAGAGGACAATCACTTAGCCCGCCCCATGTTTGGAGCGCCAGTTGCCCCTCAATGGGCCAACACATCTCCCAAGGAGTCAGCCAGATGATTCTTCTTGATCTGCGACTCGCTGTCCGCTACTTGCTGAAAACCCCGGGCTTTACCGCCACCGCGGTGCTTATGCTGGCGAAGGGAATCGGAGCCACCACGGCCATCTTCTCCGTCGTCGAAGGCGTGTTGTTACGTCCGCTGCCGTTTCCCCAACCGGAAAAGCTGGTGGTGGTCACCGATGTTGCGCAAAGCCTGAATATGAGGGGAAATGGCGAGTCCGGAGTGACGGGCTTTGACATTCAAGCCTACACCCGCGATACCCACAGTTTCGAGAGTCTGGGCGGCTATCAGCAAACCACCTATGAATTGTCCGGCATGGGCGAGCCCATGCAGGTAAGCGCCTCACGGCTCTCCGGCGGGGTCTTCCCGGCTCTTCAGGTCGCGCCCCTCCTCGGTCGATTTTTCGCACAGCGCGAAGATGAACAGAAAGAGCGCGTCGTAGTGCTCAGTTACTCATTCTGGCAAACCCGCCTCCACGGCGATCCCGGCGTACTCGGAGCCAAGTTTCTTCTAGATCGCCAGCCCTATGTAGTGATTGGCGTAATGCCGCGGGGTTTTGAATTCCCATTGCTGCCGGGACATCTGAACCATAGCGCGTTGTGGGTTCCCGCCAGTCTGATCGTGGGCGGAGGGCCGAAGACGATTCGGTGCAAAGATCTCGTTGTAGAGACTTTCCGCGTAACCGCCGCCTAACTGGTTGGAGATTTCAGGCGGCTTTGGCGTTTCTGACGTTACGCAGAATCGATAAGTTACGCCGTTTCAACGGGTTCGATTTCCTCCGGCACCACTGTTTCCAGTACCTCGAACCCCAACTTTCCTCCAATGCTAATCCCGTGAATACCTCGATCGTGGCCTTTCGCGGATGGCGCGCGATAAACCCGATTCGGCTTCGGCCGGAGCCTATCCCTATCGATCTACTCGCCCGAAGCAGCCGGTCGGCCAGCAGTACCCGGACGTCCAGGCTGGCGTCGGCACCAGGTGGCATGTCCCTGCCCGAACGGCCCTAGACAGTCACCTAAGTACTATAACCCCTTTGCGCAACCCCTGTTCCGGTCGTGCTGGGCGGCCCCCATGGATCCCGATATAGTTTTGGTAAGGAGTTTCTCACCAATGCAAGGTGTGCCTCAAAATTCTATACCGTTGCGGCTCGTCCGCTTTCACGGCCTGGTCCGTTCTTTATTGGGTTTTCTGCCGCGGCGGGCTGCGGCAGCTGGCCTTGAGGAAAGCAGCGGCGACCAAGCCGCACAAAATCGCCCCAGTCTGAACCCTCGCGCTATTTTTGCTGCGGTAATCGGCGTGGTAGCCATTCTTGGTCTTATCGGTATATCCGGGTGCGCAGGCGGATTTCAGGGCGCCAAGGCACTGGACGCAGTCGCTCCAGCGGTCACGCAACCAGCGAACCAGACGGTAATGGTCGGGCAAACCGCAACCTTTAGCGTAACCGCCAGCGGCACGGGCCCCTTGACCTACCAGTGGTACAAGAACGGCGTCGCCATTAGCGGCGCGACCTCCAACACCTACACGACCGCGCCGACGGTAACAGGCGACAGCGGCGCTGTGTTCACGGTGACAGTATCGAACCCAACCGGATCGGCGACCAGCGGCCCCGCCACCCTGACCGTGCAGGCCCCAGCTCCCTTGGCCAAGAGCATTGTCCCGAGCACGGCGACGCCACCCTACAACGCGCCAGTAATGCTGGTGCCTACGTTCTCGGGCGGCACCGCGGTCATTGGCTCGACGGGCGTCGGAAGTTCCGACATTACGGCTTCCGCCGTAAGTGGTGCGTCGTATCCAACGCCACCATTAACCTCGGGCAAGACGTACACGTTGACGGTCACGGATTCGAAGGGGAACGTCGTTTCCACGACCTGCCTCGTGACCCCGACCAGCGTAGCGATTACTCCGATTTCACTCGCCAACCAGACCGTTGCGCCCGGACCTGTCAACTTCACGGCCACCGCCACCGGCGGCATAACGAACCACCTCACCTGGAGCGCGTCCGCGGGAACCTTTAGCGGCAACGTGTGGACTCCTCCCAATGTGGCCGGCACCTACACGATCACGGCCACCAGCGTGGACAATTCAGCCGTGTCGGTTTCCACCACCGCGATCATCAGCGGTCCAGTGATCAAGACGCAACCCGCGAGCCAGCACGCTTGCACGGGCGGCAACATATCGCTATCGGTCAGCGCCAGCTATACGGCCAGCTACCAGTGGAATTTCAACGGGACGCCAATTCCGGGAGCAACGAGCGCGACCTACGCCATTTCTGGGGCCACATCAGCGAATGCGGGGAACTACTCGGTCACCGTCACAAGCGCGGTCGGCAGTGTGACCTCCAGCGTCGCCGCGGTAGCAGTTGGTTCAACAATTACCGTGAATCCGACCAGCGCTTCGCTTCACCCCACGCAGGTCGGCACGTTTTCGGTCGCGGCCCAGGGTCTCAGTCCGTTTACTTATCAGTGGTATCAGATTCCGTCGGGTGGCACGACCGGCGTGGCCATCTCGGGCGCAACATCGCCCAGCTACAGCACGCCAAGCGTGGACCTGACGTACAACGGCGACCAATATTACGCGACGGTTACCGACTCTTGCGCCGGGACGCCGCTGGACAGCACCTCAGCCACGCTCACTGTCACCGCGGGCAACACTTCTCCCACAATCGTCGTCCAGCCAGTGGGAGTCACTGTCACCGCGGGCGGCACGACATCGTTTAGCGTCACTGCAACGGGCACTCCAACTCTTTCCTACCAGTGGTACAGAATTCCCGCAGGCCAGACAACGGGCATCGCTATTGGAGGAGCCACTTCTGCGACCTACAACGTTCCGGCGTCGGCGACCACCACCGCCAACGACCAGGATGCGTACTACGTCATCGTATCCAACACGTATGGGCAAGCCGTCTCCCAGAACGCAACTCTGGCGGTCGGCAATGGCATTCTGCTTCAGATCACCGGCCAGCCGGTGACGCAATACGTGGACGTGGGGGCAACGGCGACGTACCAGGTCACCGCGACTTCCACTCTTCCGCTGACATATCAGTGGTATGAAGCGCCACCAGGGAGTGGCACGTTCACGGCCATCGCTGGAGCAACCAGCTCGACCTATACCGTGGACAACACCACCGCCGCGGAATCCGGCTCGGTCTTCTACGCTGTGGTGAGCAATGGAACCACCACGTCGGTGACCAGCAGCTCCGCGGGACTCTTCGTAGGTCCTCTGGCATCGGTTCCGGATCTATGCAACACCAATTGGTCCCCTTTGGGCGATGCTGTCGCCGAATCGGGTTGCAGCTTCCAGTTGACCTCCGCAACCAACAACCAGCATGGCGAGCTGGTATGGCCGACGCTCATCTCCACCGGCAACATCCAGCTCACCTTCACGATGACTCTGAGCAACCCCAGTGCGACTCCCGCCGATGGCTTTTGCATCGTGTTGGGTGATCCTTCGCAAGGAGCCACACTCACCAGCCTCGGCGCGACGGGCCAGGGTCTGGGAGCAGAAGGAATTCCGGGTCTCGCACTCGGTTTCGATACCTACCACAATTCTGGTGAGCACGCCGTGCCCTACGTTGCCGTCGGCGGAAGTGCAACCTCGCAGTGGGAGAATCCCTGGCTCTACATCAACGGAAGCATTCCAACGCTGGTGGCCGTCGGCCAGACCATTACGCACACCTACACTTTTTCCCTAATTCAAGGGCAGCTGATCGAGACGATGGACGGCGTGCAGGTCATCTCGGGAAGCATCACACCGCCGCCCGTGGCTTATTTCTACATCACTGCCTCAACCGGCGGATCGTACGAGCAGGCCGTCATCAGCAACGTGTCATCCACGGTTTCGCCGCCGCCCAATTGAGGCCGAGTGCGTAAGGAGAATTGCAAATGAGATCGATACTACTAGCCGCCTTTCTGTTGCTCGGTGGCGCTTCGGTAGCCGTGGCCCAAGAGGCGTACAGCGGCGACGCCGCGGCGACCTATCATTGGGTCCACACGAACGCGGGACCCGGGCAATGCGGATGCTTCGGTCTGAACGGCGCCGGCATTTCGGGTTCATGGAACGTTCACGGTCCGTGGTCGGTGGTGGTGGATGCCGGCAGCGAGTTCACTTCCAACGCTTCGTCGACCGGGAACTCCCTGACCTTGACCTCGTTCCTGGCCGGCGCGCGTTTCCAGCTTCCCGAACCCTGGCTGCGTGGAATTCGCAGGCACCGCCCGCAACCGTTCGCTCAACTGCTTGTAGGTGCGGCACATGCAGGCGGCGGCGAGGCCGGTGTCGGCGACGCATCGTTCGGATTTGCCGCTCGCGTCGGCGGAGGTATCGACGTGCCGGTAAGTGCTCGCTTCGCGATCCGCGCCATCCAAATCGATTACTTTCCGACGACGTTTGCAAACGCCACCAACGATCACCAGAACAATCTCATGATCAGCGCGGGAATCGTCTTCCACTGGTCCCACCAAAAATAATCCTGCGCCGGCCAAGTCGCCGCATCGTGCTCGGCGACTTACAACGTGAGTCCCTTCGCGTTTGATGCGCTGGCGCGATTTTCCTGTAGTATTGTTTTTTTCATGAGCCCCCCTGCGCCGGTTGACAGCAGCCACCCCTTACGGGTGATCAAGAAGGTTTGTGTCTTCTGCGGATCGAGCATGGGCAACCGTCCTGTTTATCGCGAGACGGCGACGCAACTCGGCAAGCAGCTGGCTGCTTTGGGGATCACGCTTGTCTATGGCGGAGGCCGCGTGGGCTTGATGGGTGTGCTGGCGGATTCGGTTCTGCGCGCTGGCGGTGAAGCGATCGGCGTAATGCCGCGGGCTTTGGCCGAAAAGGAAATTGCGCACGCGACACTGACACACCTGCACGTTGTCGAGACCATGCACGAGCGCAAAGCGCTTATGGCCGACCTTGCGGATGCGTTCGTGCTGTTGCCCGGCGGATTTGGAAGTTGGGAGGAATTTTGCGAGGTTGTCACCTGGTTGCAGCTGGGGATGCATCGCAAGCCCTGCGGAATTCTGAATGTGGCGGGTTACTACGACGCGCTGCTGGCGCTGACAGCGCACGCGGTCGGTGAAGGATTCCTCGGGTCGGCCCACAAAGAGATGGTCATCGTGCAGGACAGCGTCGAGCAGCTCTTGCCGGAACTAAACACCGCGCCGCTGCCCTCGATTGCAAAATGGGTGTCGAAGCCCGAGCGATGAAAGCCGCACGAGCAGCGGAAAACGCCAACGCCCGACCGCGAGTCGGAGCGGGAGTTCTCCTCGTAGACCAATGCGGCCGCGTGTTGCTCACCTTGCGGAAATTCCCGCCCGAAGCGGGATGCTGGAGCATCGTCGGCGGCAAAGTGGATTTTCTGGAAACGGTCGAGGCTTGCGCGATTCGCGAAGCGCTGGAAGAAGTGGGCCTGACCATCGCGATCGACCGCTTCCTCTGCCTCACCGATCATTTGCTGCCGGAGGAAGGCCAGCATTGGGTTTCCCCATCCTATTTGGGACGCATACTGGACGGCGAAGCGCGGAATTGCGAGCCGGACAAGACCCACGAAGTGCGCTGGTTCCCCATGGATGAGCTTCCGCGCAACCTCACAATGACATCAAGGAACGCAATCGCCGCCTACCAACGTTGCGTGCCTATTTCGTAAACGAGCTGACAAGTAGAGTGCTGCTTTCGATTTGTTCGGGAAATCGGATTCCCGGCAACTTCACGTCTCCGGTAAACTGACCCGGTATGAAATGGAGAACCCGGTCGTGTCCCGCCATCGGGAGCTCGAGCTGTATCTCGAGATGTAGCCCGCGGAGCACGTGGTGAACGGTGGAAAGCGTTCACGACGTGACTGGCTTCGGCAGACCTCGCGTCTCGCGCTGGGAATTCCGCTCAGCGTTCTCACTGCTTCCGAGGCGCTAGTCGGCGGCGCGTGGCCGTGTCCCGCGCCCGGATCGTCACCACTACCTGGATCTCCGCCGCAAAACACGCCGCCGCTCAGCGGTATTTCTTCGCTGTTTGGCAGCGATCCCACAAAATACCGCTTCACGCTGGAAGAAGACCGCTTTCTGGAGCAGATCGAGCGCGCTTGTTTCCAGTTCTTCTGGGACGAAGCGAGCCCTTACACGGGGCTGGTGAAAGATCGCAGCCAGGCCAACGGAACCGACTCTCGCAACGTCGCCAGCATCGCCGCTACGGGATTTGGATTGACGGGTTTGTGCATCGCGGATCATCGCGGCTGGGAAGACCGGCGGAAGATCCGCGAGCGCGTGCGTAATACGCTGCGCTTTGTGGGCACGCGCGTGCCGCAGGCGCACGGTTTTTTTTGTCACTTCCTGAATTTCCAGAATGGCGAGCGCGTGTTTCAGTCCGAAGTGTCTTCGATCGATACGTGCCTGTTCATTTGCGGGGTGCTGACGTGCCGCGCGTATTTCGACGACGCCGAAATTTCAGATCTGGCGATGACCCTGTACAACCGCGTGGACTGGAACTGGCTGCTGCACGGTCAAAACACTTTGTCGATGGGCTGGACGCCCGAGCACGGATACATCAAAGCGCGCTGGGACGCCTACAGCGAGCTGATGATGGTCTATCTGCTGGGCATGGGTTCGCCGGCAAACATCATGTCGAAGACCAACTGGGACGCATGGACGCGAACGTATTTCGAGTTTAACGGTATCCGATACATCGGGTCGCACGCGCCGTTGTTCGTGCACCAGTATTCGCATGCGTGGTTCGATTTTCGCGGAAAGCGCGACCAGTACGCGGACTACTTCGTCAATTCGGTGATCGCGACAAAGGTGCACGAATTGTGGTGCCTCGAACTGGCCCGCGAATTTCCCGACTACACGGAAGACTTGTGGGGAATCACGGCGTCGGATTCGTCGCGAGGCTACGCGGTCTGGGGTGGGCCACCGGCGATGGGGCATATCGATGGGAGCATCGTGCCGTGCGCGGCGGGAGGATCTTTGCCGTTCCTGCCTGAAGCCACGCTGCGGGTGCTGCGAACGATTTACACCAAATACCAGGAACGCGCGTGGCACCGGTATGGGTTTGTGGATGCGTTCAATCCGCTCACGAACTGGTACAGCCAGGACGTGCTGGGAATCGATGCCGGAATCACGATGCTGATGGCGGAGAATGCGCGCACCGGTTTTGTGTGGGAGCATTTCATGAAGAACGACATCGCGAAGAATGGAATGGCGAAGGCTGGGTTCTACTCGATTGCGCCGGAACCGCAAGCCCAGGTGGCGCCGCCGATACCCAGTGGGTTTCCGATTTTTGTTGTGAAATGACTGTCAAGCCTTGGCCGTTTTGCTTTTTGAACGTGCTAGAGATCTCGTGAATACTTACCCCCCGATATTTCACCGGTATGGATTCTAGGGGAATTAGCGCGTTCGAATGGGCACTTAGGGGGGATTCCGGCGGCTGTGGGAGAGGGTTTGTGGTCGTGGCGTCGCGTTTGAGAGGCGAACTTGGCTTGGGGCTGGGGTGCACGTGGGTGCAGGCCCTGCGACCGCCCTTCGGCGGACTCAGGATAAACAAGAGTACCCGTGCTACTTGAGCTCGATTAGGGCCAGGGCTTGGGGTTGGAGGGTGAGAGATAGGGCGCCATTTTTTAGGGCGTAGGATTTGGAGGCAGGGAGGGCGGCGGCTTTGCGTAGGGCCGCGATTTGGGCGACCGTCGGGGAGGGGGGGCGGCCTTGTTTCTCGTAAAGCGGCAGCGGGGAGCCGTGGTCTTTATCGACGATAGAGACGCTGGCGGTGGTGGTTTGCACGCCCTTGAAGTGAAGAGTAATGGATTTGGGGGAGCCGGCTTGTTCGGGGAGGAACAGGTTCCAGGCGGCGATGACCAGCGAGCCGTCTTTGCGGCGGGTAACCAGCAGGGAGTCGGAGCCGACTTCGAGACGGGTATCGCCCAAGCGATGGAGTAACGCGAAGTCGTTGAAGGACGGCTTGGGGATGTCGCGTTCGGCCAGAAGGCCGAAGCCGCCGTAGAACGGCGTCTTCACAACGCCTTGTTCCTCGAAGACGTCGGAGATCGTCCAATAGCTCATGATGTCGGCCAGGCCGTCGCATTCGCGGATGGTGTTGGCTAGAAAAGGTCCTATATAGGCACTGTCGGTGACTTGAGATTCGTTGTCGTAGGCGGCGTTGTATTCCGTCCAGATGAGCGGCATTTTGGGAAACGCGGAAGCGGCAATCTGGTCGTGGACCTTTTTTACAGAGCGGCAAACCATATCGTTGCGCGAAATTTTCTCGTGGGTGCCGAACACGTCTTCGGCTTTATCGTTGCCGTACACGTGAGTGGAGACGAAATCGACGGGGATGTTCTTTTCTTTGCAATGAGCAAGGAAGGTGTCGGCCCAGGCGGCTTGTGCCGTCGCGGGTCCACCGATGCGGAGACGCGGGCTAACGCGTTTGACGGCTAGCGCGGCTTGGTCGTAGAGCTGGTAATAGGTTTCTTCTTTGGGATTGCCGACCCAGAAGTCGAGGTTGGGCTCGTTCCAGACTTCGAAATACCACTGCGAAACTTCTTCGATGCCGTAACGCTCGACGAGATGGCGGGTGAAGGCTTCGATTAACTGGCCCCATTTATCCCAGTCTTTGGGTGGGGCTACGTTTTGCTTGTACCAGAAGGCGTGGAGTGCGTTGGGGTCGGAGGTGAGCTTTTTGGGCATGAAGCTCAGCTCGACCAGCGGACGGACTTTGTTGGCCAAAACGCCGTCATAGATTTGGTCGACGTAGGAGAAATTGTAGATGGGTTTGCCGTTGGCGTCTTCGTCGTACAGGCCGACTTCGTCGTGAAAGATGGCGTGGAAGCGAACGTATTCGAAATTGGTGATGCGTTTTGTTTCGCGCAGATCGTGGCGATAATCGTCGCGGAGAGAGAGGATGGCGCGGCCGGTGCCGAACATTTTTTCCCAGAAGTGCGGGAGAGGATGGGAGGCGGCGTTGGCATCGATTTCGACGGCTTCGGCGAGGGTTTGGGAGCGGAGGGTGTGGGGCAGGGCGAATAGGGATAGCAGGACAGCGAATGAGAAATTAAGAATTGCGCGGTGGGTTGCGAGCATGTTCGTTTGATTTCTCCGATTAAAGTTATAGCAGAGAAGGGCCGCTGGTGCGCGGTTATCGAGATCGAGAAGAGCGAGGACGCGGGGCTGAAGCCCGGCGCCTACAGGAGTCGTCATCGCGCGGGCTAAAAAAGGCGGCTACAGGATCCGGGTTTGCCGGGGGATGACTACAATTTCACGATTGGCCGGCGCGCGTTCTATTTGGCGTGGCGTTAGCGGGTTGACAGGGGTGGAGGGGTTGGTCAGCATGGCGGGCCTGTGAGTGATTTGCAGAATATTTTGCGGGGGTCGTGCGGGGTGGTGTTTGTGAACCGGCTTGCGGGCGGCGGCCGAGCGGGAAAGTATTTGGCGCGAGTGCAGCAGGTGTTCGAAGCGGAGAACATGGACGCGGAGTTCGTCGAGACCGAATCGGCAGGGGATCTGGATTCGCGAGCGCGAGCGGCGATTGTAGCTGGACGCGGGTTTTTGATGGCCATGGGCGGCGACGGAACGTTGCAGGGACTGATGAATGCCGCATACGGCAACGACGTTCTGATCGGGATGCTGCCGGCGGGTGGGGGAAATGATTTTGCGGCGGCTTTGGGCTTGCCCATGGATCCGGTGGCGGCGGCGCGCTTGGTGTTGAACGGGCGAGCGCGTTCGGTGGATTTGTTGCGTGCGCGCACCGCCGACGGGCGAGAGCGCCTCTGTGTTGCCGGGGGAGGGGTTGGTCTGGATGTGGAAGCCTCGCGCTACGCGGCCGGTACCTACAAGCAACTGCCGGGACGATTGCGTTACGTGGCATCGGCGCTGCGAGCGTGGCGCGAATTTATGCCGCTGCAGGTGCGCGCGGAATTTCCGGGGAGCGAGCAGGCCGCGATGGAGGCGAGCGTTCTGTTGGCTGGAGTGCTGAACACGCCGACTTATGGCGCCGGGTTGCGGGTTGCGCCTGGGGCGCTGGTGGATGATGGTTCGCTGAATTTGTCGTTTGTTAAAAACTTGAGCGCGCTGGAAGTACTCGCTCTGGCGCCACGGCTTTTGAGAAACGGGAGCTTGCCGGATGCTTATCTGAAGCAGACAACAGCGCGGAAAGTGATGTTGCGGACAGGCCGCGCATGCTTTTTCCATGGCGACGGAGAAATTTTGGGGCCGACGCCGGTGGAGATCGAAGTCGTGCCAGGGGCAGTGAAGGTGCTGGCGCCGGCAGTGGGATGAGGTTGGTTATTGATCTGACGCCAACGCGCCGGTCAAGCTGGCTCCTGGCGGAGCGGGCGGGGTCGTGGAAGCGGGTTGTTGCTGATGGCGATGAAAGACGACGCGAAGAAAATCAGGATAAAACTCTTTCACAACGTTGTAGACGCTGTTGTAGGCGAGCGAGGTGCCCCAGTTCTGAAACACACGGCCCGCGGAACGATCTTCGGGCGGGTAGTAGAGGGTGGAGATGCTTTGCTGGAACAACTGGCCCGCTACTTGAGGAACGTTGAAGGTTGCATCGCCAGAATCCTTGCGGGTGATGACGGTGCGAGTGGCGGAGTAACGGATCCGCGACCAGACCGAACCTTTTCCCCTTCGGAAATATCTCGGGTCGTCGTGCAAGATTTGCGGCAGAAAACCGAAGATGAAGAAAGACGATGTGGCTTGATCGCCTTCGGCCGCGCCGAAGCGTTCCGCGTAAGGCCCCCAACCTTCGCCGTAGTGAGGCTGTGTATTGCCGGCTTGCTGGAGGCCGGCCTGAAACAAATTTCCGATGTGCGCGCTGATATCGACGGTCTGGTGCAAGGCGAGGATGTATTTCTCTTTGACGGTCAGGGGCGCCTGATTTTGCGGCGTATCGTCTTTGGTCTGGAAGTTGGGAATGATGCCCAGAATGCGCTTGGGGTTCTGGTCCGGCTGGTCGGCGGGGCTGGAAGGCGTGCCTCCAGGCTCTTGCGAAGTGCCCGAGGCGGGCTGCTGCGCGGAGGGCGGTTGTTTCGGGGTGGGAGCATCCGGTTTGTCTTGCGCAAGGCAGGCCGCTGCGTTGGCCGCAAGCGCTACGAACAACAAGACAACCCTATAGTTTTTGCGTGGCAGCATTATTCCCCAGCGCCCCGAAAAGGGCGTTTCCCCTTGGACGAGCGCCAAGGAACGGGCGTTTCGCCAGCGTATCTGCTTATGACGTCGCGAGGCTGAGAATTGGATGCTTTCCCGGCAGGGCGCGTTACCCGCCGGTCGGGCGAAACGACAGGCTGCGCGACCAGCGAAAGGGACGTCAACTCTTTTTTTTATCGATCTTGAGGTTCAGGGTTACGTCCTTTTTGCCGTCAAAACTAGAGACGGTCCGGGTAGCGGAGGTGGCTCCGTCTTTCTCGGCATGAATCTCGTAGTCGGCATTGGGATCGAGGCCGCTGAAGCGATAGTTGCCGGCGTCGTCGCTGATGTAGCTGCGCACGACGTTGCTGCGCGTATTTTTTAAGAAGACCACGCCGGAGGCAATGGGTGTTTCCGACTTATCGGTGATCAAGCCGTGGACGGTACGGAGTTGGGCTTCATGCTTGGCGTCTTGAGCCGCAACGATGGACACCAACAGGAATAAAGCTAGTCCCACGCAGAACAAGCGCAGCCGCGAATTCATTTTTTCCCTCCCGCTGCGGGTTGCATCTGGAAGACGACGTTGTCTTCGCTTATGCCGCTCTTGGCACTGATCACCTTACTTTGATCAATGAAGCCCTTGGCAACTATTACTATCTCATATTCCGCGCCCTGCGGGACGCGGATCGCGAACTCGCCGCGCGAATTGGTATACGCCTCCCAGCGAAACTTTTTCTCGGTGGCGCGGCGGACACGCAGGTGCACGTTAGGGAAGGCGAAAGCTTTGTCGGTGAAGACGGTTCCGATGATCAGGAAATCGGCGGCATGGCTGTTGCGGGAATGTTTGCTGCTGGAGCTGGCTGTCGCGCCGGGAGGGTCCGCGGGCGGCTGCTGAGCTGCCGGGGGTGGCGGCGCAGGAGCGGCGGCGGGCGCGGGCTCCTGGGCGCGAGCGCCCGCGCTGGCGATCACCGCCAACAGCAGCGCCGGGCCGGCGATCCGTTGCCAGCGAAATTCGCGCATCGGTGGGAAAAGTCGTATCAATTAATTGTCACCCGATGACGGTCACGGAGAGGGTCACCCGATCGGACCCGCGCCAGAATCCGCGGACTCCGGCTCGGGCGACAGAGCGCTGACCCGCTTTGATTTCGATGGTGGGTGGGTGAAAGAAGATGCAAAGGCGACTGCGCACTCATGCGCTGGCTACTCCTCGTCTTCTACCTCTTCTTCTTCATCCTCAATGAGGTCGCCCTTATCGCCGTCTTCACTTTCTTTTTCGTCCTCTTCGTCGTCCTCGTCCTCGTCGTCATCATCATCTTCCGAGATGACATTCAAGTGGACGGGATGTATTTGGGAGACTTCGAGTTCGGATTCGCACTCGGGGCAACTAAGGATTTCGCCCTCCTCTACTTCGTCTTCGTCGACGTCAATTTCTGCGGAACACTCAGGGCAGCGAATCACGGATCCATCCTCCGTAGAATTGGTGGGGCGGTGCGTGGCCAGGATTGCTGGGCCAAGATAGCCGGCACCCACGTCGAGCGTATTATATACCGGGTGTATGAAGTCAACTGCCGCGGGCAAAATTGCTGCGATAAGGCAAACGTGCGGCTCGTTGGTACGGAGAGGGACATTTGGCGCGGGAATATCCGGAACGGCCGGTGGTGGGGGTTGGAGGCGTGGTGATTGAGAATGGCCGGGCGCTGCTGATCCGGCGCGGAAGCGAACCCTTGCGCGGGGAATGGTCGATTCCGGGGGGAACGCTGGAGCTGGGAGAATCGCTGGAGCAAGGTGTTGCGCGGGAGCTTCTGGAGGAGACCGGAGTGCAAGTGCGGGTCTTGGAGTTGATCGAGGTGTTCGATCGGATTTTTGAAGGGGAGAAAGCGGCGGCGGAGGGAGCGGTGCCGCAAAAACGGCGGCCTAAATTTCACTATGTGATCGTGGATTATTTGTGCGCGCGGGTTGCGGGCGAGGCGGTGGCAGGAAGCGATGTGACGCATGTGGCGTTCGCGCGGGAGAACGAGTTGGAGGGATATGGATTAACGGAAACGGCCACGCGAATCTTACGCAAGGCTTTCGCGATGGAGAGAGCACGACGCGGCGTTGCGGGCTAAGGGGGGCACGGTTCGGCAAGGGTCCCGCACCGTGGGAACAGGCAAGAGTGCGTGTGCCACTACCGATGGCGTCAGGGGGCTTTCACGATTTCGATGCTGCCATTCGAATCGGTGAGTTGAACACGGCAGCCGCCGGAGCCGATGGTGCCGTTCAGGGAATCGCCGCCGATGTTGCCGGAAGCGGTGACCGGCAAATCAGAACTGATGCGGCCGAATGAAGTGTGCGCGGCAAGGTTGTAGCCGACCCCCTCCGGTATCCCGACGCGAATGGACGAAAACGATGTTTTTAGGGAGATGTCGCGGCAGCCGGCGGAGGGATGCAGGGCGGTCACATAAATGGCGCCGTTTTGATTGTCCACGGTGATACGGCCGCCGATCGATTCGAGCGTGACGCCGGAAAAAGATGTGGTTACGTTGGCGTCCCCTTTTACGTTCCTAGCGGTTACCGAACCGTTGGAGTCTTCCGCGGTCAGATTGCCGTTGATGTGTTCGGCGGTGATGCTGCCAAAGCTGGTCTTCGCGTAGGTGTCGGCGCCGATGTCGGTGAGATTGATGGCGCCGTTGCCGGTGGTGGCGCGGATGCCCTTGGGAATGTTGGAGGCCTCGATGGCACCGAACGAGGTCTTGAGGGTCACGCTGCCGCGGGCATCACGCAGGACAACTTTTCCGTTGGAGGTTTCGGCATCCACGGTGCCCGCAACATTCTCGAGTTCAATGTTGCCGAAGGAATTGCGAATGGTGACGGCGCCGCCGCCCACGGAGGTGCCTTGGACGCGGCCATTGTTGGTGGTGCAGTCGACGCGGCCCTTGACGTCGGAGAAATTCACGTTGCCGAAGCTGTTGGAAATGGTGGCCGAGCCGGCCACGGAGGAAATATCGACGTTGCCGTTGTTGTCGTGAAGAACCAGGTCACCCCGAATGTTGCGGACTTCCGCGCTGCCGAACGAGGTCGTGATGGTGGCGGAGCCGGCTTCGTTGAGGGTGACCGTGCCGTTGCCACCGGTGATGGTGGCCGCGCCTTGCACCTGCCGGACGGTGATGCTGCCGAAACGATTGCGCAGGTCCAGTGCGCCTTTTACGTCCGAAGCCTGCACCGAGCCGTTGTTGTCGTTGATGAAGGTGTCGCCCGAGGTTCCGGCCAGTTCGATGCTGCCGAAAGAATTGTTCAAGCGGGCCGGGCCGAGTTCACGAACCGTGAGCGATCCGTGGCTGTTGTCGATATCGGATTTGCCGCGCACGCCGTTGATGGTGACGTTGCCGAAGCTGTTTTTGACGACGAGCTGTGCGTCGGAGGGAACCGCGATGTCGTAGTTGACCGAGTACGAAGTGTTTTTGCCAATGTGAAACCACTTTTGCTCGTCGTCCGGATAGATGGTGCGAACGCGCACTCCGTCTCCGACTTGCTGCACGTCGATCTGTACTTTCTGCGCGTAGGTTTCGGCTTCCTCACGCGAACGGGCCTGCACCCGGATGGTCGCGGAGATTTTAACCTCGCGGCCCGATTCGCCGTGAATACGGACTTCGCCAAATTTGTTTTCAATCTGGAACGATGCCCCGGGGCCGAGAGGCAGCGTTTTCTGAAAATCGCGCGAGACCTGCTCCTGGCCGGGATTCGCGGGGGCCGCTTGTGTCACGGCAAAAGAGGACAGAACAGCGGCGCCGGCGAGTGCAATTACAGAGCGACACCAATGCCTCCGCTGCGTGCTGGACCCGATTTCGGTCATCGCTTGGTCTCCAAAATCTCTTCGAGCGTACGCTGCTTTTCCTGATACACCGCGAGCAATTGATAACGCAAGTGGGCGTTCGACGGATTCAGGCCGGTCTGCGCGCGCAAGTCCTCGATCGCGGAATCGAGCACCTGGAGTTTCTCCCGATAGTTTGCGAGAAGCGGCGTTTCGGGACTGTCGAGTTGCGGCTTGGCGTCAACGGCCAGCTTGTCGATCGCCTGCACGTAGGCGGCTTCGGCGTGCTCGACTTCGCCCAGGGCTCTGGTCTTCAAAAGCGGGTTTTGACTGGCGGTTGAGGTTGATGGTCTTGTTTGACTTCGGTACAGCCAGCCGCCGGAAGCGAGCAGGAGCAGAGCCAAAGCGCCAGCGGCTGCGAACTGCCACGACAGCCGGAAACCTAACCAAGCGGAAGACCGCTCCCACCACGATAGGTGGTTCTTTGAGGTTGTGGCTTCGGCTGCAAGCGCGGCTTCAATGCGTGGCCACAGAGAAGCGCCTGGGTCATCGTCGCGGAGTTGCGCGGCGGCGACGCTCAGCGATTTCCAGGCGCGGAGTTCTTCAGCGCAGCCAGCGCAAGTGGCCGCGTGGGCTTCCAGCGCGGCCCATTGTGCGGGGGTGCCGTCTTCAAAAATACTGTCGCGATCGTTACACGTTACGTTCATCTGCGTCACCGAGTATCTGCCTTACACACTTCTTTGGTTGCCAAAATACATCTCATCAGGCTCCGGAAGCATCCCCAGCGCGAGGAGCTTCCAGCATTCCGCGAAGATTTTTCTTCGCCTGAAATAGCGTGTTCTTCGAGGCGGTCTCGGTAATTTCCAGCATGGCAGCGATTTCCGCATGGTGGAAGCCTTCGACCTCGTACAGCAGAAAAATGTCGCGCTGATGGCGCGTGAGTTCGGCCAGAGCGCGTTCCAGCGCAAGACGGAGCGCAGGATGGGAACTCGGGGCGCGCGGTTCGGGGCGCAGCGGTTCGCCGGTTTCGTCTTCGCTGGCAACTTCCTTCTTGCGCACGCGCTTGCGACGGGCATCGTGGCAGGTGTTGACCAGGATGCGAAAGGTCCAAGTGATGAAACTCGATTGTCCGCGAAAGCTTGCGATGCCGCGCTGGATTTTGAGGAAGGTGTCCTGCACGGCGTCTTCGGCATCGAGCGAGTTGCCGAGAAGATTCCGGGCAAGGTTCTTCATGCGCGCGCCTTGTAGCGCGTAAAGACGCTCATAGGCGCGTAGGTCTCCGGACTGGCAGGCAGCGGCCAGTGCGGAGTCTTCAGCCCTCGCCGCTTCCGCCGCCGGGTCCATGCCGGTGGGGGTAGCGGGTTCACGGAAAGGTTCCACTCGCCTCTCCCGGTCGCGCGGTACGGGAGGGATTCTATGCTCCCAGGGCAGTGCAAGTCCCATTGTTCCCATGCCATGCTCCTGAGGTATAGACGATGGGAGGGCGCGAAATGTCAGGGGTGGACGTGCGGTGCAATGCGAAGCTGCTCATTCGTGGCTGGTTAGCTCCGGCTCGGCGCCAAGAAAGCTGGCGACGGAGAGGTCGACGGTTTTGACCGGCACAGATCGGAGCGTCCGCTAGCGCAGTTATCCGGCGATGGCGTCGGGCAGTGCGCCGCGGGTACGCTCGCGGTGGCTGAATTCGTGGACGGCGGCTTGGAGGTCATCGACGGTGAAATCGGGCCAGCGCTTGGATAGGAAGACGAATTCGGCGAAGGCGCACTCCCATAGGAGGAAGTCGGACAGGCGCTGCTCGCCGCCGGTGCGGACGAGCAGGTCGACGTCGGTCGACCCACCGCGGAGGACTTCGGAAAGAACGGCGCTGAAAGACTCCTGAGAGAGTTCGGTGACTTTGTAGAAACGGCAGGCGGCGTTGTAGATGGCATTACGGGCGGAATAGTCGACGGCGAGGCGCAGGTGCAGGCGAGTTCCGTGTGCGGTGGCGGCTTCGGAGTCGAGGATGGCCTGACGGAGGGTGGCGGGAATGCGGTCGCGACGGCCGATGATGCTGAGACGGATGCCTTGGTCGATGCAGTGTGAGGTTTCGGTCAGGAGGTATTCGTGAAGGATGCGCAGAATTTCGGTGACCTCCGTGGGCGGACGTTTCCAATTGGCGGAAGACAATGCGAACAGGGTGAGCGTGTGAATGCCCAGACGCGGCGCGGCTTCAATTACGGCGCGCGCGGTCTGGGCACCGGCGCGGTGGCCAGCCGAGCGGGAGAGGCCGCGGGAAGTGGCCCAGCGGCCGTTGCCGTCGGAGATGATGGCGACGTGGATGGAGCGCGAAAACGGAATAACGGATTGCAGATCGGGCTGGATTACCGGAACGGGCTGCTGGGTAAAGATAGGTGACATGAGCATGGTCTTTTCTCCGCCGCGGACGCTGAGATCCTTCCAGCGCTTGTTCTTGTTTAAAGCACTCTGCATAACAAAGTGCGATCGCAAAAAATTTTCGCTCTAGCCTTCGCGGGTGGCGCGAATCAGGGCTTCCATGTGGTTCAAGTAGCGCTCCAGAGCTTTACGGCCCGACGCCGCCAGACGATATTCGGTTTTTGGCAGGCGTCCATCGAAGGATTTCGTGCAGACGATGTAGTCGGCTTCTTCCAGTTTGCGCGCGTGCACGCTCAGATTGCCGTCGGTGGTCTTCAGCATGGCTTTCAGCTCGTTGAAGGTGAGTGAGCGATTGACCGCCAAAGCGCTGACGATGCCCAGGCGCACGCGCTCGTGGATCAGGCGGTCGAGGTCCGCCGGAACGGTTTCTTTCGACGACCCTGGAGCGGCAGGCAGCGAGGCGTCGCGCTCTCTAGTGCGCTGGCAACGCTCATCTCTGGCTGTGGATGACTTCGCCATGCAATTTCCTCCTGGAGTGTTTGCAAGGATAAATCGTTTTATCCTTGACGCAACCTCCCAAACCGGTGGAAGACGGCGCTACCGGGGCGCCGCTTTATCCTCCGTGATGCCGCGCGATCCAAAGTCCGAATCCTACCTGCAGGACGCCAAAACCAGCGGCCATGAAAGCATCGCCCCAAGTTGCCGGAACGAATAGGGCTGCCGTTCCCAGGGCTATCAGGCAAAGACCCATCACCGGAACCACCCGTACGGAAAAGGCGCCGCCGGTAACGATCGCGGTGCCATACAGCAGAAGCCAGACCGGGGGAAGCAGGGTGAATGCACCGGCATGGAACAAAGCGAAGGTCAGCAGGCCGCCTACGATGATGGGCGGAGCGAAGCTGAGCAGAAATCTACGGCCTGGACCGGAAAACAGAGCCGCGTTGGCACGATGAGCCTTGGTGGCTGCCGTCGCCCCGGCGATGGCCACGGCGACGAAGGCTTCGGCCAGCCAGACGGCCAGCCAGGCGCGCGGAGATGCTTGCCGGGATGCGACAAATGCAGCGGCAATGGCGGTGATGCCCATGGCGACTCCGCCCCAGCCCGGAACGGCGGTGAACTCAGCGGCGCACTCCATGGTTTCGCGGATGTAGCGAAGGTGGTCGGCGGCGCGAGCGTCAATGGGAATGGGCTCGTTGCGAGAAGAGCGAACAGGACTAACGGTCGCCATGGGAAGAAGCTAACAAGGTCGCGGGACGGTGTCAAGTACTTTGTAATGCAAAGTAGATGGAATCCCTACCGGGCGCAGAGGCTCGGGCGGGGCAGGGATAGTCACGGCACAGACCGTGCCAAGCTCGGGCCCAGCGGTGCCGTATCCCTTGGAGCGGGTGTTGGTGGTTATGCGGTTGATGGTTATTTGTGGCGGCGGGGGTATTTGCCGGTGAGGGAATTCCAGCGAATGACGAAGACATCGATGAACATCTGGATGCTGTCTCGCATCATGTTCACCTTGGTGGCGGGCGAGTGGCCCCAGCGAACGGAGATTTCCACCGAGTGTAAACCGTGATGCCGGGCGAGATACAGCAACTCGGGATCGAAACCGAAGCGTTCGATGGTCTGCTGCTCGAAAATGATTTTGCAAGGGACACGGCGAAAAGCTTTGAAACCGCACTGCGTGTCGACAAAGGGCAGGCGGAGGATCAAGCGCACGATCTTGTTGAAGACGATGCCGGCGAATTCACGAAACGGCGACTCGTGGACGGTGATCTGGCTTCGATCCATGGCGCGCGACCCGATGGCGACGTCATTGGTGTTCATTGCGGGAAGCAGCTTTTCGACTTCCTCGATGGGAGCGGAAAGATCAGCGTCGGTAAACAAGACGATGTCTCCGCGGGCTATCTGCATGCCGTGACGGACGCTGTAACCTTTGCCACGATTATCCGGGTTGGAAACCACGCGGAGGTAGGGGATTTCGTTTCGGAACTTTTCGGCGACGGCGACGGTGTTGTCGCGGGAGCCGTCATCCACAACGATCACTTCGATGGTGCGATTCGATGAACGGGTGTACTCGGCAATGCGCGTAAGCGTCGCCGGGAGCCGCAGCTCTTCATTGTACGCGGGAATGATGACGGAGAGCTGGGGGGCGGCCTCAGGGCTCATCGAAGCGAGGATTCCTTCCAACCATGCGCGCCGATCAGCGGGACAAAGCGGCAGGGTTCGAGCACGGTGGTCCGAAACGTACCACGGCTCCGCTCGATAAGCTGCAACTCCTGATTCTCCAGAGTGCCCACCGGTACAACCATCCTGCCGCCTTCGGCGAGTTGGGCGACCAGAGGAACGGGCAGCCCGGGCGCGCCGGCCGCTACCAAAATAGCGTTGAAGGGCCCAAGCTCAGGCAAGCCTAGCGTACCGTCGCCGCAGTGGACATGGACGTTCAGGTATCCGAGGCGAGAGAGACGACCGGCGGCGGCGGTAGCCAGCTCCGCCCGGCATTCGATGGTGATAATTTCTTTGGCGAGCGACGAAAGAACCGCGGCCTGGTATCCGCAACCCGCGCCGATCTCGAGCACATGCTCGCTTCCGTGGAGATCGAGCGCGGCGGTCATGGCAGCAACCATATAGGGCTGTGAAATCGTCTGGCCATCGCCGATGGGCAGCGGGGCGTCTTCGTACGCGCGCTTGCGGAATTCGGCCGGGACGAATTCGTGGCGCGGAACCGAACTCATCGCTGCGAGAACCCGCGCATCGCGGATGCCTCGGCGGCGGAGTTGCGTTTCGATCATGGACCGGCGAGCCGCTTCATATTCAGCGGTTGAGAGATCACCAGCGGAATCGCACGCGTCCTTCCATGGTTTTCTGCGGAAATCCTTGAGGTAGCTCATCGAATCACGCCGGCGTCGCGGAAACGACCGAATGTTTCTCCCATGCATGAGTGCGAAGAATCTCGCCGATCTGCTCCAGCGCGAAGTCGCATTCCTCCTCGCGATTGTAGAAGTGGGGAGAAATGCGAACGCCGGCCTTCGGACGATAGTCGACCAGGACGTTGCGCGCTAGGAGCTCGCGGCAGACTTCCGAGGCGTGCGGGCAGTCGATCGAAACGGTTCCGGCGCGCTCGGCAGGATTGTCCGGAGTGTTGACGCGCCAGCCGCGCGATTGTGCGCCTTCCAAAAGCCGCGTCGTCATGGCCACGGATTTGGAGCGGATCGCAGCGATTCCAGCCTTGTTGACAATGTCCAAGCCTGGCCGGCAGGCGTAGAGCGCTGGAATGTGGGGAGTGCCATTCAAATAGCGGAATGAATCGTCGCGCGAATCGATCCTGCCGGTTTCGAAAGCGAAAGGCCGGCGGTGCGCGATCCAGCCGGTCAGCGCGGGCTTCAGCTTGGTTCGCAAATCCTCGCGCACGTACAGATAGGCGACACCCGGACCGCCACAGAGCCATTTCAGCACGCCGCCGACCGCGAAATCGGCGCCGAGAGCGCGGACATCGACGGGAATTGTGCCGGCAGCCTGGAAAACATCGAGAATGACGAGCGCGCCGACCCGGTGAGCGCGTTCGATGATGGCGCGGGCGTCGACGATGTAAGAACTGCGGAACAGGACGAGCGAGATGGGAACGAGAAGAGTGCTTTCGTCGATGGCGGCCAGAAATTTGTCGAGATCAAACCGCACGGTACTGGAGCTCGGCACCAACTCGACCCGCGCACCGTTCCGCTGCTGCTCGTGATAGAAGTATTGGATCGAGGGAAATTCCAGCTCGGTCATTACCACTTTGTTGCGAGGTCCGTGAAAATCGAAGCACGAAGAGAGGACTGCTTGCGTCAAGGTCACGTTCTGGTGGAGCGAGATCTCACCGGGGGCCGCGCCGAGCAGCGGAGCGATTTGGTCGCCCACGCCGACGGCCATGTCCCACCAGCCTTCTTCCCAAGCGCGGACGCCGCGTTCCGCCCAGGAATCCGCGTAACTGCGGAGGCTGTCATAGACGGCTTGCGGCATGGCGCCGAGAGAATTGTTGATCAGATAGGTGGAGCGCTCCAGAATCGGAAACTCACCGCGCCATTTGAGCAGTTGGTCCATTTTCAGCGGCTGCACCTGGAAGAAAGACTCCAGACAAAGTAACACACCAAAACCCGGTCACAACAGAGGCTCGGCGTATCGATGACGCTAGAGGGGATCGGACCGCCTGAACCATCGTACAGTGCCCGCGAGTACCTGCAACAAAGCCCTAAAACTGGCCCGGCGTACCGCTGCAGGGAATTGCCGCATTTCCTAAGATGGTTGGCGTGGCGGAGTAGCGAAGAAACCGCCCTGGAGGATGGGAAGTCATGAAGGCCTTTTTGGTGCTCGCGGCGGTGTATGTAGGGGTGTTTCTTATCGCAATTCAAGGCGCATCGCAGACCT
Source organism: uncultured Acidobacteriota bacterium (assembly GCA_963736725.1). Lineage (GTDB taxonomy): Bacteria > Acidobacteriota > Terriglobia > Acidiferrales > UBA7541 > Acidiferrum. The sequence goes on along the minus strand of CAVTPW010000005.1, from coordinate 83,801 downwards.
CGGCGGAAGGTGTTGCGCCCAAGACGGGAATCTCGCACATCGATCCCGCGAAGGAAGCTGATATCCGCTCTTTGATGGATTTGATCGGCGCCCGGAGCGTGGTCAAAGACGACGCCGCAAAGAACGCGGTGCAAATTCGCGAGAATCTGGTGGCGACCATGCCTGCGAGCGATCGCGGACAGCAATTCGTGGACGCTTTCGTGGCCGACTATCAAAAGAAGTTCCATACCGAAGAAGTGACCAGCCAATTGGTAGGCATCTACGACAAACATTTCACCGATGACGAGGTCAAGGGTTTGCTGCAGTTCTACGGTTCGCCTCTCGGCCGTAAGTACGCCGTCGAAATGCCCAAGATCTCTTCGGAGATTCAAGCGGCCAATCAAGCGGTCAGCACGCGCGTGGCAAAGAACGTCCTGCAGGACTTGCCGAACGAATACCTCGGCATCGCTACGCCGGCAACTTCGCTGAAGCCGCAAGCGGTTGTACAGACCACGGGCACACCGGGGAAACCAACCACGCAAAGTGCAGCTCACGCACAACCCGAGAGCATGGCTAGCGCGTCTCAACCCTGACCGAGTCGGCAAAGCCATCCAGAATGTTTTCAGGCGGGTGAAGCCGGTCATACGGCTTTTCCCGTCGCTCCATTTGTGCCTGGACGGGCGGGCCAACATGGAGGCAGTAGATGCGAAAACTCATCGCGGCATGCGCGCTTGTGGCCGGAGCGTTTGTAGTGATCGCTCAAGCACCGTCGGTTCGCGTCAATGCACAGGAACCTTCCGAACAAGGAGCGCGCCGGCCTAGCGCCCTAGCGGCGCCGCAATCGACCGGCAGCCCTGCCAAGATCGATCCGGTCAAAGAAGCGGACATTCGCCAGTTGATGGACCTGACCGGAGCGAAAGATCTCGGCCAACAGCTGATGAGCGCCGGGATCGCGCAGTTTCGCTCCAGCGTAACCGAGTCCCAGCCGGACAATCCCCGCGCCAACCAGTTCGCCGATGCGTTCGCCTTGCGATTTGAAAAACACTTCGACCCTCACAGCCTCACGGAAACAGTAATCCCCATCTACGACAAGCACCTTTCCAATGAAGATTTGAAGCAGCTTCTTGCGTACTATCAATCGCCGTTTGGGCAACGCATGCTCAAAGTCCTGCCGGAAGTGGCGCGCGAATCGCAAGTGGCAGGTTTCAAGCTGGGGCAAAAAGCGGCCCAGGAAGTAATGGAAGAGTTGAAGGCGGACTATCCGGAATTTGTTCCGAATGCCAACGATTAGGAAAGACCTTCTGGGATGAACAAAGCAGAAGAGCGGTCGAGCAAGCCGGGGCAGGACTGCGCCCTGCGCTACAAAATGCGCACCCTATACCCCGCGACTTTAGGGGAAGCGTTTCTTGATCTTGATGTCGATGCCAAAGGTGCCGTTGTAATCGCGCAGCGCCACAATGGAAATATTGCGATTGACGTTGTACTCGACTTGAATCACTTGCTCTTGCGTTGATCCCACGTTCGAAATATAGGTGATGGTGATGTCCCGCGTCACCTGCTGCTGCACGGTCACGCGCGCGGCGGCGTTCTGCGAGCCTTCGGTCGAGCCCACGGTGGTCAGGGCGGGATCAACGCGGAAGTTGGTGATGCCGAACAATTTCTCCAAGCGTCCTCCCACCTGGCTGGAGACCGCCTCCGAGAGCAGGGTCGAGGCCCCGGAGCTTCCGCTTTGCGTGTTACCTGCGCTCCGCGCGGTGCCCTCGGAGCTGGTTTGCCCGAGCGCCAGCAAGGTGACGATATCGTTGCCCGGCAGCGGCGGGTCCGAACGGTAGGCCAGTGTCAGCTTGCTGGCGGGGCCGTTAAAGTTCAACGTAATCTCGTACTGCTGGATCGTTGTGCTAGCTTCCACGTTGATCACCGGATCCAGACGGAACGGATTCGCGAAGTTGATGTCGCCGCGCGCCACTTTGTAACGGTTCCCGTGAAAAAGCAGATCTCCGGACAGCACGTGGATGTGGCCTAGCATGATCGGATGCTCCCAGGTGCCGCGCAAGCGCAAGTCTGCTTCCGCTTCGAGCTCCGCGCCCGGCCATTGCATGCGCGCATCCGGCGTGGACACCGCTTGAATTTCGAATTGAAGATTGCGCAAAAACGTTGAACCCGTGGATGGACCGGAAACTTCTTTGGCGGAAAACAGAGAGCCGGCCACTTCCAAGCCTTGCGTGAGCGTTACGCGCTCCACGGTCACGCGACCCGAGAGCACGCCACCGTCGGTCGTCCCGGCCAGACGAAGAGTACCGGCTGTCAACCAGCTCATGCCTTCCGGATAGCGGATGCGGGTACTGTCGCTGCGCGCGGTGATGTCGTAGCGCACCGGCCGCTCGGTATAGTTCACGCTCCCCGATAACCGCAGGGTGCCGCCGCCCGCCTGCGCAGTCAAATTGGCGAAAGAAAGCCGGGTTGCGTCGAAGATCAAATCACCCTTGATGGCGCTAAGCCCGGTCGGGAAATCCACGACGCGAGCCGAAGCGTTTTCGATGTGAATGCGTCCCGTGATACTCGGGTTGTCGAGTGTGCCCTCGAAAACAGCGTTGATCTGCGCGGAACCTCCGCTGGTGACGCCTGAGGCAAGCGTGGACACCACTCGCAAGTCGAGAGCGCCATTCAGGCGCAGGTTGACCGCGCGGCTTCCCGAGAATTGCACGCTTCCATCGATTTGAATATTCGTATCCGATCCGCGAAAGCTCGCTGATTCGATCTCCAGATTGTCTCGCGACGACCGGAAACGAATCGGACCTGCATTTTCGAATTGCACGTTCGCGTAATTGAACACCAAATGCGAAAAGTCGGCGCTGACAACCAGGCTTTCGGGATGCCGGAGCGACCCTTTGACGGCAATCTCGCCATCGGCGCTGCCGTGTCCCCCGAATTTGTCTACGTGCAGCGCGGTCACCAGGAACGGATCGAGGTCGATATTGCGGATGGTCACTTTTCCATCGAGAGAAAAAGGGTCCGTAAGACCGAGGGTCACGTTGCCGGAAATTTCTCCGGTGCTCATCGAAGAACCGAGCTTCAGCTTGGCAACGCTTCCGTCCGAGCTTAACTCTCCGTCGAAACTTCCGATAACCTCTTGCCCGACTCGCAGGTCGACAACGCGGAAAGTTCCCTCCGCTCCCGGAGAAGTCAACGGCCCGCCAGCCTTTATTCGGAAGGAGACTTGCCCGTCCACCGGAAAACGCGCGGTCTGCAACTTTTCGAAATTCGCAAGAGGAATGGACGCGCCCACCAGATCGACAGAGATGTTGCGATCCGCGAGTCTGTATTCGGCGGTTCCGGTAACGATGCCTGCTCCCCGGCCGGCCTCTTTTCCAGGCGCAAACAAGCGCAGCTCGGCATTTGCGATGCGAAACTCGTCGGGCGTGACCGTAAGCTGCCCGCGTAGCCGGTTGAACAGGACGTCGTAGACATCGCCGTCTGCCAGATCGAACAATCCGGTGATGCTGGGCTCCTTGCGCGTTCCGTGGCCGTGAAATTGCCCGCTTAGTTTTCCGCGAATCGGATAAGCCGTGCCCACTAACTCTTGCAGGGCTTCCACAGGCGTGGCATCGAAGCTGACCTCGGCCGACCATTCGTTGCCCGGCAGAAAGCTCCAGTCGGTCTGGGACATCGTACCGTCGATCAGGGCGTCGATATTTCCGCGGCGCACGTGGCCCCGCGCAATCGACAATTTTTCGGGCGAATAAACCAGATCGCCTTCGATCAAATCAAACGTAGCACTCTCATAACGTGCGCGTTCGCCGCGAATGTGACCCGTAAAGACAGTATTGGCCGAAGGGCCGGCGATTTTGCCGTCCCAGGTGGCGCTTCCGGCGATGATCTTGATGGCATCGGACGAATTCGGCGCCGCACCTTGAATCGCATTGATGAAGTCGCGATAACTCTCGAGCGCCCCGGTTTCAAATTTAACGTCCAGCGCCGTGTTTAGCGGCGAATAGACCCCCACAAAGGAGCCGCGCGAGGAGGGCGTTTCGAATTCCCCGTAAGTGACGTCGAGCGCCTGCGGATCATACCGGTAGCGAATCTGCCATTGGCCATCGACGGGAATGTGTCCGGCAGCGATGTCCTCCGGAGAAGACCATTGCATTTTCGCGGAGATAATAAAGTGCTCGAAGCCGCCGCTCCACGTTTCGACCGAGTCGGCGGTGAGCACGGAGTCCCAGTGGAGTTCATTCACTGGAAACCCGGTCTCTTCAATCGACGGAAATACTTGCGCGAGCCGCATACCGTCGATGTGCGTGTCTCCGCGGAACAGCAACCCGTCAAAACGCAGCGTAACTTTACCTTTCACCGTGCCGCCAAATGCTTCCGCCAGGAAATCGGGGACAACCAGTCCTTTGTTATCCATCCGAAAGCTGCCGCGGCTGGCAACACCCGAGGCGTGAAAGTAGGGGAGATAGGTCAGCGTAATATCCGTTCCGGCATAATTCCCGGTGCCGTTGAACTGTCCCGCAGCGTAGGTGGCTTCCCCGCGAACGTCGGCGCGTCCCGTTGGCGTCTGTTCCGAACGCAGCGCCTCGCGCAAATCCAACAGGTTCACCCAGCCGCGATAGCGAAAGCTCCATTTGGGATCCGTAAAATCCTTCATCTCCACCTGCGCGTCCAGGTGCGATCGCATCGCGTTCAGGACCCCTTGCTCCAAGGTAAACCCGTCCCGCGATAGAGTGAATTTCGCGGAAAGATTCGCGGGTATCGGGAAAAAGCTGTTCGCCGTGAACTGAAACGCCTTCCAATCGAACGTTCCCAAATACACCGGACGCTCGGCCGTGCCGCTGCCCTCCAGAACAAACTGCAAGTCGCCACCTTCCACGGCCAACGGCTTGCCCACATCGTTGTACAGCACCCAGCCGTCCTTGATGCTCACGCGGCGGACGTGCATGGCGAACAGCGTCGCACCCAAAGACTGGTTTGGCGTTGCCGGCAAATGCAAAAGCGGCACATTCGACGATCCATTTTTTTCGACGCGAAGATGCACCTGTGGTTGCTTCAGAAACAGGTCGTTCAGCGAAACCTTGCGTCCCCAGAACGAATCGATCCGCAAGCCGGCATGAATTTCTTCCGCAGCGAACAGCGCTTCGGTTCCGGCGGGTTCGCTTCCATGAACCACCAGGCCATTCAAGGTGACGCCGAGCGAAAGCCATTGGATGGAAAGCGTACGCACCTCGACACGGCCTCCCGTGATTCTTTCCAGGCGTCGTACGAAGACGCGGCGAATCAATGGATTGCCGGCGCCGCTGCCGAAAAACACGATTACCGACAGCGTCGCGAGGGTGGCCAGCACCCAGGGCGTGTGGATCACCCAGCTCCAGATCGGATGGCGGCCTTCACGCTTCACGGCGCACTTGGCTCCAACATTTTTTCCACGTGCACGCGTCCCCGACTTTCGTTCAGCCAGCGTTCCGCTTGCTCGTCGATGCTGCGCTGTACGAGCGCTTCGCGGATATAGTCGCGCGCTGCATCCAGCGAGGGCGGCGCTTGCCCGCGAGCCTGCGCGCGGGGGATAACCGCCTTTTCGTAAAAGTCTTCCACTTCCTTCGGCTCAATTTTCACCGACGGGCGAAATCGCGAGTCAAGATAGTTGCTTAGATAGAGTTGGCTGGAGAGCATATTCCGGACGTCGGCGTCTGTCAGTCCGATTTCCTTCCTTCGCGCCTCATATTCCGCAGGCGACGGGAACGATTTCTGCACGCGCTCAACGCCACGCGCGATTTCGTCTTCGGAAGGACGAGGGAATCGCGCCGTTTCGGCTTCGTTCCTCACGATCCATTGATCGATCAAACGGTCCAGAATCTGGGCGTCACTTTCCGACTTGCCGTCCACGAGTTGCTGGTAACGCGCCAGGACGCGCACATCGCTCAGAAGTATGATGTCGCTTTCCACGCGGGCGGCCACGCGGTCGATGATTTCTTGCGCCGGCACCTGCCTCGGGATCGCCAGGGCCATCAGGGCAGCAGCCAAGCTAAAAACGATGCAAGCGCGCCTCATCAGAACGTCGACCCCAAATTGAAAAAGATCTGGAAGCCGGGCAGCCGCGTGCTCTGAAAACCATCCTGGCCATCCAAGCAGGTCGCGTTTTGGGCCGCGCAAATGGGAGCCACGAACCTCGGGCGGTTGATCGGAAAGCCGAGATCGATGCGAATCGGACCCACCGGCGTCGCGTATCGGAAGCCGATGCCCACCGTGTGAGCAAAGTAGTTCAGTTCGTTCGTGCAGTTATATTTGCAAACGGTTGGATCCGCGGGGTCGAAGATGGGCTTCGGGGAATACGGGCGAAAGGTGATTCGCCCCAGGCGGCTGTAAACGTTGCCGCCGTCGTAAAACAACGCCCCGCTGAGCGCCGTTCCGATGTAGGGAAGGCGCATGGGGAAACGGAACTCCTGGTTGAATGCCAGCACGGCCTGCCCGCCTACCGGAAATCCAGTCGAATCGCGCGGGCCTGCCTGATTCAACGCAAAACCTCGCAGCGACGTTCCACCGCCCGCGAAAAACCGCTCCGGCAGCGGAATCAGCTCCACAGGGGTAGTCTGCGGAGGAAACGTCAGCGATACGGTGTCGCGATACGGCTCCAGAACTCCAACGCGCACCGACCTTGCGAAACTGAACTTCGTTCCAATCCGGTAGTACGTCGAGTTTTGATAATAGAATCGCAGGAAGCTCGCGCTCGATCCGATCGCCGTGTCGGCAATCCCGAAATCAAAACTGTTGAAGCTTCCCTTGGTCGCATCCGCGGGATTGTCGCGCGCATCTCTGGCCCAGGTGACACCAAACTGCGAGACCAGCGTGGGTTGTTCGAACAACGGAATTTCCTCGGGCGCCACGGTATTATTCAGGTTGGAGACCACCACCCTCCGGAATGCGTAGTGGTATTGCAGCGTCGTGAATCGCGTCACCTGATCCGTCAATTGCACCGAGCCTTCGTAGCGCTGCTCGGTAAATGTATTGATGTCCTGCGTTTTCTCGGTATAGACGTTGGCCTGGAACGTATAGTTCGGATTGGCGAAGGTGTTGGGATCGGAATACGTCAGCAAAGCGCGATCTTCGATCGTGCTGCCGCGAAGTTTCAGCGATAGCGAGTCGCCCCGCCCGGTAACATTCAGCTTGCTGAGCTCCAGAATTCCACGCACCGCGGCCTGCAGTTCGCTGCCTGTGGGATCGGTTGAACTTGCCAGGCGCTGCACTTCGAATCCTCCGCCGTAGGCGATGGTGTAGCGCTTCGCTTCCTCCACCAGCACCATCACGTCCTTGTCCGTGTCGGTCCCACCCGGATTCTGGGGCTCGATCGTGACGCGGTTGAAAACGCCCAGGTTGTACAAGCGGCGTTGTGATTCGACCACCTCACCTTCCCGAAGCGGCGCGTTCTGCTTGACGCGAATCTCCCGGCGGATCACCCCCGCGCGCGTGTGGTTGTAGCCGGTCACTAAAATCCGTCTTACGCGCGTCTGAGGACCTTCCTCGATGTGATAGACCAGCCGCATCAAGGCCCCCGGTTGAACATCGGTGTTCGAGTCCTTTTCTTTGCCGTTCTTCCGGGCGCTTTCCTTCAGCGCAGCGGTTCCGTTCGAGCTATCACCGGCGGCCGGCGCTGCCGTAGCGGTAAACCGCGCGGTGGGAAAGCCGTCGTTGTAATACAACGCCAGAATGTTGTCGCGGTCGGTTGCAACGCTGAAATCGGAATACGGCTGGCCTGGTGTTGAAGCGATTACCGGGAGGAGTTCTTCTTCCTTAAGCGCATGGTTGCCTTCGATGGCCAAGGAGGCCACGCGGGTCTGCTTTCCCTCCTCGATGATATAGCGGACCAGCAACGCTCCTTCGGTTCCTTTATAGTTGTCCAGAGTTTGCGCGTCCACTTTCGCTTCGAGAAATCCGTTGGAGAGATACAAATTGAGCAGCGATTCCTTGTCTCCCTCCACCAAACGCCGGCTGAAGCGCCCGCGTGTCGCAAACGACTTTCCGTAGATTTGCAGCCGGCTACGCAGCAATCCGGTGCTGAAGTAGTGGTTCCCGTTGATTTCGATACCTACGAGCTTGTGACGGTCTCCCCGCTCGACTTTGTAGGTAATGACTTCCTCGGTTCCCTTCCACCCACCGCTCCGCTGCACTTCCTTGGTGGCTGTTTCATATTCCACTTCGGCGTCGAAAAAACCATCGCGCTCGAGACGTTCGCGAATATTGCGTTTGCCTTCTTCGAGCAGGTCCACATCCACGGAGCCTTCCTGGTATACCGGTACCAGTCTTTTCAGTTGGCCGCCTGAGATCTTCACCCCAGTGACCGCAATCTCCACTCGAGGCCCTTCGGTCACCTCGAGTTCCAGTGGAATGGTGTTCTTTGCTCGGTCGTACTCGCCTCGCCGAACCGACGCCCGGGCATTCAGATGACCTTTTTTGACCAGGAATTTCCGGATCCGTTCGGTCCCCCGCTGAATCCGCGCTGAGGTCAGTTCCTTTCCGGGGTTGATCTTCAATCGGGACAACAACTCCGCGTCGGTGTATTCCGTGCCGTTCTTGAGCTGTACTTCCTTTACCCGCGCTCGCGGCCCGGATTTCACGTGGACGAGGATGTCCATCGCGTGGATGTCTCCATGCGGCGCCGCTTCCGCCCGGACCTCGGCGGCGTACAAGCCTTCGTCGTGCAGCGTTTCGATCAATCGCGCCACTGCCTCATCCACCGCGTCGCGACGGTAGGGCTGCCCCAGGGTGAGTTGCATTGCCGCTGCCGCCGAAGCGTCCGACGGTGGCGACACCAGGCCTTCGATGATCACTTGATTGAAGAAAAGTTGCTCGCGCACCACGAAATCGAGGCGTACGCCGCCGTCCACGGTTGTCGCGGTAGCCTGCAAGTCCGAGTAGTCCCCGCTGCGATAGAGCTTTCGTATGCCTTCGGCAACCTGGCTCGAGTCCAGGGGTTTGCCGGTTTCCACCGCGATATTTGGCGGCGCATCCGACAGGACCTTTCCGTCTTGTGTCACGATTCGGATAGCGACAACATTTGCGCCGTTGCTGGTGGAACTCGGCGCGGCAGGTGCCGCCATCGGGGGGATGCCAGGGGGTGCCGAGGGTGGCAATTGCGCGCGCGCGTGCGCACCTCCGAATAGGAGTGCCAGCGCGACGATAGTCCGCAACTCATTGGCCCTGCTCGCTTTCATGCTTCCTTTCGCTCAGACGAAGGGTAGCACAGGGGCGTTGCCTGCCCCGCGAACTTTGGCGCCATCTTTCGAGTTATGATGGCGGATGAGGCGCAACACCGCGCCGCTGAGGTCCAACGCTCTGTGAACGACTCGCTCCGCCAAAAATACTCGCGCCAAATGCTTTTCGCCGGTATCGGCGAACAAGGCCAGGAGCGCCTGCTCGCCGCGAGCGCCGTCGTAGTGGGCTGCGGAGCCATCGGCGCGGCGGCTGCCAATTTGATGGTCCGCGCAGGTGTGGGGCGCGTTCGAATCATCGACCGCGATTTCGTCGAACCTTCGAACTTGCAACGCCAAACCCTGTTCGACGAAGCCGACGCGCGCGACGCCCTTCCCAAAGCCTTCGCCGCCGAGTGCAAGCTGCGGTCCATCAATTCCGGCATATCCGTGGAAGGCATCGTAGCGGATGTGAACCCGATCAACGCGGAGGAGTTGCTCGCGGGCTTCGATGTGATTCTCGACGGTACCGACAATTTTGAGACGCGGTTCCTCGTGAACGACTTCGCCGTAAAGTCCGGCCAACCTTGGATTTACGCCGCGGCCGTGGCCAGCTACGGTCTGACCATGGCCATTCGGCCCGGCGTGACTCCGTGCCTTGCGTGCCTGCTCTCAGCCCACCGGCCGGGCCAGGGCCTCGAGGAGACTTGCGAAACCATCGGCGTCCTGGGTCCCATCGTGAATTTAATCGCTTCTCTCGAAGTCGCCGAAGCCATCAAGCTACTGGCCCGAAGCGAAGTGAACGTACATGGGCGGCTGCTCTCTTGCGATGTATGGACCGGCCATTTCCAGTCGGTGCGCGCACCACGCAATGCCGAATGCCCGGTATGCGTCCGCCGTGAATTCACTTATCTCGATGGCCACGCCCAGCCGCATATCACCATGTGCGGCCGCGATTCGGTTCAAATCCACGAGCAAAGCCGCACCCTCGATCTGGCCAGATTAAAATCCAGGCTTGCCCTCACGATCCACGACATCTGCCAGAACGATTTCCTTCTACGCTTCCGGATCGCACCCTACGAAATGACCGTCTTCGCCGACGGCCGCGCCATTCTCAAAGGCACCAAAGATCCCGCCGTAGCCCGCTCCCTGTACGCCCGCTACATCGGCACGTAGTTCTAGATGCGCGAACCAGGAACCAAACGCGAACCTCCAAATGTAGGGGCGCGCTTAAGCACGTCCCGGCGAGCGCTTGGCGAGCCGGCCCGGGCCTTTGTAGGGGCGCAAAACTTCCTGCGCGCCAGCTTGCTAGGGCGCCCGCATCGCCAGAGATGGGCAAATGGATCGCCAAGACTGCAGTTAGGGTCGGGCAGCGAAGAAAAAAGAGGGAAGTCCTACCGAGGAATGGGCAAACGCCCGTACGACGACCGCATCGAAGCCCGATCAATATTCTCGCGCAAATTCATCAACGTAAGAAACGTGCTCAAAATCCGCGCCTTCAAATCGTCGGTCAGGGGCAACCCGCTGGTGGCCACCCGCGCCAAGGTCTCGCCATTATCGGTGATAAATCGCATGATTTCGCGCTGCCGCTCGTGGGGCGTATTCCCCAGCGCCGTCTCCCGGCGCATCGCCGAGCAGCCTGCTTCGAGCGACAACGTGAAATGCAGAACGCACACTCCATGCTCGGCGAGGGCCGCTGGAGCATCGTTCTTGCAACCCGCTGTTTGGCAACGTGTTCCCATTGGGGCGCAAAAGGGCGCTGTTGATAGGTAACACCACTTGACCCCGCAAAATCTAGTGTACGTATGGACACTGCTGCGAATCTTGCATTAGCACCCAGGCGCGGCAAATTTTCGTTGACACCCCTGCCGGTTGAATGTATAAAAATACAGTAATCTGCATAAATGTAGATGCGATGAATACAGGCAAAACATTTCGCCACGGCCAGATCCTCCGGCTCGTTACCGATGCCAGGATCAACAACCAGGAAGACCTGCGCCGGCGCCTCGCCGCGCAGAAGCTGCGTGTCACCCAGGCCACGCTCTCCCGGGATTTGCAGGAGCTACGCCTGGTCAAGACCCACGAAGGCTACAAACCCGAGGCCGTGCTGCCCGAAGACGCCTCCAACGTGTCGTCGCTGACCCGCGCGCTGGGCGAATTCCTTTCCGACATACGTCCGGCGGAAAACATGCTCGTATTGAAAACGCCTCCGGGCGCCGCGCAACCTCTGGCCGCCGCCGTGGACGCCGCCAAGTTCACGGAAATCGCCGGCACCATCGCCGGAGATGACACCGTCCTGATCATTACTCCCGATCGCAAATCCCGCGAGTCGCTGCAAAAGCGAATTGAATCGCTTGTGAGATAAGAGATAAGGAATGATCAATCCCCGCCAAGTCGCCGTCGTAGGTGTCACCGGTTATACCGGCTTTGAGCTCGCGCGCTTGCTCTTGCGCCATCCCGAAGTCCACAACCCGGTCTTCTACGTTCGCGAAACCAATGGCGTGAAGTGCCTTGCGGAGTTATTTCCACAGCTTCGCGGATTGCGTGAAGCGGCGCTGCGCACGCTCTCGGTCGATGCCGTCAAGCAAAGCGGCGCCGGAACCGCGTTTCTAGCCACACCTCATGAGGTTTCCGCGGAAATTGCTCCCGCGCTTGTCGAAGCTGGCATCCGCGTCGTCGATCTCAGCGGCGCTTTCCGCTTCCGCTGCGCAGAAACGTTTAAATCCTGGTACAAGCTGCCCGCGCCGCACGCCAACTGGCTTGGCGAAGCCGTCTACGGCCTGCCCGAGCTCTACGCCGCCGAAATCGCCAAAGCGCGACTCATCGCCAATCCCGGCTGCTATGCCACCAGCGTGATCCTCGCGCTCCGACCGCTCTCCGAGGTCAACTGGATCGCCGAGGGCAGCCAGGTGATCTGCGACTGCAAGTCCGGCGCTACCGGAGCAGGCAAAGAGCCTCGCAAAGATCTGCATTTCGTGGAAGTCGACGAGAATTTCAAGGCCTATAACTTGTTCTCCCATCGCCACACGCCGGAAATCCTCGATCACACCGGTTTGCCCGAAAATCGCGTGGTCTTTTCGACGCACCTGCTCCCGCTCGCGCGCGGAATTCTTTCCACCATTTACGTCACGCTCAACCAGCCGCAAACTTCGCAGGATATAGAAGCGCTGTACCGCAGGTTTTATGCCGAGCGCAGAATGGTTCGCATCTGGCCCGCGGGCAAGCTTCCCGAGCTGCAGCACGTTGCGCACACGAATTTCTGCGACATCGGCTTCGCATTGGACAACTCCGGCCGCAGTTTGATCATCGTTTCTTGTCTAGACAATCTGGGAAAAGGCGCGGCGGGCCAAGCCGTTCAAAATTTCAATCACCTGCTGGGCTTGGAGGAGCACACCGCACTGCAATGAGAACCGTAATCAAATTCGCCGGAGCTTTGCTCGAAGACCATGCCGTCGTGCGGTCCCTGTCGCGCCAGATCGCATCCATCGCCAAGGAAGGACACGAAATCCTCGTCGTCCACGGCGGCGGCGGCCTCTTCACCGCCACGCTCAAGCGCCTCGGCATGGAAAGCAAGTTCGTCGCCGGTCTCCGCGTCACCGATCGGCAAACGCGCGACGTTGCCGTGATGGTCTTCGCGGGCTTGTTGAATAAACGCCTGGCTGCTGCGATTTCCGCGGAAGGTCAGCCGGCGATCGGCATCTCCGCCGCCGACGCGAAATGTTTTCAAGCGGAACCCATGGTCCACAACGCGGAGCAGGGTGACCTCGGCTTTGTCGGCTATCTCACGAGCGTCAACGTCGCCGTTCTCGAATCGCTCTGGCGCGAAGGCCTGCTTCCCGTCGCCGCTTGTCTGGGCCTCGGTTCGGACAACGAGTTGTACAACATCAACGCCGACCACATGGCCGCTGCGTGCGCCGAGTATCTCTCCGCCGACCAGTTGATCTATCTCACCGACGTTGCCGGCGTTCTCGACGGCGAAAAAGTCCTCTCCGCCATCGCCTGCGAAGAAATCGAGCGTCTGGTGCAATCCCGAGTTGTCTCTGGCGGCATGGTGCTGAAGCTTGAAGCCGCCAAGCGCGCCCTGGAAGGCGGCGTCCGCGAAGTTCGCATCGTGGGCGGCAGCTCACCCGATGCTCTTCTGCTGGCCTCGCGCGCAGAGGGAAATTCTGCCGACGACAACGCCGACGTCATCCCCGGCACCCGCGTTCTCCGCGAACCGCTCTGGTCTACCCGCACCGCGGTGTCGGTGGCATGATGCCCTCTGTTCCCAAAGCGAAAACAATGGTGCCTTCGGCGCACAAGCCAAAATCCGCTCGTGCCCGAACGCCGAAGTCGGACGCCCGTGTCAGCAATGCTGACAAGTTTCTTCTTCCCACGTACAAGCGCTCGCCGTTCGTTTTGACTCATGGCCGCGGCTGCTACGTCTACGACGCCACCGGCAAGAAATATCTCGATTTTCTCGGCGGCATCGCCGTCAACGCCCTCGGTCACTCCCACCCGCGCATCGTCAAGGTCATCCGCCGCGAAGCCGCGCGCGCGATTCACTTCTCGAATCTCTATCACAACGCTTTTCAAGGCCCACTCGCGTTGAAGCTCTCCCAGTGGTCCGGGATGGATCGCGTCTTTTTCTCCAACAGCGGTTCCGAAGCCATCGAAGGCGCTTTGAAGCTTGCGCGCCTTTATGGCCGCACCCCTGCCGACTTCCCCTCGAGCGCCGCGCCAAAGCATCGGATCCTGGCGATGGATAATTCCTTCCATGGCAGAACGTTTGGCGCCGTTAGCGTCACTTCAACCGAAAAGTATCGTTTGCCCTTCGCTCCTTTGCTGCCCGGCATCGATTTTGTCCGCTTCAACGACATCGCCGATCTCGAGTCCAAGTTTGACAACACCGTCTGCGCCGTCCTGCTCGAAACCATTCAAGGCGAAGGCGGTATTCATCCCGTCACCGAAGCGTTCTGGAATCGCGCCCGTGCGCTGTCCACGCAACACGACGCGTTGGTGATCGCCGACGAAATTCAGTGCGGTCTCGGCCGCACCGGCCGCTATTTCGGCTACCAGAAATTCGTCAGCAAACCGGATATCGTTGCGATCGCGAAGCCTCTCGCCGCGGGTCTGCCGCTCGGCGCAATTCTCGCCTCCAACGCCGTTGCACAGCGCATCGCCCCCGGCTTGCACGGATCGACGTTCGGCGGCGGCCCGCTCGTGTGCGCCACCGCGCTCGAATTCCTGAATATCATCGAAGACTCGGAGCTGTTGGAAAATGTGCGCGCTCGCGGCGCTGAACTTCGCGAGGGCCTCGCCGCGCTCGCCGGAAAGTTCGACTTTATCCGCGAAATTCGCGGCGAAGGCTTGATGATCGGCGTCGAGCTGTCCGTCGAAGGCGCCCCCTTCGTAGCGGAAGCCCTGCGCCAGGGCCTGCTGATCAATTGCACCCACGATTTCACCCTTCGCCTCCTGCCGCCGTTCATCGTCACCCGCGCGCAGGTCCGCGAATTTCTCAAGAAGTTTGAAATTGTTCTCGCATCAACTTCAAAAGCGGATTCTGTCCCCGCCCCGAAGAAATCTGAACACTCGCCGCGCCTCGTGCATTCTGCGGCAAGGTAAAAAGGAAAAAAATGCCTACAGCAACACTCGCTGCACCTATTTTGCTCGTCAACGATCTGCTCACGGGAGCGGAATGGAGCCCCGCGCAGACGCGCGAACTCCTGCAACTCACCGCGGACGTCAAGTCGCGTCCGGCACGCTACGCGGAAACCTTGCGCGGCAAATTTCTCGCGCTGATCTTTGAGAAGCCCTCGCTGCGCACCCGCGTCACCTTCGAGGTCGGCATCCAGAGCATGGGCGGCGCGGTTACCTTTCTCGACCACACCCAAGCCCGCCTCGGCGAGCGGGAATCGATCGCCGACGTCGCGCGAAACCTTGAGCGCTGGGTTCACGGAATCGTCGCTCGCGTCTACGAGCAGCGTGTCCTCGAGCAAATGGCCGCCCACGCCAAGATTCCCGTCATCAACGCGCTCTCGGACCGCTTCCACCCGTGCCAGGCGCTCGCCGACTTCTTCACGCTCGAAGAAAAGTTCGGCGCCCTCCGGGGTTTCAAGCTCGCGTACGTCGGCGACGGCAACAACGTTTGCCACTCGCTGATTTTTCTAGCCGCGCGCCTCGGCGTGAATCTGCGCATCGCCACGCCGCCGAACTACGAGCCGGCACCGGAAGTTCTCGCAGAAGCCAAGCGTGTCGCCCGCGAAACCCGCGCGAAAATCGAACTGTTCGCCGACCCGCGCGAAGCCGTCACCAGCGCACAAGGCGTCTACACCGACGCGTGGACCAGCATGGGCTTTGAAGCCGAGGAGAAAGTGCGGAACGCCGTGTTCGCCCCTTACCAGGTGAACCGGGAGCTGATGGCGCTTGCTGCGCCCGACGCCGCGTTCCTGCACTGTCTTCCGGCGCACCGCGGCTCGGAAGTCACCGCCGAAGTTCTCGACGGTCCCCAATCCATCGCCCTCGACCAATCCGAGAATCGCATGTACGCGCAAAAAGCAATTCTGCAAGCGCTGTTCAGTTGAGCGCCGAAGGTTTACGTCCGCCGCCAGCCGCCGCCCTAGATTCGCCGGTCAGACGGCAACCTGTAGCCGTCCTGTTCAAGAGGGCGGGGTTTAGACAAAACCAAGGCGCAAGACAAGCGACGGGCGAAAGCCACAGCATAATGTCTGTACTATATTTCGCCGATACCCATACAATTTGTACTCGAACAAAAAAACAGAGAGGCTTTGTGAACAAGCAGCAAGGCAAACCCAAAAAAGTAGTCCTCGCCTACTCCGGAGGCCTGGACACCTCCATCATCATTCCGTGGTTGAAAGAAAACTATGGCTGCGAAGTGATCGCCATGATCGGCGACGTAGGCCAGCAAGAAGACCTGCAAGCGGCCTATAAGAAAGCCCTAGCCACAGGCGCCTCCAGCGCCACCATCGAAGACCTCCGCGAAGAATTCGTCCGCGACTACATCTGGCCCACGCTTCGCGCCGGCGCGGTCTACGAGCACACCTACCTGCTGGGCACCTCGATGGCCCGCCCGGTGATCGCCAAGCGCCAAGCCGAAATCGCGCTGAAACTAGGCGCCGACGGCCTCTCTCACGGGTGCACCGGCAAAGGCAACGACCAGGTCCGCTTCGAGTTAGCTTACAAAGCCATCGCGCCCAACGTGCAAATCATCGCGCCCTGGCGCGAGTGGGACATCGATTCCCGCGAGGACGCCATCGCCTACGCTGAAAAGCACAACGTCCAGGTCGAGCAGAGCAAGAAGAATATCTACAGCCGCGACCGCAACATCTGGCACCTCAGCCATGAAGGCGGCGAGCTCGAAGATCCCGCCAACGCGCCCAGCGAAGCCATGTGGCAGTGGATCGCTTCGCCCGAAAAAGCTCCCGACAAAGCCGAAGAAGTCGAAATTGGTTTTGAGTCCGGCACGCCCGTCTCGGTCGACGGCGCGAAGCTCGGCCCCGTCGATCTGCTCAACAAGCTCAACGAAATCGCCGCGAAACACGGCGTCGGCCGCACCGACCTGGTCGAAAATCGCCTCGTCGGCATGAAATCCCGCGGCGCTTACGAAACTCCCGGCGGCACGCTGCTTATCAAAGCCCATCAGGAACTCGAGCGCCTGACGGTCGATCGCGAAACCGCTCACTTCCAGCAAGCGCTCTCGAATCGCTACGCCGAACTTGTCTACAACGGCGTCTGGTTCTCCACGCTTCGCGAATCGCTTGACGGTTTCTTCAAGGTCGCCCAGCAATTCGTGACCGGCTCGGTAGGCCTGAAACTCTGGAAGGGCACGCTCAACGTAACCAGCCGCAAATCGCCTTTTTCTCTCTATCGCGCCGATCTGGCCAGCTTCACCATGGGCCGCTACAACCCCAAGGACGCCGAAGGTTTCATCAATCTTTTCGCGCTGCCGGTAACGGTCCGCCCGAAAGCCAAAGCAGAATCGAGTAAAAACTAACCTCGCAGGGGCACGGCATCGCCGTGCCCGAACTTGGCGACCAACATAATCAACGCGACGATGCCCATGACCGACCAACCCACCACCGCCCGCAAAGACGACCGCCTCTGGGGCGGCCGCTTCGAGCGCGAACCGGACAAAAAGTTCGACGCGTTCCAGCGCTCGTTTTCGTTCGACCGCCGGCTTTTGCCCTACGAATTCGCCGTCGATCGCGCGTGGGCAAAAGCATTGCTGAAGGTCGGCATCCTCACCGAGGCGGAAGTTCGCGACACGCTCACCGCGCTGCAAAGTACCGCCGATGAACTAAACGCCGACCAAACTTTTCTGCAAGGGTCCACTGCCGAAGACGTGCACCATTTTGTCGAAAGCGCCCTGGTCCACGACCTCGGTGCGCTCGGTTGGAAACTCCACACTGGCCGCAGCCGCAACGAACTTGTCGCCACCGATTTCCGCCTCTTCGTGATGGATGCCGCCACCAGTCTCCAGCGCCAGCTCGCCGAGTTTCTCACCGCGGTCCTGGAACAGGCGAAAACGAATTTCGGCGTGCCGATGGCCGGCATGACCCACATGCAACACGCCCAGCCAATTCTGCTCTCACATTTTCTGCTGGCCCACGCCGAATCGTTTTCGCGCGACGTCACCCGTCTGCAACACGCCGCCGACAGTGCCGACGCGTGCCCGATGGGCTCCGGCGCGCTGGCAGGCAACAGCTTCAACATCGACCGCAGCGCCGTCGCGCACGATCTCGGCTTCGCGCGCATCACCGCCAACAGCCTCGACGCCGTCAGCGATCGCGACTTCGCGCTCGACTATCTTTTCGCGCTCACCGGCATCGCCACGCATCTCTCGCGTCTTGCCGAAGACTTCGTCATCTTCGCATCCCAGGAATTCGGGTACGTCATTCTCCCCGACGAATATTCCACCGGCAGCAGCCTGATGCCGCAAAAGAAAAATCCCGACGCATGGGAGCTGATTCGCGGCAAGACCGGCCGCGTTACCGGCGCGTTGCTCGGCTTGCTCACGACGCTCAAAGGCCTGCCCACCGGCTACCAGCGCGATCTGCAGGAAGACAAAGAAACCTTGTTCGCGGCGCATGATCAGGTAGCTGCCATGCTCGCGATTGCCACGGGCGCGGTGGCCGCCACCAAATTCAACGCCGAGCGATTGCGCGCCGCCGCCTCCAATCCCTTGCTGTTCGCTACCGACGGCGCTGACTACCTCGTCCACAAAGGGCTTCCTTTCCGCCAAGCCCACGACGTGATCGGCAAAGTGCTGCGCGAAGCCGAGCGCCAGTGCAAACCCTGGACACAACTTTCTCTCGAAGACGTGAAGAAGATTTCTCCACTTTTCGAGCAAGACTTTCTCGCGGCCCCCTCGGTCGAAAGCTCCATCGCGACCAAGTCGGTCCCCGGAGGAACGGCTCCTGAAGCCGTACGTTCCGCAGTAGCCGAATTACAAAACCGCATCACTGCTTTGAATGGACAACTAAACACCCAACTAAACCCCAAAACAGGAGAAAAGCCATGAGCACCCAAGTCGTCAACCTGAAACAACAAGTATTCGCGAACCTAGCGGAGGATCGGGGGTCCCTTCCGGCAGTCCGAAGCTAACACCTCCAAAATCAGCGCCACCGACGGCAGAAAAGATAAAACAGTTGCATCGGGTCCAGGCCCAGCGCAAATCGGTACCAAGATTCGCAAAATCAGTGCACCCAAACGGGATTGCAAACCTGCCGGCAAAGCCGAACGCAAGACAATCGACATGAAACACGCTCTCTCTGAAGCGGCCCTGCCTCGCGGATTTCGATTCGCGGCGACGGCCTGCGGCCTGAAAAAAACCGGCGCGCTCGATCTCGCGGTTTTTTCAAGCGACGTGCCGGCTTCCGCTGCCGCGGTGTTCACGCAAAACCTAGTGGTAGCGCCGCCGGTGCTGGTTTCCAAGGCAAATCTACGCGCTTCGAAGGGGCGCATGCGCGGCGTGGTCGTCAACGCGGGCAACGCCAACTGCGCGACCGGCGCGGAAGGCCATGCCGCTGCCGAGCGCACCGCCGCAGAAGCGGCAAAACGTCTGGGCTGCAAGCCCGAAGAGCTTTTTGTCTGCTCCACCGGGGTGATCGGTGTACCGCTCGCGCTCGACAAAATTCTTCGCCGCCTGCCCTTGCTGGCGCGCCACCAAAGGCCGTCGGCGCGCTCGTTCGCGGAACTCTCACTCGCCATTTGCACCACCGACACGGTTCCGAAAACGGCAGCAGCCTCGTTCAAGATGGCCGGCAAGCGCGTTCACCTGGTCGGCTGCGCCAAAGGCGCGGGCATGATTCATCCGAACATGGCCACCACGCTAGCGTTTGTCGCCACCGACGCGGCGATCGCGCCGTCGTTGCTGCAAAAGACTTTGCGCGAAGTGACTGCGCGAACGTTCAATTCGATCAGCATCGACGGAGATACCTCCACAAACGACACGCTGCTGGTGCTGGCCAACGGAGAAGCAGGTGCTCCATCGATCAACGGCGGGAAGCTCGGCGCATCGCGCGTTCACCAAAGCGCTTGAAGACGTTTGCCACTCGCTCGCGTTGCAAATCGTTGCCGATGGCGAAGGCGCCCAGCGGGTGATCGAGATCGAGGTCCGCGGCGCCGGAACAGAGGCCTCCGCCCGCCGCATCGCCGAAACCATCGCCACTTCGCCGCTGGTCAAAACCGCCTTCGCCGGTGGCGACCCCAACTGGGGCCGCGTCTTCGCTGCCGCCGGCCGCTCTGGCGTGAAGTTCGATCCGGCCCGAGTGGACATCACCATGGCTGGAATTCATGTCCTGAGCCGCGGCGAACCCCTCGACTTCAACGAGCGCGCCGCGAGCAATCGCCTCCTCGCCCCGCACGTCCATATCGTCGTGGACCTGCACGCAGGCCGCAGCGTAGCCCGCTACTGGACCTGCGACTTCACCGCGGAATACGTCCGCATCAACGCCTCGTATCGTACCTGACCGGTGCAGCCTCGTGTCAGCACAAGAGCCACCGCTACGGTTCCCAGTTCCAATCCGCGAATTGGGCGCGCAGCGCGACTTTCTTGAATTTGCCTACGCTGGTGCGCGGGATCTCCGGGAGAAAGACGAAGGCGTCGGGGAGCTGCCATTTGGCGAAGGATTTGGCCAGGAAGGCCCGGAGCTCTTCCGGACTGGCGCTGGCGCCATCTTTCAAGACAACTGCGGCGAGCGGTCGTTCCTGCCATTTGGGATGGGGGACGCCAATTACGGCGGCCTCTTTTACGGCCGGATGGCCCATCAAGGTGTTTTCGAGATCCACCGAGCTGATCCATTCGCCGCCGGATTTCACGAGGTCTTTGGCGCGATCGACGATCTTGATGAAGCCGTCGTCGTCTACATTCGCGACGTCGCCGGTCTTGAACCAGCCATCAGCGGTCCAGCGGTGAGATTGGTCGGGGGAATTGAAATAGCTTCCGGCGATCCACGGGCCGCGCACCTCCAATTCACCGGGAGTTTGCCCGTCGCGCGCAGCTTCTACCATGTTTTCTCCGGATTCATCTTCCGGATCCGCCGGGCGCATCACGCGCAATTCGACGAAGGGGATTGGCCAGCCTTGCTTGCTGCGCACTTCGTATTGCTGGTCTTCGCTCCAATCGCGCATGTGGGATTTGAGCCGCGCGACAGTGGCGATCGGCGTGGTTTCCGTCATGCCCCATAAATGCATGATGTGCAGACCGTGCTTGTCCAAAGCGCGCATGAGGCGCACTGGCGGAGCGGTGCCGCCGCAAATGATACGGACCGGCGAAGAAAATTTCCAGCGGCCCGGGTTTTTCTCCAAAGCGGAAAGTACGCCGAGCCACACCGTTGGCACCCCGCCGGCCACGGTGACGTGCTCGTTCTCGATGAGATCGAGGACGCTTTCGGCGTCCAAGCAAGGGCCCGGGAGAATGAATTTCGCGCCGACCATCACGCAGGTGTAGGGCAGCCCCCAGGCGTTGGCATGGAACATGGGCGCGACCGCCAACACGGTGTCGAGGTGGCTGAGTGCGAACGCATCGGCCATGGCGCACGCAAAAGAGTGCAGAACCAGGGCGCGGTGCGAGTAGATCACCCCTTTAGAAAATCCCGTGGTGCCCGACGTAAAGCACATGGCCGCGCCGTCGTTCTCGTCCAGTTTGGGATACTGGAAAGCGTCGCTGGAATCCGCGAGCAGTTGTTCGTAGTTGAGAAAGCTTGAGGGAATCTCGCCGCCACCGTAGGGCACGACGATGACCTGCTCGAACCGAGCGCTATCGCGGAACGTTTCGTAGACAGGTAGAAGCACGTCGTCGACGATCAGGAAGCGCGAGCCCGCGTGCCGTGCGATGGTGGCAATTTCGTGCGGGTGCAGCCGCAAATTCAAAGTGTGCAGAATGCCGCCCGCACAAGGCACTCCGAAAAAGGCTTCCAGATGGCCGGAGTGGTTCCACATCATGGAGCTGACGCGGTCGCCAGGCTGCAGACCAAGTTTTGTCAGCGCATAGGCGAGGCGCCGGGCTCGGCGGTGGAATTCGCCATAGTTGCTGCGGACAATGGAGCGGTCCGGGTGGCGTGAAACGATTTCAACGCGGGGGAAAAGCCTGCCAGCACGATCGAGCAGCGTGGGAAGCGTCAACGGAAAATCCATCATCGTGCCGCGCATGAAAGCCTCATAGACAAGGTAGGGGCGCCCTAACGAGTCGTCGCGGCGCATCCTATCACCATTGTTATCGACCCACCATTGCCACCGGGGGCCCTGTTCCCCCTTGTGGAGGCCCGAGTCTTCTCGCCCTGAGCCTTGCAGCAAAAAACGGTCGGCCCGGCCGCAAGGACAGGCGAAAGCCCGCCGCAAACGCCGCTGGAGTGCTTCGAATGCAAAGTCTTTCCGGTTGCAAAAGCAGTTAATTTTCGAGACCATGCCCTTGACCGCTGAAGCGCCTGTCTCGCGCCCGTGGTGGCTGGGCTACCCGGACTGCCCGTGTACGACGCACGTCTCTTCGGCGCGCTCCGCGACTCGTCAACTGGGTTCCGGGCAGAAGGAGCAGGCAGGTGAAGAAGCTCTATATTGGGAATCTTCCGTTTTCCGCGACGGATGATCAGCTTCAAGAGTGGTTCTCGCAAATCGGTGTAACTCCCTCGGGCGTAAATTTGATCCGCGATCGTTTCACCGGGCAGTCGCGCGGCTTCGCCTTCGTTGAAGTGAGCAATGACGAAGATGCCGATCGGGCGATTAATTCGTTGAATGGTCAAAACTTCGGCGGACGAAACCTGGTAGTCAACGAAGCGCGGCCGCAGGCCGAGCGCACCGGTGGTGGTGGCGGTGGCCGGGGCGGCAGTGGCGGTGGCGGAGGTTATGGCGGCGGACGTGGCGGCCACGGTGGCGGCGGTGGCGGGCGCGGCGGTCATGGTGGTGGTGGTGGCGGCGGGCGCGGCGGTGATCGTGGTTCCGATCGTGGCGACCGTGGCAATCGCTGGTAAACAAGCCATTTTGTCGGCAGGGCTGCCGTCAGCAAGGTAAGACCCCGGTTCGGATCGCGGCTCACCTTCCAGAGGCCCGCTTAGCTCCCCTCCCAGAAGTCCTACGCGGTAGCTGTGTGTCAAGATTCGACTTGATTCCTTTCCTTCCCGCCGACTCCTTAATTCCTGCCTGATTTTTGCCTGGAAGACTGCCGAGCTGTTTCTCCCAATGTAGGCTCGCGCTAGCGCGTCCGGGCGAGCGCCACGAGCCGGCACCCCGTCTGCAAGCGCCTCACGGTGAGATCGCACCCCTGCTAAGCCGGATCGTGAGCCGCACAACGAACGAGCTACGCCGCGTGGGCGAAATCTTTTCGCTGGCAAGTAGGGAATTATGCGGGTAGTATACGCGCGCTAACGGCGGCTTCGCGGGAACAAGCTGATCGACAGGTCACCCTCCCGGTTCCAGGCGAAGCAGTGGCACGGCAGCCAAAGCAAAGGTACGCGAAACAATTAACCCGGTAACGGGTTTGAAACAGTAGGCGAGGAAATGTCTCGCCGAGCTTGCGCAGGAGTATATCGTTAGCAGGCTTGGCGGAGCTGGTAGACGCCTACAGGATTTTGCCGGGCGGCCTGAAGTAACTGGGAGCCACTTTTGAGCGGGATGGCGCATCCAACGAGGCAACAAAGAGCGTAGTACAGAGTGAGCGGCAAGGCAGCGTGAATGAAATGACCACTTGGCACAAACGCGATTGGCAACAGTTTTACGAATTGGCGCGCCGGCCCTGGCAGCGCCATCGGCCCCCACGGCCAATCTACCCGACCGGTTTGAACCGCGTATTGCCTGCACAGGGCTTTAGCCTTTCCGAGCTCGACGATGCCGGTGTGGATCTCGATCTCGCCGAGCGTCTAGGTCTGCCCGTGGATGCCGGCCGCATCGGCGCCTATGGACCGAACGTGACGGTCCTGCGGGACTTCGTGCGCTCTTCGCGCCAACCACTGTAATCCCCCCTAATTTCTAAGGCAGCAGGCAGCTCTCGCGCTAAGATAGCCTCGCTTTGGGGGGCTCTCCATGAGGCATTTGCTGGCTTCGCTCCTATTGCTGTTCGCCGCGATGCTCTCTGGCGCGCAATCGCCGGAATATTCCATCCAAGCCATACGATTCGCCAACTCTCCTGGTGACTCCGTGGCAGAGATGGTGATGGGCGCTCCCAAAGACGAAAAGATCGACACCGTCTATGCGCTTTGGCTGATCCGCGGCGGCGGCCACAATATTCTCTTCGACAGCGGATTTCACCGGGAGCGCTGGTTCAAGCTCTGGGTGATCAAGGACTACCTGCGCCCGGATGAGGCTGTGCGCCTCGCAGGTGTCAAGCCCGAAGAGGTTACCGACGTGGTGATCAGCCACGCGCACTGGGATCACATGGGCGGCATCGACTTGTTTCCCCGCGCCACCGTCTGGATTCAGAAAGAGGAATTCCGCTATTACACAGAAGACGCGTGGCAAACCGGAGGGCAACACGGCGGCATCGATCCCGAGGACGTGCAAGAGTTGGTGAAGCTAAATACCGAGGGGCGCCTCAAGCTCGTCGACGGCGACAACGTAGAGATTTTTCCTGGCATTCGCGCCTACACTGGGGGACGGCACACCTACGCGTCGCAGTATGTGCGCGTCGAAGGTAATCCGCCATTTGTGCTTGCGTCGGACAACGTCTATCTATACCGCAATCTCGCCGAGCATGCCGCCAGCGCGACATTCAACGACTCCGACCACGCCGCAAACGTGGCAGCCCAGGCACGCATGATCGAATTAGCAGGCTCGCCGGATCGCGTGATCCCCGGCCACGACGCATTGCCGTTCGAGAAGTTTCCTACGCAAGGACGCATCGCGCACATTCGCTAGCAACAAGCGATTTCGGGGCACAGCTAGTCTGCCGGGCTATGGCTTTTGCTAGTCCACGCTGGCGGTTCTTATGGTCGTGAGGTTGACAGCTTTCAAGTCGCCCTCCTCCACGGTCACTTTTTCGCCTCTTTCCTCAAACGGTTTGAGGAAATCCGCATCTTCCCAAGCGCCCTGTTCGACTTCGTCCCAACTGAACAGCTGGTAGTCGCCGGGAGCAATCCCCTTCAAAATAAAATGCCCGTACTGATCCGTTGTTTGCGTCTTGTACAAACGATTTTGCGAGCGGCGCGGCGCGCTCGGCACGAGCACGGCCCATACGCCCGCTGCGGGCAAACCGTCGGCGTCGGCGACGTTTCCCTGGATGGTCGCACCGTGCGCACTGATGGTGATCTCGAGCAAGCCGGCGGCGCCGCGAGTCACCGTAAATCCGTCTTCCAGCACACTCGAACCCGCGTATCGAACATCCTTGATGTAACAATCCTTCGATTGGCCCTCCACCCGTAGGTGGTACGTCCCTTCGCTCATATCCTTTAGAATGAAGAAATTCCCTGCATCTACCCGGGCCCTGCCGTGAAACATGATGTCCAGGTCCACAGCCATCGGCATGACGGTGAGTTCATCCTTCTCCAGGCTGGGTTTGCCTTCCCAAAGAATTTGCCCGTGGACGACCACACCGGGCGCAATCGTTACCGCAATGCCCTCAACATCGGCATTGCCCACATCGACCGACGTTGTTGTGGAATAGAATTTCCCATCGTCGTACCAATACGCTCCCAGCGCGTAGGATCCAGGCATGACCTCGGGAATTTCGAACGACCCATCTTGTTTTTGGATGTTCACTTGTTGAAGCCCGGCGTCCCATTCGCGATCTTGATTTTTCGCCGTCAAGATAATATCGGTGCCGGCTCCAGGTTTGTGCGTGATCTGGTTGTATACGTGTCCCCGAATTCGATAAACCAGCACCTGCCGCATCAGGATTTCAACCGAAGGGATTTCTTCGCCCGACTTGATGGAAAACGAGCTTGCTTTCGCCGGGTCCGGCGTTCCCGGATAGTACATTTTCGCGTAGCCCTGTGGGTCAGCTGTTGCATCTTCCGCCGTGTCGGTGTTCCCGAACCGATTCCAGTGGGGAAACACCGCGCTGACAAAATAACGGCCCGGCGCCAGCGCGAAAAGCCGGTACTCCCCTAAATCGTTGGTTTCCGCTGTCGCCTGGGTCGAAAGACTTTTTTTTCCTTTCGCATAAACTTCCCGCAACGCGCTTACGTTCACCCTTGGTAGGGGCTCGCCGTCCTCGTCGAGGATTCGACCAGCGATCACCGCCGAGGGAATCAATCGAAATTGCAGGTCTTTCATTTCTTGCCCAGGACGCAAGGTGAGAACCGCGCCGGGATCCTCGGGCTTGCGCTGGCCATACTCGGAACTGACATAGCCGAGCCGGCTCGCTCTGAGCCTGTATCGCCCTGGATCAATCCCCTTCAGCTCAAAGCGTCCGCCAGCATCGGTCACCACCGCAACGATACGTGTGCGGTCGTCTTCGCTCTGCAGGGTCACCTTGGTTTTGCGCAAGGGTTCGCTCCCGGCCAGCTTCACCACCATCCCCGCGACACGGCATTGATCCTGCTTCGGCGTCGGCGTAGTCTTCGAACCTTGCGCCCACACGGACGACGCGAGCAGGTGTACCAGGAACACTATAGCGAGGAGCTTCATCGGCCATTCCGTCGAGCGAGTATATGATACGAGACGTACTGAGTTGGGCGATAGGTTGCCTGATGGCGGATTCTGCCCCAAGCCGCCGAGATGCGTTTGTGTGGTGCGCGAGAAGCGCGTAAAATAAGCGTTTCGAGCAGGGACTGATGGCCTCACCGTTCCACATCATTTCGAACAACTCGGCGCCGATGCCGCCGCCTTCTCCGGGAGCGCATCCGCGGCCAGACTGGCTGCGGGTGAAGTTTTTTGGCGGCGAGCGCTATCAGGATCTGAAGCGGATTATGCGCACGCTCGACCTGCACACCGTCTGCGAGAGCGCCCGTTGCCCGAACATGGGCGAGTGTTGGGAGCATGGCACGGCGACGTTCATGATCCTGGGCGACATCTGCACGAGAGCTTGCGGGTTCTGCGCGGTGCCCTCCGGTAAGCCGGTGGGTCCGCCGGACGAGGAAGAACCGCTTCGCGTGGCGGAAGCGGTCGCGCGGATGGGTTTGCGCTACGCGGTGGTGACGTCGGTCAATCGCGACGACCAGAAGGACGGTGGGGCGCACATTTTTGCACGAACGATCGAACAAATCCGGCGACGCGTGCCTGGCTGCAAGGTCGAAGTGCTGATCCCGGATTTTCGCGGCGATTGGGATGCCTTGAACGTGGTGCTGGCCACCCAGCCCGACGTGCTCAATCACAACACCGAGACAGTCCCGCGGCTCTACCGCCAGGTGCGCAAAGGCGCCGTCTACGAGCGTTCCCTGGAACTACTGCGCCGCGCCAAGCAAGCGCATCCGGAAATACCCACGAAAACGGGCCTGATGCTGGGGCTGGGCGAGGAGAAAGACGAAGTATTGGCGACCCTGCAGGATCTGGCCGCGCAGGGCACCAACATCCTCACCCTCGGGCAGTATCTACAGCCCACGCGCGAACACTTGCCCATCGTGCGCTACGTACATCCCGACGAGTTCGCGGAATTCAAGGTTCGCGGCGAGGCCATGGGCTTCAAGCACGTGGAAGCCGGGCCGCTTGTCCGATCTTCCTACCACGCCTTCGAACAAACCGAGTCTGCGCTGAGTTAGCGCGCGAAGATTTCCTGAAAACGCCCCAAGGCTTAGGTGCTTCGGAAAATCAAGGCACTGATTTGCGTCCAGAAGAATAGCGTGAAGGCTATCGAGAGGCCCGCATCGATCAGCGAGGCGACCGAAATCCAGTCGCGCGGCTTTTGATCGCTCTTGCGCAGGATATAGACGGCAATGAGCTGGAGCAGTCCGGCGGCAATCAGCAACCAGACATAAATCTGAACAGGATCCAAGCTGTATTGCCAGGCGTGCTTTTGAATAAAGTCGTTGCCGAAGACCAGATCCCAGAACGCCCAGACAGCGACAGGAGAGAAGGTGATCGCGATGCCGGTAATCAAGCGAAGCATTCTCCTTTGAAGGCTGGGCGCGTGGGCCGCAGCCTTCGATTCTTGCGTTAGGGACTGCGGAGAAGCGCTCATAGTCTCGTTCTAGCCGCTCGGCCTTTCGATTTTCTACTTAGCAGCGACCGCAGCCCAATCGGTGAATGGCACCGGCCGGCCACTGCGAATCACCGAGGGAATCACATGATCGAATCCTTTGTGGTCATTCGCGGAGTAGTCGAGTTTGAGTTGTGGACCGAGTCCAACGTCCAGCTGATGGATGGACTCGATGCCGCGAATCAACCCCTCTCGGGTCAGGTCTTTCCCGGCACGTTTCAAGCCTTCCACCAGCACCAGGGCATCCACAAATCCTTCGAGACTCACGAAATTGGGCCGCTCGGACGGTGAATATTGCGCCAGCGCGCGGCGATACAATGCAACCGTCTTGAGATCGGTCAGGTAATACGGCGGCACCACCTGGGTAACCACCATGCCATCCGCGTCGGCTCCTGCCTCCGCGATCAATTCCTCCGTGCCGACGAAGGAAACCGTCAAGAATAACGGCCGCCAGCCCATCGCGTGGGCTTGCTTGAGGATGGGAGCAACAGTGTTCGGCGGCCCGACAACCACCACGGCTTGCGGATTCGCGGCGCGAACGCTGGCGATGGCTGCGTCCGCTTTGGCCGTCTGCCGCTGGTAGGACGCCACCGCCGCCGGCTCCGCTCCGTGAGCCTTGAGCGCTTCTTTGACGCCATCGAGCACCGCGGCACCGAAAGCATCGTCGGGATAAATCACGCCGATCTTCTTGTAGCCCAGGGCGTTCCACATGCCGTCGATTTGCTCGCGCGTTTCGTCAAAGTAGGAGGCGCGTACATCGACGACCCAGTGGCGCAGAGGGGTGTACAAGGTTTCTGCGCCGGTGAACAAACCCACCAGGGGAATTTTGTTTTCTTGCGCCAACGGAAGGTATTTGAGGGCGGTCGGTGTGCCTACAAAGAATCCGAGGGCGAAGACTTTGTCGGCCAGGAGTTTGTCAAAGCAGGCTTGGGTCTTGCCTGGATCGTAGCTGTCGTCGTAAGCAAACAGGCGCAGCTTGCGCCCATGGACGCCGCCTTCGTCGTTAACCAGGGAGAAGTAGGCTTTGGCGCCGGCGACGGTTTGCGTGCCCAGCGCACTGGACGGACCCTCGAGTGCCGAGCACGAGCCGATGGCGATCTCTTTTTCGGTCACGCCGGGTGCGGTTTGCGCTCCCGAGGGCGCGGCGGCGAGAAGAATCGCACACACGCAACCAAGTCCCAGAGCGCCATTGAGTCTGCGTAAACTCATTTTTTTCTCCACACCAAGAACTGAGGGCCGACGCAAAAGCGAGGGAAACACATGTAATCCGATACATCTGATACTGAAGGTTGAAATGAAGAACTGTCAACGCGGTTGCGTGGAGTAGGACGCGAACCGGTAAGGGGAGGGACCGCGCCGATTCAACAATAAAACACCCCTGAACCCAGTGAAGGGCGCAGGGGCGTCTCCATTCGAACTTCTACCGGGTATTTAAGCGCGGGCTGCCGCTGCTGCGGTGGCAGCTGTTGCCGCCGCGGCCTTCTTCGCGGCCTTGGCTGCGGTGGAGGCCTTGCGGCGCCTCTTGGTCTTCGGTGGTGTGGCAGGGGCTTCGCCAATGAGCTCTGCCGTCATGATGCTGGTGACGAAGAGCTTAGGGCCGTGATCATCGAAGTCCACCGCAGTGCGTTCCTGATCGGATGCGGTAACCACTCCGAGTCCATATACATCATGCTTGATGGTCTGACCTTCTTGCATTGATTGCACAACGTCCTCCTGGATCACTCACTCGACGCGGAAAAAAAATCTTGATCGGTGTCCCGGTCTCGCCCGGGCATACCGCCCAGACAATCTCGCCGGGACACCCGAATCGACAGGCTAGAGTCCGGTAACGTTCTCCGCCTGAAGGCCTTTCGGGCCTTTCTTGACTTCAAATTCCACTGCCTGGCCTTCGTTCAACGACTTATAGCCGTCCATCATGATGGCCGAGAAATGGACGAAAACGTCCTCTCCGGTTTGCCGCTGGATGAAACCGTACCCCTTCGAAGCATTGAACCACTTCACTGTGCCTTGTTCCTTCACAGCTACCACACCTCAAGTTGGAATTGCTTTGCGTCTCTTGGTCGCGTTTCCTGGTACCGCGAAAGGCTGACGCCCCCAAATCCCAAGACCGTGACACCTTCATGCCCGCAAAATTGCCGCAAAATTTCCTTGCCGCAGCGCCTTTTGAACGGGTCAAAAGGTAAAACAAGAGCAACAAATGCTTGGAGAATGGTACCACGGAAATGACCTTTTGTCCACGAGTCCCGGGGATGGGCCTAAGGCTATATGTCCCCGTAAAGATATGATAATAATTGACTTACTTAGGAATTGAACAGGCTTATGAAAAACCGGAAGCTTACTCCAAGGAATCGGGCTGCAGGCTGGCTTCGCCCTCTCCTGTGGATTTCTTGGCCCAGTATTTTCGGACCCAGGCGTCCCAGCTCTTACCCGCCGCCGGATCGCGACCTGAAAACGCCAATGCCGCGATTTCGGCATAAGCGATCTTCAGACGCTGGTGCGAATCCCTGAGAAGGACGCGAACGAAAGACGCGCCAAGGGTAGGGCCGGCGATACGGTCGAAAATGTAGCCTTCGACCTTGGCGCCGTCTTTACGCGTGATGGTTACATCTCCGCGATAATCGAAGGCCTGCTCGAGCGCGGAGCGGAGTTCGTCTTCGGTGGCGAGTTCCGGCACCCAGCCTTCGACGGTTTGGCGTGCGGTTCCGGGCGCGACTTCCAACGTATCGGGATCAAGTTTCCCAGGCTCAAGCGCGGCGTTTGCAGCGCCTTGACGCTCGGCGTGGCTTGGAGCGCTCACGCGCGCGTCTCTTCCATCTGGGCGTTGTCGGAGCTGCTGATCTGTACCAGCGGATTGAACGCGTGCACCGGCTTGACCGGCTCATGCAGGAGCGCGAGCGCGTCGGGATCTTCGTACTTCGTGGTGAAGTTTGCCCGAGCCGCTTCCCAAAGCCCGCGCAAACCGCTGAAGGTGTGGTCCATGGCGCTGGCTTCGTAACCGCTGTGCACCATGCAGTTGGCGCACTTGGGATTGCCGGACTCGGTGCCGTAATTTTGCCACTCGGTGGCGTCCAGCAGTTCCTGGAAGGTGTCGGCATAGCCGTCCTGGAGCAGGTAGCAGGGCTTTTGCCAGCCGAACACGTTGTACGTGGGCATGCCCCAGGGCGTGCATTTGTATTGCTGCTTGCCCATCAGGAATTCGAGGAAGAGCGAAGACTGGTTGAATTTCCAGCTTTTCTTGCGATTCGAAAGGATCGAGCGGAACAAGCGGCGCGTGCGGGCCCGCCCGAGGAAATGCTTTTGATCGGGGGCTTTATCGTAGGAATAGCCCGGCGAGAGCATCATGCCCTCTACGCCCAGTTCCATCATTTCGTCAAAGTGCGCGCGCACGCTGTTAGGATCGGCGCCGTCGAACAGCGTGGTGTTGGTGGTGACGCGGAAACCGCGCTTCACGGCTTCCTTGATGCCTTCGATGGCCATGTCGTAGCCACCTTCGCGGCACACGGAAAAGTCGTGGTGTTCGCGCTGACCATCGACGTGCACGGAAAACGTCAGATACTTGCTGGGCTTGAAGAGGTGGAGTTTTTCCTTCAGCAGCAGCGCGTTGGTACACAAATAAATGTATTTCTTGCGCTCCACCAAGCCGTCGACGATCTTGTCGATTTGGGAATGCATCAGGGGCTCGCCGCCGGGAATGGACACCATCGGCGTACCGCACTCGTCGACCGCCTTGAAGCACTCTTCCGGGCTGAGTTCTGTCTTCAGGATGTGCGCGGGATACTGAATCTTGCCGCACCCGGCACAAGCCAGGTTGCAGCGGAACAGCGGCTCCAGCATCAGCACGAAGGGATAGCGCTTGACGCCCTTGAGCTTCTGCTTCAGGACGTAAGTGGCGACGGTCCATCCTTGTGAGATAGGTACAGGCATATTTGCAGCGCAAGTCCTTGACGGAATGGGGGAATGACCACAAGCTTCCCCGACAATTATTGTACCCCGAGACCCCTCGATTCGCCGACTGTCGTTTTCTCAGATGCGCGGCGGGGTAAGCAGGTGACGAAGCGTAAGAGTCGCTCAGTTCTTTTTTGGATCGTCCACCCCAAAGGCCAACAGCACATTTCCTACTGTTCCGCCGAATCGTGGATAACCCGAATTCACGTAGACCATGCCATCGACGATCACCGGGCCGGCGCCGTCTAGCGATCCGCCTTTCGCCTTAATTCCATTCACAGCGGCATATTCGTGTACGGTGTCGAAATCCCAAAGAAGCTGGCCAGCTTCCGTCGAAAAGGCGCGAATATGGCCGTCGAGCGACCCGGAAAACACTGCGCCGGGTATGGCGGTCACCGCGCCCGATTGCGCTGGGCTGCACCCCCGTCGCGGCGGAGCGCACGGATAGCTCGGCGCGAACCACGCTTTCCCGCCGTCCGCAAGGCGTAACGCGGTTAGCCCGCCGCCCTTCACCGGATCGAAATTTGCTCCCCCGACCTGCGCCCCATCGTTGTTGCTTTCGGATTCATCCGCTAACCCCGCGACGTCTGAGACTGCCGCATACACGTTTTGCTCGTCGCTCGCTATGCCCCATTGCACTCCGCCGGTCATGCCGCCTTTGCCGACGCGCGCTTGCCACAGGATTTTTCCCTTGTCGGCCGGGTCGAACGCATACACGATGCCCGACTTTTGCCCGGCAACCAGCAGATCGCGTCCACTAGGATGAACCAGAATTGCGGACGCTCCGAAGTCATAGTCCGGTCCGCATTTCGCATCATCATCAGCGCAAGAGCCACTGTTATGGAAATCGCCGGCGGTTACCTGCTGGCTCCAGGCAACTCTCCCTGTTTTCAAATCCAACGCCACAACCGCGTCGCTGCTCTTTGTTGTTGGAACGGAATAGTTGTCGCCCGTCGCGACATAGAGAAGCCCGCGCTTCGCGTCAATGGTTGGGGCGGACCAGATTCCGGCTCCCGAGGGGCCGAATTGCGGATCGCCTTTGCGGTTGACCCCGGCTTTCTGCGGCGGTTCGACCATGTACGTCTTCCACAGCACCGACCCATCGCCGACGCGCAACGCCGAAACGCTTCCGCGAAATGTGCAGCACGGATATTTCGGATTGCTTGAACGCGTCTCTTCCCAGGACGCGGCAGGAACGAACGCTACGCCGTCGTGCACCACCGCCGAACCCGTGAGTCGAGTCGCTTCGTGCGGGTCGATTCTGCGCTTCCATAGCAAGCGGCCCGTAAACGCATCGAGCGAATAAAACCATCCGATCTGATCGGGGAACAAAATGGAATGGCCCGCGCCATTTTTAGCGATGAGCGTAGCCGCCCGCACGGGGCCGTCCGCCTGGAACGTCCAATACAGGCAGCCAGTCTTCGCGTTCATGGCCTGCACGACGCCACCGGCGCTGCCAACGAACAACACTCCGTTCTGAATTGTGGGCGCGGCGTACGCCGTGATGTCTCCCGCGAATCCAAAAGCCCACTTCAGCTTCAGGCTGCGCACTTGCGAAACGTCGAGCGAGGCTTGCTCCGCCAGTTGAAAACGCGTGTTCGAGGAAGACGGGCTCCATCCCGCCCAACCGGGCGTGGAATTCTCCGGCCAGGAAAACTGTCGATTGGAGCAGAATGCGCCGGCAGGAGGTGCGCTATCGTCGATTGGCTTTCCGAGATATTTCGCGACCGCCTCGCGTTGGCTGCGCTGCAGCCCGTACGCAACGTTCATCATCACGCCGGTGTCCAGCGTGCGAAGAATTCGCGCGACGGACAGATTGTTAAGGGCGCTTCGCAAAGGAACGCGTGGCCCCGGGTGATCGTGGCACGCCGCGCAGTACTCGCGGTAAACGGCCTCTCCGGAAACGCCGTCCGCCCTCGTTCTCGATGAAGGCCATCCCGCGCTGACGACAATCACGACAGCCGCACTGCAACTCAACGTGCCGAGCAAAATAGAAGAAAACTTCATCGAAGGCGCTCCGTAAAACTTCAGCATCATCTCCCTGCTCAACCGTGGACACAATGCTTTTCGGAACCATCCCAGCAGTGGTATGGATCGTGCTTTTTTGCGTGAAACAGACGCGAAGCTGGTCGTAGCCACGCACGGCAAGCCGAGCTTGAGTGCCGTACCATCGCTGAATCTGGAGGATTTGGCTGACAGTGGCCAGCCCTCGCTTGGCGCAACCCGGCGCGTGCCTTTCGAGTCGTTGTCGGACGAAACGATAACGCGCAATCGTGTCGCGCAGATTCCTTTTACTTCAGGCACGACGGCAGACCCGCGCGGCGTGGTCCTCGTAACCTCCCTCAGGCCCGTCCCGCGGCCGAAGCTTTACGGGCTAACAACCCATATCCTCGCGCCTTCGCTTCGTCTGCCAGAATCCGCAACGTGGCGTTGCCATCGGTTTTTTTGCCGGACGCGATCTGCGCTTCACCCAGCGCAAGCCGCGCCTCAAACTCAGCTTGAACCATACCCGCTGCGTGAGCGTTTTTTCGCACCAAAGTCAGCCCCTTGATTGCCGCGTCGGCCTTCCCGGAGCGGGCATCGACGCGCGCCGCCGCGGTTTTCGAGTCGAAATCGACCCCGCGATCTCCCGACTGCGTGGCAAGGAACAAAACCTTGTCGATCTGCTCGCGCGCTCCCGCTGAATCGTTAGCGGCGAGCAACGCATTGGCCAACGCGATGCGCGCCTCGGTTTCGCCGCTTACATCCTTCTCGGCCGCCAGTTCCGTCACGGCGTCGTTTGCCTGTTTCTTGGCCTCGTCAACCTTGCCGGATTCCTGGAGAACCGCGACTAACGCGATTCGCGTCCACGCGGCGTCGTTCTTTGCGCCCACGGATTCCAGATCCGCTAGCGCCTCTTGCAGTGTAGCCGCTGCCGTGTCCACTTCTCCTCGTTGCAGCTGCACTGCTCCATAACTCGAAAGCGTCTTGCCGATGTCCGCCCGGTCATTAATCTCTCGCCGAATCCGGAGCGACTCTTCGCAGCTCGTGTGTGCCTGAAGCAGTGCCCCGTAGCCAAGTTCCACGCCGCACTGATTGTTCAACAGCGTCGCTTCCAGGTTCCGGTCGCCGATGTCGCGCGCCGTCTTCAACGCCTCAACGAACATTTGTTTGCCGCGCGCCGCATCGCCCGACGCGTACAGTACCAGCGCCAGGTTCTGGCGCGCGCGCGCCGCATCGCCCATTTCCCCGCGTTCCTGCGCGACTCCGATGCTCCGTTCGTACGTTTTCCGGGCCTCCGCATTGGCGCCGCGCGACGATTGAATGTTCCCGAGATTGTTCAGCGCTCCGGCTTCGTCGTATTTGTCGCCGATGGACTGGGCAATTCCCAGGGCTTCCTGGTACAGGGGTTCGGCCTCCGAATAATTGCCCGTAGAGTAATGAGCGAATGCGATGTCGTTCGTCGCGCGAGCTACTCCGAGCTGATCCCCCGCCGAGAGGTTGATCTGTTTTGCCTCGTTACACAACGGAATCGCCTTAGCGGCTTCGCCCAGATTCGCCTGCGCGAAGCACTGCAAGATCCGCGCTCGTGCGAGCAACAAATTCGCCCCCAGGGATTGCGCTGTTTCGGCGGCGGTCGTCGCTGCGGTCAATTCCTCTTTGTAGTCGCCAAGAGTTTCGTGCGCGCGCGCTTCGGCGAGATCAAGCTGCGCGCGAATGCCGGCCGGCGGAGATTGGCTGCGTACTTGAGCCACGGTGGTCAGCGCATCTTTCGCTTTCCCGGCGCGAATCTGCGTGTTGGCCAGGAGCAAACCGTATTCAGGTTCGTCCCGATACTGCGTCCAAAGCTGTGCGTATTGCTGAACCGCGCGCTGCCAATCTCGAGTGGTCGCAAAGTATCGCGCGCTGACGACATTTCTCGCTTCGGTGGAGAGCCTCGAATCCGCGTCCAGCGCTTTCTTGGCCTCTTCGGTCGCCTTCGTTTCAAATCCCAGCGCATCCCACGCTTCCGCGAGGGCGCTGTGCGCCTGGGCAAACTTCGGATCGGCCTCTACCGACTTTTCCAGGAGTCTCGTCGCACCGAGCAGGTCGAAGGTCCGCAACTTTTGCCGTGCCTCGGAAAAAGCCGCTACAGCTTCCGTGTTTGTCGAGAGTGACGAGTCCATCCGAGATTGTTCCGCGGGAGTCAGAGAGATGCCGAATTTCTGCCGCACGAGACTTCCCGCGTGAACAACCAGATCGTTCAAATCGGACTGCTTTCCCGACGGCGCAAACGAGCCCAGGTTCTGCCCGTCTTCCGCGCTCAGCAAACGAATATTCCACAGGACGCTGGCATTTCCAGGAGGCCCGCTGACCGTGTACGAGCCCGTAACGAGAACGTCCGCACCCAGATATTTGTGAATCGCCTCCGCCTGCTTGCCGGTGATCGAGGTCGAAATGTCGCCGAGCGAAAGGTTTTGTTTCATCTCATCCACTTGACCGGGCGCGATGAATCGCAACTGGCCGGTATCGAGCTGCGACCACAAGCCGTCGGCCAGAACGTTGCCGAGTGAATCCGCATCCTTGCGGTCCGACAAATTCTTGAAGCCGAGTATCGCTACCGCCTTGCGCGCGGCGCCTGCAGCGGGCTGTGCGGCCATACGTTCGGCGGCCTTGCGCGAATCTCGATAGCGGATGGCGAGCCAGGTACCTCCCGCAAGCAGGAAAACAATCAGAGTGACGGTCAGCGGCCAGAGGCGTCGCGCTACGAGGCCCGAAGTGGCGATCCTTGGGGTGGAACTAACGCTTCCGGCCGCGGGCGGCGGGGCGACCGATTGACCTCGAAGCACCTGGATGATTTCTTCGGTGTTCGCGAATCGCTGCCCCGGTTCTCGCTCGAGACAACGCGCCACAACTGCAACCCATTTCGCGTTGAGATCGGGAACCCGCGAGAGCGGAGAAGGCGCCGGCGCTTTGAGGCGTTTCATCGCCGTCGAAAGTGGAGTGTCGCCGACAAAAGGCAGCTCCCCGGTGAGCATTTCGTAGAGGACGATTCCCAGCGAATAAATATCGGTCGCCGGCGTGATCAAGCCGCCTTCGATTTGTTCGGGGGCCATGTACGCGGGTGTGCCCACCATGTCGCCGGGCCGCGTCAGCGTTTGCCCGTGATGCTCCTCCGCGTGCGCCAGCCCGAAGTCGGTGATCACGGCTCGAAACGATTGCGAACTCTGCGGCGTCTGCTGCGGCGTTCCCTGCTGCCCGCTCGGGAACGCGGGCGCGAGCATCACGTTGCTGCTCTTGAAGTCGCGGTGAATCACTCCCACGCTGTGCGCGGCCTGCAACCCGGCGCACAACTGCGTCACGATGGGCATTGCTTCCGCAGTCGTCAGCGGTCCGCCGGTACGAACCCGGTTGTGGAGCGTTTTGCCCGCGAGCAATTCCATGCTGACCAGCAGAATTTGCGAAGGTGCGGCGCCGCCCGGCGTGGGGGTCACATGGCGAAATACGTCGAAGGTGCGGCAGACATTGGGATGTGTCACTTTCCGCGCGAGCTGAATCTCCCGGCGAAACCGTTCGATCTCATGGGAGCCCTGTGAACTTTCGAATCGCGCGGTTTTTACGGCCACGCGCTCGTTCAGCTCCTGGTCTTCTGCCTCATATACTTCGCCCATTCCGCCGCGCGCCACGAAACGGATAACTCGGAATCGGCCGGCGAGAGTTTGCCCCGGCGCAAAGACGGCATTCGGAGGTAGCTCCGCCACCGGCACCCCCTGAGGGCCTGGAAGGTCCGCTGCCGGCGCGTCCAGGTACGACACCGTCATGTCGTCGGCGTTTTCTGCGTTTTCTGCGTTGTTCGAACTGGCCTTGGGATCGTCCGTCATCGATATCCCGTCAAGAAGTGCCCATATTATGCCATGCGCTGCGTCTTTTAATCGGGTGCGTGCCCATCGGTCGCGAATCTCTAGTACTCATGAAACTTTCGATTGAACCTTGACGCTTCGGTGGCACTGGCTTAAAAAAGATCCAATCGGTACCAAACGGAGGATTTCGCATGACCTTTAGCCGCTGTTCTGTTGCAATGGCTGCACTGCTGTTGTTGGCGGTCGGCCCTGCCCGCGCCACCACCATCCACGGGGAAAAAAGCTCTTCGGGCCAGGGGTTGCTTGCCGACGCGTTTTTTGACGGGACCACAACGCCGGTGGACGGAGTCACGGTCACGAGGTTTGACGATCAGGGAACAATCCTCGATATATTCGCGCTCCCGTCCTCGTTCACATCCGGCACTCCGGTAACTCTGACCTTTAACAATATTGCCAACGGCTATGGGATTTTTAGCTGCGACAACGGGTCCAACAACTTCGGGCTTTCCGAAGACTCTCCGCCCCAAGATGTCATAGGTCCCTGCACTGTGGGCAGTTCGAACGAAAGCTTCGTTAATTTCGTGGAAGGCGCCAACACGTCCACGCTGACCTTCCTTCCCGGCGCCGGCGCACCCAGCGCATTTTTCGCCTGGACTACCGACGGAAACCTGACCGGGATCCAGGCGGGTTCGAGCACCACGACCGTTCCGGAACCCGGCACGCTGGCGTTGGTTGGGATGGGCTTGGTTGGCTTGTTCGTTCTACGCCGCCGCGCCGAAGCATTGGCGTAATCGCGCAAATAAAGTCTGGTCCTTCAAGCTCCCACGCGCGCACGCTTTTCGCGCGCGTGGGAGTATTTATTTTGGCTCGCGCACTTTGTGAACCCCGCTGGCGCAGCAACTGTCGATCACGGGGTAGCCTTGGCATGGCACGTGCTTCCCCGTGGTAATAAGCCGTCACACCCGACAGGGCGTAGAATCCAGACTGTTTCGATGGGTTCGTGTGCGCGGAGCGAATGACACGGCCGAATCTTACATCGCTGTTTAACGAGTTCCGACGATATGCGCGGGACGTGGCGGTGGTACAGCGCCACGGATACCGGCGCGAATGCTGGAACTATGCTCGGCTCGCCGGAGCGGCAGCGGCTTGCGCTAGGGCTCTGAAACAAAGAGGCGTTCGAACCGGGGAGCGCGTGATCCTGTGGGGTCCGAACAGTGCGGAATGGATGGCGGCTTTCTGGGGGTGCTTGCTGCGCGGGACAGTGGCGGTACCGCTGGACGATGGGGCGACGACAGAATTTGCCGTGCGTGTTGCACGTGAAACAGACGCGAAGCTGGTCCTGGCGGCGCGGGGAAAGCCGGACTTGAGCGCAATTGCGGCGCTAAATCTGGAGGATTTGGGCGACACCTGGGAGCGTGCCGACGACCGGGAGCTCGCAGCAGCAGCTCTTTGGGCTGGCGCGGACTCGACGAAGCGGTTTCGAAACGCTTTCGGACGAGCCGATCACACCCAACCATATCGCGCAGATTCTTTTTACTTCCGGCACTACAGCGGAGCCGCGTGGGGTGGTTCTGACGCATCGAAACTTCTTGGCGAACCTCGAGCCCTTGGAGCGGGGGATCGAGCCGTATCGCAAGTATGAGCAGTGGTTTCATCCGCTGCGCTTTGTGACGCTGGTGCCTTTGAGCCATGTGTTTGGGCAGTTCATGGCTTTATTCGTGCCGCCGTTGCTGGGAGCGACGGTCGTATTGGAGCCCTCCGCGAACCCGGCCGAAATCATCCGGACGATTAAAGGGGAGCGCGCGACGGCCGTGATTGCGGTGCCGCGCATGCTGGATGGTTTGCGGGCGGGCATCCTGCGAGAGATGGAGGCGCGCGGGCAGAGCGAACGGTTTCACGGCGCGTTCGAATCGGCGAATGGCCAGAAATTCCTTCGCCGAGCGTGGAAGCTTCGGCAGATTCACCGGCGATTCGGGTGGAAATTCTGGGCGTTCATTTCCGGGGGCGCGGCGCTTTCGGGCGAAACCGAAGAATTTTTCAGGCGCTTGGGTTACGCCGTGGTGCAGGGATATGGAATGACGGAAACGGCTTCGCTGATCAGCTTGAACCATCCGTTTCGCGCGGCGCAGGGAACGATCGGTAAAGTTCTGCCAGGTCGCGAATTTCGGCTTGCGGAAGACGGTGAAATCCTGGTACGCGGGGAAAACGTCACTGGCGGCTATTGGCAAGGCGGAGCTCGCCAGCCGTCGGAAGAAGGAGCGTGGTTGCGGACCGGAGATGTGGGTGAGTTGGATGCGGAAGGGAATCTCCGTTTTCGCGGACGAAAGAAGAATGTCATCGTCACACCGGCGGGACTGAACGTCTATCCGGAAGATTTGGAAGCGGCGCTGCGAAAGCAAGCTGGCGTGAGGGATTGCGTGGTCGTTCCCATGGATCGCGGGAGCAACGCTGAGCCTTGCGCGGCGTTGCTGATGAACGCACCGCGCGCGAGCGCGGCAGAGGCCAGGCTTGCGATCGAGAATGCCAATCGCTCGCTCGCGGAGTACCAACGCCTGCGGTGCTGGGTTGTTTGGCCTGATGCCGATTTCCCCCGCACGCCTACGGGAAAGCCGCGACTTGCCGCGGTGGCTGCGGGCGCGAGGGACATTCTGGAAGCGTCGAGTGTCACACGCCCGGGCAAGCTGGAGCGCTGCGGTGCTGCGCTAGTGCAAACTGTTTCTGGAGATCTCGAGAATTTGCTGCATAAATTTGCCGGTGCTGGCGCCGCTTCGGAACAGATCGAAAATGAATTGAATTTGAGTTCGCTGGATCGTGTGGAATTGATGAACGCGCTCGAACAGCGCTACCAGGTGGAATTGAGCGAGACGGCGTTCGCCGAAGCAAAAACCGTGGGCGATGTCGAGCGCTTGCTGCGAGAGCCTTCGGCTCGGCGCACGGAGTACGTATACCCGCGCTGGACGCTGCGCGCGCCGGTGCGATTGTTCCGGCTGGCGGTGTATTACGCGCTGGTGTGGCCTGCCACGCAGATCCTTGGGCATCCCAAAATCATCGGGCGGGGAAATCTGCGCGACTTGCGCGGGCCCGTGCTCGTCGTAGCGAACCACATCACGCGACGCGCGGACATGGGCTTGATTCTGGCCGCGCTGCCACCGCGCTTTCGGCACCGCCTGGCGACGGCGATGGGCGGCGAAACGCTGCGGCGCATGCGCCAGCCGCCCAACGATTGGTTCTTCGCCAGACGCTGGGCATATCGGCTCGGCTACTGGCTGGTGACCGCGCTGTTTAATGTTTTCCCGCTGCCACAATTTTCGGGCTTCCGGGAGAGCTTTCGCTATGCGGGCGAGTGCGTCGATCGCGGTTACAGCGTGCTTGTTTTTCCGGAAGGCGAAGTCAACGACTCCGACACCGGCGCGATGGCGAAATTCCAGGGCGGCATCGGGCTGCTGGCGGAGAACCTGAGCATTCCGATTGTGCCGATGTGGCTGGATGGCGTGTGGAAGATGAAGCGCGAGCACCGGCGGCTCGCGCGGCTCGGTGAGATCAGGGTGCGCATCGGCGCGCCCATCACTTTCCCGGTCGGCATTTCGCCCGATGAGATCGCTCGTGAACTGGAATCGATGGTGCGATCTCTGGGAAACACATGATGGCGAACGTTCCTTCCTCCGGAGAGCGCTCGATCGCGTCCGCCGGTCGAATTTTTCCGATGTCGGTCGGTTCTTTAGCCGGGTTTCGAGGGCGAGTTTGCTATCCTACGACGCGTGAAACGCCCCTTTTTGATTGATACCGACACGGCTTCCGATGACGCGGTGGCGCTCATCATGGCGCTGCGGTGCCCCGAAGTGGAAGTTACCGCCATCACTACGGTGGCCGGAAACGTGGGCGTGGACCAGGCAACCTGCAATGCCCTCTATACCGCGGAGCTTTGCGATTCGAAGGTGCCGGTGTTCGCAGGGGCGGCGAAGCCTTTGACGCGCGCGCATGAAAGCGCGAGCTGGTTTCACGGAGTTGACGGACTGGGCGATCACGGCTATCGGCCGCCACGCCGCGCCGTCGAAAAGCAGAGCGCTGTGGATGCCATCATCGATACGATCGAATCCCGTCCAGGGCTGGTGATGGTGACGCTGGGCCCGCTTACGAATGTCGCGCTAGCGTTGCAGAAAAAGCCGGACATTGCCGGGAAAGTGGGCCGGTGCGTGGTGATGGGAGGCGCGCCGTGTTGCGAGGGAAATGTCACGCCCGCGGCCGAATACAACATCTGGTGCGATCCGGAAGCCGCACGCATCGTGGCCAGGAGCGGCCTGCCGATCGAACTGGTCGGCTGGCACCTGTGCCGTGGCGGGGCGGCGCTGAATCGGTCCGACATCCAGCAGGTGCTGAGCTTGGGCACGCCGGTTGCGAAATTTGCGATTGAGTGCAACAGCCGCGCGCAGGAAGCTTACCTCCAGCAGACCGGGGAACATGGGATATCGCTGCCGGACCCCGTCGCGATGGCCGTGGCGCTAGATCCGTCGATCGTTACTTCGCAATCGGAACATTATATGGAGGTCGAGACCGACAGCGAACTCACCCGCGGCATGACCGTGATTGACCGCCTCATCGTTGCGAACGATGAACGAAACCGTGAAGTGTGGGCCTCGGCTCTTCGCGGGCGGCACAAAGCTAAGATCGTGTGGACGATCGACAACGCGCGTTGGAAACAAGCGCTGTACGCCGCGCTGCAGTAATTCCGAGCGATGGTAATAATGGAAAGGTTGTGGCTATGCCAGGACGCAGGCTTGGTTTGGGATGGGGCGATGAATAGATCTTTTCGTGTTTGGACTGCGATTTTTCTTTTGGCGATTGCGGGTTCGTCGATATCGCGTTCTCTGGCGCAGGACGCGAAACCGAAACGTGTTTCGAAACAAGCGAAGGCCGCTGCCCTTGATGCGGACCCGGCGGTCGACAGGGGCCGCAAGCAATTTGCGCAATCGTG
The DNA here is from genome assembly GCA_963736725.1 of uncultured Acidobacteriota bacterium. Lineage (GTDB taxonomy): Bacteria > Acidobacteriota > Terriglobia > Acidiferrales > UBA7541 > Acidiferrum. The sequence continues at coordinate 41,348 of CAVTPW010000005.1, read as the reverse complement.
CGCTTTTTGCCATGGGCCAGATGCCACCGGCGGCCGCGCGCCGGACTTGATGAGATCGTCGCTGGTGGCGCATGACGTGAAAGGTGATTTGATCGGCGGCGTGATTCACCAGGGGCGGCCGGACAAAGGAATGCCAGCCTTGCCCTTGAGTGATGATGAGGTCGCGGATATCGCGGCATTTCTGCACGCGCGAGCCGCTGAAGGATTGGCTTCGTCGGAGGTTCCGGAAGGGTATGCGGTCGAGAGGCTGCGCACCGGAAATGCGGAAGCGGGCAAAACGTATTTCAACGGGGCTGGCGGTTGCAACGGGTGCCATTCGCCAACAGGCGACATGGCCGAAGCCGTAGGCAAATACTCGGCGCTCGATCTCGAAACACACATGTTGTATCCGGAGGGGCATTTCAAGTCCGTGGTCGTTACGCTGCCTTCGGGCGAGACGATTGCGGGACCTTTGGAGCATATCGATGATTTTGAGGTGGCTTTGCGCGACGGTTCCGGCTGGTACCGGGCGTTTGCGCGAGGTCAGGTGAAGGTGGAAGTGAAAGATCGATTGGCGGCGCATCGGGCGCTGCTGGACAAGTTGACGCAGGCCGATATTCACAATTTGTTTGCGTATCTACAGGGCTTGAAATGAGCGGCGGCGGAGAAAAAGATAAGAGCTTTCTTCAGGGGCTAAAGCCCATTGAGTGCGGACTGGTTATGTCGGAGCTAAAGCTCCGACCACCCAAAGAGAAGAACTTTATGAGCAGCACTTTCCCGCCAGCAATGGGCGGCGTCGAACGACCTAGAGGAAATGGAATGCCTCGCTATCTTGGTGGACTGATTAAGATTGGCCTGCTGGTTTGCGCTTTGATTCTTGGTCCTGGCTTGGCGGCGGGGCAGGAGCTTGATCCCGCGGCTTTGTTGCGGCCACCCACGGATACCTGGCCTACCTACAACGGAGATTATTCGGGGCGGCGGTATAGCACGCTCGATCAGATCCATGCCGGGAATATTGGGTCGCTCACGCTGGCGTGGATGTATCAGACGCACGGGGCGGCGATCAAATCGACGCCTTTACTGGTGAACAACATTTTGTACTTTACGGTGCCGGACAACGTCTGGGCCGTTGATGCGAAGTTCGGGCGGAAAATATGGCATTACGAGCGGAAATCCGAGGGCGGCCATATCGGACACCGCGGCGTGGCGATGTACAAAAACTGGCTGTACTTCACGACACCCGACGCGCATTTGATCTGCCTGGATGCCAAGGATGGCAAGGTTCACTGGGACATCGAACTGGCGGACGCGAAGCTTGGCTATTTCGCGACGATGGCGCCGCTGGTCATCCGCGACCACATCATCGCGGGCGTGTCGGGCGATTCCACCGACATTCGCGGAGTTTTGACTTCAGTCGATCCTGAAACGGGAAGCGTGCAGTGGCGCTGGTTCACCGAGCCCGATCCAGGTCAGCCGGGTTCGGAAACCTGGCCGAAAGACGGCGACGCGTTGCTGCATGGCGGCGGCATGACTTGGATGACGGGGACTTACGACCCGGCGTTGAATTTACTCTACTGGGGAACGGGCAATCCGAATCCGGTGCTCGTCGGCGACAGCCGGCCGGGGGACAATCTCTATACCTGTTCGATCGTGGCTCTCAATCCGGACACGGGAAAACTTGCGTGGGCTTTTCAGCCGTCGCCGCACGACCTGCACGATTGGGATGCCGTGCAGACTCCCATCCTGTTCGACGCCGATTTTAAGGGCAAGCCGCGAAAACTTCTGGCGCAGGCCAGCCGCAACGGGTTTTTCTTTCTGCTCGATCGCACGAACGGCGAGCACCTGGTGACGTCGGAGTTTATCGACCAGACCTGGGCTTCCGGCGTGGATCCCCGCGGGCGGCCGATCGCGAAACCCACGGCGAATCCAAGCGCGGACGGCGCGCTGGTGGAACCTGGCTCGGACGGAGCCACCAACTGGATGGCGCCAAGTTTTGATCCGCAGACCGATTTGTTTTACGTGATGGCGCGCAGAATCTTTTCCATCTTTTACAAGATCGCAGAAGGGAAGACCGAAGGCTGGGGAGGCAGGGATCGCAACCTGTGGGCGAACACCACATTGCGCGCGCTGGACTACAAGACCGGCAAAGTGGTGTGGAACCGTGAACTCGGCGAAGGCGAAGGAGTCGCGGGAATTTTGACGACGGCAGGGCATCTGCTGTTCAGCGCCGATACCTCCGGCAACATTCTCGCGCTCGATCCGGCCACCGGAAAAACCCTGTGGCACTTGAATGCCGGGGGCGAGGTTGTCGCGTCGCCGATGACCTATCAGATCGACGGCCGGCAGTATTTGATCGTTCCGGTGCAGGACGTTCTGTGTGCGTTTGCGTTGCCCGGAAAATCCTAGAGCGCGGCCGAGTCGCTAAGGTTGCTGGTCGGTGTCCGGCAGGGACAGGAAAATCAGGATGATGCCCATAACCGTGAACATGCGGAAGGCCGCTTCCTGGCCGTTCCACGACTTGGATTCCCACATCAGGAACCACTCCGCGCCTACCGTCAAGAACGCCACCAGCCACATTAGAATGCCCAACGTCAGCGCAACGACGGATGTCCGCTTCTCCTGATTAAATGTAGCGGCGGTCGTTGTTACCGCGCGGGCCAGGCGAAAGACTCCCCACCAGCACAGAATCATGGTGATCGATTCCCACAGGATGATCGAGATGTAGAAGATTGTGTGGATCGTCGGAGAATTCAGCGCGCGCCACATGACGTGATTGTTGGGGAACGTGGAGTCCATCATCAGAGAGTGGCGGACAAATTGGTAGTTGGTGTCGTAATCGGTGAGGTTGTTGAAGACGACCACGGAATAGAACAAGGCTACGGCAAGAACTAGCGCCGTTTTTGCAATGCGCAGGGTCATGGCTTTTCTCGCGAGGTGAAGGTTTGGAAGTAGGCGATCAGCGCGCGGAGGGTGGCATCGTCGTATTCGGGGAAGCTGGGCATTTTCGCGTTGGGATTTTTCCCTTTGGGATTATGGACGTAGGCGGCGAAATAATTGGGTTGCGCGGTGGCCCATGCGGAGAGAACTAGCCACGGGCGGCCGGCTTTGCGTCCGCCTTCGGCGCCCATGTTGTGACACCGGAAACAGTTTTGTTGCGCGAGGCGATAACCGCCTTGAACTTGGGGGTCTTGGGCTTGCGGGCCGGGAGGGGCGATGGCGCCGAAGACGGCGGCTTCATCGCGAAATTCCAGCCGCACCACGCCCCACGGATTTTGCGGCTCTTCCGAATGGCCGAGAATCTGGAAACTGGGCGTGAAGTCCGGATCAGAGATCAGGTACGGGCCCATGTCCAGGTTGTGGCCTTCGGCATCTTTGGGCCAGCCGGACGGAGGCTGACCGTTGATCTTGAGAACGAGCACGGGACGATGCACCGCGATGTAGGCGCGCGGGTAGTTGGCGCGATACTGGTCGTCGCAGATGGTTACGGTCAGATCCGAGGCGGGCGCGGCGGCGAGTTGGCGGGTCAATTCTTCCAGCGAAACACCGGTGACTTGCGTTGGCCCGGTGAAATTGGTGTCGTTGGTTACCGTGTAATTTACTTGCGGCAGCGCGAGGAGGTCCTCGCGCGTGATGTAGCGCGTGGAATCAGGCGGCAGGGTAGCTAAGTCGCCCGCTAGTTCTAGATCCAGCGGGGATGTTCGCGTAGCGTGGAGTTTGGCGTGGAGCGTCGTGAAGGTTTGGGCGTGAGCTTGGCTTGCCATTAGAACGACGAGAAGCGGAAGAAGGCGCCCGCTTCGGAAAGCAGCCGCTACAACGGCAACCTGGCGCGAACGCGCGGCCTCGAATCGATTTTGCATGGCACATGCTAGCTCAGGTCCAAATTGGTTCAACAGAAAAAACGCAACGCGCCTGCCCAGATGCGCGGCTATGTTAGAGTGGCGCGACATTTTTTGCGGAGGCGAAAATCTCATGCCAGCAGGAGTGGAAGCGCGTCTTCAGGAACTCGGGATTGCTTTACCGGCGCTGCCGTCGTCGGCCGGCAATTTTATTCCGGCAAAGACCGTCGGGCATATGGTTTATCTCTCGGGAGTGATTTCGACGGGAGCGGACGGAGTCATCGCAGGAACCGTGGGTGCCGGGCGGACCATCGAGGAAGGTTATGCGGCGGCGCGAGCGTGTGCGTTGACGCATCTGGCGGTGCTGAAGCGGCACTTGGGCTCGCTGGAGGCCGTGAAAGGCGTGGTAAGCGTCAACGGATATGTGAACGCTGTGGCGGGTTTTACGGAGTCTCCCGCGGTGATCAATGGCGCGTCGGATTTGCTCGTGCAGGTTTTTGGCGACGCGGGACGCCACGTGCGCGCGGCGATTGGAGTCTCGGCTTTGCCACGAAACGCCCTGGTAGAAACGCAGATGACCGTGGAGATTTAGGAGCGCTCGGATGCCTGTGCACGTTCTGAACGCCGAGCCCACGCACTCAAGGTGGAACCGCGCGGTGCCGCCGCGGCTGGCCATCGCGCCGGGCGACACCGTGCACCTGGAGTGCGTCGATTCGAGCGGCGCGCAGGTGCGGCCCGGGATGAGCGTCGCGGAATATCTCGGCATCGATCGCGGACGGATTCACGCGCTTACCGGCCCGATCTTTGTCGAAGGCGCGGAACCGGGCGACGTGCTGCAAATCGATGTGCTGAAGGTCGCGCACAAAGGCTGGGGCTGGTCGAGTGTCGTCGCGGGGCTCGGGTTTCTTAAGGAGCGATTCGCGGAGCCCTATCTTTTTCATTGGAAACTTGAGGGCGCGGTGAGCACGTCAATGGCGCCCGCAGTCGTGCCGCTGCAGCCATTCTGCGGCGTGATGGGTGTGGCCCAGGCCGAGGACGGCGAGTTTCGCACGCGACCGCCCGGAAATTTCGGCGGCAACATGGATGTGCGCGAGCTTTGTACCGGCGCGAAGCTGTATCTGCCGGTGCTCAATACCGGCGCGCTGTTTTCAGCCGGGGATGCGCACGCCGCACAAGGCGACGGCGAGGTTTGCATCAACGGCATCGAGTGCCCGGCCGATGTGACCCTGCGTTTTCATGTGCATAAGGGGCGACCGCTTGCCGGCCCGCTGGTCGAATCGCCAAGCCGTAGACCCGAACACGCAGCCGGCGAGGCTTGGATTGTGGTGGAGTCGGCGAGCGATGCCGTCGCCGCGGCGCGGGCAGCGACTTCGCGGATGATCGATTTATTGGTAGCGCGCTGGGGCTTCCGCGACGTCCACGCATACCTGCTGTGCAGCGTAGCGATGCACCTGCGTCTTAGTCAGGTGGTGAACGAGCCCATATTCACGGTGAGCGCAGCCATTGCCAAGAGCGTGTTGCCGGCCACAGATCTGTTCTGAGTGTGCGAATAACGGCCGGTGAATTCTGTGGCGTCCCATCATCCCGCTGAATTTCTAACACTTCATTTTCGTCTTCCATTATATTACCGGCACGTTTCTGCGCGCAGAAATTGAAAAAAGCGATTTGCGCGAATCAAAGAATTCGTTTCGATTCCACACGCGTTCGCGATAGCGTGCTGCAATTCATTCAAAGACAGGCCGTGCAAAGCGGCCTGGACAGCGTCGGGTGCCAAGACTACAGTGCTTCGACCGCCGGGCATGGGGATGTAAGTTCCGTGCATTTTGACAATTGGAGGGGGTTTTCCCGAATGTGTAAACGATTCAGCCTATCCGCTTTTGTCCTCGCTTCATTCCTCCTCATGTTTTTCGTTTCCGCGCCACTCGCGCACGCTCAGCAGACTCTCGGCGGCATCACCGGAACGGTGACCGACACGTCGGGCGGAGCACTGGCGGATGCTACGGTGACGTTGATCAGCGATGCGACCACGCTGACCCGCGTTCAGAAGACCAGCGTGGCCGGCAGCTACGATTTCGTGAACCTGCCTATCGGCGCGTACACGCTGACGTTCACCCACGACGGTTTCGATACGCAAAAGGTGCCCTCGATTACTGTGCAGGCGGATCGCACCGCAACCGTAAATGCGGTCCTCAAAGTTGGGCAGGTAGGCACCACCGTCACGGTCGAAGCGGTGCCGCTGCTGAATGCGGTGGACACCACCAACGGCTACATTCTGGACAAGGCGCAACTCGAGGCCGTGCCTCTGCCGACGGGCAGCTTCACCGGGCTTGCCATTCTTTCTCCCGGTGTGAACGCCGAGCTCCCGAGCGGCACGGGCGCGAACAGCGGGCTCGGCAACCAGCCGATCTGGGCCAACGGCCAGCGCGATACGAGCAACTCTTTCCTGCTGAACGGCGTGGACGCCAGCAACCTGTTCAACGGGAAGAGCACGAGCCAGGTGGCATCGGCGCGCGTGGTGAATAACACCGGCGTGAGCGGCGCGGCGAGCACCAGCGCGGCCGTGATTCAAAGCACCGCCTCGCCTTATCTGGCCATCGGACAGTCGTTGCCCACGCCCGCCCCGGAAACCATTCAGGAGCTCCGCGTCAACACCTCCATGTACGACGCACAGCAGGGTTCGACGAGCGGCGCGCATATCGATATGAGCACTGCTTCCGGAACGAATGATTTTCACGGCAGCCTTTACGTGCACCGCGGCACAGACGCGTGGAACGCTGCGCCGTTCTTTTTCAACGCGGACCCCAACATCCCTGCGAGCGAAAAAAATCCCGAGCTGCACCGGTATACCGCCGGGGGCACGATCGGCGGGCCGATCAAGAAGGACAAGCTGTTCGGCTTCCTGAGTTACCAGCACCTGCACACGTCCGATCAAGAGATCGGTTTGTCGCGACTCACCGTTCCATCTGGGCTTACCGACGACAACCGCACCGCCGACGGCTTGGCCGCCATTGCGAATGCGGATTTTAATGGGCCGCAAGGCGCCGCCCCGATCAACGCCAGCCAGATCAGTCCGGTGGCGCTCGCATTGTTCCAATACAAGTTGCCCAACGGCCAGTATCTGATCCCTTCCGCCGACGGCAACACGCCGACGGTAAACTTTCCGGAGAATGCCGTAGTTCCCGGCACCGCGTATTTCACCTCCGACCAGGCCGTGGCCGACCTCGACTGGAATGCGACCGGCAAAGACAGTGTGTTCTTGAAGTATTACTACCAACACGATCCGACAATTGCGCCCTACGCTTATTCCAGCGTCTCGGGCTTCAGCCAGTATCTGGACGCCGGCAGCCAGGTAATATCGATTGGCAACACCCAAACGCTCAGGCCCACTTTGAGTCTCAGCGAAACGTTTGGATTTATTCGCGAAAAGGTCTACAGCACCATCAACCAGCCGTTCACGTCGCAGCAGTTGGGCATCCAGACGTTCGGTTCGAATGTCTTTCCCGGGATCACGATCGTCGATGATTTCGGTAACGAGTCTCCCGCGAATACCGGTTGCCCCAATTCCAACCCGAATTGCTCGAGTCCGACTCCGGTCGCGAACGCGGCGCTCACGATCGGCGAAGGAGGCGCCTCGCAGGGCGCGTTCACCGGTGTATTCCAGAATCGCTTTATGCCCTCGGCCAGCGCGATCTGGACCAAAGGCAAGCACACGCTCACGTTTGGCGGCAGCTATGCCTATACGCAGCTCAATACGCGCGACCAAAGAACTGACCAGGGCATCATTGGTTCCGCCGACTTCTCGCAATTCGTGCAGGGCCTGGTCACTCCCTACACCACCGATGGATTCGTCACCACCGCATACCTGCAGGGGAACGCCAATCGGTATTACCGGGCAGGTCAAAGCGGGCTGTATGCCCAGGACAAGTATCAGCTTCGCCAGAATCTCAGTATCACCGCGGGCTTGCGTTGGGACTGGAACGGAGGGCTTAGCGAAAAGTACGGCCGCTTGTACAATTTCGATCCCTCGCAGTACTCCTATGACGAGACCAGCGGCACCATCACTTCCACGGGCTTCATCGTCGCCGGCAACAACACCCAGTTTCCGAGCAAGGGCGTCAGCGACACAACCCTCACCGGACGACAGTGGGGTTTCGCTCCCCGCGTAGGACTCGCTTGGAGCCCGGCGATGTTTCACAACAAAGTGGTGGTACGCGCCGGCACCGGCTTGTACTACGACCGTGGCGAACTGTTTACCTATTTCTCGCCGGGGTTCGCCTCCGGCGTAATTGCGGGCGGACCTTTCGGTGTGAACCAAGCGCCGCCGTTCGTGAACTCCCAGACCTGTTCGACTGTCAGCAATTTCTATCAAGGTTACATCCCGACCTGCGACGCCACCAACGCCGCTCCCGGGACGCTTGGCACCGGAGGCTCGCTGTCTTATCCCTGGGGCGCTGCGCTCCAGTCGCCTCCCACCGGCAATCCCGCGAATATCATCAATTATTTGCCCAATCGCGCGGAAATCGAGGACGGTGCGCCGCTGTTCTCCTTCGGCGTCTACAACCGCGCCAACAAGCTGCCCTACACGATCAACAACACGCTCGACATTCAGTGGCAGCCGCGCAACGATTTGTCGATTCAGATCGGCTACGTCGGCAACCTGGGACGCCACCTGGTCGTTCCCGTTCCCTTCAATCAAGCGCAAATCGCCACGCCATCGCACCCGATCCACGGCCAGATGTGGAGCTATGGGTATCAGGTGCAGGCTGCGGGTTGCACGCCTTCGGCGACCAACAACTTCAGCTGCGCCATCACTCTTCCCGACGGAACGCAAATGCTGAACACCGCGGAAGGTGGAAACATCGATCTGCGAGTTCCTTACGTCGGCTATTCTGCGGAGTCGGAGAGTTACAACGCCGCCGGCATTTCGGCTTACAACGCGCTGCAAACTCACATTGAAAAGCGCCTCAGCCACGGCTTTCAGGTGGGCTTTTCGTACACCTACTCGCACGCGCTCGACGAGCAAAGCGCCCTCGGTCTGTTTTACAACGGCAACAATCCGCTCAATTTGCGCGACGCGTACGGATCGTCCGACTTTGACCGCACCCACGTTTTCAATTTCACGTATCTTTATCAACTTCCCACGTTCCGCCCGGAAAACTCGATGGCGGGTAGATTCACCGATGGCTGGGCCATCGAGGGAATCGGCGTATACCAGAGCGGTCAACCCTTCAGTGTCATCGATTATTCCGGCGCTGTGGGCAGTGTGTTCTACGGCGTGTCCGACGGCATCACCAACCCGATCGTTCCGCTGAACAGCAGCTGCACTCCAAAGACTGCGGTCACTGGCAACTCCGGCGCGGCACCTGGATTGCCTGCCCTTAACGCCGCCTGCTTTACCGTGCCGCTCCTGGCGCCCGGTGATCTTGGAGGGGCGATTGCTCCCGGTGATACGTTCGAAACCGGCTTCACTTCAGGCCAGCGCAACATCTTCCGGCAGTCCTGGCAGCGACGCCTGGATTTGTCCATCGTGAAAGTCACGCAACTCACCGAACGCGTATCGGCGCGCTTCAGCTTCGACGTTTTCAACCTCACCAACACCCCTAGCTTTGACGTGCCCATCGATGACGTCACGCAAAATCAGTATTACGACGGATTCCCGACGGCCGGAACGCCGTCCCTGCCTACAGGTTGCGGCACCAGCAATTTCACCAACAATTTCTACAACTGCCCGTTTGGTCTGGGCAGCGTGAACAAAACCATTGGCAGCCCGCGGCAGATTCAGATGACGCTGCGGATTCTGTTCTAGACTTTCCACTCCCCCCAACACCGAGAACGGCGGCCCTCGAGTGCCGCCGTTTTCGTTTCCGTAGCCCTGCTTCGGTCACGGCAGATCGGGCACAACACCCCTACTGCAATCCAGTCTTAGTGAGCGCTCACCGCGACGGAGAGCGCTTGCACCGCTGCAGCAGCGTATTGCGACTGCAGGTCCGCGGCGCTCCCGAAGGTTTTGCCTTCCACACGACGAGCGGGAAATTCAAAGGTCAGGGATCGCACCGCGAAAGGCCAGGGATCCAGCACGAAATGCCGCGTACCAATGCTACGTACCCGCACGCGAGCGTATTCGCCATTGCGCAGTGGAAGCGGGTGCAAGAGATGTGCCGGCTGCCGAAAATCGACGCACGTTAGCAAAGACAGATTGTCGGTGGCCTGCAACAACCGGAAATGGTCGAGAATCGCTGCTTCGCCGGCTTGCTCGGGCGTAAAGCGCGGGTCAGCGGCGATTTGCTGGCGCAGGGTTTGCTGGAACGCTTTCTGCTGCTCCAGGAATTGATCGAGCAACGGCAAATCTGCTACGGCAATCGTCGAACGATCGGCGTGATCGTTCAGCAAGCTGTAGGTATGCATGGAGATGAGCAGTGCGGCGTAAGGATCCTCTGAGGCGATGAGCCGCACGGCGCGGTCGCGCACCGCGAGATAGTCCGCGAGATCGATTTCTTCGAACGCCGAATATTTGCCCACCAAGTCGGTCGAAAACGCGCTGGGCTTGCCGTGGCCTGTAATCTGCGGCATCGCATCGCGCGCCAGCCATCCGTCGTCATGCCGCGCGATGCCTTTCAACACGTGGACGCGAGGCTCCGGCGGCAGAAACCGATCGTTGCCCCACCGTTCGGCAAAAGCTCCCGCCAACCGCGCATGGTCGGGATGCGTCACCAGCCACCAACCGGTTTCCGTTTCTAGCCGCAACACCTCTTAGTCCTCACTCTTGTCCGTGACCTCTGCGCCCCTTGTGGTAAATCCCGTTCTTCTCACTCCACTTCCGCCGCACGCGCCGATTCGTGCCAGCGATGCAGGAAATGCCATTCCAGGAACATCACCAGAAACAAAAATCCAAATCCCAGCACGGTCGCAGCCAGTACCAAGGCAAACAAATAGTCGGTCTGTAGCTGCGATGACGCGTAGAGGATGGAATAGCCGAGCCCGCCGCGGCCCACGCTGCTCGACCCCGCGTACAGCTCCCCGGTTATCGCGCCGATCACCGCAATCCCGCTGGAGATGCGAATGCCCACAAACAGCGATGGCACCGAGTGCGGCAATCGCAACTTGAGCAAAAGTTGCCTGCGCGAAGCATTGTGCATAAGGAACAAATGCACCAGGTTCTGGTCCACGCTGATCAGCCCCTGCGTGGTGTTCGCGATGATCGGCGCCAGCGAAATGATGAACGCGATCAGCGTGACCGAAAAGATCCCAGCCCCCATCCACATCAGGATCAGCGGCGCAATCGCCACGATGGGCACGGTCTGCAGCAGCAGTGTCCACGGATACAGCATCCGCCGCACCCACCGTGATTGCGCAAAGATCAGCGCGATGCCCACGCCCACCACGATGCTCAGAAGTATGCCGCCGACGGCTTCTTCCGCCGTGATCGCGAACGAATCCAGCAGGGATGGGAAGCGAGCAACCACGGCCTTGGCCACCGCCCACGGCGAAGGCAGCATGTATGGCGGCACGCGAAAGACCCACAGAATGAGCTGCCAGACCAGCAGCAGCGCGATAAAAACGCCCGACGCATTCGCCGCCACAATCAACCGCCGCTTCATCGAGATGTCGCTCCCCGAAGCGTGTGCGATACCTGCGCGACCGTCGCCTCGAATTCCGGCGTCTCGCGAAGATCGGCGGTGCGCGGCCAAGGCAGGTCCACCGGCAGCGTGGCGCAAATCCGCCCTGGATTCGCCGCCAGCACCACGATGCGCGTGGAAAGAAACACCGCTTCCGCCACCGAGTGCGTGACGAAAATCGCCGTCCACTTCTGCTCTCCGCGCAACCGCAGGAGCTGTTCATTCAACCGATCCCGGGACATCTCATCCAAAGCCGCGAAAGGTTCATCCATCAGCAGCAATCGCGGATTCGTGGCCAGCGCGCGCGCGATCGATACGCGCATTTTCATCCCGCCAGACAACTCGCGCGGGTACGCATCGGCAACGTGCCCAAGACCGACCAGTTCCAGCAGCGTGCCGATATTCTCCGCGCGGCGAATCTTGGACACGCCTTCGAGTTCCAACCCCAACCCGACGTTCTGTCCCACGGTGCGCCAAGGCAGCAAAGTCGCGTCTTGAAAAATGTACGACACGACCTCCCGAGCATTCGCCGGCGTCATGCCGTCCACGCTGACCGTGCCGCCGCTCGGCTCGGTCAGTCCGGAAATCAGCTTCAACACCGTCGACTTTCCGCACCCTGACGGCCCGATCAAAGTAAGGAATTCCTCTTTGAGGACGTACAGATCGATCGCGTCAAGAACGGGGGGAGCATTGCCGTATCGCTTGCTCACACCCGTAATCTGAACCATCGGCGCCGCGAGGCCAGAGATCACGGGTTGCTCCGAGGTGGCACAGGCACTCTTGCTTGTGCCAACGACGCCCGTACCGCCCATCGGTCCTCGGTCACAGGCAGCCGCAGCACGCTAAGCCTTTCCGCGTCGTGATAAACGATCTGCGTAGACCGCTCCCAATCCCAAGACGTAGCCCGGCAGGAAGCCACACGGGATCCCGGATTCCGGTCGTAGAGTGGAAACGCGCTGCTCGCGACCTCAAGGCGGATCCGATCGCCCGAGTCAAAACGACACGAGGTAGGTTCCAGCGCAAACTCCCATCGGTGAACGCTGTCCGCAGCGTAACTGCCATCCGCAAATAAAACACTCGAACGGGCAATGCCAATGCAAATAAATTCCGCCGCGCCACTAGGCCGCACGCGCACCAGCTTCGCGCAAAAATCCGTGTGCGCCGAAGAAGTAGCGCAATACAAAACAACGCAAGGCATCCCCAAGACGAACAGCGACGTGCTCAACGGCTGCGACGTGTAAACCAGCAAATTGTTGCCTAATTCCAGCGCGTTCTGATCGAATTGCCCGCTCGACGCCGTAGAACCCCCAGGCGCGCACACCGGCACTTCCGGATCGTAAACAAAAATGTCGCAGGCTTCAGCCGCATCAGGTCGATCCATCGAAAGCTTGCCGTCGCCCTTCCGCGAATTGGCCTTGCCTTCGCTGCGTATATAAAGGATGTGTTTTTCGCCAGAGGCGAACTCATCTGCCTCCCGCCATCGGTTCTCGCCCAGCACAAAGTGCCGAATGCGCGGCTCCTTGGCAAACTCTGCGGAATCTTTCAGCCAATGGTTGAACCAGCGCAGAAGGATCGCATCGGTATCCAGCAGCGCCTCCGCGCCGAAATTCCCGGCGCCCGACCGATCACCCCAAGGAATGTGCTGCCAAGGCCCCGCGATCAGATATTGGTTTTGGCGTGCAAGCTCAGTTCCGGCATGCTCTCGCAAAGCCAGGAAACCTTCGACGCTCCCGGCCACAAAGATGTCAAACCAACCGGAAACATGCAGCGCGGGAACCTGAATGCGCTCGAGCCGCTGGCGTACGCCCAGCGCCGTCCAATATTCTCCCGGTTGATGGTGATCGAACCAATCCAGCACATACTTCGGCAAACCTTCGCCGTGCAGTGCCGGATGCCCGCGAAGCGGCAGCACACCCATCTGCGCCGCAGCATTCGCCCAGACCTGCTCCAGCCGGTCACTCGCTTCGCGCAATCGTTTGCGTCGAGCATCCGCCTTCAACATCTGCAATCCCCAGCCCAGGCTCGCAGCCAGCCGCAAAGCGCCGTTGTGATAAAACCATCCGTGATACAAATCGCAAGCGCACATTCCCGGCGCGATGCACAGCAATCCTTCCGGCTGCTCCGCGGCAGCCAGCAGTTGCGTCATTCCCTGGTAGGAAAATCCGTACATTCCGACGCGCCCGTTCGATTCCGGGCGCGCCCGCAGCCAAGCGATGCTCTCCGCCCCATCGCGCCCCTCGTTGCGAAACGGATAGAACTCGCCCTCGGAATCGCCGCGCCCGCGCACGTCCTGAATCACAACGTTATAGCCGCGCCGCGCAAACCAAACCGGGTGCGCGTAAACCACGGTCGATGCAATGTCGCGCCCATACGGCTGCCGCATAAACAAGGTCGGGCACGGCTCCGGGCCGCCTTGCGGCGGATAGTAATGATCGGAAACCAACTCAACGCCGTCCGCCATCCGGCAGCGCACGCCGCGTTCCAACCGAACGCCGTTGCCGCAGTCGACCAACTCCCGGGATACCCCGCCAACGCTCATGTCTAGAAAAACCCCGTAGGGGCACGGCCGTGCCCTTCTGTCTCCCGGCCACAAGCGAATGATTCTTCCGCGCGCGCACATCCGGACAAAAATGCCGCGTTATTTTTCTGGATTCGAATACCGCGTCATCGCCTGAAAAGCCGCAGCCAATCGGATAGCCGCTTGCTCCAACCAGCGCGCCCCATTTTCCGCCGTCGCAGGCCGTGGATCTCCCATCACGCCGCTCGAAGCAATGTCGCGCGTAAGCCAAGCAAAGGTCGCCGGCGCATTCTCGGGTTTCAGCAGTTCGGGTTTCGCGGCGTCAGCGATGTAGTTGACGGTGTACGCCGATTTATCCACAAGCTCCGGCACCGCCGCCAGCAAAAGCGCCGTCTCCACTTCGCCGGCATGAAAACCATACAGGCGTTCCTGTTCGCTCAACCCTTGATAAAAAGCGCCGCCCGATCCGTGCAACGCGAACGTGCGCAGTCCGAATTCGGCGCGCAGATCCCGGGCCATCACGTCGATCAGCGAAGTATTTCCGCCGTGCGTGTTGTACAGCACAAGTTTCTGGAAGCGCGCGCTCGCCAGACTAGCTCCCAAGTCGCGCAACACCGCCATGAATGTCGCCGCACTCACCGAAAGCGTTCCCGCAAAGCCGACGTGCTCGTTGCTCTTCCCGTAATGCACCGGCGGCAATGCATAGACGGGCAGCTCCGCAGGCAACTTGCCCAGCGCATGCCCCAGCAGCAAATTGTTGATCAGCGTGTCGGTGGCCAGCGGCAGATGATGCCCATGCTGCTCGATCGCCGCCGTCGGCAAGACCAGCAGTGTAGAGTCGCGTGGCAGCGCATCCACCTGCTTCCAATTCAGATACGCGAAGTTGCGCGCGTCGGGAATCCACGTTTTCATCGCGAAGACGCCTGCGGCGCCGGTACTTCTCGTTGAAACGTAGCCATCTTACCCGGATTCAACAAGCCCTTCGGGTCGTAGCGCTGCTTTGCCAGGAGCTGCACGTTGTCGGCGCGATAGCGCCCTCCGCCCTCGACATGATTCACGTGCGGGTTCGCTACGAACACGCCAATCTCCCGGCAAAAGTCGATCATCTCGTTCAACCGCTCCTCGGTGGTGTAGTAAACGACGGGAATCGCCCCCGGAACCACGCGTCCGTCGCCGCCTTTCCAGAACTCCATGTGCAGCAAAAACTCCTTACCGAAGCGTTCCTTCAGTCTCCTCATCTGATCGCGCACTTGATCCGGATGAAACGCGCACTGCAGGTACGTATACGCGTCGTCTGCGCTCATGGCCCACAACGTGGTGTGATTCCAAGTGTAATCCGAAAGCAGCGGCCTGGTGCGCAGCCCGGCATACGGGCCGGAATAACTCACTTCGCCACCCGCTTCGCGGGCCGACGTTTCGAACACGGCGAGCTGCGACGACGCAATCAGGAAAAAGATCAACGCCTTGCCATCCCGCGTGCATTCCTTTACCGGCGTAAAGAAAGACGGAATCGGCCACTCAAACGTGGTGACCAGGCGCTTGGTCCACGCTGTATCGTTCGCAATCCGCTCGCTGAAATCAAACGCAGCGTCGAAACTCTCGAACGCCACCGCGCACTGCGACCACTCCACCGCTGGCGCCAACGCCAGCCAAATTCGCGAGATCACTCCGTTCGTGCCCCACGCGTGCAAAATTTCGTGTACCGCTTCTCCTTCGTGCAACAACACGCGAGGCTGCGCCTCCATGGTCACCACTTCCAGGGCTCGCACCGTTTGGAAATCCCGCAAAATCCCGTGCGCCACCGACCCGATCCCTCCCGACCCGCCGCCAAGAAATCCGCCCACCGACGCCTTCACAATCGTCGATGGATAGCATCGCAACTCCCACCCAGACTTGCGCGCTTCGTTCTCCAGCGCTCCCAACCGCACGCCCGGCTGGCAAACGGCCACGCCGTCCGGCTGAATCGCTTCAATCCGGTCCATCGCCGACAAATCCAACACCACGCCGCCACGCAGCGGCACCGCTTGCCCGTAATTCCCCGTGCCCGCGCCCCGCGCCGTCACCGCCAGATCGTGCGCGTAGCAATAGCGCAGCACACTTTGAATTTCCTCCGGGGTGCGTGGCTGCACCGCAATATCCGCCGCTTTGCCATCCAGCTGTTTCCGCAGGACCGGCGAATACCAGTAAAAATCCCGCGAAAGCTGCTCCACCATTTCCCGCTGCGTCAGCACCCGCGCCGAATCGCCCAGAGCGGTGGCCAGTCCGTAGGCGTGAGTCAGGTCCATAGAGGCGTCCTTCGCCTACAGGCCCGCTGGTGTGCTCGAATCCGTACTCGCATGTCTCCACGCATGTGCGCGGGCTTGTAGGCGGGCTTTGGCCCGGCGCCCGAAAAACTCCGTCTCCCGACAAATTCCAACCAACACCGCCGTACCTACGATTTACCTCGCGATTCCTTCCGCGAACTCCAACCGCGAAACGCCTTCAGCATGTTCGGATGCGTAAAAAGTGCATAGCAAAGTTCGCGCAGCACCGGACCTTCCACGACGCAGTTCATATCCGACCGCTGCGCCAGTTCCTTCGCCGGAATCAAAATTTGCAGGCAGTGTTTGTTGGCGTCCTCGATGGTCGCCCCGTAAACGACGCGATCCAGCCTGGCCCACAAGGCGTTGGCCATGCACATCGCGCAAGGCTCGCACGTGGAATACATCGTGTACCCGGCCAGCGACGTGCTCTTCAGCTTCTTGCACGCCAGCCGCACCGTTCGCAATTCGCCGTGCGAGCTGGGATCGTTCTCGCGTATCACCGCATTGGTCGCGCGCATCAGCCGCTCACCGGTTTTCGTGCGAACGATCAGCGCGCCGAACGGCGCAGGGAAAGGGGTTGCCAGCGTGCGTGCCGTGAAGCGCACAAGTTCCCGCATGCGCTCTTCGTCGAGCGAAGTCACACTTATGCGGCGGGCAGCCGTGGCGGGCATGGCGCAATCTAACACGATGCCCGCGAACCACTACAAGTTGAAAATCGAATCCGTCAAATCGAACTGGCCGCACCTGTCCGGCTGCGGAAGCGGTTAGAATGCACGGAATGTCCGCCGCATCCAGTGCGCTGCATCAATGGCGCGAAGCCCTCCTTGCCGGCTCAGTCACGCCGCGCGCCACAGTCGAGCAGGCGCTCGCCCGCGCCAACAGCAACGCCGGCCACAATGTTTACCTGGCCCTCGACGCCGAGCGCGCCCTTCGCGACGCGGACGAACTCCCGAAGCGATTTCCCGGCAACGCAAAGCCTCTGCTCTACGGCCTGCCCGTATCCTTAAAAGACTGCTTCGATCTCGCCGGATACGTCACCACGGCCGGTTCGCGTTTCTACGCAGAACGCAACGCTCCCGCCGTCGAAGACTCCGCCGTAGCCGCGCGCCTGCGTTCCCAAGGCGCAATCATCGTCGGCAAAACCCACATGCACCCGCTCGCCTACGGTATCACCGGCGAAAATCCCGACTACGGCGATTGCACGCAACCCTGCAACTTCGCGCTTCTCACGGGCGGCTCCTCGAGCGGTGCCGCAGCCAGCGTGCAAGAGGGCTCCGCGGTAGCCGCAATCGGCACCGACACGGGCGGCTCGGTCCGCGCCCCCGCCGCCCTGTGCGGCCTCGCAGGTTACCGCGCCTCGATCGAACTCGCGACGAACTCCGCTGTTGGCTCAGGGCAACCGACCAACTCCCCTGGCGCGAGGCTTGCTCCGCCCGGCTCCAACTTCAAGCACAACCTCTGGCGCGGTGCAGTGCATCTCGCCCCTTCGTTCGATACCCTAGGCTGGCTGTTTCGCGAACTGCTCGACGCGCCGCTGCTAGGCGCAGCGCTGTTCGACCTCGATGTCCCCGCAACGGCCGAAACAAAGGTTCGCATCGGCGTGGTAGCAAAGGAATTTCTCCACGAATGCGAGCCCCAAGTCCTCGACGCCTTCAAGCAATGGCAAGACCGCCTCAGCGATCTCGGCGCGACGCTAGTGCCGATCGAAAGTTCTTACTGGGAAGAAGCCATGGAAATCTACGCCCCCATCCAGGCCAGCGAAGCCGCAGCAATCCACACCGCCACCACGGGCGGCGACTTCTCCCACTTCGAGACCACCATCGCCCAGCGCCTTACCTGGGGCGCCTCGCTCCCCGCCGCTGAAGTCCAACAATTCCGCCAACGCCACGCCGCCTTCGGCGACAAAACCGCCGCCCTGCTCGGCGCCCACGATTTCCTCATGCTCCCCTGCGCTCCAACAGCCGCACTCGTAGCCGGCGCCGACCACACCAACACCCGCAAAGCGATCCTCCGCTACACCACGCCCTTCAGCCTTGCAGGCGTGCCGGTGATAACGCTCCCCGGCAAAAGCGGTGCAGGCGTGCAACTCGCTGCCGTCGGTGGCGCCGACGCCCGCCTTCTGTCCTACGCCGCGCGCCTTGGAGCGAAAACTTGAATCACCGACCAAAAAAAATCCTCGCCCTTTTCCCCCTAACCATCCTTTTCATAGGCTGCCACGAGCAATCTGCCACCACCGGCCTGACCGAAGTCACCCTGCAGGCCGACTGGTACCCGCAACCCGAACACGGCGGCTTCTACACCGCACTGGTTAGTGGCTATTACAAGGACGAGGGCCTGGACGTCACCATCCAACCCGGCAGCCAGTACGCGATCCCCGACCAGCAAGTCGCCGTCGGCGCGGCCCAATTCGGCATGGGCTCGTCCGACCGCACCCTCGAATCGGTAGCCGACGGCCACCCGCTCGTAGCCGTAGCCGCCACCATGCAAACCGACCCCCAGGGCGTCATGGTCCGCAAGGACTCCTCCATCCGTTCTTTCAGCGACCTCCACGGCCATTCCGTCGCCGTAAAGCCCGGCTCGACGTGGTTTCAATTCTTAGTCAAGCGCTACAATCTCACCGACGTCAAAGAAATCCCTGCCACCATGAGCGTCGCCAACTTCGTCGCCGACTCCAACTACATCCAGCAAGCCTTTGCTACCTCCGAGCCCTTCTTTGCGCAAAAAGCCGGGATTGAAACCCGAGTCCTGCTCACCCGCGACGCCGGATACAACCCGTATCGCGTCATGTTCACCACCCGGGATTTCCTGCAGCACCATCCGGACACGGTAGCCAGGTTCGTGCGCGCCTCTATAAAAGGGTGGCGCGAATACCTCAACAACCCCGCCCCGGCCCACGGAACCATTGCAAAGTTGAACCCCGCTCTAAGCCCGGAATGGATGAATTTCAGCTGGCGCAGCATGCGCGACGGCCATTTCGTCGCCGGCGACGACCCCTCCGGCGCCCAACTGGGCCAAATGACCGCCGCCCGCTGGACCACCATGTACGAACAGCTGGTGGACCTCAAAGTGATCGACAAGTCCTTCGACCCGGCCACCGCCTATACCATGGAATTTGTCCAGCCGAAGTAAGTGCTGTTTGAAACGAAGAGATTTGCGGGGAAATAAAAAAAGCCCCAAGTTAAGTTCGGGCGCTTTGCCTCGTTCTCTAGGAAGAAAATTATATTACCAAGTTTCAAGCGCTTGGGTCCTATGCGAATGGGCCTCAAGTAGGAGGGGGCTTCTCGTGGGTGGATTCGAAGACGTGGAACCTGCGTTCCAGCTCCCACTGCTGCGCAGCCTTCTCGCTGGTGTTCACAAATTCGGCGCAAATTTCCGACGGCTTGTTCTGGGCAAAGCTCTCCTGCGCGCAAGGCGCCACCGGACGCTGGAATGCGTCCTGGTCGCTCCACATGCTGGCTCCCGGCAGGAAGCTATGCTCCAGGCTGATACGCACCATCTGCTTCAGGTCGGCGTAACGCAACCCGTAGGTCTGGACCGCCCGGACGTACTCGTGCGTGAGGTCGATCCGCGACACCCCTTCGTCGTCGGTCGATAGCGCCACGGGCACGCCGAATTTCCGGTAAATCGGGAACGGGTGATCCTTCCCGCTGACCCCAAGGATGAGGTCGTTGCTGGTCAGCGCGATTTCGACCATCACGCGTTTCGCCGCCATCTCTTTCAGCAGATCGTACGGCCGGTCTTCGTACATCACGTCCACGCCGTGGCCGATGCGCTCCGCGTGCGCTTGCTCAACCGCCAGCCGAATGTGGCAGCAAAGCCCTTCCTCGGTGACGAGTCCGGGCGCCAGCTCGCCCGCGTGCAGCGTGATGTGAACTTTCGGATATTTCTCGTGAAGGAATCCGACCATGCGCATTTGCAGCGTGTAGTCGGTCATCGATATGTATGCGTCCTCCGGCATCACGAAATTGAGCCCGACGACGTGGGGATCGGCGGAAGCGGTCTCAAAACCCTGCAGCGTCTGCGCGAAAACAACCTCCTTCGGGAAGCCGCGCAAAATCTGGTAGATGAAGCGAATCTGTACGCGGCAGGCCGGAGCTTCGTCGGGCTGCCCGCAGCGCTCGATCTTGGAGCGCAAAGCTTCCGCTTCGGCAAAACTCTTTCTGGCGGCTTTGATGTCGGCATCCAAATTGAGGGCCAGCAGCGCGTCGCGCATCTGGCTGAAATCGTCGTGCCAACCGATGTCATGCGCAAGGCCGCCAATGTGCGCGAAATCCGGCGTTTCCATCAGTTCCAGGTATTGCTCGTTCTGCGCGGCGGCCCGCGTGGCGATTTCGTCGAGCCACTCGCCCTTGTGGCCACGGTCGGTGCCGCCGAATTTGTCGAAGGTGTCAAAGAAATGATCGTGCCCGGTCACGCCTGGCGACGGCACGTAACCGCGCATGGAGAACGCATCGATCAGCGCGTCGTAGAGATGTTGATCCTTGAAAGCTTGGGCAGCAGACACTTTTCCGTCTTCGCAGGCCGCCTGGGCCGGCTCCTTTTCGGTCGCGTGCTGCGGCTTGGCAAAGGAGAGCGTAGCGAGGTTGACGCAAAGCTGGTCTTGCGCCGCGGCGCGAATCCAGGATTCGGCGTAGACCGCTCCGCTCAAGTGGCTGTGCAAGTCCGCGCCTTTGGGCATGTCCGCAAGAAATGCGTGCAGGTCCAGAGGATTCGCGCGCGCGTTTTCGAGAGCGCGAGCGGTGCGCAACTCGGCCGTAGATTGCTGGCGTGCAAGAGGCGGCACGCTGGTTTGCGCCAGCATCGGCGTGGCAAACAGAAGCAAAAAGGCGGAACTCCTGAACCATTTGGCGAACATATCGGCCGGCCGCGGAACTTTCATTCTCGGTCCTTCCCTACGAATTGTTGGCAAACACTTCATCACACTTGGTTCGCAGCGACAAGACAGTTCACCGCTGCCGATTCGTGATGTCGCGAGCACAAATCCGGCCAAAGCTCGGAAACCTTGGCGGCGAACATGGCAGGGACTAGAATGCGTGAAGGATGCCATTCCAGAAAATCGGCAACGGAACGTTCGCATCGGCGGCGCTGCTCTTGACGGCAGTGCTGTGGAGCTGGCCGCAGGTCGCGGCGGGTGCGCAGGCTTCATCGCCGCAATCGCAAAACGCAATCACTGTCAGCGGCACGGTACGAAACTCGGCGGGCGAAGCGGTTGCCGGCGCGTTGGTGTCTGTGGAAGAAAAAGGCTCGGCCGCGCCGATCGAGACGCAAACGAACGCGGACGGGAATTTTGTGGCGTCGCTCGATCACGCCGGTACCTACACCGTGCGTGCGGAGAAATCCGGGCTGCGCGGCGGCAGCAAAGAGCCTCTGGTTCTATCGGCGGGAGAAAAAAGACACCTCGATTTGGTTCTCGCCGCTCGGTCCGCGATCGGAACGATGGAATTCAAGGACGAACCGAATTTCACGGTAGCCGGCGTCACCGACTGGTCCAACGTCGGTTTGCACGGTTCGGACACCACTTCGCGAACCAGCGAAGCGCTCGCCAAGGAAACGCTGAACCTGAAACCCGGCGAGCCTGAGAAATCGCTCGACCACGTCTTGACCGGCAAGTATCAGGCCGCGCTGGAATGCCAGGCCAAGGGCGAATTCGCGCAAGCTCGTGAGCAAGTCAACAAAGGCCTTGCGGTTTCGGACGACGCGGAAGGCCATCATTTATTAGGCGATCTCGACGAACGGCTGGGCGATCCGCTCGAGGCCGTGCGCGAGTACGAGCGCGCCGCCCGTATGTACCCGAGCGAACAAAATTATTTCGATTGGGGTGCCGAACTCCTGCTTCACAAAGCGGCGCAGCCTTCGGTCGAAGTTTTCACGAAGGGCGCGAGCCTCCATGCGGACTCGGCGCGAATGCTGGCAGGACTCGCCGCCGCCTTGTACGGCGTTGGATCCTACGACGCCGCGGCACAACGCCTTTGCCAGGCTTCCGATCTACGCCCCGCGGATTCGGCGCCGTATCTTTTTCTGGGCCAGATGGAGAGAACCGTGTTGGCCCCGCTGCCCTGCGCCGAAGCAACGCTGGCGCGTTTTGCGCGCGAACAGCCCTCCAACGCTCTCGCCAATTACTACTACGCCGTTTCCCTGTGGAAGAGCCAGCGTGGGTCGGAGAACTCGGCAACTTCGCGGCAAGCGGAAGCCCTGCTCCAGAAAGCCGTGACGCTCGATCCGCAATTGGCCGAAGCTTACGTGCAGCTCGGTGTGTTTTATTTCGCGCGAAATGATTTCGAGCCGGCGATTCACACTTTTCAGCAAGCCATCGAAATCAACCCGCGGCTTGGTGACGCGCACTACCGCCTGAGCCTCGCGTACAAACGCACCGGCGAAGACGCCAAGGCGCATCAGGAATTTGAAGCGTACCAGCTGGCGGAGAAAACGGAGACCGCCGAAGTCGAACGCCAGCGCAGCGAACTGAAACAGTTCCTTGTGATTTTGAAGAACCAGCCTGCGGTTTCCAGTCCGAAGTGAAGAGGGCTAACGGAGTTTTTTCGTTTGCGCGGGTGCGCAAATTGGTTTCGCGACGCCGGATCTATGTTTGCTGAGGTCTGGGGGTTTGCGGCTCAGCGGTGCTGTGCCCTACGAGGATTTGGTGGTTGCGTGGAGGTCCACGATGCCTTCGCCTTCGCGGATGGTAAGGATGTGATTGGCTTTCACTTTTGTGAAGCGCTCGATTTTCTGCGTCGTCGGCCACTTCACCTCCAGCACGTCGACCGTCGACGCTTTGCCCAACCCGAAGTGCAGGCGCAGATCGGATTGCGACATCACGCTGGTGCCGCTGTGCACCTCGTCCATCTGCGCGTGGGTGCCGGTAACGACGCGTACACGCGCTCCGATCGCGGTGCGGTTGCACTTGGTTCCGATCAATTTGATCTTGATCCAATTTTGCGCGTTGCCGCCATCGTTACGAAGAAGTGACGGCAAGTCATTCATGTTCAGGATCAGCGCGTCGATGTCGCCGTCGTTGTCATAGTCGCCGAATGCCGCGCCGCGACTCGAGTACCGCTCGATGATGCCCGGCCCCATGTCGGCGGAAACATCCTTGAATCGTCCGCCGCCGAGATTCCTATAAACGAGGCGAGGATTCTTGAACGATTGCCCGGTGTCACGTCCTTCAATTTCGGGATACACGTGGCCGTTGATCTGCATGAGGTCGGCCCAGCCGTCGTTGTCGTAATCGATGAAACCGCAGCCCCACGCCACATATTGATTGTTGATCCCGACACCCGAAGAAAAAGTCACGTCGCTGAAAGTTCCATCACCGTTGTTGCGGTAGAGGTTGCACGTGTCGTCGGCAAAATTGGTTTTGAAAATATCGAACCACCCGTCGCAGTCGTAGTCGGCGACGGCGACGCCCATTCCGGCTTGTTCGTGGCCATTCTCGCTGTAGGCGACGCCCGCGATCACGGCCTGATCGCTAAACGTGCCGTCGTGGTTGTTGCGGAACAAAATGCTGGGCTGCGAATCCACCGCCACGTAAATATCGGGCCAGCCGTCGTTGTCGAAATCGTACGACACTGCGGTGATGGAATAGCGCGGACCAGGCTTCAGGATGCCGGCTTTCTCGGTAACGTCGGTGAATGTCCCGTCGCCGTTGTTGTGATACAGCACGTTGGTATCGCCCGGCAGGCCTCGCGGCCCGCACATGATGGGGATCCCCTTCCACTGGCACACCGGCGGTTCGGTCTTGGAAGGAGTATTTTCCGGATCGAGCCTGATGTAGTTGCAGACGAAAAGATCGAGATGTCCGTCGCGGTCGTAATCGAGCCAGGTGCAACCCGCACCCCAACGAATTTTCTCGTCGTAAACGCCGGTTTTCTGGGTTACGTCCGAGAACGTGCCGTCGCCATTATTGTGAAACAGCATGTTGTGGCCCCAGAAGCAGCAAAAAAGATCGTCCCAACCGTCGTTGTCATAGTCACCCACGCAAACGCCGGTCTGCCAGCCGGTGCGCGCCAATCCCGATTTCGCGGTGACATCGGTGAACGTGCCGTCGCGATTATTCTTGTAAAGATGCGAGGTCGGCGCTTTGCCGGGCTCCCATTTCGTATCGAAGCGCGTGCCGTTGGTGAGATAAATGTCCAGCCAGCCGTCATTGTCGTAATCGAAAAACGCCAGGCCGCTGCCTTTTGCTTCGATGATGTATTGCTTGTGGTTTACGCCGCCCCACACGTTCGGCGCATTCAAGCCGGCTTGGCGCGCGACATCGACGAACTGGACCGGCGAGGCTACGGCGGCGACGGGACGGACCGGGGGAATCGAAGCAGCCTGCAGAATCGCCGAGCGATTCCATTTCCACAGCGGGGTCGCAAGCGCATCCAGCAGGGAACTGCCGAGCACGACCAGCGAAGATCCAAGAAAACGCCGCCGTGGAAAAATCACGGTTTCGCCGCTTTCGGCGTAATTTTCGGGAAGGCGTGCGGCACGATTCCTGCGCCTTCTTTGACGGCGATGATGCGATCGATAGGGATGTCGGTCAAACGATCGATTTGCCCGCTCGGCCAGGTAATCTCCAGCAATTCGATCCTGGTGCGTTTGCCGAGACCAAACAGGATGCGCGGATCGCTGGCCGACATGTAGCTCATGCCGCCCTTGGCCTGCTCAACGTGGGTGACGCCTTCGGACGTCAACTTCAACGAAGCTCCAATGCCGTCGCGATTCGATTTCGTTCCGATCAACAAAATCTCCAGCCAATGATTGGCGTTGCCGCCGTCGTTGCGTAGAAGCTCCGCGTAATCGCCGCGATTGTTGATGGCGATGTCCGTGTCACCGTCATTGTCGAAGTCCGCCGTAGCGAGACCGCGACCGGGAATAGGACGCACAAAGTCGGGACCCAGCGCATCGGAAACTTTATCGAAATGCCCTTTGCCCAGATTCCGGAACATCAGCAGCGGCTCTTTGTAGGAAACTTCTCCGTGATACAGATTCACGTTGTCCAGCATCGCGCTGTTCAGCTGCACAATATCCGGCCAGCCGTCGTTGTCGTAGTCCAGGAATTTCATCGACACGCCGCTCAGCAAAATCGCTTTGTTTCCGATGCCGGATTTGAATGTGTAATCGTCGAATGTTCCATCCCGATTGTTGTGGTAAAGACGATTCAACTCGAAATCCAGATGCGTGACGTAGATATCCTGCCAGCCATCTCCGTCCACGTCCGCCGCGTCGATGCCCATTCCCGCTTCGTAGCGGCCATCCTCGCTGGCCGCGATGCCGGAGACCAGGGAAACATCCTGAAACGTTCCATTGTGCTTGTTGAGAAAAAGAAAATTCGGCCAAGTGTCGTTGGCGATGGCGATGTCGGTCCAGCCATCGTTGTTGAAATCGGCAAGCACCACGCCCATGCCTTTCGATTCGGGTTTGCCGACGCCGGAGGAGTCGCTCACATCGGTGAAGGTGCCGTCGTGATTGTTGTGGTAGAGCTTGGTTTTCTGCCCTTTGTAATTGCCTGGATTGCAGTACGAGCGGTAGCCCGGCCGGCGTTCGCCGCACCACAAATTGTTCTTGGGAGTCCAGTCGATATAATTCGTGACCAGAAGATCGAGCCAGCCGTCTTTGTCGTAGTCGAACCATCCGGCGCTGGTAGACCAGTTGCTTTCATCCGCGACACCAGCTTTTGCGGTGACGTCGGTGAACGTTCCGTCGCCATTATTGTGGTAAAGAATGGCCCGGCCATAGCCGGTCACGTAAAGATCCGGGTAGCCGTCGTTGTCGTAGTCTCCTACGGCGACACCTTGCCCGTAGTGTCCCGCTCCGCCCACGCCGGCCTTTTCCGTGACGTCAGTAAATGTTCCATCGCCATTGTTGTGATATAGCGCCGAACGTAGCGGGTGCGGCGGCTTATAAATGTCCGTGGCGGCGGACTGTATGAAATACAAATCCATCAAGCCATCCTGGTCGTAGTCGATCCAGCCGACTCCAGTGCCCATGGTCTCCAGGTAATATTTTTCGTCCGTTTGCGTGGAGTCTTGCAAAAAAGTGAGTCCGGCGGACTCGCGAATGTCGGTGAAACGAACCGGAATGCGAGAGTCGCTGGCTTTCGCGGACTGGCCGGCCATCGTCTTACCGTGAAACGCGACCAGAGCAAGCGAACCAATGGCCAGCAGTGCCACACCAGCAGTGCCCAAGCGGAATTTGGCGCGAAGTTGCGGCTTGTTTTCCATCCCCGCCGACCGCGTCATAACGTGCGGTCCGCAAGCGAAAGCGCCAGCTGCAAAAACTGCTGCCGCGCTACCATCGGCATCGGCTCGCCAAGCGTGGACGGTCTTTCCGGCGCCTTTGCGAGCGCTTCTTCAATCCGTTTCACGTCCAGGGCGCCATTGGCATTGCTGCCCTTGAAACGATTCAGCACTTCGCGCGCCTTGGCGATTTCTCCCGTTTGGTAGTAGAAAATGCCGAGCGCCGAGTAGCTGCCGGGCCATTCCGGCAGCAAATCCACGGCGCGCTCCAAGCGCTGCTCCGCTTGCGGCGTCTTGCCTTCCAGAACCGAAACGATTCCCAAGCCCCAAACGATTTTGCCGGAGCTGGGAATGCGCTCCAAACCCTGCCGCAAAGTCGCCGCCGCGCCATCGACATCGCCGCCGCGCAACTCCACCAACGCCAGCGAAAGATAATATTGATCGTTGTCGGGGTTGCGACGAATAGCGTTGCGGAAAATTTCGGAAGCCTTTGCGGAGTCGCCGAGATGCGCGTGGATATCTCCGAGTAACGCGAGATAGGAATCGTCCTGCTGCCCTTTTTCCGAAACCTGGTTCGCTTTTTCGAGTGCCTGTTGATAAAGACCCTTTCGGAAATAAGCATCCGCCAAATCGAATTTAACGTCGTCGGAATCCGGATTCGCGCCCAAGGCCGTCTGGAAATGCTGGATGGCGTCGTCATACAACCGGTAACGCGCCAGCAGCACGCCCACGCCGGTTTGCGTGCGAAAGTCGCCGCTGCTCATTTGATCCAGTTGCGCAACCGCTTGTCGGGCTTCCGGCAGTTTCCCGAGCTTGAGATACGCTTCCGCCAGCAAATATAGATTTTGCGGCTGGTCCGGATGTTTGCTGATCTCGTCGCTCAATTGCGTCAGATCGAGTTGCGCCTTGTCGCGGTCGGAAAGGTTGGAGCGGGTGTCCGCATAATCCAGAAGATGCTGAAAAGGATAAGGGCCCGGCGGAGCGTTTTTGGAAAAAGTCTGGAACACATTCAAATCGCGCTGCGCCGCTTCGGTTTGATGCAGGCTGCGCTCCACCATGGCGAGCTTGTAGTATCCCGACGCGGGATCCTTGCTCAGCTTGACGTATTTGCGCAGTAGCTCCGCGGCTTCCTCGAATTGCTTCTTCTCCATGCGCAAGTTGGCGAGCTCCAAAAGCGCTTCCGCGAGGTCCGGCTTATAGCGTAGCGCCTGCTGCAACAGTTCCTCGGCGCGCGCATGGTTTCCCTGCCGCTCCTCGATATAACCCATGTTGAACAAACACGAAGCGTTGTGAGGATCGAGCTTGAGCCCGGCCTCGAAATATTTGCGCGCTTCATCGAAGCGCCCGAGGTGCCGGTACGAAAGCCCCATGAAGGCGTAGGAGCGAGCCGACGGGTCCACTTCAATGAGCGTTTTGAACTCGTCGATGGCTTTCTCGGCTTTCCCCGCCATGAAATAGCTTTCACCGAGCGCCGCGCGAAGATCGGCGCGTTGCGGAGCGATCTGCAAACCGGATTCCAGCAGCGGAATGGCATCCTCAAAATAATTCTGGGTCATGCTGACCCGCGCAAGCAGGAAGATGATGTCCACGTTCTGTGGCGCGAGCTTGTGGGCGCGCACAAGGATATCCAGCGCGTCCACGGATTTTTTCTGCTCGGTGTAAACCTGCGCCATCAGGTAAAGCGTCTCCGGCGAATCCGGCTTCAGCCTCATTGCGCGCCCCAGTGTGAGTTCGGCTTTGTCGTATTCCGCGTTGCGCAGATAGGTTTGTCCGAGGTTGTACAGGATCTCGAATGTTTCCGGCTGCAGACCGTTGGCGCGTTCCAGTTCCAACTGCGCCGGCTTGTATTGTTTCTCTGAGCCGAGCAACACGCCCAGCGTGAAATGAAGCTGCACGTCGTCCTTGTTTTGTGATGATAGCTCGCTGGCCATCTTCAGCCCTTCGACAGTGCGGCCGGCCCGCAGGTAGGCGCGCGTCATGTTGAGTCGCGTCGCCGTATTCAGCGGGCGGACACGCTGAAAAAGAGCAAGAGCCTGGGCCGGAGCGCCTTTTGCAAGGAGAAGCAGGCCCAAATTGTAGTTCGCATCGCTGTTCGACGGATCCGCCTGCAAAACCTTGCGGAATTCTTGCTCCGCGAGGGCGAGGTTTTGTTGCGCCACGTATACGTTGCCAATGTTGTTGCGGGTCCTGGAGGACTTTGGATCGATTTTCAGCGCTTGCTGGAGCGTATCGAGTGCCTTCGCGTATTCCTTCTCGCTGGTGTAGATGATTCCCAGCAGGTTGTAGCCTTCAACGCTGTTGGGATTTCGCTGCAGCAGGTCTTCGGCTTTCTGCTTAGCTTCTTCGATCGAGCCTTGCTGGAATAGTGCTTCGGCTTCCGCGAAGGGTGAAGGAGTCTTTGACGATTGCGCGATGGCAGCCCGGCTGGAACAAGATTGCTGCGCCGCTGGGGCCGTGGCCGCCAGGGGGGCCACCACCAGCGCGAGGATCACGCGTAACTCCGGCCGGATGTTCGCGGCGCGAGATTCTTGCCGAATGGAAACTTTGGCTGTCATTTTGTCCAATCGGCGCCCAAGCTCGATTTGCTCCAAAAAGTCAATTTAACATCTCCAGCGCCTGCTGAGCCATTTTGTGCTGCGGCTGCTGTTTCAGCAATGCGAGCAAAACCTCTTTCGCTTTGTCCTTGTCGTTCAGGAGTACATACAAGCGCGCCAGGTTGAGATAGGCCTGATCGAAATTCGGCGCGAAGCGAATGCACTTCTCCAGTTGTTCCTTCGCTTCCGGATATTTCTGTTGGCGAACAAAAAGGACGCCGAGATTGTTGAGCGCGTCGGCGTAGTCGGGGCGCAGGCTCACGGCGCGTTGCAACGACTCCGACGCGCGTTCCAGTTGCTCCTGTCGCGCGTAAAGCATGCCAAGGTTGTAGTTCACTTCTGGATTCTCGGGCTCGAGTTCCAGCGCGCGATCCAAGAGTTTCTCAGCCTCATCAAAATTTCCCTGGCGACGGTACAGGTTGCCAAGATTCAAAAGGGCGATGGCGTAATCCGGCCGCAGTTGCAACGACTTCTGAAAATTGCGAATGCCTTCGTCCGCATGGCCCTGCTGGGCTGCGATCATGCCGAGATTGTTCCAAGCCTCCGGATAGTCGGGCCGCAACTTCACCGCTTGTTCGAGGTAATTGCGCGCGTCCTGCAGATCGCTCCTTCGCAGATAGAGCGTTCCAAGATTGTAGTAGGCCTCGGGTTCGTTCGGTTTCGCAGCGATGACGCTTTGAAAGGACGCCGCCGCTTGATCCAGATAGCCGCGCTGAAAAAATGCCACGCCGTAGGTAAAGTCGTTGCGCTTGAATTCGCCATCGAAAAGTGCGCCGGCAAACGGAAGGGCTCTCTTCAAACGGTCGCCCGCGGTAGTGGGTAGCGATTTCAAATCATCCACGGCGTGTTCGGGAAGCACCGCGCCCTGGTAGACCTTGACGATCAGGCCATTCGGATCGACCAAAAAAGAGCAGGGAATGGGGAGGTCCCTGCGGCGGTCAAACAGGAAGCGATAAATAAGGTTGTAGACGCCGGCCACATCTTGCGTGGCGAACAGGACGGGAAACGCGAGCCTTTCTTTCGCGGCCAAAGATCGCGCCGCGAAAGCATCGCCGGGCTCATCGACGTTCACGCCCACGACGCGCAATCGGCCTGAAGCGAGCGTCGCTGCGGATTTTTGCAGAAGGCGCAGTTGATTGAGCGAAGTCGATGATGACATTGCCCAAAAATTGAGCAGCAGCGCGCCGCCGCGAAACGATGCAAGAGTGACCGCGTTGCCTGCAAGGTCGGGCAAAGAGAACTCCGCCGCGCTCAGGGGCTCAATCAGCCACGTTTCCACCGTAGACGGTAAATCCTCCAACTGAACTCCGGTCGCGCGCGTATTTGACGATGGCACTTCCCGAAAAGGCTTCGCCGCAAAATCCTGCGAACCTTCCAAAATTTCGATGCGATGATTCACCGGCAAATTCTCGAAAATCTGGGCCAGGCCACTGGGCCAACGCACCGTGGCACGCACCACACCCGGCACATCGCCAACGCCAAAGAAAAGTTCCTTGGTATGCTGCGACAAAAACCCGGACCCCGCCTGCAGATACTTCGTCTGGCGATGTGCTCCCGTTTCAATGGTCACCGCGGCGCCGATCGCATCGCGATTGCTCTTGGTTCCGCGCAAGCGAAACGCCAGCGAATGGCCAAGCTCGCTCATGTCATTGTGAAAAACTCGGACCTGCGGGCCGCTCCGATTTTTGAGGATAACTTCCAGCCGCCCGTCGCGGTCCAGATCGGCCAGCACAAACGAACGGCTGTCGTCACGAACGTCCATTCCGGCCACGGCGGACACGTCCGAAAAAGTGCCGTCGCGATTGTTGACGTAGCAGACGTTTCGCTCGTAACCATTCCAGGTCGAGTCCGACCGAATCAGTTCGTTGATGGCATTCCAGCCGCGCTCGTAGCTCGCAGAGGAGGTCGAATCTCGCGGCGACTTCGCAACGACTTGCCGCCAAAAAAAGCTCGCCAGATCGCCATCGTCTCGCCCCGAATCGCGCGACCCGGAAATATATCCGTTGGCGATGTACAAATCGGAATAGCCGTCGTGGTCGAAGTCCCAGCCGTCCGAGGACCAGGCCCAGCGGCCCATTTCCACGCCCGCCGGGCTGCTCACGTTCTCAAACTTTCCGTTGCCTTTGTTCCGGTACAGCGAATTCCCGCGCGCGTGCCGGCGGTAGAGCGCGCGAATGTTTCCAGAATCCTGTGCATGGAATTTTGATTGCCCGGAAACTCGCTGGCCTGAGGCAGACCACATATTCGCTACGTAGATGTCCTGTCTTCCATCGTTGTCGAAATCGAACCAGGAGGCGCTCATTCCCGCGCCGGGATCTTCCACGCCGGCTTCGCTGGAAATCGTCGCGAATGTTCCGTCCCCGCGATTGCGATAAAGATTGCTGCGCCCGAAGTCGTTTGCGACATACAAGTCGGGGGAGCGGTCCCCGTTGGAGTCACCCCAGGCGCACGCAAAGCTGTAGCGATCATTGTCCACGTCCAGTCCCGCGGCTTCGGTGCGGTCGCGAAACGTGCCGTTCCCCTCGTTGTGAAAGAGAAAATTCGGCGGCCCGTTGCGCGCGTCAAAATAGGGAACCGGATAGTGATATTGATCGAGCCCGAGGTAGTAGCTGTAAACGCATAAATAAATGTCGAGCCGTCCGTCGCGATCGTAGTCCGCCACGGCAGCCCCCGTGAAAGTCCCCTGCGGAGCGCGGTCGAATTGAAACGCATCGCGTTTGATCGAAAATTTTCCGTTTCCCTGATTGACGAACAGCAAAGGACCGCTTCCGCAAACGACCAGCAGATCCTGGACTCCCTTGTTCTCGAAATCGGCGAATAGTGCGCAGGCCGTTGCGTCCAGAACGCCGACGCCGGACTTTTCCGTCACATCCTCGAACGTTCCGTCACCCCGGTTGCGATAGAGCCGGTTCGGCAGCCCCGCCGGTTGACACACATAGAGATCATCGACGCCGTCGTTGTCCAAATCACCGATCGCCAGGCCGTTGTTTCCGTAAACGTCGATCCCGCACGCGCCATCCAGAACGGTGCGCCAGTAATCGACGCCGTGGGCGAGCTGGTTTTTGTACGAGTCGGTCTGGCCGAAGGCGTGAGAAGTCGTGTCGGTAAAGATCGGTGCGCGCGCGCGGCTGACACTTTCCTCGGCGGCCTCCCACCTCACCGCCCGCCACCCATTCGATGGATCGCGCGACCACTGCGTCCGCCATACGCCGATGCGTTGTTCTCGCTGTCCTCCGACCAGAGACCCGACGAAACTGTAGCGAATGTCGATGCGGACCGACGCCGACGTGCCCTCGATTTCCTCGATGCCGACGATTTCCAACTCCGCTGTCTCGACCCGCGGCAAAGAATCGAAGTAGGTTTTGACCTCGTTCAGAAAGCGATCGCGCCCGGGAACGACATCCGCCGTGAAAAGCCTTCGCACGATCTCGATGCCGTTCCCCGAACGCACTGGTTTTTCCTGAACCGAACCCAGCGAAATGGCATAAATCGAAGAATCCACAAACTTCCCGATGACGCCCAGCGCCAGCGGAGTTGCCCTGAGTGCCGCGCTCCATTCCTCGAGCAACCGCGTAATTTCAAACGCGTATTTCTCAGTAACGTAATCATCCGCTCCCGGAACCACCAGGCGAAGCACGTCCTCGAGAGGAGATTTTGCGGGATAGTGCGGCGCCAAGCGGGAATCACTAAACGGAAACGAAGGCTCGCCACCGCCAACAAGATCAAAAAATGAGGGGCGCAGCGCCGATGCGTGAAGGGGCGCGGGCAGAAAAAGCACCGGCGCCCAGCGCATTCCGCGCAGGAATGCGCGGCGTGAAATACCGCGATGGTCTCTCCTATGGCTCGTCATCCTCGCGTGTCCGCACAGCGATGCCTTGACCTTCGCATGCTAGCACCCGCCGTGAGGCCGCTCAAAAGACACCCAAACGATGTGACCGCGATCGCGCACGTTCAAGAGGAGTTCTCAGTTTTATTCCGTGGGTGCGGGACCTGACGAATCGCCCAAAATCAATTCCGCGGGAATCTGATACTCCCTGCCCTGCGGATTCGGAGAAGCGGACAGTTCGTGAAGGGCATCGGCGGCCATCTGGCCCAGCATATCGCGGTGCACATCGACGGTGGTGATCGAGGGGTTGCTGTATTCCGCCAGCCGGGTGTTGTCAAATCCAGTCACCGAGATGTCCTGCGGCACGCGAATGCCGGCCTTCAGCAAGCCTTTGATAACACCCACCGCCGTAAGATCGTTGACGGCCATCACCGCCGTCGGCCGGGGAGAAAGTTTCGCGATGGCCATGCCCGCGGCGAGGCCGCCTTCAAAGCGCAGATCGCCTGGGAGTACCGGGCCCGGCTCCAATCCCAAATTCACCATGCACTTTTCGTAGGCTTGCAGCCGCGCGACGTTGGACTTCAGCTTCGGCCTGCCCGCGACGAACGCAATCCGGCGATGTCCGCTCTTGTAAAGGTACTCAACGATCTGCTTCATCCCCGAAAAATAATCGATGCGCAATTTGCTGACGTGCCCGCGCACCGGCGCGAGATCCAGAAAGGTGACCGCAATCCTTCTCCGCGCGAGTTCGTGAATCAGCCGCAGGCTGATCTCCGACGTCATGATGGCCACGCCGCGAACGTTGTGTTCCATCATTCTTTCTGCGGCTTCCTGCGTCCTTCGCGGATCGTAGTTCGTGTCGCTGAGGATGGCGTCATATCCAAGCTGCCGCGCCCGGGTCTCAAAACCCTTGATCACTTCCGGGAAGAACGGGTTCACGATGTCGGACACGATAATCCCCAGCGTGCGGCTGTCGCGTGAAGCCAAGTGGCGCGCGTGCGCGTTTGGGAAATATCCCAGACGCTTAACCGCGGAGAGAACGATATGGTGGGTGCGCCGGCCCACTTTCCCCGTCTTGTTCAAGACGTTGGATACGGTGGCGGTCGAAACGCCTGCGGCCTTGGCAACATCGCGAATGGTTAGAGCCATAACCGGAACTGGCAGCGTCCTCGGAGCAGCGAAGGATCAAACAGGGCGAAGTATAGAAGAAAAAAAAATGCTTGACAATGCGCAAGACCGCGTGATATTTGATTTTCACTAGGTTAAGCGGTTAAGTTGTTTGGGGGTTCCATCAAGGTGAAGCGGTTTACATCCAATCCGTTCCTTTTGGGGATTTCCGGCAAGCAGGTCCACCGGCGTTAGCGGTCTGAGGCGGTAGCCCTCTCGCTCCGCACGGGTGCGTGCGGACCGCGGCCTTGTCTGGCGCTTTGACGAGTGCGAGCATACGGGAAAACGAATACTTCAATCTTTTGTAACGGTCGAGGAAGCATTTGGCGGGCCGATGGGCCCCAGGAGGCATCTGATGAGAGCAACGGCCGTTTCCATGTTGACCCGGCGGGCGGCGCTGGTGATGGTAGTTACCACCGCAGTCCTGTTCCTGACAGTTTTGCCGCTTCGTGCCCA
The DNA here is from genome assembly GCA_963736725.1 of uncultured Acidobacteriota bacterium. GTDB lineage: Bacteria > Acidobacteriota > Terriglobia > Acidiferrales > UBA7541 > Acidiferrum. The sequence goes on along the minus strand of CAVTPW010000005.1, from coordinate 6,830 downwards.
AATCGATACAGGCGCGGTCTTGGGAACCGTCACCGACGCTTCCGGCGCGGAGGTGCACGGGGCCACCGTGACCCTCACCAACGAGGGCACGAATGCCACTCTCACGACGGTGAGTGGCTCGGGCGGCGATTTCAAGTTTTCGCCGGTCAACATCGGGACCTACACGGTCAGCGTGAATTTTCAGGGTTTCACGACCATGACGCAGCGCCACCTGGTCGTCAACGTGGACGCGCAGGTGGTCGCCAATTTTACGCTTAAGCCCGGCGCGGTCACGGAAACAATCGAGGTCGCTTCCACGACTCCCGTCCTCGAAACCCAGGACGCTTCCGTCGGCCAAGTCATAGACCAGCGCAACGTTGACAATCTTCCGTTGAACGGCCGCAATTTCACCTTCCTCGCGCAGCTCTCTGCCGGGGTCAATACGCCGCAAGCCGATACGCGCGGCAACGCAGCCAGCGGGGCTTTCTCCGCCAATGGTAACCGTCCCGCGCAGAACAACTACTTGCTCGACGGCATCGACAACAACTCGGATACGGTGGACTTCCTCAACGGCACGAACTACGTAGTCCTTCCTCCGGTAGACGCGATTGAGGAATTTAAAGTGCAAACCTCCGACTTCAGCGCCGAATACGGGCGTTCCGGAGCCGCGGTTCTCAACGCCACGATCAAGTCCGGCACCAACAGTTTCCATGGCGACGTCTGGGAGTTTTTCCGCAACGACAAGCTCGATGCCGCGGACTTTTTTGAAAACGCGCACAGCATCGAAAAAGGCGAACTCCGCCAGAACCAGTTCGGCTTTACGGCCGGTGGTCCGGTGGTCATCCCGAAAGTCTTTAACGGCAGAAACAAGGTTTTCTTCTTCGGCGACTACGAAGGCCTGCGCAGAGTTCAGGGCACCGTGCTGACCGGAGCGGTTCCCACGGTCGCAGAACGCGGCAGCGGGTACACCAACTTCCAGGACCTCATCGCCGCTCAGTCCGGCACCGTTACCGACGCCCTAGGGCGCACCATGCCCGCAGGCACCATCCTGGACCCTGCGACCACGCGTATGATTTCTCCCGGCGTGTATGTCCGCGATCCGTTCGGCACCTGCGGATCGGCGCCTGCCGGCTTCGCCTTTACGGTCGCGGGTTGCGGTCTGAACATGATTCCGGCCGGCCGGCTGGATCCTAACGCCATCGCGCTGTTGAATTTGTATCCAAACCCCACCACCAACGCGGTCGGTTCGCTCTTCTCCAACTACGCGAATTCGCCGAAGCTTTTCGAGCACCGCAACGCTTTTGATTCCCGCTTGGACATCAACTTCAGCGACAAAAACCAGCTGTTCTATCGCTTCAGTTTGGTGGACGACCCGCAATTTATCCCTGGTATTTTCGGCGGGGTCGCCGACGGTGGGGGTTTCGAGCAAGGTAACCAGACCGCCATTGCCGAGCAAAGCGCGCTGGGTTATACCCACACGTTCTCTCCGTCCTTGGTCAACGTCCTCCGTGCCGGCTTGAATTTCCTTCAGACCAGCCGGTCTTCGCCAGAAGCCAATACGTTGACGAATATTCCTGGAACGTATGGCATCCAAGGTGTCTCTCAGGACGCCTTGAACGGCGGACTTCCGGCGTTCGGAATCAATGGGCTGGCGACTCTGGGCAGTAACGGTTTCTTGCCTTCCGACGAGGTCACCTCTACGTTCCAGTTGACCGATGACGTCACCAAGATCCTCGGCAAGCACACCTTCAAAATGGGCTTTGAATGGCAGCACGTTAAGTTCTCGACCCTTCAGCCACCCTGGTCCCGCGGCGAGTTCGACTACAACGGCGACTATACGGAGATTCCCGGCGTGGACAGCGGTAACACCGGCCGTGCGGATTTCCTGCTGACTCCTACCGCTTCCACCGTACCCGGCGGTATCAACTTCGTTGGCGGCTCAAGTCAAGTCTTCCTGTCGAACATATCGCTTACCGACAACGGCAAGAATTACTACGGCGGTTATATCAACGACGATTGGAAGATCACTCGCAAGCTGACCCTGAACCTCGGCGTGCGCTACGACTTCTTCGGGCTGGTGTTCGAACACCACGCCAACCAGGCAAACTTCGTTCCTGGTCCCGACTCTCCGACCGGTGTTCCCTTGTACATCATTCCGGAGGGGCCCAACGCCAGCAATCTTTCGACAAGCTTCCTCAATTTGCTGAGTACCGACGGCATCTCTCTGGATGTCACCAACGCCTACGGCAAGGGACTCGGCAATTCGCAGGAGAATAATTTCGCCCCCCGCGTTGGTTTGGCCTATCAGGTAACGCCGAAACTGGTCGTTCGCAGCGGATTCGGCATCTTCTATAACGGCTTTGAAAACCGCGGGTTTTCACCGAACCTTGGCGAAAACTATCCTTTCCAATTCAATTTCTCCTACGGCTCGCCCAACGACGTTAGCCCAATCAGTGCAGGCACTCCTTTTGCTGGGTGCCCGACAGCGGGCCCGGGCGGAACGGCAACCTTTGAGACCGGATTCTCTTGCAACTCACTGACTCCGCTCCAGGTTAATGCCAGCGGCTTGGCGTTACGCGGAATTCAATTCAACTATCAGACTCCCTACAGCATGGCGGCCAATCTTACCTTTCAATACCAATTGACGCCTTCCATGTCCGTGCAGGCCGGGTACGTCACCAACCTGGCCCGGCACTTGGAGTCGTTTCCGAACTACAACACGCCCACCTCCATCGCCGCCGAGAACACGCCGGAAAGCACCCTCGTGCCCTTCCCGGATTTCGGGTACGGCTCCAGTTATGCAGCTACCGCGGGCATGAGCGCCTATCATTCGCTCCAAACCAAGGTCGAGAAGCAATTCGCGAACGGCTTGAATTTCCTGTTCACCTATACCTTCTCGAAGACCATGAGCGACGCCGGAGACTTGCTCAACGGAGGCAGCTCGCAAGGCTTCCGCGCGCCCAACGTTCCCGGTATTGGTCAGGCATTTGACTATGCTTTGGCGGACTTCGACGTTCGCAACGTCTTCCATTTCAGCGGTGGCTACGAGCTTCCTTTTGGCCACGGCAAGCGCTTCATGGGTGATGCCAGCGGGTTCGCAGACAAAGCCGTTGGCGGCTGGAGCATTATCTGGAGCACCACACTTCAGGGCGGCCAGCCGATCACCCTCAGTTGCCCATCCGGTACGGCATCCAACCTTGGTTGTGGTGCCCTTTTCACCGGTCAACCCCTCGATCTCGGCTTGCATACGGACGCGAACGGGCTGTTGAGCTATTACGGCAACCCGGCGGCGTTCACACAGCCTTGCGTTCTCGGAACCGGTGGCGTTCCCGAACCCAATACACCGACCGGCTGCACCCCTCTGACTGGTTCTGCCGCTTTGGGCGGTATCACGCAATTTGCAGGGCCCGGATTCCACAGGCTGGACATGTCGTTGTTCAAGGACATTAAGTTCAACGAGCGTTTCCGCCTGCAATTCCGCGCCGAGTTCTTTAATATCTTCAACCACCCGAACTTCAACGCCCCCAACTTCGGCGGCAACGGCGTTGTGGCCATCTCCAACTCGGGCAACTACAACAGTTCGACGTTCGGCGAAATCGGCTCCACTCGCGACGCTCCTTACGATCCGCGACAGATCCAGTTCGCCCTAAAGCTGTATTACTGACGCTTCACCACCCCAACCCGCGAAAGGCGCCCGGCCGAGCGCCTTTCGCGGGTCTTTTCATTTGTGGGCGGCAAACACATGGTCATTCTGAAGGCTCCCCGACAAAGGCCAAACGATTTCAACCTCCAGGTTGCCCTGCTGCGGAATCCCTCGTGCGGTCCGGTGTTAACATACGAAGATTGTGATCATGAGATATGCAGGAATGCTGGCCGTCTGTATGTCGATGCTAGTGGCAGGGTCAGGCGTCAGCGCACAAACCAGCGGCCCGGACAAAAATCTCGATCGCGATTTTCAAGCTGCCGTCGCCCAATACGACGCCGGCCATTTCGCCGAAGCCGCCGCGAAATTGGAAAAATTGCTGCCCAGCGTCCCCGACAGCTTCGAAATCCACGAGCTTCTCGGTTTGGTCTATTCCGCCGAGTCGCAAGATGCCAAAGCCAACGAACACCTGGAAAAAGCGGTCCGTCTCAATCCAAACTCCGCCCCGGCCAGAACCAACCTCGCCGCCAATCTTTCGCGCCTGGGAAAACTTGGTCCTGCCGAAGAGCAATTCCGTAAAGCGGCTCAACTCGAGCCTGAAAATTTCGACGCCAATCACAACCTCGGCGAAGCCTACGTCCGCGCCGGAAAAATCGCCGATGCCGCCCCTTTTCTCGAGAAAGCCCAGCGCATCGATCCCTCCTCTTACGACAATGGTTACGATCTTTCGCTCGCTTACCTTCTCATCGGACGCCTGAACGAAGCCCGTCCGCTCGTCCGCGATCTGCTTGCGCGAAAAAATACCGCCGAACTCCACAACCTGCTGGCCGAGATCGAAGAAAAAGACGGCAACTTCGTCGCCGCCGCCAACGAATTCGAAATCGCCGCGCACATGGACCCCAGCGAGAGCAACCTCTTCGACTGGGCCAGTGAGCTTCTCGTCCATCGCACCCTTGAGCCTTCCATCGAAATTTTCCGTCAGGCCAACGAGCGCTACCCGCAATCCTCCCGCCTGGCCATCGGCCTGGGCATGGCGCTCTACTCGCTCGGCAAATATGACGACGCGGTCACCTCGCTGCTGCGCGCCGCCGACCTCAATCCGTCCGACCCGCGCTGCTACCCGTTCCTTTCCCGCGCCTATGACAGTTCGCCCGGCCAGGCCGACGAAGTGATCAAACGCTTCCGCCGTTTCGCGGAACTCGAGCCCAACAACGGCCGCGCGCTTTACTACTACGCGATGAGCCTGTGGAAAGGAAAGCGCGCCCAGGATCCCAGCCTCGATCTCCACCAAATCGAATCGCTGTTGACGAAATCGATTGCGCTCGATCCCAAGTTGGCCGAAGCACAACTGCAGCTCGGCAATCTTTACTCCGACCAATCGAAGTACGCCGAAGCCATCCCACACTACAAACACGCCCTCGAACTCAACGCCGACCTCCCCGACGCCCACTATCGCCTCGGCCAAGCCTACGTTCGCACTGGCGACAAAGACCACGCCCAACAGGAGCTCCAGGTTTACCAGCAACTCCGCGCCCAACACCTGGCCGACCTCGACAAGCAACGCGCCGAAGTCCGCCAATTCGTCTACTCCGCCAAAGACAACGCCTCCGCGAGTCCCAAGTAGCACCGGCACTCTTGCTGGTGCTCTACGTCAACGCGGCCGCGCCGTGAACTGTGAGGCAACTTCGATCGCCCCGGCTAGCCCGGGCCAAAACATTCAAGCTCCGGCACATTCCAGGAAGTGCTAAATTAAAGCGTTCGCAAACGTGCTTAGAAGAAGAGGCGAAAAATGCCCATCGAGCGTCGTGAATTTCTTAAGACTACCGGCAAAGCAATCACCGCAGGTGCGGCTGCGCTCGCCCTGGGCGGCAAAATCCTGGGCGCAAACGATCGAGTCCGCGTAGGCATCTGCGGAACCCGGGGTCGCGGCACCGATCACATCAAAGGCTTTTCCCACGTTCCCGGCGTCGAGCTGGCTGCCCTCTGCGACGTGGATGAAAATATCTTGAATCAGCGTCTTACCGACGTTGAAAAGTTGGGCCGCCCCAAACCCAAGTCCTTTGTCGATATTCGAAAGCTTCTGGAAGACAAAGACATCGACGCCATCTCCATTGCCACGCCCAATCACTGGCATTCGCTGATGGCCATCTGGACCTGTCAGGCGGGCAAAGACGTCTACGTCGAGAAACCCTGCTCGCACAATACCTTCGAAGGCCGTCAACTGGTCAGCGCCGTAAAAAAATACAATCGTATCTGCCAGCACGGCAGCCAATGGCGATCCAACCCCGGCATGCTCGAGGCCATGAAGCATTTGCAAGACGGTACCATCGGCGATGTCTACATGGCGCGCGGCCTTTGCTACAAGTGGCGGCCGTCGATTGGCCGCGCCACTGAAGAACCCGTCCCCGCCGGCGTTCACTACGACCTCTGGACTGGCCCCGCGCCGCTCAAGCCGTTTACGCGCAATCGCTTTCACTACAATTGGCATTGGATCTGGGACACCGGCAACGGCGAAGTCGGCAACCAGGCCATCCACGAAATCGACATTGCGCGCGCTGGACTAGGTGTGCGCTTCCCCACTTCGGTCTCCGCGCTGGGCGGCCACTTCATGTTCGAAGACGATCAGGAAACTCCCAACACCCTGACCGCCACTTTCATTTTCGAAAGCTCCGACGGCAAGCGCAAGATGATGGAGCTCGAAGTTCGCCATTGGATCACCAACCACGAAGCCGAAATCGGCACCGGCGCGTATGGAAGCAGCAGCGTTCCCCCCGCGGGACTCACCGCCGACGCAGCCAAAAAACCCGCCGAAAAAAAGCCCGCGAACCTGCAACCATCCCTGGGCCCGAAAGACGCCAAGACCAACACGGTCGGCAACATCTTCTACGGCTCCAACGGCTACCTGGCAGTAGACGGCTACGACGCGTACAAAACCTGGCTGACCGACGAAGTCGAACCCGGCCCACACGGCAAAGCTTCCGGCGATCACTACGCCAACTTTATCGACTGCGTCCGCAGCCGCCGCGCCGAAGACATACATTCGCCAATCGAAGAAGCGCACATCTCCACAACGCTGGTCCACCTGGCTAATGCCTCCTATCGCCTAGGTCGCACCATGAAATTCGACGCTGCTCAGGAACAAGTCATCGGCGACGACGAAGCCAACACCCTACTCCGCGGTACTTACCGCCCGCCGTACGTAGTGCCC
>CAVTPW010000004.1:0-424937 GCA_963736725.1 uncultured Acidobacteriota bacterium | reverse complement strand
GAGGAGTCAAGTGGTTGAGATTTTTCGGGCAGCCTTGTCCTTCGCGGCGAGCGCTCCGGGGCAGGTCGTCTCTCGGTGGCCAATCACGGGAACAATGTATGCGTTCGAGTTTTCCTACAAGATCAGATCGGCGGTATTTAGGGGTATCGCGGAATTCAAGCGGACTCTGTATTTCCGTAACCTGATCGTGGACTTCAGATCCATTCTTTTTGAGCTTCTAGGCTTGCTCTAATTTCCCCCCGGGATTTTCGCCCAAGTCAGCCTCAAAAGATTGGCCGGTTTCCGCGTCGCGGACGAAATAATTGCCTGGAGAAAGCTGTCGCAGAGCTGTGAGTCTTGCGCGAGCTTCGACAAGGGAGTTTACCTGAGCGACCCACAGGGGCGTGCCATCGTCAAGGCGCCTGAAAATGTCGAAGCCCAGCTTCATATTGAGTGACTTGAGCGGATAGCGTCTCGGGCTTCTCGGGCTCAGAAAAAGCGAGGCCGCGAAGGCTAACCGGGCGGATGAATGCCGAACGGTAACCGGACCGCGCAGCGATGTCTGTTCAAAATTGAACAGACGAAGTTCCAAGCGGAAGGTAGAAGAGGGGCAACGCAAACGGGGGAAGTCAGTTACCGATCGTACTTCATCGGAAATTTTGGCGATGGAGCTGTTGCCACGGCTATTGTCACGTTAGAACGAGGAGGGAAATGAAATCACGGCGGCGGAGCGGTTTCGGGACGCCAGGCTTTTTTGCTAGAGCGCTCCCAACCAAAAAAATCAAGGAATTTAAGGCGGGCGAGACGATTATCTCCCAAGGAGAACAATGCACGGATGTTCACTACATCGAAAAAGGAGTGGTGAAGCTCACGCTAGTTTCCAATCGTGGCAAGGGGGCAGTGCTTGGAATTCTTGGGGAAGGGGATTTTTTCGGCGAAGCTTGCATCTCTGGCGCAGGCGTGTACTCGACATCGGCGATCGCGCTGGTGCCCAGTTTGGTCAATATCATCAAGGGAAAATCGATGCTCCGGCTGGTGGAGGAAGATCCGTCGGTATCGGCTCATTTCATCAACTATCTTGTAATGCGCAACCGCCGCATTGAACAGGATTTGATCGACCACATGTTTAATTTCAGCGAGAAGAGGTTGGCGCGAACGCTGTTGCTGCTGGCGCGCAGCCGCCAAGGCGATAAAGTCGCTCCGGTCCTGGAGAACATCAGTCAGGACACGCTGGCCGAGATGGTGGGAACGACGAGGTCGCGTGTGAATTTCTTCATGAACAAGTTCAGGAAGCTGGGGTACATTCACTACAATGGCAGACTTACGGTGCACGATTCGCTGGCGAGCGTCTTGAACGAATAAGCGCGGGATTTCGGATTGTTCCTAGGGCATCGGGTTCGGGGCGGTTCGACGGGACGCACCGACGCTTGGCGGGTCGACGTGGACACTAGTGTTTGTGCAGCTGGTGGCCCAGGGCAACGACGGGTGTAAAGACCCATCGCTACAGGGAATCAGGAATTCCAGGCGACTCGGGAAAGTTGCTTTTTGCGGGTTTCCCATTCGGAGCCGGAGAGAATGCGGGGAGCCACCTCGATCAGGCGTGGAGTCAATTTGAACACTGCCAGGGGAGTCCAAGGCTTTCCTTCGCGGGTGCGAAACTCGCGGCGGTTCAGGGCTTCTGCCATGCGCGGGTAGGAGAGATCGAGGACGATCATTTCCGCCAGACAATTCAGTATTTCCATCTCGGAAGGGTTTTCCTCGAGATGCAGGCAATCGCCGGCGATGCGGGTGCCGAAGGGGATTTCCTCACCGAAACGCGAGCCTTCGGAAGCTTCGCGCCGAGGTTCGGCCTGGGTATCGTTCTCGCGCTGCCATTCGACAGCCGCCAGGCGCCAACCGGCGCTTTCCTTTTGCTTTACGTATTCGTAACTCGGCCATGTGGTGAGGATTTCGCGCGTCCATTCGGTTTTTTTCATGAGCGTCTCCAGGCGGAGGAATCGTTCGGTGCGAGAGACAATTGGCCCTTGGTTCCCTTGGCAATTTGAGTACCGAGTCTGTTTCGGGCGAAACTGATTGAAAAATAAGGGTTTCCGCGGAACCTGCGAAGCGGGCCGAGGCTTCGACTGTCCGTTCGTGGGAAGCCGGTGTCGCATTGCCGGACAGTTCGAAGGTAAAACCAGTCGGAAAGAGGAAACCTTGACTGGGCAGGCGGGAACGGGGTTATCATTCACGCCGTCGTTGCCCTTGCCCCGACAGTCTCCACCTGGGGATGCGCTGAAGCGCGCCCCTGCATTTTGTGTTTTCGCAATAGATGGCTAGCCGGAAGGTATCGGTCCTATGGATCCCGCTTCAAAGCGCACCGAGAATCGCACGCCCATGAAAGTGGTCGTGGATCTGTCCAGCCTGGACGTTCGAACTCCGGCGCAGGAGGGGGTCACGGAAAACATCAGCCCCCGGGGAGCGCGGGTTTTGACCAGCAAGCCGTGGAAACCGAACGAGCGGCTCAACGTCCGATCACTGCTGGGGAATTTTCGCTCGAGGGCGCGAGTGGTTTACTGCGTGCCGGTGGACAACGAGCAGTTCGCCGTCGGACTGCAATTGTTTGCGGCCGCGGGCAAGTGGCGCTCGCCGAACTGACGGGGTCACGCGCGTCGAACTCTGCCCATCCAGTTCCCGAGGACGAACTTCAAATGATAGTTTGTGCGCGATTCCCGCGCGGCTTTGCCAAACGCTTTGATTCCACGGGAGATAGTGCGCGTGGCGCTCCGATGGATCGCCTTTTCGCCCAAGACGGTGTCGGCGAGGCCTGTCCGACGGCTTGCCCACTGTTGGCCTGCGTCGGTATGAACACGCGCGAGCAAAACGTTGTCGACAAGCCATCCGTTTAGTTTGCATTGGCAAGACTCTGGCGCGAGGATCTGGCCGGACGATTGAGGCTGCCAGCAGATTCGGCTTGGAAGATTGGGGCGGTTCGGCGCACGGAGTCGCGGTGTTATAGTCTCCAGATGTATTCGCAGAAATTTAAAGTGGACGTGGTGATCCGCGGGGAGCGCCGCGCTTGCCCGCTGGAATGGCTTGATCAATTCTGCATGCGAAATTTTACAAACGCGGCGGAATTTGACGATACGCTGCCCGTTGGAGAAGGAAGAGTCGAGGTCAGCTTTCGCGTGACGCCGGAACGCTTCGCGGAAAGCTTTGGCGCGTGGCTGACCCAGCGAGGAAAAGGGGAAGGTCAGGCGTTGAGGGTGGAGGTAACGCCGGCCTGAAAGGGACAGAGAAACCGCTTGAGCCTGATGCGCGGAGGCGTCCAGCGTTCCGGTCAAGCCGCTGGTTCGCGTTTTTCGCCGCTGAGGGCCCTGAGAACCTGAGGCAGCGCGGCTTCCGCTGCAGCTTCTCCTACCTTGACAAGTTCATTCGTTCGCGTGAAGTCGTCCCATACAAACGGTTTGACGTCCGGCTCGATGATGACGTCGGCTTGCTGGCGCCAGGCGATGTCGGCGTGGCGCTGGATGATCGAAAAAGAGCGGCTGATGACGTCGGCGGCGGTGCGCGGGCTTGTAAAACTGCCGGCTTCCAGGTAGACGGCGATGGTGATGTCCGCGCCCAGCAGCAGCGTGCCTTCGACGGGAACCGGCGCGGTCAGGAAGCCGTCCACCAGCGTGCGGCCTTCGAACTGTATGGGCACGAATAGGCCGGGATACGCACAGGAGCCGCGCAACGGCGGACCAAGAAGTCCGCGCGTGTAGTACACCGAAATACCCTCATTGATATCACTTGTAGCGATGGCCAGCGGCGTGGTGAGTTCTTCGAACGTTTTCGCTGGAGTGAAACGCTGGAGATACCGCTCGAGGCGAAGATTATTGGCCAGGCCTAGCCACGACGGCGTCCAGCGGCCGAAGTCCGCGAAGGTGGTGTCGGCGGCGATGCGCTGCATGTCGTTCAGCGGAACACCGGCGCAATAGCACGCGCCGATCAATGCTCCGACACTGGTTCCGGCGACGACGTCGATGGGAACGCCGGCGTTTTTTAACGCGCGAATCACGCCAACGTGGGCGATCCCTCTTGCAAAGCCGCCAGCCAGGGCTAGGCCCACGCGAGGACGCTCGCCTGCGGGACGTGTTTCACCGCTGGCCAGGGCGCGAATCTTGTCCGTGGCGTTCTTCAGCCAGTCCACCGCGCTGACTACTTTGTCGTCGAGCATCTTGCTTACAGTTTAGTGCTACTCTCGCTTGCGAGAAGCTTGTTTGACCGCTGCATGCCGGTTTTGTAACCTGTCCTACCGTGCTAGTCCTCCGAAGAGGTTCCCCATGAAGCGTCGAATCGAGAAGGCTGTCGTATTGGGCGCAGGAACCATGGGAGCGCGGATAGCCGCGCATTTCGCGAATGCTGGCTTGCCCTGCATCTTGCTGGATATTGTACCTCCTGGCGTGACGCAGGAGGCGCCGGCGGAGGCGCGGAATAAGATCGTGCGCGCGGGACTGGATGCGGCGAAGAAAGCCAAGCCCGCGGCTTTTTTCACGGCGCCACTCGCGGAACGGATTGCCATCGGAAATTTCGACGATGATCTGGTTCGTTGCGCGGAAGCGGACTGGATCATCGAAGTCGTCGCGGAAAATCTGGAGATCAAGAAAAATCTGCTCGCGCGCGTGGCGGCGTTTCGCAAGCCGAGCGCGATCGTCACTACGAATACCTCGGGATTGCCGGTGCATTTGATCGCGGAAGGAATGAGCGAGGAGTTTCAGCAGCATTGGGCTGGGACGCATTTTTTCAATCCGCCGCGCTATTTGAAATTGGTGGAACTGATTCCGGGGCCGAAGACGTTGCCGGAGGTTGTCGAGACGCTCGGCGAATTTTGCGACCGCCGGTTGGGCAAGGGCGTGGTGGTCGCAAAGGATACGCCGAACTTCATTGCCAACCGCATCGGCACGTTTTCCATGCTGAATGCTTTGCGATTGATGGGCGCTTTGGGAATGACCGTCGAGGAAGTGGACTCGTGCACCGGACCGGTGATCGGGCAGCCGAAGTCGGCTACCTTTCGCACCGCGGACATTGTGGGGCTCGATGTCTTGCTGCACGTGGTCAAAAATATCTACGAAACGGTGCCGAACGATGAGTCGCGGGAGATGTATCGCGTGCCGGCTCTTGTCGAAGAGATGGCGCGGCGCGGCTGGCTCGGCGACAAAACCGGGCAGGGCTTTTACAAGCGGGTAAAGGGTGAAGGCGAACGAGAAATTCTTACCCTCGACGTGAACACCATGGAGTATCGCGCGCGACAAAAGGCGCGGTTCGTTTCGCTGGAGACGGCGAAGACGATTGAGGATACGACGGAACGATTGCGCGCACTGGTTGGCCCAGTGCTCGAAGGGCAAAAAGGCGACCAGGCCCAGCAGTTTCTGTGGGGCTCGCTTTCGGAAACGTGTCTCTACGCCGCGCGGCGGGTGCCGGAGATTTCCGATCACGTCGTGGACCTCGATCGCGCGTTGCGCTGGGGATTTGGCTGGGAGCTAGGTCCATTTGAATTAATGGACGCCATCGGCGTGACGGCGTTTGCGGCCGCAGTACAAAAGGAAGGCCGGACGCTGCCGCCCGTGCTCGAAAAACTGTTGGCCAGCGGCCGCAAGAGTTTCTACGAATCAGAAAAAGGTAAGACCACTGTTTTCGATATTGCTAGCGGCGCGACGGAAAAAGTCGAAGAGCCCGCGGGCGTGCTGGTCTTGAGGTCGCTGAAGGAAGCTGGCCGTGAAGTGGAGCGGAACTCCGGCGCGAGCCTCATCGATCTTGGCGACGGCGTAGTCTGCTGCGAATTTCACTCCAAGATGAATGCTATTGGCGCGGACCTGATTGCAATGATCCACAAGGGCCTGAAGCGGCTGGACACCGATTTCGACGCTATGGTCATCGCCAACCAGGCCGTGAATTTTTCGGTTGGCGCGAATTTGATGCTGGTGCTGGTGGCCGCGCAGGAGCAGGAGTGGGACGAATTGCATCTCGCCGTGAAGCAATTTCAGAACGCCAATCTGGCGATCAAGTACGCACCCAAACCAGTGGTTGTCGCGCCGCAGGGCATGGCTCTAGGTGGCGGATGTGAAGTCAGCCTGCACGCCGCCCGAATTCAAGCTGCGGCGGAGTCCTATATGGGACTGGTTGAGGCGGGCGTGGGGTTGATTCCCGGCGGCGGCGGATCGAAAGAGATGTTGATTCGCGCGAATGAACACGCAGCCGGCGGAGAAGATTTGGATTTGTTCCACGCCATGAAGCCTGTTTTTGAAGCGCTGGCGATGGCGAAAGTGGGCACCAGTGCCGAGGAGTGCCGCGACCTCGGATTCCTCCGCCGTGAAGACGGCGTGTCGATGAATCGCGATCGCTTAGTGGCTGACGCCAAGGAAGCTGCCTTGTCCCTTGTTCGCAACGCATACAAGCCGCCTGCCGCGAGTTGGCAGGAGGGCGCACAGACCACGCAAATCAAGGTGCTCGGCGAACAATTCCTTGCTGGCGCTAAATTGGCGATTCACCTTCTCCTGCGGGGCGGCTATGCCTCCGAATACGACGGTCACGTTGCGCGCAAGCTCGCGAACATTCTGGCGGGCGGCCCGCTCAGCGCGCCGCAATTGGTCAGCGAGCAGTACGTTCTTGATCTCGAGCGCGAAGCGTTCGTTTCCCTGTGCGGCGAAAAGAAGACCCAAGCGCGCATCGCACACACGCTGAAAACAGGCAAACCGCTGCGGAATTAGCGGCAAGGATGGATGCCCCAGTGTTCGCGTTAGGTCTATCGGTTCCGTATAGAAGCGTATAAAGACGTATTGCTCTAGCGGCTCGGGGCGCGCTATTCTGCTGCCTCGCTTGAGGTGCAATCGTGCAGAGGCTGTTGGCGCCGCGGGAAGCGGCAAGCATCCTGGGAATCAGCTATCCGACGCTGAAGCAATGGATCTACCGCAACAAGATTAAGACCGCGAAGACGCCAGGCGGTCATCACCGCGTGCCAGAGAGCGAGATCGACCGCCTCATCCCGAAAAGCCTGGAGCGCGGGGACATTCAGACGCGCCGCGGAAACTTCCGTAAGATCAGCGGGCGGAACCAACTGATTGGTCGCGTGCTGGCGATCAAATACAGCGGGCTGCTGGCTCAGGTGACCATGGCGATCGGCGAGCAGCACATCACCGCGATCATCACCGCAGATGCGGCGAAGGAGATGAGGCTCAAAGCCGGAGAGCGCGCCGCGGCGTTGATCAAATCGACCGAAGTGATGATTTTGAGAGTATGATCGCCGATTCGTGATTCCCTTATCCTATGATCCTCAACAAAACAATTCGACGCAGTTGCCTCGGGTTACTCGCCTTGGTTTTTGTCATTTCTTTCACCCGGCGTGAAATCTTAGCGCAAGAGGAGGAAGTACGGATCGCCGCCGCCGCGGATTTGCAGTTCGCGATGGCCGATCTTGCGCAGCAGTACAAGAACCAGACAGGAAACCTGCTCAACGTAACATACGGATCGAGCGGAAATTTCTTCACCCAAATCCTGAACGGTGCGCCTTTCGACCTCTTTTTTTCAGCGGATAGCGACTACCCGAAACAGCTGGTAATCGCCAGCCTCGCGAACCCAACAACGTTTTACAAATATGGTCTCGGCCGCATCGTGATTTGGGTACCGCCAGGCTCCAAGATCGACGTCGCGAACCAAAAGTGGAATGCGCTCCTCGATCCGAGCGTGCAGAAAATTTCCATTGCCAACCCGGAACACGCTCCCTACGGAAAGGCAGCCGTTGCGGCCATGCAAAAAGCCAGAATCTACGAAAAGGTGAAAGCGAAGCTGGTGCTCGGAGAAAACATTTCCCAAGCGGCGCAGTTCGTGCAGTCGGGTAACGCGCAAATTGGGATCGTTGCGCTGTCGCTCGCCCTCTCGCCGCCGATGAAAACAGGCGAACGCTGGGAAATCCCTGCCGACGCGCATCCCGCGATCGAGCAGGGCGCTATCGTGCTGACCAACGCAAGGAACAAAGATGCAGCGCGCACATTTCTGGAATTTGTGAAGAGCGACTCTGGCCGAGAGACGCTTGCCAAGTACGGGTTCACAGTTCCGGGCGCCGCGAGATAGAAGCCGTAAGCGGTTGCACGCCTCCGAGGCCACAAAAATCCATCGCCTGCAAGCTTGGTGATCATGGAAGCGTTCCTGCTGTCAATGCGTCTCGCTGGCTGCGTCACGGCGATTCTCTTCGTGATCGGGCTACCCCTTGCCTATTGGCTGGCGTATTCGCCGTGGCGCGGAAAGTTTCTGGTCGAATCTGTCGTTGCGCTTCCGCTGGTATTGCCGCCGACAGTGCTGGGATTCTACGTCCTGGTAGCTATGGGCACGCGTGGGCCGCTCGGAAAATTGTGGCAAGCGGCGTTCGGTCATGGGTTGGCCTTTACGTTCACAGGGTTGGTATTGGCCTCGGTGCTCTACAGTTTGCCATTTGCGGTCCAGCCGCTGGTCGTATCGTTTGAGAGCATCGACCGCAAACTGCTCGACGCTTCCGCGGTTCTTGGTTCCGGCGCGTTGCGTACGTTCCGGCGCGTCGTCCTCCCGCTGTCGGTCCCCGGCCTGATCACGGCGCTGGTGTTGAGCTTCGCACACACGCTGGGAGAATTTGGAGTGGTCTTGATGGTGGGTGGCAATCTGGCCGGCGCAACTCGCACGGTGTCGATTGATATCTACGATCACGTGCAATCCCTGGACTACGCTGCAGCGAATCGCATGGCGCTGGTGCTGCTCGCCTTCTCGTTCGTCGTGCTTTCCATTGTGTATGGGCTCAATCGCCGCATCGGCCGGCGATTCTGGCGACCGTGGCCGGCGAAATAAGCGCGCCCGCGGCTCTGCAGGTCCGCGTTGCCCGGCGCTTCGCCGGTCCTTCCTGTTTTCAGCTGGACGTCTCCGTCGAAATCGTTCCTGGCATCACCATCCTGTTCGGTCCTTCCGGTGCCGGAAAATCCACGCTGTTGGACTGCATCGCGGGCCTGCTGCGTCCTGACGCCGGCCAAATCAAGATCGGCGAAGACACCG
The DNA here is from genome assembly GCA_963736725.1 of uncultured Acidobacteriota bacterium. Lineage (GTDB taxonomy): Bacteria > Acidobacteriota > Terriglobia > Acidiferrales > UBA7541 > Acidiferrum. Next base: position 415,922 of record CAVTPW010000004.1, on the reverse strand, counting down.
TCTTCGATTCTGAAACCAACGTGGATCTTCCTCCGCGTCGTCGCCACATGGCCTACGTGTTCCAGTCGCTTGCCTTGTTCCCGCACATGACCGTAAAAGAAAACATCGCGTACGGCTTGCCAAACCTTCGCGAAACCGAGCGAACCTCGCGAATCGACGAAATCTTGCGAGCCTTTCATGTTGAAAACCTGAGTTCGCGAAGGCCTGGTGAAATATCGGGCGGAGAAAAGCAGCGGGTGGCATTGGCTCGATCGCTGGTTACGTTACCGCGCGTGCTGCTGCTCGATGAGCCGCTTTCGGGGTTGGATGCGGAACTAAAATCGTTCATCGTCGATGATCTACGCGCCTGGAACGCCAAGCAAAAAATCCCGATACTGTACGTGACCCACACCCGCGACGAAGTCGAAGCGCTTGGCGAACGTGTCATCGTGCTCGATCAGGGGCGAGTGGTCGGCTCAGGCTACCCGCATGCCGTTCTCGGCGCGCCCCGCCGTCGAAAACTCGCACAAACCCTGGGATTCGAAAATTTATTCAGCGGCACGGTAGTCGATCTGAGCCAGGCCGACGGCGTGATGCGTGTGCGCCTGGAGGACAGCGGAACCGAGATTGAAGTTCCCCTGGGCTATGCTGTGCCAAACGATAGCGTCAAAATCGCGATCCGCGCGGGAGACATCTTGCTCGCCAACCAGCGTCCGCAGGGGCTCAGCGCCCGGAATGTTCTGGAAGGGAACATTGTCGCGCTCGAACAGCGTGGAATGACCGTCATCGCGCGCGTCGAGGCCGGAGTGACGTTCACGGTTCACGTGACGCCCAGTGCTGCCCGCACCCTGGGGCTGACCTCCGGCAAGCCCGTCTGGATCGTCTTGAAAACACACTCGTGCCATTTAGTCAGCGACTAATGTGTTTCTTCAACGTCTCTGGCCAGTTCGCCAACGCTGCGTCAATTACGACGCGGCTGAAGAAGGAGGGAAAAGTCCGTTCCGACATATTTTGCGTTCGAGAGCGATTTGCGCCTGCTTTGAATTTATTGCTCGTAGCTGACGCACACCGACAAGGGCGTCTGCTACAAAGGCTCTTGCGTCCTGGGAAATGCTCGTCGTTTACTATTTCGGCGAAGAAGGAGCGGGAGCGCCCGGCACCGAAAACTTTACTTCATCCGCGGACAATGTATCGCCCGCCGGCGTGGCATGAATCACGACGCGATCGCCGACGGCCAAATCGGAGAGCTTGGCAGCCTTGCCGTCCCGGGACACGTACATCGTTCCCGAAACAAGTTTCACTTCGACGGACTTGCCGTCAGCCTGTTTGACCACTACCGAATCCGCATTGATTTTTTCCAATGTGCCCATCACATGCTTTTTATCACCGTGGGCGAAGGCAACACTCGCCATCAATGCGCAAACGAAAAATGCCGTAATTATTCCACGTTTCATAAGAGATCTCCGTAGCCCGGCCCCCATTTGACTGAGCCTGACAAACACTCACTAGTGATGATGCGCCGATTCTGGCTTTTGTTGCACCGGCGCGCCACCCAGAAAATCCTGCTCTTCCTTGTCTTCCTCGTGTTCGTGTGGCCCTTTCGGATTGTCGCGTTCCATCTCTATGCGTTCTTCCATAGTCAGCTGCGGCAGATGACGAATGAAGAGTACCAGCTTCCAGCTGTCGTCCTGCGATCCGAGGCCGCCGCCAAACGCCGGCATGCCGGTGAAGCGGATTCCGTTCTCGATGATCCAGAACAGTTCTCCGTCGGAAAGCTTTTGCGTTTCCGCCAAGCGCAAATCCGGCGGCTTCGGGTATAAGCCTTTGCCGTACAGGGTATCGCCGCTGCCGTCGTTCCCGTGACACGTTGCGCAGTGATCCGCGAAGTGCGCCATCGCTTCTTGAAGATACTGATCGGACGGCGTGACGGGGTTGTGCTCGTTGCGAGCGTTCGCCGGAATCGCCAGGTGGCGGGCGTTTTGCGCCAGCATCGCTTCCATCGCGGTCGGTGTGGCACGGGCGCTCAAGCCGTTGTGCAGCATTGAAATCCCAGCGGCAAACGCCAGCCCCGCGGCCAGCGCGATAAGGAGAAGAATCAAGGTCCAGCGCTTCATGTTCCACGTTGTATGGTAGCCGACCCGAGTTAACAACCGCCACAGATTTGACACGCTATGATCGGTTCGTTTGTCAAACTCGTGTTAAATCTCCGCCTGGCCTGTTGCTCGACTCAATCCTCTGTGAATTAGCGGCCTCTCTGGTACGATACACTTCGACGCCGCGTTGCCGACTCCGGCTCTTGCGAATTGTCTATGAGCACTGCAGCACAACCCGGGAACTCTGCCCCACTGACCTTGTGTCCGCCCGACGTGCGCGACTACCTCGCCGCGGCCTCCCAGGGCGTTGAACCTTCTTTCGAGCAGGGATTGCGGCTGGCGACGGCCGAAGGCCCCGCGCTCGACGCGCTGATTGCCGTCGCGGACCAATTGCGGCGCGAAACTGTCGGCGATGCCATCACCTACGTCGTGAACCGCAACATCAATTTCACCAACGTCTGCTTTGTGGGCTGCAGCTTCTGCGGTTTTGCCAGGGGCGCCGGCGCGCCGGATGCCTATTTTCACTCGGCTGAGGATGTTGTCCGCAAGGCGCGCGAAGCCTGGGACCGCGGCGCGACCGAAGTCTGCATCCAAGGCGGCTTGCCGCGCGATCTCGATGGTTTTTTTTACCGCGATATTCTACGCGCTGTCAAACGCGCCATTCCCGCGATGCACGTACACGCGTTTTCGCCTATGGAAATTTCCTACGGCGTGGACAAAACGGGAATGACGCTGCGCGACTATTTGCAGATGATGAAAGACGAGGGTCTTGGCAGCATCCCTGGAACCGCGGCGGAAATACTGGACGATCGCGTGCGGCAACAATTGAGTCCAAACAAGCTTCCGGTCGCCCGCTGGGTTGAAATCATCACCGCCGCGCACGAACTGGGAATCCCCACGACCTCGACCATGATGTACGGCCACGTGGAAGAGCCTGCGGATTGGGTGCGGCACATCCTGTTGTTGAGAGCGATTCAGCAGCGTACGGGCGGGTTTACGGAATTTGTGCCGCTTGGATTCGTTCATGAAAAAACCCGCCTCTACAAACATGGCGGCGCTCGGGCCGGAGCGCAGCGCGAAGATCACCTGCGCGTACATGCGTTGTCGCGCGTGCTGCTGCACGGCGCAATCCAAAACCTGCAAGTTTCTTGGGTAAAGTTGGGATTCGCGACGTCGCTCGAATGCCTGAAAGCAGGAGCCAACGATTTCAGCGGCACTTTGATGGAAGAGAGCATCTCCAAGGCTGCAGGCGCCAACTTCGGCGAGTTCGTTTCGCCTGAAGAATTTCGGCGGATGATTCGCTCGATTGGCCGCGTTCCCGTCGAGCGCAGCACTACGTATAAAGTTGGCCGCACGTTCGATGTGGCCGAAGAGCCGGAAAATCGCGTTCCTAAGTCGTTGCCCTTGATACAAGACAAAAACCATCATCTCTACTCCGAAGACGCTTACTAGAATCCGATGCGCGCTCTCCTGCTTCCGGTCAAGGATCTGCGAAATGCCAAACAGCGGCTCGCCGGGGTTCTGACGCCGGAGGAACGATTCGCTTTGGCGCACGCGATGTTGGCTGATACCTTTCGCGCCGTTCGCGGGGTGCAGCAAGCCGAGAAGATATTTGTGGTGACCAACTATGAGCCGGCCGTGCAGGCGGCACGCGAAAATGGGTGGGAAATTCTTCGCGAGGAACAGCAAATCTCGGAGAGCATGTCGGTAGACGACGCGTCGCGGCAGTGCGAGGAACGTGGCGTCATTGCGGTACTGCGCTTGCCACTGGATTTGCCACTCGTGACGTCGCGCGATATCGACGAATTGCTGGCCGTCCAATACGCTGCGCCCGCGGTTGTGATTGTGCCGTCGCGGGATGGAACCGGGACCAACGCGATCTTGCGAACTCCTCCGACACTGTTTCCGTCGCATTTCGGCAACGGAAGTTTCGCGAAGCATTGCGGCGAAGGGACGCGAACCGGAGCGCTCGTCGTGAAGCGTCGGAACGTCCGGCTGGAAATGGACGTGGACGACGAAGCGGACTTGCAGGCGCTCCTACAGCACGATTTGAGCGGCACGCGAACAGGGGCTTGGTTGCAGGACAGCGGAGTCTCCGAAAAAGTGCGTTTGCGGTTTATGACCGGGACTCGTGTCGCAGCGAATTAGCCGAGCGATTCGTCTTACAAATGATCGAGATAGACAACCGCGTCCCGAGCGTTTGATGAAGCAAAAAGTCTATTCCGACATCGACGCGATTGTCGCCGACGTTCCGGATGGTGCGCGGATCATGTTCGGGGGCTTCGGCGGCGCGGGATTTCCGAATAATTTGATTGCGGCGTTGGCGCGCAAAGGCGCGAAAGATCTCGTGGCCATCAGCAACAATTGCGGAACGCGCGACGGCGAACTGGGAGTTTTGTTCAAGCTCGGTCGCGTTCGCCACGTCGTCGCGTCCTTCCCCGGCCCGCATTCCAACTATTTTCAAGAGCGGCTGGCTGCGAAGCAAGTAACCATCGAGTTGGTGCCGCAGGGGATTTTGTGCGAACGCATGCGTGCGGCTGCCGCGGGACTCCTCGGGTTTTACACCACGGTCGGCGTCGGCACCGAGGTCGCTGCGGGCAAAGAAGAACGCATGATCGATGGAAGGCGCTGCATCTTGGAAATGCCGATCCACGCCGAGTTCGCCTTCATCAAGGCGCAGAAAGCCGACCAACTCGGCAACCTGACGTACCGGCTGGCGGCGCAGAATTTCAATCCGGTCATGGCCATGGCCGCGAAAACCACCATCGTCGAAGTCGAAGAGATCGTGCCCGTGGGCGAGATCGACCCCGAAAGCGTAATGACGCCTGCAATTTTTGTGCACCGCATCGTCCAGGCGAAAGGGATTCGCTATGGCGGGTAAGCCGCGCTTGACAAGAGAGCAGATCGCGCAGCGCGCCGCGCTGGAGTTGCCGGACGGCGGGTACGTCAATCTTGGATGGGGCATTCCGAATCTGATCGCCGATTATTTGCCCGTCGGCGTCACCGTATATTTCCACAGTGAGAACGGGATTCTCGGTATGGGCCGCCGCGCTAAGCCGGGCGAGGAAGACTACGACCTGGTGGACGCGATGAAAGTACCGGTCACGCTGGTTCCCGGAGCGTCTTTTTTTCATCAGGCCGACGCGCACCTGATGACGCGCGGCGGGCATCTGGACGTCGCTGTGCTCGGCGGGTTTCAGGTTTCCGAAAAAGGCGATCTCGCCAACTGGAAAATTCCCGGTGCAAGAGGTTCCGGCGCCATCGGCGGAGCGATGGATATCGCGGCCGGCACGAAGACACTGATTGTTTGCATGGAACACACCACCAAAGAGGGCGCGCCAAAGATCGTTCGTGAGTGCACTTATCCGTTGACAGGACTCGCGTGTGTCACCACCATCATCACCGATCTCGCGGTCATCGACGTCAATCCGGATGGCCTGGCGCTTCGCGAAGTTGCGCCGGGTTGGACCGCCGTCGAGGTGCGAGCGCTGACCGCTGCGAACTTAGCTGCGGCAGATCGCGTGCCGGAGATTCGTTTTACCTAGCTTGGACGCAAATTAGCGGCGATCTCGATCAAGTTGGAGGTTTTCATGACCGCCATCGTTTGCACCACCCGATCTTTCCGCCAGGCCCTTCAACGTAAGCGTCGCGCGGGCGATGACGGCAACGCCGGCGGTCCTCTGTCGAGCGTGGACAGAGCCGTTCGATCGCTGGTTTGCGGCCGGGAACGGTGTTGATGAACGGCCAGGTCAACTCGGTTTTCTTTTTCGAAACGCTGTACGAGCAGATGCGACACCCGCACTACGGCAGGTTCTTGCGGCTCGAACCAGATCGTCTAGTGGAACTCCCATGGCTCACCTCCGCAACCAATGGTTTTGAAAACGTTGTCACCGTGGACTTCAGACCCGATGCCGACGGCGGCACGCACCTTCGACTTACGCACGCAGGCTTCCCCAACGAGGAATTGCGAAAGCGCCATGAACAAGCCTGGCCGATCCTCCTCGGGCAATTCGATCAGCGGGTCGCGCTTTGAGGCTGCTCGATTGAAAAGAATTGGGATGCGGACCATCCGCGCAGTCTCGCTGGTTGTGCTGGCGGCGCTATGTTTGCCCGTCGCCGCGGCCGGCGAAGAGACTCTTGCTTATCGCGTTCAATACGATCTGGCTTCTCGGGACGTCGTTCATATCTCGGTGAATTTTCCGGCGACGGCTACCGCGCCGCTCACCCTGATCATGCCGCGCTCAGTCCCCGGCGCTTACGCGCAGCAGCCCTACGATCCGTACGTGATCAAGGTCAGCGCATATACGCCTGCTGGCGGTGCCGTCGAAGTGCGGCGCGACGAACTTGGGCCTCGATGGGCGATGGGCAACCGCGGCGAGCATGTGAGTCGTGTCGAATACGACGTCGATATCGCACGGATGGAGCGTGAGATTTTCGACGCGTCCGCCGCCTCCAAGATTCGCGATGGCTACGTGGGTTTGCTGGGTTACTCCGTGTTTGCATTCTTTGAGGGATGGGAAAATCGCGCCATTGATCTGCAAGTCACGGCACCTGCCAGTTGGCCAGCATTTTCCACGCTGGCGCCGCGCGTTCCTGCCGAAACCTCCGCGTTGACGGCGCGCGCGCCCGACTACTACGCGCTGGCGGATTCGCAGATTTTGTTGGGTCCGAGACTCCAATTGCGAAAGATAGACGGCGATGTTCCGCTTTTCCTTTCGGCCTACTCCGAATCGGGTGTTGATCTGACCCTTGAGGCGGCGCTGGCGCGCGATGCCCTGAATAGCGTAACCGCTTATTTCGGCAAGGCCCCCTTCTCCAACTACACCGTGGTGCTGGAATTTCTGCGGCCAGTCTCGTCGCGACATGAATACAACTTCAGCATGGAGCACCTGAACAGCGGAACTTTTTACCTCGACGTGGATCACGCGCTTACGGCGAAGAGCACGGACCTCGAAAAAGAAGCGCATCGATTCAATTACGCGCACCATATCGCCCATTCGTGGATTCCCAAGCACACTTACGGAGCCGGATATTTTCCTTTCAATTGGGAAATGACGCCCCTCATCGACACGATATGGTTCAACGAAGGTTTTGGACGGTACGTGGCGATTTCCGCCTTGGCGGACGCGCTGCCGGAAGGCGATGCCACGCGTTACCGTAAAGAAAAGCTTGACCGGCTGCGCCGGATCATCGTGGAAGCGCCGAAATTTCTTCAGCGTATGCCTTTGGACGAACTCTCGCGCGAGGGATCGTTTCTCTACGCCGGCGATTTTCGCGTCGGGATGAACCTGTTTGCCCGTGGGGCACTGATGGCCGGAGAAATGGACGATCGCATTCGCTCCCAGACCAACGGGCAGAAATCGCTGCGCGACGCCCTGCGCCACTTGATGGACTGGAGCGAGCAAAACCGTCGTCCGTTTCGCGTCCAAGAGTTGCCGGTAATTTTTCGCGAGGCCACCGGAGTTGATACGGCAAGCGTCCTCGAGCGCTGGCTGCAGCCTCCAATGTCGCCCACGATACCGCCGGCGGTGCGCTGAGCAGCACAGAAGTGGTAGAGTCTTGTTGCAGAGCCCAGTCACGGAGTTTATCTTCTGGAGGTCGCGATGGCCGAGCAGGTACCCGACAAATACGCGGATTTGTTCAAGAAAAAAGCATTCGCCAATCTTGGCACTTTGATGAAAGACGGCAGCCCGCAAGTGACGCCGGTGTGGTGCGACTACGACGGCAAACACGTCCGCGTCAACTCGGCACTGGGCCGCGTGAAAGACAAAAACATCCGCCGCGATCCGCGCGTGTCGTTGGCGATCCAGGATCCCGAGAATCCCTATCGATATATGGAGATTCGCGGGAAGGTCGTGGAGATCACCCAGAACGGCGCGGACGATCACATCAACAGCTTGTCGCAAAAATATCTGGGAAATCCGGTGTATCCGTACCGCCAGCCCGGCGAAGTGCGCGTCCTATACAAGATCGAGCCGGAAAAAGTCAGCTCGATGGGGTAGGAGTAGTGCAATTCATGGTCGATCGTTGAGAGTCGACACGCGACCTCACTACATCGATACGCCCTCGCAGGTCAGAATGGTTGAAATTTGACGACACCTGAATGCCGGATGCGCCCTATAGGTGTGGTTCGATCGGCGGTTAAACAACCCAGCGACGATTGCTGGTCCGGCCTGATTTCAACGATCGAGCTCGATCCGCAACAATTCACTCCGGAAAGCACCGCCGGACTGGAACAGTTCTCGCATATCGAGGTTTTGTTTTTGTTCGACCGCGTGGCAGCGGAAGCGGTGCAGACCGGTTCTCGACATCCACGAGAACGCCTGGATTGGCCCAAGGTCGGCATCTTCGCCCAGCGCGCGAAAGATCGCCCCAACCGCATTGGCATCACCCTTTGCAAAATCGAGTGCGTCGATGGGCTGCGCATTTCCGTCCGCGAACTCGACGCCATCGACGGCACGCCAGTCCTCGACATCAAGCCGTACATGGAAGAATTCGGCCCGCGCGAACCGGTGCGTCAGCCAGCCTGGTCAAAGGAATTGATGGCACCGTACTTCCATCGTAAGACCAAGTAACTGCGCCTAAGGAGTGAGCGGCGAGCTTGACTCGCCAGTCTCGCTTCTTATTGCTGCGTTCCGCGATCGATAAAGCCCGCGATCTGGTTGTGCAAGTTCACGCGGTCCTCATCGTGCAAATACATCATGTGGCCCGCCGAGTAGTAGTCCTCTTTGATGTTTTTCTGCAGTGCTTCGGGCAAGCCGAGGTGCTCCATCGTGAATTCCGTAGCGAAAAACGGGGTGGCGAAATCGAAATAACCATTCTCCACCTGCACCAGCAAGCGCGGATTGGTGATCATGGCTTGCGCCAGGTCGCCTTCGACGTTAGGAGCGCCCGGAAAAAACCGCCGAGGTCCGCTTGACTGCCGCGTCCAGTTCCAGTTCGTGTTGCCGGCGGTGTTGTGATAGACCTTGTCGCGGCCGAATTTCAGCTCGTCATGATTGTAAGCATTGATCAGCGCAGTGAACGCGCCTCCTACCGCCGGCCCTTCGGGGTCACCCTGCGCGTTTTCCTCCAGCAGATCGTACGTATAGCCCGTAAATCGCGCGTCAATGCGCCCCGTAGTCAGGCCGGCGCTGCGCTGTAGCTCGACTCGGAATTGACTCAGCGTGACGCGCAGGTCCGCTTTCATCAGGTAGTCTTCGCTCAGTCCGGTAAAGTAGGAAAGTTTTTTCGCGACTCCGGCCTTTTCGCCGGCGGGAAGCTTGTCGCCTTTGTAGAGAGCCGCGGCGTATTCGCCCTGAGCATATTTGCGCGCCTCCTCGATGAAGGCAGGTAGATCGCCGGGACGATCCTTCAGCGCTTTGTGGTACCACGCGACTGCCGCGTAGCTGGGGAGATAGAAAATGTACGGACGATCGTCGCCCGGCGCAAACGTGAGCGTCGCAAGATCGAGAACCGACGAGATCAAGCAAATGCCGTTCAAATGCACGGTGTCGTGGTTCTGCAGATAATTTCCCAAAGCTGCGGAGCGAAACGTCCCGTAACTTTCGCCGATCAGAAACTTCGGCGAGTTCCACCGATCGTTGCGGCTCAAGTACGTGACGATGAATTGCGCGAAAGCCTCGACATCCTCATCGATCCCGTAAAAGTCTTTGTCCTGCGCCTTGCAGACGGCGTGGCTGTAACCAGTCCCCATTGCATCGATGAAAACGAGATCGGTTTTGTCGAGCAGGCTCTCGGTGTTGTCCACCAGCTTGTACGGCGCGGGAGGCGTAAACGTGCCGTCCACGGTGTGGGCGCGTCGCGGGCCGAAAGCACCCATGTGTAGCCACATCGTCGCGGAGCCCGGTCCGCCGTTGTAAAGGAACGATACCGGGCGCAGGCTGAGATCTTTGACATCGCTGCGCGTATACGCGACCGAATACATCAATCCCGTCGCGTCGCCTTTGTCATTCTTCAACAGTGTTGTGCTCGCCGTGGCTTTATATGGGATCGTCTGCCCGCCCAAGCGGATGGTGTGATCTGTCGTGGAGACTTCTTCCTTGGTCGCAGGGGCGTCACATTTGTCCGGCGCTTTGGCCTCTGGAGCTTTCGCGTCTTTGTCGGATGGCGCCTGCGCCTCGGAACGCGGTGAGTGCGCCAACAAAAGTAATGCCGCTGCCACGCAAAGAATCAAACGATCTCGCATCCCGTTACTCCCTTGTTCAATTTCATCTGCTGCAAGAAGGCCGCTGTCCTGTTCATAAATGCCTGTCAAGATTCTGCTCGCGGGCTGTGGCGGGTTGCGCGGACTTCGCTCTGCGCCACCATGCAGACCCGAGCTGCGGTTAAGCGAACCGGCGGATTGTATGTTGGGGGGCCGTCAGAGTCAAAGACGTGGGCCGTGAAAAAATCCAGTGGCACACGTTGCAACCTGTGCGCCGGAGCGAGGGTACGGCCTCAGCCGTGCCCTAAGGCGTTCCTTCCATCCCGGCTTTAGCCGTTAGGGTTCGGTCATCGCCACACCAACGCCCCCACGCTGTGCCCGCCGCAAAATCCGATCCAGAGATGCATGGGGAGCAACGCGCAGAACGTACAGAGCTGTTTTCAACCGCGAGCTAAACGCTGACCTTGGCCTCCGCCGTCGTCGCAGAGGACGCCAGCTTATTTCGAAGGTCTGCAACCAGTTCAAACGATCGTAACCGGGCTTTGTGGTCATAGATATGCGCAGTGATGATCAACTCGTCGGGCCTAGTGAGGTCGATGAAGTTCTGCAAGCCGCGCGCAACCGTTTCGGGCGACCCCACGGCGGAAACCGCAAGTGTTTGGCCGGCGAGCGCTTTCTCGCCCGGAGACCAGAAGTCGTCGATGTCGTCGATCGGCGGCGGGATTTGCCCGGGCATTCCGCGACGTAGATTGGTGAACGATTGCTGCAGCGAAGTGAAGTGGCGGCGCGCCTCGCCGTCGGTGGCGGCGGCAATGATGTTGATGCCCAACATCGCATAGGGCCGGTCCAGCTGTTTCGATGGTTTGAAATGATGCCGATAGAGCTGCAGCGCGTCCATCATGTCGGCGGGAGCGAAGTGTGAAGCGAAAGCGAACGGAAGCCCGAGCGTGGCCGCAAGCTGCGCGCTGAACAGGCTCGAACCCAGCAGCCAGAGCGGCACCTTAAGACCCGCGCCGGGGACGGCGCGAATCTTCTGCCCGGCCGCAACCTCTTCGAAATAGTGTTGCAGCTCTTGCACGTCTTCCGGGAAGCGATCGGAACTGGTCGCGAGATCGCGACGCAGCGCGCGTGCCGTCAACGTGTCGGTGCCCGGCGCGCGCCCAAGCCCAAGATCAATACGCCCGGGAAATAGCGATGCGAGCGTCCCGAATTGTTCAGCGATCACCAGCGGCGAATGATTCGGCAACATAATGCCGCCGGATCCTACGCGAATCGTCTTAGTGCCGCCGGCGATATGCGCGATCACAATCGAGGTAGCGGCGCTGGCGATTCCCGGCATGTTGTGGTGCTCGGCAAGCCAAAATCGACGATAGCCCCAGGTTTCGGCGTGTTGCGCAAGGTCAAGGGAGTTGCGGAAAGCGTCAGCTGCGGTCGCGCTTTGCGGGATCGGCGAAAGATCGAGAACCGAGAAGGGAATCATCGTCGTTGGCAACGCTGGTTGGATGATTCCAAAGGCTTCAGAGTTACTTCTCCAAGCGCGGATGTTCTGGAGGTTCAGAGGTGAGTTCTTGTTCGGAGGTTGGTGCCTGGCGACAAAGTGAGCTCAACATCGATGCCGAAAACGTGAGGCCGCACAGCCCTCACGTGGGCACATGGAAACAATCCGCAAGCGCGCTACATTTTTTCAACGACGACGTTAAGTGTCGAACTTTGAATGGCCCCGAAGTTAACGGTGGTTGGGTCCATGGTCATGCCGATCTGCCACAGCGTATTGCCCGACGTGTCCGTCAGGCTCAGAGTAAGTTGAATCTGCCCGACCAGCCCCATGGCTTGAGGCCCGGGAAGCAACACGCAAGTCGCTTCGCCGTTGGTCAGCGGAGTGTTGCCCCCGAGTTTGAGCGCGGACGTGGCCATTGTGTAGTTCAGCGTCCCCGCGACGGGCGTGCCATCGGAGTGAACGAATTTCAGCGTGAGCTGCGGCGCTGCCGTGCTTTGCGTGATTTCGATGGCGGTGACTTTGCCGCGGTCGTGCCCTGGAACGTTGTCGAGCTCGATGGAGACCTGTCCGTTGGTTACGGCGATGTCCACGCCTTTGATCAGGGCCGCGCCCGCGCCGACGGTTTTGAAGATGTCGAAATTCTGCAGCACGACAGTCCCTTGGGTCTTTACATTGAACACCCGCGCGCCCACGTGGTCGTCCGCGGTATTGAGTTCGGCAAAGTAAAGATTCACGTGATACGCGCCACTGGCGACCGTGAAGGTATAGACCAGGGGGCTGGTGTCGTCCGGCATGCGACCATGCTGAAACAGCGCAGGGTCCGTTGTGCCGCTGACCGAACCCGTCGTTTGGCTGACCATACCGCCGCTGAAATCATAATCGCTGGCCCAGGCTTGGCCTTTGGAGTCGGTGTACGCGGAACCCCCACACTTCACACGAATAGGCTGTTGGGTTTGTGCCTTGACCGGCACGGATATCACGAAAAAAAATGAAATGAGAGCTAGGGCCTTCCTCACCAAATCCTCCTCAATGCGATCCGTTTTAGACTAAAAACACTTATCGCAAGCGCGAGGGAAACCTGAGGGAGGGCACCGCTTGCAACTTCACGGGTGACAATATGTTTCGGGAACTGCTCGGGCAACTGTCCGGAGGACCGTATTTAGGACAGCATAAATGCTAGCTCTTTTTAGACCCGCGACCGGTAGGCACTGTGACAACACCTTGAATACACCGACAACGTCACAAGACTTCGCGGCAATCGCCGGCGACTACGCACAACGCTACATGCGCGCTGCGACGCGCGCTGCAATGTGATTGTCGGGCGTGCGCAGAATCAACACCAGGCTGTCGCTGAGCGGTACGCCCGCGCTGGGCACCGTAAATTCGTATGACCACGCAAGTTTTTCCGGGACCGCGTTCCCGCGTGCGGCGGCTCGCGCGGTCGCGGTGGGCAACACCGGATCGACCGAAAAATACTTGGACTCGACGTTGGCGATAGGTCGCAACTCCACGCCGTGCTTCCAATACAGATACAGGTGCATGGTGCTCATCATCGCGCGCGTCAGATATTTGGACGAACTTGTATTCTCCACCTGCGGCGGGCAGGTCTGATCGTAGTGATCGAAGACCACGAACTCGAGCGACAGTTGACCCGGGAATTGCGTCACGGTTTCCTTCCCCCGCCGAAACTCTGCTCCCGCGTCGGTGTCGATCCGCTTCAGATTGTCGAAAAATCCGGGCGCTTCGACGTGCCCGGATATCCGGAAACACGGGCCGTTGGGAATCGACCCATTGGTTTGCAGGAACAGGCCGCCTTCGTAGTTCCATACCGTTTTGTCGTGGGAGGGTTGGGGCGCAGGAGCAGCGGGCAGGGCGGCGAGAAGCATAGCCACGCCAACGCAGGCCGCTGGTTTAAGTTGAAAACGCAATGGGGAATATCCCACCACGGAGAGTCTAACCCCGATCGGTTGCCGAAAAAATGGCTCCGACGATCCGTCCCGATTTCCGCCTGACTCCATTTAGCGGCTCACAGTGGGGCCGAGCTTTGCAGTACGCAGCAGCGAATTGAGCGCGGAAACAGCGTCGTTCATCGCTTGCTGCTCGTGCGGGGGCGGCGGACTCGGACCTCGGGACGCCCGCGCCGCTTGGATGGCGACCAGCGCGACCTCCAGCTTGCCCTTGAGTTTTGCCGAATCCATTTCCAGTAGAGCGGCGAGGTAAGGCTCGCGCCAGTCCTTGATCGGATCCCAGATCGCCGCGTTGCAGCCGTCTTTTAGAACGAAAGCCTTGTAGCGGATCGGGACGGGCGTTTTGTCCTTGCGCCGCAGCACGTATTCGCCTTCCATTGCGCCCGTTTTCAGGTATTGCGCGAACAAGCGCGGAACTTCATTGACGTCGTAGCTGACGTCTTCGATGGTTTTGCTGAGTATTTCGTCGCGCGTGTAGCCCAGCAGGACGCATACCGCCTCGGTGCAATCCACATAACGCCGGGAAGCATCCGCGAACACCACGAATTCCGCGGCTTTCAATTCGGGATGAGCGTGATGCAGCACGGCCTCGATTATATCGCAGGCCGCCGAGGGAGTTTACTCGGCCTGGGGTGCGGCTTTGAGCAGGAAAGAGAAACCGTCGAAGGTGCGGATGGCTTTGCCGCCGCCAGCGGAGTGTACTTCACCCTGGCCGGCACGCACTGCTTCGCAGGCGGCGGCGAGTCGCAGCAGCACGGAGGGTTGCGCCACCGGCACGTTGTGCGCGCCCAGCACCAGTTTCAGGTCCGGCGCCAGCGCAGCAATCTTTTTGACCGAAGCAACGTAGGCGTCCAGGTCGGTTTCCGGCCGATACAGCCAGATCGTTCCGGGATAGTACGTGTCGCCGGTGAACAGCAGTCCGTTGTCGCGATCGAGCAGGCAGATCGAATCGGGCGTATGTCCAGGCGTGGCGATGATTTCGAGCGTGCGGCCGCCGAGATTCACCTTGAACCCATCGTGCACTGGAATCGACACGTGCCACGCTTTGGTCGCGTAGAGCTTGGGATCAAAAGCTCTTCGGAAGGTCGCCGCAGATCTGGCCCGGAGCGATTTCCGCCTGCGCGTCCACCCTCTCGCCTTTCATATTGGCGCGTGTGAACGCCGTGTCCATACCGAAGACGTACGGAAACTGCCAGTTGCCGCCGATATGATCGTTGTGCGTGTGCGAGTTGAGCACGACGATCGGCCGCGAAGTCAACCGCGTCGCCAGCGCGTGAATGTTGCCGATGCCCATGCCGGTGTCGAACAGCACCGCCTGCTTGGTGCCCATGATCAGGTAGGCGATCGTTTCTTCGGACTGGTGCGGCTCGTAGATGGCGATCGTGTTGGACGCGACCTTGTAAATCTCGAACCACGGTTCGTTAGGCAGGATGCGCTCGAGCGCTTTGTATTCAGGGCGCGGAAGAGTCCGGCACCACTCGGGTACCTCGGGCTGGGAAGCGTCGGCGGAAAGAGAAAGATGTAACCTGGAGCGCGCAAACGCCATGGAGAGGGCGCGGTAACTCAACGCTTGCGACTCGGCCGCGACGACCAGCACTACGGCTAGCACGAGCGCCGTGATTGCGCTCGTCTTTCTTGCAGCCGGCATTTTCGTGAAGCGTTTGGCGTGGATCAAGTCTTTCCGTACTTTTGGTAGAATTTGTTGGTGAACAAACCTGATGGATCATAGTACTTCTTCGCGGCCAAAAAACGGTCGAAGTCCGGATACGCTTTCCGTAACTGCATAGGGGAGTAGAAGAGTTGATAGGGGAGATAGTAGGTACCGTTCAGGTCTAGCGAGAGGCCGATCAGGTCGACGGTCGTTTTCTGAAGAATCTGGCTTTCCCGGTCGTTGAACTTCTGATTGAAGTAAAGAACGTAGGCGAACATGTCCTCGCGGGCATACGGCAGCGCCGTAATGGTGTCTTTGTGTACGATGCGGATGGTTACGTTGATGAGATTTGCGCCATTAGCGGCGACCACGCGGTGCAGTCCATCGACGAATTCGGGCATGTGCTGTTGCGGAATAAAATATTCCTGCAGAATATCGGTGTCGCGCAGTCGGTTTTCCAGGTAGTCCATGGAGTCGTACATTTCCTGATTGCGCGACACCAGACATCCTTCTTCGCGGCTCATCGCCTGATTCCGCGTCAGACAGGTGTGCAGCCGCGGTTCGCCGTATTTTTCCAGGGCCCATCGAAAGCGCCGGCCCCAACTGCCAGTCTTTGAAAAATTAATCACAAAACGGTCGAGCCAGACAAAACTCGCTGGTTTCAGCGGCTGCAGCGGCACGCTTTCCGGAATTCGTTCGTAAGTGTGCAGCGCGGTTTCCGCGAGATAAGTAGACGGCGACATCGAAAGTCGCCCATACGCCAGCCCGATCTTCGGATTGCCCTCCACGTTTTTCTGGTAATACCCAGCGAAATCCTTGTAGTCCAGGTAATTCGTTTTCCAGACGTACATTTCGTTGTCAACGACGTCCAGATCGACATCCAGGATCACGCCCATCAAGCCGTAGCCGCCCAGCGCGGACCGAAACAACTCCGGATTCTCGGTGGCGCTGGCAGTTTTAATCTCTCCGCTGGCCAGCATGATGTGAAACTGCCGCACCGTCGACGCGATCGGCCCCGGATTGTGCGCGATCCCGTGTGCATTGACGCTCAGCGTGCCGCCCACGGTGAAAATATTGATGGACTGCATCGCTTTGACCGACAAGCCTTGCGTATCCAGAAAAAGCTGCACCTGCTTCCAGGTTGCGCCGGTCTGCACGTTCAGGATCTTGTGCTCTTTGTCCAGCCGAAGCTGGTTGAAGGCGCGCATGTCCAGCACCACACCGTCTTGCACGAAACTTTGCCCGCCCATGCTGTGCCGTTGTCCGGCCGCCGTCACCTTCAAGTTGCGCTCGCGTGCGAATTGCAACGCCTTGGTGATGTCGTCCACCGACGTGACCTTGACGATCCCGTAGACCGATGTCTTGTTGAGATGGCTGGCATCGTTGATGAAACCACCCACCTGCTCGAAGGAAACTTGCGGCGACGGTGGTACCTGCAGCACCAGCGTGGTCGGCTTGGTCTGGTCCAGATTCGGCGGATACACAAAGTCGGAGGTTTTTTCCTCGACAGGCGCCGCGGCGTATTCAAAAAACTCTTTCGCCGCGATCAAAACGATCGCCATGGCGAGAAAGAAGGCGACAAAACGCGACTTCTTGCGGCTGGAGGAGTTAGTGTTTTGCATAAGCAGAGCAAGAAGTATGTATTCCCAAAGTATACGAGGAACTATCCTTGGGAGAGGTCTTCGAAGAACTCTCTATGTCCAAAAAAATAACGACGATCCAGAAGTGTGCCTGGGGCTTCGCCGCGTTGTTTCTCGGTGTGTACTTGCTGGACTATGTTCCTGGGATCATGGACGCGAATGGCTTGATGTTCGGCTTGTTTCAGATGACCAGCATCGTGGACCTGGGGCACCTCGGCGCGGGCACGCTCGCCGTGATCGGCGCTTTGATTTCCGCAAAGGCCGCGCGAATCTACTTCTGGGTGCTGGGCATCTGGTATTTGATTGACGTGGCGACGTATTTCATCGGCCACCTTCATAAAATCCCGCTGACGAAGAATGTTCTGGTGAACCTGCCGCACATTTTGATTTTCATCGCGGCCTTTTGGATCGCTTCGACCGTAAGCCTGTTGGGCGACGAGAGTTCGGCCGCCAAAGAGGCCTAACTTGGTCACCTTCTTGAAATGGTTTCTCCGGAAAGTTGCGTTCGTCCTGGCGATGGTCTTTGGCGCGTTGGCGCTTTTTCTGATCGTCTTTGCGCTGATCTGCACGCTGTCGAAGCCGGACGTCCGCGCTTTGTCAGAGGATGAGCCGCCACAAAAAAGCGCGGCTGCCGACGTCGGCAAAAATCGCCGCGCGCTCGAAGACGCGTACTACTCCTACCCCGAGTGGTACATCGTTTGGAGCTACGAAGAGCGCGCCACCTATCTGGAAAAAGGCTCACTGCCCAGCGGCTTTCCGTACTTCGGCTCGATCTATCAGTATTGGCACGGCTACTGCCTCATCTGCGAAATCACGCACAGCCGCCAGCAATTTAATTTCGGCGATCACCTGATGGAGGTGGTGCTGGGCACGAGTTTCGCGGTCGAGTACGCGATCCGCGGCGCGTACGAGCAGACCGTCGGGCGCGTCAGCGAGTGGACCAGTTCGGATCGGCTCGTCGAGGAAGATGCCTACGCGGCGCGCGTGGCGCGCGAATATGCCAATTTCGTGTACGTCCGTCCGTTCTACGAATTTCATTTCGCCCACGCGTTGAAAGGCCTGTGGAAGGAAACCACTTTTTGGGGGCCGCATCCCATGCGCAAGCTGGAGCGGAAGGCGATTCTGAGCGTGGACTACGGTCTGCAATCGCTCTACGCCGAAATCCTCGAAAAGGCCAGCCACCGGACCTACGGAGTCGAATCAGCGGAAACCTACGCCTGGATTAGCAACACGCCAGATCTCTTCTTCCAGAAATATCCTCGCGTGCAAAAAATTAAGAACATCGGCGACCGCTCTTACATCGTCAGCACCCCGCGCTATCAGGAGTTCACCTACCTGGCGGTCGGTATGGCGAAAGACGACGTCCACTTCGTGCAGATCGCGGGCAATGACGAAATTACCGTCAGCGCCATCATGCGCAGCTGGACGTACGAGACGCCGGAAGAGCGCGTGCTGTTTTTCGAGAATTTCCTGACGCGCCCCGACGTAAAACGCGTCGTCCTGGAGTGCCGCGTCCGCGATCTGCTCCTGGTGCTGAACGACCTAGCCAGCCGCGGCACCATTGAGCACGTCTACGATTACTGAGAGCATGGCCCGCGCCCCTCGGGGAAGTTGTAGCGGCCGCTTTCCAGCCATGCGCTCGGAGCTGCCGAAGGACCTCAACGTCTACACGTACTCTCAATCCACCCTTCACTTACTCGATGCCCCGACAAAAATATTCTTCGGAATCGACATGTGGACGCCCTTGTTGCCGTCAACCACTTCGGTGATGTGCAGATCCGCCGCCACGCTGGCCAGCATGTAAGCATCGTCGTGCGACAAATGCTTTTCCGCCATCAAAAAGTCAATCATCTCGCGAACAGCCAGCGTAGCGGCCGCATTCAAGTCATCGTTGAATCCCATGGTCATGTACTGCGTGGGAGTCTCCGCGCGCGGCCACTTCAGGTGCATATCCTTCCGCACCACAAACTGAAACGTGCCGACAAGCGAAGTCTCTAGCGCCGTGATGTCTACCTCGCCATCGCCCTGCCCGGCATGCCCGTCGCCCACTTCAAAAAGCGCCCCAGGCGCGTGTACGGGTAAATAAAGGATGGTCCCGGCAACCAGGTCCTTGTTGTCCATGTTCCCACCCATAATCCACGGCGGCGCGCTGTTAAAGCGCCCCGCGCCTTCCGGCGGCGCATTGCCCATGCTGCCAAAAAACGGATGCAAGGGAATGTCGATGCCAGGCGCAAAGTGCGCCACCATGCGACGTTCATCCAGCGGAATAATTTTTATCTTCGAGTAAGGAAAATCGTCAGGAATATACCCGCGTCCAGCCCCAAACGCATTGTAAGCATAAGCAATCGCCAGACGAATCTTCTGGACGCGGACCTCGAGCACATCGCCCGGCTGCGCATCCTCAATGTAGATCGGCCCGGTAAGAATGTGCCCGCCAGGCCCCTTGTCCGTGACCTGCGCAGTGATATCGCGCAACGATTGCTCGACATCACCAGGGGCAACGCCAGCATCCTCCAGCCGCTTCGGGCTCGAAGTAATCAGCGTCTGAATCTCCACAGTATCGCCCGACTTAACGCGCAGCACAGGCACAGCCTTCGCGTCGTAATACCCCCACGCCACAGTCTTCGGCGTGGGCTTCAGCGTGTACGTCGTCTGTGCACTCGTCCGCTGGGCGGAAACGGCGGTTAGCCCGATGGAAAGCACAATGCCGAGTAAAAGATCTCGGCGCATCGTACTGCGCTCCAGGCGATCTTGGGTGAAGTCGTTCACGATGTCTCCCTTGTGCCTCTTAGATCCGCCGTTGGGTATGGTCCATCCTTCCTTCTCCTGCTGTTTGTAGTTCTCCAACCATTCGGAAAAGCGATCCTGGCAATACCTCCGCGCGGCGGTGTGAAAGGCGGTCGGGTTATCGCGGCTGCAGCCCGGTCGGCGCGCACCATTACTCACGGATGGGTCATGTCTTCGGGCTTAACCAGCGCGTCGAAATCTTCGGCCGAGATTAGTCCCAAGTTCAGAGCAGCTTCGCGCAAGGTGATACGCGCGTGGTGGGCAGCTTTGGCTACTTTGGCTGCGTTGTCGTAACCGATTTTCGGTGCGAGCGCGGTGACCAGCATCAGCGAGTTGTGGACGTAGTGGTCGATTTGTTCGCGATTGACCTGGATGCCTTCGATGCAGTGGTCTACGAAGCTGTTGCTGGCGTCGGTTAGAAGTCCTACCGAGTGCAAATAATTAAAAATCATCACCGGCTTGAATACGTTGAGCTCGAAATTCCCCTGCGATCCGGCGAAACCGATGGCGGCGTCGTTGCCCATGACCTGCACGGCAACCATGGTTACGGCTTCGGACTGCGTAGGATTTACTTTTCCCGGCATGATCGACGACCCCGGCTCGTTTTCGGGCAACGACAGTTCGCCCAAGCCGCAGCGCGGCCCCGAAGCCAGCCAGCGAATATCGTTGGCGATTTTCATCATCGAAGCGGCCAGAGTCTTCAACGCCCCGGAAGCAAAAACAATCTCGTCGTGCGCCGAAAGCGCCGCGAACTTGTTGGGATGCGACCGAAACGGCAGACCGGTCAGCTCGGAAATCTTGCGCGCCGCCCTTTCGGCAAATTCCGGATGCGCATTGAGTCCGGTGCCTACGGCGGTCCCGCCGATGGCGAGATCGTAGAGTCCGTCGAGCGCCACAGCGATACGCGCGCCATCGCGATCAAGCAGGCTGACCCAGCCAGAAATTTCCTGACCTAGCGTGAGCGGCGTGGCGTCCTGCAAATGCGTGCGCCCGATCTTGACGATACCCGCGAATTCTTTGGCTTTCACATCCAACGCATCGCGAAGTTTTTTCACCGCGGGCAGCAGGCGCCGCGCAGTTTCGGCGGCGGCCGCAATGTGCATGGCGGTCGGGAACGTATCATTCGACGACTGCGACATGTTTACGTCGTCGTTCGGGTGAATGGGATTCTTGCTGCCCATTTCGCCGCGGGCCATCTCGATGGCGCGGTTGGAGATGACTTCGTTGACATTCATGTTGGTCTGCGTGCCGCTACCGGTTTGCCAGATGCGTAAAGGAAAATGCTCGTTGAGCTTGCCGGAGATGACTTCGTCAGCAGCCTGCGCGATCAACATGGTTTTTTCTGGAGAGAGTTTGCCCAGATCCTGATTCACCAGTGCGGCAGCCTTCTTCAGCACCCCGAACGCCCGGATCAGTTCAGGCGGCATGGTGTCTTTGCCGATGTCGAAGTGGATCAGCGAGCGAGCGGTTTGCGCCCCGTAATAACGATCCGTTGGCACTTCGATCTTACCCATGCTGTCGGATTCGGTGCGGGTTGGGCCGGCGATGGCGGCTTGCCTGGCTTCGGACATGGCGACTCCTTGTCGCAGGAATTGTCGTTAGAATCTTAGCAGGGACGAGACTGCGAAGTAAGCAAGCCCACCGACGCCCCCCTCGTAAACGATGGAATCTGCCAACATTGCCCCGCGCTCATTCGTAGCGGAAGGCGACCATGGGGTCTACGGTGGCGGCGCGGCGGGCCGGAGCCAGGGAGGCGAGGAGCGCGACGCTGATCAGCACAAAGGTTACGCCGGTAAGAAGGAGAGGGTCGCGGGAGCTCTCGCTCACCCACTTCGTGGCCAGTTTGTCGAAGGCGAAGCTCAGGAGCAGGCCGGCGACGACGCCTGTGCCTACGTTGATGGCGGTGGAGGCAAGCACGATGCGGAAGATGTCGGCGGCTCTGGCCCCCAGGGCGAGGCGGATGCCGAATTCGTTGGTGCGGGTGGCCACCGTGTAGGTGACAACGCTATACAGGCCGGCGGCTGCCAGAGCCAACGCGAGGATCGAGAAGACCCCGAACAGAGCGGCGACCAGGCGCTGCTGGGCGTAGTCCTGCTGTCCGGTGATCCAGGTTTCCAGGTCGCGCACGCGGCTGGTTTGTTGCTCGGGATCGACTTCGACAATCTGGCGGCGCATGTCGCGAAGAATGGAGAGGGGTGGAACGCGCGTGCGGACCAGGATCTGGGTGTACATGGGCATCCGCAACGTGAAGGGCACGAAGACAGCGGGCGTGACCGGATTGCGCAAGCCGTTGTTGCGGGAGTCGCCGGCGATGCCGACGATTTGCAGCCAGTCGGTGCTTCCCATGGCGGCTGGGTAGTAGGGCGGTTCGTCTCGCAAGTCTGGGATGCGAATTTGCTGGCCGATGGCGTTGCCGTCGGGCCAATACTGGCGGGCCATGGCCTGGTTGACGATCGCCAGCTGCGCGCCGCGCATGGTTTCCGGGTGATCCCAGAGCCGGCCTTGTAACAGGGGAATGTTCAGCACGGAAAAATATTCGGGGCTGATGAAGTTGACGCGAACGTCAGGCTGCTCCTGCTGACGGGTCATGATCTCGATGCGTACGTTTCCGATCGGCAACGGGGGAGTGGCGTTGGTCGAGAGGCCTGCTTCGACGACCTCGGGCATGGCCGCGAGCTTTGCGCGGAGTTGTTCGAAGTATTCAGAGCGATCCTGCCAGGAGATGTGGGAGTTCTGATGCACGGGAATGGGTAGCGACATCGCGTTGCGCGGATCGTAGCCGAGGTTGGTGTTGACCAGACGCAGGAAGCCTTTAGCGGCGGCGCTGGCCGCGGTGAGCAGAAGAATCGTCAGAGCTACCTGCGCGCTGACCATCAAGCCGTGGGTGCGCCGAGCGTTGGCGCTGCCCGCGACACGGCGTGCACTGGTTTGCATGAGGCGCGCGATTTCCGGGCGGGAAATCTGCAGCGCGGGCCACAAGCCAAAGACTATCGTGGTGACGAAAGCCAGGCCGATGCTGAACAGCAGCACTGGGAGGTTCATGCGCATCACCGATTCGGAGGGAAAGGATCTCCGGGGGAGGAGCGCGGTAATTACGGACAGGCCGCGCCACGCAAAAAGAATACCGACGGCGGTGCCGGCGGTGGCAACGGCTAGAGACTCGGTGAGCAGCTGGCGAATCAGGCGCAGGCGACCCGCTCCGACCGCCGCGCGCACGGCAAGTTCGTACTGGCGCTGGGCGCCGCGCGCGAGCAGCAGGATGGAAACGTTGGCGCAGCCGATCAACAGCAGGGAAGCGACCGCTCCCAGCAGCAGGTAGAGCGTCGGGCCGAGGGGCCGGGCGTAAAGGTCAACGATGCTGCGGAGATCGACGCGGAAGCTGCCCGGATAATGCGAAGGCGATTCTTTCGCGAACTGTTCGATCAAAGGTTGGAGTTCCGCGTCGGCTTGCGCGGCCGTGACGCCGGGACGCAGCTTGATCGAGCAGCCGAAACTCAGGCTGGCATCCTGTTTCACTTTGAGCGGGAGGTAGACCTCACCGTCGTCCCACTGGAAGCGCGGCGGCATCACCCCGATGACCTCGTAGGTCTCGTGGACAAGCTGAAGTTTCTTGCCGACCACGTTGGGATCACCCATGAAATATCGTTGCCAGAATCCGTAGTTGAGCACCGCGACGCGCTGGGGATCTTCGCCGGGCGGCGCGTCGGAAGGAATGAACCAGCGGCCTTTCAGCGCGGGGATGGCGAAATGATCGGGAGCGTTCGTCGAAATGGCGACCCCTTGGACATCCTCGGGCAGGTCGCCGTCGGTAGTAGTGAGGTTCCACCAGGTTGTACCGACGATGCTCTCGATCGATCGCGCCTGGCTTAGCTGGTTCATTTGCAGGCCGCTCAAAATTACATAGTGATCGTTGCTGGTCTTGTCTTTGAGGCGAAGCTCGACGATGCGGTTCGCGCCGGGGTACGGGTACGGATTGAGGAGAACTGCGTAGATGACGCTGAAGACGGCGCAGGTGGCGCCGATTCCGATGGCCAGGGAAAAGATGGCGGCAAGCGTGAAGTAGGGGCGCCTTCGGAATTCGCGGGCGAAAAAGCGAAGGTCAGAGAATAGGGATCCCATGGGTTTTTCTTGCGCTTGTGCATTGTAGGGTGGTGCGTGGGTGCACGCCAGCGCGAGGTTCGGAGCGCTGGTTTGGATCATAACCCGACTCGCTCGTCGGCAGGTTGTGTACCGGGGTGGAAGCCCGGGCGGCGTCCTTCGAAGCTCAGGATAAAAAAGCCCCGCCCCTACAAAGGAAAGAAACCATGTTTAGCGAGGTACATCCGGACTATATCCTTAGAACGAAGCCGTAAGCCCTTCATTTTCACTCTCCAAATCTCGCTTGTTTCCCGGTTCGTTGTGGTTCGAACCATGAATCATTCGTAGCGGAGGGCGACCATCGGGTCGACGGCGGCGGCGCGGCGAGCTGGGAGATAGGAGGCTAGCAACGCGGCGGCGATAAGCAACAGCGCTACGCCGCCGAGGATCAGCGGGTTGCGGGAACTTTCGTTGACCCACTTGGTGGCGAACTTGCCGAAGATCACACAAAGCAAAATGCCGGCTGCGAGTCCCGCGCCAACATGGACCGATGTGGAGGACAGAACGATGCCGAAGATGTCGGATGCTTTGGCGCCGAGGGCCATGCGAATACCGAATTCGTTGGTGCGGGTTGTGACGCCGTAGGATACGACGCTGTAGAGGCCGACGGTGGCGAGGGCCAGGGCGAGAATCGAGAAAAAACCGAATAGGGTAGTCACCAGACGCTGCTCGCCGTATTCGGGTAAGTGGGTGATCCAGGATTGCAGATCGCGAACATCACGCATTACTTGTTGTTCGGGATCGACCTGCAGAACCTGAGCCCGGACTTCACGAAGGGTGGACAGAGGAGCAATTTTGGTGCGAACCAGGATCTGCGTGAACATCCACATCTGCAGCGTGTAAGGAACGTAAATGGCTGGCTTGACCGGCTTGCGCAGGCCGTCGTCGCGGGCGTCCGCCACGATACCGATGATTTGCAACCACCCGTCGCTGCCAGGCGCAGCCTGGGAGTAAGGCGGTTCGGCTTTGAGGTCCACGATGCGAAGTTGTTGCCCGATGGGGCTGCCGTTCGGCCAGTATTGCCGCGCCATGGCTTGATTGATGACGAGAATCGGCGCGCCGCGCATGGTTTCCGCGTGATCCCAAACCCGCCCTTGTTCGAGCGGAATGCGCAGGAGCGGGAAGTATTCAGGGCTGATGAAGTTCAAACGCACTTCCGGCTTCTCGCCGGTGGAGCGGCCCATGATTTCGATTTTGCGATCGTCGCCGTTCCACGGGGGCGTGGCGTTGGTGGAGATGCCGGCAACTTCGACTTGGGGCATCGCAGCAATTCTGGCACGCAGCTGTTCGAAATATTGGCTGCGGTCCTGCCAGGAGATGTGCGTGTTGTCATGGACGGGGATGGGGAGCGACATTGCGCGTTGCGGGTCGTAACCCAAGTTGGTTTTCATCAGAGACAAAAAGCCTTTCGCCGCGGCGCCTGCGGCCGAAAGCATCACCAGAGTAAGTGCTACTTGAACTCCGATCATGGCTCCATGAGTGCGGCGGGCATGGGTGCTGCCGGCCACCCGGCGGGCGCTGCTTTGCATCAAGCGCGCGATATCCGGCCGCGAAAGCTGCAAGGCAGGCCAGAGTCCGAAGATCACCGTGGTGGCGAAGGCCAGACCCACGCTGAAGAGCAAGACCGGTACGTTGATTTTGATCACCGACTCGGAGGGAAACGATTCTTCCGGGAGGAAAGCGACAATCAAAGACAGGCCTTTCCAGGCGAGCAGCAAACCGAGTGCGGTGCCGGCTACTGCAACCGCTAGAGACTCGGTGAGGAGTTGGCGAATCATGCGACTCCGCCCGGCTCCGACTGCGGCGCGAATCGCAAGCTCGTGCTGGCGTTCCGCGCCTCGCGCGAGGAGCAGGATCGATACGTTTCCGCAGCCGATCAACAAAAGCGAGGCAACGGCGCCAAGAAGGAGATAAAGACTGGGACCCAACGGCCGGGCGTACACATCCACGATGCTGCGCAGATCGACGCGGAAAGTTTCCGGATAATATTGTGGCGTTTGCTTCGCGAATTGTTCCACCAGCGGTTGAAGTTCCGCGTCAGCTTGCGCGCGGGTGATGCCTGGCCGGAGCTTGATGGATATTCCGTAACCCACGTTCGG
This sequence comes from uncultured Acidobacteriota bacterium, assembly GCA_963736725.1. GTDB lineage: Bacteria > Acidobacteriota > Terriglobia > Acidiferrales > UBA7541 > Acidiferrum. Next base: position 389,925 of record CAVTPW010000004.1, on the reverse strand, counting down.
ATCTTGGCTGACTTTTAGCGGGCGGTAGACATCTTGCTCACCCCATTGGAATCGTGGCGGCATTACGCCCACAACCTCATACGTCTTGTGAACCAACTGAATCTTGCGGCCGATTACGTTCGGGTCCCCCAGGAAATACCTTTGCCAGAATGCATTGCTGAGAACGACGACCGGCTGCGGGTCTTGTCCTGGCGGTGCGTCGGAAGGGACCAGCCAGCGACCTAATCGCGCGGGAATGCCCCAATGGTTGGGACAGTCGGTCGAGATGGCCATTGAGCGGACATCTTCGGGCAGGTCCCCGTCCGTCGTGGTCAGGTTCCAGCCTTGCAGGGCGACTGCGCATTCGATCGACTGGGCCCGTCGAAGCTGATCGAATTGTGGACCGTTTACGCCCGTGTAGCGGTCCTCGCCGGCTTTGTCTTTCAGCACGAATTCCATGATGCGGTCCGAGCCGACGTAGGGAAATGGGTCGATCAGGACGGCGTAGATGACGCTGAAGACAGCGGTGGTGGCGCCGATGCCGAGGGCGAGCGACAGGACAGCGGTCAGCGTGAAGCCGGGGCGCTTGCGGAGTTCGCGGGCAGAATAGCGCAGGTCGGAAATTAGGGATTGCATCGGCACCCTCGATGCGGCGACTTCTTGGTCGGGTTGGAAGGCTCGGGGAGGCCTAGAGGTTGCCCGCGTACCTCTTGCGAGTGAGCGACGCGAGAGGAATTTCATGTTGCGGGGTTCGAGAAAAGGACCCGCTTCGCAAAGCGGCCGTCACAACTGCGGTCGCATGGTTTGCGGCGGAGGGCACGGCGGTGCCGTAGCCCCTACCGGTGTTGGCGTCGAGGCGCGGTGCTGGTCATTCGAAGCGCAGAGCGACCATAGGGTCTACTGCGGCGGCGCGACGTGCTGGGACAAACGAGGCGGAGGCTGCCGCGGCGATCAGGATCAGGGTGACGCCGGCCAGGATCAGCGGATCGTGGGAGCTTTCGTTGACCCACTTGGTGGCTAGTTTGTCGAAGGCGACGCTTAGGATCAGGCCGGTGGCCAGGCCGATGCTTAGGCTCATCGCGGTGGAGGACAGGACCAGGCGGAAGACGTCGGCCGCTTTTGCGCCTAGCGCCATGCGAATGCCGAATTCATTGGTACGTGTGGCTACCCCGTAGGAGACGACGCTGTAGAGCCCGACGGCGGCCAGAACGAGAGCCAGAATCGAGAAGACTCCGAACAGCGTGGCGACGAAACGCTGCTGGCCGTATTCATCCTCGTTGACGATCCAGGTCTCGAGATCCTGGGCGTGGGTGATCTGTTGGTCGGGGTCGACGTGAACGACTTGCGCGCGAATATCGCGCAGCATGGACGCCGGGGGAATGCGCGTGCGAATCAGAATCTGCGTGAACATGTACATTTTCAGAGTGTAGGGAACGTAGATGGCGGCCTTGATCGGTTTGCGCAAGCCTTGGTCGAGCGCGTCCGCGACCACGCCGACGATCTGCAGCCAGGCGCTGTCGATGCCGGGGGCGGCGGGAGAGTACGGTTCATCCTTAAGGCCGGGGAGTCGTATCTGTTGGCCGACGGGATTGGCGTTGGGCCAAAACTGGCGCGCCATGGTCTGGTTGATCACGGCGAGCGGGGCGCCGCGCATGGTTTCGGGGTGATCCCAAATACGGCCCTGAACCAGCGGAATGTGAAGCACGGGAAAATACTCGGGACTTATGTAGTTCACCAACGCTTCCGGTTTTTCGCCGGACGCGCTTCCAAAGATTTCAAATTGCTGGGTTCTGCCGTTGGAAGGCGGCGTGGCGTTGGTGGAAATACCCGCCAAAACCACTTCCGGCATGCTTCCGAGCCTGGCGCGGAGCTGGTCGAAATATTCCGAGCGGTCCTTCCACGTGCCGTGGGTGTTTTCGTGGACCGGAATCGGAACGGACATGGCGAAGTGCGGGTCGTAGCCGAGATGCGCGTTGACGATGCGAAGAAAACCCTTCGCGGCGGCGCTGGCGCCCGTAAGCATGAGAATGGTCAGTGCCACTTGTGTAGCGACCAGGGCGTTGTGTGCCCGCTTGGCGTTGGTGCTGCCGGCGACGCGCCGGCTGCTGCCTTGCATCAGGCGAGCGACGTCGGGCCGCGACAGTTGGAGAGCAGGCGATAAACCAAAAATGATGGAAGTGGCGAGAGCGAGCCCGACGCAGAACAGCAGAACGGGTACGTTGATTTTGATCACCGACTCGGCGGGAAACGCGTGCGGCATCCAGGCGACAATGAGCGGAAGGCTTTTCCAGGCAAGCAGCACGCCGAGGATTGCACCGACAAAGGCGATGCCGAGCGATTCGGTGAGCAGCTGGCGAATCATGCGGATGCGGTTGGCACCGATGGCCGCGCGCACGGCCAGCTCGTGCTGGCGTTCGGCGCCGCGCGCGAGCAGCAGGATCGAGACGTTGCCGCAGCCGATCAGCAGAAGCGAACCGACCGCCCCGAGCAGGAGGTAGAGAGTTGTGCCTAGAGTCCGGGCGTAGAGATCCACGATGCTGCGCAGATTCACGCGAAACTTATCCGGAAAGTGCGTCGGCGATTGCCGGGCGAATTCTTCGAACATCGGCTGCAACTCGGCGTCGGCCTGCGCCAGAGTAACGCCCGGGCGGAGCTTGATGGACGCTCCGAACGTGATGTTAGGATCCTGGGTGACCTTCAGCGGGACGTAGATATCGGACTCACCCCACTTGAAACGAGGCGGCATCACACCCACGACCTCGTAGGGCTTGTGGACCAGCTGAATTTTGCGGCCAATGACGTTCGGATCGCCCAGATAATACTTTTGCCAGAACTGGTAAGTGAGCACGGTAACCGGCTGCGCGTCCTGCCCAGGGGGAGCGTCGCCCGGCACAAGCCAGCGGCCCATGAGCGCGGGGACGCCCCAGTGGTTCGGGGCGTTGGGAGAGATGTACCCTGCGTTGACATCTTCAGGAAGGTCGCCGTCGGTGGTCGTGAGGTTCCAACCGTCGAGCGCGACGACACTTTCGACGAACTTAGCCTGGCGGATCTGGTCGAGCTGCGGGCCGCTCAGACCGGCGAAACGCTGGTTGCCGCCTTTGTCGAGGAGACGAGGCTCCGTCATGCGCTGGGCATCGGGATAGGGAAAGGGATCGATCAGGACGGCGTAGATGACGCTGAAGACGGCGGAGGTGGCGCCGATGCCCAGGGCGAGCGAGAGCACGGCGGTCAGCACAAAGCCGGGGCGTTTGCGAAGTTCGCGGGCGGAATATTGGAGGTCAGAGATCAGGGATTGCATCGGCACCTCGCGTTCCCTCGCACGGCTCGCCCAGAATTGGACGAAAAAGCGCTTCTGCGGTTAGTAGACGCCGGCCATCAACAGGTTGTCTTATGGCTATTTTGCCGGACGAAGCGCACGCTCGGAATGTTGCTTTTAGCGGGATGTTAGGGCCGCGGCTTTCGTCACTAGGATGACTCCAACCGACTCGATGTTGTCACCGACTTACGTCGATTAGGTTTCCGCCTGAGTTTTGGTTAAGCCCGGCCCTCTGAAGAGGGCGGCTACAGGTCAAGGGCATCGCCCGGTAGCCGCGGTCTTTGAAAGTGCGGGGTTTACCGTCAAAGCCGGCGGATCGCTTGCCGATGACCAATACCTCTCTGTTTGGTTCTGCGAACTGTCGCGAAACGCCCTGATCGCCATAGCACATTGACCCCAGGGGTTGCGCGGTTTGGGGATAGGCGCTCATGTATAATTGGATTCAGGGGAATCTGCGGCTTTCATGGAAAAAGGCGTTTCCAAGGCGAAGGTGTCGGCGGCTGCGTCGGTGCGGTTGCGGCGCCGGTTGCGGTTTATGCGTTCGCGGGCGCGGGAGCTGATGAAGATCGGCAAGGCGCTGCTGTTCACCAAGCATCCCTTCCTGGTGCATATCATTCCGATGCGGCGCTGCAATCTGGATTGCGGGTATTGCAACGAGTACGACCAGGTGTCGAAACCGGTGCCGCTCGAAGAGATGAAGCGGCGGTTGGACCTGCTGGCGGACATGGGCACGTCGATGATCACCATCAGCGGCGGCGAACCACTGATGCATCCAGAATTGGAAGACGTGATCCGGCACATGCGCAAGCGCGGGATCTATGCCGGGATGATCACCAACGGGTTTTTGTTGAGCAAGGAGCGCATTGGGAAATTGAACGATGCCGGGTTGGAATTTCTGCAGATCAGCATTGACAACGTCACGCCGGACGAGGTGTCGAAGAAAAGCCTGAAGACGTTGGATAGCCGGCTGGAGTGGCTGGCGCACTATGCCGTGTTTCAGGTGAACATTAATTCGGTGTTGGGCAGCGGGGTGAAGAACCCGGAAGATGCTCTGGAAATCGCGCACCGGGCGGTGGAACTGGGATTTACGAGCACGGTGGGGATCATTCATGACGGAAACGGCCAGTTGAAAGGTTTGAATCCGAGGCAGATCGAAATTTTTGAAGAAATCATGTCGCTCGGGAAAAGCTCGTTCTCGCGGTTCAACGATTTTCAGCACAATGTAGCGCGCGGGAAAGAACACGATTGGCGCTGCCGGTCGGGTTCGCGGTATTTGTATATCTGCGAGGACGGATTGGTGCACTGGTGCTCACAGCAACGGGGTTACCCAGGGATTCCGCTCGCGGACTACACGCCGGAGATGCGTCACCGGGAATATTTCACGGAGAAGTTTTGCGCACCGAAGTGCACGGTCTCTTGCGTGCAGCAAGTCGGGATTCTGGATAACTGGCGCGGCAAGCAGACACTGAAGCCCATGCCGATGGCGCGGCCTCCGGTTCCGCCACAGCTGGTCCAGATTGGGTCGGCCCGCGTCGATTCGTAGGGAACGCGCGCAGTTTGTCATTATCCGAAATTGAAGAAAAGACGGACGTGTCGGTCCTTTCTTGGTTAGCTCAACGGAGTCGCGTTCCTCATCGACGTTGCCGCAGAGGAAATCGGGAATCCGGGCAAGTTTCTACCCACGCACATCCCACCCCCGCGACAATTGACGCTAAGCCTTTAGTTTTCAACAATGAAGACATGACCGATGCGGCGATTCAGATTGAAAATTTGACGAAGGACTATCCGCACGGTTTCCTGCACCTGAAAACCAAGAGGTCGCTCGAAGGGCTGACCATGCGTGTGGAGGATGGGGAAGTATTTGGTTTCCTCGGCCCGAACGGCGCTGGGAAGTCCACGACGATCAAATTATTGGTGGGCTTGATTTTTCCCACGGCTGGGACCGCGCACATTCTGGGCAAGCCGATCAGCGATATCGCGATGCACCAGGATATCGGATACCTGCCCGAACAGCCCTATTTCTACGACTATCTTACGGCGACGGAGTTGCTGGATTACTTTGCGCGAATCCACAATTTGAAGGCGGCGGATCGGCGCGATCGCGTCGCACGGATGCTCAAGAAAGTCGGGTTGGAGACGGCACGGAAAATCCAATTGCGGAAATACTCGAAGGGCATGTTGCAGCGAGTGGGTTTGGCGCAAGCGATTTTGCACGACCCGCGCGTGGTCATACTGGACGAGCCGATGTCGGGGCTCGACCCGCTGGGCCGGCGGGAAGTGCGCGACATCATTTTGGAACTAAAGCGCGAAGGCCGGACGGTGCTGTTCTCGACGCATATTTTATCCGACGCGGAAATGCTGTGCGACCGCGTTGCCGTGATCGCGGGAGGCAAATTGCGCGGTGTCGGCGCTCCTGACGAGATTGTGGGAATCAAGGCGCACGGAATGGAGATTTTGTTCGAGCACGTCGGAGACCCAGCAAACGCGGCTGCGCTACTGGCCAAAGCGACCAAGACCGGGAACCGCTACAGGATGCACGTAGAAGAGGAAGAGCTTTATCCGACGATCGAGAAGCTTCGCGAGGCGGGGGCGAGAATTTTGTCCGTGGCGCAGATCAAAGCTTCGCTGGAAGAATATTTCATGCACCTGATCGCGGCAGACCGCGCGCAAGCAGCCGCTGTGGACGTGAGCGGGAAATGAACCGCATCGGCGTAGTCGCGTGGAATACATTTCGCGAAGCGGTGCGCGATCGCGTGCTGTACAACCTGGTCTTCTTCGCGCTGTTGATGATGGGCGCGGCGATTCTGGTGGGGCAGATTTCGATCGGCATCGAGCAAATGGTGATCGTGAGCCTGGGGTTGAGCGCGATCTCGGTGATCGGCCTGTTGATGGCGGTGTTTATCGGTGTCGGGCTGGTTTCCAAGGAGATGGACAAGCGGACCTTGTATGCGCTGTTGGCCAAGCCCGTGCGCCGGTGGGAATTTCTGCTGGGGAAATTTGGCGGGTTGTTGTTGACACTGTCGGTCAACACGGCGGCGATGGCCGCGGGATTGTTCGCGGCTTTGTATTACGTCAAGCATTCGTTGGAGCGCGCCGATGGGATCGCACTGGTGGCGATTTATTTCATCTTGCTGAAGCTGGCCCTGGTGGTGGCGCTGGCGCTCTTGTTTTCCTGTTATACGACGCCGCTGCTGGCGATTCTTTTCACCGCCGGCTTGTATGTGTCCGGGTTGTTCGTGAAAGAGATGCGCGGGCTTCACAGCGAGACCCTGGCGCCGGCGGTCCAGACGTTTTTGCGCTGGCTGTCTTACCTCTTGCCTAATTTCGAGAATTTCGACGTTATGGCCTCCGCGGCGCATGGACGGGATGTCCCCGCGGCGTTGATCGTGCAGAACACGGCGTACGCGGCGCTCTATTGCGCGATTGTTCTGGCGGCGGCTTCGGCTATTTTCTCCAGGCGAAATTTGAAATGAAAGCTCGAGGATTGGCGTCGTTTTTGCTTTGCGCCGTGCTGGCAGCGGGATTCGCCGGGATTTGGCGGTTGCAGCAAAGAATCGACGTACAACGCGATGCGCTCCATCAAGAGAAAGACGACTTGGTGTTGCGATCGGGACCGATGCTAAAGGCCATCAGCCTCGAATACGCTCCGCTGATGGCCGATCTGTATTGGACGCGCGTGGTGCAGTACTACGGCGACAAGCACGTCCGCCGCGATGAAAATTTTGAGTTGCTTTGGCCTTTGCTGGACGTCACGACGACGCTCGATCCCCATTTGCTGGTGGCTTACCGCTTCGGCTCGATGTTTCTGAGCGAAGGCCCTCCGAGCGGTGCTGGAAGACCGGACCTGGCTATCGAATTGATCCACCGCGGAATTCGCGCAAATCCGGAGTACTGGCGTTTCTACGAAGACCTGGGTTTTATCTACTATTTTGAGCTTAAGGATTATCAGAAGGCGTCCGCAGCCTTCCTGGAAGGAAGCAAAAATCCGGCGGCACTGGTTTGGATGAAGGTTCTCGCCGCAAAAGTCCTGGAGCAAGGCGAGAACCCGGACACATCCACTTTCTTGTGGAACGAGATTTATAGTTCCACCAACGACCCGCAAATGAAACAAAACGCACAGACGCACCTTCAACTGTTGAAGGTAGTCGCGGACTGCAAGCAGTTGAACATCATCGCGGCGGATTACCAAAAACGCACCGGACACCCGGCAAAGTCCGTGAATGATTTGGTGACCGCCGGGTTGCTTCCGCGGATGGCTGTTGATCCGCTCGGATTCCCGTACCTATTGGACGCGGACGGGGAGGCGCAGTTGAATCCCGCGAGTCCTCTCGTCAAACAGAAGCGCATCTACCAAAAGCCGCTTGCCGGCGACGTTCATTGAAGGCACGGCAACGGCCTTCTGCTATTGGGTGACGCAGAGCAGGGTCATTTGCGGATCGATGAGGATTTTGTGCGGTTCGTTTTGCGTGGTGAAATGAAACGAAGTTTCCGGGCCGGCCGCGACGACCACTCCAAGAAATGTGGCATGCGCGGCGTTAGCGCCCGTGTACAGGGGAACCGGAGCGATGAACGAGCGAGGCACGTCGTCCTGGTAAACCTTCCCGCGCACCAAGTAGCCTTTGTCGGTGTTGTGGACGGAATATTCGACGCGGTAATGCGGTACGCCAGTTCCGCGAACCCATTGCTCGAAAAACCAGTCCATCGAGCGGCCGCCTTCCAGATCCATTGAAGGAGTCATCACGGCCTCGACTTCACGCTGCAAGTCGGAAGTGGAGAGTGCGCGGTAGGCGTACTTCGTGACCAGGGTTTTTAGCAAAGCGTCAAAGCGAGCGTCTGGATTCTTGGCGCCGGGCTGCCGAAGCATTTCCCGGAGCATATGAATCACCCAGGCGCCTTTACCGTAGATGACTTCTTCGAATCCAGCCGGAGACACCGACGAAGTAAGCCTGCTCCCCAATTCAAGGGCGCCAATCTCCGAACGAGGGAATTGCTCGGCAGGCGATGTCTCGACCAGACTCTGGCGGAAGCGGCCCAGCCAGACGTGCAGGGAATGATCGGTGCGTTTCTGAGTATCGGCGAAGAGCAACGCAAAATAGTTGGCGATGGCTTCGTTGATCCATTGGTCGCGGTAGGAATCCCAGCCGACGACGTTGCCCCACCACTGATGGGCGACTTCGTGGAACGGCATTAGCTCAGTGAAATGTTCCTGTCCGGATTCGGAAAGCCCGGCGCGTTGCTGGGCTTCGGCGGGCAAATAGGAATAGGTGGAGAGGTAAAGCAGGCCAGGCCAACCCTGACCGAATGTACCGGGGATTTGCGATACGCTCAACTTTTGGAATGGAAACGGTCCGCTGAGCGTCTCGTAAAACCGGATGGAATCTTCAATTTGGTGACCAAGCGCCTTCAGCGCGTCGCCAGGCTTCGGAGCGGCGGGTGTCACCCGCATCGCGTTGATGGCGTGGTTTCCCGAGTTTAGAGGCGTTAGAATGTGAGGCGCTTCCAATTGAGGAGCTTCCAAACGGTTGTCGATAGCTTGCTCCAGCTGCCGATTGGCATACACGTCGACAGTACGCGTTTCAGAAGCCAGCGAAGTCGAGACATAGTCGCCGAGATTGAAGCCGGCCACGGAGACCGGCTTTTCCGATTGCCAGCGGCCCACGTGGAATTCCCCATCGTCGTGCTCGTCGCGCTTGGTTCCCGTAGCTACCAGGCGTAACCTGCGCGGCCAGCGCATGGTGAGGTCGTAACTGGCAAAATCTGCAGTGCCTCCATAGTGCGGGTACCAGCTTTCCCGCGCGTCCACAAAGAGCACCCCGTTACCCGCTTTTTCAATTACGTTGCCTCGATAATGAAAGTGAAGAGTGAATTCCATTCCTTTCTCGGATGGCGTCGGCAGCACTACATAGAGAAAGTCGCTGCCGTGGGTGATGCGATCCTGCAGGTTCATGCCTTCGTTCTGAAAATAGGTGAGCGATTCGCCCCGCTCGCCGGTAACGGCGTCAACGTTGAGCGATCGCGCAAGTTCAAATATCAAAACCCGCTCGCCGGAGACTCCCGCGCGCATGCGAAGATCGGTTTTTGCGTCCAGAGAAGTGTCGGCGAGTATCGATGTGTTGATCTCGTAGTCGAGAGCGCGAAAGCTGTTGGGATGAGGCAAGGCAGCGGGAACGGCATAGGAAGCCCAAATGTCGTAAAAAACTCTCGTACCCGCTTTTTTCGGCTGGCCCATCAACACGGCTTCCGGATGCTGTAGATCGACGAGCACATCGAACGGGCCCGTCGTCACGCCATCGACGGCGGCATAAAAATAGGATTGCGGATTGGCGGAGAGAGTTCCGAGCAGGATGCGCAACGATTGCGGCGGATTCACGGCCGCAAGGACAGAGTTCCATCGGGTCGCAAACTCCGAATCCTGCTGCGGCGAAATTTTCGCCTCCTGGAATTGGCGGAGGAGTTCGGCCGCGGTGTCGTCGGTGAAGCGCAGGCACACGTTGGTGAAATCCTGATCGAGCACGGGAGCGCCAAGAAAACGAGCCATTTGTTGTTTTTCAACGGGGTCGCGGGGCGCGGCGAGGACGTGGCCGCGACCTGCGAAGACGGCGCCGGTGATCTGGCCTTTGAAGGGCATGAAGAAAGTGAACTTGCCTTGCTCAAAGGAGAGTTTTGCGTCAGCGCGGCGGAGTGCGATGCGATCGGTGCCGGCGATTTCGTAGGTAGCCGACGGGTCGGGCCGCAGGGCGTTCAGTGCTTCGTAAAGGTCGCGAGGAGACTTGTCCCCTGGCGAGGCCACCGCTGGCATCGCAAGGCAACAAAGCCCGAGAAGGGCCGCTCCTGCCCGCATACGACAAGTGTAGTCACTTTCGGCATCGGGAAACAAGGCGCGGGGCGGTCCTCGTGCACAGGCGACTAGAATGGAGAAATGCGGCGTTTCTTTGCAACAGCGGGCCCCGCAAGGGGTCGGTGTTCGCGGGCGTTTTGTACCGTGCTCCTCGTGTGCCTTGCGGGCGCGCTTCCGGCCATGGCGTCGGACACGATCGTCTTGAAGAACGGCCGCCGTATCGTGGCGCTGCGTGCCGTGGAAGACGGCGACAAGATTCGCTATGAGACTCCCGCTGGTGAATTGAGCTTGCCCAAATCGATGGTGGATCACGTCGAGCGGGGCACCGCAGCGGCGATGCCGGGAGAGTCGCGTGCAGAGTCCGCCGCAAACATGGGAATGACTCCGCCAAGCATGGAGGCGAGCGCGGAAATCGACAAGGCCGCGGTCCATGATGGCTCGATCGATCGCAACTACCTGGCGCACGTCGAAGGGGAAGCGCGTTCCGGCGATGCCGCGGCCAACGAGAGGGCAGCGCGGGCGCTACACGCCGCGTCGCAATTCGAATTGGCGCGTGGGGACCTGGAGCACGCGCTCACGGATGAGCGGAGCGCGTTGACGTTTACGCCGGACAATCCCGTCATATTGATGAACGTTGCGTACCTGCATTTGAAGCGGAACGAGTACAAGGCTTCGATTGAGTATCTCGAGCGCGCACGGCGCGTCTCTCCCGATGATCCGGAAGTGGCCAAACTGGCAGGTTGGGCTTACTACGGGCTAAACAAGCCTGACCTAGCCGTGACCGAGTGGAAGCGCGCGCTGGCCCTGCGGCCAGACCCGGAAGTGGAGAGCGCGCTGGCGAAAGCGCAGCGCGACAATCAGGAAGAACAAAATTATAAGGAAAACGAAAGCAGTCATTTTACCTTGCGCTACAGCGGCGAAGCGGAGCCCGAACTTGCTCGGGAAATCCTGCGAGCGCTGGAGATCCACTTCTCGGCTATCGAGTCTGAGCTGAACTTCACGCCGCCGGATTCGATTGGCGTAATCCTGTACACCCAGCAGGCTTTTGCGGATATCACCCGCGCGCCCGGCTGGGTGGGCGCGCTAAACGACGGGCGGATCCGCGTGCCGGTTCAGGGCTTAACGAGCTTGACTCCGGACTTGTCGCGAGTTCTGAGGCACGAGTTGACGCACAGTTTCGTCGGGCAAAAGACCCACGCTCGCGCGCCTGTGTGGCTGCAAGAGGGGATTGCGCAATGGATGGAAGGGCAGCGGAGCAAGGACAACGCCGCGGTGCTGGTGCAGGTCTATGACGAGAAGCAGGCCATGGCCCTCGGGCAGCTGGAAGGTTCCTGGATGCAACTATCGGGTCCCATTGCGGGCTACGCTTATGCGTGGGCGCTCGCGAACGTGGAGTATATCGTGCAGGTCGATGGCATGGGAGACATGGAGAGGATTCTGAACCGCATCGCGGAGGGAAGCTCGACCGAGGCCGCGGTCCAGGAAGTGCTGCACTGCAACTATGATGATTTAGCCCAGGCCACGGTGGCCTATCTGCGCAAGAGCTACTTGTGAACGGTGTGGAATGAACTGGCGCGGCAACGGTCGCACGTAAGCGCGACCCTACACTTTTTCTTCCCGGTCACACCGATTCGATCCAATCACGAGGACTGCAGCAGCGCGGCCAGGAGAGCGGCGCGCACGGGCATAGTTTTGACAAGGACATGCTCATGCAAGGAATGTGCGCCGTCGCCAACCGCTCCGAGACCGTCGAGAGTCGGCACATCGCAAGCGGCGGTGAAATTGCCGTCCGAGCCCCCGCCGACCGTGCATTCGTCGAGCCGTACGTTCATTTGAGCGGCGAGTGATTTGGCGCGCGCGAAAAGACCGGCGCTCATTTTATGCTCGAGCGGGACGCGGTTGAAGCCGCCGTGAATCTCAAGGCGCGCTCCGCGCAAAGTCGGGCGCAACGCGTGCAGGCGGCGCTCAAGGCGCTGCATGTCGGCAATCCGCAAAGCACGCAGGTCAAGGATGGCGCGGGCGCGCTCGGGAATTACGTTGGTGCGAGTCCCGCCTTCGACCAGACCGGCGTTGATCGTTACTCCGCCACGCAGGTCGTTCCATTCCTGAATCCGGGCAATCTGGCGCGCAAGTTCGTGGATGGCGTTCACGCCTTCTTGTGGAGCGAGCCCGGCGTGAGAGGCGCGACCATACACGATGATCTCGGCTTCACCAACGCCTTTGCGTGCCGTTTTCAACAGACCTCGAGGGCCGAATGCGGGTTCCAGGACGAAGACGGCATCGCTGCGGCGCGCTTCGGTTTCGATGATTCTGCGGGAGGATTCACTGCCGATCTCTTCATCCGAAGTCCAGAGAAAGATGACTCGCTTGCGCAGCGGCTCGGCCGCACCCTGCAGGGCGTCGAGCGCAAACAGTGCCTGGACGATTCCCGCCTTCATGTCGAACGTTCCCGGACCGTAGGCTTTGCCGGCCGCGATGCGGAACGGCATTTTCGCAAGCGCACCGCTGGAATAGACCGTGTCGTAATGACCGAGCACGAGAAGCTGACCGCTGGGGCGCGATTTCCCCGGCCACCAGGTGATTCGCAGTTGATCGCCGCGATGTTTTTGAGCGAGCCGCTCGACGTGCACCCCTCGCTTGCGCCATTCTGCGCCGATAATCCGGCAGCAGCGGTCCGCGGCGGCTTTTTCAAGACTCGGCGATTCGGCGACGACAAAAGCGCGGAGCGCAGAGAGCATCTGCGGAAGGCGGAGCGCGAGCATTTTCAAAAATGGGTTGGCGGGATACGGCGCGCTCATGGTCGGGACATCCTAGCAGCGCAGAGAACCTGCGGCAATGACGCGCCGGGACATGACGCGCCGGGAAACGCCAGGAATGCTCGATGGCCACCGCCAGGTTCACCAAAAGGGGTAATTCGCGCGACAACGCCCCCGGATGGATACCCCGAACGGCAAGCTTCGCATATAATCATAAGTTTGCCGGGCAATAGGGGGCGCCGCAGTGCGGGTGTGTGCGGCGCAATGGGGAGCGCCGATGATTCTCGACGTGAATGAAATTCAGAAGCTATTGCCGCACCGCTATCCGTTTCTGATGATCGACGGAATCCTCGAAATAGAACGGTTGAAGAGCATCGTGGGCGTCAAAAACGTCACCAACAACGAATACTATTTTCAGGGTCATTTCCCTGGCAAGCCGATCATGCCGGGCGTGCTGATCATCGAGGCCATGGCGCAGACCGGTGGGTTGCTGCTGTTGCTGGAAATCCCTGACCGGGAGAGCAAGCTGCTCTATTTCGTCGCCGTGGACGGTGCGCGCTTCCGGCGGCCAGTCGTGCCCGGCGACCAACTGAAGCTAGAAATCAAGGTGCTTTCCTGGCGAGGGGGAGACTTCGCCAAGCTGGAAGGCCGCGCTACCGTCGATGGGCGATTGGTGGCAGAGGCCACGCTGATGTGCAAGATGGTGGACCGCGAGCCGAAACCTAAGGCCGAGGCGAAAACCGAAGTAACGGCTGAAGCCAAGGCCGAAGAATCCAAAGCATGAGCGTTGCGCACATCCATTTGCAAGCATCGGTCGCGCCGGGTGCGAAGCTGGGTTCCGGCGTCCAGATTGGTCCCTACGCTGTTGTCGGCGATGGAGTCGAACTGGGCGACGGCTGCGTGCTGCACGCGCACGCGGTGGTGCAAGGTCCGTCGACGATTGGCCGGGACAATGTGTTTCATCCGTTTTGCTCGGTAGGTGGCGATCCGCAAGACGTGGGATTTCGCGGCGAGCACACCGAACTCCTTGTCGGCGAGGGAAATAACTTTCGCGAGTGCGTCACGATCAGTCGCGGCACCGCCAAGGGTGGCGGCAAGACAACCATCGGCAACAAGAATTTGTTTCTGGCTTCGTCGCACGTTGGGCATGACTGTCACGTCGGGGACAACAATCTGTTTGTGAACGGAGCGACGCTGGCCGGGCATGTGACCGTTGAGGATTTCGCCACGATTGGATTTTCGTCGCCGGTACACCAATTCTGCCGCGTTGGACGATACGCCTACGTCGGCGCGTCCACGGTGATCACCCAGGACGTTCCGCCATTTTCCCTGGTGGTGACCGAGCGCGAGACCACCTGCTTCGGCATCAATAAAGTCGGTTTGCAGCGCAAAGGTTTCTCCGAGGATCGCGTGCAAGCGCTGCAGCGCGCGTTTCGCTTGCTGCTGCGCTCCAAGCTGAACACCAATCAAGCTTTGAGTGAGATGCGCGCTTCCTTGGCCGATTCCGCAGACGTCGCCGAACTCATCCGGTTTATCGAGACCGCGGAGCGCGGCATCATCAAGTAGGTTTGGCCGAACGGCCGCTTCATGACAGACGCAACTACGACGGGTTGGGGCCTCATCGCGGGAAACGGGCGATTTCCCTTTCTCGTGCTGGAAGGCGCGCGCAGCCAGGGAATCGAGATGGCGGTGATCGCGCTGAAAGAAGAGGCGTCAGCGGAACTCGAGAATTCCGCAAAGCGTTTGCACTGGGTGAGCCTTGGAGAACTGAGCAAGGCCATTGACCTAATGCACAAAGAAGGCGTCACCCAAGCGGTGATGGCCGGGCAAGTGAAGCACAATAAGATTTTCAGCGCGATCCGTCCGGACTGGAAACTGGCAAAACTTTTATTTTCGCTGCCGCGAAAAAATACCGATTCTCTGATCGGCGCGGTGGCACGCGTGCTGGAAGACGAAGGCATTCGACTGGTGGACTCGACACTTTTTCTTAAACCGCTTGTACCCGAGGCAGGCGTGCTGACAAAGCGCGCGCCCGACGAGCGCGAAGCAGCGGACATGGCGTACGGACTCGGAGTCGCGCGGCAGATTTCGGCCATGGACATCGGCCAAACGGTGGTGATTTCCGATCGCGCGTGCGTGGCCGTCGAAGCCATGGAAGGCACCGACGAGACCATCGCGCGGGCTGCGCGAATCGCGGACGGAAGGCCATTGGTCGTGGTGAAGGTCAGCAAGCCAGGTCAGGACATGCGCTTCGATGTACCCGTCGTCGGTCTGCCCACCATCGAACAGATGAAGAGTGCCCGCGCCACAGCATTGGCCCTCGATGCGGGGCGCACCCTACTGTTCGACAGAGAAAAATTGCTGGAGTATGCGGATGCAGCAGGAATCGCCATTCAGGCCTTTCCGCCTGCCACGCCCGTGGAACCGCGGACCGTACCCGGGGGAATGAACAAGGAATGAGCACGGCGACTGGGGCAACCAAGAAGATCCGTCTCGCCGTGGTGGGTGCCGGTGAATTTGGGCGCAACCATGCGCGGGTGTACCGCGAAATCCA
Organism: uncultured Acidobacteriota bacterium; assembly: GCA_963736725.1. Lineage (GTDB taxonomy): Bacteria > Acidobacteriota > Terriglobia > Acidiferrales > UBA7541 > Acidiferrum. Next base: position 374,482 of record CAVTPW010000004.1, on the reverse strand, counting down.
GGGCGCCGAACTGGTTGGCGTCTACGACAAAAATCCCGAGCGCGCGGCCCAGGTCGCGGCTGAATTTCAAACCCGGGCGCTGGCGTCGCTGGAAGAATTGCCCAATCTCGCCGACGCCGTAAGCGTCGCGGTCCCGACCCTCGAGCACTCGGCCGTGGGTTGCCGATTGATGGAGTTTGGCCTCGATGTACTCGTCGAAAAGCCGATGGCGACGAATTTGACCGAGGCCGACGACCTCCTTCGTGCCGCGAAGCGATTTGGGCGCGTTCTACAAGTCGGCCATGTAGAAAGGTTCAATCCCGCCGTGATAGCAGTTGAGCCTATACTGAACCATCCGCTCTTTTTTGAGGTGCACCGCCTGGGCGTTTTTACGCCGCGCAGCTTGGATGTTGATGTCATCTACGACCTAATGATCCACGACCTAGACATATTGCTGACTTTCGTCAAGCAACACGTGACCGAAGTTAAAGCGGTGGGAATTCCAGTGCTTACCGACAAGGTGGATATCGCGCACGTGCGCTTGGAGTTTGCAGGTGGTGCGGTGGCCAACGTTACCGCCAGCCGCGTTTCCACCGAGCGGGTGCGCAAGATGAGGTTCTTTCAGCAGCACGAATACATTTCGCTGGATTACGCCAGGCGAGACGCTTTGCGCGTGGCAGTGAAGAAGCCTGGACCGCAGCCAGAATTCGCGTTCGAGGGCTTGGCGGCGCCGGCAGTCGAACCGTTGCGCGCCGAACTGGAAGAGTTTGTGGATGCCGTTCGCACCCGGCGTGAACCGCGGACCAGCGGCCGTACCGGCCGTGCGGCCCTCGAACTAGCCGAACGCGTGATGGCAAGCATCCAGGAACACGGTGAGCGCGTCCAATTGCTAGCACTTGCCACCGCGCAGAAAACAAACGAATGATTCCCCGATTCCTCGTTCCCATAGGGTCGAAGCCGCCTGCCGTGGACGCCCCATCGTCGCGTCGTCGTCCTACCACTTTGGACGAGCGCACCCTGGTGCCGGCGATGCTTCCCATCGTTCACCTGGACGGTCACAGCACGATCCCATCGTCGCTGCCGCTGGAATCGATTGCCGCGCGCGTCGTGGTGCCGCGCGATGTGAAGCATTCCGAAATCGTAATCGAAGAAACCAATCACCTGCCGTTGCAGCCCACCGACATGGACGAACGCATCACCGTCCCACAGGGTGCGGCGCCTCCGCTGGTCATCACCCCGTTGGAAAATGTTCCGTCCGACCTGGTCGAAACCGATATTTTCATGACCGGAGAGGTCAACCTCCTCAACAAGGAGCCGTCGCCGGAGCAGAACAAAGCGGAGCTGATCAAATCGATCTCTTCGTTCGCTTTCCACGTGCTTTTCATCGCTCTGATTATTCTGGAGCCCAAAATTTTCCCACCGCGAGCGCCCACTCGCGAAGAAGACGAACTTGCGCGCCGCCAAATGACGATCCTGCTTCCGCCTGGCGCGCTCGACGAATTGAAGGCCACGCCGCGCCCCAGGCCGCCGGCGGTGCACGTCGATCCGCGCATCCTGCGCAAAGTGGCGCCACCGACACCACAACCCCTCCCTCCACCTCCTACGCGGGAGCCAGAACGCGCCAAGGATCTGCCGTCGGCGCCGACGCCACAACCGAATACTACGCCGCCGAAAAGTCAGCCGGACGACAGCGCTGCCAAAGCCGACGCCCCCAAGCAGCCCCTGAAGCTGGAAGCGCCCCAACAGCAACCCACAGATCACGCCCTGCTTCTTCCGAAGAGTTCGTTGGGCAGTTCGCTCCAGGATTCGATCCGTGAATCCTCCAAAATGAACGCGCCGTCGGCCGGGGGAAGACAGATGCCTGGTGGAAGCAGTACTCCAGTGGGTGGAGGGCACGGAGCAGGAATGGGCCCAGTCGAAATGCTGACGCCCACCGAAGGCGTGGATTTCAACGACTATCTGCAGCGAGTCTATCTAACCGTGAAACGAAATTGGTTTTCCGTAATGCCGGAATCGGTGCGGTTGGGAGACAAAGGGGTGGTCTCCCTGCAATTTCGCATCATGAGAAATGGCAACGTTCCCGATGGTGAGCCGGTGGCCGTCTCTGTATCCGGGAAAGAACCCCTGGATCGGGCCGCTGTTTCTTCGATTCGCGCTTCCAATCCGTTCGAGCCGCTCCCGCCCCAATTCAGCGGGCCCTTCATCGAACTGCGGTTTACGTATTACTATAATTTGCAACCCGATTACGCACACTAGTGAAACTCGCTCGCCAACAAGTTCTCGGCAGTCTGCTGCTCGCCTTATTTGTGCTGATTTTCATTTTTGTCCGCGCCCGCCATCTTTTGTTCCCATGAGCCACGACAAATCGCTTTTGCCGCTCGTTGCCATCGTGGGACCAACGGCTTCGGGCAAGTCCATGCTCGGTACGTGGCTTGCCGAGCGACTCGGCGGGGAAGTTGTGGCTTGCGATTCGACCCAGCTCTACAAAGGCTTCGATATCGGCACCGCTAAGCCAAGCCCTGCCGAACGCCGGGAGATTCCGCATCACTTGATGGACGTCCTGACACCAGAGCAGGACGCGACCGCCGGCGGATACCGGCAGATGGCGATTTCGATTCTCAATGATCTGCGGGAGCGTGAGCGCGTTCCCGTATTTACGGTTGGAACCGGGCTCTATCTGCGCGCGCTACTGGAAGGCTTGGCGGATGTTCCCCAAAGGTCGGAACAGTTGCGCGCGCGATTGCGCGCCGGCATCGAGAGCCATTCACCAGGTCATTTGCATCGCGTCCTGCAGCGGTTGGACGCGGAAGCGTCTCGCAAGATCGCGCAGACCGACGAACAAAAATTGATCCGGGCCGTCGAAGTCTGTCTGCTGGCCAAACGCCCTTTGTCCGAAGTCCATCGATCGGGCCGCGTGCCGCTGGCAGGATGGCGCCCGTTGAAAATTGGCCTGATGCCGCCGCGCGAGGCTCTCTACGAGCGCATTCATGCGCGCACCGACGCAATGCTCGCGCACGGCTGGCTTGACGAAGTGCGCGCGCTTTTGGGCGGCGGCTTGCCCGAAAATGCGAAGCCGTTCGACTTCATCGGGTATCGCGAACTGCGTGCCGTCCTGCGCGGCAGTATGAAAATGGAACAAGCCGGCAACGCCATTCAGCAAGCCACGCGACGCTACGCGAAGCGTCAAATGACATGGTTTCGCAAAGAGGCTGGCGTTCACTGGTGTGAGGGTTTCGGCGACGATCCGCAGACCCAGTCACAATCTCTAAAATGGCTGACCGAGTCTTTGCATCTGTAGTCATCATGAGTGAGGCTTGCTCTGCCCGGATTCCACAGGACCTCCGCTTTGTGAACAACCCCGAAGCCAGTCGCGGTGCGCAAGCTACCAGCGTATAATCCGAATCGGGAGTAGCCCTCGTTCGGCGAACCGTTTCCACAACCATCGACACTCCGATAGGCACGAAGACGCCTACCCCATGCAAACCATGAAGACACCGCATCAGACCTCGGCCGCGGAACGCGCCTTACTTGTCGGCGTGACCTGGAAGCGCGCTCGCCGCATTCCCGGAACCCTCGCCGGCGAACAGGGACGTGAATCTCTGGCCGAGCTGGTCGAACTGGCGCGCAGCGCCGGTGCGGAAGTAACGGGCACGGTGTACCAGGTACGCGACGCTGCCGATCCGGCGACCCTCGTCGGGCGCGGCAAGCTCGACGAGATACGCGCCGAAGCGACAGCCCACAAAGCGCCGCTGATCATTTTCGACGGCAACCTCTCGCCCATGCAGCAAAGGAATATTGAAGAAGCGACCGAACGCCGCGTGATCGATCGTACCCAGCTTATTCTGGACATTTTCGCGCGGCATGCCCGAAGCCGCGAAGGGCAATTGCAGGTGGAGCTTGCGCAGCTGAACTATATGCTGCCGCGTCTGACGGGCAAAGGTACTTCGATGTCCCGGCTGGGCGGAAAAAGCGGCGGTGGCGGTAGTGGCGGTGCGGGCGGTGGTGCGGGGCGCATTGGCGTTCGCGGACCCGGTGAAAAGAAATTGGAGACCGACCGTCGCCGTATTCGCGATCGCGTCAGCAAGATTCAAGCCGGCATCGAAGCACTCCGAAGGCAGCGTTCCCTGCGCCGCGAAGCACGCAATGCCGTTCCTCTGGGCACTGTCGCGCTCGTGGGCTACACCAACGCCGGCAAGTCCACGCTCTTCAACGCGCTGAGTCGCGCCGAGGTCCTGGTTTCCTCGCGTATGTTCGCGACCCTCGATCCAACGATTCGCGCCATTCGCCTGCCTTCCAATCGCCGCGTGTTGGTCTCCGACACCGTCGGGTTCATCCGCGACCTTCCCAAAGGCTTGCTCACCGCCTTTCGCGCGACCCTTGAGGAAGTTCAGGAAGCGGCCGTGATCTTGCACGTTACCGATGTCTCGAATCCTCATCACGACGAACTCGACCAAGAAGTCGACAAGATTCTCGAAGAACTCGGCGTGACGAATCGCCCAAAGCTCCGCGTCCTGAATAAAGTCGATCTGTTGTCCCCGCTGTTGAGAGAAACTCTCGAATCCAGCGTTGCAAGAGCGGGAGACTCCGGGCCAGTCCTGGTCTCCGGTCTGACAGGAAAGGGAATCGATGAGCTGTTGCGGCGTATCGATGCCGCCTTGCCGGTCGATCCTGTGGTGACCATGTCGTTGCGCCTACCCCTTGCCGAAGGCCGCACCCTTGCCCTGGTTCACGCCATGGGGCGCGTACTGCATTCCGCGGTTGAGGATTCGCACATGCTCCTGGAAGCCGAAGTGCCGGCTTCGATTGCACGCCGGCTGCGTTTGAGCCAATATTCCGCCCAGGGAACTTCCAAGCTCGCGCTTACGTAACTTGATGTGGAGGCACTACGATGGCTGCCTTTCTGCTGTGGGTAATTTTATTTATCTTGTGCTGGCCGCTGGCGTTGCTGGCACTGATCGCTTATCCATTCGTTTGGCTGATTCTGCTTCCGTTCCGCATCGTCGGGATCGCTGTGGGCGGCGTACTTGCGCTCCTTAGCGCGCTTTTGTTCTTGCCGGTGCGCCTGATGCGCGGCCCGCGCGCAATCTAAACACAAAGGCCATTACTTGGCGGTAAAGTTGGCCAGAATGCGACTTTCGCGGCACCCGGGAACCCAAAAACTGCGTAAGCGATGCCCCCAGGTGACTCCCCTATGTTGTGGAAAACGCTGTGGAAACAAAAAATCGGCCTCGCGGGCGTTTCTCGCTTGCGCTGGGCTGAAGTGCCGCAAATCCTGGTTGTTATCCATGTAGCTAGCACATAATAAACGACTTACTTTGATTTACGAATATGTCTATAAGCCCGCAGTAGGGCGCCGCGGTTCCAAAGCTAATTCCAACATTTGCACAGGTTTGCAGGCGTCGTGTTACGAAAAAGTATTTCGCGCGGCGCACCAGATTGCTCCCGCTGGTTAACCCGGAAGTACTTGCCCGCACAACTGCTTACCGCGCTGGAGCGGGCGTTGACGCGTGCGTTACCCGGGTTTATAGTGAGGCTCGGCGGTGGTTAGTGGCCGCAAAGGGTAACTCTTCCACTGCTGGGCGCCCATGAACCTCCCCAACGGATTGACGCTGCTTCGGATTTTTTTCGTCCCCGTCCTTATTGTGATCTTGCTGACCCGCAGCCCAAACGTGGAGCTGTGGGGATTCCCGATGCATTTTGAGTTTTGGGGTGTCTTGATTCTTCTCATGGCGGCAGCCACGGACTGGGCGGACGGCTATTTCGCGCGCCGCCGGTTGCAGGTCACTACTTTGGGGATGCTGCTGGATCCGATTGCAGACAAGTTGCTGATTTCCGCTGCGTTTATTTCTTTGGTGAGCATGCAGTTGGTGCCTGCATGGATGGTCGTCATCATCGTCGGACGCGAGTTCACCGTCCAGGGTCTCCGAAGTATCGCATCGACCGAAGGCTTTACGATTAATGCTTCAATCCTCGGGAAGACAAAAATGGTTCTGCAGGTCTGCGCGGTGGCGGTTCTGATCGCGGGCGCCAGGCATCCCTCGTTGAAGCCACTCGCTTTGCTTTTGCTGTGGCTGGTGGTTGCCAGCGCCTTGGTTTCTGCCGCCCAGTATTTCTTGCGCTTCTGGGGACAGCTCGACGACCGCATCAAGCAGCGCCGAAAGCTTCGCTTGCTCCAGGGCCGCGAGAAAACCGAGGATGCCGTCCCTCTCTGAAGCCGACCGCCAGAATCTGCTGCGATTGGCGCGGCAAGCTGTCGTGGAAGCTGTCTCCCGCGCGCGTCTCCCCGACAGTATCCCCAACGATGGAGTTTTCGCCCAGCGGCGTGGTGTGTTTGTAACGCTGCGCTCGGGACATCGTTTACGCGGCTGCATCGGCGTCATCGAAGCGGACGAGCCACTTGGACAGAGCATTGTGCGTTGCGCCGCCGGAGCTGCATTGCAGGATCCCCGGTTTGCGCCCTTGCGGCCCGAAGACTTGTGTGGGCTTCAGATTGAAATCTCGCTGCTTGCGCCACCCGCCCCGATCGATCCTGCCGAAATTGAGATCGGCCGCCACGGCTTGCTGGTTTCGCAGGGCACACACCGAGGTCTTCTGCTGCCGCAAGTAGCTGTGGAGCACGGTCTTACTCGCGAACAGTTTCTGGAGGAAGCCTGCCGGAAAGCCCTGTTGTCTCGGGAAGCCTGGAGGGATTCAGAAACTCAGATGCTCGGCTTTACGTGCGAAGTGCTCACCGACGATGGCGTTTCTGGGTTCGAATGATCTCGCGTGCAAAAAAAGACCCGCGCAGGAAGCTGCCTGCACGGGCCCAAGTTGCCGCCGCTTTCGGTACTTACTCGATTTCTGCGAAGTCTCCGGCATACATCTCGTCCATGCTGTAGGTGATCAACACGGTCGCCGCGTTGCGGGTTACGCTGAGAACGATGCCTTCGCCCAGCACCTCGCGGGGTAAATCCTTCGCTTCATACTTTCTTGGCGCGCTTCCGAATCCGAACATTTTGTACTGATAGTCGTGTTCACCCGCGGAAGCCGCTACGTCCTTTTTCGTTTCCTGGTAGCGGAAGACACGCATGTAGTCGCCTACCTTCACGCCCTTGGCTGCGCCAATGTTCACGTAGGCGGCGTCACCCCGTCCAAGCAGCTGGTGGTAGTCAAACGCGGACACCACGGTCCCAACGGGCTTTCCGCTAATGGGCGCGAAGTGCTCGAATTTTGCTGCGTCCTTAAACGGGGGAGCTGGGCGCTCCTCGAACGGCCGCGCGATATCCCCGCGTTGCATGTAATCGCAAGAGAACACGACCTCGGCAATGGAAATCTTGGCCTGAACATTGACCACGCGAACCTGGCCGGTATCCTTGTACAGGGTACCCATCTCTTTCAGCAGCTTGGGTTGCCCATAGAACCATTCGTTGGCGGGATCGGTGTCGGGCCTCACAATCGTGAAGAGATCACCAATCTTCACCCCTTTATCCTCGCCGCGATTGAGATACACATAGTCCCCATGCCAGAAGATGACCTTGTAGTTGGACTGCTCGCCGGAAACGATCCGGATCTCGTCGGGTACTTTGGGATCGCTGAGGAAGCCGGAACAGTACACACTGGAGTAGTCTGCCTGCCGGACCGAGACAGGCGTTGCCTGCGGAGCGGTTTGTGCCGAGCACACGACGCCGCCCGACAGGATCGCAACACACAATGCAGCTAGTTTCGCGCGCATTACAATGCTCCTTCGAAAACACGCCCTAGGGCCGTGCGGGGACTTGCTCATCGAAAGTAACAAGCAGCCCTGGGTGCGTCAACAATTTGGGCGGGAGTGCTTTACACTTTTGATACGGCCTCCGATACGTTTTGTTATAGGCCGTGTTTTCAATAGAATGGCGGGCACGAGGGGTGGCTATGGGCCGGTTGGGCACAGGTGTGGCGCGCATTTGCGGCGTGGTGGCAGCGTCCACTGCGCTGGAAATGGCCGCGGGCATCCGATCTGTGCTGCGCGAGACTCCTACCGTCGAGCTCCGTTTGGATTGGCTGGCCAGTAACCTGGAGCGCTCCAAGCTGCTCGGTTGGGTCCGGGTGCATCACCCCCAAGGTGCCGTCTTCCTGGTAACGTGCCGCCGCAAAAGCGCCGGCGGACGCTTCGCGGGGAGCATCGACGACCAGCTCTATTGGTTGATCCAGGCTCGCGAGGCGGGCTGCCAATGGTGCGACATTGAGGTTGAAACTCTGCGGAAACTTCCGGGCCAATCGGCGCGGGAATATTCCATTCCCCCTCGCATTATGCTTTCCGTGCACGACTTCGAGCGTACCCCGGAGCTCACCAAGTCGATCCACCTCGCGTCGCATTCCGGAGTGGACGCCATCAAGATTGCGGCCCACGCCCGGACGATCGAAGATAGCGTCCGCCTGCTCCGCTGGGCGCGGCGCTCCAAGGATTGCATTGCGGTCCCCATGGGCGAGATTGGCTTACCGGCGCGTATTCTGGCGCTGCGAGAAGGCAGCAGTGTGGCTTATGCGCCGGTGGCCGCCGCTACGGCTCCCGGGCAAGTCTCCCTCCACGACTTCAAACACCTCTATCGCGCTCACGACCTGAACCGAAGCACGCACGTTTTCGGTGTGATTGGTGATCCCATCGCGCACTCGTTGTCCCCGCTGATGCACAATTCCGCCTTCGTCGCGAAAAAAGTGAACGCGGTCTACTTGCCCTTTCTGGTGCGAGATTTGCGTGATTTCCTGAGCGCCGTCCCGGAACTCGGTATTCGCGGCTTCAGCGTCACCCTGCCGCACAAACAGAAGATCCTGAAATATCTGAAAGACTGCGACGCTCTCGCGGCGGACATCGGCGCGGTCAATACCGTTGCGGTTCGCCGCGACGGCTCGCTGATTGGTTCGAACAGTGATTACGTTGGAGTGCTTCGCTCGCTGAAAAAGAAACTCAATCTTGCGAAAAGCCGGGTTTTGGTCTTCGGTGCAGGGGGTTCTGCTCGCGCCGCCGCATTTGCCTTGGCCCGCGCTGGCGCCTCGGTCGCGGTTTGTGCGCGCCGCGCGAGCGCCGCGCGAGAACTGGCTCGCGCGGTGGGCGGCGAAGTGGTTCCGCGGCGCGCGCTGGGCACCGAATATTTCGACGCGGTGCTCAACACCACTCCAGTCGGCATGCATCCTCACGCCGAAATTTCCCCGCTGCGTTCAGGCGAGTTACACTGTCGGATTGTCATGGACCTCATCTACCGTCCCGAGCTCACGAAATTGTTAGAACTGGCGGCGCGCAAAGGCATCGCGACCGTTTCTGGCGTCGAGATGTTTCTCGCTCAAGGTATCGCGCAGTGGGAACTGTGGACCAAACGGCGCGCTCCGGAAGCGGTCATGCGCCGCGTCGTGCTGGCGGCGTTGCGCAGGGAAGCGCACGCTCGGTCTGCCGGTCTGCGGAGGTCGCGGTGATCCAACCCGACTTTCGCGAATTCCAGCGCCTCGCCAAGCAAGGCAACCTCATCCCGGTCTTCGACGTGCTGCCCGCCGACCTGCTCACGCCGGTGAGCGCCTACTTGCGCATCGCGCAGGGCGCGCGGTATTCCTTCCTGCTCGAAAGCGTCGAGGGCGGCGAAAAAATCGCCCGTTACACTTTCGCCGGCGCGAACCCTGAAGAAATCTTCCGCTACGCTTCGGGTGCTTGCGTCCTGGAGGGACGCGACCGCGTCGTCTGGGAAGAACGCGATCCGGTCTCGTTTCTCCGCACCCGCATGGAACGCTTCCGCCCCGTCCGCCTTCCGGGCCTTCCGCCACTGGTAGCCGGCGCCATCGGCTATTTTTCCTATGACATGGTGCGGCTCATCGAACGTCTACCGAAACGCCTGCGCGACGACATCGGCCTTTTCGACGCCATGCTGATGTTCTATCACGGCATCATCGCCTTCGATCACGTGCAACATCGCCTCTGGATCGTCCGCAACGTCTTCACCGAAGGCTCGGGGAGCCTCCGCACAAAATACAATGGCGCCGTTCGAGCAATTCGCGAGACGCGAAAGCTCCTCGAGCAGCCGGTTGCTGGGGAAAAACCTCGGCGGGAAGCTCGCACCGGGAAGCGCCCGGTGCTAAAAGTTACTTCCAATTTTCGCCGCAGCGAATACCTCTCCGCCGTTCGCAAGTGCAAGGAGTACATTCGCGCGGGAGACATTTTTCAGGTCGTCATCAGCCAGCGGTTTTCCGCCAAAACCAAGGCTCGGCCTTTCGACATTTATCGCGAACTTCGCGCCCTCAACCCGTCTCCCTATCTTTTCTACCTGCAGATGAACGACATCGCGGTCGTCGGCAGCTCCCCGGAAATGCTCGTCAAGGTCCAGGGACGCGACGTCTTTTACAGGCCGATCGCGGGCACCCTTGCTCGCGGCAAGGACGAAGCCGAAGACCAGCGCCTCGAAAAACAAATGCTCGCCAGCGAAAAGGAACGCGCCGAGCACATCATGCTCGTAGATCTCGGGCGTAATGATCTCGGACGTGTATGCGAGTACGGCACCATAAAGGTTGAGCAGCTCATGGCCGTCGAGCGCTTCTCTCACGTCATGCATCTGGTGTCGAGCCTGCGTGGCCGGCTGCGCGAAGACGTCGATTGTTTCGATGCGCTGATGGCTTGTTTCCCGGCAGGCACGGTTTCCGGCGCTCCCAAGGTCCGCGCTATGGAAATCATCGAAGAACTGGAACGCACCCGCCGCGGCCTCTACGCCGGCGGCGTGCTCTACATGGACTTTGCCGGTAATCTGGACTCGTGCATCGCGTTGCGCACCATGGTCATCAAGAATGGTGTAGCCCACGTGCAAGCGGGAGGCGGCATCGTCGCCGATTCCACGCCGGAAGGCGAGTACCAGGAAAGCGTAAACAAATCCCGCGCCCTCCTGGCCGCGCTCGAAACCGCGGAACGCCGCCGTTAAGCTGCTGGCTGGATAAACTTTTGCGGGAGCACATCGTCGCGAGCGGTTCTTCAGGAGGGCAAGGCCATGGCGCTGCCGACAATGAAGAGCTTTAGCCGCTGACGATTCCGAGCTGGGGGCGATATAATAAGGGACTACCGTGATTCTACTGCTCGACAACTACGACTCCTTCACCTACAACCTGGCCCAGTATCTCGGCGAACTAGGCTGCCAAGTCGAAGTCCATCGTAACGACAAAATTTCCGTGGAAGAAATCGCCCGCCGCAAGCCGGAACGCATCGTGATTTCGCCAGGACCATGCACGCCGCAAGACGCCGGAATATGCATCGAACTAGTCCAGCGTCTAGCGGGGAAGTTTCCCATCCTGGGCGTATGCCTGGGCCACCAAGCCATCGGCGCGGCCTTCGGCGGAAAAGTAATTCGTGCGCCAAAACTTTTTCACGGAAAAACCAGCGCGATCCACCACGATTGCAAAGGCGTGTTCCGCACGCTAGCCGACCCCTTCACCGCCACGCGCTATCATTCCCTGATCGTCGAACGCAAATCGCTACCGCGCGAACTAACCATCACCGCCCAAACCGAAGACGGCATCATCATGGGTGTCCGTCACCGCCGCCACAAACTCGAAGGTGTCCAGTTCCACCCCGAATCGGTGCTCACTGATTCCGGTAAGCAACTCCTGAAGAATTTCCTGTCGCTGTAGATCGGATCCACTCACTTGCGAGGGGCGCAGCACTCCTGTGCCCATTTCAGCAAGTTTCCAGCCGATTTCATTTCTCTCTCACCAATCCAAATCCGCCAAAATCGCCGCATACAACTCAATGCCATTCCACAAATGCCCCAACCGCAAATTCTCATCCGAACTGTGCTGGTGGTTGTCGTAATTCACGATCGGCACTCCAATCCACGGCACGCCCAAATCCTCGAAAATGTACATGGGCACACTGCCTCCCAATCCCGGCGCGATCACCGCTTTTCCCGCGGTCGCGTCCTGCACCAGTTGAATCATGGCCTTCGACACCGGCAAGTCCATCGCCGTCCGCGACGCGCGATATCCGCCTTCGTCGATTATCTTCGCGATCAGCGCATGATCGCGTCTTTCCTCCATCGTCGGCTCGCGATCGACCACGAAATATCCCTGCTTGCGAATAAATCCAACGATCTGCTCGTATTTCTTCCGCGGATCCTCGCCTTTCACCAATCGCGCATCGATCGAGGCTTCCGCCTTATCCGGCACCACGTTCTGCGCATGCTCGCCGACGTAAGCGCTGCTGAATCCGCGAATGTTCAGCGACGGCTCTTGTAGCAGCTCGGCCAACCTTTTCCCGCCGCCCTCTGGTTTCGCAATCCCCAGTTCGTGTTCAAGCTCCGCGTCGTTGTCCGGCATCTTCGCCAGCCATTGCTTTTCAAGCGGGCTCAGCGACACAACATCATCGTAATAACCATCGATCAACACCCGGCCGTTTGCGTCCTTCATGGCGGCCAGCAAACGAGATAATTCCATGGCCGGATTCGGCGCCCAGTTCCCGTAATGCCCGCTGTGCAGCGCTCGCACCGGCCCGTAAACCGTGATCTCGAGCCCGATGTCCCCGCGATTCCCAAAAAAAATCAAAGGCCGCCCCGAAGGGTGCACCGGCCCATCCCCGGTGATCAGCAAATCCGCGCCCAGCAAATTCTTGTGTAACCCGAGCGTGCGTTCCAGGTTTGTCGATCCCGCCTCTTCCTCGCCCTCCAAAATCACTTTCAAGTTCACGCCAAGGGGAATGCGCTTCGCTCGCAAGGCATCTAGGGCTGCCAGCAGCGCAACAATGGGCGACTTGTCGTCTGATGAAGACCGCGCATAAATCCGCCAGTCATCCTTATAATCCGCAGGATGGGTGGCCGAATTTTCAGGAACGGGGATCCGCTTGCCGCCCGTCTCGATCGCTGCGTCGCGCAGCGCGGGCTCGAAAGGCTTCCCATCGGTCCACGCCGCCGCGTCCACAGGCTGCCCGTCGTAGTGCGCGTAAAAAATCACCGTGCGTTTCGCTTCCGCCGTCGTCAGCTTGCCGAAAACAACCGGTCCCCGCCCGGCAATCGGCAGCAAGTGCGTTTCGATCCCTCGCGCTTCCAGCATCTCCACCAGCCGCGCTGCATTGTTCTGAATATGGACCGTGTCACTGGCCACGTTCGGTATAGCCAGAAACTCCATCAGCTCCCGAACGATCCGATCTTCGTTGTTCAACCGGTAATCGCGCACTTGCGCCGCAACCTGGCTGGCCACCAGGCCCCCTCGGGGCGCCGGGTTCTGTGCTCCTGCAGTTGCCGCCGCCATCAGAAAAACAACCACCCAAGTCATCCCGCGAGTTGCCACGCATGATCTCCTGAAGTCCGAAACTCCATCCCACGCGCCCCGGCCTTGTAGCACAGCGTGAAGCCGGCGGGCCTGCCGTTTTTGCCAACCGACGTGCCTCCACCCAGCCGACGTGGAATTTTCGCATTGTATCCGACCTCGGATAGGGTTGGTAAGCAAAGCGAATCCCGCTGTGGTGGCGAAACGCACGAACAGGCCGCAAGGTTGCCGGTCCTTTTGGGGTTTCTACGTATTCCGTTGCCAGAGTAACGCATATTATTATAAGTAATTGGTTATTATGACCGAGCGGCCAAGACGTGCAAACGCATTTTCCTGTGGTGGATCGCCGGCGCAGCAACTGCGGCCTTCATGGAGTCCCAGGAGAGGGGAGGATGGCCCTTAAACTGGGCAATGCACCAGACCTCGTTGAAGAATCGCCAGAGCGTGGACTACGGTTTTTCGGCCCTGGTAAAGTCCACCAGCGCCTGCAGTTTCCGCTCGGCCTCGCCCGAGGAGATGGTCGCACTTGCCAATCGCGCCGCTTTCAGAAATGTTTCGGCGACCCCGGAAGCTACCAATGCGGCAGCGGCATTGACGATGACGATATCGCGCGTGGCCCCCGCTTCACCCGCGAAGATCCTACGAATGGTTACCGCATTCTCCGCCGCCGAACCGCCCCGAATCGCTTCCAGCGGCGCCCGCTCCACGCCAAAATCCTCCGGCGCGACCGTATAACGCCGGACTTCGCCGCCTCGCACATCCGCCACCAGGGTCTCGCCCGCCAGCGAAATTTCGTCGAGCCCGCCGGCACCGTGCACCACCAACGCCCGCTCAATCTCCAGCTCCGCAAGCGTCGTTGCGACCAGATCGATGGCCTCCTCCGAAAACACTCCCAATACCTGCGACTGTGCTCCGGCCGGATTTGTCAGCGGCCCTAGCATATTAAAAACCGTTCGCGCGCCGATCTGCTTCCGCGCCGGCACCGCATGACGCGTGGCCGCATGAGCGGTCGGCGCGAACAAAAACCCAATCCCCAACTCGCGAATCGCGCCACCCATACGCGTCAGCGGCACATCGATGCGTACTCCGAGCGCCTCGAGCACATCGGCAGACCCGCTCCGCGAACTCGCCGCACGGTTGCCATGCTTCGCCACGCGCGCGCCCGCGGCCGCCGCGACGATGGCCGCCGCCGTCGATACATTGAACGCATCGAAACCGTCACCCCCGGTCCCGCAGGTATCCACCATCTGCAAAGGCCGCGCCTCGCCTTCGGCAAACACCGGCGCCGCAAACCTCCGCATCACGGAGGCAAATCCCGCCAGCTCGGCCACACAAACCGGCCGCCGGTTCAGCGCCGTCAGCAAGCGCACGATCTCCGGCGTTACCGCGCGCCCCGAAAGCAACTCCTCCATCACGCTTTCGGCCTCAGCCCGCGTAAAAACGTGCCCGCTTTCCAGCTGCCCTATCAATTCGAGTGACATCCCATCCTTTGTAGGGGGCTTGCCCCGCCCGCCGATGCGTCTTGGCACGACCCGACAACGACGCGCCATCCGGAGCCGCCTTGCCCCATCCCCGGCCTTCCGGTTACACTTTGATGTTTTGCAGGCAGATAAATCCTAACATTGGCAGACCGCTTCACGGTCACACCGAACACGGAACCCGATGAAGATTCACGAATATCAGGCCAAAGCGATCCTAGCTCGCTACGGCGTAACGATTCCTCGCGGTGAAGTCGCTTTCACCAAGGAAGAAGCGCGCACCGCCGCGCAGCGCCTCCGAACGCCCGTTGTTGTCGTCAAATCGCAGATTCACGCGGGCGGGCGCGGCAAAGCGGGCGGCGTGAAACTCGCTCATTCTCCCGACGAAGCCGCCGACATTGCCAGCCACATGCTCGGCATGAACCTAGTCACCGTTCAAACGGGCCCAAGCGGCCGCATCGTCAAACGCTTGCTCATCGAAGAAGGCTTGGACATCAAGCGCGAACTCTATCTCAGTATTCTCGTCGACCGCGCCGTGGGCAAAGTCGTTTTCATGGCCAGCACCGCGGGCGGCATGGAAATCGAGGAAGTCGCCAAAGAAAATCCCGAGGCCATCCTCCGCGAAACAATTCACCCCGCTGTAGGCCTGCAACCCTATCAGGCACGCAAGCTCGCCTTCGGCCTTCGCCTTTCCGGCGAATTCGGCCCACAAGCCGCGCCGTTTTTTCAGGCCCTTCACCGCGCTTTCGTCGACACGGACGCCTCCATGCTGGAAATCAATCCGTGTGTCGTCACCGGCGATGGCCGGCTGGTCGCCCTCGACGCCAAGATGACCTTCGACGATAACGGCTTGTTCCGTCACAAGGAACTGCGCGAACTCCGCGATCTCGACGAAGAAGACCCGCTCGAAGTCGAAGCCTCCAAGTACGGCCTGAACTACATCAAGCTCGACGGCAACGTCGCTTGCATGGTCAACGGCGCGGGCCTGGCTATGGCCACGATGGACATCATCAAGTACGCCGGCGGTTCTCCTGCCAACTTCCTCGACGTCGGCGGCGGAGCTTCCGCCGAGCAGGTCAAAAACGCCTTCCGCATCCTGATGAGCGACTCCAGCGTCCGCGCCGTCTTCATCAACATCTTCGGCGGCATCCTCCGTTGCGACGTCCTGGCCACCGGCGTAGTCGCCGCCGCAAAAGATCTCGGCATCAAGGTTCCCGTAGTCGTTCGCATGGAAGGCACTAACGTCGAAGTCGGCCAGCAAATCCTCCGCGACTCCGGCCTGAACTTCACCATCGCCGACGGCATGAAGGACGGAGCAACCAAGGTCGTCGCTCTCGCGGGAGGTGCGCGATGAGCGTACTTGTAAACGAAAAAACGCGCTTGATCGTCCAGGGCTTCACTGGCCGCGAAGGCACCTTCCACGCCCAACAAATGATCCAGTACGGCACCAACGTGGTGGGGGGCGTAACCCCCGGTAAAGGCGGCACGCAGCATCTCGAACGCCCGGTATTCGATACCGTAACCGAAGCCGTAAAGTCCACCGGCGCAAACGCTTCGGTAATTTTCGTCCCGCCACCCTACGCAGCCGACGCCATCCTCGAAGCCGCCGACGCCGAGATGCCGCTCATCATCTGCATTACCGAAGGCATCCCGGTCATCGACATGGTCCGGGTAGCCGCCACGGTCGACTTCAAGAAAACGCGCCTCATCGGTCCCAATTGCCCGGGCGTCATCTCCCCTGGCAAATGCAAAATTGGCATCATGCCTGGCCGCATTCACAAACAAGGCCACGTCGGCGTAGTCAGCCGCAGCGGCACCCTTACCTATGAAGCGGTCCACCAACTGACCGAACTCGGCATCGGCCAATCCACCTGCATCGGCATCGGCGGCGACCCCATCATCGGCACTTCATTCCTGGACGCCATCAAAATGTTCAACGACGATCCCGACACCCACGCCATCATCCTGATCGGCGAAATCGGAGGCAACGCCGAAGAACGCGCCGCCGAATTCATCCAGTCCAACGTAAAAAAGCCGGTGGTAGGTTTCATCGCCGGCCAGACCGCCCCGCCGGGCCGCCGTATGGGCCACGCCGGCGCCATCATCAGCGGCGGCCAAGGCACTGCCAAAGACAAATACGCCGCCATGAACGCCGCCGGCATCCACACCATAGAAACCCCAGCGGACCTAGGCTCGGCAGTAGCCGCCGCCCTAAAGTGAATGCCGCTGCGCCGAATTTGTAGCGGCCGCCGACCGCGGCGGGCAGCCTGTAGTGGCGGGTCTTTGGACCCGTCCGTCAGATTTTCACAAATCTATCGGAGGAATCTTCCTTGTCTCTCGAACGCACCTTCGCCATCATCAAACCCGACGCCGTAAGCCATAACCAGCAAGGCGAAATCCTAGCCCGTATCCACAAAGCCGGCTTTACCGTCGTCGCCATAAAATCCATGCGCCTCACCAAAGAAGAAGCCGGCGGCTTCTACGCCGTCCACAAAGCCCGCCCCTTCTTCGGCGAACTAACCGATTTCATGTCCTCGGGAAAAATCATAGCCATGGTCCTCGAAGCCGAAGGCGCTATTACCAAATGGCGAGACACCATGGGCGCCACCGACCCCAAGAAAGCCACCCCCGGTACCATCCGCTGCGATCTCGGCACGAGCATCGGCACCAACTGCACCCACGGCTCCGACGCCCCAGACACCGCCGCCTTCGAAATCAACTATTTCTTCCCCGGCCTGGATTTGATCTAAAAGCGCCTTGCGCTATCCAACCGTCCGGCTTACCCAACTGTACAAAACGGTATCATCCTGAAGGTATCCCACAAGGATACCCGAAGGATCTCGATCGCCCCGGGCCTCTACTTAATCCGTCTCCTGCATGACCCAGGCTTTTCTTTTCCCTCGTTTCTTTCCCTCGCGCGAACTTCTAAACTCTCCCTATGGACCCCACCCGCGATCTAGGCCGCTTCCTGTTGATCCTCGGCGTCGTCCTCTCCGCTGCAGGTGCTCTCCTCTATTTCAACGCCCGCCTACCCTTTCGCTTGGGCCGTCTCCCCGGCGACATAGTCCATCGCGGCGAGCACGCCACGTTCTACTTCCCCATCGCCACCTCGATCCTGCTCAGCATCGCTGTTTCGCTCCTACTCTGGCTCGTGTCACACTTCCGCCGTTGAGATCGCCATCACCACAGTCTCGTCTAGGCTCGTCTAGGCGCCGGGCTTCAGCCCGGCACTAGCCCTCTTGGTACCGGCGTCGCCGTTACCAATCGGCACTCCCCCGTCCCCTCCGTCGTTCCCCTCAAAATCGTCGTAGCATCCTCCCCGTAGCACCCCTTCGAAGTATGCCGTTCGCGCCTTTCCGCGAAAGACCCAACCGATGGCAGGCAAGCGCCCGATTTCTCCGAGCAAAAGAGGTCATCAATTCAGAAGTAGTCTCGCTTCGCGCTTGCTTGCGCCGCTTGGCGTCTGCTGCCCGCATAGCCGCACTGGGGACTGTCACAATTTTGCTTCGAGCGGCGTTATGTACGCTGTGAGCACATCGAGCGAAGCGGTCGCTGAATCGAATGCCAGTGCGACGCACCTAGATATTGAGATGCTCTTCCGCGCCCACTATGGGCGAGTAGCCCGCATCATTGCCCGGGCTGTCCGAGACCGCGCACGCTCCGAGGAACTCGCGGTGGAAGTGTTTCTGAAGTTATGGCGCAATCACGGTGTGCAGAGTGAGAACGTGGAAGGCTGGCTCTATCGAGTCGCAGTCCGTGCGAGTCTAGACGAGCTCCGACGGCAAAGGCGTCGGGGACACTATGAGCGCATGCTTGCATGGGTCCAAACCCGGCCTCCAGCGGCGACCCCGGAGGATATTTATTCTGTGTCCCAGAAGCAGGATAAAGTCCGCTCCGTGCTAAGCATTCTGAAACCGCGCCAGGCACAATTCTTACTGCTGCGCAGCCATGATTTTAGCTACCAAGAAGCGGCTTCCATTCTCAACGTGAATCCGGCATCCATCGGAACTCTAGTGAGCCGGGCAGAGGAATCGTTCCGAAAGGAGTACATCAAGAGATATGGAAACGAATAGCGCATTTCGAAGTGACGGTTGGGTGGATAAGCGGTTGGCCGCGCTCGACCTTGGCACCGAATGGGAGCCAGATGTAACTGCCGGTTTGTTGCGGCTTAATGCGTTGCGAGTTCGGGGACGTTGGATTAGCGGAAGGTGGTTGTTGGCAGCGGCTAGTGCCCTCGGCGTTTGTTTATGCCTCATGGCTCTCCCCTCACCCAAGGTGCTGGCGCATCGCTGTCTGGAATGCTCCATCGCGGTTTGGCAGAGTTTTCTCCCGTCAGCACCCGCTCAATCGGGCCTAAAGCCCCCAAGCGAGCGCCGTCTGGCACCGGATCTTAATCTAAAAGATGTGAGCGGCAAGGATGTCAAACTCCCCGGCCTCAAGGGCAAAGTGATTCTAGTAAATTTTTGGGCGACTTGGTGTGAAGGCTGCCAAGTGGAGATTCCCTGGTTCGTCGAGTTTCAGAAGGAGTATGCGAGCCGAGGATTCGTGGTTATCGGTGTTTCGATGGACGACGACGGCTGGAAGTCAGTTAAGCCTTGGATTAAAGAGAAGAAGGTGAACTACCCTATCGTGATTGGCAACGATGGCTTGGGGAAACAGTACGGACTCGAAGGAATGCCACTGACGGCGCTAGTTGACCGCCAAGGCAGAATAGCCGACGTACACCAAGGGATAGTCGAGAAAACGGCCACTCAACAAGAAATCAGGGACCTTCTGCGGGAGAGTTTCAACAATCCCACGAATTGATGCGTTCAGCAGGAAGTGGGCTTTCAGTGAGGCCGGCTTTCGGGCGGGACGATACCATTCATGCGCAGGTATTCCACAAGCTGGCCGTAGTGATTAAAGCTATGAGCGACCGCATCCATCGCGAACGAAAGGCGCGTCTTCTGCCACGGACTCGGACTTGCAGTTGGCTGCACCACATTCTGTTCGTCAATCGTGGCAACAGCGTTGTGCAGAGCCGCGAAGGAACCCTTTACGTATTCCATGATTTCTGCTTTTGTCCTCACGGAATCGGGCCCGGTCTCGTTCTCCATGTCGGCGCTTCGCTTTCGCCCAAGAATGAGTGCTGCAATCCCATAGTTATTTGCAGCCACGTGTTTTAGCTGCTGCGCGAACGTCCGTACACCCTTAAATTCACCACACGTTAGATCTGGAGCGAATGAGTACTTATCCTCAGGCATGGCGTCGGCCACCGGCACTACATGGTGTTCTGCAGTCGTGATCCAGGAGTCCAAGGCTTCTGCAATGGAACGTTGTCGAAGTGGTTTGCCAGCCTGTGCGTGCGCGACACTCGAGCAGGCCAGCACAACGATCAGGGCGAATACGCAATTCGTCTTTTTCATGGGTTATTGTCCTTTGGAAGAGCAGCTTTTTTCTACGCCGCACATCCCCATGAAAAACGTACAACTTCAAGCTGACTTTAAGTCAAACGATATTCCTGGACTCTCCAGGCCAGGTACGGTGCTCAGAAATCCTGCATCAAGTTTCACAGCCAAATGGAGTCACTTACTGCGCTTTAGAGACGGCACCAAGAAGATGGACAGCGACATTCGCGACACCGTTCAGCTTTTTAAAGCGCTGGAGCGTCCCATCGGTCAGACGGGGCGCTATGAGTGGGAAAATCCCAAGGAAGATAACGCAAAGCCATCACTACTCCATGGTGTCGGAAATAACCACACCAACAGCCACCAAGCCCAATTCGTTCGCTTATGGTTCCCCATCCTCTCGGATTCCATTCCGTACGCTCCATTACCGAATTTCGAGCGCTTTCAGGCGGCAAATATTAGTGATATCGTCCAGATCATTAAAATTTGCAGGATAAATGTATATTCTACTTATAATCAGGACTTCTAAAAAAGTGGGGGCAAATTGTTAACTAGAAATCCTCCACTCACTGATCCGTCCCAACGGTCACTGCTCGGCGACGATGCGCGCCTCCGGCAGGAGTCACCTGTCACCCGTCACGAGTCACCAAAAATGAGCCAGCTCCAGTTCAACCTCATGCCCGACCGCCGCGTCTTCTCCGTCAGCGAGTTGACCGGAAAAATCCGCGAACTTCTGACTCGCAACTTCACCGACGTTCTCGTCGAAGGCGAACTGTCCAACTGCCAGTTCCCGCAGTCAGGTCACATGTATTGCACCTTGAAAGATGACCGGGCCCAAATCCGCTGTGTCTGCTTCAAGAACCAGTTGCGGCTCATGAAGTTCCGTCCAGAGAACGGCCTTCACGTCACGGTACGCGGTTCCATCAGCGTCTACGAAACTCGCGGCGAGTATCAGATTTACGTTGAGAGCATCGAACCGGTCGGCCTGGGCGCGCTGCAACTTGCTTTCGACCAAGTGAAAAAACGCCTGGAAGCCGAAGGCCTGTTTGCCGCCGGGCGAAAAAAGCCGCTCCCGATGCTTCCTCGCTGCATCGGCCTCATCACGTCTCCGACGGGTGCGGCCGTCCGCGACGTCGTGCGCATTCTTCGCCGCCGCTTTCACAACGTGCATTTGACGCTGTATCCCGTTCGCGTCCAGGGTGATGGCGCCGCCGCCGAAATCGTCCGCGCACTCCAATTTTTCAACCGTCAGCAAAGTGTCGATGTGCTGATCCTCGCTCGCGGCGGCGGCTCGCTCGAAGATCTCTGGGCTTTCAACGAAGAAGCCGTGGCGCGCGCCGTCGCCAATTCCACAATTCCCGTCGTTTCCGGCGTCGGGCACGAAACCGATTTCACCATCGCCGATTTTGTCGCTGACGTCCGCGCCTCCACGCCTTCCGCAGCCGCCGAACTCGTCGTGCAAACCCGCCGCGAGTTCGACAAGCACGTCGCCGAGCTTCGCGGTGCGCTCGCCGAGCAGATGCGCTACCGCATCCTGGTCCTCAGCCGCCGCGTCCACGAATTCGCCGCCCGCCGCGCCTTCCGCCGCCCCCTCGACCTTCTCCACCAGCAACGGCAGCGCACCGACGAGCTGACTTCACGCCTCGCGCAGGGCCTTCGCGCCAACCTCGAACGCGGTCGCAAGCGTTACACCGCCGGTCACCTGCGCATCATTTCCTTCGATTTCCGCCAACAGATCGCCGCCCTCCGCCAGCGCTCGAATAATTTCACCGCCCGCCTGGAACTCGCCCTGCGCGCAAGGATGGACCAAGGCCGCCGTCGCCACTCGACGCAACATCTTCGTCTGTTGTCGTTTGATTTCCGCGCCAAGATCGCCGGCTTGCACCGCCAACTCGAAAAGCGCGACCACGAACTGGCCACTCGATGCGAACGCATCCTGCGCACACAGCGCGACCGCCTGGACCGCCTCCGCCTCCAACTCGAAGAGCGCAGCCCGGCGCGCGTTCTCGAACGCGGCTACGCCATAGCCACCGACGCCGCCGGCCAAATCCTCCGCGACGCCACCCAGGTAGCGGTAGGCGACACGGTAGCCCTGCAACTCTACCGTGGCCGCCTAACCACCGAAGTCAAAGAGAAGACCAAGAAATAACCAGCGCGCAAAATCAGGTTGCGATAGCCAAATGCGTTGACGATTCTGGACGCGTGTCCACTCGGTTCACGGATTCGGTCTCGTGTAAGGGGCGCAGCGCTGCTGCGCCCCAGAACCCCCAGGCGCTAGCGTCAAATCGGTGCACGGCGGAAACCTACTCTTCGTCGCCGGTGGAAGTCACTTTGAGGACCGCGAGGAAGGCTTCTTGCGGGATATCGACTTGGCCGACGCGCTTCATGCGCTTTTTGCCTTCTTTTTGTTTCTCGAGGAGTTTGCGTTTGCGTGAGATGTCTCCGCCGTAGCACTTGGCCAGCACGTTCTTGCGGATCGCCGCTACCGTTTCGCGGGCGATTACGCGGCTGCCAATAGCGGCTTGGATCGGCACCTCGAACATCTGGCGGGGAATCAGCTTGCGCAGCCGCGATACCAGTTCGCGCCCGCGTTCGTAAGATTGTTCGCGATGGCAAATCATCGACAGCGCATCCACCGGTTCGCCGCCGACCAGCACATCCAGCTTGATCAAATCCGACTCGCTGTATCCGGCAAGGTGATAGTCGAGCGAGGCATAACCACGCGAAACACTCTTCAGCCGGTCGTAAAAATCGAGGACGATTTCGTTCAGCGGCAGTTCGTACGTCAACATCACGCGCGTCGGTGACAAATATTCAAACCCTTTCTGGGTCCCGCGTTTGTCCTGGCAAAGCTGCAGAATGCCGCCGACCGATTCATCGTTGGTGATGATCATGGCCTTGATGATGGGTTCGGCGATTTTTTCGATGTCGCTGGGATTCGGAAATTTCGCGGGACTGTCCACTTCGATCACTTCGCCGGTCACGCGCGTGATCTGGTAGCGCACGCTCGGCGCGGTGGTGATCAAATTCAGGCCGAACTCGCGCTCCAACCGCTCCTGCACGATTTCCATGTGCAACAAGCCGAGAAAACCACAGCGAAAACCGAAACCAAGCGCCGCCGAGTTTTCCGGCTCGTAGAAAAACGCCGCGTCATTCAATTTCAATTTGCCGAGCGCGTCGCGTAGCGGCTCGTAATCGTCGGCCAGCACCGGAAACAGCCCCGCGAAAACCATCGGCTTGATCTCTTCAAATCCCGGCAGTGCGGGGGCGGGACGCCCCGCTTCGGTCAAGGTGTCGCCCATCCGCGCATCGGCGACGTCCTTGATGTTTGCCACCACAAAGCCCACGTCGCCGGCTTCGAGTTCTTCCAGCGCGACAGGTTTCGGTGTGAGCGTGCCCAGCGTTTCCACCTCGTACACTTCGTTGCTATAGACCAAGCGAATCTTGGTGTGCTTGGTGATGCGGCCTTCCATCACGCGCACCAAGACCACGGCGCCGCGGTAAATGTCGAACCACGAATCAAAGATCAGCGCTTGCAAAGGATTTTCCGCGCTGCCTTTCGGCGGCGGCACGCGATGCACGATCGCTTCCAGCACATCCTCCACGCCGATGCCGCTTTTCGCGCTGATCAGCAATGCATCTGCCGCCGGAATTGCCAGCACACTTTCAATCTGCTCTTTCACGAAATCGGGTTGCGCCGCGGGAAGATCGATCTTGTTGATCACCGGAAGAATCGTGAGGTTGTGTCCCGCGGCGAGAAAAGTATTCGCGACGGTCTGTGCTTCCACGCCCTGACTCGCGTCGACCACCAGCAGCGCGCCTTCGCAAGCGGACAGCGCGCGCGATACCTCATAGGAAAAATCCACGTGTCCAGGCGTATCGATCAAATTCAGCTGGTAGGTGTTCCCGTCCTTGCCTTGGTAGTGCAACCGGATGCTTTTTGCTTTGATGGTGATGCCGCGCTCGCGCTCCAGGTCCATGGAGTCGAGCACTTGCTCGTGCATCTCGCGCTGCGACAAAGCGCCGGTCATTTCCAGCAGGCGGTCCGCCAGCGTGGATTTGCCGTGGTCGATGTGCGCGATGATACAGAAATTGCGTATGAACTTTGGATCCATGAGTGTTCAATACCGGCAGGAGCTTCCCACGCGCGAGACCTGCGACGCACGCAGCGCCAAACCGCGCCGTGTAATCACTCAGTTTGCCACAAGACGAAGTAAAGAAGTAGGGAGGCAAGGAACGAAGCGAGCGAGGAGGCTCGGGAAGAAAACAACGGAAAGGAGGCGCGAAGTGGCGTGCGGCCGTGAAGTGCCTCTTTCTAGAGCCTTGCCGTTTCCGCGTCGCCGCGCGGCGTGCGTTTTGCCCCTCTTCCGCCAGCGGTATATAGTTACAAAGGACAGTTAAAAAAGGGCCGCTCGCGTTTCGCTGCGCGCGCCGCTCATCTCCACGTCTCAGCAACGGCGCGAAATACGCACGGAATCGTAAGACCTTTGCAACTTGGGCACGCAACAGAGGCAAAAGGCAAGCCGCACGGATGGCCGCAGACATCAGCAAGCACCTGGACCGCGCCAAGCGCTTCCTCGAGAAGAATCGTGTCGAGGACGCGATCGAAGCGTATTTGGCGGTGATCGACGCGGCTCCGCAACATCAAGAGGCCACCCAGGCGCTCGGCGATCTCTACGCGCGCATGGAGCAGCCGGAGCGCGCGGCGATTTATTACGGTCTTCTTTTTGATTTGCTGGTGGAGCCGCGCGACGAAATCAAAGCACTGGCCATTTACAATCGGTTCCTGCGTCCTGCGGCGGGACATCAGCCACCCGAACGCATCGCGCGTTACGCATTCCTGCAACAGAAGCAGAATCGCTTCGACGAAGCGATCGAGCAATACTCGAAAGCCGCCGAAATCTTCACAGAAGGGGGGCGCGCCGAGGACGCCCTGTTTTGCTGGGAACGCACCGCGCAGCTCGCTCCCGAGAATATTTCGCGGCAGCTCCGGCTCGCGGAAGCTGCCGAGAAAATCGGCAAGAATGCGCTGGCTGCCAGAGCATTTCTGCGCACTGGACAGCTGGCGTCCGCCAGCGGAGCCAAAGCGGAAGCGCTCCAGTTTCTGGGTCGCGCTTACAAATTGGCGCCGCAGGAACGCAGCGTCGCGCTTCTGTACGCCGACGCCACGCTGAAATCAGGGGATGCCGGGCAAGCCGCGGCGCTGCTCGAACCTTTCGCCGCCTCCGAAAAAGACGCCAACTTTCTGGACACCTACGCCGATGCGCTGATGTCGTCCGGGCAATTGGATCGCGCGCGAGAAGTCCTCGAAGGACTTCTGCGCGAAAAAAATGAAGGCATACCACGACTATTTGAGCTGGTGGACTTGTACATTGCGGCGGGGCAGGACGCAAAAGCGGTGGAACTGCTGCAGACACTGAAAAAGCGCATGTTTGCAGACAAGCGCCAGAACGATTTCGCGACGCAAATGGACAGCCTAGGCGCTAAGCATCCGACGTCGCAGCCGATTCTGGAATTCTGGGCGGCTCTCTACAATGAGTTGAACCGCGAATCGCAATATTTCGAAATCTTGATCAAGTTGTTTGACGTTTACCTGGACAGCGGAGATGTCGCAAAGGCCGGGGAGGCGATCGAAAGGCTCGTGGACATCGATGCCTACGACCACCGCAATCAGGAACGCCTTCAACGGATGCGCGGCCGCGTGGATGACGGTTTCCTGAAGGGGATCGAGGCCAGGCTTGCCAAGTCGGGCACCGTAGGCGCGCCTAACGTCGCACAGCCGCGGCAATCGTCCTCAGAAGGCGGAAGCGCTTCGCAAGCGGTGACCGAAGAGGGCCGCAAGATGCAGGCGCTGGAAGACTTGATCGTCCAAACCGAGATTTTTCTGCAGTACTCGCTGCAAGCCAAGGCGCTTGAGCGTCTGCAGAAAATTGCGGCGATGTTTCCCGGAGAAGAAGAGCGACATCCGCGTTTGCGCAATCTTTATCAACTGGCAAATTGGTGGCCCCAGGGAGCGCCGAAAGCGAAAGCTCCGGAAGTTTCGGCCGCGCCACAGCCCCGCCAAGCGCCTCTGGAATCCACGGCGGAACCGTCTTCCAACATCACCACCAGGACCGGCGTGTACACCGCGGAAACCCTCCGTGATCTTTCCAAAATCTCCGAGATCAACCAGAAAATATTTCGCCAGCAGACACCGCGGGCCATGCTCAACACCGCGGTCAACGAGGTAGGTGGCTATCTTCGCGCCGCGCGCGCACTCGCAGTCGTCGGGGCGCCCGGGCGGCCGCCCGAACTCGCCGCGGAATATTGCGCGCAAGGTCTACGCCCCGCGCCTGGCGCCCAAGTGGTGTTTCTGCTTGCGCACATGGAGAAGGCGCAGCCCGACGAGCTTGGCGGGTTGATGGTGGACGCGACAGAAGGATCCATCCTGAGCGAACTCGGCTTGGCCACGGCGCTCGGCGTAATCATTACGGACAAGGAAACGCAGATCCCCGCGGGCATGTTGATCGTGGCCCATGCAGCGCCTCACAAATGGAAGCCGAATGAAGCCTATTTCCTGCAAGCCATCGGCGACCAGATGCTGATGAGCGTGAGCCATACGCGGCTGAGGTCTCTGGTTCGGCGCATGGGGGTGTCGGACGAGCGCACCGGCTTGTTGAGCCGCAGTTCGTATCAGAGTTGTTTGCTTACCGAAGCGGACCGTTCGCGGTCGCAAGGCACGCCGCTGGCATTGGCAATTTTACAGATCGATCGCGGGGCGGAGATTCTGCGGCAGCACGGGGAATCTCCGGTGGAGCGTTTTCTGGAGCAACTCGCGCGATCGCTGCAGCCCATCGTGCGGCAGAATGACGTGGCGGTAAAATATACGTCGTGGTCGCTGGCATTTATTTTGCCGGACACGACTTTGGCGGGGGCGCAGAACCTTGCGGACAAATTGCGCCGGGCGGCTTCGGGTGTGCGGCCGCCTTGGGATTCGACGCAGATCACGTTGAGCGCGGGAATTGTCGAGGCTGTGGCGAAGCCCGACTTTGAGAGTGAGGATATTGTCACCGATTTGATCAACCGCGCCGAGAATTCCGCCGAAGAGGCGCGGAAGCAGGGTGGGGACACGATTGTGGCGTTGGAGAGCCCGAAGATCTGAGACGAAGTAAAGTAATTAGAAAAAGCAGGAAGCCGTTGGGTTCCCGGAACATTTCCCTGGGGGTTGGATTGGAGATCGTTCGGCTACCCTGATCGGGTAGCTTCGGGATGACAGTACTCGCCGTGGTGTGGCGGATGCTGGCCCTTGGCGAATGTGCGCGTTGGGACGACTGGACTGAAAATGGTACGGAGAGCGAGGTTGCAATGTTTCCTACGGATGTGGTGATTGTTGCAGGGGCGCGGACGCCCATGGCGCGGTATACCGGTTCGTTTTCCGAGGTGTCGGCGATTGACTTGGCGGCGCATGCCTCGAAGGAAGCGATTCGGAGGTCGGGCGTCGATCCCGCGGAATTTGATCACGCGATTTTTGGCAACGTCATGCAGACCAGCGCAGACGCCCTTTACGGAGCTCGGCACGTGGGGTTGAAGGCGGGACTGAACCTGGAGACGCCTGCGGTGACCGTCAACCGGTTGTGCGGGTCCGGGATCGAAGCTATTTCGCAAGCGGCGCAGCGTTTGCTGCTTGGCGAAGCTGCGATGGTTTTGGCCGGCGGGATGGAAAACATGACGCAGTCGCCGTTCGTCATTCGTGGGGCGCGTACTGGCCTGCGGCTTGGGGGAGGGGCGCTCGAAGACTCGTTGATGGCCGGACTGACCGATACCTTTTGCGGGTTGCCGATGGCGTTGACGGCGGAGAAGCTTGCAGAACAGCAGGGCATCACGCGCAAGGATGCGGATGCGTACGCTTTGCGCAGCCAACGGGCCGCGGATGCGGCGTACAAAGCGTGCCGCGTAAAAGAAGAACTTGTGCCGGTGGAGGTCAAGCAGGGAAAGAAGACCATTGTAGTGAGCGAAGACGATCATCGTCGGCCGGATACGACGATGGAGATTTTGGAGAAGCTGCCGCCGTCGTTCAAGAAGGACGGAATGGTTACCGCAGGGAACGCGAGTGGCATTGTAGATGGGGCTGCGGCGGTCGTAGTGACGCGCGAGAAGATTGCGAAGGAACGTGGATTGAAACCTGTTGGGCGGATCGTGTCGTGGGCGGTGGCCGGCGTCGATCCGAGCATTATGGGGATTGGACCGGTGCCGTCGTCGCAAAAGGCTTTGCAGTTGGCGGGGCTTACGCTGAAGCAGATGGATCGCATCGAGGTGAATGAGGCGTTTGCGGCGCAGTATCTTGCGGTGGAAAAAGTTTTGGGGCTGAATCGCGAGAAAACGAATGTTAACGGTGGGGCGATCGCTTTGGGCCACCCGCTCGGGGCTTCGGGTACGCGGCTGGTGATTACGATTTTGAATGAGCTGCGACGAAACAATCTGCGATATGGATTGGCGACGGCGTGCATCGGGGGCGGGCAGGGAATCGCAATGGTGGTCGAGGCGCTGTACAATTAGCGGCGCTTGCGGGCGGGAACAATAAGTCACCTGATACAGTAAGACTTGCCGAAATGAGGCAGGAGCCGTGCTGTGCCCCTACAAAAGGCGGGGCATCGAACACGAAGCGTTCCGACTTTTCACGAGGGAAGAATGGCGATTCAAAAGGTGGGAGTTGTGGGGTGTGGTTTGATGGGGTCGGGGATCGCGCAGGTGGCGGCGCAGGCTGGCTTTACAACCATTGTGCGCGAGGTTTCGCCGGAGATTGTGGACAAAGGGCTGAAGGGAATTGACAAGAATCTTGCGCGACTTGTGGAGAAGGCGACGATCACCGAGGGGCAGAAAGCCGAAATTCGCGGCCGGCTGAGGGGCACGACCGCCGTAGAGGATTTGAAAGATTGCGACGTGGTGATCGAGGCGATCATCGAGCAGCTTCCGGCGAAACGCGAACTGTTCGCCAAGCTCGACGCGATTTGTCCGGCTTCCACCATTTTTGCGAGCAACACTTCTTCGCTGACCATTACCGAAATTGCGGCGGTTACCAAACGGCCGGAGCGGTTTGTCGGGTTGCATTTCTTTAATCCTGTCCCGGTGATGAAATTGGTGGAAGTGGTGAGAACGATTGCGACCGGCTCCGACGTGTATGAGGAGATGGTGGCTTTCGGGGCGAAATTGGGGAAAACGCCGGTTCGCGCGCACGACAGCACCGGGTTCATCGTCAATCGGCTGTTGGTGCCTTATTTGCTGGATGCGATCCGGGCGCTCGAAGAGGGCGTCGGCTCGATCGAGGATATTGATAACTCGATGAAACTTGGTTGCGGGCATCCGATGGGGCCGTTGACGTTGCTGGATTTCGTGGGACTCGATACGACGTACTACATCGCGAATATTATGTTTGACGAGTTTCGCGAGCGGCGATTTGCGCCGCCACCGTTGTTGAAGAGGATGACGCTGGCGGGGTGGAATGGGCGGAAGGCCGGGCGGGGATTTTATGATTATTCGGATCCGCAGAAACCGAAGGCGATGAAATTTTAGGAGGTGGCCTTCGGAAACGGGAGCGCTGACCGGCAGCGACGCGACACGTGTTCTGCGGTTTGGACGTTAAGGTTGTTCGGGCCTCCTCGACCGAGGCCCTCAGAATGACAGTTTTTGCCGGTGGGATGCCCGGGTGGCAAGCAATTGCCGGAGACGAATATGGGATTTGAGAATTTGCTTTACGAGAAAAAAGACGGAATCGCGTTCATTACTTTCAATCGGCCGAAGGTGCTGAACGCGCTGAACCGCAAGACGGTGGAAGAATTGCGCGATGCGCTGGTGGATGCGCGCGACGACGCATCGGTGCGGGTTCTCATTCTTACGGGCGCGGGAGAAAAATCGTTTGTGGCCGGCGCGGACATTGGCGAGCTGGCGCAGCGCACGGCCGTTGACGGAAAAGATTTCTCGCTGTTTGGGCAAGGCGTCTTCCATCTTTTGGAGACGATGGGGAAACCTTCGATTTGCGTGATCAATGGTTTCGCGTTGGGCGGCGGGTGCGAGCTTGCACTTTCTTGCACGATCCGGATCGCCAGCAAGACCGCGAAGCTTGGGCAGCCGGAAGTGAAATTGGGGATTATTCCGGGTTACGGTGGTTCTCAGCGGCTGGCGCGGCTTTGTGGCAAGGGTGTGGCGCACGAACTTTGTCTTACCGGCGAAATGATCACGGCGGAAGAGGCGCAGCGCATTGGGCTGGTCAATCGCATTTATGAACCCGCGGAACTTTTGCCTGCGGCCGAAGCCATGGCGAAGAAAATTATTGCGAATGCTCCCCTGGCAGTGAAATACACGATGGAAGCGATCGAGCGGGGCGTCGAAATGCCACAGGAAGAGGGACTGTTTCTGGAGGCAACGCTGTTCGGGCTTTCCTGCGCGACCGAGGATATGCGTGAGGGTACCAAGGCTTTTCTGGAAAAGCGACCGGCGCAATTTAACGGGAAGTAAAGGAAGTGGATGAAACAAAGGAAGCCA
The DNA here is from genome assembly GCA_963736725.1 of uncultured Acidobacteriota bacterium. Taxonomy (GTDB): domain Bacteria; phylum Acidobacteriota; class Terriglobia; order Acidiferrales; family UBA7541; genus Acidiferrum. Next base: position 343,878 of record CAVTPW010000004.1, on the reverse strand, counting down.
GGAAAAAGGGCCGTGAGTGGACGAGCGGGTTGAAATGGAAAATCTGAAACCGGGCAAAATCAGTGGTGAGCTCAGCGGTGCGGGATTGCGCTTTGGCATTGTCGTCAGCCGATTTAACAGCTTTATCACCGAGCGATTGCTGTCGGCTGCCCTTGATGCCCTGGAACGGGCGGGCGCAGCGAGCAAAGACGTCGATGTGGTCCACGTGCCTGGAGCGTTTGAGTTGCCGCTGGCTGCGAAAAAACTTGCGGCTACCGGCCGCTACGACGCGCTCATTGCGATTGGGTGCGTTTTGCGTGGCGAGACGACTCACTACGATTACGTTTGCTCGGAAACGGCGCGGGGGTTGCAACTCGCGCAGATCGACAGCGGGCTGCCCATCATTTTTTGCGTGCTGACTTGCGACACGCTGGAGCAAGCTATCGATCGCGCCGGCTTGAAGGGCGGGAACAAGGGATTTGAGGCGGGGTTCGGCGCCATTGAAATGGCGCAGCTTTCGCGCAAGTTGCGAGCGGCCAAGGCTGGGTCGGGCGCGGCTGGAAAGTCGCGGCGCAAATAACTTGTCTCTCCGCACGAAATCCCGGGAGTTTGCCATGCAGATGCTTTTTCAATGGGATATGAGTCATCAGGAGCCGGCGAAGCTCGAGGATAAATTTTGGCGCGCGGCCAAAGCCGCCGACTCCACGCGGGATTTCGCGAATCAGCTATTCGAGGGCGCTGCCGGAGATGTCATCGCACTGGATGAACTGATCGTGAAGCACGCGGAGAATTGGCGATTGGAACGGCTGGCAATTATCGACCGGGCTGTTTTGCGTCTGGCGATGCACGAGTTGCGGGCGACGGATACGCCGCCTAAAGTCGTGATCAATGAGGCTGTCGATCTGGCCAAAAAGTTTTCTTCCGAGGAGTCGGGGGCATTTGTGAATGGCATTCTCGATGCCTTCCGGAAAACGCTGGCTCCATCGGCGCAGGCAGCCGAAAAACGGTGACGCCGCGTTGGGCGGCCATCTGCAAAATAGAGGAGTGCGATCTCATCCCTTCGCACCCGTTGGGTGGTTGCTTGTGGATTCCGAGGGCGCCGGCCAGGGTCGGCGGCCGCTACTGTTGGCGGTTAGGCGTCGATTGTCCCTTCGAAGACCTTTACGGCGGCGCCGCTGACGCGCGGGACTAATTTTTTTCCACTCTTTGTTACTTCTACCTCGATGTGACTTGGGCGGCCCATTTCTTCACCTTGGAGAATGCCGAGTGTGTGGCCGGGGGAGAGTTTGCCCTGGCGCACCAGGTAGGCGCCCAGTGACCCTGCGGCGGAGCCGGTTGCGGCGTCTTCGTATTGCTCCCAGGGCAGCATGGCGCGGGAGAATATTTTGCCGTTGACGCCGGAGGTGAAGCAGTACGCCATGGTGCCGTTTTTTCCAAGGAGTTTACGCAGCTCGATCATGTTCATGGAGATTTTGGCGAGGGCGGAGCGATTGCGTAGAGGCACCATCAAATTGAAAATGCCGGTGGAGACGAATTCGGGCTCGAGCTTGGGATCGAAATCTTTGGTGGTCAGGCCGAGAGCGGCGGCGAGGGCTCTCTTGTTGATTTTCGCGGGTCGAAAGCTGGCTACCTTCTGTGTCATGGTCACGCGCTGCGGGCGGCCTTCTTTGAAGCGAATCTCGACCGGCAAAACGCCCGCGCCAGTCTGCTGTAAAATGTGGACGCCGCCTTCCTGCGCGGGAACGACGCCGAGTTCGGCGAGCAGGAACCAGGTGCCGATCACCGGATGTCCGGCAAGCTTCAGTTCTTCGCGCGTGGTGAAGATTCTGAGGCGAGCGAGCGCGTTGTCTTCGGTGGGCTTCTGCACGAAAACAGTTTCGGAAAGATTTAGTTCTCGCGCGATGGCGAGCATGACGTCGTCGGAAAGGCCGTCGCCGTCGGTGATGACCGCGAGCGGATTGCCTTCGAAGCGGGTAGTGGTAAAAACATCGAGCGTGTAGAAGCGGCGTTCCATAGGGTGATCGATTGTCACTGCTGAGCAGGATGGGGGGTCAGATGCGCTCGAGCTGGGCGACGGTCCTTTCGTTGGTAATATTACCCGTATTCAGGGTGGATTTGGGCTCGATTAGGATGAGGTGCACTTCCTCGTCCGCTACCGGACAGTGCTCGACGCCTCTGGGAACGATCACGAATTCGCCCGGACCGATCACCGCTTCGCGGTCGCGAAATTTCATCCGCAGCGTTCCTTTCACGACCAGGAACAGTTCATCTTCGTTGTCATGGTGATGGAAGACGAACTCGCCCTTGAGCTTCACGGCTTTGACGTGGGTGTCGTTCAAGTCGCCGATGATGCGGGGATGGAAGTAGTCGGAAAATTGGCTGAATTTTTCGCTCAGATTTACGGTTTCCATCGAGGCCTCTTCCAATAACTCGAACCACACTTATGCTACAGGCTTCGCACTGCTTCGGTAACGGCGCCTAGAACACGGCTTGTGGTTTCTGGTTTGTTGGTTTCGGAATAGACGCGGAGCAAATTCTCCGTGCCCGATGCGCGGACCATGACCCAGCCGGCTTTGCCTAGGTACAGCTTGATGCCGTCCATATCCTCGCGGCCGGCTACTGGCCAATCCAGGAGTTTTTGCATTTTCGCGTTGGAGAAATGCTCGAGTGCTTTTTCTTTCTGACCGGGCTTCAGATCCAGGTCGATCCGACCGTAGTGATATTCGCCGAATTCGGCATGCAGCGCGCCTAATAGCTCGCCAAGTGATTTGCCGTGCCAGGCCATCAGTTCCGCGAGCAGCAGGGCGGAGACTGTGGCATCGCGCTCGGGAAGATACAGGCTCGTGCCAATGCCGCCGCTTTCTTCGCCACCGATCAGGATATTTTGCTCCAGCATCAGTTCGCAAATGTACTTGAAGCCGATGGGGACTTCACGCAGCGTGCGGCCGAACTTGGCGGCCAGCTTGTCGATCAATTTGGTGACGGAAAACGTTTTGGCGATGTCGCCGGGCAAATTGCGTGTTCCGACCAGATGCCAGACCAGCAGCGCGAAAATCTGGTGCGGATTGACGAAGGAGCCATCGCGATCGACGGCGCCGATGCGGTCACCGTCGCCATCAGCGCAAAAGCCGGCGTCGTATTTTCCGGCCTGAACGGCCTTGCGTAGTGGATCGATGTGCGGCTCGATCGGTTCGGGATGCGCGCCGCCAAACAGCGGATCGCGCGTGCCGCGAATTTCGTCGCAGGCGATGCCGTTGCGCTTGAAGACATCGGGAAGCAGTCCCGCGGCGGAGCCGTGCATGGCGTCAGAGACGAAGCGAAACTTTGCGGCGCGCAAGCGATCCCAATCGACAAGTTTCTCGACGGTGTCGAGATAGGGAGCGCGCGGTTCGAGCGACTGAATTAAATCTTTGCGCGGGGGCAACGGGGGCACGCCGTCCCGGTGGACATTGTCGAGTTCGGTTTCGATTTGCGCGACGATGGAGGGAAGGGCGCTGCTGCCGTAACTCGCTTTGTACTTGATGCCGTTCCAGCGGTACGGATTGTGACTGGCGGTGATGACCAGGCCACCGGCCGCTTTTCGTTGACGAACCAGCAGCGAGATCGCAGGCGTCGGGCAGGGTTTGTCGGTCAACCAGACCGGCGTCCCCGTGGCGCTGATGGTGTCCGCGACGGCGGCGGCGATATGGTCGGCACCGAACCGGTGATCGTAGCCGATTAGCACGCCTTTGCGGGGGTCTTCGCCGCGCACGACGTAGCGCGCGATAGCGTGCGCGACGATGCGCGCGTTCGCGAAGGTGAAGTCCTCGGCGATGATGCCGCGCCAGCCATCCGTTCCAAAGCGAATGGAAGTCATGAGAGGTTGAGTATACGCGACGCGGTGTGGCAGCTAACAGGCCGGATTGGCCTGTTTAGAGTAAATTTCTTCGCTGCAATTCTTCGAGTTTTTTGACGATTTTGCCGACATCCTGGGCGCGTTCGCGCGGGCAGATCAGCAAGGCGTCCGGAGTCTCGACGACCACCAGGTCGCGAATACCAATCGCGGCGATGAATTTGGTGGGGCTCCACAAAAAATTCCCCGCAGCGTCGATGGCGTGACCCTCGCCAGCGAAAATGTTCTCGCCTGGCTTTTTCGCGAGCAGTTCATACACCGCGGTCCAGGAGCCGATGTCGCTCCAGCCCACTTCGGCGGGAAACACGAAGACGCGGGGTTGGCCTTGTTCGCGCGTGGCCGGCTCGAGGACCGCGTAGTCGACGGAAATATTCTCAAGCATCGGATAGATTTCGCGCAGATGTTTTTCGTAGCTCCGCTTGCCGATGCGGGTGGCCAGCGACTCCAAAGCAGCGGACGTCTTTGGCAAATAGTGTTTCAGATTGTCGAGAAACGTCGAAACGCGCCAAAAAAACATGCCCGCGTTCCAATGATAGTCGCCGGAGCCCGCATACTCTTTCGCCAGGGCCAAGGCAGGTTTTTCGGTGAAGCGCCGCACGGCGAAAACGGGGAAGCCTTTGGAATCGAGCGCGTTTCCCATGCGCTCGATGTACCCAAAGCCGGTATCGGGGCGCGTCGGCGGAATGCCGAGCACAACCATGCGGCCGGGCTCGCGCGCCATTTCAAGCGCGGCGCGCACGATCACGCGGTAACGTTCCGGATTCGCGATGTAGTGATCCGCCGGCAGAACCGCCAGCAACGCGTCGCTACGCGCGGAATGACGCACGTGAAGTGCCGCCAGCGCGATGGCCGCCGCGGTGTTGCGCCCGACGGGCTCGGTCAGCACACGACGCCGCGCCGGGGCGGGCAATTGCTTGCGCACTTCCTGCGCTTGCTCGCTGTTGGTGACCGTCCAGACGCGTTCTGGAGGAATGAGCGGCCGCAAGCGCGCGACCGTCTGTTCCAGCATGGTTTCGTTCCCAACGATATTCAGCAACTGCTTAGGCGTGCGCGTGCGGCTCCGCGGCCAAAAACGCGTGCCCCGTCCGCCGGCCAGAATCACGGCGTGCGTTGCTAATTTGTCGGTCGCCATGTGCTCCTTGTACTACGCGAATATTGTCTGTGCCGCTTGTGCTTCAGGAATGTCGGCTTCGCGAATCTCTGCGTTCAGTTTTGCCAAGTTGGGGACGTAGGTCCGGATCAGCGACGTACTGGGTCCATCGTTTTGCGCCGAGTGCAACGAAAAACGATCCAGGCAGGCGGGTATCAGCCAGCATTCGCCCGCTTGATACGGCAAAGACGAATCCTGCCAGCGGATGTGGCCATGGCCTGCAAGGATTACCAACAACTCGAACCGTTCCGACGAAACTTCAGCGGATGCTTCCGTGTCCAATACCCATCGCTCCGTGGCGAAGTAGGAGCAAGCAGCGAGAAGCGACTTGTTCTTTGGCTCGCCGTTTAGTGCGAGTGACGGCACCTTTCCACCTTGGCATGCGCCGAAATGGATCACCTGCAAGGCTTTCTCGATGTGCAGCTCTCGTGGTCGACCGTGCGCGTCGGTGCGGCCGTAGTCATAGACGCGATATGTCAAATCCGAATATTCCTGCACTTCGCACACGATCATTCCAGGGCCGATGGCGTGTGGCGTTCCGGCCGGAACGAAAATGGTGTCACCTGCGTGAACCGGAAAAGATTGAAACAGGGATTCCAGCGTTTGCTTTTGCAGGCCGGCGAGGAATGCCTTTTTATCGGCCCCGGTTTTGAGGCCCAGCAGGATGCGGGCATCGGGTTCCGCCGAGACGATGTGCCACATCTCCGTTTTTCCGCGGCCGCCCGCGGCGCGCTCGTGAACCGAGGCGTAGGCGTCGTCAGGGTGCACCTGGAGCGACAGGATTTCCTTGGGGAAAATAAATTTTACCAGCAGAGGAAACTGTTCTCCGGCGGAGAAGCGTGTGCCGCGCCAGTCAGCGGGCATTTCGCGCCACGCTTGGCCGAGTGTCTTGCCGCGAAACTCGGGTGTGGCAATTTTGCAGTCGAGACCGGTGAGCCACGCTTCGCCGAGAGGTTCTGCGAGATCCGATTTCTCGGGAAATAACGGCGCGAGCGAACGAGCGCCCCAGATCCGCGGGCTGAAGATGGGCTCGACGCGTTGCGGCGAGGGTTTCACGAATCAAGCCGCGGCTTCGGCTCGAGAGAAGAACCGGTCGAGGCGGCGCAAGCCTTCGTCGATGCGCTCGAGGGAAGTGGCATACGAAAGGCGCAAATAGCCTGGGGCGCCGAACGCGTCACCTGGCACCAACGCGACTCGCGCCTGATCGAGCAGGATTTTCGCCAGCTCCGTTGTATCCTTGGCGAGCGCGTGGCCGCTATTGCCGTTGGCCAGATGCGCCGCAACGTTCGGAAATGCGTAGAACGCGCCGCCGGGCCACTCGCAGGTCACGCCAGGGATGGCGCGCAAACCTTCCACGATGCGCTTCCGGCGCTTTGCGTATTCCGCCAGCATCACGGGAACCGAGTCCATCGAACCGCGCATGGCTTCGAGCGCGGCATGCTGCGCGATCGATGTCGGGTTCGACGTGGACTGGCTTTGCAGCTTTACCGTGGCTTGGATCAGCGCTTCCGGCGCCAGCGTGTAGCCAATGCGCCAGCCGGTCATGGCGAACGTTTTGGACATGGATCCGATGATGATGACGTGATCTTTCGAGCCGGCCGGGCTCGCGATCGAATAAGGTTTGTGCGGCTCGTACGTGAAGTGCGAGTAGCACTCGTCGCCCATCAGCCACACATTGTGCTTCTTGCAAGCTGCGAGAATGCGTTCGTACTCCTCGGGCGGGATCACGCCACCGGTGGGATTGTTCGGCGAGCTGAGAATGACCATGCGCGTCTTCGGCGTGATGGCTTTCTCGATCACCGATGCTCTCACGCTGAAGCCATCTTCCGGGCGGCTCTCGACGTAAACCGGCGTTCCGCCGGCGTATTTCACGATGTCGGGATAGCTCACCCAATATGGCGCGGGAATGATGACTTCGTCGCCTTGCTGCACCAGCACGCTGACCGCGTTGAAAATGGAATGTTTGCCGCCGACGTTGACGACGCATTCCTTCGGTTCGTAATTCGATCCCAATTCGCGTTTGTGCCAAGCGCAAATCGCTTCGCGCAACGGCTGGATACCGCCAGTCGGAGTGTACTTGGTGAAGTTCTGCTCGATCGCGCGAATCGCGGCTTTCTTGATGTGCTCGGGCGTTGGGAAATCCGGCTCGCCGGGCCCGAAGTCGGCGATATCGACGCCACGCGATTTGAGTTTTTCCGCTTCCGCGATGACCGCCGAGGTCGGCGAGATTTGTATGCGATTGATGCGTTCGGTCAGTTGCACGGTATCTCCTCTTGGGTTTTTCGCCGGCCGGTTTCGCGGCCCGGCGTGATCTTGCGGCATGGCACCATTTGATCAGAGGCGGCGGCACGTCGCCGCACTCCACAGCTACGAAATCTTGGCGCGAAGCCGCTCTTCGACGATCGTCGGCACCAGGCCGTCGAGCGGGCCACCGAGTTGCGCGATCTCGCGCACCAGCTTCGAGCTCAAATAACTATACGGCTGGCCCGGCAGCATGAAGACGGTTTCCAGCCGCGGCTCCAGCTTCCGGTTCATAAGCGCCATCTGCAGCTCGTACTCATAATCGGACACCGCGCGAATTCCGCGCAGGATTACGCCCGCGCCGCGCTTTCGCGCGTACTCCACCAGCAAACCGTCGAAAACGTCCACTTCCACGCCGCTCCAGCGCTTGGTCACTTCGCGCAGCATTTCCACGCGCTCGGGGACGGTGAATAGCGGCTGCTTTTCGGCGTTACGCAGCACCGCCACAATCACCAAATCGAACATCTTCTCGCCTCGTTCGATCAGGTCGAGATGACCGTTGGTGACCGGGTCAAACGAGCCGGGATAGATGGCGATCGACGTTTTCATCGGGGGCTGCCCACTGGCAACATTCTAACCCAGCCCAAGGAGGGGGCGTCCCGCAAACTTTTCCGCGACTTGGGCCATTTCGGCCCGGTCCAGAAATCGTTTCATGCAGGGCGCTCCAGTGTGCGAGGATGCGTAGCGCTATTCAATCGTATTAGTATTGGCGTTTCGGAGTGGCGTGAGCGGGGCGGATTTCCGCGCGAGGACAACGGCAATGAGGCGCAACAGCTGGATGCGGGGAATGATGATGGTCGAAATGCTCTGGATCGCGGGACTGGTGCAGCCGGCGTCGCAGGCGCAGGTCGAGCGATCGCTCAACCTGATGCCCTGGCCGTCGAGCGTTCAGGCGGGCAACGGCGATTTGCACATCGATGCTTCGTTTTCGGTGGCATTGTCCGGCCATACCGAGCCTCGGCTTGACGACGCCGTCCAACGGTTTCTCCGCCAGTTATCCCGGGAGACCGGCATCCCCGCATTTGCCAAAGCCGGTGCTTCCAGCAAGGCGACCCTGGCAATTCACACCGACCACGCGAGCAAAGACATTCAGGAACCCGGCGAAGACGAGAGCTACGTTCTGGAAGTTAGCTCGGATGGCGCGAAGCTAACCGCACCGACGCCTCTCGGCACGCTGCACGGCTTGCAAACCTTCCTGCAACTTGTCGAAGCCGGTCCCCGTGGTTTTGACGCGCCGGTGGTCGCCATCCAGGATCAACCGCGATTCCCGTGGCGCGGCTTGATGATCGACGTCAGCCGGCACTTCATCCCGCTCGAGGTCTTGAAACGGAATATTGATGGCATGGAAGCCGTCAAGATGAACGTCTTTCACTGGCACCTCTCGGAAAATCAAGGCTTCCGCATCGAAAGCAAAAAATTTCCGAAGCTGCACGGGATGGGCTCCGACAGCATGTTCTATACCCAGGACGACGCCCGCGATCTGATCGCGTACGCGAAACAGCGCGGCATCCGGGTGGTTCCAGAACTCGACATGCCGGGGCACAGCACGGCATGGTTTGTGGGTTATCCAGAATTGGCCAGTGGGCCCGGACCATACGGCATCGAACGGAAATGGGGCGTTTTCGATCCCGCGATGGATCCCACCAACGAGAAACTGTACAAATTCCTCGATGAGTTGATCGGCGAAATGGCCAAGCTGTTTCCGGACCATTATTTTCACATCGGGGGCGACGAAGTGAACGGCAAGCAATGGGACGCCAACCCGAAAATTCAGGAATTCAAGAAGGCGCACAATCTGAAGAACAACGAAGCGCTTCAAGCGTATTTCAGCCAGCGCGTGCAGAAGCTGGTGACGAAACACGGAAAAGCGGTCGTCGGGTGGGACGAAGTCTTTATCCCCGGCGTGCCGAAGGACATCGTGATTCAATCGTGGCGCGGGCAAGCTTCGCTGGCGCAGGCGGCTTCGCAGGGATATCGCGGAATTCTGTCCAACGGCTACTACCTCGATCTGGGGTGGTCGACCGCGCGGCACTATGCGGTCGATCCAATGGGCGGCGCGGCGGCGAACCTCACGCCGGAGCAGCAGAAGCTGATCTTGGGTGGCGAATCGTGCATGTGGTCGGAGTACGTGAGCGCAGAGAATATAGATTCGCGCATCTGGCCCCGAAATGCGGCCATCGCGGAACGCTTGTGGTCTCCGCAGAGCGTGACCGACCCCGCTTCGATGTACGCGCGGATGCACGCTATCAGCGCGCGGCTCGAATTGCTGGAACTCACCCACCAGAAATATTACCGGCCGATGTTGCAGCGCATCGCGGGGCCCTCGACGCCTGAGGAATTGGCCGCGCTGCGGACCCTGGCGGATGTCGTCGAGCCGGTGAAAGATTACGCGCGCGAGCAGCTGGCGCCGACAGAGCCCACCAGTGCGACGCCGCTGAATCGTGTCGTCGATGCGGTGGCGCTCGAGAGCGATACGGCACGGCGTTTCGCCGAGCTGGTCGACAAATTTGTCGCGGCCTCGTGCCACGATGCCGGGAACGACGCACGCCTACGCAGCCAGCTAACCTTGTGGCGCGATAATGACGCGCGCCTCGAGCCCCTGACGCAGCGGTCTTTCCTGGTGAAGGAGGTGGCGCAGACATCGCAGGATCTGGCGACCCTTGGCTCGACCGGCCTGGCGGCGCTCGATTTCATTGCAAAGGGAGGCGGAGCGCCCGATTCATGGCGGGCAGAGCAGACCGCAGCCATTCAGCAGACCCAGAAACCGAAAGCCCAGCTTCTGTTGATGCCGGCCACGGCAGTGCAAAAATTGGTGGACGCGGCCGCGGCGGGCGGAGGTTGCGCTGGCTCCAAGTAATTCATAACCGAGCATTTGTAGGGGAGCCCCTGCCCTTTCAGCAACACGTCAGCAATGCCACGTTCGGACATGTAACCCGACATGGCCGCTTCGTCATCTAAAAGCTGTGGCCCGGGTCGACGGCGTGGCGTCCCAAGCGGTGCAGGTACTATAACCTACTCGAAACAGAGGGTTTGCCCGCGTTTCCGGCGTCAAGTTTCATTTGACTTAAGTGCTGAAAAAGAATAGGATTCAAGTGCGACTATTTCAGTCGTATTTCGCCGGGGGCGTTACGCTCGCGCATGTTTAAGTTGTCGAAAAAAGCTGACTACGGGTTGATCGCCGTGAAGCATCTGGCGATGCACCGCAACGCGCACGCTTGTAGCGCCAACGAGATTTCCGAGGAATACGGAATCTCGACAACGCTGATGGCCAAGGTGCTGCAAAAACTTGCTCGACAGGGTTTGGTCGCCGCCAAGCATGGCTCGAGCGGTGGCTACCAGTTGGCGAAAGAGCCGGGCCAGATCAGCGCGCTCGATGTGATTTCGGCGATTGATGGGCCGGTGCTGATTACGTCCTGCGTGACCAGCCACGGAAACTGCGACGCTACCGATCGCTGTTCGGTTCGCGAGCCGTTGCGCCGCGTGAACGAAAGCATTTTGCAGGTGCTCGGCACCGTAACGATTTCTCAGATGAGCGAAGACCCGCAAGAGCCGGCGCTTGTCGCATTGTCGGCGGGATCGCTGATGAGCACGACTTAGGAGACAGAAAATGGCCGTAAAGTTGCCGATCTACATGGATAATCACGCAACCACGCCGGTTGATCCGCGTGTGCTGGAGGCCATGCTGCCGTATTTCACGGAAAAGTTTGGTAACGCCGCAAGCCGGAATCACTCGTTTGGCTGGGCGGGGGAAGAAGCGATCGAGATTGCGCGCGCGCAGATCGCCTCGCTGATTGGTGCGACTCCCAAGGAAATCATCTTCACCAGCGGCGCCACGGAATCTGACAACCTGATGATCAAAGGCGTTGCCGAGATGTACCGCGAAAAGGGCAACCACATCATCACCCAGGCCATTGAGCACAAAGCCGTGCTCGATACCTGCAAGCGCCTCGAGAAGTACGGTTACGAGGTGACCTATCTTCCGGTGCAGAAGGACGGCCGCGTCGATCCCGAGGACGTGCGCAAAGCCATCACGCCGAAGACCATCCTGATCACCATCATGTACGCCAACAACGAGATCGGTTCGATTAATCCGATCCAGGAAATCGGCAAGATTGCCAAAGAACACGGCATTATCTTCGCCGTCGATGGCGTCCAGGCGGTGGGAAAAATCCCGGTCGACGTGCAGAAAGACAACATCGACCTGCTGGCCATCTCGGCGCACAAGATTTACGGACCCAAGGGCGTCGGAGCACTCTACGTTCGCCGCCGCAATCCCCGCGTGCAGCTCTCGGCCATTATCGATGGTGGCGGGCACGAGCGCGGCATGCGCTCGGGAACGCTCAACGTTACCGGCATCATCGGTTTGGGCAAGGCTTGCGAAATCGCCCAGAAAGAGATGGCCGAGGAAGGCGAACGCCTCCGCGGCCTCCGCGACCGTCTCAAAGCTGGACTGGAAGCCAAGCTCGATGAGGTTTTCATCAACGGCTCGTGGGAGCATCGCCTCCCGAACAATCTCAACATGAGTTTTGCCTATGTCGAAGGCGAGTCGCTCCTTATGGGCATCAACGATATCGCGGTTTCCAGCGGTTCTGCATGCACCTCAGCAACCCTGGAGCCCAGTTACGTACTCAAAGCATTAGGGGTGGGCGAGGATCTGGCGCACACTTCGATTCGTTTCGGCCTCGGCCGGTTTAACACCACCGAGGAGGTCGACTACGTCGTCGACAAGATGGTCCAGGTCGTCACCAAGCTCCGCGAGCTTTCGCCGCTTTACGAAATGGCCAAGGAAGGCATCGACATTTCCAAGATGAAGTGGCAGACGGCTTGAGAATTTATCTCATCGACTGAAGGACATGACATGGCAAACGAAGGGACAATTCGGATTCACCGCTTGATCGGCGGCGCGGGCGCGGCCTTTCGCGTATCGTTCGTGCCGTACGACTCCGATGGAGAAGGCACCGCCGGGGTGCGCTCATTCCACGAGGTGCAGCAGGTACGCACCTTTCTCAAGAGCATCGGCGTGAACGCGGAAGTCGTCAAGGAAGCTCTGCGGCAGCTCGCCGCGGGCCGCTCGGCATCGGTGCCGAACGTCGCGCTTTCCGAAGAAGTTGTGAAGAGTTCCGGCCTCGACGCTACCGTCAATTTGGCAAGGCGCTAGGACGGGCGCGCGGCGCCGCTCGATGGGGCGGCAGGTTTTGGTGTCGGCCAACGATTTGGAAAGACGAATTAGAGGAAGTAAAGGAGCAACACGTAATGGCCTATAGCGACAAAGTGGTCGAGCATTACAACAACCCCCGCAACGTCGGCAGCCTTCCGAAGGAAGACCCCAACGTCGGCACAGGTCTTGTCGGCGCGCCGGAGTGCGGCGACGTAATGAAGCTGCAAATGAAGATCAATCCCGACACCAAGGTCATCGAAGAAGCCAAGTTCAAGACCTTCGGCTGCGGCTCGGCGATTGCCAGCTCCTCGCTCGCCACCGAGTGGGTGAAGGGCAAGACCGTCGAAGAAGCGCTCAACATCAAGAACACCGATATCGTTCGCGAACTCTCGCTTCCCCCGGTCAAGATTCACTGCTCGGTGCTGGCCGAAGACGCTATCAAGGCCGCCATCGGCGACTGGAAGAAGAAGCACGGCATCGAAGTCCCCGTAGCCGAAAAGGCCGCGCACTAAAATCGTCGCAGGGGAGCGCGTCCCGGTCTTAAGCGATTGCAGGGCGCAACAGGTTGCTCCAGATCTCGGCACGATTTGAACGGTCGTTGGTTTTCGGAGTTAGGTTCCCATGGCAACAGAAACAATTAGCCCAAACGTAGCCGCGATTCACCTCACCGAGCGCGCCGCCAAAAAAATCCGCGCGCTGCTCGAAAAAGATGGCGTGTCGCCCGAACAGGGCGGCCTGCGCGTAGGCGTGCAAGGTGGCGGCTGTTCCGGATTGTCCTACGCTATGCGACTGGACACGCAAGCTCGCGATCGCGACAAGGTTTTTGAAGAACACGGCGCGCGCATCTTCGTGGACCCGAAGAGTTTGCTATACCTGAACGGCACGGTGCTCGAGTACGAAGAAACGCTGATGCGCCAGGGATTCGTCTTCCAGAATCCTCACGCCGCGCGAAGCTGCGGCTGCGGCAGTTCGTTCACCGCTTAAGTAGCGCAGGTTTCAGCCTGTGCAGGGTGCAAGCCTGACGCAGGCTGATCCGACAAGTGGTTGGCCGCAGGATCCGCCAGCCACTTTTTTTATGCCCGCGCAACGGCCATCAAAGAGAAACAGAGAATTGGACAGCAAAGAGAATGGCATGACCGCTCCTTCGACAGCTGCCGACAGACTCGACCATTTCGCCTTGTTCGGCCTGCCGCGCAAGCTCTCGATCGAAATGGCGCCGTTGGAGCAGAAGTTTTTGCAGCTGAGCTGGAAGCTGCACCCGGACAATTTCGTCAGCGCTTCCGCGGAGGAGCAAGAGCGTTCGCTGAAGGGCAGTTCGGAAGTAAATGACGCTTATCGCGTCCTGCGCGATCCCGTGGCGCGCGTCGAATACCTGCTGGAAATCGAAGGCGCCCGCAAAGAAGGAGAGCACAAGCAGCAAGCTCCGCCGGAACTCCTCGAGGAAGTCTTCGAGCTGAACGAATCGCTGGACGAACTGCGCGACGCAAAACAAAGCGGCGCAGATCTGGGAGCGCTCAAATCGCGGCTGGAATCCGCCCAGAAGACTTTTCAGGAGAAGCTTGGCGAAGTCGACCAGCATCTCGAACTGGCCGCAAAACAGTGGGACGCCGCGCTCGAAGCACACGCTGGAGACAACGATCGCAAAGCGATCACCGTCCGCCTGAACGAATTGCTAAACCGCCGCTCCTATATCCGGAATCTGGTAAACAATGTAGCGAAAGAACTTGTCGAGACGTGACCGGTGGTTCGTGATCCGTGAAGAGCACTCGCGGAGAGACTGAAAATGCTGAAATCGTTTCGCGAACTTGAAGTTTGGCAGAAGTCGCAGCACATCCAAATTCCTGGCGGTTGCCGACGGGTCATTCGAAGAAGTCAGCTGAGAAGCGGAATCGGGGAACGAGGTCTTTTACAGAACACGGGACACGAACCACGAGTCACGCCGCCACCGGTTCGGGCCAACTAGCATGACGACCATGGGACGCATAGTCGGAATCGATCTCGGCACCACCAATAGCCTCGTCGCGTATACCGATCCGCAGACGGGCGCGCCGAAGTGCATTCCGGGGCCCAGCGGAAGCACTCTTTGCCCCTCCGTCGTCAGCCTCGATCCCGACGGCAGCATCATCGTTGGCGAACCCGCCCGCCGCCGTCTGCTCACGCAATCCGAGCGCAGCATTTACTCCGTGAAGCGTTTGATGGGCCGCGGCGTCGCCGACATCCAAAGCGAATTGAAGATTTTCCCGTTCCGCATCGATCCCACCAGCAAGAATGTCATTCGCATAAAGCTCGGCGACAAACTCTTTACGCCACCGGAAATTTCCGCATTCATTCTTCGAGAACTCAAGAATTGGGCCGAAGCCTATTTCGGCGAAACTGTCGATCGCGCCGTCATCACCGTACCGGCCTATTTCAACGATGCCCAGCGGCAGGCCACCAAAGATGCCGGCAAAATCGCGGGACTGGAAGTCCTTCGCCTGGTCAACGAGCCAACGGCTGCGGCGCTCGCTTACGGCCTTCACGAAAAACAGCGCGGAAAAGTCGCCGTCTACGATCTCGGCGGCGGCACTTTCGATATTTCCGTCCTCAAACTCGTCTCCACCGGCGAAGGCGATATCTACCAGGTCCTCTCCACCAACGGCGACACGCATCTCGGCGGCGATGACATCGACAACCTCTTCATGCGCCACTTGCAGCAAGAGATCGTCGATCAGCACAAGCTTGATATCACCGAGCATCCGGAATTAGTGCAGGAGTTGCGAAAAGCCTTCATTCAAGCCAAGCATCAGCTTTCCGAGAAAGACCATGCCGAAGTGCGTCTGACACTCCCCTCCGGAGCGGTGTATTGGAGCGGCCTGACCCGCGCGGTTTTTGAGGGTTGGATCCGCCCGATCGTGGACCGCACGATGGTCCCGGTAAAGCAAGCTCTCGCCGACGCACACCTCGCGCCATCCGAAATTGATGAAGTCGTCCTCGTCGGCGGGACCACGCGCACCCCGCTCGTTCGCGCGACCGTTCAGGGATATTTCGGCCGCAAGCCGCACACCGAGCTGAACCCCGACGAAGTCGTCGCGCTGGGCGCCGCCGTGCAAGCCAACATCCTCGATCGCGGCGTGAAAAACATGCTGCTGCTCGACGTCACGCCGCTTTCCCTGGGTATCGAGACCTACGGCGGCGCCGTCGCCAAGGTGATCCCGCGCAACTCCACGATTCCCGCCAGCGCGCAGGAAATGTACACGACCGGCGTTGACAACCAGACCGGCATCGACATCCACGTGCTCCAAGGCGAACGCGAACTCGCCAAGGATTGCCGTTCGCTCGCTCGTTTCACACTGAAAGTACCGCCGGCTCCGGCAGGCCTTCCGCGCATCGAAGTGCGTTTCCTCATCGACGCCAACGGCATCCTGCAAGTCGCCGCGAAGGATCTTCGTAACGGCCAGCAGCACACTGTCGAAGTACAACCCAGCTACGGCATCAGCGACACCGAAATCGAGCGCATGCTTGAGGAATCGATCGAATACGCCGAGCAGGATTTCTCCGAACGGCAAGTGATCGAAGCGCGCACCGAATCGGAAACGATCCTGGCAGCAACGCAAAAGGCGTTGGTCAGCTCGCCGTCTGCGACCCTACCGACCGAAGAGCGAGCCGCGATCGACCAATCGGTAGCCGCCCTGAAAGAATCCGTCGCAGGCAACGATTACAAACTGATCCGCAAACGCATCGACGAGCTGAATCACGCGACGACGCACCTTGCAGAACTGGTCATGAACGGCGCAGTATCAACAGCACTACAAGGCCGCAAACTAGCCGAAGTGTAGGATTTGCGGGGGCGCGGCACTGCTGCGCCCATCTCCGCAAGCGGTAAACTTCAAGCAGGTTTTTGGTTTTCGATTTTCAGAAGAAGGAGCAAAAAATGGGCGGCAGCAACCCCTACATCGAAGAAGTAAAATACAAGCCCGCCACGCAGAAATACAAAGTAACGTTTCTGCCCAGCGGCAAAACCATCGAAGTCGATCCGGCGCAGATCCCCTATGGTCACAACGGCATCCCCGGCAGCATTCTGGACATTTCCGAGGGCATCAAAGCCGGCCTGGATCACGCCTGCGGCGGCGTCTGCGCTTGCTCCACGTGCCACGTCATCGTCAGGCAAGGCCTGGAGTCGTGCAACGAAGCCACCGACGCTGAGCTCGACGAACTCGACGAAGCCCCCGGCATCACGCCAAAATCGCGCCTCGGTTGCCAAACTGTGCCCGACGGCACCACGGATATCGTCGTAGAGATTCCCGACTGGAACAAGAACTACGCCAAGGAAGCGGATCACTAGAAGCGGTGACTGGTGAAAAGCCGATCGATGGCCGCGAGCGAGTAGCTTTAAGTGATCGGCAAGCCAGGGCGAGGTCTGAAGAAAATATGTTTGGCAGTTCTCCGTGTTTCTGTGGCCGATCTTCTTGTCTTGGTTTTCCGCTAAGGAGCCGAAATGCCCGCAACATTTGACTGGGACAATCTCGACGACATCGCCATCGGCCTCACCGACAAGCATCCCGGCGTCGACCCGCTTAGCGTCCGCTTCACGGACATGCACAAGTGGGTCACCGAGCTACCCGGTTTTGCCGGCGACCCGCAAGCTTCCAACGAAGCCAAACTCGAAGCCATCCAAATGGCCTGGCACGAAGAATTCCAGGACCGCCAGGGCTAGTTGCCCGCAAGCATGGCAGACTCCAGGCCAGCCACGGTCGTGCCACACATCATAGGCGAACGATTCGAAGTGCACTTGCGTGATGTCCGCTACAATCCAGGTGACCTGTTCTGCGAGCAGACCCAAACGCTTCTTGGTCACGTCGAGAGCGGTTTCGGACACCGTGACATTTTCCTACCCTCTTACAAGAAGGTCGTCTACGAGCGTCGATTCGCCAGCGCCAACCCATGGCCAGGGAATGGGTGTGCCGCTACCGACTCTCTCGGTCCCTGGATTGGGAGTACGAGTTTGCCGCGAAGATTAAAGTTTTTCGAAGGAGTAAGCGCCCTAAATATCTCGCACTAGCCCCGGTGTTGCGGAGGTAGAAGTGGGCCGGGTCTTTGCTTCTTACCAGCCTTGAAGATTGTAAAGGGAACCCGGCTGAAGTCGAGAAGGGCGTCGTCAAATTGAATGCGGAGGGTTGCGGTGTCCCCAGCCGCACCATTGAATCCTACGGCTTTAATGAAGCTGCTACCCGTGATCGAACCCATTCTGATCTTCATGGTTTCATCCTAGAAGCACAATCTTATTGCAGTGATTGAGAACTTCCAACGGGCTCAATCCCTGACGAAAACACTTTTCGATGGCCTGCGATAGCTCTTGAAGCGACGAGGGCGGTGGTGTTGGCGGCGGGGCTTCCTCGTTAATTTCCACCAGTGAAGTGTGGATCACCGTCTCTGGGTCCGCATAAAGGTCACATACGGTAGTTTTACAAACCAGATACATTTCAACCTCAGTCTGCTCGAATTCTTCCGGAGATCGATAACCCAGTGCGGAGTCCAAACGCAGCCGATTGTAATACTGCTCCAGGCGCACGGGATCGTTGCTGCGAAGAGAAAGGGGTACTGCCGTTCGTCAATCATGGGATTCTCCGGCGGGAGAAAGAGCTTTCAGTGTAAGGCCAAACCGTTGTAGATTGCTGGGCCGTGGCTTAGAAGGAACGAGCCCGAGAAAGCGGAGGTTGATCGAGATGAAGCGACTTATCGATTTGTTCGTCTTACTGGTGGCGGTTGTGGTTGTGGCGGGAACTTTGATGGCACAAACGCCTTCGTTTGTGGGGACCTGGAAGTTGAATCTGGCGAAATCGAAGTATGAAGGGACTCCGGCGCCGAAGAGTTTGACGCGAACGGTAACGGCGGATGGCCCCGGGCTGAAGTATTCGTTCGAAGGGGAAGCGGCGGATGGGTCGAAGATTTCGTACGGCTTTACGTCTAAGCTGGATGGATCGAACTCGGCAGTTAGCGGCGTCGGGATGCCGGGGGGTACCGACACGGTGGCGCTGGAACACCCGAGCGTTCACAAGATTTCGGGAGTCTTGAAGAAGGGCGGAGCGAAAGTCGGAACAGTCACGACTGTCATTTCAACTGATGGAAAGACCGTAACCGTGTACACCAAAGCGAAGATTGACGGAAAGGACGTGAAGACGGAACAAGTGTACGAAAAGCAGTAAAAGTCGAACGGAATAACACGAGGGGCCTGCGGTTGGTGGCAGGTCTCTCCTGCTGCTACCCACGACAAAACCGGGCATGCCCGAAAGGACATTGAAACGCCCCCACAGATTTCTCTCGGCTGAGGAGGTCCAGCGTTCGATCGAGCAGGCCAACCCGCACAATCATCATCCTCGCGACAATGACCAGTTTGAGAGCCTCAAGTAATTCAGTGAGTTAGTGGTCGGGGTGCCGAGATTTGAACTCGGGACCTCCTCGCCCAAGGCAAGAGCAGAAACGCTAAGTAGCATTAGACTTTGCAACATGGGAATCGCGGCGTAATGATTTGTAGTTGTTTGAAGTTCGCCGTTCTTACGGCCAGCGTAGTACGAGAATGAAGGGACGGACCACTCGCGAGCCCCGTCCTTCATCTTTCTGGTAGCGTGTACTCCGTGACAGGTCTCCACGTTATCTCCTGATGAGCGGAGCCTGAGTGTTCAGGAAGCGCTGCCTGGCGGCGTGGGTTTGCCCGGGCATTGTCCCGGCCCGAATTAGTTGGTATGCTCACGACGTTTCGTGTCTGTACACGAACTTAATTAAGAGAAGTGCGGTTGCCGCGAGGAGAAACTCAAATGGCAGACGAGACGAACAAGCCGTTGGATGCGGATGAAATATCAGAAGACGATCTGCGAACGGTCGCGGGTGGCTCTACGCCGCTCAACGTCCCGAAGATAACGGTAATCAGCAGTTTGCCGAACGAACCGGCACCAACACAGTCGAACTCGGGCAAGACAACTGCTGGCTGGGACATATCTGTGAACTCAGCGGAGCAGTCATAATTGCCCCGAAGCGGCCCAGCGTGTCGCAAAGGCCGCGGTTCGGCAGTCATTAGCCGCCATGTAAATATCGCTGCGCGTTCGGTGGGATCCACGCGAAGCTGATTGTGGCGGGTTGCTGCTGCGGAATTGTTACCGGTAGTTTTAGTACTGGTGTCGCCTATTCTTAGATTTGCGGGGATTGGTTTGCTTTCCGTCGTCGGGAGAACCGCCGCTGGGATACGCGTTCGCCAACGTTCCACTGGTAGACCGCAGAACTTGGTAGCCCGGACGGGGGTCGAACCCGTAATCTTCACCTTGAAAGGGTGACGAGTTAACCATTACTCTACCGGGCCACGGAAACAGTTTATCGTGCTTTGCTCACCGCACCAAGCGCCGTGCGTTGGACCGCCGCGCCGCCGATCTTGTAGCGCTTATGCGCCGAAGCGGTTTTGTGCCCAGTAACCGACATCGCCGCGTCTTCGTTGACGCCCTTCTCCGCGAAGTTCGTAATGGCGGTACGACGGAAGTCATGTGGTTGAGCGCCGCCATATGCTCGCGTCTTCGGATCAAACACTCCGAGTTTTAATTTCGCACACGCCGCACGCCACTCCTGCCGGAAGTTGGTCATATCCAACACTGGAGCACCATATCGCCGGTGCTTCATGTTCACCAAGAAGGCCGTTTCCGCGTACGGTTGGCCACTTTCATCAGTCAACGCGAGCGAGTACGGTTCCTTGTTCTTGGTCAGGAATCCCAACATGCGAAGCACGTTGTCCTTCTCGATCATGTCCCAGGTGATCGCGGCGGCTTGACCGGAGCGCATCCCCGTCAAGTGCAAGAACCGGAGGAGTTGATGGTACGCGGGAAGTTCCTCCAGCAAGTTCGTCAAGTCCTGCTCCGTAAACTTTCCTTGCTTTACGTTGTCAACCTTGGCGCCGAGGATAGGGAAATAAGGAATGTCAGCCTTCGAGATTTTCTGCGTCTTGAACGCGTGATAAAAGATAGCGCTCAGATACTTCAGCCGTTTGTCCGTCGTCGCCTTGACTCCATTCTCAACCCAGGTCGTCGCGTCCTTTTCGATCCTGGCCTTCTCGGCATCGGAGAGCGCCTTCCGTCGCCCGGCCATCGCCTTCATGGTTCGTAGAGCAATCTCTTTTTCGATATCTTCGGCCTTTGATTCGAGCACCCGCGCTTGGGACTCTCGCCATTTACGGAACTCGGTCAACCGCCCTCCGATAGCGGACACCCGGATGTTTTTGAAGAAGATGTCAAGCTCACGCTGAAGAGCGGATGGACCGCCGTCCTTTTGAGGGTGTCCAATGCTCTTACCGCTGGCGATGTAGTCATCGCGAATTTCTTCATACCGAAGGCCGCTGGTCTCCCGATGGCCGATCTTGGCTTGTGCCTCCCACTCCTTCAACTTGTCCATTGCATCGTCGTAGTCGGAGGTCTCCGTGGAACGAAACCGCTTCTGGCCGTCGATGGTCAAGTACATTTGATACGTTTTGGCCTTCGCACTGGGAAGACGTACGCCGCCACCTTTAATTTCGTGCTCCACACGTCCTCCGTATTCGGCCCATTCGGCGCGAAAACGTTCTAGTGCAACTCTGGTGCAACTGTCAAGTTAGAGTCGTATAATCCTATGGATAAAGGGTATAATGCATATGTATTCGGCCCTTTCAAGGCCGAAATACGGTTTCGATTCCCGTTAGCGCTACCAAACCTGCTTTGCTGGATTGTCCTGCTTCTAACTCGAAGAAAACCATACTCGTTTCGGTTCGATAAACGCCATCCTCATCAGGAAACGTGGGCAGCCGCGGGACAGATTCAGTGTTGGTTCGTTTTGCTCGCGAGCGCGACTTCAATTTCATGACCGATAGCCTCCTGCCACCGATCAAATCATCAAGTCCGCCAAGCGCGTTCAAGTTCAGAGTGACTCGGGAGCGACGGCCGGGACTGTCACCGAATCGCCAGTTGTTCGCCCAAGATCGTTCCCGAGGAAGAGTTGCACGCGATCTGCGACGGGCTAGTCGTGCCGCAGCGCGACCATGGGGTCGATGCGCACAGCGCGGCGCGCGGGAATGTAGCAGGCGACCAGCGCGACAAGCGTCAGCACGATGGCGACGGCGGAAAACGTGAGCGGGTCGGTGGCGCTGACGCCGTAGAGAATAGCGGTCATCAGGCGCGTCAAACCCGCGGCGGCGGCGAGACCGATCACTACGCCGAGGAACGCAAGGCGTGCGCCTTGTCCCAGGACGATCTTGAGCACGTGGCTTCTTTGTGCGCCCAGCGCCATGCGTAGGCCGATCTCATGCGCGCGTTGGCCGGCGATATAAGAAATCACACCGTAAATTCCGATGCTTGCAAGCACGAGCGCCAACGCGGCGAAGACAGCGAGCAGAATCATGGCGAAGCGATGCGAGGCGAGCGAGCGTGCGATGATGCGGTCCATGGTTTCCGGCGCGTATAAAACAGCTTTGCTGTTGAATTCCCGCAAAGCATCGCGAACGGCGCCAGCGAATGCACTCGGCGAACCTTGTGTGCGAATCACGTAGCCGGCGGCGGAGACGGCCCAAGTCTTGAGCTGGTCGTCGGGCAGTTGCAAAGGTGACATATAGAACTGAGCTTGTATAGGCGAGTTCGCAGTTTCGTCCAGGCCGTATTGTTTGACATGGCCAACCACGCCGACGATCTGGAGCGGCTGGTTGTACACCAGACTGAAATTCAGCCGCTTCCCTATCGGGTCCTCATCACCGAAAAATTTCTGCACGAAATTTTCGTCAACGACGCAGACCCCAGGCGAATTGGCGTCATCCTGCGCGGTGAGGAAGCGCCCGCGAAGAAGAGGAATTTTCATGACTTTGAGGTAATCCGGGCCGACGCGATACCACAGCGCATAGGGCATGCTGACTTCGTTTGGCGGCTTCGGTTGGCCTTCGCGCCAAAAGATCAGTCCCGACTCGCGGTCCAAGGGCTTTGCGCCGGTCGTCAGGGAAACGGCGCTGACGCCGGGCACGGAAGCGATCTTGTCGGTGAACTGCCGGAGGCTTGCGCGAATTGTACTTGCGTCGGCGTTGCTGATGGACGGCGGGAAGCCGACGCGGAATGAAAGCACGTTGTACGGATCGAATCCGGGACTGACGCTCCAGAGACCGACGAGAGTGCGGATCGTGAGGCCGGCGCCGATGAGCAACACAACGGCGAGAGCCATTTCCACAACCACGAAGATGTTTTGCGTGCGGTAGCGCGCACCGCTTGCGCCGCGTCCGCCTTCCTTGAGCGTCTCGTGCAAATCAGGATGCGAAGTTTTGAGCGCCGGTGCGAGTCCAAAGAGCACGCCTGCAGCGAGCGAGATAACCAGCGTAAAGAACAGCACGCGCGGATCCAATCGCACGTCGTTGGCACGCGGCAGCGCACTGGGAAGCGCGGCCAGCGCTGCATGCGTTCCCCAAGAAGCCAAAAACAAGCCGAGCGCGCCGCCAGCCATCGCCAGGAGCACGCTTTCGGTCAATAGCTGGCGGATGACGCGGCCCTGGCTTGCACCCAGCGCGGCGCGAATGGCAAATTCGCGTCCGCGTACCGTGGAACGCGCGAGAAGCAAATTGGCTACGTTCACGCAGGCAATCAACAGCACGAAACCTACCGCCGCTAACAATATGAGAAGGAATGGCCGAATATCGCGCACCATGACTTGCTCAAGCGGCGTAACCACGATTCCCGTGTCTTTGTCGGTATCCGGATAGGCCACACCCAGACCGCGCGCTACGCCATCCATATCCGCGCGCGCCTGAGCCAGCGTCACGCCCTGCTTCATTCTTCCGACGGCCCAGGTCGAGATCATTCGCCGGTCACGCACCGGAGGGTCCTTCGATGCGCCAATGGTGACGTAAACATCGCTCAAGCGAAAACCGGTCGAGGAGCAACAGAAGTAAAAATTCTCCGGAATGACGCCGACGACGGTGTACTCCGTGCCGTCCAGATTCAGCGCTTTGCCAATGATGTTCGGCGAGGAGCCGAATTTCGTTTTCCAGAAACCGCCGCTGAGAATGACGGCAGGCGGACCGCCCAATTGATCTTCAGCGGAAGAAAAATTGCGGCCGAGGATAGGATTCACGCTGAGCAGAGGGAAAAAACTAGCGGAAACATCCATGGCGGTGACCTGCTCCGCATCGCCCTGGCCAGTCAAATTCAAGCTGTCCCGCCGATACGCAGCGAGCGAGGAAAATGTACGGTTCAGCCGCACCCAATCGAGGAAATCCGGATAGGAAATCGAGCTTTCGCCATATCCCGGGAACCAGCCGACCATGGTGACGACTTGATCTGGATGCGCGTAGGCGAGGGGGTTAAGTAACACGCCGTTCACCACAGAAAACAGCGACGTATTCGCGCCGATGCCGAGGGCCAGCGTGAGTACGGCGACGGTGGTGAAGCCGGGAGATTTGCGCAGCATGCGCAGGGCGTAACGCATGTCCTGCACCAGTTGGTCGAACCATTCCCAGCCCCACGCCATGTGGCTTTTTTCCTTCAACGAGGTTACGTTGCCAAAACCGCGCCGCGCAGCAGCCCCAGCATCGTCTGGGGTCATGCCGCCCTCGATCTGCTGCTGCTGGCGCAACTCCAAATGCAGGCGCATCTCCTCTTCCAGGTCCGTGTCGAATTGGCGGCGATGCACTCAGCATCCTGAGTCGCCTTGCGAGTTCGCGTAGCCAGTTCATGCCAGAGTTCCTTTCAGACCGCCTCAATCACTCGCGTGATCGCGCCGATGACGCGTGCGAATTGCGACATCTCGACGGACAGTTGGTTGCGGCCCACCGCAGTTAGCTGGTAATACCGAGCGCGGCGGTTGCCCGCCGTCGCGCCCCACTTCGCGGTCACCCATCCCTTGATGAGCATCCGCTGCAGCGCGGGGTACAGCGATCCTTCTTCGACTTGGAGGATGTCATCCGATATCCGCTGAATGGAATTGGCGATTTCGTACCCGTGCATCTCGCCGGAGCGCGCCAACGTTCTCAAAATCAGCAGATAGAGAGTTCCCGGAGGAATTTCGTCTCGATGCAATTCGCCACCTCTGACATAGTTAGACTATGCGAGCTTGGAATGGTTAGCAGCCCTTTGTCAAGGGGTGCGAGTCTAAGAAGGGCGTTCAGGGACGAAAGACGGGCCTCTGAACGAATGCTCGGCTAAGCGGAGGCTATCCGGCTTTGACGGCGGGATTTTTGTAACCTTTCGGCCGTCGGAACGTCGCTGACGATCGTATACAGCAACCATTCCAGTCCTTTTCTCTCTTTTTCTGTCGCCGGATCGATTGCCCGGATCAGGATTTGGGCTGCCAACTCCTACATTCCGCTCGTCGACACCGATTGGAACCAATCTGCAGGTCAGAGTACACTTAAGGTTGTAACCTTAAGAGGAAACAACCCATGGCCAACCCCTTTCGCACCGCAAATCCAGCTCTAAACGAGAAAGCCTTCCAAGGCCAAATCGCGGCTGGCGAAGCGATGACCGTGCAGGGCACCGTCAACAAGACGGGTCTCCTCCTCCTGTGCGTCGTCGCCACGTCCGCTTGGACGTGGGGCCTCTCGCATTCCCCGAACCCCGAAGACGCCGTGCCCTGGATGATGGGCGGCTTGGTTGGCGGCCTGATCACCGCTTTCGTCACCATTTTCAAGAAAACGTGGGCTCCGTTCACGGCGCCGCTTTACGCTCTGCTGGAAGGTCTCGTCCTCGGCGGCATCTCCGCCTTCTTTGAAAGGTCTTATCCCGGCGTCGCCTTCCAGGCTATCGGGCTCACCTTCGGCGTGCTGTTTGTCATGCTGCTTGCTTACAAGACCGGCGTCATTCGCGCGACCCAAGGTTTCAAGCTGGGCGTGGTCGCCGCGACCGGCGGCATCGCGGTCTTCTATCTTGCCGAAATGGCGCTCAGCTTCTTCCACATTCAAGTCCCGGCGGTCAACGGCAGCGGCTGGATCGGCATCGCGTTCAGCCTTTTCGTCGTAGTCATCGCCGCGCTCAACCTGGTCCTCGATTTCGACATGATTGAGACCGGCGCTCGCAACAACGCGCCAAAATACATGGAGTGGTACGGCGCGTTCGGCCTGATGGTCACGCTGATCTGGCTGTATCTTGAAATTCTTCGCCTGCTCGCCAAGTCGCGCCGTCGTTAAACAGTCGACCGCTGAACGCGCGCGTTAAAAAATGAGGTTCGATTCCCGATTTGGAGTTCCCGGTCGGTCACCGCCGGAGCCGCTTGTCTGTTGCCGTTGTCCGCGTTCCGGCCAATTGTAACCAGACCGCAACGTCGCGTTCATTTTCTCCATGGAACATCTCCTTTCCATGCCCGGCGCATCCTATTTTCACCACCATGCTGTTTCCGACTCCGCCACACGAGGCGCACTCATCCTCCGACTTCGCTGGCAACTTTGCACGTTCTGCCGGATGATATTTCCTGCGTCCCCGACGGTTGTAGAGAGGCTGGCAACGAAATCTCCATGCCGATGACGGACCAACAAGTGAAGGATTGCCAGCTAAACTCCGCACAGCATTCTTCGGTTTTTCTGGCTGGCTCGGGCTTCGTCACCGGCTCGCGCATTCTCGCCTCCGAAGAAGTCGATCGCGCCTTTGGCATGCCCATCGGCAAGTTGCGCAGCCGTGCCGGCATCGAGTCGGTCGCCTACGCGGCGGATGGCGAAACGGAACGGACGCTCGGTACGCAAGCCGCGCAAGAGGCCCTTCAAGCCACCGGTTGTAGTGCCGAAGAGATCGATTCAATCGTCGCCACCAGCGAAACACACCACGTCTACCCGTCGCTCGCGGCCCAGCTGCACTCCAGCATTGGCGCACGCGAAAGCTGCGGGGCGTTCGACGTCGGTGGCGCCTGCCTGGGGCTGGTCAACGCCTTGGCGGTAGCGCAGTCGATGATCGTTTCGGGCCAGGCCCGCACCGTCGCCGTCATCACCGCCGACGTGCACAGCCGCACGCTCGTTCCCGGCCGCGTGGCCGGCGAATTTGGCGGGTTGTTCGGTGATGGTGCCAGTGCTTTTCTTCTTCGGAACGCGGAGCCAAAAACAGGAAGTCTCGGCTATCGCCTGCGCGAATTTCTCTTCGGCTGCGCAGGGCAGTATTCGGAAGCAGTAAAAGTCGAGGACCGTGCAAACGGCACCCTCGATGTGGTCTTCGACGGCGAAGCCCTCTCGCGTGCGGCCATCACTCGAATGGAAAAGGTTGTTTCCGCGCTCGAAAAACTGAGCGCGATTCCCCGCACCGCCGTCGGCGCGTTCGCCACCCATCAACCAAACCCGCGCCTGCTTTCGCTGCTGGCCAAAGTATCCGGCGTACCGGTCGAGACTTTTCCGCCGATCGCGCGCACCGCCGGCAATCTTGGTTCCTCCACCTGTGGGGCCGCGCTGCACGCCGCCTTGCAAATGTTCAGCACCTGCCCGCTCGCTGCCCGCAAACCCATCTTCCTCGCTTCGCTTGGCCCGGGCCTTCTCTTTGGTGGCGCCTGGCTAGCCGCCGAATCCCAGCCGGTGCTTCGTTAATCGGCCCGCGCCGTGCGGCTGGAGGTCGCCGAACTGCTTCCGCGCACGGGCCGGTGGATGAGTCCGATAAGGATGCCCGCATCGCACCATACCTCGAGAATCCGACTACGCAAGTAGTGACGTGCCCCGGGTCCCCCAAATGGCCGTCTGCAGGTCTTGAGAAGTGTTGAAACAACGGACCCAAACCAAAGCAGCCTAGCTGATTTCTTCGTTGGCCGTTTCGAGAAGGTCAGATAATCGAAGAGCGGATCGGGCAGATCGAAGCAGCACGCTCGGTGCACTGCCTGAAAATCGCTGGACCTCGCGAGTCATATGCGCTTGATCGGCATAGCCGGCGTCCGCGGAAAACTGGGCGAGGTTCCACCGCGCGTGCGTGCGGCCGGAGAGATTAAGCAGCCGCTGAAAACGTAGCACAGACTGAAACATCTTCGGGCCATAGCCGACCGCCGTCGTGAACCGGCGCTGCAATTGACGGCTGCTGAATCCTATCCAGCGACTGAGCTGTTCAATGCGGCCATGCGGGTGCAAGGCAAGCCATTGGATGGCTGCCTTCATTGCGTCATCAACGGGCTCGGCTTGCGCCAGATGGTCGATCAAGGCCGATTCCATGGCCGACTTTCGTGCCGCGACGCCTCGCACGTTCGCGATCCGCTCAAATCGCGCATGTGCCGCGCCGCGCCAAATTGCCCGAAGCGGTACGGACTGGTTCAGCAGCGCCCGCGCAGGAAGCCCAAGTAAGCTCGGCGCAATTCCAGGATAGCAGCGTGCACCCACGATAATCGTACCGGGACGAAGACGAGCAACGAAGGGCTCGGTCCACGGGCCGATAACCGACGGAGTTTCGTCGTTGATGAGAACGATGTCGATGCAGCCGTCGGGCAACACGCGTTGTGCAAAATCACTGCGCGAGTCCGCGATCACCTGTGTCCACAGGCACAGCAGGTGTCCCGCGAGGGGCAAAGGAGGCGGAAACTCGCGGTAATCAGAAACAGGGTTGTATGCTTGCATACCGCAACTCATCGTGGATCTTCCTAGGTAATCTAACGGAGACTCTCGCTCAGTGATGCGACCCTCCGCCACCGGAGGATGACGCTGACGAGGCTGACGAAGATGACGAGGCAGTTCCTCCCGAATGCCCTCCTCCGCTGCTTCCACCCGTCGATCCGTGCGAACCTCCGCTGCTCCCCCCAGCCGATGCGTGCCCGCCCATCTGCACTTGGCTGGCGCCGTTCGCGCTAGACGCCACATGGGCGATCACTTCCGCATGCCCGTTTTCTCGGGCACCGGAACCACCAACAAAATTCCTGGTCTTGAAGTCGTATTGTATGGTCGGCGCATTTTTCTGCCCGCCCGATCGCGTTGCGCCCAGGTTTTCGCGCGGAACGATGGTCTCCACCAGCTTCCCTTGGATCGCCGGCTGCGCGACTCTTGGGGCGCCGGCTATCAATTCTCGTTCGATTCCAGAGCGCGGACTCGCCACCAGTTGAATTCCTTTGTCTGTAGTTTGTTGCACTCCTGCCTGCAGGCGGCCCTTCTCTGCCACCAGCACCAGGATCCCTGACTTGGCATTGATTGGCGTTTTCCCTTTCACATCCAGTGGATGCTTGGGCACGATTCCGATCCCGTTTTTGGCTTTCACAAAATAGCAGGGATGGTGATGATGCCGCCCGACGACGAACCGGTGATGTGCCCAGCTTCCTTGGAAACATGTGCCGTACTCAACTCGGTTTCCCGCGCCGCCCGCTCCTGTTTTCGTCGAAACCATCCAGGCCTCCATGGGACAGCGACTTAACAGCGTCCGGTTGACCACGGTTTTTCCTTGCTGTTGGCTTCCGCTGGCTGGGGCCTGCTGCGTTGCACTCGGCGTCGTCTGCGCCTCAGCGCGCTCGGTCTGCTCATTCGGTTCCCAGCATTTTCCATAGGGCGCGCAATCATAGAATTTTCCATTCTTTACCATGCCGGCCAATCCCGGTGTCGGTTCTTTCCATCCGGTTTCTTTCAAGCCTTCTGCCAGCAAGGCGCGGCGCTCCGCAAGGTGAGCCGCGACCCACTGACCCCACTCTTTGGTATCGGCGGTTTCCTCCTCCTGTTTAAGCGGAATTGTCTTTCCATCGACATAAGCTGCCGATTCCCCCGCTTTCAAAGTCGTGACTCCAGATTGCTCCCGAACAAGGGGCAAATCTCCCTCAACCGCATGGATCACCACGCCATCCAATGTGCTTTCCAACCGCGCTGTCTGCGTTCCCACAAATCTCAATTCCACCGCCGGCGTGTCCAGGTAAGTCATATCGCGCGAAACGTGCGCAATCGCCGCCGTGCCTGTCAGCAGATTCAATTGTGTTTCCGTTTTACCTTCGGTAACCGCCAACTTGTCGAATTGCAAGACCGAGTTTGCCGCCAAATACACCACCGTGCCGTTCTCAAATTCGATCTCCGCACGTCCCTTCTGGGTCACCAGCGTGTAGCCATCCTCCATCACCTGGCCCGAATTCGCCGGAATCCAGTCCTTTCCCAACTCTGGTTTTCCTTTGTGCCCGGGCGAAAACGTCACCTCTCCTTCGGCAGAGTTCAACCACACCATCTGCGGCTCGCTAGACTCTTTAGCCTCCATTTGTTGGGCAATTGCGGTAATACCGGTGAGGCAAATCAGGCAGGACAACAACTTTGGGGTCCGTCGCATGGGAGACCTGCAAAATGATCCATTCACTTGTTGCTAAGTATAGGACGAAAACCAGTTTCGAGCGGGTACAGCCGCTTGTTGACAACCTATCCCTACGCGCCCACCCGCATCGGTCGTTGCTCACCTCTCATCGACTGCACCTGCGAATGCCATCGGCGCATCCTACCGGCTGCACCGAAACGTGTCGCGAACCGCGTCCAGTTGCTTCCAGATTTCTCCGTCGCGAGGCTCAAGCGACTGGGCGAAGAACAGCACGGTGTGGTCGGAGGTTCCGCACGTCGAGAGGAGCACCTCGGAGTTCAACGTGATCACTTTGCCGTGAGTGTCGTAGATCGTTAAATTCCCGCTGAACGCTCGAGCCGGCGCGCCACCCAGCGTCGATTTCGCTGCATCCTCCTTGTACGTCGCCGATACTTTGGAAAAGTCAGGCGTGAAATCATAGTTCCGGCCTCGCTCCTCGGCAATTCCTTGAAAATAGGCAAGCGCGTCGGACTGCAGTTGCTCCGCGCTCATCATGTGTGTGCCTTCGATCCACAAAAAGAAAAGAAAGGAGTGATATTCGGGCGAGTCGGTCTGATCGAAATTCGGTGAAAAGAAGACGTCTTCGAAGCCGTGATAGGGGATTTTCGACCACCAGGGCAAGGGAAATACATAGCGCGGATCGGTGCTCCAACTGCCGGGAACGCGGTACGCGAAGGGATCGGTGCTGGGGTTTATATGTGTCGGATACGGCGCTCGGACCAGAGTGATCTCCGACTGGCTGCCGTCGTACCTTGATACTGTCAACCGGACCGTGCCGCCAACCGGCCCCTGGAGGTCTTTTGTCAGGATTTCGGAGAAATCACGTCCCGGCACGGGCGCTCCGTTGACGGCGACGACGAAGTCGCTGCAATGAATGCCCGCTTTGGCGGCGGGCGAATCTTCGAGTACACGCAGGACAACCAAAGGACCGCGATGGTTCGGTTGCGAGTCCGCGAAGAGTTGACGGAAAATGATCCCGATCATGCCGCGATCGTCCGCGGAGGCCCGCCATGGCGCTGGGGCGGCCAGAACGAACAGAGAGGCGATCAGCGAAGCAACGAAACAGCGAAACATCTCGGGAAAAAACACGCGGATGCTCATCGTAGTTCCCCTCCTGGAATTGTGCGGACCGACCTTATCTAAGACCATAGGGGCCGACAAATCTTGTAAGGAATTAGCGTTTTCCCGACAGAGCGGTCAAAGCGATTTGGCGTGCACAAAAGCCCGATAGGCGCCCGCCGCGTCCAAGTCAAAAGGAGTGTCCCTTGATTCGCCTACCCGCGAGCAAATCCGTGCAGCCTGTAGGCGCCGGGCTGCAGCCCGGCTCGCGATCCGCTACCCACGCCTTGCGGCAGTCTGCAAATCGGTCCAGCACACCACCACTGCTTCCATACCCTGGCGAGTCGCGGCGCATTCTCGGGGAATTCGAAACGCCGGCGGTGAAAGTGGAAGAGATGGTCTTCGCTCCGGGGCTCTGCGTCGCACGCCACTCCCACGACACCTCCAATTTGATTTACGTCATTGCGGGGGAGCATTGGTCGGGATTCAACCGCGGTGGCGACACGTGCGCACCGCGGACGGTGCGCTATCTTCCCGCTGGGGAACCTCACGAAAATTACTTTCCGGTCGGCTGCAGGTGCCTTCACATCGAGCTGCGTCAGCCAATCCTGGAACTCGCCGCCGAACATGGCCAAATGATTTACGCACCCGGCGAGCTCGCCTGGCCTCCTGCCGTGGCCCTGGGCGCGCGACTTCATCGGGAGTTCCGCCAAAAAGATGACCTTTCCCGGCTGGACATCGAGGCAGTCATCTTGCAGCTCTTGCTGGCCGACGGGCAGGACCGGACGCCGCGTCGCAACCTTGTTCCCGCCTGGTTGGTGCGCATCCGAGAAATGCTACGCGAACAGGAACACCCGCGGCTCACCCTGGCGGAACTCTCCCGTTGTGTCGGCCGACATCCTGTCCAGATCAGCCGCCAGTTTCATCACCATTTCGGCTGTACCATCAGCGAATATATGCGCCGCGTCCGCGTAGCTCGCGCGCAATCGCTGCTGTCCTGCCGCGACCTGAAGGTTGCAGAGATTGCGCTGGCTTGCGGATTTTCGGATCAAAGCCATTTCACAACCGCGTTCCGCAGGCTTACCGGAATGCCGCCCCACCGCTACCGCTTGCAGATTTCCCGTAGGCCCTCGGTGCGAGACGCCTCGTCGAATTCGTCATCCCAAACGCCTTGCTAGCGTGTTCTGTGACTCTGACTTCGTCGGCGGACATGTTCGTCGCCAGTCCATGCTATCGGCTGGCGTATTAAGAAAATGTAAGCGCGATATAAGGTTGATATTAGAGGGCTTATTGCGGCCCGGCGGCGGCGCAGCGGAACAACGCGGCATGCGGCGGCGCACGGTTCCCGCAGCGGGGCGAGCGACGAGCGCTTCGGCGCGGGGACTTCGGGCTGCGCGACTCATGCCGTCGAGGGGCCAGCCGGCTGGCGGTTAACGCGGTGGCGCTTGCAGCGCCAGATTTTGCCCTTGGGTCACGACCGATTGAAATGCCGCTTCCGTGCTCGCGGCGAGTTGCATGATCTGTTGGGATTTTTTGGTCAGAGCCTGCACGCGTGGATCGTTGTCCGCAATTTTACCTTGCCCGCCCGACTGGAGGGCTTCCATGTTTGCAAAAACCTGTTTCATTGCGGCGATGAGTTGGCGCGAACGTTGGACATAGATTCCTTTCGCAGAATAAAGCTGCTCTTCCCATCCGCTACGGTTCGGAAAATCCGCGGTGTTGCCGTGCAACACGGTTTGCGCGAGTTCGGCGCGTCCCATGGGCTCCAATTGATCCAGCGAAGCTTCGGTCGCTTCCAGCCTGGCGTAAGCCTCATCGAGAGAACTGGATCTGCCGGATGCACTGGCCGCGCCGGAAGCTGCGTTGCCCGATTTCGCCGAAGCCGATGCGGCTGCGACGCTAGCGCCGGCGCCGGCCGAGAGATTTTCATCGGTGATGACGGTTTTCGAGGCCGCCGCGGCTTTGTCCTTGGTTTTGTCCTTATCCTTGCGTGCGAGGCGCGCAGCGTCGGCCACAGACGGCTGAGACCCATCTTGCTGAGGCGCATCTTGTGCTCTCACAGACAAGGAAGAAACGAAAAAGCACGCCAGCGCTGTCAGGCCTAATTTTTGCAGCCTCAATTTCCGGAACACGGTCGCCTCCGCCGGCATCCTTCAGAATACCGTCAAGGAACGTCGTCCGCGATGCCACCAACGGACGCAGTTGCCCGCTGCTATGCTCGCCTGCCAATTGGCTGGCGGCCATAGGCTAAAAGTACTGCGATGGCTTATGGGGCAACTGTGGGTGTCGGCGGATTTCTTGCTCCGCGTTGGCGGCGGGCGGAGCAAGCCCCGCGCCTACAACTGGCCACATTCAAGCTTCGCGGCGGAGCGGGGTGTCTGGATCGCGCTGCGAAATTTCAAAGGCGATGCGCTGCGTTTCGTCATGAATCAGGCCGTTGGTGGCGAGGATCATGGGGCCGCCGAGACGATACGGCTGACCGGCAAAATCGCTGATTCTGCCGCCAGCCTCCTCGACGAGGAGCATGCCGGCAGCCACGTCCCAGCGGTTGAGGCCAAATTCCCAGAAAGCCTCGAAGCGGCCAGCGGCAACGCTGGCGAGATCGAGTGCGGCGGAGCCGTCGCGGCGGACACCGTGGGATCGCAGCGTGAAATCCCAGTAATAGTGGATGTTGGGGCTGGCCATGCGCTTGTGCGCGGGGAACCCGGTGCAGAGCAGGCTGGTCGAGAGCGTTTCGATCTTGGAGACGTGAATGGGCTGGCCGTTCAGCGTGGCGCCTTTGCCGCGGGCGGCGGTGAACAGTTCGTTGGCGATCGGGTTGAAGACGACGCCAGCGACGACGGCGTCGCGCTGCGCGAGCGCAATCGACACACAGAAGCACGGGTAGCCGTGGGCGAAATTCGTGGTGCCGTCGAGTGGATCGACGTGCCAGCGGAATTCTGAGCCACTGTCGTGCCCGGAGCCTTCTTCGGCCGAGATGGCGTGATCGGGAAAATATGTGGTGATTCGCTCGACGATCGCGCGCTCGGAGCGTTTGTCGGCCTGGGTGACCAGGTCGGCGTCGCCTTTGTAGGCGATGTGCGGCGGGCGGGAGAATTCTTCGCGGAGGATCTTGCCGGCTTCCTGGGCGATTTCGATGGCGGCTTCGAGATAGTTTTTGGTCATGGTCGGATAGATGGCGCTCGCCTTCACCATTTTAGCATTCGCGGTGGATGTGGGTCTAAAAGCTCGAGGTGGAACGCGGAGGAGAGAAAAGTGCCGTTTAAATGCTTGGGCCTATTTGAGTTGTGCGGATTTTGTGGTGAGTTTGTTCCTTGTAAGTTATTGATAATACGACGCGTTCTGGTTCCATGGGCACGCGATGAAATATAAAAGGCCCGGTAGGTTCCGGGCGCTTTGCGTGATTCTGTATAAAAACAAGTATATTATCGAGTGAAATAATATAAGGGATAATTGTTAAAAAATGTCACGCCAAGGCCCGGTGCCGAGCCTCAACGGCCGAAGCCCGAACGGAAAAGAAAGATCGTATGGCAAGCAGCTCGCGTCGAAAGTCCGGTCCTTCGGAATTCGAAGGATGCGGTAGGCTTGGGTTATGAAAATTGTTGGTGGGGAAATGCGGTTGGCGGCTACCGATGTCAGCAACCATCTGGCTTGTCATCACCTTACACAATTGGAGTTGAGTGCCGCTCGGGGGGAACGCGATAGGCCGCAGTGGGAGGCGCCGGATCTGGTGGTGATTCAGGAGTTGGGATTGCGGCATGAGGCGAAATACCTGAAGTTCCTGGAGCAAAGTGGTTTGCGGGTTTTGCGTTTGGCGGCGGCGTACGCGGAAAAGGGAGCTGGCCGCAATCCGGCGTCACCAGGAGGCGGGGACGAGGGAAGCGTGGTGGCGGAGACGCTGGAGGCTATGAAGGGTGGCATCGAGGTGATTGCGCAGGGGGCGCTCCGGGTGGGGTGGCGGTTTGGGCGGCCGGACGTCTTGCGAAAGGTGGCCGGGGTGAGCCGATTTGGGAATTGGTCGTATGAGGCTTACGACTGCAAATTGGCGCGGGAGACCAAGGCTACGACGATCTTGCAGCTGGCGTTTTATTCGGAGTTGCTGGGGGAGATCCAACGGCCGGATTCGTCGCCAAAACAGACGCGGCGTGCAGCGGCTGCGCTGGACGAGATGCAAGGCCGGTTTTCTTGGGACCAGACGCCGAGCGCGAGGACCGAATCGATGCCGGAGTTTATGTGGGTGGTGCCGCCTGGGAAGGTGTTCGAGGCGGAGCGCTACCGGGTCGCGGAGTATGCGGCTTACTACCGTTATGTGAAGGAGCGGTTGGAGAAGGCGCGCGAGAACGGAGCGGCGTTGGAGACGTATCCAGAGCCTTGCACGCATTGCGATGTTTGCCGGTGGTTTCGAGAGTGCGAAGCACGGCGGCGGGGGGACGATCATTTGTCGCTGGTGGCGGGGATACGGCGGCAGCAGCGGGACCAGTTGGAGGTGTGGGGTACCGAGACGGTGGCGAAATTGGCGGTGCTGCCGATTCCGCTCAAGCAGAAGCCTTTGCACGGTTCGCGGGAGGGGACTTGTGCGGGTGCGGGAGCAGGCGCGAGTGCAGGTGGAAGGGCGGACGCTCGCGCGGCCGGTGCATGAGGTGTTGCTGCCGGTGGTGGAGGGGATGGGATTTTGCAAATTGCCGGAACCTTCGCCGGGGGACGTGTTCGTGGATTTGGAAGGCGATCCGTTTGTCGGGGAGTGCGGGCAGCAATACATGTTCGGGTTTGTGGATGCTGGGGACGACGGGGCGCTGCGCTACGAGAAACGCTGGGCGTTTACCGCTGCAGAGGAGAAGCGCGGGTTTGAATGGTTTGTGGATGAAGTGATGGGGCGGTGGAGGAAATTTCCGACGATGCACGTCTATCACTTCGGAGCTTACGAACCGGGAGCGTTCAAGAATTTGATGGGCAAATACGCCACGCGAGAAGAAGAGATTGACAGCATGTTGCGGGCGGGATTGTTCGTGGACCTGCACACGGTGTTCAAGCAGGGGTTGCGGGCTAGCGTGGAAGAGTACTCGCTCAAGAAGCTGGAGGCGTTCTACGGATTTGAGCGGAACATGCCGCTCGATCAATCGCGGGCGGCGATGCGGTATGTCGAGCACCGGCTGGAACTGGGTTGGGATGACGAGGAGTTACCAGAAAAGTTCCAACAAGCGCTGGAGGGCTACAACGGCGAGGATTGTTTTTCGACGGCGGCGCTGCGGGATTGGCTGGAGCTCGAACGCAAGAAATTAGTGGACGGCGGGGCAGTCATTGCGCGGCCCAAGGTGGGAGATGGCGCGGCTACGGAAGAATTGGATGCGCGGCAAAAACGGGTTGCGGCATTGACCGCGCAATTGACGGCGGAAATTCCCGCGGACGCGACGGCGCGGTCCCCGGAGCAGGCAGCGACGTGGATGCTAGCGCAATTGCTGGACTTTCACCGGCGCGAAAACAAGGCCAGCTATTGGGAAGGCTATCGCCTGGCCGACTTGGATGACGACCAATTGCTGGAAGATCGAGCGGGGATTGCGGGATTGACATTTGTGAAGCGGTTGAGCGTCGACAAGAAGATTTCCACGGACCGCTATTTGTTCGCGAAACAAGAAACCGAGGTACGCTGCGACAAAAAATTGTATTACGGCAAGGAGCGCGAGCAGCTGGGCACTGTGGTCGAAATGGATCTGGCGGCGCTCACCGTCGATATAAAAAAGACAAGAAAAACGACCGATATCCATCCCACGGCTGCATTCGCGTGGGACAAGCCGATGAATCTGGACGGGCATGCCGATGTGCTGCTGCGCATCGGCGACTGGGTGCACGCAAGCGGGATGGATGCGCCAGGAGAGTGTCGAGCGGTTCGCGATTTGCTCTTACGCAAGGCCCCGCGGCTGTTTTCGGGAGAAACCATCTCCCCGTTGCCTCTCGAAGAACCCAAGTTGACGGCTTGCCGTGTCGTGAAATCGCTCGATCATTCGGTTTTTGCGATTCAAGGGCCGCCCGGCGCGGGGAAGACGTACACCGGGGCCCGAATGATCTGCCAATTGGTGGCGCAGGGCAAGAAGGTCGGCGTAACTGCGCTGAGTCACAAAGTCATTCAAAAGCTCCTGGCGGAAGTCGTCGATGCCGCCGCAGTAGATGGCGTCGCCGGAGTTCGCTGTTTGCAAAAGTTGAAGGATCTGGACGACCTCGAGCCGATCGAAGGCATCGCCGTCACTACCAAGAATGAAGACGTGTCGAGCGCGCTGGCGTCGGGCACCGCAAATGTGGTGGGCGCGGTTTCCTGGACCTGGGTACTACCAGATTTTTTTGAGTCGTTGGATGCGCTGTTTATCGATGAGGCTGGGCAGATGGCGCTGGCCGACGTGGTGGCCGTGGGACAGGCGGCGCGGAATCTGGTGCTGATCGGTGATCCGCAGCAACTGGAGAGACCGTTGAAGGGCAGCCATCCGGACGGTGCGGAAAAGTCGGCGCTGGAACATTTAGTGGGAGCGCACAAAACGATCCCGCCGGAAATGGGCTTGCTGCTGCCGGAGACTTGGCGGATGCACCCGAAGGTTTGCGCGTTTACTTCGGAGATGTTTTACGAAGGGAGATTGCAGTCGCGTGACGACTTGCAACATCAGGTGTTGGCGGGTCATCCGTGGTTGAGCGGGGCGGGTTTGTGGTTTGTTCCGGTGCGCCATTCGGGGAATCGCAATTCTTCGGCTGAGGAAGTAGAGGTCATCGACAAAATCGTGCGGAGCTTAACAGCGGCCGGCGTGACGTGGTTCCGAACCAGAACCACCAGCAAGCAAATGGAGCTGAAGGACGTGCTGGTGGTGGCGCCCTACAACGCCCAGGTTTCGGATTTGCAGGTGAAGCTGCCGGCGGGGGCGTGCGTCGGGACGGTGGATAAATTCCAGGGGCAGGAGGCGCCCGTAGTGATGTATTCGCTGACTACTTCGACGCCGGAGGATGCGCCACGGGGGATGGAGTTTTTGTACAGCTTGAACAGATTTAATGTGGCGACTTCGCGGGCTATGACGGCGGTGATCGTGGTGGGGAGTCCGCCGTTGTTTGAGCCGGAGTGTAAGAGTCCGCGACAGATGCAGCTGGCTAATGCGTTTTGCGCGTTCTTGGAGCGGGCGGTGGTGGTGGAGTTGTAACGGGAGGAAGCATCGAGTTCAATGAACAAGCAGATTCGATCTCGTCGAGACTTCTTGAAGCTCACCGGGACCGCGGCGTGTGCAGCGGCGTTACCGTCGGAAAGGATTCTAGGTCTAGCCACACCCCGAAGCGTTCGAGATTCCGCAGGCTCGTCGGACTACGTCCTGCGTATCGCTGCCAGTCCTGTTGAGATCGCGCCCAAGCAGATCGTCTCAACCATCACCTATAACGGTAAGTTCCCTGGACCCTTATTACGTTTTAGAGAGGGCCAGCAAGCTGTAGTGGAAGTACACAACGAGACCGACACCCCAGAGCAGTTACATTGGCATGGCCAAATGGTCCCACCGGATGTTGATGGCGCTGCAGAAGAGGGGACGCCTTTTGTTCCGGCGCACGGAATGCGCCGAATTGTTTTCACTCCGCGTCCCTCCGGTTTGCGCTTCTATCACACGCACAACCGTGCAGGTGCCGACCTGCACGCTGGACAGTACAGCGGTCAAGTAGGGGTCGTTTATATTGACCCGAAGGACGAGCCAGGAGGCTATGATCGGGAAGTTTTTCTCGTGTTGAAGGAATTCGAGCCATCTTTCAGTCAAGGCGGTGACATGGCCCAGGATTTTCTGACGCCCGCCAGGCGAGTCAAAGAACTCGAAAGCGTCGGCGAGTCTGCGACGAAGGCCTCGCTGGCGAAAGGTATGCCGCATGGATATGAGGTGGGCTATCGCTATTTCACGATGAATGGACGCATGTTGGGTCACGGCGAACCAATTCGGGTCCAACAAGGTGAACGCGTTGTTTTCCACGTTTTGAACGGCAGCGCAACTGAGATTCGCAGCCTAGCCTTGCCTGGGCACTCATTCAAGGTCGTAGCTCTTGACGGCAATAGGGTTCCGACACCCGCTGAGGTCCCAGTGTTGTGGCTTGGAACGGCAGAGCGAATTTCTGCCATCGTCGAAATGAAACATCCAGGCGTCTGGATCATGGGCGATCTCGCGGATGATGATCGCGGTCACGGCATGGGTATAGTGGTGGAATATGCGGGCCACAAAGGAAAACCCCTATGGATACCTCCGAAACCGTTTCATTGGAACTATAGGCGCTTCGCGAAAGCCGACACGACCGCTCAGCCGCCTGATGAGACTTTCGATTTGACCTTCGCCAAAGACAATGCTGCCGCAGGAGGTTTCAACCGCTGGACGATCAACGGCATGGCGTATCCGATGCTCCAGGACATCGCGCCCACCTCGTTTCATTTGAAACAAGGCAAGCGGTATCGGATCAAAATGCGGAACGCGAGCGATGACATTCATCCGATCCATCTGCACCGGCACAGTTTCGAATTGACGAAGCTGGCGGGAACAAACACGGCGGGCGTAATGAAGGACGTCGTGATGGTGGGAGGTTACCAGGAAGCGGAAGTGGATTTTGTAGCCGACAATCCTGGTAGGACTCTTCTCCATTGCCATCAGCAGTTGCACATGGATTTCGGATTTATGACGCTGTTTGACTACGTTTGAGCGAGAGCAGATTAGGTGGAGAACCCCGGCGGCGCGAGGACTTACTTGAAATTTCTCGTAGAAGTATCGATACGCGCTCGCCTGCTGTTGATCCTAGTGGGGTTGGCTGCCGTGCCGGTAGGTACACTGGCGCAAACGGACGAAATCCAGGTCTACGACGCGGAAATTGCTGAACCCGGCGTCTTCAATCTTATGATTCACAGCAACTTCACTCCGATCGGCCGAACTGCGCCCGAATTTTCCGGCGCGATAGTCGCCAACGATTCCCTCAACGGAGCCGCGGAATGGGCGTACGGCGTGAAGCCTTGGTTTGAGCAAGGCTTGTATCTTCCGGTGTACAGCATCCACTCGGAAAATCACGGTGCAACCATCAACGGCTTCAAGCTCCGCGAGCTATTCGTTCGCCCACGCGCACAGGAGCATAAATTCTTTTATGGTTTGAACTTCGAATTCAGCGTCAATGCTCTCTATTGGGAATCAAGACGCTTCACTTCCGAGTTTCGGCCGATCATCGGCTTCCACCTTCATCAATGGGATTTCATCTACAATCCGATTCTGGATACCGACTACACCGACGGCCTGAAAGGTCTGCAATACAACCCAGCGGCTCGCATCGCCTACAATCTGAACAACAGATGGGCGGCCGCAATGGAAGAGTACGACGGCTTTGGCCCGCTACACGGGTTCGTGCCGCGAAATCAGCAATTTCACGAGACGTGGGCCGTTGTGGATCGTAGGAGTGGTTTTCTGAATGTCGAAACTGGCATCGGCGTGGGCTGGAGTGGCGGCGCGGACAAACTCACTCTCAAATTGATGTTGTCCCGCGACCTAAATTCTCATACGCATTAGATGGAAAACCCAAGATACGGATTCAAAGTCCCGTAAACGACGTTGCTGTGGCGCTGCCCGTGCGGCGACGCGCAGGACGATCGTAGCTGACGCGATGGCAACACAAGTCACAACGTCGCTGCTTCGATACCTTTCGCCGATCTGTAGATGTTCATCCGGCCGCTTGTACGAGAGCATGAAAAAGAGAAAACCAAACAAGCGCGCGCCACCGTTCGGGGCTTAGGGCAAACGGTCGGCGGCCGCTACGGGGGATTATGAGAGACAAAACAAGACCAGGAAAGAGAGGGGTGGGCGGTTCTAAAAACCCACCGCTACAGGAATTGCGAAGATATCGGCGCCGAGCAGACTGTTCGGCGGGCGAGGATGCAGGAGTGAGGAAGTTTAGGGGGCTTTGCCGATCCACCATAGGACTTTGGCTACGATCTTGTAGGGGTGCTTGGCGCTTAAGGTGATGGCTTCATACTCGGAGTTTTCAGGCTGCAGGACTTCGGTGTGGTCGTAGCGGCGGAAGCGCGAGATGGTCAAGCCCACGTCTTTGTGCCAGGCGATGACGATTTTTCCGTCGAGCTGGCTCAAATCGGTTTCCGAAGAATCGACGGCGACCACAAATCCATCCTGAATGAGGGGCACCATGGAATTGCCGCGGACGCGGAGGCAACTGGTGTAGGAGGGATTGGGGCACCAGTTCTTGGGGGCGGCAATCATGCTCTCGACCGGCGCATCGCTGAGCAAGGCCAGGTTGTCGCCTGCTTTTCCGGGGGAGCCGGCCGCTAATTTCAACAGCGGAACCGCCACCAGTTCGTGTTTCTGTTGGGCCTTCTTAGGGCCGCTCCCGGCGCTCACGATTTCGAAATTATCGAGAGCAGAAGTGTGCGTGTCGCGTTGCCGGGTGGGCAGGACGCGCAGCACATCGTCACTGCGCAGGCCGGCGCGCTCCCAAAAATACCAGCAGTTGGCGTCGCGGGAGAGGTTTCCCAAGCCGATGTAAGCGTGAGAAGGAGGTTCTTGCGCGCCACGTTCCCAGCGTGAGACGGTCATGGCCGAGAAACCGATTCTGGCGCCAAGACCCGACTGACTCAGTTTGAGGCGCAGACGCAAAGCACGAACGGCTTTTGCCCAAGGCGGGCGGCCGGAGGGAGGTGGTTTGCCGAGCATTGCGATTCCCTTGCTGGGTACAGACTGTACGCCAGCGTACGCCGCGAAGCAACCGGAAGAGTAAAAGCAAGAGATTCTAACATATTAGACTAGCCGTAGACGTTAAAAGCGTGTACGGTGAAGTGTCCGTTAACGAAGCATCTTCCGCACAATTCCAACGACAGCGGTTTCCGTGCGAAAGCAGACAAAGTTCGCCGAGGAGTCGCAACGTGGCCACAAGAGTTTCGCACCGCAAAGCATCGACTGCATCGTTCGCATCTTCCAACGGCAACGGCAACAGCAACAAGCCAGCGGTAGCCAACAAAATCCTGCTGGGCTTGCCACGCAAGGAATACAAGGCGGTGTTTCCAAAATTGGAGTGGGTGGACCTGCCCGTGCATACGGTATTGAACCAGGTGGCCAAGCCGATCGAGTACGGCTATTTCATGAATAGCGGACTGGCCTCGGTGCTGATCGTGCTTGCGGGTGGGAAAAGTGTGGAAGTGGGACTCGCCGGCTCGGAAGGTTTTGTGGGGGTGCCGCTGGTGGCGGGATTCAAGAGCAGCTCTACGCGGGTGGTCGTGCAGATTGGGGGAAGCGCGTTCAGAATCAGCGCGAAAGATTTAGAGCGATTTCTGCGCGAATGTCCGGTGCTAGAGAGAAGTTTGCAGCAGCACTCGCAAGAAATGTCGCTGCAGTCCACGCAAGTAGCGGCGTGCAACCGATTGCACGACGTGAGCCAACGGTTGGCGCGGTGGCTGCTGATGAGCCAGGACCGCGTTGGAGGGGATGTCGTGAAACTCACGCAGGAATTTCTGGCACACATGTTGGGGACGCGGCGCGCGAGCGTGACGGTTGCCGCGGGCGTGCTGCAAAAAGCGGGCTTGATTGGCTACTCTCGCGGCGACGTGAAAATCGAAAATCGCGCCGGGTTGGAAGCGGCAACCTGCGAATGCTACGCGTCGATCACGCGGCAGTCGGGTATGTGGCAAAACGAAACCAACGGCTGAAGTGATCGGAGTTGGGCGCCTGTCCTTCGCAAGACCAACCTTCAGAATCACTGGAACTTTCAAGCAAATTCCCTTCGAAAAGCTGCTGCGTATTGTTCGAGCAGGGTGGCGCGACTTCCTACAGCGGGGCTACACGGAGCAGTGTATTGCGTTCGCGGCGCGCCCCTTGGTACCGTAGCGTACCAAGGCGCTATCCAGCGTGCTGGCTGTCGCCTCACCCGCGACCGCCATGCCAGAATGCATCCTTATCGTCGACGACGATCCCAACATTCGAAAACACACCCGGAATTTTTTGGAGCGGGAAACTCCTTACTCGGTTTGTGGCGAAGCCGTGGATGGGCTGGACGCTATCGAAAAGGCACGGGAACTGCGACCCGACCTGATTATTTTGGATATGTCCATGCCGCGCATGAACGGCCTGCAAGCGGCGCGCCTATTGAAGACCATGATGAGCGAGGTGCCCGTCATTCTGTTCACGCTGCATGCCAGCGCGATTTTGCTCTCTGAAGTGCAATCCGCGGGTGTGAGTTCGGTGGTCTCGAAATCGGACGGGTTTGATGGCTTGCGGCGACAAGTCGATAGCTTGTTGGAATCGGTTAAAGGTTTCCCGCGAAGATTCGAAGCTCTGGGCTGACGTGAACGGATACTTCGAAGCCTCCTAGTAAAACCAGAGTGTCTGCGCTGCCCGACTTTTTCCGCCTGCGAAGTCGTGCCCTTGCGTTCCTAACAAACTCGATCCACTTCGTCGCGGTTCACTGCGGGCCGGTGAGATAGGTCTTGCGGTGGCGAACCTGATAGTCGCCGGTCACCTTGATTTCGATTTTGCGGTAGGTGTTGGCGGGGCCGCGGGGCTCGGGGTAGTAGCCCAGGCGGTATTGGGTGCGCAGTTCGCGGTTGATGCGGTCGAAGATGCCGTCGAGTTCCTGGATGGTGTCCGGGTAGAACATGGCGCCGCCCATGGTTTCGGTGATGGTTTCCAGGGCGTGCTCACCGGCCGTGTTGCGGCCGCTCTCGTTTTTCACGGGGCGCACGACGATGGTGTAGAGCAACGCGCCAGATTGCACCGCGGCTTTGCGGGCGGCGTCGAAGTCGGCGTAGCTGGTGGTCTCGCCGGCGTCGGTGACCAGGATGATGACGCGGCGGCGATCTTCGCCGCGGCGCTCGAGCGTGCGGGACGCGCGGATGATGGCGTCGTAGAGAGAAGTGCCGGAGCCGGCGGGCATCTTGTGCACCGCGGCCTGGAGTTCGGCGACGTTGTCGGAGAAGCCGGCGAGCTGGTTGACGTCTTCGCCGACGGCGTAAACAGACAGGCGATCGCCGGGACCGAGCACCTGCCGAATGAAGTGCGAGGCCGCTTCCTGTTCGAAGGCGATTTCCTTGTGGGCGCTGAGGCTGGCGTCGATCATGAGGGCGAGATCGAGGGGTTGCTGCGTTTCGGACTCGAAGACTTCGAGTTTTTGTTCGACGCCTTCTTCGAAAATCTGGAAGGATTCGCGCGGGAGGTCTGGCGCGGGGCGATTGTGTTCGTCGAGGACGCTGGCGAGCACGCTGACGAGCTGCACGTTGACGTGGATCTTGCCGCGCTGCTGCTGGGCAGGGATTTCGGAATCGTTGTCGAGCGGGTTGACGGGCGACGGGGCAACCGGGGGAGCAGCCGGCGGAGGTGGGTTTGTCGTTGCCGAGCTGGAACTGGATGTCGACTTTCTCGCCCATGGCGGACGATCGGTCTGGTCCTGCGCGCGTAGGGCGCCTGCGGGAAAAATGGCGGCGAGGCATACGATGATTGCGAAGCGCGCTGAGGTGGGCGTTGGACGCATCGAATTATTAAGATGCAGGTTTCGCGAGGGGTGCGTCGGCCTTGGCCGGGTCCGAAGGGGCGGGAGGCAGCTCGCCGTCGGCCCAGATGGCGCCGTCTTCGAAGTACTCTTTTTTCCAGATGGGGACGGTGCGTTTGAGGGTGTCAATGGCAAAGCGGCAGGCGTCGAATGCGGCGGGCCGATGCGCGGCGCTGACGGCGATGAAGACGCTGGTTTCGCCGATTTCGAGGCGGCCGAGGCGGTGCGCGATGGCCACGCGGTGGATGGCGAACCGTTCGTGGAGGGCGGAGGCGATCTCGGCGATTTTGGTCAGCGCCATCGACTCGTAGGCTTCGTAGTCGAGATATAAGGTGCGGCGGCCGTGGGACTGATTGCGGACACATCCGTCAAAGGTGACGACGGCGCCGTCTCCAGCTCCGCGGACATGTTCGATCAGGGCCGCGGCGGCGATGGGCTCGCCAATTAGCTGGAACAAATCATCGGTGGGTTGCGTTCTGGGCATGGAGAGTGGATTAGCCGCCGCTGACGGGCGGCAGGAAGGCGATTTCGTCGCCAGCTTGCAGCGGGGTCGTCCAAGCGGCGAATTCTTGGTTACGGGATGCGACGACCGAGCTGCGAAATGCGGCTAGCTCGGGGTGGGTGACGCCTAAGCTGGCGAAAACGTCTTCAATAGATACGCCTTCGGCTAGCTCGAAGGAG
Source organism: uncultured Acidobacteriota bacterium (assembly GCA_963736725.1). Taxonomy (GTDB): domain Bacteria; phylum Acidobacteriota; class Terriglobia; order Acidiferrales; family UBA7541; genus Acidiferrum. The sequence continues at coordinate 298,924 of CAVTPW010000004.1, read as the reverse complement.
TCTTCGGGTCGGCCGACGATTTCTTTCAACCGGCCGAAAAACAGCACTTTTATTGGAATGGTCTTTGAGGCTGTGGCCACAGCAGGATTGTAACCCCCCAAGCGGATTGCAGCCAGCATCGCGGGTGGCGTTAGCAGAAGCATCGCTCAGGAAGTAAACACGGCTCGCTGGGTTATAGTTGCGAAGGCGCGGGGACTGGCTTGGACCGATCGGGTGGACGGATCGGTTGGCGATCTACCGATCTAGAGATCGACCACTACAGGAGAACACCATGAAGGTCTTGATGACTGGGGCGACCGGACTGGTGGGGACAGCCCTGACCAAGGCTCTAGTGCGCGATGGCCACACCGTGTGCCGGATGGTGCGGCGGGAGACGGTGTCGCGCAAGGCTGGCTCGCCCGCGCAGGCCGCTGGCCCGCGAGTGATCGATGTTCCGTGGGACCCCGAAGCTTCGGGCGGCTTAACCTTTGCGGACTCGCAGGGAGATATTACCGGCGCGGACGCAGTGGTGAATTTGGCAGGAGCTTCGATCGCCGGAACCCGATGGACGCAGCAAGGAAAGATGGTGCTGCGGTCGAGCCGGGTGAGGACGACGGGTTCGCTGGTGTCGGCGCTCGGGAGATTGAAGACGGTGCCGAAGGTGCTGGTGTCGGCTTCGGCGATCGGATACTACGGCAGCCGCGGAGACGAAACGCTGACCGAAGACAGCAAAGCCGGGGACGATTTCCTGGCCAAGGTTGCGGTGGACTGGGAAGCGGAGGCGAAGAAGGCGGAAGCGTTGGGGATGCGGGTGGTGCTGGCGCGGTTTGGAATCATCCTGGCGAAGCACGGCGGCGCGCTGCCGCAGATGATGCGGCCGTTTCAATTTTTTGCAGGCGGCAGGATGGGCTCCGGACAGCAATGGGTTTCGTGGATCACGCTGGACGACGTAATCGGGATCATTCGCTATGCGTTGGAAAATGCGAGCGTGACAGGCGTTGTAAATTTGGTGGCGCCGCAACCGGTTCGCAATGCGGAGTTCGCCAAGGAACTGGCGCAGGCGATGCACCGGCCCGCGTTCCTGCCTGCCCCAGCGTTTGCGTTGCGGCTGGCGCTCGGGCGCGAGATGGCGGATTCGATGCTGCTGACGAGCGAACGCGTGGAACCGGCGCGGCTGCGTCAGCTCGGATACCGGTTTGTTCACGAGAGTTTGCCGGAGGCGCTGGCACACATTTTGTAAACTGGGTTCCAGGCAATGAAGTCCGTTAAAGGCTGTGGCTTGTCGGAGTTAGGGAGCCGACGCGGAGCTGCGGAAAGATGCTCTCAAACCGCTGATTCTTGGGAGTCTTCGCGGTTGAGATTCTTCGGGCATCCTCACCGGACGCCCTCAGAAAGACAGTAGCATGACGTCGCCTCAGCACCGCGTTGACTCAGCATAGCCTGCGGGCCGATTACTTTAGGACCGTCAGGGTCAGCTCGATTTTCAGCACGTTTCCGCTGAGTGGATCGGTCGCGACGGTGCTCTCGATCGTTTGGCCATCGCGGATCATCACGTAGACGTCGGTCTTGTACTGGCCGATGACGGGCTCCTTGAACTCGCCCGAAGTGCCTCCTGGCTGGGCGATGGATCGATCCACGGGGACGCGCACATCGCCTTCCACCCAGGAACGCTCGAGCGAGAGCCGGAGCCCGAATCTTCCGTCGTCGAAACGGTCGGCGCGGCAATCGAGGTTGGTTCCCACATCGATGTACTGCAGCCCGCCGTCCTTGCCGGTGTAGAGGGGCACTCGACTGCCAATACGCAACTTGGCGGCGTCCGGACCGCGGCCGGCGTCGGAGGAAAAGATCGAGGTGTACGGCATGCTTTTTATCTTCTTGGCGCCCTCGAACTCCGTGAAAACGATTTGGATCTTGAGTGCTGTGGGATGCACCACCACCGGCGGCTTGCTCTCCGCATTGGGCTTGTCTTGCGCCCACAATTGTGGGGAGCAAAGCGTTGCAACCGCGAGAAGCATGAGACTACACGTCAATTTTTTCATCGTTCGTGTCCTCCAGCGAGATAGAAGCGAAAGCCTCAGAAAAAACCGGAACAGTCTCTGCCTTGCGTTACCTGTCGGCGGTCACCGAAAGCGGTTGCACGGTGAGAGCGACCGTTTCAAGGTCTGGCACTTCCACGGGGGTCGGCATCGCGACCGGAGCGGTGTCGGGTTGCCGTTGCGCCTGCATGGGCTTGACGAGCGCGGTCGCGAGGTCCTCTCGGCCGTTCAAGTCGAAAATAAAATGCTCGAAAGCGATTCGCTCATCGGGAGGCACCAGGACTTCGGGCTCTGAAGGTCTTGGCGGCTGAGATGCGGGCTTGCTCTTGTGTCGCGTAGCCATCGGAGCGTGGCTGCGCTGCGCCGACTGGGCGCCCGTTTCTGTTTGCGTGGCCGTTGCTTGCCGCACCGCCACGGACACGACGCCTTGCTGGTTCGCGTCGCGCGTCCGCAAATGTGGCAAAACGAGCAGGAGCAAGACGGCAGTGGCAAGAGCAACGCTTGCGTAAATCCAGCGGGGGTACAACGCGGGCTTTGGCGGAGTCTGCTGCGCCAGGCGCGCATCGAGACGCTGGAGGAGCGCGGGCGGCAATGGAGCGTTTGCGGTTTGCCGGAGGGCGGAATCGATGGATGCGATCAGGAGTCGTTGTTCTTCCATGTACGAGCGGCAGGACGTACATTCGTCGAGATGCGCGCGCAGGACGCCGAAGGGCTCGGCGGCGCTGGCGGCCAGATCGATCAACGTGGCTTGGTATTTTTCACATGGCATCGCAACTTCTCCGCTAATTGTTTCCGGGCGAAAAATAATCTTGATTTCACAGTGCCGACGGGAAGGCTGAGCAACTCGGCGACTTCGTCGAGTGTGTGGCCTTCCATGGCGGCGAGGAGCAGGACCAGGCGCAACTTCGGCGATAGCTCCTCGACGGCGCGGGCGAGGTGGGCCTGGAACTCACTGGAGGCGGCGAGATCTTCCGTTGTTGGGCATGGGACCGGTTGCGCCCATAAAGTTTCGCGCTGTTCGCGGCGTTTGGCGGAACGCGCGCGATCGAGCGCCAGGCGAAACGTGATGCGCACGAGCCAGGCGCGAAAGCACTGGCGATCGCGCAGCCGGTCGAAGCGGCGGTAGGCGCGCAGCAACGCTTCCTGAGCGACGTCTTCGGCGTCGGCGGTGTTGCGGAGCACACCGCGAGCGATGCGAAACGCCAGCGGGCCGCATTCGGCCAGACGCTGTTCGAACGCACGACGGTTGGCGGCGCTGGCCGCTTCGCGTGCCCATTCGGTTTCCGCCGCGCGACCTGGCTGGATCAGAACCAGCTCCTGCATTGGCTCGTATGTGCGAGCGGGATGCGCTCGCCCTCCCCGTACATTTACCAGACGCTGCGATGCGGAAATTGGTTCACTGCGAAGTTCAGCGGCGTTCATCGTGCCGGGTTTTGACGCCGTGCGGAGCAAGCCCGCCTCCGACAGCGGGACGAGGACAATGCGTGAACGATGACGGGTAAATCCTTCACCAGCAGCACGTTACACCACGCCGCCGCGCCAATGAGTACCTCCCTTGCGGCAATTCCACAACTGGTGCGGGCTGGCCGCCGCTGCCGGCTTGCGTGGTGCCCGCCGTCGACGCCAGCTTTACGACGCGTACCAAGCCTGGGTCGCGAGAGGTTTGCCGCGCCGATCGGGTTTTGCTAAGACGATCGTTGAGCATCTATTGCACGGCCGCGAATGTGCGTAGTGAATCGCCCGAATTCTGAGCGACGCCGGCGCCGCAAGAGGGCCACGATTTCGAGCAAAGGCAAGCTCCGGTTTGGCGCCTAGGCTCCGCCGTTGCATACGTACCCCAGTGAGATTTCCCCGGGGTAGGCCGGCTGATCCATAAAGCGTATGCAATCCAATCAAATAACTCCGGAAATCCTTACGCGCAGTTTGGGAAATCCTTACGAGTTTCTTAGGCCTCGCGTCTTAGCCTCGCGTCCACACGAAGTTCCCCGTCGAACAGCGTGACTGCACCCCTCGTCCTCGCCCCTGACGAGCAAATCACAAATCACGGAAGGGAGTGACCTCAGATGCGTGTTCCTCGAATAATTTTGGCACTGGTGATCGTTTTGGCTTTCCCGGCGTGGGCCGGCGCGCAATCCACGTTTGGCGGCATTGTCGGCGTGGTTAAAGATCCCGGACAAGGCGCGGTGGCTAACGCGCAACTAACGCTGATAAATTTGGACGATCGCACGCAGCGCGACAGCAGCACCGACACGAACGGCGGATTTGAGTTTATTAATCTGCGTCCCGGGCACTACCAGCTGTCGATCCGTGCCGACGGGTTCGCCGATTTCAAGATGACTGCACTGCAGTTGGACGCGCGGCAGACTTTGCGGGCAGACGCGCAACTGAAGCTGGCTTCGTCTTCGCAGACCGTGGAAGTGGCCGGGGATGCCGGCCCGGTGATCAACACCGAAAACGCCACCATCGGCGACAGCAAGGATTTTCAGCAGATCACCAGTTTGCCGGTGAATTACCGCGGAGCGACGACGAGTCCGCTGGCAATGCTGGCGACCGTGCCCGGTGCGCAGCAAGACGCGAACGGAAACGTGTCGGTGGGCGGCGGACTGCCCTCGCAGGTGCAATATTCAGTCGACGGATCGTCGACGGTGAACATCCGGCAGAACGGCGCACTCGGCAACATGAATCCGTCCACGGAGCTGATCGGCGAATTCAAGGTCACGCAGTTCAACAACAACGCGGAATTCGCGCAGCTCGGCGACGTGACCATCAGCACCAAGAGCGGCACCGAGCATTTTCATGGCAGCGCGTTTGAGTATGCGCAGAATGACGCGCTCGACGCCGAGGTGTGGAATTCCGGCGACAAACCGCACAAGGTGTTCAACACGTTTGGCGGCAGCCTTGGCGGGCCCGTGGAAATTCCGAAAGTGACCCGCGGGAAATCGCAGACTTTTTTCTTCGCGGATTTCGAGGCGAACCGGCGGCGGTTCTCCACCCCGCTTTTTCTTTTCGTGCCGACCGTGGCGATGCGCTCGGGAGATTTCTCGGCGCTATCGGCTCCGCTGATGGATCCTTTTACCGGTAAGCCGTATCCAGGCAACAAGATTCCGAGCGGCAGCGCGTGCACCAACACGTACGATTGCATCAATCCGGTCGCGATCAACCTGCTCAACAACTATCTACCCGCGCCGAACATTCCGAATGCCCAGTTCGGTGTCCAAGCCAATTATTTGCAGCAAACGCCCACGCCGAGCGACACGAACGGCTACGACGTCCGCATCGATCGCACGTTGACGGCGAAGCAGTCGCTATTCGTGCGTTGGAGCTGGAAGCACGTGAGCTCAACGTCTTTGACGGATACGGCGCTGGGAACGCAGAACAGTTTTCTGCCGCCGGACGATGATCTGGAGCACAACAACAATGTGATCGTTTCGCACAATTACGCGATCACGGACCATCTGGTGAACGAGGCACGGTTTGGCCTCTCGTTCTATCAACTTCAAGTGGTATTCCCGCTTGAGGGCGCGACGGCCATCTCGACATTGGGATTACAGGGCTTGGACATTAGCGATCACCCGACGGCTGGCGCTTTCCCGATTTTCAACTTTAGCGACGACGTGGGCAACTACACGCCGATCGGCAGAGACAAAGACGGCACCACGAAGTCGCAGACCATTCAGTTCACCGACAACCTGACCTGGATCAAAGGAAAGCACACCTTGAAGGCCGGCGCCGATGTACAGCACGTGGCCTACCAGGATCTCGAAAGCTTCGGCGGCGCCGATGATTTCGGCGACTTCACATTCGACCAGGGCGTTTTCACTGGTAATGCCTTCGCGAACTTGCTGCTGGGCTTGCCGACGAAAACATATATCGCGCAATCCGGCCCCGACGTACACGCACACACCATTCAGACTGGCGTGTACGGCCAGGACGAGTGGCGGCTGAGCGACAGACTCACGCTGACATTCGGGCTGCGCTGGCAGGCACTTCCGCCGTTTGTGAGCGATCTAGGAAATCTGACGGCGTTCGACGTGCGCAACGGCGGCATCATTATTCCCGACGGCAACACCCCCAGACCCGCGTTTCTGGCATCGATCAACACGTGCGTGCCGGGAAATGCGGACGCGCCTTGCGGCGGGCCCGTGGACGCGGCGCTGGGTTGCGCGCCCGTGAACCCGGCGCTTCCGTGCGCTCCGGTTGAAACCGCCAGCAGCGTGGGATTGGGTCCGGGACTTCGCGAGTTCTACAAGAAAAACTTTCAGCCGCGTGTGGGTTTCGCGTACCGCCCGTTCGGCAACAACAAGACCGTGGTGCGCGGCGGGCTGGGGATTTTCACGATGACGAATCTCGGCCAGCTTTCTTTCAACACCACCAACATCGATGTGTCGGTGGTACGCACGACGTTCAATGCAAATCCACTTACGGGCCTGCCCACTTATCAATTTCCGAACGTTCGCACGCCCGACGTTCCGCTGTCGATCGCGGGTACAGGTGATTTTTATCAAAATACGCTGACCAATTACCGCGATCCGCAATCGGCGCAGTGGAATCTGACGGTGGAGCGCGAGTTGGTACGCGACCTTACGTTGCGCGAGAGCTATGTCGGGATGAATTCCTACCGCATGAGCGAAACGGTGGATTTGAACCAGGTCGAGCCGAGCGCGACTTCTCCGAATCCCAATCCAAAGCCGTATCCGAATTGGGGCCGCATTCTTTCCACCACCAATCAGGGCGACGTGAACTATGAAGCCTTGCAGTCGGAACTGAATCAGCGGCTTCGAGGAGGGCTCACCTTGCAAGCAAGCCACGTTTGGGCAAAGAGCCTCGGAAATGTCGGCGGCGACGCACCGACCACCTTCAATCCCGAGGTGATCTACGGGACACCGGTCGCGAACCGCTTCGATCTTGCCGAGGATCGCGGCAACGTCGCGGGAACGCGGCGTAACCGGCTGCTGGTTTCCGCGCTCTACGATCTGCCGGTGGGCAGCAATCGCAAGTTCTTTGGCCACATGCCCGCCATACCCGAAGCGGTCCTGGGCGGGTGGTCCATCAGCACGGTGAGTTTGTGGGAGACGGGCCCGTATCTGACGCCCACCACCAGTCCGAGCTACGATCCGGGCAACCTGAATCTTTCCTATCGCGGCGCGTACCAGCGTCCCGATTGCATCGGGAACGGAAATGTCGCCAATCCGGCCACGGGCAGCATGTTCGACCTCGATGCCTTCAATCCGGTTCCATCGGGCCCGGTGGGGAATTGCGCGGTCGGCAGCCTGGCAGGCCCGGGGACCACTACGATCGCGGCGGGGTTGTCAAAGACGTTTCATCTGAGCGAACGGCTAAGAATGCGTTTCGAGGGAACGTTCACAAACTTGCTGAATCATCCGAACTTTGCTCCGCCTCCGACCAATGTGACGTCGTCATCGTTTGGCATCGTGCAGAGCGTACAGACCGCGGAAAATAGCGGCAACCGCACGGGGCAGCTGTCCCTGCGGTTGGATTTCTAGCTTTAGCGTCGGGGAGAAGCCGGGCAGTTAGATGGGATGCCATTCCTCGTAGAGTTTGGTGATGGTCGGACCGATGGTGAAGCCCCAAGCGAAAATGGGGAAATTTTTGAACTTGTCGGGGACCACGTAACGCTCGGTGGCTTCCTGGACGGGGACGCCGGCTTTGTACATCTTTTCCGCTTGCGCGGCGATGTCGTCGAAGACTTCGCGGATGGTGGCAATTCCTTCCTGGCCGCAGACTTGCCCGTGGCCGGGAACGAAAACGGTGTCTTTGTCGTAGGCGGCGAATTTCTTCAGGGTGTCGCGCCATCCGGAAATCGAGGCTTTCTCGTCGAAAGTCACTGGATACCAGCCGCTGAATAGCAAGTCTCCGGTGTAAACGACGTTCTGCTGCGGAACGCGCACGATAATGTCGGTGCCGGAGTGGCCGGGGTGCGATTCCAGTACCGCGGAGAGGCCGCCGAGGTCGATGGTCATGGGGAGTTTGGCTGGATCGATGGGGCGGCTGGGAAGCGCTAGAATGTTGGAGTTCGCGGCCTGGAAAACGCCGGTTACGGCGGTCAGGTCGCTCTGGGCGTGCTGGCGTTCGGTGTCGGACTTCGCGGCGGTAACGCGCTTCTCGTATGGCGCAAGTGCCACAGCTTTGTCCGCTCCTTGCAGCGGCGCATAGGCGTCGACGATGCGTTTCGCGACGGCGGCGTGCGCCCAGAGCGGCACGCCGTGCGCGCCATAAAACGAGTTTCCCAACGAGTGGTCATAATGGTAGTGAGTGTCAAGCGCCGCTTTCACCGGCACCTGGCTCACGGTTCGAAACGCATCCATCTGAAACGACGCGCCCGCCGGCCCAGCGAAGGCCTCGATCAGCAGCGCGGCGTCCTTCCCCACCAGAAAGCCGCCATTGCACACCGTCGTGTACCCCTTGGATGGGTCGGAAATCGTGGCGTACAGTCCGTCGCCCACTTTGCGAACCGAGGCGAAGCCTTTGTCCACGAGGGGCGTTTGCGAGACGCGGGAGTCGGCGGCAACCGCTGCGGCCAAGTCGGGTAGGCGAATGAGTTTCGCGACGCCATAGAAGGCTCCAAAGCACGAAGCGTGGGTAACGAATTTGCGGCGGGAAAAACCAAGGGCGGGATCGATCATGATTTCTTTCCTCCGAATGGGGTCCGTGTCGACGCTGCCCGCTCATCGCGCGACATCTGATTTCGCGTCGGCCTATTCTAGCAGACCGATCTTTGCAGCGCTGTGGTCCCCGGTGGCGCGCTCGCCCGGCCAGGAGCAATTTGGATTCGCGCGATCTATGAGACATCAAACGTTACGCTAAATGGTTGGTAAATGGCACCTTTTGTCCCTGAGAGGTCGCTGTCCCAAAACTGGTCCTCGGGTCAGGTGACCGACGCTAAACAGTTATTTACTATCTCACTCCAGTAAGCCAGCCCGCCCAACGCTGAAATATCAAGTAAGTGCTCTGGTCGAATAGTAATCCAGAAACCCGGCGTTGATGTCCTGTGTAGGTCGGAAGCCCGAAGTGTGTCTACCGCCAGCCCAGAGTTTTGCTCTGGGGACCACCGCGCTCCTTTTTTTCGGAGAGGAGTAAGACCCATGTCACTGCGATTCAGAAATCGCTTTGCGAGGCAATGGCACGTCGTCGTTAACTACAAGGCTGTTCTATCTGTTGGCGCTCTGTTGGCTTTGTCGTCCGCAGGCGTCATGATCGCTGAATCTGTTGCCACCGATCCCGGGGTACGCGCGGGCTCGGTCGACTCGGGCCAACCGCTCGATTCCATCGCAACAACACCAGGCGGGCCAGACTTTTTCACCAATGGCCAAGGCCGGTTCGAGGAAGTGGAAGACGTCCGGGGAGGGCCCAACAATGGTCTCGGCCCACGCTATAACAGCAACCAGTGTTCGAGCTGCCACTCGCAACCAACGATCGGTGGAAGTAGCCCGAGCGCATCCATTTTTCCGAACGTCGGGCAAAATCCCGAAACCTTGGTCGCCAACCTCGATGGCCAGACCGGTCAAAACACGATCCCTTCGTTTCTCACTCCGGACGGGCCAGCCCGCGAAGCACGGTTCAAGTTCTTTTTGAATCCGAACGGCTCGCTGAGTAGTACGCCGGATGGCGGAGTACACGACCTGTTCGTAATCAGCGGACGGGCTGACGCGGGTAGCTGCTCGATCCAGCAGCCGGATTTCAATCACAACCTCGCGCTCAACAACGTTATCTACCGTATTCCTACTCCCGTATTCGGCGCGGGCTTGATGGAAAACATCGCCGAAGAGACGATTCAATCCAATATGAATTCCAATACCTGGGCCAAGAATTCACTCGGCATCTCGGGTCATGTGAATCGTGACGGAAACGACGGCATGATCACGCGCTTCGGATGGAAGGCCCAGAACAAGTCGCTCGAGATGTTCGCGGGCGAAGCGTACAACGTGGAAATGGGCGTAACCAACGAGATCTTCCAAAACGAGCGCGCGAGCCCGGATGAGGCGCTGCGCGGCGGGCTTCCGGCAAACTGCAGGATCAACCCGACGCCCGAGGACGTCAGCAACATGACGGCGTCGCCAGACGCCGCCGTGCCCACCGACGTCGTCAATTTTGCGATGTTCATGCGCTTCTTGAAACCACCGACCGCTTCGACCACGAGCCCTGGAGGGGCGGCTTCCATCAGCAACGGCAGCCAGATCTTTGGCGCGATCGGATGTGCGCTGTGCCACACACCGTCGCTGCCAACTTCACGGTCTTCGTTCACCGCGGACCTCAGCAACGTCAACGCAAATCTGTTCTCTGATCTGTTGGTGCACCACATGGGAACCAATCTTGCGGATGGCGTCTCGCAAGGTACCGCGGGGCCGGACGAATTCCGTTCGGCGCCATTGTGGGGGCTCGGCCAGCGCATTTTCTTGCTGCACGACGGCCGCACGACGGACTTGGTGGACGCAATCCGGGAACACGCCAGCCAGGGTTCGGAGGCGAACGGCGTAATTCACAACTTCAACCGCCTTTCTCCACAACAACAGCAAAATCTGTTGAACTTCCTGCGTTCGCTCTAACAGTTGTCTCCAACGGGCGGCGTCACACCCGCGATCAGCGGGTGGGGCGCCCGTTCGCTTTCCGGAAGGGTTGGTCCTACCTATTGAAGCTGCACACGACACCGCCCGGGACCGCGTGCCCCTATCGGAATCGTCACCGAAGGCAAACATTCTCGCAAATTCCGTCGCTTCTCGTAAGAAACTCGTACATTGCGAACACCGATTCCGGCTGACTCCTATGCCAAGATGCCTTAAGGAGGCATCCGATGTACAAGCTTGCAGCGCTGCTCATCTTCGGGTTGGCGCTAAATCTCGGCTGGCAAGATGACGATGCACCCCCGAACCCCGAGATGCAGCGCCAGGAGATCGTCAACCTCGAGACCGAGGCGGCGCGCGCGATCCAAACCAACACGGGTACCTTTTTCCGGCGCGTTTACAGCGATGATTTCAGCGGCACGTTGTCCCACGGGCAGCCCGTAAACAAGACCACCTTCATCAATGCGGTGCAAACATCCGAAGTCCGCTATGACGCGTTCAATGCCTCGGACATCAGCGTGCGACTTTACAGGGATTCGGCTGTCGCTTCTTGCTTGTGGTCTGCGCGCGGAACCTACAAGGAGCAGAGTTTTAACAGCCAGATGCGCGTGATACACGTCTACGTCAACACGCCCAGGGGCTGGCGGGTAGTCGCCGGCCAAATCACGCTGCTCCCTCCGGGTGCGCAGCAGCCGCTGTAGTCCCGAAGGTCGCCGCCACTAGCCTCCCGTCGCTAGAAATGCTACGCTCCCGCCTCACCTTTTCCGAATACGCATGCGCGCCGTTGACCTGATCCGAAAGAAACGCGACTCTGGTGAACACTCTCGCGAAGAGATCGATTTCCTGGTCTCCGGCTACACGCGCGATGAGATCCCCGACTATCAGATGGCGGCGTGGCTTATGGCCACTTGGCTGCGCGGGTTGTCTCTCGCGGAAACGGCCTTTCTCACCGAAGCTATGTTGCATTCCGGCGAAGTGCTGGATCTCTCCGATCTCCCCGGCAAAAAAGTAGACAAGCATTCCACCGGCGGCGTCGGCGATAAAACTTCGTTGATTCTTGCGCCCATCGTCGCGGCCGGTGGCCTGACCGTTCCGATGATCAGCGGGCGCGGCCTGGGACACACCGGCGGCACGCTCGACAAGCTCGAATCCATCCCGGGTTTCAACGTCAATCTTTCCCTGGACCAGTTTCGCAGCGTGCTGCGCGAATGCGGCATGGGACTAATCGGACAGACCGCCGAGATCGCTCCCGCCGACAAGAAAATCTACGCCCTGCGCGATGCTACCAGCACGGTAGAGAGCATCGGCTTGATCTGCGCGTCGATCATGAGTAAAAAGCTCGCCGAAGGGATCGACACGCTCGTTCTGGACGTCAAGACGGGTTCCGGCGCATTCATGAAGCGTGAAGAAGATGCCGTTCGCCTGGCGGAAATCATGGTGGACACCGGGAAGCGTATGGGCAAGAAGGTTGTGGCGTTGATCACCGACATGGACCAGCCGCTGGGCCGCGCAGCCGGCCATTCGTCCGAAATCATCGAGTGCATCGACGTGCTGAATGGCAAGGGTCCCGGTGATCTTCGCGATCTGAGCATCGAGCTTTCGACGTGGATGTTCTACCTCGGCGAACGCACTAAATCCCTGGACGAGGGCCGCCAGCTCGCGGAATCTATGATCGCCAGCGGCCAGGCGCGCGAAAAATTCAAGCAGGGTATTAAGCTGCAAGGCGGCGACGAGCGCGTCATCGACGAACCGCAGCGCTTACCCAAGGCACGCTCTCGTGTCGACGTTCTGAGCGAAGCCGATGGCTATATCACCGGGACCAATTGCGAGCATTTCGGCACGGCACTGGCCATGCTTGGTGGCGGGCGCTCGAGGAAAGAAGACACCATCGACCCCGGCGTCGCGCTCGATTTTCACAAGCGCATCGGCGACCCAGTGAAAAAAGGGGAATCGTTGGCCACTATTCACTACAATGCCGATGCCAAGCTCGGCGAGGCAAAAGCGATGGTGGCAGCAAGTTATTTCATCGCGGCTGAGGCGCCGCGCGAGAAAAAACCGCTCATCCGCCGCATTCTCGGCAATTGAGGATTGCAAGCTTGTTTGAGGGGCGCAGGGTTCCGGGTCCTCTGCGGTTCGGTTTTAGTTGCTGAGGGCTCGTTTTTCAAGCTGGCACACAGGCGAAAGAGGCAAAACGCATGGGACGTTTGACAGGCGTACTCGGCATTGCCGCAATTCTCGGGGCAGCTTATCTGTTCTCCACCGATCGTCGCGCGATCAAGCTGAAAACCGTTGCTTGGGGCCTGGGTCTGCAACTCGCGCTCGGTCTGTTCGTGCTTCGCGTGCCTTCCGGCCAAGTGCTGTTCCAGTTTCTCGGCAATGGCGCAAAACGCCTCCTCGATTTTTCCTACGTCGGTTCGACTTTTGTCTTCGGCGAACTCGGTAAGTCCGATTCCTCTCTGGGCCTGATCTTTGCTTTTCAGGTATTGCCGACAATTATTTTCATCGCCGCTTTCTTCGCGGTGCTCTATCACATTGGCGTAATGCAGATAATCATCCGCGCCGCGGCGTGGGTGATGACCGTCATCATGGGCGCCAGCGGGGCCGAATCGCTCAACGTCGCCGCCAGCATCTTCATGGGCCAGACTGAAGCTCCTCTTACAATTCGGCCATTTCTTCCGAAGCTCACCAAATCCGAGCTAATGACGGTTATGACCAGCGGCATGGCGCACATTTCCGGGGGCATGATGGCCGCTTACATTCGCGTCGGCGGCGCGGATGCCAAGAGTCTGCTGACCGCGGTGATCATGACCGCTCCCGGCACGCTGCTCATGGCCAAGATGCTGGTCCCCGAAACCGAGCAGCCGCTCACCGCCGGGCACGTGCAAATGCCCGCGACGGAAAAAGAGTCCAACGTTCTGGGGGCCATCGCGCGCGGCACCGTCGACGGCCTGCACCTCGCTCTCAACGTAGGCGCGATGCTGATCGTTTTTCTCGCGCTGCTCGCCTTGGTCAACGCCATGATGGGCTGGGTGCACCTGCACGTCGGCTGGTTTCCTTATAACTTGCAGGAGGTTCTCGGCTGGCTGTTCTCGCCGGTGGCCTGGCTGATCGGGATTCCGTGGCGCGATGCGAGCACCATCGGCAATTTGCTCGGTACGCGCATGGTCTTGAACGAGTTTGTTGCGTTCGCGCAACTCGGCACCCTGAAGGGTTCGCTGGACCCGCGCAGCTTCACCATCGCCACCTTTGCTCTTTGCGGATTTGCCAACTTCAGCTCGATCGGCATCCAGATCGGCGGCATTGGCGCTCTCGCTCCCGAGCAACGCAACCAGCTTGCGAAATTCGGCATCCGCGCCATGCTAGCCGGCACCATGGCCAACCTGATTTCCGCCTCCATCGTCGGGATTTTTAGCTAAATCGCTGGCACCGTCGGAGTGCCACCAAGCCGAACGGCGAACATCTTGCCGGGATGGGGCGCAGAAGGACTGCTCCCTTACAAGGAAAGTGCGAGTTTGGCATCGAGAACCGTGCGAGCGAGCCGGGAAAGAAATGGCGACGGTCCCGGCCACGCCTTTGTGGTTGACACTTCTTGCGCTAAATTACTCCCAGCATGACCCCTAAAATTGCCAGTTCTGAGTTCTCCCGCGCCACGAGCGCCGCCAAGTTCATCCTGGGCAAAACCAGACTCCGCCCTCGCATCGCGCTCGTCTTAGGCTCGGGTCTCGGCGCTTTCGCCGACGAATTCGACGCACCAACAAAAATACCCTACAAGAAAATCCCGCACTTTCCGCAGTCCACCGCCACAGGTCACGCTGGACAGCTCGTTATCGGCAACGTCGAAGGCGTCGCACTCGCGGCGATGCAGGGGCGCGTTCATTTGTACGAAGGCTACTCCGCCAAAGAAGTCGCCTTTCCCATCCGCGTGTTTGCGCGAATGGGCATTCAAGCCGCGATCCTGACCAATGCCGCCGGGGGTGTCAATCTCAACTATTCCGAAGGCGCGCTTGTGGCGATTCGCGATCATATAAATTTACAAGCCGCCAACCCGCTCATCGGCCCCAACGACGACCGTTTCGGCCCGCGTTTTCCCGACATGACCTGCGCCTACGATCCCGAATTTCGCCGCTTCGTCGCAGAAGAGGGGAAAAAACGAAAACTCAATCTCCACGAAGGCGTCTATCTCGCGCTCGCCGGGCCTAATTACGAAACGCCCGCCGAAATCCACGCGTTCCGCGCGCTCGGTACCGATCTCGTCGGTATGTCCACGGTCCCGGAAGTCATCGCCGCACGGCACAGCAACATCCGTGTTCTCGGCATTTCCTGCGTAACCAACATGGCTGCCGGCGTCACCGGCGCTCCGCTCACCGCCGAAGAAGTCTTCGAAACCGGCGCCCGCGTGAAAAACGATTTCATCGCCCTGCTGCGCGCGGTGATCCCTCGCATGGTCCAAGTGTTGTAGCGGCGTGTTGCAGCGGCGAGTTCGAGGGTTTTATGTAGACGTCGGGCTTCGGCCCGGCGAATCTGTCTTTGTCGCCTTGTCGTAAACTGAATCGTCCCGGGAGGCTCAATCCCTTGTCCGACTACGACCACCTGATCGCCATCGCCAGGCAAACCCGCGAGAACGCTCACGCCCCGTATTCCAATTTTCGCGTCGGCGCCGCGCTCCGCGCCGCTTCCGGGCGCATCTTCGGCGGCTGCAACGTGGAAAACGCCACCTACGGTCTCACCATCTGCGCCGAGCGCACCGCTATCTTTAAAGCCATCAGCGAAGGCGAGCGCGGCTTCGACGCCATCGCCGTGGTCACCGACACCGACACGCTTACGCCGCCCTGCGGCGCCTGCCGCCAGCTCATCTGGGAATTCTGCGGCGACATACCTGTAGTCCTCTCGAACCTGAAAGGCAAAACAGAGGTCCTGCAAATGCGCGACCTTTTTCCAAAACCCTTCGATTCTTCCAATTTGTAGGGGCGCGGAACGCTTCGCCCCCTCGACCGAAAAGCGATCTCAACCAGCCGAGCCGTAATTTTCGGCTTCCGCACCCCATTTGCGACCCGGACGTTCACCTCGAGCCCAGCGGCTCTCCGCCAACACCTTGCCACGCCGCCCCATCACGGCAGCAACTTTTGAAGTAAAGCACTTCCCTCCGCATCCGCGGCACCCGTTTTCGCATCGGCATGATGATCAGGGCGGTAACTGTCGCGCTTAGGCATTTTCCCCGAACGTTGTCCAGGCCTCGTTCTAATACCGGCGCCTTGTAGCCTGTCCGGAGGGTCGCCCATCGAGCGCGGAAACGGTTTGCGATTCGAACTCGAGGCTCGAAACAATCTTTTCCATGTGCCCCAGGATTTTCCTGTCATCCGGCGGTCGCGTTTGGTCCTGCGAGTCCCGGTCGGCGGCGACGCCCACCCGCAAGAAGAATTCGTAGCACGTTCCGTTGGTGAAGCCCGCGTAGTCCCGTTCGAAAAACTCCGTGCTGGCGTCTCCCTCGTCGTTGTCAATCCACGCAAATTCCACGCTTTGAATGGTTGCCGCCCCGCTGCGCCCGCTCGAATCGCCCAGTCGCGAAAGCAAACTCTGCCGGCAACTCCCCGCGGTCAAGTAGCGATTCACGGCAAATTGCACCGAGCCTCCCGCAAACGTGGTGTTCGGGTAGGCATCGTCGGGAACGACGAGCGTAGCCACCAACACCGCACCCGGTTCCTCGCGTACCAATTCCTCCTGACTCCGTACTCCAGTCTCCGCACCTTCCTCGGAATCCCCGGCTTCCGCCAAAGCGAAGTTTCGCGGATACCGAAACGCAACGCCATATTCCGGATTCGAATAGGCCGAAAGCGCGGATTCCCGCGCCGCCGGTCTCGCCACCCGCTCTTGTTGCCTGCCAGGCGCGGCTTGCGCCGGACACGGGCGCTGGGTTCGTCTTTCTCGGCAAAGCCGCTTTGCTTGAGCATCCAGCCAAGCCCGCGCTGGTGACAACCAGCAGTAGCAACGCCATGTCTGTTCGAATCATCGCCGCCTCCCGTGATCGTTCTCCCAGCTACAGGGCATCACCGTGGCCACGCTGTAAGTTATTGATAATGGGTGTTTTGCTACGAGGTTAGGCTCTCGGCGGTGTGTCCGGTTCCCCACACTGTAACGCCTGGGAGCCGCGACCATGAAAAGGAGCGATCCCGTCAGTTGGAAACGATGCTACCAATCCATCCTCGCAACTGACGCTCGGAGTCAAAGCCAACCACGTACTTAACAATGACCCCTTGCGGATCAATCACCACCAGTGTTGGGATCGGGCCGACTCCGAAATCCTTCGCGATTTTGTCCGCCCCCACCAGCGTTCGGAACGACCGTTCATTCTTCTCGCGCCATTCGCGCACCACCTTCGCGTCTTCACCAGATACGCCAAGGATCACCATCTTTGCCGGCGCCGCCTCCGTTTGTAGTTTCTCGAGCGGCGGAATCTCCTCAAGGCACGATCCGCACCACGTCGCCCAGAAGTCCAGCACCACCACTTTTCCACGCAATGCAGCAAGATGAACCAATTCGCCGTCGACGGTTCGCAGCTCAAAGTCGGGCGCCTGCTTGCCGATCCACGCCGTTTCGTCCGACGGTCCTGCCTCCCTCGTCGGGGTAAGCCACGCCGCCGGTGGCCCGCCAATGCTGATTTTCTCGATTGTCGCGGTCCAAGCCCTTCGACCTTGTTCTGACTTCTCTTCGAACTCGACGCGGCGAACCAAGCGGGTTTCGGCGTCGATCCAGAACCGTACTGGGCCATCGTAGGTCCTTAGCCTTTGGTAGTAGTCGTCGTAGAGTACTTCCAGCACCACGCAACGAATTTCGGCACCAGACACGGTCAGTGTTTGTGGTGCAAGCCGACGCACCGATTTCACCCCTACGTCCATGCTCCTGAATCTCGACCACGCTCCAGCCGATGGCAAGCTGCCCATCTTGGTAACCGCATCCAGGCATGCTTTCGATGGTTTGGCCCCATGAGAAAACGATATGCCGCTGCTCAGCGGAGGTGCTGCCGCGATCACAATTGGGATTTCCAGGATGCAGTCGGTTCCCGGGAAAGCGACGCTTTCGGTTCCTTCAAATTCGTAGGTTTTGATCGATTCGTATTCGGCAACGACGCTGTTCAGCAGTTCACGCCCATCGTCACCGCGCGCCGAGGTCACAATGAAAATACCCACCAGGACGGCAAGTAATGGACGCTTCATGGCCCGATGCTATCATTTCGCTTGTCCGCGAGAACGTCGACTTTCCCTTCCGCCCCCTTTTAGGTCAAGATCACGGATTCCTCCCCGGCGCAGGCCATCCGTAACGGAGCAACATGAACTCGGACAGTCGAGAACACAGATCCACCTACTTGCCGATGCTGCGTATAGCCATCGAAGAGGCCCGCCAAGGACTCGCCGAAGGCGGCATCCCCATCGGCGCCGCGCTGTTCGATCGCGGCGGCAAGCTGCTTGGGCGAGGGCACAATCGCCGCGTGCAGGAAAACGATCCGTCGGTGCACGGCGAAACCGACGCGTTTCGCAAAGCCGGACGCCAGCGCAGTTATCGCGACAAAATTATGGTTACCACCCTCGCGCCTTGCTGGTACTGCAGCGGCCTCGTGCGCCAATTCGGCATCGGCACCCTGGTCGTGGGCGAATCGGTGAATTTTCGCGGTGGCATCGACTGGCTTCGAGAAAACGGAATCGCCATCATCGATCTTCACTCCCAGGAATGCGTCGAACTCCTCGCCAAGTATATCGCCGCGAATCCCGCCGTGTGGCACGAAGACATCGGCGAAGAGTAGACTGGACGCGCAGTTTTCGGAAGAGGCAGCGTGTCCGATCCTCACGGCGAATACTCCAAGCGGCTGGAAACCTACCTTCAGATTGTTGCCGCCAAGAACCGTCTCCACATTCGAATCGGCAACTTCAAATTAGGAGTTGTAGCCGCGGGGCTGGTGCTGGCTTGGTTTTGTCTTCACCAGGCGGCGCTGCCTTCTTACTGGGTGCTGGTTCCCGTCGTGCTGTACTTTGCTTTGGCGTTTTCACACGAGCGAATTCTCCGTGCGCGATCCCGAGCCGAATCCGCAGCTGCGTTTTATCGCCGCGGCATCGCGCGCATCGAAGACCGCTGG
This sequence comes from uncultured Acidobacteriota bacterium, assembly GCA_963736725.1. Lineage (GTDB taxonomy): Bacteria > Acidobacteriota > Terriglobia > Acidiferrales > UBA7541 > Acidiferrum. Next base: position 280,205 of record CAVTPW010000004.1, on the reverse strand, counting down.
GCCGGAACGGGACAGACCGGGGATCGCTTCCGCGACCCCGAGCACGTCTACGCCGCCGACCTCGATCTTTTCGGCCGCGGCTGCCTGTTTGAGCTGCTCTCGACGGCGCGCTTGCCGATGGGCGAAAACCAGTTGGCGAAGTGGTTGTGCTCCCCCGCATCGCGGGCGGCCATCGTGGAACGTCAGGGTTTGCTCGCGGAACTGCGCGAGAAATTGGATTTGCACAGGGATTTGGCGGTCACCGGCGACGAATTGCGCGCGCGTTTGAACCCGGAATCACTGATGGGCTGGGCGGAGGCCGGACACGTCATGCCGGGCGTCGCGTCGCGCCTCGCGGCCATCGTGTTGGCCCTGGCGGCCGTCGCGGCCACCGTGTTTTATCTGGCGACCCTCATCTATTGGCCGCTGCTCACCATTTTGTTGGTCGAGATCTTTTTCCGGCGTGCGTTGCGGCGCCGCGCCGAAGCCGTCGTCGAAGGGATCGCGTGCAACGCCGAAGGCCTGCTGCTTTTTGCGGACATCCTGCAACGCCTCGAGCGGGAGCCGTTCGTTTCGCCGCGTTTGCAGGCGTTCACCGCAGAACTCAATCGCCACGGCCAACCGGCGTCGCAGTTCATTCGCAAGCTCGCGCGCATTGTCTATTGGATCGACGCCCATCACAGTTTGCTGGGCCATCTTCTCGAGGTGCCCCTGTTATATACCGCCCAGGTGGCCTTTGCCGCGGAATCCTGGCGGCAACGCTACGGTGCTCGCATGCGCGCCAGCATCGAGATCGTAGGAGAAATCGAAGCGTTACTCTCACTGGCGACCTATTCCTACGAGCACCCCGCCGATCCATTCCCCCAGCTGATCGAAACGCAGGATTCGCGAGCGTTTTTTGATGGCGAAGAGCTTGGCCACCCGCTGATTGCGGCAGCCAAGTGCGTGCCCAATTCCGTGCGGCTCGACCAGGAAACGCGGGTCCTGCTAGTGAGTGGATCGAATATGTCCGGAAAGAGCACGCTGCTGCGCGCGGTAGGTATCAACACGGTGCTGGCGATGGCAGGCGCCCCGGTTCGCGGGAAGTCTTTGCGTTTGACTCCGCTGGCCATCGGCACGCGCATTCACAGCACGGATTCGCTGCAAGAGGGCCGCTCGACGTTTTACACCGAAATCCTGCACATCCGCCGCGTCTTCGACCTCGCCAACGCCGATCCAGCGACCGGCAGCTCCACGGGCGATCCACCAATCGCTCATCCCGAGAGGAGCGCAGGACCTCAACCGATCCACTTTCGCACCGCCGATCCGGAACGCCGCGATTCAACCAACCAACCCCGCTCGCTGCTGTTCTTGTTCGACGAATTGCTCGAAGGCACCAATTCCAAGGATCGTCGCATCGGAGCTGAAAGCCTGATCCGCGCGCTGCTGCAACGCCACGCCATCGGCATCGTCACCACTCACGATCTTGCGTTGACCGAGATCACCACCGCACTAGGCAACACCATCCGCAACGTCCATTTCGAGGATCAAGTGGAAAACGGAAAGATGCGCTTCGACTACAAACTTCGCGAAGGCGTAGTGACCAAGAGCAACGCCCTGGCCCTAATGCGCCTGATCGGCCTCGAAATGTAGCGAACCAGCGTCTCACGCTCCCGCGCCCAACTCATCTCGCGCTTCCCGTACCCGACGCGAGAAATTGTCAATTTGGCTTTCCGACAAAGGTAGCCGAGGGACCTCCACGTCCAATCGAATCAACACGCCCCCCGCGAATCAGAAAAGGCCGGCGCGACTCAGCGGTCGATTGCCGTCCGCCGCACCCGTTTCACCGGACGTTTGGGGTTCAACTCCTCCCGCAGCCAGCGGAACAGCACGTAGACCATGAAGACACAGCCAAGCAAAGCAAGCGTCGATAAAACCAGTGTCGGCATATGAATATGGGAGATGCGTGCTTCCGCACAGGTAACAAGAACGGAGTGTTGCAAGCGGCCTGACCGAGGCCGCATCCCCACAAACGCAATGCTCGGGGGCGAAGGCTTAAGAAGTCCTGAAGCGGGTGTAAGAAGATTGTAAGTGGCGCTACCTCCTGCAAACGCGCGAACCGCTCCGCGCAATCCCGGATGGAAGCGAAGAGGCAAAATGCGATTCGCGAATTCCTTGGGGATATCTCCGGCACGATGGGGCATCGTCGGCGCGGCGCTGTGCGTAACCCTCTTTTTGGCGACCGTGATGCAAGCTGGCGCCGCGCAGACCAGGAAGCACACTCAACCCAAGGTTGCAACTTCGACTTGGAGCAAATACGACTGCGGCGACGGGGTTGAACTCCGGGTAAGCGCTCCCACCGCGAGCCAGGGAAGCCTTCTGCTCGTGGAAGTGCGTAGCGCCAACCCCCTGACAGCCGTCGCCGGCGCTTGGACCGACAAAGACATTCCGTTCTGGCAGACCAATCCTAACGCCGCGAAGGGAACCTCTGTGTGGCGCGCGTTCCTTGGTCTTGATCTAGAACTTGCGGCCGGAGAGTACAAGCTGAACGTTTCGGGAAAGTCTGCCGCCGCCGAAACGGTAAGTTGTGGCGCAACCATCGCCGTGCGAGCAGGGAAATTCGCAACCGAGAAGCTGACCGTCGCGCCCAATTTCGTCGAGCCGAACCCCGAGCAACTCGCAAAAGCCGAGCAAGACGGCAAGAAGCTGCGGGAGATTTTTGCCACCGTGACGCCGGAAACATTATGGACCGGGCAATTTCGCGTGCCCCTCGACGGTGTAAAGACCGGAGGAAATTTCGGCAAACGTCGCGTCTTGAACGGGAAAGCCAGTTCGCCGCACACCGGAGTAGATTTTCCGGCGCCTACGGGAACGCCCGTACACGCCGCACAGCGTGGTCGCGTGGTGCTCGCCGAGCTTCTGTATTTCTCCGGCAATACAGTCGTGGTCGATCACGGTTGGGGTGTCTATACCCTGTATGGCCATTTTTCGGAGATCGACGTAAAACCCGGCGAGATGGTGGACACGGGAGCCATCCTGGGCAAGGTAGGCGCCACTGGTCGTGTCACCGGGCCCCATTTGCACTGGGGCTTGACGGTGGACCGTGCCCGGGTAAATGCGTTGCAGATCGTAGCCCTGGGCAAGCGGCTGTCCAACGAATAACGCACTTTCTAATTAATTTTATGCACCTTCAGGTGTAATCATCCAGGTGAACCTGCGTACCTTCGCAATTTTCTGTTTTCGGAAAGAACGTCGGAAGCGATCGCAGCGGACGAGTCGGTTGGTAATGCAGCGCTAGGGTTTTCTCCTGGCGGTTGCCGACCGCTTACCCCGAGGTTCAGACGGTGGCGGGCGTTTCTGAGGCCGTGGCTCTACGGATTCTTCCTGCCGGAAACCCCGGCGGCGCCACCGTGAATGGCAGCAAGCGGGCTTATAACAGGCTCAGTGGATCCATATCCACCAAAACAGCCGTCTGCGGGATCTCCTTCGCGTCGCAGTACGCCATCGCCCCGCTCAGCACCTTGGTCAGCACCGACCGTCTCGGCGATTTCAGCAAAAACTGGAACCGGTGCTCCTTCTTCAACCGCGCCAAAGGCGCCGTCGCCGGGCCCAGGATTCGGACGCCCTTGCCGTCGTGAGGCGAGAAATATTCCGAGAGCTGCCGCGACCACAAGATCGCTTTCTCCAGGTTCGTATCCCGTACAATCACGTTCGCCAGCGACGTGAACGGCGGGTACTGCATCATGCGTCGAAAATGCATCTCGCGCTCGAAAAATGACGCATAATCCTGACGCACCGCGTCTTGAATGGCGTAGTGTTCCGGATAATACGTCTGGATGAGCACGCGGCCGGCGAGTTCGCCGCGGCCCGCTCGTCCCGCGACTTGCGTCAATAACTGAAAGGTGCGCTCGGCTGCGCGAAAATCCGGCAGGTGCAGCGATGAGTCCGCACTAATCACGCCTACCAGTGTGACCCGCTGAAAATCGTGGCCCTTGGCGAGCATCTGTGTCCCGACCAGAATGTCGAGCGCACCGCCGGCAAAGGCACCCAGCGTTTCCTGGTATTGTTGCTTGGTCCGCGCCGTATCGCGATCGAGCCGCGCGATGCGCGCTCCCGGAAATTCCTTGCGCAGCCGTTCTTCGAGATGCTCGGAGCCTTCACCAAAAAAATAGACGTACTGCGAATGGCACTTCGGGCACTCCTTCGGCACGGTCTGGATCGATCCGCAGTAGTGGCATTCCAACCGGTTGCGGTTTTTGTGATACGTCATCGAAATGCTGCAATTCGCGCACTCGACCGAAGTGCCGCAGCTTCGGCACAACACCGACCATGAATAGCCGCGGCGGTTGATCAGCACCAGCGCTTGCGTCCCCAGCGTCAGGCACTCCTGAATTCCCGCGTGCAGCACCGAGCTGATCGGACTGCTCTGGTGCGTGCGCTGAAAATCTTCGCGCAGGTCGACAATTTCCACGCTGGCCATCGAACGATTGGCCACGCGCGAAGCCAGTGTCAGCAGTTCGTATTTCCCGTTCCGTGCGTTGTGATACGTCTCCAGGGAAGGAGTCGCCGATCCCAGCAGCGCCACGGCATTTTCCATCTTCGCGCGCACGATGGCCACGTCGCGCCCGTGATACCGCGGCGTTTCCTCCTGTTTGAAACTGCTCTCCTGCTCTTCATCGACGATGATGAGCCCAAGATTTTCCTGCGGCGCGAAAACGGCCGAGCGCGTTCCCACCACCACGCGCGCCTCGCCGTGCCGCACGCGCCACCATTCGCGCGCCCGCTCCACGTCGCTCAGCGCCGAGTGCAAAACGGCGACGCCCTCGAAACGGGCCCCAAACCAAGCCCGGCACTGCCGGCCAACCCACAGCGTCAGCGCAATCTCCGGCACCAGCACGATCGCGGTCTTGCCGCGCGCCAGTGTCTCCTGCACGCTACGCATATACACTTCGGTCTTGCCGCTGCCGGTCACGCCGTGTAGCAACAACACCCCAAATTCGCCCAGCTCGAAACGCGCGCGAATCGCCCCAAACGCGCTTTCCTGCTCCGCATTCAATTCGTGCGCCGGCGCTTCATATCCCACATCGAACCGATCTTCCGCCGGATCGACGCGTTCCTCCCAGCTCTCCACCAGGCCGTCTCGCAGCATCCGCTCGACAACCGCCCGCGAAACGCCGGCTAGCCGTAGCAGCAACGGCAAAGGCAGCGGCCCCCGTTCCACAAGAGCCGCCCGCACCCGCTCGGCCCTTTGGTCGGAACTTGGATTGACCGACTCACTCTCGCTGCCTTCTTGGACTTCTTCGCGAAAACTCTGCGTCTCCGGGTTACGTTTTTCTCCTACCTTCTTCCCTGTTTTTTTCCAAGCGATGACTCGTTGCGTCTTCGCTTTTCGACCCAGCATCGTTTCGCGAATCTCGATCAAACTCTGCCGGCGCAGGCGTTCCAGGTCGCCAGCGTTCAATCCAAATTTCGACGCCGTCACATACGGCAGCGGTTCGTTCTTCGCCGACAGCTTCGCCAAAAATTCGACTTCGTTGCGGGCGAGTCCATGGGTCAACTCGCCGCCGCTCAGGCTCGCCACCGCGCCGCGCCCGGCGTCGGTGAGCACAATCAGCTGCTGCGTGCGCATTTCGATGACGGGGGGCAGCATCGCGCGAAACACTTCGCCTACCGGCGCAAGGTAATAATTCGCGATCCAGTGTCCGAGTTCGACCAACTTCGGGGTAAGCGCCGGCACCCGGTCGAGCGCTTTCGCAACTTCGCGAATCTTCGTGCCTTCCGGCACTTTATCCGTGAGCTCTAGAACCACGCCGACCATCGTCTTCTTGCGGAACGGTACGAGCACACGCGTTCCTGGCTGCACGACGTCGCGCAGCGATTCCGGCACGGCGTACGTGAACGTCGTACGCAGCGGCACCGGCAACGCGACATTGCAAAAAGGAAGGCTCATCCCGGCGTGTAGTGTACCGAACACCGCAGCAATTGCTGTAACCCGCCCTGTCAAGAGGGCGGGGTTTAGAGTGACACATTGCCGCGACATTCCGTGTTGCGGCTGGATTTCGACCAACCGCCATGCAAGAACCGGGCTCGCTCGGCTTCAGCCACACTCGAATCCGAAACCCCGCGGTCTGACCCTTCGAAGCTCTGGGTGAAGGGTCGCGGTTACAGGTTCGGCATCGGCGATGCGTTAGCGGCTGATCAAGGCGATGCCCGCGAAGATCGCCACGATGCCGAGCCATTGCCAGCGCGACATGCGCTCGCGCAGAACGACGGTGGAGAGGATGACCGTTACGGCGCCGTACAGGGACGCCAGTACGCTTACGACCGAGACTTGTTCCATTTGCATTCCGAGGTTGTTCATCACGAAAGCGCCGGTATCGAGGACGCCCATGCCGAGTAGCCAGATCGAGACAGAGTCCTTGCGCGGGAGCGACATAGGCTTTTTCACGGCGAGGATCACAAGCGCGGTAAGCGCGGAAGACGTCAGGCGAATCATCCAAACCGTAGAGGCAAAACCGACGCGCGGAACCACGCGATTGCCGAGCAGCCAGAAAAGCACGCCGAATCCGGCCGCGGAGATCAACGCCGCTCCGATTCCACTCGCAGCCTTGTTTTCAGGCCTCGACGGGGATGCGTCGAGTGCCTTTGGCGGTTGCGCTTCGCCGCGCACGACGACGACAACGCCAATCAGGACCAACGCAATTCCCGCGCCGCGCATCGCCGTCAAATGTTCGCCGCTGAAGACCGATAGTGCGACCGTAAGCGCCGGATAGCTCGCCGATACCGGAGCGACGACCGCCAATTTCCCGATTTCAAAGGAACGATAGAGAGAGAGAGTCGAAATTCCGTTGAGCACGCCTGCGAGCGCTCCCCAAGCCCATGGCTCCCAGCCGGAGCCATCCAGCAGGTGCCCCCAGCCGCCAATCCACGGCAGAAAAATCGTGAGCAGTACGAGGCCGGCCACCTGCATATAAAACGTAGTGCGGAGAGAACCGATGCGACGCGAGGCAAAGCGCGCGAGGAAATCCGAAAAGCCCCAGGAGAGAGCGGTGAGAAGGCCCAGCAAAATTCCCATGAGTGGTTAGGAGGGTTTGTCCGCGCCTGCGGATTTACCTTTTCTTACTGCCAAGCCGAGGATGGCCATTACCTTCTGAAGGTCTTTCCATACGTCGGCTTTTGCAGCGGGATTTCGCAATAAATAGGCGGGATGGTAGGTAGCCATCAACTTTCGGCCGCGAAAGTCCAGCCACTCGCCCCGAAAATGGGAAATGCCGCGGTTGGTTTCGAGCAGGGTTTGCGCGGCACACGCACCGAGGCAAACGATCACTTTCGGCGCAATGGTGTCGAGTTGCCGCATCAGAAACGGCGAACATGTTTTGATTTCGTCGGGCTCGGGCAAGCGATTCTCCGGCGGCCGGCACTTCACGACGTTACAGATATAGACGTCTTTGCGTTGCAAGCCCATAGCTTCGATCATCTGCGTAAGCAATTTCCCGGCGCGCCCGACAAAGGGCAGGCCCTGCGCGTCTTCGTCACGACCCGGTCCTTCGCCGACAAAGACAAGCTCGGCTTGGGGATTACCGTCGCCGAAGACGATCTTGTTCCTTGTAGTGTGCAGCTTGCAGCGCGTGCACTCCCCGAGGTCGCTGCGAATTTTGAGCAGCGAGTCGTCGGCGATCCTGTTCACGGCGTCGAACAACGAAACTTTGGGCGCGGGGGGCAGAATGCTGATCTTCTGGCCGGCGGTGACAGAGGGGAGCTGCGGAACGATCGGCTTAGGCGCAATCTTTGGCAAAGTTTCCTCGTGGAAAATTGGGATGGTGACTGGCGCTTGTATCACAACTTCCGCGTTGCCGGTGCTGAGCCGGTCGCGATAAAACAAGCCGATGCCAATGTCTTCGTAGTAGCTCAGCCGCTTGGAGAGTTGGTCTTGAACAGCTTCGGGGAGACGGTCGGGCATGATCAAATCGAGGAGCGCTGCGGGGAGTGTAGCACGGAGCGGAGGCGCACGACTTCATCGAGGATGCGCTGCGCGGCTTCGCTTTTGTTCATGCGCGGTAGAGGGACATCGCGGCCGTCGCGGGCGAACAGCGTGACAATGTTGGTGTCATGGTCGAAACCCGCGCCTTCTGCGGTCACATCGTTGGCCACGATGAGGTCGGCGTTCTTCGCGGTGAGTTTCTTGCGCGCGTTCTCGGCGACGCGCTCGGTTTCGGCGGCGAAACCTACAATCAAGCGACCGCCTTTATTTTGCGCGACCTCGGCCAGAATATCCCGCGTCGGCTCAAGCGACAGCGTCAGTGGTTGTTTGTCCCGCTTGATCTTCTGGTCGAACTTTTCAGACGGGCGGTAATCGGCAACGGCGGCGGCAAAAATGGCGATCGAAACGTCCGGAAATGTTTCTGTGACGGCGCAATACATTTGTTCCGCGGTGCGCACGTCGACGCGTTGGACGCCGGCAGGCACATCGAGGGAGGTCGGTCCGCTGATGAGAATCACGCGCGCCCCTCGGCGGGCGGCGGCTTCGGCAACGGCATAACCCATTTTGCCCGAAGAACGGTTGGTCAAATAACGCACCGGGTCGAGGTCCTCGCAGGTCGGGCCGGCGGTGATCAAGACTGTTTGGCCTTCGAGGTCGCGGCGGAAATGGAACGTTTCGCGCACGGCGGCGACGATTTGTTCCTGGCTGGCGAGGCGGCCCGCGCCGGTCATCCCGCAGGCGAGGTAACCTTCGTCGGGGTCGACCACTCTTACCCCACGTGCCCGCAACACCTCGATGTTTTCCCGCGTGGCGGCGTGGTTCCACATGTTGACGTTCATCGCTGGTGCGACGACCACCGGGGCGGTCGTTGCGAGATAGAGCGTGGTCAGGAAATCGTCGGCGATTCCGCGTGCGAACTTCGCGATGATGTCGGCGGTGGCGGGCGCCACGAGCAGGAGATCAGTGCGTTGGGCTACGGCGATGTGTTCGATGGCGCTTTCGAGATTGGCTTCGCCAGCGGATTCGGCAAAGAGGTCGGTGATTACTTTTTGGCCGCTGAGGGCGGCGAACGTCAGCGGAGTAACGAATTCGCGGGCACCGCGGGTCATCACCACCTGGACGGTGAAGGAGTCTTGTTGGAGGCGGCGGACCAGTTCCGCTGCCTTATAGGCCGCCACTCCGCCGGTTACTCCAAGTGTGATTCGCATCGAATTCCTTAGGCGTCGCGTTCAGGGCGAACTTGAAAAAAGCGCCCGCTTCGGAAAGCGGCTGCTACAGTTGCACACGACGCGTTGCAGATACTTGGATGCTTGGCCGCGCCGGGTGCTACTTGCGGCGCTTGTTGCCGTCTTTGTCTGTGTCGATCGAGTCTGGCTCGGTGAAGTCGTACTCGATGTAGCCGTGGTCCAGCTCTTCGCACGCGATGCGCGTCGCCTTCAGGGTTCTGGGGTTTTCGACCAGTGGCGGCGCTCCAGCCATGATCTGCCGGGCGCGCCTCGCAGCCAGCACCACGTATGCAAACTGGCTCTCGGGAGCTTTCGTCAGCACATTCATCTCAGTCTTTCCCTCCAAACGATGCCAGAAGTTGTTCGACCCGCTTACGGCGCCGCGCGCTCTGGCAACGCAGCGCGACCACGATAGCCTGCGCTTCGTTACCTGCACGTTCCACGTCTTCGTTCACTACACAATAGTCGTAATACTTGCTAAACGCCAAAATTTCGTCCCGCGCTTTCGCGAGCCGCCGGGCAATCTCGTCGTCGGAATCCTGGCCCCGGCTGCGCAAGCGCCGCTCGAGTTCCTCGCGGGACGGCGGCAAAATAAAAATGGCCACCGACTCGGGGAGCTTCCGCTTCACCTGCTCCGCGCCTTGCACGTCAATCTCGAGGACTAGATCGAGATTCTTGTTGCGGGCTTCCTCAAGCCATTTTTTCGGCGATCCGTACGAATGCCTGCCGAAGACCCGCGCGTATTCGAGAAACTCACCGCGCGAGACCATGGCGTCAAATTCCGCTTCCGTAACGTAAGCATAACACTTCCCCCTGGCCTCGGTCGCGCGACGCGGCCTGGTAGTACACGAGACCGAAGGCATGGTGCCGGGCAGCTCGAGAATACGCTGTACCAGGGTGGATTTTCCCGACCCTGACGGACCCGACACAATCAAGACCAGCGGAGCGCTTTCGGTCCCGGTTGTCATTCGATGTTCTGCACCTGTTCGCGCAGCTTTTCAATCTCCGCTCGAATTTCCAGCGACAACGAGGTGATGGTGAGCGCCTCGCTTTCGACGCCAGGAGTCTTGGAGAGCATGGTATTGGCTTCGCGGTGCATTTCCTGCAAGAGGAAATCGAGTTTCTTTCCGGTTTCGCCGGCGCCGTCCAGCAACTTTGCAAACTGCTGCAGATGGCTGCGCAAGCGATCCAATTCTTCGCTGATGTCGCTGCGTTCAGCGAGAAGCGCGGCTTCCTGGGCCAGGCGCGCGGGCTCGATACCAGTGCCACTGAGCAATTCTTTCAGGCGCGTTTCCAGGCGACGCGCGAACGCGGGCGTCAGCGTGATAGCGAGCTCGCGCACTTTATCGGTTTGCTCGGCGATGCGGGCCAGGCGCGAGCGCAACTCTTCGGCGAGATGGCGGCCTTCCGCGTGGCGCATTTCATCGAGCTTGGTCAGCGCTTCGTGCAGACAGGCGTCCAGCGCGGCGCCAAGCTGATCTTGCTCTTCGTCGGTTTCCGGCAACGGTGGCGCCAGGCCGCCGATGACCCCGGGCAGGCGAAGGAGCGAGACGACGTCGAGTTCGGAAGAAGCGTTTATCTGGTGGCGAAGCTCTTCCGCGGCGTGCAGATAGGCATGCAGCAATTCGCGATTCACCTGTACCGGGGCCGCGGTTCCTGGTTGCACGTTGAGATTTATGTCCAGATGCCCGCGATGAATTTTCTCGCGCACGATCTGGCGGAGTCGGAGCTCGTACACATCGAAACCTTCGGGCAAACGAAACCTGACGTCGAGGAAGCGGTGATTGACGCTCTTGACGCTCATGCGAATGGACCAGCCATTCATCTCGCCACGAGCCTGCGCGTAGCCGGTCATGGAAACGCACTCGGCTTTTTTTATCGAGACGGATTTGGCTTGTCCGGAAGTGCTTTGGGTCATAGGGAAGTACCCGGCGTAGAAAGATTTGGCACCGCTTGCGCAGGTGCCAGCAAGTCGTCATCAGCGAACTGCAACCCGTGGAGGCGAGCGTAGGTGCCGCCGCGGATCATGAGCTCGGCGTGGGTGCCGCTCTCGCGGATCTGCCCGTCTTCAAGAACGAGAATCTTGTCGGCGCGGCGGATGGTGGCGAGGCGATGCGCGATGACAAAGGTGGTGCGGCCGACCATCAGGTTGGCGAGAGCTTTCTGGACGTACATTTCGGATTCGGCGTCGAGTTCGGAAGTGGCTTCATCAAGAATGAGAATCGGCGAGTCCTTGAGAATAGCGCGCGCGATGGCGATGCGCTGGCGCTGGCCGCCGCTGAGGCGAGTGCCGCGTTCGCCGATCACGGTGTCGTACCCCTGGGGCAGCTCCAGGATGAAGTCGGCGGCGAGAGCGGCTTGCGCGGCAGCTTCGACTCGCGCTTTCGGGACGTTGGTGAGGCCGTAGCAGATATTGTTCCAGACGGTGTCGTGGAAAAGGATGTTTTCCTGCGCGACCATGGCGATCTGTTCGCGCAGGGAACGGATGGTGACCGAGCGGATGTCGAGGCCGTCGATGCGGATTTGTCCGGAGGTCAGCTCGTAGAAGCGCGCGATTAGATTCACCAGCGTGGTTTTTCCGGCGCCGCTCGAGCCGACCAGCGCGATGACTTCGCCGCGCCGCGCTTTCAGGCGGATATTCTGCAGGACCGCCGCGGAGCCTGCGTAGGAAAAGCAGACGTCGTCGAAGGCAATCTCCTGGGAGAAGGGAGGCAAGTGCTTCGCTCCGGGCTGTTCGGTGTGCTCTTCGTCGAGATCGAGATAGGCGAAGACCTGCGTGCTCGCGCCTTGGGCCGCTTGGAACTGCTGGTAGACGGTGCCCATGCGTTTGAGCGGAGTGTAGGCCTTGAGGAGCGCGAAGATGAAAGCGAAAAAGACGCCAAGGGTCATCGCGCCGCGGTGAATTTGATCGCGGGCAAACAGGATCAGCACAGGAATCACGATAGCGCCGAGCAGATCCATCATCGGGGAGGTGATAACGGCGGCACGAACCCAGCGCATATTTTCGCGCAGGAGGCGCCGCGCGGTTTCGCGGAATTTGGCGATTTCGAAGCCTTCCATGCCGAAGGCTTTGACGACGCGGTTTCCGGTGACGGTTTCCTGAAGAATCTGGCCGAGATCACCGAGGCGCGATTGACTGTTTTCGGCGGAGCGCCGGATTTTGCGGCCGAATCTATTTACGGGCAAGACCACCATAGGTAACAACACGATCGACCCGAGGGCCATGCGCCAGTTCAAGCAGAAAACTACGGTGACGAAAACCAGCAGAGTAAAACCTTCTCGGAACAGATCGGCCAGGTATTCGGAAAGGGCGATACGGGTACGCTCAACGTCGTTGATGGCTACGGAAAGCAGACGCCCGGTCGGATGGTGCTGGAAAAAACCGATCGGCTGACGGATCAGTTTGGCGTACACGGCGTTGCGCAAATTTGTGACCGCGGCATGGCCGACGTATTGAATCTGCGTGGTGCCGAGATATTCGGCGATCGCTTTGATACCGAAGATCATCAGAAGCGTGAGTGCGAAAATGGTCTTGACGTTGTGGAAGCCGGCGGGAAGGAACGTATTCAGGTAAACGATGTGATCGGTAAAGGGGATTTTTCCAAGGGGGAGTTTCGAACCGACCACGGAGGGGTCGAGCACATAGTCGACGGCCGGCTTGATCATCAGTGCGACCAAGCCTTCGGCGAGGGCCACGACGGCCAGTAACACGACGCCCACGGCCAGCCGGAATGCGTAGGGCCGAACGTAACCTAACAACCTTTTCAATTGTGGTGAGAACAGCGATGCCACGCGTCAGGCTCCCCTGCGTATTGCACTTGGTACGCTATTCGCCGAGTCGCGGTGTGTCAAGTTTCGGCGGACCATGCGGAGTTGTTGAACCATGGCTAGGCGTTCCTATTTCTCGATGTCGCGGTGAACGACTTTGGTGGAGTAGCCGCGCTTTTCAAGCGCCTCCATCACCGATTCGGCGAGCATCACGGAACGATGCCTGCCGCCGGTACAACCGAACGAGATGGTGAGATAGCTTTTCCCTTCGCCAATATAGTGGGGGATCAGGTAGACCAGAAGGCCTACGATGCGTTTGAGGAATTCTCCGGTCTGCGGGAACGAGCGGATGTAGCGGCGCACCTTGGGATCCTGACCGGTGTATCTGCGCAGGCGTGGGACGAAATGGGGATTGGGCAGAAAGCGCACGTCGAACACCAGGTCGGAATCGGTGGGCACGCCGTAGCGATAGCCGAAACTGACCAGGGAAACGAGCATGGGGCGCTTTTCGGGATTTTTGAAGCGCTCGGTGATGAAGTGGCGGAGCTCGTGAACGTTGAACTTGGTGGTGTCGATGACCACGTCGGCGAGTTTGCGGATGGGTTCCATGAGCTTGCGCTCGTGGCTCAGGCTCTCGCGCACGGAAAGATGTTTGCCGAAAGGGTGGGGACGGCGGGTCTCGCTGTAGCGGCGCAGCAAGGCATCTTCGCCGGCGTCGATGAAAACGAGCGCGATGGGATGCTGGCGGCGCAAGTGTTTCAGCAGGGCAGGGAGTTTCGCGAGTTGCGCGCCTTCGCGCGCGTCTACCAGTAAAGCGGCGCGCGCGAAGTCGCCTTCGCCGGCGGCGTGTAACTCCGCAAAAATCGGGATGAGTTCGACCGGGAGGTTGTCGACACAGTAGAAACCCATGTCTTCGAAGGCACGGAGGACGGTGCTTTTTCCCGAACCGGAAAGGCCGGTGAGGATGACGAGTTGACGCGAGTCGCTTCTGAGTTGCTGCTTCACGGGGAGGTGCCGACGGCTCAGTTCTTTACCCTGCGCTGGTGCGTGCTCGGGATGCGCATGTCTTCGCGATATTTCGCGACCGTGCGCCGGGTGACGTGGATGCCATTGTCATCGAGTTTCTTGGCGATTTGATCGTCGGTGAGCGGCTTGGTGGAGTCTTCTTCTTCGATCATTTTCTTTACCAGGCGCTTGAGGGTCAGCAGCGACATACCGCCACCTTCGGGTCCGTTGACGGATTCGCTGAAGAACGAGCGCAGTTCGAGCACGCCTTGCGGCGTGTGCGCGTACTTGCTGGCGACGGCGCGGCTGACCGTGGAAGGATGCACGCCAACTTCTTCGGCGACTTCCTTGATCATCATGGGCTTCAGCGCGTCGGGGCCGTGTATGAAGAAATCGCCTTGGCGCGCGATGATCGATTGGCAGACGCGCAAAATGGTGTGCTTGCGCTGCTCGATGTTTTTCATCAGCTGGATCGCGGCGGTGAAGCGTTCCTTGACGTAGTTGCGAACGTCGCGGTCGGAGGCATCTTTCACGAGCAAGCGGCGATACGTCGGGCTGAGGCGCAGCTGTGGCATATCGTCTTCGTTGAGGAAGGCTTGCCACTGGTCGTCTACTTTTCGAAAATAGACGTCGGGCTCAACCAGGCGGGGCTCGGTCTTGTTGTAGCGCAGGCCCGGGCGGGGATCGAGCTTCTTGATGACTTCGAGTGCGCGCTTAACGACGTCGAGCGGACGATTCAGCGCGCGGGCGACGTCTTTGAGCTGGTTGGACTGCACCTGTTTGAGATAGTCGGAGACGATTTGCTGGGCGAGCGTGTTCTGCGGGTCGAAGGCTTTCAACTGCAGCAGCAGGCATTCGCGCAAGTCACGAGCGCCGACTCCGATGGGGTCGAAATCCTGCACGACGGCGAGGGCATCGTCCAAATCATCCTGCGAATACTTGCCCTGCTGGAGTAATTCTTCGGTGGAAGCGGTCAGGTAGCCGTTTTCGTCGAGATTGCCGATGATGCTTTCGACGATTTCCTTCACGGTGTCGGAGCAGATGGTGACGCTTAGTTGCCAAGTCAGGTGGTCGGTGAGGCCAGTGGCGGAAGACAGAAATTTTTCGAAAGAAGGGCGCTCGGAGACTTCGCGCTCCTGAGACTGGCCGCCGTCACCGCCCGAATCCAGGTATTGATTGAAGAAGCTGCCGACATCGAACTCGTCGAAGGGATTGGGCTCGGGCTTTTCGGGAACTTTCTCGGTTTCCGCTTTCAGAAAAGTTTCGTCGCTGTAGTTGTCGGTTTGCGTGGGCTCTTCGCTCTGCTCTTCCAGGACGGGATTGGCGATCATCTCCTGGTTGATCATCTCGCGCAGCTCGAGGCGATTGAGCGCGAGAACGCTGACCATCTGCACCAAACCTGGCGTCAGAATCTGCCGCTGCGATACCTTCAGATTCAGTTTTAATCCCTGCCAAGCCATTGGTGTTCTGAGGTCCCTTTTTTGTATCCCTTAATTCAAGCGGAAATGATCGCCCAGATAAACGCGCCGGACTTCCGGGTCGTTGCTTAACTCGTCGGGGCGACCCTTCCTGAAGATTTTCCCATTTCTGAGGATATATGCGCGGTCGGTGACGTTGAGTGTTTCCCGCACGTTATGATCCGTAATCAAAACGCCAATACCCGAACGGCTCAACTCCCGGATGAGCTCCTGAAGGTCTTTCACGGTCAAAGGATCGATTCCGGAGAACGGCTCGTCCAGGAGGATGAAGGACGGCTGCAGGGTAAGCGAGCGGGCAATCTCCAGACGGCGGCGTTCTCCTCCGGAGAGGGTATAGGCTTTGCTTTGCCGTACCGTTTCAAGGCCCATTTGGACTAGCAATTCCTCCAGCCGGTCACGCTGCTGCTCCGGCGTCAGTGGCAGAGTCTCCAAAATGGCGAGGAGATTCTGTTCGCTGGTCAGTTGACGAAATACCGAGGGTTCCTGGGGGAGGTAGCTGATTCCGCTGCGGGCCCGGAGGTACATGGGGAGGTCCGTAATCTCTTCGCCGTTAAGAAGGACGCGGCCGGAATCGGGGCGGGCCAGACCCACTATGATGTAAAAGGTTGTCGTCTTTCCTGCGCCGTTCGGCCCCAATAGCCCAACGACTTCACCCTGACCAATCTCCAACTCGACGTCATCGACGACTTTGCGTCCTCGATACGACTTGCTCAACTCGACGGCCTGGAGCTTCAGCATACCTCTTCATTCGTGATCGGGGCGGTCGGACGGCCCGACTTCACTGCTGGACTCGATGTTTTGTCAACGTCCGCGATCCATTTTTGGAATCAACGATGATCGTATCATCCGCTAAAAAGAAGGTCAATTGAAGGCCCTTGGTCGTGCCTGCAGAACCATCGTAGAGCGTGGGGTCCCCGCCGGTCATGACAAATTTGCCATTTGCCGCGGTGTACTCTCCGCGCTCGGCGGTGGCTTTGCGATCGCCTTCATCGACGACCACGCCTCCGGTGCCAACGGCCCGGCTGATTTGCTGAGCGCCTCCGGCCGACGTTGCGCCATTGGCAGACGGGTTGGCCGGCTGGCTGCGGGTGAAATAGAGGTCCAAGACCGGGCCGCGCATCTTCTGGTCAGCGGACTGCACGACGACGTCCCTGGTCAGGTGCGCATGGCCATCCTTATCGTCGTACGTGAGGTTTACGCAGGTCGCGTGCCACAACTGCGGCTTTTTAGGCACCACCTGCGAAGTATTGACGGGTTTCAATGCAGGATCGAGCGGATGATCCTTCGCGGATTGCGCAGGTGTATCCGTGGATGGGCTCGGAGCTTGCGGGAAGACAGCGCGCACGTTCCCGACGGCATTCAGCACGCGGGTATCGCGCAGCAATTCGATGGAATTTGCTTCCAGAACCGAATCGCCCTGCCACAACCGCGCGTGCCCGGAGTACAAAGCGCGGCCCGTTTTCGAGTTTGCCGTCAACGAGTCAGACGTGATGTTGGCAGGTACGGGAGCAAGTTGCACCGCGCCGTTCTTTCCGGAGAAGTCGGTCGAGCGGACCCCGCCCGCGGCAAGAATTTCGCCGGTGTCCTGCGCAAAGGTGATGCGCGGCGCGTGCGTCTCCGTGGTGGCGTCGCGGGCAACCGCTTGGCCGGTTAGGGTAGCGGTCTGGGTTGCGTGCTGGAATGTAGCGTGCTCGGCTTGGCCGCTGCGATCGCCTTCCTTCAGCTTGACGTCACCTTGCAGATCCATCTGCGACCAGGCTCCGTCCGCGGCCATTTGCGCGAGCCCGGTTCTCGCAGTGGCCGTCTGGACCGGGTGACCGGTGATCCAGCGCTCGGTTTGCACCTTGCCGGTGGCTTGAAGATTCCGGGCTTTGCCGGTATCAGCGAAGTCCATGACGAGCTTGTCGGCTTGCAGCTTGGTTCTTGCCGGAGACAAAGGCCCGCCCGATGGGCTTGTGGATTGGCTGGTGGGGTCGGTCCACTCCATGACGCCTGCCGCCAGGGTCTCGGCTTTTTTTGGCTTGCTGGCTTCATGCTCCTTGCCGCCGGTGAATTCCATGCGGAAGGCGCTGGTTTGCAGCGTACGCGAATCGCCGGTTTTGTCGAGGTTGGCTTTCAAAACGACATTGCCAGACAAGTTGAGTTCTTTCGGCTGGCTGACGCGGGGCCATAGGTCAAGGGTGCCTGCATCCGATTTGGCTTCGTCCTGCTCCGCAGCGCCGCTTCGTGTTCCGTGGACGGCCCCGGAGGCATCGACTTTGCTGATCCATCCTTCGGGTGAAAAGTGCGCCGTCAGCGTGTCAGCGTCCAGGTTGGTCTGGTCCGTGGTGCCAACGGATTTTAGCTGGGGACGATTCCCATCGGGGCTGGTTGTGGCCACCAGCGTTTCCGCGCGAAATTGCTCGTCGAGTACCAGGGAAATTTCGCCGGCGGTCAGGCGTTCCGCGGACGTTTCGGCTTCGGCGGGACCGTGGAGATGCAACCACCGGCTATCGCGCGCAAAGTCCAGGCTCGTCCCTTTGACGTGGACGTCCTGGCCCGACCTCGCTTCCATGGCCACGGGTGCCGGTTTCTTGGCAGAGATCGCCGCGGCAGGCTGGGTGAGTCGCAGCCGCACATCGTGCAGCAGCCGGAGGGTTCCTTCCACCGACCTGTATTCCAGACCGACGGCATCGCCACTTCCGTTGGGAAAAGCGAAGGTCACGCGTTGATCGGTTTGCGCGGTGCCGCTGGAGTTATTGAAAATGACGCCGCGAGTCTCGACACGCGTGCTGTGGGATTCCGCCAGTGCCGGATCTTGTGCCACGAGTTTCGCATCGTTGGCACTCATCAGATCGAACCGCACGTCTCCGCCGCAGGCAACGCCGCCGTCCTTCTGGTTATATTGGCAGCTGTGCGTGCGGATGACATCATGACGATCACCGGATTTGCCAAAGATGGTGATCTGGACTTCTTCGAGGAGGCTGGCGTCTTGCCCCTTGAATTCGGTCGATTTGGAAGCGACAACTTCGAAGACCGTGCGGTTCTGCTCGTCGAATTTCTTGAAAGTGATTCCGGAAGACTGGCGGGTTACATCGATGGGTGGGGGAGGCGGAGCCTGCTTGCGCTCGATGTGCCGCACCCAGTCGCGTTTCAGGTACACAGCAGTGGTTATCCCCGCCAAGAGCAGGGCCACGGCCACCGACCAACGCGCGTAACGCGCTGCTTCGCTTCTGCGCATAACTCAGTGTAAGCAAACCCGGCTTAGGGTGTATAGACGGGGTTTTGCGCGTAGCGGCCGTTGCCACCTTTCGCCATCCCCAGGGATCAACCAGCGGACCTCGACGCCGGCCTTCCAACTACGGCGATGCTTAAACTTTAGAAAATACCTGGATCACCAATAGAACTCCGACGCCGACCAGGCCAACGTGAACATACTTGAGAAAGGTGTCTCCTCGCAGGCGATGATTGAGAACTCGGCCAAGGAATATGGCCGGAAGCGCCACAGGCAGAGAAATCAGATAATAGTGCGTGACCTCGGAAACCCAAAGTTTCGCGAACCAGTACCCGGCCATTGCGATCACGCTTGCCGGCAGGAAGTAGCCTTGCAAAGTGGCCCGGAAGTGTTGTGGCGACCAGCGCCGCATCGCCCCGTAAATGACCAACGGCGGCCCGTTCATTCCATAGGCGCCACCAAGCACGCCAGCAAAGAAACCACAAACCATCATCCATAGATGGCTGTCGCGGCTCAATGCCGGTGGTTTGTTGACCAGAAGAGAGTATCCGGAGAATGCCACAATAACGATCGCCAACACCGCCTTGACGATATGCGGAGGAACGCTGGTCAGCAGCGCAATGCCCAGGGGAATCCCAAGAAAAGTCGGTGCCAGCAGCCATCCCGTTGTGCGCATGTGGATTTTTTGCCAGTCCTGTGCGACCACAACGGCAGCGATGGTGATCGACAGGAGCACTACCAACGGAGCGGCGATATCGAGCGGGATTGTCAGGGCGAGCAGCGGGACCGCGATGAGCCCTTCCCCGAAACCGAACGTCGACCGGATCAATGTAGCGAAAAACACCACGAGCAGAACGTGAACCGTGGTCGTGTCCATCACCTTCTACCATGGACGATCACGCGTGCAAATTCAATTACCGCATCGAAGTATCGCCGAAGGAAAGTACGCGACGATGGATAGTCTAGCTTGCGGATTCAGCGGCGGGCGCAACGGTGTCGGGCAAGATGCCGATATTGGCGGCGGCGACGCTGTCGCGGTTGGTGTTCTTGACCAGGTACATGGCTTCGTCGGCCAGATGGAGCAAGCCCTCTTTTGTACGCGAGTCTACCGGATAGGAGGCTACCCCGACGCTTGGCGTGACCCGCACGCGGAGTCCCGCATTGTCCAGCCAGACCGTTCCGCGAATCAATTTATGGAGACGGCGGGCAACATTCAAAGCATTGTCCTTCGAGGTCTGGGGCAGCAAGATCACGAACTCGTCGCCACCATAGCGGAACGCGAAGTCGATCAGGCGGCAATGAGACTTGAGCGCATTGCCGATCTCCGCCAGCAACCGCGAGCCGACCAGGTGGCCGTGAGTGTCGTTCACCTGCTTGAAGTGGTCGAGGTCGATAAAAACGAGCGAGAATTCGTAGTTGTAACGCTGCGAGCGGTAAATTTCCGTCTCCAGGATGAAGCCCATGTGCCGCGCGTTGTAGAGCGTGGTGCAATCATCGGTGATGGTCAGCTCATGAATGCGCTTGACGTGGCGGGCATTTTCAAGCGCGATCGCGGCGAAATCGGAGAGCGCTTCCAGGAGTTTCAAGTCGCGCGGGTCGAAACCATCGGGCCCGATGCAGTTGATCAGCTCGATCACGCCGAGGCAGGTATCGCGAAACTTGACCGGAACGGCGACGATGGATTGTGTTTCCATCTTGGTCTTTTCGTCGACCTTGCCGAAAAAGCGCGTGTCTTTGGAGGTGTCGGTGACGACCACGGCTTCACCGTTTTGCGCAACCCACCCGGCGATCCCTTGACCCATCTTGACGCGCACGTCTTTGAGCGCTTGCGAAGCTTTGCCGACCGCGAGTTCGAAATAAAGCTCTTGTGTGGTCTCATCCAGCAGCAGCAGCGACCAATTGTCTGGCCGCAGGAACTCGTCGATTTTTTCCATGATGGTGCGAAGGACTTGATCGAGCTGCAGCGAGGACGTCAGCGCCTTGCCAAGCTCCTGGAAAACAGCGACTTCACCTGCTTCGCGCTGTTCGTAGGGAACGGCCGGATTGCGGCGGCGTTCGACGGCGGGAAATTGTTTGACTTCCTCCACGTTGGGTTGAACCTGATCCTTTAGGTAGATGTAATCCCGGCCTGCCGGAATCCTGGATCCGATGGCCGCCGCGAACGCGATTCGGCCGAAGTTCGCGAACCCTCGCCAGTATAGGCATCACTCAAAAAGTGGCGCAACCTGCTCGTGGTACAGGCGTTGCTATGTTGCCATCCCTCGGGATAATACTCGAAGGTGAGATCCCCAAAGCCCGTGTGGTATGGCGGTCTGACCATTCCGGGATCTAACCGAACCCCTACACCCGCGCTGCGCGAGCCCCGGAGGGTACAATTACCAGGAATCGGAAAGACACAACCAGGTTCTGCTCGACCTGGAAATCCAGCACCCACGGTACTTTCGCGCGCTACTAGGGGTGTAGTCGCCAGAATTCAGCCTCTTTCCGAACTCATAAACCTGGGATCTCGGCACAGAAAATATCCACTCGCCAATGCACCTTGTAACTGGAGGTTAGATCTGTGGGCGGGTTCTCGATAGCCACTCAGGTAGAGACCCCACCAGATATCAACATTTGGATACCGCAGTTGGAAATGGATCCGGCAAGCGGCAAAATGCTTGAAGTAATTTCGCTCTTTGAACATTATGGAAGCCTTTTGTCCTGTTTCGCCAACACTCCGCAATGTTGCCACATAGCAGCGCGCGCCCGCTTGAATGAAATTCGTAGCTGGCTCATGGAAAGAAGATGGCAGGATAGAGCAATCGGGTATCGGCACGAACGCGTCTAAGGTCGGCGTCCATGTTAAGTTTGAACGCCCTTTGCTGTCCTCGAAAATGGAGTGGGGCATCGGATTTAGTTGATCGCTGCCAAGGAAACCAGGAGCCTTTGTTGAAAACTAGCGGCGACGCAGACCCTCGGTGTAGCAGTTTCCCCGGCCGTATAAGCCTATCCCCCGCTCTTGTTTGACACACCCTGCGCCCCCTTTTATAGTGCGGTCAGGCTTGCGGCTTGCAACGCGGCCTGGCATGGCTGGCAGGCGCCGGCCACCGCTCGAACCGGCTATGCGGCGGCGCAGGACTGGTAAGTATTGGGTGGTTGGCGATCTTCCCCGACGTTCTCACCCCCACAGCTGGCATCTAACTTGCTTGGCTGGATATGGATAGGGGTTCATGGTTAAAGGAAGTTTCGGTCAGATTTTGAAGCGGGAGCGCGAGATGCGCGAGGTGACGCTGAACGAGGTCACGGTCGCGACGCGGATCGCGCCCCGTTTTCTCGAGGCTTTTGAACGGGAAGAGTGGGAAAAGCTTCCCGGCGGAGCTTTCAATCGAGGCTTTGTTCGTGCCATCGCGCGCTATCTGGGTTTGAACGAAGAGAATCTGCTCTCGGAATATGATTTGGCGTATGGCGAACAGAGATTACCCGCGCCTGCCTTGGTGGAGAATCCCATTCCTTCGCTGCCGAAGTGGATAGTCGCAGTGGCGGGGCTGGGCATTTTGCTGGCGTTTGTTGGTGTGATTGCCGGTGGGGTGTACGGCTGGAAACGTTATGCAGCGCACCGCGCAGCCAAGCGCGCCGCAATTTCAGCCGCGGCAGGGACGTCGCATGCAACTCCGGGGATGCCAAATCTCAACGCGGATGCGTCTAAAGCCTTTGGGTCGGCAGATTCCGCAGCGACGGCCGCCACTCCTGCCGCGGTGCCGCGCCTCGACCTCTCGGTCTCGACCTCCGGCGTCACCAGAGTTCGCGTCGTCGCCGATGGCCGGGTTGTGCTCGATGCGAAACTGCCCGCAGGGGAGACGCGTCATTTGTCTGCGCGGAACCAATTTGTGGTGGCCGCGGCACACCCCTCCATGGTGTTGCTGGAATTGAACGGGCAAGCGATGCCGCCGTTCGCGTCGGGCGGCGCGTCCGGTACAATGGTGCTCAGCCAAAAGGATTTGAGGCAGGCACCCAGTGGAAACTCTCAGCCCTGAAGTCTTGGACGAACTCCGGCGCGGGCGCGCGACCCATGAGCGCAAGATTGCCGTTTGCGCCAGCGGCGCGCACTTGTCCGCGGCCGACCGCGCGGAAATCCTATCGGTTCTGGCCACCGATCCGGATGAAACGATCGCGGAGCGTGCCAAAGAAGCGATCCTTGCTTTGCCGATCGAATATTTTGTGGAAGCGCTGCAGCGCCAGAAGGCTCTCGAGCCCCTTTTTGACTTCGCCGCGAGAAACCTGGCCGTCAAACCCGCCGTCTGCAACGCTCTGATCGACAACAAGGATTGCAACGGGGACCATCTGGCGCCTGCGGCTCGCCACTTCTCGACCTCCAACGTGCAAACCCTCATGGACGATTTGGAGCGCGTGAGCGCGTCGCCTGCGCTGACCATTGCACTCGCCAACACAACTTCGGTTACCGCGGACCAGAAACATCTGCTGCACGAGCTTTTGAGTGAGGCGCACATCGACGAAGCAACCCTGGCGGATGCGGCGGCTGAAGCCGAGCCCGATGCCGTGAGGCGCCAGACGCTGTTGCAGCGCCTGGCGAAAATGACTGTGGCGCAACGCGTGCAATATGCGATCAAGGGCGGCTCCGAGGCGCGACGCACACTGGTTCGTGACTCCAACAAGGTAGTGCAGCGCGCGGTGCTGCAATCGCCGCGGCTGACCGACCAGGAGGTAGAGGGTTTTGCATCGATGACCTCTCTAACCGACGAGATTCTGCGGCTCATCGCCAACAATCGCAATTTCCGGAAGAACTACACCGTTGTGCGCAATCTCATCAACAACCCGAAAACGCCGCTCGACACGAGTTTGCACATGCTGCCGATGATTAACGCTATCGACCTCAAGCGTCTCTGCAGCAACAAGAACGTTCCCGAGACCTTGCGGACCACCGCCATCAAATTGCAAAAGCAGCGCCAGGAATTCAAGAAATAATTCCTGCGACGAGAAGGAGGCGGGAGTGAACTCGCATCTGCAACGGCGGCGGCTTTTCCTGTTTCGCATCGCGGTTGCATTGGCCGGTATGACGGCCTGGGATTCTCACCTGCTCATTGGCCGAGCCGATGACAATCCGTGGACCGCGGTAGATGCTGTCGAGCCGAGTAAGCTGGCCGGAGAACTCGCTCGCGCGAACCAGAGTGAGCGTCCCGCGATTCTTTACGTCGGCTTCAAGCCGCTTTTTGAGGGCGGTCACATAGCCGGCGCTACGTTCCACGGAACAGCCTCTACCGCACCAGGCCTCGCCGATCTGAAAAAATGGGCCGCGGCGCTGCCTCGCACGGCGAATCTCGTCATCTACTGCGGGTGCTGCCCTTTCGGATATTGCCCTAACATTCGCCCCGCCTTCGTTGCCCTGCACGGCATGGGCTTCACGCGCTTGCGCGTACTTGTGATGCCCAACAATTTCTCGTCGGATTGGGTCGATAAGGGTTATCCAGTGGAAAAAGGGTTGTAACCGAAACGCGTTTTCCACCAGGCGTCGCGCGTTGGACAACGCAAAAGCCGCTTCATCGCTGGACGATGATGCGGCTGGATTCAAAAAAGCGTTGGTCGCGGGGAGTCTACTTGCGTCCCGATTTGCCGGTGGAACTACCCTTGGTGGACGTTGGGTTTGAAGCGGCCACATTTTGCCGCATCTCCTTGGCTTGTTTCAGGTGGTCCTGCAGGGTAGGAAGTGTTTGCGAAGCGAAATCCCTGATCGCGGCCTTCTGTCCGCTTGTAGCTTCTTTGTCAAAGTCGGCGATATCTTCCTCGTGGTCTTTTACCATGTCACGTGCGTAGGCTCGATCGAACGCCGCGCCAGACAGTTTGGAAAGTGCGTCGTAGCTCGCCCGGTCCTTCGCGCTCACATCCTCCGGGAGCGTGATGCTTTCCCGTGCAGACGCTTTCTTTAATTCATCGCCGGCTTTTGCGTGGTCCTCGACCATGCGTTTGCCGAATTTCTTGACGAAATCGCTGGTACCTTTTTCCTGTGCGAGTTGTCCCATTTTTACTTCCGCCATGCCGCCTTGTGCGGCCTTTTTTGCGAATTGCGTATCGTTCACGGCGGAACGGGCGGCTTGCGATGTATTTTCTTGGTGCGCAAGCAGAGCCCAGCATCCCAAGAATGTACAAAACGTCGTGACACTCGCGACGTAGGCTACTTTCATCAGCGGACTATTGAAGTTCGTCATCACTCCCCCATCCCAATCGCGAACGCGACGCGTGAACGTGTGCCTTACACTAGGTCCGGCCCGCGACCCGTACCATCCGGTCTTGCCTGTAGGAAGGGGAAAGAGGATCTGTAGAATATTGTAGAAGAACGGTTTAGGGCCGCAGCGTTGCGAGCGAGTTAGCCCTTGCGCAAAACCAGACAGCTCGCCAGCATATCGTGAAGAGCCTGCCGCTTCTCGGTGAAACCCGCCATCGCGTATCCGATACCCAGTGGAATAAAACTGGTCACGATTTTCCCAAAGTGACGCCCCGAAGCGCGTGCGAAAGAAACCCTGTGGCCGGCCATGTCGGTGACGATCAGTCCGAGAGCTTTTTTGCCCGCGGTGCCCTCCCACTCCGAGCTCTCGAGCAGGGCATGGTAAAGCCAGGTGCCTCCCACTCCGAGCAACACGCAAAACCAAATGAAAAGGAAAAAAACGGGAGGTAGCCCGTTCATAAAAGGATTCCCATCGCGAGGAATCCCCGCCAAGATCCCGCCGATACCCATGGCCATGGCCGCGCCGATCAGGATTGGGGCAGCAAAAACGCCCAGGATCAGCGCGTCAATCAAGTACGCCAGGACCCGCAGCCAGAATCCTGCATAAGCGACCGCAGGTACAGGTGCAAACGAGGGCATGGGCGTGGAGACAGCTACACCGGGCGGCACGATGCCCGTTGCCACCGCGGGTGCGAGCGAAGTGGATTGTCCGCATTGATCGCAAAACGTCGCGCCATCGGCAATCGTGCTTCCACACTTTGAACAGTACATGGAGGTTCCTCCCCGACTTTTGCTCGATTGCAGATTACGGGCAGCGGCATCGTACGTCGTGGGGTCCTACACGGTCAATACGCAGGGAAACATACGCAGGGGAACCGGCAAAGGTTCGCCAATGACGCGATATGGCGTGAAGTACGGACGGCGAGCTCCGGTCCGCTTGGCTGATCGTGCTATCCTTCCGCCCCGACTACGAATCCGGAGGCATTCTGTGCGAAAAGATTTGTGTTTTCTTGGCGCGATTCTCGTTCTCGCCGGCGTTGCGGTCGCGCAACAACCACCCCCGAAACACTTTGACGGGAATACCTGGTGGGAGCACGTTAAATTTCTGGCTGACGACAATCTGGAAGGCCGCGAGACCGGGAGCGAGGGACTGCGCAAAGCGGAAGCTTACGTCGTCGAGCAACTCACCAGAGCAGGCCTGCAGCCAGCGGGAGTCAACGGCTTCTACCAGCCTGTGAAATTTGTCTCCCGCGAAATCATGGAAAACGATTCATCGGCGGCGTTGGTTTCCAACGGCAAGACCGAGCCGCTTGTTCTCGGCGAAGATGCCTACTTCAACACGCGCGTCAACCTCGCACCCGAAGAAATCAAGGCGCCTCTCGTATTTGTCGGTTACGGCTTGCAAATCCCAGAGACAAACTACGACGATCTGGCCGGCCTGGACCTGAAAGGCAAAATCGCCGTCTACCTTGCAGGTTCCCCGGCCGACACTCCGACGGCGCTTTCGGCGCACTATCAGACCGCAGGCGAGCGGTGGAAAGCCTTGCAGCGCGCCGGTGTAATCGGCACCGTTGGGATACCAAATCCCGCTTCGATGGACATACCGTGGTCGCGCATGTCGCTGAATCGCGCGCACCCTTCCATGGACCTCGTGGGTTCTGAGTTCGACGAAACCTCCGGCCTGAAGCTGGCTCTCACGTTCAACCCTGCACAAGCTGAAAAACTTTTTGCCGGGTCGGGCCACACCTTTGCAGAGATCGCGGACCTCGGCAAGGATCGCAAGCCGCTGCCGCATTTTCCTCTCGGCGTTTCGTTGAAAGCTCGCGCAACCTTGAAATCCGCTTCGGTCGAGTCGGCCAACGTAATCGCCAAGCTTCCCGGCAGTGATCCTACCCTCTCGAACCAATACGTTGTCCTCTCTGCTCACGTCGACCACATCGGCATCGGCGAGCCCATCAACGGCGACCGGATCTACAACGGCGCCATGGACAACGCCGCGGGCGTTGCCGCATTGCTCGACATTGCCGCGTCGTGGAAAGCCAACCAGGCGCATCCCCGCCGCTCGATTCTCTTCGTATTTGTCACCGCGGAAGAAAAAGGGTTGCTGGGATCGAAGTATTTCGCCGCTCATCCCACCGTGCCGGCGAAATCCATGGTGGCCGACGTCAACATTGATATGTTTTTACCGATCGTGCCGCTCAAAGTGCTGAAAGTGCAGGGTCTCACCGAATCCGATCTCGGCGACCGTGCCCGCGAAGCCGCGCAAGCGTTCGACGTACGCGTGCAAGCCGATCCGCAGCCGCTGCGCAACGCTTTCATCCGCAGTGATCAATACAATTTTATCCGCCATGGAATTCCCGCGGTAAAGCTCGACGTCGGCTTCGATCCCGGCTCGCCGGACGAAAAAATCTTCAAGGAGTGGCTCACAGTCCGTTACCACGCGCCTTCCGACGATCTCGCGCAGCCCGTGGACTACGCCACCGCCGCAACCTACGAGGAAGTCACCCGCCAGCTGCTCATCTCTGTGGCCAATGCCGACGCGCGCCCTAACTGGAAGCCCGATTCCTTCTTCCGCCGCTACGCCACCGGCGGCGACTAGCCCAAACAAATCCGAACTCTTCCGATTTCCAGACTTCGGATCAACCCAGCCATCGCGGGTTGTGTACCGTACCATCGAAAATCGTAGATGTCTTGTACAGCTCGAAATGCCCGTCTCGTGCAGTTTCTGCCGTTTTGTTGAGCAGCGCCGCAACCTGCGCACCGCTGAGAGGCCGAAAATCCCGCGCCGTCTGCAAAGACTTCTCCAGAATGGAAAGGGAGTCGCACCCCGTGATCACCACGCTGGTCGGCAAATTCATGGCGTAGTGCAGGCACTCAGCCGGCTCGACGACCTTGCTTTGGAGAATGTTGCCGCTGCCCATCGACTTCATGCCCAGCACCCCGATCTGCTTGCGCACCAGCACCGGCAATACTTTTTTCTCAAAACTGTCGAAGTGCGCATCCATCACATTCAACGGCATCTGTACAGCGTCAAAATGAAAATGATGCGCGTCCGCGGTCTCCAGCATCTTCAAATGGATGTCGGGACTCTTGTGCCCGGTAAATCCGATGTAGCGGACCTTGCCCGCTTTCTGTGCCTCAACGATTGCTTCCATCCCGTTCCCCGGGGCAAAAATCCGTTCGGGATCTTCCATGCGAATTACTTCGTGGAATTGCAACAGATCAATGTGGTCGGTCTGCAATCGTTGCAGTGATTGTTCCAGTTGCTCGGTCGCTGCTTTTCGCGTGCGCCCATCGATCTTGGTCATCAAGAAGGCGCGCTGCCGGTATCCGTCACGCAGCGCCTTGCCCATGCGCACTTCACTTTCGCCGCCGTTGTAATCCCAGCAGTTGTCCAGAAAATTGACGCCGTTGTCGATCGCCGTGCGAATGATCTGGATACTCTCCTGCTCATCGTTCTGTCTTCCGATGTGGGAGCCGCCCAGGCCCATCAGCGAAACTTTCTCGCCCGTGCGTCCCAGCGTGCGACGGGGCATGCCGGTTTGCGCATCCACTGCCCAGGCAAGCTTCTCCGCACTGGTCGCGACTGTCACGGCCACCGCCATCCCCACAAATTCGCGCCTCGATATGCCGTCCTTGCCGTTCTTCACGTCTTCTTCAAACATGTTAGGTCTCCTTCGCCGGCTGAGAGGCTTAGCCTACACCCGCGTCGGTCCGTGTCAAATCAGCGCCTCGCCCCAAAAGCGCCGGCCGAACCGGGGCAGAGAGTTGGTAAGGAACGATTTCCGCGGCTATAATCCGCGTGCTTCCTTTACGTCGGCTGAGCCGGCAAGATGAGGTACTTCATGCGCTCGCATCTGACCGTCATCGCTTCGCTTTCACTTATCCTTTTATTCGCTACCACGCTCGTGCACTCGCGCCCGTCCGCCCACGGTCTGCTCGTGGTCGCCAATCAAGTCGAGCACACCGCCTTAATCGTCGACCCCGAAACCCGCCGCGAAGTCGCCAAAATCGTCGTCGGCGTAAATGGGCACGAAGTCACCGTCAGCCCGGACGGCCGTTTCGCCTACGTTCCCATCTACGGTAATTCCGGCGTCGGTAAACCCGGCACCGACGGTTCAACCATCGATGTCGTTGATATCCGTGAGCGCAAACTCGCCTATACCATCGATCTCGGCAAGGCATTGCGCCCGCACGAACCCGCCTTTGGCCCCGACGGCAAGCTGTACGTAACGGCCGAGCTTTCCCAATCGCTCGACGCCATTGATCCCGCGACGCGCAAAGTGGTCGCTGAGAATCCTACCGGCCAGCCGGAATCGCATATGTTCGTCATCAAGCCCGATGGGAGCCGCGCTTATACCGCCAATGTGCACTCCGGCACCGTGAGCGTTCTCGACTTGGTCCACCATTCCCTGGTCACCACCATTCCCGTTTCCAAGACGGTGCAGCGAATCTCCATGCAACCCGATGGCTTGTATGTTTTTACTCATGATCAGGAAGCGCCCAGGATCGCCGTGATCGATACTTTGAGCGAAAGTCTGTCCACGTGGATCGACCTGCCGGAGTCAGCTTACAGTTCCGAGCCCACACCGGATGGTCGCTGGCTGGTTGCCGCCGGCCTGAAGGGTCACATTTTTGTGATCGACCTGCATACACGGAAACTGGCCAAGACTTTCGACGCGCCGACGGCGCTCGGCAAAGTTCTGGTCCGGCCCGACGGTGGCGTCGCGTACATTTCTTTCCTCACCGCGGGAAAAATCGAGGTTCTCGATTTGCACTCATGGCAATTGCAACCGTCCATCGATCTGACTCCCGGTGTCGACGGCATGGCCTGGGCCGCCAACTAGTTGTTGGCCTTGCTGTTCTGCGCCGCCGATCCAAGAGCGTTAGATTTTCGCCGTTGCTTTAAGGGGTGCCGCACAGGACTTGGCCCTTCCGCGGAAGGTCAACGATCTCAACCCGTGAGTTACAAACCAATTAAGATGAGCGACCCATGAACATCGATCAACTCCGCAAACTCTGCCTCTCTTTCCCCGGCGCCACGGAACAAACCGTCTGGGAAGGCGACCTCACTTTTAAGGTAGCCAACAAAATGTTCGCTCACACCGTGCTCGAAGTCGCTCCGGTGTGGCTCTCGTTTAAGTCTTCGGCGGAAAATTTTGCGGAATTGACAGAACGGCAAGGGATCATTCCCGCTCCGTACCTCGCCCGCGCGCAATGGGTCGCGCTGGAAACCAGAGACGCGCTCCCGGTCGACGAATTAACACGTCTGCTGCGTGAGTCGTACGATCTAGTAGTCGCCAAGCTCCCTAAAAAGACTCGCGAACTTCTCTCCCAGGGCTCCGCGCCAAAACCGAATCCATTGAGCCGCAAACGCTTGCCGGAAAACAGGAAAAGTAAGAGCGAGAAGAAGAGAAAGAAACGCTAGAGACCTGCGGCAGTTCTAATTCCGTGACGGTCACCGCACGGGTTCGATCCGCGCCAGGATTTGAAGCGCGTCTTTAGCTCTGTCCGGTCCGTCTTTCGATCATTGCGGAGGGGAACTTCCGGTACGCGTAGGCACCGGCACTCTCAGAGTTGCCGCCAGCGCAAGCAACAGTGCCTGCGCTACAAAGAAAATTCCCGAGAGTTTTGGAAAAAAAGAATCGAACTCAGCAGAACTTCAAAGGAAAAGATTAGGGCCGGTCTTGGTCGTCGTATTCCTTGGGCACATCGTCTTCGAGCACTTCCTGCGTGACGACCTCGGACTCCTCGGCATTCCCCGCGCGTTCCACGCCGCTGACGATGCCCGCCTCAAACGCCTGACCTTCCTCCAACAATTCGTCCGCGCTTTCCGAATCCACGTCCTCGACGGTGGAAATGCCCTGAAGGTCGCCGGCGCCGGTGCCGGCACGGGCCACGCGGGACTTCGGCTTGAGCCGCACCGTCTCGACTTCCTGGCTTCCCCGCGCAACGCTCGCTGGCGGGCTCGGCGGTGTTTTCTTCGGGGCGTTCTTACTTTTCACCGGCAGTGCCTGCGGCGCCGCGACCTTGGCTTTCGCCTTCGCATTGGCCTTGCTCTTCGCGCTGGCAGAAGCCTTCGCGTTCACGACCGCCTTCTTGGACCTGCTGGCGGAAACTTTCGTCTTCTGCGTGGCTTTCTTTGCCGTCGCAGGTTTCTTGTTCTTCTTTTTCTTCAGTTTCTTAGGGGTCGCTTTTTTCTTGGCCATGTTCGCAGTCTAGCACTTGCGGGGTCCCGCGCAAACAAGCGGCCAGCCTATCACCCGGAGCATCGCCGTGCGACCCCGTATTATTTCATTTTCTCCAAATCCACGAATTCCACGCTCCACGGCGTCTTGCCCAGGTCCAGCCGCGCCACCGTAATCGGCAATTGAAATCTTCTCGGCCCTGCACTTCCCGGATTGATGTACACCACACCCGCGCGTTCGCTTCGGCCAAATTTGTGGGAGTGACCACTCACCACGATCTGGAATCCTGCCGCCCCAGGGTCCAGGTCCAATGCGTTCACATCGTGAAGCACGTAAATCTGCACCTGCCCAGCTTCGGCAACGGCCGTCAACGGCAACGCCCGCGCCCAATGCTCGGTGTCTACATTTCCCCGAACGGCCACAACCGGCGCCATCTGTTTCAGCTTTTCCAGGATTTCCCGTTCCCCGATGTCGCCAGCGTGAACAATCAGGTCCGAGCCGCGCAGCGCCCGCAACGCCTCTTCGCGCAGCAATCCGTGCGTATCCGAGATGAGCCCAATCCGTTTTGGGTTTATTCCCACACGAACATCCTATGCGGTGAATTGCGGAACCGGAACCAGGAATGCAACGAGGTGCTTTAGCTCAGTGCGGAAACGTTCTCGACGACTTTCTCGGCAACCATCCGGCGGCGCAGCGGTTTTGCTCCCGGAATCGGGAAGGCCATATGCCAGAAATTCAGGTCGTAATCGGTAAATTCAATACCCACATAAACCTTGCCCTCGCGGGAGCGCTTGATCGTGACGACTTTCCCTTCGGCGGTTTCCTTGGTCATCTCGTTTTCCAGCACCAGAATGTCGCCGATGGCCACGGTTTTCTCAAGCTCGATCGACGCCCCATGCAGACTCACCGTGTGGGATTTCGCTTTGATTCCGAAGGTCTCGCCATCCGCCGATATTCCGTGCACCCTTAGCGGCACGCTCAGCATCACCCGCACCGTGCGCCGCCGCTCTTTGCATCGAAAATGAATTATCGACATGGGGACAAGAACCTCTCACTTGAACGATTGCGAAACCCTTCTACTTCGAGGCCGCTACCGGTGCGACAAGCCTTCCGCGAACAAGTTCCGCGCACGAGCAATTCTGCCTATACCCCGAAAAGCCCGCAATGGCATGTCGGTACCACAAGGGGGTTCGGAGAAACAGTACCGTCGTACCTAGCCTCAGGTTTGGAAGCGCGAACGTGTGCCTGTTCCGCGCCTAATCTTTCGCTTTTTTCGGCTGGTTTTAGCGAATTGTTCTTCGCTTTTTATTCGTCGTACACCAAAAAGCGAATCTGCCGGCCTCGCAGTGCTCGCACGCGGTGGTAAAAGGCAGGCCGCCGGCCCAGTCCTTACATCAACTGCTTCAGCCTCGACATCAGCGCGATCAGATTCGCCCGGTCTTCTTCGCGGACCGCCGTAAACTTTAAGCCCATGCCTCGGCCATCATCCGCATGGCGCACCGTGGCGTCGGCTCGAATCTGCCCTTCCTGCACCAGAAAGTGCAGGTTGGTCGGCACGCCGATATCCTTCGGTTTGGGTGTTTCGATAAACACGCCGCCGACGCTCAGATCGTGCACGCGCGCAACGTCGTCGCGCCCGTCGCACTGCCAGAAGACCCACACATGCTGTGGAGTCTCGATTCGGGTGCTAAGTCTTCGAGAAGGAGAGGTAAGCGTCTGAAAGTGACGAGCCAAGCGTGCCACCAAAGGAACTGCACAAGCTGCAAGAACGCCGTGATTGTACTCGTGAAGATCGTCAGAAACATCAGCAAAAGCCTGTAGTAGCTGTGGAAAAAGACGCTAGGTCCTGGCCCTTGTCCAACCACCAGTCATCGTCAAAAGCGTGATGGTCAAACGCCGCTCCTAGGGCATAATCCGAGTCACTTCATGTACTGATCAGGAGACGATTCCCCATGCACGCGATTCGCATTCATTCCTACGGCGCCCCAGAAACGATGCGTCTCGAAGACCTGCCCACGCCGGTCCCCGGCCCTGGCCAGGCAGTCGTGCGCGTCCAGGCTGCCAGCGTCAATTTTCTGGACATCCAGAAACGCCGCGGCGAACTGGTAGGCCAGGCCTTTTACCAGCGCGCCACTACCGCCGCCGGCCAGCCCGACCTGCCGGCTGTTCTAGGCAGCCAGGGCGCCGGGACGATTGAAGCTCTCGGTCCAGACCTCCCGCAGTTTCACGTCGGAGACCGCGTCGTCTTCGTGGGAAACTCCTACGCCACTCACGCCTTGGTCCCCGCGGCCCGGCTCATCCCCATTCCCGCCGATCTCACCATCGAACAAGCCGCCGCCGGAATGAATCAAGGATTCCTCGCCTACGCCTTCACGCACTTTGCCTACCCCATCAAGCCCGGCGACTGGTGCCTCATGCACGCCGCCGCTGGAGGCATCGGGCTGTTGCTCTGCCAAATGGCAAAGCTTCGCCGAGCCCGCGTAATCGGTGTCACTTCCACCTCCGAAAAAGCCAGCTCCGTCACCGAAGCGGGCGCCGACGAAGTCATCGTGTCCACCCAATCCGACATCGCCAAAGAAGCCCGCCGCATCACCGCCGGCCGCGGCGTCCATGTCGTGTACGACGGCGTCGGCAAAGACACCTTCCAGTCCAGCCTGGATAGTCTCGCCCCCGGCGGCTATCTCGTGATCTACGGCCAATCCAGCGGCTACGTCCCGCCGTTCGATCTCATGACGCTGCAGGAAAAGGGTTCGCTGTTCCTCACGCGCACCAATGGCCTTCCGTACCTGAACGAATATCCCAACTATCTGCAGCAACTTCCCGCGTGGCTGCGCCAGGGCAATCTCTCTATCCGCATCCACAAGACCTACCCGCTCGAGGAAGCGGCCGAAGCCCACGCCGCCTTCGAGCGTCGCGAAATCGTCGGTCGAATCCTACTGGCTCCTTAGCCCTGCCGGCGCAGACGGCAGAACCGCGACCCCTGCTGGCAATGTGCTAACGGCCGGTAAATTTCCCCGTCTATCGCTCCATCGATCGGACCACAAGGATTCGCTATTCGCCCTCGCGAGGTTATCCCCCAATGCGCAAACTTCTTGCTCCACTTCTAGCCTTGCTATTGCTTTCTTGCTTAACCGCCGCCACCGCCGTTCGCGGCAAAAAAGTCTCCCCATCCACATTTGCTCTCGACTCTCTGGACGGCTTGGAAGTCGTCAACGTAAAGGCCGAAGCCGCAACGTACCGCGGACGCCGCGCAATTCACCTTCTGCAATCCGCCGCCGACCCCAATACCGGCGACCCCAAGAAAGAATCGCTGGCCATTCTCAAAGACTCCGACTTCCACGACGGCACCATCGCCGCCGACCTCGCAGCCACGCCGCGTCCCGGCGCACCGCCCGACGCCCGCGGTTTCGTAGGCATCGCCTTCCGCGTGCAGCCTCATGGCCTGCCGCTCGAATGTTTCTATCTCCGCCAAACCAACGGCCGCGTCGAAGATCAGCTCCGGCGCAACCATTCGGCCCAGTACATCTCGTCCCCCGAATTCCCCTGGGAGCGCCTCCGCAAAGAAACCCCTGGCGTCTACGAGTCCTACGTCGACCTCGAGCCCGGTGCATGGACCAAAGTCAAAATCGTCGTCTCCGGCACAAAAGCTAAGCTCTACGTCAACGACGCTTCTCAACCTTGCTTGATCGTCAACGACCTCAAACTCGGCGATACCCACGGCCAGATTGCTCTCTGGATCGGCGTCGACACCGATGCCTATTTCACTAAACTCACGGTAAATTAGGGGTATATCGGCGAAGAGATCGTGGGAGGCAAGCTGGCGCTCGCCGCGGGGCGCGCAATCGGTTTACATTTCTGCGAGCTAAAAGGGCACAGGCGCTCGCGCGCCTGTGCCCCTCGCAGCTCGGCACGATCCCCGTGGGTTAGTGGTGATGGTGCTCTTCCTCGTGAACGTGGCCGGCGTGAGCAGCTTCACGCTCTCTTGCGCTGCGTTGAATCAGTTCGTGGTGCTCCACGCGGGCGGGCCCGGCAGCGGCGTAACGATGCACGCCGGGATACGGATGGACGTAGACGCGCCGGTTCACCCACGTTCGTTCCCACCGCACATTATTGATAAACACGGCGTGTTCACCCCAACCAATTCGCGTCGCGCCCCATCCCCAGGGACGAAACCACGCACCGATTCGGATGCCAAATCCAAAACCAATGGCGCCCCCCACAAAGAACCCGGGACGCGGAGCCGCGAACACGATGAAAGGATCATAGGTTGGGACCACGATAAAGGCCGGATCTACCGGTTCGATTCCGATGTACGGACCGCCCGACACAACGATTTGGCCGTTCGAGCGCAGATATCCGAAGTCTTTTGCCTTTTGACGCATTCGCTGGACGGCATCCATGACGTCGGGGCGCTGCGCAAGCACCGCGTTGCCCAAGTCATTGGTCCAATTCATATCCGAAGCCATCCCTTCCAGCACCGAAGGAAAAGGAAGTAGAGCCTGCACGCTGGGATCCCAGGGAAGCTGATCGTCGTTGATGGCCTTGGAAAGCTCTTCGCCCGCGAGGTAGTGATGCTCATCGGCCCAGCGCGCGGCGTCGGGGATCTGGTCGGGGAAAGTCGCCGCAGTTAGAACCTGCGCGAGCAAAGGATCGGGATACAGGGCGATCCGGGAGACAAGCTTGTCCAGCTGGTCGGGAGAAAACGAAGGCGGCGGCGCCTGATCCGCCGGCGCTTGCGCGAACCCTGCCGGAATTAAAAGCGTGATCGTGAGAAGAAATGCGATAGAAATGGAATAGATTTTTCTTGCGAGTGCGAGGTTTCGCATTTGGATGTCTCCGTTCTGTGTCTGAGACGCGCGGCGTCTTAGCGATGTTCCTATTGTTCTACGTACATCCACCTATGTAAACCCAGTCTATGTAAACCCAGTTTGGCCGATTTTGTCGCGTCGTGAAAATCCGCGCCATGGGGACAACGCAATAGCCTTTTCAAAAAACGACATGGCTTCGCTCATTCGGATTCCCCAGGGCCGGATCGGCAGCCCGGTGTATGTCCGGATTCTGCCTTGAGGGGCGGCGCAGCTCGAAACTCGATCTGCAGACGAGCGTTATCGGACCGCATGCCCACAGGACCCTCGAAGCTGAGCGCCTCCGCCCCCACCGAACCCTCCCAAACCAGCGCATTGTCCGAGAATACTTTCATCTCCGCGCCATTCATTTCGGCGCGCAGAGAGTGCGCCTCGCCGGGACGCAGCACCGGTACCGGCTTGCTACGCGCCGGCTTGATGTTGCGGTATCCGCGATTACCGCACTCCGCGCTACGGTGCTGCCCGGGATTGCTCTTCACCGATACAACGAGCTTCGATTCCGGCTCGATCCGCCACATCGCATAAACGAGATTGCACGCATCCTGGGCGCGCAGCTTCAGTCCAAACTGCCGCCGCAGTTCCCCAGAACCAAGCCGCGCTTCGTTTCCCGTCGAACCCAGGTACGTGAAGTCCGCCTCGACCGACTGCGCGGTGGCGGCATTCAGGTACGCTCGCATCTTGGGCACAACCACAGACAAGCGCCGTCCAGCCCCTTCCTCAATGGCTCCTTCGGTAACGCACAAGTCTGTGCGTGAGACTGGCGATAATCGAATCGCAGAAGGTCGAGGCGAAGCAGTGAGACTCAAAGCGGTTAGACAAATCAGACTGCTCCGAAACAGGTAGCTGCGGGCTTGCCTTGGGGGACTCATGCGCCGGGATTCTACACCTGTAGCCGCCCTGTTCAGAGGGCGGTTTAGATTAAACCCCAACGCAGAACATTCCGGACGCGCGACGCCTAAAAGGTCGACGATGCCGTCTCTTCGAACACCAGTTGCTTGTCCATCTCCAGCATTTGCTTCCGATAAGCGTAGATCGCGCCGAAGGCGATAGCAAAAAGCGTAACGAAACTAAGAGCACGCACGGGGTCGTCCAAGCACCAATGTTCCATCTGCGGGATATAGTCCGTAAAAACGAAGAAGCCAAACAGGTACGCCACCAAAATAACCCCCGAGTTGCTCTCGAACGGCGGATACGAACAGGTGAAAGGAATTTTCCGGAACTTTATGAGCAGAATTTCGACGAGCAGCACGATCGAGGTAGTCAGAATCGCGGTGTGAACAATGGCGCTCGTCCACCCGAACAAAGCCAACGTCAGCGCAAAGCTCGCGGGGGCCAGCCAGGGCAGAGTGAGGGCCAGCAGAACCCGGCGCGCGATCGGCCGCATCTGCTGATCGCCTGGGCTCAACCACAATCGGAAAATCCAATTGGCGCGGAGATCGGCAGGGATCTCGAAGGCGAAACGGATTCCCACGATGATGCAATAGCTCAACAGGAAAGGAATCGAAAGAAAGTCCGCCGAAGGGGAGTGCCGGGCCAGGAGGAATCGGTCCGCTCGGATCGAGGTCAAAGCTTCGGCGGCGGCCACCAGGCCCAACGCGGCGAATGCGGAGACAACTTGCAGGTGCGCGTCATTTCGCAGAAGCGTTCTGACAATAAAGTGATAGCAAGCGCGCTGCGAAGGTTTGCGCAGGATCGCTTTGTACAGGAGTGCCAAGAACGAAAACGAGGCTCGCATCCGCGGGAGCGGCCCGGCGTCCGCGGTTTCCGGAATGCGCAGAAACGATCGCCGAAAGCCAAGCGCGTAAGAGATCGCGGCCACAAAAACCGCCAGCGCGAACGCCGAGACCGCCGCTTTGGCCATCGCGCCAACTAAGAGTTCGCTGCTTCTGCCCCAAACCGTTCGCGCCAGACCCAGGAAGGAAACCGGCGGCAGCATGGCAATGCGGTGAGCCCTTACCATTGACGTCTGCAGAAGCGTTGAGGGCACGGTAAAGACGCTTGCGAGCAGCGCCAGAAGAAGGATGGCGATCGCGAAGCGCGCGAACAGCGAGATTCGGCGGAATGCGGAGGCGGGCAGGGCCATGAAGCAACCCGCGAACGCAAACACCGCAAAGAAGCTGAAAGCGCTGGCAGCCAGAACGGCGACCGCGTGTCCGGCGGCGAATTGGCAAAACCTCGCGAACGAACCGTGACTGCCGACGACGGCGACCGGAAACAGCACGATGGAGGCCGCGTTGACAACCAAAGTGAACAGAACTGCCAGAACGAGTATGGCGGAGAAATTCGCGAAAAAAATGGTGCGCAGCGAGACCGGCAGGGGCACGAGGTTGGTGTGATCGCGGCGGTCGAGAAAGATGGAGTCCCAGCGCCAGACCGCAGCGGCGCCCGTGACGGTCATCGACAGGACGATGAAGAAATATTCGTCGGGGATGGTGGCGGTGAAGGGATCGAACACGCCATCGCCGCGCAGGAAGCGAATCAGCGAGCCGTACTTCTCAAACATGAGAAGGGAAACGAGCAGTCCGGGCATGGCCAGCAGGGTAAGGATCGCGCCCACGCCGAGGCCTAAATCTTCCGCACCGGTCTCATCGCCGCCGTGGAACATGCGGCCGACAAAGAGGCGGAGCAGACATCCGAACGGAGTGCGGGAAAATGCTTCCCAGCGATGGTGCAACGGTTCTTTCCAGGAGGGCATTACCCCACCACTGCAGCGACGATGTCGTTGGCTATCTGCGCGACGTCCCGGCCTTCGGTGAGTTGCAGGAAAGTAGCTTCCAGTGTGGACTGCCCGATGCTCTCCAGAACTTCAGTGGTGCGCCCGTACGCGATGACCTGACCGTTTCGGAGAATAATCAGTTGCGAGCAGATTTTTTCGACCACTTCCAATACGTGCGAGCAGAAGAAAATAGCCTTGCCTCGCGCGCTCAGTTCTTGAATAAGATTCTTCAGCACCAGCGAAGAAGTGACGTCGAGGCCAGACATCGGTTCGTCAAGAATGAGGACGTCAGGATTGTCCATAAGGGCGCCGATCAAAAGGATGCGTTGCCGCATGCCTTTTGAATACGAACCGAGCGTGATGTGGCGATGGGGCGCCAGCGCGAAAAGTTGTAAAAGAGAGTCGATGCGCGATCTTTTGCGAGGTTCGGGCATGCCGCGGAGCGTGCCGACCATCTCCAGGTATTCTTCGCCGGTCAAATAGGGATAAAGGTTGGCCTCCTCGGGAACATAGCCGAGGTGTTTTCGATACGCGACGAGATTTCTGTGAATGTCTTCGCCGTCATACGTCACTTGGCCGCGCGTGGGTTCGAGCAGACCGGTCAACATTTTGACCGTCGTACTCTTGCCCGATCCGTTTGGCCCCAAATAACCGAGCACCTGACCAGGTTCGAGCCGAAACGTGACGGTCTGAACCGCTGGCACCGACCCGTAGAACTTGGAAAGCCCCGCTGCTTCGAGCATAGGCCGTCCTTTCACCGTCCACGAACGCGCGGACTACCGCCTCCTGCTTGGACACCACACAACGTCCGAAAGTTTCCCGCCTCCTACCGTTGCCGGCAATCTCACCACCAGCGCGCAGCCGCCTTCTTTGAGAGAGCCGGGTTTCGAGCAAACCCAGGCGCAGAACGCGACCAGCAGTCTTTCGAAAAATTGGTATTCCGGGGGTTGGAGCTTTACCTCCGATACGCGCCGGAAAAAACCGGGCTTAACCCCTGAAAAACCTTTCCTCCTTCCGGTCCTGCAATTCATCGGACATCGTTCCATTCCTCGCCTCTGCGATGTCCCGCCCCGCCCCACTCTCCGAATCGTTCGAACGATTATCGTACCGGCGGATGGCGAGTCTTGCCGAACAAAAGAGCAACAAAACGGTTGCTTTTCTCGCACGGCCAGGCTAATCTGCAACCTGGAGGTTGCTTAAGATGGATCATCGTATTGAGAAGCGTGTTCAACTTAAGGCGCCAGTTTCGCGGGTCTGGCGCGCGCTCACCGATCACCGTGAGTTCGGCGAGTGGTTTCGGGTGAAACTGGATGGCCCGTTCGTAGCAGGGCAGATCTCGCGTGGCCAGATTACCTACCCTGGTTACGAGCACCTCAAATGGCAGGCCATTGTCCAGCAGATGGAGCCCGAGCGGCTTTT
Source organism: uncultured Acidobacteriota bacterium (assembly GCA_963736725.1). Classification (GTDB taxonomy): domain Bacteria; phylum Acidobacteriota; class Terriglobia; order Acidiferrales; family UBA7541; genus Acidiferrum. Next base: position 240,170 of record CAVTPW010000004.1, on the reverse strand, counting down.
TTCCTTCACCTGGCATCACTCATTTGACCCCCATGCAGACATCACCAAAGAGCCCACGACGCTTGTAGAATTCAAGCTGGAGAAGACCGAAGGAGGTACGCTGTTAACTCTCACGGAGTCGGGCTTTGAAAACCTCCCGGACAACCTCCGCCCCGAAGCTTTCCGCAGGAATGACGGCGGATGGACAGAGCAGATGAAAAATATTGTGAGTTATGTCGCGCAAAAGCCATAGCGGAACGGCCAGACGGCCGGCTTATGCATCCGTCTTTGCCGCGATGGGCGACAAGACGCGGCTATCGCTGATCGCGCAACTCTGTGGCGGACAACCACGTTCCATCTCTCGGCTGAGAGAAGGCTCCAACCTTACTCGCCAAGCGATCACCAAGCACCTTCGAGTGTTGGAAAGGGCAGAGATCGTGCACAGCGTCCGTACGGGTCGCGAGAGCCGATTTGAGCTGAACCCGCGGGCGATTGAAGGAATGAAGGAATACCTTGATTTCGTCTCTGAGCAATGGGATCGGGCACTTTCGAGGTTGCAGTCGTTTGTCGAACGTGCCGACTCTCCAGCCGAGCGACCACCAGCCCTTCCGAACGCGGCCTCCCAAGCTAAGCCGCGCGGCGGCGCCAGAAATAGTAGGCGGGCAAGCCCAGCAGAAACAGGACGATGGCGACGGTGACGTTGCGGAATTGCAGGGGATTACGGAAGGCGAGATAGATGGCGTTGGCGACGATCGCGGTAGCGGCCAGGACAAAGAGCAATGGTGTAAACGGGTAGCCCGGGACCCGGTAGGGAATGGCCTTGCCTTGCGTGGCCCGGCGTATGGGGAAGATCGCCGCGGCGCCCAGTCCGTAGAACACCCAACCGATGAAGATGACGCCGCCGATCAGTTCGGCGAATTTTCCAGCGCCGGCCAGGACGGCCGACCACACACCTAGAGCGATGACCGCAGCGGCGGGGGTGCGAAAGCGCGGGTGGACTTCGGCAAGCTTTTTGAAGAAGAGGTTGTCGTTGGCCATGGCGTAAAAGACGCGGGGTGCGGTGAGGACTACGGAGTTGGCGGAGCTGAAGGTCGAGATAAGGATCGTCAACGCGATGATCTTTCCGGCCCAGCGGCCGAGGACGGCGGTCGCGGCGGTCGCGGCGATGGCATCGCTGGCGGTGGCCGCGGTGGGACCCAGGGCCATCAGGTAGGCGATGTTGGCGACCACATAGAGAAAGACGAGGATGAGCGAGCCAAAAAGAAATGCCCGGGGAAAAGCTTTCGGCGGGTCAAGAACTTCGCCCGCGCTGTAGGTGCCGAATTGCCAGCCTTCATAGGCCCACAGCACGGCGATCATCGCGAGTCCGAAACTGGAAAGTAGCGCCGAGCCTTGCTGCGTAGTGCCCATCGCTGCGGGCAACTCGCTGCCGTGATGACCGAGGGAAAGCAGGAAGCCGCTGAGGAGAACGATCAGAAGAACTTTGACCAGCGTGGTCCAGTTCTGCAGGTCCGAGCTCTTGCGCGTGCCCCATACGTTGACGGCGGTGACGACGCCAATCATGACGACCGAGACGATGGTATCGCCGGTGGCCGACAGCGGGATAATTTCCGAGAGGTAGCGCGTGAAGGCGCGGGCCAGCGCAGCGACCGTGCCGCTGGCGATCACCAGGAACAGCGACCAGCCGTAAAGAAAGGCTGGGACTCGGCCGAAACCGTCGCGAATGAAGCAATAGAGACCGCCGGCTTCAGGGTTGGAAGCGGACAGCTCGGCGTAGGTGAGCGCACCAAGCAGCGAAAGAACGCCACCCGCGACCCAGACAAGCAGAGAAAACCCCACCGAGCCATGAAGTTGCCGCAGGATGAGGCCCGGTGTGAGGAAAATGCCAGAGCCAATTACAGAGCCGATGAAAAGGAGCAGTAAGTCGCGCTGACGCAAGGTGCGGACAAGTGGGGTCATCGCCGGCGATGAATTGTAGCTGGTGTTTGGCGCCGGTCAATGGCAAGTTCGTTGACGCTGCGGGTTCATTTCCGGCAATTGGTTGCCCGGCAGCGGGCAGGAGAAACTATGCAGGATCATGCCATGACCGCGATGTACCAGGCATTTAACGACCGTGACATCGATACCGTTCTGGCCGCCATGCATTCCGATGTGGATTGGCCGAATGGCATGGAAGGCGGGCGCGTCCACGGGCACCAGGGCGTTCGTGCCTATTGGACGCGGCAATGGAGCATGATCAACCCCAAGGTTTACCCCGTGAAGGTCCACGAGGATGAACTCGGGCGCATCGTCGTCGATGTTCATCAACTGGTCAGAAATCTCGAAGGTGTAATCGTGCTCGACCAGATGGTTCGCCATGTGTACGTGATGGAGAACGGGTTGATCAAAAGTATGGAAATTCTTGAATCGCCGGTCGCCACGCCGTCCCCGAAGCCATAGTCAACGCTGACTGGTTCCGCGTTTGCCCGCGTCGCAGGGCCCAGGACAGCGTTCAGCGGCGATCGTGTTCATCATTCGATGAACGGGGCCGGCATGAAGCAGAGAATGAAAACGAGCAGGGTGAGCGCGGCCGCAAACCGGCGGCCGGTGTCGAGAGGAACCGGATCGTAAATGGGAATAAAACGGAAAAAGCGAATGACCAGGAGCAACCCGCCCCAAACATACCAACCAGCCCAAAAATGGAGCAAGGCGAGACACACCAGAAGCAAGGGAAGAACCATCGACGAGTACCGGTGAGCGCGGGGGCTGAGCGAGCGAAGGATGTGGCCGCCGTCGAGTTGCGCGGCCGGTAGGAGATTGAGCGAGGTGGCGAAAAGGCCGACCCACGCAGCGCGTCCCACGGGATGCAGCAGCAGACTGCTCGCGGCAACGCCGGGATGAACCAGCGGGGCGAGCAGGCGCAGGATCAGCGGGGTGCCCAGGACGATGCTCGCGTGTGCGGGATCGTTGAGGCCGGGAACGAACTTGGCGTGCAGGATGCCGAAAATCAGCGCGGGGACGGCCACGACGAAGCCGACCAAGGGGCCGGAAGCGCCCACGTCAAATAGTGCGCGCGTGGTTCGGATCGGCGAGCGGATCAGAATGAAAGCGCCGAGCGTGCCGATCAAGGTGGGAAAGGGAATGAAATAAGGATAGCTGGAATGGATGTGATGGTGACGGCAAGCGAAGTAGTGACCGAGTTCGTGCGTGAGCAGTATAGCGAGGAGCGTCAGGGCGAAGGGCAGTCCGCTGGCCAGTGCGAGCGGCTGGCGGTACAGCAGCGTGAGCGCGCGAACGAATTCGTCCCAGGAGACGGCTTGATCTTGTGCGTAGGCTGCGGCGAAGTGCGTGCCTGCTACCAGGCACGTGCAAAGGGTCAGCAAAAACAGCGCGCAGGCGAAGACCAGAGTCTTCAGCGGCGGGTGCCGGGGGACAGGAGAATAGTAAGACGGTGGGATCGCGGCGGCGCGCCAGTCGACCGGGCTTGATGGGACAAAGGTGCCACTGTCTGGGAATGAGTTGGTCACGAGGTCCGGAGAATCGCAGCGATACGGCTAGACCAGTACAGCACAACCGGGTGTTCTTGGCAAAAGCCGCGCGCTTCCCGCGCAACGCTGACGCTCCGCCGTCATTTTTGTGGGACAGCGCGCTTCAGCGTACCTACACACTCAGGAAGGATTTCGCAGGAAAGTGAGGGCCGTTTGGGCGAAGCGCGCGGCCGCATCGAGGAAGACGGGACCATGACCGCCATGGGGTACGATCCAGAGCGCGGATTTGGGGATGGCGCGATACATGTCCACGGCCATCTCGACGGGATAGAGGAAATCGCGATCGCCGTAGACGATGAGGGTCGAGGCGGTGATGTGCGCCAGCGATGGCGTTGTGAAATTCATGTCGTCATAACTGACGCTCATGCCGCGCTGCCATTCCCATAGCGCCACGATCTGGTCGTCGCCTAGCATGTGGCGTTTGCGCATAGTTTCCCACTCGCTGGGCGGCTGATTTTCTACCGGGACCTGCCGCATAATTGCGCGGGCTTGCTCGGGAAAATACATGGTGCAGCTGACAGCGACCATGGCTTCGATGCGATCGGGTTGCAGTGTGGCCATGTGGAGAAGAATGTTGCCGCCCATGCTGATGCCGATAGCACGGCAGCGTTTGATGCCGAGGTGGTCCAGCAAAGCCAGAGTGTCGAGCGCGCATTGGCGGTGCGTGATGGTTCGCTGCGGATTGCTGGACCGGCCGTGACCTCGGGCGTCCGGCGCGATGAGTTTGTATTCGCGGAGGAATTGATCGCGCCCCGCATAAGTCCAATTCTCATGGGTGCCGCCGCCACCGTGCAGGAGCAAGAGCGGCTCACCGTCGCCCGCTACCTCACAGAAGAGGTCGATCCCGTTGACTTGGACGGTGAAGTCATTCCGTTCGTTCGCCATGTAGTTTTCTCCAGGACCCGTCAAGCGAGCAGAAATAAGACGATGGCAAGACAATGGGTACGAAAACGTAGTTGGTTCGGTTAGGACCGCCGTCACTTCACGCGGTGCGGAAATGTTATTCCGCGGGTTTTGGGGGAGATTCGAGGCCTTGCAATTCTTTGCCGGGCTTGAAGCGGACGGCTTTGCCTGGGGGGATGTTGACTTCTTCACCGGTGCGCGGGTTTCGGCCGATGCCGGTCTTGCGAGGCTTGACGCTGAAGACGCCGAAACGGCGCAGTTCGATCCGCTGGCCGCGGCCGAGGGCGGTCTTCAGGGATTCAAAGACGGTCTCGACGGCTTGTTCCGCCTTGGTACGACTGATGTTCGGCGAGGTGGCGTTCACGACCGCGTTCACGATGTCCAACTTGATCACACAAGCCTCCAACCTAATCGCTGGCAAATGCTAGAGGGTACGCCCTAGGTTGTCAAGACGCGACGGGTAATCTACACTGACTTGCTTTTTGCGGCGAGCGCGGAATAGGAAGCGACGAAGTAATCAAATAACGAAGTAACGACGCTACGGAGCCGGCAGGGATGCCGGCGCTAGCAGTGGATGTTGACGGGAAGCGAAAAAAAATCGAGGAGGCGTGGATGTCCGTTAAGCCCGACAAGTGGATCCGGCGCATGTCGCTGGAACATAAGATGATCGAACCGTTCACGGACCGGCAGGTGCGCGAAGGGGTGATCAGCTATGGAGTCTCGTCGTATGGCTACGACATCCGGGTGGCAGACGAGTTTCAAATCTTTACCAACGTGAATTCGACGATCGTGGACCCGAAACATTTCGATCCTCGATCGTTGGTGGCGTATAAAGGCGCCGAGTGCCTGATTCCGCCGAACTCGTTTGCGCTGGCGCGGTCGGTAGAATACTTCCGGATTCCGCGGAACGTGCTCACCATTTGCTTAGGGAAATCGACCTACGCCCGCTGCGGAATCATCGTGAACGTGACTCCCTTCGAGCCGGAGTGGGAAGGCTTCGTGACGCTGGAGATCAGCAACACAACTCCGTTGCCAGCCAAAATTTATGCCAACGAGGGTTTGTGCCAAGTACTGTTCTTCGAGTCGGACGAGGATTGCGAGGTCAGCTACAAAGACAAAAAGGGGAAATACCAAGCGCAGGGCGGAATCGTTTTGCCGCGGCTGTAGCTATCGGCAAACGTCTGGGCGTTCGGGGCACAAGAGGCCTGCGCCCCTGCAAGAGATGCAGCGCGGTATTGCCGTGTGGCTCGGTGCGGCTACGTGGTGATGGATGCGGTGGTGGCGCTGATTTGAGTTAGCGTGGCGTTGTGGACGGGGTATCCGTGCTCGCGCCATGCCTCCAGACCGCCCTGCAGTGGGCGGATGCGACGTATGCCGTGATTTCGTAGGATCAGCGCCGCACGGGCGCTGGTGGCTTCGTTTGGTCAAGTGCAGTAGAGGATGACTTCGCGGTCGCGGGGCAACCGGTCGTTCGTTTCCTCCAGTTCCTTGGCGTCCATCCGAAAAGCGCCGGGAATTGTTTCGGGATCCGCTTCGAAATCCAAGGCGTGGCGCAGATCCACAATGACGAGTTCCTCGCCCGCGTCGATCTTGGTCTTGAGTTCTTCCACGGTAATTCGGCCAATGCGCAACTGGCGCATAAACCGTTGCCGAGCGATAAATTTGTAGGTGATGTAGGAGGCCAGCCCGCCGATCAGCAGAACCAGGAGCCATCCGCCGAGGCTCAAGGCGTTTTCTGCAATGCGCTCAATCTGGCCGCTGAAGGCGAACCCAAGTCCGAGAAAGCTGCCGGCCCAAAGCAACGCGCCGCAGGCGTCGAAAAGCAGGAAACGCCTCGGCCGCATGTGGAAGATGCCCGCAAGGGGCGGCGCAACGGTGCTCAAGCCGGGAAGAAATTTCGCGACGAGAAGGGAACGCGCGCCTTGCTTGGAAAAAACGCCTTCGGTGCGCCGCACGCAGGAATCGGGTTCCAACGAGATCTTGCAGAGCAACTGAAGGACTTTGATTCCCTTGATGCGGCCCAGCGCATACCAGATGGAGTCCGCAACGACCGCGGCAAGAACACACAGAAAGAGCGAGAAAAAGAAACTCAGGTGGTGAGTGCCCGCCAGCGCGCCCGCCGCCAGCAACAACGGCAGGGAAGGAACCGGCAGGCCGATCTGTTCGGCAAAGACCCAGCCCAGCAGAACCACGTAACCGTGGCGTAGAAGAAAGTCCAGGGTGCTGTGCATGGCGTGGGGCTAAGGGTCCTCTTGATCGGTTACTTCGAGACGAAATAAGCAGTATGCCCCCAGCCGCCCGTCATGACAAATTCTGAAAGGGGCTTGCGCGTCCGCGGGGCCAACTCGCGTTCCCGCAGTTTGTCTGGCAACGTGGCAGGATCACCAGGATAGCCGATCGCAATGGCAGCGACAGCCTCCCAGCCTTCCGGGATCTGGAAGACTTTTCGGGCCTTCTCGGGATCGAGGCCCGCCATCTGATGGACGTAGAGTCCTCGAGTGTTGGCTTCGGTGGTGAGTTGCGCCGACGCGCTGCCCACATCATGAAATGCCCAGCGGTTGGTGGCGCCGTCCTTGGCATTTTTGACTTGCGCGACCGATAGCGCCAGCACCGGGGCATGCTTCGCCCAGCCCTGGTTGAATTCAACCAGCGTGCTCAACACTTTGTCGAAATTTTCCTTGTCATCCTTGGTGCCTACGATATAGGCCCACGGCTGAAGATTCGAACTGGAGGGCGCCCATCGCGCGGCTTCAAACAGGCTGCGTAATACTTCCGGCGCGACCACCTGCTCGCTAAACGCTCGTGGACTCCATCGTTCACGCACAATTTCATGGACGGGCACTTCGGTGGGAGCAGGATTTTTCATGGTCTTGTACCTTTCTCAATTTCTCCGCGCAGTTGAAATGGCTCAGCATTAGATGAGTAAAGCCCGACGGGCGATACAAGAGCGCCCGCCCGGCTCAACGGATCGGAGGCCCGGCAGACTCACGAACCGACAAGCGGGCAGGATGCCCTTCGATGATCAAGGCCAGCCGGCGCTACCAGTACGGCTCGAACCGGAACCGACGGCAGGTCAGTTGCCCGGCTTGGCGGCGTTTTTCTGAATCATTTCGGCATCGATGTTGATCGAGACGTCGTCGCCGACGACCACGCCGCCGTTGTCCATGGTGGCGTTCCACTTCACGCCGTAGTCCTGCCGATTGATTTTCGTGGTGGCATTCACGGCGACGCGCTGGTTGCCCCAGGGATCCTTCACTGGAGCGCTCGGGCCATCGACATCGAGAACAACTTCCTTGGTGACGCCGTGAATGGTCAGATCACCGGTAATCTTCAATTTGCCAGTGCCAGCCTGTTCCACCTTCTTGGATTTGAAGGTCATGGTGGGATATTGAGCGACATCGAAGAAATGATCGCTCCTTAGGTCTTTATCGCGATTCGGTTCGCGCGTGTCCACGGTGGAAACGTCGATGGTGACGTCCACGCTGGACTTGCTGACATCTTTATCGTCAAAAATAACCGTGCCGGTTACCTTGCTGAAAGCCCCCCGCACCGTCGAAATCGCCAGGTGCCGCACGGCAAATTGCGCAGCCGAGTGGGCCGGGTCGAGTTGCCAGGTGGAAGTAGCAGCGGAAGCCGGCAACGAAAGAATCGCTGCAAGGCCGGCGGTGGCTGCGATACGGATTAGAGAATGGCCCATGATGTCGATCTCCTTTGATTTGCGTTAAGTTAACGGTCTTGCTTTGAAATTCGATAGTGCCCTTGCAAATGGCTATTCGGCTTCGCAACGAAGAACTTGATCGAGCAACTCCGCGAGCGCTTTCAGCCGCGCGGCGGGTAAGTGCTGGAACTGTCGCTTGTGGACTTCGCGAACCGGTTCATCCAGGCCCTTCAATAAATCCAGGCCCGCGGCGGTGATGCGCGTTTTCACCACGCGGCGATCGTCTTTTTGACGCTGGCGCGTGATCAGGGCGCGTTTTTCCATGCGGTCGAGAAGGCGCGTCATATCGGGGTCGTGGGAAATCATGCGGTCGCTGATGTTGCTACAAGCCAGGCCTTCCGGTTCCGCACCGCGGAGGATGCGGAGTACGTTGTATTGCGCGCCGGTCAGGTTGTGGGCTTTCAAGAGCTGCTCGGCTTGCTGGGCCAGGGCATCGGCGATCTTCTGGAGGGCGATGAAGACTTGCGCCTCGAGAAGGACGGGGGGCCGAGCGGAACGCTGTCGGGAACTCATGGGCGTACGATAGTCGTTGTAACGATGATTGTCAAGAGGAAATAACCCGCCAAAATGCGGTCAGCCGGGACCGTCAAAGCGGTTTGCGAGCGTTAGCGGCCCGTAGTTTGCAGACCGGCATCATAGGCAGCCCTGGCGATGCGAGCGATCACCTGCTCGCGGGTGGCTTGGTCTGCAGTCGAATCGGTCACGAACACGGCAATTGCAATTCGCCGTCCGTCCGGTAGCGGGATGAGCCCGATATCGTTGGTCGCGTGCGCCAGTCCGTGGTCCACGTCCGAGGTGCCTGACTTGTGGGCGACGCGCGTTCCGGCTGGTAGATTGGCTTCCAGGCGCTTTGTCCGGAGGGCTGGTGTCATCCAGCCTACGAGCAGGTCGGTGTGTTCCGGTGTCAACGGCGAATTGTCGCTGATCCTGCGAAGCAGCTGGACGGCTCCAGCGGGCGCAAACCAGTTCCGGTATTGAGCCGGCACTTCATGATGAAGGACGGCTTCACTGTCTTGAAGATGGAAGCCGTTAATCCGGAGCTCGGCGATATACGTGTTGACTGTCTTCGGGCCGTTCACGAGGCGCAGCAGAATGTCCGCCGCCACGTTGTCGCTCAGCGAAACCGACAATCGCAAAAGCTCGCGCAAGGGTATGTCGACCCCGGCATCGGGATATTGATCCTGTAGAGGACTGTAGACGTGCGGCAGGATGCGGTCCTGCGGAAGGAAGCGCACCGGCTGATCGAGCGAAAACGTGCCTTGCTCGATCTGATGCAGAACCGTGAGAGCGAGCGGCAACTTGAAAACGGATTGCATGGGAGGCTGCGCGTTTGGATTCAGATCGCAATTCAGCGCTGAGCCGGGCAAGGAGCAGGCCACCGACACTTGGCCGTGCGCTTCGCGAGCAATCGCCTGAATCTGTTGCCTGAGAGGTTCCTGCCCGAGCGTGGATACAGCCGAGAGAATAAAAAGCAGCACGAGACGCATAGGATCACCGTGATTCCTTCTTGATTGCCGAAACCGATCTCTCGGCGTTCTTTACGCTTTGCGCAGCGGCCGCAGGTGAATCTCGCTGAGGAAACTCTGCGGCCCTTGGGTCACCACCATCGCTACCGCGTGCGCCACATCGTCCGCGGTCAGCACCTTGGTTGGATCCTTGGGGCCGCGGCCGGCAAATTCCGTGGCTACGCTGCCGGGGCAAATCACGCTGACGCGAATTCCGTGTTCGCGTAGGTCTTCCGCCATGCAGCCCGAGAGGCCTTGCACACCCCATTTCGACGCGCAGTAAAGTCCGCCGCCTGCGAACGTATTGCGCCCGGCAAGCGAACTGATATTGATGATGTCCCCGCGTTTGTGGCGGATCATCGAGGGCGCGACGGCGCGCGAAACCAGGAAGACGCTCTTGAGGTTCGTGTTCAGCGCGCGATCCCAGTCCTCCTCGGACTTTTCCTGGGCCGGCCCAAAGACACCCAAGCCGGCGTTATTGACCAGAATCGAGATTGGTCCCAGCGAAGCCTCGGTCTTTTCAACCAGCGCGGCCACGTCGGCGGAGCGCGTCACGTCGGCGACTTGAGAGAAAACGCGCGGCGCCCCCGCTTGCAGCTCCGCCGCCACAGACTGCAAAGCCTTGGCGTCGCGCCCGCAGATGGCGACAGAGGATCCCATCGCCGCAAGTCGCAACGCGATGGCCCGGCCGATCCCGCGACTGCCTCCCGTCACCAGGGATACCGAGCCCGCAAGAGGTGTTTTGTCGCCAGGCAATGAATTTGTTTCTCGCAGCGGGGCCATCGGAATTCTTCCTCGTAGAAGCCGCGAAATTGTGCGACACTCATCTTAACAACATTCGGAGCGAGTGGCTTTTCCAGTGGTATTTCGGGTCTATGAGGCTCCGGGCGTGGTTGGTGGACGCGATTATCGATTAGGTCGAGGGACAAATACCCGTATATACATAGTTCCCTGTAGGGTACTGCCTTGCGGATGCCACCCGGCTTTCCTATAATCCCGAAGTTTTAGCAAGCAAGGGAATTCCCGGCTGACACGTTCCGGGTAGAGTAGAAATACATCACAACGGCTTGGATTACGAGCGAGGGAGAATCGGAATGAATGGATCACGGAGACTGGCGGGCCTCGCAATGGTCGCGGCGCTTTGCCTGATGGTCGGGAGCGTTGCCGGAGCGAAGGCCCAGGCAGCTGCGGGACAGGACGCCGCCAAGCCTCAGTACACCATGGCGGAGTACAACGCGTACACCGCGGCACAGGCGACGAAAGATCCAACGCAGCAGATCAAGCAACTCGACGATTTTGTTTCGAAGTATCCGAACTCCGCCTTGCTCATTTATGTCTACCCGCTCTATTACAACGCCTACAGCCAGCTGAAGAATTTCCCGAAAGTGATCGAGTACGCCGACAAACTCCTGGCGCTCGGCGACAAGATCGAGGCGCCCGTCCGCTATCAGGCGTACTACGCGCGCGCGTTTGCCTACAGCAACATTACTCCTCCCCCGGTAGATCCGGACATGGCCAAGAAGGCACGCCAGGCTGCGGCGGATGGTTTGACGACCCTGAATGCCCTCAAGAAACCCGACAACATGGGCCAGGACGACTTCGACAAGCAGAAGAAGCAACCGGCGATTTTGTTCAATTACACCGCGGCCAACGCCTCGATGACTTTGAAGGACTATCCCGCGGCCATCGCGTCCTACAAAGCGGTTCTGCTGTTGACCCCCGACGACGCGATCACCAGCTATCGCATCGGGCAGGCGTACATGGCGATGACGCCGCCGCAGCAGATGGACGCATTCTGGTATTTCGCCAAAGCGGTGTCAGCAAAAGGCGCGAACCCCGCGCAATCCAACCAGGTGAAAACGTACCTGCGCAAACTCATTCTGAATTACCAACAAGCGGCTTGCGACAACCTGACCGATGCCGAACTCAGCGAGCTCTTGCAGCTTGCCGGCAGCTCAGCGGATCGTCCGTCGACCTACACGCTCCCCAGTTCTGCAGATCTGGACGCCGCGCGCAAGGACATGACCATCGCGTCGGTGATTACCGACCTGAAAGCCGGCGGAGACAAAGCCAAAGTGACCTGGCTCGCTTCGTGCGGTTTGGAATTTCCCGATGTGCCGGGCAAGCTGATCGAAGTGACGCCGGCAACCGATACCACGCAGTTGAAGGTCGCATTCGTTACCAGCGACGCCGAGTTTGACGCCAAGACGGTGCCCGATATGGATGTCAAAGTGGTTGGTCAGCCCGACGCTGCGAAGCTGGAAAAGGACAATCCAGTCCGCTTCACGGGTACGCTCCTGTCTTACGATCCCGATCCCGCGTTCATGCTGCATTGGGATAAGGCCAAGGTGAACGTAGACGACATTCCGAAGGAAAAGGAAAAAGGAAAGAAGAAGCGCCCGGTAACCAAAAAGCAGCAGTAACGTCGGTTACGTCGAAACTGAGAAACGGCGCCTTGGCAATCCGGGGCGCCGTTTTCATTTCCAGGAACTGGTTCGCACTTGCCGCGCAGATTCGCGAGAGAATGGACGCCGGACGGGTACGGGAAGGCTGCATGAAAACCCTGGGAGTTACGCAGGACCGAGAAGAGATTGCCGCGCGACTAGGATTGGTGCGGACAGATAACCAGCGACGCTGGGGAAAGATGACCGCGCACCAGATGGTATGCCACCTGGGCGATTCGTTGCGTGGCGTGATCGGAGAGAAGGCACTGGCGGCCAAGCCAGGGACCCTTGGGCAGGGATTCATGAAAGTGGTGGCGTTGCATATGCCGTTCCGTTGGCCGCACGGCGTGAAAACGATGCCCGAGGTAGATCAAGAGATTGGCGGGACGCGGCCGGCGGAATTTGACGCGGATGTGCGAGAGCTTCGGCGGCTGCTCGAACGGTTTACGCGGGAGCCCAGGGATTTTTCGTGGAGGCCGCATCCCATTTTCGGGGTGATGACCGACAAGGATTGGATGCGCTGGGGATATCTGCACATGGATCATCATTTTCGACAGTTTGGAGTGTGAGCAAGCAGGAACGCAGGGAGCGAAGACGTGGTGAGGAGTCTTCCGAGGCGCGCGAGAGTTGTGGTAAAGATGTTTGTCTCAAAGTATGCCGACCGACAAACCGTTCGAATACACGAAGCGGAAAGGCAGTCCGCGATGAGTGAAACGCAAGGGACAAAAGCGGCCCTGACACCCGAGCAGCAGTTTCTCAATGACCTCTGGGAAGAGCACCTGGGCGAAGAGTTCGCGACGCGCGACACGAACGCTACGGTTGACACCATGGTGCCGGACGCCTACGTAAACCACATCCCGGTGTTGACGGGCGGCGTGGGTCGCGAGCAGTTGCGCGCATTCTACTCCCTGCACTTTATCCCCAAGATGCCGCCCGATACAGAAATCGTGCCGATCTCCCGGACCATCGGCACGGAGGGTTTGGTGGACGAGATGATTTTTCGCTTCACGCACACGATAGAAATGGATTGGATGCTCCCAGGTATCGCTCCCACGGGCAAGCCGGTGGAGTGCGGACTGGTGGTTATCGTGCAATTTCGGGGAGGGAAGCTGGCGCACGAGCACATCTACTGGGATCAAGCGTCCGTGCTGGTGCAACTCGGTCTCCTTGATTCGTCGCACCTGCCGGTCGCGGGCGGGGAAACCGCCCGAAAGCTTTTGGACCGCGGCCTACCCTCGAACGAGTTGATCCGGAGGGCCCAGACGGCGGGTGGAAAGCAGGTTCTTCGTTAACCCACTAGGTTTTGTTCGCGGAGAACCGCAAGCGGACATAGTCGGCGGTCCATTTGCCGTGGGCGTCGCAGAGTTCGGGACGAAGAGCTTCCTGAACCTCGGCGAGGTAAGCGGGGTGTTCGGCGGGTGGGAGAGTTGCAGTGAAGTTTTGGGCGAAGGTTTCGAGCCAGGCGGTTACGTCGCCGGGCAGGGGCGTGGGGCGGGGGATTAGCGCGATGTAGTTGATGATGAAGGTGCGATTGGTCAAACGCTCCGAGTAATCTTCCACAGTTGGGAAATACCATGGGTTGGCGGCTTGGCCGTCGATGCCACGGCGGTTCAGGGCTTCGATCAGAGCGCGCTTGATTTTTTCGACGCAGCCGTAGCCGCCCATTTCGGCCACGAAGCGCCCGCCAGGGCGCAGAGCGAGCCAGACGCCGTTGATGACCGCGTCTGCGTTGCGCATCCAATGGAGGGCGGCGTTGCTGAAGACGGCGTCGAACTCAGCGTCGAAATTTAGATTCTCGGCGTCTGCCGCGTGGGCTTCCACCCCTAGTTTCCTGGTGGCTTGTACCTGGGCTGGGCTCGCGTCCACGCCGACGACGTCGCATCCCATGGCGGCTAGCTTGGCGGAGAGGACGCCGTCGCCACAGCCAAGGTCGAGAATGCGTTCACCGGCGCGCGGGGCGAGGAGTTCGACGACAGGCGCGCCGAGGTCAGAGACGAATCGGGCATTGCGGGCGTAGCGGTCGGGATCCCAGGTTTGCGTGGTTTGCATTGAGGAGTCGTTCGCCGGGCGGAAGCCCGGCACGTGCACAAGCCTAATTTACCAACCTTTTCGTTTGCGGAGCTCGGTGATGTGGGCAGTGTGATGTTTGCCGTGCCACTCATACAGGAACAGCAGCCAATCAATGTTGCGCTCGCCGTGGTCGGGGTGGACCAGTGGACGCGCGAATTGCTCAGGTTTCATGGAGCGCCAGTTGATATCCCAGCGGGCGTGCAAACAATCCAGAAGAATTTGCGAGACTTCGATGGGAGCTTTCGCGTCGGCGAGTTCGGCCCAGCGGGCTTCTTCATAAGGTCTGATCGTGGGTTTGTCCTCGGTGAGCGCGAGGCGCAAGCGAATGAAGGCGTTCATGTGGCTGTCGGGGACGTGGTGAACGACTTGCCGTACGGTCCATCCGCCTTCGCGATACGGCGTGTCGAGCTGCGGGTCGCTAAGGCCAGCGACGGCGGCGCGCAGGTTCCTGGGGGTCGCGGCGATTTCGTCCATGGCCAAGCGGCGCCGTGCGGGTGTGACCTCCTCGGGCATTTGGAATTTTCCGATCGGGTAGCGCGCGTCCATTGCGGGGTCCTTTCCGGCCGTCTTTCGGTTTCGAACAATAGAGTAGTCGCGGCACCAAGAAGGGTCAATGTGGACTAAGTCCAAATATATCTCCAAATTGGACGGCGGCGCGCTTTCGAGACCCCCGGCTCGGCAATGCTACAATGCTTGCTCGTTGTATCGGTCGGGCATATTGCGGAATCAAATACTAAGGAGCATTCGATGCATAACGTGGTGATCATCGGTAGTGGCTGCGCGGGGCTGACCGCCGCGATCTATGCGGCGCGCGCCAACTTGACGCCGCTGGTGATCGACGGGCACGAGCCCGGAGGGCAGCTTTCGCTCACCACGCACGTGGAAAATTTCCCCGGCTTCCCGGACGGCATTATGGGTCCGGAGTTGATCGAGAATATGCGCAAGCAGGCGGCTAAATTCGGGACCGAGTTCAAGTCTGGCGTCATCACGGACGTGGATTTGACCCAGCGGCCGTTCAAGATTGTGGCGGGCAAGGACACCTATGAAGCGAAAGCATTGATCGTGGCGGCGGGTGCATCGGCAAGACTAATGGGCCTACCCAATGAACGCGAACTGATCGGACACGGGGTTTCGACCTGCGCGACCTGCGACGGTTATTTCTTTCGGGGCAAGCCCATCGGGGTGGTTGGCGGCGGGGATTCGGCGATGGAAGAAGCGAACTTTTTGTCTCGGTATGCGAGCAAGGTGTACCTGATTCACCGGCGGAACGAGTTCCGCGCTTCTAAGATCATGATCGACCGCGCGAAGGCCAATGAAAAAATCGAGTTCGTCGTACCCGCTGTCGTGGATGAAATCGTGGCCAAGGATGGCTCCGTCGAGAGCGTGCGTTTGCACCATCCTGGTTCTGGCGAGAAGCGGGAGATCGCGGTTCACGGGCTTTTCATCGCGATTGGACACGACCCCAACACCAAGGTACTGAAGGGCAAGCTGGAAATGGATGCGAATGGCTATCTGATCGCAAAACACGGCAGCTTGACGAAGATTCCCGGCGTGTTTGTTGCCGGCGATGTCCAGGATCATCGCTACCGCCAAGCCGTCACCGCCGCGGGCTCGGGTTGCATGGCCGCCATCGACGCGGAAAAGTTCCTGGAAGGGCACACGGAATAGCAGCGAACTGGCAGCGGTGCTCACACGCGGCCATAATCGAAGCTTCCCATGCTCCGTTCGACTCTGCTCAAACTATCGGAAAGCCCTGGTTTTGCTCGCTGGGTTGTCTCGAATCATTCCACTCGAAGCATGTCACGACGTTTCGTCGCGGGCGAAACGCCGGACGAGGCCATCGCTGTCGCTCGCAAGTGCAACGAACTCGGAATGGCCGCGAGCCTCGATTACCTGGGCGAAAATGTTTCCACGACAACGGATGCGCAGCGCGCACGGGATGCTTACCTGGAAGTTTTCGATCGCATTGCGAAGGAAAAACTGAACGCCAATGTTTCGTGCAAACTGACCCAGTTGGGATTGGATCTGAGCGCGGAATTCTGCGAGGGCCTGGTTTTTTCCGTCGTCGAGCGGGCGGCCAGCTACGACAATTTCCTGCGCGTGGACATGGAAGGTTCGATCTACACGCAACGCACCGTCGAACTCGTGAAACGCGTTCGCGTGCGTAACCCCGCCATTGGCACCGTAATTCAATCCTACTTGTACCGCAGCGAAGGCGACATTCGGGATTTGCTGGCGTACGGATGCCGCGTGCGTCTCTGCAAGGGCGCGTACAAGGAATCCGCCGAGGTGGCGTTCGAAAAAAAGCGGGATGTGGATGGAAACTATATCCGGCTGATGCAAATGCTGCTGCCAAGTGGTTTCTACCACGCCATCGCGACGCATGACCCGCGCATGATCGCCGAAACCATTCGATGGGCGGCCGCAAAGCAAATTTCGAAGAATGATTTCGAATTTCAGATGTTGTACGGGATACGCACCGACTTGCAGCAGAGACTGGTGAAGGACGGCTACCGCGTCCGCATTTACATTCCGTACGGGCGCGATTGGTTTCCCTATTTCATGCGCCGCCTGGCAGAACGCCCCGCGAACATCGGATTCTTGCTGCGAAACGTCTTGCGGCCATAACCCCCAACCAGCGCTTGCGGCAGACTGTTACACCGTCACGCGACGGAATCAACACGGGGTGTAGGTCCTTTGCGGCATACACAAACGGGTTGAATTCCTGAAAGCCGCGGGTGTTCTTGTTGTCGCCCGCTTCAGGGCATGGCTGTTCAGGGTCTTTGTTGGCAACGCGTCAAGGGGTCCGCTCGGGTAGGGAAGGTCGCGTCGTGCAGCGAATACTAGCGGGCGGCGCCGGTGCCGCCACCCGATGCCAGCAGAGAGCGAATGGCCGTTTCATACGTCTCGCGATCGTTCGCGCCGACTAGGTGACCTATCTGTTGACCATCTTTGCCATAAAAGAACGACGCCGGAATCTCGCCGCGCCATCCGGGCAACACCGCTTGCACAAACGCGTCTTCCCCGCCGGCGCTCTTGCGATAATTCGTGAACGCCGGTTTATAGCGAATAATGAACCGGCGCATCAGAATCAAGTCGCCGTCGCCGTCAAGATTGACGCCGACGACATGCAATCCCTGGGGAGCGTATTGCTTCACCAATTCATTCAGCATGGGAAATTCGTCGCGGCACGGTTCGCACCAGGTCGCCCAAAAGGTGATCAGCAGGGGCTTCCCGCGATATTGTTCGATCAATTTTTGGTAGCCCTGTGCGTCGATCAATCGAGGATCGTGAGGCGCAGGGGCTTGCGGCGCGGCGAGCGTGGAGGCAGCCGCGAGAAACGCAAGTACGACGAAAGCAGTCCGAATTCTCATGAGCCTTCCTTCCTCTACCATTCTAGCCGGACGCATCGAAGTTGAGAAACTCATTCGCGCCACGTACAATCAGGTGATTGCTTGTTGGCCCCGATGGGGCCGTGGTATAAGAAATTTCCGGCGGTCGCGCACTGCACTTGACAGAGCCACCGGTCTTGGGTCAACAAAAGGAGACCTTGAATGGCATACGTGATTGCCGAGCCTTGCATCGGCACAAAAGACACCGCCTGCGTTGATGTCTGCCCGGTCGACTGCATCCACCCGCGCAAGGATGAGCCGGACTTTGAAGGCGTGAAGCAGCTGTTCATCAATCCTGCGGAATGCATTGATTGCGGAGCGTGCGTACCCGTTTGCCCGGTGACCGCTATTTTCGCTCTGGAAGACCTGCCCGAGAAGTGGCAGAGCTATACGCCCGTCAACGCCGACTTTTACACGAAGAAGTAGCTTGCGCTTATCGGGTCGTACAGAATCATCCTCAAGCAGTTTTCCGCGGCGCGCTTCGGCATGCCGCTTTTCTTTTTTCGCTCACGGCTAGCGCGGATTGCCCACTGGTTTTCCCGGCGGGTTCTTCCAACACTTCCCGCGGTCATGTCATCTACAATTGGGTGCAGCCTGTCGGAAATGGGAGACTTCGTCTGGAGATCCGGTTTCAATTTGGTGTCTTGTTCGTCTTGACCTGGGCTTTCACGCAAAGTGGCGCCTTAAGGGCGCAAGTTGCCGCTCCAGCGCCATCAACCGAAGGTAAAGCTCACGCGCAGATACTCGAAGGCACGTGGTCCGGCACGCTGCAAGCCGGCGATACCGCGCTCCACCTGGTTTTGCACATCGCCAAGGGGAACTACGGATCGTTGGCCGCCACCGTCGACAGCCTTGATCAGGGCGTTTACGGCATCGAGGTTGGCTCACTGCAACAATTCGAGTCGACCTTCAAATTCGAAATCCCCTCCGTTAACGCGTCCTTCAAGGGAGAAATCTCGGCCGACCACCATTCGATCGAAGGAGTCTGGTCACAGGGAGGCGCCAGCCTTCCGCTGACCTTTCATCACCAGCCGCACATGGCGGCCTCCCGAAGCCCGTCTGGAGCGGTGGCGACCGCCGAAGGTACCTGGCAAGGTGCGCTTGAAACCAACGGCATGCGCTATCGCCTGCAATTGCGCATTTCGCACGACGAGCAAGGGCAACTCATCGCCGCGATGGACAGCATCGACCAGGGCATCAATGGTTTTCGCGCGACGAAGGTGACGCAAAGCCAATCCGCCGTGCACCTGGATCTGCCCGCGGTCAGCGGCGTATACGACGGCGATCTGAACGCCACAAACAATTTGATTTCTGGAACGTGGCGGCAGAACGGAGATCCCAGTCCCCTCAATTTCAAGCGCTCCGATCAGATCCTCGAGTTGCGCCGCCCGCAAATTCCCGTCAAACCGTATCCCTACAGGGAAGAAGATCTTACGTTTCCAAACGCCAAAGCGGGGATATCCCTGGCTGCGACGCTAACACTTCCGCGCGGGCCCGGACCTTTCCCCGCGGCAATTCTCCTCGCGGGTTCCGGCCCGCTCGACCGGGATGAAGCCGACTCCGGTCATCGCCCCTTTCTGATTCTTGCCGACCATCTCACCCGCAACGGCATCGCGGTGCTACGGTACGATAAACGTGGCATCGGCAGATCCACCGGCGACTACGAAGTTGCCACGACCGCTGATTTCGCCTCGGATGCCCAGGCCGCTCTCGCTTTCCTCAAACGCCGCAAAGAGATCGACCCGCGAAAGATCGGAATCATCGGCCACAGCGAAGGCGGCATCATCGCGCCCATGATTGCATCGCGCCACAACGAGGTCTCGTGGATCGTATTGCTGGCGGGTCCCGCGACTAAAGGCGAAGAAACATTGCTCCTGCAATCGGATCTGATCACCCGGGCCGCCGGAATGACCACCGACCAAATTGCCAAGAGCCTCGACTTCGACCGAGAATCCTACAATCTGGTTCGTCAAGAAACCAACCGCGCGATTCTCGAGAATAAATTGGAGGAACTGGTCAAAGTCAGCGGTCTAGGTCCTTCGATGCCGCCCGCGTTCGTGCAGCGGCAAATTCATTGGACCAGTTCTCCCTGGTTCCGTTATTTTTTGGATTACGATCCCCTACCAGCGCTCCAACAAACGGAATGTCCGGTTCTGGTCTTGGCCGGCGAAAAAGATTTGCAGGTACCCGCGCAGGAAAATTTGCCGCTGGCCAGGAAGGCTCTGGAAGACGGTGGCAACAAAGACTTCCAGGTTGTCGAGTTGCCCGGGTTGAATCACCAGTTTCAGCATTGCTACATGGGTTTGCCCGCGGAGTCCCGTGCGATTGAAGAAACCTTCGCCCCCGAGGCGCTGACGACGATTTCCGTTTGGATCACAAAACATTCCTCGACGTAGCCCTGACCCAGCCCCTCGGCTGCACCCGAACTTACCCTTCGAGGCATCGAACCCAGGTGCGCCATTCGCGCAACACTTCGTTCTGTGAGCGCTCATAAACCCATGCCTCAGGTTATGCTGTACTTCAGGAGACCGACCTAGTCCCCGTGCCGCCGAAGCTCCATCTGGTTCTCCTCGTTCACGCGCACCAGCCCGTCGGCAATTTCGATTATGTCTTCGAGCAATCCTACGCGCGCTGCTATCTGCCGTTTGTCAAAGTGTTGGAAAGGCACCCCGACATCCATGTGGGTCTTCACTATTCGGGCCCGCTGCTGACCTGGATTGAACAACATCACCCGGAATATTTTGAGCTGCTGAAGCGCTTGGTGGAAAAAGGACAAGTCGAATTAGTCGGCGGGGGTTTTTACGAGCCGATCTTGATTTCGATACCGTCAGCGGACCAGCACGAACAAATCATCCATCTCGCAGACTACGTTGAGCACCACTTCGGTAAGCGCCCGTCCGGTGCCTGGCTCGCCGAACGCGTCTGGGAGCCGCAGCTCGCCTCCGTGCTGGCCGAGGCCGGCGTAGGCTATACCGTTCTCGACGACATCCACTTTCTTTCCGCGGGTTTCGAGCAGTCGGAACTGTTCGGCGACTATATCGCCGAAGACAAGGGTCAGACCATTCGCATCATTCCGGGGCAAAAATCGTTGCGCTACCTCATTCCCTGGGACACCATCGACAAAGTGGTCGCCAACCTCCAGGAAAGCGCCGATGCGCACCCCGACGGCATCGCCGCGATGGGCGACGACATGGAAAAATTTGGCGGATGGCCCGGAACTTTCGAGCACTGCTATCACGAGCAATGGCTCGACAACCTGTTCGCCGCGTTCGAACGGAATTCCGATTGGCTCGACGTCTGCTCCCCCGGCGAATATCTGACGGCGCACAAACCCATTGGCCGCGCTGATCTGCCGACCGCCTCTTATACCGAGATGATGGAATGGGCCCTTCCCACGCGCACGCGGGAACGCTACAACGCTCTATTGAAAGAGTTCAGCTCGCGCGCCGAGGTCCTGTCCTTTCTTCGCGGCTGCCCGTGGCGAGGTTTCTTCAGGAAATACTCGGAATCGAATCTGATGCACAAGAAGATGCTGCGCGCCGCCCGCCGCATCGCGTCTGCACCCAAACGTCGTCCTGGTTCGAAAGCTGCCGAGGAACTCGCCAAAGCCCGTGACTTGCTGCATCGCGCGCAATGCAACGACGCTTATTGGCACGGAATCTTCGGCGGTCTCTACGCTCCTCATCTTCGCACCGACATTTCCCGCAATCTGATTCGCGCCGAGGCCATCGCCGACCGCCACACGCCCGGCGGAATCGCAGCTCGCGTGGAAACTCTGGATTATGACGGCGATGGCGTGGACGAGTTGCTCTTCACAGCACCTGAGTATCAGGCGTTGCTGAAACCCTCCGACGGCGGGACGCTCGCCGCTCTGGATTTCCGCCCTACCGCCTCGACGTTGATTAATTCCATCTTGCGACGGCCCGAGCCATATCATTCCCGACTGCGCGATCCCAGTTATCGCCCTGCGACGTCCACCGCCGCCGCTTACGAACAGACCAAAGTCAAAGAAATCGGCCTCGAGCGCTTTCTCCTTTACGATCGCTGGCCGCGCCACACCTTTCGACTCTTTCTCTTTGATCCGTCACGCAATTCGGCGGATTACGAAGCCCTTAAACTCCGGGAAGATCCAGGATTCGCCGGCGGCACTTACACCGTCGATGGCTCTTCGTCGCACGATGCCGAACTGATGCGCGACGCAGTCCTAGCATGGCCACGAGAGAATTCCGCTTTGGGCCCCGAGCTGAGCGTCACCAAGCATTTCTCGTTTGGTCCCGCCCCACGCGGTTGCGAACTAGCCTGCGAGCTCAGGCTGAAGTTCAAATCGCCTATCGAAAGGTCCCTCGCCGTCGGCCTGGAATCGGTCGTAAATCTGCTCGCACCGAACGCCGCTGATCGCTTCTTCGAGACGCCGAACGGCCCGGAGAATCTACGTTTCAGCGGCGCTCTGCCCGGCCCTACGCTGCGTATGGAAGACGGCTGGCAGCGCGTGAAAATTGCTCTGCATGCCCCAGGCGCACAGCATTTTTGGGTGGCACCGATCGAAACAGTTTCAGAATCTGAGGAAGGCTTCGAACGTGTCTACCAGGGCTCGCAAATTCTTGCCGTCTGGTATCCGGATTTTGCCAGCGAAAAATCCTGGCTAGGCCGCTTGGTCTGGCGAGTGGAAGGAATTTAGATTCAGGAAAACTTGAAGCGGGGTTCCGCACAGGAGACGCCGGAGCTTCTCCGCTCACTGACAACCACTACTCTCGAATCAATAAATTCTGAGCGAACGGCCACTCTTCATCAATCCACTGTCCATCGCACCGGAATCCAGTCCTTTGCGCCATGGAAACAACTTCTGCTGGCTGGTACTTGTGCGAACTTTCCGTCCAAATAGTCTCGCCTTCCTTGAAACTGACTCGCAATCCGGCAGCCGGAATGGCCACGTCCTGCTGGTGCGTGGATCGCAAGTGCATCTCGATTCGCCGCTCCGCCGTATTCCACCGAGCTTCATGCTCGAAGCGGGAAAGATCAAAGCTCGCGCCCAATTCCCGATTGATGCGAGCCAGCAAATTCAAGTTAAACGCCGCGGTCACGCCCGCGGGGTCGTCGTAAGCGAGCACTTGGACCGCGGCACTCTTCTCTAAGTCCGTGCCCAGCAACAAGGCGTCTCCAGTTTGTAAGGTCGCGCACACTTCGCGCAAAAATCCCTCGCCAGCCGAGCGGTCAAAGTTGCCGATCGTGCTCCCCAGGAACAAAACCAGCAAATGTTCTCGCTCATCCCGCCGCTTCGCAACTGCCCGCAGCCCCTCCAGATACGGTTGCTCGTAACCCACAATGCTGACCAGATCGATCTGCCCGAGTTCTTTCTCACACGCGGCCAGCGCCGAAGGCGAGATTTCGATCGGATAATAATAGGTACGCTGCCGTTGCGAGAGCGCCTCCAGAATCCATCGGGTCTTTTTCCCGCTGCCGCTGCCCAGTTCCGCCACCTCAATCGGAAAGGGCAGGCGAGCCACGATCTCCCCGGCGTGCTTCTCCAGCAGTCGCGCATCCGCCCGGGTCAGCCCGTACTCCGGCAGCACGCAGATGGCCTCGAACAGCGCCGAACCAACCTCGTCATACAAATATTTCGAGGGCAGTTCTTTCTGTCCTTCTTTGGTCAGACATTCGCGAACGCATCGCGCGAACTCCGAGACGTGCCGCTTGGGAAGGGAATCGGTCAGCATGTCGGCCCCTAAGTTGAGTTGTTCGCTAGTCCTCGACGCAACGAAATGTTGCGTATACATACGGATAATTAGGCTGGAACCAGTTACGGAACGAACGTCGCAACATACAAGCGGCGGTGCGAGGAGAACCGCCTTTCATCACGTAGTGCTTGCCGTCGAAAAAATTCGCTGAATAGCCGGGATAAAACGACATCGGTGTGAAGCCCGGAAACGGACCAAACTCGGTTCGCGTCCATTCCCATCCGTTACCCACCAGGTCGTGAACCCCAAACGCGCTCGCGCCGCGCGGGTATGATCCTACAGGTTTCGGTTCCCAGTGAGCAAAATTAAAATTCCCGTATTTCTCGCTGGGCGCGTCATTGCCCCAGGGGTACTCGCGCTCCACGCGGTCATCCGAAGTGCCGTAGGCCGCACGATGGAACTGTTCCTCGGTCGGCAATTTACGTCCCAGCCACTTTGCATACGCCGAGGCTTCAGCGTGGCTCACATACACCGGCCAGTCCAGCGGCAACTGGATATCGCCGAACATGGTCCGATACATCCACAAACTTCCTTCGCGCCGCCAGAACGTCGGATGATCAATTTTCTCGGCCTTCATCCACGCCCAGGCCTCATTGCTCCACAACGAGCGATTCTCATAGCCGCCCGACTGCATGAATTGCAGAAAATCGCGGTTCATCACGTTGTAGTTGTCCATCGAGAATCCCGGCACAAACGCTTCCCACGCGTCCATCTCATTATCCCAGCCGAATTCGCCGTTGTTCGCGCGCCGCATTCCCAGTGTTGCCTGGCCGGCAGGCACGTCGATCAGGTGCGACTTGGCGCGAGCTGTTTTCCAGACCGCTTCTTTGGGAGCCGGAATTTTACGATCGGCGGGCAACTGGTGCAGCATATAGGCCAAGGTCTCTGCATGCATTAAGCGGTGTTCGATGGCCACTTCCAGCATCGGCAACAGCAGGGGGTGCCCTTCAGAAGGGTTCGCCAGGGTTCGCGCGATGGCCTGATCCAGATCTTCGCGCAACCTTTGGTTGTACTGGTAAATTTCTTCGCGCGAAGGCCAATCCGACGGCTTGTCCGTGGGCAAACCTCCGCCCACGGGATCAATCCCAAACGCAAATAACTTGTCGAAGGATTCGTGGAAGGACTGCAACCCAAACGCCCGCTGCGCCAGTAAATTCCAATCGAACGATTCAACATGCCCGACGTAGAAAATTATGCGATGACGCTCGGCGATAGGCCGGTCGTAGAGAGCTTCGTCGCGGACGATGCTGAACAGCTCGTCGGTTCGTTTCCGAGCCTCGGTTAAACGCGCGTGAAGGTCGTGGCGTATACGGACCGCGCTGCTAAGAACTCCCATGCGATTGTCTCCCCCCGTTTCGATGCAGTGTCCGCGTGAAGGATGCACCAAAATTCGGTACGGGGAGCCTGAGCCAAGTATGATGGTCTCTCCCGACCGTCAAAGGTGTCAATCGAAATGAACGCGAAAGCCGCCGCACTTCCAGAAAGTACCATCCTCTTTGAGGACGTAACATACAGTGTTAAGGGTAACGCCTCGCATCCGATTATTGATTCCATTTCATTGGAAATTCATGCGGGCGAAACACTGGTCCTTCTGGGACGCAGCGGAAGCGGCAAAACCACCCTCTTGAAGCTGATCAATCGCTTGCTGCTCGCGGAAAGAGGCGAAGTTCGGGTGCAAGGACGCTCTACCGCGCAATGGGATCCCATTCGTCTCCGCCGAGGCATCGGATACGTTATTCAGGAAGGTGGCTTGTTCCCCCATTTCACTGTCGCCCAAAACATCGGCCTGGTTCCCACCCTGGAAAAGTGGGACGCGTCTCGCATCACGCAACGAGTCGACGAACTGCTCCGCCTGGTTGGCCTCGACCCCCGCGAATTTTCCAATCGCCGGCCTCATGAACTTTCCGGCGGCCAGCGCCAGCGCGTTGGCGTAGCGCGCGCCCTCGCCGCCGATCCACCTATCCTACTCATGGACGAACCGTTCGGCGCCCTGGACCCGGTGACCCGCGCCGAACTCCAGCGTGAGTTCAGCAGCCTCGCTCGCCGCCTGGCCAGGACCATCGTCTTCGTGACCCACGACCTTCGCGAAGCCCTGTTGCTGGCCTCACGCATTGTGCTTCTCCAGACCGGCCGCATCGTCGCTTCCGCTAAGCCAAACGAATTCCTGCAGATCGACCACTCCGAAGTCCAGGCTTTCGTTGCTTCCCTGGGTGCCCTCGCCCCCATGGGAACCCACGGTGGCGCCCAACCTGGCGCCCTTCCCGGAGCTTGCTTGTGAGTCCCTGGCAATTTTTACTCGGACATTACGCCGAGATCCTCGAAGCCACCGTAGCGCACATGACGCTGGTCGTAATTTCCATGGCCATCGCCATTGCCATTGCCCTGCCGCTGGGCATGCTGATCATCCAGCGCCCCACGCTGCGCAACATCGCCCTCGGCGTCGCCAGCGTCTTCCAAACCATCCCCAGCCTCGCCCTGTTCGGCTTCCTAATTCCCATCCCCTTCATCGGTGGCATAGGCCGCCGCACGGCCATCGTAGCGTTGGTTCTATACGCCCTCCTGCCAATCCTCCGAAACACCTACGTCGGTCTGACGGGAATCGATCCTGCCGTCCTGCAAGCCGCCGAAGCCATGGGCATGACCGACCGGCAAATCCTCTGGAGCGTCCGCCTCCCGCTAGCCCTTCCTATCATCCTGGCCGGTATCCGCACGGCCACGGTTATCACCATCGGCGTCGCCACCATCGCCGCCGCCATAGGTGCCGGTGGCCTGGGCACCTTCATCTTCCGCGGCGTAGCCATGGTCAGCGACGCCGTAATCCTGGCCGGCGCCATCCCCGCCGCGCTTCTAGCCATCGCCGCCGACCTCCTCCTAGCCGCCTTGGAGCGCCACCTTAGGTTCGCCTGAGGTCGCCATTGCTCTTCCTTGTTTCCCTGTTCTTTTCCCTCGGTCTTTTTTCCTTGTCCGTTCTTACTCGGTGTTCTCCGTGCCTCCGTGTCAGAACTTCTTTTTCTCTCCGTCCAATTCGCACGAACACTATTCCGTTATCTCATCGCACGTGAGACATTCCTAACGATGCGCCGCCCTCTCTCGACCCTTTATTTCCTCGCCCTCCTCTCCCTCTCCGGCTGCCGTTCCGCACCGCCCCACGTCACCATTGGCTCGAAGTTCTTCACCGAGCAAGTTATCCTGGCCGAGCTCCTGGCCCAACACATCGAAGCCCGCACCGGCATCCACGTCGAGCGTAAGACCAACCTGGGCGGCACCCTCCTCTGCCAGAAAGCCCTCGAATCCGGCCAGCTAGACCTCTACGTCGAATATACCGGGACAGCCCTTACCGCCGTCCTGAACGAAAAACCAGGCGGTGACTCCAAAGCCGTCTACGAGCGCGTAAGAAAGGGCTACGCCGACCGCTTCAACCTGGAAGTCACCGAGCCGCTCGGCTTCGAAAACACCTTCGCCATGGTTGTTCGCGGCACCGATGCTCAACAATTCCACTTAACCACCATCTCTGACATCATCCCGTTAGCCCCCCGCTGGCTCGTCGGTGTAGGCTACGAATTCGTCGAGCGTCCCGACGGCTATCAGGGTTTTACGCAGCGCTACGTCCTCCATTTTGCCGCTCAACCCACGGTGATGGACTTGGGCCTGATCTACCGCGCATTGATCGACAAGAAAGTAGACATCGTAGCCGGCAATTCCACCGACGGCCTCATCGACGCCCTGCACCTCGTCGCCCTGACCGACGATCGCCACTATTTCCCGCCGTACGACGCCGTCCCCATCGTTCGCCGCGACACGCTGGCCAAATTCCCCGAGCTCCGACCCACCCTGGCCGCCCTGGCTGGTAAAATCTCCGCCGAAGACATGCGCCACCTCAACGCCGAAGTAGACGCCAACCAGCGGGACGTCCCCGCCGTAGTTCGCGCCTTCCGCGCCTCCAAAGGCCTCTGACTCAGCGGAACGCGCCCGTTGCGGAAGCCGTGGCGCCCCCCTTACACTTAGCCTCATCCAAACCTCCTATGCCTTTAGCGCGTACCCGCTTTGCCTTGATTGAATACGAAGAGCATGGCTCTGCCGGGAACACCCCGCTAATCCTGCTCCACGGTTTTCCGGACAGCTTTCGCACCTGGGATCGCGTGATCGACAACCTGAAAGGCGAGCCTCTGCGAATTCTCGTACCCCACCTGCGCGGCTTCGGCGCTACCCGCATCGACAATCGGGACGCCCTCAGCGGTCAAACCGGCGCTCTCGCTCAGGATGTCCTCGACTTCGCCGACGCGGTCGGGATCGCTGGTTTCGTGCTCGTCGGGCACGATTGGGGAGCGAGAACCGCCTATGCTGTAGCGGTCCTCGCACCCGAGCGCCTTCTCGGCCTCGTCACGCTGGCGACGCCGTACCTGATGTTCCAGGGAAAGCGCGAATCGCCCGAGCAAGTTCGGGCCTACTGGTATCAGTGGTATTTCAACACCGAACGCGGCCGCGCAGCGTTCGAAACCGATCCCATCCCCTTTTGCGAATATCTATGGCCCACATGGTCGCCCGAATGGAAGTTCGCCCAAGCCGAGATGGAAAGTGCGAAATCCGCCTGGAACAATCCGCAGTTCGTCCCCATCGTCATCTCCTACTACCGGCACCGCTACGGAAATAGTCCCGGCGTCCCAGCCTACGTCCAGCAACAATCGCAACTCGATCAGCAACTCCTGCCGCGAATCCAGGTCCCGCTCCTGTTCGGCTGCGGGCTGGCCGACGCCGTCAATCTCCCAGCCTCCTCGCAAGGCCAGGAGAACTGGTTCCCGCAAGGCCACGAGCGCATCGAATTCCCAGGGGTAGGGCACTTCCCGCAACGCGAAGTCCCCAACGAGGTAGCCAACTTAATCCGCCGCGCTTGTAGTGGCCGATCTTTAGATCGGTCGAACGAACCGGCGTAGAATTGAGCACTGATGAAGGGAGTCTAACCATCCAGAGAATGAAACATGCTCTCGTGCGCTACGGCAAGGTAAACGCCAAAACGTAATCCGCTTGCTTTGTCCCCAACTTCCCGTGGCCCCCAGCCGCGATCACAACATATTGCTTCCCATCCACGCTGTACGTCATGGGCGTAGCCTGGCCGCCCGCTGGCAGCTCGTAAGACCAAATCTCATTCCCGCTTGCTACGTCAAAGGCGCGCAAGTGCCCGTCCCAGGAAGCCGCAGTGAAAATCAATTCACCCGCCGTGACCATGGGGCCCCCGAAATTGATGGCGCCGGTCTTCTGGCCGGGAAGGAAACTCCCCAGCGGCACGTCCCAAACCTTCTTCCCGGAGAAAAGGTCAAGAGCCACAACCGTGCCCCAGGGGGGAGGCGTGCAAGGCAGCTTGTGAGTCGGAGACAAAAACGTTTCGCGGTACATTGCGTAGGGAGCGCCGGTTTGCCGCGCAAACTCGCCGCTCATGCGGTTGTTTTCGCGCTCGGAATACACGCCGGCCAGTTTCTCGCGCTCAATCAACTTCACCCACATCGCGAGATGGTTTGTGTTCATGATCAATAGATGCCGCTGCGGATCAAACGCCGAACTGCCCCAATTCACGCCGCCGGCATTGCCCGGATAAACAATCGTGCCCTGCAAACTCGGTGGCGTAAAAATTCCTTCCGACCGTGAAGCTTTAATCCGGTCTTGGCACCACTTCCGCTCGTCCTCGTCTAATCCCCACGCGTCGCTGACCTTCAACCCTTCCGGGACCGTCGAAATTCCCGAAGGCTGCGTTGGCCACGCTTCCTCGCCGGGAATGTCGCTGTTCGGTACCGGTTGTTCTTCGACCGGAATCAGCGGTTTGCCATTCAGACGATTGAGCACAAACACGCGCCCCATCTTCGTGGTAATCGCAATTGCCGGAGTCTTATCCTTCCAGGTAAACAGCGTCGGCTGGGACGCCACGTCGTAGTCCCACAAATCGTGATGCACCACCTGAAAACCCCACACGAATTGCCCGGTCGATGCCTTCAGCGCCACCACCGAGTCGGCCCACTTATCGTCGCCCTTGCGAATCCCGCCAAAATAGTCGGGGCTCGCGCTGCCCGTCGGAATGAACACCAAGTCGCGCTGCGCATCCACGGAAATCGTGGACCAGGCATTTCCCGCGCCCGTCCGAGGCTTTGTATCCTTTGCCCAGGGAATCGGATCCCAGCTCCAGCGCATCTTCCCCGTGCGTGCATCGAACCCGCGCACAACCCCGCGCTCCACATCGACCGCGCGGTTGTCTCCAATCGACGAGCCCACGATCACGAGGTCTCCCGCGATCGAACTCGCCGACGTAACCTGATAGTCGCCGAGATCGCGCAATTCTACGTCGCGCGTAAGATCAATCTGCCCCGCGGAGCCGAAATCGGAACACGGCGTGCCGGTCTGTCCATCCAGCGCAATCAGGCGCGCATCCAGCGTTCCGATGAAAATCCGCAGAGCGCACGGCGCGGCGGGCTTGGCAGCCGCATCGCGCCACGCGGAAACTCCGCGAGACGTAACCTCGGAATACCCATGCGTCAGATCCAGTTTGGGATCGAACTCCCAAATCTTTTTCCCCGAAACTGGATCGAGGGCAATCACGTGATCGTACGGCGTGCTCAGGTAGAGCTTTCCATCCACAAGAATCGGTGTGGCTTCAAACGCGGCCTTGTGGTTCAACTCGGTTTGTACATCCATCGCGCCGGTGCGATATGTCCACGCGAGTTTCAGTCGCGTTACGTTCTCGCGGTTGATCTGCGAAGCGGTGGAATACCGTCCGCCGCCCGCATCGTTCCCATAATTGGGCCAGCCCGCGTCGGGCGAAGATTGCGCATGGGCCACGCAATCCATTCCCAGCAACACAATGCCCAGCAAGATCCACCAGAGCCAGCAAGTCAGTTTTGAAGTGTTCATGAGCTACAAATACAGCGCGGCCGCCGCGCGCGCAATGCACTTGGGACCAACGGGCCTAGTCCGAGGACAAGCGGGCCCACGTTTCGGCTATGCTCGTTTGGAACGCGACCACGAATCGTGCCCGCGCGCCCGGACTCCGAAGATCGTGGTGGACATGCTCGTGGATATCGTCAGCAAGAATGGAAATCTGATGCTGAATTTTCCGCTGCCCTCCAGCGGCATGCTCGACGATCGTGAACTCCAGGTACTCGCCGGCATCACCGCGTGGATGAACGTAAATGCCGAACATCCATGCAACGCGCCCATGGAAAATCTCGGGGCAGATCGCTGCGCCTAGCGCTCCGGGCGAGGACGCCAGCTTCAACGAAAGCAAGCGCAAGCCACTCACCGCCGCAGACGTCCGCTTCACCACCAAGGGACCGACCCTTTACGCCTTCGTGATGGACTGGCCGGGAAAGCAAGCGGTGATCGCTCCGCTTGCTACCAGCAGCAAACAAGCGCCGGGCAAAATTGAAAACGTCGAACTCTTGGGGTACCCCGGCAAACTAAAATGGCAGCGCGACGAAACCGCCTTGAAGATCGAGCTGCCTGCACAGAAACCCTGCGACCATGCCATCGCTTTCAAAATTTCTGGCACCGGCCTTGCCTGAATCTCCGGGGCCCGCGGGTCGCCAAGAGTTCCTGAAAGGCTCGCCGGAACCAGGTCTGCGCGGGTGAAGCGAGGGATCTGCTGTACGCTTCTTGCGCCCATGGCCGCCGATGACCGCGGCTGATCTTCTCTCGTCAAAAGTTTCCGCTTCGGCCGGCCACCAATTGGAGCATAATTTTCTCGAGGTCCCTTATGAAAACGAAACTCCCCTTACTCCTCTCCGCATCTCTCGCCTTTGGCGTCGCCGCACACGCGCAAAGCGCCAAATCGACCGGGACGCCTCCCGCAGCGTCCACCGAGATCGGCAAGACTTCGAATTGGGACGCGCTGATGAATCAAGGACGACCCGGAGATTACCTCGGCGGGAACGTTAGCGTCGCGGGCGGCGCCTTACCCTGGGATCCCATCCCGGTCAACGTCACGTGCGATGGCAAAATTCGCTACACCTCCACTACCGATCCCAAAGGCAACTTTCTGATCGCTCCCGCGAAATCGGACAGCTCTGTGGCCGGCAATGGCGATACGAAAACGAAACTCGCACAACAGTTCGTCGGCTGCGACGTGCAAGCCTCGCTGCCAGGTTTTGACTCCAGCTCGATCAACATTGCAAACCGCAACGTGCAGGACAACCCCAACCTGGGCACGATCACGCTGAAGCGCGAAGACGGATCGGCAGGCACGGCGGTCAGCGGCACGACGGCGTCCGTTCCAAAAGACGCGATAAAAGCCTTCGACAAAGCGCGCACGGAGTGGCTGGATCAGAAACCCGACAAGGCGCAAAAGGATTTGGAAAAAGCAGTACAGATCTATCCGCAGTTTGCCGAAGCCTGGTTTGAGCTCGGCAAAATCCAGGAAAAATCCAAGCCGCAGGACGCCACGAACTCGTTCACCAAGGCGGTCGCCGCCGATCCGAAATTCATTCTTCCGTACCAGCATCTCGCGCCGCTCGCAGGTCAAGCCGGAAAGTGGCAGCAAGTTGTCGAGTATACGTCGCAGGAATTGGAGCTGAATCCGCGCGGCACGCCGCAAACCTGGTATTACAACGCGCTCGCCAATTTCAAACTTGGCAAGGCAGACGTCGCGGAAACCAGCGCCAACAAAGCGCTGGCGATGGACCCGCAGCATACCGCGCCGAATACCGAGCAGCTTCTGGCCGTACTCCTGGCCGCCAGAGGGGACTCCGCCGGCGCACTACAACACCTGCGCAACAGTCTCACCTACGTGCCGCCCGGACCCAACGCAGACCTGATCAAGCAGCAGATCGCGCAACTCGAAACAGCCCTCCCATCCAAATAGTGCGCCCCGCGGGAACGCGACGCCGTTTGCACGATCGCAGGGTGAGTCGAACCGGCACGCGGACAGAAATCACTCTCCAGTCCTGGCATCGGCGCGGGATCAACGTTAGTCTGAAGACGGAGGAGCTAAGCATGCCAAACCAATCGCACCAACGAGCCGCGGAGTTCCATGATCTCGCCGCACACGCGCACCGTGTTGCTGCCGCGCACCTAGACAAAGGCGATCATCAAACGGCGCACGAGCATTCCAAGCAGGCGTTGGAACACTCGGCCAAAGCGCACCAGGCTTCGCAGGAGGCGCTCCAGAAATCGGCTGCGTTTGCCCAAGCCAAGGGAAAGACGAACTAGCTCGCGGGGTTTACCTCTTGTCTTTCTTCGGCGCGAAATAGCCGCGCCGCGCTTGCAACCTGACGCCGTCGCGGTCTACTTTGATTTTCAGCCGATGATACGACCCGTCCGGTTTTATTTTTTCCAGTGAGAGCTCCAGCAAGTACACATACTCCGGCGCCGCTGCCAAGCTTCGGAGTCCGCCTTCCAGGTCGTTGCTATTGTGAAAGTAGGTTCCGCCGGTTCCATCCGCGAGTTCCGACATCACGTCTTCGTCGAAGTTCATCGAATCGGCGCGATACTGGGCATGCTGTCCGGTTGCCAGGTCTTGCGCCGAAGACCCGCCACGTTCGCTAGCGTCGATTTCCGTCGTGTACAGCCCGCGAGCATCCATTGCGCTGATGGTCACGTTGGACCGCGCCGCGCTGTCCAGAACCAGAGACTTCTCGGCCATCGCGTCCGGTGTCATCGTGAAAAAACCGGGCGAAATCAGAATCAGCGTCCGCTGCCCAGGCAGAGTACCCATCTTTTGCACAAACTCTCTGACCGTGCGGAGCGAAGCCGAAACATCGTGTTCACCGATTACCAGGGATTGTTCCGCGGAGGATCTCACCATGGACTCAACCATGTGGGGCGACGCGTTTACAAGAGCCGCGCAAGCCACATAATCCGCCTCGGCGGTCTTGAGGGCCGGCTCACTGTGCTTGTTTTGAATCAAGTCCGCTTCGTAAAAGCTGATATTCGGGCACGCATGTTCGTCGTGCCGGAACAGTTGCTGCACTTTCAGTTTCCCGACCGCGTCCTCCAACTTGGCGCGATCGCGAGTCAGGCCACTGTTGGTTCCAGACAAGGAAACCACAGCCGCCATATCGGTATCCGCGACCGACTGGCCTAACATTGTGGTGGCTACCTTTTGCATTCGCAGCAAATCGCCCGTGCTTAGGTGCAGGTCGTCGAACAAGAAAACGATAAAACGCGTTGGCGGGGTTGCCGCCGGGGGAGTGTCCAAACCGACGGGAGCCGGCTCCGTGCTCGCCCGGTTGCCCTCACGACCCGCTCGCTGCTGAACACTGAATCCGGAAATATCCTGTGCTTTGTTGCCATCGAAAACTTGGAAATCTTCTTTTTTCAGGCCACCAACCGCCCGCCCGTGTGAGTCCCGGACTACCACCGGCACCAGAACGCCGTTCACCGCGACGCGAATCTTGGTGTCGCTTCCAGAGGGCGGTTGCGCGTTCTCTTGTGCGGCGATGGAGATGGACAGCAGGAGCGCGCAGAGCAGCGCGGTCGTGGGGAATCCGATCGTGTTGGCCTTGGTGTCGATATTGCGATTCTACCCTGCCTTACTTACTCTCCGAAGACTTTCAGGTAGTGCGTCTTTTCCCGTCGCCGTGGGCTAGGCGCCTTCTCCAGATATTTCCTTGCAGCCTGCCACCCCCGTGTGGTACGTAGATAGTCTACGTACAGGTAAGGAGGATGTCTACATACCTACGCTATGACCCCAGCCAAGGGAAAGTATCAAAGTCGCACCGAAATCCTCCAGGGCACCTTGGACATGCTCATCCTCCAGGTCCTCCATTGGGGACCACGCCATGGATATGCGCTCAGCAAGGTCATCCTCACAAACTCGCGTGAAATTCTGAAGGTGGATACGGGTTCCCTCTATCCAGCCCTCCATCGGCTGGAACGCAAAGGCTGGATCGCCGCGGAATGGAAAGCTTCGGAACTTGGCCCGCGGTTGAGGATTTATCGCCTGACGAAATCCGGGCGCAAACAGTTAGTCGTGGAACGCTCCCACTGGGCCCAACTGACCGAAGCCATGGAAGGCATTTTGAATCCGGCAAAGCACGGGAGTGAATCATGAGATTCCCTTTCTGGTGGTGGCGGCGCAATGAAGAACTCAACGAAGAAATTCAGGGTCACTTGGAACTCGCCGCGCGAGAGAACATGGAATCGGGCCTGGCACCGAGGGAAGCCCAAACTGCCGCGCGACACGAATTTGGAAGTATCGCGCTGGCTGAGGAGGTAACGCGCGACACGTGGGGCGGACGCTGGTTTGTAGACCTCCTGCAAGACGCTCGCTATGGCCTGCGCATGCTTCGCAAATCTCCCGGCTTCACAGTCGTCGCCATCCTCACCCTCGCTCTCGGCATCGGCGCCAACACCGCCATCTTCAGCGTAGTCAACACATTGCTGCTGCACTCGTTGCCATTTCATGAGCCAGACCGCCTGGCACTGCTACAGAACTTCATTCCGCCCCATGACAGTGCAAAGCAATTTCACGATTGGCAACAGCAGAGCACGTATCTCGGCGACGCCGCACTTTTGGAAGGCTTGGACGTGAACGTGGAGGGAGCGCGAAGTTCGACCCGGGTGCACCTCTCCCAGACATCCTGGAATTTCTTCTCTGTGCTGGGCGCTGGGCCAATATTGGGACGTGGATTCGCCCCCGAGGACGAAGCGGATGCACCCGGATGGGGCTTGCCGGGACGCAACGCAGTCGCGGTGATCGGTTACGGGCTTTGGCGACAGCTTTTCGGAGGGGACCCAAAAGCTCTGGGCGCAACGATCCGTGTTGATGGAAATACGCTTACGATCATTGGCGTCGCGCCCCCGGGATTCGATTATCCAGCCGGTTCTGTTCTGTGGAAGCCGGCAGCATTCAGCCCGGGGAACAACGGATGGGCCAGCATCGCGCGACTGAGGTCTGGCGTCTCGTGGGCGCAAGCCCGCGCCGCGTTTGCAGTGGAGGTCGAGCAACAGTCCTCGGAACCGACCAAGACGCAGAGTTCCGACCAGCGCCCGAGGATAATCTCGCTGCAGGACGGCCTTCTTGGTCCCGTGAAGGATGCTTCATTGATTTTGATGGGCGCGGTGATGTTGGTTTTGCTGATTGCGTGCACGAATATTGCGAATCTCTTGACCGCCCGCACCGCCGATCGCGCAGCAGAACTATCCATACGCTCTGCGCTGGGAGCCAGCCGCACCAGGCTGGCACGACAGCTGCTCACCGAATGCCTGCTCCTATCTCTTGTCGGCACCCTGGCTGGATTGCTCGCAGCCTATTGGACGATTCCGCTCGCGGCGAAGGTCGAGCCGCCGCCGCTGAGTGTACAGTCTTATTCAATCTTGAACGGACACGTCTTGGCTTTCACGCTGGCACTGTCGGTAATTACGGCGGTGCTGTTCGGTCTGTTGCCCGCTCTGCTCCTAGGTCAGATACACGCTTTCGGCGCTCGGGGTTCCAGCCCAAGCCGCGACTCGCGACTCATTCGCAAAACCCTGATTGTCGGACAAGTGATGCTTACGATGATTCTGCTCTCGGCATCGGTGTTGGTCGGGCGTGCGTTCGTCCATCTGATGGGAATCGACCGCGGCTACGATGTCAAGGGAATCGTCACTGTAAGCGTCTCTCTGGCCAGCACGACTTATCAATTGGACAATCGCCAGCTCCCTTATTTTGAGGAAGTACTGGGCCTCATCCGAAGGCTTCCCGGGGTTCGCAATGCTAGTGCCACGGAATTTCTGCCACTGTACGCCACGGGATTCGTCGGCGGTCCGTGCGGTATCGACGGTCATCCAGCGAAACGCAATTCGATCATGGTGCCGGTATTCTCGGATTATTTTCGGACCATGGGCGGACAGATCCTCTACGGCCGCGAATTCAACGAGGCAGAAGTGCGTTCCGGCGATAGAGTGGCAGTTGTCAATGAACGATTTGCTGCCGCGTTTGGCGCGCCTGCCGATGTTGTCGGGCGGCAACTCACGATTGCAGATACATCCCCCTGGAAAATTGTGGGTGTTGTGAAAGGAATGGAATACGAGACCGACCCCACGGTTGTAAATCCTTTTCAGGTGTTCATACCACCCACGAATCCAGGTATTTTCCCTCCGGCCACTTTCGTGGCCCGCGTAGATGGCCCCGCGGAATATCGCCTTGCGGCGATCAGCGAAACGATCCGATCCGTGGATCGGCAAGTTCCCGTATTCGGCGTAAAGACCATGCAGCAACGCTTGGATGAGATGTATATCCGCCCGAAGTTCTACCGGATGGCTGTTTGGGCCTTTGCGGGATTCGCGTTGTTACTCATCGTGGTCGGGATTTACGGTCTTCTCGCCCACGCAGTGACTCGCCGTTTCAAAGAAATTGGCATCCGCATGGCCCTGGGCGCGACACAGATCAAAGTCGCACGCATGGTTGTCGGAGAGACGCTCCTCCTAATCTGTGCTGGAATAGCCGGCGGTGTTCCTCTCGCCTTCTGGATCAGGCGTCTCGCCGCTAGTTTGATTGGAGGCCCGACCGGCAGCATCGCGGCACCGCTTGCGTTCGGTGCGTTGGCGATCTTCGTGGTTGCGCTGCCCGCCTGCTACAGACCCGTGCGACGGGCGATGAACGTCGATCCCATGGTTGCGCTGCGATACGAATGATTCATGATTCTTCAACCACAACGAACCAGGAAAGAGCGAGATTCGGACAGTGAAAATGAAGGGCCCACGGCTTCTTTCTAAGGAATAACCCCTGATTGTCCGCATCACACTTGATTGCAGTTGCCGGCTTTAAAGTCAATTCCGGGCGAGTAACGGGCACAACCCGGAAGTAATTCTCAAGTCCGTCGGAGAAGTGTTTTTTTGCATAAGTTCATGGAAGGAAGCTGGGAGGCCCGCGCCAGTGCTAGGCTCTAGCCCCATCGCTCCTAGTGCTTTGGGAGGAATCCATGCAGTCGCAAGCCACAAGCTGGGACATACGCTCATTCTTCTATCCTTACACCCACCCCGTTGTCGTGCTGCTCGTTGCCGTGTTTTTACTTCTCGTTCCGGTCGTTAAGCTCCTTCGTCGCACAGGTCATCACCCGCTTTGGTGCCTGTTGGCTCTCTTTCCAGCTCTAAACCTCATTGCTTTTTGGTACTTCGCCTACAAGCCTTGGCCCACGGACAAGGAATCCACGAACGGCGGAAAATGACCGACTACGGACTTTCCGTCGCTAGACGGTCGGCTATCGACTGTCGACCACACCCTTTGCTACAGTGTCGATTCGACTTCACGGAGACCATCATGCCCATCCCGAAAGATCTGCTCGACATCCTCGTTTGTCCGGCCTGCAAAGCCCCGGTGAAACCCACTCCCGACGACAATGGACTGAAATGCCAGTCCTGCCGGCGCGTCTATCCAGTGCGCGACGAAATCCCCGTCATGCTCGTCGAAGAAGCTACCATAGCCCCGGAATGAGCCGCGCGGAAAACCGGAAAATCCCTCATGCCGACAAATCTTTCTGAGTTCGTGCCTCGCCTGAAGCGCCTGGTGCCGCGGCTACGCGGCAAACGCGTCGGTGTCGTCGGCGACGTTATGCTCGATCGCTACCTCTGGGGCACCGCATCGCGCTTGTCGCCCGAAGCTGCTGTGCCTATCGTGGATTTCGTCGAGCAAAGCGAATGCCTCGGCGGCGCGGGGAACGTCGCCGCAAATTTGGCCACGCTCGGCGCGCGCGCCGAAATATTTGGTGTTATGGGCGCCGGCACAAACGGCGACGAACCCGGCGCGGCCTTGCGCAACTGTCTGCGCGCGGCCGGCATCTTGGACAAAATCGTCCGCGATCCCAAGCGCATCACCACGGTCAAGACGCGTATCATCGCGCGACACCAGCACATCGTTCGCGTGGATCGCGAGCGCCGCGAGCCGCTGCGCCCGGAAATCGAAGAACGTCTTTTGCGATCGCTCTTTGCAGCGCTCGAGCATCTGGACGCGCTCGTGCTTTCCGACTATGACAAAGGCCTAATCACCGATGAGTTTGCCGACCGCGTGCTCAGCGCCTGCCACCGCCTGGAAGTTCCCGTGTTCGTGGGGCCCAAGCGATCGCGGCTCTATGCATATCGCGGCGCGAAAGCGATCGTTTGCAACGCCAAGGAAGCGGGTCTGTTTGTGGCGCGAACGCTGACCGACGAAAAATCCTTGGAAGAAGCGGGTCGTGCGCTGTTGGCGCATTTCGGGTGTGGCGCGGTGCTGATCACCCGCGGAGAACAGGGAATGAGTCTGTTCGAAGAATCCTCGCCGCGCCATCTGAATATTCCCGCGACAAGCTTTGAGGTCACCTATGCGCGCGTCGGTCAGCCGGGTGTCGACCGCGGTGCCCACGGCCGCCAGGTGTTCGACGTCACCGGCGCTGGCGACACCGTTCTCAGCGTCCTCGCACTCGCGGCTGCGGCTGGTGCTCACTTACCCGAAGCTGCCATGCTGGCGAACACCGCGGCAGGCGTTGTCGTCGGCAAATTGGGAACGGCGAGTGCCCGGCCAGACGAGCTACTCCACGCCCTCGATGAGATCCACCGATAACCCAAGACTCCGGCGGCACAGACTTCGGTCTGTGTCTGGTGTGAGTCAGAAACCCAGAAAACTATTTTGGTCTACGGCGGGAAGGTAAGCGACTTGTCTCTCGAAACCACCCAAATACCGATGACCCGCGTCTTCTGGCTTTGTTCCTTGGTAGTCGTGTCGGCAGGATTGGGCATCGGCGCATAGGGGCTGATCGCGACGGCAACTTCCACCGCATTCGAGCCGGCGGGAGAGGCTTCGCGGAGAATGCGGTAACTCTTCACCGGGCCAAAATAGCCATTTGGCCCCCAGTCCGCGAGGAAGTCCTCCATTTTGTAGCTAGGCTTGGGCTGCCAAAGTTGATAGGCCTTGGCCGTATCGCCGGCGACCACCGCGTCGAAAAAATGCGCCACGGCTCGCTTTTCCGGATAGAAGCGAAATGCCCACCACAACGAGACCACGGCGACCAACACAATCGCCGCAATCGTAAACGCCATGGGCCTGGATTTATGCGATGTTATCGGAGGCGGATCGAGAAGTGACAAGTAGAGTCTCCTGCCCTGCGAGCGTCAGAGCAGCCACTGGAACAGTGCGTCGAGCGCGCCGTTCTGCGACACGTACACCGTAACAAACTTCAGGCGCGAGAGTAAATGTTTTCGGTGAACAGCGGAAACGTCTCGAAACGATGAGAGGGAACTGCCGGTGAGCTCTTGGCTAACCCTGCAATGCCCCGGCCGCGCCTTCAGGCAATTCGATCTGGTATTTCGTGCGCGCTTTCTCAGCATGCTGTTCGAGCGCCAGCGCGATCAGCCGGTCGATCAATTCGCGAAAGGGAATTCCACTCGCTTCCCACAGTTTTGGATACATGCTGATCGACGTGAACCCCGGAATGGTGTTCACTTCATTCAGGAAGAGCTTTCCGCCTCCCCGTTTCTCCAGGAAGAAATCGACACGCGCCATTCCGCTGAGTTCCAGCGCACGAAAAGCCGAGACAGCAAGCGCTTGAATCGTTTTCACTTGTGCGGCTTTGAGCTTCGCGGGAATCAGCAGCTGTGTGCCGTCCTCAAGATATTTCGCGGTGTAGTCGTAAAATTCGCGGTGCGGCACAATCTCGCCGGGGATGGAGGCTTTCGGGTCGCTGTTGCCCAGCACGGAGACTTCGATCTCGCGCGCGATCATGGCCTTTTCGACGAGAATCTTCATGGCAAATTCCGAAGCCAAATTCAGAGCTGGCCCAAGCTCCGCGCGCGAGTGAACCTTGGTCATGCCCACCGAGGAGCCCAGCGTTGCCGGCTTGACAAACACCGGATATTTGAATTTCCGCTCGACGCTCCGTTGTATTTGTTTCGGATTCTTTTCCCACTCGTGGCGATGAACGGTGATCCACGGCACCACCGGAATCTTGGCCACTTGCAGCAGTCGCTTGGCGACGTCCTTGTCCATGCCGATCGCCGAGCCCAGCACGCCCGCGCCGACAAACGGCAGTCCCGCGAGATCGAGCAGCCCCTGGATGGTTCCGTCTTCGCCGAACGTGCCATGCATCACCGGAAAAATCACGTCCAGGCGTTGCCCGGCGCCGCCGCCGTTGAGCGGCATCAGCGTCGCATCGGTCGGATCGGCGGTCATCATAACCGCGTGGCCGTTTCGCAAGACCTCCGGGAGCATTTTCTGCGCGCCGGCTCCGATGCGCCAGTGACCCTCCTTGGTGATGCCAATCGGCACGGCTTCGTATTTGGCGGGATCCAGCCCGCGAATCACCGAAGCCGCCGACGCGAGCGAAACTTCATGCTCGCCCGACCGCCCGCCAAAGAGCACGCCAACGCGGAGAAGCTTGTTTGGAGTCGAGGAAGGGGTCACGGGAGAGTCCTATTGGGCGGTCTACTGGCGGCCATCTCGGCTGCCAGTTCTCAATCATCAGTTATAAGGCAAAACCACGCGTCCCGTGGACGAAGTCCTCTGCAAGGTTCTAAAACCGGCAACGTTGGAAAAATGGGCAAGCCATAGGACTTCTCGCGCCAGCCAACGTCTATGTGTTCGTGTGGGAGTCGCACAGGAGCGTGTATGTCACCCCCGTTGGAGATGTTAAAGGGCACGCTGGACTTGCTGGTGTTGCAGACGCTGGCGGCCATGGGGGCGCTGCACGGGTATGGCATCGCCCGGCGCATAGAACAGATCAGCGGTGACGCTATCCTGCTGAATCAAGGGACGATATATGCGTCCCTGGTGCGGCTAGAGCAGCGCGGCCTGATCCACTCCGCTTGGGGTACTTCGGACAACAACCGTCGCGCGAAATTCTACTCCATTACGCCGAGGGGTTCCCGCCGCCTGGCCGAAACGGCCGAAAACTGGGACCAGCTTTCCACCGTCATAGCGCGCTTTTTCGCCCCCAAGGAGCACCGATCATGAGCGATGCCGTCCGCGCATTTTTTTCGCGATTACGCGCAATGTTCTTGAAATCGCGCTTGGATGACGACTTTAGCGAGGAGTTGGCCGCTCACGTGGACCTGCTCGCAGCGGAAAACGAAAAGGCGGGGATGACCCCGCAAGAAGCGCGTCGCGTCGCGCTGGTGCGCCTCGGCGGCCGCGAACGCACGCGCGAGCTGCACCGCGAGGAGCGGGGCCTGCCATTCCTGGAAGTTCTGGGACAAGACGTGCGCTATGCCGCCCGGACCTTGCGGCGCGACTACAGCTTTGCGCTGTTCGCGATCCTCATCGTGGGGCTGGGCGTGGGCGCCAGCTGCACGATTTTCAGCGTGGTGAACACCCTGCTGATTCACTCCCTGCCCTTTCGCGATCCACAAAGACTGGTGTGGGTTGCCAACCACGAAGATGCGACCGGCGATATGTCCGCCAAAACCACGCAGGTCGATCACTTTCTCGATTTGCGCGAAAAGAATCAATCCTTCGCCGACATGGCGGCGTACATGGCGTTTTATGGCATCGGCGACGCCAAACTAATCGGAGACGGCGAGCCCGAGCGGCTTACCAGCGTGCCGGTTACCCAGAATTTTTTCTCGCTTCTCGGAATCGCGCCGAAGATGGGAAGGCAATTCAGCGCGGACGAATGCAAATGGAACGGGCCGAAGGCCGTGATCCTGAGCGATGCCATCTGGCGCCGCCGATTCGCCGCCGATCCGAATATTGTGGGCCGCACGCTGCCCTTCGACGGCGGACCGGTGCCGGTAGTGGGTGTGTTGCCGGCATCGTTCGATTTCGGCACAATCTTCGCTCCGGGGACCAGGATCGACATCTTTGAGCCGTTTCCGCTCTCCCCGGAAACCAATAAGTGGGGCAACACCCTGTCCATTGTGGGCCGCTTGAAGCCTGGTGCGACGGTGAAAAGCGCGCAAGCAGAAGTCACCGTCCTGGCCAAGCTCGACAAGCAAGCCCACGCAGACCGAAACGATTTTGATCCCATGGTCTACGGGCTGGCAGAACATGTCAGCGGGCGGTTGCGTCCGGCATTGTTCGTCCTGGCCACTGCCGTCGGCGTGGTCATGTTGATCGTTTGTGCGAATCTCTCCAATCTGTTGCTCGCGCGGGGCGCGACACGCCAAAAAGAAATCGCGATCCGCGCGGCTCTGGGTGCCGGCAAACGGCGATTGATCCGCCAGATGCTGACCGAAAGCCTGATGCTGTCTTGCTGCGGAGCGGTCGTTGGGCTGGTGCTGGCCTTGGTAGGCACCCGCGTGCTGTCGCATCTTTCCTCCGTGAGCATTCCGCTTCTCGGAGAAGTACACATCGATGCCAACGTGATGGCGTTCACCTTGCTGATCGCCGTGGCCACCGGATTGATTTTTGGATTGGTGCCGGCGCTGCAGGTGCGCGACGTAAAGCTCTACGACACGCTCAAGGACTCCACCCGCGGGTCGAGCCAGGGGCGCGGCCACGCTTGGACTCGTAACGCCCTCGTGGTGTCCGAGATCGGGCTGGCTTGTGTACTGCTGGTTGGTGCCGGCCTGTTGATTCGCAGTTTTTTGCGCGTGCTGGATGTGGACATGGGGTTCCATCCGGAACGTGCCGCTGCGGTGCGGGTCGATCCGAACTCCTCGTACAAAACGCAGGAGCAGCGCAACGCGTATTTCACCCAAGCCCTGCATCGCGTGCTGGATGTGCCCGGCATCGAAGCCGCGGGTCTTTCCGACGCTCTGCCGCTGGGGCGCAACCGCAGCTGGGGCATCGCTGCGAAAGGCGTGGTCTATACGCCGGAAAATTATCCGAATGGTTTTCCGCGCATCATAAGCGACGGCTATTTCCACGCCATGGGCGTTCCGCTGAAGAAGGGCCGCGA
This sequence comes from uncultured Acidobacteriota bacterium, assembly GCA_963736725.1. Taxonomy (GTDB): domain Bacteria; phylum Acidobacteriota; class Terriglobia; order Acidiferrales; family UBA7541; genus Acidiferrum. The sequence continues at coordinate 197,134 of CAVTPW010000004.1, read as the reverse complement.
TTTTTCGGAGCGCGACGACAAGAACACGCTTGCGGTGATCATCTTGAATGAAACGTGCGCGCGCAACTTGTGGCCCGGCGAGGATCCTCTTGGAAAGATCGTTGCCGAGGATGTCGACCGCACGGTGGTCGGCGTAGTGGGAGATGTTCATCACATGGCCTTGGAAGAGGGTTCAGGAAACGAATTTTACATTCCGATACGGCAGACCCAGGACTTCGGCTCGGTCGATCTGGTGGTACGCACCTCCATGTCGACCACCGAACTCGCGGGCAGGCTCCGCGAAGCGCTGCGTCCGATCGAGCCAGATTTACCGACACAGAATTTGCGGACGTTGCAGACGCTGGTGGATCGCGCCGTATCTCCGCGAAGATTTGTGGTGATCTTGCTCGGCGGCTTCGCAGCGTTCGCGCTGGTCCTGGCGTCGCTGGGAATCTACGCAGTGATTTCGTATTCAGTAAGTCAGCGCACTCAGGAAATCGGCATCCGCATGGCATTAGGCGCATCCGCCGAAACGCTGCAAAAAAGCATTCTGTTGCAGACGCTGGGACTCGCGGGAATCGGCATGGCTGCAGGAATCGCCGCATCCTGGATCCTGGCGCGCACTCTGAGCGGCATGCTATTCGGTGTCACACCGGGCGACCCGGTGACCTTTGCCGCCATGGTAATGATTTTGGCAGCCGTAGCCGGGCTAGCCGGATACTTGCCGGCCCGCAGAGCCTCGAGAATCGAGCCCATGTCGGCGTTGCGCACAAGCTGAGCATGGTCAGCGCGCTGGATTACCCTGTAGCCGCCCTCTGAAGACGGCGGCTACAGCGGCCAGAACGACGAAGACGGACCGTGGCTCGACGGTACCGCGCAGCACGGAGTGCCCTTGCCGACGCTCGGTCTTACAGGATTTTTTGACCGAGCGCGGAAAGCACCAACTCCACGCCCAGCAAAGCCGTGCGATTGTGTTCGTCGAGAATGGGATTGATCTCGACGACTTCGAGCGAAACCATCGCCTCGCTGTCAGCAATCATCTCCATCGCCAGGTGAGCTTCGCGGTAGGTCACGCCGCCGCGCACCGGCGTGCCCACCCCGGGCGCATCGGCAGGATCGACAAAGTCCATGTCCAGGCTGACCGCCACGCCCGCCGTATCGTCCATCGCATATTTCAGCGCTTCGGACATCACGTCGCGCATCCCGCGTTCATCGATATCGCGCATGGTAAAGACGTGAATCCCGGACTTCTTCACGATCTTTCGTTCCTGGGCATCCAAATCGCGCGCCCCCACAATCACGATGTTCCCTGGCTCCGCTTTCGGCTTGAAACCCATCAACTCGACAAGCTCCGGCGCTCCGTAACCCATAATCGCCGCAAGCGGCATGCCATGCACGTTACCCGACGGCGAAGAGTCTGGCGTATTCATGTCGCCGTGCGCGTCCAGCCACAGATACCCGATTTCCCGCTTGTCCTTGCGAAAGTGCGAAGCGACGCCCGCGGCCACGCCCGCGGCAATCGAGTGGTCGCCGCCGAGCACCACCGGCAGAAAACTTTCCGACAGCGATTTTTCAACCGTCTTTGCGATATCCAGGCAGGTTTCCGCGATCTCCTGCAAGTATTTCGCGCGCTTTTCGCCAACCGGCATTTCTTCCGGCTGTTTCACTTCCAAATTGCCAATGTCTTCCACGGTTAGCCCGAGTTTTTTGATGGCCGCTTGAAGACCAGCTCCGCGAAGCGCCGAGGGTCCCATGTCCACGCCGCGCCGGCTTTGCCCAAGGTCCATCGGTACGCCGATAATGCGAACTTTGTGTGGCATTTGAAGATCCTGATGCGGCGATTGGCGACGAGTGCTTGATGATCGGCGCACCCGGAACGACCGGGGCGCACCAGTCACGAGTCACCATTCACCAGTCACTCTAGAAATGCGAGAAATTCAACGAAAGAGCGGGAAACGAGCCAACGACTCCAAACTGCAACTACCCCGAACTAAGGATACACGCGATAAAGCATCCGCGGGAAGGGGATGACCTCCCGGATGTGCTCGGCGCCGCAAATCCAAGCCACGGTGCGTTCCAGTCCCATGCCAAAGCCCGAATGCGGCACGCTGCCATAACGTCGCAGATCCAGGTACCACTGGAACGAGTCCTCCGGCAAGTTGTGTTCCCTCAATCGCTTAACCAACAAGTCGTAATCGTGAATGCGCTGGCTCCCCCCGATAATTTCGCCATAGCCTTCCGGCGCAAGCATATCAAACGCCAGCGCCAAATCGGGCCGCTCGGCGTCCGGCTGCATGTAGAACGCCTTAATCGCTGCTGGATATCGGTGCACCATCACCGGCCGGTCGAACTCGTTCGAAACAATCGTCTCCTCGTCCCCGCCGATGTCATCGCCAAACTTCGACGCATTCCCATGCTTGTGCAGCACTTTGATCGCGTCCTCATAACTAATCCGCGGAAACGGCGCCTTCACGTTTTCCAGTTTCTTCGTATCGCGCTTCAGAGTCTCCAACTCGCGCGGCTTGTTCTTCAAAACCGACTGCACGATCGCGCTCACCAACCCTTCGCCCAGGGCCATCATGTCGTCCAGATCGGCGTACGCCGCTTCCGGCTCCAGCATCCAGAACTCGGTCAGGTGCCGCCGCGTCTTCGATTTTTCCGCACGAAACGTAGGTCCAAACGTATAAACCTTGCCGAGCGCCATGGCGGTAGCCTCGATATAAAGCTGCCCGCTCTGCGTTAAATAAGCCTTTTGATCGTCGATGTAATTCACTTCGAACAACGTCGACGTACCTTCGCAAGCCGCCGGCGTAAACATCGGCGCGTCGGTCAGTGTATAGCCCTGGCTGTCCATGTAATTTCGGGCAGCCCGCTCCGCCTCCGCCCGAATCCGCAAAATCGCCGCCTGCCGAGGAGTTCGCATCCACAAATGCCGGTGGTCGAGCAAAAAATCAACCCCATGCTCCTTCAATTGAATCGGATAAGGCTGGCTCTCGGAAACTCTTTGCACCACGTTGATCTGCGTGACGCCGATCTCATACCCGCCCGGCGCCCGCTGCTCTGCGCGAATCTTCCCCGTGACAATGACGCTCGATTCCTGCGTCAACCCTTTCATAGCGGCAAACGCCTCGGGACTTTCCTTTAACGCCACCACGCCCTGAATAATCCCGGTGCCATCCCGAAAAATCGGAAACAAAAGCTTCCCCGATTCGCGCAAATTGTAAAGCCACCCGCGAATCGTCACTTCCTGCCCGCCGTATTTCCCTGCATCTTCAATCGTAATGATGGTCATCGGACCTTTCGCGTCCTGGCGTTGAATCGCGTCACCCCCCGGCTCCAGCGCGGGAGCGTGCAGCGTGTCAGGGTGTAACATTGTTTCGTCCTCCGCAGTGCAACAAGGGAATAGAATATCGCGCTTCACGCCCAAGATGCATTGCCACGAATCGGGTGTCGAGAAACAATAGTCTGGATTGCGTCAAAGAAAAAGAACAAGTAGCAAGTAATCGTAGCGACCAAGCCCGGCTAAGGCTGCCGCCCTGCCAGCAACGGACGTCGGTGCCAGAACAATCTGGCACGGTCTGCCTCCATAGAAAAACATAACCGCCTTGCCATTCAATCGGTTATCGTGATGCCTCCCCTGGCGGTCAACGTGCTCGCACCAAGTAGACAACTGCCTTTGTGCCGCAAGCTTGCGACCCAGCAGGCGCATCGAACAAAGAGCCAGCGTCTCTGGCTCGGTCCAGTCGCGGATGGGTTTGCGTAGGTAAAAGGCTGCGTTTTGTAAAGTTCGATGGAGGTACCCAATGCGGAAGTCCGCGGCTCTGAAAACTTTGCTCATGGTCGTAGCGTGCTCGCTCGCCGGTTCAGCGGCTTTGGCGGCAAGCTCGCACGGCAGCCATGGCTCGCATGGCGGCGGGCATTCCCACGGTGGCGGCTCCCATGCGGCGGCCACTCCCACGGCGGCAGCTTCCACGGCAGCAAATCCCACGGCACCAGCAGCGGCCACTTTGGTGGCAACGGCAGCAGCCGCCAGCGAAGCGCGTTCTCTGGCATGCAGCGATCTTCGGCCTCGATGTCAAATCGTGGATCGGGATTGTTCTCCTCCGGCCAACACCGCAATTCAGGATCGGCACGGGACTTCGGAAGCAGCGCGAATCGCGGTTACAGTGCGCGTGCAAGTTCCGCAGCCTATTCCGCGCCACGGGCCAGCTCCAGCGCAAACTGGAGCAATTCGAATCGATCCACAAGCGGACTCGGATCCGATCGTCCACCGAGCGCCCGGTCGACATTCAGCGCTCCGTCCAGGGCAAACGACACGGTTTCCAGAAGCGCTTCCGCCACCAGCTCGAAATATGCCTCATCGTTCGGCGCAAATCGCCCTCCAAGCGCCCAGCGAAATTCTTCCTATGGATCCGCGCGCGAAGGATGGGGTTCCGGTCGGGGAACCCTGTCGGGGCGAGGGCTCTCGACCGACATGAATCGATCGGCGAACAGAGTCACCCAAGCAGGCTGGAGCTCTGCGTCGCGAACCACCGTCGCCAGCGGGCGTGATATGAATCGCACCGACGCGTTCGCGGATAGGCCTCCCTCCGCTCGTCCAAACGCCGGCAACGTGTCGGCTCGTGCCAATTCGTTCAACTCGTACAACAACGCGAACCGCGACAGAACCGCTTTCGGCAACGCACACTTCGCGGGCGCGAGTCTCACCAATACCTCGTTCTCCAGTGTTGGCTCGGGACGTTTCTCGAGCGCACGCTCCTCAAACGCACGCAGCTCGTTCGCTGGTCGTGGTATCGGATCCAGCAGTTCCGCCTACAACGGTTTTGGTCGCAGCAACTTCGGTTACGGAGGTTACGGCCGAGGCTATGGTCGTCGGGGCTTTGGTTACGGGCGTTTCGGTTATGGAGGCCTCGGCTATGGAGGCCCCGGTTATGGAGGCCCCGGCTATGGAGGCTGGTACGGCGGCGGCAACGACTTATGGTTTCTCGGCGATCTCTTCGGCCTCGCGCTGGACTTCGGTCGTTTCGCCTGGAGCCCCTGGGCTCCGGTAGGCTTGGTAGGGTGGGATTTGCTTAACAGCGGAATCCAAGCTCTCGACGACCAGGACAACAACGATCAACAGTCCTACCAGCAACCCTATCGAACGACCAGCAACCTATCCGAACGACCAGCAACCCTACGCCCCGCTCTGCGGCACCGACTATTCCGATGAAAATCCCGGGTGCCAGCAATAACCAACGGGCACAGGCATTGCGCTTGGGCCCGGCGAAGAGCACCGCTTCGCGAGCTCGGGAAGAAATGTCCGTGGCACAACCACTTCTGGCTGGAGGGCACGGCGTTACGCAGTGCAGGTTGACCCGAAAAAGCGAATGTCATTCTGAGGGCATCCGACGAGGATGCCCGAAGAATCTCAACCGAGAGAGTCCCGGACCGAGTCGCCGAGGAACTTTCCACCTACCCCCACTCCTCCTCCAAACGATCGAGCGACTTGCGCCCCGCTTCAAGTTGCTCCCGAGTCGTAGGAGCTTCAGGCCCGATTTTCTCTTTGAGCTCCAGCGTCAACGGCAAATTCGTTTCCGGCGCCGTCTGAAGCAGCTTGACCGCCGCCGCCCAGTCGATCGTTCCTTCATACGGCGGCAAATGCTCGTCCTTTTCCCCGTGATTATCATGCACGTGTACGCCGGTGACGAGTTCCCGCAGCGGCTCAAAACTCTCCGCAATCCGATTTTCCTCCGCACCATCGGCCAGGTGCGCGTGGCCGATATCGAAATTAAAGCGCAACCCCGCAAGACGCGTCTCGTCCACGAACGAACGCAAATAAGAAGGCGCACCCATTTCGCTGGTCGTGTTTTCAACGCAAATCGTGACCCCCAAATGCCGAGCATGCAGGATCAAATGTTCCAGCGAGCTGAATGCGGCGTCGCGTTTGCGCAGGTCCGAGGTTTCGCGCGCGCCCCCCATGTGAAAAATCATTCGCGAAAACGGAATCTCTTCGGCAACGTCGATCGCCCGCTTAAGCTCGTCCATCGCTTCGATGCGGCGAACCCGCTCAACCTCACAGATCGAGAGCGGCTGGCCACCCTCGCGCGTCGCGCTCAAGTCGCGGCTGGTAGGCGCGTGTAGCGAAGCCAGCTTGAGCCGGTGATCGGCAAGGGCCCGCCCTATCTCCTGCACCTCGGTTTTGAGACGTACTCGAAGTGGCTCCGCGAACAGAAAATCTCCAGCCCTTGAAAGCCCGCTTCCGCAATCTGCCTAAGCAGGTCACGCGTAAGTTTGCGAGAAATAAAGATGTACGTTGAGAGCAGTCGGTCCATAGATTCGCCTGGGATATTATCCACGAGTTTGGCCAAGCGGCCACTGGCTTCATTCGGCACGGTGTGCGAGAGAAGAAAGAGATCCGGAAGATACTTCTACGACGAAGCGCGCTAGCGGGAACCCCACGACCGCGCGGGTAGTCTCCGTGTGGAAGCAATTTGGCGGTCACCGCCTGCAAGCGTATTTTGCAGGAAGCAGTCTGAGGCTCAATACCCGACGGCAGCACCATGGTCGCGCGGATCCGCAGCGCCCAGCCGCTCGCCGGACTTGGGATCGATGCCGATGGCGTTCACCAGTCCGATGTGGCCGCGACGCTTGGTCTCGAACCCGCGCGCCTGCAATTCCTTTTCGACGCTTTCGGAGAAATCCTGCTCCATCAGAATTCGATCGGGTAGCCACTGGTGGTGAAAGCGCGGCGCGTTAATAGCCGCTTGCGCGTCCATCCCCAACCTCATCCAGTTGATCACGCTGAGCAGCGTCGCGGAAATAATCGTCGGCCCTCCCGGCGAGCCGGTGACAAAGCTGAGCTTGCCGTCGCGCAGCAGCATCGTGGGCGACATCGAGCTAAGCGGACGGTGGCCCGGCGCAATGGCGTTCGCCTCCGACTGAATCAGGCCAAAGAGCGCATTCGGAACGCCGGGCTGTGTCGTGAAGTCGTCCATTTCGTCATTGAGCAAGAATCCCGCGGGACTCGTGACGTGCGAACCGTAGCTGTCATTCAGCGTATAGGTGCTGGCGACGGCGTTTCCAGCCGCATCCACTACGGAAAAATGCGTAGTATGCGGACCATCGTTGAAGCTCACCGTTGTCGGAGCCGCGTTAGCCGCCGCAGCGCCGCATGTGTGCGGCGTTCCGGCTTTCACGGTTTTGCTCGACGAAGCACGCTCCGGATCGATCGTGGCCTCGAGTTCCCGCGCGTAGCAAGGCGCGGTCAAGCCCGCAACAGGCACATTCGAGTAGTCAGGATCGGCCAGATACGCGGCGCGATCAGCAAAAACTCGACGCATGGTTTCCGCCACCATGTGCACGCTTTCCACATCGTCCCAACCCTTCAGCGGCACATTTTTCAGCATGTTGAGCGCTTCGATGATGGCCACGCCGCCAGAACTCGGCGGTGGTGACGTGAGAATTTCCCAGGTGTGTCAACCCCGTCAAGGGCATCTGTTTCATATTGCGCGTGAAGCACTTCCCGAACCTTCGGTTTGTACTGCGCAAGATCATCGAGTGTGATCAGACCGCCGTTGTGCGTGATATCGTCAACCACCACGCGCGCCGTTTCACCACGGTAGAACTCGGCCGCGCCATTCTTGGCGATGCGCTGCAGCGTCGCCGCCAATTCAGGCTGGCGCAATGTGTCGCCAGTGTGCAGCATTCTGCCGTCGTTCAAGAAAATGCGTTTACTGACCGAAAACTGCTGCAAGCCGGATTTTTCTTCGTCCAATTCGTGCGCGAACTTTGCGCTGACGGGATAGCCTTCTTTCGCCAGCCGAATCGCGGGCGCCATCACCTCCGCCAGCTTCATCGTGCCATACGTCTTCAGCGCAAGTTCGAGTCCCGCCACGGTGCCAGGAACCGCCACCGAGCGATACCCAAGAACGGAACCCGTGACGTTGTCGTTCGGAATCAGCTTGCCGTCCGCGCCAATGTACATGTCGCGCGTAGCCTTCCCGGGCGCGACTTCGCGGTAGTCCAGGAAGTTTGTCCGGCCATCCGCGAGCCGCACCAGCATAAAACCCCCACCGCCGATGTTCCCGGCAGCAGGCTCGACAACTGCCAGCGCAAAAGCCACAGCCACGGCCGCATCCACCGCGTTACCGCCGCGCTTCAAAATCTCCACGCCAGCTTCGGATCCCAGTTGCTCGTCGGTCGCGACCATTCCGTGCGCAGCCCGCACGGCCTGCTTGGGCCATTGATCGCGCTCCATCGGATGCGGGCGATATTCCGCCGCAGCCTGCCCGCGCGCGGTTGAAGTCATGGCAAGTGGCAACACCAAAGCCAGAACCAGAGCGCAATTGTGCGTCGCTGAGTGAAATTTCATTCGAGACCAAAGACAGTAAGGGATTCGGCCGGCAGCGTCAAGACAAGCTGCGCCATTGGCTGATCTGTGCAGCGCCAGCGTACTCGGCGTTGTGGTGGCCGGTCTTTGCAGACCGCTAGCGGCGGACATTCCGCAAGACGCCGCATCTAGCTGCATTTTCCGGAGTTGCCGCCGCTCTAGTCTCGGCGGCCGCAGGCCCGACGTTTGCGATCAGAACCTGCCGGTTTGCCCGTTCTGCTGGCGACCGATTAATTTTCGCTTAGGAATTCAACCGTGGGCGGGCCCGGCAGCAAACCGGCTTGCGTGCCCTGCTCGATCAGCTCGGTGACGGCTCGGCGGCCGCGTTCGCCGTAGCCCATGGTCCATTTGTTGACGTACATGCCGATGAATTTGTCGGCGAGTTCGGTCTCCATGTCGCGGGCAAACTGCATCGCGTAGTTCAGCGCTTCTTCGCGGTGATCGAGGCCGTAGGCGACGCTGTCGCGGATAGTCTGCGCGATCTGGCGGCCCAGCTCCGGGCCGAGCGCGCGGCGCACCGCGTTTCCGCCCAGCGGCAGCGGCAGCTTGGTACGCTCGTGCCACCACACGCCCAGATCCAGGACGCGGTGCAGACCCAGCTGCGGAAACAGTAGCTGGCCTTCGTGAATCAGCAGCCCGGCATCGACGGCTTCCGCTTGCACAGCGTCGAGAATTTTGTCAAAGGGCATGACCACCGCTTCAAAGTTGGGATCGAACAGCTTGAGGGTCAGGTACGCGGTGGTGGTCAGGCCCGGCACGGCGATGCGCTTGCCTGCTAACTCCTGCTGCCGCATGGGCTTGGCGGAGACCACGATCGGGCCGTAACCTTCGCCAAAACTCGCGCCGCAATCGAGCAGCACGTACTTATCGCGCAGCGTCGGATACGCGGCAAAGCTGACGGCGGTGACGTCGTAGATTTCCGCGAGCGCGGCGTCGTTCAGCGTCTGAATGTCGGAAAGGACGTGCGTGTATTTGTAGCCCGGCGTCGCGAGCTTATGGGTGGCCAAGGCGTAAAACATGAAGGCGTCGTCGGAATCGGGAGAATGCGCGAGCTTGATTTCCAAGGTTTGCTGGGCGGTCTTGGAGGTTGCTGTCGTGCCGGACATGGTTGTAGTCGCATCCTCTTTCTTTGTCGGTGGAGAACTGAGCCCAGGCGATGGCTGTTCCCAAAACGAAACCTCCGGCAGGGGAGGCGCGATCGGGAACAAAGAGAGAGGTCGCTTACGGCGCGAGGACCTGCGTCGTACGTGGCCGGGGCTGAATTTCCGCACCGAGAGACTAGCACATCCGCGGGTTGCGCAAAAGAGGCGTAATGGGATGAGGCCGGTCGGCAACCGGCCCGCCAAGAATGGACAGAAACCTCACTATCCCGCCAAAAATTCCGGTAATCATCCAGTCCGCTACGTAGCAAGTTCAGGGCAGACCGCCAGCGAAGACACATCCGCAAGGTGGACCAGACAGCTCATACCTGGTGGGCCGCTTGCCCGTACGGGCTGAGGGAAGGGATTCCGCTCGGCGTAGAAGGAGTCGGGGACGAGGGGTCTCAGGAATGACGCCGAGGGGACCGGAAATGGCGGTGCAGAATCGAGATTGGTCGCCGAATACTGAACCATATGGTTCAGTATAGCGGGTGAAAGATGGGCAATGTCAACCGTGATGTCGCATCGTTGGGCCCAGCAAGCAATGGCGGCCAAAAAGAAACTGTCGCCATCAAACAAATCGCTGCGATAGGCAGACCCGCGCTCAATGCGGGACGTTCTGGAAGGCGGAAAGCAGCCAGCCTTTCAAGACTGGCAGGAAGTAGGGCTTTACGTCGTGGAACGTGAGCCCCATCCCACGGTTGGGTTGAGCGTAAACCACGGTTGCGCGACTTTCGAAGTACTCGGTGTCGGTGAAGATCTTCAGAGCGAAGATTGTGCCTTGGGGCAGGGGGTCGGTGGTTTCCACGTAACAGCCATAGAGGCTGAGTTCGCTAACTCGTGTTTTGATCTTCGCGCCCGATTTCTCTTCGAGTAACTCCGCCGAAGCGACAAACGGAAATCGAGGCACACGACGCCGATTTTGGTCCACCAAGCCTCCCAAGGGGCCGGATTGAGCGAAGGTCATGAATATTCCACGGGCAAGCCGTTCGTCGGTCGCCGGGCGGGTTTTGGTGGGGATTGCAACCAGCCAGGGGTGGTGCCAGGCGTGCAGGATTTAGAGAAGCGCGAACCGCGATGCGCCGTCAAGAAAAACCGCGCCAGGGGCGAGAGTTCTGCTTTGTTGGCAAAGTGGCCGGGGGTATACTTGGCGGCGATTTGTTGTCCCACCTGAACGACGTCCTCTGAGGTCAAACGCGAGCGAAACGCGGTTGGAGGCGCGATGGTATCCCGGCATCGATGGTCCTTTGTGAGAACTGGCTTGCCCGTTTGGGGAACGTTGGTGCTGGTGTGCGCCGGGGCATTGCCATTGGTGTCGGACCAGCGGCCGCAGGATCAGATTATGGTGGTGAGCGTTAGCGGGGATTGGACGCCGGTATGCCAAGCGGCGACGGGCGATTGCAAAGAGGCGGGGGAGGCACGCAAGCCGGTACGATTTGGGGAGACACTCACGGTGGGAGCGATTTGCTTGTTTGGGAATGACCAAGGCTCGATTGTGCTGAAGTACGCGACCAAGGGCGATGACACCCTGTATCCGTTTCCCTGCGATAAGGCGAATCTCAGCCGGGCGCGCTCGTGTTTGCCATCGGCACAGCAGCCTTGCTCGGTGGACCTCAGGACGGTTAAGGAGACAAACGGGCGGGTGGCCTTGTTCATCGCGACGGTTTCCGAGGCGCTCACGCGAATGACGCATGCGCAACCGGGAAAATACATGGTGGCGGCGAGCCGCGGGGCGGACGCGGAATTGGTGGATGCCGTTGTGCCGCTCGAGGGCGGGCAAATCGATTTACGCGCGGCGTTCCGCGATATGGATCCGGGGACGTACTACGTGGAATGGAGCGCAGTCGGGTCGGTCTCCATGCAGGGTCCCCCGGTTCGTGTTAGCTATGCGAAAGGAAAAGCAGTGGGTGCGGCGGCGCGCGGGGTGCGCGGCGGTTTGTACAAGTTGGCGCTGGTGACCGCAACAGGAGAGCCCGGTGATTCCGATTGCTGGGTTCTGGTGGCGGCGGTAGCGGAATATGCGAAGCAGGCTGCGGCTTACGAGCAAGCGGTGAGCGAATCGGCGAAATTACCGGCGGAGATGGATTCGGGAGCCACCCAGGCGTTGCTGCGCGCTTACCTGGAATTGCTGGCGAGCCGCGGGCAAGGAACGGCGGCGCAACCATGAGTGTCGTTCGATCGTTGAAAGTGACGTTGTTGCGGGTGGTGCGGGGGAGTGCGCTTGCGAGCGAGGCAGAACAGGAAAAGAGCTGGAAGGGGTTTGCCAGCAGGATCCCGAAAGCGATGGTCGTGATTGTCGTGGTGATGGTAGTGGTCGCGGGGATGGAGCATTTGGGATGGTTTCGCGGGTTCGAGACTTCGCACCTGGATACGCTGATCCGGCTGCGGACCGCGGAGATGTCGAAAAAGATCGTCATCGTGGAGATCACCGAAGACGACTACCAGCAGAGGTTCGAGGGGACCAGTCCGCTGGACAAATGGAAACTGCTGGAGCTCATTCGCGCAGTGCAAAAATACAATCCGCGCGTGGTCGGCGTGGATATCGATACCAACGACTGGAATGCGGCTTGCCGGAGGGGACGGGGAAGCGCGCAATGCGCCCAGCAGTGCGAGGAATTTGACAAAGCGCTGGGCGAATTGCGTGCCGCGGCGGAGCCAAATGCAGAAGCAGGGAACAGTGGCACGGCCATCGTTTGGGCTGCGGTGCCGAGAACGCTGGATCCGCCGCTGGAGCTGAAACCCGGACTGGGAAGCGCGCCGCTGGGGTGGGACTGGCAAGGGATACCACGATTCCCGGTGGATGAGGATGGCTCGGTCCGGCACTTCGACGGCCGCGTTGAGATCAAGAAGACCGCCGACGGGTGTCCCGAAGGCGCGGACAAAGTTGGCGAGACGTGTTACCTACCCACATTTGCGCGCGCGATTGTTGAAGCGTATAGACACAAGCCAAAGATAACGGCGGACGAGCAGGTGGTCTTCAATTTTCATGGCGACCGCTATCAGTTTCCGATCATCGATGCGCAGCAATTTTTCCCCGAGCAGGTCGCCAACGAGACGCGAACCAAGGAAGAAATCGCCAGCGAGAATGCAGCAATCGACCGGAGCCGGATGGGGCAGTTTGCCGACAAGGTGGTTTTGATCGGCGGTGGTTTCCCGGAGGCGCGAGACGAATACTTCACTCCGCGAGGACCCATGCAAGGGGTCGAACTGAACGCACTGGCCATTCAAACCGATCTGGATGGCGGAGCAATCCGCGATTTCACGAAAGCTTGTCAACTGCTGATCGATTTCGCGGTGAGCTTGTTCGTAGTGGGAATGTTTTATCTCTACGAGCAGCGTGCGTGGAAGGCGGTTGGCATGAGCTTCCTGGTGGTTCCGGCCGCTCTTGTTTCCAGCCTGGTTCTGTTCAATTCCCTGGCGTACTGGTTCAATTTTATTCCGGTAGCCGCGGGCGTGTTCCTTCACCAGTTGTACGAGCTTGCAGAAGGCGGCAGCGAAGCGCGGGAAAAATTGCGCGAGCTGCGGAGCGAACAGAAGCCCGTGGAAGTGGACCTAGCCACGGTGGAACAGTTCACCGTAACCGAAAGCGCCCACGCGGGGCCGGTCGAGGAAACGCTGAGCGTCGAGAACGCGAAGGCGAAAGGCGCCGCGAGTGGCGCTGACTAGCCACCTGACACTGGAACGCCGATGATGATTTCCGCGCCGTGCTCGCTGTGGCTGAACACCGGGGTCTGCTTGCGCTGAATCGAGCCGGCCGCTTTCGAGACGTTCTGCTTCAGCGACGTGTAAATTTGTTCGATGGAATCCTGACCGCCGTCCTTCCGTAACCCCTCCAATAGAAAATGCGTGAAGTAGCCGTTGGAGTAGGGTTGGCCTTCGTAGGATTTTTCGTCCGGCGAGCTGGAGGTGACAATGGCGCGGCCGGTGCCTTGGCGGATGCGTTCGAGCGCGTCGCCGGAGGCAGAAGTGTCCGAGCGAGAAGGGCTTGCGGGCGCGTTAGCGGCCGCAGCGCCGCTGTGGCAGGTGTCGAGAAGGATGACCGTGCGTTGCGCCTTGATGCGCGAGCGGACGATGTCGGATATCTGGACCATGGGAACAGCGGTGGCGAACAGATTGTCTTCGGGTTCGATTTCCGTGTCGGTGGTGGCGATGTAATTGACCTCGGCGGTGTCTTTGTTGCGCGGCGTACCGTGGCTGCTGAGGAAAATCACGACCAGATCGTCAGGGTCGTTGGCGCTGCGGGCGAGCCAGTTGAGTTCCTGTTTGAGCTGGCGCGTGGTGACCTCGCCGTCAACGAGGGAATGCACGTTGGAGGCTTTGAAGCGGCCGACCGACGGATCGACCAGAGCGGAGGCGAAGTCCTTGGCGTCCTTGCTGGCGAAATTGAGGCGGCCCAAACGCTTGTCCTTGAACTGCGAGATCCCGACGACCAGCGCCCATTTTTCATGCACCGGACCAGCCGTAACTTTCGGTGCGCTCGGAGTGGTGGCCAGCTGGAAGGGATCCGCACCCTGGTCCATGGCCTCGGAGCCGAACTCTTGCGCCTTACTCAGGGAGTAAGCGTATTGCCTGGCAGGCTGGCCGAGTTTTTTCTCGAAGACAGAGCGGTAATACCACGCGTCACCGCTGCTGGCGCAGACGTCCGTAGCATCCTTCAGGAGTTGCCAGCCGTGGCCGGCTTCCTCGTTCGTTCCCGTCTTGATGCGTTCGAGCGCTTGCACGACCAGATCTTTGGCGAGATTGCATTGTTCTTGCGCCATTGTGCCGGAAACAAAAAACGCCAGCAGAGCGAAGGTAGTGCCGATGATTTTTGCGATGGAGAATTGGCACATCAAGTGTTTCCGGGATTGGGCGCGCGCCGATTGGGTAGCTTGGCACGGGCGCGCATCGCGGCGAGGACGTTGCTGCTTACGCCTTCTTTGGTGAGCGCGACGTTGCCATCGGAGGATAGGTCGAAATCGACGACCGGTGCGTCGTGAATGGTGGCGATAATTGTGGGTTCGTCCACATGTCCCTTCGTCATTTTGATGATGTCGTCATTCGTCACCGTTTTGACGGTCTTGGCCGCCTGAGCTTTTACTGGCGTCTTGGCGGCGCCGTTCGAAGTTTTAGCAACGCCCGGTTCTGCATTGCCATCGGTGGACGAGGGCGTTTTGGTGCCATCGGCGGTGCGAGTCTTGCCGGGGCTCTTGTCGGTGGTCTTTTCTGGGCTCTTGTTGCCGGCAGAAGCGCCCCCCGTACTCTCGGGAGGGGCGGCTGGCCGGGCATTCGCAACCTCGAATTCATGCCTCTCCGCTTCGAGCTTGCGCATATAGCTCATGGCGGTCTCAATGCGCTTTTTGGACTCGATGAAATCCTTCTCGTCGGGCTTGGCATCCACGGCCAAACCGTAGTTGATGGTGGAGTCCTGCAAGAATTTCTTTTCCGCTGGCTCGCTTTCGGCTTGGTAAGCGAGGGCTTCGTAGGCAACACCGATGTTGTAAAGACGGTAGGCATCGTCTTTGGTTTTGGGGAAAGGGGGCATCTGTTCGAGTTGCTCGAGATAGCGGGTCCATAGGCCGCCTTCGGCGGACTTGTTGGCGTCGTCCAGTTTGCCGCGCGCCAGCAAGACCTCGATGGTTTCGCTGGTAGTGGTGATTCTGGGGACGATCTGATCGACGGCGTCGTTGATGAGTTTGTCGCGGAGTTCGGAAGGAGAAGGTGGTCCGGCGGCAACCTCGGGTTTCTTTCCAACCATTCTCTTGAAGGGGCTTTCGAATTTTTCGAGCGCGGATTGATTCGCCGCCTGGTTGGTGGCCGCGTTGAAGTCCTCGGAATACTTGGCGCTAACGTTCTTGGAATCCAGAGTGCGATGACTTCGATCGTAGGCGCCATAGGAAATGTCGAGGGAACCCTTGACCTTTTTATATTGCACGGCGGATTCAACCGCTTTGGTTTGTGTTTTGCCTTGCGCGTTGGGGGCACTCTTGGCGAGGGTGGTCTCGTTGTTGGAGAAAAGAATGTCGGGGGGTTGGTCAAGACCGGTGACCTTGCAGGTGATGATCAACTCGGGCGATTTCTCGTCGGCCTGGAGGCGCGGGTTGCTTTTCGAAATTTCTGTTTCGAGGCGGTCCTTCAGGATCGACGCGACGTCGTTATGCTTGGGATCGGAGGAACTTACTTTCACCTGAAATTTGGTGCCCGTAAAGTTGAATACCGCGGGCAATTTTCTGTGAAGGGTGACCTTTTTCTTGCTGAGGCCCAATTTTTCGAAACCCTGAGCGCCTGCCCCGCGAGCAAACAGAAAGCTACAGGCGACTACCAGGAGAGCGGAAAGCGATGCGCGTGCAAAGCCCTGGGCATGCGAGCAAGATCCAATCGTCGGTAAGACAGGTTCCTGGCTGGGACAAACGGTTCTACTTGCCTGGTTGAGCGTGAACCCGAACGCGAAGCCCGTTTCCAGAAGTGCTGGGCAAGACGCCGGGTCGCGCGATGCGCGATGCTAGCAAAAGCGTTACACGAATGGCAAGCATCCGGCTTGTGAAGTGGCGAACACGGCGGAATCGTCGATCTTAGAGGGTATTTCTCCGATTACCGAGTGCGCGGTCTCAGGGATCTCACACATCGTCGAGGCACTATTCATATGACTGAACGGTCTTTGCACAAAAATCGCTTGGTCCTGTGTTGCTTGCACACGAATTTTATCGCTGGATTTTTTCAGAGTCTCGGGGGCAGCGGGCGTGATGGAGGACTTTTCACCATCAGCGCGAGCACGCCGATCAGACTAGCATGACAACCTCTGAAGACAAGGTTCACTGCAATTTCGACCCCATAGGCTTCTGTCCACAATGGTCTGCCGGCGTATTTGACCGCGGCCGTAGCAATCGGTTGACTGTCCGCACACCTTGGCATCCGAATTTTCCCGACTTCATCGGGAACAATCAAGCCGCTGGCCAGAGTCATGCGAACGCGGGCTTGACGTCCAGGCGTTCGAGTTGCGGACGATTGTGAGGAAACGCCACCGAGTACTGCTACGATGGATCCGAATCCGCGCAAAGTTGGCGAAGGCGCCGAAATTTCCCTGAATGAGCGACCAATGCCTGTGCTGATGGACTGGATAAAGCAAATCCCATAGGCGTTTGGCTTGGCCGACGGAATCCGGACAGGGATGCGCTAGTTGTTCCCGCGCACGGTGGAGATTGCATCGGGATATCCCGGTCGCTCGTCGCGCCAACACTGGAGTTCCGGTCGGAACATTGTGATGGACTGGAAGTCACTTGTTGATCTTATGGTCGCGAAATATTTTTCCATGGCGCGATGCCCACAGGCGAATACCGGAAGATGCCGCAGACCAGGCCGCCTACGCAATGGAGTGGCTGTTCGAAGTTGATCGCCTTCCAACTTTGCAACGAACCCGACCTTTTCTATCGTAATGGGATTCGCAAAGCGGATTATGATTTCGCGCAATTTGCCGGAGAATGGCAACGCTTTTACCAGGCCATCCGGGCACGAGTCCCGAATGCATCGTTCGCCGGACCCGACACGGCGTACAACAACGAATGGCTCGTGCCCTTTGCCAAGCAATTCAAGCATGAAGCGGCTTTGCTTTCGCACCATTACTATGCCGAAGGTCCACCGACGGATCCTTCCATGACGATTGAACGTCTGCTACGGCCGAATCTCAAGCTGCAGGCCGAGTTCGAAGGAATGAAACAGGTGATGAACGAGTTTGGCTTGCCCTTCCGGCTGGCAGAAACCAATTCCTGCTACCAGGGAGGCAAGCCGGGAGTCAGCGACGGTTTTGCATCGGCGCTGGGGGTGCGGACTTGATGTACCAGCTCGCTTCAGCTGGTGGCGTCGGAATCACTTTCACGGCGGTGGCTATGGATGGTATACGCCGATTGCGGGAATGCAGGAAAATGGATTGGTGGCGCGGCCCATTTAGTATGGCACGTTGCTGTTTGCGCAGTCAGGAGCGGGGCAGCTTGTGGAAAGCGAGCTACAACAATGGGAAGAGGCGCCGCTTTTGACGACGTATGGCCTGCGCAGCAATACCGGAGCGTCCGAGTAGCGGCTTTCAATAAAAATCTGGATCGTGCCGTTGGCCTTTTGATTGACGCGGGACGACGCGCAGAACACGTGAGTTCACTTCGACTGCTTGCGCCGCGAGTGGACGATACTACCGACACTACTTTCGGTGGAGCGCCGGTGGGAGTGGGCGGCGTATGGTGCGTCGCGCGGAAAGAAGCATTGTCCACCGAAAGCGGGACTTCGGTAATAGAACTGGCACCCGCGAGCGGAGCTCTAGTTACGTTGGAATGAACACGCATGGCTTGCGAGAATGCTGGATGCGCGGTAGGTTCCTATCGTTGTTTCATTCTTTTGCTTTTGAGTTGTTTCGACCAGCGACCGAGTCGGTACTCGTGGGTTTGTTGAGTGAGCTGGTCGCGGATCCTGACTCCTACATCGCCATTTGCGTCACAGCTATACTCTTCTTCGATCATTAGTTCTTGCGGAGGAACGTAGCGGCGGACGGGTTGGTCGACAAGGTCCGCGGAATCCCGAAGCCTGGGATCAAAAGCTACCAGAATCTCATCCCAATTGCTGATCTCCCCCTGGGGCTGATTGTTGGCGCCGAGTTGGGCACATTCCAAGTAACGAAAGTAACCGATATTGTGCACCGGGCGGTACGAGCGGACGATGCGCAGGGGTTGCTCGCCTCGAGGAGGAAGCTTTACGCCGCGCGGGAAGATGACGTCAAAAACTATATTGCGGCCATCATCCGCTTCACGCCAGACGCCGAAGTTCTTTGTGAATTGATCGCGGAGTGGACGTTCTTCATGCCCTTCAGCGCGGATGGCCAAGCCGATGGCCGTGGCCGAACGCATGTACGCGGATCGCCGCACTCTGCGTCCGAACGTTTCACGCAGGACTCGTGCGACCGGAGGTAACTCCGAGCCGCCTCCGGTCAGGTACAAGGTGTCAATCGCATGGTCCGGATGGGCCGCGAGCAGGACTTCTACAATTTCGCGGGACGCTTCCACCAAAGGGCGGCACCGTTCGTAGAACGCGTCCGCGCCGATGGAGACTTCGCTCCAGTTTCTCCGGACCCGCTCCAAATCGACAGTGATCTTGCGGCTGTTGGGGTTGAGCGCTTCTTTCTTTTCGCGGCATTCGTCAAATAGCAGGTACCATTCTGCCCCCGTAAGCGAATCCTCTGTCTTGTCGGGTTTTCCGGCTTTTGCCAGGGCCAGCAAGGCCAGAATCTCGTCGAAATTGTCGCCGCCCAGATCGGGGATGCCGTCGCAGGCGATGACCGAGCGCTCCGCTTCTCCCAACGCCACCAGGGAGACGTCGAAGGTTCCACCGCCCAAATCATAGACAAGCAGTCTGCCTTTCTCACGATTCTTGCGGTCACTGCTGTTGCGGAAGGCAAACTCAACGGCGGCGGCCGAGGGCTCGTTCAACAGACCGAGCACTTCAAAGCCCGCCGCCCGGGCCGCTTCTTGCGTTAAAAATCGCTGGTTGCTGTTGGCGTTCGCTGGCACGCCAAGCATCACCTGGAGCTTGTCGTATTTATTGGCGCCCAGAGTGGATTTTTCCAACAGCTCGCGGCGCAAGGCCGTCATCATTTCGGTCATCAGGAGAAACAGATCGAGGCGCTGGCCGGCGATATCGAGCACGCTCGAGGGGCCAGCGTTTTTCAGCCAGCGTTTGAGAGAGCGCACGACGGTCCAGCCTGGTTTGTCCTGCTGCTCCAGTGCCTCCCATCCATAAACCCGTTTGTCCCCGGATACCGCCAGAAGCGAGGGAGACCAGTCCCGTACCCGTCCATCAGGCGCGTCAAAATTCACGAGCGGGTAGTTGCCGCGGTCCGCAGCGGCGACGACGATTCGAGTCGTTCCAAAATCGATGCCGATTCTCATAGCGGATTCATTTTACGCTGCCGCGTTCCTTTTAGCGAAGAGCAGGATTGCGGATAACAATTGCGAGACATACCTCGCCATGGAACGATACCTGCTTGGGAGACTCAGCTGAACCATCGTCTTGATCCCGAGGCAGACCTTCATGGACGTCTGCGCGGAGTTCCGGGCAAGGATCGAAGCGCGCTCCCGAATGGCCCTCAGGCAAAATTAAGCCGTTACGCTGCGCCCAGCGTGGTCGGCGCAGTGTCTCGCCCGGGCACTACATCGAACTGCAGTCTGGGATCGGCGGCCGGCACGTAGGTCACCGGCAGCCCCAATTCACGTCGCAGAATGTTGCAGCCTTGCGCGATGGCACTCGCTTTGTAGAAGGCGATGTCGCGGTTGCAGCCTTGACGGCCAAAGCCACAATCGCTTGACACGATCAGACGCTCGGGCGGGATGTGCTGCAAGGCCTTGCGGATTTCGGCGGCGACGTCTTCGGGCCGATCTGCCTGCAGCGTGCGATGGCTGACGGCGCCGATGCAGATCTTTTTCTTGAGTTCGTTCTTGAACGGCGCAAACAGTTCGAGATCCTTCTGGTTGCGATCCTTCATCTCCAGCGTCCAAACATCGCCCCGGCACCGCTCGAGATAAATATCAATCGACTTGGCGTAACTGGTGTCCTCCATTACGCGCTGCATGTTGGGATTGCCCCAACAGGTGTGGATCCACAGCTCTACATCGTCGAGCCCCTGGACTTCGCGGTTGAAGGCCTCGATCATGAATTTCACTTCCTCGTGGTCTTGGCCGTAGGTGTTGGCCATGAAGTGGAACGTTGGCTCCTCGATCTGAATGCAGCGGCAACCTGCATCGCGCAACGCCAACAGTTCCTTGTTCATGGCCTCCGCCATATCCCAGATCACTTGACGCTTGTCTTTGTACTTGGGTGTGTGAATGTCCAGAAACAGCGCCATCACTTGCGAGCAGCAGGTGCCGAACTTGACCGGCTTGCGGGTCCTTGCCTGGGACATGCGCCACAACTTCGGATAGTCGAGCGCGCGGTGCTCGATTTTGTCGACGACGTGCGGCCACCGCCAGCCGGTGTAGATCTCATTGAGCAACGTGCCGGGTGGATAGTGCAGCCAAGGCGCGGTCGTTTGCTCCGGTTGCAGATAGTCGCCTTCGAAACCAGCCCAGCGCTGGAGAGGGTAGTGGTGCCACGCGCGGCCTGCGAGGTCTTCATCCAGGTGAAAGTCGCCGTGCGTGAGGATGTCCAGGCCGGCGCGCTCTTGATCACTCACCACGACCGCCAGGGCGTCTTGAAACTTCTCGCGAAAGCGCACATCGAGCATGCAGGTATCGAGCGGGCGGCCCCACATGCTCACGTCGAACCAGCGCGGCCGCGGAAACGAGCCGGTGACGGTGCTGGGAAGAATTAGATCGGCGGTAACGGTGAACATGGGTTCCTCCGGTCGGCATTGTACTTCCACTCGTGTTCGCCTCGGGAGTCCATGCTCGGCAAGAAGCGGTTGGTGAAAGCCGCTTCGGTCTAGTCGGGCTTCGCCGACCGACCCGACCAGGGGAGTGGTTGTCGCGCGACGACCAGGACGGACGGCTAAAATCTGCTTTGAGAATAATTGACCCATGATCTAATTACGCAAATTCGAAGCGCCTCGAGCGGTCCTGTTCTACGATGGCCATGACGGAGTCTTACAAATGCGGGGAGAAATACCGAGGGACTGGATGAGAAATAGCTGGAGACCGGCAACCAGTTCCGGCGAAGTCAGGTTTCCGAATCTTCTCGCGGGATTTATAAGTCTCGGCGCGCTCGTTCTGGTCTTGTTCCTGATTTTCGCGATGGGACAAGTGCAGCCTTTCTTCGCGCAAGAAACGGTGACCCGCCCTGCGGTTGCGAAGGGACCGGTCGAGAAAGCTGCCAGCGGAGCGGGCCGTAGCTATCCCGAGTTGGTGGACGTTACGGCTTCGACGGGAATTCAATTCGAACATCTCTCCAGTCCGGAACAGAAATTCATTGTGGAGTCGATGAGCGGAGGCGTTGCGCTGATCGATTATGACCGCGATGGCTGGCCGGACATCTATTTCACCAACGCCCAGAATGTGGATATGGCGCTTCACGGCAAGAAAGCGCGCAGCGCGCTGTATCACAACAATCACGATGGGACATTTACGGATGTAACGGAGCGGGCTGGCGTGGGCTATCCGTGCTGGGCCATGGGCGCGACCGTGGGCGACTACAACAACGATGGGTGGCCTGACCTTCTGGTGACTTGCTTTGGCGGGGTGGTGCTCTATCGCAACAACGGCGACGGCACCTTTACCGACGTGACGCGAGCCGCAGGGCTCGGTGGCGACTCCCAGTGGGCTACGGGAGCCGCCTTTGGAGATTATGACGGGGACGGCTGGGACGATCTCTTTGTGTCGCATTATGTGGATTTTCACTTGAACGATATGGCGGCATTCGGTTCGAGCGAGACATGCCGATACATGGGCATCGATGTACAGTGCGGGCCGCGCGGCCTCAAGGGATCCCCCGACAACCTGTACCACAACAACAAGGACGGAACGTTCACCGATGTTTCCGACAAATCTGGCGTCGGAGACGCGGAGCACCGCTACGGCCTGACGGCGATCTGGTCGGACTTTGACAACGACGGCAAACTGGACCTTCTGGTAACCAACGACGGGCAACCGAACTATCTCTATCGGGGCAACGGCGCGGGAAAGTTCGTCGATGCCGGCTTTTCCTCCGGTGTGGCGCTAAACGAGAACGGCGCAGCCCAGGCCAACATGGGAGTGGCGCTGGGGGATTTTCTGCACGCGGGGCGCATGTCTTTTTTGATTTCGCATTTTGACAATGAGTACGCCGCTCTGTATCGCAATGATGGCGGTATGAGTTTTACGGATATCTCGATGGCTTCGGGGATTGCGAAGGGGACGCGGGGGTATGTGGGTTGGGGAGATGCGTTTGTCGATTTCGAAAACGATGGATGGGACGATTATTTCCAGGTCAATGGCCACGTGTATCCACAGGTAGACATCGCTCATTCCAAGGTCACCTACTTTGAGCCGAAGCTGCTGTTTTTGAATCAGCGTGATGGAACCTTCCAGGACGTCAGCAAGCTGGCGGGGGATGCGATCCAGATTCCGCAGGTGAGCCGCGGAATGGCGGTGGGCGACCTGTTCAACGACGGCAAGCTTGAAGCGGTCGTGGAGAATCTGGTGGGCGGGCCAATGATTCTGCGTCCCGAGGGCGGCCCGCGGAATCACTGGATCAGCTTTCAATTCGAGGGCGTTAAAAGTAACCGCCTGGCTTTGAATGCGCGGGTGCGAGCGACAGCGGGCGACCTTGTGCAGCTTGGCGAAGTGATCAGCGGCGGCAGCTATCTGTCGCAGAACGACCTGCGCATCCATTTTGGGCTGGGTGATCATGAACGGGTCGACAAGGCGAAGGTCTTCTGGCCGGATGGGAGGGTCGAGACGCTAACCGATCTGGTCGCCGACCGTTTCTACTCCGTGCGCGAAGGGGAAGGTGTGGTTTTGTCCAAGCCGCCAGGGGCCGACTCTGCCAAGCGACCCTAGAACGAGTGGGGAACAAGCAAGCGGACAAAAACCCTTCCCCGCAGGCAATCGCCTATTCAGGAACTCGAGCTCGCAATGACCGTAAACGATTACTAGATGCCTTGTTTTCCCCGCGTTTCCCGAGCGGGTCCTCGAAGACGGCCTGCGCCGAAGTCGAACCCGGCCGCTCAAGTATCAAAAATAATGGTTGACAAGATCAGCCGGAAGGGCTAGAAAACGTTTACGGGGTGAGTTGGTTCTTGAACGCGAGTAAACGTTTACTGTATTGCCGCGCTGAATTTTGAAGCTCGCGACGTAGGTTC
The DNA here is from genome assembly GCA_963736725.1 of uncultured Acidobacteriota bacterium. GTDB lineage: Bacteria > Acidobacteriota > Terriglobia > Acidiferrales > UBA7541 > Acidiferrum. Next base: position 173,859 of record CAVTPW010000004.1, on the reverse strand, counting down.
ACGCACCCCTAGACGAACTCTGAATCGAATCGCAACGGAAGCGCACAGCGGAACCCGTCTGCTAGGCGGGGAAATAGGAGGCAGTTATGAATCGTCTCGCGACCCCAATTCTCCGAGTTACCGGGCTCCTCGTGGCGAACAGGCCGGCTTGGAAGTCTCTGACGGTGTGGTTCGCATGTATCGCCGCGTTCTTCGTGCTGGCCAGTGGGGCGTGGGCGCAGGACAACGCCACGCTTTCCGGAACGGTGGCTGATCCCTCTGGATCGGTGGTCGCGAATGCGAACATTTCTCTCACCAACAGTGCGACCGGGCAAGTAAGACAGGTCACCACAAACACCTCGGGGGTCTATCTGTTCGCTAACGTGGGAGTCGGTCGCTACAAGCTCGAAGCCTCCGCACAGGGCTTTCAGAAGTACAGCAAGACCGACATTCAGGTGAACGTCGCTCAGACTTTGGAAGCGAATATCAGCCTCGCCGTCGGCAACCAAGAAGTGTCGGTAACCGTAGAAGCGGACGCTTTGCAGGTTCAGACCGAAACCAACGAGGTCAGTAATCTCATCAGTGGCGAGCAGGTGACCCAGTTGTCAACCAATGGTCGCAACGTCACCGCACTGGCCGCCCTGGGTATGGGCGTATCCACCAACTTGCCGGCTTATAGCGGCGCCAACGCTCTGACCAGCGCAAACGGCATCAGTTTCAATGGAACCCGCACAGAACACAACATCTACCTGCTCGATGGAGGCGAACTAAACGATCGCGGTTGCGGCGGCTGCTTCAGCTCCCTGCCCTCGGTCGATTCTCTGGCTGAATTCCAGACTCTGGAGAGCAACTACGGACCCGAATACGGGATCGGTTCGGGCGGGACCATCACCATGGTCATCAAATCCGGCACGCGGGACTTCCACGGAGCAGTCTGGGAGTTCAACCGCAATGAAGACTATGACGCCAACAATTACTTCACAAACCTCGCAGGACAAGCCCGGCCGGAGTTTCGACTGAACGAACCTGGCTTTAATTTCGGCGGTCCGCTGTTTATTCCGCATATCTACAACACCGAACGCAAGAAGACGTTCTTCTTTGTGAATGAGGAGTGGCGCCGGCAAATCATTGGGAGTACGCCTTCGATCGCGAATACCATCTCAGCAGCAAACTTCGCCACACCCGGCGCGCCACTCACCTATATCGTTCCAGCAAACGGCACGGTCCCGGTGGTTCCGGTAACCAGCGACCCCGCCAAGCTGGCCCTCTACACGGCTGACGGGTTGACTGCGGGAAGCCCCTTTCCAAACAATACGATCCCTGCCAACCTGATCGACCAAAACGCGGTGCTCGAACTGAACTCGGGTGCTTTTCCCAAGCCGAATTTCGGCAACAGTCAATATATTTCCTCCATTCCTGAGCCGACCAACGTCCGAGAGGACGTGGTTCGCATCGACCAGGTCATCAACAGCAAGTTCCAGTTGATGGGCCATTACCTGCATGATGCGGTGACACAGACGTACTTCCCGCCGCTGTGGGGCGACAGCACGTACAACACGGTGGGCACGGCCATGCTCAATCCGTCGTGGTCGTCGGTGGTCAAGCTAACGCAGACCTACTCGCCGTCGCTGCTCAATGAAACCAGCTTCCTGTTCAGCGGTAACACCATCCACTTGAGCCCGGTCGGGATTTCCGCGCAACCCGCCGGGTGGACGGCTACCTCGTTCTTCCCGCTCGCCAACAATGTTGGCAGCCGCATGCCGGAGATCGGTCTGGGCGCGCCTTACGGCACGACCTGGAGTTCCAGCTATTTTCCGTGGAAGAATTCCTACTTTGGCTATGAACCCAAGGACGATCTTTCCTGGACCAAAGGAAAGCATCAGTTCCGGTTCGGCGTCAGCTGGTTGCACGACCCCAAGAACCAGCAACTGCAAGCGAACACGCAAGGAACTGCTGATTTCAACTCGAGCGGATTTTCCGGCGATTCGTATATCAATTTTCTCCTCGGCGACGCCGCCACCTTTACGCAACTGCAGTTTCTGGCCGGCAAACACTGGGTCAACAACAACTATGGCGTCTACGGCCTGGACAACTGGCGGGTCACTCGCAGCCTGACACTCAACCTCGGGCTCCGTTATGACGCCATGCCGCACGCCTATGAGCGCTATAACCAGTTCGCGAATTTCGTGCCCGCGGACTACGACACCACGCTAGGCAACCCGGTCACCGCGGCTGGCACTCTGGATCCAGCGCAGCTCACGCTGTTCAACGGCCAATCGTTCTATCTCAATGGCATCAAGGTAGCAGGCGCCAACGGCTTCCCCGTTGGAGTGGTCAAAAACGATTACAACACGGTGGAGCCCAGAATCGGTTTTGCCTATAACATCGGTGGCGATGGCAAGACGGTTGTCCGGGGCGGCTTTGGAGTGTTCTACGAACGAGTCCAGGGCAATGACGTGTACAACGCCGCTTTGAACCCCCCGTTTGCGTATCAGCCCTCGGCGACCAACGTCTACTTCTCCAACCCAAACACCAGCGCTTTGACTGGGGTAACGACGTCTCAAACATTTCCCTCGGTCTTGACCAATTTGAACTACGACTATAAGAATCCTGGCACAGCGCAGTTCAGTCTGGGAATTCAACGGCAGCTCTCGCAGTCGGTGGTTGCTGTAGTGCAGTACGTTGGTTCTCGAGGTTGGGACCAGAGCGACGACCGGGCGGTCAATACGCTGCCCTTGACCGATCCAAACAATCCCACCGACCCCTACGATCTGCGCGAGGGCGTTGCCGACGGCACGCTCAACGCCAACCTCTATCGAATCTACCCGGGTTTCAGCTCCATTTTTCAAGAGGAGACCGGAACCAATTTCAGCTATGACTCACTCCAGGCCGGTTTGCGCATAGAGAACCGGCATGGATGGACCGCACAATTTGCCTACACTTGGTCTCACGAGATCGATGAAGTGGGCAACGATCTCAATTCTGTCTCCGATCCGTTTAACATTAAATACGATCGTGCCTCGGGAGGGCTCGACCGGCGTCATATCTTCAACGCCAACTACATCTATACCTCGCCGTTTTTCAAGAACAGTACCAGCACGGCGTTGCGCACGATTCTGGGAGGCTGGCAGTTTTCCGGGATAACGGTGGCGGAATCGGGAACGCCGCAAACGCTGAATTATAACGGCGTCGATACCCTCGGCCTTGGCGGCGGCAACGTTGCGAACCGTCCGAACGAGATTGCACCGATCTCCTACCCGAAGACGCGAACCGCCTGGTTTAGCACCAGCTCTTTCGCCAATCCAGTGGCTCCCTGGAATGGCGGTCCCAATCAGGGCTTTGGCAATGCCGGCAGAGACGCAGTCGTCGGACCGGGATTATTCAACTTCAACCTGTCCTTGTTCAAAACGTTTGCACTTACATCCCGCGAAGGAGGACCGCGACTTGAACTGCGGTTCGAATCCTTCAACACGTTCAACCACACGGAATTTCAAAACCTAGATTTGGGCACCTCGGACGCGAACTTTGGGCAGGTGACGTCCGCGTACGATCCTCGCGTTCTGCAGTTGGGCGCGAAGTTCAGCTTCTAACCTCGTACCACCCTAAACGTGGGCGCGGCGGTTAATACCCGCCGCGCCCAAATTTTTTGTGCTGCACCCCTATCGTTTGTTGCGCGTGGCCTTCCCGGCAGGCGAGAATGCGCTGGAGATGCTCTTGAAGTTCCATGGCTCACCAGGAATCGTCCGGGTATTCACCCTGGCGGTCCTCTCGGCGATTGCGGCTGCCAGTTCCCGCGGCCAGGTGTCGGAAAGTCAGCGCCAGACGGCGATTTCGCTCGAGCAGCAGGGCAGGAATCCCGAGGCCGAGGTCGCCTGGCGCGCGTTTCTGAAGGTTCAGCCCGCAAACGCCGAGGCCTATGCTCATCTGGGCTTACTCGAAGCTCGCCAGGAGCACTACAGCGAGGCTGTAGCCCTTTATCGCAAAGCCTTGGCGCTGAATCCCGAAATGCCCGGCTTACGGTTGAATCTGGGCCTCTCGTTGTTCAAAGCCGGGGAATTGAAGCAGGCCATCCAGACATTCGACCTGCTGCTCAAGAGCCAGCCGCCGGCCTCCCCCGAAGCGCAGCGTCTGAAGACCTTGATTGGGATGGCCCACTACGGGTTGCAAGAATACGCAGCAGCAATTCCCTATCTGAAAGAAGCCACGGCCAGTGACCCGCAGAACCTTCCTTTCCGCCTCGAGCTGGCACACAGCTGCCTGCGGACCAAGCAGTATCCGTGCGTTCTCGATGTCTATCACGAGATTCTGATGCTAAACGCGGAGTCGGCGGAGGCGGATATGCTCGCCGGCGAAGCGCTAGATGAGATGAATGACCATGCCGGTGCGACGCAACAGTTCCGCGCCGCCGTCAAAGCCAATCCCCAAGAGCCCAACGTGCACTTCGGTCTGGGGTATCTGTTGTGGACGCAAAGCGAATACGAGGAGGCCGCCCAGGAATTCCAGGCCGAACTAGCCAACGTCCCCAACCATTCCCAAGCATTGGCGTATCTGGCCGACAGCAACATGAAATTGAACCACCCCGAGGTCGCCCTCCCACTGATTCAAAAGACCATCCGGATCGACCCGCGCGTAGAACTGGCCCACCTGGATTTGGGCATCCTGTACGTCAATGACGGCCGCCGAGACGACGCCCTACGGGAGCTGAAGGTAGCTGCCAAGCTAAGCCCCGACGATGTGAACGTTCACTGGCGGCTGGGGCGCCTTTACCAAGCCATGGGACGAAAAGACGAGGCCAACGCCGAATTCCAAAAGACCAGCAGCCTGACCAAATCGAATGATTCGGTCTCCAGCAAGATCGACAACGCCCGCGCACAATAAGAAATCACAAAGACAAGCGCCGGTCTGCATCAGTTGGCAGCAGCCCTCGAGCCATCATCCAACGCGGCTTGTGGCCATCCATCGGTCCAGGTCAGCGAGGAGATTTGCAACGAAGGCTTGCCCGTTTTTCCGTCGTACGCATGGAAAACAATGATGTCGCCTTCCGGCTGCAACAATACGGACTCGCCGCCCGGGCCTACCCAGCGAGAGTTACCGACCAGCAATGGCGTTCCTCCACCGAGCAACAAAGGCTTACCCGAGGCGTCGACGTACGGTCCGGTGATATCTTTGGAACGGCCAACCATCGTGCGGTAATTGCTCTTTACTCCCCGGCAGCACAAATCGAACGAGACAAACAGATAGTAGTAATCTCCGTGACGAACGACCACCGGTGCTTCCACGGCTTGCCAGTTACCGGGCAGCCCGGCTGGATTGGGTGGCGGGTTCGCCGGCCGCTCGCGGCTGGCCAGCGAGTATAACTTTGGGTCCGCGGTCGAAGGCTTGCCGCTCTGGGCATCCATGCGACGCATCTTGATTCCACTCCAGAAACTTCCGAAGCTGAGCCAAGGATGCCCTTCGGCATCAAAAGCTATGTTGGGATCGATGGCATTGAAATCGTCCTCCGCGCGGGAAATCAAGACGATACCTTTGTCTACCCACTGGAAGTCGGGGCTTGCAGAATCGAGAGTCTTGTTGGTAACCAACGCGATGCCCGAGGTGTTCTTGCCAAATGCGGAATAAGCGTAATAGATGTGATAGAGCCCGTTGAAGTAGGAAGGGTCCGGCGCCCAAAGGTCTTTGGTTTCAGGACTCGCTGTTTTGATCCACTCGGGAATGTTCTTGAAGACGTATCCACACCGTTTCCAGTAGTGAAGGTCTTGCGAGCAGCGGATGGGCAATTGGCCTTCGGCGTTTTTCTCCGTTACGGTACCAAACAGATACCAGGTATGGCCCTCCTTGATGATGGACGGATCGTGTACGCCTTCGATATCGCCTTCCAGCTTGTAGGCCTGCGGCTTCGGTACTTCCGATTGGACCCCGACCGCAGCAACGCCGGCGTAAAGGGTTGTCCAGAACACGAGAAGGAAAGCTTTTCCAGTTCGCATATTTTTCTAGCCTCGAGCGGATACGTTTCCGGGCTTCCTATTGTGACCGGAGGTTCATTTCAGTTTCGCATATTCGGTCTTTGCAGAGAGATGGAGATGGGGATGAAGCAGCTACCGGGTGCCAAAGAATTGTTCGCGCACCGAGGCGTTGCCGTGACTTGCCGCTGGGTGTTTTCGCGCGCCTTCGGCTCGGCCTCGCCTACGCATTGCAGGGCAACACCGCACAATCCCGAGCGGTCGAGCAGGTTTTTTCAAAGTGTGAAACGACGCTGATCCAGACATTCCGATCCCTCGTCGCGGCGAAGTCCGAGTATGCCAGGCTCAAGTAACGGCGAACTGAGACCCCCGCTTAGTCTGAATAGCCGATCTGTACCGATACGCTCTCTCCCGCTTTCAACGGGCGCACGACAATCTGATGGTGGTTCTCGGCAAGTGTGGCGTTGCCGTCGACGCTCTTGACGTGACGCCGGAATTCAAATGTTAGGCCTTCGACTGCTTGTTCGGTCGTGACCATCAAACGGATCTCCGAACCTGTCTCGGCCGGCGCGGTCGTCCATTTCAAATGTTCGCGCGCGCCCCAGAAGCGGGCAAAACTGACGGCGTCGGTTGCGATTACCCCAGGGGGTAACTGGTTGAGAAGATCTTCCTCAGCTTTGAGTTTGAAGTGGGCTTCGTTGCTATGAATCAGTATCACGCTGATCGCTTCGTTCTCCGCGTTGGCGCGAATTACCTCCAGCATATTCGCTACACGCAAATCCAACCGTGGAGCTTCTTCGTCCTCAAAGGTAAGAGGGAACTCGAAAATGCCGCTATCCTCTTCGAAGTTCAGCCCCAAAGGTAAGGAATAAGGAAAATTCGTCAGCACGTCGGGGGCGGTGAACGAGGAATCAAATAAATAGCCGCATCGCTGAAGCGCTTCCGGCAGCGTCGGCGGAACGCGAAGATGCCCGGCGCGGAAGAAAGTGGTCTCCTGGCCCGGTAGTTCGCCGTCCAGAAGTTGCTTGCTCACGCGAATCTCGCCGAATACGCTCGCACCCGTTGCGGTGTCGAAACCAGTTCCGCGTGGTTGGTACTCTGGAAAAGCTTCTGTTCCGGTGCCCAAATCGAACTTGTTAAATCCGCGGGAATGAATTACGGAATGACTGCCAATGGAAAAACCTCGGGACTGTATCTTTTTAAGGTCCACGAGGTCTTTTCCATAGAAGAACGAAACGCTGTTGGCGTCACTCACGTATTTCGTCTGAATGAAAAAAGTGCTCTTGACGTGATGACGTTCTTCCATCGCAGCGAAATCCAGCGCGGGATCAAATGAGTTTTCCCAATCCACGTCGTGGGACAGTAACAACGCGGATTGTTTCGCCCCGGGGATCGTACCCAGCCGCACGGCGCCGGGTTGCGTCGATTCGTACCAGGCGCGAAGCATGAGCATCCAGACGTCCGAGCCGGGTTCGAAAGCATTGACATAGTGGCGCTCGGCGTCATAGTCGCGATTGATCTGATTGCGTAGAACCACATCTTGCAGACTTAGGCCGAACAGGTACGCGGTCCCCGCTCCGAGCTTCTTGCGCAAAACCGCCGCGCTGCCGTCATCGAAGCGCGCTAGCACCTCGGACGTATCGTCGGATGTGTAGCCGTTGGTCCAGAAAATCTCGTCATACTTTGCGCTACCCAGTTGTACTTCGCGCTCTTCCGGCCGGTTTAGATATTGCTCGATGGGGTCGGAACTTGCGTTGAAGATTACGCGGTGGCGCCGGCGCGACGCTAGGAGATCACGAAATCCGAATACCGGCTTTAAAGCTCCCGCCAAAACATTGAACGACAACAAGCTGCCGCCATTGGAGACGTGAACACGGAGTTGATGGACCTGCTCCCCGGTGAACGTGCGACCGTCAGCCGAAGGGTACACGATCACCAGAGGGTGCCTGAGCGCTTGATCCAAATTGCGCGTAACGAAGAAGGGAATGCCCATTTCAGATAACGCATGCACCAACCCGAGCATGCCCCCGTCTCCGCTGGTCTGGAAGACCGCGACTTGCAACGCAAAGGACTCGGGAAATTCGGCCCTCGGGTCGCCGGACGCATGGCGAAGTGGCCGTACAGGAACGTCGGCTGCATGAAGATGGGCATCTTGCTGGGTGTCGCTTCGGCTGGAAACCACCCACGCCAAGACGGCGAAAGCCGCCAGCGAGAAGATGCGCAAATGTTTTTTGGATTGCATGGAAAACGGAGTGTAGCTTTCGAAAAAGTTCGGGGACACCTGTATTCCTGAACGTCGCGACCAAAAAGACAATGGAAAGAGCGATTTATGCGGGAAATTTGAGGCTTGTGGGGTCCCTGCATCCGGCGCCGTAGTCTCACCGAATCTGCGCTTAGTGTATCAATCTGATACGTAAACCTGCGCGCTTGCTACGCGCACCCGTTGTCTGGATTTCAGACACCTGTATGTAACAGATGAAAAGGCGCTTATCAGAATTGTGGGGTGACCAACTCCAAGTCTCGATGGCCTGTCTCTTGCACTGAGTATCGGTGGAATGCTCTGCACGCGATCCATCCGGAAAACGCTGTCGGCTTGCGACCGTCGCAGCCTTTGCGGCGTTGGCCGTTTGCTAATACTGTTCGTGTTTGGAACGGTTTTCGTCGGTTCATCCCTTTGCGGGCAACAAGCGGACCAGGATTGGCAAACGCAAGTCCGAAAGTACTCCGACGCTCACGATTGGGACGACGCCTTGCGCGTTGTCGATCAACAGATCGTTCTTTCCCCGGACGACATGGATATCCGCGCATGGCGCGCGCGCCTCTTGACCTGGGCCGGCCGCCTCGCGGAGGCAGAGAACGAGTTCAACGAAATTCTTAAGATCGACAAGAGCGATCCGGATACCTGGATGGGCCTGGCCACGGTGTATAACCGCCAGGGACGAAACGAGGAAGCACTCAAGGCTGCGGATCACGCCATAGAGCTTGATCCGACCCGGGCCGACCTGCGAGAGACACGAGCGGAAATGTCGCATACCAACGGAGATTCGAACCTTGAATTTCAAAGGGCTCTGGCACCGGATCCCGGCAGCTCAGACGCGGGTCCCGGCGTCTCTTCGCTCCGAGGCGCCGGCAAGCAGGAGTTGCGACTAGGTTTTGACGAAGACCTGTTTTCCTTCGCCCCCGCAAACCGCGATCAATGGGTGACCTTGGTATCGAAATGGACCCCGCATTGGACAACCAGCGCCGCTGGGAGCCTTTACCAGCGCGGCGGCATCGACGCTGGAAATTTCGTCGGCAGTGTCACCGGGACCCAACCGCACTGGGGAGCGATCACGGTGGGTGGGGCGACCGGGCACGACAATGCCGTCATCCCCGAGACGGAAGCATTTTTCGAACTCGATCACGGTTTCAAGATCAGCGAGGACCAACCGATTCGGGGAATCGAGGTGATCTACGGCCAGCATTGGTACTGGTATACCGTCGCAAGGATTTTGACCACGACAGAAACAGCGATCGTATATCTTCCGCGGGATTGGACTTGGTCCATTGGGCTGACCGAAGCGCGCAGCCATTTCTCGGACACGAACATCGATTGGAGGCCTTCCGGCCAAACTCGGCTCGGCGTTCCGCTCGCGCATTGGTCCGAAAAAGAACTCTCCGGGAATGTATTCTTCGCCGTCGGCACGGAGGATTTTGCGCAAGTAGATCAGATCGGCAGCTTCGCATCGCAGACCTACGGCGGTGGTCTTCGCTTCCGGTTCACCGCTCGCCAGGACATAACCGGCTACGCGGCATTCCAACAAAGAACACAAGATCGCGCGCAGACGAGTTTCGGGTTTAGCTATGGCATCCGGTTTTAATTTCTTGCACAGGTTGGAACCGTCCGCCTTTGTATTCAAGGCGATCGTCGGCGCCATCGCGGCCGACGTTTTGCTGCTGGCCTTCATCCTTATTCGCAGAAGCTATCGCATGCACTACTTCAGGAAGCGCGATGCCCGCGTTTTCGAACTCCGCCAGCAATGGGATGCCTTAATTTCCGGCGAGATACCATACGAAACGTGGCGAACCAAGCCCTTCGACCGCCGCATCATCGAGGACATGGCACTCGACGCTTTTGAAGCGGCCGCCGCCGATCAGTCTGCGCGCTTGCTGCGCTTCCTGCGCACCAGCGGCTTGATTGAAAAGAGGATTTTCGAAGCGAGGAAGTTAAAAGGATGGCGGCGACGAAGCGCCCTCGTCGCGCTGGGGCGAACCAGGGCTCCTGAAGGCATCCCTGCGCTTTCCGAGGCGTTGCGGGACCGAGATCCCGAAGCGCGCAATGCGGCTTTGCGCGGACTTGGCAGGCTCAGTTCACCGGAAGCCGCCGACGAAATCCTGCATTGGCTGGCCGAGTCAGGATTGAACGTGCCGATCCTTCCGCTTCAGAATGCACTGATCAATTGCTGCCGGGAACGCCCACAAATCTTGCTCCCTTACTTAAATCTCGCCGGACCAGAGTTGCGAGAAGTTCTTGCGCGCGTCCTGGGAGAGGTTGCGAGTCCTTCACTAGGAACAGCGCTCATCGGCCTTGCGGATGACGAACTGCCCGAACTGCGCGCCGCTGCCGCCCGGGCTCTGTCGAACGCTCAACCAGGCCACGCGGTGGAGGTTTTGGGTGAACTGTCGCGCGACCCCGTGTGGTTCGTGCGGCTGAGAGCGGTAGTGGCGATAGGGAAGCTCTACGACACCAAAGCGCTGCCCCACCTGCTCAATGCTCTGACCGATTCCAATCGACTGGTTCGCATGCGCGCCGCGGAAGCGCTCGTCGATTTCAAGTCCGAGCTGATTCCCATCTTCACGCAGGTTGTAAAAGCGCACGATCGCTACGGCCTGCATGCATTCCTCGCAGCATTGGAAAATGCGGATTTGCGCAATAGGCTCGATGCCGAACTGCGGCTGGCAGCATCCCACGACGCTGAACTCGATCTGCTCCTCACCGTGTTGAGCACCGGAAAGCTCCTGGAGACGCAGGTCGCCACGACACCACAGCCCATCGAGACGGCCGCGCGGTGATACACCATTTCTTGGACGTCGCGAATTACACGCTCTTTTTTTACTACCTGAGCGGCAACCTGGTCTATCTCATCGCTTTGATCATCGCGCTGAAAACCAGCGCCGCACACCAGCGCCGGATCGAAAGCTTTCGCCTCCGGTGGATCACGGAATCGCCGCTCGCGCCGCCGATTACGTTGCTAGCGCCGGCGCACAACGAAGAAAAGTCGATTCGCGTGTCCATTCGAAATCTTCTGGAACTCGACTACCCGGAGCTCGAAGTCATCGTGATCAATGATGGCTCGAAGGACCGCACGCTTGCAGAACTGCAGGATGAATTCAAGCTGCGGCCTGTGCGCATGGTCTACGTACAGCAAGTGCCAAGCGCGGAAATCCGGGGCCTCTATCGAAGCGACTCGGACCCCCGCCTTCTGGTGATCGACAAGAAATCGGCCGGAAGCAAGGCCGATGCGGTGAATGCCGGCTTGAACGCTGCAACATCGCCGTACGTTTGTATCGTGGATGCCGATTCCATGCTGGAGCGCGACTCCCTTCTTCGAATCATGGTCCCGGTTCTCGCCGATCCCAAACACGTCGTGGGAGTAGGCGGCATCATCCGCATCCTTAATGGGTCGGAAATTCAGGGAGGTCAGCTCCAGCGCGTACGGCTGCCTCGAAAGAGTATTGAGGTTATTCAGGTCATCGAATACCTGCGCGCGTTTCTGATCGGACGTGAGGCCTGGGCGCAGGGGAATATGATGCTGATTATTTCCGGGGCATTTGGATTGTTTCGAACCGACCTTGTCCGGGCGATTGGCGGTTACCGGGCCAAGGCGATCGGGGAGGATTTTGACCTGGTGGCACGACTGCATCGGCATCTGATCGAAAAAGGCCAGGAGTACCGCATTCAATTTGTGCCCGATCCGGTTTGCTGGACCGAAGCGCCGTCGGATTTGAAGTCCCTCGGGCGCCAGCGCGCGCGATGGCATAAGGGTCTGCTGGATACGCTTCTGCCCAATGTGGACATGCTGTTCCGCCCTCGCTATGGCCGCATCGGCTTCCTGGCGTTGCCCTATCTTTGGATCTTCGAATTGTTCGCCCCGGTCATTGAAATCGGCGGAATCTTTACGATTATTCTCGCGGCGGCTTTGGGCGACCTTAGTCGCGACTTTTTCATTCAGTTCATGATTTTCGGATACGCTTTTGCCACCGTAATTTCCATTGGCGCTGTTCTTCAGGAAGAACTCACTTACAAGCGTTATAGCGACTGGCAGGATGTGGCGCGCCTGGTGACCTACTGCTTTTTCGAACACATTCCGTACCGGCAGCTGCACATGGTGTGGCGGCTTCAAGGCCTGTGGCAATACATCCGCGGGGACATGTCCTGGAAACCGCTCGAGCGCAAGGGTCTCCAGTCGACGACCGTACCCTAAATCCTCTCGTAGACCCGGATCCGGTATTGTTCACAAACGGAATCCCGGCGGGCAAACCGCGCAGATGCTCACTTGCCGCCGCTGGCCGCTTTTCGACGCACGGTCGTCACTGCGGCGAGTGCTTCGCAAGGCTTCGCTTCTGGCGTGACATAGATCTTCTTCATCACACCCCCACAGGAACAACGTGGATTGATCCCGCACTCCACCTCACTCGACGCCAGAATCTGTATTTCGCAGCCGCAGTACCGATACTCACACAGCCAGCGTTGCCCCTTCTGAAGTCTCACGAGAATTGCTCCTTCCTTCGCTGCGACCCGATTTCGGCAATCGAGGTGGCAGCCGACCGATCGGGTGATCGCGAGAATTTTCTGCCCTGGGCGTTGTTGCTCATCAAGGCGGCGTGATTTGGTTGGAATCACAATCGGGGGAAGAGCAGGGTTGGGCGTCGGAAAAAGCTGTTGTGGGGCAAAATACACGGGCGTGAATTGTGCGCTTGCCAAGGCAGGTACACCACGGCGATTCTCCGGCATTACGAGTTGCTAGCCGACCTTGTCGGGCTTAGCAGGAAGCTGGTGAAGGCAGGGCTTAAAAGCAGAACCGGCCGCGCCTTTCGACGCGGCCGGTGGGTTGGCCTAGAAGCCTTCGGTAGTGAACTACTACGCTGCGATGTACAAGGTCGTGCCGCCACGGTTCACTAGTAAAAGCGCACCGCCGCTATCCCCCGATTTGCGCATCGCTTCTTCGAATTCGGCGATATTGCGCACAGGTCGATGATTCACTTCCTGGATCACGTCACCTTTCCGCAGTCCAGATTCGGACTTTGGGCTGGAGGGGTCAATTCCGGTCACGACCACGCCCTTGGTCGATTCCGGTAATTGGAGCTGGGCTGCGGTTTCGGCGTCCAGGTCCTGGACGCTGACGCCTTCCAGTGCATCCTTCGATCCGCCTTGAGGCTGACTCTGCGCTTCTTCTTTCGAGAGAGGCAGCTCGCCGAGTTTTACGTTGATGTCTTTCGTGCTGCCGTTGCGCGAGATCTGCAGTTTCACGGTCTCACCCGGCTGCATCATGGACACTGTGTTGCGCAGTTCGTTGCTGTCGTTCACGGCGTTTCCATTGATTGACAGGATGACGTCTCCGCGAAGTACCCCGGCCGCTTGCGCCGGACCCTTCGAACTCACATCCCCTACCAGAGCGCCCTGGAGTTTGCTGAGGCCGAGATCCTTCGCCATGGCCGGCGTGATCGGCTGAATCACAACTCCCAGATAGCCGCGCGTTACCTTGCCGTGATCCAATATCTGGCTCATCACGTTGCGCGCAAGGTCGATGGGAATAGCGAACCCGATTCCTTCATTGCCGCCGGAGCCGTGCGACAGAATCGCCGTATTGATTCCGACCAGCTCGCCGCGGTCGTTCACCAGAGCCCCGCCGGAATTTCCCGGATTGATCGGAGCATCGGTCTGAATGAAGTCCTCATAGTCCTCGATCCCCAGGTTGCCGCGGCCTTTCGCACTTACGATGCCCATCGTAACCGTCTGGCCGACACCAAACGGATCGCCGATCGCGAGCGCATAGTCGCCGACCTGCACCTTCGCAGAGTCTCCCAATGTGATCGCTGGGAAATTTGACCCTTCCAGCTTCAGCACCGCGACGTCCGTTTTCGGGTCGGTTCCTACGATTTTAGCTTTGAGTTCGCGTTTGTCGGATAGGGTCACCTTGACGTCGGTCGCGCCGTCCACGACGTGATTGTTGGTCAAGACGTAGCCCTCCGGACTCACAATGACGCCGGATCCAAGGCTCTGTTCACGCCGTTGTTTCGGGATCTCGCCGTTACCAAAGCCCTGCCCAAAAAACTGTTGGAAGAAAGGGTCGGCCTGCATTCCTTCCGGCATCTGGTTCGGTGTGCGTACAACTTTGGAAGAGGAAATGTTGACGACGTTTGGCAAAACTTCCTTCACGATAGGTGCAAAGCCGGTTTTACTTGGCCCTTCGCTGGGATCCGCCATCTTTAGCGACGCGTGTACATGCGTTCCCGTTGCGCTCTCTTTCGCGCGCGCGACCCCGTAGCCCGCTGCGCCGAACACTAACGCCAGCGCCAGCGCTGCGCCGATCCACTTGCGCGACAATTGGTCTCCACTCATAGTGCCTCTCTCTCGACGTTTCTACCGGCCGGTTCAGTCCGCTCCGGTTCTCGTCTGTTTAGACGAGTCTTGTCACGCTCCCGCACCTCCCAACCGGTCGGTATTTTGCTATCCGTCGATTGAGTAGTGGCTATCTGTCTCAAGCAGCTAGGCTTAGGAGAGCGGAGTCGATCGGGCGGCAGGCGGAGTGGGGTGCTCCGGGCGGGATTCAGGCGATAATTCCTTTTCGCACCGCGTACAGAATCAGTTCGGGCACACCTTTCAATTTCAACTTTTCCATCAAGTTTCCACGGTGCGTTTCCACGGTGTACACGCTGAGGTTCAACACACCAGCCACTTCTTTGTTGGACTTTCCCTCGGCGATCAGTTGTAAAACTTCTCGTTCCCGCGGCGTCAGCAGGTCGTAGGAACTTTCGCCGCCGCTGCGCTGGAGTTTCCGCATGTAATCTTCCAGGAGCACCTTGCTCACCGTCGGGCTGAAAAAAGACTTGCCCTCTGCTACGGCGTGTATCGCTCGCACCAGGTCCGACTCCGCCGAATCTTTCAAAAGGTATCCGCGTGCTCCCGATGCGAGCGCCCTCAGAATATAGGTCTCGTCGGAATACATGCTCAGGATGACCACGGATGTACCCGACTCACCTTCGGTGATCTGCTTTGCCGCTTCAACTCCATTCAGGTTGGGCATGCCGATATCGAGAACCGCCACCTCCGGCTTCAGTGACGCTGCCAACGAAACCGCTTGGCGTCCGTCTTGCGCTTCTCCGACCACTACAAGGTCCGGCTGCTGTTCAATGACCAATCGCAGCCCGCGCCGCATCAAGGTGTGATCGTCCGCAAGCAGGATTCGGATTTTTTTCATCGTTCTCCGGCGCGGCTCTGCGCGCTGGCGCCAGCCAAAGGAAGCTCGGCCCGAATCGTAGTTCCCGCTCCTGGTCGCGAGTCGATCTCAATCGTTCCGCCCAGCCGTTTCACGCGCTCTTCCATGCCCAGAAGCCCCATGCCGCGCGTTCGTTTCGGATCAAATCCGCTGCCGTCATCTCTGGTGTTCACGCGAATGACGTCCCCGGTCTGCTTCAGTTCCACGACGGCATTTTTCGCGTGAGCGTGGCGTTGCGCATTGTTCAGCGCCTCCTGCACCATGCGGTACACGCAAAGCTTCAACGGATCGGGCAGTTCCTCGGAAACATTTTCGGCGCGCACTTCGACCTCAATTTCGCCGCGCCGCGACATCTCCCGTGCGTACCATTCCACCGCGGGAACTAATCCCAGGTCATCCAGCATCGATGGCCGCAGGAGCAGCGCCATGTTTCGCACCGTCTGCACCGTTCTCTCAGCCACCATCTTGATGCTGCGAACCAGCTCCTGGCCTTTTTCGTTGCTGCCCAGCTGATTGGACAGCCGTCCCGCATCCATCAGCAACAAGCCGAGCGCTTGCCCCACTTCGTCGTGAAGCTCACGCGAAATCGAGCGCCGTTCGGTCTCTTGCGCATCCACCAGCCTCGCGGAAAGCTGTTGCAACTCGCCGCGACTCTGCATGAGCTCCGTATAGCGGAGCTGGGCTTGGCGCTCGAGTCGCAAGATATAGATGGCGCTGCCCATCGCCAGCAGCAGGCCAGATGTTAACGCCAGGATCAAAAACTTCGTCAGAAGGTCCTGCAGTTTGCCGAACTCAAGAAAGCTGGCCTGCTTGGCTGCAATGGTCTGCGCGTCGTTTAACAATTCGATCTTTTGCGCGATGGCCACAAACCCTTGTCTCCGGGGGATGATTTCCTCGCTGACCACCTCCTGAGCGCGGCTCCGGCGCTCGTCTGGCTTCCACCCACTGGCGGAGCGAAAGACGTTGTCTTGTTCGGCCAGACATTTTTGCAGTTGCTCGATCAGGGCTTGCTCTTCGGAGTTTCGGTCGGCGGGATACGTTTGCAGCGCGGCGCGCGTTTCATCCGCTCGTCTGGCGACTTCTCCGGCCGCGTCGGCGTCTTCCTGAGGCTTCACGCTCAGCAGAAGCGCTTCCATATTGTCGCTGTAGATCGTCGCCGACAGGACTACCGTGGCAAGGACTCGCCTGCGCTCAAGGGACCTTCCACGCGCAGACTCCTCAGCCTCGTGCAGCTTCCGAAGCGTGTGCAAGGCATTCGCTCCAGAGTAGAGAAGAAGAGCCAGAAGCCCCCCGAAACTCAGAAGCAGAACAATGCGCAACCCACGATGCGCCGGGTTATCATCCCCGCTTCGTGCACTGCCGCGGTGCACGGGAAACAAGCTGGCTGGCCGTTCCGGGCTCATCTTGTAAATAAATCATGCTTTCTCTCTTCTATGCAAATGCGTACCCGGTTGCTGCCAAAGTTCCATACGATTTACTCGCGAAGAACCCCGGAGGTCTACCTCCGCGCTGCCCACCCTCCGGCAAAATTCCCGAAGCTATCCTTCTTATGTCGCGAAGCCAGCAACGTAGGGTTTGCCGCTATAATGTTAAGGCCACGATCGAAATTTATCGGCGAGAGAAGATCTTCGAAACCTCCTTCGGCGACGCTACATTCGATCGCGAGCGCGTCGCTTCGATGGTAATCGGTTTCCGAAGTCTCCACGAAAAGCGCGTAAAACCATCGAGAGAGAAAATCCCTTCATGTCCGATCTAGTGCAACTCACAAAAGACGACGGCGTCGCCGTCATCACCATCAACAATCCGCCGGTCAACGCTTTGAGTCCCGGCGTACCCGAAGGTATTTCGGAATCGCTCGACACGATCGCGAAACAAGCGGACGTGAGAGCCGTTGTCTTGATCGGTGGTGGCCGCACGTTCGTCGCGGGCGCGGACATCAGAGAATTCGGCAAGATGACGTCCGCCAAGCCGCGCGGCGCAGGGCTTCTTCCATTGCTCTTGAAAATCGAAGACAGCAGCAAGCCGGTAATCGTTGCCATTCATGGCACCGCATTTGGCGGCGGACTCGAACTGGCCATGGCCGGCCACTACCGCGTCGCCGTTTGTTCAGCGCAAGTCGGCCAGCCAGAGGTAAAGCTTGGCCTCATCCCCGGCGCGGCCGGCACGCAGCGTCTTCCCAGGCTTGCGGGCGTCGCCAAAGCCGTCGAAATGTGCATGACCGGTAATCCCGTTAAAGCCGACGAAGCCTTGAAGTTCGGCATCATCGACCGCATCGTCCAGGGTGACCTGCTTACCGAAGCGATCGCCTTTGCCCGCGAAGTAGCTGCCAAACCTGCCCCCAAGACGCGTGAGCGCACTGAAAAACTCGCGAAGACAGCGGACCATGCGGCAGTCTTTTCGACCGCTCGCGATACCGCCGCCAAGAAATACCGCGGCTTGCTCGCTCCTGTTGCCGCCATCGATGCCATCGAAGCCGCCACCAAACTTCCCTTCGAAGAGGGCTGCAAGGCCGAGCAGAAGCTGTTTATCGACTGCCTTTTCTCCGACCAATCAAAATCGCTCATCCACGTTTTCTTCAGCGAGCGCGAAGTTGCCAAGATTCCTGACGTCCCCAAAGACACTCCGGTGGTGCCGATAAATTCTGCCGCGGTCGTCGGAGCGGGCACCATGGGCGGTGGCATCGCCATGGTTCTTGCCAACGCGGGCGTTCCCGTATTTCTCAAAGATGTGGACCAGGCAGCTCTCGATCGCGGGCTCGCGACCATCCGCTTGAACTACGCGAATTCCGTTAAGCGCGGCCGGTTTTCTCAACACACTGCCGAAGAACGTATGAAGCGCATCACACCAACGCTTTCCTACGATGACTTCTCGAACGTGGACTTGGTTATCGAAGCCGTTTTCGAAGGCATGGCGCTCAAAAAAGAAGTCTTCAAGGAACTCGATCGCGTCTGCAAACCGGGTGCGGTCCTCGCCAGCAACACCTCGACGCTCAGCATCGACGAGATCGCCTCCTCCACTTCGCGCCCGGAGTTTGTTATTGGCACCCATTTCTTCAGCCCCGCGAATGTCATGCGTTTGCTTGAAATCGTCAGAGGCAAATCTTCTTCCAAGGAGGTAATCGCCACGTGCATGCAGCTTTCGAAGGCAGTGGGGAAGATCGGCGTGCTCGTTGGCAACGGTCGAGGCTTTGTTGGCAATCGCATGTTTGGTCCGTACCGGCGCGAAGCGCAATTCCTCGTCGAAGAAGGTGCGAGTGTTGAAGCCGTGGATCGCGCGCTCACCGATTTCGGCATGGCCATGGGACCGCTGGCCACCGGCGACCTGGCGGGCCTCGACGTCGGCTGGCGCATCCGCCAGGAATATCGTCATCTGGAACAGCCTGGCATTCGTCAGCCATTCGCCGAAGATCGCTTGTGTGAGCTCGGCCGATATGGTCAGAAAAAAGGTGCTGGCTGGTATAAGTATGACGATCAGCGCCGCGCGGTGCTGGATCCGGTCGTTGATGACCTCGTTCGCAAATGGGTTTCCGAGGCCGGGATTGCGCAGCGCCAGATCTCCGCCCAGGAAATCGCCGATCGCTGCCTTTACGCGCTTGTCAATGAAGGTGCCCGCATTTTGGAGGAAGGCTACGCGCTGCGCGCTTCGGACATCGACATTATCTATCTCAACGGCTACGGCTTCCCGTCCTATCGCGGCGGGCCGATGTGGTATGCGGACACCGTCGGCCTCGAAAACGTGTACAAGCGAGTCTGCGAATTCCACACTCAGCACGGCGAGATCTGGAAGCCTGCTGCGCTGCTCCATCGCCTCGCCGAGCAAGGCAAGACCTTTGCAGAGTTTGGCAAGCCAGAAGGCGCGGGCGCGTAGCTTTCGGTTCACCCCGGGACTTAGTCTCGCAGTAATCTGCAAGGGGCGCGCTGCTCGGTCACGTCGTATCACTGCGTCCAAGGGCCTGCGAGCGCGGCCATCTCGGCATAATTGCAAAGAGCAAGCACCGCGACCAACCCCAGCTTATTGTTATCCGGCAGAACAGCCTCGTAGATCGCTGAGAATTTTTCCTCGGGGCCTTCCGCAGAACCTCCAGTGCGTTCCCGTGCTGGATCGGCGAAGACCAAAATTGTCATGCGCGGACTTCTTGCTAGCCCCGCTCGTCGATCTGCGGCACTTTTTGCAAGTCCGTTGTGTCCAGGGCAGGGGAAGCGTACGATGCGCGAGTTACAGATTTAGATCGGAGACTCTGGACTTTCTAGCGAGACCGACAGGACCCGCTTGCCTTGCCCAGCGTCGCGCGAAAGGACATCCATGAGCTCAGGACAGCAAATTAACCGCCGCACCTTCATGAAGGTTAGCAGCGGAGTGCTCGCCGCGAGTATCGCACCCTCCCTGCCGGCTGAGGCTGCTGGCTTGTCCGATGAAACACCATATCCCGTCAAGTGGTACCCGTTCACAGGTCACCCTGACTCGGACACCTGTTGGTCGCTCTCGGTCGGGCCCGATGGCCGGATTTATGCCGCTGCTTGCGCAGAGAGCGTGCCTGGTGGCGTGGTCAAGCCTGTCCGCTACAATGAACAGCGCGACGATCTCGATTACCTCTTTAACCTCGCCGAAAAAGTGGATGATCCGGGCGACTCCGGCCGAGCTTCGCAATGCAAGATCCACTACAGTTTCGCGCCTTCGATGCACGACGGCGTGCTGTACATGGCGACACATCTCTCGGGCCCGCCCGTCGACCTGCCCGTTTATTCGCCGTGGTACTCCTGGCACGACGCGAAGCGTTGTTTTCGCGGTTCCGCGCTGCTCGCTTACGATACCCGCACCGACCAGGTTCTCTGGTGGGACACGCTCATCCCCAAGGAGGGATGCCGCTGCCTGCTACACGATGAAGAGCGTGGTTTGCTCTACGCTATGAGCTACCCCCGCGATCATTTCATCATCTATGATCTTCGCACTCGCAAGCGACGTGATCTTGGCCGCATAAGCTCCATCAATCCTCAGGCTCTGTTCCTCGACAAGCGCCACAGGGTCTGGACCAGCAGTGACTACGGACGTCTGGTGCGCTACACCCCTGAGACCGACCGCCTGGAAATTTCACCGGGACTGCTGGCGCACGACCTGAACTATCAAACCGGCTGGCATAGCGTGTTCTACGACATTGCGCCCTCGCCCGACGGCGAATGCGTCTACGCTTCCACGTGGTGTCCGAATCCGCGCCTGATGCGGATCTGGCCGAACGAAGGCGATTGGGCGCGAGTCGAAGACCTCGGACCAGCTACGCAGCTGCGGGACACCAGCTTCCCCGTGGACATGTACAGGGACCATTGCGGCGGGCTCGCGTTCGGAGGCGACCACAAGCTCTACTACGTGGCTTCGCGGTGGCGCGATCCGAAATACAACCCGACGCCCGAATCACGGAAGCAGAACGAGGGTGTGGTCTGGCGTCTCGATCCGGAGACTCTCAAGCGAGAAGAAGTCGCCCGCCTCGAGCATCCCGCGGGCTTGGCGCACTACGTTTCCCGAGGCGCGGTGGACCACAACGGCGATCTTTTCTTCGGTCACGTCGGAAATCATCCATCCGGCATCTTCAAAGTCTCGATGCCGGCCGACCGTAAGAGAAAAAACGCGCATCTGCCCATTCGGATGTGGGGCTAAAGGACTGCCACGATGCAGACAAAATCCAAATTCGACCCTGATTCGCCAGAGATTAAGGCTTATCTCGACCAGCTCGCGCACCAATTTGTCCGCGAGGGCACGATGGTTGCATTTCCCACCTGTCTCCCGGGCATGACTACTCCGATCACACACGATGAGAGCCGCATCACCGCGCTCGACATCAATTCCAAGGGACATGTCTACGGCGGAACAAGCGGGCGACAAGCGCACCTTTTTGGAGCGGCCTTCCACGGCCTCACCGGAATCGTGTTGGACGCTGGTGCCGTCCCGGGTTCCACGAGCACGGAGGCCATTTGTTGTGGAGCGTCTCGTGCGATCGCGTTCGTAAACGGATCGCAGGGTGGCCGTGCCGTAGCGGTGCCGTATATGCACCTTGCCGAGGACTGGATTCAGGAGTGGGGCCTCGGGGAACCGGTTCTGAAAGAACTCGGCGAGTGCGTTCCGGGGGAACCGGTGGTTCACGCCGTTGCGGTCTTGTCCGGGAAAACCGTGGTCGGCGTAACCACGCGCCACCTGTTCACCGTGGATGTCGAGTCTGGACTGATCACCGTTGTGGGGGACGCTCCGGGTCGCGGCCGTCTCGCCATTGGCGCTGCTGGAGTTTACGGACAGGATGACGGCGCGCGACTCTGGCGCTTCGATGCTGCTTCCGGCAAGATCCACCGTGCCGCCGTCCATCTCCCCGAAGGTGAGTGGACCGGTCCGCTAAACTGGAGTCGCGATCGCCACAGTGGCCGTCTGTTCACGGCCGACGCCGCTGGGCGCCTTTTCTCTTTCGACGAGAACAAAGGCTTCCGATTGCTCGGAACAGCGCAACTCGCCCCAGTCGGACCACTAGCGGTGATTCCCGACGGCAGGCTGTTCGGTTTCTGCGGCGCGGAGATGGCGAATCTGTTCTGCTGCGACACCACCTCGGGTCGCGTGACCAATCTTGGTGTTGCCGCTTCCGTCCTTGAGAAGCGCCGCTATGGCTACCAGTTCGGCGACGCCGTCACCGGCCCCGACGGCGAAATCGTGTTCGGCGAGGATGATAACGGCGGGCACGTTTGGCTTTACTTTCCGAAGATCGTGGCATCGGCAGCGCGCTCTTGAAACCATAGGAGACCCGAGTGGTTCACCTCAACAGCGACATTCATTTTTCTTCGGCTAGACCGTTTGTTGGGCACGCTTTTGTGTGTTGAGCGCAATCTCTGGGTCAGGAACGCGAGTGTCCTTACAATTGCTTAGCAGCTTCGGTCGCAGTTACACTGGTGGCCCATTATGAGAAATCGACATCCCTTCCTGACCTCCATTGTCTTTTTCCTGCTCGTTGCGTCGCCCCTCCACGCCAAACAACCAAAGTCGCTCTTCTATCTGACGCGCGAACCCGCCTCGGTACGTTCCTTCCTGGCCCATGCGGACAAGGTCGATATTCTGGTTCCCGCTTGGTATGTAGTTGACGCCAATGGTCTGGTCTCCGGAGGACCCAACCCGCTGGTTCTGGAAACCGCGCGCCAGCGTCACGTTTCCGTCATGCCCATCGTCGCCAACAGCGCTTTCGTGCAGGAAGAGTTCCACAAGCTGCTCAAGAGTCCTGAAGCCTACAGCAACATGATTTCCGAACTCCTTCGAGCCTGCAAAGAAAATGGCTACACCGGGTTTCAGTTCGACTTTGAGAACGTCAGTTGGACTGACCGCGATGCGCTCACCGCCCTGGTCCGTGATGCCGCGGCCAGATTCCACCGCGAAGGTCTGCAACTCACGATCGCCACAGTGCCCAATGCTCCTGGAGCGCCGGGTGAAGGCGGCTTTTCCGCATGGATTTACGAGAATTGGCGCGGCGCGTATGACCTGAAAGCTTTGGCCGAAGCCGTCGATCTCATCTGCTTGATGACCTACGACCAGCATACCCGCTGGACCGCTCCCGGCCCGGTTGCTGGATGGGCCTGGACCACCGGCAATCTGGATTACGCGCTGAAAGTCGTACCTCCCGAGAAGCTTTCGCTGGGAATTCCGCTCTATGGCTATCACTGGTTTGCCGGAACGCCGGTCAAAATCGGCGATAAGCCCGGCGATAAACCCAACCCTTCCGCCGAATATATCTCCACCGGTGACGCCGTCGATCTTGCCAAAGCCTATAACGGCCATATCGAATGGGACGCCACGGACCGTTCCGCGTGGTTCTATTTCTACCGCGACGACATGCGCGAATGGATTTTCTATACCGATGCCCGCACGTTTCGCGAACGCTATACGCTAGTTAAGGATCGTGGTCTCCAGGGGTTTTGCTCCTGGGTTCTAGGCACGGAAGACCTTGGCATTTGGGATTTGCTGCCTGCGCACAATTGAGTTGCGGTCAAACCGCTTTTTACCCTCTTCGGATTCGAAGAAGCATCGCGGTGCTTGGTGTGTCCGGGGTGGGTGGCGCTGCGGTCGCATGAAATCGAAGTGCGATTGGCCATCGCG
Source organism: uncultured Acidobacteriota bacterium (assembly GCA_963736725.1). GTDB lineage: Bacteria > Acidobacteriota > Terriglobia > Acidiferrales > UBA7541 > Acidiferrum. Next base: position 150,326 of record CAVTPW010000004.1, on the reverse strand, counting down.
CCGCGGTTTGTGGGCATTTTGACGATGGCGGGTCGACAGAGCCAGTTCGAACGTCGCTCCAAGCCAATCCAAACGAAAACTAGCTGGTGACTCCTATTTTTCCGTATCCGTGTGCCAACCTGGATTGGACCATCTCCCGCCGCGCCGAACAAAAACCTCGGTAACGCGTCCGGAGGTCACCGAGCGCTTGCCGTCCACCTCGGTTTCATACAAATACTGGCTGTAGGTAATTGCAACGTCGCCAAAGCGCTGAATTTCGGTGCGCGGGAACTCCAGGCGAATCAGCTTTCCACGCGCGGCCTGGAACTTTGCGGCGGATTGAAGTATGTCTGCCTGTTGTTTCCACTTTTCTTCTCCGGCACTAATGACAATGGTGTCCGGCGGAACCAACCGTTCGAGAGTTTTAGTATCGTTGGCGAACCAGGCGCGCCAAACCGCTTCGCGTGCGTTGAGGAGTTCGGTTCGGTTGTCCGGGCTCACTGCCAGACCCGATACGAACAGCATCGCCAGTGAAGCAGCCACCGTTATGGCAGTCGAGATTGCGCGGCGCATGTGCTCTCCCCCAGACTCAAATAAACTCCAACAAGTAAGGTTCGCGACGCCACAAATCTCAGAACCCGGCTTTCAGGACTCCCACCTCGGCGCGACCAACGCCGACGTTTGGGGAGGATGGACCTCACGCTCGGGGCTCATTTGCCTGCGGCGCAGGAGCCCCGCACCAGCCACACAAACGGCGCTGCCGACCATCGAGAGCGTCGACACATACTCGCCCCGCACCAGCACTCCGAGCAGGAGCGCGACTGGAGGTATCAAAAATGCTGCGGATGACGCGCGCGTGGCTCCGACCCTTCCAGCCGCCATCGCCAATGACACGAATGCGACTCCAGTACCGAATGCCCCCAACATGAGCAGCGAGAAAAAGGGCGCTGGTGTCCAGCGTGCAGCGAGCAGGTCGGGCACACCAAGGGGCGCAGTCAATATCACTGCCACCGCCTGTGCGCGGAAGATCACCGGAAGAACCCCGAACTTTTGCTGCAGGGGACGAGCAAGATTCAGCGCGATTCCGTAGGAGACAACAGCCGCGAGGATCAACAGGACGCCCTCGACGCTGCTTTGCCCCTTATGGATTGCCGGCCAAGCAATTAGTCCAGCACCCATCAATCCGACAGACAAGCCGGCGATCACTCGGCGTTCGGGAACCCGGCCGGCGATGGCGGCCGCGACCATGGCGGTCGACAGTGGAACCGCAGCGTTCAACATCCCGGTCAGCGCCGATGACACTCTCTGCTCTGCGAATGGGAACATGCTCAGAGGAAAGGCAAACCACAAAACGCCCACCAGGACGATGCCCGGCCATGCGGACCGCTCAACTGGTTTGCGGGCGGCGGGAAACATTGCCAAGGCGGCCCCTCCGATGAACAGACGGATGAACGAAATGCCCATCGGCCCTAGCGCCTTTAACCCCTCCGCGATGAAAAGAAAGGATGCGCCCCAGATAACTCCGGGGATCGCGATAAGCAGCCAGTCAGCGGATACGAGGAGCCGGCCCCAACTTGATCTATGTCTTTGCTCGCTCATGCGCAATACCGCCGCGAACGACAGGATAACGTATTCATGAGTTTGCTCCAGAAGTTCGCCTCTGGTACAGCACTAGCAACACGGCTCCTGCCGATGCGGAAAAGACCGAATAGTCGAGCGGGGACTTGATCCCGAAAGAAATGGCCATGGCGACGCCGAACAACGCCAGCAAAAGTGCGCTGCCGAGAGTTACCCAGCGTAGCCAGATACCGAGAATCAGAGCGATTCCTAGAAAGAATTCACCTGCGGTTGCAGCCCAAGCAAGGAATGGAATAGTGGCCGGGGGCATGAAGGAATTTACCTTGGCGGTGTAGCGCACAAAGCCATCGAAATTTCCATAGCCTACGTTTCTGCCCCTGTAGAGGCCGAAGCGGTCGGCGATACCGGACAGGAAGGCTGCCCCGAGTGCGATGCGGGCGTACAGAATTCCCAGGCGCTCGAAGATCTGTGTGCGCCTGATTTCCGCCGAGTGACTCGCGACGGGTTCCAATGTGGTGCGCCGTACGTTGTCCACCATTACTTCTCTCCTTCCGGTTTGCTTTCCGGGATGGCAGTACTCAGCACTCCATGCTGGTCGCAAACAAAATAGGCAAGCAGCTTGGCCCGATCTTTGTCGCTGGCGTTGGCCGATACCTGATGAACCCCGTTGGGCGCTTCATAAAAGCTCTCGCCGGCTTTGTAGATGGCTTCTGGTTCGCCCTTCACCTGTGTCCGGAGCGTTCCTTCAAGGACGTAACCGATCACCGGACAAGGGTGGCTGTGCGGCGTGGATGACTCGCCAGGCCCGTAGTTGACCTCCACGACGGTGACGCTAAGTTGGTCACCACGTAAGCGTGGCAAATCGTGAGAGAAAGCGAGTCGAGACCGTTCGCTTTTCTTCTGAGCTTCATCAGCCACAGCCCGGGTCGCAACCAGGCGGTTATCGCCCAACACGGCACCCGAAATCATCAGCGCAAAGCCGATCCGCATTCCAATCGCGCTCACGTTCGCCTCCGTTCTGACAACACGTTAGGTCAATATGGACCTGTCGCAAAGATCCATTTAGCGTATTATCGCTGTACCACTTTTATGACGAAACGCGCCACCGCGTTCCCGTTAGTGCTGCTACCCAGGCGTTCGGGAACCTCCGCTTACCGGTGGTTGTATGCGTCCTTGCGAACCGAAATTCTGGAAGGCCGTCTGCGATCCGGCGCCCGGCTTCCGGCCACGCGGGATCTCGCCCAGCAATACCGACTTTCTCGGGGAACGATCGTTAGCGCCTTTGAGCTGCTTAAGTCGGAGGGCTATTTGCGAGGCACGGTCGGTTCTGGCACCTATGTGAGTAGGATCTTGCCCGACGCATTGCTCCAGGTCACTCGAGCACCTGGCTTGCGAACGTCAACGCAGCGAAAAAGCAAGTCTCGCGTCTCGGATTACGCCAGACGCGTTCATTTATTTTCTGGCTTAGAAATTCGCCCTAGTCGTGCTTTCCGCCCCAATATCCCGGCGCTAAATCTATTTCCCATGACCTTATGGGCGCAGGTCACGGCTCGCCGGTTGCGGCGTGCCTCAACGCATCTTCTATTGGGTTGCGATCCGAAGGGTTATGGACCTCTGCGAGACGCCGTGGCCAACTACCTCAATACATCGCGCGGCGTGAAATGCGTTCCCGAGCAGGTAACCATTGTAGCCGGGGTGCAGGAGGGGCTCGACCTGACCGCGAGGCTGCTCTTGAATCCTGGTGATCGTGTGTGCATGGAAAACCCAGGATACCCCGGCGCGCGTATGGTGTTTGAAGCGGTTGGCGCAAAGGTCTCCAGCGTGTGCTTGGACGACGAGGGGATGCAACTGTGCGGCCACCGCGAGCGTGGTACGCGACTGGTTTACGTAACCCCAGGTCACCAGTTTCCTCTTGGCACAACCATGAGCTTGTCTCGGAGGTTAGAGTTATTGGAGTGGGCCCGGAAGTCTGGCGCACTGATCTTTGAGGATGACTACGACAGCGAGTACCGCTATTCGGGGCCTCCCACTCCGGCCATGCAGGGATTGGATCGCTACGGTTTGGTGATCTTTGCGGGGAGCTTCAGCAAAGTGTTGTTCCCATCGCTTCGGCTGGGGTATCTGGTGATTCCGCCGGACCTGCAGACTCTGTTCGAGGCAGCGTTGTCGCTTACCACGCGGCACGCGCCAGTGTTGGAACAGGCAGTGATGTGTGACTTCATCACCGAAGGGCATTTCGGCCGCCATTTGCGGCGTATGCGCGAAGTGTACGCCGAGCGATTGTCGGTTCTGCTGGAAGGCGCTCGAGAAAAGTTAGCTGGCTTGCTGGAAATCTCCGAAATCGAAGCTGGCCTGCAGACCGTCGGGTGGTTGGGCAAAGGGATCAACGGCGAGTCAGCTGCGAGGGCGGCAGCAGCCCGCAATGTAGAAGTGGTTCCGCTGAGCCGGTACAGCCGGGGGAGGTTCATACCAGAGGGTTTACAACTGGGTTTTGCGGCGGTCGACTCGCGTGAAATCCGGCGCGGCATCCTGGATCTCGCGATTGCGTTGGAAAGGGAATCAAAAGCGTTTCAGCGCTGAACGCGCCGAGAATAGGCTCCACGGTGTCTCGGCTTGCGAACCTTCGAAGCTCGTCGGCCAGGCTGGAACCCTGTTGATCGTCACGATTCTGTTGGCCGTAGTGCCTGCGTTGTGGTCGAACGCACCGTTCTACGCGCTGGCGATCGCGTGCGGGTTCGTACCCAGCTCATCTATGCGCCCGCGGATCGCCACATCTGGGTCGAGAGCTACGACTACCACTTAAGCGACATCCTGCCATGATCCCTTACGGTCCAACCCGCGCTTCCAGGACCTCGTGCGCCGCGTCGGGCTGCCGCCGTAACGGACGTAATTCGCCAGTCTTACAAACTGAACGCCGAAACCATGGGCCGCGCCAGGCGTGGGCGGAGAAAATCGAGCAAGACGCCGTACTCGCGCTGCTGTGGAAGCACAAACGCTCAACGACGTGCTTGCCTTCTCCAAAATTCGGAAAGGTTCTTTTGAAAGCGGGCGCGAAGCCTAGGGAGCCTCGCTTAATTTTTTCATCGGTTTGCCAATCGCGAGCAGGAAGATGGCACTCTTGTTTTTCGCGTGCGGCGAAAAGAAGCGAATCACGTCGTCGTCGAAGAAGGTAAGCCCGGTTGCACCCAGGCGTTGGGCATACGCGGCTAGATACATTTTGCCGCCGATCACACCCGCTTCCGACTGGACGGCGCGGTAGCCTCGATTCCCACATTGCTCCAGAATGCGGTTTAAGTCCGCGAGAAAGAAAACGTCCACGTTGGCATCCGCAGGCAGTTGCTGTTGGAGTCCAAGACGGCCGGCATCGGCGCGGAATTCTCCTTCCCGCAAGAGCACCAGCGCGTTTTGCTGACGGCGGAAAAAGTATGCGCCCGGTCTGAGTCCTTGCACCGCATGGACGATCAGGTAAAGGTCATTGAGTTGTGTGCCGGGAGGCTCAAGGAAGTCAGCCGGAGTCCCTCGCGTGGCGGAATCGAGAATGGTTGAGAGTTCGGCTAGCGTAATCGATTCGGTTGGATCGAATTTTCGGGTGGAACCACGGCGCAGGATGACTTGCTCGATGGTGTCCTTCGACTCTTCTTCTTCCGGTAGCGGTTGGAGGAAAACGGCTTCGCTACCCGCGGCGTAATCGGTAGAGACGGGTTGCTTTCCGCACCAATGGGCTACTTCCTCGTCGGACTCAAAGGAAGATGCGTCGTGCATTTCGAGCATGGCGGGGTACTCGACTTCATGCTTTGAAGGTGGGAGGATCCCCAAGCCGAGCGCCAACGCCTCTCTCGGTTCTGGCAGTGAACCGTCCGATGTGCGGCCTATGGGTACAAGGCACCAGGAAACCTCACGCCGGGTATCGACACCAAGCAAGTGGTTCACCTGGGCGTCCACAAACCCGAGCACGATCTCGGCCGGCAGCCCGGAAGCAGCAGAAACAGCCAGCATATTTGCGAGCAGCGTGCCGTGATCCCAACCGAAATGGCGATAGGTGCGCGCCTGATACTTCCAAGCGTTTCGCCAGTACGTTCCCGTGCAGACGATAATCGTGGGCGCCCGAGCCACCGTGGGTCGCAATGCCGTCGCCCGAGCCAGGTTTCCGCGAAAATCACCCTTTCGTAAGAGCTGTAGCGATACATCCGCCGGATTGAAGTGATACACGCCGGCGTCCAGGCCCCGCAGATCGCCGGTCACAACATACAATTCGATCTCGTAGAGAGCTCCCGTGCAGGCCGCGGCCCGAAAGTAGACTTCTCCGCCCGGATGTTTGCGCTGTTTGGTAATTCCCGCTGAGAAATAGAGGATGCGCGCCAGATCCTGGATGTTAGGGGCCACCTCGCCGGTCCGCGGGGGCACCGGCTGCGCGATGGCGGAGAGTGCGGCTACACCTGTTTGCGGCACGTCCCGGGGCAGCGGAACGGGCTCTATCGTCGGATAGATTTTGAAAGGCAGCGGGCGACTCGCCCAGTCCAGGATGTGACGATTGCTACGAATGCTCCAATCGGAGTGCTTTGTGGCCTCGTGATACTTCCAAGTCGCCTGAGTATCGCGGTTTTTCATCGCTACCTGGACCTTTAGTTAGTCTTACGCTGGCTCCCCTGACCTCGTTCCCTCAAGGGTCTACCCGACCCGACGAGTTCTCTCGCCGGAGCGGACGCACAGCATAAATGGCCGCGGAGCCAATCAAACCCGCAAGAGCCATGATTTTCCACGCCAATTCGTAGCTGTGGCGCGCATCGAAAATTCTTCCTGCGATCCACGGCGCGCCCCATTGCCCCAGGGAGTATCCCATAACCACCAGCGCCAGAAGTTTGCCGAGAGAAGTTGTGCCGAAGCATTCCGCCGTAACCAGCGGAATGAGCATGTAGTCTGCGCCCATCGAAAATCCGAAGACGAGGGCAAAGGCCCAGATGGCCGTCGACGAGTGAACCACACCCAACATCAGGGTGGAGGCGCCGATCAACAGATAGAAAAGAGCCATGAGGTTCTTCTTCAGGCAGCGGTCCGCCAGGTAACCTACCAAAACGCGGCCACCCAAGCTCGAGGCCAGCAAAACGGTGGAGAAACGCGAAGCGGCGGTGCCCGAATAGCCCTGATCTTTCAGAAAGAGAATGAAATGCTGAATGACCGCGCCAATAGCTCCGATCACCAACGTTGCGGCTATGAGAATGAGCCAAAAGTTGGCCGTGCGGACCGCGGCGGCGACCCCTCCCGAAGCCGAAACGCGATGATCAGAGGCAATGCCGGTAGCGTTGGAGGCATTGATTCCATCGGGGGACAGACCCACGTCGGCGGGAGTGGAACGCGTAATCCAGATTCCGACCGGAACGAGCACCGCTAACACCAGCGAGCCGACGCTTTGGAGTGCGTGGCGCCAGCCAATGGTTCGAATCAGAAAATCGACCAAGAGCGGTGAGACGACGCCCCCGAGGCCCAATCCGAGGTAGGCGTAGCCCATCGCGCGACCCCGCCGGAGGTGGAACCAGTGGGTAATCAACACTTGGTTCGATATCGGACCCGCCAGCACGTACCCCAGAACTTCCACAATACAAAGGATTTCGTATTGCCAAAGCTGGGTGATAGATCCCATGAGAAACAGAGAGATGCCGGTCAGACCTACGCCCGAGAGAATCACCCAGCGCACTCCGATGCGGTCGACCACGGCTCCGGCCAGCACGCCAAAGGGCAAGCCAGCGAAGAGAAATCCAAAAAGGAACCCCTGCGTGACTTGAGCACGCGTGAATCCCAGAGATTCCACAAACGCCGGGTAGAAGACTGGAAATCCGTAAAAGATGACGCCAACAGCGAAGAAAAGATTCAAAAACGCCGCTACAACAATCCACCAGCCGTAGAAGACGCGCTGTTCTCGTGCCATCATCCGAACTCCGGGCCTAGGATGGCGCCAAGGCGTTCTACCGATCCAGGGTGTGCATTTTCGCCTCGATACATTCGGGTCAGCGGACGCGTGTAGCTAAATCCGCACGACCGCAAAAGCTGCCCAGCGACGATATTTGATTTCAACCAATCTACGATCAAGACATCGCGAGTGGAACAAGCAAGGAATCGTTCCAGCAACGTGCGGGCGACCACAGCGTCGTTAGCCATCCAAGGACCAAGATGATCCGCGAAAGAACCCCTCCGCCCGAAAGTGTATCCCTGCAGCTTTCCTTCCAACGTGATTCCCGCAGTCAAAGCGGGCGCTTGTTGATGAAGAGACTTCAGTAGGAAACTGCGATTCGCTCCAAAAACCACTCGATCGGTTTTGAAAATGTCTTCCAAAAGACTTGGGGCAAAATCTGGGAAACGACTTGCCTCAGACGTCCCAGCCACTTGAACGGCAGTTCTTTGTAAGGTCCATCGCTCAATTTCGTATTCAGGCAAGAACCCCAGTTTCTCGTAGAGCGGTCTCCCTTGTGGAGTGGCGTCGAGCTTGATGCACGGAATTCCCCGTCCGTCGAGGTATTCGATCGTTTGTGCGAGAAGCCTGGTTCCTATGCCTCGGCCCCGGCACGTTGGGTTCACCAATACCATACCTACCCACGCGAACCGGTTTTCGAAGGAAATGGTCGTCGCCGTTCCGCACACTCGGCCGTCCAGCTCCGCCACAAAGCAACCCGCCTCGCCAGCTTCCAGAAAGCGTTCCCAATCCATTTCGGTCTGATTCCAACCGGCAATCTCTTTTAGGCACTGCGCGTCAGGAATGTCCTGCTTGGTCATGGCGCGTAGGCGCATCAAAGGCAGCTCCACACAAGAACGCAAATCGATCCGCTAGACGCTATCATGCCAAGATCGGAGACGTCACCTTGATCCGCGCTCGAAATGCACAACGCACAGCCGGTGCTGACGACAATGGAAGGCCTCAAGTACAATCGGGTGCGATAGTCGTGATGTCACCAGGATGCAGTTGCTCAGGGAAGATCCGAATACATGGCGATAGAAAGCCAGAAAACGTCGATTCGTGACGTAGCGGAATTGGACGAACTCCTCAGCGAGCCAACGGAGGCAACGATACGTGCCTTGGCGGCGCTTGAAGGCGATCTCCTGGTCTTGGGTGTGGGCGGAAAGATGGGGCCGACACTGGCGCGTATGGCAAAAAGGGCGTCGGAGGTAGCGGGGGTACGGCGCAGGGTCATCGGAGTTTCGCGATTCTCGTCGCACGAATGTGAGCACCAGTTGCAAGCGTGGGGAGTGGAGACAATTCGCTGCGATCTGCTCAACAGGAAATCCCTTTTTGCACTCCCGGAAGCAGCGAACGTAATTTACATGGCCGGTATGAAGTTCGGCTCCACGGGACAAGAGGCACTGACTTGGGCCATGAACAGTTTCTTGCCGGGTCTTGTGTGCGAAAGATATCCTCATAGCAGGATCGCGGCATTTTCTACTGGCAACGTATATGGACTTTGCCCGGTTTCCAGGAAAGGATCGCGAGAGAGCGACCCGCTCAATCCCCTGGGCGAATATGCGATGAGCTGTCTCGGGCGAGAACGGATCTTTGAACACTTTAGCCGCACGGGCAAGATGAACATAACGATCCTTCGACTCAACTACGCGAGCGAAATGCGCTATGGCGTCCTCTTGGATGTTGCAAAGCGGGTGTACGCAGAACAAGCTGTTCCTCTCTCCATGGGATACCTGAACGCGATATGGCAGGGAGACGCCAGCGCGATGAGTTTGCAAGCGCTCGGTTACGCATCGGTACCTTCCTGCGTCATCAACATTGCGGGGCCGGAACTGCTCAGCGTTCGTAGCATCGCTGAGGAATTCGGAGCACTATTTCAGAAGCCGGTGCGTTTCGAAGGTGTGGAATCGGGTGACGCCCTTTTAAGCGATGCCGGAAGAGCCTTCGAACTATTTGGCCATCCTCGAGTCAGCGCCGCACAATTGATGACCTGGATCGCCGACTGGATTGCGCGAGGCGGAGCAACCTCAACGAAGCCAACGCATTTTGAAGAACGCGCCGGACGCTTCTAGTAAGAAAGCGTCCCTGGAGATCACCGCTACCCCTCATGACAAGGCAGCTCGATTCCAAAGTGCACGAGGTGCTGCGACGAGGTTCCGTAATTCCTGCGCACCCACTGGCGCTCACCGCAAACCGGCGCCTTGACGAGAGGCGTCAAAGGGCTCTCAGTCGCTACTACGTGGCTGCAGGTGCGGGCGGTTTGGCGGTAGGGGTGCATACCACGCAATTCGCAATTCGGGACCCAAGCAATGGGCTCTTCGAACCTGTACTGACACTGGCCGCGGAAGAAATGGATCGGGCCGATCGGGCCCGGGCTGAACCGTTGATTCGCATCGGCGGTATATGCGGAGAAACTTCGCAGGCCGTTCGAGAGGCTAAGTTGCTTGCGGATCTCCGGTACAGTGCCGGTCTGCTGAGCTTGGCTGCGTTGAAGGATTCCGAGGATGCCGGACTCACAGCTCACTGTCGACGCGTGGCAGAGATCTTGCCCGTGGTCGGCTTTTACTTGCAGCCAGCCGTCGGTGGCCGAGTGTTGTCCTACCGTTTTTGGCGGGAATTCGCGGAAATCGAGAACGTGGTCGCTATCAAAATTGCAGCGTTCAATCGCTACCAGACGCTCGATGTTGTCCGAGCCGTCGCGGACTCCGGACGCGACATCGCTCTCTATACCGGCAACGACGACAACATTGTGATGGATCTTGTCACATCTCAGCGTTTTCGGCGCTCTGGCGAACCGCGCCGCATCGTGGGCGGTCTTTTGGGTCATTGGGCTGTCTGGACGCGACGTGCGACGGAACTGTTACAGGAGTGCCACACTGCGGCTTGCGACGAGAAGAATGTTCCGACGAGCCTTATCCAGAAGAGCGCGCAAATTACCGATTGCAACGCAGCTTTCTTCGACGCGGCACATAGCTTTAAGGGCTGTATCGCCGGCCTCCACGAAGTCTTGCGACGCCAGGGACTATTTGAGGGTATTTGGTGCTTGGATCCCAAAGAAACCCTCAGTCCAGGACAGCAAGAGGAGATCGACCGGGTTTACCATGCCTATCCCCATCTGAACGATGACGATTTTGTCCGTGAAGGATGCGACGAATGGCTTCGCCCGTGACGCCGCCGAAGTCGGGCGAACAGACAGCAGAGCTAGTATTCACTTGTCCGGCCAGAGCGGTAATCAAAACGTGGCGCAGGCGGCTAACGAGCGCTTGAAAGACCACCTGTCAAGTAGCCAGCCAATGAAGTAGTACCAAACCACGATCAGCGCGGGGGTCAAGGACATGAAGCTCGATAGCTGGCTAATGCCAATCTTGCCGAAGCCGGTTATAGCCGCAGCACTGATAAGGAATACGGGAAGCGCAGACAAAACCAGTAACCTTGCGATCCATCCGGGATCAATCCACACATCTTCATGGCCCCATCCGCTATCATCGTTTGAGAAGTCCCACTTCGAGCCTCGACTGTTTGCAGGATCCGTGTCCAAGCGTAAGGATGCCCACCAGAAATATCTGCTCGAAACGATGCGAGGGTGGCGATTGGCATTCCAGGCGTTGTAGCTTACCCAACTGAAAAGAATGAGCCCCACGGCCGGCAAAACTGTTCTCCAGCGTCGTCGCACGCTAAATAAGACACCGCGTTAAGTAAAATGTTCCAGGACTCCACATGTCCGTTAGCGCGAGACCGTACAAGTCCCCCAGATGATTCTCAATTGTCCTTGCCAGCGGCCGGACCCACGGCGGTGGCCTGCCTCGTCTTGGGATCAATGCCGATCAGTGCCACTCCGCCTACACCGTCGCGGCTGGTAGTAACCACGTGGCCGCGGGCCCGGAGGTCGGCCCGCACATTTTCTGGCAAGGTTGTTGGCACAGAAAGGCTGCCGAGGTTAGCGCGGTCCTGGCCGAAAGAGCTGATGAAGTGAGTAGTAGAGAAGCGCGGCGCCTTAAACGCGTCCTCGGGGCCCATGCCGAATTCAACGTAGTTAAGGATGACCTGGATGGCTGCTTGATCCTGCTGGTCGCCGCCCGCTACCGAGATCGCGATGACCGGCTGGTTGTCGTGGAAAAGCAACGTTGGGCTCAGCGTGATTCGCGGCCGCTTGCCCGCTTGTATGACGTTGGGAGTTCCTGCATACGTGTTCAGGCTGCTGAGCCGGCTTCCGTGAATTATGCCGGTGCGTCCGGCCACGCCGGCAGTGCTGGACAGGCCGCTCGGAGTCGCCGCGATGACGTTTCCAAATTTATCCGTCACGCACATGACCGTAGTTCCGCCATGCCATGGGCCGGTGATCGTGGGTGGCTTGGTCGGCTTCATATTGTAGGGATCGCCCGGCCGGAGCTCGAGCGATGCCTTTTTCGGATCGATCAGCTCACGCCGCAATTTGGTATACCGATCAGAAAGCAACTGTTGCATCGGCACCTTCGCAAAGTTCGGATCGCCGTAATACTCGTCGCGATCTGCCAGCGCGAGCTTCTCCGCTTCAATCACCGTGTGGATGTAGTCCGCCGAATTGAAACCCATCTTTTTTAGGTCGAAGCCTTCCAACAGACGCAGCGTCTGCAAGAGATAAGGCCCCTGCGTCAGTGGACCGGCTTTGTAGATCGTGTAGCCGCGATAAGTTCCTGTGAGTGGATCCACGACAGGAGTTTTGTGCTCTGCCAAATCCGCCTTGCGAAGAAATCCGCCCTTTTCGGTATACCAGGCTTCCAAGGCATCGGCGATGTCGCCGCGATAGAAACGATCTGAGACAGCTTGAAGTTTCTGCTCCCGCGTACCTTTCGTCATCTTTTCAGACTCCACCAATTTACGAAAGGTCACCGCCATATCGGCTTGCCAGTTCACACCAGTTTCGATCTTAGTTCCGCTTCCGGTGTCGATATACCAACTGGGGCCACCAGCATCGAGAATGGCCAGCGTCGGCTGCACGACTTCCTCGAAACTTTTAGTTCCGTATAATTTCAACAAGGTGACAATCGCATCGATGGTTCCGGGCACGGCGGCCGCCTTGACGTCACCCTCTGGGATGCCATGGTCCATGTACCATGCGATCGCCTTGGGGTCGCGAGGTGCCTCGCCTTGTCCCTCCAGTAGCTTGACGTTTTTCTGCTCGGCGTCAAAAACTAGAACGGGAATCTCTCCTCCCACACAGAACGCGCCCACATAGGTCACGGACAGAGCCAACAGAGTGGCGGCGGCTGCATCGGCGGCGTTTCCGCCTTGCTCCAAAATTTTGACGCCGGCCGCGGTGGCGGCAGGCCTGCCGGAAACAACCACGCCTTGGGTACCGACGGCGACACTCGGTCCCCGAGGTGCGACCGGCGTTTTTGTGGCCTGCGGTTGAACTGGGGGCACAAGCAAAAGAAAGGAAACGAATGCTGTAGAAATAGCTTTCCACATAAGAGATCAACTCCGGTTTTTGGCCCACCAGAGAGCGCACTGATCGTAACATTCCGGATCGGATTCCAGTTCGAATTGATTTACGTTCAATTTGGGTTGGCTGCGGGCTCTAATGGTAGTAAAGCTCAGCCGCGAATCGCGCCCTCTGCTACCTCTCGCCTGGAGAGACTGGAACTCTCACTGATTAAAGCCCGATAAGCACGACGCACGACGCACGACAACACGACGCATCGGGACCAACGGGCGCCCCAGCGCCTAGCATTCTCAGCATTTTGGAGAGCTAGATATTCTGAGCATTCGGTACCACACAGCAAAGGAGTCGCATGCAAAGACGTTCTTTTCTCCGAGCTATTTCTTCAATCGTGCCTGCTGCTGGTCTTCAGCAAATCCTCGCGCCTCAAATGGAAGCGCAGTCCGCCCCACCGACCCCCGCGAACGGACTTCACGTCGTCGGCTCTGGCAACGACCGATTTGGCCAGCCCCACACCTTGGGTTTCAGTTCCTCGCTCCTTTTCAAAGTTTCTGGCAGTGACACGAACGGCGGCCTCTTTATCGTTGAGCACGCACATCTTCAGCCCGGCGGCCCTCCGCTTCACCTGCATTTCAATCAGGACGAATGGTTCTATGTGATGGAAGGAGAAGTGGTTTTCCAAGTGGGTGAGCAGCGGGTAAATCTGCGTTCGGGCGAATCCGTGCTGGCTCCGCGCCGCATCCCTCACACGTTTTCGTCCATCGGTGCAGCGCCTGCTCGCATGTTGATTACCTTCTGTCCTGCGGGGAAAATGGAACAGTATTTCCAAGGTGTCGGAGCGAATCCCAAGCTCAGCGCCGATCCGGAGTTCTTCCAGAAATGCGAAATGGAGCTCGCCGGGCCTTCTCCGTTCTGGAAGTCTTGAAGCCAGCGTCACCATCAACTCACCGCCGCACCCCGAAGTAAATCCACATGGCTAATGAGCGCTTACCGGAGATCAAGTGAAAATCAGGCGAAAACGACGGGGGGAATCTCCCCGAGGCTTGGATACTGACCTATACGGGGAGACCAACGAAAAAGACTCATGGGGACCGCATTCCCTCTGGCCGACCCGTCGATTTCGGGTCAACTCCCGGGGAGTTGCGTAACCGGGCATGTGGTTTTTTGCTGGAAATTTAACTTGATGTCCGGTTGAGGCCGCGTTAATTGACTTAGGCTCTAGTCGGTACCCGTTCCAGATTAGCTGCGAGTGGCCGACGATCGAGATACGATAAGATTATCATGCCTTCTCGACCAACTTTGGCCACCTTTGGCTGTTGACGCCCGGCACTCTCCGATCCTACCTTCTGCGTATGACCCAGAATGAATACCTCACCGAATATGACGGAATCGTCAAAACCGTACAAACGTACATCGACGGAAGCAAACAAGGCAAAAGCGAACTAATGCGTCCTGCCTTCCATCCAGACGCTTCATTCTTCGGCTATGCCGGGGGACGGCTCGCTGTTGGAACTCAGTTCCTGTTCGATTGGATTGACAAGAATGGACCCGCCCTCAACATTGAGCCTCGCGTGGTCAGTGTCGATATCCTCGACTCAATCGCCGTCGTTCGCCTTGAGGTTGCTGGCTGGTCAGGTAAGCTGGTCGGCTCGGGCGTCCGTATGTCCGACCTATTCACCCTCCTAAAGACGCCGAGTGGCTGGCAAATCATCCAAAAGGCGTTTCACTGGCACGTATGAGGACGCAGTTGAGCAGTGTAAGCTCTGGTATAGTCCTCAGCCGGAGGCTTGCCATGCCGGAGCGGAACACCCCACAGAAAACTCTGGAATCGTGGAAGCAGATCGCAGCTTACCTGGACCGCAGCGAACGCACCGTCCGGCGATGGGAGCTAACTGAGAGACTCCCCGTTCACCGCCGCGAACACGAAAAGCAGGACACCGTCTTCGCCTACAGGCATGAGATAGAGGCTTGGAGCCGTTCACGCACCAGATACCCCTGCGAAATCTCGATTGGTGAAACCGAGAGCCTTCCTCCAGCCGAATCGGCCACCAACGCCTACCTCGTCGAACATGATGCGATTACCCGTACCATGCACTGCTATATCGCGGGCGCTCGCGCGGGTAACGGAGATCTGATGCGCCCCGCCTTTCATCCTTCCGCAACGATCTCTGGTTACTGTCAGGGAGTCGAATATAGTGGTTCCGTTGAGCACGTTTTCAAGTGGGTCACCGACAACGGCCCGGCACCGAATATCAATCCTCGCTTCGCACGCATTGAGATCATCGAAAGCATCGCCGTCGTTCATCTGGAAGTTCAACGCTGGTCGGGCAAGTTGGCTGGCGCCAATGCCCGAGCTTCCGACGTATTCACCTTACTCAAGTGGAACGACGAGTGGAAGATCACGCATAAGCTCTTCCACTGGCACGACTAATGATTCCCCCGCTGTCTGAGTTTTGCTGGAAAACGCCAGGCAATGGCCAACCGCCTGACTTAGTTTTAGGTGCGTTCGGAACCGCACGTGGAATGGAGATCTGATTCCATTGCCCGATAAGCGTAATCGTACAAGTGGTTTCTGGCCGGAATCGACTTTGTCTGCCTAAGCGTGCTTATCCGCATTTCAGGCGAAAAGTTGTACTAGTGGGAGAACTGTATGCCTCGGCCTAGAAAGATCACATAACATGTTCCCAGGACTACGGCAGCAATCCACCATGCGGGCGCACGGTGCACCACGAGTTTGTGGTCTGGCACCGCGCTCGGCATCAGCCCATCAGCCCACAGTAAACCCGATAGACCTCCAAACGCGGCCGGCACCGTGGACACAAAAAACAACTTTATTCCGAGTGGATCAAGCGCTCCGTCAGCACAGCTGAACAGGCATGCCACGTAATACGGGAAGCGACCGACGATGTTGTACGTTGGACTATCCGGCGCAAAGACCCGCACCAAAATGGCGAGCTGGCGTACCACCATCACATATAACCCAGCACCGAACACACTCATGCCGATGCGAAGTGCCGCTTGATGGGCAGACCGAAAATCACTTCATTCCAGTCGCCGAATCCAAGAATTCCCGAGAACAAGAAGTAGCCGGCTCCCGGAAGCAAATTGAGCGCACCCAGAATCCAGAAGAAATAGCGAATGTTCGCGCGATCTGCCAACGAACGCGAAATGCGCAGAGATGCGGCTCCAGCCACCAGATTCACGATTGTTCCCCCTGCGTCTACCCATCGATCGGGCCGCAGAGCTGATAGGTGATTGCTCGTCAACTCAGTAGGAATATCGCCCCGCAACCAAGCGACAACGCCATGGCCGACACCTTCGTGCAGCAACGTCGCAATTCCGGAGGCGATCACAGCCATGCTGACAATGGTCGCCTTACTGTGTTGAATGGGCATGGTCGCAACGCAGTACGTTCGACGGTCGCCATCATAGCCTCTATCTCCTAAATCCCGGTAACCGACGCAGGCAGGTGAAGTCCTGTACGAACCAAAATCAGTTTACGGCGCTACTTTAAAAGTCACGTCTCTGGAGACTAAAAACCGCCGCCGCCATCATGAGGAGTGCAAAGCACAAACTGCCGAATATGCCCAACCAGGGTAGGTGACGTGGCAGGAGGTAAGTACTTCGGTCGATAGACAGGTCTCCGGTAACCAAGCGCCAGACGCTGTAATCTCGAAACCACGCGTCAGAAATGATCGCGACCAGCAGCACAACGCCGAATGCTAGAGCGGGCGCCGTGTATTCGCCTCCAACCAATGATGAAACCAAGACTCCCATCAAAAAGAACACCAAGCCTCCTGCAACAAGAAGCACCACGTAGGAAGCGACTTGAGAAATCTGAAACGGCTTTCTGACGATGGACATTACACCCACAACCGCGAGCCATGGGACTAGACCTAGTGCAATCACTTCCAGCACGCCGACGCCGATGCGAGAAATCAAGAGGCTAAAGCGACCGACGGGCAAGGCTAATGTCAGCGACGTGGTTCCAACGGCTTTTTCGCGAACGATACCGCCCATTCCTAACAGAACTACGGACAAGACCCACATGATTACGAGAAATTGCTGATTAACGAACAGCAGTCGGTTCAAATCCAGCCTAAACTCAGGGCGAATCAAACCTTGAGCGTGGTATACGAATACGGTGCAAAACAGCGTGAGCGTTGCAAGGCTGGTCAAAAATCTGGGCTTCGTCTCGAGCCAGGATTTATACCAAAGCACGTTCTGGTTCCTCCCTTACCGTCTCCAAGAAAATATCTCGAAGCGCCACGGGGAAAACTTCAACAGAAAGAGCGTTCAGACGACGAGCACGTTCAACCACAGTGTCAGCGTTCGATTGAACAAATACGCTCATGTGATGCCCGCGAGTCTCGATTCTCTGGACATTCGAAAGACGCAATTCGTTTTCTGGAATGGAGGAATCGAACACCAAATCAATTCGCCGATACGACCTTCTCAACTCATCGAGCGATTGATCAACTAGCAGGCGTCCTTTCTCAAGAATGCATACATGGTCGGCAACTCGCTCGACATCCGCGATTTGGTGAGACGAGAATAAAATGGAAACGCCATCGGACGCCTGTGTCACTAGCGATCGAAGAAGATGTTCGATGCCGACGGGGTCGAGGCCTTCGCTAGGTTCGTCGAGAATGAGTAGGTCCGGTCTTCTAGCAAAAGCAAGAAGCAGCGCCAACTTTGTGCGCATTCCTTTGGATAGCGTTTTAACCTTCCGCTCAACAGGAAGCTCGTATTCGTAGAGAAGCTTTTTCTCGGTGTCGGAACGCCAGTCAGGATAGAAAGACTTCGCAAACCGAATTATCTGTCCAACAGTCATGTAAGCGTAGAGAGGTTTGTCCTCTCCAACATATGCCACCCTTTGTCTAATGTTTCGACTAGCGGCCGTGTTCGTGATTTCGCCACCGAGCACGACTCCCGAGCCGCTCGTAGGTCGAATCATGCCGAGCAGCATTTTTATCGTGGTGCTCTTGCCAGCGCCGTTTCGGCCCAGGAACGCGGTAATTCCATTCAGTCTGACTGCCAGATCGAGTTCTCGGACTGCGGCGGTTTTACCGTAGGATTTCGACAAGGCGTGGGTGATTATGACGAACTCATTTGTCATCGGCGCCTCCCTATTTCTATCGTGGAGGCGATTTCTGCTTCGAACGCTCGCCGAATCTCTTCGTCGAACAGCCCATCTTCTCGGAGCTGCTCAATCAGAGCGTGGATGCGCTTGCGCGACGCTTGCACTCGATCGGCTAATGAACGGGTCCTGCGCTTTACACAAACAAATGCTCCAGCCCCGTGCCGCAGGTCGAGTAATCCTTCGTGCGCCAATTCTGAATACGCTTTGACTATGGTATTCGGACTAACAACAAGTTCGTCCGCCAGCGCCCGGATACTTGGCAACTGGTCGCCGTCACGTAGGGCGCCAGTCTCAGCAGCATGGCGTATCTGCTGCATTAGCTGCAGATAGATAGGCTGCCCGGCGTCGGGAGCAGGCTTCAGGAACATCCCCATCAACTGTACCTCTGTGGAGGAACAGTAAGTCACTTAGAAATATTCGGCAAGGGGTATTTGGACAGAAAAATGGCGGGTCCAGATAAACGCTGCCGGCTCAACCGGTCGATGCAACACTATTCTTCTCTACCGAGAGCACGTTGATTGGAAACGCAACGACTACAGCGAGATACATGATTGCAATCCCGCCAAGTGGTCTTTGCGCGGTAGGAAATGGCATAGAATGTGACCGGGAGGCATTATGTCCGTCGCTCAGACGCTTTCACCCGCCCGGGAGCTTGTCGCCACCAATGCAGTTCACTTTCCTAACGAGAGTGCGACATATCGCACGGCTCGAAATGCGCTTCTCGTCGAAGAAATTGAACTGCGCCGCCACATCGAGCGCGTGGCAGTCCAGCGGCGCGCGCTACCTAACGGTGGGGAGGTCCCGCAGGACTTCGAAGTCGTCTCCGAAACTGGTCCCATTCGCTTCTCCAGCCTGTTCGGCAATAAAGACACATTGATGGTTTACAGCATGATGTACGGTCCAGAGCGCAAAGCGCCGTGTCCCATGTGCACATCGTTTTTGAGCTCCTGGAATGGCATCGCTGTCAATCTGCGCGAGCGGTCCGCAATCGTCGTTACGGCGCGCTCGCCCATAGAGCGGCTGGTGGAATATAAGAAACACCGCGGCTTCGCGAACCTCCCGTTTGTCTCCGACGTGTCGGGCGACTACACACGCATCTACGTCAATCCCAACGACGCCGACGTACCAGGCTTCAGCGTTTTCACCCGGCGTAACGGAACGACTTACCACTTCTATAGCGGCGAATTGAGCAGCGCGATGGCCGACCCAGGACAGGATCCGCGCGGTGCTCCAGACCTCGACCCTCTTTGGCTGATGTTGGATCTGACGCCGGAAGGTCGCGGCACGGAGTGGTACCCGAAGCTCGAGTTCGATCACAAATAGTCCGAGACTTCCTTTAGCCGATCGCCTCGGACTATGGCTATTGTGGAAGTTCTCGAGCGGTACCGATTGTCGGCTTTTCGCCGGCAATGAACTGTCACTGCTAGCGCCAGTAGGTGCAGTAGCGGCGGTTTGCTTATTCCCTGACCTGTTCGTACGAATCAAGATTTGTTTGTTTTGATACCGATACGACGTTCTCATTGGAACGAAAACCCCTCATTTGCGCCTTCCTGCTCAGCAAATGTTCAGCACGTTCCCGGGTTTTCGCTTCCGAGTCCTTGAGAAAGACCCTGGATTCACTGTTTCGCCGCAGTTGCGTTACCCCCAAACAATTCAAGACGGCGAAGCACGACGGTCTTTACATCCCTCACAACATCCGGCAACAGCTTGTACGGCGCAACAGCATCGGGATTCCTCTTGAGGGCTTCAGTGAGCCCGGTACGCCATGCCACACGCAGTTCGGTGTTGATATGAATCATGGTGATTCCTGCCTTGATCGCTTTCCGAAAGTCTTCCGCATCGGTTCCGGATCCACCGTGCAACGTCAGCGGGACTTGGGCTGCATCTTTTATCGCCGCGATCCGCGGAATATCCAATCGCTTGTGCTCAGTGCCCCGGACCATGCTTGGAATCATCCCGTGCGTTGTACCCACGGACGGCGACAACAAGTCGACGCGCGTCTGGGCGACAAAATCTCGCGCATCTGCCGGTTCTGTCATGTGGACGTTCTCGGGGCGCTTGTCATGTAGCTCCGAACCCGAACCGATGTAGCCGACTTCGCCTTCGACGAGGACTGCGCCGTTGATGGACTTCATTGCTTCGACTGCCCGCTGAGTCAAGGTGATGTTTTTTTCGATCGGCATCTCGGATGCGTCAAACACAACCATGTCAAATCCTGCCCGTGCGGCCTCCTCTGCCTTTTCAATGGAATGCGTGTGGTCCGCGTTAAGAAATACATGCAAGCCTTCATCGCGCATTGCTCGAACCAAAGCGACCGCTTGTCGCACCCCTACGAACTCGCGTTCGCTCTCCGACACACCCACCACAACGGCAGTATCCAGCTCACGTGCAGCCTCGCCTACAGCTTTCAAAACCGTCAATTCAGAGAAATTGAAGTGCCCCATCGCCACGCGCCGCTTCTCTGCATTTTGGAGAACTTCTCGTAGTGTCTTCATCGTAGTCTCCATGTCCGTCAAGCTTGATTCCCCCATGAGGATGCACGGGGTGTGAGTTCGCTTGTCGCAGCTACCTCACTAACCGCGTAGTTTACCTGTCTATCAGAGAACCATTTCTTGCCGGCCTAAGTTTTCGTTCTAGTCGCCCCCGCAGCCAGCGTCTTGCATGGAAAGCTCGTGCTTTGACCGTGGCCACGGTCAAACCGAGACGTTGAGCGGTCTCTTCGTTCGTGAGTCCCTGAAATTCGCGGAGTAGAACGACGGTTCGCAAGTTCTTCCGGAGATCGGAAACCGCTTGGGTGAGGGCGGCACCGAGTTCGTTTGCTGCCACAGTTTGTTCCGGGGTTGGCGCCCGGTCCGCGAGATTCCGCACGAAAGGACCCTCAGCCTCGCAGCTGGTGTCTGAGAGTGGTGTGTTCGCACGCCTTTGACGGAGGAGCATCAGCGCTTCATTGATGGCTATTCGAGTTACCCAGGTCGAAAACCTCGAGTCTCCGCGAAACCTAGCTAAATTTGTGAAGGCTCGCTGAAAGCACCGTTGAACTGCGTCTTCGGCATCTTCCCTCTGGCGAAGTACGCGGAAGATCGTGTGATAGACCTTTGCTCGATGGCGCTCGTACAATTGCCCGAAAGCTGTGGAGCATCCAGACTTCGCCTGGGCGACAAGCCCCCAATCGTCGCTCGCTTCTGACTGCGCGTGCATCCGCCGCTTTGCAACCAATGGCGCTTCTTCAATATTCATCAATTTCGAGTCCCTCGGGCTAACGTGATTGGCATCGGTGGACACTCATTCCGAAATGCATCCATGGCTGCCAGGCCCTAAAGAATTTCTGAGATGCCAAAGACGATGCTCCCCTCCAGGGAACTAGGAGGCCGCATGCTAGTGATTTTGCGAAGCCTCTGTCGCTCTTAGCGCCGCGGCTCCGAAATTCACGCTGAAGCGTTTGCACCATATCGATACCGCGCGATATTTCGCCAGGTCCAAGTCGCTACCAAGGGTGTAGTTTTGGTCGCCGATGTTGCCCTTGAGGACTCCCAGATCGATGAAACCAGCTTGTTGCACCGCCGCTGCGTCCTTCGCATCATCGGCGGCAACCATGTAGACATGCACATCAGGACCATTTGAGGTGCGGAAACTCGTAAGGCGAAGAACGCGCATGCCATCTCCCATCTGATAGATGGTCGCGGTGCCTGCTGTCGGGTGCAAAATGCTGTAGAACTGTCCCGAGACAAGAGACTGCGGCGACGAGCCGCCTGGTGCAGTCGGCAATGCTTCGGCAACACTCCGATTGACCACAAGGCGTTCTGGCCGAAATGCATACCAGGCGACGAAAGCTGCGACCGCGGCAACAGGAATTGCAAGCTTTATCCACTTCTTCATTTTTTGTCTCTCCTTGACTTCAGGCATCTAAGCTGGTCCTTTTCGAATGTGCAGCACCAGGAAATCGGCGATTGCTCTCTTTAAGCAGAAAGGAACTGTTTGACGAAAACAGCGGTGTCGTCAGGATTCTCTTCCGGGAAAAAGTGACCGCCTTTCATCGCCCGCCCCTGCGCGTGCGGGGCCCATTGGCGCCAAATGCCGAGCGGACCACCGTCTTTTGCATAGAAAGTGTCGAGCGGGCCACCTTCGGCCCACAGATGCAGCATCGGACATTCGATTCGCCGGGACGCTTCTCTGTCCGCACGATCGTGTTCGACATCGACCGTGGCCGCGGCTCGATATTCCTCGCAGATTCCATGAACGCGGGCCGGATCGCGATAGGTGGAAACGTATTCCTCAAGAATCTCGCCACTGAACGAACCGTGTCCAAAGGGATTATCGAAGACAGCTTTGGGCGCGCCGAGTAAATAGCTCTCTGGAAGCGAGGCCTTTTGCGATAACAAAATCCACGGCCAGTAGGTCTGCGCGAAACGTGCGTCTGAACGGCTCCACGCTTCGAGAATCGGAATCACGTCGAAGACAGCGAGACGCTCCACGTTCTTGGGATGGTCCAAAGCCAACCGGTAGGAAACCCTTCCGCCGCGATCGTGGCCGATCAGGGTGAACGTCGGGAAGCCGAGTTTGTCCATCACACCAACCAATTCCGCGGCCATTGCGCGCTTTGAATAAGGAAAGTGGTCGTCCGTAGAAGCGGGTATCCCGCTGCGTCCGTAGGCGCGCAGGTCGACGCAGATCACGGTGTGATTTTCGGCAAGCTTGGGTGCGAGGAATCGCCACATCAAGCTTGTGCGCGGGAAGCCATGCACGGCCAAAATGGCCGGCCCTTTTCCATAGCGGCGCAGGAATATCCTGTTGCCTGAAACTTCGACCTGAGAAGTCTCGAAAGAAATTTGATCAGCTAGACTCCCGCCAGCTCGCGGCGTGTTTTGCGCTCTCACAAATTCAGTGGACGTGCCCCCAGTCAGGACACCTAGAGATGCGCCGGCGAGCGCACCAAGAAAGTTACGGCGTTCCAACATTTCCTCCTCGCTCTGACTCCTGGTTGCGACTTCCATTCATCCCTCAGGGCATGACGCTAAATTCCGAATCCAGATCCTGCCTAAATTCCCTTGATCTCGCCGCCGTCCATACGCACGGAAGCGCCGGTCATCCACCTCGCCGCCGGCGATACCAGATAACTCATCAGTTCGGCAATCTCGTCCGGTTTTCCAAAGCGCGTGATGCCAGCTTGCTCTGGAAATTGTTGGATTGCTTCTTCCACTGTGAGATTGTGGGCGGGAGCCCATTTTCCAAAAAAGGCCTGCCGGCGTCCAGTCATCACCGCTCCGGGCGAGACGCTGTTGACCTGCACTCCGTCCTTGATTCCTTGTTCTGCGAATGCCTTCGCGACTGCGTTGATGGCTGCGTTGATTGCCGCGACTGCCGCGTTTCCGGGCTTGGGATCAAGCGCTGCGCTTCCAGACATCAAAACTACAGATCCGTTCGAGGTCATCAAGGCGTCCCATGCTTGTATCGTCAGGCGACGCGCGCCGTGCAGCTTCAGCGCCATACCGTCGTCGCACTGCGCGTCCGTCATCTCGAACAAATCAATCTGCGGCACCGCGCCGGCAATGTTGAGCAGGGCGTCGATTCTGCCAAAGCGTTCGAGAGTACCCTTGATGACCGTCTCCGCCGCTTGCGGCAGGCGCAGGTCAATGGCGAATACCATCGCCTGGGCGCCCAGCGATGTAATCTCTGCAGCTGCCGTATCCAGATTTTGCTTGTCTCGCGCAACGAGAACGACAGCTGAAAAATCCCGCGCAAGTCTCAAGGCTGCGGCTCGTCCTATTCCCTGGCTCGCGCCGGTGACAACAGCGACCGACTTGATTTGCATAGACGACCTCGTACAGATATTCAGCTGGGCTAGGCTCGCGAACTGTGTTGCCCGTGGTCGGGCTTTCGCCGTGGTTCCCGCGACGAACGAGCTACTGCAAAAGAGTCTTTCGCGCAGCTTCCAGAATTACCTCGATCACGACCCCCGGTTCTGAATACATGGGTGTGTGGTCCACACGATGCGAGCGAACCGTTGCGCCCATCCGATCCGCCATGAAATGCTGAGTCTTCGGATTGATCATGCGGTCTTCTTCAGCGACCAAGTACCACGACGGTTTTGATTTCCAGAGCGGCGTCGGCGCCGGTTCCTGAATGCACTGAACTGAAATCGGCCGTTGCACGGAAGCCGCGATCTTTGCCTGATCGGGCGACGCCTTCGGTGCGAGCGCCCGGCGAAACGCGTCGTCGGGCATCCATACAAGGCCGTGGGAATCGGGAACCATCTTGGGTGCTTCCGGATTCGGTGTGTCGCGATAGAAGACCTTCCCGACCGTCTCGCCCTCATCCGGCGCCAGCGCCGCGACGTAGACCAGCGACTTGACCCGTTCCTCCTTCGTCGCGGCGATCACGGCGCCCGAGTAGGCGTGTCCCACCAGGACTACCGGGCCGCTGGTCCGTTCCAGTGCCCAACTCAAAGCGGTAGCGTCGTTGGTCAAGGACGTGAGCGGGATCGGCGCACAGATCACTTTAAGACCGCGCTGCTCGAGAGGAAGAACAATGTTGCTCCAACAATAGCCGTCAGCCCACGCCGCATGGACCAAAATCACTGTGGAGTCCTCGGGAAATTCGCCCATTTTGGCGGCCTGCCCAGGCGAACTTGCGACAACGTGTGCAGCGTTTTGTGCTCGCGCAAATTCAGTGAAAGAGCCCTCGAGCGCAACACCCAGAGATGCGACTGTGAGCGCACCGAGAAAGATACGGCGTTCCATTTCTTTCTCCTCCTTTCAATCCCCTCTTGTTGCAATGAGCCGCTAACAAGCCTCCTTCGCATGGACCTCTCGCCAAACGACTTTCGAGTTAGGAGGAAAAGAACTCATCGTTGCGCTGCGCGATCGGTGGAGGGCCCGTTGGGGCCATTTGCCGCGAAAAAGTCTTTCATTGCGGAAGCAATTTCAACGACGTGCGTCTCTATCGCGAAATGTCCGGTGTCAAGGAACTGAATCTTTGCGCCGGGTAAGTCCTTGCGAAAAGCTTCCGCTCCTGCGGGAACAAAGAAAGGATCGTTCTTACCCCAGACAGCAAGCAAAGGCGGTTTCCATTTACGAAAATATTCCTGGAATTTCGGATAGAGCTTTAAGTTCGACGCATAATCCAGAAACAAATCGAGCTGAATCTCTTTGTTTCCTGGACGCTCGAGCAGGGCCGTATCCAGTGTGTACGACTCAGGCGGAACAATCTCCGGATTTGCTACTCCGTGGGTGTACTGCCAGCGCGTTCCGCCCGCTGTCAGAATACTCTGACGGAGGATGTCCCTATTTTCTGCCGTGGGTGCAGCCCAGTACTTTCGGATCGGGCCCCAAGCTTCACCAAGGCCTTCTTCGTATGCGTTCCCGTTCTGCGAAACAATGGCCGTAACTCGGTCCGGGTGCGTCATCGCCAAACGGAAGCCGGTTGGCGCACCATAATCGAACACGTAGATAGCGTAGCGGTCGATCTTGAGTGCCTGCGTGAAAGCGTCGATCGTAAACGCCAGTCGATCGAAGGAATACGGATATTTTCGTTCAGCGGGCACTTCTGTAAATCCGAAACCCGGAAGGTCGGGCGCGATCACGCGGTAATCATTGGCCAGGCGTGGAATGAGTTCGCGGAACATGAACGACGAGGTTGGGAATCCGTGCAGTAAGAGAACTACGGGCGCGTTTGCTTCGCCGGCCGTGCGATAAAACACCTGCACGCCATCAGCTTCGACCCTATGGATGGATGTAGGAGGCAGGCTAAACCGCGCATCGTGCTGGCTCGGCGCTGCACGTTTTGTGGCTGTTCGTGACGTCGCATCACTCATAAGTCCTCTCCTCACTTCTTTGGTCTTTAACGCATGTGAGATACCAATGAAAGCACAGCGCATTCGAAAGGAGGGCATTCCTTGCAAATCATTCTGGCGATTGAGGTTTGTAAGGAAGGAGACCCGGAAGATCGGGAACCGTACCCGACAAATCTCTGACGGGCCTCTGTCGGTGACGGGTTTCCGTCGGATCGACTGCCACTAGCAGGTCGTTTTCTGCAACGACTGGAAACTCAGTCGTCGCCAGCCGCGGCCCCGACACTGCGTTTCTGCGGAATCGCGGCAGGCCGGCGAATACGAAGCTTCTTCATCCTGTAGGCCAACGACGTTCGCTTCATCCCCAAGCGCGCGGCAGCGCCACGCTGTCCGCCGATCACCCAGTTGCTCGCTTCCAGCGCGCGAAGGATATGATCCCGCTCGACTTCTGCAAGACCATTGATAGGAACGTTGGATCCCGTGTGAGGCTGGAACGGCTCCAGCTCGGAAGTTGGCGCGCGTAGCGTCGACTGCGGCGAGAGAATCACCGCGCGCTCGATAAAATTCTGCAGTTCACGGATGTTTCCGGGCCAGGCGTATCGCGTCAATGCATCCATCGTATCCGCAGGGATTACGTCAATTCGTTTGTTCATGCGTTGAGCGTAGAGTGCCGTGAAATGCCGCACCAACCTCGGAATATCATCGGGGCGTTGTCGCAGCGCCGGGACCTGGATCGGAAATACTTTCAGACGATAATAAAGGTCCTCGCGAAAGGTCCCTTGTTTCACCATCGCGGGCAAATCCCGATGCGTGGCTGCGATCAGCCGCACGTCAACCTTATGCGTACGGTTGCTGCCGAGCCTCTCGAATTCCTGCTCTTGTAAAACGCGCAGCAGTTTCGCCTGAAGTTCCAGAGGTATATCGCCAACCTCGTCAAGAAACAGCGTGCCTTTGTCGGCGAGCTCGAACCGTCCCGTTTTTTGGGCGATGGCGCCTGTAAATGCTCCTTTTTCGTGGCCGAACAGTTCACTCTCGAGAAGTCCAAGAGGGATCGCGGCGCAGTTCAGTTTTACGAATCCCTTCTCGCTGCGACTTCCCAGCTTATGTATCGCACGCGCAACAAGTTCTTTGCCGGTTCCCGTCTCTCCCAGGATCAGCACGCTGGAATCGGTCGGGGCCACCACAGAGACCAGGCTCAACGCGGTCTTTAACGCTGGGCTCTCTCCGACGATTTCCCCAAGCTCGGCGCGAATTTCCTCCTCGAGGTAGAGTCTCTGTTTCGTTTCTTTATCCCGATCCTTTGTCGCCTTTTCGTACTCCAATGTGTTCTCAACGGCAATCGCTACCTGACCGGCCACTTGTTCGAGCAAGATGACATCGTCTTTCTCAAAAGCATTGTCCGAACGCCGAGAGAGCATCAGAACGCCGACCACCCGGTCTCGGCCTGCGAGCGGAAGATAACAACCCGTACGGAGGCCTTCCTCGATCACGCTCTTGTAAAGAAGCTGGCCATCAGGATTCCCATAAATTTCAGGATCCTCGCGGGCCTGTTCAAAGCTATCGATCCGCACGCTCTTGGCCTTCCGCAATACCTGACCTGAGATCGAGCTCTTCATAGGCACCAAAGATCCCTCGCGGAAGGGTCCTCTCGCGTCGGGATTGTGCAAGATCGTGACGCGTAACGCGCCGCTCTCGGAGTCGGGTAGCAGCAAGGCGGACACGTCACATTGCATTACCCTGAATAGATTTGTCGAAAGGGCTTCCACCACTTGGCGGAGGTCCAACCTGGAGGTCACGCTGCTCGTGATCTCTAGAAGCAGCCGCAACCGATCGCGCTCACGCTGCAACGCTTGTTCCTTCATGTGGCGCTCAATCGCGATTCCGGTGATGTAACTGGCGTTCTCGATCAACTGCAGATCGTTAGCACCGGGGCTGCGTGGTTCACGATAATTAATCGAAAAAGTACCGAGGGCCTTGCCTTCACTTGTGAATAGGGGCCGCGACCAAACGGAACGAATTCCATAAGGCAACATGCGGTCACGATAATTGTCCCAAATGGGATCGCTGAGGATGTCGGTCACGTACACCGACTCCCTCCGATGAACCGCCGTGCCGCAGGATCCGCCTTTCGGACCCACAGCCATGGTCCCTACCCGGGCGCTAAATCCAGGAAGACTAGGTGCCGCCGCGCAATAGAGTTCCTTTCCGTCCTCATCGGGAAGCCAGATCGTACAAGACAGACCATCGCCTTGCGATTCAACCAACTCAGCAATGTTCGCTAGAACTTCGGACAGCGGAGAGCCAGCAAAAATCAATTTCTGCAGGTTGAGGACAGACTCAATGGAGAACAGACCGGGCTCGTGCTCGGCCGGTACACCCCGCGAGAGGGCCTTTACGGGAGACTGTACTGCTCTCGCCATGAATCGTCCTTCCTTGCGATACTAGATTCGGCTACTCCGTTCTTGGTTCCAACACGGCGGGAACATGGACGGCGTCAGCGAGAAGTTTGACGTTCTTCTGCCGTTTCCGCAGCAAGCTTGAAGTACGTCTGCAGGCCCGTTTCATAAGCGCCAACTTCAGGCCGGGTCACACACTACTTTAGGTCGGAACGGGCGAAACCACCAGAGTTTCGCCAACTCCCGGTAAGCCGTGAGGGCTCAGCTGGTCGGGAGTTAGGCATCCGCTTCGGGATCGTTTACTTGATTTTTTTGGCGTGGATTTCCTGTCCGTCCCATCGATGATAGATGTAGCCCGTGACGCGGCCCTGAGCGTCACGGACAAACGTCACGCTTCCCAGATCATTCTTCACGAAAAACGTCTCAGACCCTAACGGAAAGTACTCCTCGTCCACATCATCGGCGAAGTCTGTCCATAGCTTCCCGTTCTTCACCGACACGGTCTCCACCTGATCCAGCGGACGCCACTCATATTGGCCAACATACTCTTTATAAATGCTGGTATCCACGGCAACGGGCTTGCGGAAATTAACGGGCAATGGCCCCCATTGCCTCGCAACCAGCAGCCAAAAGCCGTTTTGCTTGACGTAGGTCTCTGTTTCACGCATTTCAGTGATGATGTCGGAACCCGTAAACTGCTCATGCAGAGTGAATCGGAGGTTCATTACTGCCACATTGCCGTACACGTGGACGACGTAGTCTCGGAAATTAACCGAGTGGTCATACTCGGGGGGCCAAGTTTTTCCATGGTCTATCATCTTGGCCTTCGTAGTAAGGTTCCCATCGTCGTCGCTGAATATGCAATCGTCCGCGACGTAGCGAGACCACGAACCGTCTCGCCTGTCACCAGCCGCCATCCGTGCTTTGCGGGCATCGAGCACTTCCTGTTGGGCGGGTGAGAACTTCGGCTGGTCTTGAGCACGGATCATGGTGGCACTGATGCAGACTGCAACCAAAAAGCAGGTGAAGTAACGCATGTTTTGTCCTTGTGACAGAGTCGTGGACACAGCCCAGTCGGCCAGCATTCTACTCCAAGCCGACTGCTTGATTAACGCACTAACGGGTGCCGCCGTGAAAAGGTGGTGGTCCAACAGCGAGGCTAAAACCGTCCTAGAAACTGGTTCGCTCCACCCAGTAGCAATCAGAGCAGCAGTCGAGGCAACGAAACCGCTGAAGCCTCTCCGTGCAGAGAGTCGCTAGGCGACTTAGCGCTGAGTTGGCAGTGTTTATCAGGCCTCGATGAGATTGATTCCGAATTGCCGGCAACTCCGGTTTGCCCCGTCCGTCGCGCGGGAACGACGATGGCATCAATCGCATTTGCCTCTCTCGGGTCGCGCTCGCAAAATTCGTACGATGGCGACCATGGTGTTCCAATTCCGTGTCGTGGCGGGCACACCGAATAGTTTGTCGATCTGGCCAAGATAGCCAATCGTTTTCATGTGACGACGGTACACTCCGAAGACGAATCGGTTTTTCGACGCGATAACTCGCACGAACCATGGCCCGGACGGTGGCAGTGAGCATGGAATGGTAGCCAGACCACGGTCGGCTTTCGAGAGCACGCTTACAAATCGCACATGATCCGGGCGTGGCGGCTCGGTTCTGAACGGATTTTCCATCTCCATGCGGATTAAATCGCGACCGTCGCAGAGTACAACTGTCGCTTCGAATGGCAGCTTTCGGAGAAGTTCAGCGCGGAACTTTTCTCGTGGACCGGGTTTGCGAACGACAAACGTGCCTGCAGCACCCACATTCACGACACCGTAGTCGCTTAATTCTTTTGCGAGTACGCTCGGGCGAAACGTCCTATGCCCGCCAACATTGACGCCTCGGAGGAAAACAACGAGAGCCATAGCGGAATTGTAAAGAAACGGGGACGGCTACGCCAATTAAGTGTGGGGTAGACAGTCCCTCCTAAACCAAATCAAGGCGAAGTACGTGAAGCTCCAGTAAGCGGACCGCGCTTGGCAAGTCACTGATCGATTGTGTCCTACGGCCTGACAAAGCGGTTTTGGTGCCCGAGACCATAGGCCAGTTCCGCCAGCGCCAGAATCCGACCCACGTCCTAATGCCGTATCAGGACTCTTGAGCAGAGGGAACGTTCCGCCCTCCTCACGATTCGACAGTTCTTGGGGAGGGGCGCGCGTGGTGTCTAGTTCTTCAAAGCCATGCCACGAAGAAGGCTTTGGAAACGAGGATCAGAACGCAGGGTGTCAAGCAGCAAGTCCGATCTGAGCGACCAGGAAATGTCTAAAGACTTTTCCGAGTAAGCTTTCTCCAGAAATTCGAAGGCTTTGTCGTTTTCGCCGAGGCCGGCATAGATCGTGGCCATCGTGTATGGTGAAGCCGTAGTCTCTTTCGATTTGCGCTCCAAATCGTGAAGGATCTTTTCCGCCTCGGCTTTTTTGCCTGCGGCTGAATAGGCGTGTGCAAGCGCCACAGCGCTCTGAGAATTACCCGAGACCTCCATCGCTTTCTGGTACTCGGAAATCGCCTCCGGAACCTTGCCGGTACCCTCGTAACCCACGCCGAGGGTGAAGTGCTGGAACCAACCGTTGGGGTCCAAAAGCAGGGCTCTCCTGCTGGATGCAATCAAATTAGGGTAATCCCGTAGCTCATTGTAGGTCGCGGACTCGGCATACCCTGCACCGAAACCATAGTCCAGTTGGTCAATCTTTGTGAGCTCAGCGAGCGCCTCGGCTCGTCGGCCAATAAAGGCGAGAAAAATGGCGCGATCTTCATGCGCGCAGCTGTAGCTCGGCGCCAGAGCGATGGCCCGGTTGAACTCGCGATCGGCAGCGTCCCAATCCCAGTCGAACTGGAAACTCAGCACGCCGAGGGTGTCGTAGGCTTCGCCGATGCTGTCGTCCAGTTGCAGTGCTTTGGCTAATGCTTCCTTGGCAGACCGGTAGGCCTGATCTTTTTGCAAAGCTCCTGCAAACGTCAAGTAGACGTAAGTGTCTGCGAGCCCTGCGTAAGCGAGAGCGAAGTTTGGATCTTTCTGGATCGACTCTTCAAAGTAGCGTTTTGCCTTCTTCAGTGAATCAGGTTTGCTGGACTCGTTGACAAAATACAGACGCCCTTTGAGATAAGCGTCGTATGCGTCTGGGTTCACCGCGTGGGCCCGGCGAATCAAAGCCTGCTGCGTTGGAGTGAGTTGTGCACGGACTCGCCCTGCTATGGCGTCCGCCACGTCACCTTGTAGCGTCAGGATATCGCCGAGATCGCGGTCGTATGTCTCTGCCCACAGGTGCTGGTCCGTCGCTGCTTGAACGAGTTGGGCGGTAACACGTACTCGTTGACCCGAGCGGGTCACCGAACCTTCAACAATGGCGTCGACGTTCAACTCGTGTGCAATTTCGGGCAGGCCCTTTCTCGTGCCTTTGTATCGCATGACGGAAGTTCTCGAGATGACCCGCAGTGAGTCGACCTTTGCGAGGTCAGTAATCAACTGGTCCGTCATGCCATCCGCGAAGAATTCCTCTGACGGATCGCCGGACAAATTCTCGAGGGGCAGAACGGCAATGGAATTCAGACGAGGAGCAGCACTTGTGCGATGGGTACCGGTGCGCACCAGCCAGAGGACAAGACTTACAACGAGGAAAGCCACGAACGTAGTGGCCAGGAGTTTACGATATTTGGTAAGCCTAAGGTTGACAGGTACCTGGCCGGGCTGCTCGGTTTGGGCAGAACCAGGCGGAGAAGTAACTGCTCCTCCATCCACCGGTCCGATAAATCTGTATCCGCGCCGAGGAAGTGTCTCAATGTAGTGCGGCTTCTCCGCCGAGTCGCCGAGCACCTCGCGAAGGCGCGCAATCGCATTATGAAGACTATGGTCGAAATCGACGAAGGTGTCGGCTGTCCAAATCTGCGAGCGCAGCTCCTCGTGAGTGACCACATCGTGGGCGCGATTTAACAAAGCGGCCAGGACCTGCAACGGTTGGCCCTGCAGGCGGAGCCTTACACCGCGTTTACGCAGTTCACCTACGCGAACATCCAACTCGAAATCGTCGAAACGCAATACGCGCACGCCTGATGCGGAGGTAGACATGGCAAACACCCGCAAGGTTGGCGAAGTCTATCACACTTCATGTTGCCTCCAGACAGCTTTGGTTAGCGCGGAAACACCTTTGTATTCAACAGAGTAGCAATGGAGAAAACTTTGGGATCGGATGGAGACCGCAGGGATTGCGTCCCATGCAGGAACTAACGAAAGTGCAGGTGTTCTTGGAGGAGCTCACGGATCGACGGTGCCATTTGGCGCAAAGCGTTTGTGAGCAAGCAACTTCCTACAACTAAGGAGAGTCAAAACATGAAAAAGTTATCGTATTTGCCGTTTCTGTTGGCTGCACTTCTGGCACTTGCCTCTTTTGCTTTCGCTCAGCAAAAAACGCAGCCCGAGGGACAGTGGGACCAGAGCAAGCTCGTCGAGATTGTTCGCAACGCCACCAAGCAGTACCAGGATGTCGCCAAAGCCACCTCCGCTGGATACAGTCCTTTGTTCGGTTGCATCAGCGGCTCCGACCATGGAGCGATGGGCATTCACTACGTCAACGGCAGTCTGCTCAACGGAACTGTTGACGTTACGCAACCTCAAGCCCTGATCTATGAGCCATTGTCGAACAGTGACTTGAAGCTGGTCGGTGTCGAGTTCATTGTGGACGCGAAAACCTGGCTGCAGACGCATTCCGCTCCCCCTGTTCTGGAGGGTCAAGTGTTCCTGTACGTCGACGCCCCGAACCGCTACACCATACCAGCGTTCTTCGAACTCCACGTCTGGGCGTGGCGGGAAAATCCCCAGGGCCCGTTTGTGGACTGGAACGACCACGTGACCTGCGCAGGTCAGTAGAGGTAAAAGCGGCGATGGTGGCAGCGCCAGCGCAAGACCAGCGGCGGTGGAAAAGACGCTCGCTTTCCGAGCTTGGAAATCGCCCAATGATTTCCACTTTCCCACCGCTACGAAAACAATACTTCGGTCACATTTCAAATGTCGCGACACGGGGCTACGGTTACATTCCGAGACGGCTGGACTTGGTGGCTTCCGACATGCCTTCGTTCTGAATCGATAGCGCCGGTGCAAGCGAAACTTGTTGCGCAACGACCGAATGATGAGTTTCCCTGTTTTGTCATCGCTGTTGCAGTTCAACTCATGCGGCGGAGATCTGCGCTCGTCTTGTCTCGATAAGGTTGTGCGCTGACGCCGCGGATGAGAACAGAGATATAAGCCCTTCGGTTAGTGTTGGGTGAGTCAGGACCGCATCGCGCAGCGCGGTGTAGGGCAGCCCTGCGATCATCGCAATCTGGACGGCGGCCAGGATCTCCCCCGCACCGACACCGAAGGCCGTGAACCCGAGGATGCGATCGCTATCAGCCTCCACGAGGGCCTTCACGAACCCGCGGGTTTCGGAAAGCGTGCGTGCACGCAGGTTGCTTCCCATCGGGACCTTAAACAGGCGATACGCTATTCCTTGAGCCTCCGCTTCCGTTTCACTCGCTCCGATACGAGCAAGTTCGGGGTCGGTGAACAGACAATAGGGGACTTGCCTGCCCGTGGTCACACGGTTGCCGCCGGTTAAATTGGCATGGACTACACGGAAGTCGTCGATGCTGATGTGCGTGAACTGGGGGCTACCTGCGACCTCGCCGATCGCCCAGACGCCGGGCGCGGTGGTCTGCAGCCGCTCGTTGACCTTGATGTATCCCCGGTCGGTGAGCTCGACGCCGGTCAGTTCCAGGCCAAGTCCTTCGGTGTTCGGTTTGCGACCTGCAGCGACCAAAAGATGACTACCCTTTAGGACTTTCTCAATTCCATTCTGCTCTATGACGACACTCACCGAGTCGCCACATTTGCCCGACACTTGCTGAATCCGTGCATTCAGGAGAATGTCGATGCCTTCATCTGCGAGCAGGGTGCGAAGAGCCTCGCATACGTCCGGATCTTCTTTGGACATCAGCCGCTTGTTGCGATCGACCAGCGTCACCTTGCTGCCGAAGCGGCGCATCGCCTGGGACATCTCCACTCCGACATAGCCCCCACCGACAACCAGCAAGTGTTCGGGAATTTTGTCGAGTTCCAGAGCCTCGATATGCGTGAGTGGCTGCGCTTCGGCAAGGCCAGGAATAGCTTCCACTGTGGCCCGTGTGCCGGTGCTGACGATCACATTGGTACCGCGTAGTTGACGAGTGCTTCCGTCGGGGAGAGCGGCCTCCACAGTTTTCGGAGCAACGAACCGCCCGGCGCCCAAGATGAACTCGGCGCCCGTCTGGCGGTAATTCTCCATATACATCTCGTTCAGGCCGACAACCATCTTGCGCTTGCGTTCTCGGACGCCCGACATCTCAATCGTGAAGCCATCGTGAGCAATGCCAAACTCCTTGCTTCGGCGAAAGTAGTCCACAACTTTCGCGCTGTGGATAATGTTCTTGCTCGGGAGGCACGCAATATTGGGGCAAGAGCCGCCAATATACTTGCGATCGAGGACTGCGACGCGCTTGCCTTCGCCAGCAAACGTCCACGCTGCGATGGTCGAGCCCGTGCCGCCACCGAGAATCACGAGATCAAATTCTTCCGGCTGCGTCTGGTTACGTGCTTGGGCGGGTGAAACGTTCTTCGTGTTCGTCATGCGGATTCTCCTCTCGGAGCAAACGGGTTCACTCTTGGCTTGCATGGATTACATCGTGAGGACGGCGCGGAACCGGGCCTTGCCCTCCGCAACGCGTTCGTAGGCCTTGGCGGCCTCCGCCAACGGGTAAGTCTCGACGATCGTTTTGACTTTCCCTTGCGCCACGAAACTAAGAGCTTCGTAGAGATATTCGGGGCCGTTCTGCTGGCTGCCGATGATGCGGATGCGCTTCATGATGAGATCGGCCAGCGAGACCGTAAGTGGTTCCGCGTCCGCGCCCATCGCGATCAACCGACCGTCTGGCCGTAATCCCTGAATGCTGTCTACCATGGCCTTGGTCGAATTGGAAGTGCTGAGGATGATGTCGGCACCGCCCGCTGCGGCAAGGGTCTTTCCATCGCGGACAATTTCATCCGCGCCGAGCTCGCGGATCAACTTGTCTTTGTCAGGGGAGTGGGAAATGGCGATGGTCTCAAAGCCCGCTGCCTTCGCGTATTGCACTGCGAGGTGTCCCAGGCCGCCGATTCCGAGCACGGCCACACGCTCGTGTGGCTGCGGGTCAGCCCAGCGCAGCCCGCTGTACACCGTGTAACCCGCGCAGAAAATCGGCGCTGCTTGCTCATAGGAAATCTTATCGGGAATGAGATAAGTGGCGTCGGCAGTCATCAGCATGTACTCGGCATGTCCGCCCTGCGCCTCCACGCCGGTGCCCTTCAGATAGGGACAGAACATTCTGCGCCCACGCTGGCACCATTCGCAGCGCCCGCAGGTGGATTGAATCCAGGCGGTACCCACGCGGTCGCCCACCTTCCGCGTCGTGACGTCGGGAGCCACGGCAACGATCTCGCCGACTGGCTCGTGGCCTAAGATTCGGGGAAATGGTCCGGGAAAGTGTCCGAGCGTCAAATGTACGTCGGTGTAGCAGATGCCGCTCGCATGCATTTTGACGAGCACCTGATTGAGTCCGGGTTGAGGTTGTGGAACGTCTTTGATCTGCCACGAACTGCTGACAGCAGGAACGACTGCAGCTTTCATAACACTTCCTCCTAACGCACTTCGATGCGAGAGGATTTGCGGGCGGTGCATCATTTTGGGCCCTCGAATCACCAATCACACACCTCGAACTAAGATGGACGGCGAATTGTCGGCGATTCGGGCGTAATCCAGTTGGCATCGTGCAAATAAGTCCCGTTAAGTCGCGTTAATCTGAACTTGACCGCACGGAGCGGCGGGCGGCAAGCCATTCGTCGATTAGCAGTTTTGAAAGGGAAAAAACTCATTGCCGGTCGATGACACCTTTCTCACTACTAACTGCGCAGCTCCATCACAGGAATCCCATTGCTCCACAAGCCCTTCGCGTCTGGAATGCGAATCCCGCCAGGTGCCGCCGTGAAGGCAACGGGCTTCCCTGTCGCTACCATTTGCACCTTGTTTACGGTCTTCTGCAGTCCTTCCACCCGAATGTCTCCGGCCGACGGGTCCATCGCAAACACGTAAATACTGTTTCCCCGCTCCGTCGTGCGAAACGACGCCTCTCCTTGGATTGGCCCATACGTGCTACCGTAGATCGCCGCCGCATTTCTATGCGTCCAGTCGCCAACCGCCTCAAGGCGCTCGACAAATTCAGACTGAATTTGCCCGTCCGGTTGCGGCCCCACATCCAGCAAAAAATTACCTCCCCTGCTGATGATCTCGATCAGACTACGAATCAGCGTGTCGACGTTCTTAAAATTACGGTCCTGGGGACGATAGGCCCATGTCTCATTGATCGTCATGCAGGTTTCCCACGGCTGGAAATCCTCTGGACGCGGTACTTTGATCGTCTGTTGGTCAGCTCCACTATGAACTGGGCTGTCCATCCGAATCCCTTTCACAGGAATCGCCTTGGGAATGAACTGCTCCGGCGTGGCGAAGTCTCCCGGCACGCCCATCCGGTTATTCAGCAGAGCTGTTGGCTGCAGCCGGCGCACTTCATCCACAAAGCGCTGTCCATCGTAGCGAGCCTGCGCTTCCGGATCGACGGCGTCGAACCAGACCTCCGCCACAGGTCCGTACTTCGTCAGTAGTTCATGCAATTGCAGGTTCATGTACTCCAGATAGAGTGGCCATTCTGCGCGCTCAGGCTCTCCGCGGTAATTTGTCTTTGAAAGCTTGCTGGTGTCGCGATAGCCAGGATGATTCATGTCGGGCGGAGAGTAGTAGAAGCCGAGAGGCATTTGCTCGGCCCGGCAGGCATCCGCCAATTGGCGCACAATGTCTTTCCCGTACGGCGTGCGCGTGATTTTGTAATTCGTATACTCCGAATCGAACATGCAAAAACCATCATGGTGTTTTGCGGTGAAGACCATGTACCGCTGACCGCATTTGCGCGCCAAATCAATCCATTCCTTAGGGTCAAACCGCACAGGATTGAAACGATCGGGCAACGCGCGATACTCCGGCTCGGAGATCTCGCCCGTGGGCACCATGATTGGCCAGGATGCTTCGACACCCGCCACCGAGTACGGCCCCCAGTGAATGAACATCCCAAACTTTGCCTCGCGTTGCCAAGCCAGTCGGTCCGCAGTGCCGCTCCGTGCGCGGATCGAACCGGTCTGGATGGCCAGCGCAGCAGCTCCCATCCTCGCCAGGAATATTCTTCTGCTCTGCCGCATGTTCGGCTCCCTGAAAAGACAACATCTATCGATGTTTTCTATCACAGGTAAAAGTGTGCCCTAGAACGAACTTTTTCCGGTAAGCACGTGCGCGAGAGTAATAAAAGCGCCGCATTGGTAAAATGTTAGCCACGATTACCAACCCATTTGGCTCATCCGCTTAAGGATAGTCGCGCTGTAGTTATTCATGCGCTCGGGCCGTCGCTTCAGGGGAGCCGGCAGAATTGCAGCGAGCCGTGCCGCCTGTTGCCGGCCGATGTTCCGGGCTGCGGTTTCGTCGTAGTAACGACAAGCCGACTCTGCGCCATAAACGCCGGGGCCCCATTCGACCACGTTGAGGTATATCTCGAGAATGCGCTGTTTGCCGAGGACGAATTCAGCCACCGGTACCAGCGTGGCCTCTGCACCCTTGCGGAGGATCGAGCGGCCCGTTCCGAAGAATAGGTTTTTGACGAGTTGCTGCGTAATGGTGGAAGCTCCGCGAGTGCGATCGCCTTCCAAATCGTCTTCGGCAGCGATTTGGATCTCGTGCCAATCGAATCCGTGGTGCTGGTAGAAGTGCGCGTCCTCTGCGGCGATTACAGCGTGCTGGAGATCGGCCGAGATTTGGATGAGCGGAATGAATTTGTAGCGTTCGCGATACGGCGTATGGTGGATCCAGGCCTGCAACCGGCGCTGGATGTGCACCGCGGTTGTCGGTGGGTCGACCCACCGGGCGGTTACAAGGATCAGTGCGGCAAGCGACCAGAGAAGCACCACGCCGATAACAAACCATCGAATAAAGGATCGGAGGAAGCCCGTCCGGAGTGGCGTCTTGGTGTCTGTGTTCTGCATTGCAGTCACAGTTCAGAATAGTAGGCTGGGCTGACGACCGGCCAGAGAAACATAGAACCACAGTCGGGGTACCATCGACACGGCTCGAAGTTGCACCAGGGAATGGTGAGTTCAAGTCGTTGCGAGGTTTCAAGTTTTGCAGGTTTCTTTGCAAATCGAGGCTTATCGACTTGGCGGCCCGCCCTCCAGCAAGTAACGCCCAACCGTTTGTGTGAGAATGACGTTCGTCGCCGGTAAATCATGCATATTCAGGGCGCAAGCGAGCACTATCTGCGTACCGGGACTCCTGGTGCATGGACGAACTGGCTCACCCAACCGCATTTCAATGGTTTAGTAGCGATGGCACGCAGAATGCACCAAAAATGTCTGAGGCAGGTGAAGCAGAAGACAAGCGAATCCGGGCTTGAGGATGTTATTCCATGGAATCGCGCCGTTACGACATCGTGAGAAAAGAGAACAACGAATCGACGATTTGGCTGGAGGCCGCCTCGAACCTAAAAATCGCGAAGTCCCGGATCGAAGAGCTTGCTTCATTCTGGCCGGGAGAATTTCAGATCATGGATCAACAGAATCACCGGGTACTGGAGAAGATCATAAGTCGTGAGCCACGTCACAGATAGCGGGATAGGTGAAGCTGGCCGGTGCCCAAGGGTTCTTGAGCAAGAACGAGGTCGCCGCTGTACTGTTGCAAGCGATTGACACTCTCGTTCAAGGAGGAAACTTCTTTGCGGGCAGCGGTGTCGCGACTTAACGCAAATTCAGGAAACAATTCCGTCTGTTAACGGTCGAAAAAAGAATTTGACCAATTAACTATGCTCGCCCAATGCCGAAGCCAAACACGGTTGGCTCAATTGTCGTCGTTCGTGTCTACGACGATCGCACAGGTGTAGCAAAGTTACGGAGGTTATTGATAGCTGAGCAAGCCGCAAAGTTCGCATCGGGTTCGGTGCGTTCGCGCAATCTTGCCTGAGACAGTTAAATGTCAAAAAGTTCGGTTTTTAGGCCCGGATTGCTGCGGGCATCTGCATCAACGCCACCAGCTTCTCAAATTCCACCAACACCTTACGGCGAAAAGCGAGTGCCCTACCGATGGGAGCACCTTCCTTGCCAGCTATTGCGACGAACAAACTCAGAACTTGCTCCTCTTTTTCTGGAATCGAGATTAACTCCCGCGCGTCGTCCAGGGTCGTCGTTCCAAGCGAGACGAGCCGCATAATGGCGCGAGCTTCGATACTTTCGGGGGCTTCGAAATAGGTTTGCATTCCGCACCTCGATTTTCGACATGCATCGTACTGCGTTCAAACTCAAGGCAAATACGGCGGATCCTGTAGAATGACCGGGATAAGTGTCTAGGGAATGAATTCGAAGGGCTCGATCAACACGGGACGCTTAAACTGGCTCTAGAATCCGGTGCGGGTTATTTCTTAGCGTGAAGTTCGATAAACCGATTTACTGCGGTGCGAATCAGCTCGGACACGGACAGGCCAACCTTGTCGGAATACGGACGAAGGCGTTTCAACGCACTCCGATCCAGCCAGACAGCGTACTTCTCTCGAACCTTAGTTTTGGTCGCAGCGGGTTTGCGTTCCATGTAACAGGCCTGGTAATTCGCCAATCTTGTACGTTAGCGTACACCAACGTTCCAGCTGAATCAAAATTCTTTAAAATCGCGGCTAAAAATCGTTCCTTAATCAGCGCGACGCCCAGACCGCCAGCCGTTGAAATATTGGATAGCAGCTATGGACAGCACTATCGCCAAGACGATGCACGCGCCGAGCAGCTCCACTGCGCGATTCTGATCGAAATGGAAGACCGCGCAATACAGTACTTGCCTGATAAAAATCGTTGAGATATTGCTGACCGCAAGACTTGCATCGCTCTTAGTGCGTTCGCGTAGGTTGAAGGTGATACAACGCAGATCGTTCGAACACTTTGAGCCCGAGCTGCCAACCAGCCTCGTCGGAACCGAATTGAGGTCGAGTATAGTACTGCCGCTAAGGGTTGATGATTTACAGAAATTTACGACCAAAGAGTACGAGCTTCACTACGCTTCAACGATTTTGTTCTTAATCGCGTAGCGGACCAATTCGGCGATTGAACGCAACGCTAGTTTCCTCATCACGTTTGATCGGTGAGTTTCCGCCGTTTTGGTGCTAATCCCAAGCGATGCGCCAGCTTCTCTGCTGGTTTTACCCTCTGCCAGAAGTTGCACAATTTCCAGTTCCCGGGGCGTTAATTGCACTTGACTCAAGACGGCGTTCGTAGACATGAAGGCACCTATCTACGCCACCGTACCAAGCGTCGGGGGACATGTAAAACGCCATATCTTCCGAGTGTACGCAAGCATACAGTCAGCTTTCCCCTATCGAAAGAAGCCTCCACGAAAGACGGTGAGATAAAGACGACCTTCAGATTCATTCGTGGCATGCGGCCTGCCAGGTTTGCCAATCACGGAGTGCGTAAATTCGAAATTACAGTTGTCGCGCCGCAGAGTTCACTACGCCATGAGCCCATGTCCGTTAGCCGATATGTTTATCAAGGAGCTGTGGCCGGATTTGTTTCCAATGCGTTCGATACGGAAGCGAGTCACGGGCCAGTTCGCCCGCCGTCGTCGGAAAGGTACATGATATAGGCGAATGCGCTAGCCGCACCGACAATGATGACTACAAATATGCCCACAATAAACGTCGCCATGCTGGAACCTCCAAAGAACAAACGTCGTATATCTGCGCCGTGCCGTCGATAGGGTAATTCCCGTAGACCGGTCTAGCCCCAAAAACGGTCCGCGTCTTCTTGTGGGGCGACAGTTCGGTACGCTACCGTACTCAGCCTGCGTCAGGCATTCGCTGTATTTTGCTTTGCGGGAGTTCGGCTCAAGCTTTTGGCCAGATTGGCAGTTCCTCTTCAAAGACAACACCTCTAGGCCCTAAGAGCGACCCTCCGACCGGGTCGCTTCGTCTAAAATCTCAAACTTTCCCTTTTCCACACAGAGGAACACGGCCTGGTGACTAAAGGTATTAGAGTGTCGACAGTGGGAAGACTGTGTATAGGGTAGACGTTCCGGTTCGTGCCGATGCTTGGTGGGCGGGTACGTGAACTCGGACTGGGTTGAGAGTGTCTTGGAGCTATCTGACAATGCGATCCTGAGGATTTCGGACAAGCCGCCGGTGACGACCGAAGGACCGTTGGATGGGGAAGCTCTTATCGAGTCCACCGGCCGCCAGATTCAGATGTTTTTCGAAAGCGCGAGTGCAGCCTAGGTAGCTTTCGGTATGGGCTTGCTCGCGCAGCGCATGGGAAGCTAAGGTTGCGGAGTTAAGGAAGCGGCCCGGTGACGCCGTTACGAAGCGCGAAGAACGAGCTCGAAAGAGAGAAGTATGCAACACATCTCGTTGCTGGTTAATGGAAAACAGCATGATCTTTCGGTTGATCCGGAGACACCGCTGCTGTTCGTCCTAAACGACGAACTTGGGCTTCGCGGCCCCCGCTTTGGCTGCGGCATGGCGCAATGTGGTTCGTGTACAGTCCTTTTGCGCGGGCAAGTCATTCGTTCGTGCGTGATGCCCGTCCGGGCCGTTGGAAATGACGAGGTGACAACGCTCGAAGGCCTCGGAACACCGGAGAAACCACATCCGCTGCAACAAACGTTCCTCGACGAAGGAGCTGCACAATGCGGATTCTGCCTGAGTGGCGTAATTTTAACGGCTAAGTCCGTTCTCGATGTAAACCCGGGAGCTTCCGACTCCGAGATTCGCGAAGCCCTGGGCGGCGTTCTATGCCGCTGTTTCACGCACACCCGCATGTTGCGTGCTATTCGAAAGTATGCCGAGAAGAAAAAGCATGATTCAGTCTCGTCGTGACTTTTTAAGAAGCTCCGGAAGCCTGATCGTGGGATTCAGCGCGACCTCGGTCCTGCCTGGATCGATGGGTGCGCAAGGGCCGTTTGCGACGCATGCTTCGCACATCGACCCGAATCGCATCGGTTCGTGGCTGGCGGTCGATGCTGACGGTTCGATCACTGCCTACACGGGAAAATGCGACTTCGGTCAGGGGATTTTCACGGCTCAAACCCAGCTGGTGGCCGAAGAACTGTGTGTCCGCATCTCTCGCGTGAAATTAGTGCAGTGCGACACTGCCGTTTGTCCAGATCAGGGAACCACTTCGGGAAGCCAGTCGACACCGACGAATTTCAACGAGGAAAGTTTGGCGCTCGCTGCGGCTACGGCAAGGGAAACGTTGCTCAAGTTCGCGGGGGATCGATTCGGAGAACCGGTAGACGAGCTCCACGTCGCAGATGGTGTCGTGACGAGCAAATCCGGGCGCGGTGTGAGTTACGCGGAACTGGTGCGGGGAAAATACTTCAATCTGCCGGTGGACAAATCCGCGAGACGTCGGTCACCCGCGCAGTGGACAACTCTAGGCAAACCGGTCCCATCGCTTGACAGAGCAGCGCTCATGGCCGGAACGTTCGAGTTTGTCCATCATGTCCGGATTCCCGATATGTTGCACGCGCGTATGGTTCGCCCACCGCGGATGGGTGCCACTGTCGAAAACGTGGACGAGGCGTCGATCCGAAATATTCCCGGCATTGTTAAAGTCGTGGTGCGGAAAAATCTTATCGGCATTGTGGCAGAGAAGCAGCACCAAGCAGTCCGGGCCGCCCGGCAGCTAGCAGTGCGGTGGAATCCTGGTCCTAATCTTCCCAGGCAGCAGGGCTTTTTCGAATCCATGCGCACACAGCCTTCGCAGGATACGCTGAGTGTGGACTCGAGAAATGTTGACGCACGGCTTGCCGCAGCGAAGAGCATCATCAGTGCCACGTACAGGTATCCGTATCAAATGCATGGATCCGTGGGCGCCTCGTGCGCTGTGGCCGACGTCAAGCCCAGCCGGGCGACGATATGGTCGGCGACTCAATCGGCATATCCCACACGCAGCGTCATAGCGATGCTTTTGGGTTTCAAGCCCGACGATGTACGCGTCGTCTTTGTCCGCGGCGCCGGATGTTACGGCCTCAACGGAGCCGACGCCGTTTCCTTTGAAGCGGCGATTCTCTCGCAAGCCGTAGGCAAACCTGTTCGACTGCAATTTTCGCGACAGGACGAGATGGCCTGGGAAAACTACGGCGCCGCCTGCGTTGTGGAACAGAGGGCCGCACTCGGGGAAGATGGACGAGTCGCCGTCTGGGATCGCGAAGCATGGGTTTCGGCTTTGGGAAACAGGCCCGGTTACGATCGGCCAGGAAATGTGATCAGCGGCGTGTTATTGGGCTACGAACCCGAACCATTTCAGCCGGGCCCGGCGAAACCTCCAAAAGGAAAGCTTCGCAATCAGAGCAACATTGTGCCCGCGTATTTCGCGGGTTGTATCGACGGCAGCTGCGGAACCGAAGGAACGGTCGTCGCGGAACGCGCGCTAACTCATACCGTGCGGTCTCCTTTCTTTACCGGCCCGCTTCGTTCTCCTCTGAGAATTCAAAACACATTCGCCAACGAATGCTTCATGGACGAGATTTGCGCGCGAGTCAAGGCCGATCCCGTCGCATATCGTCTGCTGCATCTGAAAAATCCGCGCGTCATCGGTGTTTTAAAAGCGGCGGCGGAACTCGCCCGGTGGGACCCCCGCCCTTCACCGAAAGCAAGTCTGCAACGATCGGGAATCGCCAGTGGACGCGGAGTCGCTTGCGTGGCTTACGAAGGCGCCAACGGGTATGCGGCGCTCATTGCGTATGTCGATGTAGATCTCGAAAGCGGCGCGGTTCAACCGAAGCACTTCGTCGTCGCCTTAGATTGTGGGCCAATTTCA
Organism: uncultured Acidobacteriota bacterium; assembly: GCA_963736725.1. Classification (GTDB taxonomy): domain Bacteria; phylum Acidobacteriota; class Terriglobia; order Acidiferrales; family UBA7541; genus Acidiferrum. The sequence continues at coordinate 106,102 of CAVTPW010000004.1, read as the reverse complement.
AATCCGGATGGGCTGAGAAACCAGACCGATGGCGGCATCTTGCAAGGTATGAGCCGTTCGCTCGTGGAAGAAGTGACGTGGGACGAATCGAGGGTGACCTCGGTCGATTGGCAAACATACAAAAGCCTGTACTTGGATTACGAAATGCCATCGATCGAGTGCGTCTTTGTGGCACCGGAAGGTGTGCCTGCCCTGGGCGCGGGAGAGACTTCCATAACCGTGGTTCCCGCTGCCATTGGGAATGCGGTCTTTGACGCCACGGGAGCCAGACTGCGCGATGTGCCATTCACTCCCGAACGTGTGATGGCTGCGCTGGAAATAGCTAGGAAAGAGGCAACCGCGTGAGACACCTGGAACCAATCCTGGCCATCGGATTTTTCTCGTTGGTTTGTTTGTGTTTATCGAATTTGAACGAACTCTCAGCGATTGCACGTTCCGGAGTTCCGCGGAGTGGCAAAAAAGTTATGGTGTATCAGAATCCGGTTCGTGATGCTGAGATTTCGGCAGCCGCCTTTGCATCCATCCTTCCCGTTTTGCGTCACCCGCGCTGCATGAATTGCCACTCCAGCGGAGACTTTCCCAGGCAAGGTGACGACCGCCATGCGCACTCCATGCACATTCGCCGCGGTCCGGACGGGACCGGAGCCAATACCGTGAAATGCAGTACCTGCCATCAGGACCACAATCTTGCAGGTCCAAACATGCCTCCGGGAGCCCCGGGTTGGCATTTGCCTTCTCCTGGCGAACCGATGATCTGGGAAGGTTTAACAGATCGGCAGCTATGCGAGTTGATTCTCGACCCCAAACAGAACGGCAATCGTTCTCCCGCGCAGATTGCCGAACACCTGCAAACGCCACTCGTACTTTGGGGCTGGAATCCCGGTGAAGGGCGGGCTCCGGTGCCAATGTCTTCCGAGCAATTCCTGGCGCAGGCAGAGTTATGGATCTCCAAGGGCGCCGCATGCCCCAAACCACAATAGAAAGGCCCTAGTTGTCATCGAGCTGAGCCTAGCGTGGCCGTAGGAAGAGACAGAAGAGATAGCGGACCAGCCGCCGGAAACAAGGAAAAAATTGTTGGCGTAGCCCAACCGAGTCGGAAGATTCGATTGGTCTTGCTGAACTTCAGACTGCAAATGGCCGGTCTTTCGGCGCTATCGAGGAGTATGTAAGGCCGACAAAACAGACGAAAATCGGTCTGTGCGACCGCGGTCAAGGTGAATTAGCAAACCTCACGATCCCTTGAGCCGTTCTGAAGATTTTGTCCCGTCTATCCCCGATTTGAAGCGTTCTGAACAAGCGACATTGGGAACAATCGATCGCTTCCGCTTACTGCGAGATGATCATCTCCGAGGTGCTTTGCATCGAGTACGTCGATTTCGGCAGAAATGGCAGAATGAATTTGAAGTTGTAGGTGACCTGTACCTGCACCGCGCAGCCGGGATTGTTGGCGGCTCCAATGCAAGAAGCCGGCGTTCCAGGCGGCGGCATCCACGCGGCGGTGACGCCAAGGAATTGCGGACTTGGATCGATCCCGGGCGGCACAATACCGGCCACATAATTTTGCACGTCCGCTTGAATCGCCGGGCAAGCCTGAGGCCAAGCGGTGCACTGGCTGCCTCGCACGCTGGCCCAGCGCGTAGCTTCGCGCGCTGCGTTGGACACGAAGTGATAGGTGTACAGCGCGCGCCCAAAATCAATCACGCCGAACATCATCATCGCGAGCAGAGGCAGGACGAAGGCGAACTCGGTCAGCGTGCTGCCGCGAGCCCTTCCCGGTCCGCGCAGTCCCGCGCTAGTGGATCGCGCATGCCAACACGCGCTGCGCCACTTGTTCATTGGGCCACACGCATGATGGCCTGGCCGTTCGCCGTGAACGTCGCCGGCAATCCCGGATAGTGGAACAGAGACGGAACTTGCGCCGTTGTATTGACCTGGAGAAACACCACGGGATGTCCGGCGCCGCAGCGTTGCGCGGGACACCCGACATAGTGCGACGGATTGCTCGAGCAAGCGCACAGATCTTTCGCGGTGACGTTCAATTGAATCAAATCGGGCGCGTCATTCGAAGCAGCGGCTCTTATTCCTGCGACGTCCTTGGAGTCGATGAGACTCTGCGTTCCGTACTGCACGCCCGCGCGTGCCGCGTTGGTGGCCTCGATGGCGAAGTAGGCGTAGCGTCCGATCTCGATGGTTCCGACAAGCATCAGCAGCAACATCGGGGCAAGGAGAGCGATTTCCAGCACGCTTTGTCCCGTCTGCCCCGCTGACGCACGAGGGTTGCGAGCGAGATTTTTTTCGCATACGGAATCCGCGCTTAGCATCCGCTTCATTGCACCAACACCGCAGCCTTTACCGGTGAGCCGGTGGGAAGCGAAGAGAAGTCCGAACCGATGCCCACAGTTCCACGGAATTGGATGACGTCACCCACGATGATTGCGTATCCGCTGTTCACGGTTCCGCCCAAGATCAGGGTGGCGCTTGGAAAATACAACGCTCCGGTAAAGCTTATGTTGCCGTTAATGGAGGCATTCTGCGTGTCGCCGTGATCCTGATAGAACAAAACGCCCGCTGGAATTCCCGGAGAGGGTGACGTCGTGGGGGCGGTAAACGTCACATTCCCCGTTCCGTTGAGCTGGGCTGACCCTCCGCCGGTGATGTAAAACGTCACGCCATTACCGCTCAGGTTCGTGGGATTTCCAGCCGGTACCACTAAACCGCCGCCATCCAATATGTATAAACCTGGATTGAAGAAGATGCCGCCTCGGTTGGCATTCGCCACCTTGATTCCACCGCAGTAGGTGGCCGGACTCAGAATAGTTCTGGCGGCGCTGTTGACGACCAAATTCGTGAAATTGCAGCCTCCGACCGGCGGCGGAACCAGATACGCCAAAGGATCGGCGGCAGGATCAATGCCCACCACGGGCGCCGGATTCGTACACCCGCCAAGCAAGCGGAGCACGACGCCGATGGACGAAGCCGTGATGCATCCCCCACCCACGGAGAGAATCGCGTTGTCCAGCACGCCGCAGTTCGGTGCGTTCACATTTCCTTGCACGGTGATGCCATTCAATAAGCCCAGCGCATAGATGCAGCCGCGTGAACTCGCCAGTTGCGCGACCGCCGTGGCGCTGACGCTGGCATGATTCACTCCGAAGATGCGCATGAAAAACGTTGGCGCGTTCTGTTGAACTTGCACTTCCACGAAAGTGGCCGCGTTTGGTTTCGCATGAAAAGGAGCGTCGACCGGGGGATTGCTAGGGGTCACGGCTACGCCGTTGACTCCATTCTCGAACCCGTTGGATTTCGAGTCGTTCAGCGCAGCAGTGACAAAGTTTCCGTTGTTGAGTTCAGAGGCGCCGGCGATTGCGGCGCTGTCGGCGGCGGTCTGCAAACGCCTCTTCGTGTAACGCAAGTAGCCCATGTCGATCGCGAGGCCCACGATCGCGGTGAGCACCACCAAGCTAAGTCCAACAAGAACCAGCGCCTGGCCAGATTCATGATTGCGTTTCATTGGAGATCGGCTCCATTTTAGCAGGGCTTCGTTCAGAAAATACCCGCGTTTTAGGGTGGCACGCCAGGGTACTCAAGCTTTAGTACGCTTAGTACCTGTTGAGTTTTGGGTTCTGGTTTCTGCTTGATTGGGCCATCGTGCACCAACACTAGGGCGTGGGGATGTTCTGGATGCGCTGATCCTCGGACGACATCAACGCGACGGCGCGCTTGAAGTTACTGATGCAACCGTGTGCAACTGCCATACTGGAATAGTAATCCTTGTATCGGAATCCGTTCTCACCGAGCCACATGGGGAATACGCTGCAAGCGTTCAACCAGTCGTCGTAGACCGAGGTTATGTCTAAATAGGTGTCAGCCGCAAAGCCGACGGCGTCTTCCCAATTGCTGGCAAAGTATAGCTTTCTTACGGTATGCGCCTTTTCTTTGCGAACAATGGCGGGAAGACCTGCATAAAAGATCGCATCCTGGACGATTTCGTAGCAGGCGCGGTGATCCTTGTGCCAACTTCCTTTCCAATGGGTGACGATTGTCGAAGGCTTGCACTGGCGAATCACATCACAGACCGCAAACTTTGCTTCGTCATTCACAAGGATTTCGCCGTCGGGATAGTGAAGGAACAGAGCTTTTGCACCGAGCACCGTGGCGGCTTTCTGGGCCGCTTGTTGTTGAGAATATCCGTACTGCTCAGCCGGAACTGTGGGGGATCCCCGTTCGCCCAAGGAGAGACTCAGAAAGTAACCTTCGCTTTTCAAATGAGAGGCAACCGCGACGGGCGCACCCATGGCGAAAAATGCGTCGCCGGGATGCGCAGCGATCACTAAAACGTTTGAGAAGTCGCGATCCTGCGAGCCGGAAGTTGTGTTTGCAGGGCGACCTGGTAACTGACCGACGTCGAAGAGTTTCCTCCCCGCTGAGAAGGCAACTGCGCCGCCGCTCGCCATGGTGAGAAAGTCGCGCCGTGTTGACATGGATCGTCCTTCCTTTTCGAAGAAATGTCTGTTCTAGGTAAGCACAATGAAATGGCGCGAACGAGAGGCACCATCTCAGCCTCGGGTGCGCCGCCGGCCAATCCGCCCAATTGAACCCGCCAATCTCGCCACCCCTAACAGATTTGCAAGCGATCCCAATGGGCTTTTCACAATCCGTACGCGGCGGGCGGCGATCGGTTGAGCCCGTTCCTTCATGGCTTTCCGCAGTGCATCCAGAAACAAATCACTCGCCTTTGCCAATCCTCCACCGATTACCACAATTTCCGGATCAAACAAACTCACCAGATTTGCCACGCCGTAGCCCAACATGCGTCCCGCTTCAAGATAGATGTTGATGGATGTGCGATCGCCACGCCTGGCCGCTTCGGCTACGCTTTTCGCATTCATCGCCCTGGCCGCACGCGCTATAGCCGGCCCGGCGGCCAGCGACTCCAACTGTCCGACGTTCTGCGCTTCTCTTCCATATTTTTCCGCTACCACCAGCCATCCCGCACAGCCAGAAAGTTCATGCGCTCCACGCACCAGGTTGCCGCCGCTCAATATCCCAGCGCCGATGCCCGTTCCTAGCATCAATACAATTGCGTCGCTCTTTCCTCGCGCCGCGCCGCACCAGGATTCACCGAGTACTGCTGCATTGCGGTCGCTTTCCACGACAACCGGCAGCCCGAGAGCACGTTTCAGCCGCTGAGCCAGCGCCATCCTTTTCCATCCCTTCAAATTCGGAGCCCACACTGTACCATCGCGCCGCACAAGGCCCGGCACCGCGACGCCTATTCCCGAAATTGTTTTCTTTGCTTCTCTCGCACACATCAACTCACGTGTGACTCCTACGATCTGATTCACCGGCGCCAAAGAAGAACTGGTGTCCACTGCGAGGATGGTCTGCTTCGACATTTGACCCTTGCCGTCCACCAGCGCTGCAGCAAGCTTGGTACCGCCCAAATCGACGCCGATCACATAATTTTCTGCCATCGCGTTCATTCACCAATCGAAACGCGTGTCTGCCCACGCTTCGCCGATAGAATTCTCCAGGCCAAAACGCATATCGCGGCTGCCCCCGCGAGCGGAACTATCATTCCGTAACGAACTCCCCACGCTTGCGAAAACTGCCCTACCGCCCAGGGGAACGACATTCCACCTACCAAGGCGATGCCGAATATGAGTCCAAATACGGTGCCCGCCAATTTCCGGTAGCTATCTCCCGCGATGGCAAGCGCCGTCGGGAACACACCTGCGTAGGAAAATCCGAGAACAAGCACTCCTAAGCCCAACATGACTGCCGAGCGATTCGCCAATAAAAGCCCGGCGCCCAAAAGCGCTCCTATTCCGCTTGCAAACACCAATCGTTCTTTGCTTACGGATTTTAGCAGTCGCGCCACGACGAGTCTGCCTGTCAGCAGCGCAGCCCAATAGGCTGCCAGGATGAATGTGGCCGTCCTGGCCGGAAAACCTGCTTCCCCAGCGTAGGTCGAGGTCCAACCGGCGATGCTTGCTTCGTTCCCCGACTGGCAGAACAATAGAAATCCTAGAACCAAGACTCCAGGATACCGGGCCACCTGCAGGGCCTCGCGCCAGGAGAAACTCTGCGCCGCAGCAGCCGGTGGAAAACGCAAAGTCAGAAACAACAGGGCGCATCCGGCTGCGAGACCGGCACAACAAAATAACTGCGACCTGACCGAAAACAGCGCCGTAATGGCTGCCGCTAACAAAGGAATGCATAGAGCGCCGATCCCATAAAAAATGCCCAACACATTCAACATGGGACCGCGTCGCTCGGGGTACAAATCGGAAACCAACGCGTTGGTCGAGGTGTTTAGCCCTCCGCCCCCGCATCCCAGCAGCAGCGCCGGTATTGCTGAACTCGCGTAAGAATGCGCGAAAGCGAAGCCCGACATTCCCGCAGCTACCAGGGTTGCCGACCCAATTAAAATCAGCTTATTCCCGATAACATCGATGGCCGGTCCCGCCACCAATGTGGTCAAAAGAATTCCCACATACAGCAGCAGGAACAGATTGCCCTGTTGCGCTAGATCTATCCGTAGTTGCGATCGCATTTCTGGCAATCCGAACAGCGTGCCGAGTACGGCCATGACAATTCCAAAAACAAATATTCCGGTCGCCGCACCTCCGAACAAGATTTCGCGTCGAATCGCCTGGGTCACGAATCACCTTTTCAAGCGTTGCTCATATTCCTCGTACACACGGTTCATCTGGTCAGGAGGGATACCAGGGACATTGGGCGAAACAAACACCGGGGGCGTTAGGCCCTTAGCGCCCAAATTCGCTGCCACTTGCGCGACAAATGACATCGCGATGGTGACGAATGCTACGGTCGATCCGGCAGCCACCGGCGCTTTCCACCCGTCGATGTTTACGAGGGCGTCCTCGGCAGGCGTGCAATTGTCGATGACGATGTCAGCGACGTCCGCCAATTTCTTCCCGGAAGAATGTGTCGCTTTTCTTTTGGCGTAATTGTCCATAGAGGTTACCGCTACGGTGCTTAATCCGCGTTTTTTTGCTTCGATGAGAACTTCGATCCCGACCGCGTTCAATCCTCCGTGCGAAAAGACCAGCATCACGTCGCCTTTGCGGATCGGCTCGTTCTCAAACAGCACCTGAGCATATCCCTCTCTTCGCTCCAGCCATAGCAGCCCCTTCGCGCCGCCGCTGCCGATGACGTTGGTCCACATCAAGCGCATATCCATCAGCGGCCGGAAGCCGGGAAAGGATCCGTAACGCGGAAACATATCCTGTACCGGTAGCACGGAATGTCCGCTGCCAAAAATGTGTACCAACCCTTCGTTGGATATCACGTCCGCCATCACCGCAGACGCCTTTTGTATATTCTCGATCTGTGTTCCCCAGATTTTTGCCAACACTCCATTAATTTGCTCTTGATAAACGCGAGCACTCACATCGTCCTCCCTGTCGAGTTTTTATGTTCAACTTAAACATGAATCGAATAAACGCTCACAACTTGCGCCTTCACTTCTGTCGAACTGGCCCGACGTCTCGAATTGCGCTGCGGAATGAAGCCCAGAAGTTCCAATAGCACTCAATGAGATATTCGCAAAGGCGAAGCCTGCGAGCGTTCGAGTGCGATAATTCAAACACACCGTGTTCTTATACTCTCCCGCGAACCTCCGGTGGCGAAGGATGAGGACCAATCTAAGGTCTGAAAATCGCTAAACACAAGTTAGGCATCATAACGACTTTGGACGTTGCAGGCGAACCCTCCCGATGGACACGACAGGTAAAGCGCGCCGCCAGTATGGAGACCGGCGACTCGGTGGACACCTCCTCGTTCCCGTTGTTCGACGGTGCGGCGTTTTTCACTGAGCTCTTTCAGGGAATGTCCTGGTCACCAATTCATTGTCCGTCGTGAATCTGATACGCTTTGACGGTTGTAAAGTGCAACAGATTATAGAGGTTTCCATGAGATATATTCCGCTGGCTGTTGCCTTGATTTTGTGCGCCGTCAATGTTCCGTTGCAGTCTCAAGAGCAACAAACGAGTACACCGGGCCACTACCTGTTCGCCTGGACTGGCGATGCCGCGCTCAAAGGCAAAGACTTTCTCGCTGTGATCGATGCAGACCCAGCTTCGAAATCGTATGGGCGTCTGGTCACAACTCTCGAGACTGGCCAACAGACCGTCCGTGTCCATCACACTGAATACGTTATGCCCACCAGCGGGATGCTCTTTGCCAATGATCATGACGCCGGCCGTACTTTTATATTCGATGTGCGCGACGCGGTGCATCCGAAGATCGTCACTTCTTTTACCGATATGGCCGGATACATGCACCCGCACTCTTATCTGCGGTTGCCCAACGGGCACGTGCTGGTCACCTTTCAGCACGTGCACGACGGCGAGAGTGGAGGGCAGATGGGTGGCAGTGGCGGCCTGGTGGAGATTGATGATCTGGGAAAAGTGATTCGTTCGAGCAGTTCTGCGGACCCGGCGTTTCCCGGCGCGCTGCTAACGCCATACAGCCTGGTTGTGCTTCCGAAAATTGATCGCGTGGTGTCCACGAACTCTTCGATGGACGAGGTCAACTTTTATAGCGGCGTAACTTATCAGGTGTGGCGATTGTCGGATCTGAAGTTGCTGAAGACGGAGTATCTGGACATGGGCGAAAATCGCTATGGCCACGTCAGCCCGGAAGAGCCGCGTCTCGGGTCTGACGGAGCGGTTTACGTACAAACACTGGGCTGCGGGATTGAGCGTATAACCGGTGTGGACAAGGACCAACCAACGTCGAAGCTGGTGTATACCTTCCCAGGCTCGTTCTGCGGCGTTCCGACAATCGTTGGGCACTATCTGATTCAGAGCGTGCCTGTGATGCATGGCCTCGTGGTGCTGGACATTGCAAACGGAACGAAGCCTGTGGAAGTTTCGCGCATTAGGTTGAGCGACACGTATTTTTCACATTGGACGGGATGGGACGCGAAGACTCAGCGCGTGGTGGTAACAGGATCTGACGCCCGCTTGTTCTTAGTGAAGCTGGACCCGGCAACGGGCGCCCTGAGCGTGGATGCGGCCTTCCATGACGAGGACGGAAAACCGGGGTTCAATTTCGCCAATCGGAAATGGCCCCACGGATGGGAGGGCACCGGCAAGCCGCATGGAGTGGTTTTCTCGCGGTGAAATTATTTTTGTCCGGCGGCGCTAGCGACCATAAGCATCACCCCCACTGCGGGAACGAAACACTTCGCTTCATAGCGCAACGCCTTCCCTCCTATGAGTTCATTGACATTAAGCATTTAACTTAAGATTAAAATCCACGAGAGATTTGTTGAGTCAGATTCGTTCGGGAGGGTGCTATGGGTCAAAAGGTCACAGTCATCGGGGCGGGGCGCATGGGATCCGCTCTTGCAACGACGCTCTATACGAGAGGATTTGATACCACCGTATGGAATCGTACTTCGTCAAAGACGGAGTCTTTGTCCCGGCTCGGTCTACGCGTCGCACCCAGCCTACTGGAAGCAATCGGCAGCGCTGAAGTCGTCATCGTCAACCTCAACAACTATGAGTCGACCAATCAACTGGTACGAACGCCGGCAATTGAGTCTGCGCTTCGCGGCAAAGTGCTGGTGCAATTAAGCAGCGGAACTCCCGATGAGGCCAGGGAGATGGAATCCTGGGCTCGACCGCACGGAATTGACTACCTCGACGGAGCGATCATGAACTATCCGGTCGATATCGGGAAGCCGCAAGGCACGGTTCTGTACTCCGGTTCCGATGAGCTCTTCAATCGGCTGAAGCCGGTCCTGCTTGCCTTTGGTGACAATGCTATGTTTGTCGGAAAGGAAATCGGCCAGGCTTCGGCGACCGATATCGCTTGTCTTTCCTTTTGCACGGGAGCGTTTTTGGGCTTTCTTCATGGGTATATCGTCTACGAAGCGGAGAATCTTCCCGTAGGTGGATATCTGCAGGTCGTCAAGACACTTATGCCGGTTCTTGAGGCTGCGCTCGGCGGTCTTTGCGAGAAGATTAAAACGAAAGATTACGGAAACACGCAAGCCTCGCTTGAAACTTGGGCGGTAGCGCCTCGGGAGCTCATTGCTTGGTGTGAGAAACATCGGGTCAATCACACCTGTGCCGACCCACAACTTCGGCTCATCGAACGGGCCGCAAAAGCCGGCAAAGGCCAATGGGATTTCGCTTATCTCTACGAGGTTCTCAAACAAGGCGCAGACTAATCACTCCGCTTATCCCGGCTTTGCTTCACCCCGAGTTGCCACGCCACGAATGTGGGCTCGTCAGTTGATCAAAACACGAGAAGGGGCGTGCGCATGAAATTCGGGAGTGGCATGCTCCGGAATAGATGAATTCCTCAGGTGGGGCCGATGGAAAAGAGGGTGAGTTTTGTTGGGCATTCGCCGATTTTGCTGGATTCGAAAGCGGACGATTCCTCGGCCGCCCATCGGATCTTTTTGTTGTCGCCGGCCAATCTTAAAGGGATTCGGGGGCAAAGATTGTTGAACCCTCGCACCCATTCGGAACTGGGCAACCGCCTGCGGGCGCAAGGCGCATCTCTAGCGGAATTGTTCTGTCACATAAGTTCGTTGTACTTTCGGGGAAAGCTGGCCTATGCACGTTTTTTTGCAAGGACTCCCCCGGGGTTCGAGGGTTGTTACGTAATTACCTCTTCACGAGGATTGTTGACTCCGGACACGGTCGTGGATATCGAGACGGCGAGGGACTTGGCTTCAGGCGGAGACATCGATCTCGAGGATGATCGCTATCGGACTCCCCTACGCTGTGACGCGGCGGCTCTGGAAAAAACGCTACCGGAGGGTTGCCAGGTTGTTCTGTTGGGTAGTGTAGCAACGGAGAAATACGTCACGCCTCTCAGTGAAGTTTTTGGACGGCGTTTGTTGTTTCCGTCTGCGTTTTTGGGACGTGGCGATATGAGCCGAGGGGGCCTTCTGTTGCGGTGTATAAGAGAAAACCAAGAGCTTGCGTATTCCCCGGCGCGAGCGAACGGACGTAAAAGCAGGCGGAGTTTACGTTCATCGGAAACGGACGTCGTTTGAAGAGAGAGGATATGGATAAGGTGCCCTTTCGTGTTTCTCCCATGTTGGCTACTTTGGTTGATCAACCCTTTTCGAAGCAAGGCTGGGTTTTCGAAGAGAAATACGACGGCGTCCGGATGTTGGCCTACAAGGAAGGCGCAAAGGTTTCGCTGATTTCTCGCAATGGAATTGATCGATCAAATCGCTATCCAACGATAGCCGCAGCACTTGCAAGAGTTACAGCAAAGACGCTTCTACTGGATGGCGAAATCGTGGTGTTCGACTCCCATAAAGTTTCTCGTTTCCAGCTTCTACAGCAGGGCGGGGGACAGGTGAAGTATGCCGTGTTCGATTGTTTGTATGAAAACGGAAAAGACCTGCGGCGCAAACCATTGGCTGTTCGGCGAAACGCCCTGGAAAAAGCGCTGAAACCTGGCCCCATCGTAAGCATTGCAAAACGCCTGGCCGATGATGGTGTTAAAGCGTTCGAAATAGCGACGCGACTTGGACTTGAAGGCGTAATCGGGAAAGACTCTTCGGCCAGTTACGCAGAAGGCCGATCCGTCGCTTGGCTTAAAGTCAAAATCAATCAACAAGAAGAATTTGTGATAGGCGGATTCACAGCGCCAGAAGGCAGCCGACATTATTTTGGAGCGCTACTTCTGGGTGCGTTTCGAGGACGCGAACTGCGGTATGTCGGCAAAGTCGGAACCGGGTTCAACGAACAAAGTCTCGGTTCACTGCACAAGAGGATGAAAACACTTGTGCGCGCAACCTCTCCCTTTTCGTCCGACATCAGCGAACGGAGCGCAACGTTCATTTCGCCGAAGCTCGTGGCACAGATTGCGTTCACCGAACGAACCAAGGAAGGCAAACTACGGCATCCGGTATATCTTGGGCTTCGCGACGATAAATCCGCCCGTGAAGTTCGACAGTAGAGGAGTCTTGCATGGCGACGAAAGCAAGAGAACGCCCGGCGCGAATATCCAATCCCGCGAAAGTTTTTTGGCCGGAAGAAGGTTACACGAAACTCGACCTGGCGAATTTCTATCGCGATGTGTTTGACCTTCTCGAACCTTATGTAAAGGATCGCATCCTGACGCTCGAGCGCTGTCCGGACGGCTTAGAGGGGCAGTGTTTTTATCAAAAGGAAAAACCGGAAAGCATGCCAAAAGGAACGCCGACCAAGCGAATCGCGAATGCCACCGGGAAACGACAATCTACGAATTATGTCATCGGGGGATCGCTTGAAACGCAGTTGGCCCTTGTGAATCTTGGATGTATTCCGGTCCATGTCACCGGAAGCCGCGGAAAGACCTTTCCGAAGCCCGATTGGGTGTGCTTTGACCTTGATCCGAGCTCCGGCAAATTCCGTGATGCTGCGGAAGCGGGAATCCTCGTAAAAGAAGTTTTGGATAAGCTGAAGCTAAAGTCGTTCCCGAAAACTTCCGGCAGCCGGGGACTCCACGTGTTTGTGCCCATTCGCATTGGCCCCTCCGCAGACGAAGTCCTGAACTTCGCGCAGAAGGTCGTAGCGAAACTGGCTTCGGACCACCCGAAATTCCTGACAACGGAGCGTGCGATCGCGGCACGCGGAAAGCGGGTCTATCTCGATCCGTTCCGCAATGGATCCGTGCAAACGGTTGTGAGCCCTTACTCCGTACGCCGGAAGCCGCATGCGCCAGTCTCAACACCGCTGGCATGGTCCGAAGTGAAGACATCACTCGATCCGGCAGAGTTCAATATCGGCAATTTCAAGAATCGGCGCAAGCGAATCGGGCCTTGGGCGGAATTCTTCACCAGCCGCGAAAACCTGAAAGCCGCCGAAAAAGAATTGCAGCGACTCTAAACGGGTCGAGAAAGGAAACCGTGTCTATAGTCAGATATCGCGAAAAGCGGGACTTTGATCGTACTTCGGAGCCGACCGGGCGAATAAAAGCTAAAAAGCCGGAAGAACGGCCCTTAATTTTTGTGATTCAGAAGCATCGAGCTTCGCAGCTCCACTATGACTTCCGTCTGGAGTTTGCTGGCGTGTTGCTATCGTGGGCGGTGCCCAAAGGGCCGTCGCTAGACCCGTCCGTCAAACGCTTGGCGATGCAGGTCGAGGACCACCCTATCGACTATGCCCGTTTCGAAGGCGTGATTCCCGAGGGCGAGTATGGCGGTGGAACTGTCATGGTCTGGGACCAAGGAACATGGACGCCAGAAAGCGAAGATATCGAAACAGCTCTTACGAAGGGGGATCTTAAATTCACCCTTCACGGCGAAAAGTTGCACGGCTCTTGGGTTTTGGTGCGAACGCGGGGATTCGGCAGCAAAGCCGGTAAATCCTGGTTGCTCATCAAACATCGAGATCGCTTCGTCTCGACGAGCGACATTACGGTTCAAAAACCGTGTTCCGTAATAAGCCATCGTCTCCTTGCCGAGATTGCAAGTGAAGAAGGTGGAGATGTGGCGAAAGCTTCGACAGGAGATCCTGAAACGAAGATCGGGCAGAAGTCTAATGCAAAACGAACGGCAAGCAGGAAGCGAGGCTCACGATGAACGCGGTGACGCAACATCTCGTCGAGGCTTTGGCGAATGCCGGTGTGCAGAGACCGTAGTACTCGCCTAGACGTTCAATTTGAACCGACCTTATCCGCTTGGGAAGTTACGCCCGCCGTCGACGGCTTGAAAGTTGCCTCCGCAAGAAATATCCGAGGATTCAGCACATATATTGGGAAGCCGAATCCATAAGCTCACAAACGCTGATAGACACAGAGACCACTTTGGGCGCCAGAATTCGACACTACAAATCTGGCACGACGTGCTGGCACGTCGCGAACCATCTTCACCCTTGAGGTTCCAAGAGGCAGTCGGCTCGACGGCAAGGGAATGCCTGACGCACTGGTGCGCTCAGACCTGAACCAATGCCGGGTACATCCTTGCTTGACTTTAGGTAATGTATAGATTACATTTTGCAATCTTGGGAGTACTTAATGGTTGAGCGAGAAGCAAATTCGCCGCTCGGTCTCCTCCTCACGCTTTGTCTAGCGACCGTCATTGATGTCGGCGCCGGATGGTGGTTAGGAAGACCCGGTCTTGGGCAAAACGCACGAATCGCAACAGCGTTGCTGCCCATTCCCGCCAATCTCGTATTGGTCGCTCTCCTCCTGCGAGCTATTCGCAAACTCGACGAATTCTTGCGGCATGTTCATTTGGAGGCCGTCGCGATCGCGTTCCTGCTGACGGGGTTGGCAGTCTTTGTCTATGGGTACCTGGAAAGAGCGCATGCAGTGCGCCCACTGAATGTGGCGATTGTTTGGGTTTTCATGGCTGTCTTTTACGGGATCGGGTATCTGGTCAGCGTAAGGCACTACCGATGAAGAACCGGCTGCGCGTGCTGCGCGCCGAAGCTGACTGGACTCAGGCGCAGCTCGCCGAAATAGTCGGTGTCTCGCGTCAAGCGATCATAGCCGTCGAGAATGGGAAATATGACCCGGCGCTTCCTCTGGCTTTCAAGCTCGCTCGTGCATTTGGCAAAAACGTAGAAGAGGTATTTGTCTGGGAAGATGCTAAGCCTGAAAAAGACTGACGCAATCTGCTGGATCATCAACCAGAAAAGGAGGCATTTTCGATGAATCGAATCATTATTGCTACCGGGTTTGCAATTCTCCTAGTGACCGCAAGCTTCGCAAACGACTTACCGTCGGAAAAGAACAAAACTATTGTCCGCAAAGTCTTCATAGATATTCTTTCGCAAGGAAAGTTCGAAGTGGCATCTGAAGTCTTCGCCAAAGACTTCGTGAATCATGGGACAACCAAAGACATCGGACTTGACGAGGATCAGGCAAACAATCACGGCTGGCGTGCCGCATTTCCAGACCTAGAAATTACCATCGACAGAGAAATCGCCGAAGGCGACTTTGTGACCGTGCTGTGGAGAGCACGAGGTACGAACACCGGCACCGGGAACGGCCTAAACGCGACTGGCAAGAAAACGGAAGGACGCGGAATAAGCGTCTTCCGCGTAGTGGACCGAAGAATAGAGGAAGAATGGACCGAATTTAGCCAGCTGCTCATTCTTCGCCAGATGGGCTTGCTTCCTGGGCGACAGTAGGTAGAGCCGGTCTGCCGAACTCGACCTCGGTTAGTGCTATGGGAATTTGAAAATCGCGGACGGTCTAGCTTAGCTAAAGCTGCATCGTTCCCGGCGGTGAGATAAAAGGGCAGGTTGGAGCGAGGTGCAATACCCTCGGACGACCCAACGAAGGAAAAGGAAACAGGACATGCCTTCAAACAAAACGGCAGCGAGAGTAGTGGGCCTTCTGTATCTATTGAATTCAGCCGCTGCTCCCTTCAGCCTTCTTTATGTCCCGTCCACTTTTATAGTGGCGGGAGACGCCTCGGCTACGGCCAACAAGATTAGGGCTTCGCAGTTGCTTTTTCGTAGCGGCATTGCAGGCGAACTCGTCAGTGCGACCATCTTTATTTTTGTGGGCCTGGCTCTCTATCATCTTCTGAAGGGAGTCAACAAGAAACACGCTTTGCTAATGTTGATTTTGGTGTTGATCTCCGTCCCGATCTCGTTTCTTAATGAGCTTAACCGAATTGCCGCGCTGATACTCTCGCGGGGCGCCAGTTTCTTGTCAGGGTTCGACCAGCGTCAGGTTGACGCCCTGGTAATGACGGCACTCAATTTGCACGGCTCTGGACTGCTGCTCGTGCAGATATTTTGGGGTCTTTGGCTCTTTCCCTTCGGGCTTCTCGTCTTTAAATCGAGCTTCCTTCCTCGAGTTCTGGGCGTCTTGCTGATCGCTGCAGGTGTCGGCTACGTGGTCAGCAGTTTTACATCCTTGCTCTTTCCAATTCACGGACATGCTGTTTTTATGCTAGCCGGGCTCCTTGGCGGTATGGGGGAAGGGTCGACTATCTTGTGGCTCTTGATCATGGGCGCAAAGGATCTACCATTAGCCCGAACCATCGAAGTGACAGGCTCACCCTCGCGAAGCGGATAGCTGAAGAGCGCAGCTCTTTCCGGGTGGGAAATTTCCACCATAGACAACCCGGACAACGGAATTGAAAGATGCGCATTGCAATTGTATCCGACATCCACGGCAACCGAACCGCGTTTGAAGCGGTCTTGCTTGATCTGCGCGACGCCGCTCCCGACTTGGTCCTACACGGCGGCGACTTAGCTGATGGGGGCTCCAGTCCTGTCGAGATTGTTGACCGGATTCGTGATCTTGGCTGGAAAGGTGTCCTTGGCAATGGAGAGGAAGCGCTTTCCAACCCCGGGTCGCTGGAGGAGTTTGTCAGCAAATCGGCAGCGCCGCCCTCCCTATGGGCTGCTGTACGCGAAATGATGGCGGCGACTCGTGGAGCGCTGGGGGAAGAGCGGATCGCATGGCTAAGCGGAATACCACGCGTTCTGATTCAAGATCCGATAGCGCTGGTTCATGCCAGCCCTGAGAGTCCCTGGCTCTCACCGGGACCGGAAGCTAGCGACGCTGAATTGGAATCAGTCTACGGCCCGCTCGGCAAGCCGATTAGCATCTACGGGCATATCCATCGCTCATTTATTCGAAGGGTTCCGTGCTCGCAGGGTGCAGAAATGCTTGTCGTCAACACGGGGAGCGTGAGCCTTTCGTACGACGGCGACTGCCGGGCCGCGTACCTGTTGCTTGACGACTCCGAAGCAACAATCCGGCGCGTAGAATACGACGTGGAAAAGGAAATCAAAATTCTTTCCACCTTGCGAATTCTTCCGCACTCCGATTGGGTCGCGAAATCCCTGCGTAGCGGCTGTCCGCAGATGCTTTGAGCACGGCTCCGGTTTCATTGCAAATTGACTATGCCTGGACGAAAATTCGTCCAACGCCACGGACTCTGGGCGTCCTTGAGTTGACCGTGCCTTACATTACAGCCCAAAAGAATGAAAACTCTACTCAACGCTCGCGACAAAAATGAAATTCTTGAGCGACTCGCCAGATTGCACCCGACTATCCAGCCCCGATGGGGAGTCATGTCCGCGCATCAAATGATTTGTCACCTCAGCGATTCTTTTCGGGCTTCTTTAGGCGAGAGGTACATCAGTCCCTCCTCATCTCTCTTCAAGCGCACGTTGTTTAAATGGGTTGCGCTCTGGATACCGGTTCCCTGGCCCCGCGGCATCAAGACCCGTCCCGAGATGGACCAATACCAAGGTGGTACCCCGACTGCCGAGTTTGCTTCCGACCTAGAAAGGATCTGCATTCTTCTTGACCGCTTCTGTAATTCGAAAGGCGAGTTCGCTCCTCACGCGACTCTCGGTCAGATGTCGAGGCGCGAACGCATGCGTCACGCCTATCTTCACATGGACCATCATCTGCGGCAGTTTGGGGCCTAGCGAACATTCAACGCCCAAAATTCCCAACGTAGTGGTTGGGTTGGCATAGAAGCGTAGCGACGCGGGCATCTCAATGGTGAGAAAGTGTTCGGCTTCGTTTATATTGTTGGGAGGTGGAGTTTGAACCCACTATCTTTTCTCTCGCCGAAAGTCATCGTTAGCGGAAGCGCAATCCACGGTCGAGGCCTGTTTGCAGCCGTGAACATCGATCCCGGTGAGATCGTGTGCGTCAAGGGTGGACACATCTTCACCCGCGCGGCCTTGAACAAAATCACGCCTGTCTTAGGACCCGCGGAAATCCAAATAGCAGACGATCTCTTTATCGGCCCGACGCATCCAGAAGAACGAGAAGGTTGCATGGTTTTCAGCAATCATTGTTGTGAGCCGAATATTGTGGTTCAAGGGCAGATTGTGTTTGTCGCGTTGCGGCACATCATGGCTGGGGAGGAGCTTACACATGATTGGGCGACAACCGATGACGACGACTACGCCCTTGACTGCCACTGCGGGTCTGCCAACTGCCGGGGAATCGTCACTGGAAAAGATTGGCAGCGGGAGGACTTGCAGCAAAAATATCGCGGCATGTTCTCCTGGTATCTACAGCAGAAGATCGAAGTCATTCGGGCCGGTAAAGAGTAGTCGCGTACTCCAACTCCAGCACTTCCCTCTTTCTTCTCATCTTAGGTTTTTCTTGTGCTAGGATTTTGGAAGTTTGTCCACCATCGGATGAATATCCGGCGGAGGATTTATTGCACAAGACAATATATTACCTGTTCGCGGTGCTTTCCGCTTCGATTTTGATTCCAGCGATTCGTGTGCAAACTCCGGAGCGCCCGCCCAAACACGGTGCCGAACATGAAAAACTCGCCTATTTCCTAGGGAAATGAGTTTACGAGGAAGATGTCAAACCAACCGCTTATAGTCGCAGCGGAAAATATATGTATACCGAATCATGCGAATGGTTCGCAGGCGAGTTTGCCATCGTCTGCCAGTCGTATAACCAGAACGGCGCGCCCAGAGCCTTGAGCATTATGAGTTACGACTTAGGCGAAAAGACTTACACTTATTTTCAGACGCACAGCAACGGCGAGAGCGGATTCTCCCGCGGAACGATTGACGGCGACATCTGGACATGGACCGACGATTCGAAAATCACTCACGGTCGCTTCACAGAGAAGACCGTGAACTCGGACATGGCCACCTACACATACGAAATGGCCCGCGGTTCCGAACCCTGGACCCAGGTTACGGAAGGCAAACAAACCCGCCAAAAGTAGCAGTTCCGTTCGCCCGAGCGAGCATTTGGGCAGAACATAGAAAAAAGTCGCAAGCGCCAAACCGCAACTCAGCCGAATTGCGCTGTAACCATTTTCATCCAGACGGAGGTCTGCACAGCGAGGTAGCTGAGCTGGAACGCGGCGATAACAACCAGCCCGCCGATCGCAAACGCGGGGTGGAGACGACGGTGCCGAACGGTGTCGACCACCACGCACAGCAAAATGCACGTATAAAAGGCGAGGAATTGCGGGAGCGGCTTGTGCGAGAAGAGCAGCACAATCCTCGCAACCGCCGGAGCTAGAAGCGTTACGGCGGCAAGCACCATCAGGCGCTTGTGCAGGTCGGGTTTTCTGCGAAACGCAATTCCCAGCCCGACCAGAACCGCGAAGAGCAAAAGATTGACCGAGTTGATCCCCAACAGGTAATGAAACTTACCAATCTGATGAAGCCTGCCTTCTCTCGCGACACCGTTGACGGTCAATATCTCGCCGAGCAGTACGATGATTGCGGCAAGCGCGGCCATACATATGCCCAGGCGCTCATGTAACCGGATCTGACGCGCCTCGATAAGCCAAGTCTGGACAATAAAGCCTACGCACCAGAGCGTCATGATCGCGCCGTGAATTTGCACCGGCGGCGGCAGGACGGGCGCATGAAAGAGAAACCGCAGATAGTAAGTGCGCGCAAATCCCGTGGCTGCGATGACGGCTGCGCCTATGGCAACCCAACGGTACTGGCTCCGCGTAAGTTCGTGTTCCATTGTTATGTACAGCGACAGAATTCTACATTACCTCGGGCGCGGTGCGGAACGCTGGCTCGCTCTTGCCTTGCGCCTTGCCCGCTCGCGCCGATACAACACGAGTACTTCGCGTTATCGATCTGAAGTCGTTCGACAGCCGCGACACCGCCGGCAAAGTCGATAAGCCCTCCAGTTTCGCTTTAACAAGCCCACGTGAGAATGGAACAAATAAAGCCCCTTTATTGGGACAGAGCTCCCGCCGAGTATGCTCCGGTGCACGAATCTAGCAATCCTCCGCTTGACGAGCAGCCTACTACGCGGTACGTTAGTACGCGAGGCGTAGTAACGATGCAGGACCCGACCATTCTCATTCTCGCAAGTCTAGCCGATGGGGATAAGCACGGCTACGCAATCATGGAAGACATTCTGACCTTCGCGGGCATTCGGCTCGGCCCAGGCACGCTATATGGCGCGATATGCCGTCTCGAGGAGCGCGGCTGGATTCGAGCTGTTAAATCCGAGTCCCGCAGGCAGCCGTATCGGATCACCGCCGAGGGCACTCAGCATTTGAAGGCACAGCTGGAGCTTTTGGGACAAGTTGTGCGGACCGGAAACCGGCGAATGAGAGAAGCATGAGAACTTTGATGCGTTGGGCGGCCAGGTTGTACCCGGCAGGGTGGCGCAACCGATATGCCGCCGAATTCGACGCGCTTCTCGACGACATGTCTCCCTCTCTGGGAGATCTGTGCAACGTGCTAGGGCACGTGCTGCGGGTGCGCGCGACTACATCGATTGACGCATGCCTAGTGTTGGCACCCGTGTCGCCGATGAATTTGCGCCTGCCCGTCGTCGTTTCGCTGGCCGTACATGCAATGGTGATCACGCTCGTCCTGTCGGCAGCGTTGGTTTATGTGACTCCGGTGCCTTTGCATTTTGCAGCTGCGCCGCTGCCTCCCCCAGCCCCTGATCCGCCACCCCAAGTGACAGACGCTCGCGTTTTTCCAAACGCAGTCACGTTGTACTCCTCGCTGCCGCTTGGAATGGAGGCCAGTGGAGACGCGGTTCGTCTTTACGTTGCCGACGGTGTAGGAATCAACTTCCTGTCGCTCCCGGACATCGGCGCGACATATCGGCGGGGGGATGCGGAATGGCGAGTCTGGCCGGGTCAGGCGCTGGAAAGCTTCATTGTTCGGCGTGTGCTGCCGGAGTATCCTCGCGGTATAAATGCCCGAGGTGCAGTGTCCGTATTCATTGAATACCTAGTTATGCGGGACGGATCTGTAAAGGTTCTACGAACCTCCGGACCGAGACCCTTTACCAGCGCAACTCAATCGGCGATCGAACAATGGGTATATCGGCCGCTGGAATATGAGAATCGCCCTTGCCAAGTAGTTAGTCGAGTTGAGGTGAGATTTGACAGTGAGTTTACGAATTCGAACGCATCGCTCTGATTACACCGAAGTGCGGAATAAGAGCTAATGTGACGGGAAGCTGGAGAGAGGTATGTTAATTCGAACTCTTTTGATCGTGTTTGCGTTCTGGGGTGCAGCACAGCCTCAAAGTGTAAATATCCCCGATACACCTGTCGGGCATACGCTCAAAGCCTGGCTTGATGCCTTCAACAGCGGCGACCGCGCCACGGAAGAGAAGTACCTCAAGACCTACGATCCCGAGCGCTCGCTCGACGATGAAATGCGCTTCCGGGGAATGACCGGCGGTTTCATCCTTATGCGAATTCTCAAGAGCGATCCGCAACGCATCGAGTTCATGGTCAAGGAGCGCAACAGCGATACCGTCGGCATCGGTAAGATGGAGGTCAAACCCGGCGAGCCCGCCAAAGTGGCCAGTTTCAGCTTGCGTGCCGTTCCGCCCGGGACGGAAGCCGCCGACCTGAGCTTCAAAATTGACGCCACCACTCGCGCCAGAGTGATTGACGGAGCCGTCGCAGCTCTGAACGAAACCTACGTCTTTCCCGAAACCGCCAAAAAGATGGAAGAAGCCGTCCGCACGCATCAACAGAAAGGCGACTATGATGCCATTTCCGACGGCGACGACTTCGCCAAGCGCCTCACCGACGATTTCCAGGCCATCAGCCACGATAAGCACCTGCACGTGATGTTCAGCCCCGCCGCGCTGCCCGATTTTGACAACCAGAAGCCCGACCCCAAGCGCGAAGCCGAACAACGCAAAGAGATGGAGCGCATGAATTGCGGCTTCAAAAAAGTGGAAATTCTAGAAGGCAACATCGGCTATCTGAAGTTCGACTTTTTCGCCGACCCCGGCATCTGCGGGCCCACGGTCGTCGCCGCCATGAATTTTCTGGCCAACGTCGATGCCGCGATTTTCGATTTACGGGAAAACGGCGGCGGTGATCCCAAGATGGTGGCTTTCGTCTCATCCTATCTCTTTGCGGAGCGCACTCATCTGAACGACCTGTGGACGCGCAAGGGCGACGTCACCGATCAGTATTGGACCGATCCTTACGTTCTCGGCAAACGCCTGGACAAACCAGCCTTCGTGCTCACCTCCAAGAACACTTTTTCCGGCGGGGAAGAGTTCACCAACAATCTGAAAGTGTTGAAGCGCGCCACGATCGTCGGCGAAACCACCGGCGGCGGCGCGCATCCCGTCCGCGGCCATCGGATCACCGAGCATTTCGGCATCGGCGTGCCCTTCGCCCGCGCTATCAATCCCGTCACCCACACCAATTGGGAAGGCACGGGTGTCGAACCAGACGTGAAGGTCGATGCCCCGCAAGCTTTAGAGGTGGCAATCAAGCTCGCGACCGAACGTATCAAGGACAACGTACAAAAGAGTCAGCCTGTACAGCAATAGGTTGGCAACCCGATGTGGCATGTCTGAGCCCGAGTCATGCAGTCTTCCATTTCACAATTTCCGTGAACCCCGTAACCATCCGAATTGACAATTCTTGCGTTTAGGATTGGGAATCGATGAGTTTGCGGCTCCTACACTCCTCAGGATTCAGAGCCTACCAACCGCCCCCAAAACAGCGCAGAGTTTCCGTATAGCCCGTCAGGCACAATTGCTAGAATGAGCAGCATGGCCCGCATCCCGGTCAGCCGACGTGATCGGAATGCTTACCTTCCCTTCAGGATGAGAGGAGAATCGGCATGCAAGGCACCAACCGATCTCTGATGTGGCATGGCATGTGCCTTTTTCTAATTGGGCTGCTAACGGGCTTCGCTGAGACGCATTTCGCCAACGTGCGTATGGGACTCGCGGCGCACCTAGAAGGTGTGATGAACGGCATTTTTTTGGTTGCGCTGGGGGCTGTTTGGGTCGAGGTGCGACTATCGCAATCAACCAAGGCGATCGCATACTGGACAGCACTTTACGGTACTTACGGTAACTGGGTCGTAACCACTCTGGCTGCAACTCTTGGTACTGCTGCCCTTTCCCCGATCACCGGAGCAGGCCATAGCGGGCAGCCGTGGCAAGAGAGCCTGGTCACGATCGGATTCCTTACCGTCGGCATCGCAATAGTCGCTTCCTCCGTGCTCGTTCTGTGGGGTCTTCGCGGCAAAGCGTTGGCGTGAACTCCGCTGTGGAAGGCCTATTCACATGAATGGAGAAGACGCCCATGTCAGCCGAAGCCAACAAGGCTCTTGTACGCCGGTTTTGCGAAGAGATTGACAAAGGCAATCTGGATGCGATGGATGAACTGGTGGTTAGAGACTCCGGTTAGATCTCACAAGGGATTTGCGAGTGATCGATAGTTTCGCTTTCTTCCATCATTATTACTACCTTTCCCCGAGCATGCCCTCTTTCCGAATACCGGAGAGCTTCGAGGGCTTCATTCAGCCGATAGCGCCGATCGATGACCGGCACTATCTTTCCGATCGCCATGAGCTCGCGCAGGATGTTGAGGTCCTCCGAATTCGCTTTGGCGATGAATGGGACAAGCTTGTGGCTGACAAACACCGACATCAGGATCGCTCCTATCAAACGACCCAGCAGGGCAGCCATCGAGACATCCTTGGGAGCGCCGACCATCACCAATATTCCCTTGGGCTTTAAGACGCGCCTGCATCCTGCCAACGAAGCGTTCCCGACGGCGTCGAAAAGCAAATCGTATCGTTGCCCATCCTCGGTGAAATCTTCGCGAGTGTAGTCAATTACCCGGTCCGCTGCCAGGGATCGGACCATATCAACATTTCTGGTGCTGCACACTCCGGTTACATTCGCACCAAACGATTTGGCGATCTGCACAGCGAACGTGCCTACTCCCCCCGAAGCGCCGTTAATCAGCACCTTCTGGCCCGGCTGAATTTTTCCTTTGTCACGCAGACCCTGCAACGCGGTGAGCGCGGCAATTGGGGCAGCGGCCGCTTGCTCGAAAGTCACATTGGCCGGTTTCGTGACCAACACCGATTTCAAGATGGATCGCGCCTCGGAAATGCAGGCGTACTCGGCAAAGGCCCCGCGGCAGGTGCCGAACACATCGTCACCTGGCTTGAACTTCGATACGTACTTGCCGACAGCTTCTACTGTGCCCGCCACGTCAACTCCGAGAAGCTTGATCCGTGGTTTGCGTTGCCCGAAAAGCAAGCGAAAAATGTACGGTCCACCCTTCATCGTTTTCCAGTCAAGTGGATTGACCGATGCCGCTCGGACTTTTATCAAGACTTCGTCGTCCCTGGGAACAGGCTTGTCGAGGTCGTTGACTTCAACAACGTCTGGCGGCCCGTATCTGGTATAGGCGGCTTTCATGCGTCGATCCATGGACTGTTCCGTCTCAGTGTTTGAACGTCACTCCGATCTCATCAATGTACTAGCAGCAGCGACCCGGAGTTCTACTTTTCTTGGGGGCATGAAGGTTGCGCCCAAACCGCAGGCCAATTGGCGCGGCCAGCCATTTCCTTCCTTGGGCGTACAGGCATCGGCCAGATCATGGCGACTGACGGGTTTAAGAAGGTCGAGGCCGACGTTTAGGCCACGATGCACTGCGAATCAGTTCAAAACTAAAGGGCAAGACTAAACGATTCGGATGGTTGCAGGCCGCCGCAACCACAAGCTCTCCTCTTTCCGCAACTTCCGGGAACCCTGCAACCATCCGAATTTGTAGTTTTCTCACCGGGAGAATAAGGCCTTGACTCTGGGCTACGCCCCAGGGTGCAGCTTCAGGAGAGGAGCAAAAAACGAGTCGTCGGCACCAGCAGTCTCGATGGGGCGTGCTCTGGTGACAAGTTCGTGGCCTCGAAGGCAGGACAGATGTACGATGCGCCAGAGTGAGGCAAAATCGGAAATGTCGAGCAATAGCTCGACAGCGAAACCAGATGTGAGCATCGCGGAGGGAGTGGAAGAGATGGGCCGGACGACAGGCGTTTTGGATCAACAGGCGGGGCTGCGGACGCGCATCCTTTATTGGCTGGTGAAGCGGAGGCGGGGACGGATCCATCTGGCCATGCGGGTGCGCGCGTTCGACCCGAAGCTGCTGGGATTGGCGGTGCGCATGGACGCGCACACGGCGTCGGAAGGCCTGGTGCCGCGGAAGCTGAAGGAACTGGCGCAGCTGAAGGTGGCGGCCATGGTTGGGTGCCCGCTTTGAATCGACATTCATTCTGCCGTGGGCAGAAAGGCAGGGATCACCGAGGAGCAGTTGCTGGACCTGGCGGAATTCGAGGGCAGCACGCATTTCAACGAGCGGGAAAAGCGAGCGCTGCGGCTGACGGTGGCGCTTACACGCACGCCGGCCGAAGTGCCGGACGAACTGTTCGCTGTGCTGCGGGGCGAATTCTCGGAGCGGGAGCTGGTGGAACTGACGAATGCCATCGCATGGGAGAACTACCGCGCGCGGTTCAATCGCACGTTTGCGATCGAGTCGGAGAATTTTTCGAAAGGGCAATTTTGCCCGCTTCCGGAACGGTGATGTGTCGTTGGCGGCTGGTGCGGGTCGGGGCGATGTGACCGCGGAGGGCAATGGCGGACTGCGGAAGCGGTGGTCAGCGGCAGTCAGTAACGTCGTAATTAGTTCTTTCTCGAACGTCGAACAACGAGGCTTCAAGTTCGCGCCGCAGCGGCTTTTTTCGCAACGAGTCCGAAACCTGCAGCGCTGGCGTCTTTCTCCAGTGCAGCCAGTTGCGTTCTAGCGACGCTGACGTTTCCTGCCTTCAACTCCATTTGAGAGACGCCCAGACGTGCTTCGAGTTCAATGCCTACGAATCCATGCGAGCGTGCGGTTTTTAGAATCTGTTGCAGAGCAGTACGAGCAGATTCCGGATGGTCCGACATTACAACTGCGCGAGCTGACGCCAATTCGAATTGCAACCGCACGAAAATGTTTTGGCTGCTTTTTGCGAGTGGAGTGGCTCGTTCTATTTCGGCAGCCACATCTGGCAGCTTGCCTTGCGAGAGCAACGCTTGGACGAGCACGGTGGAAGCGAAGAGTTCGTCGTCGGCCTGCTGCTCCTGGTGGAATTGTTCTTTCCACTTTCGAAGTGAAGCTTCCGCTTCAGATGGATGCCCCTCCTCGACCGAGAGCATTGCGAGTGAGACCTGAGTTTCGGCAATCGCTTGTTTTTGACCGAGTTGAGTGCGCAACGCCATCGCTTCTCCATAGGATTCGCGCGCCGCAGGGAGATCGCCGCGGTCCGTCAACACATCACCTAGTCCCGCGAGAACATAGGCGACCGCGTTCTTATTCCCGATCTCGGACGCCGGCACTTTGGCTTGCTGATAGGTAGTCTCCGCCAACTTCAAGTTTCCCTGCCTCCTCGCGATATCACCCAGATCATTCAGGACCAGCGATTCGCCCTCCTTATCGTTCAGCGCCCGATAGCTTGCGAGTGCCTGCTCGAGCAGGCGCTTGGCCTCAGGAAGTCTTCCGCTAAGTACTAGGACATCGCCGATATTGTTTGAAGTTACCGCAAGACCGGATGTGTCACCATTCTGCCGAAATTCCTTTTCGGCAACGCGCCACATGGATTCGGCCTGTGCCAAATCGCCGCGTTGAAAATAGATGCCCGCAAGATCGTTAACCGTCCGAGCTTCATTGTTGTGATCGCCTGCAGCTGCGTAGCTTTGCTTGGCATTCTCGCAATCCCTGATGGTTTCCTCGGTCGAAGTGCCGATGGAGGGACCTACCTGACACAAGATTCCGTACGCTCGCGCAACCATCAGGGGAGATCCCTGTGCCGAGCCTTTTTCCACGGCGCGCTTAGCCGCCGCGCGACCGGCGGCCAGGTTCTGGCTCACCTGCGCGGAGGCTTCCAATAGGTCAATTCGCGGATCATCACCGCTGGGTGGGGGGAGTCGGCGGAGCGTTGCCAGAGTTTGCAGTGAATCGGCAGGCTTTATGTGATACTGCGCGCCGGCCAGTCTTAGGCCGTATTCAAGACTGTCAGGATGTATAGCGAAGAGAGCGCGATAAGCGTCAGCGGTTTTCTGCCACTCTCCGGTCGTTCCCCAGTACGATGCCTCGATTCGCAAGCGTTCTTCCTCTGGGAGTGCTCCCCTAAGATCGATCGCGCGCTTGGCTTCCTCGATAGCATTGGAAAGGTAGCCTAAGTGCCACCACGCGTCGGACAACGCCGAGTGAGCGAGTGGGTATGTCGGGTCGGCTTTGACCGCCTTGGTGAGGAGATCGCGTGCGCCGACGAAATCGAAAACCCAGAGCTTAGCTCGGCCTTCAGAGTAGTAGCGCACAGCATCTTGATTGGCTGGGAGAGAAGCGCGGACCGCATTGGCGTTATCAGCGGTGAGCTCGTTCAAGCCAAGGCTCTTGCGAAGATGCTCGCCGGCACGAGTGGCGATTTCAAAGAGATCTTCTCTGCTGCCAGTGACCGCATCTTCGGCGATCGTTTCTCCGGTGGCAGTATCTTGTAGCCGGACATCAAGCCGGATGCGCTCCCGATCTTTTCCTCTTATCGGCGTGTAGGAGCCGACGACAACCACATCCGCACCCGCTTTTGTCCGCAAGTGCTCCAAAGTCGATTTGGCCAGGGTTTCTTCATCGCCAAGGGGAATCTCGCGTTTACTGCGCGCCACATCCTCATCCGATACCACTCGTAGAGCTCCTCCAGCAGACAGTTCGGTTCCTAGCATTTCGCTGAAGGCCTGGGAGAGCCATTCGTCGTCCTTGCGGCCCGGTAAATTGCGGAACCCAAGGACCGCAACCGAACGCCGGATGTGGGGGGGAGCTGGCACAACAATACTCTCAGCCGCCGCCGCCGCTGGATGTTTATGTAAGGACTGAAATACATACGCACCGGTCCATCCCAATGCCACAAGCGCGAGGGCCAGATAGCCGATATTAGGTCTCCACGATTTTGCCGAAGGCAGACCCGGTGCCTGAGCGACCCGGTCTCGAGTTGAAATGGAATTTGATTTCGCAGCGCCGGATGGGGGGGTCGCGACGCACTCAACCGGCGCAATGAACCTATAGCCCTTGCGGGGAATTGTTTCGACAAACCTGGGATTATCAGCACTATCCCCCAGAGCCTCGCGCAATTTGCCGACCGCGACGCTGAGTGAGGCGTCAAATTCTACAAATGTGTTTCCCGGCCAAAGGCGCTCCCGGACGCTTTCCCTGCTGACAATCTCGCCCGCGTTTTCAAGCAGCAGCGATAGAAGCTGGAAAGGCTGCTCCTGCAATTTAACGCGCACACCCTTTTTCTGAAGTTCACCGGTTTCGGTGCTCGCTTCAAAGACTCCAAAGCGAAAATGCGTGGGACTTCCTAGGCCAGAGCTCATGGAAATGCTGCGTAGTCGCGGGCTGAGCGGAGCTTACCACACGCCGCTTCGGTTTTGGCCAGTTAATGCCGAGCGCTAACTACCTCAAGAAACGGAACTTATTCGGTTAGAGAGACTTTGGGAGAAGTTTCTTTGACTGCGTTTGCACTATGCAGCAAGTTTGCGCAGTCGAGGCGCTTCCAATCTGGATTTTACGGATTGGCGAGCACAAAGAGTTGGAAACTTGCGTAGAGATTAGCCGGCCGCACCGCTGCTCGCCTCGTGCCAGTCCGGGGGATGGACAGAATATGTCAACTTTTTGCGGAAGCTGTGGAACAGCGGTCGAAGGCTACAGCAGGTTTTGCGCCAAGTGCGGCGCACCGACGGGACCTCCTGCGCCCGTCGCGAGTTCAGCTTCGCAGGTGGCGGCGCGTGCACCGGCGCCCAAAGGAATGAGTGCGCTCGGCAAGCTCGCGATTGCCGCGGTGGTCATTATTTTTGTCGGCGGCGGTGTCGCCGTGGCTGGAATGTATTACGCGGTCCATCGGGTGAGTGAAAAGTTTCATGAAGCGGTTGGCGGGAAGGTTGACGATGTCTCGCCGGCACGAAAGAGTTCTTCGCCGAGTTCCTTAGGAAATGTTTGCCGTTATCTCAGCAAGGAAGACGTTGGCGCAGCGATCGGTGTGGAAGTGGTACGTGCGGAGTCGATTGACAACGGCTGCAACTTCTACGCAAAGGGCGACCAGGCGGAAATGACCGCCAAACACATGAGCGCGATGATGGCCGCCAAGGGTGCGGACGCACAGACGCAAAAAATGATCCAGGGAATTACGGGTGCGCTCGGGAAGTCGTTTCAGTCCGAGAAAAATGAAGCAAGCGACGGCTCCGGAACCGTGGTCGTTCTCAACTACAGCATTGATAACAACTCCGCAGTCGAACAGATGAGTCTGAATCGGAGAGCGATGCAGCATATCGGCGGCCCTGCCGTTCAGGACATGCCAGGAGTCGGCGACGAAGCGTTTATCACCGGCGATAGCAGCATCATCGCTCGCAAGGGCGACAAGCTCATTCGAGTCACCTACATGACCTGCCCCTGCGGGACGACGGCCGTCGAGCCCTTGGTACAAAAGCTCGCCGCCGCATTGTGAGGATGTTCCTTGAAATCACCATCGCCGCTTCGCCGAGTTTGTTCGCACCAAACCGTTATCGTTGCGGGAAAGGGCTCTTCAGAAACGTCCGGCGGACTTCGAGTTGACGTCAATTTTGAGCGTTGCCCGTGCGGGTTGCGGATGATCATCCGTATCGCCAAGGAAACGAGGGAAAAATGAGCTTCTGTAAATCAT
Source organism: uncultured Acidobacteriota bacterium (assembly GCA_963736725.1). Classification (GTDB taxonomy): domain Bacteria; phylum Acidobacteriota; class Terriglobia; order Acidiferrales; family UBA7541; genus Acidiferrum. Next base: position 76,661 of record CAVTPW010000004.1, on the reverse strand, counting down.
GCGGAAACGAATTGCCAGAGGGAAATGTGTTCTGCCTTGCGTGTGGAGCGTCCAGGCATTTACCAGAAATGCCTGCGGGTGCGTCGGCCGTTGCCGCAATGTCGGCCGATGTCACCTCAAACACGCAGCCGATGGCCACCAACGTAGCCGGAGCGCTGGCGTATCTTGCCGGGTTCATCACCGGAATCATTTTCTTGGTAGCCGATCCTTACAAAAATAACTCGGTCATCCGTTTCCATGCCTTCCAGTCGATCTTTTTCAACGTCGCCTGGCTCGGTTTTTGGATTGCCTGGATGATCGTCTCCGCGATCCTGACTCCGCTCACCGCCGGAATCTTCGGCTTGATCGCGATTCCGCTGATGTTCATTTTTGCGTTGCTCGGATTCGGCCTCTGGCTCTTCCTGATGTACCAGGCTTACCAGCAAAAACTTTTCCGCCTGCCGTTCATCGGGAAGCTCGCCGCGGAACAGGCGGGAGTAAGGCCTTGAATGGCGTCGATCCGTTCCGACGCGCCGTAACTTTTGGATTTTACCGTTCGTGAACAAGAGGAACTGTAGCAAATTGCGGACCTCATCAGGTCGTCACAGCGCGGAAGGAAAAACGGAATCGGTAGGCTTCGAAGTAAGCGCATTCATAGGAGAACTTCAATGAAACTCATAAGCATCGCAACGATCATCCTTTGTTTCGGCTTCGCACTCTCGGCGGGCAATAAAACTTTAACCACCGACCCGCTCACTGAGCTGCCTATTATTCCCTCGCCTGATCCGTTCCATCTCGGCAATGAACCTCAAAAAATTCCGGACACGACTGTCTGCAAAAGCAAAATGGAGACAAACTTCTACTCTGTCAACCAGCTAAAGGTTGACGCCACTCTGACCTGGTACGGCTCTCACCTTCCGGGCTTCAAGAAAACGCACGCCTATGCCAGCGGCAGGTCGCAAGATGCGTTTTATAACTCGGCGGGAACTTTGATGGTGAATATTACGGGAAGCCCCGCCAAGGATGGCGAAAACTCAGATACCTACGCCATCGTTTACGCCAAGTTTCAACCGCCGCTTTCGGAGAAAGCGATCGCCGGTCTGATTTCGCAAAACATTGTCTGTCCGTAGCGACCATGGCGCGACGCCGAGGCCTCTTCAAGAAATCGGCAAGGCAGAACCTCAGTCAACTTTGAAATAGGAGAATTTATGCATTGTTCGTCAGAAAGATACTTCGGTATTCGAAACATTGTTGGCTTGGTCGCGTTCCTCGCGTTCGCCATTTCTGTCGCGCAGTCTGCGGTTGCTGCTCCTGTTGAAGGCCCAACGTGTAAGTTCGTGTTCGATGCTAGCGACAAGCTGAATACTACGCCTTGGCACATGTACGTAACCGAGTTGCAGGGCGTGAGCAAGTCCGGAAAGTCAGAAACCAGTGAAAGCATTTTCGTCGGGGGTGTTCGCTATATTCAGTTCCGGGGGCAATGGGAGCGAAGCCCTATGACGGTTTCGCAGATGAGAGATCAAGAGCTCGAAAATCGAAAAAATGCAAAAAATCAATCGTGCCGTCTGGTGAACGACGACACTGTGAACGGCGAAGCCGCTTTTGTCTATTCCGTACACTACGAATCGGAAGACGCAAAATCCGACGGTCAAGTGTGGATCAGCAAACGCTCGGGTCTTATTCTTCGGGACGAACTCAATATCGATTCGGGCGGAGGCAAATCGGGTCTGAACCATTATTCCATTCGCTACGACTACTCCAATGTTAAAGCTCCGCTTTGAAGATGTGCCAGCGGAGCAAGACTCCGGTGTCTCCGACGCTTGGCCGGCGAACCTAGAGTCGTCGAACCAATGGAAACAATCACTGACACCGTCCCGTGGGGATGTCTATAACCTGGGTCTTTCAAAACGCCGAGTTGCCGCAGTCAAGCAAGCCTTAGTCGATCGTTTCCAAATCCGCGCAGACCGTCTTTTGACCGATGGTTTCGGAATACGGCGCCCAGTCGATCCTAACGACACTGTCAAAGGACGAGCGCGCAGCCGTCGTGTGGAGCTTTCGCGTGACGGCAAGGTATGGATCTCGAAAACGGAAGGCTGGGTCTTACGGCAGAAGTGTAGGTGGACATGGGTGCCAGGGGGACGGGAAAAGAAATCATCGTATTCGATTGCACGAGGAAATAGATGGGGATTTCCGACGGCTGACATCGGAAATCGGAAACAGGTTGGCGAACATCACTCCAAGGAGCCACAACATGAGATCCACCCTCTTCACTTTGCTTTTATTCCCCGCCTTGTTGTTCTGCGGCAATGCGGTGGTCGCGCAGCAATCGAACAAACTGACAGTACCGGTTCCAAAGCTCCTGGAGGACTTGTCTGCCGGGAGCCAAGCCTCGAAAAGCGGAACGTCGCAGGCTTCTCCGGAGGTCCAGAGTCTGGCCAGAGCGCTTTCGGGCGAGTGGTCGCTCAGCGTGAAGTGGGACCCCGACGCTTCGATGCCGAATGGCTTGGTTAATACGGGCGAGGAAAACTGGAGAGTAGGACCCGGGGGATACACGTTGATTGAGGAAGAACACGCGCGCATGCCTAAGGAGGGAGATATTTTTCTTCTCGGCGTGGTGTGGTGGAATTCGACGACGAAGAATCTCCAGGGCATGGAATGCCAAAATGTCCTTCCGTACACGTGTGACATCAAGGGCGCCCTTAATGACATCACGATGAGCTGGGATGGCAAACAGTTCGTCATCGATGAAATCGAAACGTCGAATGTCGGCAAAAAATCGATGTGGCACGAGGTCTGGTCGGATATTACTCCGACTTCATTCACCCAAACCGGGGAATATGGCGAGCCAGGCGGACCGCGAAAGCGCCTGTTCACAATCCAGGCCACGAGGATCACCAAGCAGAGCAAAAACGATACGCGCGGAGCCGAAGCAGGGAAGCAACCAATATCGAATTCCACGGAACCGGCTCCTGAAATGCAGAGTCTGGAAAACGTGCTCAAGGGAAAGTGGTCGACAACGTATGAATTTGAGCCGGGTGGCATGTCTCCCAATGGAGGCGCTGGCACCGGCGAAGAAGTCTGGCGAACTGGGCCCGGTGGATACGTTCTCATGGAAGAAGAGCAGGTGCGCGGTTCCATTGGAGACGTGTTCCTAGTCGCGTTTCATTGGTGGGACAACAACACACACAGTTTGCGCGGCATGCTCTGTAATAATTCCGGCCCAGCGACGTGCGATTTAAACTCCTACTCCAACAGTTCGTTAAAGTGGGACGGAAAGCAGTTGATCATCGACATGGAGTTTCCAGAAAACGGTAAGAAAATGCTGTGGCACGAAGTGTGGTCTGACATCTCTTTGACCTCTTTCACGCAAACGGGCGATATGGGAGAGGTTGGCGCCTCGCTCAAGAGAGCGGTAACCATCCGCGGGACAAAGGTCGCAGAGAGCACTAAATGAGCGGTCCGATTTTGCGTCGTTGTCCCAGGAGGCCGCAATGAAGCCACAGTCGAATCAGAGCGTGCAGCGTTCAGGTGGAACTATCGACCAGGTGACTACCCTGGCTGCGCGTTTGCCCGGAGAACGTCGCTTCTACCTTATCGCGACAGTCGGCATTATCGTTGTCGTGCTGGCCGGGTTTAGCATCGATTTCGATCTGCTGTTTGACATGAGCAGTTTGAGTTTTCTCGTGCGTGCACATGGTTTGGTGATGTTCGCATGGTTCGGCGTATTCTTCGCGCAGGTATTCCTGGTCGCGCGGCATCGTGTAGATCTGCATCGACGACTTGGAATCTTCGGCGTGGCGCTGGCGTTTCTGATTGTCGTTATCGGAACCTACACCTCGATCGTCGCAGCTCGTCTCGGCGGCAATCACCTGCCGCCCGGTATTCCGGCGGTTCCTTTCTTGTCGGGGAGCCTCCTGCTCCTCTTGACCTTCACCGTTCTAGCCGGTACCGGCCTCGCAATGCGGCGGCGACCTGACATCCACAAACGGATGATGTTGTTGGCGACAATTCTGCTGCTCGACGCTGCGCTTGTCCGCTTCATCTCTGTATACACGCACTGGTCAATCGGCGCCGCGACGGGGCGCAATCTAATGGTCTTGGCCTGCATCGTCGTTGATACCGTTCGCTACCGGCGCCTCCATCCCGCGTTTGTCGCGGGCGGTTTGCTTCTTCTTGCGTACGACTTCACGCAAGTGTGGTTGGCCGGGACCACGGCGTGGCTGCATTTTGCTAAGTGGATGCTTACCTAGGGCTAGACCCAACGCTCTAACGAATGCCGACCTGTCCTCGCACGCTATCAATTAATTTCTTGGAATCGTACCCGATTCCGGCCTTAAACACCGTGTCGACGTTCTCGGTCGAGCGTCTAAGCAGAGCCTAGCAACCATATGTTGACTCAACATCTACGTCGCCTCTAACATCGCCCCACACAGTTGCGCTCCAGCCATGATTGGCCAAACCATCTCGCACTACCGCATCCTGGAAAAGCTCGGCGGCGGCGGCATGGGTGTGGTCTACAAGGCCGAGGACACCAAGCTCCACCGCTTCGTTGCCTTGAAGTTCCTTCCCGACGAGTACGCGCCAGACTCACGAGCTCTGAGCCGCTTCGACCGTGAGGCACAGGCCGCCTCCGCCCTAAACCATCCAAATATTTGCACCATCTACGAGATCGGCGAACACAACGGCCAGCCTTTCATTGCGATGGAATTTATGCAAGGCACCACCCTGAAGCATCGTATTTCCGGCAAGCCGCTGCCGCTTGAGCAAGTGCTGGAGTGGGGGATTGAGATTACGGACGCACTCGGTGCGGCCCACAGCAAGGGAATCGTTCATCGCGACATCAAGCCCGCCAATATTTTTGTCACCGAGCGCGGGCACGCCAAGATTCTAGATTTTGGGCTGGTCAAGTTGTTACCCGGCGGCGGTGCCCTGAATGTTTCGGCCATGCCGACAGCCAGCGAGACAGAAGAGCTCACTCGACGTGGCACAGCGATCGGCACATTTCCGTACATGTCACCTGAACAGGTGCGAAGCGAAGAGCTGGATGCACGCACGGATCTGTTTTCATTTGGCGTGGTGCTCTACGAGATGATCACCGGGGTTCAACCTTTCCGTGGCGAGACTTCCGGCGTGATTACAGAAGCAATTCTGAATCGCACGCCAGTTGCACCGGTGCGACTCAATCCCGACGTTTCCCCAAAGCTAGAAGAGGTTATCAACAAAGCATTGGAGAAAGACAAGAAGTTGCGATACCAGAACGCTGCCGACGTTCGCACGGATTTGCAGCGCCTAAAGCGTGATTCCGATTCGGGTCGGGCTGCCGTTGCAGCAGCCGAGGCCTCGGTGAAGCTCGCCGCGAGTCCCACTTGGTCTCGATGGCCGGTGGTCACTGGCGCAACAATATTGGCCATCGGACTAACAGCGGGCGGCTGGTTGTTTTTCTCCCGCAAGGCGCACGCGTTGACCGACAAGGACACCATTGTTCTCGCTGATTTCGACAACAAGACAGGCGATGCGGTGTTTGACGGCACGCTGCGGCAGGGGCTCTCCGTACAACTAGAACAATCACCTTTCCTTAGCCTCGTCTCGGACCAGCAAATCCAGCAGACCCTACAGATGATGGACCAGAAGTCGGATGCCAAACTTACGCCGGAGATCGCCCAGGAAATATGCCAGCGAACCGGCGGCGCCGCTGTCCTCAACGGTTCAATTGCAGAAATTGGAACACAGTACCTTCTGACTCTCAAGGCGGCCAACTGTTCAAGCGGCGAATCTTTGGCGAGCACGGAAGCTCAGGCCAGCGACAAGAACCATGTGCTCGATGCTCTGGGAAAGACAGCTTCGGAAATCCGGAACAAACTGGGCGAGTCGCTGAGCACGGTGCAGAAGTTCGATACCCCTTTGGAACAGGCCACTACGCCGTCGGTCGAAGCCCTTAAAGCCTTCAGTTCGGGTAGTAAAGTTCAGAGGACAGAAGGGGATGCCGCAGCGATTCCGTTCTTCAAGCGGGCCATCGAACTCGACCCGAAGTTTGCACTCGCCTACGCCTGGTTGGGCCTCGTCTATGTGGATATCGGAGAACCCAGCATCGCTGCCGACTACACGCGGAAGGCATACGAACTGCGCGACCGAACCAGTGAGTCAGAGAAGTATTTCATTTCGGCTCGCTTCCATAAGGAGGTCGCCGGGAACCTCGAAACAGCCGAACAATCCTGCAAGCTTTGGATACAGGCCTATCCGCGCTCGAGCGTGCCGCAGGATACCTTATCGGGGGCGATCTACCCGGCTGTTGGACAATATGAAAAAGGTGTTGAAGCAGGCAGAGAGGCAGTCCGTCTAAATCCGGACTATTTCGCCTCCTACGCCCTTCTCATGTTCAACTACATCTATCTGAATCGCCTCGATGAGGCGAAGACCACCTACGAGCAAGCTCTCGAACGCAAACTGAAAAACCCTTTCTTCAATATTGCCCTGTATCAGATTGCGTTCTTGCAGAACGACGCGGCGGGGATGGCGCAGCAGATAGCACGTTCGGCGGGCACGCCGGGACCAGAGGACGAACTGTTTGGCATGGCAGCCGATACCGCCGCCTATTCCGGACGGCTTAAGGACGCCCGAGAGTTTTCCCATCGGGCGGTGGATTCAGCTGAACGGGCAGAAGAAAAGGAAGCTGCTGCAACGTACTCTGCCCTGTCCAGTCTGCGGGAAGCCTTGTTCGGAAACGCAGACGAAGCTCGACGGCGTGCCACCTTGGCAATCGGGCGCTCGGCAGGCCGCGATGTTCAGTACGGCGCGGCGCTCGCCCTGGCGTACGCCGCGGACGACAAGCGAGCGCAAACCCTGGCCGACAATTTGGGCAAGACCTTCCCGGAAGACACGCTCGTGCAGTTCAATTTCCTGCCGGCCCTCCGCGCAAGGCTGGCGGTTAACCGGGGAAATGCTTCTGAGGCAATTGAAATTCTCAGAGCCGCCACGCCGTATGAGCTAGGACAGACGACATCCAGTATTTACGGTTGGACTGCCTTGTATCCCGTTTTTGTTCGAGGCGAAGCCTATCTGGCCGCGCATCAGGGCAGCGAAGCCTCCGCCGAGTTCCAGAACATCCTCGACCATCGCGGAGTTGTAATCAACCAACCCATCGGAGTACTCGCCCATCTCCAAATCGGCAGAGCGTATGTTATGCAAGGCGACACCGCCAAGGCCAAGACGGCGTACCAGGATTTTCTGAAGCTCTGGAAAGACGCCGACACCGACATCCCGGTCCTGAAGCAAGCTAGGGCGGAGTATGCGAAGTTACAGTAAGGGCTTCAGTTTGTTTCTTGCTCTTATTTTTTTAAATTGTTGTCGAGGGGGACCAATCCACGTTCGTTATGGGTGTCAGGGGCGGAAGACACCCCAGTTATCCCGCCACCTTCTTTGCCTGCTTCCTAACCTCGCCCACCGCTTCTTCGCCGACTTGGCAATCGCCGCTCTGCCACCAGCCGACAACACACGCTTCTTCGCGCCGACGACTTCGCGTTCCCACAATTCAGGATTGACCCTGCCGAAGCTCGTCGCGACTAATTAAAATCAGCTCTCTCGTACGGTATTTACTTGCATTAATAATCCGCGTTAAGTAAGGTTAAATTGCAATAACTTAGGTGAAGAACGGAACGGATCCACAACCATGCTGCGTTCGGCTCTGTTGATATTCGTTCTTGTCGGCTGGTTACATTTGGTTTCGCCCAAAGCAACCTATTCCCAGGGTGAAACTACCAGCGCGATCGTCGGCCAGGTGCGCGACGGAAGCGGCGCGGTTGTGGCGGGCGCGACGGTGACGATTGTCGATCGAGAGACGGGAATGCGAAGGAGTTCGAAGACCGATGAATCGGGCCGGTTTAACTTTCCACAGCTCAGGCCGGGCACGTATTCGATGACTGCGGAAGCGGAAGGCTTCGAAGCACGGCATGACGACGCGGTACCTGCGCAGTTGGGCCAGAAGCAAGCGGTCGATTTCGTGCTCCGGCTAGCTCAAGCAAAACAGAGCATTGAGGTAACCAGCGAAGCTCCACTCCTCAATTCTGAGAATGCGAACACATCAACGACGATTACCGCGCGGGCGCTGGAGAACCTTCCGAATCCCGGCGGCGATCTGACCTATCCGCTGCAATTCGCGGCCGGGGCACTGGTAAATACGGCGGGCAGCGGAAATGATTTTGTCGGTGGCACGAATGGATATGGAAATGTGGAGTTCAATGGACTGCCTGCTCTTTCGAACGGCTACATCGTGGATGGATTGGAGACAAATGACCCGCTGACAAATCTGAACAGCGGGCTTTCGACCAACCTCGTTCTGGGCCTGAATTCGATATCGGAGGTGACCGTCAATACGCTGTCATATGCGGTCGACCAGGGGCGGTACGGGGCCTCGCAGGTGAACTATGTTACAAAATCGGGCGCGAACGAGTTTCATGGAAATTTATATGAGTTGTGGAACGGTTCGGCGTTCAATGCGGCAAATTACTTTACGAATGCGACCCCGGGCAACCACAAACCGCGCTCGACGGTGAACCACTTCGGAGGAAGCCTCGGAGGTCGGATTATTCGGGACAAACTGTTCTTCTTTGTTGACAGTGAATGGGTACGGATTGCGCTGCCGATCGTGACGGCCGCGACCGTGCCAACCCTGGCGTTCCAGAACTACGTTCTGCAGCAACTCCCGTTGGGTGGCAAGGATTCCGTGACAGGTTCGGTCTACGGGCCGGCGCCGCAGCTGGTGCCGTTCTACCAAAAGATGTTTTCGCTGTACGGAAATACCAGCGGGACGCCTCTCAACGTTCTTGGTTGCCCTTTCGATGTTGGTGGAGGTTCGCCCGCGGTTGCGAATGACGGAAACGGCTGCGCCAATCGGCAGAGCATTTCGCATTCGAGCGACGATCATGAACAGGTGGAGACGCTTCGGATCGACTACAACGTCGATGAGAAGAACACGACCTGGTATCGCTTACAGAGTGACACCGGGTTGCAGGCGGCCTATACCGATCCCATCAATCCGTTGTTCAACGCGATCTCTCCCCAGCCGTTGTATTCATTCGCCGCGGGGTATACGCATGTGTTTTCACAAAATCTCGTGAACTATTTCAACCCTGCATTTTCGTGGTATGCGAGCTTATTCGGCCCGAGCGATTTTCAGAAGACGCTGTCGGCGTTCCCAATCGTACTGGAAGGCATGGGCGCGAACGCGCCATTCACAACCGTCGGAGGGTTGGACAATACCTGGGTTCAGGGAAGACGAGCGTCGAGATTGTTCATCAATGACAACCTCGCCTGGAGCCGTGGAGCCCACGAACTGCGATTCGGGATCAATACGCGAATCCTTCGGCTCAATGACTACGACTTCGAGGAAGGGTCGGTCCCGACTGTGACCTATACGACGTTACCGCAATATATTTATGGAGTGGCATCAACAGCAACGGAGACTTTCTCGGCGGCCGCGAATGAGCCATTCCATTTTGTTAATCTTGATCTGTATGCGCAAGACACGTGGAAAGTAACCAGAAAGCTGACCTGGACGTTCGGTGTACGCGATACGTTCAATTCCAACCCGCTCAATCCTCACGACATGATCGCTCGTCTTGATGGAGCCTTTGATTCGATTTCACATGATGTCAATCAGCCGCTGAATGCTGCGATCCGGACGGGGCTTCCCAATGTATTTTCCTCGACCCCGCTAGCGATCCTGCAGCCAAGAACGGCGATCGCTTGGCAATTCGAAAGGAAATCGGTGTTGCGCGCGGGCTTCGGACTCTTCAGTGACCTTCTGCCCGGGAGCATTGCAGACGTGGTTGGCGTCAACCCGCCTTATGTGCAAACGTTTCAGGGTGGTCTTCTTGGAACCGTGGGTGGCACGACTATTGCGCCGCGAACGCGGAATAGCGCAATCGACGCCGCTGTGGCGGCGCATCAAACGTTCAGCTCGGGATTCTCTCAGGGCCAACTCTCTTGCGCCTCTTCGGAGTCCAATCCCGCGACTTGTCTTCCTCCCATAGCGATCACCGCGGTGCCTAATGGAGAACTTCATGCGCCGTACTTCATGGAGTGGAGCCTCGGGCTGGAACATCAGTTCGGCACCGACGGAAGCGTGAAAGCGCAATACGTCGGCACGCGGGCGGTGAACCAGCCTTACCAGACACAAGTGAACGGCTATCAAACAGTCTGCGACGGGTGTTTCGCGCCGTTTCCATACGCGCAGTCCACCGATCCTCGATTCGGAGCGGTGACGCAGCTTTCCACCGGGGCGAACAGCCATTACGACGGACTGCAAGCAATGGCAATAAAGCGTTTTGCAAAAGGCTTGACGGGGCAAGTGAACTACACGTGGAGCCGTTGCATGGATACCGTCTCGAACGGCGGCTTTCTGCAGTTTTCGGCGGGCGGAATTCTGTCCCCTCTTCCGGGAGACTTGGCGCGGGACTATGGACCCTGTGACTACGATATTCGGCAAAATCTAAACGCGCAATACGTCTATCAATTGCCACTGAAGACCGAACGTCGGGCGCTTGGCTATGCGGTGAACGGCTGGCAGGTTTCGGGAACGGCGTTTTGGCACACTGGTATTCCGTTTTCGGTTTTGAGCACGCCCTATTCAGCAAGTGGGCAAGGCATTGTGAATGGCAGTGGTCCGCAATTCGCAAGCGTGGTTCCCGGCGTGCCGCTCTACGAACACAAGCCGATTCCAGGCATCACCCAGCCAGGGACCGTTCAGTGGCTCAATCCCAACGCTTTTGTCTCCACGGTTGACCCGAGCACCGGTGCATGCCTGGGAGGCGACAGCCCTGAAAATTGTCAGTTTGGGAACCTCGGACGAAACGCCCTGCGCGGTCCAGATTTCGTATGGAGCGATCTGTACATTACAAAATGGTTTGCGTTGACGGAGCGCGTGAAACTACGGTTCGACACGCAATTCTTCAACGTGTTCAATCATCCGAATTTTGCACTTCCGAATATGGTGCTTGCTGGTATTCCGGGCAAGCCCTCCACCCAGACCGGTTTTGGAGCTCTTAGCTATGCGACGTCCCCTCCGACTGGGTTGCTGGGGGTAGGTCTGGGTGGAGACAGCACGGTGCGGATGATTGCGTTTCAACTGCGCCTAGAGTTTTAGGCTCGATCTCAATCAAGAAGATGGAATTGGAAGAGCCAAGAGGACTGGAGCGCTTGCGCGTCTGTTGAATTGCTCTCACAAATATACTTCGCACTACTTAAATCACATAGCGCAGTCTGCGCCCATCCGGGCGTTCCGTATCTCTGTGCCTCGTTTCGAGTTCAAGAGAGTGGTCTCACGCTGGAACGCTGATCCGTGGTGGAGAACGAAGTTGGCTTTCGGTAGCGGTGAGCCTTTCGATGACCTTCATCGGTCCACCGCATTTAGGACCCGCGCCAAAGATCGGGACAGTCTTCGGTGCAAGAGGTGTGTTGTTCGGCTTGCGGCTGGCGAACCCAACAACTGAAAGCCAGGGGGTAGGAGCATGGCGCATTTGCGGTTTGCCAAAAAACTGAAGTTACGGATGCGACAAAACCTTGCGGAAGAATATGCAGCAGGAAGCGGCGCAAGAACTCATCGAGCGATAGGGTCATGAGCTTCTATTCGTTGTGGTGAGCGGAATCGCGCCAACGAAAAGTGACTTGGCCATCGGTGAGCGAGACCAGGCGATGGTTGGAGATGGCCACACGGTGAGTATAGCGACCCAGATAGTACAGCACATATTCGGGGCAACCAGGGGCGCTTGCGGAATGAATCGGAGTGGTTCTGCTTAGACCGCCCCTTTCGCAGCGGCCGGACCGTTGCGGAGCGAGTCCAGGGCGGTGACTTCGTCCCGCTCAATATCAAACACGCGGTCTAGCTTTGTAATCCGAAGCAAATCATGAACGGTACGGCTGGGGTTCACTAGCTTTAGGTTTCCCCCGTGGCTACGAATCGTCGCGTGTGTGCGCACAAGTTCGCCAAGCCCCGCGCTGTCAATGAAATCGACTCCCTCTAAATTCAACAAGATAAAATGGTTGCCCTGTTCACTCAATTGTTGGATCGTGTCGCGAAGCAACGCAGTGCCCTCTCCAAGAGAGATTTTACCAACGAGATCGGCAACGACGGCTCCGTCGAGCTGCCGCGTGGTCACTTTATTCTTCCCCTCGACACCTTTTTTCATACGCATCCCGAATTTATCCAGAATTGCGCACGCAATGGACGCAACTTGGGGAGATTCCGTTCGCACAACAATGAGTGAGTGACCTTCATTCAAAACTTGCTGGAAAAAGGCCGCGTCCGCGGAGGTGCCTGTGCCGGTGCTAGGCTCCGGGGCACCGTGTCCTTTGGACGCACCCGAACCTATAGCCGCCCCCGTGCCCGCACCGACCAAGCCGAGCAAGGCCGCGGCACCAAACCCAAGAGCGAAGACCGCGCCGATACCTGGAACCGCGAGCAGAGTGGCCGCGGCAACTCCGGCAGACAAGCCCGCAGCTCCGCCGACAAATCCCCCTGCATAGGAACCGAGTTGCTTTCCGATGCTTTGGGCCTCGCTTTCCGAGCGTGTTAGATAGACGATAGCTTCTTCAGGGACATGATTCTCGACCAAGTTTTTGATGGCCTCTTCTGCGCCCTCACGCGCGGCGAACACTCCAATGGCAGTTTCCACGGGAACCTCCTGTTCCAGCCTCAGAATCGCTCGCATGGCAATGCCAGGAGCGTCAACTAGGATCGTGACTTGAGTTGCGAAATACGGGTATACCGGGATTGGATAGTGCGTAGACAAAAATCTGGTGTCTGAGTTTCGAGTCACGCCGGGGGCGGCGAGACCTGCGATTCTCAGAACGGCGGGCTTCCCAAGCCCCAAGTAACCCGGCGGGAGTGTACGCCCGTTCACTTAGGGACTGTCAAGAACATTGTTACAGGAGGACCGAAAGCCAGAGGCTGCTCTTAACTCAGCATAGCGTAGACTCCCGCATCCTGGTCCGCCTTACAGCGGCAAAATTGTCGAGGCTGAAATGAGGCGATCACGAATCAGTCCGCGGTCGCAAGGTGCAGATCGTCTACGGCGGCGTGGTAGCGTCGATCAGTGTGGAACGTGGTGAATACTCTGATGGGGTAGTTGCGGCGTCGCTCAGCACTTTGGTCGCGGCCAATGCGAAGGGGAATTTTCTCGAGGCTCGTGGCGTCATGATCTATTCCATGACCACCGCCGCGCTCGCCTTCCTTATCACAACGTTTAACGCGGCACTGAAGGCAAGGGTTTTGCGCTGGCCGGGCAGGAACTTGAAACTGTCATTGCCCGCTACCGCTTTGATGAGGAGCTTCCCGAAAAATATCTGGGCCAAGCCGAGGGTACGGGGAATCGAGATACTGAACCAATTCGACTCGAAGAAATCTGGCAGCTGACGGCGGTTACGTGCTTACTACCGCCAATTCAAACACTAACCATAGGAAGTTTGGTCGATAGGAGGGATTGAACCGGGCGATTACGCTCTTGTAACGAGCGTCAAGCCAAGATTCATGGGTAGCCTGCGAACACTTCCAGGAATCATTTCTTTCTTGGAGGGTTTAACAAAACCTCCACCTCCGGCAGGTTCAATGCCCTTCGCGTACTCCACTTTGGCCAGCTAAAGCTCTGCCAAAATCCTTTCCGGCCCGGTACTCCTAAGTCCTCGCAAACAGGAGGCCGATGCTGCCAATTTCTTACGTATCAAAAAACACGATTATGGCGGTTGCTAAGCGGCTGCTTTATTGGATTAATACGAGCCGACGCTGACGAGCAGGTTGCGCGTAGTAACCCTGACGAGTCCGACCACTTACGGCGGGCTTTGCGACCTTAATTTGCAAATGATGGTATGGGTCTCGGTGATCGGCCGCTGGCGGGTCGAACGAGATCTCGTAGTAGGCCTGCGTATCGGCCAAACATTCCCGTAGAAGAGCGGTGAGTCTTTGTTGAAGTCGAGCGCGATACCGCCACTGGTGCCCCCCTTTGTACCGTGTGGTTTTCGGCGTCCATTCCGGTTATTTTAAGTTGTTCATTGCACCGTAAAAAGAGTAGAGTTCCAGCCGCTCAGTGGAGGATCTTCCATGAACCAACTTCGTCTCTCGTGGCGCGGGCTGATGCTTGCAGTATTGCTGTGTCTGACTTGCCGACTCGTGGTGTCTGCATCGGACGAGCCGACCCTGACCAAGGAGCAGATCAAGCAATTCCTTACCACTGCCAAGGTGATTAACAGTCGGGAATCCAAGAAGGGTATTACCCACACCTCGCGGCTTACGCTCTCCGACGGCACCATTACCCACGACGCATCTTTCCAACCGATTGACGAACACAAAGCCACGAAGGAGCTCGTCGGCGGCACGGAAGTGAATTTTGTGGATTCGTACAAATATAACATCGCTGCTTATGGACTGGCTGAGTTGGTTGGCTTGGACGACATGGTGCCGGTATATGTCGAGCGTAAATGGGGAGGCAAAACAGGATCGCTGAGTTGGTGGCTGCCGGTGAAGATGGATGAGGAGGAGCGCTACACGAAAAAGATAAATGCGCCGAATGTGGAAGCTTGGAACAATCAGATGTACAAGATTCGCGTTTTCGACCAATTGGTCGCCGATTCCGACCCTAATCTAACGAATGTGCTGATCGATGAGAACTGGAGGATTTGGAGGATCGATTTCACCCGGGCGTTTCGCCTCAATAGAGAGCCTAAGAGTCCCAAAGACTTGGTACGCTGCGACCGGCAATTGTTAGAAAAACTGAAGGCGTTGGACGCGAACGTTTTGACAGCAAAAACCGAGGGTTTTCTCAACAAGAACGAAGTGAAAACGGTGATGGCACGGCGAGACAAGATTGTGGCCCAGTTTCAGAAGATGATTTCCGAAAAGGGTGAGGAAGCCGTGCTGTACTGAAGCACGAGGCCATTGAGACAAACCGTGTGGCTCAACGGGATTCTCTTTTGGAGTGGTCACTCGAGTAGGCCCATAAGAGATGCGGCGAAGGATTAGACGGAATGACCAAGCTGACGGGGGTTCGCATGTTCGGGGATTAACCGGTGTTTTCGTTGTATAGGAAGTTTACCCAGGTGCTGTGATTTCGAGATAAGGAGAAAAAACATGTTGAAGAAGCAAGTCACGCTGCTGGCGTTGGTACTTATCATTCCACTGCTGACGGTAGCTTTCGCGAAGCAAGCCGCAGCTCAGGAGAAGGAGGCACGGTGGGAAGGCAAAGTCGTAAGAAGCAGTAAAGACCATTCTACTTTGACTGTCCGTAACGTGGATTCGAATATAGAGAAGAAGGTCGTGTACGACAGTTCGACGAAATGGGTCAGTCAGTTTCACGCGGACAAGAAGATCAACGACATCGACGCAAGCGAAGTTAAAGACACGGACTACGTGATTTGCACGGGTACTTGGGGAAAGTCGGGCGAACTCCACGCAGCTATGATCTCTAAGCGCCTATCCCACTCCGACTAGAAGAGTTCGGCGTTGTAGTGCAGGTTGACCACCCGATCGCTTGTAAGCACCGGGCTTACGTACTAACTGGATCGCGGAGCCTTCCCATCAGGCGCTGCGATCCAAGCTTTTTTTCGCGAGGCTTGCCACGATGTGTGTTTCTCCCTACCGCGCTTGTCGGTCCATACTACTGCTTCTGATGTCGGCGGGTGTGGTGTGGGCGGGACCAGCGAGGGCCCCGGCGAAGGCGGAAAATATCGTTGCTATCGCCGATGTCCACGGGGATTTTGACGACTTCGTCGCGATTCTCCAACGTAGCGGTCTTATCGACAAACAGAATCATTGGACAGGCGGCAAGACAATTTTCGTCCAGGTCGGAGACCTCCTGGATCGCGGTCCCAAGCCGCGCGAGGTCATGGACCTGTTGATGAGGCTCGAAAAGGAAGCGGGGCAAGCGGGCGGCCAGGTAGTGGGCCTGCTGGGTAACCACGAGATGATGAATGTGATGGGTGATTTGCGTTACGTCACTCCTTTGAACTACGCGAGTTTTGCGAACAGCGATTCCGAAAACCGGCGGAAAGCGGCGTATGAAGAGTATGTGAAATGGACCGCCAGTCACCCGGCCTTGCTTGCCGAGTTACCCCAGCCCATGGAGTTGACCGAGGCCGAGTGGATGGCTCGCCACCCGCCCGGTTTCATTGAGCAGCGAGAGGCACTGGGTCCAAAGGGAATATACGGTGCATGGATTCGCGGGCACGCCGCGGTGGCCGAAATTGGAGGAATCATCTTCTTGCACGGAGGAATCGATCCGGCCCTGGCTAAGACGAAACTCGATGCGATCAATGACAAAATCCGAGAAGAAATCAAGGCATTCGACACCTCGAAACAGTATTTTGAGAACGAAAATCTAATTCTGCCATTTTTTAATTTGCAGGAAATGAGTTACGTACTCCAGGCAGAAATCATCGCGGAGCGCAAGTCGCGAGTCCCCGCCAATGACCAGCGCCAGGCAAAGATCACGGAGTTTCTGACGTTTCAAGACTGGCTCAGCGTGCGGGTCGATGGACCCCTCTGGTTTCGAGGCTACGACCATTGGAGCGAGGAAGAGGGCTCCCCGCTGGCGACCAAGGTCTTGGAAGCGTACAAGGCGGCGCACCTTGTGCTAGGGCACACCCCTCAGAAGGGTGGTCGCATACGGCTCCGCTTCGACGACAAAGTATTCCTGATCGACACCGGCATGCTCAGCAGCTATTACACCGGGGGAAGGGCATCCGCTCTGGAAATCTGCGACGGTACCAAATTCATCGCAGTGTATCTGGACCAACGGGTAGTTCTTTTGGATTCCGCCGGATCTTCAGCTCAAGACGGAGCGTCAGAACATGCCAAGGTACAAGATGGGACCGCGATTTCGGAAAAGGCATCCGTCGTTCCTGCCGACGTCTGTTCTGCAACAACCACTGCGCCTTGATAGGACAAAAGATGGCAAAAGTGGACTTTGCAGATGAAACGGTGGATTGAGCGCGCTCTGAACGTTCATCCCGGCGACCTAGGTCGCGGCCTGCTTCTGACATCGTCGCTCTTCCTAATCATGAGCAGCTACGTGATTGGAAAGGTGGCACGCGATGCGTTGTTCCTGACGCGCTTCCAGGCCGTGCAACTCCCGTACGCGGATATCGCCAGCGGCATTCTCGGGGGTTTCGTGGTGGCCGGCTACCTGTATCTGGCACGCCGGACTTCTCTGCGCAACTTGCTGATAGGCAGCCAACTCTTCTTCGCGGCAACCTGCACGGTGTTTTGGGTGTTGGCGGACTTCTATCATCCGAATTGGCTTTATCCGGTCTTCTACATTTGGGTAAGTATTTTCGGAGTGCTGGCTCCGACGCAAGTCTGGACGCTGGCGAACTATATGCTGACCACGCGGGAAGCGAAGAGCGTGTTCGGCATGGTGGGTAGCGGCGCGATCTTGGGGTCGATCTTCGCCGGGTTCGTTGCGGTGCGGGCGGCTCGTGCCTTTGGCACGGAGAGTCTTCTGTTGGTAATGGTTCCGCTCTTGGCGATTTCTTCGGTGTTGATGTACGCCGCGTGGAGGAAAGCCAAGTTCAAAATCGCGGAGCCAAAGGAATCGCCGTCCGAAAAGTCGGGAATCGGGCAGGGAGATGTTCAGGGAGGGCTGCGGCTGATATTTTCCTCAAAGTATCTACGAGCCGTAACCGCGATTATCTGTATTTCCTCTTTCGTGACCACGGTAACCGGGTGGCAGTTCAAGGCGATTGCCAAAGAATTCTTTACCAACAAGGAACACTTGGCGGTGTTCTTCGGCGATTTTTATTTCTACGCCGGAATCCTGGGACTTTTTTTTCAGTTACTGCTCACCACGCGCTTTCTGCGGCGCTTCAGCATCGGAACGATGTTATTCGTGCTTCCGGTCACGGTATTCCTGGGCTCGAGCGGGTTGCTGATCTGGGGAACGCTGATTGCGGTGGTTTTGCTCCGGGGCAGTGACCAGATACTGCGTTACTCGCTGGATAAATCCGCGGTGGAGTTACTTTACCTGCCGCTGGCGCGTCGCGTGAAATTACAGGCCAAATGGTTCATCGACACCGTGATTTGGCGAATTGGAGACGGTCTGGGGGGCGTGGTCGTCCTTATTTTTGCAACCCATCTGCACATCGCTACGCGCCAACTCAGCTATATTGTCCTGCTGCTGACGGCGGGGTGGTTAGCGGCGGTCTTCTACGGCGGCAGACAGTATCTTGCGGTACTCCAAGACTCGATCAACCAGCACCGCCTGAGCGCCGACCAGGTTTCCGCTGTGGCATTGGACCGCTCCACGTCGGAATTGCTGGCTAGCAAACTCCAGGTTTCCGACCCCAAGGAAATTCTCTATGCGCTTAGCTTTTATGAAGTGGAAAGTGGTGGGACTCCGCATCCCGTAATCCGGAATCTACTCCACCACCCCTCCAGCCAGGTACGGCAGACTGCACTTGCTATTCTCTCGGCATCACACGACACATCCATCTTGCCGACAGTAGAACGAATGCTTAGGGACCCGGCTATCGAGGTGCGCACGGAGGCGATGCTGTATTTGGTGCGTCACGCCCACGTTGATCCGCTGCTGTTACTTCAAGATTTAGGCGAATTTGAGGATTTTTCGATTCGCTCGGCAGTGGCGGCGTACTTGGCCCATCCGGGTGAGGCGCAGAACGTGGAGACTGCAAGAAGAATATTGGAACAGATGGCTGGAGAAGAAGGAGAACAGGGGGAAAGAACTCGACGCGAAGCCGCGCGGCTTCTAGGACAACTTCCAGATCTTTTCGACTCTCTGCTTTCCCGATTGTTGGACGATCCCTCAAACGAAGTGGTGCGGGAAGCGATTCATTCTGTAGGTCAACTTCGAAAACAGGACTTGGCTTCGCAGTTGTTGAAGCAGTTTCATGGCCCGTTGCTTCATGACGCTGCGGCGCAGGCGCTCGTGGCACTCGGGGACTCGATCATTGGACTCTTGAGTGATCGGCTGGGAGATCCGGATGTGCCGGCGGAGGAACGTAGAGAAATTCCTTTCGTCCTGATGGGTATTGGAACTCCCGCCGCGGCGCAAGTGCTGTTGGAGAACGTCATGGAGGGCGACACAACTCTGCGGTTCAGGGTCATCACCGCATTGAACAAGTTGCACCGTGACCACCCGGAAATTCCGCTCGACTTTCAGATGCTTGAAACGGTGTTGGCGGCTGAAATCCTGGGGCACTATCGCACTTATCAGATCATGGACGCTGTTTCGGGCCCGACAAGCGGCGAAGATGTGGTCGGCGGGGCACTGGCAAACTCTCTCCGCCAGGAATTGGAGAGGATCTTCCGGCTGTTGGGCTTGTTGTATACCCACGTGGACTTGTACGCGGTTTACCTTGGGCTGCAATCCAAGGATAGAACCGTGTATGACAACGCGCTAGAGTTCCTGGAAAACGTTTTGAAGTCGTCGTTGCGTGTCACCCTCGTGCCCCTGCTGGATGGTCGAGTAACGCCGAAAGAGCGCGCACGGCTGGCGAATCAGTTGGTGCGCGCGAAGCTAGAGACCCGGGAGCAAGCCGTTAGCCTCCTCGTTTGTAGTGAAGACCCGTGGTTGAAATCGTGTGGCGCGTATGCAATTGGATCCTTCCGTATGAAATCCATGGCGAGAGAACTTGAGGGTTGCTTGGATCACGCGGACCCGCTTCTACGGGAAACCGCGCGGGCCGCAAAACTTCGTCTCGAAGCGGATTCTTGAACGGGGCGAGCCGTTGACACGAATCATCTTGGTGCACTCCGATGGCACAACTTTCTTTTGCCCTTGCTGCCCACAAATTTCTTCGGCGTGCGGGCGTGGCTGTTGAGCCCACTCGGGTTATATGGGTTGCTCTCGGCGGGCTTGGTGCAACGGACCGGCGAAATTGGAGTACGCGTGGCACTGGGCGCCGACGCGCGGATGGTCGCTGCGGCAGAATGTGAGGGCCGTCCAGACTTGCTCAGATCAGTCTCACGTTTCGTTCGATCGTCTTGATCACTTCGTCCATCTTTCCGCTCCATACCTGTTTGGCAATGCTAAGCGTGAAGCCCTTGGCCGTGTGAAAGGGAACATGCGACGGTAGCGACAGGGCAAACGGATCGACTACCGCGTCGACGACCACGGGGCCACCCTGGTGCGCGAGGGCCGCAGCAAGTCCCTCCCGAACGTCGCCGGGTTCTTCGATGCGGATTCCTTTCGCTCCCATGGCCTCAGCAACCTTGGCAAAATTCGGGTTCTTGAATGCGACGCCGAAGGGGAGCATGCCGGCCTCCTGCTGTTCGATATTGACGAAGTCAAGAGACCCGTTATTGAGGATGATCTGAACCACCGGAGTCTTTCGTTCCACCTGCGTCAACAGATCACCAAGACCAAGCATGGTGAAGCCGCCGTCGCCGCACATGGCGATCGTTTGCCGACCAGGATATGCCAATTGGGCGCCGAAGGCGTTTGGCGCGGCATTGGCCATGGACGCCCACGAAAACGAGCCGAATAGCCTGCGATTTCTGCCGCCATTAACGTGTCTCGCCATCCAAATGCAAGCCGTGCCGGTGTCGACGAAAAACATGGCGTCATCGGCGGCTAGTTCGCTCAGCGTGGCGGCCAGGTATTCCGGACGTATGGGCTTGATTCCCGGCCCTTTCACGACGTAGTGCTGTAGAAGCTCGTGAAACGATTTCGTCTTCGCGACGTGTTTGTCGAGAAACCCTGCGTCGGTCTTCGCGCCCACATTCTTCAGCAGGGCGGTCACGGTTTCCTTGATGTCGCCGACCAGCCCAAGATCAACGGGCGTCCGGCGGCCGATGTGTTTCGGGTTTTTGTCGATCTGGATTTTCTTCACGCCCTTGCCGGGGAGGAACTCGGAAAACGGAAAGTCAGTGCCGAGCAGCAGCAAAAGGTCCGCGTCATGAATCGCGCTATAGGCTCCTCCGTACCCGAGCAAGCCGGTTATGCCGACCGCATGGGGATTGTCATGTTCCAACCATTGCTTGCCGCGGAAGGTGTAGCCGACCGGCGCCTTCAATCTTTCCGCCAGTTGCACCACTTCATCGCGAGCGTCCCTGCAGCCATCGCCGCCGAAGATTGCTACCGTCTTCGCATCGTCGATCATCTTCGCAAGCTGATTGAGGTCCGCATCGGAGGGGCGGAAGCGGGGCGCGGTAGGGATTCTGATCTCGGGAGACTGGTCCGCCGCATCGGCCGACGCGACGTCGCCTGGAATCGAAATTACCGTAGGCCCTTTTTCCGTGACGGCGGTGAGAATGGCGGTATTGATGATCGCCCTCGCCTGCTCAGGGTTCACGAGGCGCCCGGTGTAGAGGGATGCGGCTTCGAAGAACTTGTAAGGATTGAGTTCTTCGAGCGCCCCCGTGTCGATCAGCTTGGTCTCCACATCGCCCGCAATGGCGATAACGGCAGCTCCCTCCTTGCGCGCGTCCATCAGCCCGTTGAACAAATGGACGACGCCTGGGCCAGCCGTTCCACACACGGCCACCGGATTGCCAGTTAGGTAAGCCTCGGCGACAGCCGCGAAAACCCCGTACTCTTCGTGACGGACGTGGATGAATTCGATTTTGCCGTTGCGGCGCAGACCGTCAATTACGGGATTGAGAGCGTCACCGACGATGCCATAGCACCGTTTGACTCCGGCGTTCGCGAGCATCTCCCACAGCAGGTCTGCAACTCTTCGCGACATGGAATGCCTCCTTCAAAGTTGGAACTCTGACTTTGAGGTTCCGCATTCGGCGCATTATATGCCAAGGCGCATCCCGTTCCCGAGAGCGACCGAGTCACCGGCAAACTGGAGGCAATTCCCAGTCGACTTGAACACTGCCCAAGTTCAACGCCTGGTAAAGCCGTCGGGAGTCCACTGTTGTGAGCCGACTCCGTTGTGGACGAAGAAGAGGCCGTCGGGGTCGTATTTCTTTTTGATCTGTGCGAGTCGTGCCTGGTTGGTGCCCCAGTAGGATTGCTCAAAGTCGGACTCGAAGAAGTTGCTTTCCGAGACGTAGGCTCCGCTGTTGGCGGCGACGGTGCGGAGTTCGTTCATGGCGCGGTGCACGGTGTCCGCGGCTTTGCGGCCCTTCACGGCATCGGGCTCGTGATCGGGAATTCCGGGATACGCGGGCCCCTGGCCGTCGGCGACGATGGCGAGCGCAAAGGCACCGCACACCGAGGGATTCATTGCGGTGTCTTTTGCAGCCTCGATGGCTTTCAAAGGCGCGCCTGCGAGCCCCTTATTAAAATGAAGCTCCACCTCGCTGAAGCGGGAAGCGGAGAACAATGCGTTGGCCAATTTTTCTTGTGAATCGTCCTGCAGCAATGATGCGGGCATCCAAAGCGACTCTAAACCCCAGACTACCCAGCCGACTTGGCCGGCGTCGCCGTTCCACCAAACGTTGATTGGGCTCGCGCTGGAGCGGGAGTCTGCTTTGAAAACGTCATGGTGATGTTGTTTGCGCCAGTCCACGTCCCACCAATGCCGGAAGGGCATGCTACCGATTTCCGGCTGAGATTCGATGGTGTAGGCAGTGGAAGACAGCGCTAGCCAATTGAGGAACGGCTGCCACACCTTTCGCGATTGCTCCGTCTCCAGGCCAAGATGAACCATGCTGATTTCGAGCTTGTTGTCGGGAGAGAAGTGCGCTTGTTCGCCCCAATGGTCGTTGAACAGAGCTTCGCGGTAGAAGCCGACGAACTGGCGGATCAGGCGGCGATAGGCGTCATCTGAAGAAGCTTTGACGGTGAAATTGGCGCCGCCGGCTAGTTCTGGAAGATCTCGCAGGCACAAGGTCAATTTGCTGACTGCCCCGAAGCTGCCACCTCCGCCTCCTTTTAGCGACCAGAACAGATCCGAATTGGTGCAAGCGTTTGCGATTCGCACTTTGCCGTCGGCGGTAACGACTTCGGCTTCCAAGAGACCCGCGGCGGCCATGCCGTAATGCTTCGAGAAGCTGCCGAAACCGCCGCTTTGAATGAGGCCGGCGACGCCGACCGTGGTGCAGCCGCCGCCTTGAACGTAGGCGCCGGCCTTGGTGGTGACGGCGTCGTAGGCTTGCAACCAAATTGTTCCAGAGCCGACAGTGACGGCCGGCTGAGGAGCTGACTTACACCCACTTGCAACAAAATCGTTCTGGATGGTGACGTCGTGCATAGGACGTGTCCAAATCAGGAGAGAATCGGGTGCGTTCGATGTGCCTTGATAGCTGTGGCCACCCCCTTTTACGACCAGGCGCAAATTGTTTTCGCGGGCAAAATCCACGGCGGCCGCGATGTCGGCGGCGTTTCTTGCAGCGACGGCGTAGACGCTGGGTTTGGTGGCCCAAGCATCGACCCATCCCAAGGTTTGGGTTATGCCGGGATTGTCGCCAATGTAGTAGGGGTTTTTCAAGTTTGTGAAGAGAGTTTTGCAGTCCGCGCTCTGTGACGAGGACATGCATGCGTTGATCGGAAAATCGACTGGAATCAGGTTGCCGCCAACCGCCTCGTTGAGGCGCTTCCACGCTTCTCTGGACGGCCAACCCGGGTCGGAAGGACGCACTCGGCGAATTGCGGGACTTGCGAACGCGCTGCGTGGCCACAGCCGCGAAAGTGATACTGCCCCGGATGCTTTCAAAAACGTTCTTCGGTTCATACAGCTACTTCCAGAATCCGCAGGTTAACTTGGAATTCTTCATGCGGACACAAATACACCACGAAAGCGCGGCCAGACAACAAACTTGTGACCAGCGGGCTCAGCCAGGGACCAGCGGGCTCAAGCCAGGGACAACCGGGCAAGATGCGCTGCCACCATCGGAAGAATCGTAAAACACCACCTGGTTTGGCACATCGTGAAGGAATCCGCCAGAAGCATCGGAGTGGCGCAGTTGGCGCCGAACGATCTGCGTCGAACCTGTGCTCGACTTTGCCACGCATCGGGAGACGAGTTAGAGAAGATCCAATTCCTTTTGGGGCACGTTTCGGTGCAAACGACCGAACGCTACCTCGGCTGCAAGCAACGGATTCGATCAGCCGGGAATGATCGCATTGGCATCGAGCCGAATCCTTGAGCTGGGTGGGAGCTTGTGGAAGGGTTGCCGACCATCTGTCCGGAAGCGCGCTTCCCAACTCCGTCATCCTGCATGCCGCTGCGACAGATACTTGACATGCGTTGCTAACGATACGATATTGCCATAGTCTAACTATGTCAGAGGTGTTGCTTTGCATCGAGACGAAATTCCTCCGGGAGCCCTCTATCTGCTCATTTTGAGAACGCTGGCGCGCTCCGGCGAAATGCATGGATATGAGATTGCCAATTCCATTAAGAGGATTTCGAATGACGTTGTTCAAGTCGAAGAAGGATCGCTGTACCCGGCGTTGCAGAGGATGCTCGTGGGAGGTTGGGTGATCGCGAAGTGGACCACGACGGCCGGAAACCGCCGCGCTCGCTACTACCAGCTGACAGCGGCGGGACGCAAACAACCACACGTAGAAATGTCGGAGTTTGAACGCGTCATCGGAGCGATCGCGCGTGTGATCGAGGCTGTCTGAAAGGGGCTCCGCTATGAATTGGCTGCGCGAACTTGCAAGACGGCTGGACATGCTAATTCATCGGGGACAGTTTGATGCGGACCTTGAAGAGGAGATGCGCCTGCACTGGGAATTCCGCCAACAGGAAGAGCTCCAGTCCGGGATGTCGGCAGACGAGGCCCGCGCTGCAGCCCGGCGCCGATTTGGTAACGCAACCTACCTAAAGGAAGAAAGTCACATTGCGTGGGGTTGGGAATGGTTCGAGAACCTGGCGCTGGATGTTCGCTACGGCCTGCGAATGCTGCGCAAGTCTCCCGGCTTCACCGCCATCGTGGTTCTGACGATTGCCCTGGGCGTCGGAGCGACGACGGCAATTTTCAGCGTGGTCGATGCAGCGCTGTTGCACTCCCTGCCATTCCCACAACCAGAGCAGCTCGTCAGCATCGAAGATGATCTTCCCGGCGTGGGCGCGCGGGATGTGGGAATGTCGGAGCCGGAGTGGCAAGACCTTCAGCATTCGGGAATTTTCGAATACGTTTCGCCTGTGTGGTACGACGACAACAATCTCACAGGCTCGGAGCAACCTGCGCGCGTCAGCTTGCTTATCGTGGCGCCGGATTATTTTGAAGTGCTGGGCGTGAAACCGCAATTGGGCCGTGCGTTTAATCCCAACGATCACACACCAGGATTTACATCAGAAGTCGTGATCAGTGACGGTATGTGGAAGAGAGCTTTCGCGGGCGATCCGCATGTCCTTGGCAAAGGTGTGCGCCTCGACACGGACTTGTATCACGTGGTGGGTGTAATGCCGCCGGGTTTTCAGGCCCCGGCGCGAACACCCAGAGACAGGAATATCGAGGTTTGGGCAGCAACGAGTTTTTACGGCCCGCCGTTGCTTGATCACCCACCGCGGAACGGGCGGAATCTTCCGACAGCCATTGCACGGCTGGAAGCGGGATTGACCATTGCAGACGCGCAGAGACGCGTAGACGGGCTTGTCGCATCGCTGCAGAAACAGTTTCCCGGCGATTATCCGCTGCAAGGCGGTTGGACGGTGCGATTGGTGCCGCTCAAGGAAATCGTGATTGGAAAAGTGCACCAGTCGCTGATTATGCTGCTTGGCGCAGTGGGATTAGTTTTGCTGATCGGCTGTGTGAACGTTGCGAATCTGCTGCTTGCGCGCGCCAGCGCACGGCGGCGCGAAATGGCGGTTCGGCAGGCGCTCGGAGCCGCACGGACGCGGCTGATGTCCCAGCTGATGACAGAGAGTTTGTTGCTCTCACTGCTCGGAGGAATAGCCGGCTTAGCGATCCTTTGGTGCACGAAAGGGCTGCTGCTGCGAATTCTGCCCGAAAGCCTGCCGCGGCTAAACGAAGTAACGATTAATTGGACCGTTTTGCTTTTCGCTCTGGTGGCCTCGCTCACGGCCGGCATGATTTTTGGCCTGGCTCCCGCTTGGCATGCCGGAAGCACAGATTTGACGCACGCGCTTAAACAGGAAGGGCGAGGCGCGACAGGCTCCAGGGAGCAGGCACGCACGCGGCGCGTGCTGGTGATAACGGAATTTGCCCTTTCTGTCGTGTTGATGATTGCCGCGGGCCTTCTGCTGCGCAGTTTCTGGGACTTGCTGAATGCGCGGCTAGGATTCGATCCGCAGAATGTGGTGACGGTCAGGACGAGACTGCCTTACCCGAATGATCTTAGAGCAGACACGTATGCAACCGTTACGCAGGAGGCGCAGTTCTTGCGCGAAGTACTCCGGCGTAGCCGAACGCTTCCCGGTGTGAAAGAAGTCGCCATTGGCGATTTCGGTGCTGTTCCACTAGGGCACGACCGAAATAATCAAACGCCGCCAGTCCCGCTCGTCTTGGAAGGCCGCGAAACGGGAAGCAACGACTCTCCTTTGGTGGACGCCTCATTTGTTACGCCGGAATATTTTCACTTGATGGGCATGACGCTGCTGCGCGGGCGTTTATTCAGCGACTTCGATAACGAACAGGCGCCTGGGGTCGTGGTGCTCAACCAGGCTATGGCGCAAACTTACTGGCCAAACGAAGATCCCCTGGGGAAGCACTTGAAGCTGAATCTGGCGGCACCTACATGGGCCACGGTGGTCGGCATTGTCGCGGATGCCCGGACAGAATCGTTGGAAAACGCAAGAATCCCGGAAATCTATACCAGTTTGTATCAGAAGGTCGCGCGCCATCAAGCGCACCATCTGGCGATATTTCTGAGGGGGAATTTGGAAACAGCTGAGATTTTAGGAGAGCTGCGCGCACAAGTGCAGTCCGTCGATCTAACACTTCCCGTTTACGGGGCCCAGAAGCTCAACGAAACAGTATCTGCGTCTCTGGCTGAGAGGCGATTTTCGATGGAAATGGTCGGTCTGTTCGCCGCGACGGCGTTGCTGCTGGCAGGGCTTGGAATTTACGGAGTGATTTCGTACATCGTAAGCGAGCGCACACACGAGATCGGGATTCGACTGGCCCTGGGCGCGGATAGCAAGAGCATTCTGAGAATGGTCTTGCGTCAAGGAATCGGGCTCGCCATTGCCGGCGCCGCGATTGGGCTTTTCGGCGCGCTGATCGTGTCACACTCGATCGCGGGACTACTTTACGGAGTGAGGCCCACAGATCCTCTGACGTTCGCTGGTGTGGGCCTTCTTCTCATTGCTGTCGCTCTGCTCGCTTGTTATATCCCCGCGAGGCGTGCGGTTCGCGTGGATCCGCTGGTGGCGCTGAGACACGAATAGTTCCCCGCACTTTCCAGGAACACTCGGACCACATGTCTGAGTAACGCTATGCGGAAGGCATCCCGGTAAACCCGATCAGAACATTAGTTCCGGTTTGCCGGCGATCCGCCCGACCTGCAGTGGGTCCCACCTAAGCCTACATTGGCTCACCAGATGTGCACGCGGTCGGCTGGAGCGAGGTAGAGCTTCTGTCCCGGTTGGACGTCGAATGCCGCGTACCATGCGTCGAGGTTGCGCACAGTGACCGGCCGGAACTGGTCGGGGGAATGGTCGTCGGTCATCACTTGCTCGCGGAGAAAAGCTTCACTCGACTTTGATGCCCAGCTCTGTGCAAAGCCAAGGAAGAACTGCTGATCGCCCGAGAGACCGTTCTGGACGGGAGCGGCCTTGCCCGCGAGGGAGGCGCGGTACGCATCGTAGGCAGCGGAAATGCCACCGAGGTCGGCGATGTTTTCATTAAGCGTCTGCTTACCATTCACGGCAAGGTCGGGAAAAGGTTTGTAGGTGTCGTACTGCGCGGCGAGTCTGGCGGTGGCCGCCTTGAAATGCGCCAGGTCAGCAGGTTTCCACCAGTTGCGCACACGCCCTGTGGAATCAAATGCGCTGCCTGTGGTGTCAAAAGTGTGGCTGATTTCGTGCCCGATGACAGCGCCAATGGCGCCGTAGTTCACCGCGGCGGGAGCCTGCGGGTCGAAGTTTGGCGGTTCGAGATATGCGGCGGGAAAGTTGAGCGCATTTTGCAGGGGCAATTCGTCCGCATCGACGGTCTGCGGATACAAGCACCAATCTCTGCGATCCACGGGCTGGCCGAGACGGGCGACAAAGCGGTGGTAATCAAACAGACCGCCGCGCCAGAGGTTGCCGAAGATGTCGTCGGCCTTGACTTGGTAGGCAGAATAATCGCGCCAGGTCTCCGGGTAACCGACTCCCACATAGAGTGTGGTGAGCTTGGCTTGGGCTTCGGCTTTGGTCGCAGGATCCATCCAGGAGAGAGCCTCGATGCGTCGCCGGAAAGCGGCGATGATGCTCTCTACCATGGCTTCGATCTGGGCCTTCGTCTCTGGTGAGAAGTAGCGCTGGGCGTAGAGCTGCCCGACGGCATCGCCGAGCACGCCGCGGCCTGCAAGCATTCTGTTTCCAGTTTCGTCCATCACGCTGCTGACCATTGCGACGCCGCCCTGCCAGCGCGGGCGCTGCTCTGTTTTGCCGGAGAGGGTCTTGCCGAAGAAGTCGAAGCGCTCGTTGGCGAAGGCTTTGGGCAGAACACTGGCGTAGTCCTCAATCAGGTGGAAGGCCAGCCAGTCCTTCCATGTGTCCAGCGCGGTAGAGACAACGAGAGCGGACTCTCCGGTAAAGGCTGAGGGCTGCCAGACGATGAAGCTGGCTTGGCCGCTGAGACCGGCGCCGCGAAAGTACTCCGCCCAGTCGAGGCCTGGGGCGTTGGCGGCGAAGTCGGCTTGCTTCCAGGTGTTGTTCGCCTTGTGGATGTCCTCCTGATCCGCCAAGGGAATATGTTTTTCGGCGATGGCGTGCTCCAGATCGACGATGTGCTGGGCGCGGACGTCCGTGTCGATGAAGCCGGCCAGGTTGAGCATGGCTGAAACGTGCGTCTTATATTTGGCGCGGATGTCGCGCATGCTGCCGCTGTCGGAAAGGTAGTATTCGCGGTCGGGCATCTCCAGGCCGCCTTGCAGCAGGTAGGCGGCATGGTGCTCAGGGTCGTTAAAGCCGGGGGCGACCCACAGTCCGAAAAGGTTGGCGGTATGAAAGTTGTCGAGGTTCAGGGCATCGACATCCGCTCGCAGGCTTTCACCCAAAGCCCGAGCTAGCTCGGGCTTGTCGCGAATGGCAGCAATCGCGTCGAGCTGTGGGCGGAGCGGAGCAAGGCCCTTGGCTTCAATGGTGGCCTCGTCCATGTAGGAGTGATAGAAGTCGGCAATCTTGCGTGCTTTGGAACCGGCCGGGGCGTTGGCCTTGGCTGCGTCTTCAATCAGGCTAGCGATACGCTTGCGGGTCAAGTCGTTCGAGCCGTCGAAGTCGAGGCCGTTTGGATCAATGTACCTGCGATCAGGAGGAATTTCGGTGCGCTTGATCCAGGCGCCATTGGCGTAGCGGTAGAAATCGTCGCCGGGCTTGACCGAGCGGTCCATGTCGGCGACGACAATACCGTGGGTCTCTGGCGTGGGCGCGTCCTGCGCATAGGCGTTAAGCGGGGCGAGGGCGAAGAGGGCGAATGCGGCGGCGTTCCAGCGCAAGAATCTAGTTGTGAATCGCACGTGTAATGCTCCAAAGAGGCTGCGGCTTCAGAGCCCGGCCCGCTGGGATTCGACCGAATCGACCAAAGAGGGTAGCACGACCACCGGTTCTGGCCGGATGACGGGCAAGATCGAAGTAATCCCAAGGTGAGGGAGCCGGTGACCCATTGAAAACGTGAAAAGCTAAAGGCCGGAGTGATTATCCTGCAGCGGGCTGCTGACGCTGCTGCGCACACGGATGTGTTCCTCTGGGTTACCATAGCGGGGCCAAGAGCCATGACGAACACCCAAATCCGCTCGGAACCGCGCTGGCCTGCGATGCTCGCCCTAATTGCCGTGGGAGGATTGCGGCTCGCCCTTCCCGAATCCTTGTCGGTAGGACCTGATTGGCTCTTGATTGTGGTTGTCGGGGTCTTGCTCATCCCCACGGCATGGGCGCGCCAGCGGGGAAAGGACAAAATTAACAAGATTCTGGGCTACTTGCTGACCTCCATTGTAACCGTCGACATGGTTTGGTCACTTAGCCTGCTCGTGGCGGCGCTGCCCTCTCATAAACAGAATCCGCAAGATCTGTTGCGTTCAGCCGCTGCTTTATGGGTCACGAACATCCTCGTCTTCGCATCGTGGTACTGGCGACTCGATGCAGGCGGCCCCCGCGCGCGCGAGTTGCGCGGCGTTCACAGTGACGGAGCCTTCCTGTTTCCCCAAATGACACTCGACCAGCAATCTAAACGCGAGATGGGAGAACAGTGCTGGAGCCCGGGCTTCGTCGATTACTTGTTTCTGTCATTTAATACCAGTACAGCCTTTTCGCCCACCGACAGTCCCGTATTGTCGCCATGGGCCAAAATCCTCATGATGATTCAGGCGCTCATTTCCTTTTCAACCGTCGCTCTGTTGGCGGCACGTGCCGTGAATATTCTCTAAAACAGTAACCCGTCGTCGCGCTGACCCCAAAGGAATGATCAAAAAAATGCCGCTGCAAAGCGCCCCCATAGAAACCGGCTATCGGAAAGTGGCACCTCCTCGATTCGTTCACTACTTACGCGCCACACGGACAATGACCGCCACAATGGCTGATTCGTAGTGTAATTGACGGATAGCCGACGATACGACCACAGACACGTCCACGTCTGGGTAGTGCTGTGCTATTGGCACCGATGGATATGCATAAACGCATTATAAAAGGGCGCCCGTTTGAAGTAGGTTTTGATCGTTCGCATCAACGCCTACAACCAGGAGCGCCCAACATTACATGGGCTGGAGAGCAAGGCAAAAATCTTTGCTCCTTCCAGTCCGGGGAGCTTTTTCTCTTGACTCTCCCCTTTATAGAACGCGCAAAGTTGTGGACCTGCGTCTCGCGGGCGTGTTGCGCGCGATTTCGACTGGGATGCTAACATTGCGACAACCCTGGAAAATGTGATCCCCACGAAAGGACCCAAGTGGCGAGCAACCCGATTGCAGGCCCAAGTCGCAATTCCGCTGTCGGAGCCTTCCGTCTGCTTTGGGGGCTTTGGATCGGGATGAGCCTCGTCTACGCGGCAGGCTACTTCCGCGTGGCCGTGCTGGGCGGCCGCTATAGCCAGGGAGTGCCGCTTGCGTCGTTGCCCGTGCTGCAGGCCGTTCTGATCCCCTTCTACGTGTGGCGAAAACAGTTCCGCAGTGCCGCGGAAGCCATGATTCGAAGTGCGGCGGCTGCCGTGGCCGTCGTCGCATTCGGCGAAGCCGTCTTCCTGAAGACTGCGGCATCCTTCGGAGGCTTCGGTTCGTCCTGGGATTCCGATCCGCTCCAAATAGATTATGTGTTGACGATCCTGCTCTTCGCTGGCCTTGCGGGAGGAACTGCGCTCGGGATGTTGCGATGGCGCGTCCTGCAACGCCAGCAGCTGGCGCAAGCCATTACTCGAGTTTCGGATTCGCGTTGGCGCAACTACGTTCGGTCGGCCGTCTTGTGGATAGCTAGCGCTACTACGGTCGTCTGGCTAATCGAATGGCTCCGGTCTCGTGTGTTTTCCTGGCAAGTCAGCTTCCTTGTCTGGGAGATTTCATTTGGAGTTGTGGGCTTGTTCCTGATCGCCCCGATTCCCATCGTCTCTCCACCGCCCGCCCAGACCAATCGGTGGAAGTTGACTCGGAGATATTCGGGATTCGCTGCGCTGATCTTGATCGCAATTTGGGCGTTCCTGGTTATGACACTCCTCTCCGCTCGCAACTGGTTTGGCGCAGCGGTGCTTTTCGCTTTTCCCTATCTCTGCGTTCTTTGGATAGCCTGTCTCCTTTGGGCGTGGTTGTATGGCTGGTCGGCGCAGTTTCCCACCGCGGCATCGCTTTCCGGGAATGCACCCATGTCTCATCACCCACCGCGTCTAACGGAATCGAAAATCGTTGGCCTGACTGCGCTCGGTCAGATAGGAGCTTTGCTGGCGGGTTTGCTTGCCACTGCGCCCCCTGCGATGGGTTTCCACGGAATTGGATGCCTTAGTGTTTATTCTTCCAAACCCTCCGAGTATTGGTTTTGGAAAGGCTATAAAGGGATTTCATCCGAGGTAAGCCTCGCAGACCGGATCATCATTCGTCCCACCGTAGATTCGAGCGTTTGTTTGAGCATCCCCTCCGAAGGCATGGACGACCCGAAGTCCATCGAGCAGGGCTATCTCAATGCGGCCTGCTCCTGGTTCGGGCTGATTGATGCCGAACAGTGGGAGAGCGAAAGGACCAGGCAGATCCGGAAGGAACTGCTTCGTCTTCTGGGCCGCGATTTCTCTTCCTACGATGAACTGCGGTCATGGTGGGAACAAAACAGGGAATCACTCGTCTGGTCCAGCGAAGATCAATTGCTGGAGATAGATAAGACGGACATATGGAATCTCGAAAATCCGTACGCCTATCGCCAACAGCATCCGCACATGGGCTGCAGCAGCGTTGCCGAGGAAGTGCGCGGACTGGGGCCGCAGTGGCTCTCGGGTCGGGGTTATGGGCTTGACCCCGCACCCGCCGATAGAGGCGCCGTGCTTCACGATCGCGAAGCCCGCCTTCTGGGCCTGAAATTCTACGTTGCCAACAGCATCGAAATTCTTACCGGCGAACGGCAGCGTCGCGTCCGCCAGTTCCTGCGCAACATGACCGGAAGCGACTTTGAAACCGAAGATGAGTGGCGAAAGGCCCTCGACCGGATTCGCCCGACCAATCCCTGGCAGATGAGTCCTATTGAGGCCCAGGACTGGGTCTCTTTGATTCACCGGACAAGGAACACCACCCGGGAACCAATAACGCTGGCGGGGTTACAAAAGAGGACGGGACTGAACTATGCGAACCTCGAGGATTTCGTCCCCTGGCTGGAGAATCCCGAGAACACGCGCTTGCGCGACTGGGAAAAAGCGAGTGCTATGATCGGCGATCTTTGTCTTGACGACAATGGCCAGATTCACTGTCCGATTGGGACCCTCGCAATCTTGAAGCAGTTGACCGGCAATACCTTCGATTCGCCCGAACAGTGGGTGCAGTGGTGGCACGACAACCGGGCAAAGGTCGTACTTTCTGGAGACGGACGAACGCTGGTGACCAAACTTGAGTAATGCCGAGGCACCTAGTGCCCGCCGAGACAGCCTATTACGAGCGACGGCTGCTCGTCGGCGGTTTTCTTGAGAGGACGCAATTCCCGCCTCTGGGCAGATCAGGACCAACTCTGACGTAACGCGATTAGGTAAGGGTTGCCGACCACTCGTCCAGAGTCGCACGGTGCGGTTAGCGAATACAGCCCCTTAGCGCAATCCGTCAGGACGTCTGTTCAATTCCCAATCCCTGAAGCACTTGATTAACTGCCATTCGAAGCGACTGACCCCCAGGGATAGCCGGCTAACGAAACATCCACTTGACTCTCAGGCGCGCCCTCGTTCAATATGTTGCCGCGCCATATATGGAGAGCACAACTTCACAGACGGGATGGAAAAGAGGCAGCGCCGAACTCCTCATTCTTTCGCTCGTCGAAGCTCGCCCGCGCCACGGCTACGAAATCAGCAAACTCATCGAGCAACGCTCCGGTGGCACGGTACGCTTCCATGTGGCCTCACTTTATCCGATGCTCTACCGCCTGGAACGACGCGGCTGGCTGCTTGGCCGCTGGGTTGAAAAAAGCGGGCAGCGCCGTCGCCGTTATTATCGTGTGACTCGCCAGGGCCGCAGAGTCCTCGCTTCGCAGCTTCGTGACTGGCGCGAATTTGTCGCCGGCATCAATCGCATCACGGAGGCAGAAAATGCATGAATGGAAGCCGGAAATTCTCCGAAGACTCACCCCGCTAAAACTCTCTCCAACGCGTGAAGCGGAAATCGCAGACGAACTCGCGCAGCACCTTGAAGACCGTTACCAGGAGTTGCTCGCCAGCGGCCAGAACGAAGACGCTGCGTACCACACATCACTCGGCGAACTCATGGACGAGGATTTTCTTGCCCGCAACCTCAGGCGGGTCGAAGCAGAGTTCTGCCGCGAACCCATTGCACCGGGAAAGGACAGCAAGACTTTTTTCTCCGGGATCCTTCAGGACATTCGCTACGCACTCCGTCTGCTGCGCAAGTCCCCAGGCTTCACCACCGTCGCCGTCCTCACTCTCGCCCTCGGCATCGGCGCCAACACCGCCATCTTCTCGATGGTCAACAGCGTGCTATTGCACCCGCTGGCTTTTCGCCAGCCGCAGCAGCTTTACCTGATTCGCGAAGTCATCCCGCAACTTACAAAGTTCTATCCGACATTTCCAGCAAATTTTCCGGATTTCGCCATTTGGCAGAGGGAAACACATTCCTTCGAGGAGATTGCGCTGGCGGGAGAGCGAGATTTCAATCTAACGGGTCTCGGCTCGGCGGAAGTCGTCGATGGCGGCAAGGCTTCCGCGAATTTATTTGATGTATTGGGCGTACAGCCTGCGTTGGGCCGCACATTCCTTCCCGAAGAAGATCGGCCCGGCCACGATCAAGTCGTCATGCTCACCGATTCTTTTTGGCGCAGTCGTTTTCATGCCGACCCGTCAGCGCTGAGGCGGACCATAGCGCTCGACGGCTCGCCCTACCGCATCGTCGGCGTTCTGCCCGCGTCGTTTCATTTTCCGAGCGGCGAGCAATTGGGTCCATTAATGGCCTTCGATTCGCATTTGGCGTTCTTCAAGCCGCTAGGGTTGGATGCGAAGGAAATGAACCTGCTGGGAGGATTCGATTACGTAGCGATTGGACGTCTGAAACCGGGCGTGACGCCGAGCGAGGCCTTGGCGGAGTTGAATGTAATTCAAGCGCAAATCGCGAAAGACGCAAAACAGAACATGGACTTGCAGGCGCAGCTTCTGCCAATGGAGGCGCAGGTTGTCGGTTCGGCGCGGCGCGGGCTGATCCTGCTGCTGGCCGCTGTGGGTGCCGTGCTTTTAATCGCCTGCGTAAACCTCGCGAATCTGCTGCTTGCGCGAGTGCCGGGACGAAAGCGCGAAGCGGCGATACGCATAGCGCTCGGTGCGTCGCGCGGGCGGCTAATGCGCCAATTGTTGACGGAAAGCCTGCTGCTGGGAATTCTCGGCGGAACGCTCGGGATCGGTCTGGCGAGTTTTGGGGTCCAATGGCTCGTCGCCACCTCGCCACAAACGATCCCACGCCTCAGCGAAGTCAGGCTCGACGGGCGCGCGCTCCTGTTTGCGTCAATCCTTTCGATCCTGACCGCCGCATTCTTCGGAATTTTGCCGGCGAGGCGCGCTGCCCGCTCCGAGCCACAGGAGGCGCTGAAGTCGAGCGCAGCAGCGACAACCGAAAACCGGCAGACGCGGCGTCTTCGCGAGGGGCTGATCGCGCTCGAAGTAGGGATGAGCACCGTCTTGCTGATTCTCGCCGGACTTCTCACATCAAGCTTCGTTCATCTACTTCGCGTGAATACGGGTTTCAACGTCCAGCATATCCTCGCGGCGGACATCGAACTACCTCGGCAGAGTTATTCCCGGGAAGGGACGACGCTAAACTTTTACGACAAGGCGCTCGCCGGAATGCGCGCGATTCCGGGTGTGGTTTCGGCGGCGTGGGTTAGCCGCTTGCCGCTCGAGGGCCAGATGCAGGTATCGGACGTGGCATTGCCCGGCATGGATCAAAAATCCGCTCCCCTAGCCAATTACCGCACGGTCAGTCCCGATTATTTTGCAACGATGCACATTCCTCTCATTGAAGGCCGCGATTTCAGCGACGCCGACCGCGGCCGATTCGTCGTCATCGTGTCGAAAGACCTGGCCATGCGATTTTGGCCCGGGCAAAGCGCGGTCGGGAAACAGGTGCTAATGGATTGGAGCCATCAGCATCTGGCACAGGTGATCGGAGTCGCGGGCGACATTCGCACTGTGCGATTGGATACAGCGCCGCTGCTCATGGTGTATTGCGTTCCCGGGCCGAATGACGACCCGAATGCGCCGCAGGCCGCATCGATCGTCCTTCGGACGGCGATGGATCCGGCGGGCGCTGAGACGACGGCGCGAAACGTAATCCAAAACATCGACGCGGATGTGCCCGTCACGGCGCTGCGCCCGATGACGGATGTTGTATCTCAATCCGTCGACACGCAACGGTTCCAAATGTCGCTCGCCCTGGGATTTGCTTGCGGCGCGTTGCTTTTGGCTTCGCTGGGAATTTTCGGCGTGGTCGCGTATTCGGTCGAACAGAGGCGGCATGAGTTGGGAATCCGCGCGGCGCTCGGCGCACAGTTTTCCGATTTGTGCGGAATGGTGTTGCGACAGGGGATGGCTCCCGTGCTGGCGGGGCTCGCGGCCGGAATTATCGCCGCGCTGTTCTGTGGCCGGCTGATCGCAGGATTCCTTTTCGGCGTGAGCGCGTTCGATGTGCCCACGGTTGCATGCGTCGCGAGTGTGGTCACCGTTATCGCGCTGCTCGCGTGTTACATCCCGGCGCGGCGGGCGATGAAGGTCGATCCCATGGTCGCTCTAAGATATGAATAGAACAATCTCGCACCTGTGGGATTGTTGGATGTTCCTGGCGGTTCCTCCCGAGTTACGGTCAAGCAGGAAGTAACGCCAAGGTAAGGGTTGTCGACAATCCACCCACAATCGTTAAGATTCGCGGCGACACACTGCGCAAGTATAATTGCGCGCGGTACGGCCCGGCTTTTGGCCCCAATCTCCGTCGCCGTTCGCATAGCCCCGATTCGGTTCACGTAAATTGGAGGATGTACATGAGTACGTTGCTCTCTCGGAAGTTTCTCGTGCTGACACTGATTGCAACGACTGGCGGCGCAACTTGTGCGAGTGCGCAGGACACCTTAGCGCCGTCCATGACGCTGGCGGTCGATGAAACGCAAGCTGCGCGACGAATCGCTTTTGTCCACGAGGAAATTCGTGTGCGGCCGGGCCACCTCGCACTCGCGTATCCTCGTTGGATTCCAGGTGAGCACGGACCGACCGGTCCAATTCAACAATTCGCAGTGCTCCGAGTACGTTCCGGGAACACGACTCTGCTCTGGGCACGCGATCCCGAGGACATCGACACGATTCACATCGACATTCCGCCGAAGACCGATCGGATCATCATCGACTTTGATACGTTGATGGAAAATACGATCTCCGATCATCAGCTCCTGGAGGCCTGGAATACGGTCGTGCTTTACCCGCGCGGCATCGACAAGCGCCAGTTGATGATCGAGCCGTCGATTCTTATGCCTGCCAACTGGCACCAGAGTAGTTCGCTACGAGTGACCAGCCAAGTGGGTAGCCGCGTGAATTTCGCGCCGGTTTCGCTCGAACGATTGATCGACTCCCCGGTGCTCGCCGGCGAGTTTCTTCGAGTTGTGCCCCTGGCTTCGACTTGGCCAGCGGAGCTCGATATCACTGGCGACAGCCAGGCCGCTGTCGACAAAGCGGATGATGCGCACGCGGTCACTTTGTTTAGCAAGCTGATCGACCAGGACCGGGCCATGTTCGGCTTCCGGCACTGGCAGACTCTTCACCTCCTTGTGTCGCAAAGCGAAGCACGCCCCTTCGATGGCCTGGAGCACGAGGACTCGCCGTACACGGGACTCGGGGACTCTGGACTCGCCGAGAAGGATCAACTGGAGAAATTCGGCTGGGTGCTCCTCGCCCATGAACAATCGCACTCTTGGGACGGGAAGTACCGACGTCCGGCCGAGCTGTACTCCAAGTCCGACTATCAGGGCCCGGAGCGAACGTCGCTGCTCTGGGTGTATGAGGGTTTGAACCAGTATATAGGGATGCTGCTCGCGACACGCGCTGGCTTCAACGACTCGGCCTATATGCGCGACTATCTCGGACAGATCGCTGCGGCCTTTTCCCACGAAGCGGGTCGTGCTGCCACCGCTCTGGTGGATACGGCGACCGAAGACTGGGTTTTGCGTGCGTTCGACGTTGGGTGGTCCTCGCTGCGACGTGGACAGGACTACTACGATGAGGGTGCGTTGATCTGGCTGCGTGCCGACACGATCATCCGCGAACAATCCCAGGGCCGCCGTTCGCTCGACGATTTCTTGCGCAGCTTTTTCGGCCAGCGCGACACCGAGCCGATCGTTGTTCCGTACACGCGAGAAGATCTCGAAGCGTCGCTATCGGCAATCTGTCCGTTTGACTGGCACACTTTCTTCGAGACGCGCGTTTACCAGGTGAACAGCAAGCCGCCGACCGACGGCCTTGAGGCTGCCGGCTGGCGTCTGACATACAACGCGACGCCTAACAACGAACCGTTCTTTAGTGATCTCCTTCCGATTGGCTATTACGGCGACTATTCTGTGGGGATCACGGTTAAGAAAGACGGTACGATCTTCGACGTCTTCGCTGGGACGCCGGGCTACGACGCGGGTCTGGGCCCGAACATGACCATTCTCGCGGTCGATGGCCGCGTTTATTCCGCCGCCGCGCTCAACGAAGCGATCGCGCATCCACGAAACGGCAAAATCTCGCTGGTTGTTCGCAATTTTGATTCGGTAGAGACCCGCGAAATTCAATATGCGGGAGGTGTACGTTTCCCGCATCTAGAACCAATCCCAGGTAGTCACGACTATCTCAGCGAGATCTTGGCGCCTCGAAGCTACCAAGAGCACTGACCGCTGGCGGTTGACGTTAGATTGCGTCGCGTGGTTGTTTCCGGAGAATCTGCGCGCTCCAGACCTTTGTCGAACCATCACGTAGCGATTGTGGGCGCGGCTCTCATTCGGGCCATCAGGCGCACACGGCTGGAAGCCCGACCGAGGCCTTAAAGGAGGCCGATCCTGAAATACGTCATGTCCTGGCGCGAGCGCCCGGCAGCATCCGCAAAAGACTATGAAGCCGCGCACGAGCGCGTATTGTAGATCTTCAACAAAGACTACAAAATGCCCGCGAGTTTCACGATCCACCAGTTTGTGGTCCGGGTTGGTGATTACGGCGGCTATATGATCGTCGAGACAGACAATCCCGCCGACATCCATTATGTTACGAGCATCTTTGCAGTATTCGAATTCAAGGTGGAGCCGGTCGTCGATGTGATGGACGCGGTGGCGGTCGAGCTCAAAGCCATCGAATATCGCAAGAAAAATGCCTCCTAAGCAGAGCCGATGGGTTGCTCCGAGCGAGTGAAGAACCGCATTCTTCGACTGCTCCAAGTGGGGTAGCCGCATTTGCTCTCTTGGCGACCTGTTGTTAGCTGTCAAAGCCGACCCCGTGATCGCCGTCC
Organism: uncultured Acidobacteriota bacterium; assembly: GCA_963736725.1. Lineage (GTDB taxonomy): Bacteria > Acidobacteriota > Terriglobia > Acidiferrales > UBA7541 > Acidiferrum. Next base: position 37,488 of record CAVTPW010000004.1, on the reverse strand, counting down.
TCTGTCCCTAGAAAGATTTTGGCCCCCACCAAACTTTTCCCCATCCAACTTCGTCTATACCGGATACATCCGCACAGAACAGCAGAGACTCGGGCTGTCCATCCGGGGATGTTGGAGGATTCTTAATGTTCCGACCCATTGCTCGCGTCATGCTAGCTCTTGGCATGGTTTCTGTTTCCGTCTTGGCGCCCTTGGTCAACGCCCAGCAAGGCATGCCCAATCCGATTGCGGGGCCGAATCCGCTGACGACGACGCTATCCATTTTTCGCAGCAATATGCAGGACAAGATCATGAAGTCGGCGGACGCGCTGCCAGAGTCCAAGTACAGCTACCGGCCGACGAAGGACGTTCGCTCGTTTGGCGAGATCCTGAATCATTTGGCGGATATCTCTTACACATTGTGTTCAAACGTCAAGGGTGAAGCGAACCCTATCTCGGCTACCGCGAAGGTTTCGAAGACCGAGATCATGGCCTACCTCAAAGGCTCATTCGCTTACTGCGATGGCGTGTACTCGGGGTTCACCGATGCGCACCTCAATGACCCGGCGGACTTCTTTGGCGTCAAGACGAACAAGATGTTCATCTTGACGCAAGTCGGAAATCATGACGCCTTGCATTACGGCAATCTCGTCACGTATCTGCGCCTGAATGGCCTTCTGCCGTCCGGGGGCTGGTTTTGATGGCGTAGCGGCGCGAAGGTAGGACAACGCGTACGGGAGAAATGATGAGACTTAAAGCCTGGGGAACGAGAACAGCATTGGTCGTGGCGGTAATGGGTTGTGTGGGCACGAACCTAGCTGCGAGACAGCCTAAGGAGCAATCCACAGCACGGACCGTTGCAGCGAAGAAAGATGGCCGCGCTGAGATTGCTGCCCATGCGGCGGAATGGTTGAAACAGAGCGATGTGCCCAGCGTAGCGGTGGCATATATCGAAGATCGAAAAGTGGCGTGGACCGAGGTGTATGGAGAGCAGAGTCCGAGAGTCGCGGCGACTGAGAAAACACTGTACAACATGGCATCGCTGACCAAGCCGGTCACAGCGGAGACCGTATTGCGACTGGCGTCTGCAGAGAAGCTTTCGCTGGATGAATCGATGTCACCATTCTGGCTCGACCCGGATATAAAGGATGATCCCTGGAGCAAATTGCTGACGCCACGGTTGTGCTTGTCGCACCAGACTGGGTTTGCGAACTGGCGGCGAATGACCGGCGGAGTGCTGAAGATAAGATGGGAGCCGGGAACCCAAACGGGATATTCGGGGGAGGGATACAACTACGTGGGCCGGTTTACCGAAAAGAAGATGGCAAATCCTTTCGACGCACTGGCGCAGGAGATGGTATTCGATGCGATTGGCATGAAGGAGACCTCGTACACCACGAAGGAATGGTATACAGGGCGTTTGGCGGTTCCGCACGGGCCGGAGGGAGAAAAACCTATCGACCCGCTGGCGACGACGTGGAATGGCGCGGACTTGCTGCGGACCACGATTGGGGACTATGCGAAATTCGTGGTGAGCGTGATGCACGATGATGGCTTGACCAAGGAAATTGCCGCACAACGCGCGACCATGACCCGAGATCTGGAGAAGCCGGAAGACCTCGACAAAGTGTGCAAGGTAGCTGGCGAAGGGGGACACTGCACCATAACAGCCGGAATGGGCTTGGGATGGGAAGTCGAAACAGTGAATGGAGTAAAGATTCTGAACCATGACGGCTCCGATTGGGGAGTGAAAACTCTCGCCATGTTTGTGCCGTCGCAAGGAATCGGACTCATCGTTTTTACCAATGGAGAGAATGGGAGAGAGGTCATCCGAAAAGTCGTGGAAGCCCTGTACCCAAACCAGCTATTCGTGGCAACGATCTGAGGAGTGTGCTAGGAAACTGATTTGCCAAACGAGCATCCTCGATCTTTGTTTGAACGTTATGGCTAGAGCGTTCCTTCATGGAACTTGCCGCTGGCGAATTGTAGGCAAGCCGGGAGGATTCGGTTACCTCCGCATCGCCCATGACTCTGGCTGAAACACGAGGATGGCGAGGTCGGTCACTTCGGTAGGGCCTCTCGAAGTTCTTCGACGCTCTCCGCCACGCGTTTCCCCGCTGTATCGATTACGATGTGCTGACGGTCCCAAGGCTCGTACTCACGGGAGATAACTTCCTCCCATGTCGGCAGTCTTAGTCCGCTGATGTCCGACGGCCGTGTTTCCACGCGTTGGCGATGTTGTAGAGAATCAGAACAAATAATCTCAACTTCAGCGACGCGTACCTGCGCCCGATTCGCAACGCTGATCCACGCGTCGCGACTCAGATGAACGGGGTTCACGGAATCCGAAATCACCGTTCGTCCCAGGCGAAGGTTGTCTTCCGCGATCGCATAAGCAACACGGTATCCCGCGTCGTTTATCGGTTGGGCCATCGTCCCGGAATCGCAGATGGCCTGCTCAATCGAGTCAACGCGCACATACATTGCACCGAGTTGGCTCGACAGTTCTCTCGCAATCGTTGTTTTTCCTGTCCCCGATAGTCCGCCAAAGATGATAAGCATAGGTGGGAGGCTGTCAGGCGCGTACGTTTTAAAGTTCCCCATCAGGCGATTCTACTTGGAAAGCGAATTATTCTGGAAATAGGCTTTAGGGAGGCAAATTACGAGCTTCTGAGCGGATCGTCAGCTATACCGAAGTAATCCCGTTGGGCATCGTGCGGATAAGTACCGGGCTTGTGGCGCGTGATTCTCCGCGATTGGCATCGATTCTGGGCGGATTACGGGCAACTCTGACGTAACGCGACCAGGTAAGGGTTGCCGACGACCCGGGACCCTGGGGACATTTCTTCTTTTCTTGTTGCCCTTGCCATACTCGCTACCGTGATGGTTTTGGCCGGGTTCTTGCCCGCGCTGCGAGCGACTCGAGTGGATCCCGTGGTTGCTCTACGCTACGAATGATTCATGATTCTTCGAACCACAACGAACCAGGAAAGAAGCGAGATTGGGACAGTGAAAATGAAGGGCTTACGGCTTCTTTCTAAGGAATAGCTCGACTCCTTCTGGCGGCATCTAGTTAATTCCAAAAATCTGCCCAGCAAACAACTCTAAAGTCTGCTCGCGGTAAGCGAGAAATCGATCGGCAGTTGCTATTGCGGCCAGGATTACGAGCTATGCGGAAGTTAGCACCAGAAGAATCGTAACTTCCGGATTGCCGACCAACCACTAAACCAACGAAAGCCCGTTCATCGTTCTCTCATTGCTAACGTCGGTCATGCTTTCGCCTCTGCCTCGCGCCTTCGCTCTGCGGCTCCATAAGGGTCGGTGATTATGTCAACCCACTTCGGATTAGGCGCGGCCTCGGCGCCGTAGTTGTCGTGCCAGTTCCACCACTTGTACGGCGGCGTCTGGGGATAACCCTCTGGAGAGTCCTCCCAAGTCTCCTGGCGGCCGAGCGCCGTCATATCGAGGTAGCTCCAAGTGCTGCCCATTGCCTCGTCGCCACGGTTGTTGATGAAGTATGTGCGCAAGACCTTGTCGCCATCGCGGATGAATGCATTGTGGCCGTGCCACTCGTTCACGCCGAAGTCGCTGGCGAAGCTGTCCATGATGGTGTACCAAGGCATCTTCCAACCCATCCGTGCCTTCAGGCGCTCGATGTCTTTCTGTGGCGCGGGCGAGGCCCATGCGAGGGTTGTGTCGCGAGCGTTCAGATGGACCAGATGGGAGACCTGATCGGCGCCCAGGGAACAGCCACGGCAAGCATGATCGGGCCAGCCGAAGACACCGGGCTCGAAGAAGGCGCGGTAGATGATCAACTGACGGCGGCCCTCGAAGAGGTCGAGCAGGCTTACCTTGCCCTTGGGTCCGTCGAACTCGTACTTTTTCTCTACGGCCATCCACGGCATCCGTCGACGTTCGGCGGCCAGCCCATCACGAGCGTGGGTCAACTCCCTCTCCTTAACGAGCAACTTCTGGCGCGCAGCTTCCCACTCCTGCGCCGATACGATCGGAGGCGTGTTCTTTGGGTTCTCCATGTCTCTCTTCGTGCCTGTTGCCACTTTATTTCTCCTTTCTTTTCTGAAGAAGACCGCGACCATTCGGCCTAAAAACTTTTCTAATCTTGCCGATGCACAGGGCCAGAATTCCTCCCGTGGACCCCGCTCCAGCGGCCATGACTGCTGCGCTTGCGATACATGCTGGACACATATTTCCCTACTCTGAACTTCTAAGCAGGCGCGCCGAAGAAGACAATCCGGTAATCGCTGTATTCGCCCACGCCAGTTGGCCCGAGGTGCTTCGGCTTGCTGCCGCATCCGCTCGTGAAATTTCAAGGAGAGGTCAAGGGCTCCGCGGATTCTAACGGATGACGAGCAACTCTGACGGTACCGCCGCAACATTCACCCAATCATTGATCGGTGGCATGGAGGCCATCGATCATGAAGCGGAAACCCTACTCACAGAGAAAACGCACCACCACAAAATCTGTCCTGCGGCTGCCAGACCTCGAGCACGCCAAAACCGCAGTCTTGAATAGCCTCACCAGCCTGGACGCCCAACGAGGTTATCGTCACGCCATCGACTGAGTTCGTTGACTGGTATTGTTCGGAACCTCGCTTAGCTTTCAACAGAATAGTGGTGCTGCGCTATCGGTCTCATCTCGAATCCCGTCAACTTGCACCTGGCACCGTCAACCTACGTCTCGGTGGCCGTGCGCCGACTCGCATACGAGGCCGCCGACTGCGGTCTGCTCAGCGCCGACTTGGCGGCTGGTATTCGCCGTGTCAAAGGGGTGAAGAAATTGGGAATGCGCCTCGGCAATTGGCTGACTGCGGAGCAGGGCCAAGCACTTTGGCGAGCCCCCGATCATCAACGACTGAAAGGAAAACGTGACCGAGCATTGCTCGCATTGCTACTCGCGTGCGGCTTGAGGAGGCATGAAGCCGTAGCGTTGAGATTGGATCAGCTCCAGCAGCGCGAAGAGCATTGGGCCATTGTTGATCTGGTCGGCAAGGGAGGCCACGTGCGAACGGTTCCAGTTCCCGATTGGGTGAGAACCGAACTGGACGATTGGCTCGTCGCAGCCGCAATTGATCGAGGAAAGCTGTTCCGCCGGGTCAACAAAGTCGGAAGGACATGGGGAGATGGCATGACGAAGGCGGTTTGGCACATTGTGAAAGAATCCGCCAAGCGTACGGCGTGGCGAAGTTGGCGCCGCACGATCTGCGACGGACCTGTGCTCGACTCTGCCATACTTCGGGAGGCGAGTTGGAGCAGATCCAATTCCTTTTGGGGCACGTTTCGGTTCAAACGACGGAGCGCTATCTTGGGTGCAAATAGCGGATTCGATCAGCCGTCAATGATCGCATTGGCATCGAGCCGAATCCTTGAGATCGCGGAAGGGTTGCCGACCACTCATCCTGAACGTCCAAGGCGTTTCACGCTAGCTACCTCATCGCGGCTTCGATTTCCTCCGCCGAATAAGGAACTCCTGGGGTAAGTAGCTCGGCCCCATCCTCGGTAATGAGGTACATGTCTTCGAGGAAAAACCCCTGGCCATCGATCGAGGCGATCGGCTCAAAGTTGATCGTGGTTCCCTGTCTGAGTGGCCCAACCGGGCTAGCGGCCATCAGGTTTGTCGTATGCACCTGCCAGTACGGAACATTCTTGCGATCTGACCAGGAATCGATCGCTTGTTGCGCAAGCAGAGTCTTTGCTGACGCGCGATGACTCAGTAGCTCGGCACGCCAAGCATCGAAGATCTGGTCGACTTTGGCCCCGTCGCGCAGCGCCAGGACGCCAGCGTGATATGCCGCCACGAATATATTCCAGGTTTCTCGCTGTCCGTCGTCATAGTGGCCCGATACCGGCACCGTCCGCCCCAAATCTCCTGTGTAGTGGTCCTGCTCGCATCCCACATCAAGGCGCACCAGGTCGCCCGAGCGCATGTTTTGGTTCAGGTGATCGTATCGCGCGAGCGAAGTAAAAGGGCGTGGGAATACGCCATTATCTCCCGCCATTGCCCACGGCCAGAAGGCTGAACCATGTGCACCCGCGGCCCAGCATGCGCTTTCCACCACCGCTTCGACGCTCCGTTGCGATACTCCAGGCCGAACTGCACGCGTTCCGGCCATTAGCGCGGTCACAGTCGCCTTCGCAGCCGAGCGCAGAGCGGCAGTTTCCTCCGCACTCTGAACTGCCATAAGGGCCTGGAGTCGTTCCCCCGCCTCTTTGGCTTCAAACACCGGCCATCTTTGCAGAATGATCTGCAGCCAGATCGGAGCTTGGGGCGATTTCGGGCTCAGAAGGTTGGCTGGCAGTTCTTCGAATGTTGACAGATCGTGGCCGTAGTACAGGGGCGTGGCTTGGCCGGCGCGAGACTCTAGAAACCCTTCCAGATCGGACCAATCAACCACATGTTCAATGCCCAAGCGTTTTGCCGATTCCGGTCCGGGCTGAACTTCCGGCTGTAGACCGATTCTCAAGAACGGGGGTTTGGATGGCAAGAAAAGCCAACTTTCGCCAGATCTTCCGTCGATGGCCAGCATGGCCCCAACCGTGTTCCCCAAGCAAGTGAAGTAATAGAAGAAAGGGTTCTGGCGAAAGCCATCAGCGGCGGAATCCAGCCCGGAACTGGCGTGAAACAAGAGGATCCCGTCGCGGAACGCAGCGGCGGCTCGCTGCCGGCGCTCGCGAACGACCGCGTCTTGAGGCGCGGCCACGCAAGTACTACCGATCAGAACAATCGCCAGAATCAACAGAGCGGCTCTCATGGTCGGATAACTTAGCACGCAGACTCTGACATTACCTAGTTCCCACAATTGGTTTCTAGGGAGAGTCTTTCTCGGCCCGGCCTGTTTGTGGACGAGTGACGGGAAACTCTGACGTAACGCGATAGGTAAGGTTTGCCGACGACCCGCAGGAATCGCCGCGTCCGATCAAGTCGAAGTTTCAGCACGCTAGATCAGGAGGATGGCTAAACCCGTACAAGTGCGCGAGCAGGTCCAGTCCGTCGATCCGGAACTTCCGGTCTTCCACGCGGAGACGCTGGATGACGCGCTCGCCGAGTCGCTTTCCGTTAGGCGATTCTCGATGGAAATGATGGCGTTTTTTGCGGCCACTGCCTTGCTGCTCGCCGGACTTGGAATCTACGGAACCATCTCCTATGTGGTCAACGAACCAAGACGTGAGATCGCCATTCGCCTCGCGTTGGGAGCTGAAAGGCAGCATCCTCAAGATGGTCCTGCGCCGGGGACTCGGTCTGGCCGCCGCTGGCGCCGGGCTGGGTGTGGCCGGTGCGCTAATCGTCTCTCACCTCATGGCTGGACTGCTCTACGGCGTGTCGCCTACCGATCTGCCCACCTTCGTGGGCGTCACCCTTGTACTTACCACTGTCGCGCTTGCCCCCAGCCGCATCCCGGCACTGCGTGCCATGCGCCTTGATCCCATCACTTCACTCCACTCCGAGTGACTTCCGCCTTGAGCCAGCGAAGGCGTGCGTTGCCTTGCCACCGCGCGCAGTCCCTGTTTCTGCATGTGCCGGCTACTCAGAGAAAGCTCTGTTGAGAGGCAGGCGCTTGGGCTCGACGGGCTTGTGCCAGGGCCGCAATTCGTTGACTGGCCCCAGCCGCGTCCGTAAGATGAAGCGACCGGAACGCTGGGAATCACTTCGTGATTGGCCACACCATCTCGCACTACCGCGTGCTCGAGAAACTCGGCGGTGGGGGTATGGGCGTGGTGTACAAGGCCGAGGACACCCGGTTAGACCGTTTTGTGGCGCTGAAGTTTCTGCCCGACGAAGTGGCCAAAGACTCGCAAGCCCTGAGCCGATTCCGGCGGGAAGCAAAGGCCACCTCCGCACTCAACCATCCCAACATCTGCACAATTTATGACATCGGTGAGCAGGATGGGCTGGCTTTCATCGCCATGGAGTTCTTGGACGGGGTGACGCTGAAATATCGTATCGCCGGGAAGCCCGTCGAGCCTGACATTCTGCTTGGTCTGGCGATTGAAACTGCCGATGCCCTTGACGCAGCCCACACCGAAGGCATTGTTCACCGCGACATAAAGCCTGCGAACAGGGTGGCTTCGACGAGTTTAGTTTCGCTAGCGAAGCCAAGCGGTCATCAAAGGCACCAGGGCGAAGCCCACCAGAAAAAACGCCGCCACACACAAAACGTAATCGAAAGCTCGGAAGGGTTGTGACATGTGCGAATCGGTTTCAGGAATACCGCAGTTGGAGAGTACCACGTTTGGAGATCAGTCCGGTAACCGGTTAATCAGGGTTCGAGAGGCTACCGTTCAAGACCAAGATGCAGTGCCGATCTACGCTAGCGATTGGTGAACGTGGCTAGTCAACAATCCCAAATCATCGGTCTTCGACAACACGGTTCTGATTCCCAAGTCCCTTACTTCCGAATTTCGAATACATGACCCTCAAGATTGCGGATGCACGTGCGGCGATCCTTGAAAGACTTAACCGTCCGATTGAAATCAGCAGGCTTGAACACGAAGCAATTGACGGTGCTCGCCTAAGACGCGCTACGCTGAAAGTCGCCAACGTCGAAGTCGTCAAGCTGGCCCCACTAACCGGGGATACCCCAAGTTAATTCGGACAAGGACCGTTAAGGATCGCAGACGGTTCAGGTTCGCAAAATGGTCGGGATAAGTTCTTTGCCAAACCTTGCCTTGTCCAGCAATGCCACGGCACCGAAGCTTTCAGCAAGCGCCCGTGACTCGGTGTCGTCTTCACCGCTTGAAAGAGACATGCCCAGAACACGCGCCCCGGAAAGCTGAAACTCGGATTTTACGAAGGCAGGTTGAAACGCGTGGTCATCAGGCATATGAAGGTCAAGCAGCACAACATCCGGCCTTAGGCTTGCGGCCATTTGCAGAGTTTGCGAAAAGGTTTCCGCTACGCCTACAACTTTGATGGCTGGTTCCGCTTCCAACAGACGGCTGACAGCGTTGCGGATTATCGCTGCATCATCGGCTACTAACACTTTCACGTAGACTCGATCTGATTCGTATACGTTGTTCATGGTCTTTCCCTGATACGCAACTTCGCACTCTCAAGGCTTTGTACTGCCTCAAGCCACACCACGCTGCCGTCGGGCTCTGTTCGAAAAACATCGAATGGTGCGGTCACACGAAAATGACAGCACAAATGGTTGGTCTATGTCTACTCAACCTTGAACAGTAACTGTATATGTACGATGCCGCACCAAAGGGGGGTAGGACGTACCTCGCTTGGAGAAGACCTTAGGCGGTCGCAGATTCGGCCTTGAAGCACGTCGCCTTAAAGCCTGGAATGGCAGTGACCAAAGAACGAAAGTCAGTCCAAACGATCACGATGGCTTGGTGTCAGGTAGAACAAATAAGAGACCAGAGCTAGGGTCCCGATTCCGACGGTTACGAACAGTCCTAAGATGATTGCTACCATACCGCCCTCCAAATTCGGAGCAATCGTAAACCGTTCGGAATGGGAAGCCATACGGTTCGTTGAGTATGGGCACTGGTAATTTAATGGATGCCAGAATCGCCGTCCTGGCAAACTCCCGTCGTGCTTACCTGCCCTCCCATTTCCTCCCAAGCCAACGCGGGAGGCCAAGTTGATCGAACGAAGACCAGAAAGCCCCGAAGAACTCCGCAACGCCTACGCGACATGTCCGACTTGGAACTTCGCCGCCCTATCGAGAAAACCAGTTATCGGAAAATAGCACCTCCTCGATTCGTTCACTATTTTGTTGACGGACCACTCCAGAACGTTGTTCGTGGACGAGAGAGCTAGACGGAGCCGATGGATTTACGTTTAAGGAATTTAGTGTCGTCAGCGATACCGAAGGCTTCTAGCAAGCTGGCTTGCACTTGCTTTGAGAGGGCATTGATCTCGTCAACGCCGAAGCTTGCGGCGCTAATCCGATACCTTAACTGCTTCTCTCCCGCGGGAGTTTCAACAATCTGCAGAACGGCGTCCGCGAGTTCTTGAGCATTGCCGGCCGTGGATAAAAGTGCTCCAGTTAACTTCGCCGGAAACTCCTTGGCAGCGCCATACGTATCGGTCCGAGCCACATCGGCAGCCGTGACGCTGTTGCCGAAGACAGCGGTCTCGTAAGCCCCGGGTTCGACAATCACGGATTCAATTCCTTGCGCGGCGAGTTCGTAGCTGTACGACTCGGCCAGCGCCTCGAGTGCAAATTTACTGGCGCAATAGAAACCCGCGGAAGGAAGAACCACGCGGCCGGCGCCGCTGCTGATGTGCATGAGCAGGCCGCTGCGTTGGCGCCGCATGTGCGGAAGCACAGCGCGATTTACGCGCACCGGGCCAAGAAAATTCGTGTCCATCAAGCGCTGCGCTTGTTCGGTCGTGACTGCTTCGGCCAGCCCCCCCAGGTAATAGCCAGCGTTGTTTATAGCCACATCGATGCGTCCTGCTTTGGCGACGGCGGCATCCACGGCCCGCCCCACGGAGGCATCGTCAGTTACGTCTAATTCAAGAACCTGGATCGGTAGTGACTCCTTTTGCGAAAGCGTGCTTATTTCGGCGGCATTCTTGGCGTTCCGACCTCCGGGATCACGCATGGTGGCGAAAACAGTGTGCCCTTTGCGCGCCAGGGTTTCCGTGAACAGCCTGCCGAAGCCAGTGCTGGAGCCGGTGATGAGAACCACTTGCTTGGAATTCATGCTTATCTCCTTGCTTGTTGTGGCGATATTGTGCTGCAACCACTCTGATGCCGGGAGCAAAGATTGGATACAGTTCAATACGGAATCACCGTAGCTTGGGCGAGCTTTTCGGGCCCTGGCACGCCGCTCAGGCCTAGCAGCTCAACCCCCCTGCCTTCTGAGCGTCATCCGGCCGGTTTTACAACCTTTTACAATTCTTTGCGAGGCCTTGACAACTCGTTCTGAGAGCCCTTTATAGTTTGCTCTTGCATGAGAACTGGGTGATCTGTTCTGAGGCCGAGAAATGTATAAGATGTGGCGATTGACAGACCGCACGCGAACACTGCTGACGCTGGAGTTGGCCATCGTGCTCCCTGCGGCCGCCTTGATGGCCTTCAGCGTCTGGAACCTGAAGCATATTCAGCGCGACAAGGCCATCGAAGCAGCCATCCAGCGGGACTTTACTTACGTGCTGAAGATCGCGGAAAAGAAAAGCTGGGAGCGAGCCAACGATCTGCTCACTCCGGTCCTTAGAGAGTTCCCAAACCCCGAAGGGGACCCATCCAGAATCAAAGCCCAGCTCGAGCACGTACTGTTGGAGAATCCTGAGTATGCGTATGCGGTCTTGTACGACAAGAAGAGCAACCTGTTGTTGAGCCGCATCCAGCCGGGCCGAGAGCACGATGAGGTTTTCTGCGGACGCACCCAGGATGAAATCAACATGGCGGTGAACTGGGCTGAAATGGAGGCACCCAGCATGGCGACCAAACTCCGCATCATGGCGGAGAAGGGAGAACAGCCCATAGCGTTCTATGGCGGGTGGGTTCTCCGGGACAAACAGCTCACCTATTGGAACCTCGTCTTTTTTATCCCTCCGGATGTTCCGAAAGATCGAGTGGCGCTGGGAGCGGTCGCCTTTAATGAGGATTATCTGCGCACGACCTTTCTGCCCGCCATGATGAAAGACGTATTGACCAGCAAAAGCAGCGTGCTGAGGGCCGATGCGAATTCGCCCGTGATGATGATCCATGCGCCGAAAAATTCCACGCCATGGGTAGCTTCGGCAAATTGGGACGGGGAAAAGCCGGAGATGGAGCGCGGCTTTGAGGATGTTTTCCCGTCTTTAGTTCTGGCGATCAAATACCAGGGCACGACGATCGCAGACATCGGCATGAAGTTCCTGAGATATAACTACACCGTGCTGGCAGGGCTTGGTCTGCTGATGGTCGGCGGGATTTGGCTTACGTACCGCAACGTTTCCAGAGAGATGAATCTGGCCAGACTGAAATCCGATTTCGTCGCCAACGTCTCGCACGAATTGCGCACACCGCTGGCCTTGATCCGGCTTTATGCCGAGACTCTGGAGCTTGGGCGGCTCACGGCGAAGGAGAAATACCAGGAATATTTTCGCATCATTCGAGAGGAGAGCGAACGCCTCACCGCGCTCATCAACAACATCCTGGACTTTTCTCGAATCGAAGCGGGACGCAAGGAATACGAGTTCAAGGAAACGAACCTGGGCGATCTGGTTCGCTCGACCCTGGATTCATACCGGTTCCAGATCGAACAGAACGGTTTCGCGTTCGAGGAGAACATCTCAAGCGACGTTCCGCCGGTGGCCGTCGACCGCGAAGCGATCGCGCGTTCGTTGCTCAACCTGGTGAATAACGCATTGAAGTACTCGAAGGACCACAAGTACATCGGTGTGAGCTTGTACCGCGCAAACAGCCACGTGAATCTGGAAGTCCAGGACCACGGGATCGGCATCCCACCGAACGAGCAGGAGAAAATTTTCGAGAAGTTTTATCGTTGCGGCGATCCGCTGGTACACAACATCAAGGGGTCGGGTTTGGGCCTCTCTCTCGTGCGGCACATTGCGCGGGCGCATGGCGGGGAAGTGCTGGTCGAAAGCATCCCCGAGAAAGGAAGCAAATTCACGATCGCGTTGCCATTGGGTCCGCCTTTGCGGACTGCGGAGGCAGCCGCTTGAGGGGTTACGGAGTGCGGAGTGGTGCCACGTTCCGGGGAGAGCCCAAGGGAGAGGTCATGGGAACAACGAAAATTCTGATCGTCGAGGATGAGCCGAACATGGTTGCGGGCCTCCGCGATAATTTCGAGTACGAGGGCTTTCAAGTGATCACAGCACTCGACGGCGCGGAAGGACTCGAGCGGGCCCTGAAGGATTCCCCAGACCTGATCGTCCTCGACGTGATGATGCCACGCATGAGCGGGCTGGATGTGTGTAAGCAGCTAAAGGCGAAGCGCCCCTCAATTCCCATTATTATGCTCACGGCGCGCGGTCAGGAAGTGGATAAGGTCGTGGGTCTCGAACTTGGCGCCGATGACTATGTGACTAAGCCCTTCTCGATCCGAGAACTGCTCGCACGCGTGAAGGCCGTTCTGCGGCGGGCCAAGACGCTCCCGAAAGAGCAGGACCGCTACTCCTTCGGCGATGTCGACGTGAATTTGCGCAGCTACCAGGTCCTGCGTGACGGCAAGCCGGTGGAGTTTTCGAGCAAGGAATTTGAGCTGCTGAAGCATTTTCTATGTCATTCGGGGGAGACTTTGAGCCGCGACCGGTTGCTCGACGAGGTTTGGGGCTACGAGAACTTTCCAACGACTCGGACTGTGGACGCTCATATCGTCAGGATTCGCCAGAAACTCGAACCGGTTCCGGAGCAGCCCCGTTTCTTCCTGACGGTGCACGGAGTGGGTTACAGATTCGTAGGATGAGATGAACATGACGACGCCGACCGAAGCAATGTTCAACATCAGCCCGAGCGCACTCGGGAATCGCCTGGAGCGGCACACGAAACGCGAAGGGAACAGGTGTCAAGGTTTGCCCGCCACGGCAAAAAGCCCTGCGGTGGGTATCCAGTCGCTGAAGCAGGAACTGGATGCCGTGCGAAGTGAACAAGCAAAACTGCAACAGGCTATCTATGAGGCGGCCCAGATTCAACGGCAGCTCTGCGCCCCGCGTGAACTGGTCTGGGGAGAGTTCGAGATCGCCGGCGAAATTTTCCCGGTGCGCCATCTCTCGGGAGACTTTTTCAAGGTGATGGAACTCGATTCCGTCCTTGGGTTGACCGTGGGCGACATCGCCGGCAAAGGTTTGTCAGCGGGGATTTGGCAAGCCCATCTGATGGGTTTGATCCGACGTTGTGCGCGAAGGCATGCAGACCCAGCGGCTGCTGTCGCCGAGGTCAACGCGGAACTGTGCCGGGATCAGGATGAGCCGCCGCTCGCGGCCATGTTCTTTGCCCGACTTGATCCGCAAGAGAATGAACTTGTTTACTGTAACGCCGGCCTGCCGGCTCCGCTGGTGCTGAGACGCAACAAAACTGTGGAACGACTGGAAAAAGGTGGACCGATGCTAGGCGCCTTGAAAGAAGCGGCGTACGACTCTGGGAACGTACGACTGAATCCCGGCGATGTGTTGCTCGCTTACTCCGATGGCGTAACGGAGTGCCGGAATTCCGAAGACCAGGAGTTTGAGATGAAACGACTATCGGCGGCGGCGAGTGCGGTCGGCGGCGCGAGCGCGAACCAAGTTCTTTTCTCTACGCTGGGGACGGTGCTCGACTTCGCTGATGCGTGCTCACCCGAGGATGACCTGACACTGCTGGTGATCCGCCGACGCGAGGGCGCCATGATCGAGCAGCCACCTTCGCGCAGCAGGGATTTTGCAACGCCTCACCGTGTGCCGACTTCGGTCATGCGATCGAAGAAAGCTGAACGGAGAGGTAATCGTTCCAGATAGCAGAGCAGGAAGTACGCCTAAACTCCCGAGTTCCATCGTGCGGGCCCGGAAGTGGTGGTGTGCCCAAATTCAATGCAAAGGATGGGCGATGGCTACTCGATCGACTTCCATGTTCATCGGAGCAACAGCGCTCTGCGCAGCGCCGAACCAGCCCCCACAAACCTGCCCTGAAGTGTTGAGCACAATTTATACGGCTCACTATCGCCATGTTTTGCGGGTGTGCCGGCGTTTTTTTCGGCAGCCGGAAGACGCCGAGGATGCGGCGGCAGAGGTCTTTTTGAAGCTGCACAGGGTCCTCGAGACAAAAGGTGAAGCGGTGCCGTTCCGTCCCTGGGTGTCGCAGGTGGCAGCCCGGCATTGCATTGACAAGCTGCGAAAAAGGAAACGCGAGAAAGATTCGTGCGTGGACCGAGCCGACCTTAGCGAAGTTCGCGACGATTCGACCCCTTCGGCCCTCTCCCGAGTTCTGCGCCGGGAAGAACGGCTTGAAGTGAGGGAACAGGTGATTCGTTTGCCCGAAAAATACAAGGTGCCGATCGTACTGCGCTACTACAAAGAAATGAGTTACTCCGAGATCGCGCGCGCACTGAAAAGGCGGCTTCCCACGGTCAGGCTGATGATCTTCCGAGCCAAAGAGCAACTGCGCCGCAATTTGCGACCAAGCCAACAAAACCAGAACAGTCAAGGTCGGTGACGGTAACCCAACCCGGCTTTTCTGCCATGAAAAACGATGCAGCGCTCGTAGGGTTCCGAATCCCCGCCCGTGCCTCCAGGTTCGGCAATCACTTGAGCCGCTGACGCCAATACTCGTTTCTGCTTACAATCCGCCATGAATCCATCATTTTGCCATTCCGCAGAATCCTACTCCGCTGCATCCTGTTAGGACCCAACAACGTCATAGACCCATATTCCTTTGAAGTTGGCGTAGGTGACCGTATGATGGCATCAACGCCAGTGTTTATGCGTTTGTGAGCGCAGAATCAGTTCTTGGAGGTCCTGGACCCGAGGGGTGAGAAGCAAAATTAGCCTCAGTTGTCTTTCAACAGCTCTTTGAAGGTTGATTACCAAAGACCGCGAGTGACCTCAGGTGGTGGTTTGCTGCTGGCACGGGAGTTAGACGAACGCTAGGGTTTGAGCGAACTCCGCGAACCCCTAACGGATGGTACAGTGCAAATTTGCAAGGAGATCTCACATGAAACGGATAATCGGGTCGGTTGCGATTTGTGTTTTGTTGCTGGGAGTTTCGACTCAGGCGCAGGCTCCGCAAGGACCGCCGAAACCAGGACCAGAGGTGAAGCGGCTCGCATATTTTGTGGGCAACTGGAAAGAAGAGGGCAAATCTACTGCGCACGGTATGTCCGGACCGGTGTCGTCAACTCAAAAGTGGGAATGGGTGTCCGGAGGATTTTTTATTGTGGGTCATTCGGACAACAAGTCTCCGATGGGCGACTTTCAGATCATGGCCGTATTGGGATATGACCCGCAAACGAAAATGTACACCTACAACGCATTCGACAGTTGGGGCGAACTGATCACGACCAAAGGAAATGTCAGCGGCGACACTTGGACTTGGATAACCGAGACGATGATGCAAGGTAAGCCGATGAAGACACGCTTGACCGAGAAGGAAGTTTCCAAGACGCAATACACACTCAAATATGAATCGTCCACAGATGGCGGCAACACGTGGACATCCGATCTGGAATCGACGTTTACGAAGGTGGTGGCGGCGCCGGCTGCGAAGTAAGTATTGGTCGAGATGATTTTTAGGGCGCGTGGTGGATAGGCTGCGCGGCTTTTTTCGTTTGCAGACTTGCATCACGTGTTTTCACGATAGATACTCTGCGGATATGCTCACAAGACCGCATGGCTGAACCAAGTGGAAATCGGCGATATCCACGCCTGAAGGCCCCAAAAGGCTTGAGTGTGGCCTGGCAGAACGCAAATCAGAGACAGGTTTCCTATGTGGATGAGCTGGGTCTGGGTGGCTTGTTCATCCGCACGAAAGAGCCTCCACGGGTCGGGACAATCCTTCAGCTTTTAATCGACATTCCGGGAGGAGGAGTGAAGGCCCGCGGAATTGTCCGAGTCAGTAAACCTCAAGAGGGAATGGGTGTGGGACTGGTGTCGATGGGGCAGGAAGACCGGCAACGGTTGAGCAGTTATTTGAGTAAGCTGCCTGAATGAAAAAGATTCTTGCTGCGCCATCAACACCAGAAATTCTACGATTCGACAATCGCTTGGCCGATCAGATCGCCTGGAAGTATCCGGGGCCGACGTCGTGTCAGGCGCAGAGCAGAACAGTCAAAGCGAGTGCGGCTGGGCCCAGCCTGAGGTTCTTGGATCGGACCAAAGAACGATCGCCTTCGGCAATCTGTTCACGGTGGAGTTTCTTTAGCCTAGCTCTAGCCCCTGTCATAATCTGCCGTTCTGCAAGATGTTACTAATTCTAAGGCGCTCAAGTCGGACTCAGTTTTTTTCATCACGCGGTTTGCAGTGAACGCTTTCTGGCACACTTGTCGCGCTGATTTTCCCCCAAAGGAATTTTCGACCCTGAGTCGCAGTCCCAGTTGGGCTCACAAAGACTTCAAGAACTCGATGATGGCTTCTTGGTCCTCCTTGTTCATTTTGTCGAATTGCTTGGTTACGTGAGCTGCTTCGCCGCTATGCCGCTGGATGGCGTCCCGAAATGTGAGGGATGCGCCGTCGTGCATCATTCGCGGGCGCAAGCGGACTCCCCATAAAGGAGCGGTGCGAATTTTGTTCCGGCTACTCTCGAAATTCTGCTTTGCAAGGTATCCGGACATCATTTGAAAAACCTTGTTCCCGTAGTGCTCGCGGGTGGCTTGCAGAATTCCATCACCTGTGCCGACGTCATGCATCAGGAAATCCCCATACGGATGAAACGTGACGGACCCTAGCGCGGGTGGAATCGTGAACGTTCCGCCGTCGATCTTTGTTCCGGCAGCGGCTGTGGTCAAAGTCTCGACGTGACATGTCGCACAGCCAGTCTTGTCGAACAGACCGTTGCCCCTCTTTGCAACCGCGCTGTTCATGAGCTGCGAATCACGCGCGGGCGCTTTCGTGGCGCGAATAAATCGGGCGAAGTGATCGATGTCGGACAAGCCGTCCGGCCCCGTCTTATCATTTGGCTCGGAAACAGTGTTGCAAAGTTTAGTTACCTCTTCCGGTTGGAGGCGGTTGGTGATTCCCATCTCATTGAGATACGCGTCGCCGGCGAACGACAGAAGGCTGGCGTGCTGGTCTTTCCAACCGAACCGACCTACGCTCATCTGTCCCGGCGCTTCCACGATGGGGACCTCGAGGACCTGGCCGCAGATTTTCCGATGCGAAGATTTGCATTGTTGCTCGGCGAGATCGATAAGCGTTTGATCGGCGACAGCCTCGACGAAGCCATCCCCCAACAGATTCAGAGAAAGGCGAAACGTCCGGATCGTCTCTGTTTCCGGAACTCGCTCTTGAATCTCGTTGTTAGGAAACGCAGCGTCAGGGCAGATCGCGCGATCGTTCACCAGAGATCGGCCAACGATCACTTCGGTTCCGTGAGCAATGGGGATTTCCGGATTGCGGAAGTGCCCGTCCGGGCTCTGGTGCCCGACGCGTAATTCGGTGACCTGTGAGGCCGCGCCGGAAACCGGATTCTGGTGGCATTCACGGCAGGACTGCGCGTTGTAGAGCGGTCCGAGGCCATCGCTTAATTGCTCGACTTCCTCGAAAGTGGTTTGATCGGCCTGATGCGTCGCATCATCAACTAGGCCGTTGGTTTTGTTGTCAAAGCCGGCGGGTGCGTCGGGGAACCGCGAGGCAGCGGAGATCAGGGCAAGGGTACAAGCTGCCGCCGCGACGAACAGTTTCATGGCTGTGCCTCCTCAAACGGACTGGGGCCCGGGCCTACCTGTGGATACCATCTTTGCCCGTATGCAGCAAAGGACTAAGAAAATAGCCCTGCTCAAACCAGCACGGGCTTTGTACGTCCTTCAGCCCGACCGAGTATTTCCACGTACGGAACCAGCTGGTGAGCTACGAGATCGAATCAACATCCGCTTCCTTCGATTTTTCGTAGCGCTTTCCCCAGTCCCGCCTTGCAGACGTGCCCTCGCACGCCGATCCATCCGCGCGTTCCCCCGTCGACACGCTCTCACGCAACTTCATCCGTGGCTTTCCATCTGTGGGCGCCAACCGAAGTCAACGCGGATTTGAGGGCCAGATGTATGGCATCGGGACCACCGGCAACCTCTCCCACCGCTCGCACCGCGTGCAGCATGACTGTATCGCCAGCCCCGATGCCCAGCTTGCGGATGATTCGAGCAATGCCAGCGATGAAGTCTAAGCGACCGCGGACGATGAGGCTGCGGCGTCCGGCGCTTGCGGTTTGGCGCCCCTGATCAAAAGCCACAACATGAACGCAATCTCCCCGACGATGGCAGGCTGGGAGTAGGCATAGACCTTGTCCTGATATTGCGGCAACAGTACGCTGGTAAGACTCAGGATGACCCAGGCGAAGCCGGCGAGGGCCAGCCAAACCCCAAGGAACCGAGGCAAGAATCGCGACTTGTACACAAGGAGCGCGAGGGGAAAGAGCCAAAGGCCCCAAAATATTTCGGCGACGACAAAACCACGACCATGCAGATTCAGGAATAGCATCGCCAGAGCATCCCGCTGGGCCTTGTCGAATATCGATAGGAACTCAGCGCCGCGCACGAGGACGAGCGCAGCGAATGAGTTCAGCTCATTCAGTAACGCTATTGGGATCGAAACTACAATCAACATCACCATCAGCGAGGCGTGCCGCCGGTTGACTTCCTTGAGCAGATCGTAGAGCGCCAAGGCCACGAAGATAAAAGCGGTCTGGCCAAGGATTCCGCCTGCGATGCCGAGCCGAAAGAGCGTCTCGGAACCCGCGATGTTGTTGGCTGTCGCCGCTGCGTTTCCATGGACGATCAGCTTGTCGGGGACATAGCCCATAGCGAAAAAGCCAACTATCGAGGCCAGTACATACAGTAACCCTGCGAATCTGCCGGGGTTCTTGATAGAGCTCATGTTGCCTCCCTTGTTGTAAAGGGTCCTAGTGAAAGGGTTTACCTGAGATACGCCGAAGGCAGTCAAAAAATTTCGCCACAGAACGCGAAGAAGCGGACGGCGCTCCTGCAGAAGCTTCCAGCGATACGTCAGCCAGCCCGTCGGACGGCTGATCGAACCAATTTGTTGCCATTGTGCTCGAGGGTCTTCTCACTTTGCGCCGACATGATGGCCCTCTTCGTTGACTTGCCTCCTGGCACAACCTAATATGAGCGCCAAATGGTCGATGGTTCATCGCTAATCGGACAGACCATCTCGCATTATCGCATCCTCGAACAGCTTGGTGGCGGAGGGATGGGGATCGTTTACAAGGCCGAAGATATACGCCTGCGCCGCCGCGTGGCACTGAAGTTCCTACCAGACGATGTAGCGAAAGATCCACAAGTATTGGCTCGATTTGAACGTGAAGCACAAGCTGCCTCCGCGCTGAATCATCCCAACATTTGCACCATCCACGAGGTCGATGAGCAGAATGGCATCGCCTTCATTGTCATGGAGTTGCTGGAAGGCGAAACGCTCAAACATCACATCGCAGGCAAGGCTCTCGCTCATGGCGAGATTCTCGAATTGGGAGCCGAGATCGCCGACGGGCTCGACGCAGCCCATCGTAAAGGGATTGTTCACCGGGACATCAAGCCAGGCAACATCTTCGTCACGGAACGAGGAACCGCCAAGATTCTGGATTTTGGTTTAGCGAAGCTCTCCCAAGCTCCGGGAAGCGTGGGCGTTGCCACGGAGCTGCGAGAAACCGTCGATGAAGCCCTTACGAGTCCGGGAACCGCGATAGGCACGATCGCATACATGTCGCCGGAGCAAGCTCGCGGCGAAGAATTGGACTCGCGGACAGATCTGTTCTCGTTCGGCGCGGTACTGTACGAAATGGCTACCGGAGTGTTGGCATTCCCGGGCAACACAACGGCCATCGTCTTCGACGGGATTCTCAATCGGACGCCAACGCCATTAGCGCTTGTAAATCCTGAGCTGCCACCGGAATTGGAGCGCATCATCGCCAAGGCTCTAATGAAAGACCGCAAGCTGCGCTACCAAAACGCGGCGGACATTCGCACCGACCTAAAACAGTTGAGACAGGAGTCGGAATCAGAAAAGCTGCGCACAGCCCTGAAAACCCAATCTACGAGCAGCAAGGGAAGGCTCTGGAGAGTGATGGTTCCTGCCGTTGTAGTCGCGTGCATATTGGCGAGGGTAGGTTATGTGCTCTGGCACCCCAAGCCGATGCTCACCGACAAGGACGCAATTGTCCTGGCAGATTTTGCCAACAGCACCGCTGATGCCGTTTTCGACGACGGTTTGAAGCACGGGCTGGAAGTACAACTGGGACAATCACCTTTCCTGAACCTGGTCTCCGAGGAGCAGGTTCGGCAGACGCTGCAGATGATGAAGCAGCCGCCCAATACAAAACTAACTGGGGACACTGCCCGAGAAGTTTGCCAGAGACGGAATGGAGCCGCAGTTTTGCAGAGCTCGATCGCCCAGATCGGGACACGTTACGATTTAGTTTTGAAGGCCGTGAGTTGTTCCACGGGTGAATCGCTCGCGAGCGCGGAGGCCCAAGCGAGCGACAAGAATCAAGTCCTGGACGCGCTCGGGAAGGCATCGTCACAGATCCGCAAGAAGCTCGGAGAATCGCTCACTACCGTTCAGAGATTCGACACACCGCTCGCCCAAGCCACGACACCCTCATTGGAAGCCCTGAAGGCGTACAGTCTCGGTTTATCCAAGTTTGGCAAAGGCGACCCGTCTGGTGCAATTCCGCTGTTTAAACAGGCGATTGAGTTGGACCCCGCATTTGCAATGGCCCACCTTCATCTTGGCCAGTGCTATTCGGCCTCACAGCAATATGCCTTCGGTCGAGAGCAGATTCGCA
This sequence comes from uncultured Acidobacteriota bacterium, assembly GCA_963736725.1. Taxonomy (GTDB): domain Bacteria; phylum Acidobacteriota; class Terriglobia; order Acidiferrales; family UBA7541; genus Acidiferrum. The sequence goes on along the minus strand of CAVTPW010000004.1, from coordinate 16,105 downwards.
AGGCGTTTGCATTGCGCGACCGCGCGAGCGAGCGGGAGAGGTTCAATCTCGTGGCCGTTTACCATCAAGTTGTCAGCCTCGATTTAGACCGGACCATTGAGAACAGTGAACTCTGGGGGCAAAGTTATCCGCGCGACTTCACGCCGCACCGCATCCTTGGATTTGAATACGGAGTGCTTGGGAAGCATGAACGGTCCGCAGAGGAATTCCGCAAGGCGCAAGAATTGGATCCCAGTCAAGCACTCCCGTACGCAGGACTGATGGTTAACGATATGGGTATGGAGCGCTTCGCCGAAGCAACAGCGGTGTTCGAGGAAGCCAAATCACACCACGTGCAGGCTGGGGAACTGGAACGCCAACGCTACAGGCTGGCCTTTCTGGAAGGTGACCAGGAAACGATGGAGAAGCTTGTGGCAGCGATGTCGAGCGAGCAGGGTTTAGAAATGTCAGCGCTCTCCGAGCAAGCGCTAACAGCAGCATACTCCGGACGTCTCAAGGAGGCGCGGGAGTTAGCCGCGCGGATGAAGGAGAGGGCGTTGCGTGAGAAAGATAAGGCCACGGCAGCGAACGTGGAGTCCGACGCGGCATTCCGCGAAGCTCTGTTTGGCAACGAGGCAGAAGCGCGCATTCATGTGGCGGAGGCCGTGAAACTTGGAGGAGAGCCGCCGACGGCGCTAGTGCTCGCGACCGACGCGGCCCATGCGGCGAAAATGGCTGAAAGCATTGAGAGCCAGAATTCACCAGACGGCTACGTTTCCAAGGTGAGGGTTCCGCAGCTTCGAGGCGCCGTTGAGCTGAAGCGAGGCAATCCTTCTAGAGCCCTGGAACTTCTTGCGCCCTTAGCAATTTACGATGCCGGCTGGTTTGATCTGTATCTTTTCGCTTACGTCAGAGGTGAAGCGTATCTCCAGGCACACCGTGGCCAAGAAGCAGCAGCGGAATTCCAGAAGATCATCGAGCATCGCGGGATTGTCATCAACGAACCTTACGCCCCGGTAGCGCGCCTTGAACTTGGGCGCGCTTACATGATGCAGGGTGATACCAGTAAGGCACGCAGCGCCTATCAGGACTTCTTTGCGATCTGGAAGGACGCCGATCTCGACATTCCTATCTTGAAGCAAGCCAAAACAGAGTACGCCAAATTGCAATAGACAAGAGCGAACCGTCGCCCGGCTCGGGGTGCGAACGACCGGCTGCGATGGAAGAAGTTTCGATTGGCCTAGTCAGAAGGAAAGCTTCAACGCAAACTGGATTGACCGGGGATCATAGGCAGAAGTAACGGCACCGAAGTTGCTTGCACCGAAGTTGGTGCTGATGCCGCCGTTCAGGGTGTCACCAACCCACTGCGGGTGGTTCCAAATGTTGAAGAATTCCGCACGGAATTGTAGGCGGGTACTGCGCTCTTCGTTGAAGAAGAAATTTTTGAAAAGCGAGATATTCCAATTGTCGCGGCCAGGGCCGCGAACACCGTTATGCGGTTCGTTACCCCAGGTCCCCGTGGCTGGCATGGAAAAGACGGACGTGTCAAACCACTCTTGGACGGTATGGGGGTTCATCATTGCGCCGCTCACGTCTGGACGATTGGCTGTATTCGGAACAATACTCGCGACGTTTTGACCGCTTAATCCGATATTCAGTGGAGCACCCGATATGGCCGTGACGATGCCCGAAATCTCCCAGCCACCCAAACTCGTTTTCAGTAGACGGTGCGTGCTGTCTTTGAGCAGCGGAAGGCGATAGACAAAGTTGGTAAAGAAGTTGTTCCTGATGTCGAATGCCGACGGCCCGTAGTCGTACCTCCAGCCCGCGTAGGGGTTGGATACATCGTAGAGATCTCCGTCGCTTTGCGTTATGCCGTCGAACGAATCATTCGTGTGGGAGTAGGTGTATCCAACCTGGTACGTCAAGTCGTTCTCCAGCATGGCGCCGCGCAGCGAGACTTGAATCGAGTTGTAGTCCCCGTTGGCCTCGTTTTGTGCCATCAGAACGCTGTTGTATCCGACGTACGGGACGCTCGAGTTGTACGTTTGCGCAGCGGCGCCATTTGTTACGAACCCCGGCAGCAAGCTCTCCGGAGGTAAGTTGGTCTCTGTGTAGTAGTTCTGATGGCGGTTCTGGGTGCCGACATAAGACACCGCCAGTACCGACTTCCCACCAATGGCTTGCTGGATGCCCAGGCTGAATTGACTGCTGCGGGGCGCGGTGTACTCATCCTGGTTCATGCCTACGAGGCTGGTAACGGGAATCGATTGCGGAATCGTTGCGCCGGTCTGGGTGCTCAGCGTGGGGTTCGAAAGAGACACAGTCGGAAAGCTCACACCCGCTGAGAACGGAGAGTTTCCCGCCATGTTGTACGCATCGTTCCCCTGGATGCGCTCATACATGATCCCGTACCCACCGCGGATCACCGTTTTGCCGGAGCCTGTCAAGCTATAGGCAAAGCCAAGCCGAGGACCAAAATTCAGCCAAGCGCCATTCACGCAACCGGCGGGAAGCCCATGCGTGCCGCAAATGCCGACGCCGTTCAGATAGAGAGGCGTCCGCGCCAAAATGGGGTTCGGGCTGGTCCCAAGTCCCGGACTGGTGGGAAGGATGGTCTGGTAATTCAAGCCAAGCTGAGCCGCACCCGCAGGGTCATACAGATTGGGATAAAAGTCGGACATTTGCTTGTTCGCTTCATAAGTATGCGGGATGCCATCCCAGCGCAGTCCCAGGTTCAAGGTGATCCGTTTGTTCACGCGGTAGTTGTCTTGGATATACAGCGCTGTGGAAACGCTGTTCCAATGGCCGGTGCTCTGGACCGCCGATTCGCTGTAGGCAATGGCGTAACCGAGCAGATAATCGGCGAAGTCGTTCCCGGTATAGAAGCCGTTGAAGATGAATTGACCTTGAGTCGACTGAAACCAAACCTGGGCCTTCTGGTAGAGCATCCAGCTGCCGCCCATTTTGAACTGGTGCCTGCCCTTGGTCCAGGAAACATCATCTCGAAGCTGGTAGTCGTTGGCTGAGTTGTCCCAAGGTGTGATACCGGAACTGTATCGCGATCCGGTACTCCCGCGCAGAAGGATGGACGGGATACGGTCTTCGTTGTTCGGCCCGTCAAAGAAGCGGTTGAAGGTGAAAGCGGAGGGTGCACTGACCAAACCCACAGGCAGAATCGTGACACGATTTCCGTTGTAGTAGAAGGACACCTCATTTGTTAGCGTCGGACTCTTGACGTAGGTCGTGTGGATTACCGCGGCATAGGAAGGATTGCCGAAGGTACTTCCGATGGAGGGAACATTGTCGGGGCTAAATATGCCCGTCCCGTAGGTCTGCGAGACCTGTTCAGCGACAAAGTGACCAAAGATCATGAACTTATCGCTAACATCTTGATCGACGCGGACAATTTCCTCCCGGACCTTCGTCGGTAAATTGTTTCCGCCGATGAAGCTACTGCCGTTGTTGGGGGCGGGGAAGATACCTCCATATTTGCCACCGGCGGTCAGCAGCGCCTGAGCGTTTGCGTCTACGAGGCTGGTCGGAATCTTGTTGTTGTTGAAGGGCACTTGTAAGGCCGGATCGGGAGCGCCGTTTGTACATCCACTGAGCGCCTGTCCAGCAGTAGCAAACTGAGCCTGGATGGCTGAGGAGATTTGACAGACCGCAGGCGCGTGGAGCTGGGCAAGGCTGTATCCGGAGGTAGAGAAATTACCGCCATAGTAAGCTGTCGGGGGAACGGTTTGGTTAAGCGTCTGCCCCTGAATCAATTTCCGCCATTCCATATTGTAGAAGAAGAACGTCTTGGTCTTTTTGGGGTTGTACCAGTTCCCAAACGTTACAGGTCCCCCGGCGTTGAAGCCGTAGAGGTTGTATCTGAGCTCAGCAATCGGCGCTGGGGCGAAGTTAAAGTAGTTTCGAGCATCCAAAGCGTCGTTGCGGAAAAACTCCCACAGTGAGAAGCGAAATGTCTTGGTTCCGGATTTCAAGGCAGAACTGATCGTGCCGGCGGAGGAAAGTCCATATTCTGCGCTGTAGTTCGACGTGAGGGTCTGCGTTTCGGCAATGGCATCGATCGAAGGCATGATGATCGAGTTGCCGCCTCCACCACGGTCATAATTTTCCCCACCATCGAGCAGATACAGGTTGTGTCCCGGGCGGTTCCCGTCAAAGCTCACATTGGCGTTTGCGCCGACCGACGTCGGCGGCTGGAACGAAGGCATCAGGTTCGCAGCGCCCGGCGACAGCGTTATATACGTGTAAATACTCCGGCCGTTTGTAGAGAGCTCCGAAATCTGTGTCCCGCTGACGAGGGAACTCTGTTCACCGCTGTCCGCTTGCACCGCGACGGGGTTAGATTCCACGAGAATCTCGTCCGTCATCTGCCCCAACTTCATTTGAAAGTCGACGCGAATTCGGTCATTTACGTCCAGCACAACCCCCTTGACCTCTTCCACTTTAAAACCCGAAGCTTGGACCTTTAAGTCGTATCTGCCGATGAGCAAGCCGGGGACTACATATTGGCCGGCGTCGTTTGTCGCCAGAGTGCGCACGGCCCCTGTATCCACGTTGGTAACCAGAACCGCGACGTTCGGAACAACAGCGCCGCTCGGGTCCGTGACTGTCCCTACAATCGTCGCCTCTTGAGCTGATGTCAGGACTGGTAAACAGAGAAGTAGCAGAGAAAGGAAGACTGTCCGGCCCGATGAGCGGCGCTTAACGGCGTAGACGGTGCGTGCGAACAAGGAGGATAAAGGACACATTCTTGTGCCTCCGCACCAGGCATCTTCCGGCTACCGTTAACGCCTCACGAGAAACCACGATGTTAAAAAAGGAATCAAATCGCCGCGTCCATCGGTCCACAAAAAGAAAGACATAAATGCAATCGACCCTGCCAGACCTACGATGAGTTATGCAGCTTTCGGACAATATATACCGAAATGGGCATCGTATGCGCCTCAATGTTTGAGTCTTGCTACTCCAATTGACACTCTGTAGAGGTCCAGGGAGGCAGACAGCCGCGCCAGAAGATTGGTGCTAAATAGCGCGAGGGAAGGTGTTGCCCGAGCAAAAGGCGTTTGCAGGCCCGCCTACGGCTTCCTGACCCACCCAGTACTCGTTTCGGCAGTGCCGGTCGCTGAATTCTTCCTCACCGAAGATGCTCACGGCTATTTTCATCTGCTCCGCCGCTTGTTACGTCGTTACGGCATCCCGCTCAGCTTCTACGGCGACCGTCATGGCGTCTTCGTTCGCAACGATGAGCACTGGTCGGTGGAAGAACAGCTCGCCGGTAAAAGACAACCGACCCAGTTCGGTCGCGCGCTGGCGCAACTCGGCGTCACCTACATCGCCGCCAACTCTCCCCAGGCCAAGGGACGCATCGAACGCCTTTGGGGCACATTCCAGGATCGTCTCTCCAGTGAACTGCGCCTGGCTGCGGCCGCTGATCTCCAAGCCGCCAACCACGTCCTCCGCCATTTCTTGCCCGACTACAACCGACGCTTCGGCCGCACCCCTCGCGAAACCCCAAAAGCCTGGCGTCCCGCTCCCAGAGACTTGGATCGCATCTGCTGCTTTCTTCACGAACGCTCGGTCAGCAACGACAACGTGGTGCAGTGGGACGGCCGCCGCTTCCAAATTCCACCCCAGCCAAAGCGCTACAGCTTCGCCGGGGCTAAAGTGCAGCTTTGCGAATCACTCGAAGGAAAGGTTGCCATCTATTACGGCGAAACTAAACTCCACCACTCCGGTGGTTAAGTTCACAGGGGGTGACATTTTCATCGGGCTGTTAGGGTGACATTTTCAGGTTGCTACAACACGGAGTTTGGAGAAGATTCTCGATATCTTTAGCGATGAAAATCACAAATTCGGCTGGTGGCAGGGTTTGCGGAAGTGATTGACAGAGAAAAAACATTGGTTGCAGAGGCCTGCAACGAATTTGCTAGTCATACCGTTCCGAGCTGAATTGATCCGCTGCGCAGCGTAACTGACGCGTTGACTTGGGCTTAGCCGACAGCCAAAAGCAACCTGAGGTAGGATTGCAATGACGCAGCGAGGGCCGCAATGGTCATTGAACTCGGATTTAGCCTCGGCAAGCCTGCGCTCACCCGCCAGCCCCTGCCGTGACAGTTAGCGGGTTATAAGTACTTTCAACGACATGGAAGAGCGCGGACGGCACCCGAAGTCATTGGAAGTACGTGGTAGACAACGTTATTGTGTATCGCGATGTGTATCGCGCAGACCTCCGGATTCTTAGACAGGACGACGTGTTATTTCCGGGTTGCTCGTCGTTGGGCGAGAATCCCTGGGGTTGAGGCACTGGATCGGCCGGATCGCTTGGAGACTGCGCTCTTCGGCAATCGCGGAACAGCCCGAACGCCCGCCCAAAGCGTGGCGATCGTTTGCTCGACCACGAGAGTCTGGTCAGGCAAGTCAGGCACAACCCCTTGGATGACCATGAGCGTGGCGAGGCCGAAGATGGTGTACCACCAGGTGTGGGCTACCACCACGTCATCCTTACTTGGCAATCCTTCATCCTTGGCAACATCGAAAAAGAGCTGTACGAAACGTTGGAACAAAGGCGTGCCAATGTCGTTGATATATTGTCCAGCGCGGATGCCGTTGCGGTTCTCCGGCCCGAAGAAGACGTTGCGGAACTGCTGTGGATGGGCAGTGCAGAACTGAATCAAGCCACGTGAAGTCGCAAAAAGACGCTCTTTCGGTGCAGGATGTTCAGCGGCAATCGCGTCGAAGTTCTGAATCAGCAGCCCGATCGTCTCCCTGCTCAACTCGGCAAGAATATGCCATTTGTCAGGAAAATGCTGGTAGATCACGGCGTGCGTGTAGCCGATCTCTTTAGCGATCGCGCGAAGCGTCACGGCTTCGTAGCCGCGATCGGCAAACATTTTGCTGGCAACCGCAAGGATTTCGCCCCGCAATCTCTCCTTACGCTCTACACGGCGACTTGGTGATGTAGATGTCACTTCAATAGCTTAGTCTCTTTTGACGAGTTTTGCAACCGGTTGTTGATTTACAACCAGTGGTTGTGTAACCGCTGATTATTTTGCAACCAATGGTTTTCCTGTGCATCCAATGATCAGGTCGCTCATTTGGACGGGCGGCCAAATACGAGGCAAAGGGAGAATGCGATGAAAGTTCTAGTGATTGGAGCAGCGGGCAAGAGTGGAGAAGCGCTGGTAAATGAGGCGCTGGCGGCCGGACATAAGGTGACGGCTTTCGTGCGCGGTGGCGCGCAGTACAAGAAGGCGAACGTCAGAGTTGTTGCGGGCGACGTGCTGGACGCGGCCGCGGTCGACGTTGCGGTCGCCGGACAGGATGCGGTGATCGACGCGCTGGGCGGCAAGACACCGTGGAAAGTGACGACGATGGAAACGAGCGCGGCACACAATATTGTGGACGCGATGCGGCGCAATGGCGTACGGCGATTGCTGAAGATTTCGGTGGTTGGTGCGGGCGAGAGCGTCAAGAACGCCGGCTTTTTCAACGAGCACCTGCTCATGAGGACGTTTCTGCGGGGTCTGCTGGTAGACAAGGCGGGCATGGAGGCCGAGATCGAAGGCAGCAACTTGGAGTGGACGCTCGTGCGGCCGCCGATGTTAACCGACGCCGAGAAGACCGGCGTTGCCAGGGTGCTGAGCACGGAGGGCGGCGAGAAGGCGCACAAGATCGGGCGGGCCGATCTGGCAGCCTTCATGGTGCAGCAACTGGAAAGCGGCCGGTATGTGCGTCAGGCAGTGACGGTGACGACCACATAGCAAGGCCTCCGCGAGGATCAACCACCTCTCTCATCGAGGCGATCCGATCGGCTGAGTAAAGGCCTGTAACGATTCATGCGACAGATAACTGTGGAAACTCACGGGACTAGCGGAGTGCTAGCTGCGCACTCACAAGCTCTGGCGTTTGCATCAGAGCATCACTTTCGTTCTAACAAGGAGAAAACGATCATGTATTTAGTCATGGGCATTACTGGAAAAGTTGGGGGTGCCACCGCACGGCATCTTCTGAAGCAAGGCAAACAGGTGCGAGCACTTGTGCGCAATCGCGAGAAAGCGGCGAACTGGGCAGACCAAGGCGTGGAGTTGGTAGATGGAGACTGGAACGATGCGACAGCCATAGCGGCGGCGCTCAAGGGTGTTGAGGGCGCGTTTGTTATGTTGCCGGCTGTATGGGCACCCTCGCCTGACTACAAAGAAGCAAAAGACGTGATTGCCAACTATGCCGAAGCGCTGGCCAAGGCAGTGCCGCCGCGAGTGGTAGCGCTCTCATCGATGGGCGCGAATAGAACAAGCGGGCTGGGGATGATCACGGCCTTATCGCTTTTGGAGCAAGGTTTTCGCAGCCTGCCATCTCCGGTCGCATTTGTGCGCGCAGGCGGCTTTTTCGAAAACTTTCTTTTCGGCTTACAGGCCGCCCAAGGCGGAACACTACCGGTCTTCTACAATCCTACAAACCGGAAATCAACAATGGTCGCGACAAACGACATCGGCTCAGAGGTAGCAAAGCTTCTGACCGGGCCGGCGTGGTCAGGGCATCGCGTTATCGAGCTCGGTTCGATGGTAAGCGCGGATGAAGTGGCGGAACAATTGGGTGAAGTCCTAAAACGCGACGTAAAAGCCTTTGCCGTCCCGCGTGCAGGATGGGCGGAAGCGTTCGGGCAGTTCGGCGTCCCGAAGGGCCACACCGGACCTGCAGAAGAAATGTTTGAGAGCGTGAACGCGGGATGGATGGACCTCGGAATCACGGGTACGGAGCACATAGCGGGTACGACGTCGGCACGCGATGTATTCGCGGCTGCTCAGCAGGCCGTCAAAACGAAAGGCCACTCCGTTTGAACAGCTGCGATGCCGTCGTCAGCTCGTTGGGCACCGGCCTGTGCCCGTTCCGCGAGGTCAGCTTGCTGACCTCGCAACAGGCGCCCTGGTCACGGCGATGACGCGCAACGGCGTGCGCCGTCTGGTCTGCATCAGCGCCTTGGGGGTGGGGGACAATCGCGTACAAAGGCCGACTTATTACAGAGCGATTAGACCATTTCAACCGCAAGAAAAGGATCGCTTATATGAAAGATGAAAACACAATAGATAAACCCGCAGCAGGTCGAGCAACTCAAATAGCCGCGATGGTAATAACCGGCCTTCTCGTCGTCATCTGGGTGTACTTTGGAATATTATATCTAATTCACGATCCCGGCGAATGGAGGATCGTCAATCAAGAGCTCGGATATCCGCTCTATATCATCCCTCTGATTGGCGTGACCCACATCCTTGGTGGCCTGGGCCTTCTGATTCCCAATGTGCCTCGATTGACCGAGTGGGTTTATGCTGGTCTTACGATCGATCTTTTACTCGCGTCCTATTCACACCTGAATGGCAGTGGCAGTCTTTGGGATAAAGTTGATCCGATTGTCGTCATGGCGATTGTCTTTGCTTCGTATGTATTAAGACGCTGCATGCGCGCAAACAGGTGGTCGATATGAAGAACACACTCGGCGGCCAGTTAACTTTGTCTGGCACGTCGCGGACTGTTCAACGAATTGGGTATGGCGCGATTGCCGTCCGTCGGAGCGTCGACTGGTGCCAGCGAATAAACCGCAGAAACCGTGGGTGGTGCAATTGATCGTAGAGGAATTGATTTAAACCAATGAGAGCACTGCCGCCGCAAAGCAATTCACTCGCCGTCGCGCCCTTAATGCTTGTGTATCGCAGACCTCCGGTAGTCATAAGAGGATAGAGCGTTAGTTCCGAATTGCCCGTCAACCGCCCGCAATGTCTGAGCGAAATGGGTGAGGGACAAGCGCGGGCAACTCGTCAAGGCTGAGCGCGCTATTATCTAGCTCATGCCGGATTCTTTGTCAGAACTGAACTTGTGGAAGAAGCAACTGGGGCGCGTGCCAGATTCTGTATGGGAACAAACCGAACTCGAAAGGTTGGTGTTAGCTGAGAATAGACTATCCGAAGTGTCCGAACAGATCGGCCGCCTGAAGCGGCTTCGGATGCTCGATCTCGGACATAATCAATTAACGTGGTTGCCCGAGAGTCTTGCTGACATCGATGGCCTCACGGATTTCCTGTATCTCCACGACAATCGATTAACCGCCCTACCATCGTCTCTTGGAAGGCTAACAAAGTTGCGCTATCTGAACATCAGTGAGAACGCGTTCGAGGCGCTTCCGGAATGCGTGTGCAGTATGTCGAGCCTGATGGAACTCAGAGTCTCTGACAACCGTCTGGAACAGCTCCCCGATTCGATTTGGTGTTTGTCACGCCTGCGAGAGCTGCACCTCAGAAACAATAAGCTTACCTCGTTGCCAGAAACGATTGGGAAGCTGCTGGAATTGCGGCAGATCGATCTCCGCGGCAACTCGCTGACACACTTGCCAGCTGCGATTGCCGCCCTACCTCGATTAGAGAAGCTAGATTTGCGGTGGGTGGCTACGCTGATACCGCCCGTGTGGATTGCGGATCTCGAAGCACGCGGATGCCTGGTGTATCGTTAATGATGACTCTCACCATGACTGGCAACGTGCCTTAGGAGATTCGCGTGAGTGGCCAATCCTTGGGTTCCGCCCCCGTCTTTTTTTTCCTGAAGCCATGCCGACAGTTCGCCACAAATCACAGAAACTTGCCGACTTCAAGAAATTGGGAACAGACTGATCTTCGTAGCGGTAGTAAACTGAGTCGATGCGTAAGCGCCTGATCGCTCCGACCTCGGAGAACCTTCGGACTCACGGCGAAGGTTGGTTAGATGTTGAGCGTGCAGCAGTCGTCGAGATCACCTCAGAAGACAAGGATTTTCCGATAGAGTCTGCCTTCGGCTCGGCAGAAGGGCCAGGTTGGCGGGCGTCAGCGCCGGGGAGCCAAACGATTCGGCTGGTTTTTGATCAACCGCAAAGGCTCAGGGGCATAGCGCTTGTGTTTGAGGAAAATCAGATTGCTCGCACCCAGCAGTTCGTTTTGCGCTGGTCTCCGGATGGCGGAAACACCGTTAAAGAAATTGTGCGGCAGCAGTGGAATTTTAGTCCACCTGAGTCCATACGCGAGGTTGAAGAATATCGAGCAGAGCTTACAGGCGTTACCGTAGTTGAATTGGTCATCAATCCAGACATCGGTGGCGGACCCGCTCGTGCCTCGCTTAGGAACCTCCGTCTCTCATGATCCAACAATCGTTCTTGGGTTCTTTTCCCAGCGAACTTCATGCCTCCAACATCAGATTTTCGCAGGAGCGAGAGGATCGACCCTGCGACCTCCTGCATAATAGCCAAGCGACGCGGCCTTCATTCTTGCCAATTCGGATGGTTGCGGGGACTCGGAACTCACTGCGAACAGTTTCTGGTTGCACGGGCCCGATAGGTACCGAATAGACAATTCCTAACGCGCCTTGCGCAGCGAACTGATCGGCGTCTCCTACTCGTAACGCAAGGCCACCATGGGATTCGACCTGTGTTGCGCGCCGAGCTGGCATGTACATTGCGAGGACCGCCACAATGCCTAGAAGAAGAGAGGCCTCGGCGAAAGCGAGAATGTCATGGGCGCTTATTCCGTAGAGCAAGCCAGCGACCACACGGGATGCGGCATACGCCGCGCGGCCTCATGAGCTTCAACCCCTTGCGTTTTACGCGTTATCGGTGGCGTGGCGGCAAAAGTGTCACAAGCAGGGGTGCAGGCCCTTCTTTTGTCAATTCGGTTGGTTGCGGGGTGTTCGGAAGTTATTGCGGCGGAATAACTTCTGGTTGCGGAGGCCCGATACGTACCGAATAGACAATTTTTGCGGATACCGTTTCGCAGCGAATTGAGCCACTGCACGGCGTAAATCCAATTGAACCGCGAACTCTGTTACAAGCGAAGACGCGCACTCTACCCCACCGGACGGGGGAGAGTCAGCTCCGACCAAGTTCGGATTTCCGACCTGGGCTGACGAAAAGAGCTACGTAGTCCTACGTGCAGTGGAAGTCCTTAGGCGATCGGTGACTTTTATCTTCGCTTCGATCTTGATGCTCCGGGCCCACGCCTACCTCTTCTACAAGAGTCGTGTGCGATGTGTTCCCCATGGTACTTTTGGGGAATGTGATTCATTTCTTAAGACAATGAGATCTCGCTCGCCGCGAGCCGAGCATGAGAAAGAAATTCTTATGACCCAGTCTTTCGATTGAGCTTAAGAACCTTGATGCGCGAAGCCAAAGTTGTTGGCTTCATGCCGAGCAATTCCGCGGCACCTCCTGGTCCGAAGATCCTGCCGCCAGTTTGCTTCAGCGCGGCAGCGATGCCGTCGCGTTCCTGGCGCTTCAATTCGTCGCGCGTCATCAGTACCGGCTTCGAAACCACGTGAGTATGCGCGGGAGGAGCGCCAATTACATTCGGACCGGCCATATCGAAATGCAGAGGGCCTCCTCGCGAGAGAATGGTTGCGCGTTCAACGGTGTTTTGAAGTTCCCGCACGTTACCAGGCCAGTCCTGGGCGGTGAGCTGGCTCATCGCAGCCTGCGAGATTCTCGGTGCGGGACGATTCAACCGCCGGGCGCTTTGTTCGAGGAAGTATCCCACCAACGGCGGGATGTCGTCGCGGCGTGCGCGCAAAGGGGGCACTTCAATCGGAAAAACGCTCAAGCGATAAAAAAGATCCTGCCGGAAGCGCCCAGCTTCGACCTCTTTCTTCAAATCGCGATTGGTCGCAGCGATAATGCGGACATTGACCTTGCGCGTGCGTGTATCGCCGACGCGCTCCAGTTCTTGCTCCTGCAAAACGCGCAACAACTTTGCTTGCATCGCAAGGGGCACTTCGCCGATTTCGTCGAGGAACAGTGTGCCGCCGTCGGCCAGTTCGAAGCGGCCCGGCTTGTCTTTGAGCGCGCCGGTGAAAGCACCTTTCACGTGACCGAAGAATTCGCTTTCGAACAAGCCCTCGGGTACTGCACTGCAATTCAGCTTTATGAGCGCTCGACTCTTCCGTGCGCTGTGGTCGTGAACCGCACGGGCAACGAGTTCCTTACCCGTGCCGCTTTCTCCAGTAACCAGCACCGAGACATCAGTCGGCGCGACGAGCTGAATTTGCTGCTTCACCTTTCTAAGGCCAGGACTCTCTCCGATAAGGTTCCCGAAGTTATGTCCACTGCGGATCTCTTCCCACAGGTAGGCGTTCTGATCTTGGAGTCGAACCTGCTCCTGCTCCATCAACACGCGGTCCGTGATGTCAATGAACATCGTGCGTGTGTAATTACCGCCAGCAGCCGGCCTGGACCACCACTGGACCCACACCGGCTTGCCGTTGTCCTTGCGACGCAGTTCAAGAACGACGCCATTGGTGTCGGTGCCGTGTCCGACAGATTCGAGCGCCTCGCGCAGGTGGCGTTGGGCGTCAGGGGTCTCGGGCACGAGAGACTTGCCGAACGTCCCCGCGACCTCTTCAGGCTTGAGGCCAAGGATCCTCATCGCAGTGTGGTTAGCCTGAATAATGCGCGAATCCAGACCCTCATGAACGTAAGCGATCGGGGCCTCGTCGAAAAGATCACGGAAGCGCTGCTCGCTATCCTTCAGCGCCTCGTTGGCATGGCGCAGTTGCTCACCCATGCCGAGCTCCACCTGTTCGGCAACCTTGCGCGCCGCCAATCGTAATTCCATCTGATCCATGACCAGCGCCGCCAGCTTCTTGAGCATCTCTGCCTCGTCCGGCGCCAGGTCACGGGGCACTCGATCGATAACGCTGAGGGTACCAAGATTGAAACCGTCATGGGTACGTAACGGTGCGGCCGCATAAAAACGGATATGACAAGGTCCAGCCACCAGCGGGTTGTCTTGTGCACGCGGGTCGTGTGCAGCATCGCGAGCGTGATACACCTCCGGCGAGAGAATCGCTGACGCGCACAAACCTGCCTCGCGCCCGACCTCCCCATCTTCGAGGCCGCGGTGCGATTTGAACCAGATGCGGTCGTGGTCCACTAGACTAACCAGCGCTATCGGCACTCGGAACAGACCCGCGGCTAATTCTGCGATGTGATCGAACGCTCCGTCGGGCGGGGTATCGAGGATGCGATATCGCCGCAGCGCCTCCAATCGCTCTACTTCGTCTTTTGGCAGTAAGGGCTTCACACTGATCCAAATCCGAGATTACTACGACTTTTCGTGGCCAACCAAACGACAAATCGTAATTTACGATAGTTCGTAGGGTTGTAATCCATTTCGGATTGGCGCAGACACTCCTTTTTTTCCAATGGGTTAGCAGGAATAAACCGCTTGGCACGAAACGTGATTAACAAGTGATTGCGTTGTTCAAATTGCGCGGCGTGAAAATGCCAAACCAGTCAACTAAAGAGGGAAAGTGAACCGCATCATTCATCTCGACCCGGAGCTCGTCACCGGCAAGACCAAAGAACTCTTCGATGCCGTGCAAGACAGATTGGGCATTGTGCCCAACGCTTTCCGTGTGCTCGGCAATGCGCCCGCGGCACTCGAGGGCTATCTCCACTTTGACGCTGCGCTCGCCGGCGGGAGTTTCGACGGCAAGATTCGCGAGCAAATCGGCCTCGCCGTGGCGGAAAGTAACTTGTGCCGTTACTGCTTGAGCGCGCACGTGTTCATGGGCGGCAGAGCCGGGCTGACTGAAAAGGAAATCGCCGATGCGGCTCGATCGATTGGGGCGACTGCCAAGACTGAAGCCATCCTGAAGCTGGCGCGAGACATCGTCGTGCAGCGCGGCGAAGTCAGCGACTCCGACCTGGAACATGCACGCAACTCCGGGCTGACGGATGGCGAAATTGTCGAGACCGTTGCCAATGTCGCGTTGAACATCCTCATGAATTACGTGAACCATGTAGCCCGCACCGTCGTGGACTTCCCCGAAATGAAACCCGGGCCAGTCGAAGATTGGAGATGAGCGATGAGCAAACTGGATACTAGGGTGGTGGACGCGACGGAATGCAGAGCCACTTATTCCTCGCAGCCTGTGGAAGACCCTGATGCCGATTTCGTTGTCAGCGCCCAAGACGGCGACTTGGAGGCATTCGAAGAACTGGTCCGCCGTCACAGTCAGTTGATTTATCGCGTCTTGGTGGCCATTCTCAGGGACCGGGACGAGGCCGATGATGCGATGCAAGATACTTTCTTAAGCGCATTCAAATACATAGGCGGATTTCAATGGCGCTCGAAATTTTCCACCTGGCTGGTGAGTATTGCAAGAAACGCAGCGCTCCAGCGCCTGCGACATCGAAAGGACACGGAGAGCCTGGATGCGGTTGAACTTGGCGAGGATGGTTACTTTGGCCCTCGGCAGGTTAGGACTTGGCACGACGACCCCGAGCAGTATTACTCTAAAGCGGAGATCCAGCATATCGTTGAGCAAGGGATTTTGCAGCTTTCCACGAAGTATCGGGTGGTGGTCATGCTCCGTGATGTTCAGCAGCTTTCGGGCCCGGAAGTGGCCCGGCAATTGGGGCTGACCGTCTCCGCGGTGAAGATTCGCCTGCTCCGAGGACGGTTGATGTTGCGAGACTTGCTAGCGCCTTACTACTCAAAGAATGCCATCTGAGAATTGACCGATGATGACGTGCGAAGAGTTTTTCGCGGAGTTCGGGGATTATCTTGAGAATCGGGTCTCGCCGGAAGTCCGCTTGGAACTCGAACAGCATCGGCTACATTGCCGGGAGTGTGATGGGTTGTATGACTCCACGTTTAAAGCGATCAAGATAGTTACTGAGAGTAATTCCTTCGAATTGCCTCAAAATATTCTCGCCCAGATTATCGAGCGCGTTATGGCAAAGTTGAAGTCCGACCCAAAGTAACTCCCTCTCAATCCTTTTCCGTATTCCACATGGATTCGCCTTGAATGGCTTCTAGAGTTCGGTGCTCACGAACGAGTGTACAAATGCGAAATGATGTAGGGAGAATGTGAAGAGAGCAGTCGCTCGCCCTGAACGTTGGCCGCCGCAGTTTTTTTCGTCTCGATGTAACTTTCACCCACCGACGTCACTCCTATCGCCTGTAAAAACTGAGCGCCCGCGGGTACTCAACGAAAAGACTGGGCACAAGGAGAAAATCAATATGATTCGCAACATCAAGATAGCGTTGGCACTCGCTGCACTGGCATTCGCGGTCGGGTCGCTGCAGAAGGTAAACGCGCA
>CAVTPW010000003.1:0-198367 GCA_963736725.1 uncultured Acidobacteriota bacterium | reverse complement strand
TCCTCACCCCCTGCGTACCAATCCGATCGGATAGCCCCACTCATGGATCGGATAGAGGTTTTGTTGTTCTGACGGGTGAATAACCGTTCCTCCATCGCTTGGATTCAACTCGATCTCATTCTCTTTCAAACGCTTCCGCGGGGAATTGGGTCTGCGTACCAATCCTCGTGTAGTTGGCCTTGCAAGTGCTCCCTCAATGGTGTGCATTCGATAGACGGAGCACAAAGAGACAGGGGAAAAAAGGAGTTCATTATGAAAATCAATCGAAATCGAATCCTGGGAATCGTCGCCGTCGGATTGGTTGCCATCGGCGCATCCGTCAGTCAGACCAGCGCCCAGGTTGCTTACGAGAGGGGTAGCTTCACCCTGCCCTGCGAGGTGCGCTGGAACAACGTGGCCCTACCGGCCGGCGATTACACCTTCACGATGGAATCCAGTGGATTGAGTCGGCCTACGATCCTGCAGGGACCAAATGGCGGCGTCATCATCCAAACTATGGCTGTGTCGGACGGAACCACGAATCAACGCAGCGCGTTGACCATCGATCGGCGGTTCGGAGTTAGCTTCGTAAAAGAACTGTACTTGTCCGACCGTGGTCGGCACTTCCTGTATCAGGAACCCAAGGTTCCGGCTAACGAACGACTGCTTGCGCAGGGCCCTTCCAGCAAGCAACTTGTTCCCGTCCATCTCGGAAGGTGACGATATAGAAAATGAACGTCAAGAACGGGGGGCAAACCCGACGTGGGTTTGTCCCCCTGTTTTCTTTTGCTCTCTCACCCCCGCGGTAAGCCGAGCGTCAACAGGTTGAAGGCTGCTGTTTTTGGCAGTGCCTGGTGTGGAAAGCTCAACTCAGCGGCAACGCTGATTCAGATATAATCGAGCAAGCTCCTCTACGCCGAGTATGTTTGGGTTGGATGTTCGGATTGCTTGGGATTCCGACCACCGGCCGGCGCAATCTGGCGGGGGCCCAAGTTCGTCGGATTATTCTGTGACGCTACATCAACCGACACGGAGAAATTTTCTTGGAGATCCCGGGAAGTCGCGAAAAGCGCCGCAGTGAACGCGTCAAGTTGAGCGTGCCCGTGATCGTGACGACGAAGACGCTCGACCACGAACAGGCGCAGGAAGTGACGTGCACCATCACCGTGAACGCGCACGGGGGATTGTTCAAATTGAAGATGGAATTGCAGGTTGGGCAGCCGATCATCCTCACGAATATGAAAACCAACGTGGAACAACGCTGCCGGGTCGTCCGCGTCGAGCACTTGCCGGGGTCTGAGTTCGGAGTTGCGTTTGAGTTTGAGAGTGCGGCGCCGGAGTTTTGGCCCGTGGATTTTCCTCCCGCCGATTGGAATGTAGTTCCGTCGGAAACCTGACCACAAAGCAACGAAACGCCACTTGTGTTTCGCTGGTTTCCCCTCGTCTGCTATCCTTGCCGGTCCATGACACCCGTTGAAACCCAACAGCGTGGTCTGACGCAGTCGTGGTGGTTTTTCCCTGCGCTGATTGCGGCGATTTATTTTGCATTGCACATGCTGACCGCGACGCGATATGGATATTTTCGCGACGCGTTGTATTACCTGGCATGCTCAGAACATCTGGCTTGGGGCTACGTCGATCAGCCGCCGCTGATCGCGCTGCTTGCGTGGATCGCGCGGCACACGCTGGGGACTTCGCTGCGAGCGCTGATGATGTGGCCGGCGCTAGCGGGTTGCGGGCGAATTTTGCTAACTGCGGCGTTCGCGCGCGAATTGGGGGCGCGGCGTTTTGGTACGGCGTTAGCGGCGATGCTAGCCGCGACACCTGGAGTCTGGTACGTCATCGATCACCAGTTTGCGATGAATGCGTTCGAACCGCTGTTTTGGGCCGGTTGCGCTTTCGTAGCGCTGCGCATGATCAACACCGGACGTCCCAAGCTGTGGCTGGCATTCGGAGCCGTGGCAGGTTTGGGTCTGGAAAATAAGTATTCGATCGCAGTGTTTGCGTTCGCGCTGCTGGCGGGCTTGCTCTTGACGACGCAGCGCAAACTGCTTTTTACCCCGTGGCTGCTGGCAGGCGGCGGCGTAGCGCTGCTGATCTTTCTGCCGAATCTTTTGTGGAACATTCACCATCACTGGCCATTTCTGGAGCTGATGGGCAATATCCGAGCTTCGGGGCGGGACGTGGTGCTAACGCCGGCGGCTTTCCTTGGCCAGCAAGTCCTGCTCATGACGCCGTTCAGCTTGCCCTTCTGGATGGCAGGATTGGGGTTCTATCTTTTTTCGGTGGCGGGTAAGACTTATCGCGCATTCGGCTGGGCTTTCGTGATCACCATCGGCTTTTTTCTGGTCGCTCACGGAAAGAATTATTATTCCGCTCCGGCGTATCCTATGGTGCTGGCCTCTGCGGGCGCGGCGTGCGACCTTCTGTTGCGTGCGCGGCGGTTCGAGTTGCATCCCGGCTGGCGGGTTGGCGTGCAGGCAGGCTGCTTCGTTTGGCTGATTCTGGGAATCGCGCCGCTGCTGCCGGTTACGCTGCCTGTCTTGCCGGTGGACACGTTTCTGCGCTATCAGGAGCACTTGCCGTTCGCGATTCCGCGTTCGGAGCACTCACACATGGGAGCGGCACTGCCACAACACTTCGCCGACGAATTCGGCTGGCCGGAAATGGTGGCCACCGTGGCGCGCGTCTATCATTCTTTGCCGGAGAATGAGCAGCACAAGACGGCGATCTACGCGAATAACTATGGCGAAGCCGGCGCGATCGATTTTTTCGGACCGCAATACGGGTTGCCGAAAGCGATTTGCCCGCATCAGAATTATTTTCTTTGGGGACCCCGCGAATACACGGGCGAGATCGTCATCTTGGTCGGGTCCGCGAGGATCGAAGATGCGCAAAAGGTCTTCGCATCGGCGGAACCGGCCGCCAACCTCGATAATCCGTACGCCTTACCGAACGAAAACAGACCGATCCTGCTAGCACGCGGTTTGAAGATGAACTTGCAACAAGTCTGGCCGCGGCTGAAAGCCTGGGATTAGCCCACCGAGTAGGGAGTTGGCCTTCGCGGCACAGGCTCTTTACCCCCCGCAACTATCGACAGCCCATAGGGTTCAATAATACGGGTAGTAGTGAGCCCATTTGGAGGATGTATCCATGGCATCTTGGTGCTTTCCTAAAATGAAGAAAATGTCGCTGGTCATAGCAGCGGCGTGTTTGTGCGGATTGGTCGCCGCTGGGTGCGACGACCGCGTGCAAGTAACCCGCGACCCGGATATTCGCATTCGCAGGGGCGCGACCTGGGCGTGGCAGCCGGTTGCCGAACCGCTCGCTGCGCGCGATTCTCGCAGGGTGCTTTCGCGCGATAACGTCGGGCGCAATGAGCCCTCGGGACCCGCGGCACGTGATATACCCGGAGACAATCAGATCGTCAGCGACCGCGTGAAAAATGCCATTCAGCAGTCTTTGACCGCCAAGGGACTCGCGCAAGTCAGCGATCCGGCAACCGCGGATTTCTTGGTGGATTATCACTTTGCGGTTCAGCAGCGTAACGCCACGGTGCAGACCGTATATCCGGGCGCGTATCCCGGGTTGGTCTGCGGACCGTACCGGTGCTGGGAAGGCTGGGGCTACGGGCCGCCGATGGTGGGCTACGAACGTATTCATTTCCGCGAAGGAACGATCGTGTTCGATCTGACCCAGCAGGCGACGAAACACCTGGTGTATCGCGCCGTTGGCGAAAAGCCGGTTCGGCGCGATACCTTCTCGCTCACGCAGGACGAAATCAACGGCCTGGTGAATCACTTATTGAAGGACCTGAAGGCGCGAAAGTAGGCGTCGCACAGCTCAACGCGTGTCGTTCATGAAGGGACAAGCAGCGCGCTTGTCCCTTTTTCTCTGGGCAACCTGCAGATCGATTGGATTGGCAGAGGTCTGCTCTTTGTCTACGCCGGCGATTTGCCGGAGATTCGGGCGCTTACGGCAGCAAGCCGAACGCGGCTACGCTGGTCGTTGTGCCGACGTACACTTTTCCGTTGACCACCATCGGTGTGATGAATTTGTTGGCGGAGAATTGATCACGGTTGTTTGCGGCTTGGGTTGAATTGTATAGTTCGGTAGCGAGATTGGTGGCGTCGTAGGCATGCAGGACGCCGTTACTGCTATTTTCCACCACCCAGACGATGCCGTTGGTGGTGCCGTTCGCCGAAATGCTCGGCGTGGCGCCGGGATAACCAAACGTATGGGCGCTGTGCGACGAGGGGGTGGTGGCCAATTTTCCAGTGACCACCGGGAACGCTTTGATGGAATCGCCCACCGCTCCGTAATACACCGTGCCATTGAAATAGCTTGGCTTCGCCCACACGCCGCCGGCTAGCTGGCCGTTGATCTGCTGATAGATACTGTTGTCATTGCTGGCGTTGAACTTGCCCATGTTGTCGCGATCGACGACGTAAATGTTGGCGTCTTTTCCGGAGCCTACCGCCAGGTGGCGCGTGGTGCCGCCAGAGTCCACCACGTCGGGCAAGAGTAGCGGTCCGCCCGAACCGAAGTCGGTATCCGCGTTGGATTCCGAAACGGTGTTCAGCGGCGTGAAGTAATCGAGTAAGGTCAGCGGCGCGGAAGAAGAAATCTTCGCGAAGCAGTTGCCGCAATTCTTGTTCGCCGGGAATCCTTTGGCGTCGAGTGTCGTTCCGAAGTCGCCGTTGCCCACGATGAAATAGATGTTGCCGGAGGCGTCCGCCCCGGGCGCGGTGCCGGCCATCCAGATGCCACCTTCGTTTCCATTGGGCACGAGATTCAGCACGCTGGTCTGCTGCAGCGTGGCGGCACTGTACGACATCATCCAGGAAGTGTAAGGACCCGCATCGCAATGCGAGCCCCACGTGGTGTAAATCGTGCCCCCGACTTCCAGCAGGCCGGGCCGCTCGTTGTATTGGCTCGGGTCAAACACGACGTTTCCATTGGAACTGTTGGCGCCGGTACCTGGATACGTCGCGGTGATCGTTGTCGGGCCCCCGAACAGTTCGGCCCCGGTACTCAGGTTGAGGGCGTGAATGCGATGAAGGTAACTTCCGCCGGAAGTCTTCGACACCGCAATCAAATAGATAGCGTTGCGGGTACGGTCGATTACCGGCGTGGACGTGATGCCGATTTCCGGCGTGACCTGCCCGCAACCCCGATCGTCGCTGGACGTTTCCCCGGAGGCGAGCACCGAGACTTGCCACAGGATGGTGCTGGTGTTGCCGTTCACGCTGTCGGCGTCGAAGGCAAACACGGAGTCGTGCTCGGTGACCACGTACAGAACGTTTTTCGTCCCTTTGTTCGGGATGGCGACGTTGGATAGATAAAGCGGCTGCGCGTCCACGTGGCCATCGACGTTGAACGAGCCAAGCTTTCCGAAGTTCGTTTGATTCACGTTGGCCGGAGTCAGTGTTGTTTCGTTAATATTTTGGCCGGTGCGCAGATTGTCGTAGTGGTAGGTGGTCACATCGACGCCGGAAGGCGGCGTGGTCGCGGCCTTCACGGTGAGCGTCGCCGAGTTACTGGTGACGCTGCCGACCGAGTTGCTGACGATCACGTCAAACGTCGCACCGGAGTCTCCGGAGACGGTAGGTGGCGTCGAATAAACTGCCGAGGCCGCGCCGCTCACGTTGGCTCCGTTTTTTTGCCACTGGTACGTCGGCGAAGGTGTGCCGCTGGCAACCACGCTGAATGTCGCCGACTGGCCCACGGTGACACTTGCGTTTACAGGCTGCGTAATGATCTTGGGTGCGGCCGTGGATGTGGATGACACGGTCAGCGTCGCCGAGTTGCTGGTCACGTTCCCGGCGGAGTTGGTCACCACCACGCGGAACTGCGATTTGTTGTCGGCGGTTGTAATGGCAGGGGTGACGTAGGTCGCTCGAGTGGCTCCAGTGATATTCGCGGTGTTCTTCTGCCACTGGTAAGTAAGCGGAGACGTTCCGGTGGCAACGACGGTGAAAGTTGCCGTTTGCCCCGAAGCTGCGGTTTGATTTGCCGGCTGCGTCGTAATCGTTGGAGCCACCGGGGTAGCGGTGACGGTTAGGAGGGCGGTCGCGCTAGTCACGCTCGCGACGGAGTTGCTAACGACCACGTCGAACTTCGCGCCGTTGTCGGCCGCGGCTGCTGCAGGTGTGGAATAGCTAGCTTGGGTAGCGCCCGCGATGTTCGCGCCGTTCTTCTGCCATTGGTAGGTCAGCGGAGCAGTGCCGCTGGCAGTTACAACGAAGGTCGCGCTTTGTCCCACGGCAACGCTCTGATTCGCGGGCTGTGTGGTGATGGATGCCGCCGTCGGATCGTTGGAATCATTCCCGGAATTGGGGTTCACCACTCCGGTGCAACCCGCGAGCACGAGCGTCGCGAGTATCGCTACGCACCACAACGTCACCTGGCTGGCACAAGCGGATCGGTGCACGCGTAGACCCCCGTGGAAATCGCCGCGTCAGGGTTGGGCCCGCTCGCGGGTTCCAGCTAAATAGTTCCGGCTAAGAAATAGGTGCGTGGCGCACGACAACATGCGACGCGTACCTGTATGCGTTGAGGTTAGGGATCAAAGAAGGCAATTACATCTGGCCCGGGGGACAGTTGTGGACCACTGCCCTTAGCGGCCAGTCGACGTAGGGCGATCTCCTGGCCCAGGTCCAGGAAACTTTGTAGAGAAGCACTTCAGTTTTGCGTAACCGTCACCTGATCGAGGGACTGGCGGCCAATTCCCGGCGGTTGTGCACTGCCGTCCTTGCCACCGCATTCCCGCCCCTCTATCCTTCATATCCCTATGCTCTTGGAAAACAGAGTTGCGCTGGTCACCGGTTCTGGACGCGGCATTGGCCGCGCGATTGCTCGCTTGTTTGCAAACCAAGGCGCAGCGGTGTTTCTGACCGCGCGCACGGAGACCGAACTGGCCGCCACCGCCGCCGAAATCAATGCGTCAACACACAATCACCAAACGGCAGAGTTCGTCGCCGCCGACCTCGCCCGCGAAACCGACTGCTCCCGCGTGGTCGCCGCGGCGCGGGGAAAATTTGGACGTATCGACATCCTGGTCAACAACGCCGGGCATTACGGGCCGGTTGTCCCCGTAGAGGAATATCCGCTGGCCGATTTCGACAGCGTGATCGCCGTGCATCTTCGCGCCGCATTTGTGCTGAGCAAGCTGGTACTCGCGGAAATGTATGGGCGCGGGTCGGGCGTGATCCTCAATATTTCCAGTCTCTCCGCGAAGTCGGCGTTTGGATGGGGCTCGGCCTACGCTGCCGCAAAAGCAGGCATGTTGGGATTGACGCGTGTCACCGCAGCCGAGGCCGCCCGCAAAGGAGTACGCGTGAACGCACTCTGCCCCGGGCCGGTCACCGAAACGCTTATGTCCAAGGAACTCGGCGCCACTCTCGCCAGCAAGCTCGGCGTTAGCCCGGAAGTGCAATTGGCTGGATTTCTAAGCACCTTGCTGCAAGGCCGCGGACAGACCGCCGACGAAATCGCTCGCGCCGCCCTGTTTCTCTGCTCCGAGCAATCCAGCGCCATCACCGGCCAATCGATCAACGTGGACGGCGGCGCTGCCTTTTTCTAGCAGCATGGTTAAAAAATTTAACCACCGAGTCGTACTTTCATTCGGCAACGGGAGGTGCGCCTTCAGCCGTGCCGTAAGCGCCTTCTTTTCGGTCCGGCTTCAGCCCCTGAGGGCGATTTCGCGGCGCCACACGGACTATTTCCGTCCGCCACTATTCGAAACGAAGCACCACGATGGGGTCGACTTGGGTAGCGCGTCGCGCTGGCAAATAGCAAGCCACGAAGGCCGCGCCGACTAGAACCAAAGCTGCGCCGCCGAAAACAGTAACGTCGACAGCATGAACCCCAAATAGCAGGCTCGAAAGCAAACGAGTCAGCATGAGCGAAGCCACCACGCCGGCAACCACGCCCGCTATCGTCAACCACATGCCCTGTCCGACCACCAATTTCAGAATGTCGGAAGGTCCGGCTCCCAGCGCCACGCGAATGCCCATCTCCTGTTGACGCAGCGTCACCGAATACGCCATCACGCCATAAATTCCGACCGCAGCGAGCAATAATGCAAAGCCCGCGAAAACTCCCGCGAACTGCATGATCAGTCGAGGTTGCGCCACCGAAGTCGCGACGACATCCTCCATGCTCAGGATTCCCGAAACCGGCAGGCTTGCGTCGAGCTCCGAAATCTTCGCGCGCACCGCCGCCACCAGAGGCTGCGCACTGCCCACGGAACGCACGACGAGCGTAACCGAGGGCCACGGATTCTGCGCCAGCGGAAGATACATCTCTTCGGAATTCGCCGCGTTAAGTCCGTTGAATTTCACGTCCGCTACCACTCCGACGATTTCCCGCTGAATCTTGTCCCGCGAGTTCGCCAGATGCTTTCCGATTGCGTTCTGGTCCGGCCAAAAGCGTTTTGCCGTCGTCTCGTTCACGATCGCGACCGGGAGGCCTCCGGCCACATCTTGCGCGCTGAAGACTCGGCCGCGCAAAAGCGGCGTACGCACGGCATCGAAATACTCAGGACTCACCTGGCGCATAGCGATCAAGGGATCTTTGCCGATTCCCAAACACGTCCGACCCTCCGCGCAGAAAAAAACAAAACGCACCCCGCCGGAAAGCGGCAGGTAACTTGTGGCGCCTGCCGACTGCACTCCCGGTATCGTCCGTCACCTTGTCCAAGAGCTCTCTGTAAAATTCGGCTTGTTGTTCTGGTTGGGAATAACGGCTGGATGGCAGCGAAATGGGGAAGGTCATCAAGCCTTTCGGCACCAGGCCGGGATTCACCTGCATCAATCGTGCAAAGCTATCGATCAGCAGTCCGGCACCGGTCATCAACACGAGCGCAAATCCGACCTCCGCCACGACCAGCAACCCGCGAAATCTTCCCCGGCTGCTCCCGTCGGACGCTCCGCGGCCCCCTTCCTTCAATGTCGATTGCAGTCCCTTCTGCGCTCCTTGCAGCGCCGGGACGATCCCGAAAACGATGCCGGTAACGACGCACAGCGCGATCGAGAACAAGAGCACGCTCCCGTCGATCCTGGCGTCTCCCAACCGAGGCACCGTTCCCGGACTCAGCATCCGCAACGCTGGTAGCAGCAGCGCCGAAAGACAAACACCCGTGAATCCGCCACCAAACGACAGCAGCAGGCTCTCGATCAGCAACTGCCGCACCAGCCGCGACCTCGATGCGCCAAGCGCCTTGCGGATGGCAATCTCCCGCTCTCTGGCCGTCGCCCGCGCCAGCAGCAGGTTGGCCACGTTGGCGCACGCAATCAGCAAAACAAACCCCACGGCTGCCAGCAATGCCAGCAAGGATGCGCGCAGCCCCGAGACCACACTTTCTTCCAGCGAGGTCACTGACAGTTCGTACCTCGAGGCATCCGCGTTACTGCCAAATTGATCCCGGTAGCGCCCGTTGATGGTATCGAGTTCGGCTTGCGCTTGAGCGAGCGTCTGACCCTGGAGCAGCTTGCCGATCACGCTGAGGTAGCCGGCCCCGGCCCTGATTTGCTCGGGTTTCAAAACGCTTACTTCGAAGACGCGAGGGATCCAAACATCGGGCGCCGGAAACTGGAATGGAAACTGAAAAGTGGTGGGAAGGATGCCGACCACGGTCACGCTCTTTCCGTCAAGATTCAGGCTTTGGCCCAGTAGCCCTTCGTTTCCGCCGAAATGGCTGTGCCAAAATCCATTACTGATCACCGCAACGTTGGGCCCTCCAGGGTCTTCCTCGTTGGGTAAGAAATCCCTTCCTCGAACCGGGGTGACGCCCAACACCCGAAAAAAGTCCTCGGAGACGAGCGCGCCCGAGACCACTTCTGGCTCTCGATTCCCCGCTAATGCAAAGTTCCGCGGAAAATACGCCGCGGCGTTTTCGAGCGCGTGACTTTGCTCGTGGATTTGACTGAACTTGGGATAGGAAAACGGAATTCCGTTGGTCTGACTCTGGCGATCAGTCTGAGCGATGGAAACCAGCCGGCTCGCATTGGCATAGGGCAGCGGCTGCAGGAGCACCGCGTTGACCACGCTGAAGATCGCGGTGTTGGCGCCGATTCCCAGCGCCAGCGTCAGCACCGCGACGAGGGTGAAACTCGGGTTTTTCCGCAGCATCCTGGCGGCAAATTTCAGGTCCTGCCAAAGGCTTTGCATAAAGTCCCCTCCTGCTCCAATTACCCGCGAAATCGATGGATTAGACCTCGTCCGGCCTGCGAAGTTAGCAGCCAATGGCCCAGCGTATTATCCCCCTTCGTTGACTTGCCTCGGCGGTCAACCTAGAATCGCGTCACCTGTCTGACCCTCCTATGCTGGATCAAACCATCTCGCACTACCGGATCACCCACAAGCTGGGAGCCGGAGGCATGGGTGTGGTCTACAAAGCCGTGGACCTGAAGCTCGAGCGCACCGTAGCCCTGAAATTCCTGCCGCCCGAAGTCGTCGTGAGCGACATAGATAAGGAGCGTCTGCTCCGCGAAGCACGCTCCGCCTCCGCGCTCGATCATCCGAATATCGGCGTCATCCATGGACTTGAGGAGTCCGATGAACACCAACTCTTCATCGTCATGGCCTATTACGAGGGTGACACACTCGCGCAGAAGCTTAACCGCGGCGTCCTATCTGTTCGCGAGGCACTCGATCTCGCAATACAGATCGCGCGGGGGCTCAGCGCGGCGCACGCTCGTAACATCGTGCATCGCGACATCAAACCTTCCAATATCATCATCACCAAAGACAACGTCGCCAAGATCGTGGACTTCGGCCTCGCTCGCGTGGTGGCCTCCGCCAGTGCCACGCAATCCATTTCCTTGACCGGCACGCTCCCCTACATGGCGCCTGAGCAAATTCTCGGCGAGCCCATCGATCAGCGCTCCGACGTCTGGGCCCTGGGCGTAATCACCGTGCAGATGATCACGGGGAGCCACCCGTTTGTCCGTCCCAATACGGCTGCGATGACCTTCGCGATTCTGAACCAGCCTCCGGCCGCTTTGGACGCCGTGCCAACCGCCGTGCGCCCCCTCATATACAAAGCCCTGTCGAAGAAACCGGAGCACCGTCACGCCACCGCCGATGAGTTATTGAAAGATTTGGAATTTGCGCGCGCCGAAATCACCTCGACTCCTGCGCCGCCGGAAGAACCCACACTCACGCGCGCCATAACTCCTCGCGAGCTGAAAAAGATCATCGAGAACGCCTCCACTCCGCGCTGGGGTGCCGCGCAAGCCCGCTGGCCGGTGCGTCTAGTGCTGGCGATGCTCATGCTCGCAGTGATCGCCGTAGCCGGCGTCTTCCTTCCAGCCCTACGCGAGCGACTCGCAGGGTTGGTCTACGCTAGCACCGACAAACACATCGCGGTCCTACCGTTCGAAAATGTCGGCAACGACCCGGAATACGAACCGGTCGCGCACGGCTTGATGGACGCGCTAACCAACGAATTGTCGAATTTGGAAGCCGCGCAGAAGTCTCTGTGGGTGGTGCCGGCCAGCGAGGTGCGCAGCCACAAGGTCAGCAATCCCACGGCTGCCTATCGTGATCTCGGCGCCACCATGGTGGTGCAGGGAAGCGTTCAGCGGCGAGGCCCTGCGGTGTACCTCACGGTCGTTCTTATTGACGCCAAGCGTCTGCGTCAAATCGGCTCTTTTGACCTGCAAGATCCCTCCGGAGATCTGGCCATGGTTCAGAATCTGGCCGTTGTCCACCTTGCGCGGATGATGCGGGTAAAAATGTCCGACGACGCCCTCGTGCCTGCTACTAAGGGCGTCGCTCCGAGCTCTTACGAGTCTTACGTCAAGGCGCTCGGCTATCTCCAGCGCTACGACAAGCCCGGCAACATCGACCTCGCGATTACGGCTTTAGACTCCGCCGTGAAGACCGACGGGCGTTTCGCTCTAGGTTACGCAACACTCGGCGAAGCGTATCGCTTGAAATATCAAACCGACCACAATCCCGGCTGGATCGATCAGGCCACGGCGAATTGCCGAAAAGCCCTCGAGATTGACGATCGCCTTCCGGCCGTGCACGTCACGCTCGGCTATCTCAATCTCACACGCGCCAGGATGGATCTCGCGCTTCAGGAATTCCAGAAAGCCCTGGATATCAATCCACGCGACGCCACTGCAGTCATGGGTATGGCCTACGTCAACGAACACCTCGACCATCCTGCCGAAGCGGAAGCCAACTTTAAGCGCGCCATCGCTCTGCGTCCCGACTACTGGGATGGCTACACCGCTCTGGGGGATTTCTACGATCGCCACAACCGCACCAAGGAAGCTATCGCTCAATTCCAGCACGTCCTTGAACTCACCCCGGACAATCCCGAGGCTTATAGCAATCTCGGCGCGGAGTATATCGGCGCCGACGATGCCGCAGCCGAAGCGGCACTCAAGAAATCCGTTGAGTTGGCGCCTAACTACGAGGGTTATTCGAACTTGGGCTGGCTATACCTCACCCAGAAGCGCTGGGCCGACGCCGCACAAGTCCTGCACCAGGCCTTGGCCTTGAATGACAAAGACTGGCGTGTGTGGGCCAACCTGCTGGTGGCCTACCAATGGCTTAATGATCGCGACAACGAGCGAGCCGCGCGGACGAAAACCATGAGCCTGCTCGAAAATTTCGCAACGCTAAACCCGCAGGACGCCGCGGTGCAATCCAATCTCAGCACTTTTTATGCGGAGGACAAACTCCACGATAAAGCGATCGCCCGCGCCGACTCCGCGCTCGCACTCTCCCCGAAAGACCCCGGTGTTCTCGCAGACGTCGCTGAAACCTACGAAGATCTGGGCGACCGCAAGCGCGCCCTGCAATTTTCACAGCAGAGTCTTTCGAACGGTGGTACCTTAGCCGACCTCCAGCGCCGGCGCGCCCTCCAGGCGCTCCTCGCTGACCCGAGTTTCCGTTCCAACGGAAAACCGTAAGTTCAAGAGGAGAAAACGATGCCCACCCAAGGCACAGCAAAAGCAAAGGCCAAACCCGCAGCTGCAGCGAAACGTACGAACCCCGCCGCACCTCCCGTAGTCATCAGCATAACTAACGGAGCTCCGGACAAGGATCCCGCCTATGTAGACATCGGCGGCACCGCGCAGTTCGACAGTAAAGACCCCATCGATTACCGTCTCCGCCTTTGGGGCGGTGACCATGACCATCACGCCGCCATCGATGTCCTCCTGCCCGCCCTCGGCAGTGTCACCGTCATGACCGATCCGGAAGCAGCGCCCGACGACGAAACCCCCTACGACCTGCTCCCCACCAACGTCCAGAATTCTTCCAAGGGCAAACAAGCCGCGGGGGGCGGCGGCAAGATCATCATCGGTCCGGGACCGGCAGCATCCAAAAAGAGCCGTTAGCAAAATCGCCAGGGCACTGTAGGGGCGCAGCACCGCTGCGCCCCTATTCGCCCAGAGACAAGAACTCAGCTTAGACTTGGGTTTATTCCTGGATGCTGGGCGCCACAACCTTTGCGTCTTTCAAAAGGTGCCTGGTTCAGACCCAACCTCGGCCGAACTCATGACCACGCACTTCCATCTCCGTGCTGTGAATGCCTATCGCACCTCATTCTTGTAGACGACCCCACCCTTCATCACAAACTTCACCCGCTCCACTTCGCTGATGTCCTTCAACGGGTCGCCGCTCACGGCCACAATGTCCGCCCACTTTCCTGCCTCGACGGTTCCCATCTTGTCACTCCAACCCAGTAATTCGGCGGGCACCACGGTACCCGAGCGAATCGCCTGCATCGGCGTCATGCCGTACGCGACGTAATATTCGAATTCCTTGGCCTGATTCAATTCCTTCCAATCGAAACCGCCCGCGTCGGTTCCCAGCGCGATCTTCACGCCTTTCTTGAGCGATTTCTGGAACGCCACTTTTTCCAGGTCCACCATTTTTGTCCAATTTCCACCCCGGCCTGGCGCAACATACGCGCCTACCGTAATCGTTGGCACCCAATACACGCCCTTCTTCACCACTTCGTCGATCAACGCATCGGTCAGCCCGTCGCCGTGTTCGACTGTATCCACGCCGGCGCGCAACGCCGCCGCAATCCCATCGCTGCCGATGCAGTGCGCTGCCACTTTTTTTCCCAGACGGTGCGTCTCGTCCACAATCGACTTCGCTTCCTCATCCGTGAAATTCACCATGCTGTGCAATACGCCGTCCGCTTCGAAGTGATACTTCCGGTCGGAATAGTATTTGATCCAGTCCGCGCCAAACATGATCTGCTCGCGCACCGCCTTGCGCGCCCCCTCAACTCCGTCCACGTATTGAACGCCCGTGGGCACTTTCAATTCCCACGAATAGCCAAGCAAGGGATACATCCCCGTCGGCGTCATCGCCCGCGTCGCCACCTGCATCCGTGGCCCCGGTACTTCGCCATTCACGATCGCGGTTTTCACGTCCACGTCGGCGTACATCGCACCTTCCGTTTCCAGGTCGCGTATGGTCGTGAATCCGTGATCCAAAGCGATTCGCGCATTGCGCGCGGCCAGGATCGCGCGATACGGGATCGATTCTTTCAGCAGTTGCGCGTCGTAATCCTCCGCAGTGATATCGCCGTTCAGCAGCACATGCGTGTGCACATCGACGAATCCGGGCAGCACCGTCGCCTTCGACAAGTCGATCATCTCAACGCCCGCGGGCGGGCTTGCTCCCGCCGTCACCGAGACGATCTTGTCGCCTTCGATCATGATCAACGCATTCCCCACCGGCGTGTCGCTGTTTCCATCAATCAAGCGCCCCGCGCGTATGGCAATCTTCTTAGGCGCAGCCTCGTTCTCTTTGACCTGCCCGAATAGGGAAGACACGCATGCCGCCGCGCAAACGGCGAATCCGGCGATCAAAGTGATCCGCGGGCCCCACACACTTCGCTGCCTATTCATTTTCGTCCCCTCGACGGCGGCAAAGAGTAGCACAGCCGCCCCGGCGTGGCGCGGACCCACCGGGTTTCCAGCCAAACGCTCCGTGCGTCTCCCTGTAACCACCTCCGTGTAGCCGCTCTGTTCAAGGTGCCGGGAGGCAGATGAGCAAACCAGCGAGACAAACCAAACGGCCCAGCGCCCGACTTCTAGGGACGACGTCTCCGTGCAAACAAGGCCCGGGGCCCACCTTCGGAGTTCTCACCCACAAATCACCCACAAAAAAAGGCCAACCGGTCTCAAGTCCGGTTGGCCTAATGGTTCAAGTTGCCACAGATTCGAGGCAGTTTCACCCCGGTCTATGTGTGCCCTGCAAAGTTGAAACGTACTCGTGCTGAACTACCGCGCCGCCGCAGTTTGCTGCGCCGCGGCTGAACCCGGTCGCCGCAATGGCCGTCGAGCCAGATCTTCGACCGCCGACATGCTGCGCTTCGCCATCGCTACCACCGGATGGCCGCTTTCCGCGACGCGTTCCACCGCCACTGCCCAGCTCTTCTGCAACATATACAGGCTCGCAATCGCCAGCCCGAAAACCGCAAAAACCGCCGCGAACAACGCAAAGGCCGCCAGCAATTCCCTCACAAAATACAGCTGCAGCGCGCCCATTATCCCCAGGAACCACCACAACCACTTCCTGCCGTTGTCTTTGTTTTTCATCCCTTTGGCCTCGGATACCCTAGCTTGTTTCCTGAACAACTCCGGCGGTCGATCCCGCTTTGCCTTCCACTATCTCGCCGGGCTTCTTTGGGGGCGCCGACCTGTCCGTTCGTCTCGGTCACCGCCTTACCTGTACCATTTGACATGAACGCAAGCGCAAACGCGATGGTACACAAGGTACATTTTCGAACTTAAACCACTGGTCTAGTACATTTTGGCTTCAACAGAAAGCCATCCATCTGTATGATAATAAACATGTTACATGATTTCTGCCCTTCGATTGCCTTTCGTACAGTATTCGCCTGACCCAGCCTGTGGAAAACCTGCCCGTTGGGACGGTGTCGTCGCCCTTGGTTGCCGGCCGCACTCCGTTCTATTTTCGTCTCCGCCTAGCTTGTCACCCAGTACGACCAACGAACGCAAACCGGTACCCGGGCACTCGCTACCGGTTATAGGGGTATCGGCGTCGAGCCAAAATATGGCTGCGGTAGCTCTCTTGTTCCAAAAATCATCTAACAAGCCTTAAATCAATAACATACCTCAAAGATGAAGAAACCAGGCGAGCCGCGAGTATGCGAAGGTCGCGGCGCCGTTGCGGGGTGGTTGTGGCGACCTGCATCTTCGCCATTGTGTGGACGCCGCAAGACGCTTACCGATTGAGCGCGGCAGTCTGGCAGTGTCGTTGTCGTCGGTAGCCAGCTGTGTTCTAATCGCGCCGTCCCGTCCGCGATTCACCGACAATGGCAATTCTCGCCATCCTCCTTTGCCTAATCGTCATCGTCACGCCGATTCTCGCTATCTTGGCCTTCACTCGGGTGCAACAGCTGACCGAACAAGTGCACGCAGCGCGACTTCACGAATTAATTGCCCGCGTGTATTCCTTGGAACAACGCATCGCGAGTATCAAAGAAGGACAAGCGAGCGCTCAACCACAGCAGCCGGATCCAACGGCAGTGCCTGGGACCCCGCGGACCGCTCCGCCCGTCCCAGCGCCGGTGATGACAATCCCGGCCGCTTTAACTCCCGTCCCAACAAAGCCAGCCCCAGAATCTTCTAAGCCTCACCAAGCCGCCACAGCGATTCACCGTGCGCCCCCGCTCCGGCTCCCGAGCAGCGGACCCGCTCCTGCCAGAGATCTCGAGAGTCTGATTGCCGGAAGCTGGTTCAACCGCGTCGGCATCCTCGCGGTCATCGTCGCGGTCTCTCTGTTTCTGAAATATGCCTTCGACAATGACTGGGTTGGACCTTCGGGTCGCGTGGCTATTGGCGTTCTGTTAGGGGCCGCGTTGCTGCCCTGGAGCCAATGGCTTCTCGGCAAAGGGTATTCCTACTTTTCTGAAGGCATCGCCGCCCTGGGCCAAGCTACTTTGCTGCTATCGATTTGGGCCGGGTGTCGCTACTACACGCTGTTCAGCACGGATGTGGGTTTCGCGGGCATGGTCATCGTCACCGTCGTGATGGCGGTCGTTGCACTGGGGCGTAACTCCGAGCGCATTGCTTTGCTTTCTGTTCTCGGCGGCTTCCTGACTCCGCTACTGCTAAGCACCGGTAAGGACGAGCAGGTCGTGCTCTTCACATACCTTCTGATTCTGGGCGGAGGCCTGCTCATCATTGCCGCTCGCCGTGATTGGCACACCCTCGCACCCATTTCTTTCGTCCTGACACAGCTCTATTTCTGGGGATGGTACGAATCGTTTTACCGACCATCGAAACTGGCGCCCACGATCGTTTTCGCCACACTTTTTTTCCTTCTTTATCTCGCTCCGTCCCTGTTGAGTCTAGCTCGCCGGTCCTCGCTCGGTTCCCTCGGAATGTTCGTTGTTCCACTCAATTCCTTCGCTTGTCTCGCCGCCCTCTACCTGATGTTGTGGCCGGAAGCCCGCTGGACGCTGACGCTTCTGGTTCTGGCATTATCGGCGGTGCATATTGCAGCCGCGCGTTTCGCCCGGTCCGGAGAGTCCGGCGAGCGGCCGGTCGCGCAGCAACTGTTTGCGGGCCTGGCGCTTACTTTCGCAACCCTGGCGATTCCGATCCGCCTCAACGGAAAGTGGATTACCCTGGCCCTGGCGGTCGAAGGCGCGATCCTGGTACGCACAGGCTTTCGCTCGACCGCGCCGCTGCTGCGTCTCGCGGGCTTTTCTCTTCTGGCCTTGGCCGCCGCACGCGTGCTTCTTATTCCTCTGCCGGCGCCACAATTTCTCCTTAACGAACGCTTTGCCACCTATGCCGGTGTAGTTGTCTGCATGGCCGTAGTTCTGTTCACCGCGCGCGAGGACGGCGTCGCGCCTGGCCACGCGGAATTCAGCACGCTCGCATGGAACACGCTGGGAATTCTCGCTATCGCGATCAACGTCTACGCGCTCATCGCCCTCTCTCTGGAACTTTGGGATTACTTCGGACGCGCGGACTCGCTCGGGATTGACCGTGGCCTCGCCCAGCACCTCGCGCTCTCGCTGCTATGGACCGCGTACGCATCCATCCTCATGGTCGTCGGCACCAAGCGCCGGTCGCCACTGCTTCGCTGGCAATCGTTGACGCTTTTCGGTTTGGTCGTGCTCAAAGTCTTTCTATACGATAGCTCCTACCTGGAGCGCTTCTATCGCATCCTTTCCTTCC
This sequence comes from uncultured Acidobacteriota bacterium, assembly GCA_963736725.1. Taxonomy (GTDB): domain Bacteria; phylum Acidobacteriota; class Terriglobia; order Acidiferrales; family UBA7541; genus Acidiferrum. Next base: position 180,188 of record CAVTPW010000003.1, on the reverse strand, counting down.
TGGTCCTGGGTCTCGTGCTTCTTGTCGTCTCCTTCCTCTATCAAAACAAGGCTTCGCGGGAACGAGCATCCTCATGACCCGCCGCGCACTCCGCGACCAGCGCTTGCTCCTGTGGATCTTCTTAATTCTTATCTCCGGCGTTTACCTGTCGGCTACTGATCTCCCCGATCTGTGGCGCTCCTGGCAGCTTTCCCGGCCGATACAAATCTCCGACCCCGCCGGACCTTCCAAAATCGGCGTTCCCGTCAACCTGTATGCAAACCTGACGAGTGGATTTGCGGATTTGCGCATCGTCGACGATGCCGGAAAAGAAATCCCTTTCCTGCTTTACGACAAAAATATCCGCGCTCCGCTCGAGCGGCGCCTCGCGACGATCCGCGAGAATAGTTTTGTTCCCGGTCAATACACACAACTGGTGGTCGATACCGGCGAAAAAACCGCTTTCCACAACGCCTTGGAGATTCACACTTCACAGACCGATTTCATCAACTGGGTCGAAGTCGCCGCTAGCGACGACGCGCGCACATGGCGCATCGTCAAGGATCGCGCGCCCATCTCCAGCTTCCGCAAGGAAAATATTGCCGGCAGCCTCATGGTGCGTTACTCGGACAACAACGCGCGTTTTGTCCGCGTTCGCATCCTTGAAGCCGCTCGGCAGTTCCCGGTATCTTCGGTGGGCATCCTGTTTTCTCGCGAGTTCCACGAACCTCTTCGAACACCGCTGCCGTCGCAGTTCACCCCCGACCCCACCGCGCCCGCGAACGCGACCCGATGGATCGCCGATCTCGGACTCGGCTCGTTCCCGGTTAGCGGCGTCGCCGTCGAGACCTCTCAGCCCAACTTCTTTCGCATCGTGCACATGGAAACCAGCGAGGATGGGCGCGAGTGGCAGAGCTATTTCTCTGGCGAGATCTATCGCTACAATCAGGACCACAAACAAGCTGAGTCGCTCCGCGTTTACTCACCCGAGAGCTGGCATCGCCGCTTTTGGCGGGTCGAAATAGTGAATGGCAACGACGCTCCGCTCGCCGCCGCCAAACCCGCACTGCTCGCAATTCCCTACTTCGTCTTGTTTTATCCGCAAAGCGGCCATTCCTACCGCTTGCTCTACGGAAACTCCGCCGCAAGACTCCCGCAATACGATCTTTCGCGAACGTTTGACGATCACGCGGAACCAGACGCCAAAGTCGCCGACCTCGGCGAAGAAGAAGCAACCGCGAATTATCTCGATCCGCGCCCGTACACCGAACGTCACTCCTATCTGTTGTGGATCGCCTTGGTGATCGCCGTGATTGTTCTCGCCTACGCAGCGTTCCGCGCCCTGCGTGTTCCCACGACAAAACCATCCTAGTCGCGGTCCTTCACCGGAGAAACCGATGAACGTTTTTGGGGGGTCGGAGCTTTCGTTACCTGGTGGAAAGGCTCCTACGCTTAGGATGAAGCAGAGTTGGATGGTGCCTTTGAAGAGAATCGTTCCTTACGTCCAGCGGATACGATGCCCGAGCGAATACGAAACTGTCCCTAGTTTCCTTTAAGCGCGTAGCCCACATCAAATGGCAGTTTGCCGTCCACGCGCAGCACCTTCACCGCGCTATTGATCGAGTACACGTCCACGATGCCCACCGCCCCGGGTGTTTCTTCCACCGTGCGCAGCAAATCCGCCTCGTTATCCACGATCTTGATCAATGTCCGGGATTCGTTCAGCTTCCCGAGGGCCGCCTTCAGGTCCGCCGGGGCCATGCCAAACAGTTTCTGGATCGCGGGATGCAACTCCGGCGCTCCGGGATCGGTCATCACCAATGTGAAACTCTTGCCGTCAACCCACGTCTTCTGCGTGCCCTTGCACAATTTCACCAGCTCCGACAACTGCACGTCCTGCAGCTTGGCGCCCGCCGACATGATCACCGCGATATTCTTTATGGCCGGGAACGCCGGCAGTGAAAGCAGCAACGTCAAAATCGCAGCCGCCACAAAACAAAGCCGCTGTCGCCATGTCTTTCCGTTCATAAGTCCCCACATCACCTTTCGGCAGAGTTACCTCGAAGTATCGGCACCCACGCTGTACCGCACAAGTATGCGTTTCGCGCCTTGTGTCCAACCGTGCGCTGCTGCTGTTTTGTGGCTAATCCATCAATCTCTTTTGCCAAAGCGCACACCTGTCCCTGAGGCCAGTATCCGCTGAATGCAAGCAGGCGCTACGGTAGCTTCTGGGTCACTCGAATTCTTATCTCTGATCAGGAGTGTGTTTCATGAACCGCTTTGCCGTGCGTTGTTCGTTGCTCGCAGTTCCGTTGCTCTTTGCGGCGAACACTTGGGCGCAGCAGCCCCCCGCCACTCATGTCACAGAAACCTCGAGCAAAGAATCCGTGCCTGCCACGCCCGTGGCCCCTATCGGAACGCTCGGCCAGCGCGAGCTGTTCGGCACCCTGCCGGTGACCACGAAATCCGACGACGCCCGCAAACTGCTCGAGAAGTCCATCGATCAATACGAAAACTACCTCTTGGAGATGTCGGTCTCCACCGCTCACCAGGCAGCTACCAGAGATCCTCACTTCGCTTTAGCGTTCGCGGTGTGGTCTTACGCCACCTACCGAACCCAGCCTGCTACCGAAGCTCTCAAGCACGCCAAAGCCTTGGCCCCCAAGGCCACGCCCGACGAGCAGCTTCTCATCAACTGGATGGTTGACGTTCAGGAGGGCAACAACCTCGCCGCCATTGGCGCGATGAACGACCTTCTCGCGCGTTTCCCCAACGAAAAGCACGTCCTGTATCTCACCTCGGAATGGCTCTATTCCCAGCAAGACTACGAACGCGCCCGCAAAATGATGGAGAAGATTCTGGAAATCGATCCCAACTTCCCGCCCGTTTACAATATGTTGGGTTACTCCTACATCGAGACCGGAGATCCTGATCCCGCCAAAGCCATCAGCTACCTCCAGCGCTACGCCACGCTGGAACCCAATCATCCCAATCCCCAGGACTCGCTCGGTGAGGTTCTTCGCCATGCCGGCGACGACCAAGGCTCGCTCGAGCATTACACCGCGGCTCTGAAGATCATCACCAATTTCTACAGCTCGCAAATCGGCATTGCCGACACCCACGCCCTCATGGGTGACTCGGCGGGCGCTCGCTCCGCATACGATAAGGTCGCCGCTTCTGCAACCAATTCACGCGATCGCCTCCACGCGCAATTTCAGAAAGCGTTGGTCTCGTTCTGGGAGGGTCGGCCGGACGAGGGCCGCAAGTCTCTGGATTCGCTCCTCGATCAGGCCCGCCGCCAGAAGGATCCCTACGCCCAGTTCGAAATTGGTTTCGGCTGTGCGCAACTCTCCGCGGACCCCGCCGGCGAACTCGAGCAGTTGCATGCGCTCGAAGCAACCCTGCAAAAACCTATCCTCGGAATGAGCGAGCCGGACCGCAACATTTCTCTCGCTTCGGTCCTGCGCGAAGAAGCGCGCATCTCCTCCGCTCGCGGCGACTCCGATGGCGCCCAGGAAGCCATCGCCAAGCTTGAGCGTTCCGCGGCCATCACCCGCGATCTGATCGTCGAAAACAACTACGAATCCGCACGAGGCTACGCTCTGTTCGCGCAAGGCGACTTCGTCAACGCCGCTGATGAGCTGGCCACCGATCCGCACTCGCCGCTCGCGCTCCAGCAACTCGCGCTCGCGCACGAAAAACTTGGCAACACCGCCGCCGCGGAATCCATCCGCAGGCGTCTCAAGTACCAACGAGCGACCACCGTGGAGTGGTATCTGACCACTCACGCAACGCCTACCGCAGCCCAGTAGCCAGGTGCGATTGCGGCGATGGGCTCGCCGGGCCCTAAATAAATGCGCTGGCGCTGCGAGTCTGTGCGTAAACCTCGCGTTTCGTCAGGGCCCAGCTCTTCAGCCGCGCCCCTATCTCCCTGATCTCCTATAGGGGCGGGGGCTTGCTCGGCCCGGGGGCAACCCAGCCACGCTGTATACGCCGGAGGTTCCGTTTTCACGCACACTCCTCCGGTCCCTGCCACGACGACGGAGTTGTCTTCCCCGTTGATTGGTTCTAGAACGTCGCCTTGCCGAAGGTGACCCGCAACCCGGTAGACAACAGCACGTCATTCCCCTTCAATCCAGTCAAGGGATTGCTGATGTACCGATCGCTATAAGTCACCTGCCAGCTCAACCACGACTTCAACTTCGTCGCTGCACTGGCATCCAACTGAAACCGGTACTGCCCAGTGTCGGAAATGTTCGGGAAGAACGACATCTTCTCGCTGAGGGTAGTCCGTTTGTTCAACTTCGTATCAAATTCCTCCCCCACCACGATTTCCCCCGTCTTCCGCGTCGTGTTGGTCAGCGTGTCCGGCGGATTCGGTGAAAAATATTCCTGCTCGTAGTCTGCGCCGCCAAACACGTCAAACGTAGTGTTGTCGGTCTTGTATACGTGGTAGCCCGCGCCACCGCCCAGCACATTTCTCAAGTCTAGGTGCTGGAACTCGTCGTATTCGAAATCCGTAAAGCCGAATACGAAGACGCGATCGCTGAGGTTGAAGTCACCCCGGATTCCACCCAAAATATTGTGCGCCGTTGTGCGGCTGGGTGGCGTCGTGTCGTCGGTGGCATACACTGCGGTCGTGTACACCGTGATTTTGTCGCGCGTCGTTTCTCGCACGGCTTTCGCCGCCAGGTTGTAGCTCAACGTCGCGGAATTTCCTCGCGTCAGGCTCAATCCCGTATCCACCAGCCCACTCCAGAAATCCGTCAAGTGTGGATTCCGCAACCGGTCGACCTCCTCGTCGTGCGCCTTTTGTTCTTCGTCGTTGCGGACCGCAACGATCGTGTCCTTCGGTGTCGCCACTTCCCCGGTGTCCTTGGTCGCCACGTCCAATTTCCCGTCTACGGTATTCACCGTGCCCACCACCGTCTGCCCATCCTTCAACTCCAGGTGCAACGGCTCCCCGGCCACAATCGACGTCACCGCATCCCATTGCACCGCCACGTCTCCCGCATATTCGGTCTTGATTACCAATATCGTCGTCTTGGTCTTGGTTTTGTCGTCGGCCTTCACGTCCGACTTCACGATGCTTCCGGTGATGCGGTCCCCATTTTTCAGCGTTATTTGATCGGCTCGCGCGCTCACACCCAGTAAGCACAGAACCACTAGAACAAAGACACTTCGGCGCACAGTAATTCTCCTTTATTTGAGTCAGCAGCCTGCTATTTGAATCACTACCCTGGCTTCATCGATCTAACGCTTTGGACTGAGCGGAAGGTTAGACGTGAAACGATCGAAACTTCTTCAGAAACGCCCCTGGAAAACCACACTTGGTAGCTTGCGGAAAAGCTGCCTTTGCAGGTGGGTCGGAGCTGCTCCGACATAAGCTTACGCTTTCAATAAGCTTCGGCCCCCGAGGAAACGCTCTTGGCGTTTTTCCGCACCCTGCTAGCTTACAGAAATCTGTCCCGGCGTCCAATGCATTCTACCAATCCCGCTCTGGTTACTTTTTCACGCTCATTTTCTGTTCTGGGCTCATGTATAATTACGGGTTTGCAACGCAAAACCACGATCCTTTCTTACCAACGCCATTTTCCCGGAGAACTGACCTTGCGGACTCGCCTTCTTGCGCTCTCGGCACTCATTCTGGCCGCTTTCACCGCGGCTTGCTCGCAACAACCTGCCCCCAAGGAATCCCCTGCGACCGCGCAAGCCGCTTCCGCAACCCGCCCGACCATCGTCTTCATGACCGACTTCGGCACCGCCAATGACGCGGTAGCCATCTGCCGCGCCGTAATCTTCGGCATCGCCCCGGACGTTCGCCTCACCGACATCACCCACCAAGTCACGCCCTTCTCCATCGAAGAAGCTTCCCGCTTCCTCTACGGCGTCACGCCGTACTATCCGCCTAACACCGTTTTCCTGATCGTCGTCGATCCCGGCGTGGGCACATCGCGCAAAGCCATCATCGCCAAATCGAAAACCGGCCAATTCTTCGTCGCCCCGGACAACGGCGTTCTCACTCCCACACTCGACCGCGACGGCTTCGACTCCGCCCGCGAAATCACGAACCAGAACTGGATGATCCAGGCCGCCGTCTCCTCGACATTTCATGGCCGCGACATCTTCTCCCCTGCCGCCGCTCACCTCGCTGCGGGGTGGGACTACAAGTTGGTAGGCCCGGCGCTCCCCGAACTGGTCCGCCTCACTGTCAAAACTCCCGCAATCACCGACAAAGGCATCGAGGGCGACCTCATCGGCCTCGACGACCCCTTCGGCTCCCTGATCACCGACATCTCCCGCGACGACTTCCAGAAATTAGGCTACGTAGTCGGCGACAAAGTCCCAGTCCAAATCAACAAGAAGCCGGTGATCGTCCCGTACGGCAAAACTTTCATGGACGTCCCCGTAGGCGACGCCCTTCTCTACATCGACTCCAGAGGCCGCGTAGGCATCGCCATCAACCAGGGCAACTACGCCAAGAAATTCAACGTACAAGTCCCTGGCGGCCATCTTCATCCCCCGCAAACATACCCCTATCCCACCCGTAAAGCGTTAGCGGAATCCATCTTGCGGGCGGCCGGGGTTTCAGCATGGCAACGCCCTGCAGGGGCTGGGCTCGTCCTGCCCAGGCGTTCACCCCAGCGCACTGCACGAGTCGCAACTGCCTGTGCCATTGTAAGAATGCCGTCCTCCGTGTGCTGTCCCATTCTCAGACAAATTGTCTCGATTGTAGACTAAGTATTTATCTATAAACTAGTTACTCATACGAGCGATTTAATTCGAAGTCCTATTGGCATCCGCGAACCTGCCGACGATAGTCGCCGAGGAGGCACATTTTTCATGAACAACGGCAACACTCGCTTCATAACTTCCTTTCTCTTTCTTCTTGGCAGTCTCGCTGCAGTGGGATGCGGCTCGACCTCCAGCTCCACTACGCCGGCTGCTCCCGTTTCCGCGACACGCTCTTACAACGGCACTGCTTCGGTCGGAGATTTCCTGACGATTCAAATCGATTCCAGCACTCTTACGATCACCTACACCAACCACTCCAACGGGATGGCTGGTACCGTTCCCTACACGGTGAATTCTGACGGTACGTACACCATCACCGATCCGACCGGCAATCTTGTCGTCGCGTACGAAGTCCCGGGCTACGTCATGCTCGTCGAATCCAACAAATCGGGCCCCAACATGAATACCCCCGCTTTGATCACCGCCATCGAGACCAAGCCCGTCTCCGTTTCCAGCTTTGCCGGACAGAACTTCAACTATCTTCAGTTCCGCACCGCGAACGGCGGCGTGGAGACCGGTTACATCAGCATCGACGCTCAAGGGGCGATCACTCACGACGGTTACTCGCCCTTTCAGGGACTGCAGCAAGGACAGTCGGCTTTCAGCGGCGGCACTTTCACGCCCGCCAGCGTCGTCGAAGATCCTTCCGGCACTTTTTTCACCGTCGATGAAACCGACGGCTCCAATGACTACGTCTTCGGCACGCAAAACGGCTTCTTCACCGTGGACACCGGTGCCGGCACTATCCTCGGACTTCCCCAGGCGGATTCCAAAGACTTCGACCCAACTTTCGCGGGCACCTACAAGGCGCTCTACTACGAAAAGACCAATGCCCAACCTGGCCCGAACAACACCGAAACTGGCACAGTGACTCAAGGCGAAGGCTCGATCACCATCGGATCAACTGGCTCTTTTACGCTAACGGACAATCAAAACAATACTCTGACCACCGGCATGCTCGCCGCCGTTGCCGACACTTCCTATCTGTATGATTCAACGGCCAATACGCTGACGAATCCTTGTAACGGGCTGTTCACCATACGCACCACCACGGCGACCTCCCGTCAGGATGTTTTCGTCACGTTCCAGGGCACCTCAGTGATTTTCGGCAGTTTCCAAACCGCCCAGCCCTTCGTACCAGGAACCACCCCCTATAATTATTTTTATGGCGTCGGTTTAGAGAAGTAGTTCTCGACTCGAGAAAGGAACAAACCGGGACCCAGGTTGATTTTCAGAACCTGCGTCTCGGTTTCAACACCTGCTTAAGTAGCACAGGCACTCTTGTTTTACCCTGAGCTCGGAAGGGCCTGTGCCCGTCGAGCAATTGCCGTCGTCCCTCCTGTCCTCCGCCAAGCCTCTCCGCAACCCAGCGCCTCTGTGTTGTCTTCGTCCGGCTCTACCCTCCCCCATTTTCCGCTACCGCGGTCGCCGACCGCGACACGTACTTTTTTCGCTACGTACCTTTACATTGATTCTAAACGACTTACGATAACCGCAAGCACCGATTTGATTTTCGACGCTGAAAGTGATATAATAAATAACGGAGATTCGTGGCATTTGCCCGTCCAGCCTGCATACGTACCCGGTCGGCAAACAAGACTTGTGCTGTCCAGAACGGGCTTTGTTCTGATCCCATTGAGAAGTTGCGGCTATCTCTTCGGAGGCAAACCCCTTGAGAATCAACACACAAGCAGTTGCGTATCGCGATGCAAATGTAGACATGACAGGTCTGTTTGTCTGGGACGACTCGCGCAGCGACAAACGCGCAGGCGTACTGGTCGTTCACGGAGGCGCGGGCCTCGACGACCATGCGAAAGGGCGTGCGAAACGTTTGGCCGAGCTTGGCTACGCCGTATTCGCTTGCGACATGTATGGCAACGGCGTGGCCGGCGACCGCCAACGAGTCATGGCCCGCATCGCGGAATTACGCAGTGACGTCACCAAGCTTCCGCGGCGCGCCAACGCCGGAATCGACGTCTTGCGATCCCACCCGCTGGTCGATGGTCGCATCGCCGCAATCGGCTATTGCTTCGGAGGCATGACCGTCCTCGAACTGGCCAGGAGTGGCGCGCAACTCGTGGGTGTAGTCAGCGTCCACGGCAGCCTCGGAACCTCCTGCCCAATTCAACCGGGCACCGTGAAGGCCAAGATACTGGTCTGCCACGGCGCCCTGGACCCGCACGTCCCCATGACCCAAGTGAACGCTTTCGTGGAAGAAATGAAAACTGCTGGCACGGACTGGCAGCTGAACATATATGGCAACGCCCTGCACGGCTTCACCCACGAAGGCCAATCCAAAACGCCAGGTGTCGTCTACAACGCCGACGCCGACAGCCGCTCCTCAAAAGCTATCGAAGCCTTCTTCAGGGAGCTATTCGACGCCCCAAGTGCCTAGTCTCCGCAAACCCAACTCAACTCACAAACGCGAGATCGTGTCCACATCGTGCGGCGTTCCATAGATCTCGCGTTCGTGGGCGACACCATAACGAACCTAGCCATCCCCGAATGACTCCCCCAATCATTCCGCAATCACTCCCCCGAATCATCTCCCCGGGTCCGTTTCCGATCCATTCCCCTCTTATCTCCGTGCCTCCGTGGCTCTCCCTCCTTCGCCTCTTCCCTTTCGCCTCTCCCGCCAGCTGCCTTTCTTACCTCATTACTTCATTGCGTGATTACTTCCTCTTTCCCTGTAACCTTTCTCCCGTCCCTCGGTATTCATCCTACGCAAAGGCAATTCACAGCCAATGCAGAAATGACCGCCACCGAATGACGCGGGTTCCTGACGAGGACGTGATGCTCCAAGTGCGCAACGGCGAAGTGGACATGCTGGGTGTGTTGTTTGACCGCTACCAGACGCCGCTCTACAACTTCTTCGCAAGAATGACCCAGGACCGCGCTGTCAGCGAGGATCTCGTCCAGGAAGTCTTCCTCCGCATCCTCCGCTACCGTCAGACCTATCGCCCAGGCACCACCTTCCGCACCTGGATGTATCAGATCGCCCGCAACACGCGCCTCGATCAAGTGCGCAAGACACGACCCGAACAACCGTTGATCTCCGAACCCGTCTCGCCCGCTTCCCTTTCCGATTCCGCCCAGCAAAAACAAGAAGCCGCAACGTTGCAGCGCGCGCTCATGCACCTGCCCGAAGACAAACGTGAGCTCCTGGTCCTCAGCCGTTTCCAAGAACTCAAATACGACGAAATCGCCCGCCTGCTCGGCTGCGAAGTCGGCGCCGTAAAAGTCCGCGTCCACCGCGCGCTCCAGCAGTTGCGCGAAATTTTCCTGCAACTCGAGACTGGCGCTCCCTCGACGGATTTAAATCGCGCGCCGGGGGACTTCCTTCCTCCCACCGTTCCTCCCAACAGGAGGTTGCAATGAATTGCCAACAAATCGCCGAACTCTTACCCGACTATCTGCAAGGCAGCGTGACCACCGAGCAAACCAGCCAGGTCGAGCAACATTGCCAGGGCTGTGCGAACTGCGCGCAAGACGTCGCCATGTGGAAAAAGCTCGCCATTCTTCCGCCCGAGCAGCCCAGTCCGGAATCCCGTGCGCGGTTTGAAGCCATGCTGCACGCCTACCAGACCGTGAGCGAGGAACGCACAGGTTCCGCGGAAATCACCCGCAACCCCGGCAAGCCGACACCTGCGTGGAGCTTGTTCCCTTGGCTGCATTCTCCGCTCCGCGCCGCCGCCTGGAGCGTCGCTCTGCTCGCCATCGGCGTCATCGTCGGCACGCGCATCCATTCCGGCGCGCCCGTAAGCAATGACGCCTCGCCAGCTCACTCCGAAGAATTGACCGCGATGCACGCCGAATTGACGAACATGCGCCAACTCGTCGCGCTCTCCATGCTGCAACAGCAGTCCGCCAGCGAGCGCCTGCAAGGCGTGAGTTGGAGCGGCCGCGAAGCTCATCTCGATCCGCAAGTGCAGTCGGCGCTGCTGCACACTCTCCGTTACGACAACAGCGTGGACGTCCGGTTGGCCGCGCTCGATGCACTCGGCCGTCATGCCAGCCAGCCGCAGGTTCGCAAAGGCGTCGTGGACGCGCTCATGGAGCAGCAATCTCCGCTCGTGCAGGTCGCGCTCATCGATCAGCTTACCGAGTGGCGGGATCCCGACGCCGCGCAGCGCCTGCGCAATTTCCAGCAAACGCCAAATCTCAACCCCGCCGTCCGCCAGCGCGCCGAGTGGGCCATCAGCAGATTGCAGTAACGAATTGCGGCAGGTACTTGCAATAAGGAGGAAGTCGTGCGAGGCAAACCGTTCTATCGAATTCTGGCGATTTACGCGGCCGCGCTGGTGCTCTTGCCGCTATGGTTCGTGGCGCGGCAACCCATCGCGCGCTCGGCCAAGAATGTAATGGGCCGTCTTCGTTGCGCGCTGGAAATCAAACACGCTTACGCCGCTCTTGTCGACGATTCCGACTCCAATTTCCCCGTGCAAGACCACGAAGTCATCCAGAAATCGTTCTCGCTGGCTGGCGCCACCCACAAAGCCATCGAGATCGACAACATCTTCGGCTCGATCGAGGTCGTCGGCGGCCCCTCCGATCAAGTCCAGCTCGTCGTCGACAAGGCCACTCGCGCCGAATCCAAAGACGCCCTCGCGCTATCCCACAAGGAAGTCACGCTCGACATCACTCAGCCCGACGGCGGCCTCAAGCTCTACGTGGACGGTCCGTTCCGCTGCCAATGCGAAGACGGCTGCCGCAGCTCGCGCCGCCGCGACGACGAAGGCTACATCGTCAAGATGGATTTCGTGCTCCACGTACCCAGTAATGTCGATGTGAAAGTGAAAACGGTGAACGAAGGCCGCGTCATCGTCCGTAACGTTACCGGCAATTTCATCGCTCGCAACGTCAATGGAGACATCGAGCTTGACAGCATGGCCGGCTCCGGCATCGCCCACACCGTCAACGGTCCGGTCAAAGTCAGCTTCCGCGAAAATCCGAAAGAAAATTCCAGCTTTCAGTCGGTCAACGGCAACATCGATCTGCTGTTCGCTCGCGGCCTGTCCGCCGATTTCCGCTTCAAGACCTTCAATGGCGGTATCTACAGCGATTTTCCGGTCACCACCATGCCCGTTCGCCCAGTGACCGAAGAGCGCCATGCGGGGAAGGTGGTTTATCGCAGCGACCGTTTTACCGCTGCTCGCGTCAGCGCCGGCGGCCCCGAAATCAAGATTGAAAATCTAAATGGAGATATCCGTATCCTTGAAAACCATGAATAAACCTACTCGTCGTTTCCAATCCATGTTCGCAGTAGCAGTCGCGCTTGCCTGCCTCCCGTTGGCAGCGCCTCGAACCGAGGCCCGCGCCGAAGAAGCGCAGTCGCAAACGCAATCTGGCGCCGATCGCGTCTCCGTAACCCTCAGCGACCCCACACGCCCCGCGCTCGTGAAAGCAAGTCTCGTCGACGGCGGCATCACCGTGAAAGCCTACGAGGGAAAGGAAATCATCGTCGAAGCACGCGCCCGAAACCGCGACAATGGCCACTCCGATTCCGGCCCCAAGCGCTTGACCATCTCTACCACCGGTTTGACTGTCGAAGAAGACAACAATCAGGTCAACGTCAACACCGAGTCCTACGTCCGCGCCGTGGACTTGTTCATCTCCGTTCCGGTGCACACTTCTCTACACCTGCGCGCGGTCAATGACGGCGACATCGTGGTCACCGGCGTGGACGGCGAACTCGACATCGACGATGTCAACGGTTCGGTGACGCTCAACAACATCGCCGGTAGCGCCGTCGCCCATGCCTTGAATGGCCACCTGCTCGTCACCTTCACCCGCATCAATGCAAAACCCATGGCTTTCAGCTCCCTCAACGGCGATATTGACGTAACCTTCCCCGCCGACCTGAAAGCCAACGTCAGTCTGCGTTCCGACCGCGGCGACGTCTTCAGCGACTTCGACGTGCAAATGCAAACTACCTCTACCCAGCCCATCGTCGAAGACGGCCGCAGCCACGGCGGCAAATATCGCGTCAAGATCGACAAGACCGTCCGCGGCACCATCAACGGCGGCGGCCCCGAACTCCAATTCACCAACTTCAACGGCCAAATCTACATCCGCAAGGCCGGCGCCCCGCGCTAGATCTGCCTGACAGAGCGTGTGGCACAGCCACGCGTTCGCCTTTGACAACGGACAAAAGAACCCCTCAGCGACTTTTTCCAGGGCTCAGTGGTTGAGATTTTTCCCGGACCGGGCGGAATCCTAGGTCGCGCGTCTTCGTCGGGTGCCTTCAGAATGACCGTCGTTCTTGCCTGCCTCTGCTCTGCTGAATACTCTCCTGCCATTTTTGACCCGCGTTCCACCGCCTGCCACGGCGCGCCCGGCTTCAACCAGCACCCCCCGCGCGCGGGAAATGAGAAATGCGTGCCACGCGCCTTGGTCGGTCAACGGTGCGCCCAAGTATCGCTGCAGTATGGCAAAACAAATGGGTAGAACCCTGTATTGACACCCACAGCCTCCGGGCGCTTACTCGCTACGTCCACGGTCGAGCAATGATCGATCGTTAGATTGTTTGACCTTCCTGTTTCTATCAGGCCTGCGCTACAAACAAGGAGACTCCATGGGAACCCGACAACGAGCGATCGTCGGTTCGAAGGCGGAGCGTTCAGCGGAACGCGCGCCCACTTCGGAATGGAACAGCCGGTCTGGTCTGGGCTCGCCGATGCCGCGCCCGGCCGCTGGCGGAGTTCCCAAAAGAAGTTCTGCTCAAGGCATCGGCGTTCGTCGCGCGGCCGGTGTGTTACCGGAGTACACCGCGCTGGTAGACCGCAACCGGAAATATGTCCAGGTTTCCGACAGCTTCTGCAAACTCCTCGGCTATCACCGGGACGAACTGATCGGCAAAAAATGCGACGACCTGACGGCGCCCAGAACGAACAACATCCAGACGGTGTTCGAGCTTTTCATGCAATCAGGCTACATGCACGGCATCTGGATTCTGGTTCACCGCCAAGGCACGCGGATTCTGGTTCGCTACGAGGCATGGATCCGCGCTGACGGCTTGACCGAGAGTCAGATGGAACTGCTGGGGGCTGGGGCGTGAGTCCGGCTTAGCCCTAGTTCAGGGCTGGTGACCAAGGCCTGTCCGGAAAGATTGTTGATGCTGGAAGCCGGCGATCGGGATTCGGCTTGGCGGTCCCGCCTCTCTGGCCAATCTATGAATTAGAACTGCTCGCTGCTGGTTTGTGTTTGCGGTGCTTGCCTTTCGCCGCTTTTTTCGATGGTTTCTGGGCCGCCTTGAGCTTTTCGTTCTCACTGGCTAGTGCGGAATTCTCCTTGGCAAGACCGTCCACTTTGCCGCTCAGATCCGTGTTGTCCTTCTCCAGCTCCGCCACCCGTGCTTTCAGTTGCTCATTCTCTTGCCGAGCTTTGGTATCCTGGCAGGCAATCAACGGCAAACCAAGCGCTACCGCCAGTGCCAGACTTGCGATTCGATTCTTGCGCATTCTCTCTCCCCTGAAAAGTCGCTCAGCTGTGCTGGGTCGCCGAACTTCTCCTCACGTATAGACCTTTGCCCCACGGGAAACAAGCCTCAACTTGCAGCGAATCCCGAGCGCGGTATGCAAAAACAAGCGTGGTGACCCGATGTTTCCGCGGAAACGTAGGGGTTTCCCTGATGGCGCGTAAGACGGCCGCATCGTTCGACAAGTGTGCGGCACCTGGTCTCCGTGTTGCTTTATCCCCGGTACGGTTGAACAATGTGAGAGCGAAGAAGTCACTTTCCGCTCCTGCGAGGTTGCCATGCCTGAAGCCGTGATCGTTTCCGCCATCCGCACGCCGGTGGGCCGCGCACATAAGGGATCGCTCCGCTCCACGCGTCCTGACGACCTGGCGGCGCTGGCGATCAAGGAGGCGCTGGCGCGCGTGCCTGGTCTGGACGCCAAAGAAATCGATGACGTGATTCTGGGGTGCGCCATGCCTGAGGGCGAACAAGGCATGAACGTGGCGAGAATCGCGGCGCTGCGGGCCGGGCTGCCGGTGGAAACGTCGGCGATGACCATCAATCGTTTTTGCTCTTCGGGATTGCAAGCCATCGCGCTGGGAGCGGAACGCGTTCGAGGGGGCTCCGCGCATGTCATTGTGGCCGGCGGCACCGAATCGATGTCGCTGGTACCCATGGGCGGGAACAAGATTTCACCGAATCCGTGGCTGGTGGATCATTATCCCGATGCGTACATCAACATGGGGCTTGGAACGGAAAACATCGCGCACAAATTCGGCATTACCCGGGAGCAAGCCGATCAGTTTTCGGCGGACTCGCACAGAAAGGCCCTGGCGGCAATCGCCGCGGGGAATTTCCAGGACGAAACAATCCCGGTCGAGGTGAAGATCACCGCAGTAGCAGTGAACGGCAACGGCGCTTCCGCGGGTGGGTCGCACTCTTCACGCGCCGGTGGCGCAAAGGGCAGTGTGAAAGCCGCAACGCTAGCTTTTGTGTTCGATACGGATGAATTGCCGCGCGCCGATACGTCTCTGGAGATTCTGGCGAAGCTGAAACCTGCGTTTCATCTGAAGGGCACGGTCACCGCCGGAAATAGTTCGCCGATGAGCGACGGGGCGGCGGCTTGCGTAATCATGAGCGATACGCGCGCGAAATCCCTGGGGCTGAAGCCGCTCGCGCGTTTTGTCTCCTACGCCACCGCCGGATGCCCACCGGAAGAGTTTGGTCTCGGCCCCGTGTTTGCGATACCGAAAGCGCTGAAGCTCGCGGGTCTTTCGCTCGCGGACATGGCGGTGATCGAGCTCAACGAAGCGTTCGCGGCGCAATCACTGGCGGTGATTCAGCAGGCGGGGCTGGATGCATCGCGCGTCAATCCGAATGGCGGCGCGATCGCGCTTGGCCACCCGCTGGGTTGTACCGGCGCGAAACTCACGGCCACGCTGATTCGCGATTTGCAGCGGAAGAATGCGCGCTACGGGATGGTGACGATGTGCATTGGCGGAGGCATGGGAGCCGCCGGCGTTTTCGAGCGCTTGTGACGCGAACGCCGTGGCCTGGCGCCGCGTTTTAGTTCGCGCGACCTTCTCCGCAAACCTAAGGGTGCCGACGCTGGGGGTACCGAGAGTCTCAGAGAAGTAGAAGAGTGATGGCTGGACGTGAAAACCGCGCTGCCTCACAGGTTTGGGCGTTTGGGGGAGAACTCGTGAATAGCCTTGAGTTTACCGCGCTGATCGGGGTGGGGTCGGTGCTCGCCGGCTTTCTGGGGGCTCTGACTGGGCTTGGCGGGGGCGTGGTGATCGTGCCGCTGCTGGCGCTGGTGTTTCACGTGGACCTGAAGTATGCGATTGGGGCGGCACTGGTGTCGGTAATTGCGACATCGAGCGGAGCCGCGGCGGCGTATGTGCGAGAGGGATATTCCAACATTCGTGTGGGCATGTTCCTGGAGATTGCCACGACCATCGGAGCGCTGTCCGGAGCGGCGCTGGCTTTGTATCTGCACGCTTCAGTGATTGCCGTCATTTTCGGCGTCGTGCTGATTTATTCGGCGTATACGTCGCTTCGCCAAGGGCCACACGCGATGGGAGATCAGCCTCCCGATCGGATTGCGACGTGGTTGCGAATGGACGGTACATTTCCCGGCGAACAGGGATTGGAGAGTTATCACGTGCGGGGCGTGCCGCTGGGGTTCGCGGTTATGTTTGTGGCGGGCGTGCTTTCGGGACTTTTGGGAATCGGGTCCGGCGCGGTGAAAGTTTTGGCGATGGACAAGGCGATGAAATTGCCGTTCAAGGTTTCGACGACAACGTCGAATTTTATGATTGGGGTCACCGCCGCAGCTAGCGCGGGGATTTACTTGAGTCGAGGCTATATCGATCCGGGATTGGCGATGCCGGTGATGCTCGGGGTGCTGCTGGGTTCGCTGGCTGGGGCGCGAGTTTTGGCGGAAACGAATGTGAAGGTGCTGCGGTTCGTGTTTAGCGGGGTGATCGGGGTGTTGGCGATCGAGATGATTTACAGCGGGATTTCCGGGAAGCTGTGACGGCTGGGCGGAAAAGGAAGTAATGCAGTAATGACAAAACGTGGAGATTCACCACAGAGGACGCAGAGAGGGACGCCATGACCGAGGTTGCGGTGCAACGAGCGGATGAGAAGATGGACCAGATTATGGGTTCCCTGCTGCGCACCGGCGTGGTGTCGGCGGCGGCGATCGTGTTTGTGGGCGGAGCGGTGTATTTGACGCGGCAGCAATTGCCGGTGACGAACTATGGGGAGTTTGTGGGGGAGCCTGCGGAGTTGCGGACAATTTCGGGGATTTTTCATGAGGCTTTGGCGTTTCATGGGCGGGGATTGATTCAGCTGGGACTGCTCGTTTTGATTGCAACGCCGGTCGCGCGGGTGGCGTTTTCGTTTTTTGCGTTTTTGCATGAGCGGGATTGGACATATGTATTTGTGACGGTGCTGGTGTTAGGACTTTTGCTCTATAGCCTTTTCGGGGGGCACGCAGGATAAAGGAAGAGGAGGAAAGCGGAGATTTAACACCGAGTTCGCAGAGGTCGGAGCACCGAGTTCACAAAGAGAGGCGGGCGCATTTCGAGGTGGTCTTGTCGGATCGGCTGTTTGGGAATTGATGGAATTGCTGGGGATTGGATTCCGAGCGTAAGATGATATTCCGCTGGTTTGCTGGGCGCTCCATTTCTGGCCGCTGAAACAAAGGAGAGTATCGATGGCTACCGCAACCATAACCAAGCCTGCTGCAAAGGGTGGGAGTTTTCTGCTGGAATCGGCTTTGCCGCAGGATGTATTTACTCCGGCGGACCTGACCGACGACCAGAAATTGATCGGGCAGACCGCGGAAGAGTTTGTGACCAAGGAAGTGATGCCCTTGGTGAAGGACCTGGAGAGCAAGAAACCCGGGTTGATGGCGGAGATGGTGCGCAAAGGCGCGGAGCTCGGGATCATGAGCGGGGGGATTCCGGAGCAGTACGGCGGGGCGGGACTGGACAAGATCGCGACTACCGTGTTGACCGAGAAACTGTCGATTTATGGCGGGTTTGCGGTGACCCACGGGGCGCACGCGGGGATCGGAACTTTGCCGATCGTTTATTTCGGGACCGAAGAACAGAAGAAGAAGTATCTGCCAAAGCTGGCCACGGCAGAGATGATCGGGGCGTATTGCTTGTCGGAGCCCCAGGCGGGCTCGGATGCGCAGAATTCATTGACCCGAGCGGAATTAAATAAAGAGGGCACGCATTACATTTTGAACGGGCAGAAGATGTGGATTACAAACGGCGGGTTCGCGGATTTGTACATCGTGTTCGCGAAGGTCGATGGGGAGAAATTTACCGCTTTTATCGTGGAGCGGGCTTTTCCGGGATGCAAGCCCGGAAACGAAGAACACAAGATGGGAATTCATGGCAGCTCGACGACGCCGGTGTTTCTGGAAAACTGCAAGGTGCCGAAGGAAAACGTGCTGCACGAGATCGGCCGCGGACACATCGTGGCGTTCAACGTTTTGAATGCGGGTCGTTTTACGCTGGGGGCTTCGGCAGTCGGCGGATCGAAGTACGTGCTGATGACGGCTTCGAAATATACGAAAGAGCGAAAGGCGTTCGGAAAGCAGATCGGCGAGTTCGGGTTGATGAAAGAGAAGTTGGCGGAGATGGCCATTCAGCTTTTTGCGGTGGAATCGATGGTGTACCGGAGCTCGGGAAATATCGAGCTGGCGATGTCGGCGGCTGCGGCTTCCGGTGGCGATAAGATCCAGAGCACCATGAAGGTTTTGGAAGAATATGCGATCGAGAGTTCGATCGCGAAGGTGTATGGCAGCGAGATGTTGGATTTTGTGGTGGACGAGGCGGTGCAGATTTTCGGCGGATACGGATTTCACGAGGATTATCCAGTTTGTCGCGCCTACCGGGATTCGCGCATCAACCGGATTTTCGAGGGCACCAATGAAATCAATCGGATGCTGATCATCCAGATGTTGATGAAGCGGGCGATGAGCGGGCAGTTGGCGCTGGTTCCCGCGGCGATGAAATTGGCGGACGAGATTCTGGCTGGACCGTCGTTCGAGGAGGTACCGGAGGGCGTGCTAGCCGAGGAATCGCGCGTGGTGGCCAATGCGAAAAAAATGTTTTTGCAGGCGGCGGGCGGAGCGGTGCAGAAATTCCGCGAGAAACTGGCGGATGAGCAGGAGTTGATCGGAGCGCTGTCGAACATCGTGATGGAAGTGTATGCGATGGAATCGTGCTTGCTACGGGCGCAGAAGGCCGCGTCGACCAAGGGAGAAGCGGCTGCGAGCGTGATGATGGATGCGGCGCGGGTGTTCATCGCCGATGCCGCCGAACGCGTGGAACATGACGCGAAGCGGGCGATTGCGGCGGTGCAAGAAGGCGATATGCTGACAACGCAGATGGCGGTGCTGAAGCGGTTTGGAAAGCGTGGGGCGGTGGATACGATTGCGCTGCGGCGCAAGGTTGCGGCGGCGGTGCAGGCGCAGGACCGGTATCCGTTCGAGGGACGATAGGAGTCCGTTGAACAAATTGAGATCAAGCGCTGTTGGTGGCTGATTCTCTGGCGTTCCAGCGGTTGAGATTTTTCGGGATGCCCTCAGAATGACAGGTCTTCTTTTTTGCTTCGGAATTGCTCCCTAGGCCACACCCTGAACACAAGCGCCTGGTGGTTCGAGCCAAAGAGAAGAAAAAAACGCCCTCGACGGTCGGCGGCCGCTACTCGGCGAAGGTCATGCGGGCTAGTTGCTCCTGGAGGCGCTTGCGTTCGGCTGGGTCGGTGGTTTCGGCTAGCTTGTCGGTGAGTTCGAAGAAACGCTGGTGCTGGGCTTCTTTGGCTTGTAGGCCGGTTTCGATGAGCTCGACGAGCACGCGGCTGGCGCTGGTTTTCTTGGTTTCGGCTAGGGCGAGGACACGCTTGGCGATCCGAGTAGGTAGCGAGACGCTTTGGCGGACGGAGTTGTTTGCGGTGGTCACGTTTCTATTTTGCCGCAGACGGGTTCACGATGGTTGGACGCGTAGACCAAGAGTAACGTCGGGATCCGGCATCTAAACCCCAAAGAATAATGCTGGATGCGCGACACGGATGGCTTGCGGCTAGTGCGATCTAACCCACGCCCCTCTGAAGAGGGGCTCCTACATTCACTGCAAAATCGACTTGTAGCTGGCCGAAGGTACAGGTTCGGTTGCGGGAACGCCGGCGACGCTGCGGGTTGCCGAACGACGATTGTGGACTAAAATTGAAATTCAACATTTTTGTAGCACGAGACAAAAGGAGCATCTTGGGATGTCCCGGAAGCTGCCCCCGCTGGCGCTTTTCCTCATCGGTCTGCACGTTTGCGAGGTCCTCACGTTCGGGACGTCGGCCACCGGCTCGCTGATTGCCAACTCGCTGCAACTGGTGGCGTGTGCGATCGGAACGGCCATGGCGTTGGCAGCCTCAAGGCGGGGACGCGGAGTTAGTTGCCCGTTTTGGCGTTTGATCGCGCTGGCTATGGCGACGTGGGGCGTGGCCAACCTGGGATGGATGTATTACGAGAATTGGCTGCACGTTGCGCCGCCGCAACTATCCATCGTTCGATTCCTGTTTGATACCCAAGGGGTGTTCTTCGCCATAGCGCTGTTCCTCGACAAAGAGAGAGATTCCGCGCATTTTGACGCGGAAACGCTGCTCGATTCCCTGCAGATCGCGATCGTATTCTTCTCGGCGTTTTTCGGGCTTTACTACGTGCAACTGTTGAGCGGGCTCAGCGGGCCCGGCACCGATATGTTCATGGTCTGGGTCTATCAAGTCATCAATGTGGGGTTGACGGTGGCGGCCGCAATCGTAGCGCTGAGCGAGCGAACAAAGCGGATGCGCTCTCTTTATGGCGGGCTGACTGCCTTGTTGCTCGTCAACGCGATTTGCTCGGGGATTGCCGATTACGTGCAGAGCGTGCGAAACGTACCGACAGGAACGTTGTACGACATCGGATGGTCCTTGCCATTTCTGGCCTTTGGAATCTGGGCGTCGCGATGGCAAGAGCCCGCCGAAAAAACGCCGGAAACGACGCAACGCCGAAGCAAGACATTGGGGAGGCTGGCGCTGCGGAATGTGCTGCTGGCCCTGGCTCCCTTGATCGTCCTGGTGGTGGTGGCACAACTCGGCGCTCAATGGCGAGTGCTGGGATTCGTGCTGCTCGGGACATCGATCACGTGCTATGCGGCACGGCTGGGTGTCAGCCAATACCGCGAAGCAAAAGCGGCAGAGCTGGTGCTGCGCGACACTCTGGCGATGGATTCGGCAATGGATGGGATGGCGATTGTCTCGCCAAAGGGCCTGTACACCTACGTGAACGCGGCCTACGCGCGAATGATGGGGCATACCAGACCGGCGGCGATGATCGGGAAACCGTGGATGGATTTGCACGCTCCCAGCGATGTGCAGGAAGTGGAAAGCGAGATTCGGGAAGGATTGATGCGCGACGGCAAGTGGTTCGGTCCGGTAACCATACGCCGTAACGGCGAGCCTTTGCCCATGGAGATGAGCGTCACGATGTTGCCAGATAGCGGGGTCGTGACCATCGGACGGGACATTTCCGACCGGCAGCGGGCAGAGCAATCTCGCGAAGAGGCCGAGGCGAAATATCGAACGCTGGTCGAACAGGTAGCGGCAATCAGCTACATCGCGGAACTTGGCGTGGAGGGCCAGTGGCTGTACGTGAGCCCGCAAGTGGAAACGATGTTGGGATTTGAGGCGGACGAGTGGCTGGCAAGTTCCCGGGAATGGATACGCCACGTTCACCTGGAAGATCATCCGGTCGTGGCGGCGGCGGAGGAAGCCAGCCAGCGAGGAGAACGATTCCAGGCGGAATACCGCGTGATTCGCAAGGATGGGCGCGTGATTTGGGTCAGCGACACGGCGGTGGTTGTGCCGGGCAGCGATTCGCACCCGTTGATGGAAGGAATCATCGTCGATATCACCGAGCGGAAACAATTCGAAGGGCAATTGCAGCAAGCGCGGCGGATGGAAGCGGTCGGGCGGCTGGCAGGCGGGATTGCACACGACTTCAATAATCTGCTGACGATCATCAAGGGTTACACCGAACTGGCGCTGATGCGCGCGAAAGGCTTGCCGGAATTGAAGACGGATATCGAGCGGATCGAGGACGCATCGGAGCGAGCGTCGGGGCTGGTGCGGCAGTTGCTGGCGTTCAGCCGGCGGCAAGTGTTGCAGCCAAAGGTGCTGGATCTGAATGGGATCGTGCTGGGGTTGGACAAGCTCCTGCGGCGATTGATGGATGGCGACATCGAGATGTTGACGGTGGCCGACCAGCCGGTGGGAGCGATCAAGGCGGACCCCGGGCAAATCGAACAAGTGATCATGAATCTGGTGGTGAATGCCCGCGACGCGATGCCGGACGGCGGGCGGCTGATCGTGGAGACGGCGAACGTGGAACTCGACGCTGGGTACGCGCGGGATCACGCCACGGTGCGTCCGGGACGCTACGTGATGCTGGCGGTGAGCGATACCGGCGTGGGCATGAGCGCGGAAACGGTGGCGCACATTTTCGAACCGTTCTATACGACGAAGGAGAGCGGGCGCGGAACGGGATTGGGATTGTCTACCGTGTACGGTATCGTGAAGCAGAGCGGCGGATATATCTGGGTATACAGCGAGCACGGCCGAGGGACCACGTTCAAGGTGTACCTGCCGCGGGTGGACGAGACGGTGGAAACGCATCCGGGGACAAAGACGACCACGCCAGAGCCAGCGAAGACGGGGACGGAGACGATCCTGCTGGTGGAAGACGAGCCCGATTTGCGGGAGCTTACGCGGATGGTGCTGGCCGCGAAGGGGTACACGGTCGTAGAAGCGCGGAACGCGGAAGATGCGGAGCGCTTAGCGGACGGGAATGGAACGAAAATTCATTTGCTGTTAACGGACGTGATCATGCCCGGGCTGAGCGGACGCGAACTGGCGAAGCGAATTTTGGCGCGGCACCCTGCGATGCGGGTGCTGTACATGTCCGGCTACACGTACAATGTGATCGCACAGGGTGGGACACTGGAGCGGGGAGTATCGTTCCTGCAGAAACCGTTCACGCCAAGTGGATTGATCGAAAAAGTTCGCGAAGTATTGGATGCCGTCGTTCCTGCCCGATAACAAAAAACACTGCTCACGTTTGCCTACATTTTTTCCTTGTCGGCTTTGAGGTGAATTGTTTTCCCGGAGGCCGCGGACTGGCGCGCCGCGTCGAGAATCTCGGTCACGATGAGGTTGGTCTCCAGCGACGAGGGGCCTTCGGGTTTCAAACCGTCGAGGACGACGGCGCGAAGGTAGGAGATGGAATCGTCGAGGGGCGCAGGGACCGGTTTTGACGGAACCAATTCCTCCGCTTCTTTTTTGGGAAGGCGGAGGCGGACATCGTCGCGCTTGACGGTGATGGCGTAGCCGGTCTCGCCGTAGACTTCCATGTCTTTGCGATCGAAGGGCCAGTTCCAGGAAGCTTGCAGGATGGCTTGGGCTTTGGGGTAGGTGAGGATGACGGTGGCTTCGTCATCGACGCGGGGATAGACGCTGGGTTGGAAATGCTGGGTGACCGCGGTGACCGAGTCAGGCCTGCGACCGTCCATAAGCCAAGTCATGAGGTCCGCGCCGTAGCAGCCGAAATCAAACAGCGCGCCGTCGCCGCCGAGTTTAGGATCGTTGAGCCAGGCGAGAAATTCGGGCTGGACGTTGATTTTTACGGGGCCCTGGTGGCCGTCGTGCACGACTACTTTGCGGATTTCGCCGATGGCATTTTGATGGACCAGGTCGTAGGCAGCGTGGTTGCTGCGGTACCAGGTGGTCTCGTAGTTGACAAGGACGGGGATCTTGGCCGCGCGGGCGGCGCGTTCGATGGCGCGGGCATCTTCGTTGCTAACCGCGAGCGGCTTTTCCATCATCACCGGAACGGTGTGCTTTGCGCATACTTCTACGGCGCGGCGATGATCGAAGGTGCTGGTGTAAACGAGGACGGCTTGCGGGTGGGTGGCGGAGAGCATTTCGTCGAGATCGGCGTGGTACAGATTTGTGTCGAGGGTGAACTTGGCGGCGTAACGGTCGAAGATTTTGCGGTCCGGCTCGGCGATACCGACAACCTGGATATCGTGGCGGTCCTTTGCGCGGGCGAGGAACCCATCTGCATGGCCGTGTGCGAGTCCGGCCATGGCGACGCGCAATGGAGCGGTGGATGCGTCCCGACCGGACGCCGACGATTGCGCTCCGGCCCTGGGGATAGCGACTAAGAAAAGTCCGGCGAGACCTAGAAAGAAAACGCGCTTCACGGAGTTGCCTCCCGAATGGGCATCGATGCTCATCGATGCTACCACCGGGCTGAAACTTTGCGCCAACGCTTCAACCGCGATCCTAAAACGGTCAGGAAGCGATCTGAACCAGCTCGGGCTTACTTCCAACGTGAGGACCGCCCGGGCGCCAACGCGAGGGGTGGATGGCGCGCCGCTTGAGGCGATTGACCAGCGAACCGATGGCGACAGAACTCTCAACGAAA
The DNA here is from genome assembly GCA_963736725.1 of uncultured Acidobacteriota bacterium. GTDB lineage: Bacteria > Acidobacteriota > Terriglobia > Acidiferrales > UBA7541 > Acidiferrum. Next base: position 155,916 of record CAVTPW010000003.1, on the reverse strand, counting down.
TGACCGACCTTTACGGGGCCCACAACCTTTTCGGTGCGAATCCAGTGGAGGCCGCTGCTGGCCGCACAGCCGCACTGCGAGCAGTCTGGCGCGCCCCCAAATACGCATGGCTCAACGCGTGTTTCGAGATCGGCGGAATAATTGACGGACATTTTGGAGAACAGACAATCGCCCGGGCTGGCCGGAGGATCGACGAAGGCGCGCGCGATCCCCAAATTCATGAGGAGCTTGGGAAATTTCTTGTGCAAAAGGGGCAGTTCGCGCGCGATAAAGTCACGATTCGTGGGAGACAGCATTTCCGCGCTTTGCTCGCCGATTTGTGGAGTGTAGAGACTCACCCAAATGCGGTTGACTTCGGGGCGCGCATTCCAGAACGAGACATAGTCTTCAAGATAGCTGGGACGTTCGAGCATCGGACGCGTGATGACCCAGTGGACGTTGATTTCGCGGCCGGCAATATTGTTCAGGATGCGCTCGTAGGTTGCGGGCTTGCGGCGGATGTCGTGGTGCTCGGGGAGGCCGTCGATCGAGACCGCGACGCGCAAGCGCGGGAGGTCCATCCATTCAAGAGGAATCGAGATTACTCCGCTGGTGACGACGAGGGTAAAAACGTTCATGGCGCTGAGGGCGGGCAAAATCCGGCTCAATTCACGATGACGCACCATGGGTTCGCCGCCGACCAGAGAAACGTGCATGGGCTGGTGCTTGCGGACGAGATCGAGGACGCCATCGACGAGTGCGTCGCCGCGGAAATCGCTTAGTTGGCTAAGGGTTTTCTCGCCGCCCAGGTGAGAATCGCCGTAGGCATAACACCCTGGACAGCTGAGCGGGCATTCGCGGGTGATTTCGATCGAGAGCATGGGCGACTTGCCGGTAAGAATTTTCCCCCAAGCGCCGAGTATCTCGCGGGGAGTGATGCTGGGATTTGGTTTGGCTGGCGTCATACAGCCATTAGATGCATGACTAGGCCAGAGGCGATGTATCGTTTTTCTCGAATGCGATGTATCGTTTCTCGAATGCGATGCATCTCAATTACTTCGCAGCGCGCGCTTTTGATGAGCGCGGCCCAGTGTTTGTGGTTTGTTTCGACACACAGGAACTCGCCGAATGATTTGCAATTAAAACCAGAAGAGCTTTTACCGGAGGGATTGCCGAGAGCGCGGGGCTGGAGTTACGCTATTCTGGCTTCGACGGCGGAGGGTCGGCTGGAACGGGGCTTGATGCTTCGGTCGCGCCTTTAGGCTTGCCGATCGAGGCTACGCTTTCCACGTTGAATTTTTTGTAGTCGGAATAACGTGTGACGGCGTTGACTTTAATTCCCTTTACGAGCAAGACGCGAACGCCTACGTGTGCCTCCTCGTAGGTAGGCAGCCAGACTTCCCCATTCAGGAAGGCCTGCTCGAAGGAAAAGCTTGTGCCTTTCTGCAGGTTCGCGATCAAGCCGCCGCCGAATTTGAAGTCGCCTACGAAGTAAGCCTCAAGGCGGGCGACGTCATGGGCCTTTTCGTCGATCCAGACGACGCCGGCCAGTTCGTGGACCACCTTTTCGGCGAGTTTGCGCGGCTTGAATTCGGGATTGGGCTCGAAGTCGAACACCAATACGTCCTGGCCGCGGAAACGCTCGCGCCGGGGATTCACGAACTGGGAAGAGCGCAGGAAAACTTCGATACCCACGTCATCGTCGTCTTTCTTTTCCTTCCCTTCTTCCTTTGCTTTCTCTTCCTTGGCTTCCTTCTTGTCCTGGTTTTTCTGAATCTCTTGAATTTCTTTCTGCGTCTTCTCGTTTTCCTTGCGTTGTTCTTCGTCGCTCAGCGGCTTGCCGTCTTTTTTGGTCAGCGTGGAGATTTCGTCGCCGTTCAGATAGAAGAAGGAATATTCCTTCACCTCATGCTTGGTGACTTTTCCGGTCTTGTCGTACTCGATTTCTTCTTCATTGCGAGTGCCCGCGTAGTTCTCCTTAATCTTGTCGATAACTTTCTGGTTGTCGTCGATTTCCTTGAACAAGGCTTGCAGATCAGGGAGTTGCACCTGCGATTTCTTCGGGAAATCGAAGACGCGTTCGCCGATGGCGGCGTTGACGGCGGCGCGAGTGACGGCGATGTCGTAGGAATCGCTGCCGCGATGGAGTTCGATCCTATAGGGAAGTTTCAGCCCGTCAACGGGGCGGTAGTCGTCATAAACAATTTGTTCTTCGATGCCGCCGATTGCCGCGGTTTCTTGGAGGATCAAGTGAGTCTGCGGATCGAAGAAGACTTCCCGTTTTAGGCCGGCCGGCGTAGTGATTTCGATCTGCAAGGCATCTTTTCCGCGAACTTGCGCGTGGCCGATGAAGGCGACGCCGAGCTTGTTTTTCTTGGCGTTCAGCAGACGCGAATTGTAGTACTGACCGGCCGCTTCAAGCTGCGTGCCTTCGACGCCGACCAGAGTGGTGATTTCGCCGGTGACGGTTTGGTGCCAGGCGGATTTGCCGTTATAGGCCTCAATCACGTTGTGGTCGCCCACGACGAGTTCGGAGTAGTAGCGATTGGGAAGCTTGGTGTCGAGGGTGTAGGTACCGGATTTACCGTCGGCGGGGTCGGTGATGGTGCCTTCGATGGTCAGCGTCTGCACTTTCGATAAAACCTTTGAGCCGCCCTGGGCCTTGATGTATTGATCGACGATTTTTTCGGCGTCTTGGGCGCGGGCGGGTGCGGACAGAGCGGCCAGGACAAGGAACGGGACTAGACAGTGGGTGCGCATGGGACTCAAGGGTAAGAACGCAGAACGAGGGAAAAAGTTTCCCGGCAGGACGGAAAATGTAGTCTTGCGTGCATGGCGTGCGGACCATGGACCGGTCTCGGGAGTCTGTCTCCTGTGAGGAATTACGATCAGCACCCTCCATGCCGGAGAGCGCGGTGGATGATTTTCCAGATGTCCAGCGATTGAGATTTGTCGGGCACCCTTGTCGGATGCCCTCAGAATGAAAGTTTCTTTCCTTAAGTCAGAAAATTGCTGGGTCAGAAAATTGCGCTGGATAAACCATAGGCAAACCCCGGCCCTCACGCGGGGGCATAAAAAACCTGCGAATATAGCTTATTCGCAGCGCAGCGCCACGATGGGATCTACCCGGGTGGCTCGGCGGGCTGGGAAGAATGAGGCGGCTGCAGAGACCGCGATCAGGAGGAGGGCAACGCCTGCGAAGGTCAGCGGATCCGAGGCGCTGATGCCGTAGAGGAAGGTGCCCAGCAGGCGCGCCAGCAGCAGACCGCTTGCGAGGCCGACGGCGACGCCGATCAGCGCGAAGCGCAATCCATCACCCAGGACGATGCGAAACACATCGCCGGGTTGTGCGCCGAGTGTTATGCGGATACCGATTTCACTGGTGCGCTGCGTGACCGAGTACGACATCACGCCGTAGATGCCGACCGCAGCGAGCATTAGCGCGAGCCCCGCGAAAATGCCAACGAGCCAGGTCCGGAAACGAGGCTGTGCCACGCTGGCCGCCATGTTGTCTTCCATGGTGCGCACTTTTACGAGTGGCTGGTTCGGATCGATTTCGGTGAGCGCGGAGCGAAGTGCGGACGCTTGCTGAAGCGGGTCGCCGGCGGTGCGAAGAACGACCGACAACTGGAAAACGGGCAGCAGCTGGTCGGCCTGGCGATAGGGCAGATACATTTCGGCTTTGGGGTCGAGGCCTAGTCCCTGCGTGACGTCGCCGACAACTCCTACGATTTCCATCCAAGGAACTTCCGATTCCGGCGTGGCGCCGATCTGCATGCGTTTGCCGAGGGGATCTTCTCCGGAGAAATAGGTTTTCGCCATGGTGGCGTTGATGACGACGACAGCAGGAGCTTTTTCTTCATCCGAGGGAGTGACGAACCGGCCTTGCAGCAACGGAATGCCGAGCGTTTCGAAATAGTTCGGGGTGACGGTGCGATATCCGGCGGCAATGTAGTCATTAGGCGTCTTTGGCGGACGACCGTAGATATTGAAATGGATGAGACTACCAGTGCCACTGACAGGGAGCGCGGACGCCGCGCCGACCGAACGCACGCCGGGGAGTGCGCGGGCGCGATCGACGAGCCGATCGAAAAATCCGAAGCGTTGTTCCGGCTTGGCGTAAGCGGTTTGTGACAGAGGAAGATCGGCGACCAGGAGATGGTCGGGCTGGAAGCCGGTGCTGACATCTTGGAGATGAGAGAAGCTGCGCAGAAGCAGGCCGGCACCTACCAGGAGCAGCATCGCGAGCGCAAACTCGGAAGCAATGAGGATGCCGCGGAGACGCTGATGACCGGGACCGGTGGTCGAACCGCGCGAGCCTTCGTTCAGCGTCTCGCGGAGATCGAGCCGGGTAGAGCGAAGAGCGGGGGCGATACCGAAAACCAGACCCGTAACGACCGAAATGGTGATCGTGAATACCAGCACCGAACGGTCGAGCCCCATGGTAAAGGCTAACGGCAAGGTGTCGGCCGAAATCCTGAGAAGCGGGCCGAGCGAGGCCCACGCTAGGAGCAGACCGAAGATGCCCCCGGCAAGGGAGAGCAGAACACTCTCGGTGAGCAGTTGGCGAACCAGACGAGCGCGGCCGGCGCCCATCGAGGTGCGAATCGCAACCTCTCTGCCGCGGTACGCGGCGCGCGCGAGCAGGAGATTCGCAACATTGGCGCAAGCGATTAGAAGAACGAAACTAACTGCGCCGATCAACAAAAGCAACGCGGGACGAACGTTCTTGACCAACTGCTCCTGCAGGGGCATGACTTCGGCGCTGGTGCCCGTATTGTAAAGCGGGTACTGCTCTTCCAGCCGTTTGGTAATGGCAACCATTTCGGTATTCGCTTGTGCACCCGACACGCCGGGTTTGAGACGGCCAACGGCGTAAATACCGGGGTGCCAGTTGCGATCGTCGGGAAGAGTGACTGCCCAGGGCGCGAAGGGGAGATAGACGTCGTCCTGGCGAAGGAATTCGAAGCCACGGGGGAGCACGCCGATGACCGTATACGGACGAGAATCGAGATCGATCGATTTGCCGAGGACATCGGAAGCGCCGCCAAAACCGCGCTGCCAAAGACCGTAGCTAATGACCACCGAAGGCGCGCCGCCGGCGCGGTCTTCGTCGGGGCGAAACGTGCGACCGAGACTGGCGTTCACGCCGAGGAGGGGAAACAATCCGGCGGTGACCCAGCGGGCATTGAGGCGCTCGGGTTCGCCGGCGCCGGTGAGGGTAATCGTGGAGCTGCGCATGCCCTCCACGGACTCGAAGGAATGGCTCTGGTCGCGCCAGTCGATGTAGTTCTGGTAAGAGACGCTGGGGTTGGCAAATTTGCTTTTTTCGGCGATGAGCATGATCCGGGAGGAATCTCGAAAGGCCAGCGGGTGCAACAAGACGGCGTTGACGACGCTGAAGATGGCGGTGTTTGCGCCAATGCCGAGCGCGAGAGTGAGGATGGCGATTGCGGTAAATGAAGGGTTCTTGGCCAGAAGGCGGAAAGCGTAGCGAAGATCTTGCAGCAAGGTTTCCATGGGGCTCCTGCAGGATGCAATACTAACGTCGTTTGGACGGGTGGGCAGCGGGAACGTTTCAGCTCGTCGGAGGCCCTCGGGTGACAGCGCTTCCCGTTTCGGGGGATTACGGTGCTGGGGATCGCAGCTTTGCAGCGCTTCGAACCCACGGGATTACGGTGCTGTTAGGCGGCGGCATTGCGCCGCTTCGTTACTTCGCTTTAGGGCGGTTGAGATATTTCTCGTAGAGGGCTTTGTGTTTGTTGTCGGTGGAGGTGAGCTGGCCCTTGATGAAGAGGTAGCGGACGTCGGTAGTCAGCTCCAGTGGGTCGCCGTTGGTGACGATGACGTTGGCGATTTTGCCGGTTTCGAGCGTGCCGATCTGATCGGCCAGGCCGAAGATTTGCGCGGGGTAGAGCGTGACGCCTTTGAGGGCTTCGTCGTAGGGCAGGCCGTAGGCCACGGCGTTGGCGGCTTGCTGGCCAAGACGGCGCGCGAAGGAGTTGTCGAAGCTGCCAAAAGCGATTTTTACCCGGGCTTCGGCGAGTTCAGCGGGTTGGGTCAGCGAGCGGTCGTAGGGGTCGTCTTCGTCGAGTGGTTCGGTCAGCGTAGGTTGCAGTATTACGGGGATGCCTTTTGAGCGCAGGAGTTCTTTCACTTTATAGGCTTCCGCGCCGCCGGCGAGGATCATTTTTAGCTTTTGCTTGTCGCAAAATTCCACGGCACTGCGAATATCGCGAGCGCGATTGGCAAAGACAAGAACCGGCAACTCGCCGCGGACGACGGGTACGAGCGCTTCGAGTTTCAGGTCACGCTGATATTCTGCGGGGCCGCCGTGACCCCAGGCTTGCGCGTAGTGGCGGGCGTTGTCGAGCCAGTCGGAAAGTTCGTCGACCTGCTTGTCGCGTTCCTGCTTGGCTTCGGCGTAAGGCTTCGGTTTCCTGGTGAAGGTGGCGAGATCGAGAGTTTGCGTTTCGATTTTCGGCCAATCGAGGACCATGGCGACGCTCTTTTTGATGAGCATGTCGTTGATGGTCCATCCGGCGAGATGAATCGCGGAGGCTTGGCCGCCGAGAATGTTGGACGAGCCGCGTGAATCGAAGCCGCCACTGGCGGGCACCGCGAGAACCTCGGTGATGCCTGCGGCGCGCGTAACGGGAATGTGCTCGCTGGAAGGCAGAATGGCTTCCGCGGCGACGGCGTCGGGATTGAAGGCACCGGTTTCGGTGGTGTCGACCGTGGCGCTGACGGCGGAGATTTCGCTCAAGCCCATCTGCGTGATGGGATCGAAGAGGCCCGGATAGACCTGCAGGCCCTTGCCATCGATTACTTGCGCTCCGGCGGGAAGGTCCACATTCGTGCCGACGGCAGCGATTTTGCCGTCGCGGATGACGAGGACGCCGTCATCGATCGGCGAACCCGCAAGAGTGAAGATTTTTGCGTGCGTTATGGCGTAGACGGTTGGTGCTTCCTGCGTCCTGCCAACCGCCGAAAAACCGAGAAGCGCCGCGCACAGCATGGCAGCTTGTAGAGTAACCAAGGCGGCTTTCTTCACAACGCACCCCCGGAAACGTCGGCCACGGAAGGCTTGGGCTTTTGTTCGGGTTTCTGCTCGCCAGGTTTCGAAGCGCCTGCGTCCGGCTTTTTTTCGGCCGCCTTCTTTTCTTTCTCAAGGAGCGCTTTCTTTTCCTTTTCTTTGTTGGGGCGGTCGGCGATATCACGCTGGCGATCGAAATAGACTCGGCCGTCGATCAACGTCTTCTGGACTACTGCATACGCGCTGAGCGGATCACGGTTATAGATGACCAGGTCGGCGTCTTTTCCGGCGTCGATCGAGCCGACGCGCTTGTCAATGCCTAGCTGCATCGCGGGATTGATGGTGACGAGCTTGAGGGCTTCGTCGTGCGAAAGGCCGCCGAACTTCATGCTTTTGGCGGCTTCCTGATTGAGGTGCGTGGCTTCCTCGGCGTCGTCGGAATTGACGGAAACGACCACGCCGCGGCGGGTCATCAGCGCGGCGTTATAAGGGACGGCGTCGAAGGCCTCGAATTTGTAAGACCACCAGTCGGAAAATGTGGAAGCGCCAACGCCCGCGGCGGCAAGTTCGTCGGCAACTTTGTAGCCTTCGAGAACATGCTGAAGGGTGCGGACTTTGAAGCCGAATTCCTTCGCCACGCGCAGCAGCATCAGGATTTCATCCTCGCGATAGCAATGAGCGTGCACGTAACGCTTGCCTTCGAGAACTTCGACGAGTGGATCGAGGCGCAGATCGCGGCGCGGCGGGATCAGATTCTTTTCGCCCGCAGCGGTGCGCTTGTTGTAGACATCCCAGGAGGCTTTGTAGTCGCGGGCCTCGGCGAACGCACCGCGAATGGTTTCTTCCACGCCCATGCGCGTGGCGGGATAGCGGGCCTCGGCGCCGCGGCCCCCGAAGTTGGAGTGTTTGGGATTTTCGCCGAGGGCGAACTTGATGCCGGGTAACGCACCTTCAAACGGCAACTTGGATGCGGGCTGCCCCCAGCGGAGTTTGATAACCACGGTCTGGCCGCCAATGGGATTGGCGCTGCCGTGAAGAACGTTGGCGACCGTGACTCCGCCCGCGAGATCGCGGTAGATCGCGATGTCGTCGGGATTGAGGACGTCGGCGATGTTGGCGATCGAGGAAACCGCGATGCTGCCTTCGTTGACGTTGCCGTCAATGGCGATGTGCGAGTGGCAGTCGATGATGCCGGGCATGACGAATTGTCCGCCCGCGTCGATCACCTGCGCGTCTTTTGGCACTTTGATGGAAGCGCCGACCTCGGCGATCTTGCCATCCTTAATCAGGATTGAGCCGTGCTCGATGCTGCCGTGCGAGACGGTGAGGATGGTGGCGTTTTGAATCAAGATAACCGGAGCGGGCTCGGTCCCGACGGACGGCGCATTCGCCGCGTAGCACTGCACGGGCGCCAGGGCGGCGACGGCAAAGATGAAAATCCCGAGCAGCCGTGAATTGTTCATCGGGCGATGCGTCGGCCGATTCATCGGGCGCCTCTCTGTCCCTCTGCGGATCGCGCAGACGCGACGGCGCGCGTCGGCGCCTTGGTTCCTTTGAAGTCGATGTCGATTCCCGCGACGCTGATGTTGCCTTTGATCGAAGTTCCGTCAAAGGTGCCGCTGAAAACTGCATCGGTAGGCCCGTCCTCCAACACGATATTGATGGTGAATGTGAATTTATCCGCGCTGAGCGAGCCGCTCAAAATTTGCAGGATGCCCCGTTTGCCGGTGAGCGTGCCGGAGAGCGACCCGTCGGACGCCATGGTCAGGTCGGCGACCGATTCCTCATCGCCTTCGGGCGTGGTGTAAGCGAGTTTCCACTTGCCGGTGAGGTCGCCTTTGGGCGAATCCTTCGGTTTTTCCGGTTCGTGGATCGTGTACCGGCGGCCATCGACGAAGACGTATTTTATTTTTGTCTTTTCGTCAAACAAGTCGCCGTCGGTGATGACGAGGTTGGCAATCTTGCCATTTTCGATGGAGCCGAGGCGATCGGCTACGCCAAAGATCTCGGCAGGTGACAATGTCAGCGCGCGCAATGCGGCGTCAGAAGCAAGACCTGCATCAATCGATTTCTTCGCGGCTTTCAGGACGTCTTTCGGCGCCGCAATGCCCCCGGAATAGAAGGCGAACTTCACATTGGCTTTGGCGAGCGCCGCGGGTGACGACGGCGCTCGTTCACGGAAGCGCAGCGTGCGCAGCGAAGGAACGTCGTCGGGATCGGCGTCCTTATCCACTTCCGGCCATTTCAGATCGACGAGAACCGGCAGCTTTTTCGCGGCGATTTCATCGGCAACTTCGTAACTCATCTGGCCGCCATAAATCGCGGCAGTGATGTGCCAGCGGTCGACCAGCTCAAACGAGCGGCGAATCTGTACGGTGTTGTTCGCGGGAATCAGGACCAGCGCGTGTTCTTCCAGCGCGTCGGCGAGTGCGGAATTAGTGCGGTCGTAACGAGGACGCGCTACGCCACGAGGATTATGGTCGTAAATGGCCTCGGCCTTGGTGCTCCAATCGGTGTCCAGCCAGACCTGGCGAACATAGCCGATCGTACCCATCAGAGAACCCGGAAAACTCGCGAAACTTCCGACGGGCTGCAACGAAACCGGGATCGCCACGGGGGATTTCAGAACCAGATCACCGTTGCGTTCGCCTCCGAGATCAAGAATGGCTGCTTGCCCGGGAAAGATGCCGCCTTTGCGCGCGGAAACGACCGTGGTAAAACCGGCGCTTCGCCACGTTTCGATACGCTTGTCGCCCAGGCTGGCTTCGCCGGCGGCGTCATGCCACGGAGTCGATCCGGGACGGTCCTCGGGCCCCCGCGAAATCGGTTGCGCAGGACGGGCGCTGCCTTCGGCGCCGGCGGGCGGCGCGGCAGACCCGAGACCAATGTCGGTGAAGGAATCGACAAGCCCCGGATAGACTGTCAACCCTTTGCCATCGATCACCCAGGTTTCTTGCGGAAAGGCCACATCTTTTCCGACCGCTGTAATCACGCCGTGCGCAACGATCACCGTGGCGTTCTCGATGCGCGGGCCAGAGACAGGCACGACGGTCGCGCCCCGAATGGCGAAGGATTGCGGCTCGCCGCCTTGGGCCGCAAGCCGCGGGACCGCGGCGACGAGAACAAAAGCAAAGGTCAGAGCAATTGCAAGCGACGATGTTCTGCAGAAGACACCATGCATTCCGTACTCCTTCGTTTGGGCGACGCGGAAGGACGCGAACCCCGAACATTGCTTTGGTAGACGGATGAGGCTAGTGGGAAGTTTCTCCAGAGTCAAGAAGCCAACGACAGAAGCTCGACAGAAGCACACAGAAGTCGCGAAGCACAGAAGCCCGACAGAAGCTGTCGGTAGCACATGATATGTCCGGTGATGCGGCAGGTGTAGGCGTCCTTTCACGAGGCGCTTGATCTGGATGCCCACCGTTCATTTCCCCTTCAGATCGGAGGGAACTTTTGCAGGAACTCTATCGTATTGCTTTCCAATAGGAGCCGTGGCATCCTCACTATGGGTATCCCATAGGAGGAATCGCGAATGAGTTCGAAAGCAGACGTGTGGCAGGGGACATTGGCGCTCATGGTGCTGAAGACATTGGAGATGCTTGGTCCGCTGCACGGCTATGGCATTGCGCGGCGCATCGAGCAGACCAGCGGCGATCTGCTCTCGGTTAATTATGGGACGTTGTATCCGGCGCTCTTGAAGTTGGAGCAGGAAGGCTACGTCGATTCAGAATGGGGTCAGTCCGACAATAATCGCAAAGCGAAATATTACCGGCTGACACGCGCGGGACAAAAGCAACTGGCAAAAGAAGCCCAGGAATGGGGACAAGCGACTGCAATTCTGGCGCGATTTCTTGCACCAGGTGAGGAGCAATCATGAGGCAACTTCGCGCGTGGTTTTTGCGGCTGGGCGGCTTCTTTAACAAGAAGCGCTCCAATCAGGAATTCGCGCAAGAAATGGAAAGCCATCTCCAAATGCACGTCGACGACAACTTGCGCTCGGGCATGACGCCTGAGGAGGCGCGACGAAATGCGCTGATCAAGCTCGGCGGCGTTACGCAAGCGGAAGAAAATTATCACGACCGGCACGGCATTCCGGCGTTGGAAACATTCGTACAAGATCTGCGTTTTGCCTTCCGGATGCTGTTGAAAAATCCCGGCTTCACTTTCGTAGCGATGCTGATCCTGGCGCTGGGGATCGGCGCAAACACGGCCATGTTCAGCGTAATCCACGCGGTCCTGCTGAAGCCGCTGGCCTATTCCGAGCCGGACCGCATCGTTACGTTGGCCACCTTCTGGAAGGCGGACGCCCACCAAAGCCAGGTGTCCGGGCCGGACTATCACGACTGGCACGATCAGAGCGACGCGTTCGAGTCGATGGCGTCTTACAACCATTGGGATACATCGGTGATCGCGCAGACGAACTCCAGCGCCACGGCCGAATACGCTCATGTTGCCCCCGTCGCCGCGGAATTTTTCAACGTATTCGGGATGTCACCCGCAGTGGGACGCGAGTTTAGCGCCGAGGAACTGAAGCCAGGCAGCGTGGGCGCCGCGATCGTAACCTACACATTCGCCGCCCGGCACTTCGGCGAAGCCGCCATGGCGCTCGGCAAGCCATTGCAAATCGCCGGCAAGAGCAGGGCGATCGTAGGCGTCATGCCCCTGGGTTTTCGTTTTCCGGACAAGACCGACGTATGGATTACCGAGGATGCCTTCGAGCCTGGCTACACCGAGCGCTCCGCACACAACTATAAAGTCGTTGGCCGGCTGCGGACCGGCGTTACTCTCGAGCAGGCACAAGCCCAGATGAAGACCATCGGCGCGCGAATCGAGCAGAAATACCCCGACTCAAACAGCGGCCTAAGCGTCGCGGTCACGCGCCTGCGCGACCAAATAGTCGGCGACTATCGCCTCACTCTTTATGTGATGTTGGCTGCGGTCGGAGTGGTGCTGCTGATTGCCTGCGCTAACCTGGCCAACATGCTCCTGGCAAAAGCGGTTGGACGCGCTCGAGAAATTGCCATTCGCGCTGCGGTAGGAGCGAGCCGTGTCCGCATCGTGCGGCAATTGATCACCGAGAGTGTGGTCCTCGCGCTCCTGGCGGGAGCGCTGGGCGTGGCGCTGGCGTTCTGGGGATCTCGGGCGCTCGTGGCGTTGGCCCCAACAGACATTCCTCGACTGGCAGAGGCCGGCATCGACGGTCGCGTGCTGGTCTTCGCGCTGGGTGTTTCGCTGGTGGCGAGCCTGCTATTTGGTCTGGCGCCGGCGTTGCAAGTTATGCGCGCCGATCTGAATACAGCGCTCAAACAAAGCGTACAGCGAAGCGGGGGCGGGAGTCTCGCGGATCACATGCGGCAAGCTCTGGTCGTCGCCGAGATTGCGCTGTCCGTCATTTTGGTGGCCGGAGCCGGGTTGTTGATCAAAAGCTTTGTCGCCTTGCAGAACGTGTCGCTGGGATTTCAGACCGAACGCGTGCTGGTGGTCGAGGCCAGCGTGCCCGCTTCCGATTTGGAGAGCGCGCGCCGCGCCACTCGATTCTACAGAGACTTGCTGCCACGATTGCGTGCGGTTCCAGGAGTTTTGAGTGCAGGGGCGATCGGGGTTCCACCGGGTGATACGGAATCGGACGGCGGATATTACATCGACCATTTACCTACGACGTTCAGCGTCCGCGCGCCAAACGCCGTATTTTCCGTCGTCGCCCCGGACACTTTCGCAACTGCGGGAATTCCATTGCGCGGCGGGCGGGACTTCAAAGAGGGTGACACCTATAACGCTCCCTTCGTGGCGGTGATCAACGAAGCCCTGGCGCGACAAGCTTTTCCCGATCAAGACCCCATCGGCCACTCCATTTTCTGCGGATTGGATTCGAATAATCCGATGAAGATCGTGGGAATCGTGGGCAATACGCGGCAGTACGGCCCGGCGCGAGAGCCGTCGCCGGAAATTTTCATGCCCTACGAGCAACATCCGCAGCCTGCCACAGACCTCAGCCTATTGGTTCGAACCTCGATGGAGCCGGGCGCCCTCTCGCCCGTGGTGCGGGAAAAAATCCACGAGCTTTCGTCGGAAGTACCCATAAAGTTGACGACGATGGAAGCGTTGAGTTCGGAAAACGTCGCGGCCCCCCGCTTTCGCACGCTGCTGCTTGGGATCTTCGCCGGATTGGCGATGGGTCTCGCGCTGGTTGGCGTTTACGGAGTCATGTCTTACGTGGTCGGCCAGCGATCGAATGAGATCGGGCTGCGCATGGCGCTGGGCGCGACTCAGGGTGATGTACTGCGGTTGGTCTTGCGGCAAACGCTGCTGCTCGCGGGCTCGGGTATTGTCATCGGGCTGGCCGGAGCCGCCGCGGTCACGCAGTTTCTGACCAGCATGCTGTTCGGAGTGAAAGCGACCGATCCGGCAACTTACGCCGCGGTGGTCGCGTTGCTCGTTCTCGCGGCTCTGGCCGCGAGTTACCTTCCCGCGCGGCGCGCGGTGCGTGTCGATCCGATGGTCGCGCTGCGTTATGAATGACCAGCGAGGCGGCAACCCTGCCACCCACCAAATGCACTGCTAAGGCTTTTTCTTGAGCAATCCGCCGAGCTGCTGCAACTGGTCGGCAGGGTTCTGCTTTGCTCCGCCGGCTCCGGGCACCAAACCGCCCACACATCCAAGCTGCGACTTGAGCATTCCCGCAGCCAAGCCGCCGACGTCCGGGATGAACTTCGGATCGGAGGTCGTGCCCTGGATTTGAAACGGAACGGTGGTTTGGCTTTTGCAATTCTTGCTACCCCCGCCCGCCAGTTTGCCTAACATTGCTCCGGTGCTCCCCACCGGGCTGCCGACGGCTCCGATCGCGTCGGTCAGGGTTGCGGCCATCTTGAAATCCAGCACGTTCTTGGAGTTGATCGTACCGCCGCCAACCATGGTGCCGACCGCCGGGACGACGGCGTCGAAGTTGTCCGCCTGGAGGCCTTCGGGAGCCATGCGGAGATTGGTGGTGAGCTTTTCGATCGCAAGGTCGCTGCCGGATTTCACGCCGGTAAGTGAAGAGATTGCGGAAAGTTTGGAGCCCAGATCAAAACCCGCCAGTTTCGCGCCGAAAAGGCCGACGTTGCCGGTGGTGACCAGCTTGTTCGTCGGACCCGCAAGGTTCAGGTTCGTGCTCAGCGTGCCAGCTTGAAGGGAAGCGCCCTTCGGCAAATTGATGCCTAGAGCCGGAAGAAAGGCCTGCAGATCCTTGGCCGGCATATTCTGTCCTTCGACTTTAATGTGGAGAACCGCCTCGTCGCCTGGAATCTCATAGGTACCGGAAAGACTCGTGGACGCGCCGCCGATTTTCAGCGTGGAAGGCTCCAGAACTCCGGTATTTTTCGTGAGATTGTACTTGGTCTGAAAATCGATGGTGACCGGTTCGGAAGCAGGAGATCCGCCGGCAATCAGTAGCGCTTTGGAAAGTTTGGCGCTGCCTTTGGTCTCGGCAACTCCATTTAGCGACTCGAGGGTTGCGTTGAGATCGAGAATGCCGCCAAGGCCGGCGGAAGGGTCAAGAAATCCGGTCGAAGCAAGATTCAGTGAAGCGACCGTCAGTTTTGCGCTGAGCGGCGTCAGCACTGTATTGGTCTGGTCCACAGGGCCGGCAGTGCCATCGAGCTTGAAGTTGCCGCCGCCGGGAAGATCAGCGGTGACGGTGACAGGAAACTTCGAAGTCAACGACACGTTGGAAGCAACCACACTGAGATTGTCATAGGTGCTGCGCTTCTGAGAAGAAGTTGAACCCACGGTGATGCGGCCGCTCTTCAATTCCAGTTTTTGCACCGAGAATTCGCCGCTCTGTGACGCCGCGGCCGGTGCCGCCGGCTTGCCGGCCGGCGCCTGTGCCTGCGCCGGAGAGTTCGCCGCGGACGCGCCGAGCGTGGAGTAGTTCCATTCCCCGCCGGTGTTGCGAATCAGCGTGACTTGCGGGCTGTCGATCGTGACATCCGTTACATTCAGCGTCTTCGAGAAAATGAGCGGCATCAGCTCGACGCCGACTTTGACCGCCTTGGCGGTAAGAAAAGGTGTGTTGCTGAATTTCGGATCGTCGGCGATGGAGAGGTTGTCGGCCCCCAATCCACCGCTGAAAAGCGAGAGGCTCAGGTTGCCGACCTCCACCTTTCGTCCTAATGCCGCGGAAGCTTTCTGCTCGATCGTCGGCCGGAACTGGTTCACGGGAATGAGAAATGGCACGACGAGCACCAATACGATCAAAACACCGACAACGATGGCAATAATTCGAACGGAGCGGCTCATGGGGACCTCCATTTAAGGCAGGGTTAGGGAACCGAGTCGGATGCGGCGAGCCGATAGTAACACACCGCCCGGCAAGCGGGACTACGGCAGAGTCCCGATACGCCGCTCGATCGCAGTTGTAACCGGAGGCGGAAGCCTGAAACCCCTGCCCGCCGCAGGGGCAAAATCTGCGCATCGCCACAGGATCGTGACGCCAAATCGGAACTTCCCTGCATCTAAGGAACATCGATGCGCAGACCAGCGCTGGCCGGGGCTAGCCGACGCGCATTTCATCGAATAGAAGCGGATTCAGGGGGCTCCCTTTGGCGGCGATCGACTGGCGAAAGCTCATGTCGCGACGACGGATTGTGTTCGCAATCCTGTTCGTGGTCATGACTGCGAGCTGCCGCGCAGCCATGGCCGACGAAGAGGCCAGGACCGCGAGTCTTCCCGATGCCCCGACGCCCAAGCAGCAACAGAACCCAGACCAGCAGCCATCCAATTTGAAGACGGCCATCGCCATCCTCGGCAAACGATCCATATTCTTTCCCGAACTGGCGCATGACAAAGGACCTCTGGACGCTCGCCAGAAACTCGAGCTGGCGGTTGACGAAACGGTATCCCCTTCGCGATTTCTCGGCTCCATGTTCACCTCCGGAATTAGCCAGGCTCGCGATTCCCTTCCCGGCTATGGGGAAGGTTGGGGTGGTTATGGAAAGAGGTTCGGTTCTTCGATAGCAAGTACGGCGTCGAACAACGTCTTCGGGACTTTTCTCCTGCCGTCGACGCTTCGTCAGGACCCCCGGTATTTCGTTAAAGCCTTCGGCAGTCCACGTAGCCGTATTCTTTATGCCCTCGAACGCGTGGTGGTCACGCGCACCGACAGCGGCAGAAGCACCTTTAATTGGTCGGGTGTGATGGGCGGCCTGATGGCCGAAAGCCTGGCGACCAGCTACCTGCCCGACGAGGAGCGCACGGCACCGAAAACGTTCACTCGTTTTGGAGTTCGCCTCGGTTTCAGCGCGCTGGATAACGTCGTGAAGGAATACTGGCCGACGATCTTCAAAAGCCTGGGAATTACGAAGTTGGTGCCCAGCGAGCATTCCGACCCCGGGACGGTGACGCCGCCGGTCGGTCCGCCGGCGCCACCACCGTCGCAGCAACCGCAGCACTAGCTATCGGAGGCCACCATTGCAATTCGCGCGCTGGGCGAGTCATTCCTTCTGTTCGAGCAACCACTTCCGGGCGGCGCGCGGCATGTTTTGCCTGCTCGTCTACCTCGCAATTCCAGTCTTGATTGCGGCGCAAGAAACCGCAGCCCCGGAAAAGCCGGATGCCGCCGTCCGCGCTCAGATGCGCAACGTGAAGTATCGTTTCTCCGACAAAGTGTCGGTGCAGATTAATTTCTTGAATGGAGCGTTGGTTCCGACCGGGAATAATGAGTGTCCAGTCTTGGACGACAAAAATTCCTTCAAAATTCGCATCGACACCGCGGAGATCGCCATCAGTCCCGGCGACCTCGCGAACCTTTTGAACTCCTACGTTTTCGCGCAGCCAAATTCCCCACTGTCAGGAATCTCGGTTTCTACCGCCAACGGGCAACTGAAAATGAAAGGGCGCCTCCACGATAAAGGCGACATTCCCTTCGAGAGCCAAGGTGTACTGAGCCCGACGCCCGACGGAAAGCTGCGGCTGCACAGCGAGAAAATCAAGTCCTTGCACGTGCCGGTGAAGGGACTCATGGACGCCTTCGGCATCGACATTGCCGACCTGATCAAATCGGGCAAAGTCCCAGGCGTGCAAGCGGACGGAAACGATCTGGTGCTCGATCTCGAGCAGATTTTGCCGCCACCTCACATCGACGGCAAAGTGACCGCGGTTCGGGTGGAGAGCAACTCGATCATACAAACCTTCGGCGGCACGGATTCGAAGCCCAAACCGAAGTTGCAGACCGGAAACTACATGTCGTACCAGGGCAATCGCCTGCGCTTCGGGAAGTTGACCATGGATGACGCCGACGTCGTCCTCTACGACATGAACCCGAGCGACCCGCTGGACTTTTTTCTCGATCACTACAAAGAGCAACTCGCCGCCGGATATACGAAAAT
Organism: uncultured Acidobacteriota bacterium; assembly: GCA_963736725.1. Classification (GTDB taxonomy): domain Bacteria; phylum Acidobacteriota; class Terriglobia; order Acidiferrales; family UBA7541; genus Acidiferrum. Next base: position 138,537 of record CAVTPW010000003.1, on the reverse strand, counting down.
CAACACCAGCTTCCAGTTGCGCGTGTTCATCAAGGATTTCGATAAGCTGGGCCAAGCGCCAGCGCCCGCGAAAAGCAAAGAGAACTGATCACCCGTTCCAGCGGTGACCTACCCATAATCCACGCGCGATCCGGCATGCCTGGGTAAAGGCTCAACAAGAAAGGTGAAAGCTTTCATTGACACCAGGACGCGGAGGCTCTATTTTCTCTGCGCCGGGTAAACGCTTACTCTTGCCTCTTGCAGCTTACTACCGACGCACCCCCCGGCTTGTGAGGAGACTCCATCCATGTTCCGGACTTCCAGACGAAATTTTCTCCAGCAAGCATCCGCAGCGGGAATAGCCTGCTCCGCCGATCTCCTGTTCGGCAGTTCGCTGCTGGCGCAGGCTAAACCTGCTTCGAGCTCTGCGGCGGCGCGCGTGTACGTGGATTCCCGGCGGACGATCGCGCCGATCGATCGTAATCTGTTCGGCTCCTTTCTCGAACACCTCGGCCGTGCCATTTACGAAGGCGTCTACGATCCCGGTTCGAAGCTCTCCGACTCCGACGGGTTCCGCAAAGATGTGATGGACGAAGTTAAACACCTTGGCGTGCCCATCATTCGCTACCCGGGTGGCAATTTCGTTTCCGGCTACAACTGGCTCGACGGCGTTGGCCCGAAGAAAGACCGTCCCATAGTCCTCGACAAGGCTTGGAATTCGCTCAACACCAACCAGTTCGGCACTGACGAATTCCTCGCCTGGTGCAAGCTGGTCGGCACCGAGCCACTGATGGGCTTGAACCTTGGCACCGGCACTCCCGAGCAAGCCGCCGACCTCGTCGAATATTGCAACGTGGAAAAAGGCACACGCTGGAGCGATCTGCGGCGCAAGCATGGCATCGCGGAACCCTACAAAATTGAACGCTGGTGCCTCGGCAACGAAATGGATGGCCCCTGGCAAATCGGCCACATGTCCGCTACCGAGTACGGCCTGAAAGCGGCCGACGCCGCGCGGCAAATGCATTATGTCGATCCATCACTGAAGCTCATCGCATGCGGCTCCAGCGGTCCATTGATGCCCACGTATCTGGAATGGGATCGCGAGGTCCTCGAGCAGTGTTACGACTACGTTGACGGGCTCTCGTTGCACCGCTATTTCGACAATACGGAAACCACGGGAGGCGACAGCGCGAAATTCCTGGCCATGAATCTGACCATGGACCACCAGATCGAGGAAACCGTCGCGGTGTGCGATCTCGTCCGCGGCCACAAGCGCTCCCCGAAAAAACTGTGGCTCTCGTTCGACGAATGGAATGTCTGGTATCGCGAACGCCGCGGCGATGCCGTAAACGGCAAGAAAACCGAAGCGCCTCACTTGCTGGAAGAAATCTACAACCTGGAAGACGCGCTGTTGGTCGGAGGCTTGCTCAACACGCTGATCCGCAACTCCGACCGCGTCAAGCTGGCTTGCTTGGCACAACTGATCAACGTCATCGCACCGATCATGACCAACGCCGACGGATTGTTCCGCCAAACGATCTTTTATCCCTACAGTTGGGCGCTGCAATTCGCGCGCGGCGCCGCCCTGAACGTTCTCGTGGAGTCATCGACCTACGACGTCAAAGGATTGGACCAGGTTCCGCATCTGGACGTAGCGGCATCACACAACGCTGCAGACGGGAGCATCGCGCTCTTCATCCTAAATCGCGACCTGCAGAAAGCTCACGACGTGGAAGTCGTCTGGGAAGATCAAGCGCCCACCCGCGTGCTGACAACGTCCCTGCTCACCGGTGACGACCTGAAAGCAGTAAACAGCTTTCAATCACCACAAAAGGTCGTCCCGCAATCATTCGCGAAGCCTACAACGACGAACGGCCGCACCAAGTTCGAGGTCCCAGCCCGTTCCTACACCATGCTGCAGTGGTCCTTGTAAAGCCGGAAGTTCACGAAACGCGTCGTATCCACTCGGGTGCGCAGCACTGCTGCGCCTAAGCATGCTGCCAAAAAAGCCCGGCAAACATCGCCGGGCTCTCCGTCCTGGTAGCGCCGGTTTCGAGCCAGCGTTTATACACCCCACCGCAATCCCTACCGCGTCGTAAGCTTGAACACGGTCACCTGGTGATATTTCTGTCCCGGCTTTAGTTCCGCCGTCGGAAAATCCGGATGATTCGGCGAATCCGGAAAATGCTGCGTCTCCAGGCAAAGAGCCGCATGCAGCCCGTAGGACACGCCGCCCTTCCCCTTGACTGTGCCGTCCAGAAAATTGCTCGTGTAGAACTGGATTCCTGGTTGCGTCGTCAGCACCTGCAACACGCGCCCCGATGCCGGATCGAATACGTCCGCCGCCAGCGCCAGCTTTCCGCCCGTCGCGTCCAGTACCCAGTTGTGATCGTAGCCATGACCCAGCTTGATCTGCTCGTCATCCGCATCGATCCGCGCTCCCACCGCCGTCGCCTTCGTGAAATCAAACGGCGTGCCCGTCACCGGCTTTAATTCGCCGGTGGGAATCAAAGTCGCATCCACGGGAGTAAATCGCGACGCATACAAGGTCAACTGGTGATTCAAAATGTCGCCTTTGCCGGCGCCCGCCAGATTGAAGTAGGAATGGTTTGTCAGGTTCACGACCGTGTCTTTGTCGGTGGTCGCTGAGTAATCGATCTTCAGCTCGCCTTTCTCCAACGTGTAGCGCACCGTCGCTGCCAGGTTTCCCGGATAGCCGGCTTCGCCGTTCTTGCTCAAATAGGTCAACTCAACGCCATCGGCGATCTCTTTCGCTTTCCATACCACGTTGTTGAATCCATGCGGCCCGCCGTGCAGAGAGTTCGGGGCGTTGTTGATCGGCAGCGAATATTTCTTGCCGTCCAGCGTAAAGCTTCCGTTCGCGATGCGATTCGCATAGCGTCCCACCAGCGCGCCGAAAAACGCACCACCCTTCGCGGCGTTGCTGTTGGCGACGTATCCGTCAAGATCGTCGAAACCCAGCACCACGTCAGCCGCATTGCCATTTCGGTCCGGCGTTTTCAGGGAAACAAGAATGCCGCCATAAGTGATGATGCGCGCCTCGACGGTGCCGTCGCTCAAAGTAAAAATTTCGACCGGCGTTCCATCGGGCATTTTTCCAAACGGCTGTGTAGTCACAGTTGTCTTGGCCTCTGTTAGAGTCGCACACAAACCGAAACACAATAAACTCAACACCATCGCCCTAAACATTTTTCACAAACCTCCGCGACCCGGCGGAATGCAACAAACAAGCCAGTAATCGTTTCCCACGCGTCCGCACTCTAAGGCACTCCAAAGCTCCTGTCAATTTCCCAGATGATGACTCGTTCCAGAAACCTTCTGAGCGCGAAAGCACAGCTTGCCTAGCGGCCGAACCCTCTCTGGGTGTCCGATTTCGCTACAGCGTGTCCCACAACTGGCTCTTTCCCACGGAACCCCGGGAAAGATTTTGCCGCTAAGTCGTGTCTTACCGCGAGGATACTTCATCTCCCATCGGAACTGCACCTGCTCAGTCCTGCGCAACCTTCCGAGGTGTGTATGAACACTTTTTGGAAAGAAATAACCCTTGGTCTTCGCCTGCTAAGCAAGTCGCCGCGCCTTACAATTGGCGTGGTTTTAATCCTTGCCGTCGGCATTGCTTCCAACACCGTCATTTTCAGCGTGGCGCACAGCATCTTTCTCCGTCCCATGTCGTACCCCGATGTTGGTCGCCTCGTGTACGTTTCTCAGGCCTATCCAGGTTTCCCCGAGGGCGGAGGTCAGTTCAGCTATCCCACCTACCGCGATATCCTCCAGCAGAACAACTCGCTGGATGCGCTCGCTGCGTACCAAGTCAGCGGTCCGCTTGCGCTCACGTCGAACGACGAGCCCGTCCGAGTGGCGGTCACCTATTGCACGCCGGAGTATTTCACTCTGCTGGGCGTGCATACCGCACTCGGCCGAGTCTTCCACCGGGGCGAGGACCGCGTCGGAAGCGCCGACCCTGTCGTCGTCCTAAGTTACGGTTTCTGGCAGCGGCAATTCGCCGGAACCCGGGATATTGTCGGACGCACGATTCACTTGAATGAGCGGCCTTTCACGGTTATCGGAGTCACCGCCCCGGAGTTTCGTGACTCACTCCGTGAGCAGGAATATGGCGAAGAAGGTGACGCATGGATTCCTCTAGGTCTGTCCTACGCACTGACAGGCTATGCAAGCCCTACAGACCGCGTCCAGGGCATCTTATGGGGCATCGGACACCTTAAACCAGGGCTGCGAGCGGCGGATGCCGAAGCTGATCTTGGGTCTCTCGCAAATCAGTTTGCAAAAACATATCCCGATACTTTCCGAGGATTCGGCCTGGTCGCGCGGCCGCTCAAAGACCAACTCCTGGGGATGTTTTATAGTCCCGCGTTGGTGCTCATGACCGCCTCGGTTTTTTTGTTGCTGATTGCTTGCGCAAATGTGGCGAATCTGCTGCTCGCACGGCTTCTCTCGCGCCAACGTGAACTGGCGGTCCGTGCGGCCTTGGGCGCTTCTCACGCGCGGTTGGTCAGCCACCTCCTTATCGAAAACGGCTTGCTGCTGCTGTTTGCCAGCGTTGTGGGCATCTTGCTGGCTTTTTGGGGAATGGGCGGGTTGCGATCGTGGGCGGCAGCCCATCTACCAACGGTCATTCATTTTGAGGCCGGGCGCGCCGCAATCGTGGCTTCGATCGCAATATCTATTTTGACCGGACTTCTATTTGGCGTTGGACCCGCGATCTTGGGTTCACGGGTGGATTTGCGCGAGGCGCTCAGCCAGGGAGGCAGGCAAGCGCAGAGTCTCGGACGCCGGAAAGGTCAAAAGGTTCTGGTTGTCGCCGAAGTCACTCTGGCAGTCGTTCTGCTTGTTGGCGCAGGGCTCATGCTCGAAAGCTTTCGCAAACTAGCCTCTACGGACCTGGGGTTCGAGACCGCGAATCTTCTCACGCTACGGCTCGATCTTCGCTCCGAACGATACACCCAGCCAGCGGCTCGGGCGCGATTCTCGCGTTCCTTGGTGGAAACGCTCCAGCCAATTCCTGGGGTCGAATCCGTTGTGCTCTGGGGGCCGAGCATGTTAGGCCGCGCCACGTGGGTCTACGTCGCCTATCCAGAGGGCAGCTCGCCGGATGACACCGAAGCCAGGTTAATGATGGGACGCCACAGTGTGAATCCCGGGGCGCTCAAGAATCTTGGGATTCCGTTGCTTGAGGGCCGCGAGACCACCTGGCAGGATACGCTCGACACACCTTTTGTGGCGGTGGTAAGTGAAAGCGTGGCGAAAAAACTTTGGCCCGGCCAGGATGCGCTCGGCAAGCGTATGCGCAGCGTGAATGGTAATTTCCCCTGGATCACGGTTGTCGGCGTTGCTCGTGACGCCCATCACGCGCAACGTATGGACCTGAACGACGCCGCAGCAGGTATTCGTCCCTACGGTCTCGGCCCCCAGTACGACGTGTACTTCCCCTATCCCCAGCGGCCCAATCAAGGAATGACTCTGGCTGTGCGAACGTCTGCCGATGTGGGCTCGGTATCAAAAGCATTGAGGGCCGCCGTGCTTTCTCTCGATCCCACTCTGCCGGTCTACGACCTCGCACTTCTGGACGACCGTCTTGCCAGACAGATCGCGCCGATCCGCACCATGGCCGTTCTGTCCGGCGCTTGTGCCTTCCTGGCTCTGTTTCTCGCTGGCTTTGGATTGTTTGCAGTTCTGGCGCATGACGTCAGCCAGCGCACTCAGGAAATAGGGATTCGCATGGCGCTCGGAGCAGCGCCGCAAGGCATCCTCTCCCTGGTTTTGCGGGAAGGCCTGTTGCTCACTTCGATTGGACTTGCCGGAGGCGTGGGGGGCGCCATTCTTGTAACTCGCACCATGCATGCGCTTCTGTTTGGCGTGAGTCCGACCGAGCCTGCTGTGTTCGCCGCTATCGCTGCGTTGTTGTTGGGCGTCGCGACGTTCGCATGCTGGATTCCTGCGCGCCGGGCCATGCGCTTTGATCCAATGGAAGCCCTCCGGCAAGACTGATTCATCGCAGAGTAGACCTACGCCGCAAAACTGCCAGGTGGCCAGACTCCGTAATCATTCTGTAGCATTAAACACCCAATGGAATCAGTAAGTTTTTTTCTTTTCAATTCGCTCAATCCACCCAATGCACTCGATCCGCACTCCTGTATGTGAGTTCTAGGACAATATGCGGCGGGCCCTTCTGGCATCTGCAGAACAAACGCCAACCGAGTACCGAACTAAGCTTTCGCCTCCGGATTCGTTGTATCGCGCATAGCAGACTCTAGATCCAATTGGCGTGATAAGGCTCAAGCGAAATTATTTCGAGGAGGATGCGGAGTCGCGCAAAAGGATAACGTCGGACTCGGCTTGGTGACGGATCACTGCGAGTTTCTTGCCGTCGGGTGACCACTTGAACCCGAGAATTTTCTCGGACCTGAAATCCGTTATCCGCTGCCCTTGTGTGCCGTCCAGCGGCTGTCTCCAGATATTGTCCACTCCTTTTTCCTCGATAGGGAAAGCCAGTGCCTTTCCATCGGGCGTGAAATGAAACGTACCGTTACTGGGGGGGCCCGAAGAGTTGAACACAAAATTCGCCCGTGGATCCAGATTGATAAAACGGACAGACTGTTCTGTTTTTTTCTCAAGATTCAGAAGTTCGATTTTCTGGGACGTGGTTTGGGTTTCAGGAGAAGTCTGATCCATGAAGACCGCGAGAGTCTTTCCGTCAGGTGACACCGCCGTACCCTCCGCTAAGGCGTTCTCAATTCTGGTCCCGGGTACGAGTTCCGAGTTTCCTCCCGCCAAAGAAACACGGCGCAGTCCATCTCCTGTCATCCGACGTTTGAGGTAATAGACCCACTTCCCATCGGGCGAACAATTCCACAGTGCTTCGATCAAGGTGGGACTCAGCGGTGTCGGATCAGAACCATCCGTTTTTGCCCTCCAGATTCTCATCGAATTTCCGGCGCCGCCGTGGAAGAACCAACTCAACATGACGGAACGGCCACTGTCGCAGACCGAAATGTCGCTAATATAACTGGCTGGATCGTTCAGAATCGTGACGGAGCCGCTTCCATCAGGCCGCACCCGCAGTAGCCGTAGACCTTGCGAGATCAGTAGTTCTCCCTCCGGTGTCCAGTCAACACTGTTTGCGAATTCCTGCCGCGGAATGCCCGGAATAACGGTAGGCGACCCACTGCCAGTTCCGGGAAGGACATCGATTTCGTTCTGGTTATGAGTCTGGACGGTGGCCAGCGTCTTTCCATCGGCGGACACGCTTACGGTGATGTGGTCCGAAGCATCGTTCGTGATGGTTCGGAATTTTGCGTCCGGATACGAGAGTGCTCCAATTTGATTAATCAGTGCCAAACGATCGCCCCGGGGTTCGTAGTTGACATAAATCCAGCGACCGTCGGGAGACCACGCGATTTGATCAATGAGCCTGTCATTTCCCTCAACAAAGCCATTCATGCGCCCGCTCGCAAAATCGAAAATCTCCAGTTTGCTGATCCCTTTACCGCTAAGATTAAGGAAAGAGGCGGCAAGCCGCTTCCCGTCTGGTGACCACGCCACAGTCTGCATCACCTCATTCCCCGTCACGATGAGCAGCACGTTTTCCTCACTGCCGCCGGCTTTAGCCCCGATCAGTCTCCACTTACCAATCTCGGGGTCATTGACACGAATGTATGCGATTTTTTTTCCGTCGGGCGAAAATGTGGCATTGGTGTCCACGTCCTTGGCTATCACTTCAGGTGTGCCACCGAGAACGGGCGCGCGAAATAAATTGAACGTATTGGAGGCCCCCCGAACTGTCTCGCGAAAGTAGATGTAGTTGCCGTCGGGAGAGAATGCGGGCGTCACGAAATTTTGTCCCGTGGGGGCAACGACTTGCTTGTCGCTGCCGCTCAGGATATTTCGCAACCACAGGCTGTGCTCTCCATTCTCCTCCTGAACGTTTACAAGAAACTTCCCGTCCGGAGAAATGGCTGTCTGAACGGTTTTGCCCGTTTCGGTCAACTGCGAAACCTCGAAGTTCTGGAACGGTAAGGTATGAGATCGATCGACTAGGGAGTAGATTCCATAACCCGCAGCGGTGGCAAGTAACAGAGCAACCATGGCGATGACTGCAACACCAAACTTGTGTTCGCGCGCCACCTCCACGACGCTGGAGGAGCCTCGCTGAACACTGGATGCTGCGCTCGAAGAAACACCTTGCGACACGGCTATGCCTTCCGAGCCGCCGCTCGTTGTCGCCGCCGCCGTGGCAGAACCGGAAGGCGACAGTGCATCTGCCACCGGAGTCCCCGCCCTTCGAGTGGAATCGTAGTCGCGCTTCAGACGCTGCAGATCCGCGCGTAAATCCGCGGCATGCTGGTAGCGGAGGCTACGATCCTTTTCCAATGATTTGTTGATGATCTCGTCGAGCTTTGTCGGCAGATCGGAGTTTAAGCGCACCGGGGGAGTGGGGGTTCGATTCAGAATGGCGTCAAATACCACCCCGGAAGTTTCTCCGGCAAAAGGCAGTCGCCCGGGCGCCTTCCCAGACTCACCACACCAAAAGAGAAAAGGTCTGTTCGCCCGTCTTCTTCCTTCCCACGCACCTGTTCCGGGGACATATAAGCGACCGTACCCAAAGTGGTTCCCGGGCTGGTGAGGTGTTCGGGTCCTCCTGCAAGAGTCCGCAGCGTATCGTCGCTGCCGACGTTGTCCCCTCGCGTGTGCACTTTGGCGAGGCCAAAATCCAAAATCTTGGCGTGGCCGCGTTTGGTGACGAAAATGTTGGCTGGTTTAATGTCGCGATGTACGATCCCTGCCACTCGCCGCATCGAAGCGTCGGCCACGTTTATGGCAATGTCCAATTGCCGTTCAATTTCCAGTGCGAAGCTACCGATGACATGCTTCAACGTCTGGCCGTCCAGAAACTCCATGGTAATGAAAGCTCGCCCGTCCTGTTCGCCAATATCGTGAATCGTGCAGATGTTCGGATGGTTCAATGCCGAAGCGGCTTTGGCTTCGCGCCGAAATCGCTCGAGCGCCTGATGGTCGTGAGCAACACCTTCGGGTAAGAATTTGAGGGCCACAAAACGGTCAAGCCGCGTGTCCTCGGCCTTATAAACAACACCCATACCGCCACCGCCGAGTTTCTCAACGATGCGGTAATGCGAAATGATCTGGCCGATGAGCGCGTCAGTGCCGGTCATGCGTACCACATGTTAGCTTGTAGAGAACCGAAATGTCCGGCTTTAATCAATCGCAGCTAGACAGGATGGCTGTTCCGCATTCTGCCTCTCGCAATGCAATGTTGAGCGGACGTTTCAATTCATACAGCGATCCCCGTATTGCAGGCGTCCGGGTGGACTATATGCTGATCGTTCGCCGGCGAGGGGTGGTGGAGAAGGTCTGGCGTCATTATTGCGTGGCGCGGTCCACAGACACGCACTCTAAGCAAATTTGAACAGGGGAGTTGCGATTGTGAAAAAGACCATCATGACAGGGCTGATCGCTTTGTTGTTCCTTGGATTGAGTACGGCCGCGCAAGATTGGTATCACGACCGTGACGCCCGCTTCGCAGGGGATCAGTGGCGGGCTCATGTATTCGCAGAGGTAAGGACAGATCTGGACCATGTCTGGAGTGCCTATCAGGCGGCCGAAAAGGAACGTAAACGTCTTGAGAGAACCAAGGAAGAGTTGACGGATCTGCAAGCCAAGCTCGAACACGGTAGGTGGGACAATGGCCACGTGAATGATGTCATTGACTCTCTCCGAAAGTCAGCCGATGATCAGCGCTTATCGGACCGCGACCGGGCCGTCTTGAGCGATGATGTGAATCGGCTCAAGGGCCTTCAGGACCAACACAACGAGTCAAGGCACTAGGATTAAGGGCAATGGTGTATCACGTATCGCCCTTTTCAGGGTTTCGTGCCTCGTAAATCTGAACCGTCAAACACGTTGTAATGCAAGAGATAACAGGTCGGGCTGGGGAGGCTCGAACTCCCGACCTAAGGTTTAGGAATTCAGAGGCCGGTTCTGATCCGTTGTGAAAATTTTTGATTATATCTGTCGTGTCAACCTCTTACGCGATCCGCGTGTTGATTCGATCTGTTCCGTTTATACCTATTTTGAGCCGAGAACTATGACACTTTTATGACACTCGGCTTGCCTCCCGATGGTTACTTATGCGTGGTTCGACTACGTCCGATTGATGCCGATTCGCTCTTAATTCGTAAGCGTCCGGTCTGAACCGTGTGGACGAAGTGTGAGTAATTAAGGATGCTGCCGGTTGTGGGCACATCGCTAGGTGTCCACGAGGGGATAAGTGGACACTTCCGGGCAGATGGCTGTTGAGGTTGCGAGCCAGGTAAAGAGGCAGAAAAGATCAGTCGAAGAGAAGCGACGAATCGTCGAAGAGACGTTAGAAGCTGGGGCGTCGGTGGCCCGCGTGGCGCGGCGGCATGCCGTCAACGCCAATCAGGTTTTTTACTGGCGCAAGAAGTATCGCGAAGGGCAGCTTGGTACGACCCCCACCAGCAGGCTCCTGCCTGTAACCTTGTCAGATAGCATGTGCGGTAAATCCGCGTCTTCGTCACCCGCGGTCGGGTCGCTGGAGATCAAGCTCAGCAAAGGGACGGTTCGTGTAGCAGGGCACGTGGACTTGGTGGTGTTGCGTACGGCCATCGAGTGTTTGCTGGGATGATCGGGTTACCGTCAGGAACGCGCATCTGGATCGCCGCAGGCGTAACGGATCTACGTCGAGGATTTACAGGACTGAGCGGGATGGTGCAAACGGCACTTCAGGAGAATCCCTTCTCAGGTCACGTCTTCGTATTTCGTGGTCGGCGCGGTTACTTGATCAAAGTGCTGTGGTTCGATGGCGCGGGTTGTGTCTGTTCGCGGAGAGATTGGATCCTGGAAGATTCGTCTCGCCGCAGGCGACGAGTGGAACGGTCGCACTCACACCGGCGCAGCTATCGATGTTGCTCGAAGGAATCGATTGGCGACGTCCGGTGCGCAGCCACGATCCGCAGATGGCCGTGTGAAGAAAAGATTTTGTCATCTTGCTTTGTGTTTTCCATCACTGTATCGTGCTGCGCTAGGTTCGCGGCAATGGATGCCGCCACCCTTCCTGATCTCGATCAACTCGATTCCCAAGCGCTGAATCCTTCATCCTAGCTGCGGGTGCTCGCCTTCTCTCTTCGGAAACAGCTCACCACACAGCAAGGAAATACTTTCTCACGTGAGCAGCTTGCTTCGCGCGATCTTGAAATCGAACACTTGAAGCTGCTCATCGCGAAACTGCGTCCATGCAGTTCTGCTGGTCATCGGAGAAGCGGGGTATTCAGATCGAACAGCTGGAACTGCGACTGGAAGAGTTGGAAGTGAGGCGAAGGAAAGAAACGACGGCAACCCAAGGGTCAACGGGAAGCGCTACGGTGGCGCACCCAGTGCGGCGGTCATTCCCCGATCACTTACCAAGGGAAGTGCGAAGGTGTCTTCCGAAGCACGAAGCTTGTCCGGACTGTGGAGGGAAGCTGAAGCATCTTGGTGAGGATATTTCGGAGATTCTGGAATACGTGCCGGCCAGTCTCAAAGTCATCCAATTTGTTCGTCCCAAGCTGGCTTGTGCCGGATGCGATCGTATCGTGCAGGCGGAAGCCCCGAGCCGGCCCATCGAGCGAGGCACTGCAGGTCCCGGGCTTCTTGCGCATGTGCTGGCCTCGAAATACTTTGACCATCTGCCTCTTTATCGACAGTCGCAGATCTATGCACGTTCCGGCGTGGAGTTGGATCGTTCCACCCTGGCCGAGTGGGTAGGCGGATCGAGTGAACTGCTGGCGCCGCTGGTCGAAGCTCTGCGTCGGCACGTTCTGTCTGCCGGCAAACTACACGCGGATGACATTCCGGTTCCGGTGTTGGCACCCGGGTTGGGCAAGACCAAAACCGGGCGGCTGTGGACCTATGTGCGCGACGATCGTCCCGCAGGAGACAGCACACCCGCTGCGGTATGGTTCGCGTATTCACCGGATCGCAAGGGCGAACATCCGCAATCTCATCTGCGCGACTTTACCGGCACACTGCAAGCCGATGGTTACGCTGGCTTTGATCAAATCTATGCAGCAGGCCGCGTTCAGGAAGCGGCGTGCTGGGCGCACGTACGGAGAAAGTTTTACGATCTTGAGGTCGCCCACAAGTCTCCCGTTGCCGCGGAGGCTCTGGCACGCATCGCGGGGTTGTATGCCATCGAAAAAGAAATCCGAGGACGTCCGCCCGACGAGCGGCGTGAGGTTCGCAACACGCGCAGCAGGCCGCTGTTGGAATCGCTGAAGCAATGGTTCGAAGAGACCTTAGGGAAACTCTCGAGAAAATCCGATACCGCCATGGCCGTTCGTTACGCGCTAGGACGGTGGGAAGCGCTGCTGCGCTTCTGTGATGACGGCCGCATCGAAATCGACAATAATGCGGCGGAGCGAGCGTTGCGGGTTGTAGCCCTCGGCAGAAAGAACTTTCTTTTTGCGGGCTCCGACGGTGGGGGAGAGAGTGCCGCGGCGATCTACAGTCTGGTCGGGAGTGCTAAACTGAATGGCATTGATCCCGAAAGCTATCTGCGAAACGTGTTGTCCCGCATTGCCGACCACCCGATCAATCGCATCGAGGACTTATTACCTTGGAACGTCGCGGTAAGTCTGAAGCTCCCGATACACGAGGCGGCGTAAACCAAGAGGCTGCTTCGAACCACCCAACCAGCAGTCTTTCAGAACTAGCCTACATCGAAGAGACCATCGCACGCGGGGCTATCACCATCGGGGTTGTTCCTCCGCTCAAGGAATGCGTCGCCATCGCTCACGAGGGAAGGCACACGTTGGCCATGCTGAAGCGCCAAAAAGGTGAATCGCTGACAGAGTTGCTGTCCCGCCTGAATCTTGCCATCGCCCGCGCCCACACCGAAGACATTTTCACCGACGAACTTAATCCCGCAAACACGAAACGTCCCTGAAAGCTTGCGCCGCTCAACTTCAAGACGGCCAGAAACGAACGCTTACTTTAATTCCCACGACCCCGTTTCTGGACCGTGGCCTTCAGTTTGACTTCCGGGTAGCCAACAGCAAATCCAGAGTCGTCGCATCCTCTCCAAGGTGCTTCACAGGCTATAATCACGCCCAATCGTCAGGTTAATGAGTTATTGCTCAAGGAAGCCTATTTGCTAAACCATGCACCCAGCTGCGATGACGCCGCTCATGGGGAAGTATAAATTAGCGCAGGTGTCAGGGTTCAGAGATCAGGATCAGGAACAGAAATCGGGAATCGCAAAATTCACACTTGACATTGACCGACAATCCACTACCATATGGTTGTGGATCAATTGGGTACAACATTTGCTGCTTTGTCTGATCCAACCCGGCGGGGGATGATCGAACGACTCTCACATGGTCCTGCCTCTGTGCATGGATTGACGGAACCGTTTGCACTCTCGCAGCAGATGATTTCAAAACATATTGCCTACCTGGTGCGGGCGCGGATTGTGATCAAGACGAAGCGTGGACGAGAGAGTGTGTGCACGCTTAGGCCAGAGGCGATAAAGACAGTCAGCGACTGGGCGGCTTATTATCGCCGATTCTGGGAAGAGAGTTTCGACAAGCTGGATGTGGTTGTGAATCAAATGAAAAAAACGGAGGTCAGAGATGACAAAAAACACGGTTAACGAGACAGAGCGGATGGTTGTCACAAGAGTTTTTGATGCCCCACGCGAATTGGTTTGGAAGGCGTGGACAGACCCGAAATATGTGATGCAGTGGTGGGGCCCGAAGGGTTTTACTGCGCCTTTTTGCGAGATGGATTTTCGCGTGGGAGGAAAATTTCTCTGCTGCATGAGAGCGCCGGATGGCCAGGAGTTCTGGAATGGTGGTGAATACCACGAGATTGTTCTGCACGAGAAGATCGTTTCCTCCATGTACTTTTCCGACCCGGAGGGAAACAAGGTTGAGCCTGCGCACTATGGAATAGAACATGAGGCCATAGACGATGCGCACGATGTGATTACCTTTGAGGATTTTGGAAACGGCCAGACGAAACTCACCTTCATTGGAAATGAAACCATGGAGAACGCAAAAAATAGCGGTCAAGTGGAGGGCATGGAACCAGATACTCGATAAATTTGCCGCAGTTGTTGCGGGGCTAGCGCAGGCGAAATAAGAAGTTGAAGTTTTGATGATCGTCATGCGCGAGATACTGCTAAGGCTGGCGGCGACTTGTTGAGTTTCTTCGCTCGTGCACGTGCTCTGTTACGGCACTTGGCAAGATGCTTTTCGCAGTAACGCACACTGTTCCGTGCCAGAGGGTTGGGGCAGACGCAGCACTTCCCCTCTTCGACGTTTCGTTTTTGATAGGTTGCAAAAGCTGCCCGGTGTGCCAGACCTGGAGGCAAGGAGAGCACAGGTACGAGGTCTTCGGGCGTGCATCCCATGTTTTTAATTTTGGCTTTAGCTTCTGCGATCGGGTCGGAAACTTCCTGCAGCGCTTGCAGGATTCGCTCGCGACCCTGTGCCCTGAACAAGCGCACTAAGGCCGCTTGCGTCGCTAAGTCAAACCAGTGGCGGCTCCCGGAGCCGAAACCGTGGGATTCGGAGGGTTTCCCATAGAGTTCTCCTGTGTCGAACAATAGGCTATAATTTAAATACGTAACCATTGCAAGATATCTAATCCTCACACCGTGATGCCCCGTATTTCCCACGAACACAAACAGCTCTACAAGTCCAAGGCAGATCTTTAAGCTGTGCGTCAATGAAGCAGTGCAAAGCGGTGGTGAACCTATCAGCGTAATCGGCACGGTGCTGGACGGGAAGACAATGTGGCTCTACAACCGGGTGCTGGCTGAGCACGTCGATGAACCGTGGGCACAAGAGTTCGTGGACAAGGTCACCGAGGCGAAAGCCAAAACGATCACCGATTACATCACCGCCACGAAAAAAGAATGGTTGAACTAGCATTGAATTTCAAACAAGCTGAATCCCCCGCTGATTAGGTGTGCCAGTGAAAATCACCATATTCCCAGCTTTGCTCATGTTCCTTTCCGGCTGTTCTGGAACCGTGGCGGTCAACAAACCGCTACCTAATCCGCCTGCTACGAGCCCCGCTCCACCCGCTCCTTCCCGCTCCACCTGCTCCTGTTCCCTTCCACCCGCTCCTGCTCCGCCCGCCCCTGCTCCGCCCGCTCCCCCCCATTGTAGTGAGCGTCTCTCCGACGGCAGCCAGTGTCGCGACCGGAGGCGCAACATCCTCCTTCACCGCGACGGTTCAAAATGATTCACAGAATGAAGGCGTAATCTGGACGCTTTCCGGTGCAAACTGCAGCGAAGCGGTGTGCGGCACCGTGTCGCCGATGTCGAGCGCCTCTGGCGCTGCTGTGACCTACACGTCGCCCGCGAGCGCCGTGAATGTAGGAACCGTTCTGCTCACCGCAGCATCCATGTCCAACAGTGCCGCGAGTGCCGCTGCGACGATTACGCTGACCGTGCCGTCTGCCACGGGGCCGGTAAATCTTGGCGTGGGTAGTTACCCTTCCGCCGCCGTGGACTCTAATGGCGTCATCAACATCGCTTGGTTTACCGAGGCCGGGATCGCCTTTGCACAGTCGCAAAACCAAGGCGTGACGTTTAACACCCCAGTGGTCGTGGTGCCAGCACCAGCCTTTGAGCCAAGTAGTATTGCGGTCGATGGGCAGGGCGATATTTTCATTCTGACCGGCAACAACCCGACGAATACACTAGGAGAAGATATTGCCATCGTCGCGCACTCGACCGATGGCGGCAATACCTTCACCGCCGTAACGGCGCAGCAGAATACTTACGAATCGCTGTTACTCGTCCAACCATCCGGAGTTGTGGACTTGGCCTACACCACCAGCGACGATAATGAGGAGGACCCTGATAACGTGCTGCATGAAAACCGTTCGACTGACGGTGGGAATACCTTCACCAATGACCAGACGCTGTGGACTGCTCCCGTCAATGGCTCCGATATTCAGCAAATGCAAGGTGCGCTAGGTCCGCAGGGACAGATCTATTACACCTGGACCGAACAGGGGGACTTAAATTGTGAGGTTCATTTTGTGAACTCGCTCGACGGCCTGACGTTTCAACCGTCAGTTCTGCTGACCAACAACGACGATTGCAACAGAGATGGCGACCTGGTCGTCGATGCTGCTGGTAATATTAACGCGACTTGGGCAACCGGCGATACGGATTTTGCCCGCTCAACCGACCAAGGACAAACATTCACGACGCCCACGCTTGTCCCCATTGGCGACGAGGCGGGGCAGCTGGCCGTGGGTCCCAATGGTGCATTGAATTCTGTGGTTGACGGCCAGTCGCTTACCTTTACGCAGTCGCTGGACAACGGAGTTACGTGGTCCGCGCCGGTCAGTCTAGGACTGTCGGGTGCACCCGCGAATTTTATGGGTCCGCAAGATGCGCAGATTGCCGTAGACCCGAGCGGAAAGATTACCGTAGCTTGGCGAGACGACACGAATGGAACGTTCGCCGGAGACTATGACGTTTACATCAGCACTTCGACCGATGGCAAGAACTTTACTCCAGCCACGAATATCTCCAAAGCGACCGGGGCGTTCACTTCGGCACCGACCGTGCTGATAGCTCCTCAGGGTTTGCGATACATCTACTGGTATGAAGCTTCGAATACGAACGCTGCGGACGTGAATGTGTTCTTTTACGCGGTGCAATGAACTCGGCAAGAGGCAAATATGCTGAAGGTTCGAACCGCAGTGCTGCTATTATTGACGGCCCTCGCGAAATCGAAGTGCGCATACCCACGACCTGCAGCATTCAGTGATGGAAAGAAAAAATAGGCATCCACGACATGGTGGGACCGGGGAGGCTTGAACTCCCGACCTAGTGATTAGGAATCACTCGCTCTATCCATCTGAGCTACGGCCCCACGACGGCATCATATCACGAGGGATTTTGTACCCACCTGTACCCAAAACCCGTACCCCACCATGCCCGAAACTACCCGAAAAACGCCGAATAGGCGTCTGTAAACTCCGCGCAAGTCATTGATAATCCGAGAAGGCAGTCGCGAAAGCTGATTTAGGAAACCTTCGCTCTATCCATCTGAGCTACAACCCCAACTTCTCGACATTCTACACTGAAAACGAACCACTTGAATCCGGGTTGGTGCTCAACCCTTTTCCACCCTCGCAGCGTCTTATCTAAGCGCATCCAGTCACACCGCCGACGCGCTGCAGCGGTTACAATCAACCTTTGTAAGGAGATCCATGGCTACGCGCCGACAACGTTCTTTAGACGTCTGCCCACGCAGTCGCAAATCGCCGCTTCCGTATCTCGTCGGTGCTGGCGGAATCATCCTGCTTGCACTTAGTGTGCAGACGTTGCGAGCTCAAGGCGCGCAACTCGATCGCGACGCCATCCTCCATCACCTGAACGCCGTCATCACCTGGTACCGCGACGCCACCACCAAAATCAAACCCGTGGGCCTGCCCAGCGATGCCATTTATCAGGACAACGCCAGAAGCCTTGCCTCCGAAGCGGTTCGCCTCGCTTTTCAATCCGCTAGAGCGGAAGGGAATATCATCAGCATGGCGGACAAGGCCAATTCCGCTGCCAGCGCGAACGCCCCTGCCGCATCCCCCGGCGCACAACCCACCCAGCAGCAGAACCTCGCGCAGACCGCAGCCAAGATCGCCGCGCAGATCGATGACGCGCAATCTAGACTCGATGCCCTGAACAAGCAGATCCCCGCAGCGCCAAGAAGCAAGCAAAAGGATCTAGTCGCACAGCGCGACCGCCTTCAGGGTCTGTTAACTCTCGACAAAGCACTGCAAGACACCATTCAAAAAATGGCCTCCTTTGTCGGGGGCACAACCGAGGGCGCCGAAGGCCTGGAGGGTAGCATCAACGAGCTCGCCCACTCGGTGCCGGAGGTGATCGCCGACGAATCCAGTAAGAAGCCTGCTGCCGCCCCTCCCGCCAATTCCAAAACCACCACGACTTCGACTTCCTCCGGCTTGATCGGTCAATCCTTGGCGTTGTTCGATCAAATGCAAACCATGCACCAGATCGACCAAATGGCCGAGGAAACCTCGAAAATGCGCGCCACCGCCGACGCCCTTCGCAAACCCCTTCGCGATATCCTGGTCGCCACCATTCAGCACGGCCGCGATCTCGCCAATCAAGTGCAAGCGCCCGCCGCTGGTTCACCGCAAAGCACCGCCCAGGAATTTCAAGCCATCACTTCGAAATTCAAGGAATTGGCTGGCGCCACGGTGCCGTTGAGTCAGGAGATCGTCGTCCTCGATCAGAGCCACTCCAATTTCGAGGAATGGCGCAAGTCCATCCTCCTTGAGTCTCAGTACGAACTGCGCACGCTGCTTACGCGCGTGATCGGAATCGCGCTCGCGTTAGGCGCGGTCTTCATACTCTCCGAAATTTGGCGGCGCCTCACGTTCCGCTACGTGCACGAGCCGCGCCGCCGCCGGCAATTCCTGCTAATGCGGCGTTTCGTGACAGGCTTTCTTGTCGGCATCGTCCTGATCATGGGATTTGTCAGCGAGTTCAGCTCGCTGGCCACTTTCGCGGGATTCGTTACAGCCGGTATCGCGGTTGGCTTGCAGGCAATTCTGCTGTCGATCGCCGCATACTTCTTCGTTATCGGCCGCTATGGTATTCGCGTCGGAGATCGC
This sequence comes from uncultured Acidobacteriota bacterium, assembly GCA_963736725.1. Lineage (GTDB taxonomy): Bacteria > Acidobacteriota > Terriglobia > Acidiferrales > UBA7541 > Acidiferrum. The sequence continues at coordinate 119,837 of CAVTPW010000003.1, read as the reverse complement.
ATCAGCGTGGCCGGCGTAACCGGCGACGTGATCGATATCGGCCTCGTTCGTCTTTACCTCATGGAGCTGGCGGGCACCGGCATCGAGCTCTATCCCACCGGGCGGGTCGTCATGTTCTCCAACTCGGTCCTGTTTCAAGCCGCCACCCCACTGTTCAAGCAGATTCCCGGCACGGAATACGCCTGGCACGAAGTCGCCGTTTCCCTCGCACCCGGGAGCAACTACAAACTCGTTCAGGAAAAGGTCTCTGGTGTCGTTGAGTCGGTGTACGAAAAATATCGCAGTGTCATCGAAAGCCAGCTGGGCGGAATCGAACGCCGCCTCGAAGTCCAGCTGAAAGCTCCCGTTCCGGAATTCAAGCTTCAATTCACCGACGCCGGACTCGAATTCGTCGTGCGATACCCGGTCGATATACGTCGCGCTTCGGAAATCGACGACAGCGTGACCCGCGCCGTCCTCGACGCCCTCGACACCAACGAGAATCTGAAAGCCGCCGTGTCGGGCCCGCCAAAAATCCGAGCCGCCATCAAAGGCTAGACCTCGGGAGTTGGACACAGCGCAACCAGCAGGCAGGTGAAGTAGCGCATGTTTTGTAATCCCGCGGAGACCGGCCTTCTCCCATGATTAACGCTGCCGGAGTCCTGGTACGGCACCTGTGCGATCATGCGAGCAATGAAAGCTTTCCCCTTTGCGGGCGTATTCACAAGATAGACCTCGGGTAGGCACCTGCACGGTGAGGGTTGATTTGAGCGCCAGTAAGACGACAACGTCGGAAGCTCCCGTCACATCGTATGAGGTCCTGCGATTGAAAATACCTGAACGTTGGTTCATCACTTTTGCCGCAGTCCTGCTTCTTGCCTTGATGGCGCTGCTAGCGGGCGGCGCTGCCAGGCGTGAATCCGTGACCTTCGATGAAATCGCCCACATTGCCGCCGGGGTGAGCTATCTCCAGAAATTGGATATGCGGATGAACGAGGAGCATCCTCCGTTGGCGAAAGTGGTCGCAGCCCTGCCACTGGTTCTGCGCGAAGCGCATGCCGACTATTCCCATGTCTCGTGGACGTTCAGCAACAAAATGTTCAACGCATATTTGGGTGAGTGGGTATTTGGGCACTGGTTCCTCATGCGGTGGAATGACCCTTACTCCACGCTGGTCTGGGCGCGCGCGCCCATGTTATTGATGACCTTGTTATTGGGTCTCATTCTCTATGTTTGCGGCGCTCGGCTGGGCAATTCCTGGGGCGGCTTGGTGTGTCTCTCTGCCTTCGTGACCATGCCGGCCTTTCTTTCCTTTGGGCCGCTGGTGATTACCGACATCGCAGTTACATTGTTCTGGGTGCTAACCGTTTGGCAACTCCCGAATATGTGGCGTTCTCCCTCGCAGGGAACGATTGTGAAGTTTGGCCTGGTGCTGGCTGGCGCTCTGCTCTCGAAGTTTTCGTCGGGACTGTTGTTCTTTGTGTTCGCCACGTTTGCATTGAGCTTGCGATTCAAGCCGCTACCGGAGCAACCAATCGAGAAGGCTGAACTCCGCCGCTGGCGCAGGCGAGCGTGGCGCAATATTGCCTTAGGAACGCTATGGTCCGCATTGTTTGTTTACATCGTGTATTTGGTCCTTTCCTGGGACGAACCAACAGATTCATTTGGGATCATCCCGCATTTTCCTGCCTCGCCGGTCCTGCGGCGACTGCTAATGCCCGCTTGGATCTACCTGCGCGGATTGGTCCTCTTTGCTTTCAGTGCTTCGAGCCGACCCACTTTCATTCTCGGCCATGCTTACCCGCACGGCGTGTGGTTTTATTTCCCCGTGCTCTTCTTTTTGAAATCGCAGTTGACATTCCTTCTGCTGCTTCTTGTTGCCGTCTCAGCGGCCCTCCTCGTGAAACGCCGCTCACCCGAGCAATCTCCTATACGCGCCGGCATGGGCCTGCAATGGCGTAGCATCTGGGTATCCTTAACGATCTTTGTCACTGCCTGCATGCTGAACCGTCTGGACATCAGCATCCGGCATTTCTCGGTCGCGCTGGCCCTCATCGTCTTGCTGCTTGCGCCCCTCCCGCAGATGCTCAACTTACTAAGCAGTTCGAACCCGCGAGCAGCACGTGTCGGAAGCTGGCTGACCATCGGCCTTGTGTTGACTTCCATCGTTACGGCCATACGCGCGTATCCGAATTATATTCCCTACTTAAATGTTCTAAGCATGGGACGGCCGGGATACGCCCTCGTCAACGACTCCAATCTCGACTGGAATCATGCTCTCCCCGAAGTTGAAAGTTTCGTGCACCAGAGGGATCTGAGGCAGGTGCTGCTCGATGAGTACGGCTTTACAGATCCTGCAGCCTACGTTCCCCGGGCGCTGCTTTGGAATTGTCAAAGTCCTTCACCGGAAGACGGCGGTCAATGGGCCGTGGTTTCCGCCAACTACATGCTTGATTCTGGAAACTGCGTTTGGCTCATGAAGTATGAGCATCAGGCGCTCGCTGGTGGCAGCATGTACGCAGTCAAGCTCCCCGAGATCATTCCTGCAGCCGGTCAAGCGGGAGGACCACCGCTGCCCGCAGATTATCGATATATAGGAGGCGTTCGGGAGTTCAACCTGCTTGAGATATTCTTGAAATGTGTTCGCGATCCGGAGCAACTGCAACCGACAATGGACTACTTCATGAAGAAGGGGCAAGACTCCAGAGAGAAGAAATAGGATAGGCGGGTTAGCTAGCCTCCAGCTCCTATAAAATACGTTTTATGAGGACAATACAGTTTGATTCGCACCACGGCCCAGCATCCCCCAGAAAACGGGCACGCTAGTCGTCGCCTTCCTCTTCATCCAATTCTTCTTCGTCATCTTCTTCGCTCTCTAAGTCATCGTTCTCAGTTTCCACTTCTTCGTCTTCCGGGAGTCTCTCGTCCTCTGGCTCGTGCACATCCCTCGCGTTTATCATGATGCTCCTTCCGTTTTCACATTCCGTAGACCCACATCGTCGGACTCTTCGCCTCGCACCTCTAACCATGCCTTTCAACATAAACCATGCATGATGAACCGAGCGTCAACGGGCGTCCTGCACTTTATCGGTTTCCGATGGCCTTGAGAACGAGGGCGATCGTTTCAAAAAGCGCAGAAGCGGTGCCCCCACGGCGTGAGATCGGCCTTCGGGATGGGGTGTGTCTGAAATGCCGAATCCGACCATCGCGGCGGAGGCTGTAATCGCCGTACATGAACAACGCCGGAGAGAGTGATCGTCGTTCTTCGTAATTGGTATCGACCTAACTGGCAGACCACTCCAGTTGCACGGTCTTGGAGAACTTCTTCCCGCAACTCTGACAGATTGCTTCGTAGTAACTTTCATCGTCGTTCCAGCGAGCCGCTTCAGGTGGATTGTCAGCGCCGCAGAAGGGACATTCTAAGAGTCGTTCCTGAGTTTCCATCGGGCACCTCCACAATTTAGATGACGAGGAGGCCGGAATGGCTAGGACAAAGTAGGAAGTTTGGGCTGCTTGGTTTGACGGTCTCACCGTTTAGACTAGGGCCTTACTGGCAGTACATCTGGCCTACGCAGCGGCGAATTCTTAGATTCTATCGCCCGTTAAATCTGTAAGTTACAGACTCCCAAGGGAACTTAATGCTCTACAAACGAAGCATATAGTATTCAGATCGTCACACACGTTCCCCGGCCCTTCTTACCTGTGCGACCATGAATATTTGCAGGCACGAGGACCTCGCGCTTGTTCCCGCGAACTTCTCCAGGCTTGGGAGGCCAGATGGCAAACGCCGACTTGCGGCCGATGACTCTCGGTGAAGTTCTGGACCGGACCTTCAACCTTTACAAAAACCATTTCTGGCTGTTTGTGGGCATTGCTGCCCTGCCCTTCTCCTTGTTGTTGATCGTTCAGGTGGGGATTGCGGCTGTAAGCTCGGCAGCCGTGAACGCTCCGGTAACCCGCGCCACTCCGTTCTCGCCAGGAGCGATTGGCGGGATGATTGGCGGCGGCGCCTTGGTGATGGTTGTGTATTTTCTTATGATCGGCGCGGCTCATGCAGCCACTGTCTTCGCGGTATCCGACCTCTACTTGTCGCGACCCGCTTCCATCCGCGGATCGTTTGAGCGCGTCGGATGGAAAGTTCTTCGAGTTCTCTTGATATTCATTCTGATGGGTTTGATCCTGATCGTCGGATTTGTGATCGTTGCGATGCTTGGGTTTGCCATTCGCAGCCCTGCACTGATAGGCCTGGGATTCATTTTATTGATTGCGCCCGTGGTAATTCTTATGTGCCGCATGGCCGTGTCTATACCCGCGGCTATGCTCGAAGATCTCGGAGCGGTGCGCGCGATGGAACGCAGCGTGCATCTCACCAAGGACCATGTGATGCAGATCTTCGTCATCTTCCTGCTCGTGGTGGTGGCAACGTACGTCGCGATTTTGGTGTTGCAGATGCCGCTGCTGATTCTGATGATGGCTTCTACCCTGGCGCACAAGACGCCGTCTTTTGGTTTGCAGGTTCTCCAGCAGCTGGCTGCGTTCGTATCTCAAGTGCTGGTGGGCCCCATTGGCACCATCGCGTTCTCGCTGATGTACTACAACCTGCGCGTGCGCAAAGAAGCGTTTGACATTCAGCACCTGATGGCGTCGATGACCTCGAACCCAGCACCGAATGCTCCCTCGGCCGCATAGTCTCGAATGATCCGGTACAAGCTAGCCCCGCAGCGGCACCGCCGTTCTAGCGGCCGCCGGCTATGGCGGACGCTTTTTTCAGCAATATGCCTGCTCGCGGTGTATTCGTTGTTGCTCGCCGTCGTCGCACACGCACAAACGCCGCAGGCGTCGGCCGAAATGGACCTGTCATCCTACGAATCCGAACTCAACCGCGTCGCCGAATCGGTCCAGCATCCCGAGCAGATCCCCGAACTCCGCAAATCGCTGCCGCGCACTTGGCCGGTGCGCGTGAGCGATACGACGGTTCAAATACCCACCGGCTGGCTTCGCTCCGATCTGAAACATCTCGAACAGGATCCCGCAGAGGCTGCATCCATCTCACGAGATGTGGTATCCCGGCTTGCGGCCATGCGCAACGCAGCGGTGGCACTCGAACAGCGACCGGGCACGACAAGTCTCAACGCCGCGCAAGCAAAACTGGACAAAATTCTCAGTGCGCGCGAATTCGGCGCCGCGCAGGGACCCAGCCAGTGGGATTTGTTGAAAGCGCGCATCGCCCGCTGGATCAGTCTGCAAATCTACAAACTGTTCTCGCGCCTGCACCTGGGAGCGAAAGCGGGCAACACTTTGGCGTGGATCATCGTCGGCATTGCATTTCTCGCGTTGTGCTACTGGGCTTGGAAGACTCTGTTCACTCCAAACCGGAAGCGCGATATTCCGGTGGAAGTCGCGACGCGACCGGATGATCCGCGCCTGTGGGCACGCGACGCGCTGGCCGCCGCCGACCGCGGCGACTATCGCGAAGCGATGCACTGCGCGTATTGGGCCGCTGTAGTGCATCTGGAAACCCTCGGCGTGCTGAAACGCGATCGCGCACGCACGCCTCGTGAATCCTTGCGCTTACTCGATCCGCATCCGAACGAACAAAATCTGCTCCGCGAATTTACGCGGCGCTTTGAATTGATCTGGTACGGCTATCGCCCCGCCTCCGCTAACGACTGGTCCGAGGCGCGATCTCACCTGGAGAAAATGGGATGCCTCACGCCCTCGACACCGGCGACCGCAAACTCCTGATCGGCGCCGGCGTGTTGCTGGTGATCCTGGTCGTCGCCAGCGCCTATCTTTCTCCCAAAGAAAGTAGCGGACGCTCCGCCTATCCATCCAGCTACTCGGCGGAATGGGATGGCGCAAAAGCGCCGTACCTTCTGCTTCAGAATCTGCATTACTACGTGGAGCGCTGGGAAGATTCCCCCACCGAAATCGGCGGAACACCAGGTAACGAAGTGTTGATTCTCGCAGGGCCCACGCAGAGTCCGTCGGACGAAGAAAAGTCCGCCATCTTCGAGTTCTTGCAGCAGGGCGGGCGTATCGTCGCCAGCGGCTCGGGCGCCGTCAAACTTCTGCCCAACGCTCCGCCGCTTTCGGAAGATTACCTGACTGAAGAAACCACGAAGTTTCCCGCGCTGCTTCCTTCGCCGTTGATGCGTGGCGCGCCGGAGATCAGTATGTTTCCCCCGGACGACTGGCAGCCCAAATCCCCATCGCAACTCGTCATTTATGGAAACGAAGAAACGGCCGCCGTCATCACCTACCAGGTTGGCAAAGGCCAAGTGATCTTGTGGGGAAATTCGGCCCCGTTGACAAACGGCGGAATTCGCGAGTCCGGCAACCTCCCGTTCTTCTTAAATTCCATTGGACCTCCGGAAGGTGTTCGCGTCTTGTGGGATGAATACTTTCACGGCGCGCACGGCACGCTGTGGAGTTACATCGCGCGCACGCCGCTGATCTGGGGCGTGGCGCAATTCGCAATCGTGTTCCTCGCCATTGTCGCGACATACTCGCGCAGGCAAGGCCCGGTCAGTGTTCCGGCGAAGGTCTCGCGCCTTTCTCCCCTCGAATTCGTCGAAACACTCGGCGATCTGTACTCCTCGGCTCACGCGGGTTCCGCGGCTGTGCGCATCGCCTATCAGCGCTTGCGGTTTCAACTGACGCGTCAGCTCGGCATCGCGACGAACGCATCCAACGCCGACGTTGCCCACAGCGCTAGCCAAGCTTTGGCGTGGAACGCACAAGAAATTTCCGCTACGCTCACGCGCGTCGAACGCGCCATATCGTCCGCGAAAGTCGCTGATGCGGACACGCTTGAGCTCGTGCAGGAAATGTTTGACTACGCCAGCCGCCTGGAATTGCGGCGCACCCGAGACGAGGAGAGGCCATCCGCATGAACAAGACCACGGAATTAGCCGCGCACGTCCGAGGCGAATTGGGCAAGGCCATCGTCGGTCAGCGCGAATCGCTCGACCAGCTCTTGCTCGTGATGCTGGTCGGCGGCCACGCCCTCGTCGAGGGCGTCCCTGGCCTGGCGAAAACCCTCGCCGTAAAAGCCCTGGCGCACGTCTTCCAACTCAAATTTCAGCGCGTGCAGTGCACTCCCGACCTGATGCCCGCCGACATTCTCGGCGCGAACGTCTTCAATCTTTCCACCAGCGCCTTCGCGCTGCATCGCGGCCCCATCTTCACCGATCTGCTGCTCGTTGACGAAATCAATCGCACTCCGCCGCGAACGCAATCCGCTCTGCTCGAAGCCATGGAAGAAAAGCAGGTCACCATCGACGGCACGCGCTACGAGCTTTCTAAATCCTTCGCCGTCTTCGCCACGCAAAATCCCATCGAGTTTGAGGGCACCTACCCGTTGCCGGAAGCGCAGCTCGACCGCTTCCTCGTAAAGATTCGCATCGGCTATCCCGACGCCGAACAGGAAGCGCAAGTCCTGCAAAATTACCAGGATGGTTTCGACCCCCGCGAGCTGCAACGCTTGAATTTCTCCGTTGTGCCGCTGGAAGTCCTGGTCGCTGCTCGACAAGAAACAGCCGCCGTTCGCGTTGAGCCCTCTTTATTCCGCTACATCGTTACGCTGGTCGGACGCACGCGCAATTCCGCCGCGGTCAGTCTCGGCGCCAGCCCGCGCGCCGCCATCAGCCTCATGCTTTTCGCCAAAGCCATCGCCGCAACAGAAGGCCGCGACTATCTAATCCCCGACGACATCAAGGTAGCCGCACCGCCCATTCTTCGCCACCGTCTGATCCTCAAACCCGAAGCCGACCTCGAAGGCATGACTGCCGATCAAGTCGTACGCGAAATCGTCCGCTCCGTCGAAGTTCCCAAATGAGCGATCTCCCGCATCTCGTCCCTGCGACGACCCGCGGTTTCGGCAAGCCTGCCAAGGGGATCTCCTTCGCGTTCGGCCGCCGTTTCTTCCTGCTCCTGCTAATCGGTTTGGTATGGCTCGGCCCTGCGTGGAACGATTCGCGCTTTCTCTACGCGATGGCGTTGTGGGACATCGCTGTCTTCGCCGCGTGGATTTGGGATTTGCGTCGCCTTCCGAAGCCCGTGCTGCTGGATGTAAGTCGCGTCTGGACTCAACCCGTTCAACTCGACGTCGAGGCGCGCGTCACGCTCGAACTGCAAAATCTCGGTAGCCTTCCCGTCACGGTGCAACTCACCGACGAGGCACCGCCCAGTTTTCAGTGCGGCACCCCGCAACTCGAGCTCACGGCGCCCGCCAAGGCATCAGCAGCAGCAAGCTACGATGTGCGTCCCGGTGAACGCGGCGACGCACAATTCGGCAGCGTCTATCTGCGTTATCGCACCGCGCTGAACATTGCCGAGCGCTGGGCCATCGTTCCGCTAAAGCAAACCGTCCGCGTCTACCCCAATCTCGAAGAATCGCAGCGCGACACCATCTTTCTGATCCGCAGCCGCCAGATCGCCATGGAAAAACGCCACCAGCAGCAGCGCGGCCAGGGACGCGAGTTCGAAAGCCTCCGCGAATACCGCGAAGGAGATGAATGGCGCGACATCTGCTGGAGCGCCACCGCCCGCCGCGGAAAATTAATCAGTCAAGTGCACCGCATCGAGCGTAGCCAGACTGTCTGGATCGTCCTCGACGCCGGCCGCCTGCTGCGCGCCCGTGTCCGCGGTCTCAGCAAACTCGACTACGCCGCTGCCGCAGCGCTGTCCCTCGCGCAAGTCGCGCTCTATTCTGGGGATCGCGTCGCCATGCTCGCCTACGGCCGCCGCATTCAACAGCGCCTTTCCGCTGGCCGTGGATCAGGGCACGTGCGCGCGTTGCTCGAAGGCCTCGCACAAGTAAAAGGCGAAGAACTCGAAGCCGATCACCAGCGCGCCGCCGAAGCGCTGCTCACTTTTCAAAAACGCCGCAGCCTCGTCGTCTGGCTCACCGATCTTTCCGAAACTGCCGCGACGCCTGAAGTGATCGAAAGCGTTTCCCGCCTCGCACATCGCCATCTCGTTCTCTTTACCGTGATCGGCCAGCCCGAACTCCGCGAACTCCTTCGCGAGCGTCCCGCCACGCCGCGCGAAATGTTCCGCCACGTCGCCGCTCAGGAAATCGTACAGCGCCGTGACGTCCTACTACGCACGTTGCGCCAACAAGGCGTCCTCACACTCGAGGTCGATCCCGCCCGCCTCTCCTCCGCCGTAGTGAACCAATACCTAGGCGCGAAAGAGCGAAGCCTCATCTAGCGACAGCCGGGAGGCGCACCCTTCCCAGTGGTCGAGGACCGCCGCAAGCCTAATCAGCAGCATCAGCCTCTCTAAAAACATCTGCGTGAAGAGTCTTCATCTCCTTGACGTGCAGATTTTCCCTCTGCGACCGCCAAGAAATACTACGCGCTATTTGTGGAGGACCCCTGGGTATTGTCAAGGCAGCAGTGAGGTGCTCTAAGCCGCCCACGATCAGCGCCTGCGTGACCACGACCAGCGCATTCGGATACGGCCCTTGGGTGTGCGTAGCCACCGCACTGGACGCTGGGAAACTCGGAAATGGAATGGGTTTGGCCAGGGCAGCGTAGGAGATTCGTCACTCGTAATCCCACTCCCTGTTAGAATCCGGTGAATTAAGGTGAGGGATTACATGGCCCTGAAGATAATTGTCGTAATCGCTGTTTTGGTCGCCATCGTTCTCGCTTTTGCTGCAACCAAGCCCAAAATTTTCACCGTTCAGCGTACGATAAATGTCAAGACTCCACCCGACAAAGTCTTTGTGCTCATAAATGACTTCCACAATTGGAGTGGCTGGGCTCCCCAGGATAGGGAAGACCCCACAATGAAAAGGACATATAGCGGCACCGAAAGCGGCAAGGGCGCGGTCTCGGAATGGGATAGCCACGGCAGCGCGGGCCAGGGTCGGATGTCGATAATTGAGTCGGACTCTCCGAGGGTGATTGCGGTCGAGGTAGATTTTGTGAAGCCGTTTGAAGCCCATAATATCAATGAATTTACTCTGGAACCTGTTGGAGACTTCACGAAAGTCACGTGGACCATGCACGGCACGAATCTTTACATCATGAAGCTCATCAGCATTTTTAGGAATATGGATAACGTAGCCGGGAAGCACTTCGAGAGAGGCCTTGACAACCTGAGGGCTATCGCTGAGCAATGAAGGACCGGGAGTTGCAGCGTTCTTACCGTCGCAAATTGGTACAGAAAGGCCTGAGGAAGGCGAGTGTGGCCGTGGCTCGCAAGCTCGGAATCCGACTGTGGATCATGTTGCGGGATCAGATTGAGTACAACGAGTTCTGTCGTCGTGGACAGAAGCAGCAGAAAAACAGTGATGCCTGTGCGGGGACGCCAGAAACGCGGTAGGGTTCGAAAAGTCATCGGCCGGTCGATTCGGCTACCCGCCTCCCTTTAGGAATGGGGAGTTCGAATAACTCATCATGGTCGATGCTGATCGAAGATGTTTGGTGGGCAAAACTGAGTTTGATGATCGTAAACGGGCTGAGCAGGTTAGAGTGACACTGAGAAACAGAAGCGGCAGAAAAAGACGCAGTTCGTGCGCGGGCGTCGTTAGAGATGTCCGAGTTTTATAGAAAAGAAGAGAAAACACTCTTGACACGGCCGGCGTCGTTAGAGATACCGCGTTACTCCGGCATGTGGATACTTCTGGTAGTTTGTCATACCGGCAGAATAAGCCCCAGACCTAGCTGCAGAGGCGTGGGCATCGACAACGAATGTGGTCGGGTCCATAGGCTTGCCCCCCACTCGCGCTTCTCGTACTATCCTCGAACACTTGTGACCGCGACTGACGAAATCTCGGGCACGCATTTGTTCCTTAGAATGGATAGATATTCCGGGCGGATATCCGTGAGAATGCTGGCATGAATCAGAGATCGTTGTTTTCTTTGTTCGCCATGTCGGCAAGCTGCGTCCTTCTCACCGTAAACGTTCTGGCTCATACGCACCAGACAGCAACGAAGCCGAGCCCCGATCCACCAGCTAACCTCGCAAGGACTGACTATCCGGATTGGCCTTACCCGAAGGGTGTGCACGAGTCGCCGAAAACGGACGATGGCCAGCTGTTCCGTATTCCCGGGAGCACGAAGAGCTACACAGACACACAGATTAATAAGAGCACCAGCACGGTCGATTGGTTTCCGGAGCTGCACCCTGCGCCTCCTGCTGCGGTAATTTCGGGTAAGCAAGGCGCCTACACCGCGTGTGGGCAATGTCACCTCATAGACGGACGAGGAAAGCCCGATACGGCCGATCTTCAGGGGCTGCCGGTCTCTTACTTTCTTCCGCAGCTCGCGACATGATGGACGATAAGCGGCACGGTTCCGTGGCGCGCAACCGTTCACGACATGATGCCTTTGCGATAGCGCTGGACGACGCCGACGCCAAGCTTGCAGCTGAGTACTTTCACTCCGTGCCGGCGGTTAGAAGCGCGCGCGTCGTTGAGACCGATACTGTTCCTGTCACACATCCCGGCCCGCATAACGTACAGCTGGTGGATTCCGGCGGAGCTACAGAGCCAACCGGGCTCCGTATCATCGAGGTGCCTGAGGACGTGAAGCGGACGTTGTTGCGCGATGCCACGTCTGGGTTTATCGCATACGTGCCGAACGGAAGCGTAAAGAGGGGCGAGTTGTTAGCGAAGACGGGTGATGCTGGCAAGACTCTTCCTTGTGCTTTTTGTCACGGAGACGGCTTGAAGGGAAACGGAGACCTGTTCCCGCCGTTGGCGGGGCGTTCTGCTACTGCTACAGCGCGGCAACTTTACGACTTCAAGAGCGGCACTCGCGATGGCCGTAATGCCGCTGCTATGAAACCGGTTGTCGCCAATCTTACAGACCAAGACATCGTTGACCTCACTGCTTATATCGCTTCACTGCAGCCGTGAGTTCGTTCTTTGCGAATCGTGAACCTCGGGATCCTTATTGTCGCGACTTGGCCGGTAAAAGCTGCGTTTATTGGGACCTAGCCCTATTTGAGCCGGACGATTTAAACCGGACGAGGCAACAAATGAAGGTGAGCGGAAAGCCTCTCTTCACAAGCGTCGGCGTTTTCTTCATAACATTTGCGGTTGTCTGTGCCGGTTTCCTCTTGTCGGGCCTGAAGCAGTCGCGGTCACCGTATCTGTACGTGTGCATCTTCGGTGGGTTGTTCGTGGGTATTCCCGCTATTCTTGGAATCGCTGTGGTCCGTGAGAATTTGCAGGATTAGAAGCCGCCATCAGACCTCGACACGCGGCTGTCATCACTCCTTGGGGTGTCCGCCTCCGCTGCGCCTTGAGCGCGCCGCACAAACCGCGGCGCAGGGCTCCACTCCGGCGAGCACCCCAAGGACAACAGCAAATCAAAAGAAAAAGGGTCATTTCTACGTGGGCTTGAAAATTACGCGGTGCGGAATCGACTACCGACATTGCGGAAGGAACACCATCAGGCTTCCGCGCCAGATACAAAACCAGCAGCGTCGCCAATCCACCCGCCAACAGGAATTTAATGTGAGCTGGCAACGCTGTCGGCGAAACAAATGCCTCGACAACTCCCGCCACGATCAACAGCGGTATCGTCCCCAGCACCAGTCGCACGCTACGCGCCCCGGCCCGCACCAGTGATTCCCGCCGCGGCAAAACTCCTGGAAACAACAATCCTTTCGCGATTCCCAATCCCGCTCCGCCGGCAATAAAAATCGCCGGCAATTCCAAAACGCCGTGCGCCGCCACAAAACTCCACAGCGACAAGCTCATTCCCTCCCGCCAGCAAGCCACGCCCACAACCCCCATCATCAATCCATTCAATAGCATCATCCACACCGTGCCGATGCCGGCCGTAATCCCCATCGCAAACGCCGCGAACGCCACCGAAATGTTATTCGTCATGATTCCGCTGGAAGCCAGCGGCTTGACGGTGACAATCGAATCGGTCCACATTTTGTGATTGTCGATCGACTGCATCATCGCCGGCCCCAGGAAATACCTCGAGAATGCCGGGTCCCCCACGCTAAGCAACACAGCAGCCAACGCCGCAACCAGAAACAAGACAAATGCCGTCAGTGTATCGGGAAATGTCTCCCGAAAAACTGCAGGGAACGTATCCTTATAAAACGTCCAGACGCCGCCCCGGTTCGCGCGCCGCCCCATGTAAATCAAGTTGTGCGCGCGCCCTAAAAGCTGGTTCAGGTAAATCGCGAGTTGCGTGCTGGTTGGATCTTCGCGCACAGTCGACAAGTCCGAGGCCGACTGCCGATATAATAGTGCCAATTCCTGCAACTCAGCCGGCGTCAACGCAGTTACACTCTTGCGTCCGCTCACGGTCACCAGTTGCTCGAGCCGATTCCAATGCGGCCGCCGCTTTTCAAGCCAGCGAGTGGAGATCACAGATGGAGCCTCTCGACAAGCTTACCATCGACACCCCGGAGCAAACGGCGCTCGAGTTTCCTCTTGCCGGAATCGGCAGCAGGTTCCTCGCGATGACCATCGACACGGCGATCCAGTTGGTTGCCTTCTTCATCCTGTTCCTCATACTCGCCATCGCCGTCCCCACGTTGCGCAGCTTCGGATCGATCGCCCCGCAGTGGGCCATCGCGTTCCTCATCGTTGCGGGCTTTCTGATCTACTACGGCTACTTCGCCTTCTTCGAAGCCGCGTGGAACGGCCAAACGCCGGGAAAGCGTTATGCCCAACTGCGGGTGATGAAAGACGACGGGCGTCCCATCAACGCGTATGACGCCATCGCGCGCAATCTTCTCCGCATCGTCGATCAACTTCCCGTTTTCTATGGCGTCGCGATCATCAGCGTTTTTCTCAGCAAACAAAACAAGCGCCTCGGCGATTTCGTCGCCGGCACCGTCGTCGTGCACGAGAAAACGGTAGACGCCGCCCGCCCCTTCCTTGAAATTCGCCCCGACGATTCGACCATGGTGTACGACGTCAGCCGAATCACCCTCGACGAATTGCAGCTGATCGAGACGTTCCTGCAACGCCGCGACACCTTTGAGCCCGCGCTGCGAGGCTCCATGGCCTCGCAAATTTCGTCCCGCATCGCCCAAAAACTCGAAGTCCAGGTCTACGGCTGGCCCGCCAACGAAAAGTTTCTCGAAGCCGTTCACACGCAATATCGCGCCAGCGGACGCTATCGCAATATATAGCAGTCAAAGAGTGGCATTCTCGCGGGTCGTGGGGAATCCGTTTACATCAGGCGATCGAGCCCGACCTAGGCTGCGGACCTAAGATCAAAATAGTTGCTTCTGAAGATTCGCTCTTTCCCACCATTTTTTTCAGGGTCCTCATGTGACGCCGTTCGCGCCCCAACGTCTAATGACGTAACGAGACGAATGAATATGATTCCGCGGACGGCGCGCGCAGTGTCCTGCGAGCTGTGGAGGCGGAAAAATTAAAGGAGCTGTTTATGAAAATATCGAGAGCAGTAACGTTTCTTTTCGGAGCCGCGCTCCTGGTTTCTGCGGGCGCATTCGCGGGAGAAACCAACAAGGGAAAACTTGAGTTGAGTGACAAGATCGACGTCGAAGGCAAGTCTCTCGACCGCGGCAGCTACACGGTGGAGTGGGATGGCAGCGGCCCGACCGTTCAAGTCAAGCTTCTCCAGGGAAAGCAGACTGTGGCTACCTTTCCGGCTCACCTGACCGAACAAGCGAGTGCCAATCCCAAAGGCGCTTATAGCACTTCCGCCGAGCCCAATGGCTCAATTTCGCTCACGGCCATTTACCCCGAGGGGAAACGCATCGCCCTGCAACTCGAGCATAACCAGGCCAGCAAGTAGTTCAGCGCAGGCTCGAATGACCCAACGCCCATTCCCTCCCGGATCAACCGGGAAGGGATGGGCGGTAGTTCACCGAAAGGTATTCAAGTCGCGCCCTTTCTCGTGGCTCGGATTGACGACGGTGATGCCGTGGCGTAGCGTAGATGTTGGTAAGGAACGATCCCATGGACAGCAATCGTCGAGCTGGAGCTGCGTGCATCGCCATCATGACCGTGCTGGCAATGTTGCTCGCCCCGTACTGCGGCCGGATTTGCTCGGCTTCGGGTGGTTGCGGGAATGGTGCAGCCACTAGCGAATCTGTCGATAGCTGTCATCACGCCGCTGTTGCGAATCGCTCTGGGTCGATCACGGATCTGGCGTCTGCGAAGCCGTGCAATCAGCGCGGGCTGCTTGCGGTCATCAACGTGGAGCCAAAGCCGTCGTCCCTGCTAAGTGTGTCCATCTCCTCAGTTCCTCCGTCCGAAATTCAGCAAACGAACTACAGCAGTCTTACCCTCGTTAGCCACTCCGCGCGCTGGCGCAACAACGGTGATCCCCCGCAAACAAGCCTACCCTCCACAACCACATCTATCCTCCGCATCTGAATAACTCCTGCCAGTTAGCTCGATTTCCATACTCCCAGTAGCCGCCCCTTTTTTACCCTGAGCGTCGGACGGCGGGGCTTAGATGACACACGAGCAGTCCATTAGCCGTGAGGCATTCTTTCGCCCGTGAGCGTATCCAGCAACCAACAAACTAAATTCTCCAACCGCTAACGATCTCGGAGGCTCAATGAACGCCCGAAGAACTTTCTTCAAAAACGCAGCAGCATTCAGCGCCGGAATTCTAGGATTAAGCACGCGCCAGGCCGCGCAAGCGTCGCCAGCACCACCTGGTCGCGCGCAAAGCACGGATCGTTCCGCCCACCACGTCCACGACGACTCCGCGCCAGGCCCCGCGGTGATCACGCCAGACGTCCCCGATCTCCCCTACGAAATGGACGGCGCGGTAAAAGTCTTCAAGCTCACCTCCGAGGTCGTGAAGCGCAAGATCGCTCCCTTCAAAACCATCGACGCCTGGGGATACAACGGAAGCTGCCCTGGCCCCACCATCCAAATCCAGCAAGGCGATCGCGTCCGCGTGACCTTCGAGAATCGCCTGCCGGAATCCACCACCGTCCACTGGCATGGCCTTGAAATTCCCATCGCGCAGGACGGCGTCCCCTGGATCAGCCAGAAACCGATTCCGCCCGGCGAAAAATACACCTACGAGTTCACCGTCCATCAGGAAGGAACGTTCTTCTATCACGCGCACAGCGCCATGCAGGAAATGATGGGGCAAATCGGTTTGTTCATCGCCCACCCTGAAAAACCGTACCGGCCGCGCGTCGACCACGACTACGCCATGGTTTTGCAGGAGTGGGCGGTGCTGCCCAGCAACTCCGTGCCGAACAGCGCAGGCATGGAATTCAACTGGCTCACCTTCAACGGTGTCTCCGCACCGGCGATCACGCCGATGATCGCTCGCCTCGGCAGCCGAGTGCGTCTCCGCATCGTGAATCTCGGCATGGACCATCACCCCATTCACCTGCACGGAAATCAATTCGTGCAAACCGGCACCGAAGGCGGCCGCGCGCCGGAATCAAGCTGGTACCCGATGAACACGGTGCTGGTCGGCGTCGCGCAAGCCCGCGTGATCGAATTCGACGCCAAGTATCCGGGTTCGTGGATGATCCATTGCCACCTGCCCCACCACATGATGAACAACATGATGGACTTGCTGCGCGATCGCCAGATCACTACCGCCGACCAAACCGACCCGAAAGCGCTCAGCCAGATGCTGACGCTCGCCGACACCGTCGGCTTCGAGCATATGCATCATTCCCCAATCGCAGACAACGCCAGCTCCGTCAAAGGCTTCCCGCAGGATGCTTTCATGGAAATGGGCATGGATGAAGCCGTCGCAAAACCCGAAACCCACGGCCTGCCCGCCAATTGGAGCGCCGATATGATGGGCATGATGACCCTGATCCGCGTCCTCCCCGACAACGAATACAACGAAATCCTCCGCAGAAAAAATTCTTCAACTCCCGAGGGAACCAATGAACACAAACACAATTCTTAATCGTCCATGGTTTGTCGGGGCGCAGCACGCTACGCCCCGACTCGGCAAGTTGCCAACTTCGCGCAACCAATCCCATGTAGGGGCGCGCTTCAGCGCGACCGTTTCAGTCCATCCGCCCGTCTGCATACGCACGAAATCATTTCTGCTGCTGTCGCCGCTCTTTTTCCTGCTGGCCACAAATCTGTCTGCTCAGGAGATGCAAATGTCTATGCCCGCTTCACAAGAAAACGCCGAGCACCATCACCACGGCGACATCAAGCCGGTGGAACCCCACTATCCGCAACTGGGGCGCGCGCAGGTCAATGCGCAAGGTGCACTGGTTACGCTAGAGCAGGTGGAAAATGTCGCACGCCAAATGAATCCCACCCTACACCAGGCCGAAGCGGAAATCCGCGCCGCGAAAGCGCGGCAACAACAGGCCGGGTTATACCCGAATCCCTCTGTCGGTTACACCGGCGACGAAATTCGCGGCGGCTCGGTAGGTGGAGGCAAAGAAGGATTTTTCGTGCAGCAAACGATCGTGACCGCAGGAAAGCTCAGCCTGAGCCGCGACGTCTTTGGCAAAGAAGCGAAACTTGCTTCCATTGAAGCAGACGAGCAGCGCATGCGTGTTGAAAGTGCCGTCAAAATGGCGTTCTTGCGCGTGCTCGCCGCCCAGGAAATGCTCGACGCGCGCCGCGACTTGGCCAAGATCTCGCAAGACAACGCGGAAACGCAGCGGCGTCTCCTGAACACCGGCCAGGCCGACGAAACCGAAGTGCTCGACGCGGAAGTGGAAGCGCAACGCATGCGCATGGCTGTCAGGATGCAAGAAAACACCTTGCGCGAAGAATGGCGGTCTCTCGGCGCGGTCATCGGCCAACCCGACATGCCGATGGCGACCGTCGCAGGCGATCTCGAACACGGTTGGCCGGAACTGAACGAAGAAGAAGCCGTGGAGGCCATCACCAAACAGAGTCCCGCAGTGCGCATCGCCGAAACCGCAGCGGATCACGCACAATCCCTGCTGGCGAGAGCCCGGCGCGAACCGGTTCCCGATCTTCAGGTTCGCGGCGGACTGGAATACAACAACGAACTCCTGGACGGGCTGCCGTATGCAAAAGGCTGGGAAGGCATCGCCGAAGTCACCGTGCAAATTCCGATTTTCAATCGCAGTCAAGGGGACATTTCCGCGGCGCGAGCGAACATCGATCGCGCCGAGCAGGAAAAGAGACGCATTGCGCTCACGCTGCGCGATCGCGCCGCATCAGCGGTCGATCAGTACGCGAACGCGCGCCTGATGGCCGTGGAGTTTCGCGATGAGATTCTGCCGCGCGCGAAGAAATCCTACGGACTGATGAGTGAGAAATATGGGCTCATGCTCGCGTCGTATCCCCGCGTGCTGGAAAGCCAGCGAAAATTGTACGAACTGCAAATCGAATACATTGCGGCCCTTGAAGGCGTTTGGACCAACGGAATTGCCCTCCAGGGCTTCCTTCTGACAGACGGCCTGGAGGCACCGGCGCGACCCGGCGAAGTGGATCGCCCGGTACGCGAAACCAACGTGCCGACTCCGGAGCGCACCATGTCCCCGGGCGAGGCGATGCCGCGCCCCTAGACGGCGAGGCTGCCCTCGATATTCATTAATTAGCTTGTTTTCTGTGTGTTACGGGCGACCTGCGCCCGCGAAAGTGTCCGCGCCGCTGATAGCGAATGCGCCACACTAGTACCCTAGTCAGGTTGACCCACAGAAAACCGGATAGGTACTGTGCCAAT
The DNA here is from genome assembly GCA_963736725.1 of uncultured Acidobacteriota bacterium. Taxonomy (GTDB): domain Bacteria; phylum Acidobacteriota; class Terriglobia; order Acidiferrales; family UBA7541; genus Acidiferrum. The sequence goes on along the minus strand of CAVTPW010000003.1, from coordinate 101,244 downwards.
AGGGCGAATGGGTGTCAGCGGCCGACTGTTCTCCGGAAACCGCTCCGTTAAGCCACGTCTTAACCAATAAGGTTAGGAAACTCAAAGGATAGCAGGCGCCGCGTTTTCCATCGCGCGCGATTCCGTGATGACGGCGATCATGAAAGCCGGGCGGTACGAAATTGTCGGCGAACTTGGCCGGGGCGCCATGGGTGTGGTCTACAAGGCCACCGATCCGGTGATCGGACGCGCGGTCGCGGTCAAAACCATCAAGTTGAGTGAAGAAGGCACCGGGCTGAGCCGGCCCGAACTGCTCACGCGGTTTCAAACCGAGGCGCGCGCCGCGGGATTGCTGACGCATCCGAATATCGTCGTGGTGTTCGACGCCGGCGAAGAAGAAGGCTTGTACTACATCACGATGGAACTGGTGGAAGGAAAAAGCGTGCAGGCGCAGCTCGATGAGGGGCACGCGTTTCCCTTGCCGCGCGTGCTGCGCATCATGGAGCAGACATGCAGCGCGCTGCAATTCGCGCACGAACGCAACGTGGTACACCGCGACATCAAGCCGGCCAACATCATGCTCACCGGCGACGATACCGTGAAGGTCACCGACTTCGGCACCGCCAAGATTCTGCAATTTGGAACCGTACAGCAGACCGCGCACGTCATGGGCACGCCCAGTTACATGTCTCCCGAGCAGGTGAAGGGGCGCGCGGTTGATGGACGCAGCGATATTTTCTCCTTGGGCGTGATGCTTTACGAAATGATCACAGGAGAGAAACCATTTCCGGGTCAAAGCATCACGACCGTGATTTATAAGATTGTGAACGAAGAGCCGGTGCCGCCGCGGCAGATCAATCCGTCGATTCATCCTGGGATCAGTGCGGCGGTGATGAAGGCGCTGGCCAAAGAACCGGAAGACCGCTACCAGAGCTGCCGCGAAATGTTGGAGGACTTGCGCAACTATCGCACGGTGGCAAGCGTCGAAGGCAATCCGCGATCAACGATGGTGATGGGTGGCGGCCAACAGGCTTCGCCCGGCGTAACCGTGGCGATGAATCCAGGCGGGCTTCGCGGCGCGCACACCGGCAATCTGCACGGCACTCCGGCAGGCCGGTTGGCGGCCATGGGCGCGGGAAATCCGATGCAGACGCCGCCGTTGCGGCGCACCGGCGCCATTCCTGCCTACGAAGAGCCCAAAAAGACGAACATCGCCGGCACGATTTTCGGCGCACTGTTGCTCCTCGGTGTAATCGCATACGGCGCATACAAGTTGCGGCCGGTGTTCGACGATGCGCGGCAACATCATGATGCATCGGCGATGCCTTCGAGCGAGCCGTCCGGTGCGTCGGCAGAAAACACGCCTTCAGGAACGGACTCGAAACCAGACGGAACCGATCCGGCGGGACAGCGCGCACCGGTGCCACCAGGGACTTCACAAGCGGTGGCAGAAACTGGCGACGTAAAACCGACGGCGGCGTCAGCGGCCGGGGGTCCTGCGGCGGGCGCTAAATCCTCGGATGCTGTCGTGGAAAAAGCAGCACCGCCGACGAGGCTCGAACCGGTGTTGAGCTCGAAGGCCGCGCAATTCAAGCAGCACATCGAGGAAGCGATCGCGGAACGCGGATTGACCGGCAAAGCAAAAGTTCAAGGCGCCGGAAATACGCTGATCCTCGAAGGAAAGCTCCGTCCGACCGAGCACGGCGCGCTGCTGAAATTATTGCGCGACGCGCCCGCGGACATTCGCGTGGTGGACCATATCGAATACGACGACACACCCGTAGCCGCTGGGGAAACCGCGGATGAAGGCTCGCATCCCGTGCCATGGCGGGGACTCGGAGCGATCCACGTGGTGACCGACGTAGTGGGCGCAACGGCCGTACTGCTCGGACCTCGAGGCCACACGCTCAAAGATTGCCAGACGCCGTGCAGCTTCAACAATCTGATTCCCGCCCATTACAGCGTGGAAGTGAAGAAAGATGGCTACCGCGACATTCAGACCGCGCTGCAGATTGAGGCCAACAAAGTCTCCGACCAAAGATTGAATCTGGAATCGCTGGCAAAGGGGCTGTTCCTCAGCAGCGATCCGGCTGGAGCGGAGGTATTTATCAACGGCGCGAAACAATCCGGGCAGACACCGTTGACGCTGCCGCTTGCGCCGGGAGACTACAAGCTGATTTTGCGGCTGCAGGGCTACGATGCCTATTCGGGAATGGTGCAGGTAAAGGACAACGTGCAAACGCAGCTCGCGCTGAAGCTAGCGGCAAAATCGAACGCGCGCATTGCGTGGGCGCAGGTGGATTCGTTTCCAAAGGGCGCAGAAATCCAGGTGGACGGAAACCCGACGGGGAAGGTGACGCCTTCGCGAGTGGAACTGTCGATCGGACTGCACACGGTGACGCTGAAGATGGACGGTTATAAGGATGTGCGAAGGAAGATAGAGGTAAGCGACGGCGGCACGGTAACGATCAACGAATCGCTTAAGCGACAGTAAACACGCGAGTTACTGCATCTCCTCTCCCCTGGTCTTCTCGCAGGTTGATTTCAGCCGAGTTAAAGCCTTTGCTTTGCTACACTTCTGCAAGCATTGATGCTAGAGGAGCTAAGGCCGATGTTAGGCCCACTTTCTGTAGGTGCGTGAGGCTGGGGAATCGACCTGAACTTTGAAACCGATTGAAGAGGCTACCCGGCCTGTTACCTTTTGTAACATCGCCAAATGACTAGTCCTAGGACTATTCCAAAAAGACTATAGAAACAAGCAACTTAGCTAACCAAACTCTGGGAAGGAGGCGTGCTAGCAGTATCAGCAGGTCCTCCCTCTATTCGACTTGTTTTTTTATAGATAGAGAGACTTGTTTTACGGCCGAAGTCGGCATTCTCAAGTCTGTGTGGCGACAAGAACGGCCCTCAGAGGCTAAAGCCGGACCGCACTACGCCTTCGCGGAACGGCTGAAGCCGTGCCCTCCCGGCTGTTGCGTTTGGTTGAAAATCGTACGGTACGTGGTGACTCCGAGTTGGCGAGCAAGCGAGGAATGATTTGGCTCTTCGTCCCCCCATGCCTTTAGACAAACAGGGTCCCGTAGCGGAATCCTCGACCGACGCGATGACCGGAGGTCACGCTGCGACGGTGCCGGCGGCGATCGCACGGACGCGAAAAGAAGCGCCGATGACCGACGCCAGGACGGATGAAACCGATCGCGCACTACGAAAGCTGCACCTGCTGTTGCGCTCGACGCGACTCTACGAACGGAACCATCCACATACATTGCAGAGTCTGGACGGAGCGTACGAGTCGCTTCGCGGGGTGGCGTCGCGTTTGAAGGGGCTGGAGATTCAAGTGGAACGCGGCGGGTTGGTGGCGCCGAAAATCAGCGAGGTCCCGCTGCCCGACGCAAAAGGAGAATTGCAGGCGCTGGCTCGGGAACTGCAGCGCGCGGGAATTCACGCGCTACATTTTGCGCGAGAATTCCACGTAGGCGAACTCGACACGCTGGCGCAACTTGTGAAGACAACGCTGCTAACATCGGAAGACAGCGTGAAGAGAGGTGCCGCGACGCGGTGGCCTGCGCTGCTGGCGGAGAACCGAGTGGAAGGCATTTCGATCAACACACAGACAGAACGAAGGGTGGACTCGGTGCTGTCGAGCCTGATCGCGGCGCTGGTGGCCTACGGCGGAAACTCGCCACGGGAGACCAGCGATACGCCCATCCAGCCACCGGAAATCGATGATCTGGTCGCGGCCCTGAGCTTGTTGTCCCGGCTGACGCCGCCGCTGGAGTCGGCGCGCGGGCTTTCGCCAGAAGAAGCGGCGCGTGCAATTCACGGGGCCATGGAAGAAGCGAGCCGCGACACGGTGCGGCTGCTGCTGAGCTGCGTGTCGCAGTACGCACCGCGTGACGGAGAACTTCCACAGCCATTTTTGCTGCGCTTGTCGGAAAGCCTGATCTTCGAGTTTCTCGGGCCGGAATTTACGGCGGGAGCCCTGACCGCGGTGGCAGTGCGGCCGATGCTGCACCGGCTAGGCGGAGTGCTGGTGAATGCGGGCAGATATGCGGGGCCGCATGCCTCGGCCCACCTTTCGTCATTCGCGATGACCTGGTCGACGGAAACCTATCGCGAGAAATTGGTGGAAAAATTCTGGCTGGAATTGCCGCCGCGGGAAAAATCGACGGTACTGCGGGGGCCGGACGTGTGGTGTGTGCCAATCGTGGCGCTGCGGCAGACGCTCGCGCAGTTGGCAGAGACGGGAGCGGATGCGCCACGGCGCGAAGCACGAAGCATTGTTCTGAATTACGAACGGCGCATCGAGAACGAAGACGCGGGAGCGCGACGCTCGGTCGCGGCGGGGCTAAATGAATTGACGGCGGTGATCGAGTCGTTGTGGCCGAACCAATTGCCCGAGGATCTGAGCGGCGGCACGCTGAAAGCGCTGGAGCGGGAGACGGTGCCCGAGACCGCAGCGCTGCTGGCGGCGTTTCTCGAGACGCTGGGGCGCATCGCGGTGAATCGCGGCGACTATGCAGGATTCGAGGGAATTCTGAACGGGCTCGAAAGATCCCCGAAGGACCGTGAACACGATCACATGGCGGCGCTGGCCCGGCGATTGGTAGCGCAGGATCGCTGGCTGCTGCTGGTGGATGCGGCGTTTGCGAATCGCGCGCTCGATCCCGTTTTGCCACGGCTGTTGCAGCGCGATCCGGAACGATTGCTGGAGCGCATGACGTTGCTGCTCGGCGAGCCGAACAGCTCGGAACTTTTGCCGGGGATGTCGCGGCTGCTGCGAACGATCGGCGTGCCGGTACTGAACATGCTGGAGGCGCGGTTATACGATTCGCGGCGGCAACGCGTGAGCGCGGCGATCAAGTTGCTCGGGTCCACAGATGCCGATCGATTGTTGCGTGGGTTGACGCGAGCGCTGGCGAGCTGGGAGTGGAGTTTGCAGGATCTGGCGGTGAGCGAATTGGCACGTCCCGCCAATTCCGCGTCGGCGCAGAGCGCGGCATTTGTATTCTCCGCGATGCTCGCGGAAGCGCATCCCCTGGTTGTACCGATGATGATCGACCAAATCGGCCTGGCACAGGAGACGACTTGCGTGCCGCAGCTGATGGAAATTGCAGCGGGCGAGCAGGAAGTGCTGCGCGACCAATTCGTGCGCATCAAGGCGATCGAAGCGCTGGGACGGATGCGGGCGCACGAAGCGGCGGAATTGCTGCGGACGCTTGCGGAGAAGCGCGAGGGAATTACATATGCCGAGCCTTTGGGGCTGCGGGCGGCCGCGGAAGATGCCCTGGCGATGATGGAAGACCGCCCGTCGTCGGCGCGGGTGCGCGCAGCGTTTGACGCGGCGGCGCAGTCGAGCGTCAATTTCGTGGTGCCGCGGCGGTACGCGCGGGTGCCGCTGGAATCTCCGCTGCGGGCACAAATCGATGGGGCGCAAGCTGGAACGGCGCGAGTGAAAACGATCAGTCTGGGCGGAGCTTATCTGGAGTCGCCGAGGAAACTGACGGTGGGCGATTCGATCAAGCTGGAGATTCGCACAGGCCTTCGCAAGATTCACTTCACGGCGGTGGTGAGGAATATCGGGCCGCAGGGCAACGGCGTGGAATTCGTACACATGAAGGATGAAGATCGGGAAAAGCTAAGGAAATTGGTTCAGCGACACCTCCAGCTTTAGGATCCGCTTAAATTGAGGTTTGCAGGCGAACCTTTTGAGGCCAGTGGGTCGGCGTCCGCCCCAGCGGGTTTACCAAGACTTGGGTCACCCCCTCTGTAAGTCCACACGCGAAAAATGTCGAGCGGTATAGCAAACCGAAGGCGATGTTACTCGTCATAAGGCCATGGTCATCAACTGCAAGGTGATTGTCGGCTTTATTGTGTGGGTGCTCGTTTCCTGCGTACCAGCTGCTGCCCCAGGTGGTTTGCTCACGCTCGATCAGGTTGTGGGTAAACACATCCAAGCGTTGGGCGGGAGCGATAACATCCATAAACTGCAATCCATTGTTATCCGTGGAATGTACCACGAGCCGGGACCGATCCCAGAAGGCACGCCTATCGCAGCAAGAAACTATATGGCCTTCATGCGCCCTTACTATGAGGTGATCGGCGACCCGGCAGTCGAGCACCCTGGCTTACGGGAAGGCTTCGATGGAAGCGCCTGGGAATACTACGGCGATCCTGGAATTGCGGTGCGGACCGTCGGCGCTGCGGCTGCAGCGACCCGACATGCAGCAGAATTCCTCCAGGACTCGCTGGTGGATTATGGTGAAAAGGCGACCAAGCTGGAGTTGCAGGGCAGAGAAAACGTCGGAGGACACGATACGTACAAAATTCTCGCGACGCTCGCGGATGGCTTTCAAAAGTACGTGTATGTGGACGCGGACACTTTCCTGATAGTTGCCGATCGCAAGGCAGCCCCCATTCATGCTTTCGGGCAGAGCATAAATAGCGAAGATCGGTTTGAGGATTACCGTTCGGTGCAAGGCGTCCAGATTCCTTTTAGGATCTTGGAGGTCGAACTCTCAACCGGAAAGATTCTTGCGGAGTCTCGAAGAGTTTCGGTCGAGGTCAATACGTTGCGTGACGTCTCCATTTTTAGCCCCGCGCCGTACCGGCGCACTCCTTTGCAGCAGTTCCTTGAACAACTGTATCTCGAACGTGCTGACTCGGTGTCCACCATGTATACCTACTATTTGTTCAGGCGGACGCACTCCGACGTGGATACTCGCGCGGAAGTTGAGTTCGTCGGATACCAAATGGCAAAAATGGGGGATTACGCTACCTCCGTTCAGTTATTGAAGGCGAACGCTTTGGATTACCCGAATTCCGCAAGCGCACAGTTTGGTTTGGGGCGCGCATACAAAGCCGCAGGCGATTTGGAGCATGCAAAGGATGCGTTCGACAGGGCATTGCAAATTGACCCGAACTTCAAGAAGGCCACGGATGGGCTGAATGCCTTACGTTAACGCACCGGCGAAGTTGGATGATTTCGCAGGCCAGCAGCCAGAGAAGATCGCCGGGATGGAGCGGAAGGGCTGAGAGACACGCAAACCGTTTGTGGTTTCAGATGTTGGACGTCGAAGCTCACTCCTTCTTTCCACGCGATCAGAAAAAGGACGCCCTTTTATGATGTGCGGTTATTTGTCGAACGCAGCTACGGCGATGTGGCCCACCGGATTGCGCCAAGCGTTGAGACCTGCGCGCTGGAGGACGGATACGGCGCGATCGGCGAACTCCGCTTCGATCTCTTGCGTAATCGTCTCGTAAACCGGAAACGTGCGCGCCAGTTCGAGAGGGTCAGGAGGGTCGGCCAGGCAACCGTTGGCATCGCGAACTGCCATTTTGTTTTGTGCCAGCAGAGAGTCCAGCCGTGCGTCGTAATCGCGCAGAAACGCGCGGTCGGACCGCAGGATGCCCAAGAGTTCCGCAAGCCGCCATGTCTCGCGCTCGCCATCATGCAGGGTGAACCAAGAGCAGTGACGCACGGTTTCCACCCCGAATGCAAATTCCTTTTCAACTAGCCGGCCGCCCTCATTGCGATACACGGAGTAGTGCGCATTCAGCGATGCTATGTCGTCCCTGCCGCAAATGAAGAGTCCTCCTGGACGCAACACCTGGGCCACCCACGCTTCTGCTCGGCGGCGAAATTCCGCGTCAAAATAGATCAGCACATTGAAGCTACGTACGACGGTGGCTTCCGGCAGGTTGCTTGACCCAAATCCTCCTTGGACGAATTTGAGGTTGGAACGCTCGTAAGTGCGCAAAGGATGCCGGAGCAAACGCATGCCGTTGTGCTCAGCAGTGGACAGCCCTCCGTCATCGGTGGGAAGGCTATGGAGGAGTTGCGCGAAAGCTTCCGAGAAACGCTGAATCGTGGCATTCCGATCGGAATACAGCTCGAGAAACTCTGCCGGGCGGGTGGCTTGAAAGTAGCGGAGCTTTCCACTGGCGTCGAACGAGGCGTAGTTTTCGCGTTCGTCGTACAGGAGGTATGGGTCAAAGGCCGGATCCGCGCCGACGATCTGCCATTCCGGAAATGAATCGGCTGCATCCATCGAGGTCTGCGGAGGAAAGCCGCATCCCAGGTCTAACAAGACTGTTCCTGGCTCGAAATTCATCCATGGATTCGAACGCAAATAGGCGTCGATTTTCTTGTGGCGGTCCGGCATCGTGATGGGCGGTACTATTCCTCCCCAAGCGTCGGGCAATATGCTGGGAGCGAAGACAACGAAGAACCGAGCCACGGCGGGCGAAAGATCGCGCGGGTCGAATCTCGACAGGGCCATGAGCCGAAAGCCACGCTCCAGGAAATTGCGAACCTCTGCGCGCTGGCCTTCCGCGTTCTTGAGCAATTGAAGAACGGCTTCGGACGGGCGCCCCCCTAGGTAGCGGTCGCACAATTCTTCTACTGAGTTCCACCGTTCGGGTTCCAGGGTTCTGGTTTCGCCTGATGCCTGCACTAATTCCTCCCAGCGGTCTGGTCGATGTCGGGTAGTCCCCGTTCGGGGACCGAGTCCATTCAGCCACTACAAGGACTCGTCCCGAGCGAGGAACGACGCGCAGCCGGTCCAAATTCGGGACCTGCCGCCTTTTATGCAACGGTGATTCCGATCCTACTTTGGCATCACTTCGCGGGCCAACTTGCTTGCCACCACTTCGCGCAGCTCGTTGCGTTTTTTTCCGGCTTCGATCATTGCCTCTCGCGAGCCGTAGTGCTTAGCGACCATGGTCGCCGCTTTGGCGTCGAGCTGATCGATCGCGGCATAGTTCGCGACCATCAACCCCACCGCGACGTCCCAATCGCCCGGGCTATCCGTGGTCACGTTTGTCCAGACCTTGTAGTCGCTGATCATGCCTTCCTTCTTCAATGCGTCGTACACGGGCTTCATGTTCTCGCGAATGTCTTTCCAAAACGCTTCGCCCTGACCTGGCTTGATATGGTAGTAGGTGACGCGCCAGACCTGCCCGACATCATAATTCGGACTTTGCGCATGAGAGGGGATAGCGGACAGCAACATCGCGACAAGCAGAGGGGCCCACAGAGCATTTCTCATATTTACTCTCCTAGATTTTTCGATAGATATATTTGACGCGGGTCCGGACCCCGTAGGGTTGGCGGGAGTCTATCTTCGGCGGCTATGCCCGTCAACCGACGCAGAGTGCGGTCTGGCGCTCGCTTCGTGTGTGGATGCCGCGAGGTCTTCGAAAAAAACCTGGCGCCGCTTGAGTTGAGATCCATCGCTTCCGCGGTGTGCTGGAACTCCGTTTTTCTTGGCTCCGAGGACGGTATCCGGACCGGCTTCGTTGACTTGCCACAGTCGCGCAACCTAAGATGACCGAACAATGGCGGAATCACCCTCGCTGATTGGCCAGATCATTTCCCACTACTGCATCCTGGAAAAACTCGGCGGTGGAGGTATGGGTGTGGTGTACAAGGCGGAGGACAAAGACCTCCGCCGCTTTGTCGCGCTGAAGTTCCTCCCGGATGACGTGACCAGCGACGCGCACTCCTTAATACGTTTCCAGCGCGAGGCTCAAGCTGCCTCGGCACTGAATCATCCTAATATCTGCACGATCTACGAAGTCGGGTTGCAAGACGGCCGGCCTTTCATCGTTATGGAATTCCTGGATGGCGTGACGCTGAAGCACAGAATTGGCGGGCGCCCGCTCGAAACCGAACTGCTTCTTTCTCTGGCCATAGAAATTGCCGACGCACTGGAAGCAGCGCATTGCGAAGGGATCGTGCATCGCGACATCAAGCCAGCGAACATATTCGTCACCAAGCGTGGACACGCCAAGATTCTGGACTTCGGATTGGCGAAGGTGGGGCCCACAAGAGGTTCCTCGAGCGAAAGTGCATCGGGGAATACCGTGACGAGCTGGATGGGCGAGCAGGTACATCTCACCGGCCCCGGTTCAACGCTGGGCACGGTCGCCTACATGTCTCCCGAGCAGGTGCGCGCCAAAGAACTGGATGCTCGAACGGACTTGTTCTCTTTCGGCGCGGTCTTGTACGAGATGGCTACGGGCACGCTGCCCTTTCGTGGGGAAAGCACGGGAGTGATTTTTGCGGCCATCCTGAATCAGGCACCGATTCCTCCCCTTCGGCTGAATCCGGATCTGCCCGCCGAACTTGAACGGATCATCCACAAGGCCCTCGAGAAAGACCGAAACCTGCGCTACCAGGGAGCCGCAGAGATGCGAGCCGACCTGCAACGCCTGAAGCGGGACACGGAAAGCGGCCAGACCGCGGCAGCAAGCTCGGGCATAGGGGCGGTGCGCGAAGCTTCCGCGGCGCAGAACAACCGACTCTGGAAAATGGTTGCGGCAGTGGCCCTGCTGGTCGCCGGATTTATCGCAAGCGAGCTCTATTATCGCTTGCATCAATCCAAGCGGCTGACGGAGAAGGACACCATCGTTCTCGCCGATTTCGCCAACCGCACGGACGATCCTGTCTTCGATGACACGCTCAAGCAAGCGCTCACCGTGGCTTTGAATCAATCTCCATTTTTAAATGTGCTTTCGGAAAACAAAGTCGCTGACAGCCTGAAGCTGATGGCCCGGCCTGCGGACACTGCGCTGACAGCCGAGGTGGCTCGCGAGCTTTGCCAGCGGACGGGCAGCAAGGTCTACATCGCCGGGTCCATCGCGGGCCTCGGCAGCCAATATGTGTTGGGATTGAAGGCGGTGAATTGCCAGAGCGGAGACCTGCTGGCGCAGGAGCAGATCACCGCGCCGGCTAAGGAGAAAGTGCTGGACGCATTGGGGAGAGCGGCGGCCAATCTACGGGGCAAACTTGGCGAGTCACTTGCTACGGTGCAGAAATTTGATGTTCCGTTGGCAGAAGCCACCACATCCTCACTCGCGGCGCTGAAAGCGTACAGCCTCGGTATGAAAGCTGTTCGCGAAAAAGGGGAGGCTACAGCCCTGCCTTTTCACCTACATGCCATCGAGCTCGATCCGAACTTTGCCATGGGCTATCGGGCTGTGGGAGCGGACTACTTTGGCCTTCAAGAGCTAGGGCGCGCCAGCGAATACTTCACCAAGGCATTCGAGTTGCGCGACCATGCCAACGAGCGCGAAAAGCAGTACATAACCGCTGCGTACTACACGAATGTGACCGGGGAACTGGACAAGGCAGCGCAGGTCTATCGGGAGCAGATTGCAAGCTATCCGCGAGACAACCGGGCATTTGTCCTGGTGGGCATCGTGTACGCTTTTCAAGGACACTATGAGCAATCGGCGGACGCGTTCCGCCAAAGCCTCCGCCTCAACCCTGATGTTTCCGTCGCTTACGTAAACCTGGTTAACAGCCTTCTTGCTTTGCAGCAGTTCAACGCAGCACGGCAGGTAATCCAGGATGCGCAGGCCCGAAAGCTGGACGATTTCATATTTCACAGCGACCTCTATGCGATGGCCTTTCTGGCGGCGGATTCCCCAGCCATGGCGGAACAGCAAAAATGGTTTGCAGGCCAGCCAGACTCGGAGAACATTGGGCTCTCGCTTGCGTCCGATACCGAGGCGTACGCCGGACACTTGGAAAAGGCACGCGAACTCACCAGGCGGTCAGTGGAGTCCGCGATTCGCGCCGACAGCAAGGAAACCGGAGCCGTTTGGTACGAGAATGCCGCTCTGCACGAAGCTGCCTTCGGCAATGCCGCGAATGCCAAACAAGCGGCGATGCAAGGGTTAAAGCTCACTCCCACAAGTCAGGCAGCCAGCGTGGAAGCAGCGCTTGCGTATGCGATGGCGGGCGATACCGGACGAGCCGAATCTCTCGCGCAAGACCTGAACAAACGCTTTCCCTTGGATACACAGGTGCAATCGCTCTGGCTGCCTGCTGTTCGAGCGCAGCTGGCGCTGGACCGGAAGAATCCGGCGGCGGCGCTCGAGAGTCTGCAGGCGGGCGCCCCCATCGAGTTCGGACAGATCGCGTTCGTCACCAACATTTCGTGCCTCTATCCGACCTACCTTCGAGGAGAGGCGTATCTGGAAGCGGGTCAGAGCAGCGCCGCTGCCGGGGAGTTTCAGAAAATCCTCGACCACAGCGGGATCGTTTGGAATTGCTGGACGGGAGCGTTAGCGCGCCTAGGCTTGGCTCGCGCGTATGCTTTGGAGTCGCGGAGTTCCCAGGGAGCGGATGCGAATGGCGTTCGAGTTCGGGCGCTCGCCGCTTACGAGGATTTCCTCACGCTGTGGAAGGATGCCGATGCTGGCATTCCGATTCTAGAGCAAGCCAAGGTCGAGCGCTCCAGGTTGAAGTTGTGATTTAGTCGGCTGCGGCACTGGTGCGGCAGTAAACTTGAAATGCCTCGGTGCGACCGCAGTTTGCAGCAGATCTGAGGAGGTTCCCGCTTCGCGCGACACAATTTCAGTGCCTTACTATTTCAGTTTTGCGAATATAATGACTGTTCCTTACGCGACGTTTGATACGGCGTACGGCGTTCCTTTCGCCCGCGTACATGCATAACCGTATAGGATCTGCGCTCTCGCTGCTGTACAGTTTTGGTCCGAAGTTCGTTACCGACCCCAAGGAAAATAACGCCCCTAAGTACGCGCCCGCCGATCTTGCGCCATAGCTGGCAACAGAGGATGAGCGGGCAGAAAGAAGCTCAATGCGCAATACTGTTGCGATTCGGTCGTTCCTGTTTTCGTTTGTTTTGCTAGCTCTCTCCCATGCTTCCTTGGGACAAGTCGCCATTTCCGTGAGTTTCGGGCCACCCGCTATTCCCGTTTACGAGCAGCCCATCTGTCCGGACGACGGCTATATCTGGACCCCCGGCTACTGGTATTACTCCGATGACGATGGCTACTATTGGGTGCCCGGCACCTGGGTGGAAGCGCCTCAGCCTGGCTACCTGTGGACTCCCGGCTACTGGGGCTGGGGCGACAGCGGCGTGTTCATCTTCCATGAAGGCTATTGGGGGGAGCACGTCGGCTTCTATGGCGGCATTAACTATGGCTTCGGCTACGGCGGGCGCGGTTATGATGGCGGCCGCTGGGACAACGGACACTTCTTCTACAACACCTACGTGAACCACGTGAACGTAACCGTCATCCACAACACCTACAATACCAGGGTCGTTGAAAATAACACTACGCGGGTCAGCTACAACGGCGGCAGCGGTGGCATCGAAGCGCGTCCCACGTCACAGGAAGAAACGTACAGCAGGGAACAGCACTTCGGCCGGGTTGCCGCACAGGAGCAGCATATCGAGCAAGCTCGTACGAACCCAGCGCTGCGCGCCGCTAACAATCAGGGAAAGCCGCCCATCGCGGCCACCGCCAAGCCCGGAGACTTCAAGAGCGGCGTAGTAGCCGCCAGACAAGCTGGCGGAGCATACAAAGCGCCTCCCGCCGGTGGAGCACGGCCGGCCAACAACTCGGTAGCGCGTACCGCGACCCCGAACCCGAGTCACGCCAGCGAACTCCAGCCGCACCAGTCCACGCCGCCCAATACCGGCAATGCGGCGACCGACAAGCGTTATCAACAGCAGCAAGACAAGCTAGTTGCCAAACAGAATCAGGAACACCAGAAGCTGCAGCAGCAACAGGAAAAAGAACACCAGCAGCTTGACAAGAAAAACGCGAACGACGCGCAAAAACAGCAACTAGAACAGCGGCACACCCAACAGACCCAACAGCTGGAGCAAAAACACACGACCCAACAGCAGCAGATACAGCAGCGTCAACAGCCGCGGCCGAGCGCGTCCAAACCTGAGGAAAGGCCGCATTGATCACGACTAACCTCCACGGGTAGGGGTGCATCGCCCCAAGCTGCGAAATGTTGAGGGAAACGGGCTGTCAGCGAGTCAATGATTCGCTAGCAGCCCGTTTTTTTCATTTGCACCGCAGCGGCCGACGGCGTAAATCCGCGCTTTTCCGTTTCGCCCCTGCTTATTCCCGAACGCCCACGGATGCAATCGGCTCCGTTGAGCGGGCGTCGCTACGAGGGGTGCGGCGCTATTGCCGACTACTCGCGATCGGGATGATCGCTATCCGCCTGCCGGCTTTCGGACGGGTTCCGCTTTAGTTTAATTGAATAGCGACGCGCCATAACGAAGTATGGGTTGCATTTCGTCTGCAAGCACATCCGGTTCGTAAATCTCCAGATAATTGATGCGGCGACCCGCACCGTTCAGCTCCGTCCCTCGATCGATGGATCTTCTCAAAGCGAGCTGAGGGTTTCCTTCCGCGCCCATGTTTCCGCTGTTGCGAACGCAAGAAGTACGCAACTGAAAACCGGTGATAATCCGCCCGTTATAACTGATCACCAGTGGGATGCCGTGAGGGCCCCGATCTCGCTCTGGATTTCCGTCGAGATTGCTATTTTGAAGCACAAATTGACGCCTCAAGATGCGAATCGCCTCGTCGAGAATGGCCTCCTTGGTGGGCTTTCCCGCACGCTTATCCCGCTTCTCTTGATCGTCAATATTCAGACCGAACCCCAAGGAGAGAGAAACGTACTGATTGGGAAAATCGGCTGTGTACACCTGGAAGGCTTTTTGCCATGCCTCTGTATATTTGGCCGGGGTATACCCGATACTGCGCCACTTCTGAACGTCTTCTGGGGTGTTCGGCAACGTGAACTCAGCAGACACGGAGGTTGGTCCAGCGGCGGCTATCACTCGAAACGCGGGAAATTTTCCGTATCGATCGCTCAGCAGCTTCAGAAATGCGAACCAGCGAGTGAGGTAAACCTGATCCCATGGCAAGGGAAGTTTCTCGAGTTCGCCTTTCCCAGGTCCGTATCGTATGGCGAACATTTCGGTGTGCACGCCTTCCATGGCCCATGCAGGAGAGAAAAAGCCCGGGAAGATAAGGAGTTGCACCCATTTCTTCGACGATTCCGCACCGGCAAAGAGTTGATCCAACTTCGACCAATCTGGCTGACCTTGCACGGGCTCAAGGTCGCGCCAGCGGATCTGCAACGCAACGCCGCTGATCAAGGGATTGTCCAGCGCTCGCAAATCGAGTCGATCGTGTTCGGGTTTGTTTTCTATGACGACGACCAGCCCTCTCGGCGAAGAGCTCTCGGTTGATGCTGGTGGTGATGCCTGTGACGCGCGGGCTTCTGCCAGCGCAACACCCGGAAGCGAGAGCGAAGCACCGGCCAAAAGGAGAGCAATGTGAATAGCAAGCCTTACCAATTGTGACGCCGGACCCATCAACATGTAGGTCTCCTCTGATCGGACATCGGAGACTTGTTCTCTATCTTGGGAGGTTGCAACGGCTATTCGGGTTTGTTTCGAACAGCTATAAAGTACACCGGAATGACTTAAGGAGGAGAACAACCTGCGTATTTTACCTTCAGCCGGCGGGCAGCCCAACGACGCCGAGAAAGAGTTGTTGCAGCCTGCGCGTGAGCCGGCTTCGATCAACCCGCTTCTCCCTGGTAGGCGCGTGATCTACAACACTGTGGAGACCGTTAAACAGGAAGACGGCCGTGAAATGAGGATCGTCAACGAACCATGTCCGGGCATCGATGCCGGCCTGAAGCAATTCGATCAGATGATCGATCACGATATTGTTCACGAGGCCTTCGCGCGTGGGAGGACGGGAACTATAGAACAGAATATCGTGCAGCCGAATGGAGTCGAGGTAGCCGGCGACACAGGCCGCGGCCCAGGTTGCCAACTTTCCCTTGAGGTCGTCTTTCCTGTTCTGGGCGATTGCTGCTTTTATTTTTATCAGGAGTTCTTGCCCGAAGCGGTCGCGAAGCGCTGCAAGTATGTCTTCTTTGGAGGAAAAATAAAGGTAGAACGTCCCTTTGGCGACGTCCGCGCCTGTCGTAATTTGCTCGATCGTCGTCGAGGCGATCCCGTGTTCAAGAAACAGACGCTGCGCGGCTTTCATAAGCTCATCGCGCCGCTCTTCGGGCAGCTTGGTTCGTGGACGAGACTTGGATGCAGCGGCCATAGGATCGGCCTGACCTCCGCGACAGAATGCTCGTCACCGACAGTAGCACGGAGAAACCAGATTGGCTCGCGACGATCCCTTTCTACGGAATCACCCTCATCCTATTAGCGGAACGCCTCGGCGTTTTCTTGCGCCCATCGATCAAACGCAATCGGCCTCTGTCCCAAGACGCGAGCGACGTTGTCCGTGACGGTCGCCAGGCGGCCCTCGCGAATCGCGCGATAGATCGAGAGGTGCGCCGCGATAATTTCCGTCGAAGCGCCGCCCACGGTCATATGCTTACGCTCTTGTTCGTCGGAGATCGGTTCGAAGCGGAGCGGTTTACCGACCGCGTCACCGATCTTCGCTGTCATCTCGGCGTAGTTCAGCGCCTCCGGGCCGGTTATCGGCAATGATTCTCCGTGGTACTTCGGTGTCGTCAAAGCTTTGGTTGCGACGGCAGCGATGTCATCGGGGTGAATAAAGGGGATCCTTCCGCCACCGGTGGGCGCACGCACGATTCCCTCCGCCTTGATCGACGTTGCCCACTCGAGCGCATTGGACATGAAACCCGTTGGCTGCATGAATGTGAAGACCATCCCGCTCGCGCGGACGGCGGATTCGCCCCGCGCGTGCCATGCACCGGTCCCGACATCCTCCTGCGCATCCATGGAGGACAGCTTGACGAGATGTTTGACGCCCGCAGCTTTTGCAGCCTTGGCGGCCGCTGCGTCGCGGCTGGCCAGCTCTGCGCCGCTGTTGACGAGAAAAACCGCGTCGACTCCTGTAAGCGCGGCCTGCAGTGAGCCCGAATCGGCAAGGTCGCCAACGACGACATCTACGCGTTGGCCATAGCGCGCTCGCGCCTTTTCCGCATCGCGCACGAAGATGCGCGGGCGATCGCCTCGGGCGAGGAGCCGTTCGACGACGCGGGACCCGATGGCTCCGGTTGCGCCCGTAATCAGATAGGTCATGGTGATCTCCTTTAAGAGTAGTGGTCCTGGAATCTCTGCGATGGGAGCCATACTACCTTACTGACTGGTGGTCAGTCAATACCTGAACGGTCTTCGTTTGCGTGCTTTTTCGAGGCACCAGGTACCCAGCCGTTGCGCGCTCGTATTGCCCTTGCGTTTCCCGATTGTGCTCTTGTGTACGAAAACGGATCAGCTATAAGCGTATTGCTTTAACGTATTCACACGCACGAGGCGGAGGATTGGATAGGCAGAAGCACGCCTCGTCGTCTGCCAACGGATAACCTGCGGTTCGTTCGATACTCCAAACCTGAACTGGCACTGGTGTGCTGTATTGGACGCAAATGACGAATAAAAATAACGATTGAAATAGACGGACGAGTACAGTAAAAGCCGAATGATCATTCTCGCAGGCCGTGCTTCGACAGAACCGTTCCGTCGACGCTAGGGGTAGCGGTTGCACCGGCTGACCGGGATCCACCAAGGAGGTTGCGTATGGTACGCAGACCGAGTGTGTGCGCATGCGTGGTCGTGTGTTTGCTGGCGCTAGGCTTTGCGATGGCGGGAGCAGCCCAGGTAAATACCTCGACGCTGATTGGGACGGTCCACGATCCACAGGGACTACCGGTACACGGCGCGAAGGTGACCGCGACGAATGCGATTAACGGCGCGGAACGCACCGCGGTGGCCGACGACCTTGGGCGCTACAACCTGGTGGGGCTGCCGCCCGGCGAATACAAAGTGACGGTGGACGGCGGAGTGAACTTCGCCATTTTCGAGAACGACTCCGTGGTGGTGACCGTTGGCGAGGTTACTGCGTTTAATCCGCGCCTGCAACTGCGCGGGATGTCGCAGACGGTTACGGTGACGTCGGAGACGGCAAACGTCGACACGACCAAGACGGAAGTGTCACAGGTCGTGGACGAGCGCAGGATCGACAACCTGCCGATCAACGGGCGGAACTACATCAACTTCACTCTGACGAATTCGCAGACCACGCGGGACGTGGCGCCGACGATCGGTCCGGCGCCGACGAGCGGATTGAGTGTCGGCGGACAGCGTGCGCGTTCCAACGAGGTGAGTGTGGACGGAGCGGACGCGGTGGACAACTCCATCAACGGAATCCGCGCGACGGTGTCGCAAGAGGCGGTGCAGGAATTTCAGCTGATTCTGGGTGACTACAACGCTGAGTACGGGCGCGCGACCGGCGGCGTCATCAACATTGTGACAAAAAGCGGCGGCAATGAAACGCATGGCGACGTGTTCGGCTATTTGCGGAACAAGGCCTTTCAGGCGCGCAACGCGTTTTCCGGACAAGTCGATCCGACGACGGGTGAACTGGATCCGACCAAGCAGGCGTTCACGCGCGTGCAAGCCGGGGCGACGATTGGTGGGCCCATTGTGAAGGACAAGACGTTCTACTTTTTCTCGTACGAGGATACCCTGCGGGAAGAGACGGGATTTTCGAGCATCGGAGAGGCGCAGGGCGGAGCGGGTCCATGGGGAATGACTCCGGTGACGCTGCCGACGCCGGGCGGTCCCCTACCAGTCCAATTGACTCCATCGCAAGCAAGCACGGTGCAAGCGCTGCTGACCAGTGGAGTTCCCGCGTATCAAAACCTGGCGGTGGAGTACGGGGCCTTGCTGGGCTCGGCGTCGAGCGTGGCGCTGAACAAGCTGGATTTCGGAGCGGTGGCCGGGTCGCTATCGGGAGGAACGCTCAGCCCGGGCCCGGGGGCGCAGTTTCCCGTACCGGTGTCGTGCCCGCTGGGGCAAACGGTGAATGCGGTGGTGTGTAACGGATTTGCCGCGGTAGGACCGGGTGGATCCGTGGTGCCGGCCGGAGTCGCGCCACTGCCAACGTCATACGTAGGGCTCAATTCGCTGAGGGGAAATTTTCCGGTGACCGAGAAGACGAGCCTGTGGTCAGCGAGATTGGACCAGAAGTGGAACAACCAGAACAGTTCGTTTTTGCGCGTCGGCGTGTCGCCGTCGCTGGTGACGGGCATTGAATCGACCGCACAGAACCAGGTTTTTGGGCAGAACGCGGGGTCGCGAGCGGGTGTGAACCAATCGCGCGACATTTCCGGAGTATTTCAGCATGACACCATCTTGAGCGACACGGCAGTAAATCAATTCCGCGCGCAGATCGCGAGACGCGGGCTGCATTTCGGGTACTCGGAGCTGCCGGGCGGCAGCGATATCGGAGTGAACATTCCGGGTTACGCGTATTTCGGGCGGGAACCGTACTCGACGGTGGATCGCATCGAGCGGAGGTTTGAGTTCACGGACAATGTGACGGTAGTGCGCGGGACGCATACGTTCAAGATTGGCGGCGATTTCAACCTGGTGCAGCTGCGATCGTCGAAACAGCAGATTTTTGAGCTGGATTATGGCGGCGACGTGAATTTTGGCGGGCTGGCAATATCGGACTTCGGGCTGCCGAATTCGGTGACCTTGCCGAGCGGACAAACGGTGCAGCTGTTTGGAACGACGGGATTGCAGTCCTATGGGCTGGGAATTCCGACGACGTACATCCAGGGTATCGGTCAATCGAATCAGCCGTTCGACAATATCCCGATGGGGTTTTTCGCGCAGGACACCTGGAGAGCGACCCGAAAGCTGACGCTGAATTACGGGCTACGCTACGACGTGGAGATTACGCCTTTGTTTGCGCCGGCTACGGCGGTGAATGCGGCGGCGGAGCAGGCGCTGGGAGTCGTGGAGGGAATACCGCGAGATAACAATAACGTTGCGCCGCGTTTGGGGATTGCGTGGGATCCCAAGGGCGACGGAAAAACCGTGATACGCACGGGTTACGGACTGTTCTACGATCACCCGCTGCTGGCGGTTGCGTTTGACTCGGCAACCGCCGACGGTGGACGGTCGGTGCAGCTTATTTCGGCAGGCGGGACATCGTCGGCGTGCGGGCTGATTCCGGGCGCAGGCGTTTGCGGAGCCCTGGATTCGCCGACCAACTTGAACGGGTCGACCATTTTTCAGGGCGTGTTGAACGCGCTGCCCAGCATGGGGTACTTGCCGAATCAGCAGCGATTCAATCCGTTCCAGCCGAATTCCCTATTCGCAAACCAGAATTACCTGACGCAGGGATTTCCTCTGCCGATTTTGCCGTTCGTGCTGCCGGTGGCGAAGAATTTTCAATTCGGTTACGCGCAGCAGGCGAACCTGACAATCGAGCGGCAGATCGCGGGATCGTGGAAGATCAGCGTGGGATATCAATATACGCGAGGACTGCACTTGTACCGGCCGGTGGATATCAATTCGACGAACCCGCAACTGCTGACGCAGAATTTGGCGAACGCGGATGCGGCGGGGCTGGGATTTTCGAGCCCGGTGACAGTGGTTGCACCCGCGGCGAGTGTGGCGCCGACGGCGACGACGTGCGGAGTGGGCGTGATCGCGCCGAGCGTTTTGGGTCAGCTGGGCGGTTGTCCCGGGTCGCTGGCGGTATTGAATGGACAGTACGTGAGCACACCGGCGTTCTTCAATTTCTTCCGGCCGTCTGGGCCGAATCCTTCCTTTGCAGGCCAGGTACCCGGCGGCTACGCCACACAGGTGCAGCTTGCGGGTCTTGCGGGTTACCCCGTGGGATACGGAGTTCCGGTGCCGTTCAACAGCGTGGACGCGCAACTTTCCGATGGCAGCTCGATCTATCACGGAATGACGGTGAACGTGCAGAAGAGGTTCGGGCATTCGTTCGAGTTGCTGTCGAGCTACACGTGGTCGCATACGATCGACGATTCCACGGACTTGCAGTCGCCGCTCGAACCGCAGGACAGCCGATTTCCATTTTACGAGCGGGGAAATTCAGATTTCGATCAACGACACCGATGGGTGACCAGCGGCGTGTTTCAAGCCCGGGGCGCGCACAGCGGCGATTCAGCGTGGCGACGAGTGACCGCAGATTTCTCGGTCGCGCCGATTATCGAATTGTCTTCGGGGCGCCCTTATACGGTGATTACCGGGACCGACTATCGATTGGATCTGGGAGCATCCAACGGGCGGCCGTCGGTGGGAACCACGGGACCGACCGCGACCTCGGCATTTTTGCCGGGGGTTAGTTTTGAACTGCCGAGTACCTGTTTGACCGACAGCGGTACGCCGTTCTCGGTGCCCGGCGTGAGCCCGCCCTATGGATGCGACGGGAATCTGGGCCGAAACACATTTACGACGCCGGGATTCTTCCAGTTTGACCTGCGAGTGTCGCGCCGGTTCCCGCTGGGCGAGCGATTTAAACTGGACGCCATTGCGGATGCGTTTAATTTGACGAATCGGTTGAACGTAGCGGCGGTAAACCAGTTGTGCGACCCGGGGTCGAGCTCGACGTGCAGTGCGGGACAGCCGACGGCGGCGTATGACGCACGGCAGTTTCAGTTTGCCCTGAAACTGATCTGGTAGCGCGGGACGCCGTTTGGCGTTCGAACAATTCGAGAGTTGCCGCGAGGGCTGCGCTTTTGGCGTAGCCCTCTTTTTTTTGCAGCGGTAGGATTTTCAGAAAGCCGCCCGTGCGCGTAAAGTAGTCTTATTGTTTGTTGCTCGCAGGGAATCGAAACAGTCGAGAACCGGCTGGCGAGCACCGCTCGGTTGAAAGGAATTATGAACGTTGCATTGATGGGTATTGCGATTTTGCTGGCGGCGCTGGTGATCTGGCTGGTGCTGCAGAATGCGCGGAGCGAAAAGAAAAGTGGCGTACTGGAGAACCAGGTCGGCGAACTGCGCAGAGATTTGCAGACCATCGCGACATCGCAGGCACAGAGCACCGGGCAGATTCAGACCATGGGGCAGACCGTGGCTCAGAGGCTGGAGAGCGTGACCAGCGCGTTGCGTGATGGTGTCACCAATTCGGCGCAAATCGCGTCGCAGGGGCAAACGGCGATTGCAACCGAGTTGAAAAACACGCGCGAGCAAATCGGGTTGATCCAGAAGCAGATTGGAGAAGTGCAGGAACAGAGCCGCGGATTATCTCAAGCGGCGCAATCCCTGGAGGCCGTGCTGGGCGGCGCCAAAACGCGCGGACTGCTGGGCGAAGTGACCTTACAACGGATGCTGGAGGATTCCCTTCCCGCTTCGCAATTCGCGATGCAGTACCGGTTTAGCACCGGCGAGGCGGCGGACGCGGTGATTTTTCTGCGCGACGAGAAGCTGATGGCGATCGATTCGAAATTTCCGCTGGAGGCGTTCCGGCGGATCGCCGCCGAGGGTGACGAAGCCCGGCGCACGTTTGCTAATGCGGTGAAAGGTCATGCCGACGCGATCGCGAAGAAATATATCGTGCCCGGCGAAGGAACGCTGGACGTGGCGCTGATGTTCGTCCCGTCGGAAAATGTCTATTGCGAAATGTTGAATACGCTGGACGGCCGGGGACAGCAGATCGATGAGTATTGCCGTTCCAAAAAAGTCATCGCCGTGTCGCCAAACACGCTCTACGCCAATCTGTGCGTGATCGCCATGGGATTGCAAGGAATGCAGATCGAGGAGAATGCCAAACGGCTGCTGGGGAATTTGCACGGAGTGCAAAAGAATCTGAGCACATTTGCCGAAGTGTTTGAAAAACTGGGAACTCATTTGAAGAACGCGCAGCAGAGTTACAGCGAAGCGGACAGGCGCTTCGAGAAGGCCCAGAACACGCTTGAGAACGTGCTCGAGGGCGGCTCTCCGGCACCTGCTTTGGAGGGTGAGCAAATTCCGTTGGCCATGCCGGCACTGCCTACAGCGACGAAATAGGGAGTTTAGGAGTTCGGCTCTTACCGGACCCGGACGGGCAAATTGCGGCGCAGAGATCCTGCTCGCCTACAATTGAGCAATAGACTTTCGAAGAGCCTCAAGCTAACTTGCGATACGGCGGCGAGGGTGCTCGGAACCGGTCGAGTGAAGTTTCGCCGGCTTTTTCGCCTTTTGCTGCGCTTCGGCGTTCGCCAAGCTCTTCTTCAAGGCTTCCATCATATCGATAACACGAGTTGGACCAGCCTTGTGCTCGGCGACGATGGTTTTACCCTTTTGTTTGGCCTCGATCAGCGCTTTCAAGTTCTCCTGGAATTTGTCGTGGTACCGCTCGGGCTTAAAATCCTGCGACAGGCTGTCCACCAGCTGTTCCGCCAGCTTGATCTCCGCGGGCTTAAGCTTTACGTCTTTCTCGGCTTTTCCATAACCCGCGACTTCGCGTATCTCATTCGCGTAATACATGGTGTGAATCGTCAAGCCGTTCTTGCGGGGCCGAATAAAAACGGTGTACTCCCGCTGGTGCATGGTAACCGTGGCTATTCCGACGCGATCGCTGTCTTCGAGCGTTTTCAGCAAGAGCGCGTAAGGTTTTTCGCTCTCCTTGTCGGGAAGCATGAAATACGACGCATCAAAGTAGATGGGATCGATCTGCTCTTGCTTCACGAAGGCGACAATCTCCATGACCGTGCTCGAACGCGGCGTGATCTTCTTGATGTCTTCCTCGTTGACGATCACGTACTGCCCTTTTTCGTATTCGTAGCCGCGCACGACTTCGGAGCGCTCGACTTGCCGGTTACACTGCGGGCAGAACAGCGGCTGCTTCAAGCGTGTGTGGCACACCTTGTGGAGTTGATGGAGATTCATCCGCTGGCTTCGCGCCGCAGTGTAAAGTTTCACGGGAATCGCCAGCAAACCGAAGCTTAGCGTGCCTTTCCAGACCGATGTGGCCATGCGCTTTCCTCCCAAGGTAAATCGTAGGGAACTTGCGTCGACACGCAATAGGGTATTCAAGGTACCCGCGACGAGTCACCGTAGCTTTCGCGATAAAGCCGACAATGCGTTAGGATAGAACTCCCTAGGCCCATTGGAAGCCCAATGGAAAACGAACGACGACGCACGCCCAGGTTCCAGTTCATTGCCCCCGCCGAACTGGTAGACGATACTTCGGGCGCGCGAATTCAGTCATGGGTGGCCGATCTGGGACTCCACGGGTGCTCCCTGAGCGTAAAGGATGCCCCACGCGACGGTGCAACGATAAGCCTGAAAATCGGCACGAACCCGAGGGAAACCTTCCTGGCGCGCGCGATCGTAGTGCACTCTCGAACAGACCGCGCGGGCATTGTGTTCGACGCCGTTGGCCCATCATCCTTCGAAATGCTGAGCAAATGGCTCGCCCACGCAAAATTCCCCACACGCCCAGCCTGAACAGCGACACCAGCAAGCTGCAAACTTGCAGCGGCCTCCGACCGTGGCGGGCGCTTTTTCCCCGAACCTCAAGCTGCAGCAACCGCTTTGCGAAGCGGGCCACCTTCCCTTTGTGAAGAGCCGCCCAGCAGAACCTGCCCGCCTGATCTTTTTCGATTGGGGCCCGATCACCACGCAAATCCTATCGGAGCAGTTTCACCGCGACAGCGACGGCAGAACCTCGATGGTGCGGAGCCAGGTTTCCACCAATTGCGGCCAGCCAGTTACCGGCAGCGCGGTGTGCCGCAACCCGTAGCCATGTCCGCCTTGCGCGTAGATATGTAGTTCCGCGGGAACCTTGGCGTTCTTCAGCGCGAGGAAATAGACGGTGGCGTTTTCCACGTGTACCGTGTCATCTTCGGTCTGCACGATGAACGAAGGCGGCGTATTTTCGGTTACGTGGATTTCGGAATTGGCCGCAAAGTTCTGCTCGGCGATGGCCAGATAGCCCGGATAGACGATCACCGCGAAATCGGGACGGCAACTGAGCTTGTCCGCAGCGTCGATCGGATCGTACAGCCGCTGATCGAAGTGCGTGCTGAGCGCGGCGGCAAGATGCGCTCCAGCGGAAAAGCCGAGCACGCCGATTCTCTGCGGATCGATGTGCCATTCCCCTGCGTGGGCGCGCACCAGCCCCACCGCCCGCTGCGCATCCTGAAGCGCGGCAGCGGACTTCGGATACGGCCCGCTATCCGGCACGCGATATTTCAGCAGCACGCACGTGATGCCGGCCGAGTTGAGCCAATCGCAAACTTCCGTACCCTCCAGGTCGATCGCCAGAATGCGGTAGGCGCCTCCAGGAAAAACAATGACCGCCGCTCCGGTGCTCTTCCCTTTCAGCGAGTACAAAGTGAGCGTGGGCGCGGAGACATTGCCGAGCCGGACGATCGGTTTCCCAGCGATCATATTGTCTTTCGCCGTCGTGGTATCGATCTCGGGCGCCGGATTGGGCGTGGCCCCGGGCGCCGCCCCCGGCCACACCGGCAACGTCGTGTGACCCGGCGCAGGCTGCCAACCCGGCTTCTGAGCGAACCCGCTGGCGGAAATCAACGCGACAACAAGAAATAGAGAGTAACTGTAGCGCACGAGCCCTCGAATTCTTAATTCGCGGCGATTATCCTAGCACGCCTCTCCCCATGTCACTTCCCTCGTAACGCAAAAGGCTGGCTCGACGATCCTGCCACTTCCTACGCGAGATGTTTCGTCAGCGGGTCCCAGTACCTCAATGGCCATCCCGGGTTAAGGTGATCGAACTCGCCTTCCGGAAATCCCGTGTGATCCAGCACCACAGTTGTTATCGACCCGTGCGATTTCAGTTCGAACCTCACAATCGAATAAACTCCCGGGTCCCAGTGCGTCGGCCGCCAAGCCTGGACGATTCGCTGGGCCGGAATGAGTTCCACATTTCGCCCCTCGACCAGTCCCCCAAACGTAGAAAAGGCCCCTCCGACCTTGGAGTCGATCTCCGCCGGCATCCCCGTGAACGCCGCGAACTGTTTGGAATCCAAGAGAGTTTCATAAATGCGTTGAGGGCTAGCTTTGAAGTTGATCTCTTGATGAAGAAACGTGCGCGACTGATTCGCCGCTGTTCCCGGCTTTTCCTTCATCTCCGGTTGCTGCGGAATTTTTCCGCAAGCCTGGCGGCCGGCCGCGAGAGTTCCGAAAGCTATGGCCACGCCCACGATCATCTGCCGTCGTGTTGCTATTTGCATCGGTATCGCCAGATTGCTCGTCTCGCTCATCACTGTTCTCCTCGATTGCTCCGTCTTGACCGTCGCTGGATGAAACCACGCGCTCAAACTATGTTCAAGATCATATTGTTCTGGAGTCTCGGACCCTTTCGGGGGCATACTTTCGCCCACGACGAGTGAATCGAGGAGGCCATATGCCCTATCCCGCCAGTCATCGCGTTGAGGTAAAACGTAGAATCATCGACAGCGCGCGCAAACTTTTCAATCGCCACGGATTCGAGAGTGTCTCTCTAACCCAAGTCATGGCCGGCGCGGGCCTCACCCACGGAGGCTTCTACACCTATTTCCAAAGCAAGAGCGATCTATACAGCGAAGTTCTGGGATGCTTCTTCACCGATCCCAATTGGAAAAGTTGCTGGAAAGGCGTGAAGGTGGATCTATCGTCCGGCGACGTTGGACCGCAAGTCGTGCGTGCTTATTTGTCTCGGCAGCATTTCGAAGACGTCGAAAACTCCTGCCCGATGGTCGCCTTGCCGACCGACGTTTCGCGCAGCGGCGAAAGCGCCAGGCGCGCCTTCCAGACGGTGTTCACCGCGATGGTCAGCGTGCTTGAGCGCAGCATGATCGAGAATGGCCGGCCGCGCCGCACCCTAGCTCAGGCCATCGCGGCCTTGTGCATCGGCGGCATGATCGTGTCGCGAACGGTAGTCGACCGCGCGGTTGCCGACCAACTGCGCGAGGCCTGCATGTCCACGGCCCTGGAAATCGGCGGTTGGAATAAACGTCGCAGATCGAAAAACGGAAAGTCCACAGGGCACGCACCCCTGCGCGCAGCAGCGGCGGCGCGCTAGTCGCCGTCCAAAAAAGCGCACATCCTGCGTCATCGTAAGTCGTGAATGATTTCGCGCGCGGCGTTGGCCCCCGAGGCCCCGGTCAACCCATTACCCGGGTGAGTGCCCGACCCGCACAAAAACAATCCGCGAATCGGCGTTTTATACCGCGCCCAATCCAGCACCGGCCGCATGGTGAAGAGCTGATCGAGCGCCAGTTCTCCGTGGAAAACGTGCCCGCCCGTAAATCCGTACGTGGTTTCAAGATCTTCCGGAGTGATGACCTGCATCGATTCGATCAAGTCCGCAAACCCCGGCGAGTACATCGACAGCGTCTTAATCACGGTGTCCCGCAGTTCCCGTCGGCGTGAGTTCCAATTCCCCTCTTTCAATTTATATGGCGCGAACTGCACGTAGGCGGAGAGGACATGCTTCCCCTCAGGTGCCAGCGACGGATCAAGCAACGTCGGAATACTGAGGTCGAGATGCGGCGCGCTCGAAAACTCGCCGTACTTCGAAGCATCGAACGCTCGCTCGAGATAGTCGATTTCGTGGCCAATGTGAATGCGGCCAGAAAGTGCCTGCCGTATACCGTCGGGACCCACGGCGTCCGCAAGCGCTGGAAATGACGGCAAGTCACCAAGCGCAAAATTCACTTTCGCCACGTTACCGGCTGCCCGGATGTTGCGAATGCGCAGGGCAAATGTCGGATCCAGCTGCGAAGGATCAACCAGGTTAAAAAACGTGCGCTTCGGATCGACACCAGAAACGACGGCTTCGGCGGTGATTTCTTCGCCGTCAGCGAGTACCACCGAACTCACGCCGCCATTCTTTATACGAATGTGCTCGACCTCGGCGTTCGTGCGAATTTCCGCCCCGGCCTTCCGCGCTGCATCGGCGAGCGCGCGGGTCAACGCACCGAGCCCGCCGCGCGGGAAAGCCGCCGTGCCCACCGGGTGCGGATCGGCTGCGGCCCGCAAAAGAAGTACAGCGGTGCTCCCCGCCGACCAGGGCCCCAGCGCGGTGCCGAAAATGCCGCGCGCCGCGATTGTGGCGCGAATCAGCTCGGTCTCGAAGAATTCTGCGGCAAAATCGGCAACCGCCATCGGCCCCCAGCGCAGCAGGTTGAAGATACCATTCTTGCCCAAGCCTCGGACATTGCGTCCAGTCTTGAAAAGATTCCAGAAGTCTTCCGGGGAAGGCGAATCGATGGCCGGCGGAGTGATCGATGCAATCTGCGCGAATACCTGGGAAATTTCTTCCAGAGCAGCAGCGAATTTCGTGTAGTTCGCAGCGTCCTTCGCGGAAAAGCGGGCGATTCCGGCGGCAGTCTTGGCGTGATCGTTGTAGAAAAGGAGCGCCCGCCCTTCCGGAGTTGGTGCGAAAACCCGAGGATCGGGATACAACATTTGAAGCTCGTGCTTGTCGAGCCGCATGTCCCGCGCGATATCGGCGCGAAGAGGGCCGACAGTATGCGCGAGCGTGGAAACATGGAAGCCCGGATGAAACTCCTCAGTGACCGCCCCGCCGCCAACGATTTCGCGGCGCTCCAGGACGCGAGGCTTGAAGCCTCCTTTCGCGAGATAAAAGGCGGTGATGAGCGCGTTGTGCCCCCCGCCAACAATAACTACACGCTGTCCGATGGGCATGGTCAGTTTTTCTCGCTGTCAGGAGCGACGACCGAAGAGTCGTCATCGGTTGCGGTGGGAATCTCAGGCGCTGTGGTGACCACAGTCTCGGACGCTGCCGGAGCGTGCGGCGTCTCTACAGGTGCGGTGACCGGTGGCGCTTGCTGCCGGAGGGCGGATTTCGTCCCATTCGATCGCGAGGCAGCCACCGCCTTCTTCCAGTCCTTCAAAATCACTTGGCTGGCGATGCGACCCGGCGCGCCCATGATTCCTCCGCCCGGATGCGTCGCCGATCCGCACATATATAGGTTGTCGATCGGTGTGCGATAGTACGCCCAGCCCGGCACCGGCCGCAGAAAGAAAAGCTGCTCCAGCGACAGTTCCCCCTGAAAAATATTGCCTTGGGTCAAGCCAAATTCGCGCTCCAGATCAAGCGGCGTCAGCACTTGCTGGCCGACGATCAGCTTCTTGATGTTCGGTGCGTGCTCGGCGATGGTTTCGACAACCGTGTCGCCGAAAGCTTCGCGCTGATCGTCCCACGTACCCTCGGCCAGTTTGTACGGCGCATATTGCACGAAGCACGAGAGCACGTGCTTCCCCGGCGGCGCAACGCTCGGATCGGTAAGGCTCGGGATGACCATGTCGATGTACGGCCGCCGCGAGTAATGTCCGTACTTCGCGTCGTCGTAGGCCCGCTCCATGTATTCGATCCCTGGCGAAATCGAAATCGCCCCGCGAAGATGCGCACCGGGTCCCGGCATGGCCTTGAAATCAGGCAAGCTGTCCAGCGCCATATTTACCTTGCCCGACGATCCACGAAATTTGTAGCGGCGTACGCTGTCGAGGAAATCGCTGGGAAGCTCGCTTGGCTGCAGAAATTTTTCAAACGTGAGGTGCGGATCGACGCTCGAGGAAACCACCGTGGCCGATATTTCCTCTCCGGACTTCAGAACAACCCCTGCAGCGCGTCCATTCTTAACCAGAATCCGATCGACTGGCGCCTGTGTACGAATCTCGACGCCGGCCTCGCGCGCCGCGGCGCCGATCGCGTTGGAAATCGCTCCCGTCCCGCCGCGGCTGAATCCCCAGGACCGGAACGCACCGTCAATTTCACCCATGTAGTGGTGCAGCAACACGTACGCCGTACCCGGCGAGCGAATTCCCAGGAACGTGCCGATGATCCCCGAAGCCGACATCGTGGCCTTGAGCGCGTCGGTCTCAAACCACTGGTCCAGAAAATCCGCCGCGCTCATGGTCATAAGCTGAATCAGCGTGTATCGCTCGTCGGAAGAAAGACTCCGAAAACGCTGCATCAGAAAGTGCAGCTGCTTCAAATCTCGCGGTTTCAGCGTAGTTGGATCGGGCGGGATCATGGACAGCAGCGGCTTCACGAACCGGCACATCGGCGTCATCATCTTCGAAAATTCGTCGTAAGCCTCCGCATCCAACCGCGAATGCCGGCGAATCTCGCGCTGCGTCCGCGCATGGTCGTTGGTCCGCCAAAGGTAATCGCCGTCGGCCATCGGCGTGAACGTCCCATCCAGCGGCAAAATTTCAAGCCCATGCCGTGGCAGATCGAGCTCTCGAATAATTTCTGGTCGCAGCAACGAAACAACGTAGGAGCACTCGGAAAAAAGAAACCCCGGGATAATTTCTTCCGTAACGGCCGCTCCGCCAAGCACGTGGCGCCGTTCCAGAGCGAGCACTTTTTTCCCGGCTTTGGCAAGGTACGCCGCGTTAACCAAGCCGTTGTGTCCACCGCCAATCACAATTACGTCGTAGGACTGCGACATTCGGAAGTGCTCCGCTCGGAATCAATCCGCAATGAAAACGAAGGCGCGGCTGGAAGAGACGGCATAGTTTACTGGGATGAGCCGCAACCGCACAAGCCCGCCAGAAAAAGCTTACCGTCCAATAGTCGACGCGGCATGGAACCGGTGTGCTGTCCCCGAAAGTTCCGCGTATTTCTGTCTAGGGGCTGCAAGACGCCGGCAGTCCGGATGGGCTCATTTTCACGCCACGGTAACTAACCCAACGGCCGCGAGCTCCCGGTTCTCTTGCCGTCGGCAAGCTTCGCCCCTATACTTTCGTTGCATTCCTAGCGCAATTGGGAGACCGCATGCCTGTAGGCACTGCCTTTCACGAGCGAACGATGGCGCTCTGCGAAAGTCTCAACTATCGCGAGTGGTCCGGCTATTACACCGTGGGCGTCTACGAGATGCACCACGAGCACGAGTACAACGCCATCCGCAACTCCGCCGCGCTCATCGATATTTCCCCACTTTTCAAATATCGCGTAACCGGCCGCGACGCCACCAAGTTCGTAAACCGCGTCATCTCGCGCGACATCAACAAAGTCAGTATCGATCAGGTCATTTACTGCTGCTGGTGCGACCCCGACGGCAAAGTAATCGACGACGGCACCATCACCCGCCTCGGCGAAAATGACTATCGCTGGACCGCCGCCGACCCCAGCCTCCGCTGGTTCCAACAGAACTCTCTCGGCCTGAACGTAAAGATCGAGGATATTTCCGAGCAGACCGCAGCCCTCGCGCTCCAAGGCCCGACCTCCGGAAAACTCCTGCACGCGGTAGCCGACGCGAATATCACCAACCTGAAATATTTTCGCGTCACTCGCGGCAAAATTGCCGGCGTCCCCGTCGATATTTCCCGCACCGGCTACACCGGCGACCTCGGGTTCGAAATCTGGATGCCCTGGAAAGACGCCGTCCGCGTCTGGGACAAATTAATGAACGAAGGCGAAGTTTTCGATATTCACCCCGCCGGAATGGTCGCGCTGGACATCGCCCGCATCGAAGCCGGCCTGATCCTCATCGAGGTTGACTACATTTCCAGCAAGAAAGCATTGATCGAATCGCAACGCTACTCCCCCGCGGAAATCGGCTTGGGCAAACTGGTGGATCTAAACAAAGAGGCGTTCGTTGGGCGCGACGCCCTGGCCGCGCAAACAAAGAATCAGCCTTGACCGCTCTCTCGTTGGCCTGGAAATCGACTGGAACGAAGTGGAAGCGCTGTACGACAAGATGGGCATGGCGCCGCAAGTTCCCAGCATGGCCTCGCGTGTATCCGTACCCATTTATCGCAACGGAAAGCATGTTGGTAAGGCCACATCGACAACGTGGTCGCCAACATTGAAAAAGATGATCGCCCTGGGATCGGTCGAGCACGAGCACTCGGCCGTCGGCAGCACTCTGAGCATGGAAATGACGGTTGAGTCGGTGCGCCACACCGTATCCGCAAAAATTGTGCCGCTACCCTTCTTCAATCCCCCCAGAAAAACTACCGTGCCGGTAGTCTAGCGATGGGTTCTCCTAAGCACCGCCACTTCCGTAGCTGTCATCCGGAGGACATCCGACGAAGGTGTTCGAGAGATCTCATCCACACGCGCTTGGCGAACAAAGGCAACGCGCAAGCGCTCTTCGCCCAGCCACGCTAAATCAATTCGCACTCGCAAATTTCGCGGCGCCTTTTAGCAACTCATCCAGCGCCGACCGGCCAAGCACTTTGCCGCGAACGACCACCATATCGACCTTGCCCGCATTGCCGACGTCTTCGAGGGGATTCCCATCCAACAGCACCAGGTCCGCCGTTTTCCCAGCTTCGATCGTTCCCTGTGTCTTGCTTTTCCCGAGAAATTCGGCTGGATTTTTCGTCGCTGCCTGTAGTGCCTGCATCGGAGACAGCCCCGCCTGCACCAGCAGCGCCAATTCTTGATGCAGTGCAAAGCCCGGAATGACATAAGGCGCCGCGCTGTCAGTACCCGCAAGAATACGTACTCCGCCGGCTTGCATCTGCCCGACGACGCGCATGGATTGCGCTAGCAGTTTTTCTCGGAGGTTGAAGTCTGCTGGCGTAACCAGCTTGTCCTGCGCGGTGCGGACTTGCTTCCATTTCTCCGCTATCGTGCGTGGCACAAAGCGCAGCAGCGGATCACTGGACGAATCGGTCTCTCGGTCCCGGATAAGCATCGTTGTGAAGCAAGACCAAAGTCGGCGTTTGCCAGGTCTCGTTGTCCACGAATTTGGCAAGAAGCGCGGCGGCTTGTCTTTCGGAATACGTCTGCAGTAGTTCCCGTTCCCACGCCATTTCGCGATCATGCGAGGTCTGCGCCGTCGCGTTCTTCGGACCGGCCAGAAGTTGCTCGCGCATTAGCCGTGGTTCATCGCTGGAACACGCGCGCAGCACGCCAGTAAGGTGCTCGATGCTTTTTTGGCCGGCGTCGGATGCTTCCGCCGCCGTCACCCGATCCGGCACGTGCCCCACAAACATAATGTGTTCGCGTCGCGCAGCCTGCGCGATGGCAAAGTAGGCGTCGCGGCTCAGGATCGACTGAACCTTGATGAAATCGACTCGCTGCTCCACCAGCGTGTGCACGTCCTCGGCAGCCTCGACAGCGTTGCTCACCACCAGCGACGGCTGAAACGAAGGCGGACTCCCATCCAGATACGGTCCCGCAAAGAAAATCTGCGGCCCCACGCGTTTCCCTTGCTGGATATCCCGCCGCAGCGGCACCAAGGATTCCAGGTATCCGCCCATATCCCGCACCGTGGTGATGCCATTAGCCAAGAGCAGCGGAATGAAAAAGTCGCGGCTCCCACTCGGCTCGCCAGCGCCGGTGAGGTGCAGGTGCGAGTCCACCAGACCAGGTATCAGGAATTTTCCGCGAGCGTCAACAACTTGAGCGTCGCGAGGTACGGACGTGGATCGCGAAGGCCCGATAGCGGTGATCAAATGATCGGCGATAAGCACCGTCATGTCCGACTCAGCCGGCGCGCCGGTCGCGTCGATTACGGTTACGTGGACGATTGCCAGAGGAGAATTGGTTTGCCGTCTGGAGCAGCCGCAGAAAATGGCAGAGACGAACCAGACAAAGATAAAGAATTTGATCGCGCTCGTCACGATCTATCTTGGATGCGCCTCTACCGAAGGTCGGCTGAATGTGGCGTCGTTGCCAGACATACACTTCACGGGTTCAGCCGGTTATATTTCTTCAACACCGCCCGCAACTCATCATGCGGCAAAGCGCGCACCCGATGATTCTCGATCCCAGTCATCGTCTCCGCCGCAATCAGCGCGTTAATAATCGCCTCCTCAGTCGCCTGCACGGTAGCCGCAAACACCGACTCGATCTGATCGTTCGGCAACATCTTCAAATCCACCACGTGATCGGTCGCCGAAGCCCCGGGATTGGCCGTCGAAAACGCAATGAAGATATCCCCGGATCCATTCCCGGAAATACTGCCATCGCGCCCCAACCCAAGCGCAACCCGCCGTGCCAGCCTCTTCAATTGATGAGCCACCAGTGGCGCGTCGGTAGCCACAACCACGATAATCGACCCGCGATCTTCTCCCGCAAACGCCGTGCTCGCGTAAGGATCATCCGCGTCAATCTCTCGCCCCACGGGAATTCCCGCTACCCGTAAATTATTTTTCGTTCCGTAATTGCACTGCACCAGCACTCCAACCGTATAGCTCCCATCGCCTTTCACATCAAACTTGCGTGAAGAAGTCCCGATGCCGCCTTTAAATCCGTTACACACCATACCCGTGCCGCCGCCCACAGCGCCTTCCTGCACTGGCCCGGAAGCGGCAGAATCAATCGCGTGAAACGCATGTTCAGGTTTCACGTGAAAACCATTGATGTCGTTCAGCCATCCGTCCCAGGTCTCCGCGACCACCGGCAGCGACCACCAATACCCGGAAGGATCCGGCTGCCCGTGCGCCACCCGCCACTGGATCACCGCATCGCGCACCACGCCAACACTGTGCGTGTTCGTGATCATCACCGGCCCTTCCAGAAATCCCGATTCCTCCACCCACGTGGTTCCGGTCATTTCCCCATTTCCATTCAGCGACCACCAACCCGCAAACACCGAATTGTTCATCGAATCTTTTCCACGAGGCAGAACAGCTGTCACGCCCGTGCGCACCGGGCCTTTGCCAACTTGCAGCTTGCCTTCTCCGGAAATAAGCGTCGTGTGGCCAACGGTAACGCCGGAAACGTCCGTGATGGCGTTGAGCGCGCCGGTTGTCCCGTCAAACGGGATGCCAAGATCGCGCGCTCGCGGCTTGCCCGTGCCGCTCTCCTGCGCATACGTCGACACCATCCCCACAATGAAATAACACGTCAAAAGCACAATTTGCCGCGAAGCAAAACGCATTCAGGTTTATCTCCAGAGATTCAGACATCGCAATATGGTAGCGCCGGCTCGCCCTGAGCTTCCGCAGGGCTTCCAGCCGGCTTTTCGCGTCGTTTCCATTCGCAACAATCTAGTTCATGTCACAATTTGGTTCAGGTAAAGACGCGAGCCAGCGCAGTGGCCAAAGCCCGTGCAATTATCGCAGATTCCTCAGCACTCACAATAAAGGGCGGCGCCAACAGCACGTGATCGCCACGCACGCCGTCGACGCACCCCTGCGACGGATAGGTCAGCACGTCCTCGTTCAGCGCCGCCTGCCGAACCCGTTCGGCGATGTTCTCTTCCCACACAAATGGTTCGCGCGTGGATTTGTCTTTCACAAACTCCACGCCGAGCAGCAACCCAAGCCCTCGAATCTCGCCAACGTGCGGATGAGACTCCAACGCCGCTAGCTGTCCTCGTAAAATTTTCGCGGCCGCCGCAACTCGATCAAACAACCCGTGCGCTTCGATGTAATCTAAAACCGCGTTGCCCGCAGAGGTGGCGACCGGATGTGCCTGGTATGTAAAACCATGCTGAAAAGCGCCGCTGCCCTGCGCGAAAGACTCCACAACATGCGGCGCCACCAGCACAGCTCCCAGCGGCGCGTACCCGCTCGCGATTCCCTTCCCCACCAAAATAATGTCCGGCTCCACGTCCCAGTGCTGCACCGCGAAAGGCTTTCCCGTACGCCCCACGCCGCTCATAATTTCGTCGGCGATCAAGAGAATGCCGCGCTCACGGCAAATCTCCGCAATGCGCGCGACGTACCCTGGCGGCGGCACCGCGGCGCCAAGCGTGGCGCCGACAACAGGCTCAAAGATAAACGCGGCGATACTGTCGCCGCCGTCCTGGTCGAGCAACGTATTCAAATCCTGGGCGCAAGCCAGCCCGCATTCCGGAAACTTCAAAGCGAATGGGCAGTGATAGCAAAAGCACGGCGCGATGTGGCCCCACTCGGCAAGCAGCGGCTGGTAAGGAGCGCGCCGAGCAACATTGCCGCTGACCGACATCGCCCCAAGCGTACTGCCGTGGTAACTCTGGCGGCGAGACACCACGCGGAATCTCGCGGGCTGTTTGCTCTCCAAATAATATTGCCGCGCCAGCTTGATCGCCGTCTCAGTCGCCTCAGATCCCCCGGAAGTGAAATACACGCGCCCGCCGTCGTGAAAATTCGCCGGCGCTAACGCGAGCAGGCGAGCCGCAAGCTTTTCCGCGGAGGCCGAGTGAAATTGCGAGGTATGCGCAAACGCAATTTGCGAAGATTGCCCGGCCATGGCCCGCCCGATTTCGGCGACTCCATGCCCAATGCTCACGACCGCGGCCTGTCCCGACGCGTCGAGCAGCTGCCGCCCATCCGCAGTGTGAATCCAGCACCCTTCGCCGCTGACCGCAATCGGCAAGGTCTTGCGAAAATTGCGAGGAAAAACGGCCGAAAAATTTTCCATAAGCAGCAAAGATTGTAGCAGCGCCCGCCGCGAAAAATAAGAAAGCGTGTGTTACGCTTGCGCGTTTTTAAGCGGCACCGGGTTCTTGATCGGAAGCGGCAAACGGGAGGGCAAGGCTTAGCCATGCCGAAAAACTCTCGATCGTCCGGCTTTAGCCTCTGTGCAGTCGTCGCCCCGTGGCACGATGGCTCTGCCGAAACAAGCCGCCCGCGATGATGGTGATCGAGGTTCCTGACCGCAAGCACAGACCAAAATGCGCGAAACAGACTCCTCACCGCCAGTGCCGCCTCAGCCATCTGGCACCCTGATCCGCACCATCGGCCGCTGGAGCCTCACCGCCCTGGTGATCAATTCCATCATTGGCAGCGGCGTCTTCGGTCTCCCGTCGGTAGTCTCCGGACGCCTGGGTCGCATGGCTCCGCTCGCCTACTTCATCGCGGGCGCAGGAATGGCGATCATCGCGGGTTGCCTAAGCGAAGTCGCCTCGCAATTCCGAGAAACGGGCGGCCCCTATCTGTATGCGAGAGAAACTCTGGGCCGCTTCTGGGGCATCCAGATCGCCTGGATGACGTGGCTATCCAGAATCGCCGCGGGCTCCGGCACCGCTAATCTCTTCACCACCTACCTGGGTCAAATCTTTCCGCAAGCCACGCAACCTATGTATCGTCTAGCGATCTTGACCCTCCTCGTAGGCGTTCTAGCGGTCGCGAATTACGTCGGCGTGAAATCCGGCGCGCGCGTCAGCGATTTCTTCACCGTCACCAAGATCCTACTGCTGGCAATCTTTATTGGAGCCGGGCTCTGGTGGATGACGGTGCACGGTGCCGTCCCGCCGACGCCCTTGACGCATGCGGTCACTGGGTCCGACTGGCTCGAGGCCGTGCTGGTTCTGGTCTACGCCTACGGCGGCTTCGAAGCCGTCCTGCTCGCCACCGGCGAGATGCGCGATCCCCGCCGCGACGCACCGATAGCTCTCATGATCGGCATCGCCAGCGTGGCCGTGATTTACACGCTCGTGCAAGTTGTGGTCGGCGGAACTCTCCCTGACCCCGCAGCAACCCAGCGCCCGATCGCGGATTCCGCAGGACGCATACTCGGCCAGGGCGCAGCGTCGGCCATTGCCGCAGGCGCGCTTCTCTCCATCTACGGTTACCTCAGCGCGAACATGCTCCATACGCCGCGCCTGACCTTTGCGCTGGCCGAGCGCGGTGACTTCCCTCAAATCTTCGCCCGCATTCACAAGCGCTTTCGCACGCCCTATGTTTCGATCCTGCTGTACACCTCTCTCTTGCTGGCTTTCACATTGGCTGGAAATTTTCGCTGGAATATCACGCTCTCGGCGATCGTGCGCCTGTTTACCTACAGTTCGGTCGCGATAGCCCTGCTCGTGCTGCGAAAACGAAACCCAAATGCCGACGCCTTTCGGCTGCCAGTGGGCAAGCCCCTAGCCATAGCGGCAATCCTGTTCTGTGTGGTCCTGTTGGCCCGGGCTCCGCTGAGCAATTCCACGGTAGTCATGGGCACAGCCATACTCGCCACCCTGAACTGGGTCGTAGTCAAAAATAGCTCCGCGCCAACCTCGACCTTCCGGGGAGATCCGCCGTCCGATTCCCTGTAGGTTGCAACCCATTCATCTAAGGAACTGAACCCGGCGATGATTGGCGAAGGGGAACTCCAAGCCTGGACGGACACGTCCGTCCGGGTTTCAGAACAAATCGGGAAACAGGGCGAGGCGGGTGATTTTTGTGGTGCTTCGTTCGAGTGGTCGAGGCGGCTTGTGAATGCGTATGACGGCAATGGCTTGGATTCCTAGCAAATTCGTGACATATTCACCGGTCGGCGCCCTCACCACCGTCGCGCCTGCATCACGAGAGGACCACCATGATCCGGATTGGTTTGCGAAGCGGCTTGGTCGCCGCAGCACTCACCCTGTGTTCGCTCGGCATAACGACGCCCGCGCAGGAAGCGGCGAAACACGCGGTCACGTTTGACGACATGATCCGGATGCACCGGGTCGGCGAGCCGCAAACTTCTCCGGATGGCAAATGGGTGGCTTACACGGTGACCACGCCCGACATGGAAGCGAACCGCAACGCCAGCAATATCTGGCTCGTGTCCACGGAAAGCGGCGCGCCGATTCAATTGACGCAGAGCGGGCATGACTCGACGCCCGTATGGTCGCCTGATGGAAAAACGATTGCTTTTATTTCCGCGCGCGCCGGCGACTCGCAGGTCTACATCCTCTCTCTGGACGGCGGCGAAGCCCATACGTGGACCCATCTCTCTACCGGCGCCGACATGGTGAAGTGGTCCCCCGACGGGAAAACGCTAGCCTTCACTTCCTCTGTCTATCCTGATTGCAAGGACGACGCCTGCAACAAATTGCGCGACGAGGGCAAGGAAAAGAACAAAGTAAAGGCCCACGTCGCCGAACACCTTCTCTTTCGCCACTGGACGCATTGGTCAGAGGGCAAGCGCAGCCATCTGTTCGTGGTTCCGGCGCCCGTCGCGCAAGATCAGGCCGAGGCTAGCGCGACGCCTCGCGATCTAACCGAAGGCGCGGACTACGATATACCTCCCGACGAGCGCAGCGGACCCGGAGATATCAATTTCTCACCGGACGGCAAGGAACTCTGCTTCACTGCAGTAACGGACAAGGTGGAAGCGATCAGCACGAACGGCGATCTGTTCCTGGTTCCCGTCGCAGGCGGTGCCGAAGCGAAGAGAATCACCACGAATCCAGGCTTCGACGGTAACCCGGTATATTCGCCCGACGGCAAATATATTGCCTATCACGCGCAACTCACCGCCGGATACGAATCGGATCGCTGGCGCGTGATGCTCTACGACCGCCAGGCCGGGAAAAGCGAAAACCTTTCGGAAACATTCGACCGCAGCGCCGAGCAGCTCGCTTGGTCGGCTGACAGCAAGAAGATTTTCTTCGTGGCGGAGAATGAAACGCTGCAACCGGTATATGCGATGGAAGCGCGGGCGGGAGCGCAGCCTCAGAAAGTTGTGGGCGAGGGCTATAACACGGGCTTGTCGATCAGCGCGGATGGCAAGACGCTGACGTTTGAGCGCACGAGTTTGACCATGCCGCCGGAATTGTTCGCGGCCAAAAACGATGGCTCCGGTGCACACCAGCTAACCCATCACAACGATTCGATCCTGGCGAACATGGAAATGAACGCGCCGGAAACGTTCTGGTTTGTGAGCGCCGACGGGACCCGTGTGCAAGCCATGGTGGTTCGTCCACCAAATTTCAGCGAGGAGAAAAAATATCCGCTGCTGGTATTGCTGCACGGCGGGCCGCAGACGATGTTCTCCAATGCGTGGGGTTACCGCTGGAACCCGCAGGTGTTTTCCGCGCCCGGCTACGTGAGCTTGATGATCAACCGCCGCGGCTCGACCGGCTACGGCCAGAAATTCACCGACGACATCACGAATGATTGGGGCGGCAAAGCCTACGCCGACGTCATGAAAGGCATCGATGCCACGATCGCAAAGTACAAGTACGTTGATGGCACGAAAGTCGCGGCCGCCGGTGGATCCTATGGCGGCTACATGGCAGACTGGCTCGCCACGCATACCGGCCGGTTCAAAGCCATCATCAGCCACGCAGGCATCTACGACAAAGTGGCCATGTACGCCACGGAAGAACTGTGGTTTGAAGATCACGACATGCAGGGCACTCCGTGGACGGCACCAGAAAACTACAAGAAATGGTCACCTTCCACGTATGCCGCGGATCTCGGTAAATACAAAACGCCAACGCTGATCATCGCCGGCGAGCGTGATTACCGCGTGCCGTACACCCAGTCGCTGGAATTTTTCAGCGCGCTGCAACGCCAGGGTGTCCCGTCGAAGCTAGTGGTATTCCCAGACGAAGGCCACTGGATCTTAATGCCGCAGAACGCTCAGTTCTGGTACAAGACGTTCCTGGATTGGCTGGCGACGTACTTGAAATAATCGCGACTCTCAAAACAAGAGCTAATTCGGACGCGTCGTCTGATTCCGCGGCGACTGGTGTTTCGTGACGACGTAAGAGCCGTCTGGAAGCCGGCGCAACCAGTGGTGCGCCGTTTCGGGACATTTTCTGGATGGGGATTCGCCGACTTAAGTCGCGAACAATCGTTGAAGTGCGCGCCGCAAGAATCGGAAGAGATGGAACAGCAGAAAGACGGCGAGAGCGATCAGTAGGGCCACCACGACAATTGTGGCGCGAGGGTGAACAGTGGCCATCCAGGTCAACCAAACCGCCAGAGCGTCTTCGCCAAAACTCAGCGTCCAATTGCTGAAAGGCTCCGGGCTTGCATTCACGGCGGCGCGAGCACTCGCTTTTGTCCCATGCGAGGTGAGCGCCACTCCGCCGGCAAGCAAGGCGGCGCCCCAGCGCCATTCCGGCGGCACACCACCGGCACCGCCGTAGGCCAGCAGCGCCGCCGCGGGCGGACGGATGACGGTATGGATGGCGTCCCAAACCGTATCGACATAAGGAATTTTGTCGGCGAAAAATTCGATCACGTAGAGCGCAATGGCGATGCCCAGCACCCAGGGATGCGAAAGAACCTGTAAGGATGGCGGCAAGTGAATCACGCCGAACCGTTGGAGGAGGCCGAGGGTAGCGATGGTCGCGTAGAGATTGAGGCCGGAGGAGAATCCAGCGCCGAGCGCGAGGCCGAGAGTTTCGACCGGATTCATAGGGGTAGTTTAGCACCAAGCATGTGTCGCGGTCGCAGCTTGTCAACCCACCGGACAATGCCGCGGAGACGGATCGGTTGAGAGATCGGCCTACAACGCGCTGGCGGAGCGGAGGTCCTCTTTCATGCCCGCCCAGCTTTGGCGCGAGGATTCTTCAGGGGTGCCGGCGCCGCGCCAGTGGGTTTCGAGGCTGACGGCGTGATGGTAGCCGTCGCGCTTGAGGGCGGCGAATTGACCTTTCCAGTCGATGATGCCGCTGCCTATGGCGGCCCAATCGGTGCCTTGGCCGTCGGGCTTTTTCGTTACGTCTTTGCAGTGGCAGTGGCCGATGCGCTCTTTCGGCAACAGCTGATAGCCGTGGGGAAACGGGATTTCGCCTGCGGCAGCGGCGTTGCCGGGATCCCAATTGAGCATGAAGTTCTCGGATTTCACCGCGGTTAGAATCTCCGCGGACTCCGCGGCGGTCCCGGTGTTGCAGGCCATTTCGTTCTCGAGCAGCAGGATGATTTTCTGTTTCGCGGCGGTGCCGGCCGCTTCGCGGAGTTTGTCGTTAATGGCGGCGCGATACGGCGCTTGATCGTCAAGACGCCAGAAATCGAAACAACGGACGCGATCGGTTTGGAACGCTTTTGCCAACGCGATACTGCGCTCAAGGACTTCGGCTTGCTGGTCGAAGGTAAAGTCGGCGTTGAACTGATCGTGCTTAGGACTGAACTTGGATCGCGGCGCACCGGGCCAGTCGACTTTGAAAAGCGGGCTGGCGATGTCGGTGACGCGAAGCTTGTATTTCTCAAGGATGAGGCGGGCTTCGGCGATCTCCTTGGCGTCGAGTTTGAGCAGGTTTTTGTTCCACATCCCGCGGAGCTCGATCCAGTCCATGGCAAATTCTTTGGAGGCGACTTCGCAGGCGTGCCCGAAGTCCTGGGAGATTTCATCGTTGATGACGGCAACTCGAAAGGGCGATTTCATACGGTGATCCCGAGTTTCTCCTGGAGATATTTTTTGCTGATCGCGGCGCATTCTTTGGGAGTGCGCGTTTTGTCCGGAACGTCGTCCAGTTCAACGACGGCCCAGCCACGGAAGTTCACTTTGTTAAGCGCTTTGAAGATGGCGGGTAGATCGATCCGGCCGCGGCCGAGCTCGACGAAGCGATAGTTTTTTTTCGGATCGGTGGCGTCGGGCAGCGTTTCGACATCCTTGATGTGAAGGAAGAGCAAGCGGTCGGAATATTTCTCAATGCATTTCACGGGATCGCCGCCGCCCTGGAAATAGTGGGCCACATCGAGTTCCAGCTTGGCGTAACGCGGATCGCTGGCCTCCAGGATTTGATCGACTTCCTCGGGGCGCTCACCGAGCGAGCCCATGTGGTTGTGGTAGCCGAGCGGGATGCCGAGATCGGCGGTGCGCTTGCCGAGTTCGGTCAGCAAATGGCCGAGCCGTTTGTAGTCTGCGGGTGTGATGGCGCGATCCTTGGGGCGGTCGTCGGTGACCTGCAGGTACAGGCCGCCGGCCTCATGAAGAAATTTGGCGTGGGCTACGTGTTTGGCGATTTCTTCGGCTTCTACGCCATCGATGTTGATGCCCCCGCTGGAAAGTGCGACGAACCTCAGATTGTGCTTTGCAAGGAAATCGCGGAGCGGCTGCGGGCTGCCGAATTCTTCAATGCAATTGGAACGAATCTGGATTCCAGGAAAACCAAGCGAAGAGATGTCGTCGATCGCCTGCCGATCGTTGCCGCCCCAGGTGATTGCGGCGTAGCCGTAGTGAATCTCGCTGGGGCCCGGCGGAATCGGCGTGTCGAAATAGGAGAGGTCGGCCGGAGGGTACAAAAGTTCGCGGGCGCTTGAAGGTTTGAACGGTAGGCAGGAGGCCGCCGCTGCGGCGGCTACTCCGGTAAGGAATTCGCGACGTGGGACCTTAGGATTCATGTGTCGTTTTCTCCTGTTGCTCCAGGGTTTGAAGTGTTCGCACGCGAAACGCCTCGGTTGAAGTTGCGTCTAAATCCACACCTTTTGAAAAACGCAAGGGTGCGGCACCCGAGAAGAGTTGCATCAAGCTCGCCTCTTGCGTGGTACGGGCGAGACTTTTTTCCGGGCCTTGCTCTTGGATTTGGATGCTCGGCGTGGCGTGGCGGGCGCGGCGTAGCCCTTGGGATGGGCGCGGAACCAGTCCCATGCGCTGCGCACGATATCTTCCAGGCTGGCATATTGCGGCTGCCAGCGGAGCTCGCGTTTGATTTTCTCCGAACTGGCTACCAAGATCGCGGGATCGCCAGGGCGGCGTTCGATTTCACGAACGGGAATGGGATGGCTGGTGACGCGGCGCGCGGTTTCGATCACCTCACGAACGCTGAAACCTTTGCCGTTGCCGAGGTTGTAGATCAGCTTGTCTTTTTCGCGCAGCGCGTCGAGGACGAGAAGATGAGCGCTGGCGAGATCGCCGACGTGAATATAGTCGCGGACGCAGGTGCCATCGGGAGTGGGATAGTCTGTGCCGAAGATAGAGACAGACTCGCGCTTTCCTAGCGCGACTTGTAGGATCAGCGGAATCAGGTGCGACTCCGGGTGGTGGTCTTCGCCTTGATCGGGCGTGGCGCCGGCGGCGTTGAAATACCGGAGGCAAGCGTAGCGCAGGCCGTGAATGCGGTGGAACCAGTCGAGCATGTGCTCGACGAGAAGTTTGGATTCGCCGTAGGTATTGGTGGGATGGACGGGATCGGTTTCCTCGATCGGCGTGCGATCGGGCGTGCCGAAGAGCGCGGCGGTGGACGAAAAGACAAAGCGCGGAACTTTATGGGCCAGGACGGCTTCGAGTAACGTGAGCGCGTTCGCGGTGTTGTTGCGGAAATATTGTTCGGGGAATTTCATGGATTCCCCGGCTTCGATGGAGGCGGCTAGATGAATGACGGCGTTGATACGATGTTTTGTGAAAACGCGATCGAGGGCGGCGCGGTCGGAGATGTTGCCGACGACGAGCTTTGCAAGACCGGGAACGGCTGCTTTGTGGCCGTTGCTCAGATTGTCGAAGACGATTACTTCGGAGCCTTTTTTCACCAGCTGCGAGGTGATGACGCTTCCGATGTATCCGGCGCCTCCGGTGACTAGCACGCGATCGGGCATTGGTTGTGGGTTCCTCAGTGGGCCTTGGTGTAGAGTTTCGCTCTTGGCTCCTTGTAGCGGAAGCAGAGCCTATGGATTACATCAAGAATTTGGCGTTCGCGCCAGAAAAACAGCGCGCTGCGGCAACGCGATAGATGGGATACCCGGTAATTCTGGTATGAAACAAATCTGACGACT
The DNA here is from genome assembly GCA_963736725.1 of uncultured Acidobacteriota bacterium. Classification (GTDB taxonomy): domain Bacteria; phylum Acidobacteriota; class Terriglobia; order Acidiferrales; family UBA7541; genus Acidiferrum. The sequence continues at coordinate 57,400 of CAVTPW010000003.1, read as the reverse complement.
CGAGGTTTCAGACGCAAATGAAGAAGACTCCATCACTCAGGCTCTTGTTGTTTGTCGCCATGTTCCTTATCAGCGGAGCATTGGGCAGTTCACTGTTCGCACAAGCCGATGCAACTCTCGAGCAGCGGATCAAGAAAATTATGGACCGGCCGGAATTTGCGCACTCGCGATTCGGAATCAAGTTTTATTCGATGGACACTGGCAAGGTCGTCTACGAATTGAACCCACAGCAGCTCTTCGTTCCGGGTTCGACCACGAAGTTGCTGACCGAGGGCACGGCGCTTGAACTGCTGGGCGGAGACTATCGCTTTCATACCGGGATTTATCGAACCGGGCCGATCAAGAAGGACGGGACGCTCGACGGAGACCTGATCCTGGTCGCGAGCGGCGACTACGATCTATCGAATCGCATTCAGCCGGACGGCACGCTGGCGTTTGAGGATGAGGATCACTCCTACGGTGGTCCAGACAGCAAAGGACTTTCGGGCGACGCCTTGCTGGTCGTCCACGAATTCGCGCAGCAGATCGCGGACAAAGGGATCAAACGCGTGAAAGGAAGGCTGTTGGTGGACGCCACGCTTTTTCCGGAAGGTGAACGCGAACTGGGGACGGGCGTTGTGATTTCTCCGATGGTCGTGAACGACAACGTGATCGACGTGATTGCGGCTCCGGGTGCTGCAGAGGGCGCGCCGGTTTCGTTGAAGATCTCGCCGAAGACTTCGTACGTTACGTTTATCAATCAAGCCACCACAGGCAAGCCTGGATCGAAAACGAGCCTCGATTACACGAATGAGAAAGTCGATCCGGGCGGGAGGCGCAGCGTGACCATTACCGGGAGCCTGGCGCTCGGAGCGCCACCGCCGATGGTGGCTTATCCTGTGCCCGAACCCAGCCGTTTCGCTGCGATTGTGTTGATGGAGGCGCTTGCGGAGAAGGGCGTGCGTTGTGGTATTTCGGTTTCGACAGAGACGCCTGATTTCAAAACTCTTAGCTCGAACTACAAGCCAGAGAACCTGGTTGCCGAACACGTTTCGCCGCCGCTGAAAGAAGATGTGAAAATCACGCTGAAAGTGAGCCAGAACCTGCATGCCAGCATGACACCGTATGTTCTGGGAGCAGTCCTCGCGCATGGTGAAACGCGAATCGATCAGGCGGGTTTCGATCTGGAGAACAAGTTTCTTACCAAAGGCGGACTCGACCTCGCCGGCGCGTCGCAAACCGATGGCGCGGGCGGCAACGCGTATTATTCGCCGGACTTCATGATTCACTACCTTTTGTTCATGTCGAAGCAGAAGGATTTCGCCGACTTCTATCGCGGACTGCCGATTATGGGAAAGGACGGCACGCTCTTCAAGATTCAGGTGAACTCGCCGGCTGCGGGAAATGTGCATGCCAAGACCGGGACTTATGGCGTGTACGATGCGCTGAACAAGAATTTGATGGTTACCGGAAAGGGGCTGGCTGGATACATGGATACGGCGAGCGGCCAGCATCTTGTTCTAGCGCTTTACGTCAACATGGTTGCCGTTCCCCTGGACGATCCCGATGCGACGCAGAAAATCGCGGGAGAGGCGCTTGGTGAAATTGCGTCGGTCGCGTATGACGCGCCTTTGCAGGTGCAAACGCAGGCAAAGCCGGCGCAGCGCAGGGATAACTACGACGTTGTGATTCGGAACGGCCGGATTATGGACGGCTCCGGAAATCCGTGGGTGTCCGGCGATATCGCAATTCGCGGGAATCGGATTGCGGCCGTCGGGAAAGTGGATAGCGCGCATGCCAAGCGCGTAATCGATGCGGACGGTCTGGTCGTCTCGCCAGGCTTCATCGATATGCTCGGACAATCGGAGGCGTCGCTGCTGATCGACAATCGCTCGCTGAGCAAACTCTCGCAGGGGATTACAACCGAGATCACCGGCGAGGGCGGATCGATCGCGCCGCAGAACGATCTCACTCTGGCGTCGCTTCAGCCGATGCTGGATCACTACAACCTCAAGGTGGATTGGACCACGCTCGATGGCTACTTCGAGCGACTCGGGAAAGTACGCACGCCTCTTAACATTGGAACCTACGTGGGTGCGGCACAAGTGCGCGAGGCAGTGATCGGCGATGGGGACCGCGCGCCGACTGCTGACGAACTCGAGAAAATGAAGGCGCTAGTGGCGCAGGCCATGGAGCAAGGCGCGTTCGGTTTGTCGACGGCACTCATCTATCCGCCCGGCCATTATGCCAAGACCGAAGAGTTGATCGAACTTGCGAAAGTGGCCTCGCAGTACGGCGGGATCTACGCTTCGCACATGCGCAGCGAAGGACAGAGCGAGCATGAGGCGATCAAGGAAGCCTTGCGAATCGGGCGGGAAGCCGGACTTCCCGTTGAAATCTTCCACCTGAAGGTCAGCGGGAAAACACGATGGGGCTCCATGCCCAAAATTGTGAACATGATTCAAGCGGCGCGAGATTCCGGGCAGGATGTTTCAGCCGACATGTATCCGTATATCGCAGGCGGCACCGCGCTGGCGTCGAGCCTCCCGCCTTGGGTCGCGGATGGCGGGATGGACAAGCTTCTCGAGCGGCTGCATGATCCCTCAACGCGCGCAAAAATAAAAGCGGAGATGGCCGAGGATCATCCGCAATGGGAAAATCTGTACTTCGACACCGGTGGTGCGAGCGGCGTCATGGTCTCCGGCGTCGTGAATCCGGAGCTGAAGCAATATGATGGCAAAACGGTTGCCCAAATCGCTGCGGCGCAAAAGAAGGCGCCACTGGATGCCCTTTTTGATTTCATCATCGCAGACAAAGGTCAGACGGGCGCGCTTTATTTCATGGCGAGCGAAAGGGATTTGCAATATGGCCTGAAACAAACGTGGACGAGCCTTTGTCTGGACGCCGGCGAATTGTCTCTCGATGGGCCCCTGTACGAACCGCATACTCATCCGAGAGCGTTCGGAACAATGCCGCGCTTTCTTGGGCATTATGTGCGCGACTTGCACTTGCTGCCGCTGGAACAGGCAGTGCGGAAGATGACTTCCCTTCCCGCCCAGCGCGAGCGTTTGTTCGATCGTGGCTTGCTCAAAGAAGGATATTTTGCCGACATCACGGTCTTCGACCCGAAAACCATTGAAGACACGGCTACCTACACGAAGCCGGACAGTCTTTCTAAAGGGGTCAAATATGTTTTCGTGAACGGACAATTGGAATTTGTGGATGGAGAATTGACTGGCGTCATGGCGGGGAAAGGGTTGCGCGGGCCGGGCTGGAAGCGAGGACCCGTGGGCAAGTGACTACGGGCGCGACGATTTATGAACCGCACTTCGCCGCCTTCCCGACCGATTCGATATTGAATGCGAAAATGGCGGGTGACCTGAAGGGCAACCTCGCAGTGGATGGCAAAATTCACGCATAAGAAGCTAGAGCAGTTTGCCACCGGAATGTCCTCGGGCCGGGTTTCCGACGCGATCCCCCGGGCCCCGCCCCATTGTGCGTTTAGCTCGATTTTTTTCGCGGAACCTTCGCGCCCTTCTTGCGGGCCTCGGAAAGACCGATCGCGATCGCCTGCTTCCTGCTTGTCACTTTCCCGCCCTTTCCTCCTTTGCCGGATCGTAAAGTGCCACGCTTCCTGCGACGCATCGCACTCTTCACCGTCTTACTTGCCGCCTTACCATACCGCGCCATGTTTCCTCCTATCGTTCTGAACTAGGCGAGTTGTGATGCACGGCCAACCCGTGGCCGGTTCTAGCGAAAAAATGCTAAACAACCAGCAAAGAATAGACGCTGTGGAGCCCACTTGGGACTGACTTACATTTTAAATTCTTGCTGTATTGGATCGCCGGAAATGCTGTACCGGCAATAAGAGCAGTCGGTGATTGCCGTCACTGCTCTCCGTGCCGCCGAATTCTTGCATCTTGTGTGCAATATACGTGGTAATTCCCGCTGCGAATGCCTCTCTATCGCTCACTAAGCCTTGGCGATCCCTCGAAGGTTGTATTGCCAAGAGCCACCCCGCCCGTAGTGTTTGCGTCCGGAAGCAGCGCCGACTGCGAGGACTGTTCAGCCGGTAACTCAGGACCCTGGCGACACCTCTGGGCCGCGAAAAAGTAAGCGAAAGAAAATAGCTATATATGTGAAAATCACGGGTCATTGACGACGCGGGCAATCTTAAGGGCCGCTAGGAATAGACGTCCCAACTGCTCTGTTTCGTCGGGACCTGTTCACAGGACGTATTGTGAGCACGAACCGGGGGCTTTCGGCTTGATTGGTCTAATCCGCAATCTTGTTCGGCCCTACCTCGGTACCCTACTGGTCATTCTATTCGCCATGATTGTCCAAACGGCGATGAGCGTGGCCGGGCCCTGGCCGTTGAAAATCGTTCTCGACAACGTGGTTGGCTCACACAAACTGCCTCCCTGGCTCGGCCACTTGTTGAGCCCCGTACTGGGTAGCGGTACCAAGATGCAAATCGCGCTGGCGGCGGCAATCGCGGCGGTGATCATCGCTGCGCTGGGCGCCCTGGCATCCTACGTAGCAAATTACTACACAACGAGCGTCGGCCAGTGGGTTGCAAACGATCTTCGCATGCGGACGTACCACCACCTTCAGCAGCTTTCGCTCAGCTATTACGATACGCACGAAACCGGTGCGCTCCTGAGCACGATCACCTCCGACGTGCAGACGATTCAGGGCTTCGCTTCCGCTTCCACGCTGGACATCGCCGTTGATATGTTCACCATCGTCGGAATGCTTTTCATAATGTTCTGGCTTAACTGGGATTTCACCCTGATTGCCGTTGCCGTGACGCCCTTCGTGCTTCTGTTCGTGTCGAAATTCAAGAAGGCCGTCAAAAAGGCGACTCACGAGGTGCGCCGGCAGCAAAGTAACGTGGTCGCCGTCGTGGAGCGGGGCCTTCAGTCCATGCGAGTAGTGAAGGCTTTCGGACGTCAGGACTTGGCGCAGCAGGAACTCGGAGAGGTAAGTCGCGCGACCGTGGATGCGGCGCTCAAAGCGCGCCGGGTAAAAGCTTTGCTTTCTCCGATTGTGGCCGTCACCGTATCGCTGTGTGTCGCCGTCGTGTTGTGGCGAGGGTCAGCACTCATTCTCGCGGGAACAATGACCGCGGGCGCGCTCACGGTTTTCCTCTCCTATCTCACCAAATTCTTTAAGCCGGTGCAGGATCTCGCCACGATGACGAATTCCATAGCTCAGACGGCAGTCGGAGTGGAACGCGTTCAGGCGATCCTGGATGCCGACACGATTATTCCCGAACGCCCGGGCGCACAAGTACCGCAGGTGCTGACTGGTGACATCGTCTTCGATCGTGTAGCTTTTGCCTATGAAGCCGGGTCTCCCGTGCTCCGCGAAGTTAGTTTTCACATCAAGCCTGGCCAGATGGTGGGAGTCGTAGGTCCTACCGGGGGTGGCAAATCCACGATCGTGAGTTTGATCCCCCGGTTTTACGACCCGACGGCAGGCAAGATCCAGATCGATGGCGTCGATATTCGGGATTACAAGATTCAAGCACTACGAAATCATATCGGCTACGTGTTGCAGGAAACGGTGCTTTTTCAGGGCACCATTCGCGAGAACATCGCCTACGGCCGGGCGGGCGCAACGGATGAAGAAATCGTGAATGCGGCGAAGTTGGCAGACGTGGATGAATTCGTCGCGCGCTTGCCTCACGGTTACGACTCCATGGTGGGAGAGCGAGGCGATACCCTTTCGGGTGGCCAGCGCCAGCGCATCGGGATCGCCCGCGCCATCATTCGAAATAACCCCATCCTCATTCTGGACGAACCCACGGCAGCTCTTGACACCGAATCGGAAAGCTTGGTAGTCAGGGCGCTGGAACAGCTGACGAGAGGCCGTACGGTGATAACGATCGCCCATAGACTCAGCACAATCCGCAATTCGGACAAGATAATCGTGCTGAAAGCGGGGGTCGTGGCCGAACAAGGGACGCATGACGAACTAATGAATCTTGGCGGCGTCTATGCGGAACTATATCGTGTACAGTTCGAAGCGTCGGCAAGAAGCATTACATCGTGAAGAGTAAATCCTGCCGGGTGTAGTTTGCGGGATCCCGCCGATGCAGCAGGCCAGGTGTGGTGGCCCAGGGAGATCTCATGTCGCGTTCCTTAATTGTCCTGCCCGATGATTCAGCCAAGCCCATCCTAGAAGCCATAAATGGAGCGACAAAATCCCTTCGCGTAAAGATGTTCGTTTTCTCCGACCCGGCCCTTTTGGCGGCTGTAATCGCGGCCAAGCGCCGGGGTGTCAAAGTACGTGTCATGCTGAATCCCAACCGGCGCAGCGGCCAAGCCGAAAATCAACATTCTCGAAAATTGCTCAGCGAAGCGGGCGTGGACGTCATTGACAGCAACCCGGTCTTCGGTCTGACGCATGAAAAATCAATGGTTGTGGACGACACGAACGCGTTCGTGAAATCGCTGAATTGGGAAACGAAAAATCTTACCGGAACGCGTGACTATGCCGTCATCACCTCTCACAAACACGAAGTTCGTGAAATTATCGAGTGCTTCGAAGCGGACTGGAAACGCAAGACGTTCGATGTGGGAGAGGACGCACACTTGATCTGGTGTACGGGTAACGGCCGGGAGCGCATCGCGCAGTCCATTGACGACGCCCGGCATTCTATTTTTCTCCAGAACGAGCGCTACCAGGATGCCGTGATTATCGAGCGCCTGGTCCGCGCGGCGTGCCGCGGAGTGAAGGTCCACGTGATGGCTCGCCCGCCTCACAAGCTCCAAATGGAGAAGCTCACCGAAGGAGTCGGAGGGCTTCGCACGATGGACGATATCGGAATCAAGGTTCACAAGTTGAAGCATCTCAAGCTTCACGCCAAGATGCTCCTAATTGACAAACGCCGCGTCATCGTCGGTTCCATCAACCTTGCGCCCGGCAGTTTCGATAGCCGGCGAGAGCTGGCGATCGAGGTGATCGATGAAGCGGTCGTCGAGCGGATGGTGAAGATCGTGAATCACGACTGGAAGCATTCCCACCGAATGGATTTGACCGACAAAGGCTTGCTCGCCGAACTCGAACGGCACAACATCGACGCAGCAAGCCAGCTTGCGATCGGCGCCGATCGCAAGAAACGCAAGAAGGAGTGACGCGGACGGCATAAACGCAGTACGAGGCGCCCTACCGGATATAACGATACCGTAGCCATGACCCTGCCTGCGGAGATTAGTTGGCCCGCACGAATCGGTGGTCCCCTGGAATTAGCTTCAGGACTTGGCCTGAGATTGCATGGCCATAGCCACCAGGACGCCAATCAGGATCGCGGGAAAAAGCTGGCCGCAGATGGCCTCAGCCATTGTTAGCGAGCGGGCGAGAGGAAGCGCAGGTGAGATTTCGCTACCTACGGTGGTAAGCGTGCAAAAACTGAAATAGAGAAGCTTCGAGTCGAGTTGATCGATATCCGCCGCCGCGCTCACAAAAGAGAAGGAACCTGGGTGCAGTTGTTCGAGAAGTTGAAATGCGGAAGCCCAAGCCATCCCAAGAAGGAGATAGGCGCTCACCCCGCCCTGGATGCGGCTCCATGTCACCGGACCGCCGCGAAACATCAAGAGCAAAACAATACGGATATAGACGAGCAGCGTGATGGTAGAGAGAACGCTTCCAAGCTGATGAAGAAACGGTGTTGGATGTATGCGCGCGAGCGCCAACATCGTCGCAGTGAAAATGACGATGGCGACCACAAGAGCCGTGCCGACGCGACTCTTGTTTACGGTTAGTGCGCCGAACACCATCAGTATCGCCAACGCCAGATCGAAGAACAATCGGCCGGGAAGACCACTTTCGCGAAACGGGGTTACCACGAAGATGAGAACGCAGAGGGATATCGTTACGAGAGTAAGACCCAGGTCGCCGGACCAGAACTCGGTCATTTGCATGTGCAGAAACGGACGGCGGGACGGATGAGGATTGCTGGTCATGATTGTATCAAGTCAGTCGCTCGCCAAGCAGACCCGCGCTGGCAACCCGATGAAGGCATTGCTCTTGACCGGGGCAGAAATCACCAGGGTAGAGGAGCGAAATCGGAGCCAGGGCAAATCGAGCCTCACCGGCAAGGCGCCGAACGATACCATCCGGAACAACCCTGGTGTCGTTTCGCCAGCTACGGTCGCCGCAAGAGCAACTAACGGTTCAGCCAGCACGAATAGCCCTCACGGCGCCTGATTCTACGCTAGAAGCGAGGGGGCACAAAACAGGTCAACCCTGCAAAGTGTGCCCATCCCAGATGTCTCATTTCAAGGATGCACTCCATTTCCGAGGAATTGGCACGTCTCCTTCCGAACCACGAAGCGATCTCCTTGCCCGACGCTGGGCACCAAATGTGGTTCCAAGGTTTCGCAGTCCACGATCAGTGCGTAGTCTTCGATCAGGCTACTCATGCGTATTCACCGAACTCTATCCCTCGGTGCAGGTCCCGGACGCGAAGGCCTCGCCTCCCAGAGCGAGGAATGCAGGAGACCACCCAAAGCTGTCTCTTCACAACGCTGGAGGTATCCTTCTCTTCCGAGCGCCGCCGCATAATTAGGCAGCCAGGTAACGCGCAGCCCCGTGGTGAACCGGAAGGCGGCGTACAATCCGCGGATCACCGCTCGGGTCCAAAGGCGACCGACGGGTCCCGCTGCTTCACGAAAATCCGAGACGATCCATCGCGCGTCGGGCACCGCCCAGCTTCCAAGACACGCAACGATACCCTCAAGTTCCGGCTCCGAGAAACAATCCAGGAAGAAGTGCGCCACGATCAAGTCGTAGCCGTACGTTCGAGGCTCGAATTCCCGCACATCTCCAACACGGAATCGAACCCGCTCTCGAAAAGTCCGGCCCATCCCGGCCACCCGCCGTTCCGCAACCTCGACCATCTTCGGGCTGAGGTCCACGAAATCCACTTCAACGTGCGAGTTCACACGAAGCAGACGGGCGAGAAAACGGCCGTCTCCGCCACCGCACACAATCGCTCTCCGCGATGCCCGGGCCTCTCCCAAGAACGCAAACCGGCTCCGTTCCAGATAGCTTCCGAACGAAAGATGCTCGAGAACCTCGTAGTAACGAGCGATCCCGTCGCAATTCATCCGAACAGGCTGAGTCCGCTTCACGCCCGCTCAACCTCCGATCACCAGTGCGAGGAGCGCGGGGACGAGCAGTGCCGCGTCGGCAAGGACGCGCAAGGCTGCCGGCGAGAGCTTGGTTCTCCCGTAATTCACAAAGACAAGCAGCAGCGCTCCCAGCCAAACCGCCAATAAGGCCGAGATCGAAGAGCCCTTAGGATTTCGCACGAAACACGCCGCCAAAGCCGCAATCGCTACTGCTGCCGCCATGCGGTTGAGGTGCGAGTCGGCCCAGCGGACAAAAGGACGAGGCGGCTGTCTCCACTTACCGCTGCGGTGATGGTTCTCCCAACACTCAATCGATAAACAATTCAGGGCACACAGGCAACCGAAGAGGATCCACGGGAGACACGCACCCCACCAAAATCGTATAGACCGCGACCAGAGAGGCAGAGTCCCCCCGCACGCGAACTGCAGTCCAACGGCGATTTCCTTGGGAAATACCCAGGCAATCCGTCCGCGACCCGCGTGGATGCCCGCCATATACATCACCAGGATCACGCTGAGTTTCACACCCGCGGCTACCTCAGCGGCCGGCAAGTGCGCCGTCGTCAGCCAAACAAGTGTGCCACCTGCGAACGCGACCAAACCGGCCATGACAAATCGATGCCGCTCGCAGAAATGATGCCGCTCGTGTAGCGCGGCTCGGTCTTTCGCCGTCCAGCCGTCCAAGAGCCGGTCGCTGACGTAGATTACCCAAACAGCAAGAACCAGGACGGTTGCTTCGGCAGCCGACAGCTTGCCGCCGCTCGCGTGTGCGAAAAGTGCCGCCCACACCACGGCGACGGTCGGTGCATCGACACTGAGTACGTTCCACCACAGCCACCACCGAATCGTGCGGGACTCCGCGCGAGCCCCCCAAGGGACTCCGTTGGCGCTGGCAGCCAACTCCGCCCGGGGAAGAATCTCGCCGATCTCCGATACAGAATTAGCGATATTCATGCGGATAACGTTCTCGCCAGCTATGGACTTTCTCCAATCGTCCAAATGGTCTTTTACACTCGCGATATATGAGGCGGCGATGGCGCACCACCAGACTTTTGCCTGCAATCCCACATATATCGTATCACGATACACTCCCCCCTTGGGACGATGGTCCACTTCATGAATGAAGTGAGGGCCGGTCTTCCGGTAAGGAACGCCAGGATATCGGAACGGCTTTTCGAGAGATGCCGCTAAACGCTATGGATCATGGCGGAAAATTTGACCCGAGCGCCGGTTTTTATCTGTCGGCCCGCCTGACGCGGACGAGATAGATGATGCTATGTTCCGTGCGAATGCGGTGCACACAGTCGTGGTCGAACGGCTGCACGAACTGCGGGAGAGCGGGCACGCCCTCGTTTCCGCCTTAGCCGCGATTATGAAGCACAGCAACTCTCGTAACCGCCGCAAAGCCGCCAACGGTCAACAACGAAAGGACGATCTCCAACCGAAGCATCGCTCGACGCGGGTACAAACGCCCAAGCGCTAGACAAAGCGACTCCCGCTGCGCACAAGCGGGGAACATGCGTGGACTTTGTATCTCGTCCATAACGGACGCCAGGATGGCGACAACTTAGTTTTGGGACACTCGAGATGTAGGCCGGCTGCCAGCGAAACCGTTGTACAGCCAAGCAAAAATCAAGGCTGCCACCGCTCCATCCGCCGCACCGTCCACGGTCCCGATCAGAACGCTGCGGACCGTGTGTATGGTGTGAAACCACGGATAGACGGAGTTCGTCATCTGGAGAAAATTCACACCGTAGCTCGGGTGTGCCAGGTTGATCAGACCAACGAGGAGTATCGCACTGCCCCAGAGAATTCCGCCTGCGATGACCATCGCCTTCAGTGAAAGCCGCATAGTTGTCCTCCTAACCTTGGGTTTGTGCCTCGTGCACTGCCGATGAATCGAAGAACACGAGAAAAACTTGCGAGAACATTCGGTTGGCAGCGAATTACGCTTGTAGTGACGAGCGGTCGCTCGGCCAATGGCCGGACGAAACCCACTGGCCGAGCACGCAAAATGCTCCTGTCCAGTTCCTTCAGGCAGCGCCCAAACTCGTTCCCGCCTGCGCGGTCCTTCCTTTACCGGCCGGGGCTTTCTTTATATCGAGTTCAAGGATTCCTCCTTTGAGCCGCGCCGTGGCCTGACGCGTGTCGATCTCGACCGGCAGCTCCAGGCTTCGGAGCAATCGAGTCGTGCGCTTCTCCGCAGAACCGCTTATCTCTGTTTTGCGCTCGGCCTCGACTTGGTGCTTTCCGATAATGATCACCCGCCGCGGCTCCAGGTCCACTTCCAACTCCTTGGGTGCAAAGCGGCGCACATCGGCGAGTACTGTCACGCCTTCCAGAGATTCCTTAACGTCGACTGGAGTGCGCTCAAACAACTCGGACTCGGCCTCGAACCAATTTGCCAGTTCGTGCCCCCGCGCTCTGCCTTTCGATTCGAATATTTCGTAGGCCCGTCTGGCAATCGAGTTCATCATCTCCCTCGCCTCAACACTCAAGCCCGTCGTCTTGATCACGATCGGTGGTTCCGCAACTTGCTGCCTAACCAGGTCTTGTTCCTGCATTGCTATCTCCTTTTTCCCCGAAACCGGCGGGAATCCTAAATTAAGTCACCGCCCTACTTCATCGTTCCGCTCCGCGCTCGGGAGCGGTCAAGCACCAGAAGGACTGGCTGCTTCATGCCGTATCCCTCAATTGCCGGACAGGCTCGCGCTAGCCTGCTCGACGTGGGAGGTCGTTTTGGACGCCGACTCCACCTTCTTCAAATTCGGTTCGCGCCGCTGCCAAAGGATCCGCGCATCGGGAGCGTCGCTTGGATACACCTTGGTGGATTTCTGTCCAGTCGGCTCCAACATCAAGTCGGCGCGGCGGTTATACGCGAGCCACGTCGCCTTCCTGTTCTTCGACATGTATTGGGCTGGCTTGGTGTCACCCTTCGCTAGCAGTTCGTCCACATTCTTTTGGTCGATTTGCTTGTCTTTTCCTTCCGCCCGGATGGTGATCTCGTTCGCTGGAACTCCTTTTGCGATCAAGTAGTCGCGGATCAGGGCGGCGCGGCGCTCGCTGAGTGCGTTGTTGTACTTACGCGAACCACGTGCGTCGGCATATCCAATAACCACCAGACTGGCGGTATGTTCATAGATCCCGAAGTTCTTGAATTGCGTCGCGATATTGTCGAGTGTCATCTTCTCGTCGGCCAGAAGGCCAACGTTCGGATAGCGCTTGGTTGGGTACGCCGTAGGATAGAAGGTACTTAGCAAAGTTGCCGAAGGCGGCGGATCGATCGACCCGACAACGTGCAGCGTGACCATCTTTGTGGTTGTCCTGCCGCAGGCATTCATCGCCGTAAGCGTATACGTGCGGTTTTCGTTGATCGCTCCCGTGTTCGTGTGCTGCGGGTCGGCGGTCACTATGCGGGTCCCTTTCGTCGCCGTGTCGTCGAAAGGTTCGACCTTGGCTGAGTTTGCGTTGGAAGCCGACCAACTTAATGTGGCGGAATCTTGCTCCACGACTTTGTCGCCAATCTTGTGATACCGGATTTCCGGCTGGCTGAGAGACAACATGGCCGTGGGCGTCGCGTCGACATGAACCGTCACGCTCTGCGTCGCTTCGCCTCCCGGACCCTTGGCCGTCAGCACATACGTCGTGTCATGCGTGGGTGTGACGGTACGGTCCCCATGATCGGGAACCTGTCCAATCCCAGCGATGGAGTCGTTCGCCGCGTCGGTGGACTTCCACGAAATGTCGGTCGCCTGCCCGCAACTCACATTGGCAGACTGCGCCTGCAACTGCGTCGTGACCGGAGCGACCGGTACGGTCGCGCTGGCGATTCCCGCGTGGAATCGGGGCTGCGGCGGCATCGTCAATCCCTCTTTCCATTCCTTGGTTTTCGTCTCTCCGTTGCGGTCGAGATACACCGTAACCTGCTCCCCGCCTTTCGCCGTTACCGGCCCGGACCAAATTGTATTTCCTTCGCGGGTCACCGTGACTTGGTAAGTTCCCGGCTTCACCAGAAGCCGCTGATGCCAAATCCAGTTCCAATCGAATTCGTCGACATGTCCTACAAAATAATCAGGTGTGGCGCCATTCAGAAGAACGGCCGCACGTGGATCGCCCTTAAATTCGATGTCCGCGAAGGGTCCGGCGACCACGTCGCCCGCCGATTGCAGGCTGACGCCTAGATCGGTCGTTTCGCCGGCGCCCACGTGGATTTCTTTGGTCTGTGGCAGGTATCCATAGTTGTACACGCCTACCCTGTGGTCGCCGGCAGCCACTTCGATCACCTGGCTGCCATCGCGGATGGCCTTGCCGTCGACAAAGACGTACGCCTGTTTGGGTTCGACGTGAATTTTTAACTTACCCGTTTCCTGCGACGACTGCGCGAAGGCAGGAATCGCGCATAGATAACCCATGGCCGAGAACAACACAGCGAGAGCGAAACCTTTCGTTCGCATTTGAGGAATTCTCCTTCTGGGGATTGATTCCGGCCGGGGCTCGAATCATTTATCTCGAAGCTCAGTCGCAGGGCCAGGACGAGCAAGTCCTCCTAACCCGCTTGGACTGACCTCCCGTGGCCTCAGTGGCCGTCCCAGCCCGGAGGTGCGTTAGCAGCCTCAATATATCGTGATGCGATATATACGGCAAGGGTTGCTTTGCGCTTTGTATCGTAACGCGATATATCAGCGCGCTCTCGGCTAACACCCGAACCGTGCGGTGCGTCCATATAGATGTACAGGCAGGCGCTCCGCCGGTTCGCGGAACGAAATACCCTGCACAGCAATTCACTTGCGTCGCATACCGGCACGGAATTGTTTCATCGGCGCGCCCTGTTCCGAAATGCGACGGTGCCCCAAGCACTTCGGGAGGTCGTTCGTGAAGTTCATTCGATGGATCTTTTTCGCTCTGCTGGTGACCGGTGTCGCTCCGTTGTATATGGCCGCGCAATCATCGCAACCTTCACAAGCACAGGAATTTCAAGACTGTCTGGACGAATTCTCCGTATGCCATCCAAGGGCACTGAACGCGCAAGAACGCCAGGCCGTGCAGCGTGTCACGCAGGACCGCAATCTCCGGAATTGCTTGTGCGGATTTTACGACTGCAATACGAAGCAACTCAACGCCGAACAGCAAAAGGAGGTCGCGCGCGCCAACGAAAATCGAAATCTCCAGAATTGTCTAGACGGAGTCGGCGAGTGCGACCCGGCCCGCCTCAACGACCGCGAACGCCAGGAAATCGCGCGATCCGCCCGCGTCCGCAATCTCCAGGCTTGCTTGGAAGGAGTAGGGGACTGCGACCGCAGCCAGCTCAGCGCCGACGAGAAACAACAGGTAGCCGACGCCTCGCGTGATCGAAATCTGCAGGGTTGCCTGCAAGCCCTGGGTGAGTGCGATCACACGACGTTGAGCCGACAGGAACAACACGACGTCGCGCAGGCCACGCGCGATCGCAACCTTCAGGACTCCCTTGATGGATCGGACTTCCGCGCGCGCGCGCAGTTGGACCCTATGGAACGGAAGGAAGTCCATGCAACGCAGGAATACAAATCTCAGAACTGAATCCGGGGACCCGGGCTTGGCAGCCAGAGCCTGGGAACTCGAAGCTCGCACGGGAATGGCGGACGCGCAGATCCTCTCCGTTGGCCAACTTGGTATCGCTCCCTTCCTCAGAATCTCGGCGCCGGAATCGCTGGTTTGTCGCTCGCGATGCTCCGTTTCCGAGGAATCGAAGCTCTCCTCCTCGAAAAGGCATTCTGCGATCAAGACGGAGGCTACGTTATCGGCCTGTGGCCGATGGGAACGCACGTCCTCCATGGGCTTGACCGCTTGTTGCGGCCGCCCCCGGGGCAACCATATCGTAATACGATACATCTTACCGAGTAGACGCTCGGAACGACGGACTGGCCGTTGTGCAAGGGCGACCTTCGCCGGATAAGCCGGGGAAGATCGTTCTCGCCACATTCTCTTCGTGCTTCCTGATGTGCGACGGCGCGCCGGGGTTTCGGCTCTCTGGAAGGAGGCCTGGAGTGACCGTACTTCTGGTGGGAGATGGCGCACGAAACGCTCCGGTCCTCGAAGACCATCTGCGCAAACGTGGATGCAGCATCTGCTTCGCCAGTTCGAAGAACCAGGCCATGGAGCTCCTCCAGGATCGCCAATTCGACCTGATCTTGAGTGAGTTCATGCTTTCCGACGGGTCCGCCCTTCAATTCATGTCTCCGCTCCTCGGCACCAAAACAACGATGTTTGTGTCCCACGCCGTCAAAGACGGATGCTGGTGGATGACCGCCGTCTTCGAGGGGCAAGATCGCACACAAGAACCGGGAATGCGTTCGCGCGAGTTCCGAATCCGCTTGGACGAAGTGCTCTGCTACCAGTTTTTTCGCCCTCCGACCATTCTGCAGGCAGTCATGGTCAGCGGGCCCAAGAATGCGTCGCCCGGATTCGGTGACCCGACCACCGTCTCCGTGCGAGACCTTGAGCCCCGGCCCAGATCACACCCAGCATGAAGTGCAAACGGCCATGCGGAATTGTGACGATAAGACGGTTTCGTTGATGGTTCTGCTCTGGCCGCTCGCGGTCAGTGTCTTCGCGTTCGGAGCTTTCGCAAACGCCCAGACTGCCAATCCCAGCCGGTTCGACGCCAGTCCACCGGCGCGTGTCAACCTAACCGGTATCGTCGACGAAGTGATCCGTCACGCCTGTTCCGCTGCCCTGCTGGCGACGCAGAAGGAAGACAGCCGCTCTGGTTATTGTGCGACCACCGACCTGGTTCTCGCCACCAAAGACGGCTTCCTCAACGTACGTCTCGGACCCACGAAATTCATCCGCGACAACCGCTTTTTCTTTGTGGATGGTGACCAGCTCCTCGTCATCGGGTTCCTGCTTCCCAGTCGCGGTCGCAGGACTGTTGTACCGCTAGAAGTCATTAAGGCAAAGCGCGATTTGACTCTTCGTGATCCCAACGGGCGGCCGCTCTGGGGCAGGAAATCCCCGCGCGCGATGGCTCCTGCCCCCGTGATGCTTCCGGCGGGCCCGCGGTCCGAATCGCGAGAGCAGCGCTCCAGCCTCAGCCGCTCCGCGAGGACAATCGTTGCATTGAATTTACAACTCTAGGAATTCGAAATGGAGAAGCTATATGCGAAACAGAAATTCAGGCCTCCCGATGTGGCACTTCGTACCCGTCCAACCGGGCATCGAGGCGAGCTTTCGGCGCTGGAATGTAGTGATCATCTTTTTCTTGGCTATGCTCGTACTCGGGCTTTTCACCCTAGCCCTGCTTCCCCAAGCGGGTACCCCTGCTTCTCTCGCTAGCAAAGTCCCGGTCAAGATGGACAAAGATCCTGCCCTATAAACCTCGCCGAGTTCAAGAATGGATAGGCCACGGTCGTGGATCCGGCTTTGCCCGCAGTCGTCAATATTTCCGCGCGCGGTAAAGACAATATTGCAATCGGACCGATGTAGGGACCGGGCTGAGAATTATTGCCAGCCACGAAAGGCGTCATCTGCTTCAGGTGGAACGAGTCCGAGATTCCGCAAATTTTCCGCGCTAGCAGGCGCGTCGGGAAACGCTTCGTGTGCGTTGTTTGTGAAAAATCGTGGGGACGAAGAGCCCAGCCTTTGCCATCGTGCACCACATCAACCAATTCCAATCCGAGCTAATCGCGCCGTAGCGAAGGGTGGTGGGCGTTTAGTGCACGTTGTAGAACTCGTTGGCGCGTTGCTCGCCGGCCGGGGTCTCCGCGGTCAATACGGTGGTGAGCATTTTCCCCTTGGAGCCGCGCTTCATCACACGGGTTATTACCACGGGACCCCTTGAAGACTGCTCTTTGATGGTCAACACCAAGCGGGTGCCGTCGATGTCGCCCCAAGAAACACTGGCGGTGGAATCGTCTCCGGAAGTGGAGGACTTAGCCTCCGCGCCCTCGATGGTTAGATCGAACACGTGATCCCGGGTGCCAGCGCTGTTTTCAGTCTTGATCTCGATATGGAGTTTGGGGTCGTGCTGCTCGATTGTGAGGGTCCTGCTCTTCGGTGCGGGGAATTCCTTGCTGAAGCGGCTCAGGAGGGGATCCAATTGCCAGGTCCCGCTGAAGTCGGGCTTGGCGCCGGCCGCAAGCGCAGCCCCGCCGATCGCCGCAAGAATACAGATGCCAAGTGCAATCTTCATGGCTCTTCCTTTTAGAACGGAGAATGTGTTTGCCTACCCGGATCGATTGCGTTCGATTGTATATCCTAACATCTCTGAATAGGAGTGGTTTTCGCGAAATTCCGAGCGACTCGGCCGTTTGACACGCGAGTGGCTCAGAATGGAAAGAGGCAGAAGACACTCAGGAATCGCGTTCCTAGTGGCGCTCAGGGTAGGAAAGGAGCAAGGTGCGCGACGTCCTGATTGGAAATAGCGAAAGCCTCGGTGAACAGCCCTTGGGCTACAGCTCTCAGGCCTGAAAGAAGCTAAGTATTTCCTCGCGGCACGCTGCACCACCGCTCGGCGCGCTCCAGAAAACGAAGGCCCGCACCTGGTACGGAGAATTCAAACCTAAGCAAAAGCACTGTCGCGTATACACAGCCAAAATCCCAGCGGCTCGGCTCCGCGAATCTCCTCCTAACTCTTGAACGCGCTTGCCCGACATGTCGAGGCCATCCTGAGAAAACACTCGGGACAAACGGATTGCGGATTCTTTATCCGGAAATTTTGCTCACGGTTATACCGAAGTTGTACCGAACGCCGTCCGGCCACGAGGCCAACCGGCTTATGGATCAACCATGGTCTGGAGTGGAAACGGAGAGCGTAGCACTATCCGGGCATAGTCGGCGGGCAGTGCCCCACATTGGTTGGCCCCGCTGCAATACGTTAATCTGGATCGTTTGGTAACGGTCTGGGAGAACAATCCACGCTTTCACGAAGCTGCCAGCTCAGCGAAATTTCTTTACCGAAATGATGCCGAAGCCTTCTTGGATCGTCACCAGTTGGCGCGCGGCGACGCCTTTGAAAGATTCATGGAGCCCATTTGGCCAGTGGACCTCAATATTCCCGCTCGACTGATCCCCCAAGCCGAAGTGCAGCCTCGGATCGTTGCTCGAGAGGTAGCTGGATTGGCTGGCGAGTTCCTGCGCTTGTGTTTTCCCACCGTAGCGCACGACAACTCTCGCTCCAATGGCGCTGCGGTTGGACTTCGTTCCGATGAGCTTGATCTTGAGCCAGTGGTTTCCCGCAGGCGCGTCGTTTCGCAACAGGGAAGGCGGTTCGTTTACATTCATGATGACGATGTCGAGGTCTCCATCGTTGTCGAAATCCCCGAATGCACAGCCCCGGCTAGGATGCCGGGCAGATACTCCGGGACCCGCTTCGTCGCCCAACTCTTCAAAAGATCCATTCCGCAGGTTCCGAAAGACAATGCGCGGCCCTTTGTAAGGAAGTTGCGGGTAGACCTTCTCCAATTCCGGATACACGTTTCCGGTGACGAGAAAAATGTCCGGATATCCGTCGTTATCGAGGTCCACGATGCCCGCGCCCCAGCTGACAAACCGCGATTCGACGCCGATGCCGCTCCGCAAAGTGACGTCTTCAAAATCCCCCTTCCCCGAATTGTGATAGAGCCCGCCGGGCTGCCGCTGGAAGTGCGTTTTGAACAGGTCGAGATGGTCGTCTAGATTGCAGTCCCCCACTCCGACGCCCATGCCGGCGAATTCCGCGCCTTCCCCGCTCACCGCGACGCCACGCAATAAGCCTTCTTCCCGGAAGGTGCCATCGCGCTGGTTCATAAAGAGCAGGCTCGGAGTGGAATCGCTCGCGACAAACAGGTCAGGCCAGCCGTCCTCGTCAAGGTCTGCCGCGACACTGGTGAGGGCATAGGAAGAATGCACGGCGGCGATGCCGGACTCTTTGCTCACGTCCGTGAATGTGCCATCACCGTTGTTGCGAAACAGGGAGTGGGACCCTGCGACCATACCTCGAGGACCACAATAAACCGCTACGCCCTCATAGCTGCAGCTCGGATTGGAAGTCGAGGGCTTGGGCGCCTGTTCGAGGTCGAACTGGACGTAATTGGCTACGAACAGGTCCAAGAATCCATCGCGGTTGTAGTCGAAAAAAGTGCAACCCGTGCCGAAGCGAATGGAATCGCCATGGAGCCCCGCTTGTTTGGTGACATCGGCAAAAGTTCCGTCCCCATTGTTCCGGTACAACTTGTTCTGCCCGTAGTAAGTGCAAAACAAATCTTCATGCCCGTCGTTGTTGTAGTCGCCGACACATACGCCGTTGGCCCAGCCGGTGTCTTGCAACCCTGCCTTTTCGGTGACATCGGTGAATGTTCCGTCGCGGTTGTTCTTATACAGCCGGTTCGAAGTGGCTGCGGGCATACTGTCCAGGCGCCTGCCGCCGATGATGAAAATATCCATCCACCCGTCGTTGTCGTAGTCAAAGAAGGCGCAGCCTCCTCCCATCGATTCAATAATGTACATGTCTTCGGAAAGGCCCCCGTAAATCGTGGGGGCAGTGAGGCCCGCTTCGGCGGCAACATCGACAAATCGTGAAAACGGTTTTCGAATCGGCGCAGGCGCTCGTTGCAGGTCCGCCGCCTGGGAGATCTGCCGCCATGGGAAAGGAAGAAATGGGCACGCCGAAGCCGCCAGCAGTCTCGAGGTAAAGGTTCGGCGAGTCAGTCTCATGGCAGAGGCAGGCGTCCACTCTAAAACTTCGTCGATCGATCCACCCAACCACTAGGGATGAACATTGCTCGGCCGCCCCAATTGACTTTCGATCTGCGCGAGGAATGCGCGCGTTTCCGGATTATCGGGTTCGATTTGCAGTGCTTTCCGCAGCGTGGACTCGGCTTCGGTGAACCGCGACTGGCTGGCCAGCGCTGCCGCCAAATTCACATACGACGGCGCATATCTGGGATCGCTCTCGACCGCCGCTTGAAACAACCGTTCCGCCTCGACGTTCTTGCCCTGCTGGCCATAGAGCACGCCAAGGTTGTTCTGCGCTTCGGCATAGTGAGGGTCCAAAGAAATGGCGGTCCGGAATTGCTTCTCTCCATCGGCGGCGTGGCCCGCTTGCAAAAGCAGAAAACCGAGCTGGTTGCGTGCCGCGGCGAATCGCGGGTCGAGTTCGACGGCTCTTTCCAGAGCCCGCTGCTCGCCTACAGGATCGTGGGCGCGATCCAGCGCCAAAGCCAGGTCATACAGGAGATGCGAATTTTTGGGATCTTTCTCAGCGGACTGCCGGTAAAGCTCCGCCGCCTTTTGCGCATCTCCTCGTTCGAGAAATTCTTTGGCCTGGTTGGCTTTTGCCGCCGCCACGTCTTTCTCGGCGCGTTCGGCCATTAAATTCTGATACACGGCCAATTGCGCACGCGCCGCGTCCTGCAACGAGAGCGAGCGCAAGGCGGCCGCCAGTTGGAAGTGAGCATCCGCCGAGGTCGGGTCGAGCTGCACGGCTCTTTCCAGTTGTTTACGAGCCGCGGCGGGCTCCCCGGATTTCGCATAAACGAGCCCCAGATTGTACCTGGCCGCGTAGTGTTGCGGATTTATCTTTACTGCCGCCGACAGCAGCGTTTTCGCGTCAGCATAATCGCCCAGGTCGCGATCCACTACCCCGAGAAGGTAACAAGCGTCGAAATCGTTGGGGCGTCTGCCGTGGTACTCCTGCGCCAGCGGCAAAGCGTCGTCGAATTTCGACAGTAGGAGCAGGGTCCTTATATAGGACGCGCGGGTCGCGTCATCGTGAGAATTCAGGCGCAAAGCCTCCTGGAATTCCTTCGCGGCATCTTCATAGCGCCGCTGCTGGATATAAATGTTGGCCGCGCCGGAATGCGGCACCGCGGAATCCGGCCTATCGCTCTCCATCTGCGTCAGAAGCTGAAGGGCCCGGTCGTTGTCGCCGAATCTTGAATAGGCCACCACGAGGTCCATCTGCAGCGCTTCATCGGAAGGCGCGTCCTTCAGCAATGCGATCGCGGCCGCATATCTTTTCTGAGAAATATAGGCCTTCGCCAGCCAGTCGATTGCGGTAATGGACTTCAGATCTGTCTTGAGGACCTCTTGAAATTCTTGTATCGCCTCATCCACGTCGTTCATCTGGCTGAGCGCCGCTCCGAGTGCCAAACGAGCCTCAGGTTGATTCGGCTGCAATGCCACAGAACGCCGAAATTCAAGAATTGCATCTTGTGCATCGCCCTCTGCGAGCAAAGCCAGCGCCAGGTAGTAATGAGTTTGCGCGGAATTTGGATCGAGCTTCAGGGAGGAGCGAAACGCCGAGGCCGCACAGCCGAATTTTCTCTGGTCTCCGTAATACCTTCCCAGCGCGTCGTAGGCTGCCGCCGTAGGGTGGGACGCCAGTTGCTCGCTTAAGGCTTGTGGCGGAGCGCATTTCGTGGCCGGCTGCTGAGCACGGGCCACGCCCGTCCAGCAAAGAAATGCCACGGTGAAGCAGAACCTTCTCGTAAGAAAATCGCAAGCGTGCGCATTCACCGGAAACTCCGGACTAAGCCCCGTCCGGGGCACGAGTCTTCTCCTGCGGCTGAGACACCCCGTTGTGGCTCTGGATCCAATTCACACCCGCGCCCAGCAGTGCGGCGCGCTCTCCCAATTGAGAAACACGCACCTCAATTCCCAGGTCCGCCAATTCCTTCTGCGCCGAAGGCTGGAAGAGCGCAGCCGCACGCGCGATTCCTCCTCCCAAAATGATGCGCTGCGGGCCGAAGGCACCGCACGTGTCGTGCACCACGGCGCCCAATCTGCTGCCGAATTGTTCGAACGTCCGGCGTGCCGCGGCGCTCTTTGCGCTCGCGTTGGCGATGTCCTGCACTTCGGCCCAAGTGCTGGTGTTTTCTTTGTACAGCCTCTGGATCGCAAGACTCGAAACAAAGTCTTCGACAATGGTGTTCTCGTACGGGAGGTCCCATATCTCGCCGCCAGGGGGCACACCCGGACCGCTGATAACAATCCGGCCATGAATTGCGAATGCCGAGCCAAGGCCGGTTCCCAACGTGATGCCGACAACACGATCCGCACCCGTCGCTGCTCCCTGTTGAATCTCGCCCATTAGAAAGGCCGCGGCATCATTTAAAAACTGGATCTCGCCGGGATCGCACAGGAGCGCCTTGGAGAGCATAATTCGCAAGTCCAGTCCGTGAAGATGCCGGTACTTGTGCTCCATGTAGCTGATGCCGCGCGCGTAGTCAAACGGATTGGGAATCGCCACGCTGACGCCGACCGGCGAAACGTGATCGTGCAGCGCAACTTTCGCCAGCGAAGCAAGCGTACCCAGGAACTCCGAGACGGTTCCATCCGAAGACACCGGTACAGAGTGAAGCGCGCCAATGCTCATGTCCCCGGGGCCGAACACCCCCGCGGCGACGTGGCTACCTCCAACGTCGAATACCAGGACGTGACCGTTTGGTTTCGGAGACACCCCAATCCCTCTGGTAACGATACCAGTATACACGGCACCGCCAACCCTAGAGTAGCGCCATTCGCGGGAGCTGGAAAGCACTCCGCATGGCCGGCGGCAACCGCAAACCAGCGGGAATTTCTACCGTGAGTTCTAAAGGGATCTAACTTCGGTCTCTGCGAATAACCTCGCAGCCGCAGGAACGCCGGATGATCAGTTCGGTGGGCAGCACAATTCGGGGATTTACGGGCCTCTTTTGCGTATTTCGCGAGCGAATCCAGTCCAGCAGCAGGTGCGTCGCAGTCCGCCCCAGTTCCGCAGCCGGCTGGCGCACGGCTGTGAGCGGAACGCTCAGCAAGGAGGCCATCTCAAAATCGTCGAATCCAATCACGGCGACGTCGTGCGGCACTTGGACGTTCTCGCGCTGCAGGTCCTGCAACACATGAATGGTGGTAACGTTATTCAGCGTAAAAAGCGCCGTAGGTGGCTTGGGAGAACGCAGGCGTTTCAAAAGCTTCGGACCAATGGTGGAAACCTCGTCCGCGATGAACAGCTCCGGCTTCAGGCCTGCCTGCGTCATGGCCTTCTGGTAGCCTTCGATTCGCAACCCGATGGAATTGTACTGGCTGTCGTATCCCAGGCAGAGAATTTGCCGATGGCCATGTTCCAGCAAGTGATGCACAGCTTTCCGCGCTCCCTGCTCGTTTTCCACCATGACTTCGGCCGCATCGAGTCCGGGAAAGGTGCGGTCCAGCATCACAACGGGCAGTCCACGTGCCCGCACGTCCTGCAACTGGCCGACACTGTCCGGACTCGAAGGCACGATCAGAATCCCGGCGATGTTGCGCGACTTCATCATCGCCAGCTCTCTCGCTTCGCTGTCGCGATCACGCTCGGAAGCCAGCAATAGCGTCAAATACCCTTGTTTTGCCGCCATTTGCTGCACTGCGTGCGCGCAGATGGAAAAAAAAGTGTCCGCAAGATCGGGGACGATCAGCCCAATCGTCCGCGACGAACGACCCTTGAGCATGCGCGCTGCTTCGTTCGGTTCGTAGCCCAGCTTGCGGATCGCCGCGCGGACACGCGCCGCGGTCGCGGCGCTCACCAACTCGCCGCCATTCACCACGCGCGACACCGTCATCCTACCGACCCCGGATTCCCGGGCCACATCTCCGATCGTCGGCCTATCCATCGGTTTCCTCGACATCAAGACCTCTAGAGGTTGACAGAAATCCAGTTCAAGCGCACCTCAACGGAACCACAAGGACGGTCATAGTAGCGCAACTTTCCGACCGCGCCCACCGCTATGCCTGTTCTAGATGCTACTCCAGCCCGTCAAGTTGGTCCTTTCGGGGATCCCTTGAATTTTATGATTGACAAAGCTGATGCAAGCAAACTATAAAGCCGTTAACGCTGTATGGGAACGATACCATTAAACCGTTGAGCTTTAGGCTTTCCTGGTCCTCGAACGGCGGACGGTGCTCCAGGACTGCTGGGGAATTTAAGTCTGATTCGATCATGGAGGCAACGTGCGTAAATTGATGGTTTTTGCAACCCTGTTTTTCGCGGCTACTTCCGCTTTCGCGCAAACACCGACCGGTACCATTCAGGGATCCATCGCCGACCAGCAAGGCGCGGCCATCGTCGGTGCCACGGTAACGATAACAAACGAGGCCACCGGCGTCTCACGGCAAGTGGTCTCCGCCGAGTCCGGGCGATTCGAATTTCCTTTCGTCCTGCCGGGCAGCTATACGGTCGCAATCGAGGCCAGAGGCTTTAAGCAGGAGAAGCGTGAAAATGTCGTCGTTGGAGTTTCCGAGACCCTGCCGCTCGCCTTTACTCTCAGCATCGGCCAGGTGAGCGAGACTGTCGAGGTCAGCTCAACGGCTGGCACGCTCGAAACCGAATCCTCCAGCCTCAACACGGTGATCAACACGCGATCGATCATCGACTTGCCGTTGAACGGCCGCAATCCTTTCGATTTGTCGACGCTGGTCCCAGCGGTAAGCAACGTAGGTCAGGCGTCCACGCCGCACATCGGCGGCTCGCGAAACGCCAACAACGAACAACTGATCGACGGCATGACCAATATTCTGCCGGAGAACAACGTCGGCAATAACGAGTCGGCGTACCAACCGATCGTGGATTCGGTCCAGGAGTTCAGCGTGCAGACCAGCGTGCTGCCCGCGGACTACGGCAGATTTTCTGGTGGCACCATCAGCCTGGTGACCAAGTCTGGTGGCGACAAATATCACGGCTCGGGTTTCCTGTTCGCGAGAAACGCGATTCTAGACGCGGAGGAATTTTCGTTTGGCGCTACCGCACCCCAGCCATCCCTGTATAGGTACCAAGACGGCGGCACCATCGGCGGCCCCATTCCGCTGATCGACCGCCCCAACAAGCGCACCTTCTTCTTCTTCGCCTTTGAAGACTCGCGGCAAAACGCCGCCGCGTCAGAAACCGATAGCGTTCCGCAAACCCAGTGGCTCAAGGGCGATTTCTCCGATCTCATTCCCGCCGGAACCAACTGCAACGTAACCCCAATGTCCGGCTGCATCTACGACCCGAACTCCGTGGCCCTTGTCGGCGGTCAATACGTGCGGCAAGCCTTCCCCGGAAATATCATCCCCACCGCCGATCTTAACTCCGTCGCCCTGGCCGCTTTGGCATTCTATCCAGCGCCCAACGTTCCCGGCGCTGGTCTATACAACAACTATTTCGTTTCCGGCTCGACCTTCGATGACTATTGGCACTTTGACGCTCGCTTCGACCACGACTTCAACGCAAAATGGCACTCCTTCTTCCGCTTCTCGCATTGGAATGAATCGGGAACGTCCCTCAGCGACTACAACAACGCCGCCTCGCAGGGATACAACGGACCATTCGTCAACACCGAATGGAGCGGCTCGTTCAACAACACCTTCAGCCTGAGCCCAACGCTGTTGGCCGAGCTCCGCTTCGGCGCCAGCCGCGCCGCCTACACGCGCAACACATTCGGCGAGCCGTTCGATCTCGGCAGCCTCGGTTTCCCGGCGTCTTACGTTGCGACGGCCTCCAAGGATGGCCTGGTCTTCCCGACCTTCAACATGAGCCAAGGTTTCTCCGGCCTCGGCCCCAGCGGATACAACTCCTATTACGAAAAACCGACCGCCTACGATCTGACCGGCAGCATCGTGAAAATTCTGGGCGCGCACTCGTTGAAGTTCGGCGCCGAATTCCGCAAGCTCTATGAGAACTTTGCGCAATATGGCTACCCTTCCGGGGTCTTCAACGGCGATCAAAGCTGGACGCAGCAGACTGCCAACAACGCCAACGGGACAGGGAACCCGTTTGCTTCCATCTTATTGGGATTGCCCGACACCGGCGACATCACCCATCAGCCAAAAGCGACCGATGCCAGCGGCTATTTCGCTCTGTTTGTGCAAGACGACTACAGAATCACCCGGAAGTTGACCCTGAATCTGGGCCTGCGCTGGGACGTCGAGATTCCACGTACCGACAGATTCAATCAGCTCTCCTACTGGGACCCCAGTTTGCCGTCTCCGCTCGCCGGCTTGGTCCCAGCGTCCGCGGATTGTCCGGCCTGCAGCAACTTGATGGGCCAGATGATCTTCGTCGGCACGCCTGCCAGCCAGTACGGGCGCCATCAAGGGCCAACGCAGTGGCATGATTTTGGTCCGCGCATCGGCTTGGCGTATAACCCGACCAAAAACTTCGTAC
This sequence comes from uncultured Acidobacteriota bacterium, assembly GCA_963736725.1. Lineage (GTDB taxonomy): Bacteria > Acidobacteriota > Terriglobia > Acidiferrales > UBA7541 > Acidiferrum. The sequence goes on along the minus strand of CAVTPW010000003.1, from coordinate 31,168 downwards.
TTCGTGGCGGGTTCGGCATCGTCTTCGCGCCCTCGGCACTTCAGGCTGCCGGCACGGATGGTGCTCCGGGCATCGAGGGCTTCTCCAGCCAAACCAATTTCACAACCAGCTTCACCAGCCAGCAAACAGCGCCCAGCCTCTGCACCAACTGCGCGACGCTCAGCAACCCTGCGCCCACCGGCTTCAATCTTCCGCCAGGCGCTGCCGGAGGTCCTTCCACCGACATCGGCACGGGCATCAGCGATTCCTATTTCGGTTCTTATCGCAACCCGTACGCCGAACAGTGGAATGTCAACGTGCAATACTCGCTGCCATTCCAAACCACTGTCGAGCTCGGCTATCTCGGCAATCATGGTCTGTTCCTGATCAACGGAGACCCGGGCGTGCCCTACGGCCAGCTCCCCACTTCCGATCTGGCACTGGGTAGCGCGCTCCTCGCCCAGGTTCCCAATCCGTTCTTTGGTCTGGTCAACGTTCCCGGCTCGCCACTGGACAACCCGACGGTTCAGGCCAACTACTTGCTCTCCCCCTATCCTCAATATCTGGGTAGCGTGCAAAGCTTCCGCAAGCCTCAAGCGGAATCGAAATACAACGCCATGACGCTGAAAGTCGACAAGCGCTTCTCCCACGGGCTGTCCTTACTGGGATCGTTCACGTGGGGCAAGGAGTTCGACAACTCCGCTTCAGCGGTCACCTATTTGGGGCCGACCAGCGGGACCTTCGTCAACCAATACGCTCCCCAAAACGAATGGGCGCTGGGCGCGCAAAACGTTACGCGCATGCTCGTGGTCAGCTACATCTACGAGTTCCCGTTTGGACATGGCAAGGCATTTCTTGGGGATGCGCATGGCGTCCTCAATCGCATCGTCGGCGGATGGCAGACCGTCGGTCTCGCCAGCTTCAGCACCGGCACGCCTGTCGTTCTGGGCTCCGCCACCGCGAACCCCACAGGTCTGCTCGGATACAACGATCGCCCGGATTGGACCGGCCAGAATCCTTCCATCGGCGACAAAACACTGGCGCATTGGTTCGATACGTCCGTGTTTTCGCAGCCGGCTTCGTTCACTCTCGGCAACGCGCCGCGCACTCTCGACTCGGTTTACAATCCCGGCGTCAACAACTGGAACATTTCCTTCTTCAAGAACAACTACTTCGGATCTGAGGACAAGTTCAATCTTCAGTTCCGCGTGGAAATGTTCAACGCCTTCAACCATCCGCAGTTTGGCGCTCCGGATGCCAACGTCAACGACGGCACCTTCGGCGTAATCAATTCCATGGGCACGTTCTATAGCCCGCGGAATGTTCAACTTGCGCTGAAGTTCAGCTTCTAGCCAGGGTTACACGAATAGTTTTTACACCCCGGGACTGTGCCGCCGATCTAGCGCGAACCTCAAGCGCTCTCGGCGGCCTCAGTCTTTTTTAGACCTGCCGTTTTTCGCGTGAATTGGACTAAGCTTTAGCCGATTCGGACAAATGCCAGGCACCAAATCCCAACATCACCACGAATACGAGGAATCTATGACCAGATTGTCGCCGGGACGCCGCACCATGCTCTGCCTCGCGTTCGCCCTATTCTTCCTCGCCGGAACGCTTCGCCCGCAAATCGCGGTCACCAACGATCCACCTCAATACGGACCCTACAATGGAGTGTTCCTGCTGGGAGGCGACGGTCTGCGGGAAAGTCTGGTTGCGAACGACACGGTTCTGCGAGCCGATTCGCCGTGGTCCTTATTTTGTTGGGTGCGAATGGACCAATCGCCCGAGAAACCAACTCTGGTCGCCGGAGTTGGCGAGACAACCGAAGAATATCCGCGGTACTTGAGCGTGGACGCGCAGTCGCTGACGTTGTGGATGGGCAAGGACAACAGTTTGACCGGCCGCGCTACGTGGACACTTGGAAAATGGCAACTGCTGGCTGCCACGTTCGATGGACGCGAATTTCATCTTTACAGCGACGGCGAGCAAGTTGCTGGTGGCAAACTCTTGCTGGGCACCGTCGGCCCCATTCTTCAGATGGCGCCGCCGGTTCTTCCTACGGCAGCCGGCGAACACTTCGGCGGGAAAATCGCGAGCTTGGTGCTGCAGCGGCAAGCCCTGGACGCGCAAGAAATCAAGCAACTCTACGCAAAGCCTCCAGACTTTTCGCTAGCCACCTTCGACGAAGGCTCGAAAAGCTGGCCGGTGCAGACCCGTGGCCAGGCCGGTTACCGGGCGCCTCAAGATCCGTCGACATTGCCGATAAGCAAGGCGCCGTTCTCTAAGCCAATGGCGCACAATTCGGCTTCTTCGCGCGCCGCACTGGACGGTCGCGGAGAAAACGAATGGGCGATCGCTGGGAACTGGCAACTCAAGCCGGCTCCCGAAGTCAAAGCCGATGGCGTCAGGATTTCGCAGCCGGGCTTCGATACGGCCGGTTGGCTACAAGCTACGGTGCCCGGAACGGTTTTGACGACGCTGGTCGATCGCGGCGTGTATCCCGATCCTGAATACGGCCTCAACAATCTGGCGATTCCCGAATCGTTAAATAAGCAGGATTATTGGTATCGTGCCCATCTCACGAGCCCGGAAGGGCTCGGCAAACGCCACCTGACCCTCACCTTCGAAGGAATCAACTACAAAGCCGTCGTCTGGCTGAACGGCCAGCGCCTAGGCACCATCACCGGCGCGTTCATCCGCGGCAATTTCGACGTTACGCAAATCTGGAAGGCCGGCCGGGGAGAAGAAAACACTTTGGCGGTCAAGGTTTCACCGCCGCCGCATCCCGGCATTCCGCAAGAGCAGTCGATCAAAGGAGGCCCCGGTGAAAACGGCGGAATCATGTGCCTCGACGGGCCCACGTTTATCGCCTCGGAAGGTTGGGATTGGATTCCCGGCGTGCGCGACCGCGAGACCGGTATCTGGCAGCCCGTCGTGCTTCGCGCCACCAACATCGTGAAAATCGGCGACCCACAGGTCGTCACTACTTTGCCGCTGCCCGACACCAGCCGCGCCGATGTGCAGATCGACGTGGCCCTCGAGAATCTCTCCGCTCAGCCGGTACAAGGAACGCTCAAGGCTTCCTTCGAGGCGGTGAGCGTGAGCAAGCAAGTAAGCCTCGCGCCCGGCCGGACGAGCGTGAAACTTGCCCCGTCCGAGTTCCAGCAGCTCACCGTGCAAAATCCGCGCTTGTGGTGGCCGAATGGCTACGGCAAACAAGAGCTGTACCATCTCAAACTCGTATTCGAGGAAGCGAACCAGCCGTCCGACGTCAAACAGGTGCGCTTTGGCATTCGCGAGATCACCTATGAGCTAAGCCTGCTGGACAGCGCCGGCCGCCTGCGCCGCGTCGAAGTCGATCCGACGCTGGCGAAAATACGCAACGAAGAAATCGTCGACGTCAGCCATGAAGGCATGCGCGAGATTCCGCCGGCCGATCCGATCCCACCCGACATTCCGGAAAATCGGCGCGGCTTTTTCCATTCGTGGGTCGCTTCGCTGACGCCCGGCGCTGAAAACTCGCCCGCTGTGCGCACCTCGGACGACCTCAAGACCGCGCCGTATCTGGTGCTCAAGGTAAACGGCGTCAAAATCGCGTGCCGCGGCGGCAGTTGGGGCATGGACGACTTCATGAAACGCGTCTCCCGCGAGCGGCTCGAGCCGTTTTTCCGGCTTCATCGCGACGCACACCTCAACATGATTCGCAATTGGGTCGGCCAGAACACAGAAGAAGTTTTCTACGATCTCGCCGACGAATACGGCTTGCTGATCTGGAACGATTTCTGGGCCACGACGCAGAACTACAACGTGGAGCCGGAAGATCCCGAGTTGTTTCTGGCCAACGCGCGCGACACCATCCTGCGCTTTCGCAATCATCCCTCGATCGTAGTTTGGTGCGGCCGCAATGAAGGCGTTCCGCAGCCGGTCCTCAACAAAGGACTCGCCGAGCTGATCACTTCGCTTGATGGCACGCGCTACTACTCGCCCAGCTCGAATCAGGTCAATCTGCAAAACAGCGGGCCGTACAAATACATGGACCCGAAACTGTACTTTTCCAGGCTGAACCGCGGATTCTCCGTGGAAACCGGCACGCCGTCGATGTCCACGCTGGAATCTTTCCAGAGCTCGATCCCGAAAGAGGATCAGTGGCCGATCGACGATGTGTGGGCGTATCACGACTGGCATCACAGCGGGAACGGCGACGTCGCGCCATTCATGGCGGAGATGCAGGCCGAATTGGGTGCGCCCACGAGCCTGGAAGACTTTGATCGCAAGGCGCAGATGATCGACTACGTCAGTCATCGCGCGATTTTCGAGGGCATGAACGCGCATCTTTGGGCGCCCAACAGCGGCCGGATGCTGTGGATGACGCAGCCCGCTTGGCCCAGCACGATGTGGCAAATCTTTAGCCACGACTACGACACGCAAGCTTCCTATTTCGGAGTGCAAAAAGCCTGCGAGCCGGTGCATATCCAGCTCGATCTTTCCAACTACGAGGTTGCGGTGGTGAATACGACCAGGCAGCCGCAGCCTGGGTTGTCGCTAGCAGCTACCGTTTTTTCTCTCGACAATAAAACCCTGTTTCATCACGAAGAGCAGAGGGACGCAAGTCCGGACACTTTGACGGACGGATTCAGGCTGGACCTCGCGCCGTTCTTCTCGTCGGACGTGGTGCTGGTGAAGCTGGAGCTGCACAACTCTGGAGGCCAGGTGGTGTCGCAAAATCTATACTGGCTGAGCGCCGAAACCTCCTCCTACCGCGAACTTGTCCGCCTTCCGCTAGCCGATGTATCCGCGATAGCGGTCTCCAAGCGTTCCGGGGACAAGGTTTCCATCCACGTGCAATTGCAAAATCGCGGCAACACAGCGTCTCTGGAAGAAAAACTCACACTATTGAACGCCAACGACGGCTCGCGCGTCCTTCCCGCGTATTTCAGCGACAACTACGTTTCGCTCCTACCGGGCGAGACCCGCGAAGTTGAGATCGAGTATCCCGCGGCCGTGCCAAAAGGGCCGATGCAGTTGGCCGTTCGTGGCTGGAATCTTGCCCGCGAAAAGATTTCCGTCGCCGAGGACAAATAGCCTGTCCGGAATTCGTTTTTGCGGCCCTTCGGTTGTAAAAGTATGATTCGGTACTTGAGGGAGTTTCTTCTGTTCGTTCAGGCCGCCGGAATTCGTTTCGCGTACCGCGGTTTGCCAAACGCCGCTTCGGCACAAAGATCCGAGTCGCGGCTTCTTGTGTAACCCGCGACCACGTCTGGTCGGTTGAAAAAAACTTTGCATCCTAATTGTGCTGATGAGCATCACATATAGCAGAGGAGATTTGATGTCCGCGACTAGCGTCCAATTCACGGTTGCAGCACACATCATGGCTGCTCTCGGCTTCCGTCACGGCGAGGAAACCTCTTCGGCGATGCTCGCGGAGAGTGTCAATGCCGATCCCACCTTCGTCAGGAAGTCTCTGTCGAAACTCTCAAAAGCAGGCCTGATCGTCACCACGCGCGGTAAGAATGGCGCGAGCAGGCTCACGCGTGCTCCTGGGCAGATAACCCTTTTGGACATTTATCGCGCTAGCGCGGCACCTCCGACATTCGCGATTCATAGCTATCCCGTGGAGAAGAGATGCCCGATCAGCTGCAACATTAAGGGGTGCATGTCGTCGATCCTGAAGAAAGCGCAGAACAGCTTCGAGAATAGTCTTGATGGAATAACGCTCGCCGATGTAGTTGGGGAAATCCGCCGCGCGAGCCAGTGACTTTTTTTACGTGTATATGTGCTGATTATCACCACATATGCACAGGAGGATCTGGATTGCAAACGGAGCCCTACGAGGAGAGATGAATATGAACAACCCGAAAGACAAGATGGCCGTCGCAAACGATGCCTTATATGTGATTTTGGGAGGCGGCGGCAATACCGGCTCCATCATCGCCAATTCCCTGTTATCGAAGGGTGAGAAGGTGCGCGTTGTAGGGCGCGACGCGGGGCGGCTGCAGCAGTTTGTGCGCAAAGGCGGGGACGCGTTTACGGCCGACGTGAGTAATGCGGCGGCGCTCGCCAAAGCATTTAGCGGTGCCCGCGCGGCATACTTGATGTTGCCGCCGCTGCACTCCCGCGAGGAGCAAGAGCGACAGAGCGATGCGATCGCGAAAGCCGTGAAGGACTCCGGCCTGCGCTACGCGGTGCACTTGAGCAGCTACGGTGCGCACGTCCCGGAAGGCACCGGGCCAGTCACGGGCCTGCATTCATCGGAGCAAAAACTGAACGGGATCACCGGTTTGAATGTTCTGCATCTTCGTGCCGCGTATTTCATGGAGAACAATCTGGCGGCGATCGGCATGATTCAAGGGATGGGACTGTTCGGGCATGCCCTGCTACCCGACCTGAAGTTGCCTATGATCGCGACGCGGGACGTCGGAGACTACGCCGCACAGCGCCTCCTGGACCTGGATTTTTCCGGAAAACAAACGCGCGAACTGCTTGGCGAACGCGACCTGACGATGACGGAAGCTACCGCGGTGATTGCGCGCGGCATTAGTAAGCCGGATCTGCGTTACCAGCAGTTTTCGTATGACCAGGTGCAACAGGTGTTGATGCAAGCGGGTTTCTCGCCGAAGAAAGCCGCGGTTTACATCGAGATGTTCCAATCCATCAATGCGGGACTCCTTGCTGCGCAGGAGCCGCGTTCGCCGCAGAACAGTACGCCGACTTCGTTTGAAAAATTTGTGCAGGATGTCTTTGCGCCTGCGTATCACGGAAAGGCTTTCACCGTTTAGGCCGGCGGCCAAGGCACCGGTTGCGCCTGTTTGTAGAACAGAATTTCGGGAAGCAGCTTATGAGAATTGCCGATGCGGAGATCTAGCCATGAATAAAACGGCTTCTAAGAAGAGAGAGTCACGCAAGCGTGGTATGAAACCAACTACTTACCGTCGGATCGTCACGGGAAGTCTGAAGGGCAAGGCCGTTGTCCAAAGCGACGAACCGTTGCTGGCCTATGAGTTCAAGACTGTTCCCGGCTACGAGCACACACTCATGTGGATCAACCCGGCGATTCCGGATCTCAGCTCTGAGCAGCGGATTGATCGATATCCCGACTCCGTCGTTCCGGGACCTGGCGGTACCAGCCTGCACTTCGTGACTTTTCCACCCGGTTCGGTCTTCGCGGATCCCTCCTTTGATGCCGAGGCCGCACAAGAAGAAGCGCTCGTCCGTCTGCGAGGGTTAGCGGATCACTTCGAAAAGGAAGACCCGGGAATGCACAAAACGAACACCGTCGACTATGCGGTGGTCTACGACGGAGAGATGTGGCTGGAGTTGGACGACGGCGAGACTCAGCATTTGAACCGCGGCGACGTGGTCGTGCAAAACGGCACGCGCCACGCATGGCGAAACAAAGGCAACAAGCCCGTCACGATGCTCTTTTTCTTGAACGGCGCAAGAGCTCGCGAAACCTCGCAAGCCTAAAGGAGGACCCGATGACCCATGAAAATAAACTTATGACCGTTAGCCAGTTCGAAGGCAACGCGTACAAGAGCTCGCAAGCCGCGGAGCTAGCTCTGAACGCGGCGATCCTTCGCGCCGAAATCGCCAGGAGCTACGAAGAGTTTCTGGAGATCTTTGACAAATTTTACGCCGATGATATCAAAGTAAGCAGTGAAGATTCGCCGGAGACAATCCGTGGAAAGGAGAGGGTGCGTCCCTTTTTATTGAATTTCCTGGTGCCGCTTCACGCGATGGCTGAGGTTGCCGGATTGTCGATGTCCGTTCAGCTGAGTCAGGTTCCCCGGGACAGCGCCAACGAGACACATTCCGCATGGAGGATCGACTTCACCGGCGTCGGCGGGAGACGGTGCACTTTGAAGTGGTACGCGATTCGGGGATGGGCGGGGTCCAGAGTTGTGTACGAACATCACTACGGTCATGAGCAGATCGGCGGACCTCTGACCCAGGACGACTTGAATTTCAATTGGGGTCGTTCGGAGGTCGGGTTCATTCGCCCTCTTGAGACTTGAAAGGGACCAACTATTCAGGACTGGAGGAAACAAGCAATGGCCAGCGATCTCGAGCGGAAGAACAAGGCACTGGTACTCAGGGCTTTCGACGCGCTTTTCAACAAGCGTGACTATGCAACGGCGGAGCAATTCTGGTCACCGCAATACATTCAACATAGCGCTCACATCGCTCCCGGTCGTGAAGGCCTGTTCGACCTCATCAAGAGCCTTCCGCCAACGTTGAAGTACGAGGCGGGAACGATCGCGGCGGAGGGCAATTTTGTCATTGTGCATGGACGGTTTTCGGGATTCGGCGCCCCCGCAAATTGGATTGCTGCCGACATCTTACGCATCGAGGATGGATTACTCGTCGAACATTGGGATGTGATTCAAGATGAGGCCACAGAAGAGCAATCGAAAAGTGGCGCGCCCATGTTCGGAAAGACTTTTCCAAAGGACAAATGAAACGGAGTGGTTGACAGGAGACAGACGCATGGGAAACGAAGGCTCTTACGTAGCTCTCGGGCTGAAAGCATGGAACGCCCAAATTGATCGCGCGGACAAGCTTTTTGGAGGCATCTCTTCCGAGGAGATTCTGCGGGAGATAGCGCCTGGCAGGAACAGGCTTCTTTACTTGTGGGGACATCTCACAGCCGTACACGACGCAATGCTCCCGCTATTGTCGCTAGGAGAACGACTTCATCCTGAGTTTGATGTCGCCTTTGTCTCGAATCCCGACAAATCGCGAACCGACATTCCTTCGCACGAGCAAGTTCACCGAGCATGGAACGTCGTCAATGCTGAGTTGCGGAAGGGGTTTGAAAAAATGTCGTGGTCCGATTGGGTCCAGAGGCACTCGGCCGTATCGGAGGAAGATTTCGCCAAAGATGCTTCGCGCAATCGCTTCGCCATCCTACTGAGCCGCACGAACCATCTCTCCTATCACCTCGGCCAAGCGGTGCTCGCACGCAAGTGATCGGGAGTGAAGTGTCGGAGGTCTCGAGTTCAGAGCTCAGCAACAACGGAGAAAGACGATGACGAAAAAACTCGAAGACAAGATAGCTGTTGTGACGGGAGGCACAGAAGGAATTGGGTTAGCTACGGCAAAACTTTTCGTCAAAGAGGGTGCTTATGTCTTCATCACGGGCCGCCGCCAGAAAGAACTCGACGACGCCGTGAAGGCAATCGGCAGCAATGTCTCTGGCGTTCAAGGTGACGTCGCCAAACTTGCCGACCTTGACCGTCTTTACGAGACCGTTTCCAAGGTGAAGGGGCGACTCGATATTATTTTTGCCAACGCCGGCGTTGGCGAATTTGTTCCCTTTGGGGCCGTCACCGAAGAGCATTTCGACAAACTATTCAACATCAATGTCAGGGGAACGCTCTTCACGGTGCAAAAGGCCTTACCACTACTGAAGGATGGCGGCTCCATCATTCTCAACGGTTCTGTCGCGAGTGTTAAGGGTACTGCCGCCTTCGGCGTCTACGCGGCGAGTAAGGCCGCCATTCGATCTTTCGTGCGAACCTGGACCACAGACCTGAAGGACCGTCATATTCGCTCTAACGTTGTTAGTCCGGGTCCGATCAATACGCCGCTGGTAAATCGGCAATCTACAGACGTCATTGCGCGGATTGTGTCCACGATCCCGATGGGACGCATGGGGGAACCCGATGAAGTTGCTAAGGTGGCATTGTTTCTGGCGTCGGATGACTCCAGTTTCGTCACAGGGATCGAACTGTTCGTTGACGGCGGCAGAGCCCAAATCTAGCCGAAAAGGCGCGAGACTTTTTCCGATCACTAGACAAGCGCGAGCGGCGGAACCCCGAAGAGCCTAAGGCACTGTTCTGAATGCGACAGAGCGGCCTTCCGCTCAAGACCATTTCTTCAGGTGCTCGCGTGCCCCGGCTTGGAGTCAACGTTCATTAAGAGGAGCCATTTAGCGCGCTCCATGCCGCTAGAGAGTCCATGTAGTCTCTCCAACGAACGATTTTTCTGTTCTCAATCGTGATGACTGAAATGAGCCTGTTGTCGTAGGACGCACCGTCCGAGAGAATTGTCCCGTGCACTTCGTATTCGAGGATCACGACGCGACTATCCTGAGAACGATGCACAACAAGCGCGTCGCCGGAGTGCAGCTTGATCGTCTTGCCGTATCCAGAGAAGCTAGCCATCAGATTGGCTCGTCCTTGAATCGTCAGCGGCCAACCCGGAAAACGGTATCGGAACTCGAAGAATGCGTCTTCGGCAATGGTGTCGAAATAATAGTCGCCATCAACGAGTCCGCGTAAGCCTTCCATGACGACTTCGAAGAAAGGATTGAGAGCTTCAAAAATCTCGTATTCGCTCTTCATCATCATGTCCTTTCAGCTCACGGACCATCGCCAGGATTCTCCATCGCCGCTAGGGACCAACTATATCGGTTGATTGAAAATGGGTAATCGTAGTCCGGTCATTTTCCTTCGACAGAATTACCACCTGTCTCGCGTGCACTCTGATTTCGACGCCATCTCTAATCGCTATACTCCGAACATCAGCCGTGAGAATGCCAACAGATCCTTTCGTCCGGATGAGAACGTCATTCACTTCGAAAGAAGTGAACCTCATGGAGTGTTGGCGCAAATCAGCAAGGATCTGTTCTTTGGTAAGAGTGTCGCCGTTTGGGCGCACAAGAATATAGTCGTCCGCGTAGATCCGCTCGAGTGACGATCTGTCCCCGGATTCTAGTGCTTGTAGAAACCCCTCATAGGATGCCTGGACTTCTTCTTTACTGATCATGGCAACTGAGTTCTCTTTCTCCACGCCCTCCAAAGACGAGCGGGAACGCATTCAGTTGGATCGGCTGCTGCGGTACGCCCACCACTATGGCAAAAGGTGACCCTGCAATTGTCCGCCTAATGCGCCCGGGGACGCCAGGCGGAACGCCGCTAAAGCGTCTGGGCTTAGGCATAGATTAAGAAGCCTCCGAAACTCATGTGGATGAAAAATACAGAAAATTCCTGGAAAAACGTCCTGATATTCCACAAATCACGGAAAAGCCGGATGACCATCAGCAGCGGGGAGCCCAAGAACCAACCAAGGAATAGTAGTGCCGGGAGATTAAAGGTCCAGATCGTAAAGACGTTATTCGCGACTCGCTATCACTGGCGCACGGCGCGCTGTGGCAAGCCCGCCAGGCCACCAGTTCCAATCGCCTGCAATACGAAGGAGCGCTGGACCGATTACAATACGAACGAGCGTCGCGTCAATCAATACGGCGACCGCCAACGTAAATCCGATCATCTTGACCACCAGGAAATCTCCGAAGGTGAATGCCGCAAACACCACGATCATGATCGCGGCGGCGCTCGTAATCAGGCCTGCGGTTCTAGCCAGACCCTCCGGGATCGCATCCATTTCACTCAGTCCGCTCCTTCTCGCTTCGAGAACGCGCGCGACCAGAAATACCTCGTAATCCATGCTCAGTCCAAAGACGATGGCAAAGGCGACGATCGGAACAAGGGGAAACACGCTACCGGTTCCCCCATGAACTCCCAGGAAGCTGCTTCCGTGTCCGTCTTGGATAACGAAAACCAATGCTCCGAACGACGCCGCAACCGAGAACAGGTTGAGTGCAATGGCTTTCACGGCGGCGAAGATCGATCGGAACCCGCAGAGCAGAGCAAAGAGCGTCCCCCCAACTACCAACGCCATTACGGACGGAAAGTGGCCTCTGATAATCGTTTCATAATCGGCGTTGAGTGCCGGGATGCCCCCAACCAGAAGCGTTGCGCCCGGCACTCCAGTGAGAGCTGGCGCGCCGGTCTTACGGAGTTCCCGCACCCAGTTGACCTGGTCGCGCAGGGAGACCGAACTCGCGGGTAACACCTCAAGCAGCGCCGCTCGTCCGTCACTACTCAGGAACGTTCGACGCGTCTCCCGCGAGAGGTCAGGGAGGGAAGACCGGTTGCTCTCCGCAATCGTAGTGATAGAAATCACGCGGTCACAGCGAGGGTCGCTCGCGAGGCGCTTGGTGAGACGATCCAGCGCATTCCACCCCGCGTCGGTTTGCGTGATGGAATCCGTTGGAAGTTCGACGATGACGCGCAACGATTCAACCACGCCGCCCCGATCCATCCGTTCAAGGGTGTGGAGCGCATGGACCGATTCCGCCGCCTGCGGAAGCCAATCCCCCCGGGGGAGACTGGTATCCAGTCGTCTGACCTGCCAGGCGAGCAGAAGCAAAGGAGTACCTGCCACAAAGAGGGCAAGCCAGGGATGCGCGACAATCATCTTTCCCCATTGCCGCCAGCGATTTCCCGTACGTGCGGCCCGATGCGCATTCAACTTTGGAGTAAAGGGCAATCGGCCAAGATCAATCCGCGGACCGAGCAACACCAGCACTGCCGGAACGAGGGTATTTGTAAGCAACACACTCATTCCCGTCACCAGGAATCCCGCGACACCGATGGAACGGATTTCGCTGATCGGAACCGTCAAGAGCGCTAGAAATCCGATGGCTACCGTTGAGGCTGAAATCAAGAGCGTGCGACCTGCCTGACGTGCCGCGATGACCGAGGCCGCGGGTACCTTGTGCCCGGCGGAAATCGCTTCCCGGAAGCGGCTGATCATGAGGAGCGCGTAGTCGATTCCCAGGCCCAGGCCCAGCATGGTCGCCAAATTCTGAACCAGAATGGACAAGTGCCAGCGCTGGGCCAGGAATCCTGTAATCGCGAGGGTGGTCGCGATGGCAAGCTGGCTAACCGCCAGTGGAATCAGGGCGGCGATCAAGCTTCCAAAAGCCAACAGCAGAAGCGCGAGGGTCGCGGGGATCACCAGGCTTTCGCCGCGATGCACGTCGGCGGCGCTCGCTTTACGAATATCGAAATTCAGTGGAATCTCGCCCGTGAGTTCGATCTTCACCGCCGGATAACGGGCCCGCAGTTGATTTTCAAACGCGTTTGCCAGCTGGTGGAGGTCCGGAACAAGCGACTCGACCGGACCGCCGGTCGACGTGAGTCCCACGAGAACAAACGTTCCCCCTCCTCGGCCCAGAAAAATCGGATCGCGCAGGTCGAGATAGGACACCACTCCGGAAACGCCGGGCAGCTCTCTCAGCCCTGCCACGATGGTTTCTAACGCCTGTCCGCCGCCCTCCGAATCCGCAGGTGGGAGCCCCTGGACCACCAGGACAACGCGGTCCACAAACGGCGACCGAAAACGACTGGCCAGCTCCTCCCGGACAGTTTCCGCCTGGCTCCCTTCGACACGGGTTGCGGTCTCCAAGCGGCGTTCTGCGTGAAAAGAGAATGGAAGAAGTGCGATGGCTGCTGCGAGGACGATCCCTGACGCCCAAAAACGGCGCACATGCATAGCCATCATCATGCCATATCACAGAAGATCGTCGTCACCAAAACTCTCCGGTGGCACCTAAGAACCACAGGGCGAAAAACGTGCGTCCGGAACCGCTTCGTGCGTTTGCGCTTAGTTTTGCGAGTTTACACTTACCTAGGACTCGCGTCCGGAGCTATCTGAATCTGCTAAACTCTTCCCCATCGATTTAGGAGAATCTATTCGTACCTTACTTTTGCTCGGCCTGCTTGCCGCCAACCAACCTGGAGTGGCAGACCCTCGCCTCGGCTCGTGGACGCTCATCTCTGCGCACTCTACTCTGGATCCTCCGAACCGGCTCTCCATAACTCCTCTGCATGACGGGGTGCACATCGTCATGTCAGGCGAAACCCATCTCGATTTCACTGCGAGTTGGAACGGACACCAATCGTCCGCACCTGGCAATCTCGCGTTCAATCAAATTAAGCTGCGCAGGATCGATAAGAGGCAGGCGGAGGTCAAAGAGGAAAAGGATGGAGCCCTTGTGGCGACGGTTCGCGAAAAACTTTCGAATGACGGGAACGAGCTAACGGCCACGACTACGACCGGGGGTCACGCCGATAAGATCACCGTGTGGACGCGGAGCGGAGGTTCGAAGGTCGCCAGTGACCTCTTCGCAGGTGAATGGATGCAGGACCTCAGCAAGACCCGTTTACGGCAAGGTTTGGTGCTCAAAATCGAAATGGACGGAAGCGGTGGGATCCGTTTTCTGGGCGACTTCAGCTATACCGCCCGTTTTGACGGAAAGCAATACGATCTAAAGAACTCGCGCAACGATACCGTGACGCTTGAAGTTGTCGATCCTCAGACCGTGAATGCGATCTACCGGCGGGACGATCAAATCACTCAAAAGGATAGTTGGGTGGTTTCCGCGGATGGGCAGCAGATGACACTGTCCACCACAGGCACGTTGGAAACGGGCCAACGGGTAACCGAGGAGCTCTTGTTTAAGAAGCAGTAGCGGATATTGTATCTGTGCAGTCCAGAAGCCGATCGCTCGGTGACAACGCGTTGATCTCACGAGCCGCGACCGAAATGATCCCTTTGCGATACATGAATTTCAGAATGCCGTGGACCGTATCTTCCAGAGACGGATCTGCTTTACCCCACACCGAGGCATCCCGGGCCATTTGATAACAGGAGCTGTCATAGCGTTTGAACTCCATCGCGGAGATGTTGTCGACAGAGCCCACCAAAAAATCCAGCAGCGGAAAGAGAAGATCTTCCTTCCGGCATCTCCGGATCAGCTCGGGAACGAAGTCGGGAAGCTTGAAGACTTCGAATTGCCGGCCAGTCGCTTTGGTAATAAGCCCGGTAATATCCAGCATGTTCGAATAATCGTCCCGCGTGACATGGTACGTCTTATTCGCTGTACCGGGAGTGGTAGAGATCGCAACGATGTTATTCGCCACAATGTCCGCCGGAACAAAGCTGACCTGGTTGAGAGTATCAACGCCAATGCCGTGATTCACCATGAAGGCAACTAAGCGAACGGCGATATCGAAGTTGTTACCTCCGCCCGTGACCGAAGGGCTCACGAGAGCAGGCCGGAAAATCCGCGCGGAAAGTCCCCGGTTGCGCGCGTCGACAACCACCTGTTCCGCCACCCATTTCGATTGGCTGTACCCAAAATCGAGCAGCTCCATATTCTCGTTCAGGTCGGTTTCATGCAGGACGGATTTGACCGCCCAACCAAACACGAAGGTAGTCGAGACATAATTGAACTCTTTGGGCCTTCCCTCGAACGCCAATCTTACGACCTCATTGGCTCCCAGCACGTTCGCGTCACGCATCAGGTCGTAGTTGAACAGGTAGTTCACGGTTGCACCGTTGTGGAACACCGTGTCGATTTCACTCGCGAGGAAGTCCCACACTTCCTGCGTCAAGCCCAGCTTGGGCAGCCCTAGATCGCCGCAGACGGGGATCACCCGAGCTTCAAACATTTCCATCAGACCTACCCTGCAGGGTCCCATTGACTCCAGCGCAGTTCTTAGTCTTTGCTTACCCTGCTTTTCGTCGGAAGATCTGACGAGAACATAGATCTTGGCCCGCGTCTGTTCCAGCAAGCTATTCATGAGGAATGGCCCTATGAAGCCGGTCCCGCCCGTGAGCAGCACCTTGTTCAGCACCGGTATGTCGGGCATGGGTAAGGGCACCGGGGGCTCGAAGATGAGCTTCCTGTCGTTGCTCATCATCTGTTTCTCTGCGGCGCACTGCTCTTCACGGAAAACCGCGAGGGAATGACGCAGGTGAACGACGGCCTCTTCGGGAGCGCGCTTCAACTGTTCGGCTAGTCTAAACAGCTCGGCTACACTGACACGCTGAATGACACCAATATCTACCTGCCTCGCCAGCATCTCGGCGCCATTATCTTTCAGGAGCTCCTTTAGCTCATGCATGAACACAACAAGATCCAGGGAATCCAGGCCGGCCTCGACGAGGTTGTACGATTCCAGACCGGTCAGGTTGTACTTGGTTTTCAATTCGGCGAAAGAGGAGTGCATGTCGGAATCGGACGGGGAGTTCCCCGCGTCCTTCTCCCGCGAAAAGTCGGAAAGAACGGTGAACTGACCTTCCAGCCACATCTGCTTGGTCTTATGACGCATGATCTTCCCCGAACTCGTTCTCGGGATCGCACGAGGCGCGATGAGGGAAATCACTGCCACTTCAGCGTTGAGATAGTTTCGGACCGCGGCGGCAATCTTTCGTGCGTCGGGAAGCGCCTTTGGATTTTTAACTTCCGCGACGATTGCGAGCGCAGGTTCGCTGTCTTCCTGAATCTGGAACGCGGCGACGCAGTTGTGGCGGACAAGACCAGATGATTTCTCCACAACGTTCTCAATGTCGTGCGGGTAATAGTTTTGTCCACGGAGAATAATCATGTCCTTGATGCGACCGCACACGTAGAGTTCGCCGTCGTGGAAGAATCCTATGTCGCCGGTCCGAAGGTAGCCGTCGTCATAGGGAGTATCGTCCACAAGCCGCGCGCGAAACTGCATCAGAGTCAATTCGGGATTATTCCAGTAACCTGGGCACTTACCGCTTCCGGCGACCCAAATTTCGCCGGTGCGCTCTGGCTTAAGAGCGAAGTGCCCTTCCGGATCCACGATCTTAACGTCGAGACCCGGGAGCGGAGTTCCACAACTGACAATCTGAGTAGCCCCGTCGATTTCAGAGACCTCCGTAGTCATGCGGGCCATTCCCAGGGCCAAGGCACGCTTGTTGACGGAAACGATGTTGCGACCGCCCAGTGAAACCGCCAGAGTATTCTCGGCCAGTCCGTAGGCGACATAGAAACTCTCGGACTTGAGTCCATAGGACTGAAACGCTTCGAGAAACCGGATGTAGGTATCCGGCTTTACGGGTTCCGCGGCGCACATCAAAACGCGAAGCGAGCTCAGATCACAAGCCTCCAAACTCTCCTTGGAAAGCCTTCCGGCGCGCAGGCAATAATCGTAGGCGAAGTTGGGCGCAGCGGTCGCGGTGGCGCGGTAGGTCGTCATCGCATCGAACCACAGGATCGGCCGCTGAATGAAGTCCGTGGGAGAGAATCCGTACGTGGTGCCACCTTTCAGTGCTGGATATAGGTAGCATCCGATCAGTCCCATGTCGTGATACTGCGGAAGCCAGGAAACGACGACCGGCGCAGGATGGTCGATCACCAGCGAACACGTATTCAGAATGTTTTCGTGCGTCACGACGACGCCCTTGGGCTCCATTGTCGAACCCGACGTGTACTGGAGAAACAAGATCTTCGAAGGATCGACAGCCGGTCGGTCCGAAATCACATCCACGAAATCCTCGGTGGCTATCCACGGAAGAGCGGAGATGTAATCTACGTCAACGCCGCACGCCGAGACCCCGCTTCTGGCGAGATTGGTCTTGAGGGATGCCTGGTAGTCTCGGCTCGTCAGAATCCCAGCCGCCTGGCAATCCTTTGCGATGTGGACCATCTTGTATAGCGCGCTCTGGAACCCGCGCGAACTGGGGGGATAGACCGGCACGGGGATCAATCCGGCGCGCACGCAGCCAAAGAATGCGCAGATCATTTCGAGCCCTGGAGGATAGGCAAGCAGGAGCCGGTCGCCCGCCGCAAAGCGACCTTCTTTACACAAATGCCCGGCGATCGCCTGCGCGCGGTGGAGAAACGACGCGTAAGTGTAGCTTTCGATCGGATCGCCGTTTACATCAAGGTACGAATAAAGGAGTTTCTCCGGGTGCTCATCTGCCAGCCTATCCAGGTGGCCTAAAATTGACGCCGTCATCAATCAGCGATCCTCCGATGTTGAGTAGAACGCAAGTCAGCGAACGAAACATCTCTCCCCAGCGAGCGATGTGAACCGTGATTGAGTTTGAAAGTGCAGAGTTGAAATGTAGGCCGACGGTGAGAATGTGCGTGTAATTTTATCTCAGCATAAGCGTCGCTCGACGCTGTGGGGAATGCATGTTTGCCTTTTAGCCGTACGGGGACGCGAAGGGGACTCGCGGGGCTCCGCCGACCTTCGATGGCCCCTCCGAGGAGGCCCGGTTCATTATGGTTCATTGACGGTGATATGTTAGCAAAGCATTTTGGACAATGCCATGTGTCGTACCTTTGAGTGTTCGTCCGTTGCACCCCGGCATCATCCGGTCCGAATGTTCTTGATTGTCTTTATGGGCTCGCATTAAAATCGTGCTGCGAGGCTGTCGGCGGCGCGGTTCGCTGAGGGTCAGGATCCCGGATGCGGCGCATGGAACGCGTCGGGCCCGATTAGCATGATCGCGGAGGCGCCGGTGACGTTCGAGTCCGAAGCGATAATCACGCAAGTGCCTGAGACTCCGGATCTTGTACCATCGGAATCCTCAGCGGCGTCGATTACCGAACCCGTCGGTGCATCTTCCTTTCCGAAAGTCTTGCGTCGCCGCCTGAATCAGTTTTTTGCCGACCAGAACATTTCTCACAAAGCGGATCGTGCGATGTGGGTCAAGATCGCCGTGGGTCTGGCAGTCCTCGCGGGCGCCTGGATTGCTCTGTATACGCTGAGGCCCGCTTCATGGAAGTTTGTTGCCCTCTACCTTTTAGGCGGCCTCGCGCAGACGTTCCTTTTGCTGAACATCGCCCATGACAGCAATCACAACGCCATCTCGTCCCGGCCGCGCGTCAACAAAACCCTGAACTATGTCTTCGATTTGTGCGGAATCAGCTCGTACATGTGGCGTATCCTCCATCATCGGGGCCATCACTCCTGCATCAATCTCCACGACGAAGATGATGCGCTTTCCGGACGCGGCATCTTTCGCTTTACCCCCTATGAATCCCGCGCGCCATGGCACCGGTTCCAGCACATCTATGCGCTGTTCTTTTATGCAATGTTCTCTCTGGATTATGTGTTCTTCAGGGACTTTGAGAGCTTTTTCTTCCCGTCTCACGATTATTTGAAACGCGCTCATCATTCTCTGCGCGAATATGCCATTCTCGTTGCCGGCAAGGGTTTCTACCTCACTTACATGCTTGTCTTGCCGGTGATGGTGCTGGGGAAATCCCCTCTGCTGGTCGCCGGGGCGTTCCTCCTGGTCCATTTGTTCGTTGGTTTAGCCGTAACGCTTGTATTTCAGACGACGCACACCGTCGACAGCACCTACTTTCCCTCGGACCGGGGTGAGTTTGACAACGGCGTGTATCACATATTTGCGACAACGGCCGACTATGCGACCGAAAACCCGCTCGTCGGCTGGCTCGCGGGCGGGCTCAACCATCACATCGTGCATCATCTCTGCCCTTTCGTGTGCCATACCCACTATGCTCCGCTGACCAGGATCGTGAAGGAGACCGCCCGGGAGTTTGGGGTTCCTTATCGGCAGCACCCCACCATGGCTCAGGCAATCTGGCATCATCTGATACTCTTGAAGCAACTGGGGAACGAAAACTGATTCTGAGCATTTTATTTTTACCTATGGCCCCGCTGCGACTTCCTACAACTGACATGAAATCACCTGCGATTCGAAGCAAGTATCAGCACAGCCGGGTATGACCTCATCCACGCCTGTCCCGGTTGTTTCCCGATTTCGCTGCTTTGCGGATTCTCGCGCAATGTTCCGCAATCCCGTGCAGGTTTTGTCCAGGTACAACAAAATCTTTGGCGACACATTCCGGTTCTATTTGGGTGGTCTCAAAGAAGCGATCGTTACGATCGATCCCGCTGTCATTCAGCACGTGTTAAAAACCAATGCGGAGAACTACCAAAAATCCGAAATTCAAGTAAAGCGGATGGGCCACTTCCTGGGGAAAGGTCTTCTTACGACCCACGGAGAGGCCTGGCGCACGCAACGGCGTCTCATCCAGAAGGGCTTCGATCGAACACAACTCGACGCGCTGTCTTCGATCATGCAGGACTCCCTCGCCGAGTCGCTGCGGGATTTCGACAGACAGGTCCGTCGTGGCCCCGTCGATATCTACCCCCACCTGATGAAAATTACCTTCGCGATGGTCTCCCGATCGCTCTTTGGCGCACGGTTGAAGGAAGAAGACATCGATCTTGTCAGCCATACCATCGGCACCGTCCAGGAATTCATTGTTCGGCAAACCCTTCAGCCCTATCTGAATCCCTTGTTCGCCGTCTCGGGGGAACTGCGCAGACACGAAGACATGCGAACCCGCGCGGACGCCATTCTGTTCGAATACATCAGGAAGCGCCGCAACGAACCGCCCGGCCACGATTTGCTGCAAACTTTGATGGAGGCGCGTTACAGCGATGGCGAAGGCATGAGCGATGAGCTCATCCTGAGTGAGAGCATGCAACTTCTGGTGGCCGGCCATGAAACGTCGTCGAATGCGCTATCGTGGCTTCTTTATCTTTTGAGCTCGCGTCTGGATTGTCTCGAGAGGGTAAGGCAGGAATTTGATTCCGTGCTCGGGGAGAGGCCTCTTAGCTACAGCGACGTTCCCAAATTCGAATTTGCGACCCGGGTCATTCAGGAGGCGCTCCGCCTCTACCCGCCGTTTTGGATGATCGACCGCATGGCTGTCGCGGACGATCGCGTAGGCGACGTCGCCATACCCCGCGGATCGATGGTCATCGTGTATGTGTATGGTGCGCACCATGCTCCGCGCTACTGGCAGAATCCAGAGAACTTCGATACGGATCGTTTCACCAGGGCGAACGAGAAGCTGCGCACACCCTTCACCTTCCTTCCCTTCGGGGGCGGACCGCGAGGCTGTATCGGTGGAAATTACGCGATGCTGCAGATCCTCATGATTTTGAGTGATCTCCTCAGAAAATACGATTTTCAGCTGGCTCCGGGCCAAATGATCGAAGCTCGTCCGATGGTCATTCTGCGGCCAAAGCACGGAATTCGCATGACGTTCACCAATACCGTCACGCGGTCCCCGTGCATCGCATAAGACGCGATTCTGTCTCTAAAGGCGGCGCGCATCGTTCCGCAATCTGTAATCGCGGTTACCGCACTCCACTGGCGACACTGCCAACGAAGCAGGCGTTCTAGCGACCTTCGGCAAACCGAGACCAGAACGACCAACAATGTCGACTTTTCGCCAACAGTGTCAGCATTAAGCAGATAGTCAATGCATTCAACCCTTCGGAAGGCACTCTGTCGGGGCCGGAAATTGGCAGGTGTCAGCTGCCAGCTCTCTCACTCATTCCGAAGCGCCTGCATCGGGTCCAGCCGCGATGCGCGCCACGCAGGCAGCAGGCATGCCGCGGTCCCTACACCCAAGAGGATGATCGTCACTCCGGCAAACACACCCGCGTCCAATGGCTGAACTCCATAAAGCAGATCGCGGATCATTTTGGCGGCAGCTGCCCCTCCCGCCAGACCGAAGACCAATCCCGCACTCGCGGGCCGCAACCCTTCCGACAGCATCAGCCGCAGCACCTCACTTCGCTGCGCACCAAGCGCAATGCGGATACCAATTTCCGCCGTGCGCTGACCAATGACGTAAGAAAGCACGCCGAACAATCCCACGGCTGCCAACATCAGCGACAACACCGCGAATGCGAGGACCAGCGTTGCGTCAAAACCGGCGTCCAGCGTCGATTTTCCAATGATCTGGTCCATGGTCAGGATATCGGAGACCGGCAATTCCACATCCAGTTGTTGGACGATTTGCTGAATGGGCAAGGCAAGCCGGGTCACGTCGCGGCGCGAGCGAATCGCAAGTGTCGCCGCGTTCTCAGTACCAGAGTAGAGCGGGAAGTACATGGTTGGCTCGGGAGCTTTGGCGATAAGGAAGCGTGTGTCGCCGACGACTCCAATGATTTCGTAGGGCTTGTCGCCGAGCGTGAGCAAGTGTTTGCCAAGAGGATTTTCGGTAGGAAAATAGAGCCGCGCAAATGATTCACTGACGACCACTTTCGTCGACTGGTCCAGCCGCTGGTTTGCGTCGAACGATTGCCCCCGCAGAAGTGGAATTCCAAGAGTCGCGAAGTATCCGGGGTCGGCCCACCGAACGACAGCATATTGATTCTGGCCCATCGGCAAAGGCGGGTGCTCGGCGATCGCAAAACCATTGTCGCCGCAATAGCATTGGCCCGGAACGTTGGAGGCTAATCCGACCGCTTCCACGCCGGGAAGAGATTTCGCACGATCGACCAGGCGCTCATAGAAATTCAAACGTTGTGCGGGCTGGCTGTAAGCTGCATCGGGAAGGGCTATCCGCAGGGTCAGCACGTTGTTTGTGAGGCACCCAAGGTCGGACGAGCGCAGACGCTCGTAACTCTTCAACAATAGACCCGCCCCGATAAGCAGAACCACCGTAAAGCCTACTTCCATCGAAAGCAGCCACTTGCGGAGCCGCGCATGACCCCGTCCAGCGCTATTGGAGCGCGATGACTCCTGCAGTGAGGGAATAACCTGATCGCTGCGGATAGAAACCCATGAAGTCGTCGCCGCGAAAACCGCACAGAGAAAAATCAGGCCGACCGCAAAAGCCACGACTGTACCGTCCATGTGGATCGCCCCGACGCGACTCATGTCCTGGCGCGTGCTGATGAACCACCGGATCACGCCATACGCCATCAACAAGCCGCCGGCCCCTCCTGCGGCAGCCAAGATCCAGCTTTCGGTGAGATGTTCGGCAAGCAGCCGCCAGCGGCTGCCACCGAGCGCGGTGCGAATGGCACGCTCCCTTCGCCGTGCAGCACCGCGCGCCACCAAAAGGCTGGCAACGTTGAGGCACGCAATCAAAAGCAGGCAAGCGGTCGCGGCAAGCAGCACGTACAGTGGTGTTTTGACGTCTCCCACGACGTCTTCGAGCAGGGTCCGGGAGTGCGCCGCCTTGCTTATGAATGGATTATCGAGGTGCTCATCGTGCAAACGCCGGACGATTACCGAAAGTTCGGTGGTCGCTTCCGTCTGGGTGACTCCGGTTTTCAGGCGGCCGATGGCCACGAACATGTGTCCATCTAGAGATTGCCATCGTCGAGCGGGTTGCTCGTGGTAGACGGGAGTCCAAAGTTGCACGCTTTGTTCCGGATATGCGAACCAGCGCGGCATAACTCCGATGACGGTATAAGGTTTGGCATCCAGATCGATCGTTTGATTCAGAACGGCTGCTTCACCTCCGAAGCGCCGCTTCCACAATCCCCAGCTCAGAACAACACTTGCGTTCGCGGATAGTTGATCATCGGCCGCCGTGAAGCTTCGGCCGAGCGCGGGTTCTACTCCAAGCGTTGAGAACAGATTCCACGAGCATTGGGCTACGCGCACTCTTTCGGGCAGTTGTCCGTTCGCGCCGGACAGGTTGTACTCTGGCCAGCTCAGTACAATCGCCAAGTCGGAAAAGCCGTGACTCTGCTTCTTCCACTCGGTGAAAACTCCGCCGGCAACTTCGTTGTACGTAAACTTCTCGTCGGTGTGTTCATACAGACGAATCAGCTGGCTCGGACCTTTAAAGGGCAGCGGTTCAAGGAGTACGGATCGTACGATCGCAAACAGCGCGGTGGTGGCTCCAATGCCCAGTGCGATCACCAGGATAGCGAGTATGGAAAAAGCGGGTGTCCGGCGAAGTGCTCGCACCGCGTAACTCACATCGCGAACAAATTGTTCAAGCGATATCCACGCCCACGTATCTTGGGTTTCTTCTTTGAGCACCGTTGCGTTGCCAAAAGTTCGCAAGGCTGCGTGCCGCGCCTCTTCCGGGTTCATACCGGCGGCGATATTCTCGGAAATCTGCTGATCAAGATGAAATTGAATTTCATCATCCAATCGTTGAGTGACGTCCTCACGATGGAGCAACGTTTGCAACCGCAGCCAAAATCGTTCCGTCCACACTACGACACCCCGCCTCTACGTCTCTTGCACTACCAGGTTTATAGCAACAGATAGACGATTCCAGTTCGCGGCTTCCTTCTCAAGCTGCGCGCGCCCGGCAGCGGTCAACGAATAGAACTTGGCTTGTCTTCCTGTCTCGGTTTCGGCCCATTTGGCTTTGATCCAGGCTTTCTGTTCGAGTCGATGCAAGGCCGGATACAGCGATCCTTGCTGAACCTGAAGTACCTCTCCTGAGATCTGCTGAATACGCTTAGCAATCGCCCACCCGTGCTTCGGTTCGAGCGAGATAGTTTTGAGAATCAAGAGGTCGAGTGTTCCTTGTACGAGATCGCTTGGTTTTCCCATACTATGACTATCTACACTAGGAATTGTAGATAGTCAAGGTATATCTTCCTTGGTGTTAAAGCCGAGGAAATCATGAGGAAGATCGAGAAGAACTATCCCGCGAAATGTGTGGTCCCGGGAGAAGTGATCGTACAAGACGCTCGTGGCGAGTCAAAACGTGGGCGCAACCTGGGCCCAAAACTCCCCCTCTCCGCCATGAAATCAGGGAGTGTCGGCGAGGGAGACCAACGGATTCAACGGTGAGCGACCCTCTTTTTATACACAAACTGGCGAGAGGTTACGAAATTTGAGAACACCGAGCAGTCAAGAGTCAGGCAGATCATTTCGATTGACTCTTAAATGGTTTAACATACATACTGGTTGGTATGTTAATTGCTAACGAAAGGAAGCGAAAGGTCCGTGATCCAGAACGCACGCGGGAACGGTTGCTGCAAGCGGCTTTTCGGGAGGTCCACAGATCAGGCTTCCAGAGTGCCAGCATCGATGCCATTCTCGCCGCCACCAACGTCACCAAGGGAGCGCTCTATTACCACTTCGAGAGCAAGGAAGCCCTGGGCTATGCCGTGGTCGAAGAAAAGATCGCAAAACTCACGCGCGACAGGTGGTTGCGTCCTATGGGTAGCGAGGGGGAAGCCATCGACATTTTGATCGGCGTTGTCAGGCGGATACCAGCTGGGCCTCAAGAGGTTCGCGCCGGTTGTCCGCTGCTCCTTTTGTCACAGGAGATGTCTCCGCTGGACGAGCAATTCCGCAAGCGACTGGAGAGGATATTCCTCGACTGGCAGGAAGGTGTTGCAACGCTTTTGCGAAAGGGGAAGTCTCAAGGAACAGTTCGCCGCGACCTGAATCCAGACGAGGCGGCCAGCTTTTTGATCGCGACGGTCGAGGGCTACGCCACGTTAGCAAAGAATGCTCAAGATCCGAAGGTGTGGAAAGCGGGAATCAGAAATATCGTGGGATGGCTGAGGTCTCTTCGGCCGCCGGACAACTACAAGCGGGGCTGACCGCATCGCGATCGGGCTAAGCGTTTCAAACTACGTCATGAAGTCGGAGTAGGAATCATGATCGCTCATAACCCCCTCCACGGATCCGGACAAGCGGGATTCCCGCATCCGGCTCTTGCCTTAGGTGAGGACGCCCATGCGACGCAGGGGATAGGGATGACAGACGGTAGGCAGAGGCAGCCAGCGAGTGATGAGGCGCCGCATGCGATCCCACAGGACGCGGCCTTTTTGGCTGCGCCGCGAAAGCGCGCGATGCCAAAGTCGTCCTACTTGGTATCGAAAAAGAGCCAGCGCCGAGTTGTTCATGGGCACTCCGTAATACCGGATATGTCCACGCACCACCGCTGCCAACCACTTGCCCTGTTCGGGGATGGGTTCGTGCATGCGGCGCTGAAGCTCGGCTTTCACCGCGTTCAGCTTCGCTTGCAACCTTTTGCGTATCGTTTGCCGCAGCACCGTAAACCGTCCATTGCTCCTCTTCTTCACGCAGATATGCGTAAAGCCGAGAAAGTTGAACGTTTCCGGCTTCCCTTCGCCACGCCATTGTCGTTGGTCGATCGCATACGGACCAAACTCCAGCAGCCGTGTTTTCTCGGGATGCAGTTCCAAGTTGAACTTCTTCATTCGTTCCGTAAGTTCCGCCCGAAACTGATCGGCATCCGCTTTGCTTTGGAATCCAGCCACGATGTCATCCGCGAATCGCACCACGATGACATCGCCGTGCGCGCACTTTTGACGCCATGCTTGGACCCACAGATCGAATGCGTAATGAAGATAGACGTTCGCCAAGAGCGGCGAGGCACTTCCGCCCTGGGGCGTCCCTTCTTCCGTTCGTACTCGTTTCCCATCCTCCAGCACGCCAGCCTTCAACCATTTCTGGATGAGCCGCACGACGCGCCGGTCTGCAACCCGGTGCTCAACGAACTTCACAAGCCATTCGTGGGAAAGCCCATCGAAAAAGCCTTTGATGTCCAGATCGAGCACCCAGTTCACTTTCTTCGTCTGCAGTCCGGTGTACAGAGCATCCAGCGCTTGATGCTGGCTGCGCCCTGGTCGGAAGCCATACGAAAACCCGAGAAAATCCGTTTCGTAGATAGCATTCATCACCTCGACCGCCGCGCGCTGGACGATCTTGTCTTCCAGCGCCGGAACTCCGAGCGGTCTCTGCCGCCCGTTGGCCTTCGGGATAAACACCCTTCGCACCGGCTTCGCTCGATACGCTCCTCGCTTCAACCTTTCGGCAAGTTCCTGAAGATTCCCTTCCAGTTGTTCGCCGTAGTGTCGCCACGTCTCTCCGTCCACGCCCGGCGCGGCTTCCTTCTTCAGCGAGAAGTAGGCCATGCGCAGCGTTTCCAAGTTGTAGATGTGGTGCAAAAGCGCCGTGAACCGCAACTTCTTATCCTTTCCTGCTGCTTGACGTACCCGCTCCAGCGCACTCAGCGCGTCTTCCCGGCTCGGTGTCCGGAACGCGTTTTGCTGTGGCAGGTTCCCTTTGGCCAACCCTCTTCCCTCCATCCCTTCCGCCGCCGGTTGCCCGGCTTTGTTCGAGGACTTCGCAGGTACTACAGGGCTGTCCGACTTCCCAGGTCCGTTCGTCATCGGCGTACGTCCTTAGACTTCCCGACGCGTCCCAAGGCAACTGCGGCCTTGGGCGAACTTGGGATCTCCCGGTTCCCGAGCGAGGTGTCTGCGTACGTGCACGGGGTCTCTGACCGCGCGGGACTCGGGCACACCTCGCGATATCGGTGCACCCGATGGAGCCTTCCGCTTCTCCTTACAGCGTCGGCGTCCCGGAGTAAGTGTCTTACGCGGCTGAATACCCAGCCCGCACGTTCCCCTGTCAACGCTTCGACGCTGCCCTTGCGAGCAGCTCCGCATGACTCGGGGCCGATGTGGGTCGCTACCTCACATTCGTATGACTTTTGCATTCATTACACCTCGCCGGTTTAGCCGGCGCAAAGGAGAACGAACAATGACAAGGATCTCAATGCCGCGCAGGAATCTGCTCGCAACGGGAGCGTGCGCGCTGGTCGGTGCGGTGACCCTACCCGG
Source organism: uncultured Acidobacteriota bacterium (assembly GCA_963736725.1). Classification (GTDB taxonomy): domain Bacteria; phylum Acidobacteriota; class Terriglobia; order Acidiferrales; family UBA7541; genus Acidiferrum. The sequence continues at coordinate 4,163 of CAVTPW010000003.1, read as the reverse complement.
ACTGGCAAGGGCCAGCGCGCTGGGAGGGCAAGACTTAACGAACGAGGAGATCATCCGTAAGTGGTACGCGGCGTGGGAAAAGAAGGATTTGGACACGTTCAATATGCTGCTCGCCGACAACTTCACCTTTACGAGCGCGGCCGGCGACGACCACATCAGCAAGACTGCTTTCAAGACGCAATGCTGGGACACACAGGTTGATTTCATTGGACACTTTGACCTCGAGCGAATCACCACTGGCGCGGGAGATGCTTTTGTGAAGTATCTCTGCCACACCAAGAACGGTAAATCGTTCAGGAACGTGGAGTATCTCCGCATCAAGAACGGACGGTTGGAATCTATTGAGTGTTATTTCGGCGCACAATCCACCTTTCCGTCAGCAGTAAGCACTGGGCAGAAGTGACCTGTGGCCGGCTGATCCAGGTGCTGGGTTTTTTTGATGAATAAATCGAGGATGCGATCAAGACACGGAGAATAATCCTGCTACTCGGTACGGAGGGCCACTTACTGTTTTATGCGCCTCCACTGGAAGGCAAGGCGCGGGGTGCCGATCTACCGAAATCACCGGCAATGCTGAATCCACAATTCAAAGGCGCTCATCCAATCGACGTGTTTATTGTTCCCTTGGGCAGGTGGTCAGACGGATCGGCTGCTCCGGTTATGTAGGACCATTTCATTTAGAAGCAGTCCAATCGTCAGTCTCGCTTCGTGCAGCAGGAAGTCGAAACGAGAGAGCAATGCGAGGGGTTCCACAATGAGCGCCCGCGAGATTCAGGACCAGAAGGCCAATGCACTTGAGATGATGGTTCAACAAGCTGCCCACGCTAATGCGGACGTTTCGGCTAGCCCACTGCCGGGGGATACGATTTCCTCCATCAAGAGTAGACGGGACTGCACTCTTGCATCGAAGGCAGAAGACAGGTTCTACGAACCTGTAGATACATCATTGCTCCCCGTAACCCGGGTTGATGCTGCAAACCTCATCCATGCCCTGCGGCGGTTGGAGGTTATAGCAAAACGACAGGCGCCACGAATCGCGTTCAAGGCAAAGGGTAGAATCTTATTCGTGTATTTGGCTGAGATCGTGGCAGTGCAAGCCGAAGGTAACTACGTTTCGCTGCGACACCGGCCCAATCCCTATTTGCTGCGCGAGTCCCTCTCGTCCATGGCGGAGAAGCTCAAGCCCTACGGTTTTATTCGCATCCACCGCTCGGTCGTCGTCAATATTTCGGCTGTGGAGGAGATCCAGCCTTTGCCGACAGGAGAGTACAGGTTGCGTGTAAAGGGTGGGGAGCAATACTTCGTAACGCGTACATACAAAGACAACCTCAGAGGTCTGGCTCAACTGTGGGTAGGCTCAGAGCACCTTTGCGGCTAATAGCCGGGAGCGTCAGGGCAAGGGCCAAATTCAATATTGCTTGTCAGAAAAAGGCAGAATTCTCATCTTCCGCCTTGTTAGTGCTCGACACGATGCTGCGGAATGTCCGAGATGAGGTGTTTGCGCTCGCCTCCGAAGCTTGATTCAGAGGCGCTGCCTTTAGCGCGCGCAAGGACCTTGAGCCGCGACCGCCGCTGAGGGGAGGCAGGATATTGCTTTTATCCGAGAGGCTTGTGATTGAAGTGGCGTACTCCGCTGATGTACTCGGCAACGATGTGGCCGTTGCCGCGGAGCTTGTACTTATAGGTGGTTAGTCCCTCGATCCCCATCGGACCTCGCGCATGTAGCTTACCGTTGCTTATCCCCACCTCTGCGCCGAGGCCGTAACGGTAGCCGTCCGCAAAACGCGTCGAAGCATTGTGAAAGACACCCGCCGCGTCGACTTCCTGCAAAAAACATTCTGCGACCCCTTGGTCTTCGGTAACAATGCATTCCGTGTGCTTCGAACCGTACCTGTGAATGTGCTCGAGCGCCTGTTCCACCGTATCCACAATTTTTACCGAAAGGATGAGGTCGGAGTATTCGGTTGACCAATCCTGTTCGACCGCGGAGACCAGGTTTGCCTCAGGAAGCAAACCCAAGACACGCGGACAGCCACGAACTTGCACCTTTGCATTCTTTAGTTCTGCAACGACTTTGGGCAGGAATGCAGCGGCGACATCCTTATGTACAAGAAGGGTCTCGACGGAATTGCAGGCTGCAGGATACTGAACTTTGGAGTCCAAAGTGATCGATACGGCTTTGGTCAGATCCGCGGCGCGATCGACAAACACATGGCAAATTCCCTCGCCGTGGCCCAGGACAGGGATACGGCTGTTCTGTTCCATGTAGGCAACAAACTCTTTCGAGCCGCGCGGGATCAACAGATCGACTTCGCCCTGAAGATGCAGGAGATCCATCACGTCCGAACGAGATTGCAGTAGGTGGACGGACTCCTGATGTACATCGGGAAACCTCCGAAGCGCTTCCCTCCAGACGGCCACGATGCTCTCGTTGCTATTTGCGGCTTCGGCGCCACCCTTGAGGAGAACCGCGTTGCCGGACTTGAGCGCCAGCGAAGCGACCTGCGGAATGACATCGGGACGAGATTCAAACACGACCGCAATCACGCCAAGCGAGCAGGATTCTTTGTGCAAGGTCAAGCCTTGATCGAGTTCTGTACTTGCAAGCCGTTTTCCCAAAGGGTCAGGCAGGTTCGCGACTTCCCGGACGCGGGCGGCCATCTCGGCGACGCCGCTCTCTTTGATCCGCAGTCGTGAAAACAGGGCCGGCGTCATCTCTCCGGCAGATAGCAGTTCTTCCGCGGCGGCGCAATCCTTCGCATTGGCAGCCAAAATCCGAGCGTTATTTCCTTCGAGTGCATCTGCAACGGCCAGGAGCGTGGCTTTGCGGGTCTCGTCCGAAAGGACCGCAAGCTTTCGGGACACCTCCCGCGCGGAGCGCGCGATGGAAGCGACATGAGCGAGCGGTCTCGCGATAGAAGTGTTGGTCAAGCTCCACGCTCCAAAAGAACAATGTTGTCGCGAGTGAACAGAACACGAACGGTTGCCGCCGCCTCGCTAGCGCAGTTGGCAATCCCTCGGGCAAATTCGTTGCCCTCAACGTTTGCGATGCTTACCACATCCATCGGACCAAATGGTTTTTCAACGCGAACGACACCGGATGAGAGCAAACTGGCCTTGCCGCGCGTAATCGCGCGCTGCGCGCCCGCGTCAACGACTACGCGGCCACGGACCCCGGCCGCGTAGGCAAGCCATCGGCGTTTGCCCTTCATTCGGTTGGATGGCAGAAAAACAGTCCCTTCGGGTTCTCCCGCGAAGATGCGAGGAAGTGTTTCTGCCCGGCTACCATTGGCGATCACGGCCACACCACCACAATTCATCGCAATCTCGGCGGCTTCCAGCTTCGTCATCATGCCTCCGCGTCCGGATTGCGAAGGCCCGCTCGCTAGAGATCTCAATTCAGGCGTGACTTGTGAAATGAGCTGGATTACTTGCGGGTGGCTTCCTGATCCTGCGCGTCTGCGTTTCGCGAAAGTCTCGGTGTTCAATAGACCATCGACATTCGTGAGGAGAATGAGCGCATCGGCTTCCAATCCACTCATGACAAGCGCGGCTAGCCGGTCATTATCACTGAAGGCTACGGAGCGAGGACTATCGCCAACGGTTTCCAGTTCCGCCGTCGAAATCGTGTCGTTTTCGTTGACGATGGGCAAAACACCAAATCCCATCAGTTTTTCCATCGTTCGGCGTAGGTTGGAATAACGCCGCCAATTGCTGAAATCTTCTTCGGTCAGCAGGACCTGGGCAATTTTGACGCCGTAACCGCCAAACAGTCTCTTATAGGCTTCCATCAACAAGCTCTGACCAACGGCGGCGCAGGCCTGCTTGGTCACTATGTCTTTTAGGCGCGAAGGGTGGAGTCCGAGCCATCCCCGACCGAGTCCTACAGCCCCGGAAGATACCAAGATGACTTGGCGGCTTTTCGTTTGGAGGGCCGCGATTGAGTGCACAATCGGCTCGATCCGTTCCAAGGACAGTTCGCCCTGGGAGCCCGTGACCGTGCTGGTCCCCAACTTGATGACCACGCGTTTTGCCCCGCGCAAGAGGCCATTTCTATGTTGATCGCTTTGATGAAGAGGTTCGCTCATTTGATTTCGCCTGAACAAGTCAAGAGTACGACATTCGCTGCAGTTTTCGAATTCGAATTGAGCAGCAAAGAGGCT
>CAVTPW010000002.1:0-91726 GCA_963736725.1 uncultured Acidobacteriota bacterium | reverse complement strand
GGGGCGCTCGCAAGCTTAGGGAACGATTGTTGCGCAAATTGCCCAACGACGTTCGCGTGCCGGCCTGCAGCACCATCCATGCCATCATGGACCGCCATGGGCTGGTGACTCGACAAAGGCACTCCCGCACGAAAACCGAAGGTACTCCTTTATCCCAAGGAAGCGCTCCGAACGCCTTGTGGTGCACCGACTATAAGGGCGAGTTCATGCTGGGAGATAAGAGGTATTGCTACCCCCTGAACGTTTCCGATCACGCCAGCCGTTACCTTTTGCTCTGCGAGGCCATGGAGTCCATCAAGGAACAGGGCTCCTTTACTGCCTTTGAGCGCTTGTTTAAGGAACGCGGCCTGCCTCAGGCCATTCGTTCCGACAACAGCGTGCCCTTCGCCTCCCCCAATGGCCTCTTCAACTTGAGCCGACTCGCCGTTTGGTGGCTGCGCCTCGGCATTACCATCGAGCGCATCCAGCCTGGCCATCCACAACAGAACGGCCGCCATGAACGCATGCATCGAACCTTAAAAATCGAAGCTACACGCCCGGCCGGTTCCAATTTCCTTCAGCAACAAGCCAAGTTCGACGCTTTCGTCCGCGAGTTTAACGATGACTGTCCGCACGAAGCTCTCGATATGAAGTGCCCCGCCGACGTCTATAAGCCCTCCACGCGGCCCTATCGCGGCATCGGTGAACTTTCTTATCCCTTCCACGATCGCACTGCTCTGGTTACCTACTGCGGGAGAATCTGCATTTTCAAAAAGAAAATAAATCTCAGCACTTCTCTGGCAGGTCAGGCGGTCGGTATCAAGGAGGTCGATGATGGCATCTGGCTAGTGACTTTCATGCACTACGATCTCGGTTACATCGATCTGGAGGAAAAAACCCTACAGCCACTAAACAACCCTTTTGGCCCTAAAGTGTAAACTATGTCTTCGGAACGTTCTGTAAAGGATGTCTTCGGACCGTACATGATTTAGTTGGAGCGGGCGATGGGAATCGAACCCACGTCCGAAGCTTGGGAAGCTTCTATACTGCCATTGTACGACGCCCGCTCGGTTGCCCATTGTACCCGCGAATGAACCTCGGGAAAAGCGGTTTCCCGCTCCTGGCGCCTGGGAATCGTGGTTTTGCGGCCCATATCGCAGTCCCGCCGTCATTCCGTGGTGCTGGGCCAAGCGCGGGAGGTTGGCGATTGCACAGCACCCCGCAGGTCAATTCTTGACGCTTAGCCGCCTGTTCGTTAGCGTGAACATGTGCGAGGCGCCTCCCCGCTTCGCCTGCGGGCCTCCGCAGAACGATCCAAGGTGGAGAAACCCATTGTCGAACTCAATCATTACGCTCACCACGGACTACGGAACCAACGATCATTTGGTTGGCACCCTCAAAGGCGTCATCCTGAAGATCAATCCCGACGTGACCATCGTCGATATCTCGCACCACGTTACTCCCTACGATTTGCTCGACGGGGCGCTTACGATCGGTGCGGCGTATTCTTATTTTCCGGCGCGCACGATTCACATTGTCGTCGTGGACCCGGGAGTGGGAACCGATCGCCGGCCTCTACTGGTCACCTCGGAAAATCAATATTTTGTTGCCCCCGACAACGGCGTGCTCTCGCTGATCTACGAGCGCGACCCCACCGTCGTCGTGCGTCACGCCAACGTCGAGCATTATTATCTGCAACCCGTGAGCAAAACCTTTCACGGCCGCGATGTATTCGCCCCGATCGCCGCGTGGCTGGCGAAAAGCGGCCAGACCGCGAGCATGGGCGACGTGATCGAAGACTATAAAAGATTTGCGATGCCCCGGCCCAAAGCGACGAATGGAGTGATGAAAGGCAGTGTCATTCGCGTCGATAGTTTCGGCAATCTGGTGACGAACTTCCGCCCCGAAGACTTTTCCGAGGATGCGCGAAAAGCGGGAAAAATTCATCTTCAGGTAGGAACGCACCCGGTCTCTCGGCTGGTGGACACCTTTGCCTCGGGCAGTTCCGGCGAGCCGATAGCCTACGTTGGCTCGAGTGGGTACATCGAGATCGCTGTGAACAAGGGAAACGCGGCACGCACGCTGGCGTTGGGCCGCGGCGCGGCGGTCACTCTGCAAAACAACTAGCAGACATCCGTGTGATCCCAATCCGCGTTGTAAGAAAAACGTGCGCTTGCGCTTCGTTCAGCGCGTCAGATCCACGGCCATTTGCGAGCGAGTCCGCGGGTCTAGCCAATCGCGCCACGCATCACCAAGCAAATTGAACGCGAGCACCGCCAACATCACCGCTAGCGCCGGAAAAACCACCAGATGTGGCGCGTCGAAAAGGTGGCTGCGTGCGTCATTCAGCATCGCGCCCCAGCTGGGTACCGGCGCAAGAACGCCAAGCCCCAAAAAGCTGAGCGTGGATTCCGCGAGAATCGCGCCGGCCATCCCGATGGTTGCTTGAATCAAAACCGGTTGCAGGATATTCGGCAAGAGGTGCGTGGCCAAAATGCGCGCATGCGATGCTCCGAGCGAGCGCGCAGCTAGGATGAATTCAAGCTCCTTCACCTTCAGTACTTGCGCGCGAGCCAGCCGCGCGTATCCCGCCCAGCCGGTGATCACCAATGCGAGAATCACTTTGCTGATCCCTGGTCCTAGAAACGCGGCAAATGCGATCGCCAGCAGAATCCCCGGAAAAGAAAGAAAAGCGTTGATGAGCAGCAAATTCACGAAGCGATCGAACCACCCGCCCGCGTAGCCCGCCAACATCCCCACCATCAGACCGCTAAAGCCGCAGCCAAACACCACTGATGCCGCTACCATCAGCGACACGCGCGCTCCATACAAAGTCCGCGACAACGTGTCGCGCCCCAGTTCGTCCGTGCCCATCCAGTGCGCGCGCGACGGCGCCTCCAGACGCGACGGCAGATCTTGCGACGCAGGATTAGCGGGCGCGATCCAAGGCGCCAGCAGCGCGGCGAGAATCAGCACTACGGCCACCGAAAACCCCACGCGGGCCAGCATGCTCTGGCCGAGAAATTGCCTTGTGATTGCAAGGAATCTCACGACAGCCTCACCCGTGGATCGATGACCGAATAAAGCACGTCGGTAAGCAAGTTCACCAGCACGTAAGACAAGGCGATCACGAGGATGCATCCCTGCAGCAACGGGTAATCGCGCGAAGAGATCGCCTGCACCGTAAGTCTGCCGATCCCTGGCCAGGAAAAAATTGTCTCCGTCACGATCGTGCCCGCCAACAAAGTCCCGAATTGCAGTCCGAGAATCGTAATAATGGGAATCAGCGCGTTACGGAAGGCGTGGCGGAAAAGCACGGCGCTCATCGAGAGTCCCTTGGCGCGAGCCGTCCGAACATAATCGCTCGACAACTCCTCGAGCATCGATCCCCGAACCATCCGCGTCAGAATCGCCGCCAGCGCCGCGCCCAGCGTCGCAGCCGGAAGGATGTAATAGCTCGCGCCGCCCCGCCCCGACACCGGCAACAATCCCAATTCAATCGAGAAAACCAAAATCAGAACAGGCCCGAGCGCGAAATTCGGTACGGCAAGACCAAACAGCGTAAAGACGCCCACCGCGCGGTCAGCGCCACGGCCTCGCCGGTACGCCGCAAGAATTCCTGCCGGAATGGCAATCGCCGCGCACACCACCAGTGCCAGAAACGCCAGACTCAAGGTCGCCGGGTACCGTTCAAAAATGATCCGCCGCACCGGAGCCTGAAACTTGAACGATTGGCCGAGGTCTCCATGCGCGAGCTGGAAAAGATAGTGCCCGTATTGCGTCAACAGCGGCTGATCTAACCCGAGCGCATGACGCAGCTGCACGATTTCGCCGGGAGCCGCGCCCTCCCCGAGCATCTGCTCGACGGGATCGCCCGGAACGATGTGAATCATCAGAAATACCAGCGTGAGAACGAGCCACAGCGCCGGTAGGGTAAGCAGAAAGCGTTGCAAAAGGTGGCGCGCCATTATGGGGTTCGCGCGGACGAATCGGAGTGAGATTTGACGGCATCCATGCCCGAGGCAGCCTGCGGTGAGTCCGCCACCGGCAGTCCAATCTTTTGCGCGTCGCTCAAGGAAAGAATGCGCTCGATCTTCACGCGCGCCACGCGTTTTCCATCCATCTCCACAACCGTGAAGCGCGAATTGCCATACTCAAAGCTTTCGCCTCCACGCGGAATGAATCCGAGTTGATCCAGCACGAAGCCGCCCACCGTTGCATAGGCGGGATCCTCCGGCAAAGTGATGTTGTACTGGGCGTCCAGATCACGCACGTTCAAAGCCGCGTCGAAAATAACCGCTCCATCGGCAAGCGTCAGCGGGCGCTCCACGACATCGAATTCGTCGTAAACCTCGCCCACGACCTGCTCGAGAATGTCCTCCAATGTCAGCAGTCCAAGGATGCTGCCAAACTCATCCACGACCAAAGCCATGCCCACACGCCGGTTGCGCAATTCGGCAAGCAGCTCGCTTGCAGGCTTTGTCTCTGGCACGATCAAAATTTCGCGAATCACCCTGCGAAGATCGAACGGTGAAGGCTCAAGATTTTCTTCCAGCCGCCTCTCACGGTCCAGCAGCACCCAGATCATGTCCTTGATGTGCACGAAGCCAAGCACCTGGTCTTCCGTGCCCCGGTAAACGGGTATGCGGGACCGTTGTGTCGTCGCGAAAGCCCGCATCACTTCGTCCAGACTGGACTCTACCGGCAGCACGTGCATGTCCGGCCGCGGCACCATAATTTCGCGCACTTGCACCTGGCCAAGTTCGATCGCGCTCACGATGAATTTTTCTTCGCCCGGCGCGATCAACCCGCGTTCCCGAGCTTGTTGGATTTGAATCTGGAGTTCTTCGGTGGAATGCGCGGCGCTGTGGCCCTGAGGTTCCGACACGCCCAGCGCCTTCACGATCGCGCCAGAGATTCCATCCAGCAAGTCAATCACCCACCGAAACGTGTTTAGAAACCAGGAAAACGGCCGCGCGATCAACAGCGCCACGCGCTCCGCTCGCGCCAAACTGACCGTCTTCGGCACTAGCTCGCCGATGACCACGTGGACCGCGCTGAGCAATGCGAACGCCCCTGCAAGCGCCGCTGCATGCGCGAAAAGCGCCGCTCGTGCTCCCCCACCTCCCGGCCACAGCGTTTGAATCAGATTTGCTAGCGTGTTCTCGCCAAGCGCGCCAAGCGCTAAGCTCGCCAGCGTGATGCCCAACTGCACACCGGAAACGACGCGGTGCAAATCGGTCAGCAACCCCTCAACAATTTTCGCGCGCGCATTCCCGTTTTGGACCAATTGCCGCACACGCGACAAACGCACCGCCACAAGCGAGAACTCCGCCGCCGCGAAAAATCCATTCAGCGCGACCAGCGCAAGCACCCCGATCAACCGCACAGCGAACATACGTAGTTGGGATGGCCCCCCTTTTCGCATTGTAGCAGCACAAACCGCGCCTAGGGGACCGGTTGCCTGCCAGCAAGCGCAGCCGTCCCTCCCCGCACATTCGCAACGTTTCGAGGCGACTCGCGCACTGCTTCGGCGCTGGACAAGCCACGCTTCGATCGGAGACAGCGCAGCGCTTCAGCCCGATGCCGTTGACCGACTGCGCACCGCTTCGACGCGATCAATGAATCGCGACCTTTCCACCACGGTGTCAGTCACAAAAACATGACGCCGCAAGCAGACCACCGAACTTCTTTCCGATATGCACCTCTCGCCTCCGGTTGCGCGCCACTGCCTGCTCTTCTACACTCACAGTTTCGCCTTTACGACCGGGAGCCAGCTTGCGACTAGTCCTTCGCGTCTTGTTTTGGACCGTCACCATCATTGTCGTTGCCATCGCCGCGACGGTTTGGTGGTTCGTCTATCGACCTCTGCCACGACTCGACGGTTCGATCGCTGTTCCCGGCCTGCAAAAAGACGTCATCGTCGAACGCGACCACTGGGGCGTCCCGCATATCCGCGCGAATTCCGTCGAAGACATGGTCGAAGCTCAGGGTTACGTGATGGCCCAGGACCGCCTCTGGCAGATGGACTTGCTTCGCCGCGTCGCCCGCGGCCAGCTCTCCGAGATCCTCGGTCCGGCCACCCTCAACGTCGACAAGCAATTCCGCACCATGGGCTTCAGCCGCGCAGCGGATCGCGACCTCGGCCTGATGGACCCGGCTTCCCGCGCGCTCTTCGACGCCTACGCTCGCGGCGTAAACCATTTCATCGAACAGCACAGCGACCAACTGCCGCTCGAATTTTCCCTGCTGAAATACAAGCCACAACCCTGGCAGCCGACAGACACCCTCGTCATTTCCGGCTACATGTATCAAACCCTTACCGACACCTGGGAAGAAGAGATTGATCGCGCGAAGGTGACCGACCGCGTCGGTGGCGAACGCGTCAAAGATCTATTCTCGCCGGATGCCGCGATGGATCATTTCGTCGTCGGAGATCCAAACGTCGTGAACGACGGATCGGAGCGCTCCCGCGTCGATCCCGACGACGAGGACGACGACGATGATGACATGGAACCCGACGACGCCGTGCTCAAAGCGCGCGCGACGCCACCAACGGATACAATCGGCCCAGAAGGTGTCCCCGACCTGACTTCAGCATTGGCGAGTTCGGTCCTCGGTTACCTCCAGGATTGCGCAAGCGAGATCCGCCACAGCCTCGGCAGCAACAACTGGGTCGTCAGCGGCGACCACACCGCCACCGGAAAGCCGCTCCTCGCCAACGACACGCACTTGGAGCTTTCGATCCCGCCGATCTGGTACGAAATCCATCTGACCGCTCCCGGCTGGAACGTGAAAGGTTTCACGCTGCCCGGCGCTCCGCTCGTCGTCATCGGTCACAACGACCGCATCGCTTGGGGTTTCACAAACAATGGCGCCGACGTACAAGACCTCTATTCAGAAACGTTCAATCCTGCCGCAGCGGACGAATATCGCGTAAACGGCAAATGGGTGAAGGCGCAACTCTTCGACGAAGTCATCCACGTAAAGGGGCAGCCCGACGAACATCTTCAACTCGTCGTCACTCGCCACGGCCCGATTGTTCGTCGCGAAGCCGGCAAATCCTACGCGCTGCGTTGGACCGCCACCGAACCCGGCGGCCTCTCCAACGTCTACAATTGGCTCGGCAAAGCGCAAAACTGGGAAGAATTTCGCAGCATCATGAAAAAAGTCTGGGGTCCCGGCCAGAACGCCGTTTATGCCGACGTTGAGGGCAACATCGGTTACGTCATGGCCGCTCGTGTTCCCATCAGAAGAAAAGGCCACGGCGAAATTCCCTATCCGGGCGATACCGACGATTACGAATGGACCGGCTACATCCCTTTCGATCAACTTCCACAAGCCCTGAATCCCGACAGCGGACTGATCGTCACCGCAAACGCCCGCGTCGTCGGCCCGAACTACAAACCCTATTTGACCGATCGCTGGGAGGAACCCTATCGCACCGCCCGCATCTACGATCTGCTCCACGACAAGCACGGCTTGCGCCCCACCGACATGCTGAAGGTGCAAACCGATACGTTCAGCTACCCGCACCTGTTCCTCGCGGATCAATTGTCTGCCGCCGCAAAAATCGCCGAACCAAAAGACGATCGCACCAAGAAGCTGATCGATGGCCTGAAGGACTGGAACGGCATCGCCGACGCCGATTCACCTGAAGTTTCTTTTCTAGTCGCGTTCCGCCGCGCCGCGCTGAATCTGATTCTGGAACCGTACCTGAGCGACCAGGCCAAGCTATATCGTTGGCGGACCGCCACATTTCTGCAAAAGGTACTCACTGATCGTCCCGCAAAGTGGCTGCCCTCAACGTACAAGACTTACGACGCCTTGCTGGTTGCAGCCGCCGATCGCGCCGTTGCCCAACTCGCGGAAGACTCGAACAGTCCGCGCATCGAAGATTGGCCTTGGAAGCGCTTCAATTCTCTCGAAATGCTGCATCCCATCGGCCGCGAAGGCCTGCTGAAAAAACTCCTGAGCATCAGCGGCAAGCCACAGTCCGGCACCAGCTACAGCGTTCGCGCCGCCACAAAAACCCACGGCCCCGCGATGCGTTTCGTTGCGAACCCGGCGAACTGGGACGAATCCATCCTGCTGATCCCCGCAGGCCAATCCGGCCAACCCGGCAGCAGCCACTATTCCGACCAATTCTCCTACTGGTATGAAGGCAACCCCATCTTCGCCCCCTTCACCGACGCCGCCGAAGCCAAAGACCGCAAGCACACTCTAACTCTCAGTCCTGCCCGCTAACGCTCCCGCACCGTTCCTCAAAACTCTCTCAAACGCTGTCATCCTGACGCTATCCGCCAAGGGTGGCGAAGGAACTCAACGTTGGCGCTAAGCACCAAACTCATTATGGTGCCGCCACCACCAGCAACTCGGCACGCCACTCGCACAAAGCGATTGTTTCGCTTCTCGGCCGTGCCTTAGAATGCTTTCTGTCACATACTATTGCGTGCGCCGCTACAAACCGGCGCAAACGAGGCGTCATCGCGTGAACTCCACTCCCGTCAAAAAGCCCGAACCTCCCAAGAAACCGGACTTCGAGAAGTCCTTGGTTCGCCTCGAAGAAGTCGTGCGCCGCCTCGAAAGCCCGCAGCTCTCTCTTGATGACGCCATGAAACTGTTTGAGGAAGGCGTGGCCCTTTCCCGCGAATGCCAGAAGCAGCTCGAAGAAGCCGAAGGCCGCGTCGAAATCCTCCTCAAAAAAGCGGACGGCAAACTCATCGCCGAACCCTTCGATCCCGAGCGCGAGAACGAATCGTGACGGTTGCGAATACTCCAGTCCCTTCCACTCCCGCGCCGATGACTCTTCCCACCTTCTTTGAAGAAGACCGCGTGGCCGTCGATGCTCAAATGGAAAAACTGTTGCCGTCCGAAGCCACCCCGCCCGCTTCCATTCACGAAGCTATGCGATACAGTGTCCTGGCCGGCGGAAAACGCATCCGCCCGATTCTCTGTCTGGAAACAGCCCGAATTTTTGCCGAAGACGTGACGCCCGCTTTGCATCCGGCCTGCGCCATCGAATTTATCCATACCTACTCGCTGATTCACGACGACCTCCCTGCCCTCGACAACGACGATCTGCGTCGCGGCAAGCCGACGTCCCACAAGAAATTCGGCGAAGCGACGGCCATTCTCGCCGGCGATGCCCTGCTCACCCTGGCTTTCGAGGTCGTTGCCGCGGCCCCCGTCGATGCCGAGCGCCGCGTAGCCATGCTCACCGAAATTGCCACTGCGGCAGGTACCGTGAACGGCATGGTCGGTGGCCAGGTCGCCGATCTCGAAGCCGAAGGCAAACCGGTCGCAAAGAAAATGCTCGAGTACATTCACCGCTCCAAAACAGCGGCTTTGATTCGTGCCTCGGTTACCGCCGGAGCCCTGTGCGTGGGCGCCAGCAAAGATGACGTGGCTCGTTTGCGCCGTTTCGGTGAGAAAATCGGCTGGGCGTTTCAAGTCACCGACGACATTTTGGACGTGGAAGAATCTTCCACGGCTCTCGGAAAAACCGCCGGAAAAGACATCGCTCAGCAAAAAGCCACCTATCCCGCCGTCTACGGTCTGGAGCGCTCCCACGAAATCGCCAATGATTTGGCGACGCGCGCCATCGCAGAACTTGCTCCCTTCGCCGAAAATGCCGCGCGCCTTCGCGACATCGCGGAGTTCCTGGTTCTTCGCCGCGCGTAACCGCTTTGGCGTCACCATGAAATCCAAACCCGCCAAGAAACGTCTCGATGTGCTGCTTGTCGAGCGCGGCCTCGCCGAATCCCCTGCCAAGGCGCAAGCCATAATCCTCGCCGGCGAAGTCTGGATAGACGACCTCCGTGCGGATAAAGCTGGCGCCTCTGTTGCGGCAGATGCGCGAGTTACCGTAACGAACCGCGCGCAAAAGTACGCCAGCCGCGGCGGCATCAAGCTGGAAGGCGCGCTGGCGGATTTCTCGATCGATCCGGCCGGACTCGTTTGCCTCGATATCGGATCGTCCACCGGAGGTTTCACCGATTGTTTGCTGCAAAAAGGCGCGTCACGCGTCTACGCCGTGGATGTCAACGTCGATCAGATGGCGTGGAAGTTTCAACAGGACAACCGCGTCGTGCGCATCGAGAGGAATGCGCGGGATCTGCGCCACGACGAAATCCCTGAAACAGTCAATCTCGTAGTCATCGATGTCTCGTTCATTTCCGTCGGCAAAGTCTTGCTGCCGGCGTCCGTCATCGCAAAACCCGGCGCGGACCTGCTGGTCCTCGTCAAACCTCAATTCGAGCTGCCGAGAGAAGACGTCGGCGCCGGCGGCATCGTCAACGATCCGACGCTTCACGAAAAAGCCGTCGAAAAAGTCCGGGCAGCAGCCCTTAAAGCGGGGCTCGAAGTCCTCGCCGTTCGTCCCAGCCGTCTACCCGGCGCCGAAGGCAATCAGGAGTATTTTCTCCACGCGCGCAAAAAGAGGCTGGAGTAGAATCGCAAGCACACATGCACCCGTCCGTGCCCTTTCACACCGTTGGCATTATTTCGCGGCCCAGGCGTTCCAACCTGGTCGTCGTTGTGCCCCCGCTGCTCCGTTGGTTTGAAGCGCGCGGGTTCAAGGTGCTCTACGACACGGAAACCGCCGGAGCGCTGAACGACTCCTTCAAAGGCCTGCCCCGCGACGAAGTCGCGAAAGGCTCGCAGCTCTTACTCGTGCTCGGCGGTGACGGCACTTTGCTGGCCGCCGCGCGCGTCGCTGCGCGATTGGACATTCCCATCCTGCCCATCAACATGGGCAGCCTCGGTTTTCTCACCAGCTTCAAACTTGAAGAAATGTACCCCGCCCTCGAAGAGACGCTGGCCGGACGATTGCCATCCAGCGAGCGCGTAATGTTGGATGTTGAGCTGGTGCGCGAGGGAAACGTCATCGAACGCCAAACCGTCCTGAACGAAGCGGTCATCAACAAGGGCGCGCTGGCGCGCATGATCGATCTGGAGCTGGTGATCGACGCCGAGTTTATCTGCCGTTACCGCGTCGATGGTTTGATCGTGGCGACGCCCACGGGTTCCACCGCCTATTCCCTTTCCGCCGGCGGCCCCATCGTTCACCCGTCGGTCGAATCCTGGGTCATCACGCCGATCTGCCCGCATACCTTGAGCGATCGCCCGGTCGTGATCCGCGATTCGTCCGAAGTCGAGATCAATCTGTCCGCTGGCACCGAATCCGTTTTTCTGACCCTCGACGGCCAAACCGGCATACCGATGGAACCCAGCGACCAGGTGCGCATGAAGCGCGCCGCGGAGCGCCTAAAGCTGATTCAACCCCAAAAGAAGTCTTATTTCGAGATCCTTCACAGCAAGCTCAAATGGGGAGAGACCTAGTCACTTGGGAGGCAGGTCTGTGCGGACGCTTGGGAAAACAACGCTAGCGGGTCTTTCCAGGTTTCAGCAGTTGAGATTCTTCGGGCATCCTTATCGGAGGCCCCCAGAATGACCGTTTCTCGTTTTTGTGCCGACGGCGGTACTACGAGCTTCGAGGTGTAACCAATGAATGCCCCTTCTGATCTGCGGATGACGAGAATTCCACTGAACCACAGTGCCGGCCATATGCCCGCACTAGGCTTCGGCACCTTAATTCCCGACGCAGCCCTGACGATAACTGCGACCAGAGACGCATTCGAAGCCGGATTTCGGCATTTCGATTGCGCGGAACGATACGGGAACGAGCGCGAGGTAGGCAAGGCGTTGCAGGAAGGACTTGCAGGAGGGGTCGCTCGCGAAGACATTTTTGTCACCACAAAGCTATGGAACTCCAATCACCGGCCCGAACGCGTCCAACCGGCTTTCGAAGCGAGTCTGGACAGACTTGGGCTCAAGTATCTGGATCTCTATCTCATTCACACTCCATTTGCATTTCGACCCGGGGACGACCAGGATCCGCGGGATCAAAATGGCAATGTCCTATACGACCGCGACGTGACCTTGCTTGACACCTGGAAAGCGATGGAAGTTCTCGTGGATCACGGCAAGTGCCGGGCCATCGGACTTTCAGACATCACGTTAAACACACTGAAACCCATCTATGAATCCGCGAGAATCAAGCCAGCCGTGGTCCAAGTAGAAGCACATCCGTATCTCCCGGAAACCGAGCTACTGGAGTTCTGCAAGGAGAGGGGCATCGTGTTTTTGGCTTTTGCGCCGTTAGGTCACGGGATGAAGCCGGGACTGCTCGGGGATCCAGTCATTTCAGCGATCGCCGCTCGAGTTGGAAAGACGTCGGCACAGATCCTGCTGGCTTGGGCAGTGCAGCGCGGCACGGCTGTGCTTACCACGCCTAGGACTGCGGCCCGCGCCCGAGAGAATTTCGACATCTCGCGCCTTCCGGAAGACGCGCTCGATGAAATCAATCGAATTCAAATCAGACAGCGGCTGAATGCAGTGGTGAACACCGGCGTTCCGGGTTTTATTCCACAGCCCGGATGAACAAGGAAGCCGAGAGTGCCTGTGCTAGTTTTGGAGTTGGCCGCGCAATAGGTCACCGGGGGATTCGCGGCGGCGAATCAGGCGGAACTTGTTGCCTTCCACGAAGACTTCGGGGGGGCGGCGGCGGGCGTTGTAGTTCGAAGTTTGGCTCATGCCGTACGCACCGGTGACCCAGATGGCGAGGAGGTCGCCGGTTTGCACGCGATCCAGAGGCCAATCGCGCAAGAAACAGTCGCCGGTCTCGCAGACCGGGCCGACGATATCTACTCGCTGACGCGGGGAGGCGCTTTTTTTGTCGCGGATGACCTTGGTGATCGGATGCACGGCGCCGTACAGCGCGGGCCGCATCAAGTCGTTCATAGCCGCGTCCACGACGATGAACGTCTTGCCGCGGCTCTCCTTCAAGTAGATGACCCGAGTAAGCAACACGCCGGCTGGACCTATGATCGTGCGGCCCGGCTCCAGCAGGAGGTGTAAACCCAGCGGCCGCAGCTTGTGCGCCACCATGCGAGCGTAGGCTTCCCGGGAAGGTGGCTTTTCCTTCGTGTAGCGAACTCCGAGTCCTCCACCAAAGTCGAGATACTTCAGCGAAATTCCGCTCTTTCGCAATTCGCTAACATAGCCGGCCAGGCGACGCAAAGCGCGTCGAAACGGGTCCATCGTCACAATCTGCGAGCCAATGTGTACGCTGATTCCCTGCCAGCGGATCCATTTCGATTCGCGATGAGCCAGATAGAGACGCCGAGCCTCGTCCCAATTGAGCCCAAACTTGTGTTCGAAGCGGCCGGTGGAGATATGAGGATGCCCTCCGGCCTGCACATCCGGGTTCACGCGAATGGAAACAGCGGGTGGGACGCCGCCACGCTTCAAATTGCGGGAAGACTCCTCCAGCAAGACTTCCAGTTCGGGTTTCGATTCCACATTGAAAAGAAGAATTCCGGGGTGACCACCCTTTTTGGCCGAAGGGTAGCGCAAAGCCTCGCGCATTTCCTCGCGGGTCTTTCCGACGCCAGAAAAAACGATGCGATCGCCGCGCACGCCGACGGTTTGCAGCATCGCCAATTCGCCGCCGGAGACGATGTCGAAACCATTGCCACCCTTGGCCACGTGCTTCAAGATCGACAGATTGCCATTCGATTTCACCGCGAAACACAGAGTGTGTGGGAGCGAGCCGAGCCCGCGATGCAACTCCTGTTGTGCGCCATCGATAGCCGCACGGCTGTAAACATAAGCGGGAGTGCCGACCTTTTCGGCGACATCCACCAAGCGCACGCCCTCGCAGAACACCGATTCGGTGTGCCCCGAACGATTCCCGGTCATTTTCCATAAGAAATGAGGCGTAAACGTGGCGGGATCCACGAAAGCAAGTTTTCGAGAGAAAACCTCGGTGGGCCCGCTCATCGGACTTTGAGCACGACCAATGTGCGGTCGTCCGCGAGTGGTGCGCCTTGCGCGAACCAGTCCACCTCGCGGAAGACCTGGTCCGCGAGTTCCGCGGCGCTCAGTTCGTGCTTATCTTCGATAATTTTGCGCAAGCGCTCGGTGCCAAAGAATTGCCCTTCGCTGTTCGCCGTTTCCCCAATTCCGTCGGAATGGAACACCAGGATATCGCCAGCGGCCAGCGTTACCGACCATTCATCGTAGGTGACTTCTTCAAAAATCCCCAAAGGGAATCCCGTAAGCTCGACCTTGCCGCAACGCCCTTCTTTGTACAAAAGCGGCTGCGACTGGCCGGCATTCGCCACGCGCAGCTTGCTGCGGCCCTTCTGAAAGGTCGCGAAACAGGCAGTCATAAATCGACCCTCAATGCGCCGTTCGCCGATGACCTGGTTCATTTGCCGAAGCATTTCCGCGGGTTGCAGCTTTTGCGGGGCGAGGCTGCGCATGATGCCGATGGCCACCGCGCCGTACAGCGCCGCGGCAGTGCCCTTGCCGCTCACGTCACCCAAAGCGATGCCAAGCTGGTGCGGCCCGTAACGGAGGAATTCATACAGATCGCCGCCAACTTCGCGCGCGGAGACGTAGCGCGCCGCCATGTCCAATCCAAAATCTTCGGTCGGCACCGAACGCAGCAACGCGCCCTGAATTCGCTTGGCAGCCTGAAGGTCGCGCTCCAGCCGGGCTTCATCGCGCGCGACCTGTTCGTAGAGCCGGGCATTTTCGAGCGAAACCGCGAAATTCGCCGCCAGAATCGAAAGTATCTGCACGTGGTCGCTGGTAAAATAATTCAGCTGCGGACTCTCGAGGTCGAGCACGCCAATCACACGGCCTTTGTGAATCATGGGAATGGCGAGCTCGGAGCGCGTCTCCGGATTCACCGCCAGATAGCGCGGATCGACGGTAACGTCGGGAACTAGCACCGGCTCCTTTAGAGTTGCCGCCGCGCCAACGATGCCTTCGCTGGCCGCCGCCCGCAATTTTCCCTGCACACGATGCCCGTGCTTCACATCGACGCGGTGGCGAAAAACCTTTAGTTCTTCGTCATAGAGCATGATGCTCAAAATCTGGTAGTCGATCACGCGCTTGGTTTGTTCGGCGGCGCGGCGCAGCAATTCCTCGACGTCCAGGATCGAGCTGGTTTCCCGGCCGACTTCGTTCAGGAGCAAGAGCGTGTCGGCTTGCGCACGCACGCGTTGAAACAATCTGGCATTCTCGACTGCGACCGCGAGCCGACTGGCCAGTAGCGTCAAAATGCTTTGCTGATCGCGGGTGAAGTAATCGGGGTGGCGGCTCTGAATGTCCAGCACACCGACACACTTCCCCTGAAGCATTAGCGGTACGGCGAGTTCCGACCTCACGTTGTCGATGGCATGGATGTAGCGGGGATCCTCCAACGTGTCGCTCACGCGCACGGGGTGCCCGGTAGCCGCAGCCGTGCCGCTGATTCCCTGCCCGAGAGGGACGCGCAGATTCTCCGCGAGGTCGCGCGGGTAGCCAATCGAGAAACGGTGTTTCAGGTAGGATCCGTCGCCCTCGAACATCAGCACACCAAATATCTCGTAGTCGATGTGGCGTTTGATCAACGCGGCCGTGCGCGCCAGCACCTCGTCTAGATCGAGCGAGGCATTAACCTCTTCGCCGATTTCCGCTAGCGTTGCGAGAACCTCAGCGGAGGCTTCCGGGCCCACCTTTTCGGTGGCCACTCCAGTATTTGTGTCAGCGGGATTCATCCGAGTATTTATTATAGCAGGCGAAGTAGACGCCCACCGTTTTCGACAAAAGTTGCTGCCAACTGTTACCGTGAAGGTCTTGTCGGTAGTGGTCAAGCTTTCGCGGCTTTGGAGCCCTCCGCGCCAAGAGAAAGCACGCCAACTTCGGGCATGTTCCGATAACGCTCCGCATAGTCCAGCCCAAAGCCGACGACAAACTCATTGGGGATGGTGAAACCGACATAATCGGCGTGGACTGCGGCAATGCGACGCTCCGGCTTATCCAGCAATACCGCGATGCGAATGCGTTTGGGCTTGCGCTGTTCAAAAACGCGCAGCAAATATTGCAGGGTCATGCCGGTGTCGAGGATATCCTCGACCACGATTACGGTTTTCCCTTCAATGCTGGAGTCCAAGTCGCGGGTGAGCCTGACTTGTCCGGAAGAATGCGTGCCGAGGCCGTAGCTGGCCACGGCGATGAAATCGAACGATACATCGCCGGGAATCTGCTTGCCTAGGTCGGTAAGGAAAAATACCGCACCTTTCAAGACGCCGACCAGGTGCAGCGGCTCGTCCGGAAAATCTTTGCGAATTTCGCGCGCCATCTCGGTGATGCGGCGCTGCAGCCGCGCTCGAGAAATCAGGATGCGGACACTCTCGCCACCCTTTCCCTTCGGCTGCGGTTTCTTTGCTTGTTTTGCCTTTTTCGTCATGATCTTCCCTTTTTGTGGAACCGAGACTCTAGCCTACGGCGTATCGTTCGGCAAGGCGCGACTTCTGATCTAGAATTGATTTTTCCATACCGCGGATTACAACTTTCTAATCCGGGAGGCGACCAAGAATGAACGCAGGCGAGCCCGCAGGAAGCAGAACGATCCGCCCAGCGCTGCCGGAACCCTGGCTACGCGGCACGATGTCCGACATTCGCGCCGTGCCCCGCGCAGTTCTCCACGCGCTGGAGCTTGCCGGCGAGGATGTGCAGAAATGGTGCGGGTCGCTGACCGATGCCGAGTTGAACGAGCGTCCGGCCGGCCTGCCGCCGGTCGCGTTTCATCTGCGCCACATCGCGCGAAGCCTCGACCGCCTACTGACCTATGCGGAAAGCCGCGCGCTAACGCCAGAGCAACTGGCGGCGTTGAAGAACGAGATGCAGCCAGATGCGACGCGCGAAACGGTGTTTGCCGAGCTTAGTTCCGCGTTAACGCGGAGCGCCGAACGCGTGCGCGCTTTCGGGGTCGCGGACATGGAACAACCCAGGTTCGTTGGCAAGAAAGCTCTGCCCACAACGGTGGGTGGCCTTCTTGTTCACCTTGCCGACCACTCCCAGCGCCACGTCGGTCAAGCCGTGACCACGGCAAAGATCGTGGCGGCCGGACGCGCCTGAACGTTTGCGTCCGCCGAGTGCTCGGATATACTCGCCCATCCGGAGGGCGCCTTGCTCGAAGCCGTAAAGACCACGCTTCTGCTTCTTAGCGCACTATTCCCGATCGTAAACCCGCTAGGCGGCAGCCCGATTTTCCTCGCGCTCACGCAGGATTATTCGACGGCGTCGCGAAGGCTTCTGTCCCAGCGCATCGCGATCAACAGTTTTATCCTGCTCGTCGCGTCTTTCCTGATCGGAACGCACATCCTGGCGTTTTTCGGAATTTCTCTGCCGATCGTGCAGGTAGGCGGGGGCCTGGTCGTCATTTCCACGGGATGGGACATGCTTAAGCGCAACGACGACGATGATCGTGGGAGTGGCGTTCATCACCAGGTGGATCAGGGAGATATTTTCAAAAACGCGTTTTATCCGTTGACGCTGCCTCTTACCGTCGGACCCGGATCGATCTCCGTTGCGGTTACTCTGGGCGCAAACGCACCGAGGCATTTGGGTCCCAATTTCATGGAAATTTTCGCCGCGCTGACCGGCTCGGCGCTCATCGCGCTGAGCGTATTCCTCTGCTATGGCTTCGCGGACCGCCTCGCGCGGCTTCTGGGAGCGACGGGAATGAGCGTCATCATGCGGCTGTCTTCGTTTTTGCTGGTGTGCATCGGGGTGCAAATTGTTTGGCATGGCGCGAGCTCGCTGCTGAGTTCCGTAATCAATGCGCATTGACCGGGTTCCCGGTGGCGCCGCAACCCCTGCGCTTCCGGTGATCGCCGCGGTCATTAATGAAAATCGTGCGACGTGGTTTGCGCTCGGGTGAGAAATAACGGGTGAATGCGTTCGGCTTTCACGGAAATCACGTTGTCCTGGTTTTGCAGGCGTCCCTCGATCAGCAGAAATTGCTGATTCACGATCACGACGTGATCTTGCCGAAAAATCTGCGGCGTGATGATGGCGTTGGAAATTCCAGTTTCATCTTCCAGGCTGAGAAATACGAAGCCTTTCGCGGTGCCGGGACGCTGGCGGGCGATCACCGAACCGGCTATGCGGACTTCTGCTCCATCGTGCGCATGATGCAGGTCTGCCGCGGAGAGAATGCCTTCGCTTTTTAATTTTTGGCGATGATAGCTTAGCGGATGTGGGCCGACGGTCAAGCCGGTGTTGCGGAAATCGGCGACCAGGCGATCTTCGGCGGTCATTTGCTGGAGCGGAGAATGGCCTGGATTTGCGTTTGCTGGACCGGAGAGCGCTTTTTGTGTTTTTGGCGCTTTTGAATCGGAGCGATCTTGGCGAGATAGGGCGCAGCGCTGCTGCGCCCCCACAAGGAATTCGTCGCGGGATTCTTCCAAGGACTGATGGGTTTCGTCCAAAGATTGGTCAAACGATTCCAGAAGCGGGCCTGCGCGGCGTGAAACGCGTTCGATCTGCCAAAGGGCGTCGCGGCGGTGGAAACCGGATTTGCTCCCGACAAAATTCAAGGCGCCGATTTCCGCCAGCGCTGTCAGTTCCGATTTCTGCAAGCCCGGCACGCGAAGGTTTAGATCATCGATGGAGCGAAACATTTCTATATTTCGTTGGCCGACGATTTCGCGGCCGATCTCTTCGCGCAAACCTTTGACATAGCGCAAGCCGACGCGCATTGAAAAATCGTTGCTATTTTTCTCGAGCGTGCAGAGCCAGTCCGAACACGTCACATCGATGGGGCGGACGCGCAGGCCGTGGCGTTGCGCGTCCTTCACCAGCGTCGCCGGATGGTAAAAACCCATCGGTTGATTGTTGAGCATGGCCGCGGTGAAGGCGGCGAGATAATGGCATTTTAAATAAGCGCTGGCATAGGCGATCAGCGCGAAACTCGCGGCGTGCGATTCGGGAAACCCATACAATGCGAACGATGTGATGGATTGAACGATGGTGTCCTGCGTTTTTCCGGTGATTCCGTTGCGGTCCATTCCGAGGCGCAGCTTTATTTCCACATCGCGCATCAATTTTTCGGAACGCTTGAAACCAAACGCGCGGCGTAGTTCTTCGGCTTCGCCACCGGTAAATCCCGCGGCGATCATGGCCATGCGCAGCAACTGCTCCTGAAACAGCGGGACTCCCAACGTGCGTGCTAATACGGGCTCCAACAAAGGATGTAAACATTCGGCGGACTCGCGTCCTTGCCTGCGCTTTAAATAAGGATGAACCATTTTTCCCACGATTGGGCCGGGGCGGATAATGGCTACCTGCACTACGATGTCGTAAAAACATTTTGGTTGCAGACGAGGAAGGCAGGCCATTTGCGCGCGGCTTTCGATTTGAAACATTCCGACCGTGTCTGCTTTGCGCAGCGTTTGATAAACCGCCGAATCATTCGAAGGCAAATGTCCCAGGTCGATTTCGGCGCCGTAATTGTTTCGAATGAGTTGCAGCGATTCTTCGAGGACCGCCATCATGCCCAGTCCGAGAAGATCTACTTTCACGATGCCCATGTCGGCGCAATCTTCTTTGTCCCATTGCACCACCACGCGTCCGGGCATCGTCGCGGGTTCCAGCGGCACTACCGAATCCAATTGTCCCTGGCACACCACCAGGCCGCCAGAATGCTGTCCCAGGTGGCGCGGCAAATCCTGGGCTTGCACGCAGAGTTCGAAGAATTTATGGATCTTTGGATGGTTCAGGTCGAAGCCGGCGTCTTGAAAATGATGCTCCAGGGTGTCATGGGTATCTTTGTATTCCCACGCGCTGACCAGGCTGGCCAAGCGCGTCAATGTTTCCGGATCGAAAGAAAGGGCTTTACCGATTTCGCGGGCGGCTGACTTTCCGCGGTAGGTGATCACGTTCGCGGTCATCGCCGCGCCTAACTTTCCGTAGCGCTCGTACACGTATTGGATCGCGCGCTCCCGTTGATCGCCGCTCGGGAGGTCGAGATCGATGTCGGGCCACTCGCCGCGCTCTTCGGACAGAAATCGTTCAAACAGGAGGCCCATGCCGACGGGATCGACCGCGGTAATTCCCAGCGCGTAGCAGACGGCACTGTTTGCCGCTGACCCGCGTCCCTGCACGAGAATATTTTTCTCGGCGCAGAAACGCACGATGTCCCACACGATCAGGAAATAGCCGGGAAGATCGAGTTTTTCGATCAGCGCAAGTTCGCGATCGATTTGCAGGCGCGCTTTCTCGTTGTCTGGGCCGTACCGCGAAATCAATCCGTCGCGGGTGCGCTCGCGCAGAAACTGCATCTGCGTTCCGCCGCCCGGAACCGGATATTTCGGGAACTCGTATCCCAAATCTTTCAGCGTGAATTGCAGACGCGAGGAGAGCGTTTGCGTATTGGCGATCGCTTCTGGAAGATCGGCGAATAAATGCTGCATTTCCGTCGGTGTTTTTAGGTGCCGCTCTGAATTGCGCGTTAAGAGGCGGCCGGCGGTCGCGAGATTGCGGTGGTTGCGAATGCAGGTGAAAACGTCCAGCAATTCCCGTTCACTAGGTTGTGCGTGACACACGCCATTGGTCGCCAGCAATGGCAACGACAATTTCCGCGCAATCTCTACCGCTGCCTGATTGCGCGCCTCTTCTCCGCGGCAATAATGCCTCTGCAGCTCGACATAGACATTTTCGCGGCCGAATATTTCGCAAAGATTGCGCACACATTCTGTTCCCCGGCTGATTCCTCCGGTTTTTAGCGCATCGGCCAGCGGGCCTTCTTCGCCTCCTGTCAGGCAAATTAGCCCAGCTTTAAATTCCGCCAGCTCATCGGCCGCAATGTGCCCTTCTCCTTTTCGGGCGCGCAATTTCATCCGCGTGATCGCGCGACATAAATTCTGATAGCCTTCGCAAGATTCCACGAGTAACACATAGCGCCAGCCGGTGGGCGACGTAATCTCCGCGCCAATGTGCGCTTGCATGCGATTTTTTCTGGCGGCTTGATAAAATCGCGGCGCGCCGTACACGCCATCCCGATCGAGGACGGCCATCGCCGTCATGCCCCGCTCGACGCAGGCGCCGGCCAATTCTTCAGGGATGGATGCTCCTTCCAGAAAGCTGAACGCGGATCGCGCGTGGAGTTCCGTGTACATCAATCGTAGAATCCCCGCACAAACCAGCTTCGCCGAGGCGCATCGTAATAAATGCGATATACGCCGTATTGCGGCCACGGGCTTGCGCCTTTCTCGCGTAGATCGCCAGACAATGCAAAATCAATGGCCAGATCCCATTCGTCCTGATCCCAGCCATCTTCCTGCCACCACTCGCCCGAACTGCGCCATGGGCCCGATGCTGCAACCACATCCCCCTGCATCCCGCCGAACGAAACGCGCACCGGCCGTTCTTCGCCAACTTCCACGCTCGCAGTCATCGCCGGCCGAATCGCTCGAAATCCAGCAGCAGCCTTGCGCACTTCTCTAGATTCTTCCTGCACAGGCAATGCACCATTTTTTTTTCGTTTTTTGATTCGAACGCCTTTTGTAGGAGAGGGGCTTGCTCCTCCCGCCACCGAGCCACCGCCCGCCCAACGCGCCATGCGAAAATTTTCCGCTCGATGCGTGTCCAGCAATTCCGCCACGCCGACGTTCGACTCACCCACCAGCTTTGCCAGGCGCGCGATGGTCAACTCCAATTTTTCCGGATCGGGCCCACGCGGCACGAACAATCCGGTCTGCGTGACGCGCGGGGGCGCCGTGTCCGCCGCCATCCTAATTTTTTGAATGGGCGACTTGGGGGGATCCGCCTGCAGAGATAATCGCACCAATTTCAGCAGCACTTTCGAGTCGCGCATCGCCACGGGCAACGTTAAAACTTTTATGTATTCTTTTGGCGCAGTCTTTTTCCGGGACTCATCTCTCAGGGCTTGCACGTCTTTCTCAAACGATGGCTCCAGCTCGAATCGTATGTGTATGGTACGTACTGCGAGGGCACGCGCTTCCAGCCTTGCGCAAAGCTGATCGAGCAATCGCCCCAGCAAAAACGATAGTGGCTCTAGCTCTTCGACCGAATCTTCCAGCTCGATTTCTTCTTCGAAAGTCAGATTGGCTTCTGCCAGCACCAGCGAACGCACCCGCGCTCCACGTGCCAATTCGTGCAACCGGACTCCCTCCTGCCCTAGCCGCTCCGAAAGTTGCAACACCGGCAAGGCTGCCAGGGCGCGCAAGCAATCCACGCCCCAGCGCTCCAGTGTTTCCAACACTTCCACATCCGTTAAAAGCGTTCGGATCGGCAGTTCGCCCAGGCACGCGGATTCCTCGCCCGCGGGAACGACCGTAATTCCCGCGAACCCTCGCGCGGCAAGAATTGCCGCCTCAATGTTGGAAGCAACCGCAACGTGCGGGATCAAGCCAATCCGAGACGCGCGCTGCGACAATTCACACACGATATTTTCGTCGGCTCCAAATAAAGATGCGAGCCCTTCAAGATCGAGAACGATGGTGTCCGCCGCGGTATCTTCGACGCGCGGAGAAATGCTCCAGCCGACGTCCAGCAATGCGGCATGCGCGACTTTCTCTTGAGCTTCTGAACGATGACGAATCTCCACGCCGCAAAATTCCGCTACCTGCGCTTTCGTCATGCCCAGATGAACACCTGCCTGCAGCGCGGCCGCATTGGCCGCAACGACGCTCCACAGCGGCGGTTTCCCGCTGATTAATGCCAGCGCGCTACCGCGCGACACCAGCGCATCGCCGCGCAGTGCAGGTTCGGCGCGCACCACGGACTGCACCATGCACTCGGGAATGTGAATGCAAGCGAACGCCATAAAACTACGCCTGATAGCGCCAGTATCCTTGCTGGCGATTCTCGTCAACGCCGGCATAGGACAAAACTGCCGGCAAGATGCCGGCGCTACCCATGTGCTGGGTTGGCTGCCATGGGGCGCTAGGATCCTGCACCCCTACAACTGTTTCAAATATTCCTGCTCGATGCCCCGTGGGTCGTGCGTCAAATTCATTTTTTGCGGTGGGCAAATCGTTTGCACATTGCACGCGTGACCTCACCACGTCCGCGTCAATTTCGAATCCTTTCAGCAGTCGGGTGAACGGATATTTCACCAAATCTGGTAACTCACGAACGCGCCCGCGTTCTGCCACCGCCTCCGTCCACTTCGCAGGCTTAGCCTTCAATCGCAAAACCAGCGAAGCGCACGTCTTGGCATTCGCCTCCTGCTCCGCCACCATCAAAATGGTCGGCGTATCCTCGACCGCGCGGCGAAAACGGAACCATGCATTCAACGGCACGTAGCGCACGATCTTCGGCGCAATATCGCTCAGATCGACGGCCACCAATCCGAACCCTCCACCCTGTATGAGCAGATCGGTCGCACGCAGCGCCTGATCGGCATTCTGGCAACGCACCCACAGCAATTGATGCAACGCGACACCCGCCGCGCTCGCCAGATACGGATCGAAACTATCTCGCGCGTCCACCAGCGCGCAGGCTTCCCCGTCCGCCGTGCGCGCCGCCAAGGCCGAAATCAACAAACTCGTCCGCCCCGAACACGGCGGCCCGCAAATTTCCGTCATTGCGCCGCGCGGCAATCCGCCAACGACGGCATCGATTTCGGGAACCCCGGTGGAAACAATCTCGAAAACGTTGCGGTCGCGATAGTTGAACGGAGAGATGACCCGGCCGCGAAGATCAAGCTCGATTTTGGAGCGGAGAGCAGCTAGGGAGGCGGCAGCCATGAGAGTGAACGAGGCGCAAAAGGCAATAAACATATTCGCTTTTTGTTCGCCTATGCCATTCTCTTCAAAACACCGCTGGCTTGTCAAGCGCAAGCACGCAACCAGCTGCTTTACTTTATAGGCAGGAATTTACTTCGCGGACGATCGTTTCTAACAAACCCTCAACAGCATCTCAATGCCGATCTTTCTTTTCGCGCAGCAAAACAAACTTCTGCACCCGTTTCCCGCTGTCCACTTCGCCGGTATAAAGATTTCCCTGCGAGTCCGCCACCAACTGATGCACCCAATGAAACTGCCCGGCATTGCGGCCACTATGTCCCATCTGTCCCACCACTGCTCCGTCCTCGCGCCGCAAAGTCCAGATCACGTTATTCTCACCGTCCACCACCAAAAGAAATTTCTGCTGCGCGTCGTTCGAAAAGGCGAATTGCCACACCGAACCCATTCCCAGCGTCTGCGAACGTAAAGAAAACTCCTTCACGAATTTCCCCTGCTTCGTAAATACCTGCATCCGGTCGTTGGATCGATCGCAGACGTACACCAATCCATCCCGCGAAATATGCACGCAATGCACCGGGTTCCGAAACTGCTGATCCGCAACCGCCGCGGGATTATAGTCACCCGGATCAACATCGCTCGGCGGATTCCCATACGCTCCCCAAAGCCGCTTGAAAACCCCGGTTTGCGAGTCAAACACGATCACCCGCCGGTTCATGTAGCCATCCGCGACATAAAGCTCGTGGGCATCGGCGTCCACTTCCATCCCAGCCGGCCGACCAAGTATGTCTGTCCGCAAGCTATTCGGAGGATCGGCCGATGGATGTCCAATTTGCTTCAAGAAACGTCCGTCACTCTTAAATTTCAGCAAATGACGATCGGTCGGCGCATTTCCTCCGAGCCACACGTTGCCATCCTGATCCACATAAATCCCGTGCTCGGTCTTCGGCCAATCAAATCCTTCGCCCGGTCCTCCCCATGACTGCAACAAATTGCCTTGCGCATCGAATTCCAGCACCGGCGGTGCAGCCACGCAGCATTGCGAACGCGGCGGCTGCAACGACGCGCCCAATTCATCCGGCGTATCCGAGCCCGGCCGCTGCAAAACCCAAATGTGATCCTGGCGGTCCACCGCCATGCCACCCACCTGACCCATGATCCAGTTGTTCGGCAATTCGCGCGGCCAAGTAGCGTCCACCTGATATTTCGGCGGCTCTTGCGCCAAAGCACTTTCCGTGAGCGACGAGGCAAACGCAGTGCCAGCCATCGCAATCAGAATCACCGCTACTTCCGCGCGCCCCCACAAAATCCACACCTTGCACATGAAACTCCCTTCGACAGCGCCGCAAGAATCCACAAACGCGCGGAGTATAAGTCTGCATTTTGAAGACTGTCAACGCGGCTGGATTCGCGCGACGCGCCTTTCGCATTTCAGTGCCGTCGCCCGCCTTTCTCAGGCCCGACCCAATGACATTCGCCAGGTACCGGCGGGGCCGGCTAAACAGACCATCCCGGGTCGCCAGGAGCCGGCGACGAATCAGGGAGCGGATCGGGATCAGGAGGCGGTAGCCGAGGTTCCTCGGGTCCGGCGGGAGGTATTTCCGGGCGCGGCGGTAGCGGCACAGGTTCTTCCGGTTGCGGCGGACGCGGCTCAGGTTGTTCCGGCTGTTCGGGCCCAGGAGTTCGAGGCCCAAAATTCCATGGGTTTGCGATGGTGTTCCCCTTATGTTGCGGCAACAGTCTGCGGGCGGAGCAAGCGCGCAGCAATCAGGTGAAAACGGGACGCGACCTTACAATCGCGTCCTTACCATCACCGCGGACCGGTCGCAGGAGATTGGCGATGTGGTGCTCAGGCGGCGTCGAACACAACGCGGCCGCGTCTCCTGCACCCGAGCAGGGCTCGATAGCGTTGACTTTCGCGACCGCAACGCGCGAAAAATCCACAGCGGGGTACGAAAGTACCGTTGTTCGGCGCAATCCGCACCTTAGAATTCCCAACCGCCGGAAAGAATATGTGTGAAGAACTCCAGACCTTGAAACGCGAGGCCGTCTACGTGTTGCGCGCGGTGAAGAGTATTCGCCGCTCGCGCGACCTCACGTTTTACGAGGACGCGGAACTCAACCGTAAAAAACATCACATCCTGAATGCCGTCCTTAAGCACCTGCTCGCCGGTCACCAAGGGAAACCATGTCCCGCAGGCGACAGACCTATCGTGAGCCTCGACAAAACGGCGCGACTCGCACCTGAGCTCGTGAAGCTCGCGGATGCAATTGGAATACCCCTGACGAAATTCCTCTTCAAAGTGGGAGTGGTGCGTAAGGAGGCGGCCTTTTCCGTTGAATTGCCGCGAAGGCTCTGGTCGGCCCACAAGGGCACAATCGGTTCTCGCCCTTGTTGGCGGTCATGCCAAAAGCCTTGAGGGCTCGCTGTGGGCTCGTCCTCAAGAACGATGAACGCGGCACACCGGCCTGTCGTTAGCAAATTAAAATGTCCGGTTTTCTGTCGCTCGCACAGTCCGATAATCTCTCCCGCCTGCGTCCAGGTGATCTTCTTGGCCACCGCTCGCAGGATCACTTCCTGTATCTTCATCGCCCGCTCCACTGCCGCCCTCGAGTAGGTCTCCATGCCCCCCTCCAGGCTGGTAGCTCTACCCTAGCGGCTCGCTAAAAGCGGACATATCGTGTGCTAATTCAACCGGACATATCATGTGCTACCGACAACGCGGCACACCGGCCTTGACGATGTCACCCTCACTGTGTAGCCTCTGCACGCAGGAGGTTGCCGATCACCGGATACCCTCGTTCGTTTTCCGCCCGCCCCAACCCAGCATGCCGCCGTTCCTTGAAATCGGAGACCCCTATGTTCGTATCGCCCACGGCTAGCCGGGCGGCAAAAATTGTCCGGAACGTTTGCCGAATGGCTACATTGCTTGCGCTCGCAATTCTGTGGCTGGCTTGCCCTCAGAGGTCTGTTCCCCAAACGCAACAGACCGGTCCCGCGAAGTTTCATATCGACGTTCAACGCCTGCAAAGCACGCTCGAGAAACTCAGCGAGTTCGGCAAGAATCCCGAAGGCGGCGTCACGCGCCTCGGATTCTCGGAAACCGAGCTGGTGGCCCGCGAATACGTCATCCGTCTGATGAAACAAGCAGATTTGCAAGTGCGCGTCGATCCTGCCGGAAACATTTTCGGACTGCGACCGGGTTCGGACAAACTGCCCATCCTGCTGTTCGGCTCGCATATCGACTCGGTATTGCACGGTGGGAATTTCGATGGCGCACTGGGCAGCCTGGGAGCGATTGAAGCGATCCGGGCGATGAACGATCGAGGCGTGAAAACGCGACATCCCCTCGAAGTCGTCATCTGGACCAACGAAGAAGGCAACCACTTCGGTCTCACCACTCTGGGTTCCGGCGTCGCCGCAGGTCAACTTGGGCCCGAGATTCTCGATCGCAAGGACGACCAGGGTCTTACTCTTGCCGATTGGCTCCGCCGCTACGGCCAAGATCCCGCGCGCCTCACCGATGCCCGTATTCTGCCCGGTACGCTGGCCGCCTTTGTCGAACTGCATATCGAGCAAGGGCCGAACCTGGAAGAGAACAAAATCCCCATTGGCGTAGTCCAGGGGATCGTCGGCCTCAAGCGATGGATGTGCGTAGCTTCCGGTTTCGCCAACCACGCCGGCACAACGCCTATGAATCGCCGCAAAGACGCCCTCGCCGCCGCTTCCAGGGAAGTGCTCGCCGTGCGCGACGTCGTTCGCGCCGAACCCGGCCGCCAGGTGGGCACGGTCGGCTTTGTAAAGGTCGCGCCAGGGGCCGTCAACGTCATCCCCGGCCGCGCGGAATTCCCTGTCGAGTTGCGCGACCTCGATACCGCTGTCATAGACCGCATGTGGCAGCGCATTCAGGAAAAATTCAAAGCGATCGACGAGGAAGAAAACGTAGCAAACCACCTGCACGCCGTTGGACGATGCCGAACCCGCCAGTGCCGATCCGGCGGTAAAAAGTGCGATTTACGCGGCCGCCAAGTCCCTCGGCTTCGCCACCATGGATCTACCCAGCGGCGCCGTGCAAGACGCGCAAAAAATGGCCAAGATCGCGCCCATGGGCATGATCTTCGTCCCCAGCCACGGCGGCATAAGCCATTCGCCCAAAGAATTCACCTCATGGCCCGACGCCGCCAATGGCGTCGAAGTCCTCTACCGCGCCATCCTAGTTCTAGACGCTCAACTGAATCCCCGCTGATTCTTTGGGGCCACGACCACCCCGCGACCATCGGAGATCCCAGGGTGGGGGCGCATGGTTCGTTGTGGTTCGAAAAACCGTGGGCTATTCCTTAGAAAGAAGCCGTAAGCCCTTCATTTTCACTGTCCCAATCTCGCTTCTTTCCTGGTTCGTTGTGGTTCGAAGAATCATGAATCATTCGTAACGCAGGGCCACCAGCGGATCCACGTGCGACGCTCGCCGCGCCGGAATCCAGCACGCCACCAAGCCGGTAACGAGCAGCAACACGGTCACGGCGCCCAGCGTTATCGGATCGTACGCCGACACGCCCCAAAGCTGCGTCGCGATTACACGACCCAGCAGCAAGCTCGCGATCAATCCGATCCCCGCGCCCAGCGCCACCAGGCGCAGCCCCATCTTCACCACCAAACTGGAAACGTCTCCGCTCTCAGCGCCCAATGCCATACGAATCCCGATCTCGTGCGTTCTCCTGGCCGTCGTGTACGCGAGGACGCTGTACACGCCAATGGTGACCAAGACCAGCCCGATGCTCCCAAAGATCGTCATCAGCAAAAACCCAAATCGTGGCCCGGCATACGAAAAGGAATTGATGTAGGTTTCCAGCGTGCCGGTCATGGTCAGCGCCACGCCTCGGTCCGTTCCCCAGATTTCGTCGCGCACCACGTTCATCATCGACATCGGCTCCTGCGACGTCCGCACCAGGACGCCGCGCGCTGCCGAACCCGTCACCGTGTACGGAACCCACACTTCGGGCTCAATCGGATCTTGCAGCCCGCGATTCTTCACGTCCGCCACGACGCCAATAATTTCAAACCACGGATCCTTCAGCGCATCCGGGAAAGTTTCCAGCTGCGCAAGGCGAACCCGCTGGCCGATCGGATTTTCCTTGGCCATATACTTCTGCACGAACGTTTCGTTGACCACCGCCAGTTTCCGCGCTCCGTTCACTTCCGCTTCGGTGAAAGTCCTGCCGTCCTTGAACTGGATTCGCAACACCGGGAAATATCCTTC
Organism: uncultured Acidobacteriota bacterium; assembly: GCA_963736725.1. Classification (GTDB taxonomy): domain Bacteria; phylum Acidobacteriota; class Terriglobia; order Acidiferrales; family UBA7541; genus Acidiferrum. Next base: position 62,877 of record CAVTPW010000002.1, on the reverse strand, counting down.
GCTGCAAAGTTGAAACAGCGCGTGCCATCTTTCCGCATGCGTTTTTCCGGGGATTTCAACTTCCGTGCCGATCCCTCCATACGGCGGCAGCGTGCTCGTCTCCGTCACCGCTACAACGCCGGGCAAAGCCTTCAATCGGGTCAGCAGCGGGCGGAAGAAACCCGCCACTTGTTCACTGGTCTTGTAGCGATCCGCAGGCAACGGCAACCGAGCAACCAAAATGTGATCGGGCTGCAGTCCCAGGTGCACTTCGCGCAGCGCGACAAAACTCCGCATCAAAAGCCCCGCCGCCACCAGCAACGTCAGCGATAGAGCCACTTCGAGCACCACCACCGCGTCGCGGAAACGCCCGTGCCGCGATCCGCTGCTGGTTCCCTTGCCGCTGTCGCGCAAAGGATCGTTTAGGTCGCGCCGGGCCGCCTGCAGCGCTGGAACCAATCCGAAAACCAGGGCGGTCAACATCGCCACGCACAACGTGAACGCCAGCACGGGCGCGTTCAACCGAATCACCGATTCCGCCGGGATGATTTCCACCGGGATGGCCGCCACCAGTGATTTCAGCCCTCCCCAAGCAAACAGGATCCCGATCGCCGCGCCCCCAACAGCCAAAATCACGCTCTCTACCAGCAGTTGACGGATCAACCTCCAACGGCTGGCGCCCAACGCCGCGCGAATGGCAAATTCCTTTTCTCGGCCAGTGGCCCGCGCCAGCATCAGATTCGCCACATTCCCACATCCGATCAGCAGCAGCAAACCCACCGCAGCCAGCACGATGTATAAAGTCGTGCGGAACTTCCCAACCACCAGGTTGGTCAGTGATTCAACGACCACACTGAAATGCTTCGGATAATCCTTCGGATAAACTTTCGACAAGCGCTCGGCAATCACCGTGAAATCCGCTTGCGCTTCGCGCTCCGACACGCCCGGCTTCAAATGCCCCAGCAAGAACCAATATCGTGGGAATCCACGCTCCGTTGGCGCCGCCGCTCGATCCGGTTTCTCCGGTATCCACATGTCCGCGTCGCCCCATCCGAACCGCGGCGGCATAACGCCAACCAAAGTCCGGGGCGTTCCATTCAAGACGAAAGTGGTGTTCACAATGTTTGGATCGGCGCTGAACCGGTTCACCCAGGTCTTGTAGCGCATCACGAACACCGGCGGCGCTCCCGGCTCGTAGTCCGCCGCCTGCATGGTGCGTCCGACCAATGGCGGCACACCTAGAAATTCAAACGTGCCGGGCGTTACCGCACTCCCGCTGAAACGTTCTGTGCCCTGCCCTGCCGTGTACAAAACATCTTCCTGATCGTTGGCGATGACCTGGTCGAAGACATGGTTTTGTTCCACATAGTCGAGAAATTCCGGGCCGATGTAGCCTCCGCGTCCGCCAGGCTCGCTCCGGTCGCCGTCGTGGATCTGCACCGACATGAACCGCCCAGCGTCCGCATATGGAAACGGCTCCATCAAGATGTTGTCGATCACGCTGAAGATGGCCGTCGACGCTCCGATGCCCAGGGCCAGCGTAATCATTGCCACCGCTGCAAACCCGCGGCTCTTCCACAATGTGCGCGCTGCGTAACGTATGTCTTGCTGGAGTGTTTCCACGGCCGGGCCTCCACAACTTGCGGCTAGTTGCGCTGCCTATTCCTACGAGTCCTTGGAGAGAAAGGTTCCGTGCGAATCGCCGCGCGCGGTGATTCCAAAGATTCTGATGCTGATTCCCGCGTGTCGCTCAGCTCTTGCATTAGCGCTTTAGGTACATACGAAATAGACGAGCTGCATCGGCAAAGGTCTTCCGGTTGATCCTAGAATCACTTGGGACTGCCGCGGCATCTCATCCGATTGAGATAAATTTGAGACTTGATTACGGCGCCGCCGGACAAAAACACTATGACTGAAAACTCGCAATCGAAATTCCCGTCCTCGCCGAAATCGCTGAAGATTCTTGTCGTGGACGTTGGCGGCACCAACGTCAAGATGCGCACCATGGGGCAAAAAGAGGCTCTGAAAATCCCGTCGGGCCCCACCTTGACCGCCACCAAGGCGGTTAACGTCGTGAAAGAAAATGCTCGCGGCTGGGATTTCGACCGCATCTCACTCGGCTACCCCGGACCAATAATCAATGGGCGTCCCCTCCGCGAACCCCACAACCTCGGCGGCGGCTGGGTCGGTTTCGACTTCCAGAAAGCTTTCGGCGTTCCCGTGAAAATCATCAACGACGCGGCCATGCAAGCCCTTGGCAGCTACAAGGGCGGGCGCATGCTTTTCCTTGGACTTGGTACCGGGCTGGGGTCGGCCATGATCGTGGATGGCGTGCTCGAGCCCATGGAGCTGGCCCACCTCGGCTACAAGGACGGTAAGACCTACGAAGACTACCTGGGACTACGCGGCCTTAAGCGCCTGGGTAAGAAGCGGTGGCGTAAGCACGTCGCCAAAGTGGTGAAGAAGCTCAAGGAGTCCCTTGGCGCCGACTACGTCGTCCTGGGCGGAGGCAACAGCAAGAAGCTCAAGGAACTTCCCCCCGGCGCACAACTCGGGGCCAACGAAAACGCCTTCCTCGGTGGTCTGCGCCTCTGGGGCCAAAGTACGAAGCGGCCGGTCATCGTTGACATCGGCTCCGCCGGCCGTAAGGTAAGCGGCTGAGACGGCAAATTCGGATCCCGTCTAGCGTCCGAACCGAGGACTGGTGAAACGAGAGGCAGCTGGTGGCCTCCCGAGGGCAGGAATCCGTCAGCCTGTGGGGCGGCGAACATCCACACGCGGCTTCAAATCGCGGCGAATCCGCCTTCGGTTTCGGAAGTTCTTTTCCTATTTCGGGCAGGTCCGTCCCAACCTTCGATCATCGGCTGAGGAAATCGGGACTGGCTCCGCCAACCCCATCAACCCGCAAGGGATCCTGGGCGGAGGCGCCGTCCGGGTTTCGTACTAAGGTGGTTGTGATTAAAGCGGACGCCCGAGGCGAGCCGCGGAACCAGGAACACTCTGCTGATTGGAGTCGCCAGAGGTTTCGCGACTCGCGATTCCCTCGTGTCGAATTCCCATAACACCTTGCATTATCGTAAACTTACTCGCATTCTCGAAATGAACTCCGCGCTTCCAAAGCCAACAAAAACGGGAGCCGTGCGACTCCATTGGCGCTCGCGTAAGGCGCTCCAATCGGTGACGGCCGCGCGTCAAAGCGGTTACACATTCAAGGGCGCGCAGGGCGAAAACCCGATGATACGCGGCATAAAACCCACATTTTCCGCCAAATTCCGACAACGCGCCAATTCGGTACTTTGGTACTGCCCTTGCTCTCAATGGGCCAGAGGGTCGTCATGTCTGAGCCAATATTGTCTTCAGCCAGCCTCTGCTGGTGTCAGGTACCGGTACCTGAAGAGCTTGAGACCGAGCTGCTTTGTGTCCAGCACTTCCTGCTTGGTATCGAGCACGACTGTGCCGAACTGCGTCGCGAGACCGCCCAGGGAAAGAGCAACGCGACCCGGCAATCCGAAATCGCGTCTTACGTGAAGACCACCGCCATGAAGCTGACCCAGGTGGCGACCGGTCGCATGCGCCTGACCGACGATTACAAGAAGCGTATTCTCACGACATTCCTGACGCTGATGAACCTTCAGGAGAGCCTCGACCGTGCCGCCAATCGTACCCCGGCTATACGGGAGCTGCGGACCGTGGTTGTATCTGGCTAATCCTGCCTAGTCTCCCAACCTGTTAAAAACCGATCGACTTCCGCTATTTCCAGGGCGTGGACACCGTGCACGTTCCCTGTGGGCTCCATCAGGATTTCCCTAAGGCAATTTACAGGACTTACCCGATTGTTCCCTAATTCGACTCGCCATACGCTCACGTCACAGAATCGTTTCAGAGCGAGACCGACCCTCGCTAACGGGCAGGTGCTGAGTATCCTCACCGAACTGAGCACCTGTCCCCCTCTTCCTCGTTTACTCCCAGCCGAGTGGTAGGCCTGTTTAGACATGAAACGCGTCTTGCCTTCGCCGTCATCCAGAAGCGGTCTGGCCTTTCCGAGCTTTAGCGAAACCTTGGCGAAGTCGTTTGGCGGCCAGTACACTATTCGTAACGCAACGCTTTTTAGAACTCCTCGGACGTAGTAATATTCCAGCATCAAATTCTCCTCGACACTGCTTTCCCTGCCGGAATGTGTCGAGCTTTATATGCACATGCAGATCGCGAATTATCGGCGCGTCGAAAGGCGTCGCTCGGCGCGCGTAACACTGGCGGTCCCGCTCCGCGTGGATGGCCAGGCCCTCAACGGGGAAGAATTCATTATCCGCACGCACTCTCACACCGTGAGCCAGTTTGGCTGCCTGCTTCCACTGGACGCGGAACTCGCTCCGGACCAAACCGTCGTTCTGCTCAACGAGTACACGCGACAATCGGTGCAATGCAAAGTCGTCACGACTCGGCGGAGCCGCGATGGAAAGAGATATCTCGGACTCGAATTTGTTACGCCCAGTTCAAACTTCTGGCGCATGTCGTTCTGCAAACCGGGGGCTCGCTCGCTCAAACGGCAATATGGGCCCAACAACGGCTCTTCATCGCAGTCCTGGTAACGCGGCCGGCCGGGATCGTCGACACCGATTGCGTCTCTTCCTGATTTCCTCCCAAAGCGCCTCTCCACAACACAACATTCGCGTCACGCAATAGGTTCGCCCGACCAACGGCGACGGCCGGAGGGTTCTTCCCCAACGGTGTGAACCGAATCATCACGAGCGCCTCGGCCTCAGCTCGGGTCGAAAGAATGAATTCGGCGGCGTTACGAAAATGGGGTCTTGAGGACTTCGTCTCAATCCCCGGTTGCCCCGGCTGTTTACCTTAATTCAAGAGGCCTTTCATCTGGGTGCTGATCAGCTCGCGGGCCTTGTCGACAGGGATCATGCGCTCGAGCATGCCTAGGTCGGCGTCAATGGTTACATCGGTGTCCGTGACTTCGACCGTGCCTTTGATAGGAGTGCTGAAGAAGCCGAGGTTGGCATTGAGGGAGAAGGTTAGCGTGTTGCCTTGCCAGGAGCGTTGGACGTCTTTCAGTTTTGCGCCGCGGATTTGCGGGGATTGGAAGAGTTGGTCGAAGGAGCGGTCGACGGAATCGATGACTTGTTGTTTGGTGCGGTTGTGCGCGACGGTGATCCGCATGGTTGACCTCGTTCGAAGGATACACTGTGGGGCGGAGTTTTTGCAGCGAGGCGATGGTGCCGGCGCGGGCGGCGTTTTGGGCCCAGCGGTGCTGTATCCTACGGCGAGGTTGCGCTCGGATTTGGGGGCCGCATAAATCTTACGCTGTGATTGTTGCTGAGATGACAACTTTAGGAGCCGTCAGGATTGCGCTACCAGCGCCGGTCTGAAGATCGGCCACTACACGGGTGGGAGTTTCACCCAGGAGGCGTTTTGGCGGGAGGAGTCGAGGACTGCGGCTATAAATTGCACTCCGGCTACGCCGTCGCCGACTGTGGGGACTAGCAGGGATTCCTTCGCTGGGGGACGGTTGGCCTGGCGGGCGGAGATTTGTTCGGCGATGTCGGTGTAGAGCTGGGCGAAGGCTTCGAGGTAGCCTTCGGGGTGGCCGCTGGGAATGCGGCTGGCGTGTTTGGCGGACGGCGTGGCGTCGGCGCCGTTGCGCGTCAGCGTTCTGGTTGGCTTGCCGTATTGGCTGAAATGCAGGTAGTTGGGATTTTCCTGGGACCAGTCGAGCCCCCCTTTTTCGCCGTAGACACGCAGACGCAAATTATTCTCGTTGCCCACGGCTATCTGGCTGGCCCACAGCATTCCGCGGACTCCGTCTTCATAACGCAGCAAGACTTGCACGTTGTCGTCGAGGCGCCGGCCAGGGACGAAGGTGGATACGTCTGCGGCTACTTGCTCGGCGCTTAGACCGCTTACAAAGCAGGCGATGTTGTAGGCATGGGTGCCGATGTCGCCCAGGGAGCCGGCGGGTCCGCTTTGGGCTGGATCGGTGCGCCAGACAGCTTGTTTTTGGCCGGTGGTTTCTAGCGGGGTGGTCAGCCAGTCCTGAGCGTATTCGACTTGGACGAGGCGGAGATGGCCCAGTTCGCCTGCGGCGATCATTTCGCGGGCTTGGCGGACAGTGGGGTAGCCTGTGTAGTTGTGGGTCAGGCCAAAGATCAAGCCACTTTTTTTTACGATTTGTGCCAAGGCTAAGGCGTCCTCGACTGTGGTGGTTAACGGTTTGTCGCAGATCACGTGGATGCCCGCGTCTAGAAAGGCTTTGGCTGGGGCGAAGTGGAGGTGATTGGGGGTGACGATAGAGACGGCGTCGATGCGGTCTGGCCGCTTCGATTCGGCGGTTGCCATTTCGGCGAAGCTGCCGTAGGCACGGTCTGGAGGGATGTGGAGATCTTGCGCCGCTTTTCGGCTTTTTTCGGGGTTGGAGGAAAGGGCCGCGGCGACCAGTTCGAAGCGATCGTCGATGCGGGCAGCTATACGGTGGACGGCGCCGATGAAGCCGCCGGGTCCGCCGCCTACCATGCCCAGGCGGAGGCGGTGGTTCGCGGTCGAGCTGGGAGTTGCGTCGATGGCCATTTGTTTGTCCTCTCGTTGCTGGTTATTTCTGCGTCGCTGCAAGATCTAGCGGGGGTCAGCCGCCTTTGTCGTTGTGAGGCTTAGTCGGGATTCATGAAAACCCGCACTCGGAACAGGGCGGCTACAGTTGTGCTCGTGTTGACGCCGGGCGAAGCAAGCCCCGCCTCTCCAAAGAAGGCGCATTTGAGAATGGAAATTGGTCGAGAAGGAAGGCGCCAATTGCTGCTGTGGGAATTGGTAGGCATAGCGATCGGGCGTCAGGTCAGGCCGAGCATACCGCGGTTTGCGGCTTGGTCTGTGCCGGAGCTGGCGAAATCGTCGAATGTCGTGCTGGCGGCCTGGATGATGTGGCTGGTGATGAAGGGGGCGCCTTCGGCGGCGCCTTGTTCGGCGCTTTTGATGCAGCACTCCCACTCGAGGACGGCCCAACCGGGGTAATCGTATTGGGTCAACTTGGAGAAGATGGCTTTGAAGTCGACCTGGCCGTCGCCGGTCGAGCGGAACCTGCCGGCGCGATTGATCCACGGCTGGAAGCCGCCGTAGACACCTTGGCGGCCTGAAGGGCGGAACTCGGCGTCCTTGACGTGAAACATTTTGATGCGCTGGTGATAAAGGTCGAGATATTCGAGATAGTCGAGCTGCTGAATTACGAAGTGGCTGGGGTCGAACAGAATGTTGCAGCGAGGGTGATTGTCTACGCGCTGGAGGAACATTTCGAAGGTGATGCCGTCGTGGAGATCTTCGCCGGGGTGGATTTCGAAACAGAGATCGACGCCGGCTTCATCGAAGGCGTTAAGGATGGGGCGCCAGCGGGCGGCGAGTTCGTCGAAGGCGGTCTCGATCAAGCCTGCGGGGCGCTGCGGCCACGGATAGAGATAGGGCCAGGCCAGTGCGCCGGAGAAGGTGGCGTGTGCGGCCAAGCCGAGATTTTGGGAGGCTTTTGCAGCGTATCGCAATTGCTCGACGGCCCACGCCTGGCGCGCTTTCGGATTACCGCGAAGTTCGGGCGGGGCGAAGCCATCGAAGGCGATGTCGTACGCGGGGTGGACCGCGACTAATTGGCCCTGAAGGTGGGTGGAGAGCTCGCTGATCGCGAGGCCGCGACCTGAGACGATGCTGCGGATGGCGTCGGCGTAGGCTTTGCTTTCGGCGGCGCGCTTGAGATCGAACAGACGGGAATCCCAGGTGGGGATTTGCACGCCTTTGTAGCCGAGTCTCGCGGCCCAGACACAAATATTTTCCAGGTTGTTGAACGGGGCGTTGTCGCCAGCGAACTGGGCAAGAAAGATTGCGGGTCCTTTGATTGTTTTCATGTGGCTGCAGACTCCAACGAGATTGATTTTGGCGATACACGGAGCAGCGACGCCTCGCTCGATTTGCGACCCGAACCAGGGGCGTTGTTGCCGCGATCCCTCTGCTCCGCGGCCCCTTCGAGCCTCAGGGCAAGCCGGCGCTCAAGAATCGAGCGCAAGAAAAGACCGGGCCGCTCCGGTCGGCATGACCGAACCATCGTGGCGGTCGCGATGGCAACGATTTTCATTCTTCGTTTAGCTCCAACCTGCGTCTACGGTGAAATCCTGGGCCGTGCATTTTGCCGCGGAATCCGAGGCTAGAAAGAGCGCCATGTTAGCAACGTCTTCGGGAAGGACACGGGCACTCAGGCACTGGCCATCCATGATGTCTTTCTCGAATTGCGGCGTGTACCAGAGTTTGATCTGGCGCTCGGTCCAGACCGCGCCGGGCAGGATGGTGTTTACGCGGATATTGAATGGGCCGTATTCGCGGGCTTGCGTGCGGGTTAGACCGCAGACCGCGGCTTTGCTGGTGCTGTATACGGGAAGACCGGTGTGCTTTAGACGCCAGATGATGGAGCTGAGGTTGATGATCGATCCGCCGGCGAGGCGCTTCATGTGGTACACGACGGCTTGCGCCGCGAAGAACATATGGCGGAGATTCACCGCGATGCGGTTGTCCCAGTACGCGTGTGTGACCGCGTCGAAAGCGTGGCGGTCGTCGCTGGCGGCATTGTTGACGAGGATGGCGATGTCGCCGATGTCGGAACGGATATTTTCGATAGCGGTTTGCAACGCCGGAATATCGCAAACATCGCACGGTACAAATTTGGGGGCTCGGCCGGTTTCCTTTTCGAGCCGCTGAACCAGGGCGCGGCTGGGTTCCTCGGCGACATCGATGAAGGCTACGCGGGCGCCTTGCTGCGCGAAGGCTTGCGTGAAGGCGGCACCGATGCCGCTGCCGCCTCCGGTGACGAGCACGGTCTTTTGAGCGAGATCGGGATACGTTGGGCGGCTAGTGTCCATAGGGTCGAGGCGGCATCATTTCGCGAACCGCTACTCTACCGATTCACTGTTTTAAAGGAAAGCTCTGAACAAGGCGCGGTAGGACAAAGTGAAAGAATTGGTCGGAATCGGAGTTGAGACACGCAAAAGCGTTGGGTGCGCCCGTGGTGGTGCGTGTGTAGCCATCCTTGTCTACCGTAATCTGGAATTGTTGCACCGGGCAGAGAGCGGGGTCGAGCACGTAGGCGACCGCCATCACATCGAACAGGGTCGGCGTTTGCTGGCCCCATTCGTGATACAGCAGCGTGAGAGCGTCGGTGAGCGGCGTGCCCTGGCGAAATAAAAGGGCGCGCTTTTCTTCGTCGAGTTTCAGCTGCGTGGAATCGAGCGGCATCATGAAGATGGGAACGCCACAGGCGAAGAGTTTTTGGGCCGCGGGGACGTCGCTATAGATGTTGTACTCCGGTTGCGGGCCGCGATCGGGTGCGTAGCCGAGGTCGTCGTAGCCCTTGCGAATCGAGCCGCCCATCAAGACCACGCGCTTTAACTTTTTGAATGTAGCGGCATCGCGGTCTATGGCCGCACCGATGTTGGTCAAGGGCGCGATGGCGACCAGGGTGATCTCGCCGGGATTTTGGCGGATCTGGTCGAGCAGAAAATCGACCGCCGGGGGGTGCGATTTGGGTGGTGGGCCGGCTTGCGCCCAGCGGGCTTGAGAAAAGGGCGCTTTGCTTTGGGTCGCGATGCCTTCGGCGACCGGGATCTCGGCGCTGAGGGTTTCGGCGAGGAGCCGATCTACCAGGCGAGCGCGGAGTTGCGTGTCGCCCCAAGCGGTGGTGATGCCGAGGATTTGCACTTCGGGGCTGGTTAGGGCGAGGCCGACGGCGAAGGCATCGTCTACGTCATCACCGATATCGGTGTCGATGATGATTTTCGTCTTTGAAGCGGAGGCGAGCGGCGTCTTCGAAGGGCCGGACAAGGAAGACTGGGCGCGAGCGGCCGACGCGACGATAAGCAAAAACAGCGTCGTCCGGAAAATTCGAAGGAAAGCGATTTGATACCGCGACGTGAGCATATTTGTCGCCGGGAGTATCGCGCGGCGGAGACAATTTCGCAAGCTACAGGGGAGTGCCCGCTGTACGCACAATGGGTGACAGTAGTAGGCTAACCGTGCGGCGGTCCGGCCGGCGGCGAGCAAGGAATCAAAAGCCGCTGTTTTGCCAGGACTTGGCTCAACATTCTCTCAACGACTGGATGGTCTTCCTTGACGGATTCGTTGTCATCTGCGGAAGTTAGAGAACTCACAAAAAAATATACCTATGGGACCTGGCGGCGACAGAAGGGCTGGAACCCGATCCACCTGGTCGACGCCGAAGGATGCTATTTCACGGACGCGGATGGGAAGAAATATCTCGATTTTTCCGCGCAGTTGATGTGTGTGACGCTCGGTCACAAGAACAAGGCGGTGATTCAGGCGATTCAAGATCAGGCGCGCGACCTGGCTTATGTGGGGCCGGGCTGGGCGACCACCGTTCGAGCGGAATTGAGCAAGCGGCTGGTGGAAGTGCTGCCGCGTGGCCTGGACAAATTCTTTTTTACCACTTCGGGGACCGAAGCGAACGAAGCCGCTTTTAAGATCGCGCGGATGGTGACCGGCAAGACCAAGATTATCTCGCGCTACCGCTCCTATCACGGGTCGACGATGGGATCGATTGCCGCGACCGGCGATCCGCGCCGCTGGGCCATGGAGCCGGCCGGCAAGATACCGGGAGTGATCTTTGCCCCGGAGGTGAACTGCTACAAATGTCCGCTGCTGCATGAGTACCCGGGGTGCGGGATCGCTTGCGTGGAATACATCGAGCACATGATCGCGAATGAAAGCGATGTGGCGGCCGTGATCGTCGAACCCGTCGTGGGAACGAATGGCGTGTTGATTCCGCCCAAGGAGTACATGCCGCGGCTCCGGGAGATTTGCAATCGGAATGAGGTGCTGTTGATCGCAGACGAAGTGATGACCGGGTGGTGCCGCACCGGGAAATGGTTCGCGGTGGACCATTGGAACGTCGTGCCGGATATTCTAACGACGGCCAAGGGGATCACGAACGCGGCGATTCCGCTGGGCCTTTGCGCGACTTCGCAAAAGATTGCCAGCTATTTCGATGATCACTTCTTTTCGCACGGCCACACCTACGAGGCACACCCGCTGACACTGGCACCTGCGGTCGCGTCCATTGCGGAAATGCAGCGGTTGAATCTGGCGGCGCGGGCCGTGGAATTGGGCGCGTACATCGGACCAAAGCTCAATGAATTGAAGCAGCGGCATCGTTCGATTGGAGAAGTTCGCGGGATCGGAATGTTCTGGGGCGTCGAGTTGGTGCGGAACCATAAGACCAAGGCGCCGTTCAATACGATGAAGGACAAAGTTGCGGGAACGCCTTTGCTGGTGGACAAGGTTGCTGCCCATATGATGAGCAATGGTGTCTATCTCCAGGCTTGGATGAGCCACTTTGTGATTGCGCCGCCGTTGATCGTAACCGAGAAAGAGATCGACCAGGGCTTGGCTGCGTTTGATGAAGCGCTGAACATCGCGGATCAAGAAGTGGACGCATAAACCGGAGCTGCGGGGAAAGTTCCCATCGACACCTAGGACTCACCCCTTGTAAATTGCGCCGCACGAATCGAGGCTTTATCGGATGACCTATGCACCGCTCGACCTGACTTCCAAGACCGCCGTCGTCATCGGCGGAACCTCTGGCATCGGCCTGACCATCGCGAAAGGCCTGTCCCTGGCGGGCGCGAACGTTATTCCCACCGGCCGCCGCACGGAACTGGTTCAGGCCGCGGCCGCCGACATCAAAAAATCCGGCGGCAAGTCCCTCGCCGTATCTTCCGACGTCACCGATCGAGCGAGTCTCGAAGCGCTTCTGACGGCCGCTGTCGCGGAGTTCGGTGCTGTCGATATCCTGGTCAATTCCGCAGGCACCACCAAGCGCACTCCGACTCTCGATGTATCGGAATCGGAATGGAATAATATTCTGGAGACCAATCTGAACGGGACGCTGCGCGCCTGCCAGGTCTTCGGCCGCCATATGATCGAACGCAAGCGCGGGCGGATCATCAATATCGCCTCGCTGTCCTCGTTCGTCGCGCTGTACGAGGTCGCCGCCTATTCGGCGAGCAAGGCTGCCGTCGCTTCGCTCACAAAATCCCTCGCGATTGAATGGGCGCGCCACGGGGTGTGCGTCAACGCCATTGCACCCGGCGTCTTCCGCACCGATTTAAATGCCGCGCTGCTGGACGGCACCGCGCGCGGCAGGGAGTTTTTGCTGCGCACTCCGATGGGCCGGTTCGGCCAACTCGAAGAACTCGTGGGTGCGGCGATTTTCCTGGCTTCCGACTCGGCCAGCTTCGTGACCGGCCACGTGCTCGCGGTCGATGGCGGGTCTCTGGCCAGTGGAGTCAATCAATAACCGCGCCTTGCGAAACAACTTCTATCGACCAGCACTTGTTTTGGCGAAGATTCTAGTTCGACGAGGGTTGTAGTTCGACGTAATCGAGTCCGGCGTGTTCGTCACGATCGGGAATTCCTTCGATTCGGATTTCGTCTCCCGGATGAAGCGTGAGTCCCGGTATCCGTCGGCGCGTCGATGAATCACTTCCGATTTTGGTCGCCGGCAATTGGTCGTTGGCCACCCACTGATCGACGAGTTTGTCGTCAACAAAAGCGCGAAATTTCGACTCGCCATTTTTTTGGTCGAAATATTCAACGGCGAGCGTGTACCGCCCGGCTTCGCCGGTGAACCGAAACGATGCGGAACAACCCTGAGGCTGTGTGCATTCGATGGCTTTTCCGGCCGAAGCGTTCTCCCAGGGGACTACGTCGACAAGCGTGTAGCCCGTTAGCTGCATGGACTCGGCTTCAATGCGGTTTGGGAAATGTCCGGCACGGCCTTTTGTGTCCGCAATGCCGGATTTGCGGAGGAAATAGTTGCAGATCGCATCGCGCCAGACGATCGCATGGCCCGCTTGATATTCAAGCCGCGCCAGCACGTCGGCATAACGGTCAGCGTCGACCTGCTCCTTGAGAGATTCCCACTGCCGGATGAATTCCTCCACGCGCGCAGCGCCCTCGTAGTGGGAGTCGTAGATGTGCTGGATCACGGTCTTTCCGGAATGCAGAACGTAGGTGTAGGGGACGTGGTGAAAGAACAGCAGCAACTCGTCCGGCGTGGTCGTCAGCGATTCGTAAATCCGCGCTACGGGCGGCCAATACTGGCCTACAAATCCCGTTCCGGTCGCCACCGTGCGGTCCATCCCGATGCCTTCCTTGTCGGCGCGGTGCCATTGGCCCCAGCCGTTTTCTTCTGACGATTCAATTCCTGGACCGTAATGGCTTCCGAGAATGTCGGTGAGCGTTTGCGCGCCGAGAGGACCCGTGTAGCTTTCGTACGCCGGCCAGGAAGCGAGCTGCATGTCAGAGATCGCGCGCACGAGGGTGGGGTCGTTTCCGAATGTGAGCCGCGTCCACTCCCCGGCGATCGTTCCTGGGCTTAGATCCGGATTCCAGGCGAGGCGGCCAAATGCGTAGAGATTCGCCATCGCCAGCGGGTGGGCAAGCCAGTTTCGATCGAGGCCCGCGTTCACGATACCGACGAAGCCGCCGAGTGGACGATGAAACGTCTTGCCGGAAACGAGATCCTTTACCGGCGTGCCATCGGTACCGGCGTGCATGTCGAAATCCAGAACCTGTTTCCACATGGGTGCGAGGAAACAGAGATGGCGCTGTTGGCCGGTGTATTCCTGCGTGATCTGCAGTTCGATGGCTTCGTTCGTTTTTTCGAGACCGCTAAAGAGTGGCGATACGGGTTCGCGCGCCTGAAAATCGATGGGGCCGTGCTTGATCTGGATGATGACGTTGTCCTCGAACTGGCCATCGAGCGGGTGGAAATTATCGTAGGCGGCTTTGGCGCGGTCGTTTTTCGGATCGCGCCAATCGAGATGATGGTTGTAGACAAACGCGCGATAGAAGACGATGCCGCCATGAGGCTTGAGTGCGCGAGCGATTACGTTGGCAGCATCGGCGGGAGTGCGGTGATAGGTCGACGGGCCGAGGCGGCCCTCGGAATCGGCTTTCACGACCACGCCGCCGAAGTCGGGAATCTGTTTGTAGATTTGGTCGAATGTATCGCGCCACCATTTTTCGACGACGGGATCGAGGGGATCAAAAGTATCAAGGCCGCCGACCAATTTCGGGCTGCTGAGATCGACGGCGATCGAGAGACGACTGCCCCAGGCGCGAAAAATGTCTGCGACGCGGACCAGTTGCGGAAGGAAATCGGGTTCGAGAACGTGGGGGTTGGCGTTAACGTTGTTGATGGCGACGCCGTTGATGCCCAGCGAAGCGAGCAGGCGGGCGTAATCGCGGACGCGGCCAAGATCGTCGCGGACGCGGCCGTTGTCGAAGAAAACGGAGCGTCCCGCGTAGCCGCGCTCGATGCTGCCGTCGAGGTTATCCCACTGGTTCACCCAGCGGACAGGAGCGAAGGGTTGCTGGATTTCGTCGAGGCCATCAATGTGTTCGCCGCGCGCGATTTTGCCGAGAAGCGCAAAGACTCCATAGAGGACGCCGCGGTCAGTCGAGCCCGCAACGATGAGCCAGTCCGAACCTCCGAGTTTTGCGCGCAGGAGATAGAAACCGTCTTCTGCGAGCTCCTTGTCCAGATGGAGTTCGGGAACAGATCGCCGGAAGGAGTCGATAGTACCCAAACGGATCGCTCGCACCGGAAGTCGGTCGAGGACGGGGTGCAGCTCGATATCCAAGATCCCGCGGACGCCTCGAATCATTTCCTGCCGCGCGGACTGCAGGACGGCGGAGTCACCGAGGGTCTCGATGCGGGTGGGAAAATCTTTGTACAAGGCCGCGTTGATTTTATCGAGCCGGGCGTAGCGCAGCCAGGCTTGGTGTCCGTCTTCGGCGGAAGCGATGCGCGGGATGCTCGCGGTAAGGAGAAGCGCAAGGATCGTGAGGTAACGGTGCGGGCGTGCCATCGGCGTTCCTAAATCTATCATGGGTCGCCGGGCTGGGACGCCGCGGCGCTGCGCCGGCACGAGAACGCGAGGCGGCCGAACGTCATGAGCGCCGCTTGGCGAGGCTCACGACGGATCGACACTCGCAGGCGTCGCGGTGCGTGAGTGGAATGCGGCGCGTGGGTTGTGGCACTCTTGCGCGTGGAGTTTTTTTGCCTGGACCGATCCAAAAATCGGCCACGACGACGGTTTGGAAATCGGCTGGTACGGAGATTCTTGGCGATGAAAATTGTAGACGCGAAGGTGATTGTTTGCTGCCCGGGACGAAATTTCGTCACCCTCAAGATCGTCACCGAAGATGGGGTTTACGGGCTGGGTGACGCGACACTGAACGGGCGCGAACTCGCGGTCGCTTCGTACCTCGCCGAGCATGTGGCGCCGCTGCTGATCGGCCGGGACGCACGGCGCATCGAGGATACCTGGCAGTACCTGTATAAAGGCGCTTACTGGCGGCGGGGGCCGGTAACCATGGCGGCGATTTCAGCGGTTGATATCGCGTTGTGGGATATCAAGGCCAAGAGTCTAAACACGCCGGCGTATCAACTGCTCGGCGGCGCCTCAAGGGACGGTGTCCTCGTTTACGGGCACGCCAGCGGCGGCGACATCGAACAAACCGTGCAGGCCGTGGCGAAATATAAGGACGCCGGTTACAAAGCCATTCGCGCACAATCCGGAATCCCCGGACTCCTAAGCACATACGGCGTTGGGCGCGGATCACTTTACTACGAGCCGGCGGAGAAGAATGCTCCGCCGGAGAGTCTTTGGTCTTCCGAACAATATCTAAATTTTGTGCCGCAGCTTTTCTCACGGTTGCGCAGCGAGTTTGGGCCGGATGTGCATCTGCTGCACGATGCACATCACCGGCTGACGCCGATCGAGGCCGCTCGGCTGGGTAAAGACCTCGAACCGTACCACCTGTTTTGGCTGGAAGATCCGACGCCGGCGGAATTGCAGGAAAGTTTCCGTTTGATTCGCCGGCACACCACGACGCCCTTGGCCGTCGGCGAAGTTTTCAACAGTATTTACGATTGCCAACAGCTCATTCAGGAGCAATTGATCGACTACATTCGCACCGCGGTGGTTCACGCCGGCGGCTTCACGCAAATGCGAAAAATTGCCAGCTTGGCGGAGATCTATCAGGTGCGGACAGGATCCCATGGGGCCACCGATATGAGCCCGGTGTGCATGGCCGCGGCGTTACACTTCGACCTCAGCGTGCACAATTTCGGAATTCAGGAATACATGCGCCACTCCCCGGAGACCGACAAGGTATTCCCCCATGCTTATTCGTTCAAAGACGGATGGATGCATCCGGGAGATGCGCCGGGATTGGGCGTGGACATCGATGAATCGCTAGCGGCGCAGTATCCGTATGAGCGCGCATATTTACCCGTGAATCGAAAGCTGGATGGGACCATACATAGTTGGTAGTGGGTGGCAGCTAGCGCTCGAATAGGGCTTCGTCGAGCGCGCTTGAACGCATTCTAAAACCCGCAATCTGCCCTTCGAAACCAAGGGTAAAAGACCGCGGCTATAGGTTACCGAGTTCCAGCCCAAGATAGCTGACGCGCGTTCTCAAAGCAGATGTTGCGGACCACGGAGCCGAGGAGCTTTTCGTCGTTCGGCAATTCGCCTTTTTCCACTTCCTGCCCGAGCAGATTGCAGAGGACACGGCGGAAATATTCGTGGCGGGGGAAGGACATAAACGATCGCGAATCGGTGAGCATGCCGATAAATCGCGAGAACAGGCCGTTGTTGGAAAGCGCGTTGAGCTGCCACTCAATAGCTTCCTTTTGATCGAGGAACCACCACGCGCTGCCAAACTGAATTTTCCCCGCCGTCACGCCATCTTGAAAACTTCCGATGACCGTCGAAAAAACGTAGTTATCCACGGGATTGACGTTGTAGAGGATCATTTTCGGCAGCGCGTTTTCCTGGTTTAGAAAATCCAGGTATTTGCAAAGATTCTCCGCCTGGCTCCAGTCACCAACAACGTCATAGCCGGTATTTGACCCTAGTTGCCGGGTGGCGCGCGTGTTGACGTTGCGCAAAGCGCCCAGGTGCAACTGCTTTGTCCAGCCTTTTTCCGCGTCCAGCCTACCGAAGAAAAGCATCAAGAAGGACGCAAACTGATCGTGCTCGCCCGGCGTCGCGGCCCGGTCCGAGCGCGCCTTGGCAAAAATCGCCCCCGCTTGCGTCTCGCTGCAAGGAGTTGCATGGCAATACGCTAAGCCATGATCCGAGAGTCTGCCGCCATGGGCGTGAAAGGAATCGTGGCGTTGCTTGAGCGCGTCGAGAAAATCATGCAGCGACGATACGGTAACACTACTGGCGCGCTCGAGGCGGTCGATCCAGGCGTTGAATACCTCCGGCTGGTGAACCAGGAGAGCATTATCCGGACGAAACGTCGGATACATCCTAAATCCGGGTGCAGCCGCGGCGAGGGCGCGATGATGGCTTAGGTCATCACATGGATCATCGGTCGTGCACACGGCGCAAACGTGAAATTTTCTAAGGATGCCCTGCGCGGTGAGATCGCCTCCCTGCAGTTGATCGTTAGCGCGTTCCCACACGGACCGCGCGCTGGTCTCGTCCAGGAGCTCATTGATGCCGAAATAGCGTTTCAGTTCGAGGTGCGTCCAGTGATAGAGGGGATTGCGCAACGTAAAAGGAACGGTTCGCGCCCAGGCGAGGAATTTTTCGTACGGCGCAGCATCTCCGGTAACGCACGATTCGGGAATTCCGTTGGCGCGCATGGCGCGCCACTTGTAGTGATCACCCTCGAGCCAAGGCTCGAACAAATTGCGGAAACGGCGGTCCGCGGCAATGTCAGACGGCGGCAAGTGCGAGTGATAATCGAGAATAGGTCCCTGCGCGGCATAGGTGTGGTAGAGGCTCCGGGCGGTCTTGGAATGCAGCAGGAAGTCATCGTGGATGAAATCCATGGAACCCTCCCCCATCAACTATTCCTGCAGAAACAAACGGAGACAAGACGCAGAAGTTTGCGCCTGCCGAAACCATCATATCGCACCGCTGCCTGGGTACTATCGGACGCCGGTAAGAACGTCGATTGTGAGTTGATCCAAACGCTCGTAAGGCAGACTCTTCTTCATGATCGCGTCTTTGTCGAACGTATGAGCCAGCAAGGCCACCGCGCCCTTCTTGGAATAGGCGCCTACTTTCGGAGCGCCGTTGGAATGCGAGCTGACTTCTTTGAGAATCCCCTGGATTTCTTTGTCGGAGTTCCAGTGGGCAGCTTTCTCTTTGAAGATCAGGTAGTTGCGCATGCAGCCGCGCGCGAAGTCTTTCACCCCGTCGTAATCCTCGGTGCGATAAGCGTGAGCGTCGAAATGCCGCGGTCCCTCGTACCCCACATCCTCCAGAAATTTTACCAGCCAGAACGCCGCCTTGATGTTGACGGAGCCAAAACGCAAATCCTGGTCGAAGCGCCCTGGCATCTGATCGTTCAGGTCGATGTGGAAAAGCTTGCCGGCCTCCCATGCCTGAGCCACGCCATGCAGAAAATTCAGACCGGCCATTTGCTCGTGCGCGACTTCCGGGTTGACGCCGACCATTTCTGGGTGATCAAGGGTGGCGATAAAACCCAAATAGTGACCGGTCGTCGCCATGTAGATGTCACCGCGCGGCTCGTTGGGCTTGGACTCCAGGGCGATCTTGAATCCGTACTTGCGGTCGATGTTGTATTCACAGAGATAGTTGACAGCTTCGCGCAGGTGTTTGATGGCATCGTCAGCGCGTCGGCAAGCGTCGGTTTCAACTCCTTCGCGCCCGCCCCATAAGACGAAGATCTTGGCGCCGAGTTCCGCGCCAAGGTCCATCGCGCGCATAGATTTTTGCAGCGCGTAGGCGCGGACCTCGGGATCATTGGCGGTGAAAGCGCCATCGCGGAAAACGGGATGGAAGAAGAGCGAGACCGTGGCCATCGGGACCACGAGCCCGTATTCCTTACACGCCTTCTTGAAGTCGCGCACGATCGCGTCGCGTTCCGCGCACGTGGCATCAATCGGCACCAAATCATTGTCGTGAAGGTTGACGCCCCAAGCCCCGACTTCTCCCAGCATCGCCGCGATATCAACCGGAGAAATCACCGGCCGCACGAAATCCCC
This sequence comes from uncultured Acidobacteriota bacterium, assembly GCA_963736725.1. Lineage (GTDB taxonomy): Bacteria > Acidobacteriota > Terriglobia > Acidiferrales > UBA7541 > Acidiferrum. The sequence continues at coordinate 43,814 of CAVTPW010000002.1, read as the reverse complement.
AAATGGATCGCGCCCGCGATTTCCCACGGTCCAAAGCCCAAACGAAAACTTGTGCTCAGGCTTCGGTTCGTACCGATGATTCCTCGACATCCAACCCTCCGGCCCATTCCCTCGATGAAAATGCTCTACGAACGGAAAATCGATTTCATCGCCGGATAAATTCGACGATAAGCGGCGTAATTTTTCTCCATCACCTCGGCATTCGCGGGGTTGCGCGGAATGCGATCGACGACCCGCACTACCGACTCGCAGGCAGCGTCTACCGACGGCCAAATTCTTGCGCCCACGCCGGCGAGAATGGCTGCACCATACGCAGCTCCCTCTTCAGCCTCGACAATTTCCACTTCGTGGCCGTACACGTCCGCCTGAATCTGCCGCCACAAAGGCGATCTCGCTCCCCCGCCACCAAGACGAATACTCTTCACAGGCACATTCATTTCCTTAAAGATCGTGAAGGTGTCTTTCAGGCTGAACGCCACGCCTTCCAAAATCGCCCGGACGATGTGCGCTCGGGTGTGCGAGGCGGTCAGTCCGACCAGCGCTCCGCGCGCTTCTGCGTCTAAATGCGGCGTACGTTCGCCCATCAAGTAGGGCGCCCAGAGAAGACCATCGGCCCCTGGGGGAGCTGTGGCCGCTTCGGCAGTGAGCTTTTCGTACGGATCGCCGCCTGGTTTCGAAGAGGGGCACTCGAAGCGATCGCGGAACCACCGCAGTGACAGTCCTGCAGCCTGAGTTACTCCCATCACGTGCCAGCGGCCAGGAACGGCGTGGCAAAACGTGTGCAAGCGTCCGAGCGGATCGAGAGCCGGGCGATCGGTGGCCGCAAAAACCACGCCGGATGTTCCGATCGTGGCGCTCACGGCACCAGGCGTCACGATTCCCATGCCCGTCGCTCCGGCGGCCTGATCTCCTGCGCCCGCAACCACAGGCGTTCCCACAGCCAGGCCCGTCGCTTCCGCGCCCGCGTCAGAAATTTCGCCGCACACGTCGGGAGATTCGAACACCGCAGGCAGCAGAGCTGCATCGATCTCGGCCGCTTCCAGCACTTCGGCCGACCATTTGCGCCGCGCCACGTCCAGCATCAACGTGCCGGAAGCGTCGGCGACATCGGTGGCCCGTTCGCCGGTCAGCCGGAATCGAACATAGTCCTTGGGCAGCATGACGTGGCGGACACGCTTCCAGTTGTCCGGCTCGTTTTCCCGCACCCACAAAAGCTTGGTGAGGGTGAAATTCGGAAGAGCGGGATTACAGGTGAGTTGAATGAGGCGTTCGGCCCCGATGCGTTCGTTCAGCTCTTTACATTGCTTCTCGGTGCGAACATCGCACCAGATCAGCGCGGGGCGAACGACGACGCCGGCCGCGTCCAACATCACGGCTCCATGCATCTGCCCGGAGAAGCCCACGCAGGAAATCTGATCTCCGCGCAGGTTGGCTTGCGACAGGGCCTTACGGACGGCGACACCTGTGGCGCGCCACCAGTCTTCGGGACGTTGCTCGGCCCAACCGATCTTAGGAGAGGCAAAGGGTTGGTGTTCTTCGGTCGCTGAGGCGATGATGCGGCCGTCGCCGCCCACGATCAGGGCGCGGGTGCCACCGGTACCTACATCAATTCCCAGAACGCGCGCGGGCATAGTTCCGTCCTGTGACACGGCCGACTAACTCGATTCCAGTGCGGTGGCAGCGGTGCCTCTAACGATGCGCTCGACCCCACAAGCCATAGACGTGTTTTCCGATGGAAGCAGGGTGCATGAATTCGTTCACGGTGCGGCACCTATTGAGTGAAACAAGGAAAGCGCTAATTCTTTTACCGTGTACGTTAACGGTGGTATAGTACCACGCACTTTTTGAATTGCAAGGATACACAATTTTTCTGGAGGCTTTTTGAACCACTTTCTCCCGGTTCGGATCTTCGCGCGGCTGTCGTTGCTGCTCATCGTGGGTGTTTACGTCGGCCGTGCCGCGTTGGCCCAAAACACCTTCCTCTATCGCGATCCGAAAGTTCCGGTCGAACAGCGAGTGAGCGATCTGCTTTCGCGCATGACCCTCGAAGAAAAGATTGCCCAACTCGAAGGCGCATGGGAGAACAAGCAATTCTTCTCTGATCCACAAGCGATGTTCGTGGACGAGAAAGGCGCGTTCTCGCCGGAGCGGGCCGCTGCGCTGATCAAGAACGGCCTGGGGGAAATCTCGCGACCCAGCGAACATCGCGATCCGCGAGCTATGGTGGAATTCACTAACACAGTGCAGAAGTGGTTGAAGGAAAATACGCGGCTAGGGATTCCCGTTCTCTTTCATGACGAATGTTTGCACGGGCACGTCGCGCCCAAAGGCACTTCGTATCCGCAAGCGATCGCTTTGGCTTCGACCTGGGACCCGGCGCTGCTTCACGAGGTTTTCACCGCGACGGCCGCCGAAGCACGCGCTCGCGGAATCCAGCAATGTCTCGCGCCGGTGCTCGACCTGGCGCGCGACCCGCGCTGGGGCCGCACGGAAGAAACCTACGGCGAAGACCCGTACCTCGTGTCTCGCTTGGGCGTGGCCGCGATTACCGGGTACCAGGGGCTCGGCCCGGGGATCGACAAGGCTCATGTGATGGCCACGGCCAAGCATTTCGCCGTTCACGGTCAGCCTGAAGCGGGAACCAACGTTGGTCCCGCGAACTATTCCGAACGCACCATCCGCGAATATTGGCTGAAACCATTCGAAGCGGCCGTCAAGGAAGCGCATGTCGCCACCGTCATGCCCTCGTACAACGAGGTCGACGGCATTCCCTCGCACAGTAACAAACACTTCTTGCTCGACATCTTGCGCGGGGAATGGGGCTTTCAGGGACTTATTACCTCAGACTACTTTGGCCCCACGGAACTGCGCACCGTCCATCACATCGTGGCCACCGAAGAAGAAGCCGGCAGGCTGGCGTTCGAATCCGGCGTGGATGTCGAACTGCCTTTCAATCAGGCCTACGGCAGCTTGGTGGAGCAAGTCAAAACCGGAAAAGTATCGGAGGGTGCGGTCGACGTGTCGGTCGCTCGCGTGTTGCGTGCGAAGTTCATGGCGGGCCTGTTCGATGATCCGTACGCGAATGCGGACTACGCCGAAAAAATCACCAACAGTCCCGAGCACCAGCAACTGGCCCTGAAAGCGGCGCATGAAGCGATCATGCTGCTCAAGAATCAAGACCGCCTGTTGCCGCTCGCAAAGGGCAAGTACAAGCGGATCGCGGTGATCGGGCCGAATGCGGCGGAATTGCATCTGGGCGGCTACAGCAATCAACCCGGACGCGGCGTCAGCTTGCTTCAAGGGATAAAGAACAAAGTCGGCTCGTCCGCCGAGGTGCTCTACGCGGAAGGATGCAAGATCACCGAATCGGACCCCGATTGGGATGCTGACAAAGTGGTCCTCGGCGATCCGGCGCTGAACGCCAAGCGCATCGAGGAAGCCGTAAAGGTAGCTGAGAAAGCCGATATCGTAATTTTGGCGCTCGGCGGAAACGAGCAGACCTCACGCGAAGCCTGGGCCGTCAATCACCCGGGCGATCGCGACAGCCTCGATTTGCTGGGCGGTCAAGACGACTTGGTGAAGGCCATCCTCGCCACGGGAAAGCCCACGATCGTGTTTCTCCAACATGGCCGTCCAAATTCCATTCCCTATATCGCCGACCACGTGCCCGCTATTTTGGATGGCTGGTATCTCGGTCAGGAAGGCGGCACGGCAATCGCCGATGTACTCTTTGGCGATTACAACCCGGGCGGAAAGCTGCCGATCACGATCCCGCGATCGGTCGGGCAGCTTCCTGACTATTACTATCAAAAGCCTTCCGCAAAGCGCGAATACCTCGGCAGCACGGTCCTGCCACTGTTTCCCTTTGGTTGGGGGCTAAGCTATTCGACTTTTAGTTATGCGCATGTGCGCGCCACGCCGGATTCGATCGGCCCACAAGGCCGCAGCACCATTTCCGTCGATGTCACCAACTCCAGCGCAGTTCGCGGCGACGAAGTAGTCGAGCTCTACATCCGCGACGAAGTAAGTTCGGTCACCCGCCCGGTAAAAGAGCTTCGAGGATTCCGCCGAATCGGCCTGAACCCTGGCGAAACAAAGACAGTAGAGTTTGTTCTTGGTCCCGACGAACTTTCGTTTCTCAATCGCGACATGCACCGCGTCGTCGAGCCCGGCGTCTTCACCATCATGGTCGGCGGCAATTCCGTCGATCTAACCCAAACAAAACTAAACGTAGTCGAAAAATAACACCGCACAACGACGCGCCGACTGTTCTCGAAGCAAACCGTTGAGCTAGCAAAGCCTTTGTAGCGGTGCAGCACCGCTGCGCCCCAAACGCCGAGACCCATATTCCCTGCTAGATCCGCTTCTAAATCGCTCTCAGTCCGGCAATGTCGCTTCACCAGTGATCGTAACCCGCGTGCGAGCTCCAGCTGTTTCCCGCAAACTCGCGCGCGTAACCGGCTGGCCGCCGCCCACCCAAATCTGCACATCGCCACGAACGATCCGGCGCTTCCCTTCCGCGTCTACAATGCTCAATTCTCGGTCGCTCAACGAGAACGACACGGTCTTCTTCTCCCCGCGCTCGAGGTACACCCGCTGAAATCCCTTCAGCGCTCGGAGCGCCGCCCCGTTCACCCCGGGATGAGTAAGATAAAGTTGCACGACCTCATCGCCAGCCATCGCACCCGTGTTTGCCACTTCGACCGATACAGTCGCAGATTGTCCGGCCTTCAGCTTGCCGTGATCAACGCGGGCGTTCTGGTACGCAAACGAAGTAAAGCTCAAGCCATACCCAAACGGATACAGGGGCTCCCCATCAAAATAGCGATACGTGCGTTTCGCCATCGAATAATCTTCAAACGCCGGCAATTGCTCGACCGACTTGTAAAACGTGATCGGCAATCGTCCGGCTGGACTGAAGTCTCCAGCAATCGCCTGCGCGACCGCTGTGCCGCCTTCTTCCCCCGGATACCAAGCCTCAAGAATCGCAGGCAAATTCTGGTCGGCCCAGTTCACCGCCAGCGCGCTGCCGTTCATCAACACTAGAACGGTGGGCTTTCCAACCGCATACACGCGCTCCAGAAGCCGTTCCTGCGGAGCCGGCAAATCAATCTTCGTGCGGTCGCCGCCGGCAAAGCCATCGGCATCCACCTTCATTTCTTCTCCCTCAATCCTTGCCGACAACCCCATGGCCACAACAACAAAATCCGCATTGCGCGCCGCTTCCACCGCTTCAAGCCCACCCTGATCGGGCAGACTCCATAGGAAGCGAGCCTCCGCGCTGCGAACATCCTGAAAGTATTCGATCTTCACCGCATACGGATGGTCCTTCTCGAGATGAATTTTCTTGGTCAACGTCGAAGCCGGATGATGAATGTTCCAGTCTTCGGTAACCAACTCGCTGTCCAGCCAAACCCGGTACCCGTCCTGCCCGGTAAATCCAATCAAATAATCTCCCGTCACCGGCGGCACCAGCATTCCCGTCCAGCGCGCAGAATAATTCTTCAGCAATTCCGCCGACATCCCGGTATCGCCCCACGCAAAGTCCACGGCGCTATCTGTTCGCGTAAGCGCCGGCGAACCCTCCAGCTTCATGTTGGCGAAGTATTCGCCCTTCAAACCATGCTCGCCGCAGGAAGCGTCAACGCAAAGCGCGCTCGCAGGAACCGCCTTGGTAACCGGACCAACCAGTCCGGTGCCCTCGACGTAGACAACTTTCGCTTGCGGGAAACGAGCGCGAATTCCCTCTAGAATCGTCACGGGTTTCGACGGCGTGCCGTTGTAATTTCCCTCCAGCGCGTCTAGATCGTTCGCGTTGGGACCAATCACCGCGATGCTCGCTGGCGCGCTCTTCAGCGGCAAAAAGTTATCCTTGTTCTTCAACAGCACAATGGCCTCCCGCGCCACCCGCAGCGCAAGCTGCCGATGCGCCTCGGAATCATTCTCGCTGGCCTTCACGTTCGAATACGGCACCATCGCCGCCGGATCAAACAACCCCAACCGGAACCGCGCGCTGAACAAGCGATCCAGCGCACGATCGATATCCGCCTCCGGCAGCAACCCATGCTGCACCGCCCCGACCAGCGCCGCACGCTCCGTACTCATCCCGTTCCGATAATCTCCGCAAATCAAATCCATTCCCGCCTTGATCGCCGCCGAAACTCCCTCCTCGCCATTTGCCGAGAAGTGGTGCCCGCCAAAAATATCGGCAACCGCCCCGCAATCCGAAACCACGTACCCGTGAAACCCCCAATCTTGTCGCAAATGCTCCTCAAGCAACATCGGATTGGCGCAAGCAGGCTGCCCATTCAGCGAGTTGTACGCACACATCACCGACTCGGCTTTGCCGTGTATCACCGCAGCACGAAACGCAGGAAAATACGTGTCCTCCATATCATGCCGCGAAGCCTGCACATCCACCGTGTGCCGCGTCGATTCCGGACCGCTGTGCACCGCAAAATGTTTAGGCGTAGCCACCGTCTTCAGATATTTCGGATCGTTCCCCTGCAACCCGGTGACGAACGCAACGCCCATCCGAGCCGTCAAAAAGGGATCCTCCCCATACGTCTCTTGCCCGCGCCCCCACCGAGGATCTCGAAATATATTGATATTGGGCGACCACACCGTAAGCCCGCGATACCAGTCCGCACCCCCATCCGAATGCACCGTCGCGTAATATTTCGCGCGAAACTCCGTGCTGATCACGTCGGCGACGTCCTGCATCAACGGCGCGTCAAACGTAGCCGCCAGCCCGATCGCCTGCGGAAACACCGTCGCTGTGCCCGCGCGCGCCACGCCGTGCAGCCCTTCATTCCACCAGTTGTAGGCGGGCACGCCCAGTCGCGGAATGGCCGCAGCGGTATGCCCCAATTGCGATACCTTCTCTTCCAGTGTCATCCGCGAAACCAGATCCTTGACGCGCTGCTCGACCGGCAGTTTCGCATCCTGGTACGCCGCCGCCGGCTGTTGAGCCAAACAGGAGGAGACCGCCCAGAACAAGAAACTGCAAGCTAATCCCGCCACGATTTTCGTCCGCATATTGCCTCATTCTCCGCTTTCGATTTGCCACCCGAAGTCAAGGTTCCGGATTCCCATCGCCACAGATTGTTCTTCGAATCCATTTATTTTCTTTTTTCCAACCGGAAATCGTCTCGCACGGCAACTTGCGGCGCAACCCGCGGGGTATCCGCTTTGCGCCGTGTAAAAATGCCTAACGATTTGACATAAAGCGCCGCAGTATAGCACCGTTAACGTACACGCTTGAAGGGCGGGTCACACCTTCTGTTACCGTGCTCGACCGTGTAACGTCAGATCTACACGGAGCTCCGAGATGAGCAAGGAACGACGCGGAATCCATCTGATCGCCGAAATGGCCAACGTCTCCATTGGGACGGTGGACCGCGCACTCCACGGCCGCGGTGGCATCAAGGATACTACCCGCCAGCGCATTCTCCAGGTTGCGCGACAAATAGGGTATACCCCGAATCTTGCGGCCCGCGCACTTTCCGTCGCGAAAGCCAGCGCCCGCATCGGCGTCTGCATGCCTCGAGAAATTCATTTCTTCTACGATCAGCTCTGGAGCGGGGTCCTGGAAGAATCCCGCCGCCTCGGGCAATTGGGAATCCAGTTTGTGAACCGCCCGGTGCAAACGTTGGGCCAGGAGGATACCGCGGCATTCAAGGAATTGCTGCAGAGCGGCGTGGACGGAATCATCCTCACCGCGGGAAACCCGAAAGATCTCACGCCCCTTATCAATGACGCGGAAGAAAAAGGCATACCGGTAGTTTGTGTTTCCACCGATGCTCCTGACAGCCGCCGCTCCACCGTCGTCTGCGTCGAACCTTGGCTGAACGGTTGCCTTGCCGGAGAACTTATGGGGAAACTCCTTCCCCCGGGGTCCAAGGTAGCGGTTGTTGTGGGCATGCTCACCGCCGAAGACCACCGCAAGAAGACCGATGGCTTTTCCGACGCCTTCCCTCGGCACTGCCCAGGAGGAAAAATCGCCGCCGTCGTAGAAGGTCACGAAGACGAGGACGAAAGCTTCCAAAAAACATTCGACTTGCTTCGCCGCATCCCAACGATCTCCGGCCTTTACGTCAACACCGTCAACTGTATGCCTGTGTGTCGCGCGTTAGGGGCGCGGGGCTTGGCGGGAAAAATCAGATTGATAACCACAGACCTGTTTGCCGAGATGTCTTCCTATTTCCAAAAAGGGACGATTACGGCATCCATCTATCAACAACCTCATCGGCAAGGTCAAATGGCGGTTCGGATTCTGGCCGACCACCTCACCAACAAGAGCGCTTTCCCGCCCTCGGTTCACCTGAGCCCAGGCGTCGTCATGTCTTCGAACCTGCACCTGTTCCGCGAAACAAGAATGGCCGACCTCAAGCTGACCGAGTCCATCCTGAAGGCCTCACGTTAACCCTTTAACCTGCACCTGCCGCACGGATATCCGCACCTTTTTCACAGCACCGTGTGCGTATTCTGGCCCCTCGCGGCCATCTGTAAGCATTTTATAATCAATTAGATGGCGGGAGCATTCCGGCTCTGCGAAAGACCCGGAGAGTCGCCTTCGGTCCATTTTACGAGCACAAAATGCACCGCGTCGGTGGCTAGGAAATCGATATTCAATGGGCCTTTCAAGCAATAGCGTCACTCTATTAAATCGAAAAAAATGCTTGACAAGGGTACCAGAATGATAGGAATCTCCGTGTACGTTAACGGCGATACCAAATCGCTGTGGGGTGTAGGAGGCAAGATGCATTTTTCTTCGTTATGTGGTCGTAGTGTGGTTTCTGCTCTGAAACATTTCCGTTTGCACCATCTTGTAGTTCTTTGTTTAGCTTTGGTTGCCCTCTCCTTTACAGTTAGCGCTCAGGACGCGACGATCGTCGGAACAGTTACGGATCCTTCCGGCGCCAGTGTCCCGAACGTTAAAATATCTGTCACCAACATTGAAACCGGGTTCACTCACACGGTCACATCCAGTGACTCCGGTCAATACGCAATTACTGAACTTCAGATCGGGCACTACGATGCCAAAGCCGAAGCTGCCGGATTCAAGGTAGCGGAGCAAAAAGGCATCGTTTTGCAAGTAGCCGACCGGCAACGTATCGACTTCCAGATGCAACTCGGCGGCGCTCAAGAGACCGTGACGGTGGAAGCCAATGCCGTCCGCGTGCAAACCGATTCTGGTGAGCAAAGCAACGTCATCACCGACCAGCAGATGTCACAGATCGCCGTCAACGGCCGCAGCATTTATCAGCTCGCTGCTCTGGCGCCAGGCGCCTCGAGCCAGATCAACGGTTACGTCAACACCCCAGTCGGTGGAGACAACAACGTCGAATTCAACGGTCTGCGGCAGAACCACAACATCTATTTGCTTGACGGCGGCGAAGACGATGATCGCGGCGGTGCGGGCGGTATGAGCATCGCTCCCTCAACGGACGCCATCGCCGAATTTCGCGCTTTGACCTCAAATTACAGCGCGGATTACGGTCTTTCTTCGGCGGGAACCATGACCATGGTTCTCAAGTCCGGTTCCAGCACTCTCCATGCATCCGCCTGGGAGTTCAACCGCAACGACGCCTTCGACGCGCGCAACTTCTTTAACGCCGCTCCCCAGCCGGTAGCTGAGTTGCGCTTGAACGTCTTCGGCTTTAACGTCGGCGGCCCGGTCACTTTTGGCAGGCTCTATAACCGCGACCGCAAGCGAACCTTTTTCTTCTACAACATGGAATGGCGCAGGCTGATTCAGGGCAGCGTCAACGCCAGCCAGACGGTGCCTGATCCGGCGACGTACGGCGGAAACCTCAGCACGGTATCGACGCCGGTCTTGGTGCCCACCGCGGCTCAGGTTGCGCCGACGGTGCTGGCGCAAAACTGCCCCGGCGGCGTTCTTCCGGCCGGAATCGTGCAAGGTTCGCCGTTCCCAGGCAACATAATTCCGTCGTGCATGATCAGCCCCAATGCGACCGCCTTGCTCGGAGCAGGGATCTTCCCGGCACCGACAGGGGCGAACAACCAATTCACTGGTGGAACCAGCACGCCGACCAACTTGAAGGAAGAGATCGTCCGCATCGATCACAACTTCACCAGCAAGTTCTCGGTGTTCGGCCACTACATCGCCGAGCAAGTGAGCCAGGGCTATAGCATCAGCCAATGGAGCGGCGCCAACGTCCCTACTGTTGGCGATACCTTTGGCAACCCCTCCTACAGCGCGGTCGTTCACGCAACGTATGCCATCAACCCCAACTTGCTGAACGAAACGGCCTTTAACTACAACGGCAACCGGATCAATATCGTCCCGTTTGCGGGCGCGGGGCTTGACAGCCTGGCGCTTCCAGCAGGCTTCGATTCCACCCGGTTCTTCACCGGCCCCAACAATCTATGACCGCATCCCGAACATCGACCTGACCGGCGCGACCGGCACCAAATTTGAAATTTCCAGCTGGCCGTGGCACAACAAAGCCGATGACTACCAGATCCGCGATGACATCTCGCTGACCAAGGGTGCTCATCAGATCAAGTTCGGCGGCAGTTGGGCTCTCTATAAGAAGGTCCAGGACCTGTTCGGTCAGACTCAAGGCGGCTACACCTTTGACGGCACGTTCACCGGCAACGACTTCGCTGACTTCTTGCTCGGCGACGCCAAACAATACCAGGAACTCGCGGTACAGGACCACGGCCTTTGGAACAACGTATCGTGGGCCGCATACTTTCCAGGACAACTGGCGCGTAAACCGCAGGCTAACGTTGAACCTTGGCTTGCGTTGGGATGGCGTACCGCACACCTATGAAGCGAACGACCGGATGGGCAACTTCTATCCGTCGCTCTACAACCCGGCCAACGCGGCCACCTTCAACAACGGCGGCACGATCTGCAGCGCGAGCGATGCACTTAACCCCGCTGCCAGCGGTTGCAGCGCCATCAGCCCCGGCTTGGGCACCAGCCCGAACCCGATTCTGGCCGGCGTTCCTCTCTACCTGAACGGCATCGGCATTCCCGGAACAGAACGGCGTCCCGAAGGGCCTGGTCAACAACCACTGGGCAAACTTCGGTCCCCGTCTGGGCTTCGCCTATGACCTCACCGGCAGCGGCAAGACGGTCGTGCGCGGCGGCTTCGGCATCATGTACGAGCGCATTCAGGGCAACGACATGTACAATGCCGGTCCGAACATCCCGTTCAGCTTCCAGTTGAACACTCCGACCCCGGTGGAATTCACGAACCCCACCTTGGCACTCTCTACCGGCACCTCACCCGCTCTGCCAATCAATCCGGCTAGCATCACCGGTCTGGCAATCGACGAGTACAAGCAGCCCGCCAGCTATCAATTTAGCGTTGGCGTGCAGCGTCAAATCGGTTCCCGTTCGGTTTTGGGCGTGTCCTACGTGGGCAACACGAACCGCTTCCAGAACGATGAACGCGAAATCAACCTGCCAAATGAATCCTATTTGGGAGCTCTGATCGGCGGTGCAAACTACAACACGGCGCCGGGCCTTCCCTATCCCGGGTTCCACTCCATCGACCTGTCGACCAATGAAGCGAACTCTCACTACAATTCGCTCCAGGTTGACCTAACCTCTCAAGTCGGCCACGACCTCACCCTTAAGGCGTACTACACGCTTTCACGCACCATCGATGCAGTCGGCGGCACCGGCAACGGCGGTGCGGATTTGCAAAACGTTTCGAATCCGTACGCGGGCTGGCTGTATGACGTCGGCCCCGGCGGTTACGATCGTACTCACAATTTCGTAGCCAACTTCATCTATGACCTGCCCATCTTGCGGCACAGCGACAACCGCTTCCTGAAGTCCACCATCGGTGGATGGGAAGTATCGGGAATCGTGAGCGTCTCGTCAGGTCTCCCAATTAACCCCTTGGTTTCAGGCGGACAAGGGAGCAACGGTTTGCCCAACGCCAACAACCGTCCGGACCAGGTCGGCTCGGTCTCCTATCCACACAGCGTGTCCGAATGGTTTGACACTGCAGACTACGTCGATCCAGCGGTCGGCGCTTGGGGCGATGCCGGTCACAACTCACTGCGCGGACCCGGCCGCGACAACTGGAACCTCTCGCTGTTCAAGAGCTTCGTCCTCAGCGAGAGCCATGGCAGCCGTTTCGAACTCCGCGTGGAGACCTTTAACACTTGGAATCACACCGAGTTCAACGCGGTCAGCAACAGCCTTGGCTCCAGCAACTTCGGCCAAGTCACTTCCGCCTTCGACCCCAGAATCTTCCAACTGGGCGGCAAGATCTACTTCTAACCCTTCGGCCGGGGGGTCGTTTCGAATCCCTCGGCCAAAGGCCGGTTTTGTTGGTGCAATTCAGTCGAGGACGCGGCGGGAGACATCCCGCCGCGTTTTTTTTTGGGACGGCTTCACCATGTGAAATACAAGCATGTAGACTATTGATTCTAAGATTTTGTGGACCGGTATAAGGAGTCTGTGTGGCAACCGGAGGGCACGGCTTCGGCCGTGGCGTAAAGGCTTTTTTTTCGGTTCGGCTTCAGCCGCTGAGGGCAGGTTCTCCGTGTTGCCATACCAACTTACGAGGGCTGCCACGCGGTCAGTCGTGGACCTTGACGAATAGAAACGCTAAACCTTCCATCCTGCTCTTGGTACTCTTCGCCTGCCTGCCTCTCCACGCGCAGAATTCCGTTCCCTCCCCCGCGCCCAATCCAGAGGAGCGGGCCAAGCTCGTCGAGGCAGAGAAAACCGAACGCCTCGCTGTGCAGCAGAACCCCCAGGACGCTACCGCCTATGCCAGCCTGGGAGTTGTACTTTCTCGAGAAGGAAAGTATGCCGAAGCGATCTCCGCTTACAAGAGAGCCTTCACGCTGGGTCCCAAGTTGCCAGGCATCCAGCTCAACTGGGGGATCGCGGAATTCAAACAAGGGCACTTCCCGGAAGCCATCGCCCCGTTAACTGCCGCTTTAGCGGCCGATCCGGCCAGCGCCCAGGCACGCACGCTCCTCGGTCTTAGTTGCTACGGCGCCAAGCAATTCGCCGAAGCTGCGAAATATCTGGCCGTCGTTGTCGAGATGCAACCTGCTAACACCGAACTCCGAAAGGTCCTGGCCCAAAGCTGCCTCCTCGCCAAGAACTACTCCTGCGCCGAAAGCGAATTCCGCCAAATCGTCCAGCAAAATCCGGACTCCGCCTCCGCCCACGTCCTGATGGGCGAAGCTCTCGACGGCCTGTCCAGAACGCCCGAAGCCATTGTGGAGTTTCAAGCCGCCGCCAAAGTAGCTCCACAGGAGCCTGACGTGAACTTTGGCCTCGGCTTTCTACAATGGAAGTCGAACCACTACGACGAGGCTAAGACATCGTTCCAGAACGAACTAGCCTTGGACCCCAACCACGCGCAAGCCCTGGCCTATCTGGGCGATATCGCCATGAAAGAGAACAAGTTCGATCAAGCACTTCCCTACCTCGAAAAAGCCGTAGGGGAAAGAAATGACCTTCGTATCGCTTACGTCGACCTGGGCGCCATCCTCATGCAGCAGAAACGCTATCCAGAGGCTCTGGCAGCCCTTCAGCGCGCCGTCAAGCTCGATCCGACCCAGCCCGACGCCCATTTCCGACTAGGCCGCCTCCACCAGGCAATGGGCAAGCCCGACGACGCCGAGCGCGAATTCGCCAAGGTCCGCGAACTCCACGAAAAACAAGACGACGTCGCCTCCAAAATGGCAAAGCCCCCGGAGTAGCGCAGGCACTGTTGGCTGCTCGGGCCTAGAACCGGAAGCGGCTCGACGCGAGGTCGCCGGTTAGGCCGCGGGTGAGGTTGGCAAGTCGTAGCGCACTAAGTTCTATAACCAATGGTTGTCAATCAACCCTTGCGAAAAACCCAGGGGGAGCGTTGTATATAACCAACTGCCGCGGTCGCTCGCAACCTCCCTCACGCGTAGCTCGCCGTCGCTCCAAGATTTCTTTCTCGCCTCTCGCTCGCGACCCGTTCGGCGTATCCGCTGCGCCGGAACGCCTCGATGGCATCCGCTGGCAAGCCTTTGGCAGTCCGCCACTCCTTGACGATCGGCCTCACGTCCACCCAGAAGGCGTTGCGCAAAGTCTCTTCCGCATCCACCAGCGCGCACTCTTGCTGCAACCGTGCCAACCGCCCGTGGTCCACCAGGGCCGCTCGTGCATAGAGCTCTTGAGCCACGCAAACGGTCTGGATCATCGCCTCAATCTTGCCCTTCAGGTTGTGGCTCTGGTCGACCATGTACGCGATATCCGCGGTAGCTCCGTTCTCCCACTCATACATCCGAATTTCGTGAAAAATTCTAAACACCTGGTACGGATCGATCGAACCCAAAGTGAGATCGTCGTCCGCATACCGCCGGTCGTTAAAGTGAAATCCTCCAATCATCTCGTGATGCAGCAGCCAGGCCACAATCTGCTCGATATTCTGCGCCTGATAGTGATGGCCAGTATCCACTAACACCAGCGTCTGCGGTCCAGCCTGCTTTGCTAACAGATACGCCATGCCCCAGTCGGCGATATCGGTGTGATAAAACGCCGGCTCAAATGGTTTGTATTCCACCAGCAATCGCTGCCCCGGCCGTAGCGCGGCGTGGACCTCCTTCAACCCTTCCTCGAAAAATTCAATCCTCTTCCGCATATTCTGCGTTCCCGGATAATTCGAGCCATCCGCAAACCACGGCGAGACGTCGCGCGACTTGAGCGCCTCGGCGATGGCCACGCACTCGAGAATATGATCGATAGCCGTCCGCCGGATCGCCGGGTCAGGATTGCCCAGCGATCCGTACTTATATTCCTGATTTTGAAAGATGTTGGGGTTGATCGATCCTGCGTGAATCCCGTGCTTTTTCGACAGCTTCTCCACTTCGCCGACATCCTTCAGACCACGCGGCAAATCCCATTGAACGTGCAGCGCCAAAGTCGGGCAAGCCCCCGTGAACGCATGCACCTGGGCTGCGTCGCTGAACTTCTCCGCGATGTTCGTAGCGGCACCGGCTTGAATGAATTTTCCAAACCGCGTTCCCGTATTGGCAAATCCCCAAGAAGGCAGCTCGATCTGCAGTTTGTCCAGCGCCTTCCAGGCAACTTCGGCAAGCCCATCCTTCAGCATCGCGTCACCATTCGGACTATCTCCATTCGAGCGATTTCCATTCGCACCATTAAATTCGCGCTATTTCCATTCGCCGCATTTTCATCGCACTCGGTCCATACGCGCCATTCCTATTCGCGCCGGTCTATTCGCGGAGCCTTTCTCGGTTGAACAAAGCATCGTCTCGTGTGATCCGCTCAACTGTCCCGATTTGCAGAAAACGCCAACGGGCGCACCGAAATTCTGTCGGCCCACTTGGCCACCGATGCAGCGGGCACGCCGTTTGCGTCATCCCAATCGCCCGCCAGTGTCGCCATCTGTATCGCGAAATTGCCAATCGTCGTACTCTCGGTGGCCCCCGCGACAACTTCCAGCCCTGTCCGTTCCGCCGTCAAACGATTGAGTAGTTGGTTCCTGCTGCCGCCACCTACGATGAACAAGCGCCGCAGCTTCTTTCCGGTGATGCGCGCCACCGCCTTGAGGACCTCGGCGTAGCGCGCCGCCAGGCTGTGCAAGACAAGGCCAGCAACAACAGGTGGTTCAAGTTCATCCGGCGAGGTCGTGCCAGCGCCGGTACGCCGTAACTGCGCGTTGATTTTCTCGAGGATATTCCCCGGCACAAGCAATTCCGGGTCATCGACATTCATAAGGATCGTCGGCGCCGGCAGGTCAGCGCTTTGGTGGAGCAATTCCTCGAGCGACCCCGAATACCCTCGCGATTCCCACTCATCCATGCATTGCCGCAGCAACCACATCCCATTTACATTTTTCAGGAAGCAGAAGGTGCCGCCGACCCCGCCTAGGTTGGTAAAATTCATTGCTCGTGCATCTTCACCTGCGCACGGGGCGCCGAGCACGGCCCCCACCAGTGACCATGTTCCGGAGCTGATAAAGGCCCAGTCGTCGCCGGAAGCGGGGATCGCCGCGATGGCCGAAGCTGTATCATGGCACGCGGGCACGATCAGCCGGGTCTGTCGAAAAGCCGTCAACTCGCTGAGGTCTCCGCGGACGCCACCGACAATCGCGCCGGTTGGGACAATTTCGGGAGCGGCCTTCTTATCTAAGCCGGCGGCCTGAAAGATTTCCTCGCACCATCGTTTATTCGCCAAACCGACCAGTTGGGTGTGCGTGGCGTTGGTGTATTCCGCGACGGGCCGCCCGCCGAGCCGGTAGGTGACGAACTCAGGCAAATTCAGCCAGCGTTTCCCTGGAGCGGTGCCGGCAATGTTATCGGCGTACAACTGATACAACGTGTTGATTCGCAGCAGCTGAATTCCCGTCAACGAGTACAACCTGGCGGGCGAGAGAATCTGATGGATTTCCCTCTCGGCGGAAATCGTCCGTTCGTCGCGGTAGCAGAACGGATTCGCGATCTGGTTTCCGTCTTCATCCAGGCGGACATAGTCGACCGCCCATCCATCCACACCGATCGCCGCGATTCCTTCGGTTGCGATGCCCGCGCACAAACGAAGTCCGGTTTGAACTCCATCCAGAATCGCGCCGATATCCCAGCGAACTCCCGCAGGTGTGACGACGGGAGCGTTCCGAAATCGATGCACGATATCGATGTGAGGATGGTCTTGCGAAAAGCGGAGGAGAGAGACGCGGCAACTCTGCGCGCCTAAGTCCACTGCAACAAGAGCTTTGTTCTGCGACAATCGCATCGTTTACGCTCTCGCCCGCAAAAGAAAACAAACAGCTCGCCAACTTCGTGCGCGGCGCCTCTTGATCGCGCCGCGCCAACCGCTTCGCGCCGGGACGCGAAACGTCTACCGCAGAAACGCTTCGGTCAATCCTCCGTCGACTGGAATCAAATGCCCCGTAGTGCAGCGCGATTGCGGCCCGGCCAGAAACAGTATCGCGGCGGCGCAGTCTTCGGGGTCGATCGGCTGGTGCGTCAGGGTGCGCTTCGCATAAAACTCCGCGAGCTTGGACCTGAGCTGTTCGTCCGACGCGCCTGCCTGGTGAGCAATTCCATACTTGTTCAGCGATGCGATCACTCGCTCCCGCGGAAACATCGTGGAGCCCTTTACGACCGTCGCGGGGCTAATCCCGTTCACGCGAATTTTCGGGGCGCAGGAAATGGCGAATTCGCGTACCAAGTGGCTGACGGCGGCTTTGCTCACGTCGTAGGCTTCGCTTCCCCGCTTGGGCACAACGGCGTTCGCCGAACTGGTCAGCACGATGCTGGCATCCAAATCCTGTTCGCGCAGAATTTTCGCGACTTCGTCCATCAAACGATGATTCGCGGTGACGTTGATATCTAGAGTTACGCCCCATTGCGCGTCGGTGACGACGCCGTCCGGCGAAGAAGGAAAAATTGCGGCGGTGTTGACAACGATATCGACACCGCCGTAGCCGGCCACTGCCTGGCGCAAAGCGCTTCGGATCGAAGCGCGTTCGCGGATATCGATCGCGACGGCCGTTCCTGTTTCTTTGCCGCCCACTTTCAGAACCTCCGCGGCGACCGATTTTGCGGAATCAAAGTCCTTGTCGGCCACCACGACGTGGGCTCCGCGTTGTGCCGCCAGCAAAGCGGTCTCACGCCCGACGCCGTTTCCGCCGCCGACGACAAGCACCACCCTTCGGCTCAGCTCCTTTTCCGGGGGCTGCCGGCGAATCTTGGCTTCTTCCAGCTGCCAATACTCGATGCGGAAGGCCTCGGAAGGCGGCAAAGCCACGTAGTTCGCGTGCACGCTGAAAGCTTCGGTCTTCGCTGCGGGCCCGGCTTGTGGCAGCACCGCCGGCGTTGTTCCCGAACCGAGCGCTACCGCGCCTTCCATCACGTGAATGGCGTTGGTGTAAAACTCGCCGGTGATGCGCGATTCGCTTTTGTTCTTGCCGAAGCTGAACATGCCGAGGCCAGAAATGAGAACGACTGTCGGATTGGCACCGCGCATCTTTGGAGAATCTGGCTGCGCAAAGGACTCGTAGTATTGGCGGTATTCCGACTGGTATCTGTCCATCGCCGAGTCGATACTCTGCTTCCAGTGAGAACTGTCGTTCGTTTGCGCCCAATCAACAAACAGCGGGCGGATTTTCGTGCGGATGAAGTGATCGGGGCAACTCGTACCCAGATGTGCCAATTTCTGTGCGTCTGCCGAATTTACAAAGCGCAAGACCTCGGGTGAATCGCTGAAGCTTCCGATCATCCGCTGCCGCGCGGATATACGCCCCCGCAAAAGTGGAAAAATATCCAACGCGAGTTCGCGGCGATTTTCGAGTGCAGTTCGCGTGCCACCTCCGAACAAACTCGCGCCGCGCCGCTCGACATGATCCACCACAAATTGTCCCAGCTGATCGATGATCGTCAGAGTATTGTGGTAGCACTCACGCTGCGTGCTTCCCCAAGTGAAAAGCCCGTGGCCCCCGAGCACGATGCCGTCGCAACCCGGGTTCTCTTGCACCGCCTTTTGCAGCATCATCCCCAGCTCAAAACCAGGCCGCTGCCATGGCAGCCAGACCAGACAGTGCCCGAACAACCGATTGAATTCTTCCATCTTCTCGCGGCCATTGGCCGACGCGGCCAATGCGATGGCCCAATCCGGATGCAAATGGTCGATGTGTTCGAAGGGAAGAAAACCATGTAACGGAGTATCGATGGAGGCCGCGACGGTGTTATTTCCAAACGCGCAGAGCGGATACATCGCAACCATTTCGTCTTCGAATGCGACGCCGCGATAGCGGTTGGTGAGCCCTTGCAGCTTGGATAGGTAAAGCACGGCAAAGCCGCTGCGCTGGATACTGCCGATGTCTCCACCGCTCCCTTTGATCCACAACGTGGTCTGCCGGGAACCGTCGAGAGGGTCGAGATCGGTGAGCTTGGAACTGGTGTTGCCCCCGCCAAAATTGGTGATGCGCAGATCCGAGCCCAGGATGTTCGAGCGGTAGCGCAATAGTTCCGCGGGATCGAGATTGCCGGCGATCCGGTCGTCCCAGCGGTCTTCCAGATAGCGCAATTTTTCTTGAGTCTTCATCGAAAAACCTGCATTCATCGAGGATTGCATTTCCGCCGATTGTCGCGCGTTTCTTGGAAACGGTCTCCGACCGAGAGTATATCTCACCAACGCGGCTTCATCGGAGAGTGAGTTGAAACGCTTAACTTCTGTTGACCGCGGTGCATGGCTGGACTAGAGTGCTCGTCGGCCAGAGAGCACAGCCAAGAGTGGCTGTGCTACGAGAGACTTTTGGAACCGAATCCGCTTCTTGGTGTTTTCTTTCATTGGCTGGGCGGATTGGCTTCCGGTAGTTTCTATGTTCCTTACCGCCGCGTAAGAGGTTGGGCCTGGGAAACGTACTGGCTCGTCGGCGGTTTCTTCAGTTGGATCATCGTGCCCTGGATTTTGGGTGCGGTGATGACCCGCGATCTGCTTCCCGTCCTCCGCGAAGCTCCTCACAATGCACTTTTTTGGAGCTACGCGTTTGGCGTTCTGTGGGGCCTCGGAGGCCTGACCTTTGGCTTGACCATGCGTTATCTCGGCATGTCGCTGGGCATGGCCGTGGCGCTGGGGTACACCGCGGCGTTCGGTACCCTGATGCCGCCGATTTTCCGCGGACAGTTTGCTTCCGAGGTGCTGGGGACGCATTCGGGGCGAATCATTCTTGCCGGCGTGGGAATTTGTCTGTTCGGCATCGTGTTTGCCGGAGCCGCTGGAATGTCGAAAGAAACGGAGATGTCGGAGGAACAAAAGCGCGCTTCGATCAAGGAGTTCGACTTGAAGAAAGGCCTCCTGGTCGCCACCTTCTCCGGCGTGATGAGTGCGTGCTTCGCGTATGGCCTTGCCGCGGGCGATCCCATCAAAGAAATAACGATCCACCACGGAACTCCTCCACTGTGGCAAGGACTTCCGGTGCTGGTCGTTGTGCTGCTTGGTGGATTCACGACCAATTTCATCTGGTGCGTGATCCTGAACGTTCGCAATCACACCGGAAAGCAATATTTCGATTCGCGCGTGGCTCGGGCGGAGCAGGACACGCTTGCGCTGGAATCCGTTACCGACGCCCCCGCGGAGGAAATGGCCAAGGTGGGGCTTCGATCGGATTCGCCGGCGGCCCGCGCGCCCATGCTGGCGAATTACCTGTTCTCGGCGCTTGCGGGGACGACGTGGTACA
Organism: uncultured Acidobacteriota bacterium; assembly: GCA_963736725.1. GTDB lineage: Bacteria > Acidobacteriota > Terriglobia > Acidiferrales > UBA7541 > Acidiferrum. The sequence goes on along the minus strand of CAVTPW010000002.1, from coordinate 23,625 downwards.
TGCAGTTTTTCTTTTACAGCATGGGCGAGACGCAGATGGGGCGGTATAAATTTTCCAGTTGGACGCTGCACATGGCCAGCATCATGATTTTCAGCACGTTGTGGGGTATTGCGCTACGCGAGTGGAACGGGACAGGGCGGCGGACAAAAGTGCTCGTTGCTCTGAGTTTGCTGGTGCTGGTCGCGTCCACCATGGTGGTGGGCTATGGGAACTATTTGGGAGTCGCCCGGGCGGTGACGAAGACGGCTTTTGCGCCGGCACACCGGCTTTCGCCTTGATGCGGAGTGGTGATCGCCTGGTTGCTGAATTCGGGCAAAGCCATGCCGTGCCACTACAAACTTTAGAGGCGTGACCCTGAATGGTGGTTCGCCAAACACCGAAGTTCCGGGGTAAACCGGATCGAATTATTTTTGCGCTCTGTTTTTAGTGATTGACCTGGAACGCGTAAGTGCCGGATCCGGCTTGGAAGACCGGCCCGGTCGGTTCGTCTCCGACAAATTTCACGCCAGGGCTGCTACCGAGGCTCTTTCCGCTCTCGGTAATCTGCGCGCGATTGGTTCCCGCGGGAAAGTGCAACATCGCCGTGGTGTTTGGCGGGATGGTTACGTTCCACGTAACCGCGCCTCCCGCGGCTTTCCAGTGTGAACCGATTGAGCCGTAGGCCGACTCGTAGGTCGCATCCACTTCTCCCAGGTCCGCGCTGAATTGCGGATGCAGCGCGATGCTGTGGAATCCGGGATCATTGGCGTCCTCGTCGATTCCGGCGGCATAGCGATAGAGCCACTCCGCCACCGCGCCGTAGGCGTAGTGATTGAACGAATTCATCGATGGATCGTCCATCTTCTGGTCGCCGTTCCATCTTTCCCACATGGTGGTGGCGCCGTGGTCGATCATGTAAAACCACGACGGGTAGGTGGTTTGCAGGAGCAAGCGGTAGGCCACGTCGCTGTGGCCGCTCTTGCTGAGTTCAATCAAGAGATAAGGGGTGCCGAGAAAGCCCGTGGTGAGATGAAAGTCGTGGGCTTTGATATCGTCCACAAGTTTTTGTGCGGCGATCGATCGTTGGCTCTCGTCCAGCAAATTCATGTGCAGGGCCAGCACATAACTGGTCTGGCTGCCGGTGCCGACCGTGGCGTCGGGCTTGACGTAGGCCTGGTTGAACGCGCCGCGTATTTCGCCGAAAAGCTGGTTGTATTTCTCTGCGTCGGAGTCTTTTCCCAACGCTGTCGCCATGCGCTTCATCAAGGTCGCGTCATAGGCCCAGAAGGCCGTGGCAATCATGTCTTTCGATGTTTGACTACCGATGGCGAGCCAATCGCCATAGTCATTCCCGCGTTCTTTCAGCCAAAGATGGTTCGGATTCGCGCCGATTAGATGTTGCATCCACTTTTCCATCGACTCCCAATTTTCCTGCAGGATAGCCTTGTCGCCGTACTGCACGTAGGCAGTCCAGGGAATGATCACACCGGCGTCGCCCCAGCCTGCGACGCTTTCGCCGGTGGGACCCACTCGCGGGGACACATCCGCAAACGCGCCTGCGGCGCTTTGCGCGTCGCGAATATCCGTGGTGAATTTATGTGAGAAAGCCTCAAGATTCGCGTTGAAGGTGGCCGTTCGCCAGAAGACCTCGGCATCCCCCATCCATCCCAGGCGCTCGTCGCGCTGGGGACAATCGGTGGGAACGCTAAGGAAATTCCCACGCTGACCCCATAGGATGTTGCTCCAAAGCTGATTCAGGGTGTCGTTTGCCGTGTGGAATTTCATGGTGAACGGGGCGCTGGTATAGAAAGCGACGCCTTCGACCGAGTCGCGCGTTGGCGTTCCTGGAAATCCGGTCAGTTGAACGTAGCGAAATCCGTGAAAGGTGAAGTGCGGCTCGAACACTTCGTCCCGGCCGCCGCGCAGGACGTAGGTGTCGGTGGCTTCCGCGGTGCGCAGATTTTCGGTGTAAACGTCGCCGTCCGGCTTGAGGACTTCCCCGAAACGCAGTTGCACCTTTGTTCCGGCTTTTCCGGAGACATGCAGGCGCGCCCAACCCACCATGTTTTGGCCCAGGTCGAAGACGTAAACTCCCGGCGATGGATTCGTCACGCTCTTCGGCGAGAGAGTTTCGTGGGGCCGGATGGGTTGATATTCCTGCGCCACGAGAAGAGCTTGCGGGACTGCAGCGATGACCACCTTTCCCCATCCGGTTTCCGGCGAAACGGGCTGGGTCCAATTTTGTCTGTCGAGACGAGCGTCATAGACTTCGCCGTTGTAGATGTCGGAGCTGAGGATGGCCGACGGTGACGCGTTCCACGATTCGTCCGTGGCGATGGTTTCACGCGTTCCGTCGGTGTATTCGATTTCGAGCTGGCCGAGGATGCGAACCGGTGGCGGGCCGAAGTTGTAACGAACCTGGAGCCAGCCGAGACCGTCGGCGTACCATCCGCCGCCTAGGATGGCGCGCAAGGAGTTCGAACCGGGGCGGAGCGCGGTAGTGACATCGTAGACTTGATAAGGGACGCGTTTGCGGTAGTCGGTCCAGCCCGGCGCCAAAATATCCGCGCTTACCCTCTTGCCGTTCAGATAAAACTGATAGGTGCCCAGCGCGGTGGAATAGATGCGCGCGGCCCGCACGGATTTGTCGATCTTGAAGTCCCGTGCGAGCCAGTCGATGGATTCCGCGCGCCAGGGCGTCCCGAGAACGCTGGCTCCGATTTCCGCGGCGACGCCGGCGTTGGGCCACGCAGTATCGTCGAATCCTCTGGCGGTCCAATTTGCATCGCCTTGCGCTTCGATCGTCTTCCAATCGGTGTTAGACGTAATTCGCCGCATGGCGCCATCGGGCATTTCGATGCGAAGCATCGCGATGAAACCTGCCTGGACTGGAGCTGTCGGGCGCTCGGGCTTATCGACGGTCACTTCGGCGGCGATGGAATTTTTACCGGCGTCCAGATTGCTGACGGTGATCTCATGAAATGTGCCCCACGGATCGCGCGGGCGCCCGAACTTGCTCATCGGCGACGCATCGAGAACCGAATTTCCGTTGCACCATACCGCGATGTTGTCTTTGCCAGTGATTAGGAGCACGGCGTTCTTCGGTTTCTGCGAGAGCGTGAAGCTTAACCGAAACTCGCGCTTCCCGACGGTCGCCTTGGAAAGCGCGTCCCCATTTGCCGCCCAGATCCACTTTGGATGGGATTCATAGTCGCCGCGCTGCACGGGCATATCCCGCGTAATCCATTTTGCTCTCCAATCCTCCGGCGACAACAATCCCATCTCCCACCAACTCGCCTTGCTGAACTCCGAAGGTTTGCCATCGGCATCCCAGACACGAACCTGCCAGTAATAACGACGACGCGAAACGAGCGCAGGCCCCGCGTAAGCGACATTCACGGATTGGTTCGAATCGGTTTTTCCGGTGTCCCATACATCGGCCTGCCCCTGACCAAGCTTTTCGAGCGAACGAGCGACGCGTATCTCATAGGCTTTCTGCAGTGCACCCGTGCGAGCGTCGTTCACCCGCCACGACAACCGTGGCTGCGTCACCCCGATGCCCAGGGGTTCCACCATGGCCTCGCACGTCAATCCGTTGGGCGCGCCGCTGTTCGACGGTTCCGCCGCGGCCGCCCGAGCAGAGGCAAGCGATTGCCACAACTGCGAAAACGAGACCGCGATGATTAAAACCCGGAGCAAACACGACGTGAGGGCGTACTTAGGCATCGACCGTTCTCCTCGGACAGCTAGAGTTGCGCGTATTGTAGACGAAGGAAGTCTTGCAAGTGGAGAAGTGATTTTCTTGGTGGCGGACTGGAACTGCTTCCGCTTGGACCGACGCACGCGCCTTCGAGGGGACGCCGGCGGGTGTATTCGCTAATTTCGCGGAGTGGGCAAGTGATTCGCGAAGAGGTGATTGGCAGGAACGGTGGGGATCGAACTGAAAGCGACGTTGAAGACCTTTGAAACGATATACACGCCGGGTACGCGAGGCAACTGCGCGGCCACATCAATTCCGCATGTACTCACTGGTCAGCGAATTCTTTGCAGTGAGCAGCTGCTTGGGCGTGCCTTCGAACATGACCTCGCCGCCCTTCGTGCCGCCTTCGGGGCCCATATCGATGACCCAGTCTGCATTTTTGATCACGCTTGTGTTGTGTTCGATCACAATAACGGTGTTGCCGGCTTCCACGAGGCGGTTCATGATCTCCAGCAGGTGACTGATATCCGACATGTGTAGACCGGTTGTCGGCTCATCCAGCACATAGATGCTGCCTTGTTTGTGCAGTTCACTCGCCAGCTTGATGCGCTGGCATTCGCCACCGGAGAGCGTGCTCAACGGCTGACCCAGGGTCAAGTAATCGAGGCCCACGTCGCTCATGGCCCGTAGCTTGCTCGTGATCTTGTCAATCTTGAAGTATTCGAGCGCTTGCCTGACAGTCATTTCCAGCACGTCGTTAATCGATTTTCCATTGAGCTTGTATTCCAGCACGGCATCCTTAAATCGTTTGCCCTCGCAGATCTCACAGGGCGACTTGACCTCGCCCATCGCAGGGATCTCCGTGTAGATCACGCCCTGTCCCTGGCAGTTCCCGCAGGCGCCTTCCGAATTGAAGCTGAACAGGGATGGGCTCACCTTGTTCGCAGCCGCGAAGGCCTTTCGCACCTCGTCCATGATGCCCGTATAGGTAGCGGGATTGGACCGGCTCGAAGTACCCACAGGGGATTGGTCGATCACAATGGAGTCCGGGTGTTGACGTAGAAAGGTCTGATGAATTAAGGAGCTCTTCCCCGAACCTGCCACACCTGTGATCACCGTGAGTACACCCTTCGGGATGTCCACGCTCACGTTCTGCAGGTTGTTGGCTTTTGCATTCTTGATCGGCAGTTTTCCACTGGGGGAACGGAAATCACTTTTGATCGAAATCGACTGTTTCATATATTTTCCGGTCAGCGTGTCCGCGCTCAACAAGTTCTTAAACAGACCTTCGTACATGACCTGGCCGCCCTGACTCCCTGCATGCGGACCCAGGTCCACGATATGGTCGGCCACTTTAATGACATCAGGATCATGTTCCACCACAAGAACCGTATTTCCTCGATCACGCAATTGCTGGAGAAGTTCATTCAAACGATGCACATCACGCGGGTGGAGACCTACGCTGGGCTCGTCGAACACGTACATCACGTCCACGAGGCTGCTGCTCAGGTGTTTGACGATCTTCACGCGCTGCGATTCGCCGCCGGAGAGCGTGTCTGTTTCACGATTTAAGGTGAGATATTCGAGGCCGATATCCATGAGATATTGCAGGCGCTGGATCAGCGTTTTCAAAATGGGTGTGGCTTTCGGTTCTTTGATCGTCTTGATCACACCGATCAACTGGCCCACTTCCATGGAGGCCAGCTCAGCGATGTTGTATCCGTCGATCTTGCACTTCAGCACTTCCTGACTTAAGCGCGCGCCCTTGCACACCGTGCACGGCGCCATCGTGATGTAAGGCGCCACGGCCTTTTGTGTACGTTCCGACATGGTCTTCACGTCGCGCGTGATGTATTTGGCCGTGAATCTACTGATGATTCCTTCGCACGTTATATTGATGCCTTTGCCTCCGACCTTTGTTTTGACTTTATACGGTTTGCTGTATAAGAGCAGTTCCATTTCCTTTTCGCTGAACTTCGAAAGCTTCTTGTCCATGTCGAAGAGTTTCGACTGGCCGAGGAAGTTCCAGCCCCAGCTGTCGACGGCATATTCATTGAACAGGATCGCGCCTTCGTTCAGTGTTTTGGATTTATCAAGGAACAGATCCAGGTCCACGCCCACCTTGCGGCCGAATCCGTTGCAGTTCGGGCACATACCCCTTGGGTCGTTGAAGGAAAAGACATTCACATGCCCCACATATGGCTTGCCGACATGGGAATACAGCCGGCGCAGCACCGGATAGATGTCAGTGATCGTGCCCATCGTCGAATGGGACCCGCCGCCGAGCCGTTTCTGGTCCACGACGATCGGCATGCTCAGGTTCTCAATGGCATCGGCGTCCGGCTGGGAGTACCGCGGCAGGAAGGTGCGGATAAACATGCTGAAATTCTCGTTCATCTGGCGTTGTGCCTCGGTCGCGACGGTATCGAAGACGATCGACGATTTGCCGGAACCCGAGACACCGGTGAAGATCGTGATCTTGCGTTTGGGGATGCGCAGCGAGACGTTCTTGAGATTATTTTCGCGCGCACCGCGGATCTCAATGTACTCCTGGGACATAGTTACCTCTACGGTTTGATATTTCGATTCAGGCGGAATAGGTTGGACAAGTTGGGTACGTTCGCAGCCAAGGAGTAGTGATTCATGCGATCTGAAACCAGAAGGGCGGGGGCAGGCAAGCATGTCGCACTATATTTCTCCACGCAGACGTGTCCCGAATCACCGGCCACGATCAACTCAAGACCCTCAAAGATTATCAGCGCGAGTGGCAAAAGGATACGTTTGTGCGCAACGTTCCGCACCGGTGAAGAGCTGCGGCGGCTTATCACCCAGCACCTGCCAAAGATCGTTTCTGGGGTCTACTCCAAGTCCTCCGAGACTAGCTCAAATGCCTTTTTGTAATTGAGAAGTTCTTGCGAATCTGGCCGAGTCAGGCGGGGTCATGAAGCCGCAGAAGCCTTGAGTAACACAAGCGGGTCCGTCGTTACTTTGGAAGCGCGCACATCGAAGCTGTCCCTTTCTCGCGAGCCCGGGGTCGTCGATAAACCACAGTCTACTCGGGTCAGGGAGCCGACACTTGTTATGGAATCAAATGGAACAGCAAGGTCTGTCAAGTCCGTACGTCGACAAACGACATCCTGGCATCGTCGATTTTGTCGCCTCAATGGGTGACAGCCTAAAGACCATCAATGACTCTAGTGCATCAAAGATGGAGGCGTGGTGATTCGAGGAGACTGAAGATGGATGCTGCGACGGCGAAGCAGATATTCGACGAATTATTTTCCTCCCTGGAAGATGTGGAGACAAGGTGCGTGGGCCTTCTAGAATTCTTGAAAGGCAAGGGAATCGCCACCGACAAAGAGCTTGCCCCGTATCTTGAAGGGGCCGGGCGGGCGAGCAGCGTTCGGTGGCTCGCGGCGCGAGTGAGAATGGAGTATTTGCTGTCGTCGACGAAATCTTCTGAGAAAAATGAGGCGAATGAAACCGAGAAAAAGCGGGAGTTCGACTCCGGTCGCGGGCCCGCAAGCGGACAGCGCGAAGACGGAAGAAAACGCCAAGGGCACGAGAAAATTAGACGAAAACTCAACAATTGAGGTTCGAACGGAAACGAGCAACGGAGGGGATCGGGACCAAGAAGCAGAATTGAAACCGAAACCGCAGGACGCGCCGACTGGCAACTCAAAGCCGAACAATTCCGAAGATGAGCCGGAGAACAAGCCCCCTAGGCCTGCTGTCCAGAAGGAAGGCCATTGAAATCGCCCGGTTGTGGGGATCTTGAATGGCAGCCACGACTTGCGCAGCGGGTTGCGCCCTTCAAAGCGCGGTGCTTACTCTCATAGACGCCGCGACCGCGAAGTGCAAGACCGCGCCGCAACCTGTGGTCACCCAACCATTGGGCCACTCTTGAGTGTTCGTTCAGCGCTCCTGTCATCGACCGTATTTGCGAGTCGTCGCCCTTGCACTGGGGAGATCAGTTTCGACTGCATCATGAAGCGAACGAGATCCGTAAATCTCTTCAGCAGCTCTTCAGCGCCGGATTCCCTGAAGCGCCAGTCCAGCGTGTTGATGAAATCGGTTGCCGGATGGCCCCCCACGAGTTGGAACGTGTGACCTGCTTCGATCGACACTGCCTTATAAACGTAAGCGTCCGGTCTGAACCGTGTGGACGAAGTGTGAGTAATTAAGGATGCTGCCGGTTGTGGGCACATCGCTAGGTGTCCACGAGGGGATAAGTGGACACTTCCGGGCAGATGGCTGTTGAGGTTGCGAGCCAGGTAAAGAGGCAGAAAAGATCAGTCGAAGAGAAGCGACGAATCGTCGAAGAGACGTTAGAAGCTGGGGCGTCGGTGGCCCGCGTGGCGCGGCGGCATGCCGTCAACGCCAATCAGGTTTTTTACTGGCGCAAGAAGTATCGCGAAGGGCAGCTTGGTACGACCCCCACCAGCAGGCTCCTGCCTGTAACCTTGTCAGATAGCATGTGCGGTAAATCCGCGTCTTCGTCACCCGCGGTCGGGTCGCTGGAGATCAAGCTCAGCAAAGGGACGGTTCGTGTAGCAGGGCACGTGGACTTGGTGGTGTTGCGTACGGCCATCGAGTGTTTGCTGGGATGATCGGGTTACCGTCAGGAACGCGCATCTGGATCGCCGCAGGCGTAACGGATCTACGTCGAGGATTTACAGGACTGAGCGGGATGGTGCAAACGGCACTTCAGGAGAATCCCTTCTCAGGTCACGTCTTCGTATTTCGTGGTCGGCGCGGTGACTTGATCAAAGTGCTGTGGTTCGATGGCGACGGGTTGTGTCTGTTCGCGAAGAGACTGGAGCGGGGAAGATTCGTCTGGCCGCAGGCGACGAGTGGAACGGTCGCACTCACACCGGCGCAGCTATCGATGTTGCTCGAAGGAATCGATTGGCGACGTCCGGTGCGCAGCCACGATCCGCAGATGGCCGTGTGAAGAAAAGATTTTGTTATTTTGCTGATGTGTTTTTCATCAAGCTGTAAAAGAACTGCGCTAGGTTCGCGGCAATGGATGCCCCCACCCTTCCTGATCTCGATCAACTCGATTCCCAAGCGCTGAAGTCCATCATCCTGGAGCTGCGGGTGCAAGCCTTCTCTCATCGGAAACAGCTCACCACACAGCAAGAAGAAATACTTTCTCAGCGTGAGCAGCTTGCTTCGCGCGATGTGGAAATCGAACACTTGAAGCTGCTCATCGCGAAACTGCGTCGCATGCAGTTCGGCCGGTCATCGGAGAAGCGGGGAAGTCAGATCGAACAGCTGGAACTGCGACTGGAAGAGTTGGAAGTGAGGCGAAGGAAAGAAACGACGGCAACCCAAGGGTCAACGGGAAGCGCTACGGTGGCGCACCCAGTGCGGCGGTCATTCCCCGATCACTTACCAAGGGAAGTGCGAAGGTGTCTTCCGAAGCACGAAGCTTGTCCGGACTGTGGAGGGAAGCTGAAGCATCTTGGTGAGGATATTTCGGAGATTCTGGAATACGTGCCGGCCAGTCTCAAAGTCATCCAATTTGTTCGTCCCAAGCTGGCTTGTGCCGGATGCGATCGTATCGTGCAGGCGGAAGCCCCGAGCCGGCCCATCGAGCGAGGCACTGCAGGTCCCGGGCTTCTGGCGCATGTGCTGGCCTCGAAATACTGTGACCATCTGCCTCTTTATCGACAGTCGCAGATCTATGCACGTTCCGGCGTGGAGTTGGATCGTTCCACCCTGGCCGAGTGGGTAGGCGGATCGAGTGAACTGCTGGCGCCGCTGGTCGAAGCTCTGCGTCGGCACGTTCTGTCTGCCGGCAAACTACACGCGGATGACATTCCGGTTCCGGTGTTGGCACCCGGGTTGGGCAAGACCAAAACCGGGCGGCTGTGGACCTATGTGCGCGACGATCGTCCCGCAGGAGACAGCACACCCGCTGCGGTATGGTTCGCGTATTCACCGGATCGCAAGGGCGAACATCCGCAATCTCATCTGCGCGACTTTACCGGCACACTGCAAGCCGATGGTTACGCTGGCTTTGATCAAATCTATGCAGCAGGCCGCGTTCAGGAAGCGGCGTGCTGGGCGCACGTACGGAGAAAGTTTTACGATCTTGAGGTCGCCCACAAGTCTCCCGTTGCCGCGGAGGCTCTGGCACGCATCGCGGGGTTGTATGCCATCGAAAAAGAAATCCGAGGACGTCCGCCCGACGAGCGGCGTGAGGTTCGCAACACGCGCAGCAGGCCGCTGTTGGAATCGCTGAAGCAATGGTTCGAAGAGACCTTAGGGAAACTCTCGAGAAAATCCGATACCGCCATGGCCGTTCGTTACGCGCTAGGACGGTGGGAAGCGCTGCTGCGCTTCTGTGATGACGGCCGCATCGAAATCGACAATAATGCGGCGGAGCGAGCGTTGCGGGTTGTAGCCCTCGGCAGAAAGAACTTTCTTTTTGCGGGCTCCGACGGTGGGGGAGAGAGTGCCGCGGCGATCTACAGTCTGGTCGGGAGTGCTAAACTGAATGGCATTGATCCCGAAAGCTATCTGCGAAACGTGTTGTCCCGCATTGCCGACCACCCGATCAATCGCATCGAGGAGTTATTACCTTGGAACGTCGCGGTAAGTCTGAAGCTCCCGATACACGAGGCGGCGTAAACCAAGAGGCTGCTTCGAACCACCCAACCAGCAGTCTTTCAGAACTAGCCTACATCGAAGAGACCATCGCACGCGGGGCTATCACCATCGGGGTTGTTCCTCCGCTCAAGGAATGCGTCGCCATCGCTCACGAGGGAAGGCACACGTTGGCCATGCTGAAGCGCCAAAAAGGTGAATCGCTGACAGAGTTGCTGTCCCGCCTGAATCTTGCCATCGCCCGCGCCCACACCGAAGACATTTTCACCGACGAACTTAATCCCGCAAACACGAAACGTCCCTGAAAGCTTGCGCCGCTCAACTTCAAGACGGCCAGAAACGAACGCTTACTTATAAACCATCAAAGTTCATTTTACAGGTTAATGATAGAGCGCGTCGAGTTTCGGAACATCCGCAAGCTGCATCAAGAGAGTGGACACCAACTTGATGGCGTGGATTCGAGCGGGACACCATCCTGGCTAGGATGGTGTTGCATCGACAGGTTGAGCTGACAGTGTTTATCGGGGCTTAGTGGGAGACCGGAGCGGGCGGTGAGGAGAATTTATCCGGGTACAGCTGCTCAAACTCCGGATCGCCATGAAGAAGGGTGAGGTCGGGGTCCCGGCGAGCCCAGTCTGCGTCCTTAAATCCAGCGTCCCAGGCTCTCTTGATGGCGCTCAGGGCATCCGGCTTACGTTTAAGTCTGCAGAATACGCAGGCTGCATTATAGAGAACCGTTGCCTCGCTTGAGCGAAGCGCAACCGCGAAGTCGATCTCTCGGACCGCATCCTCAGCCCGGTCGATTGCTGCATAGTCACCGGCAAGCAGGATGCGTGCGCGCGCATCTTCCGGAACGTGCTTGAGATGGGTCTCCAAAGCAGCAACCCGCCTTTGGCGTGTGTTCCGAAGCGCTTCTTGCTTCCCCATCACTTCAAGAGCATTCATGATTGGAACGTAGCAATTATAGTCCTCGCCACTGGCCTCTAATGCTTCATCTGCTATGCTGGCCATCTCCTGATACTGCCCGGAGGCGAACAGCGACCGGCAGAGCGTGTAGTAGGCCCCCTCACAGTCGCGTTTGCGTTCAATGGCTTTCTGCGCACAGTAGATCGCATCTTTATAATTCTGAGCTGCGTAGAGAATCCATGCTTGCGCGACGAGCACCTCTGGCAATTGCGGCTGTAGGATAACTGCCCGCTGCGAAGCTGCCTCGGCACGCCTCAGCCAGATCGGATCGCGCCCGTAGTTGTAGTGAGTCTGTGCACAGACATTGGCGATCGCGGCATATGCCAAGGCAAAATTGGCATCGAGTGATACAGCGTTCTCAAACATTTGCAACGCAAATCCCAGGTCCTGCTGTGTCATGCGCCTGGCGTAATTCTTCCCGCGCAAGTAGAGGTCATAGGCCTGTAGATTCTCCGTTGGCTTGGCGGAAAGAGCAGCTTGTTCCTGAGGTGAGAGCGTGATCCGCAAGGCTTCAGCGATGTTGCGCGCGATTTCGTCTTGCACCTCAAACACGTCCTTCATTTCACGGTCGTATCGTTCGGACCATAGGGGAAAATCCGTGTGCGTATCCACCAGTTGCGCGTTGATGCGTAGGCGGTTTCCTGCGCGTCGCAAGCTACCTGCTAGAACATAAGTTGCTTTGAGTTGCTGGCCGATCTGAGCCGGCGTGACTCGCTGGTCGCGGTAGGCTAGCACCGTGGGCCTGGAAAAAATGCTTAGCCCCTTGATCTTGGAGAGTTCCGTGATGATGTCCTCGGTGATGCCATCGCGAAAGTATTCATCTTCCTTGATGCCGCTGAGGTTTTCAAAATACAGAACCGCAATGGATTTCTCGCTTTGCTTGCTTTCGCCGCGCGATTCCGTGCTTTCGGCCGTACGTTTGCGGCCGGACTCAAGATCGCGTTTCAATCTGGCCAGATCCGTCTTGATGTCAGTAGCAGTTTGGTAGCGCAAGTTGCGGTCTTTTTCCAGCGCCTTGTCGATAATTCGTTCCAATTCGGATGGTACCGATTGATTCGACTCCCTGACCGGCAACGGATCCCGATTGAGGATGGCCTCGTAAATCACCGCCGAGGTATCGCCCTGAAACGGTAATATCCCCGTCGCCATCTGATACAAAACCGTGCCCAGGGAAAACAGATCGGTTCGTGCGTCAGCCAACTGCCCACGTGCTTGTTCGGGAGACATATAGGCGACGGTTCCAAGCGTCGTTCCCGGTTGGGTGAGACCATTGCTGTTGGCCTCTGTCTCCATCTCCGAGTTTGCTTGCATGCCGGCACTGCTGCGCCGCACTCCCTCCATCTTCGCGAGTCCAAAATCGAGGATCTTCACCTGTCCCCGTCCGGTCACGTAGATATTTGCTGGTTTAATGTCCCGGTGAACAATGCCCTTGGCATGCGCCGACTCCAGAGCGTCCCCAATCTGGATTGCCACCGTGAGTAACTTATCGATCTCGAGGGGGTTTCTGCCGATCATCTGCGATAGCGTCTGTCCTTCCAACCGTTCCATGACAATGAAGTGCCGCCGTTCGTGCTGTTCGATGGCATGAACTGTGCAGATATTCGGATGGTTCAGTGCAGAAGCCGCACGCGCCTCTCGCTGAAATCGTTCCAAGGACTGCGCGTCCTCGCCCATTTCTTGCGGTAGAAACTTCAGTGCTACATTGCGGCCCAGACGAATATCCTCAGCTTCGTAAACCACTCCCATACCGCCGCTGCCCAACTTGCTAAGGATTTTGTAGTGCGAGATGGTCTGCCCAATCATATTCGTTTGCGAGGGTATGGTACGGTTTTAGAACCGGTGGGTCAACCTAGCTGCGGCTTATATAACCTTGGAGTATTCCACTCCCAAGAGTGGTGATTCGGCCCCAACTCCCGGTCAGTCGTTTATCAGGAGGTTCGAATGGGATGCGTGAGAACGCATTGAGTGTGGCCGCTGCGAATCTGGAAGCGTGACAGGCAACGAGAGCAAGTCTGGGCGGGGTGCGCCTTCTGCCCGACCTAGGCCATTGTCGGGATCCGGTGTTTTTATGGGTAACCGCGTTAATCAAGCACTTGCTACTAGTTTCCTTTCATGTGGGAGTTTATTTTATCCGTTCGGGAGAGTTGACTATCCAATTGGATAGTCAACTTGCGCTTCCCTCCGACAACTGGTCCGCTCACCGCGATCTGCCTCTAGCAGTAAAAACCCTTGCCAATCAACCTTTCCCGATGATAAATGAGCGCATGATCTGTGCCCCTGTCCCTGATGGCCAGAAGATTGCTTAACCATGTGCCGGGCAATCACACTCACCGGAGGAATCAAATGAGCGACGAAATCAAGAAGCCTGAACTGGTCAACGCAGGTGAAGAGAAGCAACTCGACGAGAAAGTACTCGAAGAGGTCGTTGGCGGAGATAAGGTCGTTGCGGCAGATAATTCTAGCCCGAAGCTCTACGAGGCTGCTTCTAAGGGGACACATATCCCGAAAGTTACGATCGAGCTCTAGTAAGCCAGCAGTGACCGGCCCTATCGCAAAAGTCGCACCCAACCTGTGCATTGAATGGCGTGTGCGAAGGTCCCAGGGGACATTGTAGAAAGTGATTGCTTCATGCCGTCCACGATCCAATGAGCGCCTGCGTAACCACGACCGGCTATCCATGTGGGGAATGGGCTATCTGATTGGATAGTGAAAGAACTTACCGCAAATTGAGGAGCCGAAGCCATGAGCGACGAACCTAAAAAAGATGAACAGAGCCCTGAGGTAAAGACACAACTACCTGGCGAATCTTTGCCAGTGGCGGAGTTGGACAAGGTTGTCGGTGGAGAGGCAGTTACGTTCAACTATGGGACGATAAAGTGGACGTACACCCAGCAGAAACCTGACGGCTCCGATGGGAAGTAGGCAAGTCTACTTCATCTTTGCCAGTCAGCTTTTCTGGCGCGAATAATCTGGCCTGGATTGATCGTTGTGACGTAGTTCCTCGCCTTGTTCCAGGCGGAGACTGCGGCAGCGGATTGCCGTTGATCGTCGGAGTTCCGAGGAAATTCAAAAAGGAGAAGATGCCATGAGCAACGAACACGTTACTAATCGTCAGGCGGAGGGCCAGCGGCAGTGGTCGAAGTTGGCGGAACGCGCTTGCAAGGACGCGGAACTGAAGCAACGGTTGCTGAACGATCCGACGCCGTTGCTGCGAGAGGAAGGAATCGAGGTGCCTACCGCAGCCGAAGTGCGCGTGACCGAAGAACACGGCAGCCTGAATTGCGTGATCGAGTCTGGGAAGGCAGCCCGGGCGGCCGCCGCCGGAGAACTGGCGGAAACTGACTTGGCCAACGTGGCGGGCGGCGTGAGAAAAGGTGGAGGAAGTAACCTCATTTATTTGCAGTACACGTTCAACACGACGTTTGTGAGCTAGGTGACGACCTCGCCCGATTTCGCCGATGAATTGGAGCAAGCGTCCAATCGATAAAAGGGGCAGGAAGGTCCATGTAGCCTGACGGTCTTATGGGCCGGGATCGTCGCTCCAGCCGCCAAGACAACCTGATGTATCGGGCAAACATTGGCTCCGAGGCGTTCAGCCACAGCTTGGCGTTGCTCCAGGGTAAGGACGCGGCGCTTGCGCGGTCAATTCGCTTATCCATTTTCCGGACGACAAGAGGCGGCCTTTTTCGCTCCCTCAAAGCTTCAGCGACGCTGACCGGTTACACGGTTTGATCAAGCGTTTTCCCAGGAGTGCCGACAGTAGCGCAACAGCTCACCTTCAGCTAGCCAGAATCCGCAAAATCCGCCCCACAAAAGTTATAAAATTAGCCAAGGTCGGTGGCCCGCGCCCCACGATCTGAAACGGAGAACCCGATGTCCAACAGCATGTCGACCTTGCTGCTTCGGAATCTGAGCGACGTATTTGGCGAAAATGACCCCGCGCGTCGTCGCGCTGCAATCGACGAGATCTTTCACGAAGATGCTGTGTTCTATGACCAAAAGGCGGTAAATTTCGTGGCCGAGACGAGATCGATCGTATTGGCAGTCAGATTTTTGGATGCTGACCGCACAGGGCCAATTGGGGTATATCTACGACACAATGTCAATAGAATCCGTGCCAAGCAAAAAGACCCAGTCCAACAGCGAATATGCCCAGAGAATTAATCAGGTCATTGACTATCTTCGCGGGAATCTGGATCGCCAGGTGAAACTAGAGGAGCTGGCTAAAGTTGCTTGCTTCTCGGAATTTCACTTCCATCGGATTTTTGGAGCGGTTTCTGGCGAAACCCTAAATAATTTTACGAATCGGCTTCGTCTTGAAAAGGCCGCTCGTCTTCTTCGTTATTCCGACCAAAGCCTGACCGATATAGCCTTGGACTGCGGTTTTTCGTCATCGGCCACGTTTTCACGTGCTTTCCGATCCGGCTACGACACTTCGCCAAGTCAGTTTCGAAAAAGCGGCGAGATCAAAAAGAGCAAGATTTGCAAAGAACTCTTCCCGGAGGAAGAATATGGTCTCCCCATGAGTGCGGAAGAAAAGCGAGCTGCTTTTCCAGTGAGATTGATCGACGTTCCCGAAAGGCAAGTCGCCTATATTCGGGTTACGAACGCTTTCGAACTGGACAGGGTACTTGCCGCCCTCAAGACGCTGATCGAATGGGCCAAATCCCAGGATATTTTTTCGCAAGGAATTCTTTTCGGAATGACGGTAGACGATCCACACGTGACCCCAAGGCATCTTTATCGATATGAGGTCTGTCTTGCGTCGTCTCTTCCCTTCGAGTGCATGGAAGGAATGTCGAGGTTGAAAATGCCAGCCATGCGATACGCCGTCACAAAGGTTTCTGGCGATATCCATAAGATAGCTACGGCTTGGGACTACATTTACAGAGATTGGCTGATCAATAGCGTCCACGAGCCCGAGCATGCACCAGCACTTGAGATTTTCTTAGACAAAGAAAACGCGACGGATTGGTCGCATTTTGAATTGGAACTATGCCTGCCGGTTCGGAAACTGGTGCAGATGAGGAGTTTGAACTCTGGGAGCCGAAAATCTGGGATGATCGAAACAAAGGGCAATAAACGAGTCACTGCTAAAGGGAGGAACTTATGATCGATGGAATTGGCGGCGCTTTTCTGTTTTCTAACGATACAAAGAAATTGGCAGCTTGGTATCGCGATTGCCTCGGCATAGTTCCTGAGGGCGAAGATGCTGAGTGCAGTTCAATCTATGCATCGTTCGAATACAGGGATCTTGCAAACCCGGAGATTAAGCGAACGATAGCGTGGGCGATCATGCCCACCGATCAAGACATCAAGGATAAGCCACGAACGGGTAAGATCAATTACACAGTGAAGAACATGGGAGAAGCCCTCAGCCATCTTAAGAGTAAAGGCGTGGTAATCGAAAAAACCGAGGAATATCCCTCCATGGGGACCTTTGCATGGCTTAAAGATCCGGACGGCAATCCGATCGAGCTTTGGGAGCCATCCAAGGAGTGAATGGTAATCCCTAGTTTGTGAAGCCCCAAGGACCGTCCTCCAGGCCCCTGCCCTCTCCCGGCGGCGTTCTTACCGTCGCGATTACGGGTTGAGTCGTTGCTTGCCCTTTTGCTGCCCGCTGCCGCACCCAGTCAGCGTTCCGATTCCCCTCATTCCGCTCTCGTGTTTCGAACCGATGCGACTGACCGCGCCCTAGGAGTAACCCTCGTCTAAATACTTCTCGCTAGAACTCGACCGTCATTTGCCACGAGGCGTTGACCGGGTGAACGCCCTTGCGGATTGAATCCTCGGGCCTACTTCGCCGGCCGCGAGCCGGCGATGAGGATATCCACCAATCTTCTGGCGCTTGGCTGCCAATCGGGAGCGGATGCGACATTGGAGACGCCGATCAGAGCGCGGAGTAAATCAACTGGATCGAGGTCGCTGCGTATCTCGCCGCTCTCAACGCCGCGCTTCACCAGTGCGCGAATCGCCTGATGCATCTTCGCGTAAGAGGTTTCGAACACTTTCTTCGGATCACCGAGCAGCGTATTGAGCGCGGGTGCGATGAGTTGCTTCGCTGCGATCGCGTCAACGAATAACAACAGCCAAGCTCGCAATGCGTCAGTCGGCGCCATCGTCCGAGAGAACTTCTGTTCGGCTTCGGCCAGCTTTTCCAATTCGGCCCGATAAACCGCTTGTAGAAGTTCCTCGCGGGTCGGAAAGTGGCGATACAGGGTCCCAGGTCCGACGCCTACCTGCTTGGCGATGTCGTCAAGGCTGGTGTTAGCGCCATGCCGGGCAAACGCTTCCTTCGCCACGTCGAGAATCCGTTGGCGATTCCGTTGCGCATCCGCGCGGGGCTTGCGGACGCGTTTTGCGTGTTTTGGGGGCATAACAAAAAATACATGTAACCGGAGACAGTCTCCTGTTATCTTATACATTGCGGAGACACTCTCCGTTTTATTCGAACTAAGGCGACTTGTCAATACCGATCTCACGGGCCCCATCCGGGCGAGCCGCCCGAAGGAGAAAGAATATGAATATGGTGGATGTGTTTGGAGCGACTTCGACAACGGACCAGGTTCTGTCCGGCGTGAATCTGCAGGGTAAACGAATCCTCGTGACCGGCGTTTCAGCGGGTCTGGGCATTGAGACGGCGCGAGCGCTGGCAGCGCATGGTGCAGACGTGGTGGGTGCCGCGCGCGATTTGAAAAAGGCCGAAGCGGCGACCGCACAAGTCAGAACAGATGCTGCGATCGCCGGCGGAAGTTTCGAGCTGATTGCGCTCGATCTGGCCAGTCTCAAAAGCGTGCGTGAATGTGCGGATGAGCTGCTGGCGAAGGGCCAGTTCTTCGACGTGGTTATCGCCAACGCCGGCGTGATGGCCACTCCGTTTGGCCACACGGCGGATGGCTTTGAGACGCAGTTTGGCACCAACCATCTCGGCCACTTTGTCCTGGTCAACCGAATTGCGCCGCTTCTACGCAAAGGCAGCAGACTTATCAACCTCTCTTCCGCCGGTCACCGCTTTTCCAACGTAGACCTGGACGATCCCAATTTTAAGCGAACGCCTTACGAACCGTTCGTCGCCTACGGCCGCTCGAAGACCGCGAACGTTCTTTTTGCCGTCGCGTTTGACCGGCGCCACCGCGGGCGTGGCGTCCGCGCCGCGGCTGTGCATCCGGGAGTGATTGAAACCGAGCTCGGACGTCATTTGGATCCGGCGCAGATTCAGACACTCATCGACCAGATCAGTAAAGAACGGGCTGCGGAAGGCAAACAATCCTTCCAATGGAAGACGGGTCCTCAAGGTGCCGCAACGTCGGTGTGGGCGGCAGTCGTCGCTCCGGCAGAAGAGATCGGCGGCAAATATTGCGAGAACTGCCATGTCGGCGAGGTCGTGGCGGACTTCGCGGCGATCAGCAGCGTCAGCGAGGGCGTGCGCGGTTATGCGCTCGATCCAAACAATGCTGAAGCGCTGTGGAAAAAAAGCGAAGAAATGGTCGGAGACTAGGTTTTAAGGATCACTAAGGATCAGGAGGAACGAGGGTGGAACCCGACAAGGCCCGGCCTGATTGCGGATCTCGAACGACTAAGCTATTTCGCTGAGGCCAGCCTTCAGCCTCGTTACGGCGGACCGAAACCTTCGAACACGCGAGTGGTGGGAACACATGGACGCAAGAAAAAGGAGAGTACGATGCAGGACAAGCCCGTCGCCCTGGTCACCGGGGCCAACAAAGGAATCGGTCTTCAAATCGCGAAGGATCTCGCAGAGCATGGATTCACCGTGCTTGTTGGTTCGCGCAACATCAAGAATGGTGAGGCAGCCGCAAAGAGCGTCGGAGCGGACGCCCACGCCATCCAGCTCGACGTTACGAATCAGGCCTCCATCACCGTCGCGGCAGAGCGCATCCGGAAAGAGTTCGGCCGCCTCGACGTGCTCGTGAATAACGCCGGGCATCTCGCATGCGGGAAAGCCGGGCAAGTCGCTCGCGGAGATCGTGAAGTCAAGCCGCCCGAGCGTCGCGTCTCTCGAGGAGGTGCGCGCCATCTTCGAGACGAATGTGTTCGGCGTCATCGCCGTCACGCAGGCGATGTTGCCACTTCTTCGTGAAGCGCCGGCCGCACGCATCGTCAACGTGTCGAGCTCTACCGGGTCGCTGACGCTGAACTCTGATCCGGCTAACCCGCGTCGCGCGATGTTCGGCGCGTACTCCTGGTCGAAGACGGCGCTAAACGCGATCACGATCGCCTTCGCTTGCGAGCTCGAGTCTGCCGGCATCAAGGTCAACGCTGCATGCCCCGGCTTCACCGCAACGGACCTCAACAACTTCGAGGGCACGCGCACCGTTCAACAGGCCGCACGTGAGCCTGTGCGCCTCGCGCTCCTCGCTGCAAACGGTTCCACGGGGACGTACTCGAGCGAGGACGGACCGATTCCATGGTGATGCGGGCCATAGTTGTTTGAGCCCGGCGCGTCCAGCTTGCCAACAAGTGTCGCGGCATGAGTGCGAACCGAGCTCGCAGGAATTGAGTGAGAGGAGGAAAGACAATATGCGCGTTTTCGTTACAGGTGCTACAGGATTCATTGGTTCGGCCGTCGTGAAGGAGTTGATTGATGCTGGGCATCAGGTGCTCGGCCTGAGTCGTTCCGATGCAGGTGCCAAGTCTCTGATCGGCGCTGGCGCCCGGGTGCATCGAGGTGATCTTAAAGATCTCGAAAGCCTGCGCAGCGGAGCAGCCATGTCCGACTCCGTGATTCACACCGCCTTTGTCCACGACTTCTCGAAATTCGCAGAAAACTGCGAGATCGATCGGCGGGCGATCGAGACCCTCGGCTCGGTGCTTGAAGGGTCCCAGCGGTCGATGCTCGTCACCTCCGGTATGGCGACGACGGCAGAGGGGCGTTTGGCGACAGAACAAGATGATCCATCGCCCGCGTTTCCTCGCGTTTCCGAAACCACGGCTGAAAAACTGTTGCAGCGTGGGGTGCGCGTATCGACAGTACGACTTCCTCAAGTCCACGACATACGCAAGCAAGGTCTTGTCACGTACGCAATTGCAGTGGCGCGCGAGAAGGGTGTGTCAGCATACGTCGGCAACGGGATCAATCGCTGGGCGGCCGTGCATGTTCTCGATGCCGCCCGCCTCTACAGGCTGGCGCTCGAGAAGCAGGAAGCAGGCGCCAGGTATCATGCGATCGCCGAAGAGGGTGTGCCGGCTCGGGAAATCGCGGAGGCCATTGGCCGCGGCCTGAAGGTACCGGTCGTGTCCAAATCCCCCGAAGAGGCAGCAGGCCATTTCGGCTGGCTGGCGATGTTCGCCGGTCGGGACCTCGTTGGTTCGAGCGTGCAAACGCAACGACGGCTGGGATGGCGCCCAATTGGACCAGGACTGATTGCGGATCTCGAGAAAATGCGTTATTTCGAGACGAATGCAGATATCCCATCCGCGGCACGTGTGAGAACAGCCCGTTGATCGAATTAAAACAAGAAATCCGTTAAGCCTTACGTTCAAGGAGATCAAAACGATGCAGATCACAGATCACGTATTCATTGTCACAGGCGCTTCGTCGGGAATCGGCCTGTCGACGGCGATTGCTCTGTCGGATCGCGGCGCAAAAGTCGCGCTGTTCGCTCGCAGCAGCGATACGTTGGAAAAACTGGCGCAGCGGCTTCCGGGTAGTTTGCCCGTCACAGTCGACATGACGCGGTTTGATCGCGTGCGGGAAGCCGTGCGCACCGTGCACCAGCATTATGGCCGCGTCGATGGACTTGTAAATAACGCGGGACGCAGCTATGCGGCCGCAATAGAAGAGATCGATCCCGCCCTTTTTGACGAAATCTTCCATCTCAATGTGTTGGGGCCCATTGTCGCGATGCAGGCTGTGATTCCCATGATGCGGGCGCGCGGCGGCGGAAGCATTGTGAACATCAACTCGGGGACCGCGTTCATGACCGTTCCTCAATACAGCGTATACTCGGCTTCGAAACGGGCGCTGCTTGGATTCAGCCTCACGGCGCGCGCCGAATTGGAAAAGGACCGCATCGTCGTCAGTGAAATCTATCCGTTCATCACTGCCACAAACTTCGGCAAGAACAGAATGGGGAATCCGGCCGGTGGCGGGCCGGCGGCCAGTTACGCCGATGGTGACAAGCCTGAATTCGTCGCCGGCCTTGTTCTCGAAGCCATCGAAGAAGGGCAGGCTCAGTATTTCGCGAATGATCGCCTCCGGAAAATGGCCGGGGGCGCAACCTAGTTGTATTTGCCGGTATCTTCACGGTTCATAGGTGCATGATCCCCGAAGGGTGCTGGCGCAAAGCCATCCAATTTCGGACGGGTGGGTTATGCTGGCTGCCGCTAGCGGTCATTACGGCCCCCCTATTCGTATCGCAGGACCACAACTCCCGGCGGCCTCACTTGAAATACGTCTGTTGGCACGGCTTTGTTCAAACACCCCGATTGATTCGGGAGCCAGGCGAGATCGGGCTTTTCCCCAACTCAGGGGAGCCGTACGATAAACCATGGCGAAGCCGCAGCGATCCCGACGCAAGGTAAAACGCTGTGATGGGAATGATCGTTCTGGGATGCGAATCGCTCGTCGAGTGGTGATTGTTGGGGTGCCACCGGTTAGAGCACTTGATGTGTTTGGCCCTGCCGAAGTATTTGGCGATGCCAATTGGCTGCATGGTGGCGACCCGGCTTACAAGGTCACCATCGTTTCGGCTTGCCGCGAGCGCCTAGTTCCAAGTTACATCGAAACACCTTTGCACACCGACCAGACCTTTCGAGAGTTTCGCGGCCCCGTCGATACGCTTCTTGTTGCCGGCAGCGTCGGCCAGATGCGTTACGAAGCGGACTTCTTAGACTGGCTTCGGGATCAGAGCGCAAAGGCCCGCCGCTTTGGTTCCATCTGTACCGGTGCGCTGATGCTGGCAAAAGCGGGTCTGCTCGACGGGCGACGCGCGACGACCCACTGGAACTGGTGTGACGAACTCGCGCGTGATTATCCGAAGGTCAAAGTCGATCCCAGTCCGATCTACGTTCGCGAGGGAAATTGTTACACGTCGGCGGGAGTCACTGCTGGTATTGATCTCGCTCTTGCGTTAGTGGAGGAGGATCTAGGCAGGCCAATCGCGCTTCGAGTTGCGCAGATGATGGTTGTGTTTCTACGACGACCGGCGGGCCAATCCCAGTTCAGCGCAACACTGGCTGCCCAAACCACTGAGAACCATTCCCTTGGCAATCTCATCGCGTGGCTTCCCGAAAACCTTACGGCTGACCTCTCTATCGCAAAACTTGCTCGCCGTGCGGCGATGAGTCCGCGAAACTTTGCTCGTCTGTTTCGGCAGGAAATGAGCAAAACGCCGGCGAAGCACATCGAGGATCTTCGGCTCGAAGCAGCGCGACGACAATTGGAGTCGACTTCACGAAGTCTCGATGAGGTCGCTGATGCAAGCGGCTTCGAGAGTGCCGAAATTCTGCGACGTGTTTTCAAACGTCGCCTAGGCGTCACGCCCGGCCAGTACCGGGGGTCATTCGGGCGCACTGGATTACATTAACTCTCAGCGAATCAATTGGCAGAAATCGTTGGTTTATTGGCCGCCGACGCTCTTACTGACAACGACCCATGAATTCTAAGATCACTCCAGATTGAGGACAATTGACATGAGCACTCTCGACTCCCTGTTAGAACGCAACAAAGACTTTGCTGTTCGCCAGTCTGCTGCGGGCACACTTATGCCCTTGCTTCCGCGGGCGCTGCCGAATGTGAGGGCAGTCATCATCGGTTGCGCTGATATGCGTGTGGATCCGGCTCATGTACTTGGAGTTAAACCTGGCGAAGCCGTCGTGATGCGTAACATCGGCGGTCGAATCACCCCAGGTTTGTTGGAGCAGTTGGGCCTGCTCGGGCGCATCGGTGAGGTTGCCGGAGAGATTCCTGGAGGCGGCAGGGAGTTTCATATCATCGTACTCCAACACACCGATTGCGGGATCACTCGCCTCACCGGCGATCCCGCCATGCTGACGCGCTATTTTCAAATACAAGAAGGGGAACTCAAGAAAAAAGCGGTCACCGATCCCCGCTCGGCGGTTGCCGTCGACGTTGCTTTGCTCCGGACGATTCCCGCATTACCGGGAGAGTGGCTCGTCTCCGGCCTCGTCTATGATGTGGCCACCGGACTCGTTGAGATCGTCGTACCGCCGGCGCGGATTCGTACTGCGCAAATATCAATACATCAAGGGTCGGAGGGTCAGAAAGAGGGGAGAATTCTCAACCCACAAGGCAACCCATAATCCGTCTAGTCTTACATGACTTGCGTTTTGTCTGACATTTCCCGCTTTTTCTTGCAACTTTCCCCGAAAGCAACAGCACTCCT
>CAVTPW010000001.1:0-27389 GCA_963736725.1 uncultured Acidobacteriota bacterium | reverse complement strand
GGCCTTGGTGTCCGAGCCGAACGGGGAGCATTGAGATGAAGCGCGAACACCGAACAATCGTCTTGAAGAATCACTATTTCGCGTTCGTTTTCCTCTTACTCTTGGGGACGCTGCTGACCTCGGTAGCCGCGCAAGACAAAAGCCGCGACTCGACTACCGCTAAGGTTGAGTTTGAGAACGAGCAGATTCGCGTGTTGCGCGTGTCGTTGGGGCCGCACGAGAAAGGTGCAGTGCACAGCCATCCCAGTCGCTTGGGCGTTACTCTGGCCATCGATAAAGTTCGCGTTTATTTTCCGGACGGCACTACGAAGATTACGACGAGCGCCGCGCATGAGTATTTCTGGAGTGAACCGGTCACGCATCAGGTCGAGAATATTTCGGACACCCCGATGCAGAACATTGAGGTCGAATTGAAACAAGCGAACGCGCCCGGCATGGAAGTCAAGCCCGCGGGCGGCGATTCCATAGCTCAGGGCACGGCAGCGGATCCCGTGGCCGTGGAGCGGGAGCCGCATCATCACGTTGTTTTCGAGAATCAATACGTGCGTGTGCTGGATGTCGTCGTCCAGCCGGGAGAGACGACGCTGTTTCACCGGCATTCGCTGGACAATGTGGCCGTGCAGCTGAGCGACGCTACGATCCAGCGTCAATACCCCGGCCAAGATTGGGTTACGTCCCCCGCCAAAGATGGATCCGTTGGCTTCACTGCCGGAACCAAGATACCGTATGTGCATCGCATCACGAACATCGGCAGCGCCGTATTCCACGTGATGGACATCGAGATCCTTCCCTAAAAGTCTTGTTCGGTGTAATTCCCTGTTTTGTGGCGACGTGCCATCGGGCCGAGAGCCGCAGTTCGCGAACGCAAAAATGTCATTTATACTTCCTCGGATTATGAACGCGAAAAGGCACACCGCCTGGCGCTGTTCTAGGACCACCTGGGTTCGTGATAGGTCCGCGAAGGCGCTCCTGTTGATTTGCGGTTTGCTGGCCGCGGCGTCGGGCGCGAAGGCGCAGCGGTACGTGGAGCGCGAGGTCTCGATTCCATGGACATTGGCGATGCCGCGGGGCCTGGATGCGCTGCTGGTTTATGCGGACTTGCCGGGAAAGCATCCTCTAGTGGTGATGACGCACGGATCGTCGCGGAAAATGGAACAGCACGCGGACGTGAGCCCTTGGGGACTACTGCCTCAGGCGCTGTGGTTTGCGCGCCGGGGATGGGTCGCGCTGGTGGTGGTGCGTCGCGGGTACGGAAGGTCGGGAGGTGAAGCCGATTCGCTGCATGGCGGAGGATGCAGGAGGCCGGATTATGAGACGGCTGGAAACTATTCCGCCGAGGATCTTCGCATTGCGATTGATTACGCGCGAGGCCTGCCGGAGGTAGACGCGACACGTGTCGTTGCGATGGGCGTTTCGACCGGGGGGCTTGCCACGGTCGCGCTCACGGCAAAAGCGCCTCCCGGCCTGGTGGCGGCGATCAATTTTGCCGGAGGCCGAGGTTCACGCGCAGATCACGATGTGTGCGACGAGGATGACCTGGTGCGCGCGTTCCGGAGTTTCGGGAAACATTCGCGGACGCCGATGCTTTGGATCTACGCCGAGAACGATAAATTCTTCTGGCCGGAGCTGGCTCAGAAATTCGACGCTGCGTTTCGTTCGCAGGGAGGGCAAGACCAGTTCGTGCTTGCCGCACCCATCGGAGAGGACGGGCACTCGCTGTTTCATCACGTTTCGGCTTGGTCTTCCACGTTGGATGCATTTCTTGCGGCGCAAAAGCTCACCGTACTGTCCGAACCGCTGCCCGAGATAGCGATCCCGAACGTTCCGCTGCCTGCGGGGTTGAGCGAGCAGGGCGTGCATGCATTCCAGACTTATTTGCTGCTTGGCCCGCACAAAGCGTTCGCCACGTCAGAGCACGGATTTGGCATGTCGGTCGCGCAGATGACGGCGGACGATGCGCGCCGCAAGGCTCTGGATAATTGCAGGCACACGGCGCCAAATAATGAGACGTGTACGGTCGTGTCCGTCAATAATGCCAGCGTCGAACGTTGACGGGGCGCGGAACGAAAAACAATCCGATTGCATTTCCTAGAGCCGGTGTGATCCAGAACAAATCATGCGGTAGGGCTGCGCAGGCGGGCGTGCGGTTAGGTTTTCAGCGCCCTCGCTGCCCAGGCGGCGGTGGTTTGCGCTAATTCGCGGAGAATTTCGGGGTCGGTCTTGCCGGAGGACTTGAGGACGTGGAAGGAATGGTCGGCGGTGTCGATGATGTGCAGTGTGGATCGTGGGGCTAGATTGGCGAGCACCGGGCGGAGCAGAGTCAGATCGGCTAGCGTGTCGCGGGTGCCTTGGAGGAAGAGCATGGGGAGGGTGACTTTGGCTAGGTGATCGGCGCGCTTGGTGGCCGGCTGCTTCGGAGGGTGCAATGGGAAGCCGAAGAAGACGAGACCGCGGACTTGGTCGAGGGGATGTTGCGAGGCGGCCGTCGAGGTCATGCGGGCGCCCATGGATTTGCCTCCGGCGAGAAGTGGAAGGCTGGGAGTGGCTTTTTGGGCGGCTCGAATGGCGGCTGTAACCGTGGCGGTTAGGATTGGAGGGCGGTCTGGGACGTGGCGGCGTTGTTCCATGTAGGGGAACTGGTAGCGGAAGGTGGCGATGTGGGCGGCGGCGAGCTCCTGGGATAGGGATTCGAGGAACGGATGGGTCATGCCTGCGCCAGCACCGTGGGCTAGAACCAGGAGCCAGTTCGGTTTGGGAGGGAGGAGCAGGAGGGCAGAAACTTCGCCGGCGTTTTCGACGGGGAAACGGAGACTTTTTGTGGCGGGCATGGCGGTTGGATTTTAGCAGAACGCCGGGTTGATGGGCGGCAGTGGCTATGGGTTGCTGGGCTGAAGTTCGGGCCTACATTCGGCGCGACTGTCAAACGCCAGCGACGATTGTTCCTGGCCTGACTCGGGGCGGCCCGTCAGCGGTGATAAGATTTCGGCGTCTGTTTCCAGTAGGGTTGCGCTTTGGGAAGGAGCGGCTCATGACACTCGACCGTAGGACATTCTTGAAGACGGCAGCCGTCGCCGGAATGGCGGCGTCATTCGCTCCGGGCGCGCTAGGCTGGGCGGCGGACTCCGCGCCCGGCTCGTTCGATTTTGTCTTTTTCACCGATACGCACATCGAGCCGGAGCTGGCCGCCGCACATGGGTGCGACATGTGCTTCCGCAAAATCGCCGGGTTGAAGCCCGACTTCGCGATTATGGGCGGTGATCATGTGTACGATGCGCTGGGCGTCGATGGACACCGTGCCGACCTGGTCTTCGATCTTTATAAAAAAACGCAGCAAACACTGCAGATGCCGCTCTATCACACCATCGGGAATCACGACGTGTTCGGGATCCTGACAAAGAGCGGAGTGGCCCCGACTGATCCCGCGTACGGAAAGAAAATGTATGAGGATCGGATTGGGCACACGTATTACTCGTTCGATCTCAAGGGGTGGCACTTCGTGGTGCTGGATTCGATCCAGCCGACCGACGACCGCTTGTGGGAGGCGCGCGTCGACGGAAAACAGCTCGCATGGCTGAAGGATGATCTTGGGCGCCTGGCGCCGAACGCGCCCGTGATTGGTGTGATTCACGTGCCGCTGGTGACGGCGTTCGCGACGTACGCAGAGGCTGCGGCAACGAACGATAAATACAACACCCTCACGGTCTCGAACGCGCCGGAGGTGCTGGCGGCGTTCGAAGGGCACAACATCGTTGCGGTGCTGCAAGGGCACACGCACGTCAACGAGTTCGTGGAGTACAAGAATACTCGATACATCACCAGCGGAGCGGTGTGCGGCAACTGGTGGCACGGTCCGCGGATGGGCTTCCCGGAGGGATTTACGGTGGTGAGCGTGCGTGACGGCAAGGTGAGCACGCGCTACGAAACGTACGGATTCCAAAGCGTGGACCCACGGGAAAAATTCTGAATCGGAAGCACACGCGGAGCGAACGGCCCGCACGCTGCCCGCCGCGTTACTCGCCCGAATGCGACCCGAGTTCCGGCGGTGTCGCGGGGTTCGAGTCCCCTTTGACGTAGTGGCCGTACCAAGCCAGGTAACGCTCCAAGCGGTCCTTCATGTGGGATGGCGTCTTGAATCCGTGGTACTCGTCGGGATAAACCACGAGTTCGGTTTCGCGCCCCAGGCTTTTCAGTGCCTGGTACATCTGTTCGCCGCCCACGATGGGCACGTTCCAATCAATGTTTCCCCCCATGAACAGCGTCGGCGTGGTGATCTTCGCAACCCTATAGAAAGGGGAGATTTTGTCCCACAGGGCCTCATTTTCCCAGGGCCGACCGAGTTCGATCTCGTAGTCTTTCTGATATTGGTCGTGACCATAGAGCGCCGTGTTCAGAGCTTCGCCTGCGCCCGATATTGCGGCTTTGAACCGCGTGCTCTGGCCAATGATGAAATCGGTGGAGATGCCGCCGTAGGACCAGCCGCCGACGCCGAGTTTGTCGGGATCGGCGATACCCTGCTCGACGGCGTAATCCACGAAGGCCATGTCATCCTGGTAGTCCTTGTTGCCCCAGTCCGCGAAGATGGCTTGGCAATATTTCTGGCCGTAGCCCGAAGAGCCGCGTGGGTTCGGCAGCAAGACGGCGTAGCCGTGGGCGGCAAAGAGTTGAACGTCGGGTTGGAATTCGGCGTACCAGGCCCAGACGGGACCTCCGTGCGGGCGAAGCAGGGTTGGAACCTTTTTGCCGGGCGTGTAATCGAGTGGCTTGTAAAGGTAGCCAGAGACGGTGGTGCCGTCTTTACTTTTAAAGTGGACGTACTCGCCCGAGGATAGCTTTAGCTGGGCGATCCACGCGTCATTGGTGTGGGTGATTTGCTGCAACGCGCCACCCGAGGCCGGCAGAGCGTAGATTTCGCTGGGGCGGTCCATCTGGTCGATCTGGGCTGCGATCTCGCCGGTTTTCGCAAGCGAGTAGCTGTACACCATCACGCGGCCGCCGATGGGCCGGGAGACTTCGCCGCCGGTGACGGCGATGCGGCAGACGTTTTGGGTGCCGTCATCATCGGCGATGAAGAAGATCTCCTTGCTGTCGCCGGAAAACAGAATGTCGCTGACGTTGCGGTCGAAGGCGCGGGTAAGGACTTTGGCTGCACCGCCGTTTGCCGGAGAGATGGCGAGGTGTTGCGTGGCGTATTGAAATAATTTCGGCTCGGTTTGCGTGACGTAGGCGATCCAGTTGCCGTCCGGCGACCAAGCTGGCGAGTGATCCTCGCCGGGATTGGTGGTGATTTGTGTGAGTTGCGCGCCTTTGTCGGTGTTGTCGGCGGAAACCGTCCAGATGTCGGTGTTGTAGTTCCGGTCGGGATCAGAGGAACGGTTGCTCGAGAAGGCGAGGTGCTTGCCGTCGGGGGACCAGACCGCGTCGGAGTCATCGTAGTCGCCGCTGGTGATCTGCGTGAGGCTCTTTGCGGTCATGTCGAAGATGTAGAGGTGGGTGCGGCGGCGATCGAGATAGCCGATCTCATCGGCTTTGAATTGCAGCCGGTCAATTACCCAGGGCTTTTGGGCCTTGGGTTTCTTTTCGGCGGCGGCCTTGTCGTCGCCTTCCCTGTCCTTGTCCTTCTCCTTGTCTTTGGCGGCTTCCAACTCTTCCTTGGTAGCGTCGCGAAGGATCAGGCAGAGACGTTTGCCATCCGGCCCCCATTCGAAACTGTCCACGTCCTGCGGCGTTTCTGTAAGCCGCTGGGCTTCGCCGCCGATACGGTTGAGCAGCCAGACCTGCGTCTTGCCTTCCCGGCGAGCGGACAGGAACGCCAGGTACTTCCCATCGGGGCTCCATCGCGGACGGCTGGAGGAGACTCCCTCCGCGGTCAGCGGGATCGGGTCACCGCCGGCGAAGGGCACCATCCAGATGCGCTGTTCGGACTTGTCTTCCTTCAGCGACGTGGATGTCACTGTGTAGGCCACCCATTGCGCGTCGGGACTCAGCTTGGGGCCTTGGACCTCGCGGATTTGGAAGTGGTCGTCGATCGTGATCGGCCGCGGCGCTGAAGCCGGCTGCTGCGCAAAGGCGGCGAGCGGCATAGCAAGAACGGCGACGATCAACCAAGCGCGTGAGGCGATATTCATTGGAACGGCTCCTGGGAGTGGAGTTAGGTCGCAAGCAAACGGCGGAGTTTAGCACAAGCTGGCGACTGGCGATTCGCAACTGATGATTGGCAGGAATGAGTAAAAGGGGGATTGGCCGCGAGGCGCGGAGGTGAAGACGAGATGGACACACAGGGGCACCAGGGTCGGGTGGGAAGCGAGTTCTTCAGCGAAAGGTAAGGTGCGCTACAGTACAGGCGAAAAATATTGTGCGGGGCGCATTTTGTTCTTGCATGCCGTCGTGAACCTTGTATCCTGCAAACGCGAACTGGCTCCAACGTGAGAGAGCAAGAATCGCTTTAGGAGGACGGTTAGTAAAAATTGAGTACGTTACCTTTTCCCTCCCAACTCCCCTCCCAAGCACTTACAAAAGCAAAAAAGAATGTCGCCAAGCTGACATTGTGGCCGCTTGTGGCCGCGACGTTCTTCATGGTGTCTGGGGGCACGTACGGCACCGAACAAATCGTATCCGGCGCGGGCTACGGGCACGGCATTTTGATTTTGCTGTTTTTGCCCGTGCTGTGGTGCTTGCCGACGGCGTTCATGATCGGCGAACTGTCGAGTTCGCTGCCTTGCGAAGGCGGCTACTACGCGTGGGTGCGCCGCGGACTGGGCAATTTCTGGGGGTTTCAGGAAGCGTGGTTGTCGCTGGCGGCCAGCATTTTTGACATGGCCATTTACCCGACACTGTTCGTGTTTTATCTGAAGCAGTTCTCGCCCTGGTTCGGGACACCGAGCCACGGGATTCTAGCTGGTCTTTTCGTCGTGGTGAGCTGCGCGGTGCTGAACTTGTTGGGCATTCGCGTGGTGGGGATCACGTCACTGTGGTTGTTCTTTTGCCTGTCGGCGCCGTTCGCGGCGATCGTGGTGCTTGCGCCATTCAAGGCGGGGACGCTCGGGGACGCGCACGCCGCGCCGGCGGTAGCGGGAATCGGGCTGGTCGGCGGAGTGCTGGTGGCGATGTGGAACTACATGGGTTGGGACAATGCTTCCACGATCGCGCAGGAAGTGGAACGCCCGCAACGAACATACCCCAAAGCGATGATCGCGGCGGTGGTACTGGTTTCGCTGACCTACGTGCTGCCGTTCCTGGCGGTCTATTTCACGGGGGTGCCCGCTTCGACGTTTGCCGAAGATGGCTCGTGGGCGACGGTCGCCGGCTTAGTCGGCGGCAAGATTCTGGGATTTGAGTGGCTGCGATTCCTGATCGTGCTCGGCGGCATGATGAGCGCGTTTGGCATGTTCAATGCGCTGGTCATGAGCTATTCGCGGCTGCCGCTGGCCATGGCGCGGGACGGGATGCTGCCGAAGGTGTTCGCGAAGACCAGTGTCACGACGAATGCGCCGTGGGTCGGGATCTTGGTCTGCGCTACGTGCTGGGCACTTTGCCTCGGGCTGGGATTCAAGCGGTTGATCACCCTGGACATCATGCTGTATGGCGCGGCTTTGATGCTGGAGTTTGTGACCTTGGTGGCCCTACGGATTCGCGAGCCGGAATTGAAACGCGAGTTCAAGGTGCCCGGCGGGTTGGCGGGCGCGATCATGGCGGGCGTGTTTCCGTTCGCGCTGTTGTGCCTGGCGCTGGTGGAGAGCGAGCGGGAAACCATTCTGGGAATGAATGGGCTGGTGTTCGGCGCGATGATTATCGCGGCTGGCTTTTTGGGGTATTTGGCGACGAAGAGGTTTCGAGGCGCAGAGATCAAGCCGGTGATTATTGAGAGTGTGGCCGGGGACTAGGGCGCTTTCTTAAATCGAGGGTTTTGCCGCCAGGTTCGGTTGAGCCCTGGCGGTTTTGTTTTTTTGGATTGGAAAAACAGACCGGCAAATGCGGCATGACGGCAGGGATTACGCCTGGGCAAGCTGGGGTGCAGCAATGCTGCACCGCGACAAGAGCACTGCCAGGAGAGTAAATCGCTTGGGATCAGGCCGTTGTCATTTGGGATAAACACCACCCGCTCGGAGTTGCGACATTGTGGCTCCGCGCGGGTTTATAAAGAGGAAGCAGTCGAGGGGGACTTAGGTCCCAAGGAGGCAGTTGTCATGAATACGAAAATAGTTCGCAACGGCGTGTTGTTCGTTGCCGGTGTGCTGATGGCGTATGGACCGCCAGCAATGGCACGGGCGGCGGGCGGCGCGCAAGAGGCCGGACAGACTCAGACGGCGCCGGCGCAGCAAAACGGGCCAGCGCGACCGGATCTGAACCTGACCGACGATCAGAAGGCGCAGATGAAGAAGATTCATCAAGACGCCAAAACTCAGATCGAAGCGGTAAACAACGATTCCTCGTTGAGCGCCGATCAGAAACAGGCGAAGATCCAGGGGATTCATCGCGAGACGCACAAGCAAGTTGAGTCGATTCTGACTCCCGCGCAAAAGCAGCAGCAACGGGCATGGCGCCGGGCACATCAAGCAGAGAAGTCACCGGAAGAGCCGCCACCGTCGAATTGAGCGGTGCGAGGACTGCGAAAACGAGAGGGAGTGACGGGTTTTTCGGGAGGGACGGTTTGGGGGCCGTCCCTTTTTCGCGCCGGGTGAGTGATTCGGGTTGAGCGGATTCGCGAGCGGTTTTGATATGCTGCTCGACGTGGGAAATAAAGCCTCGGAATCGCTTCCGAAGAACATCGGAATTAGATATTTTGTGCGGCTGGGTTTGACCAGCCTGGCGCAGCTGTGTGTTTTGTTCGTGTTTGCGACGCCAGATCGTTTTTCCTTGCTGGGTGTGGCCCGAGCGCAGCAGAGTACGCCTGCGGCCCAGTCCTCGCCTGCAACACCGGGTCCAACACCAGCTCCCGGACAAGCGCCTCCTGCAACCCTGCAAAGCGGACAAGCTGGGCAAACCGCACTGCGGCAAGCCCCGAGCATTGTGGTGCTTGACCCCGCGCACGGCGGAACCGATCTGGGCGCGCGAGGTACCGGGGGGATTCGCGAGAGTGAAATTGTGCTGCAGTTTGCGGCCCAGGTGCGCACCGCCCTGGAGTCCGAGGGCTTTCAGGTAATGCAGACGCGGCAAGGGAACGAAAACCCTTCCTTCGATGACCGCTCGGCGATCGCCAACGCCCAACGCGGCGCGGTGTTCGTGTCGCTGCATATCGCGTCCACCGGGCTGCCGGGAACGGTGCGGGTTTACGTGATGAGCGATTTACCGGGCGCGAACGATGCCACCGGTTTGATTCCGTGGGACCGCGCGCAAGCGCCGTTCGTTCCATTGAGCCGTCGCTTCGGCGACATTGTGCAGGGTTTTCTTTCGCAACGGTTCAAAGGCTCGCCGGGCACCGCGCAAGCGGCGGCGGTGCGGCAGTTGCGCACGACGGCGGCGCCCGCGATTGCCGTAGAAGTGTCGAGCGTGTCGGTGGAAGACCGCAACGTGCTCGATCGCATGGCTCCGGGCGTGGCGGATGCGATTGCGCGGGGCGCATCGGCATTCCGGCCACTTTACGTTGTGGCGGCGGTAAATCCAGGAGATCGGCCGTGATACCGAGGTGGCGCGTGTGGCTGATCGGCTTGCTGGTGATCGCGGTGATGATCGCCGGGATTTACTTTACAACCTTGAAAAAGCACTTGGGGCAAGCGACGCAAGTTCCGCTGGTAAGCGAGGAGCAAGCGCGGAGGGAATTGACGCAGGCGACGCCGGCGAGCTCCGGCGGACCGCTGACGAGGGCAAAATTATTCTGGTCCTCGGGGGCCGGAGATGGCTCACTGATGGCGGTTACCGTGGAGCTGCCGTTGTCGAATGACCCGACGTTGCGGGCCAAGCAAGTATTGAACACGTTGCTGGCTGGACCGGTGGATGCGGAGCTGAGAACTTTGCCGCCGGACGCGGTGCTGCTGGCGTTGTATATGTTGCCCGACGGCACGGCGATCGCGGATTTTTCGGAAGCGCTGGCTACGGCGACCCCTTCAGGGATCGAGAGCGAGCAGATGGCAGTAGACTCCATCTCAAAAACGCTGGAAACGAACGTGGCGCAGGTACGGTGGCTGAAGATTCTCATCCATGGGCAGGAAGTGGATACGCTAGCGGGGCATCTGGATTTGACGCGGACGTTCCTGGTGAATGCGAAAGCGGCGCCGATGACGGCGGTGGCAGTGCCAACCGCGGGAGGCGGGGCAGCGACCACCGGCAAGACGCCCGCGACCCCGACTGGTTCACAAAAGTCCAGCGCAACGCAACAAAAGTTGACACCCGCGACCCCCGCCGGCAAACTGGCGCAGCCTGTGAAAAAACCATGACCATTGCCAACGAACGTGGCACTGCGGGAGGAAAAGTGCGAATCGATGGTCGCAACGCGGACCAAATGCGGCCGTTGAAGATTACTCCGGATTTCATTTCGACGGCGGAAGGAAGCGTGCTGATCGAACTGGGAAATACAAGGGTAATTTGCACGGCGTCGGTGGACGACGGGGTGCCAGGTTTCCTGAAGGGCACAGGTAAGGGCTGGGTGACCAGCGAATACGGGATGCTGCCGCGGGCAACCGAAGAACGCACGGTGCGCGAAGCAACTCGCGGAAAGCAATCGGGGCGTACCCTGGAGATTCAACGGCTGATTGGACGATCGCTGCGCGCAGTAACCGACCAGGAAGCGCTGGGAGAGAGGACGGTTTGGATCGATTGCGATGTTATTCAGGCGGACGGGGGGACGCGCACGGCGTCGATCACCGGCGCGTTCGTGGCGCTGGCGCTGGCGTTTGAACGCATGGTTGCGGCGGGAATCTGGCGGAGCTCGCCGCTGATTGATACCGTCGCGGCGACGAGCGTTGGGATTGTGGACGATCGCGCGCTGCTGGACCTGGCGTATGAAGAGGATTCGCGCGCGGAAGTGGATATGAATGTGGTGATGACGGGTAGCGGACACTTCGTGGAAATTCAGGCGACCGCGGAAGGGCGACCGTTCAACGGGAGCGAGATGCAAGATCTGCTGGCTCTAGCGGCCGCGGGAATTCGGCGGTTGACGGATGAGCAGCGCGCCGTGCTGCCCGTGAAGTTCAGTGCGCGCGCCCGTTAAGCTGTACCTTGCGTCCTCCAACCCAGGAAAGCTTGCTGAGTTTCGCGCGCTGGCGCGTGGAGCAGACCTGTCTGCGCCAGAAATCGAGCTGGCGCTGGCGCCGTGGTTCGATTCCCTTCCCCCGTTCGAAGAGGATGCGCCGACCTTTGCGGAAAACGCCCTGGGCAAAGCGCTCCACTATTCGCGCGGCGGCGATGGATTGGTCTTCGCCGATGATTCTGGTCTGGTTGTCCCAGCACTTGGAGGAGCGCCGGGAGTGCGGTCAGCGCGTTACGCAGGCGCTTCGGCGACAAGCGTGGAACGAAATACAAAGCTTCTGGCAGAATTGCATGGGACGAGCGAGCCGCAAAGGGCGGCGTATTTTGTTTGCGTCATTGCGCTTGCGGAACGGGGGCAAGGCGCGGCGATTGTCAGCGATCGCGTGGACGGGATGATTTTGGAGGCGCCGCGGGGTGCCGGAGGGTTTGGGTATGATCCGGTTTTCTATTTTTCCGAGTTGAGTAAGTCGTTTGCCGAGCTTTCTGCGGAACAAAAGAATGCGCACAGTCACAGGGGAAAGGCGTTTCGGCGGCTACTTACGTTGATGCGATAGAGAAGTCAGCGGCACACATGCAAAAACTGCACACGCAAGAGTGCCTGTGCTATCTGTGTGATATTCTCCCGGCCATGAAAAAGAAAATAGTCAAAAAGCGGGTGGCGGCGAAACCATCGAAAGCGGTGACCGGGACCACCGCGCGAAAGTCCACAAAAGCCGCGAAGACCCTCAGAGGCGGCACGGCCCCGAAGCGCGTCGCGGCGATTCTCGCGAAGCTGGACGAGGCATATCCGGCGGCTACCTGCGAGCTTACACACGAAGATCCCTTTCAGTTGTTGATTTCCACGATTCTGTCCGCGCAATGCACCGATGTGCGCGTCAATCAAGTCACCCACACACTCTACAAGAAATATCCCGGGCCAGAGGCATTCGCGTACGCGAACCCCAGCGAACTGGAACAGGAGATTCGTCCGACGGGATTCTTTCGTAACAAAACCAAATCCATCATGGGGGCCAGCAAGGGAATCCTGGAGAAATTCGGGGGGCAAGTACCGCGAACGATGGAGGAGATTTTGACGCTGCCCGGCGTCGCCCGGAAAACCGGGAACGTGGTGCTGGGATCGGCGTATGGGATTGCCAGCGGTGTGGTCGTGGATACCCACGTGATCCGATTGTCGCGGCGGCTGGATTTAACCAAACACGAAGACCCGAAAAAGATCGAGCAGGATTTGATTCGGGTGATTCCGAAAGAGAGTTGGATCAAGTTTTCACACCAGCTGATCTGGCATGGCCGGCGCGTGTGCATTGCGCGCAAGCCGCGATGCATCGACTGTAATCTGGAATCGATTTGCTATTCCAAAGACAAGACCATCTAGCCTCCTGAGTCACCCATTTCTTGCATCTTGTTTGTGCCACGTGCGGCTGGAGTACGGGAAGCGAGCCGTCCCATGCTGCTAAAAACCGCATCGGCACTTTTGATCCACACCAAGAGTTTTGGCTGCTCGTTATGTACCTCGATGAACTCCCAGATGGCGGATTCCAGTTCGCGCACGCCGTAGGGGACAACTTCAGCCGCGAGAGCTCGCAACTTCTTGGGCTTTAGCCCCCGGAGGTTTCTACGTGCGACCTATCTCTAGGTTTACTTTCGAAAACTGGAAAGTTATCCTCTGGCATGCCAAAAACAACAAAATGGACGCTGCTGTCCGGCGCGCTGATCTGTCTCACTTGCGTTTTTTCGTCGTCCGCGCAAGTGACCTTCACAACGAATCCATCGCCCAGCGTACCGACGCCTGAGTCCGTGCTGGGCCACACTCCGGGCGACGATTTCTACCTCGCGAACTATGATGAATCGCGGGAATACTTCCACAAATTGGCTGCCAGTTCGAACCGCGTCAAGCTGATTACAGTGGGGAAGACAACGCGAGGGCTGGATTGGGAAATCGCGATCATTTCGTCTCCGGAAAATCTGGCGAGCCTCGACAAATTCAAGGACATTTCTCGCAAGCTGGCCGACGGACGCGGCCTGTCCGCCGCTGAAGCTCACGAACTCGCGCGCCAGGGCAAAGCGATCGTGCATATCGATGGCGGCCTGCACTCCAGCGAGGTCGCGGGCGCGCAGCAATCCATCAATCTCGCGTACAAATTGATTTCGTCACAAAACGATCCGGAAGTGGATGCGATTCTCAACAACGTGATCTTGATGTTGTGGCCGACGCTGAATCCCGACGGCCAGAACGAAATCGTTGGATGGTACCGGAACAATCTGGGCACGACGTTCGAGGTTAGCCCGCTGCCCGATCTGTGGCAGGAATACGTCGGCCACGACAACAATCGCGACGGCTACATGAACAACATGATCGAGTCGCAGGACGTGACTCGCACCGAGATCGAATGGGACCCGGTGATTTTCTATTGCCATCATCAGACGGCACCGTTCCCCACTCGCATTTTCATCCCGCCTTTCGTCGAACCGATTTCCTCGAACATTCATCCGCTGATGGCGCGCTGGCTCAACGCGCTGGGAACCGATATCGCCGTGTACCTGGATGAGCACAACATGCCGGGAGCGGTGAATCGCGTGGGTTTTGACAACTGGTATCCGGGGTTCCTCGATTTCACGCACATCTTTCGCAACAGCATTTCATTTTTCACGGAGACGGCACTGTTTCGCTACGCCACGCCGCGATTCTATCCGGTGGATGAATTCCCGAAGGATCAACGGGGCTTACGCTCGGAAGTTTTCTACAGCAGCCCATGGAAGGGCGGCTGGTGGAGGCTGCGTGACGCCGTGAATTACATGGAGGGCGCGTCGATGGCCGTGCTGGACACTACGGCGAAGTATCACGAAGAGTTGATGTACAACCGCTATCAAGCCGCGGTCGACAACGTCAACCGCTTTACGAAAGAACCGCCGTACGCCTATGTCGTGCCGCTAGAGCAGCGCGATCTGTTTGAAGCTGCCACGCTGGTGCAGAAGTTGATGATCAACGGCATCGAAGTGCAGCAAGCCACCAAGACATTTCACGCGAATGGCCGCGAGTATCCGCAGGGCTCGTGGGTCATTCTGATGGACCAGCCGTTCTCGCCATTGGTCAAGGAACTTTTCGAATCACAACATTATCCCGATCTGCGTGAGACACCCAACGGCCCGCCAAAACTTCCTTACGATGTAACGGGATGGACGTTGCCGATGCAGATGGGAGTGCAAGTTGCGCCCGTGCTTGAGCCCGTGAGCGCCGCTGATCGCGGGGCGCTCAAGAAAATCGATCAGTTCGCCGCACCCGTTGGAACGATCGACGGCGCGGGAAGCGTGTTCGTGCTGAGCCACAGGTCGAACGCCAGCTTCAAGGCGTTGAATGCGATTCTGGACGGCGGAGGCCGCGCCAGCTTCGCCACTACGGAAACCGACTCGCCGGATGGTGCCGAAGCGGGAGCCATCGTCGTGACCGGTATCGACCGCGACAAACTCAAGAAAGTGGCGGGTGACGGTTCCTTAAAATTAAAAGCCGTCGGCGCCGCACCGAAAGATGCCGTCGCCGTGAAGAAGGCGCGCGTCGGACTCTATCGCTCGTGGGTTGCCAACATCGACGAGGGCTGGACCCGCTGGATTCTGGAGAACTACGGGTTTGCCCCCGTTACGCTGCGCAATGGCGATATTCAGGCCGGCAGTCTCCGCGAGCATTTTGACGCCATTATTCTTCCCGACCAGAAGGCCGAGACGATTCGAACCGGCTTCGGCCCCGGCACGGTTCCCGGAATGTACACCGGCGGACTCGGCGTCGTAGGCACCGCCGCACTGCGCGAATTTGTGGAAGCGGGCGGCACTCTCATTACCTTCAATGAAGCATCTCTTTTTGCGATTGACGATCTGGGTCTGCCGGTGAAGAACAGCCTGGCCGGGCTGAAGGATGAAGAGTTTTTCTGCTCCGGCTGCCTGCTGCGTGTCGAGCTGCAGGACAGCGGCGCTTCCGCTGTCTGGGGATTACCGCACGATCCCATCGTGATGTTCGAACGCGGGCCGGCCTTTGAAACAAAGGACGGCTTTCGCGGCCGCATCCTCGCCGCATATCCGAAGGACCAAAGTCCTTTGATGAGCGGCTACCTGCTCCATCCCGAACGCATTCAGGGCAAAGCCGCGGCGGTGGAAGTGCAATATGGCAAAGGCCGAGTCTATCTGCTCGGCTTCCGGCCGCAGTGGCGCGGGCAGGCCCACGGCACCTACAAGTTCTTTTTCAACGCGATCTACGAGTCACAGGGGCTCTCCAAGCCCGCGACTGCGCCGGCAAAAGCGGAAACCCCACCCAGCCACGCGGAACCTCCCGCAGGCAAGCCGGCGGTTGCGTCCAATAAAGCGGAAGAAACGGACATCGAGTACTGTCATTAGCGGCTGTCGTGGCGGCGACGGAGCGAGATTCCACAAGCTAGTTTGTTTTCGAACCTTCGCGACGTAAATCCAGGAAGGTTCTTCTTCTTCTTTGGTTAGTTCGTTCCCGTCGATGCTCGCTCATTTCTTGTCGGCACTTCCCGTAGGCACAAGCTGATAGCTTACGAACGCGAACTGCGTACTGTCTGGTGACCACGAGGGAACGTTAATCGTGCCCTGGCCACCGAATAGCTTCGCCAAAACGCGGACTTTCTTGTCGCTGAGCGACATCAGACGCAATATCACGTTCTGGTTCGGGGGGTGGCCTTTTACGTCCTTTTCAAAGGAAAGAAAAACCATCGACATTCCGTCGGGCGAAATATGCGGAAACCAGTCATTGGAATCGTCCGAGGTCACTTGCTCCTGGTTGGACCCGTCGGCCTTCATGCGCCAAATCTGCATACTGCCGGTGCGTTCGGAGTTGAAGTAGATATATTTTCCGTCAGGCGAGTACTCGGGACCGTCATCGAGTCCCGTTGCCGTGGTCAGGCGGTTCTCTTCCCCGCCCGCGGCCAGGATTGTGTAGATATCGAATTCTCCGTTGCGCTCGCCTACGAAAGCGAGAGTTTGCCCGTCGGGCGACCAGCCGTGCCAATACGAAGGCGCTTTCTGCGTGATGCGCCGGGGTGTTCCACCGCCCGCGGGAACAATGTACACAAGAGAGCGGTGGTCTTCCTTGGATTGGTCGCTGATCGCCATCAGCGCGCCATCCCGCGATAATCCGTGGTCGTTGTTACAGTGAATCGCAAAGCCGGTATCGATGATCTGGATCGGACCGCCCGCGACGGCCATGTGCACGATGCGCCCGTCGCGATTGAAAATCAGCGCCCCGCCATCCTGCGTCCAATTCGGCGCCTCAAATTTCTCCGGCGCGACGTAGAGGACATGGCGATCCGTCGAGTTGATCGCAATCGTCTCCAGGGTGCTGTACAGCTTGGTCGGGGCGTCGGGGGCGATCGGAGGAGGCACACTGACCTCGACGTTCGAAAACACCGCCGTTTCCACCACATTTTTATCGTGCGCGCAAACGCCTATTCCCACGTAAAAAGGCTCCTTGATCGGAACGCGAATCGACGCTCCCGAGGGATGAAGTTCTTCGCTCCCGCCGGATAGCAACAAATAGAAGAAGTCGCCGCGCTTTTCCAGCCGGATTCGCTGCGTCGAGAAAATATTCGATTCGATGTCGTGGGTGACCGCGCCCTTTTCGTCGCGAAATTGCAAGGCCGTCAAACCGTTGCCGTGCAATGCTGCATCCACATAAACCGAATCCGCATCGAGGCTTTGCCGAATCATCAAAACGCCCTTGCGATGTGGCACGCCACCGAGGCCGACGAACGAAATATTTGCCGTCAACGTCACGTCACCCGACATTTTCTTCCAAGCGAACTGGAAGTCGTCCTCGTTGGTCCACATGTTGTTGCCGCTGCCCGTGATCGTGTAGGTCTTCGCGGAAGCGTCGTAGTCGGTGGTACCCGGATGCAAAACCGTGCCTACGTCCCCATGGGCCTCAAACGTTCCGACAGGACCCGCCGAAGTTTGTGCGCGCAGCCCGCCCGGCAAGCCAACTAGAAAGGTCGCTGCAATCAAACCGATTCTTATTGCGATCGCCCTCACGGCATCACCTTGATCATCACCACTCCATGGGACGCCACGTTGGCTTTGTAGGTGTCCGTAAACTTTCCCAGATCTTTCTTCATCCATAGATCGCGAACTGCCGCGGAAAGATGCGAGGGATAGCCCAGTTCTCCCCACGAAACAGACATCTGTGCGTCAGCGCCCCCGCGGTTGAACAAAATCACGGCGCGGCTGCCATCCTTCAACTGCTTCGCCCAGACTTCCGTATCTCCGTCTTTCGCAACGCGCCGCCCCTGCATGCCCAAGGCATCCTGGTCCACGGCGATTACTTCTTTGTTCGTCAAGATCTCCTTGATTTCCGCAGGCATGCTCTTCAAGTCGTTGCCTGCGATCAACGGCGCCGCCAGCAAGCACCACAAACTGAAATGAGCGCGATATTCCGTTGTGGTCATGCCGCCATTGCCGACTTCCAACATGTCCGGATCGTTCCAGTGGCCGGGACCTGCATAGGACTCCAATCCGTCTTGCATGTCTACGATTTTCACAAAGCTCAGCGCATCCTTCTTGCAGTCCCAGCAATCGCTGATGTCGCCCGTAGTTCTCCAAAGATTTCCCACGTCTTTGGCCCACAACCAAGGCTTCGCAGTTCCCCATTCGCACATGCTGAACACGATCGGGCGACCCGAAGCGTTCAATGCATCGCGCATCGTCGTGTAAGCCCACTCCGCGTTCGCTTTGCCAGTGTGACACCAATCGTATTTTAGGTAGTCGACGCCCCAAGCCGCATATTGCAACGCATCCTGATATTCGTGCCCGCTGCTTCCGGGACGACCCGCGCAAGTCTTGACACCGGCGTCGGAATAAATCCCGAACTTCAATCCCTTGGCGTGAACGTAGTCTGCCACCGCTTTGATCCCGGAAGGAAAGCGTTGTGCATCCGCCACAATATTTCCACTCGCGTCGCGGCTCACTTGCCAGCAGTCGTCGATCACCACGTATTCGTAACCGGCTTCCTTCATTCCGCTGCTGGACATGGCGTCGGCCGCGCCCTTGATCAAATCTTCGCTTACGTTGCATCCGAACTTATTCCAACTGTTCCAGCCCATCGGCGGCGTCAACGCCAAGCCATTGTCCGAAGCCTTCGAGGGTATCGTGCTGAGAAGCACGACCCACAGAACAAGACAAAACCGGGAAACTTGTTTCACGAAGCTGCGCATCACCACCACCTCGTCGCTAGAATCACGCCTGACCGCGTCGCGGCGGCAGGGCGCGGCCATTCTATTGAGCATCCCGAGCGAGTGCTACTAATTTCGGCGTTGGTCAGAGCGAAGCCGGAATGCGCAGTCATGGTTTCTTGACGGCTGCGGGCCGGATGCGTTCCGCAGGAACGATTCCCACGCCTTCGAGCACCGAATAGAACTGGTCTACCGCGAGGCCGCCAAGCCTTTCGATTTTCCTCGACGGCCAACGAATTTCCACACTGTCAATCTTCTTCGCCGCGCCCAAACCGAAATGCACGCGCAGATCATTTTGGGAGAGATAGCTTCCGCCGCTGTGAATTTCGTCGGTCTGGGTCACGCCACCGGCTACGATTTTGACCCGCGCGTTCAATGCGAGCCGATTGCTCTTGGTTCCCGCCAGCTCGAAACTCACCCAGTGCCGCCCCGGCACGCCGTGATTCCTCAAAATCGTTGGTGCGCCATCAATATCCGCGATCACCACATCCATGTTGCCATCGTTGAACAGATCGCCGACGCCAAGCCCGCGCGAAGCTCGTTTTTCTTCCAGTGCGGGCCCCGCTTGATCGCTCGCATCGCAAAAAGTGCCGTCCGCTTGATTCAAATGCAACAGTTTGGGCTCGTGATATCTAGCGCCAGAAGGCAAGGTATCCACCTGCGGGTAAACGTGCCCATCGACAGTAATCAAATCCAGCCAGCCATCATTATCCAGGTCCACGAAAGCCGTTCCCCACTTCACATAAGGCAGCGAAGGCAACGCCGCGCCCGACGCATACGAAACGTCGGTGAAGTTCCAATCGCCGTCGTTGCGATAGAGAAGATCGTTCTCATCCGAAAAATTGGTGACATACAACGACGGCCGCCCGGTGTGCAGGTAATCGCCGACCGCGATTCCCATGGAAGCCTGCTCGGACCCGTCCTCGCTCACCGCCGTGCCCGACTCCAACCCGATGTCCTTGAATTTTCCGCCGCCCTCGTTTTTGTACAAAAATTTCGGCGTCGAATCGTTGGCCACATAAATGTCAGGCCGCCCGGTATTGTTGAAATCCGCCCAGATGACTCCCAGACCATAGTAGCCATTCGGATCGCTCACTCCCGCGCTCTTCGATACGTCGGTAAACGTTCCGTCCCCGTTGTTGTGAAATAGCGAATCGCCCGCTCCCTTCAATCCTCGCGGCCCGCACTGCACATCGATTCCGCGGTATTTGCAGTTGGGGGAACTCCCGAACCCCGGCAGATCGTTGAGGTGGAAATCGACATAGTTTGTCACCATCAAATCCACGAAACCATCGCCATCGTAATCGCCGAACGCCGCACCCGTGGACCATCGCCCGTCAGCGACGCCGGCTTTCGAGGTAACGTCGGTAAACGTGCCATCGCCATTGTTGTGGTACAGCACATTTCCGCCGAGGCAAGTCACATACAGATCGGGCCAGCCGTCGTTGTCGTAGTCGCCCACCGCTCCGCCCATGGCAAAGCAGGGCGTGCCAATGCCGGCCTTGTCGGTCACATCCGTAAACGTCCCGTCGTGATTGTTGCGGTAGAGCGCCCCGCGGCTTTTCTGCCCTTTGATCGCCATATCGACGCTCGGAGCATTCGTGAAATAAATATCCAGCCAGCCATCCCGGTCGTAATCGAGCAAAATCACCCCGCCGCTCATCGACTCCACAATGTACTTTTTCGCCGGATCGGAGGTGTGCTTGAAGGTGATGCCTGTTTTGTCGGTGATGTCTTCGAGTTGCGGCACCACGCGCCCGCTACACTTGGCAGATTTTGCTCCGGGCGGCGGTGGAGGCGGCGTGGGATGCCCTTCCTGCGCGGCGGCAAGGTCGGCTCCCAGACATAGGAGGACAAGCGCTTTGGCGTAGCGTTTACAACGAAGGGCGTTCAATGGTTTTCCATTCCGCGGATCGCTCACAGACTTGCTGCGACGGCGCAGCGGAGCGCTCGCCCCTATCCATCATGATCTTTCCCCT
Source organism: uncultured Acidobacteriota bacterium (assembly GCA_963736725.1). GTDB lineage: Bacteria > Acidobacteriota > Terriglobia > Acidiferrales > UBA7541 > Acidiferrum. The sequence continues at coordinate 7,000 of CAVTPW010000001.1, read as the reverse complement.
TTTGATACGGAGCGTTGCATGATCGGGACGCGCAGCCACAACTTGCTCGAACAGCGCCGCAGCGTCGTCCGTTTTTGATTGCTGCAAATAGACGAAGCCCAGATTGTACTTCGCATCGGCATCGGAAGGTATAAGCGCGAGCCCCAACGGAAATTCCTCCGCGGCTTCAACCCAATGCTGCCAGCGAATGTCGGTCTGGCCGGAAAAGCATGAATTTTTGCCAAATTTGGGCTTTTCCTGCAAGGCGAGAGAGAGCCGACCGATCGCCTCGGATAAAGAATGATATTCCCCACGCAAGTAATGTTATGTCTTATTTCGCCCTTGCACTCGATCCGGGTCCCAATCGCCCCTTCCGGCGTAACATTTCCTTCTTAATTGCGTATTCCCTATGGGTGATTGTAGGCATTTATGATATTTAGTAGGCAAACATCGGCCCCTAGCGGCCCCACAATGTCTTTTCTGGTATTTTCGCTGTCCGGGAACGCTACTGCTTGCCGGGCCAAGGGGTTTACACCCCAGACGGGTTTTCGGATACACTTTCGAGGACTTTTGCCGGCATGACTTCCAAAAACAAACGCCCTTTTCAGGGCGAACCCAGGGTTACCCTCAAGACCGTTGCCGAACACCTAGGCCTCACTGCAGGCACCGTCTCTGCCGCGCTCAACAACTCTCCCGCCGCCCGCTCCATTCCCGAGCGCACCAAGAAACGCATCCTCGATGCCGCCAAGGACCTCAACTATCGCCCCAACTATTTCGCCCGCTCCCTCCGCTTGCAACGCACCTACACCATTGGTGTCATCGCCGAGGAGATCGGCGATGCCTACGGATCCCTGGTCATTAGCGGCATCGAAGAATACTTGAGGAAGAATGACTTCTTCTTTCTCACCGTGATCCACCGCCACGATCCGAAACTGCTCCATACCTATGCGCAAATGCTCGTGACGCGTGGCGTCGAGGGTTTCATTACCACCGACACTTCGATCACGGAAAAACTTGAACTTCCGACGATCGCCGTCGCCGGACACGGTCGCGTCGAAGGCGTCACCAACGTTATCCTGGACCACAAACACGCGGCGCGTCTCGCACTCAATCACCTCGCGGGGTTGGGCCACGAAGAGATCGCCTTCTTGAAAGGTCATCCCTCCAGTTCGGACTCCGCAGTTCGCTGGGCCGCGCTTTGTGAAGTCGCTGCCGAACTGGGTATTCGCGTGCGTCCGGAGCTGACCGTTCAAATCGACTCCACCATTTCCACGCCGCAGCTTGGCTACCCCTTCGCGAAGCAGCTCCTCGCGCGCAAGCAGCCCTTCACCGCGCTCTTCGCCTATAACGACATTTCCGCGATCGGCTCCATTTGGGCGCTACGCGAAGCAGGCCTGCGCGTGCCCGAAGATGTCTCGGTGATGGGCTTCGACGACATCCCTGCCGCCGCTTTCAATAGCCCCGGCTTGACGACTGTTCGTCAGCCGCTCGAGCGCATGGGACAAATCGCCGCGAAAACACTCATCGACCTCATCGAAGGCAAAGCGGAATACGTCGCCGAAATCGCCATCGCGCCCGAGTTTGTCGTTCGTGCTTCGACCGGTCGTGCTCCCGCTCAACTCGCATGGCCGGCCATCGCGGACCTCGATCGCCACTCGCAAACCCCTGCCCGCCCCTGAACTTCTGTGACTCGGCTTGGAGCAACGCCGCCAATTTGACCCCCGCGCAACCTTGTTCTCGTCCGAGACCCATCCGTTGTCGTACAATGCGGTGCCGTTTCGACCACAACCATGAACTCACTAACCCGACGCTCCTTCATCGAAAAATTCTCGACCTTCACGGCAGGCGGCATCCTCGCAAGCGCTTCGCCGGCAATACTCGCTGCAGCCGACCAACCCGGCCCGCACGTCGCGTTCCCGGCCGCCCCGCGCGACCGCATCGCCGTCGCCTCCTACCCGTTCCGCGCCTACATCGACGCCCCCAACAATCGCGATCGCAACCCCAAACTCCCCGGCATGGAACTCCTCCAATTCCCGTCCGAAGTGGTAGCAAAGTTTGGCGTCCACAACATCGAGCCACTCGCGCAGCACTTCCGCTCCACCGATTCCGCTTATCTCGATGCCTTCCGCCAGGCCCTGCAAAAGGCCAACGTGCATGTCGTGGATATTCCCACCCACGTCCGGCAAAGTTTCTACGACGCCGATCTGGACGCTCGCAAACAAGCGGTCGAGGTAGCGAAGAAGTGGGTGGACGTAGCCGTTGCTGTCGGATCTCCAAGCATTCGTCCCCACGTCGCGAGCGCACGCAACTCTTCGCCCAACGTAGAGCGTGCCGCCGGCAGCCTTCGCGAGGTCGCCGCCTATGCCGCACAAAAAAACATCGTGGTTACATTGGAAAATGACGATCCCGACAGCGAAGACGCCTTCTTCATCGTCAAGGTCATCGACGCCGTCAACCATCCGTACCTGCGGGCGCTACCCGACTTCGCAAACTCCGTTCTCAACGGCGACCTCGATTTCAACTACCGGGCCGTCCAGGCCATGTTCGAACGTGCCTACAACATCTGCCACGTCAAAGACGGCGAAGTGGATGACCACGGCAAACAGTTCGACATCGACCTCAAGAAAACATTCGACATCGCCAGGTCCACCAACTATCGCGGCTATTACTCGATCGAGTTCGACGCTCCCACCGATCCCTACGCCCCCACAACTAAACTGATCGAGCAAACGCTCCTCTACCTTTCGTAACGTCGCTCCGCCCAGCCTTGGCCTCGCGGTCGCGAACAAGGAAATTTAGGGAGCCGCCCAGGTAGCGCTGGCACCCTGGCCGGCTCTTCGCGGCAATCGTGAAGGCCCGCCTGGAGATTCAACCAGCAAAACGTTCTGCGGCACGCGCTTTTGCTTTTGCGGCTTCTTCGTCGCGGTTTTTTGGAGGAGCGTTGGTTTCCAGGGATCGGAGTAAGCGGCTGGAGATGCCCGCTACGTCATCAATGGCGGTGAGGAATGCGGCTTCGTTCGCTTTCGATGGTTTGTTGAAACCGGTGATTTTTCTCACGAACTGAAGAGACGCGGCGCGAACCTCCTCGTCGGTGACGGGCGGATCGAAATTGAAAAGAGTTCTAATGTTTCTGCACATTGACCAGGACCTCGATTCGTAGTCGCACACCGCTCATCGCCCACTCCTCCGTGGGACGTTCACCACTCTTTCGCGGAGCCGGCGTTTTCGCTCGAGCCAGGGTCCGTTCGGAAGCGGAGACTCTGGAGCCCACGCAAACGGTTTTGAGCGTAGTGTGCACTCGAGAGGTAAAAATCTCCATCACGAACGAGTCTGCCGAAGTCACTTTTCAAATGCAAGTTAGAATATGCTAGTGTGGCAGTATGCCGAGCAAGAAGCCGAGCCTGAAGCGACGGTCGGAGTGTCCCCTGAATGCATCTGTGGAGATGCTGGGGGACCGCTGGTCGCTGCTCATCATTCGCGACATGATGCTGCGAGGGTTCCAAAGCTACAAGGAGTTTCTAGAGTCGTACGAAGGAATCGCGACGAACATTTTGGCGGATCGCCTCCGGAAGCTGGAAGCGCATGGAATTGTCGAGACCGACCGAGATTCGTCGGACGGGCGGAAGGTTATTTATTTGCTGACCCAAAAAGGAATCGATCTGGCGCCAGTAATGTCGGAAATGGTGCTGTGGGCAGCGGCGCACGAAGTTACCGGCAACCAACCGTTGGTAAAGGAATTACAAAAGGACAAGGAAGGGTTTGTCGCGGCGGTGCGGCAACGCTGGAACGGCAAGACCGCCGGTGCGGCGACCAAGTAAACACAAACGGCTAGCGGGTCAACCGGCTCGCATGGGTTCGGCGAGGAGCACGGCACCCGCGCGCTGATGATGGAGTCTTACAAGTCCTCCAAAACATAGTCTCGCCGCAGATCCACGCGTGAAACGGACGCAATCGCTCAATTCATGCGTTTAGGATGACCGCGTCGTGAGACCAGGCCTCTTAACGCTAACGGCACTTACCATGTTCCTAATAATTTAGATTGGCTAATCGACTCCTTCCTGTTATTTAATGAAACGTTTGCAGCCATTCCTTCACTAACCAGTCTCGGAGGTAATCTCGCATGACAGTTGGATTGAGCAAGCTCAAGCACCTTGTCGTTTTGATGATGGAGAACCGCTCCTTCGACCACATGCTCGGCGGATTGAGTCTGGTTGTGGAGAACGGGCAAAAGAAATATCCGGGCGTCAATGGGCTCACCGGGAACGAGTCGAATCCCGACACGAACAATAACCCGGTAAATGTCAATCCGAACGCAAAATTCCAAAGCCAGCTCGACCCGGACCCGGACCACCACTTCCCTGGTGTGGACATGCAGATTTTTAACGGTGCCCCACAAGGACCGGGTCGAGAGCGCAGCATGAAGGGATTTGTGAAGGACTACTTCACACAAACCAACAATGTAAACAAATCCCACAACATCATGTCCTATTTCACGCCGGACAAGCTCCCGGTACTGACGACGCTCGCCACGCAATTCGCTTTATTCAACGGATGGTTCTCGTCGATTCCTGGCCCCACGATCTGCAATCGCGCATTCGCCCATTACGGAACATCTTTTGGACAGGTTGGGATGGATATTTTCGACATCCTTGCTCCGATTATGAGTTCGTACGAGAGAATGCTAGCCGCAGGCAAAACAGCAAAAATCTATTACTACGATCAGCAAAGCTCGACGATGGAGATCGTAAATCTTCTGAAGAACCAGCCGCAGATTTTCGCAACTTATGACCAGTTTATCTCCGATTGCACAGCCAACACGCTTCCCCAATACAGTTTTATCGAACCCTGCTACAACGACCATGAAGGCCCCGGAGGCGGAGAGATTCTGGCTTCGGACCAACATCCCGATCACAACGTGCAGGAAGGCGAGAAATTCATCGCAAGCATATACAACGCCATCCGCGGAAATCCGGTCGTCTGGGACAGCACAGCACTGCTGGTCGTCTATGACGAGCATGGCGGAATCTACGACCATGTGGCTCCGCCCGATTGCACGCCAGACGACTATCAAGCAAACGCAACGGCCACGAACACCGGGGCACCGTTTAATTTCGATTATCTGGGTGTGCGTGTCCCTGCAATTCTGATTTCGCCCTATATCGCAAAAGGGACAATCGTTCCAGGCACGGAAGCCGGAGCAGGAGCCCGTATCTTCGAGCACGCCAGCATTCCGGCAACCGTCACGAATTTTTTCTTGAACGGCGATGCAAAGCGCACAAAGAGAGAAGCTACCGCCAACACCTTCCTCGATATTCTGGGCAATGATGCACGTCAGGAGAATGATCTTCCATTTTTCACGCTAGGGGGGCACTAATGGCCTCGATTGTCATCAAGGTACCCGAACCGGAGAAGGGTTCTTTTAACCACAATCGCCCTGCCGGAAAACTACTCCAGGCGCAGACTCTCCACCTGCGCGAGGCGTTGCTAAAACACCTTAAGGATATTGCGGACCTTCTCGCAATCGATCCGAAGAGTCTCAAAACCGAACGCGACGTCAGCATCTATATCCAGAAGGCGACCGCGATCCTGCACACGCAGGCGCGAAAACCTTCAGAAAGGCCGGTTAAATAGCTTGCGGCGCGCGCTCTTAATCCTCATTCTCTTTTCGGCGAACGCCCTTCAGGCGCAGCAAGCCACGCCGCCTCCCGATCCCCCCGGGGAGGGCGCGAAACTAAAAGAGAGCTGCCTCAGTTTCACATTCTCAGGGCTTGGCGGATGCGCCGAAGAACTCTTCACGGGCGTGCCCTTTCACATAGCCGTTGGGAGCATCGCTCCGCAGGATGGATTCGGCGCAGGCGTGGCCTACGTCGGACACCACACAACCACAAACTGGAGAAATACCTGGAATGCCGATGCGATAGCGACCGGCAATGCCTCATGGCGCGCCGGTTTCTACATGAAATTCGTTCACACGCCCAACGAAGCTGTCGGCGTCAGTTTTGGGCCGCCCCCGCCGGTGAAAGAAAACCTGATGGGCCTGACTGAACATACCGTGTTTGGCCTCTACGCGCAGGCGACCTCACTTAACAAAATCACTTTTTTTGGCTTAGGGCCGGATACAACCGAAGCAGGGCGCACATTCTTCGGGATGACAGAAACTATTGTTGGCGGCAACGTCGTAAAGCCGTTTTCCGGGCACCTGAACGCATCACTCTTCGGCGAGATGAATGGCCGCTTTGTGAGCATACGCGAGAGCAATGGGCAGAATAGTCCGTCGATCAGTCAGCTCTATGATGAAGCAACCGCTCCCGGATTAACGATGCAGCCGGCAACGTTTCAGCTTGGCGAAGGCATAAGGATTCGTCCGGTTTTCGATAAAGACCTTGTTCGCTTAAATTACAGCGTGGCCTACCAGCAGTATTTTGCGACAGACAATTTCACGTTTCAGCGTCTCACAATTGATCTCGGCCATCAGTACGCTCTCCATAGTAAAACCCGGATCAACGAACCACGAGTGAGCAACGGTCCTGATGCATGCGCTATCGACCCTGTGTCGCATCCGGAGTGTCCAAAACCTTATGTACGAAATTTCGAAGGAAGTATCGGATTTCGATTCTTTACAGCTCTCTCCATGACGCCGGGAGGAAATGTCGTTCCGTTCTATTTTCAACCCACGCTTGGCGGTTCGGACATTAATGGAAACCCGTCATTGAGTAGCTATCAGGATTATCGCTTCCGCGCTCCAGATGTAATGTTTCTTCGTGAGAGCTTTGAACACTCCATCTGGAACCTGCCGATAGGATTCACGCTGATGGCTGACGAAGGCAAGGTCGCGCTGACCCGTGGAGGTCTTGGTTCAAGCCCGTGGATCCACAGTTTTTCGACAGGCCTTACGCTGCGCGCTGGAGGCTTTCCGCAGGTCTATCTGCTGTTTTCATGGGGCGGCAACGAAGGCACTCATACGATCGCGAACGTCAACACCTCGCTGCTGGGCGGCACATCTCGACCTTCGTTGTTCTGA